>CAWJKZ010000027.1:0-128587 GCA_963843575.1 uncultured Acidobacteriota bacterium | reverse complement strand
AGTGGAGCACAAGAACACCGAGGCGAGAGCGAATATGACTCCGTGGGTCCTCAAAGCGCACCCCCTCCAGAAGCACTTCCGGGCCTGGCCCGCTTGTGCAATGTACCCTATTCTCTCAGAAAAAGCACAGGAGCCGGCGTTTCTCGCGCTTGAGCTTCGGCATTTTGCGGAGTAGCATGCGTGATCGATCAGAGTGCTGAACGCGCTTCGTTTCCCTTTTTGCTGGAGACTATCCCGATCAGTGCAGGCCCGAAGTATGACGGGGACGGACCAGGGTTATCCCTTTTTTTGCATAGAATTATGTGAAATTCGACCGCTAAAGACGGCCTTATTTCGATTTTTTGCCCTCATTTTTTCGAATTAACACGTTGCCGCGGCGCTCGTCATTCCCTCTTTCTTAAAAGGGGGCCCGAAAATCTCAAATAAGGCCTCTATTAGAGCCCACATTCAGGCTAATTACTGAGCCTAAGCTCTTTGCTCAGGTCCGTCCCCTACTTCACCAGCACTGCATGGGGGCGGGCTGGGCCGGTTTCGAACGCGGTGTTGAAGTCGAGGTTGAAGCCGGGATCAAGCTCCAGCTTGTTCTTGTATACCTTGATTACGTGGACTTTGTGATCCCCTTCGAAGTGAATCTTGCCGAAGCCGTCTTCGTCCAAAAAATAGTCTGTGACAATGAGCCGCTTGTCGTCGTCGGTGAGGGTGAGGTAATGCGGGCCCGCATCCAGCCCGAGATTGACGATCCCGGACTGCGTGGGGTGCTCGCAGTCCGAGACGTCCAGCATTCCCACCTGGCCGGCTTGAAAGGAGCTGAAGATCAACCGGTCACCGCTCTTTGGCATTGCCAGCAGTTGCGTCATCCCCCCACGCACGGGCACTTCGACGTGCGGGACTATGTCTTCACAGTCAAACACCACCTTTGCGGTGCCGGCGGCAGTATCCAAGAGATATACGAGACCGTCGAACATGCCGGCAGTGAAGCCGCGGCCCTGAGGATCCCCCGGTATCAGCTTGACATCCATGGTGCCGACAGCCGTGGGGATTTCGATGGTCCGCAGGATCTTCCGCTGCTGCAGGTCCCAAACCCGGATTGCGCCCCGTAGTACCGGATCGCCCTGATACACATTCAGCGTGCTCACCGGACTGATGAAGTCGCTCGTGACCATCAGGTTGCGGTCGAAGCGCGCCGAAATGCCGTGCGGATTGAATCCCTCGGCCGGCGGATCGTTGGGCCACTCCCTGACAAAGTGATTGTACCGGTCGAACTCGGCGACCCGGCCCGGTTCCCCGCCGGCGGCCGACCCCATCATCGTGACCAGAAATCCACCGTTGGGAAGCGGCAGAAAATCATCGGTGATGCTCGACTGCTGCGTGCTGGTGGAAAACAGGAATTGGGGATTTTGGGGTTCTGAGACATCAAAAAAGAAGATGCCATGCTGCCCTTTCAGCAGGCTCAGCAGGCCACCACAGGCGAGGGTCTTTTTGTCGGCCGAGAGATTGCAGTGGTGCGGCTCGTTCCCGGAATTCCCCAGCGTAGGGATGGGAACTGTCTTGATGACTTTGCCGTAATACTCCGACTTCTCGTCGAAATCGATCACGGCCAGAAAGTCCGGCGCGATCCGGGCCTGGTCGCCCGCCCAAACGTACATGACCTCGGCCCTTTTGTTATTTTTCTTCTGACCGTCGTTGTCGGCGGCGGCGGGCCGCGCCGGCACCAAAGCAGTCGTTGACAGCAACATCAACACGAACAGTTTCATCCAGGCAGTTTGATGCACGTGATCGAATTGCATTTCCCCCCCTACTCGCGAATCGGTCAAAAAAGCGTTTGAGGCATGCGCTCAGATCCTGCCGCGTATTTGTGTTTTCGAGCAGACTGTGTGGACCCGTCGCGGGACACTCGATGGCCCAAGTATCACGCTTCCGGACGAGTCAATACGACGACCTCCCCTCCCGCCACTGGTGGCGTTGATTCCGCTGGAGCGGCAACTCCAGTATCACGGGGTCGCCAGTCCAAGCCGGCCGGCCCCTTCCGAAGATTCCCCGGTTGCTTTACGCCCCCAGGCCGTTTCGTTCATGCGGCTCTCCGAATCCAGCAGGAAGGTTCCCGAGAGCACGATGCGCTCACCATCGACGAGCCCTTTCCGGATTTCCACGCGGCCATCCGCGTTCCAGCCGGTCTCCACCTGCCGGGGCTCGAAAAACCCACTGCCCCGATCTACGAACACCGTCTTCTTCATACCGCTGTCGAGGACGGCCTCTGCGGGGATTACCAGCGCCGGTCCGGCGTCGACGGGCACCTCGACATCGACAAACATGTCGGGCCGCAGGAAGTAACCCGGATTATCGGCCTCCAGACGCACCTTCAATGTGCGGGACGCCGGGTCAAACTGCGGCGGGATATCGCTTGATCGCGCGTTGAACGACCTTCGCAGCAGCAGGTGAGATACCCGCGCCTCAAACCGCGCGGGGAGACGGTCCGTATCGCTCTCGAAAATATCGGCAAAGATCCACACCCGGCTCAGGTCTGCGATCCGGTACAGCTCCATACCCTTTTCAAAGCGCAAACCCGGGAAAACTTCGCGCGCCAGGACGAACCCGGTTTGAGGGGAGCGGAGAATCACCTCAGAAGCCGGCTGCCGGACTCTGCCCAACTCTTCGATCTGGTCGTCCGGCATCCCGAGTGTGCGGAGGCCGTCCACCGCCTGCTGCATGCGCGCGTCCATCAGCGCCTGTATTGACGGCTTCGATGCGGCTGATTCCGGCTGTGCGTCGGACACGTTGTTCAGCAGCTGAAAGTAATGGAGTTCGGCGGACCGAAGCCCGGGGGTATATAAAGTCGCCAGGATTTGCCCCTTTTTTACCAGGCTGCCAACAGAGTCGGAATAGGTCCGGCGGATCCAACCCTCCGCGGAAGTCCGTAGCGGATAGATACGCGCGCTGTCGGCGGCAATGCGCCCAAGCAGTCGCAGCTTGCGGGCAGCGGGCGCCCTCTCCACCGTCCCGCAGCGCAGTCCGATCATCTGCTGCTTCGCCGGGCTGACGTGGACGATCGCAGGTTGAGCGGCCTTATCTCCACCTGCCAGGGAGCTCGATCCGTCCGCAACGACTGGCTCCAGGTTCATACCGCAGCACGGGGCCTGTCCTGGCTTGTCCGCCTGGATACCGGGGTGCATCGGGCACCTGTAATACAGGGCTGCTTTTGCCGCTGCGCCCGGCTCTGCCTCGCTTCGACGGCGACCGTTCCACGATCCCGCCAGGTACGCTGCGGCCATCAACCCAAGCACGACGAAGAGTCGTGCAGCGTTCTTGACGCGCACATGCCACCGCCCGAGTTGGAGGTTCTAAACGGCAGTCGATTGCAGGCAAAGCCGCAGCGCCGCCACGAGACCGATTTCCCGTTGATTGTCTGATCTCCGGTCACCCGAAGCCGGAGGAACACCGCACTCAGTTAACACAATGTTAGGAGCGAAGAGATGTGAGGTCAACCGTCAATAGGGCAGCTACGATTACACATGGGATGAACGAAGGATCGTACCTAAACCGCTGGAGACGTCCCCAAGGCTGCGCGACGCAAGCGCGCCGCGCTCCTCATCCCCTATTTATTAAAAAGGGGCCCCAAAATCTCAAATAAGGCCCATTTTCAGGTCGAAATTCAGGCTAAATTACTGTAATTTAAGCTCTTTGCTCAGGTCCGCCCCCTGACAGCGGACAGCGGGTTTGTGCGGGTCGCGCGCGCGGCTGGGACTAGGGCTGCCAGCAGGGCGGATGCTGCCATGACGGCGGCAACGCCTCCGAAGACCCAGGGGTCGCGCGCCGTCACCCCATACAGGAGATTCCCCATCCCGCGGACCAGGAGCAGGGCGCCGGGCAACCCGAGGCAGGTGCCCGCCAGGGTAATGACGATGCTCCTCGAGACGATCAGCCGCAATATGGCCCCCGGTTCGGCGCCGAGCGCCATCCTTATCCCGATTTCCCGGATGCGCTGGTTGACGAGCATGGCCGTCAGGCCGTAGATCCCCATAATCCCAAGCAGGAGGGCAAACAGCGCGAAGGCCGACATCAAGACCATCGCCAGCCTCTGTGGCAGGAGGGAGTTCGAGATCACGTTTTCCATGCTCTGCAGGTCCGAAACCGGCAATTCGGCGTCCAGCGCCAAGATCTCCCGGCGGATCGCGACGGCGAGGGAGGCCGGGTCCATCGCGGTTCTCACCACGACGCTCATGACGAGGCGCGGCTGTTGATCATTGTGCAGGTAAATCGCGGGTTCCACAGGATCGGCGAGGCTTCCCAGGTGAACGTTGCCGACCACGCCCGCGATCTCATAGGGTTCCGAAGTCACGGGCATGAATCGTAGTTTCTTGCCGAGAGGATTCTCGCCGGCGAAGTGTTTTCGGGCCATCGTCTCGTTGATCAGAACCACCCGCGGCCTTTCGGGGGTGTCGGCCTCGCTGAAGAACCGTCCCTGCAGCAGGGGGATCTCCATTGTCTGAAAATAGTTCGCGGTTACGAACCTGTAGTCGGCATTCGGTTCCTCTCCCGGCCGAACGGCGGGGCGTCCTTCCACCGCAAAGCCGGCCACGTTGGAGCGCTTCACCAGGAGATTGCCCCGCAGCGGGAGCAGGCTGATGCTTGCCGCCGATCGAACCCCGGGCAAGGATTCCAGGCGGCCGAGCAGGTCTTTCAGGAGCCGGCTGCGCTGTGCAGGATCCTTGTACTTGGCCTCGGGCAAGTTCAGCCCGAGCGTCAACAGATGATCGGCACGCAGACCCGCCGGCACGCTCATCAGGTTCCAGAAGCTTTTGACCAGCAGCCCGGCGGTGATGGCGAGGACCAGGGTCATCGCCATCTCGGCCGTGAGGAGCACGCTGCGGGCCCTCTGCCCGGATCTGCTCCCGGCAAGCCTGATTGAACCCGCGTTGATCTGCGAGGCGAGATCGCCGCGCCCGGACTTCCAGGCAGGGACCAACCCGAACAGCACGCCGGTCAGAAGCGACATCCCAACGGTGAAGATGAGGACGTTGGAGTCGATCGACATGCTCTTCAGCCGCGGGATGAGGTCGGGCAGTGCGGAGCGCAGCAGCCGAATGCCCCAATTCGCCATGAGGAGCCCGACCCCGCCCCCCACGAGCGCCAACAGCATGCTCTCGGTGAGCAGTTGGCGGGCCATCCTGCCGCGTCCCGCCCCCAGGGCCATCCGGATCGCGACCTCCTGGGTCCGGTTGACGGCCCTCGCAAGTATCAGGCCCGCTACGTTCGCGCACGCCACCAGTAGGAGCAACGCCACCGCCCCCTGGAGCAGGAGCAGGGCCGGGGCGATCGCGCCCGTGTAAAACCTGGCGATGGGCATGATGTTGATTCCCACGGCATCGGGGGCGACGCCCATCTCGCTTGCGAGGCGGCGCTCGATGATTTCTATTTCCCCCTGCGCCGCCTGCGCGCTCACGCCGGCTTTCAACCGCCCGATGACGCCGACGACGTGATCGCCGCGCGGGGCGTTGCGATTGAGCGCGGTCGGCACCCAGACGTCCACCGTGCCCAGCGCCTGGATCTCCGCGGGCATTACTCCCACGACCGTGTGTGGCAGAGAATCGATCAACACCTTGCGTCCTGCTATGGACGAGTCCGAGCCGAACCGGTCCTTCCAGAGGCGGTGGCTGATGAGGGCAACCGGAACTCCGCCGGGACGATCCTCCTCCGGGAGAAACGAACGGCCCAGCACCGGCCGGAGACCCAGGACTGAAAGGAGGTTGGCCGACGCCCGTCCCCCGGGCACACGCTCCGCGGCTCCGTCGATCGCCAGGTTGAACCCATACTCCGGCATCGCGAACACGGCCGCTAGGTCTTCAAAGGAGCGGTTCTGTTCCTTCCAGTCGAAGTAATTGGGGGCCGAGGCAGGAACCTGGTCGAAGCCGAGCTTGGGAAAGGACTCCCACACCAGCATGACGTTCTCCGGCTCCCGGTAGGGAAGCGGTCGCAGCAGGACGGCGTTGACGATGCTGAATATCCCGGAATTTGCGCCGATTCCCACCGCGAGGGTCAGGATAATCACGAGCGCATAGAGCGGGTTGTGTCTGAAGAACCTGAAACTCTGGCGAATGTCCTGCATGACCGTTTCCATGCTGCTTTCAACGAGAAGTTCCTCGCCAAGGTTCCCTGAAAGCGTCTGAAATACCCGCACGCGGGACATTCAACTTGCCTGAGGTGTGGCGGGATGAGGCCGCGCCGGTCCACGGAAGTATGGGGTGCGCCGATCGGCGGCGGACGCGGCTCTCACTCAAAAGCGGCATGGGTGCCGAGAAGCTCTGCGACTCCCGCCATCCATGTCCATGCAGCGGGTTCGGAGCCGAGAAATCCCGCGCCAGCTGTTCTACGACGATGCCGCCGCGGGCCGCAAGCTCTCCGCGATCCAGCACGTGCAAATGTAGGTTGGCAGGTCTCCCCCTAGACAGTATCGGAAGACTCGACACGGGAAGATTTCGGGCGGATCAGCGCCGTGGCTACGACGCCGGCGAGGGAGCCCAGCGTGGTGGTGTATGCGACCCAGGCAACCAGTTGCGGAAAGAACGCCAGCCAGAGATACCTCGACGCGAAGCCGGGCGAAAAATGGGACGGCCATTGGATCCCCACGTAATCGTAGTGAGTCCCCCAGTTCCCCAGCATGGCGAAGAACATAACGATCGCCACGGGAATGCGCGCAGCCAGACCGTACCACAGCAGCACCCTGGCAAGGCTCGGCCAGCCGTAGAATTGCAGCCCGGCCGCCAGCGCCCAGAACAACCAGACGAAAATGAGGATTTCGGGGAACTTCACGGGGATGAGGGCGAGCAGATACCTGGAACCCAGGAAAATGAGCAGGCCGCCTGCGGCACACGTCAGGGCTCTGCCGACAGAGCGAGGCCCGTCGCCGCCCCTGGCCAGTTTGAACGCAAAGTAGATCCCGAACGGAATGGCAAGCCAAGTGATGCCTACGATCCAGCTCACGCCCTGGGGGACGGGGCCGCCGGTATCGGTGCTGAACCACCGTGCCGGCCAGTGCCGCAGCTCACCGGTCAGGCGCAGGAGGGTAACGCCGAGTGTAATAGCGGCGGGAACGGCGATCAGCCGCAGGGAACGGGGGCCGTTGTAATGGGGACTGGCTGTCATTGCGCGTCTCGGTTGCAGCCATCATACATCACTCTGAGCCCTGAATGGGCGACATCGCTGAGTGTGCCGCCCTTTCAGCGCCAGGGGTCCCCGGACCACCCGCAGCCTATCGAAGTTCGACCAGGATCAGCTCGAAGGGGGCAGTCCCGACGTTTTCGGGCAGGTGTTTCTCCTTGTCAGCCCACTTCACTTGTCCCGCTTTGAGGTTTGTCTCGCCTGTCTTGCCGTCCGGAAGAGTCATTTTGGCCCGTCCGTCTGTGAGATAGACGGCGACGTTTGCCGGATGGGCGTGCATCACGGACTTTTCGTGCGGCCCGTATTTGATCCGCAGCACGCGGACGCGGTCGTTCTCGAATTCGGCGGCGTAATGCCTGGGATCCACTTTGACGGAGTCTTCGGCGGCTGCAATGGTGGTTATGGCGCTTCCGGGCTTCTCTTTCAGTTCCACCTGTATTACTTCGCCCGTAGTGTCACTCAGGTTCTCGCTGGCGTGTTTCTCGGGGTCGTTCCAAACCGCCTGCCCCGCGTTTCCCCCGACCTCTCTCGTCTTCCCGTCGGGTGATGTGTAGCGGCTCTTGCTGCCAGACAGAGATATGGACACGAGGGCGGGGTGCCCGTGCATCGAGACCTTTTCGTGAGGCCCAATCGTCCAATGCAAAACGCGCACGTACTGATTTTCAAACGCAACTTTGCATTGTTTCGGAGCCACCTTTGCGGGGTCCTGCGCAAATGCCGTCGTGGATGCAAAACCTGCCAACGCAAACAAAGCCAAAACTCTGTGCATAGGCTGTGTCCTTTCAGAAAACAAACTGTGGATAGTTCAAAACTCTCGTCCAATCTCCCTTGCCGCAGCGGGACTCACTTTCTCAGCCACGCGCCCTGGGGACTGCGCACTCAGGACGTTGGATCGTCGTATGGCGACGGTCTAACGCCTCGCGAACCCGATTCGGGCGTCGTTCGCGACGCGGTCTTCTGAATCCCGGGAATGTCGGCGTTATAGCGCCGGCGTTAAGTCGTTTGTTCTAGCTGGGGGTGATGTTTGTTACCCGATGCAGTGATTCTACTCCGTTAGAAGTGGGTGTGCGGGATTATTTGCACAAGCGGTGGCGCAATTGTTCTGGTTGCAGAACGGGGCAGGCACGAATCGATCCTGGGATGCCAAACATCTGAACCATACAAATCAAGGACTTGCCACGAAAGGTTTTTGATTTTCCCCGTTCTTCACCGAATCTGTTTCACCTTGGACACCAGTGTGTCCTCGACCTCGGGCGCCCACGGGCCGGGCATGCCGTAATAGATCATCGAGGTCGACGCCTCGTACCCGCCTTCCTCGAGAATGCGTCTCGATGGGATGTAGGCGAAGACGTCGTTGGCGTAGCCCACCACCCAGAGCCTCCCCGGCGGCGGCAACTCGCGTTTGAGCCGCAAATCGTAATCCACGACCACTTCGCCTGCCAGGAAGACCATGCTCATGTCCCGTCCGAACTCGAGGATGCCGATCGGATAGGGGTAGGACGTGGGGAGGCGCCCCTTTTCGTCGAGCACCGACAACAACATCTTCGCGTGGCGCTGGACGTATATGTCCTTGTCGGAGAGGCGGGCCTGCAGCTCCTCGCGCGAGGGAGGCGTCGACAGGGGCAGGTCGACCCGGTCGAATTTGGTCCTGAGCGGCGCATGCACCGGCAGCCCGTGGCCGCCCGAAAGGGCGCCCGAGACGGCCGCCGCCAGCGCCCGGCCGTGAGTCTCGACGAGCTCGATCGTCCCGCGCGGGTTCGGATTGGTGTCGGCTCCGCAGCCGATCATGAACAGCGCCACGGCGCCAGGCCAAGCCTGCTCCAGTTGCCGCTGAGCGACTCCGGCGTAGTCGCCGTGGAACAGGTAGCGGTCGCCCCCCAGGGTGGTGTTGTGGCAGGCGTAGCCGAACAAAATGGCCCTGGTCGCGCCGGCAGCGTCGACGACGCGAAGGACGGGGACTTCATGGTCGACCGGCCCGGCGCTGTTGACGCCGATGACCACGCCGCCTTCCTTCTTTTCCCGGCGGTTGACTCCGAACTCCGCCCTGCCGTAATAGAGCTCGAGCGAAGCCGGGGTCAATTTGCCGAGGGCCTCGCCGACGACCTGCACGACGCGGTCGCTCAGGACCGATGTGTAGTCCTGGATGGCCGCCACCTGGGCCTCGTCCAGCGAGTACGCGATCTTCAGGGAGTCGCGCACGACGGGGCCGCTGTGGGTGTGCGAGCAGGTGAACACCACCTGCTCCCTGCTGAGCCCGTGGCGCTCCCGCAGGCGTTCGGCGATGGCATCCGAGATCGCCCCCGGGAATCCCAGGATGTCGGCGGTCACGATCACGGCGCGGTTCCCGCGCTCGTCCTCCAGCGCCAGCGCCTTGGCATACAGGTCCAGGGCGACGCCTTCCGAGGGCTTCTTGCGGGCCGCATAGCCGGCGAGCCAGACGGGTTTCTCGGGCGTGATTTTTATGGCGGCGACGCCGGCCTTCCATTCGGGCGCGGCGGCCGCTCCGGTAAATGCCACGGAGCAGCCGATGGTCAGGAGCATAAGGAGGACAGTTTTGGTTTTCATGGGCCAATTAAACCACAAATCCGTCCGGACAGTCCTTTGAGATCCTTTGAGATCCTTCGAGTCCTTCGAGACTTCGAGGCGACTTTTGCAGCTCGAAACGCCCCCCTGTCTACACAAAACCGGCGAGGCGCCGGAGGAAGATCAGGGGCTCGTTCGCTGCGCGCGACGCGGCGAGATCGACCGCAAACTCCGCCACCCAGTCGTTGAGCATCTCCGGGTCGATCAGCATCTGCTCGACCTTCCATGCCCTCTCGTCCGCGGTGACGTGCGTGTGGCGCAGGTTGCGCGCTTCCGGGTCGAAACGGAGGCCTGCGTGCCCGGTGCGGTAGGCCTCCCACGCCTCCTTCAGGCGCCCGGGTGTCCACGGCTCCCCGTCGCCGTCGCGGGGGCTGTCGAGCGCCTCGATGGCGGCGTCGACGTCGCCGATGGACCACGCCCGCAGGAACGAGAACACCCGGGCGCGGACGGCGGCGGTGAAGCGTTTCGTGTCGCGCGTGACGTCCGGCCTCCGCCGCGTCGGCTCCCGGCGGCCGAAGCTCCTTTGCCGCGCCGGCGGCGGTGCCGATAGGCTGGTAGGCCGGGTCCCGCATCCTTTCCCACTCCTCGGCCAGGCTCGAATCGACCGCGGTCAGGAGCGTGTGCAGGTACTGTTCCATGTCGACCACCTCGTCCGACTTGGCGTAATCGGGCACGGTCGCCCGCAGCACCTTGTAGACGCTGTTGAGGTGGCGGAGCAGCAGCCCTTCCGAGCGCTGCAGCTCGTAGTCGTAGATATACTCGGCGAACGACTTGAACTGCTCGAACATCTCGCGGGCGATCGACTTGGGGCGGATGTTTTCCTCGCCCACCCACGGGTGCTTGTCGGCGAAGGCGTCGAACGTCCCATAGATGAAGTCGCGGAGCGGCTTGGGGTACTCGAGCTTGTCCAGCTCCTCCATGCGCTGGTCGTACTCGACGCCATCGGACTTCATCTGCGCGACGGCTTCGTCCTTGATCTTGTCGAGCTGGCGGCGAAGTATGATCTCGGGATCCTCGAGGATAGACTCGACCAGCGTGAGCAGGTCGAGCGCGTAATCGGGCGAATCCGGGTCCAGCAGGGGTATGGTTTCCAGGAGGAAGAGCGACAACGTCTGGTCCATTGAGAAGTCGTCCTGGAGCTCGACATTCACCCGCAGCTTGGATCCGTCCTCGGTCTTCGGGATGAACTCGACGATGCGCCGCTCGACAAGTGCGCGGAACAGCTGCCAGGCGCGTCGCCCGTGTGCCTTCTTGGCCCCGTCCGGCTCGTGGCAGTCGTGGATCAGCCGGCGCATGGCCGCGCAGCCGTCGCTCCGGCGGCTCAACACGTTGAGGAGCATCCCGTGCGAGACCTGGAAGCGTGACACGAGCTGCTCCGGCTGCGCCGCGATGAGTCGCTTGAACGTGTTGAGGTCCCAGTTGACGAAGTTGTGCTCGGGGGGCCTGCGTCTCACGACCTTCTTGCCCTCCCGCGCGGCCTTCTCGCCCAGCCGGATGTTTTCGATCACGTGTTCGGGCGCCTGGACGACGACGAATCCCCGGTCGTCGAATCCCTTGCGCCCGGCACGCCCCGCGATCTGGTGGAAGTCGCGGGCGCTCAGGATGCCCGTCTTCCGCCCGTCGAACTTGCACAGCCGCGTGAAGAGGACGGTGCGGATGGGGACGTTTATCCCGACACCCAGCGTGTCGGTCCCGCAGATGACCTTGAGCAGGCCGCGCTGGGCCAGTCGCTCGACCAGGACCCGGTACTTGGGCAGGAGCCCGGCGTGGTGCAGGCCGATCCCGTGGCGCAGCCACTTACGCACGTCCGACCCGTAAGGGCTCGTGAACCGGAAGTCCGCGATCGCGGAGGCGATGGCGGCCTTCTCCTCGCGCGTGCAGATCTTCAGGCTGGTGAAGTCCTGTGCGCTTGCGGCGGCGTCCTTCTGCGTGAAGTGCACGACGTACACCGGTACCTTCCCCTCGTCCGCGAGCTTCTCGATGGTGTGGGCGAGCGGAATCTCGGCGTAGCTGAATTGCAGGGGCACCGGGCGCTCGCCCGACTTGATGCTCTGGGTCGGGAGCCCGTTGAGCCGGGTGAGTTCTTCCTGGAAAAACGCCGTGTCGCCCAGCGTGGCCGACATCAGCAGGAACCGGGTGCGGGGCAGGGTGAGCAGCGGCGTCTGCCACGCCACGCCACGATCCCGATCGGCGTACCAGTGAAACTCGTCCATCACCACGTCGTCCACCTCTGCGTTCTCGCCTGCGCGCAGGGCGATGTTGCCGAGGATCTCGGCGGTGCAGCAGAGGATGGGGGCGTCGCGATTGACGCTCGCGTCGCCCGTCGAGAGCCCTACGTTTTCGGGGCCGAGCTCCCTGCAGAGCGCCATCCACTTCTCGTTGACGAGCGCCTTGATCGGGCACGTGTAGACCGCGCGCCTGCCGTGCGCGAGTGCCGCAAACAGCATGGCGGAAGCCACCAGCGATTTGCCCGAGCCGGTCGGCGTGTTCAGGATGACGTTCTTGTCCTCGAAGATCGCGAGGACCGCCTCTTCCTGTGGAGGATAGAGCGTCAGCCCGAGGCTCGTGGTGTAGTCGAGGAAGCGGTCGAGCAGCTCGGAGGCCGACGGCTCGGATTCATCCGGCAGGAAGTTGCGAAGAAGCGCGCCCATATCGTTTTGGGTACTCCAAATCGGACACGGAGTCCGCGAGTATCAGCCCTCGTGTTGCCAGAATTCCAGCTCGAGCGGGTTGACGAGCGGGTCGTAGCTGCGCTCGAGCTCGTCCCGGTAGGGTTGGAGTGACTCCTTGATCGGTTTCGGCAGCTCATCCGACCAGGGGACGCGGGATTCACTCGATTCCAGCGCCTGAATCTCGGCGTCGAGCGCGTCCGCCCAGGGGTCGCGAACGGCCTCCGCCCGGCCCTTCTCGAGCGCGGCGCGCTGGTTGCGGAGCATCGGCAGCAGCAGGTCGCGGACGCGTTCAACGGCATGTGCGGGGCCGTCCCCGCTGTCGTCTCCGCTCCCTATGCGGATGCGGTGCCGCGCGCCGGTCTTGAATTCCGGGCCGTCCGACGGGGATTTCGAGAGGAAGGAGTAGTAGGCAACGACGTAAAGATAGACGTATTCCCCGGGCGGCATGCCGGCGTCGCGCAGGGTTCGGACCCGCGTCTCATGGAACTCGCCGAGTTGGGGGACGATCCCGAACCCCTGGCTGATGAGGCCGATGATCCGGGGAAACGAGTCCTGCCCTTTATTGGCAGCCTTGATATCCTCGGAAAGGCCTCTCATGGACGACTCGAGTTTCCTGCGTGCCGGGGCGAGTGTTTCCCGGATGCCCAGGAAGATCTTCATCCGGTCGGGACGGATCCGGCCGTCGGGATCGGGGCAGAAATCCGTCATGTCCCCGTATTTCGCACGCAGCTCCGAGGCCGTGGCCTGGGCCCGTTCGAAGCTCTGCGTGCGGCTCTTGATAAACATGTAGCCGGCAGTTGCGACGGCGACGACAGCCAGCGTCACAACACCGCAACCGATGCCGCAGCCGGTCAGCCACTTCGATGCGTTGCCTGACATTGCGTCGTCTCCCACAGGCGGCGTCGGATGCCCGCCCACCGATCAGGCCCAGTCTATGCGAAACACCACCCGGATGCCCACTAAACGCGATGCCCGCAGGCTGATCCCTCGAAGGCCCGGGCACCGGTTCGGCCTTCGTCATGGTCTTTATACGTTTCCCGGCCGGCTTAGGGCTCGCGCAAGAATAATTTCACATTTTGCTGACGGGTCCCGAGCCAACAGATCATGCGGCAACCAAAGATAGGAGATTGCTATCGACGGAGCCGTCAGCCCTCCGGGGCGCGGCGGCGGGCGGGCATCTGCGGCGTTGCCGCTCCTCGACGATGTCACCACATCGCCTGCGTCGCGGCGCCTGGCATCTGCCCGCCCGGCGCTCGCGCCAAAATGGGAACTTATTCTTGCGCGAACCCTTAGGATCATCGGCCCGCCCGGATTTTAGCCCGTTTCGAATTCGGGGCGCCTCCAACCGGATGAGGCTTGGGGCCGCGGTGGGCCGCCGCGGCCCACGTGGCCACTAGAGGATTAAAGCGACTGCACGGCCGGAAACTGCGTCTATACTGAACGCGATTCCTCGTTTAGGAGAACGCGATGGCGCCACAACCTGTCCTGAGCCCGCTCTTCACGCAACAGTATGAGTCGCTGCGGGACCTCCTTCAGCGCTCCCTTGCCCTCGCAAACAAATGCCCGGGCACCGACGCATCCCGGATTCTCGGCGAACGGCTGCTGCATCTGCAGTCGGGGGCGCTGATCGTGGTCATCGGCGAAGTGAATTCCGGGAAGAGCAGTTTCGTCAACGCGTTCCTCGGGGACACCGTCTGCGAGGTCGCGCCGGAACCCTGCACGTCCGTGATTCAGGAACTGGTTTACGGTGAAGAGCGGACACGAACCGTCCTCGGGGACCACTGGGAGCGCCTGCAGTTGCCCAAGGAGGTCCTGCGCCACGTTTCGATCGTCGACACGCCCGGGACAAACTCGATTCTCCGGAATCATCAGGTTATCACCGAGAACTACATCCCGCAGAGCGACCTCGTCATCTTCGTGCTGTTTGCGAAGAATCCCCACACCGGGACGGCGTGGGATCTTCTAACCCTGATAAGCAGGGAGTGGCAGCGCAAGACCGTGTTCGTGCTGCAGCAGTCCGACACCGCCACCCGGCACGAGCTCGCGGTAAACCAGGAGCGGGTCCGGCAGTATGCCCACGAGCGCAACGTCCAGAACCCCGAGGTGTTCACGGTGTCGGCGAAGCGCGAGATGGAGGGGGCCGCCGACAGCGGGTTTGCCGAGTTCCGCGACTACTTCCGCCGGACCGTGGAGAGCGGCGAGGTGTGGCGCATGAAACTGGAAGGCGGGCGCGACACCGCCAGGAAAGTCTTGAACGGCCTGCTGACCGCGCTCCACCAGGAAGAGGCGTCGATCGCGGAAGACAAGGGGTTTTACCAGGGCCTGCTTGGCAAGGTGCAGGCGCGCAGGGAGAAGGCTCTCTCGTTGAAGCGGCTGATCGTGGATAGTCTCTGCGTCTCCTACGGCCGCCTGTCCTCGCGGCTGGAGGCGGATTTTACGGAAGGGCTGGGGGTAGGGAACATCCTGTGGCGATCCCTGCCGCTGATTCGCGACAAGGATGTCAGGACGTGGATGAAGGACTTGTACTCCCAGTTCGAGAGGGTGGCTGCCGAAGAGATCGCCGCGGAATCGTCGCGGGTGTCGAAGGACCTCTGTGCGGAGATGAACACGATGCTCGACGATCTCACGATCGCCGTCGCCCATCGGCAGGCAGGCCAGGGGTCCCTGCCGCTCATGTCCGACCGCTCGGACCTCCTGGAGCGCCTGCGTGGCAAGCTGCAGGCGCTCCGCCTTTCCGATATCGTCGGCGACAAGGACATTCAAGGCTCCGACCTGGGCAAGCTGACTCTCGCCGGAGGCGGGATCGCAGCGCTGGGCACGGTCATCGCCCTGGCAACCAAGCTCATCGTGTTCGACATTACCGGCGGCGTCCTTGCCGCGTTGGGTCTTGGCCTCGTCGCCGTTACGCTGCTCTGGAAGCGGTCGACCATCCTGCGGGATTTCTCGCAGAAACTGGAAAAGTCGCGAGACGAGTTCCGGAGCAGGCTGGACCAGGAGATCACCGGCATTTTCGACAGGCTCTTTCTCGAATTCGACCATTATCTGAAGGAACCGCTTGCCCGTCTCGACGAACAGGCGGCGCGCGTTGCACCTCTCGAGGACGAAGCGTTGCGTCTCAACGAGGCGGCGGACCGGTTGTGCTGAAAGGCCGGAGGTCCACCGGAGGAGCTTTTCGCTGTCCGGCGGCGCTTCCTGCAAAGGAGAAGAACCCATGGTGCACAGGATCGCAGTCCTGGGCGGGCTGGGCATTTTGCCGACTATCCTTTTCGCCGGCTTACAACTCGACGGCAAGGCGCAAAGCGCCGGGTGGGAGAGTGTGTGGGACACGCCCGCGGCCGCGGAGAGCATCCGCAACCTCACGGGCGCGGTTGATGCCGAGCGCATTTCGAAGCACCTGTTCCACCTCGCCAAAACCATTCCCTTTCGCAAGCTGAACTTCACCCTGCCCGGCCACGCGAAAAACACGCTGCACGAGGCCGACGACTACCTGGCGGAAAACCTGCAGTCGTGGGGTTATCGCGTCGACAAAGAAGAGGTCCGGGTACAGGCGTTTCGCCGCGACACCCGCAAGCCGAAGCACGCGCAGTACTCCCCGCCCATGCCCGAGGATCCCTGGCTACACGGCCTACAATCTCTACGCCGAGAAGACGGGCCGCTCGCGTCCGGACGAGATCATCCTCGTGGTGGCGCACAAGGACTCGCAGAGCTGGATCGATTCCCCCGGGGCCAACGACAACGCGATCGGCACGGCGGGAGTCCTGGAACTGGCACGAGTGCTCGCGCACCACACCCCCGAGCGCACCATCCGCTTCCTTTTCTGCAACGAGGAGCACACCCCCTGGACCAGCGTGACCGCGGCGCAGAATGCCAGGAAGCGCGGCGACAGGATCGTCGCCGTTTTCAACATCGATGGAATCGGGGCCAAGCCGGCGGCCGACGCCGCCGCGGGCAAGCAGACGAGCGTGACAGCGTACACGGAGCCCGCGGGAGCCCGCCTGGCGGAACTGGTGGGGGCCGTCAACGCGCGGTTCGAGATCGGGCTGGAACACCGCGTGGTCAAACGGCCGTCGCCCGGCGACGACGACGGTTCGTTCGTGAAGGCCGGCTATCCCGCCGCGGTCGTCCTCATCGGGTCCTGGCCCTACGGCGATCCCAATTACCACTCCGAGGGGGACATCCCCGAGCGTTCTGACGTGGGGAACGCAGCCAGACAGGTTCTGGCGGCCCTTGCGGCCGTTATGACTTTAGACCAGTTTCGTCCATAGCGCGAATTCAGAACGACAAATGCGGAACACGGATATTCGCGGATTTGACGGGTTCACGCGGATCGGCCGTGCCCGGCCACCAATGCCCTTGTTTTTGATCTGCGTGGATCTGCGAGCATCCGCGTCCCGCCCGCCGGCCCGAAAGAATTTCTCGTAGCCGCCCGAGCTCTACATCGACATGTCTTTCAGAAAAACCGCCGACGCGGCCCCCCCCCACTGGCGCAACTGCTGTCTCCCCCGAATGCCGCCGTCCTATAATGGCTCGGGCCGGTTTCAGGGCCGATTTCCCTCGCGAGAACAGCGATTGGACCAGTCACCCCGTGATCCTGTTGCCCTCGCCGCTGACGGGTACCGAGCAGATCCTCCAGCATGTTCGCACCAACTTCTGGAACAAGCTCCGAGCCTATGTTTCCCGGGGCGGCGTGGTTTTCGCTTCGGTGAGTTCGGATGCCGCCATTCCCGAGATGGAAGACCTGTTCGGGGCGCGGCTTGCCGATCACGTATCTGTCGGCAACGTCACTCTGACGGTGGTGTCGCCGCTCGGCGACCTGAGGCCCGGGGACAAATTCAGTTTCGAGGCCGGCAGGCAGCCGGGCGCGACACTGGAGGTGCGAGGGGGCACGGTCGTCGCCACCGACCAGGACGGCCGGCCGGCGCTTGTGGCCTCAGGCCGTGGAGCGGGGAAGACCCTGCTCTGCGCCTATCCTCTCGAAATGTACTTGTCGGGTGTTTCGGCCGCCTTCGACCGCGATGAGCCCACGCACAGAATCTATCGTGCCTTGCTGGAATGGGCGGGAGTGCACGCCTTGTTCAGGACCAACCAACCTTCGGTCGAAATCGGCGCGCTGAAGGGCGACAGCCGCGGATACGCGATACTCGCCAACCACAGCGGCCGGACCCTGCCGGTCGTGATTGACACCACCTTGCCGGTCCGCTCGCTTGCCCAGATTACTCCCGCAGGTTCCCAGCCTCTGATGCATGACGGGCAAAAATGGAAAATGGATCTCGGACCGTATGAAGGCGCCATTGTTGAGTGGACGCAATAACTCGTCGGGGCGCTGCACGCGAATCGTGCGGTCTGGGCATCGGGCTTGCCAACTTCGTTACGCTGATTCGGACAAACCTGGGCCACGGCGGGCCGCCGCGGCCCACGCCCGCCTGGACTCAGGAGGAGGATTTTTCGGCGGGGCGGATCAGTAGGACGACGAGGAGCGAAAGCAGGGCGACGCCCGTGAAGCAGCCGAAGATCAGCGTCAACGGCACGCCCCGGTCCTGCAGGGTGCCGAAGCCCCAGTCGCCGGCTCCGCCGCAGGAGATGCTCACCAGGTTCATGAAGCCGTAGCCGGTAGCGCGCAGTTCGGGGCGCGTGATCTGGCACAGGATCGGCATGTTGTTGCAGTCGAAAAATCCCCAGCCGAGGCCGAACAGGATTAGAAACACCACGGCGAGGAAGAGGGTTCCAGGAGCGCCGAGGCCGAACAGCGCCGGCAAGAACAGCACCATGCCGATGGCGCTGACGTAAATCCGCCCGCGCCTGGTGCGGCGCATCCAGCGGTCCGCCAGCCAGCCGCCGGCCAGGGCACCCGCGATCGTGGCGAACTGGACGTAGAGCACCGCAATCACCCCGGCGCGCCCCTGTGACAGGTGAAACTGGTTCTTCAGGATCACGGGCATCCAGTCCCTGATCACCCACCCGGCGATGGCGGGCAGGGTGAAGTAAAGCACCAGCAGCAGGTAGTTGCGGTTGCCGAACAACTCGCCGATCGCGCGCAGCGGCGAGAGCGATTTCCCGGCCGTGACCGCCGGGCGCCGCGGCTGGCGCAGCAGAAGCAGCAGCGGTACGGAGTAGGCCACGCCGGCGATGCCGGCGGCACTGAACGCCCAGCGCCAGCCGAAATCGGGCGCGTCCGCGACGTGTCCCGCATAGCCGCCCAGGATCAGGCCGATGTAAATGCCCGTCTGGTGAATGCCCACTGCGCGCGACCGGGTCTCTCCCCTGTGGAAATCCGCAATCAGCGCCAGGGCTGCAGGAATGTAAAACGCCTCGCTGATGCCCATGAGCCCGCGGGCCCACACTAGCTGTTCGTAGTTGGCAACGTGCCCCGTGAACCACGTCACGGCGGACCACGTGAAGAGGCTCACGACGATGATGTGCTTCCGGCTGAACCTATCCGCGATATACCCGCCGATGGGGCTCAGCCCGGCGTAGACCCACTTGAACGACGCCAGCACGAAACCCCACTGTGCCTCCGTCGTCAGGCCGGCGATGTCAGAGACCATGGAGGTCTTCATCGTCGCCAGCATCTGGCGGTCGAGGTAGTTCAGCAGCGCCACGGGCCAAAGCAGGCCCACGACAAGCCAGGCGGTGCGGGCGAGGGAAGCGGAGCGGGCGGGCGCCTCGGGCGGAATCGGCTCGGCGTGCATCTCTGGCAAGGCTTCGACCCCCGAATCTGGCGTGCGGCGCCTCGGCGTCGCTTTCACTCACGTCCTGCGGCTGGCGTCTCGGCGCCACGCCAGATTGCGAGACGTGCCCCTGCAACCTTGGCCTGGTGAATCCTGGCTGCCGCAGCTCCAGGATCGACCGTTGGGCAGCCTCTTCGGCCCGGACTCGCTTCGCTATTCGAGCGCGCCCTCCAGCCAGCTCAACGGGAAGCGGGCGAGGGAGATCGTTTCGTACGGACTCTTCACGCCGCGTTCGAAGAGGCACCCGACAGACTTGTCCGGCAGCACGGCCAGACAGGAATACGCCGCCGGCCCGGCGTGGATCGTCCTGCTCACGGCCCAGCTCCGGCCCTCGTCGTAGCTGACCCGCACCGTCATGTTCTCGCGGCGCTCGCCGGCGGGATTGGAAAATAGAATCCTACCCTTGTGCCCGACATGCACGATGACGCGCAGCGCGGGTGTGGCCGCGGCCATCCACGTTTCCGCGACCTGAACTCGCTCGTCCGTGGCGAGGGAAAGCCCCTCGCCGGTCGTCCCGCAGATGAACGCGCCGTTGACATGATTGTCGGCCAGGGCCCTGGCCTGGCGCCCGATCATGTCGAGGTTGAGGCTGCCGTCCTGGCGCAGGGGCGTAAACGGAGCGGCAACGAGTCCCGTGAGTCTTGAATTTGTCATGTCCTGGTTCACCAGAGGTGTTCCCCGCCCTCGCCGCACCGACTCGGCCCGGTTCAAGTCCGGTTACCTGCGTTGACGCGAAACGGTCGGTGCCGTAACCATATCATCAAACCCGGCTCCCCGCAGAAACCTGGTCGCCGAATGCCGCTCGGGGAAGATCTACGTATGCACTCTCGGGTTCGAGGCATATTGCCGGCCGCGGGGTGTCGACGACGCACCTGCCGGGAGCGACGGGGTCGTGCCCCGCGTGACGGGGGCGACAGAGATGGGGCGGCTGCTAGAGTTGCCGTCGCAAGCCGGCCGTGGCCACGAGCCAAGCCAGCGAGAGCAAGGTGAAGCCGAGGATGGCCGGGACCATGGATTCGCCGATTCCCTGCAGAAGAGCGGCGGGAGAGGCTGCCAGCTCGGGCGAGGCGCTCACGGCTTTCATGGTCGCACCGAGGTCCGCCGCAATGCCGCCCAGGACCGAGAACACGGTTGCGAGCGACAGGGGCCGGATCATGCTCAGCTTGCGCTCCGCCGGTCGCGCTGCGAATGAGCCGGCCAGCCCCAGGGTGAGCAACCCGAGGGCTAGGATCAACCACATCGACGTGCCGCCTTGCTGCATGAAACCGATCATGATGTCTCCTCCTTGTGGCAGGTATAATGCCGGCCGGGGAAATCTGTGACAGGAAAAAAAGCGTCACATTTCTCGACATCGGGTGTTTCTTATGGCGTGGACCGCGCGCACGAGATCAACCTGGTCAGGGCGTTGAAAGAAGGCGACGAGGCGGCCTTCGACGAGATCTATGAAGCCCACAGGGCGAGGCTTTATTCATTCCTGCTCCGCTTGAGCCGCCGAGCCGAGGTCGCCGAAGAGCTGTTGCAGGAAATGTGGTTGAGGCTGGCGCGCTGCGCCCCTCTTCTGCGGGACGACACCTGCCTGGCTGCCTGGCTCTTCACGGTGGCGCGCAACCTGTTTGCCGGTTATTGCCGGAACCGTTTCCTGGACGCCGACCGCACCGCCGAGTACGGCCGGGTTACCCTGCGTCGTGAGGCGGATTCGCCCTTCGACCTGGCCGCGGCGGACGAGGCGGGGCGAAGGCTCGAGCGCGCCATCGCGATCCTGCCGGTGCACTATCGCGAGGCACTGCTGCTGGCAAGTGAAGGCATTCCGCACGACGAGGCGGCCGCTATCTGCCAGGTACGGCCCGAGGCTTTTCGCAAGCGGCTGTCACGGGCTCGTGAAATGGTCGGGGCCCACCTGGGCCGGATGGAGGGAAGGTGATGAGTTACGACATTGGGGACCTGGTTGCGCACCTGCCCCGCGTCGATGCGAGGCCCGAAGCCGCCGACCGCGTGCGCAGGGAAGCGTG
The DNA here is from genome assembly GCA_963843575.1 of uncultured Acidobacteriota bacterium. GTDB lineage: Bacteria > Acidobacteriota > UBA6911 > UBA6911 > UBA6911 > CAVZBT01. The sequence continues at coordinate 107,440 of CAWJKZ010000027.1, read as the reverse complement.
CGCGCTCCTTCACCGCGGGCGAAGTGCGCCGGGCCGAGCGCGGGTTCGGGTGACCAGGATATACACGCGCGTGCTCGAACCAGTCCTGCTGCTGGGCACGATCGTGCTCTCCCTTTCGTGGGCCGTCGCCCGCATCCTGTACATCACGGGGGCAGGTTAACGGGCCTGCAGCCGTTCCAAGCGCTGCCACAGGGACACGCGGCTCAATTAACATCAATCATCACCTTCAGGGTCTTGTCGCCCTGCGCTTCGAGGTAGCGATAGGCGTCCGCGTAGCGCTCGAGGGGGAAATGACGGGTGATCAAGGGCTCCGTGTTCACCGCGTGTTTGGTGATCCACCCTACGGCCTGTTGATAGTCCTCGTGCTTGTACATTAGGGAACCAACCAGGTTCAGTTCCCGGTCCCCCACGGCAGCCATGTCCACCCGCGGGCGCTCGGCGAAGACCCCAAGAACCAGAATCGTGCCACCCTTTTTCAGGTTCTGGACGGCGTCGTCCAGCGCGGATTCGGCACCGGCTGCTTCGAAGGCAACATCGATGCCCTCCGATCGGAAGACCTTCCGAGCGGCGGTTGACAGGCTTTCGCCCGCTACGTTGCAGACGGCGTCGGCCCCGCACGCGAGCGCCTTCTCGAGGCGGAAGCTGCTGGTATCGGTCACGAGGACCTTCCCTGCTCCCCTGCAGCGCGCCGCCTGTGCCACGAGGTTGCCGATGGTGCCCGCTCCCAGCACCAGCACGTTGCGATCGTGCATGTCCCCCGCCCGGCCGGTGGCGTGGGCCGCCACGGCCAGGGGTTCGATCAAAGCCCCTTGTTCGAAGGTGAGGCTCTCCGGCAGCGGGATGATCCTGTTCTGCGGGACGACGAAGAGATCCTGCGCGCATCCCGGCGCCTGAAATCCCTGGACCTTCAGGTTGTTGCAGATGTGGTAGTCACCCCTGCGACAGGGGGCACAGGCGCCGCAGGCCACCTGTGGACGGGCGGTGACTTTCATGCCCACGCGGATGTCCGTGACCCCGGGGCCGACTGCCTCGACGGTGGCGCTGTACTCGTGTCCCTGGACCACCGGGTAGGAGGTGAACGGATGCTTTCCGTGCCAGACGTGGATGTCCGAGCCGCAGACGCCGATGCATCGCACCCGCACCAGGATCTCGCAAGACCCAGGCGGGGCAGGCGGCGCCACCTCCCGCAACTCAATGATCCCCGGCCGAGTCATCACGGCTTGCCTCATGCACCCCACGATACCTCCGGCCCCCCGCAGACTCAAGGCGCCGTGTGGGCCGCGCCGCGGCCCACTTCCACCCTTGGTGGGTATGACGTAATATGTGTTTTCCGCGGAAGGGGACGAATGTTGGTCGGGGCGGTGGATGTTGGCGGGACGAAGATCGCTGCGGGCGTCGTGGACGACGGGGGCACTGTCGTCGCGCGCCACGATTGCCCGACCGAGGCCGGGAAGGGCTACGCGGACGCGCTTCGCCGCATCGTGGACATGCTGCGGCGTTGCGCGCAGGGGGCGGGTGTCACGGTGGACGGCGTCGGCATCGGCTGCACCGGTCCGGTCGACCCGTTTTCGGGCGCCATCGGAGACGTCGACTTCCTCCCGGGCTGGCGGGGGGCGAACCCGGTCGCCGACCTCTCCGGGGCATTCGGCGTGCCCGTCGCGATGGAGAATGACGCCGATGCGGCAGCCCTCGCGGAGTTTCACTGGGGCGCAGGCAAAGGGAAACAGCGGTTTATCTACGTCACGGTGGGGACCGGGATCGGCGGCGGGATCATACTCTCCGGCAGGCTCTACAGGGGTGTGGATCAGTCGCACCCCGAAATCGGCCACCACGTGATCGACCCCTCCGGCCCGCGTTGTTTCTGCGGTGCCCGGGGGTGCTGGGAGGTCCTGGCGGGCGGACCGGCGCTCGTGCGGTGGGTGGAAGCACAGGCGCCGCCGGACTGGCCGTGGCGGGCGGGCCTGACCGCCGAACGGATCTGCGCGCTCGCGCGCGAAGGGGACGAGCTGGCGTCCCGGTGCGTCCAGCGCGAGGCGTATTACCTGGGCCTGGGCGTCGCCAACCTGATCACGCTCTTCGCCCCGGATGCCGTCGTGCTGGGAGGCCGCGTAATGGATAGCGCCGCGCTCTTCTGGACCGGCATACGTGAGGTGATACGGGGGAGCTGTGGCCTCGTCCCGTTCGACAAGACGCTCGTGGCCGCCGCCTCCCTGGGTTCAGACACCCCGCTGATCGGGGCAGCGCAGGTGTGGCATGAACGATTCCGCCCCGCTTGACCCGGAGAGAGCCGTGAATCCCGAAATCGACGTCGTGCGGGGGGAGTACTGGAAGGACATCCTCGATCAGCCGCGGGCGCTGTCCGAAACGCTTGAGGGGCTGGAGCCGTCCAGGGCGATCGAGGGGATTGCCCGGCTGTTGAACGGCCGCGGTTTTCGCCAGGTCGTGCTGACCGGGATGGGGTCCTCGTTTCACGGCCTTCACCCGATTTACCTCGAACTGGTAGCCCGGGGAGTCGCCGCCGTCATGGTGGAAACCTCCGAGCTGATCCACTACCAGCGCCGGCTGTTCGACCGGCGCAACCTGATCGTCGCGGTCTCCCAATCCGGGAGGAGTGCGGAAACGGTGGCCATGCTCAGGGCCAACCGCCGCCGAGCCCCGGTGCTGGCCGTGACCAACACGCCGGACAGCCCGCTGGCGCGGCGCTCCGACGCCGCCGTGCTGACCCGGGCCGGACAAGAGTTCTCCGTCTCCTGCAAGACGTATGTCTCCGCACTGATGGCGCTGACGTGGGTATCCGCGGTCCTGTGCGGCGCAGACCTGCGCCGGACGAGGCGTGAACTGGCGGAGGCGGCACCCGCCGCCGCGGCATACCTGAAGCGATGGCAAACCCACGTCGAAAGCCTGGCCGGCTTGCTCGGTCAGGTCCGCTATCTCTACCTCGTCGGGCGCGGCGCGTCGCTGGCGGCGGTGGGGACGGGAGGGCTGATCATCAAAGAGTCCGATCACTTCGCGGCCGAGGGGATGAGCAGTGCCGCGTTCCGGCACGGGCCGCTGGAGATCGTGACCGGAGAGGCGTTCGTGCTGCTGTTTTCGGGGAACCGGAAGACCCGGGAGCTTCAGAAAAGGCTGCGGGACGACGTCCGGAAAAGGAAGGGACAGGCGGAGCTGGCGGGAGAAGACGGCACGGCACGCGCCCTGCGCCTCCCCGCGGCCCCGGAAAGCGTCCGGCCGATCCTGGAGATACTGCCCGTCGAGATGGTAACGCTTGCGCTGTCGGCGCTCGCAGGGCGCGAGGCGGGCCGCTTCGAATCGGCCACCAAGGTGACCACCACCGAGTGATGCGGCCGGAAGTAGTGGGCCGCGCCGGCCCGGCGCGGCTTCGCGATGCATACTATTGGGGGCGGGGCCGCCCCCGCCCACTTTCCGTTACAGTCTTCCACGGCCCCACAGGGCCAGGGCGAAGACGTAGACTAACGCCACGAGGTTGAGGCTCATGCCGGCCTTCATCCCCCAGGCTTCCCCCACCGCCCCGACCAACCCGCCTATGACGGCGCCGCCGACAACCGCGGTGCAGAGGATTCCGGAGACCGTGCCGTGATTGGTCTGAATGCTCTGGATCGCGCCGCTGAAGATCAGGGTGAACGAGGCGCAGGTGAAGAGCCCGCAGAGGGCGAAGGAGACAAGGGCGACGCGGGACGGACCCATCATCGCAGCCAGGAGCGAGGCGCAGCAGAGCGCGCTGCACGCCACGAAAATAGTCTTCGGCCTGACACGGGTCATCAGCGGCCCGATCGCGATCCTGCCCAGGGCCTGCAGCGCCCAGAAAAGCGCCACGGCCAAGGCGGAGGCGGAGGGGAAGGCGGCGTACCAGAACGAATCCCTCGCCCAGAGCGAGTCCTGGATGCCCAGCCCGTGCACCCGCTCCATGAATGTGACGATGTAGGACGAAACGCCCACCTCCGCCCCGACATATAAAAAGATGCCGAGCGCGTAGGTGGAGACGACGGGGTCCTTGAGCAGTGCCGCGATCGCATCCCTCCTGACCCTTTCCTCGTCGACGGGCCGGGCCGGTGGAAACCGGGCCGCTGCCAGCAGCGCGGTGAGCACGAGGCTGATGCCCGCGAACACCAGGTAGACGGATTGCCAGCTGAATCCCCTCAGCTCGAAGAAGGGGACCATGATGGGGCTGACGGCATACCCCAACGCGCCGATCCCGATGATGAGGGTGAGATTGCCCGAGTAGCGTTCGACGGCGTCGAGGTCCCGGATGATGGGATTCCCAGCGGTCTGGATCGCGGTCACCCCGACCCCGATCAGGAAGACCATGATGAGCATCAGCCACCAGCTGACGCTGAAATAGAAGAGAAAACAGCCGATCGTCATGAGCAGCATGCCGAGCAACATGACGGGCCGGCCGCCACGCCGATCCATCGCCAGCCCGAAGGGGACCGAGCACAGGCCGTAGGCCAGGTAGAAGGCAAACGGGAGGAACGCGGCCACCCTGAGGGGGACGCCGTACGTCTCCTGGAAGCGGCTGATGACGACCCCGATCACGGCCGTGACGAGCCCGAACGCGATATAGGCCAGGGACACCAGCACCAGCAGGACCCAATTTCTCTTCGCCATCCTGAACCTCGATTGCTGCGACAAGCCGCGCTGTCGGTGAATGGAAACGGCTGCATGCCGCTCACCTTCGCGCGGCCGGCGCCGTCAGCCGGGCCGAAGTATTCGTTTTTGCCGTGCCCCCCCGTGGCGAAGCTATGGTGCTGTGCGACTTGGTGCCAGAAGAACCGGGCCGCCGCGCGGTCGGTCGGTGCCCCCGTGCAGATGTACATCCGGTCGGGCTGAAGCTCGAGGAGATACTTCCCATCCAGATCCTGGGCGTGCTTGAGCGGCCCCTCCAGGATCCGCACGCTGCCCAGGGGGAGGCGGCGTGCCTTCACCACCGGCTGCGCCGTTGCGTCAGACTCCGAAATCCGGGCCAGTCCCAGGCAGGGAAGGATCAGGATAGCCGCGAGGGGCGCGTAGGTCAGTCTGATCATGACGATCTCCCGTGTCGCGAACCCGATACTACATTGCCGCGTCCGCGATAAGAACGGGGAATCGTGGGGGATTTCAATTCCCGGGATCTCCGGGCCCTCGAGAGGTCGAGTCCTGAAAAGTCCGGCCAGCGTCTATCCGCGTCCCACTATGCTTTGCTGCTGCTCAGGGACCTTCCTTCGGCCGCGTACTTCTGTCGAGGTCCGTTTCTATGGAGCGCTGGTATTCCGCCGACGGCGGCTTCGACAACCTCGAGCATGATGGAAAGGCCGTTGGCGCTGTTGGTGAACACCGCCAGCCCGAGCCGCCGGCGCACCGAGGCGACGACAGCGAGAGGCCCTCCGGGGTCTCCGTGGGCGCCCCCGCGTTGGGCATAAGAATACTGAGCGATTTGCCGAGTCACAGCGCAATAATCAGAATGCCGGGCTTCTATTGATTCAAGGAGAACAACCGTGGAGAAAAAGTTGCCGCAGTTGGAAGAGATGGTCCGGATGCGGATCGTGTTAACCGTGCCCGGGATGGATGCCGTCGGCGTTCGCCGCGACCTCGAATACAAGGTGGCCGAGGGACAGCCGCTCCGGATGGATCTCTACTCCCCGCACGATTCCGCGGGGCCCCGACCGGTGGTGATCCTCGTTCACGGCGGGCCGATCCCACGGACGGGCGCAAAGAACATGGGGGTTTTCGTGTCGTATGGCGAACTGCTTGCGGCCTCTGGATTCGCGGCAGTCGCCTTCGATCACCGATTCGTGGCCTATGCCCGGATCACCGACGCGGCGCAGGATGTAGCGGATCTGGTTGCCCACGTCCGCCGGAACGCCGTCCCGCTGGGTATCGACCCGGGCCGCCTGGCGATCTGGGCATTCTCGGGAGGTGGACCGTTCCTCGCCGCACCCCTGCGTGAGCGGCCGGCTTGGCTTCGCGCGGTTGTAGCCTACTACGCCGCGTTGGACCTGCAGCAACCTCCACCGGGCAGCAACATCGAAATCGATGCCGTTCTCCAGCGGACCTTCTCTGCAATCTCGGGGCTGGGCGAAGACGGGCGCAGCGCGCCTCCTATCCTCGTTGCTCGGGCAGGCCTGGACTTTCCCTGGCTGAATGCGGGAATCGACCGCTTCGTCCAGGCGGCGGTGACCAGGAGCGCGACACTTCACCTGTTGAACCACCCGGACGGACGACACGGCTTCGACGTCCTGGACGACGACGCGCGCTCGAAACAGATCATCAGGAACACGCTCCTGTTCCTTCGGGACTCCCTCGCGCCCTGATTTGTCGATGGCCGATCTTGTGGTTCAGGATCCAGGTATTCCAGCCGTCGCGGGGCGTGGGCGGGTCGCCCCCGCCCACTTCGGGAGAAAAAGGGGGTACAATGGGTCGCATCAAAAGGAGCGACTATGGACGGACAGTCGGAGACTACGCGTCGTGAGTTTCTCAGGGGCGGGCTGGAATCGGCGGCGGGGCTGGCGGCGTATGGCGGCGTCGCCTTCATGGCAAATCCCGGGCGTGTTTTCGGAGCCAACGACCGCATCCGCGTGGCGGTCTGCGGGGTTCACGGCCGCGGGATGGACCACGTCAACGGGTTTCGTCAGGTGAAGAACGTGGAGGTCGCGGCCATCTGCGACGTGGACGAAAACGTCCTGGCGCAGCGCCTGCCCGAGATCGAAAAGATGGGCATCCCCAGGCCGAAGACCTTCACCGACGTCCGCAGGCTCCTGGACGACAAGTCCATCGATGCGATCTCCATCGCGACGCCCAATCACTGGCACGCCCTGATAGGCATTTGGGCCTGCCAGGCCGGGAAAGACAGCTACATCGAAAAACCCTGCTGCCACAACATGTGTGAAGGGAAGCAGCTGGTCAAAGCGGCCGCGAAATACAACCGGATCGTCCAGCACGGGAGCCAGATCCGTTCCGCTCCGGCGTTGCAGGAGGCCGTGCGCATGATGCGCGAAGGCGTGCTCGGGGAGATCTACATGGCACGCGGCCTCTGCTTCAAGTGGCGGAACACGATAGGCCGCACGCCGGAGGAGCCCGTCCCCGCGGGGGTTCATTACGATCTGTGGACCGGCCCGGCGAAGCTGCTGCCGTTCAGCAAGAACCACTTCCACTACAACTGGCACTGGAACTGGAACTACGGCAACGGCGACCTTGGCAACCAGGGGATTCACCAGGTGGATGTCGCGCGCTGGGGACTCGGGGTGAAGTTCCCGAACCGGGTTTCCGCTTCCGGCGGCCACTTCATGTTCGACGACGAACAGGAGACCCCGAACACGCTCAACTGCGCGTTCGAATACGACCTGCCGGACGGCAAACGCAAACTGCTCGAGATGGAGGTCCGCCACTGGATCACCAATCGCGAGGCGGGCATCGGCTCCACCGCCTTCGGCAAACCTCAGGGCCCCATCCCGACGACGGGCATGGGCGCGATCCAGGGCGACCGCAACACTATCGGCGACATTTTCTACGGCTCGAAAGGATACCTCGCGACCGGCGACGAGGACCTCTGCGCCTTCCAGACCTGGATGGGGGAGAAGCAGGAACCAGGCGTGCATCGGCAGGCAGCGGGGGACCACTACGGCAATTTCATAGACTGCGTCCGAAGCAGGAAAAAGGAAAACCTGAACGCGCCCATCGACGAGGGCTACATCTCGACCGCCCTGGTCCACCTGGCAAACGCGTCGTACCGGCTGAGGCGCTCCCTCAAGTTCGATCCCGAGAGCCAGATGGTTATCGGCGACGACGAGGCCAACCGCCTTCTCGCCGGAGGCGAGCGGGGCTACCGAGCACCCTACCAGGTCCCGCAAGACGTGTAGCGGGGACGGACCTGGAGAAGTTTATTGTTTATAGTTGCTTAACGAATTTCAGACCCGAAAATTCGGCCTTATTTGCGATTTTTGCCTGTGTTTTGGAGCCGAAGGTATCCGCCATTGCCACGACCCCGCGCGTAGAGATCTGTGTATTGCGCAAATCGCGGAAAATGATGCCAAAAAAACGCAAATAAGGGGTGTGTCAGCGCCTTTTTTTGTCGTAAAGGCAAGGGAAACAATAACTTACTCTGATCCGTCCCCTAACGTGGGCGGCCCGCGGCGGCGAGCGCCTCACCGCGCCGCTGCTCGAGTGCCGCTGTGTTTCCGAATTTCGCGGCCTGGTCCAGGATCTGCAACGCCTCGTCGGGTTGGTGCCGCATCAGCTTGATGCCTGCCAGGTTGACATACGCGCCCACCCTGCCGGGAGACAGCTCGACAGCCTTGTTCAGGAGGGTCTCGGCCCCGTCGAGGTCTTCCTTTTGGAGCCAGATGGAACTGATGTTGGAGTATACGAGCGCGAGGCCGGGGTAGACCGACAGAGCGTGCTCGTATTCGGCGAGTGCCTCGTCGTAACGGCCGTCAGACTGGAGGGCGACTCCGAGATTGACGTACAGCCTGGCGAGCCGCGGCGATTTTCGCGCCGCGTCCCGCCAGAGCGTTTCACTTGATGCCCAGACCCCGTTCCGTTCAAAGGTGACGAGTGACAGAACCAACACGGCGCCGGTCAGCACCACGGCGCCCTGCCTGGGTTTCAAACTGGCGAACCATGCCGCGAGCAGTGCGATTCCAAGTCCTGCAATGTAAACGCGGTGCTCCGCAACCACGTCGGCGAGCGGCATGAAGACGTAGGCTGTCAAAGGTGAGGCGAGCAGGGCGATCAAGCCGAAGGAGACGACCGGGTGACTACGCCGGACGATGATCGCCAAGGCCGCAGCGGCACTGAGGATGAGGCAGGCGGCCAGGAAACGCAGGTCGTTGCCCAGGTTTTTGGGGCCGAGGCGTCCAACCCTGGCCACGACCTCGCACGTCGAGGTGTGTATCTTGCACAAATCGTGGAAAATGATGCCAGGCAAATAAGAGGTGTTTTGGTGCTGTTTTTTATCCTAAAGGCTAGGGGGGCAAAGACTTGCTCAGGTCCGTCCCCTCTTAAGGTAGGATCATTCTTCCGCCACTGGGAGGTGCCGACTTGAAACGACCCGAACTCCCGCCGCTGCTTCGAGGGATAGTGCCGCCGATGGTCACCCCGCTGCTGGACCGGGCGCGCCTGGACTGCGCCGGGCTGGAGCGACTGACGGAGCACATCCTGGATGGCGGCGCGAGCGCCGTCTTCATCCTTGGGAGCACGGGCGAAGGTCCGGGATTGAGCCGCCGGCTCCGGAATGAACTGGTTGGCAGGGTTTGCGCCCTGGCCGGCGGGCGCGTGCCCGTGCTGGTCGGCATCACCGACCCGTGCTTCACCGAATCCCTGGATCTGGCTTCTGCCGCGGGACAGGCCGGCGCGTCGGCAGTGGTCGCGGCGCCACCTTTTTATTTCCCGCTCAGCCAGCCTGGTTTGCTCCGTTACGTCCGGCGCCTCGCCGCCGAGGTGCCCCTGCCGCTCTTTCTCTACAACATGCCGGCCTACACCAAGTTGAGCTTCGACCCGGAGACCGTGGCGCGTGCGGCAGGGATCCCCGGTGTGGTCGGATTCAAGGACAGCTCCGGGGATCTGGGCTACTTCAAGAAGGTCTGCAGCCTTCTGCGCGGGCACCCTGCGTTTTCCCTGCTCATGGGCCCCGAGATGCTACTGGCCGACGCTCTCGCCTCCGGGGCGCACGGCGGCGTGTGCGGTGGCGCGAACCTGTGCCCCGCCCTGTTCGTGAAGCTCTACCGCGCGGCGACCGGGGGCGACGGGCCGGGGAAGGCTCTTCTACACGAGCAGGTTCTCCGACTTGGAGCAGAGATCTACGGCTTCGGTGAACCGGAATCGAGCTATCTGCGCGGGCTGAAGAGCGCGCTGGCGTGGCTCGGCATCTGCAGCGGTGTGCTGGCGGAGCCCCTCGAGGCCTTCGGGGCCGCCGAGAACGAGCAGGTGCGGCAAGGGCTGCTAAATCTCGGGCTCATCGCGCGGGAGGTGCCGGCGGGCGCCGCATCCCGATCGGAAGGGTGAGTGGTGCAACTCCCCTCGCCGCATCACCGTGCGGTGAAACCAGTCGGGACCGGCACCCATGTCGGCGCTTATCCCGAGGCCCATGGACAACACGAGCGCCGCCAGGAAGGCGACGCCTCCGGCCAGGGGTACGAGCAGGGCGACCGACCACACGAGGGCGCCCGATACGAAGGTCCATAGCGGCCGCCGATTGGGGAAGGCGCGGCGGCCCGCGATCCAGGCCAGTCCCGCTCCGAACTCCTCGGGCCATCTCAACCGCTTGAAACCTATCCCGGCTGCGGCAGGCCGGTCAAATCCATTTCGGGCGCAACTTTCGTCCTTTCGACACGGCCGCACGCCTTATAATCCGACTTCGCCGCCTCATCGGCGGTCGGTGCGCGACGACTAGTCAGCCTTTCCGGAGACGCCATGCCCGCGATTTTCGAGCGCAGCTTTGTCGTGCCCCAGGAGTCCGTCGATTGGAACGGCCACGTAGGGAATCTCGAGTACCTGCGCTGGATTCTCGACGCGGCGGTGGCGCACTCCACCGCTCAAGGGTGGCCGCAGGAACGGTACCGTGAGATCGGCTCCACCTGGGTCGTCCGTTCCCACGCGATCGAGTATCTGCGCCCGGCATTCGCCGGCGACTCCGTCACCGTCTGCACCTGGGTGGCGGGGTTCAGGGAGACACGATCGCCGAGAAAGTCGGTCTGCCTCAGGACGGAGGACCGGAGGGTGCTGGTGAGGGCAGAGACCCTCTGGGTTTTCTGCGACAACCGCACGGGCAAACCGTGCCGTATTCCCGCCGAGTTGCGGGACTCCTTCATCGTGTCGGACGGCGGCGGGCTGGCGTCCTGACCCGTCGGTTCGGAAGGAAGGGCGTCACCGGTAGTGCCATGATGCGCTGTCGTCGCCGGAGGGCGCGTTCCTGGAGATCCGGTCCGCCATTTCGCGATACAACTCGATGTTGTTCCTGTACGGGGTCCAGCCGTGGCGGCCGCGCTCGCCGTATTCGAAGCGCCCCGGGTAGCGGGGCTTTTCGGTCCTGCCCAGGAACTCCTCGAGGTAGTACACCGCCTCGTTGAGGTAAAAGTTGTCCATCCGGCCGACGAACACGTTGAGTTTCCCGACCAGCTTCGGCCCGAGCGTCTGCCAGTTCTTCTCCAGGTAGTACCGGATGTCGTAGCGTTCCCGGGCCCATTCCGCGACTCCGTGGTCGATCCTGCCGGTGAGAGGGTCCCACAGCGGTTTGGGATACCCGTCGTCTGCGACCGGTGCGAACACGGCATTCCAGATGGCCCACTGGCCTCCCGACCGGTACCGGGTTCCCAGGACCTCCTCTTTCAGATTCTCCTGCTCCATCGTGAACCTGACGTTGCCGTCCGTGTCGCGTTGCGCGGGGCGCGGGACCCTCACCCACTCGCCCTCGCGGAAGTAGGCGTTGGCGTCCGCGTACAGGTCGACGATCTGGTACTTGCGGAAATCGACCGGATCGGGGCAGAAGGACCACGCCCCGCCGAACAGTTCCGGATAAAAAACCTGCTGCGCGAGGGCAATCCAGCCCCCCGTCGACCCACCGGTCAGCACGCGTGCATAAGGTTTGCCGAGAGCCCGGTATTTCGTTTCGAGGTACGGGATGAGTTCACGGGTGATCGCGTCGCCGTACGGTCCGACATTCTCCGAGTTGACGCCGTAGGAGTCGTCGTAATAGGGGCAGGCGTGCTGGATGGACACGACGAGCATCCTGGGCATGTCCGGCGACGTCCAGGCCTGGTACAGTGGGTTGTTTTCGCTCGTCTGGAAGCCGCCGGGATTGCCCATGGAGAAGTGCCCCATTGTGTAGATGACGGGGTATCTGGCCTCCGGGTGTTCGTCAAAACCCCTGGGGAGAAGTACGCGCGCCCCCAGGTACATGGGCACGCCCCAGAACCGGGTAAGCAACTCGCTCCGGATGCGGATGGTCTTTACCCACTCGTTATCTTTGGGCAGTTCGACAGGCGGTATTTCCCTCGTCATCACCACGGGTATGGTTTCGCCCGCGCGTGGGTCGAAGGAGACTCTCCGGGGCTCGCTGTAGAGGTTTCCGGGTGAACGGCGCCAGTTCTGCCCTTCGCCCTGGTCGTTGTGCAGCTTGACCGTGTGGCCGTCGGATCGGCGAAACGTGGTGTACACGTTCAGATACGCCTGGACGTAGTATTCGTCCTGAGGCAGCTCGCGCAGACTCCTGACCGGGTATCCCGGCGCGCTCTCGTCCAGCAGCGCGGCGGAACCGGGTTTCAGGTCATCGACGGTGACGCCAAAGAAAGGGGTGCCGGTCTCGTTCGGCTGGAACCGGCTGGTTCTCGAGACCATCAGGATGATTCTTCCTGACCTCGGCTCCGGGCCGAGCGCCGGATCGAACGATACCGAGAAGGTTGCCGCCGCGGCCGGCGGCAGCCAGCAGCAAACTGCGGCGCACAGCGCGACCAACATCCTGGAGCAGCGGGCAGCGGTCATGGACTCCTCATTCACCCATTCGAGACTACCAGCGGCGAGGATAGCAGGCCTGGTTCGGTCCGGTCCATGGTCAAAGACGCCCTCATCCCGTACGCCGACGGACGCCGAGGGAGCGCCGACCAGGTACCCGGGTTGGCGTACGGAGAACGGTCGGTGATTTTTCGATCAGGACCCGCTCGGGTGATGTAGGTTAGAGTGCGGCAGCCCGGTGGTCCGCGGCGTGGGAGCGCGACATGACAGGGATCAGCGTGGAAGGGGTGATGGCGCGCTGGCTCTGCCGGCCGATTCGCAACTGCCCGGGCCGGTATGTCCTGTCGAACTGCCCGCCGCACATGCCGCCCGAGGAGATCGTCGGGGGCCAGGTTCCGGTTGCCGTGTTCAACGCCCCGGGGGCCCGCGATACGGTCTTTGTGGCTGCGTTCGACCGGGGCGGCCTGATTTCGTACCGTCGCGCGGACGGCACGTTTCTTCACACGGTCAACGAGGAGTCGGGCTTCAGGCGGAAGCTAGCGCTGCTCGGTCTCCCTGCCGGAGAGTGAGAACACGCGCACTTCACACAATTCAGACCGCTCCGGCGCCGGTGCGGCCGCTCAGGAAAGAGGATTCCATGAGAGCGATTCTTGTCGTGGCGAGCATCGTGCAGGCACTGCTTTTCTGCTGGCCTGCGGCCGGCGCAGAACTGGAACCTATTCGGCTCCGCTGCGAGTACCTGGATGGGCCGCTTGGGATCGACATCGCCAGCCCACGCCTCGGTTGGGAACTCATCGGGAGCGCCGATGCGCACGGGCTTGGCCAGACCGGCTATCGCATCCTGGTTTCGAGCAGCCGCGAGAAGCTCGAAGCGAGCGAGGGCGACCTGTGGGACAGTGGCCGCATCGCCTCGGACCAGTCGGTAAACGTGGCGTATGCGGGCAAGAGGCTCCCGTCGAAGCAGCAATGCTACTGGAAGGTGCGGGTATGGGACCAGGACGGGGCGATGTCGGCCTGGAGCCGTTCCGCGCGCTGGACCATGGGACTGCTGCGAGCTGAAGACTGGCGGGCACAGTGGGTCGGAACCCCGGCAGGTGGCGGGCCAGACAGGCCGTCCCCGTGGTTCCGGAAGGTGTTCTCGCTCACGTCGCGTCCCCGGAGCGCCTTCGTCTATGTCGCGTCGATCGGCTATCACGAGGTGCACGTCAACGGCAGAAAGGTGGGTGACGCGGTACTGGCGCCGTCGGTCTCGCATCTGGGCCGCAGGGTGCGCTACCTGACCTACGAGGTTACGGAATTGCTGGAACCGGGGGCGAACTGTGTCGCCGTGTGGCTCGGCAACGGGTGGGCGTCGCACCCGGAGTACAAGCTCGCGGACGGCGCGATGTTCCTGCTGCAGATCGAAGCGACCCTCGGGGATGGCTCGAGCGCAACCGTCCCGAGCGACGGCTCGTGGAAAACGCACGCGAGCCCCATCACCGGGATGGGCGGCTGGAAAGCACGGCAGTTCGGGGGCGAGCGCTACGACGCCCGGATCGAGAAGCCGGGGTGGAGCACCGCCGCGTTCAGCGACGCGGACTGGAACCGGGTGCGCGTCTTCGGCCCCCGGCAACAAACGCTGTCCGCCGAAACCATCGAACCGGACCGGTTGGTCGAGAGACTGGTTCCCGCCTCCGTGCAGCGGAAGCCGGACGGCTCCTTGCGGATCGACATGGGCAGGTCTCTCACAGGCTGGTTCGAGATGCCGCTGCGGGGCCCCGAGGGGCGTGAGATCTCGCTCGAGTATTCCGAGCGAGAGGACGAGGCGTGTTCATATGGGCAGCGCGACGTCTACGTCTGCTCGGGCAGGGACGACTCCCCTTTCCGGAGCCGATTCAATTACCACGCGTTTCGCTGGGTGACTGTCAGGAACCTCGACCGGGTCCCCCCGGATGAGGACATCTCGGGGTACTTGGTCCGAACCGGCTACGACAGGGCGGCGACTTTTTCGTGCTCAAACAACCTGCTGAACAAGATCTACCAGATGACGGCGTGGACTTACGAATCGCTTTCGCTGGGCGGCTACCTGGTCGACTGCCCTCACCGCGAGCGCCTCGGCTACGGCGGCGACGCGCACGCCACAATGGAAACCGGCATGAGCCAGTTTCGCACCGCGGCACTCTACACCAAGTGGCTCGAGGACTGGCGCGACACCCAGCAGAGCACCGGGGAGATGCCGCACACGGCACCCCAGATGAACGGCGGGGGAGGGCCGGCGTGGGGAGGGATCTGCGTCGTCCTCCCCTGGGAGGTCTACCGTCGTTTCGGCGACAGGCGGATCCTGGAGGTGTCGTATCCGTCGATAAAGAAATGGCTGGGATTCCTCGATTCGAAATCCGCCGGCGACCTGCTGCGGCCCTTCACCTCGTTCAGCACCCCGGGGACCCCGGTCTGGAGCTTTCTGGGAGACTGGGTCCCGCCCGGCCGCGGACAAGATCCCGGGGATCGAGTCGACGAACGATCCACTCATTTTTTCAACAACTGCTACTGGATCCTGAACCTGAAGATCGCCGCCGACTGCGCCGACGCGCTCGCGTTGAAAGAAGACGCGCGCCGGTACCGGGAGCGGGCGGCGCAGGTCGCTGCCGAAGTGAACCGGAAGTATCTCGATCCGGCGACGAAGACTTATGTCAACGGCGAGCAGCCCTACCTCGCCTTTCCCCTCCTGCTCGAAGTGGTCCCCCCGGAATTGCGCGCCGATGTGACGGAACGGCTCGAGCGGCGCATCAGCGTTACCGACCGCGGGCACGTCAATGCGGGCATGCACGGCACCTGGCTGCTGTGGCGTTATCTGAACGGGATCGGGCGCGACGATCTGCTGGCGGGCATGATGACCCAGACCACGTTCCCCGGTTGGGGGCACATGATCGAGCAGGGTGCCACGACCGTCTGGGAGGAGTGGAACGGCGCAAACTCGAGGCTGCACTCCACGTTGATGGGCGCCGGACAGTGGTTTACCGAAGGTCTCGCCGGTATCCGGCCGGACGACTCGGCCCCGGGATACAAGCGCTTCATCCTCGCCCCCGCCCTCGCCGGCGACGTGCAATGGGTCGAGGCGACGTTTCACTCGCCCTACGGCGAAATCGGCAGCTCCTGGAAAAGAGACGGGGGGAACTTCTTCTGGCGGTTCCGGGTCCCCCCAAACACCACCGCGACGGTGCACGTTCCCGACCCCGACGCCCGCATTAGAGGCACCAGGTTTCTGCGCGTCGCCGGGGCCAAGGCCGTGCTGGAGGCCCCCTCCGGCCTATATGAGTTCCGGGGACGGACCAGATGAAGTACTATATTTGCAGAGAGTTGACGTTAACTAGGCCCAAAAAAACAGGCCCTATTTTGAATTTTTGGGCCCATTTTCTATAAATAACGCCTTCGGGGCGGTCGGGCCTGTGCGAACCCCCCGGGTAATCCCTCCGGCTATTGTGCGGGCGAGCCACGGCCGATGGTGATGTGAAAGCGGCCGCCCGTGAGGGCGGGATCATCGGTGTAGCCGAGCGCCTTGAAATCCATCCGGTTCTTTACTTCGGGGTACATGGCGAGCCGGTGCGACGGGAGCGCGGTCCCCGCAGCTCCCTTGTGGCAACGCGCGCACGTGACGGCCGCCGCGCTGTGACAATCGGTGCAGCCCAGCGCCTTTTTCGCCGGTGCGACCTGGTGGTGGATGGAGGAGTACATCTTGGTTTCCACGAATGCGTACTTGCCCGAATAGGGTAGGCCCATGCGCTTCATGCCGGCGACGAGGGCTTTCGCCCAATCGAAGTTAACCCAGTAGTTCCCGACGAAATCGGGCAAGGCGAGGGTGTTGTTTTCGGTGTCGTAGGGCTGGACCCCGGCGTGCACCTTGAAGGGGAAGATGCGCGCCACGGGACTGCGTTTTTCCCCGACCGGGGCGTTCAGAAGGACGGGGGAGGAAGGGTCGATGCGGCCGCCGGCGAGGGAGGCGTTGCGCGTCCCGTCGTACCAGAGATAGACGGGCACCAAGTCCTTCCCCCAGGTAAGCGCGCCGAACTTCTTGTCGTAGGTTGGCATCCCGTACCGGTCGAGGGTTTCGGGCCGGTTCTGGCCTGCGGTGGAAAAATCGCGCCGCAGCAGGGTGGGGGAGCGATGGGCAAAGCTAGGGATGTGGCAGGTTTCGCAGGCGATATTCGCGATGTGATCGTCCAGGTGGCGGCTCAGCGAGCCGGCAACCCCGTGAGGCGTGAGGCCGTGGCACTTGTCGCAGCTTATGCGCCCTTCGACGGCGGGGGCAGTCAGCGACATCCCGGCGATCCTGTGTTCGCTGGTGGTGTGGCAATCCTGGCACCGCATATTCAGGGTACCCATGTGCATGTCGATCGGTTCGTTCGAGTCGGTCAAGGCCGGCTCCAGGTCCCCGTGTTTGGCATTGGGAGCTCCGCCGCTATAAAAGTGGCACGAACCGCAGGCCTGCCGTGAGGGGCGGCCCACCCTGGCCGACAGCGCGACCAGGTCGACCGACGGATCGGGCAGTCCGCCCGTGCTTGGATCCTTTCTGTACTTCCCGGTCGTGTCGTGGCAGATCAGGCAATCGATGTTGGCCGGGTTGGAAAAATCGTAGCGGTCATCCATGCCGCCGTAGCCGATGTGACAGGACATGCATTGCTGCTGGTTGGATCCGATGGCGACGCAGTAGTTGTTCACCATGAGCTTCAGGCTGATGTCGGTGCGGCGCTCGTAGCCCGCCAGCGTGGGAGAGGAGCCCTTCCAGTTCCAGTGGGCTGTCTTGAGCAGGTCCTGCCCCGCCTTGGCGTGGCAGCTCAGGCACGCCCGCGTCACGTCCTGGGGGCTGGGCTTCGCTCCGAGGGTGACCAGCTTGGAATGATCCGGTGTCCATGGGTGGTGGCAGGCGGCGCACTCCGTCGGCGCGGAGGTCGGTTTGACCTGGCGTTCGTGGCAGCCGATGCAGAGGCGGTGGTAGGCGCCCTTGAGCCCGAGGCGTGAGGGGCTGTCCGGCTCGTTGGGCATCCCGTGGCAGCGGGTGCAGCTCTGGGGCGGGTTCTGTTCCATGTTGTCGTGGCAGGAAGAGCAGGGACCGCCCAGCTTGACGTCTATGGACGCGTGCAGCTCCTTGACGTCGTTTCCCAGCCGATCCTTCTCGTCGCCCGCAAAACGGTGATGGCAGATTCCGCAGTCCCCCCCGGTCAAGCCATCGTGAATGCGGTGCGAGAAGCGCACCGGCTCGTAGTCGTCCGCCCTGGCCTTCAGCAGGGGGCTGTCCAGCAGGTAGAAGTTCTTGTAGCCCGAGGGACGCTGGGGATAGGAAGGCCCCGGCGCGCCGGCGGCGGAGACGCGCATCTGCGTCTGAACGCGCCGCACCTCCTGGACGGTTTTTACGGAGGACTGGATGGCCTCGATGTGCACAAAGCTGTACAGGCCGATGAAGGTCAGGAGGCACGCTATGGCGGCACCGCGGATCGCCCAGGTCCAGAACGGGCTCACGGCCGTTTCGCGTTCCTCGCGCATGCGTGCGATCTGGACCTCGACGCTCGGCACGTAGCCCGGCAGGATCGGGAAGAAGGTCACGCAGAAGCGGTAGCAGAACAATATGCTGGAAACGATCGCGATGGTCATCGCGATCTCCCCGATCGACGGGAAGTAAGCCTTGGTGGAGTACGGGGGATTGTAGGCCACCAGGAAAACGTTGAGCCGGTTCAGCACGACGCCGAAGATGATCAGGCAAACGGTGAAGAACATCCAGCCCATGGACCGGCGGACCGCCTTGCTGAGAAACAGCAGGAAGGGGGCTACGACGCCCAGCAGGATCTCGATCGCGAGGGCGGTGGTGGATGCGGGGTGCTCGAGGAAATTCAGTTGATTATGCCGGACGACGAGGTCGCCGATTTTCACCACGCCGTAGAGCCCGAGGAACCAGGGGATGATGCGGGCCATCGGGGTCAGGAGATCCATTTCCGGGTTGCGGCCAAAACTTATGTTGGCGTAGATGGACTCCAGGATGACCATCGGGAACCCGACCATGATCGCCGACAGCAGGAACAGGAGCGGGAGGATGGGGGTGAACCACAGGGCGCTCATCTTGCTGGGGGCGATCAGCATGAGCGTCCCCAGGGATGACTGGTGCATGAACGAGAGCACCACACCGGCGACGATGAACATCGGCAGGGCGATCTTGACGGCGGCGTGAAGCGTGAGGAGCGGTTTCTCCACTCTGCGCAGCAGCGCCGCGCCCCACTCGTCCCGGTCGATGCGGGCTTTCAGCCCTTCCAGAAACGCCGGGCTCATCTCGACGGTCAACACCATGAGGTAGGCGGTGACGCACATGCCCACCTCGAAGAGCACCGAGTTCCCCTGCCAGTTGAAGATGGGCCGCCAGATGTTCCAGTACCGGCCGAGATCGAAGCTCAGCGCGATAGCCACCCAAAGGTAACCGAGGAATGCCGTGAGGATGGCCGGGCGCAGCAGGACTTTGTATCTCTTCTTGCCGAAGATATCGACCAGGGCGGCGGTGGTGAACCCGCCGGCGGCCAGGGCCACGCCGCACGCTACGTCGAACGCAATCCAGATCCCCCACGGGTTGTGGTTGTCCAGGTTGGTCACGGTCCCCAGCCCGAGAAACAGGCGCGTGATGCCGAAGGCAAACCCGGCGCCCATGAAAATGAGGAGGGTCAACGTGCCGAAGGTGAAGAAGGGTTTTGTGACGCGGTGGCCGTGTTCGTCGTGAAGTCTGGGGGTCATTCCGCACCGCCTTCGGTCGTGCCGGCATCGCCGGGCCGCTGCATGTTGCGGTGCCACAGGTATGAGAGCAGGCCATAGAACGCGATCGGGATCATGCCGAATCTGAAGATGCCGTGCTGAATGGTCTCGGTCAGCTGCGGCGGAGCCTTGCTCGGGAGATTCAGCAGTCCGACCTCCTGCACCGGCCGCCCGGTCAGGTAGAGCCAGCCGGTCCCCCCCGCCTCCGTCTCGCCATACACGTGGTTGACGTAGCGGTTGGGGCGTTTCTTGATGCGCTCCTTGGCCATGGCGAGCAACTCCGCCCTGCGGCCGAAGACCAGGGCCTCGGTGGGGCAAGAGGCGGCGCAGGCGGGATTGGCCCCGGTGCCCCGCGCGCGGTCGGTGCAGAACTCGCACTTGCGCACACGCGGCACGAGCGGTTCATGAAACTCGTATGCCGGGATTTCGAAGGGACAGGCGACCTGGCAGTAGCGGCAGCCCAGGCAGATCGTGGGGTTGTAGACCACTGCGCCGTCCGCCGACTTCGTCAGCGCCCCCACGATGCACGCCGAGACGCAGGACGGGTAGAGGCAGTGCATGCATTGGACCTTCGCATATGTCTGCGGCAGGTCGGCCTGGTCGGGTGAAGGGCTCCCCGGGAACTGGTTCACCACGGTGAACGCGGTTTCGCTGGGCCGGCGGAACGAGCGCAGGACCTCCCGGTCTGAAAAGGACGTCGGCCGTGCGCGGCAGGTTGTTCCGGCGATTGCACGCCTCCTCGCACTTCCGGCACCCGATACAGAGTGTCGTGTCCACGAGCACGCCCGCGTGGTCCGGAGGGGGCTGATTCTGCCCTTGCGGCTGGGACGACGCCAGCGCCAGCGGGGGAGTCGAACCCCCGGCGGTCGCGGCCAGGCCCAGCTTGAGGAGCGTGCGGCGGTGCAGCTTCTTTTCCATAAAAATCACCTACGATTGCTGAAGGAATTAGGGTTCATACACGGTCGGCCGCGTGCGCAAATGCTCCGGGAGGTTCACGCCGTTCCTGGACGAGTCGGCAGCCTACGGCTGCAGAAACGTCCCGGCAAACCTGGCCCACAGGTCGTCATCGGCCTCCTGCAACTGGCCTTCCACGAGCGTGACGGGCGCGAGCCCCGAGGACGGGTCGTCGAGCGGCGGTGCAAACAGTTGCTGCAGACGCGCGATCTCCAACTGGTACCAGGCCGCGGCCTTGTCGCCGATGTTCATCTGCGCGAGCTCGTCGGCAAGGTGATCGGGTTTCATCGAGCACACCCACCCGTTTTCGTAGGTGTGCCGTTCCAGCCAGTCCAGGTTTCGCGGCAAGTCGGTGTTGAGGTTCTGGACGACACCCGAGACCGGCGCGTGAAAGGTGGCCACGCGTCCCCCTTGCCTCACCTTGAAGAGGGGATCGCCTTTCTTCAGGGCGGCGCCCTCGGCCGGCAGTTCGATTCCGTCGATGTGGCCTATCATCTTGCGCGCGAAATCGTCCATCCCCACCCGCACGATCCCCGGCACCGTGACACTCACCCAGACGTGACCGCCGGAGATGAACACGCCCCCCGGGATGCGGAACTCGTTGGCGCGCAGCCGGTCTGTCGTCACCACGCGCACGGTGGGGGCCAGCCCTTTCTGCAGGCGGTCGTGCCTGCGGATCAGGCACTTCCTGGTGAACTCGACCAACTCGTCTTCGGTGAAGGGCTTCTGCACGTAGTCCATCGCCCCGTATTTCATCGCATTGACGGCGGATTCTATCGTCGCATAGCCCGTGATGACGACGATGTCCGATTCCGGGCTGAAGTGCTTCACCCCCTTGACCACGTCGAGGCCGTCCATTTCCGGCATCTTCAGGTCGGTGAAGACGAAATCGTACTTGTTTCTCTGGACCAGCCCGAGCGCTTCGCGGCCGCTCTCGACCGTGTCGATCGCGTATCCGGCCGCGACGAGGATTTTCCTGAAGCTGTCCAGGACGATCGCCTCGTCGTCGACGGCGAGGATGCGCGCGTACGGCTTGGCCACCTCCACCCGCTTGAGTGATTTCGCTTCGTGGGTGAAATCGAGGCGCAGGCCCGTATCCAGTGCGGCAAGGCGTTCCTTGAGTTCCTTGGCCTTGCGCATTCGGTTCGACACATACCTGATCAGCAGATCGACGACGATGAACGCCGCGATCATCGTCACGACGAGAATAGGAACCATGTTTTCCACCTCTCAGCCTCTACGAAGCCGGACAACCGCCGGCCATGGATGAGGTCCGCACGACGGCGCGCCGAACGGTCCACGCGAGGATACCGTCGGGGCACGATCCAGGAAAGCGCTCGTCGCCGGCCGCAAAGTCTATGCCTAGCCCCTGCCTATCGGCAGCACAACCCGAAAGGTTGTCCCCTTGCCCAATTCGCTCTCGGCTTCGATTCGTCCGTTGTGTTTTTCCACGATGCCCCACGCCACCGCCAGCCCGAGGCCGGTCCCCTTTGGCCCTTTGGTCGAGAAAAATGGATCGAAGATCTTCTGCAGGTTTTCGGGCGCTATGCCGCACCCGGTGTCGCTCACGCGGATCTCGATCTTCCCGGACTGTGCAGCCGCAACGCCCCCGTCCCCCGCGAGACGGGCGGAGACCGAAAGGGTACCGCCGTCCGCGGCCATGGCGTCGTTGGCGTTGAGCAGCAGGTTGACCAGGACCTGCTGGATTTGATTGGCGTCCGCGTAGATCTTGGGCAGGTCGTCGCGGATGTCCTTCTTCAGCTCGACGCGAAGCGGGTCGATCTGGGTTTGCACGATGCGGAGCGCGCGCTCGAAAATATCTGTTATGTCGCTCTCGTGTTTTTCCGGCGGCGACTGGCGCGCGAAGTCGAGCAGACCCTGCACGATTCCGCGGCACCGCTTGGTCTCGCGCACGATCACCTCCAGGTCCTCCTTGAACTCGGGCTTGTCCTGTGCGCGCTTGAGCAGAAAACTGCTGTAACTCAGCACCCCTGTGAGGGGGTTGTTGATTTCGTGCGCAACTCCCGCGGCCAGTTGGCCGACGGCCGCGAGCTTTTGCGACTGATAGACCTGGCGCTGCGCTTCCGCGAGTTTTTGCGTCATCTCGTTGAAGGAACTCGCCAGTTGACCGATCTCGTCCCGCTTCTCGAGGGCAATCTTGTAGTGGAGGTCGCCGGCGGCCACTTTGCGGGTCGCGTCCACGATCTTGTGCACCGGTTTGAGCACGATCTGGTCGACCAACAGGTAAATGATCAGGCTTACGGCGGCGATGGCTCCGAGGCCGAACAGCACCAGGCGGTTCTCGCTGGCCCTCGTTTCACGGTCCACGTCGCGCAGCGACATCGATATATCCAGCACGCCCAGCACCTTCTTGGCGGGGTCGTGTGCGTGGCAGTCGCTCTGCCAGCAGGTCGGCTCGTTGTAGATGGGGTTGATGATGCTCAGGATCCGATCGCCGCCCGCGGGCTGAAAAATGCGGGTGCGATCCGGTATCCCCAGTCTCTCGATAGGCTGATTCGCCGCGTGGCAGACGTAACAGGCCTCCGCATTCTTGTCCACCATCCGGCCGATGTCGGCCGAATCCGTCGAGACGATGATCGCCCCCTCTTTGTTGAAAATGCGGACCTTCTGAATGCCCTCCTGTGTGCCGATGGTGTTGATGATGCGGTGCACGGATTCCCGCTGGTTCAACAGCATGTCGTATCGGGTACTGCTCTTGATCGTCTCGCTGAGCTGATTCGCGCTACGGCGCAACTCGCTGATAAGCTGCGCGTGATGGGCCCTGAGGGTCACGAAGGCGTAGGCGCTTACGATGACAAGCGCCACGCCGCCCACGGCCAGGATGAGCTTGTAGCTTATTTTGTTGACCATGACGATTCCGATTGCCGACGCGGCGCCCCGGGCGGTTCCTCCAGTTCTTGGGTCCGCAATCCGGAGTGCGGCGCCTTGACGCCGCTCTCTCTTGCCCTGCGGCCGAGATGCCCGGCGCCTCGGCGCAACCCCGAAATCGCGGCATTGCGTGCCACCACGCCAACCTGAAGCCTGACGGTGTCGGCGCGGCAAGCACCCTGGTACTTCGGTAGATGCGGCCCCAGGCGGGACCGTGACCGGCGCGCCCTGAGAGGTGCATGCGACAGAGGGTAAACAGGGTGATGCGAGAGCATAGCAGGAGTGCCAAAACCGAGTCAGCAAAAAAGAGGAGGCGCGCGCGACGGCCAGTGCGGTCCTTACCTGGAGACCTCCCCGAGCTTGCCGGCGCGGTAGGAGAGCAGGTAGGCTTCGCAGAAATCGTCGCGCCCGATAAGGGCTTCGGCGGCGGTTACGCGGGCCATCAGTCCGGTGTCGCACGGGTCGATGATGGCGGCGTCGAGGCCGCGCCCGAGCAGCATCATGAGGAAGACCTCGTTCAGCAGCTTCCGCGCCGGTAGCCCGAACGAGACGTTGCTCACCCCGCAGGTCGTGTGGACCTCGGGGCAGAGTGCCCTGATCCGGCCAACGGCCTCCAGCAGCGCGGGGCCATGCGCACCCCCGGTGCTTGTGGGAAACACGCAGGGATCGACGTAGATGTCCTGCGGCGGAACGCCCGCGGAGGTGAGCCTGTCGACCAGGCGGACGGCGGTGGTCACGCGGTCGTCCACGCCCGATGGCGGCCCGGAGGCGGACATGCAGAGGGCGACCACCTTCGTGCGCGCTTCCAGGATCACCGGCAGAAGGGCCGCGCAGCGGGCGTCTTCGTCGGTGACCGAGTTGATCATCGCCTGGCCGCGGCACAGCGGCAGGGCCTGGCGCAGCGCGTCCGGGTCGGCGCTGTCGAGGCACAGCGGCACGTCCGTCACGCCCTGGACGATGCCGACGAGCCACTTCAACAGTTCCGGCTCCCTCCCCTCGATGCCTCCGTTGACGTCGAGCATGTGGGCGCCGGCTTCGACCTGCCTGCGCGCTTCTTCTTTGATCAGATCCGCGTTACCGGCAAGCACCGCTTCCCGGATGCGTTTGCGCGTCGCGTTGATGCGCTCGCCTATGACGAGCATGGTGAGACCTCCGCGTTAGCGGGGGCGGGTTTCATCCGCCCCGTCGAGTTCACTCCGGTCGTCTTCCCGGTGTTCTGTCCCCGGTGCCTCCAGCCTGGCCCGGCGCTCGAGGTTGTCGATGCCGGCGAACCGGTTGGCGAGCGCGTTGGTGTGGTCCAGGCCCCAGTCGCGCGGCGGGACGAGGGTGGAGGCGAATTTGCCGGGGTCGCGCTTCAGCCCGAGCGTGTTCAGGTAGACCCGGTTCCATATGCAGGGGTTTTCCGGGACGGCCTCACACGAGCCGTCGGGGCGCGAGCCGCCGCACGGGCCGTTGCGCAGGTTCTTGTAGCACCAGCGCATCGAGCAGCCCGCGTAACCGAGGTGGTCCTGAACGCAGTCGCCGCACCCAGCGCAGCCCAGGGCCGCCTTGCGGTAAAGGGTCGCCAGGCCGAGCATCCGGTACCAGAAACCGGTCCTCCAGCCCGCGCCGTTCCCCTCGCGCCCGCCGAACCGGCGGGAGAGGAACCTGGCTGGAGCCGAGCTGGGGTCGATCAGGTGCCGGTGGACCAGGTCACCGACCCGGGCGTTCAAGGTGGGCGCGGGGAGGGCCGGGAGCCGATACCGTCCCGCGCCGTCACTGAGACCGTCGGCCGCCGCCGGGAGGAGATAGAATTCGTCGGGCGTCGTCTCGAACAGGAGTTCGTCGATGCGGCCTTTCCAGTCGGGCCCGATCTCGAGCGAGCGGTCGATGATGTGGAGGAAATCGCCGTGGCTGAGCCCGAACCCCCCGATGTGCGCCCCGGCAAAGCCCAGCGTCCTGGCGGCTGCGACCATCAGGGCCGCCCGTTCCAGCCGCTGCGGCTTCTTTTCCCCCTCCAGCCGGCGGATGAGCGCATCGCCGACGGCACAGCCTGGGATCTCACCCTCCTTCATCCGGCGTGCGATGGCGGCCGTCGGGACGTACACGTTGGCGAGGACGGGCACTGCAAGCCCTTCCCGCATCATGTACTGCCTGGCCTCGTATAACTTGCGGAGGTTGTACCCGATCTGCGGGATGACGAACGCGGCGCCCGCCCTGATCTTCAGCTCCAGCTTGTAGAGCTGCATCATGAGGTCGGGTTGCCGTCCTTTGAAGGGATTGACCACGGCGCCGGCGAAGAACTCGAAGGGTGTGGTCTGTGCCGTCCTGGAACCGACCTCGAATCGGATCCCGGAGCCCATGGCCTGGATGAGCCGGAGGATCAGGACGGAATCGAGATCGAAGACCGGCTTCGGTCTGCCCAGGAACCCGCTGCGCGGCGCATCGCCCGTCAGGGCTAGGATGTTGTCGACCCCCAGGCGCGCCAGCGCGTGGAGACGGCTCTCGATTGCGGCCCGGTTGCCGTCCTTGCCTGTCAGGTGCGCGATGGGGGTGAGGCCGTTTTTTAGGAGGAAGGGGACGAACGCCTCGGGTGGTAGGGCTGGGTTCCCGCCGGGGAGATCGGTGACGCTGACGATCCGCACGCCTCGCGGCTCCCGTGCCGCGGCGCGGACGAACTCCTCGGCCTCCGGCACCGAGTGGTCCCTGCCGAGCACCAGTTCTGCCGTGTAGACAAACTCACCCTTCTCGAGCGCGGTCCTGAACTGGTTCGTCAATGCGGATACCTCTCGGATCTCCAGCCGATTCTAGCACACCCGCGGGCGGTTGCGGTCCGCGCAAGCCGGCTCACGATGCCGCCGCCGGCCGCGCCGCCTCGCGGAGCGCCGTCCAGAGGGCCGCAACATGCCTGCGCTCGGTCGCTTCGGCCCCGATGCTTACCCGGAGAATTTGCCGCCCCTTCAATTCGGAGGTGGTCAGGTAGGCCCGGCCGCTGTCGTTGACCCGCAGGGCGATGTCCCGGTTGTGGCGGGTGAGCCCCGGCTCGTCCCCGCGCAGCCGCGCGGGGACGTGGCGCAAACAGACGGTTTGCAGGGGCACCGGGGCCATCAGCTCCCACTCCGGGTCGGGCGCGGCCTGGTCGCGGAGCCAGCGTGCGTTGTCGAGATCCCGGCGTATGCGTGCCTGCAGCCCCTCGACGCCCACGTCCATCAGGAAGAAGAGCAGCTTGAGCGAACGGAACCGGCGGCCCAGCTGGATGTGCCAGTCCCGGTAGTTCTTCACCTGGCCGTCCTGGGCAGTCTGCAAATAGCTGGGGTTGGTGCTCATCACCCGTACGAGGTGCTGCGGGTCCCTGACGAAGTAGGCGCTGAAGTCGAAGCCGACCCCCATCCATTTGTGGGGATTAAACACGACGCTGTCGGCTTCCTCGATGCCCTCCCACATCCAGCGACACTCGGGGAGGACCATGGCGGTGCCCGCCATGGCCGCGTCCACGTGCAGCCACATCCCGTGCTTCTGCGCCAGCGCGGCAATCCCCTTCAGGGGGTCGAGCGCGGTTGTGGCGGTGGTGCCGACGGCCGCGACCACGGCCGCGGGACGCAACCCCGCCGCGAGGTCCACTTGCACGGCCTGTTCCAGCAGGTCGAGCCGGAGCGCGTGGGCGCCGTCGGTGTCGATGAGACGGAGGTGATTCCTGCCGAAGCCAGCCAGCAGCGTCCCTTTCTCGATGGAGCTGTGACTCTGGTTGGACGCGTAGACGACCATCGGGGCTTCCCCGGACTGGAGGCCGGGGCCGTTCTGCGCGAACCCGGAGATCTTTTCGCGGGCGCAGAGCAGGGCGCACAACGTCGCCGTGCTCGCCGTGTCGTGCACGACCCCGGTCCAGGCCGGCGGGAGCGCCACCATCCGGCGCAGCCACTCCATGACGATCTCCTCGACCTCCGTGGCCGCTGGGCTGGTCTGCCAGCTCATTCCCTGCACCCCGAGGCCGGAGGCGACGAGGTCCGCCAGGATCGAAGAGTAGCTGGTGTTGCTGGGGAAATAGGCGAAAAAAGAAGGGTGGTTCCAGTGCGTGATGCCCGGGAGGATGTCCGTGTCCAGGGCACGCACGGCCTCGGCCAGTCCTCCTCCCTGGATGGGCGGATCCTGGGGCAGGCGGGCCCGGATCTCGCCCGGCCGCACCTGACTCATTACGGGCAGGCACTCCAGCCGCTCCCGATAATCGGCCACCCAGTCCACAAGTTCGTGCCCCAGGCTGCGGAACGTTGCAGAGTCCATCTTTCCCAACCTCCATGTGCGGCAACCCCCGGGTGGGGCGCCGGACTATCCAGTGACCGCGGTCGCCCAGTGCGAGACGACGCGCGCGAGTTCGTCGAGAATGTCGAAGTCGCCCGGGGTGGACCGCTTGGGGACATGGAAGGAGTGATCCGCTCCCTCGAAGACATGCAGACGGGCCTGCGCACCCAGCCCGTTGCACAAGGGCCGGAGCAGGCCGAGGTCCGCGAGCTTGTCGCGCGTCCCTTGCAGGAAGAGCATCGGCAGTCCGACACTCCCGAGGTACGCCCCGCGGTCCGCCGAAGGCTTTCCCGGGGCATGCAGAGGGAAGCCCAGAAACACCAGGCCGCGCACCCCGGGCAGGGGTTCCTGTGCGGCCGCTAGCGAGGTCATCCGCCCGCCCATCGACTTCCCGCCGGCGAAAACGGGGAGGCCGGGCTCTGCGCGGCGCGCCTCGTCGACGGCCGCGCGCACGGTATCGATCAGGACGCGCGGCGGATCCGGTCTGCCGCTGCCCCGCTCCATGTAGGGAAACTGGTAACGCATCGTGGCCACGCGCCGGGCGGCCAGCCGTTCCGCGACGTCCTTCATGAACGGATGACGCATGCCCGCCCCTGCACCGTGCGCGAACACGAACAGGCAGGCCGCGTCCCCGGGCCGGAGCCACACTGTCGAAGCGTTGCGCACCTTTTCCCTCCCGCGCCCATCGTCCCCGCGGTAAACACTACCACAATACGGCCGAAGTGGGCCGCGTCGGCCCGACGCGGCCCCGGACGTATCGTTCCTCGCTGCGGCTTCCTCCGGCCGGGGGCAAGTGGTCACCCCTTCCAGGACGCGGGTTTGCGCGGGTATACGCAGGTTTAACTGGTGATGATCCGCGAATCCTGGACATCCGTGGAGATCCGCGTCCTGCTGTGTCCCTCTGGACCATCACTTCGTCCGGGCGTTTTCCCGGGCATATCCGGCGTGTTCTTCCTGGAGGCGGGAGGGGGACCAGCGCAGAGGGTGCACGACGATGCGATACCGTAGCGTCATCCGCTGGTGCGCGGCCAGGGAATAGGGCTCGAGTTGCAGGAGGCTGGCATTAAGGTACCAGAAGGGAACGGACCGGGCCATGATGCCGTACCAGCGCGTGGGTGCGCGCGGGTTGGAGGGGTGGTCGAGGATGGCGACGCCAACCTCCCCCCCGTCGATCACCCCGTTGAATTCGGCCGCCGAGGCTGCGAAACCGTAGCGATCCTTTGCCAGGGGCCCGGTGTCGGCCGTGGCGGCGACCCGCGGACTCGACAGACCTGCGGCGAGCCGGATCGACAACCCGGCATAGCCCCCGCGCGCGTTGCCGTCGGGAGTGGTGTCCGGTGGCGTGCGGTCGAGCACGACGTCCGCGGGACCGGCCGTGAACTCCATGTCCCAGTCGAGGGAATAAGCCCCGTCCCCGGCGGGACGCGAGATCGCAAGGGCGCGTTTCTCGTTGAGGACGTCGGCTGTCGCTCCCCGGGGCCGATATTGAAGCGCGAGCTTGATGCGCGCCGCGAAGTCCGCACGGGTTTCAATCTCGACGTTGGACCACCTTGTGGTTCCTTCCGGAATCCCGCCGGGCTCCTCCCAGTAATTGACGCGGTTCAGGTACTTCCAACTGAAGAAGAGCGCCAGGTGATGCGGGTGGTCCCTAGGGCTCAGCCAGGTCAGATCGGAACCGCCCGGGAGCGCCAGGGGGTGGAAGCAAGGCTTCGAAAGGGCGGGCGAGTAGTTGAACTGCCAGACGGGCCTGCCGTCCTTGACGAGCGCGACCGTGTCGGCACCCCGCCACCACTCGAACGGCGGTGCCTGGCCTCCGCCGGGGTTCCGCGCGGCCGGCGCCGCGCCCGGGCGAGGGAAGAGGGCGCAGGCGACGACGGTGGCGCACATGCAGATGGGGAGCCAGCTCATGTCGGTTTCCCAGATTTCAGGGTGTTTTCTTCCACTGCTGGAACAGGTCTGCGATTGTGCCCCGCCCCTGAGTGCCGGCGTGCACGACGACTCGATGCCGCAGCCGCAGGTCTTCTCCGTGCTTGAGGCGGTAACCTTCCTGACCCAGCCATTCCATCGGGGTCGGAGAGAAGAACCCGTAATCGCGGGTGAACCACGTGCACGGGAACCACGGGTTGGCGGGGGAATCGAATATTGCGATTCCTTCCCCGACACCGCAATGGCGGCCCGAATAATCGCACCAGGCGGACGGCACCCCGTACGTGCCTTTCTCCGAGAGGGCGCCTTCGGCGTTGGCCAGGGTGCCGCCGTTTTTCACCGAGAGCTCCGGGACGACGCGGGCGGCGAACAGGGCATGGTTCGTGCGTTCGATCCGGACCTCGGTCAAGGCGGTCAGCGTGACCGTGAAATCGATGAGTCGCAGCGCGCGCGAGGGCGCCTCGATGCGGATCTCGCGACGGTCCGCGATCACGGGCTTTTCACCCGGTTTGCGCCACTGGCAATTGTCCCTGATCTCGACCACGTGCGGGCCGTTTGTAGCCACCACGGCTCCTCCGGAGACGATTTGCCCCAGCTCGTTCCCCTCCTGCCAGTAGTTGCCGCCGTTGACCCGGTCGCAGCCGAAGAAGAGGGAGCGATGATGGGGGTAGGGAAGCGAGGATTCGGTCGTGACGGAGCGGCCCGAGGCCGGGCCGTTCACCGGGTAGAAGTAGGGATACTTCTGACCCGGACCGAAGCGATAGCACGTGAAGGTTTCGCCGTCGACTCTGACCACGATCCGGTCGTCGAGCCGCTCGGCGTCCATCCCTTTCTGGGCATCCGCGGCGGTCTGCGGCCAAGCCCCCGGTCCGATCCCGCCCGCGCGGCCCGCGGCGGCGGCCAGGCCGAACAGGGACGCGCGGAGCACGATTCTTCGGTTCACATTCCCTCCGATCGCAGGCACGACAGCAGGCCGGCAGGGCGGGGAAATGGCGCGGGTGTTAGCCGATCTGGTATGGCCAGCGCTGCGCGCGCGCCAGGAGCGCGTTGGCCTCGTCGTCGTTTCTGAATCTCTCCCGGATGTGATCCCAGTAGAGTTTTCGCGGCAGCTTCATGGCGATGTGGCTGAGCAGGCAGGTGGTGCAGCCTCGGTGCCCGATCTCGACCGGGCAGACCGTCGGCCGGCGGTTCCGGATGCAGTCCAGCCAGTTGCCGTGGTGGTCATTGCTCGGGTACAGGTGAATCTCGTCGGGGCCGATCTGCGATTTCAGCAGCCTGGGGTCGCTTGCCGACAGCGGACTCTGGCCTGCGGCGCTGTTGACCGGGTCGCTGGCGGTGGCCGTATAGCTCCCGCGAGTAACGAAGATCCAGCCGTCGGAGCCTTCGAAACGGATCCCGTTCGGGTACTTGCCGCTGATGAACATGGTCACCCCGCCCGGGTAAAGCGCCTCTACCTGGAAGTCCCCGTGTACGTCCCACAGGCCGCCCTTCGGGAAATCGGCGGTTGCCTGGATCTCGACGGGCCCTGAGTACTCGGCGTCCATACCCCAGTGTGCGATGTCGACGTGGTGGTGGCCCCAGCCCGTGATCATGCCGGCGCCGAACTGCTCGCAGCGCAGCCAGCCCGGGCGGTCGTAGCCCTTTTGCGGGTGGACGCGGTTTTCGGTGTAGTAGACGTAGGGGGTGGAGCCCAGCCACATCTCGTAGTTCAGGTTTTTCGGGACGGGCATCTCGGGTTCGGGCTTGCCCGAAGGATCCCCGGGCAAGCCGATGCGGACCGTGTGCAGCTTCCCTATCCTGCCGTTGCGCACGAGCTCGCAGGCGACCCGGAACTGTTCCCAGGAGCGCTGCTGCGTTCCCATCTGGAAGACCCTGCCGGTACGCATGATGGCGTCGCTCATGGTGCGGCCTTCGGCGATCGTGAGCGAGGTTGGCTTCTCCAGGTAGACGTCCTTGCCCGCCTGGGCCGCATCGATGGCCGGTTTGGCGTGCCAATGGTCGGGCGTGCAGATGACGATCGCGTCGAGTTCCTTGTTCTGCAGCATCTCGCGATAGTCGGCGTAGGTCCGCACCGTCAGCGGGATCCCTTTCTGCGCGTAGCGCTCCTGGACGAACTGACGGCCTTCTTCGACTCGGTCGGCGTCGAGATCGCACAACGCCGTGATCCGGGCGGTCTTGTCGTGCTTGATGATCCCCGGCATGTCGTGCTCGCGGGCAATGCGGCCGGAGCCGATGACCCCGACGTTGATCAGGCTCCCCGGGGCGGCGCCGCCGCGCAGCGGGCGGGTGACCATGGTGGGGAACAGGAAAGCTGCGGGCCGCGCCGCGACCGCGGATTTCATGAATTCGCGCCGCGTGCTTTTCATAGGACCTCCACTGGTGGCGGTGGACGGATCATAGAACCAGGTCGGGAGGGGCTTCAACTAAATAGCTTCCGTCGGCTGCCAGAGTACACCGGACCCAGGGGTGGGCCGCGTCGGCCCGACGCGGCCCACCCCCTTTTTTGTTTGCGCGGAAGGGGGGACACGGCGGAGGATTGCATTCAAACGATGACGGGAGGTCAGGATGCAGCCGAAGCCGGGCAGGTGCGCGCGATTTGCGTCATGGACTTTGACCGCGCTGCTCACAGCCGGGATCGCCGTCGCGCCCGCGCAGGATGCCGTTACGACCCGGCCCAGCGAGATCGACGACGTCCTCGTCAATCCCGGGATCGGGTTCATGACGTTTCAGCGTTTCAACGGCGACGATCTGAACCAGGGGCTCGGGTGGACCGAGGGATACCCGATCGTCTACCAGGCCCCCACGGGAAGCCTCGAGAACAAGAACCATCCCATGACCTCCATCGCATACTTCCGCGTGTACTGGAAGTTTATCGAGCCGGAGAGCGGGAAATACCGGTGGGAACTCATCGACACGGCCCTGAAAACCGCCCGGGCGCGCGGGCAGGCGCTGCTGCTGCGCCTCGCCCCGTACGGGACCGACGCCAACAACGACGTGCCCGACTGGTATCGGAAGATGCTGGGAAGCGAGGCCGACGTGCTCCCGGTCAAGAAGTGGCGCACTAATCCCGAGGATCCGCGCTACCCGAAACACTTCGGCGGGATGATCCGGCAACTGGGGTTGCGCTACGACGGCCACCCGGACGTGGAAGCGATCGACGTGTCCATCGTTGGCGCCTGGGGCGAAGGGGAAGGCTCCGAACGCCTCACGCCGGCGACCCGCCGCGCGTTGCTGGACTGCTATCTCGACACCTTCGAAAAAACCCCCTTGCTGATGCAGCTCACCGACCGCGAGACGAACCAGTATGCCCTGTCGAGGCGCGCCGTGGGTTGGCGCGTCGACTGCCTCGGCGACATGGGTGGCTTCAGCCCCACGTGGTCCCATATGCTCGACTACTACCCGGAGAACATCATCTACTTCGGCATGCAGGACGCCTGGAAGAAGGCCCCGGTGTCCCTCGAGGTGTGCTGGGTGATGCAGCAGTGGAAGAACAAAGGGTGGGACGTGGATTACATCATCGACCAGTCGCTCAAGTGGCACATCTCGTCGTTCAACGCCAAGTCGTCGCCCGTGCCCGACGACTGGTGGCCCCAGGTCAACCGCTGGCTGAAGAGGATGGGGTACCGGTTCGTGCTCCGCAAATTCACCTACCCCGCGGCCGTGCAGCCCGGGGGCGAGCTGTCGTTTACCTCCTGGTGGGAAAACAAGGGCGTCGCACCCTGTTACCGGAAATATCCGGTGGCCCTGCGACTCAGGAACGGATCGCAGGCCGCTGTCCTGCGCACGGACGGGGACATCACGACCTGGCTTCCCGGCGACAGCCTGTTTGACGGGAAAGTCAAGATCCCGCCGAACCTCGCGGCCGGGGGGTACGACCTGGAACTGGCGATCATGGACTTCGATCTGAAGGCGCCCAAGGTGAACCTCGCCATTTCCGGCCGGACACCCGAAGGCTGGTATCCGCTCGGGAAAATCGTGCTGCGGTGAGTTGTCGGAAGAATCACCGGAGGACTCGGCCCGGGCCAGTGCCAACCTTGCCGCGGAGAGTCACGGAATATCGCGAAATCTAATAAGATCGGGAGCTGAAACCATGGGTACTATAACGAGGCGCGGTCTGCTGAAATTGGCGGGAGCCGGCGCAGCCGCCCTGACCCTCCCGGAAAGAAGGGCCGTCGCCGCGCATGGGGGCGGCAGGCTCAACGTGCTGTTCATCGCCTCGGACGACCTGAACTGCAGCCTCGGCTGCTACGGGCACACGCTCGTCAAGACGCCCAACCTCGACCGTCTCGCGGCGCGCGGGACCCTATTCCAGCGCGCGTACTGCCAGTTCCCGCTGTGCAGCCCCAGCCGCACCTCGCTCATGACCGGGCTGCGGCCCGACGTCACCGAGGTGTTCGACCTCAAGAAGCACTTCCGCTCGGTGCTGCCGGACGTGGTCACGCTGCCGCAGATGTTCATGCGCAACGGCTACTTCGCCGCCCGTGTCGGCAAGATCTATCACTACGGAGTCCCCGGCGACATCGGCACCAGCGGGCTGGACGACCCGCCCTCGTGGAACGCGTTTGTCAACCCGCGCGGCCGCGACAAGGACGACGAGGGCAAGCTGGTCAACTACACGCCGAAGCGGGGACTGGGGAGCTCGCTCTCCTTCCTGGCCGCCGAGGGAACCGACGAGGAGCAGACCGACGGGATCGGGGCACAGGCGGCCGTACGACTCCTCGAGGAGCACAGGGACCGGCCGTTCTTCATCGCCTGCGGCTTCTACCGCCCGCACTCCCCCTATGTCGCCCCGAAGAAGTACTTCGACCCGGTGCCGCTGGAGGTGATCGCAGCCCCCCGGTATCCGAAGGACCTGCCGAGCCAGGTGCCCGAAGGGGCGCTGGCCTCTACCCAGCCGTGGCCCTGGTTCGGCGTCACCGAGCGGCAGGCGCGCGAGTCGATCCGCGCCTACTACGCCGCCATTGCCTTCATGGACGCCCAGGTCGGCCGCTTGCTCGACGCGCTGGACCGGCTGGGGCTCGCCGACAGCACGATCGTCGTCTTCTGGGGCGACAACGGCTATCACCTGGGCGAGCTGGGCCTCTGGATGAAGCAGAGCAATTTCGAGAACTCAGCCCGCGTCCCGCTGATCCTGTCGGTGCCGGGACAGAAGACCCGCGGAGGCCATTCGCCTCGCACCGTGGAGTTGCTGGACATCTACCCGACGCTGGCCGAGGTCTGCGGCCTGAGGCCGCCGCTGGGGATCGCGGGCAAGAGCCTGACACCGCTGCTGGACGATCCCGGGGCGCCATGGGACAAGCCGGCCTTCACCCAGGTGTGGCGCGCCAGTTACGGCGGCTACAGCGTGCGCACCGAACGCTGGCGCTACACGATGTGGGGGACGACGGCAACCTCGGCGAGCAGCTCTACGACTACGATGCCGATCCGGGCGAAGAACGGAACAAGGCGGCGAGCCCTGGGTTTGCCGACGTCAAAAACGAATTGAAGGCCCTGGCGAGGCGCAACTGGACGCGGCCGTTCCTCCCGGCAAAGGAATAGGTGCGTCGGGCTTCAGCCCGGACGGTTGAACCACCCGGCCTGGCCGCACTTGCTTTTTCAAAACCTCAATCGTAGAACAGCCTCTGAAGTTCGTCAGATCCGGCCGAACTTGGCCACCGCCTCCTTCAGCGACTTGAACCGTTCGATGAAGGGATAGGTCGAGTGCTCGGTGAAGTCGAGTTCCTGGGCCTTCTTCAGCACCTCGGCGGCTTTTTCTCGGGGCACGACCGCCACGCCATCCTCGTCGGCCGTGACGATGTCCTTGGGATTGACTTGGACACCGGCGCAGGTCACCGGGACGTTGAAGCCGGTGCATCGGAAGTGGCCGATGGTCGTGCCGGGCGAGACGCCGCGGCTGAAGACCGGGAACTGCAGCCGCTGCAATTGCGGCAGGTCGCGGATCGAGGCGTCCACCACGGCCCCGGCCAGGCCGCGGTACTTCATGGTGGTGGCCATCAAGCCGCCGACCGCGCCGTAGTCCAGACCTTCCTCGAGGACCATGACGTAGACCGACCCTTCGGGTGCTGTGTCGATGGCGTCGATCATGCCCGTGCTGGCAGCCCCGCCTTCTTTGTGCTCTTCCCGCTTCATCATGACGGTTACGGCAGGACCGGCGAACTTGGTCTTGAAGAGGGGGCGCATGTCGTGGCGCATGTAGGCCTGGGTTCCATACAGCTGCTCCATGGCATCGGCGACCGACGCGACCTCGGTGTGGCGGAACGCCTCGATCAGGGGATCCCCGGCCGCTTGCGAGAAGATCCAGCTCCCGAAAGCCAGGACCAGGGCCGACAGGGCGGCACCGAGCAGGATTTTCCGTTTCATTTTGTTTTCTCCGTGAGAGCTTTAAGTTGACTGCGTCCGCGCCGCGGCCCCCGCGCTCCTGTCCACCAGGATCTGCCTGTCCGGGTGGACCGCGAGCCAGGCGAGGGCGCCGACCACGCACAGCCCGGCCGCGACCAGGAACGAGGCGGTCCAGCCGAAGTACTTGGCCAGCAGCGGTGTCAGCGAGGCGGTGATCGCGCCGCCGATCTGGTTTCCCATGTTCATGATGCCGGACACCGATCCCGCGGAACGCCCCGCGATGTCGGCCGTCACGGACCAGAACGAGCTTTGCGAGAGATACAGCGCCCCGGCACCCCCTGCCAGAACGACGCTCGCAAGCCTGGCGTCCTGCGCCTGCGTCCCCAGGACAATGAAGACCCCCGAAAGGGCCAGCCCGACCACTGCGATGCCGCAGCGTCCGGCCCGTTTCCCGTAGCGTTTGGTCACGCGGTCGCTGATGATGCCTCCGAGCGGCGAGCAGACCGCCATGGCGGCAAACGGAAGCATGCCGTAATAAGAGCTCGATTTGAGGTCTAGGCCGCGCACCGTGCTCAGGTACATGAAAAACCAGGTGAAGTAGATGTACGCGACATAGCCGTAGCAGAAGTAGCTGGCCGTGACGGCCAATACGTCGCGGTTGGCCACGATGGCGCTCCAGGGCAGGGCCGCGGGCGCCCCGGCCCGCGCGCCGGATTGAGGCAGCCCCGAGCGTATGTGCTGCGCTTCGGCCTCGCTCATCCACGGATGGCTCTCCGGGTTGTCGCGGGCGAGGAAAAACCAGACGCCGCCGACGGCCAGCCCAATCATCGCGCTGATCCAGAAGGACCAGCGCCATCCGTAGTTCAGCATGATGAAGGTGATCAGCGGCGGCGTGATCCCGGCGCCCGCCCCGACCCCCGCGAAAATCAGCCCGTTGGCGATGCCCCGTTCCTGCGAGGGGATCCAGTTGGCCACCAGCCTGTTGGATGCCGGGTAAACCACCGCCTCCCCGACGCCGAGGAGGAAACGGACCCCGAGCAACACACCGAGGATGCCCGGAACGGCCGGCACCGCCGCCGTCAGGGCGGTGAACAGACCCCACCACACGGTGGCCAGCACCAGGACCCTGCGCGGCCCGAAACGGTCGGCCAGGCGGCCTCCCGGTGCCTGGAACAGGGCGTAGCCGAGCACGAATGCGCTGAAGACCCATCCCAGGCGGATGTTGTCCAGCTCAAACTCCTGCGCTATCGAGCGTGCCGCGATCGAGATATTGACGCGGTCGAGGTATGCCACCGCGCTGAGGACGAACATCCAGAATATGAGCACCCACCTGACCCGACCCCGGAACAGTTCCATAGCGGTTGGCCTCCAAGTCCACGATAAAGGGTTTTCGTGCGGGATCAACAGGTTTCTGTAATTGGGCGGGGCGGCTCGCCCTCGCCCGGGGCGACCAGTAGAGGCGAAAACCACCCGGTGGTGCGGGCCGCGCGGGTCGGTGCGGCCCACTGCCTCCCAGGGTCACGAAGCGCTGCGGCCCACGAGTGCGACGACCGCGCCGGCCGGATCGCGGATGACGCAGCACCGGCCCTGGCTCCCCATGTCCGTGGGCCCGGCAATCACCGTGCCGCCGAGTTCCAGGCAGCGGCGGAGGCTCGCGTCGATGTCGGCGACCGTGATGTACAGGAGCCAGACCGGCGGGAGCGCCGCGTTGACGCCGCGCGCGTGACAGATCCCGGCGACGGTGGTGCCGCTGGACGGGAGATTCATGCAGTAGTCGTCGTATCCTCCCATGTCCAATGCTGTCGATTTCCACCCGACCACGGCCTGGTAGAAATCCCGCACCGCGGCGGCGTCCGGGACCGTGAGGTCCGCCCACGACATCGTGCCGGTTTCAGTCTCTTGCGTCTCGCTCACGTTCTCTCCCATCCCGCCGTTCAGCACCTGGCGGACTTACGTTTTCGGCCGAGGACGCCCCGTTCCCCGGCCTTCCGGATGCAAGGAACGGGAAAAATCAAAAACCTTGCCGCGGACGAACGTGCGCCGGCCTGCGACAACACTTGCCGGGTGGGTCCTTCAGTGTCTTCCGTGGTGAGTTATTGTTTCTCGCCGCTCCCAGGACCGTCATTCCAGGCCGAGCTTCATGATGGTGAGGGAGTGTCGCGGGAAGGTGTGGGAGACCCGGTTGGCGCGGACTGCGCCGTCGAGGGTGCGGGTAGTCGGACGCACCTTGCGGTCCGCCCCGAACGTGTGGGTTGCCTTGAGGTCCGGGTGGTTGAGTTCCCACAGCTCGACGCGTCCGTTCAAACGGCCCTCGATGTTGTCGATCACGGCTGCGATGTCGGCGCTTCCGCTTCGGTTCAGGACGTTCAGGTAGAGCGTCCGCGTCCTGGGGTCGTAGCTTGCGGAGGCGTCCAGGTAGCCGAGCGGTGCGCCGCCCGCGGGCGTGTATGTCGGACCGGAGACCAGCAGGTCGAGCGCGATGTTGCCGCGCTGCTTGGCGTACTCCGCGATCGGGAAGTAGATCGGCTGCAGGAACAGCCCCTCCTTGTTGGTGAAGATCGGCGCGATGACGTTCACGAACTGCGCCAGGTTGGCCATCTTGACGATGTCCGCGTGGCGGAAGAAGGAGTTGAAGAACATGCCCATGGCGAGCGCGTCCTCGAAGTTGTAGATCTCCTCCAGCGCGTTGCCGGTCTCGGACTCGCCGCCGCCCCTGCGCGGTACCAGACATTCCACTCGTCGTAGGCGATGTAGATGGGCCGCGGATTGGCCTGGCCGGACTGCGCGGCCTTGATCAGCCCTTCGACGACCTCGATGCGGTGGTCGATGTCCTGGGAAGCGGCCAGGAACCGCTCGAAGTTGTTCTCCGGGTTGCCGATGTAGGTGTGCAGCGAGATGTAGTCGATCTCGTCGCGCAGCCGTGTCGAGCACGGTGCGGTTCCAGCCGATCCAGTCGGCGCCGGGCCGGAAGTTGCTACGAGCCGCTGGCGATCAGCTTGATGGACGCGTCCACGCGCCGCATGGCCTTGGCGGCCTCGAGCGCGAACTTGGTGTAGTCCTCGGCGTTCTTGTGCCCGAGTTGCCAGGGCCCGTCGATCTCGTTGCCCAGCCCCCAGTACTTCACGCCGTAGGGCTTGTCGCGCCCGTTCTTGCGGCGCTGCTGCGCCCAGTAGGTGTCGCGCGATTCGTTGGTGTACTCGACCCAGTTGCGCGCGTCCTCGATCGTGCCCAGCCCGGCGTTGATGCAGATGTAGGGCTCGACACCCGATCTTCTCGCAGTAAGCGAGGAACTCGTCGGTGCCGAAGCGTGTTGGGCTCGAGCGCGCCCCAGGCGTCCTCGGGGCGCGCCGGGCGCTGGTCGCGCGGGCCGATGCCGTCCTTCCAGTTGTAGCCGGAGACGAAATTGCCGCCCGGCCAGCGCAGCAGGGTGACGCCCAGGCCGCGGGCGGCCTCCATCACGTCCTTGCGATAGCCGTCGGCGTCGGACAGCGGGCTGCCCTCGTTCGTAGATGCCGCCGTAGATGCAGCGGCCCAGGTGCTCGGCGAAGTTGCCGAACAGGTGCGGGTGGACCTCGCCGATGACGCGGTCGGTGTCGATCTTGATGCGCGCGGGTTCCGGGGGAGACTGGCCGAAGGCGATCCCGGAACAAACCAGGACGGCAAACAGGGCGGCGAGTTGTCTCTTCATAGTGTGCCGAGCTTAGCAGTATCGCAGGGGCCGGAAAAGCAAAACCGATATCCGGCCACCCGTCGGACGCGATGTGTCAAATCAGTGGCCTGAGGGGGGGCAAGCGGCTATGATAGCGCTCGTTTTTCCGGCAGACCCGACATGGAAAGAAAACAACGCATCCCGGGCCGAGTGCGCGCGGAAGCGGATATTACGATCAGGAGTTAGGATGCCCAGGCGCACGGATATCAACAAAGTGATGATCATCGGTTCAGGCCCAATCGTCATCGGCCAGGCTTGCGAGTTCGATTACTCGGGGACGCAGGCGTGCAAGGCGTTGCGGTCCCTGGGGTACGAAATACTGCTGGTGAATTCGAATCCGGCGACCATCATGACCGATCCCGGGCATGGCTGACGCGACCTACATCGAGCCGCTGCTGCCGGAGGTGCTCGCGCGGATCATCGAGAAGGAGCGTCCGGACGCCCTGCTGCCGAACCTGGGTGGTCAGACGGGGCTCAACCTGTCTTCGCAGCTCGCACGGTCCGGGGTCCTGGAGCGGTACGGCGTCCAGGTGATCGGTGTCAACGTCGACGCCATCGAGCGGGGCGAGGACCGCATCGTCTTCAAGCAGACGATGGAACGGCTGGGCATCGACATGCCCCGGAGCGAGGCGGTCTTTTCGGTTGAGGAGGCGGAGGCAGCCGCGGATCGGCTGGGGTACCCGGTGGTAATCCGGCCGGCCTATACCCTGGGGGGCACAGGGGGCGGGTTGGTCTACAACGCCGAAGAGCTGCGCACCATCGCGGCCCGGGGGCTGGCAGCGAGCCTCGTCCGCCAGATCCTGGTCGAGGAGTCCGTGCTGGGATGGGAGGAGCTGGAGCTCGAGGTTGTCAGGGACGCCAAAAACCAGAAGATCACGGTCTGCTTCATCGAAAACATCGACGCCATGGGCGTCCACACCGGCGATTCGTTCTGCGCCGCCCCGATGCTGACGATCGCGCCGGAGTTGCAGCGGTGCCTGCAGAAATACTCCTACGACATCGTCGACGCGATCCAGGTGATCGGCGGGACGAACATCCAGTTCGCGCACGACCCCAAGACCGGCCGCGTGGTCGTGATCGAGATCAACCCGCGGACGTCGCGCTCCTCGGCCCTGGCGTCGAAGGCTACGGGTTTTCCCATTGCGTTCGTTTCCTCGCTGCTCGCCGGCGGCCTCACGCTGGACGAGATCCCGTACTGGCGCGAGGGCACGCTCGAGAAGTACGCGCCCTCGGGCGATTACGTCGTCATCAAGTTCGCCCGCTGGGCCTTTGAGAAGTTCGAAGGTGTGGAGGACAAGCTCGGTACCCAGATGCGGGCGGTCGGCGAGGTGATGAGCATCGGGCGCAATTACAAGGAAGCCTTCCAGAAGGCCATCCGCTCGCTCGAGATCGGCAGGTACGGCCTGGGGTTCGCCAAGGACTTCAACCAGCTTCCTGTCGAGGAGCTGCTGCGGATGCTCTGGTCCCCCTCGAGCGAGAGGCAATTCCTCATGTACGAGGCGCTGCGCAAGGGAGTCGCCGTCGACGAGCTGTACCGGATCACCCACATCAAGCCCTGGTTCATCGGGCAGATGAAGGAACTCGTCGAGCTCGAGGAGGAGATCCTGAAACACCGCGGGGGAGAGCTGCCCGACGCGCTGCTGGCCCGGGCCAAGAGGGACGGCTTCGCCGACCGGTACCTGGCGGGGTTGCTGAAAGTCCCCGAGTTGCAGGATCCGGGAGCGCCGCGTCGGCCTCGGCGTGCGTGAGACCTGGGAACCCGTCAGGGTCAGCGGGGTCGAGAACGCGTCGTACTACTACTCGACGTACAACGCCCCCGACCGGGTCGCGGTCAGCTCGAGACGAAAAATCATGGTGCTCGGCGGCGGCCCCAACCGCATCGGCCAGGGGATCGAGTTCGACTACTGCTGTGTCCACGCCGCGCTGGCGCTGCGCGAGGCGGGGTTCGAGTCGATCATGGTCAACTGCAATCCGGAGACGGTGTCGACCGACTACGACACTTCAGACAAGCTGTACTTCGAACCGCTGACAGTCGAGGACGTGCTCAGCATCTATGAGAAAGAACGGCCCGAGGGCGTGATAGTCCAGTTTGGGGGACAGACGCCACTCAACATCGCGCGGGAACTCCACGAGGCCGGGGTTCCCATCCTTGGCACGACCCCCGACACCATAGACTTGGCGGAGGACAGGGACCGCTTCAGGCATATCATGGAACGGCTCGGCATCCCCGAGCCGGAGTCCGGCATGGCCAGCACGCTGGAGGAGGCTCTGGCGGTCGCGGCGCGCATCGGATACCCGCTCATGGTGCGCCCTTCCTACGTGCTCGGCGGACGCGCCATGAAGATCGTCCTCGACGAGCGGATGCTGCGCCAGTACATCAAGGCGGCGGTGGACGTCTCGCCGGAACGGCCCATCCTGATCGACAAGTTCCTGGATCACGCGATCGAGGCCGAGGCTGACGCGATCGCCGACGGGACCGACGCCTTCGTGCCCGCGGTGATGGAGCATGTCGAGTACGCCGGGATTCACTCCGGCGATTCGGCCTGCGTACTCCCGCCGGTGGCGATCCCGCCCGCCCACATCGAGACAATCGAAGCCTACACGAAAAAGATCGCCATGGAGCTGAAGGTCGTGGGGCTGATGAACATCCAATATGCGATTTCCAACGGCACCGTCTATGTGCTCGAGGCGAACCCGCGCGCCTCCCGCACCGTCCCCCTCGTCTCCAAGGTGTGCGGTATCGCCATGGCGAAGCTCGCCACCCGCGTCATGCTCGGCAGCAAGATCTCCGACCTGAGGCTGGAGCGCCGGCCCCTGACACATTTCGGGGCGAAGGAGGCCGTCTTCCCGTTCAACATGTTCCCGGAAGTGGACCCGGTACTAGGCCCGGAGATGCGCTCGACGGGCGAAGTCTTGGGGATGGCCGATTCGTTCGGGCTGGCGTTCTTCAAGTCGCAGGAGGCCGCCGGGGGCTCGCTCCCGTTGCAGGGCACTGTCCTCTTCACCATCGCCGACCGGGACAAGAACGATATTGTCGAGCCCGCGCGGCGCTTCCGGGACATGGGGTTCCGCATCGTCGCAAGCCAGGGGACCGGCCGCTTCCTGGCGCAGCACGGGATCGACGCCGAACCGATCTGGAAAATGCACGAGGGCAGGCCCCACATCGTCGACGCCATCAAGAGCGGCGAGATCCACCTGATCATCAACACGCCGCACGGCATGGTCAGCGAGGTCGACGACTCCTACATCCGCAAGAACGCCGTGAAGTACAAGATCCCCTACATCACCACCGCCGCCGCTGCCCAGGCCGCCGCCACCGGCATAGAAGCCCGCCGCCAACAAAACTACCCCGTCAAATCCCTGCAGGAGTGGGGACGGACCTAGGTAAGTAGTTCGTTATGAGTAAGATATCTCCGAAGCAGCCCCAAGCTCATAAACCGCCCAGACACCCTTCGTCTCGAGAACCGGCTCGGGAAGGCTCCCAAGCCCGGACCACGCCGCCGATATCCGCTTGACATAGGGCTCGCTTCCCACCGCGACCCCTTCGGTCCAGCAGCGCTGCCTCTCGAGCAATCGCTCCCTGATGGCGCATTGGACGCGCTCTCCGATTTCGGCCCGAAGCTGTTCGAGGGTGCCAAACCCGAGGAGTTGAGTAGCAGCGCGAGATCGAGAAACAGGTTCCTGAACCTCCATCCCATTAGCTCCGGGTAGCCGCACCACTTCCAATCGCGCGGGTGCCCGACCGTCCCTGCACGGGACCATGTTCAGGTCGATATAGGCCATGCAGTTCAACAGGTGTCCCCCGCTCTCGATCATGGTTGCGTGGAAGCGATCGCCCCAGAACGCGTTGGTGCGCTCGCTCTTGCGTCGGTTGTAGTACGAGGCGAAACCGCCGTCGACCTTGTGCATAAGTTCCGAAATGCTCTCCATGTGTTTGGCCCTGGCGAGCAGGTGCGTGTGGTTTTTTGTGATTGAGTAGCTGAAGAGCGAGGCGCCAAACTCCCGGACCCCATTGCGCAATCGTCGGCAGTACTCGGTGCGGTCGCACCCGAAGCGCAGCAGGAAATCCTTGTTGTGACACCGGTGCGTCAGATGATAGACCTCTCCCGGAAGCATGTACCGATTCCCCCTCGGCATGATTTCCTCCTGTCTAATCCCATGTGCCCCTATTGTTTGGGCCGGGGCCGCTCATTTCAGAAAAATCGGCTCAAAAATCGCAAATAAGGCCTGGTTTCGCCCCCGTTTTTTCCATAAACCGAAGAATCTGTTGATATTGTTCTGGTCCGTCCCCTATGCTTCAGAGATGGTCTGGGTGCTGGGGATTCTGGCGGGGGTGATCGTACTGTTTCTGAGCGACAGGGTCTCGCCGGACGTGGTGGCGCTGCTGGCCGTGCTGGCGCTGGTGCTGACCGGCTCGCTCCAGACCGCCGACGCGCTGGCCGGGTTCGGAAACCCGGCCGTGATCACGATCGCAGCCATATTTCTCGTCACCGAGGGGCTCGGGGCCACGGGCGTGGCCGCCTGGATGGGGCGGCGGCTGCTGCAGGTCGCCGGTGCGAGCGAATCCCGGCTCATTGCCGTCACCATGGCCGCGGCGGCGCTGTTGTCGCTCGTGATGAACAACATTGCGTCGGCCTCCGTCCTTCTGCCCGGGGTGTCGAGCGTTTCCAGGCAGACCCGTATCAGCGCGTCGAAGCTGATGATCCCGCTGTCGTTCGGCACGCTGCTGGGGGGCATGGCCACGCTCTTTACCACCATCAACATCATCGCGAACGACTCGCTGCGCTCCCGGGGGCTTGAGCCCTTCACCATGTGGGATTATTTCCGGATCGGCAGCGTGTTGACCGCTGCCGGCATCCTTTTTATGGCCACGGTGGGTCGCCGCCTCCTGCCCAGCCAGGGAGTGAAGAGCCTCACACCGGTGCGCCAGCTGCCCGGTGAGCTGGCGCAGCTCTACCACGTACCCGAGCGCATCTTCGAGGCCCGGATACTCGCGGGTTCCAGGCTGGACGGTTTGACTCTCGGCGAGAGCCAGTTGGGGGAGGAGTACCACCTCAACATCGTCGGCATCATCCGGGCCAGCCGGCTCAAGCTGGCGCCGGCCCCCGGGGACATCTTGCGCGCGGGCGACCGGCTGCTGATCGAAGGGGAGCACAAGCAGCTGCACCAGACGCGTGAGACCCTCGGGCTGGTGCTCGACGAGGCCGGCGCCGGCCAGGCGGTGCAGTGGGCCGACCGTAACATCGGCATCGTGGAAGTGGTCGTGTCCCCCTATGCCGACATCGTGGGGCAGTCCCTGCGTGACGTCCATTTCCGGGAGAAATACGGCCTGACGGTGCTGGCGTTGCGGCGTGAAGGGGAGCCTGCCGCGGGGGACA
Organism: uncultured Acidobacteriota bacterium; assembly: GCA_963843575.1. Taxonomy (GTDB): domain Bacteria; phylum Acidobacteriota; class UBA6911; order UBA6911; family UBA6911; genus CAVZBT01. Next base: position 62,764 of record CAWJKZ010000027.1, on the reverse strand, counting down.
TCTCGCAGATGCCGCTGCGTTTCGGCGACGCGCTCCTGCTGCACGGGCCCCGGTCGCAGGCGCGGCTCCTGCGCTCCGAGAGGAATTTCATCGTCCTGAACGCCCCCGACGACATCGACGAGATCGTTCACCCCGACAAGGCGCCCTGGGCCGTCGCCGGCATGATCCTGATGGTGGTGCTGGCCTCGCTGGGCGTCCTGCGGCTAGCGACCTCGGCGATGCTGGGGGCCATGATCATGATCCTGTCCGGGGCCGTCAAGATCGAGGACGGCTATCGCGCCATCGAGTGGAAGGCCGTGGTAATGGTCGGCGGGATGCTAGCGATAGGGACCGCGATGGACAAGAGCGGGGCCGCCGCGATGCTCTCCCACAACCTCCTGCACGCATTCGCCCCGTTCGGCCCCACCGCGATTGCCGCGGGCTTCTACCTCGTCTCGATGCTCCTGGCGCAGGCGATCTCCGGCACCGCCACGGCCATTTTCACGGCGCCGATCGCGCTCAGCGCCGCCGAGCAGTCCCACATGAGCCCGTACCCGCTGCTCATGATGGTGGTGTTGGGGACGTCGACCGCGTTCATGACCCCGGTCAGCCATCCCGCCAACGTGCTGGTGATGGGGCCTGGTGGATACAGGTTCAGCGACTACGCGCGGGTCGGCGGGGTGCTCACGGTCCTGACCTTCCTGATCGCGCTGTTGCTGGTGCCGCGGATGTGGCCTTATTGAGACACGGGGGCGTCAGGGTTCCTCGATGCGGTACCACCCCTCTTCGTCCGGCTTGAGGGCTTCGACGCGCTGCATCAGCTCCTGGTGCAGCCGTGCGTTTTCCAGCGCGATGGCGCCCAGGTTGGCGATGCTCTGGAGGAATGCGACCTCGTCTTCGCCGAAGCGGTGCGGCTGGGCCGAGTAGACGCGCAGGACACCGAAAACCCGCGACTGGCCGGAAGCGCGGTCCATCGCGGCCAGCGGGATCGCCTGCACGGATCGGATGCCCTCGCGCAGCGCCTCCTCCGGGTACTGGTACCCCCCCTCGGCCGTCACGTCGTAGATGGTGACGGTCCTCCCCTGCAACACCGCCTGGTCCATGGTGCTCTGATTGACGAATATGGGTCCCTTGTTGAGATAAGCCTGGGTCACTCCCGTCGCAGCCACCAGTTCGAGCCGCTCGCCCTTGACGTCGAGCAGGCGCACGATGCCACCTTTGTAGTGGAGTTCGTCGACCGTCTTCTGCAGCATCTCGCTGAGCACGACCTGCGGATCGAGCGACGCGTTGACCTGCCGGGCGAGATTGTGCAGCAGCTCGATGCGGTGTGAGGTCATCAGGGCCCGGGCAGTGAGCCGGGCGACGGACTGCAGGAATTTCTTCTCGACCGGATCGGCGGGGCGCGGCTCTGCGGAGTAAACCCTGAGGACCCCGATCGCCCGGTCGCGCAAGGCCAGCGGCGCGGCCAGGATGCTCCCGATCCCTTCGCGCGCGGCCGCCTCGGGGTACTGCAGGCGCGGGTCGCTGGCCGCATCGCGGATCTCGATCACCCTCCCCGACAGGACTTCGCGGTCGATGCCGCTCTTTTCGATTTCGATGACGCCCTTGTCGAGGTAGCTTTCGCTGAGCCCCACGGCCCCGCACAAGACCAGCGTGCGATTTTCCGCATCCAGCCGCCGGGCAGACGCCGCCTTGTACCCGAGCTCGTCCACGAGCGCCCTGAGGATGCGGTCGAGCACCGCCCTCCAGTCGCCCGTGGGCATCATCGCGTCCGCGATGGAGGAGAGCGCCCGGCAAAACCGGTCCGCCACTTCCTCGAATGTCGCCGGGTTGATCACCCCGTGATTGTATGTCGGTCTCGAGACGGCGGTCAAATACCTTCCCTGTCGGAGCGCGCGACACGAATCGCTTCTTCGGCGCTTTGCAGGCGGGCAGGTGGTTCTGCCATAATAGGCGGATCCATTTCGGGGAGTTGCCGATGAAGTCCATAATCCTATCCGTGGCGATCGCATTTCATCTCATGGCCCCGCCCGCGCCAGCCGCCGACCGGCGGGCCGAGGTCACCGCCCGGGTCGATGCGCACGCATCACGTTTTGGCGTGATCTCGCGCCTGATCTGGGAGTACGCCGAGCCGGGCTATAGGGAGACGAAGAGTGCCGCCCTGCTGAAGGAGGAGTTGCGCAAGGAGGGGTTCCGGATCCGCGACGGCGTGGCCGGCATTCCGACGGCGTTTGTCGCGGAGTGGGGAAGCGGGAAGCCCGTAGTCGGGTTCATGGGCGAATACGACGCGCTTCCCGGGATTGTCGCAGGAAGCGGAGCCGGTCCGGAAGGAGCGCGTCCCCGGCGGATACGGCCAGGGCTGCGGCCACAACCTGCTCGGCGCCGGGTCGGCGCTCGCGGCGGTGGCCGCGAAAGAAACCCTCGAAAGCGATAAGCTGCCCGGCACGGTCCGATTCTACGGTACGCCCGGCGGAGGAGGGGGGCAGCGGCAAGGTGTACATGATCCGGGCCGGTGTGTTCGACGACGCCGACGCGGTGCTGCACTGGCACCCCGAGGACCGCAGCATCGCCACCGACCACGAGCACGCTCGCGATCCTATTCCGCGCGCTTCCGTTTCGAGGGGAAGGCCGCGCACGCGGCCGCGGCCCCGGAAAAAGGACGGTCCGCGCTGGACGGAGCCCTGCTGATGGCGCACGCCGTCGACATGCTCCGAGAGCACGTCCCCTCGTCGGCCCGCATCCACTACATCGTTTCCAACGGTGGCGAAGCTCCCAACATCGTGCCCGCTCAGGCCGAGATCTACCTGTACGCCCGCCACCCGGAAATGTCCGAACTCGACGGTATCTGGCAGCGCGTGACGAAATGCGCCGACGCCGGGGCGCTGGCGACCGAAACCCAGTGACCCAGGGCGCGCTGGGCAGCAACTACAACGTGCTCCCGAACGACGCCCTCACCGGCATGCTCTACCGGAACCTGCAATATGTCGGGGGAGTCAAGTACACGGCCGCGGAACAGGAGTTCGCCGTGGCGATACGGAAGACCCTCACCGACACCGGGCTTCCGCTCGGCAGCCAGGAGGGCATACGGCCGTCTGAACGAGCCGCTCGTCATCGCCTCGACCGATGCCGGGGACGTGAGCTGGGTGGTCCCGACCGGGTGGATTCACGCCGCCACCCACGTGCCCGGCGTGGTGAACCACAGCTGGCAGGCCTCGGCGTGCGCCGGAACCAGCATCGGGCGGAAGGGAATGGTCGTTGCGGCCAAGACCCTCGCGCTGACCGGCGTCGAACTGTTGACGGACCCGTCCCAGCTGAAGGCCGCCCGCGACAGCTTCGACCAACGCCGCGCCGGCCGGGCGTACAAGTCGCGCCTCCCGGCAGATGCGAAGCCGCCCCTCGACTACCGCAAGTAATACAGCTGTCGCCGTCACTGACGGATTGGAAGAGGTGATCTATGGAAATGACTCCGGGCAGGGCGGTGACCACGTACCTGCTGACCGTCCCGATCTTCCTCGCCATTGACCTCCTGTGGCTGGGGGTGGTGGCGAAGGACCTCTATCGGAAGCACCTGGGCTACCTGCTCTCTCCACGGATCAACTGGGCCGCGGCGATCACGTTCTACCTGGTGTTTGTCGCGGGGATCGTGCTGTTCGCTGTAAGGCCCGGCATCGAGGCTGGGCAGCCCCCCGCGCGCGCTGGCCTACGGAGCGGTGCTCGGGTTTTTCGCCTACGCCACGTACGATCTGACCAATCTCGCGACGATCCGGGACTGGCCGCTGCTGATCACCGTCGTGGATCTGATCTGGGGCACCATCCTCTGTGGCAGCGTCGCCTGGATCAGCTGCCTCGTCTCGCTCAAGCTGCCCGGTAGGGCGCTGCATCCGGGGCTCGCAAGGACTCTCGACCGACGTCCCTACGCCAGCAAGGCCTGCGCGCGCATGACACGGGACTTCACGTCGACGCCGCTGGGGCAGTCGATCGAGCAGGAGGCGCAGTCCCGGCAACGGGGCGCGCGTGCCGCCGCGGGCAGTTCCAGGTAGCGCTCGCGTGCCATGGGGTACTGCCCGTATCCCTCGGCGTAGGCCAGGAAACGCAGCACGTCGGGCACCGGCAAACCCTTGTCGCAGGTTCCCCCGCAGTTGCCGCACATCCGGCAATAGAGCGGCCGGATGCAGGCCAGCTGGTCGGCGAGGAGTTTTTCGTCGCTGCTCGTGAAGGGCTCCGACATGGCCCGGAGGTTTTCGTCGAGCTGGTCGAAGTCGGTCATGCAGACGATGGCGGTGTCCACGGAGGTGTTCTTCAGGGCCCACTTGATCGCGGCGAGCATCGCCCCCTCCTTCTTCAGCGTGCTCGTCAACCCCGAGGGGTTGACTCCGTAGAGCCTGTCGCCCCGCTGGATCCTGCTGAAGCCGCCGGCCAGCACTTTCATGGCCACGACTCCCATTCCGGCGCGCCGCGCCTCGTGAATCGCCTGGGTCAGTTCCGGTTTCATGGTGAAGTTGTAGCTGGCCAGCGCGACGTCGGTCTGTCCGCGCCGGACCAGGTGTGCGAGCATGTCCGGCATGTTGAAGTGGAAGCTGACGCCGGCGAAGCGTATCTTCCCGGCCTTCTTTGCGGCCTGCTGGGTTTCGAGCAGTTCGTCGGTGACGTCCGCGGGCGTATCGCGGCTGTGGAGATACCAGACGTCGACGTAGTCGGTTTGCAGCTCGCGCAGGCTCGTGTCGAGGTCGGCGAGGGCCTCCTGGCGGGTCTTCCCCGGGGTCTTGGTCGAGATGACGACGCGGCCGCGTTTCCCTTTCAGGGCGGCGCCCACCATGCGCTCGTTGTTGCCCCCCTGGTAGGAGCGGGCCGTGTCGAAGTAGTTCAGGCCGATGTCCGCGGCGCGCTCGATGACGGCGGGGTCAGAGGTCGTCATGCAGCCGAAGCCGAGCGGCGCCACCTTGAGGCCGGTCTTTCCGAGAGTGCGCAGTGGCGGCTTTTCCTGGGTGCGGGCCGGTTGCAGGTTTGCTGCCAATGCGGGGGCCGCCAGGCCGGCAGCCAGGAAAGCGCGTCGTGTAGGAAGTGTCTTCATTAACCCATTCTAGGTGCCCCGACTGGATAAAAGCAAAAGATTGCTGCGGCCATGGCGGTTCGCTGATACCATCTCGGCACCTTTACCCACTGGAGGAACCGATCATGCCCGAGAAAATGCCGCCCGATCCGCAGTCCTCGCGTCGTGACTTTCTGCGCTCCTCTGACGCTTGTGGCCGCCGCCGCGGGAACCGCGTACATCCAGCCGGCGCAGGCAGCTCCGGCGCAGGCCGCGGCGCCGGCCGGCCGGAAAGACACCTATGCCCTTGCCGCTCGCTTCAACAAGTTCCTCAGGGTCACGGACGTCACCGACGGGCTCGACGCGGTCGGCCGCGCCGACCTGACCCTGATGGACCCTGAAATTCGCCCCCTGTGGATGGGGATGCGGTTTTTCGGCCCGGCCGTGACTATGCGGGTCGTGCCGACCAACCGCCGCATGCCGCTGGTCTCGCGGAAGGATGCGCTCAAGCAGCACGACATCTGGGGCGAGATGGGTGGCTGGCGCGCCAATGTCGACCCGCACGTCAAGCCGGGGTGCGTCATCGTCATGTCCACCGGGGGAGCCGGGGAGTGCGGGTATTGGGGTTCCAACAACAGCCTGGGGATGATGAGCCGGGGCGTCGCGGGGATCGTCACGGAGGGCAATTGCCGTGACACCGACGAAGTGATCATGCAGAAGTGCAACGTCGCCTGCCGCGGTATCGGACGGACGATTATACCCGGCCGGGTGGAATTGGTGGACGTCGAGGTCCCGATCAGCTGCGGCGGCGTCATGGTCCGCCCGGGGGACATCGTCGGTTGCGACTGGGACGGGTGCATCGTCGTCCCGCACGAGGTCGCGGAAGATGTCCTGGCGATTTCCGCGCGGATTGCTGTCGACGACAAGAAGTCCCGCCGCCGGCTCTACGACAAGCTGGGCCGAAAGCCCGACGAGTCCGTGGACTGGGAAGCCGCCGCGGCCTACTTCAAGGACCTGCTCTAGGGGAGCGGCACGGGCCTTCCGGCGGCTCCGCGCTATCTTTCGCCCGGCGCCTGAAAGGGGCGCCGAGCCCGATCCTGGTGGCCCCCTTCTCGGCCGAGTCGCGTACGATGTTCAGCCAGCGGCGCGCCCAGGCGAATTCCGTGGCCAGGATCGCGAGCCCGACGGGAATCACTACGATGGCGGGGCCGGGGAGTACGAGCATTGCGGCGCCTATCAGCAGCACCGTCGTCCCGACCACCGCGATGACGATTCTCCTGGCCTGTCGCAGCATGCCCCCATTATAGCCGATGCGAGGCGGCGCTGTGCCGGCTCGACGCGCCGTGGCCCACCATCTTCCGACGAGGCCGACTTCTCTACGGTTGGGCGGTGAGTTTCCGGATGAAGTCGGTGAGGGTGTCCGGTTCGAGGGGTTTCTGCAGGTAGGCATCGACGGGCGACTCATCCAGACGCTGGCGGTCGATGCCGTAGCCGGTGACGGCCACTACGACCGTGTCCTTCAGATCAGCGTGGCCGCGGAGCCTTCGCGCGACCGTGAATCCGTCCAGGTCCGGCAGCCCGATGTCCAGCAGGACCAGTTGCGGACGGAACAGGGTGGCGATCTCGACGGCTGAGGAGCCGTCGCGCGCGATCATCACCTCGTACCCCTGCATCTCCAGGACGGCGGCCACGTATGCGGCAGAGTCGTCGCTGTCGTCGACGACGAGGATCCGCAGGCGGGATTCCGGGGAGGCCTGCAACCTCCGGGGCGTACGGTGCGCCTGGTGGGCTGGCGGAGGAGGTTCCGCGGGGGCCGGGGGCGCGTCCCGGGCGGCAGCCTTGCCGCGGGCCGCCAGCCGCGCGATGGCCGTGCACAGCCTGGCCATCTCGACCGGTTTGCTGAGGTGCATCTGGTATCCGGCCTGAAGTGACTGTTCCCGGTCCTCCGGGCGGGCAAATGCGGTCAGCGCAAGTGCCGGGATATCGCTTACCTGTTTGATGTTTCGCACGTTTCGGATCAGATCGTAGCCGTCCTCGTCCGGCATCCCGATGTCCGACACGATCACGTCGGGGCGGAAGGAGCGGAGCTTGCGCAACGCTTCGGTCGCCGACGCCGCGAGGACGACGACGGCGTCGAGATCCTCCAGTTGCCTGCCAATCAGGGCTCGCGAGTCCGGGTCGTCGTCAACGACGAGGACCTTTATGCCCTGGACTGCGGCAGGGTCGAAAGGGATCCGCAACGACGCCTGATCGGCTCCGGCGGCCCGGGCATCGGGGTAACCGACGGGGAGCAGGATCGTGAACGTGGCTCCCTTCGTCTCGCCCTCGCTCTCCGCGGTGACGGTTCCCCCGTGCGCTTCGACGAGGTGCCGCACGATGGAGAGGCCCAGGCCGAGGCCGCCCTGGCGGCGCGTCCTGGAGGCATCCGCCTGCCGGAAGCGGTCGAACACGTACGGGAGAAACTCCGGCCGGATGCCGATGCCGTTGTCGCTGACTCTGATCTCGACATTCCCGTTCCTGCTCTTCGCCTGGAGCGCCACCCTGCCACCCCTGGCCGAGAACTTGACCGCGTTTTGCAGGAGGTTCCACAGGACCTGCTGCAGTCGGTTCGGGTCGGCGGTCAGCTCCCCGACGGCATCGTCCACCTTGGTCTCGATCTTTACCCCGGAGATGTCCGCCGAGAGCCGCACCGAATCGACTACCGACTCCACCACGGGCCCGAGCGCCACGGATTGTAGGTCCAGCGAGAATTTGCCCGAAATGATGCGGGACATGTCGAGCAGGTCGCTGACGAGCTGGCTCTGCAGTCGGATGTTCCTCTCGATGACTTCCAGGGCGCGCTCGGTTTCCTCCGGCGACAGCCTGCCGCTGCGGAGCAGTTGCGCCCAACCGAGCAGCGCGTTCAGGGGGGTGCGGAGTTCATGCGAGAGGGTGGCCAGGAACTCATCCTTGATCTGGCTGGTTTTTTCCGCTTCGGCCCGTGCGGCCCGCTCGCTGTCGAGCCGGGCCCTGTCCGCGGTGCGCGCGTCCTCGTACGCTTTGTGCAGCGCACGATTGGCGTTCTCCAGCGCCCTCGCGTAGTCCTTGAGCTGCTGCTGCGCGTTTGCCCGCCGCTCGACCTCTTCCCTCAGGTGCCGGTTGGCGGCTTCCAGTTCCTCCGTCCGTTGGCGCACCCGCAGCTCGAGGTCCGCGTTGAGCTGAAGCACCGCCTGCTCGGCGCGCTCGCGCTCGGTGAGGTCTGTCAGGGCGGTCCTGATCGACACCGTGCCATCCGGATTGGCTGCCGGTTTGCTGGACAACTGCATGGGCAGGGTCCCGCCGTCTGGCGTAGCGATCCTGACAAAGGTTGCGGCCGCCGGCGCGCCCGCGCGGCAGGCCTGCCTGTGCGCCCTGAACGCTTCGAGCGATTCGGGTGCCAGGAACTTCTCCAGGGGTGCGCCCAGCAGCTTGGGGCGCTCTGCGCCGAGCGATTGCGCCCCCGTGCGATTGATTTCCTGGATGGTCCCGTCCGGCGCGAGGGTGGCGTAGCCCAGCGGTGCGGAATCGTACATGTCCGCATACCGATCGCGGCAGAACGCCAGCTCCTCCTGGGATTTCACGAGCGCTGCGGTCCGCGCGCGCAACTCCGCGATCAACTCCTCGCGCGTCATCTGCTCGAGCTTTTTCCCGTGATTCATTCCATAGCCCTATGGAACTCCCGGATGGCCGGGAGTGAAGGGCACGTCGGGGAGGAGGGACGTGGCGCCTTGCAGGTGGCCCTTTACCATAACCCGCGGCCGCCAGGCAGGCAAGCTTTTCCCTGCCCAAGTCTGCCCAAGTGGGTCCGGGCTTCAGCCCGGACGTCTTTTGATCTGATCTATGTGGCGACAGGCGCGCAGGTTATAGCGACCGCAAACAGCGTCCGGGCTGAAGCCCGGACCGTATTCTGTTTGGATCGGGCAGATGAACCGTTGGACAGCCTCTGAGGCCCGAACGCACTTGACGGCAGGCGCCGTCGCTTATTGGGACAGCCTGGCGAGGTTGCCGCCGAGCTGGGGGGGACCCGCGGGGGGCATCTGCATCTGGCCGGTCCGCGCGGGGCTGACCCCGACCATCGCGTAGATCTCGTCCTTGGTCCAGCCCGCCTTGATCAGATCGAGGTACATTTTCTGCTTCGCCTCGTCGGGTCCCGGGCGGGCCGCTCCGTCGGGGAGACCCATTTCAGAGAGCGCCGACGGGCCCGCGAGCCGCGTCGTGAGCAGCAGGTTGTCGGAATCGCCGATGAGCTTCTTCAGGCCGATCAGCTTCGCGGCCGCCGCGCCGTCCCAGGCCACGGCGACCAGGACGTTCTTTTCATTGATGCGCCTGGCGGTATCGGCGTCCAGTCCGCGCGCGAGGTTCGAGACGATAAACGGTTTCCCGGCAACTTCGAGCATGTCGTCGAGCAGGCGCTCGGACGGGTTGTTCAGGTTGATGACCACGCCGTTGGTCTCGAACGCCTTCACGGCTGCGCGGCCGCGTTCGGTGAGGCCACTCGAGCCGAACCACTGCCCGTCGCCGCGGCTGGACACTTCCACCCGCCCGACGGAGAGGAGCTTCGCCGCCAGGTCGATGAGGCTGAGGTTGCCGCCGAAGGCGGACGAGTCGCTGAGGCCCACGTTGAACCGTGGCCCCTGCGGGTTCGGTTGAGCGCCCATGAAGCTGCGCCCGCCGCCGGCACGAGCCTCCTCGAGGTTCAGAGGGATGAGCCGCATCCCGTGGTAGAGGTGCAGCCGGTCGGGGACGAGCAGGGGCGTGGAGGTTTCGTTGGCCAGGTTGATGGCCCCCTGGAGCACGAACTGACCGGTCTTGCGCAGGATCTCCGGGTCGATCTTTTCCGTCTTGTCGCCGGAGTCATGGTAATCGGGGTGGCCGACGCCCGCCGCTCGTCATCAGCGCGAGCGATTCGATCCCCTGTTCGATGAACGCGGAGTGATCGCTGCCGCCCGGACCTCCGGTGGACGCGTCGACGACCTTGGCCACGTCCGGTTCCTGATATTTCATGATCACGTTGAACAGGGCCGGGAAGTTGAGCCCGCCCGGGGCCCCGATGCGCTCGCCGAGCCCGACCATGTCGAGGTTGAAGTTGGCGACGATCTTATCGATCTTCACGCCGTCCGAGGGAGATTTCGCGTAGTGGCTGGACCCGAGCAATCCCATCTCCTCGCCGCACCAGAGCGCGAAGATCACGGTCCGCTTCGGCTTGAGCGTGGCGGCATTGGCCGCGAAGAGCCGTCCCATCTCCATCGTGGTGGCGGCGCCGGAGGCGTCGTCGTCGGCTCCGTTGTAGATCACGTCGTTGGTCATCCCCACGTGATCGAGATGTCCGCCGATCAGGATGTACTCCCCTGCCAGGTTCGGGTCGGTCCCCTCGACCTTGCCGATGACGTTGTGCGACGTGTTGTTCTTGAATTTCTCACCGTAGAACTGGGTGGTATCGTAGCCCTTGACCGTGGCCTTCGCGCCGGTCGCCTGCGAGCGGGCCTTCTTGTCCCTGATGTCGCGGCGGATCTGGTCGATGCGGCCCACGAAGCCGCGGGCCGACTCCTGCGGGTCGCGCCACAAAGCCTCCCGGAACACGCGCTCGTTTACGTCCGTCACGACGAGGAAGGGCCTCGTGTAGGGCGAGCCTTCGACCTCGCGACCCATGCCGAACATCTGCGCCATCGTTGGCTGCTGCGGCTGTTGCTGACCGCCGAACGGGTTGGGGAGGGCCAGTTTGTCCGGGTTGAAGAGGAGGATCGCCGCCGCTCCCTTCTCGTAGGCGGTCTTGATTTTGGCCTGATCTGTCGACTCTTCCGTCCACGGCTCGGGGTGCTTCGGTTCCGGCGGATTGATGCCGAACATGCCGCGGGCGGCGGGGGCGTCCTTGGGCGAGCCCTTGAACGCCAGCACGATCTTGTCCTTGACGTCCACCCCCGCGTATTCGTCGAGCCCCTTGCCTGCGGTCGATATGCCGTAGCCGACGAAGACCACCTCGCCGTTCGCCTGTGTGGCTGGCGTGGAGGCGGGATCCAGGGTGAAGTCGTTGTCTTTGATGCTGAAAGTGCGATCGTCCACCGTCAGGACCGGGATGCCGGTCGTCCAGGCGAAGGTGGTGCGCCGTCCTGTGATCGGTACGTCCTGGAAGAACGTCCCATTGTCGCCGGCAGGTTTCAGTCCCCACTCCTTGAACCTGGCCGCGGCCCACTCCGCCGTCTTTTCGAACCCCGGTGTCAGCGACTTCCGCCCTTCCTTGTCGGGGGCCGCCATGAACCCGATGTAGGACTTGATGACGTTGCCGTCCACCTTGACGGTCGTCGGCCCGGCGGCCGGCGGCGGTGCGGTTTTCCGCCTGTTCTGTGCGGCACCGGCCGCGTTGAGCGAAATGCACGCGAAGAGTATGACTGCGAACCTGACAGGGCCCCTGGGTGTGATCATCGGGTATTCCTTTCCATGCAAAAACAGACGGCGCGAGCCGCCAATGCTACAGCAGCACGGTCTTGCAGGCAAAAGTAATGTGAGGTGTCCCCTGCGGTCCTGGCTTGGGTCTGCGCTACCGGAGGCCGGGGTTGGAGGCGTCGAAGGTGAGTTCCCGTTTTCCGATCGTCACGCGAATGCGTTTCGAGTCGGCAGACGCGCGCACCCGCCCGGGCGGATCGGAATCGTCGGCGATATCCAGGACGTGCAGAAAAAGATGGTTACGCGTTGCCGCGTCCCGCCCCGCTACCTCCACCCGTCCGGCGCCCATGTCCATTTCGGGCTTCAGCCTTCCTTCGGCCTTAATCGTTCTCCCTCCCGCGACGAATCCCCCAACCCACTCCATCCGTGCCTCCGAGGGGAGCAGCGCCGTGAGGACCACCCTGGAGCCGTTTCTTCCGGCGACGAACCGGGTCCCACGGGTCTCGATACGGGGAGCGACGGGGGTGTGCCAGAGCACGGTCGGCCGCAATCCGGGGCGGCGGGTTGTGACCCGATCCAGGACCGCAAGATACCGATCGTCCACGAATGCCAGTTCGCGGGTCACCCTCTCGACACGGTCTGCCGGATAGGCAGCCGTGAAATCGCCTGCGACGTAGGTCAGCCCAGCGGTCTCGCGATAGTCGAGGATCTCGCCGGTCTCCGCAAGCCGGTTGGCCAGGTATTCCTGCATCGATCCGTCGGTCTGGCTGTGGAACACGCGCTGTCCCCCCTCGTCGCCCGGAATCGCGGGATCGACGATCAGGACGGTGTTGTGGGCCACGGACCGGTGCCAGTACTCGGTGCGAAACGCCCCATCGAACGTCAGGTACGCCCCGCTGTCGAGCAGCAACATCGAGCGGCGGAATACGTCGAGGTGGCCCTGATCGAAGTGCCCGTGGTCGTCGAAGTAATTACCGCACTTGAAGAAGACGGTGGTGTCCTCGGGCTTCCAGCCGCTTTTCCAGACGACCATGCCGGTGCCCGACCGGCTGAACAACGCCTTGGTTGGGAGCGTGTCGAGGGCGGTTCCGCCCTGCTGCGGGTCGTAAAAGAGGAGGTAGACGTACCCGGAGGGGCCTTCGACCACCTTGCCGTCGTTCTCGCGGACGAGCCGGTGCAGGATCGCCGCCCCAACGGGGTCACCATAGCCCCAGGTGCGCTCGGCGATTGCCCTGAAGGTGTAGTCGTCCGACTTGATGCTGTAGCTGTCGCCGAACCTGAGGTACGTCCTGTCCGGGTATCGGCCGTAGTACAGGAACAGTGTTTCTCGCCGCGCCCAATCATCCTGGTTTTCGGCGATGTCCTGCCAGAGGTCCCGGCCTGTCGCGGACAGCCAGCACGAAATGAAGTGAGCGGTGGCCCACATCGTGTACTTTCTGCCATACCCAAAGCCGTTGTGGACGGTGCCGTCCTGCAGTTGGCGTGCCGGGAAAAGCTTCGAGGTGAAATATGCGCTGCCGTACGACGCCAGCGCTTCCCCCTGGGGTGGTCCCCACAGAGGGCAAGGCCCGCGAGGGTGATCCCCATGGCCCACCCGTACATGCGGGTGTGGAAAATGTGAGCCCCGCCGTGGTCCAGCTCTTCGCGCAGCCTGTCGGCCGCGTCGGCGATGTTCTGCGCCGCCCGCGCTTTTCTCTCGGGGGTGAAATAGGAGTGGCCGTAAAGCCAGTCGTACGCCATGGCGCGCCAGCCCACCTCGATCCCTTCGTCGGTGGTGATCTCGCTCCAGCGCACCGCTTCCTGCAGGCCGTCCACCGCGCGTCGGGCGGCCGAGTCGTCGCCGAGCAGAAGGCTGCGCAGCGCCAGGTTGGGCGGGGAAGGCGCCAACTCGTCGAGTACGCGCCGGGCGCCGGGCGCCTGCGCGCGTTGCCGCAGCACGTCCAGCGTCAGGCCCCTCGCATTCCAGGGCTGCGCGCGAAAGAACAGGCGCGGGTGTCCGGGGTGGACTTGGGGAAAGGCCGCGTGCAGGGGATCCTGGAAGACAGCCAGCGAGACCGCGGCGACAAAGGCGAGGAAGCCCGGGCATACGTTCATCTGGATTCTCCGTCATTCAAGCCGGCAGGCGGACCTGCAGGATGATCCTGCCCTGCCGTGACTCTCGGAGCCGGCCGTCAGCGTTCCTGCGCGGCCGTGAGGCGAATGCTCAGGCCTTGGACCCGTGCGGGCTCGATATTGATCTGACCGGCGGAGCCGGGGCCGAGCAGCTTGTTCTTTGCGAGATAGGCTCGCGCCTGCTCGAGGGACCTCACTTCGAACACGACGCGACGGATGCGGGTCTCCCTGTCGGCGACCAGCCGCAGCGCGGGTCCGCTGCCTGGCTTCCACAGTCCGGGACCGTCGGCTGCGGGGAGTAGTCTCTGCCACCGCGCGGTGTCGTTTTTCAGGTCCGGCGTGCCGATGACGGTTTCCGAAACGGAGACGATGCCGAGCGGTCCCCCTTTCCTGAGGGCGAGTTGGCCCGCCAGCTGGTTCCGCCGGACGTGCACGTTAAGGAATGCCGGGCTGTACTGGAAGAGGAAAACGCGCATCCCGGGAGCGGCCAGGCCTTCGAGGACGACGGTAGTCCAGACGACGCCCTGGGACCGGTCAGGCAGCGTCGAGACGTAAGGTTCCAGCCCGCCGTGGGCGACTTCCGCGGTCTCCATCTCCGGCAGGACCTCCGCGACCGGCGCGTATGGCTCGAAGGCCAGCCCCGCAAACTGCGCACGGCGGTGCCCGGACCTCGCCGGGGTGGTCGAAGCGGAGCGAAACACCTCAATACTGAGGTTCCCGGTGCCGAAACCACCACTGATGAAGCCGTTGCTTTCACCCAGAGGCCAGGAAACCGGGAGCTGGAGTGGACCGGTGAAAAGGTCGTAAAGTTCCCGGGGGTCCGTCGATTCCACGAGGATGCGGTCGATCTGGCGGACGATCTGCCTTTTTCGCACTCCCGGCTGCCCGGAGGCCCCGAAGTGTGCGGCGGCGACCAGGGCAAAGAAGAGCAGGAGCAGGATCGGTCGGCAGTTGCGCATCGGCGTCCTCGCAAGCGATTATACTGCCGGGATCAGCCCCTGAATGCCCGGTTTTCAAGAGCGCCGCGCCCGGCGTTTCCGCCGGCGGCTCCGAAGCTGAATAATCAAGCTCCGCGCGGGGTGTTTGTGCTAAAAGTGTATGACATACAGGAGGATTTTATGGCGGTTCAAGACGGTATCAGCCGAAGGAGCTTCCTTCGCGACACGGCGCTGACGGCGGCGGCCGGGACGATCCTGGCCAACAAGGCGCAGTCCGCACAGGCTCCCAGGAAGGTCCTGGGCGCCAACGACCGGGTCAACCTGGCCATCATCGGCATACGAGGGCAGGGGTACGGGCACATCCAGGGATTTGCCCGCGTCCCGAACGTCCAGATCAAGACGCTCTGCGACATCGACGAGAACCTCTACCCCGAGAGACTAAAGTACCTGCAGGGGAAGCACGGGTACGCACCCAAGACGGAATGGGACATGCGTCGGGTATTCGAGGACAAGGACATCGACGCCGTGACTTTCGCGATTCCGAACCACTGGCACGCGCTCGGCACGATCTGGGCCTGCCAGGCCGGGAAGCATGTTTATGTCGAAAAGCCGGCCTGCTGGGGTGTGTGGGAAGGGCGCCAGATGGTGCACGCGGCCCGCAAAAACAATGTCCTGGTCCAGGTCGGTTTCCAGAATCGGTCCCGTCTCACGACGCGGGCGGCCATAAAGCTCCTGCACAGCGGCAAACTCGGTAAGATCTACATGGCCCGCGGGCTCTGCTTCAAGCCGCGCGGCGACATCGGGCGCTACCCGGACGGCCCGATGGCCGCGGGCGAGAAGTTCACCCTGACGAAGGAAGGGGGCGACATGCCCTCCTACACGCAGGCGTACCTGGACAAGGTTCACTACGACCAGTGGATCGGGCCGGCGCGCAAACTCCCGTTCAACCGCAACCGTTTCCACTACAACTGGCATTGGCAGTGGGAGTACGGCAATGGCGATACGGGCAACCAGGGCCCGCACCAGTTCGACATCGCCCGGTGGGGTCTCAACAAGGAGGACTACCCCGTCAAGGTCCGGTCGTTCGGCGGGCTGTACATCTACACCGACTCGGCGCAAAACACGCCCAACACGCAGACCAGCACCTTCGAGTACGCGGACGGCGCCGTGCTCGAATTCGCCACGCGGGGCCTGGTGACCAACGCCGAAGGGACCGTGAAGATCGGCAACGTGTTCTACGGCAGCGAGGGGTGGCTGGAAATCGACGCCGACGGCAACTGGCGCACTTTCCTGGGGCGCAAGGGCGAACCCGGCCCCGACTCCAAGAACATTGAGGAAGAAGCCTCCGACACCCTGAGCACAATCGGCTCGGGCATGGGCGGGCACTTCGGGAATTTCATCGCGGCCGTCCGAGCCGGCAAGCAAGCCGATCTGTCGTGCGACATCGAGGTCGGCTATCGCTCTAGCGTGCTCCCGTCGCTCGGCAACATCTCCTACCGGTTGGGCCGGGAACTCAAGTTCAACGGCACGACGGAGAGGTTCGTCAACGACCCCGAAGCCGACAAGCTGCTCACCCGGGAATACCGTGCGCCCTTCGTCGTCCCCAAGTTGGGATAGCCATGGAGTGCGGCGGCCGGCTCGCGGACTGATCCGGTCTCGTCCCGCCGCACTTCGGTTCTCTCTGAGCCCCTGAGTTGACCTCTGGTGCTTGACCTCCGAGGCTCTCAGGGGCTCATGCGACGGCGAAGGCTTCCCGCTCGAAAACCCGGCGCAGACGGCCCTTTCGGGGCGGGCCGAGGTGCCGGGTGTTTCGGGCGCGCGACGCAGGGGGGAATCGGCGCCAAGGTGCCGTGCTCGAGGGTTATGCGCTTGTGGCTGCCGATCTCGCTCTGCCTGCTGTTGTCGACTCAGGCCATTCCCTCACCACAGGATCAGACCCAGCCTCAATTCAATGCGCGCGTCTCGGTGGTCTCGGTCGATGCGGAAGTGCTCGACGCGACCGGAAATCCGGTGCAGGGTCTCGCACGGGAAGATTTCGTGGTCAAGGAAAATGGCAGGCCCGTGGCTATCACGAACTTCGCGCGTTTGAGCGACCGACCGGTCAGCCTCGCCACCGTGCTCGACACGAGCGCGATCGCGCTCGAAAAGCTCAACGTGGCGAAGGAATTCGTCTTCGAACTCATTCACTTGCTCGGCCGCGACGACGATATCTGCCTGTTTACGCTGGGCAGAGCGGACGCCCAACTGGAGGTGCGGTTCACGATCGATCGTGCGCCTATGATCGAAGCCCTCGAGAACATCTCGGTCCCGTCCCATGGCTCGGGAGGGCTCCTAAAAAGGTTGTTCGGCGGGGTGCCGCCGACGGCCCTGGCCATCGACCTCGCCCTGGCTGAGTTGCGCGGATCGCGCCACCCGAAGAAGGCTTTGCTGGTGATTTCCAATCGATTCCTCGGTCTGGGGCCCGCCACGGTGGAGCACGTGCAGGAATCGGGTTGCACGTTGCTGACTCTGGGGTTCGGCAACAAAGCGGCCATGCTCGTCTCGCTGGGCGGCGACGAGATCAGCCGGAGGCAGTTGATGCGCGAGTCGGGAGGCCGGCAGTTCCCGGCTGAGACGGCGGACATCACCGGCGTGTGCCGAACGATCGCGTATTCGCTCAAGAATTACTACGCGCTTGCGTATCAGACCGAGATCAAAGAGGGCGACGCCAAACCCCGCCGCATCGAGGTGGCCATCCCTGGCGGAAAATACACGATCAACGCCCGCCGGAGCTATGTCCCGAGGTAACCAAGGAGTGTGGAAACCGTGAAAAAACATGAAGACTCCGCCGAGGAGATGCGCGGGATGCCGGGGATTACCGAGACGACGTTGTCCCGGCGCGAGTTCCTTGCGGGCACGGCGCTGGGCGCGGGGGGCGGGCTGTCGGGTTTCGGATGCCTTGGAACGGGCCAGGCCGCCGTGGTGGTGCCGCAGCCGGAACCGGGGCCCACCAGGATCGACCTCGCGCCCGCCCAGTGGCTCTGGTATCCCTCGGGGCGCTGTCTGCCCAATACGTTTGTCCTGTTTCGCCGTGTGATCGATGTCCCGCCGGGGATCCGTGCCGCCCGCGGGTGGGTCACCGCCGACAGCCGGTATTTCCTGACGGTCAACGGCGAACGCGTGCAGTGGGGGCCGGCCCCCTCGGACCCGCGCTGGCCCGACGTGGACCCGGTCGACCTTGCGCCGCGGCTGCGCCCGGGCCGCAACGTCATCGGCGCCACCGTGCTGTTCTACGGATCCGGCGACGGCACCTGGCCGATCGGGAAACCCGGCTTCATCTTCAGGCTCGAACTCGAGGGTTCCGACGGCGGGCGCATCGTGATCGCGTCCGACGCACAGTGGCGTTGCTGCCTGGCGAAGGCGTGGCGCGCGGGCCACTATCGGCGCTGGTACCTCAGGGCCCTGCAGGAGGAATTCGACGCTCGGCTCCACCCGGAAGGCTGGGACCGAGCCGATTTCGCGCCCGACTCCGACTGGCTGCCGGCGCAGGTGCTGGACTGCCCTGCCGACAAGCCGTCCGTCTGCTCGAGCTATACGGACTACTCGATGGACACACGGGGCGAGCGCGCGGTCTGCTTCCTGAGACCGCGCCAGATCCCGGCGCTGCTCGAAGCTGAAGTTCCGGCAGCCCGGCTTTCGGATTCTTTTCGGTTGCGCTGGTCCAGGCCGCCCGAGGAATACTTCGATTGCCAGACGCCCGGCTCCTTTGAGATCGACGGCGGGGGCGACGCGGCGGCCGCCGAGGGGAAATCCTGGCGGATCGACCCGGTGGCGGGAAAGTCCGCGGCGCTCACATTCGAGTTCACGGAACAGATCGTGGGGTGGCCCCATTTTACGATCGACGCGCCCGCAGGGACGGTCGTGGAGCTGATGACGCAGGAGTCGCACGCCCCAACCGGACCCCGCTGGCTCGACACACATCATTTCAGCTGGACGCGCTTCGTCTGCCGGGAGGGGCTCAATCGATTCGAAACCTTCGACTACGAGTCCCTGCGCTGGATGCAGCTGCACCTGCGCGGGTTCGACCGCCCGGTCTCCGTCGGCGGCGTCGGCGTCAGGCGCAGGGTCTACCCGTGGCCCGCGCGGCCGGACGTCGCCACCTCGGACGCCGCCCTCAACCGGCTGCTCGGGGCGTGCGTCAACACGCTCGACAACTCGGCGCAGGAGACCATCGTCGACGGCATGGGTCGCGAACGGCAGCAGTACAGCGGCGACTGCGGGCACCAGATCCATGCGATATACGCGGGCTGCGGAGAGTGGCGGCTTCCCGCGCGCTACCTGCGCACCTTCAGCGAGGGCATGACCCTGCAGGGTTTCTTTCTCGATTGCTGGCCCGCCTTCGACCGCCTGGCCCGTGTGATGGAACGCGAGGTCAGCCTGACGAGCTGGGGCCCGTTGCTGGACCACGGCGTGGGTTTCAACTTCGACTGCTGGCACCACTACCTGTACACGGGAGACCTCGCGGCCCTGCGCGAGCCCTATCCGCGGCTCGTGCGTTTCCTCGACTACCTCTCGCGCCTGCCGAGGCGCGACGGGCTCCTCCCGGTCGAGGATCTCGGCACGCCCGCGGTCTGGATCGACCACCAGGCCTACCTCGAGCAGCGGCACAAGCAGTGCGCCTTCAACCTGTATGCCGCGGCCATGATGCGCTGCGCGTTCGCCCCGATCGCCCGGGCGTTCGGGGACGAGCGCAACGCGCGCGACGCCGAGACGATTTCGGCGCCTCGCTGCTGGAGGCGGCGGTCGCGCGATTCTGGGATCCCGACCGGCGCGTGTTTGTGGCGAACCGCCCGTGGGGCCGGAGCGAAGGGCGGGTGCGCATGTGCGACCGTTCCGATCGCGACGTCGATCCTGTTTGGGCAGTGCCCCGGCGGCCGGATCGAGCCCGGCGCGCGCGTCTCTGGCCGAGTGCCCACGCGGAAATGGGCCTGTCGTACCCGGCCAACGCAGGGTGGCGCCTGTGGGCCCTGGCCGAGGCGGGCCGGGGGGACGTGGCTCTGGCCGACCTGCGGCAGCGCTGGACCACGCTCGCCTCGGTCCTGCAGAACAACACGATCCAGGAGGATTGGATCGCGCGACCCGATTCCGGCTCGCAGTGGAGCCACTGCGCGGTCGTGCCCGCTGTATGTCGCCTACATGAACCTGGCCGGGATCCGGCCGCTGGAGCCCGGATTCAATCGGCGCAGAGATCAGGCCGCAGCCGGGCGACCTGCGCACTCTCCGGCTGACGGCCCGAACCGTCCGCGGTCCGATAGACTTCTCCGTCGAGGGGGGGCCGTCCAGGCGGCGGTACAGGATCTCGCTCCCCGAAGGAATTGTCCGCGAGCGTCCTGTTCCCGGCCGGCGACGCGGTCTCGCTGGAGACGATGCGCGAGCCGCCACCGCCGCGCGGGCCTGGCCCGGTACCCGCTCGTCCCGGGACAAGCGACGGAATTCGAGGTGCGCTCGACACTCCGCAGCCGCAAAACAAGTGAGTCCGGGCTTCAGCCCGGACGGGATTAGATCTCCCCTGTTCGGCAACTGTCGCACCTAGCGATGGCAAAACTGCATCCGAATCTGGAGTGCGGCGCCTCGCCGAATTGCGAAAGGCGACCCTGCAACCTCGGCCTTTGGTGCCGCCGAGGCGCCGCCACCGGGCGGCGTCGAGCCGCCGCGGCCCACTTTCGAGCCGAGACCGTGGTGCAGGTGCAGGAGGAAGTCGCGGTTGTCCATGCGGAGGTAGCGCATCGTCCCGCCCATGCGGCTGAAGCTCTTGTTGTAGCGCAGGTAGTACGCCGGATCGTTCTCGGGCGGTTCGCCCTTGCTCCAGTCCCAGGACGACTCGGCCAGGTCGACCACCAGGATGTAGTGGTTCCGGATGGCGCGCCCTTCCTGGGCAGCGAGGTTCTGCGCCATCGAGAGCGACTTTTCGAACACCATGGGCGACATCACCGCCGATCCGATCGACAGGTAGACGCCGTCCTCGATATCCCGTATCGTCCCCGCGAAGGTCAGAAAATCGCGCAGAGCCGCCCTCCCGAGGGAGGCGCCGTGATTCATCGGGTGGGTGTAGATGACGTCGTGGCCGATCATCGGGTGGGCGGTGAAGGGGATGCCGAGCCGGAAGGCCGCAGCCTGGGCGCTGTATTGCTTCCAGCGGTGCGCCACGGACAGGCGGCCGGGCTTGAGGTCGAACCGGCGCACGACGGCGAGCAGGTCGGCGGCGGCCGCAGCCTGTTCGGGGTCGGTATCCAGCAGGGCGCGGGATTGTGCGGTCAGCTCCCGGGTGGAAGGGACGGTCAGCGCTTCGTTTTCGATCAGCGCCCCGACCGACTCGCCGTAGCCGCGGCCTTCCCACGCGCCGACGTTGATCGCCAGGTTGATGTAGAACCCCGTTTCCTCCCAGTTGCCGAACGTGCCGCGCGGACGTTTTCGCGCACGTGCTCGCTGGTCTGGCCCGAGGAAGCTGAACTCCCAGTCGTGGATGATCCCGGCGCCGTTGGTCCCCAGGTGCGTGAGCCAGCCGCCCTCCATGAGCGCGATGAGCACCGGGCCGAGGCCGTTCTTGATCGTGTGCGCGCCGAACACCAGCACGACCGGGCGCCCCCGTTGGCGGGCGCACCGTATGCGGGCGAGGGTTTCTTCGACGATCCTGGCGCCCTCGGAGGCCGCGTGGGGCGGGGCGGAGGGCGGGATCGACCCGGTCGTCGATGGAGGTCCGGTTCCGCCTCTCGGCGAGGGGCTTCATCCTGACGCGCGGCGCGGTCCAGCCGGATGCCTGTCATCGCGCCGCTCCCGCCCCGAGCAGGCCTAGCAGCGCGTCGAGCTGCGAGAAATCGGGGACGACGAGGTCGGCGCCAGCCCGGACCAGGCGCGCCCGTTTCGAGGTGTCGAGGCCGTAACGGCGGATTTCGTCGCTGGCGACCCCGATGGCCAGCCCGCCCCGCTTGTGCGTCTCCCGGATCTCCACCGGGCCGTCGCCGAAGG
The DNA here is from genome assembly GCA_963843575.1 of uncultured Acidobacteriota bacterium. Taxonomy (GTDB): domain Bacteria; phylum Acidobacteriota; class UBA6911; order UBA6911; family UBA6911; genus CAVZBT01. The sequence continues at coordinate 41,302 of CAWJKZ010000027.1, read as the reverse complement.
TGGCCAGCGTGCGCACCACGCCGGCTGCCGATCTCGGTCAGGATGCGGTCCAGGACGACCCGCTTGGCCTCGACCTTGACGTCCCCCACGGATCCGAAAATGCCGCCGTCGAACAGGCGGGCATAGCCCAGGGCCTCCGCCTCGTCGATCGACGTCCTGCTGGTCCGTGCCGCTGGCCAGGTAGAGGCGCACGCCGGCGGCGTGCAGCCGTTCGAGCAGCAGGACGGCGTTCTTGACGACGAAGTCCTCCACGGCCAGCTCTTTCCTGCGGAGCTTGGCGAGGCGCTCGCGCACCAGCCGCATGAGCGCCTCGTTGTAGATGGCCTTGTAGCCGGGCGGGTCGAGGATTTCGGTTTCGGGGACGCAGCCGAACTCCCGCACCATGTCGACCAGGCCCTGCATCTGGACGAGCGTCTGGATCCCGGTCGAGTCGTCGATGAACTTCCTCGCCGCCTCGACGACGCGCCGGTAGAGGGCTTCGTCTGCGGACTGGTAGCGCGGTCCGAGAATGGCCCTGACCATCATCGGTTCCATCACCAGGTGCCAGCCCTGGCGCAGGGTGGAGATCGTGCCGTCGTGGTCGAAGATGGCGTGGGTGACGGCGAAGCCGGCGGGAACGTCGCGGACGACCTCGAACTCCGTCCCGGGGAGGTGGCGCGCGCGGCGCGGGTCCTCGGCCAGCTCGGGGTGGTAGACGTAGGCCTGTTCCCGGCCGATCGTCAGGATCTCCGCGGGGGAGGCGGTGCCGGTCTGATTGAGTTTCTGGATGGTGACGCCGGCGACGAAGTTGCCGAACTGCGCCGCCTCTACCGGGTCGCACCCGGCCGCCAACGCGAGGCTGATGCCGGCCAGCGCGCTGTCGCCGGCGCCGACCGTGTCCACCTGGCCGAGCACCTGTATGCCGGGGACTTCGCACAGGCCTGCCTGGTCGACCACCACCAGCCCGCGGCTGCCGCGGGTCACGAACACGGGCTTGCCGAAGCGCGCGTACAGTGCCCGGGCGGAGGCGAGCGCCTCCTCGCGCAGGACAAGCTCCTCGGGCGCGCGCACGGTCCCGCACAGCCGCGCCGCCTCGTGGTCGTTGATCTTCATGATGCAGCCGGCGTAGCACTCGCTGTAGTGGCGGCTGTCGACGACGAAAGTCTTTTCCGGGGTCCCCCGGATCAGTTCGGCCAGGCCCGGCGCGGAATGGCTCGGTGTGGATCCCCTGGCGCACCTGCTGGTTGACGATGACCAGGTCCGCCCCGCCCGCGCCCGCCCGGCAGCGCGCCAGAAGCGTGCGGGCGGTTTCGGGGGAGAGTTCGTTGAAGTTGCCGAAATCGAAACGGCTGCTCTCCTGCTTTTCGATGTGGGGCTTGTTGTAGGCGAGCGTGGCCCAGCCGTCTTTCTGGACCAGCAGGTCGTCCGTGTTGACCTCGATCCGGCCCAGCAGGCGCACCATCTCCCGCCCCCACGGGTCGTCGCCCACCACGCCGAGCGCGCGCACGTTCCGGCAGCCGGCGGCAACCAGGTTGTTCACCACGTTGCCCGCGCCCCCCAGCGAGTAGCGCTGCTGCCGCACGGGGTCTGGTCGGCAGCCCCGTCTCGAGCGATTTCTCGCTCCTGGACGAATCGACGAACCAGTACACGTCCAGGCAGTAATCGCCGAGCACCCAGATGCGGGTCTTGGCGATCCGTGTCGAGGACCTCCCGCAGCCGGGCTTCCGTCATCGGCTCAAATTCCCGCAGGCGGGCGGGAACTTCCGTGTCGAGCATTTTCTCCTCCTGCAACCAGGCAAGCATAATCATACCGGCGACAACTGCCAAGCGCGATGAAGCGCGGTATCGACAACCCGGAGTGCGGCGCTCCGGCGCCGCCCGCAAAGCGGCGTCGAGCCGCCGCAATTCTTTGTCCCTTGACCGTCCGGTCCTCTGACCATAGAGTGGGCACGCGCAGGGAGCCCCGGTGATGCCGGAAAAAAGAGAGATCAGAGATCTGCGGGACAGGACCCATTCGTATCTGGTGAACTCGCTGCTGCCCTTCTGGATCGAACAGGTCGCCCGACCCGGAATACGGCGGTTTTCTCAGTTACTTCGACCGCGACGGCAGGGCGACGGGGGAAACGGTGAAGCCGTTCCTCATGCAGATCCGGATGCTGTTCGCCATGTCGGCCGCCCACCGGGCCGGCTACGGCGGCGGGCGTTGCGCCGAACTGGCCCGGCAGGGCCGCCGATTTCATCACCGAACACTACTGGGACCCGGAGCACGAAGGGTGGTATTGGATCGCCGAACGCGCATGGGAAGCCGACGTTCAAGGACAAGGTCGGTTACGGCCACTGCTTCGGGATCTATGCTTTCAGCGAGTACTTCCTCGCCACCGGTGACCCGCGCGGCCGCGAGTATGCGGCGAGGACCTACGCGGCCGTCTGCAAGAACATGGCCGACACGCGCAACGGCGGTTTTCTCGAGCTGATGGGCGCGGACTGGCAGCCCGCGCCGCCGGGGATCTACGGTGGCGACCGCAAGAGCCTCGACGTGCACATGCACATGATGGAGGCGCTGACGACCTTCTACGAGATGACCGGCCACCCGACCCAGCGCCGGCGGCTGCTGGAGAGCATCGACCTGATCCTGACCCGCATGCTGCGCCCCGACGGCACCGGCTACGTCCAGTTCACGATGGATTTCGAGCCGCTCCCCGCCATCCTGTTCGCGGTGTTCGTGGGGGCGAGACGCCAGGCCGGCCGACGGGGTTGCGCGGCCGCTCAACATGACGTCCCCCGGACACAACGTCGAGTTCGCCTGGCTTCTCCTGCACGCCGCCGATGTTCTCGGCATCCCCGGCAGACCTATGCGGGCTTGATCCGCAAGATCGCGGACCACTGCGTCCGGATCGGGATCGACCACGAGTTCGGCGGCGTGTATGCCGACACCCCGGCCGACGCACCGACAAGCCTGCACGAAAAGCAATTCTGGCAGCAGGCCGAGGTCCTGGTCGGGATGCTCGATGCCTACGAGCTGTTCGGTGAGGAGCAGTACTGGCGCGCCTTCCGCAACGTCTACGATTTCGTCTTTACCAAAATGGTGAACATGGCGGGCGGCGGCGAGTGGTACGAACGGGTGGACAGGGAAGGGCGCCCTATAGACGACGCCCTCGGCCATGCATGGAAGATCTGTTACCACACCGTCCGGTCGATGATCGAAACAATCCGCCGCCTCGACCGCCTGGCCTGAACCTTGCGGGCCGCGTCGGCCCGACGCGGCCCATGTTGTCTCGGAGCAATGCCTGACAGCTCCCGGTCGCAGCTCATTGGGCGGGGTCGAGCCGTCCCCGCCCACTCTTGCGAGGAATGATTCCATGATGAGGATGATTGCGGCGTTGGCGTGCGCCCTGGCCATCACGGGTTGCAGCGTACCCGAAAGGTCGTCAGCCCCGCTCCCGGCCCCCCGCCCGGAAAAGCTCCTGGCCAAGACGTACAACTCCGGCTTCTCCGACTCCCACGACACCTACAACGGTATGTCCACGGCCTCGGACGGCACGATCTACTACGTCCTCTGTTCCGAGAAATTCGACGTGGCGGGACAGATGTATTCGTTCGACCCCGCGAGCGAAAAGATCGAGCACCTGGGAGACCTCAACGAAGCGTGCGGCGAGAAGGATCTCCGGGCCGTTTCGCAGGGAAAATCCCACGTGCGGTTCATCGAATCGGGGGGGAAGCTCTATTTCGCCACCCACATCGGCTACTACACGATCAAGGACGGCATGGAGACCGTAGGGGATCCTCCTCCCGGTACCAAGCCCTATCCCGGCGGCCACTTCCTGTCGTACGATCCGGCGGCGCGCAAGTTCGAAAACCTCGCCGTCGCACCCCACCAGGAGGGGATCCTGTCGATGACGATGGACACGGCGCGCGGCCGGATCTACGGCCTTACCTGGCCGACCGGATACCTGCTCCGTTTCGACCTCGCCGACCGGCGCCTGCGCAACCTCGGGACTTTCGCCGCGCTGGGGGAGAAAGGGAAGGGCCCCGAATACCGGACCCTGTGCCGGTCCCTGGTCGTCGATCCCGGGGACGGAACCCTCTATTTCACGAATTCCGAGGGCTCCATTCTCCGCTACCTCCCGTCGAACGATGCGGTCGAGAAGATCGCCGGGGCCGACCTCGTGAAAGACTACTTCGGCATCTACGACCCGACGTCCCCGGGGCACATGGGGTACAACTGGCGCCAGACTATCTGGTACCCTGCGGAGCGCGTGATCTACGGGGTGCACGGCAACTCGGGGTACCTATTCCGTTTCGACCCGCGCGCCCCTGCCGTGGATGTGGTCGAGCGGATCACGTCCCAGCCTTCCAAAAAAAGCGGCATGTTCGACCAGTTCAGTTACGGGTATCTCGGGTTTGAGCTCGGACCGGACGGCCGCACGATCCACTACCTGACCGGCGGGCCCGTCTATGTCGCGGGAAAACGGGTCGAGGGGAAGAAGAGCACCGCCAAAGGGGAGTCCAAGGGGCAGGAAAACCTGCACCTGGTGACGTTCGATATCCCCGACGGGAAATATGCGGACCAGGGCCCGATATTTTTCGACAACGGCGAACGCCCGGCGTACGTGAACTCGATTGCCGTCGGTCGGAATGGCGACGTTTACACGCTGTCCAGGATTACGGAAAACGGAAAGACCCGGACCGACCTGATCCGGCTGCGCGGGCCCTTCGCGGCCAGGTAGCCGGGCGCAGCCCCGCCGCGGGGGGTGTGCGGACGCGCCGATGGCCTGCGGTGGGTGATATACTTCCGTGGATACGAAGTGGGATACCAGGATCTCGAGCCCATCCTATGGACCAAGCGCGTGTCCGGCGAACAGCCAGTATCCTCGCAACCATTGTCGTCGCCGCCTGGTTTGGGCCCCTGCAGGCGGCGACGCTGCCCCGGGTCGCCCCATTCCGGTGCGACATCACCCCCGAGCTCGGCCAGCCCCTCATCTGGACGACGCCCGCGGCGCGGGTTTCCGACCCGCTGTGGGCTAAAGGGATTCTCCTGGAGAACGGCCGCGAACGGTACGTGCTCTGCGCCATCGACTGGTGCGGGGTAGGGGGCGAAACCGACCGGCTCTTCCGAAGCAGGATTGCCGCCGCCGCCGGGACCGGGACCGGGCGCGTGGCGCTCCATGCCGTTCACCAGCACACGGCGCCCTATGTCGACCTGGGCGCCTATCGCATGCTCGCCTCGCGCCTCACACCTCCCGCGGCGGCGCAGGCGGCGTTTCTCGAGCGGGTTGCCGACCGTCTCGCGGCCGCGGTGCGTGCGGCAGCGACCCGGTTGGAAACGTTCGACGAAGTCGGTACGGGAACCGCCGCCGTTCCCGGGGTGGCCTCGGCGAGACGGATCGCCGGGAGCGACGGCAGCCTCGTCACCCGGTTCAGTTCCGGGGGAAAGGACCCGGCACTGGCGGCGCTCCCGGAAGGCGCGGTCGACACGCTGATCAGGACGATCACGATCTCGGCCGCCGGCAGGCCGATCGTGCGGTTGCACTATTACGCCACACACCCGCAGACGTTCTGCTGTGAAGGGACCGTCACCGGCGACTTCGTCTCAGCAGCCCGCGAAAGCCTCGAGCAGGACGAGCGGGTGCCCCAGGTCTACTTCACGGGTTGCGCGGGCGACGTTACGGTCGGCAAGTACAACGACGGCTCCCAGGAAGCGCGCGCCGCGCTGCGCGACCGGCTCTATGCCGGGATGAAAGCCGCGATTGCCTCGACGAGGCTCGCGCCTGCGACGGAGATTCGGTGGTGCGCCGCCGACCTGCGCCTGCCTTTGAAGACGGACCCGGCCTGGTCGGACGCCCGTTTGCGTTCGCGGCTCGCCGCGTCCGCTGCCGACGACGACGCCTACCGGGCCGCCCTGTCGCTTTCGTTCACGGAGCGGAAGCGTCCGCTTCCCGCAAGCGCCCTGCGGATCGGGCCGGTCCGCATCCTGCACCTGCCGGGCGAGCCCATGCTCGAGTTCCAGCGCTATGCCCAGGGTCTCGCGGCCGGGGACTTTGCGGCGATCGCCGGGTACGGCGACATCAGCCCCGGCTACCTCTGCACCGACCGGGCCTTCGCCGAGGGGGGATACGAACCGGGAGCGAGCAACGCCGGCCCCGGGACCGAGGCGCGCGTCAAGGAAGTCATTCACAGTCTTCTGGGCCGATTGGCTCGCCAGGAGGAGGTAAGTATCCGGGGGCAATCCAGGAAACACGCGCCGTGACAAGGCGGGTTTCCGCGATCACCCGGAACAGCACGAGCTGGAGATGGGCTCCGAGGCCAAATGGTGGCTCACCCACCTGTGGTTTCCGCTTTGGTGCCGGGCAACGAATGTGTTCCTGCCGCCGCTCGATGGGGAAGCGCCCGAACTGATGGGCCAGTACGCAGCCGCATTCGAGAAGGTCGGTACCGTCATTACCGGCGAACCAGATAGCGGGCACAGGCTTTCCCCCATTGTGAGGACGCCGTTATGAAACGCTACGGTCAGCTTATCGGACTGAAGAAGGAGAGGCTCGAGGAATACAGGCGCTACCACCGGGAAGTCTGGCCCGGAGTTCTGGACACGATCCGGCGGTGCAACATCCGGAACTACTCCATTTTCTACCGCGATGGGGTCCTTTTTGCGTATTTCGAATACCACGGCGACGACTTCGCCGCCGACATGGCGAAGATGGGAGAGGACCCCGTCACACAGAAATGGTGGGAGATCATGATGCCCATGCAGCAACCGGTCGAGGGCTGCCCCCAAGGGGAATGGTGGGACCCGATGGAAGAGGTCTTCCACACCGACTGAGGCTGCGTTTGGCGAGGTTTTCCAGGAGAGCGGTTCACATGGAAGGGATCCAGAGGTGCTGGGGCGGAACCGACGGGCTGATGGTGGCCTATCACGACGACGAGTGGGGCGTACCGCTGCACGACGACGCCAGGCTGTTCGAGTTCTTGATCCTCGAAGGGATGCAGGCGGGGTTGAGTTGGAGGACGATTCTCCACAAGCGGGAGAATTTCCGAAAAGCCTTTCACGGTTTCGACGTGACGAAAGTATCCCGCTACGGCCAGCCCCAGATCCGGCGGCTGATGCGGGACGCGGGGATCATTCGCAACCGGCAGAAGATCGAAGCTGCCATTCACAACGCGCGGCGCTTTCTCGAGGTGCAGGCCGAGTTCGGGTCGTTCGACCGGTATATCTGGCGCTTCGTCGACGGCAGACCCATCCGAAACTGTTTTCGCTCGCTCGCGGAGTTGCCCTCCCGCACCCCCCTGTCGGACCTGACCAGCAAGGACTTGAAGCAGCGTGGATTCAAGTTCGTCGGTTCCACAGTCGTGTACGCCCACATGCAAGCTACCGGGATGGTCAACGATCACCTGACCACCTGTTTCCGCTACAACGGGCCGGGAGGAGCACTCCGGCTGCAATACAATACGGCCCAAAACACCCAGTGACGCAAAGCGACGGGTGTGGGGTTGTTCTGGCAACTGGCCATTCAGAAGCGGCCGTACGCCGCGTTGTAGCCGGCGTCGAAGCCCATCCGGTACTCCAGGTCGCCACGCCGGTCATAACGGCGGGGGTTGTAACCGTAGCCCAAGGCGTAATCCGACCGTCCTCGGGTGACCCCGTCACGGTAGCCGCGATCGTAGGAGGAGTTGGTACCGTAGGATCCGTACCCATCAGGGTAGGCATTCCCGTATCGATAGGGGTCGCGATAGCTGTAACCGTAGCTGTTGCCTCTGCCGTTCTGGTAGGGGCGGTAGCGATAGTAGTCGTCCCGATCGCCGCGGTAGTTGCCCTGACGCCGTTCCATGCGCCACCGGTCGTCGCGGTCGCCCCGATGTTCCCTTGCTTCTTCGCGTCGCTGGCCGCGGCCGTGGCCGTCGCGGTCTGCCACGTACGGCGCGCGGACAGCAGGGCGCGTGACGGCCCCCTGTGGCGCTTGGCGGTCATGTCGTCGCCCAGGGCCTGCCGCCAGCGCCGGGAAGGCGGCCAGCAGGACCGAGAGAAAGGTCCAAAAAACTGGTTTGCTCGCCGGTTTCATGCTGCACCTCCCGAGTGTTCTGCTCTTACCTCTACCGATGCTTCCCGTCCCAAATTGTTTCACCGGCGCCTATGGTTCTGGACAAATGTGTTGGAGCCCGATAATTATTTAGACTCTACAAAGGAGGGTACAGGATGAGATTGACTCGAATGCTCGGTTGTCTGCTGGTATGTGGTGTGGCAATGGTGCTTGTAATCGTTCCGGCCGGGGCGCAAGGGGATCGCGGCAAGGCTCAGCTGACCACGCCGAAAGGCGATATCGTCGTCGACTACGGCCGTCCTCAGCTCAAGGGCCGGGATCCGTTGACCTGGCAGGAGACGGGGTCGTACTGGCGCATGGGCAACAACAGCGTGACCACCCTGAGCACGCCCGTGGACCTGGTGTTTGGCGCCACGAAGCTTCCGAAGGGGACGTACGGCTTGTGGCTGCTGAAGGTCGCGCCGACGCATACGAACTGGTCTTCAACTCCGCGAACTCCGGGATGGTGATGACGCACGACAAAGCCAAGGACGTGGCGAGCGTGCGGCTCACCAAAGGGGCGGCACCGTCGCCCGTGGAATCGTTCACCATCGACTTGAACAACGCCCCATCCGGGGGGACAGTCGCGATAGCCTGGGGCCCGGCCCGTCTGACGGCAGGGTTCCGCCTCGCGCCCTAGTCGTCTGAAGATCTGGAGTGCGGCGCCTCGGCGCCACCCCGATTCCGGGAGGCCTTTGAACCCCGGACGCACTCGGTGACGGGTCAGGCGCCATTTTTCAGGGCGCGCTCGAGGGCGGCAAGAAAGGACTTGTCGAGCAGGCACAGGACAGCGACCTCGTCGCGCCCGAAGCGGCGGCCCAGCTCGGACTTGGATCCGACCGTCAGTTCGGGGAGGTTCCCGGCACGGGCGTTGGCACGAGCCTTGTCGGCGGTGTTGGGCGCGGCGTCGCGAGCCAGCACGAGGACGCAGGCGCGTCCCGTGCGAATGGCGTCCCGCACGGCGTCGGCGCCGCACACCGCTTTCCCGGCGCGCCGCGCGAGACCGAGTATATCAAGCGCCTTCCGATCTGCAATCATATCCCTTCCCAATGGTATCGCTGCCGCGTCCCCGACGGCCGGCGGCCCGCACCTTTCCTGCCGTGATCGTGCAGGGCGCGAGCAGCGCGGCCTTTTCTTTCTGCCCAAAAAACACGGTGAACAGGACAGCGCTGGTTGTGGTAACCTGATAGCCGTTCCAATTGTATGAGAAACGCCTGCGCCATCACAGCCTGTATATTCCTGCTCCATGCCCTGCTGGCGGTGCCTTTCCTGGTCGAGTGCATCTCGCTCGACGGCAGTCGCCTCATTGAGAGGCTGGGGCAGGATCCCTGCCACAATGTCGTGGTCCGCGTTCCATCCAGCACGCCGCTGTACCTTGGTGCGGACTTCGACCCGTGCATGGACCTCTTGCTGGACGCACCCGAAGCGGTCCGGAACCTGCTGCGCGGCCTGCCGTCCCCGCCCCAGCCGACGGGCGAGACGGCCGACCTTCGAAAGGTGACCGGGACGCAGTCGGCTCGGTCGCTCACGCCCTGTGAGTGCCGCGACCTGCGCCCCCCGACCGCCGAACCTGTCTGTCCCCCGTCTCTGCGCATCTAGTTCCTCGCCCCTGCCGACAAGCTGTTGTCCCGTCTCTCGATCCGAGAGTGAATGCGCGGAGTAGTCATGAAATTCCTTTCAGCAAGTACTCAAGTCCTGTGTTTGGCTTGTGCCTCCGCGCTGGCTGCGGGCGGGCCGCCGGCCGACGCGATCAGGCTTCCCCAGGCCATCGCACGGGTGCTCGAGGCGCACCCGCAGCTGGTCGTGTCGCAGCTGGAGATGGAAGCCGCCTCGGCCCGTATTCTCCAGGCGGGTGTGCGCCCCAACCCGGAACTCGGTGCCGGGGCCGAAGACATCCTGGCGCCGGGCGGCCTGTTCAGCTATGCGGAGAGCACGCTGCAGATCAGCCAAAGGCTCGAGCTCGGGGGCAAGCGGCGGCTGCGGGTGGTTGCGGCACAAGGCGAGCTCGCCGTCGCTCGCCGGATGCTCGACGTGACCCGGGCCGAGCTCGTCTCGGCGACCACCCGGGCGTTTGCCGAGGTGCTGGCGGGCCAGGAGCGTCTGGCCAACCAGAGGGAACTCAGCCGGCTGGCGCGGGAGTCGCACGGGATCGTCGTGGAGCGGGTCGCTGCCGGGAAAGTGTCGCCCGTCGAGCAGACGCGCGCCACAGTGGCGCTCGTCTCCGCCGAGCTGGAAGAACAGAAGAAGCAGTCGGCGCTCGCGGCGGCGAAGGATCGGCTCGCCCTGCTGTGGGGAGGGACGGCGGCGGACGTCAGCCTGGTCGAGGGCGGTTTCGAAATACCCGCGGGCGCAAGCTCCGTGCCTCCTGCCTGCATGGGCGGCAACCCGCAGCTACAGGCTGCGGAGACACTGATCGAGGCGCGGCGCGCCGCCCTCGCGCGGGAGGAGGCCCAGAGGACCCCCGACCTGGTCGTCAGCGCCGGCTTTCGGCGGCTCAGCCAGGAGTCGCAATCGGCGTGGGTGGCAGGGATATCGCTGCCCTTGCCGATTTTCGACAAGCGGCAGGGCGCGGTCGCCGAAGCGCGCCTGTTGATCGAGAAGGCGCGCTCCGAGAAGAGCGCGCTCGAGTGGGGGCTCCGCGCCGCGCTGGCGCAGGCGCGCCACGAGCACGAGTCCGCGCTGGGCGAGGCCCGCGCGCTCACCGGCACCGCACTCCCCGCGGCCAGGGAGGCCCTCGCCGCCGTGGAAGAAGGCTACCGGTTCGGCAAGTTCGATTTTCTGAACGTGCTCGACGCCCAGCGCACCTATGCCGAGCTGCAGAGGAGTTACATCGAGGCCGTGGCGTCGGGCATGAATGCGGCGATAGAGATGGAACGTATCGCCCGTTGTGACGCCGGCCCGGCCGGCCCCGCATCGTCCGCCGACTCGGCGCAGGAGGGGAAACCATGAAGGGTAGACGGGTCTATGCGGCCGGAATGGTCGCGCTGATCGCCGCGGTCGTGGCGGGCCTCGTGCTCTGGGGCGCCAGACACACCCGGACCGTGGACCGGCCGGCCGACGCCGCGGAGGCGGCCGAGGCTGGGGAAGAACACGGAAACAGCCCGCATTCGATGGTCCGGCTCACCGGCGATCAGCTGCGCCAGTTCGACGTCGCGACCGCGGTCGCAGGTTCCGGGCGGATCCGCGCCGACATCACGCTGCCGGGCGAAGTCGCGGTAAACGCCGACGGCGTGGCCCACGTGGTGCCGCGCGTATCGGGGGTCGTTCGGGAGGTTCGCAAGAACCTGGGCGACGTCGTCCGCCGCGGCGAGGTGATGGCGGTGCTCGAGAGCCGCGAGCTGGCGGACGCGACCGCAACCCTCCTCGCGGCCCGGGAGCGGGTCGCGCTGGCCGAGAACAACTTCGCTCGTGAGGAGCGCCTCTGGACGAGGCGGATCTCGCCCGAGCAGGACTATCTCCAGGCCAAGAACAGCCTGGCGGAAGCGGGCATCGCCATGCGCCTCGCGGAACAGAAGCTCCGCGCACTCGGCTTTTCCGAGGACTACATCGCGCGCCTCCCGAACGTGCGGGAACGCGCCGCGATGCTCTACAACATCGAAGCGCCGTTTGACGCCACGGTCACCGAAAAGCACATCAGCCTCGGGGAGGTCCTCAACGAGAATTCGCCTGCGTTCGTGATCGCCGATCTCGAGCTCGGTCTGGGTGAACCTCGACGTGCACCAGAAGGACCTCCCGTTTGTCCGGGTCGGGCAGCGCGCCATCGTCAGCATCGGAGCCGCGATGCCCGAGGCCGAAGGCCGCGTGAGCTTCCTCGAGCCGATCGCCACCGAGACGAACCGCACCATCCACGCCCGGGTCGTTGTCGCGAACCGGGACGGCCGGTTCCGCCCCGGGCTTTTCGTCAGTGGGCGCATTTTCGTCGACGACGTCCAGGTCCCCGTCCTGGTGCCGAACGACGCCCTCCTGCTGATCGAGGGAAAGTCTTCCGTGTTCGTCAAGGAAGGCGACGGATTCAGGCTGCAGCCCGTCGAGCGCGGCCGAAGCAACGGCGCATTCACCGAGATCGTCGAGGGGCTGGCCCCCGGCCAGACCTACGTCTCCCGCGGGGCATTCACGCTCAAATCGGAACTGGACAAACCAGAACCGGAACACTGACGAGGCGGATGCGGTCATGATTGAAAAACTGATGGGGGCGGCGCTCAACAACCGCACCCTGGTCTTCCTCCTTATCGCCGTCATCAGCGGCGTCGGGGCGCTCAGCGTGTCCCGGACCGCCGTCGACGCCTTTCCGGATGTGACGAACGTCCAGGTCGAAGTGATGTGCGGCGCTCCCGGGCTCTCCCCGCTGGAGATCGAACGGTTCGTGACCTATCCCGTCGAAACCAACATGCGCGGCCTGCCCGGCCTGCTCACCATGCGTTCGGTGACCAAGTACGGGCTGGCCGTGATCACCCTGGTCTTTCGCGACGACACGGACATTTATTTCGCGCGACAGCTCGTGCACGAGAGGCTCGCCGCGACCCAGGACACGCTCCCGGTGGGCGTCCGGACCGAGATGGGCCCGATTGCGACCGCCATGGGGGAGATCTACCAATACACGCTCGAGGGGAACCCTCCCGCCGATCCCGCTGCCCGCATCGCCTATCTGACCGAGCTGCGCACGATTCAGGACTGGGTGGTGGCGCCGATCCTGAAGGGAGAGCCGGGGGTCAACGAGGTGAACTCCTTCGGAGGCTACCTGAAGGAGTATCGGGCCGTCGTCGACCCGGACAAGATCCTCAAGTACAAGCTTTCCATCGACGACGTCTTCGACGCGATCAAGAACAACAACGAGAATGTCGGGGGGAGCTTCATCGAGCGGGCCTCGGAGCAGTTCATCATCCGCGGCGTCGGACTGATCGGCGCGCTGCCCGATATCGGCCGGATTGTCATCAAGACGCACCACGCGGTGCCGATCACCGTCGGCGACGTTGCGGATGTCACCTCCGGTTTCGCCCCGCGCCAGGGTGCTGCGCTGAAAAACGGCCGGGAAGAGGTCGTGGGCGGCATCGTCATGATGCTGAGGGGCGAAAACAGCCTCGAGGTGGTCCGACGGGTCGAGGAGCGCGTGAGACAGATCAACGGCGGGAACGTGCTGCCCCCCGGCATGAAACTGAAGCCGTTTTACGACCGCTCCGACATCGTCAAGCAGAGCATCCGCACCATCCTTTTCACTCTCGCCGAGGGGATTGTTCTCGTCATCGTGGTCCTGTATCTCTTGATCCGGAATTTCCGAGGTGCCATGGTGGTCGTCCTTACCCTTCCGCTGGCGATCCTGGTCACCTTCATCGTCATGCGCTACTGCGGGCTGAACGCGAACCTCATGTCTCTGGGGGGCCTGGCGATCTCGATCGGGATGATCATCGACGCGACCATCATCCAGGTCGAGAACGTCCAGCGCCGCCTCGGGGCGCTGCAGGACCGCTCGCGCAAGATGGCGACGGTGCTGCAGGCCGTCACCGAGGTCCGCCGGCCCAGCATTTTCGGCGAGTTGATCATCGCCCTCACCTTCCTGCCCATCATCACGCTCGAAGGGATGGAAGGGAGGATGTTCTCGCCCCTTGCCCTGACCGTCGCCATTGCGCTCTTCGCCTCGCTTTTTCTTTCCATCTTCGTCGTCCCCGTCCTGTGCGGCCTGTTCCTGAAGTCGGGGGACGAAAAGCGCAACCCGGCCCTGGAAGGCGCCAGGCGGCTCTATTTGCGGACACTCGACGTCGGGCTGCGCGTGCCGCATGTGGTGCTCGGCGTTTCTCTCGGGCTGATCCTGGCCGCCGCCCTCCTCCTGCCGCATCTTGGGACGGAGTTCATCCCGATCATGGACGAAGGGGCGTTCGACATGGATTTCCAGCTGATCCCCGGGACGTCGCTCGACAATGCGCTCGCGGTCGCGCGCCTGGTGCAGCGGCGGCTCACCGCCTTCCCGGAACTGACCACCGTCGTGTCGCGCACCGGGCGCACCGGCCTGCCGCTGGAGGCGCGCGGCGTAGACAAGACGGGCTTTGTGGGCGTGCTCAAGCCGAGGGAGGAGTGGACGAGCGCCCGCACCCGCGACGAGCTGTTCGACAGGATGAGGTCCTCGATCGCAGGCATTCCCGGGCTCACCTTCAGCTTCAGCCAGCCGATCCAGTGCCGGATCGACGAACTGGTGGCGGGGACGCGGTCCCAGGTGATCCTGAAGCTGTTCGGCGACGAACTGGACACGCTGAGGGCGAAGATCGACGAGATCGCCCACGTCGTGTCGCAGGTGCCGGGATGCGCCGACCTCGGCGTGGAGAAGGTCTCCGGTCAGCCGTACATCAGCGTGCGGGTCGACCGCAACCGCATCGCCCGGTACGGCATGAACGTGCGCGACGTCCTTACGATCATCGAGATCGCCGTCGGGGGCAAGGCAGCGACGCAGGTGTATGAAGGGAACCGCGCCTTCGACCTGACCGTGCGTTTTCCCGGAGGAGCAGCGCAATTCCGTGGAGAAGCTGTCCAACACGCTCGTCGGCACGACCGACGGGATCGGCATCCCCCTGAGCCAGCTGGCGGACATCTCCCTGGTGGAGGGCCCCGTGCAGATCAGCCGCGACGACGGCATGAGGCGCATCGGCATCGAGCTGAACGTCGTCGGCCGGGACATCGGTTCGTTCGTGGCCGAAGCCCGGCGGCGGATCGACCGGAGCGTCAGGCTGCCGATCGGCTACTCGGTGTCCTGGGGAGGGCAGTTCGAAAACCAGCAGCGCGCCATGCGCCGCCTGATGGTGATCACCCCGCTGGTCGTCGCGCTGGTCCTGGGCCTCCTGTTCATGACCTTCAAGTCGGTGCGCGTTTCGCTGATCGTGTTCTTCAACCTGCCCTTCGCCCTGATGGGCGGGGTTTTCGCCCTTTGGCTCGCGCGGATGTACCTGTCGGTGCCGGCCTCGGTAGGCTTCATCACGCTCCTCGGGGTGGCCGTGCTGAACGGGCTGGTCCTGGTTTCGTGCATCCTGCAGCTGCAGCACGACGGGCGCGGCACCCGCGCCGCGGTCGAGGAGGCGTGCCGTGTTGAGGTTCCGCCCGATCCTGATGACGGCTTCCATCACGGTGTTCAGCCTCATACCACTGATGTTCGCCACGGGGCTCGGCTCGGAAGTGCAGCGGCCCCTGGCCGTGGTCGTCATCGGGGGCCTGGCCACGTCGACCCTATCGACCCTGATGGTCCTCCCGATCTTGTACGGCTGGTTCGGGCCGCGGACCGGGACCCGAGTCGAGCCCTGAAGTCACGCACATTTCGAGAACCTCGCGCTCTTGAAGTCTTGGAGGCGGCTGTGGAACTCACCTCGAAGGCTCCCTCGAAGAAACTCGAAGTGCCATGTGGCTTGCTTTGGGTTTTCTGATAACGTGTCAGATTACTGAATCAGGCACGATCGATTTCATGGCAGAAAAGGACCGCAGTCGCTTGGGCGCGCGTACACGGCACCGCTGGATTTGGGCGGTCCTCGCGCTCTGCACATTCGTCCCCGCGTGGGTCGCCGATCTCCGAACGCCCGCGCCGCAGACGCGCGAAATCCATATCGAGGCCTTTCGCTACGGCTTCAGCCCGGCGCGCATCCACGTCAACCGCGGGGACCGGCTGCGCCTGTCTTTTCGACCCGTGACACGGGCCAGAGTTTCTACCTGCAGGACTACGATCTGCACGTGGTCATTACCCCGGGCGGGGATGCGGTCGATGTTCACAGGCTGTCGCGTCCCGACGAGCCTCCAACGCGCACGCGCGTGGTCGAGCTTCCCGCGGGGCTGCCCGGCTGGCGCGGGGCCTTCGTGTCCAAATCGCAGTTCCGCAACCACACCTACAACGGGCCGCTGCACGGAACCGAGCGCGGCGACATCGTGGTGGCTCCCAACTACCTGCTCTGGGGTGCTCTCGGGCTGCTGTGCGGTCTGCCGTTCGTCCTCCTGCAGTCCTGGGGCGAGCGAGCGCCGCGGCGGGACCCGGTCAACCTGCTTTCGGAGTTTCCGCCGCTCAGGCGGTTGCTGAAGCGGCCGTCGCTCCAGTTCGGGTTGATGATCCCGATGCTGGCCGTTTTTTATTTCGTGATTCTGGCGGGCCTGTTCGGGACCAAGGTGGCCGGGCGCAATGCCGGCCCGATGGTGATATGGGTCCTTTGGCTGTCGGCCCTGATCATTGTGTCTGGTGCCCCTCGGAGGGCGGATCTGGTGCCTGGTATGCCCGCTCCCGTCCATCGGCGAGTGGCTCCAGAGGCGCCGCCTGATCAACGTACCGCCCGGCGCCGCGGGACGATCCCCAGGGTTCAAGGCGCCCGAATGGCCGCGGCCGCTGCGCAACCGCTGGCCGAGTGTGCTCCTGTTCCTGCTCCTCGGGACGTTCAGCACCGCCCTTGTCGCGCTCCCCCCCGCCACGAGCTGGCTCCTGATAGGCCTGACGCTCGTCCCCGTCGCACTCTCCTTGTTCCCCGAACAGCGTCTCTTCTGCCGCTTCTTGTGCCCGATCAACAGCTTCATCAGCCTGTACTCCATGGCTGGACGACTGGCCGTCCGCTCGGTTTCCTCGGAGACCTGCGCGCATTGTGAAGAGAGGTTCTGTCTCACGGGGAGTGCGAAGGGCTGGGCGTGCCCCTATGGACTTTGCGTCGGCGAAGTGCGTCGCAACAACGACTGCGGCATGTGCACCGAGTGCTTCAAGACCTGCGCCTACGACAATGTCGCGTTGTTCTGGCGCAGCTCCGGGTGGGACCGGCAGGTGCCCGTCTACGCTGAGGCATGGCAGGCGATCGTTATGTTCGGGCTGTCCGTCATCTATTGCGTCGTCAACCTCGGCACATGGGACCGGGTCCGGGACGGGCTGGACATCGTCGACAGGATGAACTGGCGCAGTTTTGGCCTGTATGCGGCCGGCATGTGGGTCCTGTGCCTGGGCGTCCTCCCGCTCGTGTTGTTCCTGCTGACGAAGATCGGCGCCTGGGCGAGCCAGTCCCCGGTCCCGTCGGGCGAACTCTTCCGCACGTCCTCGGCCTCATTTATGCCCATAGGGCTTTCCTGCTGGATGGCGTTCGCGTTCTCGATGCTTTCGTCGATGGCGACATTCGTGCTGCAGAGCCTGTCCGACCCGTTCAACTGGGGCTGGAACCTGCTGGGCATGGCTGGGAGCCGCTGGCACATCTGGTGCGCGGCCGGGCTGCCCTGGCTCCAGGTGGCGTGCGTGATCGTCGGGCTGGTATATTCGGCGAGGACGCTGATGCTTTGCTGGCAGGACGCCCTTTCCGATCGGCGCCGATCGCTCGTGGGCGCGTTGCCGCTGGCCTGTCTGCTGTGGTCGGCCGGCGCGGGGATGATCTGGTTTTTTGCCGGCTGAACGGGGCCGAGGATGAACAAGGATCGGAGACCGAAGACGCCCGGGAAAAAGGAGGGCCGGCGTTCTCCCCGCAGTGCTGATGTCCGCCGTCCTGGTCGCGGTGCCCCTGCTGGTGCTCGTCTACCAGGCGCACCACACCGGGCTTCCCATCAGCCAGATGATCACCCACATTCTCAAGGGCGCGCGCGAGGAGGAGTCCTCGACCGTCCCGCCCGCGCCGACAAGCCGCCCGAAGATCGACTTCCTGTCGGCCGCGCCCATAGGCTTCCCTACGGCGGATTCTCCCCGCGTCGGCAGCGTGACGCTCGCGGACCTCGACCGGGACGGCCTTCAGGACGTGCTGGTCTGCGACATGCTGGCCAACCGCGTCGGCTGGATACGCCAGTCGCCGGCGGGTGCCTACCGGGAGACGTGGGTCAGTCCCGTGTTGCCGGCGCCTGCCCGGGTAGACCCGGTTGACCTCGACCGGGACGGGGACACTGACCTCGTGGTCGCATGTATGGGACAACTCTTTCCCAGCAACGACAAGATCGGGTCGGTGGCCGTGCTGGAGAACGACGGTAAGCAGGGTTTTACGCCTCACGACCTGGTCGAGCGCATCGCCAGGGTTACGGACGCGCGCGGGGCGGATTTCGACGGCGACGGGGACGTCGACCTCATCGTGGGCCAGTTCGGGTACGACGACGGCGAGACCCGCTGGCTGGAAAACCTGGGGGGCTGGCAGTTCCGTTCCCACATACTCCAGAGCCTGTCCGGCCCCATCCACACCATCCCTGCCGACATCGACGGAGACGGGGACTCCGACGTGATCAGCCTCGTAAGCCAGGAGTGGGAAGAGATCTACCTGTTCGAGAACGACGGCCGGGGCCATTTCAAATCGCACCTGCTCTGGGGCAGCACCAACGAGGACTACGGCAGCTCCGGCATACGGCTGACCGACATGAACCGGGACGGCCGGCTCGACATCCTGTACACCAACGGGGATGCGTTCGACTACCTGCCGCCGCGGCCGCGCCCCTGGCACAGCGTCCAGTGGCTCGAGAACACCGGGAACTTTCGGTTTCAGCACCACCCGATCGGAAAGCTCGAAGGGGCGAGCGGCGCCGTCGGTGCCGACGTCGACGGCGACCGCGACATCGACGTCGTGGCCGTGACCTGCTACAACTTCTGGGAGAAGCCGGAGTCGCAAAGCATCGTCTGGTTTGAGAACGACGGGAACATGAACTTCATGCAGCGCGACATCGCCCACGCGCCGACGCACCTCATCAGCGTCGAGACCTCGGATATGAACAACGACGGGAAACCGGATTTCGTGTCGGCGCGGATGAACGTCTATTCCCCATTCACCAAAGGGGGACGGGTCATGCTCTGGCTCAACCGCTGGGGCCGGTGACAAGAACGAGTGCGTCCGGGCTTCAGAGGCTGTCCAACGGTTGACGTTCAATCCGGACGAACTGAAGTAATCTGGAGTTGCGGCGCCTCGGCGCCGCTTTCACTCGTCCTACGGCAGGAATGCTCGGCGCCTCGGCGCCAGGCCGAATTGCGAGATGCGACCCTGCGACCTCGGCCTTTGGTGGCGCCGAGGCGCCGCCACCAAAGCGGCGTCGAGCCGCCGCACTTCACAATCAACCGTTGGACAGCCTCTTCAGCCCGGATCCTCTTTTTTCTTGCCTTAACCCGTGGAGGCGTCCGGCCAACTTATTTCGTATAATTATGATGCTCTCAGATGAACAGAAACGTTCGCGGCGCGCGGGCGTAGAGTTACACGTAGGCATCAAAGCCAGGGTTGTCTTCCGAGAGTTCCGAGGAACTGATGGGCCAAAAACTGCCGGCCGGCCGCAAGAATCTCAGCAGGTACGAGGGCGTCAACCTTCTCTTCTTCCTGGCCATCATGGTTGCCCTCGGGGTTTTCGTCTCTGCGGTCTTCCTGTACTACCGTGGCACCCCGAAGGGCCCTTCGGCGGACGACCGCCCCGGGATCCTGTCCGAGTCGGTGGTGCCGGGCATCGAGGCCTGCATGTTTTCCCTGGGGACGAAGATCACCGAGACAAACCGCCGCTACGTGGGGGTGCAGGACGTTTCGGTGATGGACGACGGCCTGGTCCGCGACCTTTTCGCCATCCCGGGCGTCACGGAGGTCGTCGTGGACCGAACCATGATCATGCTGCACAAGGCGCCCTCGGCGGAGTGGGACAATATACAGCGCGACGCGCGCCAGGTCATCAACCGCCACCTCCACATGCACCCGTAGAACTGAAGTAATCTGGAGTGCGGCGCCTCGGCGCCGCTTTCACTCGTCCTACGGCAGGAATGCTCGGCGCCTCGGCGCCACGCCGCATTGCGAGATGCGACCCTGCGACCTCGGCCTTTGGTGGCGCCGAGGCGCCGCCACCAAAGCGGCGTCGAGCCGCCGCACTCCACAACAGAACTGTCTGCGACTATTTCTTGAGGCGATCGCTGAACACTTTCCGAAACTTCTCGATCTTGGGAGTGATCACGAAAGAGCAGTAGCTTTGCCTGGGATTACTGGCGTAGTAGTCCTGGTGGTAGTCCTCGGCGGGCCAGAACCGGGTAAAGGGCACGATTTCGGTGACGATCGGCCGTTCCCAGATGTGGGCGGCCTCCAGCTTTGCCATGTAAGCCTCGGCGAGGCGTTTCTGCTCATCGTCGTGGTAGAAAATCACGGAGCGATACTGCGTGCCGACATCGTTCCCCTGGCGGTTTCGGGTCGTGGGGTCGTGGGTCTTCCAGAAGACCTCCAGGAGCTGCGTCGTAGCTGATTGTGGCGGGCGCGTAGGTGATCTGGCACGCCTCGGCGTGGCCGGTGGTGCCGCTGCAGACCTGCTCGTAGGTGGGGTGCTGCGCGTTCCCGCCGGCGTATCCCGACACCACTTTCTTCACGCCCTCGAGTTGTCCGAAGATGGCCTCGGTGCACCAGAAACAACCGGAGCCAAAAGTGGCTAACCTGGTCTCTTCCGTCATCGTACGCGACTCCTTCGGCAACACGGCCGTGGCTGCCGGCAGCACCAGGCCGGCGAGAAAGACTCGTCTTTGCATCCCTCTTCACCCGATCCCCCGCTCAATCAGTGAGAACTTTACCAGACCAGAGTTGGTGCTTCCAGCAGGGTCGGGGCAAGCTGCATCTCCGGCGGAGATCACCTGGAGACGAAGGGAATGAAGCGCCTGCGGAAGGCGATTCCTGCGGCGACCGCCAGCGTCAGGGCCACGGCGGCCGGGGTCCAGCGCGCGACATATGCGCACGAGAGAGCGACCACGGCCGAGCCGATCATGGTGGCCCCCAGGGCGGCGATGCCGATGCCGCGGGCGATCGGCGGCAATCCCGACGGAACGTCCCCGGCCTGCCGCGCGATCGGCCCCCACCATCCCATGGGCCGGGCCCGCCGGTAGAATTCGACGAGCCTTTCGGTCGGCTCCGGTGCGGTAAGCCGCGCCACGGCGAACCACAGGAGGCAGGTCTCGGCCATCGACGCGAAGACGACGAGGTAGGGGGTGTCCGGGCCGGCGTCGACGAAGAACTTGAACACGACGAGCTGATTGAGCAGGAAAAGCGCGGGTCCGCCGAAAGAGGCCGCCAGGCGCGCCTTGCCGTTGAAACGCCACCACCACCACTGGGCCCAGTTGGCGGTCAGTTCCGCCGACGAAAGCCCGAGCATGAAGATCGAAATGTCGATCACGTTCCGGGCGCTGACCGCGACCACGACGGCCAGAGCGACGATCACGGCGGCGACCACGCGTCCGACGACGAGGTAGTGTCGGTCGGACGCGCTGCGGACGAGGGACCGGCGGTAGACGTCGTTGAGGAAAACCTGGGCCCCGAAGTTCATGTTCGAGCTGACCGTCGACATGATCGCCGCGAGAATGCCGCTGACGGCGAGCCCGAGCAGGCCGGCGGGAAGGTAGTGGCCGAGCAGCATGCCGTAGGCCAGTTCCTTGTTGATGGTCCCGTCGCGCAGCCCCGGCCAGCGCACCATCGCGCCGAGGGCGGGCAGGGTCAGGACCGTGAGCATGAGAAAGAGCACCGCCTGGGTCCAGACGTACATCTTCGACGCCTCGCGGCCGTCGCGGCACGAAAGGATGCGCTGACCTTCCATGGCGCCCGCCATGGGGGCGGTGTCGCCGCCGTAACCGACCGCGGTCCCCACCGTCCACGCCAGCACCCCGACCATGCCCAGCAGTTCGTGGCTGCAGCGGGGGGTGCCAGCTCACCACCTCGCTGCCGAACGAGGCGACCAGGGCGCTGTACAGGCCGGACGGGCCCCCGAAGTCGGCCTGCACCGCCCACATGAGGACCAGCGACGCCGCGATGATGACGAGGGTCTGGAAGAAATCGGAGATGACGACCCCGACGTAGCCGGACAGGAGCACGTAGAACAGGATGATGGGGATCACGACCGCGAAGGTCGTCCAGATGCTCCAGCCGAGCATCGGCTGCGCGACCTTGTGCATGCCCAGGAGGCCGGCGCCCGGTCCAGGCGACGACGGCGATGAAGGCGCTGCGCAGCGCCACCCACGTGCGGATGGCGAGCGCCGGCCCGCCCCCGAAACGGAGCTCGTAGAACTCCGGCGAGGTCGTCAGGGAGAGCCGCCGCCAGAAGCGTCGCGAACAGCACCGCGCCGATCATCAGGGCGAGGCCGAACCGGCTCAGGTACCACCAGCAGATGTAGGTGCCGGTGATGACGGTCATGCCGCAATAGGCGGGGGCCACGTCGGCGTTCATGCAGGTCGCGGCGTAGGAGCAGCCGTTGAGCCAGCCCGGCATTTTCCGGCCCGCCAGGAAGTAGCTCTCCATGTCGCTCCCGGCCCGTTTGCGCAGAAGGGCGCCGAGCGCGAGCAGGACGAGCATGTAGGCGCCCATGACGGCATAATCGAGCCCGCCGAGCGTGCCTGGAAGCCGGCGCTCGCTCACGAAGCCACTCCCCGGCTGACCTCTTCGAGCCGCTGCCAGCAGTACCACTGCATGCGCGGCAGATGGAACGGCCCCTTCCACATGTTCCCCTTCAGCCGGGTCGACACGCTCCCGTCGCGGTGGAGGTAGCCGAACCACTCGCCGTGCATCGGGTCGGGGAAGTGGCTGTAGGCCCAGTCGTGGACCAGCGCGTGCCGGCGGGCGTACTCCGTGTCGCCGGTGAGCTGGTAGGCGAGGAGCGTGGCGATGATCGCCTCGTTGTGCGGCCACCAGAGCTTCATGTCGTGCGGGTATTCCGTGCTGGGCAGGCCGCGGGCGTCGGTGTAAGTAGACGATGCCCCCGTACTCCCGGTCCCAGCCTGCTTCGAACGACCAGTCGATGATCCCGGTGCCGAGGCGGATAAGCCGTGGGTCCCGGCCGCGGCGGCGAGCCTCCTCGAGGATGAACCAGCCGGCCTCGATCGCATGCCCCGGGCAGACGGTCCTCCCCTCGAACGTGTCGTAGAATTCGCCGCGCGGGCCGACCGTCTCGAGCACGCAGCGGAACTCCGGTTTGAGAAAATCGGACTCGATCTCCGCGATGCTCCGGTCGATGACCTCGGTGCAGAGGGGATCGTTGGTCGCTTTCCGCAGCTCCTGGGCGGTAGCCAGGAGGATCATCGGCATGGCGAGCCCCTTCATCGGCCGCGTTTCCGGGATGACCTTGGGTTCGAGCAGGCCGGGGGTCGTGTGGTAGCGGAGGATCAGACGGAAGAGGTCCAAGGCCTCGCGCCTGGAGGCGTCGTCGCCTGCGGCCGTCGCGTAGGCGGCCAGCGCGATGACCGCGAACGATTCGGAAAAGAGATAGCGCCGCTTGCGCAGCGGTCGGCCTTCCCGGGTGACGGAATAAAACATCCGTCCGTCCGTGTCGAAACAGTGCTTCCGGAGGAAGTCGATGCCGTGCCGGGAGAGTTCGAGCCACTCGGGCCGCCGTTCGACGGTGTTGTAGAGTGTCGCGAGCAGCCAGGCGAATCGCCCCTGCACCCAGACGGGCTTGTCCGTGTGAAGGACGGAGCCGTCCTGGTCGAGCGCGGTCAGGTAGCCACCGCAGTCGCGGTCGATCGCGCGCGGGATCCAGAACGGCAGAGTGTCGTTCAGGAGCCCGTCGCGGTAGGTAGCCAGCAAGGCGAGCAGCCGTTCAGGTGTCATCGCATTCCGCAGTGGGCCGCGGCGGCCCGACACGGCCCGGGGGCCCGAGTACGCGATTTCATAATTGTGCCGATGTGGCGGCAATCGGTCTTCATCCTCGTGGATCCGCGTCGACCCACGTCCGAAAACCGCCATCGACCATCACTCAAAAATCGTGCGGAGATAGTGCAGGTTTCGACGGTGGGTTTCATCGAAGCCCAGGGGCTTGTCCCCCTTGATCTCGGCCCACTGCTCGACGTGAATCCAGCCGCTGTACCCGATCGCATCCATGGCGCGACGCACCTGTTTGAAATCCACGTCGCCCTGCCCGAACAGGACGTTCCCGTAGTCTTTCGCGTGGAACTCGCAGATCCTGCCGGAGAGCGACGTGATCTCTTCGTAGAAGTCGCCCCCGGCCGTGTGGGCGTGAACCAGGTCGAAGTAGGCCTTCACGGCAGGCGACCCGACCTGATCGAGGATGCGACGGTAGCGCCGGACGGGGATCTCCGCCTCGAGCCCGAGCACGACCCCGGCGCGTTGCGCCTTCGGGGCGTTTTCCTTCAGCCGCGCCACGAGTTGCTCGTCGCTGTTTTCCGGCCGGTTCAGGTCGCCCTTGTCGAAGAACGCCAGCAGCAGGACCTTCTGCTTCATGGCGGCGGCGATGTCGATGGCGGCGTCCACGAGCGTCTGCCCCCTGGGATCGGACGCGTACGGCACCTCGTTGAGGATGCCCAGAGCGAGCGATCCGATCGTGGTGTTGTATTTCCTCGCCGCCGAGCCGTACAGCTCGCGGCGGGCGGGGTCCTGCATCGATTTGACGTCGCCGAGGTCCACCTGCAGCCCGTCGAAGCCCAGGCGGGCCGCGGCGGACAGGGCCTGCGGGTCCCCGGCCTTGGTGAGTTCCCAGTCCACGGTGCCGATCCTGAATCTGCGCGCCGCGGGCATCCCCGTGAACCCTGTTGCCGGTGCGATCCCGCCCAGGACCGTCGCGCGGAGCGTGCGGGAGAGCAAAGAGCGGCGTGTAAGTGACGGTTTCCGCATTGTCATTTTCCACCTGTGAGCGCGATTCTATGTGTGCCGCAACCGCGGATGCAAGCCGAATGACGGGGGGATGGCGCGCCGCCCGGCTGCTTGACTCTGCGGAGGGGCGCGCTTAGATTGGACCGGTGCGCTCACCGCCCACCGGCGGCCCGCGCGATGAATCCAACCACAATGCACTGGAGTTCGGGATGAAGCAGACACGTCGTGATTTTCTCAAGTCCGGGGCGGTCTCGGCCGCCGTATTGACCGCGGCGAGCCGGAACCGGGTCATGGGCGCCGGCGACCGCATCAATGTCGGAATGATCGGTGTCGGCGGGATGGGTTCCGGTCACCTGAACGCGTTGACCACCAAGGCCGACGACTACAAGTGCAGTGTCGTGGCGGTGTGCGACGTCTACCAGCGGCGTGTCACCAAAGCCAGGGAGAAGTGCGGCGGGCGCGGCTACATGGACTACCGCGAGCTGCTGAAGCAGAAGGACGTCGACGCCGTGTTCATCGCCACACCCGACCACTGGCACTCGAAAATCAGCATCGAGGCCCTCGCTGCCGGCAAGCACGTCTACTGCGAAAAGCCGATGACCCTCACGGTCGACCAGGCGTTCGAGGTCCAGGATGCGGTCCGGAAATACGGGAAGGTCTTCCAGGTCGGCCCGAACCGCACGGCCGACGACCGTTTCTGGAAGGCTCAGCAGCTCATCAAGGCGGGCAAGATCGGGCAGGTCAGCTGGGCCCAGGGCGGCTACAACCGCAACATCAAGGGGGAGGCCTTCAACACCTGGTTCCCGATCGACGAGACCGCCGGCCCGGACAAGCCGGGAGAGGACTACGTGAACTGGGACATGTGGCTCGGTTCGCAGTGGGGGCTGGCGCCCAAGATCGCCTGGAACCCGGAGCATTTCTTCCGGTTCCGCAAGTACTGGCCCTACAACGGCGGGGTTGCGACAGACCTCCTCTACCACTTCCTGGCTCCCCTGCTGATCGCCATCTCCGGGGACAAGGGCGAGTTCCCGCGGCGCGTGAGCGCCGGGGGCGGACTGTACATCATCAACGACGGCCGCGAGATCCCCGACGTCTTCATCATGACCGTCGACTACCCGTCGAAGTTCACGGTGAATCTCACGAGCGTCCTGACGAACGACACGCCGGTGCCCACCCGGATCTACGGCCAGTACGGCACCCTCGAAATCGCCAACGACTCCGACGGCGCCGGCCGCGGGGGGGACATGACGTTAACGGGGAACGGCGATTACGTTCAGGAATTCCGGGATCTGAACGGCGGCTACACCAGGGTGACGGTCGCGCCCGATACCCGCCCCGACCTGCGCGGCAATTTCTTCGACTGCATTCGTAACGGGGGCACGCCCTACTGCAACGTGGATCTGGGGACGGCTACCATGGTCGCCATCAAACTGGGAGTCGAGGCGTACCGCCAGAGCAAAACGATGTTGTGGGACCGCGCCTGAACCCGCTTCGCTTGTGGGCGAGGGGATGGATCACACTTCACGCGGCTCGGGCGGCGACTGCATCTCCTGCATTGTCCTGAAGATGGCGCACCATTCCCTATGCTCCTGGATCGGCATGCCGCACTCGACGCAGATCCGCACCCTCTTGACCGGCCGGTTTCTCATTCGCAGCAGAAGCTTCTTCAGAAATGCCATGTCCGTCTCCAGGCGCAAGGCGGGGGATTGTTCGGGCCCGCATCGATGATGTACGTAAACCGGGCCGGTTTAGTTCGCCATTTCAGGCAAGAAATCGCACGAGCCCGCCCCAGCGCGCATCCGCACGAAAGCCGTTCGCCGCGAAAAACCGGCGCAGGATGAACCCCGTCCTGATCACCCGCGCGCCCACGGCGGCAGCACGGACACAGAAATCGTCCAGCAGCATGCTGCCGATCCGGCGGCCTTTGAGCGCGTTCGATACGGCGATTCCCTCCAGCGAGACCAGTGAAGCATCTTCGGTCCGGTAGCGCAGGGCGGCCACGATGCGTTCCTGGTCGTCGAGGGCCACCAGGAACTTTTCCTGCTCCGAGATGTGCGCGGGGGCGCCCTCTTCGAACAGCAGCCTGAACATGTACCCGACCTCGGAAGCGCCGACGGGTTCCCGGACTTCGTATTGGATCCCGTGGCTGTCGGCGATGTGGGTGCGCAGGACGACCTGTTTGCCATTCCCCTCGCCCGAGGGCCGTGATCTGGACCTCGTGACCGGGGCGGGCCTGCGGGAGCACCATACGGCTGAACACGTCGCGGTCCGCCGGGTGGCTCAGGGCGGCCTGCAGATCCGAAAGCCGCTCCAGCTCGGCGGCGGTGCCCCGGGATCGCCCGACGCGGCCGCCAGCAGGCGGTCGAAGGCCGCCGCAACCTGCTCCTCGGCCCGGGCGAAGTATGTGTGGCGGTAGAGGTGATATCGAACGAGGTTTGGGAACCTGTCGAGGCGGTAGAGGCGGTAGAGCTGGTCGGCCTGCTCATCGCGCGCTGCGCGCGTGGCATTCGGGTTGATCCTCTCCCAGTCGGCAAAGCGGTCGATGGCGCACGCGAGTGCCAGCGGCAGGTAGGGCTGGTCGCGGTGGAGCTGGAGGAACGCTTCCAGCGCCACCGCCAGTTCCCGCTCCTCCGGCGCATGCGGGTCTCCCGCGAGTTCCCGGCTGAGGTGCTCCAGGAACTCACCCGCTTCTGCCTGCCCCAGCCCCTCCATGGCGGCGTCGAAAATCCATCCCACCCGGAGGTGGTTCCAGCTCTTGGGGTAGTGCGCCGCGGTTTGCCTGTAGAAGTTGCGCAGCATGGGGCGCACGAGTCGCGAGCGGCCCGGAATAGGGCAGGGAGCCTGCGAGCGAGAGCACGAGCGCCGCTTCGCGGAAATCGGCCTCCGGGACGACGACGTTGGCGGGGCCGACGAGGCCCGGGACCAGGCGCTTCCCGCTGAGACGCCACAGCCTGAAAAACGCCGCCACGCCTCGCGTCACACAGGTGCTGCCAGGCGTGATCCGCCGACGGGACGCGCGAACTGCTCAATTCCCGGATTCTCTCCCACGCTGTCAGGTCGCCGACGTAGGCGACTGACAGGGCGCCCAAGTCCGGACGATAGGCTCCGAAAGGGGGCACCGCGGGCGCGGCGTAAGGCAGGCTCGAAAGCGCCGTCATCCAGAGGACCGTCTCGTAAGCGCTGTGGTCCTTGAGGTCGTCGCCGGTCGCGACGAGCAGGTCGAAGTGCTTACCGTCGCGAAGGTTCAAGCTGACGCGGAAGAGGTCGAGCCGGTGCTGGGACGAGAGCTGAGACACCCAGATCCCCTGGCGGAGTATCTGGCCCCAGGCGAAACCGTCTTCCGAAAACGCCAACCGCACCGACTCGGTCAGGAAGGACGGGTCAACGAGGATGTCCTTGAGCCGCGAAGTCGCCGGTGGGGGGAGGCCGTCTTCGAAAAGCAGGGTCCCGCCAGCGGCTTGTCCCCCGGCTTGCGGTAAGCGAATCCCTATGGAACTTGGAAGCCTCGTCCAACACAGTCCTCGCTTCGTCCGCGAGTTCGCGATCGGGTTCGTGCAAGGCCCAGGCGGCCAGTTCGGCACGCACGGGGGGGAAGTAATGCGGATGGTGGCGCGCAAACGCGTCGAGAAGAACGAAGATCCGCCGGAATTGCTCCCGCGTGGCCGGTTCGGCGGGCCACTTCAGGTCCTGGCGGTAGCGGAACAGCCTCTGCCGCAGGGCATCGAGATGGGACTCCCTCAGGTTCGATTCGGCGATCCGGCGAATGGACTCCTCGGTCAGGAAGGTGAGCCCCGATTCGACAAACGCGGGAAAAGACTCGCTGTACTCGCCGCCGGGTTCGTCGGCGAGCAGTATCCGGTAGGCGAGACAGCGTACGTCCTCCCGAGGATGCCTGGAGAGCGCCTCGAGACGCCTGCGGATCAGCGGGGCATAACGCGCCCCGGCACCACGCAGCGCCGCGCCCATGCGATCGACCGCCTCGAGGACCTCCGCCGACGAGCCCAGGAAGACCCGGCTGGACCAGGCGTGAATCTCGCGGAGGCGCTCGTCCGACAGCCCGGCAACAGACCAGGTCTCCACCGGCGCATCCGGCGTCGCGCGGTCCCAGGGCAGCCGGACCTGGGCAGAAACCCCGGTCAGGGGTACGTCCCACCCGTCCTTGCACGGGAAAAAGGCCGTCAGAGCCTGGTTGCCGACCCACAACCTCGGCTGACGGACGAAGAGCCCCAGGTCGACGGTCGATCCGCTCAGTTCGTACTCGAGGTCGCCCAGACGAACGACGTCCCGGCCAGCCGCGGCCGACAGACGGAGCGACACCCTCGTGTGCGTGTTCGTCAGGCCCTTGTCGTCGGCGACGATGTCGCTCTCCAGCACCCCCAGGTCCCGAAAGAACCAACGGGGGATACGGACGCGGAACCCACCGCATTCAAGGAGCGTGAAACTGGATTCGTAGAGGGTTTCGATGACCGGCCGGAAGTGCTCCTCGATGACGCGTCGCCGGTAGGACCCCTTGGCCGTCAGCTCCCCGCGTGCCACCTCGAAGTCGCGGTCGAGCACGGCGAAAGCGACCACGCGCTCATAGGGCGCCAGCCCCGCGTTTGCGGCCCTCACCAGGTGACGGAAGTACGCCTGGGACTCGTCGGCGGGCGCCTGCAGCACAGGTTCCTCCGGGTTGGGGACAAGCAGCAGGACGTTGTAGTCGCGGTGGTCCCCGACGAGGAATGCCCTCCTGATCCCCGGGACATCCTCGAACTTCTGTTCCACGCGGCGCGGCGCGATCGTCTGTCCGCGGCTGTTTTTATAGATGTCCTTGATACGGTCGACGATTTCGAGGTGCCCGTTGTCGTGCAGCCTGAACAGATCGCCGGTCTGGAGCCAGTACTCGATGTCCGGACCGATGGTGGGCAGGTCCGTCCCGGGGCTGTCCTCGGGGAGATAGCGCGCGACATAGGGGCCGGTGACCAGGAGCTCGCCCGCGCCGCCGAACCGGATGCGGGCGCCCGGAAGCGGCACGCCGACGCTGTTGTCGACATACTCTCCCGGCGGGGTCATCGTGATCCCACCCGTGGCTTCGGTCATCCCGAACCCGCTCGAGAGGTCGACCCCGTGGCGCTGGAAGAAACGGAAGACCTTCGCGTCCAGGAATCCGGCTGCCGACAATCCCCAGCGCAGCCGGTCGCCGACGACCTCGCGCAGGGCGGATTCCTGTTCGGCGCTTCCCTCGCGCTCGCGCATCCGCTCCAGTGCCGCATCGCGGATCTGGCTCCAGCGCAGGGGGATGCTGACAAGCCCGGTCGGCCGCACCTGCTGCATCTGCGAGAGCAGGGTCTCGACCGACGGGTTGCCGGCGAACACGTATGTCCCGCCCCAGAAGACCGTGCCGAGCATCTCGAGGTAACGGCCGAACGTGTGGTAGAGGGGAAGGTAGCAGAGCAATACCTCGCCCGTTCCAACCCCGGGGAGCGCTGCCGCGCGGGCGAACCTCTTGGTCACGATATTGTACTGGGAGAAAACGACTCCTTTGGGCAGGCCCGTGCTCCCGGAGGTGAACATCGCCGTGGCGGCCGCGTGGAGATGTCGGCGCAGGCCGGCCGCGGAGACGCCTGCCGACCTCGGTCAAATCGAGAATCATGCAGGCAGCGGCCAGGTTCTCTGAGCCCCACTTCGCCGGGGGGCGCGTGCGGAATACCCTGAAGGGCAGTCGCGCAGCGGATCGAACGCCCTCGAGCCTTTCGTGGCGTTCGTCCGTGTCCGTGACGACGAGGTTGATCCCGAGCCGGTCAAAGATCCAGGCCAGAGTCGGCCCGTCGAAGTGGACGCTGAGCGGCGTGACGAAAATCCCATGCACGAGGCAGGTGAGATCGCAACAGGCGGACTCGATGCTGTTGTCGGCGAGGATCGCGACCCGCGGCTCCACGGGCGTCGCGGTGAGGAAAAGGCCCGCCAGCGCGCGCAGCCGCCGGTCGACCGCCCCGTAGGTCCACTGCGGGACGCCGGCATCCACCGACCGGAACAGCAACCGTTCCGGGTGGTGGTGTACGCGCACCGCAAACAGGTCGGCCAGCGTGTAGCGCGAAGAGCGGATTGCGGCGAACGCCGTTTCGGCCCAGCGATACCTCCAGGCGCGATCTGGCAGAGACTGCAGGAACTGCGCTCCCCCGGTCAGCTCGAGATACCTGCGCCAGATGTCGGCACACTCGTCGTCCGCCGGCTCCAGCCCTGTGGCTGTCTCCGCCCGGAGCACCGCCTCCGCCGCAGACTCGGCCGTCCAGACACCCGCTTTTTCCAGCGCGGCCTTCAGGCTGAGCAGTTCGGCGACCATGGATGTTCACGCCTCGGGATTCGTTGAGCCCTTGGCACCTTGGAGGCAAGGTCCATTGAAGATCTCCCCGGCCGGCACAACCCGTCAAACTTCAGAGCGAGGAGGATTGTCCGGGTCTCTCCCCGCTCCGGGCGTGGGCGATCCACTCGGGATTGGCCCTGTACCAGTCGATGGTCATCCGGAGGCCGTCCTCGAAGGCGATGCTCGGGCGCCAACCGAGTTCGTTGCGAATCAGGGAAAAATCGACGGCATACCGGCGGTCGTGTCCGAGGCGGTCCGTCACGGTCGTCAGCAGGCTTTCGGACTTGCCCAGGATGTGCAGGAGCAGCCGGAGCACGCTCAGGTTGGTCCGTGGGGAACCGCCGCCGATGTGGTAGGTGGCGCCCGGGCGTCCCTTTTCCAGGACCATTGACAGCGCCCGGCAGTTGTCGGCGACATGGACCCAGTCACGCACCTGCAGCCCGTCGCCGTAAACCGGGATGGCGCGGTCGGCGAGGGCGTTGCTGATGGCCAGCGGCAGCAGCTTCTCGGGGAACTGGCAGGGGCCGTAGTTGTTGCTCGTTCTGGTAATGACCGCGTCGATCCCGAACGTGTGCGCGGCAGCACGTACCAGGTGCTCGGCGGCCGTCTTGCTCGCCGCGTAAGGGCTGCTTGGGGCCAGCGGCGAATCCTCGCGGAACAGCCCGGGTTCGGGAATGCTTCCGCCGACCTCGTCGGTGGAGATGTGCAGGAAGCGTTTGGCACGCTTCTCGCGCGCCACATCCAGCAGTACCTGCGTGCCCAGGACATTCGTGCGGACGAACTCGGCTGCGCTCAAGATACTGCGGTCCACGTGGGACTCGGCTGCGAAGTGCACGATGGCGTCGCACGTCTCGGGCAACGCCTCGCGGACAGCCTCGACGTCGCAGATGTCCCCCCGGATCATGCGGTAGCGCGGGTGTCCTGCGATGGGCGCAAGGTTTTCGAGATTGCCCGCATAGGTGAGCCAGTCGAAGTTGATCAATTCCTCTCCGGGATACCGGTGTACCCAGTCCCGTATGAACTGCGAACCGATGAAGCCCGCCCCTCCCGTGACAAAAATGGGCATAGGAGCCACCTGTAGGTTAAGTGAACCGGCGATTAGTTGCCGGCGTTCTTGAGGAACTTGAGGGTGCTTTCCAGGGCGGCGAGGGTGATGTCCATCAGCGGTTCCTTGCGCCCTTCGTGACCCTGAGGCCCCATGCAGAAATCGTGGTAACCATTTTCGTAAACCTCCATCGCAACGGTTTTGCCGGCCTTCGCCAGTTCGTCGTGCAGAACACGGTCCATCGGCAAGAGACTGTCGGCGGTGCCGACCAGGATGAGGACCGGGTTCCGGACCGAGGTCAATTTCAGCTGAATCGCGGGGGAGTCGACGGTTACGTTCTTGAAACGATCGGCAGGCGGCGCGTTCGGGTCGGGCCTCGCGCCCAGGAAGCGGATCGGCGCTGGGGCGCCGAGGACCGCGGCCCGCACTTTCGCCCGTGAGATCAGGTTCATCACCACGTCGCCTCCGAGGCTCACGCCGTAGACGTTGATCCGCTCCGGATCGACGTAGGGGAGCTTCCTGACATATTCGAGCACCGCGACCGCGTCGTCCGCGTAGGTTATCGCCTTGGGATCCTCCGGTTGCGTGGACATGACCGGGGCGGTGCGGTAATCGGAAACGACGGTGACGTACCCTTCCTGCAGGAAGCGCTCGAACACCGGGCTGCCCGTGTCCCCGCGCGACCAGGTGACCAGCTTCTCCATGCCGCGACCGCCCGGCGCGCCGTGGAAATGGATCATTACCGGGAAGGGTCCGTTGCCCTGAGGCTTGCGCATGGCGGCAGCGACGTACAGCCCATCCTTGGTTTTGACGTAAACCTGCTCCACCGGCGACACCGCTTCGCTCACCGCGTGTATGTACCTGTCGTGCGGCAGTTCCTTGCCGCCTGGGAACTGCTTGATTTCCGCACCGGCAACGACGGCGCCGCACAAACACACCAGCGCAATAAGCCCGTGTCTCATCGTGGCTCCTCCCGTGAGCCAATCATAACAGAGATGGGGATGGACCCGAGCGCCCCGTGCGTTTTGGAGATGCGGCGCTTCGGCGGGGCCGCGTCGGGCCGACGCGGCCCACTTTGCGCTAGCGCACGGTGCGGTCCCGGGCCGGGTCCAGGAACGACGTCTGATCGGCGCCGGTGACGCGCGCGCCCACTTCCCTGATCATCTCGTCGTCCACCTTGACCAGGGGGGTGTAGCGCGGGTGGTGGTGTTCTTTGTAGGGGTCGTTTTCGCGGGTGTTGTAGCAGCAGATGAGGGTCCACCTCGGATTGGCGCTCACGTTCGGGGCCGAGCAGTGGAGGGTATTGCAGTGGAAAAACAGGGTGTCGCCCGGGTCCGCCTCGAAGTATACGAGCGCGAAGCGCTTCATCGCTTCGCGCACGCGCTCCGGGTCGGCGCCGATCTGCTCCCCGGAGCGGCCGTGGTCGATGCGGCCCATCCGGTGCGAACCACGTAACAATTGCAGGCAGCCGTTTTCGCGCGTGGCGCGGTCGACGGCGATCAAGCAGCTCGCCATGTCCGGCAGCAGGCAACCGTTCTGATACCAGTAGCCGTAGTCCTGGTGCCATTCCCAGGCGCCGCCCACTTCGGGCTCTTTCAGCATCATTTTCGAGTGGTAGTGGTAGACCTCCCCGCCGAGCAGCTGTTCCATCGCGTCCACGACGCGGCGGCTGCGCGCGATGACGCCGTAGAGGTCGTCGCCGGGGTGGTTCCACAGGGAGAGCCTGCTCTCGCGCCCGCCCGTGTCCTTGACGGGGTAGTTGTGACTGAGCATCAGCCGGTCGGCCCGGGCCGTGCGGAGCAGGAGCTCCATTTCGTCGCGGTCGAAGTAACTTTTGCGGATGATATAACCGTCGGCGTGAAACTGCGCGATCTGCTCCGGGGTCAAGGGGAGTTGACTCATGGCGGCCTCCAGCGGGACAAGGGGGACGTAGGCTTCCCTTACTATACCTCACCGGGGCCTGGGATTCAGGAGCGGACCGCGAGTCCCGGGAAGGGGGAAAGGGCCCGGTCCAGCATGCCCAACGAAAACGCTATGGCGACGCCGTAGTTCGTGATGGGGAGACCTGCTTCGCGGCAGCGCAGAATGCGCGACATCACCTCGCGGCGATTCAGCATGCAGGAGCCGCAATGGATCACCAGCCTGAACGGGCTCAGGTCGGCAGGGAAGTCGTGTCCCTGCATGTGCACGAATTCCAGTTCCCTGCCTGTGTACTGACGCACCCAGCGCGGGATCTTGACGCGGCCGATGTCCTCGCCGATCGGGTGGTGGGTGCAGGCTTCGAGCACCAGCACCCTGTCGCCGGAACGGAGGCGGTCGATGGCGCGGGCGCCGCCAACGAACTCCTGAAGGTCCCCTTTCAGGCGCGCGAACAGGATGGAGAACGAGGTGAGCGGTACGTCGGGCGGCACGTCGGCCGCCACCCTCAGGAACGCCTGGGAGTCGGTGACGACCAGGGCGGGCGGGCGTTTGAGCCGGTCGAGTGCATCCCGGAGCTCCCGTTCCTTGGTCACCAGGCAGTACGAGTCGTGGTCCAGCACGTCGCGGATCGACTGGACTTGCGGCAGGATCAGCCGGCCCCGGGGCGCCTCCATATCGATCGGGACGACGAGCACGACCAGCTCCCCCGGGGCGATCAGGTCCCCGACGACCACAGGGGCGTTCATGAACTGTTCGGGTGCGGACCGGACGAGGCTTTCCCGGAGCTCGGGCAATCCCTGGCGGAGCGTGGCGGCGGTTTCGACGACACTGACGCCGCGCGACCGGAGAGACGAGGCGGTATCCGCGTCGGGGCGCCCGAGATCGGTTTTGTTGAACACGACGACCGCAGGCGTCCTTCGGGCCGCCATTTCCGACAGGATCCCCTCCTCGAAATCGCCCCAGCGCCCGGCCTCCGCGACGACGATCCCGAGATCGGTGCGCTCGAACACGCGCCGGGTGCGTTCCGCGCGCAGCTCGCCAAGCGCCCCGACGTCGTCGATGCCCGCAGTGTCGATGAACAGCACCGGGCCGAGGGGGAGCAACTCCATCGGTTTCTCGACCGGGTCGGTCGTGGTCCCCGGCACGTGGGAAACGATGGAAACCTGTTGACGGGTGAGGGCGTTCAGCAGCGACGACTTGCCCACGTTGCGGCGGCCGAACAGCCCGATGTGCAGGCGCATCCCTTTCGATGCGGTGGTCATGGCACCTCCTCAGGCGGCGGTGAGCCGAGGCGGGTCACTCGCTCCGGCGAAGCGAGGCGGTCGAACTCCTCGGCGCTAAGCCACCCCGACGCTGCCGCCGCCTCGCGGACACTCATCCCGGCCCGGGCGCGCTGCGCGATCTGTTCGGCCTTTTCGTAGCCGAGCGCCTCGACGAGCGCCGTCACGGTCGCGGTCGAGGAGTTCACGTGCTCCCTGCAGCGGGCCTCGTCCGCCTCCAGGCCGGCCACGCAGAAGCGGTCCAGGATGTGGCATGCGTTGCGCAGCAGATCCAGGCTCCCGAGCAACGCGTCGGCCACGAGCGGGAGGAAGGCGTTCAACTCCAGACTGCCGGAAGCGCAGGCGTGCGCGATCGCCTGGTCGTTAGCCATCACGGTGATGGCCGCCTGCGAAACCGCCTCCGGGATCACCGGGTTCACTTTGCCCGGCATGATGGAAGAGCCCGCCTGTCGTGCCGGGAGACGGATCTCTCCGAGGCCGGCCTCCGGTCCGGACGACAGCAGGCGCAGGTCGGAGGAGACTTTCAGCAGGTTGGCCGCGCAGGCCTTCAGGATCCCGCTGACCTCGACGAAGACGTCCGTGTTCTGGGTGCACTCGACCAGGTTCTCGGCACGCGCGAGCCCGAACCCGGTGATTTCGCGCAGGTGGTCGACCACCCGGAAGATGTACTGCCGGGGGGCTCCGATCCCCGTGCCGATGGCGGTCCCGCCCAGGTTCACGATGCGCAGGCGTTCCTCGCACTTGTAAATGCGCCAGCGGTCGCGCGCAAACGCCTCGGCGTAAGAGGCCATCTCACGGCCGAGGGTCACGAGGACCGCGTCCTGAAGCTCGGTGCGCCCGACTTTCACGATGCGGGCGAACTCCTGTTCCTTGCGCTGGAACGCCTCCTGGAGGGCGACGACCTCCGGTTGCAGGCTCCTCAGGAGGGCGATGGCCGCGACCTTGAGAGCGGTCGGATAGGTGTCGTTGGTCGACTGGTGCAGGTTGAGGTCTTCGACCGGCGACACGCACCGGTAGTCGCCGGGAGCACTGCCGAGGAGCTGAAGCGCGCGGTTGGCGAGCACCTCGTTGACATTCATGTTCGTCGAGGTGCCGGCTCCACCCTGGAGCGCGTCGACGACGACGTGGCGGTCGAGCTGCCCCTCGATCATCTCCCGGCAGGCGGCCTCGATGGCGTCGCACTTCGCCCCTGTCCAGTCGGCGAATTCCCGATTGGCGCGAGCACACGCAAGCTTCACCGCCCCGTACGCGCGAATCAGCGCTGGGTTCACGGTTCGGCGCGAGAGCGGGAAGTTCTCGAGGGCCCGCGCGGTGTGGATGCCGTGGAGCGCGTCCGCCGGGAGGTCCAGGACGCCGATGACGTCGTGTTCGGTGCGGGTGGCTGACATCAGAAATAGAGGTCCCGGTCGTCGCTGTTCTCGATCCGTTTCAGGCGGTCCTGCAATTTGCTTTTCAGCGGCCCTTCCTCGATCTGGACCAGTTCCCGGCCGATGCGCTCCTCGCCTGCCCGGCGCGTCTCGGGGGAAGCGTAGTCCACGAGGTATTCGGTCAGGGTGGTGCAGCCGTTCGGGGTGCAGAAGCGCTTGATGAATCCCGGGATTGCGAATTCCATGAAATGCTCCCCGGTGCGGCCGAGGCGGTAGCACGCCGTGCAGAAACTCGGCAGATAGCCGTCCTGGATCAGCTCGCGCATGACCTGGTCCAGGCTGCGCACGTCGCCCAGTTCGAACTGTTCCCGGTCCATGACCTGCGCGTCCCCTGCCTCGGTGTAGCCGGCGATCTCGATCCGGCTGCCGGCGTCGATCTGGGAGACACCGAAGGCGAGGAGTTCGCGGCGCAGCGCCGCATCTTCCCGGGCGGTGAGGATGAGCCCGGTGTACGGGACGGCCAGCCGCAGGATTGCGATCGCGCGCTTGAACTCGGCGTCGCCGACGCCGGGCAGGAGGCCGAGATCGACGCCGGATGCCGGGCGCAGGCGTGGGAAGCTGATGGTGTGAGGCCCGACTCCGAAGCGATCCTGCAGGTGCAGGGCGTGGGTCACGAGTCCGAGGACCTCGAAGCGCCAGTCGTGCAGCCCGAACAGGACGCCGATGCCGACGTCGTCGCAACCGGCCTGGAGCGCCCGGCTCAAGCCGTCAAGCCGGTACAGGTAGTTCCCCTTCCGGGTGTGGCGGGGGTGCAGGCGGGCGTACGTCTCGTGGTGGTACGTTTCCTGGAGCGTCCCCAAAGCGGGGTCGCGCTTCGCTTGCCCCCGCAGTCCAAGACGCGCCAGGAAACTCCTGCGTCAGTTGAAGGGCGACGGCTTCTCCCGTGGTTTCGACTTTCGTTTCCGCGATGACCTTGCCCGCTGCGTCGTAACCTTTCGCGCTCAATGTGCCCGGCGCGTATTTCACCTTCCACGTCAGCTTGGAATTCGGCTTCATCGTCTTCTTGCCGAGCGAGGTCGCCGTTCAGGAACAGTTCCACCTCCTTGCAATTGCTCAACGCGTCCACGCGGAACTCGTGGCCTTCGCGGCCCGGCCAGTTCCAGTGCGGCAACAGGTGCAGCACGGTGTTCGTCGTCCACCAGGACTTGGTAGTAATAGAAGTTGTCCTTCGGGAAACCGCACATGTCGAGAATGCCGAAGTGCGAGTTGATGTCCGGCCAGCTGTAGGGCGTCGGCTCGCCGCGATAATCAAAACCGGTCCACACGAAACCGCCGGAGAGCCACGGGCGGTCGCGCGAACCAGCTCCACCACGTCTCGGAGCTCGTCACCCATTGATGCGGCGGTTCGTCGTAAGCCGCGACGTGGCCGCGCTCCCGGCTGCTTTCGTAAATGCCGCGCGTGCTGGTGGCGCTGGCTTGTTCCGTGCCGACGTTCGCCTGCTGCGGATGCTTGGCGTGATACTTGTCCATGTCCGGGCCGGGATGATAATTCCAGCCGCGCACTTCGATGACGCTGTTGATGCCGCCGACGGTGTCGCCCTGCGGCGCGGGATAGGTCACGGGCCGCGTCGGGTCGAGGCGCTTGACGTAGTTCTGCATCGTGCGCGCGGTGTTGCGGCCCTGATCGTTGCCTTCCACGGTGAACTCCTCGTTCGCAGACGCTCCAGATGATGATGCTCGGATGATTGCGGTCGCGGCGGATCATCACGTCCCACTTGCGCATGTTCTCCGAATCGCTGCCGAGCAGCCGGTTCTCGTCCATGATCAACATGCCGAGCCGGTCGCACGCGTCGAGCAACTCCGGCGTGGGCGGATTGTGCGAGGTGCGAATGCCGTTGCAGCCGAATTTCTTCAACTGGTTGATGCGGAATTCCTGCAACGCATCGGGAATGGCCGCGCCAACGCCGGCGTGGTCCTGGTGATTGCAGGTGCCGTAAATCGGGTAAGGCTTGCCGTTCAGCACGAAACCCTTGTCCGGATCAAAGACCGCGGTGCGGATGCCGAAGATGGTTTCCTTTTGGTCAACCGTTTTGCCGTCCACCGAAACCGTGGTGATGAGCTTGTAGAGCTTGGGCGATTCCGGCGACCAGAGCACGGGCGACGAAACCTTCGATTGCAGCTTCAGCGTGGCCTGCAATTCGCCGCCCACCTGCTGCGATCCCTTGAACTGCGCGACCGACTTGCCGTCCGGCGAAATGACTTCGCAGTTCACCACCGCGTTGACGGCGTTGGTGAGTTTGTTGAGCACGTCGGCTTCGACGTGGATTGCCGCCGCGCCCGTCGGCACGTTGTTCTTGAATTGGGAATAAACGAAAATCCCGTCCGGCGCGATGGCCACCGGCGCGGTCTTCTCCAGCCAGGCGTGGCGATAAATGCCCGCGCCTTCGTAGAACCAGCCCTCGAACTTCGTCGCGTCCACCTTCACGGCGATGACGTTGCGCTCGCCGAACTTCACCACGTCCGTGATGTCCTCGCGGAACGGGTAATAGCCGCCCTCGTGCCGGCGCACGATCCAGCCGTTGACAAAAACCGTCGCGTCGCGATACACGCCATCGAACGTCAGCCAGATGCGCTTGCCTTCATCCGCCTTCGGCAGCTCGAACGCGCGGCGATACCAGCCGATGCTGTTCGTCTCGAAGCCCGGCCCGAGCGCCCTGTAGCCGTGGTTCATGTCGGCGTTTTTGTCGAACGGCAATTCAATCGCCCAATCGTGCGGCAGATTCACCGTGCGCCACGCACGTCGCTGAACAACTTTTCCGAAGCCGGCCCGGTGTTCGCGCCCGCCTTGTCCAGCCGCAGCGCCTTGGGCCAGTCGTCGCCGAGATGAAATTTCCAGTTCGCGTCGAGCGAAAGACGTTCGCGCGGCGAGTCGGCGGCGGAAAGCTGCATGGCGAACAACGCGGCGCACGCGCCAGCCAGGAGACGACGAGGGAGTATTGTGTTTTTCATTTGTTGGTCGGGGCATTGAACATCAGATTTCTCGCAGTCACCGGATGAAATCCGCCGGCTGCGTTGATCACAAAAACATTCATAAATTCGAGCGGCGTTAACCGCCGGCGTCCGTCATTCATCGGGCCGCCGGCAAGGGCGTCCGATTCCGCAACAACTGGGCATAATGCAGGGCGGTTGCATCCCTGGGGTTGCGCTGAAGAACGTCGTCAAATTGTTTGAGGGCATCCTCAAGCTTTTCCTGTTTGTACAAGGCGACCCCCAGGTCCACACGCGCCTGCAATTGAATTGGGATCAAGTCCGCAGGACTTGCCGAAATTCCTGCTCGGCCAGAGCCGGCTTTCCAGCCGGCCCAATGCAACTCCCAGTTGCATGTGCGGCTGGGCCTGCTCCGGCTCCATCTCAACGGCCGCCTGGTATTGTCGCGCTGCTTCGTCATGCCGTCCGATCGCCGTCAGCGCACGTCCGGCTTCCAGGCGCAAGCCCGGATCCGCCGGGCAAAGTTCGATGGCGGCGGCGAAATTGGTCACGGCCAGTTCAAACCAGCGGCGGCTCGCGCAAAAGCGCGCCAGCTCGGCCAGATCGTCCGCCTGATTGACGCGATTGGTCAACGCCGAGTTGAAGCATCGCGCCGCATCGTTGGTGCGTCCCATTTATTCATAGAACTGACCCAGCGCCAGCCAGGCCGTGCCATAATCGGGTTTCAGCGCGAGAGCGCGTTTGAACTCGATGACCGCCTCGTCGCGGCGGCCGAGTATTTCCAGGCACGAAGCGAGATTGTGCCTGGCCCAAACGGCCAGCGGATCGAGCGTAAAGACATGTTTGAAGGACGTGAGCGCGTCCTCGTATTTCTTTTGCTGCGCCAGCAGAAGGCCCGAAAGCAGCCAACATCCGGCGCTGCTGGGCACCCTGTCCAGCGAATGTTGAGCCGCCACCGCCGCCCCGGCATAATCTCCCTCCGCTTGCTTGATTTCGCCCAACTGTTCCCACAGCACGGCATCATCGGGCCACCGCGCGAGCGCGGCCTCGGCGGCGGATTGGGCCTCGCGAAGCGCCGCCGCCGAATTGGCCGGCGGCAATCCGCGCGCGGCTTCGGTCAGGCGGCGCATTTGTTCGTCGTGATTGGCTTGAAACGTGAACGGAACGTCCGCAAACCGCCCGAGCATTTCGACACGGCCAATTGCGTGTCGCGCGGCGTGTAGCCGAGGCGTTGCGCGCAGGCCGCAAGGTTCCGGCCATTGGGCGCCTTCCGGAAGGTCCAATGCTTTTCCACCTTTTCCGCAATGGCGCGGGCAAGGACATAATTGCCCTCAAAGGTGAAATGGACATGCTCATAAAAGAATTCGCCGCCCGGAATGCCGTCCGGACTCGCCTCCGCCAGCGCCCGTTCAGCGTCGGCCAGCGCAACATCGCCCGCCGCCTGGCGCCGGATAATTTCATTGAGCCGGCTGTCACATCGAAAGCGCAAGGCATCCAGATCGCGGGCGGCGGCAAATTCCTTTTGAGCGGCGCCGGCATCCTTCAACGCCAGGGCGCATTGGCCACGGCGGAAACGCAACTCCGCAAAACTCCCGTCAATCCGTTCCGCCTGCTCGAAGTCGAGTTGCCGCCTGTTGAAACTCCCCGCTTTCCTGGGCTTTTACGCCGGCATTCGAAGAGGCGTTGCCAGTCGTTTGACTGGGACCCCGAAAGGTCAGGGCGGTGCAACGACGCGAAGGGGGCGCAATCCTTCAAATTCACCGCGACGGTGCTCAATACGATTTTCGCGCCGCTGTTCCGGCCCGCGGCAATGATGT
>CAWJKZ010000026.1:0-190084 GCA_963843575.1 uncultured Acidobacteriota bacterium | reverse complement strand
CGATGATGGGCCCCCGCCTCTTGGCCTGGGACATTCGATATGGCTCAGATCGCCCCTGACTCGAGACTACTGCTGGATCCCCGGTTGCCGGAGCTCGACGACTTCGACCGGGGCTTCTTCCGCCAGGACACCGTCGAGGTCGCGCGTCGGCTGGTCGGGGCTTGGATCGCGCGGTGCTACCGCGGGCACTGGTACGGAGCACGGATCGTCGAAACGGAGGCCTATCTCGGCCCGAAGGACCGGGCGGCACACTCGTGGGGAGGGAGGCGGACTGCACGGGTCGAGCCGATGTACATGGACGGGGGCCACCTGTACGTTTTCCTGGTATACGGCATGCATTTCTGCGCCAACGTCGTGACCGGCTGCCAAGGAGTCGCGGAGGCCGTCCTCCTCCGGGCCGCCGGAGTACCCGACGGCTGTCCGCCGAAGCTGCTTTCCGGGCCGGGGCGTCTTTGCGCGCGGCTGGGCATCACTGCGAGGCTCAGCGGCCTCGACCTGCTGGGCGGCGGGGCCGTCCGCGTGCTGGGGGGGCCGACGCCTGCCCCGCGGCTTGCCGTAACACCGCGCATAGGCATCGACTACGCCGGCGAAGCGCGCGAGTGGCCGCTCCGCTTCGTCGATCGAGACTCGCCGTGCGTCTCGGGGCCCAAGCGGTTCGTGGCCACGCCCTGAGCCCAGCACCCTCCCCGCCGCATGGTAGAATTCAAGCGTCGGTTTCTATTTCAGGACCGGCATTGAGGAGTGTGAAGAGGTTGACCAGGCGAATTTCAGCGACACTTCTGCTCGGGATGCTCGTCGGCGGCGGCGCGTATGCAGCGGAGTGGACCGGGTATATCTCCGACGCGGGCTGCGCGCCCAAGAAAGGGGCCGACCCGGGCCACGCGGCCTGCGCCAGGAGCTGCATCGCGTCGGGCGCGGCGGCCGTGCTTGTCGCCGACGGCAAGATATACAAGCTGGACAAGCAGGCCGAGGCCAGGAAGTTCGCTGGCGACAAGGTCGTGCTCAGGGGCACCGCGTCGGGGGACGGTTCAGCCATCAAGGTGGATACCATCCGCAAGGCCGGGTAGGCACCGACGACACCGGCACCGCATACGGCTCAGGAAGCGGCCTGCCGGGCCGCTTCCCGGAGGGCCCTGATCTTTCCGGCATCGGTGACCGTGCGGGTGTATTCCGGCGGTCGGAGCTCGCCGCCCATGAACACCCGCGGGTTGCGGAAGCGCATCGGGCTCTCGACGGACGCGAGTCCGATCACGTGGACTTCGTGTACCCCGGCGACCGCCAGCACCTTGGGGAGGTTACGTTCCGTCCCGCCACCGGGCATGACGAGGACACGGCCCGCCGCCCGGCGCACGAGCTCGGCAATGGTGTCGAGCCCCTCGACGACCGAGGCCTCCTGCCCCGAGGTTAAGATGCGGTCGATCCCGAGTGCGACGAGTTCTTCGAGGGCCTGGTAGGGATCGCGCGTCACGTCGAAGGCGCGGTGAAACGTGACGCTCAACGGTCGCGCGAGTTCGATCAGCTGCCGCGTCCGTTCCATGTCGACCGCGCCGTCGGGGGTCAGGATCCCGATGACGACACCGTCGACCCCCAGCGCTTTCGCGACGCCGATGTCGCGCCTCATGATCTCGAACTCCACCTCGGAGTAGCAGAAGTCTCCGCCGCGCGGCCGGATGATCACGTGCAGGTTTATGCGCAACCGGCGGCGCGCCGTCTCGATGGCGCCCGCGCTGGGTGTCGTTCCTCCCTCCAGCAGGTTGTCGCACAGCTCCACGCGGTCCGCGCCGCCTCGCTCAGCCTCTATCGCCGACTCCACCGAATCGACGCAAACCTCGATGACCAGCTCCTGCGACTGCGATCCCGACATGTGTGCCTCCTTCCATAGTGCAGGTCAAATATCGCTGGCGCCGTCCCGCGCGGCCCGGCTCACACCGCCACGGACAATTCCTCGCCGACGCGCGCGGAAGCGCTCCACCCAAGAACCATGCCCCGTTTCGGTCGCCGTGCAATGTATCTCAGGGTAGACGTCGCGACGGATCTCGAAAAAACAGTGCTGCACCTTCCGCCCGAGCGCGTGCTCCGCGATCTGCCGGCGGCCCGTCTGCTCGCAGTCCCCCGCTGAAATTCAGGGGCTTCGGCCGTTAGTGACCGCTCACTGCGGCGGGTAGACCATGGTGGCCGGATCGGGCAGTGGAATCCGGACCAGCGGCCTGCCCCCCGCAATCTTTTCGAATCCGTATTGCGGATTCTCCCGGTCCGCCTTGAGTATCCCGTCGACGTTGCCGACGGCCAGGATCACCATCTTGGAGGGATCGAGGTACTTTCGAGCGACACGCAACACGTCGTCCTGCGTAACCGAGCGGAGCCGGTCACGGTAGACGTCCCAGTATTTCGGGTCCCTGCCCGTCAGTTCGTCCGAGGCAAACGTGCCCGCGACCGCGGCAGCCGAAGCGAAGAAGCGGGGGAAGATCTCGATGGCGTTGTTCTTCACGGTCTCCAGTTCCTCGGCCGAGACCTTTTCCGCGCGTATGCGCTCTATCTCGTCCAGGACGATTCGCGCCGCCTGAGCCGCCGTCGCATCCTTGCTCTGGAACGATGCGCGGAACTGCCCGGGGAAGTAGACGCCCGCGGAGAACGACGAGCCGGCGCTGTAGGCGAGCCCCTCGTCCGAACGGACGCGGTTGGTGATGCGCGACGTGAACCCGGAACCTCCCAGGATGTCGTTCATCAGATCGATCGCAAACTCGTCGGGGTTGCCGCGCATAATTCCGAGTTGCCCGATGGAGACGCGGGCCTGGTTGACATCGGGTTTGTTCACCAGATAAACCCCGGGCACCGGCGAGAAATCCGGGGCCGGCACGGAGCGAACGGTCACTCCCGGGCCGACCCAGCCCGCCATCGCGGCTTCAAGCCGCGCCTTCATGTCGGCCGTGGTGAAATCACCGGAGACCGCCAGGATGAAATTCGCCGGATGGT
Source organism: uncultured Acidobacteriota bacterium (assembly GCA_963843575.1). GTDB lineage: Bacteria > Acidobacteriota > UBA6911 > UBA6911 > UBA6911 > CAVZBT01. The sequence goes on along the minus strand of CAWJKZ010000026.1, from coordinate 187,111 downwards.
AGTACCGCCGGTGGAATGCCGCCAGGTCCTCGCGGCTCAGTGAGGTGATAGAGGCCTTCGTGGTCGGCTGGCTGGTGAAGTGTTTCGGGCCCCGCAGGAGACGGTTCCACTCCCGGGCCTCGATTTCGTCGGTCCGGTCGTTGCGTCTTTCGATCTGCTGCAGTTGCTGGCTCCGGTAAAGCGCGAACCGGTCGGGCTGAAACGCCGGATTGCGCAGCATGTCGAAAAACAGCTCCAGGGCCCGCGCGGTGTCTTTGGAGAGGAAGTTGACCGACGCCGCCCCCGAGGTCGGACCCATGAAGCTCGAGATGGACGCGGCGAGAAAATCGGTTTCCTCGTCGAACTGGTCGGCGCTGTGATGGACCGTGCCGCCCGCGCGCAACTGGCTGCCGGTGGCGAACGCAAGTCCGGTTTTTCCAGCAGGGTCCAGATACGAGCCCGCCCGTATCGTCACCGAAACCGTGACGAGCGGCAGGTCGTGATCCTCGACGAAATACCCCACCACGCCGTTGCCGAGCTGGTGCCGATAGGCGGCGCGCTGCGGGGTCGAGTACTGCAGGGGCGCAAACTTCAGCTCGCGTGGGTGGGACGGGCCGGACCCCTGTTGTGCCGCGGCCGAAATCGCCACGAGGAACCAGAGGACCGGCAGACCATGTCGCGCGCCTCGTGTCGTCCTCATCACTTCCCTCCCTTCCGGATCTTATCCTCCAGCAGAGTGCGCAGGATCCCGAGCACCCGTTCCTTCTCGGGGGGAGCGGCCGACTGCTGTCCTTCGAGTTTCTGCAGGTACTCTCTCGCCTTCTCCGTCGGCATCTGGTCGACCATGCCCTTGAACTGACGGACGAAGGCCTTCTCCTGGTCCGACAAACCGGTCAGCAGCGGGTCCTCGCTCGACGTGTCCGCTGGTTTCGTGTAGTACAGGGCAACGGCCCGATTTTCCGGCTTGAAATACTGCGCCGCGACCCTGCGGACGTCTTCGGTCGTCACGGCCTCGATTTCCTTGGGATCCTTGTTGAAGCTGCGCCACCCGCGGTTGCTCTCGGCCAGCAGGAGCTGCAGCATCAGGAAGAAGTTGTTCTGGACGCGGCGGAAGCTGTTGGCCGCGAACTGATTCTTGACCTTCTGCAGCTCGCGTTCGCCCACCGGCTCCTTCTGCAGCCGGGCGATTTCGCCATAGAGCGCCTGCTCGACTTTTTCCGGGGTGCTCTCGGGACGGGCGACGCCGCCCAGCTCGAAGTAACCTTCCCACTTGAACCCGTTCTGCCCCGCCGAGGAGCCGGTTGCGACCTTCTGATCGAGCACGAGGGAGCGGTAGAGCCGGCCGGTCCGTCCGTTCAGCAGCGCCCCGAGGACGACCAGGGCGGGCTCGTCCCTGTGCCCGTCGGCGACGGTGTGGAAGCGGACTTGCACTTCGGGATTGGTCTCCGCGAACGCGATCATGCGCTTCTCGGCTAATTGCGGCACCTCGCGGGTGCGCACCGGGTCGGGGTCCCGCAAGTTGCGCTTCAGGCGGCCGAAGTACCGCTCGGCGAGTTGGCGGGCGCGCTCCGGGTCGAAGTCCCCCACCAGGCAGGCCGCGATGTTGTTGGGCGCATAGTTGAGCGCGAAGTAGTCGAGGGCTTCGCGCCGCGTCAGCCCCTCGAGATCGCTCGGCCAGCCGACGGTCGGCCAGCCGTAGGGAGACGCCGTCCAGAAGAGCGCGTCGAACTCCTCCTCGTACTTGCCCGTAGGCGTGCTTTCCACGCGGGTTCGGCGCTCCTCGAACACCACGTCGCGTTCGGCGTAAAACTCGCGGAACACCGGGTTCATCAGCCGGTCGGACTCCATCCAGAACCACAGTTCGAGTTTGTTGGCGGGGACGTTGATGTAGTAGGCCGTAAAGTCCGAGGAGGTCGATGCATTCATGCCGCTCGCACCTGCCGTCGTGTAGATCCTGTCGAACTCGTTCTTGACGATCAGGTCCCTGGCCTCTTTCTCGAGCGCAGAGAACTCCAGCAGCAGGTCGCGGTGCTTCTGGGTGCGGTTTTTCGGATCTTTCAGATCGTCGATTTCGCCCAGCCGGAGGCGGCGCAACTGTTGCTGCTCCTCGGCGCGGATCTGGTCCTTGACGGCGTCCATGCGGGCCATGAGCTGCAGGTCTTTCTCGATGTCGGTCGTGCCGATGGCCCGTGTCCCCTTGAACATCATGTGCTCGAAAAGGTGCGAGATCCCGGTAATGCCGGGGCGCTCATTGACCGATCCGACCTTGGCCACCCAACCCGCAGCCACATTGGGGTCGCCCTTGCGCGGCACCAGGAGGAACTTCATGCCGTTTTGGAGGGAGTATTCCTGGACGGGGACTTGCTGGGCTGGCGCCTCGGACAGCCCGGGCCACAGCAGCGTCAAAAGAAGGTATCCGACCGATCTCGCTTTCATAGCCACCTCGAATGCTTCGCCTCTCTAATGGGCAGCGCCGGAGTCGGCGTTGGTCCCCGTCAGGCCCAACAGGTGGCTCATCCAGAAATCATGCGTCTCCCTGCTCATGTGGGCGCGCTGCCCCGACTGAATGCCGTGGCGGCTCTCCGGGTAGAGCATGAGCTCGAACCGCTTGTTGTTTGACGTGAGCCAGTCGACGACCTGGAGACTGTTCTGCAGGTGCACGTTGTCGTCGGTGGTGCCGTGGGTGATGCGGAGACCGCCCTTGTAGCGCGACGTCCAGGCGAGGACCGCACCCTCCTTGTATCCCTGGGGGTTCTCGGCGGGCGTGTCCATGAACCGCTCCGTGTAGACCGAATCGTACAGCTGCCAATCGGTCACCGACGAGCCCGCCTGCCCGAAATTGAAATGTTCGGCGGCGTAGGTGAGCGCCATCATGGTGGTGTAACCGCCGTAGCTGCTTCCCGCGATCCCGATCCGGTCGCCGGCGACAAACGGCTTGGACCGCAACCAGCGAGCGGCCGTCGTGAGGTCGGCCATCTCCCATTTTCCCAGGTTCCGGTGCATCAGGGCCGCCCCCTTTTTCCCGAAGTGGCCGCTCCCGCGGTGGTCGACGCTGATGGTGATTACGCCCCGCTGCGCCCAGTAGTGCGGCTGCAGGCCGAGCCAGCTGTTGCGCACCATCCCCGCATCCGGCCCGCCGTAGACGCTGAAGATGACCGGATACTGCCGGGCAGGGTCGAAATCGACCGGCAGTATCCAATACACCGGAAGGTCAAATCCGTCCCCGGACGGGATCGTGAACAGCTCCGACTTCCCCCAGCCGTATTCCTCCATGGACGGTTTCTTCGCGTCCCCGAGCAACCGGATCGCCATCCCCGTGCCGTCGCACAGGGTCATGGTACCAGGCGAGTGAATGGTGCTGACGGAATCGATGAAGTACTTCCCCCCCGGGGAGACCTGCGTGCGATGGGTGCCTTCCCCGGCGGTAAGCTGCTCCAGCCCGGTGCCGTCGAGCCTGACGCGCATCAGGTGGGCATCCCACGACTTGGTCGGCCGGCCCGTGAAATACACCCAACCGCCGCCTTCATCGACGCGGTCTATCGAGTTGACGGGCCAGTCGCCCGAGGTCAGCCGCCTCTTAAAGGTGCCGTCGTTCCCATACAGGTAGAGGTGATCCCAACCGTCGACGTCGCTGCGGAGCAGAAACCCCGAACCGTCGCGCAGGTATTGCAGATCCTCGAAGAATGTCACCCACGACGGCTGCTTCTGTTCGAAGATCTGCATTTTCCGACCGCTCTCCGGGTCGCAGTTGTAGAAACGTATCGTGTCCTGGCCGCGGTTCATCCACTGCACCGTCAGCGCCTTGCTGTCCGGGGTCCAGACGGGCCAGGCGAGATAGTGGTCCGCCTTCGGCTCGAAGTCAGCCCAGGTGATTTCGCCCCGGGCGACTGAAACCATGCCCATGGCAACGTAAGGGTTCGGGTCGCCGGCCTTCGGGTAGTGCTGTCTCTCCAGTTCTCCGTGCTGTCCCCCCGCATGGTAGATCGGAAACACCGGTACAGGCGAGTCATCGAACCGCATGAAGGCAAGTCGCGTGCTGTCGGGCGACCACCAGAACGCCGCGTACTGCGAGGCGCGTCCCAGGATCTCTTCGTAGTAAACCCATGAAGCCCAGCCGCTATAGACCGTGTCGCTGCCGTCGGTCGTGTACTGATGTTCGACCGCGTTTTCGAGGTCGTAGGCAAACAGGTTGTGGTCCCTCGTGTAGGCCACCCAGGCGCCGTCGGGCGAAAAACGAGGGGTCTCCTCGCGCCCGGGCGTCGCGGTGAGACGGCGCAGCCGTTTCGACCCGACGTCGTAGAAATAGAGGTCGGCTTCGTGGCTCAAAATGAAGCGGCCGAGGTCCGGCATGGATGCGACGGCCCCCTGCAGGGAGAAACCCGCCGGCAGGTTTTTCTGCTCCTCCGCGTAATCCCGGTAAATCCGCGCGCTGCCGTCCGCGGCGCGGATGGCGTAGACGCGGCGCGGTCCGCCGGGAGGATCGACACGGGTCTCCAGGTAGGTCTCCGGATCGAGCCATCCCGTAACAGCAGGAAGGCGTCCGGTGACCGAACCCTCGCCGCCCCGCTCACCCATCCCCATCGGGGGACTGAAGACCTGCTCGTAGGTGAACTGCTTCTTCCCGGCGGCGGACTGGGGCTGGGGTGCAGCCCCCGCAGGCAGAAGCGCGCATAACAACAAAAGGGCGGTCGGGGCAACGGCGAGCTTACGCATGTAGACCTCCGGCTCGGGGCCGTGGAGACCCGGGTTCAACCAGCGGTGATTCAGACCATGGGAACACAGGGGCGTCCGCATCGGTGGAAGAGTTATCGCACCACGGCGCGGGTCAGAGAGCCTGCCCGAGGGCTTCCCCGCACGCCAGCGCCGTGCGCGGCACCGCGCCGGGGTGCATCGGATCCGGTTTCTCGGGATCGATGCTCAGCCGCTGGATGGCCTGCGCCACCACTTCGGCGGTGATCTTCCCCTCCTCACAGAGCGCGTGGAGCGCGGCGACGGCGATGGATTCGGCGTCGACCTCGAAGAAGCGGCGCAGCGCCTCCCGGGTGTCGCTTCGGCCATAGCCGTCCGTACCCAAGGTCACGAACTTCTGTTTCACCCAGGGACGGATCAGATCGGGCACGGTTCGCATGAAGTCCGTGGCCGCCACGATGGGCCCTTCCACTCCGTCGAGCACCTCGACGACGTAGGGGCGCTTCGACTTCTCGGCCGGATGCAGTCGGTTCCATCGGTCCGCAGACAACGCCTCGTCGCGCAGTTGCTGGTAGCTGGTGGCGCTCCACACGTCCGACGCGACGTTGAACTGGTCAGCCAGAAGCTGCTGGGCCTTCAGCACAGACGGGAGGATGGAGCCGCTCCCGAACAGCTGGACGCGCTCGCGTCCCTCGCCCCCCTGCCGCAGTCGATACAGGCCCTTGATGATGCCATCCTCCGTCCCGTCGGGCATCGGCGGGTGCGCGATGTTCTCGTTGTAGACCGTGATGTAGTAGAACACATCCTCCTGGTTCCCGTACATGCGCCTCAGCCCCTCGCGCACGATCGTGGCGACTTCGTAGGCGTAGGCCGGGTCATAGACCAGGGCGTTGGGGATGGCCGTGAAAACCAGCTGGCTCTGGCCGTCCTGGTGCTGCAGCCCCTCGCCGTTCAGCGTGGTGCGGCCGGCGGTCGCGCCGATGGCGAATCCGCGTCCGCGCGCGTCCCCGAAAGCCCAGAAAAGGTCGCCCGTGCGCTGGTAGCCGAACATCGAATAGAAAACGTAGAATGGGATCGTGATCTCGCCGTGCGTGGCATAGGAAGTGCCGGCCGCGGTAAAGCTGGCGGTGCTCCCCGCCTCCGTGATTCCCTCTTCGAGGATCTGGCCGTCCTTGGACTCGCTGTAGCTCAACAGCAGCTTGGCGTCGACCGATTCATAGAGCTGCCCGACGGAAGAGTAGATACCGACCTCGCGAAAGAGCGAGTCCATGCCGAAGGTGCGGGCCTCGTCGGGAATGATCGGCACGATCCGGCGCCCGATTTCCTCGCTGCGCAGGAGCTGCCGCAGCAGCCGCACGAAAGCCATCGTCGTCGACACCTCGCGTCCCGTTCCCGTCCCCTCGCGGAATTCCTGATACAGGTCAGCGGGCGGAAGACGCAGAGGCTTGCTGCGCACCACCCGCTTGGGGAGGCAGCCGCCGAGTTCGGCGCGCCGGTCGAGCATGTATTGGATTTCCAGGCTGTTCGGGCCCGGGTGATAGTAGGGGGCGTTCTCCAGCTGCCGGTCCGAGATGGGCAACTCGAGCCGGTCTCGAAAATCCCGCAGCTGATCAAGGTTCATCTTCTTGAGCTGGTGGGTCACGTTCTTTCCGAGGAAACCTTCGCCGAGCGCCCAGCCCTTGACAGTCTTGGCGAGGATTACGGTGGGGGCGCCCCGATGCTCGGTCGCCAGCTTGTACGCGGCGTAGAGCTTCGCGTAGTCGTGTCCGCCGCGGCGCAGGTTCTCGAGATCCTTGTCGCTCAGGTGCTCCACGAGTCTGCGCAGCCGCGGGTCGGGTCCGAAGAACTGCTCCCGGATGTAATCTCCTTTTGCAGTGGCGTATTTCTGATAGGCCCCGTCGACCGTGTCGTTCATCTTCCGGAGCAGGACGCCATCGACGTCCTGCCTCAGCAGGTCGTCCCACTCGCGGCCCCAGATCACCTTGATGACGTTCCATCCTGCGCCGCGGAAAACCATCTCCAGTTCCTGGATGATCTTGCCGTTGCCGCGCACCGGGCCGTCCAGGCGCTGCAGATTGCAGTTGACGACGAACGTCAGGTTGTCGAGTCTCTCGCGCGAAGCCAGGAAGAGGGACCCGAGCGCCTCCGGCTCGTCGCATTCGCCGTCGCCGAGGAAACACCACACGCGCGAGTTTTCCGTATTCGCCAGGTTGCGCGGCATGCAGGTAGCGGTTGAAGCGAGCCTGGTAGAGCGCGTTGAGCGGGCCCAGCCCCATCGACACGGTGGGGAATTCCCAGAAATCGGGCATCAGGCGCGGGTGCGGGTAGGACGAGAGCCCCTGCCCCGGCACGGACTCCCTGCCGGAAATGGTCCATCTGGGATTCCGTGAAGCGACCCTCGAGGAATGCGCGAGCATAGATGCCGGGGGCGGCGTGACCCTGAAAATACACCTGGTCCCCCTCGTTCCCCGCATCTTTCCCCCGGAAGAAATGGTTGAAGCCGACCTCGTACAAGCTTGCCGAGGACGCATAGGTCGAGATGTGCCCCCCGATGCCGTCATAGTGCTTGTTGGCCCGCGTCACCATGACTACGGCGTTCCAGCGGATCATCCGGCGAATGCGTTTCTCGATCTTTTCGTCGCCAGGAAACGGCGGCTCCTGCTCCGGCGAGATGGTGTTAATGTACGGCGTCTGCACCAGTTCCGGTACCCCGACATGCAGCATGCGCGCACGTTTCAGCACGCGCCGGATCAGGAACTGCGCCCGTCCCTTGCCGTGCAACCGGACCACGTCGTCCAAGGCATCGACCCATTCCTGCGTCTCCGCCGGATCCGTGTCCGGCAACTGCTGCTTGAAGTACGAGATCAAGTTTTCCTCCACCAAATCATTCCATTTTATGGCATTTGCACGCCGCTTCAAGACCTATCTCCGCCGCCTGTAACCTGTGCGGAGAGCAACCTGCGCACGCTCCTGAAACATTGCGCGGGCGATCCCATCTAGATAGGTGAACGATAACTTTGGGGTGCACTGATGAGACACAAAACACGCTGGGCCTTAACCTTCCTGCCGCTGATCGCCCTGTTTGCGCTCGGATCTGCCAATGCCAAGAGCAGGTACGACGACAGCAAGGAAGGCGTCTACCGCGCGGGTTATGACCAGGGTTATTCCGACGGGTTGCGCCGCGGTGAACAAGACAGTCGGGCCGGTGCCAGATATGGCAACCGGGACCGTAACTATCGCGACGATAACGGCTATTCCAACTCGATGGGCCACAAAGGGGACTACAAAAAAGGATATCGGGCCGGCTACCAGTCCGGCTACAACGACGGCCTCCAGGGCCGGGGCATCGGGCGCAGGAACGGCAACGGCAACCGCCGCTATCCCGACGCCTATCCACAAGGCAACCCCGGCAGCTATCCCGGGCGGTATCCCGACAGCTATCCCGGGCGGTATCCCGACAGCTATCCCGGACGGTATCCCGAGACGCGGTTGCCCGGGGGGGCTTACCCCGACTACCAGCGCACCGGAAACGGCATCGCCTTTGATCGCGGCATGGATCGAGGATATCGCGACGGTCAGAAGAAAGGCGAGGAGGACTACACGAAATCGCGTAGCTACGATCCCAACCGGCACAAGGTCTATCGCGAGGCGGACGAGGGATACAAGTCCTCCTACGGCGACCGCCGCGACTACCAGGCCGGGTATCGCCGGGGTTTCGAGGAAGGTTATCGCCGTAACTACAGACGTTGATGAGATCCCGCGGCCGGCCGGTCCCCCTGGCGGGCGGGCCCCGGCCGGCCGCGACGATTGGACTTCGGCGTTTCCCCCCATCCGACCCTTCAGAACGAGTGTGCGGCCGTCCCCGGCCAGGGGAACGGCGGCCACAAACATCATCTAATCAGCGAATTAGTGAAACTTAACAGCATGGCACAGCAATTGCCTTCTAATATCGGGCCCTTTATTGCATCTTTATCGCAGGGTGCCCTATTGGCCAGGCAATGCCAATTTGAAGCTAACCCAGGGAGGAAACCTCTGATGAAGTTCAACTTAAACCGCAATCCGTCCGTATTGCTGGTTGCGCTGTTGGGCATTTCTCTTGCGGCTTACGCCGGTCCTCAAGATGGAAGCAAGGGAGCAACGCAGGGACAAGGGGATGTCCAGAAGTCGCGGGACACAACCCAGAGTGCGACGCAAAGCACCGAGGAACAGGGCAACAAAGCGGGAAACACCAGTGTCGCCGCTGGCCAGAAGATGGAAGTCGAAGGCGTAATTCTCAAGCGTTCGCCCGACGGCTTCACCCTTCTCGACGAGCGCGGCCAGAACCTTTCGGTTGCGCTCAACAACAACACCCAGGTCAAGGAACGCAAGAGCAACCCGTTCCGCAGGGCGAAGAATTACGCCACGACCCAGTTGCTGCGCGGCCTGCAAGTCGAGGTCAAGGGTCGCGGCGACAACTCGGGTTCGCTGATCGCGGACGAGATCAAGATCAAGGGCGACGATTTGAAGGTCGCCACTTCGCTCGAATCGCGCGTCACGCCCGTCGAGGGCCGGCTGGGAGAAGCGGAAACTCGTCTTGGCCAGTCCGAGCAGAATGCTCAACGCCTGTCGGGGCAGGTCGGGGAACTGACAGCCATATCGAACGCAGCCCGGGGTGGGGCGAAGGCTGCGCAGGAAACCGCGGACCAAGCTCAACAGGCGGCGGGGCAGGCGCAACAAGCGGCAAACCAGGCTAACGCCGGGGTGTCGGCCGCCAATGAACGCATCACGTCTCTGGACGATTACGACGTGCGCGAAAGCGCAGTTGTGAACTTCAAGGCTGGGAGCGCGGTGCTTTCCAAGGAAGCCAAGGAGAACCTCGACAAGATCGCAGAGCAGGCCAAGACCGAGAAGGGCTTTGTGATCGAGGTCACGGGATTTGCTTCGTCCGACGGCAGCGAAGCCTTCAACCGCAGGCTGAGCCAGCGGCGCGCCGACGCCGTCATCCAGTACCTCGCCGAGAACCACACGATCCCGTTGCGGCGGCTGGTCACGCCCTTTGGCTATGGAGAGAAGCAGCCCGTGGCCGACAACTCGACCCGCGAGGGACGCCGTGAGAATCGCAGAGTCGAGGTCAAGATTCTCGTGAGCAAGGGGTTGGTGCAGTCGGCCAGCACGGCCACTCCGGCCTCATCCAACGAGACCTCCGGCCCCCAGCGGTAACTGCTCTCCCCGTCCGGGCGGCCCGCGCCGCCCCGAGACGGGATCGGCAACCGGGCGAGGATCAAGATGCGCATCCACTCCCTACTCGCGGTATGCTCGCTCGCCTTGCTCGCGGTCGCTGCCGGTCAGACCGGCCCTCCCGCAGACGACGTGATCCGCGTAAGTTCGAACCTCGTTATGGTGCCGGTTTCCGTCACGGACGCATCCGGCAACGCGGTGCGTGATCTGCGCCTCGAGGACTTCCACATCCAGGAAGACGGCCGGCGGGAGCCTGTAGCCAAAGTCGTGGAGCCCGGAGAAACCTCGCTGGATCTCGCGCTGCTGATCGACGTGTCGGGGAGCGTGTCGGCGAAGTTCGAGTTCGAGCGCGACGCTGCCGGGCGCTTCCTGAAAAAGGTCTGGCGCCCCGGCGACGCCCTGTCCATCTTCACCATCGGGTCCGAACCCGGACTGGCGCCACCGCGGACCACGGAATTGTCCGTGGCCTTGACGCGCCTGGAAAGCGTGTCGAACACGCGGCAGTCGACCGCCTTCTTTGACGTGGTGGTGAAGGCAGCCCAGTTTCTTCGAGCGTCCGCCGAACCCGAGAGCCGTCGGGTCCAGGTCGCGCTCTCCGACGGCGAAGACAACCACAGCACGTCCTACGAGCTCCCCGGCGCCCTGCGCGAGGTACAGCGGGCCGACTGTATTTTCTACGCCATCAATCCAAGCGGCCCTTCCATCCGGCTAAACAACGTCAGCATGGCGGGTCAGGGGGCGTTGGAGCAACTGGCCCTCAACACCGGCGGCACCGCCTTCCTCCCTGCCGACGGGACCGAGCTCGACGCGATGTTCGCACGCATTGCCTCGGAACTCCGGGCCCAGTACCTGATCGAATACTACTCCTCCGACCAGCGCCGCGACGGGACCTTCCGGCAGATCCTCGTTTCTATCCCCTCGCGCCCCGGGCTGCGCGTCCGCGCACGCCAGGGCTATTACCCCAGCTAAGTACTCGTGTTCAGAAATACGCTAACGTTTCCAGGACGCGGATTTACGCGGATGCACGCGGATTTCCACCTGGTGGCAGGGCCGCGCCCGATCCGTGTGAATCCGTAAAATCCGGGAAGATCCGCGTTCTGCTGTTGTCAATCGGTGACCAGCAGATGCAAGCCGAACTCCCGGTCCCCGCTCCAAGGGGTACCTTGCCTCCCTCCACGCATCGAATCCGTCGGAGAGCGGATGCATGTCCTGATAACCCTTGGAGATCAGTACACGAGCATCAGCCACGGCCGGCCCTGAGGCAAAATTCGCTCCATCCGGCATCGGCTCGATGCCGTGAAAAGGCCGAGTGGAGCCGCTTTGGCGGATCATAGTGCTTGTTTTCGCAATCCGATCGCTGGTATGATCCATCCGTCCATACAAGGGGTTTATCTGTTGCGTCCCGGGAGAGCACGGCCGGGGCGTTGCTCGCGCTTCAGGAATTTCTGCACTGATGCTTTTTAGCTGGCGTGCAGTCTTTTTTGCGCACAACTTCTTCGTTTGCCCCGGTGTAGTCCGTGGTCTCACCCCGAGGCAGACTGTCGCCCAATGGCGGGAAGGTGGTTGCGGGTGCGTTACCGGCCCAGACCTCTCGTCGTTATTCTTCTGGCCTCCATTTGGCTCCTACTGGAGCCTTTGATCGAAGAGGCATGGCAGCGCGCGACCGTACCGGTCGTGGCCCATCGCTCCTCCCTCGCCGGCGAGTCCGTTGGGATGGGAATCGAGGAGCATCGTGTGGGGGGGAAAACCGCGGAGGATGCCCGCACCGCCCTCGGCACGACGGTCGAGGCCGAACCGAGCACGACGACGCCTCCGGTCGTGACGAACCCACCTGTTTCCGCCGAACTGGAAACCGAGTGGGCCCTCAGCAAGAAGCAGCAGGCGCTGGCGCTGATTCATTACCCGTGGCAGAAACTCGGATATGAGATCGTCTTCCTCGGTCCCCGTACCGGCTACCGCGCCATGACCATATCCGACCGGAAACGGATCGAAGTATACGTCCGGCCCGGGGACGACCTGGAACTGCTGGCGTTCGATCTCGCCCATGAGATCGGGCACGCCTTCGATCTCGAGCGCAACAACGGCACGCGCCGGAACCACTGGCGGGAGTTGCGGGGCATCAGCGAGTCGGTCCCGTGGTTCGGGTGCAACCGCTGCCCCGACTACCAGACACCCGCAGGCGATTTCGCCGAGACATTCGCATTGCTCCTGCTCGGCCCGGAGAACTATCACAGCCGGATCGCGCTGGCCCCGACGCCCGAGGAAATGCCGGACCTAGCGGACTTCTGCGAGATCGAAGTCACTCAGCGACCGGCCGCCATCGCGGCGCGGAAGACCCAGTAGTCACGATTCCCGCTCGATTCCCACGATCTTCCGATCCCCGCCGTTGTGGATGTACACGTCGACATAGCGTCGCCATGCAGGGTAGTCCTTTGTCAAGGTCCGCAGCCGGACCTTGACAAAGGGTCGTTCCCCCGCCGGCACCGGCAGGAAAAGGTGCGCCGTCGTTTGCGGCGCCGATGTAGGGGAAGCCGTCTCCGTATCGTTGTCGAACGCAAACCATTGATATTCGTACTCGCGGTCGACCGCTGCCAGACCGGCTTCCGCGGCAAGGTCCCGAAATTCCAGCCGCAACTCATTGTCGGCGAAACGAAAACCATCAAGCGGGTTGGACAGGGACAGATAGTGCCGCACGAGCTTTTCACGGCGTGCCGCGAGAACCCCGGCAAGATACTCTTCCGCCCCGTTGTCTTTCAGCTGCCCGGTCCGAACAAAGGCTCGGATGGTTGCCTCGTCGAACCGCATCATGATCCGGATCGCCCAGAGTGAGTCAGCAGGAGTCAAACGCTCGTGCGCGGGATTTGGGTAGTCCGGTTTCCAGTTCGCAGGATCGAAGTGATCTGCTTCGAAACGGCCGATCGAAGGGCAGTCCGGATAGCGGATGCCCCTCCAGCCGCGATCAAGAATCCCGAGCGTCATGGCTGACCTCAGCGCGGGCCACGGCTGGAGGTAGTACTCGTATCCGGCGCGCCGGGCCTTTGGTTCGAACGCTCCGCTGCCGAGCGTCGTACCGAAATCGATGAGGTAGTGACGTATGAAACGCGTTCCCCCTTCCTCCACGTAGGAATCGAGCGTGTTGACGGCATCGGAATCGTTGTGGTTCAGCCACGCGTCAAACACCCGAAGTGCGCGAAGTTCACGGCGGTCCTCGTGCGGGAAGATATCGTTCGGGTCGTCGCTCCTGGTGCCGTAGTACTTGAACGGGCCCAGCGCCTTTCCGGGCAAAAGGAGGCTCGCCATGGCCTGAACACTGCCGTCGTGTAACTTGGGGACCTTCTCGAGCATCTTCCGCAAGTCGGACTCCAGGAGTCTCCTTCGCCCACCGCCCGGTTCCGTGACGTTAGCTTCCGGGGCAACCCGCAAGAGGCCGGGTGAGAAAAGGGTCAGCGAGTTGTCCGGGACGTTGTACCCGAAGGCATGGAACATCCGGGTGCTGATGACCTCGGCGGATGTCGATAACTGCGGGTACTGGAGCGGATCAAATTTCAGAATGTACCGCTGGCCCCGCGCGTCACGGATCGTCACCCCGGGGGTGATGCCCTCGTGCTTGAGCGAGGTTACCATCATTGGACCGGAAAGGTCCGGTCCCTGCCCGCCGCCGGGCCCCAGGGTCAAAACGCCGATGGGCAAGGCGTTTGGGCCGATCATCCGATTGGTGTACCAGCTTGAATCCGGCACTTCCCCCAGTGTGTTCACGTTGCGCGCGGACCCCTTTTTGCCTCCGGGATCGCCGAACGTGTTCTCCAGGAGGTCGTACCCCTTGCTGAGTTCCACGGAACGAGGTTCGGGAATCGAGAGGCGGTCGGGGTCGACCCAGATCGGATCGTCGGGCGCAAATTTCACTCCCGGTGTCCGCGCCGGTGACAGCGTCGCGGCGAGCACCAGCGCGGTGAGCGTCCTGGTCAACGGCCTGGGCATCTCCGTATCCCCCCAAAATCAGAACGAGGGCCCGAACTTGAAATAAACTCGGGTCCCTTCACTGCTGCGTGCGGCATCGATCCGTAGAACAACGCTCCTCTGTGTCTTGAAGCGGATCCCGGCACCGGCGGACTTTCTCAGCCGGTCGAACCCAAACTCGCTCCGGCGTGAAAAGACCTTCCCCGCGTCATAGAACAACACCAGTTCCACAGCCCGAACCGGCTCCCAGCGGTATTCGCCCGAGGCGAAAAAGAGGTTGCGGTCGCGGAAACGATACTCGCGAAATCCGCGAAGCGCGTCGCCTCCGCCGAGTGTCTCCTGGAAATAAAACGGCACCGACGCGCCGCTGTCGGGCTGGTCGGATGACGCATAGAAACGAAGTGCCAGAACCCGCACCGCAGTAGATCCCAGGGGTACGTACTGCCGCGCGTCCACCTCCAGCCTGTTGAAGCTGTAGCTGCCGGTCCCCCGGTCGTGCAGGCGCGAAAACGCGGCCGCCACCATTCCTCCCCTGTGGGCATTACCCGGCGTGTCGCGGTACTCCGCGACAACGTCGTACCGTAATCGGAGGAAGTCGGGCTGCGCGGCCAACCCTGGAGCGGTGTTCTCGGAGAAGATTCGACCGGTGTCGGGGAACCGGCGGTCCGTCCCTGGACCTGTATTGACCTGCAGAAATCCCCCAGACAACGTGGTTTTCAGCCAGGATGCGAAGCGGTACCCGACAACCCCTTCGTAGGAAGCCTGTTCGAGGAGGAAGTCGCTACGATCGCCTACCCGCGAGTCCGGGCCGAGCCCGAAGAAGTCTTCCTGTGGCGCATACCTGTAGGCAAGATCCGCAAAGGCCGAGGCACCGCGCTCACCATTGTCCAGCCTCCCGACCTGTATGCCGTACAGCTGGTAGCCCCGCGTCGACCACACCGCGACGCCGCGCAGTTCCGGGTGTGGACGGTCGGTTTCCGGAAGAGCGTAACTCGTGCCGAGGGCGAAGCCGGAGCCCGTGGGCAGCCCGCCGACTCGGGGCTGGAATCCCTTAAATCGGATGCCGAGGAGTGGTATGCCTTTCTGCTCTACCCAGGCCAGCCCGCGCTCGAGCCCCCGCAGTCGATATGGCTCGATACGCCGCATCTTTGCGGCCCGCATTGCGATGAGGTGCTGTTCCCTGGAAGTTACGATAACCGGTTCCATCCCGGGTTCTGTTCTCGGCTGTTCCACCGGAGCTTGCGCAGGTACTTGGCAGTCGGCGGAGAGAACCGGGGCAGACAGCGTGAACCATAGAACCCAGAGAGCCCATTTCCGCAGTGCGGCGATCATACCCGAGGGATCCCCCTGCTTCGGCCATTCACGTCCCGGCTCGCCACCCCCGGATACTCGGCCGCCCTGGCGGGCGTCGCGCTAAAAAGGTGAGAGGCCCGAATCAATGATCCGGGCCCTTTTCACAGCAGGCTTTATGGCGGGAGCGATTCCGGGTTAAGGAATCGCCAAGTTAATGGTGGGGTTTTTGCTCGCGCTTCGCAATAAATCGCAATTTCATAAATTTTGGGTGGGGCGTATCCCTGCTCCGGTCCCCCCCTAACTCTGCCGAAACAGGAAAGCTCGCCCCACAATTCGTTGCGGGCCTGGGGAAGCCCTCGATTCACGATTGTTTGTGGGTGCCCCTGCTTTCTCGGTCCCCCCCTAACTCAAACCTCGAAAGCAGGAGGCAACCCCACAATCCGTTGCAGCGATTCGCCGCCGCCCAACCCCATTATTTTGTGGGAGCCCCCGCACTCCCGGTCCCCCCCTAACTCTGCCGGTAGTGCGAGAGCTGACCCACATCCGCTGGCGGCAACGGCCGCGCATGTCGTTGTGCTGTGGGCGCCCCTGCCGTGCCGGTATCCCCCTAACTCAACCGGAACGGCAGGGACGGAGCCCACAACAATCGGCGGTCTTACGGGTCTTATCCCTGCCGCTCCACCCTTGGAAGGGACTCTTGAGCCCCTCTATTTCCCTCATCGCCATGTCGACGTTGCGGGTCAACGATTCCCGGTACTCCACCCGCCCCGTGAAACAGAACCCTTCTACTCAAGGGTTCCGCTGATGCTTGGGTGAAAGCACGTTCGGTGCCAGAAAAAGGGTTCCGATGTGGATCCGAAAAAAACCAGAACCGAACCGGGAGCGGGCGAATAATTTCACACCTAAATGTCTGTCAATCAGATATTTGCCAAAACAGCCCTACCCACGCCCACAAATCTTGGGGATTCGCGGATCCGAACGGCCCACCTCAGCACTCCTGCTGCGCCCTCCTGCAATCGGGGAATCGCTCCCCGATCAGACTTTTTTTCCCTGATCGTTCATCCGGCGCCAGACTGCCCGGGCGGGGGTCGGGTCGGACAGCAGGCTTGACAGCAGGGGAGTGTCCCGATGTATTTTCGATTGATCGGATCGGGAGGTGAACATCTCAACACCAAAGCAGGTTATCGACCCCAAAGCCCTGGCGCGACTCCACAAACTGGGAGGCGACGAACTGGTCGACAAGATGATAGACTTGTTTCTGCCGCACACGAAATCTAGGGTCGAGGCAGCACATGCGGCTCTCGAGTCCGGATTACTCCCGGAAGTCGAGCGGGCAGCCCACGCGATTCGTTCCAGCTGCTGCAACCTAGGGGCGGACGAACTCGGCGAACTCGCCGGTACCATCGAACAACTGGCTTATGAACGCCGGGGTGAAGAACTTGCGCCGCTCGTCCATAATCTGGACGACGCTCTCGCGAGGGTCAAGAGCCGGCTCGAGCAGGAACGGCGAGCAGGGGAATCATGAGACGGATAGTGCTGGTCGAGGACAATCCCGACAACCGCGAGCTTGTCCGTGTGTTGCTGGCGGGTTTATACGAGGTTGTCGAATACGAGAGCGGCCAGCAGGCTCTGGATGGCATTCGCAAGAATCGGCCGGACCTGGTGCTGCTCGACATCTCACTCCCCCAGATGGATGGCCCCGAGGTCGTGCGCAATATCAGACTGGATGCGAGCCTCCGGGATTTGCCGGTGATCGCCCTCACGGCGCATGCAATGGCAGGGGACCGGGAAAAATATCTTGCCGCCGGTTTCAACGATTACCTGACCAAGCCGATCATCGACGACCGGCTCCTGGTGACGACCATCGAACGGTGGATTCAAGGCACTCAGGCTGACGCAGGAATAACGTAGCCATGAAGATTCTCGTGGTGGACGACGACCCGGCGATGCTCCTCGTCGCCTCCATAGCGCTGCAGGAAGTCGGCGGTTTCGAGGTAATCCTGGCGACTGGGGGCGTGGAGGCGATTCAGTTCGCCCGCGACAACCGGCCCGACGCCATCCTCATGGACTTGGTCATGCACGACCTCAACGGGCCCGATGTACTCCAGAGGCTCCGGTCGAGCGAAGCCACCGGCAACATCCCCGTGATATTCCACACCGCCAAAACGGATCCGGCGGACGTGCGGGACCTTCTCCGCATGGGCGCCAAGGGGGTAATCGGAAAACCAATTAACCCCGTCGATCTCCCCAGGGAAGTAAACCGTATCCTGGCGTCCTGACCTCAATCCCCAGAGACACGGTGGGATTGCGCCGCCTTCGTCCAGCCCGCAGGGAAATTTCTTCCGCCGTGTGGCCGCGTTGCTGGCTGGACCTGAATCGGCCGGCGGCTCGACCTGAAAGATCCGTAAACGGTTACCGACTTACCGTCGTTGGGCTCTACGATTGCTTCCTGTCCAGCCGGAGGTGAACCCTTGGAGTTCACCTCCCGGCCTCCCACGGGGACAAGATCCCCCACGACCCCGACGCCATGGGAAATTCCGTGCCAACGCGGCTTCTGCGATACGCAGAACTGACTCTCCTCATCTGTGGCGTATCTCTGCTCCTGCTGTACGCGGGGGGCCTGGTCTACGGCCGTTTTTCGCAAGCCTATTACAACTGGGCATTCGACCGGGTACTTCGGGGCCGGCCCGCGCCCCTTGTTACCTTCATCACCGAGACGGTGTGGGGCCGGGCTGCGCCCCGCGCGGACACCACCTCACCCGAGGTGACTACTCCACGAACGTCGACGCCGGCATACGCTCCGGGGGCGCTGATCGGGCGCCTCGAAATCCCCAGTCTCGATTTGTCGGTGATGGTTATCGAGGGAACCGGCAGCAAGGCGCTCTCGGAGGGTGTCGGCCACATCGAGGGAACGCCGCTGCCCGGGCAGCCCGGCAATCTCGGGATCGCCGGTCACCGGGACAGCTTTTTCCGCGGTCTGAAGGACATCTCCGCCGAGAACATTATTACGCTGACGACCTTTTCGGGGAGATACCGCTATAAGGTCGAAGAGACAAAAATAGTCCGCCCATCGGACACGAGCGTTCTGGATCACACTCGCACCCCCAGCCTGACGCTCGTGACCTGCTACCCTTTCTACTACGTCGGCAGCGCTCCCAGGCGCTTCGTCGTCAGGGCGACACTTGTCGACCGCTGAAGCACAGGTCGGCGCCATCTCACCTTGGCTCCGAGACTGCCCGTGAGGCGACGCAAGGCCTCATCGAACGTGACCGGCCGCGGCCCTTCCGCCGCTCAACGCAACGAACAACTGGGGTGGTGAAGCGCTGCGCGCGGCTCACGGGAATATTTACTTGCGCAGGCGCTCCAGGGGTTCGGGAGGCGCGGGGGGAGGCACCTTAAGGTCAGGGGATGGAGAGATTACGGAACGGTTCGGAATGGCACGGCTATTGCCTCTGTCTACCTAGATTTTGTTTGTTAAAAGGAGGTTAGTATGAAAAGACCGAACCTGATTCTGCTGGTCTTAATGGGGCTTGGCATATTGCTGGCCGGCTGCTCTCAGACCAACAAATCACGGGGGACAACGGGAACCGCCCGAATGACGAACTCCGATCTCGAGGACAGCATCAAGGCAAAACTGAATTCGGATCCGGACTTGAGGACTGCGGACCTGAAGGTCAGCGCCGATACCGACAACAACGAGGTGAAGATAACGGGCACCGTCGCATCGGAATCATTGCGCAACCGCGCGATCGACATGGTGAGGAGCGCGCATGCGGGGCTGGTAGTCACCGATAAAATCGACGTCGAGCCAAAGGAACTGTCCCGCACCGACGGGTCGACCACCGGCGCCCCGACCACGGCGACCGGCACCGGCGACACGAACCACCCCGACGACCGCACGACGCCCAAGCCGGACAGAAACCGCTAGGCCTTCCCCTCGACCCGCGGCGGGCTCTTCCCGTCCATCCGTGCAGGGGGCAGCCTCGCCCTGCCCCCTGCAACCAGCCTACGTCGCCGCCGACGCTTTCTCCTCCTCGAGTTCCTTGCCCAGTCCCTCCAATTCGGGACCGAGTTAAATCTCGGCCTTCCCCGGTATCGGCCCGCGCAGCCGCTCGAATGTCCAAATCGGGGATTTTGTACTCAGCGCGCCGCGTCAGGCTGCGTAACGGTCACGGTCTTTCTCACGGCTGATCCGGTAAAAGCGCCGCCAGGCATAAAGACCGCACCGGCCGAGCAGGACGAGGGTTGTAATAGTCGCGACGCTCACGAAACGCATTCCGAAACCGAGTGCGGCAAGTCCAAGGGCAGCGAGGATGCTGATCCCTTTCGCCAGTCGCTGCACGAACATGTTGGTCTGAAACACCGCGATTATCAGGAAGAACAGGACAAACAGCAGAACGGCAACCCGGAGTTCCCGCCCGCGGAAATCGAAGACTTTTCTCAGCATTCGCGCCATTCCGAGCCTATCGCATCTGCCGGCCGCGGTTGCCCCGCACAATCGCACCGACCACGGTAACCAGGATCAGGAAGGCGAGCACTCCCAGGGCAAGCCAGACCGGATCGGATACGCGGGTGCAGCGCCGCAACTTCGACCTGGAGATCGCGTCCGGCTTCCTGCGGCTGAAAAACCGCAGCCGAGCTCCACCCGGGCAGCGTGATGTCCAACATGAAAGTTGCTTCTTCGACCGGGCTATGGGCCTGGTTCTCCGGAGCAATTTTGGGTCTAACGCTCGCTCGGCCACGGGACGCCCGAGTGCAGGCCGGCCGGGAAAGACAAAAGCAACACCGGAACACGGATGTTCGCGGATCGAGGCTACGCGGGGCACCGGGCGCCCTCCTCTCCCACCACGGAGTGGAAAGTCTGTATTCCGGCGGGCTACAGGAGGGGGGGAATAGGCACAGGGCTTGCATCTGTGCACGGTGTTTCCCCCTCCGCTCTCAGCGGGCGCGGGGCACAGGAGGCAAAGGAGGCTGAGCGATGTTTGGAATTCTTGGCTGGATCGTATTCGGGCTCATCATCGGGGTGATAGCAAAGTTGTTGATGCCGGGGCGTGATCCGGGCGGGTTCATCATCACGATTCTTCTTGGGATCGCGGGCTCTGTGCTTGGCGGATTCATCGGCCGCGCGTTGGGCCTCTACGGTCCCGATACGCGGGGAGCGGGATGGATCATCTCCATCCTGGGAGCTATTGTGCTCCTGGCGATCTACCGGGTGATCGTCGGGCGGCGCACCACGGTCTAACCCAAACGCAAACAGCGGCGTCGGAAATCCCGAGACGGCTGATCAAGTGGGCGGGCTGAAGCCCGTCCACTTGACGCTGCCGACATCGGCAGGTTCACCAGACGCCAATCCCGCCTCAAAGCAGTTTCTCCAGGGAAAACCGACCCGCGTCCGCGAGCACCGGCGCCCAGAGATCCCCTAGCCGACCGACACGCTCCGGCACGTTGTCGATGCGGAAATCGTCTATCTGGATCCCTTGCTCGACCTCGCGCCAAGTCACGGGGGTGGAGACGGTCGCTCTTGGGCGTGGCCGGACGGAATACACCGACGCGAGGGTGCGTCCCCAGGCGTTTTGATTGTAATCCACCAGGACGCGGCCTCTCGGACGGCGGGCTACCCGGTATTCCGCGGTGACGAGGTCCGGGTGACGGGATTCCAGAAACCGGGCGAGCTCCTTGGCAAAGGTCCAGACCTGCTTCTGCATCGGTGCACGCACGATCGGGACGTACACGTGGATCCCTTTGGAACCGGTTGTCTTGGGGTAGCTCGGCATCCCCAGAGCAACCAGGGCCTCGCGCAGCCGCAACGCGGTTTCGAGGACCCGTCCGAACCCCGCATCCGGAACCGGGTCAAGATCGAAGTGGAGGTAATCCGGGCGGTTTACGTCGTCGCAGGTCGCGTACCACTGGTTGAGGTCGATGCACCCGAGGTTGACTATCCAGAGCAGCGACGCGGTGTCCTGCACCACGGGGAAATCGATGACATTGCCCGAATCGTGTTCGATAGAGCAGGTGCGGATCCACTCGGGATGCGGAGTGGGAATTCGCTTCATGAAAAAATGAGGACCGTCCGCGCCGTTAGGGTAGCGCTTCATCACCATGGCCCGGTCGCGCAGGTGCGGGACGAGGGCGGGGGCGATGCGCGCGTAGTAGCGCAGGAGGTCGCCCTTGGTCAATCCGAGCTCGGGCCAGAACGGCTTGAGCAGGTTGGTCAGCCGTACGGTTCGGTTGTCGATTTCGACCGTCGCGCTGTTTGTGCCGCGCGGGATGAGATCGTCGGCCGAGGCGGCGCGTGTGCGGGGTGCGGGCTTTTTCCGGGCTTTGGGTCTGGGAGTCCGGACCACTGGGGACCTCCGGGAATTGCACGCGGGTGCCTACTTCCTCGGGGGGGTGATTTCCGACGCACCGTCACTCGCTTCGGCGGGGAAAATGGCGGGAGCGAGGCCAGTGGCGGTCAGGTAATCCTGCGCTACGGTCTCCTGAAATCGTTGGAGAGCCGCGCGGGGAACGAGGTTCACGGTGCACCCGCCGAAGCCGCCCCCGGTCATGCGCGCGCCGTACACGCCCGGGACGGCAAGGGCGCTCTCGACGAGCCGGTCGAGTTCGATGCAGCTCACCTGGTAGTCGTCCCGCAGCGACCGGTGCGAATCGGACATCAGATGCCCCATTTCGACCGGGTTGCCGGATTTGAGGGCCTTCGCCGCGGCGAGGGTTCGTTCATTCTCGGTGACGACGTGGCGGCAGCGCCGCCGCACCGGCTCGGGCAGGTTCTCCTCGCAGCGCCGGAACTGTTCCGCAGTGACGTCGCGCAACGAGCGGATGCCCGGGAGCGCGCGCCGGAGCAGTTCGACTCCCTGCTCGCACTCCCCACGACGGGTATTGTACTCCGTCGACGCCAGGCTGTGACGCACCCGCGAATCACAGACTACGACGGCCGTCCCCGCCAGGTTCAGGGGAATGAGCGCCGCCTCGAGGGTGCGGCAGTCGATCAGCAGCGCATGGTCTGCCTTGCCCAGCGCCGCGATGAACTGATCCATGATCCCGGTCTTGGCGCCGACATAGGTGTGCTCCGCCTTTTGCCCTGCGAGCGCAAGCTGAACCTTGTCGAGCTTCGTCCCTGAGACCGCGAGCAGCGCGGCTCCGACCGAGATTTCCAGGGCGGCCGAAGACGAGAGGCCACCGCCGATCGACACGTCGCTCGAGAGCACCAGGTCCGCCCCGGAAAGCGCGGCACCCGCACCCAGCAGCGCCTGGGCCATGCCCTCGACGTAGTCCAGCCAGATTCCACGCCGAGTGGTGCCGGGTTTGTCGAGATCGAATTCGGCGGTCTCCCGCAGGTTGATCGAGTGCACACGGACGGTGCGATCGCCGCGACGCGCGGCAGCCACCGTGGTCCCCCGGTGGATGGCCATCGGCAGGACGAAACCCTCATTGTAGTCGGTGTGTTCCCCAATGAGGTTTACCCTGCCGGGCGCCCGAAAAATCCTGGGTTCCGCGCCGAAGAGTTCCCGGAAGAGGCAACTCACCCTCTCGGCATCACTCACGTCGTCCTCCGCTCGACCAGTCGGCTGGAGCAACCAGGGCGCGCAGCTCCGCCGCTTTCTGCTCGGCCAGCGTGTCGTTGATGAACATGCCCGCCCCTGTCTCGCTCCCTGCGAGGTACTTCAGCCGGTTGGCGGATCGAAGCGGGGGATAAAACTCGATGTGAAAGTGGTAGTGCCCGTAATCGCCCCCATCGGTGGGGCGCTGGTGCATGACCATCATGTAAGGGAAAGGAGCATTGAAGAGCCGGTCGTAGGCGACCAGGAGCGACTTCAGGATGGAGGCGAGGTCGCGCCGTTCGCCGGGTGTCAGATCGGTGATGGCCTGGACGTGCCGGTTCGGGACCACGTGGACTTCGTAAGGCCAGCGCGCGAAAAAAGGTATGTAGGCGGCGAAAGAGCGGTTCTCCAGGATGAGGCGCTGCCCGTCGGCGCGCTCCTGCCGGAGAATGTCGCACAGCAGGCACGCCCGGTGCCGGTCCCAGTACGCGCGCGTTTGGGAGAGTTCCTGCTGGATGCGCGGCGGGACGAAAGGATATGCGTAGATCTGACCGTGGGGATGGTGCAGCGTCACCCCGATCGCCTCGCCCTTGTTCTCGAAAATGAAGACGTAATCGACATAGTCAAGGGAGCCGAGGCACTCGAAGCGGTCCGACCAGACCCGGATAAGTTTGTGGATTTGTTCGACGGGCTCTTGCGCCAGCGTCGAGGTGTGGCGCGGGGCATACAAGACGACCTCACACACGCCGCGTGCAGGGCGCACCGGCGTCAGGTCGTTCCCGTCGATACTCGGGGGCTCCGGGTTGGGGCGCAGACTGGGGAACTGGTTTTCAAACACCACGATGTCGTACGCACTCTCCGGCACCTCGGTCGGAAACCCGCCCGGCGCCGTCGGGCAGAAGGGACAGAAGTCCGCCGGCGGGAGGAAGGTTCGCTCCTGGCGATGCGTCGCGGTAGCCACCCATTCGCCGAGCAGCGGGTTCCAGCGCAATTCACTCATCGCGCTTCACCGGCGCCTTGCCGCCCCGTACGTCCGCGCGTGCATGCGCCTCGTCGGTGTCCCTGGGGAGCGGGGGAACCGACTCGGGCGGTTCATCCTCGAAGGTGTAGAAGACCATGTAGCGTCCGTCTTTGAGCCTGATCTCCCGCTTCTCCATGATCAGATCCTCGTGCCAGCCTCTTCCGCGCCATCCTCGACGGGTCGCCCGGCGACCGGGAGCATTTCCCCGACGTGCCGGCCCGGGTCGGCCACGCAGTCCCTCATGCGGTCGACCAGCGGGGTGGCGTCCCAACGCTGCCCGGAGGAGGCGTCGCCCATCTTAAACAGGCCAAGCTCCATGCGGTACTTCTCGATCGGGCCCCGACCAAACCGGTAACGCCAATCGATCATCGTGAACATCGGGAACCAAGTATACCCGAGTACAGGGACTCCTTCGGAACGCAATTCCTTGATCGCCTGGACCGAGCGTTCCAGCCAGCCGAGCCTGGCTTTCTCCGACCCGTATGCGCTGGTTTCCGTAACCATGATCGGGACCCGATAGCGGCAGGATTTCGGAATAAGCGGCAAAAACGCCAGAAAGCCCGATCAGGGAGGTTCGCCCCGAAGCACCGCCGCGCGGATAGCGCCTGCTCGAGACATCAAAGGATCGGCGAGTGCGGCTGCGGCCGCCCCGGCCGCAGAGGTTCAGGTGTGCCCCGGTTAGGAAAGCAGCTGGCGGAGCACGTAAGGCAATATCCCCCCGTGTTGGTAATAGTCCACCTCAACGGGCGTATCGATGCGGATCACGACCGGGACATCCTCGATGCCGCCCCGGCGGTGGATGACGAGCTTCGCATCCTGGCGCGGTTGAATCCGCTGGGCAAAACCGACCAGGTCGAATATTTCGGTCCCGTCCAGGCCCAGGGTTTGGGCGCTTACCCCCTCCCTTAACTGGCACGGGAGCACACCCATACCAACCAGATTACTCCGATGTATTCGTTCGAAACTCTGCGCGACCACGGCCCGTACGCCGAGGAGCCGGGTCCCCTTCGCGGCCCAGTCCCGCGAACTGCCGGTTCCGTATTCCTGTCCCGCGATGATGATCAGGGGTGTGCCGGAGCCATAGTATCTCATGGCCGCGTCGTAGATCGCCATGGGCTCGCCGGTCGGCTGGTGAACGGTGACGCCACCCTCGACGCCGGGCACCATCAGGTTTTTGATCCGGACGTTGGCGAAGGTGCCGCGCACCATGACCTCGTGGTTGCCGCGGCGCGCGCCGTACGAGTTGAAATCCACGACAGGCACACCCCGCGTCTGCAGGTACGCGCCGGCAGGGGACGTAGGTTTGATAGCACCCGCCGGGCTGATGTGATCGGTGGTGACGGAATCGCCAAAGAGCGCCAGGGCACGCGCGCCGCGCAGCTCCGAGAATTGGCCGGGCTGCATGCGGAATCCCTCGAAGTACGGCGGTTCCTGTATGTAGGTCGACTCCGGCTCCCACTCGTAGACGTCCCCGGCGGTGCTGGGGATCTCGTTCCAAAGCGGATTCTGATCCTTAAAATCTCCGTAGAGTCTCCTGTAGGTGCCCGGATCAAAGGCGAATTTCATCAGATCGCCGACTTCCTGCATCGTAGGCCAGATGTCGCGCAGGTAGACGTCGCGACCCTCCTTTCCCACGCCCAGAGGCTCGTCGGCGAGGTTGACGCCCACGTGTCCGGCGATGGCGAACGCGACCACCAGCGGCGGGCTCATCAGGAAGTTGGCCTTCACCGACTGGTGTACGCGCGCCTCGAAGTTGCGGTTCCCGCTGAGAACACTCGCAGTGACCAGGTCGTAGCGCGTGATGACGTCCTCTATCCGGGGATCGAGGGGACCCGAGTTGCCAATGCAGGTCGTGCAGCCGTAGCCGACCAGGTTGAACCCGAGCTGGTCGAGGTAGCGCTGCAAGCCCGTACGTTCCAGGTACTCGGTGACGACGCGCGAGCCCGGCGCCAGTGAAGCCTTCACCGCCCGTCCCACCGTAAGCCCCCTCCCGACCGCTTTCTTGGCGAGGAGACCGGCCGCGATCATCACGCTGGGATTGGAGGTATTGGTGCACGAGGTGATGGCCGCGATCACGATGTCGCCGTGCCCGAGGTTCAGCCGCCCGTCCGGCAGGTTGTATCCGGGCAACTCGCGGTCCGCCGTGGGCCGGTTGTTGATCATCTCGGTCTCGGTCCACGTGCTGGTGTTCTTCGCACTGACGTCGCGCGAACCGGCGGGAGCCGATTCGGGATCCTGCCGGCCGCCTCCGGGCAAGGGGGCATCCGGGAAACCGCCGCTCGGACCAATCCCTGCATCGTACCGTCTGCTCGAGTCATCTGCGCTCTTGCCGTAGCCGCCCTGGGCGATTGGCTTCTCCAGTAACTGTCCGAAGAGCCGCTTGAGACTGTCCAGTTCGATGCGGTCCTGCGGGCGCTTCGGGCCTGCGACCGCAGGTCGCACGGTGTTCAGATCGAGATCCAGGAGTGTGCTGTACTCGCACTGACCGCTGCCGGGGATGCCGAACATCCCCTGGGCGGTGAAGTACGCGCGCACCAGGTCGACCTGCGCCTCGGAGCGGCCCGTCGCGCGCAGGTAGGTGCAGGTTTCCTCGTCGACGGGGAAAAACCCCATCGTGGCGCCGTACTCCGGGGCCATGTTGGCCACCGTCGCGCGATCGGTCGCGGAAAGCGAAGAGGCCCCGGCACCGTGGAATTCCACGAACTTTCCGACGACCTTCGCCTTGCGGAGCATTTCAGTCACGTGCAGGACGAGGTCGGTGGCTGGGTCCGCCTTCTCGCAGTGTGCCATGCATGTGCACGCCCGACCACGTCGGGGGTCAGGAAGTAAACAGGCTGGCCGAGCATGCCCGCCTCTGCCTCGATGCCGCCCACGCCCCAACCGACGACTCCGAGGCCGTTGATCATGGTGGTGTGGGAATCGGTGCCCACCAGCGTATCCGGGAAGCACACCCCATCACGCTCCTGCACCACCTTTGCGAGGTACTCCAGGTTGACCTGGTGGCAGATGCCGATGCCGGGAGGGATGACGCTGAAGCTGCTGAAAGACTGCATGCCCCATTTCAGGAACTGGTAGCGCGCCCGATTGCGCTTGAACTCCATCTCCATGTTTCGCAGCAACGCATCGCTGGCACCTGAGAAGTCGACCTGAACCGAGTGGTCGATGACCAGGTCGACCGGGACCAGCGGCTCTATCATGCGAGGCTCCCGCCCGAGCCGGCGCACTGCCGAACGCATCGCCGCCAGATCGACGAGTAGCGGCACACCCGTGAAGTCCTGCAGCAGAATCCGGGCCACCGTGAAGGGGATCTCCTCGGTCCTTTCGGCCCGCGGCGCCCAGCTGACCAGCTGACGGACCTCCTTCTCCCCGATCTTCCTGCCGTCGGCGTGGCGCAGCACCGATTCGAGCACGATGCGCAGGCACACCGGGAGCCTGGAAACGGGCCCGAGTCCCTGCCGCTCGAGCTCCGGGAGAGAGTAGTACCCGGCCGAGCGGCCTGAGCCGGCCGGGAACGTCTTTGAGCGCGTGGAAAAGATCCTGGACCATCGGCTTCGCCTCCTGGACCCGGCAAACTCCGGGGAAATGTCATCTTACTACGCTGTCGCTACTCCCGCCAGACCGGCTACCCCGCTCGCACGAAGCCTCGACATGACGGCGCCCATAAACGTGGTCACCTCAGACACCAACCTGTTCCTGTTCATGAACCCGGGACAGGTCGACGCGTTTGGGCGGAGGTATATGTTTACCGCGAAGTGTTTCTTCTGATCGCGTGAGCGACATCCTCGTAACCGGGCGCCGCGGGGGAATCCGGCTCCCCGGTTACGAGGTCACGCGATAGTTGAACCGGCTGCGCACCTGCGCCCCGGGGCGTGACACCTCGACGCGGAGTTCGTGAGGGTTGCCGTCGAACCTGGAGGGGTCGGGATAAAATGCCAGCTGGTACTGGTGCCGCAGTTCTTCCGCCACCAGCCCAAACGCCTTGTCCAGATCGGTCACCTCGACTCGGTACAACCGCCCCGCGGACTCGCGCGACAGCCCTTCCATCAGTTCGGCCGCCTTCTGTTCGCGCTCCACCCAGTCGCGCCCTGGCCCGGCGCCACGCGGGGAGACTCTCGGGGAAACTCCGAACAGCTTCTTCATCGTTGCGCGCGGGTCGATGGAGTAAAGCACCGTGTACACGACCACGCCGGCATCCGTGACTGACGCCACCGCCTGCTCCGGGGAAGACTCGCTGCCGAAGTCCTGGCCGTCGGTGAGGAGTATCACCGCCTTCCTCCCGAGAATCGTCTTGAGCCGGGTGCCGGCGATCGTAACGACGGCGTCGCGCAACTTCGTCCCGACGTACTCGCCGGGCTTCGCCTCACGGATCGCCTCCTCGAGATCGCCGCGGTCGTCGGTGAGAGGGCACAGGACCCTGACGGAAGCGTCGAAGGAGGCGACCAGGGCGCGGTCGTGGGGGCGGAGCTTCCGCACGAACTTCAGTCCTGCCTTCCTGATCCGGCTCAGCACAGCTACCGTGCTCTTGCTCGTGTCCATCAGCAGCGCGACATTGAGCGGTTCATCCATGGCCGCGAAGAACTCGATCTTCCGGAGGACGCCGTCGTCGTACACAGCGAAATCCCTCGCCTGCAAGCCGGGGACATGGCGTCCCTCCGGGTCTGAGACGATCGTCGGGACGCTGACGAGCGCGGTGCGTACCCGGATCGGCTCCTGGCCGGAAATGGACGCAGCCGCCAGCGCCAGAAGGATGAGCGTCGCCGCCGCAATCGTGAGGACCCGCATCTGTGAATTGTATGCGAAGCACGGCCGGGAAACGAATAAAGCTGCGCGCGCCGACAAGCGCCCGGCATCGAGACCGGTCGCGTCAGCCGCGTTCGAGGAGTCTCCTGCGGGTATAGGCTATGAGACCGCCGGTGTCCATGATGGCCTGACGCGCGGGCGGGAGGGGCTCTACGGCGTATCGTCTGCCGGTGGACCGGTTCAAGACGCTGTCGGAAGCGATTTCCAGCTCGTCGCCTTCGGAGGCCTCGATAGCCGGGCAGGTGATGGCGCGCAGCCCGAGGTTGACCGCGTTCTGCAGGAAGATGCGCGCAAAGCCCTGGGCCACCACGATCAGGCTGTGCCCTCGCAGCGCCGAAGCGGCCTGCTCGCGGGAAGAGCCGCAGCCGAAGTTCCTGCCTGCCAGAACGACGCCATTGGGCGCCACCTCCCGTCGCAGCAGCCGCTCGTTGAAGCCGGGGTGGTCGGCAAACGCAAAGGCCGGCGTTTCCGACGGCAGCACCGTAGCCATGTACCGTCCGGGGTAGATGACGTCCGTGGAGATGTCGTCCCCAAGCACGAACACCACGCGGGCATTCAGGCTGGCCTTGTTCTCGTTGTCGGGTTTCTCGTGTGCCTGAGTCATGGCTGGTGCCTCGGATCGCTGATGGTGCCGGTGATGGCGCTGGCCGCAGCAACTTCGGGCGAGCAGAGGTAGACCTCGGATTTCGGATTGCCCATGCGGCCCTGGAAATTGCGATTGGTCGTCGACAGGGCCACGTCGCCGTCGGCCAGGGCTCCCTGGTGCACGCCGAGACAACAACCGCAGCCGGGGTTCATGATCACCGCCCCCGCCTCCATGAGCGTCTTCAGATGGCCCTGTTCCATGGCTTCGCGGTAGACCTTCCACGATGCCGGGAACACGAGCATGCGCACGCGGGCGGATATCTTCCGGCCCCGGAGCAGGTTGGCGGCGGCGGCGAGGTCGTCGAGGCGGCCATTCGTGCACGAACCGATGACGATCTGGTCGACCGGGGTTCCCTGCACCTCCTGTACGGGGACGACGTTGTCGACGGTATGCGGGCGCGCGACCTGCGGCGGGAGCATCGCGGCGTCGATCTCCACCACGCTGTCGTACTCCGCGTCCGGATCGGCGGCGACCAGCGGGATGTCCCCCTCGACATGGGCTTCCTCACGGAGGTAGCGCAACGTCTCGGCATCGGCAGGGACGATCCCGGAGGTGGCTCCGGCCTCGACCGCCATGTTGCTGAGCACGAGCCGGCTCGATGTCGACATGGCCCGGATGGCGTCCCCGTGGAATTCCAGCACCTTGAAATTGGCTCCCTGGGCCGAGAGCTTCCCGATCAGGTGCAACACAAGGTCCTTCGCCGAAACGTACTTTCCGAACCGGCCCCGCACGATCACCTTGATGGTGCAAGGGACATCGAGGTTCAGTATGGTGCCGAGCGTCCAGACGCTGGCCATCTCGGTGGCACCGATGCCGAAGGCGAAAGCCCCCAGTGCTCCGTGAGTCGTGGTGTGGCTGTCGGTCCCGACCACGACCGCACCCGGCCGGACATAACCGTTTTCGGGCAGGACCTGGTGGCAGATCCCTCCCTCGTCCCCCCGGATGTCGTGAAATTTCGCAATCCCTTGGCGCGCCACGAACTGCCGCACCTTCTTCTGGTTGGTCGCGGTCTTGGCGCTTTCGGCGGGGACCCGGTGATCGAAGATAATGGCGATGCGGTCGGGATCCCAAACCCTGGGTGCACCGCGGGGTGCCGTGGAAAATCTCGTTGAACTGGTTGATCACGAGCGCCGCATTTTCGTGCGACATCGCGAGGTCGACGGCCGGCTCGACCACCTGGCCGGGCCGCACGGCAGCCAGGCCGCAGGCCCGGGCCAGTATCTTCTCAGCAATCGTCATCCCCATGGATCACCTCCGGCAAAAGGGGTGCGCGCGCGTCACCGCCCGGACGACAGCGCCCTCTCGGCCTCCCTGTGCTGCGGCAGGCCCACGAACTCGGTAAACTCGGCGAACGAAGACGCCCACTGAGTCTGTCCGGTGAGAATCCCATCCGGCGCAGTCCGCAGGGCCGTGAAAAACTGGGTCAGCGCCTTGTGTGCGACCATGATGGAGGCGACCGGGATAGAGACGCGTCCCACCCCGAGGCGGGCCAGCTCAGGGACGGGGATCAGCTCGGTCTTCACGCCCGTGATGGCGTCCATCAGGTTAACCGACAGGGGTCCGCGAACGTCTTTGACCGCGCTCTCGATGTCCAGCCGGGTCGCGATGCCGTCGATGAAGGCCATGTCGGCACCAGCGGCGAGGTACAGGTTGCAGCGGCGCACAGCCTCCGCGAGGCCGTGTACCGCGAAGGCGTCGGTCCGGGCGTTGATGACGAACTCGGGGTGCAGTCGGTCGCGCACCCGGGCGCAGGCGAGCACCTTGCCGGCCATCTCGTCGGCGGAAATGACTTCCTTCCCCGCCATATGGCCGCACCTCTTCGGGAAGACCTGGTCCTCGATGTTCATGCCGGCCACGCCCATCGCGATCAGCCGCTCCGTGATCCACGCGGCGTTCATCGCATTCCCGCCGCCGGTATCGACGTCGGCCATCACGGGTATCCCGACCGCCTGGACGATGTTCCAAGTGAGGTCGAGAACGTCCTTCATCTGCACGAGCCCGACATCGGGTTTGGCCAGAAGGGACCCTGCCACCCCGAAGCCCGAGATCTGGATGGCTTCAAAACCGCACTGTTCAATGATCCGGGCGCTGAGGGCGTCGTGACAACCCGGGACCACGACGGCCCGGCGCTCCATGATGGCTTTGCGCAGCGCTGCACTCTGATTCATGAGAAACTCCTCTTGGTCTATCGCAGAATAGCGAGATTGTACTCTTCCGGCTCCTGTCCCGCGCGCGGCACGGCCTACAGCTTGCGCTCGATCTCGGCGGCCATGTCGAGGGTCGAGTCGTGCCCTCCCATGTCGTACGTGCGCACCTTACCCTCGCGGATCACCTCCGCGACGGCCTGCTCGACCAGCCGCCCCTGGGCTTCCTCGCCTAGCCAGTCCAGCATCATGCGCGCCGCGAGGATGGTGGCGATGGGGTTGACCTTGTACAGGCCGGCGTATTTCGGCGCGGACCCATGTGTCGGCTCGAAAACGGCCAGCTTCTCCCCGATATTGGCCGAGCAACCGAACCCAAGTCCACCCACCATTTGGGCGCACAGGTCCGAGATGATGTCTCCGTAGAGATTCGGGGCGACCAGGACGTCGTAATTGTGCGGGTTCTTCAACAGCCACATCGTCATGGCATCGATGTTGGCTTCGTCCGTCGGGATCTCGGGATACTCCCGCGCGACGGCGCGCGCCGCCTCGAGGAACAGCCCGTCGCTGGCGCGCACGACGTTTGCCTTGTGCACGACCGTGACGCGACGGCGCCCGTTCCGGCGTGCGAATGCGAAGGCGGCGCGCACGATCCTCTCGGACCCCCGTCGGGTGTTGATCTTGCACGAGACCGCGTACTGGTCGCGAGGGATCTGCCGGAACGCCGCGAACGGTTTCGACAGACGCCCGAGCACCTCTGCCAAATCCTCTGGCACCGGTGAAAACTCGACTCCCGAGTATAGGTCCTCGGTGTTTTCCCGGAAGACGGCGAGATCGATGCCTTCCTTGAAATTCAGAGGATTGCCGGGATAACTCCTGCACGGCCGGTAGCAATTGTACAGGTCGAAGAGCTGGCGCATGCGGACGATGGGCGAACGGTAAACCAATCCCGTGCCCCTCAATTCAGGCACGAGTTCAGCCTCCGCCGCCTTAGCCGGCTTGGAAGTGACGGCGCCGAACAGCGCGGCGTCGACCCCGCCCAACAACGCCACCGTGCGTTCGGGCAGCGGGTCCCCTTCCGTTCTCCAGAACTCCCACCCGATATCCGCGTGAATGTACTCGGCGTCAAACGCGAGGCGGTCCAACACGATCCTGGCGGCTTCGAGCACCTCGACGCCGATACCGTCACCCGGAAGCCAGGCGATCCTGTACTTGGGCATAAGTCATTCCTGTTTGATATCGAGGGTTCAGGGGAAAGAATACTCCGGGGTGATCCAGGGCGCCAGTCGTGACTGGCACCCCAAACCCGGCCGGGGTATGATGCACGACTAGCGTCGCACCATGCCGTTGAACGTCTCTTCCGGAGCACATATGGACCTGAGCAGAAGGCTGATCGTAAAACCCGGCAGCAAGGCCCTGATCTCCAGGCGTGACCCAGACGCCACCCCGGGCTTCAACAAGCGAAGCGCTGAAGCGATGCTCGCCCAGCAGACAAAGCGCCTGGCCGAACTGCAGTACCTCCTCTATGCCGAGAACCGGCACGCGGTTCTCATCGTCGTCCAGGCCATGGACGCCGGTGGAAAAGACGGCACCATCCGCCACGTCATGACGGGGTTGAATCCGCAAGGGTGCCAGGTGGCCTCGTTCAAGGTCCCCTCAGCCGAAGAAGTCGACCATGATTTTCTCTGGAGGATTCACCAGAGGGTGCCACCGAAAGGCGAGTTCGGCATCTTCAACCGCTCCCATTACGAGGACGTGCTGATCGTACGGGTGCACAAGCTCGTGCCCAAGACGGTCTGGGGGACGCGTTACGAGCAGATCAACGCGTTCGAGAGGCTGCTGGCCGACAACAACGTCGTCATCATGAAATTCTTTCTGCACATCAGCAAAGAGGAACAGCTGGAGCGGTTTCGCGCCCGGGTCGAAGATCCTACACGGCAGTGGAAGCTCTCGGAAGCGGATTTCGCCGAGCGGGATTACTGGGACGACTATATGAAGGCATATGAGGAAGCCCTGACACGCTGCAGCACGGAGCACGCCCCCTGGTACGTCATCCCGTCCAATCGCAAATGGTATCGCAACCTGGCCATATCCAGGATACTGGTTAAAACCCTGGAAGACCTCCATATGAAATTCCCCGAACCGACCATTGACCTGTCCAGGATCCGGCTGAAATGAACGGCGGTACCGGCGGCCCCTCGATCGGACTGAAGCACCGGATACGGGGACGGCTCTCGTCGCTCCAGTCGGGCAATGAAATCGAGGGCTTCAGCCGCGAGGCAGCCGTACTCATGCCCGTTTTCGAGCGCGGAGGGGAACCGCACTTCCTGCTGACGCGAAGAACCGAGGAGGTGGAGACCCACAAGGGTCAGATCTCCTTTCCCGGCGGAATGCGCGAGGGAAACGAACCGCTGCTGAGGACAGCGATCCGGGAGACCTACGAGGAGATCGGGATCGAAGAATCGAAGATCGAGTTGCTCGGGCGCTTCCGCGACTATCTATCCATCACTGGATTCCTCGTAACCCCGTTCGCGGGCTACCTGACCGAGCCGATTGAGACGATCCCACAGGCGCGTGAAGTCGCCGAAATCCTTACGGTCCCCTTCCGCGTTTTCCTCGACCCGGCCCTCCTCCGGGTCGAGAGGAATATCCGGCTGGGGCAGCCCCTGGACGTTTACCACTTCACCTATGGCCCGCATGTCATCTGGGGCCTCACGGCCCGCATCATCCGCGATTTCC
The DNA here is from genome assembly GCA_963843575.1 of uncultured Acidobacteriota bacterium. Classification (GTDB taxonomy): domain Bacteria; phylum Acidobacteriota; class UBA6911; order UBA6911; family UBA6911; genus CAVZBT01. Next base: position 153,088 of record CAWJKZ010000026.1, on the reverse strand, counting down.
TGCTCGAAATCGGCCCCCTCTAATCGGATTTCGGGCGGTCCGATTTTGGCAACGACGGCCGCGCGACCTTGAAACGACCGGGGCCATGACATATGCTTCCCGACCCGAGGAGTGGGTGATGAAAATGCGTCTGCTGCAGTCGACTGAAGCGACATCCCTGGTCTGTATCCTATCGGCACTCTTCGCCGCCGCGGTGCTGCCCGTCTCGTCGCAGGACTGGCCCATGTGGGGCGGAACTCCTCAGCGAAACATGGTTTCCGGACAGACGGGGCTCCCGGTCTCCTGGGATATAAAATCCGGCAGGAGCATCAAGTGGAAGGCCACGCTGGGAAGCACCAGCTACGGCAACCCCGTGGTGTCCGGGGGGAAAATCTTCGCTGGGACCAACAACGACAATCCCCGGAACCCGGCGGTCGAGGGGGACAAGGGCATCCTGATGTGCTTTCGCGAGGCCGACGGCAAGTTCCTGTGGCAGGCCGTGTCGGACAAGCTCGAAACGGGGGCCGCAAACGACTGGCCCTCCCAGGGGATCTGCTCGTCGCCCCTGGTCGACGCCGACCGTCTTTACTACGTCACCAACCGGGGTGAGCTCGTCTGCCTCGACGTCGAAGGTTTTCTTGACGGGGAAAACGACGGACCTTTCGACGCCGAGAAATTGAAATCGACGATCGATGCCGACATAGTCTGGTCGCTCGACATGATGAAGGAACTCGGCGTCCGGCAGCACAATATGGCCAACTCGTCCCCGGCAATGCACGGCGATCTCGTATTCGTGGAGACCTCCAACGGAATCGACGAGGACCACGCGCGCGTGCCCGCGCCACAGGCCCCAAGTTTCATCGCAGTGAACAAAAAGACGGGTAAGCTGGTCTGGAAGGACAACTCTCCCGGGGACAAGATCATGAACGGGCAGTGGTCGTCCCCTGCGCTGGGAATGGTGAACGGAACCATGCAGGCGTTCTTCCCCGGCGGCGACGGCTGGCTTTACGGATTCGATGCTCTCACCGGCGCACCGTTGTGGAAGTTCGACCTTAACCCGAAAGCTGCCGTGTCGCCGAAATCACGCAACGACGGGATCGCCACCCCTGTGTTTCATCAGGACCGCATCTTCATGGGCACGGGGCAGGATCCCGAGCAGGGCGAGGGAATGGGGCACATGTACTGCATCGACCCGTCCGGCAAAGGGGACATCACCGAGACAGGCCAAGTCTGGCATTACGAAAAGATACGGCGTACCATTTCCACCGCGGCCGTTGCAGGTGGACTCGTTTACATCGCCGACTTCAGCGGGTTCCTCCACTGCCTTGATGCGCAGACCGGGAAGCCTTTCTGGGTGCATGACATGCTGGCGGCCGTGTGGGGATCCCCGCTCGTAGCGGACGGAAGGGTTTACCTGGGGGACGAAGACGGGGATGTCGCCGTGCTTCAAGCCGGCAAGGAACTCAAGGTCCTTGCGGAAAACTCGATGGGCAGTTCCGTCTACTCCACGCCCGTGCCGGCCAACGGCGTCCTGTTCATCATGAACCGGGGCGAATTGTACGCTCTGGGCAACGGCCCGGTGACAGGCAACTGAGCCGGAATTCGCATCAAACTGATCCATTTGCAGGCCCGCGGCGCGCAGGCAGCGTTCGCGGGTATTCAGCACTACCAAACAAGGGGGGAACAAATGGCAGGTACTGTGACCTACAAACCGAAGACGTTCAACCTGAGCGGGCTAAACGGCATATCGGACCGGACGCTGGAAACGCACTTTGGGCTTTACCAGGGGTACGTCAAGAACACCAACACACTGAACGAAAAAATCGCCGCACTGCTCGGCAACGATGGCATTGCAGCCGAACAGATGATCTCCTATTCGGAACTGACGCGCCGGCTCGGCTTCGAATACAACGGCATGGTGCTGCACGAGTACTATTTCGGAAACCTCAAAAAGGGCGGGGGCGGAGCGCCGGAGGCGAATTCCGCGTTCCGTGCGGCCGCCGAGTCGACCTTCGGCAGCTACGAACGCTGGAAGGCAGACTTCGTGGGGGTGGGCCAGATGCGCGGCGTCGGCTGGGCCGCCTGCTATCTCGACCTGGCGTCCAACCGCATATCCAACCACTGGATCACGTTGCACGAGACCGGAAATGTCGCCGGATACGCCCCCGTCCTCATTATGGACGTCTGGGAGCATGCGTTCCTCCTCGATTACAAACCCGCCGAGCGCCCGAAGTACATCGAGGCCTTTTTCTCGAATATCGATTGGTCTGTCCTTGACCAGCGCTTGAAGAGCTCGGCCCGCGGCTGACACCCGGCTATTCGGAAGGAAGGCGGCGGCGCGCACCACGCCAACGGCGGCGCGCCGCCGCCGCCATTTCATCACCTCAGATTGCCCGCAACAACGGACAGGTCCCCGGGGAAACTTTTCCAGGGGCAACTCTCCTCGAAATCCCCGGATGCATCCGGGAGCCGCCCCTGACCTTACTGGGAATCTCAGCCCTGGAGTAAATCGATACCTCTGCCCCATTTTGGCCTGAGAATTGCCGTGGGGAACAATGGCTTCCTGTGAGCGCCGGAGCGGCATAGGTACCACGGGTCGATCCCTGCGAGGAGTCTTGTGACCCCCCTTCCTCCCCGGCCGCGCCCCGGCAGTCGTTTTGCCATCCTGGTGACGCCGTTTTGGGAGAGCCGCTTTCGGAGAGATATGAAGAACCTGACGAAATCCACGCAGGAGGTGATCCCGGTCCTGAACCGGTTCATCCGTTTCCTCGGCGACGACGACATCACATTCAGGCGGATCATGGAGGAGGTGCTCGCCAACGAGGAGGAGCACGCCGACGAATTGCGCGATCTGTTGGCGACACTTGACCCCACAAAACCCGCAGCCGATTAACCCCGGTTTTAAATCATCAGACAGGAGGAGCAGAAGGTGGCAGTCTTGGTATCAGGGATCTTCAAAACACGGGAAGCGGCGGAACGCGCGATCGACGACCTGATGCGCGCAGGCTTCTCGCGTGACGATATCAGCCTTCTTATGACGGAGGCGACGCGAGGTCGCGAGTTTGGTCTCGAAATGTCCACAAAGGCACCCGAAGGCGCGGCCACGGGCGCCACCGTCGGAGCGTACTTGGCGGCGTCGCCGCAGGCCTGGTCGCTCTCGGAACAATCGCAATCCCCGGACTCGCACTGCTCGCCGCGGGGCCCGTCGTTGCGGTGCTCGCCGGGGTCGGAGCTGGCGCAGCCGCCGGCGGCTTGACCGGCGCCCTCGTCGGGCTGGGCATACCCGAGCACGAAGCTAGGTTCTACAACGAAGAGCTCGTAAAAGGGGCAATGCTCGTCGGTGTCTATGCGCATGCGGACCGAAAGGGTATCGCCCACAAAATCCTGGATGCTTGCGGCGCGGAGGTAGTGCGCTGAAATGCGCAAAAAATACCTGACAATGTCTCCCCCAAGCGCCGTTCAGCACGGCGTTGTCGCGGGACCGTACGTCCGGTTTGCCGCGTCCGCCGGTGTCCCGTCACCATGGGGAATCTTTCCTCGTCCGCGAGTGGTTACTACGCCTCCCGTCACAGGCGCGCCAGCATCAGGGCCTTTGATTTTGGGGGGCTACCGCGGCTGCGTGCCAGTTGTTTCATCTGGTTCTCTAATTGCATACCTTGCGGTGACGGCGAAGCCGTTCAGCGCTGCACCCGCTGTCGGTTCGGCGCCGTAGGAATTCTGAAACAGGGGGGGGTGGTATAGATGCTTTGGACGATTTTCGTGATTCTGCTGGTGCTTTGGCTCTTGGGTATTGCCACGTCCTACACGCTTGGCGGGTTCATCCACATCCTGCTGGTCCTTGCGATCGTAGCCGTGGTGTTCCAGCTCATCAGCGGGCGCAGGGTGGTATAGAAGCGGGCGACAGACGGTGACGGCTCCCGGCCGGCACGACAGGGGGTGGGCGATGAAATGCGACTTTGACAAACTGGTCGAATACCTCGACAAGCGGCTCGAACTCGACGATCAACTCGCAGTTCTCGATCACTTGGATTTTTGCGATGCGTGCTTCGACGCCGTGTATCAGCTTTCTCGGGATCGGGACGCGGACTTGTTCGTGGACCGGCCGGAAGAAGTGCTTACCCGTTCGTGAGTACGCGGTAGAGCGGGGAGCTTCGAAATGAATGCAAGGAGGGCATCGGGGATGAACAGTGACATCCTGAAGGGAAAATGGAAACAGATGAAGGGCGACCTGAAGATATGGTGGGGTCGTCTAACCGAGGACGACTTCGACCAGATCGCCGGGTCCAAGGACCGGCTCATTGGGAAGATCCAGGAGCGGTATGGATACAACAAGGAACGGGCAGAACGGGAAGTAGAGGAGCGGATTGGCACGTTCGACGACCGGCACGTGCCGGCACAATAGCCTGTGACGAGATTTGTGTTGGGAGATTGCGCGAGGCGCCCGGCAACCGGGCGCCTCGTTTCGTTTGGGCTCAGCGATGGCGTACGAAATCGAGAGCGATGTCGGAAAGCACGTTGACGATAGGCTCGGCGTACCGGCTTGTGCGGCTGCGGCGTGTCCCGGACAGAAGCAATCCCAGGGCAAACCCGGCACCGAATGCGACCAGCGTCACTGTTCCTGGATTGTCGCGTCCGTAGCTGATCGCCTGGTCGTACCCCTGGCTCAGCTTCCGTGCGGTTCGGTCGTACGCCTGGCTCACGGTCTGTTTGGTCTGGTTGTAGACATCGCTGCCGCGGTTGAGGAGATCTCGCGGGTTGGTGCTGCCGGGGCCGGCCGCGATTTGCCGGTTAGGATCGGGGTTGGTGTTTTCAGCGTCCATAGTTCCTCCTCGTCAGTAAGTCCGTCAGACCTAGATTGGCCTGGTGGAGCTTGGTTCTGGATTGTGCGCCCACGCGTTCGCTGCGGAGGGCGTCGGTCGCGCGGATTCGTCGTGGTTGCCTGAACTCAGCGCGTTGGATGCCGCCCCCTTCAGCCAATCGACGGCGATCTTGGTAGCCATCCCGTAGAGCGTGCCTTTCACCAGGCCGCGCCCGCTCGCCCTAACGAGGGCCCCGCCCAGTGCATGCCGGACCTGGTCCCCCAATTCCTCGACCGTGTCTTTGACCGCATAGGAAATCCTGTCGAGCGGAGAGGCACGCCGGCGCATCAACTGGGACGCGACAAAGCCCAGTCCCGCCGCCGCACCAATGGCCCAGTAGGGGTATTCGGAGACGTAGCCTCGCCAATCGAGCTTCTCCTGAATGCGCTCGCCCAGCCTGTCGACGGTCTCGGAGATCGTTTCCCGCTTTGCCGCGATGTCGCGGCGGATCGCGTCTGTGCTTCGTTCGGCATTGAGTTTCAGGTCATCTCTTTCAGCCATTCCTTATTCTCCTTCAGCGACCGTATCGTTTTCTTCGGTGTAAGCCCGGTTTTCTTCAAACGGTGGAACCCGACGAAGCCAATGGCCCCACCGATCACTGCGAGCCCCAACCCGGTAGCCAGCGCGGCCAGTCCCGGGCCCATGTGGGCGGAAAGGCCGACCACGAGGGCAGCGCACAACGTCAGAAGAGCCATCCAGACCAGGGCCACCCCGACTCCAAGGGTGATCGCGCCGCTGCTCAGAGAACGCAACTTCTCGCGTGTTTCCTGCCTCGCCAGTTCGATCTCATCCCGGACAAGCGCTGCCGAGTGGCCGGCCAACTGGCCGAGCAGTTCGCCAAACGACTCCCGCTGCAGGACAGGTACGTCCTCTTTGGTCAGCACTCTATTCATAAAAATCAATACTCCTCTACCGTCGTCGGACGAGTGCTCCGATGATCAGGCCGGCCGCGCCCGCCATAAGCAGACTCCGGCCCGGATTGTCGCGGATGTAGTCTTTCACCTGCGCGTTAGCGCGTTGGTAATCGAACCGGCGGACATACTCGGCGGAGCGGTCGAGCCAGTCGGATGCCTGGTAGCCATAGCGGCCCAGGCCCGAACTGGGCTCGGCTGTCTTGCCCCTGAGCGCCCCGGCCGCGTCGTGGAGCTTGTCTGCCACGGTCCTCTTGGCCTCTTCGAACCGGGATGCCTTGAAGGAACGTCCGTCCCCAGACTCGCCCGGACTGCCCGGGTTGACGGTTTCTCTCTCGTCCATGATCCCCCCATTTCCTTAGGAAACTCGTGGCGGGCGTCATTCCAACACCAGCCACCTCGTGACACCCGACTATGGCCCTTCACAACTAAACTCAAGAAAATCTCGACGCACGGGACGCAAGAGCCGTACCACGAGTGAAATGCACAGGATTCAACCGCTTCCATTCACGGAACGGGCTTTCCAGGTTCCGGGACAGGAATTTATTCCCCGGCCGCCAAAGGAGGCGCGCTATCCGGCTATGCGCCGCCCCTCGTGCTTTTTTCTTTCCCGGGGCTCTCCCTTATCCGCCCGCTGGACGCTCTCCTTCAACAGGTCCAGGATGTCTACGACCTTTGCAGAACTTCTGGGCTTAGGCGCCTCAGCGTCCTCGACCGCCCGAGTCGCCCTGATCAACCCTTCGTCAGGGCCATGAGGTCGTCGCGGTACTCATCCCGGTACTTGCCTGGCTCCCACTCGCCGACCATGGCCTCCACCAAGCACTCGGCCATCCTGACTTCGGCTGCGGTGATCCCGTTCTCTCTGAGGCCCTCCGCAGGCAGGTCGAGCTCTCCGGCGGGGCGCAATTCGTGGGCGTAACCGACAAGGGATGGATAGCTTGAGGGCCGGGATTGACAAGAGAAGCCGGGAAATCTTCCCCCGCTTTCAGTTCCCGGAACCGTCCGGCGGAGGGGCATAGTACCCCTCGCGTACCTTCACGGCAAGTTTGCCTCTGGCTGGTGGGCCGGCAGTTACGACGACATGGCGGTATGCGCCGTCGCGCCGGGTGTTGGTCGAGTAGTAGCCGACCCTGTAGCTGGTGCGCATCCCTTTGGCGATGCGGCGGCAATGGGAGATAATCTGCGGCAGACCCGAGGGAAAGTAGAACTGCCCCCCCGTAACGTCGGCCAGTTTCTTGAGCACCTTGGTGTTGTGCCGGTCGGTGACGGGGTTGTACGCCCCGATCGTATAAATAACAACGCCGGAATGGCGGGCCAGCTCGAGCGCCTCTTCGAAACCCGTTCCGCTGACGTTATCCTGTCCATCACTCACAACCAGCAGCGCCTTTTTCTGGTACCGGCCCCTGCTAATGTGCAGCAGCCCAGCAGTGAGAGCGTCATAGAGCGCCGTTCGTCCTTCGCACGTCAACCGCAACAGGGCTTTCCTGAGTTGTCCGACGTCGCTCGTAAAATCGACGCCCGGCCCGAGTCCGAAATCCAGGTCGTCGTTGAAATGAACTACGAAAAGCTCGTCGTCACGATTGCTGGACTGCGCAAACGCGAGCGCGGCGCCGATGACATACGATCGTTTCTCGAGCATGCTGCCGCTGTTGTCGACGACCAGGCCAATCGTCACCGGAACGTCCTCGTGGCTGAAGAGCTTGATCTGCTGGGGTACGCCGTCCTCGAGGACCCGAAAATCGCCTTCGGTCAGACCGGAAACAAAAGAGCCGCGGCGATCGACGACGGTGAGGTCAAGTGCCACCATCTCGACCCTGGCGGCCATGGTGTAGGGCTTCGCGGAGTCGCCCGGCTCGTCCTGCACCACGGCCAGAGCGACCGTGACTGCCAGTACGAAAAAGAAGCCCAGCGTTATGAATCTCATTACGGGGTGAACAGCCTGGAATTCAGATGGGGGGGCGCCAGGAAGCAACGCCTCCCCCTGTAATATTACTCGAGGATGGGCAGGAGCACCAGGGTATCCGACCCGGCCTCCTGGCCTGAAAGGCACGCCAGGAAAGGGATTGCGGCTCCGCGGGTGCGGGTGCCCGCTCCCGTTCCCGAGACCCGGGGGGATTAACGGCCCGATGCTGCACGCAGGACCGTGGCGGCGCCGACGGCCAAAAGGCCGGTCAGGCCGAGAAGGGGGAGAAAGCTCGCGGTACGGGGGAGCTCACTCCCGGCGTATGCGGAATGTGCTCCGGAGGTTTCCTCTGTCGCCATACCCGAGCTGTCCTGTTTTTCGCTGGCGGATTGGTCGGAAGAACTGGACGACATGTCACTCGCCGAGCTGTGGGTCTCGGGAGCCGGCGGCGGAGTGCTTTCGTTGTCGGTCCTCGCCATCTCGCGAGTGCTGTCGTCCAGGGCGGAGGGTTGCGCCGGGGCAGCGGTTTCCGGGCGGTTCGCCGCGACCTCGGATCCGGAGGAGTTCGTCGACCGACTGGCAAGGGCTGCCTCGTCTTCCGCCGAAAGCGCAGGGACTTCCTGGTGGACTTCAGCCGTCAAAGCCGTCGCTTCGGCTTTCGGGTACGCGAACTCCTGGCCGAAGCTGTCGCCTGGGTAGAACCACGCCCGAAGCGCCCGGGCCTCTCCCTTGGGTGTTTCCCACAACTCGAGCACGGTATCGCCGGTCGGCTCCAGTCGTTCATTGGGAATCGCCAGGATCGTCGCAAGCACCTGGGACTCGTCTTCGTTGAAAATCTGGACTATATGGCGGTTCGAAGCCGATTCCGCCAGTTTCAGAACGTACTTGCCGGGCTGCAGGGTTGTCGTCGGGATTCGCAATGTTTCCCGAACGGTAATGACAGTTTTCTTGTTCCACACGTCGGCGTTCGCCTGCGGTACCGCAAGGGTCAACCCGAGCGCCAAGGCGGAAAGGACGATTCCTGTTCTGCAAAACATACTGCCTCCTTACCTGATTGAATTACCCACTTACTCTCAAAAGCTGAAGGCAATCGTCATGCCATGCGCGGTAACTAGCGGCGGGTTAACGATCCGGCGTCAGGGGGCACCTCCGGCAGGCACAGGTTACGGGGAACATTTCCCTTGGCAGACCTGGTGCTCCCTGAGCGAGTGTTTCCGCAGGCCGCCCGCATCAGGCTTGGGCGTGCTTATTCTATCGAGAGGTGGTATCCGATGTAGTGCACGTAGCGCAGCCGGGTCGCAAGGGTCTTGCGCACGGTGATGCGCAGGGCTCCCTCCCGGAACAACGCTTCGTACCGCTCCGGGGAGCGCACGTGGCGGCCCCTGTCCAGCCGGCTGAACAGGTTGTTGACCGGTTCGCCTGGGAGGTAGGAGACATCGAGCGTGACGATACGACGCACGCTTCCCTGCCGGCGCAACCTGTCGATGAGCGAGTGGAAGTCGCCGTCGGCCAGATGGTGGACGACGCCGATCATCAGGACGACTGTCGGCCGCAGCACGCCCAGCGCCGAATCCCACTGGTCTCCGTGGATGAACCGGACGCCCGCGGAGGCGTAGCGTGCGGCCCTCTTCAGCGCCTCCTCGTCCAGGTCGGCGCCCAGGTACTCCGCGCACGTGATATGGGGCACCAACTGGCCCGTTCCGCACCCCAGATCGAAGACCCGGTCGTCGGGCCCCACGCCGCAGAAACGGGCGAGTTCCGCGTGATCGATGCCGCCGACGACCAGGGGTCGGAGGTGGTCGTAAACCCAAGGGTTGGCCAGGAACCGGTCCTTCAGCCGGAGGAGCGACATATTCGGCGTCCCTCAGTCCGCCGCCCGGCGGGCGGGGCTTCCCAGCGTGCGCGTTGTCTGCATCGAGCCGAAGGAGTCTTCGCGCGGCGGCAGTTCGAGTTTCAGGCGGCGGGTCCGCATGCGCGCAAGCCCGCGCAGGTCCTCGACCGCGGTCGCCTGCAGGTGTACGCGGCTGTCGAGGTCTTCCATCCACTCCACCGGTGCCTCGAATATGCGGAAACTGTTCTTCTCGGCGAGGATCAGAAGCTCGGCGTCGAAGAACCAACTGTTGTTGAGGACGTGCGGCAACAACAGTTGTGCCGCCTGGCGACGGAGGGCCTTGAAACCGCACTGGGCATCGGAAAAGCGCGTCCGGAACAGCATGCGGATCAGAAAGTTGAAACCCCTCGAGAGCACCTCGCGTTTCAACCGGCGCGCCACGATCGACGCCTGCATAAGGCGCGACCCGACCGCTATGTCGTACCCGCAGCGCAGGCCCTCGACGAGCAGTGGGAAGTAACGCAGGTTCGTCGACAGGTCCACGTCCATGTAGCTGACCACGTCGGCGGAACTCTCCCCCCACGCCCTGCGCAGCGCCAAGCCTCGGCCCTTGCGGTCCAGGTCAAGCACGCGCACGCGCCTGTCCGCAGCGCTAATTTCCCTGGCCACCCCCAGGGTGCGGTCAGTGGAACCGTTGTTGGCGATGATAATCTGCCATGGGTGCTGAAATTCTTCGGCGAGGAACTGGCTCAACCGCTCGACACACGGGCGGATTGCCGCCTCCTCGTTGTAGACCGGGATAACGATGTCGACAGTGAGACGCCTTGCCATAAACGGCGACAGCCTAGCACAACGCAACCAGCCGGAACAATCCGCCCCCAAGGAGGAACCGCACCGGGACTCCGTGGCCGGCCTCCTCGTTCAACCCGGCCTAGAAGAGGCCCATCACCTCCCCGGTCTTCACGTCGACGTCCACGCGGCGAAAACCGGGGTTTGAACCCGTCCCGGGCATCAGGCTGATCGATCCGGCACACGGGCACAGGAATCGTGCACCCGAGAAAATCAGAACGTCACGGATGGGCAGGACCCAGTTCTTTCGGCACGCCCTTGAGGACAGGGTCATGGCTCAGGCTCAGGTGCGTTTTGACCATCAGGGTGGCGTACTCATCGTACTTCGGGTTGGACTCGAACATCTTGGCCTTGGCCAGCGCCTCCTGCGTCCACGACACGCCGTCGGCCCCGTACACTTCACGCGCGATGATCTCGACGCGCTCGCGCAGCTTTGTCTCGAGCGGATAGAGGAAGCGCACGTCGCTCTCTTCGCGGCACGCGTCCGCAACCGCGTCGGCCAGGTCGAGCGCACCGTCACCCCCTTTGCTCCAGTGCTCGGACAGGGCAAAGCGGGCTCCTGCCGCCTCGGCGGCACCGCGGACCAGTTTGATCTCTTCCCGCGTGTCGGTGTGAAATGCGTTCAGGCAGACCACCGGGTTCATGCCGGAACGGCGGATGATCCCGATATGGTGGACGAGGTTGCCGAGCCCCTTCTCGACCAGGGCCAGGTTTTCGCGGGTGTAGTTCTCCGGGAGCGTCAGTCCCGCGGTGACGGTGGGGCCGCCCCCGTGCATCTTCAGAGCACGGATCGTGGCCGTCAGCACGGAGACGTGCGGCTTCAAGCCGCTGTACCTCGACTTGACATTCCAGAACTTCTCGAACCCGATATCGGCCCCGAACCCGCTCTCGGTCACGTGATAGTCGAACAGCTTGAGCCCGACCCGGTCCCCTATGACCGACGACTGGCCCACGGCAATGTTGGCAAACGGACCCGCGTGCACCATGCACGGCTGATATTCCGCCGTGCTGCACAGCGTCGGGTTTATGGTGTTGCGCATCCACGCGCACATCGCGCCGGCGACTTCCAGGTCGGAGGTGGTAACGGGATTCCCCTTCCGGTCGAATGCCACCGTGATTTCGCCCAGGCGCGTGCGCAGATCCGCTAGGTCGCACACCACTGCCAGGATCGCCATGAGTTCGGAACTCGGTGCGATGTTGAACTGGGACTTCATCATGTAGCCGTCATTCCGGCCCCCGATCCCGATGATGATGCTGCGCAGGGCTTGGGCGCAAAAGTCCATGATCCACCCGAACTCCACGCGGGTCGGGTCGACATCGAGGCGGCGCATGCGGGTCAGCTTCCGGAGCTGCTCGTCGTCGTAGTTGCGTTCGTGCTGCATCCTGGCCGTGAGCGCCACCATGGCGAGGTTGTGGGCGTTGACGACTTCGTTCATGTCCCCGGTGAGCCCCATCGAAAACTCGGTCATCGGGATCAGCAAAGCGTTTCCGCCTCCGGCCGCCGTCCCTTTGATGTTCATGGTGGGCCCCCCCGAAGGCTGCCTCAAACAGCCCCCCACGTTCTTCCCTCTCTTTCCGAGGCCCTGGATGAGTCCAAGCGACGTGGTGGTCTTCCCCTCTCCGAGCGGCGTCGGCGTGATGGCGGTGACCTCGATGTACTTTCCGTTCGGCCTGTTCCCCAGCCGGTTGATGATTTTGAGGAAGTCGAGCTTGCACACCTTCCCCATCGGGATGACTTCGTCCTTCTCGAGGCCCAGCTTCTGCCTCCACTCCTCCGGAGTGGGCATGTTCTTCTCGACAGCCTGGGCAATCTGCCAATCCGGTATCCTGGTCGCGTCGTAGGCCACGGTAGGCTCCTGTGGAAATTCAAAAGCAGACGCACATGCGGAGCACCAGCACATCAGGCAAGTGCGCCCTCAACCTACAACCCACCTCCGGGGTTGTCAAGCGCAAGGCATTCTGCTGCTTCCAGTTATCGAGGCAGCGCAAAACAGTGCGATCTGCGTGCCCACTCCGGCACCGCCTTGCATCGCCGGCTGCCGCTGGTATACAGTTCGAGGCTGCCCAGTAGGACAGCCGTCGTTGCCGGAAGCTCTGCTGCAAGTCCAAGGAATCATGAAGACCAACTTGAAGTGGATGTCCCTGATCTTCGCCGTCACGGTCTTGTTTTTCTGGAAGATCACTCTCACCCAGCAATTCTCCGTCCTGATGCAGCAGGAACAGGCCAACCAGGCCTATGCCTGGTACCATTTTTCTTCGGCTGCCTTTCACCAGGGGATCGTGCCGTTGTGGGATCCCTACACCCATGCCGGGCGGACCTTCGTTGGTGGAATGGAGACGGGCCTCTTTTACCCGCCGAAAATGCTGCTTTATGCCTGGCCCCTGAATCGCTCGGGCCTCTTATCCCCGAAGCTCTTTCACGATTATTACGTTCTCACGCACATCCTGGCCGCGTGCTTTCTCTTCCTGCTCGCCAGGGAATTGGGGCTCGGGCCGTTCGCCGCCTTCGTGTCTTCGCTCTGCTTTTCCCTGGCGGGATTCCTGGCAAAGCTGCCGTGGCCGGACATGCTCGACAGCGGAATATGGTTGCCGCTCGTAATCCTGTTCTTGCTCCGGGCCCTACGTACGTCGGGGGCCCGCTGGGTCGCCCTGTTTGCGTGTCTTTCAGGCGTCGCGCTGGGGATGGCCATTCTCGCCGGGCGCATCCACATCGTAATAATGGACGGGGCGGCCGTCGCAGCGGCTGCGGCCTATGTCGCCTGCGAGAAGCCGCGCTCCCTGTCCCGCTGGATTCGTTCGATTGCCGTGGTCGCCGTCGTCGGCCTTTTCGCTTTTTGCCTGGGAGCGATCCAGCTTCTCCCCTCTATCGAATACAGCCCGCTCGCGGTACGCCACATCGGCGCGGATGCCCCGGTGCCCGCGACCGTGAAGATCCCGTATGCCGACCTGCACGACGAATTCCAGGTCCGGTCTCTCGCCACCCTGCTGTTTCCCACTGCTTTCGGAGGTTCTGTCGGAGGCGAGGGTTTCTCGCTTTACTTCGGGGTCTTGCCCCTCATGCTCGCTGCTTTCGGCATCTGGCAGAAGTGGGGCGACAGGTGGGTGCGGTTCCTGACCGTGGTCGCGGTCCTTGCGTTCGGCTACAGCCTCGGCGCGTACTCGCTGCTGCACGGACTCGCCTACGCGCTCGTCCCTTTCCTGTGGGTGGCCCGGGGTGCGGCGCGTTTCATCTACCTGGCGCATTTTTCCCTGGCTCTGCTGGCGGGATTCGGCTTGCAGGCGCTGCTGTCCAAGGAGACGTCGCCCGGAGTCGGCGCCTGCGTCAAAGCCCTCAAGTGGGCCATCGCCGCTGTGGCGGCCGCCCTGCTGGTGCCGGCCGTCTACGGCAAGCCCGAGGTAAACGACTGGATATACCTCTCCTTCCTGCTGATCATCTCGAGCTCGGGCCTGTTCATTTACCTGGCCCGGGCGCCTGTCTCCACGGCCGCGCGGATCGTCCTCGTATCGCTGGTCCTCTTCGATCTGAACGGTTTCTACTGGATCGTACAGAACAGGGCGCGGGCACAGAAGGCCGGTGGGGATTATCTCGCTACCCTGCTGCACAGCCGGAACATGGCCGAGTTCCTGAAGAACAGACCGGGCCTCTTCAGGGTCCACCTGGAGCTTCCCGGCCCACTGAATATCGGAGATCTTTTCGGGGTCCAGACGACCGAAGGGACGACGGCGACGGAATTGGCCGATTTTCTCAGGTTCAGGACGACGGTGCCGCGCGCCTACGACTACCTGAACGTGCGGTACGTCGTCAAAAGCAGCAACTCCGGCGAACCCGGTCCCGTGTACACCGACGATCAGTGGAAGGTCTACGAGAACGCGGGCGGTTATCCCCGGGGCTGGGTCGTTCACCAGGCGATCAGCGAATCCTCCAAGGATCGTGTCTTCAGTCTCCTCCAGTCCCCGGACTTCGACGGACTCAACACCGCGGTGGTCAGCGAACCACTCGAGGCGGCGCTGGAGTCCAGAGCGCTCGATTCTCACGAGGAAGTGCAGTTCGAGCGATACCGGGCGGATCGACTCGAACTCGCGGTCCGCGCCGGCAGCCGCGGGCTCCTTGTCCTCAGCGAAATGCACTTTCCGGGATGGCAGGCCACCGTCAACGGCTCCCCGGCGACGATCTACAAGGTGAATGGACTGTTGCGCGGCGTCCTGGTGCCGGGAGGCCAGAGCCGGATCGTCATGCGGTACGCCCCCCGGTCTGTCTTAACCGGCGCAGCCCTAACGGGCCTTGCGGTTTTGGGAACCCTTCTCCTGGCAGCAGCCTGCTGGGCAGGCGGGAAGAGGGGACGAGTTCACTAAGTACTGATGTTCACGAATACGTTAACGTATTTTTCAGTACGCGGATTCGCGCGGATCCCCACGGATCGACCTAGCGACAGGCCGCGTGAATCCGTTGGATCCGCGGAATCTGCGTTCTGTTTTGGCTTTTGTCTTTCATTGCCCGTGTTGTTCTGCGTCCTGAAAAATACGTCACGGGTTTTGCCAATGCGGCGGTCTGCTTCACCTTTCACTCGCATCAGCTCCCAGTGGGCGCCGATCCTCGCAACCGTTCTGTACCTGTTCTTTGCCCTCACCTTCCTGCCGCTCCCGGGCCTTCAATACGATGAGGTGCTCTTCGCGAACGCAGCCCTGGGCGGAACGCAGGGGGCGTTTCTCGAGTGGCAGCTCGACGTTGGCGGCGTCCACATACCGCTAATGCTCATGGGGTATCTCGGGGCGCTGAAAGCGCACCTCTACGCCGCGGTTTTCGCGTTATTCGGAAGCGGTGTCTGGAGCGTGCGGCTCCCGGTGGTTCTCGTCGGAGTCGTGACACTAGGATTCACCTTCCGGGTCGCGCGCGACTTGCTGGGAACCGCCTCCGCGCGGCTGTGTCTGCTGCTGCTCGCGTTGGACCCCTCATTCATCTTCTCCAATAAGCTGGACTGGGGACCCGTGGCGCTCGGGACGGCGCTCAAGATGGCCTCGCTCTACTACCTCTGGCGCTGGGCTGCAAAGGGGAGCCGCGTGTTGCTGGGGGCCGGGGCCTTCCTGCTTGGGCTCGGCCTCTACGACAAGATCGTTTTCGTGTGGTTCATCGCCGCACTCACAGCGGCCGGACTGGCGTGCTGCCCGGCGAAGTTCCGGGCACTGGTCCGGCCCGCGAACGCAGCGGTCGCCGCGATCTTCTTCGTGCTGGGGTGCGCCCCGCTCGTCGCATTCAACATCGTCTACCCGCTTCGGACCTTTGAGAAACAATCGCTGCTCCGAACTCCCGGACCCGGATCACTCGCCTCTCGCGGCGAGCTCTTCCAGCGGACGGTGGACGGGAGAGCGATCCAGGACCTGGTGCACCAGCCCGGCCCGGGCGAGATTGCCCGGCTCATGTCGCGCGACTCCGCGGGAGAGGCGGGGCGGTTCCTCGACTGGCTGCCGCGTGCGATTCCCCTCGACAGGGACTGGAATCTCTACGGTCTGCTCGTCGCCCTCCTGGCCATCGGAATTCGGCGCACACGCGGAAGGCTCGCAGACCCCAGGAAGGTTTTGTTCCTGGTACTGCTGCTGGCCTTTCTCTGCCTGTTCATCCTCGTCACTGCCCAGGCGACAGGACCCCACCACGCCGTGATGATTTTCCCGTTTACCCACATGCTGACGGCGCTCGGGCTGTGGCAGTTGATCTGCGCCATCCGTGAGGTGATCGGTCCGGGCGCGACGCGAGCCCGGATCGTCGCCGGGGTCGTCGCCGGCCCGTTTCTTCTCGCCGAGTTCGCGCTCGGAACTGCATACCTGAAATCTTTCGAGATCCTGGGCGGCCGGGGAAACTGGTCGGATGCCATATACCGGGTGGCGGATTTTGCCTCTCGACACCCCGACCGCTACTTCGCCCTGATGGACTGGGGATTCGGATCGCAACTCTCAGTCCTGACGCACGGAAAGGTCGCCCAGAAGGAGGTCTTCGCGGAACTGAATTACCTACCGACGAACGCCGAAAAGATTGCGGCTCTGGTCCCGTATTTGATGAATCCCGGAAATGTCCTGCTGTTCCATGTGCCGAGATTCGAGACCCTGCACACGTACGACCTCTTCAAAGCCGCCCTTCGAAACTACTCCGTCGGCGCGCGGCGCATGGCGACCTTCTACCAGCGGGACGGGGTACCCCTTGCGGTCGCCTATGAAACCGTCCAGCCGGAGCTCGCCGATCACGTCGCCCGGGGACGGGCATTCTACCTCCGGGAGGCCGAGACCTGGGACGCTCGTTCGGGTGGCGGCCTGGAAAGGATGAAGGGCGCATCGCGAGGAGAATTGCTGGGATTCTCCTGGGGCCAGCGGGCGAGCGATTTCGCGACGTACCGCTTCGCCCCGGACCGCCCGATTCACAACGTCCTGCTTTACCTGCGGTATGCCTTTGCCGCCGACAGGCCGCACGGGTGCCGGATTTCGTTGGATGGACGCGACGTGGGTGCGCTGATGCTGGAGCCGACGGGCGGCTACGGCTGGCGCTCGGCGGATTGGCACCTGCGCGGAGTCGAGGTTGGGGATATCTCTGCCGGAAGCCATGAAATACGCGTCCAGCCGACCTCCGAACACCAGGTGCTTCATCTGGACTATCTCTATCTTTCAGAGGGCCCGCTGCAGCTGAGAACCGACTTCAACCCGAGGCCCATCGAACGGCCTGAGGCCGACGCCGACGCCGTCATCGGAGGCTATGCCACCATCCCGGGGGTGCGGCTGGAGTTGACGCCCGCCGAGGTCATCGCGGGGGAAAGCACGCTCGCGCTGCGCGTCATCGACTTTGACGCCCGTTACATCGACGTGCTCTACAGCATCGACGGCAAGCTCATGCCCATCCTCTATGGATGGCGGCTCGACGACTCGGGCGGTGCGACGGTTTTCGTGGACCGGGACACGCCGAAGGGTGTCTACGAGTACCGGGCAATTCGCGATTCAGCCGAGGCTGCCCCCGAGGGATGGATTCGGGTCCAGGGCCGGGTGGTGGTGAGATAGCCGAACCGCACGCCCGAAGCCGGCCTTATTGGAAGGGGTCGAGACGGGACGGTTTCGAACTTCGGCCGCACGCCAGGAAAGCCAGCATGGCCGCGAGGAACAACAGACTCAGCACCAGCCCCCAGCGGAAGGCCGCGGGCCGGAAGGTGAGTTCGATGTCGTGCTCCCCGGCCGGGACGGGCAGCGTGCGCAGAATGTAGTCGCCAGTCAGAAGCGGCGCCGGCTTGCCGTCGACTCGCGCCTCCCAGCCGGGGTAGTTCACCTCGCTCAGGACCACGAATCCCGGACGGCGCAATTGCGCCTTGAGCCGGACGACATTCGGCCTGAGGGACGTCACCCTTACGGTTCCCGCCTGTTCCTGGTCCGGCGGGAACACCGAGCGCGCCACCCGGAAGCTGTCCAGCAGCGCGGTGCACCGCTCGTCTTTTTTCAGCGACAGCTTGTAGGGGAAGCGCCGCAAAATCCCCAGGTCGGCACTCGCCCTCAGCCACTGCCCCGGCCCCTCGGCGACGCTGCCGGGAAGATCGGCGTAGATCTCGCGCTTTTCCCCGGCGCCCTCCAGGAGCAGGCGCAACCGCGATGCCGCCCCCCGCACGGGGCGGTAGCCTACGACGAGAAAGAATCGCGTCTCCTGGGAAGGATCAAGTTCGAAGGAAAGCTCGTCTCCGACACTCCAGCCTGGAGGGGGTTGGTACTTCGCGAACTCCGGGCGCTTGTCCTCGGCGAGCCCAGCGGCGGCCTGATCCCCGGCGGTACGCCGGTGTGTCAGCCTGACCTCGACGCCGTCGTCGTCCCGCCACTCGGGCGCCCTGTACTCCAGGGGCAGCGTGCCGAGGTCGGCGCAGTCCAACAGGACGGTTCCCCGAGGGTCGAACAGGGGGGATGCCAGCCACGACAGCAACTCCTCGCGCTTGGAGAAGCAGCGGAAACGCGACGGCACGAAGGCGCGCGGAACGGCGCGGGGATTTCGGTATATCGCCACTCCCTCTCCCCCGAGCCGTTCCATGCCGGTCACCTCGGTTCGGCTCGGGAAGTAAGCCACATTCAGAAGCGCCGAAGCATTCGACGCAGGTTCCCAACCGGTGCCTCGGAAATCGAAGTAGTCGACCAGGGCCGTGGCCCCGTGCCCCATGGTCGCATCCAGGCGCCAGGCGTCGCCGTAATTTGGGGGGAAGATACCCGACGGGTCGTCGACCCGGAAATACTCCGCCTGGCGCATCGCCTTGAGCCGCTCGGCCGGGGCGGGCATGCTCCAGAACGCCCGCACGTATGTGTTCTTCTCTCCGGGAGGGGAAGACTTCGTTCTAATGTCGATGGCGAGATGCGAACCCAGGTCGACCAGCACGAGGAGCACGAGGGAGCTCGCGAAGACCCGTGGCCCAATGCGCCCCCTCTTGAAATAAAACAGCAGTAGGCCGAGCACAAAGAGATGGGAAGCCAGCCCCGCGACCGCCGTGATGAACGGGTGGGCCATGGGCAGTCTCTGGTGAAGGAAGAGGAACGCGATCAGCGCCGCCGAGCCGAGGACGAGGACGGCCAGACACCAGCTGGCTTTTCTCAGGAAACCCTCGAACACGCGGTCGGCTGCGGTGCCGGGACCCTCGACGATGCAATCGAGTCCCCAGCCCGCGAGAAGCGCGATGCACAGTTGCATCGGCACCAGGTAGTAGAACAGCTCACGCGCAAACCACAGACCGGGGACGAATGTATTCACCCAGCCATGCAGCACAGAAAAGCGACCCAAGCTCAGGAAGAAATAAAGGATCGCTGTGAAACCAAGAAACCAGGCCTCGCGTTTCCGCACGAAG
The DNA here is from genome assembly GCA_963843575.1 of uncultured Acidobacteriota bacterium. Lineage (GTDB taxonomy): Bacteria > Acidobacteriota > UBA6911 > UBA6911 > UBA6911 > CAVZBT01. The sequence goes on along the minus strand of CAWJKZ010000026.1, from coordinate 133,913 downwards.
AGCAAGGCGACCAATGCAAGGAAGATGACCAGGCCGCCCGTGTAGAGGTTCGCACCGGTGGTGACATACGGCAGAACCAGCGAGAGTGCATCCTGGGGGCTGGCGTTGGAGGTCTGCTGCAGGATCGAATACGGGACGCTCTCGCCCCAGCGGACCGGCGGACCCATCCCCACCCAGCGGAATACGGTGCGCGCCCACTGCGCCGACGGGAGCCACTGGAATACAGTCAGTGACAACGAAGTCAGCGCGGTCAGGCCGAGGAGGAGCGACACCCGCAGCGCGTCGGACAGGCGGGGCGTACCCCGGGTGACGAGAACAAACGCGGCGACGAGCAGCAGCAGGAATCCCGTGTGCAAGGCTGGGACGTGGTGTCCCGGCAAAAAGGCCAGCGCCAGGCACGAGCCGGCCCCGGCCACGCCCCTGAGGCGCGACGTCCAGGTTGCCGCCGAGAGCGCGCGCCGGAAGAAGACAAGGGCCAGTGGCATCCAGACGAAGCCGCTCAGGACGTTCACATACCCGTAGAGATGGGCGACCTGTCCGCCATAGGCAAACGCCAGACCGGCCAAGGCAGCCCCCGCCCCCGACATGCCCATGGAACGGGCTAGGAGGTAGGTAAACAGGCCCGCGAGGAAATAGTCCAGGATGAGCAGCGCCTGCAACCCGCCGAGACTGACGCCGCTCCCCTTGGACGGAAGCAGCATGAATAGCCAGTTCAGCGGGTAGAAAATCCCGGGCTGGGGTTCTCCCATGTTCACCTTGCCGGCATAGACGTAGGGGTCCCAGAGCATAAAGACTCCTCGCTTGAGCCAGTAGGACGCGACCTCGAACCAGGGGTAGTAGGACGAGGCCATGTCGCCGCCGACAAGGAGAGTGAACTCCTCGTGGAAGATGACCTTCCAGAAGACGAGCACCGTCGCGGCCGCAAAAAAGAAAACCGGGTAGAGTTTTCGCATCATCGCACGGTTACGCGAATGTCGACGGGATACCAGGCTTCGCGCTCCTCGGCATCGCGGATTGCGGTGAAATGGTATTCGCCCTTCCGCGTGCTGGCGTCCACACGCAAGGTGGCGGTGCCGCCCTTGTTCAGAGGCCAGAACAGGATCGGCGGCATTTCCTTGCCGTCGAGCGTGTACTGGACGTCTATTGCGCGAGCGTCGAGGTTCAACGTCGTTAGCATCAGGGTGTCCCGCCCAGCCTGCACGTCGAGCGGGCTCACCCTCAACCCCACGGGGACAAGGAACCTGCCCGGGCGACGGCGAAAAGCCTCGGTCATGTTGACGAACTCGCCGCCCCGGTAAACGAAACAGTGATAGTCCCTCAGTCCCCCGTGTCGTTCAAGGTTCCGGATCTGCCAGGGCGTATCGGGGTCCAGCCCGACGAGAATGAAACGTCCGGGCGAGAACCCGAAGGCTTTGAGGGCAGCATCCCGCTGCATGACTCCGAACTGGCTCTCGGTGAAACCGAACAGGTAAGCGATCCGCCCGGGTGGCACCTGTCGATCCACTTCAGGCATCCGGCGGAGGATGTTACGCCCCTCGAGCGAACGCGTGTTCCACCAGCGTCCTTCGAGCTTCACCCCGGCAACCGAGCTCCAGACGGTAAATCCGACTGCCAGCGCCACAGGCAGACCGCGGGCCAGCGCCTTTCGAGACAATGTCGCGGGGCAGGCGGCCGCGACCAGGAGTGCCAAGCCTGCGAGCGAGGGGGCCAGGTAGTAGGGATCGATGTGCTGCCAGAAGTAAAGGACCGGCTGAAGAGCCAACAGAAACCAAAGCAACGCCAGACCCGCCACTCTCTTCTGGCGCGCCACGACAAAGAGGATGCCGGCCGCCGCCGCGAACCCGGCGGCGACACGCGGATAGAGCGCTTCGGCCCCCCAGCCCAGTTTCACCTTGAGCATTGTTTCGGTCAGGCCGGACGCCCATGAGGCGTAGGCCATCAGATTGCTCCAGGCTGCTCGTCCGAAGGTCAGAGGATAGGGAGCCGCCTTGACCGCTTCGCTGGTGAGCCGCAGGACAGTGTAGGCTCCGGACATCAGGAAGAACGGCGCGGTCCACAAGAGCCGGCGCGGAGAAAAAAGCAGCGCGTAGGCGGCGAGTACCAGGGGAACTGTCAGGATCGATTCCTTGGACATCATTCCGAGTCCCATTGCGACGACACTCAACAGAAAGGGAGTGCGGTTGCCGGTCCGGTCAAACCGTATGAAGAGAAGCACGGCGGCCAGATAAAAACAGAGTGCCATCGGCTCGGGCAGAGCGGAGATCCAGTAGACGGAGCGCAGGTGCGCCCCGTGCACTCCGTAGACGAGGGTACCGGCGAGGCAGGGGAGAGGATCGAAGAATTGGCGCAGCAGCGCGTAAAGAAGAATGCAGCCGGCCAAGTGGAAGGCGAAGCTGACGGCGTGAAACCCTGCAGGGTCAAGCCCGAAGAAATGCTGCCCCGCCCAGAAGAACGTCTCCTGGCTTAGGGGACGGTAGGTCAGGGCCGGGTTGAACCGGAAAAAGCACTGGAGGTACTCCCCGATTCCCCCGAAGCGCGACGACTCGAGCCAGCCGTAGTCGTCCTGCACGAAGAAACCCAGGAACGCCTCCCGGTAGACGAATGCGACCACCCCGAGGGTGACCACGAGTCCGAGCAAACCCGGAGCGGCCGGTTTTTCTTCTGAGCCCGTGCGTGCATTGGACATCGGTACACTCGCCGGAAAGCGAGCATTTTAATCCAAATCAGCGGCCGCGCCGCCAATAGTCGATATCGGGTGCGCACTGCCGAAACCGGTCACAGGCACCCGAGACAGACCGATACCCACTGCCTGTCACGTGACAAATTGGCCGATTGGAGTCCTTTGTGGCGACCTTGTTACTCTTTGCCGTTCTTCTTGGCGGGACTGGCTGCGGGCTTGTTGTTCTTGCCGGCCGCCTCCGCTTTTTTCTTGGCCCAAAATTCCTTCATACGCTCGCTCTGCGCCTTGCGTGCGGAGGCGGACCTGGGGCCTCTTTGGGCGCGCACGGCCTTCTTGGGCGCCCGCGTAGCTCCGCTTGCAGGGCGAGCCGTGCCCTGGGACTTCAGTTGGGCTCTCAGTTGTTCAATCTCCGCCTGGATGGCAGCCTTACGCAGCTCAAGGGTTTCGAGAGCCAGTTCGATCAACCTGTCGGACATTGATAAAATCCTTGATTCGAGTTGGGGGGCAACCGCCTCGCCGGGCGGCAAACTCCTACGCACGGCAAAATACATCAGGCGCGGGCTAAGAGCAAGTCAAACCCTCGTTTCAAGTTGGTGTCAAAACCGCGTAATTGCGCTACCATGAGCCGCAATTCTGCCGGGTTCGGAGGTTAGGAAAAGTGAATTCAGTCGCGCGGCTGGCAAGCAGGATCCGCGGCGAAGCGGTGGACCGGGCACCAAACTTCGACATCGTGATGGCCTTCGCGGCTCACCAGATCGGGGAGCCACTGGCCTCCTTTTACCTGGATTACCGCGTTCTGACCCGGGCGAACCTAGCGACGGCCGAAAAATTCGGCCTGGATATCGTGCAGGCCATCTCGGATCCCTACCGAGAAGCGGCGGATTGCGGAACCGAGATAGAATTCCCGCCGGACGGCCTGCCGCTCCGGCGGCACCCGCTGCTGGTCGAACCGGCGGACCTGGCTCGCCTCCGTATACCGGCGCCGGCGGACGGCCGGCGCATGAGCGACCGGCTGGAGGGAGTGCGCCTGCTCCACGAGCGCGCAACCGGGGAGCTGCCCGTCATGGGTTGGGTCGAGGGGGCACTGGCGCTGGCCAACGTGCTCAGGGGCGACACAGCCTTGATGATGGATCTGTACGACCGGCCGGCGTGGGTACAGGAACTGCTCGAGGTCTGCACAGTGGCGCAAATCGCGTTCGCGAGAGCGCAAGTCGAGGCAGGAGCGGATATCATCGGGCTAGGAGACGCCATCGCCTCGCAGGTGTCTCCCGGCATGTACGCCAGATTCGCCTTGCCTGGCGAACAACGGATTTTCCGCGCGGTGCGGGAAATGGGCGCGATATGCCGGCTGCACATCTGCGGCGACACGACGCATATCGTCGCGCTGATGGGCCAGACGGGCGCCGACATCGTCGACCTCGACTGGATGGTCGACTTGAGGAGTGCCGCCGAGTGCTATGGCGCCACCGGGCCGGCGCTTTGCGGGAACTTCGACCCGGTGGAGATCATGCTGCGCGGGAGCGAGGACCAGGTGTGCCAGGCCGTGGCGGAGTGCCTACGGGGCGGCGGAACTCGCTGCATCAGTGCCGCCGGATGCGAGATCCCTGACCTGACCCCTGAGCGCAACCTCCACGCCCAGCGCCGTGCCTTGCAGCGCGGCATACCGGAATCGTCACAATAGAGAGCGCGCCAGCTCGACGTACAGCTCGACCCCGCGCAGGAGCTCCGCTTTTGAGATCCGTTCGTGAGCCGTGTGCGCGTCGAGGATTGAGCCGGGGCCGAGCAGGTACGGACGACCCCACGCGGTGAGGAACGGCACGTCGCTCGAGAACGAAACTACGGTGGTTTCGAATCCCTCGGCCACGTTCATTCGGACTATCGGGACCTCGAAGGGGTAGCGAAAGGCCGCGCGTCCCCCAATGACAGCCTCGATCCGCTTCTTCAGATCCTCGCACGGCTCCACAAACCGGAACATGACCTCGGCCCGGGCGCGGTCGGGAACGATGTTGGGCTTGGTCCCGCCCTCCAGAGTGCCAATGTTGAACGTCGTTGTGCCGAGCACCGGATCGGGTTCGAAGTGCATGCTGCGGAAGTCCTGCAGAATGTCGAGCAGCTTCAGGATCGCGGATTCCCCCATGTGCGGGTAAGCGGAGTGGGCCGCCTTCCCGGTCGCGCAGATTTCGATCCTGAGCGATCCTTTGGACCCGATGGCGAGTTTGTTTTCTGTCGGTTCCCCGTCGATGAAACACCGGGATCCCACCGGGTGCAGGTTTGCGTGGAGCGCTCCGGCGCTGTTACGTTCCTCCCCGACCACGAACAGGAGCCCGAGGCGGCGTTCCCCGCTGGCTTTCAGACGTTCGACGGCCTCGATCTGAGCGGCCACGATGCCCTTGGCATCGCACGCGCCCCGGCCGTAGAGGTATTCCCCGTCTTCACCGAACGGGAGGTAAGGAGGCACCGTGTCGATGTGCGACGTAAAGACCACGTCGGGCGTGCCCGCCAGCGCCTGCACGTTGAATCGGCCTGGGGCTGCTTCCTGCAGGTTCACTTCATAGCCGAGGCCGACGAGGTACTCGGACAGGAAATGAGCCACGGATTTCTCGTTGTCTGTGATCGACTCTATTTCGATAAGTCGGCGGGTCAGTTCGAAAACGTGCATGGGGACACCCCCGGAACGGGTTTGAGAGAACGACTCCGCACCACTATAGCCAGTCCCCGAAGAGAGTTCCAGTATCGGCCGGATCGCGGAACGGGCGGCTCGACGCCACCGCAGGCGGCGCGCTCCATGCTTCACGCACTTCAGGGGTCTAGTAGGCCTGGCCTATGCTGAAGAAAAGGGCTCCCCGGCTCTCGCCGGTTCTGCGATCGAGCTTGACGCCGTAATCCGCCCGGATGACCACGTACCCCGTACGGACGCGCAGCCCCACGCCGGCCGATTTTCGCACATCGAAGGGATTGAAATCCCGAACGCTGGGGTAGACATTCCCGATGTCGACGAAGCCGACGCCGCCGAAGATCGCAAACAACGGCAGGCGTACCTCGTTGTTCAAGAGGAACATGGCTTCCCCCCCCTCGGGCCTGCCGTTTTCGTCCAGCGGGCCGAGGCGGTCCTGCCGGAATCCGCGCATCGTGGTCCCGCCGCCGGCGAAAAACCGCTCCGGCGTGATCACTTCCTGGCCTCCCAAGCCCTTGGATAGCCCGATGCGCAGCGCGCCTGCATACACGAAGCGGGGCACGACGCGGCCTGAGGACAACCTCTGAGGACGGCTCAAGGGCACGTAGCGGAAATACTGGCCGAAGTACTTCACGAAGCGGGCATCCCCGCCGAGCAGCCCCGGTGCGTACTCGAGGGCCTGCGAGTGAAACGAGCCGCGGGTGGCGTCGAGCATGTCATCGCGCGTATCCCCCGTGATGCTCGCAGTCAGGCGTGCCAGCGGCACCATGCTCGTGAATCGGAGCAGGGGGTCGGGTAAGCCCTGCGGAGCCTTGACCCGTTCATACCGGTAGCCATAGTTCAGGATATAGCGGTCGTGCAGTTGTTTTTCCTGGACCAGGGAAGCGCCGACCCTGTCGAGGGTGTAGGCCGGGCGCGACTCCCGCTGGACGAACGCCGTGACATTGGTCTGTAGCGGAATGCCGAATGTGAACGGCTGCCCGAAATAGGTGCGGGCCTCCTTCATCGTTCCGTCGTAGCGCGTGTGCAGCCCGACGACGGCGGCGCGCCCGAGAAAATTGCGGTTGGAGATGTCCCCCGTGAAACCAGCGCCGCGGTCGGTATCGTAGAATCCCCCATAACGGAAACGGTACGGTTTGACCTCGCGCAGCTTGACCGTGATGTCCACCCGTTTCGTGTTTCCCGCCGGTGAAACGGCATCGGCTGGTTGCGTGTCGAAATCGACCAGAGTGAACACCCCGGTATCGTAGAGCGCCCGGCGGGAACGAGCGATCGCCTCGGGATCGAGAATTTCCCCTTCCGAGATGCTCAACTGTTTGCGCACGAACGAGGTCGGGGTCCGTTCATTACCTTGCACCACGATGCTCTGGATCACGGTCCGTCGTCGCTCCTCGATCCGGAACCGCACTTCGGCAAGACCGGTGCTGTCGTCGAGCAGGGTTTCGTAGTCGAAGGTCGCATCGTTATACCCGCGGCTGTGATAGAAGCGGTCGATCCGTTCCAGGGCACCGTCAACCTCCCTCGCGGCGAAAATGGTCCCGGTGCCGAGAGCCGAGGCTCGCCTGAGGGTATCGTCGGAGAGGGTGTTTCCCTGGAAAACGACCTGCCCTATCCTGAACCGGGGACCCTCCTTGATCGGGATCTCGACACGTCCGGAGCCCGTCGACGGGTTCAAGTCCAGTTTCGGCGACTCCACCTTGGCGTGAGTGTAGCCCTGGGTTCGGTAATAGTTCGCCAGCAGGTCGACAACTTGGGACGGATCGTTGTAGACCGCGTTCTCCAGCTTCGCCGCGACGATCTGGTGCCGCAGTTCCGCCGACTCGACGTCCGAGTTCCCGCTGAAGACGAGTTGGACGTCGTGAAACGTCGCACCCCGTCGGATGGTGAAGTGGACATCCTTCGCCTCTCCCTCCTGCTCTATGCGGTAACGGACGTCGGACTGCAGATACCCTTCGGCGATCAGGGAGCGGCGTATGGCTTGCACCGCATCCTGAACACGCTGCAGATCGAAAACACCGTCGCTCCAGACGCTGGCGACCTTCTCGGCCGCACCGCGCGGTGCGGGATCCCCGTCGAAGAAGAAGCGGACCCGCGGTCCCGGCGTCACGGCAAAGGCCAGGTCGACCTTGCCGTCTTCCCCGCTCCTGCTGACCGAGACTTTTGACTCGAGCCGCCCCTCCGAGGCGAAGTAGCCCCTCAGATCTTCCCTCGCTTTCTGAACTTTGGTGAAGTCATAACGGTCCCCGCTCTTGAAGTTCAGCCTGGATTGCAGCCGTTTCTCGCCCAGGGCCGTTCCCCCCTTGAACGACACGGTGCCGACTTCGCGCTTGGTGCGGTCGAATCGTCGCACCCTTCCGGTGGAGGCGGATCCGCCGAAGCGCAGATCGTGCTGGAATTCGAACCTGTAGCTGTTGTCCTGCTGTTTGAGCGCGCGGGTGACGAAGCGGCGCGTCACGTCGTACTCCCCGATCCAGATCTGGTCGTTGCTGTTGACTAGGTTCATGGAATATATGAGCCGCAGATCGTTGGTGAGATTCTGTCCTACCGTCAACCTGGCGCCGGGATCCGATTCGGGCGAGATGAGGTTGGGCTCGATCCGCACCGTACTGAGCCCCAGGACTCGTTGCGCACCCTGGGATATCCGGGCGCCCGCCTCCCCCGCCACAAGCGAAAGTGCCTGTTCCTTGGCAAACTCCAGCTCCTCGCCGCGAAACTCCTCCTGGGTCCGGCCGGTGAGGAGGAGTGAGAGGATGTCCGGTTCCGGCAAGGGTGGGTCGGAGGTCAAGGCGGTTTTCGGGTTCTCCGGCGTTCCGGTCAATGCGAGGTTGATATCGTAGCCGGCCACCTCGGTCCGGCCCTCGATATCAAGCACCGGCTCAATGCGGTTTTCGTTGACGAAGCTGATCGACCCCTGATCGAGCACGTATTGTCTCTCGTTCAGCCGGAGTTCGCCCCCTTCGTCGAAAGTCGCCCGACCCACGATGGAAGGGTTGTAGTAGGTCCCGACCAGCCGGAGATTGCCGCTGGCCGCAAGCTTTGCCATGCCGGTGGAGACCGAGACGGGGTCGACCGTACGCACCGCGACGTTGTAGCGAATCCGCGACAGGACTGGGTCTCGCTTCTGGCTGACATCCAGGACCTGCTTCGAACTGAGGGCGCCGAACAGTCCCCCCGCCTGGGAGGGCTCGGTATACGACCCCTCCTGCACCAGGATCGTCCCGCCGACCACGATGGGGCTTTCCGTGCTCTTGATGTTCAGGTTACCGTTGACAATGGCGCGCAACCCTTCGGGGTAACCGACGTACACGCCGTCGAGCCGGGCGCCAAGGTTCAAGCCGGTAAGAGTGGTCCCCTTGTAGTCGAGAGTCCCAGTGCCGCTCAGGGTCCCGCCGTTCAGGGTACCCGCGAGAGTCTGGACCGTCATGCGGTTCCCGGCGAAGCCCAGCTTGACGTTCAGATCGTCCGCACCGAGCCGGAGAGACCGGACGCTGGCTTCTCCGTCCTGAAGCTGCGCGAATCCTGACACCGCGGGGGCACTCGTGGTGCCTTTCACGGCCACCTCGAGGCGGGTAGTGCCGGTGAGCCGCAGATCGCTGGAGAAGACCGAAAAGATCCCTGCATCCACGTCCCCATCGACACGCAGGTCGAGCGGATGCTCGCCGAGCAGGCCCGCGGTGCCGCTCACCGCGACGCGGCTACCCGGACCCTGGAGTGCGAAGTTGTCAACCCGCACGGTTCCGTCCCGGACCGTGATCGTGGCAGGGCGTGGTTGTTCGAAGACCAGCTCTCCGGCGGTCAGCTGAAGCCTGTTGCTTGTCGCGACGGCGCGGAGTGACTCCAGGTCCGGACGCCCGAGTTCCCCGCGCACCTGCAGGTCGAGGGATCCCCCTACGCCTGCCGGCAGCTCCTCGGTCGCTTCGAGCCGGGGATTGCTGAAGGTCAGCTCGAAGCGCGCCGCCCCCTGCTTCCGCTCGAAGCGAAACGGCATTCTCGGGAGCAGCCCAAGCGGAATCTCGCCGGCGTATGTAATCCGCCCTGCGCCCCACAGCGATTCGGCCGATCGCACCTGCACCGCGCCGTCGCCCAGACTCCCATCGATCGCGATATCGGTGAGTGGCAGTCGGATCTGGGGCACATGCAGAAAGCCGTCGGACATGGAGAAACCACCGGAAGCTCCGATCTCCGCTGGGGTTCCCTCCAGCGCCATGTCGAATTTCAACAAGCCGGACGCGAAGAAACCGGGAGGAGATTCGAAAAACGGTTGCAGGTCCCCGATCTCGAGTGCTCCTTTCAACGTGAGCTTGCTGCGGGGGGCCTCGCGGTCGAGTGCAATCGTGCCGGCGACAACCAGGGAGGACGACTCCGTCACGAGACGAGCCTCGTCGATCTCCAACGTGCCTCGCTGATATCGGGCCTGTACTGGGCCGTCGTTGCGCAGTTCCCGGGAACGCGCAACCAAGTTGGCTTTCCTGACCACAACGGAAACCTCCCCCGCCTTCCATTCTTTTAGGTTTGCCGTCCCCGTTGCGGCAGCGTCGATGCGGCCGGCCAGTACCTGACCGTCGGCAACCGGGAGCCTGAGCAGCGACAAGTCGAGGTCCCGGGCTTCGACGTGCAGCTCGGCCGGGAACGGGGAACGCGCCTGGACCTTACCGTTTGCGGACAGGTTGAGACGGGGCAACTCCGCACGCACCTCGCCGTCGTCTCCCCGGAGCGCCGCGGTCAAACTCGCGTTCCCGACGCTCTCCCCCCGAACCGACATGTCCGGGATCTCGAGTTTGAGATCGATCACGGGATCCTGCACTGTGCCCTGGCCCGCAGCAGTGCCTGAGATGCTACCGCCAACAGGCAGTCTCTGCGGAAGCCAAAACTCCCGCGCCGCGGCGTTGAAGGCAAATATCCCTGATTCGACGTCGTAGGAAGCGTCGGCGGTCATGTAACCGGCGGCTTCGTCTCCCGCGGTTTTCTGTAGCACGGCCCTTGTCGTCCGGAGAGTTCCCGCACCCAGGATGGCATCCAAACCGAAAGTTCCCAGCGTTTCCCCCCCGACCACCAGCCCCGTCGCCGAAACGTGTGCGTCCCCCTGCAGTTGACCAAGTGGGCCGGCCACGCGGGCACGGGCCTCGATCGTCCCGTTCATAGGAACGTCGAGGTCTGCCGCAGCCAGAAGCGCAACTATGGATCCACGCTCCAGAGCAGCCTCGAGGTCCAGCACCGGGTCCCTCCCGCCGAATCCGACAGTTCCGGCGATACGGAGCACCTGGCCGCCCATGTTCGCCACGGCATCCCGGATCAAGAGCCGGGCTGGATCAAGGTAGGCGTGGGCCGTCAGAGCCAGGTTGCGCAGTCGGCCGAATGCCAGATCGGAAGACTCAATTGTTCCTTCGGCCGACGGCGCCGACATGGTGCCCGCCAAACGCGCAGAAACAGCCGCCCTTCCGGCAAGTTGAATGGGTAGCAAAGCGCCGGGCCTTCCCAGGAGTGACTGGAGCTGGTCCTGGAAGCGGTCCACGGCAGCGACATCCCCTGTGATTTCGCCGGATATCCGGCTTCCGTCGCGCAACGTGGCCGAACCGGAAATCCTGGCTCCCAACAAACTCAACGCCTCCAGGGTGGCGTCGATCTGGCCAGGTCGGGCTCGGACGACGACAGCCCCGCCGAGAGGCAGGAGACCTCGAGCCGCCGCCTGCCGGTTCGGCACAAGCTGCAGCCGCCCAAACCCCGACACGCTTGCCACCTCCATACCGGACCACGACACCGCAAACCTCGCGGTTGCGCGGCTGGCAACCCGCACGGATTTGTCGAGGAACCGGCCCAGAGGGGCCAGATCCCAGTCTTCGATGCGACCTTCTATCGAACTCCGCAGCTCCGGAGTAAGAGCCGCCGCGCCGCGTGCCTGCACCCTGCCGTAAGGGGAGAAGATGTCGAGGTTTTCAATCTCCAAACGAGGGTCGCCGGAACGAAAGCGATAGTCCGTCTCGAGGCGGACCCGGTCATACCCGGCGGTTGAGATTCCATCCCCTCGAGCGTGGCCTGAAACCACGAGGGCACTCGGCTTTCCGGCAACTCGGCCGCTCACCCGCAATGTCCCCCCTACCTGCTCAGGGGTCTGAGCAAGACGACTGAGCGCCGGCAGGTCCAGTACGGAGTCGAAAGAGAGGTCGAGCACGGGATCCCCGAGGTCGCGGACTGCGCCGCGCATCTGCAGCGAGGAACCGCCGATACGCACCGCGATCGTCGAGGTCTGCACGTCGGTCCTGGAAACGGCAGCGACCGCGTCAAACTGCTCAATCGAGACGGTACGAGCCTCGGCACGGACGATCCCTGCCCGCAGCAACCTCATGCGGAGTTCGTGGGCAAGTGGTTGCGACGTGCCCATTATGCGCAGCGACCACTCCGGCAACTCGAGGGCCCGGTCCTTCTGCCTGTCGTCCACGGAGAGCGATGCCCGCTCGACGGTGAGCGAATCCACAACGAATGGAGGCAAGCCGCGAAAGGGCGCGCGCTGCTCAATGCTCGGCAGGTTGTTGCGCCCATCCGGCGCGACAACGACGTTCAATGCCAGTCCCGTGAGACGAGCGGATTGAACGTGTATCCTCCCTCGGAGCAGGTCGAAGACGCTGAAGTTGACCGAGGCGTCGTCGACTCGGAGAATCGCCGGGAGATCGGGATACGCGGCGGATTTCGCCAGGACGTCCCGCATCCAGAGAGTTCCCCGCGCCACGTCGATGTCCGCGTGTCCGGCGCTGAGGTCGATGCCGTAGTTGTCGTGCAGATACGCCTGCGCGCGCTCCATCGCCAGGCGCACGACAAGAGGCGTCCGCAGTAAGGCAACGGTGAGCGCGACCAGTAGCGCCACGGCAGCCGTGATCAGCAGTGCCGTTTTCCTCGTGGGCGACTTCATAGGCCCCATGGGCCACAGACCGTCAGCGGATCATCGACCGCTCTCGGCCATGAGTTCCTCTTTGCGCTCTTCGATGCGCTTGCCAAGCTCCTGCAAGCGATCCGAGCCAAGGGTCTTCCGGGCCACCGGGAACATCTCACGTTCTTCCTCCCGTATATGGTGCTCGACCAAGTCCTTCAGAACCTTGCATTTTGCCGCAAACGATTCCGAATCGGGATTGATCCTGGAACTCCGCCATGACCACGTCCGCGACGTGGTGCTCCTCTGCCGCCTCGAAGTAGAGCTTCTGATCCTCTTTCTTGCGCACCGCTTCTTTGTAGGCGGGGTAGAAGATCTCATCTTCCAACGTGGCGTGCGTTTTCACTTCCGCTCGACTCGCGCTAACAGGGAGTCCCGCGATTTTGAAGCGCGGCCCGAGGACGCTTCGAGCTTTCCCAGGAGATACTGCACGCGTTTGTGGTCCTCCTTCAAACATGGCAATGGCATCTTTTCTGGCGGATCGGTTGGGCCTGGTATTCGTCCTGTTCTTTATAACCATCAGAAGCACCTCCGGCTCGATGTGTCGCAATCCCTGAAGCAAGGGGCGTACCACAACCGACCCGACGCGAACACGCGACTTGCAGGCCAGAGGTCACCCGAGGCTCAGATAGTTCGACCGGAATAAATTCCCCGAGGGCGCCGATAAGATCTTGTAGGCGTTACGGCCATCGGAGCGAACAGAACGGGGCGGCCGACGCAGGAGATTCACCTGCGGGCTGTGTCTCGTAAAGACAACTGTTACAATGTGCAGGCTAGGGTCGGGGGCGGCTTGTCTATGTTGAGGGCTTCTGCTAGAGTAAGGTATCATACCGAACTGGACAGTGTTGGCCGGCCGCACGGCTTCCGCCCGTCGATTTCTCTGCGACCCCGTCGTCCTGCAGTATGAGGTCAATGTCGTGAGCAGCGACCCGAAGAAGATTCTCCATTCGGACCAGACGCATGACGATGCGGCCGATGGCGCCGCGCTCCCGGTTGGAGACCCCCCCACGGATCGGCCGGATGAGTTGGACAGGCTCGTCTTCAACTTTTTGGAGCACGCCAACTCGGTTACGGCGGAATACGAGTCATCCCACGAGACGTCGACAGAGCAGGTGGACGCGCTGCTTTCCGAGTTGAGCCCGGAAACGGACGTCAGCGCGCACCTGACGGGACTGGCGGCAGCCATACCAGCCGCCGTGGACGACGCCACGGCCCGGACCGACCCGCCACCCTCAACGGCCTCGCAGTCTCCGGACACGGCTCCACTGCCGTTCATTCGACCCGCGAACGATTTGGACGAGAGCATCGCCCATACAATCGACGACCTGGAACAGCTCTCGGCGGTGGACGCGGAGGAACCGGCACCCGTGGTCCCGGAAGTACCCACGGCCACGCCGGAACCCCTCGAAGTCCCCGGGCCCGCACTCGCGCAACCCGACGCCTCTCTTACCCAGGCAACGGTCGATGCCGACGACCCGGGCAGCGCCCTCATTGATCCATCGTTCAACGCCTCGGCGATCGCCGTCACGCCGGCGTCAGAGGAGACTCCCGCGGCCGTCCAGGACGGCGTCCGGGAAGTGGCTGACGAATATGAAAGGCCGCTTTGGACCCTGAACACGCAACCCGAGCACTCCCGACGGAAGATCCTGATAAGGGTGGGGATCATCGTTTACCTGGTGATCACCGCCATCCTGCTGTATTTCCTGTTCAGGCCGCGCCCCAGGAGTGCGCCAAGTCCGACCGGAGCGTCTGCGGTACCCGCCGAAGGTCCAGCAGAGGAAACGACCCCCCCGGCCCTCCCCGCGTCGGCCGTCGACAACGGACCGCAGGCACCCGAGGTGACTGCCGCGGCAAAACAGCCGTCCCAGGAAGCGATAGAGCCTGAGCCAGGAGCCGCCACGAAGACCCGCAGGTCCGGCAACGACTCCAGCCCACCAGCGCGTGCGCTCAACGAGGCAGGTGCGCCCAGAACGCGTCCACCGGATGAAATCCGGCAAGTGACGCCGACTGCGCCACCCCCGGTCGCACCGGCAGCGGCTCCGGCGGCGGATGATCCCCAGGTAACGCAAGCGCCGGCCGGTTCGGTGGGGCTGCAGGGAGAGCACGCCGCAGCGGACACACGACCGGCAGCGGAAGAACCGACCGACCCCGCACCGGGGCCCCCCGCCACATCGACCGCCGCAAACCTCCCGTCTCCCACCTCAACTTCCCTGCCTGCGGCGGCGCCGGCACCCCGGCTTCCAACCGCCTCCCCTTCCAGCGGAGTGCCGGCGGCAAACCCGTCGGGCACGCAGGCTGTGCTTTTGTCGAGGGTGCTGCCGGTTTTCCCGGACATCGCCCGCAAGAGAAACATCTCGGGCACGGTAGACCTTGAAATTGAAATTGACGCGCAAGGCCGAGTGACCAAGGCGAAGCCCATCAGCGGGCCGCAACTCTTTCATGCCGCGGCGGAGGACGCCGTCAGGAAGTGGCGTTTCAAGCCGGCAACCCTCGGCGGAAGCAACGTTGCCAGTCAGGGGAAAGTCACCGTTGTATTCACCAATCAGAGGTAGGATGACATGTTGACGGAACAGCAGAAACTGCGCTATGAGACAACCCGCCAGATGGCAAAGGAAGAGCTGGATCTTCTGGACAGGGACATTGTGGCCGAACTGGCCAAAGCCAAGGCCAAGCTCAAGGAACTGCAGGAGGCCAAGAAGGCGGTCAAGCAGATATATGACGGTGCGTGTGCCCGGCTCGGGGTAAAGAGCGTGATCGAGATGAAGGATTACACGTTGGCAGACCTGGAAAAACAGGCCTGAATCAACCTCGGAGGATCGCGCGCGATCGCGGGCGTCGCGCCAGCGCCCGCCTAAACGGCGCGACGTATCGGCCTGAAAGCCAAGTGGTGCCGAGTCGGATCTACGTGCCGGGCGCGCTGATTTGCAGTATATTCGGATCGACTCGCGCGAGTACCATGCTGTTGTCGTCCGGCTTGCCCTGGGCATGCCGGCGTTGCGGAAGAAGACGGCGCTTTCTATGTCGGCAACATTTCTGTCGCGCTTCACTCCCAGCATGATGGACCCGGAAGCGCTGGAAGCGATCTTTGTCCAGCGGGAAGGGCTGGCGCAGGAAGTCCTGGAGCGCATCAGACAGAGCGTGCAGGCGCCTGTCAAGGGCCACACGCTGCTGGTCGGCCCGCGTGGGATTGGCAAGACTCACCTGATTTCGATACTCAGCCACCGGATCCGGCGTGACCAAGAACTCAGCGGCCGGGTGGTGATTGCCTGGCTGCGGGAGGAAGAGTGGGGCGTCAATTCGGTTCTCGACCTCCTGCTGCGAACGCTGCGGGCGGTGGAGACTACGGTCGGCGACCCAGCCTTCGCCCAGACGGTCGAAGCACTCTACAAACTGCCCCCTGAGCAGGCCGAACGCGAGGCGACCCACCTTCTCCGGGGATTAGTTGGAAACCGAACGCTCCTCGTTTTCGCGGAAAACCTGGACGATTTGTTTAAAGGACTCGGCGACGCGGGCCAGTACCGCCTGCACGTCTACCTCAGGGACAATCCTTTCTGGATGTTCGTGGCGACGGCGCAGTCGCTTTGGAACGGGCTGTTGCGCCCGTCGTCCCCGTTCTGCAACTTCTTTCATCGGCACCTTCTGGAGGGGTTGTCGCTCGAGGACACTTCCCTGCTGCTGTCGAAGATCGCCCAGCATACCGGGAACGGGAGGCTCGCCGCCTTCCTGGTGACCCCGCTGGGCCGCTCCAGGATCAGGGCGCTGAAGTACCTGGCAGGGGGCAACCACCGTGTGTGCATCATCTTTTCGGAGTTCATCACGAGTGAATCGCTGGAAGACCTCGTCGAACCGCTGGTGCGCACAATTGACGACCTGACGCCCTATTACCAGTCCCGCATCAGCGGTCTGCCGCCCAAACTGCGCAAGGTTCTGGAGTGGATGTGCGAGCGGCGGTCCGCCGTTTCAGCCCGGGAAATCGCGCAGCACTGTTTTCTGGCTCCGGCTACAGCGGTTTCCCAGCTCGAGACCTTGAGCGAGACCGGGTACTTGCACTCGATCGCCTCGGGGCGTGAAAAGTACTACGAACTGCGCGAGCCGCTGATGCGCTTGTCGGTCGAGGTCAAGAAGCACCGGGACGAACCGATACGCCTCCTGATCGAGTTTCTGGGCCTCTGGTATTCGCCGGGCGAACTGAAGCAGAGGCTGTCGGAACTCCACCGGGAAGCGGTGCTGGAGCGCAAGTACGGCGTGCCGGCTTTGCGGTTGGCCGAGTCCGGCCAGACCGATCCACGCATCGCGGCCTGCGGCGGCGAGTACAATCACGCGGTCGAGAGAGGTGATTTTGGGCGTGCACTCAGGGCCGTCGAGGAGCTCACGGTCATCCGCGACGATGCCCAGGACTGGCTCGCCCGCGCCGTCTGCCTGGTGCACGGAGGTAAACCGCAAGAGGCGCTGGCGGCCTGCGACAAAATGCTCGAACTGTCGCCCGAGGACGCGCGGGGCTGGGCACTGCGAGCGTCGCTGCTTCACACCCTCGGTCACCACCAGATGGCGCTCAATGCCTGCGAGAAGGCGCTCGGGCTCGACCCGGAGGCCTCCGACGCCTATATCACCTGTGCGGAAATATTCGAGACGCATGGCCGGTACGAGGATGCCGTGGGCGCCTATCATCAAGCCATCGCGCGCGACCCGGAAGATCCTGTCGCCCACTTCGGCTGCGGCGTCGTACTGTCGAGCTTGGGCCGATTCGATGAGGCGCTCGGATTCCTGGAGGCCGCGACCTCCCTCGATCCGGAAAACGCCCGCGCCTTTGTCCACCAGAGCGCTGCTCTCATCGAACTCAAGAGGCTGGACGAGGCCCTCGTGAGCGCCGACGCCGCCATCGCGCGGGCTCCGTCTGACCCGCTCGGCTGGGTTGTCCGCGGGTCAGCCCTGGCGAACCTGTGTCAACACGACGACGCCCTCGGTGCATTTCGCAAGTCCCGTCGGCTCGGCGAGGACTCCTCTTTTGTCCACTTCAAGGAGGCCGAGTCTCTCCTGGCCCTGCAGCGTTGGCGTGAGGGCGGCGTTACGCTGGACTCGGCGCTGCTCCGCTTTGCCCACTGTGAAACACCGGATGCCGGGAACACCACGTCCATCGTCCGCAACCTGACCGATCTCATCGGGGACCGATCTCGCCTGCGCCTCGCGATACGCCTGGTGGTGCTCATCTACCGCAAGCACCGTGCGTTGCGGGCACTGGCCCAGGGCTTGGTGGATTCGATCCCGGCGATGTCGACGGCCCCACTCCCCGACCTGCGGCTCTGGCGAGACCTGTGGCACGAATGGGCTACCGACGCCGAATTCGCCCTCGCCTTCCGTCTGCTCAACGGCGCCCTCGCCTACGCGGAGACCCGGGATCCGCGCGTCCTGCTGGAACTCCCGCTCGAGGAACGGCTGGTGCTGGAACCGCTGCTCGGAGTCCGCGCCCTGGAAAGCGCATAACCCCCACGGCGCGCACAGACGCCTGTTAAGCTTGACGCGTTTGCGGAGAGTTCCGTATCATAAGTGGTTCCGGGCCGTAGTGTTGTCGCCTTCGGACACGGCAAAACCGATCTCGAGCCCCGCACCGTTTCCGCCTGGGAGGCTGGACGTGGACACAAGGAAGCTCCGGGCATTTCTGATCCTCACGACGCTCTTGTGTGCAGCCGGCTGCGGCACGAAACCGGAACCGCAGGGCAGCGGCCAATCCCCCGACATGGCCGGGCGAGCCGCGCCCGACGCCGCACGAAGCACTGCGGTCGTAAGCGGCAGGATCACATTTTCCGGCACGCCGCCCCCGGCTGCCGCGATCAATCTGACCTCCGATCCCACCTGCGCGATTCTCCACAAGGATCCGCTGTACACCGAGGAAATCGTAGTCCGGGAGGGGAAGCTGCAGAATGTGTTTGTCTGGGTCAAGGAAGGGCTCGAAGGCTACTCGTTCCCACCGCCCGCGGAACCGGTCGTCCTCTCTCAGGAAGGTTGCCGCTTTGCCCCGCACGTGGGCGGTATCATGGTCGGCCAGAAACTCCGGATCGTGAACGCCGATACGACGCTGCACAACATCCGCTGCGTCGCGGAGAAAAACCCGGAATTCAACATCGGCCAGCCGATTCAGGGCATGTCCAGCGAGAGAAGCTTCCCGTCCCCCGAGATAATGATCCGGTTCAAGTGCGACGTGCACAAGTGGATGTCCAGCTACTTCGGGGTCGTTGCGCACCCTTATTTCAGCGTGACCGGTCCGGAAGGGACCTATACCCTCAGGAACCTGCCTCCCGGCGACTACGTCATAGAAGCCTGGCATGAAAGGTTCGGCACCAGGACGCAGAAGATCAGCGTGGGCGAGAAGGAAACCAGGGAAGTGGATTTCGCTTTCGCCCCTGCTTCGTAAGGCATCCAACCCAATCTCGGCAACCGAAGCGAGGATTCGACCTTGAACAGTCAGAGCAAGTCGTTACACCGCTTTGCCGTCTTTGTCGCAATCGCCACCATCGGCCTGATCTATGTGGGTGGGCTGGTGACCTCGACCGATTCCGGCCTTTCGGTCCCGGATTGGCCGCTCTCTTACGGGCAGCTCTTCCCCAGGATGGTGGGGGGCGTGTTTTACGAGCACGGCCACCGCATGGTGGCAGCGAGCGTCGGGTTTCTTACCGTCATCCTGGCGGCTTGGACCTGGTTTCGCGAACCCCGCCGCTGGGTCCGCCGGGTCGGACTTCTCGCCCTGCTGGCCGTGATCTGCCAGGGCCTGCTGGGCGGGATCACGGTCCTCTTTCTTCTCCCGACCGCGGTGTCGATCGGCCACGCGGGGCTCGCGCAGATCTTTCTTTGCCTGACCGTCTCGTTGGCGGTGTTCACGTCGCGTGGCTGGCGGGAGCGCGAACCGCGCGTGGAGGACGGGACCGGGTCGCGCCTGAGGGTGCTGACGGTGGTGACCACGGCCGCCATCTACGGCCAGATCCTGCTGGGCGCACTCGTGCGCCACACCGGCAGCGCCCTGGCGATACCCGACTTCCCGCTCGCTTTCGGACGGCTTGTCCCCGAGGTGTTCAGTCAGCAGATCCTGATACAGTACGTCCACAGGCTGGGAGCTGTCGTCGTCGCCGTATGCGTCATCTGGGTCGTGACTGCGGTCGTCCGAAGACATAAGTCGGAACCGTGGTTGGTCCGCCCTGCCCTCGTGCTTCTCGGCGCCCTAGTCCTCCAGGTCTTCCTGGGAGCCGAAACCGTATGGTCGGCCCGCAGCGTGATCCCTGCCACGTCGCACGTGGCCGTCGGCGCCGTGACGCTGGCGACCAGCGTCATCCTGACGCTGCGCACTTACCGCGTGCTTCTGCCGCGATCCGCGGCCCGGTGCGCAACGCTGGCCGACGCCGGCGCTTGACGGAGCGAACCATTGAAAGCCGGCCTTGAGACGTATCCCGCGGCCAATCCCGCCTCCATGCGCGCGCGGACCAACGATTTCCTTCAACTGACCAAACCGCGGATCACGGTGCTGGTGGTCATAACGACCCTGGTCGGCTTCTACGCGGGCGCGCCCCGCGGCCTTCCCCTTGTCCTGCTGGCCCACACCCTCCTGGGAACGGCCTTGGTAGCAGGAGGAGCGAGCGCCTTCAACATGTACTTGGAGCGAAACCTGGACGGACTCATGCGCCGTACGGCGCGGCGCCCCCTCCCTGCGGGCAGGATGGGATCCCGGGAGGCTCTGGGTTTCGCGGCCCTGATTTCGGCCGCCGGGATGATTTACCTGCTCGTGTTCGTCAACCTCCTCACGAGTTTCCTTTCGGCCCTCACCTTCCTGAGCTACCTCGCGCTGTACACGCCGCTGAAAAAACGCACGTGGCTCTGCACCCTGATCGGGGCGGTCCCCGGGGCGCTTCCCACCGCGATGGGCTGGGCCGCCGTTAACGGAACGCTCCCGGCGCGGGCATGGATCCTCTTCGCCATCGTGTTCGTCTGGCAGCTGCCGCATTTTTATGCGATCGGGTGGATGTATCGGGACGACTACGCCCGGGCCGGGTTTCCCCTCCTTCCGGTCGTCGACGAAACCGGCGCCAGGACCAGCCGGCAGGCGGGCCTCTTTATCCTGCTGCTGATCGGAATCACGGTTCTCCCATTCCTGACTGGGCTGGCGGGTAAGGTATACCTGACGGGGGCGGTCGCACTAGGCCTGTGGTTCATGGCCTACGGCCTGGTCTTCGTCCGGCAGCGGAATCGAATGTCCGCCCGGAGGCTGTTTTGGGTCTCCGTCTGTTATCTGCCGATGCTTTTCGGCCTTATGATGATCGACAAAGTCTCGTCATGAAGGCTCGCAGCCCAATGAACGGCGACGCGATCGTCGAAGTGCGGGACGTCACCCACACCTACGGCCCACCCCGCCGCGGCGGCTCGCCCGTGCGCGCCTTGCGGGACGTCTCGTTCGGCGTCGGCCGCGGCGAAATCTTCGGGCTTCTCGGTCCTAACGGCGGTGGCAAAACTACCCTGTTCAAAATCCTGTCCACCCTGATGGCGCCGACCTCCGGCACCATCGTCGTGGACGGCCGGGATGTCGTGCGGGAGCCCGCGCAGGCGAGGAAACTGATCGGCGTGGCGTTCCAGGCCCCCAGCCTCGACAAGAAACTTACGGTGCGCGAAAACCTCTGGCACCACGGCCACCTCTACGGGCTGCGCGGCCGAGTCCTCGACACCCGCATCGCGGAGATGCTGGCGCGGCTCGGGCTGCAGGATCGCGCCCGGGACATCGTGGAGACGCTTTCGGGGGGAACGGCCAGAAGGGTCGAGTTGGCCAAGACCCTCCTGCACGGCCCGGAGGTCCTGATCCTGGACGAGCCCAGCACCGGCCTTGACCCGGGTGCCCGACGCGATCTTTGGGACCATCTCCAGCTTCTTCGCAAACGCGACGGGGTGACCGTGCTCCTGACCACCCACCTCATGGAAGAAGCCGCGGGTTGCGACCGTCTCGCCCTGTTGCACCAGGGCCAGGTGGTCGCGCTGGGCTCGCCCCAGCAACTCACGTCGGAAATCGGGGGGGACGTCATCACCGTCCACACCGACACGCCGGGCGATCTGCAGCGCGAAGTCCAACGACGTTTCGGCATCGAGGCCAGCATCCTGGACGGAACCGTCCGGATCGAGAAGGACGAGGGGCACCAGTTCATACCGCAGCTGGTCGAGGCCTTTCCGGGCCGGGTCCAGGCCGTCTCGTTAGGCAAGCCGACGCTCGAGGACGTTTTTATCCACCGTACCGGCCACCGATTGTGGGAGTCGGACACGCCGGCCTGACGGCGCGTCAAGGGGAGGGAGAATGAGCCTGCTGCTGCCGGCCGGGACGCTGTGGTGGCGCGAGGTGGTGCGGTTTCTCCGGCAACGGCACCGCATCGTGGGCGCCCTCGGCACCCCGCTGGTTTTCTGGCTGATTATCGGGTCCGGACTTGGCAGCTCTTTTCGATCGAGCACCCTCGGAGGGGAACACTACCTGGAATATTCGTTCCCGGGCACCCTCGCTCTCATCCTGCTTTTCACCTCGATTTTCTCGACGATCTCGATCATCGAGGACCGTCAGGCGGGGTTCCTGCAATCGGTGCTGGTGGCTCCGGTCCCGCGCGCTGCGATCACGCTGGGCAAGATCCTGGGCGGAACCACCCTGGCCTTGATGCAGGCCCTGCTCTTCCTGCTGCTCGCCCCGTTTGTGGGGATCGGGTTGACGCCGGGGAAGTTCCTGGTGGCGGCCGGGGTCCTTTTCATCGTGGCGTTCGCCCTGACGTCCGTCGGCTTCCTGATCGCGTGGCGCATGGATTCCACTCAGGGGTTTCACGCGATCATGAACCTGCTGCTTATCCCGATGTGGCTTTTGTCCGGCTCGTTCTTCCCCGCTTCCGGGGCGCCCGGCTGGATCCGCGCGCTGATTTTCGCCAATCCCCTGACTTACGGGGTCGGCGCAATCCGGCGCGTCCTGTATATGGGGAAGGCGCAGGCCGCCATCGACGTGCCCTCGCTCGGCACTTGCCTCGCGGTCAGCCTGTTGTTCGGTCTGGCGGCGTTCGGGGCCACGACGCTCGTCGCGGCCCGAACGAATACGCGTTGACGCTACTGCAGCTTCACTTGAAGGTCTTGCTGCAGTTCGAAGGTGAACTGGTGCTCCGATTGGAACTTGACGGCCTTGCCGCGCGTGGCCAAGACGGCACCGGTTCCGGCACCCCCGCCGACACCCGCCCCGATTGCTGCACCCTTGCCCCCGCCGGCAATGGCACCGATAACGGCCCCGATGGCGGCACCGGCTCCGATCTTCGTCGCGTCCTGCTTCTTGGAGCTTTCCGCGGTGAAGGAGAGCGTGTTGGTGCGCAGCGGGTAAGCATTCGCTTTCGTGCGTATCTCGGTCAGGGTCAGCGACAACCCGGCCTTCCCTTCCACCCTGCCCCCCTGGTCGGCACGTACGACCTTGCCGACGATGACGCTGCCGCGAGGCGCGATCACCTGACCGTTGGCCTCGAGATCGTTGTCCAGCGTCGCCTCGAACTTGTCGCCGGACTTGTTAACGTCGGAACTCAGATCATCCATCAGGCGCACGTCCAGCTTGGTCCCCGAGGCGAGGATCGCGATCCGCGGCTTCGGTGGCTCGGGAGCCACGTTAGCTGCAGGCGCCCCCGCCGCGCGCGGTAGGCGGCACAACAGCCTCGGCCGGCGCGCGCCTCCTGACCGCGCGTCCCCGGTTGGGTTTCCTCGGAGCGCGAAATGGGAGACGAGCGATCGACCGATCGAGCGGTTTCCTTCCGGGCTGCCGACCTTGCGGGACGGGTCGCCGCCGCCTTCCCCGCAGGCTGCGCCGCGGGCGGTTCCGAAGCAGCCGGCGCGGCCTCCGGCTGAGCCGCGGGAGCTTCGGCCGACGGGGCCGCCGGAGTCTCCGGTTGCGACGCCGCAGGTTGCTGCTGCTGAGCGGACTTCTGCTCCTCCTGGGGAGCCCGGCTGCAGGCTGCCGTGGCGAGCAAGAGGATAAAAAGGAAATAATGGGCTCGAGACATCGACGGTTCTCCTTTGTTAGAACTGCTTCTGGTGTAGATGCGATGCAACCACGCAAGTTTCATTCCGGCCGGCCCCGTGCGGAACGGCACAGGAGACTTCATGGGGTATTACTCCCTTCTGCCTCATCTTAACGCCGTGCTCAATGCAGCGAGCGCGCTGCTGCTGCTGCTCGGATACATCTCGGTCCGCCGGCGGAACATCACCCGGCACCGCAAGTTCATGCTCGCAGGACTGGGCAGCTCCGCCGCCTTCCTGCTCAGCTACCTGGTTTACCACGCTCACGCGGGCTCGGTGCGGTTTCAGGGCCAGGGCTGGATACGTACCGTGTATTTCATCATACTCCTGTCCCACACGGTGCTGGCCGCCCTCATCGTGCCGCTGATCGCCGTCACGCTGCGGTTCGCCTTGGGCAGGCGCTTCGAACGGCACAGAAGCGTAGCCCGGTGGACTTTCCCACTCTGGATCTACGTTTCGATCACCGGTGTTATTGTATACCTGATGCTATACCACTAGAATCCGGCCGATTTGTGCCCCAGCGCACCGTGGAGGCGCCCAGTAAGGGAAAATGTGCACAGGAGAATGGCGTCTGGATCCCGTGGTCCAGCGTCCCGCACCGCCGGGAGGACGCATTACCGCTGTCTGACGAGATGCCCCGGACCTGAAACTGCTAAAATGCCTTATGAAAACATTCAGGTGTGGGCTCTTGATCCTGGCCCTCTTTGTGGCCAATGGGTTTGCGGCAAAATTCTGGGACTCGCGCGACTATAAGACCTGGACCGCGCGCGAGTGCGAGGAACTGCTCACCAAGTCGCCGTGGGCCTACACCTCGACATTCAGAATCGTGACCAACGTCTTCGTGGACAACAGCAGCTTCCCGACGAACGAAAGGACCACGGCAGCTGCGCAGGGGCCCACATTCGGCGAGGGGGAAACGTCGATCACTTTCGAAATCCGCACGCTGTCCGCGCTGCCCGTGAAGCTGGCGATCTGGCGGCTGCAGACGCTGCAACGGCCCGCCGACAGCGAGGCCATCGACCTCCAGGTCGCGCAGCTGGCCGCCGCCCCTCCCGAAAAGACCGTCGTCATCCAGCTGGCGTACAGGTCGGTCCCGGCCGGCGATTCCAGCTTGTACGACGTCCGGAGCTATTTCACCCACGCGACCCTGGACACGTTCCGGACCAACACCTACCTCCACACGTCGAGAAGCGACGCGCCGATCCGCCTCCTCGATTACTGGGCCCCGGACGCACGACGGCCTAACCCGGCGTTTGTCTTCCCGAGGTTCGGCGAAAACGGCGAATTGCTCTTCACCGGCGAGGAAAAGGACATCACTCTGACGAGCCAGCTCACGATCGAGACCAAGCGGAAACAACAGACATTCAACCTGTTCGTGAAGATGAACCCGAAGCAGATGCAGTTCCGGGGCCAGTTCCGCATCTGATCAACGACCGGCCCGCGCCACTCGCGGTCGGCAGCCCCCGGCAGCCGGTTCCCGCAGACCGGCGACCGACTGCCGCCTGAGATAGCAAACCTCCGCCACAAGCGACAGCGTGAGAGCCACGATCGCCGTCTCCGCCCCCGGGGTGTGCAGGCCACACCCGCGAAGACGAGCGCCGCCGTGATCGACAGGTTCAAACCCATCCCCCAATATATGACGCGCGTCATGCGCGAGTACATCAGCAGGCCGCGGAACCAGCTGTGAACTGAGTTGATGTACGGGATCACCACCGCCAGGATCGTGCCGGGCAAAACGAAGCGTGCGAGGTGCTCCGGGATGCCGGCCACGTAGCGGAGGTAAAGGCCGAGCAGAGGCGTGGCGGCCAGAACCGCCATCGCCGCCGTGGACACGATGCCTATCCGCCGGCAGAAGACACGAACCGGCTCCGTACAGGCGCCGCTCGGCCGCCAGCGCGATCACGGCTTCCGGCAGCGCGAAGGGAGCGCTGCGGAACAGGAACAGGATCCCCCAGATCACCGGCCACGCCGCCAGGTTCTCCTCCGGGTGGGGCATCCTCGCGAGACCCGCGCCAATCAACGGCTGCGCCATCAGGGTGAGCAGCGACGTCGCGGCCAGCGGCAGGTGATAGCGGAACACATCCCAGATTGACAGCCGTTCGTGCTGCGGCCCGGATCCCGACGCGAGCACGCGACGCACCGTCGAACGCGAGACGACGACGATGAACAACGCCTCGGTCCCGACCCCCGCCATCAGCGCGATGGCAGCGATATGGACCCCGGGAAGCGCGCTGGTCAGCGCCAAGTCCGATCCCGGTCCCGCCCGAGGACAGCAGGCGCGCTGCCGTGCCGATCCCTATCCAGCGCGTCCGACCGTACCGGATCAGCACACCCTGGAGAAACCGGCGCACCCCGATAGCCGCCGACCAGAGGGTCATGATCTGCATGCCCGGATGCGCCGCCCGGGCGATGTGCGGCGGGATGCGCATGACGGACAGGACGATCAAGGAGTAAAGCGGCGTGAAAGCCACCGCAACGGCCACGACCGTCACGAACAGGTTCGTCCAGTTCGTGAAGCGAGCGCACGGTCCTGTAGTTGGCCCCGCTCGTGCACATCGCCGTGCTCGTGGCCAGCAGCATGATCACCGGGCTTTCGATCGCGATCTCCAGGCTCATCACGATGCCGAAGGCCGCGAGCTGCGTCTGCATGTCGGGGAGGCGCGCGATCGCAGCCTGAAGCACCGGCACCTCCGCGCTCATCAACGCCCAGCTCGCCGCCAGGGGCGCCCAGAACAGCAGGATGTGCCGCTGCGAAAACACCGAACCGGGCAAAGACACGTCGCGCTCCGATCGAGAGACGGAAACTTCTCACAATTCGGGCCAGGAACCAACCGAAGAGTGGGACAGGGACCGCTCAGACTGCCAGCCCACTAGTCACCCCGCAGGTCTCCTGTTATCTTTTCACTACCAACTTCTTATGGAGGTGACGGGTATGACTATCAAGAGAGCCGTTGGATTGTGCGCAGGCATGCTGTTTGTGTTGTCGTTCGCGCTCCCGGTCGCCGGCCAGGGCGGCCGCGGCAAGGCGGAACTGAAGGCGGCCTCCGGGTCCGTCACCATCGACTACGGACGCCCCGCCCTGAAGGGTCGGGAAATGCTGGCGCAACTCAAGCCGGGAGACTCCTGGCGTATGGGAATGAACCAGGCGACGACGCTGACCACCCCCGTGGACCTCGCCTTCGCGCGGCACCAAGGTCCCGAAGGGGAGCTACAGCCTGTTCCTGGCCAGGGACGCCTCGGACAGATTCGAACTGGTGTTGAACTCCCAGACGGGGCAATGGGGGACGGAGCACAACCCGGCGAAGGATGTCGGCAGGATCCCGCTGAAGAAGGAAGCGGCCCCGAGTGCGGTCGAGACGTTCACGATCGAACTCAAGGAGGCTCCGAAGGGAGGTACCTTCATCATGCTGTGGGGTACCACCAAACTCTCAGCCGACTTCCAGTTCGCAAAGTAGAGGTCTCCGGCCCGGGCTCAGAAGATGTCCCCCAGGGCGAAGCGGATCGCGCCACGCGGGTCAGCGACGCGAAAGGGTGAAGCTCCCCTGACCAAGGCGTCCAGCCGGAATGGATTCCAGGCGAAGATCAGGCGCGCAGGCTGCCGGATGACTGGCAACTGCAGCCGCAATTCTCCCCCGGTTGAGGCGCGGATGACGCCGCTGGTGCCGGCCAACTGCCGCACCCCGGCGATGGGGCTGCCGTTGCGGGTGTTCAGCCGGGTCCAGGCCAGATCAAAGAAGGCCGCGCCGCCGAGCGGCCCGCTCAAAGGCAGCCGGTATTCTGTGGAGAATCCCAGCAGAGCGTCGGCGCCGAGCACCCGGAGATCGGACGGTCCGGTCGCTCCATCGGTCATGCCCCAGGCGCTCAGCCCGCCGCGTGCAAACCCTCGCGCCACTTCGGTGCCGGGGTAGTAGCGCAGGTCGGGCGCGAGGGACTGTCGCACCGGAGTGCGCCCACGCGCCCTGGAACTGGAAGGCGAACGAGTTGCGGCCCGAGGTCAAGGGGTCGCCGCTGAAGTTGGAAAACCGGAAGGCTTCCCGGCCCGATTCTATCCTGTCGAGCAGCACGGGGCCCGACCACGTCCGGGCGAAGGCGACCCTGTTCCCGCGCGTGGCCGGCCCCGAACCCCGGACGGAGTCGAACACCAGCGAGGGCGTCACCTCCGACCGGCTTACGGTAGAGGTGGCGAACCCGTCGCCCGTAATCTCGTCCCGCGCGAACTGGTACCCCAGCCCGAGCCTGTATCCGGGAGGTCAGGGGATAAGAGCCCGAAAGTCCCAACCCGGTGGATCGCCGGCGGAATACCCCAACCATGTCCTGCGTGTCGGGGACGATGTTGGCCACGTTGAGGTTCGTGTACCGGTGGAAGGCGGACAGCGCCAGGGTGAACGGCGAGCCGAGAAAATGATGTCCCACGACGTTGAGCAACAGGTTGGATTGCGCCGCCCCGCCGTCCAACTCCATGGCAATCCTCTCCCCGATCCCGAACAGGTTGAAGAAGGAGTAGACCAGCCCGAGGTACCCACCCCCGGCTAGTCCACCGGTGCCGTAGATTCCGCGGAGCTCGTTCTCCTTCACCTTGAACGTGATGTCGAGTTCCTGCCGCACCTCGTCCATTTCCAGGACGACATCCGTGCGTCCCATTTCCCGGACCAGATTGCTTCCGTTCAACCGCGCCAGACTCTGCGTCCAGAAGTGACGAGTCGAACACATCCCCTTCCTTGGTCCGCAGCTCGCGCCGGAGGAACTTGTCGGGGATCCGCGCGTTCCCTTCGAACCGTAGGCGTCCGACGATCGCGGGTTCACCCGCGGTGACACGGTATGTCGCCCGCACGGACCGTGTGCCCTCGTCGAAGGCCTGCTCGAGCCGGACATCGGCCATGGCATAGCCCGCGTGTCCGAGCGCCTGGCCCATCGAGGTCTTGACTGACTCGAGCGCAGCCAAGTCGTAACGGCACGGCACCCGGATCTGGCGCGCGACATCGGCCGCCTGCTCCGACGCCGGCTTGCCGTCGTCCTCGACCGAGATAGCCGTCAAGGTGAACTGCGCGCCCTCGGCTACCGGTATCCGTATGCGTAATTCGGCCTTGTGAGCCATGAAAGGCACGACGAGGCGCGGCATCCTGGGCCACGACCTCCGGTGGGCCGATGCGCGCCGCCGCAAAACCGCGCGACTGGTACAGCCGCCGGATCGATTCCATGTCGGCGGCGAGTTCCTCGGGAAGGTATCGCCCGGCATCCGACCAGAACGCCCACAGACTGCCCGAGCGCGTGTGCTTCATCTCACGCAGCAGTTCCCCCGCCGCGATGCTGGAGTTGCCGATGAACTCCACCCGCCCGACTTTCAGTTGAGGCCCGGTGCGGATGCGCATGTGGGCGCGCACCAGAACCCCTGCCGGCTCGGGATCCACGACCACCTCCGCCTGTGGGTACTTCTGCGCCCGCAGGAGATTCCTCACCAGCGCCGCGGCCTTGCCCGATCGGGCCGGGCTGAACGGCGTGGCAGGGCGGAGCTCGAGCTTTTCCTTGCGCAACACCTCACGGATGCGTTGCTCCAGCCCCGAGCCCGCTCCCGTGATGACGAACTCCGAGATGTACGGCAACTCGACGACCCGGACGTGCACATCCACACGTCCGTCGTCCGCAGGCCGGCTGGTGACGGAAACGTCCTGGAAAAAACCTGTCGCGTACAGCCTGCGCAAGTCCTCGCGGGCCGCCGTTTCGTCGTATGGCTTCCCGGGAGCACTCGAGATCACTTTCAGAATCCCAGGCGTGGGGAACCGGTGATTTCCCTCGACCTCGACCCGGCGAATGGCGGAGGGGGGCGGCGACGCCTCGGAACCGGCCCCGGCAGAAAGCGCCAGCGCCAAAAAAATGCCGTAAAGCATGTTATTCCTCTCGGCCGCTTATACTCCGCACCGGGTCGAACGTTCCCAAACTTCGCCCGCTTCCTCGCGGTCACGGCAAACCGGGGCCGTCCTGTTAAACCATTTGTTGTCAAAAGCTAGCAGGCAGGAAATGCGCTTGACTCCCACAAGCGCGAAGTGATAGATTCCACACGATTTCGGGTCTTTTCAAAAGGAACTCTCCAGTGGACTCTCCGGAACTCAAGAAAACGCCTCTGAACTCGATTCATCGTCAGCTGGGCGCGCGCATGGTGGACTTCGCCGGGTGGGACATGCCGGTGCAGTACGCCGGGCCCATGCCGGAACACCTGGCGGTTCGCACCCGCGCGGGAATATTCGACGTCAGCCACATGGGTGAGATCGAACTGAAGGGTTCGACCGCCGAGGAGACGATCCAGAAAGTCACGAGCAACGACGTCCGGCGGCTTGCAATCGGCCAGTGCCACTACTCCGCCCTGATGACGCCCAAAGGGACGTTCGTCGACGACATTCTCGTCTACCGCATGGGGCGCGGTCATTTCTTCCTCTGTGTCAACTCTTCCAACCAGGAGAAGGATTTTCAGTGGATCCGGGACCACGCACAACCGGGCACCGAGGTTCTGTTCCGCAGCGAGGAATTCAGCCAGCTGGCCGTGCAGGGTCCGCGTTCGGCCGAGATTCTGCAACCCTTGACTGGGCATCAACCTCGCAGCGATGAAATACTACTGGTTTGCGGAGGGGAAGATCGCGGGGGTCGACGCGATCGTGTCGCGCACCGGCTACACCGGCGAGGACGGGTTCGAGATTTATCTCGGGCCGGCCAAAGCCGCGGCGGTCTGGACCCGGATCATGGAGGCGGGCGCGCCCTTCGGGCTTCAGCCTGCGGGGCTGGCGGCCCGCAACACGCTGAGGCTGGAAGTCCAAGATGGCGCTCTATGGCAACGACATCGACGACACGACCACGGTCCTGGAGGCGGACCTCGCCTGGATCTGCAGGCTCGACAAGGGCGAATTCATCGGTCGCGACGCCCTCCTGGAGCAGAGTCGCAACGGGGTGCCGCGACTGCTGGTCGGTTTCGAGATGACCGACCGCGGCATCGCCCGCGATCATTACCCCGTGATCCTGGACGGGGACGCAGGTTGGGGTTGTGACGAGCGGCAGCCCGGCCCCGTTCCTGCAGAAGAATATCGGACTCACCTATCTCCCGACCGGCCGCACGACGCCCGGAACGGAGTTCGACGTTGTCGTTCGAGGTAAGCCGGTCAGGGCCCGGGTGGTCCAGACTCCGTTTTACAAACGGCCGAAGACCGCCTAAGAAACAAGTCAGGTGTCGCCTTCTGTTGGAAACGTTGTCCGGGCCCGAGGGCCCATATCCGGAACCGCCGTCAGCCACAAGTGGAGGTCGCGAGATGTATCCCGAGGAAAACCTGTACACGAAGGACCACGAATGGGTGCAGGTGCAGGGGGAGGTCGCCACGGTGGGAATCACCGACTACGCCCAGCATGAACTGGGCGACGTCGTGTACGTGGACCTCCCGGAGGTCGGCGACACGTTCGAGGCAAACGAACCGTTCGGCTCCGTTGAATCGGTCAAGGCTGTCTCCGAGATCTTCTGCCCGATCGGCGGAGAAGTCATCGAGGTGAACACGAAACTCGAGGAGACGCCGGAGACGGTAAACGAATCCCCGCACCAAAAGGCCTGGATGATCAAGCTGCGCATCGCCAACAGCGACGAGCTGAAGGAGTTGTTGAGCGCGGAGGAATACGAGGAGTACCTGCAGGAACAGGGGAACGGCTAGAACCGACCCGGGAGCGGGGAAGCTCCGGTGCCGTCCCCGCTCCCGGCGTCAGTCCTACTTCGTCTCGCCGTAGGCCGAGACCGGCGGGCAGGCACAAATCAGGTGCCGGTCCCCGAAGACGTTGTCGACCCGGCCGACGGGCGGCCAGAACTTCTGGTCTCTGGTCCAAGGGACGGGATACGCAGCCTGCTCGCGCGAATACGGGTGGCGCCACTGTTCGGCGAGCAGCGCCGAGGCCGTGTGCGGCGCGTTCTTCAAGACATTGTCGCGCGCGTCCATGTGGCCGGCTTCGATCTCCCCGATTTCCTTTCGAATTGCGATCATGGCGTCGCAGAACCTATCGAGCTCTTCCCGGGACTCGCTCTCGGTCGGCTCCACCATCATCGTCCCGGCGACCGGGAACGAGACCGTGGGCGCATGAAAGCCGCAATCCATCAGCCTCTTGGCCACGTCGTCGACCTCGATCCCCGCATCCTTCTTCAGGTGGCGCAGATCCAGGATGCACTCGTGCGCGACGAGGCCGCCTGATCCCTTGTATAGAACCGGGTAATACGGGTCGAGGCGCTTGGCGACGTAGTTGGCGTTGAGGATGGCGACCTTGGTGGCCTCCGTCAGACCCCTGGAACCCATGAGCGCGATGTACACCCAGGAGATCGGCAGGATGCTGGGGCTGCCCCAGGGAGCTGCGGAGACCGGGCCGATTCCATCCATGCCGCCGACTTCGATCACGGGGTGCCGGGGGAGAAACGGGGCGAGGTGCGGCCGCACCCCGATCGGCCCCATGCCTGGCCCGCCGCCGCCGTGCGGTATGGAGAACGTCTTGTGCAGGTTCAGGTGGCAGACGTCCGCACCGATTTCGGCCGGACGGCACAGGCCTACCTGCGCGTTCATGTTGGCGCCGTCCATGTAGACCTGTCCGCCCGCGGCGTGCACGGTATCGCAAATCTCCTTTATCGCTTCTTCGAACACGCCGTGCGTCGAGGGATAGGTCACCATAAGCGCCGCGAGTTCGCCCGCGTGTTTGGCGGACTTGGCCTTCAGGTCCGCCACATCGATGTTGCCGTTCTGGTCGCAGGCAACCACCACCACGTTCAGACCGGCCATCGCGGCGCTCGCGGGGTTGGTCCCGTGTGCGGACTGCGGGATGAGGCAAACGCGGCGATGCCCTTCCCCCCTGGATTCGTGGTATTTGCGGATGACCAGGAGCCCCGTGTATTCCCCCTGGGAGCCCGCGTTGGGTTGCAGCGAGATGGCGGAGAACCCGGTGACCTCAGCCAGCCAGTGCTCGAGCTGGCCGAACATGACCTGGTATCCGCGCGTCTGCTCTACCGGCGCGAAGGGGTGGATCTTGGCAAACTCCGGCCAGCTCACCGGGAACATCTCGACCGTTGCGTTGAGCTTCATCGTGCAGGAGCCGAGCGGGATCATGGACGTAGTCAGGGACAGGTCGCGGGCCTGCAGCCGGTGGATATAGCGCAACAGTTCGGTTTCGGAATGGTACCGGTTAAACACCGGGTGTTTGAGGTAAGGGCTGGTCCGCTCCAGCTGCTGCGGCAGCGCCGGGGCAGTCTCCCCGGTCAGATCCTTCATCTCGAACGGGAGCGTGCTTTTCTGTGAGAAGACCGACAGCAGGTCGCGCAGGTCGTCGGCTGATGTCGTCTCGTTGAGGCTGATTCCGACCGATCCCTTGTCCAGGCGCCGCAAGTTGATGCCGAGCGCCCGGGCCGACTCCTCGACCTCGGCCTGACGGCTCTCGCTCACCTGGACCTTCAGAGTGTCGAAGACGTGCTCGGGGGTCACGGCATAGCCAAGCGCCCGCAAACCGTTTCCGAGCATCGCCGTCATGAAGCGGATCCGCCCGGCGATCCTGCGCAGTCCCTCGGGTCCGTGATAGACGGCGTACATCGAAGCCATCACCGCGAGGAGCACCTGGGCCGTGCAGATGTTGCTCGTGGCCTTGTCTCTCCGGATGTGTTGCTCCCGGGTCTGTAACGCCAACCGGAGCGCCGGGGTCCCGTCGGCATCCTTGGAAAGGCCCACGATGCGGCCGGGCATCTGCCGCTTGTACTCGTCGCGCGTGGAGAAATACGCGGCGTGAGGGCCGCCGTAGCCGAGAGGCACCCCGAACCGCTGCGTGCTCCCGACGGCAATATCCGCCCCCATCTCACCGGGAGGGACCAGCAGCGCCAGCGAAAGCAGGTCCGCCGCGACGGTGACCAGCGCCCCGTGCTCGTGGGCGCGCCGGACGAAATCGCCGTAATGGGAAATCGTGCCGTCCGTTGCCGGGTACTGCACGAGCGCCCCGAAAACAGGGGTCGAAAAGTCGTACCTTTCGTGATCGCCGACGATGACCTCGATTCCGAGGGCAGTGGCTCTCGTCTTGACGACCGCTATGTTTTGCGGATGGCAGGCGTCGGAGACGAAGAATGCGTTCGCGTCGTTCCGGCTGACGTTGCGGCTCATGTGCATGGCCTCAGCCGCCGCGGTCGCTTCGTCCAGGAGGGACGCGTTGGCGATCTCGAGCCCCGTGAGGTCGGCGACCATCGTCTGGAAATTCAGCAACGCCTCGAGCCTTCCCTGGGAAATCTCCGGCTGATACGGCGTGTACTGCGTGTACCATCCAGGATTTTCGAAGATGTTGCGCTGGATCACGGGGGGGGTGATGCAGTCGTGGTAACCCATCCCGATGAACGAGCGAAACACCTTGTTCTGCGACGCGATCTCCCTCAACTGCGACAGGACGACATACTCGCTGCGGCCCTCGCCGATCTCGAGTGGCCGCTTCAACCGGATGGATGAGGGGACCGCAGCATCGATGAGCGCGTCGATGCCGGGATAGCCGAGAAAGGCCGCCATCTGCTGGATATCCTGTTCGCGCGGCCCGACATGCCGTCGCACGAAAGAATCAGGGTGGCGGAGCCGTTCTCCTAGCGGGGATTCCGATTCAAAACCGCCCGGGTTCGGGAACTTCATGTTGGTCGTCATAATCGATTCCGATCGTCTATGAATGCGTTTGGGTGACGGGGAATTATTACCATTGTCGGGCCAAGGGGGCAAAACGGCTGTCGATCCCTATGCTCCCGAGCCGGGAGTGGCAGCGGCGAGGAACGCGTCGATAGCCGGACGGGACGGAATCGACGGCTGAGCTCCCAACCGCGTGACGGACAGCGCAGCAGCGGCGTTGGCAAACCGGACGGCACCGCGCAGGTCCACACCCTCGCTCAACCCGACCGCGAGGGCGCCATTGAAGACATCGCCTGCGGCGGTGGTGTCGACCGCTGCCACCGGGAAACCGGGTATGATCTGCCGCATCCCCGCGGTCGCGAGAAAGACCCCTTTGGCCCCCAAGGTGATCAGTACCGTCGCGACCCCCTTGGACATGAGAGCGTCTGCGGCTCGCGCCAGGCTGAGGTCGTCGCGAATCTCCACTCCCGTCAGCACCCGGGCCTCCGTCTCGTTCGGGGTCAGAATGGAAACTCGTGCCAGCAACTCAGCCGGGACAGAAGCCGCCGGTGCGGGATTCAGGATCACGGTCACGCCTCGCGCCGAGGCGATCTCGGCGGCCGCGAGCACCGACTCCATCGGGATCTCCAGCTGCATAAGCAGTATGGACGCGGACTCGAGGGCACTGGCCGCGCTCGCGACATCCTCGACGGACAGGCGCGCGTTTGCCCCCGGGGCCACCGCAATGCAGTTTTCGCCGGAATCCTCGACAAAGATCAAGGCGGTCCCCGACGGCTCGCTTGCGTCGCGCACGACGCGGCCGACGTCGATCCCGTCCTGCTCGAAGCCTTCCAGCGCCCGCTGACCAAAGACGTCGCTGCCGACCCGCGCTACCAGCCGGACAGTTCCCCCCGCCCTGGCGGCGGCGACGGCCTGGTTGGCTCCCTTCCCGCCGGCGGCCATGGTGAAACGGCCGCCCAGGATGGTTTCTCCGGGACGCGGAATCCGCGGCAACTGAATGATCATGTCCGTGTTCGAACTGCCCACGACAACGATTTCCCGTGGAGTCATGATCCCTCTTCGGCTGCCCGGAACTCAGGCGACCCGGGCGGCGATGATCAGCGCAAGCCCCGCCGCGTAACCGAGAAACATCAGCGCGAGCAGGCCGCCCGTGCCGCGGCGGGCCCCCCGGAATTCCTTCCACACGAACACGCCCCAGAGTGCCGCAACCATGGTCGCTCCCTGACCCAGCCCGTAGGATATCGCCACACCGGCCTGCCCCGAGGCGATGATGCTGAACGACATGCCGACACCCCAGATCGCCCCGCCGAGCGCCCCTATCGCGTGCAGTCGCGGGGTGCCCCTGCGAAAGTAGTCCGAGAAGGGCACGCGTTCCCCGACCAGAGGCTTGGCCATGAACAGGCTGTTCCAGACGAAATTGGACAGGAAGAGTCCGACCGAAAACAAGACCACGGCTGTGTACGGCGTCAGCTTCCCCGCCTCCGGCCGGGCAAAATCGGAGACCATCGAGGCCGCAACAAAGCGATAAAAAAAGCCCATCAGCAGGCCGGCCAGGATGGAGACCCCGATCCCTTTGCCCCCGGTTCTGGTGCCGGCAGAGGGCAGGCGCCGATAGGCCAGGGCGTCCACCACGATCGCCAGGGTCACGCCCGCCACCCCAAGAAAGAGCAGCGCCGGATTGCCGACAGGTGCCGCGACATAGTTAGTCAGCACCCCGACCACCAGCGCCAGCCCGATCCCGACCGGAAAGGCGACGCTCATTCCGGCGATATCGATGGCCGCCACCAGTAGGATGTTCGCCAGGTTGAACACGACCCCACCGAGAAACGCAGAGCCCAGGGCCGGCGCGCAGGCCTGGGCG
This sequence comes from uncultured Acidobacteriota bacterium, assembly GCA_963843575.1. Classification (GTDB taxonomy): domain Bacteria; phylum Acidobacteriota; class UBA6911; order UBA6911; family UBA6911; genus CAVZBT01. The sequence goes on along the minus strand of CAWJKZ010000026.1, from coordinate 98,081 downwards.
AGGTCGGCCGCAAAGCTCCGCCCCTCTGTCCCCACGCTCCCCAACGTCAGTGCGAGCGCCAGGGAGACCAGGATGACCCCGAGGGCATAGTCCCAGTAAAAGAGCTGGAAGCGCCACTCCTTCCCGGCAAGTTTCTGCGTGTTGGCCCAGGAACCCCAACACAACATCGTGACGAAGCAGAGCGCTACGGCTACCGGATAGGACTGCACGATGACCATATCTCCTCCAGTCGTGCGTGGCGGCAGCGCACGTCGGGTCCCTGCAAGTTCGATGGGCGGCCTTAACCATACTCCAGGATCCGCACCGGACCAAAGCGCAAATGAAGGGCTGCCAAGCACCTGAGGCGAGAGTGTTTCCGCTCTGTTTTCCCCGCCCCGAACCGCCGCGCGGTGTAGAATCCCCGTTGTCCACGGCCGCGTGATACTCGCCGCGGAGGGGACGGTGGCGGCAGGAGAGACCATGACCAGGAAAGACAAGCGAAGAGGGCACCGACACAAACTCCACAGGCGGCAGCCTCCGGGTTCGCCCCCCGGCACGCTGGTTCCCGACCCCCACGCCCCGCACCCCGACATCAAGGTGATCGCCTATGGGCCTGACGGCATCGCGGAGCGCACCGTGGGACAGGCCGAGGACGTCCGCGAGTTCGTAGGGGTCTGGCCCGTGACATGGGTGAACGTCGACGGGCTGGGGGACGCGGCCAGCATCGCCGGACTCGGCGCCCTGTTCAACCTGCACGTGCTGGCCCTGGAGGACGTCATTAACGTCCATCAACGGGCCAAGGTGGAACAGTATCCCGACTATTATTTCATTGTCGGGCGCATGGTCGAAATCAATCAGCGCGTGGAAACCGAGCAACTGAGCCTGTTCCTCGGCAAGAACTTCGTGGTGACATTCCAGGAACTCCCCGGCGATTGCTTCGATCCCGTCAGGGCGAGGATCCGCAAGGCCGGCGGTCGGATCCGCAACGCCGGACCGGATTACCTCGCCTACGCGCTGGTGGACGCTTTCGTAGACCACTATTTCCCCGTGCTCGAGAAGTACGGCGAACAGCTGGAGGCGCTCGAGGACGAGGTGATCCTCAACCCGCTGCGCGGCGCCATAACCCGCATTCACGAGGTCAAACGCGACCTGCTGACGCTAAGACGAGCGGCATGGCCTTTGCGCGAGGTGCTGACCACTCTCTACCGGGAAAGCACACCCCTCATCACCCAGGAGACCAGGCTCTACCTTCGGGACTGTTACGACCACACCGTGCAGATCATCGACCTGCTCGAGAATTACCGCGACATCGCCTCCAGCCTGACCGACGTCTACCTGTCGAGCGTAAGCAACCGCATGAACGAGGTCATGAAGGTGCTCACCATTTTTACGACCATCTTCATCCCGCTAACCCTGATCGCCGGCATCTACGGCATGAACTTCAACACGGCCCAATCGCCATTGAACATGCCGGAATTGAACTGGTACTGGGGGTACCCGTTCGCCCTTGGGCTCATGGCACTGCTCGCCACGGTCATGCTGATCTACTTCGGCAGGAAAGGGTGGCTGACGTCTGATGAGCGCCCCGTCCCCAAAGACGAACGCGAGTGACCTCGGCTCGTTAGGCTAAACGACTCGGATGCCTGCTCCGTAGCCGGCGAGAGCATCGTCGTTCGTAAGTAGGATGAGGGGTTCGGAAAGGCTCCGCGCCACCAGCACGCGATCGAACGGGCCCCTGGGGATCGCCAGGAGTTGCATAGCCTGTCCCCAGAATTCGGTCGCATGCCCGCTTCCGGAAGCACCGTCACCTCGTGAGGCGGCGGATCTCATCGAAAAAGTTAAAGACCAAGGTCAGTTGGGTCGCTGAACTTGCGCCGGGCTGGTTTTCCGATTCAGCCAGCGTCACGAAGCGGAGGCGCCGCCGGGCGGCGCCAAGTCGAAGTCGCGGATGCCATGAGGAACGGCCGGGACACGGTGTTCCGACCATCGCCGACCGGAGGGCAATCTGCCGGACAGCGAGGTCAGGGCAATCGGGGCGGCGGCACGCGGCCGCCGTTAGGCTGCTCCCCCCGGTCCCCCGCCCAAAGCCTCGGCATCTCCCCTCGCGCGCAGGCTGGCATAATCCGGGGCCCCGGTGCGTCCGTAAATCCACCGGAACACCGCGTCTTCCCTCTCCTCGTCCGCACGCCTGCGGAGGCGCAGTTCCGCCAGGTTCGTCTCCATGATCCGCCGCAGGTCGTCCATGAGCCTGTGCCTATCGGCCTTGCCGTACGCCGAGAGATCGATGGGCGCGCCGATCTTGATCCGGATGATCGTGCCCGGATTCACCTGCGGTGTCTTGGGCATGATCACGCGGTAACTCCCTTCCAGCGTCACGGGGACGAGCGGGACGCCGGTCTTGAGCGCCAGCGCAAACGCGCCGCTGCGAAATGCCCCCAGCTCTCCCGTCCGGCTGCGGGTCCCCTCGGGGAAGGCGATCGCGTGCACGCCGTCCCGGATGATCCGGGACGGCTTCGATGATGCTGCGGGCGGCCTCGCGCGGGTTTTCCCGATCGATGGGGATGTAGCCGGAGCGACGCATGTGCCAGCCCATGAAGGGCACCTTGAAGAGGGATTTCTTGGCCACCCAGCGAAACTGGATCGGGAGGTGAGCCGAAAGCGAGAGGATGTCGTGCAGCCCGCTGTGGTTGGCCGCCAGGATCTGCGGGTGCGCGGGATCGACGTGCTCGAGCCCTTCGATCTCCACCCGCGCGCGGCTCAGCCAGAGATTGTCCCGCGACCAGCGCTTCATGCAGAAGTGCTGCAACCTGCCGGTCCTGGAAAACACACTGCCGAAGATGGAGACGGTGGCCCAGAAGGCAGTGCTCAGGCCGCACCCCGTCCAACACCAGATTGTGAAGATGCGGGCCTTCAGCCGTTCCATACCATGAGCCTATCCAGAAACCGCTTTCCGGTCCAGCGGCCTCACCCGCGCCGCCGCGGCAAAACCCCGGCCGGTTTCCTCGAGTGCCAGAAATAATAGACCGGGACCCCGGTCAGCACGATGCCGAGACCCGGCCACGTGAACGCGGGCTTCACCCACAACAGGTCCAGCATGACCAGCGTCGCGAGCGCGACGTAGAGCGCCGGCAGCACTGGGTAACCGAAGGCCCGGTACGGCCGCTCCAGGTCCGGGCGCTTCCTGCGCAGCACGAACAGCCCCGTGACCGTCAGGACATAGAACAGCAGCGCGGCGAAGATTACGTAGTCGAGCAAGTCGCTGTAGGTTCCGCTCAGGGCGAGCAACGAGGCCCAGACCGCCTGCAGGACCAGGGAGAAGACCGGTGTGTGCGATTTCGGCGAGACCTCGGCCACGCGGCGGAAAAACAGCCCGTCCCGCGCCATCGCGTAGTACACCCGGGCGCCGGCCAGGATCAACCCGTTGGTGCAGCCGAAGGTCGAGATGAGGATCGCCGCGTTGACGAACGTCAGCCCCCACGGCCCCATGAGTGCTCTGCGCCGCAAGCGTCCCGACCCGGTCTTCCGGTGCCGACGCGATCGCCTCCAGCGTCAGCGTCCTGAGGTAAACGCAATTCGTCGCGAGATAGATCAGCGAAACGGCCGCCGTACCCAGGAACAGCGACAGCGGCAGGTTGCGCTTCGGATTCACGACCTCGCTGCCGGTGAACGTGACGTTGTTCCACGCGTCGGACGAAAACAGCGACCCGACCAGGGCCCCGCCGAGCACCGCGAGGACCGCAAGGTTAAAATCCCCGGGCAAGAACCGGGTGAAGTTCGCTTCGAGTGCCGCAGGGTTCGCGGGCCGCAGAAAACCCGCCGCCACAAGGGCCAGCAACCCGCCCGTCTTGGCCACGGTGAAGACGTTCTGCACGATCGCCCCTTCGCGCAACCCGCGGCAGTTCACCCAAGTCAGGAGGGCGATGACCGCGATCGCCGAGAGCTGCAGGCTCGACAGGCTGGCGCCGAACGGCAGCGGCACGAGAACGCGCGCGGCAGAAACCCAGGGAACAAACAATCCCAGGAACTTGGCGAACGCCACAGCCACGGCCGCGATCGTGCCGGTCTGTATGACCAGGAAGAGAGTCCACCCGTACAGAAAGCCGAACAGCGGGCCGAATGCCTCGCGCAGGAAAACATACTGGCCGCCCGCGCGCGGCAGCGCCGCCGCCAGCTCCCCGTAGCTGAGCGCAGCGAGCACCGTCATCAGGGCGGTGATCCCCCAGGCCAGCAGAAGCAGCCCCGGGGAGCGGAGCAACCGCGCCATGTCGGCGGAAACGATGAAAATGCCGGACCCGATCATGCTTCCCATGATGATCGTGGTGGCATCGAACAGCCTGAGCCCCTGAACGAGCTGGGTACCCGCGGCCCCCGTCGGCTGCATCTGGCCTCCTTTTACGGCATCTCCAGGCAACATTGGCATTATATCCAACGGTTGATTTGCCCGATCCAAACAAGATACAAGTGGGTCCGGTCTTCAGCCCGGACGCTGTTTGCGGTCACTATAACGTACCCCCGTCGCCACATAGATTGTGGAGTGCGGCGGCTCGACGCCGCTTTGGTGGCGGCGCCTCGGCGCCACCAAAGGCCGAGGTCGCAGGGTCGCATCTCGCAATCCGGCGTGGCGCCGAGGCGCCGAGCATTCCTGCCGTAGGACGAGTGAAAGCGGCGCCGAGGCGCCCCACTCCAAATTCGTCAACCGTTGGACAGCCTCTCGAGCCCGGTCTAATTGCCATATGCTAACATTGCTAGAGACATTCCCACGGAGGATCCATCGATGAAACGCCGCCACTTCCTGCGATACGGCGCCCTGACCGGTGCCGCTTTCCTGCAGACGCAGAACTTCCCCTTCCACCTTTTCGCAGCAGAGACCAGGAAACACGCCCAGGACATCGTCACGCTCGGCCGGACCGGCATCAAGCTCTCCCGGCTGGCGCAGGGGAGCGGCACGATCGGCTACCAGGGGAGTTCCAACCAGACCCGCAAGCTCGGCATCCAGGGCCTCGCGGAGCTATTTCGGGCCGGCGTGGACCAGGGCCTCAACTTCTGGGACACCGCCGACGGCTACGGCAGCCATCCCCACGTGCGCGAAGCCCTCAGAACCGTCCCGCGCGACAGGGTGGTACTCATGACCAAGACCGCCGCGACCACAGAGGCCGAGATGCGCAAGGACCTCGACCGATTCCGTAAGGAACTCGACACGGACTACATCGACATCGTCCTCCTGCACGCCGTCACGGACCCGGCGTGGCCGGAGAAGAAACGGGGCGCCATGGCCGTCCTGAGCGAGGCGAAGGAGAAGAAGACGATTCGGGCGCACGGGCTCTCGTGCCACAGCATCGGCGCGTTGAGGACGGCCGCGGTCACCCCGTGGGTCGACGTCGACCTAGCCCGCCTCAACCCGGCAAGCGCCTACATGGACGCCGATCCGCAGACCGTGATCTCGGTCCTGAAAGAAATGAAGACAGCGGGAAAGGGGATCGTCGGGATGAAGATCCTGGGCCAGGGCAAACTGCGCGGCACCGTGGACACGGCGCTGCAGTACGCGCTGGGCCAGGATGTGCTGGACTGCTTCACGATCGGCGCCGAAAGCATCGCCGAGATGAAGGACCTCGTCGCTAAGATCCCCGCAGCGTCCGTCCGCGGCTGACGGCCGACTGTTCCCCCGTGCAAACTCGGGATACTCGGAGGATGGCTTCGAACATCACCTCCAATGCTCGAGGGTCACGAGGGAACCTCGATTCCGTCCGTCAGCGCTCGATTTTGAACCCGACCTTGATGGTGACCTGGAACTCGACGACCTTTCCCCCCTGGATGCGGCCGCGCTGTGCCACCACTTCGAACCAATCCATGTGGCGCACCGTAAGCGACGCTTCTTCAACCGCCGTTTTGACGGCCTCGGCAAAACTCGTGGGCGACGTCCCGACGAGTTCCGTGATCTTGTACGTTCCGGGCATGAGCTTCCTCCCTTGTTCCGGAGATGATAACAGACGCCGGGTGCACGCCGCCGGATGCAATTTTCAACCGCCCGCGAAGCCACCGCAGGTATGCTATAAGGGCACGTCGCACCGCGGTGGACTCGCGGCGAAAAAGGCAGGGAGCGCGCGATGAACGATGCCGTCGGTATCGGGATCAGTAGGGTGCGGGAACGTCGCCAGGATCCACGCGGAGGCCATCCGGAGGAGTCCCTTCCCTGCGACTGGTTTCGGTGTGTTCGCGCTCGCCGGAATCGTCCAGGAGCCTGGGCGGCGAGTTCGGTGTTCCTTGCAGTACCGACCTGGAGGCCTTCCTGGCCGACCCGGCGCTGCATGCCGTCTCCATTTGCACCCCAGCGGCACGCACGGCGAGATCGGGTGCCGTGTGGCGCTCAGGGGCAAAGCACGTCCTGGTTGAAAAACCCGTGGACGTCGCGCTGGAAAACGCCGACGCCCTGATCTCCGCCTGCCGGCGGCCGGGGTGAAACTCGGCGTGTCATTCCAGTCCCGTTTCCTCGATGCGACCCGGGAGGTCCATTCGGCCGTCGCACGGGGCCGTCTGGGCCGCCCTGTCATGGGGAGCGCGTACGTCAAGTGGCACCGCACCGCCGAGTACTACGCTTCCGCGCCCTGGCGCGGCACGCATCGCACTGGACGGGGGCGGCGCATTGATCAACCAGTCCATTCACACGGTGGACCTGCTGCTCTGGATGATGGGGCCGGTCGCGGAGGCGACTGCCTTCTCGGCCAGGCGTATCCACGCGCAGATCGAGGGAGAAGACACGCTGGTCGCGGCACTTCGCTTTCGCAGCGGCGCGCTCGGCGTCATCGAGGCGGCGACGTCGATCTACCCGGGTTTCAAGCGCCGTCTTGAACTTACGGGCAGCGAGGGCACGATCACGGTGGACGGCGACAACATCTCCACGTGGGCGTTGCGCGACCAGTCCCCCAACCCGTCGCCGGCCACGGCAGACATCTCAGACGGATCGGGAAACGCGATGGCAATCAGCTGGGAAGGCCACCGGAGGATCATGGAGGATTTTGCGGCGGCGATACGCGAGGACCGGCCCCCTTACGTGGACGGGCTGCAGGGCCGTGCCTCGCTGGAACTTGTCCTGGCGCTCTATCGTTCGGCGCGCGACGGCGGCCGCACCGTCTCCCTCGGTGGCAATTGAACGTCGTCGCAGCCAAAAGGGCGGCGCCGAGGCGCCGCACTCCACATTACATCACCGGGCCGATGCGCCATGGCACGAACTCCTTGTGCCCGAGCAGTTCGCTCTTGGTCCGCTCCCCGGATGCGACCCTCACGATGTGACGGAAGATTTCTATCCCTTTGTCATCGGACCGAGGCCGAGACCGTCGAGGATTTCTCCAGCGTTGATGTCCATGTTATCGACCATCGTGCGGTGCATGCGGCTGTTGGTAGCTATTTTGAGGACGGGAACGATCGGAAACCCGATAGCCGAACCGCGCCCCGTCGTGAAGGCGATGAGGCTGCAGCCTCCGGCGGCGATCCCGGTGATGGAGACCGGATCGTAGCCAGGCGTGTCCATGACGATCAGGCCCTTGCCAGTCACCGATTCCGCGTAGTCCACCACACCGGCCAGCATCGTCGTGCCCCCCTTCATGACGGCACCCAGCGATTTCTCGACGATGTTGGTGATGCCGCCGCGCAGGTTCCCGGGAGCGGGATTGCTGTCCAGTGTCGCTCCGAACCGGGCCACGTACTCCTGGTATCTCCGTATGATGAACAGAAGGCGTTCCGCGGTCGGGACATTGACCGCGCGCCGGGCCAGGAGGTGTTCGGCGCCGAAGATTTCGGGAGTCTCGGCCAGCACCGCCGCACCACCCGCGGCGACGACGAGGTCGCTCGCATAGCCCAGCGCGGGGTTGGCCGATACGCCGGAAAACGCGTCTGACCCGCCGCAGTTCAGACCGAGGATCAGTTCCGAAACCGGTTCCGTCGTGCGCTCGCACAGCGCGTCGCCTCGTCCAGCAGTTCGCGGACGCAGCGCGTCCCCGCCTCTATCGTCTTCAGGGTCCCGCCCGCCGCCTGGATTTCGAGTGTCGCCACGGGGCGACGCCCCGCGGTGGCGAGCGACAGCTGGGTATAGCGGTCGAGGTTGTTAATCTCGCAGCCCAGCCCGACGAACAGTACAGCGGCGACGTTCGGGTGCCGCGCCATGCCCTTGAGCGTGCGTTCGAGCTGTGCGACATCGGGACCGTCGTGGTGACCGCAGCCGTCGTGGTGCGGGAGCGCCACGACGCCGTCCACCCCTGCGCAGCGACTCTCCCTGAAGGCCTCTGCGATCGCACTGCAGACGTGGCTGGAACAATTGCTGGTCGGGACCACCAGGACGTAGTTGCGGGTGCCCACGCGACCGTCGGCCCTGCGGTAACCCATGAACGAACGCGGCAAATCGTCGGGCAAAGGCGGAGGTTGCGGGTGCTCCAGACCCGTAGTGCGATCGCCGACCTCGTGCGCCAGCCCGACGTTGTGCACGTGAACCCAATCGCCTTGCCGGATGTCGCCCAACGCCACGCCGATGGGCTGCGCGTACTTGAGCACCGGGGAACCTTTTGCGATCGGGCGCAGCGCGAACTTGTGCCCCATGGGGATGCCCTCGCCCAGGAGAAATGCGGATTGCGGACGTGGTGATTTCGAGCCCGCGGGCAAGGTCTTTTCGGGCGACCGCCACATCGTCCCCCGGGCGGAGGACGATGCCGACATCCGCAAGGCGCGCGCTGCCTCTCACCTCGACGCCGCGTTCCCCGGCCGGGGGACAGAATCGGGAACAGCTCTTCGCTCATAGTCGATCCGTCAGGTTCCTGCCCGCGCGCTTGCGGGTTTGAGGCGGTAAAGCATCTCGCCGGCTTTGGGCACCAGCACGATCCCTTCCGCCTCGCGGCCGCGCCAATCGTCCAGCCGAATGTCATCCGGGTTCATGTAGCCGAGGTTCACCCGGCGGCAGCGTTCCTCCGAGATGCGCGTCGCCAGGGTCACCTTGATGCGGGGCGACTCGATCCCCGTCGCCGCGTCGTATTCCCCTATGCCGCGCAGGTGCGTGCTGTGCGCCAGCACGCCGCCGGGGTAGCCCTTGAACCTGTCCCACTGTTTGAGGAAATAGTCCCGGACGTGATACCCGACCTCGTCGATCAGTCGCCCGTGAGTGTAGCTGATCTCGTCAATGTGCGGTGCATAGACGACGACTTCACCCCCCTCGGCGATCGCAGGCTCAAGCTTGTACATCCCTTTTGCCGCGGTCCAGATGTCGTCGTACATCTTCGGCATCACCGACAGCACGCGCCTGAAGGGCTTCTCCACCCATTGGATGTGGATTTGGCTCGACAGGTCGGCGGCGGCATCGTATGCCTCCTCCGGCGACCCGGCGAAAAGACCGGCGAGACCGGCGCCCTTAACCACCATCGCGAAACAGAGCTTCTGCCGGTCGATAAAGGAAGCGGCCCTGTCGATCACCCGCCGGACGGGCGTGTACTTCGTGCCTATCACGCTGTAACTGGTGATCACGGCGCCGAGCCAGTGGGAGAAGTTGATCACCTCGGCCCCGCCGATGCCGGGGAAGAAGTACTTGTTGCCGCCGGAGAACCCGACCACCTCGTGCGGGAACGTGGGGCCGCAGATGACGATGCGGTCGTAGTCGAACACGAGCCTGTTGAGCCGGACGTCGACGGACTGGCTCATCAGTCCGCCCGTGATCGCTTCGATTTCGGCGGCCGAAATCGTGCCGACCTTCGCGCATGTTTCGGGCAGATCCCAGCGGTGGTTGAAAACCCGCGTTGCCTTGAATCGCCCTCCCCGCTCCTCCGCGGTTACGCCCACGAGACGGTTGATGGCGTCCTCGCTCAACGGCTGGTGCGTTCCAAGCGCGACGAGGTAGTCGAGGCGGGCCGCCCTGGGCGCGATCTCGTCCGCGAAGATCCGGAACATCATCGGGATCGGTGCCGTGCGGGTCGCGTCCGGGATGATCACCAGGACTTTCTTCCCCTCGAGCCCAGCGCCCGAAATGGTCGAGGCGACCACCGCGCGCGCTTCCCCCTCTGTCATCAAACGATCGACATACCCCACCCCAGCCGCCATAACCGCACCTCCTGCGTGTCAAAACTCCGCCGACTACACTCCCGAAAACGCCGAAAACCCACCGTCCACGGGCACGACGATCCCTGTGACGAAAGCCGAAGCCGGCGACAACAGCCACAGCACCGTGCCAAGCAGGTCTTCGGGCACGCCGAACCTCGCCATGGGCGTGTGGGTGAGAATACTCTGGCCGCGCGCCGTCAGGCTGCCGGTTTCCCGATCGGTGAGCAGGAACCGGTTCTGGTCGGTCAGGAAGAACCCCGGGGCGATGGCGTTAACGCGTAATCGCGGCGAATATTCCTGCGCCAGGTGAACGGCCAGCCACTGCGTGAAGTTGCTCACCCCCGCCTTCGCGGCCGAGTAACCGAGCACCCGGGTCAGCGGCCGGAACGCATTCATCGACGATATGTTCAGGATCACGCCTTCGCCCTGGTCCGCCATCTTGCGTGCGAATATGCGGCAAGGGAGGATCGTCCCAAGAACGTTCAGCTCGAAGACAAAACGGAGCGCGTCCTCCGGGATGTCGAAAAACGACCGGGTCTCGCTGGTCGTCGCCTCGGCCTTGTTGCCGCCTGCCGCGTTGATCAGGCAATCGACGCGCCCGAACGACTGCAGGACGAGATCGCACGCCTGGTGCAGGCTCTCCGGCTTGAGCACGTCGGCGTAGACCACGATCGCCTTCCCGACGGAGGTCTCGAATCGGTGGATCAGGCGATCGGCCAGGGAAGGGTCCCGGTCCAGCAGGGCGACGCTGGCCCCACATCCCACCATCGCGCAGGAGATCTCTCCCCCAGGATACCGGCGCCCCCGGTAATCACGACCGATTTGCCGGTGAAATCGTACATTTTGGTGAGTTCCGCAAGATCCATGAACTTCTCCCGAGATGAGCGCCGCCAAGCCGGCGGCGCGCGTTTCACTTGAACGGGTCCAGGTGCTTCCGGAAATGCACGCGCAGCATCTCGTAATACGTCCCCTCGCGCTCGCGCAGGATCGCGAAGAATCGTTCTCGAAACATGGGTTCCCGAATGACGGATCCGAACGTCACGTGCAGGACTTGGCGCGCATCGAACTGATCGAGCAGCCCGGGGAGCCGAGCGTCCGGCCAGCCCTCCACCTCGGGGACACGCCCGGCTTCCGCCGAAACGTGATAGGAGGCACGGTCGACCGGGTACCGCATCACCGCGAACCGGACGATCTCCCGGAACAGCGCCGGGGCCTCGGCGGCGATGGCGCGCAAGGCCTCGAGGTAACTCGTCCCGGCCGTCTTGAGATGTACGAGTTCACCCGCCAGCCGAGCGGCGATCGGGTAGATGGCAAACTTGTCCGACCCCGAGTGCAGGCTCAGTTTGTAGGGACCGAACGCCCGCGCGATGGCCAGGTGGCGGCCGAAGGAAGTTTCGAACTCCCCGGCGTCGCCGATGTAGTCCACACCCTTCTCGAATCGGCCGACATACCGCGGAGCCAGGCTGACCCAGCGCACCCGGAGCCTGCGGAGTTCGTGTGCGATGTAAAGGTGCTCCGCGGGGGTGGTCACGCTTTCGGTCTCGTCCACGCTCATCTCCACCTCGAAGGGCTGCCGCGCGGCTGCCAACAGGTGCCGATAGAGCGTGGCGGTGCGAGCGACGGCGCGCCCGTACTTTCCGGCGGCCCGCAGCAGCTCCAACTCCGAGAGGACGATTCGGAAGCCGTCGAGCTCGACCGGGCGGTCGAGCAGGGCCCGTTTCAGGTCGGACGGCGAACTCTCGAGGACATCCCACGGGAGATCGTCGACCATCCGGGAAAGGCCCGAGGGGGCAACGGAATCCGCGGCGGGGGCGACGTATTCGCCCGGATCGAAGGTAAAGAACGTGTAACCGGCGGCTGCAAAGGAATCGATGTCGGCCTCCTCCTTGAGGTGGTCGGCATCGGCGCCAAACCCGGCACGCCAACCCTCTTGGAGCACGCCCCACAGCGCGTCGTCCATGACCTCTTGCGGGGTCCGGCCCGTCCTGGCGTTCTCGCGCACCGACTGCTGGGCGAGAATCGCGGCGATCCCAGTCTCCCGGAGCGCCTGCACGTGCCCCGGGGTGGCCAGCCCGAGCCTGTCACCGCAACCCGCGGACTTGCACAACCCGAGCGTCCGCGGGACAAGAAACGGCAGCAGGGTGCGCGCCGCGGCGGCGTTTCCGGCCGTGGTCGGACACACCATGAGCAACACCTCTCTGCCCGACACAATCAAGCGTTTCGAACTCCCCGCGAACCCGCCGCCCGAGTCAGCCGTGAAAACCAGCCCCAGGCGCTTGTCGACTCCTCGCCGTCCCATGAACACGGCACCGGCGCCTGTCGGGACGATCGACCGCGGGTAAACGGTCAACTCCGCGAGCCGCCCCAGTTCCTCGGCCAAACGGTCTAGCTCCGGCTCGCCCTCCGGAAGCTGCCTCGTGAAGATGGATTCCAGCGTCATCAGGTTGTGCCTCCCGGATTTCCTATTTTATGGAACTCGGTCGCGAATTGCACGGAATGCGATCCTCCGCCGTGATCCGCACCCGCGCGCCCCGCCTTGCGCCTCCCGGCCGCCGAATCTCGATCCTGTCCCGGAGGAGACCCCCGGTCTTTGGTGTAGTATAGCCACAGCCGGAGGCTTCCATGGACACCGCAACCTTCATTCAGATCACGGAAAACAGGTTTCGTGCCACACGCCGCGCGCTGCAGGCAATTCCCGACGACCGCCTCGATTTCCGCCCGGTGCCCGAAATGATGAGTGCGCGAGAACTGGCCCTCCACATCGCGGGGAACTATCGTTTTCTGGCGGCCGGCCTGGGGGAAAACCGGTGGAGCCTGGAATCGTTCATCATCGCGGGCTCGTTTCAGAACACCGGCGAGATCGTCGGGGCGTTCGACGCCATTTACGGCACGCTCAGCGCGCAGCTGGCTGCATTCCCAGACGACGGGTTCGACCTGGTCGTGAAACCGTTCGGGATCGAACAGACGATCTCCTCCATGGCGCGCGACGTGGCGGAAAACGAAATTCACCACCGCGGCCAGCTGTATGTCTACCTCAGGCTGATGGGGATCAAGCCGCCGGACCTCTACGTGTGAGCCGGGCCGGCCTCGCGTGCGAACTCCGGGAGTATCAGCACCTACTCCGAGACGGGGTACGGTTCGCGGAAAACAGAAGGTCGGAACCACCACCAGCCGAGCGGCCATCTTCTGATCATAGCCCGGCCGTAAACGCGCGCACGGGGAACGACCAGGTCTCCCCGGCGTGCATCCACCATCCTCCGGTCCTCCGGAAGGATCAGGTAATCGGACGGTGCAAGGCGGGTGTCGGCCACCGAAACGGCCGACTGGAACTCCGGAGTAACGTACGGCTCCGCCCAAACCTGACCATTGATTCGCAGTTTCCCGTCAACCACCCCCACGGTATCGCCGGGAACTCCCACGATGCGTCCGAACAGGAGTTGGTCGGGGCGCCTGCCGAAGATAACCTGCCAGGCTCCTGGCTCGCCGGCCGGCTTCGCCGCAGCAGGCCCTGCCGGTTCGAAGATCACCAGGTCGAATCGTTCCGGGGCACGCCACCTGTATCCGAGAAGATCGATGTGCACCTTGACCTTCGCGTCATGGCCGCTATCGCCCGCTAGATCGGCGGTCGCGAACCTGATAATTCGGTCCGAGAGAACCGGCCGCAGGCAGGCGATCTCGATCTTCCCTTCGGTGAAAATGGTGTGGGCCGCAAGTCCCGGCAGCGCCCCAACCAGCAGCGGGCCGATAAAGACCGAGGCGAGAATTTTGATGTCCCCGATCGCATAGACGACCCTGAGCGCGAGGACCATGAGGATCAGGTTCCAGACAAACAGGGCGATTCCGGTCGCGACCAGGAGACTGATGGCCACGACCCGCAAGGAATGGACGAAGTAGCCCAGCTGTCCCGGCGCAAACAGGAACGCGGCCGAGGCGCACACGATCGCGCCGAGGGCTGGCACTCCCGTGTAGCCGAAGACCACGATCAGGTCCCGAAAACTTCCGCCGGTTGCGCCGCGCTGCCCGCGACTCTCGAACAGCCGCGCCAGGACGTGCACGGACAGTATTTTCAGAAGCGTCAATCCCGTGGCGAGGACAGCGGGGAGGAGAAAGGAGTACCCCGGGAAAGGATCCCGCTTGAAAAAGATGGCGCTGGCGAAGGCCATCCCGAAATACGCCGGTACGATCAGGAGAACCAGCGAGCCCCACGCCGCGTCCCGCTCGTGAATCAACCTGAACCGCCCGCGCGGCGCGACGATGACTCCGTAGATATCGGCCAGGAACTCGCCAAAACCCAATCTCTTTTCGTTAGCCATGCCGTTTCAGCCTTAGAGTACCTGCCTGAGGATTTCCAGCATCTCGTTTGTTTTCGGCAGCAAGTGGTCGAGACGAAAAACCGTGATCGTCCGCTCCGAGGCGAACGCGAGGGCAGCCGCGACGTAGCCCATGGTGGGGAGCGGGTTTTCGAGGGCGTAGTCCCACACCGGCTTGAAAAACCGGGAGAGCGTGCCGAACAGTCCCCTGCGCCGCAGCCACTGGCCGTCTTCACGGAACTTCTGCAACAGCCGCGCCTGGCTTTCGCGCCACCACGCTTCCGAGGGCTCCGGCACCGGCCATTTCTGGATCTTTTCGCGCACAACCGCATAGTCCCCGAACACGGCGGCACACTCCGAGCAGTGCTGCAGGTGGCGCGCCGTTTCCCCTGAACGTTCCGGCACGTCTTCTCCGAGCAGGTGAAGCAGCAACTCTTCTTCCGTGTAGTGGCGTTCGTCCCGTTTCATCACGCTTTTTTCGAGGCGCGCAGCGCCCGCCTCACGCTTTGGGTGGCCCGGAAAAGCGAGGTCTTGACCGTCCCGAGACTGCAGCCCTCGACCCCCGCAATTTCCTCGAGCTTCAAATCCTGAAAGAACCTCAGCACGAAGACCTTCTTCTGCAAGTCCGGAAGCACATCGATGCAGCGGCGCACCTCTGCAAGGGCCTCCTGGTCCGCGACATCCCGATAGGGAGAGCGGATCGCGTCCCGCAAGGCGTTCTCGCGCAGCAGGCGCTCGGGGGACCGTTCTGGGATCTGGTCCTCCGCACGGCGGCGACGCTGGCGCCAGAGATCGATCGCGTGGTTAGCAGCCATTCGGAACAACCACGTCGAAAACTTCGCCCTCCCCGGGTCCCAACTCCGCAGGGAGCGGTAGACCTTGACGAACACCTCCTGGGTGGCGTCCTGGGCATCCGCAGCGTTCTGGGTGATCCGGTACGCCGTCGAATAGACCGGTCGCCGATAGCGCTCGTAGAGCTGGGAGAAGGCATGCTCCTCTCCTCCGAGCGTGCTCTCCACCAGCTCCTCGTCGGGCATATCGTTCGTCATCGTATCCACACGCGGCGAGAGGCCTGGCCGAGACCTCGGCGTTGTTTTTACGCCGCACGGGCTCGGCAGGTTGACATCATTTTTGGGGTCCCGGGGGTACAGCCATGCCGCGCGCGCTCCCTGATGCGTGCCTGCCCACGACCGGCTGATCGTGAAGCTAGCCGATCGGGTGTGCATTTTCAACAGCGGCGTCGGAGGGCATGGAATGGATGAGCCCCTCCGGATGTGTTACTTTATCGGGACTTCGGGTCCGACCCGATCAGGCCGGGCGGCCATTTCTCGAGGCACCCCATGGACTTGCTCTCCAGACCAGAGGTCGAACAGCGCGTCAGCCGCCTGCAGGCATGGCTCCAGCAGACGGAGACCGACGCGGCGTTCATTTATCAGAACGCCGACCTGTACTACTTCTCGGGAACGGTGCAGACGGGACTCCTGTGCATACCCGCGGCGGGAGAGCCCGTGTACCTCGTGCAAAAGAGCCTGCGACGCGCGCAGATTGAGTCTCCGTGGGGCCGGTTGGTCCCAATGGGGGATCCGAAGAAGGTCGCGGACATCCTTGCGGGCGAGGGGCTGGGACGGCTGCGACGCGTCGCTCTCGAGATGGACGTCCTGCCTGCCCGGCATTTTGTGAGACTGCAGGCGCTCTTCCCGGGTATCGCCTTCGTCGACGGCGCCGATGCGATCCGGAGGATCCGGATGATCAAGTCCCCGGCCGAAATCGACCTGATACGGCACGCGGCGCTTGTCTTGAGCCGGACCCTGGCCGAGGCCGGCTCGAGGATGCGCGCCGGGATGACCGAACTCGAACTCGCCGCCTCCGTGGAATCGTCGCTGCGCTGCCAGGGACACCCCGGGTTTACCAGGATGCGTGCATTCAACGGCGAGCTTGCCTTTGGCACGGTGTCGGCGGGCCCGAGCGCGGCGTACCCGACGTGCTTCCCCGGCCCGGTCGGCTATGTCGGGATCAGCCCCGCCAATCCCGCCGGCGCTGGCTGGCGCACGCTGACTCCCGGGGAAACCCTTATGATCGATGTGGCGGGCGGACATGGGGGATACATCGCCGACCAGACCCGGACCTACGCGCTCCGGCAGGTGCCGGGCGACATGGAGGACGCACATTCGGTCGTTCTGGAGTTGATGGCAGAGATCGAAGAAAGACTCCGGCCCGGCACGCGGTGCGACGCTCTTTACCGGTATGCCCTGGACTGCATCCGGGAAACGCCCTACGCGGCCGCCTTCATGGGGATCGGCGACAGCCAGGTGCGCTTCCTGGGCCACGGGGTTGGGCTCGAACTGGACGAACTCCCGGTGCTCGCCCCCGGCTTCGAGATCGAACTGCAGCCGGGGATGGTCATCGCGCTCGAGCCCAAGATCTTCTTCCCGGAGCGGGGGGGAGTGGGCATCGAGAACACCTATCTGATAACGGCTGCCGGCTGCGAAAATCTGACCGTATCGCCCGAGCCCCTCATCGAGGTGGCGCTGTAGCGGGACCGGATTGGGCGCGCTTCTCCGCCTCCTCGAGCCAGCCGCGGCGCAGTTTGTCGGGTGAAACCCCGGAGGTGTATGGCTTGATGTCCATGACCGGCGTACCGTCGAGCATGTCCACCCCGCGCAGTCGCAGCGCGGCGCCATCGCGCCCCAACAGTTCGACCACGGAAAGACCGATCGGGTTTGGCCGCCGCGGCGAGCGCGTCGAGAACACCCCGTGCACCCTGCCGTCGGTCGGGGAAGCGCCGACAAGTTCATAACCCTGCGAACGATCGAACACCCAAATAATAAACAGGTGCGAAAACCCTTCGATGTCGAGCAGACCCGGTTCGTACTCCGGGAGCAGCTCGAGGACACCCTCGGCGGTGTGTTGCGCCCCGAGCCCCTTTGGGATGTCCCCCGTCTCGCGGTATGGGCTCCGGATACACCCGATCGGTTTCAACTGCCACTCGGCCATCCCGTCCCTCCAAACACAGTGCCAGCCACACGTTCAACACCAGCACACTATATGTCACCTCCGTTGACTTGGCGCGGCAAATCGCTCAGAATCACCCGACTTGGGGGACCCCTTGGCGACGGTTCTGAGCGTGCCCAATAGGATCAAATTCCGGTTGGTGTCCACGCTCGCCTACTGGGTGATGCGGGCCATCGGCTGCACCCTGCGCTGGGAGTTTCAAGGCCGCGAAAACCTCGTTTCGGGCGGTGACGAATCGGCCAGGAGGGTGATACTCACTTTCTGGCACGGGCGCATCTTCCTCGCCACGTACTTGTTTCGCAATCGCGGCATCGTCGTCATGACGAGCCAGAACAAGGATGGGGAGTACATCGCCAGGGTGATTCGCCGTTTCGGATACGTGGCGGCGAGGGGTTCATCCAGCCGCGGGGGCCGCGGGGCGCTGGTGGAGATGATTCGGGCGCTGCGCGACGGCAGCGACGTCGGCATCACCATCGATGGCCCGCGGGGCCCGCGCTACGTCGCAAAACCCGGAGCCGTCTGGGTGGCGGCCAGGACGGGGTGCCCGATCTGCCCTTTCTGTGTCAGCGCCGAGCACAAGTGGGTGCTCTCGAGCTGGGACCATTTCCAGATTCCAAAGCCCTTCACTCGCGCCCTCTTCATCGCAGCTCCGCCGATTCTTGTCCCGAAGGACGCCTCCGAACCCGAACTCGAGAGGTGCCAGGCACAACTGCAGCGCTCTTTGGAGGATCTCGTCGAAAAAGGCGATTCCCACTGGAGCAGACGACCGGAGTGAGGGGGGGCGCGCATTCGGCCTGCGTTGCCGTGGCCACTGCAGGAATCGCGCGTTGACCGCGGGTCTATTTCAGGAGCGCGTCGAGGGTGCTGCGCAGGTCCTTGTGCTTTGTGCCCGAAACGCCGACGAATTCCTTCACCAGCTTCCCTTTGCGGTCGATCACCCAGGTAGTGGGGAAAATCGCAATCTGGCCGAAGGCGTCCAGTCCCGCCGCATCGGTGGCGGCAACCGGGTACTCGATTTTCAGGCGCTTCGCCGCAGCCGCCAACTCGCGGTTGGTACCGGATTCCACGGCGATCGCGACCAGGACTACGCCCTTGTCCCGGTAGGTGCGAAACAGGCTGTTGTATTCAGGGATCTCGACCAGGCACGGCTTGCACCAGGTGCCCCAGAAATCGATAATCGCGATCTTCCCGTTCAGATCCTTTGATCTCATGAGCTTGCCGTCGGCGAGCCTGATCTCGAAACGGGGCAGCGTGCGGTCTTGAGCCGCAGGGGACAACGAGGCCGGCGCCGGCAAAGCCAGCAGGGCGGTCGTCGCAAACAGAAAAACGCACTTACCAATGCAAGTGGCCATCAGGATCCCCTCATCGGACGTACCGCAGCGAGGCCACCACAGCCTCGATTTCCTGGTGCGGCAGGTCGCTCAACAGAACATAACGGAGGCCATCTGCGGTCCACGTGTCGACACCGTAACGGCCGACGGTGCCGTGGGCTGCGCCGTGTCTGCAGACAAGCCCACGGTCCATGTTGAAGCCCGCAAGGGTCATCGGACGGTCGGCCGGCTGCTGAAGCAGCCAGAGATTGCGCCGCTCACCGGCATAGACCAAGCCCACGGCGCCGCAACAGCCGGGGTCGAACACCAAGACACTTTTCAGGGTCATCTGTCCCGGCACCCGGGACGGGAACTTATAGTCGAATGCCACCCACCCGGGATCCGGTACCCCGTGACAGGGAAACTCCCGGAACCGGGCCGAATAACGGGCACGGAACAGGTCGAGGGCATCCCTGCGCTCGCCCCCTGTTCCGAGGTCGAGCCTGCAATCGCCGCCGCCGGAAAACAGACGCCAGCAGAGGTCGTGAAGCGGGACGCGATACACGATGCCCGCCCCCAGAAGGAGCGCCGCGCCGACTGCGGTGCAATAGAGCCCTAGAGGAACACCTTTCCCGGGTGCATCGGCGGAGAGCGACGGGGGTTGACCTCTCGGTGCCGCACTCAGTCCCGCTGGCCCGTAGACGCTGGCCAGCTCGGCTCCCATCTTTACCCGTTCCAGTTCGCCACTGCAGGACGGGCAGCGCGCGACGTGGGCGGATACCTTCCGCTCCGTCGGTGGATCCAGCTCCTTGTCGTGGAATGCCGAGATCAACCTGCGCGCCCGTAGGCACCACATGCCTTCAGAACTCCTGAAGCAGCGGCTGGGCGGCCGGGTCGAACAGGCCCATCAGCGCCTTCCGGGCCCTGTTCAGGCGGGAACTGATAGTTCCCATGCTCAGACCGAGCACCGAGGAGATCTCGTCGTAGCTCAGTTCTTCGAGGTCCTTCAACACCAGGACCGCTTTCAAGTGCGGCCTGAGACGGGTAATGGCTTTCCTTATCTGGGCCGCTTTCTCCTTGGCGATCAGCTTACCCTCGGCGGACTCGTCGCTGCTGACGAGCGCCTTGCCGTCGCTCTCTTCCAGCGTCTCGTCCAGGCCCGTGGAGCGGAGCCCGAGCTTTTTCCAAGGCTTGCGGCTGTGATCGATGCAGGTGTTGACTGCGATGCGATAAATCCAGGTCTTCAGAGACGAGCTGTAGTTGAAGGCCTCCAGACTCCTCCAGACCTTGGTGAACACTTCCTGGGTCACGTCTTCGGCATCTTCGGGATTGCCCAGGAACTTCAGCCCCACCCTGTATACCAGTGGCTGGTACTCGCAAAACAGTGCCTCGAAATCCGGCACGGGCATCACTGATGCGCAAAGGCCCAGACCTCCGCCAGACCGGTCCTGGGCGCCCGTCATGCCGTTTGCTTCGTCGAGCAGAACTTGTGTATGCATCGGGTTCCTGACCGCCGGATGCCTACCGGCGCATGAGCAGCGCTTGGCGACGCAACGACGACCGTTTCGGTTTTCTTTAGAATCCCCGCAGGACCGGAAGGGGGAGGTGCTCCGGGTACAGGCGCGCTGTGCGCACCGGTTCGGATATCCTGCGGTTACCGCGTCCTACTAACCGAGTCTCCACCCTGCTCCATGCTTTGATTTCCGAGCAGGGGAAGTGCATTATATGCTTTTGTTCTGAAAATGCCACAGAAAAAGTGCGGCGCAGAACTGTTGCCGGCGCCTCGCCGCCCATCGACGTCGAGCCTCTTTAAAACCAGGCAGACTTAGGAGTTACTATGCCCGGTCCCGTTAGCACCGCGAAACAGGCGGCGCTGTTGACGATTGTCGTCGCCATTTCCGCGGCCGCAGTGTGGGTTGCCGCCCAGCCGCACCCCCCTGTGCCCTCGCGCACGACCTGCGATTCGCTCATACCGCTCCGCGTAGACCTGGTGCCGCTGACAGAGCCGAAACCCGGCAGTGTCCTGCGGCTTCAGGTTGAGGTGCAGTCCGGGCTGGACCCGGACCAGGTCCGCTCTGCGCGCATCGAGTACCGGGTACCCGAACCGCTGAGGCGCTCGCTCGCCGCGGCACAGGACCACGACGTCCTTTTGCGGCAGGGTAGGGGCCGCGCGCAGCTGGAGGTCACCATTCCCGATCGTGAAGCCTACGAGATCAGGGCAAGGTTGGTCGTGGAGCTCAGAAACGGGCGAACGGTTGCGCAGACGGCTGTGCGGTGGATCAACGCCGGACCGGATTACCGCCCGCAGGGGATGATAGGCCGCGTCACGCTCCCGGACGGTGCAGGAATCCGTGTTTACCGGGGCGTGACGGCGAGGTAGCGATGACGATGCGTCCGGCCGCCCTGAAACTGGCTGTTGCCCTCTTCCTCGTCTCGACCTGCGTGGCGTCGCCGGGTTTCGCCCAGTACACCGTCACGGGCAAGTTTCTCTACGAGGACCGGGAATTCGACATCAACGGTTTCACCGGCAACAACCCCGCCCGCCCCATCCGCTTTGCCGATGTCCAGGTCATGGCCAACGGCGTCCCGCTTGCCTCGGGAGCGACGGACGCGCGCGGGGAGTACGCGATCACGGTCCCTGGTTCCGTGAAACAGCCTGTGTCGGCCGTGTGCATTGCCCGCGCGCCGGCTGGTTCCGGGCTGCTGCTGAGCGTACGGGTCGCCGACGACAACTTCGGTTTCGGCGATTACTATTCCGTCGCCTCGGACCCGCTCGATTCCCCAGGTACCGGCATCGTCCAACTGGGTACAACGCTGGCTTCGTCGGGCAACGATACCGGCAAGGCGTTCAATATCTGGGATGTCATCGTCGACGGCATCGAGTTTCTTGCGTCGGCGGAGGCCGCAGGCAGCCGCCCTGCCACCGAGTTGACCATGATCTGGCGCCAGACCCAGAACCGGTCCGGCTCCTACTACGAGAGCTCCTCTCCGAAGCACATCTACGTGGGGGCTCGCGCCGCATACGACGACACGGTCATCAGCCACGAACTCGGTCACTTTTTCGACGATTTGTACTCCAGGTCCGATAATCCCGGCGGGCAGCATTTCATCGGTGACGACAAGCAGGACATCCGGTTGTCGTGGGGGGAGGGCCTCGCCACGTTTCTCGGGTCGAGCATGCGCAGGTTCAAGGGCTATCCGCGCCCCGATATCTACCTGAGCACCGACGGCGAGAACCTGTCGTTCTCCTACGAAATCGAGAGCCTGACCGGCAACGTGACGATCGCTAGTAAGAAAGGGAGCACCAACGAGGTGGCCGTGACCGCCGCCCTTTGGGACGTGATCGACGGGGCCGCCACACGGGACGATACCCCCGGGATGGACGACGACCCACTGGAAAGACCGTTCCGGGAAGTCTGGAACGACCTGGCCACCTATTTCCCCACGGTAAACACCCCGGGCCCGAGCATCGAGGATTTCTGGAACGGCTGGTTTGCCCCCGCCGTGAGCAACGGGTTTCTTTCCGAAATGCAGACGGTCTTCGCCTCGGTCAACGGCATCGAATTCGTCCCGGACCCTCAGGAGAGTGATAACTCGGCGGCGGGTGCGGCGTTGGCCGGCGTCGGACACATCCCGGCGCTCGAGAGCGGCGTCAAGGTCCTGATCAGCGAGATCGACCTGGGCCGCCTGGATGCGGTCGAGCTCTACAACGCCGGCAGCGAAGAAGCCGACCTCTCGGGTTGGACGGTGCGGGCATTGGCCAAGGGATACGACCCCGCCGTGTTCGAGATCCCGTCGTTCAGGCTCGCGCCCGGGGCCTTTGTCGTGCTCTCGGAGACTTCGGGAGTCAACTCGCCGACGACGCTGTATTTCGAGACAAATGTCTCCTGGGCCAACGACGAGGAGGGTTCCTGCGCCCTCGTCGACGGCACGGGCAGGACCAGGGATTTCGTGCGTTGGGGACGGTCCAAGGACGTCCCACCGGATGGCCGCGATTTCCCTGGGGTCAATCCCGCCTCCCCACCGGCGGGCAAGACTCTGGCGCGCCCGATAACTCTGCCGGCCACCGATTCGGCATCCGACTGGCGCGCTCAGAATCCGTCGCTCGGAACCTACAACTTTGGGGCCGGGGAACTGCACCACACGTTCTATCCCGTAGCCGACGTCGACTATGTCGGATTCAACACCACGGCGGGAACCGAGTACCTGATCGAGACTGTCAACCTCGCAAATGGCGGGGCAGTGGTCGTCGACGTCCTCTCCGGCGACGGCGCGGAGGTGCTCGCGTCGACCGATGCGTCGAACGCCGCGACCGGCGCGCGCATTCAATGGACGGCTCCTTCCTCCGGCAGGCACTTCCTACGCGCGCGTCGTCACACGACCTGGAATTACGCCAAGTTCGGATCGTTCGACGTGCGGATCGCGGCCCGTGAGCCCATCACCGTCGCCAAGTCCGGAGGGGCGCGTTACTCCAGCGTGGCCGAGGCGGTGACGGCAGCGCGTTCGGGAGACACCATCGAGATCCGCGACAGCGGGACCTATCGGGAAACAGTGTCCATCACGGGCAAGAACTTGACCATCCGGGCCGTTGCCGGTCAAAGCCCGGTCCTGGACGGGTCCGCTGCCGACAACTTGCCCGCCCTCTCGCTCGCGGCCGAGACCGCGCGCGTCGAGGGCCTCAGGATACGCGGCGGGTCGCCGGTCGTGCACGTCGCCTCCGGGACCGCAACGCTGATCAACACTTCCGTGTATCGCAGCACCGGGGGCGCGGGAAGCGCGTACGGCCTCCGGGCAACGGGTCCCGGCAGCACGGTGAACCTGGTGAACTGCGTCGTCGCCCTCAACGGCGGCGCTGGACTGGGCGTGTACGACAGGGCGTCCGCCCGGGTCGCGAACTCGATCCTCTCCGGCAATGCCGGCGGAGATGTGGCGGTCGACAGCACAGCTGGAACCGTCGTCGTGAAAAACTCGGTCGTCGAAACCGGGACCTTCGCCGCACAAAACGGCAACATTCAGGGCAATCCCGGGTTTTCCGATCCGGCTGGCGACGACTTCCATCTCCAGCCCGGGTCGGCAGCGATAGACCGGGCCGACCCCCGGGCGGAGGATGCGCCCGTCCGCGACGGCGACGGGATCCCTCGCAACGTCGACGGTGACGTGGACGGCTCGCCCGTGCCGGACATCGGGGCGTACGAGTATCTTCCGGCATCGCTGCTCGCTTCCGCCGCCGTGTTCCCACAGATCGCGATCGGTGGCGCCTACGAGTCCTCCATCATAGCCATCAATCCCACCGCTGCGGAGTCGCCGGCCCAGGTGCATCTTGCCGACTCGTCGGGTGGGCCGATCTCCGCAAGCACATTCAGCCGCCCGGGAACTACGATTACCCTTCCGCTCCCTGGCCTCGGCTCCGCCCGGCTCCGGTCCGGCTCGAGGGATAACACCCTGACCGGTTACGCCCGTCTGCTTACGACCAGCCCGGGCGGAGGGGGCGTCCTGTTCAGGAAAATCACGGGAGATCGGGTCTCGAGCGAGGCCGGGGTCGGAGCGTCGAAAGCGGCTCGATCCTTCCGCATCTACGTCGACAACACCGGGGACGCATTCTCCGGCTACGCCGTCGCAAACCCCGGGACGATCCCCGCGAACGTGCGGTTGACACTCCGTCGTTCGGACGGCTCGGCCTTCGGGGCGCCGCGCAGCCTCACCCTGGCGGCGAGGCAGCACATTGCGGAATTCGTTTTCCAGAGATTCGCCGCGGATCTGAAGGACTTCGAAGGGTCGCTCGAGTTCGATGCCGACCAGCCGCTTTGGGCCGTGGCACTGCGCTACGACAACCCGGAGCAGGACGCTTTTTCCACCATCCCGGTACTGGCCGACGAGGCCGCGACCGAGCTCTACTTCCCGCAGATCGCGGACGGCGGCGGCTACCGTTCCACCTTCATCCTGATGAACCCCTCTGCGTCCACGGCGCAAGCGCGCATCGAGTTCTTCTCGCACAGCGGCGAACCGCTGGGAATCAGCGTCGGGGGCGTCTTGAAGACGAGGCACGAGGTCTCCATCCCCCGGGACGGGGTGTTCACGTTCGCGACAGGCGGCGCCTCGGCGAGTGCCGTGACCGGTTGGGTCCGGGTGACCTCCGGCGTACCCATCGGAGGTTCGTCGATCTTTCAGGTGGTCTCGGGAGGCAGGATCGTGTCGCAGGCCGGGGTGGCGGCGTCCCCGGCAGTGCCCCGCTTCACGAGTTACGTGGAGAGTCTCGGCTACACGGAATCCGGCCTGGCCATCTGTAATCCGGCGGCCGGCGCCACGAGGCTGGCGCTGCGCCTGCGCAATGCCGCCGGGGAGATCGTCGCTTCCGCCAGCATCCTCGTGCCCCCGCTCGGTCACGTCGCAAAGTTCTTCACCGAGTGGTTCCCCGATTCCTTTCCGGAGTTCCAAGGCACCCTCGAGGTCGAGTCCGGTGTCCCGGTGGCCGGTGTGGCGTTGCGCTACGACAACTACCTGGCAGACGTGTTCGCCACCATCCCGGTAGTCACGATCCCCTGACTCCAGGGATCGATCTCCACCCTGACCTGCGCCTGAGCGCCCGGGTTCGATTGCATTGGTTCGGGGGATCCCCTATTATTTGGGGTTCAACCCGCATCGCAGTGGAAGGAGGAGTATCCGTATTCCGCCCAGAATCAAGCCAGCCACCCTCCCCGGCAGGGCCGATCACGATGTACCGCACCAACTGAGCCTGATGGACCCGCCGCCACAAAAAACCACAGAGAAACGGGACACCCCCCGGGTTCCGGAGGCGGCAGCCCCGCCTGCCGGAGACGCCCCCCGCATCTCGCGCCGCGAAACGGCCGAAAGCATGGCGCGCGTCAGCGCGAGATCTCGGTATCGGAGTTCTTCACCAAGAACCGCCACCTGCTCGGATTCGACAACCCGCAGAAGGCGCTGCTCACGGCGATCAAGGAAGCGGTGGACAACTCGCTCGACGCCTGCGAGGAGGCCGGCATACTCCCGGTCCTGAAGGTGGAGATCCGGCAGCTCGCCGAGGACCGGTTCCGCATCGCCGTCGAGGACAACGGGCCGGGCATCGTCAAGGCACAGATCCCGAAGATCTTCGGCAAGCTGCTCTACGGGTCGAAATTCCACACGCTGAAGCAGGCGCGGGGGCAGCAGGGGATCGGCATCTCGGCCGCCGGGATGTACGGCCTGCTCACGACGGGCAAGTCGATCGTCGTGACCTCGCGCACCGGCGCCGGACAAGCCGGCCCACTACTACGAAATCCAGATCGACACGAGGAAGAACATCCCGCAGGTGCTGAACGACAGCGTCGTGGAGTGGGAGCCGCCGCACGGCACGCGGGTCGAGATCGAGCTCGTCGGCACCTACAAGAAAGGGCGGCATTCGATCGACGACTACATACGGCAGACCGCCATCGCCAACCCGCACTGCGAGATTTATCTACTCTTTCCCGGGCGGCGCGGGGAGCCTGCATTTCCCGCGGGGCTCCGACACCCTCCCGCCCGAACCGCGGCAGATCAAACCCCACCCGTACGGCGTCGAGCTCGGGGCCCTGATCAAGATGATGAAGGAGACCACCGCCCGTCAGCTCGCGCGTGGCGCTGCAGCGCGATTTCTCGCGTGTCAGCAGCCGCGTCGCGCTGGAGATCTGCGCGGCGGCGGAGCTGAAACCGAACTCCAACCCGCACGCCATCGCGGTGAGCGAAGCGGAGCGGCTCTACAAGGCGATCAGCGCGGTAAAGATCATGAGCCCGCCGACGAACTGCCTCTCGCCCATCGGCGAGGAGCAGCTCATGGCAGGGCTGAAAAAGGAGATCGACGCCGCCTTCTTCACCGCCATCACCCGCGCCCCTTCCGTCTACCGGGGCAATCCGTTCCAGGTGGAGATCGGGATGGCCTACGGCGGGAAGCTACCCTCCGACGAACTCGTCGACCTGCTCCGTTTCGCCAACCGGGTCCCGCTGCAGTACCAGCAGGCGGCCTGCGCGATCACGAAAGTCGGTCCTCGGAGTGGACTGGCGCGGCTACGGGCTGTCCCAGTCCAAGGGGGCATTGCCGCAGGGACCGCTGGTGCTATTCGTCCACATCGCGTCGGTCTGGGTTCCGTTCACCTCCGAGAGCAAGGAGGCGATCGCCGCCTACCCGGAGATCATGAGGGAGCTGCGCCTGGCGCTGCAGGACTGCGGACGCAAGCTGGCGTCGCACATCCGCGCCCACCGCAGGGCGGTCGACGAGGACAAGAAGCGCTCCTACATCGAGAAGTACATCCCCCACATCGGCATCGCGCTGCGCGAGATCCTCGGGTTGTCGCAGAAGGCGGAGGCAGATCTGGTGATCACCCTGAAAGACGTCCTGGAACGGAGCCGGTCCAAGGACGCGGTGCAGGAGTAGCCCATGCCCGGCAAGAAGAGCAGCAAATCCGAAGCCGCCAGCGCCGCCAGCAGGAAGGTGTTGTCGGCCATCGACGCATCCGCCGCCGAGATCCACAGAAAAATCATGGCGCGCAAAAAACCGACCATGAAGTTCCCTGTCCGCTCGCTGACCAACGTGCGGTACACGCCTCAGCGCGGCTTTTTCGAGATCGCCGGCCAGAAGAAAGAGCGCACCCTGACGGTCAACACCGTCAAGACCTTCGCGCAGACCCTCCGGATGATGGCGCTCTCGAAAGAGCTGGTCGCCAACGACGACATCGCCACCAAGAGAGAGGCGTACTACGTCTCCAAGAACTGGGAGGACGCGCGCTTCAACGAGCAGCCCGAATCCGACACCGTGATGGACGACGTCGAGGCCTTTTTCGCCGTGAACCGCGAGCAGCTTGGATTCATACCCGAGGAGAAGGGGGGCGACGTCGCAGGACGTCTCATCGTGCTCGATCGCGACCGGGACACCGGGAAGATGCTGCGCATCGACTGCACCAAGTTCGGCTCCGGGGCCTACAGCGTTCCCATCTCCGTCGAGAGTCTCCAGTTCGAGACCTCGGCGAGTTTCATCCTCGTCATCGAAACCGCCGGGATGTTCCAGCGGCTCGTGAAACACAACTACTGGAAAAAGGCCAACTGCATTCTCGTCAGCATGGGGGGCGTCCCGACCCGTGCCTGCCGGCGGTTCATACGACGGCTGGCCGATTTCAAGAAGATCCCGGTGTACGTTTTCGTGGACGGCGATCCCTACGGCATCACTAACATCTACCGGACGCTGAAGGTCGGATCCGGGAACGCCGCACACCTGAACGAGTTCTTCTGCGTGCCCCAGGCGTCGTTCCTCGGCATCACGCCGCAGGACATCGTCGACTACAAGCTGCCGACCCATCCGCTCAAGGATGTCGACGTCAAACGCGCGCGCGACGCGATCAAGAACGATCCCTTCATCCGGCACCACGAGGCCTGGATTCACGCCATGGAGCAACTACTCAAAATGGGCGTGCGCGCCGAGCAGCAGGCACTGGCCAAGCACGGCCTGAATTACGTTATCGACACATATCTCCCGGAGAAGCTCCGCCACCCGGAGCGGTTCCTGCCGTGACAGCTCCCCGGGGGGCGCGCCTGGCGTCCGGGCAGGCGGGGCGCAGGGGCCGGACCGGCCACCCCGCGTCGCCGCGCGCCGGCCGCGGGGGCTCAGGGGCCTCGAATTTCCTGATCGGGCCCGCCGCGCCCACGGGGATCCGATTCTGGCCCTATCTGGCCCCGCTGCTCGCCTGCGCCGCCGTCATCTCCTTCTGTGACATCCGATCTCTGGACCTCTGGTGGCATCTCAAGACCGGGGCCTGGATCCTGCAAAACCGCGCGATACCGCGCCTGGACCCGTTTTCCTACACCGCAGCAGGCCAGCCCTGGGTTTCGCACGAGTGGCTTTTCGGGCTCATCTCCTACTGGGCGTACCGGGCCGGCGGGACGGCCGCGATCGTCGCGGGCAAGGCCTTGCTCGTCGCGTTGCTGCTCGGCTTGACTGCCTGGACCGCGCGCCTCCGGAGGGCCCTGCCCGGCGCCACGCTTCTGGTGCTCGCGGCCGCATATGCGGTCTCGCGCATGCGCTTCACCGAACGGCCGGAACTGCTTTCGATCCCGCTGGCGGCGTTGTTCCTCCTGGTCTGCGAGAAGAGTGCCGTGAAACCGGGGCTCCTTGCCCTCCTTCCCGCGGCCCAGTTGCTGTGGGTGAACCTTCACGGAGGGACGGCACTGCTCGGGTGGGCGCTAGCCGGCGCGCTCCTGCTCGACTGCGCCTGGGAGCGGCGCCCGGCCGCGGGTGGAGTCTCCCGGGCCGGCTCGAGAGCCCTGGCCCCACACGCGGCGGCGCTTGCGGGCGTGGTCGCGGCGTCCTTCCTGAATCCGCACGGCTACAAAGCGCTGTTCTACGGCCTGCTGCGCACCGAGAGCCCGCTCGACAACAAAGAATTCCAGTCCCTGGCCTCGACGATCCGCGCCGGGGTCGACCTCTCCATCGTGCTCTACCTCGTGTTCGCGGCCCTCCTGGCCCTGTTTTTCGCCCTGCGGCCGCGGCGCGTCCGGCTCTACGAATGGCTCCTGCTCCCACTGCTGCTCGCCTTGACCCTGGTCTTTTTCCGTTTTCGCCCCCTCCTAGTCTTTCTCCTCGCCCCCACATTGGCATGGCACCTGAGCCAGGGCCGATGGCTCGGGCGTATCCGGGCGTGGGTCCCCGCCCTTGCGGCAACGCTGCTAATTGCCCGGGTGGTGCAGCTCGAGAGCCAGACGTACTTTTACAGGTTCGGGGTCGGGGTGCACTCGGGGGTCTTTGCGGTGAGCGGGGTCGATTTCCTGGAGGCGTCCGGCATCCGCGGGCACATGTTCAACACGTATGGGATCGGAGGATACCTGATCTGGAGGCTCGGGCCCGACCACAAGGTGTTCATAGACGGGCGCGAGGACGTCTACCTGGGGCCTGGGATCTTGTCCGAGTACGTGCACGCATTCGACTCACGCAAGAATTGGCGGGACCTCGTTGAGAAGTACGGGATCGACTACGCCGTCGTGCGCTACCCCGAACAACCCCCTGCGAGACCGGAAGACAGCCTCGACACCCTTGCTTTCCCCCGCGCCGAATGGGCGCTGGTCTATTTCGACGACGTGGTCGCGATCTACGTGCGACGCAACGGCAGAAACGACGCCGTGCTGGAGAGCGAAATCAGGACGGTACAGCCGATGCAGGTTTCGGCCTACCTCGAGCCGCTGGCCCGCGACCCGGACACACTCTCGCTTTTCCGCGCCGAGATGGCGGTCAACGCGAGCGAGCACCCGGAGTCTTTCCGCAACCACTTTACACTCGGGCTGCTCGCGGTAAAGCTCGGCCCGGTTCACCTGCAGGAGGCGCTCGTCGAATTCCGGCGGGCCGCCGCGATCAACCCCGATTTCGCCCCCGCACACGCGAACATCGGCACGCTCTGTCTGCACCTGGGCCGGTACCGCGAGGCCCGCGAGGCCTTCGAGCGGGCGCTGTCGCTCGAACCCAGTCCCTTCGTGTCCGCGCAGCTCGAACGTCTGTCCAAGAACACAGAACCCTGACAACCCCGTGGGTCCGCCCGGCCTCATTTTCCTGCCTCGATCAATAAGGAACCAGGCGCGGCGACGCTTCCCGGTAGCGGCGGTAGGCCTCGCGCCAGCTCCTGGAAACCAGTCCACGTCGGGCCGTTTCCTCCCGAGAGGGGCGCAACTCGAAGTCGGGTCGCACCCGGCGGCTGAACACGCGGAAACAGCCGCAATAACCGCACAGGCGGGCAAACTGGTCGCGCAGGTCGTCGCGGGGCGGCGGCAGGGCTTTGCGGCCGAGGTCGAATCCAAACACGCGATCAATGCCGCCGCAAGCGGGGTGACGCAATCAACGGAGCACGTGCCCGGCGCACTCCCTCTGCGCGCGCCCTCCCCAGATCGCAGCTGCCGGGATGGTGAGCCAGGGTGGCCTCCATCCCCGGAGGGAAGGCAATGCCCGGTTCCGAGGAAGCCAGGCTGACGACGACAACCTCCAGCGACCCGGCAATGCTTTGCTTCGCCAGGGCATCGAGCAGACGCGAGATCCTGTCCCGGGCGTTTCCAGTAACTACAACTACCGTTAACGATGGTGACGACATGCCTTGCCTTTCTCCCCTCTGTCTGCAAGAAGCCGGGCAATTCTAGCCTAGTTCGTGCCGCACTGCACACAACCCCGGAGCCCGGGAACGACTTCGGGAATGCGTTGGAGGCTCGAGGTGAATTCCACGGCTCAACTCCAGGACTTGAAGCTCTCGAGGGGATCGAAGAAGGTCACGGGTAGAACCGGGACAGGCCGGGGGCGATCGACTCTTGCCTGTGGCCTTGCAGGATGAAATGGAGGTCGAGACGTTCGTCTTCGAAGCGCAGCCAGGCGGTTGGGCCGTCACAGAGGTAGAGAGACTGGCCGCGCGCCCACGCCGCCCGGATTGCCGTCTCCGCAGACCGACCGGACCAGCCCCAACCCGACCAGAGGACTTGCCAGCCCGGCCTGTCCGCAGCGGCCCGATAGTAGTCGAACACCGGGCTGTAGCTGCCGGCCACCAGCATGGCGGGTCCCGGCAGGGCTTCACGAACGGTCCGGGCGTACTCCTTCCTTTCTGCCTGCGCCTGGCGGAACGGTGCGAGCGTGGCCTGTGCCAGGCCGAAGGCGGCCACCTGCAGGAGCGCCCAGACGACGGCGGCGCGACCCGACGGGAGCCAGCGATGGTAGAAATGGGTGCAGACGATCACCGCAGCCGGCAAGGCCAGCAGCGTGTATCGCGGGTGAAACTGCACGTCTGCGTCGCGCCAGAGGGCCGCCACCGGGACCAGGAGAAAGCAGACGACACCGGCCAGTGCTGCAGGTCG
Source organism: uncultured Acidobacteriota bacterium (assembly GCA_963843575.1). Taxonomy (GTDB): domain Bacteria; phylum Acidobacteriota; class UBA6911; order UBA6911; family UBA6911; genus CAVZBT01. The sequence continues at coordinate 66,559 of CAWJKZ010000026.1, read as the reverse complement.
GGGTGCAAGGCCACGCAACGAAGCGCGGTTTCGAAAACGGCGCAACGCCGCCCAGGCGAGGGCCAGCCAAGCGGCGGGACAGAGTGCGAGCGTGAAGAGCACGCTGGCCTGCACATTGAGCCAAAAATGCGCCCGACCCATTGGTATTGCGGCCAGCCAGGCGTTCATCCTCAGGGCAAATGCGTCCGCGTCGTGGAGATACAGCGCCACGACCGGGGCGAGCGTCACGACCGCCGCACACAGCCCGAAGGCGGCCACCGAGCGCAGCCGCTGACGCCCTGCCGGCCGCCGCACCCACAGGATCCAGAGAAACGCCGGGCCCAGCGTGGCGGCCTGCTCGCGCAACCCGATCGACAGGCCGAACAGGATCCCCGCGCAGGCATCCCGCAGCGCGCGGCCGCGGGACTGTTCGGGCCAGAGCACGGCGGCGCCCGCCAATGCCGCCACGAGCATCGGCACGTCCGCCATGAAGTAGCCGGCATAGACGGCGTAGGAAGGCGACAGCAGAAAAGCGAGCGCAGCCATCCGGGCCGCGGTCGCGGGCAGCAGCCCGCGCGCGAGGCGCTCGAAAAGCCAGACCCCCGCCGCCCCCAGCAAAACCACCACCAGCAGCGCCACATCCTCGAACTCGAGCGGCGACAAGTGGAAGGCCCGCCGGGAAACTTCCCAGAGCACGATATTGTAGCCGACGAATACGGATCGCCCGAAACCGAGGGAGGAAAGACTGTGGGTGACCGTTTCCTTCAGGTAGTCAAAACTGTCCCACTGACCAAGAAATGGGCTCCGGCCTGCCAGGTAAACGACAACGGCCACCGCCGGCAGCAGGCAAGCAGGCCAATGGAAGACGCGCGCGTTCTCGGGGGCCGGTTGCGGGGAAGCCATAGGTCACCGGGCACGGGATACGGGCCAGGGATATAGCCGACATTTTGTTCTACCCACTACATATTATCACTGTATCCTTTGGCTTGGAGACGACGCATCGGCGGCCGGCGCGCGGGATGAGCTCTGGTAGGTTGAGCCGGAAAAAGCCAATCTGGAAAATCCGGTCAGGGCGGTTCACGCGCCGGAACTGAGAGTGAGACGTCCAGATGAAGTGGCTATCCGATTGGATCCCGATAAGGCGCGGCGAGGGACTGGTCACCTCGCTGATGTTCCTTTACATCTTCGGCGCCTTGACCTCCTACTACATCCTGAAACCCCTGCGCAGCGGCCTTTTCTTGACCAATCTCCCCTCCAGCCACCTGGTGTATGCCTACTGGCTAAGCGCGCTGTTTGCCGGCACGCTCGCCACGCCGATCTTCAAGCTCGGGCGCAGGCTCTCGGCGATCGCGCTCATCACCGCCACCAACATCCTGATGATCGGGACGCTCTTCTACTTCGGCTGGGCAATGGGGCGCGACATCAACCTGCTGCCTTACATCTATTACGTCTACGTGCAGGTCGCTCCCGTCCTCCTGGTGGCTCAGTTCTGGCTCCTGGCCGGGTACATCTACGACAACCGCCAGGCCAAGCGGATCTACGGGCTTCTTGGCGCCGGCGCGAGCACCGGAGCCCTGACCGGGAGCTTCCTGGTGCGGGAGCTGCGGGTGCCCCTCGGAACGGGAAGGCTGCTGCTCATCTGCGTCGCGATCTGCACGGGGCTGATCCTCCTGAGCTTTGTCGCGTGGCGCTACCGGCGCAAGGATACCGCCCCCGTCCGCGCACAACGCAGGTTCGAAACGGAGGGGGAGAAAACCAGCGACTTGCTGCGGATGGTCTTCGGATCGCGGCACCTGCTCGCTCATGGTGGTCTTCATCCTCCTCATCATGATCACCTCGCAGCTGGCCGACTGGCAGATCAACGACGCCGTCCAGAGGGCGTTCTCGGGTGTGCCCAGGGAACAACAACACGCGAGAATCGACGAGTTTTTCGCGAGCTTCAACTTCTACACCAACATCGTCGGGATTGCCCTGCAGATCCTGGCCACCGGCATCGTCGTCCGGCGCTTCGGAATCTGGGCCGCCACGCTGTTCCTCCCCTCGGCCGTGCTCGTCTCGTCGGTCGGGGTTCTGATCGCCCCGACACTGTTGATGACGGTCCTGGTGGAAGGAAGCGACTCGGTCTTCCGCTACTCCCTCAACCGGGCCGGTCTGGAACTCCTCTACATGCCCTTGTCGCCGGAGGTCCGCAAGAAGATTAAACTGTTCATCGACGTGTTCATCGACCGTGTCGGGCGCGCGCTGGCCGGGGTCATCATCTTCGGCGTGACGACCCGTTACCTCCCCCTGGGGCTGCGGGGTTCGTCGGTGGCGATCATCGGCCTCACCGCGGCGTCGATCTACATCTGCCTGGAGCTCCGCAACTCCTACCTGGCCGCCTTCCGCCAGCAGTTGAGCCGTCGCGAGCTGGACCTGAGCGAGGTGAACCGCTTCGTCACCGATCCCGAGTCCATCCGCCTCCTGCTCGGCACCCTGGAGGGGAACCAGGAACGCCAGATCCTCTACGCGCTCAGGCTTCTGCAATCCGCAGGCAGCGTCGATTTCTCGAAGGATCTGCTTCCCCTCCTGCGCCACGATTCACCCCACGTCCGGGAGGAAGCGGTGCGGACACTCGGGGTCTTGCCGGGCAATCAGGCGGACCGGGTCCGCCCGCTCTTGGACGATCCTGTGCCTGGTGTCCGGCGGGCCGCCGTAGATTACCTCTGCGCCCATGAACCTGCGGCCGGTCCGACCTCGCTGCAGGCGCTGCTCAGGCACGAACGCACCGAGATCAGGCTCGCAGCCGCAGACTGGGTGGCAGAGCACGACGTGGGGAGTATCAAGCCCTCCCTCGAGTCGGTGCGCCAGTTGATTGCGACCGAGGGGGCACACACAGCCGCGGCACGCGCGACGGCCGCCAAGCTTGCGGTGCGGCTCCCGCGCCGGGACACCATTGGGATACTGCGGCAGCTGCTCGAGGACACGGAGGTGGAGGTCAGGAGAGCCGCCGTCCGCGCCTCCGGCGTGACGGCGGATCCGGAAATGCTTTTCGAGATCATCAAGTTCCTGACCGTGAGGCAGATGCGGCGTGCAACGCGCGAGGCGCTCCTGATGTACGGGCCGCACATCGCCGGCACCCTGGGAGACGTGTTGGCCGATGGGCGCAGAGACCTCGCCCTGAGACGGGAGATCCCCTGGCTGCTCGGCAGGATCCAATCCAAACACGCCGCCACCCTGCTGGTCGATCAGCTCGAGGTCAAGGATCCCCTGCTGAAGTATCGCGTCGTCAAGGCGCTGAACCGGCTGCACGCGCAGGTTCCCGACTTGCCCCCGGCAAATCCAGCCATCGCGGGACACATCTACGCCCAGACCCGCTCTTATTACGAGGCGCTCGTCCTGTGGCAGGCATTCGACCCCGGGAGCGAAACTACGGCGAGCACGCTGTTGCCGAGGGCCTTGAGGGAGCGGCTCGACCAGAACCTCGAGATCATTTTCCGGCTCCTCGGGCTGCAGTATCCCCAGAACGACATCTATTCGGCATACACAGCGCTGCGCGGCAACCGGGCGGACCGCCGCGCCTCGGCCCTGGAGTTCCTGGACAATCTCCTGCACAAGAATCTGAAGACGATTATTCTCCCCCTGCTCGAGGAACCCTCGGCGGAGCGTCTCATCAACCGCGCCAGCTCCCTGTTCGGCATTAGCGCGGTCGGCCGGGAGGAAGCGCTGCGCCTCATTCTGCGCCAGCCGGACGTCTGGCTGCGTGCCTGCGCGCTCCACGAGATCGGGAGGGCATGCCTTACGGAATTCCTGGACGAATGCCGCAACCTGCGCCACGACAGCGAGCCTCTCGTCCGGGAGACCGCTGAGTGGGCCGTGCAGCGCTGTGCCTGAGGACGACGGATGCTGACGATTATTGAAAAAGTTCTCCTGCTCCAGAACATCGACCTGTTTTCCCACGTGACCTCGGAACAGATTTCCTTTTTCGCCGCCCTCGCGCAGGAGGTCGCTGCGGGAGCCGGCGAGGTCTTGTATCGTGAGAACGACCCCCCCGATGGCCTGTATGTGGTCGTCTCCGGAACGCGTGGGCATGGTCCGCGGCAAAGACGAAATAGACCGCATCGGCCCGAACGGTTCGTTCGGGGTCTGGGCGCTCTTTGACGACGAACCGAGACTCACGACCGCCACGACCTTGGAAAAATCCCGGCTGCTCTACGTGTCGAGGGACGACTTCTACGACGTGCTGTCGGACCACGTCGACATCGTCGAGGGCCTTTTCAAGCACCTGGTCTCACGCATCCGGCGCCTGGCCAGCGTGGTGGAAACACAGCGATGACGTACCGGGTTGTGGTCGTCGAGGAAAATGACGGCGCGGCGCCCATACGGAACTGCCTGGAGGTTCCGGGGTTCGACGTCGTCACGGCAACGACGGTGGAAGGTGCCTTGGACGTCCTGCCTGGGGCGGAGGTCCTCCTGGTCTGGGCCGACGCTTCGGCAAATTCGTGCGCGCAGTGGGTCGAGGCCGCCCGGAGCCACACCCCTTCGGCTGCCCTCCTCGTCGCCACGGCCGATCCCACGCGGGCCGCCCTGTGCATGGAAACGGGAGCCGCTGACTACGTGATGTGGCCGGCCGCCGCCGAAGAGATCCGCCGGGTCGTCGTGCGCACGGCCGAACAGAGGCGTCTGCGCCTAGACGCCGCTCGCCTCCGGGAGGAACTCGAGGAGAAATCCCGCCTGCTGCTCGAATCCCAGGGCCAGCTGGTCCAAGCCGAGAAGATGGCCGCCCTAGGCAGCCTGGTCGCCGGCATCGCGCACGAAATAAACACGCCGCTGGCCAGCATCAACAGCAACAACGACATTTTCAGCCTCACGAACCAGAAGGTGCACCAGCTGCTGCGGGAGCACGTCCCGCCCGAAATCTTCCAGCCTGGGGGCAACCTGGCGGAAATCCTGTCTATGATCGACGACGCCATTCGCACGAACCGCATGGCCTGCGAGCGCATAGTCAAGATCGTCAGAAGCCTGCGCAACTTCGCCCGCCTGGACGAGGCCGAGCGGAAGAAGGTGGATATCCACGAGGGGATAGAGAGCACACTTACGCTCGTCGCCCACGAACTCAAACGCCGAGTCCGCGTGGTCAAGGAGTTCGGTGCCGTGCGCGAGATCGAATGCTATCCTAACCAGCTTAACCAGGTTTTCATGAATATCCTGGTGAATGCATCCCAGGCGATCGAGGGGGAGGGGGAAATCCGCATCCGCACGTGGGAGCAGGACGACACGGTCCGAATCGCATTCTCCGACAACGGGAAGGGCATCCCGCCGGAGGTTTTGCCGAAGGTGTTCGACCCCGGCTTCACCACCAAGAAGGCGGGCCTGGGAACCGGTCTCGGGCTCTCCATCTGCTACCGGATCATCCAGGACCACGGCGGCAGGATCGAGGTGGAAAGCGAAGCGGGCCGGGGATCTACATTCACCATCGTTCTTCCGATCTCGCACTCCGGCGAAAGGATCACAAATGGACAGCAATAACTACCGGCCGACGATCCTCATCCTCGACGACGAGGAAATGGTCACGACCTCGCTCCGGAACCTGTTCAGGCTGCAGACGAACTACAACACCATCGTGTACGCCTCGCCGGAGGAAGCCCTGGCCGAGGCAACCGACAAGCCCGTGGACCTCGTCATATCCGACTACCTGATGCCCGGCATGGACGGGATCAGCTTTCTGACCCGCTACAAGGAGTTGCAGCCTCAGGCGATCCGGGTACTGCTGACCGGTTACGCCGACAAGGAAAACGCCATCAAGGCGATCAACACCGTCGGCCTGTACCAATATGTCGAAAAACCCTGGGACAACGATAATCTGCTGATGATCGTAAAGAACGGGCTGGACAAGAGGGCCCTGCTGCGCACCCTGGAGGCCAAGATCGCCGAACTCGATCACGCCCACTCCAACCTGAAGTCCATCCAGACGGAGCTGATCAAGGCTTTCATGTGAGGAGAATGCTGTGAGACCTTCGGACCTTCGGGGTGAAGTCTTTATGCTCACTCCGAAGACCCGAAGGTCTCATCCATGCGAGAGATAGATTCCCGGCGGCCCCCTGCACGGCGGAAGGGATCAGTTGGCCTGCTGTGCGGGCGCCACCACGCCGCGGACTGCGATTTTCAGCTCGGGGGTGAGGGCGCTCGTTGTCTTCGCCACGATGAAGCCGAAGTGGTACCCCTCTTTTGAATCCGCCTTCTGGGTCACCACGATCTTGTACTTCTTCTCGCCCGACAGCGACACCGTTTCCAGGCGCGCCGTCACGCTCTGGTCGGTGGACTCCGCCGACACGACCTTCGCGGGGTTGTCGGCCGGGATCGTGATCGTGATCTCCCTGGTCGCCTCCTTCCCTTTCGGGACGGAGCCGAAGTAGAGAAACCGCTCCGAGAGGTTGAACTCCGGGGCGACGACGGCCGTGACGGTCAACACCGCCTGGGGTTGACGCGGGTCGTTCGTCTGCACCGTGACCGACTTGCTGAGGGCCCCCGCCGCTATCCCCTCCGTTTTTACCGTAACCTCGATCTGCCCCGATTGCCCCGGCTGGATTTGCTTTGCTGACAGCAAAGCTGCGGTGCACCCTCAGGAACCTTCGACCTTAAAGATCTCCAGCACGGCCCCGCCCTTGTTGGCAAACTTGAAGACGTGCTTGATCGGCGCGCCCTCCAAAACCTTCCCGAAGTCCTTGGTCTGGCTCTCGAACACCAGCACCGGGACCTGGTCCTGCGCCGCCGCGGGCCATGCCCCGAGCGAGAGCAAAAACAACGTCAGCCCAATCCCATATACCCTCATGCGCAACTCCAGTGGATGGTGAGTGACTTCCCGCACCGGGCGGAATTATACCCTCGGCTCCGGCGCGTTTCAACGAACCAGGGCCGACGGTTCGGGGGCGAGCGCGGGCGTGCCCCACAGCTGCGCGCCAGCCGGTGACCATCGACGATTCCACCGGGACCGGACAATCCAGGGGTGCGGGGAAAAAATTCAGCGACGGTCTGCGCTAATAAACCCGCGAGCGACCGTCTTTGCTGGTAAGGACACCTTACTATGGCCACCTGGACATCTCTTGCGTTCCTTGCCGGTGCTTATCTTGCCATTCGGAACGAGGCTGCGCGCCAGACGCGGATCGTTCGCAGCACCGCGATTCGGGCTCCCGCCAACCGCGTGTTCGACGTCGTCGCGGACGTCGCCCGCATCCCCGAGTGGTGCCGGCGCCCGCAGTGGTTCCCGAGGGGACTCGGGTTTACGACTCTGGCACGGTGGGGAGAACACGTCCCGCAGCAATGGCGCGTGCAAGGCGCGGGAACGATCTCCGACGAGATCCGGATCCGGTGCATTCGCAACCGCGAGTTCAGCTACATCTGCCGGAACCGCCACGGGCTGAGCTATGAGTGCAATTTCCGGATCGCCTCCATGGACCGGGAATGCGCGCTGATCTGGGAGTTGCGGTATAAGAACCCGAGATGGCTGGACGCTGCCTTCAATCGCGCCATTATCGCCCGGGCGACTGCCGAGGTGATGGCACGGTCGCTCGAGACGATAACCCGTGTGGCGGAGGCCTTCGAGGCACCAGCGGCTTTTCAGGAACCAAAGCAAAGCCAGGAACTTCCGCTCTGGCCGCATGAAGTCAAGGCGAGTTGAGCGTCGGACGGCGGCGCGGAGGGCCGCGTCACTTCGTTCGGCGGACGAAATCCCGCGCGGCCGGGAGTTGGTTCCAGGACTGTGCCTGCTCCACGGCGCGGAGCAGCGCGCGTGCCAGGGTGTCGGCGGCCAGCGCCCCGACGAGCCCGGCATCGGTCGGCTTCCCACCGTTCTGCCAGACCCCGGTCGCAAGGGAGAACACGGTGTCGCCATCCCAGGGCGTGTGCGCCGGGTAGATGCACCGGGCCAGCGCGTCCTGCGCCATTTGCGCGACTTTGTTGCACTGCGGTTTCCCGAATTGTGCATTGGTCGCGACGACGGCGATCACCGTGTTCTGCCTCACAGGCGAGGCTGGCTCGCCCCGGCGCAGGAATTCCATTGTATCGGCAAATCCTGACCCGTCGGCCTTCCTGGCACCCGCGACGATCCGCCCGGTCGCGGGGTCGACAACGTCCCCGACGCAGTTGACGGCAACCAGGGCCCCCACCTTCAGACCGTCGGGCCGCGCAAGGCACCACGAACCGAGGCCTGCCTTCATGGCCCTGTCGGATCCCAGGAGTTTCCCGACCGTCGCGCCGGCACCGGCCCCGACATTTCCCTCCGGCACCGGGCCATCTGCCGCCGCCCTGCAGGCTTCGTAACCGGCCTGGGCATCGGGGCGGATTTTGGGGTCGCCGAGGCCGAGATCAAAGATGATCGCGCCGCACACGATGGGAACCCTTACGCTTCCGACCGCGAAGCCGCGGCCCTGCTCCTCGAGATAACGCGAAACCCCGGTGGCGACATCCAGCCCGAAGGCGCTGCCCCCGGAAAGAAACACCGCGTTTATCTTCTCGACGAGGTTTTCGGACCTCAGCAAGTCGGTCTCGCGGGTGCCGGGAGCACCGCCGCGCACGTCGACCCCGGCCGCCAGAGGCTCCACGGAGGTCACGACCGTGCAGCCGGTCGGCCGGTCCCGGAGGGTATGGTGGCCGACAAGGATGCCGTCTACGTCGGTTATGGAAGGCCGCCTGGCGGCGGGTGCCCCATTGTCTGCTTGCATAGCTGCAATGGACGGGACCGTCGCCAGCCCCGCCACAATCTCCTCGGCGAATCGTCGCCGGCTGATCCTGGGCAGCCGGAACCCGTCGTTATCCAGCATTTTTCTCATGCCCGTTCGATGCATCATAGCGACTCGCGCTTGCCGCGGGCAAGGTTCCATGTAAAATCCCCTTCCCGAGGAGACCCCTGCTGGCGCATGCTCAGGGAATGCTTGCGGGACCCGGCAATGCGGGAGTCTGGATCGCCGTCGCGGTGGGGCTCGGCAGCGTCGCGCTTCTCCTCTGGTGGCTGATCACGGGCGGGCGCAGACGCAGGTAAGCACGTCATCCGGACTGCACTTCCCCGCCCCGGTCTGATACAATCCCGGCCGTAACCCCACTCCTTTATCGATCCCGGAGGAAACATGATCCAGGAAGGCGGCAAAGCCCCTGCATTTTCCGCGACCGACGACCACGGAAAGTCGGTGAGCCTCTCTGATTTCAAGGGGAAGAACGTCGTTCTCTTTTTCTACCCGAAGGCCGATACCCCCGGTTGAACCCGGGAAGCATCCGGGTTCCGTGATGCCAGGGACAAGATCGAAGCCAGGGGCGCGGTGGCGGTGGGTATCAGCGCCGACAGCGTGGAAAAACAAGCAAAGTTCCGCGACAAATACGGCCTGAACATGCCGCTGCTTTCGGATGTGAACAAGGCCGTGGCCACCCAATACGGCGTCTACAAGGAAAAAAGCATGTACGGCAAGAAGGTGATGGGGATCGAGCGCACGACCTTCATCATCGGTAAAGACGGGAAAATCAAGAAGATCTTCCCCAAGGTGAAGGTCGACGGGCACACCGAGGAGGTACTCGAGGCCTTGGAGAGGATCTGATACACCCCCGGGGTCAGGTCGCGATCCGCGACGTTCGGCATGCGAGCTATGGGTTCGCGCAAGAATAAGTTCACATTTTGGCGCGAGCGCCGGGCGGGCAGATGCAAGGCGCCCCGGAGGGCTGACGGCTCCGCTGACAGCAATCTCCTATCGTTGCTTGCTGCAGGATCTGTTGGCTCGGGAGCCGTCAGCAAAATGTGAAGTTATTCTTGCGCGAGCCCTATGATGCCGAAACTGGACAATCGGGGGCCTGACCGCGCATTCTCCGACTATGCAACCCTACCTCGATCTGCTGCGCGATGTCGCCGAAAACGGCGTCCCCAAGTCGGACCGAACGGGGACCGGTACGCTCAGCGTGTTCGGCCGGCAACTCCGCTTCGATCTGGCCCAGGGATTCCCGGCTACGACGACGAAGCGGCTCTACATGAAAGGAGTCATACACGAACTTCTCTGGTTCCTCCAGGGGAGCACCAACATCAAATACCTGAAGGATAACGGGGTAGGCATCTGGGACCAATGGGCCGACGAGAACGGGGATCTCGGCCCCGTCTACGGGGCACAGTGGAGGCACTGGGACGCCCCCGACGGCAAGACGATCGACCAGATCTCGCGCGTCGTCGAACACATCAGGGCGAAGCCCGACAGCCGGCGCCTGCTGGTGAGCGCGTGGAATGTGGCGCGCATCGACGAGATGAAGCTCCCACCGTGTCATTGCCTTTTCCAGTTCTATGTTGCCGGAGACCGGCTGTCCTGTCAGTTGTACCAGAGAAGTGCGGACCTGTTCCTCGGCGTGCCCTTCAACATCGCCTCGTACTCGCTGCTCACCATGATGATCAGCCAGGTGACGGGATACGGCGCGGGGGAGTTCGTGCACACCTTCGGGGACGCCCACCTGTACATCAATCACCTCGACCAGGTCCGCACCCAGCTCGCCAGGGTGCCGCGGCCCCTGCCGCAGATGAGGCTCAACCCGGCGGTCACTTCCATTTTCGACTTCAGGTATGAGGACTTCGAGCTGATCGGATACGACCCGCACCCGGCCATCAAGGCGCCGATCGCCATCTGACCGGCGCGCCGCCGATAGCCGATTCAGGAAAGCGGGGACCGGGTGACTTCATTCAACGCCGCGTCGATCTCTTCCTGCACCCCGGGATCCTGTTCTGATGCCCTGGCCGCTCGTAAGGCGCCGGGTGCCTCCGGGGACGCGGTGCGGCCCAGGGCCCAGGCGGCGTGACCGCGCACAAGCGCGCTCTCGTCCGCCAGAGCCGAAACCAGCGCCGGCACCGCCTCGGGCGCCCCCGAATTGCCGAGCGCCACCGCCACGTTTCGGACAAATCCGTCCCGCCTCGCCCGGCGCACGGGGCTGTGTCTGAACCTCCGCTCGAACCCCTCGGGGCTGATGCGGACAAGTGCGGCCAGTTCCGGCATCCAGTTGTCCGGGCGCGCCTGGAAAGCGGGCTCGGGGCTGTGCACGGCGAAGCGGTTCCAGGGACAGACTTCCTGGCAGTCGTCGCAACCGAAGATCCGGTTGCCAATCAGCCGGCGCAATGGTCGCGGGATGGGGCCGCGCAACTCGATCGTCAGATAGGAAATGCAGAGCCGGGCATCCACGACGTAAGGTGCGACGATCGCGCCCGTGGGGCACGCGGATATGCAGCGGCTGCATATCCCGCAATAATCGGGCTCGGGCGCGTCGCCGGAGAGTGCCAGGTTCGTCAGGATCACTCCGATGAAAAACCACGAACCCCCGTGACGCGCGATCAGGTTGGAGTGCTTTCCGATCCAGCCCAACGCCGACTGGGCCCCCCAGACCTTTTCCATGACCGGGCCGGTGTCCACGTATTCCAGGCAGCGAGCCCCCGGCGCGGCGTGTTCGATGAACTCACGAAGCTGCTTCAGCCGTGCCCCGACCACCTCGTGATAATCGTCGCCCCAGCCGTACCGGCTGATCCTACCTCGCGACGGATCCCCGGATAGGCCGGCTCCGGTGTGGTAACTCAGCGCAAGCACGAGGATGGAGCGCGCATCCTCCAGGATGAGGCTCGGGTTTTTCCGCTTCTCGGCCTGCCGTTGCATGTACCCCATCGTGCCGTGCATCCCGCCGCGCAGCCACGCGTCGAACCGGCCGGCCTCCGGGAGCGGTCCGGCCGGTGCTACTCCCATGCTGAGGAAGCCGAGCCGGAGGGCCTCGGCCCGGATGCTCAAGCTGAGGGCTGCCGGATTGTCGGTTTCAGCCACAGGACACCCCTCGGGCGCGGCCAATGCCTTTGTTCTTCGTCCGCCTGGTTCAGCGTCGATCCCGTCCGAAAAAACGCTTTGGTGTTTGCGCAATCGTCGCGCCGTTCACGATGAGACGCTCCGGCTGGGTCTCCGAAAGCGGAATCCGCACCTGCCGACGTCGACCCGCGCCCCCTTGAACGCCACGCCTTCGAGCTCCAGCAGGAGACGCTGATGCAGGCCCGCCTCGCCCGGCAGGAGAATTTTCCCGCCGCTGCCGATCACGCGCTGCCATGGCAAGGTTGGGTCGCTGCTTCCACGGAGGGCCCAGGCGACCTGCCGGGCCGTGCCCGGATGACCTGCCGCCCTGGCCACATCGGCGTAGCTCGCCACCTTCCCGCGCGGTATCCGTTTGACGGCTCTCTGAACGTCCTCGAAATATCCCATGGCTGCCCTGGCGGCGCTTCGCGACCGACCGGTGACGGTGTGCCCGACCCACCGTGACGAGGGTCGGGCTCTCAGACATCGGACTGGCCCTCTTTGCGGGAGACGCCCGGCACCGGCTCGAAGCGGGCGGTGAAGTGTCGCAGGAAGCGGGCCTGGTGCGTGATCCGATAGCCGGGGAACTGCTCACACCGGGCGAAGAGCTCCAGAATCGCCTCGACCACGTAGTCGATGTGGCTCTGGGTATAGACGCGGCGCGGGATGGCGAGCCGGACCAGTTCCATCGCGGCGGGGGTCTCTTCGCCCGTTTCAGGGTCGCGCCTGCCGAACATGACCGACCCGATCTCGACCGCCCGGATGCCGGCCCAGCGGTAGAGCTCGCAGCAAAGCGACTGACCGGGATAGCGGCTGGGAGGGATGTGCGGCAACATCGCCTTGGCATCGATGTAGACGGCGTGCCCCCCGGGCGGCTGAACGATGGGCACTCCCTGCCCGGCAATGTGGCTCCCCAGGTAGTCGGTGGAAACGATGCGGTAGTTCAGGTAGTCCTCGTCGAGCACCTCGTCCAGGCCGACGGCGATCGCGTTCAGATCCCGCCCGGCCATTCCCCCGTAGGTGGGGAAGCCTTCGGTCAGGATCAGGAGTTCCTTCTCCTGCTCGGCCAGCCCAGCGTTGTTGGTGCAAAGGAAGCCGCCGATGTTGGCCAGCCCGTCCTTTTTCGCCGACATCGTGCAGCCGTCGGCATAGGAGAACATTTCGCGCACGATTTCCCGGACGGGGCGCGCGTGCTGCCCGGGTTCGCGCAGTTTGATGAGATAGGCGTTCTCGGCGAAACGGCATGCATCGAGGTAGAGCGGGACGCCGTAGCTGTGGCTGATGCGGCTGACCTCGCGGATGTTCTCCAGCGAAACGGGTTGCCCGCCGCCGGAGTTGTTGGTGATGGTGAGCATCACCAGGGGGATGCGCTGAGGCCCGTACTGTTCGAGGGTATTCCGCAGCGCCTCCGTATCCATGTTCCCTTTGAAGGGGTGCAGCGTCGCGGGCTCCCTTCCTTCCGGGATCACGAGGTCGAGCGCGGTGGCCCCGCGGTACTCGATGTTGGCGCGCGTCGTGTCGAAGTGCGTGTTGTTCGGGACGACGTCGCCCGGCTTGCAGGTGGAGGAAAACAGGATGCGTTCGGCGGCACGCCCCTGGTGCGTCGGGATGACATTGGCAAAGCCGAAAACCCGGCGCACGGCCTCCTCGAACCGGTACCAGGAGAGGCTGCCGGCGTAGGCCTCGTCCCCCTCCATGATTGCGGCCCACTGACTGGCGCTCATGGCCGCCGTACCGCTGTCGGTCAGCAGGTCGATCAGGACGTCGGCCGCGGGGACGAGGAACAGGTTGTGCCCCGCACGGCGCAAGATCTCCTCTCGCTGTTCGAGACTGGTCATCCGGATCTTTTCGACAACCTTGATCTTGAACGGCTCGATGATGGTCTTCATGCCGGTCCCCCTGGGAATCCGCGTCGTGTTATTTGAAGCCGCGGCACAGGAACGGCAACGACTCGCCGATGTGCGCCGCAACCAGCGCCCACCCGTGGGGTTCTCCGGGGTGGACCACAAACGTGTGGGCCTCGCCGGCCTGGGTGAGTGCGGCGTCGAGGGCTTTGACCCCCTCATCGAGATGTATGCTCTGGATGTACCGGTCCTCGGTGCCGTAGTCGAAATAAATCGCCAGGCTCTTCAGGTTGGCTTTTTTGGCGAGGAGCAGCGGATTGTTCGCATCCCACAGGTCCTGGCGGATCGGCTCGCCGAACAACGGCTTCAGGATCGAAACGAAGAACTGATAGTAACGCGAGGATTTCATGTTTTCGGGGACGTCGAGCGGGTTGCTGCCGGTGAAGATGATCGGCGAATGCCCGGCACAGGCGCTGTAGCGCTCCGGGTATTTCATGGCGATCTTGAGCGCCCCGTATCCGCCCATCGAGGTCCCGGCGATCGCCCGGTTTTCACGCCCCTTCTTCGCCCGGTAATGGGATTCGACGTAGCTGGCAAGCTCGTCGACGACGAAATCCTCGTACCGCTTGCTGCCGTCGGCGTAGTTGCAGTAGAAGCTGTTGTCGCCGCGCGGGTGGACCATGATGATTTCGGGGATCTTCCCGGACAGCATCATCGCCTCCACCTTGTCCTGGATGTTCCCGTAGCGGTCGACGGTCCAGCTCGTCTGGTCGTTGTTGAGTCCGTGCAGAAAATAGACGACCGGGTAGGTGCGCGACCCCGACTTGGCGTAGGAAGGGGGCAGCAGGATGCTGTAGGGCTGAGCCGTCTGCAGGTCTTGGGACTCGACCGTCTGAAACTCGACGACGCCGCCGCCCGGTAACGGTATCGGGGTGAGGTCTCCGCGCCTGCGCTCGTCGTTGAACTGGGCGCGGGCTGGTGAGGCGACCCCGAGGGCTTTCGGCCACACGGCCGTCATGACTAGGCAAAGCGCGCACGCTGCACCGAGGCAATGTCGCAACGATCTCATCCGTCCCCCCAAATGTGAACCTCCCGAGAGCGGGCGCGGCCTGTCGGGCCGCCCCTGACGACGACGTGCCATGATGAAAGAAGCCGGGCGGGAATTCAAGGGGACGGGCCTGTTTACAGGCTGTCGATGATGGCCCGGCACATCCCGTCGGTGGTGCCGTTGCCGCCCAGGTCGGGGGTCGTCGCCCTCCCCGCGCGCAGAACCTTGCGCAGCGCGGAATCGATGCGCCGCGCGATCTTCGGGAGGTGGACGAAATCGAGCATGAGGACGGCGGAACGCAGCAGCGCCACCGGGTTGGCGATCCCTTTCCCGGCAATATCGGGGGCGGTGCCGTGGACGGCCTCGAAGATGCCGCAGTTGTCGCCGTAGTTCACCCCGGGGACGACCCCCAGCCCGCCGACCAGCCCCGCCGCCAGATCCGAGATGATGTCGCCGTACAGGTTCTCCAGCAGCAGGACATCGAACCGCTCGGGACGGGTGATCAACTGCATGCAGGCGTTGTCGACGATGCAATCGTCGCACGCGATCTGCGGATAGCGGCTGGCGATATCCCTGGAGGCCTGCAGGAACAACCCGTCGCTCAGCTTCATGATGTTCGCCTTGTGGATGATGGTGATGCGCTTGCGCCTCGCCCGCCGGGCGAACCTGAAGGCGAACTCGGCGATGCGCTCGGTCGCCGAGCGGGTGATGATCTTAAGGCTTTCGACGACTCCGGGCACGACCTCGTGTTCGATCCCCGAGTAGAGCCCCTCGGTGTTTTCCCGGATCACTACCAGGTCGAGGTCCTTCCATTTCGTCTCGACGCCATCCAGGCTCTGGATGGGGCGGAAGTTCGCGTAAAGGCAGAAGTGCTGTCTCAAGGCGACGTTGACGCTCTTGTATCCGGTGCCGATCGGCGTCTTAAGTGGGCCTTTCAAAGCGATGCGCGTGCGCTCGACGGATTCGATCAGGGCATCGGGCAACGGCGTGCCCGTCTCCTTCATGGCGGCGTCGCCCGCGAGGACCCGTTCCCAGCGCGGCCGAAAGCCCGCCGCCTCCAGTATGCGGACGACCGCCTGGGTGATCTCCGGCCCTATCCCGTCCCCGGGAATCAGGGTTACGGTCTTGCCCAGTTGCGTTGATTTGGCTCTCGTCACGGTTTCCCCTCCGATAATGTGGTTTCGATCCGGACGACTCCGGCCGGATCCAGTCCTTTGAGGTGTTGCAGCATTCCGCGCAGCGTGTCGTGCACGATCACACGAGCGAAGCCCTTCTCCATCGGGACGGGGGAGCCGTCGACCACCAGCGTGACGACCGTCCCGTCCAGGTCGAACCTGACATGGCGCGCCGGGCGGGGCGCCTTCAGCGCATCGACCATCCCCAGGCAGACCGCGGCGGCAAACCTGCCGACGAATTCCCCCACCGCCACCTCCGCCCCGTTGCAGGTGATTCGAACTTGCATGCGCCGCATTCTACCAGCGGGGGGGCAGGTCCCGAAAATTGTGTTTTCGAGCGCCCCGTCCCAGCGACCAGGCCCCTCGTTGTTCCGGTTGCCGATCTCTGCTAAGATACCTCCCCTGTTCGACAATGAGCCGTTTATGGACAAGATCGCAGTCACCGGGGGCGCGGGCTTCATAGGCTCCAATCTCGCCGAGCAATCGCTCTCACGGCAGTGCTCCGTGGTCGTCATCGACAATTTCAGCACCGGGAAGGAACGCAACCTGTCGGGGTGGTCCGAGGGAGCCGACGGCCGGCTGCAGATCCTCAGAACGGACATCAACGACACCGACCGGTTGCGCGAGGCCTTCCGTGGCGTGCGCTACGTGTTTCACCAAGCGGCGATCCCCTCGGTGCCCCGCTCGATAGCCGACCCACAGGCGACGGAGCGCGCCAACATCGCCGGCACCCTCTCGGTTCTCGTCGCCGCGCGCGACTCGGGTGTTCAGCGGGTCGTGGTGGCATCGTCGTCCTCGGTCTACGGCGACGACCCGGGGTTGCCCAAGGTCGAGCACTGCGTCGGGCGCCCGCTTTCCCCGTACGCCCTCAGCAAGGCGGTGTGCGAACATTTTTGCCGGCTGTTCCTGCAGTTGTACGGGCTCGAGACCGTCTGCCTGCGCTACTTCAACGTGTTCGGTCCCCGGCAGGATCCGCAGTCCGCGTATGCCGCCGTCATCCCCCGGTTCGCCATTCGCCTGCTGTCGGGTCAAGCGCCCGTGGTATACGGTGACGGCGAGCAGACCCGCGATTTCACGTTTGTTTCCAACGTGGTCGAGGCAAACTGGAAGGCGGCGACTCACCCAGGGATTGCCGGTGAGGTCTTCAACATAGGCTGCGGTGCCCGGACCAGCCTCAACCAGCTGGCGCGTGAACTGGCGCGGATTGTCGGCGCACGGGTCGAACCGAGGTACGAGCCCCCCCGAGCCGGAGACGTGCGGCACTCTCTCGCGGATGTGAGCAAGGCGGCGAAGCTGCTGGAGTACACCCCCGCCGTTGCGCTCCAGGAAGGCCTGGAACGGGCAGTCGCCTGGTACCGCCATCACCCTGAAGCGGTCAGTTCAGGGTCATAAATCAAGATATCCGACCCGTCGGGCGGAGTTCACCAAGGCGCGATGATTTCACTCCTGTTCATAGATGCCGAACGCGTGTGGCGAGGCGGGCAGGATCAGCTGTTCACCCTCCTGCGGGGCCTGGGCCAGCGCGGTCACACGGTGCATCTCATCTGCCATCCCGGCACTCTCCTCGAGGAGCGCGCGCGGGAAGTGGGGGTGCACGTGCATCCTCTCTCGATGCGCGGCGGGACCGGAGCACTCTACTTCTTCCGGATCCTGGGCGTGCTGCTGCGCGCCCGTCCGCAGATCCTGGCGTTCAACACCCCGAAACCGATCCTGCTCGGCAACCTGGCGTCGCGCTGCTCGTCCGTGCGGGCCAGGATCATCTTCCGCCGCGTCAACTTCCCGCTGCGCCGCAATCCCCTGACCCGGCTGAAATACAACTGGGGCATCGACTGCATCGTGGCGATATCGGAATCGATCCGCTCCCAGCTCCAGGCGGGCGGCGTCCAGCCATCCCGGATCCGCACGGTCTACGAGGGCATGGACGTCGATCTGTATCCCAGGCTGCAGGCGCCCAACTTGCGGGGCCCCGCGGTTCCCGCAACCATCGGGACGGTGGCCCACCTCAGCCCGGAGAAGGGGCTGTATTACCTGGTGGAGGCGGCGGCCCTGATCCCGGACGTGCACCAGCGCCTGCGCTTCGTGATCGTCGGCGACGGGGAATGCCGCCAGGCGCTGGAGGCCCAGGTGCGCGAGCGCGGGCTCGACTCGTGCTTCCAGTTCGCCGGGTTCCAGAACCGTCCCGGCAGGTACATGAAGACCTTCGACGTCTTCGTGCTGCCGAGCCTGTCGGAGGGGCTGTCCTCGGCCATCCTGACCGCCATGGCCAGTTCTCTACCGGTGGTCGCCAGCAACGTCGGCGGGATACCCGAACTGATTCGCGACGGTGAGAACGGGATCCTCGTCCCTGCCGCGGACCCGATCGCGCTCGCCCGTGCGCTGGAGCGCCTGGCCGACGACCAGGAGGAGTGCTTCCGCATGGGCCAGCAGGGGAGGGCCCGGATGGAGGAGCGGTTCACCCTCGAACGCAAGATCGTCGAGACCGAAGCGCTTTGCCTGTCTTTCCTGAAGGGCCGGGGGCCTGTTTCCCGTGCCGCCCATGCCTGACGCGCTCAAGCACCTCCGTTTCCTGAAAATGCGGCCGGAGCAGACTGCCTGCGCCGCCCTGGTCGCGGGTGTCTCGCTGTCGCTGATCTCGATTGCGGCGTCCCAGATCATGCTCGGCGCGGCCATATTCGGGATCCTCTGGGCCGCCCGCCGGGACGGCCTGCGCATCGAATGGCGTCCCGTTTTTCTACCACTCGCGCTGTTCTTCGGCTGGACCGTAGCGGCCGCCCTTGCGTCCTCCGACATCCTGCTGGGGCTCGGCATCGTCAAAAAGTTCTACCTGTTCCTTCTGGTGCCGATCGTGCCCCGTCTCATGGCCGGCGAGGGGCGCGTGCGCAGATCGTTCGAGGTCCTTTTCGCGGTCGGCCTGCTTTCATCCGCGGCCGGCGTGGCCCAGTTCGCCGAGAACCCGCATCGCGACCTGCTGCACAGGATCTCGGGATTCATGAGCCACTGGATGACCTACTCCGGCCTGCTCATGCTGGTCCTCGTCGCGCTGGTGGCCTACGGTTACTGCTGCGGCTGGGATCGCCGCCGCTGGGCGGTGCCGGTACTCGCCATCCTGGCGCTGCCCATTTCGTTGTCTCAGACCAGGAGCGCCATGCTGGGCGCCGTCGCAGGCATCGTCACGGTGCTTGTACTGCTGCGACGACACCGCGCGGTGGCAGGGTTCGTGGTGGTCGTGATCGCCGTCTATGCGGCGTCGCCGGAATCGTTCCGTCAACGCATCCGCTCGGGATGGGATCGGAACGACCCGAACACCCGCAACCGGATCGAACTCCTGGGGACGTCGGCGAGGCTGATCCGCGACAACCCGGTCTTCGGGGTGGGGCCGAAAAACGTGCAGGTCGAGGCGCTCCGTTACCGGGGGAGCCACGAGTTCCCCGACTGGCTGTATCAGCACATGCACAACAACTTTCTCCAAATCGCCGCGGAGCGGGGGCTGCCGGGACTCGCGCTCTGGCTCTGGCTCATGGGGCGCTTCGCGTTCGATGCCTGGTCTGTCCTGCGCGCCACGGCCCGCGGCCCCACGGTGCCTCCACCGGGGTGCGACGCGCGGCTCGCCGCGACGGCCGCGCTGGGGTGTTGGGTGGCCCTGATGGTCTCGGGCCTGGTCGAATACAACTTCGGCGATTCCGAGGTGCTCACGCTGTTTCTTTTCCTGCAGAGCCTTCCCTATGCTTTCTGCTCGGACTTTCGATCCGACCTTGGGGCGGCGGGGTTCCCGGCGCCCGACGGGCGGACGGCATAGAATGCGAGAAGAGCGTTGAAGATCGCGATCCTGGGTACGCGCGGCATCCCGGCCAATTACGGCGGCTTCGAGACGTTCGCCGAGGAGTGCGCCGCCGGCCTCGCCGCCCGCGGCCACGACGTGACCGTGTACTGCCGGTCGCACCATGTCCCGCTCGGACAGCGCCGCTACCGCGGAGTTTCCCTCGTCGTCCTGCCGACATTGCAGTGGAAATACACCGACACCCTGGTCCACACGTTCCTGTCGGTCATCCACGCGCTCTTCAGACGCTACGACGTGATGCTTATCTGCAACGCAGCCAACAGCATATTCGCCTGGATCCCGCGGCTGGCCGGAACACCCGTCGCCCTGAACGTCGACGGCATCGAGCGCCTGCGCCGCAAGTGGAACCGCGCGGGGCGCGCGTACTACCGCGCATGCGAATACCTTTCCGTGTGGCTGCCCAACGCCACCGTCACCGACGCCCGGGTCATCCAGCGGTACTACCGCGAGCGCTACGGGGCCGATTCGGAGTTCATCGCCTACGGCACACTGGCCTGCCAGACGACCACCCGCGCGTGCCTCGATCGGCTCGGCCTCGCGCCGGGGGGTTATATCCTGTACGTCAGCCGGCTGGAACCGGAGAACAACGCCCACCTCGTCGTGCGTGCCTACGGGAGTGTTCGCACCGCCAAACCCCTGGTGATCGTCGGGGACGCCCCCTATTCGCACGAATACATCCGGACCCTCAAGAGTATGGCCGACCCGAGGGTTCTCTTCCCCGGGGCGATCTACGGCGCAAGTTACAGGGAGCTGTTGGCCCACGCGTTCTGCTATGTGCACGCGACCGAGGTCGGCGGCACGCACCCGGCCCTGGTCGAAGCGATGGGACAGGGCAATCTGGTGCTCGCCAACGGAACTCCCGAAAACGCCGAGGTGCTCGGCGACGCGGGCCTCCTGTACGCGAAAAACGACGCCGGCGACCTGACCCGCCAGCTGCAGCAGGTCGAGGACTCCCCGGAGCGATTTGCCCGCCTGAGACAGAAGTCACTCGAACGCGCCCGGGCCGAGTACTGCTGGGACAATATCGTCAGCCGGTACGAACAGCTGTTTGTCCGACTGAGCCGCGGGGGCGGCAAGACGCGGCCCCCGCTCCCTTCCCTCGGCCCGCCATCGCACCCACACCAATAGCCTCTCTGCTATAATGCGCGGCTTATGAACACCGTGCCGCACACCGCTCCCCGGCAGGTCCATCCCTGGCTCGCGCCGTGGATCATCCTGGGGAACTTCGCCCAGAAGCTTTTTGTCCAGCGGGGTTTGATCCGCAACTTCGTCGTTCGGGACTTGCGTTCCCGCTACGTCGGCTCGTTTATGGGCTTCTTCTGGAGCGTGATCCACCCGATCGTGCTGCTGGTGAGCTATACGTTCGTCTTCTCCGTCATCTTCGGCCAGCGGCCGCTGCCCGACTCCGGGACCACGAGTTTCCCGTTGTTCCTCTTCTGCAGCATCCTGCCATGGCTCTTCTTCCAAGACACGCTGCAGCGTTCCAGCACCGTGATCATCGACAACTCGAACCTGGTGACCAAGACGCTGTTCCCGACGGAAATCCTGCCGCTGACGGTGCTGCTGGCCGGTGTCGTCAACCACCTGATCGGCTTCGCGATCCTGCTCGCCATTCTGGCCGCCACGCTCGGCAAAATCAGCGTCTACGCACTGCTCGTGCCGGTGTACTTCCTGTGCCTGATGCTCTTCACGCTCGGCCTGTCCTGGCTGGTGTCGGGCCTGAACGTCTTTGTCCGGGATGTCTCGCAGGTGCTGAGCGTCGTCCTGACCTTCTGGTTCTGGTTCACACCGATTTTCTACTCGCCGGAACGGTTTCCGAGCCAGCTCGTTTTCCTGCTCAAATGGAATCCGCTGGCGCACGTGGTGACGGGCTACCGCGACTGTCTGCTGCGGATGCGCATGCCCGATCTCACCCTGCTCGCCCTGCTGGCGGCAGGCTCGGTAGCGGTGTTCGTACTGGGGGGGGTATTCTTCCGGCACATGAAACGCGAATTCGTGGACGTGCTCTAATGCTCTCGATACAGGTGCGGCACCTCTCGAAGAAGTATCAGATCTACCGCAACCGGGCGGACAAGCTGCGCGAGGTGCTGAAGCTGGCGCGCGCCCCTCTACACAGGGAGTTCTGGGCGCTCGAGGACGTGTCGTTCGACCTGACCCCCGGACAAACCCTGGGAGTCGTCGGGCAAAACGGGTCGGGGAAAAGTACACTGCTGCAGATCCTGGCCGGGATCATGCGCCCGACCCGGGGCGAGTGCCTCGTGTCGGGAAAAGTCTCGGCGCTCCTTGAACTGGGCTCCGGGTTCAACCCGGAATTCACGGGGCGGGAGAATGTCTTCATGAACGGCGCCATCCTGGGGCTGGACACCCGCCAGATGCAGGAGCGGTTCCAGGCCATCGCGGATTTCGCCGAGATCGGTTCGTTCATGGAGCAGCCGGTCAAGACCTACTCCAGCGGCATGTTCATGAGGCTCGCTTTCGCGGTGGCGGTCAACGTCGACCCCGACATCCTGCTGGTGGACGAAGCGCTCTCGGTCGGCGACCTGATCTTCCAGCACCGCTGCATGCACCGCATGAACAAGCTCCGCGCCCAGGGTAAGACCATCGTACTGGTGACCCACGACCTTGGGGCCGTCACGAAGTTCTGCGATCGTGGCCTGCTGCTGGACCAGGGAAAGCTGTTGGAGGACGGTTCGCCCGACAGCGTCGTCCAGAAATACCGAGCCCTGAGCTTCGAGCGAGAGCGGCGCTATGGCGGGTTCGAGGACGAAGCCGCTGCTGCTGCAATTCCGGTGGAGCCGGCCGGGGGCGAGATCCCGATGGCGGACTGCATTCCGAACATCGATCACAGGTTCGGAAACGGCGATGCCAGCCTGGTCGGCGTGGACCTCCTTGACGAAGAGGGGAGGTCCACGCGCGACGTCTTCGGCGGCCAGCAGGTTGTCGTGCGCGTGACCGCGCGCTTCCACCGCGACGTGCCCCAGCCTATCCTCGGGTACACCCTGCGCGACCGGCTAGGGGTCGAGATCTCGGCCTGCAACACATCCTACGCCGGGAGCGTCCTTCCCCCGGCACGTCCGGGCCAGGTGTTCACCACGGATTTCCGGGTCACGATCCCGCAGCTCGCCGCCGGCAGCTATTCCGTCTCGCCGGCGATTGCCCGCGGCAACGTCCTGAAACACGACATGTGCGACTGGATCGACAACGCCCTGGTGTTCAACCTTCAGGCGGCGGACCTGGTGTACGGCATGGTGAAAATGGAGGTGGACGTGGTCAACTACATCGGCCGGCTCGCCCAGTCGAGCTGAAGGGCAGGTCGCTGATGTGCCGTTATCCCGGTCTCCAGTCCGTCTGTTCGTCCGACTGCTTCGCCACCGGGGGCTCGGGACCCAATGAATTGCGGACATGCCGGTGCCCGCGTCTTCAGGCCCATCCGGCGGCAGGCGATCAAGTGCAGAAATGTTTTACATCGTGCGATTGACGGGGCTGGCGCTCCTGACCGTGCTGTTGACGCCGTTTCTCCTCCTGCTGGCGGCGACGCTACTGTTTTTCAACGCCGTCCACGTGGCGACGCGCTTCACGCGCAAGAAGGAGCTGCAGCGGGATGCGCCCGCCCCGGGGCCCGCTTCGATCGTCGTGCTGAACTGGAACGGGCAGGAACTCCTCGCCCAGGGGCTCCCGTCCGTCCTCGACGCGGTCGCGGCCGACGGGCTGCCCCACGAGATCATCGTCGTCGACAACGGCAGCACCGACGGATCCCGCGACTACGTACGGGACAACTTCCCCGGCGTCCGGCTCGTCGCGCTGCCGGAAAACCAGGGGTTTGCCACCGGGAACAACGCGGGTGTCCGGGCTGCAAAACACCCGACCGTTGTGCTGCTGAACAACGACATGGTCGTCGATCGGGGATTTCTCCGCCCTCTGCTCGAGGGCTTTGGCCCCGACACGTTCGCCGTTTCCAGTCAAATCCACCTGCAGGACCCGTCCGCCCGGCGCGAGGAGACGGGCCGCACGACGGCCGCCTTCCGTCGCGGCATGATCGAGTTCGGCCACGCGCCCGTCGATGACCGGGAACTGCAACGCCGCCATTACCCGGTATTCTGGGCGGGCGGCGGTTCGTCCGCATTCCACCGCGGGCGTTATCTCGCGCTGGGCGGATTTTCCGAGGCCTATGCCCCGGCCTACGTGGAGGACACCGATCTCTCGTACCGCGCGTGGTGCGCGGGGTGGGAGGTGCTGTTCGCGCCGGCATCCGTGGTATACCACAAGCACCGCGCGACCAGCCGGAAGCGCTTCGGCCCCATGCAGCTGCAGGTCCTCATCCAAAGGAACCAGTTCCTCTTCCTGTGGAAGAACATCCGTGGCTGGCGCTACCTGCTGGCGCACTGCGTGTGGCTGCCGTGGTCCTGCTTCCGGCTCGCGCGGGAACACGGGATCGGCATCTGGCGCAGCCTTGTGGATGCCGCCATCCGGATTCCGGAAGTCGAAATCGAGCGGCTGGGCCGCACGGTGCGGCGGGCGAGGTCGGACCGGGAAATCTTCCGCACTTTCACCCATCCGGCGCTCTATTTCGCGCGCGCGCGCCGCGGTCGTGGCGCGGGGCGCGACGAGCGGCCGCGGGTGCTCTGGGTCACCGCGTACCTGCCCCACCTCGGCCGCCACGCCGGGGCTGCCCGCATGTTTCAGCTGCTGCGCCGCGTCGCCCGTTCCTACCGGGTCACTCTCCTCAGCTACCTCGAGCACGACGACGAAAGGGAATTCGTGGCCGACGTCGAAAGCTGTTGCGAGAGCGTGGTCGCCCTGCGCCGCCGCCCCCCGCTCAGGTGGCACCTGTTCCCGTACGAGCCCTTCGACGAGTTCCGCACGCCGGAGATGACCGCCGCAGTGGAACACGCGCTGCAGGAAAGGGATTTCGCGCTCATTCAGCTCGAGTACTCCCAGATGGGCTGCTACGCGGACAAGGAACTCGGGATCCCGACGATCCTGACGAAGCACGAGGTCGATTTCGCCGCCTGCGCGCGGCGGGCCCGGGTCGAGCGCAACCCGTCGCAGAAGCTGCGCTGGTTCTACAACTACCTTCAGGTGCTCGACCGGGAGGTCCGACTCGTGCGCCGCGCCGACGCCGTCGTGTGCATGACCGATCCGGACGCCGCCGCGCTGAGGCGCTTCTGCGCGGATGTCCCGGTCCACGTCATCAACACCGGGGTGGACCTGGAATATTTCCGTCCGTCCGGGAGCCCGGAAACCCGCCCGCGCCTCGTTTTCGTCGGGGCGTTCCAGCACCACCCGAACGTCGATGCAATGCTGCACTTCTGCGGCGCCGTCCTGCCGCGCATCCGCTCCCGAGTGCCGGACGCCGAGTTCGTCATCGTGGGCAGCAACCCGCCCCCGGAGGTCGCGGCGTTGGCCGGCACACCCGGCATCGAGGTGACCGGCTTCGTCGAAGACATCCGCCCCTGCATGGCCTCCGCGTCGGTTTACGTCGTTCCCCTGCGTCTGGGGGTGGGCATCCGTGGGAAAATCCTGGAGGCGTGGGGCATGGGGATGCCCGTCGTGGCCACCCCGGTCGCCTGCGCGGGGCTGCGTTACGAGCAGGGGAGGAACCTGCTGGTCGCAGGCACCGATGAGGCGTTTGCCGACCAAGTGGTGGAACTGCTCAACGACGCCGGGTTGCGCGCTCGCCTCGGGGTGGAAGGACGCCGCCTGGTGGAGAATCACTACGGCTGGGAAGCTTCCGCGTCAAGGCTCCTCCAGCTCTACGGGCGGTACATACGCTCCACCCTGGCAACCGATTTCGACGCCCTCGGGCAGGAGACCCGCACCGTCAAGTCCCCGGAATAGCTTATACTCCTTCTCATGATTCGAACCTTGCTCGTCCAGACCGCGTCGCCGAAACGGGTGCGCGCCAAGGCGGAGGAGATCTTGGCCGACGCGTCGTCGCCACGGGCGGCGCTGACCATCCTCTGCGCGCCTGACCGCGAGGTTGTGCGGTATTTCTCGGAAATCACGGGGGCACGGATCGTACCGTTTGCGCGCGGGCGCCGCAGGCGGATCATTGGGGAGTTGCGACAGACCGGGGTCGATGTCCAGCACACGTTCTGGACAGGGGAGCGGCGCTACCGACGCCTGCGGGTGGCCGGCTTGCTCATCGGGGCGGCCCGCGGGACCCGGGTGCACATCGGCGACGGCAGCAGCTTCCGTCTGACGTGGAAGGCCATTGTCCGGCATGCCCTGTTCCGGTGGCAACATCCGCTCCCGACGGACCACTACGCGTTCGTGCCGCCTGCGGGCGAACCGGCCGTCGATCGCTACGAGGGCGAGCGTATCCTCGTCTTGCAGTCCGCGGCACCGCGACACGTCCTGAGGGCACTCGAGCGACTGAGAGACCGGTCGCTGTTTCACAGGCCGCAGTACACACTCTTCTGCCGCAACACGCCCGAGATCGTCGGGCAGTTTGCCCGCCACCCCATGCTGCACTCCGTCCAGACTCACGCGGAGACTCGCGGCGCCTGGAAGCACCTCCTGGAACTGAGGCGCGCGCACTACGACGCGGCGGTCCTCTTCTTCACCGGTGACCCGAGTTACTGGAAGGTGAAGTGTTTCGGGTTCCTGGTCGGCGCCCGTCACAAGGTGATCTTCAACGAGAATAATGACTGTTTTTATTTCACCGCGCGCGAGTGGCTTGCGCTCCTGGCGCACCGTATGAACGAGCGTGCGCGCGTCGGCGCCTTGCCTCGCTGGAGCGGGGCGCACCAGGCGCGCATGATCCTGTTCCTGACGACCAAGTTGGTGCTGTTGCCGTTCAGGTTCGTCTGGCTCCTGCTGGTGTGGCTCCGGCTGCGCTGCGCGGCCCGCGGGCATGAGGAGAGCGATGTTTGTCCATTATGATTGCCGCTATTTCGTGGGACACAAACCTTGTGCGTTCCGGCGCGCCTGCGACGGGTGCCCTCATTATCGCCCGTTTGGAGTCCGCATCCTGATCATAAAGCTCGCAGCCATGGGCGACGTCCTGCGCACTACGCCCCTGCTGCGCGGCCTCAAGGGAGCCGATCCCGATGCGCACGTCACATGGCTCACCGAACCCAAAGTCGTCCCGATGCTCGCCGGCATCCCGGAAATCGACCGGCTCGTCCCGTACGGACCCGAGGCGGTGCTGCAGCTCGAGTGCGAATCATTCGACCGGCTGTACTGCCTCGACAAAGAGCCGAAAGCGTCCGCACTGGCGATGAAGATCCGGGCCGGCCGCAAGGCGGGATTCGGCCTGAGCGAGTACGGGAACGTCATGCCGCTCAACCCCGGGTCCGAGTACACCTTCGAGCTGGGCATCAACGACGAGCTCAAGTTCCGACAGAACCGAAAAACCTATCCCGAACTGGTTTTCGAGTGCGCCGGGCTCGAATACCCGGTCCCCCAGGAATACCTGGTCCCCGACCTGTCTGCCGAGATCGAGGGGGGCAGGCAGCTGCTGCAGGAGCGGGGTGCGGCGCCCGGAGACCTGAAGGTGGGGCTCAACACGGGTTCTGGCAACATCTTTGCCACGAAGAAGTGGACGGAGGAAGGCTACGTTCAACTGGCGAACCGGCTGGTCGAAGAGTGCGGCGCGAAGGTCCTGCTGCTCGGCGGGCCGGCCGAGGTCGAGCGCAACGCACGGATCGCGGCCGCAGCCCGCCACCCGCCGATCGACACCGGCACCGACAACCCCGTGCGTCAGTTTGCCGGCATCGTGGGCAACTGCGACCTGATCGTCACCGGCGACACCCTCGCCATGCACATCGCCATCGGGCTCAAGGTGCCGGTGCTCGTCATCCTCGGATCGACGTGCCCGCAGGAGATCGAGCTGTACGGGCGCGGCACCAAGATTGTCTCGGATTTCGAGTGCAGCCCGTGTTACCTGAGTGTCTGCCCGAAGGAGGTCACCTGCATGGACGCGACGCCGGCCGACATCGTGTTCGAAGCGGCACGAAAACTGCTGGAAAAAGGGAGGATCGTCGTCAGTGGTTAGCTGTTTCGGTATGAAACAAGTGGGTCCGGGCTTCAGCCCGGACGTCTTTTGCTGATCTATGTGGCGACGGACGCACGTTATAGTGCCCCCAAACAGCGTCCGGGCTCGAAGACCCGACCTTGTATCTTGTTGGATCGGGCAGATCAACCGTTGGGCCAGCGCTTCGGCAGCCCCGGCCCACTTGATTTGTGCGGCTAGTCCATGAAGCGGTACTTGAGGATGAAGAAAATGGCGGCAACCCCGTCCTTCCAGCCGATCTTCTTCCCCTCGGAGTAATCGCGGCCGCTGTAGGAGATCGGGACCTCGTACACCCGGCATCGCGCCCTGGCGACCTTCGCGGTGAACTCGGGTTCGAAACCGAAGCGGTTCTCGCGGAAATTGATTTTCTTCAGCAGGTCGGCGCGGAAGACCTTGTAGCAGGTCTCCATATCGGTCAGGTTCAGGTCCGTGAGCATGTTGGAAAGGGTCGTGAGGACGTTGTTGCCGACGGAGTGCCAGAAAAACAAAACCCGGTGCGGTCCCCCGAGGAAGCGCGAACCGTATACCACGTCCGCCTTGTTGGCCAGTATCGGCTGGATCAGGGACGAGATACTCGGCGGGGTCGTATTCGAGATCCGCGTCCTGCACGACGACGATGTCGCCCGTCACCGCTTTGAACCCCGTCCTCAGCGCGGCACCCTTCCCCATGTTCTCCGGCTGCAGGATGACTTTGAGCTCCGGCTCGCCCGTCGAGGCCTGCCAGGACCTCGCGTGTGCCGTCCGACGAGAAGTCGTCCACCACGATAGTCTCCTTCGGGAGGTCGACGGCGCGGACGCGCTGCAGGATTTCCAGGATGGTGTCCTTTTCGTTGTATACGGGAATGACGACCGATAGCTTCATCGCTTGTCGACCCCTGGGGTTCCGGTCACGTGAGAGACGAACATATCTTCTATCAGGCGGGGTTGTGTCAAGGCAATTGACCCGGGCCGGCAGCCGATTTCGCATATAATCGACGTCATGCAGCCGAGCGCGTCCACGCCCCTGGTTTCGGTGATCATCCCAAACTACAACGGAGCCACCTATCTCGAAACCTGCCTTCGTTCCCTATCGCGGCAGACTTTCCGGGGCTTCGAAACGATTGTCGTCGACAACGGATCGACCGACGACTCCGTGGCCGTGACCTCGAGGGTGATGCCCGCGGCCACCGTGCTCCGCAACCCCGCGAACCTCGGCTTCGCCGCCGCCGTAAACGCTGGTGTGCGCTCCGCCGCGGGCGTCTGGGTGGCGATACTCAACAACGACACGGAGGTCGCGCCCGAATGGCTCGCCGAAACCGTATCGGCACGGGACCGCCATCCGGATGCCGCATTCTTTGCCTCCAGGATCCTCGACTTCAGCCGGCGCGACCGGGTCTACAGCGCCGGCGATTGTTTTCTGCGGGCCGGGATCGGCTACCGCAGGGGCCAGGAACTGGCCGACGACGACGACTACCGCAGGGAGTGCGAGGTGTTCTCCGCCTGCGGATGCGGGGCGATCTACAGCAAGGCGGCACTCCAGTCCTGCGGGGGATTCGACGAGGGTTTCTTCGCCTACCTGGAGGACGTCGACCTCGGCCTGCGGCTCCGGGCCGCGGGGCACAAGGGGTACTTCGTGCCGGGGGCCGAGGTCTATCACGTGGGCGGCGCCACGAGCGGCGGTGAATTCTCACCGCTCGCCGTGCGGCTGCGCACCCGCAACGCCCTGCTCCTGATCCTGAAGGACCTGCCCGGTCCCGTGTTGCTCCGCTGCGCCCCGATGATCCTGGCCGCCCAGGCCTTTTGGGCCGCGCGGGTCTTGCGCCGCGGGCGGCTGCTCAGCTATCTGCTCGGTCTCGTGGGAGTGTTGCCCTTGGTCGGGGCCGCGCTGGACGGCCGGCACACGCTTCGGCCGCTCTGGCGCGCGTCGGGCAGGCGGCTCTGGAACGAAATACTGTCCTCGGAAGAGCTCGCGCGCCGCGATTTCACCGTCCGGGGCAAGCGCGGCACGTCGGTTTTTCTTAGACTGTACTTCAGGGTCTTCCGTACGCCACGCCCCTTGCTGGACACGGCATGATTTCCATCGTGATCGTCAACTGGAACTCCGGCGCATACCTGGGCCGCTGCGTCGCGAGCCTGCGCACACATGCGCCGGAGGCCCAGATCATCGTCGTGGACAACGCCTCCTCGGACGACAGCCTGCAGGGGGCGCTCGCCCGGGTGCCGGCCACAATCGTCGTGCGCCTCGGCGAAAACAGGGGATTCGCTGCCGGCTGCAACGCCGGCTGGGCCCTCTCTGCGGGAGGGCTGGTTCTCTTTCTCAACCCGGACGCCGAGGCTACTCCAGGCTCCGTCCAGGCGCTCGCCCGCGCCCTCGCGGAGGACCCGGCTGCCGGCGCGGCCGGCGGCCGGCTCGTCGACGCCCGCGGAGCCACTCAGGTCGGGTTCAACGTGCGCCGGTTCCCCACCCTGGCCGATGCCGCCGCCGAGGCGCTTCTGCTGCACCGCGTGTGGCCCCGCAACCCATGGACCCGGAGATACCGGATGCTCGACTGGGACCACTCCACCCGCTGCGCGGTAGACCAGCCCGCCGGCGCGTGCCTGATGGTGCGCCGCGAGGTACTCGAGCGGCTGGGCGGCTTCGACGAGCGGTTCAGGCCCGCCTGGTTCGAGGATGTCGACCTGTGTCGGCGCATACGCGACCTCGGCGGCAAGATCCTGTTCGAACCGGATGCCCGCTTCATCCACCGCGGCGGGGCAACCCTCGAGAAACTGCAGCCGGGCGAATTCGTCGAGTTTTTCCACCGGAACCAGGTGCGCTATTTTAATCGGCACTACGGGCCGTGCACCGCCCGGCGCATGCGCCGGCTGGCGGTGGCCGGAATCCGGCTGCGCGCGCTGCTGACGTTGTTCCGGCCCCGGACGGCGGCGGCATACTGGGGCGCGGCGCGCCGGATCGGCGCGGCGCGGGAGGACGAGCCGTGACCGCGCGAGTCCTCGTCAGCATCGTCTCCTACAACTCCGGCCACTATCTCGGTGCGTGCCTGCAGAGCCTGCGGCGGCAGGCCTTTCGCGATTTCGCGGTTCACCTGTGGGACAATGCGTCGTCGGACGACTCGCCGGAGATCGCCGCCGCCCACGGGGACGTGCTCGAAGCCTCGCACTTCTCCACGCGAAATCTCGGGTTCTGCGCCGCGCACAACCGGATCATCCGGGAGACCGGGTCCGACTACGTGCTCGTCCTCAATCCCGATGTCGTCCTGGAGGCCGCATTCATCGGGACCCTCGTGCGGGAACTCGACCACGACACGCGCGCCGGGTCGGCCACGGGCAAGCTCTGGCGCTGGCCCAACGACTCCCCCGACCCGCTGGCTCAGGGTACCCCGGGCTCCTCCGGCCGCGTCCTGGATTCCACCGGCATCTATTTCACCCGCAACCAGCGGCACCTGGACCGTGGGGCCGGGGAAACCGACCGCGGACAGTACGAGCGGGGGGAGTATGTGTTCGGGGCGTCCGGGGCGGCCGCCTTCTATCGCCGGCGCATGCTCGACGAGATCGCGGCCGACGGCGAGTACTTCGACGAGTCGTTTTTCGCCTACCGGGAGGACGCGGACCTCGCCTGGCGCGCACAATGGCTCGGATGGAGCTGCCGGTTTGTCCCGGCGGCGCACGCGTTTCACGTGCGCCGGGTCCTCCCCGAACGCCGTGCGACGCTCCCACGGGACATCAACATGCACTCGTTCAAGAACCGCTTCCTCCTGCGCATGAAGAACATGGATGCAGGAACCTACGCGCGCTTCTTTCTCCCCATAACGGCGCGCGATATCCTCGCCCTGCTCTATGTCCTCGCCGCCGAAAGGTCCTCCCTGCGGGCAATCCCGCTGCTGGCCCGGGCCGCGCCCCGGGCCTGGCGTCTCCGCCGAGCCCTGCGCCAACACCGGCGGGTCCCGCCCCGCGAGATGCGCACCTGGTTTTCGAACCACCCCGCGGCCCGCCCCCTGCAGGAACAGCAACCGTAAGTGGGCCGCGGCGGCTCGACGCGGCCCACTGGCTCCTGCACATTTCGTGGTTTCTTTTCCGGGCGGGGTCGGGCCGACTTCGGCCCACTCGCGCTCAACAGAGCCGCAGGTCGGCAAATGCGTTCAGATCCAGGGGAGGGGTCGACGGGGCCGTGGACAAGCGCGGGGTTCCCGCAGCGGCGATCATGGCGGCGTTGTCGGTGGTCAGGGGGGGCGACGGGTAGTAGACCCGGGCAAGCCGGCCCAGGTCGTCGCTGAAGGTCCGGCGCAACAGGCTGTTGCAGGCCACTCCCCCGACCAGCAGGATCGAGGCCGGATTGAGGCGCTCCGCCGCCTTGCGTGTTTGTGTCGCGAGGGTCCGCACGATCGTATGCTGGTAGCTGGCCACCAGGTCGAGCACACGGCGCGACGCTTTCCGCCCGGGCCGGCGCGGCCTGATCCCCGACTCCTGGATGTGACGGAGGGCGGCGGTCTTGAACCCGCTGAAGCTGAAATCGAGGCTGCCGTCGCTGATCTTCGGCACCGAGAAAGGGAAGGCGAGCGGGTTGCCTCCCCGCGCGAGCCGATCGATGACGGGGCCGCCGGGATAGCCGAGCCCCAGGAACTTCGAGAGCTTGTCCAGGGCTTCTCCCGCCGCGTCGTCCCGCGTGCGGCCCACCAGCATGTACTTGCGGGGTTCGCCGGCGGAGATCAGCGAGGTGTGGCCGCCCGAGACCACCAGCGCCAGGATCGGGTAGTCGATCCCCGGATGCTCGAGGAATGCCGAGTAGATGTGCCCTTCAATGTGGTTGACGGGCACGAGCGGCTTCCGCAGAGCGAACGCCATCGCCTTGGCAAAGGAAAGCCCCACCAGCAGGGAGCCGATCAGTCCCGGGCCCTGCGTGACGGCGATGCCGTCGATGTCGCCGTAGTCGCGCCGCGCCTCGGCGAAGGCGCGGCTGACGACGTACCCGATGTTGCGCAGGTGCTCCCGGCTGGCCAGCTCGGGAACAACCCCGCCGAAGCCCCGGTGGGTGCCGATCTGCGACGCGATGACGCTGGACAGGACGGTCTGGCCGTCCTCGACTAGCGCGGCCGCCGTCTCGTCACAGGACGATTCGATTCCGAGGACCAGCATCTGTCAGGTCTCCAGCCGGTGCGGGCGAAGGCACCCGCCTGTGGTCACGACGCCGACAACGCCCGCAGGCTTTCGGAATACGGCGGCCGGGCGATGCCGCGCTCCGTGACGATGGCGCTGACATACCGGTGCGGAGTCACGTCGAATGCCGGGTTGAGCACCGGCGCGTCCGTCACCGTCACCCCCTGGATCTGACGCACCTCGTCGGGGCTGCGTTCCTCGATCGGGATGAGGCTGCCGTCCGCCAACGAGAGGTCAAGGGTTGAGATAGGCGCTGCGACATAGAAGGGGATGCTGTTTTCCCGCGCGAGAACCGCGACCGAATAGGTGCCGATCTTGTTGGCGACATCCCCGTTGGCGGCGATCCGGTCTGCGCCCACCACGACGCAGTCGATACGCCGCCGCTGCATGAAGTGCCCCGCCATATTGTCGGTGATGACGGTGACCGGGATGTCGTCCTGGGCCAGTTCCCACGCGGTCAGGCGCGCCCCCTGCAGGAAGGGGCGGGTTTCGTCGGCGAACACCTCGACCCGCTTCCCCGCCTCCACCGCCGCCCGGATCAGCCCGAGGGCGGTTCCGAAACCTGCCGTCGCCAGCGCTCCGGCGTTGCAGTGCGTGAGGACGCGCGCACCGTCGGGGATCAACTCCTGCCCGTAAAGGCCCATGCGGCGGTTGGCCTCGACGTCCTCCCGGTGCATGCGTTGAGCTTCCTCGACGAGGGCCGTACGGACGGCGCCCGGGCCGGTGGCGCGCGCCGCCTGGTAGACCCGCTTCATCCGTTCCACGGCCCAGAATAGGTTGACGGCCGTCGGGCGGGTCTCCTTCATGGTGTCGCAGATCTGCTGAAAGCAAGCGTCAAGTTCTTCGACGCTCGCGACCTGGGCGCTCTCGACCCCGAGCGCGATCCCCATCGCCGCGGCCACACCGATCGCCGGGGCGCCTCGGATCACCATGGACCGAATGGCTTCGGCCACCTCTATGTAGGACTTGTAGCGGTTGTAGATCTCCCGGCCCGGCAGCAGGCGCTGGTCCAGCATCACCACCGACGAATCTTTCCACTCGATTGTCCGTATCATGGTCTCCCCGGGCAAGGCGTAGTGTAGCATTGCTTTGCGGCCCAAAGGGTGCTGTAATTGATACTGTTGCTCTTTGCCATGCGATGGGGTGCCCCGAAAGGGTAAAAGGGAAGTGGGTGCGAATCCCACACGGTCCCGCCACTGTATCCGGAGAGCCGGCTTCTGCGGCACGCTGTTACGCAGATGGCCCGCCACTCGTTCTGAAACGGGGAAGGCGAGAAGTCCGGCGATGACCCGCAAGTCAGGAAACCTGCCTCGTCGCGATGTTTCTGTCGCCTCTTCGCGAGAAAGAGACCAGGGATGCCGTCCCCACTCCGCCATCGCCAACTCTTCCATTTCAGCTGGATAGTGCTCGCCGGCGCGATTTCCTGCTCGCGCGGGGCGGTTCCACGGGAGGCTCCCGGGAGTGCTTCGAGACCGGCGCTCCTCGATTACACCGACGGCCTCGGCCGGCCCGTGCAGCTGCCTGCGCGGCCGGAGCGCATCGTGTCGCTGGCCCCCAACATCACCGAAACGCTCTTCCTCGTGGGGGCCGAGCGTCAGTTGATCGGCGTCACCCGGCAGTGCGACTGGCCGCCGGAGGTGTCCGGCAAGCTCAAGGTCGGCGACCTCACAAACCCCAGCTACGAGGTGATCCTCGGGGCCAAACCGGACCTGGTCATCGCCTCCACGGCCGGAAACGACCGCGGCGCCGTGATGAAGCTGGCGGCGCTCGGCTTGCCGGTCTTCGTCACGGCCCCGCGGACCGTAGCCTCGATCTTCGAATCGGTCCGGCAGATTTCGCGCATCACCGGCCATGCGGACGACGGCGAGCGGGTGCTCGACGGGATGAAGAATCGGCTCGCGGCAATCGCCCGCCGGCTGGACGGAGCCCCCCGGACGAGGGCGTTTTTCGTGACCTGGTTCGACCCGCTGCTCGCGCCCGGCAAGGGCACGTTTGAAAACGACGCGCTGCGCCTGGCTGGGGTCGACTCGATCAGCGCGGACGTGGACGAGTTTTACCCCCGGTTCAGCCTCGAACAGGTCCTGGCGCGCGACCCCGACGTCATCCTCACGGTGCGTCATTCGGGTAAGGCGCTGCCCGACCTGCACCAGGTACCCGGATGGCAGCGCCTGCGCGCCGTCCGCAACGGCCGCATTTACCTGCTCGACGAGGTCCTTCAGCACCCTTCCCCGCGCTTCGTCGACGGTGTGGAAGAAGTTGCTCGCAAGCTCTACCCGGAGCGGTTTCGATGAAACGGCTCTCCCGGAAACGGATTGTCACGGCCAGTCTCCTCCTGCTTGCACTCTGGTGCGCCGCCGCGCTCGTTTCGCTCGGGATCGGGAGTGTCCCGATCCCCGCGGCCACCACCCTGCGTGTCCTGAAATCCCACTTCGACGGCACGGTCGCCCAGGATGCCGCCGCCGAAGCCATCCTTCTCTCGATCCGGCTTCCTCGCCTTCTGCTGGCCACCGTGGTCGGGGCGGCCCTGGCGGTGGCGGGGGCCGCTTTCCAGTCGCTCCTGCGCAACCCGCTGGCGGACCCGTACGTGCTCGGGGTCTCGACCGGCGCCTCCACCGGGACCATCCTTTACTCGATCTGGGCTGCTTCCCTCGGTACGGCGCTCACGGGGGCGCACGTCGTTTACGCGCGGCCGGCCGCCGCCTTCGCGGGTGCGGTCCTCACGGTCGCGGCGGTGTACGGCGTGGCCGGCGGGACTCACCGCCGGGGGGAGGGCTCCCAGCGGCTCCTGCTCGCCGGCATCGTGCTGGCGTCTTTCATCTCGTCGGTGAACGTGTTCCTCCTGACCAGCACCAGCCAGGCCGACTTGCGCGGGATCTTCTACTGGCTGATCGGCGACCTCAGCCGCCCGATGGACGAGTCTATCTACGTGGTGGCGCCGGCCGTAGCCGCCGGGGCCGTCGTCCTCTTCCTTTTCTCCCACAGTCTCAACCTGATCGGCGTCGGCGAGCAGGACGCGCTCATCCTCGGCGTTGAAGTCGGCCGGGTCAAGCTGGGCGTCTACGTCGTCGCCTCGCTCCTGACGGGGTTGGTGGTGTCGGTTAGTGGCCCCATCGCCTACATCGGGCTGATCTGTCCGCACCTGGCCAGGATGATGTTCGGCGCCGACAACCGGATTCTTTTCCCCGCGGTGTTCCTGTTCGGCGCCACCTTTACCGTGCTCGCCGACACGGTCGCCCGAACCATCCTGTCCCCTTCCGAACTTCCCGTCGGCGTCATCACGGCGCTGTGCGGAGCGCCCCTTTTCATCTATCTGCTGCACCGCAAAGGGGGAGCCGCATGAACCAGGCCGTCGCGCTCGAGGCGCGCCACCTCAGTTTTGCGTACCGCCGGACTGTCGTGGAGGATTTCTCGCTCGTCCTGGAGCCGGGGACGGTAACCGGCTTGATCGGGCCGAACGGGTGCGGGAAAACGACGGTGCTCAACCTGCTCGACGGCATCCTGAGGCCGCACTCGGGGCAGGTGCTGATTGGCGGCACCCGTCCGCTGTCCCGGCTGGGACGCCGGGAGATAGCCGCCCACATCGCCATGGTCCCGCAAAACGCCGGCGTGCCGCCGTATCAGACCGTGATCGAGTGCGTCTTGCAGGGACGCTCCCCTTACCTTTCACTTCTTGGTTTCGAAAGCGAGGAGGACGAGCGCATCGCCCTCGAGGCCCTGGAGAGGACAAGACTGTCCGGATTCCGGGAGGCGCGGATGAGTGAGATCTCGGGGGGCGAGAGGCAGCGTGTACTCCTGGCGCGCGCGCTCGCGCAGCAGGCCCCCGTGCTGCTGCTGGACGAATTCACCGCCAACCTCGACATCAACTACCAGCTGGAACTGATGCGGCTCGTCACCCGAGTAACCCGCGAGCGTAAGGCCGCGACCGTCGTGGTCTCCCACGAAATCAACCTTTTGGCGGCCTTCGCCGATCGCCTGGTGCTGATGGCCGCGCGGGCGCATCCACGACCAGGGGAAGGTCGCCGACGTCGCGACACCCGGCAATATGAAAAGCCTGTTCGGCGTCGACTTCGCGGTCCGCACCCATCCGGGAGGGACCACCGAAGTCGTCCCGCAACTGAATGACGGAGAACCGTGATGAAGCTCGTATCCCGCATCCCACTCGCTGTTGCCGTGCTGTTAGCGGTCACCGCCGCGAAGGCTCAGGAAGGAGCCACCCCCACAGAGCCAACCTGGAATATCCGTGGCTCCGTGGCCGATCCCCGGGGGGTCCCCCTGCCCAACGCGCGGGTCGAGGTGCGCGACACCGGCGGCGGTCTCGTGGCCTACGCCCTGTCCGACGAGACGGGGCAGGGTCACCCTCGAGCTGCGCCGGGGCCGCTACCTCGTGTCGGCAACCCTGGCGGGGCTCGCGCCTGTCCGGGGACAAATCCTCGAGGTCGGGCCCGACGCGGCGCCCCCCTTCGACCTCGTCATGCAGATACCCTCGATCG
The DNA here is from genome assembly GCA_963843575.1 of uncultured Acidobacteriota bacterium. GTDB lineage: Bacteria > Acidobacteriota > UBA6911 > UBA6911 > UBA6911 > CAVZBT01. The sequence goes on along the minus strand of CAWJKZ010000026.1, from coordinate 29,219 downwards.
AACAGCAGATCGTTGTCACCGCCAACCGGACCGAGGCCCCGCTGGCCCAGATCGGCAGCAGCGTGACCGTCATCCCCGGAGCACAGCTCCAGGCCGAGGGCATCCTGTGGGTCGCCGACGCGCTGAAGCGCGTCCCGGGGGTCAGCGTGTCGCAGAGCGGCGGGCACGGGCAGCTCGCGTCGCTCTTCATGCGCGGCGGCGAATCGGACTACACCAAGGTGCTGATCGACGGTATCCCGGTCAACGACCCGGGCGGCGCCTTCAACTTCGCCACCCTGTCGACCGCCGGGATAGACCGGATCGAGGTCGTGCGCGGCCCGCAGAGTGCCCTGTTCGGCTCGGACGCGATCGCCGGGGTCATCCAGATATTCACCAAGCGCGGGGCGGCTGAAGGCCGGCTCCCCGGGGGCGAGGCGTCAGTCGAAGGAGGCAGCCACGCGACTGCCAGATACTCCGCCGCCCTTCAGAACAGCCGAGAGCGCTGGGACTACGCGGCCTCCTTTTCACGCGCCGACACCGACGGGGACGTCGTCAACGGCTCGTTCAACGACGAGATCGCATCGGGCAATCTGGGCGTCCAGCTGACGCGCAAGGCCCAGTTGCGGGCGGTGTTCCGCAGCGAGGCGGCGCGCGCCGGGGTTCCGGGCCAGTGGGCTTTTCACCGTCCCGAGCAGGACGAGTACTATCGAAGCCGGGAGCTCGCGGGCGGGCTGACCCTGACACATGCGTCCACGGCGCGCTGGAGCCAGTCACTGTCTTACTCGGTGCATGACTCGAGACAGCTGTCGGTCGATCCCGGGCGACTCCGGCAGCTTCACGTCGCAGTACGACGGCCGCACCGCCCCGTTCGCCTCCTACGATTACCCCTTCAGGACGCTGAACCAGACACGCCGCCAGCGGCTCGGGTACCAGACCGATCTCGCACTCGGCCGCAGTCACCTGCTGACCACCGGCGTGGAATACGAGCGCGAATCGGGCGTCGTCGGGGACCCGGATTCCGCCCCGCTGCAGGCCGTGCGCAACAACTCGGGCGTGTTCGTCCAGGACCAGTGGTCGGCCGCGTCCAAGGCGTTTGTCACCGCCGGCGTTCGGCTGGAACACAACGCGAGCTTCGGGGTTTACGCGGCTCCCCGGCTGTCGGCCGCCGTGCACCTGCGCCAGGGGACCGCCCGGGCCTTCTGGGGCCTGACGAAGCTGAAGGGCAGCTTCGGGCTGGGCATCAAGGAGCCGACCCTCGTCGAGTCGTTCAGCAACTCCCCCTTTTTCCGAGGTAACCCGGACCTCCGGCCCGAGAAATCTGTCAGCTTCGACGCCGGGATCGAACAATACCTTGCGGGTGGCCGCGGCGTGCTGGAGTTCACCTGGTTCGAGAACCGCTTCCGCAATCAGATCGGGTTCGCCATCACCGATTACCAGAGCTTCGAAGGGTCCTTCTTCAACATCGGACGCTCCGAGGCGCGGGGGATCGAGGCGGGCCTGCGGCTCCCATTGTCGGACTCCGTGGAGCTCGGCGCCTCCCACACCTTTCTCCATTCGAAGGTGCTGGAAAGCACGGTCGATTCCGACCCCGCGTTTGCGGCCGGCCAACCGCTGTTCCGGCGGCCCCGTCATTCCGGTCGCGTCGACCTCTGCTGGAAACCGGCCCGGTGGACATTCGCCGCCTCGGCGCTTGTGGTCGGCAGTCGCGTGGACTCCGACTTTTCGGGTCTCGGGACTCGGGCGAAGCCGCGGCTACGGGGCGCTGGACCTAGCCGCGACCTACCGGTTGTCGCAGGCCGTGTCGCTTTACGCCGTCGTGAACAACGCGCTGAACCGTGCGTACATGGACGTGCTGGGATTCCCGTCGCTGCGCGCCCACTTCCGCGCCGGCGTGCGCACGTCGTTCTGAGAGAGCCGAGGAGATCCACGACGATCTCGGCCGCGCGGTCGACCTGGCGCCCATCGCCAGGCGGGCTGATCTGCCTGGTGCCGCATCCGCATCGTGGAAGGGGAACTGCCGAGCGGGTACGGGCCGCGGGTAGCGAGGCGGCCCTGGGAGATCTCATCTCTTACTGCGGATTCCTTCGAGATACCGTTCGTATGCCTTCCGAGGGGCGGGTTCTGAAACTCCCCACGTCCGAAGGCATCCGCATATTGTATCGACCCACCGAGTGTGGTATCTCAACGCAACGAAATTCTCGGGGAGACTCTCATGAGCAGAGAACACGTCGACACCGGCATCGAATCGACATTGCACGAGGACCGCCTGTTCCCGCCACCGCCGGAGTTCAGCGCCAAGGCGCACGTCAAGAGCATGGAGCAGTACCGGCAGATGTACCAGGAATCGATCGAGAACCCGGACAAGTTCTGGGCGAAGGTCGCCAGGCAGCTCCATTGGTTCAAGCGCTGGAAGACGGTGCGGGAGTGGAACCGGCCCTTCGTGAAGTGGTTCGTCGGGGGCAAGACCAACATCTCGTACAACTGCCTCGACCGGCACCTGGGCGACCACGCGCAAGAACAAGGCCGCGATCATCTGGGAAGGCGAACCGGGAGAGGTCCGCACCCTCACCTACCAGCAGCTGCACCGCGAAGTCTGCCGGTTCGCCAACGGGCTGTTGTCGCTCGGCGTCAAGAAAGGCGACCGCGTCGTCATCTACATGGGGATGGTGCCCGAGCTCCCGGTGGCCATGCTGGCGTGCGCGCGCATCGGCGCGACCCACTCCGTCGTCTTCGGCGGCTTTTCGGCCGAGGCGCTCCGGGACCGGATCAACGACGCGCAGGCTTCGGCCGTCCTGACCCAGGACGGCGCGTTCCGGCGCGGCGCCGAGATCCCGCTGAAGAAGTACGTCGACGAGGCGCTGCGCCAGAGCCCGTCGGTGAAGAGCGTCGTCGTCTACAAGCGGTCCGGCTCCGAGATCCACATCGAACAGGGGCGGGATCACTGGTGGCACGACGTGATGGCCAGGTCCGCGGAGAAGAACGACGGCGGAGCCGCTCGACGCCGAACACCCGCTCTTTCACGCTCTACACGAGCGGCACGACGGGAAAGCCCAAGGGCGTCGTGCACACGACGGGCGGGTACATGGTGTACGTGTACCTGACGATGAAGTACGTCTTCGACCTCAAGGACGAAGACACCTACTGGTGCACGGCCGACATCGGGTGGGTCACGGGGCACAGCTACATCCTGTACGGGCCACTGCTGAACGGCGCGACCAGCCTGATGTACGAGGGCGCACCCAACCATCCGAATCCCGATCGCTTCTGGGACATCGTGGAGCGGCACAAGGTCAACATCTTCTACACCGCGCCCACGGCGATCCGCGCCTTCCACCGCTGGGGCGAGCAATGGCCCGCGGCGCACGACCTGTCCAGCCTGCGTCTGCTCGGCACCGTGGGGGAGCCGATCAATCCGGAGGCGTGGATGTGGTACCACCGGGTCATCGGCGGCGGCCGCTGCCCCATCGTCGACACGTGGTGGCAGACGGAGACCGGGGGCATCATGATCACCCCGCTGCCGGGGGCGACCCCGACAAAGCCGGGCACGGCCACCCTCCCGTTTTTCGGCATCGTCGCCGAGGTGGTCGATCGCTCCGGCGCCGCCGTCCCGCCCAATTCCGGGGGTTACCTGGTCATCCGTGAACCCTGGCCCGCCATGCTGCGCACCATCTGGGGCGACGACGAGCGCTACAAGCGCCAGTACTGGTCGGAAATAGAAGGGTGTCTATTTCTCCGGCGACGGGTCCCGCAGGGACTCCGACGGCTACTTCTGGATCATGGGGCGCGTCGACGACGTCATCAACGTCGCGGGGCACCGGCTCGGAACCATGGAGGTCGAGAGCGCGCTCGTCTCGCACCCGATGGTCGCCGAATCGGCGGTGGTCGGGCGGCCCGGACGAGCTGAAAGGGCAGGCCATCGTCGCGTTCGTCACCCTCGAGGGCGGGTACTCCCCTTCGGAGAGCCTGCGGGAGGAGCTCCGCAACCACGTGGCCAAGGAAATCGGGGCCATCGCCAAGCCGGACGAGATCCGCTTCACGGATGCTCTCCCGAAGACGCGGTCCGGGAAGATCATGCGGCGCCTGCTGCGCGAGATCGCCGGGGGCGACAGCGTCCGCGGCGACGTCACTACCCTCGAGGATTTCGGCGTCATCGAGAGGCTGCGGGCCGGCGAGGAATAATCGGTCTCCGAGGTCGGAGAAGCCCGGGGCTATTTCAGCTGGACCAGTCCCATCCCGAGCAGCTTGTCGAGGATCTGCAGGATCTCGATCTCGCGCAGGGGCGACAGCATGACGATCGAGTTGACGTCCCAGATCCCATTGATGCGCGAGGCCACGAACCCCTCCTGCGGCGTCAGGTTGTAGCGGGTCAGCGAGGACTCGGGCACGATGAAGGCGGGCACCTTGTCCCCCGCGATCGAGGTCTTGTAGAACTCCTGGCAGATCGCCCTTTCCGCCTTCTCGATCTGCTCGTCGGCCCAGACGTTCTGCGGATCGAGCCGCAGAGTCTCCTGGAACAGCGCGATCGCCTCGGCGTGCTTGCCCTCCTGCATCAGTTCCAATCCCCGGGAAAACAGCTTGGCCGGGTTGTCTTCCTGCGGCGGCTGCGGCGGGGCCTCCTTCACGTCGAGGACGTTCTTCTCGTAGAGCTGAAAAAGCTCCCAGTTTACGAGGAAATCCGAACCGTGAACTTCGAGGATGATCTGCGACACGGTCTTCCCCTGCGTCGACGAGGAACAGCATTTTCTTTTGCAGCGGCGTCAGCGCGAGAGGCTCTTCAGGTCGGCCTCGGGTCTGAGGCAGAGGACGATTTCGTTGCTCGGGAAAACCTCGCGGATGCGGGCCCACTCGTCCTTCCGGCGCACCCCCTCGAACAGGATCGAGTTCATGTCGATGTTGATCAGGATCAGTTCCTGGGAGTTGAAGCCGCTCGCGGTGAAGTGGAAATAGCCGTCTTCCCAGAGGAAAAGGTCGTAGATGACCTCCTGGGTCCGGGCGACGAGCGCTTTCTCGACCTCCTCCTGGGTGATGAAACCTTCCTGGACGAGCACCCTTCCCAGGATGGAGCGGGTCTGGTGCTGGATCTCCAGGGCGCGCTTGAGCTGCACCTCCGTGATCTTGCCCTGGAACAGCAGGAAATGGCCCAGCTGCTTCGTAGGCTCGTTGGATCGCGACGAGATGATCTGGCCGTTGCGGAAAAAAATGTAGTTCTTCGTCTTGCTCCGGATGAACGTAAGAGACCCGGTCTTGCGGCCCAGCGTGACCCACTGGAGGAGCTCCGCAAGCTCCATCGTGTTCAGATTGCCCGATAGTGACATCCCGGCGCCGTGCCTCCCCTAAAAAACCGACACCACTGCCGATTGACGATATACTTATCGGAAGAGCGTGGCCGATTGTCGAGTATTCCTTGTAAGTGGTCGCGACACGATAGAATGAGCTGCCGGTCTCGGGCCGGGGGAGAGGAGCGCGGAGTGTGATGACGTATGCCAACCAGCTGACGATACTTCGGATGATGTTTCATACCCTGTTTCGTCCTGCTGGTCATCTACGGGCACGTCGGCGTCGCCACCCTGGTGTTCGTGCTGGCCGGGTCACAGACGCGCTTGACGGGCTGCTCGCGCGCAAGCTCCAGCAAAAGACGGCGCTGGGTTCATTCCTGGACCCGATGGCCGACAAGCTGCTCCTGACCGCTTCCTTCGTGACCCTCACGGTCCCGTCGGTCCCGATCGCGCTTCACATCCCGATCTGGTTGACGGTCCTGACGATAAGCCGCGACCTTCTCATCGCGGTGTTCGCGCTGATTCATCCACCTCCAGACCGGGTACGCCAGCTTCCCCCCCAGCTTCCTGGGCAAGTGCACTACCACGGCACAGCTGACCACGGTCGGCGCCTGCATGTTGGGAAACCTGGTGCCGTCGTTGGGGGTGGTGCTCTTCCCCGCCGCAGTCTACTCTGCGTTGCTGCTCACCGTGGCCTCGGGCCTTCACTATTTCTACCGCTCGGTGAGAATCATCGAGAAGTATCAGAAGACGCAGTCGGTCAATGGCAAGAAGCGGAGTCAAGATTCGCGAGGTTGAGCCGGGATCGGTCGGTCGGGACCTGGGACTGCTCCCCGGCGACGAGATCCTGACGGTCAACGGGAATCCCGTCGAGGACGAACTGGCCCTCAAGTTCCACCTCGCCGCGGAGACCCTCCGGCTGGAGGTGCGGAAGGTCTCCGGCGAGGAGGAGGTGCTCGAGGCGGAAATGGGGGAGGGGGAGAGCCTCGGGGTCACAGTCGAGGACTTCAGGACCCGAACCTGCAACAACGCCTGCCTGTTCTGCTTCATCGACCAGCTGCCTCCCGGGGTCCGGCCGACCCTGAAGGTCAAGGACGACGACTACCGGCTCTCTTTCCTGCACGGCAACTACGTCACCCTGACGAACCTCCCCGAGCGCGAACTGGACCGGATCGTAGCGCAGGCCCTCTCGCCGTCTGTACGTCTCTGTTCACGCGATCGATCCCGAGCTGCGCACGCAGATGCTGGGCCGCAGGAAGCCGGACGACCTGGACCGGAAGATCCGCAAGCTCACCTCCGGCGGCATCCGGCTGCACACCCAGATCGTGCTGATGCCGGGCATCAACGACGGCCTGCCACCTCGAGGAAACGGTCCGCGGCCTGTGCCGGTATTACCCCGGGCGTCGCTTCGGTCGCCATCGTCCCGCTCGGACTGTCGGACCACGGCACCGACCCGGGAGCGTTACCGCGCCGTTACCGCCGAGTTCTGCCGCGAGGTCATCGCCCTCGCCCGGCCCTGGCAGGAGGAGTTCCGCCGCACGATCGGACAGACATTCGCCTACCTCGCGGACGAGTTCTACATCCAGGGCGGGGTCGAGCTGCCCGGGGTCCGGGTACTACGACGATTTCGCCCAGATCGAAGACGGCATCGGCATGGTCCGGAGGTTCCTCGACGACTTCGCAGCCGAACTCCGGCGCCGGCGCAAGGCTATGCCCGGACTGAATGGCACCCTGGTCACCGGCAGGCTCTTCTTCCCCTACCTGTCCGACTGCGCACGGCGAAGCTGAACGAGCGATTCCAGGCGCAACTGCGGGTGCGGCAGGTGGAGAACCGGTTCATGGGCCGCAGCATCACGGTTGCGGGGCTGTTAGGGGGAGCGGATATTGCCGAAGCGCTGTCGGGGACCGACGTCGGCGATTTCGTCGTCATCCCCAACGACGCGGTGTCCCGGGTGGATGGCATCCTGGTCGACGACTGGACCCCCGACGACCTCGCCCGCCGCGTCGGACGCCCTGTCTTTCCCGCGGGCCCGACGGTACACGGTTTTTTCCGTCTCCTCTCCTCGCTCGAAACGCGCGCCGGACGCTCGTCCGCCGGGGACGCAGGCGCCACAGGACGGCCGGGAGGCGCTGCCGGTTCGGAGTAGCAGGTTGCGGCACGCCGGCGCGGGCTGCGCCGCCGCCGCCCGGGAACTGCCGGGCCGCCGGAACTGGCTCCGGTTTTTCAGGCTTGTAAACTGTTGTGCTCTCTTGCAGAATTGAACGCCGCCGGATTTCCGAAGGAGACCACAGCATGGCCAAGACCATCCAGGGTGCGCTCGATGCCAAGGGGAGTCGTTTCGGCATCGTGATCAGCCGTTTCAACTCGTTCATCAGCGACCGATTGCTTGCCGGAGCCATGGATGCGCTCGACCGCCACGGCGCCGCTTCGGACGACATCACCGTCGTCTGGGTCCCCGGATCGTTCGAGGTCCCGCCGACCGCCAAGAGGATGGCGGGATCGGGCAAGTACGACGCGGTAATCTGCCTCGGCGCCCTGATCCGCGGCGAGACCCCCCACTTCGACCATCTCGCCTCAACCGTCACCAAGGAACTTGGCGCGCTCAGCCTCGAATCGGGCATTCCCGTGATCTACGGCATCCTGACCTGCAACACCATGGAGCAGGCCATCGACCGCGCCGGGCTCAAATCGGGCAATCGCGGGTTTGACGCCGCCATGGCGGCCATCGAAATGGTGCAGGTTCTGAAACAGGTGTAGCGCACGGAAGCCGTTGCGCGCCGTTTCCTTCCGCCTACGGATCGATTCAAGCGAATGGGACTTCGACGCACTGCGCGCGAATGCGCGCTCCAGATGCTCTATCAGCACGATGTGGGCAAGATGTCGCCCCGGAGGAAATCCTGGACTCGTTCTGGGATATGAACGAGCAGCCTCCCGAAGGTGCGCGCGTTCGCCAACGAACTGTTCGAGGGGACGCTCGAACGGCTGAAGGAAATCGACAAGACGATCCAGCAGCACACGAAGAACTGGCGCCTCAGCCGGATGGCGGCCGTCGACCGGAACATCCTGCAGGCTGGCCGTGTTCGAGTTCCTTGCCGACACGCGCACCCCGGGAACCGTCGTGATCAACGAGGCGCTGGAGATCGCCAAGAAATTCTCCACCCACGAGTCGGCCCAATTCGTCAACGGCATCCTGGACAGCATCAAGAACGATCTCGAGCTGAAAGAAATGGAAGAGTGACGCATGGAGAACCAGACCAACCTCCTGGTCCAGCGCCGGTCCAAGCTGGAAGAGCTCAAGAAGCGCGGCTTCGACCCGTATCCCCACAGGTTCGAGTACACCCACACGATGAGCGAAGCCCGCGCAGCGCGTTCGACCAGACCACCGGCCCCGAGCTCGAACAGGAGAAGCAGCAGGTCCGCGATCTGCGGCCGCATCGTTTCACTGCGTCCCCACGGCAAGGCCGGGTTCATGGACATCTCCGACGGGCAGGGCCGCATCCAGGTGTACGTGCGCAAGGACAGCGTCGGCGAGGAAGATTTCGAACTCTTCCAGCTGTTCGACCTCGGCGACATCGTGGGCGCCGAGGGACACCTCTTCCGCACGCGCACCAACGAGCTGACCGTGGCCGCGAGCCGGGTTTTTCACCTCTCCAAAAACCTGCTCCCGCTGCCCGAAAAGTGGCACGGTCTTCAGGACGTGGAAACGCGCATCCGGCAGCGCTACGTCGACCTGATCGTCAATCCCGAAGTGCGCGCCGCCTTCGTGAAGCGCAGCCTCATCGTGCGGGCGATGCGCAGCTTTCTCGACGCCCGCGGCTACCTGGAGGTCGAGACCCCGGTGCTGCAGTCCGTCGCCGGCGGCGCGCTCGCGCGCCCGTTCAAGACGCACCACAACGCGCTCGACATCGACTTGTACCTTCGGATCGCCCTGGAACTTCATCTGAAGAGACTCATCGTAGGCGGATTCCCGCGTGTGTACGAACTGAGCCGCATTTTCCGCAACGAGGGGATCTCGACGCAGCACAACCCCGAGTTCACGATGCTGGAGTTCTACCAGGCCTACAGCGACTTCCGTGACCTGATGGACCTCACGGAACAGATGCTCACGGAGGTGGCGGAAAAGGTGACCGGGTCGCGACAGGTGCCCTATCAGGGGCAGGTCATCGATTTCGGGACGTGGCACCGTTGCACCCTCAGGGACGCCGTACTCCGCTTCTGGCCGGACGAGTTCCCGAAACCCGACGAATCCCAGTTGCGCTCGCTCGAGAGCCTGAGCCGCCTGGCCGGGCTGGTGAACGACGCCCGTCGCGCCAGGCAGCGGACCGGGCAAGGCGCTGATGACCCTGTTTGAGACCGTCGCGGAATCACACCTGTTTCCAGCCGACGTTCATCTACGATTACCCGACCGAGGTGTCGCCCCTGTCCAAGACCAAGCCCGACGATCCCGACACCGTCGAGAGGTTCGAACTGTACATCGCCGGGCATGGAAGTCGCCAACGCGTACTCGGAGCTGAACGATCCGGTCGAGCAGAAACAGCGTTTCGAGGAGCAACTGCGGGCCCGTGGCCTCGGGGACGAAGAGGCGCACGCCATGGACGAGGATTACATCCGGGCCCTCAGCTACGGCATGCCCCCGACCGCCGGTGAGGGGGTCGGGATCGACCGCCTGACGATGATCCTGACCGATTCCCGTTCCATCCGGGACGTCATCCTTTTCCCCCTGCTCCGGCCCGAATAGCTCGCGGGGCCGGAGTCGTCGGCGGCAACGCCCTATGAAATTCGAACTCTTCGTCGCCCTCCGCTACCTGAAGGCCAAGCGCAAGCAGACGATGGTCTCCGTGATCTCGGCCATCTCCGTGCTCGGGATCACCGCCGGGGTGATGGCGCTCGTCATCGCCCTCGCCCTGTCGACGGGATTCCGGGAGGACATCCAGGAGAAGATCGTCGGGGCGACCTCCCACGTCAACCTGCTGCGGCTGGACAGCACACCGGTGCGCGACTGCGAGACCGTGCTGGGCGGGATCGCCCGCGTCCCCCACATCGTCGGCAGCGCTCCGGCCATCTTCAACCAGGTCTTCATCTCCAGCACCCAGCGCAACCAGGGTGCCGTCCTGAAGGGGATAGACCCGGCGACGTGAGCGCCAGATCTCCGATTTCTTCACCCACATCGTCGAAGGGGACCCTGCCTGCCTCGACAAACCGACCCCCGCTCCCGATCCCGACTCCCCTCCCCCTCCGGAGAACATGATCATCGGGAAGGAAATGGCCCGCGCCATGGGAGTGAAGATCGGCAGCACCCTCAAAGTGGTAGTCCCCGATGGGGCGGCTCACGCCGTTCGGGATGACGGTTTCCGAAAAGACGTTTCGCGTGGCCGCGATTTTCGAGTCGGGCCTGTGGGATTACGACTCGAACTGGGTTTACACCGGGATCGGAGCGGCGCGAAGGCTGTTTTCCTTTCCGCCGGACTCCTGCTCCGTCCTCCAGTTCAAGACCGACGACCTCGAACGGGCGCAGGAGGTCGCCGACGAGGTGCGGGTGGCCGCCGGCGCGGGATTCACGACCAACACCTGGATCGAGCTGAACAAGCCGCTCTTCTCCGCCCTGAAGCTGGAGAAACTCGCCCTCTTCCTGACCATCGGCCTGATCGTCTTCGTCGCCTCGCTGAACATCGTGACCACCCTGATCATGATGGTGCTCGAAAAGCAGGGGGACATCGCCATCCTGACCGCGATGGGCGCGAGGTCGAGCGTGATCATGCACGTATTCATGCTCCAGGGACTGATCATCGGGGTGATCGGCACCGTGCTGGGGGCGACGCTCGGAGTCGGCTCGTGCTGGGTCCTCAACACCTACAAGCTCATCCGGCTGCAGGCCGAGGTCTACAGCATTCCGTACGTGCCCTTCCACGTGAGGGGCTGGGACGTGGTGCTCGTCTCGGCCACGGCGCTCCTGATCAGCTTCCTGGCCACCCTTTACCCGGCCCGAAGCGCGTCGCGCCTGAACCCGGTGGAGATCCTGCGCTATGAGTAGGCTCCTTGAGGTGAGGGACCTCTCGAAGAGCTATATGTCCGGGACAGAGCGCCTGCACGTGCTCACCGGCCTCTCGCTCGACCTGGACAAGGGGGTCATGGCCGCGGTCACCGGCGTCTCCGGCTCCGGCAAGTCCACGCTTCTGCACGTGCTCGGCGGGAATGGACAAGCCGGACTCCGGTTCCATAGTCGTCGAGGGACAAGATATCACCAGGCTGGATGCGCCGAGCCTGTCCCGGTTCCGCAACGGCACCGTCGGGTTCGTATTTCAGTTCCATCACCTGCTCCCGGAATTCACCGCGCTGGAGAACGTCATGATGCCCTTGCTCCTGCGCGGCGACGCGGCGCCCGACGCGCGCGCCGTCGCCGCCGCTATGCTCGCCGACGTCGGGCTTTCCGGTAGGGCCGGGCACAGGCCGGGCGAATTGTCCGGCGGTGAGCAGCAACGGGTCGCGCTGGCCCGGGCCCTCGTCGGAAATCCACACCTCCTGCTCGCCGACGAACCCACCGGCAATCTCGATCCCCAGACGGGCGAAGCGATGGCGCACCTTTTCCAGGAACTGCACGCGCGCCGCGGGCTCACGTCGATCATCGTCACGCACAACGAGAGGCTCGCGCGGATTTGCGAGCGCACTTACCGCATGGAGGGAGGCCAGCTGCGGCTGAGTTGAGCGCCGCCGACTTAGGGTTCGCGCCATTGAGCGCAACCGTGGCTGAACTCGGGCAGATCAAAAAGCGTCCGGACTGAGGCTTGTCAGGGGTTGCCTCTTTACACCCGCTGAACTCTGTCCGTATAATAAAGTTCAACGATTCTTTCGTACACTCGAGCACAAGACTATATGTTTGAAAAGTATACTGAGAAGGCCCGTCGGGTGATCTTTTTCGCCCGCTACGAAGCGAGCCAGTTCGGCAGCCCGTCAATTGAGACTGAGCACCTGCTTCTTGGATTGATCCGAGAGGACAAGAATCTCACCAACCGCTTTTTCCCGAAGGCCAACGCCTCGATCGACAGCATACGCAAGGAGATCGAGGGGCGGACCATGATTCGCGAAAAGGTTTCGACATCGGTCGATCTCCCGTTTTCCGATGAGAGCAAACGCGCCCTGAACGCGGCGGCGGAAGAATCGGAGCGGTTGTCCCACAAGCACATCGGCACCGAGCACATGCTTCTGGGGCTGCTGCGCGAGGAGAAATCCGTCGCGGCGGAGATCCTCCGGGAGCGTGGCCTGCGCCTGGGCATGGTGCGGGAGGAGTTGAGCCGCGGCGCATCAGAAAAACACGCGCAGAACCGGTCCAAGGAGCCGCTGAGCCTCGTCGAGTTCTCCCGCGACCTCACCGAGGCGGCCGTCAACGACTCGCTGGACCCGCTGATCGGCCGGGACACCGAAATCGAGCGCATGATTCAAATCCTCTGCCGGCGCACCAAGAACAACCCGGTGCTCATCGGGGAACCGGGGGTGGGCAAGACGGCCATCGTCGAAGGGCTGGCCCAGCGCATCGTAAACGGGAAGGTGCCCCCGCAGCTCCTCGACAAGCGCATCCTCGCCCTGGACATCTCTCTGATTGTCGCCGGCACGAAGTATCGGGGTCAGTTCGAGGAGAGGCTCAAGACGATCATGAAGGAGCTGGTCGAAAACCGTAACCTGATCGTGTTCATCGACGAGCTGCACACGCTGGTCGGTGCCGGTTCCGCCGAAGGTTCGCTCGATGCGGCCAACATCCTGAAACCCGCCCTGTCGCGGGGCGAGATCCAGTGCATCGGGTCGACGACCCCCTACGAATACCGCCGCTCGATTGAAAAGGACCGCTCGCTGGAGCGCAGGTTCCAGGCCATCAAGGTGATCCCGCCGACGGAGGCGGAAAGCGTCAGGATCCTGCAGGGCATCAAGGAAAAATACGAGTCGTTCCACCAGTTGAAGTACACCGACGAGGCGCTGGAATCCTCCGTCTACCTCTCCAACCGTTACATTTCCGACCGTTTTCTGCCGGACAAGGCGATCGACCTGATCGACGAGGCGGGTGCGCGGGTGAAGCTGCGCGCCACTGCCGTTCCCGAGGAGATGATCAACGTCCAGCGCAGGATCCGGGTGATCGACGGGCGCATCGAGAACGCGATCTCGGCACAGGAGTTCGAGAAGGCGGCCCGCTACCGGCTCGAGGAGGACCTCGAACAGGAAAACCTCCAGATCATCAAGGAACGCTGGAAGCTTAAGACCAACGTGCCGCTGAAGGTCACCCGCAACGACATCGAGGAAGTCATCGCCAAGTGGACCGGGATCCCGATGTCCTCGCTGCACGAGGAGGAAATGTCGAAGCTCCTCCGCATGGAGGAGGAACTTCACAGGCGGATCATCAGCCAGGAGAAGGCAATCGGCGCACTCAGCAAGGCGATCCGCCGGTCCCGGGCGGGGTTGAAATCCCCGAAACGCCCGGTCGGGTCATTTCTCTTCTTGGGCCCAACCGGCGTGGGCAAGACCGAGATGGCCAAATCGCTGGCCTCCTTCCTGTTCGGCAGCGATAACGCCATGATCCGGCTCGACATGTCCGAATACATGGAGAAAGCACTCGGTGTCGAAGCTGATCGGCTCGCCCCCCGGCTACGTGGGGCACGAGGAAGGCGGGCAGCTGACCGAAAAAATCAAGCGCAACCCGTACTCGGTCCTGCTGCTCGACGAGATCGAGAAGGCGCACCCCGACGTCTACAACATCCTGCTGCAGGTCTTTGAAGACGGCCAGTTGACCGACTCGCTCGGGAACACGATCGATTTCAAGAACTGCATCATCATCATGACCTCCAACATCGGCGCCCGTTTCCTCGAGAAGCGCGGCCACATGGGTTTCCGGACGACAAGCGAGGCGGACGTCAAGAAGACCGAGGAACTGATCCAGAGCGAGGTCAAGAGGATCTTCAATCCCGGAGTTCCTGAACAGGCTGGACGAGGTCATCCTGTTCGAGGCCCTAACGGACGAGGATCTGGAGAAGATCGTCGAACTGATGATCAGCCAAGTCAACGAGGTGATGCGGCAGCGCAAGATCTCGATCAACGTCCGACCGGAGGTCTTTGCCTGGATCGTGCAGAAGACCTGTCACGACCGTTCCTACGGCGCGCGGCCGTTGCGGCGCGCCATCCAGCGCTACATCGAAGATCCGCTGTCGGAAGCGCTCATCCAGAGCAGGTTCCAGCCCGATGCGGTGCTCGACATCTACCTGCGCGCCGACAGCCTCTACTACGTTCCAGCCGGAGAGGCAATCGAGGCCGGAACGAAATTGAGCGCCTGAGGGAAACCGTCCGGGGCGGCGCTGCGGCCGTCCCGGCCCACCATCCGGGTGCATATCAAGCCCTATTCCACTCAAATAAAATGAAACGCCGCGGAAAAGTCGCAGTTTAATAAAGCGGGGTCGTCGTGCCCGCGGATCGTCTGCTTCACAGCGCTGGATTTGGCCCCTTCTTTCATCTAACATATGCGCTCACCCACGACGGCGGCTGTATTAAGGAGTAGGAATCGGATGTCTAGATTGGCACGATCCGGGCTGTGGTACCTCCTGGGTACTATCCTGCTGAGTCCTGGGGTGATCTGCGCTCAGCAGTCCCAGCGACCGAACGTCGAAAGAGTCGACATACGGGGCAACCGGCGCGTGCCGGAAGACACGATTCGCTTCTATATCCAATCGAGGCCGGGGGAAACCTACGACGAGGGCAGGCTGGAGCTGGACCTGAGGGCGCTGTACAAGGCGAATTTCTTCGAGAACGTCGAGGTGGACGAGCGCGACGGCGACACGGGCAAGGTTATCACCTTCGTTGTCAAAGAGAAGCCGCTGATCCGCAGCATTACCTACGCCGGAAACAAGTCCTTTACCGAGTCCAACATCCTCGAGCACTTTAAAACCAAGAAGGTCGGTCTCACCGTCGACAGCCAGTACGACCCCGCCAAGATCCGGATGGCCGAACGCGCGCTGAAGGAACTGATGGAGCAGAACGGGAAGCCCCTCGGGACCGTGCGCACCGAAATCGAAAACATCCCCCCGTCGAGCGTCCGGGTGAAGTTCGTCATGGACGAGGGGGCCAAGGTGCGGATCGGCCAGCTCAAGTTTGTCGGCAACAAGGTCTTCTCCGAGGGGCAACTGAGGGACGCGCTCAAGCTCACCAAGGAGCGCGGCATGATTTCCCTCTTCAAGGGGACCGACAAGTACCACCGCGCCAAGCTGGAAGCCGACATCGAGATGAACCTGAAAGCGTTCTACAAGGAACGAGGCTACATGCAGGTCCAGGTCGGCGAGCCGGTGACCCGCATTTTCGAAGGTTCCCGCGGTATCGTCCCGATGTTCCGGAAGACGAAGCAGCAGTTCTTCGTCGAGATCCCGATCGATGCGGGCGACCAGTACCGGATCGGGGAGCTCACGCTTGAAAGCTGCGGCATCTTCAAGTGCGACGCCCTGGCCAAATCGTTCGGCATGGCCAAGGGGGACGTCGTCAATTTCAAAAAGATCAAGGACACCCTCGAGCAACTGAAGAAGCTTTACGGCAACTACGGCTACATCAACTGGTCTTACATACCGGAGCAGAACTTCGACCCCAAGACAAAGGTGATGGATCTCACCTTTAAGTTCGAGCCCGACAAGCAATTCACCGTGCATCGCATCTATTTCGAAGGCAACACGAAGACCCGCGACAAGGTGATGAGGCGCGAGTTCTCGCTCGAGGAGGGAAAAGTATTCAGTACGGCTGCCCTCGACATCTCGGTCCTGCGCCTGAACCAGCTCGGTTTTTTCGAGAAGATCGAAGAGAAGGACTACGAGGTCAAGCCCGACGAAAAGTCCGGCCAGGTCGACGTCAACGTCAAGGTCAAAGAGAAGAGCCAGCAGTCGATCGGGCTCACCGGCGGTGTCAGCGGCATCTCGGGGAGCTTCCTGGGGCTGAACTACGTCACCAACAACTTCATGGGCAAAGGGGAAACCCTGGAGTTCTCGGTCACGGGCGGCACGCGCACGAGCGATTTCGTCGTCTCGTTCACCGAGCCCTACCTGTTCGACACGCGCTGGCAGATGGGGATTTCGCTCTTCAACCAGAGGTTCCGGTACGACACCTACATGATGTTCGGGATAACGAACGTCGAAACCTCAAAGCCCATCGAGCTTTTCACGCAGCGCACCACGGGCTCGACCATCTCGCTGAGCCGCCCGCTCGGCTTCAGCTTCTGGCGGTTGGGCACCAGCTACACCTACCAGAAGATCGGGATCGGCAGAATTGCATCGGGGTTTGAACCGTATGCCCTCGGCCAGCTGATCGGGTTCGCCCCGGGGGGCGACGCCAACGCCGCGCTGAAGGGAATTATCCGCAGCGAAGTCACCCCGAGCCTGATGTACAACTCGACCAACCACTACTTCAACCCGACGCGCGGCACCAGCCTCAGCCTGGCGGTGGCCGTCTCCGGAGGCCCGCTCGGCGGCGATTTCAGCATGATCCGGCCGTCAGTCGAGTTCCGCCATTTCATGCCCGACCGTTTGATCACTCATGGCCGGAACACGATCGGGTTCCGGCTTCTCGGACAATACATCCAGGCCTACAACAACTCGACGGTGCCGTTCTTCGACCGGTTCTTCGTGGGCGGCGAAACCACCATCCGCGGCTTCGACATCCGCTCCATCAGCCCGATGGCGATCTCGAGTACCCCCGCCCTCGATGCGCAGAAAAACCCGGTTATCGACCTGAACACCGGGCTTCCCCGCATCGACCGGAGCATCATCTCGGTCGGCGGCGACACGTTGCTGATCTTCAACGGAGAGTACCGCATCCCGATTGCCGGCCCCCTCTCCATGTCGGCCTTCTACGACGTGGGATTGAACCGGGTATCGAGGCCGCAGAACCTCGGGACCTTCGGGGCCAGTTCCGTCGACCTGATCAAAGCCACCAACAACGTGGTCCGCGGCTCCACCGGAGTGGAAATCCAGTTCCTCCTCCCGGTCGTCAGCGCGCCCTTCCGGCTGATATTTGCCTACAATCCCCAAATCTTCCAGGGCGTTGTGAACGTGGGGACCGTGCCGATCTTCGCACGAGAGGCGCGCAAGGACATCAAGTTCACTATCGGGCGCAGCTTCTAATTCCCTTTTGCCTACACGCCCCCGATATAGTAAATTTCTTGGTTTTTGGGAACCGGCATCCCGCCCGGCGCGGGCGGGTGTCCGGGCCGACGCCAGATTATGCAAAAGGAGAGCAGCCCGATGAAGCGAACGCTACTGATCATTTTTTCCGCCGTGTTGTCGGCGCCGGTGCTGGCCATGGCACAGGCCCCGGCAGCAACCCCCGCAGCCCCGGCAGCCCCCGCCGTCATCGGTCCGGCGAAAGTCGCCTGGCTGAACCTGGAGCAGGCCATCTTCAATTGCGATGAAGGGAAACGCGAGTTCAGCGAGGTGCAGAAATTTGTCGACAAGAAGAACTCGGAACTCGAGGCTCTCCGGAAAGAGACGGAAACGCTCAGGAATCAGCTGCAGGTGCAGGGCTCGAAGCTGACCGACGAGGCGCGCGCCGATCTCGAAGAGCAAATCGAGGCGATGGACACCAAGCTGCAGCGATTCCAGCAGGACACGCAGAAGGAGATCGACAGCCGTCGCGTGCGGACGACCAATTACGTCGGCCGGAAAATGCTCCCGGTGATCGAAAAGATCGCGAAGGAAAAGGGTCTGAGCGCGGTCGTCTACATCAACCCGTCCCGCGACGCCTGGATCGATCCGTCGCTGATCATCACCGAAGAAGTCGTCCGAGGGTACAACCAGGCCTACCCCGCGGGCGCCGCCAAGCCCGCGGCCGCACCCGCGCCGGCGAAGAAACCCTGAAGAGCGTCTGAAATTAACCCGGGGGGATGGTGAGCACCATCCCCTTTTTTGCTCGCCGTTCCACTCCGCATTGGCCGAGGAGTATGGAAAACGCTTACCCGATTCAGAAGATAGGGGACATCCTGAAGGTGCTTCCCCACCGGTATCCCTTCCTGCTTGTCGACAGGATTCTCGAATCGAACGGCACCACCAGAATGGTGGGGCTGAAAAACGTTTCCATAAACGAGCCCTTCTTCCAGGGGCACTTCCCGCAGCACCCGGTCATGCCGGGCGTGCTGGTCGTGGAGGCGCTCGCGCAGGTGGGCGTCATCCTCCTCTTTGGCGGCGATGAGAACCGTAGCTCAAAGCTGGTTTACTTTTCCGGAATCGACCACTGCCGCTTTCGGCAGCCCGTCGTCCCGGGAGATCAGCTCCGGCTCGAGGTGACCGTCCTGAAGCAACGCGGGCGGTTCTTCAAGATGAGAGGAGAAGCTCTCGTCGACGGTGCCCTCGTCGCAGAAGCCGAGCTCTCCTGTGCGGTCGTAGATCGCGACTGAAGCCAGGATCCGCGCTCGAGGCGTCAGGCCTGGAGCCCGAACCCTGGGCCTTGGGCACTCCATGAGCATCCATCCTACCGCAATCGTTGACGCATCGGCCGACATTGCCGTATCGGCCGAGATCGGCCCGTACTGCGTCGTCGGCAGGTCCGTCCGGATCGGAGAACGCACCGTCCTGGATTCCCACGTCACCGTCGCCCGCTGGACGTTCATCGGAGACGACTGCAGGTTCCACAGTCACTGCGCCGTCGGGGGCGATCCGCAGGACCTCAAATACAGGGGCGAACCCACCAGCCTGCGGATCGGCAACCAGAACGTCTTCCGGGAGTTTGTCACATTGAACCGAGGCACGGCCGGCGGCGGGGGAATCTCCAGCGTCGGGGACCGCAACCTCCTGATGGCTTACAGCCACGTCGCCCACGACTGCCACGTGGGCAGCGACGTGATCATGGCCAACGCCGCGACGCTCGCGGGCCACGTGGAGGTGGCCGACTTTTCGACCGTCGGCGCCTTTTCGGCCGTGCACCAGTTCTGCCGCGTGGGTCCGCACGCGTTCATCGGGGGCTTCTCCGTCGTCACGCGCGACGCGCTCCCGTACGTCAAGACAGTCGGGGAACGGAACCACGCGAAGATCTACGGCATCAACGCCATCGGCCTGCAACGTCGGGGGCTGCCGGACTCGTCGATCGAACAGCTGAAGCAGGCGTACCGCATCCTGTTCCGCTCCCAACTGAACACGAGCGACGCCCTCGCACGCGTCCGGGAAGAACAATGGACGGCGCCCGAAGTGGCCGTGCTGACGGGCTTCATCGAAACAGCCGAACGCGGTTTCATCCGCTAGCGTGCGCGCATGACCGACCCTGAGAAATACGGGCTGATCGCCGGGAACGGACGGTTCCCTTTTATGGTCGCAGAATCGGCACGGCGTCAGGGAATCGACATGGTCGTCGCGGCCATCAAGGAAGAAACCTCCCCGGACATAGAGGGGTGCGGCTTCCCGGTGCAGTGGCTGGGCCTCGGTCAGCTGGGGAAACTCGTCGGCTTTTTCAAGGCTGAGGGCGTGACCAGGGCCATCATGGCGGGACAGGTCAAGCACGTGCAGATCTTCGGCTCGTCGCTGCCGGACCTAACCATGATCCGGATGCTGGCTGGCCTGAAACAGAAAAACACCGACACCCTCATCGGCGGGGTGGCCCGCGTGCTGGAAAACGAGGGGATCACGATCGTAGATTCGACGGCGCTGCTGGCCCCGTACATGGCCGAACGGGGAGTCCTGACACGGCGGGGCTTGAGCCCCCGGGAACAGGCTGACGTCGACTACGGCCGGCCGATCGCGCACAAAATCGCCTTGATGGATATCGGCCAGACCATCGTCGTGCGCGACCGTGCGGTGGTGGCCGTGGAAGCCATGGAGGGAACCGACGCGGTGATCCTCCGGGCCGGCGGGCTCGCCCAAAACAAGAAGCTGTCGGTCATAAAGGTGAGCAAGCCTCGACAGGACATGCGGTTCGACGTGCCGGTGATCGGCGTGCCTACGGTGGAGAACATGGCTCGGGCCGGAGCCACGGCGCTCGTCGTAGACGCATACCGCACCCTGGTAATGGACCGCGAGCACCTGGTACGCCTGGCCGACGAGAACTCGATGGCGGTGGTCGCCCTCGAACCCCTCGATTGATGCCTGTTGGACGCATCCCGGCGTACTCGAAGGATCAGAAAGCCTTTCAGGAAACGGAGATAAGCGGTGGCGAAAATGCGTGTGGCAGTGGTCGGCGTCGGGGCCCTGGGACAGCACCACGCCCGGGTCTACGCGTCGCTGCCGGAGGTAGAGCTCGTCGGCGTCGCCGACTCGCTCCCGGGGCGCGCCGCCGAGATCGCGGCCCCGTTAGGCACCCGTGCCTTCACCGACTTCCGCGGATTGCTCGGCTTGGTGGATGCGGTCAGCGTGGCAACACCCACCACCCTGCACGCCGCAGTCGGCGAGGCATTCCTCGACGCAGGCGCCCACGTGCTGGTGGAGAAGCCCATCTGCCACACGTTGGAGGACGCCGACAGGCTCATCGCGGCCGCCGCTCGTAACGGGCGCGTGCTTCAGGTCGGACACCTAGAGCGGTTCAACCCGGGGGTGCGTGCCCTGCGCGACCTCGTGCGCCGGCCCCGGTTTTTCGAAGCCCACAGGATGGGGTTGTTTGCCCCGAGAAGCCTGGACATCGACGTCATCCTGGACCTCATGATCCACGACCTGGACATCATCTCGCTCCTCGTCCCTTCAGAGCCGGTGCAGGTCAGCGCCGTCGGCATCGCCATCCTGACGGGGCGGATCGACATCGCCAACGCGCGCATCCAGTTCGCGGACGGATGCGTCGCGAATGTCACGGCCAGCCGCGTGTCGACGGAAAAGATCCGCAAACTGCGGCTGTTTCAGGCGCAGCAGTACCTCTCGATGGACTACACGCGGCAGGATGTCGCGGTGTTCAGCCTGAACCCGGCGCCGGGCGGCGCGGGCATGCCGCAGATCGCGAGCCGCAAGGTCTCCCCGCCGCACCGCGAGCCGCTCCTGGACGAGCTGCAGGCCTTCGTCGACGCGGCTTCAGGACGACGGCAGGTCGAGTGCTCGGGAGAGGACGGCCGCAAAGCGCTCGGGCTGGCGCTGCGGATTTTGGCCCAGGCGGAGCAGGCTCAGGCTCTCGAATTCAACCGGCTTTAGCGCTATAATTAGGGGGGGTAAAGGTTTGTCGCGCGCGGAATTCCATGTTTGACTTCGCAATTTCCCAATACCAGAAGCGCCGCCTTACGCGTCGGGTGGTTTTCGCGTGGGCGCTCAGCTGCGCCGCCCACCTGGGCGCCGTTCTCCTGCTGATCGCGTATCCGGGGTTGCTGATGCCAGGGCTGAACCGCTGGCTCCGCCACCCGATCGTGATCGGCAACGGCCCGTCCGACGAGGAGTGGCGCACCGTCACCTTTGTCGGGAAAGGCGGGCTGCGCGAACCCTCGGCGGAGACGCTCAGAAGGAACACGTACGACTGGGAAGCGGCCGCAGCCGCCAAGGCGCCCACGATCCGCTTGCGCTGGGGCAACGAGCTCGATACACAAGCCCAGCCGCAGGACAAGCCTTCGGCGGCGATCCGGCCGGTTCCCGGCCTGCAGGAGCCCAAACAGGCCCCGCCGGAACAACTCGCCGACGCACAGCCGACCGCCCTTGGGCCCGGGCAGGGAGACGGCGTACCGTCCGGGGCCGCCCGGGGCGACGACAGCTCGGGGCCAGCCGGGAGGTCGCCTACCGTCTATCTGCCGCCCCCGGTACCCAGTCCGCCCGAACCGCCCAAGGTAGCCGATGCCGGCGCCGCTCCGCGGGCCATACCGAAGTCCGTCGAGCCTCCCCCTCCCGCCCCGAGCTCGCAGCCGACCGGCAAGCCGGATGCGGCCCAGGCTCAGTCCCCCGCAACCCCCAAACCACAGGTGTTCGAAAACGAGCAGAAGGCCATCCGCAGCGAGGGAACCGGCCTTTTCGACACGAAGGGTTTCCCGCTGGGCGACTACGCCAACGTGATCATCGAGCGCATCAAGGGGAACTGGTACATCCCCTCGAACCTGAGGAGCTCCCAAGGCCGCACGACCGTGATATTTTTTATCGGCAAGGATGGCCGGTACACGAACGCGCATATCGTGACCTCCTCGGGCAGCACCTCGCTCGACCTGGCGGCGCTCAACGCGGTGCTCGTGTCGAATCCCTTTCCGCCCCTGCCCAACGGCTTCCCCGGCGAGCAGGTGGGGGCGAAATTCGTGTTTTCCTATAACGAGCGCCCGTAGGGTCCCACACACCCGGCCCGGGTAAGTAGGTATTTATCGCGGTGATGACAAGCACCCCCTCGCCCGCAAATCTCCCACTCAACCGGTGCGGCAAGATCTGCGCCGAGTTCTTCGTCCTGGTCCTGCTCGTGGTGTTTCTCGCCGCCTGCGGGCACAAGACGCAGGTCCGGGTCCCGGGCCGAAGCCAGCCCAGACAGGCCCCCTCGGCCCCGGCCACCAGTGCTCCCGCCGCGCCGCCGGCAACCGCCACCGCCATCCCCGGGGCCCAAGTCCACACTCCACCGCCGCCCGCACCCCCCAGCGCCCTTCCGTCCACGCCCGTCCCGGGCGTCGCCAGCCCCGAGCCGACACCGGGATTTGTGACCGGGCCACCGATACGAATCGGGCTGTATACGGCGGCCACCGAGATCAAGATCGATTCCGCAGGTGAATTCTACCTGGTCGAGAAGATCCCGGAGGCACCCAGGCAAATCGTTCCTGGAGAAGTCCAGGTCCGGGTTGAGCGCGGCGGGCAATCCCAGGACATCTACCGCATCCAGGTCGCGGCCCTTTCCAGGAGCGACGCCGCCGACGAGTTGAGGAGGACGGTCTCCGCCAGGTTTGACCTGCCCGCCGTCGTCCGCGAATCCGCGACCGGGCAGACACGCCAGGTCAGAGTCGGCGAGTTTGAAACCCGCGAGGAAGCCCAGGAATTCCTTCCGGCCGTGCGCGAAGCCGGTTACCCCGACGCACTCGTCGTCCGCGACACTTCTGCCGGTGGCAGTGGAAGCCCTGCTCTTGCGCTGAGGGGGCCGGACCGGTTGTTTCGCGTGAGCGCCACCGGATTCCTGTTCATCCCGGCGTCCGGGCCGGATCTCCTGCGGCTGGACGGGAAGCCATACCGCGGTGTATTCGACGTGACGCTGAACCGTAACGGACGGATCACCGTCGTCAACCAGCTCGGCGTGGAGGAGTACCTGTTCGGCGTGGTTCCGGCTGAAATCAGCCCGACCCAGTACCCCGGGTTCGCCGCACTGGCTGCACAGTCGGTTGCGGCCCGCACCTACGCGCTCAAGAACATGGGCCGGTTCCGGGCCGAGGGCTTCGACCTCACCGCCGACGTGCGCACGCAGGTGTACGGGGGTGTGGCCGCGGAAAAACCGGCCACGAGCGAAGCGGTCCAGAAAACGGCGGGGCTGAGCCTCTACTACGAAGGCAACCTGATCGACGCGATGTACATGTCCACGTGCGGTGGTAGGACGGAGGACTTCTCGAACGTGTTCGATACCGCGCCCGTCCCCTACCTGCGCAGCGTGATCTGTTCGACCGAAAACGACGGGAACCCGGTCCTGGACACGCGTATCACGGGAAATAACTCTCTTGCCGAGATCCTCCCCTCCGACGACGGAGGCGTCGCCAACCGCGATATCGAACTCGCCGCCGTCCTCGGCATCGCCGCGCCGGCGGAACTTGCGCCCGATCGCCTCGGTGCCCCCCTGCCCGCCGAGGAAGCGCGCGCGTGGACAGAGCGGGCCCGCACCGCAGCCGCCGCCAGCCCAAACGCCGGAGTCGGAGCGCGCGACAGGGGCGATTGGGAAACCCGCGCCGGGTTCCTGCGGCACGCGGCGGAAGCATTTTTCGGGGCAGCCGAGATCGAACGCCGGATATCCCCCGCCGACGCGGAATACTTCGTCGGAAACCTGAAGGACGGCAAGGACGTGCCGCTGGTGGTCCGCAGGCCGCTCGCCTACCTGATCCAGGCCCAGCTCTGGCGCCCATACCCCGACAACACAGCCCGCCCGGCCGAACGCCTGCGCCGCTCCGATGCCCTGTCCTGGCTCACACGGTGGGTCGAGTCCGTCCGCCCCGAACTGCTGCGCACCGGCGCAATTGGGTCCGCGGCCTCCGACGGAGACAGATGCCGTCAGCCGGATCGTGATCAAGGGAGGAGGGAAAAGCTACGATACGCCCCTCGCCAGCAACGTCCGGCTGTTCAGGATATCCGGCGGACGAAGCTCGCCGGTGGAAACCCTGAACGTCATCGGCAACGAACGCATCCGCTACCACCTCAGCGACGCCGGAGCCGTCGATTTCATCGAGGTCGAACTCAACAGCACGGGAGCATCGAGCGACCGGTTCTCGCCGGTCGCCAGCTGGCAGACGCCCCTGGCGCGATCCGCCGTCGCAGAAAAACTCCGCGCGCTGGCCGAAAACATCGGCGAACTCAAGGACCTCCGACCGGCGCGCCTGGGCAACTCCGGGCGGGTCGTCCAGATCCTCCTGGTAGGCAGCCGGGGCTCCATGACCCTCAACGGATACCGGTTCCGGAATGCGCTCGGACTGCGCGACACCCTGTTCACCATCTCGCGCGAGGTGAATCCCGCCGGCAACGTCGAGCGCTTCGTATTCAACGGCAGGGGCTGGGGTCACGGGATCGGCATGTGCCAGGTGGGAGCCTACGGGATGGCGCGCTCCGGCCGAAGCTTCGAGGAAATCCTGAAGACCTACTACCAGGGGGTCGAACTCCGCAAGGCGTACTAAGTACACAGTCTCATAAGTACGCTGACGCATTTTTCAGGACGCAGAACAACACGGGCGATGAAAGACAAAAGCCAAAACAGAACGCAGATTCCGCGGATCCAACGGATTCACGCAGATCGACCGCTCCCTGTCGCCAGGTCGATCTGTGGGGATCTGCGCTCATCCGCGTCCTGAAAAATACGTTGGCGTATTTGTGAACATCAGTGCTAAGGGCTCGCGCAAGCGGGTCCGGGCTTCAGCCCGGACGTCTTTTGATATGATCTATTTGGCGACGGGCGCACGTTGTAGCGACCGCAAACAACCTCCGGACTGAAGCCCGGACCCACAGACCCATGGACCGACGCCAGTCACAGATCCTCGGAATCGTCGCCCTGGCGGCCCTGCTCCTATGCCTGGCCTGCATCCGATACTATCTGAGGCTGGGATAACCGATGACCTCCGACTCGTATCCGGCGTTGGCCGTCCTCGGGCCGACCGGCTCCGGCAAGTCGTCGCTCGCCCTGGAACTGGCGTTGCGCTTTTCGGGCGAGATCGTCAACTGCGACGCCCTCCAGGTGTACGTCGGGATGGACATCGGAACGGCTAAGGCGACCCCGGCCGAGCGGGGCCTCGTACGCCATCATCTGTTCGATCTCCGCCCGCCCAGCCAGGCTTTTTCTGCCGGGGAATACCAGTCCCTGAGCCGCTCGGCGCTGGCCGACATCCGGTCGCGCAACCGAATCGCGGTGGTGGCAGGCGGCACCGGGTTCTATTTCCGGGCACTCACCCAGGGGTTGTTCGAGGGGCCCGGGAGATCCGACCGGTGGAGGACGCGTTTGCGCGGCATCGTGATCCGCGGGGGAACCGCGAGGTTGCACCGCGCCCTGGCGCGCGTCGACCCGGAAGTGGCACGGCGGATCGCCCCCGCCGACGCCGACCGCATTCTCCGGGCCTACGAGGTGTTCCTGTCGACCGGCAAACCGATGAGTTGGTGGCAGGCCCAGCCCCGCATCCCCGCTGTCCGGGTACCGCTGGCTGAAGCTCGGCATCGCCTGGCCGCGTCCCGCCCTGTACGCGCGCATCGACGCCCGGGTGGCCGCCATGTTCGATGCCGGGCTGGTCGCCGAGGTCGGATCGCTGCTGCGGCAGTGCCCCCGCGAAAGCCACGCCTTCAAGGCAATCGGCTACCGACAGGTTGCAGACTACCTCGAGGGGAGAATCGATCTGGAAGAGGCCATGGAAGACACGCGCCGCGAGAGCCGCCGCTATGCCAAGCGGCAGCTCACCTGGTTCCGGGCCGACCCCGAGCTGCGGTGGCTCGAGCCCGGGCCCGACGGGGAGATTCCAGTCGCGGAAGCCGGCGCGCTGGTCGAAGCGTTTCTGGCCGAACGCCGCCCGGGAGCGAACCGAAGTTGACGTGCAACTGCTCCCCTTTGTTCCCCCTCTCGGCCCGCCGTCCCGGGCCGCGTTCGGTCGTCCTTGCAGAGGCACGGCCCGTGCCAGAGTCGTCCCTGGCGCCGCAATTCACGGTAGTCGATGCGTGCGTTCGGGTTAGCCCCGCGTGCCGCGGACGGGCGAACCGCCCGCCCGCGGGGGAAAGTGAGCCGCGGCACTCACTTTCCCGCAAACATAAGTGCACGAGAACAAGTGGGTCCGGGCTTCAGAGGCTGTCCAACGGTTGATTGTGAAGTGCGGCGGCTCGACGCCGCTTTCAGGGCGGCGCCTCGCGCCGCCAAAGGCCGAGGTCGCAGGGTCGCATCGCGCAATTCGGCGTGGCGCCGAGGCGCCGAGCATTCCTGCCGTAGGACCAGTGAAAGCGGCGCCGAGGCGCCGCACTCCAAATTCCCGGACGCAGTTTGCGGTCGCTATCGGGCACGGTGTTTTCGCAGATTGCGCGGTTCAGGGGCTCAGCGACCCAATCTCGAAGCGCTATAATGTCGTTTCACCCGGACCAGGAGAGTGAGATGGAATTTGAACCGGTGATCGGACTCGAGGTGCACGCTCAGCTCCTGACGCGCACCAAGCTTTTCTGCGGCTGCAGCGCCGAGTTTGGTGCTCCCCCCAACGCAAACACCTGTCCCGTTTGCCTGGGGCTGCCGGGCGCGCTGCCTGTCCTGAACCGCGAGGCGGTGGCGATGGCCACCCGCGCCGCACTGGCGCTCGGGTGCAGCGTCAACGCGACGTCCGTGTTCGCCCGGAAAAACTACTTCTACCCCGACCTGCCCAAGGGGTATCAGATTTCGCAGTTCGAACTTCCGCTGGGCGAGCACGGACGCGTCACGATTCTGTCGGGGGAGAGGGCGGAGGGGGGGAAGATCGTCAACCGCCGCGAAAAATCGTTCGGCATCACGCGGCTGCACATGGAAGAGGACGCCGGAAAATCGATTCACGAAGGGCTGCCCGACACCGATTCCAAGAGCTACGTCAACCTCAACCGCAGCGGCGTGCCGCTTGTCGAGATCGTCAG
This sequence comes from uncultured Acidobacteriota bacterium, assembly GCA_963843575.1. Taxonomy (GTDB): domain Bacteria; phylum Acidobacteriota; class UBA6911; order UBA6911; family UBA6911; genus CAVZBT01. Next base: position 1,791 of record CAWJKZ010000026.1, on the reverse strand, counting down.
CGAACCCGACTTTCGCAGCAGCCAGGAAGCCTACGATTACGTGAGCCACCTGCGCAAGACGCTCCTGTACCTGGGAGTATGCGACGGCAACATGGAGGAAGGGAGCCTTCGCTGCGACGCCAACGTCTCGTTGCGGCCGAAGGGGCGAGGCCCAGTTCGGCACCAAGGTGGAGATCAAGAACCTCAATTCCTTCCGCTTCCTGCAGAAGGCCCTCGATTACGAAATCGAGCGCCAGGGGCGGGTGCTGCAGGACGGCGGGCAGATAGTGCAGGAAACGCGCCTCTGGGACGATGCTCGCGGATGCACGTTCGCGATGCGCAGCAAGGAGGAGGCCCACGACTACCGCTACTTCCCGGAGCCGGACCTGCCCCCGCTTCGCCTGGACCCCGCATGGATCTGCCGAAATGGCCGGCACGCTTCCCGAACTCCCGCACGCGTTGCTGCAGCGCTTCATGTCCGCCTACGGCCTGGGTGACGATGATGCCCTCCTGCTTACCGCGACGCGGGCGACGGCCGCGTATTTCGAGGAGACGCTCGCGCCTTTCCGAAAACCCGCGCGCCGCGGCCAACTGGATCATGGGGGACCTGGCCTACGCGCTGAAGAACGCCTCGAGGGACATCGAAGACTGCCCCGTGCCAGCCCGGCGCACCTGGCCGGCCTCATCCGCATGGTCGACTCCGGCGAGATCTCGGGAAAGATCGCCAAGACCGTGTTTGAGGCGATGTTCGCGGACAGGCGAAGAGCCGCGCGCGGCCCTCCGCCGTCTCGGACTCGTGCAGGTGAGCGACGAGGCGAGCCTCTCGGCGGCCATCGACAAGGTCATCGCCGCAAATCCGAAGCAGCTGGCGGAATACCGATCGGGGCGGGAAAAGGTCCTCGGCTATTTCGTCGGCCAGGTGATGAAGGAAACCAAGGGCCAGGCCAATCCGGCCGTGCTGAACGACCTCTTGAAGCGGAAGCTGGCTCCCTGAAGGAAGGGGGCGCGAAGCGTTCCGGGCCCCCAAGTAAGTCATGGGAAATACGACTCCCGCCGCAAGGCGGCGCGAGCACGAGAAAACCTGATCCGGTCGAAGGCCGTGCGGCTGCCTGCGGGTGACGCAGCCGCGTTTCGTGGCGGACGTCATGCTGGGCCGCCTCTGCGAAATGGCTCCGCATCGCCGGCTTCGACGTGCTCTACTCCAATCGCTTCACCGACGACGAACTCGTGGCGGTCTCGCGCCGCGAAGACCGCCTCCTGCTGTCACGCGACACCCGGCTGCTGGTGCGCAAGGTCGTCGACAGGTTTGTGTTCCTCGAGAGCGAGGATATCCAGGCACAAATCCGGCAGATCTTCCGCGTGACCGGGACATCCAGCCTCCCGGGCCTCCTCACACGCTGCCTGTCCTGCAACAACCTCCTCGCGGAGGCACCGCGCGAATCGGTGCGCGGTTGCGTTCCTCCGTTCGTGTTCGAGACACAAAACCGCTTCAAGCAGTGCCCCACTTGCGCAGCAAGTCGCTTCACTATCTTGATCCTGCTGGCATTCCTGCTGCAAGGCATGCCATCCTTCGCGGCGGCTGGTTCAGTTGTCAGTGTGCATTATGCCAAGCCGAAGCGCGGGCGGTTTGAACGATTGCTCAAGTTGGGATAATGCCTGCACCCTGCAAACCGCGCTAAGCGGCGCGGTCAGCGGCGATGAGATCTGGGTCGCGGCGGGGACGTACAAGCCGACCACGGGCACAGACCGCAACGCCACCTTCCAGCTTGTGGATGGGGCGGCGGTTTACGGTGGTTTTGCTGGGACAGAGAC
>CAWJKZ010000025.1:0-346318 GCA_963843575.1 uncultured Acidobacteriota bacterium | reverse complement strand
AACCGCAAGCTCAAGGACCTCCTGGGATGGGCCCCGAGGGTGCCGACCCGGACAGGAATGGAGCGTCACTTCGCATTTCTCCGCGAGGCAGCGAACACCCATGCTTAGAATCGCGATTGTCGGTTGCGGCAAGATCGCCGACGAACACGTCTGGTCCATTCAACAGCTTCCGGGCTGCAGCATCGTCGGGGCATGCGACCGCCAGTCCCTCATGGCGGCGCAGCTGTGCGAACGGTATGACATCCCGTTTGCCTGCGGGGGCGTCGACGAGCTGATAAGCGGCTGCCACCCCGATGTCGTTCACATCACGACGCCTCCCCAGAGTCACTTCCCGCTGGCCATGAAGTGTCTGGAGAGCGGGTGTCATGTGTATGTGGAGAAACCCTTTACCGTCACAGCGGCCGAGGCCGGGATCGTCATCGACGCCGCGCAGGGGCGTGCCCTGCGCGTGACGGTGGGCCACAACTATCAGTTCGATCCGGCAGCCGTCAGGATGAGAACGCTGATCGCTTCCAACGCCCTCGGCGGCGCGCCCGTGCACGTCGAGAGCCTCTACGGCTACGACCTGGGAGGCGAGTTCGGCAAAGCCCTGCTGTCCAGCCGCAACCACTGGGTGCACAGCTTGCCCGGCGGGCTGCTGCAGAACGTGATCAGTCACGCTTTGTGCAAGATAGCCGAATTCATGCACGACGAGACTCCCGCGATCGAAGTAATCGGCAGGCCCAGCAAACAGGTGAGCGACGCGGGGTTTTCCCACCTTGTCGACGAGTTGCGCGTCATCATCTGGGGCGGCGCGACGTCGGCGTACCTCACCTTCTCCTCCCAGATACGGCCCAAGCTGCACGAATTGAGGGTCTACGGCCCGAAAAACTCGCTCGTGGTCGACTGTGAGCGGCAGACCCTCATCGTGCTCAACGGGAGCGCCCCGAAGAGCTATCTGAACCGCCTGCTCCCGCCATTCTCGACCTCGCGGCAGTACATGGCGAACGGCTTCACCAACCTGTCACGGTTCTTCCGCTCGGAGCTGCACTGGAATGCCGGCCTGAAGACCCTGATTGGCCTTTTCTATCAGAGCATCACAGCGGGTGGGCCGCCGCCGATCGAGTACCGGGAAATCCTGTGGACCTCGAGAGTCATGGACGAGATCTTCCGTCGCCTCGGCTGAACAAGTGGGTCCGGGCTTCAGCCCGGACGCAGTTTGCAGTCGCTATTGAGTGAAACTGTTGCTAAACAGTGCAGATCAAAAGACGTCCGGGCTGAAGCCCGGACCCACTTGTTTTGCGTTCGGCCCGGACGCTCTGTGCGATCGCCATACAACGCCCGTCGCTATGTAACTCAGATCAAAAGGCATCCGGGCTGAAGCCCGGACCCACTTGGGGGTGTGAGCCACCCGGGTGGCACAATCCTCCCATCTCGCCCCGACGCAGACTCCCAGAGGGGTACTGCCAAAAATTGTTGAATAGGGCCTGATAAAATGGCTCTGCCTTCCGATGCGCTACGCTCCGGTACGGAGTAAGATCCTGCCTGTCTAACACGCAACCATCCCCCCGGTGCCGCTCCGGATCCCGCGTTCGGCAGGGGATCAGTGCTGCGGGGCTTGGGAATCAGAGAGCTTCAGAAGAAAGAGGTCATTCTCCCGGTCCAGGTGTGCGAAATGGAACATGGGAGTTAAACGGCGGTAGCTTGCCATAAAGCCACTATGACCAGAGATCCCAGGTCTCGCCCTTCGCGTCACTCCCGGCAGGAGGGGGTAACTCCGGATCCTTGTCTCGTTTCTCGGTGGCAGAATAAAGGAACCGCGCGGTGGAACGTCGCCTAAGCCCACGAATATGCGAGGCTTTCCCTGTGACGGTGCGCGTCCTCGATGAACGCGGCCAGAGATTCCGCACCGAAACTGTCGTCGACAATCTGAGTGCGAAGGGTCTCTTCGTGCGCATCGGGCAGTTTGTCCATTGCGGAGCGAGGCTTTTTGCCTTGTTGCGGCTTGCTCCCGCACCGGAAAAGACTGTCCCGGCGCCGGTGTTTGCCCTCAGGGGGGTTGTGAAGCGCGTAGAACCCCTTCCCGACGGCAGTTTTGGCATCGGAGTCGAGTTCACGAGACACAGACCCGTCTGATTCTTGGCTTCCGGCTGCTGGCCGGGGATGACTCGAGGGGAATCCGGTGGAAAAGCCGGTCACCCGATACCTGGGCGAAGGGCGGAGCTGTCTGGTATCCGCAAATCCCAAAGGAGCGATATCCTTGGATCACAAGAACCGCTGCCTGTTTTGTTCGGCAGAGCTCGACCACACATTCGTCAATCTGGGCATGTCTCCGCTGTGCGAAAGCTACGTAGCGCGCGAGCAGCTCAACCAGATGGAGCCGTTTTACCCGCTGCACGTCTATGTGTGCGGGAGCTGCTTCCTCGTGCAGCTGCCCCAATATGTCGCGCCCGAACACATCTTCACAGAGTACGCGTATTTTTCGTCTTACTCCGACAGCTGGGTTGAACACGCCCGCAGGTACACCGAGGCAATCACGGAACGACTTGGCCTGACGGCCTCCAGCTATGTGGTCGAGGTGGCCAGCAACGACGGCTACCTGCTGCAGCATTTCGTGGCCCGGGGAATCCCCGTGCTCGGGGTGGAGCCGGCCGCGAACGTCGCCAAAGCAGCCGAACAGAAGAATGTCCCCACCAGGGTCTGCTTCTTCTCGACCGAGTCGGCGCGCCAACTCGCCGCCGAGGGCCGGAACGCCGATCTGATCATCGGCAACAACGTCCTGGCACAGGTCCCCGACCTGAACGACTTCGTCGGAGGCCTGAAAATCCTCCTCAAGCCGCGCGGCGTCATCACCATAGAGTTCCCCCACCTTTTTCGCCTGATCGAGGACGTGCAGTTCGACACGATCTATCACGAGCACTTCTCCTATTTCTCTCTCCACGCGGCGGAACAGATCTTTTCTGCCCACGGCCTGATACTCTTCGATGTCGAGGAGCTGCCTACCCACGGCGGATCGCTGAGGATTTACGGATGCCACTCGGGCGCCGATGCCAGGCCGGTCGGCGACCGGGTCCTCGCCCTGAGGGAGCGGGAACGTGCTGCGGGCGTCACCGACCTGCGGATGTACTTCACGTTCTCCGACCGGGTGAAGGAGACCAAGCGTAAGCTGCTGGAGTTCCTCATCGGGATCAAGCGGGACGGTAAGTCCATCGCCGGCTACGGCGCACCCGGCAAGGGGAACACGCTGCTCAACTACTGCGGCATCGGCTGCGACTTTATCGACTACACCGTGGATCGAAGCACATACAAGCAGGGCAAATTCCTGCCCGGGACGCACATCCCCATTCTGCATCCCGAACGGATCGCGGAGACCCGGCCCGACTACGTTCTGATCCTCCCCTGGAACATCCGCGACGAGATCATGCACCAGCTTGCGTTCATCCGCGCATGGGGCGGACGCTTTATCGTCCCCATCCCGGAGGTCAGAATCCTCCCATGACTTTCACCGAGACAAAGGTGAAGGGTGTATTCATCGTCGACCCGGAGCGCCGCGAGGACGTGCGGGGCTTTTTTGCCCGTACGTGGTGCGAGCAGGAGTTTGCGGATCACGGGTTGAATCCCAGACTGGTCCAGTGTAGCGTCTCTTTTAACAGGAGGAAAGGCACCCTGCGCGGCATGCACTACCAGGCCGCCCCTCACGGGGAGGCAAAACTGGTCCGCTGCACCATGGGGTCGATCTTCGACGTGGCAGTAGACTTGCGGCCGGCATCTCCAAGTTTTCGGCAAAGCGTGGCTGTGGTCCTGAGTTCGGAAAACCGCAGGATGATTTACATCCCCGAAGGTTGTGCCCACGGTTTTCAGACGCTGGCCGACGATACGGAAGTCTTTTATCAGATGTCGCAGGCGTATGCCGCCGAGTATGCCCGCGGAGTGCGCTGGAACGATCCCGCCTTCGACATCCCGTGGCCGCCGGGGGACCGCATCATCATCGCCCGTGACCAGGAGTACCCGGACTTTCAGGGTTAACATCCACGGCATCAGCAAGCGGGACTTTTGCTGGATATCAGGGGCGCGCCCGTTGCCGATAAGTTAATTTCACGAAGACGAGCGGACGCAGTCGGAGGCCGGCCGGAGCGGCGTGAACGGCGCGGTGGTTTCCTCGAGCAAGGGCACCAGGAAGGAACTACGCGATGAAAGTCGTACTTTTTTGCGGCGGACTTGGAACGCGGTTGCGGGAGCATTCGGAGAGCATCCCCAAACCCATGGTTACCATCGGGTACCGGCCCATCCTGTGGCACATCATGAAGTATTATGCCCACTACGGCCACAAGGACTTCATCCTCTGCCTCGGGTACAAGGCCGACATCATCAAGAACTATTTCCTGAACTACAACGAGGCCGTGTCGAACGATTTCGTCCTGTCAAACGGGGGCAAGAACCTGCGGCTGCTCAGCAGCGACATCCACGACTGGAACATAACCTTCGTGGATACGGGGCTGAACTCCAACATCGGCCAGCGGCTCAAGCTCGTCGAGCCTCATCTGGCGGGCGAAGACGTTTTCATGGCCAACTACAGCGACGGTTTGACGAGTCTTCCCCTGCCCCAACTGGTCGAGCACTTCTACCTGCACGACAAGGTAGCCACCTTTGTTTCGGCGAAGCCCAACTACAGCTTTCACGTCGTTTCCTTCAAACACAACGGGACCGTCGGCGGCATCAACCACCTGTCGCAGTCCGGCATCTGGATCAACGCCGGATACTTTGTCTTCAAGAAGGACATATTCCGCTATATCCACGACCGCGAGGAGTTGGTGCAGGAACCGTTCCAGCGCCTGATTGCCGAGGAGCAATTGGTCAGCCTCCGGTACCACGGTTTTTGGGCGGCCATGGACACGTTCAAGGACAAGCAGCAACTCGACGAGCTGTACACCGGCGGCGCGGCGCCCTGGGAAGTCTGGAAATCCGAAGCCCAGAACGGCAAAGGCCAGGGTTCGGCCGGTGCCGGCCTGGACGCACCGTCCGGCCGCAATCTCACCGTTGTGCGCCCGTGAATACCCGGCCCGCCCGGCACACCCGGTGGATGGAGGCGCATTGCTGAAGATCAGGCTCGACAGTCCAGAAGACCGACCGCCGAGGGTGCTCTGCCTGGGCGCTCACTGCGACGATATCGAGATCGGTTGCGGCGGGACGATCCTGCGGCTGGTGCAGGAGTACGGGAAACTCGAAGTCCGCTGGGTGGTCTTTGCCTCGAATCCGGAAAGGATCCGTGAAGCCGAACGGTGTGCCGGGCTGTTCCTGAAGGACGCCGGGCAGGATTCCCTGCGGACTCCGGAATTCCGGGACTTCAAAGACGGCTACTTCCCCTATGTCGGGGCGGCCATCAAGGATGAGTTTGAGCAGATGAAGGGGTTCGCGCCGGATCTGATCTTTACCCACTGCCGCCACGATCTGCACCAGGACCACCGGCTGATTTCGGAACTGACCTGGAACACGTTCCGCGATCACCAGATCTGGGAGTACGAGATTCCGAAGTACGACGCTGACCTCGGTTCGCCGAACCTGTACGTGCACCTGGATGATTCGATTTGTCGAAGGAAGGTCGATTACGTTTTGAGCAGCTACGCTTCGCAGTCGAAAAAGCACTGGTTTACCGAAGATGTGCTGACGGCGATCCTGCGTCTGCGTGGGATGGAATCGGCCTCGCCATGGAGGTATGCGGAGGGTTTCTACTGCAGGAAACTCGCGCTATAGCTAGAAACAAGTGGGTCCGGGCTTCAGCCCGGACGTCTTTTGATCTGATCTATTTGGCGACGGGCGCACGTTCTAGCGACCGCAAACAGCGTCCGGGCTGAAGCCCGGACCCACTTGTGTGAAGCAAAGAGGTTTTCGGATGAATCCCAGCCCGGCAGGCAACTCGACATTTATCCTCGGCATTTCCGCCTACTACCACGACAGCGCGGCGTGCCTGGTCCGCGACGGCGAAATCGTTGCCGCCGCCCAGGAGGAGCGATTCACCCGGAAGAAGCACTATGCGGGTTTTCCTTCGCATGCGGTGCACTATTGCCTGAGGGCCGGAGGCGTTTCTCTCCCCGACCTCCGCTACATCGTTTTCTACGACAAGCCGCTGCTCAAGTTCGAGCGGCTGCTCGAAACCTACCTGGCATTCTCCCCCCGCGGTATTCGGTCGTTCCTCGCCGCCATGCCCGTCTGGCTCAAGGAGAAGATGCTGCTCAAGAGCTGTCCTGCGAAAGGAGCTGCAGGCGATGTGCCGGCGGCGGCGGCGCCGTCGAGCTGCCCCCGATCCTGTTCACCGAGCACCACGAGTCCCATGCCGCCTCCGCCTTCTTCCCTTCTCCCTTCAGGAGGCTGCGATCCTCTGCATGGACGGGGTCGGGGAATGGGCCACCACCTCCGCGTGGGTGGGGAAGGGAAACCGCTAACCCCGCTGTGGGAGATTTCATTCCCGCACTCCCTCGGGCTGCTCTACTCGGCATTCACCTATTTCACCGGTTTCAAGGTCAACTCCGGTGAGTACAAGGTCATGGGCCTGGCGCCCTACGGCGAGCCCAGGTACGTGCAAGGCCATCTACGACAACCTGATCGATCTCAAGCCCGACGGCACCTTCCGGATGAATATCGACTACTTCAACTACTGCACCGGCCTGACCATGACCAACGGGCGGTTCGACGGCCTGTTCGGCGGCCCGCCGCGCAAACCCGAATCCCCCCTGACCCAGCGCGAGATGGACCTGGCCCGCTCGATCCAGGAAGTGACCGAGGAGATCATGCTCCGCCTGGCGCGCACCCTGCAGCGGGAAACCGGAGCCGACGATCTCTGTCTCGCCGGCGGAGTCGCGCTCAACTGCGTCGGAAACGGACGAATCCTGCGCGAGGGACCGTTCAAAGGGACTCTGGATTCAGCCGGCTGCCGGCGATGCCGGCGGAGCGGTCGGAGCCGCCCTCTCGGCCTGGCATGAGTACGAGACAAACCCGCGCTCCGCCGACGGGACCCGGGATGCCATGAGCGGGAGCCTTCCTCGGCCCCTCTTACAGCAACGAGGAAATCGAGTCTTACCTGCGGAGGATCGGCGCCCCATATACCAGGCTTGGACGACGACCTGCTGTTCGACCGGGTGGCCGACGAACTCGCGGCCGGCAAGGTCGTCGGCTGGCTGCAGGGCCGCATGGAGTTCGGCCCGCGCGCCCTGGGAGGCCGGAGCATCCTCGGGGATCCGCGCAACACCAAAATGCAGTCGGTGATGAACCTGAAGATCAAATTCCGCGAGTCGTTCCGCCCCTTCGCCCCATCGGTCCTGCGCGAGCACCTGGCCGACTACTTCGACATGGACGCGGACAGCCCGTACATGCTCCTGGTCGCCCCGGTGGTCGAGCGGCGGCGGCTGGCCACGACGGAGGAACAGAAGAGGCTCTGGGGCATCGATCTGCTGAATGTCCCCAAGTCGGACATCCCGGCCGTGACCCACGTCGACTACTCGGCCCGCGTCCAGACGGTGCACGACGACACGAACCCTCGCTATCACCGGCTTCTCAAGACCTTCGAGGCAAAGACCGGTTGCGCCGTGCTCGTCAACACGTCGTTCAACGTCCGGGGAGAGCCGATCGTGTGCATCCCCGGAAGATGCCTACCGCTGCTTTATGCGCACCGAGATGGACCTGCTCGTCCTCGAGAACTGCGTCCTGCTCAAGGAAGATCAGACAGCCGCTGGCCGGCGACACCGACTGGAAAAAGTTACCGGTGCTTCATGCGCACGGAAATGGACCTCCTCGTGCTCGAGAACTGCGTCCTGCGCAAAGAGGACCAGAAACCGCTGACCGGCGACACGGACTGGAAAAAGGAATTCGAACTCGATTGAAGTGAATTGTCCATGAAGAAGAAACTTCTGCCAAAGCAGCTGCGCTCGTTCGGCTTCACCGTCGGGGGAGTCTTTGCGGTCATCGGGTTGTGGCCGCTCGCCGTGCATCGGGCCGAACCCCGGCTCTGGGCATTGGCCTGCGCGGCGCTGCTTCTGCTGCCGGCGCTCGTCTACCCGCGCAGCCTCGGTCCGGCCTACAAGGGCTGGATGGCCATCGGCCACGTCCTCGGCTGGATCAATACCCGGATCATCCTGGGGGCAATTTTCTACCTGATGCTGACGCCGATGGGGCTGGTCCGGCGCTGGTTGGGCAAGGGGGACATTTCGAGAAAATTTGATCCGGAGGCGGGGAGTTATCGGATACTAAAGACGCCTCGGCCTCCAACCCATATGAACTACCAATACTAGCCCAAGTGGGTCCGGGCTGAAGAGGCTGTCCAACGGTTGAACCACCCGGCCTGCCCGTAAAACAAGTGGGTCCGGGCTTCAGCCCGGACGTCTTTTGATCTGATCTATGTGGCGACGGGCGCACGTTACAGCGACCGCAAACTGCGTCCGGGCTGAAGCCCGGACCCACTTGGAAGGATCAAAGCGACGACTGACCGATAAGTGAAGTGAGGCAGCGAAAGGAGAGGTCGGCAATGGGTGAGTTTCTGATTGAGCTTTGGGGATTCCTCAAGCAGCGGAAGAAGTTCTGGCTGCTTCCCGTCATCCTGTGTTTGGTGCTGCTGGGCGGACTGGTCGTACTGACCTCGGGATCCGCAATCGCACCTTTTATCTATACCCTGTTCTGAGAAGCTCGAACGACCGAACGACAATGAGACGCTCACAAGGTGGCAGTACCCTGAAATCCTTCATGAGCCTCCGCTGGCTCCTGATCGTATTCTGCAACTCGGCGATCATCGCCCTGTCGATGATAGTCTCTTTCTGGCTCCGGTTTGACTTCTCCATTCCAAACGCGGAGGCGGCCCACTTCCGGATCGCCGTCTGGATTGCGGTCGTGTTGAAGACCGTGGTGTTTCTGGCCCTCGGGATACACCGGGGCTGGTGGCGCTTTGTCGGCATGTCCGACCTCCGGCTGGTCTTTTTTGCGAACGTCCTCGGCTCTGCGGGTTTTGCAGTCGCGGCCACCGCGATGATGGGAAGCCAATTCCCGCGTTCGATACACGTCATCGATTTCATGTTCTGCTTCCTGATGACGGCGGGCGCCCGTTTCGCCGTACGGCTGTACAACGAGGCCCTGAAGGTCGAGCTCACGACGACAGGCCAGAAGGGAGTGCTGATTTACGGCGCCGGGGCCGCAGGTGTCTCGCTCCTGCACGAGATCCGGTCCAATCGCTCCCTCGGTTACGAGGTCGTGGGATTCCTGGACGACAATCCCAAGCTGCGGGCGGCCGTGCTGATGGGCACGCCGGTGCTCGGCTGCGGACGGACCGCCGCCGTCATCGTCGACCGCTACAAACAACACTCCACGAAGGTCGAGGAGATCATCATCGCCATGCCGTCCGCTTCGGGGCGGCAGATGCGGGAAGCCGTGGCCAACTGCCGCGCCGCGGGCGTTCCATGCAAGACGATCCCCAGCATGGGCGAATTGCTGCAGGGGAAGGTCCTGACGTCCCAGATCCGGAACATATCGGTCGACGACCTGCTGGGACGCGAACAGGTCCGCCTGGAAGAGGATCGCATCCAGCAGAAGATCGCCGGGCGGATTATTCTCATTACCGGCGCCGCGGGATCGATCGGTTCTGAACTGTGCCGACAGACGCTGCGCTTCGGGCCAGCCCACCTCATCGTATTCGATCAGGCGGAGAGCGACCTCTTCAGGATCGACAACGAGATTCGCAGCAAGTTTCCCGGGGTTCAGGTGACCGCCGAAATAGGCGACATACGCGATAGCCGGCGGGTCGAGGAGGTTATCCGGTCCTACCACGTCCAATCCGTTTTTCACGCGGCCGCGTACAAGCACGTTCCCTTGATGGAGAGCCACGTTTTCGAGGCGGTCAAGAACAACGTGATGGGGACCTGGAACCTGGCCCGTATCGCCAGCGAGCTGCGGGTTACCGACTTCCTGATGATTTCTTCCGACAAGGCCGTAAACCCCACCAACGTCATGGGCGCAACCAAGCGCATAGCCGAACTGATCGTGGGGGCGTTGGGCAGGAACGCGTCGAATCACACGAATTTCGTCTGCGTGCGGTTCGGCAACGTCCTCGGGAGCAACGGCAGCGTGGTCCCCACCTTCCAGGCCCAGATTGCCTCGGGGGGCCCCGTCACCGTCACGCATCCCGAGGTGCGCCGCTACTTCATGAGCGTGCGTGAGGCGGTGCAGCTCGTGCTTCAGGCGTCGACGATGGGCAAAGGCTCCGATATCTTCGTGCTCGACATGGGTGATCCGATGCGGATCCTCGATCTGGCGCACAACATGATCCGTCTGGCCGGGCTGGTTCCCGACGAAGACATCGAGGTCCGGATCGTCGGACTGCGGCCAGGTGAGAAGTTGTACGAAGAGCTGATGACGGAGGGAGAGAACATAACGCCCACCTATCACGAGAAGATCAAGATCTTCCAGGGCGCCGGCATCAGTTTCGAAGAGATATCAAACTGGCTCATTCAGCTGCCGCTGCTACTCGCCCGGCGGGACCGCGAGGCGACAATCGAGCACATGAAAGCCATCGTACCCGAGTACAAGCCCCTGCCTCGTACCCCGCGGCCGACCGGAGACAGCGGCGTCGGCCTCCCCCTGCCCGCGAGGCCGGCGAAGGTGCAGCGCATGCTCAGCGCGGGCCGCAAGCGCTCCTGATTTTATCAAAGACATATACACCCCGAGTGGGTCCGGGCTTCAGCCCGGACGTCTTTTGATCTGATCTATGGGGCGACGGGCGCTCGCTATAGCGACCGCAAACAGCGTCCGGGCTGAAGCCCGGACCCACTCGGAGTGATCGAGTAAGGCTCCGTTTTGGCGGTGAATCTCGTCTTTTTCTATTGTTTCCGCAACAACTCAATATCTTTCTAGGAGACCCCCGATGGTTCCCTGCAACCCGAGGTATGCCCAGATGTCTGCGAAGGGCCGCTGCGACCGGCTGAATGCGAGGTCCCGCTCAGGCAGGCAGAAGGCTCTGGTCGTCTCGTTGTTATCTGTCCTCATGCTGGTTTCGCTTCAGGTCGTAGCCTATGCGGGCTCGTTGACCGGGACCGTAAGGAGCAGTGCCCCGGGCCCGCCCGAAGAACGGCGAGTCGTTCCGGATGCCGTGGTGCAGTTGCAGGGAGCCTCCAACTTCACCGTCGGGACCAACGCCAGCGGGGTCTATTCGTTCCCCGCGGTGCCGAACGGCATTTACACCCTGGTGGTCAGCCGGCTCGGCTTCGAGACCTCCACACAACCGGTTGCGATTACCGGCCCCCCTGATGTCCAGAATGTCACGCTGACGTCGCTGATCTCCTTCGGCAGCGTCACCGTGTCACCCGCGACGGCAACGCCGGGGGCCACGGTCAGCATCACTTACGAGATCACCAACCCGACTGCCTCAACCATTCCGGTGACACTGGGCGCGGTCTTTTACCCCGCGGGCACCACGACCGGCGAATTCTGGGACACCCCAAACGAGATTACCGTTAGCGTCCCGCCGGGCACAGGGTCCTACTCGCGCAACTTCATCCTGCCGTCCAGCCTGGCGGCGGGCAACTACGACTTCTGGGCGCGCATCTGGGCCAACCCCGTTCCCACCTGGAACCCGCTCTTCTGGGGCCTTGAAGTCTTTCCCAACGCCCTCTCGATAACTGCGGTTCCCGTCAACGGCACCGTAACCAGCAGCGCCTCCGGCCAGGTCCCCGGTGCCACGGTGCAGCTTCAGGGGACCAGCACTCTCTCCACGACGACGAATTCCAGCGGCCAGTACACATTCGCAAACGTGCCGGCAGGGAACTACACGCTGGTGGTGAGCCGAAGCGGTTTCCAGACCTCTTCCCAGGCCGTCACGGTCGCTTCCAGCCCATTGACCCGCAACGTCACCCTGACCTCGCAGATCTCGCTGGCCATCGCCTCGGCAACCGTCACACCGAACCCGGCGGCCCCCAGCTCGACCGTTACCGTCACGTATCGCATCACCAACAGCACAGCCGCAAACGTCAGCGTCCTGCTCGCCGGCTACTTCTCGGTATCGGGCTCGGGGACCATCGCATTCGACGACACCGCCCACGCGGTCACGGTCACAGTCACCCCGGGCACCGCCACCTACAGCCGGACGTTCGCGGTCCCAGCAAGCGCCTCGGGAACGTATGACCTTATCGAAGGGATCTGGGGGAATCCCCCGGCCAGCGGCTACTATCCGCTCTTCTATCCGCTGAGTACGAAGTCTTCGGCGCTACTCGTCGGCGTCTTCCCGCCGGATCTCTCGCTCACCAAGAGTCACACCGGAAACTTCAGCGTCGGGACCAACGGCAGCTATACCATAACCGTGTCCAACGCGGCCAGCGCGGGTTCGACGACCGGCGCAATCACCATGACCGACGTCCTGCCCGCCGGCCTGAGCTACGTCTCGGGCACGGGCACGGGCTGGTCCTGCGGTGCCGTTGGCCAGACCGTCACCTGCACCCACGCCGGGGCATTGGCAGGCGGCAGCAGCGCGGGCGCCATCACCCTCACGGTCGGAGTCGGCGCCGCTGCCGCTCCGTCGGTGACCAACACCGCCAGCGTCGCCACTGCGGGCGAAACCGCGACGGGCAACAACTCTGCCTCGGATCCCACGACCGTGATCGGTCTGCCCGACCTTACGATCAGCAAAACGCACACGGGCGACTTCACGGTAGGGACGAACGGCTCCTACTCCATCACGGTGTCCAACGGCGCCAGTGCCGGACCGACCACCGGCGCGATCACCGTGACAGACGTGCTGCCGACAGGACTCACCTATGTCTCGGGCACCGGCACGGGCTGGTCCTGCGGTGCTGTTGGCCAGACCGTCACCTGCACGCGGGCAGCCTCCCTGGCCGGAGGCGCCAGCGCCCCGGCGATCACCCTGACGGCGGCGGTCGGCGCCGCCGCCGTTCCCAGCGTCACCAACACGGCGAGCGCGTCCACCCCGGGCGAAACCGCGACAGGCAACAACTCGTCCTCCAATCCCACAACGGTCATCGGCCTGCCCGACCTGACGATCAGCAAGACCCACACGGGCAACTTCACGGTGGGGACGAACGGCACCTACTCCATCACGGTGTCCAACGGGGTCAGTGCCGGCCCGACCACCGGCGCGATCACCGTCACTGACGTGTTGCCGACCGGGCTCACCTATGTTTCGGCTGCCGGCACGACTTGGTCCTGCGGCGCCGTTGGTCAGACCGTCACCTGCACGCGTGCGAGCTCCCTGGCTGGCGCCAGCACCACGCCCGCGATCACCCTGACCGTGGCGACCGGCGCGGCCGCCGCCCCTTCGGTCACGAACACGGCGTCCGTATCCACCCCGGGTGAAACCGCGACGGGTAACAATTCGGACTCGGATCCCACCACCGTGGGTAGTCTGCCTGACCTGTCGATCACCAAGGCACACTCGGGCAACTTCACAGTGGGAACGAACGGCGTCTACACGATAACGGTGGCCAATTCCGCCTCCGCGGGTCCGACCACCGGTGCGATCACCGTGACCGACACCCTGCCGGCGGGGCTCACCTACGTCTCGGCTACCGGCACGGGCTGGTCCTGCGGCGTGAGCAGCCAGACCGTCACCTGCACCAGGGCAGCGGCGCTGGCAGCGGGCGGCAGCGCTCCCGCGATCACCCTCACAGTCGGGGTCGGTGCGGCCGCCGCCCCTTCGGTCACCAATACCGCGTCCGTATCTACACCGGGTGAAACCGCGACGGGCAACAATTCGGACTCGGATCCCACGACCGTGATCGGGCTGCCCGACCTGTCGATCACCAAGGCGCACTCAGGCAGCTTCACGGTGGGAACGAACGGCGTCTACACGATAACGGTGGCCAACTCGGCCGCCGCGGGTCCGACGACCGGTGCGATCACCGTGACCGACACCCTGCCGGCCGGACTCACCTATGTCTCGGGCGCCGGCACCGGGCTGGTCCTGTGGCGTCAGCAGCCAGACCGTCGACGTGCACGACGGCGGCGTCGCTGGCGGCGGGCGGCAGTGCGCCCGCGATCACCCTGACAGTCGGGGTCGGCGCGGCCGCCGCTCCTTCGGTCATCAACACGGCGTCCGTGTCCACCCCGGGTGAAACCGCGACGGGCAACAACTCGGACTCCGATCCCACGACGGTGATCCGGCTGCCCGACCTGTCGATCACCAAGGCGCACTCGGGCAGCTTCACGGTGGGAGCGAACGGCGTCTACACGATAACGGTAGCCAACTCGGCCGCCGCGGGTCCGACGACCGGCGCGATCACCGTGACCGACACCCTGCCTGCCGGACTCACCTATGTCTCGGGCGCAGGCACCGGGTGGTCTTGTGGCATCAGCAGCCAGACCGTGACGTGCACGTACGCGGCGTCTCTGGCGGCGGGCGGCAGTGCGCCCGCGATTACCCTGACGGTCGGGGTCGGCGCGGCCGCCGCTCCGTCGGTCACCAACACGGCGTCCGTATCCACCCCGGGTGAAACCGCGACGGGCAACAACTCGGACTCCGATCCCACGACGGTGATCCGGGTGCCCGATCTGTCGATCACCAAGGTGCATTCGGGCAGCTTCACGGTAGGGGCGAACGGCGTCTACGGCATCATGGTGGCCAATTCCGCGGCCGCGGGTCCGACGACCGGCGCGATCACCGTGACCGACGTCCTGCCGGCGGGCCTGAGCTTCGTTTCGGGCACCGGCACGGGCTGGTCCTGCTCCAACAGCGGCCAGACCGTGACGTGCACCCATGCTGCCTCGCTGGCAGCCGGGAGCAGCGCTCCCGCGATCAACCTGACGGTCGGAGTGGCGTCGGCCGCGGCACCGTCGGTCACCAACACCGCCAGCGTCGCCACCGCGGGAGAAGTCGCGGCCGGCGACAATTCGGCGTCGGATGCCACGACGGTCGACTGCGCCTTCTCCATCAGTCCGACGAGCCGCACTCACGAGTCGTTCCAGTCGACTGGCACCGTCAAGGTTACGGTCCAGGGCGGCTGCAGCTGGAAGGCCACGAGCCTGGTCGACTGGATCACCGTCACGTCGGGAGACACCGGCACCGGCAACGGTACCGTCTCATACTCCGTCGAGCCGAACACGAGCAAGTCCTCGCGCTCGGGGGTCGTGCGCATCGACGGGCTCAGCTTCAGGGTCATTCAAACCGGGCCGGCCTGCGAAACCAGGATCTCGTCCGACACGCGCAAACACGGCCCAGGGGCCGAAAACGGCAGGATCCGGGTGGAAGCCTCGTCGGACTGCATCTGGACCGCGACCACGCAGCAGGACTGGATCCAGATCGTCGAGGGGAACCCCGGAACCGGCAACGGTACTCTTTCCTACTCCGTCGCGGCCAACCCGAGCCGCGACCCGCGCACCGGCACCATCGTCATCGGGCAACACACCATCTCCGTGTACCAGCAGGGAGACGCGACGCCCACGATTTCCTTGCTGAACCCCCCATCCCAAACCGCCGGTGGCGGAGATTTCGAGTTGACGCTCGACGGCGCGGGGTTTGTCACGGGGTCGAGGATCCGCTGGAACGGGAAAGACAGGAGCACGACGTTCCTGGGGGTCAGCCAGCTGAGGGCGTCCATACCGTCCACGGATGTCGGGGCCGCAGGCAGCGCCGACATCACGGTGGTCAACCCGGGAGGCGGCGTCTCGAACGCGGCCGTCTTCCCGATCACGTCGTCCACGAACCCGGTGCCCTCTCTCACCCGGCTCAGCCCCTCGTCGTCGGTCAAAGGCGGCCCCGCCTTTAAGCTGACGGTTGCGGGCACGGGCTTCGTCTCGGGCAGCAGGATTCTCTGGAACGGGACCGAGCAGATCACGAGCTTCGATAGTGTTGCGCTGCTGAGCGCGGTGATTCCGGCATCGGCCCTAGCCAACGCCACACCGGCGGAGGTGAGGGTCTCCAACCCGGCTCCGGGGGGCGGTACATCCGAACCCTGGCCGTTCGCCATCTGTTCCGGCGCATGCATCACCGACATCAGCCCGAGCTTCGTGCGGGCAGGCAGCCAGGCATTCACCCTCACCATGTTTGGCTCGAACTTCACAAGTGTGGGCGAACCCGGTGCCACGCCGCTGGCTTCCTCAGGCCTCGCGGTTCTCTGGAACGGCCAGCCGCTGGCCACAACGTTGGTCAGCAGCACGGAATTGAGAGCCCAGGTCCCAGCCACCCTGGTAGCCTCGGCCAACTCAGTCAACATCTCGCTGGCGGGAACGGACGGGACTCCGAACACGGTCCCGTTCCTGATCACGCCGGACAATCGTGCGCCTCTCCTGTTCGAGCTCCGTCCGGCGAAATACACCGCCGGGGACGAGTCCCTGGAAATGACCATCGTCGGCCGCGATTTTGTCCCGGGGGCGACCGTCCTCTGGAACGGAACCGAGTACGAGCCCGAATTTCTGGACAGCACCGAGATTCACGTCGCATTGCCGGTCACCGCGGTGAGCGAGGCCGGAGACGCGGCCATCCGCGTGGTCAACCCCGGCCCCGGGGGAGGCGTGTCGAACGGGCTGAGCTACAGCCTGCTGCGACGACTCTACTTCCCGCGGCTGGCGAGCGACTACGGTGATCCGTTCGGCACAGACCGCAGCGAGTACACCGGGATCGCGGTCGCCAACCTCAGCGCCAGCGCGGAGTCGCAGACCTTCACGGCCTTCCGCCAGAACGGCGAACTGATTGCGGGGGTCGGCATCACCAACCCGAACTCGATGCTTATCGATCCCGGGGAGCAGCTCCCCATGCTCGACTTCCAGGTCTTCGGCAGGGCCCTGCCGGTCCAGAGGCCCGTCGGTTGGTTCAAGATGGAGACCGCCGCGCGCGACGTCGCCGGGTTCTTCCTCATGTTCAACCAGAGCCTCTCGTTCCTGGACGGCGCGGACGTGTCGTCGACCACCCTTCAGTCGATCGTCGTTCCCGAGATCGAGGAAGGAGGCTTCACACAGATTCACGCGGCCAACCCGAACATCGGGGATGCGACCGTTTCGCTCGAACTGTACGGCCCGGGGGGCAGACTGTCTTTCGCGCCGGCAATCCGAACGATCGGACCGAGCTCATCCCTGGCCGAGACCCTCGACCAGCTGTTCCCCGGGTATCAGCCGGCGGCAAGCGACTACATCCGGGTCGCGTCCACCCGGGGCGTCGTGCTGTTTGCCTACCTGGGCAAGGACCGCCAGTACGTGGAAGGTCTGAACGGACAGAACGGCGAGGGCGGTTCCACGACCCTCTACTCGCCGCAGTACGCGGTAGGAGGCGATTGGAGGTCGACCCTTTCGATCGTCAACCTGGACACCCGGCCGGGGATTGTAACCCTTCGCCTCATCGGGGACGGCGGCACCCAGATTGGGGAGACCCGCACGGTCCCGATCGCGGCACAGGGGAAGATCCACATTTCGGACCAGGGCTTCTTCGGTGTCCCCGCCAGCCGGCTCACCCAGGGGTACGTCGAGATCAAGAGCGACTCCGTGCGCCTCACCGGCAGCGTCGTGTTCGGCGATCCCGGCCAGGAACGCTTCGGGTCCGCTCTGCCCCTGACGTCGTCGCCGAAGCGGACCATGATCTTCAGCCAGGTCGCTTCGAACGACACCTATTTCACCGGTCTCGCGCTGCTCAATCCCGGTGCCGAGACGGCCCATGCCTCCATCGAGATCTACGATCAATTGGGCAAGCTGCTGGCTTCGAAGGTCGAACAGATCGCGGCAGGCCAAAGGGTCTCGCGGCTAATCACAGAGTATTTCCCTGATCTGAACGGCGCAAGCCAAAGCTCCGGGTACATCCGGGTGGTTTCGGATAAGGATCTGGCTGGCTTTGCGCTGTTCGGCACGCGCGACCTGACAGCCCTCTCGGCCGTTCCACCCCAGGACGCGCCGTAGAGTAGAACGCGCGTCGCAGGGATCGCAAAACGCATCCTTGTGGCTTGCGCGATAAGGGTCGGCTTCGGGCGGCGCCCGGCGCCGCCCCCAAAGCGGCGTCGAGCCGCCGCACTCCAAAGCTGCAAGGATTGTCAGTCCGTGTTAGAGTATGCGGGTTTGCCAATCAAGGGAGTGTTTCGGGACAGGTGATGGAGAGGGAAAAAGCTCGGTTGATTCTTGAAGACGGCTCGTCCTATGCCGGGGACGCGTTTGGATTCCCGGTTTCGGTGACGGGCGAAGTCGTTTTCAACACCGGGATGGTGGGCTATCCGGAAGCACTGACCGATCCGTCGTATAAGGGCCAGATCCTGGCCCTGACCTATCCGCTCATCGGCAATTACGGGGTGCCGGCGGCACAACCGGAACTGCAGGCGCACCCGTTCGAATCGGACAGGATCCAGATCACCGCCCTGGTCGTTTCCGAGGTTTCCGCCGAATTCAGCCACTGGAATGCCGCCCGGAGCCTGGACGAGTGGCTTCGCGGCGAACGAATCCCCGGCATCGCGGGAATCGACACTCGGGCCCTGACCAAGCACCTGCGCGAGCGCGGCAGCATGGTGGGGAAGATCGTGGTCGGCGATCAGGATATCGACTTCCACGACCCCAACCAGGACAACCTCGTCGCGCAGGTCAGCGTTGCCCGGCCGGAGTCGCACGGCGACAGCCGGCGGCGCGTCGTGCTGATCGACTGCGGCTGCAAGCTCAGCATCCTGCGCCAACTGCTCGCCCGCGGGCTCGGGGTGCTGCGCGTCCCTTGGGACTACGACTTCCTCGGAGAGTCCTTCGACGGCGTCGTCATCTCCAACGGTCCGGGCGATCCGCGAATGTGCGCCAAGACCATCGAGCACGTGCGCCGCGCCATGGCCGCGGAGGCGCCGATCCTGGGGATCTGCCTCGGAAACCAGATTCTGGCGCTGGCTGCCGGCGCCGAGACCTACAAGATGAAGTTCGGCCATCGCGGCCAGAATCAGCCCTGCATCCAGGTGGGCACCCAGAGGTGCTACATCACCTCCCAGAACCACGGCTACGCCGTCGATGGGCAGAATCTGCCGCCGGATTGGGAACCCTGGTTCGTGAACGCCAACGACGGCACCGGCGAGGGCATCCGCCACCGCACCCTGCCCTTCATGAGCGTGCAGTTCCACCCGGAGGCGGCCCCCGGCCCGGTCGACGCCGGGTTTCTCTTTGATGAATTCCTGATGCGGCTCCCATCGAGCCGACTGGCGTGAGCGCATGACCGACAACAAGCCCAGGAAGGTGCTCGTCCTCGGCAGCGGCGCCCTGAAGATCGGGGAGGCCGGCGAGTTCGACTATTCCGGGAGCCAGGCCATCAAGGCCCTCAAGGAAGAGGGGATCGCGACCGTCCTGGTCAATCCGAACATCGCCACCATCCAAACCTCCGACTATCTGGCGGACCAGGTCTATTTCCTGCCGATCACCCCCTACTTCGTCACCCGCGTTATCGACAAGGAGCGGCCCGACGCGATCATGCTGGGCTTCGGGGGGCAGACGGCGCTGAACTGCGGCCTGAAACTCGAGGACAACGGCGTCCTGGACGCCTATGGCGTGCGCGTTCTCGGGACTTCGGCCCAGACCATCCGGGAAACGGAGGACCGCGACCTCTTCGTGCGGCGGCTGGCGGAAATCGACATAAAGGTGCCGCGCAGCTCGGCGGCCACCACCGTCGAAGACGCCGTCCGGATAGGGGGCGAGATCGGCTACCCCGTGATGCTGCGGGTCGCCTATGCCCTGGGGGGGTTGGGTTCCGGTCTCTGCAGCGACGAGTCCGAGGTGCGGGACCGCGCGACCCGGGCGCTCGCCCACAGCCCGCAGGTCCTGGTCGAGGAATACCTGACCGGCTGGAAAGAGGTCGAGTACGAGGTCGTCCGGGACCAGTACGACAACTGCATCACGGTGTGCAACATGGAGAACCTGGATCCCATGGGGATCCACACCGGCGAGAGCATCGTCGTCGCCCCCAGCCAGACGCTCACGAACGCCGAATACCACATGCTGCGCGACATCGCCATCCGCGTCGTGCGGCACCTCGGGGTCGTCGGCGAGTGCAACATCCAGTATGCGCTGGAGCCACGCTCCCAGGATTACCGGGTCATCGAGGTCAACGCGCGCCTGTCCCGCAGCTCGGCCCTCGCTTCGAAGGCGACGGGCTATCCGCTTGCCCTGGTCGCCGCGAAACTCGGTCTGGGGTACAGTCTGGCCAGCCTGCGCAACTCCATCACCGGCGTGACCACGGCCTGCTTCGAACCGGCGCTGGACTACATCGTCGTCAAGATGCCGCGCTGGGACCTGCAGAAGTTCAGCCGCGTCTCCACGCGCATCGGCTCCGGCATGAAGTCGGTTGGCGAGGTGATGGCCATAGGGCGCAAGTTCGAGGAAGCGCTCCAGAAGGCCCTCCGGATGCTCGACATCGGGGTGAACGGGCTCTCGGGCAACGAGAGCCTCCGTTTCGAAGACCTCGAGGAGGAGCTGCGCTCGCCGACGCACCGGCGCATCTTCGCCGTGGCGGAGGCCTTCAGGCAGGGACATTCGATCGCGCGCGTTCACGAGCTGACCCTTATCGACCCGTGGTTCCTCCAGAAGATCAAAAACATCGTCGGGATCGAAGGCGTGCTTTCCCGCGTGGCGGGAAACGGGATCTCTCGAGAGCAGCTGCTGGAAGCAAAGCAGGCCGGCTTTTCAGACGTGCAGATCGCGCGCCTGCTCGGCCTGAGCGAACAGGGAGTGCGTGAGCAGAGGGAGCGGTACGAGATACGCCCCTGCGTGAAGCAGATCGACACGCTGGCTGCGGAGTACCCGGCGCGGACCAACTATCTGTACCTCACTTACTGCGGCGAAGAAGACGATGTGGCGCCCGAAAAAACGGGGAGCGTCATCGTCCTGGGCTCGGGGGCGTACCGGATCGGCAGCTCCGTCGAGTTCGACTGGTGCTGCGTCAACACCGTGCAGGCCCTGAAGGAGCTGGGGTACAAGTCGATTCTGATCAACTGCAACCCCGAAACCGTCAGCACGGATTACAACGAGTGCGACAGGCTCTACTTCGAGGAGCTGACCTTCGAGACCGTGCTTGAACTCTATCGCAGGGAGAAACCCGCCGGCGTGATCCTGTCGATGGGGGGGCAACTCCCCAACAACCTCGCGATGCCGCTGCACGAGGCGGGCGTGCGCGTGCTCGGGACCTCTCCCCTGAAGATCGACACCGCCGAGGACCGCCACAAATTCTCCCGCCTGCTCGACAGCCTGAACATCGAGCAGCCCGAGTGGGAAGAACTGGTTTCCATCCCCGAGGCGATTGCGTTCGCCGGACGCGTCGGCTACCCGGTGCTCGTGCGACCGTCCTACGTGTTGAGCGGAGCCGCGATGGGCGTGGCCTCCAACGACGCCGAGCTGACGAAATTCCTGGGCAAGGCGACCGAGGTCTCCCGCGAACACCCGATCGTCATCACCAAGTTTATCGAGAGGGCCAAGGAACTCGAAATCGACGCCGTCGCCTCGTCCGGCGAAATCATGGCGAGCGCCATCTCCGAGCACGTCGAAAACGCCGGGGTGCATTCCGGAGACGCCACCCTGGTGCTGCCACCCCAGCGGACCTACCTCGAGACGATGCGGCGCATACGGAAGATCACCGAGAAGATCGCCCGGTCGCTCGACATCAACGGCCCCTTCAACATCCAGTTCATCGCCAAGGGGAACGACGTCAAGGTCATCGAGTGCAACCTCAGGGCTTCCCGCAGCTTCCCCTTCGTGTCCAAGATCGTAAAGATGAATTTTATCGACATCGCCACCCGCGTGATCATGGGGGAATCCGTGCCGCGCTACAACGGCTCGATCCTCGATCTCGACTACGTCGGCGTGAAGGCGCCCCAGTTTTCCTTCATGCGCCTGGACGGCGCCGACCCGACGCTCGGCGTGGAGATGACCTCCACCGGCGAGGTCGCCTGCCTCGGCGACGACTTCGAGGAAGCGTTCCTGAAGGCCCTGATGTCGGTCGGCTACCGCCTCCCGATCCGCAGCGTGCTCCTCTCCACCGGCCCGATAGAAGCCAAGGCCGCCTTCCTGGAGAGTTCGCGCGTGTTGCGCGGGATGGGGGTGAACCTCTACGCGACCGAGGGGACCGCCGAATTCCTCCGCGCCAGCGGGGTCGAAACCACCGTCCTTCACTGGCCCCTGGACAACGTCGAGCCCAACGTCATGGATTATCTTGCCAAGGGGAGGATAGATCTCGTCATCAACGTCCCGAAGAACTACCAGCGGGATGAGCTGACCAACGACTATCTGATCCGCCGCCGTTCGGTGGATTTCGGCGTGTCGCTGATAACCGATATACAGCTGGCCGAGCGTTTCGTGAGGGCGATCGCCCG
Organism: uncultured Acidobacteriota bacterium; assembly: GCA_963843575.1. Lineage (GTDB taxonomy): Bacteria > Acidobacteriota > UBA6911 > UBA6911 > UBA6911 > CAVZBT01. Next base: position 324,059 of record CAWJKZ010000025.1, on the reverse strand, counting down.
CAGGCAGATGAGCGACCTCGAGATCAAGAGCTGGAGCGAGTACGAAGTGCGTGGCGCCCCGAACCGCCCGCGCAAGCCTTCGGGCCAGCCCCTCTCCGCGGTGAAGATGAAGTGAACCGCCCGCGCCGCGGCAGTTTACAATCCATCGCGAAGCGTTCGTTCGATGTCATCGCATCCCTGGCGGGCCTGGTGTGCCTGTCGCCGCTGCTCGTCGTCGTGGCACTCCTGGTGAAGCTCTCCTCGCCGGGGCCGGTCGTGTTTCGCCAGGTGAGGGTCGGACGGGGATTCCGGCCGTTTTACATCTACAAGTTCCGAAGCATGGTCCAGGATGCGCCCAGCCTCGGCGCACCCGTGACCGCGGGACGCGACAGGCGCGTCACCCCCGTGGGCCGCCTGTTGCGCAGGACCAAGATCGACGAGGTCCTCCAGCTCGTCAACGTGTTCAAGGGGGACATGAGCCTGGTCGGCCCGCGCCCCGAGGTGGCGAAGTACGTGGAGCTGTACCGGCCGGGCTTCGAGGAGATCCTCACGGTCCGGCCCGGGATCACCGATCTGGCCTCGCTCAAGTACCGCAACGAAGAGGCCTATCTGGGCCGGTTCGAGAACCCCGAAGAGGAATACATCCGCTCCCTCCTCCCGGAGAAGATCGAGCTTGGCCGGGAGTACGTCCGGCGGTCCTCCTTCCTGTTGGACCTCGAACTCATACTGCGGACCGTCTGGGGCGTCTTCTTTGCGCCCGCTCAGTACCCCGCGCCGGAGGGGAATCCCGTTTCCACCCGTGCGCAGCCTGAAAGAAAGTCCGGCGGTCCTGCGGCCGATAAGAACCACAGGCGCAGCGGACAGGAGCACGTATGACCACGAGTTCGTTCATTCCATACAATCTGCCGAGCATCGGCGTGGAGGAGATCAACGAGGTCGTTGAGACCCTGAAGTCGGGATGGTTGACGACGGGGCCCAGGACCACCCAGTTCGAGCGGGAGATCCGCGACTACGTCCAGGCTCCCTGTTCGCTGGCCGTCAACTCGGCGACCGCGGGCCTGCACCTGTCCCTTGCGGCCCTGGGTATCAAGGCTGGAGACGAAGTCATCACCACCCCGATGACGTTCTGCTCCACCGTCAACACCATCCTGCAGGTGGGTGCCACGCCGGTCTTGGCGGACATCGGGGCGGACGGCAATATCGACCCGGCGTCGATCGCGGAGCGGGTCACCGATCGCACCCGAGCCATTGTCCCGGTCCACATCGGCGGCCTCCCCTGCGACATGACCCCCATCTGGGAAATCGCCCGGCGTCACGGCCTGCGCGTCGTCGAAGATGCCGCCCACGCCATCGGTTCGCGCTATCGCGGGCGTCCGATCGGCGACACCGAGTCGCACGGTGTGCCGCACAGCGACTCGGTCGTCTTCAGCTTTTACGCCACCAAGAACCTCACGACCGGAGAGGGGGGCATGATCACCACGGCGGACAGGCGTCTGGAAGAGAGAATGCGCACCCTCTGCCTGCACGGCATCAACAAGGACGTCTGGAACCGCTACACCGAAAACGGCAACTGGTTCTACCAGGTCGTGGCCTGCGGCTTCAAATACAACCTCACCGACATCCAGGCGGCCATCGGCATCCACCAGCTCCGCAAACAGGAGCAGTTCATCACCATGCGCACGCGCGTCGCCGAGCGCTACAACGAGGTGTTCTCCGACGTCCCCGAGCTGGAGCTGCCGCCCGACAAGAAGTATTGCCGCAACTCGTGGCACCTCTATCCGCTGCGCCTGAACCTCGAGAAGCTCGACATCAACCGCGCCGAGTTCATCCAGGCTCTGAAGGAAAAGGGCATCGGCGCCAGCGTGCACTTCATCCCCATCCCCCTGCACCCATACTTCGCCGGCCTCCCCAGCCTGGTGGAGCCGCAATGCCCGCGGGCACTGGCGCTCTACCCCAGGCTGGTCTCGATCCCGCTCTACCCGTCCCTGGACGATGCGGCCGTGGACCGCGTGACGGAAGCGGTCACCGACATCGTCCGGTCCGCCCGCAGAGACACGGTCCTCGCCGTCAGTACGGGTACCGAATAGAGGCGAGTCGGAGTTTAATCCGCGTACTTCCGCGAAGACCCGCGTCCAATTCCATCGAGCCTCCGCACTCCGGCTTACTTCGGCGGCCGGGCGGGTTCCCCGAAATAGGGGTAGCGGTCCCAGGGGTCGTCGTCGGCGGTAGCGCGCGGGTCCAGGGTCGCTGCCATCCAGGCGTCCAGTTCGGCGCGCAGCCGGGACTTCGCCGCGGAGTACTCCTGGTCGAGGGCGACGTTGTTCATCTCGTACGGGTCTTTGCGGAGGTCGTACAGCTCCTCCGCCGGGCGCTTCTCGAAACCGAGAGAGAACGGTTGTCTCGCGCCGGCCTGCTCGCGATGGTCGAGGATATAGTCCTTTGAGGGCGAGCCATCGCAATCGCCGTACCGGCCGACCGCGAACACGAGCTCGGGATCTCCCGCCGGCCAGCGGTCGGGGCGGAAGTTGCGGATGTAGAGGAACTCGCGTGTCCGGATCGCCCGGGCGGGGTAGCCGAGGTTGCCCTTGCGGACATTCGCGTGCCGCTCGCGCTCGACGAAGACCCTGTCGCGGCCGCCCGGCTTCTCCGTCCCCTCGGCGAGCGCGAGAAGACTGCGCCCGGTCATTCCCGGCAGCGGCTTCAGGCCAGCCGCCTCCAGGAAGGTGGGGGCGATGTCGGTCAGGCTGACGAAATCGTGGTGGATCTGACCGGGTTTTATCCTGGCCGGCCAGCGTACTGCAAGCGGTTGCCGTGTCCCCGAGCCGTAGAGGTTGGCCTTCGAGCGCGGGAACGGCCAGCCGTTGTCGCCCGTTATCACAACGAGGGTGTTCGTGGCGAGCCCCTTCTTTTCGATCGTCTCGAGGAGGTGGGCTACCTCGGAGTCGAAGCGCTGGACCTCGAAGTAGTAGTCGAGGATGTCGCTGCGCACCTGCGGGACATCCGGCAGGTAGGGCGGGACGGAGACGTCTTCGAGCCTCATCCCGGACTTGAGACCTGCCCCGGCTTCATAGGGACGATGCGGGTCCTGGCTGCCGAACCAGAAGGCGAACGGCCGACCCTGCGGGGTGCCGGCCAGAAACTCCTCGAAGTCCTTGAACTCCGGGCCCGCCGGGTTGCGGGTCCGGCCGCCCGCCTGATATTTCCCGGGGCCCCAGCCCTTGCGGGTGAATCCGACCCGATACCCGGCGCGCTCCAGCAGGTCGGGGTATACCGCGAATTTCGCCGGCAGGAAGCCGTGGAGGGTCCCCCCCTCCTCGAGGCGGTGCGGTGCCTGGCCGGTGAGCATGGCCGCACGCGACGGCGTGCAGGACGGCGCCGAGCAGAATGCGGCCGTGAACAGAGCGCCCTCGCGTGCGACCCGGTCGAATGCGGGCGTGCGCACCGCCTTGTCGCCGTATGCCCCGGCGTGAGGCCACCCCCAGTCGTCGGCGAGACAGTAGAGGATGTTGGGCCTCTCGTCCGCCGCAAGCCCCCGCAGCGGTCCGCCCGCCGCACCGGCCGCAGCCGCAACCACCCCTCCCAAAAAACTCCGCCGATCCATGCACCCGCTGTCGCCCATGCCTGCCTCCACGCCCGCAGTTTGACCACTCTTAGCCCGCCCGGCAGCAGAAAACAACTTCAAAATCCAAATTGAGGCTGCTTCGACCACCGGTGTCGAATGACCTCCCGCAACTTTTCCCGTCCGCGCGGGTTTGTACCTGCAGCAGCAGATGTTCCGAGGGCAACCGAAGGGAGAGGACGACCATGTGGAAATCCGTGGTGGGTGCAGTGGGTATCGTGATCGTCGCCGGCGCGCTGTCGAGCGTCGAAGCCGGCGTCAACCGGCGGCAGCACAACCAGCAGCGGCGCATCGCCCAGGGGGTCAGGAGCGGCGAGTTGACCAGGCAGGAAACAAGGGTGCTGGAGCGGGAGCAGGCGCGCATCCGCCGGCACGAGTTGCGCGCCCGGTCCGACGGGGCCTTCACGGTGCGCGAACGGGCGCGGATCAACCGTGATCTCAACCGGTCCAGCCGCCGCATCTACCGGGAGAAGCACGACAGGCAGAACCGCTTTTGACAGCAATCCTTCGAGACTTCGAGCCGGGGCTTTTTGATTTCGCCTCGAAGTCACGAAGGTCTCCCGGAATCTCGAAGATGTCCCGCTCCCTCCGCAATCCGACGTGATAGGATTAATCCCCTATGCAGAATTTCACCTATCACAACCCGGTAAAAATCGTTTTTGGCAAGGGCTCTATTGCGCAGCTCGCGTCGCTGGTTCCGGCGGGACAACGTATCCTGCTCGCCTACGGCGGCGGTTCGATCAAGTCCAACGGCGTCTACGACCAGGTCATGCGAGCCCTGGTGGGCCGCGAGGTGCTGGAGTTCGGCGGCATCGAGCCCAATCCGCGGTACGAGACGCTGATGAAGGCGGTGGAAATCGTCCGAACCCGGCGCGTCGGTTTCATACTTGCCGTCGGCGGCGGGTCGGTCGTGGACGGCGTCAAGTTCATTGCGGCGGCGGCGCCCTACGAATCCGGCGATCCCTGGGACATCCTGGCAGCGGGCGCCACGTTTGCGCGGGCGGTACCGTTCGGCTCGGTCCTGACCCTGGCGGCGACCGGTTCGGAGATGAACTTCTTCGCCGTGATCTCACGCGACTCGACGCGCGAAAAGCTCGCATTCGGCAACCCGCTCGTCTACCCCGTTTTTTCGATCCTCGACCCGGAAACGATGTTCTCGCTCCCCACGCGGCAAGTCAGCAACGGCATCGTGGACGCCTTCGTGCACGTGATGGAGCAATACCTGACCTACGACGTGCACGCCCCTCTGCAGGACAGGTTCGCCGAGAGCATTCTGATGACCCTGGTCGAGATCGCTCCCAAGGTCCTCGCCTCGCCGCGCGATTACGACACCCGCGCCACCATGGTCTGGGCGGCGACCACCGCGCTCAACGGGTTCATAGCGGTCGGGCTGCCGCAGGACTGGGCGACCCACGCGATTGGCCACGAGCTGACGGCGCTCTACGGGCTCGATCACGCGCAGACGCTCGCGGTCATACTGCCCGCCCTCATGCGCCACCAGAAGGCGCGCAAGGCCGGCAAGCTCATCCAGTATGCCGAGCGTGTCTGGGGCGTGCGCGAAGGGAGCGACGAGCAGAAGATCGACGCGGCGATCGCACGCACGGAAGGGTTCTTCCGCTCGGTCGGGGTAGGGACGCGCCTGTCGCATTACGGTATCGCATCCGGCTGGGAAGCCGTACCCGCGCGGTTCGCCGAGCGTGGAACCAGGCTCGGCGAGCACGCCGACATCGGACCCCGGGAGGTTTCGGAAATACTCCGGCTCTGTTCGACCGACGCAGCGGCGCAGTCGGCCTGAAACCCGCGGCGTCGCGACGCGGCGGCAAGGTGCTCGCATAAACGCGCCAACGTATTCTTGGGATGGAGCTGTTTCCGAATAACATAGCAGAACGCGGATTTCCGCGGATTTGACGGATTTACGCGGATCGGCCGCGCCCGGCATTCCTCCCCGCGGGCCGGCGCTTCGCGCCGATGCACCAAAGCCCGGCTCCCGCAGGAAAGCGCGCGGTTGGAAGGTTACCGCTTCAATTCAAGGTCCGCGTTTTCCTGCGGGAGCCGGGCTTTGATGCGTGCCAAAGGCAGCCCGCGGGGAGGAACGCCGGGCGCGGCCTGTCACCAAGTCAAAATCCGCGTGCATCCGCGCAAATCCGCGTCCTGGAGCGTTGGTTAGCTTATGAGGGGCGCGTCGAGCCGACGCGGCCCACTTTGCGCCAGACGCGCAGGAAGTTCCCGCCCCAGATCTTCCGGATCTGTTTTTCGCTGTAGCCGCGCCGGACCAATTCGATCGTGACGTTCGGCGCCTCGGTGTCGTCGTTGAACCCGGCGATGCCACCCCCGCCGTCGAAGTCCGTCCCGATGCCCACGTGATCGATCCCGGCGATCTTCACCGCGTGGTCGAGGTGATCGACGAAGTCCTTCAGGGTGGCGGATGGGAACTTGGCGTCGATGCCCTTCATCCCTTGCCGGTATTGCGCGATCTTCTTCTGAAACTCGACGCGTTGCTCCTCCGTCATCGCCTGCGTGTCAGCGCGCCTCGTGCGGCGGCCGAATCCGAACTCCTCGCGCAGCCGGGTCACGGCCGCCCGCCTGGCGGGATCCTCGGTCTTGAGATAGCTGCTGAGTGCGACCACCTGGATGACGCCGCCATTCTTGGCCAATGCCCGGAGCTGGGCGTCGGTGAGGTTGCGGTCGGAATCGGTGAGCGCCTTGCAGCCGGAGTGGGATGCGATGACCGGCGCCTTTGTGATCGCAATGATGTCCCAGAAGGATTTTTCGGAGATGTGCGACACGTCGACCATCATACCGAGCCGGTTCATCTCCGCGACCGCCTGCTTTCCCAGGGCCGACAGCCCGTTGTGCAGCGGCTCGGGGGCGCTGGAGGAATCGGCCAGCTGATTGTTGCCGCTGTGGGCGATCGTGATGTAGCGCGCGCCGAGGTCGTAGAACCTGGCGATGTTGGCGAGGTCGGTGCCGATGGGGTAACCGTTCTCCACCCCGGTCATGATGACGCGCCTGCCGGTCCCGGCGATCCGTTCGACCTCGGCGGGCGTGGTGGCGAAGGCGCACCGGCCCGGGTACATCACGCCGGTAAGGCGGCGGAGCGCCTCGAACTTCGCCATCGCCTCGTCGTAGGCACTCCTGTAGCCTGCCTCGTCGAGCGGCCCCTGGGCCACAAACGCGGCCAGAAACACGCCGTCGAGCTCCCCTTTCTCCATCTTGGTGAGGTCGCAGCGCATGTCGGTGGACGGGGCGCCGGGGTCGAGTGCGGAGGTGGCGTACTCGGCGCCCGCGATATCGACGTGCGAGTCGATCGTGAGCGCTCGCTTGTGTATCGCGAGGGCCTTCGCGACGAGCGGGTCCTCGGCAAAGGCGCCGGGGAGTGTGACCAAAACGCACAACAGGGCGACGACAGCAGCTTTAAGACGCATGCGCCACATTCTACAATGGCGGCCACCGCTGCCTTTTGAGATTCTTTAGCCCTTCGAGCCTTCGGGGTCGGCTCTTGTTCTCACCCTGAAGGGCTCAAAGAATTTCGAGGCGCACCGAGGTCACGTCGGCCCTGTAGTACCTGAACTCGCCTTCGGGGAGGAGCCATGCGGCTTCGACGTGCGCGGGCAGGCGCAGCCCGGAGTGCTCGCGGAACTCGCCCACCAAGGCGGCCCAGTCGGACGCCAACGTATTTTTCAGGACGCGGATGCGCGCGGATCGCCACAGATCGACTTGGCGACAGGCGCGGTTGATCCGCGTGAATCCGTTGGATCCGCGGAATCTGCGTTCTAAGGGCTCTGGTTTAGCTTGCGCCCCGACGAGACTTGGCTGCAAAATCACGGGAAAACAGGGCGAGGTCTGATTTCTTTGAGATCCTTCGAGGCCTTCGAGACTTCGAGGTTGGTCCAGTTTTTCACCTCGAAGGCTTCTCACAGGCCTCCAGGCTTCTCGAAGGAGGGGTGTTATGGCTAGTCGGATGCCACGGAGAAAATTCCTCGAGCTCTCGGCTACGGGCGTAGCCGCCGGCACGATTCAACCACCTAAGAAGGCCAGGAAATCCGCTACGGCCCGGCGGCGCGACGATCTTTACTCCGGCGACCGGCTCAGCCGCGTCGCGTTTCCCATGGGAGGGATGGGTGGCGGGATGATCTGTCTCGAGGGGACAGGCGCGCTCTCCCACTTCTCGCTGAGGAACAGGCCCGAGGTCTTCAACGAGCCGTGCGTGTTCGCCGCCATTGGGATCAAGAAGCGCCCGGCCGCTGCCCGCGTGCTCGAAGGGCCGGTCCCGGGCTGGAAGCTTTTCGGCAGGCCGGACACCGGCAACGGGGCGGGAGGTTCGACCTACGGGCTGCCGCGCTTCGCGCGCGCCGGTTTCCGCTTCCGTTTCCCGTTCGGGATGGTCACGCTCGAGGACCCGGGCCTCCCCGTGGGCGTCGAAATTACCGGCTGGAGCCCTTTCGAACCCGGCGATGCGGACAACGCCAGCCTCCCGGTCGCCGGCCTGGAGTACGCAGTCACCAACACCTCTGCAGCCCCGGTGGAGGGTGTGTTTTCGTTCAACGCGAGGAACTTTCTGGTGCTCGACCGCGCGCGTCAGGCCGTGCGCCCCACGGCGGGGGGATTCGTGCTCTGGGGCGGGGCGCCCGAGGAGAAGCCGTGGGACGAGTGCGCCATGTCGTTCACCGTGCCGGACCCCGGTGCCAAGGTGAATCACGCCTGGTTCCGGGGCGGTTGGTGGGATGCCCTCACCGTGGCCTGGAAGGACGTCGTCGAGGCGGCGTGTTTCGAACGGCCCCCCGTGGCCGACGGCGCCGCGTCACCCGGCGCCACCCTGTTCGTGCCGTTCCGGGTAGCGGCCGGCAAGTCCGCAACGGTTGTGCTGCGCCTCGCCTGGTACGCGGGCAAGACGAACCTGCGGTTCGGCAAGGACCCTGCGGGCGCTTCCCCGGAGGTTATCGCCGCCAGCTCGTTCTACCGCCCCTGGTACGCGGAACGGTTCGCGGGAATCGACGAACTCACCTCCTACTGGGGCGCGCAGTACGAGCCGCTTCGGCAGAAGACGTCGCGCTTCAGCGCCTGTTTCTACGACACCACCCTCCCGGAGGAGGCGATCGAGGCGGTCGGCGCCAACCTGGCGATCCTCAAGTCGCCGACCGTGCTGCGCCAGGCGGACGGCAGGCTGTGGTCCTGGGAGGGCTGCAGCGACAGCTCGGGCTGCTGTCACGGTTCGTGCACGCACGTCTGGAATTACGCCCAGGCGATCCCCCACCTTTTCCCGGCCCTCGAGCGCTCGCTGCGCGAGACCGAGTTCGGGCCGTCGCAGGACGACGCCGGGCACCAGGCGTTTCGCAGCGCCCTGCCGATCCGGGTGCTCGAGCACGATTTCCACGCCGCGGCCGATGGCCAGCTCGGCGGCATAATGAAGGTGTTCCGCGAATGGCGCATCGGAGGCGACACCGCGTGGCTCCGGCAGCTGTGGCCGAAGGTCAGAAAGAGCCTCGACTACTGCATCGAAACGTGGGACCCGTCGGGCCGCGGCTGGCTCGAGGAGCCGCACCACAACACCTACGACATCGAATTCTGGGGACCCGACGGCATGTGCACCAGCTTCTATCTCGGCGCGCTGACCGCGGCGGTCGTGATGGGGAAGGCGCTCGGGGAAGAGGTCTCCGGCTACCAGGCGCTGCTCGACAAGGGAGTGCGCGCGGCGGAGCAGGACCTGTACAACGGGGAGTACTTCATCCAGAAGATCGAGTGGAAAAACCTGCGCGCCCGCAGCCCGCTCGAGACCAAGAGCATGGTCGGCGAGTACTCGCCCGAGGCGCGCGCCCTCCTCGAGCGGGAGGGGCCGAAGTACCAGTACGGCGAAGGCTGCCTCTCCGACGGCGTCCTCGGGTTGTGGATTGCGCTCGTCTGCGGTGTCGGCCAGGTGCTCGACCGCGCCAAGGTAGCCAGCCACCTCAGGTCCGTCCACCGATACAACCTGCGGAAGGACCTGTCGACCCACGCCAACCCCCAGCGCCCGTCGTACGCGTGCGGGTCCGAAGGGGGGCTCCTGCTCTGCTCGTGGCCGAAAGGGGGCAAGTTGACGCTCCCGTTCGTCTACTCCGACGAGGTCTGGACCGGCATCGAGTACCAGGTCGCCGCCCACCTGATCATGGTGGGGATGGTCAAGGAAGGGCTGGAAATCGTACGCGTCTGCCGGAGCCGCTACGACGGCAGGGTGCGCAACCCGTTCGACGAGTACGAGTGCGGGCACTGGTATGCACGGGCCATGTCCTCGTACGCGCTGCTGCAGGCGCTGAGCGGCGCCCGCTACGACGCCGTCGAGAATGTCCTCTATCTGCAACCCAGGATCACGGGCGATTTCCGCGCATTCCTCTCGACGGCTGCCGGCTACGGCACCGTCGGGGTCAGGGATGGGAAGCCGTTTTTCGAGCCGGCGGCCGGGAAGGTGGAAATCAAGGAGATACGCTTCACCGCCGGGGCCCGATCATGAGGCTTACCTCGAAGGCCTCAAAGGGTCTCGAATGCCCCAACCCTTCGAGATTCTTCGAGTCCTTGAAGGTGAGTTTTAGCTGTCGGGGGGATTCATGTCCTTATCGAGACTTTGGACGCGCCGCGGCTTCTTGAAGGCCGGCGGCACGGCGGTGGCCGGGCTTGCGCTCCCTTGCGGACGTGTGCAGGCCGCCGAGAGCTTCGACGTCGTGATACACGGCGGCACCGTCCTGGACGGCACGGGGGGCGAGCCCTTTCAGGCCGACCTCGGGATCACGGGCGAGCGCATCGTGGAGCTCGGCCGCATCCCGCCATCCGCGGGCCGGCGCGCAATCGACGCCACGGGCCTGCACGTTTCACCTGGCTTCATCGACATCCACACGCACTCGGATGGCGACATCCTCCTCTACCCTACGGCCGACAGCCGCGTCCGCCAGGGTGTGACGACCGAGGTGGCGGGTAACTGCGGCGGTTCGGCCGCGCCACTCGACCCCGGGCGTGCTGCGGAGGCGCGCAAGGAGTGGCTCGAGCAGGGCATAGACGCGACCTGGACGGACGTCGATTCGTACTGTAATACCCTCGCCCGCGCCGGGATCTCCATCAACCAGGCACTGCTGATCGGTCAGGGGACGCTGCGCGAAAACGCTGTCGGGCTCGTCGACCGGCACCTCACCCCGGACGAGCTGCGGGCGGTTGAGCGGGCGCTGGAGGAGGGGATGGAGCAGGGGGCCTTCGGACTGTCCAGCGGGCTCGAATACACGCCGGGCCGCTACACGCCTCCCGAGGAGATCGTCGCCCTCGCCCGGGTCGCCGCCCGCCACGGCGGCCTCTATGCCTCCCACATCCGCGACGAGGAGACGGGCCTGCTCGAGGCCGTCGACGAGGCGCTCACAGTCGGCCGCCGGAGCGGCGCCCGCGTCGAGATCGCGCACCTGAAGGCTTCAGGACGGCCGAACTGGAGCAAGCAGCAGGGCGCCCTCGACCTGATCTCCTCGGCCCGCCGCGACGGGGTCGCCGTGCTGGCCGACGCCTATCCCTACACGGCCTATTCCACCGGCCTGACCATCCTATTCCCGGCGGCGGCGCTCGAAGGGGGCACGTCCGCGATGATGCAGCGACTGCGCGACCCGCAGTGGCGCGCCCGCCTCCGCGGGGAGATCGAGCGGAAAATGGCGAGCGAACTCGGCGACTACGCCCTGATCGTCCTCGCCCGCGTGAAGACCTCCGGGAACCAGCGCCTCCTCGGCAAGAACGTCGTTGAAGTCGCCCGGGGGTGGGGCGTCCAACCGGTTGACGCCGTCCTGAGGCTCGTCGAAGAGGAAGAAGGGGCCGTGGCCATCGTCGGGCACGGCATGAGCCCGGAGAACGTCGAGACCGTGCTGAAACACCCGCTCGTCATGATCGGGTCGGACGGTTCTTCGATGGCCCCCACCGGACGCGCTGCGCAGGCGCGCCCGCACCCGCGCTCCTACGGTGCATTTGCGCGCGTGCTTGGGTATTACACGAGGGAACGCAAACTGTTTTCGCTCCCCGAGGCGGTCCGGAAAATGACCGCCATGCCGGCCGACCAGGTGGGATTGCCCGACCGCGGGCGAATTGCCCCGGGCATGAAGGCCGACCTCGTCGCATTCGATGCCGGCACCGTCAGGGATGAGGCGACGTTCGACGATCCCCACCGCTACGCGCGCGGCATTGAGCACGTGCTCGTCAACGGCGTCACGGTGGTGGACCAGGGGCGCCACACCGGTGCCCGACCGGGGAAGGCCCTGAGGCGAGTGTAGGGCTGAGTGGGCGGGGTCGGCCCGACCCCGCCCATACGAGCCGGACACCGGGCCGCGTCGAGCCGACGCGGCCCACTTGGCTGGAAGCATCATGATTGATCTGGCTGTCGACTGTGTGAAATCGGCCGGCGAGGTGTTGCTGCAGCATTTCGGTTCGGGCGGCCGCGTCAGGGTGAAGGAAAACCAAGCCAGCATCGTCACGGACGCCGACCTTGCCTCCGAGAGGATCATCCTGTCGAAGATCCGGGCGCGCCACCCCGACCACGGCATCGTGGCGGAGGAATCCGGTTTTGCGGCCGGCACGGGCGGCTTCACCTGGGTCGTCGATCCTCTGGACGGCACCTCGAACTTCGCGGCCGGGATCCCCTGGTTCGGCGTGATCCTGGCGCTCCTGGAAGGAAACGTGCCGGTGGTGGGGGCGATGTATCTCCCGGTATCGGATACGCTGTACACGTGCGAAAAGGGGGGCGGGGTGTTTCGGGACGGGGTGCGGGTGTCAGTCTCCGGCGCGACGGAACTCTCGACGGTCCTGTGTGCCTACGGCCTCGACCCGTCCGAGGACGCCGCCCGGACGGCGCGCGAGGTGCGCACCCTCGAGAAGGTCGTGCGCGGGGTCCGGAACGTGCGCTCGACCAACTCGCTCGTGGACTTCTGTTATACGCTCGACGGTCGTCTCGGCGCCTGCGTCAACCGGTCCAGCCGCATCTGGGACATCGCGGCCTCCTGCCTGATGTTTCCGGAAGCCGGCGGTCTGCTTACCGACGCGCGTGGGGACGGGATCGTCTTCTTGCTCGACGGCGAGGTGACGGCCCGCAGCTACTCCGTCGTCGGGGCCAACCCGGCGCTCCACGCCTCCCTGATGGATCTGATCTCCGTGGACGAGTAGCGGCTTTTTCAGGCACCGTGTGCGATCACGGGATTGTCGCCGCGGAGTTGGTGCAGCAAGGCGGCGTGGTCGACCAGTCCCCAGCGCTCGACGATCTTTCCCCCTTCGATCCGGTAGATGCTTATCGTCGTCCAGGAAAGCCTGTTGCCGGTCCCGGGGTAACCCATGAAGCTGCCGACGTGGGTAGCTTCCGCCCGGTGCCGGATCACCACCTTGTCGCCGTCAGCCAGGAGATCGTCCAGGTGCACGCGCACATCGGCAAACGCGTGCTGCACCTTTTTGAGCGTGCGTTTCACGCCTTCCCTCCCCGGGGGCTGATCCGGAGGGGCGTTGTGGTCGACAAAGGCGGGCGACAGGAATTCGTCGATGGCGCTTTCCCTCCGGTCCGAAACCACCTGTTCGATGAAGCGCCGCACGAATTCCCGGTTCCGCTCCCCAGTACTCTGCTCATCATCCCAACCCATCTCGAGCCTCCACAGCCCAGAAGTATACATCCTTCAGGCTCGTTTGGAGATGTGGCGTCTCGGCGCCATCTACCCTGTCGAGAGATTCAAAAAAACCTGTCACGGAGAACACGGAAGAAAAACGGAAGACACGGAAGCTATCCGCGACTTGTTTGTTTGCATGTGCTGCGCTCTGTGGTTCAAGATGTATGCAGGGTAAGCGCCGATGCGTCGCACCTCCACATCGGGAACTTGGGTGCCGGGAAAACACGAAGGCGGGACGAAATAATATGGGGACAGTGCAAACCACACGCCGTGGCTTTCTGAACTCGGTGATCGCCGCAACCGCGGCGGTCGCGGGAAGCGAGACTATGCTCGCCGCGAACGACAAACGAGAAACGATGCTCGCGCTGCGGGACGGGAAGCTGCGCAGATCCTACGTCCCCGCCGCCTTCTTCATCCACTTCGACCCGGCCTGCCACTTTGGCCAGCCCGCCGTCGACAAACACCTGGAGTTCTTTCGCCGCACCAACATGGATTTCGTAAAAATCCAGTACGAGCGGGTGTTTCCCCCCATACCCGATATCCGGCGGCCCGAGGACTGGAAGAGGATGCCCTCCTACGGGGCCGACTTCTACGAGCCGCAGCTGCAAGCCGTGAGAGGACTCGTGAAGGCCGCGAGGAAGCAGGCGCTGGTCCTGGTGACGCTCTACTCGCCCTTCATGTGCGCTGGCCACACCACCAGTCTCCCGCTGCTGACGGCGCACCTCCAGGAGGACCCGGAGGCGGTACGGAAGGGGCTCGAGACGATCACCGGCAGTCTCATGCTGTTCGTCCGGGAGTGCATCCGCGCGGGGGTCGATGGGTTTTATGCATCGACACAAGGGGGTGAGGCGGACCGCTTCAGCGACCCGCGCACCTTCCGGGAATACATCAAGCCCTTCGACCTCACCCTCATGAACGAGGCGAACCGCGCATGCATTTTCAATATCCTGCACGTGTGCGACTACAACGGACCGTACGCGGACCTATCCCCATACGCCGATTACCCCGGCCACGTCGTCAACTGCAACCCTCGGCTGACGACGAAAAAGCTGGATTGGAACGAGATCGCTGCGCTGTTCAAAAGGCCGTGCATGGGGGGGATGGACAGGCACGGGATCATCGCCTCTGGGAGCAGGGAAGAGATCAGGCGCGCGGTCCGGCAAGCGCTGAGCGAGGCCTCGGGGCCGTTTATCCTCGGGGCCGACTGTACCCTCCCCGGCGACATCCCCTGGGACAATATCCGCGCCGCCATCGACGACGCCCACCACGCGGCGATCTGACCTCGAGATTCTTCGAGCCCCCGACCCCGGGGGATGAATTCAGGGGTTCGCCTCAAAGGCGCGAGGGATCTCCAAGGGTCCTATTTCGCAATAGTATCCAGCTGCGGCGGCCGATAAGAAGGGCGCGAGCCGCTGATGAAGAGTTTCATCGCCAGACAACCCATCCTCGATGCCCATGAGAAGATATTCGCCTACGAACTGCTGTTTCGCTCGGGTATGGAGGAGTACTTCCGGGCCGCCGACCCCGACCAGGCGTCCTCCAAGCTGATTGCCGACAGTTTCCTGACTTTCGGCATCCACACGCTGACCTACGGGCGGCCGGCGTTCGTCAACCTCACCCGAAGCCTGCTGGTGCGCGACCACGCCCTGGTCCCCTTCAAGGAACAGGTGGTGTACGAGATCCTCGAGACAATCGAGCCGGACGCCGAGGTGCGGGCCGCCTGTACGAGGCTGCACCGCCACGGATACCGCCTTGCATTGGACGATTTCGTTCCGGGCGACAGGCGCACCGAGTTGGTGGACCTGGTGGATTTCGTCAAGGTGGATTTCCGTCTGACCCCGCCGGAGCAGCGCCCCCGGCTGGCAAAATCGTTGTCCGGCGGACACCGGGTGCTGGTGGCCGAGAAAGTGGAGAGCTGGGACGAGTTCCACGAAGCGCTCGACATGGGGTATCACTGCGCACAGGGCTTTTTCTACCGGCGCGCCGAGGTGATGGTGGGTCGCAGCATCCCCCCCTCCCGGTTGAACTACCTGCGCCTCATCCGGGCCGTCAACAGCCCGGAACCGGACTTCGGGCTGATCGAGGAGGGGATCAAACACGAGCCGGCGCTCTGCTACCGGCTGCTGCGCTATCTCAATTCGCCCCTGTTCGGTTTTGTCCGCGACATCACCTCCATCCGCCACGCCATGTCGCTTATGGGGATCAACGAGATCCGACGTTGGGCTTCGCTCGTGGCACTCGCCGGCCTCGGCGACGAGAAGCCGAAGGTGCTCGTGGTCTGCTCGGTCACCCGCGCCAAGCAGTGCGAAATGATCGGCGCGGCGCTGGGGTTGCGCGACCTCATGGATTTCTTCCTCGTGGGACTGCTCTCCCTGGCCGACGCTCTGCTGGAACTGCCGATGATTTCCGTGTTGCAGCAGCTCTCGCTCTCCCCGGAGCTCCAGGCCGCCTTGACCGGGGAGGAGAGCCTCCTGCAGAGGGTTCTCCAGGCCGCCATCGTCTCCGAACACGGCGATTGGGACGCCATTTCCCGCTCGAGCGCCCTCCTCGAGCTCAGCGAGGAGTCGATGGCGGATATCTACCTGCAGGCCGTCGAGTGGGGCAACCAGATCTTCGAGCTCGACGGAAGCGCCTAGCGCGGCGCGCCACGTGGGTAATCTGGAGTGGGGCGCCTCGGCGCCGCTTTCACTCGTCCTACCGGCAGGAATGCTCGGCGCCTCGGCGCCACGCCGAATTGCGAGATGCGACCCTGCGACCTCGGCCTTTGGTGGCGCCGAGGCGCCGCCACCAAAGCGGCGTCGAGCCGCCGCACTTCACAATCAACCGTTGGACGACCTCTTCAGCCCGGAGGCAGTTTGCAGTCGCTATGCAGGGCAGCTGGAACTCTATGGACCGGTTCTAAAGACGTCCGGGCTGAAGCCCGGACCCACTTGGTTCAGCGTGACAAACACTAGTTCAGGGTCTTGATCTTGAGGTTGCGGAACCAGACGGGGGCGCCGGCAGTCCCATGGATGCCCTGGAATCCGATCGGGCCCTTGCGCGAAAAATCCTTCAGCGCCACCTTGAACTTGTTGGGGGTGCCGTCGGGATTCTTCCTCGCCTCGGTCCACTTGTCGAGGTCGGCGTCGATCACCCGCTCGCCGTTGAACACCAGCTCGACCTTGCTGCCGCGGCAGGTGATGGTGTAATGGTTCCATTCGCCGGCCGGCTTGGCCATGCTCTTGCTCGGCGGCATGGCATCGTAGATGGCGCCCACCATGCCGTACCTGCCGCCGTCGGTGGTTTCGTGGACCTGGATTTCGAGGGCGGAGAGGATGTCTTTTGGATCGCCCGCCCGGAGGAACACGCCGCTATTGGCCCCTTTGGTCACCTTGAACTCGAGATCCAGTATGAAATTGCCGTAAGAGTCCTTGGTCCAGAGTGTGCCGTGATCTTTGGCGGTGAGCACCCCGTCCTCCATGACCCACGAGCCCGGGTCCATCACGGCGTTGGAAAGGTCGGGTTTGAAGAGGTCCTTCCAGCCGGTCGTGTTCGGGTGTCCCTGGCCCAGAGCCGCAACACAGCCGAAGACCGCGAGAAGAAGTGTCGCAAAAGCGATTTTCCTGGCCATCGTCGTACCTCCGAGAAATCACTCCGTTATTCGAGCGCCCGTCCGCGGAACGCGCCACACCTCGTAGGTTCCGCAGTGGGCAACCTCGGTGAAGCCGGCGGTGAAGGCCGCCTGCCGCAGCGCGTCCAGAAGGGCAACCGGCCGCTTGGTGTCGACCGTATTGTTTACCCAGTAGCGCACATTGTACTCCGAAAGGAACCGGATGAACTCACCCGGGTGGGTCTGCTCGGGGAGTACCAGGGCGGCCCGGCCGGTGAGGTAATTTACCAGGAAGGGGTTTTCGAGACAAAGAACGTCGTCGTCGCCGACGTTGGCCCGGATCCAGGCGGCGAGGCCGGCCATGCTGGCGTTGTCCCAGGCGGGGTTGTGGCTGGCATAGAACCGCTCGCCGGGCCTGTCGCGTCGCTGGATCGCGAGGCCTGCGTGGATCGCGTTCGCGGCCAGGAAAGGCAACCCGGCCGCCAGGGCGGTGACCCAGGCGCGGCGTGCCCATCGTGAGGATGCCTCCCGCGTCAACCGCGCGGCTTCCCAGACACAGAGCGGCAACCAGAAGCTCGTGACCGCCAGGAGGTACCGCTCCCGGTCCATCCCGGCCCACACCAGCGAGTACGCGCAGAGGAAGGCCGCGCCGGTGTACGCGAGATGACGACCGCGCCACCCGCAACTTCCGCGGGCCACCGCCCGCAGCGCGAGCGGCAACACGGCGCCGAGGACGAACAGGTTTTTCCAGCCGAAGAGCTTGGCGGCGTAGTTGACGAAATTCAGGCCGATCCGGCCGGCGATCCACAGCCAGTTGCCGGCCAGGAAACCCAGTGCGCCATCCGGCGCCGCGGTATCCCAGGAGAAGTACGCACTGTAAGCGCGGCTGTGAAAGAGGTAGTCGCCGGGCAGAAAAGTCCGTCCGTAGAAGCGGTAGTTGGCCGCCGACAGGGTAATCAGGGGCGCAAGGAAGCCGAAGGCAAACAGGAGAAGCGTCGCGCGCCGGCTGCGCAACACCAGGAGCCAGGCGGCGAAAAGCAGACCGACCAGCAGGTACTCCGGGCGGCTCAAGGCCGCCAAGGCGCAGACGACCCCGGCACCGAACCCGGCAGGCGCGCCGGGGGGTTGCTCGGCCGCCCTGCCGGCGAACACCAGCGCGACCAGGAGTCCCATGAATGCCGTCTGCTCCGCCCAGGGAAAGATCGAGGTGAGAAACATCGGCTCCGTCAACCCCGCGAGCAGCAGTGAGTAGAGCGCCACCCAAGGCGGCAAGGCCCGGCGCAACAGGAGCCCGAGCAGGGCAGCGTTGACGAGGAACATGCCGAAGTTGAACCAGCGGAAGACCGCGTCGGAACGCGTCAGGGCGTAGGCTGTGGCCATCAAGGCCGGAAACAGGGGGCGGCGGAGCGATTCGGCCGGGTAGGGGATGCTTAAGCCGTCGCCGAAGAAGTAGCCTCGGATCTTCAGGGTGAGGCCTTCGCCGGCAGCCACGTTGCGGGCGATATCGACGTATTCGGTCGCATCCTGACTCAGGTTCGGCGGCCCGGTCAAGGCGGGAACCCGTGCGGCGGCGAGGATCGCCAGCACGGCTCCAAGCGCCAGCCAGTGGGCACGTCTCCACGACATAGGGTGCATCGTAACACGGAAAGTGGGCAGGGGCGGCCCGACCCCGCCCGGATGAGACGGAAGCACCCGGTTGGGGCCGCGTCGGGCCGCCGCGGCCCACATCACTTGCATTGGGGGGGCTGCTAGATTAGGGTAGGCACACGATGTCCCGCAACGAACAGGTGACGCGGCAGTGGCTGTTGCTCCGGCGACTGGAAAGGCCGGGGGGCGCCACCATAGACGAATTGACCGGCTCGCTCCCGGAGGATTTCAGCCGGCACCCGCGCACGATCCGCCGCGATCTCCAGGCGCTCGAGGCGTGTTTCCCCATCTACACCGACCGTGTCGACGGGCAGGTTCGCTGGAAGCTCGTGGAGGGATTCAACCGCGTGCCGGCCGTGCAGTTCTCGGCTACGGAGTTAATCGCGCTCGTCTTCAGCCGCGACCTGATGCGCCCGCTCGAAGGGACGGCGATCAAGGAGTCGTTCGACCTGGCGGTCGCCAAGGCTTCCAGCGCGCTGCCGTCGGGCGCGGACGAGTACGTCCACCGCCTGCAGGGGGGCTTCTCCGTCGGGCTCGGTCCCCACAAACGCTATCGCGAGCACCGCCAGGCGGTCGAACAACTCGCGCGCGCCATCGCCCATCACCGCACCGTCGAGATGCGCTACTACACCGCCGCGCGCGACGCCACGTCGCGGCGCAAAGTCGACCCGTACCACCTCTGGTATGCGGGGGGCGGGCTGTACCTGATCGGCTACTGCCACATGCGCAGGGACGTGCGCATGTTTGCCGTCGACCGCATCCGCTCTCTTGCCATCACCAACAAACCATGCCAGATGCCGCTGGGCTTCGACGTGGACGCCTATGTGCGCGACGCGCTGGTCGTCATGCGCGGCGGCGACCTGGTGGATGTCGAATTGCACTTCGACCGCAAAACCTCGGCCTGGGTGAAGGACAGGATCTGGCATCCGAGCCAGAAGGCAACCTCCGGCAAGGACGGCTGCCTCCACCTGTGTCTGCGGGTAGCGGACACACCCGAACTGGTCGGCTGGATCCTCAGCTTCGGGGCCGGCGTGCGCGTGGAGAGCCCCGAACCGCTAAGGCAGGCGGTACGATCGGCCGCCCTCGCCGTCGCACAAACTGCACGGGAAATGGAGAACAAAGATGAAACGTACCGGACACGCCCTTGATCGCAGAGAGTGGTTCCTCTTATCGGGCGGCGCACTCGCCGCCATGCCGCGCGCCGCAAGGGCGCGCCAGGCCGCAGCCCGGGGCCCGTCGGAGGCCGTGCTCCCGGACAAGCTCCTGCTGAAAGACTACCGGCCCAAATCCATATACAAGATCCCGGTTTCAGACATCCGGAAGGCGAAATACCCCGCCATCGACGTGCACTATCACGGGCGCGCGAAATCCACGGAGGACGTCGATGCGCTCGTCAAGCTCATGGACGCGGCCGGCGTCGAGCGGACCGTCGTGTTCAGCGGCGGCACCGGGGCGAGATTTGACGAGATGCACCGGCTCTACTCGAAATACCCGCAGCGCTTCGACGTGTGGTGCGGCTTCGACATGACCGGGATGAACGAACCGGGCTTCGGGCCGGCGGCGGTCAGGGAGCTCGAACGCTGCCGCAAGGCTGGCGCCCGCGGCGTCGGCGAAATCGGCGACAAGGGGAGGGGCATCGGGGGCGTGATCCCCACGGGTCCTGTCGGCTGGCCCGGCGATTCGCGCAACCGCGCCCCGGCGACCGGGCCACACCCGGACGACGCGCGCATGGACCCGCTGTGGGAAAAGTGCGCCGCGCTCGGCATGCCCGTCAACCTGCACATGTCCGATCCCTACTGGTCCTACTTGCCGCAGGACAGGCACAACGACGGCCTGATGAACGGCTTCAGCTGGCGCCTCGACGACAAGCCCGACATCATGGGACACAACGAGCTGATCCAAACCCTGGAACGCACCGCGCGGAGGCACCCGAAGACCGTTTTCATCGCCTGCCACTTCGCCAACCTCGACTACGACCTGACCCGCCTCGGCGGGATGTTCGACCGCAACCCGAACCTGTACGCCGACATCTCCGCGCGCTTCGCCGAGACCGCCCCGATCCCGCGCTTCGCCGCGGCGTTTTACCAGAAGTACGCGCACCGGTTGTGCTACGGGACCGACATGCCCTACAGCGAGCGCATGTTCAGCACCACGTTCCGGGTGCTCGAGTCGCTCGACGAGCACTTCTACGAGCAGGACCTCTACTTCAATTTCGACTACCACTGGCCGATGCACGGCCTTGGGCTGCCCGACCCGCTTCTGAAAAAGGTGTACCGCGACACGGCCCTGGCCGCCTTCGCCCAGGCTGGCGGCTGATCGGTTGCGTGCGCGCACAGTCGGGCGGAGCGGCGGGCCGGCGCTTCGGCTCGCCGCCGCTCGAGCGCGTCCCCCTGTCGCCCGTTTACCCGACGACACGCCCCGGTTTTGGTGACGGGCGTCACATTCCGTGGCATTTTGCGGCAAAAGTGCATCATTGACGGTTGACCGGCCGCGCACCGTCTTAATAAGCTCTCCTAAATTCGGGATAAGCCGAACAACACATGACAGTCTGAGTGCGGAAGGCGGTGCCGGAGCGCCGCGTCCGCGCAGGGATGAGCGAACGTCGGGTCGGCCCCCCCTCCCTGGATCGTTCGAAGGCTTACGCACCCCAATATCAAAGGGATGTTCGACAGCGCCGGCCTTCTGCGCGGCCCCCACGGAATGCACCCGGTCAACGACCGGATGTGGAACCAGAACCACAAGGAAGTGTTCAAGGACGGTCGCACTCCCGCGGGGACGTGCCAAGCCTGCCACGGAGCCCAACTCCAGGGTTCGCCGCTGGCCCGCACCGCCGCGAACCGCCTCCTGGAATGCTCCGAGAGCGCCGGCTGCCGCGAAACGTCGCAGGGCAAGCGTATCAGCCTGCCCAAGGGAACGGCCGTCAGCTGCGTCCTGTGCCACAAGTATCCGGAATCCGACTGATCGCGGGAAAGACCGGATGGAGGTCCCGGCGCGGCCGGCGGTTGGAACCCGAGAGGGCTGGACGCGGGCAGTGCGGTCCGGCTTCAGAGGCTGTCCAACGGTTGACGTTCAATCCGGACGACCTGAAGTGATCTGGAGTGCCCGGCGCCTCGGCGCCGCGCCGAATTCCGAAATACGACCCTGCGACCTCGGCCTTTGGGGGCGCCGAGGCGCCGCCACCAAAGCGGAGTCGAGCCAGTCGAGCCGCCGCACTCCACAAACGGCCGCCGCACCAGGCTGTTCGGGATCGAATTTGCCGCTCAGCAGCCGATCAATGGAGCGCGCCTCCGGCCCATCCGCAGCCGCGCATGCCGGCGCAATTATCTGTCGTCGCCGCCTTGTAATCTCTCACGCTTACGTTAGAATAAGGGCCATGGGTTGTTCCTCCTTCATGGCGGGTTTGCTGAGCTGCATCTGTTGTAGCTGTGGCGAACTCTACCTGCCCGGGGGGTGACGCTCAGGATCGATTTTGGTTCGAATCCAGCCCGTCTCCGGTCCTTCCGGCGGCGGGTTTTTTTTTGCCGTTGTTTTCGAAAGGAGAAAAGCATGACTGTCATCGACGAAGCCGTCCGTGCGAACGGCATTTACGCCAGCCAGTTCAAACTCGGGCACCTCAAGATGCCCCCTGCCCGCAAGCTGGCCGTAGTCGCCTGCATGGACGCCCGTCTGACTATTGAGCAGATCCTCGGGCTCAAGACCGGTGAAGCGCACATCATCCGGAACGCGGGCGGGATACTCACGGAAGACGCGGTTCGGTCGCTGCTCATTTCCCATTACCTGCTCGGGACGAACGAGTTCATGTTCGTGCACCACACCGACTGCGGCATGCTGACGTTCACCGACGACAAGCTGGAGGCGGACCTGAGGCGCAAGACCGGACACGCCGCGGTGGCTCCGACGCGGTTCCACAGCTTCTCCGACCTGGAAGCGGATGTTCGCCTTCAGGTCGAGCGCGCTCGATCGCATCCCTGGATCCCGCAGGAGATCCCGATCCGGGGATTCATCTACGACGTGCAAACGGGGAAGCTGGCAGAGGTGGACTAGGGCATCACGGTGTTTAATGATCGATCCTGGAGTGCGGCGCCTCGGCGCCACGCCGAATTGCGAGCTTGCGACGCTGCAACCTCGGTCTGGCGGGGGCGCCGAGGCGCCCCTCGTGAGGGTCAAGCCTGCAGCTCCTCGGGACAGGAGTTCCGATCGAGGTAGAGCGTCCCTTCGACCTCGAGCAGGACGGAGGCTGGAAGCGCCTCGGTGGGCTCGCGGAGGGCAAAAAGCCTCTCGAGGATGGGCCGCTTGAGACGCAGCGGCACCATGGTGAAGGTGTTCTCCGCGGCTAAAAGGGCGGGGATGGTGATGGTTATGCCGGTGGAGGGGATATAGCCCAGCGCCTTGAAGTTCGGATCCTCGCTGAGCTGAATCTTGGACTGCTCTGCGAGCGAGACCACCCGCACCCATCTGCTGTCCAGGAAATCGGTGTCGTAGGGTTCATTGAGCGCCAGGTGGCCGGAAGTGCCGATCCCCTGGCAAAGGACATGGATGGGGCCCGCCTGCCGCAGCACCTGTTCGAACCGTCGGGCTTCCGCCTCGGGGTCGGGGGCGTTGTAGCGGACGAGGTGCGCGCCCCTGGGCTTGACCTTGTCGTAGAGCTGGGTCCGGGTCTGGTGGCCGCAGGTGAACTCTTCCGGCAGGGTCCGGTCGTAGAAGTCGTCCATGTTGAAGCAGACGACGCGGGTCCAGTCGATGTCCTTTTCGGAGGCCAGGCCGGCGAGAAAGGTCACCTGACTTTCCCCCGCGGCGAAGACGATCCGGACTTCATCCCTCAGGGCGAGCAACTCCCTGACCCTGGAGGCGACATCCGACGCCGCCCGGCGGCCGAGTTCGAACTCGTCCCTGCAGACAACCACCTTCGTCTTTCCGTAGTTCATTGGATACCTCACGGCCTCGAGTTGGCGCCGGCGTCTCCGGGATTGTAGGGAGTTGCGGTTCCCGTGGCAACCCTCATCCGGGGTTGGCGCCGGCGCCCGGCTTGACAGCGGCGGCGGCATAAAATACAAAGGTCCCATGGGGAAGTCAGGCGGGGCAGCATTGCTGCTGTCGGCGGCGCTGGCGTGCGGGGCGGGCGCGGGCGCCGAACGACGCGGGTTTCGTGTCATGAGCTACAACATCCATCATGGCGCGGGGCTACGGGGCCGGACTCACGCTGCCGGCGGCGCCCGGGAAGCCGCCGGACCGGCGCATCGATTACATTTTCGCTTCGCCCGCAGTGCGGGTCTCCATGGTCCGGGTGGCCGCGGAGCCGCCCGCCCCCATGGCATCGGATCACCACCCGGTGGTCGCCGACCTCGAAGTGCCGTGACCTGTCATTTGCGGCTCTATGGATCCTTCGCGTCTTAGAGGTGACCGATGCGTCCGTCTTGCGCAGCCGCGCTATTGTTGTTGTCGATGCCGACGGGGTGTGTGGACGTGCAGAAAAACCCAGCCGCCGATTTGATCGTGACCCACGCCAAAACAAAGGCATTGGTGACACGGCCGCGTCCGGCAGATCCGTGTGGACCCGTCAAATCCGCGGATACCCGCGTTCTGCCTTTGCTCTTATCTTCCTTGACCGGTTCAGGCGCAGAAGAACACCATTCGCCAGCCGCGTTAATCTGGGCCTAAAGAGCTCGAGGATTTCGAAGATCAAAGTTCCAGGGCCTTCAGGTACGGTACGCTCGGCTTCATCAGGTCGAGCGGCATTTCCAGGAAGTAGTTCTGGATGCCCCCCGTTTTTGCGGCGGCGAAGAGTTTCTTCAAGTCGATGGCGCCCTGGCCCACGGCCACCTGCTTCTTCTCGGCCGGGGCCCAATCGACCAGGTGCAGCGAAACGAATCGCCCCGGATAATTCGTGAAATACTTGTCGGCCTCGTAGCCGAGGCTGATGACCGCGACCTGGAACTGCAGCTTGACGAGCTTCGGGTCGAAGATTTTGAGGAGTTCGTCGTAAATGAGGGTGCCGCCGATCTCCTTGAACTCGAAGTCGTGGTTGTGGAACCCGAGCTGGATGCCGGCGGAGCGCGCCGTCTCCCCCATTTTGTTCAGTTGATCGGCGTTCTTCTTCCAGTCGTCGAGGGTCGCCCTGGCCGGGAGACTGAACGTGGAAAGGATCATCTGCTTCAGGCCGAGGTCTTTGGCGTAGGCAACACGCTCGTCGAGGCTCGTCTTCAGTTCGGCCCACTGGTAGTGGCAGCTTTCGCACTTCAGGCCGGCGCCGTTGATTTTGTCGCGCAGCTCCGAGCCTTTCAGGTTCACCAGCCCGCCGAACCCATACTGGCGGTAACTCGGGGGCGAACACAGTTCCATCGATTCGAAGCCGGCTTCGGCCATTTGCTTCAGGGTTCCGTCGAAATCCTTCTGGAGCAGCTGCTGCACCGACCAGCTCTGGAACCCGATCGGCATGCCGAGCGGGTTGGCCTTCAGTTTTGAAGCGGCGCCCGCCGCACAGCCGGCGGCCGCAATACCCACGGCACTGTCGCGCAGGAACCGTCTTCTCGAGATCTTCCCCATGGCAATCCTCCTGTCGTCAGGGATGGATAGTACCGCGAAAACGACACGGCCGGGGCGTCCTTGTTGTCTTCCCCCGGGCTCGGACGAAGTCTGCATTCCGCTGCTGCACGGCTAGAGGCAGCCGCCCGGTTTTCCCCGCGATACGGCC
Source organism: uncultured Acidobacteriota bacterium (assembly GCA_963843575.1). Classification (GTDB taxonomy): domain Bacteria; phylum Acidobacteriota; class UBA6911; order UBA6911; family UBA6911; genus CAVZBT01. The sequence continues at coordinate 298,896 of CAWJKZ010000025.1, read as the reverse complement.
CGGCGCCGAGGCGCCGGGGATCCCTGCCCTAGGGCGTAAGTAAAAGCGGCGCCGAGGCCCCGCACTCCAAAGGTTGTAGCCGGAGGCAGCCCGCACTCCGGGATCAATCGTTTGGATGGTCCCTTCGGCCCTGCTAGAGTTACATCGTTGCACCCGACTCCATGGCCCCCCTGGAGAGACACAAAACCCGCAGCTGCTCTGGACAGGAGGGCCAGAATGCAAAGTGCTTCCGTAGCGCCGGCAACGCCGGCGATTGTTTTTGAGACCCTGACCGCTTACCAGCGCACCATGGCGCTGCGCACGGCCATCGAGCTGGATCTGTTCCGCGCCATCGGTGAGGGGCCGGGCGACGTACCGTCCCTGGCGAAGAAATGCGCCGCCTCGGAGCGCGGCATCCGCATACTGTGCGACTACCTGACGGTGACCGGTTTGATAGCCAAGGAGGGGTCCTCGTACCGGCACACCCCCGCGAGCTCGATGTTCCTGGATCCGCGTTCGCCGACATGTCTGGCCACGACGGCCCAGTTTCTGAGTATGCCGGATTTGACGGAGCCGTTCCGGCGGCTGACCGAGATCGTCCGCTCCGGTCGGACGGTGCTGCAGGGACAGGGCACGGTGGAGCCGGAGAACCCGGTCTGGGTTGAGTTTGCCCACAGCATGGCCCCGATGATGGCCCCGCTGGCCGGGCCGCTCGGGGCGATCGTGCTCAAGGAGCGCAGGGGAGCCATGCGCGTGCTCGATGTGGCGGCGGGCCACGGCCTGTTCGGCATCGAGGTGGCGAAGCAGAATCCGGCGGCCCGCGTCGTCGCGCTCGACTGGGCGCCGGTGCTGGAAGTCGCCCGGGAGAACGCACGCAAGGCCGGGGTTGCGGACCGGTACGAGTTGTTGCCGGGCAGCGCGTTCGACGTGCCGCTGGAGGGTCCATACGACGTGGTGCTGATCACCAATTTCCTGCACCACTTCGACCCGCCCACCTGCGTCGCACTGCTGGCAAAGGTCCGCGCGGCGGTGCGGCCGGGCGGGCTCGCCGCGACCCTGGAGTTCGTTCCAAACGAAGACCGCGTTTCGCCGCCGATGGCTGCTTCCTTCGCGCTCACGATGCTCGGCACCACGGTCGCCGGAGACGCCTACACGTTCCGCGAACTGGAGCAGATGTACGTCGAGGCCGGTTACGAGAACGTGACGGCGCACCCCGTGCCGATGTCGCCGCACACGGTCGTAGTGGGACACGCCGCACGATAGACGGGATCAGCCCGGCTCCACCGGGTCGAGGGGAAGGCCGAGCTCGCGCCAGGCATCGAGCCCCCCGGCGAGCGGGCGGACGCGCGTGACCCCGAGGCGGCGCAGCATGAGCGCTACCCGAGCGCTCGTGGCTTCGTTGGGTCACGTGCAATACAGGACGAGTTCGCGGTCCCTGGGGATCTCGTGGCTGCGCCTTCCGAGTTCCTCGGCAGGGATTCTGAGCGCGCCCGGCAGCTTGACCCCTTCGGCCTCCGCCGAGAGGGCGTGACGCAGGTCGATGATGGCGACCGCCTCGCCCCGATCAAGCTTGTGCTTGAGTTCTTCGGGCGTGACCCGCGCGACGCGCAGGTCACGCATAACGCGCCGCCGTTGTCGGACCCTGAAGATCAGCCACAGCGCGCACGCCGCAACCAGCAGCGCCGACAGCCCCGCCCCCAGGCTCGTCGCAAAGTGCGCCGCCGCCTCCATCTGCTCGGAGAACAGGAATCCCAGCCCGGTATAGGCTCCCATCCAGAGCAGGGATCCCAGTGAATCCAGCGCAACGAAGCGCGAGAGCGGGAAACGGAGCGCGCCGGCAAGTGGGGGCGCGACGGTCCCCAGACCGGGAATAAACTTGGCGTAGAGGAAGGACCAGGCTCCGTGCCTCGCGAACAGACCTTCGGTCTTGCGGACGCACGAGTCGGGTTCGATGGAAATCCGGCACAGCAGGCGCAGCACCGAGGTTCCCTTCCTGCGGCCAAGCTCGTACCAGAGGAGGTCCGCCGCCACCGACGCGACCATGCCCAGCAGCAGCGCCAGTTTGAAGGAAACCAGTTTTTGTGCGGAAAGCGCTCCGATCGCCACGAGATAAGGTACCGCGGGAACGGGAAGGCCGACTTGCTCGGCGAAGACGACACCGAAGAGTACGGCGTAGGCGTGGAGCAGGACAAAGCGCAGGACCGACTGCATAGAAATCAGATTGTACGGGACGGCGCGACGATCGTAAACCCACGATTCCGGGTGGGGAGCCGCAGAACCCACCTCGAAGAGTCGCAGGACTCGACGGATTTCAAAGGCGTATAATACAGCCCCGCCAAGCAAGTGGGTCCGGGCTTCAGCCCGGACGCAGTTTGGGCTCGCTATATTGTGCGCCCGTCGCCATATAGCTCAGATCAAAAGACGTCCGGGCTGAAGCCCGGACCCACTTGTTTTGTCTGTGTTCGAGCAGTTGACGGAGAACGACATGAAGACTGCGGGTGAGCAGCCCACCAGGGCCCGCTACAGGGTCGTCGGGTTAGCCGTGCTGCTCGCGATGCTGACGTACCTGGACCGGGCCTGCATCGCCGTCCTCTCGGACGACATTCGGGCGGGGCTGTCGCTCAGCAAGACCCAGATGGGGTACGTCTTCAGTGCTTTCGCGCTCGCCTATGCCCTTTTTGAGATCCCGACGGCGTGGTGGGCGGACCGGACGGGAACACGCAACGTCCTCACCCGCATCGTGCTCTGGTGGTCTGCCTTCACGATGGCGACGGGGGCCGCGTTCAGCTATGGGTCCATGCTGGTGACGCGCTTTCTGTTCGGCATGGGGGAGGCCGGGGCCTGGCCCTCCGTGGCCCGCACGTTTTCCCGGTGGATCCCGCGCGGGGAGCGCGGGACGGTTCAGGGGATATTCTTTGTGGGTGCGCACCTCGGCGGCGGTATCACGCCGGTGGTCGTGATGGCGTTGCGGCGCTTGGTCGGCTGGCGGACGGTATTCCTCCTGTTCGGGCTGCTCGGGTTGGTCTGGGCGACGGTCTGGCACCGCTGGTTTCGCGACGACCCCGAAGAGCACCGCGAGGTCAACGCCGCGGAACTGCAGCACATTTTGGCGGGGCGCGAAGCCGGCGGCGCCCATGCGACGAGCTGGTCCTACTGGCGGCGGCTCCTCGGGCACCGCAACATCCCCTTCCTGTGTCTCATGTACTTCCCGAACAGTTACGCGTTCTACTTCTGCATCACCTGGCTGCCGACCTACCTAAAGGAGAAACACGAATTCTCTCCTGCCCTGTTGGGGATCTTTGCCGGGATGCCGCTGCTCCTGAGCGTCCTGGGCGACCTGTTCGGCGGCATGGCGACGGATTGGGCCGCGGCCAGGTTCGGCCTGCGCGCCGGCAGGGCGGGGGTGGGCGGGGCGGCGTACCTGGCTGCGGGAACAGCCATGCTCATGGCCGGCGCCGCGGCCGGCCCGGTCGCGGCCGCGGTGCTGATCGCCGTCGCGACCGCCGCGAGCATGTTCACGCTCGGCGCGGCCTGGAGCACCTGCATCGATATCGGCGGCAAACACGCCGGGGTCGTCAGCGCGGCCATGAACACGTCGGGCCAGGTGGGGAGCATTTTCAGCCCCCTGATCGTGGTCTATCTCGTCGAGCGCTATGGCGACTGGTCCCTGCCACTTTACCTCATGGGCGTTCTTTTCCTTATCGGGGCTCTTTCGTGGGCTTTCATTGATCCGCGCCGTCCGGTGTTCGAGCCTGCCACGGGCTAGCGGACTGCCTTTCTCTCCGTCAGAGCCGCGGCGGAGGTCGTTGATTAGTTCCTGTGCCCCCCGCGTAAAGCAAGTGGGTCCGGGCTTCAGCCCGGACGTCTTTTGATCTGATCTATGTGGCGACGGGCGCACGCTATAGCGGCCGCACACAGCGTCCGGGCTCAAGCCCGGACCCACTTGTTTTGTCTGTGTTCGGGTAGTGGATGGCGATCACTTGAAGAGCATCTGGACCGGTGCGCCGGAGGAGTCGAAGAAGAGCAGGCGCCCTTCGGCGGTGGTGTCTCCTGGGTTGAGAAGGACGAACCGCTCCTCGTAGGCTCCGCCAAAGGCCAGCCGGGGGAACACGAGTTCCGCGGTGCCGCCGGCGTCGCCCATCCGGAGACTGCTCGTCAGCAAGTCGCCGCGAGGCGTCGTGCGCATCCGCAAGGCCATGAATCCGACCGGGCCGTCCGAAGCGCAGCGCAGCAGGCCGTGTCCGGGCGGCAGCTCCGGGAACAGTTCCGTCAGGAGCCGCGCGGTGTGGTGTCCCGGAGGCAGGTCGATTTCCGTCTGAAGTTTCTTCTCGATCCCGGCCCGCGCAAACAGCTCGAGGCGGACTCGCCTCGCCTCGGAGGAGCTGTTGGCGAGCGCCACGCCCGTGTCGGTTTCGCTCCCCCCTTCCCAGAAGGTAGCGGCCGAGAAGGCTGGCCGGACGAAAGGGACCCCAGTTTCGCTCTGCAATCCGGGGCGGGAGAAACGAATGACGGCGGCCGCGACGGGAAGGCGACCGTCGCCGGCATCCAGCGTGCAGTATCCCGGCTCGACGGTCGCGCCCGCCCCCGACGAGATTTCCCGCACGATCCCGTGGGGTGCTATCGAGTAGTCTCGCTCGGGCGTCGCGGTCCCGTTCACGGCCGGTGCCCAGGGGCTCCCGTCCGGTCTGTGAAAGCGCAGGGTGCCCTCGAGCCCGACGTCGTAGGGGTTGACCATCAACCATTCGGTTTGGTAGCCGCCTCCGTCGGTGGCCTGCGGCAGCACGACGGCCCCGCGCGCTTCGGGTTCGGAACCCCTGGATGCCGGAAGCGTGGTGAGAACGAACTCCCCGCGCTCGTTCTGCGTGCCCCTGAGGGTGAGCGCGGCCAGCGGCCGGTCGCTGGTCACGTGCAGGGTCCCACGGAACGGGCCGGACACCCCCGGAAACAGTTCGAACAGGAAGCGCGCGGTGTGTCCCCCGGGCGGGAGTTCGAGGGTGCGCGTCCGCAGGAGCTGCCCTGAAGCGTCGAAGAGTTCCAGTCGCGCGACGGCCCCAGCATCGCCCGGGTTTGCCGCGGCCCACCCCACCTCCGCAGGGGCGCCGATCTCCGCGGCGGACCAGCAACTGCGTGCGGCCGGCACCGCCGGGACCATCAGTTCGGAGACCGGGTTCCCGCCCTGGAAGAGAGTGAGGATGGCGCCGGCCGCCGGGGCGGGCGAGCCGTGAGCGGGGTGCAGTCGCGCATGGCCCGTCACAGCCGTTCCGGCCGTTTCGGCGGTAACCCAGACTCGAGCGGAGCGCGGCACCACGCCCCAGGCCCGTTCCGTTCCGTCGGTGATCTTCAGGGCTATATCGCCGGTGACGGGGGGGAGCGGCACCTGGAGCCGCCCGTTCGCGGCAACCGCGAGGAACTCCGGCGCGGCCAGGGCGCCGGCCTCGGTGGCGAATGGGGAGACGACATAGGACCCGGAGTTGAGTCCCGTCAGGGTCAGGGAGGCCCCCTCGACGCGGCGGTCCTCGGCCGAGGCCGGTCCAAAGCCGCTGTCATAGGCCTCGCGGGCGTCTCTCAGCCAGACGTAGGCGCGGTCGGCACCCTGGAGGCCGTACCCGACGAGTTCCCCTGTAAGGGCAAGTGCGGCGTTCTGCGGCGGCGGCGCCAGGTGCTCGCCCCCCCAGAATTCGGCGAGGGGCGGAAACAGCCGTTCGTTCAGGGGAAAATCAGGGGAGCCCCGGCCCTGGCGCGGGTCGGGGTGGAGATAACAGCCCCACCACCAGTTCATCGCGCCGCTCCGGCGCATCGCCGCGGCCCAGATTCCGTTGCGGAGCGTGGTCCCTGCGCTGAGGTGCCCGCGGTTTGCGCCCGTGCGCTCCCGCGCCGGGACGGCGGTATTTGCCCGGAACGTGTCCGGATTGTAGTTGCTCTCGGGCTCGGCGCTTGCCTTGACCCCCATCTCCGCCACGACCACCGGCTTGCCATAGGCTTGACCCGCCGCGTCGACGTATTCCACGATCCGCGCGTCGCGGGCCGCGGCGGGCTGGGCGTAGTGGTGACTCTGGACCATGTCGACGGCCGGCAGGTTCCAGATCGGGGACCAGCCCGGATACCCCGGATCGTCGGAACTGGTGGTGACCATGTGCCCGAAGGGGTCGAGCTCCTTCAGGCGGCTCGCCATCTCGCGGTGCCACTCGACGACGGCGGAGCGGGTCGCGGCGTCGCTCCGGAAATTGCGCGCCTGCGAGCCGGCAAACTGCACCTCGTTCCACAGTTCCCAGCACAGCAGGTTAGGGTAGGCGCCCCAGCGCGCGACGATGTAACGCAGCCGCCGCCGGAACAGCTCGCGCGCGGACGGGTTCGTGAAGAAGAGCTCGGGGTTCCCCTGGGGCACCGGCCCGCCCTCGGCCGATCCGTAAGGGTTCCCCTCGTCCCAGCGGGGGTTGACGTAGGAGCTGAACTGGCCGTGGTCGTTGAGGACGAGTTGAACCTGGATGTCTCCGGCCAGCGCGAGGTCCATGAAACGGTCCACGCGCCAGGCGGCGCGCTGGGAGTAGACCCCAGCCCCGGAATAAAAGCCGGAGAAGTGGCTCCGACCCCACTCGAGTGCTGTCCGCGCAAAATCGGTCATCCAGAACCGGGTCCAGTTTTCGCCGGCTGCGGCGAGGCTGGACAGGAGCGCGCGGTAATAGGAACTCCCGTCGAGTTCGGGATTGCCGTCCTCGAAGGCGACGTTGTGGCCGCGCGGGTGGTAGGGAAACCCGTCGGCGAAGGCGAGGGCCAGCGGGTCCGAGGGATGCCGCCCCACGGGTCCCCGCGCCCGGGACTCCGTGCCGATCGCGCAGGCGAAGGGGCCTGCCTCGGCCGCCGGGCCGCCGCGATCCCTGGCGCGCAAACGAACCTGATGTGCTCCCGGCTCGGAGGCGAGGAACCGCGCCCGCCAGTGAGCCGTCCCGACGGGAAGATACTGTTCGTAGCTTTCTGTGCCCGAAACGACCGCGTAGTCCTGGAACCAGAAGGCCGGGACGACCAGCCTGCGGCCGGAGGGGAGCTCGAACTCCGCCTCCGCGGCGATCTCGGCCGGGTCGCAAGGATTGTCGTACGTGCGGCTGAGTTCAAAGCTCAAGCCGTAGATCTGGCGAAGAAGACCCTCTGCCGGAGCGTCGACGGAAGTGAAGGCAAGTTCCACGGCAGTCTCCGGAAGTCAGCGGCGCGCGCGCCTTCGTCCAAGCCACTCCTGCAGCTTCTGCTCGCCCAGCGGCCTGTCGCCTTTCTCGATGTGGAAACTCGACCGGAATTCCCGGACGAAATCCGGGTTCAGCTTCCAGTTGATGATCCCGATGATGATCATGGCCAGGAGCGCGCCGATTCCCGCCATCGTCATGTCCTTCTGGGCGTCCCAGATGTCCCCTTGCGCCCCGAGGAACGCGATCCCCGCGGCCGGGGCCACGTTCCGGGCGATCAACCACTCGATGATCTCGTAGAGTGCCGAAAACGACAAGGTGAGGTCGAAGGGCAGGTAGAATCCCCAGAATCCCTTGACCTTTGACAGTCGGATGAACACCTCCCGCATCGGATAGGCGAGTAGCAAGCCGAACGTGAAGTGAACGAGCCGGTCATACATGTTGCGTTCCGCCCCGAGCCACCGCTTCAGGGTTTCGCCGAACGGCACCTCCGCGTAGGTATAGTGCGAGCCGATCACGTGCAGGATCATGAAGAGCGTGATCAGCGTGTAGGACGTGTCTGAGAGCTTCAGGTACCGGCCCGAGATCAGGATGGCCGGCAGGAAGATAAACACGAGGTAGTTTTCGAGCAGCCAGTCGTGCGGGAACAACGGGTGAATGGCAGCCCAGACCCAGACCGCACCAAACGCACAAAGGAGCGAGAGCTTGTAGACGGACATGGTTTTGGTCCCCCGGGTTCCCGTCTTGCGATGCGACCCTGCGACCTCGGCCTGTGGCGGCGCCGAGGCGCCGCCACCAAAGCGGCGTCGAGCCGCCGCACTCCACAATGAAGCTGAAGTAATCTGGAGTGCGGCGCCTCGGCGCCGCTTTTACTTAGGTGCTGCGGCAGGAATGCTCGGCGCCTCGGCGCCATGCCGAATTGATGGATGCGACCCTGCGACCTCGGCCTGTGGCGGCGCCGAGCCGCCGCACTCCACAATGAAGCCCCACTTCGCTACCGGCGCAGGTTTCGACGCAGTGTGAGTGAGCCGTCTGGATTGGTTTCCTGGCGGCACGCCCAGCGCACCGGGTACCGCACACCCTTCACCTCGAGTTCCGCACGGAGTTTGAGCCCCTCCCAACGCGTCCCCTGCGGCAGTGTGAACTGCGCCTGCCGGATTTTTCCGGGCAGCGGGTATCCCGGATCGAGGCCGCCTCCGACGTTGATCTTCCCGTCGTCGCTGGCGACCGAAACCCGAAGAACCCCGGGAACGCCCGCGATGCCGTCATTGGCGAAGCCTATGATCAGTCCCGGGTGATTCTCCGTCTCGTAACACCAGACGAAAGAAGGCCGGACGTTGTACCCGACCTTTCGACTGATCCTGTCGATCATGCCCGGATACTGCTGGTAGTAGTGCTGGATCCCTTCGGCGCTGATCTTGTGGAAGTTCCACAACGACCAGTAGTTTGCGCCGACGTCCATGACGTGGGCGATGGCGTTGTCCGTGGCCGTGACCCCTTCGCTGATCCGCAGCGAGTCGGCGGAGCCGTCTGACATCGCCACCTCGAGGATCGCCGCCGTCCACGGAGGACGGTTGCCGATGGACTCGATCTGCATGTTTTCGATGAAGATCGTGTCCGTGCGGAGCCAGTTGTGGCTGCGCACGCTGCGGTCGACGATCTCGGAATTCCCGACGCGGCTGAAATCGGGCTGTGTATTGGTCACCAGCGGCGTGCGGGTCCAATTCTCCGCCTGCGTCTCCCAAATCTGTATCCAGGTGCGCTCGGCCGTCTGGTAGTCCGGGAACGGGGTGTTGGTGAACGGCCACGTGTGCCCCTCGCCCCAGAACCCGTACATGAAGGTGTCCATGAATTCGACCGAGGGATTTCCGTTCAACTCCGCTGCCAGGAGCTGGTTGAGTTCCTTGAACGCCTCCTGGAAATTCGGGTGATCGTAGCGGGGCTCCTCGAAAAACTTCTTTTGCCCCCGCGCGGAGCCGGCACCTCGTTTCCACTCCCCGGCGAGCCTCACCATCGGGACCTTGTCCAGCACGAAGTCGGGCAGGGCCTCCTGATCGTAGTCCGGGGCCCTCATCTGAATCCGAAACCCGACCCTCTTTTGGTGTTTCTTCGCAAGCTCGAACGTGAGCTTCCAATAGTCGGGGAAATCCAGGCGTCCCCTGCGCTGCTGAACCTCCCGCCAGGTCGGTCGGATGTAGAGCTTCTGGCCCAGCGGCAGGCGGACCAGTTTTTCGATTGCCTCCGCCTTGTTGTCCGACACGATTTCGGCCAGCCCCATGTCGGCCGCGATGTAGGTGATGAGCCCCCTGCCGAAGTTGGGCACGACTTCCTCGGAAGGGGTCGTGGCCATCAGGACGTCGCCGCCAGGGAACAGCTGCTCCGGGGGGTACTGCGGGAACGGCCCCTGGTTCAGGCGGTCCCTCACCGGCGGTCCCGAGCCAAAATCGTACTTGTCCCAGTTGTGGCTGGGAACGTAAGCCGCCAGAGCCGCCGCCTTTATGAATGCCCTTCGCCTCATCATCGCCCCCCTCGCATGAAGTTCGAGCCCGGGGGATGAGCTTCGTAAGCCGCCCCCCCCCGGGCTCGGAAGAAATGCTGCCGCGCTCCCGGCTGCTGCAGCGCAATCGCGCAGAGGCCGAGTCTCAGAATGCGAACTTGAGCGCGAACTGGACCTGGCGCTGCCGGGTCGAAGTGTCGGTAATCTCTCCGGCATCCTCTCCGATGGTGAGGCCCGGAGCCCCGAAGTTGGGGTGATTCAGGAAGTTGAAGAACTCCACCCGGAACTGCATCCGCTTGTTCTCCGAGAACCGGAACTCCTTGTGCAGCGAGACGTCGAGGTTGGTGACGCCCGGACCGTCGATGATGTTGCGGCCCGCCGTGCCGAAGGTAAACAGCGGCGGTTCCCCGAAGGCATCCGTATCGAACCAGTGCTGGACCGTGCGCTGGCTTTTCGGAAGGTTCCCGTCAGCCGTGCGGTTGGGCCGGCTGAACTCCGAATAGGTGCGGGACGAGTCGTCCGGCCAGAGGGGCGTGAACGGGAATCCCGAGCTGAACGTGATGATGCCGCCGAACGACCAGCCACCCAGGAGGGCATCCGCGACCGGGCTGCTGAAGGCATGGCCGTGCCCGGTGCCGAACGGGAGGTCGTAATTGAAGCTGGTCACGGACCGGATCCGCTGGTCGAAGTCGGAACGACCCCGTTCCGCGTTGGTGTTCATGCTGTCCTGCGGGAAGAGGAAGGAACAGCAGACCGGTCCCTGGTCGTCGATGGCCTTCCCGTAAGTGAAGGCGCTCAGGAAGTCGAGTCCCCGGGAGAGGCGCTTGGTCGCCTTCATCTGGAGGGCGTGGTAGCTGGAGCTCCCGCGGTTTTCGAAATTGAGGAATGGGCCGTACTGCGGGTAGGGCCGGTCGGGCTCTTCGTTCCCAATGACTGGCTTGGGGACCTGATTCCGGTCGGTGCCTACCTGCAGATGCGTGCCTTTGGATCCGGCGTATCCCACTTCGAGGGTCACCGCCCAGGGGATCTGCTGCTGGATGTTGAGATTCCAGTGCTGATAGTAGGGCGACTTGAGGCGGGAGTCGGCGGAGACGACCGCGACGTCCACGACCTGCGAGAGGTCCTGCGGCGGGAATCCGGTGCTGACCTTGATCTTCGCGGCGCTGCTGTTGACGGCGCTGTTGAAGGCCGATTCGACGTAGAAGGGTATGATTGTAGGCGAGCTGGTTGCCGCCGGCGGTGCGGTACTCCTGGGCGCTGTAGTAGATCCCGTAGCCGCCGCGGATGACCATCTTGCCCCCGGCAAAGGGCGTCCAGGCGAAGCCGACCCGGGGGGCGAAGTTCAGCTTGTCCCCGTCGACCAGCCCGCGGTTCTTCCCCTGCTTGAACTTGAATTTCCCGGGATCCGTGATCTTGCTGAGATCCGGCACGATGATCTCGCCCGTGGCGAAATCGAGGTTCGCCTGTTCGTCGTGGACCTCGACGATGGGCTGGGTGTAGTCGTAGCGCAGGCCGAGGTTCAGGGTCAGGTGAGGCGTGGCCTTCCAGTCGTCCATGATGAACGTGCCGTAAGAGGCCTGCCGGTTCCCCAGGTCGCTGAGCGAGGAGAGCCGTGCCGTGTTGGTGAGCCCAAGGAGCATGTCTGCGAGGGCCTGCCCGCCATCGCCCGAGACGGGATCGCGCGTGAACCGGCCGTTGAAGGAAAGGCGGCCGCGCGGGGCGTTTACCTGGAAGATGTTGAACTGGCTGCGGCGGAGCTGAACCCCGAACTTGATCGTGTGGGTCCCGCGGATCATGCTCAGGGTGTCCGAGAGCTGGGATTCGTAGGTCGTGATCAGGGTCGGGGAAAAGGACGGATCCCCCACCCTGCGGTATCCGCCGGGCTGCAGCGCCGCGAGCCCGTTGGTCGTCGGGTTGTCCGGTACGCCGGGGACCCGCAGTGCAGCCGCGGGGAAGTTCTGGCCGTCGAAGGGGAGGCCGCGGTCTTCCTTGAGACGCGTGAAGCCGATGCGCAGTTCGTTGATGGTCGACGGATTCAGCGTGTGGGTGTCGCCGATGGACACGCCCTCGGCGTTGATGAAGGTGTCGCCGGTGCGGGAGCCGCCGCCGTTCGCCAGCCCCGGAAGCGGCGCCGGGGTCTCCGTGTGCTGTTTGTTATAGGCAAAGCGGCCAAACAGCTGGTTGTTCTGGGAGAAGCTGTGATCGAGCCGGAGGTTGGTCGAGTGGACCTTGTCCGTGAATTTCCCGGTGGTGATGTAGTTGTTGCGCACGGCGCCGGCCACGTTCGGGTCCGGATAGAGGTCCATGAACGCCTTCGCGACGGGATCGAAGCGGCTGGCCGGGATCTGGTTGTTCGTGAACTGTTGCCTGGCGTTGCCGTTGGCCGCATCGGTGGTCGCCGGGTCATAGATGTTCACGCCGGATCCGGAGAAATCGCCGTTCCGCTCGGCTGGCATGGGCACGGTCGAGATTATGGTCTGGCCGTCATTCAAGATACTGCCCTGGTAGTCCGCGAAGAAGAACGTCTTGTTCCGGATGATGGGGCCCCCGATGGTCCCGCCGAACTGGTTCAACTGGAACAACGGCTTCGACGAGTTCGGATCGGCGAAATAGTCGCGGGCGTCCAGGGCGGAGTTGCGGAGGAATTCGAACACCGACCCGTGAAAATCGTTCGAGCCGGACTTGATCGTCGCGTTGATGACGGCTCCCCCGCTTCGCCCGAATTCGGCGGAGTAGGAGTTGGTCTGGACCTTGAACTCGGCGATGGCGTCGACGCTGGTCTGCAGGACGTTCCGCCCGTTATCGTTCGAGTTGTTGTCGATCCCGTCGAGCAGGAAGTTGTTCAGCGTGGCGCGCGCCCCGTTCGAGGCGAAGCTTCCCCCGTTGTTGCCGTTGTCCCCGAGATCCGTCCTGGAGACCCCGGCGGTCAGGGTGGCCAACAGCGTGTAGTCGCGGCCGTTGAGCGGGAGAGACGTCACCTGGGAGCTGCTGATGACGTCGCCGAGCGACGAGGTTTCGGTCTGCAGAAGGGGCGGCGCATCTTCGACGACCACCTGGTCCTTGATATCCCCCACCTGGAGCTCGAAATCCACCCTGAGCCGATCCTGGACCTGCAACACGATGTTCTTGCGGGTTTCCGTTTTGAAGCCCTGGGCCTCCACCGAGATAGCATAGCCCCCGATCTTGAGCGGGGTGGCCACAAAGGTGCCGTCGGGCCCCGTCCTCAGGGTCGTTTTTGTCCCCGTGCCCACGTTGGTCACGACGACGACGGCATCGGGGAGTACGCCCCCAGTCGAGTCCTTCACGGTGCCGACTATGGTACCGGTGTCCACCTGTGCCGGAAGCGTCGCAGGCACGAGGCAGAGCGCGAGGGTGAAAAGAAGAGCGTAGTGTCTCGATCTCATAAGTTTTCCCTTACGGAAGTGTCGGAATATCCCTTCTAATCCGAGCCAAAGCGTTTATATCCAGCGTCCGCGTTCCCGACTGCCGTATCGGGTACCGGACTGTCGTCTCCTGGTCTTACAGAGTGATCGGCGCGCGAGGGGGAAGGTACCGAACACGACTCGCGCCGGATGAGTTGGGTAGGCAACAGAAGCTGCCGCGCCGGAATTTCCGGCATGGAGATCCGTTCGAGCACGAGTTCCGCGAGATGTTTCCCGATCTCCTCCGGAAACTCGCGCGTGGTTGTCAGGGGGGGGTAAAGGTTTTGGCCTTCGGTGTCGTTAAAGCCGACGACGCTGATGTCGGTCGGGATCCGGACCCCTGCCTCGCCAAAGGCCCGGTAGACGCCCACGGCGACCTGATCGTTGCCGGCAAAGACGGCCGTGACCGCCCGGGCGAGGATGGACCTCGCAGCCAGGTAACCGAGCTCGCGGTCGCCCGTGTGGATTTCCTTGATGAGAGGCTCGAGCCCCGCGCCGGCCATCGCGCGCCTGTAGCCCTCGGCGCAGTGGGCGTACCAGGGGAGCTTAAGGTCCCCGATGAACCAGATGGCGCGATGCCCCTGTGAGATCAGGTCGCAGGTCACGTCGTATGCGCCGGTGACGTCATCGGACGAGACCACGTCGCAGTCGGCCGGCTGCCAGTTCCCGATCACGTTGTTGCCCAGCACCGCAAACGGGATGCCGCGTTTTTGCAGCGTTTCCAGCAGCCTGGACGAGTTGGTGCCACCCAGGATGATGCCGCGCAGCAGATCCCGCTGGCTCAGTATCTGGGGGAGCTGGATCTCCCCGTAGCTGCCAAACAGGGGGTATTGAAACGACAGGAACAGCATCTCCCAGCCGTTTGAGGCGCAATAGGCCTCGGCGCCCAGCAGGATGTGCGCCTGGTACGGGTGAAGCACGTCACGGTTGGAAAGCAGGAAGGCGATGATCCGCGTGCGGTTCTTCTTGTCCAGGCTCGTGCCGAGCTGCGCGGCCGCGCGCCGCACCCTGGCGTGCACCTCCTTGCTCACCCCGGCGCTGCCCGAGGCGATGCGTGTCACGGTCGCGGCACTCACCTTCGCGAGGCGCGCCACCTCCAGATAGGTCGCCGGTTTCTGCTTCGACGGCTTCTTCCTCGCTGGCACGCGCCTACATTCCACCGGCAAGCTTCTTATGTCAAGAAATATTTCAGACATATTATGAAATTTTCATCCTAATAAATCAGTAATTTCGCATTAGATAGGGCTTATTTCAGGATTCGTTGAGCCCTCCGAGCCGCCGAAGTGAGTTCTGCCGCTTTGCCTCGAAGGCTCTAAAGGCTCAAAGAACCCTGAAGACGGCGGGGCCGGCGTCCGAATTCGCTTGCCCGCTCGTACCGGGTCGCGCTAGAAATGAACGCAGGATTTCCAGACAAACAGTTGCGGGAGGCATGCATGGGCAAGGAAGAGACCTCGAGGCGCGCCTTCATCCAGATGGGTTTAGCCGGTGGCGCGGCGGCCGTCACCCTCGGCGCGACGGAGGCGAGAGAGCCGGCGGTTGCGGCGTTGCCCGAAGTAAAGCTGGGGGAGCACAGGGTGACTCGTCTCATCATGGGCTCGAATCCGTTTAACGGTTTTTCTTACGGGATCCCTTCCCTCGACCAGCACATGCGCGAGTGGTCGACTCCGGAACGTATTGCCGAGGTGCTGAGCCGGTGCGAACAGAACGGGATCAACACGTGGCAATTCAGCTACTATCCCACCTCGATGGCCGGCTTGAAGCTGCACCGGTCCTCCGGCGGGCGGCTGCAGTGGATTCTGCTGACCGGCGGCGCCATGAGGGATGATCCGGGGCCGATCCGGGAGGTCGTCAAGCTCAAGCCGATTGCGATCGTCCATCACGGCGGGGTCACCGACGAATATTTCCGGGCGGGCAAGATGGACAAGGTGCGGGACTATCTCAAGGCCATCCGCGACAGCGGTGTCCTAGTGGGCCTGTCGACGCACCTGCCGGGCGTGATCGAGTGGGTCGAGGAGCGGAACTGGGATATCGATTTCTACATGGCGTGCATGTTCCAGATCGGCCGGCCGGAGGCGGAGACGAGGAAGATGCTCGGCGACCTGCCCCTGGGAAGCCAGGTTTTCCTTGAAAGCGATCCGCCGCGCATGTGCCGCGCCATCCGCCAGACCCGCCGGCCGTGCCTGGCATTCAAAATTCTCGCGGCCGGGAGGCACGGCTCGTCCCCCGAGCAGCTCGAGCGCGCGTTCCGCTTTGCCTACACGAACATCAAGCCGCGGGACGCGGTCATCGTCGGGATGTATCCGCGGTTCAAGGACGAGGTCCGCGAAAACGCCGAGCTGGTGCGCCGCATATGCTCGGAGGCGCCGCCCGAAGCATGAACAAAGTGGCGGCCCGTCACGGCCTCCGGTGCCCGCGCGGCCCGCAGAATTACGCATGGTTCGTGGGTGCCGACGTCCCGTGGTTCAAGGACGGGGTCTGGGATAACGCCGGGCTGGTGCGCCGCACATGAAGTGGGCCGCGGCCCTCATCGGGGCGGGGGCGGGCTGCCCGCGCCCACCGTGTCCACCCGGAAGTTTTCGAGTTCCTCCAGCTTGCGGACCCGTCGGCGGAATTCTTCGTCGGTGCTGAAGCGGGCGCCCAGGAAAGCGCGCAGGATCTCCTCGGCGAGTTTGATGCCGATGATCCAGCCGCCCATGCACAGGAGGTTCACGTCGTCGTGCTCGACGCACTGGTGAGCGCAGAAGGTGTCGTGGCAGAGCGCGGCGCGGATGCCCCTGATCTTGTTGCCGGCAATTGCAGCGCCGACGCCGGTGCCGCAAACCATGATGCCGCGTTCGGCGCGGCCGGTCAGGATCTCCGCTGCCACCTTGCGGGCGATGTCGGGAAAATCGACCGGCGCCGTCGAAAAGGTCCCGACGTCGTGCACGGTGTGTCCCCACGAGCGCAGCAGCTCGATCACCGGCCCCTTGGCGGGGAAACCGGCGTGGTCGCTCCCGATCACGAGTTTCATCGACGTCGGGGTCGGCGGTCCCAATAGAGCGCCTGCGGCCAGCACCCCACTCGACACGAATGTCCTTCGCTCCATCTCCGACCTCCTGCACCCGCCATTTGTCGCTGTCAAGGCGTGCGCGATGTCCTTGCCCGCCGATCCGGCGCGGGTGCTTGTTGCGCGGCGGGGTAGCCGCGGGAATCCCAGCCGAGGGGGGCGGCCCAGGGATAGCGTCCGGTTTTCCCGGCGTCCCAGGCGTGGTAACAGATCCACCACGCGCCATCCGGTCCCCGAAACACCGAGTTGTGTCCGGGACCCCACTGCCCCTCGATGCTCTGGAGGACCTTGTATGTCGCCCCTTTCTCGGTCAGCCGCTCCCACGGCCCGGCGACGCTTCTCGAACGAGCCACCCGCACGTGATAAGTGCCGTCCCGCCAGTTCCCCATGCTGGAGAACAGGTAGAAGGCCCCGAGGTGCCGGATGACGAACGGCCCTTCCTCCCACTCCACGGTCTCGTCCGGGAAAACCTTTTGCGGCCTGTTCTCGAGCTTGACGGGCGAGCGGAACCGGTCCACCAGGAGTTGTCCAACGTGCGGGTTGCCCTCGTTGCCGCAATAAAACAGCCGGCCCTCGCCGGGGCCGGCGAAGTGGGGATGCCCGTCGATGGACGGCTTTTCGACCAGCTGTGCGCCAGAATCCCGGTAGGGGCCCGTGAGCCGGCCAGAGGAGGCGACCCGCACAAACCGGCGCTCCGGATCGCCGAAGGAGTCGGCCGTGTAGTAAAGGTAATACGTCCCCTCGTGCTCGACGAATTCCGGCGCCCAGTAGTTGGCTCTCCCGCTCCCCTCATATTCGGGGCGCACGAGCACCGGGCCCAGGTCCCGCCACGCCCGGAGATCCCGCGAGAAGAACAGGCTGAAGCGCCGGTCCTCGATCCGGCGGTCGTGCTGGGTCCCGGTCAGATACCAGCCGTCCGCGGCCCTGGCGCAGTACGGGTCGGCAACCGGGCAACCCGTGGCGAGACGGAAGGCCGGCTGCGACACCACCGGTCCGGCAGCCTGGGGACGCACGGCTGCAGTCACCAGGGACCCGCCCGCCAGCCCCAGGAATGCCCTGCGGTGCACCACTCGATCTCGTGGCTTCACAGCCGGACATTATAATTCGTCCGGATTTAACGTCAATCGTTGGACAGCCTCTTCAGCCCGAACCAACTATCCTTCGTCGATAATTGCGACATTCAGGTTGCCAGCGGCGCGACCGTCCCCTATATTTTGTGCTTTTGGAAACCGAAAGGACTGGAGCTGTCGATGCGATCAGTGTTGTTGGCGGTGACGATCCTGCTGTGCTGCGCGACGATGTTCGGGGCCCGGAACGGCTCGTGGCAGCCGGGCGAGACCGTAAAGCCCGAGGAACTGGCGGGGCTCCTCTCTCGTCCGGGCGGAGTGAAACCCCTCGTCCTGCAGGTCGGCGTTCAAGTCCTGTACCGCAACGGCCACATTCCCGGATCGAAGTATGTGGGGGCGGGCTGGAGCCCCGCGGGGATACAGAAGCTCATGGCCGAGGTGACGAGGCTCCCACGATCCACCCCGATAGTCCTCTATTGCGGCTGCTGCCCGTGGGACGACTGCCCCAACGTGCGTCCCGCGTTCGAGACCCTGCGGAAACTGGGTTTCAAGGACACAAGAGTCCTCTACATGCCGACCAACTTCCAGCAGGAGTGGGTTGCCAAAGGCTATCCCACCGCCAGGGGCGACACCCCCTAGCGCGTCACGTCGTGCGCACACCGTCGCTCACTCCGGGACTCGGGGAGCAGCCACGGTCCGCCGCACCGCCATCACGGTCACGTCGTCGTGTTGGGGAGCCCCTGCGGTGAAGGAGCCGACGTCCGACAGGACCGCCGCCGCCAGCCTTCTGGCGGATACGCCCGAGTTGTCCAGCAGGATCTGCTCGATCCTGTCGGTGCCGTACTCCCGGTCATGGACGTCGCGCGCCTCCGAAAGCCCGTCCGAGTAGAGAAAAAGTAAGTTGCCAGGGTCCAGCTGCAGCGAGCGGGTCTGATACGGCTCGTTGCCGAACATGCCCAGGGGCAATCCCTGGCTGCCCACATCGGTGACCTCGTTTCCCCTCATCAAGAGCGGGCTGCAGTGGCCTGCGTTGCACAGCTCGATCCGGCCCGAAGCATCCGACTTGGCGCATACGAGGGTGGCGTAGTGCGAGGCGATGGTGCTTTCCACCAGGAGGCGGTTCGCCTTGTCGACCACCTCCGGCACCGGCGGCCGGGTTTCGAGCAGACTTCGAAACAGCGCATTGAGGCGGGCCATGAACAGGGAGGCGGCGACCCCTTTGCCGGAAACGTCGCCCAGGAGGAAATAGAGCGTGTCGTCCCCGCCGGTCACCACGTCGCAGTAGTCCCCACTGACCGGTCCTGCCGGGATGTAGCGAAAATGGACCTCCCATCCCGCAAAGTGGAGGTCCTGTTTGGGCAGGAGCGCCAGCTGAACCTCGGACGCGAGGTCGAGGTCATGCTGGAGGGCGATCTGCTGGTCGCGCGTGAGATCGCACAGGCAATACTGGGTCATAGGGTTGGCGGCCAGAAGTTCGTCCCCTACCTCGGTGTGGCACACCAGGCAGGTACCGAAGCTCCCGCTGCCGAGCCGCCCGAGCGCCGAATCCACCTCCCGAAGGAGTCGGACCAGGTCCGGAGCTTCCCCTAAATCGGTTATGGCGTCCTCGAGCCTTCTCCTTCGGTCGACCAGCTGGTCCCGCATTCTTGTCTCAATTACTTCCGGCATATTGAATCTCTCACCAGGCCTTGGCGAGGGGCCTACCTCTCACTTTCGCCAAGAATACCGGTTTGCGGCGCTCGCCGCAACTCCGGGCTAGACTGTCTCGGTATGCGCTTTCATAATTGCGTTGAGGCAGTGATCTGCGTACATCAACGTCCGAAAGAACGCTATCGTACATAATGTAATTGACCACCAAGCTCAAGGGGAGGAGGGTACGATGATCACAAACAGCCAGTCGGGCACGAATGTCCACGAGATTTCCGACGGGATCTACCGGATCAACACGCCGCTTGCCATACCCGGGGGCGCCGCGTTCAGCTTCAACCAGTATCTCCTGGCGGACGACGCGCCGCTGCTGTTCCACACGGGTCCGCGGCGGCTGTTTCCGCTCGTGTCGGAGGCGGTCGGGCGGGTGCTGCCGGTGGAGCGGCTGCGCTATGTCGCCCTGTCCCATTTCGAGGCGGACGAGTGCGGGTCACTCAACGAGTGGCTGGCGGCTGCGCCGGAGGCGCAACCTCTGTGCAGCCGCATCGCGGCGATGGTGTCGATCAGCGACATCGCGGACCGACCCCCGCGCGCGCTCGCCGACGGCGAGGTACTGGCGCTCGGGAGACTCGAGGTGCGCTGGTTCGACACCCCCCACACTCCACACGGCTGGGACTGCGGCCTCATGATGGAGACGTCCACCCGCACCTTCCTCTGTGGCGACCTGTTCACGCAGGGCGGGGCGGGGGAGAAGGCGCTGGTCGAGACCGACATCCTCGGGCCGAGCGAGGAGTTCCGCGCGCCCATGGATTACTTCGCCCACGCGCCGGACACCGCGGCCATCCTGGGGAGGCTCGCAGGGGAGCGGCCCCGGACGTTGGCGTGCATGCACGGGAGTGCGTGGCGCGGCGACGGGGCGGCGCTGCTGACGGCGCTGTCGGAGAGGCTGGCGACCTAGGGTTCACCGCGCCCGCCGCGGAGTTCACGCAACAGACACGAACGTTGCGGGGCTCATTGCGCGGCGCGTCCTGGAACCGCGGCACGAGGGTTCGCGTGAAGCTGCGCACAAGCTCAGGGCTGCACCGGGGGCTCCTTCACCAGGATGGCGCGCGAGTACAGCAGAGAGAACCCCTGGCGCTGGGCATTGAAGTGCGACCTCGACCCGGGCTGCGCCGTCATCACCGCGAGGTCGCAGCCGGCGAGGCGGGCCTCCGCGAGCCTGCGGCGCATAAGCGCACCCTGAACTCCGCGGCGGCGGTGCGCCGGCAGGGTAGCGGCGCCGCACAGCTGGGCGATCCCCGAGTCGATCCGCAGACTCCCGCCGCCTGCCGGCGTTCCCGCGAGGAGCGCGACATAGGCGTGGAATCCTTCGGTTCGAACCATCTGGACGAAGGCGTTTTCGATCGCTTGCCGGGGTGGAGGGGCGACGCCGCTTCCGGCCCCGGTCTGGTCCGGGTGTTCGAATGCCGTGATGACGAGGTCCATCCAGGGGGCCAGCGCCTCCTGCGAGACCGGCTCGATGGCGATCCCTCCTGCGCGGTCCGGTGCCGCGTCGGCGTCCGTGAGAGTCCGGCCCAGCACGTTTTCAAACCCCTGCAGCAGGTAGCACCTTGCGGTGAGGAGTGCCTGCACCGAGGGAAGGGCGAGGGTGGCGACTTCCGCCTGCACGGGGCAGGCCCGCTCGAAGAAGGCTTGCTCGATCTCCTCGAGCAGGCTGCGCTCGGGCTCCTCGTCGAGGCCGATCCCTATCACTTTGTTGGCAGGCGAGCCCGGCCCGGCATACACGGCCGCCCCGGCGCCGATCAGGGTAACGAAGGCGGAAGTTCCCGGGTCGCGCAGGCGGTTTCCCTCGCCGATGGAGATCGAGAGGCGGGCTTCGGCGCGTTCGATGCGCCGGGCCAGGTTGATGTCGGCGAGGATCACGGCACTCCTTTCGAAAACTTCCGGATTTTCCCGGTCCCCGAGCCCCGGGGGTGAGGACAGCGTCGCGTCTGGCGGATGATAGGCCCGGCTTGACGGTTCACGCCAGCAGTTTTGTCGACCGACAGGTGCCGCAGACCCGGTTTTGCGGAATTGGGTGATTTCTCCGACCTTCCGTGGCAAGTTGTAGCTGTCCCGGAGGGCCGCGATGAACCGTAGAAACTTCCTGAAGGTCGCCGCCGGCACGATCCTGCTGCAGGACCGATGCCCGTCCCCGAACGTCCTGTTCATCGCCATCGACGACCTCAACGACTGGGTCGGCTGCCTAGGCGGGCACCCCGATGTCCGCACTCCGAACCTCGACCGGCTCGCCGCCCGGGGCGTCCTGTTCACGAACGCGCACTGCCCGGCGCCGCTCTGCAATGCCTCCCGCGCCGCGCTGCTCACGGGCGTGAGGCCGTCCAGCTCGGGCGTCTACACCAACTCGCAGCCGATGCGCCACGCCGAAGCCCTGCGCGACGCCGTGACGCTCCCGCAGTATTTCATGGCGCACGGCTACCGGGTCATGGGCGGCGGCAAGATCTTCCACGACGCCTTCCGCGATCCGCAAAGCTGGAACGAGTACTTCCCCGCGAAGGACAGGCCCCGACCCGCCGACCCGGTCCCTCCCGCCCGGCCGCTGAACGGCATCCCCGGCGTGGAAGCCCATTTTGACTGGGGGCCGATCGACGTCGCGGACGCGCAGATGGGGGACAACAAGGTGGTCAACTGGGCCGCCGGAGAACTGGTGCGGCCGCAGCCCGGCCCGTTCTTCCTGGCCTGCGGGATTTTCCGGCCGCCCGGAGCGAGCGCTGGCGCTTCATCCGTTACAGCGACGGCACCGAGGAACTCTACGACCACGGGAATGACGAACTGGAGTGGACCAACCTTGCCGCCCGCAAAGAGTTCTCCCCGGTGAAAAAAGAGCTCGCCCGGTGGCTCCCGAAGCGAAATGCCCCGGACTCCCCCTCGGACGGCCGCACCCCCGAGGGCGAGGAGTGATCCCGACGGCGTCGCGCAAGCGGACCGCTCAATCCCGAGACGATCCGTGGGGATCCGCGCGAATCCGCGTCCTGAAAAATACGTTAGCGCGTTTGTCCTCCGATGTTCGGGGCTTTTCCCGGCATCGCCGGGACGGCGCTGAAGATACCGTGATCCTGGGCCAGGGAGACAACCAGGAAATTGGCGCCGGTCTGTTCCAGGAGAACCGCCGTCCCTTTGAACTCCCGGGCGGCCTTGGGGTCCTCGAAGAAGAAGGCGGCTTTCTGGGACCGGGGACCGAGGATGATGGGCTTGAGCTCGACGACGGCGGATCCGTCGGCGCCGACCTCCAGAACCCTAATCGTCAGCGTCGCCTCGCCGGGGTTGGCCACGGCAAATCCCGAGTAGCGCTCGTGGAGGACATCGTCGTCCCTGGGGATCGTCGCGGACGACAGGGGAGAGGCGGACAGGACCCCGACGATCGTCTGCGGGCTTCCGGCCGGGGCGTAGTAGTAGGTCGCGACGCCGCCCAGCGTCCCACCCGAGCTCTCGACCCGGGCCCACCCCGTCATCAGGCCGGGACTGGCACCCGAGGACGCGGTGACAAATTCCGTGCCGCCGGGTGGGATGGAAATGGTCGTGAACGATGAGATGCCGGACCGGCTGGCTGCAGAGGCGTCCGAGAAGGAAACGGGCCACGGACTTCCGTCATGGTCCGTGAGGATCAACTGCCCCGTGGCGGCCGTGCTCCCCGTGTTCACAAACCTGAAGACCGTCGTGTAACCCCCGCCGAGTGCGACATGCGGGAAAAAAGCGGTTGTGGTCACGTCGGACCCGATGGCATAAGGGACAGCCGCCTGGAGCATGTCGAAGGGCCCCGTCGGACTCCCCGGCCGATAGTCGGCCAGCACGACCGAGTGCAGGTTATCCCAGTTGACGGGCGCAAGATCCGGAGTCTCCAGCGCGAAAGAGACGGCGGCGCCCTGGGCCAAGTCCTGACTCAGCGGGAATTCTACAGCGGCGCGCACCACCCGGCCCGTGCTCCCGACTGCCCCATCCTGTTCATAGACCAGCGCGTGAACGGTCGCGCCGTTTCGCGCCGCGGACAATGTCACGCCGCTGCGATTGGTGATCCAGCCGGAGAAGCGCAGCCGGTTCCCGACCCGGCTGCTCGCGGATTCGATTTCAGCGGCGGGTTCCCGTGCCAATTCCCGGTCGACCATGGCCTTGTAGACGGTGTAAAAATCTACCGAGCCGTTCCCGATGCCGTGGCCACTGTCCGCCATCACGAGAGGCAGGGTGGCCGTAGTGCCGGTAAAGGCCGCCCACCACCGGTCCTGCCGGCTGCCGACAGAGTGGTCGACATCCTGTTCCACGAAAAGCACCGGCTTCGAAGAATAATCGTTCGCCAGGCGAGCCACGACCGGACCGGCCGTTTGGCAAATGGGTCAGGTGTGACGGTAGAAGCCCTCGAAGACGACCAGCCGGGTCACCGCCGCAGCGGGCTGTTGCGTAAACCCATGGCCAAGGATCAAGGCCAGAACCAGTGCGACAACGCGAGACAACGAGCGAGTCATGGGTCACTCCATGCGTGGAATTCCCCGCCGAGTGATGCGAACCTTCGACCCGTCGCGGCGACGCTTCGGATGCGCCGGGCTGCAGCTCATTCGGGGCGGGGTCGAACTGCCCCCGCCCCTTTGGCCGCGGCCGACAGGAGCCGCTCGACGTTGCGGAAGAGGATCTTCTCCCGGTCCTCCGGCGTCAGGAATGCGTTCCTGACGCGCGCGATGACGGACGAAGGTTCGTTGATGGTAAAGTCCGAACCGTACAGTACGCGGTCCGCTCCGATCTCCTTGACGGCCCGCTCCAGTATCCCGACGCGCTCGATCCCCGAACCCGAGAGATCGATGTGCGCGTTCCTGTGCCCGGCGATGATCTCAATGCGGGCGAATATGTCGTCCCGGCTGCTGCCGAGGTGTGGAAAGACGATCGTGGTGTCGGGGAAGGCGTCGGCCAGGTACCGCATCTCCTGTGTGTTCGTGTGGATCTGGACCACGAGGTTGAGCTTCGTGGCCAACTCCATCACCCGACGCCACTCCGGCGTGTCGTATTTGTATCCCGTCATGTAGTTGCAGAACTCGCCCAGCCACAGGAAGCCGTCCTCGGTGTGACAGCGCTCGATTTCCCGCAGGGCTTCCTCGATGCGAAATGGGGTTATGACGCAACTGCCGAAAAATCTCCCCCTGTAGCGGTCGGCGTACTTCGCCACCTCCCGGTTCCCGTTTCGATAATCTTCGGGAGTCTGTGCCTTGTTGCTCCAGGACGAGGATATGACCCCGCGCCGGACGCCGCACTTGTCGAGGTACGCGACGAACTCCGGCATGTTCCGGGTGACCAGGCTCCACTGGAAGTTCTCGCCGTTGTCGCTGGGAATGTGAAGGTGCGCGTCGAAGATCCCGCGGCGGCTCCCGGCGACAAGATCCTTCGGCAACGGTCCCCCGATCACGAAGCTGCCCAGCGAAACGACCCCGGCGCGCAGCCATTCCCGGCGATGGAAATATGACATTGCATTCCTCCCCGCCCGCACACGTCGAGCGGGCCCTAAGTACTGATGTTCACAAATACGCTGACATATTTTTCAGGACGCGGATGCGCGCGGATCCTCACGGATC
This sequence comes from uncultured Acidobacteriota bacterium, assembly GCA_963843575.1. Lineage (GTDB taxonomy): Bacteria > Acidobacteriota > UBA6911 > UBA6911 > UBA6911 > CAVZBT01. The sequence continues at coordinate 274,451 of CAWJKZ010000025.1, read as the reverse complement.
GACCTGGCGACAGGCCGCGTCCGGCGTTTCCGGCGGGTCCCGGAAAGTCCAGTGTGCCCACGGCAGCCCTCACGGTGGAATGCGGGACGCGGCCGATCCGCGTGAATCTGTTGGATCCGCGGAGTCTGCGTCCTGAAGCCACGCTGCATGCCTCGCACAATCGGCGCATGCGTTTCGATCATTTCGTTTATGGACCAGTATCCTACAGCACTTCGGGTTAGCGTCATAGTGCACGAACGGCCCGACGCTCGTGCGCCCTAGCCCGGGTGTTCCGAGCGAGCCGCGGGAGGGTTCCCTGCAGACCGTTGCTTCGGGATCTCCTCGAGCGGTAGAGCTGAACCCATGCCCAGAGAGCGTTGCTGGCGTTGGTGGTGTTGCGGTGCCGCTTGCCCGTGCGCCGCACGCTGGAGGCCCGCATTGGGCGATCGTGATCAGCTCGACCCGCGCGGGGCGGCGCCGACGGCAACATCAGCACACCACCATTACATCTGCGTCCGCTGCGGGTGGCGCGGGACTCGAGAGCGCACAGTCAACGCGCTGCGCGTCCCGGAAGCCGTGAAGAAGTTCGGCCGCGTCGTCGCCGCGCACGTCGAGGTCCGAGGCATTGCGTCGGCTGTGCGAAGAACGAGCCGACGGACTCGGCGCCCGGGAAGCCCGAGTCACCCGCAGGCCAGGGAAGGAGAAGCCATCACGCCAAGATGAAGCTACCACCAAGCCGCGAGCCCGGCGTCGACGGCCAGAACATCATGACCGCGGGCCCCGCGGCCGGCCCTCCGCCAGGACGTCTGGTACCTGGAGAAGCTCGCCCACTTCGATCGCGAGGTGATCCCCGAGCGCCGCATGCACGCCAAGGGCTCGGGTGCCTTCGGCACCTTCACGGTCACCCACGACATCACCGGGTACACCAAGGCCAAGATCTTTGCCGCCGTGCCAAGAAGACCGACCTTTTCGCGCGGTTTTCCACCGTGGCCGGCGAACGTGGCGCGGCCGACGCCGAGCGCGACATCCGGGGTTTCGCGATCAAGTTCTACACCGATGAGGGAACTGGGATCTCGTCGGCAACAACACTCCGGTCTTCTTCAGCGGACCCGCTCAAGTTCCCGGACCTCAACCATGCCGTAAAACGCGATCCTCGCACCAACCTGGCGGCCCGCAACGGTTTTGCCTCGACTTCACGCAGGACGTAGCGCGGATACATCCAGATGGGCCACCCTCCCGCGATCTTCCGGCACACCGCCTACGCCACCCTCCTGCGCGACGCTGTCCTCTGGGCCCTGCGGCCCGAACGATAGAACCTGATCGACCGCACCGGCCTGTTGGGGACCGAGGGTCCGCGGCGGTACTATTTGCCTGTCGGGATTGGGCCGCGTCGAGCCGCCGCGGCCCACATCGCGGGGGTGATCGTGATTCCGCTTGCATCGCTGCAGGATCTCTACGAGTACAACTACTGGGCGCGCGACCAGCAGCTCGCCGTCTGCAGGACCCTGACCGAGGAGGACCTGGGGCGGCCGCTCGGCGGCAGTTTTGGCTCGGTCCGCGACACCCTGAAGCACCTCCTCGGCGCCGAGTACCTTTGGCTCGAGCGGTTCAACGGCCGCAGCCCGCGCGCCATACCGTGGCTCGGCGAGGCCTTGACGCTCGAAGCCGTCCGGTCGCGCTGGGACGAGGTCGAACGAGGCATGCGCGCCTGCATTGCGGGGCTCGACACCGAACGGCTGGCTGCGCCGTTGACCTATCAGAACCTCAAGGGTGAGACATGGACTTACCCCCTGTGGCAGGTGCTTCTGCACCTCGCCAACCACGGCACCTACCACCGCGGCCAGGTGACCATGGCGCTGCGCCTGCTCGGCGCCCACCCCCCCGCCATCGATTTTCTCGTCTTTCAGGACAGTGCGAAGCGACGCTAGAGCCCGAAGCTCACGCGGGCGGGCTGGCCATGGGCAGGTTGATCTGCTAATGTCAGTCGTAAGGGTGCAGGCATTAAAATCTCCGGGTGCTTTCACATGGCAAAGATGCGATTGACGGTCAACGGCCAGACTCGCACGGTCGAGACCGAGGCCGAGCGGCCCCTTCTTGAACTGCTGCGTGAAGATCTTGGCCTGACGGGGACCAAGTACGGGTGCGGCGAGGGCCAGTGCCGCGCCTGTACGGTGCTGCTCGACGGCAAGCCCGTCGTGTCGTGCGTGACCCCGGCGCGCGCGGCCGAGGGCCGGAAGGTCCTTACGGTCGAGGGACTCGCGCAGGGAGGCCGGCTGCACCGCGTACAGCAGGCTTTCCTCGACGAGGGCGCGATGCAGTGTGGCTATTGCACCCCCGGGATGGTCATGAGGACGGTGGCGCTGCTCGAGGTTTACCCGCAGCCCACGGAACCGCAGATCGTCGAAGCCCTGGACGGCAGTCTCTGCCGCTGTTGCGGGTATCCCCGGATACTTGCAGCCGTGCGCCGGGCGGCCGGTGCCCCGCTTCAGAGCGCAAGGAGGAATCGCGATGAGCGATAGACCGGACCGCGAACGCCTCACCCCCGAACGCTACGAGCTCAGGGAAACGCCGCCGTACCGCTTTGCAGTGAGTCGAAGAGAATTCCTCGAGTCCGCCGGGGCCGGGCTGCTGATCCTGGTTGCGGCACCCAACGCCACCACGCAGTCCGGTACACGCCAGGCCGCCGGGGGAGGCGCACTCGAGGCGCGTCTGCACATAGGTGAAGACGGCTTTGTCACCCTCCTGACCGGCAAGGTGGAAGAAGGCCAGGGACCGCGCACGGAACTCGCGCTGGCTGCCGCTGAGGAGTTGCGCCTCCAGCCGGACCGCATCCGCCTGCTGATGGCCGACACGGACGTGGTCCCGGACGACGGCATCACCGCCGGCAGCCGCACCACGCCGGGAACAGTGCCCGCCGTGCGCAAGGCTGCGGCGGCCGCGAGGGAAATCCTGCTGGCGGCGGCGAGCCGGAGCTTCCACGCCGATCGCGGCCGGCTCGAGCTGCGCGACGGTGCGGCGACGCTGGACGGCAGGCGCTTCACGTATGCCGACCTGGCGCGTTCGCCCGAGCTGGCGGCCGCCTACAAGACGTTGCCGGCGGACGTCGCCCTCACGCCCGCCTCCGACTGGCAGGTGCTGGGCAAACCCCACGGGCGGCTGGACGGGCGGGACATCGTAACGGGTGCGCACCGGTACCCATCCGACATCGTCCGCCCGGGCATGCTCCACGGCAGCGTGCTCCGGCCCCCGTCGTACGGCGCGGTCCTAGATAGCGTAGACCTCTCGGCGGCCGCGAAAGTGCCGGGCGTGGCCACCGTCCGCGACGGCGACTTCGTCGGTTGTGCTGCGCCGACCTCGTTTGCCGCCCGAAAGGCCCTGCAAATGCTCGCGACCGCCGCCCGGTGGAAAAGCACGGAGCACCCCGGCAGCGACACGCTCTTTGAGCACCTGAAGCAGCACGCGCGGGAAGAGGGACAACGGGGACAGACCCGAGGCTCGATCCAGGAGGGCCTCGAACGGGCGCAGCGGCGTTTGAAGGGGTCGTACCAGGTCGCCTACGTGCAGCACGCGCCGATGGAGCCGCGCGCCGCGGTGGCCGAGTGGGAAGGGGGCCGCCTCACCGTGTGGACGGGGACCAGCAACCCGTTCGGGACAAGGGATCAGCTCGCGCAGGCTTTCAAGCTGCCGCCGCAGGACGTGCGGGTGATCGTCCCCGACATGGGAGGTGGTTTCGGCGGCAAACACACGGGCGAAGCGGCGATCGAAGCTGCGCGGCTGGCCCGGGAGGCGAAACGCCCGGTCCTGCTGCGGTGGACACGGACCGAGGAGTTCACCTGGGCCTACTTCCGCCCGGCGGCCCTGATTGAAATCGAGGCCGGACTGGATGGAGCCAACTCGATCCAGGCGTGGGATTTCGTGAACTACAACTCGGGTGGGGCGGCCCTCGACACGCCGTACCGGATTCCCAACACGAGGGTCCGGTTCATCCAGAGCGATTCCCCGCTGCGGCAGGGGTCCTACCGTTGCCTCGCCGCCACCGCCAACAATTTCGCCAGGGAGGCCTTCACCGACGAACTGGCCGAAGCGGCGGGCAAAGATCCGCTGGATTTCCGGCTCGCCCACCTCGAAAACGAGCGGATGAAGAACGTGCTGGTTGCCGCCGCGGAGCGATTCCGCTGGGCGGAGCGCCGGCGCAACCCGCGCCATCCGCGCACCGGGATCGGGCTGGCCTGCGGCACCGAGAAGAACTCGGTGGTCGCCGCCTGCGTCGAGGTGGAGCTGGGTTCGGCCGGTGGCCCGCCGCGCCTGGTCGAAATGGTCGAGGCCTTCGAGTGCGGCCCGATCCTGAACCCGGCCAACCTGCGGGCACAGGTGGAAGGCTGCATCATGATGGGGTTGGGGCCGGCGCTCCGGGAGGAGATCCGGTTCAGGGACGGCCGGTTGCTGAACGGCAGGTATTCCTCCTACCGGGTGCCGCGCATGGCCGACGTCCCTAAGATGGACATCGTGCTGCTCGACCGAAAGGACTTGGAACCGGCGGGGGCGGGCGAGACCCCGATCATAGCGGTGGCCCCGGCGATCGCAAACGCCGTCTTCGACGCTACCGGGAAGCGCTCCCGGTCGATGCCGATTTCAGCAGCTTAGTACACAGTCTCATAAGTACGCCGACGTATTTTTCAGGACGCAGAACAACACGGGCGATGAAAGACAAAAGCCAAAACAGAACGCAGATTCCGCGGATTCAACGGATTCACGCGGATCGACCGCGGCCTGTCGCCAGGTCGATCTGTGGGGATCCGCGCGCATCCGCTTCCTGAAAAATACGTTAGCGTATTTGTGGCTGTTCCTACGCCGGCCTAATAGTTTCCTCGTGTGTGCGGGGGGAGTGGACGACCTTGATGCCGTGCAGCTGGCAGAACGCCTCCACGTCGCGCCGGTGATTCCCGTAGAAGACCACCTGGTGGAATCCCTGCACGTCGCGGCAATCCTCCATTTCGTCCATCCGGATCTCGACGCTGGTGCGGCAGCCGCCGGCCGGCGGCGTGTTGACGTTGCCGGTGACCGTGCCGGTGTCGAGATAGAGTGCGTCGGGCTTGAAGAACTGCACCAGAGTCACCGGCTGCCCGACGGGCCACAGCACCTGCGTCGAGACGCCCAAGCCCGACTCGGAGTGGCTGCGGAGGATGTAGGGCGCGTGATCCTTCTGCCGGTCGAGGCCGTAGATGCGCGTGCCGCTGACACAATGCGCGGCGATCAGCACATTCTTGACGGTCTCCGGCACCGGGTCGTTCATGAATCCCGGCTTGTCGAACAGGTAGCTCGTCAGCATGAGCGACACCGCCGGGCCGACCGCCGCCTCGCAGCCGTAAGTCACCCCGTCGTCCTGGAAGATCGAAGCGCCCATGCAGGGCGGAGTCGGCACCTTCTTCTGGGTGACCATGCCGAGGCAGTCGGTCGTCAGCGCGTTGCAGTCTTCTTTCTTGAGCAGCTGCTTGGCGGCGATGTACGACCTCGCGGCGTTCAGGCCGTCCTCCTGCGTCGGTTCCACGACCTTGTCGGCCTCGCGGAACCGCTGGTTGGCGACGAACTTGGCCTCCTCGGTGACCGGCGTCAGGGTGAACATCTCCTCGAAAGTCGTGCGGGGGACGTACTGCACGTTCACCAGGCCGAACTTGCCTTCCTTGCGCTCGTTGCCGCTGACGACGAGCAGCCGTGTGGCCTCGAGCTGCCGCTTCGCGCGGATCATGCGCAAGCCCTGCTCGATGGCCGGCGTCTCCAGCGACGAGATGACGTGGGCGCCGGGCCGGAACGCCAGGCGGTTGACGTGCTGGGTGAAGGCGGTGCCGACCGGGGCGAACACGATCGTGGGCACGCCGGTCCTGGCGATCTCGACGGCCGTGTCCCAGCTCTGCAGGTGCTGGAGCGTAACGAGTACGGCATCGGGTTTCTGGTCCTGCAGCTTCCTGACGAACGCGGCGACGGCCGCATTGTCTTCGAGCGGCTGAGCCTCCTGGACGATTTCGACGCCGACGCGCGTGCCGGCGTCCGCGATGGCCCGGGTGTATCTGGCGCGTTCGCCCTCCACGTCGTACGACGTGCCGGGCCAGCCAAGCCAGTAGGGAGGTTTCTGCCGCGCCACGACGCTCATGGCTCGCACTTCAGGACGGGGCCGGAGCGACGCGAGGTCGATCACCTCCTTCGACTGCGGCGCGGCGTGGAGACTCCCGAGGCTTGCACGGCCGGCCGTGAGCGCCGCCGTGCAGGCTGTGACGGTTCCCAGGAAGGATCGCCTTGACATTGAGCAACAGCTGCACGGGTGAGGGTGAACCGATCCCGCGCTTGATCTGAATGGGTCGTTGTTCGGCATTATTGCCTCCTTGCTGCATCATCGGTGGTATGAGTGCCAGGCGTCGGCCAGGCTGCGAATCCGGCGATTCACCGTGATGGCCCAAGTCTGCAGCTCATAAGGTCCCATGGAGGAGCCTCCGGGGCACTTCACGCTGGACTGTTTCCCCGCCCCGGGTGCGGGTGGTGAGTGTGACGTAGTTGTGGCACGAGCAACGTTGGGTGAAGGACCGGATCTCGACGCCGATCCTGATTGTCGACTGCCTCCATGCGGCCGGGATCGACTTTCATCGGCGCTAATATAGGGGAAAGCGGCCGACTTGCGCAAATGATCCGGCGGTATCGGGTGGCGGAGGTCCCCGAGGTTCGAACGAGGAACGGGTCGGCCCTCAGGCGAACACGATCATTGAAGGCGTGCCGACCGGGGCGTACTCACCCGTGAAGTCCAGGCGCCCGGAGCCCCGGTTCACCCGGAAGACCGCTATGGCGTCGCCCTTCTGGTTGCACGAGTACAGGAAGCGGCCGGAGGGATCGATGGTGAAACTGCGCGGGTAGTCGCCGCGGGTCCACTCCTCCCCAACCCAGCGGAGCGTCCCCTGCGCGGAGACGGCGAAGGTCGCAATGCTGTCGTGCAGCCTGTTGGCCGCATAGACGAACCGGCCGTCCGGCGCCACCCGAACCTCCGAAGTGAAACTGGTGCCCGTGAAGCCCCTCGGCAGAGTCGAGATCGTCTGTTTCGATGCGAGCCTCCCGTCGGAGCCGCTGTAGTCGAACACCGCCAGGGTCGACCCTTCTTCCTGGAGCGAATACAGCCAGCGGCCGTTCGGGTGAAAGGCGAAGTGGCGCGGCCCGTCGCCCGGGGGGAGCTGCACGGAGGTCGGGTCGTTGGGTGTCAGGGTGCCCTGCGCGACATCGAACCTCCAGACGAGCAGCTGGTCGAGCCCGAGGTCGGCTGCGAGCACGTACCGCCCGCTGGGGTCGGCTTCGATCATGTGGGCGTGAGGACGATCGTGCCCGCTGATGGCGAAGCTGCCGCGGGGGGCGGTGCTCGCCTTTTCAGGGCCGACGGACCCGCGGTTCTCCTTCACGTCGGTGGCCGGACCGAGCTCGCCGCCGGGGCCGATGGGGAGCACTGCCACGGTCCCGTCCTCATAGTTGGCGACAAGAACGTGCTTTCCGGCGGGGTGCACGCTAAGGTGGGTCGGGCCCGCTCCCCGGGAACTCACCTTGTTGAGCAGCGTGAGCCGGCCGCCGGCGCGGTCGACCTGAAAGGCGCTCACCGAGCCCGATTTCGCGCCCTCGAGCTCCCCAACCTCGTTCGCCGCGTAAAGACGGGTCCGGTCGCGGTTGAAGGCGAGCCAGGAGGGGCTGGTCTCGTCCGCGAAGACCTCGCGTTGCGACAGCGCACCTGTCGCACCGTTCACTTCGAAGATGTGGATGCCCTTTCCGAATCCTCCGCTCCCCTTTGAGCTGTAGGTGCCGACGTAGGCAAAGAGGCTATGGGCTGCCATCCGCGGCCGTGCGACGAGCGGCGCGGAGATGGCCAGTGCCGAGGCTGTCTTCAGGAACCGGCGACGCGAAGCGTCCATGGGCATGTCAAATCTCCGTGATGCCTGATTCTATTTGAGAATCCGCCGCGAGCACAACGGGTTCGCCCTGCTTTTGCGGTGTTCATCGCTGCGGGTTCCGGGAATGAAGAGTGAAAGGGCCGGACGGCCTGCTGTTACGCGACCCACTCCACCGGGTCGCCGACGGTGATGACGCCGTGGTCCAGGACCTCGCCAAAGGCGCCGCCCCGCCAGCCTGGGCGCATCGCTTCCCTGAGTCCCGGCATGGCTGCTTCCATCTGCTCGCATGGCTTGGTCTCGCCCAGGACCCTTATCCTGCAGCGGCCGATCCGCAGCGTGCGCCCGAGGCTTCCCGCGAGGGGGATGCCACGGACCATGAGGTTGGCCCTGCGCGTCGACGGCGGGAGTGAGCCGTCCAGTTCGGCCATCAGCGTCTCCCAGACCTCCTGCTCGATGATCGTCACCTGCCGGCGGCCCCCCTGGTTGGCGTTGCCCGCGAGACCGAGCCCTGCGAGCGTCGTCGCCGACTGGGCCGCGTCCATCGGGCCGCGCCGTGCCCGCTTCAACCAGATCGCCTCGAGCCGCCCCGCGGCTGAACTTTCCATGGCTTGCAGTATACCCTCTCGAACGCGCTGACGGGGCGAGCCCGCGGCTGCCTGCCTATCTTCGGCCGCGTCTTTCGCCGGTCCGGTTCCAGATCCCGGACTTCGGTTGTTCGACCTTGGATCTCGGTCTGCGGTCGCGTGTAGCCGATGTCGGTGTGGGTGTGCTGCACGAGGTAGACCGTCCGCAGGGGTGCGAGTCTCAGGACCTCGGCCGGAAGCTCGATGCGGTTGCCCGGGAATTCGAGCACGCCGGTCAGCTTCGCCGCGCCGGTCGCCGCGGGGACCAGCGCCCGGACGGTCTGCTTCCCCTTGCCGACCTCGCCCAGCCTCACCTCGACGGGGCGTGCCCACCCCGTGCCGGTGAGGCGAAGCGTCGCGTCGCGCAAACCGGGCGAATCGATCTCGGCCACGACCAGTTGCCGGATCCCGTCCGGGGTCCGGACGACTACCGATGTGGGCTCGAGGCGCGCCGAAACTTCAGTCTGGGCACCGAGTGCGGCAGGAACGGAAAACATCCAGGCTAGAACGAGGAGGCGCATGGGTCTCTCCCGCGAGGGGATGGGAACGACGATGCTGCATTATAAGCTCAGCAGCGCGCGCGCTTCAGCACAATCAACAAACGCGGCCACGGCCCCCCCCCGAAACAGCAGGAAGATGTCCGGCATCCGAGTACTGGTTGCCAGCAACTGAGGAAGGCCACGCGCGGTGGGGCCTCGCGTGTCGAATCAGAAGCCTGCCAGGCGAGGAGTTGCAGCTCATCCTTCCTGTCCGTCCAAAACGGATATAATCCGCGCATCAGGGAGATGACGCCGATGAAACAGTGGTACGAGGAGCTTTTTGAAAATTACGCCGAGACCTACGATCGCGAGGCATTCACGCAGGGGACGCTGCAGGAAGTCGATTTCATCGAGAGCGAGATCGGCGGCGACAGGTCGCAGCGAATCCTCGATATCGGCTGCGGCACGGGCCGCCACGCGATCGAGCTGGCGCGCCGAGGCTACAGGGTGACCGGCGTGGACCTTTCCGCATCGCAACTGGCCCGCGCTCGCGGCAAGGCGAAAGATGCGCGCGTCGCCGTCGAGTTCATACAGGCCGATGCGCGTGAACTGAGTTACCGCGGGGAGTTCGATCTGGCGCTGATCATCTGCGAGGGGGCTTTCCCGCTTATGGCAACCGATAGGGAAAACTTCCGCATTCTCTCGGGCGCCGCCGCCTCTTTGCGGCCAGGCGGCAAACTGATCCTGACGACGCTGAATGTCTTCTTCCCGCTTTTCCACTCGGTCAAGGATTTCATCAACGGGAACATGGCAACCGGCGAAACCTCGGGGCATTCGTTTGACCTGATGACGTTTAGGGACCATTCGATCCTGAAGATCGCCGATGACTCCGGCGGGATGCGAAAACTGAGCTGCAACGAGCGTCACTACGCGCCTTCGGAAATCGCCTGGCTGCTGGAAAGCCTCGGTTTTTCGAAGGCCGAGATATTCGGCGGAGTCACCGGGGCTTTCAGCCGTTCGAAGCCGCTGACCCACGACGATTACGAAATGCTAGTCGTCGCTGCCAAATGAGGCTCTGGTCACTGCATCCCAAATATCTTCCACCGCTGAGGACCGTGCGCGGAATCACCGTGACCGATGGCCAATTGCAGTATGCATGGGATTCCGCTTCCATGGAGTGCTGCGACGATCGACCTGGCGTTGATTCCGCCGGGCACCCGGATCAGTTCGACTTCCTTTGGCAGTGACCGCATTGCGGCCCCTGTCTGATGATTCGCTTATCTTAATGAGCGTGAGAGGGACAAGGAAAATGTCTTTCGGTCGCCGCGAATGCAAAGAAGCACAGAGAACGACGAAGGGACGCAGTCGTCAGTCTTAAGATCGTGTCCCGGAACGCGGCCGCTGGTGAGTGTCGAGAATTTCACATCTGCGGGTAGGATTTATCACGCGAGAGGGCAGCCTAATCGCCAGCCTTGGCGGGAGCGGCCTTCTCGGCCTTCTCCGGCTTCTCCTTCTTGGGCTTCTTCTCTTTGGGGGCGGCAGGCACCGGGGCTGGCTGTTCCGCGGCCGCTTCTTTACGGTGCTCATTGCGCGTATTGATGTCGTTTATGGCAGCAATCGCCTTCATAATAGCTCGCCGTTTGGCCTTTAAATGTTCATGCACCTTGTCCTTATTAATTTCCTTGGGGGTTAGGCCCTTCTTTTCGAGATCGGCCCGGCGCTCTTGGATGCGTTGATCGTATAACTTCTTTTGATTCTCTCTGGCGTCACTTGATTTTGACGGCATAGCGTGTCTCCTTCGCAAAGGCGTTCGCATAGTATAGACATACCGAAACATTTTGCAATTACGCAGCTTGGACAGAGATCGCGTCCCTTACGCGCAAGATTATTTCCCACAGCGCGATTTGGGAGTAATCCATCCTCGGATGATGGTTTGTCTGCGCAAATGCTGGGTGGCTGTGGTGCCCTACTGGGGGAGGTTCATGCGGCGCAGCAGCGCCGATCCCCTTGCCGTGTGCGGCCTCGAGCGCTTCGGCGACCTCGATGGCGATCGGCAGCGCCTCGTCGGGTGATAACGGACCCTTCTCGAGCCTGTCCTTGACCGACTGGCCTTCGACGTACTCCATGACGATGAAGTCCCGACCGTCGGATTCGGCGACTTCGTTGATGTGGCAGATGAAAGGATGATCCAGCGCCGCCGCCGAATGGGCTTCGCGCAGGAACCGCTTGTGTGCGGCGGAGTCCTGCTGCATGTCTGGGGGGAGGAATTTCAGGGCGACCTTGCGATGCAGCGACGTGTCGTCGGCCAGAAACACTTCTCCCATCCCCCCCTGGCCGATCTTCTCGACGATCCGGTAGTGCGATACGGTCTCGCCGATCATGGAGTATGCCCCCAGTGGCACCGCATACGCTGCTCTGTCAGGCACCTTTGGTGGCCGCCATTATAAGCGGACTGAAGTGACGGTGGAGAATCGAATTGCAGTAAGGTGCGGGTGTGCCAAAAGGCCTTATCCGGGTCGCTTCGGGCGAAGGTCGAGGCCCTGCTGGCGAACCACAGAGGCAGGGGGATTCATGAAGGATCCAGCCATGGACGCAGCTGCCAGGGCGCTGGCTAGAGAGAAGGAGACCGGGCTGGCAGGCGGCCAACAGGTCTGATGATCGACAACCTCCGCTGAACCTCGGTGACCGTCACCGAAATTCAGCCTGCCTGCGATACTCTTGCCTTTGTAGGCACCTGACGCCTACAATGAAGGCATGAGCAATATACAGTACACAATTCGAGGGATCCCGGAGCGTCTGGACGCGCACCTCAGAAACCGCGCTGCGGAAGACGGCAAGTCCCTGAATGAGACGGTGATAGAGGTCATGAAGGTCGGCGCCGGCATTTCCGACGTTGCCGTCCGGAACCCAGACCTCGACGACCTTGCAGGCACTTGGGTCGATGATCCTGAATTCGATAAAGCCATTCTGGAGATGGACCAGGTGGATCCTGAGCTCTGGAAATGAGGATTGCGGTCGACACGAACCGCTATCGCGATTTCTGCGCCGGTCTGCCCGAGGTGGTCGACCGGTTGGCCATGGCAAGCACCATCTGCATGCCGTTCGTTACACTCGCGGAGCTTCGGGCGGGTTTTGCTTGTGGCAGCCTGTCCCGAAAGAACGAAAGCGTCCTCGCTCGCTTCCTGAACCGACCGCGGGTGCGGGTGCTGTTTGCCGACGAGGAGACGACTCACCATTATGCCCGAGTCTACCTGCAGCTTCGCACACAGGGCACCCCCATCCCCGTGAACGATATCTGGATTGCCGCCCTCGTGCTCCAGCACAGCCTGCTGCTTCACTCCCGCAACCGGCATTTCGACTGCCTCCCTCAGCTCCCCCGCATCTGATGAAATCATGACTGAGCCACCCGCACGGCCGCGATGCGGCGTATAGTTTGGGACATCGCTATGCGGGCTTTCCCCGGAAGGAGGCCCGATGCCATCTCAGATAATCTCGGTGCTGCCTGGGTTCACTCCACGCTTTTGCAGAGAACTGACCGGTCCCCCATTCGTGTATGAAGCCCGGTGGCTCGGGCCAGACGCTGCTGAAGATGCTGAAGCGGAAGTTAGGGCGATTGGCTCGGAACGCCGGAAGGAGATCGAACGGCTGTGCCAAACGGCCCTTGCGATGGAGCCGGGGAAGCGAGAGGTACCTTAGCGAAGCCTGCCGGCAAGATGAATCCCTTCGCTTTTCGACTGGGCGCACTTTCGGCGCACCAAGGGTGCCGTCAGCCATGCGCTGTTAACATGGTTGCGGGGCTTGCCCACCAGGACTGTTGCCGCCCATGCCGCCGGCGCCAAGTTTCTCGGTGATACGGAAGTGCGATGCCGGCCGGGCCGCGGTAGCCGAATCCGCCGTTTCGTAGAGCTCCGTGCCAAGCGGGACTTGATGGCCCGCGAAGTGCTGGCGTAGCCAAGGCAGGAGTATTTGGACCTGCAGCTAATGAAATCGCCGATTGCCCCGGCGCAGCAGAGCGGGAGCAAAGGCAGTTTCCATTAGCCTCTTAGATCATGCCAACCCCGCCCGGCCACGTCAGCCGCAGACTGTCGCGGATTCTTGGAACACCTCGGTGGTAGCCATACCACGCACCCGGCAAGATCAGCGGAGTCCGTCGCGCTTGTGGTCACGAGCGCATTCTTTGGCTGCTGAAGGCGCACCGGAAATACTCCAGGAGTGCAAATCTAAGAACTGATCGATCAGGTCAACCAAGTGGCCTGATGCCACCAGCAACATGCCTGCGATCGACCCCAGAAGGCCGAGGGCGAGCAGGTTGGGTGTCCAGGTGGAGTGGTTCTCTGTGGGCAAAGCCGATAACGTCAAAAGCAATGCGGCCATCAAGACCCCACGCCCAAAAGTGCCCATGCCCCATCCCAAATGCCTTTGCCGTCCGGTTTGCCAGACCTTTTCAGGCTGGCGCAGGCGGAAGTTCAGGAAATCGCAGTTGCAGACAGGGCAAACCACCTTTCCGAGAGTCAGAACATGACACGCAGGACACCGCATAACAGCCTCCAAGGTGCTCTCGACAGCAAAACGCCACCTAGTTCAGCGTAACATCCTGGGTGTTAAGAAGTTGTTACCGGCACATTAGGATTTTGCATCTAGCCGGATGCGGATACGATGGCTGCCAAGCGCCGGTTCTCCTGTCCGAGCCGCCATTATCCTTTCCGGGTTCATCTTCCATGTAGCAGAGGCCGCGGTGTTCAACGGTACAACTCCAATTCCTCAGCACGGTTCAGACGGTCGTCGTCGACCTGCAGTCCGCATTCGTCGAACTGCTGCAGGGTAAGGCCGATCTTGCTCTCGCCGAGGAAAGGCTAGATACGTTCCGCCAGACCGTGCAGGTCAACACGCACCGTGTGCGCGTTGAAGATCTGGCAGAGCACCTGTTCGACTATGGGGTCTTCCGAATTTGAAGTGGGTAACCCCTTTCCCGCGTCGTCGATTCTTGGCTGGTCGTCCTCGTCGTCACGGGTTCGCTACGCCGCGCCGCTGGCGCGCCCTTGACCGGTGTGGGTGCCCAGCCCAAGCGCATCTCTCACGAGGGAAATGGCTTACGAGATCACGAAGCCCTATCATGCCGTACGCTTATAAGCCGTCAGCCGAGGGTGGTGACTATGAGCGCGGCGCAGATTCCCCATTCCACCCACTTCAAACCCGGAAGACCGCGACTATAATAGGCAATAAGCCATGTTGAGGGACGAGGGGAAGGGCCTGCTGCTGAGATTGCTACACGTCGCGATCACGGTCGGTGTGATCTCTGCCGTTACTTTTGTCTACAGCCACATGGTAATTGTGAACAGCACTACCGTGGCACTGAGCTTCGTGGTTGTCGTTCTGGCCGTGTCGACAGCATGGGGGCTTGCCGAGGGTGTAGCCGCATCCGTCTCCGGTGCGGCCTGTCTGAGCCTCTTTCTGCCGCCGCTGAGAGTATTCTGGGTCGCGGATCCGGAGCACTGGGTTGCGTTCGGAACCTTCCTGACGGCAAGCGCGATCTGCAGCCAGCTTTCCGCTACTGTTGTTCGGCGGCGTTCGGAAATGAAGAAGCTTTACACGCTGGGCAGCGCTCTACTCCTGCTCGATTCGCAAAAGAGCATCCCGCAACAACTTACAGAACATACCCGGAAGACGTTCGGCTTCCCCGCTGTTACGATATTCCATTCCTCAACAGGGGAACTCTGCAGCGCCGGGGCACAGGTTGCGTCACCTAATCTAATGCTGGAATGCGCAGCCACGGGCACGAGGCACCGCAACAAATCGGCTGGAGTTTCCGTTCTGCCGCTAAGCCTTGCCGGATCCGGTCTTGGGAGTATCGCTTTCGCAACGCGCTCAATCTCAGAATCCGCTCAGGATGCGATCGCGAACCTGCTCGCGATGGCGCTTGAGAGAGCCAGAATCCACGAGCTTTCGACTCACATGGAGGCTGCGAGACAGAGCGAGCAGTTGAAGTCCACTCTGCTGGATGCAATAGCTCACGAGTTCAAGACGCCGCTGACCTCACTAAAAGCTGCCGCCGCATTGATGGAAAGCAACGACCCATGCGACCGCACCGAGTTGCTCTCGATCATTGTGGAAGAGACTGATTACCTTGACTTCCTCCTGGGCGAGGCGATTGAGATGGGGCGAATCGAAGCCGGTAAACTTAAGCTGGACAGGCAACCATACTCGGTTGAAGACGTCTTGTGTGCAGCGATTCGGCGAATGGGTCCAGCGCTGAAGGACCGCACTATTCGGCAGACTATCCCTCATCCCGTACCGGATTTGCTTGTTGACCGCGATCTCATGGGAATCGTCATTCGTCAGCTTGTCAGCAATGCCGTGAAGTACAGCCCTCCAGATTCGCCTATCACCATCCGAGCCATACGCAATGACGACCGGGTTCAGATCACCGTCGAGGACCGCGGCCCAGGGATCTCCGAACGGGAACAGAGCCGCATCTTTGACAGGTATTACAGGACGGCCGGAACACCTCAGGTTCCGGCACCGGCAGCGGGTTTGCCATCGCCTGCGAGATTGTCCAAGCGCACGGTGGAAACATCTGGGTTGAAAGCAGGACATCGTTGTGCGTCAGCAGCATCCGGCTATACTCGCGCGCTGCCAATGTGCGCCAGAGTAGGTCGGCATCTAATGCGAGCGCCTACCGTGACTGACGTACGCGGGCCCGGAACATTTTCATCCTTCGTTGCGGCACGAAGTACTATGTCCTATTCGTGCCGCAGAGCCACCAGCGGATCAATTCGGGACGCTCGCCTTGCCGGCGCATAGCCAGCGACAATCGCGGCGCTTACGAGGACTACGCCGGCCAGCACCAGGGTTCCCGGATCTATTAGGCTGGGTCCCGAACAGAAACGATTTGACAAGCCGTGACCCGATTAAAACGGCAGGCACGCTGATCGCGAGCCCCACCGCGGCCAGTAATAGAACGCGGCGCACCATCCAAACCACGGCGCCGCGTTGCGCGCCCAGCGCCATACGGAGTCCGACTCGCCGGTTTGCCGCGCGACGTTGTACGACACCGTTCCGTAGAGCCCCGCGCACGCGATCAGGCAAGACGCGCGCGCAGACACGACGCGGCAGCTAGACGCCGTACCCGCCCTTCCGCCAACGCCACCGCAATGCTGCGGCACTGAGTCTGAACGCTCCATGCCGCGGTAGTGCTCCCCCGGAAAGACCGGCTGTATCCAAGCCAACTGAATCGTCGCGGGAGTCCTGTGCAGATTTGGCCATTGCCTGGTAATCGTTGGCAATCGTCAATGGTCGATTCGCCAATCATCCGCGATTCAAAGGACGGGAAGCCGGACAGACACCCGTCGCCGACGCAACGTGGCTGTGGAAACATGTTGAGTCTTGGATGTGATAAAATTCGCGCCGTGCACTCCCTGATGACTGCGAAAACTTGCCGCGTAGTGGCAGGAAATGCTGTCCTGCTGGGTCTGCTGCTTCTTCCTATATCGCTGCCGGGCGTGCCGAACAGCCTTGCCACCGAGTCTTCCCCAGTCTACGAGCGGGTGCAACTGATTCACGCTCCGGCATTCGCTGCTAAGGAGGATCGGCCTGCCGGCGCCCATGCCGCCAAGCCGTTCTTCTGGATTTCGGACAACACGGATGTAGAAGCGCGTTCTGTGCGGTCGCGTACGCCGCTACGCCACAAGTTCCCTGTTGCTATCAGTGTGCAATCCAGCATTTCTCCCCGCTCTCCTCCGCCGATCCATTCGTGCTGAAGCCCCGCCAACGTGGTGTATTTTCAAGCATGTTTTGGAGGACGTGTGTCAACAGATCAAATCATTGTTATCGGATTCACTGTCGTCGCGGTGGTGGCCCTGATATTGCTGATCCGCCACGGCAAAGCCAACAGCGACGCCGTGAAGAAATCCTGTAGGCAATAAAACGGCTACGAACGGGGCGGATCCGTGTCGTTCGTGGCCGTTTCTGCCGCAAATCCCTTACTGAATTGGGCGTTGGAAAACGCAATGAAGATATGGCCGAAAACCACGCGAACCATAACGGCCATCTGGGAACTGACATCGGCTGGTTCCGGCCGTCGTCATCGGACTCGCTCCGTTTCCGACCGCTGATCAACTACTGGGCCTCCGATCCGTCCCGTGCGTGAGGATTCTCGCATCTCAGGCCTGGTCACGCGCATTTCCCTGCCGATCCTGATGTAGCGTATGAAGCCGTCGTGCATGAGCCGACGCGCCTTGTCATCCGAGATCGGCACCTCTCGTGTCCTGCAGAGGCTTCGCCCATCGTGGAATCTGGAGATTCTATGAGGGTGCATTCACGTCTCAAGAGGGTGCGGCTGCAATCAGCGCTGCTGCGCCCTAACGCGCCGAGGTGGTCGAAGAGTACTCTGTCCCGTCAGGGACCACGACACGTTCGAGTTGTCTCGCCTTCAACTGATTGATTTGTGCCCTGATTTCGAGGTCGAGCACGTCGCCGCCGCAGGCGCTGCACTAGAGGCGGCATGTGCCGGCGATTACGATGTGTACATCGTGGACAACTGGTGGCTTACGGACGGTGATGGAATCGGACTCTGCCGGGAGACACGCGGTAAGAACGCAACCATCGTTCGTTCTCTCCGGCAACGCCTTTCCTTCGGAAATCGACAAGGCGCTCGACGCCGGTGCGTGCGGCGCTACTCGGCATTTCTGCCGAAACAAACGTGTTTTTGACGAGTGACCGCTATGGCACCGACCAAGAAGCGGCACGAGTGACGAGTGTCACTTCTCTCGCGACTTGAACGCCGAGCGCAGCTTGTCGGCGAGTGTCCCGAAGCCATCGGTGGGAGGAGGGTTGCGTTCCTCCCACTCGCGCACTTCCTCGGCCTCGCGCGCTTCCATGACCGCTTTCGCGCTCAGGCGGATGCGCCGGCCTGACGGATCGACTTCCAGTACGATGACCTCAACGTCCGCACCGACCGGAAACGCTCGCTGGACATCGCCTTCCTTCGCGACGCCGGTTTCGCTCATTGGGATGAGACCGGTGCGCCCCGGGGCCAGGAAGACGAACACGCCGAATTTCTCGCATCGCTCGACCTTTCCCGTCAGGCGCGCGCCCGGAAAGATGCCAGCCCGCGCTCCCGCAGCCCCCTCAGCCCGCGCCAAGCCTTCGTGAACGAGCGCCACGCCGATCCGTTTCTGGTCGACGTCGATGGATAAGACCTCGAATGTGCCCGTCATCCCTGGAGCGATTTGGCCCGACCAGCCTCCCGATCGTCCGGTCGGCGCGAACGTGGACACATGGGCCAGCGCTTCGATGCCAGGCTCGAGCTCCACGAATGCGCCAAATTGGGCGACGCGCGTGACACGGCCAGGCCGCAGCTGGCCTACTTCGTATACTCCGCCCACCCTCGACCACGGGTCGGCGGAGAGCTGCTTCAACCCGAGCGAGATCTTCTGCTTGTCCTCGTCCACGCGCAGAATCTTGACCGTGATCTCCTCGCCCGCCTTGACGATCTCCGAAGGGGCCGACACGCGGGACCACGACATCTCCGACACGTGGAGCAGGCCCTGGACACCTGCGCCGAAATCGACGAACGCGCCGAACTCGCGGACGGACGTGACGCGGCCGGTCATGACGGCGCCGGGGACGAGCTTGTCGCGGACCTCGGCGGCGTTCGCCCGCTGCTCGTCCTCGAGGAGCGCGCGCCGGGAGACGACGATGTTCGAGCCGCCTTCCTTGTACTCGATGATCCGGAATTGGTAGACATGCCCTTCGTGCGCCGACGCGTCCGCGCCGCGGACGTCGATCTGGGAAATCGGGCAGAACGCTCGCTGGCGGCCGATGCGCACCTCGTAGCCCCCCTTTACCTCACGTTCGACCTTCCCTTCCACCGGCAGGCCGCTGTGAAAGGCGTCTTCGAACTGCCGATCGCTCGCAGCCGCTCCCGCCAGCCTTCGGGAGAGCGTCAGCCCACCTGACGTCGACACCACCATCGCCTGAATGCGATCGCCAATCGCGACCTCGATCTCGCCGTCGGCGTTCTTCAGTTCGGAGATCTCGATGACCGCCTCGCCCTTGCCGCCAACGTCAACTAACGCCACCTCCGGGCCGATGGCGACGATCCTGCCCTCAACGAGTTCGCCCTTATCAAGGCGCTTGGCCTGGAGCGAAGCCTCGAACATCGTGGCAAAGTCTTCCTCGGGATCACTCACGGCACGCTCCTCCCATGATTGGTCTTCGACCGCGGGCACTCATTCCCTGGCGCGAGCACGAACGGAGACCCAGCGATTTTACCAGCAGGACCAAATCATAAGAAGAGGGGACTCTGCTCCGATACAGGCTGGCATCATGGCGAAATTCTTGGGCACTTCCGACGTTGCGCGACCGACCCATTTCACGGAGGGAACATTCCCGGGGACGGGTACGTTAACGAGGCTATGGACGAACTCAGACAGGACGTGCGCTACGCTGTGCGGAGCATCCTGAAGACCCCGGGCTTCACGGCGACGGCCGTTTTCGTGTTGTCGCTCGGTATCGGCGCCAACACCGCGATGTTTACGCTCGTGAACGCATTCCTTTTTCGCCCGGTCGTCGGCCAGAACCCCGGCGAACTCGTGGGCTGTTACAGCCGGAACACGAGGACCGGCGGCTACCGCGGTTTTTCCTACCCGAACTATCTCGACCTGTGCGCAGCTTCCAGAACGTTTTCCCAGATCGCGGCGCACGACGTGACTATGGTGGGGCTGACCGAAGGCGAGAGCACGCGGCGCATCTTCGCCGACTTCGTCACCTCGAACTACCTTGCCACATTCGGGGTCAGGCCGGTCCTGGGACGCGATTTCACGAGCGAGGAGGAGAAGCCCGGCGCCGCTGCTCCCGTGGTCATCGTCAGCCACGAACTGTGGAGCAGGGCCGGAAGGGATCCCGGGTTTGTCGGCAAATCCCTCCGGGTCAACGGGCGTCTGCTCACCGTGGTCGGCGTCGCTCCGGAGGAGTTCACCGGCAGCACCGCGATGTTCGGCGCCGAGATCTTCCTTCCGCTCGGCCTTTACGACGCGCTGATGCGCGGGGTGTTCGCCGACGGGGGACGGCAGTTGGGTGACCGCAGAACCGACGGCCTCGTCCTGATCTGCCGGCCGAAGCTTGGCATTTCGACACCGCAGATTCAGGCGGAACTGGACGTGATCGGCGCCCAGATGGCAAAGGCCCACCCGGCCGAGAACAAGGAACAGATTCTGTCGGTGCACGCCCTCTCCCGCACCTCGATCAGCACCAACCCGCAGGACGATGGCGACCTTGCGACGGTTGCGATCCTGCTGATTTCGGTGTCGTCGGCCGTTCTCTTGATCGCATGCCTGAATCTGGCCAACATGCTGCTCGCCCGGGGCACGGCACGGCAGAAGGAGTTTGCCATCCGCCTTGCGCTCGGCTCCGGACGCGGACGGATTCTGCGCCAACTGTTCACCGAGGGGCTGATACTCTCGGTGGTGGGCGGGGCGGCGGGTCTGCTGCTGGCCTGGTGGGGCATCCGCATTCTGGTCGCGTCCATGGCGGCGATGTTCCCGATCCGGATCGTCTATCACTCCGGACCGGACGCGCGGGTGCTCGCCGCGCTGCTGGCTTTCTGCGTCCTTGCCACGGTCGTCTCGGGACTGGGACCGGCCCTGAAGCTGTCGCGGCCCGATCTGGTCGGGGGGCTGAAGGAGCATGCCGGCGAGGACGCGGGGGGGCGGCGCCGGTTCTTCTCGAGGCGCAACGTCCTGGTCGTGGCGCAGATCAGCCTGTCGCTGACGCTGCTCGTGGCGGCCGGCCTGTTCATTCGCGGGGCCCTCAAGGCGGCCCGGGTCGATCCGGGCTTCAGCCTGGACAACGGCATCCTGATCGAGCTGGACCCCAGCCTCGTGGGTTACGACGAGAAGCGCGGGCGCGACGCCTACCGCCGGATCGAGGAGAGGCTGCGTTCGCTGCCGGGCATCGAGGCGGTCAGCCTCGCCCAGACGGTGCCGATGGGCATGGTCTCGATGGGGCGCCAGGTGTATCGCGCCGAGGACGCCGCCGCGCAGACGGGGAAGGTCGTGTCGGCGCAATTCAATGCCGTCGGCTCGGACTACTTCGCCGCGCTCGGCCTGCGCCTCGCGGGAGGGCGCACGTTTTCGCAGTCGGAACAGGACGTGCGGGAAGGTCCGCGCGTGGCGATCGTGGACGAGCTGCTGGCGACGCGGCTCTGGCCCAAGGAAAGCCCTCTGGGGAAGCGGCTGCACTTCGGCGCGGCGAGCGGCCGGCCGGCCGTGCTCCACGAAGTGATCGGCGTCGCGCCGCCGGTGCG
This sequence comes from uncultured Acidobacteriota bacterium, assembly GCA_963843575.1. Lineage (GTDB taxonomy): Bacteria > Acidobacteriota > UBA6911 > UBA6911 > UBA6911 > CAVZBT01. The sequence continues at coordinate 253,153 of CAWJKZ010000025.1, read as the reverse complement.
GGAGAACATCTTCGACAGCTCGCCGCGTCCCCACGTCTACGTGCCGTTCGGCCCGAATTACCAGTCCAACGCTTCCTTTCACGTGAGGCTCGCGCCGGCGGGCGAGGCGGCCCAGACCGCCCTGCTGCAGACCGTGCGGCGGGAGATCCGGGAGGTCGACGAACGAGTGCCGGTCCTGGGATTCAAGACGCTGCGCGCCCACGTGGAGGACAACCTCGAGCTCTGGATCGTCCGGACTGCGGCCCGCTTGTTCAGCGCCTTCGGCGCCCTTGCCCTCGTGCTCGCCGCCATCGGGGTCTACGGGGTCAAGGCTTATACCGTGGCGCGGCGCACGCGCGAGATCGGCATCCGGATGTCGCTCGGGGCGACGGTCGGGGACGTTTTGTGGCTGGTCATGGGCGAAGGGGTGCGGCTCACGGCGGCCGGCGTCGCCATCGGACTGCTGCTGGCCTTCGGAACGGCTCGGCTGCTGAGCAGCCTGCTGTACGAGGTCAGCGCTGCGGATCCCCTCATCTTCACGACGGCTCCGGCCCTGCTGGCCGCGACCGCGCTGCTCGCCTGCTATATACCTGCACGAAAGGCCGCCCGGGTCCATCCCATCACCGCGCTGCGCCACGACTGAGCCCGGAGTGGCGGGGTGAAGCACCTGCGGGGAGAGACGGGCCGCGTCGAGCCGACGCGGCCCACCGACTTGTGCCTGCAATTCTGCAATTAAAGAGGCGGAAAAGACCGGCGCAGTTGGATAATAGGGCGGCGGGAGGTGAGCTCGATGATATCCAGCAGGCGGGAGTTCCTTGCGAGCACGGCTGCCGGCGCCGCGGTGGCGGCGGCGTCCGGGAAAGCGAACGGGGCGGGGCGCCAGGGGGCGCAGCAGCGGCTATCGGGGTTGGCGGAACCGGCCTTCCGGCCCCTGCCGCTCGGTTCCATCCGCCCGGCCGGGTGGCTCGCGCGGCAGCTGCGCATTCAGGCCGACGGCCTGAGTGGGCACCTCGACGAATTCTGGCCGGACGTTGGGCAGAGCAAGTGGTTCGGCGGCGGAGCGGAAGGGTGGGAGCGCGCCCCCTACTGGCTGGACGGGGTCATCCCGCTCGCGCGGCTCCTGGACGACAAGCCGCTCCAGGCCCGCATCGACCGCTACGTCGATTACATCGTCTCCCACCAGCGACCGGACGGCTGGTACAGCCCGTACCCGGAGGACGCCACCACGCGACGCTACGACATGTGGGCGATCCTGCTGGCCAACAAGGCGCTCGTCCAGCAGCACGAGGCCTCGGGTGACCCGCGCGTCCTCGATGCGGTGATGAAAAGCCTCCGCGCCATCATGGAAGGGATCGAGCGGACGCCCCTCTACGACTGGGGCCGATACCGCTGGTTCGAAGGGCTGATCCCCGTTTACTACGCCTACGAAAAGACCGGCGCGCCGTGGTTGCTCGATCTCGGGCGCAAGCTGCGCACGCAGGGATTCGACTACCAGGAATTCTACCGGGGAGAGGACGTGACGGTCCCGACGCCGCGCCGCGGGCTGTGGAAATGGGCCAAGCACGTGGTCAACACCGGGATGGCCCCGAAGGCGGCCGCGCTGGCCTGGCGCCTCGACCGGCGTGAAACCGACTGGAAATTCCCGGCCCGCATGATCGAGATCCTTGACAGGTTCCACGGCCAGGTGACGGGGATGTTTACGGGCGACGAGTGCCTGGCCGGGAAGAATCCCGTGCAGGGGACGGAACTCTGTGCCGTCGTGGAGTTCATGTACTCGCTCGAACTCCTCCTGTCCGTGTTTGGCGACGCCGCGTTCGGCGACCGGCTCGAACGTGTCGCGTTCAACGCCCTCCCCGCCACCTTCACGCCGGACATGTGGGCCCACCAGTATGACCAGCAGGTCAACCAGGTGCAGTGCACGATCAACCCCGACCACCTGTGGACCACCAACGGCCCCGAGTCGAACCTCTACGGGCTCGAGCCGAACTTCGGCTGCTGCACCTCCAACATGCATCAGGGGTGGCCGAAATTCGCCGCGCACCTGTGGATGAAGACACCGGACGAAGGGATCGCCGCCGTCGCCTACGCGCCGAGCCGCGCGCAATTCCAGGCGCGCGGAGCCCGCGTCGAGGTCGCGCTCGACACGGACTACCCGTTCCGGGAAACGCTGAACCTGACGGTCGCCAGCGATCGGGCGGCTCGCTTCCCGCTGCTCCTCCGGGTGCCGGCCTGGAGCGAAGCGGCGACTGTCCGGGTGGGACGAGGGCCGGCGGAAAGCATGAAGCCCGCCGGATTCCACCGCGTCGAGCGCGAGTGGAAGGGGTCGGTCGAAGTCGAGATCCGGTTCCCGATGAAACCCGTGCTCACAAAGCGGTACAACGAGACAGTGGCGCTCGGCCGCGGTCCCCTGGTATATGCACTCAATCTCGGCGAGACGTGGACGCGTGTCAACACGGACAAGCCGCACCGCGAGCCGCCGCACGCCGACTACGAGGTGCGGCCGTCCACGCCGTGGAATTACGGCGTCCGGATCGACGCCGGGACCCTCGACGGCGATGTTCGATTCGAGGAGCGGCCGGTGGGTGTTAAGCCCTTCTCGCCGGAGGGGGCCGGCGTCGTGGCTACCGTGCAGGGACGGAAGCTCCCCAACTGGAAGCTGGCCCACGGCTGGGCGGCCGAGCCTGCCCCGGCGGTGCAGGAATCGAAGGAGCCGCTCGAGCAGCTGACCCTGATTCCGTACGGCTGCACCAACATCCGGATCACCGAGTTTCCCAGGGTCGCCGGGGACGGCCCCGCCAACGGTTGACATCAGCGGCCAGTGGGTCCGGGCTTCAGAGGCTGTCCAACGCTTGAACCGCCCGCCCTGCCCGTAAAACAAGTGGGTCCGGGCTTCAGCCCGGACGTCTTTTGATCTGATCTATGTGGCGACGGACGCACGTTACAGCGACCAGCGTCCGGGCTGAAGCCCGGACCCACTTGGTTTATTGGGCAGGGCGAGCTGGAGGTTTCACAGATGCGCATCTTCGCCGAGGGGTTGATTCTGATGGCTCTCGCATCCCCGTGTCTCGCGGCCCAGTCCGGGCACTTCCCGATGGCGGTCTGGTACGGCGGCGGCAAGGCGCGCGCCCCGATGCTCGAGAGCGACCCCAAGGCGAAGATCGACCTCTGGCGGCGCGACATACGGCAGATCCGGAGCCTCGGGTTCAACACCGTGCGCTGCTGGCTCGACTGGGCGAGCGGCCAGCCTTCCGAGGAGCGCTACAACTTCGACACGCTCGACGTCATCCTCCAGCTTGCGCAGGAGGAGGGGCTGAAAGTCATCCTCCAGGTCTACATGGATTCCGCGCCCGAGTGGGTGGGACGCAAGTACCCCGACTCGCTCTTCGTCTCCTCCAACGGTGCGGCGATGCGGCCCGAGTCCTCCCCCGGCTACTGCCGCGACCACGCGGGCGTGCGTGAGGCGGACATCGGTTTCTACGCCGCGATCGCGGCCCACGTGAAGGATCACCCGGCCTTCTACGGCTGGGACCTCTGGAGCGAGCCTCACGTCATCAACTGGGCCACCCCCACCTACATCGACAACCCCGAATTCTGCTTCTGCCCGCACACGGTGCGGCGCTACCGCGCCTGGCTCCAGAAGAAGTACCCCACGCTCGAGGCGCTCAACCAGGCCTGGTATCGGCGCTACCGCTCCTGGGACGAGGTCGAGCCCAACCGCCTGAGCACCATCCTGTCCTACACCGACTACATCGACTGGAAGTACTTCATCATGGACAAGCTCGCCGAGGACCTGCGCGAGCGATGTGACGCGGTGAAGAAGATCGCGCCGCGCTCGGTGGCGACCAGTCACGCGGCCGGGGTGGGCCTCTTCAGCTCGCCGCATTACTGGGAGGGGCAGTCCGACGACTGGAGCATGGCCCGGCAGGTCGACTATTACGGCACCTCTTTCTATCCGAAGCACTCGGCCTTCGTCGACCGCGACGTGCCGTGGCGCGCGGCCCTCCTCGATTTTGCCCGCTCCTTCGGCTATGCCGACGGGCGCCGCGGCTTCTACATCGGGGAGTTGCAGGGGGGCTTCGGGACGATCGCGCTCAACGTCAGCCCCACGGTCACGCCGGAGGACCTCCGGATCTGGACGTGGAGCGCGCTCGCGCGCGGGGCGAAGGCGATCTGCTACTACGCCTACTACCCGATGAGCACCGGCTACGAGTCCGGAGGCTTCGGCCTCCTGCAGCTGGACGGGACCGTCACGGAGCGGGCGCGCACCGCCGGAGAGATCGCCCGCGTCGTGGATCGCAATGCGCAATTGTTCGCGGACGCGCGGCCGACGCCGGCGCAGGTGGCCGTCATCTACAACCCGCTGATGCACTTCGTCGGGGGACGGCAGCGCGCGACCTCCTACGGCGGCCCGCAGGGCGAGGTCGCCGGGATCGAACGCGATTCGCTGCTCGGCATTCACCGCGCCCTCTTTCCCACCAACGTCCCGCTCGACTACGTCCACATCGAGGGGCTGACCGCCCAGACGCTGCGCCAGTATCGGCTCGTCTATTTCCCGTACCCGCTGATGATGCCCGCCGCCGCCGCCGAGCAACTGCGCGAGTACGTACGGCAGGGAGGGACCCTGGTGACCGAGGCACGGTTCGGGTGGAACGACGAGCGCGGCCGTGCGGCCGAGACGCTGCCCGGCATGGGGATGCACGAGGTCTTCGGCTGCCGCGAGGAACACATCCAGACCGGCAAGGAGGGCCGGACGGAGCTGCGGTGGGACAGCGACGCGATTCCCGGGATGAAGCCGGGCGACACGATCCCGGCGCGCTGGTACGAGGAGACGCTCGCGCTCGTCGGCGCCCGGTCCCGGGTGGCGGCGCGTTTCGCCGACGGCCGCCCCGCCGCCGTCGTGGCGTCGTTCGGCAGCGGCAAGACCCTCCTGCTCGGGCTCCTACGTCAGTGCCGCCTACTCGTCGAAACCGAACGAGACGGCGCAGCGCTTCTTCTCCGGGTTGCTGCGCTGGGCCGGGGTGCAGCCGGCCGTGGAGGTGTCCGGCGGCGCGGTGGAAGTCCAGGTCCTCGAGACGGGCAAGGGCAGGCTGCTCTTTGCGTTCAACCACGGCAAGGAGGCCGTGACGCTGCAGATCAGGCTGGCCGCGGGCACCGCGCAGGCGCGCGACCTGATCACCGACGCGCGCGGTTCCCGTCAAGACGGCGGCGGGCGGCCGCGCCCTCGGTCGCGGCCCCCATCCAGCCGGGTCACGTCTGGGTCCTGCACGTGCAGTGACACGGTGGGCGGGGGATCGGCCCGACCCCGCCCACTTGGACCGCGGCGAGCCGCCGCGGTCCAAGTGGGTTACCGGGCTTCGAGCACCAGGTGGTGTTTGAAGACGCCTCCAGGGTTGCGGTCGGCCCCTGCACGGTGCCGTACTCCTTGCCGGTCTCGTAGTCGACGACCTGGTATTTTCTCGCCTGCAGGCCGCGCAGCTGTACTTTGCCCTGGAATTCCGGGGCGAAGTAGCCGTAATACATCTTCCCGTCCTTGCGGATGGCGTGGGTCTCCGGCCGGTCGAAGCCGATGTCGTACAGCGCGCCCAGGTACTCCCCTTTCGAGAGCATCTTGTCCTTGTAGATTCCCAGCCACTTTGCCCAGTGCGCCTCCCGTTCCGGGGTGAGGTCGCTGGTGTTCTTCCCGCCGCGGCCGACCGGTCCGGAGCCGACCGGCCAGGTGAACTCGGTGCCGACGACACCGCCCACCGCGACGGTCGAGGCGAAGTCCCGGCGCTCGTCGCTCAACTCCACGTGGTCCCCGAAGTAGGCGATCCCGTCGCCCGTGAGCGCCTTGAGGCTTTTCCCCTTGGTCCGCACCTGCCAGGAGCGGGCCGGGTCGGAGGCGACGGTCATGTTCGCGTACGGGAGGGTGAAGAAGGAGAAGGAAGTGCCGCACGGGCAGAATTCGACGACGGCTTCGGGCTTGGCCGCGCGGGCGGCGTCGAAAATGGCCTTGAAAAAGGCGGGGACGGCCTCGACGGACTCATTCGGGTCCTTGTGGTGGTGGGCCGGGTTGTAGCAGGGAGGGGCGGCGTTCATGTACTGGCCGTCGAGCTTGAGGCCGTCGTAGCCCCAGTCCCTGATCGCCTTCGTCACGAACGCGGCCGCGTCGTTGCGGACTTCCGGGGTCGCGGGGCAGAGGTAGAAGGCGTCCCAGTAGGAGATCTTGTGGCGGCTGCCGTCCCGGTCGAGGAGCAGCCACTCCGGGTGAGAGCTGATCTTCTCGGTGCCGGGATCGACGCACATCGGGGCCCACCAGAGCTGGGCTTTGAACCCGTCGGCGTGGATGCGGTCGACCATGGCCTTCATGTCCGGGTCGCCGCGCGGGAACTTCTTCGGCTCGAGGAACCAGTCTCCCTCGGCGGTCTGCCAGCCGTCGTCGAGGGTTACCCAGCGGAAGCCGAGTTTCTTGACGATCGGGAGCGCCCCGTAGATCTGCGGCGGCTGGAACGTACGCCGATAGCCCCAGGCGCACCAGATCGGCTCGAAGGCGTCGGGCGGGGCCTGGGGGAACTGGATGCCCTGGCCGACCATCATACGGCGGTATTCCCGCAGGGCGGCGAAGTAGTCGCCCTTGTGGGCGGTGACGAAGGTGCGGAAGGTGTCGAGCGATTCTCCGGGTGCCAGGGTCCGGTCGCACGCGTAGGCCACGGCGAGTTCCGCAGCGGCAGCGCCGGGCATCGCGACGGGGAGCGAGACGAGTTTGGGGACGAGTTCGAGGTGGCCGACCGCGACCCCCCCGTCGGGACGCCAGATGTCGGCGACCGGTGTGCCGCCGCCATAGTCGGTCGCGTTCATCCCCTGGAAGTTGTCCTGCTTGAAGCCGGCCTTCAGCGGGAGCACCCAGGCCGGCCGGTTTTCATACGAGCCGCTCTGGAAGGACCAGAACGGGGTCTCGGAAGGTTCTCGCGCGGCGATCGCGTAGTGGTGGCTGGTCCAGCGGTCGATCTTGACCGGGGTCCGTCCGATGTTGGTGTAGCGGACCTCGAGGACGACGGTGGCCGGGTACGCGTCATAGGCGGTGGCCTTGACCTCCTTCCGGAGGGTAGCCGTTTCCCCGGTGAGAATCTGGCGGCGGCCTTTGCCGAACTTGTCGCTGACATTTTCGGCGCGCTTCCGTTTCAATGGGAAATCCTTCACATCGGCGCCGTCGACGGTGACGAACTCCGACGGGGCCCACTCGGTGAACGGGGAAACCTTGCCGCCGAATGCGGTGACGACGCGGCTGCGAAGCGCCTCGTCGAATTCGAGCCGCACGTCGCGCGCTCCCGCGGTGGCGGCAGGGTTCGCTCCATACGCGGCAGCAGAGAGGAGGAAAAGAAGGAACGAGGCCAGAACGTGACGACTTCGCACGGTAGTATCTCCTGTAAGGATGAAAGGCAGTGGGCCGCGGCGGCCCGACGCGGCCCCCGACCCCGGGCCCGCCGGGGCCGGGGCCGGCTCAGCCGGCGCGGCTTATGATGTCTCCCGGTTGCAGTTCACTGGGGGGCGGGGTCGAGCCGCCCCCGCCCACTTACGTCATCTTCGGCGGCTTGGTGACGATCTGCTGTTTTTGCGTGTCGAAAAAGAGCATCTGGCCGGTGCGGTAGGACTCGACCGACGTGGCGATCGGGACCATGGCCGTGTAGGCGGTCAGCCCGTCGAGCACCGGTGTCTCGCGTGTCCGCATGCACTGAAGGACATTCTCCCAGTGCGATTGACGGTACGGTCCTCTTTCATGGTACATCCCTTCTAGTGTGAAGACAAACCGAGACAATTCTCCTGCGCCGGAGCGTAGGCGCACAAGCGGAAAATCAAGTGGGCAGCGGCGGCCCGACGCGGCCCGCGGATGTTGCTCCAGGGCGGATTGCCCATTGCCCGGTCTGCGGATCATCGGGGGGCGGGCGGGCTGACCGACACACTTGATCTTGTGGTAGGTTATTGGGGTGGCACTCGCAACGCTCGATCGGGTCTCGCTCGCATTCGGCCACGAGCCGCTTCTGGACGAAGTGTCGCTGCAAATCGAGCCGGGCGAGCGGGTTTCACTGATCGGTCGCAACGGTTCGGGCAAGTCGACGCTCCTGCAGATCCTGAGCGGAGAGCGGCCGCCCGACGGGGGCTCGATCTGGCGGCAGTCGGGGCTGCGGATCTCCCGGCTGGTGCAGGACGTGCCGCTGTCGACGGACCGCCCGGTGTTTGACGTGGTAGCGGAAGGGCTGGGGGACCTGAGCGATCTCGTGACCTCCTACCATTACGCCGCGGTCGAAGTGGCCGAACGCGCCTCGCCGGCGTTGCTGGAGAAGCTGGGGAAGCTGCAGCACGAGCTGGAGGAGCGTGACGGCTGGCGGCTCGAGCAGCGCGTCGAAATGGTGCTGGGGCAACTGGGATTGCCGGGCGAGGCTGTCGTGGATACGCTCTCGGGCGGCTGGAAGCGCCGCACGCTGCTCGCCCGCGCGCTGGTCGGCGAACCCGACCTGCTGCTGCTCGACGAGCCGACGAACCACCTCGACCTTGATGCGATCACCTGGATGGAGTCGTTTCTGGCCGAATACCCCGGCAGCGTCGTCTTCGTGACCCACGACCGGGCGTTCCTGCAGCGCCTCGCCACCCGCATCGTGGAACTCGACCGCGGCCGGCTCACGACTTGGCCGGGAGACTACGCCGGGTTCTTGCGCAGAAAAGAGGAGTGGCTGGCCAACGAGGCGCTTCGGCAATCGAAGTTCGACAAGCGGCTGGCGGGCGAGGAAGCCTGGGTGCGCCGGGGGATCAAAGCCCGGCGGACCCGGAACGAGGGGCGCGTCCGCGCCCTGCTCGCCCTGCGCGCCGAGCGGGCCGCGCGGCGCGCCCAGGTCGGGGCCGCCCGCATCCAGGTGGAGCTCGGCGACCCGTCGGGGCGCCTGGTGTTCGAGGCGCGCCGGGTCGGCAAGTCTTTCGACGGCCGCGCCGTCGTGCGCGACTTCTCCACCCGGATCATGCGCGGCGACCGGGTCGGCCTGATCGGGCCGAACGGCTCGGGGAAGACCACGCTGCTGCGGCTGCTGTTGGGCGAGATCGACCCCGACATCGGTTCGGTCCGGCGCGGCAGCAACGTCCAGGTCGCCTACTATGACCAGCAGCGCGAGCAGCTCGACCCCGAAAAGAGCGTGTTCGACACGATCGGGGAGGGCAACGAGACCGTGACCGTGAATGGTCGCTCGCGTCACGTCAACGGCTATCTGCGCGACTTTCTCTTCCCGGCCGAACGGGCGCGTGCTCCCGTCAAGGCGCTGTCGGGAGGTGAGCGCAACCGGCTGATGCTCGCGCGCCTGTTCACCCGCCCCGCCAATGTCCTGGTGCTCGACGAGCCGACCAACGACCTGGACCTGGAAACCCTGGAGCTGTTGGAGGCGCAGCTGGTGGAGTTCGCCGGAACCCTGCTGCTGGTTACCCACGACCGCGTGTTCCTGGACAACGCCGTTACCAGCACCCTGGTGTTCGAGGGGGACGGGCGCGTACAGGAGTACGTCGGCGGCTTCGAGGACTGGTTGCGGCAACGGCCCCCGGCCCCGGCTCCCACCGCCGTAAGGGAGCGAAGTGAGCCGCGCCTCCCAGGGGCGGTCGGTCGGCCTCAGGGCCGGAGGAAGCTCTCCTATAACGAAGCGCGGGAACTCGAGTGCCTGCCCTCGCGCATCGAAGCGCTCGAGGAAGAGCAGCGCAGGCTGGGCGCCGCAGTAGCTCACCCGGATTTCTACCGCGAGCCGGCTGAATCGATCCGTGCCAAGCTGGCGCGGCTGGAAGAGCTGCCCCGGGAGTTGCTCGACGTCTATGCACGGTGGCACGAACTCGATTCCCGTGCATAATAGGGTGGACAGCGGAGTGGGCCGAGCCAGCCCGGCGCTGCCCGGGGGTGGGGACCATGACCATCGACGAACTTGAAGACCTCAGTAAAGCCAAGCAATTGCTGGAGAATCCCGGCCTCGCGGCCAAGGTCACCGGCATGGTCGGGATTCCGATCGAGAAAGGCCTCGCGATGCTCCCGGCCTCCTGGGCCGGCGTGGTGCAGAGCGCGGCCCGCAAGTCGATGCAGAAGGCGCTTGGCGTCGCCGTCAACACCTTGAAAGACAAGCCGGGCCGGCCCGCGTCCAACGCGCTGCATCGCGTGATTGCCGCTGCGGACGGGGCTGCAGCCGGAATTTTCGGGCTGCCCGCGCTAGTCGTCGAGCTCCCGCTGACCACGACCGTGATGCTGCGTTCCATCGCGGACATCGCGCGCAGCGAAGGGGAGAACATCCGCAGCATCGAAAGCCGGCTGGCCTGCCTCGAGGTTTTTGCGCTCGGGGGCAAGGCACCCGGGGACAACGCGACCGAGACCGGCTACTTTGCCGTGCGTGCGGCACTTGCCCGGACTGTTTCGGAGGCGGCTAAGTACATCACGGAGCGAGGGCTGGTCGAGGAGGGCGCCCCCCCGCTCGTGCGGCTCATCGTGACGCTCTCGTCGCGCTTCGGGGTGGTGGTGTCCGAAAAACTGGCCGCGCAGGCGGTGCCGATCATCGGAGCGGCGGGGGGCGCATTGGTCAACACCATTTTCATCAACCACTTCCAGGATATGGCGCGGGGACACTTCATCGTGCGCCGCCTGGAGCGGGCATGGGGGCCGGCCGAGGTGCGCGAGTCCTACGAGCGCGTTTGACGGCTGGCTCCGGCAAGCCTGAGCGCCAGCCTCCGCGAGCGGACCATGAAGACGCCCGTGAGGATCAGGGCGATGCCGGCGACCTGGGGGAGGCCCGGCCGTTCGCCCAGCAGGAACCAGGCCCCGATCAGGGCGACCATCGGGGTGACGTTCGAGTAGACCGCCGTGCCCGAGACGCCCAGGTGCTCCAGCGCAAACGACCAGACGACGTAGCTGTAGACGATGGAGAGAAAAGTCGAGTAGCCGAACTCCAGCCACCCCCTGGCTGGGATGGCGAACCAGTCCTGGTGTAGGATCGAAGGGATCAGGATCGGGACCAGCCCGGCGGTCCCGGTCAGCATCAGCCAGAAGGTCAGCCGCAGCGCCCCATATTTCACCGCCAGCCGGGTCGCCCCGCCGGTGTACCAGCCCCAACACAGGGTCGAACCCAGGATCAGAGCATCGCCACGGATGGCCGAGCCGAATTCGATTTCCTTGGAGCCGAAGAGGACCACCGCGACAACCCCGGCGAGCGAGAGCAGCATCCCGGCCAGCACCCGGCGGCTGAACACCTCGCGTTTCAGCAAAATCCCGGAGGCGTAGGCGAAGACGGGCGAAAGCGAAGCCAGCAGCCCGGCATTACCCGCCTTCGTCGCGGCCAAGCCCAGGACGAACAGGATCTGGTAGAGCGTCTGGCTCAAGAACCCGAGTCCCGCCAGCGAGGGGAGGTCCGCGCGGTCGGCCGTCAACGGAATGCCGCGCACCTTGAGGACGAGCGCGAGCGTGAGGACGGCGATCGTGAAGCGCAGTGCGGTAAATGCGAGCGGATCGAAGTAGACGTAGGCGTGCTTCATGATCGAGAAGTTCATACCCCAGATCAGGGTCACGCTCACCATCAAGAGGTCCACCAGTGCCGGCCTGCGCATAGCGGCATAAGATAACATCATTTCGGTGTGGGCCGCGACGGCCCGGCGCGGCCCGTGGAATTTCCCCGGCCGGTGGGTTTTCCCGATTGCCCACCCGGGCGGGGGCGGGCCGCCCCCGCCCACACGCAGTAAAAGGAATGACACCGGGGGATTGGTGGCTATATCGTTAAAACATGCGCTACGACTTCGACCGGGTGATCGACCGGAGGGATTCCGACAGCACCAAGTGGGGCTACTATCCGGCGGACGTGCTCCCGCTCTGGACCGCGGACATGGACTTCAGGGTAGCCGAACCGATACTGGCGGCGCTGCACAGGCGCATAGACCACGGCATTTTCGGCTACGCGCGCGAGTCCGGCGCGCTGCGCGACGTCATCGCGGCCCGGCTGATGCGCCTTTACGGGTGGCGGGTCCACCCCGACGCCATCCTGTTCCAGCCCGGGGTGGTGCTCGGCTTCAACCGCGTCTGCCGGATGGCGGCCGCCGCGGGCGAGGCGGTGCTGGTGCAGCCCCCGGTCTATCCTCCCATCCTCGGCGCGCCGCGGCAGAGTGGGCTCGAACTGCAGCAGTCCCCGCTCGTCCGCCTGCCGGGGGGGGCCTACGAGATCGATTTCGCCTCGCTCGAGGCCGCGATGACGGATCGGACCCGCGTCCTGATCCTCTGCAACCCGCACAACCCGGTGGGGCGCGCGTTCCGGCCGGAGGAGCTGCAGCGGTTGGCCGCCATCTGCCTGCGCCGGGGGGTGCTGATCTGCTCCGACGAAATCCACTGCGACATCCTGTACCGCGGCGTCCGGCACACGCCCGTCGCGGCGCTCGCGCCGGAGGTCGCCGCCCGCACGGTCACCCTGATGGCGCCGAGCAAGACGTTCAACATCCCCGGGCTGCATTGCTCGATGGCCATCGTGACCGATCCCGCGCTGCGCCGCCGGCTGCAGACGACCGAGCCCCCGTTTTTCCCCGAGGTGAACGCACTCGGACTGGTTGCCGCACTGGCGGCCTACCGCGACGGCGACGAGTGGCTGGTCCAGGCGCTCGAGTACCTCGAGGGAAACCGCGACCTGGTGGCGGACTTCGTCGCCCGCGAACTGCCGGGCATCACCATGTGGAAGCCGGAAGCGACGTACCTGGCGTGGCTGGACTGCCGCGGCTCCGCGATACCCGGCGACCCGCAGAAGTTCTTCCTGGAGCGGGCCGGGGTCGCGCTCTCCTGCCGGACCGCAATTCGGGGAGCCGGGCGGAGGCTTCGCGCGGTTGAATTTCGCCTGCCCGCGCGCGACGCTCCTCCAGGCGCTCGAGCGGATGAAGGCCGCCCTGGCGGGCTGCTGACGCCCCCGCGCGGGCGCCATTCTCCGCCGGCAGTTCGCTGTGGGGTTCATCGAGGGGCGAAAATCGGGTATAGTTAACGGGTCGAACGAATTAATCCCACAAGGAGAGAAGATTATATGGCTGTAACGGTTGGTATAAATGGCTTCGGCCGCATCGGGCGGCAAGTCCTCCTCGCCATGGTGGAGAAGGGCGCTCTGGGCAAGACTTTCGATGTCGCAGCGGTCGTGGATGTGACGACCGACGCGAAGTACTTCGCGTACCAGCTGAAGTACGATTCCATCCACGGCCGCTTCAAGGGAACCATCTCGACGGAAAAGTCGGCCGGCGCAGAGGCGGACGACGTTCTGGTCGTGAACGGCGACAAGATCAAGTGCGTCATGGCCACCAAGGATCCGTCTCAACTCCCCTGGAAGGCACTCGGGGTGCAGCTAGTGGTCGAGTCCACGGGCTTGTTCACCGACCTGGAAAAGGCCAAGGGTCACCTTGCGGCCGGGGCCAGGAAGGTCATCATTTCCGCGCCGGGCAAGGGCGGGGTCAAGACGCTGCTGATGGGCGTCAACGACAATGAGTACGACCCCAAGCAGCACGACATAGTTTCCAACGCCTCGTGCACGACCAATTGTCTTGCACCGCTGGTCCACGTGCTGCTGAAGGAAGGGATCGGGATCGAGACGGGTCTCATGACCACGATCCACTCCTACACGGCGACGCAGAAGACCGTCGACGGCCCCTCGAAAAAGGACTGGCGGGGCGGCCGCGCCGCGGCGATCAACATCATCCCGTCGTCCACCGGTGCCGCGAAGGCCGTCGGCGAGGTGCTCCCGGCCGTCAAGGGCAAGCTCACCGGCATGTCCTTCCGCGTGCCCACTGCGGACGTCTCGGTCGTCGACCTCGTGTTCCGCTCGGTCCGCGACACCTCCATCGAGGAGATCGACGGGCTGCTCAGGAAGGCGTCCCAGACCTACATGAAGGGCATCCTGGGCGTATCCGACGAAGAGCTGGTCTCGACCGACATCATCCACGACGACCGCTCCTCGATCTACGATTCGCTGGCCACCCTGCAGAACAACCTCAAGGGTGAAAAGAGATTCTTCAAGCTCGTGTCCTGGTACGACAACGAGTGGGGCTACTCCTGCCGCACCGTCGACCTTCTCCAGAAGATGGCGGAGCAGATGAAGGCGGCCCAGGCCGTTTAGCCCGGCCGCGACGACCAAGACTCACAACCGCGACGATACGGGCGCAGGGATCCTCGGAGAAACGAACTCCGCGACTCTGCGCCCTGCGCGGCCGCGCCCGGCATTCCACCAAGTCAAAATTCGCGTGCATCCGCGCAAATCCGCGTCCTGGAACGTTTTTTGGCATATTCATGAACACGAATCCTTAGCTCGGTAGGTTACAGAGGAAACTCTCGTCGTGCGAATTGCAGACATCGCGGCATCCCTTCTTGGCTTCGGCCTCTTCTTCACCACACCTGCCGCGGTCAGGCCGGCGGCCCCGGGCGCGGACGCGGTGATCGCCGGCCGCGTGCTCGACGCCGAGTCCGGGAGTGTGATGCCGGCTACCGTCACGATCCGGGACGCGGGCGGCACCGTCCTGACCGAACACCCCAGCTTCCGCGGAGGATTCCGCTCGAACGGGTTGTTCGAGAAGACGGTTGCCCCGGGCCCGGTCACGGTTGCGGTGAGCCGGGGCTTCGACTACATCCCGCAGACGCGGGAGCTGACGGCAACCGCGGGGCAGCGGCACGGCCTCGAGTTCCGCCTGGCCCGGCGTTCACCCTTGCGCCGGCTCGGCTGGGTCGGCGGCGACAACCACGTCCACATGATTCACGGCGAGCGCAAGGTCCCGGTGGGCTTCGCCCAGATCGCGCTGGCGGCGCGGGCCGAGGGTCTCGATTACCTTTCGCTGGCCCAGCACTGGAGCCTCGCGGATCCGACCCCGGAAAACCTCACCCGCGAGTGCGAGCAAGTCAGTGCGCCGGATTTCCGGATTTCCTGGAACCTCGAGGCGCCGAAGAACTACTGGCGCGGCGACGTGACGCACTGCGCGGGGCACGGCTGGACCGTCGCACTGCGCGGACGGACGCCCGACGGCCGTGACGTCATCTCCGAACTGCTCACCATGAGCGCCTGGGACTACGAGAGCTTCAAGCCTCCGGTGCCGAACTTCGAGATGCACGCTCTCATACACTCGGCCGGGGGCATCAGCGTCTACACCCACCCGCACCGCTGGTGGTGGGGGAAGTGGGGCGGTACGGGCGGATTCCCGGTCGAGGAGCGCAAGCGGATCTCCAACATGGCCGCCGAGCTGCCCTTCGACACGATCGCCGGGCCCAGCTACGACGCCGTCGACATCATGATGCAGCCGGAGGAGCGCGAGACGAACCGGCGCGCCCTGGAACTGTGGTTCCTGCTGCTGAACCACGGGTACCGGATGCCCGCGACGGCGTCTTCCGACACGACGTTCGACAACCCCGGCGGCGGCGTCCCGGGGAGGGTGCGGGTCTACACGCGCGTCGTGGGTGACCCGACCTTCGCCGCAATCGCGCAGGCGATGAAACAGGGGCGGAACTTCATCACGAGCGGGCCCCTGGTACTCCTCAAAATCGGCGGGCACGAGCCCGGCGACGTGGTGCGGGCGCCACACGGCGCGCCCTTGCCGGTGCGGGTCGAGACCTGGGGTGACGCGACCAGGATCGAGCTGATCCGAAATGGTGCCGTCATCCGCTCCTGGGCACCTGGTACGCCCGACGCCGGGGAGGTGTCGGAGCCCGGCACCGCCTGGTACATCGTGCGCGTCCTCGGGGCCGGCCCCGGCCAGGTGGCCATCACCAATCCCATCTATTTCGAAGGCGCGGACTACCGCGCGCCGCGGCCGGAACTCGCGCGGGTTCGGGGAACGGTGCGGGACGCCCGGACGGGCCAGGCTCTCGACGCCGTCGTCGAGGTTGTCGAGATGGACGGCCGAATACCCGTAAAGAAGTCGGAAGTGCGTGCGCCCGGCGGACGGTTCAGCGCGACGGTTCCGGCGACCTCGAGGTTGCGTGCCCGCGCGGCCGGCCACGACGGGCAGATGAAGAGCATATTTGCCGACTTCGCACCACTCTTGACGCCGATGCTGGAGATGACCGACGAGCGGCTGTCGGACTGGAACCTGTTCGAGCAGATCCGAAGCCAGCTTCGCGACGTGACCCTCGATTTTGCCCTCGCCGGGAGCCGCTAGGCAGCCAACCCAAGTGGGTCCGGGCTTCCGCCCGAACGCCGTTTGCGGTCGCTATAACGTGCGCCCGTCGCCACATAGATCAGATCAGAAGACGTCCGGGCTGAAGCCCGGACCCACTTGCTTTACGGACACTGGGTGTTATCGCGCTGAGTCCTGGGCCCGGATTCTCTTCAGGGCGGCCGCCAGTTCCTCCACCTTTTCCGGGTGCCGGGCGGCGACGTTGTTCTTCTCGCCGATGTCCTCGCGCAGGTTGTAGAGCTGCGGAGCCGGGTCGTTTCCGGTTTCCGTGTTGGTGTTCTTGTTGATTTTCGCTCCCTGGCTCGGTTCGATGTACTTCCAGTCCCCCTTGATGATCGACAGGGTCGAGGCCTGCTCCACCAGGTGATCCCGGCCCGTCCCGGAGCGGCCGAGCAGCGCGTCGAGGACGGCGCTGCTGTCGGGCGCGTCGCCGGCGGCGAGGGTCTGGCGGTTCATCCCGGCGAACGACGCCAGGAAGTCGATCTGGCAGACGAGCGCCTCCGAGGTGCCCGGCTTGACCTTCCCCGGCCAGCGCAGGACGAACGGAACGCGGGTGCCCGCATCGAAAGCGCTGTACTTCCCCCCGCGCAGCGGGCCCGACGGTTTGTGACCGGAGAGTTTTTCGACCGCGTCATCCTTGTACCCGTCGTCGATCACCGGTCCGTTGTCGCTGGTAAAAATCACGATCGTGTTGTCGGCGAGTTTGAGCCGGTCGAGAGTGTCCAGGATCTCCCCGACACACCAGTCGAGCTGCAGGATGACGTCGCCCCGCGGTCCCAGGCCGCTCTTGCCCGCAAAGCGCGCGTGCGGCACGCGCGGGACATGGATGTCGTGCGTGGAGAAGTACAGGAAGAAGGGGCGCGCCGCGTTCTGCTCGATGAATGCCTTGGCCTTGCCGGTGACCGTGTCGGCGATGTCCTCGTCGACCCAGCGCGCCGCCTTGCCGCCGGTCATGTAACCGATGCGGCTGATGCCGTTGACGATGGTCATGTCGTGTCCGTGGCTGGGGTGCACCTTGAGGAGTTCGGGGTGCTCCTTCCCGGTCGGCTCGTCCCCGACCTTCTCCTGGTAGCTCACCCGGATGGGGTCGGTGGGGTCGAGGCCGACCACGCGGCGGTTCTCCACGAAAACACAGGGTACGCGGTCGCCCGTGGCCGGGATCAGGAAGCAGTAGTCGAAACCGATGTCGAGCGGGCCGGGCGCGATGTCGCGGTTCCAGTCGAGGTTTCCCGCCCCCAGGCCCAGGTGCCACTTGCCGACCGCTCCGGTCGTGTAGCCCGCCTTGCGCATCATCGACGGGAGCGTGGTGCGTCCGGGCTGCACGATCAGCGAGGCATCGCCCGGCAGCACGCCGGTCCCCTTCCTGCGCCAGGCGTATTCGCCCGTCATCATTGCGTAGCGCGACGGCGTGCAGGTGGCGGCCGCGGCGTGGGCGTTGACGAACCGCAGCCCGCGCGACGCGAGCCGGTCGATGTTCGGCGTACTGACCTTCGTCGCTCCGTAGCAGCTGACGTCCCCGTACCCGAGATCGTCGGCGTAGATGACGACCACGTTGGGGCGCCGTGGCTGCGCCGCACCCGTCGCCGCCAGAGCCAGCCCCGACGCCGACACGCGCAGAAATGTCCGCCTGTCCATAGAACCCATCCTCCGGGCAAGAATCACGGTGTCGAGACCGGACTATGCTGCACTCAGCCGTCGCCCTTTTGCAAGCGGGACGTTGCCACAAGTGGGCAGTGACGGCCCGGCCCCGCCCCTGGGATTGGGCAGCAACCCGGGGACCGAGGTGAAACGCACAAATGAGCAAACTGCGTGGGCTGCGTCGTGGCGACGCCGCTCGGGAACTCCCGCGGCGATTTGCAGAAACTCCGACGGAAACGGCTGAAACTGCGGTAAGTTGCCCTCCTATGCGAACGGAGACGATGGCCCCTGTAGAACGCTGGCAGGCCACCCTGCGCCGGCAAAAGCCGGATCGGGTTCCCATGGACTACTGGGCGACCCCGGAAGTCGATCGCGCCCTGCTGCGCCATTTCGGCTGCGACGACATGTGGGAAGTCTTCGAGCGTCTCCACATCGATCGGCCCGTGGTGTTGGCGCCGGCCTATGTCGGGCCGGCGCTGCCCCGGGGGGCCAACGAGTTTGGCGTCGTCTACCGACGGGTGGACTATGGCGCCGGCACGTACGAGGAGGCCGTTTCCCACCCGCTGGCGCGGTACCGCTCCATCGCGGAACTCGAGAAGGACTACGTCTGGCCGCAGCCGGACTGGTACGACTACAGCGTGCTTCCCGGGCAGGTCGCGGCGCGGGAGGCATACCCGGTGGAAGGGCCGATCTCCGAGCCGTACTACCTTTACAAGGATTTTCGCGGCATGGAGCAGGCGTTCCTGGACTTGGCCGAGAACCAGGAATTCGTGCACTACTGCCTGGAGAAGATCTTCGACTTCGAGTACCAACGCATCCTGCGCACCTTCGAATCGCTTCCGGGACGGGTCACGTATGTGCAGGTCGGCGAGGACTTCGGCACCATGAACGACCTGATGTATTCGCCGCGACACATCCGGGAGTTCTTCCTGCCGCGGATGAAGCGAATGATGCGGCTCGTGCACGAGGGGGGCGCGTTTGTCATGACCCACAGCGACGGCGCGGTGCGCAAGGTGATCCCCGACCTGATCGATATCGGGATGGACATCCTCAACCCCGTGCAGTGGCGTTGCAGCGGGATGGAGCGCGAGGGACTCAAACACGATTTCGGAGATCGGCTCGTATTCCACGGCGCGATGGACAACCAGCACACGATGCCGTTCGGCTCGCCGGAGGACGTGCGGCAGGAGGTCCGCGACAACCATCGCATCCTCGGCTCCGGCGGCGGCTACATACTCGCACCCTGCCACAACCTTCAAGCGATCACCCCGCTCGAAAACATCCTGGCCCTCTACCAGACTGGCTACGAGGAGGGTTGGCGGTGAGCCTCCCCGGTGGGCGGGGACGGCTCGTCCCCGCCCGGTGAGTGAGGTGCAGCTGCGGATGAAGGCGCAAGCCACAGGAAAAGTGAGAGGGCCGCCGCGGCCCACCACAGCAGCCGCCGCCCACTAGAATTCTGTGTTTGCGGAGCGGGAGGGGAGATATGTACAGTTCTACAATATGACGGAGGAGGGACATTGGACACCAGACGGCTTGGCAACAGCGACATGTTCATAACCCCGCTCGGCGTGGGTGCCTGGGCCATGGGGGGCGGCGGTTGGCAGTTCGCCTGGGGGCCCCAGGACGACGAACTCTCGATCGGCGCGGTGCGCGCCGCGCTGCGCGCGGGGATAAACTGGATAGACACAGCGGCGGTGTACGGGCTCGGGCACTCGGAGGAGATCGTCGCCCGGGCCGTCAAGGGTGTAACGCCGCACCCGTACATCTTCACCAAGTGCGAACGCAACTGGAATGCGGACGGCGAGATCTTCGGCTCGCTCAAACGCGACGAACTGCGCAAAGAGTGCGAGGCGTCGCTCAGGCGTCTTCAGGTGGAGGCCATCGATCTCTATCAGATCCACTGGCCGGATCCGGAGGCCGATCTCGAGGAAGGCTGGGAGACACTGACGCGGCTCAAGGAGGAGGGGAAGGTCCGCTGGATCGGCGTGTCGAACTTTTCGGTCGGCCAGATGAGGCGCGTGGCCAAGATCGCCCCGATTACCTCGCTGCAGCCCCCTTACTCCATCGTCTCGCCCGAGATCGAGCAGGAGACGCTGCCGTTTGTCGCAGAGAACAACATAGGCGTCATCGTGTACTCTCCAATGAAATCCGGCCTGCTCAGCGGGGCCATGACGCGGGAACGCATTGCGGCCATGCCCCCCGACGATTTTCGCCCGCGCACCCCGAATTTTCGGGAACCGAAGCTCACCCACAACCTCGCGCTCGCCGAGCTGCTGCGCGAAATCGGCAGGCGCCACGGGCGCACCCCTGGGGAGGTGGCCATTGCGTGGACTTTGCGCCGTCCGGAGGTCACCGCGGCGATCGTGGGGCTGAGGTCGCCGCAGCAGCTCGAGGGTGTCATAGGGGCGGCGGAGTTCCGCTTGAGCCCGGAGGAACTGCGGGAGATCGAGGAGTTCCAGCGGGTGGGGTGAAGGTGCCACCAGGAGGCGAAGTGGGCCGCGGCGGCTCGCCGCGGCTCCCGGGGTCCTGGTTGTCAGGATTAGGCACGTGGGCGGGGTTGGCTCTGCACCCGGTGTTTCCCCGTGACATCCGGTGCGGAGCCGAATACACCGAATGGGGCAGATCCAGGGCCGCGGCGGGCCGCCGCGGCCCCCCCCCGTCAGGGGACGACCACGACGTCGGCGCCTTCGCGCAAGCCGTAGTCCGGACCCAGTTGCTTGTAGTCGACCGCGCCGCGGGCGTTCAGGTCCCAGACAACGGCGCCGTCCTTCAGGGTCATCTCACAATAGATGCGCTGCTTCCCGGGCAACCGGCCGCCGCTCGTGTCCGCATAGGCGTAAGCGCCGTCCGCGATCCGCCACACCGCCATGTCGGCGGGCGAGCCGACGGTCAAGTGGCCCAGTTCCGGCCGATGGATCACCTCGGACGCCGGCATCCAGGTCGAACGCAGGATGATCTCGGCGAACGGCATCCCCATCACCAGCATCTTCGACATCAGGTTCGGGAAGTCCATCAGGGCGCCGTTCATGCTGCCGGTGTGGAGGTCGGTCGATATGGAGTCGGGGTAGAATCCCTGCTGCACGGCCGGAACGGCATTCCGGAAGACGAAGCTCCCCCTCCGTGCCCCAGGTCGAACTTCACCCCGCGCGCCCGGGCCTGCCTGAGGTAGTCGAGCAGCTTCCCGTCCTTGTCGAGGTAGGGGACGCCGCTGCGGTACATGTGGGTGCTGATGTCTCCCGGCCGCAGCCGCTCGGCGACCAGGCGCCAATAGGGCCGTTCGGCGGGGAAGAAGCCGAAGTCGACCATGACCGGCAGCCCTGCCATCCTGCCGCCTTCGACGGCCCGGTCCACGGCGGTCCAGTCGCGCCCCTCGTAGTGCGCCGTCTTCACCCCGACCACGACGTCGCGGTGCTTGGCCGCGATCCGGGCAACCTCGGCCGGGTTCATTTCCTTCACGTCCTGCTCGACGAAATTGCTGACCATCCCGAGCCCGACGATGTTGACGAAGGCGAGGACGCGGGTGCGCGCGCGATCGATGACGGTCTGACGGAACGCCTCGAAATTGCGCCAGCCGGCCGAGCCGGCGTCGACCATCGTAGTGGTCCCGGAGCGGAAGCTGAAGCCGTCGGGCAGGACGCTGTTGTCCCCCGCCCAGGCATTGGGTATCCCCGTCGTGGCAAAGAGGTGCGTGTGGATGTCGACGATCCCGGGAGTGACGTAGAGCCCGCGGGCGTCTACCGACTTGCGGGCCCGGCCCGGGTCGATCCCGGGAGCTACGGCGGCGATCTTTCCGTCGGCAATCGCGACGTCCATGACCGCATCGATCTTGTTTTTCGGGTCGACCAGGTGGCCGCCGCGGATCAGCAGGTCGTACTGCGCTGCAGGCGCAGCGAAAAGCAGCAATGCAGCCATGATGCTTCCCATCATCGACATCTCCGGTTAACCGCTGGGAACTCGCCACGCAGGACGCGAGCCTCGGAGTAATTATTCCCGAAACACGCTGCTCCAGCGCATCATTATTTTGAATGCGTGATACAGTGGGGCTGCGATGAGACTGGCGAAGGGCCTCTGTCTGCTCGGTACGGTTCTGGCGTGCGCCTGCATGCAGCGCGGTGCGGCCTACCGCGGCTGGTCGGTCTACGGCGGGGGTTCGGATCAGATCCGCTACTCGCGGCTCGACCGGATCGATCGCGGCAACGTGTCCGGCCTGCGGCAGGCGTGGGCCTTCGATACGGGCGACGCCTTTCAGGGATCCGAGATGCAGTGCAACCCCATCGTGGTGGACGGCACGCTGTACGCTACCACTCCCAAGCTGCGGGTGATCGCGCTGGACGCCGCGCGGGGAACCCTGCGCTGGAGCTTCGATCCCTTCCAAGGGCGCGAGGTCAGGAACCGGCAACGGGGGCGGGGGCTCGTCCACTGGAGCGACGGCACGGAGCGGCGCATCTATTTCGGCGCCGGCCACGATCTCTGGGCGCTCGATGCCGGGACCGGCCGGCCGGTGGCAGGGTTCGGCACGGCCGGCAAGATCGACCTTCGGGAAGGCCTTGGGCGCGATCCGGCTTCGCTCAGCGTCACCCTGACGACTCCCGGGGTGGTTTTTCGCGATCTCCTTATCGTTGGCAGCCTGGTGAGCGAAGGGCTCCCCTCCGCTCCCGGCGATATCCGCGCCTACGAACTGCGCACGGGCAGGTTGCGGTGGAGCTTTCACACGATCCCGCACCCCGGCGAGTTCGGGTACGAGACCTGGCCCGCGGACGCCTGGCAGTACGCGGGAGGGGCCAACAACTGGTGCGGCATGGCGCTCGACGAGCGACGGGGCCTCGTGTTCGTTCCGACCGGGTCGGCGGCTTTCGACTTTTACGGCGCCAACCGCCACGGTGACGACCTCTTCGCGAACTGCCTCCTCACCCTGAAGGCCGAAACCGGGGAGCGCGTCTGGCACTTTCAGGCCGTGAGACACGACGTGTGGGATCGCGACTTTCCGTCGCCCCCCAGCCTCGTTCAGGTGCGCCGGGACGGTCGCACCATCGATGCGGTCGCGCAGGTCACCAAGTCGGGGCACGTGTATGTCCTCGACCGCGAAACCGGCAGGCCGCTCTTCCCGGTCGAAAACCGCGAGGTGCCGCCCTCGGACGTCGACGGCGAGTTGCTGGCCACCCACCAGCCGATCCCCGGGTCGCCCCCGCCGTTCGCGCGTCAGCAGCTGACCGAGGAGATGCTGACACGCCGCACCCCCGAGGCGCACCGAACCGCAATCGAGCGCTTCCGCTCGCTGCGCAGCGGTGGCCAGTTCACGCCGCCGAGCCGGGAAGGGACCATCATCTTCCCGGGATTCGACGGCGGGGGAGAGTGGGGCGGAAATGCCTTCGACCCCGAGACCCACCTGCTCTATGTGAACTCGAACGAAATGGCGTGGGTGCTCCGGCTCGTGCCGGTGCCGGCGGCGAAGCCGCTCGCCACCGGCAGAGAACTGTACGCCAGGCACTGCGCCAGCTGCCACCGGGAGGACCTGCGGGGCACCCCGCCCGAGTTCCCCGCCTTGACGGGGATCGGAGCCAAATACCCGGAGGCCCGCATCACGGAGATCATCCGCGACGGGAGCGGCCGCATGCCGGGTTTCGACAACCTGCAGCCATCGGCCGCCGGCGCCATCACACGGTATCTTGCCCGCGGCGACCAGGTGTCGGCGGTTGCGTCGAATGCACCGTCGCCCCTCGACCTGAAGTACACGACCGACGGGTACAACAAGTTCCTCGATCCCGAAGGCTATCCCGCGATCGAGCCGCCCTGGGGCACCCTCAACGCCATCAACCTCGACACCGGCGTGTTCGCGTGGAAGATCCCGTTCGGCGAGTTTCCCGAGCTGGCGGCCAGGGGACTGCGCAACACCGGGACGGAAAACTACGGCGGCGCCGTCGTCACCGCCGGCGGGCTCCTTTTTATCGGGGCCACGAACCACGACAGAAAGTTCCACGCGTTCGACAAGTCCACAGGCCAGCTGCTCTGGGAAACAACCCTGCCCGCGGCCGGCAACGCAACGCCGGCGACCTACGAGGTCGGCGGGCGGCAGTACGTGGTGATCGCGGCGGGGGGCGGCAAGTCCGGTGCGCCTTCGGGCGGCTCCTATGTCGCTTTCGCGCTTCCCTGATCGTTTTCGACTCGAAGACTCGAACCTCGAGGGGCACAAATGAAACACGCGCGGTTCCTGGTGCTGTGGGGGATGGCGGTGGTGGTGTTTGGGCAGCAGCAAGGGCCCAACGTCATCGTGCGGCCCAAAGAAATCAACGATGTGCTCGTCAACCCGGGCATGGGTATCCAGACGTTTCAGCGCTTCAACGGGCAGGCGATTTATCCCGGCCTGCGCTGGTCCGAGGTCGGGCCGGAGGGCCCCGTCGCTGACGCAGCAGGCCCGGTGGACTTTCCCGGCTCCTCGGTTGCCTACCTGCGCTGGTTCTGGTGGCAGCTTGAACCGGAGCGCGGCAAATACCGCTGGGACATCCTGGACTCCGCCCTCGACGAGGCGCGCAAACACGGTCAAGCCCTGAACATCAGGCTCATGCCCTACGACCAGGGGAACCCGATGCCCGAGTGGTACCGCAATTCGGGCGCGCGCCGGGCCAACAAGCCCGAAGACCAGGATGGCAAGGTCTGGTCCCCCGACGCGGACGATCCCGCATATGTGAAATACTGGAGCGCCCTCATCCTGGAAGCGGGCAGCCGCTACGACGGGCATCCGTATCTGGACACCGTGGACATTTCGACCGTCGGCTACTGGGGCGAAGGCTGGGGACCCTACCTGCCGGCCTGGCCGGTGCAGAAGGAACTGCTCGACCTGTACTTCAAGGCCTTCACCCGGACACCGCTGCTGACGAATTTCGACGAGCCGACTGCCCTGGTCTACGGCTGCGAGCGGGGCGCCGGCTGGCGCCTGGACTGCTGGGGCGACATGGGACGCCCCGGCCGGAATTTCGCCCACATGCTCGACATGTACCCGCAGCAGATCGCGCGCGGCGGGCTCGAGGATATCTGGCGGCGTTGGCCCGTGTCCCTGGAGGTGTGCGGCACGCCGGGTTCATGGAAACAGATGAACTACGAGCTGAAACCGATCCTGGATCAGGCACTGCGCTGGCACGCGTCGACGATCAATCTGAAATCTACGAAGATCCCGGACGAGTGGAAGAAGGATTTCGAACAGTTTCAGAAGCAGATCGGCTATCGGTACATGCTGCGCCGCTTCGAATACCCTGCAAAGGTGAAGGCGAACCGCATGCTGCCCGTCAAAATGTGGTGGTTCAACGCCGGGGTGGCGCCGGTATACCGCGAGCACCGTCTGATGATGAGGATCGGGGACGCCGCTGTGCAGGTGCCCGTGGACGTGCGCAAGTGGCTGCCGGGCGATGCGGTGTACGAAGGGACACTCTACGTGGACGGGTCCCTCCCGCCGGGGCAGCACAGGATTGCCGTCGCCCTGGTGGACCCGAGAACCGGGCGGCCAGCCATCCGGCTCGCCATGGAAGGCCGCCAGCCCGACGGCTGGTACGACTTGGGGGCCATCACGGTGGAGTGAAGCCAGGTGGGCGGGGAAGGCCCGACCCCGCCCCGCAGGGCCGCGTCGAGCCGCCGCAGCCCACTGCGCCGCCGCGGCCCACTTGCCCACTTGACCTTACACGCGCGCGATGATCTCCAGCAGGCCTTGCAGGGATTCGCGGGTCGCGAGTTCCTTGTTGCGGTCGGGTCTCTGGTAGTGCGTTTCGAGTGTCAGGGTGCCCTGGTATCGTTCCCTGACGAGGGTCCTCAGCAGCCCTGTATTGTCGATTTCCCCTTTTCCCGTCGGGACCCACTCGCACCTTCCCGTCGTCGTGTTGCGCCGCGCGTCGCGGAGGTGGATGTGGTGCACCCTTTTCCTGTCCAGCAAAGCGTAGCCGTCGGGGAAGGGCACCTCGGGGGCGCAGTAGGCGTTGTTGGGATCCCAGGCGAGACCAAGTGCCGGCGACGGCACGGCTGCGAGCAGCCGGGCGCACTCCGCCGAGGTCTCCACCAGCCCGCCGTTGACGTTCTCCACCAGCAGAACGCAACCGGCGGCACGAGCGCGATCGGCGGCGCGGCCGAGGTGCTCGACCGCGCGGGGCCAGGCGGCTTCCCCGTCCTCCGCGCGCCAGAACGCGAAGATACGGATCAAGCGCGTCCCGAGGATCTCGGCCCGTTCGAGTGCGCGCCCGAGCAGCGCATCCTGCTGTTCGTACGGGTAGTCGTCGCGCATGCTGCCCGCAAGCTTCAGGCCGGGGAGCGCACACTTGTAAAGGGCCGTGTCGAGCACCGACAACCGGATCTTCGCCCCGTCCAGCAGCCTGCGCGCTTTCCGGACGTCGGCCGGCGGCAGGTCCGTCACATACGTGCCCCAGAGGTTGCGGATCTCCGCCCACTCCAGGCCGAACTCCCCCAGGAAGCGCAGCGCGGTTTCGAGGTCGGCGGCGATCTCGTCGGTGGTGACCCCCAGCTTGAAGCGCCGCGCCGCTGGGTTGAGGTCTGCGGCTGCGCCGCGCGCAAAGCACAGGCCGGCCACCCCCGCGGCTGAGAGCCCGGCAAACTGCCTGCGCGTAAACCGACCCACACCCATACGCCCTCCTCTCGAGTGGGCGGGGGCGGCCCGACCCCGCCCCGGATCCTCAGGGGCCGGCGCTGCCCGCCAACGGGAAATGCCCGAGCCTGTCTCGACAATCTCGTATATATTCGGTCGACAACGCGGCGTCGTCAACATCGTTGCACGCCGAAGGAGACGCGATGGAACTCCTGGAAGCGGATCGGAGCATCGTGGCGGTGATCGATCTTCAGGGCAAGCTGATGGAGATGATCGAGCGCCCCGCTCTCGTGGTCGAGGCCACCGTTCGCCTTATCAGGCTGGCGGGCCTGTTCGAGGTACCGGTCGTCCTGACCGAACAATACCCTACGGGCCTCGGCCCCACACACCCGGAGATCCGGGCTGCATTCGAGGCACTCACCACGCCCCGAAGGTACGTGGACAAGACGGCCTTCGGCTGTTGCGGTGTTCCCCAGTTCGACGGGGCACTCGCGGACCTGCGCCCGGGGCTCGAACCGGAGCGGCGCCAGGTCGTGGTCGCGGGGATCGAGGCGCACGTCTGCGTCCTGCAGACCGTCGTTGAACTACTGAGGCGCCGCAACCGGGTCTATGTGTGCTGGGACTGCGTGAGCGGGCGCGGCGCCGAGTACCGGCGTCACGCCCTGGAACGGATGATGCAGGCGGGGGCGGTTCTGACGAACCACGAGTCGACCGGGTTCGAATGGGCGCGCCACAAAGACCACCCCCGGTTCAGGGAGATGAGCCGCCTGTTCAAGGAGGGTCAGCCGAGGGGTTGAGTGGGGGGCGTCGTTTCCTCGGCGCGCGCTTTTGCCGCCCGCCGGGCGCCGCGCGTGCGCCACTGCCGGGCCAGGATGAAGATGGCGGCCAGCGCCAGCAGGACCCCGACGATCAGGAGATAGTGTTCCCTGATCATGCCGGCAGCCTCGTCGCCGAAGCGGGCGCCGAGCCAGGCGATGAGGCCGTAGCGCAAGAGGCGCGCCAGGGCGACGGCCGACGCGTACGTCGCCATCGGGGTGCGGAACGCGCCGGCGGCCAGGATCACCGCCTTGGTCGGGAACGGAGGAGGCATCGCGACCGCCGTGAAGACCGCCCAGGCGGCGTTCCTCTCGATCAGGCGCTCGATGCGCTCGCGTCGCCCGGGTGAAAAGCGCGCCAGCGCCGCTTTCCCTCCCGCCATTCCGACACGGTAGAGGATGATGCAGCCGACCGTCGACCCCAGGGCGGCTGCCAGCACGATGAGCGGCACCTGCGAGGGATTGCGCCAGGACAGCAGCAACACCACCGCGTCCGGGCCGCCCACCATGGGAACAGCGGCGGAGTCCAGCAGTGCGATGAGAAACACCCCGGGGACGCCCAGGTAGATCAGGTACTGGCCGACTCGTTCGATTAATTGCAGCAAGATCCCATCCCCAAGAAGCGGATGGACGCGTTATACCTTCGCGGGAAATAAGAAGCCATACGAAATAAGCCTGCCAACATAGCGGAGGGGTTCGCGCGCCGCGGCAAGCCCGACAAGGCCCGCTTCATGAACATGGCCGAGAGCTCTCTTGAAGAGTGCCGCTACTATCTTATCCTTCTCAGGATCTCAAATACGGTCCCAACACGGGCGATGAAAAACAAAAGCCAAAACAGAACGCAGATTCCTGAAAAATACTTTAGCGTACTTGTGAACATCAGTGCTAAGCCGGAAACTGAACGCCTACACGCGAGCCATCCTATCCTCCCAACCCTGAAACCGCTCCCGGCTCCCGGCTACTTTATTTTGACGTCCTTGATGATGATCGGCTGCAGCGGGACGTTGTTGTAGGAGCCCTTGGATCCCGTCGGGACGCCCTCGATCTGCTCGACCACGTCCATTCCTGCGGTCACCTTGCCGAAGACGGCGTAGCCGAATTCGGCAGGTGCGGCGCCGCGGTGGTCGAGCGGGCCGTTGTCTACGGTATTGATGAAGAACTGCGCGGTCGCGCTGTTGACTTCACCCGTGCGTGCCATCGCCAGGGTGCCGCGTTTGTTCTTCAGGCCGTTGCCCGCCTCGTTGGCGATCGGGGGCAGGGTAGGTTTTCTCTTCATGTCTTCGGCGAAGCCGCCCCCCTGGATCATGAAGCCCTTGATCACGCGGTGAAAGATGGTCCCCTTGTAAAACCCCATCTTGGCGTAGGCGAGGAAATTCTCGACCGACTTGGGGGCCTTGTCCTGAAACAGTTCGACGGTGATGTTTCCGCGATTCGTTTCTATGACGACGGTGGGATTGGCTCTGTGCCCGGGCCGCGGAGTTGGATCCGGCCACGAGCGCCAGGGAAAGTACTGCGAGGGAAATCGCCGCTGCTGCCTCTACTCTCGATGCCATAGTGCCTCCGGTTCGGTTGTAGACGGCAACATAATACTGGAGCGCCGGTCCGATTGCACCGGCGAGTTAGCCATATCGCCGCGCCGGGCGATCCGCCTATAATCGTCGCGCACAGACGGGACCACGCCATGAAACAGATTGCGATCATCGGCGCCGGAAACTGGGGGACGGCGCTGGCCATTGCGCTGGCGCGCAAGGGGCGTCCGGTGCGGCTCTGGGGATTCGAGCGCGAGGTTGTGGAGAGCGTGCGGCTGCGCCGGGAAAACGAGCTCTACATGCCCGGAATGGCCATCCCGCCGAGCGTGACGACCACGACCGACCTGGGTGAGGCGCTCGCGGGGGCCGACATCGTCCTTACCGTGATGCCCTCGCACGTCTGCCGCGGACTTTTCCGGCAGATGCTCCCCCACCTGAGTCCGGAGATGGTTTTTGTCAGCGCCACGAAAGGGCTCGAGACCGAGAGCCTGATGCGGATGAGCGAAGTCATCCGTGCGGTTGTGCGCGAACGATTCGAGCCGCACCTATCGGTCCTTTCCGGCCCCAGCTTTGCGCGGGAGGTAGCGCGGGGCGACCCGACGGCGGTGGTCGTTGCCGCGGCCGAGCGGCATCTGGCCGCCTTGGTGCAGCGGGAGTTCTCCTCGACCACCCTGCGGCTGTACTCCTCGTCGGACGTGACAGGGGTGGAGCTCGGCGGCGCCGTCAAGAACGTCATCGCGATCGCCGCAGGAGTGATCCACGGGTTGGGCCTCGGCCACAACCCCACGGCGGCCCTGCTGACCCGCGGGCTGGCGGAGATAACCCGGCTCGCCTGCGCCTGCGGGGCGCGCCGCGAAACCATGTCGGGGCTGGCCGGCATGGGGGATCTTGCCCTGACGTGCACCGGCGACCTCAGTCGCAACCGCATGGTCGGGATGGAACTCGGGCGGGGCGAGAAACTGGCCGACATCGTCGCCTCCATGCGCATGGTCGCCGAGGGGATCAAGACGACCAAGGCCACCGTCCGGCTGGCAGAGAAGCACGGGGTGGAGGTGCCGATCACGCACCAGGTCGATCGCATCCTGGAAGCGGACATCTCGCCGCGCGAGGCCATCCGCGAACTGATGGAGCGCTCCCTGAAGGAAGAGTAGGGTGGGGGTGGCCCGCTCCCACCTGCGGGTGACCTGCCGGCACGGATGAAGCCGAAGGCCACGGTATCAGCAGGATCCTTGGGGCCGCGTCGGGCCGCCGCGGCCCACTTTGTCCGATAGCGAGGGTGCTATGAAGGGCAACCTGGTGCTGTTTCTGATGATGCTGTCGGGAACGACATTTGCGGCGGACAACTCCGCGCGCGTGCGTCAGGTCTTCGCTGATCCGCCGCCCGAATACAGTTCCGCCCCGCTGTGGGTCTGGAACGACATGCTGACCGATGACATGGTGCTCGGCACGATCCGTCAGCTTGCAGCCCAGCGGGTCAAGCAGGTTTTCGTGCACCCCCGCCCCGGCCTGATGACGCCGTATTTGTCGCCCGAGTGGTTCAGGCTGTGGAAGGTCGCGCTGGACGAGGCGGCCCGCCTGGGCATGAAATTGTGGATCTACGACGAGAACTCCTACCCGTCGGGGTTTGCGGGCGGGTTCGTACCGGACGCGATGCCCGAAGCGCGCGGGCGCGGACTCGGGCTGAAGGACGATGAGGCTCCGCGCTGGGGCAAAGACACCCTGGCGGTGTTCCGTGCCGACGCAACCGGGTACGAGGATGTCAGCCTCGACGCGAAGGCGGGCGTGACGCTGCCGCCGGCGCATTACGTCGTCGCGTCGCTGCTGCGCGCCAATCCTGGTCCTTGGTACGGGGGCAAGTACTATGTCGACCTCCTCTATCCCGGGGTGACCGAGAAGTTCCTGGCGATCACGATGGACGCTTACAAGCGCGAGATCGGCGGCCAGTTCGGCAAGCTCGTCCCCGGCGTTTTCACCGACGAGCCCCAGTTGCGCCCGGCCGGCGGCCTCCCGTGGACCGAACGGCTCCCCGAGCTGTTCCGGCAACGCTGGGGTTACGGGCTGACCGCCCACCTTCCCGCGCTGCGCGACCCGGCCGGCGACTGGAAGAAGGTCCGGCACAACTATTATCAGGTACTGCTCGAGCAGTTCATCGAGCGCTGGGCGCGGCCGTACTACGAGTACTGCCAGAAGAACGGGATCGAATTCACCGGCCACTACTGGGAGCACGAGTGGCCCAACTGCGCCAGCGTCCCCGACAACATGGCGATGTCGGCCTGGCAGCAGCGCCCCGGCATCGACACCCTGATGAACCAGTACAGCGAGGAGACCCACGCGCAGTTCGGCAACGTGCGCGCCGTGAAGGAGGTGTCGAGCGTCGCCAACCAGCTCGGCCGGGCGCGCACCCTGTCGGAAGGCTACGGCGCCGGCGGGTGGGACCTGCGCTTCGAGGACATGAAGCGCATCGGCGACTGGCTCTACGTTCTCGGGATCAACACGCTCGACCAGCACCTGTCCTATGTCTCGCTCCGGGGTGCGCGCAAGCGCGACCACCCCCAGTCGTTCTCCTACCACGAGCCGTGGTGGGAGGACTATCACGCGTCGGCCGGTTATTTCGCGCGGCTTTCGGTCGCGCTGGCGGCGGGGGAACAAGTCAACGACGTGCTGCTGCTGGAACCCACCACGACTGCCTGGATGTACAACGCCGGCGGGAAAGAACCCTCCCGAACTCGAACAGCTCGGCGGGTCGTTCCAGCGGCTGGTGCTGGAGCTTGAACGCGCCCAGGTCGAGTACGATCTCGGTTGCGAGGACGTCATGGCACGCCACGGGTCGGTGCAGGGGCGCCTTCTGCGTGTCGGGCGCCGCGACTACACGACCGTCGTGCTGCCGCCGATGACCGAGAATCTGAACGGCGCGACGTCCGACCTGCTGGAGCGTTTTCTGAAGGCCGGCGGGACGCTCCTCGCCTGCGGCGCGCCGCCCGAGCGCATCGACGGCGCGGTCTCGGACCGCGGGGCGGAACTGGCGCGCCTGCCCGGATGGAGGAGAGTGGAGGCGGCCAGGCTGCCGGCCCTGCTGGCGGCGCAGGCCCCGCCGGGTTTCTCGATCGCACGAGCGCCGGGGGACGGCGGCATCCTGTTCCATCACCGCCGCCGGCTCGAGGATGGAGAACTGCT
This sequence comes from uncultured Acidobacteriota bacterium, assembly GCA_963843575.1. GTDB lineage: Bacteria > Acidobacteriota > UBA6911 > UBA6911 > UBA6911 > CAVZBT01. Next base: position 221,276 of record CAWJKZ010000025.1, on the reverse strand, counting down.
CTTCCTGGTCAACACCAGCACCCGATCCCGCTCGTCGGGCCAGGTCGAATCCGCGGCCCTGGGCGTCGAGCAGTGGGATCCGGCCACCGGCGTTGTCCGGCCGTACTCCTTTGAGACGGACGGGCCAGGGCACGCGCTGCCGGTTCGATCTGCCCGAGGCGGGCTCGCTGCTGTTGTTCCTCTCGCGGTCGGAGCGCGCCCCTGCCCCCGAACCGGCCGCAAGACTGACCGAGCTAAAGGCCCGAAGGATCGCCACAGGTCGCGACGGGTCGGACCCAACGTTCTCGTCGTCGACTACATCGACGTGCGCGCCGGCGGTGAGAAGCGGGAAAAGACCTACTTCTACCAGGCATCCCAGTTCGCCTTCAAGAACAACGGAATGGAGAGGAACCCCTGGGACAGCGCCGTGCAGTTCAAGGATGAGCTGATCTCGACGGACGTTTCCGGCTGGGAGCGGCGTCGAGGCCATCTACCGGTTCACGATCAAGGATCGCGTCCCCGCACGGCTCACGGCCGTCGTGGAACGGCCCGACCTGTACACCGTCTTGTGCAACGGCCGGCGCGTTGAGGCGCGCGAGGGGGAGTGGTGGCTCGACCGGGCCTTCGGGAAGATCGACATCAGCCGCGAGGCGCGCGTCGGCGAGAACGAACTCGTCCTGAAGGCGGCGCCCTTCACCATCTACCACGAGCTCGAGCCGGTATACATCCTCGGCGACTTTGCGCTCGACGCGGCCGACAGCGGATTCGAGATCTCAGCCGATCGGGCGCTGGCGCTGGGGGCGTGGAACGAACAGGGCCAGCCGTTCTATGCAGAAGGGGTCTCCTACACCGAGGAGTTCAAGCTCGGGGTGGCGCCGGCGGAGTGCCGCGTCCGGCTGGGGCGCTGGTACGGCAGTGTCGCGCGGGTGAAGGTCAACGGGCAGGTGGCCGGGCTGGTGCTCTCGGCTCCCTGGGAGCTGGACGTCACAAAATGGATTCGTCCCGGGGCGAACGTCGTCGAGGTGACCGTGGTCGGCACCCTCAAGAACACGCTTGGACCGCACCACGGGAGCCCGGCGCTGGGGACCGCCTGGCCCGCCATGTTCCAGAAGGGCCCCAGTCCCGGCCCGCCGCCGGGTGCTCGGTACTCCACCGTCGGTTACGGGCTCTACGAGCCGTTTGTCCTCATGCATTCTGGCCCGCCGGTGCGGCCATGAAGGAGACGATGGGGTCGCGCGAGCGCGTGCTGGCCGCGCTGTCCCACCGGGAACCCGACAGGGTCCCGATCGACCTCGGCGGATTTCAGACGGGCATCCACCGGATAGCGTACGAGGCGCTGCTAGCCCACCTCGGGTGGCAAGAGGAGATCCGCACGCTCGACCCGGTTCAGCAACTCGCGATTCCCTCCGAGAGGGTCCTCGAGCGCTTTCACGTCGACGTTCGTTATCTCGTTCCCCAGGCGCCGGCAGGTTTCGACGGGACGGTTCGCCGGACGGTCCGCGACGGCAGGGCTTGGAGCGAGCTGAAGGACGAGTTCGGGGTCGTGTGGTCGATGCCCGAAGACCAGCGGCTGTACATGGACATCACCCACCACCCGCTGGCCGGCGCGCGCGTCGAGGACATCGACTCTTACCCCTTTCCGAACGGCGGCGATCCGTCGCGTTTTGCCGGGTTGCGGGAGCGTGCGCTGCGGATGCGTCGGGAAACGCCTTACGCGCTGTCCAGCGGCATCTGCGGTGTCACCTATGAGGTGTGCTGGTACATGAGGGGGCTCGAGCAGTGGTTTGCCGACATGGCCGAGAACCCTCGGTTTTGCGAAGCCCTGCTGGATCGGACCTGCCGCTTCTGGGTGGAATGGCTGAAAGGCTTCCTCACCGAGGTCGGCGACCTGCTCGACATCGTGATGATCGGTGACGACCTCGCCGGCCAGCAGGGGCCGATGTTTTCGCCCGCCTGCTACCGCTCGGTGGTGAAGCCCAGGCACAAGCGGGTGATCGAGACGATCCGGAGCCTGACCGGCGCGAAGATCTGGTATCACACCTGTGGAGGCTGCGCGCCGCTCGTGCCGGACCTCCTCGACAACGGCATCGACATTTTGAATCCGGTACAGATCGGCGCGCGCGACATGGACCCGGTGACGCTGAAGCGAAGGTTCGGCCGGGAGCTGACCTTCTGGGGCGGCGGCATCGATGCCCAGCACACGCTGCCCTTCGCCACCCCCGAACGGGTCCGGGAAGAAGTTGCGGCCAACGTCCGAGCGTTCATGCCGGGGGGCGGGTATGTCTTCTGCAACAGCCACAACCTCCAGGCGGGAGTGCCCCCCGAAAACATCGTCGCCATGTACGACGCGGCGTATGAGGCGGGCTTCTACGCGAGGTAGCAAACAAGTGGGTCCGGGCTTCAGCCCGGACGTCTTTAAAACCGTGCCATACAGTAACACCTGCACCGCATAGCGACCGCAAACCGCCCGGGCTTCAGCCCGGACGTCCCCACTTGACCCACTTGTTTCATGGTTTCTTTTCCGGCTTGTCGTGCACCCGATCCATGTAATCCTCGGACGATGCCGGGTCGAACTCCCAGCGATTGCGGTCGCGCTCCTCCAGCTTCTCCGCCGAGCGCAGCGGCTCGTTGTCTTCGTAGTTGATGCCGACGGCGTTGGCCAGGTCCTCGGCGATATCCTGATCCGGCATCGGGTTCTGACCGCCCACCGACTCCTCTCCGATGTCGGAACGGTCCCACTCCGCGTCGCCTCCCGAAAGGAGGGGTGTGCGGGAATGGTGTTTGTGTAGCTTGCGCGCCAATTGGGTCGGACCGGACCCCGCAAGTTTCTGAGCTTCGTCGAATTCGCGTTCGATCTCAGGGTCGACGGGATCTTTCGTGCTCTCCGCCCTCCCGGCGTCGATGACCTTCCCCGCATCTTCAGTCATAAATCCTCCTGTCCCACCCTTAATGCAAGTCTTATGCCCAGCGTGTTAGCATTAGTCTCCTGATTTCGCCTGAGGGGCGCGATGCCGACGCTGCTGCTGATTCGCCACGCACACAACGACTGGATCGGGACCGGAATCGCCGGCTGGACCCCGGGGGTTCACCTCAACGAACGCGGACGGCTGCAGGCCGAGCGCCTCGCGCAGCGTCTTGCGGTCCTGCCCCTCGAGGCCGTCTACAGCAGCCCGCTGGAAAGGGCCCAGGAAACCGCGGCACCCCTGGCCGCGAGGCTTGGGCTCGAGGTGCAGACGCTCGCCGCCCTTGGTGAAGTCCGGTTCGGCGACTGGACCGGGAAGAGCCTGCGAGAGCTGGCGACACTCCCCGAGTGGTCTGTTTTCAACTCTTTCCGCAGCTGCTCCAGACCGCCCGGGGGAGAGAGCACGACCGAAGTTCAGACCCGCGTGCTCGCCGAGCTGGATCGGCTCCGCCTTGTCCATAGAGACCGCATGATCGCGCTCGTCAGCCACGCCGACGTCATTCGCGCCGCTCTGGCGCACTTTGCCGGCATCCCTCTCGACCTCTTCCACCGGCTCCAGATCGCCCCGGCGTCCGTGAGCATCGTCGACCTCCGTGCCGACCGCGTCCAGGTCGTGCGCGTCAACGACACCGGGGACTTCACGGCCCAGTAAGTCGCAGAGTGCATGAGTGTCACGGTCCAGGTGTACGACGATACGGGAATGGGGGTGCGTAACGCCCTTGTTACGTTCGACCGCGCGCCCCCGGTGAGCGTCCTGAAGCGACTCGCCCCGTCGATAAACCGGAGGTTCCGAGGTCAGCGCGAAAAAAGACTCTCCCCTCGAGAGCTAGCAGGTTCACGCTGCCAAAACTGGCTGCGCGCAGGGCTTCCCCGACATCGGACACCGGATAGTACCTCTCCAGGATGGTGGCGTCCGAGCGTCTCCAGGCATCGGTCAGGCGAAACATGGTGATGTCGGCGTGGGCAATCCGGGTCTCGGGATTGTAGCCGCCCCTGACGAAGCAGGCGTTGTCGTCCTCCACCACGGCGGACGATTTCTTCCACTCCACGAGGTAAGTCTCCTCCGTAAGGATATCGAACACGAAACAGCCCCCTTCCACCAGTGCCGCGGCGACGTTGCGGAAGACGGCCTCGAGTTCGGGGAGGCTGGTGATGTGGTTCATGCTCTCGAACGTGGACACGGCAAGCTGGTAGTTGCGGGAAAGCCGGAGATAGCGGGCGTCGGCGGCGTAGAATTTGCCGGTAGGCACTTTTCCCCGCGCGAAACGGAGCATTTCCTCGGAGCCGTCGACTCCCGTGACCTCGCACCCCTTGTCTGCGAGCATGCGGGTGAGTTGACCCGTGCCGCAGCACAGGTCCAGGGTGCGGCGCCCCGGTCCGCACAATCCGGGGGCGAGGTTCTCGATTGCGGCCAGGGCAAGACGGTGGTAGGCGTCGCCCCAGTGACGGTTGTAGAACCAGGCCAGCGGGTCGTAGTCGCAATATCTGAGCGGTGCGTGGTCCCCTGCCTGGCTCATCTGCCCCTCTATCCGGACGGCGCGTGGAACAGGTGGCGGAACTGCTTGTTCGATTCGCCCCCCCTCGATCATAGGATACGCGCCGGGGCGGGCGGGACTACATCGGCGTGGCTCCGACCAGAGATCCGAGCCTGACGGCGTTCACGACGGCGTGTCGCCCCACGTCGTTGTTGAAGTAAGCACAAACGCTTACTCGTGTTCAGAAATACGCTAACATTTCCAGGACGCGGATTTCCGCGGATGGTGGCAGGCCGCGCCCGGCATTCCTCCCCGAGGACTGCCGGGCGCGGCCGATCCGCGTGAATCCGTAAAACCCGGGAAGATCCGCGTTCTGCTGTTGTCAATCGGTGAACAGCTCCATCCCAAGAATACGTTAGCGTGTTTGCGAAATGTGCTACTTAGTCACCCGTGGGCTGTACTGCCTCAAGGCGCTGACGAAGGGGGTCGTTATGGACGGGCTCGAGAGACGACCGCTCAGGATGTCCCTGGCTGTTGCGCTTTCTCCGTACACCTTGTGGTTGGCACTGTCGTCCATCGAGATTACGGCGCCGTCGAGCGCCACCCCGGCAAACAGACCCTTCGAACGTGAGTACGCGTAGATGGCCGCGTTCAATTTGGCGTCGGTTCCGGCTTCGGCGCCGCGCCCGACTGGGCCCGCTGCCACCGACGCATCCGCGCCGAGTTTCATCTTGGAATCGAGAAGCGATTGGACGCTGTTTTTCTCCGTGAAGACCATGACGAGATCGGTGGCCTGGGCCCCGATCTGCAGCCCGAAGCTGCCGCCAGCCAGGTCGATGAATGCCGGGGCGCTCCATTTTCCTCCCTCCCGCACGGAGAGCAGGCCTTTGCCCCAGCGGCCGCCGACGCCGAAAGCCGCCTTGACGACGTTCGGAATGACGGCGATCCCGTATGCGCGGTCGAGCAACTCACGCGGGATAGACCGGTCGGGTGTCCTGACCAGTTCATCCAAAACCACCGCGGCGCGCTGCGCCCTTTCGGCCTGGTCCTGTGAGTCCTTCGGGATGTCGGTGCGTGCGATCTCCCGCGACTGCCGGCCGGTTGTGCGATCGACGTCCTGCGTCACCTCGTGTGCGGTCTCCCGGGTCTGGCGCGTTGCGGCGGATTGCGTGCGCCCGACAGGTCGCCTGGCAGCTTCCAGGTAGCGCGGGCTGTACCGTGCCAGCCCCGCCAGGAACGGTGTCGTCACGGTCGTCGGCTTCACCCGGCCACGCATGAGGATGTCGGTGCCCGAAATGCCGGCACCGTATACCTTGTGGTTTGCGCTGTCATCGATGCTGATGACCGTTCCGTCCAGCGCCAGACCGGCGAAGAGCCCCTTGGACCGCGAATACGAGTAAACGGCCGAATCGAACCCCAGGTCGGTGCCGACGCTGCCGGTTCTACCGACAGGACCCGCCGCGACGGAGGCATCGGCGCCGAGCTTCAGCTTTGAGTCCAGGAGTGTCCTTATTCCCTGTTTGTCAGTGAACACCAGCACCACGTCGGTTGACTGGCCGCCGATCTGAAACCCGAAACTCCCTCCGCCGATGTCGATGAAGGCGGGTGCGCTCCACTTTCCATTCTGCTCCCGGACCGACAACAGACCCTTCCCCCAGCTGCCGCCGATTCCAAAGGCTGCCTTGATCACGTTGGGGATTACGGCGACTGCTTCGGCGCGTTCGAGCAGATCTTGCGGGATTCCCTTGTCCGGCGTTTTCATGAGGTCGGACAACACCTCTGCCGCCATCTGCGCACGCTCGGCCTGATCTTCGGTCTCTCGCGCACTCAGCGCGTTCGCCCCAGGGCCGGCCGAAACCAGCAGTCCGGCGACGACCAGTACCGGCACAAAAAGGCTTTTCATACGACTCTCCTTCCCCCACCTCGGTGGGCAAAAAAATCACACCGGGGCTCAGGCAACTCTCATGCCACCGAACCCGCGTGCGACAAGTCTTTCAGGTGTCGGTGCTTCGCTGGATAGCCGATTTGCAGACAAGCCTCCCGGTATTGTTTCCCCGGGTGCCCCATGGGGCAATTTTCCCGTCAGCGCAGTGGGTACGAACGACGTCGGGAAGCCTGGCTGCGATGGCCAATGGAACGATATTTGCGTGTGGAGGTGGGGCGTGGTCTGTGGGAAGTCAGGCGTCTCGTGTGGCGTCTCGGCGGCCTCGGGCTTATCGTCGGGGGCGTCATCGACAACTCCCTGGTGCCGGTGCCCGGCAGCCAGGGTCTTTTCACGATCCTGCTTTCGGCCTATCACCGCGAGTGGTGGCTGTACTACGCGGTGATGTCTAGCTGGGGGCGGGTGCTTTGAAATACCCGCTCAGGAAATTCCTTGCGGCCTATGTGTCGGCCCGTTTCATCCGATACTCGGCTGCTGCGTATCTGGCCGCCGAGTACGGTCGCCGTGTATTTGTCGTCTTGTCCCGCCACACCCTGCTGTTCTTCGTGACCTCAGGCGTTCTCGTGGCCGCCGCGGTGGTTGCTGTCAAGGCAGTACGGTTCTGGAAGCGCTCCCGCAGGGGAAAGAGGCTGGCGTCCTCGTGGTGAGCGTCGCCGGACGAGGGGCGCCGCAACCACCGGTGTTCGCCTCGGCCCCGCGGGTCGGCCGCCGGCCGGTTGGGTTTTTCCGGACGCGGCCGATCCGCGCGAACCCGTCAAATCCGCGAATATCCATGTTCGCTTCTGCTTTTATCTTTCCCGGCCGGTCAAGGCCGCACAACGTAGATGGGTTCCGGTGCCGGGCAAATCCTGTTGCCTTGCGGTCTTTCCGGCTGGCATAGTCTCGGTGAGGAGGAACTCCATTGGAGCCGCGTGAACAGATTCTGCTGGTTGGGGACCCGCGCCTGCGCGTCCGGTGCGGGCCCGTGGCCGACTTCGCGGATCCCGGGATGCAGCGAGACTGCAGTCGGCTGCTCCGCGCGCTCGAGCAGTTCCGGGCCGAACACGGCTTCGGCCGGGCCATCGCGGCCCCCCAGGTCGGCATCCTACGCAGGATCGTGGCGATGAACCTCGGCAGCGGACCCTTTCTCCTCATTAACCCGGAGATCCTCGACAGAAGCGCTGAGCAGTTCACCCTTTGGGACGACTGCCTGAGTTTCCCCTGGCTGATGGTCCGGCTGCAACGTCACATGCACGTCGACGTGCAGTTCCGGACCGAGGCTGGAGAGCTGCGAGTTTGGCAGGGGACCGGGCAGGCCGTTGCGGAACTGGTCCAACACGAGGTAGATCACCTCGACGGCGTCCTGGCCCTGGACCACGCCCTGGACCGGGATTCGATCATCGCCCGGCAAGTCTACGAAGCTCGGCGGGAGTGGTTCGACAGCCAGGTGGACTACACAATAAGCCCTACGCTATAAGAGCGGTACAACCTCGCAAACCACGTGGGTCCTGGCTTCAGCCCGGACGTCTTCTGTCCTGCGCAACATAGCGACGCGCGCACCGACGATCCTCTAACCGAGCACCTTCCAGGCCGAGAACCCTTCGCACTCGCACCATCCGTGGCGTCGACGCACGTCCCACTGCATGCAGCCGAACGGCTGGTGGTGCTCGTAACGGTAGTGGCCGCAGGTACACTTCTGACTGTAGTCGATTTTAGGGCTGTAATGCTGGTTGTTCTTCACCACGACGTGGATTTTGGGCATCGTCGACATCGATTTGGCTCCTGCTATGGTGGCGGGCACGCAAACTCCGCGCACACGCCTATTAACGTGTTCTCCGGAAAAACACACCGCGGGGCGCTGTTCGAAGCTAGTGCAACGTTCTGCACGAACGCGCTCCGGGCATTTCCGTGATGACCATATGGAGAGCAACAGGACCGGTTGGAGTCACACGTGCTGCACCCTCCGTCACAGCACTCCAATTCCAGCCTGGATCGTCGTCCCCCGGAAGATATCCGGGGGAGCTCGGCGCGACCCGGGAGGCCGCCCGAAGCACGGCTGTACTGCGATTCCCGACCGGCCGGTGTTCGCTCGCCAGGTGAGCAAGGTCACAATTGCCAGTCTGTTGTTCAGACGCCGAATGATTCCGTTATTAGGCGGGAAAATCGCCGGAGCCCGGACGAGCGCGCACGCCGGCCGGCTCTCGTCGCTCGGGCCCCGGCGGCATAGCCCCGACCCATCGTAGCTCCGAGGGTGGACTCTCGATGAATCCCGCGCCACGTAACGGTTACAGGGCGCGCAGGACTGTGATGGCGTAGCCGCCGGGGCCGGCCCGCCGGATGCCCGCTTGGTGGCGGACGTCCTCTATGACACCTGAACGAAACCAGGAGGAGGCGACTACCCGAAACCACTGTCTGGGCCTTCGGGCGCCGAGGACCGAGTCGAGCGACCCTTCCTCTAGCCCGGTCCGGAGCAGTTCCGAGTGACTGAGTTCGTACCGACGCACGGCGCAGTACTCCACGCGCACGCAGTAACCGCCGCGCTTGAGCAGCCCGTGGAGGTTGAGGGCGACCAGGCGGTCGCGCAGCACGTCCGCGTGGCCCCCTTCGGCAAGGGCCAGGCGGCGCAGGGCCTGACGTTCCCCCTCGGTGAGGCGGTGCGCATCCGAGTGAAAGTCGTCGCCCGGGACGCGGGGGACGATATTCGGAAATGCATAGACGACCAGGTCCGCCGCTCCCCTGGGCAGCGCGAAATTGGGCAGGGGAGAGCGCAGCAGCCGGATGCGCGTCGTACACGCGCGTCCAAGGCGTGCGACCCTGCGACGGGCCAGCTCGAGCATGAAGGCGGAACCATCGAGACCGAGGAAGCGGGCACCGGGATAGCGCCAGGCGAGCCTGGACAGGAGCGCGCCGGTGCCGCAGCCGTAGTCGATCACCAGCCCAAGCGGCCTCCGGAACGAATCGTGGATGTACCTGGCAATCGTGCGGTACGCGCGCCGGTGTGCCCCGTTCTCCGACTGCCGCAGCCACCACCCGCCCAGCACGTCGTCGTAGCTCTCGAGCCCGCGCTCGAGTTCCCCGTCGAAGTCGATTCCTGCAAGGGTCATGGCTGCCTCCAAGTGTCGTCGCGGCTCACGTTCCGTTCCCCGGTAGCCCGGCGGATTGTACCGGGGTCCCAGGGGATGATAACGTGAGACGCAGGGGTGTGCGAGAGCGCCGGAAGAGCGTCACGTCCGGCCGGAGCAAAACAAGAGCCTGGTCTTTTCCCTTTATACGGAGTGACATCAGTTCATGCCGGGGTGCCCGCTTTTGAGAATCTTCGAGCCCTTCGAGAAGCCTCAGAGGTTAAAAACCAACCTCCATGACTTGAAGGTCTCCAAGAATCTCGCCGCGCTCCGGCATATCCACTGTGCCCTCAGGTGCACTCAGGATGATGCGCAATCATCTATGACGCCCTGTATAGCTGCTACAATGGCAGCTAAAGAGAACGCAATGCGGAGCGAGTAACCTCTGTGAAGTTACCGAATGCTGAAGGCGCGGTTGTCGACTTGGACAAGCTGCGGAACTACTGCCTGAACCCCGTTCACCGGCGCGGCTGTCACAAGGCGCGCCTGTTTGCGGCATTGCCGGGACTGACGGCCAACAATGCCGGGGACCTTCGCGACGCGTTGTTTGCAGCGCTGCGGAATGAGGATGCGCAGCCGGGCGAGCAGGATGAGTACGGTGCCCGGTATGTGGTAGACTTTACGATGAACGGCCCGGCCGGCGAGCGCACGGTTCGAAGCAGCTGGATCATTCGTCGGGGCGAAGATTTTCCGCGGTTGACAAGCTGCTAAGAGAATGAGCAACGGAATCAACCTTCTCGACGTTGTGGCTTTGACCGAAGATCTGCCGGACCGCAAGCTCCGCCGCGGGCAGGTGGGAACGGTCGTGGAGCTCCTGGCTCCCGGTGTGTTCGAAATCGAGTTCACCGACAACCACGGCCGCTCTTTTGCCATCCTGGCCTTGCGGGAAGACGCATTCTGTAGGAGTTACGCGTCAATACTGCGGCGTATTGGGCAAACAGGACAACTGCCAAATCGCCGTCAGCGTTACGTTGGCTAACGAAGCCGTGAGCGTCCCAGCAGCATATCGCTTTATCTTCCCGAAAGCTGGGCCAACGACGAGGAGCGACGCGCTGATGGCAGGCGTGCCTGTTGATGTTACATTCCAGACCAAATGGCAAATTGCGCTGGACATGATTGATGGCTTGCTTGCCGAAGGAGTGCCACAGCCGCCGATTCTGGCTGATGCGGGATACGGCGTTGTAACTGAGTTTCGCGATGCGTCTTACTCTGCGCGAGATTCCCTACGTCGTCGGCGTTAGCAAGCGAAACAACGGTTTGGCCGCCGGGTATGGAACCGTTGCCGCCGAAAGCGAGATCTAAACAAGGACGTCCGCCATCGCAAAGTCCGACGCAGCACGGCAAGCATCAGCCCGCGCCGATCATGGAGCTGGCCAAATACGCTCCTGAGGAATTGTGGCAGGACGTTTCTTGGCGAGAAGGAACACGCGGCTCGATGACGTCTCGATTTGCGTGCTTGCGAGTTCGCCCTGCCCATCGGGATCAACGATCTGCACGAGCCTCGCGGAGGTCGAGTGGCTTGATTGCCGAGTGGCCGCGCGGCGAAGCGGAACCTACGAAGTTCTGGCTGTCGACCATGCCGCCCGATACGCCTGTTGATCAGCTGATTCGATTCGCCAAGCTCCGTGGCGGATCGAGCGCGATTACGAGGAGCTGAAGCGATCGTTTGGATTGGATCATTACGAAGGTCGAGGCTGGAGAGGGTTTCACCATCACGGCATCATTATGCATAGCAGCATATGCTTTCGCTGCTGCCGAGCGAGCTCGGCTTTCCCCCCCTGAGCCTCTATCCTTCCTCCAGCGCCGCTGCCTGTACCCCGTGGTTTCAAGCCGCGGGGTGCTGCCAGTGCGGCCTGAACGCCATGTGCCTTCGTCAATCGAGACGATTGTCGATTCACTTCGCGGATTGTACCGGGGATCATTCGTCGGGGCGAAGATTTTCCGCGCTTGACAAGCTGCTACGTGCTATAGAGGCAAGAGAATGAGCAACGGAATCAACCTTCTCGACGTTGTGGCTTTGACCGAAGATCTGCCGGACCGCAAGCTCCGCCGCGGGCAGGTGGGAACGGTCGTGGAGCTCCTGGCTCCCGGTGTGTTCGAAATCGAGTTCACCGACAACGACGGCCGCTCTTTTGCCATCCTGGCCTTGCGGGAAGAGCAATTACTGCTCCTGCATTACGAGCCGGCCGCCTGACGCAAATTCTGGCCATCCGCTTCAAAAGCCAAAACGACCGCACAGGTCCTTTCCTTTAGGCTGCTTAGGGCTCGCGCAAGAATTGTGCCGGCACAGGCGCCAGCCTCTCGGCCCTCTTCAGCCCTTGGATCTTGCCCTTGACGGCAATGCGCCGCCGATCGTGGTCGTTAAGCAGGATTCGTTTCTTCACGAGCTTCTCTCCGAGTACCTCATTCACCGTTCGGAAGTATTCGATTGCGTCCTGATGTCTGCGATTGATCCGGCCGGCGAGGATCAGGAGTAGGATATCGAACAACGTATGTCACCGGCTTTCACTGTATGACTCGCCGTTGGCGGAGAGCCGCTCGGGTGAGACACTGGCCGGTGTCTCAATTCGTGATTCAATTCATCGAGTCGGTGTATCGGCGATGCATCTCCCCGGCGTAAATCCTGGCCGAGAATATTGACAGTTGACATCAGTGCGCCGCGTGTGCTTAATGGCAAACGTATTGGCTCCGGATTTTCAAACACGTTCAAGCAGCTTGGCATCAGCTAAAAGGAGTTTGATGTGGGCTTCCGGGCTGGTTTGATCTTGTTTTTCGCTTACTCCCTCGATTCCCGACCGGTGTTTCCAGGCTCTTTCCTGCCTCCAAACATGCAGATCCTGAACCCGCATTTATCTGAACGATAAACCACCCCTGGATATTCCACAGTAGACCTTCCCCAGCACTGTCTCACGCCCGTGGCCGGAAGCGAAGGAGATTGTGGTCATGGTGAAGATATCCAATCATGTGTGGCAGATACCCGCCACATTCGTTTTCCTCTGCTCGCTTTTCATCGCACCCAATACAGCACGTTCCCTTGTCGATATACAAAAATGCGCTCACCCCGACGCCGCCACCTTTCGAGTTGAAGTCCAAGATCAGGAAGTTTCTATCGAAGTCAAAGATGCGCGGATTGCACATATTTTTTGTGAAATCGGCAAGCAGACCGGGATCCTAATGGAAATCCCCGAAGCCTTCGATGACAGGATAACGATTCAGTTTAACCACGTACCCCTTGCCGAAGCGATGGCAAGGCTGGCAAACGTAGCCATTTTCTACCATTCCAACGCATCCCTCTCGACCATCACCCGGGTCGTCGTGTCTCCCAAGAGGGAGAAGTCTGACAATAGACACCCGTCGCCGCCGGCTCCGAGTCCAGATCCGTTCGAGTTCATTTTCGATCCTACCGGGAACTCCGAAGGATCCGACAAGGACACGAAGCCAAAGAAGGCTCCCGATTCAACATCTCCTCCTGCCCCCGAAGCAGAACGAGGCAAAGACAAACGCTTATTTCTGAACACGCCGGTTCGAGCCGTGTTCGCAACCGGGTTCACGGATATCTCTCATCGTCGGGAGGACGTATGAAAACCTGGAATTGTCACACCACTTTTTCGGTGCAGATCATGGTCTGGTTGTCGCTGGCGCTGGGGATAGCGCAACTGGCAGAGGCTAGCTCGAATAGCTCTTCGAATGCCGTGGGAGCTGAGGCGAAACAGAAGCTGGCCAAGGTCCAGATTCCCTTTATCCCCAATCGGGGCCAGAGCAGTAAAGAGGTGAAGTTCACCGCCCGGACGTTTGCCGGAACAGTCTCGGTTACAAAGAAAGGCGAACTGGTGTACTCCCTTCCAAAGCTGGAGGGAGAGAAACCAGCGAAGGGGGTGGTGCTGAGAGAGGAGCTCATCGGCGCGAAGGTGAGGGAGGTTAAAGGCGAAAGCCGGACAGCGACCCGGGTGAGCTATTTCAGGGGGAATGACCGATCGAAATGGCAGAGCAACCTGCCCAGCTACGACCGGGTGAGTCTGGGAGAAGTCTATCAAGGGATCGACGTCAAATTCAAAGCCTATGGGAACAATGTGGAGAAGCTGTTTTATGTAAAGCCGGGGGCCGAGCCAGAGACGATCCAGATGAAGCTCAGCGGGGGGAAGGGAATTAAGGTCAACGAGAGCGGAGAACTGGAGGTAGAGACAGACCAAGGGACGGTGAGGTTCTCAAAGCCGTTAGCGTCTCAGGAGCAGGGAGGAAAGAGAGAGCCAGTCGAAGTTGCCTATCAGCTACGAGGCAATGGATACAGCTTTAAGGTCGGGGAGTACGACCAGACCCGGGAGCTTGTCATCGACCCGATACTAGCGGCGACCTACCTGGGGGGAATTAATAATGATGAACTTCATGCCCTTGTCTTGGACAACATGGGGAATGTCTATGTGGCAGGTGACACAGGCTCCCCCAATTTTCCCGGTATAGATTCGGAGTCGGCAGATCTCACACTTGCTGGAGGAGATGGTTTTGTCGCGAAGCTGAATTCAGATCTAAGCACCATTTTGGCTGCTACCTACATTGGGGGAAGCAATTATGAATCATTGAATGCCCTCGCGCTTGATGGTGCTGGGAATGTCTACGCAGTCGGTACTACTTCCTCAGCGGATTTTCCAGGCATTGGTCCAAGTTCAGCCGATCGCATACTTGCTAAACATACCGGCTACCCAAAACGTATAGATCAGAAGGTTTTGTTGCAAAGCTGAACTCAGAGCTGAGCTCAATCCTGGCAGCTACCTTCCTTGGAGGAAGTGGTGTAGATGCGCCTGAGGCCCTCGCCCTTGACAGTACAGGGAATGTCTATGTGGGCGGTTCTACAGGATCAGCCGATTTTCCTGGAATAGGTCTAGGCTCGGCCGATCGCACTTTTGAGTCCCCGAACCTTATGATAGTGGAGGGGAGAGCTTCGTGGCCAAGCTGAATTCGGATTTGAGTTCCATTGTGGCGGCAACTTTCCTAGGAGGACGGTATTTCGAGACCGTTACAGCCCTCGCCTTAGATGGCAGTGGATCAGTCTATGCGGCTGGTACCACAGTCTCAGGCGACTTTCCAGGTATAAGTTCAGGGTCCGCCGATAGCACCGCATCTGGTTCCGAAGGGTTTGTGGTGAAGCTGAATTCGGTTCTGAGTTCCATTCTGGCAGCTACGTTTCTTGGTGGAAGTGGCAACATCGATCAGATATATGCCCTCGCCCTAGATGACGCAGGAATTGTCTATGTATCCGGTCGCACGGGATCATCGGATTTTCCAGGCGTAGGTCCCGGCTCCGCCGAGAGCACTGTTGCTGCAGACTTCGGAGGCTTTGTGGCAAAGTTGAGTTCAGATCTGAGTTCAATTGTGGCTGCCAGTTTTTCGGGGGGGACTCGTGGCTGTACTGATGAGTCTCTTGCCATTGGAAGCACGGGTGTTTACGTGGGTGGTACCACAAATGACGGAGTCTGTGTGGCGAAGCTGAATTCAGATCTTAGCGTTAACCTCGCATCAGCATTGCTGCTGGGACAAGGTATATACGTCAGTGCTGTGGCTCTTGATAGTGTTGGGGACCTCTATTTGGCAGGTTTTACAGGCCCTGACATTCCCAGATTGGCAGGGGCAGGGTCGGCAGATAGCACCAGGGAACAGAATGAGGGCTTTATTGTCAAACTAGACACGAATCTGTCCGGTTTGCCGCAACTGCAGCTCATCAATGACAAGGTGAACTTCGTGGTCCAAAGCTCCTCCTTGAGTACCACTCCTGTTTACGGCGGTCCTGCTGGTGTCTATACGATCACTGCCCGTTTAACCAACAAGAGCCAGCAGAATATCTGGGAACCGATCAAGGCGGTTGTGGCGACGCTGACCAACGGGAACAAACTTCTCAGCGCTCACGAAGGCAACGGAGCGGTGGGTAGCAAGCAGGCGATTGATGCCGGAACTGACGACACGCTTCTGCCGAATGAATCAGCCACCGTCCGATTCAGGATCGGCCTGGCTAACCGGAACCGGTTCAGCTTCTCTGTGGATATCTGGGGGACCGTAAGTGCAGGAGGTAACTGACCAACTCTTGTCCCTGGCCCAAGAAAACGGGCATTGCAGCAGTTACAGGCAGTGGAAACCCACATCACTGTGCGTGTGCCCCTACCACCCGATGCCTTGCCTGAGAGTCCTGATTGCACGTCTCACTGGACGGAGGATATATCTCCCTGCCAGGCGCATGGGCCAGAGCAGGGTGTAGATGAACTCAAGTGAGGCGGGCAGCGGCAGGACCGTCCGATCCACAATCCGGGGAGTCATCCAATTGTACTGGTGTACTATACCGGCACAGCCCCTGAGTCTGTCTCGCAACCGCTCACGTGACCTCAGATAGTAGAGGGAACCTTCGAGGGGCTCCGGGGCTCGCGGTCCTGAAAGCAGGCGCTGATGTGCCTTCTTCGACCAGTGATGCAAGCGCATCGTCCTTTTCGATCCCGCTAGAGATCGATTGGGGCAGAGACGTTTGCAGGAGCGCGTGAGCGAGATGCAGCCCAAGCAGAAGAACCCGCCTGAGCCCAAGCCTCTCCGCTTGGTGGAGAGTGCAATTCCAGTCCAGGTGCTCGGATGTCCGGATCAACTCCGCAATATCGCAGACGGAGATGAGCCTCGGCCAGACGTCCTTCACTCCGTGCGCACAGAGTAGAATGAGCAGGTCCTCTCGTCTGAGGCATGGGACCAACGCTCCCGCGAACCGAAAAGGCACAACACGTTCCCACAAGTGCAGGCTCTCCAGTGGGAAATGCTGAGACGCCGGCCAGACGTTCCAGTGAAGACCGACGTAAAGGTCGTCCGCTTTGCTGACCAGCCGGAACTCATAGTCCGATCGGGCACGAATCGCCTCAACGTCCGAGGTCATTCGGTCCCGATCCGAAAAATCCCAGGGACGAGATCAACGCTTTGGCTTTGGACACATCGCGAGAATGCACCAGGATATCCAGGTCGCCGGCCTGCCGAAGTACAAGGTTGTCATACACTGATGCGGCCAGCACGGGGCCCTTGTACGGTATTGCAGTTATATTGTTGGCCTCCAACAGTCGCAGGATCTCGACCAGCCGCCCCGCGAAAAGCAGGCAGCGCCGCGAATTGACGTGAAAACACATCCCGAAGATGTTCGAGGTGTGACGCGGGAACAGCATCCGGACAAACGAGCAGAAGGTTGCGATACAGGAGCGGCATGACGCCATGCCGGAGTGCTCGCTCGATAAGAGCCGTCCAATCCAGGTTCCCGCCGACGATGCTCCGTATTCGCCGTGCCCTTTCGTCCGCTATTTCGAGGGAGGCACATTCTAGCAGCAGTTTTGTTTCCGGGAGCACCGGGCTGCGTAAGAAATCGGCAGGCATCTCAATCACATGCATTTGATCGGCGGGGCAGAGTCGCCCGGTTTTCAGTCGAGGCAGCGATGCATCTGGAGACGGAACTCCCGAAGCCGAATTCGAATCGGCCGTTTTCTTATTCACGGGCAGACTGCTCCTGGCAGGAACCATAATTCCTCAGTGGCCACCACCGGATTCCACAAGGCCTTCCCTGCGCAACTCATCCAGAAACTCCCGGATGAAGCCGCGGGCCTTGTTGTCGTCGATGTCATATTCCTCGAGGATTTTTTCGCAGAGAGTATCCGGGACCCTTCCATCCTGGAGGAGTTCCCAAAGGCGCGCCCCGGTTTCATTAAGGGAGTAGTACCTTTTCGTGTCCAGATGCAGCAGGACCGCCTCGTTTTCGCTCAGACGGGTGAAGACGACGCTTGGATGGCAGCGGAATTGCTGCTCGGAAGCCGACATAAGACCTCCAGAGACTAAGTGCCCACACCTCGGGACGGCTCCAGGATCCGCCGGATATCGGGCACCTTTTTGAAGTGAATGAGGCAGTGCGTGCAAATGAAGGAATCCTCTTTCGTTGCCGGCTTTCGGTTCAGAAGTGTGACCTTTTCGCGTTGGAGCTCCGCAATCGTGGAAATGAGGCGCAGGTGTGCTTTTGCGAGGGACACCTCGTTCAGATCGGCGATCACGTCCGTATCGGGAGTGCCTCCCCGGTAGTTGGAGAGCATGCAGCACAAGGTCAGCCGGCCGCGGTAGTCGACATTGAGTTCCTCCATGCGCAACTGCGGGCATTGATAGAACCGCAAAGGGCTATGATGATCTCCCGCAAGGCGGATTTTCATCCTGTAGATCCGCTGCAACTCGGCAATATCTGCTTCCACCTGCTGACGCTCTTCGGAGTTCAGGACCAACCCGGCGGCGACGGCATCCGGCGTCGGCTGGCAGTGCGCGAAATCCAGGATGCAACAACCCAGATGGCTTGCCAGTGAGGCCATGTCTTCCAGCTCTGTGCGATTTGCTTTGGTGACGACCATGTTTATGTGAGAGGCGATTTTTTGTGAACGAGACAAAACAATGGCCTGAATCACCTGGCGAAAGGAGCCGGGCCGAAGCCGCAGGGCATCGTGACTGGCCTCGTTGGCGCCGTCGAGGCTGAACGAGATTCCCTCCAGGAATCCGAGATAGGGTCTCAGAATCCGGAATGTCTCTTGAAATTGCCAGCCGTTGGTCACAAAAGCGAACCGATACCCATGGCGGGTCACGAGTCCTATGATCGTATCGAGCCCGGGATGCAGGGTCGGCTCGCCTCCTCCAAAGCTGACCAACTCGAAACTGCTGTACGACTGCATCTCGGCAAGGACCTTTTCGACCAGGCAGACAGAGAGGTACTCGCCAGGGGCCCCTCTTTCTCTAAGACAATGTATGCACCGCAGATTGCAGAGATTGGTTAGCTCGAAGTTTAATCTCATACCCGGCTTTGCTGTCATGCTTCGAGAATTCTCTAGGTGATGCCGTCCACCAAACCGGAGATCGCGCCTGGGTCTTTCTCGAGATCCGTCCCCGCTGCGAGGGAATAGTTTTTGCATTGGCCTACCAGCCGCCTGAGAAGATCGACATGTCTGGGCGCCATAGTGGGTTCCACAAAAAGCAAAGCGCTCTGCTTGATCAGATGCCACAAGGCCTCAGGCTTGGGCATCGGTTCAAGTCGACTGGTCGGCCCGCGTAGGATCCGAGGGAAAAGCAGTAGTTGCGGAAGACAAGCGGCAGCGAGTTGGTTGGGATAGAGCGTTAGCAGATTCAGACGAAGCTTCGAATCCGGAGTCATGGAAATGGAGTCGCGACAATCGTTTATTTCGGGGTATCTGCGAGCAGCCGTGATGTGCAGCGACAGATCTCTCCTGAGCGGCAGAGCCTGCACGTCGCAACCCCGCGGACAAAGGAGGTTGACGTCATCGGAGAGGTAGTTCCAGCCGTGCCGGACAAGGGCGAACATGAGGGTGGATTTGCCGCAACCTCCCTCGGCCACCAACATGCATCCCGCTCCGTCTCGGGCCACACATGCAGCGTGCACCGTAAAGAGATCCCGATACCTCAGCAAAAGAAGGAGGCAGTGGAGAAGCAGGTCTCCCCGCAGCGCCCGCGTTCTCGGCGCTCCCGCACGAATCGTGGCGATACCGCTTGCCGAATGCGGACTCAGGCGAGCGACATTGTCGCCATCCTCGAGATAGACATCGTTCCGGGCACTCGAAATTCGTATGCCATGCTGCTCGGCCAAAAGGCGACTCTTGCCAGGAACGCATAATCGGCCAGCCGCAGTGCGGAGCGTCAGGGACACGTCAGGCACCATTCCATATTGGTCGGACGGCACCAGCCCAAACTGCTCGAGGGTAGAATGGACCTGCAGTTCAAGGCGCTTGTTGTCGCAATCGACACGCACCAAGAGGCCGTGAAGCAGGTAGTCCTTTCCCGCGGAGTGCGAAGGCAAAGGGAGCGGAATACGGGACACAACTCGCCGGTTCGGAATCGACGTTCCGGGCACCTTGCAGTCTCTCAAGGTTGGAAGGTCGCGAAGAATGCCGTGGTCACCTCAGGGAGAGATTCGTGTTTCGTCAATTCAGGTTTCACAAACGACTTCCTGTCCGATTTCCGTGGAGCTGCATCCTGTCGCTCTCTTGCGAGATTGCGGGCAAGGTCGCTGTCATGTGGGGTGTTTGATTCGGCCATCACGGGTGTTCCTTTCTATTGCACCGGATCTATTGCACCAGAGAACGATCCGGAAACGTGTATACACTCCGGTAGAAGCGCGCCGGATCCGCCTTTTCGGCGATGAGTTTTCCATCGGATTCCAACCAGCAGTGTCCCTGGAGTCTGGTTTGCCGCCTTGCCAACCCGAAATGAATGCGTACAGGAAGACCCAACCGACGCAGGAGGTGGAACAATATAAGCGATTGCGTCAGGCAGTTGGGTCGAAACGGTCCGATGTTTAAGTGGAGTAGCCCGCGAGCCAGGGAGATGTGCCGTTCGACAGATAAGTGAGAATCGGCTGCTTGGAGCGGTTTAGCATCAAGAAGGTGCAAAAGCCTGTTCAACGGCAGTCGTCGCAAGAGGAAGGGCAGCGCCAACAGAATGGTCGTGATTCGCAGAAGGGATGGGATGTCTCCCGGGCGCAATCGCTGGATGCGATCGAAAACTGTCACGCACTGCGTCTCCATCTGCGCGCACCAGGAAAAAACAACGTCGAGTTGCCGTGCTCAGAGCATTTTAGCCGTTGGTGCTAGTCGCGGTAGTAGTCGACATTCATTTCTCTTGTCTCTTACCTATATCCAAATACACGGCGAGTCAAGGGAAAAACCAGGAAGGACCGGCACGGATCGGCAGAGCGGTGCACTCCTCCGTGCAGGCGACACCAGCCGCCCAGTCGGGCATGGACCCGATTCGTGAGAATCCGCGGAAACCCGTGATGCGACGCCGTTCTCTCTGCGGCGTCACTGCCAGCAGGTGCGCGGCTTCGATGCCGTCCATCGGACCCCTCGCCCGATATCCGTCAGAATCAGATCATTTCTTGTGACCCTGGCCACCCCTTCGTGATCTTCGACAAGAAGAATCGTCCTCGCCACGACTCCCCTCACGACGACTGAACCCGGAGTCGATTCGGTTCCTCACTGCCAGTAGGTGCGGTCGAGGGTGCGGTACTGGATGGCTTCGGAGACGTGCCGCGCCTGGATCTTCTCCTCGCCGGCCAGGTCGGCGATCGTCCGCGAGACGCGGAGGATCCGGTCGTAGGCGCGCGCCGACAGCCCGAGCCGCGTGATGGCGTTTTCCATCTGCTTCTCGGACTCCGAGTCGAGCTTGCAGAAGCGGCGCAGCGTGCGCGGCGTCATCTGTGCGTTGCAGAACAAACCGAAGGCCTCCAGGCGGCGGAACTGGATCTGCCGGCCGCGACGATGCGCTCGCGGATCGCCGCCGAGGCTTCGGCTGTCTCGTCCTGCGCGAGCTCCTTGTATTTCACGGCCGGCACCCGGATGTGCAGGTCGATGCGGTCGAGCAGCGGCCCGGAGATGCGGGCGAGGTAGCGCTGGATGAGCGGCACCGTGCAGGTGCATTCGTGTTTCGGGATCGCCCGACCAGCCGCACTGGCAGGGGTTCATTGCGGCGGCCAGCATGAAGCGCGCCGGAAAGGTCAGCGACATCGACGCCCGGCTGATCGTCACGTCGCCGTCCTCGAGCGGCTGGCGCAAGACGTCGAGCACGTGTCGCTGGAACTCGGGGAATTCGTCGAGAAACAGCACCCCGTTGTGCGCCAGGCTGACCTCGCCCGGCCTCGGCGTGCTGCCGCCGCCGATCAGCCCGCCGTCGGAGATCGTGTGGTGCGGCGCGCGAAACGGGCGAATCGCGACCAGACCGTTCTTTTCCGAAAGCAGGCCCGCGACCGAGTGGATCTTGGTCGTCTCGATCGCCTCCTCGAAGGTCATGGCGGGCAAAATGGTCGGCAGCCGCCGCGCGAGCATCGTTTTGCCGGAGCCGGGCGGCCCGATGAGGATGATGTTGTGCCCGCCGGCCGTTGCGACCTCGAGCGCGCGCTTGGCCTGGTACTGTCCCCGCACGTCCCGGAAGTCCACCTCGTAGACCCCGTTCTGCTCCAGCAGTTGCCGCCGATCCACGACCAGCGGAATCCAGGGGGCGCGTCCGTTGAGCAGCTCGACCACCTGGGGGAGAGTGCGTACGGGAAAGGCGTGGACGCCGTCAACCACGGCGCCCTCGCCGGCGTTGGCCTCGGGAAGCACGAGCCGCCCGAGCCCCTTCTCCCGGGCCATGACGGCCATCGAAAGGGTTCCCTTCACCGGCCGGATCGAGCCGTCGAGCGACAGCTCTCCCAGGAAGAGATAGCCGGACAGGTTCTGCGTACGTACCGAGCCCGCTGCCCCGAGAATGCCGATTGCCATCGGTAGGTCGAAGGCCGATCCTTCCTTGCGCACGTCGGCAGGAGCCAGGTTGATGGTAATACGCTGCGGCGGCAGCTGATAGCCGCAGTTGCGCAGCGCCGCCCTCACCCGCTCACTGCTCTCCCGCACCGCCGTGTCGGGCAGGCCAACGGTCATGAAGTTCATCTTCTTGCCCGCGGCCAGGTCGACCTCGACCGCGACCAGGTAGGCTTTGATGCCGAAGACCGCAGCGGATTGAACCCGGAAGAGCATGGCGCGTCGATGCCCCCTGTCGCCTGTTCAACCCCGCCCGCTGCTTTTGAGCGAAAAAATCTCCGGATTGTGGGTCCGGGCTTCAGCCAAGTGGGTCCGGGCTTCAGCCCGGACGTCTTTTTATCTGGCCTATCCCGGACAGTTGCACTCGGTGGTTCTGTTAAACTGAGGAAACGAGTGACCCGTTCCGGGCGTGGATCGCATCTATTAACCGGAGGCGAGGCGCAGCCATGTCAGACAACACGATCAGGATGTGTGCAGGTGCAGTTCTCGCCGCGCTGCTCTGCGCGGGGCCTCAGCAGACCCGGGCCCAGAAAAAACCGGCTGCCGACGATCAGGCGATCCGCGTCAACGTCGAGATGGTGTCTCTCCCGGTGGTTGTCACGACGCAGGCGGGAAAGCGCGTCATCGACCTCGCCAAAGACGACTTCCGGGTATTCGAAGACGGCGTCGAGCAGACCATCGCCGGCTTCGCGGCTACCGACGAGCCGGTTTCGGTCGCCCTGGCGCTCGACACCAGCGGCAGCACCGAACTGCAGCTGGCCAACATCCAGAACGCGGCCATCGAATTTGTCAACAAGCTCCACCCCGACGACGAGGTGGCCGTGCTGTCGTTTGCCGAGGACACCAAACTCCAGGAAGACTTCACCATGGACCGGAACAAGAACGAGTACGGGATCAAAAAGACCCGCTCGGGCGGATGCACGGTCGAGTACGAAGCCGTCTGGCTCGCCCTCGACGAGGTGCTCAAGCCGGTCCAACAGCGCAAGGCGCTGGTGCTTTTCACCGACGGGGTGGACACGTGCAGCCGCAAGGCGTCGATGGGCGAGACACTCGACCTGGCCAAAGAGACTTACGCGACCGTCTATAGTGTCTACTACAACACGGAGGCGGACCAATACCGTACCGGCGGCCTCGGCCCCACCGTCGGTGGTTACCCGTACCCCGGCGGAGGCCTGCCCCCGGTCATCGGTTCACGGCCGAGGATTGGCGGCTATCCGGGCGGCTACCCCGGGGGAAGAACCGGCGATTACATGGCCGGTCACAGCTATCTGCTGAAATTGTCGGAGTTCAGCGGAGGCCTGGTCTTTGACGGAAACCAGGACCTTGACTACGCATTCGAGGAGGTCGCCAAGGAACTGGCCAGCCAGTACAGCATCGGCTACTACTCGAGCAACCCCAAACACGACGGCAAGTTCCGCAAAGTCGAAGTCAAGTTGAAGAAGCCGGGTCTCGTGGCGCGGACCAAGAAGGGCTACACCGCCAAGAAAGACAAGAAATAGCCCCCAGCGCGTCCCGCTGCAGCCCGTCTCGCGGTTGACCTGCCCTACCTGGGCCTTGGCCGGGCGATGCTCACTTTCTGTCAGAGCGCCATGTGGATGCGCTGCGAGGGTGGTCCAATGTGGATGTGGGCTCCGGTGGCGGATCCAGGGACCGACGTCCGGAAGGCGATAAAGGGCGTCCCCGATTTTCGCAGGAACTCCAGCAGTGCCAGCCCCTGGGGGCTGTCCGGGTGCAGCGCGATATCGACTGCGGTGGTGTGCAGCAGACCGAACCTGTTGTGCAGGGCCGTCTGGCCGACGGCGCTGACCGGCAGGTCTTCGCCGAAACGGCGGACGTAGAAGCTCTCGATCGTCGAAAGCGCGTCCGGCTTCCAGGGCGCCTGCCCTTCGAAGCGAATAACCGTGGCATCCTGCCCTTCGGTGGACGGCGTCTCGAGAGCCAGCCGTACTTCTGCAACAAGGTCCGCTGATTCAGTAATTTGCCGCCTCAGTTCCCGCAAGCGGGCATCGGCTTCGTGCAGCCTGGCCTCACTCTGCTCCAGCTCCTGTCTCGATATCAGACCGCCGGCATAAAGCTCGCGGCGCTTTGGGAGGCCCCGCTCGACGGCCTCGCGCGCAGCCTCCTCGATGGACAGCAGCTTGACCAGTTCGTCGCCGTAGGCCGCCGTCTTCCGAATCAGTTCTTCCTGCGCGTGTTTCAGGTCTTCGGCGCTCGCTTCGGCAAGCGGCGGGGCGCAGAGGACGAGGAGGACGATCAGGTTTATCAGCTTATACATAGTTGCTACCTGCACGTTGCAGGACATGAAGTAAACCAATACGATGACAGGGTGTTTCCTGTTTCACAAGCTTGACCTTTTCTGCCGGGGGAGTACATGACCCTCACTGCTTTGCACCACCGCACGCCGTTGTGGGACTCGCGCCCGATGGGCCAGCTCCTGCGAGCACCGGTTTTCCTGAAAATGGAAGCGCTTCAACCCGTCGGGTCGTTCAAGCTACGGGGTATGGGGGCTGCCTGCCAGGACGCCGTCGAACAGGGGGCCGGGCGTCTCGTCTCCTCCTCCGGAGGAAACGCCGGTTACGCGGTGGCCTACGCTGGGCGGCGGCTCGGCGTGCCGGTCACGATTGTCGTTCCGAGCCGCACCTCGAACCGCTCCCGCGACCTCATACTCGGGGAAGGTGCCGAGGTGACCGAGTTCGGGGAGGCGTGGGACGACTCCCACATGTACGCCGTCCGGCTGGCTGATGGGCCCGGGGCGGCTTATATCCATCCCTTCGACGATCCGAGGGCGTGGGCCGGGCATGCCACCATGCTGCACGAGGCAGCCGAAAGCGGGATCAAGCCCGGCGCGGTCGTGGTTTCGGTAGGAGGTGGAGGGCTTCTCTGCGGCGTCGCGCAGGGAATGAGCGACGTGGGATGGGGCGATGTGCCGATACTCGCCGTGGAAACCCGCGGGGCCGACTCATTCGCGGCATCGGTCGCCGCGGGCCGGCTGGTCACGCTGGAGGCCATCACGTCGCTGGCGACGACCCTAGGAGCCCGGACTGTTGCGCCTGCGGCGCTTGCCTGGGCCGGCCGGCGGGAAATCGTTCCTTGGGTGGTGAGCGACCGGTCTGCCGTCGAGGCGTGCCTGCGCTTTGCCGATGATCACCGGGTCCTGGTCGAACCGGCCTGCGGCGCCTCGCTTGCCGCAGCCTACGAGCAAGCTCCCGCGCTGCGCGGTGTCGGACCCGTCCTGGTGATCGTCTGCGGCGGCGCCGGCGTGACCCGGGCACTCCTGGAGAAATGGGCGACGACCGCAGGGTAGCCCCCATTGACCCGATCTGGAAGGGGCGCGCAGGAGAGACCAATCAAGGAAGACGCGGCCACAGCCCTGCCGCCGCGGTTGCCGCACTTTTGGCCCTCTTCGACACCGAGATCACCCTAGGGTCTGTCACAGAATAACAGGCCCACTTGGCGCGAGCGCCGGGAGGGCAGATGCAAGGCGCCGCGACGCAGGCGATGTGGGGACGCAGGCCCGCTGACAGCGTTGCTCGCTCCTTACATACCACCCCGGGTATGCTCGTCGCTCGCGCCTTGTCAGCGGGCCTGGGGGCCTGCAGCAAAGTGGACCTGTTATTCTGGACGGACCCCTAGTACCACGTGTGCGACGAACCGTGAATGCGTTCCCGCTCGATCGGCCACTCGTGGTAGGCGAACAGCAGAAACAGGAAGATGTTTATCGGCGGGATGAGCATCAGGATCCCGACCCCCGGATTATATCCGGCCTTTCTGAAAATCCTGACCCAGGGCACCGTTATGCACAGCAGTATGAGGGCAATGGCGATCAGTTCCGGTCCATCGAGCCCGGCGGATAAAAGCAAGCTCCGGATCTGCTTGATGTAAGACTGCATGATGACTTCGGACATTGTTGTTACCTATCCAGATGGGATCGGCAAGGGGAGTTGCCAACGATTTCGTGTTCGGTGCGGAACGGCGGCGGCGTCCGGTCAGATACCCCAGATTCTCCGGTAGCGCTTGTTGCGGCGTTCGGCCTTTGACGTGCCGAAATAGAAACCTGCGACAAACATCAGGATCGCAGAAGCCAGATGCGTAAGTATCGGAGAGGTCAAGAGTTCCATCTGAAGTCTCCTGGAAACCGGGAGGCCCAGACACTGTTATCAGGTCGGGGGGGAATGTTATTTGTCCAATGCTTCTTATTTTAAAATATAGCTCTTTGCCTCTTCGGTTTCTGATGCGCAGGGGACTCACACCAGGAACGGATCGAAATATCCTCAATCGATTGGCTCCAAATTAACCCAGGATTGCAGGCGAAGTCCAGCATTCTTTCGACCGGCCAATCCCGACCCGCGGGACCCCAACCTCCCTCGCGGCCGCTCCCTTTCCCGATCAGGTTTCGCTGTGCGTCCGAAGGCGATTGTGGCACTCTAGATAGCAGCGGAGTACCCGATTTCCTAAGCACGCTGACGTACTCTTGGGATGGAGCTGTTCACCGATAGACGCGGCAGAACGCCGATCTCGGCGGATTTGACTGTTTCACGCGAATCCGCGCAACCAGAGCAGGTTAGCGTATTTGGGGACACGAGTACTGAGCGGGTAGAACAGCAAACTCAAGAACGAAAGACTGATGAGGAGGGGGCCTATGTCTCGTCGAGCGCTGCTGATTTCTGCTTTCGCGGTCTTATGGGTGGTATGGGCGCCTTTACCCGAGGGGAATGCCAAGAACTGGGGCTATACGAACGCCGATTTCTCAGGGAGCTATGCGTCGCAGTGGACGGGGACCGTCAACTTCGCCGGAGGGCCCCTTGCGGCCCTGAATGGGCCCTACGGGCTTGTGGGGCGGGTGGTTGCGGACGGGAACGGGAACCTTGCCGCCAAGTTCATCGAGTCCTACAACGGCACGATCATGCGCAACGCGGGGACCGGGACATACGGGGTCGCCAGCGACGGTACCCTGAAGATGGTGTTGACCTACCCTGCGCCGACCGGCCGGATCACGTTCGAGACTTCTGGCGTACTTTTCGACGAGGGGAAACAGGTGCGGCTGATCCCGACTGCGATCACGGAGCCGCCGCTTCCGCCAGGGTATGTCGGGATGGCAGCCACCGCTTCCCTTACCCGGCAGGCCAAGTCGTGGGGCTGGTCCGCGGCCGACCTCTGCGGCAGCTACTCCGCGCGATACTCCGGGACGATCATGCTCCCGGAAGGCCACCCTCTGGCCCTGCTCAACGGGCCCTTCGCCATGGTGGGACGGACTACGGCCGATGGCCAGGGAGCGGGGCAGGCGACGGTCGTGGAGTCTTTCAACGGCTTCGTGTTCCCGACGGCAACCGTCGCTGCCTATACGGTCAGCGAGGACGGATGGGTCAAGGTGACCCAGGTGGGGGAAGTGACGCTCGTCCTGGAGGGCGTGCTGTCGGAATCGGGGTCTCAGGTCTACCTCATGCTGACGGAGTTGCCCGGGGCAGGCTTGCCGGCTAACTACGTCGGCGCGACGATGACCGGCATAGAAGTGCGGCAGTGATTGTGTGGGCCGCGGCGGTTCGACGCGGCCCCGTGGACCAACCGGGGCGAGGTCGAGCCGCTCCGCCCACTCGGCGCTCAGTGCCCTGAGCCGGACATCTCCTTGACGATGTCGCCGACGAATTTCTTGGCGTCGCCGAACAGCATCAGGGTTTTGTCGAGGTAGTACAGCGGGTTGTCGATGCCCGCGAAACCGGGGCTCATGCTGCGTTTGATCACCATCACGGTGCGAGCCTTGTCGACGTCGATGATGGGCATGCCGAAGATGGGGCTCGACTGATCGGTGCGGGCTGCGGGATTTGTGACGTCGTTGGCCCCGATGATCAGGGCGACGTCGGTCTGGGCCATTTCCGGGTTGATCTCGTCCATGTCGAGCAGGCGGTCGTACGGGATGTTGGCTTCGGCGAGTAGCACGTTCATGTGACCCGGCATGCGGCCTGCGACGGGGTGAATGCCGAACTTCACGTCGATCCCGCGTTTGGCGAGGGCGTCGTAGAGTTCGCGCACGTTGTGCTGGGCCTGGGCGACGGCCATGCCGTAGCCGGGAATGATCGCCACGGTGTTGGCGGAGGCCAGAATGGAGGCGGCTTCCTCGGGGCTCGCGGTCCGAACCGGGCGGGCCTGACCGGCCGCGGCGGCTGCGGGCTGGATCTGGCCGAAGGCGCCGAACAGCACGTTGGTGAACGAGCGGTTCATCGCCTTGGACATGATCACCGACAGGATGAACCCGGACGATCCGTCGAGCGCCCCCGCGACGATCAGGAGCTTGCTGTCGACGACGAAGCCCATGGCCGCCGCCGAGAGGCCTGCGTACGAGTTCAGCAGCGACACGACGGTTGGCATGTCCGCCCCGCCGATCGGGACGATCATCATGACCCCGAAGGCGAGCGGGATGACGATGATCAACGGAAACAGGAAGGTCTGTTCGGGGTGGAGCACCAGGACGACGGCGACCACCAGCGACACGCCGAGCAGGGACAGGTTGACGAAGTTCTGCCCCCTGTAGGTGATCGGGCGCTGCGGCAGCACTTCCTGGAGCTTCCCCGCCGCCATGAGGCTGCCGGTGAACGTCAGGCTGCCGAGGATGACCTCCAGGGCGAGCACCGCCATGGTGAACGGGGGCAGCCCCGGGGCGGAAACGTAGTACTCGGCGGTGCCGACCAGCGTGACGCACAGCGCGCCGAAGGCGTGGCTGAGCGCGGTCCGCTGCGGCACGGCGGTCATCTGTACGAGGCCGAGGGGAACCCCGATGCCCGATCCGAGCACCAGCCCGACGGCGATCCACCGGTAGTCGATGATGTTCTGGTGCAGCAGGGTGGCCACGATGGCGATGAGCATGCCGAGTTCGCCCGCGCGGACGCCGCGGCGGGCGCTGGAGGGCGAGCTCATCCAGCGCAGCGAGAGGATGAACAGCACCGTGGCGATCAGGTAGGCGATCTGGATCACTTGTTCAGTCGTGTGCGTCTGGCTCATGGTTTTTTCGTTCGGCTTGCCTTGAACATGCCCAGCATTCGATCCGTGATGAGGAACCCGCCGACCACGTTGCTGGTGGCCGCGACCACGGCCACGGTGCCCAGCACGGTCGCCAAGGTGCCTCGCCCCTCGCCGGCCAGCACGATGGCGCCCACGACGGCGATGGCGTCCAGGGCGTTGGTCAGCGACATCAAAGGCGTGTGCAGCAGCGGGGAGACGCGGCGAATCACCTCGAAACCGATAAAGCCGGCCAGCACGAAAACGTACAGGCTGGTGGTGAGATCCGAAGTCACAGGGCATCCTCCTTTTGTTGGCCGCCGCCTGCGGCGGGGGAAGGGGGCAGGGAGAAGAACTCGCGCACCCGCGGGTTGACGACCGCTCCGCCGTGCGTCAGCAGCGTCTCCCGCGTGATCTCGTCCTGCGTGTCGAGGTTGAGTTTGCCGTCGCGGAACAGGTGCAGGACGAAGGCGCTGACGTTCCGGGCGTACATCTGGCTGGCGTGATAGGGGACGGTGCTGGCCAGGTTGATGTAGCCGATCAGGGTGACGCCGTACTCCACCGCGAGCTGGCCGGGCCGCGTCAGTTCGCAGTTGCCCCCGCGCTCCGAGGCCGCAGTCGACGATCACGGAGCCGGGCGCCATCTTCTGAACCATCTCCCGGGTGACCAGCACGGGCGACTTGCGGCCGGGCACGACGGCGGCGGTGATGACGACGTCGCTCTCGGCGACGACGCGTCCGAGCAGTTCGCGCTGGCGCTGGTAGAAGCCTTCGTCCTGGGCTTTGGCGTACCCGCGCCGGTCCTCGGCATCCTCGGCCTCGATCGGCAGCTCGACGAAACGGCCGCCCACGCTCTGCACCTGCTCCTTGGAAGCGGCGCGGACGTCGTAGGCCGACACGACCGCACCCAGACGCCTGGCGGTGGCGATCGCCTGGAGCCCGACGACGCCGGCCCCGATGACGAAAACGCGCGCCGGTGTGATGGTGCCGGCCGCGGTGGTGAGCATCGGGAAGACGCGCGGCAGCGTGTCGGCGGCCAGCAGCACCGCCTTGTAGCCGCAGATGGTCGCCATCGACGACAGCGCGTCCATGCTCTGGGCGCGGGTGATGCGCGGCATCAGCTCGATGGAGAAGACCGTCGCACCCGTCGCCGCCAGCTCCTGGATGGTCTGGACGGTTCCCAGGGGCCGCATGAACCCGATCAGCACCTGGCCGGGCCGGAGCAGGGCGAGATCGTCGCGGCCCGTCCTGTCGTTGGAGCCGTAGCCCAGGACCTGCAACACCACGTCCGCCTGCCGGAACACGTCTGCCCGCGCCGGCGCAATAGCGGCGCCTTTGTCCTGGTACGAGGCGTCGGTGTAGCCGGCCTCGGCGCCGGCGCCCGACTGCACCAGGACGTCGAAGCCGGCCTTTTTCAGGCTTGGGATAACCGCGGGTACCAGCGCGACGCGCCGTTCACCGGGAAACGTCTCCTGGGGAATCCCGATCAACATAAAGCCTCCAGCCCGAGCATGCAGCGATCAGCAGTTAATTGAACCCGATTCCATCCGGGCGCCCTGGAAGGCGGCGGCCCGCGTTTGCGTAATCCTAGCCGATTTGGAGACGCGGGGTCAAAAACGATATTTGATCGCGTTGCCCGGACGGCGCCCGGACGTGATATCTATGCTGTAGCAAATGCCCGGGTGTTACGTATGTGACCAAGTAAGGAGCCCGTTTTTCGCTCCCGGATGGAAAAGAAGATGAAAACAAGACCCTCGTGTCGCGCCTCCGTGTCCGTTGTCGTGTTCCTCGCGCTCGTTTCCTGGGCCGCGGCTGCGCCGCAGACCACGGAAGAGCGCGCCCCTTCCAGGGCGCTTGCCCGGATGGCGATCCCCGGGACAAGCGATCTGCAGCTCGTCATACGGCTGGAATCACCGTCGGTCGTGGAGTGGATGCGGGCGGGCGGCGGGATGCGGCAAGCTCAGACCCTTGGCGCCGGGCGCAGGCTGAACTTGCAGTCCGCGCAGGCCGTCACCCATCGGTCGCGGCTCGCCAGGGAGCAGGCCTCGGTGGTCCGCGCCCTGACGAACATCCCCGGCGTGTCGATCGAAGGTTCCACCGACGTCGTCATGAACGCGCTGATCGCGCGGGTGCCGCTGGAAAAATACAGCGAGGTGCGGAAACTCCCGGGCGTCCGGAAAGTCTACTTCTCCCGACCGTACCGCAAGTTGCTGGATGCCGCGGCCGGGCTGGTGAACGCGTCCGCGCTGTGGACCGCAGCGGGCGGCCGGGCGAACGCCGGGAAGGGCGTCAAGATCGGGATCATCGATTCGGGCATCGACATCACAAACCCGATGTTCATCGACAGTTCGCTTTCGGCCCCCTCGGGCTATCCGAAAGGCGAGTCTGCCTTCACCAACAGCAAGGTGATTGTCGCGCGCAACTACGTCCACCTGCTCGCCAGGACGCAGTCGGTGCAGACGGCGATCGACGAAGGGGGGCACGGTTCGTTTGTAGCCGGCGTGGCGGCGGGGAAACAGGTGACAGCGCCCAATGCGACCATCTCCGGGATGGCGCCGGGGGCATATCTCGGAAGCTACAAGATCTTCGGGACGCCGGGGATCAACGATTCGGCCACCACGAGCGCCATCGTAGCGGCCATAGACGGCGCCGTGGCGGACGGCATGGACGTGTTGAATCTCAGCTTCGGCTCCCTCGACTATCTCCCCCCCTCTGAGAATGCCGAATACGATACGGTGCGGAACGCCATCGCCGCGGGCGTAGTGGTGGTCGCCGCGGCCGGCAATGAAGGACCGGAGACTCATACCGTGAGCAGCCCGGGGACCATCCCGGAGGTCGTAACGGTGGGTTCGGTCAGCAACTCCCGGAAGCTGGCTGCGCCCTTGCACGTCACCGCTCCTGCGCCGGTCCCCTCCGACCTGGCGATCTTGCCTTATGCCTCGAGCGACGGGCCTCAGGTTACGACCAGCATCCCGGCGACGCGCCTCGTCAACGTCGCCGCACTCGACGGAAACGGCTATGGCTGCTCCGCCTTCGCCAGCGGCTCTCTCGCTTCGAGCATCGCCCTGGTGCAGCGGGGAGGGGTGGAATCGGCCTGCACTTTCGTGACCAAGGTCAGCAATGCCTCCGCCGCCGGCGCGGTCGCCGTCGTGGTCTACAACAACGTGGCCTCCGGCGGTACCATCACGATGTCCGGGCTCGGCTCGACTTCGATACCGGCCGTCATGATCACCACCGCCTCCGGCCTCGCGCTCAGGGATTTCGTCGCGGCGAATCCCGGCGCCGTCAGGGTCTCGATCGAAAGCGTATCCTCCATTTCCGCGGTGCCGACCCAGGCCCGGATCATCTCGGACTTCAGTGCCGTCGGGCCCGGAACGGATTTCAGCCTCAAGCCCGACCTTGTGGCCGTGGGCGTGGACATCTATTCCGCCGCCCAGGCGAACAACCCGAACGGGGAGCTTTACAGCCTTCAGCGCTTCACTAGCGCGCAGGGGACCAGCTTTTCCTCCCCGATGGTCGCGGGCGCGGCGGCGGCGGTGAAGGGGTTGTTCCCATCGCTTGGTCCGCAGGCGATCAAGTCCATCCTCACCAGCACCGCAAGCCAGGGCCTCACGGTCGACGGGTCCAACGCCGCGGATATCCTGCAGACTGGGAGCGGGTTGCTCGACATGGGAGCCGCCGCCTCCGCGCAAGCGTGGTTCTCGGCGTCGGCGCTGAATTTCGGAGTGCAGCAGTACCAGGACACGCTGAGCCTGACCCGCACCTTCGCGATCACCAACATCTCGTCGCGCACAGACCAGTTCACGGTCACGGTCGCTCCGCTGATTGACGGTGCGGCGGCGACGCTCAGCCGCACCGAAACAGGCCCGGTCGCTCCCGGCGCTTCGGCCACGGTCGACCTCACCCTGCAGGTCACGGCTCCGGCTTCGCGCGGGTTTCAGGGGTTCGTGCTGGTGCGGAGCGCGGCGACATCGACGGTGTACAGGATCCCGTACTGGGCCGGATTGTACGTGCGCGACGCGTCGCGCATCCTGACGACCGGCCAGGGTGCGGGGAATGCCTTCTCCACCCTCGCAGCCGCCGTCCGTTCGGCGCGCCCCGGCAACGTCATCGAGATATCCGACAGCCGGACCTATCCGACGGAACTCCTCGTCAGAACCAACGACGAGGGCCTGCCGCTGGACGGGATCACGATACGCGCCGCCCAGGGACAGACGCCCGTGCTCGACGGGAGTTCGAGCTCGGACGCGGTCGTTCGGATCCTGGGTTCCAGGGATGTGCTCCTGCAGGGGCTGACCATCAGAGGCGCCCCGGTTGGGGTCCTGATCAGCCAGCCGTCGACCGGCGTCCCGACCTCCGTCACCGTCGATCAGTGCACCGTTTCGGAAAGCACGGACTCGACTTCGGCCGCGATCTTCGCCGAGTCCGGAGGCGGGGTCTACATCACCAAGTCGACGGTGCAGAATTCCGCCGGGACCGGGATTAAGGTCGACGGGGCCTACCTCACGGTGCTCGGCTCGACCGTGCAGCAGAACGGCGGCGGGGGGATAAGCACCACCTACTCCAATGTCCAGATCCTCAACTCGAACGTGACCGAAAACTCCGGGCCGGGGCTCTTTGTCGACACGTGTTCCGGCACGATCGACGGCAACACGTTCGCGCGTAATCGCGGGATCTATGGGGACGGCTTCGAGATCTCAGACAGCACCTTCACGATCAGCAACAACCTGTTCGACGGGAACGAACGTGCCGCGATGGGGTTTTTCGACGGCAACTTCACCGCCCCGTCCATCGAAACGCGGGTCAGCGGCAACACCGTGCGCGGTAACGTCTACGGTGTCCTGGCCAACCCGGGGCGCGGAATCGTCTTTGACGGAAACCTCGTGGAAGACAACGGCCGGGGCATGCGTTTCACCGGGTCATCTTCCGCGCTGCTCACCAACAACATCGTCGTGCGGTCGACCGACGCGAGCCTCGGTGACGGGATTCAAGCGGCAGGCAGCAGCGCAGTGAGGATCGTGAACAATACCGTCTACGGCAACCGGGGGCTCGGCGTCAACGTGAGCGCGGCGGCCACTGCCGACGTCCAGAACTCGATCGTCGCCTCAAATTCCGGAGGCGACCTTCAGGGCCTGAGCCAGGCCAACGTGCAGTACTCCCTCATCGGGACCGGGACCTTCGCGGGGAGCAACGGCAACGCCACGGGTGACCCGAAGTTCGTCGGCCCCGATGCCGACAACTTCACGCCTGGCGCGGGTTCGCCTGCCCTGGATGCGGGCAGCAACGCGGTTGCCGACCTTCCGTTCCTCGACTTCGGCGGGCACCTGCGCGTTGCCACGGCGTCGGCGCTGCCCGGAGATGGGCGGGTGGACATGGGGGCCTCGGAGGCCGGCTCCGCCTTCCCCCTGATATTCCCGCTCGTGGCCAACGGAACGCAGACGGCGCTCGGCGACTCGGTGACCACCGGCTTCGCCGCCACCAACGACAGCGACGCGGCCGTGGCGGCCGAGTTCGTTGCCTATGACCCCGCCGGGGCGCTGCTTCCCGGTTCGACCAACCCGTCGACCCGGTCCCTGGCCGCGGGCGCGCAGGTCCCGATACTCGGCTTCCAGCTTTTCGGATTCAACGCGTCGACCACGCTGTCCGGCGGCGCGCTGGCGAGCGCACCTTGGCCCCTGGCGGGATTCTTCCTGCTCTTCGACACGGACTTCAGCCGGTTCGCGGACGGCACCATCGCCACCGACCAGACGGGCGAGGACCTGTATCTCGTGAGGCACCTTTTCGATGCGACCGGGAAGGCAACCTATGCGGTGTTCAACCCCGGCGTCAACACGGCCAACGTGAAGGCGAGCCTCGTGTCTTCGCAGGGTTCCACCCTCGATCTTCCCCGGACCGCCGCGGTGCCTCCCAAAGGGCAGTTCGTGTTCAGCTTCGAAAACCTTACGGCTTCTTCAGGTTACATCCACCTCGAATCCGACCGGCCGGTCTCGGCCATCGAGATGTTCGGGAAATCCCCCGTGGTCTCCGTCCTGAACGCCGTCGCCCCGGGATCCGAAGCGCGCCTGTTTTTTCCCCACGTAGCGGTGAACGGGGGTTTCACGAGCCTCATCGGGCTCGTGAATTCGAGCGGGTCGGCGGCCGCCGTCACCCTCGCGGCCTACGACAACACCGGCCGGATGCTCGGCGCCCCCGTGCAGGCGGAACTCGCCGCCGGGGCGCAACTGCTGGAATCCGTCGGCTCGCTGTTCGGGATCAGGCCCGGTCCCCTCGTTGCCCCGTATATCGTCGTCGAGAGCAACGTGCCGGGCGTGGAAGGGTTTACGCAATTCGTCTACGACGACGGCGGGAACCGGTCGGCGGCGGTCGTCCCGGCGGACTCGGTGCCGCGGCAGCACCTGGTCTTCTCCCATATCGCCCACCAGGTTCCGGCGGGTTCGGGTGAAAGCTACCTGACCGGGATAGGTCTGTTGAACCCCTTCAGGACCACCGTGAAATACACCTTGAGCGTGTATGACGGCGCCGGGGTCAAGGTCGCCGAGACGCGGCAGACGCTCGGGCCGGGCGAGAAGGTGGCCAAAATGCTGAGTCACCCCGTCACGGGAGCCGGCTTTTTCACCCAGACCTTGCCGCTGGCCAGCGGGCACGTCGAGGTGGACACGGACTACGGCCTGCTCGGTTTCGAACTCTTCTTCACCGAAACCTTCTCGCAGCTGGCCAGCGTCCCGCCCCAGAACTGAGCCGACCTGGAACTGATGTCAGCGGGCCGGCGGTAGCCGGCCCGCGTTGCATGAAGTCAATCCGCTGCCACTCCGTCGGGCGTCCCGATGCAAAAGGTGAGTCGCGTCCATCCCCGGCTGATCATCCTCCGGTGTGGACGAAGCTTGTTGCAGGACGTGGATTTGTTCGACGAGTCCTCCGTCGGGGAAGCCAGCTACATGCGGTTCCTGCGGAGTTCCCGCTCCTTGCGCTCGAAGGGCGTTTCGTGCCTGTTGACGCGTTTGTGTGCGAACCAGGCCGTTACGAGCGCCAGCGCCAGGTAGACGGTCACGCGCCGGACGTCGAAGAAGACGTATAGCGCCAGCCCCAACCCGACGCCGGCTGCCAGGATGCCGGCGGCCCTGTCCCAGTTCGGATTCAACTTCATAACAATCGTTTGCCTTCCGAGCGGCTTACCGCTCGATTCCGGTATCCTCCGCGACCACGACGATGCCCCCGTCGCTGATGTGGTATCTGGCCATGTCCTGGTCGGAGTCGTACCCGATCGTCGTGTTTTCGGGAATGACGATGCCGCGGTCGATAATGGCGTTGCGGATCCGGCAATAGCGCCCGATGTCGACGTGGGCGAAGAGGATGCTCTGGTCCACCTCGCAATAGCTGTGGATGCGCACGTCCGGGCCCAGCACGGAACTGATCACCTTGCCGCCGCTGATGATAGACCCGGCCGAGACGATCGAATCGATGGCGACGCCCATGCGCGAGCCCTGGCGGCCGAAGACGAACTTGGCCGGCGGGTACTGCCGCTGGTAGGTTCGGATGGGCCACTCCTTGTCGTACAGGTTGAACTGGGGCGAGACGGCGACCAGGTCCATGTTGGCTTCGTAGTAGGCCTTGATGGTCCCGACGTCCAGCCAGTATTGCGCTTCCTTCTTGTTCTCGTCGACGAAGCGGTGGGCGTACACGCCGCAGCGCTCGATCAGCGACGGGGAGGATATCCGCCCCGAAATCGTGCGAAGAGCCGGGATTTTGCGCATCCTTCTCGACCACCTCCGACAACAGTTTGCGATCGAAGACGTAAATCCCCATCGAGACATAGGCATTCGCCGGGTTCCAGGGCGACGGCTCGGGGTCCTGGGGCTTTTCGGCAGAATGCCAGGACGCGTCCCGACTCGTCGACGCGGAGCACACCGAAACGGTGCGCCTCGTGGATGGGGACTTCGATCGCGCCGATCGTGACGTCGGCCTGCGTCTCCACGTGCTCGAGCACCATCCGCGAGTAGTTCATCTTGTAGATGTGGTCGCCGGACAGGATCATGACGAAATTGATCTGGTCCACCGCGTTGATCGAGTACAGGTTCTGCCAGACGGCGTCGGCGGTCCCGAGATACCAGTTCTCGCCGACACGCTTCTGGGGGGGGATGACCTCGGTGAACTCGCCGAGTTCCTTGGCGACCAGGTTGTACCAGCCGTTGCGGATGTGGCGGTTGAGCGACAGCGACTTGTACTGGGTCAGGATGTAGACCCGGCGGAGCCCGGAGTTGATGCAGTTGCTGAGCGTGACGTCGATGATCCGGTAGTTGCCGCCGAACGGCACGGCGGGTTTTGCCCGGTGACGTGTGAGCGGGTAAAGCCGTTCGCCGGCGCCGCCGGCGAGCAGAATCCCTAGGGTGCGCTGCATCAGGAGACTCATGATTGTTCTCCCCAACGTTACGCCGTCAGCCGTTTCGTGATCCTTTGAGGTCCTGAGCGAGCCGTCGGATAAGGCCCGTGGCGCTCGGGTCCAAGAATCGCGAGCCCGGCTGGGGCCTCGCACCGATTTCGTCAAGTGGGTCCATTGTAGGCCTTTGACCTGGATCCGCAAAGAGATTTAGGAGTGGTCGGCACCCGCCGGAGCGGCGCTGACTATACTTGCGGAAAGCCACTGAAAGCATATAAGATATTGCCTGCCGGGATGCGAGTGTCGCTCTCGGCCTGGGCAGGCTTGCCTCGACCGCGGTCGTACAGAAGGGG
Organism: uncultured Acidobacteriota bacterium; assembly: GCA_963843575.1. Classification (GTDB taxonomy): domain Bacteria; phylum Acidobacteriota; class UBA6911; order UBA6911; family UBA6911; genus CAVZBT01. The sequence goes on along the minus strand of CAWJKZ010000025.1, from coordinate 183,762 downwards.
TAGACAGAGTGTCGCGATGTGATAAGCTATTTCTTGCCAGACAGGTTTAAGGTCTCATGCGCAATTGGGTTTTTGAAACTTTTCGGCGCTTATCTCATAGGTTGTTGTGCAATGGCGAAGCGTGGTAGGGTTTTGAAGGTCGGCTCCCTGAGACTGCCCCTCCGAGCAGTACCTCAACGCTGCGATCCAATTCCAGCTAGGACACCGAGCTAATTTGTTGAGTTCCGGGGGGAGACGCCGAGGCGGTCTCTTCCAGGCCAGTCCTTCGCCATTCAGATTGCGGTTCAACCTTTCCGATATAGGTCAAGGATTACTGAGAAATTCCCAGGAATCTGACGGGGTGAATGTATGAAAAGCTCTCGGGCTATGCGCAGGAGTTTGCGGCGGAAGATCGCCATGGTGAGTATCGCCGTTTTTCTCACATCTATATGGCTCTATTCATCAGGAGACGTCTACTACCTGGATGCGACACCGCTGGCCGTCAACGCTCTTCCCGGCCACGAAGTCACGGTGCGGCTTTCGCGTCCGGAAGCGACGGCAGGCTCGGATCTGACGGTGAAACTGGAGAGTCTCAGTCCCGACATTGCGGAAGTTCCCGGCAGCATCCTGATTCCTGCCGGTTCTCTGGGTACGTCGATACCGGTCGTAGCCCTGAAGGCGGGCTCCGCGAACGTCCGGGCCAGTGCGGACTCTTATGGGAATGTCATCTTCAGCGTAAACGTCCTTGACACTGCCAAGCGACAGAATACCGTAACCCCTGCAGAGATCGAGCTGGAGTTGGGGGACGGCGAATCCGCGACACAGCGTGTCGCCCTGAGCCTGCCCTCGGACGCGGTCCCCGACGCGGTAGACATTGCGCTCACTCTCGATGCGCGGCCAACCTTCGCGGGTGCCAACGCGCGCCTGGCGCAGGCGTTTCCCGAGATCGTGACGCGACTCAAAGAGGCTTTCCCGAGCGTCAGCTTCGCGTTCTCGGTCACCAAGTTTCAGGACTATGGCGGCCCCGGTCACATTTTCCGGAGAATCGAGCCTCCGAGCGCCAGCGCGGAACTGGCGCGGCCGTTCGTCCTGCTGCTGCCCACGACCGTCGTCGATTCGCCCGAGGGTGTTCAGGCGGTTGTCGACGCGCTCGAAACGGCGCTGCCGGGCGGTGATGAGCCAAGCGTTTTCGGTTCCTATCTCGAGGCGCTCAGCCAGATTGCCCAGGGTGCCGGATTCGACGCCAACGCCAGCGGCGAAGCGACCGAGAGCGGACTGGCCGGTGTCCCGGGAAGCGACAACACCGCCGGCTACCTGAATCCCGGCACCAGCGGCGACGTGCCCCCGTTTTCGACCAGGCCGGACTCCGTGCCGAGCGCCGGCACGATCGGGGGAGTCGGATTCCGCTCCGGCGCCCAGAAGATAGTGCTCCTGGCGACCAACACGGCGTCGGTCGCCCCGGTCGACCTGTCGCGCAGTTTCCCTGAGTTCATTGTCGGCGCCAACGACGTGCAGGTTTCGACGAACGTCTTCCAGGAGGTCCCTTCGGCCTTCCCGATGACGGGGACGTTCCCGAACTCGAGGTTCGGCTCGGTGAGCGCCTCGGAGACCGAGGCGGACCCGATGAACGCGGTCGCTCCCGCCGGAGCGGCGACGGTTCCCGCGGTGTTCCAGGCCCTTGCGGCCCAGGACATCCAGGTAGTCTCGTTCTTCCAGGTCAGTCAACCGGGTCCGATTTCAGGCTTTGTCGACCCGAAGCCGCTTCTGCAGTCCATCGCCCGCCTCACGGGCGCGCTGGACGAAAACCGCAGCCCGCTCACGTTCGAGCTCATCGGGGCGAATGCCGCGGAGGTTGCGGACCAGATCGTCGGTGCTGTTCGTCCCGTCGTGACGCAGCCGAGGGCGGTTACTCTGAAGGACGTGGGCAACGACGCCGGCTTCGGCTTCTCGTTCGAGCCTGAGCAGCAGATCGTCGGGCCCGGGGAGAGCGCCGAATTCGATGTTACGATCACCGGCAACGGTCAGGCCGGTTCCTTCGAGATCCAGTTTGTCTCCGGAGGGACTATCCTGGGCCGCATACCCGTGACGATCAACGGGCCGTCGACCACCGGCCCGACCATAACCGGGCTCACCCCGTCATCCGGACCGATTGGGACCCAGGTCACCGTTACCGGGACCGGCTTCCCGTCGAGCCCGGGGCAGGCGCAGGTAAGGTTCGGCAGCCTGCTGGCGCAGGTCCTGAGCATAACGCCGACGTCCCTGGTCGCCGTGGTCCCGGCGGGTTCGGTCGCCGGGCAGGTCGACGTCACCGTGACGGTGGCGAGCCGGGCCAGCAACACGTTCCCATTCACGGTTCTGCACACGATCACTTCCTTCTCGCCGACCTCCGGGACCGGTGGGACCGAGTTCACGATCGTGGGGAGCGGGTTCGCCCCGGGAGTGGCCGGAAACACCGTGCGGTTCGGAAGCGTCGCCGCGACGATCACGGAGGCGACCAACACCCTGATTCGCGGGACCGTGCCGACCGATCTCGTCGCCAACGCCTACCCGGTGGAGGTCAGTACGAACGGCATCACCACGCCGGTGGGGACGTTCGACCTCTTGCCCTCGATCTCGGGGATCAATCCTGCGAGCGCCCCGGGCAACGCGACCGTCGTGGTCTCGGGCAGCGGCTTCTCGCCGACGCCCGGCGACAACACGGTTACGTTCACCGACACGGCGACCGGCGCAGCAACGACCGCGGCTGTCACGGCGTCGACTTTCACGTCGATGGAGACTGTCGTACCGGTTTCGCTGGTAGCGGGGACATACACCGTGAAGGTGACGGTCAACGGCCGCACCAGCAGCGCGGTCAATTTCACGGTACTGCCGGCGATCACGTCGGTGACGCCGGCGAGCGTGAGGATCGGCGAGGTGATCACGATCACCGGAACCGGCTTCTCGACGAACATGGCGGAAAACACCGTCACGCTCAACGGCAGGAGCGTCCCGGTCCAGCCGGGGCCGACGCCCGGAACGCTTCTGGTCACGGCCTTCCCGGGCCTGACCGGAACGACGCTCGACATCGTGGTGACCACGCGCGGCGTGAGCTCCGAGCCCTTCCAGATCGAGATCAACCCGTCGCCGGTCATTCTCGACCAGACTATCGGGTCGACCTTCTACCCGGCGGTGAGCGCGATCTTTGAGACGCGCAGCCGCATCATGGTGACGGTGTCCGGCGCGGATCCCAACGGGGACGTCACGGCCGCATCGTTCGTCATCAGGGACGGTGCGGGCCAGCTGCTGGGCAGCTTTACGGACATCGACGTGCGCGGCATTCTGGCCAACCAGCCCCAATTCGTGTTCCGAGTTCCTTTCGAGAACGCCAACCACTTCACGGCGGCGTCTTTCGTGACGGTGCACCTGAAGGATGGGGCCGGAAACACGAGCAACAGCGTTGTCGCTCCGATCGTTATGCCGGACGTACGTCAACCGGTGGTGTTGCGCTGAACGGTGGTTTGCGCTCCAGAAACGACGAGCAGGGAGACCATGGTATGAAAGACGTGCAAATGACGCGGAAGGCTGTGGCAATTATCCTGTGTGTCACCGTGTGGAATCTGTGCGCGGTAGCCGGATTCGCGCGGGAGATCGGGACCGCCCCCGGCGACCCGCAGGTCTATTCCTCGCCGATTGCGGGGTTGCTGGCCGCGGCGCAGCCGCGACCGGGCTCACCGGCGAGTCTCTCGCAGGTGCCGGCGGCCGTTTCCGGCAGCGTCGGACAGGTGGCCTGGAAGAGCCTGCCGGGGCAGCCGGGGGCATGGGCCTGCCGGACCGGGTCAGGTTCGGTGAGCCTTGACCTGCAGCAGGCCGGCAGGATCTCCGTCCTGGAAGACAGCAACGTGGACGTGCGCGCTGGGGACGATGCGACCGTCGTCAGCCTGCTGCGGGGTTCCGTGCGGGTCGAGGGCCCGTCCGGGGCCGTCGTGAAGGTTCAGACGTTCGACGGCACGTATGTCCTGGGCAAGTCGTCGGAGTACCAGGCGCGCTTCTCCTGGCGCTCCGGGACGCTCGCAGTTTCGGGCGATCCGGGCAGCCGCGAGGACGCGGCCATGACGGGTGCCGCGCTCGAGATCTCCACGACCCCGGAGCGGCTGACCCTGCTCAACGGGCGCCCTGCCGCGGTCGCGGCGCGCGTCACGGACGCGCTCGGCCAACCGCTGGCCGGGGTCCCCGTGGTCTTTACGGCCAAGGCTGCCGGCGGCAGAGTCAATTTCGGCGGTTCCCCGAACTCCCCGGTCTTCACCGATGAGCGCGGCCTCGCCGAGACCACGGCGACCGCGTTGGGTGCCTCGACGGTCGAGCTCGGCGCGGCGGTGGCGGGAACAGCGGCGACCGCGGCGACGCAGGCCGATGTCAATCGCACCACCGGTGGAAAGAAGTGGATGGCCCTGGCGGTACTGGGAGCCGTTGGCGCCCTGACCGTGGCAGTCGCGCTCGTGTTGCGCGATCGCGACAATCCCAAACTCGAGACCGGCACCCCGACCCGCGTCACTCCGTAGGGAAACGGGACGGCACGCGGCCGGGCCCGCGCGAGACGTGTTTCGTCGGCGGCGCGAAGCGCCGCCCTGCAGATACATGCAGGGGAAAAGCTCTTGCTCTTCCCCTGGCTTGAGTTTTACTTGAGCACTTTAGGAGGTGCCGAGTCATGGTGACTAAACTGGGCAGATGTTCAGCGGCAATTCTGATTATCCTACTTCTGGCGGGTTCGGCAGTTGCTCAGCAGGACGAGAAAAAGCCGCCCAAGGTTGCTAGCCTCGACGGCACGACGGGCCTGTTCCGTACCTGGGACGCGGAGGCGCTGCGAAAACACGAGGCCAACCTCAGCCTCGGGTACACCCTGTTCTTCAGGGACCCGGGCGACCTGCGCTTCAGCATCATCCCCGTCGGGGCCGCCTTCGGCATCACCGACCGGCTCGAGGTTTTCGGCTCGATCGAGCCGATGAAACGTGTGTCCGCGCACAACATGATGTTCTACCGGGTGCTCCCGGGACGTCTGCCGGTCCCGTCGTGGGCCCCCGCCCGCGCGGCCTATTTCTACAACGACGCTCCTTTCATGGAGGTCGAACGGGCCACCGGCCTCGGCGATGTCCGGCTGGGCGGCAAGTTCAACCTCTTCTCCGAGTACCGGCACGATCCGCTGAGCGTCGCCTTGGTCGGCTTCGTGAAGCTCCCGACCGCCAACTCCGAGACCAAGCTCAACCGCGGGCTGGGGACCGGGGAGATCGACGGCGGCTGGGGCGCCCTCTTCTCCAAATCCGCCGGGCGGTACGCACGTCTGCACCTGAACACGATGATCAACCTCGTGGGCAACCCGGAGATGGATGGAGTCGTGCTGGCCGACCTGCAGCACGAATTCTGGTATCGCGGCGGCGCCGCCTTCCCCAACTTCGGCAAGTTCCAGGTGATCGCCGAGGTGGACGGCAAGACCTTTTTCGGGTCCCGCACCTTCGGCCTGAATCCGAGCAGCCCGCTCGACCTGATCGTCGGGCTGCGTGTCTATCCGAGGGACTGGATTTCCCTGGGAGCCGGGTATCGGGGCAGCCTGCGCCACATCACCCGACAACACCACCCTGGACGTCCACGGTGCCGAGACCAATGGCCTGGTGGCCCAACTGGCGTTCGGGAAGCGCCGGAACGACCCGCCTACCGTGACCTGCGCCGTCGCCAACGCGACGATCAAGCAGGATGAAACCACGGCGGTGCGCGCCAATGCCGTAGATCCGGACGGCGACAAGCTGACGTACTCCTGGTCGACAACCGGGGGCAAGATCTCGGGGACGGACTCCACCGCGACCTTCGACGCGACCGGCGTCGCTCCCGGGAAATACACCGTCACCGTGACGGTCTCCGATGGCAAACACCAGGCGAGCTGCAGCTCCGAGATCACGGTAATTAAGAAGAACCTGGCCCCGACCGTGACCTGTGCGCCCGAATCGAGCACCGTGGTCATCGGTGATTCGTCCACCATCCGGGCTACCGCCTCCGATCCGAACAACGATCCCCTCACCTATACCTGGACGATCAACGGCCAACGCGTGGCCTCCGCAGGTCCGGAACTCATGTTTGGTTCCGAAGGACGCGAGCCGGGGAACTACACGGTGACGGTGACGGTATCCGATGGCGAACTCACAGCCACCTGCTCGAGCACGGTGACGGTTCAGGAGAAACCGAACCGGCCGCCGACAATCGAGTGCCTGACCACCAGCATGGATGTCCGCTCCAATGGGACGGTCCAGCTGCAGGTGCGCGCCTCCGACCCGGACAGCGACAAGACCACCGTCACCTGGTCCGCGACGGGTGGTACCGTGACGGGTTCGGGCGAGTCCGCCACGTTTGACGCGACCGGACTCCGCGCCGGCACGTTCACGGTGACCGCGACGGTCGAAGACGGCCGCGGCGGCCGTGCCTCGTGCAGCATGACCGTGAACGTCTCCGAACGGGTCGGCCTTACCAGCGAAGGGAAACGCGGCACCGCCGGAGGCTTCGCCCCGGGCAGCGCCCGTGTCGACAACGTGGCCAAGGCCGCCCTCGACGACATCGCGGTGCGGATGCAGAACGATCCGCGGCTGCGCGCCAACATCATCGGGTACACCGACTCCACCCGCAGGGATCGCGGACTGGGCATCAAGCGCGCCCAGAACGTGGCGAACTACCTGAAGGGCAAGGGTGTCGAGGAATCCAGGCTCACCGTTACGGACGGCGGGACCGATAATCCCATCGGCGACAACAAGACGGTGGCCGGTCGCAAGCAGAACCGGCGTGTCGAGATCGAGCTCTCGCCGCGGTAACCACCGGCAGTTGCTCCAGCGAAAGGGGGTGCCCCCGTAAGGGCACCCCCTTTTTTGTGGGTGCTGTTATAAAGTAGGAGTGGGCCGCGGCGGCTCGACGCGGCCCACTTCGAACGGCGCTCCAGGAGGTGGCGGACAGGGATTGAGCACGCAGCGGACGAGCAAAGGAGGATGGGTGCGCCGGACCCGGTTGCGCGGGCCCAACGGACGCGGTGTCTGCCGGCGCTGCGGCACCGAGGTCGCAGCGGGCCGCCGCACCTTCTGCAGCGACGAGTGCGTGCACGACTGGAGGCTGCGCACCGATCCGGGCTACCTGCGCGAGCACGTATTCGCACGCGATCGCGGCGTCTGCGCCATCTGCACGCTGGACACCGTGGAGTTCTACCGACGATTCCGGATGCTTCCCGCGCGCAAGCGTTTCGAACTACGGAGCCGCCTCGACATGCCGGCAGGACGCGAAAGCTTTTGGGACGCCGATCACGTCGTTCCGGTGGCCGAGGGCGGAGGCGAGTGCGATCTGGGCAATCTGCGCACCCTGTGCCTCTGGTGTCACCAGGCGGAGACTGCGAAGCTCAGGGGGCGGCTCAAGGCGGGCCCGAAGCGGACCTGATACGTTTCAGCGCACCTCGACCGCCGAAGTCCTGGTCGTGCCGTGCAGCGTCAGGGTGTGAAGCTTCAATTCAGACCCCGCGGGCGTCATGTACATGCTCCCGTCAATCGTGCTCTGCACCTCGCCGGAGCGGACGACCCCCTTGTCGATGTTCAGCTGAAGACCGCCCGCCCCCACCAGCGTGAAGGAAATGTGCACCTTCCCGGGGCCGCTCGGGAGCGCCAGCTCGGCGGTGGTGACGAGTTTCGCCTCGACGGTCTGGTCGTAGCGGGCGATGCGGTCGTTCCCGTCCCTGGTCACCGAAACCAGCGTGTAGCGCATTTCGCCCGCCATCTTCAGGTCGTCCCCGGCCGGCGTTGGGACCGGAAGCGGTGCGGAGAACGGCATCCGGGCCTGCTCGCCGACGGCGAGCGGAGTCTGGGGCAGGTTCACGAGCAGCCCCGCCATGGTCTCCTTTAGCGTCTCGGCGCTCAGCGCCAGGCCGGCGGGCACCTTCACGTCGACGATCTTGCCGTTCCGGTCATAGGTCATCATGACCTTGCGGCCGACGAGGTCGCCGCCGAGACCCTCGCCGGGGGAGGTGACGCCGTTGACGGTCCTCTCGATGCTGATCTGGTCGTAAGTGACCTCGACCGGCAGACGGTGCTGCCGATCGAGGGTGCCCGTTTTTTCCGTGAAAGCGAAGACGGTCTTGCCGAGCACCTTCGTGGTGGTGGGGTTGGCCGGCGACTCTGACGGGTCGGAATCCTGAGCGGTGATGTCGAAATCCATCTCCTGGGTCATGCGGAAGCGGATGGTCTCGTTTGCCCGTGGCAGAAGCCGGATAGATACCTTCTGTTCCCGAGGGATAAGTGCGGGAAGGCAGATCGCGAGGGCAATGGCCGCCGTGCCGGCCCGGAACAATGGTTCCCTAAGCCATCTGCGGCGAGGCGATGACGAGCCGACCCCTGGGCTGGTGCTGTCTCTGTTTTGCTGCGACATCAAGTCCCTCCGGTTCTGGTTCCAGTCAGAAATCATACTCAAAAAGGGGCGCGCTTCCAGCCGCCGTGGGCAGACGATGGCTAAACGAGGGTGTTCGCTTGTCGCCGCGTGACGACCAGCCACCGGGAAACTGGCAGGCAGGACGTGAAAACGGATGCTCCGGGACGTCAATCGTAACCGTATTGGCGCAACGTCTCCTCGTCGAATCCCATCAGGTGGGCGATCTCGTGTACCAGCGTGACCTCGATCTCGCGCACCAGTTCGCTGCGCTCCGGAAAGTCCTCTTCCAGCGGCTTCCTGTAGATGTGGATCAGGGCGGGGAGGTCTCCCCAGTCGTCGAAGTGGCGTTCCGTGAGGGGCCTCCCCGTGAACAGGCCGTACAGCACGGCGTCCGGGTCACCGGTGACCTCCTCCATGAGGTCAGGGTCCGGCCAATCCTCGACCACGATCTGCACGTTGTCCATCGCGTCCCGAAACTGCTTTGGAATCCTGGCGAGGGCCTCCTCCACGACGCGGTCGAAGTCGCGCTGCCTCATTTGCCGTTCTCCCGTTCACGGGGAAATTGGGATAGAATTCTACACGTCATGCAGTGACTCGGGAAAGGGCCCCCCGCCCGGACACGCCTCGGAGGGAGTCACACCATGCTCATCCGCTCGTCCGGATCTTCCGTCAAAAAACGTCTGGTCGCAACACTCTTGTCGGCATCGGGAAGTCCGCCGCTGCGAGTAGTTCTCTGGGACGGGACCGAGATTTGCCCGCGTGACGCGCCGCCGATCGCGACGCTCGTCGTGCGCGAGCCTGGCAGCCTGTTCCGCATGGCGATCGATCCCGAGAACTGCTTCGGGGATGCGTACAGCGCAGGGAAGGTGGAAGTCCAGGGAAACCTGTCTGAACTGCTCACCGAGGGGTATCGCGGGTTGAGAGCGCAAAAGGGCATGCCCTGGTACCGGCGGGCCCTCGCCGCCTACCTGGACTGGGCCCAGCGCAACACACCGGAGGGGTCGCGCCGGAACATACACTGTCACTACGACCTCGGTACCGATTTCTATCGGCTTTGGCTCGACGCGGGGCTCGTCTACACGTGCGCGTATTTTGAGCAGGGCGGCTCGGAATCCCTCGAGGCGGGGCAGGCGGCAAAAATGGAGCACGTCTGTCGCAAGCTCGGGTTGCGGGCCGGCGACCGGGTCGTCGAGGCGGGCTGCGGCTGGGGAACGCTCGCCTTGTACATGGCCCGCCGTTACGGCGCTCAGGTGAAGGCGTTCAACATTTCCTCCGAACAGATCACGTTATGCACGACGCCGGGCGCAGGAGGAAGGGCTCGCCGGGCAGGTCGAATTCATCGAGGACGACTATCGGAACATCACCAGCAGGTACGACGCGTTCGTCTCGGTCGGGATGCTCGAACACGTCGGCCCGGAAAACTACGAGGAACTCGGTGCCGTCATCGACCGGGTGCTCGACGAGTCCGGACGCGGTTTCCTGCATTTCATCGGCAGGAACCGGGACCTGCCGCTGAATTCCTGGATCCGCCGTCGCATATTCCCAGGCGCGCAACCCCCGACCCTGCGCCGCGCCATGACCATTTTCGAGAACTACGATTTTTCGGTGCTCGACGTGGAGAACCTGCGGCTGCATTATGCCCGCACCCTGGAGCACTGGTTGTCTCGCTTCGAGGAGTCGACCGGTCGGGTGGCGGCCATGTACGGCGATGCCTTCGTCCGGGCGTGGCGGCTGTACCTCGCAGGTTCGCTAGCCGCGTTTCGCACCGGGTCGCTGCAACTCTTCCAGGTGACGTTTGCCCGGGGCACAAACAACGCCATTCCATGGACCCGGCGGCACCTATACGCCGCCGACACCGACCCACAGCCGGAGCAGCAATGCAGTCCTGCGATGTCCTGATCGTCGGGGGCGGACCCGCCGGGTCGAGTTGCGCCTGGGGTTTGCGGCACGCAGGCCTCGATGTTGTGATTCTCGACAGGGCGGGCTTCCCCCGGGACAAAGTCTGCGGGGGCTGGATCACTCCCCCCGTCGTGGCTGAACTCGCGCTCGATCTGTGTGATTACTCAAGGGGCCGGGTGCTGCAGCCGATCACGGGGTTCCGCACCTCGCGCATGGGAGGCCGCACGGTCGAGACCGACTACGACCGGGTGGTCAGCTACGGTGTGCGTCGGTGCGAGTTCGATCACTACCTCGTGGCGCGTTCCGGGGCTCGCGTTGTCGAACATTGCACGGTCAACCGCATGGAACGGCGTGGAGACACATGGATCGTCGACGACTCCTACCGGTCGAAGCTCGTCGTGGGCGCCGGCGGGCACTTCTGTCCCGTGGCGCGTTTCCTCGGAGCCCGCGTGGGCGAAGAGCCCATCGTCGCGGCCCAGGAAGTCGAGTTTCGGCTGGATCCCGCTCAGGCGGGGCAGTGCGCCGTGCGCGCGGATGTGCCGGAACTCTTCTTCTGTCGCGACATGAAGGGGTACGGCTGGTGCTTCCGCAAATCCGGCTTCGTCAACGTCGGGCTGGGGCGGATGGATCGCCAAAAGGTGTCGGGTCACGTCCGCGAGTTCGTCGGGTTTCTGAGGGACAGCGGCCGGATTCCCAGAGACAGCACGCCGGCCCTGCCCGGGCACGCGTATCTGCTGGGCGCGTACAGCCCCCGAAGACGTCTGCACGACGGGGTGATGCTCGTCGGCGACGCGGCGGGCCTCGCCTATCCTCAGAGCGGTGAGGGTATCCGCCCGGCGATCGAATCGGGGTTGCTGGCAGCCAGGGTCATCCTGGAAGCCGCGGGGGATTATTCGACGCCGCGGCTTCGGAACTACGGGGCCCTGCTGGAGTCCCACATAACGAAGCAGCCCGGGACCCCGGCCAAATTGTTGGCGCGCGTCGTCCCCGACCGGGCGGTCGGTATGGCCGCCGCCGGATTGCTCCGGAATCCCTGGTTCACCCGCCGGGTGCTCCTCGACCGCTGGTTCCTCGGCGTCGACAGGCCGCCCCTCGTCGACTGAGGGGCTGCACCTCACGTGAAGAAGCACCCGGAGGAAGTGCCGGTTCCGGTACTCCAAATTGGCAATACCGTTAGACTTCTGGTAGGCTCGCCGCGTGAAAGGGAGGAGTCGATCCCGGAAACGACACGCCCCGGCTTCCCCGGCTCCGGTGCCGGACGGGTGCGTGGCGGACGCAGAACAACACGGGCGATGAAAAACAGAAGCCAAAACAGAACGCAGATTCCGCGGATCCAACGGATTCACGCGGATCGACCGCGGCCTGTCGCCAGATCGATCTGTGGGGATCGGCCGAATGCCTGGGGGATGACAGCTTGACAGGGGCAGGCCGCGGGTTTATTGAGGGACGGTAACCAGGGACGATCGTGGTTGCGGTTTTGCGGTGCGTCACCTCCCATGACGAGTCCTGTGACGAGGAACAGCCCATGATCATCGGTATTCCCAAGGAGACCTGGGGTGAAGAACGTCGCGTCGCCCTCACCCCTGCGGGTGTTTATGCCCTGGCGAAGCTCGGGCATTCGGTCATCGTGCAGTCCGAAGCGGGTCTGGGGAGCGGATTCTCCGGGCACGAGTACGAAGCCGCAGGGGCGACACTCGTGTTCTCGCCGGAAGAGATCTTCGCGCGCGCCGACCTGGTGGTCAAGTTCATGCCTCCGACGCTGGACGAGTGCGCGTGGATCCCCGAGCGCCGGATCCTGTTCAGCACGGTGCACCTGGGGTCGGCGAATCCCAAGGTGCTCGAGACTCTGAGGGAGCGCGAAACCACCGCCGTCGGTTACGAGCTCATCGAGGACAACACCGGCTATCTGCCGGTGGTCACGGCCATGAGCGAAATCGCCGGGATGCTTCTGCCGCAGATCGCCGGCAAACTCCTGGAGACCACCCAGGGGGGGCGAGGCGTCCTGCTGGGCGGGGTTGCCGGGATCCCGGCGTCCAACGTGGTCATCATCGGCGCCGGAACGGTCGGTTCCACCGCCGCCCGCATCTTCCTCGGCTGCGGCGCGAACGTGACCATCATGGACGTGGACCTGCGGCGGTTGAGTCTGCTCGAGGTACTGCTCAACAAGTCGGCGAACACGGTCCTCGCGACACCCTACAACGTCGAGCGCCACGTCGGCATGGCGGACGTTGTGGTCGGCGCCGTCCTGATCCACGGCCGGAAGACTCCTCACGTCGTCACGGCAGGCATGGTCTCCGAGATGCGGCCCGGGAGCGTTATCGTGGATGTCTCCATCGACCAGGGCGGGTGCGTGGAAACCAGCCGGCCGACCCGGCTGACCGATCCCGTGTTCAAGAAGCACGGGGTCACCCACTTCTGCGTGCCCAACATCCCGTCGTCGGTCGCCCGCACGGCTTCACACGCGCTCAACAACGTGGTGCTCTCCTTCGTCGAGGAGGTGGGCGAGAAGGGGGCTGAAACCGTCCACGAAAACGCCATGCTGCGCCGGGGTGTCTATCTCCTCGGGGGACGGTGCACACACGAAGGGCTCGCCGGCCTGCTGGGCTGGCCCTATGTGCCGATCGAGTCGCTCAACGTGTGAGACCCTCTGCATGCAACTCACCATGCGCTCGCGAGACCGGATATGTCGAAGATGCCAGTGATGGGGACGAAGCGGGCAGGCGGCCGGGTTGCCGCCTGGCTTGACAGCTACCGGCGGAAACGGTGCACGGCGGAGGAGGCCGTGCGTGAAATCCAGAGCAACTCGACGGTCTACATCCACCCCGGCTGTGCGGAGCCGCAGAGGTTGATAGCGGCGATGGTGGACCGCGCCGGCGAACTGCGCAACGTCAACGTCATCCACCTCCTCACGCGCGGGAAAGCCGAGTACGTGCGGCCGGAAATGGAAGGCAAGTTCCGCCACGTCGCATTTTTTGCCGGCGCCAACGTCAGGGAGGCGATCAACGAGGGACGCGCCGACTTCATTCCCGTGTTCCTGAGCGAGGTGGAATCGCTCTTCGGAGCCGCGTTCCCGATCGACGTGGCCCTCATTCACGTTTCCCCTCCGGACGAGCACGGCTTCTGCAGCTTCGGCGTGAGCGTCGACACCACGAAGACGGCGGCCGAGCACGCGCGCGTGGTCATCGCCCAGGTCAACCCCAAGATGCCGCGCACCCTGGGAGACTCCTTCATTCACCTGAACAAGATCCACCACGTGGTCGAGGTCACCGAGGAGATCCTGGAGTATCCGCAGGGTGGCGTGTCCGATGTGGCGCACCAGATCGGACGCTACATCGCGGACCTGATCGAGGATGGCTCGACCCTGCAGCTGGGCATCGGAGAAATCCCCGACGCGGTGCTGAATTTCCTCGTCGAGAAGAAGGACATCGGCATCCACTCCGAAATGGTCAGCGACGGGGTCATCGACCTGATCGAGAAGGGGGTCATCAACAACGAACGCAAGTCGCTGCACCCCGGCAAGATCATCCTGGGGTTTGTGCTCGGGACACGGCGCCTCTTCGAGTTCATCGACAACAACCCCATTTTCGAGTTTCACCCGAGCCAGTACACGAACGATCCGTTCATCATCAGCCGCAACGACCGGCAGGTCGCGATCAACTCGGCGCTCGAGGTGGACCTCACCGGTCAGGTGTGCGCCGATTCCCTCGGGTTCACTTTTTACAGCGGCATCGGCGGCCAGGTCGATTTCATCCGTGGTGCCTCCCGCAGCAAGGGGGGGAAGCCGATCATCGCCTTGCCGTCGACGGCGAAAAACGGGACGATCAGCCGCATCGTGCCCCGCCTCGCCGATGGCGCCGGCGTCGTCACGACGCGCGGCGACGTCCACTACGTCATCACCGAATACGGTACCGCCCCGCTCCACGGCAAGACCATCCGGGAGCGTTGCCGTGCGCTGATCGGCATCGCCCATCCCAAGTTCCGTGAGTGGCTGGAGCAGAACGCCGCGATCCGCAAGTTCATTTAGGGGCGCGTGTCAGGGCAATGTGGAAGTGCGGCGCGTCGGCGCCGCTTACGCTCACGTCCCATGACCGGAGTGTTCGGCGCCTCGACGCCCCCGCGCCGCATTGCGGGATGCGACGTCGGCCTGCGGCGGCACCGAGCCGCTGCACTTCCGGGTTCAACCGCTGGACAATCTCTGAAGCCCGGACGCACGTGCTGCTGCGGAGACCCGCCTCAGTAACCGGTCATCTTGTCGATAAGGTTGCGCAGCGGTCTGCCCGAGCGGAAGCGTTCGAGATTGTCGAGGAACAACTGCATGGCGTTGTCGAGCCAGTCTGGCGTCCGGTCTGCGCAGTGTGGGGATAGGAGGACGTTCTCCAGCCGGAAGAACGGGTGCCCCGGGGGAAGCGGCTCGGTGTCGAAGACGTCGAGGGCGGCGCCGCGGATACGGTTTCTCTCCAGGGCACGCACCAGTGCGCCCTCGTCGATGACTGGCCCGCGGCCGACGTTGATCACTACCGCGCCCTGTGGAAGGGCGTCGAGCTCGCCTGACCCGATCATGCCCCGGGTCCCCGGGGTAAGCGGGGCGCAGGCGACGAGGTAATCCGTGCGGGCGAGCATGTCGCGCAGGTGCTCCGGCCCGTAGATCCCGGCGATATGCGAATCGCCCTGGGAGAGCTCGGGGCGTCGTCTCAAGGCGACCACCGACATCCCCAGTGCGGTTGCCCTTCGTGCGACCGAACGGCCGATCTCGCCGTACCCGACGATCCCCACGGTGCGCCCGCTGAGCCAATCCACCTCGAAAGGGTCCCACAGGCCCGCCCGCTGGCTGCGCCCCATGCGGCCAAAATCCTTCGCGAAGTAGAGCATCGCCGCGACGGCGAATTCGCCGAGGCCCTCGCTGAACACGCCGCGGCCGTTGGTGACGGGCACCGCACTCTCCAGCAGTTCGGGGAACAGCACGCCGTCCAGGCCGGCCCACATGTAGTGTACCCACCGTACCCTGGGCGCGAGCGCCCAGACGTCCTCGAGCAGCCGGCGGTTGCCGAGCCAGTTCAGGATGATGTCGGCGCCGGGCGCAGCGCCGCGCAGGTCGTCGACATGCTGGCCGACGGCCGTCTTTACGAAGGGGAGTTCCCGCAGCCTTTGAATCTGCGGCCGGGCAGGGTCGGAGAGGACGAGGATTGTGATCGTTTCAGGTGTCATCGGTGTCCCGCAAAGGAGTGAAGAGGGAAACCTACCGCAAAGGCGCGCACCGAGCAATCCGGAGGGCGACCCCTCTTACGGGGCGGGGGTGGGCCGCCCCCGCCCACTTTCTCAGAGGACGAGGTCGGCCTTCAGGGGAGTGGCGTCGCTCATCATTTCGTCCCAGGAGACGCGCCGGTTTTCGTATGCGGCTTTGCGTCCCAGGATGGTCGTGAGGGAGCTGGTCGCGCTCTCCTCGGCGTTGTTGAGGAGTTTGCCGTCGCGGATGCTCTGCTCGAAGGCCTTTAGGTTGGCGATCGCCCCGGTGGCGAACATCCCCTTGGTAGAGCCCCCCTCGTAGCGGTTCTTTCCGGTGATCGATACGGGCCCCTCGTAGTGGGCGTCGACGGTGCCCAGGGTGCCGAAGATCCTGCAGCACAGGTCCGAGAACCCCAGGACGAACTGCGTGGACGAGAAATCGACCAGGACGTCGCCGGGGTAGCGGTAGCTTACGATGAAGTGATCCCAGCAGTCTCCCACGTCGGTGCGCACCTTGCGGCCGCCGCTGCCGGTGGCGCTGGTGGGGTGACCTTGCAGGAACCAGTTGGCAACGTCGAGGACGTGGACATTCTGCTCCACGATGATGTCGCCCGACAGGACTTGGTCGAAGACCCAGTTGCGCAGCCGCGCCGCCCCTGCCGAGTCGGCGGAGTTCTTCTGGGGCATCAACCTGCCGGCGTGGTAAAAGACTTGGCCGAATGAGGGTTTCCCTATTGCCCCGTCACGGACCAGCCTGGCCGCTTCCACGAAGTAGGGGGTGCTGCGGGTCTGGTAGTCTACCAGGAAACTCAGCCGGCCGTTTGCCCGTTCCCCGGCGTCGATGATAGCCTTGCAGCCGGGTACGTCCACCGCGACGGGTTTGGCGAGGTAGACGTGCTTGCCGGCGCGCACCGCCGCCCCGGTCTGCTCCGGGTGGAAATACGGCGGGCTCTCGATGGCGACCGCGTCGAGCTTCGAGGACAGCAGTTCCTGGTACCCTGCGATCCCGAGGTGGGAACGTGCAGGTTCGACTCCGAGCCTGTCGCGTCCTCGCGCGAGGCGGTCCTCAAAAGGATCGGAGAGTGCCACGACCTTCATCCCGGTGTTTTTGTGGATGAGATCTCCCAGCCAGACCCCGCGTCCCCCTGCCCCGATGATGCCGATCTCAATCGCCGAGTTTGCCTGGGTGCCCCGCACGCTACGCGGATGGACAATTGCCAGGCCGCCGCCGGCGGCCGCTCCCGCCAGGAAATCGCGGCGTGCGATGCGCCCTCGCCGAATGCTCATCTCCTCCTCCCATCGTGTCGTCGGATCCGTTTGCCGGATTCTATGCCGGGCAGCGCCCGAAGGCAACAGACCGCGGCAAACCTGGTCCACGGCCATGCGGCCGGCGGACCTCCAGGAGCTGGAAAGCGGGCGCGACGTGCGCGCTATTGTGGTTTAATGTCGGGCATGGTGACCTTTGAAGACATAGCGGACGCCGCCCGTCGTCTTGCGGGCGTGGTTCGGCGCACACCCGTGTTCACCTCCCGGCTGCTGGACGACGCGTGCGGCTGCAAGGTGTACCTGAAATGCGAAAACCTGCAGTGTGTGGGGGCGTTTAAATTCCGGGGGGCCTACAACGCCATTAGCCGCCTCCCGGAGGCGCAGATGCGCCGGGGCGTGATTACGTACTCCTCCGGAAATCACGCGCAGGCGGTAGCCCGCGTCTGCCAGATTCTCGGTGTGAAGGCGACGGTTGTGATGCCGCACAACGCGCCCTCGACCAAGCTGGAGGCGACTCGCGGGTACGGCGCCGCGGTGGTGGTTTACGACCCGGCTGCGGCGTCACGCGAAGACATCGCGCTCCGGCTGGCGCACGAGGAGGGGTATGCGGTCATCCCCCCGTTCGATCACCCGCACATCATCGCCGGGCAAGGAACGGCGGCGATGGAGTTGATCGAAGAGACGGGGCCGCTCGACCAGCTGTTTGTTCCCTGCGGCGGCGGAGGACTGCTGAGCGGGTGTGCGGTTGCGGCCCGGGACCTGGCGCCCGGCTGCAGGGTCGTCGGCGTAGAGCCGGCCGCGGGTGACGATGCAACCCGCTCCTTCCACACCCGGACACTCCAGACCGTAAAAAACCCGGATACGATTGCGGACGGAGCCCGCACAACCTCGCTGGGGCGGCATACCTTCCCGCTGGTGCTCCAGAATGTGGACGACATGGTGACGGTGACCGACCCGGAACTGCTTGCTGCGATGAGCTTTGTCTGGACAAGACTGAAACTCGTGGTCGAACCCACGGGCGTCCTTGGCCTTGCGCCCCTGTTCCACCGCCGGTACCCGGGCGCGGGACCGAGGGCCGGGGTCGTCCTGAGCGGCGGCAACCTGGATATCCCCGGTTCGACGCTTCCGCGGTCGTAGGCTGCACCGGCCGGCACTGAGGGTTGCGATTGTGGTCCCCCTGTGCAAAACTCAATAATCACAATCCACCCCCCGGCCGATAAAAAGGGACATGGAGAAGAAACGCAAAGAAGATCGCAACATGTGCGCCGACCTGCTGAAGGTGCGCTGGAAAAATGGAGCGGGTGTGGTACACGAAGAGTTCGGCACCCTGGAGGATATTTCGAGCACGGGCGCCTGCGTGCAGCTGGAGGAATCGATCAATCCCGGCACGCCGTTGACCCTCTCCTACCCGTCGGGCAAATTCCGCGGACGCGTCAAGTATTGCATCGAGCAGGGCGCGGTATATCTTGTCGGGATCGCGTTCGCCCCGGGGTATCGCTGGTCGCGCTCGCAGTACAAACCCTCTCACCTGCTGCAGTTCCGGCTGGCGCCGGTCAAGGCGCGCAGGTGAGGCGCCGAACCATACACCTGCCCCTTACCCCGGAAGCCAGTCAAGCCACCGCAGAAAACCGGGTGGGTTTTCTGCGCACGTGCCGAAGATGCGTTTGAGGTCTTGAAGGCAGGACCGCCTCCCGCTACTCGCCGACCACCTGAATTACGATCTCGCGGGTGCGCGGCCTGTTGTCGAAGTCGACCAGGATCAACTGCTGCCAGGTGCCCAAAAGCAGGGCGCCGCGCTGGAAGGGGACCGAGAGGCCCGACTTCAGCAGCGCGGCGCGTACGTGGCTGTATCCGTTCCCGTCTCCCCAGCGGGCGTCATGCTGATAGGCGGCCGCTCGCGGTACGAGGCGTTCGATGGCCGCGCGGAGGTCCTGAACGGCTCCCGGCTCGTACTCGATGGTCGTCACGGCGGCCGTCGAGCCCGGAACAAAGACGTTGACCAGGCCGTCGCCCAGTCCACTCCTGGTCAACGCCGACCCCACCACCCCGGTGATGTCCAGTACGTCGCATTCCCCCCGAGTCCGGATCTGCTCACGGTAGGTGCGGACCGGCATGGCGGTTACTTCAGGTCTTGCTGCGCACGGGCCAATACCCTGTCCTGACCGACCAGCGATTGTCCGTGGGTCGATTTGTACAGGTTGTCGAGATGCTGCTTCGCCGAGGCGGATGCGTTCCCCTTCAGAAGAAACGCCTTTGCCAGGTTCAGCATCGCGACGTCCACCTTGTTCTGCTGCCAGTACGACAGCCCCAGGTAGTAGTACGCCAGATCGTTGCGCTTGTAGTTCCGGACGGAGTTCTCCAGGTTGGCGATAGCGCCGGCGTAATCGTTCTTCTCGTAGGCCACGTTGCCCGCGACCGCGTAGCAGGTGGCGAGGGAGGCGCTCCTGTACGAAGCCCATGCCGTGTCCGCGGTTCCTTCCGGCTTCTTCGCCTGCGTCATCGCCTTGATGCACAGGCCGGCGTACTTGCCTGCCTCGGCGTTTCTCTTTGCCTGGGCGAATTTCCGCGTCAACTCCACCAGGATCTCATGGTTGTCGGGCATCTGGGAGACGGTCTTCTCCCCCCAAAACGTGAACTTCTGGTCGTTCCCCAGTTCCTGGTAGGCCTTTGCCAGGTAATACGCCAGGTTGCCGCTGGGCTGCCTGGCGTACACCTTCTCGCCGAACACGACGAACCTCGAATAGCCCTTCGTCTGCTGATAGGCGTTGGTCAGCAACGACATGGCGAAGGTGTCGTCCGGGGCGACGGCGGCGTAGGGCTCCGCCAGGTTTATGATCTGCGACCACTGCTGGCTTTTCTGCAGCGGGCTCACGGCCGCCGCGAAGGCGGCACCCACGTGCTGGCGCAGTTCCGACTTCGGGTACTGCTTGAGAAAACTCACCGCCAGCCCGACCTTTTTCGCGGTGTCATTCTCGGCGGTGATGTCCTGATAGGCCTTGTATTCTTCCTGTGTGTATTTTGGTTCCTGATCCTGGCCGAAAACGGGCTGCGACTGCAACGAGCAGAACAGGGCAAGGGTCAGAACGGTGGCGATCGGCCACATATGAAATCCAGATTCGCACTTCATGCCGGCTCCTTTACTGAGCACGCGTCGTTCGCTGACAGGCGACACTCCTGTCACCCGAAGACTACACCCGATTCGGATTGAGCGTTAATGCTTATATACTACAACCGAACCAGTAGTCAAATAGGGTGACCGCGGCAGGGACGCTGGCCCGCGGACCGCGCCCCGGACAAGGGTTTCGGCAGCGCACCCGTCGGAAAGTCGGACGGGCACTCATCCCGGTGCCGGTGTCTGAATTGCCGAGGCGGCGTGTTATGCTCCGTGCATGATGTTCGAGGAAATCGCGCCGGAGTCGGTCGATCGCACCGACGAAACATTCCGCATCAGCGACGAGTTGGAGTCGGAGCTTCTGCAGCGTTCCCTGTCGGAGGCTGGCCAGCTCAATCCCGTTCTCCTTGTTGAGGCGCCGGCCGGGTTTCAGGGTCGTGACCGGCTTTCGTCGCGTGCGCGCGTTGCAGCGTATCGGCTGCGGGCGGATTCTCTCTCGCCTCCTGCCGGGGGCGGAGCCCCTCACCCTGTTTCACACCGCGGTCTGGGACAATCTGGCGCACCGCACCCTCACGGTGCTGGAAATCGCCCGAACGCTGGCGACGCTACAGGGGACGTGTGCCGTCCCCGAGGTAGAGCTGGTGGACCGCTGGCTCCCCGTGCTGGGGCTCCCCGCGCACAAGAATGTGTTGCGGTCGTACCTGCGGCTGAACGGCCTCGTGCCCGGGCTCCGCGATGCGCTGCGGGAAGGACGGATCACGGTGCCGTCGGCCGAACGGCTTGCGGTCATGACGCCGGCCGACCAACGGCAGGCGGCCGCGCTGCTGGAGCGGATCAGGTTGAGCGCCAGCCTGCAGCGGCAGACCCTGGACCTCCTCGAGGAAACCGCGGCGGCCGACGCCTGCGCTCCGGCCCTGATCCTGCAGCGGCCCGAGATCGTCCGCCTCTGCGAAGAGCCTCATCTCTCTCCGTTCCAGCGCGGCGAGAAGGTGTATCAGCATCTTTACCGGGAACGCCATCCCCGCCTCACACGCGCGCACGAGCGCTTCGCACTCGAGAGGAGCCGCCTCGGCCTGCCGGGCTGCGTCCGGCTTTCTCCCGAACCCTATTTCGAAACTGCGCGCGTTCGGGTGGAGTTCGAGACCTCCTCGGCCGACTCTTTCCGTGAACTCGCTTCCGCCCTGGCGGAAGCCGCCGCCAACCCGGCGCTCGACGCCCTGTTCAAAACGGTCTAGCGATGCTTCCCTATCGACCCGACAGGATCATAATCTCGGCCGATGCCCGGGCCGACGAGATCACCTCGGAAATCGTAGGCCGGCTCCCCGGCATCCCGGTCCAGACCGTGGAGAACCCCGAATCTATCCAGCCGGAACTCCATCGCGGTTCTGACCCGCGGGCTTCCGGAAAGCGCACGCTCGTGCTGGCGCGTCACAAGGGAGAATTCCTGAAACCTTGTCCGGGCTCCGGGGCCGAGATATGCTGTAACTACCACGTCCTGAACTTTGCCTCGAACTGCCACATCGAGTGCACCTACTGCGTGCTCCAGGCCTTCCTCAACAACCCGTCCCTTGTCGTGTTCACCAATTTCCGAGACCTGGAGGCCGAGGTGCGGGACAAGCTCTCGGCCGCTCCCAGCGGCTTTTTCCGGATCGGCACCGGCGAGACGGCCGATTCCCTTGCCTTGGACGATCTCACCGGCTATTCCATCCGGCTGGTGTCGCTCTTTTCCTCTCTGCCCAACGCCGTCCTCGAGCTCAAGACCAAATCCGACCGCATAGATAATCTCGAGGGTCTCGAGCACCGCGGGCGCACCGTCGTCTCCTGGTCGGTGAACTCCAGGCGGATCTGCGGTGCCGAGGAACTGAAGGCAGCAGGCCTCGAAGAGCGGATCGAGGCTGCCCGCCGGGTTCAGCAATGGGGCTACCCGGTGGGGTTCCACTTCGATCCCATCGTGCACTACGAGGGCTGGGAGCAGGAATACCGGCAGGCGGTAAAGGACATCTTCACGGCCGTGGACCCGTCCCGGGTGGCGTGGGTTAGCCTCGGGGCGCTGCGCTTCACGCCCCAGTTGAGAGAGATCGCCCGGCGGCGGTTCCCGAAGTCCAGGATCCCGTACGGGGAACTCGTCCCCGCGCACCACGGGAAGCTTCGCTATTTCCGGCCCATGCGGCAGGAAATATACGAGCGCATGGGCGAGTGGATGCGGGAATTCGCCCCAGGCGTCCTCGTCTATCTCTGCATGGAGAGCCGGATCGTCTGGCAGGAGGCGATGGGCGAGGCCCCGCTCGATACGCTGCACCTCTCCGGGATGATGGATGGTCGCGTCAAGCCGCCCGAACCCGAGGTCCAAGCGGGACCCCCCGGCTGCACCCTAAAAGACACAAAAAAGGGCTTCTGACCCGGACACGCGCCGCCGATAAGGATGCCAACAGCCGCCGGTGTCGTGTGCGTCGGCATCTTTGCGTCCGAGCAGAGTGCGGTTTATGTCTACGGCAGGCAATCCGTTGGAGGCTCCCCACGTCCGGGCTAGCCGCATCCTGGTCGTCGATGGCGAGGTCATCGTGCGGGAGATTCTTGTCCGCAAGATGAACCAGTTGGGGTACGCAGCCTCTTCGGCTGAAGACGCCGAAGCCGGCCTGACGCTCCTCCGATCGACCCACTTCGATCTTCTGGTCACTGACCTCAGGTTGCCCGGGGCGGACGGGATCGCTCTGCTGAAGGAGGCGCAGCATTACTGCCCGGATCTCGCGGTAGTCCTGGTCACGTCGGTGACGGACATCGAGACGGCCGTGGGGGCCCTGAAGGACGGGGCCTACGACTACGTGACGAAGCCGTTCAGCCTTGAGGAAGTGTCCATCAGCGTGGCGCGTGCGCTGGAGAAGAGGCGGCTGTTGGTCGAGAACCGACGGTACCAGAAGAGCCTGGAGGAGCAGGTCGCCAGCCGCACGCGGCAGCTCAAGGAGACGCTCGAGGAACTTCAGCACACCTACCACTCGACGCTGCTGGCGCTCGGCGCGGCGCTCGACAGCCGTGACGCCGACGCCGATCTTCACTCGGTCCGGGTGACGACCTATGCGGTGCGGCTTGCCCGCCAGCTCGGCGTGGAGGAGGGGGAGCTCAGGGTCATCGAGCAAGCGGCGCTTCTGCACGACATCGGCAAGATCGGCGTGCCCGACGAGCTTCTCCGCAAAGGAGACGCCCTGACGGAAGCCGAGTGGGTCCTGATGCGCAAACACCCGGAGATCGGTTACCGAATCCTTTCGGGGATCAACTTCCTCCAGCGTCCGGCGCGGTTGGTGCTCCAGCACCACGAGAGGTTCGACGGCGGCGGCTACCCTGCGGGCCTCAAGGGGGAGGACATCGAGTTGGGAGCCCGCATTTTCGCGGTCGCCGACACGTTGGATTGCATGACCTCGATCCGTCCCTTCCGCCAGGCCTCTACCTTCGAAGTGGCCCGAAGGGAGATCGAGTCTGCAGCCGGCATCCAGCTCGACCCGAAGGTCGTGACCGCCTTCCTGGAGATCACCCCGGACGAGTGGAGGGCAATAAGGCGCGGTGTGACCGCAAAGACGCGCCGCATGGCGACCGTCGAGGCCGGCCCGGAGCCGGACCGCTACGCCGATCCCGAACACGTCGTTCCCGAGTCGCCAAATTCCCAAATGCCGCATGGCGTTCCCCCGGCCACCGCCAGCGGAAGAAACGGCAGGTGAGGCATGTCTCGACGCACTTTGGCATCCGGCCGGCAGGCCGGGTTTTCCCTGATCGAACTCGGTATGGTGCTCGGCGGGGCCTTCATCGTGCTGGGTATCGCGGTTCCCGTGGTAACCACCGTCATGAACGGCTACCGGCTCACGCTTGCCGCACAGGCGGTGACCAGCCAAATGCAGTTCGCACGCATGAAATCCGTGAGCAGCAACGAGTCGTTCCGTGTCTCTTTCCCTTCAGGCAATATCTTCCAGGTGGAATCGAGCGCGGGGAACGTCATCGCCGGACCTTTCACGCTCCCTCCGAACGTGACATGGAACAGCGTGGATTCAGGGGCGGGGATCACCTTTCCGGGCGGCTACGTGAGTTTCACGCCCACGGGGAATGTTGTGGCCACCGGCAACGGTTCTTCGGGCCGGGCGAAGCTCATCAACCGTGAGCTTGCCAGGGTCGATGTCGTGGTGGGCGCGGGAGGCGTCATCCGGCAGACCCCTCCTTACCACAGTGCCTCGCCTCCCTTCTGAGGGCCCTTTGGAGTGCGGCGCCTCGGCGCCGCTTTTGCACGGCTCCCAGGGCCGGAATGCCCGGCGCCTCGGCGCCGCGTCTCCGGCCCGTGGTGGCGCCGATGCGCCACCGCCAAAGCGGCGTCGAGCCGCCGCACTCCACATGCCGGGACGCCGGTTCTTGTTTTTTGCCCCTCCCTCCGGTTAGACTCCCGCCCAGAATGGAATACGGATTCGTCATCGACAACCGGCGCTGCATCGGCTGCCACGCGTGCACGGTGGCGTGCAAGTCGGAGCACGACGTCGCACTCGGCAGTTTCCGCACGTGGGTGAAATACGTGGAGAAGGACGTCTTCCCCGACGTGCGGCGCTCCTTCACCGTCTTGCGGTGCAACCATTGCGGGGACGCCCCGTGCGTCAACATCTGCCCCACCCGCGCCCTGTTCCACCGAGCTGACGGGATCGTCGACTTCGACCGGAGGGACTGCATCGGGTGCAGGTCCTGCATGGCGGCGTGTCCGTACGATGCCCTCTATATCGATCCCGACACGGAAACGGCGGCGAAGTGCAACTATTGCGCGCACAAGATCGAAGTGGGGCTGGAACCGGCCTGCGTGTCTGTCTGCCCGGAGCTCGCCATCGTGGCCGGGGACACCCTCGACCCGTCGAGCCGCATCGCGCAGCTCAAGGCCACATTGCCCGTTCTGGTGCGCAAGCCTGAAATGCGCACCCGGCCCAAGGTGTTCTATGTCGGGGGGGAGCCGGCTGCGTTGCGACCGCTCGAGGCACCGCGCGACCTGGCCTATCTTTGGGCGGAAAGACCGCGCGAGGAGTTGCGGACCGAGCACCGATCTGAGGAGGCGCTTCCGGCCCGAACGACATACGACGTCGCTCACGAGAAACCTTGGGGCACCCTGGTGTCGCTGTATCTCTGGACGAAATCGCTGGCCGCGGGCCCTTTGCTGGTCGGGGCGCTGCTGACGCTGTCGGGTTTCCTGCGAGTTTCGGCCCTGTTCGAACGCTTGGCCCCGACGCTGGCCCTGGGCTTCACGCTCGCCACCGTGCTGCTGCTCGTCGCCGACCTGGAGCGCCCGGAGCGCTTCCTGAAGGTGCTGACGCACCGCAACCTGCGGTCGTGGCTTGTCTGGGGCGCTTTTATCCTCCTCGCCTATTCCGGGACCGCCCTCGCGTGGCTCGCCGCGGGCCTGCATCCCCCGCTGCGGCCCCTGCCCGGCGCGCTGCTCTGGGCGGGCCTGGTTCTGGCGGTGATGGCCGCAGGCTACTCCGGTGCCCTACTCCGCCAGGCGCGCGGGCGCGAGTTGTGGTCCTCGCCTCTGCTTATACCCCACTTAGTCGTCCAGGCATTCCTTGCGGGGGCGGCCCTGCTTTCGTGTGCGGCCCTTATGCTGGGTGCGGGGGGAGTGGCGGCCACCTTGCTGCTGCGGTGCGTCCTCGCAGGGCTTTGCGCCCACGGTACCGCGGTGTTGCTGGAGATCCTGCTGCCGCGCCACGGGCCCGGCGTGCGGCGTGCCGTCCGGTACCTGACCTCGGGCCCCCTCGCGGCGCGGTTTTGGGCCGGAGGCGTCCTTCTCGGCACCGCCCTCCCCATTTACCTGCTTTGCCTGCTCTTTTCGGGTACGCTGTCCGGGCGTGGGATCGCCCTGTTGTCGGGCTTCCTGTCGTTGGCGGGCTTGCTGGCCTACGACGATTGCCACATCCGAGCCGGTCAATCGGTCCCGCTGAGTTGACTATGAAGGATATCGGATCAGATGTTCAGGTGACACCGCTGGCAAGCGTACCCCCGCCGGAGCGGTGGGACGATTGGGTCGAGTTCGAGGCCAGGGACTGGCCGAAGCGAACCGAGAAGCACTACGCGGTCGTTCCGACCACCTGCTTCAACTGCGAAGCCGCGTGCGGCCTTCTGGCCTACGTCGATAAGGAGGATTGGTCCGTACGGCGCATGGAGGGCAACCCGTATCACCCGGCCAGCCGGGGCCGTAACTGCGCCAAAGGTCCCGCGACGGTAAACCAGATCCGGGACCCGGAACGAATCCTCTACCCCCTCAAGCGCGCCGGCCGGCGCGGGGAGGGGAAGTGGGAACGAGTGTCCTGGGATACGGTGCTGGACGAGATTTCCCACGCGGTCCGCTTGTTGCTCGAGCAGGGCTGCCGCAACGAGATCGTCTACCACGTCGGACGGCCGGGGCACGACGGCTACATGGAGCGCGTCCTGCAGTCTTGGGGCATCGATGGTCACAACAGCCACACGAACGTCTGCTCCGCCGCGGCGCGCCTGGGCTACGACCTCTGGCAGGGCCTGGACCGCCCTTCGCCCGATTACAGCAACGCCCGGTTCATACTCCTGATCAGCTCGCACCTGGAGGCCGGCCACTACTTCAACCCGCACGCGCAGAGGATCATCGAAGGGAAGCTCCGCGGCGCGAAAGTGGCCGTCCTGGATCCGCGACTATCCAACACGGCCAGCATGGCCGACTACTGGATGCCGACCTATCCGGGGACCGAAGCTGCCGTGCTGCTCGCGATGGCGCGCATCCTCCTCGTCGAAAACCTGTTCGACCAGGACTTTGTCCGCCGCTGGACGAACTGGGAGCAGTTCATGGCGCAGGACCGCGGCCGGCCGGGCGCGGACTTCGGTGCTTTCGTCTCTGCCCTGGCCGAGGTCTATCAACCGTTCACCCCCGAGTTCGCGGAAGAGGAGAGCGGGGTCCCTGCAGCCAGGATCGCGGAGGTCGCCCGGGAAATCGGCCGCGCCGGCAGTGCCTTTTCGAGCCACGTGTGGCGCAGCGCCGCCAGCGGTAACCTTGGAGGCTGGCAGGTCGCGCGCGCTCTCCTTCTGCTCAACGTGCTGACCGGCAGCATCGGGACCCCTGGCGGGACCTCCCCCGCCGCGTGGAACAAGTTCGTTCCGGCCCCTTTCACAAGACCGGAGCCGCAAAGGGAGTGGAACGATCTGCTCTGGCCAGCCGAATACCCGTTCAGCCACCACGAAATGAGCTTCCTGCTGCCGCATTTTCTGAAGGAAGGACGCGGCCGGCTGGGAGTCTACTTCACGCGCGCCTACAACCCCGTCTGGACGAACCCGGATGGAGCCTCCTGGATGGAGGTGCTCCGCGACCCCGAAAAGGTCGGGCTCCACGCCGCCCTGACCCCCGTCTGGAGCGAAACCGCCTGGCTTGCCGACTACGTTCTTCCGATGGGGCTGGCCGGCGAACGGCACGACCTGCAGAGCCAGGAGACTCACGCCGGACGCTGGATCGCATTCCGGCAGCCGGTGGTCCGGGTCGCGCGCGAGCGCGCGGGCGCCACGTTCGAATTCACCCACGAGGCCAATCCCGGCCAAGTCTGGGAAGAGGACGAGTTCTGGATCAACCTCTCGTGGAGGATCGATCCCCGTGGCGCCCTGGGGATCCGCCCTCACTTCGAATCCCCGTACCGGCCCGGCCAGATGGTTTCCGTGGAAGAGTATTATCGCTGGATTTTCGAAAACAGCGTCCCGGGGCTGCCGGAGGCCGCGGCCCGCGCGGGGCTTTCACCCCTGGGATACATGAGGAAGTACGGGGCCTTCGAAATCGACCGAGACGTGTATGGGCCTCCGCGGAAGGCCACGCCCGCCGGGGAAATCGACTCGGGTTTCCCGACCCCGTCGCGCAAGCTCGAGCTTTACTCCGCCACCTTAAGGGACTGGGGATGGGGAGAACACGCGCTCCCCGGCTACATTCGAAGCCACGTCCACTGGAAGACGCTCGACCGGGAACGCGGCGAATATGTCCTGATCCCAACCTTCCGGCTGCCGACCCTGATACACACGCGGTCGGGAAACTCGAAGTGGCTTGCGGAGATCTCGCACAGAAACCCGCTCTTGATCCACACCGGCGATGCGGCGCGGCTGAACTTGTGCACGGGCGATCTCGTCAGGGTCAACACCGAGGTTGGCTATTTTGTGGCCCGTGTCTGGGTTACCGAAGGGATCCGGCCCGGCGTGGTGGCGTGCTCCCACCACCTCGGGCGCTGGCGCCTCGACAAGTTCTCTGGCACCGACCGTTGGTGTTCGGCGCTCGCACGCATCGACGAGATCTCTCCCGGCGTCTGGCTCCTGCGTCAAATCGAGGGTGTGAAGCCGTTCACCAGCGACGACCCGGACTCGAAGAGAATCTGGTGGAGCGACGCCGGAGTGCACCAGAACCTGGCGTTCGCACCCCACCCCGACCCGCTCAGCGGGATGCACTGCTGGCATCAAAAGGTGCGGCTGGTACCTGCCGCCGCGGACGACCGCTACGGCGACGTGCTGGTGGACACAAAGAAATCGTACCAGGTGTATCGGGAGTGGCTGGCCATGACGCGCCCGGCTCCCGGTCCAGGCAACCTGAGACGACCGCTCTGGCTGCAGAGGCCTTTCCGTCCGGCGGAAACCGCGTTCTACTGTTCTGAACCTGGAATCTGAACGGACGGGTCGCCGCCCCGGTATCAGTCCTTCTTTCTCGGGGAGCGCGATGGAGCGCGGACAAGCAGGTCGGTGACACGCTCGCGACTCCGGGAATCTTCGTCGGAGTAGCAGAAAGCGAGGATGATGACCACCAGGGCGGCCAAGAGCGTCAGCAAGATTCCAACCATTGATTCCCCCTGCCTGTGACCGGTAAGAGCTGCCAACGGCTGCTCGTCCATCTCTATTCAATTGGATGCCAGGCGAGACGGCCGGGTTCACAGGTTCCCCGCTCCACCGCCCGTGTGCAAGCTTTCAGCCCGCCCGCGGTACAAAGACCATCTCTTGCTGTGGGGAATGAGGGAGCTGGCATGACCCGGCGTTCAGGTAACGCTGGCCGGCGCAAGCCGGCCCCATGGTTCTCCCGGGTCAGAATTACGCTCGCGCTCCGTTTTGAGTTTCGCGACGAAGCCTATTCTAGCGTCAGTCGTGTCCCGGAGGGAAACGAAAAGCACTCAGAAAATTAGTGTAACCTGGAATGCGGGTGGCCTGAGTGTCGAGCCTGGGACAACGGTATAATTAATCACGACTCGTATAAGCCGGAGCGGAGAGCGACGCGGATGAGCCAGGGAAAAGCGGAACGGGTGTTGGACCCCGTGTGCGGCATGACGGTGGATCCCTCGAAGTCGGCGGGTACGGCCGAACATGGCGGGGCCACTTATTATTTCTGCAACGTCCGGTGCCGGGAGCGATTCGTGGCGGATCCTGCGAGATACCTCTCCCCTCGGCCGTCGGTCTCCGGCGCCGGAGCTCCCGCGCAGGCGAAGGATCCGGTCTGCGGCATGAGCGTCGAGCCGTCGAAGGCGGCAGGGATGTACGAACACGCCGGGAGGCTCTATTACTTCTGCAGCCACTCCTGCCTCGACAAATTCAAGGCCGACCCGGCCCGTCACATGGGCGGTTTGTTTCAGGTGCTTCCCTCGCCGCCGCCAGCCCCGCGCTCGGCCCGGGCGCCCGTCGAAGCGCGAGCCACGGCCTACGTCTGCCCGATGGACGAGGAGGTGCGGCAGGAGGGGCCCGGGGCGTGCCCGAAGTGCGGGATGGCCCTGGAGCCGGAGTTGCCGGTCGTGGCCAGAACCCGGTGGACCTGTCCGATGCACCCGGAGATTGTCCGCGACCAGCCTGGTTCCTGCCCGAAGTGCGGGATGGCCCTGGAGCCGCGTCTCGTGACGCCGGGAGAGGAGGCAAATCCCGAGCTGGCCGACCTGGCGCGCCGGTTCTATGTCAGCGCCGTGCTTTCACTCCCGGTGCTCGTCATAACGATGGCGGGGATGTTTCCGGGGCTGCGGCTGCACTCGCTGCTGTCCGCGCGCGGCCTCAGGTGGGTGGAATTTGCCCTGTCCACCCCGGTGGTGCTCTGGTGCGGCTGGCCTTTTTTTGTGCGCGGATGGACCTCCGTCGTCAACCGCAGCCTCAACATGTTCACCCTGATCGCCATCGGTACGGGAACCGCCTACGGGTACAGCGTGGTGGCCACGCTGTTCGCCGGGTTTCTGCCTCAATCGCTGCTGGGGCACGGCGGGATGCCGGAGGTTTATTTCGAAGCGGCAGCCGTGATCACGACGCTGGTTTTGCTGGGGCAAGTCCTGGAGTTGCGGGCACGAGGCCGCACCAGCAGCGCGCTGCGCGCCCTGCTCGGGCTCGTGCCCCCGACGGCTCGTCTTCTGCGCCCGGATGGAAGCGAAGGGGACGTGCCGCTCGACCAGGTGCACCCCGGCGACATCCTGCGCGTGCGTCCCGGCGAGAAAATCCCCGTTGACGGCGTGGTCGTCGAAGGGGCGAGCTCGGTGGACGAGTCGATGCTGACGGGCGAGCCGATCCCGGTCGAGAAGACCAGCCGGTCGCGGATAACGGGCGGAACGGTCAACGGCACCGGCAGCTTAGTCATGCGCGCCGAACGCGTCGGCGCCGACACCCTCGTGGCGCGGATTGTCCGGCTCGTCAGCGAGGCGCAGCGCAGCCGTGCGCCCATACAGCGGCTGGCCGACCGCGTGGCCGGGTATTTCGTCCCTGCGGTCGTCCTGATCTCGGTGTCGACCTTCGCCGCGTGGATGGTGTTTGGCCCCGAACCGCGCTTCGCCTACGCGCTCCTCAGTTCCGTCTCCGTGCTGATCATCGCCTGCCCATGTGCCCTCGGCCTGGCCACACCGATGTCCATCATGGTAGGCACAGGGCGGGGAGCGACCTCCGGCGTGCTCATCAAGAACGCGGAGGCGCTCGAAACCCTCGAAAGAGTCGACACGGTCGTGGTCGACAAGACGGGCACCCTGACGGTGGGGAAACCGCGCGTCTCGTCGGTTGCGGCGCTCGATCCCTGGAGCGAGGTCGACGTGCTGGGCTTCGCCGCGAGCCTGGAACGCGGCAGCGAGCACCCGCTGGCCGCGGCCATCGTCGGGATCGCGGCGGAGCGCGGGATCAAACTCACCGAGTCGAGCGGATTCCGTTCGAATACAGGCAAGGGCGTGACCGGGAGCGTCGCGGGCCGCCCTGTCGCCCTCGGCAACCGCGCGCTGATGCAGGAGCTGTCCATCGACTGGCCGGACCGGGACGGCCGGGTCGAACGACTGCGGCAGCAGGGCGAGACCGTCGTGCTGCTGGCCGTCGATGGCGCCCCCGCAGGCTTGCTCGGCATCTCGGACCCGATCAAACCGTCGACCCTCGAGGCGATCCGCCTCCTCCACGGGCAGGGAACCCGCCTCGTCATGCTTACGGGGGACGGTCGAACCACGGCCGACATCGTGGCGCGCAAACTCGGCATCGACGAGGTGATTGCCGAGGTGCTGCCGCACCAGAAAGCCGAGGCGATAAAACGGCTGCAGTCGACAGGCCGGATCGTCGCGATGGCCGGGGACGGGATCAACGACGCACCGGCGCTGGCCCAGGCGGACGTCGGCATCGCGATGGGTACCGGCACCGACGTCGCGATCCAGAGCGCCGGCGTGACGCTCGTGCGGGGCGACCTGCGCGGGATCGCGCGTGCTTATCTCCTCAGCCGCGCCACCATGCGCAACATCCGTCAGAACCTCTTTTTCGCGTTTGTGTACAACGCCCTTGGTATCCCGGTGGCGGCCGGGGTCCTCTACCCGGTGCTCGGCGTCCTCCTGAGCCCCATGATTGCCAGCGCGGCCATGACTTTCAGCTCGGTGTCGGTGATCGGAAACGCGCTCCGCCTGCGCAACGTGAAGTTGTAGCGGATGTGGGGTGCGTCGACACTCACGTCAAGGTATCAGTGCCAGAGGTAGATGCACCGGGCCACTTCGCCCTCCAGCGCAATCTCGGTCTCGTCGCACTGCACGACAAAGCTCGGCCACTGCTGCAGCAGCTTCAGCTGAACGCCAGGGGTGATCCCGAGCGCGGAGAGCCGCAGCAGGCGCGAGTGTTCCCGGGTGGCGAGGTAGGCGACGCGCCCGGATTGCCCGATCCCCAGCTGGTCGCACGAGACGACGATCGGTTTGAGCGCCTCGGTCGCCGCCCTGCAGCAGTCTCCCTCGGGTATCGGGCGATTGTGGGGGCAGAAGCGCGGGTGTCCCAGCAAGGTGCATATGGAACTCGTGATCCCTTCGGCGATCAGGTGCTCGAATTCGCAGGCGGCCGCTTCGCTGTCGTCCACGTGCGACCCGAGAACGTCGCACACCAGCCTCTCGGCAAGACGGTGCCTGCGGATGATCTGCTCGGCGATTTTCCGGCCCTGGGGCAGGAGCTTCGGCCCGTCCTCTCCCAGCGCGATGAGCTGACGCACGCGTAAGGCTTCCAGCAACTCCGCACCCACCTGTATGGCGGCGTCCCTCTCCAGGTTGGCGAACGACACCTCGCGACGTTCCTCGAGCGTCCACATGGTCTCGAGGACCTCGGCGATTTCTTCCGGGACACGCTCTTCGGTCACCTGCATAGTTTGTCTCCGATCTAAGGCTCGCGCGAGAATAATTTCATAACGGAGCCGTCAGCCCTCCGGGGCGCGGCGGCGGGCGGGCAGATGCGGCGTTGCCGCTCCTCGACGATGTCCCCACATCGCCTGCGTCGCGGCGCCTTGCATCTGCCCGCCCGGCGCTCGCGCCAAAATGTGAACCTATTCTGGCGCGAACCCTAAGGACGACCTGGTCAGAACTGCACGTTGAACGTCCTCAGGATCCAGCTCACGACCCCGCCGACGCCAATCGCAAATGGAACGATGAAGCCCGTGATCGCCAAGGCACGTTTAGGGCCGTGTTCTTTGACGATAACCAGAAAGCTCGCAAGGCAGGGGACGAACAAGGTGATTACGATAAGGCTGACCACCGCCTGCTGGCCCGACAGGAGCCCCTTCGCCGACATGTCGAACAACCCGGCGGCTCCGTAATCCCTCCGGAGAAATCCCAGGACGAACACGCCCGCAGCCTCGGGCGGCAGGTGCAGGATACCGCTGATCACCGGCTCCAGCGCCTTTTGAATCCAAATCAAGAGGCTGCTTCCCCGCACACGAACCCTGTCGAGGACGAACAGCGCCAGCGTGCCATAGATGAAAAGCGGGACCGCCTCCTGGAGATACCAGCGGATCCTGTGGCCTGTCTTCAGCACCACGTTCCGCAACTGCGGCACGCGGATCGGCGGGATCTCGAAGATAAACTCGCTGCACTTGCCGCGCACGAGGCGCGACGCCAGAAAGCCAACCAGGAAGAGCTGGGACAAGACCACCCCGACGACCACGAGCGTAGCCTTGGACGAGAACGCGGCCGACATCCCGAGGATCACGCCGAGCTGTGCCGAGCATGGGATGCCGAGCGCAAGCAGGAGCGTCGCGATCAGACGCTCCTTGGGCGAGTTCAGGATCCGGGTCGTCATCGTCGCCATGGTGCAGCAGCCCAGGCCCAGCACCATCGGAAGCGTCGCCTTCCCGTTAAGTCCCATCGAACGCATGATCCGGTCCGACAGGATGGAGAGGCGGGGCAGATAACCGCTGTCCTCGAGCAGCCCGAAGGCGATAAAAAAGGTCGCGACAACCGGCAGCACGATGGCCAGCGCGTACGTCAGCCCCATCGACACCACGCCATACCGCCCTAACAGGAGATCCCCCACAAAACCCCGGGGCGCCACCTCCCGGAGCGCGGGGACGAGATAGTTGCCGAATAGCGTCTTTTCCAGCAGCCCCACGAGCGCTTGCGCCCCGGTGTACCCGACGAACTCGAACACCAAGACCAGCACGACCATCAGGAGCGGGATCCCGGTCGCCGGTCGCCGGGTGAGGATCCCGATTTCATGGGCGAAGCTGCGGTCGCGGGCCAGCAGAACCCCAAACGGCACGACCACCGGGAGGACGAACATGAGCAGGTGTATCAACTCCGGGATGAGTCCGTAACGGTAGCGGCTCGCAGCCGGATCTCCTACCAGGAGCTCACGCAGGAAGGCCGGACCGGGCAGGCGGTCGAGAGCGGCCGCCGCGCTCCCGTATGCGGCGCCGAACGGCGTCCACGCGCCGAACAGGCCGCCCACCTCGTTCCAGCCGAACAGCACCAGGCCGGCTACCAGCAGTCCCAGCCAAAGACGCGAGCGCGCGGCCGACGCGTCCGAAAACCGAACTTCCCGCCGCGACCGCAGCCGGTGGACCGCCTGGTCCAAAAACCGGCCCCGGGTGTCCGCTATCTCAGCCGGAAGCGACCGGTGGTGCATCGCCCTGTGCGCGACGCAGGCCTCCCGCAACCCGCCTACCAGAGGCTCCCCCAGCGACGCCTCCACCTGCTGCGTGAAACTCCGGTCGTCGAGCCCCAGCCACTCCGCGGCGAGTGCGGCCGGGAATGCCCTCCTCCCATCCCCCGCCGGAGCCCCCTGTCCTGGGCAGCAGCTCCGTCAACCGGAGCGGATTGACCGGCCGACGGGCTTCCTGTATCGCCTGCAAAAGCTTCTTGCGCCCCCTGGAGTAGATCGCCACGGTCTCGACCACCGGGGCGGCAAAGAGCTCGGCCAGGCCGTTCACGTCGATGGCGATCCCACGCTCCTCGGCTTCGTCCATCATGTTCAACACAAGGACTATCGGGAAACCGAACTCGACCAGCTGTGACGTGATGAGGAGCGTCCGTCGCAGGTTCTTCGCATCCGCCACCTGGATCACAAGGTCGGGCGCCTCCCGCAACAGGATTTCGCAGGTGACCTTCTCGTCCTCCGATTGGGGAACGCAGCTGTAAATCCCCGGCGTGTCCACAACCTCGTAATGGACGCCCCCCAGCTGAAGCCGCCCGCGCGAAATCTCGACCGTGGTTCCCGGGAAGTTAGAAACCATTACGTACGATCCGGTCAAGAGCCTGAAGATCACCGATTTGCCCACGTTCGGGTTCCCGACCAGAACGATCTTCCTGGCGGTCCCGCGGGCCGGCAACTGCAGCTCGGTCAAGGCCGAACTCATATGAAAGTCCACTTCATAATAGTCGTATATCGGTCAAATATTATAGGTAACCAGTCATTGTCTCTCTTGGTGCAAGCCGTGTCAAGTAGGCTGCGGCGGCTTCGACGTGGTCCTCCCTGGCCGACAGTGCTGCCGCAGCTTGTCGGGCGGGGACGCGTCTCCCGGTTATGTTCTGGCTGGCGTCTTATCAGAGGGCTTCCGTAGTATGATGGCGCCCCTGGAGGACGCACATGCAGCTGGCGATTCCGAGATTTGCGCTCGCCCATCTGCCGACCCCCATTGAAGCGCTGCCGCATCTCTCGTCGGCGCTGGACGGTCCGCGGATTTTCATCAAGCGCGACGATATGACCGGCCTGGCGGGTGGTGGAAACAAGGCTCGCAAGCTCGAATTCCTGGTCGGCGACGCGCTTGCGCAGGCCGCGGACACGCTGGTGACGGTCGGGGCGGCGCAGTCCAATCACTGTCGGCAGACGGCGGCGGCAGCCGCCCGCGGCGGCATGCGCTGCATCCTGGTCCTGCGAGGCGATCCACCACGGGAGCAGACAGGGAACCTTCTGTTGAACCGGCTGCTGGGCGCCGACGTGCGCTGGTCGGGAAGCCGGTCGCGGGAAGAGGTAATGGAGGTGGTGCTGGAGGAGGAGCGGGCCTCGGGTGCCAAGCCCTACGGGGTGCCGCTCGGCGGCTCGACGCCTCTCGGTGCAGTGGGCTACGTCCTGGCGATGGAGGAGTTAGCCGCACAGGCGCCGGTCGAGTTCGACCGGGTCGTCTTTGCTTCCAGTTCCGGCGGAACTCACGCCGGCATGATGGTGGGGGTTGCGGTGACAGGGTTCGGTGGCCAGGTGCTGGGAATCAGCATCGACGAGCCGGCTGGCGGCGCTGCAGGGGATGGTGGTGGAAATTGCCGCGGGGACCGCCCGCCTGCTGGGCCTGGCTCACGATTTCCGGCCGCAGGATGTCTGTGTCGACGCCGACCATCTCGGGGCCGGGTACGGCATCGTGGGCGAGCCGGAACGCGAGGCCATTCATTTGTTCGCCCGCACCGAAGGCATCCTGCTCGACCCGGTATACACCGGACGGGCGGCTGCGGGCATGATCGACCTGATCCGGCGCGGCGTGATCGCCCGGGGCGAGCAGATCCTGTTCTGGCATACCGGGGGCGTACCCGCGCTCTGGGCCTACGGCTCCGACCTGTAGCCGGTTCACGCGACGACGGCAATCGGGCTCGTGCCGGCGCAAAAGTCTCCGGTTCGGCCCCCGGTTCGTTATACAATCCCGCGATTCAGAAAACTCCTCCGGGGCAGGTATGAAGTCGAAAATTGCCGTGTACGGATTCCTTGCGATTGCGCTGGCTTTCGCTGCTCTCATGGGCTATCTCCGGTTCACGCAGTCGGACGGTCATTGGAAGGGGGGTGCGGGCACGGCTGGAGACAACCCGGGCCGTCCCGGCAAGGTCGTGATCGCCTATGCCGGGGACCTCAAGGGGAACCTCGACCCCTGTGGCTGAACGCAGCCCGCCATGGGCGGCGTGGCCCGGCGGGCCACGCTTCTAGCGGACGTGAAGCGCAAACATCAAGATGTTCCCGTGCTCGTTGTGGAAACCGGAAACGCCCTGCGCCAGACCGACAACCTGGACGATCCATCGAACCGCTGGGTTCTGGAGGCCTTCGACGCGCTCGGCGTGGACGCGGTCAATACCACCGAGCCGGACCTCCGCCGCCTGGAACGCCTTCAGGGGCTCGGACTGATCCCGGCGGAGCTCCGCAGCCGGTATATCGCCACGGCCCTACAGGGGACGTCGTCGCTGCAGTTTCCCACGGTCCCCTACTCGGTGTTCGCGCTGCAGCCGGCGTCGGGTGGGGTGGAGATCCGCGTCGGGGTGCTTGGTGTCGCCGGGGACGCGTCGGCGGCCGGGGAGATTCCCATGCAGGATCCTGCGGCGGCCTTGAAGCGCGTCCTGCCCGAGGTAGAAAAGCGGGCCGACCTGGTCGTGGTTCTGGCGCGCATGCGGGACCCGGACCTGACCGCGCTGGCGCAGGCATTCCCGGCGGTGGACGTTATCATAAACGGCAGTTCCGTGAGCGACGGGCGGGAGTTGCCCCGGTTAGGCAACACTGTTGTCGTGGAATCGGCACACTCCGGGATCGGGCTTGGGGTTCTTGAGGTCGCTTGGGATGGTGGCGGACGTATCACGACCTCGAAAAACGAGATGATACTTCTCCCGTCGCTGGTGCCCGACGCGCCTGGACTGGTGTCTGTGGTCGACAAGGCCAGGCGCGACTTGTCGCGGCTGCAGGAGGAGGAGGCCCGCAAGAGTCCTCAGGTCACGGCCCGCTCGCTCTTTGCCGGCGCGGATGCCTGCAAAATTTGCCATGAAAAGGCTTATACGGTTTGGCAGAAAAGCCGCCACGCCCGCGCGATCGAGACGCTTGTGCGCGCCGGAAACCAGTTTAACCAGGACTGCGTTTCCTGCCACGTGACGGGATTCGGCTCCGACCGCGGCTTTGTCAACATGCTGCGCACGCCCAAGCTGGCGAGTGTGCAATGCGAGGCCTGCCACGGTGAGTCAGTGGACCACGCGCGCAGCCCGCAGACAATACATCCCGGTCTCGGCGTGCTCCAGCAAGTCAGGCGCCCGGTGAAGAAGGAGTTCTGCCCGAGGTGCCACACGCCCGAAAACTCCCCCAACTTCCAATACGAGCGGTACTGGCCCAAGATAGCCCACTGACAAACAACAAGCGTGGGGAACCAGGGTCCCGCGCCCGACTGAGCCGCCGCGGCCCATGGCCACTTGAAAGTCCCGTGCGGGACGAAGTACCATTCCCTCAGATTGTCCACGCTGCCCCCCGAGTCTTTACCATCTCCAAAGCTTCCGTTTGACGGCGCTCGTACGCGTCCGAAGGATGGAGCCCTACGGTCGGCCGGAAAAGGGAAGTACAGATGCCCGGTGTTTTATCCCGAAATGATCCTGCCAACCTTCGCAGGGTTTGCGCATACGCAGCCGCCCTGTGCGCCACCGCCCTGGCTCTTTGGATCACGTTCGTCGTGCCCGTTCTCGACGAGCGGACTCCATTCCTCCTGCTCGTCGCCGCGGTGACGGTGAGCGCGTTCCTGGGGGGAACGGGTCCGGCTATTCTCGCGGGGTGCGCGGCCGTCCTTGGGCATGTCTGGATGGTGATCCCTCGCCAGGGCCTTCAGACAGACAGTCTGGTCCGGCTGCTGCTTTTCGTGGCAGTGGCAGGGCTGATCAGTTTCCTGTCCGCCTCGGCCCGCCGAGCGGCCGACCGGGCGCGCGACCAGCGGCGCTGGCTCGAGGTGACGATCTCGAGTATCGGCGACGCGGTGATTGAGACTAATTCCAGCGGTGTGGTCCAGTTGCTGAACTCGGTGGCCGAGACACTCACGGGCTGGAGCAACAACGAGGCGGTCGGCATCCCCGTGCGCGACGTGTTCAAGATCATCGAGGAGGATACGCGCGCCCCCATCGAAAACGCGGCAGACTGTGTCCTGAACAACGTGAGCGTCGCCGGATTGGGGCGCCGCACCATCCTCCTGTCCCGCACCGGCGTGGAGGTCCCGATCGATCAAGGGGCGGCGCCCATTCGCGACGACCGCGGGATGATTATGGGCGCCATCCTGGTTTTTCGCGACGTTAGCCAGCGGAGGCGCAGTGAGCAGGAGCTCTTCGAAAGCGAGGAGCGGCTGCGACTGGCCCAGGAAGCGGGCCGGATGGGGACTTGGGACTGGAACATCGCGACGGGGAAGCTGACCTGGTCGGGAGATATCCAGAGCCTGCAGGGCTTCCCGGCCGACCACTTCGACGGCAACTTTGAATCCTACCTGCAGGTGGTTCATCCCGACGACCGTGACCGTCTCGCGGAGACGATCCGGGAGGCGTTGAAGGACAAATCTCCCCTCGACGTCGAGTTTCGAGTGATGAAGCCGGATGGGATCACCCGATGGCTCGCGGGGAAGGGGCAGGTCTTCCTGGGTCCGGAAGGGCGTCCGTCTCGCATGATCGGCATCGGCACGGACGTTACAGACCGCAAGAAAGCCGAAGATGCACTGCGCGCCTCCGAGGAGCGTTTCTCCAAGGCCTTCAACTCGAGCCCACTTCCCAAGTGGATTGGCAAATCGGGCACGGGAGAGATCGTGGACGTCAACGAGGCGTTCCTCCGCTCGACCGGTTACGAACGGGAGGAGGTTCTGGGCCGGGTGCCGGGGCAATTCGGGCTCTGGGCGGACGGCAGCGACGACGACCGGCTGGCGGAGATTGTCCGCTCCAATGTGCGGGCCCGCGACCTCGAGCTGAAGTTCCGCAGGAAATCCGGTCAGCTGCGCGTCTTTCTGCTCTCGGTCGAGCGCATCACGCTTGACGGAGAGCCCTGTTTCCTGGCGGTGGGCAGCGACATCACCGAGCGCAAGCAGGCCGAGGACGCCCTGCGCGAGAGTGAGGAGCGGTTCAGGCTGATGGCCGTCGAGAACGTGCGCCTGCTCCTGGAAGCGCAGGAGGCCAACCGTGCGAAGGACGAGTTTCTGGCCACCGTGTCGCACGAACTGCGCACCCCGCTGAACTCGATCCTTGGCTGGGCCACGATGCTCAACAGCGGTCGTCTGGACCAGGCCAACGCAGGTCGGGCGCTTGAAATCATCGAACGGAACGCAAGAGTCCAGGCACAGCTCATCGAGGACTTGCTCGACATATCCAGGATCATCAGCGGGAAGCTTCGCCTGGACGTGCGCTCGGTCGACCTCGTGTCGGTCATCGAGGCGGCCGTGGATGCGTTGAGCTTCGCCGCGGAGAGCAAGGGCATCCGGATACGGTGCGTACTCGATTCCGGCGTGGGGTTGATCTCGGGCGACCCCGACCGGCTCCAGCAGGTTGTCTGGAACCTGCTGACGAACGCCATCAAATTCACTCCCAAGAACGGCCGTGTGCAAGTCCGCCTCGAAAAGGCCGGGGCGACGGCGGAAATCATCGTGAGCGACACCGGCATGGGGATCAGCCCCGATTTTCTGCCCCACGTATTCGAGCGCTTCCGCCAGCTGGACAGCTCGAGCACCCGCAAGCACGGCGGTCTTGGGTTAGGGCTGGCGATCGTCAGCCAGCTCGTGGAACTGCACGGCGGGAGCATCAGGGTGGAGAGTCCGGGGAAAGGGGAGGGTGCGACCTTCACGGTTTCGCTGCCGCTGGTCGCCGCCGCGTCCGCGTCCGGCGAGGAGCCGCCTCGCGTTCGGGTGGCTGCCGGCGGCCCGGAGATCGCCATCGGTCCGGTGCTCGAAGGCGTCCGGGTCCTCCTGGTCGAGGACGAGCAGGGCGCGCGCGAAATTCTCGCCGTCGCACTCCGGCAGTGCGGCGCCCATGTGATGGTTGCCTGCTCTGCGTCAGAGGCGCTGGAGATCCTCAACGGGGAGAGGGCCCTCGACGTGCTCGTCAGCGAAATCGAAATGCCGGGCGAGGACGGCTATGCCTTGATGCGCAGTTTCCGCGCTCTCGAAGCCGAGCGAGGCGGCCGCGTGCCGGCCGCCGCCCTGACGGCCCATGCCCGGTCGGAGGATCGGATGCGCGCGCTCACCGCCGGATTTCAGGTCCACATCCCCAAGCCGGTGGAGCCTGCGGAGCTCGTCGCCGTGGTCGCCAGCCTCTCCGGGCGCACTTCGCTTGCGCGGGCCCGCCTCTGAAATCGTTCGCACTGTCCCGCAAGATGTGGCAATTTCTTATCGGAAGCGATAAGGGTTCGCGCAAGAATGAGTTCACATTTTGGCGCGAGCGCCGGGCGGGCAGATGCCAGGCTCCGCGACGCAGGCGATGTGGTAACATCGTCGGGGAGCGGCAACGCCGCAGATGCCCGCCCGCCGCCGCGCCCCGGAGGGCTGACGGCTCCGTTAATTGCAATCTCCTATCGTTGCTTGCTGTAGGATCTGTTGGCTCGGGAGCCGTCAGCAAAATGTGAAATTATTCCTGCGCGAGCCCTAAGGACGCCCCGGATGAACCCGCGCAACCGTGAACTCTGGCTCGAGCTGCAACGGTCCTTTGACCTCGACGAGGAGGCGATCTTCCAGGGAGGCGGGTCCGATAACGTCGCAAGACAGCACGCGAAGAACCGCCTTACAGCACGCGAGCGCATACAGGCCCTCGTCGATCCGGGGAGTAGTTTCTTCGAGCTCGGGATATTCGCTGCCCTCGGCATGTATGAAGAGTGGGGGGGCGCCCCTGCCGCCGGCGTGGTCACCGGCATCGGCCGCGTCGAGGGACGGCTGTTCATGATCGTGGCGAACGACGCCACTGTGAAGGCCGGGGCCTTCTTCCCCATGACCGTCAAAAAGGTCCTGCGCGCGCAGCGCATCTCCCTGGACAACCGCCTGCCCCTGATCTACCTCGTCGACTCCGCCGGGGTGTTTCTGCCGCTGCAGGACGAGATATTCCCCGACGAGGACGACTTCGGCCGCATCTTCCGAAACAATGCACGCCTGTCGGCCATGGGCGTGTCGCAGGTCGCGGCAATCATGGGCAACTGCGTCGCCGGCGGCGCCTACCTGCCGGTCATGTCCGACAAGATCCTCATGACCGAGGGGAGCGGCCTCTACATCGCGGGGCCCTCGCTCGTCAAAGCCGCCATAGGGCAAGACCTGAGCAGCGAGGAGCTGGGCGGCGCCTCGCTGCACGCGGCGCTGAGCGGCACCATCGACTTTCGGGAGCCCGACGATCGGTCCTGTCTCCGGCGTCTCCGGGAGATCGCCGGCATGATGGGTTCACGCCCTCGCCCCCCTTCGACCGCGCCGCGCCCCGCCCGCCGGTTCGCCCCTCCGAAGAGCTGTACGACTTGATGCCGCTGGATGCCTCGCGCGAGTACGACGTGCGTGACATCGTCACCCGCATCGTCGACGCCGGCGAGTTCACGGAATACAAGGCCGAGTTCGGCCGGACCCTGGTGTGTGGTTACGCCCGCATCGGGGGCTGGGCCGTAGGCATAGTCGCCAACCAGAGAACGCACACGCGCACGCCCGGAAGGCCCATCGAGGTTGGTGGCGTCATTTACACCGACTCCGCTGACAAGGCGGCCCGCTTCGTCATGGACTGCAACCAGAACCTCGTGCCGCTTGTATTCCTGCACGACGTGAACGGCTTCATGGTCGGCAGGGACGCCGAGGTCTCCGGCATCATCAAGTCCGGCGCCAAGATGGTCAACGTCGTGGCCAACAGTGTGGTCCCCAAAGTGACCGTCATCATGGGCGGGAGCTACGGCGCGGGGCACTACGCGCTGTGCGGCAAGGCCTATGACCCGCGCTTCGTGTTTGCCTGGCCCACTGCCCGCTATGCCGTGATGGCCGGAGCCTCCGCGGCCAGGACCCTCGCCGACATCAGGCTTCGGCAGGAGGAAACCAGGGGGCGGGAACTCTCCCCCGAGCAACGGGAAGAGATCTTCCGGAGTATCGCCGCGCAGTACGATGCTGCCCTCGATCCGCGCTATGCCGCGGCACGGTTGTGGCTCGACAAGATCATCTCGCCGACCCAGACCCGCGACGCGCTCATTCTTGCCCTGGACGCAGCCTCCCACAATCCCGACGTACAGCCGTTCCAAACCGGCGTCCTGCAAGTATAGTGTGGAGTGCGGCGCCTCGGCGCCATGCCGGATTCGCGGGATGCTACCCTGTAACCCCGGGCTGCCGCGTCGGGCCGACGCGGCCCACTTCGCCCGCACGATTCCCCTTGCGCAGGGCCCCGCGCACCGATAGCTTTTCAGTTGCCGGGAGACAGGTCAAAACCGCCATCGCAGATCCAGGAGGTCGCATGAAGTTCGTCGTCGCAGGATCGGTCGCCCTGTTCGCCTGGGCCCTCGGGACATCCCCTCAGGCGGCCGTGATCCCGCTGCCCCACGAAGTGCACTTTGCCGGCCTCCGCCAACTCACAGCCGGCGGTGAGAATGCCGAAGCCTATTTTTCATTCGACGGCAAGCAGCTTATCTTTCAATCGACCCGTCCGCCCTACCGATGCGACCAGATTTTCAGGATGAACGTCGCGGGGGGCGATGCGCGTCTCGTCAGCACCGGGAAGGGGCGTACTACCTGCGCCTATTTCCTGCCCGGGGACAGCGGCGTCCTGTTTTCCTCGACGCATGCCGGTTCCCCCGAGTGTCCGCCCAAAGCGGACATGAGCCGCGGCTACGTCTGGGCGCTCTACAAAGATTACGACATCTACACCGCCCGGGCCGACGGGAGCGACCTGCGCCCCTTGACGCAGACGCCTGGATACGACGCGGAGG
Organism: uncultured Acidobacteriota bacterium; assembly: GCA_963843575.1. Classification (GTDB taxonomy): domain Bacteria; phylum Acidobacteriota; class UBA6911; order UBA6911; family UBA6911; genus CAVZBT01. Next base: position 140,522 of record CAWJKZ010000025.1, on the reverse strand, counting down.
CCACCGTTTCCCCGGACGGGAAGAAAATCGTGTTCACGTCGGTGCGCGACGGAGACCTCGACATCTATTCGATGAACCTCGACGGTTCCGGCGTCACCCGCCTCACCCATGAGAAGGGGTATGACGGAGGGCCGTTCTACTCGGCCGACAGCCGCTGGATTGTCTATCGCGCCCATCATCCGAAGGAGCCGAAGGAGGTGGAACGGTACGAGCAGCTGCTCGCGGACGGGCTGATCGAGCCAAGGACCCTCGAGATCATGATTATGGCGGCCGACGGTTCCGGCAAGAGGACTATCACCGACAACGGCAAGGCTAATTTTGCCCCGTTCTGGCACCCCGACGGTCGCCGGATCATTTTCGCCTCGAACATGAATGACCCGCGCGGCCGCAACTTCGACCTTTTCCTCGTCAACAGCGACGGCTCCGGGCTCCGGCAGGTGACATTCAACGACACCTTCGACGGATTCCCGATGTTCAACAAGGCAGGCGACAAGCTGGTCTTCGCCTCCAACCGGCACGGCGCGCGCGAAGGGGAAACGAATATCTTCGTCGCCGACTGGAAGGAATGAAGGTACGGGCGCGACCGGCCGGAAATCACTCAATTGGGGGCGTGGGGCCACCATGACCGAAACCGAGTTCAGGGACAGGCTTCAGCGGCTCTTGCAGCGGCACGAGGAACTCCTGGCCAGGCGAAACACCGTGCTGCCTCACGGCAACGGCATATTCGAACGGTACGCCAATCCCGTCCTGACCGCGGCGCACATCCCCGTGTCCTGGCGCTACGATCTGGATTTCCGGACCAATCTCTGGCTGCTCGAGAGGATGCCGGTCAACTCCGTCTTCAATTCAGGCGCGATCGAATTGGGCGGGAGCATATGCCTGCTCGCCCGTGTCGAAGGCGCCGATCGAAAATCATTCTTCGCGGTGGCCGAGAGCACCACGGGCGTCGATGGTTTCCGGTTCCGGGACTACCCCATCCTGATGCCGGAGACGGCGGATCCGGACGTCAACGTTTACGACATGCGCCTCGTGCGCCACGAAGACGGATGGATTTACGGGCTGTTCTGCACCGAGCGGAAGGACCCGGAAGCGCCGGCCTGGGACACATCGTCCGCCGTGGCACAGTGCGGCATCGCGCGCACACGGGACCTGGACCGTTGGGAGCGCCTGGACGATCTGAAAACCAGCTCCCCGCAGCAGCGCAACGTCGTCCTGCACCCCGAATTTGTCCGGGGGAAGTACGCCTTCTATACCCGCCCCCAGGACGAGTTCATCCAGGCCGGCAAGGGGGGCGGCATCGCCTGGGGCTTGTCCGACTCAATCGAACACGCCGTCATTGACAAGGAAACCGTTTTCGACAACCGCGAGTACCACACGATCAAAGAGGTGAAGAACGGCTTGGGCCCCGCCCCGATCCGTACTCACAAGGGCTGGCTCCACCTGGCGCACGGCGTGCGCAATACGGCAGCCGGTCTGCGCTATGTGCTGTACATGTTTCTCTCGCAGCTGGACCGTCCCGAGGTCGTCACGCATGCGCCGGGAGGGTATTTTTTGGCCCCTGATGGCGAGGAACGCATCGGCGACGTCTCAAACGTAGCCTTCAGCAACGGCTGGGTGGCGCGGTCCGACGGCACCGTCTTCGTCTACTATGGATCCGCCGACACCCGCATGCACGTCGCCGGCAGCACGGTCGAAAGACTGCTCGATTACGTCTCGTCGACCCCGCCCGACCCGCTAAGATCTTATGCCTGCGTAAGACAGCGCTACGGCCTGATTGCGCGCAACCTGGAGCTGATGGCGGGAGGGGGCGGTCCGATCCGGCCCGAGTGAGCGGCCGGATGGGGCGAAATCCGCAGGCCGCGTCGAGCCGCCGCGGCCCACTTCAGCCGCGGCAGAAACAGGAAAGGCGGCAGCCCGAACCGGGTCTATCCCCCCACCCAGCTCGGACTGCCGCCCCCGTAACACCCCGGCCATTTCCCCTGATGGCCGGGGTGAATCGGCCCTGTTGCCAACGAGCCAGAGATACGGCATCGGTCGTTCCTGCGCAAGCGAAACAAAGCGAAATTGACTCCCGCCGCGTCGAATGACGCACTTTTTCGCGCGTGCGCGGCTATGCTGGAGCGCCCGGGTGCCTGTTTTTCTTTGACACCATGGGGCAACCGTAGCAGATTGTTGGCTGCCGGCAGTACCCGGACGTGGGTATCCGGACCAAGGTGACTAAGGAGAGAGACTAATGCCCGATATGAAGCTCTTGCAGGAAGCGATTCTCAACGGTGACGCCAAAGCCTCCGTAGCGGTGACGCGCGCAGCTCTCGCGGAAGGAACCGACCCGGGCGATCTCGTGACCCTTCATATGATTCCAGCAATGGACGAGGTGGGGAGGCGTTTCGAATGCCAGGAGTACTTCGTCCCGGAACTCCTGCTTTCGGCCCGCGCGATGAAGAGTGCCCTCGAATTGGTGCGTCCACTGCTGGCGGAGAAGGGGCGGGAGCCCGCCGGGCGCGTTCTCATCGGGACCGTCAAGGGGGACCTGCACGACATCGGTAAGAACCTGGTGGCGTCCATGCTCGAAGGTGCCGGCTTCGACGTGATCGATCTCGGGGTCGACGTCTCTCCTCAGAAGTTCGTGTCCGAAATCCAGTCCAGGAAGGCCAATGTCGTGGCGCTCTCGGCGCTGTTGACGACGACGATGCCCAACATGAAGACGACCATCGATGAAATCGTCCGGGCCGGGGTGCGCGACAGGGTCAAGGTGATCATCGGCGGCGCGCCCGTTACCCAGCAGTACGCCGATCAGATTGGCGCGGACGGCTTCAGCGATAACGCCAATGGCGCGGTGAGCATCGCCCGTAAACTGGCCGGCGTGTAGGCACGGGGCGTCCGGCACGAGGCGGCCCGCTCCTGGAATTCACAGATTGCTGTACTCACCCATAACAAGGGTTCACGCCCGGCTTATGCCTTGGACTCTCCTGTGCCGCGCCTTCGGCGCTCGTCCCGGACCCGGCAGGGGTCTCACCGAAAAGGCCAGGATCTAAACCGAAGCAGCTTGCGGGCTGATATAGGGGCGCCACCTCCGAACATGCGTTTCAAGCTGATAAGCTGCGAGGTGTTTTTCCGGGAGATGTGCGTTGCCGCGGCCCGTTCCCCGCACACGATCGATCTCGAATTCCTGGCCAAGGGCCTGCACGATATCGGTTCGACGGACATGGTCGCGCGGCTTCAGGCAGCCGTCGACAGGGTGGAAGCGGGTCGGTACGACGCCATTCTGCTCGGGTACGCGCTCTGCAACAACGGCGTGGCCGGGCTGACCGCCAGGTCGACCCCCATCGTGATCCCGCGTGCGCATGACTGCATAACCTTGTTCTTCGGCAGTTCCCGGAGGTATCTCGATTACTTCGAAAACCACCCGGGAGTCTATTACCAGACGACGGGCTGGATCGAAAGGGGGGAGGCCGAAGGCGAGTTCCGCCAGCTGTCGATCGCTCACAAGTCTGGCATGGACAAGACTTATGAGGAGTTTGTCGCCAAATACGGCGAGGACAATGCCAGGTTCCTCTACGAGCAGCTTGGCCAGTTCGCACGTAATTACGGTCAAATGACCTTCATCGAAATGGGCGTGGAGCCCGACGAGAGCTTCGAACGCCGCGCCCGGGAGAACGCCGCAGCCAGGGGCTGGGCTTACGAGAAGGTGGCGGGGGACATGTCGATGATCCAGCGCCTGCTCAGCGGTGCCTGGGGAGGCGGGGAGTTTCTTGTGGTCAAGGCCGGGGAATCGATAGCGCCGAGTTACGACGAAGGGGTACTCAAGAGCACGAGGACAGAATGAGTCGAGTCCGCATCGAGTTGCAGCCGCTCGGCAGGACGCTCGACGTCGATGCTGGGGCAAGGCTGCAGGAGGTCCTGTTCGGTTATGGAGTCGAGTTCCCCTGCGGTGGCCGGGGCCGCTGCCGCAACTGTCGCGTGCGGGTATTGAGAGGCACCCTTCCTGCGACCACCGAGGAGGAGGCGATCCTGACTCCCCGGGAAATCGCCGAGGGGTGGCGTCTCGCCTGCCGCTCGCGGGTGTACGAAGACGTCAGGCTGGAAATCCGCCAGTGGGAGGCGGCCATCCTGGCCGACTCCACGCCTTTCGAATTCGTCCCGCGCGACGGCATCGGGATCGCGGTCGATTTGGGGACGACTACGGTCGTCGGCCAGGTTCTCGACCTTTGCACCGGCAACGTTCTCGGCGTGCAGGCGGGCCTCAATCCGCAGGTGGTCCACGGTAGCGACATCATGAGCCGTATCGAGTTTGCGGCGGAGCCCGCCGGTCGTGAAAGGCTGCAACGGCTTATCCGTCAGGCAATCGGCGAACTCGCCGGCAACCTCCTCCGGGCTGCCGGGCCGCAGCATGGCACGTTGCGCGGCGTCGCCATCGTGGGGAACACGGCGATGCATCACCTGTTTTGCGGCATCGACATCGCACCCCTGGCGAGTTACCCGTTCGAACCGCGTCACCTGGAGGGGAGGGTGTTTAAGGCCTCCGACCTCGACTGGGATCTCCCCGGGGAGGCCCCCGTGCGGTTTCTGCCCTGCCTGGGCGGCTTTGTCGGCAGCGACATCCTGGCGGGGATTCTTGCCACCCGGATAATGCAGAGCGAAGCGCCGGTTGCGCTCGTCGACCTCGGGACGAACGGAGAGGTGGTCGTGGGGAACCGTGAGCGCATGCTCTGCGCGTCTACCGCCGCGGGGCCGGCGTTCGAGGGCGCGCGCATCCGTATGGGGATGCAGGCGGCAACCGGTGCCGTTGCGGAAGTCAGGCTGGTGGGTGGCCGGCCGGAGTGCCGGGTCCTGGGAGGCGTCGCGCCCCGGGGGATATGCGGCAGCGGCCTGGTCGACGCCGTGGCCGCTGGGCTCGACCTTGGCGTCGTCCGGCCAAACGGCCGGCTGAACTGCGGCGACCGGTGGGAACTCTGCCCGCCGGTTTCGCTCGTCCAGGCGGATATTCGCGAACTTCAACTGGCCAAGGGGGCGATCGCCGCCGCGATCCAACTCCTGCTGCAGGCCTGGGGCGCACAACCCGGGGATCTGAAATGCATGTTTCTGGCCGGGGCGTTCGGGAACTACATCAACCGCGCCAGCGCCCGGCGCATCGGCCTGATCGCACTCCCCGAGGATCGTGTGTGCCCGTCGGGCAACACGGCCCTGCTCGGCGCGAAGCTCACCCTGTTTGAACCCGAACACGAGTACGACGCCCTCCTCGGCCGCATCAGACATGTGCCCCTCGCGGCCGACCCGCAGTTCGAGTCTGTCTTTGTGGATTCGATGCTCTTCCCCGACGCCGCGTGAACTGCGTCGAGCGGCATCCCGGCCTGACCTCGGAGGATTCAAGGGGTCTTGAAGCCGCGCCCCCGGATACCGCGGTCGTACACCTCCGGATTGACGCAGGTCGGAAGCCGTTCCCCTCTGAGCCCGGCAATCAGGTTGGCGGCGGCCATTTCGGCCATCCGGGCCCTGGTGGCCACCGAAGCGCTCGCGATGTGCGGCACGACCAGGCAATTGGGGAGGCTGAGCAGCGGGGAGTCCCTGTCGATGGGTTCCGGTTCGGTGACGTCCAGTGCCGCAGCCCGGATTCTCCCGTCGGCAAGCGCTTCGTAAAGCGCCGCCGGGTCGACGATCGGGCCGCGGGCCGTGTTGACGAGGATTGCGGACGATTTCATCCGCGCGAAAGTCGTGGCGTTGAACATGTGGCGGGTGCTTTCGTTCAAGTCCGTGTGGACGGAGATGAAATCCGCCTCGCGATAAAGGTCCTCCAGCTCCGCGTAGCGGACGGCCATGTTCTGCTCCAGGTCTTCGCGCCGGCGGAGGTCGTGGTAAATCACGCGCATGTCGAAACCGAGGGCGCGGCGCGCCACGGCCTGGCCTATGCGCCCGAACCCGATGATCCCGAGGGTGGCGTGGTGGATGTCCATCCCGGTTAGGAGCTTGGGCCCCCAGGTCCGCCATCGGCCGGCGTGCACGAACTCGGCCCCTTCCACGACCCGCCGCCCGGCCGCCATCAGAAGCGCGAATGCGAGGTCCGCGGTCGTCTCAGTCAGGACTCCCGGGGTGTTTCCTACCGGGATGCCGCGGGCCGTGGCTGCGGCAACGTCGATGTTGTCGAACCCGACCGCGTAGTTCGATACCACCTTCAGCTGCGGGTTCAGGTCCATCAGTTCGGCGTCGACCTTGTCCGTGAGGAGCGAAAGGAGTCCGTCGGCTTCACGTACGGCGTCTAGAAGGACGGCCCTCGGCGGCGGCAGTTCCTCTTCCCACAACGTCGTGTCGGCCACCTCGCGGATGGCCTGCAACCCCTCCTCGGGTATGATGCGCGTCACCAGAACCTTGAACGTCATAGCAGACCTCAGGGGCGCGGGGGCTAATGGGCGATGGCGCCCGGCACGCGGACCCGGGAGGCATTTCCGCGCGCGCCCGGTTTGCCTCGATTTGTCACTCGTCGTTTGCCAGCAGGAACAGCGCGACGGGCTGGCGGTGTACCCAGGAGTAATACGACCGCACCCGAGCCGTCCGATACCCCTCCTGGGGGGCCATGGCGATCACGAACTCTTCGCTATCGTACCACCAGTAGTACACTTTCCCCACGTTGCCCCGCGCCCGAAACGTGTCGTAGTTGTACCACGCGTTGAACTCGAAGCCGCCGGAGACATTCAGCGGGTCTACCCCTGTCGCCAGCAGTTCCCGTCCCATGTCCCACCGGACGCGGTTCCAGGCGAGGTAGTCGTGGGTGGCCGCGACGCAAAACCAGGCGAGCAGGGCAAGCGCCAGGAAGGCCGCCGAGCCGGCCGCGCACTCGGCCCGTGTCCCCGGCCGGACGGGCTCCGCGGGTCGCCCTCGGCCTGCCGCCAAAGCCGCGAGGATCAGGGCCGGAAGGGCCGCCGTAAGGATGTGCCTGTCGAACAGTCCACCTTCCTGCGTGTGGCTGAAGACGATCTCGAACGCGGCCACCGCCAGCAGGGCCATTGTCGCGCAGGCGGCGACCTGAGCCCTGGCCGGCTCCGCCTGCCGCAACCGCCACGCGCGCGCGAAGGTCAGAAAAAGTGCCGAGCCGAGAGGGACGACGGCGGCCGCCACGAGCAGCGTGACCGCCCGCCACACCCCGGGATAGGTCGGCGTTTCTGGCGGGCCGTAGTAGGTCGGATCCAGCGTGACGGGTCCCAGGCCCGTGTCGTACAACACGTTGAGCAGATACGGCATCCTGGAATGAAACGCCCGGGACGGGAGATATACGGAAAGGGAGTATCGCGAAAACCAGGCCACGCCCGCTGCGGCGGTCAGGCACATCGCCAGCGGCCAGCCGAGGCGCAGTCGCCGGCCGAACTCGCCGAACGACCGCCAGATGTGAGGGAGCAGCGCAGCCGCAAGCGGCAACAGCATGAACGAGAGGTAGAACATGATCCCGAAGAAATTGCCGGCGAGCTGTTCCACGTCGAGCTGCCGGAGCAGCTCGTATTTCCTCTGAGTGGCCGGAGTGGAACCGCCTGCGCCCCGAAGCCAGAGGGAATATCCGGCGACGAACACGCCGCATGCTGCCGCGAAGGCCGCCCCGCACTGCAGCCTGCGCCGCCACGGCCGGCCTGGCGAGGCGAGCAGCACGATCAAGACCGGGCCCATGAAGAGCACGGCCACCTGGCGGATCAGGAAACCATAGCCCAGGGAAAGCCCGCATCCCAGGAGGGCTGCCCGCGACCCGCTCTTGACGTGGAGGGCGTAGAGATAACAGGCGAGCCCAACGAAAAACAGGAATGGCACCTCCGTCATGAACGTAAACGCGAGGCAGAACTGAACGGGGTTGAAGATCCAGGAAAGCACGGCCGCCCAGGAGACGGCGCGCCGCACCTGCAGGGCTGCAAGCGTAAACCACAGCAGCAGCGCGACGCCGCACGAGAGCGCGATCGTGCTGAGCCGCAGGACCGTGAAACTTGCGCCGAAAAGGCGGACGAGCGCGCCCCCGTAGACGGCCTGTCCAACGAGGCTCGGGGCGGACCACTCGTCGACCTGCATTCCCGCCCCGGAGCCGAACTTGAAGGCCGACCGGGTGTAAGCCCAGTCGTCGTTGAGGGGAAACTCGCCGCGCGGGTCGGTCAGGACCGCCGCGGCCAGATACAGGAGGACGATGATGAGGACGGGAACGGCCCCGCTGCGATATCGGACACTCTCCGGCACCTGGAAGCCCCTCGCTGGTTGCGGCTCAGGATTTACGATTGCGACGGCAAGGTCAACCGGAAATTCGGGGGCCGGGCATCGTATCGGATTGCTCCTATGCTCCCTCCCAGCGGTGAAACAGTTCGTGCCGGATGGCGAGGAGGTCCAGGGCCTTGCCCACCGAGTGGTTGACGAGGTCGTCGATGGTGACGGGCCGGTGGTAGAAGGCTGGGATGGGCGGCAGGATGACGGCGCCCATTTCGGCTGCGAGCACCATGTTGCGCAGGTGTCCGAGGTGAAGCGGCGTTTCGCGCACCATCAGGATCAGCGGACGGCGCTCCTTCAGGTGAACATCGGCCGCGCGTGTCAGGAGCTGGCTGGAAATGGCGTGCGCGATTTCGCCCAGCGAATGCATGCTGCAGGGGGCGACAATCATGCCATCGGTGTGGAAGGAACCGCTTGAGATTGCGGCCGCGAGGTCGCGGTTCTTGTGAACGACGTGGGCGAGGGCCTCGACGTCCGCCGGAGACAGGTCCGTTTCCAGTTCGATGGTACGGTGCGCGGCATCGGTCAGGACCAGGTGTGTTTCAATGTCCCCCGTGCGCCGCAGGGCCTCGAGTATGCGGATGCCGTAAATGGGACTGCTCGAACCCGAGATCCCGACAACGATGCGACGGGTGAATCCCTCCATCCGTCACTCTCCCGAAAGGGCCCCGAGCCCAAAACTCAGTGTTGGCTATCCAGCGGTTGACGTCTTCCTCGCGCTCGAGTGGCTGCAGCTTCAGCCCGGGACTGTTCATTGCGGTTGCGGTACGGCACAGATCGAAAGACGTCCGGGCCGAAGCCCGACAGACCATCCTACTTCGTCGCCGTCGCGTGCTCGGCGGCGAGGGCCTTGTCCTTGGGTATCGAGAGGTAGCCGCCGGCGCGGTCCTTCTGCACCCAGTTGACCACGACTTCGTACCGAACCCGGTTTCGCCCCACGAGGAACTGCACCGGCTCGTTGATCGTACGGTCTCTCTTTTCCAGCTTGCTGTCGTCGACCAGGATCTGCAGGGAGTACTTCCCCTTCTTCGCGTCGGTCTTGGTCAGGACCAGGCGGATGTCTTCGACCTTGGTGTACTGATTCTTCTTGGGGATCTCAAACTCAAAGTAATCGCGCTCGCCCTTGCGGCGCAGTTCGGACAGCTCGGACGCGTTCTTGGCGACGGCCGCGGTAAGGGATTCGCGGACGTCCACAAGCTGGCGTTGTGTCCCTTCCAGATCGTGCTTGGTGCCGGCCAGGTCGGTCTTGACGGTGACCACGTCACTCTTTACCCCGCCGACTTCCGAGCTGACCTGACCGATCTTGGTCTCGGTTTCCGTCCGGACGGCCTGAACCTGAGCGGTGTCCGCCTTGGTCGAGAGCGCCTGGCTCAGCTCAGCCTTGGTCCTCTGCCCTTCCGACTGGATCTGCTGGGCTGTTCGCTTCAGCTCAGCCTTGGTCTGCCCCACGGCCTCCTGGGCCTGGCTGATCTCACCCTTCAGGGTGGAGATGATCTTGGCCTCGCCGGCCCTGTGGCTGGTGTCGAGCTGTTTTATCTCTTCATTAATTTTGGCGAGGTCGGCCTGATTCCTCTGCTGAAATTGGCGGCTGTCGTACAGCAGGTAGGCGACGGCAACTGCCAGCAATGCCAGGACCGTGGTCTTTAACCATTCCGGCACTATGCCGCCCGGCCGCGTCCCCTTCGGTGCTGCCGGCGGGGTTGCGTTAGGATCCCTGCCGGTCAGATACGTTTCCATCGACGGTGCGCCCATACGTGTACGTCCTCCTGCCTTTTTATGTGCAAAACGCTGAATTGACCCGTTGCCTCGTCTTTTTCCGTCTAATCCCTTGTATATGATAGGTCAGGCCTCACTTAAGTTCAAAAGATAACGAGATTCCCGGCCGCACCGGTCGCGGTCCCTAGGGTAGGCATGGCACTCGGAATTACATGGCCGACCCGAAGAGTTGCGCAGGACATTGTGCGAGTCAGCTGGAATCTGCGCAATCGGGAGCGGCGTGTGGAGGCATGCGATTCATGGAAAAGCGGAGCGGGTTCCGTTAAGATGCTATCCGTTTTGCCATGCCTCCGGGGTCTCTGCGTCAAGTCCCGCGGGGTATCACACCAATGCCGGACAGACCTGGAGGCACCCGCGGCATGACCGACGAAAGCACCGGACGACAGACAGTCCTGCCCAGGCTGATGGGTCCCGCCCTCGCCACCTCGCTGGTTATCTCCAACGTGATCGGGGTCGGGATATTCACCACCTCCGGACTTCTGGCACGTGGGCTGCCGGATCCGCGGGTGCTCCTTGGAATCTGGGTCGTCGGCGGCGTACTCGCCATGGCCGGGGCGTTCTGTTACGCGGAACTCGGCGCGCGCATCCCGCGGGCAGGCGGGGAATATGCCTTCCTGCGGCAGGCATACGGGCAACTTCCGGCTTTCCTGAGCGGGTGGGGTTCGCTGTTTGCGGGTTTCTCGGCCCCCATCGCGGCCGCCTCGGTGGGATTTACGGAGTACCTCAGCTTTTATTTCCCGGTGTTGTCCACGCAGGAACCTGACGCCCCCCATGGCGTGTTCCTCCCCGGGCACCTCGTTGCTGCGTCCGTCATAATCCTCCTCTCGTCGCTGCACTACCGTAACGTGCGGGTCGGGGGACGGGTGCACGTCGGGTTAACCTCGTTCAAGGTTGGGGTGATCCTCGTCTTCATCCTCGCCGGCTTCCTGCTCGGGCGCGGCGATCCGGCCCATTTCGCGCCCGCGCTGGACATGGCCCGGTGGCCGCAGTTGATGCCCGCGGTGGCGTCCGGCCTGATCTTCGTCATGTTCTCCTACAGCGGCTGGAATGCGGCCGCCTATATCGGGGGTGAAATCCGGGACCCACGCCGCAACATACCCCGCGCCTTGATCTACGGCACGCTCGTGGTGATCGTCCTGTATGTCGCGATGAACGCGCTCTATATCTACGCCGTTCCGTTGCAGGAAATGGCGAGCGTCATCCGGATTGCGGAACTGGCGAGCCGGAATCTCTTCGGGCTGAACGTCGCCCCGTTTCTGAACATTATCTTCATGGGGACCATCCTCGGGTCGATCAGCGCCATGGTGATTGCCGGGCCGCGCGTCTACTATGCCATGGCGCAGGACGGTCTGTTCCCGAAGGCCATTGCGAAGGTCCACCCGCGCTTCGGCACCCCGTCCAACGCGATCGTGCTGCAGTGCGTCTGGTCGGTCGTCCTGCTGTTCACCGGCCGGTTCGAACAATTGCTGACCTTCTCCGGCGTGGTCATGATCCTGTTCTCCGCCCTTGCGGTCGCCGCTGTTTTCGTGATGCGCCGAGGGGATCGCGGCCAGGACCGTCCCTACACCGGCTGGGGATATCCGTGGACCGCGTTGCTGTTTCTCGCCGTCAGCGGCTGGATACTGCTGGTGTCGTTCCGAGATCAACCGAAGGAGTCGCTCTCAGGGCTCGCCGTCGTTGCGACCGGCATCCCGTTCTTCTACTGGTGGAACCGCAAGCCCCGCCGACCCTGAGAGAGGACTCAGCCCGATGCCTCAGGGATTGTCTGGCGAGCCGGATCCCGGGTTTTGTCGGCCGGCATGCTATAATGCGCACCAGGGTGGGTAACTTGAGCAAAAAACTAAACATCCTTCTGATACGACCGAGGTCCACGTACGCCGACGTGGTCGCCGGTATCCCGATTGGCATCACCCTGCTCGCCGCCGTGGCGGAGGGCAGGGGGCACCGCACCCGTATTGTCGACATCGGGCTGGAAAAGGACGGCGCGGCCGCACTGAGCCTCATTCTCCAGGCGGAGCGCTTTGACATTGCCGGATTGAGCTGCATGTCGGTCGAGTTCCTTGGCGGGGTAGAAACGGCCAACCTGATCCGCCGTGTGTCGCCGGAAACCCACATCATCTTCGGCGGGCAGCACCCGACGATCATGCCCGAGCAGGTCATGAAGGTCGAATGCATCGATTCCATCTGCATCGGCGAGGGCGAGGACATCTGGACCGATTTCCTGGACCGGATGGGCAGTGCCGCCGGCCTGGACGGCGTGGCCGGCCTGTGGTTCCGCCGCGACGGCCAGGTGATCCGCAACCTGCCCCGCAACGACTACGTGGACGTCGATTCCGTTCCTATGCCGGCCTACCACCTGCTCGAGATCGAAAGATACTTCGACATAGACTTCGTGCGCTTCCCCACGGTCGATCGGAGGGCGATCCAGATATTCACCAGCCGCGGTTGCCCCTACCGCTGCATCTATTGCCACGATCTGTTCGGCAAGAGATTCCGCGGGCGCAAACCGCAGCTGGTCTGGCAGGAGATCAAGTTCCTGTACGACACCTACGGCATCCGCGAGTTCATGATCGAGGACGACATCTTCAACATGGACTTGGCCCGTGCCAAGGAAATCTGCGATCTCGTGATCGCGAGCGGCATAAAGATCGGGTTCCAGTTCGGCAACGGGGTTCGGCTCGAGCGTTTCGACGAGGAGTTGATGCGCAAACTGGCCCAGGCCGGGACTCATCACATGGCGATCGCCGTAGAGTCGGCCAACGACCGCATCCAGAAGCTGATCAAGAAGAATCTCAAGCTGGACCGGTTCAACGAGGTGCTCGGCTGGGCGCGCAAGTATCGGATCGAGACGCTCGGCTTCTTCATGCTGGGCTTCCCCGGCGAGACCATCAGGGAAATCGATCAGACGATCCGCTTCGCGTGCAATTCCCACTTCGACGAGGCGCTGTTTTCCATCGCGACCCCCTATGCCGGGACGGAGTTGAACGACCTCGTGCGCGCCACCGGGGCCTACGAGGGGAACGACCTGCACGACGAGTGGGAAGGGGTCGTCAAGGTCAAGTCCGAGGAGTGGGATCAGCGCAAACTCCGCCGCATGCAGCGCAAAGCCTATTTCCTGTTTTTCCTCACGCGCTTACGATTCGTCAAAATCCTCCTGAAAATGAAGAGCCCGCGCATGTTCCGCCGGTACTGGGGTGCCTTTACGCGCAACTTCATGCCGTTCTTCGAAGCTCAACGCTCCCGCATCAACTGAGTCCGGAAGCCGGCCTCACCCCCGGTAGGAAATGAGCTTCCGGAACCTCGGAAACCTCATATTTTCATTGACATTCGCGGATAATTGCGAGTAGCATGGGGCCGCTCCACAAGTTAATTTCTGTACCGCCGGATCATCGGGTGACGGCCGCCAGAATTAGGGCGGCCTTTTCATTTGAGGATCACGGACGAACCCTGGATCAGATGTGGAAACATTCGCAAGGAGTGAAGTTCCCATGGAAAAGGAAATTGGGAAAGTAAAGTGGTTCAACAACGCCAAGGGTTATGGTTTTATCGAGAGAGGCGAGGGCGGGGATGTTTTCGTCCACCACACCGCCATTCAGATGAGTGGGTTCCGGACTTTGGCGGAAGGAGAATCGGTGGCCTTCACAGTCACCCGCGGCCCCAAGGGTTTGCAGGCGGAGAACGTAACGAAGGCTGAATAACGAGCCATATTTGTGATGGCCCCTCTCGCGGCTGGGCCGCGGGAGGGGCCTTTTTATTTTCCGGGGGGCAATCTGTCGAGATCACTCGCGTGCTGCACAGCTGGGCTTGTGCTGGCGCTCGTCTGCGTCGGTGAGGTGTCCGAGGTATCCGGTGCCGAACCGGGCTTCACCGAGCTCTTCAACGGCAAGGATCTGACCGGGTGGGCTTACGGTACGCGTCAGGCCTCGGACTTTCCGATCAGGACGATCGCCACGGCAAAGTCCGTCTCCGGGCCGCCGGCCGGTGCTGCCTTCGTCCTGGCTTCCACCGCCCAATGCCCCTCGTCGAGGGAGCGGAAGGCCGGTTTTTGCTCAGCAGAGGGCTTGGTGAGATAAAGGGTGACGGGGTGATTCGTGCCCGAGGCCTTACGGCTCAGGGCGATCAGGGTCTTGTAGTCGGGCAAGCCCGCCGGATCCTTATCCTCGGAGACCGGAGAGAGGAGGAAGAAGTGCCGGGTCGGAGCTACTCCCATGTGGTTCCCATCCTGGGGCAGCGCCTGGTAGCGCATGACGTAGCTGCCGGGTTTGATCACCTGTCCCCGATAATCACCGCCATCCTGGGAGTAGGTGATGACCCCCGCGAAGGTGCCATTGGCGAGGGTCGTGTATTCGCCTCCGGCGGACCGCTGCGGCAACGATTTGCCCAGCCACAATTCGCAGAACGCGCCGTCCGGTCCGGCGATCCTCACTCCTTCGGGCTGCAGGGCGGCCTTGACGGCCGGGTCCAGACCCGCGACGGCACACTCGCCGATGGATTCCGCCTTGTAACTCTGGGGTGTCGCCCTGGCGAGGGCGATTGGCAGGACTGCCAGGGCAACCAGGAAAACTCGAATTCTGCAGGACATTTCCGCTCCCGTCGGATGAGGGCGGAGGCGGGGCGCCGGTGTGGTCTGGCGCCCCGCTTCCGTGATCTAGGTCAGTTCATCGTAGCAAGTGCGTCCGGGGCCGCAGCCGGACGGTGCAGCCACGCGGCCGTCCGGGCCCAGGCAGATCTGGGTCAGGGCACACCAGTAGATCTGGTCGTTGCACGCAGGCACCGTCGGGTCGTTTTCCGACTGGATGAACATCGCCTTCCAGCGCAGGCGCCGGCACGGCTCGTGTGGCAGGTTACTGTACGGCTTGTCCATCATGTCACGCCCTCCCTTCGGCGGCACGCAATATCGCGCGTTTGACGGCGACGCGGGCCAACTGGATTTTGTACCCGTTCTGGCTCAGCGGCCTTGCCTCCTTGACCGCCGCGATGCCCGCTTCATCGGCGAGCTTGGCCGTCACGGACTTGCCGGCCAGCACCTGTCTCGGCCGCCGGCGCGGGCCAGGGCACCGGCGCGACGTGCCCGAGGACGATGCGGGCCGCGCTGACGGTCTTTCCGGAGAACTTGAGGCTGACCGCCGCGGCGGCGAGCGGCCAATCGAGGGACTCGCCCTGTCGGACCTCGTAGGCGGCGTTCCCTCCGGCCGCGGGCGGGACCAGCACTTCGGTGACGATCTCGTTCGGTGCCAGAACGTATTCGCGGTCGGATTCGGATTGCGGCGTCAGGAAGAATTTCTCGACGGCGACGTCGCGTGAACCCTTGGGACCGAAGAGCCGGACCCTTGCACCCAGTGCGATCAGCGCCGGGGCCAGGCTCGACGGGTTGACGAAATATGCCGGACCGGAATTGCCGAGGATGGCGTGATAGCGATTCTCCCCGGCGACCACCAGCGACTTGCCGGAGGGGTCCTGAGCCAGGAGGCCCGCGCCGCCCCGGAAATACCAGCAGCGGGGCCGCTGGCAGAGATCGCCGCCGACGGTGCCCATGTTGCGCACCTGGGCGCTGGCGACGCCTTCGGCCGCGTGCAGGAGGGCCGGGTACTGTTTTTTGACCGTGCCGTTGTCGACGAGTTCCTGGAGCGTCACGAGCGCCCCGAGTCGCAACCCCTCGGTGCCCGAGTATCTCAATCCCCGCAGTTCGCCGATCTCCTTGATGTTCACGAGCCGCTTCGGCGTGACGACGGAGTCCTTCATGAGGGCCAGCAGATCCGTTCCCCCGGCAAGCACTTCCCGTTCTCCCCACTGGGACCCGAGCAGGTCGACCGCCTGTTCCTTGGTCGTGGGGCTTGCATATTCAAATGAGCGCATTAGCCGAGCCCTCCTTTCTTTTCCAGAGCCGCCAGGACGCGATCAGGGGTGAGCGGCAGGTTGCCGACGCGAATCCCGATCGCATTTGCGACCGCGTTGGAAATGGCGGCTCCCGGGGACACCACGGGCGGTTCCCCGAGCCCGATGACGCCGCGGTCGTCCTGAGCCTTGCCGGTCATCATGTGGACCACGAGGTTGCCGATGTCTCCCAAGCCCGGCAAGCCGATAAAACTCCATGTTTGGATTGAGCATTCTGCCGGTCGTGCGATCCATGATCTTTTCTTCGAAGAGCGAGTAACTGATCCCCATGATGAGGGCGCCGCGCACCTGGCTCTCGGCGGTCTTCATGCTGACGATCAGGCCGACGTCCTGGACGGCCACCATCTTCTCCACCTTGACGATGCCCGTTTCCGTGTCGACGCTGACTTCGGCGACCTGCACGCCGCCGACGCCCTGGCTGATCAGCTCGTCTTTGCCTTCCAGACGTTTGCCGATCACCGAGATCGGGTTGACCCCGATCTTGGCGCAGGCCTGTTTCCAGCTGATGCTCTTGCTCGGGTCGCCTTTGACCTGGATTTTTCCGCCGACGGCTTCCAGGTTGGCCGGGTCGGCGTTCAGGCTGGCGGACACCTGTTTGAAGACGGCGTCCCGCGCGTCGACGGCCGCCCGGCGGGTGGAGGCGCTGACCCCGCCGACCGTGGTGCTCCCGCCCGATGATCCGGAGGGCGGATAGCGTGTGTCGCCGATCCTGACCTGCACGGCCGACAACGGGAGGCCGAGCGTCTCCGCGGCGACGATGCCGATCACGGTGCGGGTCCCGGTCCCGAGATCCTGGGAGCCGAGCTCGGCGGCGACAGACCCGTCAGGGTTTATGGTCAGGCGACACTCGCTCTCGTGGCCGAGGCCGCCCCAGGTGTGCAGTGAAAGCCCCATGCCCCGTTTGACCGTTCCCGCAGTCTTGTCCCCTCGCGGGTGCCAGCGCTTTTTCCACTCGCTGAGCTCGGCAGCCTTGATGAGCTCCTCTTTGTATAGCGCCGCCCGCGGTGCGGCCAGTTCGATGTTCTTCAGCAGCAGATCCATCGGGTCCATCTGCAGCTGGGCCGCGAGGTCCTCCAGGGCGCACATCGTCACGAAGCACGCCTGGGGGTGGTTCGGGGCGCGCCAGGCGCGCGACGAGCCGATGTTGGTTTCCACGCTTGTGTGGCTCATCTTGTGCGGGATGCGCCACACGTACGGGATCGGGGGAGCCCCCCCGCCGGTCATGCCGCCCGTCCCCCAGGACTTCGATTCCCAGGCCGTCAGGGTGCCGTCTTTCTTTGCCCCCACCTTGACGCTGGCAAACGTCGAGGGCCGCGACCCGGCAACCATCAGCTCCGATTCCCGGTCATTCATCAATTTGACGGGCCTGCCGGCGCTCTTTGCGAGCCGCGCACCGGCGATGTCCCACACGTCGGGGCCGAACTTGCTGCCGAAACCGCCGCCGATGTGGTCCTGGTGGACATGGATGTTGGCGGCAGGCACGTTGAGCGGCTCGGCCATCTCCGAGGCGATGCTCGAGAGCGCCTGGGTGGAGATGAAGACGTTCAGCTTATCCCCTTCCCACTCGTTGACCGACCCGTGCGGCTCCAGGGTGCAATGCGTGATGACCGGCATCCCGTAGGTACCCTCGACGACAACCTCCGCGTCCTGGAATCCCTTGTCGGGATCACCCAGTGATTTTTCCTCGGGTTGCTTGACCCGGTCCCCCGCCGCGGCGAGGTTCTCTTCCTGCACGACGTGCGGCAACACCTCGTACTGAACCCGCACGGCGCGGGCGGCGTCTTCGGCAAGCTGCTCGCTTTCGGCGGCGAGGGCCACGACCTCGAATCCCGCCCATTGCACCTCGGTGCCGGGGCCATTGATCACGTACACTGCTTTCACGCCGGGCAGTTTTTCCGCGGCGCTCGTGTCGATGGACACGATCTTTGCGTGCGCGTGCGGAGAACGCACGATGACGCCGTACAGCATGCCGGGCCTCTTGACGTCGTACGTGTACTTGGCTTTTCCCGAAACCTTGTCCGGGCCGTCAAGCCGGGAAATCCGCTTGCCCATGAGGGCCCGCTTCGAAGCTTCTGGCCACCTGTAATCAGGCATTGGTCGTCCCTCCTTTGGCCGCCTTGGAGGCTGCGAGAACAGCCTGACGGATCCCCGAATAGGTTCCGCAACGGCAGAGATTGCCGCCCAGCCCTTTATTTATCTGCTCCGTTGTCGGGTTCGGGTTCCTGTCGAGAAACGCCTTGGCGGCCACGACAAAGCCCGGGGTGCAGAATCCGCACTGCTGGGCGTCGTGTTCGACGAATGCGGCCTGGACCGGGTGCGGCTTGCCCTCGGTCGCCAGGCCCTCGACCGTGACAACTTCCTTCCCCTGGGCCTCGAGTGCGAGCACGCTGCAGGCGTATACGGGTTTGCCGCCCAGCAGAACTGTGCAGGCCCCGCACGTCCCCCGGTCGCACACTTTCTTGGCGCCGGTATAGTCGAGTTGGTCGTGGAGCGCTTCGAGCAGCGTCACCCTCGGTTCGATGCTGAGGGTGTGCGGTTTGCCGTTGATGCGAAGCGCTACGGGGACCTTTCCTGGACCGAGGATCTTGACGTCCGCCGCAGGGCCGGCAGGTGCGGCCAACCCCATCCCTGTGACCACGGGGGTGGCGACCGCCAGCCCGGCGCTCCTCGAGAGGAAGGCGCGGCGGGATAAGCCCTTCTCGGGCTTGGTCTCGGAATGGCGGGATCTAGCCATGGTTACCTCCAGCTACGTTACGTTTGTCTTGAAACTACCCAGGATCCTAGGCAGATACACCTGAGCGGAAATCCTCAAAATAGTTCCACAGAACGTGCGGTTGTGCAAGACGCGCGTTAATAGCGGCGCTTGTGAACGACATGGGGTTCAAAGTAGTAACCGCGCCGGTAGTTCACCCTGCTGGCCTCTCCAAGGTATTCCAACGTGATCTCGTGATAAGTGTTGGCGGGTTTCCTCAGGCTCGAGACATAGGTGAGGAAGTGCTGGTTCTTGAGTTCGCGCGCGACGTCGGCGTAATTCGCCGGGATCTGGTCGTAGTTCGAGGGGAAGAAGATGCGTCCGCCCGTCCTCTCGGCGAGGGAGGTCATTTCCTCCTCCCGTTTCTTAAAAAACTCCTGTATGTAGTCTTCGTTCCCAAACAGCCGCCTGTAGATGTCCGACAGCATGACCACCCGTCGCTGCCTGTAGGCGTCACGCCGTACCATGATGGTCTTGGAAACCACGTAGAGCGATGCCTGCGACTGGATGACGGTGAGCGCAGCGTCGGGGAACGTGATCGTGCTCTGGTTGTTGAGGCAGTCCGTCAGGAGGATGATCGCCTTGCGCCCCTCGACCCCCCGCAGCTGATCGTGTGCCGCCATGTACATGCCGTCGTAGAGCGCGGTGCGGAGGCCCGGTTCGAGCTTGCGCAGCGTCTTGCGCACCAGCTTCTCGTCGTCGGTCCAGTCCTGTATGAGCTTGGCCTCGTCGCCGAAGGTGATGATCGCGACACGGTCGTCGTCCGTAAGCGCCGAGGTGAAGCCGCTGGCGGCGGCCTTGATGTTCTTCAGCTCCTTCTCGACCGTCGCGCTGGTGTCGATGAGGAGGACGACGGAGACGGAGTTCCGATCCACTCCGAAACTCCGGATGTCCTGGAGCACCCCGTCTTCGTACAGCCGGAAGTCATCACGCCGCAGGTCCGAAACGATCCCCCCTTGCCGGTCGAACACGGTGACCGGCACCTTGATGAGATTGACGGCGACCGAAAAGTTGGGCACCTCCTGCGGCGCCTGCGATTGCGCACGCAAAACCACGAGCGACGGGACCAACACGGCGATCAGAGCCAGCCTCTTGCGCATCGGCTTAAGTGTAGCAAGTTTAACCCTGCCGGGGCGAATTCCCGACCGGCAGGACGAGACCCTCCCGGTCGGATTGCGTCAGGATGCGTGCCAGGTTGGCGCGCGACACGTTGCCGCCGCTCAGGTAGAGCACCACCTTCTTGCCGCGCAACTCCTCGCGGCATTTCAGGGCCGCGGCCAGCGGCGCCGCACCGGCTCCTTCGGCCAGCGTGCGGGCCAGTTCGAGGTAGTAAACCATCGCCTCGCGAATTTCCTGGTCCTCCACAAGGACAAAGCGCTCGAGGCACTCCCAGAGTATCTCCTGGGTCATGCTGAAGGCGACCCGGGTCTGGATGCCCTCCGCGAACGTGTCCGCCCTGCCCGTGGTGACGAGTTCCTTCCGGCGCCACGATTCATAGGCCGACGAGGCGCCCGCGGCCTGCACGGCGATGACCGTGGTCGACGGCTTCAGGGCGCTGGTCACCAGCGTCGTGCCGGCGCAACCGCTGCCCCCGCCCACGGCACTGATGATCGCATCCGCCTGGGGCAGCTGTTCGAGAGCCTCGAGCGCCATGGTCGCCACCCCTGCGATCAGCAGGGGCTCGTTGGCCGAGTGGATGTAACGCAGGCCACGCTCCGCCGCAACGGATTCGACCTTCTCCCGGGTTTCGTCAAAATCCCTCCCGTACACCAGGATTTCCGCCCCCCACGACTTCATCGCGGCGACCTTGCTGGGGTTGCTGTTCTCCGGGACCCCGATGACCGCCCTGACCCCGAACAGCCGCGCCGCGTAGGCCACCGATTGGCCGTGGTTTCCCGTCGAGGCGGTGATGACGCCGCGCGCTCTCTCCTCCGGCGACAGGCACGCCATCAGGTTGACGCCTCCCCTCACCTTGAAGGCGCCGATCGGCTGATGGTTCTCGTGTTTGACGTATACCTCCGCGCCGACCAGATCCGAAAGCAGGGGGTAGTAATGCAGGGGTGTCGGGCTCAGGTGGGCGGCGATGCGCTGCCTCGCCTCGAGTATCCGCGGCATCCATTCCTGGGACATCCGGTTCCTCCCGTAAAATCCGATACGCAACGGCGCGAAGTCCCGAGTACTGATGTTCACAAATACGCACAACGTATTTTTTCAGGACGCGGATGCGCGCGGATTCCCACGGATCGACCTGGCGACACGCCGATCCGCGTGAATCCGTTGGATTGGATCCGCGGAATCTGCGTTCTGTTTTGGCTTTGTCTTTCATTGCCCGTGTTGTTCTGCGTCCAAAAAAAATACGTCAGCGTACATATGAGACTGTGTACTTAGGGTGGGTCCGGGGTTCGTGGGGCACCCGCCGGGCCTCTACGCGCGCCCATCTTAATGTCCGACGTGTGCCCGAACCAAGCTCTGTTATAATTAACAAATCCCTGCGGACGGCGCGGTCGCCGTCAGAACAGCGCTTTCAGCAGCACCACGATCCCGAACAGGACCAGGAAAGGCAGCATTATCAGCGACATGACGAACAACGCCAAGCAGCAGGGCAAGCTTGACCACGACCAGGACGAGCTTAAACGGCAGCAAAAGGCATCCGGCCATTTTCGTTTCCTCCCGGGTCGCATATACAATGTGGTGACCGCCCGCATTCATCGGAACGGAAATCGCGTGAACCTTTCGGCGGCCGGTTTGCGTTATCTGAGCCAGAAGAGAAGCAGAGGTTGGAGAGTCGAAGGGCTGCTGGAAACAAGACAAGGCAACCGCCGTCAGGAGCAAGGCCATGAATCATCGAAAATTCGTCATAACCTCGACCGTCGTGATGTTTCTGATCGCCGGGACCGTTGCGGGCCTGGCACTGTACACGAGCTTCGCCGTGAAGGCCTCCATCCCCGGGCTCCCGGAGGCGGTGGCCTACCTGCCGGCGGATTGCCAGGCGGTCTTCGGCATGAACGTGCAGAAGTTCATTGCGTCTCCGATTTACGCCAAGTTCGAGGAGAAGCACGGTCAGGACGTGGGGAAGGACCTGGGCGAGTTCATCGCCAAGACCGGCGTCGACCCGCGGCGCGACATCTCCTACATCGTTGCCGGGGGCAAGTCCCTGTCCCAGGGGAGCGGCAAAGGGGTGATCATCGCGGTGGGCCAGTTCAACGCGGCATCGATCACCACCTTCATCCACAGCAAGGGGACGCCGATCAAGGTCGACTACAAGGACGCGACCGTGCTCATGATTCCCGAGGAGAACGGCAACAAAGTGGAAAAGGGGATTGCCTTCCTTCGTGACGGGGAGATCGCCCTGGGAGACCTGGAGTCGCTCAAGGCGGTGCTCGACGTGCGTGAGAAGCCCGAACTTGGGCTGGAGAGCAACGCGACGCTCTGGCCGCTGCTGAAGGAACTCAATCCCCAGGAGATGTTCTGGTTTGCCGGCGACCCCGGGAGCGTGCTATCCAAGGCGCCGACCACCAACCCGCTGGGCGGAAGCATCTCCAAAATACAGAACGTGGTCGGAACGCTGAACCTCACCACCGAGGTCACCGGCAGGATCGTGGCCAACATCGCCGACGAGGAGTCCGCGAAGAAGCTGGCCGACGTGACTAACGGCCTCGTGGCCCTTGGACAGCTGGCGGGTGCAGACAACCCGGAATTCTCCGAACTGCTCCGGGGGATCAGCGTGACCCAGGACAAGAAGCAGATCCGGCTCTCCATCAACTTCCCGGTCGAACTGCTCGAGAAGCTGGAGCAATCCAGGGGATCGTTCAAGAAAGTAGTGTAGCCGAAAGGCGGAAGCCGGAAGTGGGAAGCCGGACTGCCGGATTGAGGACCTCCTGCTTCCGGCTTCCCACTTCCGGCTTCCGGTTTTTGCCCCACCGCACTGTACTCCCCGCACTCCTTCTTGATTCTACTTTTGGTCTGATGTTATATAGCTCCGCGCGTTTTGCCGATCCACGCAAACCGCTCGTAGGTACCGGAACGGGTCCACGCACCAGTCCAACTCAAAGTGAAGGATCAAGAAAGGCGCACCATGTCTTCTGAGTCCCCCAGCATGCCTCCGGCGCGAGGCGGGAAGATCCAGTTTCAGGACGGAAAGCTCGTCGTGCCCGACAACCCGGTCATCCCCTTCATCGAAGGAGACGGTACCGGCCCGGACATCTGGCGCGCGAGCAGGAGGGTGTTTCGATGCCGCGGTCGAGGCAGCCTACGGCGGCAGGAGAAGGATCTGCTGGATGGAAGTGCTTGCCGGTGAAAAGGCGAAGAACGACTCGGGCGAGTGGCTGCCCGAGGCGACGTTGCGCGCCATCGACGAGTATTCGGTGGCGATCAAGGGCCCGCTGACCACGCCCGTGGGCGGCGGCATCCGGAGCCTGAACGTCACGCTGCGGCAGGTTCTCGACCTGTATGCCTGCGTGCGTCCGGTGCGCTATTTCACGGGCGTGCCCTCGCCGGTAAAGACATCCCGAGAAGATGGACGTCGTCATATTCCGCGAAAACACCGAAGACGTGTACGCCGGCATCGAGTGGGCGCAGGGCACACCCGAGGCGACGAAGGTTATCGAGTTCCTGAACGGCCCGATGGGCCAAAAAGTCCGGGCCGACTCCGGCATAGGGATCAAGCCCATCTCGGAATTCGCAAGCAAGCGCCTGGTGCGCAAGGCTATCCGGCACGCCATCGACCACGGCAAGTCTGTCGTCACCCTCGTGCACAAGGGAAACATCATGAAGTTCACGGAAGGCGCATTCCGCGACTGGGGTTATCAGGTCGCCCGCGAGGAATTCGGCGACCGTCACGATCAGCGAAGACGAGGTCTACAGGAATCACGGCGGGAAGACGCCCGCGGGCAGGGTGATGGTCAACGACCGCATCGCCGACGCCATGTTCCAGCAGGTGCTCCTCCGGCCCGGAGAGTACCAGGTGCTCGCCACACCCAACCTGAACGGCGATTACCTGTCCGACGCCTGCGCCGCGCAGGTCGGGGGGCTCGGTATCGCCCCGGGGGCGAACATCAGCGACCGAGTGGGCCTGTTCGAGGCCACGCACGGCACCGCGCCGAAGTACGCGGGGCTGGACGTCGTCAACCCGGGTTCGGTCATCCTCTCCGGCGTGATGATGCTCGAGTACATGGGATGGAAGGAGGCGGGGAGCGCGATCGTCTCGGCCTTCGAAAAAACCATAGCGCAGAAGCGCGTCACCTACGATTTCGAGCGGCAGATGCCGGGGGCGACCAAGCTCAAGACCTCGGAATTCGCAACGGCGGTGATTGAGAACATGCAGTCCTGATTTTCCAACAGCGTTCATTCGGGGGGATCTATGCGCAAGAAAGTGACGGTGGTGGGTGCGGGTAACGTGGGGGCCACCCTTGCCCACCGCCTGGTCGACAAGGAAATGGCCGATGTCGTCTTGATCGACATCCTGGAGGGGATACCCCAGGGGAAGGGCCTCGACCTGCTCGAGGCCGGCCCGATAGAAGGGTACGACTGCCGTATCGCCGGCACCAACGACTACAAAGACACGGCCGGTTCGGACATCGTCGTGATCACCGCCGGCATCGCCCGCAAGCCGGGCATGAGCCGCGACGACCTCCTCAACACCAACTCGAAGATCGTCGGGGACGTGACCCGGAACATCGTGGCGCATTCGCCCGACACTATCCTGATCATCGTAAGCAATCCGCTCGACGCCATGTGCCACGTCGCCCTGAAAGCCAGCGGTTTTCCAAAGGAGCGCGTCTTCGGCATGGCGGGGGTGCTCGACACGGCGCGCTTCCGCACCTTCATCGCGGCGGAACTCAACGTCTCCGTCGAGAACGTCAGCGCCTTCGTGCTCGGCGGCCACGGCGACACCATGGTGCCGCTGCCGCGGTATTCGAGTGTCGCAGGTATCCCGATCACCGAGCTGCTCAGCCAGGAGCAACTCGAAAGGCTGGTCAAGCGCACCCGCAACGGCGGCGCGGAGATCGTGAACTACCTGAAGACGGGGAGCGCCTACTACGCGCCCTCGGCGGCGACGGCCGAGATGGTGGAGGCGATCCTCAAGGACAAGAAGAAGATCCTGCCCTGTGCCGCGTACCTGCAGGGCGAATACGGCATCCGGGACCTGTATGTCGGGGTTCCGGTGAAGCTGGGAGCGCGCGGCGTCGAGCAGATCATAGAGATCAAGCTCACCCCCGAAGAGCAGACCGCCCTGAACCACTCGGCAGCCTCCGTCCAGGAACTTGTCACGATCCTGAACCGGTGAGGTGAAGTGCGGGCGGGGCTCGACCCGCCCGCCTTGTGATGCTGGGATGGCGCCGAGGCGCGGTGCCGGGCGCAGCAGCTGAGCGGACAGCGGCGCCGAGGCGCCTCATCCACTAGAATAGCTTCGCCCGCTGGAGTTCCAGGTTCAGCCGGGCGATGGTCGAGACGGAGATCTCCTTCGGACACTCCGCCTCGCACGCGTAGGTGTTCGAGCAGTTCCCGAATCCTTCCTTGTCCATTTGGGCGATCATGGCCTGGACGCGCTGGCTGCGTTCGGGGTGCCCCTGCGGCAGGAGGGCGAGCTGCGTTACCTTGGCGCTGACGAAGAGCATGGCCGAGGCGTTCTTGCAGGCGGCGACGCAGGCGCCGCAACCGATGCAGGCGGCCGCCTCGAACGCCTTGTCGGCGATAGGTTTGGGCACGGGGATGGCATTGCCGTCGGGAGCCCCGCCGGTCTTCATCGACACGAAGCCGCCCGCCTCGATGATCCGGTCCAGCGCCGAGCGGTCGACCACGAGATCCTTGATCACGGGGAAGGCTCGGGCGCGCCAGGGCTCGACTACGATCTCGTCGCCGTCCTTGAAGCTGCGCATGTGCAGCTGGCACACCGCCACCCCGCGCAAGGGCCCGTGAGCTCTCCCGTTGACGTACAGGCTGCACGACCCGCAGATCCCCTCGCGGCAGTCGTGGTCGAACGCGACGGTCTCCTCCCCCTTCCGCGCCAGCTCGAGGTTCAGCAGGTCGAGCATCTCCAGGAAAGACATGTCCGGCGTCACCCCGTCGAGACTGTACGAGACCAGCTGTCCGCGGCTGTTACCGTCCTTCTGGCGCCATATCCGAAGTCTTAAGCGCATGTTACAGGGCTCCTCACTTGTAGCTTCTCTGGGAAGGTTTCACATACTCGAACGTGAGCGGCTCTTTGTGCAGCCGCTCCGGGCTGCCCGACCCGGTGTACTCCCAGGCCGCGACGTAGGAGAACTCGGCGTCGTTCCGCTTGGCCTCGTTTTCCTCGGTCTGGTATTCCTCCCGGAAATGGCCGCCGCAGGATTCGTCTGCGGTGCAGCGCGTCCCGCGCGATCAGTTCGCCGAGCTCCAGGAAGTCCGCCAGCCGGTGGGCCTTTTCGACCTCCTGGTTGAAGTTGTCCGCGCTGCCCGGCACGCTCACCTCGCGCCAGAAGCGTTCGCGCAGCCGGGGGATCTGCTCGAGCGCGTTGTTGAGGCCCCGGGCGCTGCGCTGCATCCCGCAGTCTTCCCACATGATCGTGCCGAGTTCCTTGTGGATGTCGTCCACGGCGCGCGTCCCCTTCACCGAAAGCAGCCTGGCGGTGAGCTTCTCGACCTCCTGCTCCGCATCCTTGAAGGCAGGGTGCGAGGTGTCGATGGGCTTGAACTTCGTGGAGGCCAGATAGTCGCCGATGGTGTACGGGATGATGAAATAGCCGTCGGCCAGCCCCTGCATGAGCGCGCTTGCGCCGAGCCGGTTGGCCCCGTGATCGGAGAAATTGGCCTCCCCCAGCACGTACAGCCCCGGGATGGTGCTCATCAGGTTGTAGTCGACCCAGAGCCCGCCCATGGTGTAGTGGACCGCCGGGTAGATCCGCATCGGGACCTCGTAGGCGTTCTCCCCCGTGATCTGCTGGTACATGTCGAAGAGGTTGCCGTACTTTTCGTCGACCCACACCTTGCCGTGGCGTTTGATCGTGTCGGAGAAGTCGAGGTAGACGGCGAGGCCCGTTTCGCCGACGCCGTAGCCGTGATCGCAGACCTCCTTCGCGCGGCGGGAGGCGACGTCGCGGGGCACCAGGTTGCCGAACGAGGGGTAAAGCCGCTCCAGGTAGTAGTCCCGCTCGGCCTCGGGGATGTCCGTGGGCCGGCGCTTGTCCCCCTTGTTCTTGGGCACCCAGATGCGGCCGTCGTTGCGCAGGCTCTCGCTCATCAGCGTCAGCTTGGACTGATGTTCGCTCGACACCGGGATGCAGGTGGGGTGAATCTGGGTGAAGCACGGGTTGGCGAACAGCGCCCCGCGCTTGTGGGCCCGCCAGATGGCCGTCGCGTTGGACATCTTCGCGTTGGTCGAGAGGAAGAAGACGTTGGCGTAGCCGCCGGTGGCCAGGATCACCGCGTCCGCCGCAATCGAGGAGACCCTGCCGTTGCGGAGGTCGCGCACCACGATGCCGCGGGCCTGACCGTCGACGACGACGAGGTCGAGCATCTCCGTCCTGCCGTGATAGGTTACGTTCCCCTCGCCGATCTGCCGGCACAGGGCCTGGTAGGCTCCGAGCAGGAGCTGCTGCCCCGTTTGCCCGCGTGCGTAGAAGGTGCGCGAGACCTGCGCGCCCCCGAAGGAGCGGTTGTCGAGCAAGCCCGCGTAGTCACGGGCGAACGGCACGCCCTGGGCGACGCACTGGTCGATGATGTTGCCGCTGACCTGCGCCAGCCGGTAGACGTTCGCCTCGCGCGCCCGGTAGTCGCCCCCCTTGACCGTGTCGTAGAACAGGCGTTAGATGCTGTCCCCGTCGTTGGAGTAGTTCTTGGGAGCGTTGATGCCCCCCTGCGCGGCGATGCTGTGCGCTCGCCGCGCAGACTCGTGATAGCAGAGCGAGGTCACGCGATAGCCGAGTTCCGCCAGCGACGCGGCGGCGGACCCTCCCGCCAGGCCCGTACCGACCACCACGATGTGGTACTTGCGCTTGTTGGAGGGGTTGACCAGCTTCAGGTTGAAACGGTGATTGTCCCACTTGTGCTCTATCCGTCCATCCGGGATTTTTGCGTTCATCAGAGCCATAGTCAGAAGACCCCCTTGTGAGCCTGCCAGAGGAAATACAGCGGCATCGCCGCGTAGACGGCCGGGACGATCAGCCAGAAGAAAACCGCAACCATGTCGATGGCCCACCGCCAGCGGGGGCGGATCCCGAACGTCTGAAAGGCCGACTGGAACCCCTGCTTGAGGTGATAGCCCAGCAGGACGAGGGCCACGACGTAAAAGGCGTCGTAGTACGGGTTCCTGAACGCCGCCTGCACCAGCTCGTACATCGACGGCTTCACCCCGCTCGCGAACCGGGCCGGCACGAAGAAAGTCCTGAGGTGCACGACGAGGAAGATAAAGAGAACGCTGCCGGATATAAACATGATGCGCGACGGGAGGGCGCTGTTTTCCGAAGGCCTGTTCACCACGTAGCGAACCGGCCGGGCCATGCGATTCTCGACCCACACCAGCACCGCCACGATGATGTGGATCAGAAAACCCGCGGCGAGCACGATCTCCATCGTCCGGATACCGACGTTGGTGGACATGAACTCGGAATAGTGCTCGAAGGCCAGACCGCCGTCATTCCTGAACAACAGCATGTTCCCCGACAGGTGGACTATCAGGAACGAGCACAGAAAAAGGCCCGTCAACCCGACGATGAACTTCTGTCCGACAGAAGAACTGTAAAGCGTGAGTATCTTGCTCATCGTTCTTTCTTTCTGTTTGATGGGTCTTCTGAGGAAGCGATTCGGCCGAAATCATGACAGCAGAAGCCGCTCCGGGCAGGCGCGACCTCACTGAGCCTCAAGATAACACTCCTGCCGCGGAGCGCCAAACAAAAACCGGGCAGAGTGGGGGGCGGCGGCTCGCCCCCGACGCCAAGTTGGATGGTGGGGAGCGAAACCCTGGGGCCGCGTCGGGCCGACGCGGCCCGCTTGGCACCTGGCCTGGATTGCATTCCCGGGTGGAAGCCGCTAAGCTCGTTCCTTTAAGGGTTCGCGCAAGCATAATTTCACATTTTGGCGCGAGCGCCGGGCGGGCAGATGCAAGGCGCCGCGACGCAGGCGATGTGGGGACATCGTCGAGGAGCGGCAACGCCGCAGATGCCCTCCCGCCGCCGCGCCCCGGAAGGCTGACGGCTCCGTTAATAGCAATCTCCGACTCGTTGCTTGCTGTAGGATCTGTTGGCTCGGGAGCCGTCGGCAAAATGTGAAATTATTCTTGCGCGAGCCCTAGCGGTGGAGCCAAGCACAATGAAATTTGGCCGATTCGTCCGAGTCGTGTTCTGGGCCCTGGTCAGCTTTCTCGGCGCTGGAGCGCTCGGGGCGATCGCGTTTCACCGGCACGAGCCCGTCAACGCGATGTGGCTCATCGTCGCGGCGATCTGCGTCTATGCCATAGGCTACCGTTTCTACAGCCGGTTTATCGCCCTGCGGGTCATGCAGCTCGACGATCGCCGCGCCACCCCCGCCGAACGGCTGGAAGACGGTCGAGACTTCGTGCCGACCAACAAGTGGGTTGTCCTGGGACACCACTTCGCCGCCATAGCGGGCCCGGGTCCGTTGGTGGGACCGACCCTGGCCGCGCAGTTCGGCTATTTGCCGGGCACGCTCTGGATCGTCATCGGCGCGGTCCTCGGGGGGTGCGTACAGGATTTCGTAATCCTGTTCGCCTCCATCCGTCGCAACGGGAAGTCTCTCGGGCAGATCGCCAAGGAAGAGGTCGGTCCGGTCGCCGGGTTCACGGCCTTGTTCGCCATCATCTCCATACTCGTGATCCTGCTTGCCGTCATCGCGCTGGTGGTGACCAACGCGCTCAAGGCGAGCCCCTGGGGGACGTTTACGCTGGCGATGACGATCCCGATCGCCATCCTGATGGGCATTTACCTGCGCTTCCTCCGCCCGGGACGCGTCATGGAGGCCTCGCTGCTCGGTTTCGTGCTCGTGATCTCGTCCGTGGTCGCCGGACAGTACGTCGCCCAAAACCCCGTGCTGGCGCGGCTGTTCACGTATGACGCCCGCACGCTCGCGTGGATGATCATCGTCTACGGCTTCGCCGCGTCGGTGCTCCCCGTCTGGTTGCTGTTGGCCCCGCGCGACTACCTCAGCACGTTCGTGAAACTCGGGACGATCCTGCTCCTTGCCCTCGGCATCCTCGCCGTTCGCCCGAACCTGCAGATGCCTGCGCTGACGCGGTTCATCGACGGCACCGGCCCCGTTTTCGCGGGCAACATTTTCCCCTTCGCCTTCATCACGATCGCGTGCGGCGCGATCTCCGGCTTCCACGCGCTGATCTCGTCCGGGACTACTCCCAAGCTGATCACAAAGGAATCGCAGGCCCGCATGATCGGCTACGGCTCGATGCTGATGGAGTCGTTCGTCGGGATCATGGCCATGATCGCGGCGTGCGTGCTGCAGCCCGGGATCTATTTTGCCGTCAACAGCCCGGCCGGCATCGTCGGCGCCGATCCCGCGGCCGCAACCGCGACCATCTCGTCGTGGGGGTACCCGGTCGGGCCCCAGGACATGCAGTCCCTGGCCGACATGGTCGGCGAACAGACAATGTTCTCCCGGACCGGCGGTGCGCCGTCCCTCGCCGTCGGGATCGCCCACATTTTCTCCGGCACGCTGGGGGGATACCGTCTGATGGCGATCTGGTATCACTTCGCCATTATGTTCGAAGCCCTGTTCATCCTGACGGTGCTGGATGCAGGCAGCCGCGTCGGCAGGTTCATGCTCCAGGACCTGCTCGGGCATTTCTGGAGACCGCTGGGGCGCACCGGCTGGTATCCGGGGGTGATATTCACCAGCCTGCTGATCGTGGGCGGGTGGGGTTACTTCCTCTACCAGGGGGTCATGGATCCCTTGGGCGGCATCAACAGCCTGTGGCCCCTCTTCGGCATCGCAAACCAGTTGCTGGCGTGCGTCGCACTGTGCGTGGCCACGACGATCGTGATAAAGATGCGAAAGGCCCGCTTCGCCTGGATCACGTTGCTGCCGATGCTGTGGCTCGTGCTGGCCACTCAGACGGCCGCATACCAGAAAATGTTCGATTCGAACCCCCGCATCGGCTTCCTGGCCGAAGCGGAGCGTCTCCAGGAATCCCTCGACGCCGGGCAGGTGCCAGTGGACGCGGCCGCGGCGACCCGCCGCCTTGTTTTCAACAACCAGCTGGATGCCGGTGTTACTGCGATGTTCGCGTTTCTCGTGCTGGTGATCGTGTTCGACTCGGCGCGGGAGTGGTTGGCGATGCTCAGGAAGCGCAAGGTTCCTGAGCTGCGCGAAGCGGAGTACGTGCTTTCGGCGTTGACTGAATAGCCGGGTAGGGCGATGAAATTGCTGATCCGGATGTGGACGACTTTCGCGGCGGTGATGGGTGACGACGCCTACGAGCGCTACTGTGAGCACCTGAAGGCGCGTCACCCGGAAGTGAGACCGATGACGGCGGGAGAGTTCTACGTCGCCCGCCTGGAACAGAAGTACCGTCGCCCCAACCGCTGTTGTTGAACTCCTTACCGGCGATAGTAGTAACGATCACGGTAGTAGCGGTCGCGGTAGTATGGGTCGCGGTTTTCCGTCTTCTTATGCAGGATGTATCCGCCGGCCCCGCCGATTGCGGCGCCGATCAGTGCACCCTTCTTTCCGCCGGCGATGCCGCCGGCCACGGCACCCGCACCCGCACCTCCTCCGATGATCGTGAGCTTGTCCCGGGTGGACCGTTCGGCCCCGTATTCCGGATCTTCTTTGGTTGCCTCGTTATAAATCGCCCCGCCGGCTCCGCCGGCGATGGCCCCGGCCAGGGCTCCCTTGCTTCCCCCGACCATGCCGCCGAAGACCGCTCCTGCCGCGGTTCCCCCCGCGATGATCAAGGTCTGGTCCCGCGCACTGCGATCACCGTACTGCGCCCGGACCGGTGGCGTCGCCGCGCCCAGGACCACGAGCAATCCAGCCCCCAACATGACGGCTCTTCTCATCATGGCTGTTTTCCTCCCATGCTATACAAGATTCCACCGGGCAGGTAAAGTTTCATTTTCGCCAATCGCGCGGCAATGGACGCGCTCACTCAAGGGGGTTGAGGTGGATGCTGAACGGCTTATCGGATCCCTGGTCCAGGGTGCGTTTTCGAGCAGGAGGAAGCGGGGTGATCGTACCCTGCGCTTTCTCACCGGAGGGCGCGGATCGTTCCTGACCGCCAGCAGCCTCCTGACCGTGGCCGGGCTCGCTTGGGGCCTGCTGGAGTCTGCCGGCCCCAGGACAACCGTGCCGGGCGCCAGCGCCGTCCCCCCACCGCCGCTTCCTCCGCTGCCAGGGGCCGCACCGCCCACCGATCCCGCCGTCCCGGCAATCCCCGCGGACCTGCTCCGGGTGCTTCGGCTCGCGATCTCGGCTGCCAGGGCCGATGGGGACTTTTCCGAGGCGGAGAAGGAGTTGATCCTGGCCCACGCGCGCGAGGCGGGGGCTGACCGGATCGTCCGTACGGAACTGACCCGGACGATCCCCCTGGCGGAAATCGTCGCGGGCGTCGACGGCGCCGAAAAGAAGCAGGACTTGTACACCTTGGCCTTCGCGGTCGCGCGCGCAGACCACGGCGTCTCGGGGGCCGAGCGGATCTATCTTGCCCAGTTGGCGCTGGCCCTGGGCCTGGACAGCCCGACAACACAGCGCCTGGAGCGCGAGGCGGCCGAGAAGATCAGCCAAGTCTGAGGCTGGCGTCTGCTAGAAACTGAACCGGACCCCGAGCTGAAACCTCCGGGCGTCGAACGCCGAAGTGAATCCCAGCGGCGAGCTTGCGCCGAGCACGGGATCGGCTTCGACGCGAAACGGGCCCTGGAAAGCGGGGCCGACGGTGTTGTTGACGCTTGAGAAATTCAGGTGATTCAGCAGGTTGAATCCCTCGGCCGTCAGCTCGAGCACCCGGTTTTCCTCACCCAGCCGGAACTGCCGCGACAGGCGCAGGTCGAACGTCCAGAACCCCGGGCCGATCCCCGTGTTGCGCCCGGCCATCACCGGGCGGTCAGTCGTCGAATGCCGGTCTCCGTTCAACTCCCCACCCACCAGGAGATTGAAAGGCCGGGAGCTGTTGGTGCGGAAGATAGGGGTGAGCGCAAAATCCGAGACCGCCTTGACGAGCAGGGAGCGGGAAGCCGAAGCCGACGGGGACTGTAGGTAGGCGTATAGCACGAACTTGTGACGCTGGTCGAAAGCGGAGAGGGCGCGTTCGAGCCGCAGCTGTGTCTGATCGTTCGCCTGAAAATCCGTGTTGAAGTCGGTGACCTCGTCCATGGCCTTGCTGAACGTGTAATTCCCCGCGATGCTGAAATTGGCCCCGAAGCGGCGCGTCAGCTCCACGATCATACCGTGATAGAAGGCGCTCGCCGACGATTCGTACATGTTCTCCTGGAAGAGAAGCGGGTCGCGGAAGCAAGAGTAAAGCCCGGCTCCGGCGCAGCCAGAGGCGGCGGTCCATAGCGGAATCCCGAGCGCTCCCTTGGGCCGCGTCAGGATGTTGGTGTCGCGGGCCCGGGTGATCTTGAGTGTCCGGACGAAGGTGTAGTTGATCGCGGCGCTCAGCCCCTTGGTGACCTCGTGCTCGATTCCCAGGCTCGCCTGTTCCGAATAGGCGCTCCGGTAGTTGGGGTCTATCTTGAAGAGTACCGTCAGGGGGGGCCGGGGCCCCGTGTTGGACACCTGGATCCCGAACTGTGCCAGGTCCGTCGCCGCTATCGGCCGCTGCGACTTGGGCACCCCGACGATCCCCTGCGCGCGCAGTGTCCGGAAGACGTTGATCGGGCCCGATGCCGCGAGCGGGTTGGCAGCGTTCAGGGTAGTGAGCACCTGGGCGATCTGGCGGTAGCCGTTGACTTCGCCCAGCGAGTTGACGACGTGATCGATCTGGAAATAGACGGGCGAGTAGAAAATGCCGAAGCCGCCGCGCAGGACGGTTCTCTTGTTGCCCGCAGGATCCCACGCGAAGCCGACGCGCGGTGCGAAGTTGTTCCTGTCCGTCGGAATGGGATCGCGCCGGTCGTCGACCTCGTACCGGATCCCGAGGTTGAAGGTCAGGTTGCGCCGCACGTTCCAGGTGTCCTGCGCGTATACGGAAACGTAGGTCAGGGTGGCGGTGACGCCCGGGTCGCCGAACCCCTGCTGGTACGACTGGGGCAGTCCCAGATCGAAGGCCTGCAGCGCGGTGATCGGCAGGGCACCCAGGGTGGGGCTGACGAGCGCACCCGGCAGGGTGCCGAACCCGAAACGCCCGCCGAGAAAAGTGTGGGAGTAAGTCGGGGTGGCGCGGGTCAGGACGGAGCCGCCGAACTTCAATCGGTGGCCTCCTTTCAGGTAGGAAAGGCTGTCGGAGGCCTCGTAGCGGCGTTCGATGGAATAGTTGGGCAAGAAGATGTCGCGATTGAAGAAGCCGAACCCCGTGATGTTGAACTCCGGTCCGTTAGGGTCGTTCGGGATCACGTCGAAATTGCGGTAATTCCATTGGAAGCGAGCTTCGTTGACCAGGGCGGCGCTGGCTATCCCCGTCCAACCGAGCACGGCGTTGCTGTCGAGGATGCGCACGTCGTTCGAACGCGAAAACCCCAGCAGCGCCCGGGTACTCTGGTTGCCGTCGCTCTTTTTTGTGAAATTGTAGCGCAGGAAGAACTGGTTGTTGTCCGTCGCCCGGTGATCGAGGCGCACCGAGAAGGCGTTCGAGTCGGTGGTGAAGGGAAAGACGCCGCTGTTGGATTTGAACAGGTCGACCGTACTGGCCTTGCTGGTCAGCGCGCCTCGCAGCACGTTGGCGCACACGGCTGCCGGGAGAGCGGCTGCTCCCGCGACGGAAGGCAGGCACGGGATGGGGGCGGGATTGGTGTTGGCCGCCAGGGCGGACAACACCGCGTTCTGCTGGGGCGTCGGCTTAAAGATCGAGAGGTCCGTCAGGACCGATACGGTCGAAGACTCGTTCCGCCTCAGGCCTTCGTAGGTCCCGAACAGGAAAGTCCGGTCCTTGATCAGCGGCGTGCTGATCCTGCCGCCGAATTGCTGTCGGTTGGCCGGCGGCTTGACGCGCTGGGGCTGGTCGGCGACCAGCGAGTAGGCGAATGGGTCGGCCGAGTCCAGGTGCTGGTCGCGGAAGAATCCGAACACGCTACCGTGCGTCGCGTTCCCACCCGATTTTGACACGATGTTGATGACGCCGCCGCTCGCGCCGCCGAGTTCGGCCGAATAGTTGCTGCGGTTGATCTGGAACTCCTGGACCGCTTCCTGGCTGAGGGTCTCGCGCACACCGCCCGCGGAGTCGTTGGCCTCGGCCCCGTCGACGGTCACGTTGTTGCCGCGGCCGTTGCTCCCATAGAAGGACAGCCCGCTCTGCGGAGTCTGCGCGGCCCGGAAATCGGTGTTGTCGGCCATGGCGTTGGAATCGACCACGCCGGGGGCGAGGAGGGTGAAGCTCAGGTAATCCCGCCGGTCGATCGGGAGGTGCCGGATGTAGTTCTCGTTGATTGTTTCGGATTGCTGGGCCCGCTCGGTTTCGATCACGGGAGCTTCGTCCGTCACCGTGATCGTCTCGACGGAAGACCCGACCTGCAGCTGGAAGTCCGCGGCCGCCGTCTGTCCCACCGTCACCTGCACCCCGCTGCGCTGCTGGGTGACAAAGCCCGTGAGCTCGGCTTTCACGTCGTAGGTGCCGGGTTGCAGGGACAGAACCCGGTACTCCCCGCGCTCGTCGGTGATGACGACACGGTGCAGGTTCGTGCTGGTGTGGGTGACCGTGACACTCACGCTCGGCACCACCGCACCGGACGGGTCGGATACCGTTCCCTTGAGCTCGCCGGAGGCGAGGTTGGACTGGCCAAAGGCCGTCGGAGGGAAAAGCAGCAGCGCAAGGACGATCAGGCGGCGGCACTTTCGCATTTCGTCTCCCCTGAAAACTTCCCAACTATCTACATGATTTCAAGTCCATCCTCGGACGAGGGCACAAGAACTCAACTGAGGAGGATCAGGTGGGTGCAACTTTTTGCAGACAAAGGCCAAAAAGTCAAGTAATCGGCTAAAAAAACCCAAAGAAACCCGGATTTCGACCGGCGGCGGCCCGGCTGGGGCAAAGGGCTCGGGCCGCCGCCCGGGTCGATTACTTGGGTATGACTTTTCCGGCCGGTGTGATACGCCGCACGCCCGCAGCTTCGTAGACGACGGCCAGGAGCTCCGTGTCCATCCGGGCACCGGCAGCCAGCTCCAGAAGGCGCAACCCCTTCTCGTGGGCGCCTGGAAGGCTGCTCTGGGGCTCGAGCCCAAACACATGCGCCCGTCCCCACCAAGGGTAGTCCTTGGTGTATTCGAACTCATGCCAGAGCCAAACACAGCCAAACACCGCGGGGTCGAAGACCAGACCGACCCCGAGTTTCATGCCCGGGTTGGTCAGTGCCACCCATCCCTGCCGCAGGTCGTGCAGGTATTTCATGATCTCCTGGTCCGAAGACTCGGGGACGAGGCGGCTGTGGTCCTTCCCGGTGCGGTCCACCGGCCACGGGTGCAGTTCGTCGCCAAGCCGGATGCGGCGTGCAGGCGCGTCCAGCACGCAATTCCGGTCGAGGAACGGCGGGCCAAAGGCCGGGTGATGCCCCCACATGAACTCGAGCGGCCGCCGGCCCTCGTTGACCACCGTTTCCTTCATGCGCAGCACCGGATCGTTCGCTCGCAACGTCATCGTGCGCTCGAGCAGGAACGGCATCCGGGCCGTCCGCACTCTGAACCGGGCCGAAACTTCGCCGGGTCCGTCGGCCAGGATCTGGTGTTCCCACGGAAGGCCCCAGACTTCGCCGTGGAACCCCAGCTCGGTCCCGGCATACTGTGTCGGCGCGCTTCCATGCGGGAAAAGTTCCTGCCAGCCGCCTTCGTAGTAATCGAAGAACGGGCGGCTGTTGTAGCTCGAGGCGACGAAATTCTCCCGGCGGCGCACCCCCTGGGGCGAATGCCAGAGCAAATCGATGTCCTTGGGCTTGTACACGAGCTCGAAAATGTCGCTCCCCTGGTCTGCCAGGACCGTGACGCGCAGGAACTCATTTTCGAGAATGACGGTTTGCAGGTTGTCGAGACGGAAGCGGTCTGTGATACGGGCGCCGGAGTTTCGCACGATTAGCCTCGCAGGTTGAACTCGATTTCACGCACATCACCGAAAGACTCGACCATGTACTTCTTGATCTTCGCGACCAGTTTCTTCTCTGCCACCCGCACCGCCTCGCGGGAGATGCCGTAGAGATCGGCGATCTGCTGCAGAGTTTGTGGGTTGTCCGCGATGAGGCGCCGGTTCAGGATGACGCGCTCCCGCTCGGAGAGCGTCCCGGCGAACTCCTCGAACTTCTGTTCCAGCAGGTGCCGGAACTCGCCCTGAGCGATTTTCTCGTCGACGCTCTGCTCCATGAGGTTCAGGGTGTCCTCGAACCGGAGGTCGCTCCCTTCGCCGACGGGGGCGTCGAGCGAGATGTCGGGTCCGGTCATGCCTTGCTCGACTTCGAGCAGATCTCTTTCATCGACCCCGAGGTTCTGTGCCAGCAACTGCGAGGTCGGGACGATTCCTTTCGCCTCCAACTCGCGCCTTTCCCGGTTAAGGTTCATGAGGATCTTGCGGCGCGCGTTGGTGGTGCCGATGCGCACCATACGGGAGTTGTCGAGGAGAAACTTCAAGATGTAGGCCTTGATCCACCAGACCGCGTAGGTCGAGAGCCGGGTGCCGCGGCGCGGGTCGAAGCGCCGGATAGCCTGCATCAACCCGAGATTGCCCTCCTGGACTAGGTCCATGATGTTCTGGTAGACCTTGTGGTAGATCATCGCAATCTTGACCACAAGTTTGAGGTTGGATGTGACCAGGTGGTAGGCCGCGTGACGGTCGCCCGTTTCGTGGTAGAGGTCAGCCAGGCGCTGCTCCTCGTCGCGGCTGAGCGCCGCGAACTTGCTGATCTCCCACAGGTATCGTCTGAGCGGGTCGTAGTGGGCGAGCCCGGTGGGCGCAATCTCGAGTTCACTTGCGGAGTCTGGATCCCCCGTTGTTTCGGGTTCCTCCAATTGCGATTCCTTTTCGTCGGCGCTGGTGTCGTCCACGGCCCCCATTATACGGCGTCTGCGCCAGTGCCGGAAGCCGCTCATGCCCCCGGGGCGGCCCGGGTCATTTGACCCGGCACGTAGATTCGGCCACGTAGATAAAGTCGGGTGATCGGTGCACGGGTTCGGGCAGCGGTAGCGCTAGTCGCTGGGGGTGGCGGCCGCCGCTCCCTCCATCCCTATGCCTTCCTCAACGGTGATGCGCTGGTTGGGTCGAAGGTTCGCCCACCTCTGTTTCAGGCCGCTGGGCCACTCGATTTCCAGCGTCCGGACCACCGTGTCCCGGCCCAGTCCGAAGGTGAGGGCGAGATCGCTCTGCGAGCAGTAGCTGGAACCGCTGCGCACGACGCTCCACTGCCGCGTGTTAGCTGTCTGGACCCGCACGACAGCGCCGATGCCGTCGCGGTTGGACTTGGTCCCGATCGTCTTCACGCAGAGCCAGTTGTTGCGGTTGCCGCCGTCGTTTCGGAAAACACATGCGGGACCGTGATTGGAGGTGACGACGAGGTCGAGATCGCCGTCGCCGTCGAGGTCCCCGTAGGCTGCCCCGCGCGCCACGGCCGGCCTGGCAAAGTCCCGGCCCACAGCCTCCGACACGTTCTCGAACTTGCCCTTGCCGATGTTGCGGAACAGAAGCGGCGGCTCCTTGTACTGCACCTTGGGCTGGACGCGGCCGATCTCTTCCTCGATGTGGCCATTGGCGGCAAAGATGTCGGGATTCCCGTCGAGGTCGAAATCGAAGAAGAAGACGCCGAAGGCCAGCGTGAGCAGGCTGGCGCGCCCGACGGTGGACGAGGGGGCCTCGTCGACGAAAAGCCCGTTCCCCTCGTTGTGGTAGAGCCCGAGCATCTGGTTGGAGAAATTGCCGACCAGGAGGTGCGCCCGTCCGGACTGGTCGTAATCCGCGCTGTCGACGCCCATGGCGCCGCGAGCGACGCCGTCCTCGCCGTAACCGACCCCGGCGAGCATCCCTTCGTCCCGGAAGGTGCCGTCCCGGTTATTGCGGTAGAGCTTGTTGGGCTGGGTGTCGTTGGCCACGAAGAGGTCGGGCCAGCCGTCCCCGTCGAAATCGAGCACCGCGACCCCAAGGGATTTGCTGGTCGGGTCGGCGATCCCGGCTTTCCGGCCGACGTCTTCGAACCGGCCGTTCCCCAGATTCCGGTACAGTCGCGAAGGCGTGCCTTTGTAGGATTCGGGGGTGCAGTAGGATTTCGTCCCCCCGTCCAGCGAACACCAGAGATCGCCCTTGATGCTCCACTGCACGTAGTTGGCGACAAACAGGTCGAGGTTGCCGTCCCGGTCGTAGTCCAGCCATGCGGCGCTCGTGCCGAAGTTTGCGTTTGCTATGCCCGCGGCCTTCGTCACGTCGCGAAACCGGCCGCCTCCCTCGTTTTGAAAGAGACGGTCCCCTTCGAGCGCGGTGATGTAGACGTCGTCCCGGCCGTCGTTGTCGTAGTCGCCGACCGCAACTCCAAGCCCGTACATCTCGATATCCAGACCGCTGCCGGCCGTGATGTCGCGGAATGTGCCGTCGCCGTTGTTGCGATACAGGGCATGCAGCGACCTGCGGGTTCCCGGGACCCAGTCCCGGCTGTTGACGAAGAGGATGTCGAGGCGGCCGTCACCGTCCGCGTCAAAAAGCGCACAACCCGACCCCATGGTTTCGGGGAGGTATTTCTTCCCGGTCTTTCCGCTGTTGTGCACGAACCTGATCCCGGCGCGCGACGTGATGTCGGTGAACGTCACCTCCGAGGTAGCTCCGGCCGCTGCCGCGAGCGAAACCACCGCCGTCATCAACACTGCCCAGTTTCTCAACGGAATCCCCCCCAGTTGCCAGAACCCGACACGTGACGGCCTCACATCCCCCCGGCCGTGCCCTCGTGATCGTGAATCTGCTGCCGCTCGTTGTTGTCCTCCGGGCTGAGCAGACGGCGTCTGGCCGTGATCGACTGCGACGATTCCTCGGCCTTGAACCTCCTGAACAGCCTCTCCTCGCGCTCGGCTTTCTGGGCGTCGCCCAGGCCGCGATAGCAGAGCATGGCCGTGTAGTGCATCTGCACGTCTTCGGGATCCACCGCACAGACCCTCTCGAGGACTTGGAGAGCTTCAGCGTACTGGCGCTTCAGGAACAGGATGCGCGCGGTCTGGTTGAGCACCACGCGGTCGCGCGGGTACTTGCGCTCCACGAGCGCCAGCGACGCGAGGGCGGCATCGTAGTTCCCGTCCGCCTTTTCGGTCATCGCCTTGAAGAAATGGATGCGGCCGAGTTCGGGATCGAGTTCGAGCGCCTTCCGGAGGTACGGCTTTGCGGCGTCGGTCTCCCCTTCCTGGATCAAGGCCCGCGCGACGTTCAGCCAGCCGTCGGCGTACCCGGGCTCGGCCTCGGTGACTTTCTTGAACGCATACTCGGCCCCCTTGAGGTCGCCCTGCAACAGCAGCCCAATCCCCCAGTCATTCCAGCGCTCGCGATCCTTCTTGCCGGCCACCGGGGCCCAGCGGGTTTCCTGCCCGAGCTCGATCCGGGCCGTTGCCTGGGCCAGCACGGTCGTCGGGAGATCGGGGATGTGGTCCTTGATCTTCCCGGAGACGTTCGCCGGGATGTTGCTCTTCTCGAAGGAGTACTCCAGGCTGTTGTGGCGTGGGTTCAACAGCGACGGGTCCTGGCCCGGCCTCGGCTGCCCGGCATAGGCAAACTGCGTGTAGTAGTGTGCAAACTTGCGGTAGTTCAACCGGGCGGTGAAGGTCAGGGGCCCGCGGGCGTCCTCGGGTATCTTCACCCGGTAGTGCGCCACGTCGGCGGCCCCCGGAGGGATCAAGCGCACGTACAGGACGCTGCGCGCCTGCCAGGCGTTGCGCTTGTTTATCGGGTTTCCCTCGCCGTCGAGCTGGTACGAACGATAGAAGTGAGCCCCGGGCTCCACGGGCCCACGGCCTTCGTCCGTCGCCTGGCCGCTCCAGAACACGATCTTGCCCGCGGCATCGGTCCCCTGCAGTTCGAGCCAGACATCGAAGGCGTCCACTGTGCCGCCGGGGAAGAAGTGCCCGATCTTTCGGGTGCGGACCACGACGTCGAGCCGCACCGTGCTCCCCGGGACCAGTGTCAGGGCGGAGCGGTCGACCGGGGCGGCCACTTTGCCTACCTCACGGATCATGATCGGGGCCGAGCTTTCGGCCTCTTCTCCGACCGCGAAGGAGGACATCGGCTGCGGCGTCTGGTTCGAGCGGCGCACCATCTGCATCTGCCCCGGCTGATCCTCGACCGGGGTCGCGGCAAAGATGTCGACGGAGATGAAGCCGGACTGGAGGAAGTCGAGCACGGCCTTCATCTGTCCCTCGTCCCGGTTCACGAACGGCAACGCCGTGTTCGCGCCGGGGAACCGGTGCGAATGGACCTTGCCGCCGTGATTGCCCGGATCGCGCGAGTTCACGAGCGGCATGTGGCAGTCGATGCACGTCGAGCTCTGCCCCGGGTAGTAGAAGGAGCGCGCCCCCTGCCCGGATACCCCGCTGGCCTGCCAGTTGTCGTAGTCGTTGAACCCGCGGAACCACCGGTAGCTGTTCACCGGGACGTCGAGGTGCACCTTGTGACAGGACGCGCAGTACTCGGGCGAGTCCGGCCCTCGCATGAACGGCTTCATGAAGGTGCGGCGGTGCGGCTCCGGGTCCAGGTAGGTGAGGAACCGGTCCATCATCCGGATGTACTTGTTCTTGCTGTTGGCAAGCTCGTGCAGCGGAGGGTACTCGATGGTGAAGCCGCCGTTGCCCATCGTGCTGTCCACGTGAACGATGGAGTGGCACGACGTGCAGGCCAGGCCGGCGTGGGCTTCGGGCGTGTCGATCTGTTCCTTGATCGGCCGTTCGAAGCGCCCGTTGAAGAACACGGCGTGATCATGGCACCCGGCGCACCACTTGCTCGGCTGCGTGCCGACGACGTCCTGCATGTACTCCACGGACTTCCGGTAGAACTGGTTGTTGAAGGAGGCGAAGCGGTGGGCGGAGCTCTGCCACTGCGCGTAGATGTCCTTGTGGCACTCGCCGCAGGTCGCGGAGTCCATGAAGAAGTTTGACGGGATGATTCCACCCACGTTGGTCTTGGCCGAGGAAGGGAAGAAGGGCGAACCGGGCCCTCCGCCCTCTTCGTGCATCGAAACAGGCACGGTCAGCGGGTTGCGGATGGTGTCGGCGGGATTGGGGACCGCCTTCCGATACGCGGTCATGCCGAGCGGGAGGAGTACGAGAAGCATGGCCGAATACTGAAAGGCGGTTCTGAACTGCCGCCAGCCTTCGCGGGAGGCGGACCGCCAGACGAACGGGGTCATCCCTGCGAGGCCGAGCGCCGCCGAGGCTATGTGCCCCCACAACACCCAGCGGTTCTCGGTGGTGTTCCCCGCCCAGGCCAGGTATAGCCCCAGCGCGAGCGATACGGCGAATCCCGGGGTTGCGAAGCGCAGCGCACGCCGAAGATCCGGATGACGCGCCAGCAGGGTGATGCCGGCGAGGGCCAGCGCCGCCCCCAGCCCGAGATGCAGCGCGACGTTCGCCATGTAGAAGACCGTAGGCGACGCGAAGGCGGCGATGTAGGCGGTGTTCACCAGAAGTACGATCAGAAACAAACCAGTCCACCTGGCAAGCCAGTCCGTTTTCATGCGCCGACCCCTGGGCCCGAACAACAGATGCTGCGCCGGACGGCGTGCACCGCCCGTGGGCCTTGGTTTTCTTTTTTAGTGCTGCCTTCGCGGAGGTCACTCACCCGAGGGTGGCCGCCGCGGTCTTGGGACTAATCGATTGAAGCTTACGCCCTGGGCCGACCCGTTGACAATGGGGTCCCCTCTCCGTGGGTCCGGGCTTCAGCCCGGACGCTGTGTGCGGTAGCTATGCAGTGCATGTGTCACGGTATGAGACGGTTTTAAAGGCGTTGTCAGGGCTGAAGCCCGGACCCACTTGGCCGTCGATGGGTCGGCGAGAATGACACGTGTGATATCCTCGTCGCCTATGAACGAGCTTCGCTATTACGCCGCCTGCTGCCAGACGGATTTCCCGAGTGCGGCCTCGCGCGCCGACATTGCGGCTCGAGTTGATCGCATGGTCGAAATGATCGATCACGCTGTCCTCGGCTATGAGCCTTTTTTCCCGGTGCGGCTCGTGGTTTTCCCTGAATTTGCGCACACGCCGCCGGTGTACCCCACCGTCGCGGAGTTGGCCGAGAAGCTGGCGGTGCCGGTTCCTAACGAGCACACGCGACGCTACGAGCAGCGGGCCAGGCACCACGGCATCTACATTCAGACCGGGACCTTCCTCGAGTCGGACGCCGCCTTCCCGGGCGTCGTGTTCAACACGACCTGCCTGATCGGTCCGGGCGGAGTCCTGGCGAAGTACCGCAAGACGCACCCCTGGGTCCCCTGGGAGGTGCACGCCAGCCCTCACGACCTCTCGCAATACGGGGCAGATCCTTTCCCCGTGGTTCAGACCGAGATCGGTCTGCTCGGCGCGGCGATCTGCTACGACTGGCTCTTCCCCGAAGCCATCCGGCAGCTCGCGCTGAAAGGGGCCGAGGTGCTGATACGGGTTTCCGCTTACATGGATCCGTGGGGTACCGCCGCGCCGCTGGACTGGTGGACGGTCGTCAACCGCTGCCGTGCCCTCGAGAACATGGCCTACGTCGTGGCAGCGAACCAGGGAGCCCGGCTCGCACACTACCCTCCGTTCAGCTGGCCCGGCGGGAGCATGATCGTCGATTTCGACGGCAGGATACTGGCTCAGGCCGAACCGGGACCGGGAGAGCGCATCGTGGTCGGGCCGGTCGATGTCGAGGCGCTCAGGGTTGAGCGGGCGCGCCGCGCCGGGCACCAGATGCTCGCCCACCTGCGGACGGAACTCTACCGGGGATATTCCGCGCCCGTCTATCCCCGGGCGGAATCGACCGGGAATTGGCCGCCCACGGTCGAGGGCAACCGCCGTGCCACCGAATCGGCCCTGAGGCGGCGCGGGCTCCCGGATCGCGCTGAGGCTGTATTGGAGCGGGCGCACACAAGCCAAAACTCGCCACGGAAACACCGAGGAACCCGCAAGACCCACAATTGAAATTCCGAGAATTCCGTGGCAGTTTTTTGATTTTCGCCGCCTGGAGATCGCAGACGCCTCGAGCGAGTCCGTCGGCCGCTCAGAATCGGTACTCCCTGCCGATTTCGCCCACCCCGACGTTGGGACGTCCGAGGGCGGCGAGCTGCTCGACGGTGCGGTCGCGGAACTGCGGTTTGAGGTGCACTGCGAAGACCGGCACCGAGTCCCGGAGCTTCCTCAGTTCGACGTCCAGGCCGGCGGGCGTCAGGTGTTTCGAATCCCGGGCCAGTGCCTCCATCTCGTTCGGGTAGGACACGTCCACAAACACCGCCCGCAGCCCCGCCAGCCTGTTCGCCACGGCCCAGATCTCGTCGGTGTGGTAGGTGTCCGAAGTTATGATCACCGCGCCCTCGGCGTCTTCGACCGCCAGCCCGACCGTCGGCACCGTGTGGTTGGTCCACACGGGGGTCAGCCGGAGTTCTCCGACGTGGAACGGCGTCGGCGGGGCGATTTCCTGGTACCGGAGTCCCGGCGCGCTCCCGTCGGCGAGCGTGATGCGGCGGAAATCCGGCCAGATCGCGTCGTTGAACACGTGTTCGCGCAGGCTGCGGAGAACCTCCGGAGCGGCGTAAATACACACGGGCTCGTTCAGGAACGGGAACACCTCCGCGACCAGGATCGGCAGGGTGGCGATGTGGTCGACGTGCGCGTGCGTGACCACGACGTGACGTAGCGCGCGCTGCGCCTCGAGCCCGAGCGCAATCCCCACGCTCCCGCCGTCGACGGCGAGGAAATCGTTGATGATGAAAGTGGTGAGCGGCTGCAGGCGGGCCGGATCGGTCAGATTGCCTGGCAGGAGCCGAATTCTCATATGGCAGGGTTACGGCAGCTCGAGCGCCCAGATGGAAACCGGCTCCTTGCGCCCCTTCACCTCGCCCAGCCCGAGGTCCTGGAAGCCGAACCCCCGGTCGGCTGCATCCACGATGCTGCGGCTGACCACGACGGGCGTGGATTTCTCCTTGGTGAGCGATTCGAG
Source organism: uncultured Acidobacteriota bacterium (assembly GCA_963843575.1). GTDB lineage: Bacteria > Acidobacteriota > UBA6911 > UBA6911 > UBA6911 > CAVZBT01. The sequence goes on along the minus strand of CAWJKZ010000025.1, from coordinate 95,655 downwards.
ACGGAACGCGACGTTGACGCTGTCCCCGACCACCGTGAAGGACTGGTTCTCGCCGGTGCCGACGTTGCCCAGCATCGCGTCGCCGACGTTCAATCCCACCCCGATGCGGAAAGAGTGCCCGGGGAACTCGGCCCCGAGGCGGGCGGAAAACGAAGTAGCCCGGTCGATCAGACCGAGGGCCGTGCGCAGCGCCGCGTTTACCTCGTTGGACGGGTCGGACCGGCTCGCGCTGACCCAGTAGGCCATCACGGCGTCCCCGATGAATTTGTCGATCGTGCCCCCGTGCTTCTCGATGATCTCGCTGGCCTGACGAAACCAGTCGGAGACGATCCGGGAAAATCCGCGCCCGGGCAGGACCTCGCTCATCGAGGTGTAGTTGCGGATGTCTGCGACCAGAACGACGACCTTTTCGTCGCGCAGGAACAGCGCCGTCCCCGTCGCCGACACCGCGTTCTGCACCTCCGCATTGACCTGCGCCACGAAACGGAGCCGCGTGGCGCCGATGACGAGCTGATCCCCGTTTTCCAATTCCCTGGGGGCGGTGACGCGGCGGCCGTTAAGCCACGTGCCGTTGGCGCTGCCAAGGTCGCTCACCCGGTATCGGCCGCCCCCCAGATGCCGGATCTCGGCGTGGTTGCGGGAGGCTTTCTGATCTTCCAGGACGAGCTGGTTGGTCGTCGAGCGACCCACCGTGAGACGATCGGCCAGTTCGATGACCTGCTCCGGCCCGCCCTCGAATGTGACGACGATTTTCGCCGCGTTTCCGCCAGGTTCCATCGGCAGGAAACATAATCCCTATGGAGGTCCTGTTTCAATCCCTTCGAGATTGCGGCAGGTGAATGTGGAGGGCGGGCGTCGCGCCGCCGCGGGGCTACTCATTACCAAAACTGTTGACTTGGTCGAGCGATACTGATAGCTTCACGATCCGATGTCACTGAAGAGCCTGAACGAATTTGGCCGGACCGCAGCGCGCGATACATCCCTGTCCGTAGTACTCGTACTTATTATCGGCATTATCATCGTCCGCCTCGTGCGGTTCGGATGACGGCTAGGAGAACCTGGAACACCAGGGGCCGTCACCCGAACCGGGATGACGGCCCTTTTCTTTTTGGCGCAGGCAACAGGAGGCCTCGGAACCATGCTTAACCGTCCACCGCAAGACACTCCGGAACTCGACCGGCCCACACGCACCATCTCGGTCCTGGTGGAGAACAAGTTCGGCGTGCTGGCCCGCGTGGCGGGTCTGTTCAGCGCGCGCGGGTACAACATCGAAAGCCTGACCGTGGCGGGGAGCGCCGACACCGGCCTCTCCCGCATCACGATGGTGGTGCGGTGCGCGCCTCTCTTCGCACAGCAGATCCTCAAGCAGGTGAACAAGCTCGTCGACGTGGTGGAGGCCGTGGACCTGACCGACGCCAACACCGTCGAGCGGGAGCTTGTCCTGGTGCGAGTGCGGGCCGCGGAAGGGAAGAGGACGACGCTCCTGGGCGAGGCGGAGATCTTCCGTGCGCGGGTCGTGACCGCGACGCCCGAGAACTATGTCTTCGAGGTCACAGGCGACACGGGGAAGGTGGAGGCGTTCCTGGACGTCGTCCGGCCTTACGGGATCGACGAAATGGTCAGAACGGGCAAGGTCGCCCTGCACCGCAGGTCGGCAGACAGCGAGGGTGCCAAGGGATCCGCCATGGCGGCGCACCAATGAGCGCGGTGATCGAGATGCAGGCGCAGCGGGTAAATCGGTTTGGGAGGACCTTATGAGAGCACGATCGGAAGCAAACGCGCACCCTTTCGCCGGAAAACGCATGAGCGGCGCGGAGATGATCATCCAGGTGCTGGCGGACGAAGGCGTCGACACGATATTCGGCTACAGCGGGGGGGCGATCCTCCCCACCTACGACGCCATTTTCAGGTTCAATGCAGCCCACAAGGGAGACCGGGAGGAGCAGATCCGGCTCATCGTCCCCGCCAATGAACAGGGGGCGGGATTCATGGCGGCGGGTTACGCCAGGGCGAGCGGCCAGGTGGGAGTGTTCCTCGTAACCTCCGGCCCGGGAGCCACCAACAGCGTCACCCCGATCCGCGACTGCATGGCCGACTCCATCCCCGTCGTGCTGATCTGCGGCCAGGTGCCGCGCCACTCCATCGGTACGGACGCGTTCCAGGAAGCTCCCGTCTTCAACGTCATGAGCTCCTGCGCCAAGCACGTCTTCCTCGTCGAGGACCCGGAGGAGCTCGAGGCCACCGTCCGCACGGCGTTCGCGATCGCCCGCAGCGGCCGGCCGGGCCCGGTGGTGATTGACGTACCGAAAGACGTCCAGAACTGGGAGGGATTCTTCAAGGGAGGCGGCCTGCTCAGCTACCGCGGCTACGAGGGGCGCATGAGGGCGCTGAGCGCGTCGCGTGTTCCGGAGGAGAAGTGCGCCGGCTTCTACGACCTGCTCCGGCGCAGCGAGCGCCCGCTCATATACGCCGGGGGAGGCATCATCAATGGAGGCGCGTCCGAGCAGCTGCGCAGGTTCTCCGAGACGCTCCAGATCCCCGTGGTCACGACCCTGATGGGAATCGGGTCGATGGACACGACCAGCCCCCTGGCCCTGCACATGCTGGGCATGCACGGCATGGCCTACGCCAACTACGCCGTCGAGGACTGCGATTTCCTCATCTGTGTCGGCGCCCGGTTTGACGATCGGGTCGCGGGGAAAGTCTCCGAGTTCGCCCCCAAGGCACGGTTCTTCGCCCATATCGACATCGATGCGGCCGAAATAGGGAAGGTGAAAAGGGTCAACTGGTCACACGTCGGAAACGCCAAGACCGCCATAGAAGACCTCCTGGCGGCGCGGAAGACCTTTAAAAAGGACTTCTCGAAATGGCTCACCCACGTCCAGAAGCTGCGCAAGAAACACGCGCTGAACTACGACCGGGAGAGCGAAAAAATCCAGCCGTACTATGTCATTGAGTGCCTGAACGAACTCACCCGCGGCGAAGCCATCGTCACCACCGGGGTCGGGCAGCACCAGATGTGGGCCGCCCAGTACTTCGATTTCAAACGCCCCAGGTCCTGGATCACCTCGGGATCGATGGGCACCATGGGATTCGGTCTGCCTGCCGCTATCGGCGCCCAGGTCGCCTGTCCCGAACGCCTGGTCATCGACGTCGATGGGGACGGCAGCATCAGGATGAACCTCGGCGAGCTGGAAACGGTGACCACCTACAATCTCCCGGTGAAGGTTCTGCTGCTGAACAACCTGGGCGACGGCATGGTGCGCCAGTGGCAGAAGATGTACTTCGGAAACCGCTTCTCGGGCACCGACAAGTCGCTTCACTCGAAGGACTTCGTCAAGGCTGCCGAGGCGGACGGCTTTACCTTCGCGGCCCGCCTGTCCGACAAGGCCAGGGTGAAAGAGGTGCTGACGGAGTTCCTGAAACACCCCGGACCCGCTTTCCTCGAAGTCATGATCGATCAGGACGCGTGCGTTTACCCGATGGTAGGCCCCGGCCAAGGCTACAAGGACATGACCACCGGCGACTACATTGCCAGCCGCGCCGTCCCCGCTCACGACCAGGGAACCGAACCGCCCGACATGACCAAGGTCCCGGACCTGTTCTGATATGCAAGCGTAGCGGCTCGACGCCGCTCTCGCGGGGGGCGGCGCCGAGCCGCCCGCCCCCCGAATAGCGACAAGGCGACAATGCCCGCAATCGGAAGTCGCGCAGCCGGCGCGCACCATGTGGGTTCGCGTCCATCCGCGTCCGAAAAAACCTCACCGTATCCATGCAATCGACCCCTTAGGGTTCGCGCAAGAATCAGTTCGCATTTTGGCGCGAGCACCGGGCGGCAGATGCAAGGCGCCGCGACGCAGGCAATGTGGTCACATCGTCGAGGAGCGGCTATGCCGCAGATGCCCGCCCGGCGCCGCGCCCCTCCGGACTGCGGCCCGCAGGCCTGCAGCAAAGTGGACCTGTTATTCTGTGGCAGACCCCTAGCCCGGGCAGTGGATCCCCGCGACGGTTCGAGCCCTCCGAGTCTCGGTGCTCGAGCCGCTCCAGTCTTGATTTGCGCACGCCCCACCGTTGACGGGCACCCGTACCGATGTTAAACTTTTGCCAACAAGGGTGTAGGGATTTTCAGGCTCTCTCGGGAAAGCAAAGTACGTGATTGGAATCGAAAGCTTCGGTGCGACCGATGTCGGGCACCGTCGCCAGCTCAACGAGGACAGCCTCCTCGTGGACGACGACGCTGGTCTGTATATAGTCGCCGACGGCATGGGTGGCCACAACGCGGGTGAAGTCGCCTCGAGTCTCGCCGTCGAAACGATTGCGGCCTTCATCCGGCGCAGCCGCGAATTCGAAAAGCTGACGTGGCCATTCGGCATTGAACCCGGCCTCTCGTACGGCGCCAACCGTCTCCGCACAGCGGTGCTGCTTGCCAATCGCCGCGTGTGGCGGGAGGCCGACAGCCGGCAGGAATACACCGGCATGGGGACGACCATCGTCGCGGCGCTTGCCGACGAAGGCCTCCTGAACATCTGCAGCGCAGGCGACTGCCGGGCCTACCGAGTCCTGCCCGGGAAGCTCGAGCAGCTCACCACCGACGACTCTTGGGTTCAGGCGGCCTACTCGGCGGGGATCCTCAAGGCGGAGGCGATTCCGTCGCACCCCCTACGTTCCATTGTCACCAAGGCGGTCGGGGCCCGAGAGACCATCGACGTCGAGGTGTTCGAACAGCCCGTGCAGAGCGGACAATCGTTCCTTCTTTGCTCCGACGGCTTGCACGGAATGCTCGGCCAAGGTGAGATCCTCGGCATTGTGTCCGCCAATGGCAGAAGCCTGAAAAGTACCGTAGACGACCTGATCGCGGCGGCAAACGCGGCGGGGGGGAGAGACAACATCACGGCGGTGATGCTCCGGTATAGTCCCGACTGAACTGTTGCCCGGGCGGCTTCCGGCCTTCCGGGAGACTTGGGTGCGGGCGCGCGAACGCAAGCTGGAAGATCGTGGAAAGAATCGGCAAGTACCAGATTCTCGGTCAGATCGGGCAGGGCGCCATGGGGGTCGTTTACAAGGCGCTCGACCCCTTCATCGAACGAGTGGTCGCCGTCAAAACCATGTCCGCCGACCTTGACGCCGACCCCGAAGTCCGCGCCCGCTTCTTCCGCGAGGCCCGCTCCGCCGGCCAACTTTCCCACAAGAATATCGTCACCATCTACGACCTCGGCGAAGAGGGGGGCAAGGCCTACATGGCGATGGAGTTCCTCGACGGCGAGGACCTCAAGGACATCATCGGCCGCCGCGACAGCCTCCCGCTGGAACGCAAGCTGAAGCTGATGCGCGACCTGCTGGAGGGACTCGGCCACGCGCACAAGCGCCAGGTGATCCACCGCGACATCAAGCCGGGCAACATCCACATCACCCGCAGCGGCGAGCTCAAGATCCTGGATTTCGGCCTGGCGCGCATCACCTCCTCCGACATCACCAGGGCCGGCTCGGTGATGGGTACCCCCAACTACATGTCGCCCGAGCAGATCCGCAGCGAAAACGTGGACCACCGCTCCGACATCTTCTCCGCCGGCGCAACCTTTTACGAACTGCTCACCTACCGCAAGCCCTTCTACTCCAACTCGCTTCCGTCGACCTTTTTCAAAATCCTGCAGCAGGACCCCGAGCCTGTCGAAACCGTCGCCCCCGGCATTCCCGCCGAGTTTTCCGCCGTCCTTCAGCGGGCCATGGCCAAGGACGCCGCGAAACGCTATCAAGATGTCGAGGAGATGATCCGCGACCTCGAAAGCCTCTCCAGGCTGCTCGAGGAGCGCGAGAAAACCGTGCGCCAGGAGACGGGGCAGACGCTCGGTGAAATCGAACGACTGGTGAACGAAACCGGCCCTCTACTGGAGGCCGAAGCACTGCAGTTGCGCAGATCCGGCCTGATGACGGTCCCCCTTTCCGTTACCAATGCTCCGGGCGACCCGGAGGCGACTCAGCTGGGCGAGTCCGGGGGGGGGTACCTGGGGGCGCTCGCCCTGCGCGAGCGCGCCAGGAACGAGCTCGGACGCCTGCGGGAACTCCTGCAGCAGCGCAGGCAGGCGGAGCTCCTCTTCGGGGAGGCTCTCGAACTGGAACGGCAGGGGGATTACGAGGGTGCCCTGCGTACGTCGGACCTGGTGATTGCCGCCGATCCTGCGCACGCCCAGGCCCCCGCCTTGATCGAACGCGTCAAGCGAACCCTGCTCGAGCGGGTCGCAGCCGAGGTGCAGGAAGCCGCATCCCGCATCGACCGCCTTGTTGCCGAACACCCGTTTCTGCGAGAGCACCTGGAGGAAGTGGCGGGGCCAGGTCCGCTGCAGGGGCAGCCGGCGGACCCGGACGCAACCCAGGTCGACGGTGCTGCCATGCTCGAGCGGCGCGACTGGGCGCGGCGGCAATACGACCGCCTCGCCGCGCTCCTTCAGAGGCGCCGTGACCTCGACGAACGCATCCGGCAGGCCGCCGAGTGCGAAAGCCAGGGGCGGTTGGCCGAGAGTCTGGCAGCGCTGGAGAGCGTCCTGCAGGAGGAGCCAACCGACCGGGAAGCGCTCGCGGCGCTGGGCAGGGTGCGCGCCCGGATCGAGGAAGAGGACCGCAGGAGACGCGCGGAGGAGGAGGCGGAGCAGCTCCTTGCCAAGGCGGGGACGCGCTTCGAGCAGTCGGATTACGCCAGCGCTCTGGGACTGCTCGAGTCGGCGCTCGCGCTCGCGCCGCAGCACGCCCGGGTCGTCGACCTGGTGAAGAAAACCAGGCAGAGACTGGACGAGCAGGCAGAGAGAGCGCACCAGACCCTCCAGGCGCGGGAAGCCCTCGAAGTTGGGCGGCGCGCGCTGGAGGCGGGTGATGTCGCGCGCGCGCGCAAACAGCTCAGCGCGGCGCTCGCACATGATTCCCGGATTGAAGGGGCAGCCGCCCTTGCCGACGACATCGCGCTCTTCGAGGACCGGTTACGGGCACAGAAAGAGCGGCAGGCCCGCATCGACGGGCTCGCCGAGAGCGTGCGCGAGGCGATCCGCTCCGGCGACGACAGGGAAGCGGCGCGCCGCCTCGAGTCCCTGATTCCCTTGGATCCAGACCCCGGTGAGGCCGGCGCGCTCCGGGTCGCGGTCGAGCAGGCCCGCGCGCGGCGCGAGGCCCGGGAGGAGGAAACAAGGGAGAGGATAGCCGCGACCCTGGCGCGTGGCGCCGAGGCCCGCGCCGCCGGCGATTTCGAGACGGCCATCCGGCTGGCCCGCTCGGTCCTGGCGGAGGATGGGTCTCAGGCCGCGGCCGCCGAGTTACTGCAGCAGGGGGAACGCGACCGGGAACTGCAGCGGCGGCGGCAGGAACTCGAACGGGAGGTCCAAGAGGTTCTGAAACGCGCGGAGGCAAAGGCCTCGTCCGGTGACTTGCCGGGAGCGGTCGCCATCCTGGAGGGTGTTGCCCCGCAGGTCCTTGCGGTCCAGGAAGTCGGGGCTGCGCTGGAGGCCTGCCGCGACGACCTGCGCCGTGAAAACGAAACGCGCGCCCGGGCCGAGCTGCAACGGCGTGAACGCGTCGCCGGCGCCCTTGCGCTCTGCCGGGCAGCCATGGCCGGATCGGAGTTCGAGAAGGCGGCCGAGCACGCGCGCGCCGCCCTGGTGGAAGACCCCGCATCCGTGGAGGCGGCCGACCTGCTCCAAACCGCCAGGCGCCAGCTCGACCTGCGGCGCCGACGGGAAGAACTGGAGCGCCGGGGAGCCGACCTTGTCCAGCGGGCTGGAGCACTGGCCGCCCAGAAGGGTCCGGCCGCCGCGGTTTCCCTGCTCGAGCAGGCGGAGGCCGGGTTGGCCGCTCTCCCGGCCGTGCGTCAGGCACTCGAACAGTACTCGGCATCCCTCAGGCTGCAGCGAGAGGCGGAGGCGAGGGACGCCGAGGTGCGCCGGCAGCTCGAGAACGCGAAGAAAGCGTTCGGCCGGGGAGACATCGACGCCTGTCTTCGCGCCGCGGAGTCGGTCCTCCGCCTGGAGCCGACGCAGGCGGACGCGCTGGACCTGCGCAGCCGTGCGAACGCACTGGCAGCTGAGCGCAAGGCCGAAGAAGGGCGCCGCGCCCAGTCGGCAGAAGCCTTGCGCGAGGCGGAGCGGGAACTCCATGGGTCTCGCTTCCACGCCGCACGGCAGGCGGTCGACAAGGCTCTCGGCCTCTGGCCCGGGAATCTCGACGCGCAAAGGACCAGGCTCGACATCGATCGGAGGGAGGCCGACTTCGCCGAGCGCACCCGTCGCGAAGATGCCGCTCGAAGTTCGCTGGCCGGGGCCGACGACATGCTGGCCGGGGGAGACCTGGATGGGGCGAGGCGTGCGCTGGCTGCGGCGGTATCGGCATGGGCCGGGGTGCCGGGCGCGGTTGCGCTGCGCAAGAGGATCGAGAAGCAGGCACGAGCGGCCCGCAAGGGCGCCATTCCCTCCTCGAGCCACCTTCTCCGCTATGCCGGGGTCGGGGTCGCGGGGGCGTTGCTCGTGTTCGGACTGATGTACTTCAGGAGCGGCGCTTCCTCGCCCGAGCCGCGGTCCCAGGTCGTTCCCCCCGTGCTGCCTCGCTCGCTGCCTCCGCCGGCGGCAAAACCGCGCCCGGCGACCGTCACGCCCGCGGCGCGCAACGCTCCGGTCGAGGAAACGGGGCAGGAAGGGGCGGCCGCGTTGGCGGCCCAGGTAGCGCGGGGCAACCGCGCCGCCCGGCGACTCTACCAGGCGGGCCGGTACGACGACGCCGAAAAGTCGGTCTCCGGCGTGCTGGCGATCGCTCCCGCCGACCGCGAGGCAAACGCGCTGCTGGCTCAGCTGGGCCGGATTGCGCGCGAGGGGGCCGAGGCCGCGTTGAGCCGCATGGGCGAAGCCAAGGCTCGGGCGGACAGCGCTGGTGCCGGCGCCTCGGTGCCCCAGTCCTACGCCGCTGCGCAAGAAGCCGAGAACGATGCCCTGCGGTTCTACCAGGCGCGCGAGTACGGGAAGGCCGCGACGAAGATGTCCGAGGCGGCGGGCCTGTACCGGGCCGCCGAAGCCGGCGCCGCGGCGGCGCACGCGGACGAACAAGAGCGCGCCCGTTCGGCCGAACGCGCGGCCGCCGAGCGGTCGCGCATCGGATTCGAACAGGCGCGCGCCAAGGTCGTCGCCACTGGAGCCGATCGCAAGGCGGGCGATGCCTTCCGGGATGCGGCGGAACTCGCCGGCCAGGGCCAGGCGAAGATGGAGCGCGGCGATTTCGGGGGATCGCGCGCCGCCTACGACTCCGCCGCTGCCGCCATGTTGCGCGCCGGCGAGGCGGGAACGGCCGATCAGCGGGAATGGGACGGACTGCGCAATTCGAACGACGTCCCCGCTCTCCAGGCCTTTGCCAAGAAGTACCCGGGGAGTGCCCTCGCCGAACAGGCCAAGCGCCGCATCGAGCAGCTCGACTGGGAGGCCGTGGACAAGAAGGACCTCGTCGCCCTGAAGGGATTCCTCCAGAAGCACGGCGACGGCTCCTATGCCAGGCAGGCCACGGCCGAAATCGGCAGGCTCGAGCAGGCCAACGGCGTCGCGGCCGATCGCCAGGCCGTCCGCCAGGCGCTCGCCCGGTATGCCGCTGCCTACGACCGGATGGACGCTCGCGCATTGCAGGAGGCTTGGCCCGCGATCCCTCGCGACACCCTGGACACCATTTCTTCCTCTTTCAAGAACGCCCGGTCCATGCGGATGGAGCTGCGGCCGCGTCGGGGAACCGGCCATCACCAGCGAGACCGCCGTCGTTTCATGCCAGCGGCTGATCTCCCAGACCTTCGACAGAAAGCCGCTGGAGGTCCAGGACCGGATCACGGTGCGGCTGCGCCGCAAGGGTGGTTCCTGGGTCATCGACTCGATTCAATAATGGTTCAGGCATAACCGGGCGTGGCGTCTACGGGAGACGTCGGCATCATCACATGGGTGCAGGTGGCTTCAACATCAAGGAAGGAAAGGCACCAATGGCCAGAAGGTCGCTTCTGTTTGCGGTACTGTCTCTCTCCGCGCTTTGCCCGCTCGCGCTCGCCCAGACGGGTGGCGTGTGCGCGGACAATTCGAAACTGGGATGCCTGATCCCGAACGTGTTCGGAAAGACGGGTCTCACACTTCCCAACAACTTTCACCGGGCCCATTTCGACAACGACTTCCAGCAGAACTTCACGCCGCTCAACAGCGCCATCGCCAGCCAACTCACGCTGCTGCCGCTGGCCTCCCCGGCCTCCGGGTTTACCTACAGCTTCGACCGGACCGCGGGAGTATACACGCGCTCCGCGCAGAGCTTCGGCCCTGTTCTCACCGAGCGGGCGGAAACCATCGGTAAGGGGAAGGTGTTCTTCGGGGTCACCTACCAGAGGTTCGGTTTCGACAAGATCGACGGGTTCGATGTTAACAACTTCCCCGCCGTGTTCCTGCACTCGGACGAACCCCCGGGCGATTTCGCGTTCAAGAAGGATTTCATCACCACGGAGAACTCGGTGGAACTGAAGGTGGACCAGTTCACGCTCTTCGGTACGATCGGGGCGACAAACTGGCTCGACGTTTCCATTGCCGTACCGATCCTGAAGGTGAACATGAGTGTGCACTCGACGGCTTCCATACACCGGATCGCCCCGCCCGACCCGGTGTTCGGGCAGGCGCACTTCTTTGACGCGTCGGACCCAGAACACAGCACCCGCGCCCTGTTCTCGGACCGGAACGATGCCAGCGGCATCGGTGACATCCTGCTGCGCGTAAAAGGAACGGCATTTCACGGCGAAAACGTGTCCGTTGCGCTCGCGGCCGACGTGCGGCTCCCCACAGGAGACGAACTCAATTTCCTCGGATCGGGTGCGGTCGGCGTGAAGCCCTTCGCAGCCGTGTCCTTGCGCACCGGCCCCCTTTCGCCTCACCTTAACGTCGGTTACCAGTGGAACGGCAAGTCCATCCTGGCCGGGAACATCGCCGCACAGACCAAGGCGCCGCTGCCCGACCAGTTTTTCTTTGCGGCCGGCGCCGACGCGCAGCTGGCCCGGGGCCTGACTTTTTCCGCCGACCTGCTGACCCAACGGGTCTTCGACGGCGCTCGGGTGATGCCGGGAGACTTCGTCGCATCTGCGCCGGACGGGCAGACCTACCACCAGATCGTCCTGGAGAAGGCCTCCTACAGCGTGGCGGACGCGGCCGCGGGGCTGAAGTACAACGTCGCTGGCCGACTGCTCCTGACGGCCAACGTGCTCTTTGCTCTCAATTCAGGCGGTCTGCGGGACAAGGTCATTCCCCTGGTCGGTCTCTCGTACACCTTCCGGTGAGTCCGGGCCTCAGGGGCCGGCCAACGGTTAATCCACCCGACCTGCCAGTAAAACAAGTGGCTTCTGAGGCTGTCCAACGGTTGATTATGGAGTGCGGCGGCTCGACGCCACCAAAGGCCGAGGTCGCAGGGTCGCATGTCGCAATTCGTCGTGGCGCCGAGGCGCCGAGCATTCCTGCCGTTGGACGAGTGAAAGCGGCGCCGAGCCGCCGCACTCCAGATTACTTCAGTTCGTCCGGATTGAACGTCCACCGTTGGACAGCGCCCGGTCAGAAGTCCGACGCGAGTATCGTGCGCACCACCTGTCGCGGGGCGTGCTTGCGGGCCACCAGGATGAGAGTGCGGCCGAGCAAAACCGGCGGCGAGGTGAGCACGCGTCGGATCTGCACGTTCGCCTTCCGCTGTTGCGGGTCCGATTCCTTGCGCATGGTGCGGCGCGTGTAGAGGCCCACGAGCGGCCTCAGGAAATAGAGGCCGATGGAACTGCGGCGCGGAAAGTCCGTGGTCACCTGTGTGATTTCGAACCCCTGGGTGTGCAGCATGTAGCGGAGCTGGTAATAGGTGACCGGGTTGATGTGGTCGAAAACGGGGACCTGGCTGAACTCGTTGATTGGGCGGGGCACCAGCGAGTAGAAGCCGGAGAGCAGGAATTTCAGCCTGGACGCCAGGTTCAGGATGTTTGGCGTCGACAGCACCAGGTGTCCGCCCGGAGCAAGGACCCGGTGGCACTCGCGTACGAAGTGGAACTGGTCCTGCAAGTGCTCGATTCCCTCGATGCAGCTCACGAACTGGAACCGCCCGTCTTCGATTGGGAACCGGGCATTGAGGTCGACCCGGATGCAGGGGATCGAGCCCACCTTGAAAAACTTCGGATCGATGTCGCCGGCGATCACGCTGTACCCGAGCTTCTGAAGCCGCCAGGCCAGCGCCCCTTCACCTGCGGGGACCTCGAGGAGTTGCCCGCGGTAGGGGAAGCGCGCGAAGATGTCCAGCACTTTCCTGTGAGTTCTCTCGTGCGCGATGATCTGCAGGTTCTCGTGCGCCTGCTCCGGCTCGGCGGCCGCGGTTTGCGGCGCGTATGAAGACATATGGGCTCCGGGTATGGCTGATTGATAGCAGACCCCCCGGGAAGTTGTCAACACGGCTCACCACGCGCCCATCCAGGCTTGCGGGTAGGAGTAGGCTGCGGCGACCGCCCGGCTCGGGCAGGGGATTGTGCTTGAACGCAAAGCGCCGGTTCGTATAGGGTTGGCCTGAAGAGGCCTGAAATGTTGAAGATAGACTTCGGACTGCAGCCCGCTTCCCTGCAGCCCGCCATCGACCGGCTGTGGCAGGCATCCGCCCCGAAGATCCTCGCGATCGAGCAGTCCGCCGGCTCCTCCACCGGTGCACCCGTCTTCACCGCGGCAGGCGTGTATACGTCGCGCGGGTGGACGGAGTGGACTCAGGGGTTTCGGTACGGCTCGGCCATCCTGCAGTTCGATGCGACCGGGGACGCCAGTTTCCTGGAGCTTGGCCGAAGCCGCACCCTGGAACGGATGTCGGGGCACCTCACACACGCTGGGGTGCATGACCACGGCTTCAATAACGTCAGCACCTATGGCAACCTGCTGCGCCTCGCGCGCGAAAAAAGGATCGACGCCTGCGCCTGGGAAGAGAGGTTTTATGCCCTGGCCCTGGGCTGTTCCGGCGCGACGCAGGCCCGCCGGTGGACGGCGCTCCCCGACGGCGACGGCTACATCTACTCGTTCAACGGACCTCACTCCCTGTTTATCGACACGATCCGCACCTTGCGAATCCTGGGTGTTGCGCACCAGCTCGGCTACAGCCTGGCGACGGAGAACGACCGGCGTGTCTCGCTGCTCGAGCGCCTGGTACGGCATGCCCGCGTTACGGCCCGCCATGCCGTCTACTATGGCGAGGGGCGGGACACCTACGACGTCCGCGGGCGCGTGGCGCACGAGAGCATATTCAACATCCGGGACGGCAACTACCGTTGCCCGGCCACCCAGCAGGGCTATTCTCCGTTCAGCACGTGGACCCGCGGGCTGGCGTGGGCCGTGTGCGGCTTTGCCGAGCTCCTCGAGTTTCTCGACACCGTCTCCGATTCCGAACTCGAGTCGTCCGGTGGGAAGGCGCAGGCCTCCGCCCTCCTGCTGAGAGCCGCGGAAGCCGTCTGCGACTACTACATCCAGTGCGTTCCCACCGACGGTGTCCCCTACTGGGATACGGGCGCCCCGGCTCTCGATCGGGACGGCCGGGACCTCGAAATCCCGTCCGACCCGTACAACGACCAGGAACCCGTGGACAGCTCGGCCGCGGCCATCGCCGCCCAGGGTTTCCTGAGGCTGGGCGCGCATCTGTCCAGGAACGGACGGGAGCCGGCCGGACGACGGTACCGGCAGGCAGGCCTCACGATACTGCGCACCCTGCTCGCGGAACCCTACCTCAGCGTCGCCGAAGGACATCAGGGGCTGCTGCTCCACTCCGTTTATCACCGGCCGAACGGGTGGGACTACATCCCGCCGGGCCGCAAAATCCCGTGCGGCGAATCCACTATGTGGGGCGATTACCACGTCCGCGAAGTCGCCCTGTACGTGCAGCGCGTCAACCGCCGGGAGCCTTACCTGAGTTTCGGCCTGAAAGTCGTTGCCGCGGAGAACGCCCCGTGAAAAAAGCGGCCCTCATCACCGGTGGAGCTCGCGGCATCGGGCTCGGCATCGCCCGCCGGTTGTGCCGGGAGGGATACGATCTCGCGCTCTGCGGGGTTCGGCCCCGGCAGGATGTCGAACCGGTTCTGCGGGAACTCGAGGATGGCGGGAGCCGCGCCTGCTATTTTCAGGCCGACGTCGGCGACCCGGCGTCACGCCTAAACCTGGTGTCCGGGGTGCGCGAGGCCCTCGGGCGGCTGAACGTCCTGGTCAACAACGCCGGCGTGGCCCCGATCGAACGCCGCGACATTCTCGAAGCCACCGAGGAGAGCTTCGAACGGGTAATACGCACCAACCTCCGGGGCCCCTATTTCCTGACCCAGGCCGTGGCGCGCTGGATGATAGAACAAAAGAAGGCGATCCCCGGTTTCTCGGGGTGCGTCGTCAACGTGTCGTCGGTCTCGGCGACGGCGGCCTCGACCAACCGGGGTGAGTACTGCATTTCCAAGGCAGGGGTCGCCATGGCTACTTCGCTCTGGGCGGCGCGGCTGGCGGAGTTCGACATCCCGGTGTACGAGGTCCGCCCGGGCATAATCGAGACAGACATGACGGCCGGCGTCCGGGAGAAGTACGACGCGCTGCTCCGGCAGGGAATGCTCCCTCAGGCGCGCTGGGGCACCCCGGACGACGTGGGCAAGGCTGTCGCCATGCTGGTGCGCGGGGACCTCCCCTACTCCACCGGGCAGGTCCTCCAGGTCGACGGGGGGTTCTCCATCAGACGGCTATAGGACACAGATCCACGCGGATCAAAAGCAAAGGCATCGGCCGGCGCGTACTTAGTACTCGTGTTCACAAATACGCTCACGTTCCCAGGAGATCGACCTGGTGACAGGTCGCGCCCGATCCGCGTTCTGCTGTGCGGTGGGCAGTTCCATCCCAGGAATACGTTAGCGTGTTTATGAAATCGGGTATTAAGGGACGGACAGTTTGACGAGCTGCTTGCCCATGTTGTGTCCCTGCAGCATGCCGATAAAGGCGCCGGGGGCGTTTTCAATGCCTTCCACGATGTCTTCCCGATATTTCAGCCGGCCTTCCTTCAGCCACTGTGCCAGCTGCTGCAACCCGGCGGGATAACGCTCCGCGAACTGGAACACCAGGAACCCCTCGGCGCGCGCCTGCCTGGTCAGCAGCGCAGGCAGAAGGCGCGGCCCCATTTCCGGTTTCTCCAGGTTGTACTGGGAGATCTGGCCGCAGACGGCGATCCTGGCCCTCGGCCTGAGCAACCTCAACACGGCGTCGCTTATCGGCCCACCGACGTTGTCGAAGTAGACGTCGATCCCCTCGGGGCAGATCTCCCGCAGCACTTCGTAATAGTTTTCCACGCTCTTGTAGTTGAACGCGGCGTCGAACCCGAGTTCGCCCACGATGTAGTTGATCTTGGCGTCTGATCCGGCTATCCCTACCACCCGGCAACCCTGTATTTTCGCAACCTGCCCCGCGACCGAGCCGACTGCCCCGGCGGCGCCGGAGACCACCACCGTGTCGCCGGCGCGCGGCTGGGCGATCTCGATCACGCCGAAATACGCCGTCAGGCCCGGCATCCCCAATACCCCGAGGGCTGTCGAGACGGGGGCCAGGTTTGGATCCACCTTGCGCAGGTCCGAACCGTCGGAAACGGCGTATTCCTGCCACCCCAACCCACCCTCCACGATATCCCCGCGGCGGTAGTCCGGGTGCCTGGACTCTATTACCTTGCCGACCGTTCCCCCGACCATTACGTCGCCGATCCCCAGTCCCACCGCGTACGAACGTCCGTCGTTCATACGGCCCCTCATGTAGGGGTCGAGCGACAGGTAGACGACTCGAATCAGCAACTGCCCGTCCGCCGGCGACGGCACTGGCTTTTCCACCAGGTTGAAATCGGTGATCTTCGGGTACCCCACGGGCCGTGCTGCAAGCGTAACCTGCCGGTTGATCAGCATGAAGGATCCTCCACCGAGAATGATAGAATACCTGAAAGAGACCGCACATGTCGGATGAATCGGCGGAGTCGTGATGGGCGTGCTCCTTCTGCTGCTCTTGATCCAGGCCACGGCGCACTCCCCGTTTCCTGCGGCTGTCGCACTGAACCGCGCGGGCGTGCTCAAGATGAACCAGCACCTGTTCCGGGAAGCGGCAGCCGTCTTCAGGGAGGCTCTCGCGGCGGACCCGGATTTCGATCTGGCGCGCACCAATCTCGGGATCGCTCTCCTGTACGGCCTGAGTCCCGCGGACGCCGAGTCCGTGCTCCGCGGGGAGCTGACAAGAAACGAGAGAAACGCGGCCGCCCAGTACTGCCTGGGACTGGTGCTGAAAGGCAAGGGCGCGAGCGCCGAGGCTCTCGAGTGCTTCCGGCGGGTGATCGAACTGGACCCGGAGTGCTCCGCAGGTTATTACCACATCGGAGTTCTCAATGTGCGGGAGCGCCGGCTCGAGCCGGCGGAGCTCGCCTTGCGCCGTTGCCTGGAACTGGAGCCCTCTCATGCGGGAGCACTCTACAACCTCGGGATGCTGCTCATCCAGAGCGGACGCGCGGACGAGGGAAATGCCGTCATGGAGCGATTTCGGGCGGTGCGGGGGAATGCCAGACCGCCGGCATCCGGGATGGGCGGCGGGGGAATGGAGTACGGCGAGTTGGGGAAATATGCCGTGGCCCGGGACTACGTGCCTTAGTACTGATGTTCACAACTACGCTAACGTATTTTTCAGGACGCGAATGCGCGCGGATCCCCACAGATCGACTTGGCGACAGGCCGCGGTCGATCCGCGTGAATCCGTTGGATCCGCGGAATCTGCGTTCTGTTTTGGCTTTTGTTTTTCATCGCCCGTGTTGTTGAAGTCCGGGCGGCCAAAGTACGGATAATGCGGCGGTATCGGGATCCGATATGCTTTAGGGGGATTTCATGAGTGAAGACCGCAAGATCGCAGTTGTGGGGCTGGGTTACGTCGGGTTGCCGATTGCAGTCGCGTTCGGCAGAAAACGGAAGGTAATCTCCTTCGACATCAACAACCAACGCATCCGGGAGTTGATGAACGGTTACGACCGCAACCACGACGTCTCCGGGGCGGATCTCGCGGAAGGGATGGCCGAATTCACCTCCGATCCCTGCCGGTTGCGGGAGGCGGATTTCATCATCGTCGCGGTACCGACCCCGGTGGACGACGCGAAGCGGCCGGACCTGACCCCGTTGGTCCGGGCGTCGGAAACCGTCGGCCGCAACCTGTCGCCCGGCGCCATCGTCGTCTACGAGTCGACGGTGTACCCCGGGGCGACCGAGGAGGTCTGCGTCCCGATTCTCGAGAAGGAATCCGGGTTCGCGTATGGCCGGGAGTTCAAGGTCGGCTACTCCCCGGAGCGCATCAATCCCGGGGACCACGAACACACCTTCACCCGGATTCTCAAGGTCGTGTCGGGCCAGGATCAGGAGACGCTCGACATCGTGGCTGAAGTGTACCGGTCGGTGGTCGAGGCGGGCGTGTTCAAGGCGGCCTCCATCAAGGTGGCCGAGGCTGCCAAGGTCATCGAGAACACGCAGCGCGACCTGAACATCGCGCTCGTCAACGAGCTCGCCATCATCTTCCACCGGATGAAGATCGACTGCCACGACGTGCTGGCCGCCGCCGGGACGAAATGGAACTTCCTGCGGTTCTCCCCGGGGCTGGTCGGGGGGCACTGCATCGGGGTCGACCCTTATTACCTGACCCACAAGGCTGAACAGCTCGGATACATCCCCCAGGTGATACTCTCGGGACGCCGTATCAACGACGGCATGGGCGTCTTTGTGGCCAAGGAGGTGGTGAAACTCATCCTGGCGCGCGGCGGGGTGACGTTCGACGGCGCCCGGCCCACGGTCACCATCCTGGGGCTCACGTTTAAGGAGAATGTGAGCGACCTGCGCAACACCCGGGTGATCGACATCCTGCACGCGTTCAGGTCGTACAACATGGACGTGCAGATCCACGACCCGATCGCGCACCCGGACGAGGCGCAGCACGAATACGGCATCACGCTGACCCCGCTCGAAAAACTGACGCCGGCCAACGCCGTCGTGGTCGCGGTCCCCCACGACGCGTACGTCGCCGAGGGTTGGGGGTTGATGACCAGGCTGCTGCGGGGGGGTAAGGGGGTCGTCGCCGATATCCGGAACACGCTGCCACGCGAGACCAAACCCGACGGCGTCAGCCTCTGGCGCCTCTAACGTGGGGACTATCGGCATGCCCGATCTGCGACGAGTCACGAGGGGCCTGAGCATTTCGGAGGAGTACCCGGTCGCTCAAGCCAACCGGCTCGCGTCCAGGTTCCGCCTGCCGCCCCCTGTGGAGGCCTACGACTTTCCGGAAAAGGGCAACATCAACCAGCACACCTACCTCTTGACCGCCGGTCACGCCGGCCCGGGGCGCGACTACCTGCTCCAGCGGATCAACCAGCAGGTTTTCACCCGGCCGCGCTCGGTGATGAACGCGATGGTCGCCTGCATCGACGCGCAAAGAGAGTGCCTGGCCCGGACCCGCCTGAGAGACGACGAGGAGTGGGAGACCATCACGCTCGTCCCGACCCGCGCCGACCGGCCGTTTCTCGAAGTCACGGACCGCCGCGGATACGGTTGCTGGCGCCTGATGGTCAAGATCCCCGACGCGCTCACCTTCAAGAGCCTGGGCGAGATACGCGATCCCGACGAGAGGCTCTACGTGGCCGCGCAGGCGGCCGGCGGGCTGTCCCTGTTCGGCTATCTGACGTCAGGCATGGACGTCTCGGGGCTGGAGAACCCGCTCCCGGGCTACCGGGACACCCGGCTGTACTACAACCAGTTCTTCTCGGTGCTGGAGGGGAGCCGCAGCCTCGAGCAGGCGGAGCGCTGGCTGCCGGCCGACCCCGTGGTGCGGCAGAGCACGGAACAGCACTTCCTGCTGCACCTGCCCGACGACGAGTGCCGCCGGCGCACCGGAGACCCGGACCTCCGCCGTTTCATCGCTTTGGCCGGGGACGAGGAACGATTCGGTATGGCCCTCCTCGACGGCATGGCGTCGGGCGCAATCCGCACGGTGGCGATCCACGGGGACACCAAGCTCGACAACTTCCTGTTCAACACCCGCACACGCCGGGTCAAGGCCCTCGTAGACATGGACACGATCATGCCCCACACCTGGCTGGCGGACTGGGGGGACATGGTGCGGTCCCTGGTCAACGTCGCCGGCGAGAAGGAACGGAGGCTGGAGAAGGTCCAGGTCGACATGGACGTGTATCGTGCCGTCGCGCGCGGCTTCCTGAGGTCGGCGCGTAACCTGCGAGCGGCGGAGGTCGATCTCATGACCGATGCGGTCGAGATCATCGCGCTGGAGTTGGGGCTGCGCTTCCTGGCGGACCATCTGCGCGGAGACAGTTACTTCAGGCTCGGGCCCGCGGACCCACCCGACCTCAACAAGACACGGGCCATGGTGCAGCTGACGCTTTTCGAGAGGCTGCGCGCCAAATCGCCGGAGGCGAGGCGCTGCATCGAGGACCTCAAGACCGAGTTCGGAATCGGGGTGGGGCCGGGGGAAGGTCGATGAGAGAGCTGAAGATCGGAACCTCCTGGGTGCGTGGCGTGGTAGGGGAAGCCCTCACTCCGGAACTGATAGTCAACTTCGCCGGCGCGTTCGGCACGTGGTGCGACGGCGGGACCGTCGTGATCGGGCGCGACACGCGGCGGTCCTCCCCGATGCTGCGGGCCGCGGTGACGGCAGGGCTCCTGTCGACCGGCTGCGAAGTGGTGGACCTCGGCATCTGCCCCAGCCCCCTGATCTCGTTCGCGGTCCGGGAGACCGGCGCTGACGGCGGGATCTCGATCACCGGGAGCCACAACGACGCGAGCTGGAACGCGCTGAAATTCACGGGCCCCGACGGGGCGCTGCTCAACGCGGTCAAGAGCGAGGAACTCCTCGACATATACCACGGGTCGAATTTCCTGCTAGCCTCCTGGGACAAGCTTCGTCCCGTGCAGCGGGAGGCGGAACTGATGGACCGCTACCTGGACCACCTCCTAGCCGCGCTGGACGTGGATGCCATAAGGGCGCGCGCCTTGCGGGTCGTCGTAGACTTCTGCAACGGGGCCTGCGGCCCCGCCGCGGGCCGGTTGTTCGAGGCGCTCGGCTGCACGCTGCTCCCCATCAACGAGGAGCCGACCGGGGAGTTCGCCCACGCCCCCGCTCCGAGCACGACCAACATGCGCCAGCTGGCGGCGCTGATGCGCTGCCTGGAGGCGGACTTCGGGGCCGCGCTGAACATCGACGGCGACCGCATCGGGTTCGTCACCGGCTCGGGCCGCGCCTTGTCCGAGGAGTACGCCCTGCCCCTGGCCGCCGGGACGCGTCTGAAGCGAAGACCGGGTCCGGTGGCGACCAACTACTCCACTTCGCGCATGATCGAGGCCGTTGCCGCCGGGTTCGGGCAGAAGGTCATCCGCACAGCGGTCGGCGAGAGCCACGTCATCGACCAGGGCCTGGCGGAAAACGCGGTGCTCGCCGGCGAAGGCTCGGGCGGCGTCGCGGCCCTGCCCGTCAGCATGACCTTCGATGCCCTGCTGACCCTCGGGTTCGTCATGGAGCAGATCGCCGTCAGCGGGGAGAACCTGGAGGGCCTCGTCGACCGACTCCCGCGTTACGCGATGCGCAAGCACGAAATGCCCTGTCCCCCCAACCTCGTCTACCGGGTCCTGGACAGGCTGCGCATGCACTACGCCGGCCAGTCGCCCGACTGCACCGACGGCGTCCTGCTGGCCGGGCCGAAGGGGCGGCTCCACGTGCGGGCCTCGAACACCGAGCCGCTGCTGCGGATCATCGCGGAGGCGGACGACGCCGGCACGGCCGACGCGCTCCTGGAGGACGCCCTCACCCACGCCAGGCGCTTAACTCACGGCCACGGAGGTGCGTAAATGCCGAGACAACTCTCGCTGAAGGTCGGCATCTCGGGGGTTCGGGGTATCGTGGGCGAATCGCTCACCCCTCAACTCGTCACTTCCTTCGCGGCCGCCTTTGGCAACTACTGCGGCGCGGGCCCGATTCTCCTGGGCACCGACAACCGGCCGTCCCGCGAGATGATGAAGCAGGCAGCCGTCGCGGGCCTCCTCAGCGTGGGCTGCACCCCGATCGACGTCGGTATCGTCCCCATCCCCGCCCTGATGCTGCACGTGCGCCAAACGGGCGCCTTCGGCGGCATCTGCATCAGCGCCAGCCACAACCCCATCGAGTGGAACGCCCTCAAGTTCATCGGCCCCGACGGCGTCGTGCTCCGCCCCAACCAGGCTGCCGAACTGACCGACCTGTACCACCAGGGAGTGTTCTCGCGCGTGGGGGCGAAGGACATCCCGGACGAACGCCACGACGGCACCACGCTGCGCCGCCACAGGGAAGCGGTGCTGGCCGCCGTCGACGTCGAGGCGATACGCGCGCGCCGGTTCAAGGTCGTCGTCGATTGCTGCAACGGGGCTGCGTCCCAGGCTTCGCCGGAGTTCCTGGCGGAACTCGGCTGCGAGGTCGTCGGGCTCAACACCGACACCGGCAAGCCGTTTCCCCGCGGCCCCGAGCCGCTGGCCGAAAACATCGGCGAACTCTGCGCGCTGGTCAGCGCGGCGGGGGCGGACGTTGGCTTTGCCCAGGATGCCGACGCCGACCGCCTCGCCGTCGTCAACGAGCGCGGTGAACCGATCGGCGAGGACTGCAGCGTCGCACTCGCTGTCTTCCGCCAGCTGCAGCGCACGCCCGGCCCGGTGGTCGTCAACGTTTCCACCAGCCGGATGGTCGACGACATCGCCGCCGCCCACGGCGTGCCCGTGCACCGCACCAGGGTCGGCGAGATACACGTGGTCGAGGAGATCTTCCGTTGCGGGGCCGTAATCGGGGGAGAAGGAAACGGGGGCGTGATCCTCCCTTCGGTCAATCCGTGCCGCGACAGCTTCGTCGGCATGGCCCTGATCCTCGATGCGCTGGCCGAAACCGGGGGAACCCTCAGCGCGCTGCGCGCACGGATCCCGGTCTATGCCATGGTGAAGGAAAAGCTCTTGTGCCCGGCGCGCGACATGGCTCCCTCCCTTCGACTGCTCCAGGAGTTGTTCCAGGGCGAGACCGTAGATCTCACCGACGGGGTCAAGGTGCTGTGGCCCGATCGATGGCTGCACGCCCGCCCGTCCAACACCGAGCCGATACTGCGGCTGATAGCCGAGGCTCCCACCCAGCCGGAAGCCCACTCCCTCCTCATGCGGGCCATCGAGTGCCTCAGCCCGTCGTAAAGTGGGTGTTGGGTTCTGGGCCCCGGGTGTCGGATCGCAGGGCGAACCACGCGCTAAAACCCAGCACCCAGCACCCATTACCCATCACCCGCTTCTCTGTCTTTGCGCTGCAGCATTTCCGCGACCATCGCCTCCCAGTACTTGGCCATGAAGGGAGGGTTTTTCATGCTGTCCAGGATGTACGAACGATCCGCGCGCGACAGGTCGAGAGTCGCCGTGATCATCTCCTCCTGGTAGAATCCCGCCTCAGCCAGGGGGATGCCCCCGGGCTCCCGGATGAATGATGATCCGCTGGAAGTCTGCTTGCCGTCGGGAGACTCCCCCACCGTGTTGGCGACACAGTGGAAGATCCTGCTGTTGGGACCGACCGGTTGCTGCGCCCGCCCGGCGGTCCTCTTCCAGCAGACATCCTCGATCTCGTCGGAGCTGCACGACGGCTGGAAGAGGATGAGGGCGCCCGCCATCGCCGGGACGCGGTAAAGTTCCGGGTGGCGGCCGTCCCGGCATATCACCAGCGTGCAGGGGATCCCGTCGACGTCGAAGAAAGCCATTTTTGTCCCGGCGCGGCAGTAGGCCTTTTCGTCGCGTCCCGCGAGGTTGACCTTGGCATATTCGTGCACGACGCGCCCGTCGGGGGCAATCACGTGGGCGATGTTCAGGAACCAGTCGGGCGTCTTCCGGATCGTCCCGGCGATCACCCAGATCCCGCTTTCGGCGGCCGCGCGGCACGTCTCGGAAAGCGCCGCGGCCACCGCCTCGGGTGCGAGCGCGATGACGTACGGGAAATAGTAACTGGTCAGGCTGGCTTCCGGGAACACGACGACACGGCTGCCGCACGCGGCGGCCGCCCTAATGAAGTGCCGCGTCCGTTCCAGGTTCCGTTCGAGCGAACGCGCCCAGCGCAGCTGAACGCAGGACACCTGCAGGGCGGAAGGGTTTTTGTCCATGGTGGCCTCCGGCATATGAAATCGATCGACAGCGTCCACGCAGGATATCAGGGGAGAGCATCGTCCGGCCGGTTTTTTGTGGCGTCGGACCGTGCGAAATGTGTTTGCAGACGGCCTCCGGCGATTTATTATCTGGACAAAATCTTGTGGCTTCTACTATCGGAGGTGCAACAAAGCCGCCCGGCCAGTTGCGGCGCCGACCAGTCAATCTTGTCGCACTCATTTCTACCAGGAGGTGATTGCCCCATGAGATCGAGTCCCCGGCCCCATTCCCGGTTCTGGAAGTACCTTTGCCCGATCCTGCTCTCCGGTGCGGCTGCCGCGATGCTCGCCTGCGGTGGCGAGGTCGTCCCGAGACCCCTGGACATCACTGTGGACGACACGTGCCTGTTCTGCAAGAAGCCCATTCTCGAGAAGCGCTACGCCGCCGAATTCGTCACCAAGGACGGGTTCGTACGCAAGTTCGACGATATCGCCTGCATGGTCCAGCATGCGAACAAGGTGAAGAAGGCGAACATCGCGGCCTATTTCACCACCGACTACCCTTCGGGCACCTGGATGAAAGCCGACGAGGGTGTGTACCTGCGCTCCGACGGGTTCAAGAAACAGGTCGCGGGCGGGATTCTTGGGTACCGCGACAGGACGCGCGCGGAGGGGATTGCGTCCCAGTACCAAGCCGAGCTGATCAAGTTCGACGACATTCTGAAGAAATAGGCAGGCCGATATGTGGGTCCGGGCTTGAGAGGCTGTCCAACGGTTGACGTTCAATCCGGATGAACTGAAGTAATCTGGAGTGCGGCGCCTCGGCGCCGCTTTCACTCGTCCTGCGGCAGGAATGCTCGGCGCCTCGGCGCCACGCCGAATTGCGAGATGCAACCCTGCGACCTCGGCCTTTGGTGGCGCCGAGCCGCCGCCACCAAAGCGGCGTTGAGCCGCCGCACTCCACAATCAACCGTTGGACGACCTCTTCAGCCCGGATCCGCATGTCGTGGCGTCGCGTGGGGCTGATTATCCCTGCCGGCGCCTGGGGATGCCGACCCGGTCGAAGTCCCGCAGGGCGATGGTTTCCAGGAACACCTCGCAGGCTTCCGCGAGGAGGGGGGTGGTGTCGGGGTAGCGCGCCGAAAAGTGCGTCAGGGCCAGCCGGTGCGCGCTCGCGTCGCGCGCCGTCTGGGCGGCCTCCCGCGCCGTCGAGTGACGATAGGATGCAGCGAGGGCTTCTTCCGGCGCGGCGAACGTCGCCTCCATCACCAGCAAGTCGGCGTCGCGCGCCAGCGCGGTCGCCCCGGCACAGGGTCGTGTGTCCATCACGAAGGCGACGACGCTCCCCTGCCTCATCACCGTTGTCTCCTCGAGTGTGACTTCCCGCCCCTCCACGCACACCGCGCCGTGCCGGAGCAGCTCGCCGACGGCAGCCCCCGAAACGCCCGCCTCCGCCAGTCTTGCCGGAATGAAATGGCGCCGGGGCAACTCCTCGATACGGTAGCCGAGCGTCGGAACCGAGTGCTCCAGGGCATGCGCGTATAACACGTACTCATCCGACCGCCGCAACTCGATCAAACCCTCCCGCGCCGAGCAGACCGGGCGCGCAAGGATGTCCAGCTGCGGGAAGAACACCGACGCCGACCGCAACCGCTCGAAGTAGGGCTGCCCCTCTTCGGGGTAGTACACCTCCACCGGGTGGCCGCAGCCGTCGAGAGACATGCGCTGGAGCAGGCCGGGAAGCCCGAGGCAGTGATCGCCGTGGAAGTGGGTGATGCAGACGCGCCGGATGGCGCATGCGGGGATCTCCGCGTAGATGAGCTGACGCTGTGTGCCCTCGCCGGGGTCGAACAGGAACCCGCCGTCGTCCCACCGAAGAAAGTAGCTGTTGTGGCTTCTCTCCCGCGTCGGGCGCCTGGCTGGCGGTGCCCAGGGCGACAAATTCCCGCTGGCTCATCGCCACAGCATAGCGGATCGGCTGGCCGCCATCACCGCAAAATGCGCGCCGAGTCTGGAGTGCGGGCGCCTCGGCGCCGCTTGCACATACGTCCTGCGGCCGGAATGCCCGGCGCCTTGGCGCCAAGCCGAATTGCCGCCGTGCCCGTCGCGCCGGATTCGTTTTCATCTCGGCGACCACTCTCCTCGGGCTTCGCCGCAGACTCAATCAGGCAGGGCGCGGCAGGGGACGGCACGACACAGGTGTCGCCCCGCACCTGCCGCTTGACAGCCACGCCTCACCTCGGCTACGCTTCCAATCAGTTCGAGGACTGCGAAATTGAGCGACGTGACCCGTTTTACGATGCGAATGCGCATGTACATGCCCGTGCCGGGCGTGTGACGCGTTCGCGTTGACGAACTGGGCACCAAAGTTCTTCTCTGCGTGACGCGGCACGGCCCGGCAAAAAAGGGCGGTGCTTTTTTTATGCCCGGATCGGCCCGGCGGCCTTTCCGGGTCCAGTCAACGCGTCACCTCGAGGAGAACCTGTCGTGTCGAACGATCCTGCATCCGTTTCCACCCTTCCTGCCGGTTCCGAACCCGTAGCCGTACTGAAGTTCGGCAGCTCCGTCCTGCGCGGTGCGAGCGACCTGGACGCCGCCGTAGCGGAGATTTACCGCGAGCTCCGGCGCGGCTTCCGCGTTCTGGCCGTCGTGTCGGCTTTCCCGGGAGTCACGGACCGCCTGGCCGGCCTGGCCGGGCGGCGCTTCGCGGCCCCGGATCCCGGCTGCCTTGCCCGGCTGCTCGCCACGGGCGAAACCGCGTCCGCGGCCCTGCTCGGGATGGCGCTCGAGGAGGCCGGCGTGCCGGCCTCCGTAGTTGACCCGGAAGCTGTCGGGTTGCTTGTCGCCGGGCCCCCGCTCGACTCCGAACCGGTGGCCCTCGACACCCGCAGGCTGCTCGGGTTTCTGGCCCGCACCCCCGTCGTCGTGTTGCCCGGTTTTTTCGGCCGGAGCGCGTCCGGCGGCCCGGCGCTTCTCGGACGCGGCGGCTCCGATCTGACCGCGCTGTTTGCGGCATGGAGCCTTCGGGCGGGGAAATGCCGGCTGCTGAAGGATGTCGACGGCGTGTACTCTACGGATCCCCGAACGGGTGCCTCGGCGAGACGGTATTCCTCCATCTCCTGGGAGGACGCAGCGCGTGTCTCGGGTCGGCTGATCCAGCCCAAGGCCCTTCAATTTGCGCGTGCGCGGGGGTACACGTTCGCGCTCGCTTCGGCCTGTTCGTCCGACGAAACCGTGATCGGGACGGCGACCTCGGCACCCGGGGAGCCCGGACCGCGGGCGCGCCCCCTGCGCGTCGCATTGCTCGGGCTGGGCACGGTCGGGATGGGGGTCTTCGAGAAGCTGGCGGCCCGGCCCGACCTCTTCGAGCTGACCGGCATCGCGGTGCGAAACATCGGCAAATCACGCGACCGTCGGGTGCCGCGGGAGCTTCTGACAGACGACCCCGCGCGCCTGCTTGAGCGGCCGACCGACGTCGTGCTCGAACTGATCGGAGGGTTGGAGCCCGCGGGATCCCTCATACGGTCCGCCCTCGCGGCCGGGCGCAGCGTGGTGACCGCCAACAAGGCCGTGATCGCGCGCCACGGCGAGGGCCTGCGGCAAATCGCCTGCCGCAGCGGCGCCCGCCTCCTTTACTCGGCGAGCGTGGGGGGCGCCGTCCCGGTGCTCGAACGCGTCCGGCTGCTTGCACGGCATCACACGATCGAGCAGGTGTCCGGAGTGCTGAACGGAACGTGCAATTACATGCTGGAAAAGCTGGCCGAAGGTGTGGAATTCTCGGTGGCACTGGGCGAGGCGCAACGACAGGGATTTGCCGAAGCCGACCCGCACCTCGACCTGAGCGGTGCCGACAGCGCCCAGAAGCTCTCGGTGCTGGCGCATACCGCCTTCGGCGCGACGCTCGACCCCGATGCCGTCCGGTGCAGCGGCATCGAGGGGATCGGCCCCGAACGGGTGCGCCGTGCACGGGAGGAGGGCAAGGCCGTGCGTCTGGTGGCCACCTGCCGGCGAACCGCGGCCGGACTGGAGGCGGAGGTGAGACCCGAGGAACTTCCGTCGCAGCACCCGCTGAGCAGGGCCGCCGGGGTCGAGAACCGGGTTCTCATCCGGGTCCGCGGACGGAAGCGGGATGTGCTGCTGAGCGGCAAAGGGGCGGGCCGGTGGCCCACCAGCCTGTCGGTCTGCGCCGATCTCCTGGAAATCGTGACCGGGCGGGCAGAACCGGCGCGGCTGGATTCCGACCTGCGCGCCCGCGCTGAGATGACTGCCTGACGCGGGCGGCGAGCTGCCCCTGCGCAAGACATTAGGAGGCCACATGGCAAAGGGAGGCTACTCGAGTCGTTGCGTCCACGCCGGGGAGAGGATCACCTCGCGGGACGGTTCCCTGACCACCCCGATCTACGAGACTGCCACGTTCTGGTTCAAAGATTCGGCCGAAGTCCGCGCCTACCAGGAAGGGGGCTGCCCCCGCGACGAATACGGCCGCTACGGCAACCCGACGTGGCGCGCGGTCGAACGCAAGGTGGCCGACCTCGAGGGGGCCGAGGCGGCCGTCCTGTTCGGTTCGGGGATGTCGGCGATAACCACGACTTTGCTGACGTTGCTGGAACCGGGGGGGCACCTGGTCCTCACCAGCGACTGCTACCGGAGGACGCGGCAGTTCTGCGCCGAATTCCTCACGAAGCTGGGCGTCCGGACGACCGTGATCGAACCGGCCAGCCTGGACGCACTCGCGGGAGCCCTCCGCGACGGGGCCGCGGTCGTTTTCACCGAACTGCCCACGAACCCATATCTGAGGGTCATCGACCTGCCCGAGGCGGTCCGCATCGCCCACGCGCGCGGAGCGAAGTTTATCGTCGATTCGACCTTCGCCACCCCGGTCAATCACCGGCCGCTCGAAAGCGGCGCCGACCTCGTGCTGCACAGCGCGACGAAGTACCTCGGCGGTCACAACGACCTGCTGGCCGGCATCGCGGCCGGCAAGTCGGCCGAAGTCGAGCCGCTGCGCAAGGCCGTCGGCGTGCTCGGGGGGATAAGCACCGCCCACACCGCTTATCTGCTGCTGCGCGGGCTGAAGACCCTGGCACTTCGGGTGGCGCGCCAGAACGACAACGCCCTGAGGATAGCGCGCATGCTGGAGCATCATCCTCGCGTGCGCAAGGTCCACTACCCCGGACTGGAAAGCCACCCCGACCACGCCTGCGCCGCCCGGCTGATGAGCGGGTTCGGGGGCGTCGTGAGCTTTGAGATCGACGGGAGTTTCGCCGCCGCCGTCCGGTTCGTCGACAGCTGCCGGATCCCCTACATCGCGCCGAGCCTGGGCGGAGTCGAATCCCTCGTTGAGATGCCCGTCCTGATGTCCTACTGGGACACTCCGGAGCAGGAGAGGCTCCGATACGGGATCACGGATTCGCTCGTGCGCCTCTCGTGCGGCATCGAGGATGCCGCCGACCTGGAGGCAGACCTCGAGCAGGCGCTCGCCTCGGTTGGTGCCCTGTGACATAATCAGGGCATGCCGGAACCCAAACGGGCCAAGACCTTCATCCTCGACACGAACGTCATCCTGCACGATGCGACCTGCATCCACCGTTTCCAGGAGAACGACGTCGTCATCCCGCTGGCCGTGATCGAGGAAATCGACCACTTCAAGCGCGGGAGCCAGGTCATCAACTACAACGCCCGCGAGTTCGCGCGGACACTCGATTCGCTTTCGGGGAACGCCGTATTCGACGGCGGCATCTCTCTCGGGAGAGGGAAGGGGAAGGTCCGGGTTGCGATCACCAAGGGACTGAGCCCCGAGATCCAGGAGGTGTTCCGCGAGGACAACCCCGATCACCGCATCCTCAGCGTGGCCCTCGACCTGTTCAAGAAGGCGCACAGGAAAAAGTCGGTCATCCTGGTCACCAAGGACGTGAATCTGCGGATGAAGGCCAAGGCGCTTTGCATCCCAGCCCAGGACTACACGACGGACCGTGTGCGCAGCATCGAGGAGCTCTACAGCGGAAAGGAAATCGTCGAGGACGTCGACGACGCAATCCTGACGGCCCTGTACCAGCCTCCCTACGAGCTCCCGGCCGCCCAGGTGGCCTCCCTAAAGCTCGATCTCGTCGCCAACAAGTACTTCATCCTGCGCAACGCCAGCCGGTCGGCGCTCGCGTTCTTCGAGACCGACTCCGCCTCGCTGCGACGGTTGGACAAGGTCGCCGGCCTACGGCATCAAACCGAGAAACGCGGAGCAGACCTTTGCCATCGACGCGCTCACCCGGACCAGCATCCCGCTCGTGACGCTGACCGGCAAGGCCGGCACCGGCAAAACGCTGCTGCGCGCTGGCCAGCGCCATTCAGGTGAAAAAGCAGTACCGGCAGATCTTCATGGCCCGCCCCGTCGTTCCGCTCAGCAACAAGGACATGGGTTACCTGCCCGGGGACATCGAGAGCAAGCTCGCCCCCTACATGCAGCCCCTGTGGGACAACCTGAGGGTGATCCAGAGCCAGTTCGGCGAAGACGACAAGCAGTTCCAGCAGATCGACCAGATGATCCGGGACGAGAAGCTCGTCATCGAACCGCTCAGCTACATCCGCGGCAGGAGCCTGTCGAAGGTCATCTTCATCGTGGACGAAGCGCAAAACCTTACGCCCCACGAGATCAAGACAATCATCACGCGCGCCGGCGAGGGCGCCAAACTCGTCCTCACCGGCGACATCTACCAGATCGACCACCCATATCTCGATGGACAGTCCAACGGGCTCTCGTATCTGATCGACCACTTCAAGGGGCAGCGCCTGTACGCTCACGTGAACCTGGAGAAGGGGGAGCGATCAGAACTCGCGGAGCTCGCCAGCAACCTGCTGTAACAAAGCGGGAAGCCGGAAGCAGGAAGCGGATTAACGGCAGACGAGGGCCTTGTCGACGGAGACCACGACATTCACAGCCGGGGCCGGGACGGCTTTGAGGGTGACGTCCTTCTGTTGTACGGGCCGGTAGGGCTGGAGGATCCCCGCCAACTGTTGCGACTGGGTCAACAAGGTCGCCCCTTTTTCATCCTTGTACTCGAAACGGATCCGAATCTCGCAATATGGGACCATCGCCGTGTTGTTGAGGGTGAAGGAATGCTGAGCCACCCGGGTCCTCTGGTTGTACCGCCACGATTCCTGCGAGATGCGGATGTACCGATCCGGGTATTGGCGATAGTAGCTGAAAAGCTGCGCCTGGGGATCGATCTTCTGAGGCCTCCGGGCCTGCCCGAACCCGCTTATTGCCAGAAAGATACACGAAAACGCCGTCACGACGCGGTGTGGCATAAGGGGCTCCGTAAATCCGGGGGACGCGCTTGGCTGCAGGATAAACAAACGCGGAGCCGTGAGTAAAGCGGAAAGTAACGCCTTCAGGGGAACAAATCCGGAAGTTTTTCCGTTGTTATCCCTGGACACCCCTGCAGGTCGAGTTCTGCCCGAATTGACAGGAAATTTTGCATGTGTCTAAACTGACCTTCGAGGCTTTTCATTCATGGACGCGAGAGCCACGGGCAAAGAGATCATTCTGGCGATACTTGAAAACATGAGGGAATCGCAGGAGCCGCTGCTGTTCACCACGCTGGTCGCCAGCCACTACGACGTGTATCTTCACCGGCAGGACTACGAGCGTCTGGCTGCCATCCTCCCAAGGATCCGCGACGAAGCCAGGAGTGCCCTGAAGGACGAACTGGGCCGTGTCCAGGGCGCGCGCAAGTCGTTGCTCCCCGGGCTCAAACGCAGCGGCCCCAAGACCGAAGCGGCCGAGAGCGACTGGTACGTGAAGTTCCACCTGGACGAAGACGACGAGCTCGCCCCGGGGGACATCCTGATAGACTCGCGTCTGACTCTTCCCCAACAGCAGGAGTTCGGCGCCGGCGCCAAGACGCAGCGGATGGTGACGATCCGCTCAGGAGGGGAAACCCGGAAGCTGAGCCGCTTGACCGAGGAGGGCCGGGCTGAGCCCGGAGCCCCCCTGGCGCGTCTCATCTATATCGACAAGGAAGGGCAGCGGCGGGAATACCTGATGACGAACGCGGAGATCGCGATCGGGCGCGGCGGCAGGGCTGAATACTGCGACCTCCAGTTGGACGGCCCGGCCGACATCTCGCGCCAGCACCTTTATCTACGGCGGGACGAGACCAGCCGCGAGTTCTATGTCCAGGATGTCAGCCGTTTCGGCACCGCCGTCGACGGCACCCGCGTCGCCCACAAGGAGTGGGTGAGGATTCCGCCGAAGGCCAGACTGAAACTGGCCGACAAAGTGGTCATCGAGTTCGAGAGCCTATGAGTTTCTACT
This sequence comes from uncultured Acidobacteriota bacterium, assembly GCA_963843575.1. Classification (GTDB taxonomy): domain Bacteria; phylum Acidobacteriota; class UBA6911; order UBA6911; family UBA6911; genus CAVZBT01. The sequence continues at coordinate 64,154 of CAWJKZ010000025.1, read as the reverse complement.
ACTGGGCGAGGTACGGGTTCCTGGCTTTGCTCGTCGTCGTTGTGGCATACATCTGCGCCGCCCATCTGATATCCTCGTCCGGTGAGGATTCGAGATAACCCGTGGCAAACGTGAGAACGGGCGTCACCTGGAGCGCGTGGGCAGAGACAGACCCCGGTAAGCTGAGGGAGAACAACGAGGACCGCGTCCACTGCGACCCCGAGCGCGGGATCTTCCTCGTGGTCGACGGGATGGGAGGACAAGCGGCGGGCGAGGAAGCCGCGCAGAATGCGCTCGACTGGATCGTCAGGCGCCTGAAACAGGAAACGGGAACCGTCGCCCGGCGCGTGCGCGAGGCGATCACGGCGGCCAACAACGAGGTGTACCGACTCTCCCAGGTCCACCCCGAGTGGCGGGGAATGGCCTGCGTTCTCACCCTCGCCGTCATCGAAGATGGGATGCTGCACATAGGGCATGTCGGGGACACCCGCCTCTATGTCGCCCGCAACCACGCCCTCCGGAAGGTCACCCCGGACCACTCCCCCGTGGGCAGGCGGGAGGACGCCGGCGAAATCACCGAACTCGAGGCCATGCGGCACCCCCGGCGCAACGAGGTGTTTCGCGACGTGGGGTCCCAGCCGCACAAACCCGACGACCCGGACTTCGTCGAGTACCTCCAAACCCGGTTCGAACCCGATTCCGTGCTGGTGCTCTGCTCTGACGGCCTTTCCGACATGATTACATCCTCGGACGTACTGAAGAGCGTCGAGCTCCATGCGGGGAATCCCCGCGAGAGCGTGCGCGAACTCATACGCCGGGCGAACGCCGCGGGCGGCAAGGACAACGTCTCCGTCATCGTCGTCGAGGGGGACGCTTTCGCGGCAAGCCTTCGCGGCTCGACGGCTGCCCCGACCGAGGAAACCCCCGTGGTCAGGGTGCGGCGCCGTGCGGCCTGGAAGTTCGTCCTGCTGGGCGTGGCGCTCGGCGCGCTGCTCGCGATCGTGTTCCATGAGTGGCAGGCGCGGCGGCAGCAGGCGCAGCCCGAAGCCGTCGCTGCGGTGCAAGGCGCCCCGGAGTCGAGGACCCTGGCGGTCGGCTCCTCGGGGGCCGAATACACGACGATCACGGACGCACTTGAGCAAGCGCGGCCCGGGGACCGGATCGTGGTTGCGCCGGGCGAATACCGGGGCCCTCTGAGGCTCAAGGAGAACGTCAGCATCGCGGCCCGGTCCGCGGGCGACGTCGTCGTGCGTGTCTCTCATCCGCTGGCGCTCGACGACGCGGCGGTCGTCGCCGACGGCATCAGGCAGGCTGAGCTTTCGGGCGTGGTGATCCGAGCGGGTCCGGAAGCTGCTTTCCCTGTGGGGATCCGGGTCCTGAACTCGGACCTGCGCATCACCAACGTGGAGGTTACGGGGGCCTCGGGTGCGGGCGTGTGGATCGGCGGCAATTCCAAGGCGGCCCTGACCGGCAGCTACATCTACGACAACTCCGGGGCAGGTGTGGTGGTGGCCGGGACGGCCCGTCCACACCTGGTCGGCAACATTATCCGGGGGAACGGTTTCCACGCCGGGCGGCCCGCTCCGGGCATCGACGTCGTCGATGCCGCTGAGCCTGCCATCCTCCGCAACATGATTTCGGGAAACGCCGCCGAAGGCATCCGTGTGCGCCTGGAGCACATGAGAGAACGGATGATGGGCAATTATTTCGGTACGGGGTCGAAGCCGAATAAGGATGGGGCCGTCGCTGTAGTCAAGACTGGAGCGCGATGAAGACTTTTCTTCAGAGCATCGGCGACTACCAGGTACTCGAAAAGCTCGGCCGGGGCGGCATGGCAGACGTCTACCTCGCGCTCGACACGCGTAAGGACAGGCGGGTTGCCCTGAAACTGGTCGAGCACGGGTCGGGCCAGGACGGTGCGGAGATCGTGGCCGCCGAGAGGCTCGGGGCACAACTGCAGGCGGAACTCTCGACCGTGGAACCCCGCATCCCCCGGATTCACGAATGCGGCGACGTCGACGATTTCTTCTTCATCGACATGGAATACGTCGAGGGGCGGGACCTCTCGGATCTGATCCGAGATGGGCCCGTGGAGCCTCGTGAGGCCGCCCGGGTCGCGGGGGAGTTGTGCGCGATCCTCGCCGTCGCCCACAGCACCACTCTCCAGGTCGACGGCAAGGAATTGCGCGCCGTGGTTCACGGCGACATCAAGCCGAAAAACATCCGCATCGCCCCGGACGGGAGTGTGCGGGTGCTCGATTTCGGCATCGCCAAGGGGCTGTCCCTGACCCGGAAGCTCACCAACAATTTTTTCGGCAGCGTGTCCTATGCGTCGCCGGAGCGGCTCGACACCGGCCGCATCGACGAGATGTCGGACCTCTGGTCGGTCGGGGTTGTCCTTTACGAGATGCTTGGCGGCAAGCCCCCCTTCGAGGCGCCATCCACCGAAATCCTGGAGCGTGTCGTAAGGTCCCGGATGCCCCCGCAACCGCTCCCCGACGCGTGTCCGCTCGAGCTGCAGCAGATCGCGTGCAAGTCGCTGGCTCAGGCTGCAGCCCGGCGGTATCCGACCGCCAGGGACTTCGAGGCCGATCTGCGCGCCTTTCTGGCCGGCGCCCCGACCGAGGCTGCCCGCGAGAACGAAGAGACCCGCAGGACCGAGCCGGCCGAGCCAATCCCCGCGGTACCTCCCCCGCCGGCGGCGCCTCTCCCCGCGGCGGCACCGGGCACGGAGACGCGCAGGACACGTACCCTGTCACCCTCCTGGACCAGGCGCCTGAAGATAGGGCTGAAGATCGGGATCCCCGTGCTGGGGTTGGCGCTCCTGGCCCTGTTGGTCCGGGAAGGTATGGTCTACCGGGAGGCCGGCCGTCTCAAGACCGTCCTGGAAAGCGGCCAGGTGGACGGGGATACCGCGTGGACCCGCTACGAGCAGCTCAGGCAGAGCAGCCCGACGGGGCTGCCCACCCTCATGGTCCGTCCGCCGCTCGTAAGGCTCCTCTGCGAGCAGTGTCAGGCTACGGCCGACGAGTACAGGAACAGCGACGCCCCGCGGGTGCGCGAAGGCGACTGGCTCCGCTGCAAGCGCTTGATGCAGCATGCTCGGCAGCTGGACCCCTCGGACAGGAAGGCCGCGGCCATGCTGTCTTATGCCGACGGCCACGTCCTCAGGATAAACCGGAAAGATTCCGATGCCCTGGCGGCTTTCCAGCGGGCGGCCGCTCTCGACCCGAAGTGGCCCGACCCGCACCTGGGGATGGCACGCGTTTACATTTACTCGCTGCGGGATTTCGACCGGGGTACCAGCGAGCTGGAGCGGGCGGAGTCGCTCGGACACAAGCCTGGGAAGCGGGAGCAGGCGCAACGCGCCGACGCGTTCAAGAGCCGGGGCATGCAGTTCTGGCAGGGCGCCGCGCGGTTGCGCGACCAGCCGCAGGAGAAAGACATGCTCTCGCGCGCGAAGGACGACCTGGAAAACGCCCTCTCGATCTACTCCGAGATCGTGCCGTGGGGAGACAGCACCAACCAGATCCGGCAGGTGCAGGATGCCCTCGACAAGGTTCAGGAACGGCTCGACCAGGTCGATCCCCCCGGCTCCATTTTCTCATGGAGATGGTGGAAGCGCCTCTAACACGGTGAAGCTGGAAATGGGGAATGAACCCGGCGATGCTTCGGTCCTTGTGGTCCCGGAGATGAGTCCCACCGCTCCGCCTCCGAGGCTTCAAGACGCGCCCGAAGAACCTCGAAGAACGCTGATATGGCCATAACACGGAGTTCCGCCGCAGGCCGGGCCATGTCGCCCGGGCTGCACCGCGGAGGGACCGGCGTCGCCGGTCGACGGATAGAGCTCTACCTGCTGCTGGCGGCGTCCCTCGTCGTGCTTTCGGGACTCTGGCTGGTCCACGGGGCACGCACCTCGATAGAGGCTGGAGCGGAATCGGCTCTGGCCGCACCGCCGCTCAACCTGAACGCGGTGCGCAGCGCCGGCGAACTGCTGTCCGTCCTTTCGTTTCTACCCGATCCCGAGGACCGCCACTTCGCGGCGCGCCGTGTTTTCGAGCGTCTCGGCGCCGGCCCGCTGGCCAGCGTCGCCGAACTCCGACGTGTCCGCGTTGCGGCGGACCAGATCCGCAGGGCTCGGGGTCTATCCTGGTTCGTCGCACGCCTGCAGGATGCGCGCAAACAGACCCGGCCCGGAGAGAGCGTGTCGGTTCCGCTTTTCACCGGCGCGCAGTTGCGCCTGCTGAGACCCCGGGTCGTGGTCCGCTCCCCGGAACGGTTCTGCCGTGAGCTCGTGTTGTACGGCCTGCTGTTCCTCGCGCCGTTTTTCCTGATTCACGGTTTCTGGTCCTACCGGGATTTTACGGGGGACCGGATCCTGCTGCCGATAGCCATGCTGATCAGCGGGCTGGGTTTCATCCTGATGGTGAGGCTCCGCGACCCGCTCCGGGAGGACCTCCTGTTTCCCGATTTTGCCGTGGGAGTGGCCCTCGGCTGCCTCGTGTTGCTCGCGTGCAGCCTGCCGGACTACGAGCGCGGGGCGCTGCGCCGCCTCGCGTACGTCCCGCTACTGCTGAGCTTCGTCGCCTCGGTGATCCTGCTGGTCTTCGGGTCGGGACCGGGGGTCAGCGACGCCAAAGTGAACCTCAGGCTCGGCCCCCTATCGGTCCAACCCGTCGAGCTGATCAAAGTCCTGCTGGTGCTTTTTCTCGCGGGCTACTTCGCGAACCGATGGGAGTTCTTCCGCGAAATGCGGGAACGCTCGGCCGTGGTCCCCGGGTGGCTGCGCGGCTTCGACATCCCGCGCCTGAAGTACGCGCTTCCCGTGGCGGCGGCGGCCGGCCTGGCCGTGGTCTTTTTCTTTTTGCAGAAGGACCTCGGCCCGGCCCTGGTATTCCTGGCCGTGTTCCTGTCGCTGTACGCGATCGCCCGCGGCCGAGCCGTAGCCGCTGCGGTCGGGCTGGGAATCCTGGTGGCGGCGTTCGCGGTGGGCTACCACTTGAGCTTCCCCCGCACCGTCGTTTCCCGCGTGAGCATCTGGCTGTCGCCCTTCGACAACTACGTCCGTCCCGGCGGCGACCACCTGGCCCAGTCCCTCTGGACATTTGCCTCGGGCGGACTCTGGGGCGCCGGGCTGGGCCTCGGGGAGCCCGAATCCCTTCCCGCCGTGCACACGGACCTGATCCTCGCGGCGGCCGGCGAGGAGTTGGGTTTCCTCGGGCTTGTCCTGATCTACCTGCTCTATGGCGTCTTCCTGCACCGTGGCCTGAGGCTTTCGTTGGCTGCCCCCGGGCACTACACGTTTTTTCTGGGGATTGGCTTCACCCTGCTCACAGGGCTTCAAGTCGCCCTGATCTCGGGGGGCGTCCTCGGGCTCGTGCCGCTTTCGGGCGTGGTCACGCCCTTCCTGAACTATGGCAAGTCCTCGGCCGTGATGAACTTCGCCATCCTGGGTATCCTGTTGGCGATCTCGGCACGCCCGTCTGCTGTAGGACGCAACGAGCCGTTCCGGAAACCTGTCCGTTGGGCGGTCGTGGCGTTCGGCGTCGTGGCGGCGGCCGTCGTGGTGCAGGCCGCGCGGGTCCAGGTGTTCGGGACTGGGCAGACCATGAGCACGGGCGCCCTGGTCCCGCAGGCCGATGGTCACCGGCGTTACATGTACAATCCCCGGGTGGTGGAGGCGAGCGAGGTCATTCCGCGCGGCAGCGTGTTCGACCGCAACGGCATACCGCTCGCGGTCAGCTCGGCGACGGAGCTGGAGGGGCACCGCGACGAATACGAGCGTCTGGGGGTCGACCCCGCCGAGCTTGGTGCTGCGGGATCAGCGCGAGGCTACCCGTTCGGGGCCCTCACGTTCCACATCCTGGGGGACCTGCCCACCCGGCTCAACTGGGCCGCGCCCAACACGTCGTATGTCGAACGCGACTACAACGTAACCTTGCAGGGGTACGACGACCGCGCTACCACGGTCGAGGTCGACGACACGCCGGGCGGCGCCCGACATCCGGCGCTGCGCCGGGACCTGCGCGAGCTCATACCCCTGGTGCGCTACCGCTACCGTCCGGAGCACGAGCAGGTGCAGCGCATCCTCCGGCGCGACCGCGACGTACATCTGTCCCTCGACGTGCGGCTGCAAAAGGCGGCGGCGGACATCCTCGATCGCCACGTCCGCAACAACGGGGTGGAGAAGGGGGCGGCCATCGTGATCGACCCGCTGACCGGCGATCTGCTCGCTTCCGTGACCTATCCCTGGAAAGGGGCGGCTGAGGCTGTTCACCTGCTGTCGACCGGCGACGAGACCGCGGACGTGTCCGGGTTCCGCGACAGCCTGCTCGACCGGGCGCGCTACGGCCTGTACCCGCCGGGATCCTCGTTCAAACTGGTGACCGCGAGCGCCGCGCTCCAGGTGCGCGACAACGTGGAAAACGAGACCTTCGAGTGCAAGAGGCTGCCCGACGGGCGCATCGGCAACTACGTGCGGGGTTGGGGGCGCCCCATCCGCGACGACATCCTGGACAAGGTGCCGCACGGGACGGTGAACATGTCCAAGGGCATCATCCACTCCTGTAACGCCTATTTCGCCCAGCTCGGCACCTACGTCGTCGGCGCCGAGAGACTGCTCCGGATGTCCCGTGAATTCGGCATTCGCGCGGCGTCGCCCGAGACCGCAAAGCAGCTGCAGGAAGCGCTCCCCCAGGCTGCTTACGGCCAGGGGCAGGTGGTGGCCACGCCTCTGCAGATGGTCAGGGTTGCCGCCGGCATCGCCGAGGAGGGGATCGTGCACTCGGTACGCTGGGTGCCCGTCGAACAGGCGCCCGCCGGGAGCAAGGTGATGCCACCCGAACACGCGCGCCTCCTGGCGCAGTACATGCGGGGCGTGGTGACCGAGGGGACCGGGCGGACCGCCGCGGCCGCCGCGGTGCCCATTGCGGGCAAGACCGGCACTGCGGAACTGCGCGATCGGCCGTCGCACGCCTGGTTCATCGGATTCGCCCCGTACGGGACAACCGCACCGGCGGGCAGGAAGATCGCGTTCGCCGTCATCCTCGAAAACGGCCGGTACGGCGGCCGCGTGGCCGCGCCCGTGGCTGCAGACATCGCCAACGCCGCCCAGCGGCTCGGATTATTCGACCGGAGTGAACGATGAGTTTTCTCGACAAGCTGCTCAGGACCGAGCAGAAGATCCAGGCCCGCATCGACCATGCCTTCGGCGCGGGTGCCGCGCAGACGCCGCTGGAAACGCGCCGGGCCATCTTCGAGCACGTGGAAGACCGCATCGTCAGCCGCGGGGGCCGCCGGGTCTTCCCATTCGACAAGATCGAGGTGCACCTGCTCGCGCCGCCCGAAGGAGAGGCGCGCGATGTCCTCGCCGCCGCGTTCGTGGAGGAGGATTCCCTTGCGCACGATATCCGACAACTGCTGCTCGAGTCGAACTGCGACCTGCGTGGCGGGGAAGTGGATGTCGTCGTCGACTTCCGGGTGCCTGACCCCGCTGCGGAAGCGGCGAAGCCTTTCAAAATCGACTGCTCCCGCGCAGAACGCCGCCCGCGCCCCGAAAGGCGCGCGGCGCCCGGGGTGGAGTTCACGATCCTGAAGGGCGAGGCGGAGCAGCCCGTCTACCAGCTCCAGAGGGAACGCATCAAGATCGGGCGGCTCAAGGAAGTGCTCGACAAGGAGGGACAGGTCGTGCGGAAAAACGACATCGTGTTCCTCGACAACGGCGACGACGTCAACGCCACCGTGGGCCGCGCGCACGCGACGATCTTCTTCGAAGCCGGCAAGGGCGAGTATCGCATCATCGACGAGGTGAGCCGCTACGGCACGCGCGTGTTCCGCGACGGCCGCTCGATCGAAGTGCCTTCGGGCAACCCCCGCGGCATCCGTCTGGCCCCCGGCGACGAGATCTACCTGGGCCAGGCCTGCCTGAGCTTCAACACGGCAACCGAATCCTGACCGCCCGGGACCGCCGGAAGGCCGTGACCCACGCAGGTCCCCGTCCTTCCGGCTTCCTTCTTCCGGCTTCGGGCTTCCGGCTTCGCTATTACCTCAGTTGTGCCGGGAAGAACGGGAACAACCGGCGAATCTCCTGCTCGTTCGGCCGGCTGCCATATTCGCAGAGCTCGAAGGATTCGGCGAATTTCACGCCCGCAGCGGTCTCCTTGCCGTACCGTTTCTCGAGCGAGGCGCGTACGGCCGCGCTGACCCCTCCCCTGCCGCGGTCGTTGCGAAGCCACTCCAGCCTGGCCGCCGGATCCTTCGGGACGCTGTCGATCTTCCCGGCATGCCAGGCCAGCCATTCGTACATCTGGGAGACGTGCGCGTCGGCGGCGTAGATCTTCTTTTCGGCGACGTCGTCGATCGCCACCGCGACATCCGGGCTGAACGGGGCGGGTTTCTGGAAACCGTCCTGGCTGTACATGAACACGGGATTCTTGCGCAACGACGGGGTGTCGGGACAGACATTAGGCACCGTCACCATGTACGCGGCATCCTGCAGCAGTATCCCGGTGTAGCGGTGGTCGGGGTGGTAATCGTTGGGACGAGGGCCGATCACGAGGTCGGCGTTCCACTTGCGGATGGCGCGGATGACCTGCTGCCGCACCTCCAGGCTCGGCAGCAGCTCGCCGTCGTGGTTGTCGAAGGTGATGTACTCCACGCCCAGCCGGCGGCCGCACTCGGCCGCTTCGGCTCTCCGCCGGATCGCCAGGGCCCCGCCCCCCTGGCTCTGGTGGCCGGCGTCTCCATTAGTCAAGGAAACGAGTTGCACCTTGTGCCCAAGCGCGGCCCACTTCGCCGCTACGCCGCCCGCACGTCCGTCGGCGTCGTCCGGGTGAGCCCCGAAGACGATTACATTGACCTTCTTTTCCTGGCTGGTCGCGAGTGTGACGACCAGGCCGATGACCATGCAGAAAAGGATGAGATGAACAGTCGACTTACGCATGACTTCCTCCAGGGGTACGTTGTTCCCAATTTGTCAGTGCCGCAGCCGGAGACGCACGTCGTCCATCGGCTCTCCTCGCGGCAGGAATAGTCACGGCGGCCAATTCCGTTGCGAGCCCCTCGCTCTCGCCCGGCTGTGTCGGTCGCGAAAACCCCCGCCCGGCTCCGCAGCGCGAGCCGCCGGGATGTATCACACTTCGAGGTATGCGGCAGGACGATCATATCAGAAGCTGCCCGGGATCAGCCTGATTCTAGTGACGGCGGGCCTCAGCCTGCCCAACCGCGCCGGGGTATCCCCCCGGCTCTCGGGACCTGCCGGCCTACCTGCACAACCGACGCGCGAGAAAGGACTGGAAGCCAGGGAGGTCTTTCCAGCGGACCGCACAGCGGGTCTTCTTTCCCTGGGTGTCGATCGTGGTGAAACCGTCCTGGGTCACCTTCAGGCCCACATTCTCCATGACGAGCAGGTCCTCCGACAACGCCAGGTACACCGCGACCGTGTCAAACAGCACGGAGCTCGCCGTGTCGGCGCTCTGCGGATTGTCGCCGCACCAGATACGGTAGTTCTCGATGACGGCACGGGCGAGCGGGCGGCTGCAGTTGCGAACGGCCGCGTACTTTTCGCCGTCGAGGCGCACGAGGCCGCAGGTGTCCAGCGGTGTGATCGTGACGCTCCACGGCGAGGCGAGCGCGCGGCGGAAGGCGTCCGGATCGCACTTGACGTTGTACTCGGCCGAGGGTTGGGCGGCGCCGTCGTAGCCGCGATGCACGCTCCCTTGCATGCCCACGAAGCGCGCCCGGCGCGCTATCGCCGGCTCGCGCTCAAGTGCAGCCTTGATGTTGGGGACCGGCCCGATGCATATCAGGGTGACCGGCTCCGGGGACTTCATGACGACGTCGATCAGGGCCTGCACCCCGTCGCGCTGGACCCTGCCCGGGTAGCGGGCCAAGTCGTAATCCCTGACCCAGGGACCCTGCGCTCCCACCGAGTCGCTCGTCTTGATGCCGATGCCGACGGGGACGTCGGTCCGGCGCGCGATTTCGAGCAGACGCGCGGCAATTTTAGCGCGGAACTCCGTGTTGCCGTAGTCGGTCGTAACCAGCTTCAGATCCAACTCGGGCGAGTTGAGCAGCAACGCAAGCGCCCACGTATCGTCGATGTCGTCGCCGATGTCCGTGTCAAGGACAACCGGGATCTTTCGGCCCTGCGCTTCCGCCGCCGCGCCCAGGCTCAGAATGGACAGCAGCGCCGATCCGACGACTGCCAGGAAGCCACGCCTTGTATTCATGCCTCCCCTCCTTCTGGGGTTCCGGAAGCCGTAGTATTCCACCAATCGGCAGAGGGCGGTGTTTTTTTTGATCGTGCACTCAATGGCCGGGGACGAGCCGGAGGTGGGCTGCGGAGGCGCGCCTCCTGAGAGTACAGGCTGGGCAGCGAGGGCGCGTGGGCTTTGCCGCTTGACCCCTCGCCCCACTGCCCCTACAGTTGGTCGATACGGTTTTACCGAGGAGTGGCCATGACGACAGGTAACGGATTCCCCGATACGATGCGCGCACTGGTGCTGGACGGCGTGGGCTTTGGCCACCTCGCGATCCGGCGGGTGCCCGTGCCGCGGCCGGGTCCGCACCAACTGCTGGGACGCGTGGACGCCGCGGGTATCTGCACGTCGCTGATCAAGCTCGTGGAGCAGGGTCCCGACCACAAGCAGATCCACGGCTGGGACCTCGGGAAATGGCCGTTGATCCTGGGCGACGAAGGCGCCGTCACCCTGGTGGAAGTCGGCACCGCGCTGCGCGACCGCTACCGGACCGGGGACCGCTATGTCGTTCAGCCGGCCGTGGACCACGCGCCGGTCAACCACCGTGAGCGCTACCGCGACGAGGCCCGGGGTATCCAGAAAGTCTCGGTGGGCTACACGCTCCCGGGCCACCTCGCCGAATACATCCTCATAACCGAGGAGGTGCTCGAGGCGGGGTGCCTTCTCCCGATCCCCGGCCGGGACTTCCCGAGCGCCCACGCCGCCATGAGCGAGCCGTTTTCGTGCGTGATATCGGCGCAAGATCACCACATGCACCTGGTGCAGCCCGACCCCAGCGGCCCCCGACATTCGGTCAACGGGCTGAAGCGGGGCGGGGTAACCGTCATCCTTGGGGCCGGGGCCATGGGGCGCATGCACGTCGATCTGGCCCTCAGCTACACCCCGCGGGCAATCGTCGTGTCCGAGTGCGTGCCGGCGCGCTGCCGGCAGGTCGAGGAGCTGTTCGGCCGGCGGGCCTCGGCCGCGGGCATCATCCTGAGGATCGTGGATCCCATGACGGAAAGCCTCGCCGCCACCCTGGACGAGTTGACGGGTAACGCGGGGGCGGACGACGTCATCGTTGCGGTGGGGGCGAAGCAGGCCATCGAGCCGGCGCAGCAGCTCACGGGGCGCGGCGCCGTCCTGAATCTCTTCGGCGGCCTCAAAAAAGGGGAGGACATCGTCGCGCTCGACACAGGAATCGTGCACTACCGGGAAATCAACGTGACCGGGTCGAGCGGAGGATCCCCCTGGGACATCGCCCACACGCTCGACCTTATGGCCAAAGGACGCATCGACACTGCGGCGCACATCACGCGCATCGGGGATCTCGAGCACGCCACCGACTTCCTGCGCATGATCATCGCGAGGGAAATCGACGGCAAGGCCGTGGTCTACCCCCACAGGCGCACAAAAGACATCCTGACGGTCCAGGGATGGACCGGGGAGCAGGAGCGGGAGTACCTCAGCTCCGCCCTGGCCGCAACGACCTCCTGACCGCAAGAGCCCTCAATAGCGACCGCAAACTGCGTCCGGGCTGAAGAGGCTGTCCAACGGTTGATCTGCCCGATCCAAACAAGATACACGTGGGTCCGGGCTTCAGCCCGGACGCTGTGTGCGGTCGCCATGACGTGCGCCCGTCGCCACATAGATCCGATCGAAAGACGTCCGGGATGAAGCCCGGACCCACGTGCCTGTTGGGCGGGGGAAACCTGCTACCATAGCCCGATGAGCTTCCACCACAACCCGCCCACACCGAGCCAGACCGCCAGATTGACGAGGCTGACGTACAGCCCCAGCCTCCACCACGTCGACGGGTCGACGTAGCCCGCGCCGTAGTAGATGGGAGCCGGCCCCGTGCCATAGGTCGTCATCGCGGCGTTGAGGCTGTTCATGAACCCGAGGACCAGGAGCACCAGCGCGGGAGGAGCTCCCAGGGTGATGCCGACGAGAGCGAGCGGGACGTACAGCGCGGTCGCGTGGGCGGTCATCGACGCGATCAGGTAGTGGGAATAGATGTAAGCGATCACGAGGAGCACAAAACCCAGTTCCCAGGAGTGCACGCCGCCCAGCCAGCCCTTGAGCGTCGACGCCAGGAGTCCTATCACCCCCAGCTTGGCCAGACCAGCGGCGAGCGACACCAGGCCGCCGAACCAGACCAGCGCGTCCCAGGCGCCGCGCTCGTGGACCACGTCCTCCCAGTCGATCACCCGCAGCACGACGAGGGCGCTGACTCCGGCCAGCGCCACCGATGTGGCGTTGATGCCCGTCCACTGCCCCGTCGCCCAAAGCGCCAGGGTCGACAGAAAAACCCCCATCATGCGGCGTTCCCCCCGGCTCATCGGCCCCATGGATGCCAGTTCCTTGCGTGCCAGGGCCGCCGCTTCGTCTGCGCGGCGGAGTTCCGGGCGCAGCCACCGGTAAATCAGGCCTGGCAGGAGGACCAGCGATACAGCGGCGGGGAGGAGGGCCGCCCACACCCATCCGAGCCACGTGATGCCGAACCCGAAAGTGTCTTTGGCGAGTTTCGTGATCATCGCGTTGGGCGCCACGGCCGTGAGAAACAGCGCCGAGGTGACGAGGTTCGTCTGGAACTCGTTGAACATCAGGAAGGCCCCGGCCCGCCGTGCGGTCGGGCCCGGTTCCGACCCCAGGCACAGCGCCAGGGATTTCACGACAGGGAAGAGGATGCCGCCGGCTCGCGCCGTGTTCGAGGGCGTCGCCGGCGCGATGATCAGGTCGGCGGCCGTGAGCGCATAGCCGAGCCCCAGCGTGCTGCGGCCGAATCTCCGCACCATGTGATACGCGATGCGGCGCCCGAGACCGGTGTGGATGAAGCCCCGGGCCAGGATAAATGCCGTCACGATCAGCCACACGGTGGAGTCGGCGTACCCGGAGAGGGCGTCTGCGGGCGACAGGGCTCCCGTGAGGGACGCCGCCGAAACCGCCACAATCACGACCGCCCCCTGCGGCAGGGGTTGCAGCACCAGCCCCAGTATCGTACCGAGAAAGATCGCCGAAAGGTGCATCGCCGAGGTCGACAGGCTGCCGGGCGGAGGAACCCACCAGAGCGCAACCGGCAACGCGACGACCACCAGCGCGCGCCAGAATAAGCCGGTCCTGCCGGCGGGCGCCGCCCCGGTCGGAATACCCTGCCGTTCCTGCGCCGGGTCGATCATGTCGGTTGTGCTCCTGGATTCCGGGGTAAACCCGCGCCTGCGCGGGCACTACAAATTACCACTGTTCACGCCGACCTCCCGCAAGTTTCTGGAGTGGCCGAGTGGGCCGCGGCGGCTCGACGCGGCCCTTGTTACCCCCTCCGTTTCCGGCTCACCTGGGCGGCCGGCCGCTCTTCCCCGGCTTTTGTCACTCATACGCTCGAAGATCCGTGTAAAGTACCGGGCTGGACGCCGCTTTGTCGGCGGCGCCTCGGCGCCGCCGCACGTCGACGTCGCACAGTAAGCCGCCGCCGAGGCGCGCGATTTCGGTGTGGCGCCGAGGCGCCGGGGATTGCGGCCTTCGAGTGTAAGCGAAAGCGTCGCCGAGGCGCCGCACTCCAGACGATTTGGAGTGCGGCGGCTGAACGTCCGCAAAGGAGGTGGTGCGTCATGCAGAGTTTCTCTATCGCCGTGATTCCCGGGGACGGTATCGGGATCGAAGTGGTTGCGGAGTCCAGGCGTGTCCTGGAGGAGATCAGCCGCCTGGACGGCAGGTTCGGTTTCCAGTTCACAGAGTTCCCCTGGGGCTGCCGCTATTACGCGGAACACGGCGCGATGGCGCCGGAAGGATTCCTGAAGACGCTGAGCGGTTTCGACGCGATCCTGCTCGGGGCGGTAGGGTATCCGGGGGTGCCCGACCACGTTTCCCTCTGGGGACTGCTCCTCCCGATCCGTCGGGGTTTCGAGCAATACGTGAACATGCGCCCTGTCCGGAAACTGCGGGGGGTCGCCGGGCCGCTGCGCGATCCCGGCAGGATCGATTTCGTCGTGATCCGGGAGAACTCCGAGGGGGAATACTCAAGCATCGGCGGGCGGATCCACACCGGCTTCCCGCACGAGATCGCGGTGCAGAACACCGTGTTCACGCGGGTCGGGACGGAACGCATCATCCGCCACGCCTACCGGCTCGCGGAAAAGTCCCCCCGGCGCAGGCTGTGCGGGGCAACCAAGTCCAACGGCATCAATTGGACCATGCCGTTCTGGGACGAGATCTTCAACGAAATCGGCGAGGCGGAGTTCCCGCTCGTGGAACGCCGCCTGGTCCACATCGACGCCCTGAGCGCCTTTTTCGTACTGAAACCCGCTGAATTCGACGTCGTCGTGGCGTCGAACCTCTTCGGCGACATCCTCACCGATCTGGGGGCGGCAATCATCGGGGGTATAGGGATCGCCCCGTCGGCCAACATCAACCCGGAACGGAAATATCCGTCGATGTTCGAACCCGTGCACGGGTCGGCCCCGGACATCGCCGGCAAAGGGGTCGCCAACCCCATCGGGCAAATTTGGTCGTCCGCCATGATGCTCGACCATCTGGGGTTCGGAGATAGCGGCGCGCGCCTGATGACCGCCACGGAGGACGTCCTGGAAGATGGCCGGGCACTCACCCCTGACTTCGGGGGCAAGTGCGGCACCCGGGAGGTTACGGACGCGATTATCGAGAGGCTCCGACGGCTTCCCTGGTAGCGGGAACGGTCGGGGGCTGCATCCCCGTGAGCACGCCGGGGCTCTGCAGGGCCGTCTGGTAATCCCGGTAGTAGCCGTAGACGTGGTCCTTGAGGGACCCGTGTCCGCCAAACGAGTAGTACTTAAACCTCTTCATCTCCTGGTAGGCCTTATCGGCGGTCCAGCCGTCGTGGCTGATGCGGTAGATGGCCGTCATCTCGCCGGTCCGGTGCCGACCCCCGGCGCAGTGCACGAAGACGGGCCAGTTTGCCGGATCGTTGACCAGCTTCAGGAAATACTCCGTCTCGGCCGCGGAGGCTGGGCGCGTGCTGGAGAGGCGCAGGTTGAAAAACTGCATCCCGGCGGTGCGGACCCATTCGGGTTCGTCGCGCTCCCCTTTTTCCTGCAGGTCGATGACGGTCTTTATCCCGAGGCGTTTCAAGTCATTGAAGTCGCCCCGGTCAGGCTGCGCACCCCGGTAATAATTGCTGTTGATCTGCCCGAAATTATCGACGCCGATGCGAACGGCGTCGGCACTTTCTGCCGCCCCGGGCCGGAGCAGCATGGCCACGACAAAAGACACGGCGATGGCACAGAGCGACCGCAAAGAGGTTACAGACATCCGACTGGTACTCCTTTGAAGCTGAATACAGACTTATAAAGACGACAGGACCCTCAAAAGGTTTCAGCTTCCTGCGGCTCACGCTCCCCTGGAGAGGACACGCTCGTCCCGGGAGGCGGCGAGCTTGGCCTTGAGCTCCTTGAGGAAGTAGTCGATGGTCTCCACACGCAGCTTGATGGACCCGGTCGGCTTGTTCTCGTCTATGTCCTTGAAGGCGAAATAGGGTGTTCCCGAGTACTCCACGATCTTTTCCACCGTCGAGTAGATCGGCGCGTCGTGGCCGCACTTGAAGTTGGACAGCTCGACCGCCACGAGGTTGGGGTGCCGCGCCGTGAACTTGGCCGCCCACAGCTTGTTGGCGCTGCTGGCCGAGAAGGTGTGCTTCCAGACGTCGCCGATGTCGAGCGGGTGTGTGATGACGCCCTGCGAGACCTCCTCCCCGAACAATTCGTGCAGGAGGTCTTCGTCCAGGGGCAGGGTGCTTTGCGAAAAGATCGTGTAGCCGCGCTTCTGCAGTTCCTCCGGGATCCCCTGGTTAATGCCGGGGTCGTGATGGTAGGGGCGGCCGAGGAAGACGATGCCGACCTCGCCTTCCCGCTCGAGGCGGTCGAGTTCCGCGCGGGCCTTGCGGCGCAACAGGGACTCGTATCGGTTCAGGGCCTCGAATCCGGCCTCGACGGCACGGGCGTTCTCCTCGCGCGACAGCCCGAGAATCGGCCGCCACGCGCCGAACAGCTGCCGCGCCAGCAATTGCGGCTTCGACACGTCGAGCAGAGGTCGCACGTACGCAACCCCGTTTTCCTTGAAGAGGTCGAGTTCTTTCGTGAACGCGGCCTTTACCACCTCGGGGGTCAGGGAGGTGGTCGGACAGGCGTTGGTGGCGCGCAGGTTGACGAGGGGCGAGCGCAGCACGTCGAACATCGGGAAGAAGATGCAGTCAATCGGCTTCCGACGGTGCTTGACGAAGAGCAGGTTGTGCACGTGCGCCAGCGCCAGCTTGGAAGGGTAACATGGGTCGATCGAGCCGCGCTTGGCCCCCAAGCGGTACATCTCCTCGCTGGTGTTATCGGAAAAGACGATGTTGCCGCCGGGGATGCCCAAGCTCTCGAAGTAGGCGGTGAATAAGGGCGCGAACGAGTACATCGCCATCACGCGCGGAATGCCGATCCTTATCCGGTCGCGGCGCAGCATGCTCACGCGGCGCCGGCGCGCTTCCCTGGTCAGCGCCCACTTGGGGACGGTGTCCGCCACGACCGATTGCGCGTGCACGCGCCACACCTCTCGCCCGGCGTACTCCACCAGGTTGGGATTGGCTTCGCGGGCGGCATTGAGTCCGGCCTGGATAACTCTCATGGCCGAGACGTCCTCGACGGCTCCCTTCTCGCAGGTCGCGATGATCAGCCGCCGCTCACCAGGCCTCAGCGGCACGCCTGGCTGGTTGGGGGCCGGCGCGGCCGGGGCAGCGACTGCGGGCTCGTCCTCGCTGCAGATGTCGATAAACGTCCGAACGCAGTTGTTCTTGCAGAAATCGCAGCGGGTCTCCTCCCCGACTGTCGTCCGGTACTGGATGTGGCGCACGGCGTTGAGGCCGATGAACGTGGTCTCGCGCCCCAGCCGGTGCAGGCGCATCGCCTCGAACGCGGCACCGATCGCCCCCGCCTCGCCGCTGTGCTTGTGGACCGTGATCTCGGGCATGCGGCCCGAACCCTTGAAACGGGAGCGGATGAAATCCACCTGGGCTTTCACAGCCGCAAGGTTGTTCTGCGTGCCGCCCTGCAGGATGAAACGCGTGCCGAGTTCGGGGAGGTTCGGGATCTTCGCGATGTACAACCACACGTTCTTGGGCAGGACCGCGGCGAGCCCCGCCAGGATCTCATGGGGTTTCCACCCCTGGCCCTGGAAGCTGGCGATGTCCGCCTGCAGGAAAACGGCGCACCCGTAGGGGAACACGGGCATCGAACGCGCGGTGAACGCCATGTCCGCGAACTGCTCGACTTTCAGGCCGAAACCTTCCGCGATCGCCTGCAGGAAGTAGCCGTTTCCGGCAGAGCACTGGGTGTTCAGCTTGAAGTCCTTGACGCGCCCGTCCTTCAGGATGATCAGCTTGATGTCCTGGCCGCCCACGTCTACGATCGCGTCCGGGGCCTCGTAGTAGTGCAGGGCGGACTTGGCGTGCGCCACGGTCTCGACCAGGGCGACGTCGGCGCATATGACGTCCCTCAGGGTGTCCTTGGCATACCCGGTGGTCGCGACGCCGAGCACCTCGATCCCGGCGCCCTGCGACTCGACCTGGGCCCGCAGCTTCTCGAGGATCTCGACGGTGTCTTGGATGGGATTGCCCTTCGACAGCTGGTAGGCCTTCGCCATGACGTCCCCGTCCTCGGAGACGAGCACCGCCTTGGTCGACGTGGAACCGCCGTCGACACCGATGTACCCGGACACGGTGGCGCCCGGCCGCAGCCTCGGGGGGACGAAGCGCGGCGGAGCGTAGGCCTTCAGAAAGGCCTCAACCTCCTCCTCGGAGGCGACCAGCCCCGGGACTCCGCTCGGCCCGCGTCCCGCGATGCGGCCGCCGCCCACGAAAAACTCGAGCTGCGACGTGCCGCGATACCTGCCCACTCCGAGCTCCTCTTCCTTGCCGTATTCCGCGGCGCCCATGGCGCCGTAATACTCCGCGTGCTCGGGCGCCCGGATGACGCTCTCGCGGCTGGTCTGCCCGGGCAGTTTGACACCCCGTTCCTCCCACATGAGCGCGATATTGTGCTGCCAGGCCTCGCGCATCCCCGGAATGAAGGCGTTCGGCCCGCCGAGCAGTATGACCTCGGGCATGAGCGTGTGGCCCCGGGCGAGGACCTTCAGGTTTTGGAGAACGAAGGCGTCGAAGAGCGAGGCCATGAGCTCTTCGGGTGGAATCCCCTGTTTCTGGAGGCTGTTGATGTCCGTTTCCGCGAAGACCCCGCATTTGCCAGCGACCGCGTGCACCCGGATACCGCTGTAGTGCAGCTGCGACAGCGACTGCTGCGGGATGCCCAGCTTGGCGCTGATTTTGTCGATCACTGCCCCGGTCCCGCCGGCGCACTTGTCGTTCATCGACGGGATCTTTTTGATGCGTCCCGACTCCGGGTCCTTGCGCAGCACGACGATCTTGGCGTCCTGCCCTCCGATCTCCACGATGGCCGAAGCCTCGGGGCACAGCCTCTCCACCGTAAGCGAGGCGGCCAGGACTTCCTGGACGAACTTGGCGCCGACGAGGTCGGCGAGGGTGTTGCCCCCGGTGCCCGTCATGAAGATGCGGCTATTGCCGGTGTCGATCCCCGCCTCCCGCTCCATCCGGCGCAGGAAGTCGAGCAGCATGTCCGCCTGGCGCGTGTCGTGGCGGCGGTAATCGCGCCACACGACGGTGTCCGTCGAGGTGTCCACGACGACCGCCTTAACGGTGGTCGACCCGACGTCCACACCGACACGGTAACGCAAGTCAAGATCGTCTCTTCCGAACAAATCGACCCCTCCCTACAACGCCAAATAACGCCAAGTGGGTCCGGGCTTCAGCCCGGAGGTCTCTTGATCTGATCTATGTGGCGACGGGCGCACGCTATAGCGACCGCAAACGGCGTCCGGGCTGAAGCCCGGACCCACTTAAATTGGCTTCACAGGCGCGCGCGCCCGGACATGATGTCGCTCACGTGGAGCACGAAATTGGCGGCATTGCCTGCGACCCCGGGATGGTGCGGGACCTTGTACATCGGCCGGCGCAGGGCCGGGTGGCGCGCCACGAACTCCCTGAGCTCCTCGGGCTTCTTCCCGCTCCTGGCAAGCGCTTCCTGGAACTCCGCCTTGGCCTTGGTCTTGGCTTCCCCAAGAGCCATCTGGACGCGGCTGTGCGCGTTGACCTCACCTTCGCCGGAAGTCTCGATCGGGAGGAAGATCATGTCGCGAAACCGGTTTATCACGGCCGACTGGATGCCGTCGGACTGAGACGAGGGCATGCAGCCGAACGGCTTCAGGCTGAGCACCATGTGGCAGAGCTTGTGGGCGTGGTAATAGATGTTCTTACCCACCTCCAGGTACCCTTCGCCCCCCCGGGCAAGCGGATCGTAAAAGGGGTCGGCCAGGCGCGCCAGCTCGTACTGGCTGACCAGACGATGCGCCATGCCTCCGAGACGGTCCACCACCTTGTGGTAGAGCCCGGTGTACATCAGTTCGCCGGTTCCCAGCAGCATGCGCTGCTTCTGGAAACGGAGTTCGTTGCGCACCCGCTTTCGCCATTCGCCGGGCAGGGGTTCCTGGTAGTTCTCGTCCATGCCGCGGTGCGGGTGCATCACCATGCGGGCGTGAGTCAGCAGGTACTTGATCCAGGTGCCGAGGGCCTCGGGTTGCACGTGCGCGCCCTCGCGCTCCAGGAACTCGAACATCCGGTAGTTGCCGTCCCCTTCCGTGGTCTGCGCCCAGAACTCCCCGATGATCTTCACGACAGGCTTCACGCGCATGCGGTCGACCTCGATGCCGTCGATCCGCTTGCGGCAGCGTTCAAGTAGGCCCAGGAACTCGTCCCCTTTCAGGTGCTCCCTCAATTTGTAGAGGACGATCGCCGTGTTGTTCATGATCTTGTTGCCGGAGAGGCTCCTGACCAGCCAACCGGGTGCGCGTTCGCGGAACTCGACCGGTTTGAACGTGCTGAGGTGTTCGCAGATGTCCCGCACGCACTCGTCCATGACCTTGTCGGTCTCTCCGGGATTGACTTCGAAGGGTCGGATGTTGTGGGTGAGATCGTTCAGCACGTCCCCCACGTAGAGCGCCTTGAGCATCCCGAAACCCAGGTCGATCGTGTACTTGAGGCCTGGCTCCTCTGTCCTCTGGCGCACGCCGTGATCCTGCTGGAAGCGGATCACGCGGAAGCCGTCGAAACCGGCGTTGCGCAGCGAGAGCCGGTACTCGGCGGCGTAGGTGCTGAAGCGGCAGGGGCCGCAGGAACCGGCCGTGAAAAACACGAAGCGGTCCACGATCTCCTGCCGGGACATTCCGGCCAGCTCCATCTCGCGGAGATACTGGATCAGGCTCCCGCAGGTGAAATAGGCCGGGCTGCACTGCCCGTTGTTGCCGTACTCTTTGCCGACGTGGAACGCAGCCTGGTCCGGTGTGGGGAGCGCCCGGCACTTGTACCCGGAGCCGTGGAAGACGGCCTCGATGAACTTGTCGTGCTTGCGCGTGAGGCCGCCCATCAGGATCGTGGTCGTCTCGCGCTCGACCGCGCTGAACGGTCTCTCCTGCGGCCGGCGGAAGTGCTGCCCCGACGTCCGGCTGTGCGGCAGGGGAGAGGCTTGTGTCCCCTCAGGATAACCGATGCTATTCGTGCTCATAAACAATCTCAGCCTGCGTTTCAACGCCCGCGGCGGGCGAAAAATGAACCTGATCTTAAGGAAAGCGCTCACGACGCCGGGGAGCGCGCTCTGATCCCCCTCGGAAGGAAATCAGGAACGAATGCACACCCAAGCTACACCGATACCGCTTACCGCAGTTTCATTGACATTAACCGACCCGATCCGTCCAATCAACACGAATTTCTTTGCGCCTTCGAACCTTCGAGACAAGCCTCGGGATCTCGCCGTGAAGGCCCTCGCGTCAGAGTCCCGCGAACCGGTCGGTGGCGGCAACCAGGGCGCGGCTGTTGGGCGGCTCGAAGGCGCTGTGGCCGCTGTCGGGCGTGATGATCAAGTCGGCTTCGGGCCAAGCCCGGTGCAGCGCCCAGGCGCTGTCGATCGGGCAGACTACGTCGTACCGGCCCTGCACGATCACGCCGGGGATATGACGGACTTTCGCCGCGTCGAGCAGCAGCTGGTCGTCCCTCTCGAGGAATCCCCGGTTGATGAAATAGTGAGCTTCGATCCGCGCGAAAGCGAGGGCGAATTCGTCTTCCTCGTAGTGTCCGGTGAACTCCGGGTCCGGGATCAGCTTCGACGTGGCCCCCTCCCAGCCGCTCCAGACCTTGGCTGCGGCCAGGCGCACGGCCGGGTCGTCGCTCGTGAGGCGGCGGTGGTAGGCCTGCAGCATCTCCCCGCGCTCCCCCTCGGGGATGTGCGCGAGGAACGGTTCCCAGGCGTCCGGATATATCACGGAGGCGCCGTGTTGGTAAAACCAGTCGATTTCACGCTTTCGGAGCAGAAAGATCCCCCGCAACACGAGCTCCGTGACCCGCTCCGGATGGGTCTCGGCGTAGGCCAGGGCGAGGGTCGAGCCCCAGGACCCACCGAACACCTGCCATTTCGCAATGCCGAGGTGCTCGCGGAGCTTCTCGATATCCGATACCAGCGCCCAGGTTGTGTTGTCCTCGAGGGAGGCGTACGGGGTGCTCTTGCCGCAGCCCCTCTGGTCGAAATTGACGATGCGGTATTTCGCGGGGTTGAAGAATTGCCGCTGCTTCGGTTCGGAGCCGCCGCCGGGTCCGCCGTGCAGGAACACGACCGGTTTGCCCCCCGGGTTGCCGCTTTCCTCGAAGTACAGCTCATGGACATCGGAGACGCGCAACCGGCCGCTGCGGAACGGTTCGATCGGCGGGTAGTGCCAGGTGAGGGGATCCTTCACAGGAAACTTCATCTTGACCTCCGCTGGGGTGAATCCCGGGAAATTTTCCTCCGCCGGGGCACCCGATACAAGAGTCTTCCTGGGAGGCGGGAACCCATCCGGGCACTGACGACCAACAAGTGGGTCCGGGCTTCAGAGGCTGTCCAACGGTTGACGAACTGAAGTAATCTGGAGTGCGGCGCCTCGGCGCCGCCACCGAAGCGGCGTCGAGCCGCCGCACTTCCACAATCAACCGTTGGACAGCCTCTTCAGCCTGGACGCAGTTTGCTGCAGCCATACAGTTCATATGGAACTGCGTACGCTGAACCCGATTCTCAAGAGCCTGCTCCCGTGAGAGAATGTATTTAGCGAGTCCCTCTCTGGAGGTGTCGGATGGCAAAGTGGCTGTTGGGAGCGATGATAGCAGTCTCGACGATCTTGTGCGCCGGACCGTTGGTCAGTGCCGACAGCGTGACGGCCCGGATTCCGTTCCAGTTCAAGGCGGGCAAACAGGTGCTCCCCGCCGGCACCTACGTGGTCACCTTCGACAAGGCGAACCCGAAAGCCGTATCGCTGCGGGCGCAGGGAGGGGGCGCCACCGTGGACGTGCCCGTTATCACCGCGCTCGCCGTCCAGGACCTTACGGGCGCCGAGGCGCATCTCGTCTTCGACAAGGTCGATAATGAGCACACGATTGCCGAGTTCTGGCCCGCGAAGGCCGACGGCTACTTCCTCGGCGGCGCGATCGTCTCCCACACGCATGTCGTCGTCAACGCGAAATAACCGCGGCGGCGCGGCCCCTGGGGCTGGGGAATTCGTGCTCTTCGGCAGATACAGCTGGGTCCGGGCTTCAGAGGCTGTCCAACGGTTGACGTTCAATCCGGACGAACAAGTAATCTGGAGTGCGGCGCCTCGGCGCCGCTTTCACTCGTCCTGCGGCAGGAATGCTCGGCGCCTCGGCGCCACGCCGAATTGCGAGATGCGACCCTGCGACCTCGGCCTTTGGTGGTGCCGAGGCGCCGCCACCAAAGCGGCGTCGAGCCGCCGCACTTCACAATCAACCGATGGACAGCTTCTGAAGCCCGGACCCACTTGTCTTACGGGCGCAGCCGGCGGTTCAACCGCTGGACAGCCTCTTCCCCCCGGGGCTTTCCTGTCCGCTCGCTTCGGGACTCTATTCGTCTGTTCAGGCGCCCGCGCGCTCGGGCATGGCGGCGTTCACCTGCCGGCGCCAGTCGTGCGGCAATTTCTGCAGCCTGTCGGCCGTGCCGGGAAGTTTGCCCCCGAGGTCTTCCTTCTCTGACGGTTCGTGGCGCAGGTCGTACAGCTCGACCCGCATGTCCTCGTAGAACTCGATCAGCTTAAGAGCGCCGTGACGCACGACCACGGAGCCAGATTCCAAACCGACAGGCGCGTCTAGCAATCCCGGATTACTTGACGGGAGCGGGCCGCGCGCTATTATTAAGGCCCGCCTGGGTGGATGGGGTCGGCCCGACCGCGTCCACGATCGAGCCGGCGCCGGGACGAATCAAGAACCGCACAGGATGTCCGGACTACGCGGGCCGCGTCGAGCCGCCGCGGCCCACTCGAGTCGGCTTGGAGAAAACAGCAGTGACACCGAATACCGCCGCGCGGACAGACGTCCGGAATGTCGCCATCATCGCCCACGTCGATCACGGGAAGACCACGCTGGTCGACGCCATGCTCAGGCAGAGCGGCACGTTTCGAGACAACGAGCGCGTCGTCGAACGGGTCATGGACAGTCTCGACCTCGAGCGCGAGCGCGGGATCACGATCATGGCCAAGAACACGGCCATCTTCTACCGCGGGATAAAGATCAACATCGTCGACACGCCGGGCCATTCGGATTTCGGCGGCGAAGTGGAACGCGTCCTGAAAATGGTCGACGGCGTCATGCTTCTCGTCGACGCTTCAGAGGGGCCGCTGCCGCAGACTCGCTTCGTGCTGCGCAAGGCGCTCGAACAGAAACTCCCCGCCATCGTGGTGGTGAACAAGATCGACCGGGCCGACGCCCGGCCGCAGGAGGTCGTAAACGAAATCTACGATCTCTTCATCGACCTCGAAGCCACCGAGACGCAGATCGGCTTCCCCATCCTCTATGCGATCAGCCGGGACGGCATCGCGCGCCGGTCGCTGGAAGACCCTTCGCGGGACCTGCGGCCGCTCTTCGACCAGATCGTCGAAACCATCCCCGCACCCGTCCCGCGGCACGGGACGAAACTGCAGATCCTGGTGACCACGCTCGACTACAGCGACTACCTCGGCCGCATCGCCATCGGCCGGGTGTTCTCGGGAAAGGTCTCGGTGGGCGACGCGGTGTCGGTGTGCAAGCTCGACGGCACGGTGCAGAAGACGCGTATCACACAGCTCTACAGCTTCGAAGGGCTGAAGCAGAAGCCCGTGACCGAGGCATCGGCTGGGGACATTGTCGCGCTTGCGGGGATCGAGGGGATCTTCATAGGCGAAACCGTGGCCGACGAGGAAGATCCGCTGCCGCTCCCCGCCATCCACGTCGACGAACCCACCATTTCTATGATCTTTTCGGTAAATACGTCGCCCTTTTCCGGCAGGGACGGCCGGTATGTGACATCGCGCCAGCTTCGCTCACGACTGGACAAGGAAATGCTGGGAAACGTGGCCATCCGAGTCGACGAGACCGAGAGCATGGACAGCTTCAAGGTGTCTGGCCGCGGCGAGCTGCAGCTGGCCATCCTCATCGAGATGATGCGCCGCGAAGGCTACGAGATGCAGGTTTCCAAGCCCGAGGTGATCACCCGTTCCGTCGACGGGGGCAAGTTGGAGCCGATCGAAATGGTCGTGGTCGACTGCCCCGAGCTCTTCATCGGCGTCGTCACCGAGGCGCTGGGCCGGCGCAAGGGTCATATGACCCGCATGGTCAATCACGGCGGGGGCCGCGTCCGCCTGGAGTTCGAAGTCCCCTCCCGGGGGCTCATAGGGTTCCGCTCTGAGTTCCTGACCGACACCAAGGGGACCGGCCTGCTCAACACCATGTTCCTGCGCTGGGGGGGGTGGGCGGGCGAAATCACGAACCGCCTCACGGGAGCCCTCGTCGCCGACCGCCCGGGGATGGCGACCGGCTACGCGCTCTACAACCTGCAGGAGCGCGGGGAACTGTTCATCCGGCCCGGGACCGACGTGTACGAAGGGATGGTGATCGGGGAAAATGCGCGCAACGTCGACCTCGACGTGAACGCCGTGAAGGAGAAAAAGCTGACCAACATGCGTGCTTCGACCTCCGACGAGGCCATCCGGCTGGTCCCGTTCCGCGAGCTGTCGCTCGAGCAGGCGCTCGAGTTCATCAACGACGACGAGTTGGTCGAGGTTACCCCAAAATCCATCCGGCTGCGCAAACGCGTCCTCGACTACCATCAGCGCCCCAAACGGCGCTGATGGAGTGCGGCGCCGAGGCGCCGCTTTCCGCTTCGTCCCGTCCCCGAAACGCCCGGCGCCTCGGCGCCACATCGAACCGCGCCGGCGGCGTCGAGCCGCCGCACTCCATATAGGTTGCATGGGGTGGGGATGCCGGGCTACAGTCGGGGCGTCATCTGTCGACCAGGAGGCACGCCATGCAGAGATTCGGGACCGCCGCGATTTGCCTTTCCACCGTTTTGCTTGCCGCCGCCGGGTGCCGCGCCCCAGTGCAGGACGCTCCCGCGGGACCGCGGACCATCCGCGTCGTTCAATCGGGCAGCGGCGACGTGGTCGGCAACGACAGCGTCGCGCTCCAGAAGGCGGCCGACATGCTGCGCCCCGGGGACACGCTTGAGATCGGCCCCGGCACCTACACCATGCACAACAGCCTGTTCGTCCCGTCCCGGGTGACGGTGCGCGGGGTACCGGGACAGACCATCCTGCAGAAAGAGCGCCGGCGTCGAGAGCCCCCTGCTCGAAGACGGCGACTACGGCGAAGGCCAGCTGCGGGTCGCCGAGCCGGCCAGAAGTTCCAGCCGGGCATGGGCATCAGCGTCCTGGACGACACGCAGCAAGCAAGGCTGGGACATCAGCGTGACCACGGTCACGGCGGTCGAGGGGAACCTGCTCCGGCTGCACCCGATGACGCTGCGGGACTACGACTCCGGAGCGGCAGCACGCCCGCGTGCGCAACACCTTCCCGATCCTGTGCGCCATCAACGCCGAAAGGGTGACCTTCGACGGGATCACCGTCGACGGGAACAAGGACGAGAACGCCTACCTCGACGGCTGCCGCGGCGGGGCCATCTACCTCTACACGTCCGCGACGTCACGATCCGGAACTGCGTCGCCCGCAACTATCAACGGCGACGGCATCTCGTTCCAGATCACCGACAACGTGCAGGTCCTCAACTGCGAGTCCTACGGCCACACCGGGCTACGGCGTCCACCCCGGCACCGGGCAGCGACGCGGCCCGCGGTCAAGAACTGCCGCATCCACGACAACGGGCGAAACGGGCCTCTATCTCTGCTGGCGCGTGCGCCACGGCCAGTTCGTCGACAACGTCATCGAGACAGAACGGCCGCTACGGCATCTCGATCGGGCACAAGGACACCGACAACGAGTTCGTGAACAACACCATCGCCCGCAACGGATTCTGCGGCGTGCTACTTCCGCAAGGAGACCTTGGAGAACAGCGGCCACCGCAACACCTTCCGCGGCAACAAGGTGCTCGACAACGGCAACCAGAGGGAAGGGTACGGGTTCTACATCGAGCCCAGCGCCGCGGGCCTCGCGATCACAGGCAACCAGATCGCCGAGACCAGGGCCGGGAGCGCGCGGACCCAGAGGTACGGCATCTACAAGGTCGCGGGCGCCGGCCCGCTGCGGCTGGAATCCAACACCATATCGGGCTGCCTGGAAAAAGACGTTCTGGAGAAGTAGTCCTTTCGAGCGCCTCGCGGAGCGCAATGCCGGAACTCTCTGCCCGCTTTGTTCGTAGTACACTGCGGCGGGAGGAAAGCCTATGGCACTCTGGGGCGACATCCGATTTGCGGCAAGGACATTGGCGCGGGAACCGGGCTTCGCCGCGCTCTCCATCGTGATGCTTGCGCTCGGCATCGGCGCCAACACGGCCATTTTCTCCGTCGTCAACAGCATCCTGCTCCGGCCGCTTCCATTCGAGGCGCCGGGAAACCTGGTCGCCCTGCGCGAGGTCATCCCGGCGGTCGCTTCGACCTACCCCACGCTGCCGGTTTCGGCGCGTCACTTCACGGAGTGGCGCGCGCGCTGTTCCTCCTTCGAATCGCTCTCGGCCGTCGGACAGGGGACCCTGAACCTCACCGGGACGGGCGAGCCCGAGCGGTTGAACGCGGCGCGGGTCTCGGCGGACCTCTTCTACACGCTGCGCGTGCAGCCCCGGCTCGGCCGCTCCTTCGCCGCGGGCGAGGACACGGAGGGGCGCGACCGGGTCGCCGTCATCAGCGATGGCCTGTGGAGGCGCCGGTTTCAGGGTGACCCCTCCGTGATCGGCAAGACGGTCCTGCTCGACAGCCTGCCCCACACCATAATCGGGGTGCTCCCGCCGTGGTTCCGGATGCCCCCGACGTCCGTGTTCGAAACCGGGCTGTCCCTCATCCGGGAGCCCGAGCTGTTCAAGCCGCTGGCGTTTTCCAGGAGCGAGCTGGCGGAGTTGATGGGCACGTTCAACTACGCGGTCATCGCCCGCCTGAACCGCGGGGTGGGCCGCGAGGCGGCGTTGGCGGAACTCAACGTCGTGGCCGGCCAGTTGGAGCAGCTAGCGGGGGAAACGGCGAACCTGCATGCGTCGGTGACGCCGCTCCAGGAAAGCCTGGTCCGCAAGTCGCGCACCGGGCTGCTAGTCCTGCTGGCCGCCGTCGGATCCGTGCTCCTGATCGTGTGCGTCAACCTCGCGAACCTCATGCTGGCGCGCGCCGAGCGGCGCGGGCGGGAATGGGCGGTGCGCACGGCGCTCGGGGCGAGCAGGGGGAGGCTGGTCCGGCAGGTGCTGGTCGAGGCGCTCCTGATCGCCTTGCTGGGAGGGATAGCCGGGACGTGGATCGCGGCCGTGGGGCTCGACGGGCTGCTGCGCTTTGCCCCGGCGGACCTGCCGCGGCTCGACGAGGTGCGGCTGGATGCCCGCGTCCTCGCCTTCGCGCTCGGCCTGACGACCGCTACAGGCCTGCTGTTCGGGTTCGCCCCGGCGTGGCACGGCGCCCGCGCAGAGCCCCAGGACGCCCTGAAAGCGGGCGGGCGCACGTCGACCGACACCCACCGGGGAGCCCGGTTCCGCAATGCCCTCGTGGGAGCCGAGGTGGCGCTGAGCGTGGTCCTGCTGGTGCTCGCGGCGCTGCTGGGGGGCAGCTTCCTGCGCGTGCTGCGCGCCGACAAGGGATTCCACGCCCCGACGGTCCTGGCCGCGGAGATCGCCATCCCGATGACGAAATACCAGAAAGAGGAGCAGCGCAACCGCTTTCACGAGCAGGTGCTGGAGCGGCTCAGGATGCAGCCCGGCGTGCTCTCGGCGGCGATCTCGACCGCTCTGCCGCTGACCGGGGAAACCTGGGTCGACTCGGCCTACCTGCCGGGCGACACGCGGCCGCAGATGGAACGGCCCGTGGTCAACGTGAGGTTCGTGAGCGCGGATTACCTGTCGACCATGGGGATCCCGCTCCTGTCGGGGCGGACCTTTGCCGAGGGCGACCGCACGCGGAAGGTGGCGATCGTGTCCGAACGCATTGCCCAGCAGCTCTGGCCGGGACAGCCGGCTCTGGGGCGCCGGTTCCTCAGGCAGCCCGACCAGGAGTACGAGGTGATCGGGGTCGCCGGTGACGTCCGGTCCGACGCCGACAGGGTCCCCGCGGCCATCGTCTACCGCCCCTACTGGGACTGGGCGCCGCGCCAGGTCCTGCTCGCCGCACGCGCGGCCGCCGATCCCCGGTCGATCGCCGGGGCCATGCGGGCCGCGGTGCACAGCGTCGATCCCGACGTCCCCGTCCCGGCCATGCGCACCATGCAGCAGTTCCTGGAGGACGCGGTCGCACAGCGGCGCTTCCAGACCGTCCTGGCGGTGGCCTTCGGTGCGACCGCACTCCTGCTGGCCGCCCTCGGCATCTATGGCGTGGTCGCCTACACCGTCGCCCGGCGCACCAACGAGATCGGTGTACGCATCGCAGTGGGGGCCGGCCCCGGACAGGTGCGCCGGATGGTGCTGGCGCAGGCGATGGTCCCCGTCGCCGCCGGACTCGCGCTGGGGGTGCTGGCTTCCCTCGCGGCAGGCCGGATCGTCGGCCGGTTGCTCTACGAGGTGGACGCCCGGGACCCGGTGACCATCGGCGCCGTCGTCCTTGTGCTGGCCGCTGCCGCAGCAGCCGCCTGCTGGAGTCCCGCCCGCCGTGCGACGAAAATCGACCCGATGCAGGCGCTTCGCTGGGAGTAGGCTGGACACGTGCGTCCCGGCTTCAGAGGCTGTTCAACGAATGACGTGAAATTCGGAGTGCGGCGCCTCGGCTGGCCTCGGCGGCGCTTTCACGACCGTCCTGCGGTGGCGTCGAGCCGCCGCACACCGCGATCCACCGTTGGACAGCCTGTTGAGGCCCGGACCCACTTATCGTTTGTTATATTTCCGCCCGGGGGAAAACTCCTGAACCGGAGTAGCGACCATGTATCGTTCGCGGAAGCATCGGATCATCGCTGGGGTATGCGGCGGGATCGCGGAGAGGTACAACATGTCGCCGACGACAGTTCGGCTGCTTGCGCTGCTCTCCTGCATCCTGCCGGGCCCGCAGTTTCTGATCTACATCCTGATGTGGATCCTGGTGCCCAACGCCCCGGAGCGCAGTTGACCCTGCGGCGGTCTCCGGGTCAGCGTGCCAGGATCTTCAGCGCGATGTCCTCGCTGTAAGGGGGGGACTTCAGGGTCCTGGGCCCGCCGGCGTGTTCGAACCTTTCGGTGGCCGCGACCTTCCCGGTTTTGGTGTCGATCCATTCGGCGAGGTAACTGCCCGCGGGCAACCGCACGGCGAGTTCCGCGGCCTTTCCCCCGAGCAGGTAGACGGCGTAGTTCTTTCCGGGTTCGGCCAGCACGCGCGCCGTTATCCTGGCCTGGGCCGGCACCCCGCTCAAAGCGGCCGTGACCGTTCCCCCCTCGATCGCGTCGTTATGGGGAGCCATGCGGAGGAAATCGAAGCCGTCGATGAAGCCCTTCAGTACGCGCAACTGGCGTCGGAGGTCCCGGCTCCCTCCCCCCGGCGACTTGTATTGCGCAAAAGCGCCGTCCGGGTGTGACGTCGTGAATGAGTAATCGAGGCTGCTGTATATCGCCCCGCCGGACAGGATGAAGTCCCACCCCTCCGTCCGGTAGAGCACGTCGTCTCTGCCCCTGAATCCCGTCTCGTCGTCGGCCAGGGCCCTGTTCAACCGGTAGTTTTCCGCCACCGTGTCGGGGGGCGTGGCGTAATGGAAATTGAAGATCGACACGTTGGGATCCGGCTTGTCGATCTTCCGGCGGCCGTTCGCGATGTTCTGGGCGATGAGGTGGCGGTGAGGCAGGTTTTTTTCGGTTTCCACGATGGTGCGTGCGATGTGCGCCTGCCAGTCCTCACGGACGCCGCCGAAGTACGGCTCGTTGCAGATCTCGAAGTAGACGTTGTCGTATTCGTTCAGGGCCGAGACCGTCTCGCGGACGAACGCCTCATGAATGCCCAACAGGTCCCTGTGGAGCAACGTGTAGACCTCTTCGCGGCCGCACTTGCCGATCCCATTGACGTTGTTCACCGCGTTCATCGGGTTTGCAGCCCACAGCTTCTCGTCGTAGAAAGGACAGAACAGGACGAACTCCACGACGATGCCCCGCTGCGAGGCTTGCGAGACGAAATCCGCGAGGCGGGCAAAGTAATCGGGATTGAACCGGGTGAGGTCGAACTTGTCCTCCGCGCCCGCGGTCGTGCTCCGCGCCCAGGGCGCCAGGTAGCGCCGGGGTGCCAGGGTGTTGTCCGTTATCCCGAATGAGTCGGCCACCTCGCGATAGGTTCCGGAGAACGTCCGGGTGAGGTTCAAACCGTTGTCCCGCAGTTCGTCGAGGTAGATGCGGTAGTCGAAGTCAACGTTAAGCACGGCGCCGTAGTGCTCGCCCGACGTGATCAGGACCGCCGGTTTCCCTCGAAACTCGAGATAGTGGCCGTTGTCGGGGTGGAGTCTCAGGGGCGTGCGGCCCGCCTGCTGGGCAAATGCCGGCAGGGACGAGCCGAGGACGCACATCGCGGCGATGCGGGCCAGGGCATGCATGGGTGCTCCCTTCGGTGTCGATCGCCCGTATTGTGGCGCGGAACGTTCCTGAGATCCAGTCTCTGGAGTGCGGCACGCTGGGCGCCGCTTTCACTTGCCTCCCACGGCCGGAATGCCCGGCGCCTCGGCGCCACCCTGCACTCCTCGGCCCGCAGTTTCGTTCGGTTTTTTGGAGAAAGGCCCGCACGATGTGCCGTCGATGCTCGTACAATCGGCCGTGTGAGGATCATCCGTCGTTGTGAAGGCCAAAACGCCCTGGACCTTCAAGGCCGCCCATGGCCTGGGGAGAGCGAGCAATGAACCGCAGACATTTCCTGAACTCATTCGCAGGCGCCGGGGGTGCAATGCTGACGGCCGGGGTGACGGCAGCCCTATCGTCGAGCATGAAGATCACCCGCATCCGGTACTATCAGTCCACCGGCGATGCCGCCCAGCGGAAGACCAGCGTGCCCGGGCTCTTCAACCAGAGCACGAACGTGGTCGTCGTCGAAACCGACGCCGGCATCAGCGGGATCGGGGAAGGCGGGGCGAAGGATACGATCGAGCAGTGCGCCGCCGCGATCATCGGTATGGATCCGTTCCGGACCGAGCAGATCTGGCAGATCCTCTACCGCGGCTATTTTTATCCGGCCGGCAGGGAGAAGTTGCACGCCATCGGCGCGCTGGACACGGCACTATGGGACATCAGGGGCAAGGCGCTGGGGGTGCCGGTCTATCGCCTGCTCGGCGGTCCGACCCGCGAGCACGTCGAGTGCTATGCCACCGGCTATCCGGCCCGGGCCACCCTGAAGGAAACCGCGCGCGCGTGCGTGGATGCGGGTTACCGTGCCTTCCGGATCGGCCCGGCCGACGGGAACCCGTGGGACCGGTTCGAAATGGTCCAGAAGACGTTCGATCACTGCAAGGACGTGAGGGAAGGGGTGGGGAAGGACGGGGCGTGGGCCATAGACTTTCACACCCGCTTCGACATGGCCGATGCCGTGCGCCTCGCCCAGCTCGTCGAGCCACTCGGGCCCTATTTCGTCGAGGACCTCGTCCGCTCGGAAGACCCGGCCGTGTACCGGACGCTGCGCGGGCAGGTGAAGGTGCCGATCGCCGTCGGCGAACAGTTCGGGGCCCGGTGGGACGTCAACGAGCTGATTGAGGGGCACCTCGTCGACTACGCGCGCGTGGCCATCCCGAACGTCGGCGGCATCACCGAGTTCATGAAGATCGCCGCGCTGTGCGAAACGCACTACGTGGGCTTGATCCCGCACTTCACCGGCCCGATTTCGGAGGCCGCGCTGGTCCACGCCGCCGTGTCCTTTTCCGGGCCGGTCCTGATGGAGATGCTCCCGCGCGCCGCCGCACCCGTGCCGCACCTCCCCAGGTGCTTCGATTTCCGCGACGGCAAGCTGTGGCCGAACGAGCGGCCGGGCCTTGGCGTGGAATTCGACGACAGCAAACTGAAGGAGATCACGGCGATCTCGGAACACTCCGCCCCGACACCTATCTACCGCCGCCCGGACGGTTCGTTCACCAACTGGTAGACCGCAGCAACCCGCGGCTGCGGACCGGCTCATCGGGGTGTGGCGGGGGGGATTCCTGCCCGGAAAAGTTCGGGGGACACCCGCGTCCCTCGCTGCTCGGCCTACACCCGTCGCCGCGTGATCTTGGCGACAACGACCCGTGAAGGATCGGGACAGCGGATGAACTCGGTCGTGATGCCGTCAGGGTCGATCACCTTCTCGTACGGTGTCCCCTTGTAGAGCCAGGGCAGCGTGCCCCCGTACTCGAGCACGCGGACGGCGCCGCTCATGCTGTCCATCAACCAGGGGCAGATTTTGCCCTTCTCGTCGGGGTATTTGAGTTTCTGGCCCGCCTTGTGCGCGCCGCAATTCCCCTCGACGATGTCGATTTCGAACGCGTAGCGGGGGGGCACGGGCCTCGGCTGCTGCGGGTTGTCCGGCTTTGCCGGAAGTTCGGTCCGCTGCTGCACCTGCCGTGCCTCCGCCGTGCCGGAGAGCGACAACGCCGCCAGGCCGGCTCCTGCGCCGGTTCCAGAGCACGTGAGAAACTCGCGCCGTTTCATTGTCTCCTCCTCATCCATGGGTCGAGCGCACCTCTGTCTGCAATTGCCCCGACGGCACGGCCGCGAGCATGAATCGACCCACGGCGCGTGCAGATGGTCTGTGTGTTACGCGCCGCGGCTGCCGCGGAGCTTTTCGAGCGCGACGAGGCGCTCGATGGCGTCCAGGGTCAGCTCGTCTTTCCCGAGTTCCCGCAGGCGCGACCACTCCTTGCGGAGGGTGTGCGACAGCGCGTCGTGAATGGTCCGGAGCCATCCTTCGATCCGGAGGTCGACGAACTCCCGCTTCTCCTCAATGGTCAGCTCTCGGGCGAGCAGGAGACGCGAGGCTTCCTCGGCGTCGACGAGCGTCTGGAGGACGTGCCAGCGGTCCCCGGGACGCTCGGCGCAGAGGGCCCCGAAGGCGCCGCTCGAAGTTTCCCGGATCAGCTCCTCCTCCCGCGTGGTGATGCTTTCGTGCTCCTTGGTCTCGTCCCAGCTCTCCGATTCCTCGGCCATGTAGCGCAGGTAAAGCATCGCGAACAGGCACGTCGGCTCCACCAGCTCCTCGCGGACCCTCACGTCGACCCAGAGCGCGGCCGCGGCGCGCAGGCAGCGTTTGGCCGTGGCGTCGGCCAGTTTCCTGCCGAAAACCAGGGCCGTCGACTCCTTCACGAAGCACGGGAGCTCGCTGGCGATGATCTCGCGGTATCCCGGCACGTGCCGGTCCAGCAGCAGGGCCGCGCGCCGGTCGAGCGCGGCCAGATCGCTCGTCACGGCGGGCAGGCCCAGCGTCGTGCAGCCGAGGTTGTACACGATGGCGCGCGGCAGCGTCACCCCTTCAGGCCAGGCGTCGCGCAGGTCCCGGATGTCGGGCAGCTCGCGGCCGCCTCCCCACTCCTTCGGGTATTCGGGGATGGATCGGCCGTAGTTCACCGAGCCGGTGGCGCGAATACGGACGCGGGTCTGCGGCACGAGCCCGCCGAAAGGGGCGACCAGCGGAGCGATGCGGAGCAGCGTTTCGGTGTGGGTCTGGACGCCCGTTTCCAGCAGTTTCAGCAGAGCCTCGCGTTCGGAGGGCCCGACGCCGGGGGGGAGGGGCCTGGCTGCCGTGGCGGCGTGGAACGCCGCGGCCAGCCGCTCGGCTTCCGCCGGCGCGTCGGCGCGGATGCCCTGAATCGTCACGCCGTCCGCCCGGCAGAACTGGCCGATGACTCCCGGGTGAGCCGGGTCGCAGCCGCCTCGGAACCCGGCGCGCCCGGCGCCGATGAGGTACGTCAGCCGCGGAGCCGGTTCGCCGGCCCGTCGCGCCCGCTCTGCCAGGCGTCGCTCCGCTTCGTCGCGCCCCGCCACCGCCAGCGTGTAGGCGACGTCGGTAGCGACCTTGCCGCTCTGCTCGGCGGTGTCGGACATGGCCACGAACACGCGGACGAGCGTTCCCGCCCCGTCAAAGCGCGTCGTAAAATTCGAGGGGGTCGGCAGGCCGTCCGCGACGCGCCCGCGCTCGAGCGCCTGGTAGAAGGCCTCCAGGAGGTCCGGAAGGTGCGACAGCGCACCGACGTTTTCGCAGAGCGGAACAAGCCGGACACGCCCGACGCGAGCCTTCAGCTCCGCCCTTTCCCCTTCCGCTATGCGGCCGGACAGGAACGCGTCGACCCGGTCCGGGGGGCCTGCGAACAGGCCGTCGACCGCCTGCAGGTACAGGGTCCCGATCTTGACGACGGCCCCCAGTTCGGCCTTGGAGTTCACCTGCGGGACGGTCAACTCGTAGATGGCGTTCTGCCGTGGCTCGATCCCGAGCTTTCGGCAAGCCAGCAGGAACAGGAAGTTCGCCCGGGCCACCGCGCCCAGGATCTTGGAGACCTTCTCCTCGTCCTGTTCGATGAAGGGGTTCGGCACGCGGAACAGGAGGTGGCGGTCTTCTCCCGGGATGATGCCGTGCCGCAGCAGTGCAAGCACTACCTTCTCCGGGACCTCGAGCCAGTCGGGACTGATCTGCCGCCCCTCGAAATCGAGCAGCACCTCGTTGCAGGGGCCGAGGAGATCGGCGATGGTCTCCTCGTACTCCTGTCCTGCATCCACCAACGGGTTCCACTCCAGGTGCGTCAGGGCCCTGTGGGCCCGGTCGCCCGCCTGTTCCGGCACCGAGCGGATCGCCCGCGCCAGTTGCTCGGCGCGGTGGGCGGTCGAGTCCGGATGCTTCGTTCCCGTCAGGCGAAAGTCCCCGTGATGCGCATTCTCCAGGACGAGGCGCCTTGCTTCGGCAAAAGCGCCGCGGTCGAGATCGTCGAGGGCCGAGTAGCCTTCCCTGGTGCAGACACTCGCCCACACTGCCTCGTCGACCGCCAGCCGCGCGGCAACCCGCGCCGGGGCGCTCGACCCGAGGCGCCCCTGGCGCGACAGCCGTGTCTGAACCCGGTCCATGAACACGGCCAGTTCCTTGACGTCCTTCGACCCGTAGGAGAGCCTCTGCCATGTCCCGTAGCGCGCGGACTGCGTGCCCGCGAAAGCGGCGAAGGGGATTCCCCCGACGCCGCCGGAGAGGAGAAACTCGAAGGTATCGACGGAGTCCTTCACGATGGCCCGTTCGCGGATTCCGTTGCGCAGCCGGTCGAAGGGTTCCCCGATCAGGCCCGGAAACGCCAGCGGGGCGTAAAACGTCCCCCCAAAGTCCGTCCTCTCGATCCCGAGCGGGGCAAGCTCGTCTGCAGCCTGTGCCATGAAGTCGCGGCGCTCGCGCATGTACGGGGACGGCCTGCGCAGGCCCGCCAGCGGGCTCTGAAGCGCCGCCAGTGCCCAGTCCTGGGCCAGCGTCGACGGTGTAGCGATGAGCCAGGCGGAGAGGTTCGCGAGGATCTC
This sequence comes from uncultured Acidobacteriota bacterium, assembly GCA_963843575.1. Taxonomy (GTDB): domain Bacteria; phylum Acidobacteriota; class UBA6911; order UBA6911; family UBA6911; genus CAVZBT01. The sequence goes on along the minus strand of CAWJKZ010000025.1, from coordinate 27,931 downwards.
CCTCGCCCGGACGTCCCCGGACCTGATCTGGTCGGAGATCACCATCCAGCAGGCCCGCGCCCCGGTCGAGGCTCCAAACATGTCCATCTTCGACAGCCCCGAGAGCGTCACCACCCAGTCGCGCCACTCGGGGTCTGCGAAAGCCGGGTTTATAAACGACCCGACGTAGTCGAGGCGCTGGTAAACGGAGTCGTACAGCACGTACACGCGCCGCCTCACGGCCGCACGCACCAGTGCCTCCACCAGGGTGCGCGGGTAGACCCGGCCGGTCGGGTTGTGGGGATTGTTGATGATCACGGCGGAAATACCGCCCCGGGCCAGGAGCCTGTCCAGCTCCTCAGGGTCGGGCAGAAACTGGGGGGCGGTGGTCGGCAGTTCGACGACGTGCTTACCGGCGCGTTCGACGAACCAGTCGTACTCCCAGCTGGGGCGCGGCACCACGACGCCGCTTCCGTCGGCCCCGAGCACCTCGAGAACCATGGCCAGCCCCGACCGCGTCCCCGGCGTGAAGATCACCTCGTCCGGGAGGAAGCGGACGTCGGTCGAGGGATAGTCGATCAGACCGTCGCGATTGAAGAACTCCGCGACCTCGCTCCTCACGTCCATCCGGCCGATGGCGGGCCCGTAGCTGTGCACCGTGTTCCGGGTGATGCGCTGCGCGGCCCGCACCACCTCCGGGTGAGGGGCGAAGTCGGCGTTCTTGTAGTCGCCCTGCGTCAGATCGAGCGCCCCTTCCTGCTGCACCCGGCGCGAGAAGACGCGCACCAGCGGTTCGGGCGTGGAAAGGGCGCGGGCCGAGATCGGCTCAATGGCCGGGTCTTTTCTCGCCCGGCTTGTCCGGGACGCCGGAGGGGAGGAGATCTTGGTGTCCATGTTAATCATCCTGGCAAAAAGTCACGGTCGTACTGTATTCCCTGGGGAGCTTCCACGGCCGTGAGCATTATAGCGCTCAAAGCGGCCGTCCCTGTCCACCGAAGCCGCTCAACGGTCAACTACCCAACTTAAACGCAAAACACGTGGGTCCGGGCTTCAGCCCGGACGTCTTTTGATCTGAGCTATATAGCGACGGGCGCACCGTAACGTGACCGCAAACAACCTCCGGGCCGAAGCCCCGGACCCACTTGATTTTGGCAACCTACCTGATTTTGGCGACTCGGCGGAGATGCGGTCCACGAGTCGCGGTCTTCGTGGCGCGCCGGTTGGGAAGGATCGTCACCACGGCGCGCCGGACGGAGACGAGTCCCGGCTGCCCGTCGTCGACGACAGACAGGATTACGTGGAGCGTCTGTGCCTGGTCGACCCCTGGAGCGGTGAACGTCACCGTCTCCGTTTCCACGCCCTGGAGCGCCGGCTCGTCCGGCAGGTACCCGCCTCGGGGTAGAGCGACCACCGGAAATGCAGTGCGTCGCCGTCGCGATCGCGGCTGCCTTTGGCCGAAAGCCGCACCTTCCCGCCGCTCGGCGCGCTCGTCTGGATTACCGTGCGCGAGGCGTCGCCGCTAAGCACGGCCACGGGAGCATGGTTCGCAGCCGCGTAGCTCCCGGAGACGCACCAGTCGAGCCGCGCCGCAAAATCGTTCTGCCATGCCGCCCGCCAGCGGGATACCGTCACCCTGGCGTCGGTCACCCCATCGACGGTGTCGTGTGCGTCCCTGTAGAGGTTCCCGCCGGTTGGAGCGAACCGGCCGCCCCAGCCGCCCCACTCGGGGTGCCCCGAGTCATTCAATCCGTGGGGCAGGAAATAGAACCACGAGGGTGTGTCCCCTTCCTTGAGAGCCTTGTGCGGGTTCGGCTCGGTCCACGTCGCCATGGGATAGAGAGCGCCAAGGGGGCCGTGACCCGTCAGGACGCTGGCCTCGAGCCAGGCACGGGAGGTGAGGGATTCGTCTCCCCCCAGATACATGCCGCGATAGGCGCCGAGCCGCCTGTCCTGTCCCTGGGGTGCCTTGCTCAGGATGTAGAACAAGCCGGGGAATTGTTGCCAGATCCAGGCGGCAATCCCGTCCTGGTCGGAGATGTCGTACACGCGCAGCTTCGGGAGTAAACGGGCCAACCCGCTTGCCCCGCGGTCGCGGCGCACCCTCCACAGGGCCTGAGCAAGGTCGGTCTGCCCGCCCCAGATGGCGACGTTCAGGGGCCGCGGATCGTCCCTGTCGGCGGCCGAGATGATCCAGCGCGAACCCTCCGTGTCTTTCCCCTCGCCGATCGCGTCGATGCCCCTGTCCGGATTGCCGGACTTGACGCGGCCGAGCAGGCTGTCGGCCGAAGGGTAGCCGTCGGCGTGAATCTGGAGATTAGCCCGCACGCGGCCGTAGGCTCCGACGATTGCGCGGATCAGTTGCGGTTTGGTGGTCTTCTCCTTCAGTTCGCCCGGCGTGCCCGCGGCCGACGCGACGAGACCCTCGATCTCGAACTCGTTCGAATAGTGCATCAGCCGGATCATGGCCTGCCGGTCGTCCGGATCGCCTCCGATGTCGGTGAGGACGAGGAGGCGTGGTTTTTCCTCCGGCAGGGCAGCAGGGGCCGGGGCGAGGAGCACGATGGCGACCATGATGTATCGGATCATGGCTCGATAGTAATCCCCCGAAGATCCGTCCAGAAACGGAAAAGGTGCGCGGTTCGCATCGTCCGTGGTGGAGGAGCCGGCTTCCGGCTCCAGGCTTCCGCTTTTTTGCTCTTTACACAGTGGTCGGCGGGTGGTATGCACACGTGTGCAATCAAACTGCGAGGTGCTTCCGCCATGTCTATGCCTGCGCTCAGCCGTCTCCAGCTTACCGTCGCCACCAACCGCACCGATTACTGGAATGATTCCTGCTCCGTTCCGCAACTCACCTACGGGATCAGCCACGGCGCCGTCGGGGCTACCACCAACCCCTCCATCGTCCTGACCGTCCTCAAAAACGAGCTCCACCGCTACTCCGGCCGACTCAACGAGATCATCGCCGAAAACCCCACTTGGTCCGAAACCGAGATCGCCTGGAAACTCATCGAGGAAATGGCGGTCACCGGCGCCAAACTCCTCCTCCCCGCCGCCGAACGCTTCAAGGGGAAGAAGGGCCGCCTCTCCATCCAGACCAACCCCGCCAACTACCGCAACGTCGACGCCCTCGTCGGTCAGGCCATGCACTTCGACTCCCTCGCGCCAAACATGCAAGTCAAACTCCCAGTCACCTGCGCCGGCATCGCTGCCATCGAGGAGGCCACCTACTGCGGTGTCAGCGTCAACGCCACCGTCAGCTTCACGGTGCCGCAGGCCATCGCCGTCGCCGAGGCGGTCGAACGCGGCCTGCGCCGCCGCGAGTCCGAGGGCCTGGACATCAGACGCATGTCGCCCATCTGCACGATCATGATCGGACGCAATGACGACTGGATGAAGGTCGTGGCCAAGCGCGACGGCATCGACATCGACCCGGAGTACATGGACTGGGCCGGCCTGGCCGTGTTCAAGAAAGCCTACGGCATCTTCCGTCAGCGCGGCTACCGCGCCCGGCTGCTCGCGGCCGCCTATCGCCACCTCGGGCACTGGTCCGAACTGATCGGCGGCGATGTCGTGCTCTCGATGCCCTACGAGTGGGCGCTCAAGGTCAACGCCTCCGACATCGCGGTCGAGAACCGGATCGACAACCCCGTCGCGCCGCAGATCGTCGGGGCTCTCTACGACAGGATCCCGGATTTCCGTCGCTCCTACGACGAGGACGGGATGGTCCCCGAGGAGTTCGACGGGTTCGGTGCGACGGTCCGCACGCTGCGCAGCTTCATCGAGTCGGTCCACGACCTGACCGCCATCGTGCGCGACTTCATGCTCCCCAACCCGGACGTCAGGAAAATGTAGGGTGCCCGATGGGACGCGCCGTCTCGATCCAGGACATCGCCCGGGCCGCCGGGGTCTCCCACGGGACCGTCTCCCGGGCGCTGCACGACAACCCCCTGATCAGTGCCGACGTGCGCGACCGGATCCGGCAACTGGCTCAGGAAATGGGCTACACGCCGAACGCCGTGGCTCAGAGCCTGAAGCAGCAGCGCACCCACACCATCGGGCTGGTTGTCACCTCGATCGCCGACCCCTTTGTCGGCACCGTCGTGCGCGGCATCGAAGAAGTCGCCCAGGAAGCGCACATGAGCGTCTTCCTGAGCATGTCGTACAACGACCCGCAGCGTGAGATTTCCGTGATCGAGACGTTCCAGCAGCGGCGCGTGGACGGCATCATCTCGGCGGCCGCGCAACTCAGTGGCCGCCACGGCCCCCGGCTGGCCCGCATCGCCGTCCCCACCGTCCTCATCAACCAGCAGGCCGAGACCGATTCCGGGCTCCTGCATTCGGTCAATGTGGACGACTACAGCGGCGCCCGCCTCGCGGTCGAACACCTCGTCGGCCTGGGGCATCGCCGCATCGGCTACATCGGGGCTGGTAACCGCGCACGCTCCAACCGGCGCCGCCTGGCCGGCTACCGCGACGCCCTGGACGCCGCCGGCATCGAGCCGGACCCGGCCTGGGTCAGGATCGCCGATCCCGGTCACAAGTTTCACACCGAGGATGTCGGCGACGGCCGCGCGTTCGTGGTTGAGCTGCTCAAAGCCGGGTCGACGGCCGTCTTCTGCTACAACGACATGATCGCCGTCGGGGCGTTGCTCGCCTGCCGCGAGCGGGGCGTCGCCGTGCCGGAAGAGCTGAGCGTGGTCGGCTTCGACGACATCGAGGCGGCGGAGTACGTCAGCCCGCCGCTGACGACGGTTCGCCAGCCGATGCTTCTGCTGGGCAGGCTGGCGATGGAAATGCTCATGGAGCTGCTTAACGGTAGACCGGTCGAAAACCACGTCCTCGCGGCGGAGTTGGTGCCGCGCGCCAGCACGTGTGCGCCCGGCTGAGCCCGCGGCTCACCCCGAAGGCGAGAGGCTCGAAGAATCTCGAAGGCATGGGGGAATGAATGCGACAATACACGGCGGACAACCTGATCATCCGCGCCGGCGGCTCCGGCGACCCGGACCTGCTCGTCGAAGTCCGTCCCGAACGGGCGGGGTGGAACACCTTGAATTTCCAGGCGCGTCGCATCAGCGCCGGGGACCGCGTGGACATTCGACACGGGTCCCAACGAGATGGCGCTCGTCGTGCTCGGCGGGAGCCTGGACGTGTCCTCCAACCGCGGCTCCTGGACGGCAGTGGGGGCGCGCGCGTCGGTGTTCGACGGCTTCCCATCCGCCCTGTACCTGCCCCGCGGAACGTCTTTCACGGTCCACTCGGCTGCGACGTGCGAGTTTGCCGCCGCCTGGACGCCGGCGGACGCCGATTTCCCTCCCCGGCTCGTCTCGCCGCACGAGAGCACCGTCGAAATCCGCGGGTCCGACAACGCGACGCGCCAGATCAACAGCATCATCCCGCCCGGCTTCCCCTGCGAGCGGCTGGTCGTCGTCGAGGTCTACACCCCCGGCGGCAACTGGTCGAGCTACCCGCCGCACAAGCACGACGTGCACCGGACCGCTCCGGACGGGCGCATCCTGGAAGCCGACCTGGACGAGATCTACTACTACAAGCATCGACCGGCCCGAGGGCTACGCCCTGCAGCGCGTCTACACCGACGCCGACTCGCCGCTGCACCGGGCCGGACTGCCCATCGACGCGGCCGTCGTCGCGCGCAACAACGACGTCGTGCTCATCCCCGAAGGGCTATCACCCGGTCTCCAGCCCGGTCGGCTACACCACCTACTACCTCAACGTGCTGGCCGGCAGCGCCCAGAGCCTGGCCTGCAGCGACGACCCGCGGCTACGCCTGGGTCAAAGACACCTATCGGACCCGTGACCCGCGGGTGCCGTTTACGTTCAGCCGCACTAACGGATGGCGCAGAACACCATGAGCCGAACAACAGACACACGCCGCCTGACCATGGCGCAGGCGCTCGATCGCTTTTCTCAAGAAGCAGTACGTCGAACGCGACGGTGTCGAGACCCCGTTCTTCGCCGGCTGCTTCGGCATCTTCGGCCACGGCATCGTCGGCGGGCGTCGGCCAGGCGCTGCAGCAGATGCCCGATTTCCGCTACTACCAGGTGCGCAACGAGCAGGCGGTGGTGCACGCCGCCACCGCCTACGCCAAGGTCAAGAACCGCCTGCAGACGCTTCGCCTGCACTGTCGTCGATCGGGCCGGGCGCGACCAACATGATCACCGGCGCGGCCACGGCGACGATCAACCGCCTGCCGGTGCTGCTGCTGCCCGGCGACATCTTCGCCCGCCGCAACGTGGCCCCCGTGCTGCAGCAGCTCGAATCGGCCCAGAGCCAGGACGTCTCGGTCAACGACTGCTTCAAGCCGGTCAGCCGCTACTGGGACCGCATCAACCGGCCCGACCAGCTGCTGACTGTCCCTGCCGGAGGCCGTGCGCGTGCTCACCAGCCCGGCCGAGACCGGCGCGGTGACCCTGGCGCTGCCGCAGGACGTGCAGACCGAGGCCTACGACTACCCCGTGGACTTCTTCCGCAAGCGCGTCTGGCACATCCCCCGCAACCGGCCAGACGTCGCTGCGCTGCAGCGGGCCGCCGAGTTGATCCGCGCGAGCCGGAAGCCGCTGATCGTCGCCGGCGGCGGCGTGATCTACTCCGGGGCGACCGAGGCGCTGCGCGAGTTCGTCGACCGGACCGGCATCCCGGTGGGCGAGACCATGGCCGGGCAAGGGCAGCCTGCGCTACGATCACCCGCTCAACCTGGGCGCGATCGGGGTCACCGGCACCCTGGCCGCCAACCGCATCGCCGGCGACGCCGACCTGGTGATCGGCATCGGCACCCGCTACAGCGATTTCACCACCGCCTCGAAGACCGCCTTCCAGAACCCGGATGTGCGCTTCGTCAACATCAACGTGACCGAGTTCGACGGCGGCAAGCACCTGGGCCTGCCGCGTGGTCGGCGATGCGCTGGCGACGCTGGACGAACTCGCCGGGCTGCTGCAGGGCTACGCGGTCCCCGAGGCGCATACCGGGCCGAGGCTCGGCGGCTGCACGACGAGTGGGAAGCCGAGGTGGAGCGCATCTACGACATCCGCAACGAGCCGCTGCCGAGCCAGGGCGAGCTGATCGGCGCGATCAACGAGATGTCGGGCCCCGAGGCGATCATGGTCAACGCGGCCGGCAGCATGCCGGGCGACCTGCACAAGCTCTGGCGCGCGCCGCATCCCAAGAACTTCCACCTGGAATACGGCAACAGCTGCATGGGCTACGAGATCGCCGGCGGGCTGGGCGCCAAGATGGCTGCGCCGGAGCGCGACGTGTACGTCATCGTCGGCGACGGCAGCTACCTGATGCTTTCCTCCGAGCTCGTCACGTCCATCCAGGAAGGCCTCAAGCTCATCGTGATCCTGCTCGACAACTGCGGCTTCAAGAGCATCGGGTCGCTCAGCCGCTCGCTGGGGCAGGAGGGCTTCGGCACGCGGTTCGTGTTCCGGACCGAAGGCCCCCTGGCCGGCGATGAGGGCGACGGAGAAGCGCGGCCGCTGCCGATCGATTTCGCGGCGAACGCCCGGAGCCTGGGCGCGTGTGTCCTCGAGTGCACCGGCTACGCGGATTTCGCCGCCGCCCTCGAATCGGCCCGGAAGACCGACCGGACCACCGTCATCACCGTCCGCAACGACCGCTACGTCAACGTGCCCGGCTACGACAGCTGGTGGGACGTGCAGGTGGCCGAGGTCAGCGAAATGCCGGCCGTCCAGGAAGCCCGGAAGGCCTGGGAGGAGATGCGGGCCAGGGAGCGCTACTTTTTCGAATAGATCCGGGACGAGCCGAGCCCGTCCCCACAGGAGCCTTATGTCCGATACGATCCTGCTCAACTACGTCGACGGCGAGTGGCGGTCTTCGGCCGCCGCCGATGTGCTTGAAGTGAAGAACCCCGCGACCGCGGAAACGCTCGCACGCGTGCCCATGACCCCGGCGGCCGAGGTCGACGAGGCCGCCCGCCGCGCGGCTGCGGCGTTCTCCGAGTGGCGGCGCGTGCCCGCCCCCACCCGCATACAGCACCTGTTCAAGCTCAAGACCCTGATGGAGGAGAGTTTCGAAGAGCTCTCCCGGACCATCACGATGGAAAACGGCAAGACCCTCGACGACGCCAGGGGCGAGATGCGCCGGGCCATCGAAAACGTCGAGGTGGCCTGCGGCATCCCAACCATGATGTTGGGGGACTTTTCCGAGGATGTGGCCCGCGGGGTCGACGAGTACATGATCCGCCAGCCGGTGGGGGTGGCCGCCATCATCTGCCCCTTCAACTTCCCCGGGATGATCCCGTTCTGGTATCTCCCGTACGCGCTCGCCTGCGGCAACACGGTCGTGGTCAAGCCGTCCGAACGGACACCCATGACCGTGCAGAAGGTGTTCCGGTTGCTCGAGCAGACCGGTCTGCCGCGCGGCGTGGTCAACCTGGTCAACGGCGGGGCGGAGACCGTCGACGCCCTGCTGGATCACCCCTGCATCCAGGCGGTGACCTTCGTGGGGTCCACACCCGTGGCCCGGCACGTCTACAGCCGCGCCTCCGCGAGCGGCAAGCGGGTCCAGGCCCAGGGAGGGGCCAAAAACCCGCTGATCATCCTGCCGGACGCCGACGTCCCCATGACCACGGCCATCGTGGCCGACAGCGCGTTCGGGAACGCCGGGCAACGCTGCCTGGCGGCCTCGCTCGCCGTCACCGTCGGGGACGCCGACCGCATCTTCCGCCCGGTGCTGGCCGAAGCCGCCGCCTCCCGCGTGGTCGGCTACGGGCTGGAACCCGGGGTTCAGATGGGCCCGGTGATCACTCCCGAGAGCAAGACCCGCATCCTCAAACTGCTCCGAAAGGGGCTCGACGAGGGCGGGCGTATGGTGGTGGACGGCCGCGAAGCGGATCGTGCCAGGGTTCGAAAAGGGCAATTTCCTGCGCCCGACCATCATCGAAGGCCTGCGCCCCGACGCCACGCTGGCCCGCACCGAGGTGTTCGGCCCCGTGCTCGGCCTGATGCGGGTCGACACGGTCGACGAGGCGCTCCAGCTCGTCAACGCCGGCGAGTACGGCAACATGGCGTGCATCTTCACCGGCAGCGGCGCGGCTGCACGCCGCTTCCGCCACGAGGCCGAGGCCGGCAACGTCGGGATCAACATCGGGGTGGCCGCCCCGATGGCCTTCTTCCCGTTCAGCGGCTGGAAGAACAGCTTCTTCGGAACCCTGCACGCGCAGGGGAAACACGCGGTCGAGTTTTTCACCCAGACGAAAGTCGTCGTCGAGCGCTGGCTCGGCGAGTGGGCCCGCAAGTTCTGACGCGGGCCCCGCGGCACACATGGCCAAGGAGTACTCCTATGGACAGGATTCGCGTCGCCAACGCCCCGTGTTCCTGGGGCACGCTCGAATTTGAAGGGATGAAGGGGGAACGGATCGAGTACGGGCAGATGCTCGACGAACTGCGCGACACCGGCTACACCGGCACCGAGCTGGGGGACTGGGGCTTCATGCCCACCGAACCCGGGGTGCTTGCCGCCGAGCTGGCCCGGCGCGGCGTCTCGATGGTCGGGGCGTTCGTGCCGGTCGCGCTCAGGCACGAGCAGGCTCACGCGGCGGGTGCGGCGGAGGCCGTGAAGGTGGCGCGCCTCCTCGCCGCCGTGGCCGAGACGGGCCCGAACGGGCGCCGCCCGGTGATCGTTCTGGCCGACAACAACGGCAGCGATCCGGTGCGGACCCGCAACGCCGGCCGGATCACCCCGGAGATGGGCCTGAGCGATGAAGAGTGGAAGGTATTTGCCAGCGGGGCCGAGAAGGTCGCACGCGCGGTCAGCGTCGAGACCGGCCTGTCGACCGTCTTCCACCACCATTGCGCCGGCTTCGTCGAGACCCCGGAGGAGATCGCGCGTTTGCTGGAGTCCACCGACCCCGGGCTCGTCGGCCTCGTGCTCGATACCGGACACTACGTCTACGGGACCGGTACCACCGACGGCAGCAGGGCGCTGGAGGCGTTCGAGCGCTTCGACAGCCGCATCCGGCACGTCCATTTCAAAGACTGCGAGCCCCGCGTGGCTGCGACGGCCCGCGCCGAGGGCTTGGACTACTTCGAAGCCGTCCGGCGCGGGGTGTTCTGCGAGCTGGGCCGCGGGAACGTCGATTTCCAGTCGGTCGCCGGCTGGCTGCGCGCCCGCCCCTACGAGGGCTGGATCGTCGTCGAGCAGGACGTCCTCCCGGGCATGGGAGCCCCCAAGGAGAGCGCCCGCCGCAACCGGGAGTACCTGCGCTCGATTGGACTGTGAAGAACTGAAGCCAAGAAACGGAAGCCGGAAGAGGTGCATGGCTTCCGGCTTCCGGCTACTTAAAAAAGGAGAGGGAATGTCGCGTACACATTTGAACATGGGAATCATCGGTGCCGGCCGGATCGGGAGCGTTCACGCCGAGAACCTCGCTTACCGCATCCCCGGGGCGCGGGTGCTGGCTATAGCGGACACAAATGTCCAGGCGGCCAGCCGCGTCGCGGAGCAGTTCGGCATCCCGGCCTGCACGGCGGACTATGGCGACCTGCTGCGCAATCCGGACGTCGAGGCGGTCCTGATCGGTTCGAGCACCTCCACCCACGCGCGCATCGCGGAGGATGCGGCGGCGGCCGGAAAGCACATATTCTGTGAAAAGCCGATCGCCCAATCGCTCCCCGAGATAGACAGCGTGCTGGCCGCGGTGGACAAGGCCGGCGTCAAGCTGCAGGTCGGGTTCAACCGGCGCTTCGACTCGAATTTCCGCAGGGTGCGTCGGGCCATCGAATCCGGCGAGATCGGCGAGCCGTCCCTGATCCACATCGTAAGCCGCGATCCGGCTCCGCCGCCGGTGTCATACGTGCGTTCCTCGGGCGGGATGTTTCTGGACATGACGATCCACGACTTCGACATGGCCCGTTTTCTGATGGGGGACGAGGTGGAGGAAGTGTATGCGCTGGCCGGGGTGCGCGTCGACCCGGCCATCGGGGAGGCGGGGGACGTCGACACGGCGGTCATCACCCTGAAATTCGCCGGGGGCGCGATCGGGACCATCGACAACAGCCGCCGCGCCGCATACGGCTACGACCAGCGGGTCGAGGTGCTCGGGAGCAAAGGCTCTATCGAGACGATGAACAACTACGCCAACCAGGCGGTCATCAGCGACGGCGGCTCGGTGCGGCGGGACCTCCCGTTGAATTTCTTCATGGACCGCTACACCGAGAGTTTCCTGAACGAGGTGGCGGAGTTTGTCGCCGCCGTTCTGAACGACAAGCCGGTGCCGGTTCGGGGGACCGACGGGCGCGTTCCGGTCGTGATGGCGCTCGCGGCGGCCCTGTCGCACCGTGAGCGGCGTCCTGTGCGGCTGAGCGAGATAGCATAAACCGCGAGATTGCGATGCTCCTCGCGAGCCTGTGGAGTGCGGCGCCTCGGCGCCGCTTTTCACCGGTGTCCTGCCGAAATACCCGGCGCCTCGGCGCCATCGTGGAGATGGTACCGAGGCGCCGCACTCCCAGAATTACTCGAGCAGCTTGACGCGGTTTGCCAGGTCGCGGTAGCAGTCGGGGAGGTCGAACGTCCCGAGAACGCCGGGGACGAGGCTCGACAGGGGCCACCCGTACTCCTCCGCTTCCGCCATGGCAGCATAAGACTTCGGGGCGCCGGCGAGGACCGCCTCGCGCACCCGCAGGTCCAGCGTCGCGGCGAACAACGCCGGCAGGGTTCCCCACCCCTTGGCGACGAGGCGCACGCGGGTGTGTCCCGCGGCCGCCAGCCAGTCCAGAACCCGCAACACATCGTAGGTTCGTTGTCCCGCCACCGGCCGGTCGAGCATGAACGAGTGCGCCGCGTAGAAATAGTCGCTGCCGTACGGCCTGGTGAACTGGTCTTCACCGCAGGTGTCGGGCCGCGACTCGCCGATTCCCCTCACGTCCACCCCGTAGACCGGAAGCTCGGGCGACTCTTCGATGAGGCGCCGGAGGAAGGCTTCGCCGCGCAACTCCGCGTCGGCCGAGTGATGCGAGACGTAGAGCATGGCCGCGTCGGGTCCCTGGGGAGGCCGCGAGTAGTGCGGCCGGGCGTTCAGGCGCACGACGAGGGCAAACACCCCCGGTTCCGTTTCCACGGCGTAGGTGGTCGCATGCGGTTGCGGGTAGCCCCGCCCGGCGAGCGGGCGCAGGATGCGGTATTCCGGCGCGCCCGGGGGCCGCGGAGGCAGCCGCAGGGCCGTGGTTACGGCGGCGCGCAATGCCTCTCCCGAGAGGGCGGCCCGGTGCGTCGCCAGTTCCTGCGATTTCGCCCGCGTGAAATCGAACAGGGTGCGGGCGCCGAGTTCGGCGACCTGACCGTGCGGCGTGCACTGGAGCGTCTCGTCCTTTTCAATCGTAATTGCCGGTTCCTGGCCGTCGTGCGGGCTGCCGGTCGCCCGGTTGAACCACCGGTACATGGCCTCCCGGTTTTCGCGCGTGTAGCCGTGCTCGGAGGGTCCGACCTGCAGGGCGATGTTGTCGGGCGCCCCCAGCAGCGTGTAGATTCGCTTGAGCCGCCCGTAAGCCTCCGTCGCGCCGCGCACGTCGAAGTAATCCCGCTCCTTGGCCAGGATGATGACCGGTTTCGGAGCCATCGCGGCCAGGAAATCGCTGTGATCGAGGCCGAGCGCCAGGGCCCGCGGCGGGCACTGCTCCGTGTCGGCCGGCAGCTCGTTTTCGAGGTTGCGCCGGAAGGTCGTGACGAAGCAGCCCGCCGCGGCCATGGTCCACCGCTCTTCCAGCCCGCACAGCCACGTCGTCATGGTCCCGCCGCCGGAATTGCCCGTGATCCCGACATGCCGCGGATCGACCTCCGGGCGGCTGAGCAGGTAGTCGAGCGCCCGCATGCCGTCCCAGGCGCGCCAGCTTCCCAGAAACTCGCCGACGAGGAACTGCTGGTTCCCGGCGTGCAGGTGCTCGGCGACGCCGATCCCGCGCCTGGGCTTGAGCCCGGCATCGGTGTACTGCAGCCGCTCCCCCTGGCCGACCGGGTCGAAAACCAGCACCACGTAGCCGATCCTGGCGAGGCCCTGTGCGAACGACTGGTAGGTTTCCGACGCCTTGCCGTTGTCCGAGTGCCCGCACGATCCCACGACGCCCGGAAGCGGGAATGCGCGGCCTTTGGGTATGTAGAGGTTTGCCGTCACAGGGAAATTGGGCCGGCTCTCGAAGATGACCTTCTCGATCCGATACGCGTCGCGTTCCACTTCCCCGGTCACCTTCGGCCGAAGCGGGGATTTCTGCGGCATCGGCCCGAAGCAGTTGCGAATCCTGGCCCTAACGGAGCGCACGTACGCCTCGGCGTCGGCCCGGGTCTGCAGCGTCTCCTGGGACGCAACGATTTCCCGTTCCGACTTGCGCACCTGGAGGACGAAGTGCTCCTGCAGCATGCGGGGGAATCGGTTCAACGGCGCAAGAGCCGGGGCGGCGGGAGCCTGCGGCAGGGCGGGTGAAGCGGGGGCCTTGCCCTCCACCCCAACGGCAGCGGCCGCCGCGGCGCCTCCCAGGCGCAGCAGGCCGCGGCGGGACAAGCCTGAACGGGTTCGTGTCGAATCGGACGTGGTCATTTTTCCCCTCTTCGTTTCGTTCGAGAGTCTTTGCTTCAGGCCGCTTTTGCCCCAAGCCCGTTTATTTGCGATGCGGGCGAGGTCGGTCTTCGCGATGCCCCACCGGATTCGCTAGTTGGCCCGGAGATTTCCCTCTTCGACCCAACGTGCCAGCAGCAAGCGGATCTGGCCGGCCTCCGCCTGCGGATCCTTCTCGCATTCCTCGGGTGGGATACCGCGGTTAACCTGTTTCCAGAGCCTGTGGAAGAGCTGCGGATCGTCTTCGTCGGGGCGGGGGATGGGTTCCTCCCCGGTCGCTCGCAGGCGCGATCCGTTCGGGACCAGCGTCCGGGCCCTCTGCAGCTCGTCGTGGCGCTTCATCCCCTCGACGATCAGCGGCATGAGGTCTTCGTCCTGCGGCGGCGGCTCGACGTTTTCCGGACTCCCGTGGGGCTTGCGTCCGACGAAGGCGAAGGTGCCCGGTATCGGGGCGGCCAGGAGGCTGTAAAGTGCCGATTTTCCCTCCAGCTTTCCTGCGCGGCATTCCCGCATGCGGCCGGCGTCGAGCGTGAGGCAGCCGATAACCTCGCTGTTGACGTCTTTCAGGGTCAAACACCCCGACAAGCGGGAGCTGACGAGCTGCTGCAGCAGTTCCGGGAGGCCGAAAAGCTCCAGGTCGCCGAACAGGCGATCGGCGGCCGTGGCGGCGTCTTGCCCCCGGCGGAACCCCTGCAGGGCCTGCTGCGCCACCTTGCCGAACTCTTCGTCGGGGAACCGGCCGGCGATTTGTCGCAAGAACTCCTCGACGGCGGGGGCCGGGGTCGACGCGAGCGCCTTGACGAGGTTGAGCAGTCCCGGCACATCCTTCTGGATCGTCAACCCCAGCAGCCGGCGGGGAGTCTTCGCGCGCGCAACCCGCAGCAGGCGTTCCACGCTCTCCGGCGCGTCCGAGAGGTTCTGCCCGCCCAGCGCGGACATCCGGGCGAGAGAGTCGCCCAGTGCCTCGTCCTGTTTGAGCCCGTGGTCGACCACCGCGGCGACGGCCCTGGCGGTTCCGTAGCGGGCGAGGACGGAGACGAGCCGGTCGAGATGCGACCTGAGCTTTCCCACTTCCGGCTCGGCGACGTCGTGCTCGTGCAGCCTGATTTCCACCCGCTGAAGCGCGGCGAGCAGGTGTTGCTCCGAATCGTCGTGCTTGAGCTGCCCGAGCAGGGAGATCGCTTCCCGGAACAGGGGCGCCGGGTAGGCCAGGTTCATCAGCGACCCGATCAGGCCGATCTCCTTTTCGATTCCCGCTTCGTCGGGGCGGGGTATCCGGCTCAGGATGCACAATAGGTTGCGGGCGAAATACCATCGCGCCGGCAGCTCCGGGCTGCGCACGACAGGGGCCAGGTGCCGCAACGCGGCGGCGCGCGCCGGCGCCCCAAGCACCTCGAGCAGGTTCAGGATGAGGCGGCGACGGTCGCGCTTGGGCTCGTTCTGGAGGTGATCGAGGAGTGCTTCCGGCTCGAATTCAGCAAAGAAAGCAAGGGCCCGCCTGAGAAGACGGTGCTTCTCCGGCTGCTCCGCGTAACGGCGCAAACGGTTGGTGTCGAGGGCGTCGTGCGCGGACCCGCGGATACTGTCCATGGCACGGGCATCCACCGTGCCTTCGGCGAGCAGGTTGCCGGACAGTTCCAGCATCGTGACGGCGCGGGCCAGGGAGCCGCGGTTGAACTGCTCTATGGCCGCTTGCACCATTTCCTGGAACCGTTGCGCCCCTTCGTTGCGCGACTGGGCAAGGCGCATGACCTGGCGCATGGCCAGCAGCGCCGTATTGTTGGTCGGCAACGCCGCCGTTTTGCCCTGCTCGTCGTCCGCGACCGGGACTACCCACCCCGGGAGACTCTGGCTCAGCAGCCGGAAAACCTCCCGCGTCCCGGAGCCGGCGCCGCCTTGGGCGAGGGCGGTCTGGACCTGGGCCAACTCGGGGCCGCTCCGGGCCTCGGCGGCGGCCAGGGCGAGCGCCTCGGAGTCCGGTTGGGTGCCGTCGGCGCTCTCCGCGCCCGCCGCCTCCGGCGCCGTTTTCTGCAGGCGGTTCAGCATGAGGGAGAAACGGCGTTCGCGCCGCTCGTCGGCCGCGTAGGGTTGCGCTCCCTCCGCGACGCCTTCCGGCGCTCCCTGGCCTTCGGCAGCCCGGCGCACCGGGCGACGAACAAAGTCGATGGTCCGCTCGAGCGCCGTGGAAGACCGCTCCAGCCCGTCCAGCATGCTGCGGAGTTCGCCCTTCTCCTCGGTGGGGCAGAAATCGAGCACGATGACCTTCAGTTTCTGCAGGAACGGTTCGAGCAGCTCCCCGGGGACGAGGTTGAGTTCCGCCGTTTCGTTCAGCTTCTTCAGCGCGTGGAAAACCAGGTCGCACACGCGCCACTGCCTGTTCGCCCGACCTCCCTGCGAGGCGATCCACTGGCGTAGCTCGGGGGCGAGCCGTTCGGGCGGTTCCCGCACGGCCGCCAGGACGGCATCCGCTGCAGTCAGCGGTGGAATCTCATCCGACAGGAATCGGCGGATAGTGGCGAACGCTTCCCCGATGTCCGGTTCGTGGCTTCCTGGGCTCATCGCAGGCGTCTCGGCTCGATGGGTCGAGATCTTAGCAGCTATTCCCCCTGAAGGCGAGCAGGAGTCCGCCATTCACGCAAACAAGAAGCTTCCGGAGTGCGGCGCCTCGCCCTGGACCCTTGTGCGGATCTTGGCTCTCTACGCACCATCCGGTCCAGGGAAGGCCGACAGCAAGAAGCCGGAAAACACCGAAGTACCCGGCCTGCAACGCGCTTTCCCACGGAACCCGGGCAAGGTTGCCTGCCGCGAGCCTGTCCGTACGGCAGACCGCACCGTTGCCGGAGCCGCGTCGGGCAGGCGTGACCACCCCCGGAATTTGCTTGCCCGGCAGACCCCGCCGCGCTAAAAAGCCTTAACGGATGTCACTATCCGTATTGGGGGGGATTATGAGGGGACTTCACGGGATTACCTCGGCCTGTGCCGGGGCGCTGCTCATTGCCTGCTGCCTCTGCCCGATCGCGGCAGCGCAGGAACCGGCTCTGCTGACGGCCGAGGAGCTGGCCAAGGTGGTGCCGAACAATTTCTATTTCGAGGGCCAGCTCGGCCCGACGCAGACGAGGAACGCGGCGGCGGTGCGGTTCCTGGGGAAACGACACCTTGTGGCCGCCCTGGTCGACACCTCGGGGTATGCGTCCAACATCCGGGGCAAGTACGAGGGATTCCTGATCGCGGATGCGCCGGTCGCCATTGGCCGCGCGCAACTGAAAACCGGCGCGTATGGTTTCGGGTTCACCAACGATGCGAAGCTGAACATCCTCGACTTGGGCGGTGCTGTCATCCACACCATCGCGGCCGGGAAGGACGACCAGATCAAGAGCCCCCGGCCACTCACTATAGAGAAGGCCGGTAACGAGTACCGGCTCTACCGCGGCCGCGACTACGTCTCACTTTCATTCAAGTAGGCGAGCTTCGAGGCCCCCGTCAATCGAGGGCCGTCACTCGTGGGTTGGGCGGGGTCGGTTCGACCCCGCCCTCCTGCAACCGGACCGCGACGACTTCGCCGCGCACGCAGACAATCCCGTTGGCCCGTATGGCGGATTCCACAACCACTTTGCGGCCCGAGTTCTCCCTGGCCCTGCCCCTGACCTCGAGAGGGACTCCTAGCGGTGTGGGTCTCAAATAGTCCACCTTGAGCGAGGCGGTCACGAAGCGCAGCGGGGGGGTGCTGCCCAGGTCCCGGTTCTCCGCCCGGTACGCGGCCGCGGCTGCGGTCCCGGTCCCGTGGCAATCGATCAGCGACGCGAGCAGTCCGCCGTAGACGAATCCGGGGACCGCGACGTGCCAAGGCTCCGGTGTGAAAATCGAGACGGTTTCCTCCCCATCCCAGTACGTCCTGATATGGTGGCCGCGCTCGTTCAGCGTGCCGCAGCCGTAGCAGTGGCTGAGTTCGGGCGGGTAGTAATCCTGAATCGCCTTGGTCTCCATCCATCCCCCTGTGCGGCCTGGCCGCCCCGTCGGCGCCGCCGGAGGACCGCCGGCCCCCCGGGTGCGGGCAATCCGTATTATAGGCGATCCCCCCGGTTTGGTCCGATGCCGCACAGACTCCTCCGTCGGCCGCCTTTCTCGGTGGCGCCGCCGGCCGTTTTATTGTTTACTACAGGATCAACACCTCGTTTCCCGAATGTCCCTCAGGAGGATGGATGCGCAGCAGGTTTTTCTTTGTTATCTGGTCGATTGCAGCTGTTATCGTGTGCGGTCTCGGGCCGGCAGCCGGCGACGCGACGCTAGGTTACTGGCCGCAATGGCGGGGACCGGCGAACGACGGCCTGGCGCTCGGGGACGCCCCGCTCCGGTGGAGCGCAACCGAGCACGTCAAATGGAAGACGGACATTCCCGGACGCGGTCATTCGAGCCCGGTCATCTGGGGCGACCGCATTTTCCTCACGACGGCGGTGCCGACCGGCACCGACCACGCGCCCGCCCCCGCGCAGTCCGAACGCAGGGGCCCCGGCGGGAACGCCACCCAACTGCGCGAGCACCGTTTTGACGTGCTCTGTGTCGAGCGCACCACCGGGAAACTGCTCTGGCGGAAAACCGTCAAGACCGCCACCCCGCACGAGGGGTACCACGACCAGTACGGGAGCTTCGCTTCCAACTCCCCCGTCACCGACGGCAAGAACGTGTACGCCTTCTTCGGCTCGCGCGGCCTGTATGCCCTGACCGTGGAAGGCAAGCCGCTCTGGGAGAAGGACTTCGGTGTGCAAATGAAAATGGTCATGCAGTTCGGGGAGGGCACCGCCCCCGTCCTGCACGGCAACACCCTGATCCTCAACTTCGACCATGAAGCGGGTTCGTTTGTCGTGGCCGTCGACAAAAACACGGGCAAGGAACTCTGGAAGACGAGCCGCGATGAGGTGTCCGGTTGGGCCGCCCCGCTCGTCGTGGACTTCGAGGGGCGGAAGTATGTGGTCATCAGCGCGACCAAAAAAGTGCGCTGCTACGATTTCAACACCGGTGGGCTCGTCTGGGAATGTGCAGGCATCGGTCGGAATCCCATTCCCGCGCCCGTTTACGCGAAGGGTATCGTGTACGTCATGAGCGGCTACCGCGATCCGAACCTGATGGCCATACGGATGGGCCGGACCGGCGACCTGACCGGAACGGACGCGATCGTGTGGAGCACCACCCGCGGCCTGTCATACACCGCGTCGCCGGTTCTGCACAACGACCGCCTCTACGTCCTGACGGACCAGGGAATGCTCAGCTGCTTCAACAGCGGGACGGGAGTTCCGCTCTACCATCAGGTACGGCTGCCGAAACCGTACAGTTTCAAGTCGTCCCCCGTCGGAGTCCAGGGAAAGCTGTACATGGCGACCGAGGATGGGGATGTGGTCGTGGTGAAAATGGGGGATACGTTCGAGGTCCTCGCCACGAACTCCATCCCGGATGAGTTCTTCATCGCCACCCCGGCGGTCGCATTGGGCGAGATCTTTCTGCGCGGGCGCAATACGCTATACTGCATCCACTGAGCGGGCCGCGGCAGTCTTGAACGGTCTGCGGGGCACCGTTCCGAGGGAGGTTCCACCGTGCAACAACTCATACTGAATGCGATCGGTCTGGACCGCCCCGGCATCGTGGAACAGGTCACGGGACATCTCCACGCACGCGGCGCCAACGTCCTCGACTCCCGAATGGTGAACCTGAGAGGCCAGTTCGCCATGCTGATGCTGTTTGAGGCCGAAACCGCGTCTGCCGCGAGCCTGCGCGACTCGCTCCCCAGGCTGGCCGGGGAGATCGGGCTGCGGCTCACCCTCCTCGAACCGGAGCCTTCGGCCAAGGGTGTCGAGGGGATCCCGTTCAGGCTCAAGACCTACTCCATGGACCAGCCCGGAATCGTCCACGGGGTGAGCGAGGTGTTGCGCGCGCAGGGCGTCAACATCGAGGACCTCACCACCCGCCACGAGTCCGCACCCTTCATGGGGACGGGAGTGTTCCTGATGGAGATGCGGCTGACAGTCCCTCCGGGAGTACCCATCAGGGAACTCCGTGCGCGGCTGCAGTCTGCGTGCGACCGTCTCAACTGCGACGTGGACCTCGAGCCGGCCTGAAGCGGCTGTTTTCCCGGGCTTCCCTTCATCCGTCCGTCGCCACCGAGCCGCCGAACTTCGATTATGCAACCGCCAGACAGCCTCTGAAGGCCCGGACCCACTTGTTTGTGCGCAAGGGTCGCCGGGCCCCTCCGAAGTTTTCGTGGTGCTCGACCTCAAACTCGGTTAAATTGCCCCCCGTCCCAGGCAAACTGATTCCACCGGGAAAACACCATGAAACCCTACATGGCGGGCGACACTTCCCCGGTCAGGAAAGTGAAGTTGATTTGAAAATGCGGCGCCTCGGCCGTCAACCCATAGGCATTCTCGATCTCTGGACACAACAGTCGGTCCTGGGAGCGCCGAAATTCAAAAACTTGCCACGGAAGGCCACTGAAGGACTCGGCCAGGCCGAGTCGGGCCCCATCAGGCCAGTGCGCCGCGCTTCAATACTGGAATCGCGGCATCTTGACACGGGGCGAAGTATCTTCGGCACCTGGCGGCGGCGTCGCGCCGCCGCACTCCACGGGGGTGGGTTGTGCGCATTCTACTCAGCGTTGTGACTCTGCTTGCTTGTGCGTCTGCTTACCCACAGGGCCGGCCCGAATGGAACGACCCGGGCGTGGTCACGGTCGGGACCGAGAAACCGCACGCGACCCTGATGGTCTACCCCACGGCGGAACTCGCCAGAACGGGCCGGCGCTCGATGTCGCCTTGGTTTCAGTCGCTCGACGGCGTCTGGAAATTCCACGGGGTGTCCCGGCCCGCCGACCGCCCCTTGGACTTCTACCGGACCGATTACAGCGACGCCGCGTGGCGGACGATCCCGGTCCCTTCCACCTGGCAGATGCACGCCTTCGACATCCCGATCTACACCAACATCATTTACCCGTGGCCGCAGGACCCGAATGCGCCCCCGCGCGTGCCGGAAGACTTCAATCCTGTCGGTTCTTACCGGCGGACGTTCACGGTGCCCCCCGGGTGGAAGGGGCCGCACCGTGTTCCTGCACTTCGCGGGCGTGGACTCCGCATTTTATGTCTGGGTCAACGGGGCCAGGGTCGGCTACAACGAAGACAGCCGCACACCGGCCGAATTCGACATTACGCGCCACCTGAAGCCGGGGGTCAACCTCCTGGCGGTCGAAGTCTACCGCTTCGGCGACGGCGCCTTTCTCGAAGACCAGGACATGTGGCGGATGAGCGGCATCTACCGCGAAGTGTTTTTGTGGTCCGCCGCCCCTCGCCACGTGCGCGATTTCGAGATCGAGACCGCCTTGGACGACGACTACAAGGATGCCGAACTGAACCTCAAAGCCGAAGTGAACGGCTCCGGCGGCTGCACCCTCGCCGCCGAGTTGTTCGACGCCGCCGGTGCCGGCGTCGGCAAAGCCGAGGCTCCCTGCACGCCCGAAACGCGCCTGTCGACCAGGGTGACGTCGGTACGGAAGTGGTCGGCCGAGGAGCCTTACCTGTACAAGCTGTTGCTGACCCTGAGAGATGCCGCCGGCGCGGTGATCGAGGTCGTCCCGCAGAATGTCGGCTTCCGCAAGGTCGAGATCAGGGGCGCACGATTCATGATCAACGGCAAACCCGTCCTGATCAAGGGGGTCAACCGGCACGAGCACTCCGAGGTGAACGCCAAAACGGTCGACCGCGCTTCGATGATCCGCGACATCGAGATCATGAAGCGGTTCAACGTCAACGCCGTCCGCACATCGCACTATCCCAACCACCCGGAATGGTACGACCTGTGCGATCAGTACGGCCTGTACGTCGTCGACGAGGCGAACATCGAGGCTCACCACTACGGCAACGACACCCACAACCGGCTGATGAACAGCCCGGAGTGGACGCCGGCCTTCATGGACCGCGTCCAACGGATGGTCGAGCGCGACAAGAACCACCCTTCGGTGGTGATCTGGTCCATGGGCAACGAAACCGGCGAGGGGCTGAACGCCGGCCTCACCTATCAGTGGGCCAAAAGGCGCGACCCGTCCCGCCCATTCCACTACGAAGGCTCGACGGCCCAGGGGGGCTCCAACGCGGACATCAACTCGTTCATGTACCCGCCGCCGGAACAGGTGAAGGAACTGGCGGCGAAACGGCCCGACATGCCGCTCATCCTCTGCGAGTACTCCCACGCCATGGGCAACTCCAGCGGCGGACTGAGAGAATACTGGGACATCTTCTATTCAGGCTCGAATGCCCAGGGCGCCTTCGTGTGGGACTGGGTCAACCAGGGAATCCGGATACCCGTGCCGGGCGAGTACAAGGCAAATACCTCCGCCACCCACTTCTTTGCCTACGGCGGATGGTGGGAGGATAAGACGGGGGTTCGGAACGACAACAATTTCAACAACAACGGGCTCGTGAGCGCCGACCGCAGACCGAACCCGGGCCTCTGGGCCATCAAGTATGTTTACCGCTACCTCCACGGATCGCTCTCCGATCCGGCCGCGGCGAAAATCAAGGTCCGGAACTGGTGGCACTTCACCAACGCGAAGAATGTGGCCGAGGGTTCGTGGACGGTGAAGGCGGAAGGCACGGCGATCGGCTCGGGCAAACTGCCCGAGCTGGACATCCCTCCCGGCGAGGAAAGGGAGTACCCCCTGCCGCTGCCCAAAATCGACCCGGGGTCCGCGCGGATTGTCCTCCTGGGGTTTAGGTGGTTGACACCGGGGACAATGGCCCCAGAAGGTCAGGGATGGGTGCTCGACCACAAACCCCTGCAGGTCCTCCGCCGGTAAGCGGGGGATTGCTTCGGCATCCCAATTCAGGTCGATGATGTGGTGGCACTGCCGGCAGATAAGATGGGCATGCTGCCCCGTTTCGGAGTCGTAACGGGCCACCGCGTGCAGGGGGTTAACCTTGATTACCATGCCCCTCTGGCACAGAATCTCCAGGGTCTTGTACACGGTATTAAAAGAAATGGCCGGCAACTGCCGCCGCACCTCCTGATAGATGTGATCCGCGGTGGGATGATCCCGCCGGCTCTGGAGGGCAGTCATCACCGCCAGGCGCTGCGGGGTCACCGCAATCCGACGGTCCCGCAATTTCTGGATGAGATTTTCCATGTGTGGTTATTATATAATAACAATTACTGATATGTCAAGGGATCAGGTGTGGTCGCCTTTTTTCCCGGGATTTGGGGGTAGCCGCAGGTACCCTGGGAGCCTGGCGTAGTCCCGCGAGTCGCCCCGCGCTAGCGAGGTTTTCTCATCGCTTCGAAACACGGCCAATTTCGTCGAGGCCACCCAGGTTTCCCCCCGGCACAGGCCACGCAGGTCCGCCCCACCCATATCCGGTTGACTGCCAAGTGGTCTTAATAGTAGTAATTCAGGCCGGCCTGAAAAAAGTTGACGTTAAAGGCGGGATTTTCCTTATAGATGCCGGCGTTGGAAGAATGGCGGAACCGGTAAGCCACCGACAGGGCCATTTGGGGAGTCAGGGCGATGTCGAAGCCGCCTCCCGCCTGGGGGGTGAAGTTGAAGGCATGGGCGATGGCGTTGCTGTTGATACTTTCGCTGATGAGCCCGGCGCCGCCTTCGATATAGGCCAGGACGGAGGGAAAGACGAGGCAGCTGAACTTCATCAGGGGGGTGAAGCCCACTTCAAAGCCCACCTCATCGGCCCCGGCGAGGCTGACGATGCCTTCCACCACAAACGAAGCCCCAAAGGGGCCCCAGCTTTTGCCCGGGGCCATGAGAAAAATGCCCCAGCGGGGCAGCAGGCTGTAAAGGTGGACTGAGGCCGTCTTGGTGTTTTTGCCGTACGCCAAGCGCAGGCCCACTTCCTGGTTGAATTTGCTGACGTCGAACTCCGCCCCGGTCACCCTTCCCGGCAGCCACACGAAGACCGCCAGCACCATGACCATCAGGCCACTGACCCACAAACGCCGCACCATTCCCCCCCTTTGGATACCGGCCTGGATTATCCCAAAAGTTGAGGCACGATAACATTACCCCCAAAAAATGTCAAAAAGATAAACCACCGCCTTCCCCGCTCAATGGGAGTTTTGCGGCGGCGCGGATACCGGCCGGGAGGAGCGGCTGGCGGGCCTGCTCCTCCCCGGCGAGCGCGAGGCTCAGCTCCGTTTCAGCCAGAACGGGTCTTCCCGGAACCGGGCCGCCGCCCCCAACTCGGCCTCGATGACCAGGAGCCGGTTGTACTTGGCGATGCGTTCGGACCGGGACACGGACCCGGTCTTGATCTGGCCGACGCCGGTGGCCACCGCCAGGTCGGCGATAAAGGTGTCCTCGGTCTCCCCGGAGCGGTGGGAAATGACGGCGCGATAGCCGTGGCGGCGGGCCAGGCCGATGGCGTCCAGGGTCTCGGTGACGGTGCCGATCTGGTTGAGTTTGATGAGGATGGCGTTGGCCGCGCCCACCTCGATGCCGCGCTTTAAGTACTGGACGTTGGTAACGAAGAGATCGTCCCCCACCAGTTGCAGCCGGCCGCCCAATTCCTGGGTGAGGTGCACCCAGCCGTCCCAGTCGTCTTCGCCCAGGCCGTCCTCGATGGAGACGATGGGGTAGCGGGCGGCCAGGTTGCGGTAGTACTCAGTCATAGCCGCCGCATTACGCCGGGAGCCATCGCCTTTCTTGAAGACGTACTCCCCGGCGGCCTTGTCGAAAAACTCCGAGGCCGCCGGGTCCAGGGCCAGGACCACGTCTGCGCCGGGGCGGTAGCCCGCCTGTTCCACGGCCGCCACGATCAGGTCCAGGGCGGCCTCATGGGAGGGCAAATCCGGGGCGAAGCCGCCTTCGTCGCCCACTCCCGTGGACAGCTTCCGGGAGGCCAGGACCTTTTTCAGGGTCTGGAACACCTCCGCCGCCATCCGCAGGGCCTCTTGAAAGGAGGGGCCGCCCACCGGCATGATCATAAACTCCTGAATATCCAGGTTGTTGCCGGCATGGGCCCCGCCGTTGATGATGTTCAGCATGGGCATGGGCAGAGAGGCGGCCCCGGCGCCCCCCAGATAGCGGTACAGGGGCAGGCCGGAGACCGCGGCCCCGGCCCGGGCCGCCGCCATGGAGACCGCCAGGATGGCGTTGGCCCCCAACTTGCTCTTGGTGGGGGTGCCGTCCAGTTGGCACATGGTCTGGTCGATCAACCCCTGCTCCAGGGGATTGATGCCTATGAGGGCCGGCTGGATGATCTCCTGCACGTGGTTGACGGCCTTCAGCACCCCTTTGCCCAGGTAGCGGGGACCGCCGTCCCGCAGTTCCAGGGCCTCGTTCTCGCCGGTGGACGCCCCCGAGGGCACCATGGCCTGGGTGCACAGGCCGTTGTCCAGCCGGAGTTCGGCCAGCACCGTGGGCTGGCCCCGGGAATCCAGGATTTCTTGGCGGCCGGATGGCTTCGATGTGGGGCATAGGTTCTCCTTTCGGGGAAAATGGCTGCGGCTCCGCCGGGAGCCGTGGTCAATGCGGCGCCCCCACCGGGGCGCACTAAAGCCCAGGCCCTGCCCGGCAAGGGGCGGGACCTGGGTGTAGCCGACGTCAGCTGGCGTCGGGGTGATTATGGTTATTGCGGCTGCTTCTTCTTGGGCTCTTCCTTTTTTGCCGGTGTTGGCGTTGTTGCTGGTTGAGGCTGCCGGTTGAGGCCGCGGCGCCCTGGGGCTGAGGCCGCGGCGAGGTTGCGGCTGCGGCTGCACCTGAGGCTGTGGCCGTGGCTGCGGCTGCGGCCGGGGTTGCACCTGAGGCTGCGGGCGCGGTTGCCCTGAGGTTGCGGCCTCACTTGCGGCTGCGGTTGAGGCCGCGGCTGCACCTGGGCTGCGGCCGCGGCTGCACCTGGGGTCGGGCTGCGGCCTGGGCTGCACCTGGGGCTGCGGCCGTGGCTCCGGCTGAGGTTCGCCGCGGCTGCGACCCGAGGCGGCGCCTGGGGTTGCGGCCTAGGCTGAACCTGCGGTTGTGGCTGTCGCGGTTGCGGCCGGGGTTGGACCTGGGGCGGCGCCTGGACCTTTGGTGGCGTCTGGGGCTGGACCCGAGGCGTTACCTGGGGCGGCGTTTGCGGCTGCCCGGGGGCGCCGCCGCCGGTCTCAGTCGCTGGTGTTCTCTTCCTGTTGCCGCCGCTGCTCCGGCGTCAACCCCTGGCCCCGGAGGGCAGAGGCGCCGCCGCGCGTCGGCTGGCCCCGGGAGTAGCCGGGGTGGTTGGCGTCCCGGCCGGACCGCCGGGCGAAATTCTCCCGGTTTGGCCTCGAACCGGCGGGCGAGGCGCCGGGTTGAACCTGGACCGGTTGGCCGGAACGCCGGGGCGCACCCGGTCTGGTCTGGAGCCCGGCTGGACCTGGCCCGGCTGGCCGGGGACGATGGCCTGTCCCGGCCCGGGTCGGCCCGGCGCTCCGGGCTGTCCCGCTTGCGCCGGGACGCCGGGTTTAAACTGCCCCGGTTGTACCTGCCCCGGTCCCGGATGGGCCGCCGCCGGTTTGAAAGGCTGCGCCTTCGCCGGCTCGAACCGTTGTTGCGGCGGCAGCTGCTGGATCTGCTGCGTCATTTGGGGGTCAGGGGCATGGTGGCCTTGGTGGGCAAGCGCCGTGCCCGGCAGGCCCCGGCCCGGCTGGAGTCGCCGCAGGCTGGACCCGGGGGATCGTGGCGGTGATCCTCGGCACATCTTTGGGCGGCGGCACGAAGTTGGGCCGGTTCAGGTTAACCCGGGCCATATTGACATTTGACGCCAACTGCGGGGGCGGCAGGCGGTGGCCCTGGGCCAGGGCCGGCGGGATAATCTGCCGGATATACCCATGGCGGTTAATCACCCCAGCGGGGCGGCACCACATTGTGAATCCGGGTGATGTTGGTGGAGTTGCGGGTGATAATCTGGTTAATGTCCGTCCGGTTGAGGCGGGTGACCCGGGAAATATACGCCGCCGAAGGACCCATGTTATAGTAGCCGGCGCCGAATCGCCGACCGCCGAAAAAGGCCGGCGGGTAATAGCTCGGGGTGGCGTAAGCCGGTAATACACGGTCTGGGGATAAAACACCGGCACATAGACCGGGGGCACCAGATACCCGGAGTTCACATAAGAATAGCCTTGGCTATACGGCTGCCCGAAACCCAGGAGAAACTGGGCCGCCTGACGAAAATCCACAGGGGCGAACTCATCGAGTCCGTTGCCGGGCTTCCCTGATAATAGGATGCCGGGGCGTAGGAGGGCGGCGGCACATAGTCCGGCGGCGGCGTGGGAGCCCAGCCGACATACGAGGCGTCTACCGGCTCGCTTTCCGGACTGGTGCGCCAGTCCACCGTGGCGGGGTACCAGGTGCGCCCCGCACCCAGACCCAGCCGTTGCCCTCGGTGGGCATCCAGTTGCCGTAGTGGTAAGTGGCCCAGCCCCACGGTTCCTCGGACTCGAAGACATTGCCGTCGGTGGTGGGCACCCAGCGGCCGTTGGTATAGGGCCGCCAGTCCCTCCGGCACCTGAGTAGGTTGCCATACCGCCCCATATTTCTCCACTTCCACCCATTGCCCGTACTGGGACAGGTCGTCGTAAAACATGGCCACATCTTCGGATGCGGCCCCCGCGGCCCCGGTGAATCCGGGACCCAGGACCACAGCCAACGTCAGGGCCAGAGCGACCATGAACCCCAAAGGCCGTTGTCTTGATATCATTGACGTACTCCTTCCATTATTCCGGGAGCTGAGTTTTACAATATATTAGACATGCGTCCCTTTCAATGTATTAAAAACTTTTTGCATATTCTTGGCGCGGGCCAAAGATAAGCGCCAGCCGGAAGACCTCGCCGGTGCCCGGAGGCTTCAGGGGAGCAGGTCTGCCGACAGGACAGGTCGCCCCCGGCAATGAGCAGCAGTCGGCCCCCGTGGCCCTCCGCCGCCGTCAGCTTCTGCCAGTTTTCCGAGCTGAGGCCCTCCTCGATGGTGGTCAGGAGCAGGGCGTCCTCCAGCTTCTCGCTGCCCTTGAGCATCAGGAATTGCCGGTGGTTGGTGAACGCCCAGATAACCTGGCCGTTGGTGAGGAGAAAGTCGTATTTGCCGGGATAACGCTGGAGCAGGTTAACCAGGGCCTCCCGGAGGATAACGTCGAACGGCGTGTGAGGCCGCCGGGGTTCGGCGTCGGCAAATAATCCCGCAAGAACTCGAAGGTTCGGGCCGAGTCGCTCGCCGCCTCCAACACCGGGGTGTGGGAACTGACGTAGGGTTCGATGGCCGGGGCCTTGCCGTTGTGGGCGAAAATCCAGGACTGGCCCCAGAAAGAGAGGACAAAGGGGTGGGCGTGACACTTGTCCACCTCACCGCTGGTTTTGTACCGGATGTGGGCCAGG
>CAWJKZ010000024.1:0-520231 GCA_963843575.1 uncultured Acidobacteriota bacterium | reverse complement strand
AAAAGCCTGTTCGCGCTGTCGCGGACCACGCACGCGACACTTGAACCGCACGCACACTCGCCCTCCCGTATACGCGAGGTACGCCCTTCGGGCGAGGACATCGGAACGACAACTGAGCGCACGCCGGGTGCAGGTGCCGGGGAGTGCCGAGGGAAGTGCACGTGAAGCACACCTGCGGTGCGGGTAGGAGAGCGCGCCTTCGGCGAATGAGAAACCGTCATTGCGAGCGCCACCCGGGGTGCGCCGCAGGGGGCGAGCGAAGCAATCTCCCATTAATCAGAATATTGCCACGCCCCTTCGGGGCTCGCACGGGCCACTTCATCGAAAGCTGGTCGCGCTGGCGCGGACCACGAAGACCACGACGAGCGTTTTTTTGAAATCGCGTAGCGATTTCAAAAAAACACTCCATAACATCATATAAGAAATCATGGCTGTGGCTACCGGAGTCGTTGCGCAAGCCGGCACCGACCGCGGTTCTCCCTTCGGTGTCGCCCTGGTCATCCTGGTGGGCCTCGCGGCGGGACTGCATGCGGCCCTGTATGGAGCCTACAAGGACTCGCCGCATGAGAATTTCCTTCTGCGCCGGTTTCTGAGGGAACTGGCCTTTGCGCTCGCAGTGACGGTGGTATTGGCCGCACTGCACCTGGCCCACGGCCAGACACCCTTTGTCATCTACCTGTCCGTGTTCGCGCTGGCCCGGATTATCACCGAGTTCTGGAAGCTTTTCCTGCGGGTCGAGCCGCAGGAAGATTACCGGATCCCCACCCAGATTCACTGGGTTGTTGGCGTCGTCCACAACCCGCTCGTGCGCCTGCTCATGGGCGCCGGGTTCCTCGGCGGCATCTACGGCTGCTACCAACTCTTTCGGCTGCTGCCGCACTCGCTCCCGTCGCCGGTCCGGGCCTGATCGTGGGCGGCGGAATCGGAATTGCCGAAGCCATCGCCGGGGCGTACAAGGACGGAACGATCGAGGGATTCTCGTTCATCAAGTTCCTCAAGAGCCCGACGTTCGGCGCGCTCGGCGGGTTGATTGCCTCGTTCCACACGACCAACCTGGCTTTCCTGCTGCTGGCCGCCATTGGAAGCATGCGGATGTTCAACGAGCTACTGTTCAAGATCCTTGTGCGGGATTACACCCCCGGCAAATTCAAATCGCTCACCGGCCCTTTCCAGGTATGGGATGACTCGTCGGCGCCAGTTTCTCCCGCCGTACGCCGCCACTTGGATGCTCTATATCGCGCTCTTCATCCGCCTCAGTTGAGCCACAGGGAGAACGTCATGACAAAGCAGAGTTTGGCCAATATCCTTCTGGTTCTGAGCTCCCCGCTCCTCCGCGCACGCCGCGCAGCAGCCGGCGGGCGGGGGCCGCTCCGGGTGCGGCCCCCGCGAAGGCGGGTTGCCGCTGACCGGGATCACGGACGAGTGGCGCTACACGCTGACCGCCCGAGTCCGTCTCCTCCTGTTCTGGATCAACCGGGAAGATGTCGGCGGCGCGCGCATCGCCTCCTCCCGTGACGCCGGCGGCGGGCGCGGACTTGAGCTGCTCATTGGCTCCGACCCTGCCCGTGCACCGATGCGTGTCAACCGGTGGGGCTACGTGGCGGAGCGCACAGCCGGTACCTCGACCGAGCTGCTCGGACGTAATGACCGCAGCCGACGAGCAGTCCGTCGAACAGGCGAGGGCCGGGATAACGCAGCCCGGCGCCACCCACCTGTTCAAGGCGATACGCGGTAGGGTGAACGGCGGCGTCGCCCACAGCGTGGTCACCCGCATGCCGCTGAGGCAGGACTTCACCTTCCGCGACCTCGACGCGCTGATCCGCATCGCTGCCCGAGGCGCGTCACGCCCGCCAAGACCAGGATCATCCCCGAGGGGACTGAACCCGGGTTTCTGTTCGCCGTCAAGAGCATGCTGGACGAAAGCGCCGCCGCCTATCGGCAGCCGGGCGGGGCCGTCGCCGCGACGCAGTCTCGAAAAACCTACGTGTACGACGCGTGCCTGTTCGAGCTGACCCGGACGTCCAGCCGCGGGCTGCCTGAAACGCGCGTAAACGGGCGCACGTACCGCGACGCCATCGAAAGCGACTTCGAGGCGCGCAACTTGTCAACCGGGAAGGTCAACAGCTTCTCCATCCTCTACGGCACGGCGGCCTCGCCGCCGGCAATGCCGGTCCGGATCGTGTACCGCCCGCGCTGGTGGTTCGAGGCCGAGCTGCGGCTCGACGCCGGTCCCGTCGCCCAGCAAGCGAGCACCGGAGGTGTGCCATGCAAGGCTGGATCGAGGTGAGCGGGGCCGGCATCTACCTGTCGTGCTTCGGCCTGTCGGTCGTCAGCGCGCTGCTCCCGTGGGTCAACTGCGAGGTCCTGCTGCTCGTCGCCTGGCCGCCGTCGCCCGCTCCGCCGTTCGACCTGGCCAACCTGGTCCTGCTCACCACGGCGGGGCAGATGGCCGGCAAGTGCGGACTCTATTGGGCGGGACGAAGCGGCCTGCGACTGCAGAACGGAGCGAGTCGGCAGGACAATTGCCTCCTGGCGAGAGCGGTTCGAAAGGTCACCCTCCAAGCCGGCGGCGCTCGTGTTCCTCAGCTCCGCCGTCGGCATCCCGCCTTTTTACGTGATCACCGTGCTGGCGGGAGCTTTCCGCGTGCGCTTCGGGCGTTTCCTGCTGCTGGGCGCCTGGGGCGCGTGCTGCGCTTCGGTCTGCTGGCCTTGGTGCCGCAGCTCGCGTTGCGACTGATGCACCACTGAGCCATGGAGTGCGGCGCCTCGGCGCCGGTTCCCTGGTTGTCCTGAAGCCGCAGCCGGCGCCTGGGTGCCTGGAGATGACGCGGATCGGGTCGGGACTGGGCTCATTAGGCCCCGGCACAGGCCCAACGGCGCCGAGGCGCCGTCGGGGAACCTACCCAGCCTCAGCCACACGACGAAGAGCGGCGTCGAGCCGCCGCCCTCGACTTGATGCCCGATGCAGGTAAGTCTATCGAAGCACCTGGAAGAGGTGAAGTGCGGTCTGCCCGGGGCCGGAGTCCGTCACGCGACGAGCAGGAAGGCGCAGAACGCCACGGCGGCTCCATAGGAGACGGCGAAGATTTGCCGCCGCGCAAACCACTCGGGGTAGCGGGCCGAGTCGGAGTGGGCCGCGGCGGCTCGCCGCGGCCCCCGTGGGTTTCTCTCTGACAGCCTGTGGGGCGGGGCCGGACTACCCCGCCGACCTTGCCTCCCGGGATCCCCCGGGCTGACCGGCCCCCCCACTAATTCGTTGCCTGCCGCCGGCGCACCGTGATAACAATCCGGCGATTACCGGTCTCGCGGATAGCAACTATGAAAAAACGCAGCATCCCACACTTGCGTTGGTACATCGTCCTGCTGCTGCCTCTCCACCGAGCTCAACTACCTGGACCGCCAGACCCTGTCGGTGCTGGCCGACACGATCCAGCGCGAACTCGGCCTCAGCGCCTGGATTATCGCGCATCACCTCATCGTTCCTGATCAGCTACGCGATCATGTACGCCGTCGGCGGCCGGCTCGTCGATTCCATTGGGAGCCGCCTGGGGCTGATGATTTTCGTGTCCGCGTGGTCGGTAGTCAACATGCTGCACGGCCTGGCGCGGAGCGCGCTGCACTTTTCCATCTTCCGGTTCATGCTGGGGATCGCCGAGCCAGCGAACTTCCCTGGCGGCGTCAAGGCCGTTTCGGAGTGGTTTCCCCTGAAGGAGCGCGCGCTGGCGGTCGGCATCTTCAACGCCGGTACTTCTCTCGGGTCGGCCTTCGCGGCCCTGCTGGTGCCGTGGATCGCGCTCACCTGGGGGTGGCGCTGGGCTTTCGTCGCAACCGGGGCCGTCGGCTTCATCTGGGTGGCCGTGTGGGCGGCGCTCTACAGGCTGCCCCAAGACCATCCCTGGATCACCGCCGAAGAGAAGAACCTCATCCTTTCGGACGCCGGCGAGGCGCCGGCGTCCGAGACGCCGGGCCGGGTGCCGGTCCGACGGCTCTTGAGAATGCCGGAGACCTGGGGCTGCGTGCTGGCGCGCGTCTTGACGGATCCAATTTCCTATTTCCTGTTCTTCTGGACTCCGCAGTACTTCCAGCGTGAGCGCGGTTTCAACCTCGCCGACGTGGGGGTGTACCTCTGGATCCCGTTCGTCGCGCTCACCCTCGGCAACCTGGCCAGCGGCGGCATCCCGCGTTGGCTCATCGCCCGGGGGTGGCCGCTGAGCCGGGCGCGCAAGGGGACGATGCTCGCGGTCTCGCTTTCGATGCCCGTGCTCTGCCTCATGATCATACGCGCGTCGCCAGCCCCACGGTCGCCGTCGCGATCATGACCGCCATCATGTTCGGCCACGCAGCGTGGGGAAACATCATCCTGCCCGCCGAGGTCTTCCCCAAAAGCGTCGTCGGGACGGTATCGGGCATCTCGGCGGGGCGCTGGGCGCCGTCGTGGGGGCCGTCACGCAGTGGAGCATCGGCTGGATCGTGCAGAATCTCTCGTTCGCACCGATCTTCGCCTTCTGCGCCTTCGCCTACTTGATCGCGCTCGCGCTGGTGCATCTGCTCATCGGTCGGCTCGGAGTCATCCGCCAGGTCTCCTGAACAAGAGGCAGCATCATGGGCGGCGCCGAACTTCTTGCCGGCCACGTGACGGGAGAGACGCGATGAAACGATTGTGCGTTCTGGCTGTCGCCGCGTGTATCGCCGGATCGCGCGCCGTGCCGGCGCAGGAGCCTGTCCAACGGTTGACGTTCAATCCAGCACGAACTGAAGTAATCTGGAGTGCGGCGCCTCGGCCTGCACGTTACACGCATTTTGACAACGGAAAGAGCGCGGCCACCGGGCGATCATGATTTTTGGA
The DNA here is from genome assembly GCA_963843575.1 of uncultured Acidobacteriota bacterium. GTDB lineage: Bacteria > Acidobacteriota > UBA6911 > UBA6911 > UBA6911 > CAVZBT01. The sequence continues at coordinate 515,385 of CAWJKZ010000024.1, read as the reverse complement.
CTTCAAGGATAGACGCCAACCCCAGACCAAGATCCGCAGTTTGCGTAACTAGCTGAAGGCTATCGGCGCCGGGGAGCCGATCTCCCCTTCGGCCCAACCAGCCACCCAATCCGGGCTACCAGGCGGTTGGCCTCTTGCAGTGTTAACCCTGGTCGAGTGCCGGGAGGTTTTTTTTTACGGCCTGGAAGAGCACTTTGAGCTCCTCTCCCTGTGCATAAAGCAATTCAGCCCGGACATTGGGTACTGCACGGCCGAGCTTGATCAGCGCCAAAATGCGCCAGGCGACGACGAGGTCAAACGCCAACACGCGTTTGAGGTGCTCGTCGGTTTTGAACTCGCGTTGCTCAACACAGCATCCGCTCTTGAGCACGCGGTGCCATTCTTCGATGCCCCAGCGCACCGGCACCCACTGGACTTTTCTCGACGCCTCATCGGCAGTGGCGATGGAAGATCTGTCAACAGCATCCATTCCAGTCCCTCAGCCCCGCGCGGCGGTGCGTCTTGATGACGGCCGAGAGGAGCGGAGGCCAGCCTTTCTTGGGACCGACTGCCGGCGCTTGAATCGTAACTGGTGCCCAACGGACTGCAACATCCGCAGAGCGCGCGGGTTGCCCCCGGCGGCGAGGCACTTTCAATCTACGGCGCAACTACCGGTCGGGATTCCACAAGCCCCGAGCTTCTGGTGATCTCCCAAATTGCGGTCATGCTGGGCGCGGATAAGGCAGTGGAGATTGGGCGGGCCGACCTGGACGGAATCGGCGCAAGTCTAGATCGCCTTCGCGGTCGGTCATGACTACCAGTTGCGGCAGCGGGGCAGACGGCAGGCGGCCGTAGCGGCTACAGCCAGTGCATCCACCCAACGCACACTTTCCTTCTCGTCGATGGACTTGGCGTTACGCGTGCCACCGTCGCTTGGCTTTTCCGAACGGCCCAGGCGTGGCAGATCCAACACACCGAGGGGAATACCATCGCTGCGATAGGCCAGCAGACTATGAAGGAAAGCCCACGACTGCCTTTGTGGTTGATGCGGCCAAGCCCACTGGTCTTGCGCAATCCGGAGTAGTTGAGACTGGTCGTGTCCTGGGAAGCAAAACCAGCGGCTCAGCGGCCATCCGGGCCACGGTGGCTTCCCTATGTGGCTTCAGCAGGCTTTCCATGCTGATCTCCGAACGTTTCTGTTCGATGAGGCTGTAGGCACCCTTCGCTTGCCCCCAGTCTGCAAAACTGGCGGGAAAACTGGCCGAAGGGCTGCGAGCGCGAGCATCCAGAATCAATCAGCGCGGCTGTTGCTGCATCCCCAGGTCCAAGCCATCCATTCACGCGCGCACCAATGACGTGTTGAGACTTTCCGGCAAGGAAGCAGGGGGCCACGGGTTCGGGAGCTCGGACTTGTCGCGCATTGGAACTGAGACGATAGACCCAAATGTCCTTTGGGGTTTTATCGGCGTCCGGGGCCGAGCTGGCTCGTGTCCCGTGCTTGAACCCAGGCGCATCCAGTTGGCAGCGGCAAAGCAACGACCCGTGAATCGGGAACGATCGACAAAGGTTTCCACCAGAAGCGGTTGGATACCATAACGCGTCTGCCAGTTGTCAGCCAGGCGCGCGACAAGGCCATGCTCAGCACCTTGGAAGCGAGATTGGGTGCAGCGCACTTCCTGGCGTATCAAAAACCGGGAGAGGCCGACGATTTCCTGCAGATGCCTAACCCAGATATTCCGCTGGACGATGATTTAATGGTCGCGGGCGCCGAGACGAGTTGCTGGTCCGATCGCACCCAACCACCCAGGTCGGCCGCCAATAAGGAGTGATCTGGTGCTCACCAGAACAGCGATCACAGGGATGCTGTCTTATGATGAGGTCGTTCCACAGAGCGTGCAGTGGATCGTCAGCGCCGAACGACAGGCGAAGTCCCTGAATCTGATCGACGCGGCCCGGACGCGCTCGACGGGCGGCAACTCTTGATTTGAGGGGCGAAGACGGCGGGCGAGCCTGGGGTTCAGGCAGTTGCATTTTCGCTAGCCTGTGCAGCTTGTGCAAGGCAACTTTCGCACTGGATAGGCACAGCTGGCCGTTGGGTGATACCAGCGAACAGTTCGCAGACTTCACGAGCCAGACGGCTATGAGAGATGTCCGGCTGTTTAACCAACATCTCCTGCAGATGCTTGATCAGCTGGGGGGTAAACGGACGTCCACAAAGAATCAGGGTTTCCATCCCCGAGAGTCTCGCAAGACCGTCGGCGTTTGTCTACCAAAATCAAATGCGTGTACGCTAGGCCTCGGTGCCGCTTGCACTCGTCCTACGGCAGGAATGCCCGGCGCCTTGGCGCGACGCCTGAATCGCCAGAGGCGCCGCCACCAAAGCGGCGTCGAGCCGCCGCACTCCACAATCAACCGTTGGACAGCCTCTGAAGCCCGGACCCACTTATTTTGCGGTGGCTTTCAGGTAGGCGATGATGTTCCCCATTTCTTCGGGGGTGAGCGTCTGCCAGGCGGTGTTGCGAGCCACCATACGCGAGAGCATGCCTCCGCCGTGGCGCCAGAGGCCGGCAACCATGGCGTAGGCGTCGGCGCGCCCGGCCAGAGGGGACAGCGACGGGGCACCGCTGTAGGAGTCGTCGTGGCAGCGGGCGCAGAACTTCGCCTCGTAGACGGCGCGACCCTCCCGCGCAGCGCCGGGCTTGTCCGGTCGGTTCTCCCCGGCAAACCAGGCGAACAGGTCCGCGGCCTGCTGTTCGGTGATCTGCGGCCGGCGCACCCCGGCCCGATCGATCGCCGGCCACATCGCGGTCACGTGGCTCCACATCGCGCTGGCCATCGCATTGGGCGTATACGAGCGATCCTCCCGGCGCCCGAGATCCGGAGCCGTGCCGCCCCCCTCGCCGGCCACCCGGTGGCAGGTGGCGCACTTCAGTTCAGTGAAGACCTGTCGCCCGCGCGCAGGATTGCCCTGGAGATCTGCACCTGCCGCGCAGGCACCGGCCATCAATCCGACGGCCGCAAACACGATCGCTTCTCGTGGGTTCATGGCCGGCTATCTTATCCCCGTCCGGGAGCTTTTCGATCAGAAAAGAGACGAGCAGGGGGGCGTATAATCGTCGCGCCGGCCGTTGTGCGGCACCCCCCCCCCGCGCGAGCGTCGTCAGCCGGAGAGGATTGGAGCGACCCATGAATCAGACCATCGCAGGTTTCGTACATGACGCGCTGTCCCGGGGCGTCTCCCGGGAGGACATCACCGGCGCCCTGCAGAAGGCGGGATGGGCCCGGAAGGAGATTACCGCGGCCCTCGACGCTTACGTGGAAAGCGACCTGCCGCTGCCGGTGCCCCGGAAGCGCGTTTCGACTTCTCCCCGGGAGGCCTTCTTTCTGCTGATGCTGTTCGCCACCCTGTACACGGCTGCCTTTCAGCTGGGTTCGATCCTGTTCAACCTGATCGACCTGTTCCTGCCGCAGGCCGGCGAAACGGCGCAGGCATCCATTGTGCCGTTGCGCTACGGCATCGCCTCGACGGTCGTGGCGTTTCCGATTTTCCTGTTCATGTGCTCGGTCGTCGCGCGGGAAGCTGCCCGAAACCCGGGCCAGAGGACCTCGCCGGTGCGCTGCTGGCTGGCGTATCTGACCCTGTTTGTGGCCTCGATTTCGGTCGTGGTCGACCTGATCGCCCTGATCCTTCGCTTCCTCGAGGGCGAGATCACGCTGCGGTTCGGCCTGAAGGTGGCAGCCGTCGCGCTCCTGGCCGGCGGAGCGTTCGTCTATTACTTCCGCGAGCTGCGGCGCGACGAGGCGCCGCCGCCGGTCGAAACCGGCCCGGCGCGCCCAGCGAGACTCGGCCTGGCCGCTCTCGTCTCGGCGGTCGTGGTGGTGCTGGGCGTCGCGTTCTGGTTCGCCGGCAGTCCGATGAAGGCGCGGTTGCTGGCACAGGATCGTCAGCGCGTCCAGGACCTGGCGGCCATCAGCCGGCAGGCGGAGCGGTACTACTCCAACAAGGGAGCCCTGCCGGAATCGCTCGAGGCCTGCGACATCAACCCGGGTACTTTCGTGGAGCAGAAGTCGGACCGAGTTACGGGCCGGCCCTACGAGTATCGGGTCGTCGATGCGACGCGTTTCGAGGTGGGGGCGCACTTCGAGCTGCCGAGCGAGCCCGGGCTGCCCGAGGGGCGGGGGCGCCGGATCGGCGAAGCTACGGCCGAGAGCGAGAGGTTCTGGGAGCATGGCGCCGGACGGCAGACGTTCCGGATCGACGCCGCGCGGCCGAAGCCCTGAAGGACCCGGCGAGGAGGTCGGGAGAACAGGATCGTCCGAACGGGAGGGCATATGGCCGGGCAGCCGATGCCAGTCGAGATCGCGTGGGAAGGGGAACTGCTTTTCCAGGGCACGGCAGGAGGGCGCGGGCTGGTGATCGACGGGAACGCGGTCGCGGGCTGCTCGCCCATGGAACTCCTGGCCTTCGGCCTGGCGGGCTGCATGGCTGTCGACGTCGTCCACATCCTGGGTAGGATGCGGGCCGGACTCGCGGCGCTGCGTGTCTCGGTGGAGGGGACGCGGGCGGAGGACGAGCCGCGCCGCTTCACGAAATTCGTCCTGCGCATGGAGCTCGCAGGAAAGGGACTGCGCCCGTCGGATATCGACCGCGCCCTCTCCTTGTCGCGCGAGAAGTACTGTTCGGTCTATCACTCGCTGCGCGGCGACGTCGAGCTGGAGACGTCGTATTCAATAGTTTCCTGATCTGCCAATTTCGCTTTGCCCCGCGGGGGGTCCCGCGATACAAATGCTTCGCACCGCACACAGCGAGGCCCTCAAATGAACCAGTCCGCGCTCGAGCGCTTTCTCCGATACGTCAGGATAGACACCCAATCGAAGGACGACTCGGACACCTATCCCAGCACCGCTAAGCAGTTCGACCTCCTCAATCTGCTCGTCCGGGAGCTCGGCGAGCTCGGGATTCCGGACGCGCGCGTGGATGCGCACGGCTATGTCATGGCGACGATCCCGTCCAACCTCGGGCCGGACGACCCGGCGCGCGGCAGGGTTCCCCCCATTGGCCTGATCGCCCACGTCGATACTTCTCCATCGTTCAGCGGGGCGGGTGTCAATCCGCAGGTGATCGAGTACGCGGGCGGCGACATTGTCCTGCCGGGTGACCCCGAAGTGGTGATCCGCGTGTCGGAGAACCCCGAGCTGCTCGAAAACGTGGGGAAGACGATCGTCACGGCCGACGGGACGACGCTTCTGGGCGCCGACGACAAGGCCGGCGTCGCGATCGTCATGACCGCGGCCCAGACGTTCCTCGGCGACGCGTCCCCGCCCCACGGGGAGATCAAGATCGCCTTCACGCCGGACGAAGAGGTGGGCGGGGGAACGAAGCACTTCGACTTCGGGGAGTTCGGGGCGAAGTTCGCCTACACGGTCGACGGCGAGACGGCGGGCGAGCTGAACAAGGAGACTTTCAGCGCCAACCTCGCGGTCATCACCGTGCACGGCCGCAACATCCACCCGGGAAACGCCAAGGGGATCATGGTCAACTCGCTTCGCGCGATGGCCGACATCATCGCGCGCATGCCCCGGGACATCGCTCCCGAGACGACCGAGGGCTACGAGCCATACATCCACCCGCACGTCTTGCAAGGGGAAGAGGCCAAGTCCACGCTGAAGGTCTTGCTGCGCGATTTTCACACGCCCGGGCTCGAAACCCTCAGGCAGAAGCTGGAGCAGGTCGTCGCGGAGGTGCGGCCCCTCCACCCAGGGGCGCGCATCGAGCTGAACGTGATCGAACAGTACCGCAACATGAAGGACCACATGGGAGAGGATAGCCGCGTCCTCGATTACCTGTGGGAGGCTGCGCGGCGGGCGGGGCTGGAGCCGCGCTGGGTGCCGATCCGTGGGGGGACCGACGGTTCGCGCCTGACCGAGCGGGGGCTCCCCACACCCAATCTGTTCACCGGGGGGAAAAACTTCCACGGCCCGACGGAGTGGCTGTCGGTGGAAGCGATGAACAAGGCGATCGAAACCATCCTCGAGCTGGCCCGCATCTGGGTCGAGAAGTCCCGTTGACGAACCTGCCCGCGCCCAATCACACGGAGCCGCCGCCATGGAGCACGAAGCCGGAACAATAAAGGGCCTGCCCGACAATGCCTACAAGGAATTGAGACCCGGGGAGGAATACCGCCCGATCATGCCGCCCGAGAGCGCGCCGCAGGAAGTGACCCCGTGGTCGGTGGGCTGGGGGCTGGTGATGGCCGTCCTCTTCTCGGCGGCCGCCGCCTACTCGGGTCTCAAGATAGGACAGGTCTTCGAGGCCGCCATCCCGGTCGCCATCCTGGCCGTGGGGATCTCGGCCGTCTTCGGCCGGCAGAACGCCCTGGGCCAGAACGTCATTATCCAGTCGATCGGGGCGTGCTCGGGTGTCGTGGTCGCCGGCGCCATCTTTACGCTGCCGGCCCTGTACATCCTCAAGCTGCCGACGAGCTTCTTCCAGGCTTTCGCGGCGTCGGCGCTGGGAGGGTTTCTCGGCATCCTGTTTCTGATCCCGTTCCGCAAGTACTTCGTCAAGGACATGCACGGCAAGCTCCCCTTCCCCGAAGGGACTGCGACGACCGAGATACTCGTGGCGGGGGAGAAAGGTGGCCGGCAGGCAGCGGTGCTGGCCGTCAGCGGACTGCTGGGCGGGCTCTACGATTTCGCGTTCAGCGCCTTCGGCTGGTGGTCGGAGGTGATCACCTCGCGCATGTTCGACGCCGGGGCGGCCCTGGCCGACAAATACCGGCTGGTTCTGCGCCTGAACATCTCCTCCATGGTCTTCGGGCTGGGCTACATCATCGGGCTGAAGTACTCGGCTATCATCGCAGCCGGGTCGTTCCTGTCGTGGCTGGTGCTGGTGCCGCTCGTGTATGAGATCGGCAGCGGCCTGACCGCGCCCCTCGGCGCCGACGCGACGAAGCTGATCTCCGCCATGACCGCCGAGGAAATTTTCCGGATGTACGTCCGGCCGATCGGCATCGGAGGCATCGCCATGGCCGGCATCGTCGGGATCCTCCGCTCTTCCAAAATCATCGCCGGGGCCTTCCGGCTGGCCTGGACGGAGATCTTCCACAAATCATCGGCCGCACGCCAGGACGCCCCGCGCACCCAGACCGACCTGCGCATGGGCTTCAACCTGCTCTTGATCTTCCTGACGGCCCTGCTGATCCTGGTTTTCTTTTACGGGGCCGTCGTCTTCAACCTGACCCACGCCGTGATCGGCATGCTGATCGTGGTGGCGATCTCCTTCCTCTTCACCACCGTCGCGGCAAACGCGATTGCCATCGTCGGCACGAACCCGGTCTCCGGCATGACCCTGATGACCCTGATCCTGTCGTCGATCGTGCTCGTCCAGATCGGCCTGACCGGCGCGTCGGGCATGGTGAGCGCCCTCATCATCGGCGGGGTCGTCTGCACGGCCCTGTCGGTGGCGGGCGGGTTCATCACCGACCTGAAGATCGGCTACTGGCTCGGTTCGACTCCCCGGAAACAGGAGACGTGGAAATTCCTCGGGGTGCTGGTCTCGGCCGCCACCGTCGGGGGGGTGATCATCATCCTGGAACGGACCTTCGGCTTCACCGGCGAGGGCGCTATGGTCGCCCCCCAGGCCAACGCGATGGCGGCCGTGATCCAGCCGCTGATGTCCAGGGCGCCCACCCCGTGGCTCCTCTACATCGTGGGGGCTGTGATCGCTCTGCTGCTGACTATCCTCAAGGTCCCGCCGCTCGCCTTCGCGCTCGGCATGTACATCCCGCAGGAACTGAACGTCCCGCTGGTGTTCGGCGGGCTGGCCGCATGGTGGGTGTCGACCCGTTCGAAGGACGGCAGAGTGAACGACGCCCGGCTTTCGCGCGGAACGCTCATCGCCTCGGGCTTCATCGCCGGAGGCTCGCTGTTCGGCGTCCTCAACGCCTTCCTGCGCTTCGGCGCCACAGAGTTCGGCCTGCCGCTGAACTGGTACGCCGCCAACGCACACTGGGCCGAATCGCGGGCCGGCGAAATCACCGGGCTGATAATGTTCGCCCTCCTGCTCGCCTACCTGGTCACCGACTCGATGCGTGGGGACGGACCTGGACAATCGTAATGCTTACAACAATTAGCTGAATTTTGGCCCGCAAAAGAGGCCTTATTTCGACTTTTTGACCTCATTTTTTGCCAATAAGGCCCCGCTTGGGCGGAATTCGTTTCGGCTCGGCCTTATTTTCGATTTTCGGTCCTAAAAACGTCGATTAAGGCCCATTTGAGACCTCATTATAGCCGCATATTACTCTATTTAAGCGATTTATCCTGGTCCGTCCCCTATTCCGGCAGCGCGGAAGTAGCGGCGGATCTCCGGGGGGCCGATGTTCACGGTGGTGTGGTCCCAATCGCAGCGCGTGCAATATGGGGCGCCTGTGGCGTCCGAGGCAGGGGAGGGCGTGCCGGCAAAAAAGGATCGCGCCTGCCGGTGCTTCGCCGAATTGAACGGATCTCCATCGCCGGTGAACGTTGTGAACACCAGGCTCGCGTCCGGCCGCGGCGCCGCGCAGCAGGGCAGGACTCTGCCGGCCGCGTCCAGCACGAGGTTGTCGTAGAGCCAGTGGCAGGTGTGGCCGGAACCGGTGCGCGGCGGCGCGGCGTCGGAACCCGTCGCCTCCAACGGGGTCTCGAACGCACGGGCGATCGCACCGGCTTCCAGGCTGTCCGGGAAGGGATTCCAGTTGGAGGACGGGTTGCTGGTCGACAGCCAGCGCAGGCGGGTCACGCGCGCCCGCACTGCCGCGGGCCGGATCTCCGGATCGTCCCACGTCACATCGAAAGGGCGCACCACGCGGAACTGGTCAATCCCGAGCCTGCGCGCCATGCGCTCGGCCGCCGGGATTTCGTGCGCGTTGTGTTGGAAGGCCAGGAAATTCCAGGACAACACCGGCGTGCCCCGTCCAAGGCCGCGCCTGGCCGCCACAAGGCTGCGGACGTTCCGGAAAACCATTTCCAGGTCGCCGTTGCGGCGGTAGCGCCCATAAACGGGCTGCGTGGCGCCGTCGATTGAAAGCACCATGAAATCGAGACCCGACCCCACGTAGGCTTCCGCGTCGAAGCGACGGACCGAGAGGCTCGTCGAGAGCGACGTCCACATCAAGTGGTTTTTCGCAGACCGGATGAGCTTCGGCGTCTCGGTATTGAGGAGCGGTTCCCCGTAGTTGCAGAAGTACATCCCGATCGCATAGGGGCCGTAGAGCCTCAGCAGCTCGGCGAAGCGTTGCCCTGACAACGTGCCGCTGGGCCAATCGAACAACCCGAGGGCCTCCGAACGGGTCGAGTGGACGCACCCCGGGCACGCAAGCCGGCACATATTGGAGGGATCGAGCACGATGCCGAACGGCCGGGACGACACCGAGACATCCCGAGCGCGGAGGTGATACCTGGCGAGGAGGATGTTGAGAACCTTGAGCGTGAGCGCCTGCGCCACAACCGGCGCAAACCGGTCGCGCAGGTGGGAACACACCTCCGGCTTGTAACCTTCCACAATCGAGGCCGCGGCGCCGGCGCGGGAGCAGAGTTGAAGCTCGCGTTCGATTTTCGGCAGGAGGGGCAACGCGCGGCGGGCGCCACGGAGGACGCCGGGCATGAAACGATGAAGCAACACAGTGTGCAACTCCCCTCTATAAAGGACGCCCCCGCGGGAAATTCTTAGCATGCCGAGGGGCGCGGGGCTGACAGCCGGCGGCCGGCGGCCTTATAATCCCGGCATGCCCAAGAAGACGATAGCGTTCATCGGGCCCGGGGTGATGGCGGAAGCCATGATCGGCGGACTCATCCGCGAGAAGCTCGCCGAGCCGGAGCACCTGCTCGCTGCGGGGCCCCGGGCCGAGAGGGTGGAGCAACTCAGGGACAAATACGGGGTCCGCCCCTTCACGGACAACGCGGAAGCCGCGTCCCAGGCCGAAGTGGTGGTGTTGTCGATCAAGCCGCAGCGGCTGACCAGCGTCATGCGGGGACTCAAGGTGATCCGACCCGAGGCGCTGGTGCTCTCGATCATCGCCGGCGCATCGATCCGGAAACTGGGCACGGGGCTCAAGCACCACGCGGTCGTACGCTCCATGCCGAACACGCCGGCCCAGATCGGCGAGGGAATCACGGTGTGGACCGCATCCGAGGCGGTGACCGAGGAGCAGAAGGAGACGGCCCGCGCCATATTGTCGGCTCTCGGCGAGGAGGTTTTCGTCGAGGACGAACACTATCTCGACATGGCGACGGCGCTGTCGGGCACCGGGCCGGCGTACGTGTTCATCTTCATGGAGGCGCTGATCGACGCGGGTGTGCACATGGGGTTGCCGCGCCGCATCGCGGAGCAGCTCGTGGTGCAGACCATCCGCGGCTCCACGTCCTTCTACCAGCAGGCCGGACGTCACCCGGCGACGCTGCGCAACCAGGTCACCTCCCCGGGGGGCACGTCGGCCGAGGCGCTGTATTACCTCGAAAAGGCGGGCTTCCGCACCGCGATCTCCCGGGCGGTCTGGGCCGCCTTCCAGCGATCGCTCGAACTCGGAAAAGATCAGCCCGTCCACATCCCGGGAAAAGCGGAAGCCTGAACGAGGCGGAAGCCGGGAGCCCGAAGCCAGCAGCCTGAAACATCGGCTTCCGGCTTCCTGCTTCCGGCTTCCGTCTTTTGTGATAGAACAGTGACACGCCGGCCGTGCCGGCGCACCCAGCCGGGAGGGCTCACCATGAAACGGATTTTTGCCGCGCTGTCGCTGATGCTTGCGCTGTCGCTGTGTCTGTTCTGCCAGCAGGCGACCGTCCGGGAGGAGAAGCAGGTATTCAAGACCTACCCCTTCTCCGGCCCCGACCCCGCCCCCATCATGACGCGATCGAGCATGTGGGGAAAAGGACCGAGGCTCTATCCCTACTTCTTCTTCGACAAGCTCAGCTACACCGGGGCCGACCAGAGCTGGAACGTCGTGCGGCTCGAAAACCCCTACATCCGCGCGTTCGTCCTGCCCGCGGAAGGGGGTAAGCTGATCGGCGCCGTCGAGAAAAGCACGGGCAAGGAGTTCATCTACTTCAACCACGTGCGGAAATACCGGCACATCGCGTTGCGCGGCCCGTGGACATCCGGTGGCATCGAGCTCAACTTCGGCATCGTGGGACACACGCCGGCCACCGCGACGCCGGTCGACTACCTCTACCGCACCAACCCCGACGGGAGCGTCAGCTGCTTCGTCGGGGCGATGGATCTGCCGTCGCGCACGCAGTGGCGCGTGGAGTTCGTCGTCCCGCCCGACAAGGCCTTCTTCGAAACGCGCTCGCTCTGGTACAACCCCCAGCCGCTGAACCAGTCCTACTACGTGTGGATGAACGCGGCCAACAAGCTCGGTCAGGACCTCGAGTTCATCTTCCCCGGAACGAAATACATCGGCCACAACTACGACGTCCCCGAGCGCCCCTGGCCCATGAAGGGCGAACGGAACCTCGCCCTGTACAAGGACCACGACGACAGCGACGAGGGGAGCTTTTTCATCCACGGCGCCTTCAACGACTTTTCCGGCGGCTACTGGCACGATTCCCAGTTCGGCTACGGCCACTGGGCCATGCACGAAGACGTACCCGGGCAGAAGTTCTTCCGCTGGCCGCTGTCGGGCACGGGTGCCATATGGGAGAGCCTCCTGACCGACAGCGACGGGCCGTATTTCGAACCCCAGAACGGGCGCCTGCTCGACCAGAACGACCACGAGTTCTTCGCCCCCTACACCACCGACCAGTGGAGCGAGGTCTGGTTCCCGTACAAGAAGATCGGCCCGATGGTCAAGGCCACGCCCTACGGGGCGCTTAACGCGCGCAACACCGGCGACGCCGTCACGCTGGCCTTCTGCGCCCTGCAGGCCGTCGACGAGGACCTCGTCGTGCGCTCCGCCGGGAGCGAGATCTTCCGCGAGCGGCTGGCGCTGAAACCCATGGAGGTCTGGGAGAAAAGGGTGCCGGCCGCCGTGAAGAAGGGGGAGCTGCGCGTCGACGTCGGGGACAAACTGCTCCTACACCGACGATCCCGGCGCACGAACTGCTGAGGCGGCCGCAGAACTTCCGCAACTACGAGGAGAACACGCTCGAAGGGATCTACCAGAACGCCGAGCGCGAGGAGAAGGCCCGCAACTACGAACTGGCGCTGCAGAAATACCTCGAGTGCCTCAAGCGCGAGCCGCTGCACGTGCGCGCGCTGACGCGCGTCGCCGAGCTCTACTGCAGGAGGGCCGAGTATCAGAAGGCGCTGGACTACGCCGCCAAGGCGCTCGACTACGTCATGTACGACCCCGACGCGAACTACATCTACGGCGTCGCCGCGCGGAGGCTCGGTCACCTGGTCGACGCCAAGGAGACGATCGGGTGGGCCGCCCGTTCCATGAAGTACCGGTCCAGCGCCATACTGCCAGCTGGGCGAAATCTACCTCCTGGAGGGTAACTCCGCCCGCGCCCTGGAGTTCCTCCGGCGCTCGCTCGACTACGACGCCCGCAACATCAAGGCGCAGGAGGTCCTCAGCACCGCCTACCGGCTGCTCAAGCAGCCGCAGAAGGCCAGCGAAATGCTGGATCGCATCCTGGCCATCGACCCGCTGAACCACTCTGCGCGCTTCGAACAGTACCTGCTCGAACCCGACGCGGCGAGGCTGGACCACTTCAAATCGATGATCCGCAACGAAATCCCGCACGAGACTTATCTCGAGATCGCGATGCACTACGTCGGCCTCAACCTGTCCGACGACGCGCTGCGCGTGCTCGACGCCGCCCCGGAGCAGGCCACGGTCCGGTACTGGCAGGCCTACCTGCTGCGGGACAAATCCCCGGAGCGGAGCCGCGAGAGGCTGCGGCCAGGCCACCGCGCTCTCGCCCTACCTCGTGTTCCCGTTCCGCGAGGAGTCCATCCCGGTATTCGAGTGGGCCGCCCGCACGCGCCCCGGCGACTGGCAGGCGAGGTACTATCTCGGGCTTGTCTACTGGGGACTGCGCCGCCAGGACGAGGCGCTCAAGATGCTGTCGGAGTGCGGTAACCAGCCCGACTACGCGCCCGTCTACATGTGCCGCGCCTGGCTCGAGCAAGGGGCCAGCCCCGACAAGGCGCTGGCCGATTTCGAGAAAGCGCTCTCGGTCGACCCGAAGGACTGGAGGAACTGGCACCACCTGGCCAATTATTACACCGAGCGCGGGATGCACGACCGTGCCTTGAAGATGGCCGTCGAGGCCGCCCGGCGCTTCCCCGACGAAGACCTGATCAAGATCCTGCTTGCGAGAACCTACCTGAACAACGGCAAATACCGGGAGTGCTACGCGGTGTTGGAGAACGCCACTATCCTGCCGTTCGAGGGGCAGCGCGACGTGCATGACCTGTACGTCCAGTGCCAGATCTGCCTGGCGCTGGATGCCATGAAACAGGGGCGGCACGAAGAGGCGCTCAAGCGGCTGGAAGGGTCGAAGGAATACCCGGTGCGGCTTGGAACGGGGCGGCCGGGCGACCCGGACTTCCGGGTACAGGATTACCTGATGATGCTCGCCTACGAGCAGATGGGTTCGGCGGGGCAAGCCAAGGAGGCACTCGAGAGAATCGGCGCCTACTCGGCCCGCACCTCGCGGGCGGCGGTCGACAGGGCGATTATCGAGCGGTGGTACCGGACGAGTTTCAGGGACTCCGGCCAACTGCAGGCGCTCCGGGAACTGGTCAGCCTGGTCCAGGGCCCGAGACGCCGCCGGGAGTAGGCCCATGACCGCGCTGATTGCGACTGCGGCCGCCGGAGTGCTTTTCCACCTCTCGACGAACCTCGGAACCCTCTGGCCGCTCGCGTGGCTCGCCCCCGCCCCGGTGCTGTGGTACGCCCTTGGGGGGGCGGGAACGCGACGGGTCCTCGTTGTCGCCTTCGCGGCGTTTCTCCTGGGCGAGGCGAACGTCGTGCCAGTCTATGCCGGCCTGGTCCCGGCACCGATGCTGCTCGCCGCCCTGGCCGTCCCGGCGGCGGCCTTTGCCGCGGCCGCCCTGTCGACGGGCCGCCTTGCGCCGGCCCTCCACCCCGCGGCGGGGGTCCTGCTCTTTCCCGCCCTCTGGACCGCCTGGGAGTACCTTTTTTCGCTCGTCTCCCCTCACGGGACCTTTCTCAGCATCGCTTATTCGCAGGTTCCCTTCCTCGCGCTGGTCCAAGTGGCGAGCGTCGCGGGGACGGCCGCGATCACGTTCCTGGTGTCGCTGGTCCCCTCCGGGATCGCGCTCGCGCTCCGATCGAGGCCGCTGCGCCCGGGCTACGTCCTGGTCCCCATCGTCGCGGTGGCGTCTTGCCTGGCCTTCGGAATCGCCGCGCTCCTGCGTCCCGGCACCGCCCCCTCGGTCCGGGTGGGAATGGCCACCGACGGCGGCATCCGCGCGCGCTACGGCACCCGCGACCGGCCAACGGCCATCGCCGCGGTCGTCGCGAACGCGAACACCATCGCGTCTCTGGCGGCCGGCGGCGTCGAGGTCGTGCTCCTGCCCGAGGCCTCCGTGACGCTCCGGCCGGAATGGGAGGCCGAAGCCCGCGCCATCGTCGCCGAGGCCGCGCGCAGAAGCCGCGTGCAGGTCGTCGCCCCGTATGACGAGTACCTCCCCGACGGGACCCACCGCAACGTGGCCGACGTCGTGTCCCCCTCGGGAGAATGTATCGCACGGTACGTCAAACAGCACCATCTCCCCGGCCAGGACTACCAGAAGGGGAGGGACATCGTCGCGCTCCCCGGAAACCGGGGGGTGGCGATCTGCAAGGACATGGATTTTCCCGAGCTCGGTCGGCGGTACGCGCGGGCCGGCGCAGGCCTCCTGCTGGTCCCCGCCTGGGACTTCGGCAGGGACGGGCGGCTCCACGCGCAGATGGCGTGGCTGCGCGGCGTGGAAGGGGGGTTCTCGGTGGCGCGCTGCGCCGAAGATGGCCTGCTGAGCGTGACCGACAGCCGGGGAGGGATAGTCGCCGTCAGGGAGAGCGCCCCCGGCGCGACGCTCGCGGCCAGCGTCAGGGGAGGGCCGGGCCACACTCTCTATTCCCGGACCGGCGATGCCTTCGCCTGGGCCTGCGTCGCGCTCGCGGCGCTCCTGCTGGCACCCGGCTTGCGGGCTCGGTTTCGAGTGCTTTCGAGCTGATCGAGCCTTCGAGGTCGGTTCTAAAGACACCTCACCTCGCAAGGACTCAAGGTTCGCCAATATCAGAACGGGGTGACGACGTGAAGATACCCATTTACCAGATCGACGCTTTTACCGACAGCCTGTTTCACGGTAACCCCGCAGCGGTCTGTCCGCTGCTCGAGTGGCTTCCCGACGCCGTCATGCAGGACATCGCGAAGGAAAACAACCTCTCGGAGACCGCTTTTTACGTCCGGCGCGGGGACCGCTTCGCCATCCGGTGGTTCACCCCCGCCCTGGAGGTGGACCTGTGCGGCCACGCCACCCTGGCCACCGCCTACGCGATCTTCCGCTTTGCGGATCCGGGCGCGGACGTCATCGAGTTCGAGTCGCACAGCGGGGTCCTGGGCGTGTCCCGGGCGGGCGACCGCCTGACCCTCGACTTCCCGGCCGACGTCGTCGTGCGCACGACGCCCCGCGAGGACCTGGCGCAGGCGCTCGGCTCTTGGCCGCTCGAGTTTCACAAGGGGAGGAGCGACTACCTGCTGGTCTACGGCGCCCAACAGGACATCGAGGACATGACCCCCGATTTCGGCCTCCTGGCGCAGGCGCCCGTCCGCGGCATCATCGTGACCGCCCGGGGGCGGGAGTCGGACTTCGTCTCGCGTTTCTTCGCCCCGCAGTCCGGCGTGCTGGAGGACCCGGTCACCGGATCCGCCCACACGAGCCTCGCCCCCTACTGGGCCGCGAGACTGGGCAAGACCGATCTCACCGCGATCCAGCTCTCGGCCAGGCGCGGATGGCTGCAGTGCCGGGTGGCAGGCGACCGCGTGCAGATATCCGGCCAGGCACGCCTCTACCTGACCGGCGAAATCGAAACCGCCTGACCCGGGCCTTTGGGGGACCGCCCCGCGCGCTTCAACTCAGGTCGAAGACGAGGATTTCGGCCGGCGCCGTGGCCGAGCACCGGAGAGCGGTTTCTCCCTGGACGGCCGCGCCGTCCCCCTCCTTCATCTCGATCCCGTTGACGCGGGGCGCCCCGCGCGCCACCTGCAGCCAGGTGCGCCTCCCCGCGGGGGGAGAGTAGACGACTTCCTGCGCTTCCGCCCCCCGAGCACCGCGGCGAACACCCGTGCGTCCTGGTGGATCGTGACCGAGCCCCCGGCCCCGTCCCTGGAGGCGATCAGGCGCAACCGCCCGGCCTTTTCCTCAGGTTCGAAGCGCTTCTGCTCGTATCCCGGGGCCAGCCCCTTGCGCTCCGGGACGATCCAGATTTGCAGGAAGTGGACGGCGTGGTCCCGCGACGGGTTGAACTCGCTGTGCATCACGCCGGTCCCCGCGGTCATGCGCTGGACGTCCCCCGGACGGATCACGGAGCCGTTGCCCATGCTGTCCTTGTGTTCGAGGGCTCCTTCGAGCACGTAGGAGAGGATCTCCATGTCGCGGTGACCATGGGTGCCAAAACCGCGGCCCGGCTGGACCCTGTCCTGGTTGATGACCCGGAGGTGGCCGAACCCCATCTGTTCCGGGTCGTAGTAGTCGGCAAACGAGAACGTGTGGCGCGTGTCGAGCCAGCCGTGGTCGAAATGCCCCCGTTGCTCCGCCTTGCGCAGTTTGATCACGGGTGCCTCCGCCCTCAGGCCGCTTTCCGGAAAAGCTCGACGTCGAGGGTGATCTTCACCTCGTCCCCCACGACGACGCCGCCGCTCTCGAGCAGCGCGTTCCAGGTCAGGCCGAAGTCGCTGCGGCGGATCCTGGCGGTCGCCGAGGTCCCCACCCGCAGGTTGCCGTACGGGTCCTTCGTCTCGGGGCTGAGCGGTTCCACGTTCAGCACCACGGCGCGGGTCACGGCGCGGATCGTGAGATCGCCCGTCACGCGGTAGCCTTCCCCGGGCACCTCCTCGACAGCCGTGGACCGGAACGTGATCGAAGGATAGCGCGCGACATCGAAGAAGTCCGCGCTGCGCAGGTGCTCATCCCGGGCCGGCTCCCGCGTCTGGATGCTCGAGGCATCGACGTCCGCCTCAACCGTCGTGAGCCGCGGGTTCCGCGGGTCCACCGCGACCTTGCCCGCCAGCTTGCCGAACTCGCCGCGCACGTTCGAAACCATCATGTGCCGCACCGAAAAGTGCGCGCCGGAGTGGGAACCGTCGAGCTGCCAGACGACGGGTGTGCCGGTGCCGCCCTCGGCGGCGTCGAGCTTGTCCATTGCCTTCATTTTTCATTCTCCTTTAATTGTTCTTTTTACGACTGTCGTTTAAACAACTATAATACCGGAAAAAATCAGCCGCCTGCGCGCGCGGACTCGAGCAGCTCGATCAGCTTCCTCACGCGGCCGCGAGGGAGGTGGGCCAGCCTCCGCCGGTGCAGCTCGGCGACGGGCGCGTCGAGTTCCCCGAGGAGCCGCAGCCCTTCGGGGGTGATCCGCGTCAGGATCACGCGCCGGTCCCGGAGGTCCCGGGTCCGGGCGACGAGGCCGCGCCCCTCGAGCCGGTCCAGGAGCCGAGTCACGTCCGGGTCGCGCGTGATCATCCGCTCGCCGATCTCGCGGCAGAGCAGGCCTCGCGCACCGGCGCCCCTCAGGATCCTGAGAACGTTGTACTGGGTGGGGGTCAGGCCTAAAGGCTTCAGCAGCTCTTCGAACACCCGCAGCGCCGCGTCCGCGGTGCGCTGGAGGTTCAGGAAGACCTCCTCCTCGAGACTCCCGAACGGCTTCCCCTGCTTTATCTCCTCCTTCAATCGCGGCGTCATGACGGTAATGTAGTTGTTATAACGACAGTTGTCAAGAGGATTTTACGGTTTGCCTTCCCCCCGGGGTTTGCTTCCGCCGCCCCGGATGTGATAACTGTGACGGACCATGAGGATACTGACGACCGTCCTGCTGAGTCTCCTGTGCTGCGCGTCCTTCAATCCGGCCCTCCCGCAGGGCGAACCGTGGCAGGCCGTGGCGCTACCGTCGGGCAAGGTGCTACACGAACCGCCCGCGGGCACTTTCGTCGCGGACCTGAACGCGTTCCCGATCAACTCGGCCATCAGCCCGAACGGGCGCTACGTCGCGTTCCTGAACAATGGCTATGGCCACCCGTCCTCCGGGTTTCGCAAGTCGATCGCGCTCTACGACCGGGTCACCGGCCAGCTGTCGGACACCGCCGAGCCCGGCACGGGGCTGAACTTCGACGGGCCGACCGACATATCGACGACATACTACGGGATCGCCTTCGGCTCCGCGGGCACCCGTCTCTACGTCTCGATCGCCTCGACCAAGAAGCACCCCAGGCTGGGCGACCGGACTCAGAACGGGATCCGCATCTACCGTGTGACGGACGAGGGGCTGGCGCCGGCAGGGGCGATTCAGATCCCCCCGTCGAGGATCGCATTCCGGCCGGGGATCCGGCTGAACAACCCGGCCCCCACCCCGTCCGGCATCTCGGTGGCGGCGGACCCGCAGAACGCCGGCGAGGACCTGATCTACGCCGCGCTGACCCTGAGCGACGCCGCGGTCGAGCTCAGCACGGCCACCCGGACGGTGAGGCGCGTGTTCGACCTGCACGTCAACCCCCGTCACCCGGCGCTGCCGGCGGAGTACCCTTACGCGACGGCGCTCTGCCCGCACGGGGGCACACTGTACGTGAGCCTCCACAACGGGTCGGCGGTCGCGGCGGTCGACCTCCCCACCGGCAAGGTATCGCTCGTCCCCGTCGGGCGCCAGCTGCAGGCGGCTTCGGCGCCGAGCAGCCACCCGAGCCACCTGGCCGTGCACCCGTCGGGCCGTGTGGTGTATGTCGCGGTTGAGAACAGCGACCTGGTGGCCGTGATCGACAACGACCCCTCGTCGAAGCGATACCGCCAGGTCGTCGACGAGCTGGACGTGCGGCCGGCGGAGATGCGGGAGATGAAGATCCTGGGTGCGGGACCGAACCACCTGACCTTCACGCCCGACGGAAAGCACCTGATTGTCTCCCTCGGCCTGCTGAATACGGTCGCGGTGGTGCGGGTCGACCGGCCGGCGGGCGGCGGCGCGGCGCACGAGGTCCTCGGCTACCTGCCGACGCTCTGGTACCCGCACACGACCGAGGTCAGCGACGACGGCAGGACCCTGTACATCACGAGCGGCAAGGGGAGAGGAACCGGCCCGAACCGCCCGAACCGCCCGTTTCCGCCCGGGATGCGCCCCGGTCCGTACGGCCCGACGCTCCTGAAAGGGTCGCTGCACCAGATCCCGTTCGACCAGGCCCTGGCCGGCCTCGACCGCTACACGGCAGCGGTGAAGCGCAACGCGCAGCTGGACCCCGAATCCCTGGGCGCCTCCCGGAGCTCGCTGGCGTTCAACCCGATCAAACACGTCATCTACGTCATCAAGGAGAACCGCACCTACGACCAGGTCTTCGGCGACCTCGAGGGGACGCGGGCGGACGAGACCTGCCTCTACTTCGGGGAGGAGTTCACGCCCAACCACCACAGGCTCGCGCGGGAGTTCGGCATCTACGACAACTTCTTCGACAGCGCCGAGGTGAGCTTCAACGGCCACACCTGGAGCACTGCAGGCATCAATACAGGCTGGAACGAACAGCAGTGGCAGATCAACTACTCGACCAGCAACTTCACCTACGACTCGGAGGGACGGAACAACGATATCGTGCCGCTGGAGCACGGTCAGTCGGACGTCGACACCCCGCAGGGCGGCTACCTCTGGGACAGCGTCCTGGCAGCGGGAGGAACCATCAGGATGTACGGGGAGTTCTGTTCGAACCCCAGTAAGCGGATCCGGACCCTGAAGCAGGGCGACCGTCTCCCCTCCTATCTCGTCCATCCCAGGATCGGCGAGAAGAGCCCCTACCCCTGGCCGGTTCCACTGTTCGCCACGGTGGATGAAAAGGGGACCGTAACGGGCGGCACCGTCGCCACCAAGTCCGCCTTCAAAAACGCCTACCAGCCTCTCTTCCCCGACTTCGAGCAGCTGTTTCCCGATGTCCTCCGCTTCACGGTGTGGAAGCGAGACTTCGACCGAGTCGCCCGGATACGGCGCGAGAAGGGGGAAGACACGTTCCCGGCCTTCAGCATCGTCCGGCTGGGCGGGGACCACACCCGGGGCGTAGCCCCGGGCGGGCCGACCCCGGACGCCAACGTGGCCGACAACGACCTGGCGCTCGGCATGCTCGTCGAAGCCGTTTCGGCCAACCCGTATTACTGGAGCAACACGGCAATCGTCGTCCTCGAGGACGACGCCCAGGCCGGGTGCGACCACGTCGATTCCCACCGCAGCATCGCGCTGTTCATCACGAAGTACAACGCCGGCTCGCGGCAGAGCCCGCGGGTCGATTCCCGTTTCATGACCACGGCCAGCGCGGTCCGCACTATCGAGGCGCTGCTCGGGCTTGCGCCCAACAACCTCATGACGGCCACCGCCCCCCTGCTGTTCACGGCTCTCGAGCGGGACGAGGCGAAATGGCACGGGGCGTATCAGGCGGACTACTCCAATCTCGACAACCGTCGCATTTTCGAGGGGGCGACGGGCAAGATCCGGGAGAACCCCGCGTTGCGGCGGCTGGCCCGCCTGACGAGCACGCTCGACATGGACGAGGCGGACGTAGCGGACGCTAACGCGCTGAACTACATCCTCCAGGAGTGGGTCCGCAGCCAGGGCCGGCTGAAATGCTGCAAGTGAGCCCCCGGTCGAGGTGCTTCGAACCGTCCGTATCTTCGAGATCTCCCCCCGGCCCGTCTCCTGGAGCTCGAACTACTCGAAGAACGCGACCGGAACGATGTTATGATGGCTCCCGGCCCGCGCCGCGCATGCTTTACCCGGGGGGCCGATCCTTGGGCGCAAGATGAACATGCGCGCCCGGCCGGTTTCCGCCGCCGCGGCGGACCCGCCCATTCCGATACGACGGAGTTTGATAATGCAGGACCGGAAACATACAATCCTCTGCATCGACGACGATCCTGACGTCCTGTTTTCGCTGAAGATAGTGCTCGAATCCGGAGGCTACAACGTCGCGACGGCCGCCGACGCCAGGGAAGGTCTCAAGACGTTCAAGGAGACCAAGCCGGACATCGTGATCCTGGATCTCATGATGGAAGAGATCGACGCAGGGACCAGGCTGCTCGGCGAAATACGGGCGCTCGACTCGACCGTGCCGGTCTACATGCTCAGTTCCACCGGCGATTATCTTCATTCCGTGGCCGACGTCAGCGCGATGGGGCTGGCCGGCGTGTTCCAGAAGCCGCTCAGCCCGAACACCCTGCTGTCTCTTTTGCAGAAGAAACTCGAGGGCCGCCGCCCGGGCTCCTGAGCCGGGGCTGCCGCCGAGCTTCAGACGCCGGATCGGCGCGGCCCGGCCGGGGCCGCAGCCAGACTAGGCGGTTCTGCGAGGTCTTCGGGTTCCGGAGGTGAGTGCCGGAAGTCAGCTCGCTCCCGGAGCCCGCGGCATCTCGAAGACCCACGGAGGGTTCCGTGCCAGGTTCGCTCCCGTAGACGTCGACGCGCCGGAAGAGCGCGAGACGGGAGCGGGGTATGACGGGGGTGTGCGGATCATGCCTCTGGTGACCGGGGAATCCATTCTCCTCCCACTCGACAAGGAACTGCAGGAGCGGCTGGGCTGGTTCATCCGGCTGCGCTGGGCGGCGGGGACGGCCATCCTCGCCGGCGCCGCGCTCGGCCGCCCGCTGCTGGGCATCGCGCTGCCGTTCCGCCCGCTCGCTCTTGTCGCCGTTTCCGTACTCGCTTACAACCTGGTGCTCCATCTGTGCCGCCGGCGGGTCACGTCCACGCCCGGCCTGTTGCGCCGGACCACGCACCTGCAGATCGGCCTGGACTGGGCGGCACTGACCTGCACCGTCTATCTGACGGGTGGCATCGGGAGCCCCGTCAGCCTCAGTTTCGTCTTTCATCTGATCATCGGCGCGATCCTCCTGTCGCGCCGCGCCTGCTACGTGCTCGCGGCCGTCGCCGGGCTGCTCCTGGGGTTGATCGCGCTGCTGGCCACGTCCCGCCCCCTGCAGCTCTACCAGTCCCTCCCCTGGGGCACCGACCTCGCCCCGGCCGACGCGCTGCGGATCTGGTGCGGCCTGGCGCTCTTTTTCATGGTCACGGCCTACCTCGCCACGTCGATCACCGCCCGCCTGCGGCAGAAAGAGGCCGCGCTGTCCAGCTCGGAGCGTGCGCTGGACCGCGCGTACCACGAGATGCAGTCGCTTTATGAACTGGGCCAGCTGGTGAACTCCACCCTGAACGTCAAGGAGGTCTTGACCCTCATCGCGGAAAACGCCACCCGCCTGCTGAAGGGGAAGGCGAGCTTCATCAGGCTGTTCGACCGGACCGGGAAGAAGCTCTACATCGGCGGCTCCTACGGGCTCAGCCAGGCCTACCTCGACAAGGGGCCGGTCGACGTCGAGAAGAGCCTGGTGGATTCCGAGGCCCTGCGCGGGGGCGCGATCCAGGTGCTGGAGGTCGGGGACGACCGGCGTTTCCAGTACCGCGAGGAGGCGCGGCGCGAAGGGTTGCGTTCGATGCTCTCCTGCCCGATGAGGGCGAAGAACCGGACCCTGGGGGTGATACGGATCTATACCGCGGAGCCGTCACGTGTTCAGCGACCAGGAGCAGAATCTGCTCATGAACCTGGCGAATCTCGGCGCGGTCGCAATCCAGAACGCCAACAGCTACAGCGAGCTGCAGGCGCTCGACCAGGAGCGCGTCTATTTCGCCCGCACGACGCACCACCAGCTGCGGTCTCCGCTGGCGGCCGCACAGGGCGCCGTGGAGGCGCTCCCCTTCGCGGGCCCCCTGAGCGACCTCCAGCAGGAGCTCGTGACGCGCGCGCGCAGGCGCATCCAGGACTCGTTCGACACGATCCGGGACCTCCTCGACCTCGCCGCCGCGCAGCGCATCGACGACAGCGCCTCCCTTATGCCCATTCGACTGGATGAGTCCTTGAAGAGGGTCATCGAGACCGCACGGGAGCAGGCCGCCTCCAAGGGGCTGGTGTTCGTCGAGGAAGTCAACGCCGGCGACTGCAGGGTACAGGCCGATCCCGCCGACCTGGAACGGGTGTTCTCCAACCTCCTCAGCAACGCCGTGAAATACACTCGCTCGGGCAGGGTGATCTTCGGAGCCTGCCGGAGCGACGGCTGGCTGGACGCCTGGGTCGTCGACAGCGGCATCGGCATCGAGGAAAAGGAAATGGAGCGGGTGTTCAAAGGCTTCTACCGGACCGCCGCGGCCAAGGCCACCGGGGAGATGGGAACAGGGCTCGGCCTGTCCATCGTCCGACACGTCGTCGAGAGGCTCGGCGGGACCATCTCGGTCGCGAGCACCCCCGGCAAGGGAACCCGCTTCAGCGTCCGCCTTCCCCTCGCTTGATCAGACAAAAACAAATTGTCACGGAAGCCACGGAGAAAAGCCGGAAGACACGAGAGATTGAGCGACTTTGAGCTTTGGCGCCTGACCCTTAAACTCGCAGAGTATCCGCGATGAACTGCTCGAGGTGCCGGAGCGCGTTCTCGAGTCTCGCCTGCGCCGCCGGCGTCAATCCTTCCTGAAACCGGTCGAGCACGTCGGCGCGAATCCCTAGGAGGTAGGCATCGGGCGACGCGCTGAAGCAGGTGCGCGCGAGATAAAGGACTTCTTCGGGGGTGACGCTGTGGCTGGTGAACGCGCACGACTCGGCGGGGCTCACCCTGCGGAAATAGAAGTCCGATTCCGCATCGGTCGCGGCGTCGACGAAGACGACGACGTCGTGCTCCGCCGCAAGCGCAGCGTGGTCGATGGTGAGCTGATAGTCCGAGTCTACGGTGAGGCCCGGGATCCGCAGGGCTTCGACGCGCGAGGCAAGCGCCGGGCCGAGGCCGTCGTCGCACCGGCCGGGGTTGCCGTACCCGATGACGAGTATCCGCTTCTCGGGCATAGGCGCTAGACGGTTTCCCGCGCGCGCCGGCCGAGGACATTGCCCCGGGCGTCGTACAGCTCGACGACCAGGGGCATGCCTCCGACGGCGTGGGTCGCGCAGGACAGGCAAGGGTCGTAGGCCCGGATCGCCACCTCGATGTGGTTCAGCAGGCCTTCGGTGATCTCGTCCCGGCCGGTGAAGTGGTCCTGCGCGACGCGGGTGACGGCGCGGTTCATCGGCTCGTTGTTGTTGGTGGTCGAAACGATCAGGTTGCAGAGCGTCACCTCGTCGTTGCGCCCCACCCGGTAATGGTGGAAGAGCGTGCCGCGCGGCGCCTCGATCGAGCCCGACCGCCTCCTCGCGCCGCGGGCCGGAGGACAAGCAGCTCCTTCCCCTGCAGGTCGGGGTCGTGCAGCAGGGCGCGGATGACCTCGATTGAGTGCAGCAGCTCGATCATGCGCGCCCAGTGGTAGCACATGGTGACGTTGTTGGGCTTGCCCCCGGGTCAGCCCCCTGAACTGGACGAGCGCCGCCTGCGGCTTCGGGGGTGTCGATGAAGGTGCAGGTGTTGAGCCGCGCCAGCGGCCCGACGCGGTACCACCCCTGCTCCGGGCCGAGCTCACGGAGGAAGGGGAATTTCATGTAGGACCAGGGGCGCACTTCCTCGGCCACCACCTCGAGGTAGCGCTGGTAGTCGACGTCGTCCACGATCCTGCGCCCTTCCTGTCGACCGCGCGCAGGACGCCGTGGTAGAGGTCGAGCGCTCCATCCGTTTCGCGCACGAGCGACAGGTGGTTGGAGTCGAAGGAGCCGAAGGGAATGAGTTCCACGAGGTGCTCGGTGGTGAAATCGCGGGCTATGGCCACGGCGCTCCGCGCCCAGACCAGCATCTGGTCCGCATCCTTCAACAGGGCGTCGCGCTCGGCCACGGACAGGTTCTTGTTGACGCCCCCGGGAACGGCGCCGGTTCCGTGTATCTTCTTCCCCGCGGTGGCCTTGATGACCTCCTGGCCGTAACGGCGCATCATCACGCCCTGGACCGCGAGCTGCGGGTATTTGGCCGCGACGGCCAGGACGTTGCGCTGTGCGACGGGGGCGCTGAACGCGCTCGAAGCCGTTCCGTCGGTGCCGAACAGGAAATCCGGGCTGGCGAGGTGGAAGAAATGCAGCGCGTGGCTCTGAAACATCTGGCCGTAGTGCATCAGGCGGCGCATCTTTTCCGCCGTGGGGGTCAGCTGCTCGCCCCCCACGATGCGGTCCATCGCCTTGGCCGCGGCCAGGTGATGGCTGACCGGGCAGATGCCGCACAGGCGCTGCACGATGACCGGGACCTCCCAGTAGGGCCGCCCCAGAATGAAGCGCTCGAAGCCGCGGAACTCCACGATGTGCAGCCGGACCTGCTCGACTTCGCGCGCATCGTTCATGTGGATGGTCACCTTCCCGTGCCCTTCGACTCGGGTCACCGGGAGGATCGTGTATTTCGTGCGTCTTGGTCTTGGCCGGCATCATGCGGATCTGCTCCTCAATCGTACTTCAGGCTTTCATACGCGGTCACGACGGGCTGGCCCGTCAGCAGCGCCACCAGCGCGTCCCATATTGCGTCCGCGGGGGGCGGGCAGCCCGGGATGAAGTAGTCGATCTTGACGACTTCGTGGCACGGGTAGACCCGGTGCAGCAGCAGGGGGATCTCCGGGTCGTTCGGCAGGATGCCCCCGGGGTTGTAGACCCCGGGCGCGCGGAGGTAGGCCACTTCGAGGCACTCCCGCAGCGGGATGTTGTTGCGCAGCGCGGGCACCCCGCCGTTGATGGCGCAGTCCCCCAGCGAAACGAGCACGTCGCAGTTCTTGCGGAACTGCTCGAGCACGTGGACGTTCTCCTCGTTGCAGCATCCCCCTTCGACGATGCCGACCGAGCAGCGGCCCATGAAGTCCTTGTAGTCGTTGATGGGCGAGCGGTCGAACTCCACCAGTTCGGCCAGCTTCAGAATGCGCTCGTCGATGTCCAGGATCGACATGTGGCAGCCGAAACACCCGGCCAGGCTGACCGTCGCGATGCGAGGCTTCGTCGTCATGCTATTTCCCTCCCGCGGCTTCGATGTCCGCGCCGATGGGCTCGTGATCGAAGGGACGCTCCCCGACCGGCACCGCGTAGCCCACCCGCTTCTTCATGAGGGCGCCCACGGGGCAGGCGGCGACCACCTCATCGGTCACCTTCAGGTCGGTGGCGGCCAGCGCCTCGCCGTTGACCTGAAGCCGCTTGCTGAAACCCCGGCCGACGAACTGGAAGACGTTCTTGTGGTCCAGGTCCTGCGAGACGCGGACGCAGCGCCCGCACAGGATGCAGCGGTTGTGGTCCAGGTAGACGTCCGGGTGCGACATGTCGATGTCCCGCCTGGAGTACATGTAGGGGTACTTGGGTGCGGTGATGCCGAAACGGTAGGCCAGCGCCTGGAGCTCGCACAGCCCGCTCTTCTCGCAGAACATGCAGTAGTGATTCCCCTCGACGAAGAGGAGGTCGATGATGTTGCGGCGGAACTCCTGCATCTCCGGCGTCTCGTTCTCGACGATGGCCCCTTCGGAGACGGTCTGCACGCAGGCGGCCTGGATACGCCCGTTGACCCTCACGGAACAGACCCGGCAGCTCCCGTGCGGCGTGAGGTCCTTGTAGGCGCAGAGCCTCGGGATGTAGATGCCCGCGGCCTCCGCCGCCTTGAGAATCGTCTGCCCGGGACTGGCCTGGACGGTTCTCCCGTCGATGCTCAGGGTAACCACGCTCATAATTGCTCTCCTGGACTAAACGTATTCCGACTGCCGGCCGACGCGCAGCTCGGCGTCGACCACGGCGGCGGACAGGTCGAAAGTCGGCAGCAGGCCCGGCTTGCGTTCGGCCACCAGCCCGGCGTAAAGCTCGCTGAAATTCTCCAGGGCGCCGAGCACAGGATTGGGGGCGGCCTGTCCGAGGCCGCAGCGGCTGGTCTGTATGATGAAGTTGGACAGCTCGCGCATCGCAGTCGAGATCGGCGGGCTCGCCCGCGCCGGTGACCACCTTGTGCACCGCCTTTTTCAGGTGGATCAGCCCGACCCGGCAGGGCGTGCAGTGACCGCAGCTCTCCTCGATGAAGAAATCGAGGTAATGTTCGGCGATCTCGAGCTTGTTGCGGGCGCGATTGAAGATCATGATGGCGCCGCCGGTGGCCAGGTCGTCGTAGCAGATCTTCCCGCCGAACCGTTCCGGCCCGATCATCTGCCGGCAGGGGCCGCCGATCAGCATGGCGCCCGGATTGTCCGCCTCGGTCATGTCCAGCAGTTCGCGTCGCCGTAATCCCGAAGGGAACCTCGTAGACGCCCGGCTTGCGGCAGTCGCCGGAGATGCTGAGCACCTTCGTGCCCGACGTGCGCCCCGAACCCATGGCGGCGAACCAGGCGGCCCCTTCGATCATGATCCGCGAGGCGCAGCAGAAGGTCTCCACGTTGTTGACGATCGTCGGCGCCCCGAGGTAGCCCTTCTGCGGCGGGAACGGGGGCCGGTTTCTCGGATCGCCGCGCAGCCCTTCGCACGAGCTGATGAGCGCCGTCTCCTCGCCGCACACATAGGCTCCCGCGCCGAGCTGGAAACGGATCGTCGAAGTCGAATCCGGCCTTCCCCAGGATGTCGCGGCCCAGCAGTCCCTGCCGGCGCCGCTCCTCGACGACGCTCTCGAGGAAGGGCAGGAGGTAGCGGTACTCGCCCCGCAGATACACGATGCCGGTGTCGCTCCCCACGGCGTACCCCGCGATCGTCATGCCCTCCAGCATGAGATCCGGGACACTCGGTGAGCAGGACGCGGTCCTTGAAGGTGCCGGGTTCGCCTTCGTCGGCGTTGCACAGGATGTACCGGCGAGGCCCCGCGGCATTGCGCGCGAGCTCCCACTTGAGCCCGGCGGGGAAGCCTGCGCCGCCCCGGCCGCGCAGGCGCGACGCCTTGATCTCGCCGGATCACGTCCTCGGGCTCCAGCGCCAGCGTGCGGCGCAACGCGCTCCCCGGTTCAAAGTCGGCGAAGTGCACCGGGCCGCGCTGCCGGATGTTGTTGCGCACCATCGCGCGCACGCGCGGGTGCGCGTTGTTCCCGTCCCCGACCATCGTGACCAGCTGCTGCGGGATCCAGGTGGCGCCTCAGGTCCCGGATCAGCTGGCGGCCCCGCTCGGGGGTCAGGTGCGTGACCACCGTGTCGTTCACCAGCGCCGCGGGCGCCTGATCGCTCATCCCGATGCAGGCGGTGTGGGTCAGGGTGATGGCGCCGTCCGGGCGTCGTTTCCCCCATCGTGACGCCGAGCTCCTTGGCCATGGCGTCGGCGACGTCCTCGTAGCCCTTCATCCAGTCGACGATGTCGTTGCAGAGACGGATGACGACCTTGCCCTGGGGCTTCACCGAGAGGAACGCGTAAAACGTGACGACGCTCTCGACCTCGACCCGGTGCGAACCGACCGCGCGGGCGATCACGTCCATGGCCTCGGGCGAGACGCAGCCAAACCGTTCCTGCACCGCGAGAACGATGTCCATCATGCGCGTGCGGTCGTTCCCGTAGCGCTCGCAAATATCGCCGACCACCTTCTCCGTTGCGTGTCTCACATCTGCTCCGTCGCGAAGATCGGCAACGCGCCGCCGCCCGCAGCCGGGCAACGCGCCGGCCCGTCAGCGATCTTCGTTCAAAAGGTCCTCAATGTTGGTGAACAGCCGAGGCGGGCACATGAAGGTATAAGTCCCTGACGCTCCTGCTTATGGTTGCCCGTACCGGCCGCTCCTCCCGCGAGGCGCGGCTGTCTCCTCCCCTCGCCCGCGGCTGTCGCCGACAATCGCTATGTATGAAGTGAAATCATAACACAGTTTCGTTTGCCGCCCGACCGGAACCCGGTGGCGGCCGGTGCCCGGGCGCTTCAGAGGTCGCTCGCCTCGAGGGCTCTCAGAGGACCACTGGCAGGGCGGACGATTCCTTCCGTGTACTCCGGCTTTTTTCCCGTGTCGTCCGTGACAAGTTGTTTTTGTCTTCCGTCGTGCCGTTCAAGATGCACTGCGACGGCGCCGAGGTCTGCCCGTGGCGCGCACCCCCCGGAACTCGATCAGTTCCACGGGGGCGCCGTCGTGGATGATCATGGCGGCCCTGACGCCCGGCGAAGGGGATGCGGGCCCACCCAGGATCTCCTTCCCCGCGAGTTCGGCGTCGAGATCGTCCACTTCGAAGGCGACGTGCGGCACTGTCCTCACCAGTTCGTGAACCGCACAGTCCGGTTCGAAGCGCATCCACTCCACCCCGTACGGGCTGGTGTCGAAGCCGCTCACGTGCAGCTTCAGGTGGGTGAGGTGCCGCTCGCCGTGCCGCGGCGTGCTCGTGGGAATCCCAAGATGATGGTACCGCCATCCCCACCGCGCGATTGCGGCAGGCGGCTCGTGGTCCGCTCGCTTCGCGAGCGGGCGCTTCCTGGTCATAGGTCCCGCCTGTTTCGTTTCACTGTGAGATGTTGGATACTAGGCCGGATGCCGCCTTCGCGTCATCAAAATATGACCGGCATCTCGCTTTTGCGTTCTTCACTTGCTCCCAACCTTTGACAGGGGTCGTGCGATGCGATTCAGACCGTTTCTTCTTCCGCTGGCGGTCTGCCTGACCTTGAGTCCGGCATACGATCAGAAGTCTCCGAGGCGTGCACCCGACGTGCACTGGGAACCGACTCCCGACGACGTAGTGGCCGAAATGCTCCGGCTGGCGGACGTCGGAAAGGACGACGTCGTCTACGACCTGGGTTGCGGCGACGGCCGAATCGTCGTCGCGGCCGCGCGCGATTTTGGCGCGCGCGGAGTCGGGATCGACATCGACCCTCAGCGGATCAGCGAATCGACGGAAAATGCCCGGACGGCCGGGGATCGCATCCCGGGTGCGTTTTCTCGAGGAGGACCTGTTCGAGGCCGACATCCGGGAGGCGACGGTCGTCACGCTCTTCCTGTGGCCTTCGCTCAACCTCAAACTCCAGCCGAAGCTGCTCAAAGAGCTGAGGCCCGGGACCCGGGTTGTCTCCTACATACATGACATGGGCGAATGGCAGCCTGCCAAACAGCTGCAGGTCAGAGGCCGGCCGGTCTACCTCTGGGTGATCCCGGGCTCGCGTCCCTGAAGGGGCGCGAAGCCCGTCGAAGACACTCGACGGGTTGCCCAGGCGCGCGTTGCGGGGCTATGCTGCCCGGTACAGGAGGGATCCATGGACGATGGGGCGCAGGGAATCAGCAGGAGATGTTTTCTGACACACTCCGCGGCTGCCGCCGCGGCGACGACCGTCTCGGCGCGGACCGGCGCGCGGGCCGCCGACAAAATCCGCGTCGGCTTCATCGGGGTGGGCAACCGCGGGTCGCAGCTGCTGGCGGGATTCATGGCGCAGCCCGACTGTCAGATCGCGGCGCTCTGCGATGTCTACGAGCCTTACCTCGCGCGGGACAGGGCGCAGGTCGACCCGGAGATCCTCCGGTCGGTCGAAGGGTACGCGCCCAGGATGGGGGAGCGGTTCGACACCCCGGTGGCCCGCCACAAGGATTTCCGCCGCCTGCTGGAGCAGCGGGACATCGATGCGGTCGTCGTCGCGACCCCCGACCACTGGCACGCGATTCAGACCATCATGGCGCTCGAGGCCGGGAAGGACGTCTACGTCGAGAAACCGCTCACCGTCACGATCCCGGAGGGCCGCAAGATGGTCGAGGCGCAGCGGCGGACCGGGCGCGTCGTGCAGGTGGGGCTCCACCGCCGTTCCTCGAACCTGTACCGCCAGGTGCACGAGCTCGTGCGCGGCGGGAAAATCGGTCGGGTCAGCGTGGCCCGCGCCTATCGCACCAGCAACATGTTCCCGAACGGCATCGGCCGGTATCCCGATGCCGCCCCGCCGAAGGGGCTGGACTGGGACGCCTGGCTGGGGCCGCGCGCGGCGCGTCCGTTCCGGTACAGCATCGCACCCTACAAGTTCCGCTGGTGGCAGGACTACTCCTCCCAGATGGGCAACTGGGGCGTTCACTACTGCGACGCGATGCGCTGGGTGCTGGACGAGGAGGCGCCCGTCGCGGTGACCGCACAGGGGGGGAGATACCTGGTGGACGACGACCGCACGATCCCCGACACGATGGAGGTCGCCTTCGAGTTCGCCTCCGGGCGGGTGATGGTGTTCGGCCAGTACGAGGCGTGCGACAGCCGGCCGCTGCCCAGCGGCGAGATCGAGTTCTGCGGGACGCTGGGCAACCTCTACCCGGGGACCGAGGCGCGCGGTTACAAGATCCTGCCGTCGGGCAAGGGGCAGTTCCAGAGGCCGGCCGGCGAAGGTCGAGGCTCAGGAGGTCGCGCCGATGGACGGCGACCTGACCCACCAGCACATCCGCAACTTCCTCGACTGCGTCAAGTCGCGCGGCAAGTGCAACTGCGACCTGGAAACCGGCCACCGCTCGACCAGCTTCGCACACCTCGCCAACCTGGCGCTCGCCACCCGCTCGCGCATCGAGTGGGACGCGAAAAAGCGAGCGGGTCACCAACGACGAGCGGGCCAACCGTCTGCTGGATTACGAGTACCGGGCGCCCTGGAAACTCTGACCGGAGGCAAACGGAAGGACCCGACTCGAAGGGTAGCTGACGCGCATCCTCGCAATCGCACTTCCTCTCAGACTGGCTGATCAGCCGGCTGTGCTGGGGCATGCATCGAATCACCTTGGCCGCCGCATGTGGTTCGATGATCCGTGTGGCGAAATCCGCCATCTGACTCTCTTTCGCATGAACGCCACCAGATCCACTTCCCGTGTCGGGATCTTCTTGTACTCCACTTCCCGGCCGCGGTCGTTCAATACGCCGACTTGAGTTGTTGAGCTGTGTACGTCCAATCCCATATGCTTTTTCCAGGGCCTCCGGTTTCATGGTTGCCAAGGAAATGCGATCCTTGCCGGTAACCATGTCATTTACCGCGAGGCCCGTACTGTCATTGTTTCTCGAAGGACTGGCGTCGAGGCGCCGCACTCCAGGGGGGCTAGGGGGACGGGCGGCGGGTGTGCCAGTCGGTTTCGGCCTGGTACGTGGAAGCAAGCGACAGCAGCAGGGCGTCAGCTCCCCGAGGGCCCCGTCAGCTGCAGGCCGACCGGCAGGCCGTCGCCGGAGAAACCGCACGGGACGGTAATGGACGGCAGCCCGTACAGGTTCCAGGGCGCGCAGTTGCGCAAAAACACGAGGCTGGCGGGCTTGCCGAGTTCGAAGGCCGGAGCAGGCGACGCCGGGGTGACCAGAACGTCGGCCTGCGCGAACAGGGTGTCGGACTGCGCCCGCAGCAGGTCCATCTCCCGACGCGCGTCGATGTAGTCGGCGGCGGGGATGGCGGCACCCCCTTCCAGACTCCGCCGTGTCGCCGGGTGGTAGGCTGCGGCCTGCTGCGCCAACATGCCGCGGTGGAACGTATACGCTTCGGCCGAGATGATCAGGGCATAGGTCTTGGGGAGGTCCGGCCATGCCTCGAACGCCGGGAGCGGGGGCAAGTCGATCTCGGCGGCGCCGGCCGTCACGCGTGCGAGCACGCGCACGGCCTGCTGCGACCGACTTCTCGACGTCGGGGTGGAGTTGCACGAAATAGGGTCTGCGGGGCAGGCCCAGGCGCAGCTCCTTCGTGTTCCGGGCCGGCGCCTGGGGAGCGCCGGGGCCGATGACCTCCAGGACAGCGGCCGCGTCCCGCGCGCTGCGGCACATCGGCCCGACGTGATCGAGGGACCAGGACAGCGGCGCCACCCCCTCGGTGCTCACCCTGCCGTAGGTGGGCTTGAGCCCGGTGATGCCGCACAGCGCCGCCGGCAGGCGGATCGATCCGCCGGTGTCGGAGCCGAGGGCGGCGAAGCACATGCCGGACGCCACGGCCACCGCGGAACCGCCCGAACTCCCGCCCGGCGAGCGACCCGAGTTCCAGGGATTGCGGATCGGGCCGAAGTGGCTGGTCTCGGAGGTGAAGTTGTAGGCGAACTCGTCCATGTTGCACTTCCCCACGAGCACCGCCCCGGCCGCCGCCAGGCGGCGCACAACCTCGGCGTCCTCCGCAGGGATACGCCGGGCCCACAGTGCGCTGCCGGCCGTCGTCCGCACCCCCCGGGTGTCGATCAGGTCTTTCAGGGCAACCGGGATGCCGTGGAGCGCCGAGCGCGGGCCGCCTCCGCGCAGCTCCGCCTCCAGCCGCCGCGCTTGCGCGACCGCCTGTTCTGCAGTCACCGTCACGAACGCGTTGAGCAGGGGGTTGAGCTTCTGGATGCGCCCCAGGCATGCCCGGGTCAGATCGACCGGCGAGACCGTCCTCCGCCGCACCATCTCGGCGGCTTCCACGAGGCTCAACCTGAACAGGTCGTCCGCCCCGCGCAGGCTCAGGGCGGGCACGGCCGCCACGATGCCCGCGATGAAAGCCCTCCTGGAGTGCATGGGGTTATGATAATCCGCACAGGCCGGCGGCGCAAACGTGCCGGCGTTGTGACTTGCCCCGCCCCGCTGCTAGACTTCGCTCCGGCGACGGTGCAGGCATTGGAACTGCAGGCCAGGGCGCTGGCCCTGGCGGATCGCGGAAAACCGCATCACTGAGGAGGGTGAACATGCACAGGCCGAATCCATTTCGAAATCCTATGTGACAACCCCGAGACGATGGCGGCGTTCTATCGCGACGTGCTCGGCTGGGATGTCTCAACCTGGGGCGGGTCGCAAGCCTACTGGCTCGTAACCACGGGCGCCGAGGGGACGCCCGGCATCAACGGCGGCCTGATGCACAAGCATTTTCCTCAGCCGGTGATCAACACCGTCGACGTCGCTTCGCTGGACGAGGCGCTTCGAAAGATCGAGCAGGCCGGGGGCCGAAAAATTCACGGCCCGAACCAGATACCCGGGATCGGGCTGCACGCCTATTGCGCCGACCCCGAAGGCAACATGTTCGGCATCCTGCAGCCGGCCCCCCGTTCCGAAGTCGCCGGGTGATCGGCTCGGCGGATCCGCGCGGCGCCGGGCTCGGACCGATGACAGTGCCCCAGCCCGTTCGCCGACAGACGCCGAGGAAGCGCCGACCGGACATGCGGGTCGGCGCAGGTCGGCGAACGGAGGGCACGTGATCTGCGAAAATGTCATACAATAGCCCTCATCCATGCCGTCGCGGATCAAGGAACGCTATTACTGAACACAGACGTGACTATGTCCCCGGCGCACTGCGCGGGGCTGCTTGCCGTCGTTTTGGCCGCAGTGTTGTCGTTCGCCTGCTTAGCCCCGGCCCTCGGGGTTCGTGCGCAGCAGAACGCGCGCATCCGCCGGGACCGGAAGGAGGTCCCGGCGCCTCCGCTCGACGAGTGCCGGCGCGACCCCATCGCCTACTTTGCCCATGTCGTGCGAACGGGAAAGGCGGTCGAGGGCATGGTAAGCCCGGAATTCAACCTGGACGTGGTGCAGATCATGGAGGCCGCGCGACTGTCGGCGGCCAGCGGCAAGCCGGTCACCCTGCCGTTGAAATGAGGAACGCTGCCGACCTGACCCTTTCGAGGTGAAACATGCCAATAAAAATCGCGATGATCGGGGCCGGAAGCGTCGTGTTCTGCAAGACCCTGATGAACGACATCCTCGCCACCCCGTGCCTCTCGGACGCCGAGCTGGCGCTCATGAGCCCCACCGAGTCCAAGCTGCGCCGCATGGAAGCTTTCGGCAAGCGCATGGTCCGGGAAAACGGCCTGGACGCGACGGTCCAGGCGACCACCAGCCGGGAGGAGGCTCTGCGCGACGCCGACTTTGTCGTGGTCATGATCCAGGTGGGCGGTCTCGAGGCGTTCGGCTTCGACTACGAGATCCCGCTGCGGTTCGGCGTGGACCAGTGCATCGGCGATTCGCTGGGACCCGGCGGCATTTTCCGCGGGTCTGCGTACCATTCCGGTGCTGACCGGCATCGCGCGGGGACATGAAGCGGCTGGCCCGCCCGGGAGCGGTCATGCTGCAGTACGCCAACCCGATGGCGGCCTGCTGCCTCGCGCTGGGCCGTGCTACCGACGCGGCCTTTGTCGGGCTCTGCCACGGCGTGCAGACGACGCTGGACCTCATCGCCGGCTACTGCGGCGTCCCCAAGGAGGAAATCGTCTACACCTGCGGCGGGATCAACCACATGGACTGGTTCCTCTCCCTGCACCACCGCGGGCGCGACCTCTACCCGCAGCTGCGGGAGCTCTTCGAACGACCCGAGTACTACCAGAACGAAAAGGTCCGCGGCGAGGTCTTCCGTCATTTCGGCTATTTCATGACCGAAAGCACCGGGCACCTGAGCGAATACGTCCCCTGGTTCCGCAAAAACCGGAAGGCCCTCGACACGTATTGCGACGAACCGAGCTTCGGCGGAGAGAGCGGAGCCTACTACAAGTACTCGAAGGCGCTGTCAGCGAAGTACGCCGCGCACGATCCGCTGGAATACGAGTCGCCCAGATCGAGAGCCGGAGCGTCGAGTACTGCTCCTACATCATGGAAGCCATCGTGACGGGACGGCCGTTCCGCTTCATGGGCAACGTCCGCAACGACGGGTTCATACCGAACCTTCCCGACGGCTGCTGCGTCGAGGTCCCCGCATTCGCCGACTCCGCCGGGATCCACCCCTCACGGGTGGGCGACCTGCCGGCACAGTGCGCGGCCGCCTGCATCACCAACGTCAACGTGCAGACGCTGGCGGCTCAGGCCGCGCTCGAAGGCGATCCCGAAGCGATTGTGCACGCCGCCGCGATGGACCCGTTGACCGCGGCCGTCTGCACCCTGCACGAGATCCGGGAGATGTGCGGTGAAATGCTGCGCGCCCAGCGCAGATGGCTCCCGCAATTCGAAGGCCGCGACATTCGCCCGGTTCCCGTCATCCACATACCCCCGGACTGCAAACCCGTGGCCGTCCCTCTCGATCCGGCACTCGCCATCAACCGGCGTTTTTCCACACTGATTGAGCAGGCGACAGAATAACGGGCCGAAGCGGGCCGATTGCAGCGGACAATATTGACGTTGGCGGCTCGCCATTCCGACAATTCGGGGGGGCGCCGAGGCGCCGGGGCATTCCTGGCCGCAGGACGCGAGTGAAAGCAGCGCCGAGGCGGCGCACTCCAGATGTTTTTAATTGCGGGGCGTCTTTTGATAACATCGTCGCCCATGAAAACGCGCGAACTGCTGCTGCTTGCTTTCTGGTCCCTCCTTCCGGGGAGCCAACCCACTCCCGCGGTCGATGCCGCCATTCCCCTTCCCGAGCACCCGCGCCCTGATTTCGAACGCGCGGCCTGGGCCAATCTGAATGGCCCGTGGCAGTTCCGATTCGATCCGACAGACGCCGGTCTCAAGGAGCAATGGTTTGCGACGGGCACCCGGTTCCCGGACACCATTCTGGTGCCGTTCCCGTGGGGCTCCGCGCTTTCGGGGGTCGCCGACAAGGCCACCGTCGCGTGGTATGCCCGCCCGGTGCGCGCGCCCGAGGCGTGGCAGGGAGAGCGCGTCTACCTGGTCGTCGGCGCCTGCGACTGGGAGACGCAGGCGTGGCTCGACGGGCAGCCGTCTGGGCACGCACCGGGGCGGCTACACCCCCTTCGAGTTCGAGTTGACGCCTCATCTCAAGCCCGGCCGGGAGCACAGGCTCGTGCTGCGCGTCGACGACAGCCCGCGGCCGTTCAAGCTGGAGGGGAAACAGGGGTATGGAAATGCGCGCGGCATCTGGCAGACGGCATATCTGGAGGCCCGCCCGGAAACTTTCCTGGAGAGCGTGCGTTTCACGCCGGATATCGATGCGGGCAAAGTGACGGTCGCGGCAGGGCTGAACGCCGCCGTCCGCGCCGGCGCCGAATTCAGGCTGCACTTCAAGACCGGCGGCTTGCCGGACGCGGTGGCGGCGGTTGCGCCCGGCGCCAGAGAGATCCGGCTCGAGGTCCGGGTTCCCGGAGCCCGGTCTGTGGTCCCTGGAAGACCCCTTCCTCTACGAAGTCGACGCCACGCTGCGCTCCGGCAACGCCGAGGATCGCGTCGCCAGCTATTTCGGGATGCGGAAGATCAGCGTCGTGAACCTGCCGGGGCTCGGTTTCCCCTACGTTGCGCTGAACAACAGACCGTTGTACCTCCAGATGGCGCTGGATCAGTCGTATCACCCCGAGGGCTTCTACACCTTCCCCACCGACGCCTTCATGCGCGACGAGATCCTGCGCTCGCGTCGCATCGGCCTGAACGCCAACCGGCTCCACGTCAAAGTGGACGTTCCCCGCAAGCTCTACTGGGCCGACCGCCTCGGCCTCCTGATCATGGCCGACGTCCCCAACAGCTGGGGCGAGCCGGACGCCGCCATGCGCCAGGAGATCGAACACGCCCTGCGCGGCATGATAGGGCGCGACTTCAATCATCCGGCCATCTTCGCCTGGGTGCCTTTCAACGAAACGTGGGGGCTGTTCAGCGGAAAGGGGAAAGACCGCAAATACCTGCCGGAGACTCAGGCGTGGGTCGCCTCCGTCTATCGCCTGGCCAAGACACTCGACCCCACGCGGCTCGTGGAGGACAACTCCCCCTGCAACCACGACCACGTCGAGACCGACATCAACTCCTGGCACTCTTATCTGCCGGGCTTCGCCTGGCGGGAGCACCTCGACCAGGTCACGCGCGACACGTTCCCAGGCTCCGCGTGGAACTTCATCGGCGGGCGCAAGCAGGCCAGCCAGCCCCTCCTCAACAGCGAGTTCGGCAACGTCTGGGGCTATGAGGGGAGCACCGGCGATTGCGACTGGAGCTGGGATTACCACGTCGCCATGAACGAATTCCGGCGCCACCCCAGGATCGGCGGCTGGTTGTATACGGAGCACCACGACGTCGTCAACGAGTGGAACGGCTACTACCGTTTCGATCGCACCGAAAAGTTCACCGGCCTGGGCGGGCTCGTGCAGGGCATGACCCTGCGCGACCTGCACGGCCCGTATTACCTCTCCACCGGGAGTGATCTCTGCCGCGAGGTCAAGCCCGGGGAGGTTGTGTCGGTCCCCCTCTGGGCGTCGTTCCTCACGGAGGGGACTCCGGATGCGCGGCTGCGACTGCGC
Organism: uncultured Acidobacteriota bacterium; assembly: GCA_963843575.1. GTDB lineage: Bacteria > Acidobacteriota > UBA6911 > UBA6911 > UBA6911 > CAVZBT01. The sequence continues at coordinate 477,300 of CAWJKZ010000024.1, read as the reverse complement.
GTCGCGCTCACCGGCTGGGACACTCTGGGCCGGCCCCAACGGTACTCGCAGGCGGACCGGGACGTAACGTTCCGGCCCTGGCTCTCGCAGGAACTGGAGCCGCTGAGCGTCCGCATGCCCGACCAGCCCGCGCTGGCACTGCTGAGCCTGGTCCTGGAAGACGCGTCCGGCAGGGTGCTGCACCGCAACTTCACCACTTTTCTCGTTGCCGACGGCACGGCGCGACGCGACGAGCGGACCGAACTCGACGGCGCGCCAGCCCGCGTAGTGCGATTTGCGCCGGGTGCTTTCCGGGCCGCCGAGTGGTCGCTTGGACAGTGGAACGTCCTGGACGGCCTCAAGGCCGACGGCGCCGGTTCCGGCTATTTCGAGTTCCGCCTTCCCTGGCCCGAGGATCTCGACGTGAGCGCCGTCGCCGGCGCCTCCCTCAGCTTCGAAGCCTCCGCCAAACAGCTTTTCGGCAAGGACAAGCGGGGGGTACAACGCCAGGAAGGCGATTTCATGCTCGGCAAGGGCACGCACGACCCGAGCCTCAATCCGAATGCCTACCCCATGACCGATGCCGCGAGGTTCCCCAGCGCCGTCCGCGTGCGCGTCGCCGGTACCTCCATCGGCCAGTTCGACCTGCCCGACGATCCTGCGGATCACCGCGGCATTCTCTCCTGGCACTCGCAGAAACGGGACAAGAAGCTGCGCGAGGCGGGCTCCTACGGGTACTTGATCAGCGCCGGCGTTCCGGCCGCGGCGCTGCGGGCCGCGGCCGAGGCCAAAGAAATTGTCATCCGGTTCGAAGTGGACTCGGCGCTGCCGGGGGGGCTGGCCCTCTACGGCGAGCGCTTCGGCCGCTATCCCCTGGATCCCACCCTGGTCTTCATCCTGAAGCGTTGATTCCAGCTGGACTTCCGGGTCTTCGAGATCCGGACCCACTTGATCATCCGGCCAGCTGCGCGTCGATGCGATTGGCCAACTCGGCGATCGTCAAGTGCTCGAATATCGTCTGGAAGGGCACGTCGACTCCCAGCTGGGTCCGGATGCGGGAGACTACACGCATAGCGGTCAGGGAATGGCCGCCCAGCCCAAGAAACGAATCGTTTGAGCCCACCCGTTCGATGCCGAAGACATCCCTCCAGATGTCGACCAGCACGCTCTCGGTAGGGGAGCGAGGCGCGACGAAATCGGTCTGGTCGTGCTGCCTGGACAGGTCGGGGGCGGGCAGCCTCTTGCTGTCCACTTTCCCGTTGGGCGTCATCGGCAGAGCGGTCAGCCGGACATAGGCCGAAGGCACCATGTACCACGGCAGCTTTTGACCGACAAACGCTCTCAGCTCATCTTCCCCCGGCCGGACTGGATCGAACGCGATGTAGTAGGCGACCAGTTCCGGACCATCGGGGCCCCGCAGGCTTTCGACGTGAGCGGTGCGCACGCCGTCGTGCAATTCGAGCACGGACTCGATCTCGCCGGGCTCGATGCGAAAGCCGCGGAGTTTGACCTGGCGATCGATGCGCCCCAGGCATTCCAGTGCACCGCTCCTCGTCCAGCGGACGCGATCACCCGACCGGTACATGCGGCCGCCGGGTGTCGGGGAGAAGGGATCGGCGAGAAACCGTTCCGAGGTCAGATCCGGTCTGCGCAGGTAGCCCCTGCCGACGGCTGCCCCACCGATATAGAGCTCGCCGGGAATGCCGGCCGGCTGGAGATTCCCATGGCCATCCAGCACGTAACACCTCGTGTTGGCTGCCGGCCTCCCGATCGATATCGGCCCGTCTCCTTCCGGCACCCTCCAGGAAGAGGAAATTACCGTCGTTTCCGTGGGCCCGTAGCTGTTCCAGACTTCGTCCGCGCGTTGGAGCAACTCGCTGGCGAGGCCCCGCGGCAGCACTTCTCCTGCACACACTACTCGCAATCCCTTTTTCCCGCGCCACCCCTGGTCGACCAGCAGCCGCCACATCGAAGGCGTGGTCATGACCAGGGTGGCGGATTCCATGGCGCGGCTGAGCCTCATGCTGTCCCGCACCGTCTCCCGGTCAACGGCGATCACGCTCGCACCGGCCGAGAGCGGCACGAACAACTCGCATACCGCCATGTCGAACGAGAAGCTGGCAACCGCAAGAACGGCGTCCTTCGCCGTGACGCCGGGCACCTCGCGGTAGCCCACCACGAAGTTGACGACGCTTCGGTGTTCGATCTCGACGCCCTTGGGCTTCCCCGTGGAACCCGAGGTGTAGATGACATAGGCGCGATTACGGACCTGCGTGATTCGCTCGAGGTTCTCCGGTGATCCCGCGAGCCACTCCGCGAGCTCCTCGAAGAGCAGCACGTGCCCGGCATACGGCGGGAGGGATTCAGCCCCTCCCTTGCGCGTCAAGAGGAAAGGTGCGCATGCATCTTCCAACATGAAGGCGTTGTGCGCGGCGGGATAGTGCGGATCCAGCGGCAGGTAGGCGCCACCAGCCTTCAGTATGGCCAGGAGGGAGACGACGAGATCGGTCGAGACTTCCATCATCACTCCGACGACGACCTCGGGGCCGACGCCGGCTGCGCGAAGACGACGGGCCAGCCTGTTCGACCGGCTGTTCAGCTCGGCGTAGCTCAACCGCTCGTTCCCGAATACGAGGGCCGGCGCATCCGGCGACCTTCGGACCTGTTCCTCGAAGAGTTCGTGCACCAATCGATCTTCCGGGAGAGCCTTCCCCGTGTCATTCCAGTCGCTCACCAGGGTCTTTCGCTCGGATTCCGAGATCATGGGGAGAGAGGCGACGGGACGGTCCGGCGCCGCCAGGATGGCCCGGAGCAGGTTCAGATAATGCCCTGTCAACCTGACCACGGTCTCCCGTTCGAACAGATCTGCACAATAGATGGCTTCCCCCTGGAGCGCCCCGTCCCGGACGTGCAGGTTGAAGTACAGGTCGGTCAGGGCGTGGGCGGCGGGTACGGAGGCGCTTTCCACGGCGACGCGGGGAAAAGCCGGGAGCGACACATCGTAGTTGCGCAGGTTGAAAAGCGTCTGAAAGAACGGCGTGTGACTTGGATCCATTTCGGGCTTCAGTTCTTCGACGATTTTCTCGTAGGGGACCTCCTGATGGTCGAAAGCCTCCAGCGCGGTCTTCCTTACGCGCCGCAGCACTTCCCTGAAGGTCGCTTCGCCCCCGAGATCCGTGCGCAGGACGGGGGTTGTGGCGAACGGGCCGATCAGCTTCTCAAACTCAGTCCGCGTGCGGCCCGCCACCGGTATACCCACCGCAATGTCGTCCTGACCCGAATAACGGCCGAGCAGCACTTTGAAGGCGCCCAGCAACGTCATGAACAGCGTGACGCCCTCGTCGCGGGAGAATGCCTGCAGCCGGTCCGCCAGGTCCCTCGGTATTTCGAAAGCGGTCCAGGCGCCTCGCTGGCTTTGAACCGCCGGCCGCGGGTAGTCGGCCGGAAGTTCCAGGACGGGGAGGTTTTCGAGCTTTGTCTTCCAGTAGGCCAGGTGGGGTTGAAGGGCGGGCCCCGCCATATGCTGCCTCTGCCAGCGCGCAAAATCGAGGTACTGCGCGGGCAATTTCTCCAGGGGAGCCGGCCGCCCATCGAGAAAAGCGGCGTAGAGGGACGACAGCTCCCTGTAGAAGACGCCCATCGAATACCCGTCGCCGACAAGATGGTGCATCGTCAGGCACATCAGGTACCGGTCGGGGCCGGTCGCCATCAGAAGGGCTCTCAGGAGTGGCGCCTGCGCGAGGTCGAACACCCGGCGCCTCTCCTCGATCATCCGGCCCGTGATTTCCTCCTCACCCTTCCCGGTATGATCTTCAAAGGTCAGGGTCAACTTGGCTTCTTTGGCGACGATCTGCTCCGGTTCCCCGTCCCGATCCACATAATACGAACGCAGAGAATCGTGCCGGTTGACGATCTCCTGCAGGGCCTTTCCCAGCGACGCCCGGTCCAGCGGCCCGGCGAGACGCAGCGCATCGGTGCGGTTAAAAGCGCTGGGGTCGGCCGCGAGGTGGTGGAGGGCCCAGAGGCGACGCTGCACCAGCGACAATGGCCCGGATGCGGGAGCCGAGGCGAGCTCACCGCCCGCTCGCGGGATCCGCGGCGTGTCGAGACCCATCGAGGATTCCGATCCCCGATCCTGCCGGGACCGCTGCGCGAGCAGCGCCTCGACCAGCGCGGCTTGTGACGAGATGGTCTGAGCGTTGAACAGGTCCATCAGGGAGATCTCGAGGCCGAACTTCTCCCGGATACCCGCTGCCAGGCGGGTGATCAGCATCGAATCACCCCCGAGGTCGAGGAATCGCCCGGTTGCGCTCACCCGGTCGACCCGGAGTACGCGAGACCATATGCGCTCGAGGTCCGCCTCTGTGGGCGTCCGGGGAGCCACATGGGCAGCCGGCTCTCCGGCGCGCTTCCCGGTCAGCCCGAGCGTCTCGGCGAGGCCTATGCGCTGGAGCTTCCCTGTCGGTCCCTTGGGGATCGCCTCGAGGAACACGATGGACTGCGGGACCTTGAACAGGGAGAGTCGCTCGGCCACGAATGCTTTCAGCTCTTGTTTCGAGACCACGGCGTTGTCACGCGGTACGACGGCGGCTGCGACGTCCTCTCCAAGCGTGTCGTGCGGGACGGCAAACGCCACCGCCTGGGCTACGGCCGGGTGCTCGAGCAGGGCTTCGTCTATTTCCCGCGGAGAAATCTTCTCTCCGCCGCGATTGATGATTTCCTTTATGCGGCCGGTGATGAACAGGTACCCGTCCTCGTCCAGGCACCCCTGGTCCCCGGTTCGGAACCATCCCGCGGTAAACGCCTGCGCGCCTGCGGCCGGGCTGTTCAGGTACCCGTGCGTCACGTTGCTCCCCCTGATCACAATCTCACCCGTCACGCCTGGAGCAACCAGCCTGCCGCCTTCATCCATGATCGCGACTTCCGGTCCGGCCGCGAGTCCGACCGACCTCAACTTGCGCGGGCGCGGAGGGAGCGGGTTGCTGGCCACCTGGTGGGCCGCCTCCGTCATGCCATAGGCCTCGACGACGGGAACGCGGAATGTCCCTTCGAGTTCCTCCAGGACCCGCGGGGGAAGAGCGGAGGAAGAGGATCGGACGAAGCGCAGGCGGTGCCGTCCGAGCACCTCGGTGTGGAGGCGGCTTCGGGACAGTATGGCCTGGTGCATGGTGGGGACGGCCGTGTACCAGGTAGGTTCGTGCGATTCGACCCATCCAAAGAAGTCGGTCGCAAAAAAACCGGGGGTGCAGACGACCGATCCGCCTGCCACAAGCGACGCGAGGACAGCGGCGACCAGGCCGTGGATGTGAAACAGGGGCATCACGTTCAGGCAAAGGTCGGAAGGCAATAGGCCCAGCGACTCCCGGACGTTGCAGGCCGATGCGCACACATTCGCTTGGGTCAGGGGCACCATCTTTGGCCTGGAGGTCGTACCGGAAGTGTGCAGGATGAGGACCGTGTCGTCCGGGCCGGCGTGACCCGGCTGGTTCGCAGGAGCGGCGGGCGGTTCCACCAGGAGTGTGAACCTCCCGGCGTCCCATGCATCCTCCTTCTTTAGCCGGAATATCCCGATTCCCCGCCGGCGTGCCACGTCGACGGCGGGTGAGTCGTCCCCCTCGGACACGACCAGCGCCTTCGCCTCGAGGTCCGAGAGATAGAACTCGAATTCTTGCGCCCGATACGCGGGATTGAGCGGGGCCGTCACGGTAGATGCGCCGATGCACGCAAATGCGGAGGCCATCTCGGGGCCGTTCGGCAGCACGATGGCTACCCGATCTCCCCTTCCGACGCTCGAACCGTTCAGCACCGCCGCCACGTCGTCCGCCTGCTCCTTCAGCGACCCGAAGCTCATCGGCGACCGGCCCGGGGCCCGAAACGCAGCGGCGGCGGCATCCTGGGCCGCACGGGTTGCGATAATGTCGTAGATCGTCTCGAACCTCGGGCAGGCTGACATGAAAGACACCTTTGTGTTGATTGTTGAGGCCAGCGCCTATCTTATCGGGTGGCTTGCTTTTGCGTATTACTGCGTACCAGGCGGGATGTTCGAGCATATTGGAAAAATCCCGCCCATGGCGGCTTGTGAGGCAGCCGGGCTCTTTACGGGTAGAGCAAGTATCGCTTGCGCGTCGCGTTAAACTTATCCAGCTCAGGCCGCCAGGAAGCCAGGATCCGGTCGACGGGCGTTCCGGCATCGATCGCCTTCCGCACGGCATCGGTACCCGAGAGTCGGTCGATCGAGTCGCGCCACTGGAACTGGGACGGGTGGCTCTTCTTGATCGCTGCCAGCATGTGCAGGGCCGCACGTACGGGTTCGAAGCGGCGTCGGTCGGACACGTGCACCTGTATGCCCTGGCACCCCTCACCCTGGTACTTGGAGAATGTCGGGGTGAAGGAGGCGGGGCGGAAAAGCACGCCAGGCAGTTGCAGCGCCGTCAAGTCGTCCACGACCTGGTAGCTGTCCAGCCAGGGAGCCCCGATCAGTTCAAACGGCTGGGTCGTGCCTCTTCCCTCCGAGAGGTTCGTTCCCTCGAACAAGCACATGCCCGGGTAGACGATAGCGGAGGCGGGTGAAGGTATGTTGGGCGACGGGGCAATCCACTGCAGCCCGGTCTCGTCGTACCAGAGGCTGCGCTTGTAGTTCTTCATTTTCACGACGGTGAGCTTCAGGTCTTTCTTGATCCCGTCCCTGACGAAACCCGCCAGTTCGCCGGGGGTCCAGCCGTACCGGATCGGGATCGCGTAGGCGCCCACGAACGACCTGAACCGGGCGACGTCCAGGATGGGCCCCTCGATCAGGAGGTCTGCGAGCGGATTGGGCCGGTCGAGCACGACGAACGGGATGCCGTGGTCTGCCGCAGCCTCCATGCACTCGCCGAGCGAAGAGATGAAGGTGTAGAAGCGCGCCCCGACGTCCTGGATGTCGTAAACCAGGACGTCGACGTTCTTCAACATCTCGGGGGTCGGCCGCCGTGTCTGACCGTAGAGGCTGAAAACGGGTATGCCGCTCCTCGGGTCGGTCGTGTCGACCACACTCCCTCCCGCCTGCACCATGCCCCGGACGCCGTGCTCGAGCGCGAAGAGCGCGGTCACCTTCACACCGGGCACCTTGGGCAGCAGGTCGACGACGTGCCGCATGCGGCGGTCGACGCCGCACTGGTTGGTGATCAGTCCCACGCGCTTGCCCTGAACCAGGGATACCTGCTCCGTCAGGAGGACCTCCAGCCCGGGGACGACGCCCGCGTCTGCTGCGGGTGTCAGGATTGTTGGCGCCAGGAGCACGACGAGGAGAAACAGCAGCCGACAGTACGCTCCGGGATTCATCTGGGAGTCCCCTCTTGATATCGAGTGCGACGCGGGTGAAGGAGGATGTGCCGCCGGCGGGACGTCGCACGCGGCCACGGTGCAAACCGGCAGTCTCATGCCCCGGCACCATAGCATGAATCACTGGTTTCCGCCAAAGCGGTTGAATTAAGATGAGGTTTTTTGCGGCATGGAGGTCCTCCGTGAAGCGTCGATGCGTCCTGCTCACCGTGCTTCTCTCCAGCCTTTTCGTTGTGCCCTTCGCCGGGGCCCGGGCCCTCGAGGATATCCGGGACTTGCGCCGGGCGTTCCTCGCCCCCCCCGACGACTGCCGGCCGATGATGCGCTGGTGGTGGTTCGGGCCGGCCGTGACCAAGGTGGGGCTCGAGCGCGAGATGCGTCTCATGAAGGAAGGAGGGATCGGCGGATTCGAGGTCGAGCCGGTCTACCCGCTCGCGCCCGATGACGACAAGGCAGGGTTCAGGAATCTGCCGTACCTTTCGTCTGGGTTCCTGGAGGCGCTCGGCTTCGCGGCCGGGAAGGCGCGCGAACTCGGCCTGCGGTTCGACCTGACGCTCGGCAGCGGCTGGCCCTACGGCGGCCCCGGGGTCTCGATCAGCGACGCCGCCCCGCGGCTGCGGTGGGAGCGCGTGAAGGTGGTCCCCGGCGCACGTCGCGTTCCCGTTCCCGACCCGGGTCCCGGAGAACAACTGCTCGCCGCCTTCGACGCCGGTACCGGCCGGGAGTTGACGGATGTTACCGGCGGCATCCTGCGGCTTCCCGACGGCGCGTCGCCGGTCGAAGTGTGGTTCTTCATTTCAGGTCGCACGGGGCAGCAGGTGAAGCGCGCCGCAGTGGGCGCCGAAGGCTATGTGGTTGACCATTACAGCCGCCCTGCACTCGAACGCTTTCTGGCTAACGTCGCGGAACCGCTCCTGCGCGCGGCGGCCCCGAACCCCCCTTACGCCATATTCTGCGACAGCCTCGAGGTGTACGGCTCCGACTGGTCCGGCGATTTCCTGGAGCAGTTCCGAAGCCGGCGCGGGTACGATTTGAAACCCAGGCTCCCGGCCCTGGCCGCGAACTCCGCCGAATCCGCGGGCCTCCGGCACGACTGGGGGAAGACACTGACGGAACTCCTGGAGGAACGGTTCCTCGCCCCCTTGCAGCAGTGGGCGAAAGCCCACGGCACGCTTCTCCGCATCCAGGGCTACGGTGTCCCGCCTGCGGCCCTGTCGAGCAATGCGTTTGCGGATCTGGCCGAAGGGGAGGGCCACCAGTGGAAGAGGCTCACTGCCTCCCGCTGGGCGTCCTCGGCGAACCATCTCTACGGCCGCGCAGTCACATCCTCCGAAACGTGGACCTGGCTGCACTCGCCCGCGTTCCGGGCCACGCCGCTGGACCTGAAGGTGGAAGCCGACCGCCACTTCCTTCAGGGTGTCAACCAGCTGATCGGTCACGGATGGCCCTATACCCCCGAAGGCACTCCCTATCCCGGCGGACGCTTTTATGCCGCGGGGGTTTTCAACGACAGTAATCCCTGGTGGATAGTGATGCCCGACCTTTCCCGGTACCTGCAGCGCCTGAGTTTTCTTCTGCGCCAGGGGAAGGCGGTGAACGACGTCGCACTCTATCTGCCCAACAGCGACGCCTGGGCGCACTTTGCACTCGGCCGCGTGAATCTGCTGGAATCGCTGGGCGAGCGGATCGGCCCCGCTGTTGTCGAATCGCTCCTGTCATCAGGCTACGGCGTCGATTTCGTGGACGATCGCGCACTGGAACAGCTCGGGCGCATCGACCGGGCGAGCCTCCAGCTCGGCGGCAACCGCTACCGGGCGATCGTGCTCCCCGGGGTGGAGACGATGCCGTTGGCGACGGTGCGGATGCTCGAGGAATTGGCCCGTGCGGGGGGCGTCGTCGTGGCGACGCGCCGGCTGCCGGCGCGGGTCCCCGGCTTCTCGGCGACGCTAGCCGATACCGCGGAGCTGCGTGAGACAGTGCGCCGGCTCTTCGAAGCACCGTCCCACCCGGGCCACTTCGTCGCCGCGGAATCCGCCCTGGGCGGGGCGCTCGCGCCGCTGCTGCAGCCGGACGTGTCGTTTGTGCCCCCGGTTCCGGGAATAGGGTTCGTCCACCGGAGTCTCCCCACGGCGGAGGTGTACTTCCTGGCAAACACGGACAACGTGCGCCACCGGGTGGAAGCCGCCTTCCGCGTCGAGGGATTGCAGCCGGAATGCTGGGACCCTGTCACGGGCGGCGTGCTGCCGATCGAAGTCCTGAAACGCTCCCCGGGCTCCGTGTCCGTGGTCCTCGACCTCGAGCCCTACGGCTCGCGCGCGATCGTGTTCGCGCCGGGGCAAACGCCGCCGGCCGCCGCCCTCACGAGATCCTCCCCGGCGCCGATCGACCTCAGCCGCGGGTGGCAGGTGCGTTTTGGCGACGGTGCGGCCGTTCGCATGGACCGTCTCCGCTCCTGGACGGAGGACGAAGCCACGCGGTACTTCTCAGGCCTGGCCGCCTACGAGAAGACTTTCGAGGTCCAGGAGCCGTACCTGAGCGCAGAAGCCAGGCCGCACCTGAGCCTCGGCGCCGCTATCCCGCTGGCGGAGGAGCCCGCCCGGGGCCGGCGACCGGCGCCTGCAGGCGCTGCTGCAGGCGCCGGTCCGGGAAGCCGCGGTGGTGGAGGTCAACGGGAAACGTGCGGGATCGGTCTGGTGCCCGCCCTACGCCGTCGAAGTCACGGGCTTGCTCAGGCGCGGTGAAAACCGTCTCCGGATCGTGGTCGCAAATCTGGCGGTAAACCACATGGCTGGCCACGCGCCGCCCGACTACCGGCTGCTCAACCTGCGCTACGGCGTCAGGTTCGAGCCGCAGGACATGGACCGGGTGAGGCCCGATCCCCGCGGGTCTCATGGGCCCTGTCACCCTCACGGCCGGACCTCCGACGCCTCCGCGGCCCTGAGGCGACGGACTCGGAGCCGGCTGAGCCGCACGGTCGACGTGATCGACCTTGGCGCCCGCCGCTTGATCGGCGCGATCGACCTCGGGCGGCACGTGCGTCCCCACTGCGCGCAGTTTGGTCCCGACGGCCTCCTTTGCGTCTCGGCCGAGCCGGCCAACGGGATCGACGTGGGGCACAGCCGAGGTGAGGCCGCCTATCGGCTCGCCCCCGTTGCGCGTTGTGTGATCTCCTGGAGTTCCCGGATCAGGCGCCGGCTGTCGCGGGCACCCACGAGGCGGCCCACTTCGCGGCCCTGGGAGTTCAGCACGATTATCGTGGGAAAACCCTCGACATTGAAGCTCTCGGCCAGCTTCGTCCCCTCGGCATCGGTGTCAGCGAAGAGCCGCACAAAGACCTGGGTGCGCGAAAACTCGACGAACTCCGGGCTGGGATAGACTTCGCGGGCCATCCTGCGGCAGAAGCCGCACCAGCTCGCCGACATGTCCAGGACGACGAATTTCTTCTGCGCACCGGCCTGTTTCAGCGCCTCGTCGTAGGTCTTCACCCATGCGACTTCCGCGAACGAGGACACGGAGAGAAGCAAGAGCGCCAGGAGCGATCGTAGGTAAACCATAACACCTCGGATTCCCTGCGGTGAATTCGCGTTGCTGCTACTACCCCACCGTCGGGGTCTGCCGTTCGCCTCGTGCAGGGACCAGGCAAACGAGTGGGCAAGGGGTGTGCTTCATCAGGTATTGCGACGTGGTGCCCAGCATGAAGTCCCTGAACGTACGGTCGTGGTGATAGCCGATCACCGCCATGTCCGCCGGGGCCGACTCCATCTCGTCGATCAGGGCGTCGCCCGCGTCGCGGGCCCGCAGCAGGCGCACGACGACGTCGAACCCGTGAAGCCGGGCGACACGCTCCGCCGCTTCCAAGGCCTCGTGGCCCGCGCCTTCGAGGTCCGGAATGTCCGCATCCAGGGGAGTCGGGTCCGGCAACTCGATCACGTGCACCAGTATTGCCACACCGCCCTCGGGCGCCAGAGAGGCGGCCAGACGCGTCAACATCTCAGCTTCTTCCACGCTCTTGACTGCGACCAGTATGCGCTTGCTCATTGGACAACTCCCGGGCTGAAGGGTGTCGGCGCGGCTTCAGCACTCCCAAGCCGACGCGCGCTCAACGCCTGCTCCCGGCGAGTATGCTCCCGACAACCCTGTGCGCGCACGCCAAAACTGCAGGAGGCCGCGGCCCTTCCCCGCAGTCCTCCAGGGTCAGCACCACGCAGATCGGTGGGAAGGGCCCGCACTCTTCAACAGGCGCCCCGGAAGCACGCCTCCTGGGTTATGATGGCCCCTCCACCAACGGAGGCGTTCCATGACACTCGGCCGAAGGGAATTCACCAGGATCACCGCTGCGGCGGCGATTTCGGGCATCGGCGCCGCCGCGCCTTTCCAGTCGGCGGCGCGGCGCGACGCGGGAATCAGGATTTCGGTTCAGGTCGGCGGCAATCCGTCGGACGAAGACCTCCAGTTCGTCAAACAGCTCGGGGTGGAGTACGTCAACCTGAACACCGGCGGGAAAGACGCCACGCTCGAGAACTTCGTCCGGCTCAAGGAAAAGGTCGAGGCGGCGTCGTTGAAGGTTTGGAACATAGGAAACAGCAACGTCCACAACATGGAAGAGGTCACGCTGAACCTGCCGGGGCGCGACCGCAAGGTCGAAGAGTACAAGGAGTATCTCGAGAACCTCGGCAAAGCGGGGGTCCGCTACACGACCTACGCGCACATGGGCAACGGCATCTGGAGCACGGGGCGCGAGGCTGCGCGCGGCGGCGCCTCGGCACGCGCCTTCGACCTGGCCACTGCCGACAAGGGGAACTGGGCCGGCAAGGTGTTCACGGGCCCGCTGACGCACGGGCGCAGGTACGGCGAAAAGGAGATCTGGGACAACTACACGCATTTCGTCCGGCAGGTCGTCCCGGTCGCCGAGCGCCTGGGGATCCGGATCGGGATTCACCCCGACGACCCGCCCGTGCCGGAGCTGGGGGGCGTGCCGCGGTGCATATTCAGCAGCTTCGAAGGCTACCGGCGGGCGCTCGAGATCGCCGCCAGCCCCAACGTCGGCATATGTCTGTGCGTGGGGTGCTGGCTCGAGGGGGGCGCCAGCATGGGGAAGGACGTAGTCGAGACGATCCGCTACTTCGGAGCGAAGGGCAAGATCTTCAAGGTGCATTTCCGGAACGTCAACGCCCCCTTGCCCCATTTCGTCGAGACGTTCATGGACGAAGGCTACGCGAAGATGTACCCGATCATGCGCGCACTGAGGGAAGTCGGATTTGACGGGGCCGTGATCGCGGACCACGTCCCTGCGCTCCTCGGCGGCCCCCGCGCCGGCACGGCCTACAGCGTCGCCTACATGCGCGCCCTGATCGAGCGCGCCAACGACGAGTTCGCCCGAGGCTGACCGGCCTAACCATCGCCGCATGGAGACGCGTACAGTCCCAATATATTGTCGGCGCGCGAGTTGGGCCTGCCGGTCTGACCTGGAGACCGATCCCGATGTTCAGGAGAAGGTCGCTGCTGCTGGCGTGCGGGCTGATGCTGGCTCGCCCGGGAGGGCTTCGGCCCGAAAATCAGGGTGTGTCCCACGATGAGGATGTCCTGGTGGAGCGCGACCCTGAGTCTGCGGACGTGATTTACACGATCGCGTCCGACGATTGCAGGATCTCCTGGACCGTCTTCGGGTCCGAAACCAATCGTGGGGTGATTCGCCACCGTTCGGATTGCGGGCTCCCCCTGGCGGAACAGGCCCCGCGGATCGGAAAGGTGCTGCGCAAGGTTATGGAGGCCGGGGCATTTCGGACGCTCAGCTGGGGACGGCTGTATCCGGACGGGGCCCGCGATGCCACCATGGCGCTGCGGCTTGCGGCGGCGGCGGTCCGCTCGAAGGAATGGGACAGGACCCGGGGCGTCCCCCGCGGCGGGGACATCAACGGCTGGGTGCGGCGGCTGGCGAATGACGCATCGATTTTCGAAGAGTTGCGGCCGTTGTTCCGAGACGCGGGTCTCGAGATCGAATTGAGCAGCGTGGAGAAGGTCCTGGTGCTGCAGGCGGGCCAGCTGCCGTTTGCCGGCAGTCTGCGGGAGGCCGGGGCGCGCCCGAACGACAGGGTGCCCTTCGACTGCCAGGTGTGGTTCTCCGTGCGGCCCGCGCGCGCGACCGGGCAGCGCCGGCCTTGAGTCGTGGCGCGGCAACCCGGGGAGAGTGCCCCATGCCGGAAAGTGATGTCCGCTGCAGCCGCTGTGGACGGCCCTTTGCGAGAGAGGAGTGCATGGTCTGCATTTCCGGCAGGATCATGGGGGACGAGTGCACCCACTCCTACTATTGGTGCGGTGACTGCTCTGTGTATACCGTCCGGCTGTGCCGCGAGGTTTTTGCCGGGCCGGAGACGGCGCACGACTCCGAGCCGATACCCCGGGAAGAGGGCGACCGGAGGCTCAGGGCTCGCGCAAGAATAATTTCACATTTTGCTGACGGCTCCCGAGCCAACAGATCATGAGGCAACCAAAGATGGGAGATCGCTATTGACGGAGCCGTCAGCCCCCCGGGGCGCGGCGGCGGGCGGGCATCTGCGGCGTTGCCGCTCCTCGACGATGTCACCACATCGCCTGCGTCACGGCGCCTGGCATCTGCCCGCCCGGCGCTCGCGCCAAAATGTGAACTTATCCTTGCGCGAACCCTTAGGTTGATCCGGCGCCCGAATCGGGGGGCTGGACGCCGGAAGAAAAGCGTGCCTGGCAGGGTGCGCCGTGTAGAATCAAGTGGTGGCGGACTTCGGACCGCCCGGGGCACAACCAGGGGCTTCGGCCCGGCGGAGGGTACCTCATGCACATCATCTCGGGAGTGTTTGCCGCGTCTCTGCTGATTCTTGCCGCCCAGGGGACCGGCGGGACGAGCGACGGCGACGCCGTCCGCGCCGTCGTTCAACGATACATGGACGCGCGCGACCACCAGGACGCGGCTGAAGTGGAGGCACTCTTCTCCGCGGACGCCGATCAGCTCGTCTCTTCCGGCGAGTGGCGCAGGGGCCGGAGCGAGGTTGTCGCGGGCACGCTGGCGAGTTCCCGGAGTTCTGGCGGAAGGCGCACCATCGCGGTGGAGTCCGTCCGATTCGTCGCCCCCGGGGTGGCACTCGTCGACGGAAGGTACGAGCTCACCGGGCTTCGCGACGGCTCGAGCCGCCGGATGTGGAGCACTCTGATCGTGACACGCGGCCCCGACGGCTGGCGCATCACCGCGATCCGAAACATGTTGCCGGCCCCTCCGGCGAGCCCCGGCGGCCCGCAGCGGCCCTGATGTGCCGCAGCGCGTTTTATTGGCGGGAAATCCTGGGGAAGGGGTCCCTGACCTTCGCGGACGGCAACGTCTTCCTCCTCTCGGAGGGGAACGCCATTGGGCTCGCCGAGGCCAGCCCCGCGGGTTACGTGGAAAAGGGGCGCTTCCGGATCAAGGACGAAGGATACTCGAGCTGGGCGCATCCGGTCGTCTGCGGCGCGCACCTGTACATCCGCAATCAGTCGACCCTGTCCAGTTACGACCTGTCCCCCCGGTGAGGTTCAGTGGGGGCGCCCGTCCCGTGTTTTTCGAGCCGGGCCGCGTCGGGCCGCCGCGGCCCACTCGTTTCTCAGCGGTTTTGGTAGAGCTTGATGTTCCCGGTCGAGGCTCCGATGCAGGCGATGTCCGGCTTGCCGTCCCCGGTGAAGTCCTCGATCCTGCAGTCTGCGGCGGCGACGCCCCCGCGGTCCAGCACGGTTTTCCGCCAGCGCTCCCCGGAAGCGTCCTCGGCCTGATAGACCGAAACCTCGAACCCTTTCCCGCGGAAGCCGCCGACGATCTCGTCGCGCCCATCCCCGTCGAGGTCGCCCGTTGCGAGGGCATGGCCGTTCACCATGCCGTCTTCGAGCACCAACCGGGTCCAGGTGGAGTTGCGGGGGAGGTACACGACGACTTGATTGCCGTGCCAGGGCTCGATGGCGGCCAGGAACTGTTTATTGCCCAGCCGCCCGAGCCGCACCTCGCTGCTGCCGCATTCGGGGCACGCCCGCGGGTCGCCGCGCGCGATCAGGGTGGAGATCCACTTGTGGTTGCGGTACTCGAGCCTGTGCAGTCCTTCGAAACTCGCCGTCAGGAGCTGCTCGCCGGGCCGACCCTGCCAGTGGACAGGCGTGATCGCGTGCAGGATCCCGCGCCGCGACGCCGGCAGGGCCTCGCGTGTCCACGCCCCGGGCCGGTAGGCGAACACCGGCGTGGTGTCCTCGTAGAGAGGCGCCCGGGCCTTGACCCCGACGAGGGGTGCCAGCAGAAGCACCTTCGCACCGCGCCCTTCGAAATCGATCCAGCGCACGCGGTGCGCCGTCGGCACCCGATCGATCTCGCGTGCCGTCCACGGCGCCCGCACATCGGGTCCGCTCTTCAGGATGACGAGGTTCCCGGTGCTCTTCTCGGGGTTCGTTTCGAACCCGCAAACGAGCGCGACCTCAGGGATGCCGTCGCCGTCGGCGTCCCAGCAGTCCGCGTTGATGGGCCTCGCGACGCCGGTCGCGAGCACGTGTCGCTCCCACCCCGGATTCTCGAACCACGCCACTTCGTCCGAGCGCTCATCGATGGCGATCAGGTCCTTCCTGCCGTCGGTGTTGAGGTCCGCGACGGCCAATTGGTACCCGAGTTTCAGGTCCCCACTGACCACCTGTTCGCGAAACTGCGGCAGCGTGGGGCCCTGGAGGCCGGCAAGGGCCAACAGGAGCAGTATGCGGGCACAGGACACGATAACCTCCCTCGAAGATTCCTGTTCCGGTCCGGCGCGCCTAGGACCCCGGGTACCCCTCTCGTTGCGGGCACGCTCGGGCGAGCGGGAGGAGGCACCAATTTTGGTTACGCCTATCCCGCGCCGTGCTACATTCGAGCCGCGAACAGTCTGGTTTGACGAGGTTATTCTACATCGGCATGGACAATCAAACGAACTGCACGGAACTGGAGTCTTGGAAGGAGATTGCGGGATATCTCGGGGTCACGATCCGCACGGCCCAGAACTGGGAGCGTGATCGCGGCTTGCCGGTGCAACGCCGCCTCGGCAAGCACGGCAGGATTTTCGCGCAGGCCGGCGAGATCGACGCCTGGAAGCGCCAGGTAACCTCGTCCGCGACGGACGCGGACGCACCGGAGAGCTCAACCTCCGGCTCGACGCCGCCCCCTTCGGCAGCCCTGGGCCGCTGGTGCCCGAGGGGCGCCACTCTCGTCGCGCTCTGCCTCGTGTTGATTCTGTTCGGCGCAGGGGTCGCGCTATACCGTATCAGGGGGGGCCCGCAACCGGCACGGTATCTCCTCGACCGGAACTCCCTCGTCGTACTCGGTCAGGAGGGGCGCGAGTTGTGGCAGAAGGATTTCGGCAACTTCTCGACGGAGTCGGGTCAAGGCGATCACGCGGGGCCGGGGAAGGTCTTCATGCAGGACGTGGATTACGACGGGGAGACGGAGGTCGTGCTTTCCGTCACCGGGACGAGGGACGATGCACCCGAAGGCGAACTGATCTGTCTTTCCGCCACGGGATCGTCCAAGTGGACGTTTCGCACGCGGGAGTCCATGGGAGGCTCCGACCGCAAGCCGGAGGAAGGTCGGAGCGCCGTCAACTTCGCTCTAGCGGATTTCGGCAGGCCTGTCGGCAAAGCCTTCGTCGTAGTCGTGGATTACCCCGATAACCCGCAGATCGCACTCGTTTCGCCGCAGGACGGCCACCTGATGAAGCAGACGACCGGCGCTTCGAATCCCGGCGCAGCGGCGGCGATCATGATCCCGCATCTCGACCAGCTCTTCGAATAGGTAGCCGGGAATCTCGAAGCGCAGTGGAGGGATTATGGAGATCAGCCGGCGCCAGTTCGTGGTCTGTGGGGGAGCACTGCTCGCCGCACCGGCGGTGTCGCATCCGGAGTTGCGCGGAGGGATGGAATCGGCCTGGGGCGACCTGCTCAGCCGGAGCTTTTCTCCCGAGAAGCTCGCCGCCGTCCTGCTCCCGACGGGGTCGTGGCGGCCCTTCCCTGCCGCCGCGGACCGCGCGGCCTGGGAAGCCTTGCCGGCCGACGCGCGCCGGGCCCTCATCGCGGGAGGGGAGGGGCGTCGGGGCGCCGGCTGGCCGCCGCTGCCCGCCACGCTGTTCCTGGAGTACCAGCGGGTCGGCAACCGCTCTGACTACGAGCGGATTCGCGGGGGCCGGCGCGAGCGGCTTGCCGCCCTGGTGCTGGCGGAGTGCGCCGAGGGAGACGGCGCGATTCCTGGACGACATCGCCGACGGCATCTGGACGACCTGCGAGGAGACGTTCTGGGGCGTGCCCGCCCACCTGGGCATGCAGAAGGCCGGCACCGGGCTTCCCGACGTCGCCGAGCCCGTCGTGGACCTGTTCGCGGCCGAGACGTCGAGCCTGCTGGCGTGGACGGACTACCTGCTCGGCGCACGGCTCGACCCGGTGTCGCCGCTGCTGCGGCCGCGCCTCCGCGCCGAAGTCGAGCGGCGGATGCTCGCCCCCTGCCTGGAGCCGGGACGATTTCTGGTGGATGGGGCTCGACCCGAAGGGACGCAGCGAGCTGAACAACTGGACGCCCGTGGATCGTTTCGAACTGGCTTGCGTCGGCGCTCCTGATCGCGGCCGAGACCGCGGCGACGCGCGGCCGTGCACAAGAGCCTGCGCAGCCTCGACCGCTTCCTCGCCTCCTACCACGAGGACGGCGGCTGCGACGAAGGGCCAAGCTACTGGTTCCGCGCCGGCGGCTCGCTGTTCGACTGCCTCGAACTGCTCCACTCGGCAAGCGGCGGGGCGATCGATTTCTACAGCGTCCCGCTGGTCCGCGAGATCGGGCTCTATATCTGCCGCGCCCACATCGACGACGACTATCTTCGTGAACTTCGCCGACGCCTCGGCCAAGGTGAGGATGGACGGGCGACCTCGTCTTCCGCTACGGCCGAGCGCATCGGCGACGCCAGGATGCAGGCGCACGGCGCATTCGCGGCCGAACGGGGCGGGCTGGATCCCCGGCGGCGGGCGACAGCATGGGACGCCAGCTCGCGGCCCTCTTCAACCTGCCGCGCTGCAGGCCGCGCCGCGCCGCCAGCCGCTGCTGCGCGACGCCTGGTTCCCGGGAATCCAGGTCATGGCCGCGCGACGAAGGACGGCTCGGCCGAGGGGCTCTACCTGGCCGCGCAGGGAGGCCACAACGCCGAGAGCCACAACCACAACGACGTCGGCAACTTCATCGTCTATGCCGACGGCCGCCCTGCCATCATCGACGTCGGGCGTGGAAACCTACACCGCCAAGACCTTCAGCCCCCAACGCTACGACATCTGGACCATGCAGTCGGGCTACCACAACCTGCCGACGATCGACGGCGTGATGCAGGCCGCCGGCCGGACGTTTGCCGCGCGCGACGTGAGCTACCGGGCAGACGACGGCGCCGCCGAGTTCAGCCTCGACATTTCCGGCGCCTTCCCCACCTCGGCCCGACTCGAGTCGTGGCACCGCCGGTTGCGCCTGGACCGCGTGCGCAACATGGTCGAGGTGCAGGACTCCTACGTGCGGACCGGCACGGCCGGGCTCGTCGCTCAGACCCTCATGACCGCCGACCGCGCGGTGCAGACCGGACCGGGCGAACTGACGCTCGAAACCGAGCCGCTCCCGTCGGGAAAAGTGAGAATCCTGTTCGACCCGGCCGTGTTCACGCCGTCAACCGAGGAGATCAAGATCGCGGACGGCCGGCTCAGAAGTTCCTGGGGCGACCGCATCTATCGAACCCTGCTGACCGCCGCCAATGCGGGCCTCCGCGGCGACTGGACGCTGCGCATCGTCCAATCCTGACGGCGTGCGAATCCGGAGTGCGGCGCTTCGACATTCCCTCACAAGCCAGCTTCAAAAAGCCAGCCAGGAGGGACACGGAAATCATGGAACCCGGCAGTCGGCAAGCGCACGATGGAGCTGGCCATCGGTTAGCACAGCAGAACGCGGATTTTCACGGATTTCGCGAATTAACGCGGCCTGTCACCAAGTCAACATCCGCGTGTATCAGCGCTAATCCGCGTCCTGGAATCGTTAGCGTATTTATGAACGTTAGTATTAGCTACACCGCCGGGGCCCAGAAAGTTCGCAGGGCCATCGGTGTCTGAACCGCATCGCGCGCGGGATGTCTCGAAAAGGGAAACGACCGCCGGCATCACGAGCTGCGCCGCGAGCTCACGTCGTGGAATTCGATTCCCAGCTTTCTCAGGGCGTAACCCGTCTCCCGCAGGTAATCCCCGTAGGACATCATCCAGTGGAAGCCCTTCATCTCCTCCAGTAGTGCGGCGCCGTCCCCGTCGATGCGGACGTCCACCTGCGAACGGCAGATGTCGAGGAACGGATTGGCGACGATGGTGCCGTGGAAGCCGACCCACTTGCGGCAGGCGAAATCGGGGATCAGGTTCGTGCACTCCCGGCCGATGCTCATTTCGACCTTGGGCGCGGCGCCGTAGTCCGATTCGAAGTGGGTCAGGATCCTGGCGGGTTCGGCGTTTTTGCCGTCCATCCGGCGTGGCGCGGTGCAGTGCGCCAGCGTGACCACGTTGTCGTGCGGAAAGGTCGGGTCGTTCAGGAACACGGGGGTGCCGGAGATGTAGTGCAGGAGGATTCCCGAGGGTATCACCACGAAATCCGATTCGCAGAACGCCAGGTACCCTTCGTCGTTCAGGAGGCTCAAGGGGAGGCAGGCGGTGGTCTCCGACATGGGCATGATCGTCCCCATGCAGGAATTGATGGTAATGGCGTCCGTCCCGGATTCCGCGAGTACGTCCTTCAGGACTTCCGTCAAGACGAAAGCGTTGGCGACAAAATCCCTCGTCGTCTGCAACTCGACGCTCCCGCCTGCCAGGTAGCGCTCGGAATCCGCCCGGCACCGCTGCACCAGGGATCCGTCCTGGCGCGCCCTCTTCAGCCGCGGCCCAAGTTCAGCATAAGGGTAATCCTGGATGTCCAGCTTCCAGAGGGTGCGGCTGGTCTCCGGGGCCTTCCTGCCGCCGGCGCCCCAACCCCCGGGCCCGCCGACGGCCACGATCTTCTTGTTCAGCGTGTTCTTCAATCCGTGCAGCGCACGCAAGCGCCAGACGAGGTCGTCGTAGCGGTCGACCACCACGTCGTGAACGTCCATGCCCGGCTGGCCGTACTCGTCGACGGTCTTGCGCAGGAAACGAGGGTGCACGATCTCGTACCACAGGTAGGTCGGCCCCGGCTGGTGGCGCAGAAACATCAGGTTCCACCGGTCCCGCACCGTGAGTGACTCGAGGAGATTGACGCCGCCGCCGGCCGCGTACATCAGGAGCGCGTCGTGTGTTCCCTGGGCGGCGGCGGCCCCCTGCTCGGGACTCTGCACGGCCCTCAGGGGGAGTATCTCCAGGGGGAATTCTGCCCTGGACTGGATCCCGGCGAGCTCCGTGCCGATGCGTTCCCGCTCCTGGTCGACGTCGGCCTGGGTCTGCAGGCCGCCCCACTCCCGCCAGCTTGTCGCCTCGCGGCGTTGCGGCAACCGGTAGGTCAGCACGGGTTGCACCCGGAGCGGCGTCGTGGGCAATGCGCCTCGGCCCGGCGGAACGGATGCGCGGTTCCTGCCAAGCACAGGCGAGCCCGGAACCATCCCCCCGACGGTGAGCGCGCTCAGGCCGAACATGAATTCCCGGCGGTTCAGCGGCGAGGCCGAGAGTCCCACGGGAGCATGCGAAGCGCAGGAACAACAAGGCCGCGACGGACGAGTGGGATCCTTGGTCATGACGTTGGTCCTCGATCTGACAGCGTTTGTCGGAAGCTGCCGAGTCCCGGGAGGCGAGCTCCACTGCCCGCCTCCAAGGCCCGGAGACTCGAAGAATCTGGAAACGGCACAGTCGATGCTCCCTGCTGTTTCCGCACGAGACCGTCGCGGCGGTCGCGAGCGGACGGCGGCAGCTTAGGGCGGATCATGTCGAATCCTCCTGTGGGAACATCCAAAATATTCCCATTCGCGGCGATATTCAGCACAAATCCGTCTTCGACTGCTTCGTTGCGGGCGGCGTTATTCGGGTGGGATCGTCGCGGGGACCCGCAGCGCCTCGAGCCGGCGCACGGCCGCGAGCGTCTAGGGCCCTATCGGTGCCGGGGTTAGCCAAACCGGGAGGGAAGATAACGCGGAGCTCCGGGGTCCCCTCGAGCAGCGGTGTCGAATCCTGCCGCGATCGTGTTAGACTTTCCCCCCTGATGACAACGCCACTTTCGCCAGGACAGTCCGGCCCTCCGGGTTGTCTCCACATCCGCAGGGCCCGCCCCGGAGATCACGCCGGGATACTCGCGCTGGTTGAGTCTCTGGATCTGGCTTACCCGGCAATGGACCTGTCCTGTTTCTGGGTGGCCGAGTCGGGTGGCGTGCTCGTGGGCACGGCCGAGCTGAAGCGGCTCGCCACCTGCTCGCTGCTCAGCTGTGTCGGTGTCCGCGAGGAGCTCCAGGGCCGGGGCATCGGGCGGGCCCTGGTAGAGCGGGTGTCCCGCGAGGCGTCCTCCCCGGTCTATCTCTTCACCCTTGTCCCGGGATTCTTCAGGAAGGCAGGATTCCGGGAAGCGCTGACCCAGCCCCCCGATCTCTTGCCGCGCTCGGTATACGGCTGTGCGGCGTGCCGCCCTGACCTGTGCGTCTGCCTGGTGAGGCCTCGTGATGGTTCCTGAGTTCCCGGACCTGAGGCCGCTGGAGCTGGACGACCACGCGATGCTCGTGGAGCACCTGGGCGGCACAACACCGGTGATATGCGACCTGATCCCCGCCACCCTGTTCATCTGGCGCGACCGCGAGCGGCCGTCGGTCACCAGGGTGTGGGGCAGCCTGTGCCTCCTCATCGAGCCGCAGTCGGAACCGGCCTATTTTCTGGAACCGATCGGCGGCCACCGGCTGGCGGATGCCGCGCGCTGTTGCGTCACCCGGATCGGCCGGATTTCACGGGCGCGCAGGGCGCTGGTCGACGCCCTCCCCCCCGACGAGTTCGACGTGCGGCCCCTGCGTGATTACTTCGACTACACCTACCTGACACAAGTGCTGGCCGAGCTGAAGGGGAAGAAGTTCGATGGGAAACGCAACCAGGTCCGGAAGTTCGTCAGCAGCAGCCCGGACTACGAGTTTCGCCCCCTTGACCGCTCCCGCTTCGGCAGCGCGATGAGGTTGTTCGCATCGTGGGCGGAGGGGCGGGAAAGGGCGCCGACAGTTTCCCACCCCTCCCTCAGCGTCGATGATCAGCGCCGCGCGCTGGAACGGGCTTTCCAGGCCTACGAACACCTCGGATTGGTGGGCGGGGCCATGATCGTCCGCGGGGAGCTTCAGGGATTCATTATCGCCAGCACCGGTTTTGCGGAAACCGCCGTTGTGCATTTTCAGTACGCCAACGCCGACATCGGCGGCATCTACCAGGCTCTCCTGATGAATGCCTGCCGGCGCCTCTTCGCCGGTTGTGCGTACGTCAATCTCGAAGAGGATCTTGGCATTCCCGGGCTGCGCAAGACAAAGCTCTCGTACCGGCCGCTCCGGCTCGAAGAGAAATACGAGATTCGTCATCGGGGAAAATAACGAACACCCGCACAGCCGCTTCCACCGGTCCACACGGTCAAGGCGACTGTTTGTCGCGCGCCCGGGTCCGGCTCAACAGCTCCCGGATCTTCGGCGCCCAGTCCGAGTCGGGATGGAGCTTGAGAAACTCCTCCATCTCCGCAATCGCGGCCGGCAGCTGATTCATGCGGGCATAGATCTCGATTAAGAAGAGGTGCGGATAGGAGAAGTGCGAGGGGTCCAACGCCTTGGCCCGCTTGAGGTGGGTCAGGGCGTCATCGAGTCGGCCGAGGTAAAAATAGCTCTTGCCCAGCTGGGAGTGCGCCAGTGGATCGCCGGGCATCGCCTTGACCGCCGCACGGTTGATCTCCAGGGACTCCTCGAATCGGTTCAGCGCCAGCAGGGCACCTCCCAGGTTCACCAGGGGCGAGTAGGCATCGGGGTCCTGTTTCAAGGCCTCGCGGAAATACTCCTCGGCCTGCCTGTACTGGCCGGCCTGATAGGAGATGGTCCCAAGCTGATTCCACGCGGCCGCGAATTGAGGGGAAATGACCACGGCCTTCCTGAGGCGCTCGACAGCCCCGTTGACGTCGTGCCGGGAGAGCAGTTCGTGGGCTGTCTTGTACTCCTGGGCCGCATCCTCGGCAACCGAGAGCTCGGACCTGGAAATCGTGCCCCGCCGGTTAATCGGGGCGGCTTGATCATAGGTGAGGGTGGCGCTGACCGTGTGTTCCGCGTCGGCAAAGCTGGGCCCCACTTCGATCGTCTTCCGCAGCTCGCCGACACGGGGAACCGCCGCCACCAGCACATAGGTCCCTGCGGGGATTTTCTTAAACCTGAACCTGCCATCGCGTCCCGCCACCGTCCGGCTGCTGAAAGGGGTAACGACGCCATGCAGGAACACGACCGCCGCCGCAGCGGGGACCGGCGTCCCGTCGGCCTGGAGGATCCGACCGACTACCTGGAACGCTTTCTTCCCCGACGCCACGCCCGCAAAGGGCGGCACGAGGCTCAACACCAGGAGGGTTGCCAGAATCCGGTGCACGGCGCACTCCGAAAAGGCTTTGAAGATTCCCGTTCGGATGCCATTTTATTCCCGGAGTGATTCGATGTACACCGAGGCGACCCATTGTGGAGCGCGGCGGCTCGACGCCGCTTTGGGGGCTGCGCCTGGGCGCCGCCGCTGCCCGACATTCCCTCCAGGTCGCCTCTGCCGAGGATTCGTGGAGAGGTTTATTGTGTCACAATGCCGCGCCTCCGGCGGCGAAGCGCGGCGTCGAGCCACCGCTATCCAGATTGCGTGGACGACATGCCGCATCAACAGCCTCGATCTCGAGTTTGGGAAGCATACTCCCTCACCCGGGACCTGCATTTGTACGTGGGCCTCTTCCTGAGCCCTTTTGTCCTTGTGTTCGCGGTAAGCGTGGTTCTGCTGAACCACCCGGGAATCCCCCTGGGAGCGCCTGCCGAAAGCGAGGCCGGAACCCGGCAGGTCGATCTGCCGCCCGGGCTCGACAAGCTCGAGGGGACGGAACGGATCCGGCAAGTCCGGCACATCCTCCGGCAGGTCGGCATCTCGGGCGAAATCGGGTTCATACGCTATTCCTCCGGAAACAAGACCCTCACGATCCCCGTCTCCAAACCCGGGTACGAAGCCACCGTCGACATAGGCCTGAGCACCGGCCTGGCCTCGGTACAGGAGCGCAGGACCGGTTTTGGGGATGCCCTCATCTTCCTGCACAAGATGCCGGGACCCCATCTCGCCACCATCCGCGGCAACTGGGGAATGGTGCGGGTCTGGCGTTGGATGGCCGACGGGACGGCCTGGTTGCTGCTCTTCCTCTCGGTAAGCGGGATATATCTGTGGGCGGTTTTGCGGTCGGAGCGACCGGTCGGCCTGGTGCTCATCGTCGCCGGGGCACTCTCTCTATTCGGGGCCTTGTATGCCATCTGCAGTTGAGAACTGGAGTCGCAGGCTGCACATCTACATCGGGCTGTATTTCCTGTTCTTCACGTGGCTTTTCTGCCTCTCCGGCGTCGTCCTGAACCACCCCGGATGGCGCATAGCCGGATTCTGGAACGAGCGGAGGCAGACCTCCGCCGAGATCCGGATAGCGCGCCATGCCGCGGACACTGACTCAGAGGTGGCGAAAGACCTGATGACGCAATTACGCATCCGCGGGGAGATTTCCGGGACGATCACGCGGGACGCAGCGGGAACCTTGGGATTCCGGGTCGTCAGGCCGGGGGACATCTACGAGGTCAAGGCCGACTTCGACAGCGGAGTTGCGGCCGTCAACCGGATACACGTTAACGGGTGGGGAGTGCTGAACATGCTCCATTCCTTTACCGGCGTGAGAAGGACGGATCCGTCCCTGCACCAGAACTGGTGGGCAACCGGGCTGTGGAGGTGCTCGATGGACGCGCTCTCCGTCGGCCTTGTGTTCATGGTGCTGAGCGGAATCTACGTCTGGTACCGGCGGGCGCGGCAGCGGCGCAGCGGCGCCCTCTCGCTCGCTCTCGGGATTCTCACTCTCGCCGTCTTCCTCGCGTGCTGAAGCGGGCCGCGTCGGCTCGACGCGGTCCCTCACGCGGCGTGCGAGACCCGGATCGCCCGGTGCAGGATACTGCACGCGGTACAGTTCCGGCGGGAACCCCCCGAAATCGTGAATGGTCCTTGGCGCGGCGCTGACGGTGACGGCTGTCTCCGGCACGAACCAGTGGGCAGAGATCGCCAGGATTGCCTTTGGCCTGGGAATGTGTTTCCCGATCCGGCGCCACCCATCCGTGTAGCTATTGTTCACCAAGGCATTCATCGGGTTGCCATGCCCGAAGAAGATCGCTGGGATTCTGTCAGACATGGTTCCTCGCATTGGATGAGCCTCAAGCCGGCCGGCGTGCTCATCCTATGGTTATCGTGCACACGTGGTTCCCGGACCGTGTCCTTGCTGAAGCGCGGACTCACTCGAGCACGGTTCCCTTCGTCACTCGACGGCCACCCGGCCCACCTGCCTCAGGGAGAGACGCTGGAGATACATGAGATTCTCCCCCGCGTCCTTGGGTGCTACCCGCACGGTCAGCGGGCCCGCCCGCTTCAACTCCACCGTACCCAGCTCGACTTCCGTGTAGCGGTAACCTTCCCCGGTGCTCACAACCTGCGCTTCGAGAACCTGTTCCCCGATCCGCACGGTGTACGCGCGAAGCGTGGATGTCGGCGTCGCGGCATAGCGGATCATGACCCGGTAGCGTCCGGGCTGGCTCACGAGCAGACGCCATGCGCACGCATCTTCCGGCCCAGTCCACTTCGAGATGTGAAAACCGCCGTCCCGATTGAACCGCTTGACGGCCCGGCCGGCGGTCACGGCGTTCTGGCAGTCGAGTTGAAACGGCACATCGCTTCCCTGGGTGACAAGCGGCGGGTCGACCGTTGGCGGACCAGAGAGTTCCAGGACGACGACCGTGTCGAACTCGTCCCAGTTCCCCTGCCCCACCACCACCGATATCACGTCGTCTTTATTCGACACCTCCAGCCTGCGCGCCGGCTCGGCCAGAAGGTACGCGCTCTTCACCGCCGTTATTAACCCGCTCACCCGGAGGGTGCCGTCCGCCGGCCTGGTCAGCGCGTGCAGGTAGACCTTTGCGCCGCGCACGGTGCAGCGGCCCCAGGGGAAGTCCTGCAGCGGGCAGGCGGACGTCCCATAAATGCTCTCCCCGTTTCTCCGGACCCATGCGCCCACCTGTTCCAGGACCGCCACGCTTGGCGGCGGGATTCTGCCGTCGCCCATGGGGCCGATATTCAGCAGGTAGTTGCCCCCTTTGCCGACGACCTCGACGAGGCGCTGGACGACGCCGGCGGGGGTTTTCCATTCCTGGTCGAACCGGCTGTAGCCCCAAGTCCGGTTCAGCGTCTGCGGCGTTTCCCAATACTCTTCGAGCCCGCCGGTGGGCATCCCGTTGTCGTTCATGTTCTGGTAGTCGCCCATCAGGTCTCGACCGTAGTTGCCGACGCGGCCGTTGATCAGGCAGCGCGGCTGCAGCTCCCGCACCAGGTTGACGAACTCCATGGCCTGCTGCGGCGTGTCGATGCCCCGGTCGAACCAGACCAGTCCGAGCGGTCCATATCCCGTGAGCAGCTCGCGCATTTGCGGCAGCGACTTTTCGCGGAGGTAGCGCGCGAAGTCTTTCTTCGACACGTCGTAGTCCCAGTGGTTTCCGTAGCCGTCGCGGTGGTCCCAGTCCTCGCGGTGGGAGTAGTAGACGCAGAACCGGAGCCCTTCCCTGGCGCAGGATTCGGCCAGTTCCTTCACCGGATCCCGTCCGAACTTTGTCCAGTCCACGATGTTGTAGGGCGAGACCTTCGAGTGGTACATGGAGAAGCCGTCGTGGTGCTTGGCCGTGACCACGAGGTACTTCATCCCTGCGAGCTTCGCGAGGCGAACGATGGCGTTTGCGTCGAAGTGAACGGGGTTGAAGCCGCGGGCCATTTCGCGATATTCCCGAGCCGGGATGTTGAAGCGCTGCATGATCCACTCGGCCTCGTCCCCGACCGGGACCCGCTGCCCTTTCCACTCGCCTGCGAGCATCGAATAGGGTCCGAAATGGATGAACATGCCGAACTTGTCATGCCGGAACCATTCCATACGGTCCCCTTGCGCCGCCACAGGCAGCGCCAGCAACAGCAGCAGAATCAGGGGACGGACCTGAGCAAAATCCTTAGAATCAGTGGTTTCCTGCATATTTCTGCTCCAAAAGCCCTTTATTTGCGCTTTTTTGCTCCCTTTTTGTGAATAAGATCCATGTGCGAGCAACGGAAGTCATATTTCGAAGAAACAGCCTCGAAAATCTCAAATATGGCCCCTTTTCAGGGGCGAATACCGTATAACTCCATATAAAAAAAGAGTCGCTGAGGTCAGTCCCCCCGTTTCTACCGCTTGATTAGAGGCTCGATGCATTTTTGCAGGACGTCGGCCTGCCGCATGAAGCCCAGATCGGTCGGGTGGCTGCCGTCCACGGTGGCTTCGCCGTCGTCGCCCAACTGGGTTTCTCCGGGCAGAAATACAGCCTTCCGGCTCCTCCGGCCGTCATTCGGTCGTACACTCCCCGGAGAGCTGCGGTCCGTTCCGAATAATCGCGGCGAACGTTCGCATTCAGAAAGGACGTCTGATAGGTGCGCCCTTCCACGATGAGGATCGGCGTCCCCGGATGCCTGCCGCGGAGAGCTTGGACAAAGGACGCAGTCCGCTCGGCGATCTCGCCAGCGGTCATGTTGGGGACGCTGTCGAGGACGAAGAGGGCGGGATCAAGCTCCGCGACCAGCGCGGCCACTTCCGGTTCCATCTTCGCGCTTCCCGAGAAGCCCAGGTTGACCACGGGCCGGTCCAGGCGGCGGCCGAGGATCGCGGTATACGCCATGCCGGGGCGGGAAGCGCACCCGCCCTGGGTGATGGAGGTGCCGTAAAAAACGACGGGTCTCGTCCGTTCGGCTGGACGCGGAGGGGCCCCCGTGATGCGACTCCCTTTCGGCACACCGATCTCGACCGAGGTGACGCCGTTGTAGAGAGGCAAGTACAGCATGTACTCCCGGGCGGCTTGCGGCATGTTGTCGGCGAGTGTTGCCGTGTTCGTTTTCGCCGTCGGACGACCCGTCCCCAGCCAACGCCATTGCCCGGTTTCTGTCTTGACGTAGAGATCGACCCCGCTGACTCCGGTTGCGGGCATGTGTGGGAGGGCAAGCTGTTCGTCGAGCAGGCTCCAGCGGACGTGGATTGCCGGAGCATCGGCGGAGAACCGGACGCACATTCCAGCGGAGTCCCGGCTGAGTTGCCAGACGGCATCGCGGACCTGCCCTTCGGCCTTGGCCGGCAGCCGGTCATAGAAGGCCTTCGTCTCGCCCCACCCTTTGCCTTCGAGGCTCAGAGTGCGGGCGTCCGTCCACGAGATCGAGGCGCCGCCATCGGGCGCTCCGGAACCCGCCTGATTCAGGGCAGCAAACACGCGCTCGGCGCTGCTCCTCTCGTACTCCCGCAACTGGTCCGGTGTGGGCGTGCTGCTCAACAGCGTCCGGGCCCCGGACAGGATCTGGCGCTCCAACTCGAGGTTCTTCGGAAGCCACCCAGTTCCGGCCCTGTTGTCGAGGCGCGACAGGTCCACGTACTCTTTCCTGTCCCGTCCCCTGAGCGGTCTGAGCAAATCCTGAAGGCGGGAAGCCTGCTCATAGACGGGCGCGTTTCTACCGGCTCGTACCTCGTCAGGGGTCTCTCCCGCCGCGACCCAGAACGGCACCGCGATGGAGCAGACGGGCTCTCCCAGTATCGCCCAGAGGACGGCTTTGTCGGGGCTTTCCCCCTTGCTCACGCCTTGAACCAATATGGTCGAAGCGGTGATGCCGCGATCGATCGTGTAGTTGGCGTGAATCCACGCGGGCCTGTCCTCGGGCAACCGAGCCCAAGCCTCCCGCGGCGGGTGATTGAGGAGCGGGTGCCCGAGGTCGCGCGCCGCTGTCTGGAGAACGAACTCGGGCGTGAGTTTGCCGGCGGGAGCCGAACGGAACAACTCGCTCGCCCGATCGAAACGAATGTAACCTGCACCCTGATCCGCCGTTCCGCTGCGGGAAAAATTGGTGTTGACGAGGTAGCCCTCGGACGCTCGAGAGGCGTCGAGCCGTTTGTAGCCGCTGTTGTGGACTTCGAAAATGGCCGCACCCCCGTGGGCGTCGATCACACAGAAATTGGTGCGACAACCGAAAGCCGGACCGAGATTGCCTCTTAGGAAATTCTCGAAATCGTCCGCGGTGGCGCAGCTGCGCAACGCGTCGGCCATGACGATTCCCTCGAGATCGGCGGCCTCGCCCGGTTTCTGCGGCAGGTTATAGGCGACGGAGTTGATGACGGCGAAGCCAGCCGCGTTGAGCCCGCCCCAGGCAATCCGGCCCGAAGTGTCCTCCGCGTTCACCACGGCGAGGTACCTGAAAGGCTTCTCGTCCACCAAGATCACTTTGTTCGAGAGTTGATCGGTGTCGCGGTTTTTCCAGAGCATGGGCCGGCCATCGGCAGTTGCCGCCCCGGTAATCACGGCCGTCGTGCACTCCTCTGTGCGAGCCGCCGCGAGCGTTATAGTCAGCACACCTATTAGACAGAGCGACATCTTCCTCATGGGGACGGACCTCAGTAAAGTATTTGGGATCATGCATTTCCGGCGCATTTTGCTCCAATTGAGCCCCATATTTGCGATTTTCGGCCCCTTTACCTGCAAATAGGTGGATGCCGAATAATGAAAATACCTTATTTGAAGAAAACGGCCCAAAAAATCTCAAATGGCGGCCCTTTTTGGGCAAAGAAATCCCATAACCCTATATAATCAAAAGAGTAGCTCTGGTCCGTCCCCATCCGAGGTGGTTATGAGAGTGTGTTTGGTGGCGATTTGGGTGCTGGTGCAGGTGAGTTCGGTCTGTGCGGAGAAACGGGCATTCACGATCGAGGACCTTTACCGCGTTAAGGGGATCTCGGAAGTCGCGGTCTCGCCCGACGCAAGGTCGGCGCTTTTTACGGTCACGATATCCGACCTGGGGCGCGCCAGGCGCGCCGGCCACGTCTGGCACATGGACCTCGGCAGCCGCACCACGCGCCAGTTGACCTATGGCAAAGGCGAAAGCGCCCCGCTCTACTCGCCCGACGGCGGGTGGATATCCTTCATCAGTGCGCGGGATGGCGACGCGAATCTCTACCTGCTCCGCGCCGCCGGTGGGGAGGCGAAGCAGCTCACCCACGTCTCGACGGGTGTTTCCGAACCGATCTGGTCGCCGGACGGGAAATCGATCGTGTTCTCTTCGGACGTCTACCCCGAATGCGGCGCCGACGACGGCTGCAACAAGAAGATCGCCGAGCGCCGGGACAAAGGGGCGATCAAGGCGCACACGGCGAACAGCCTGCTTTACCGACACTGGACTGAATGGAAGGACGGCACCCGCACCCACATTCTGGTGGCCGACGTCGACACGGGCGCGGTGCGGGACCTCACCCCCGGCGATTTCGACTCGCCCCCGTTCCAGCTTGGGGGGCCACTCCAGTACGACTTCTCTCCGGACGGTTCGACGCTCGTGTTCGTCTCGAACCACGACAAGAATCCCGCTTCGTCGACGAACGGCGATCTCTGGCTCATCCCGCTGGGAAACCCGACGGCGCTGCCGCGCAACATAACCGCGTCGAACCCGGCCTACGACGGAAGCCCGAAGTACTCACCGGACGGCAGGTACATCGCCTACCGCATGCAGACAAGCCCCGGCTACGAGTCCGACCTCTTCCGCCTTGCGCTCTACGACGTGGCGAAGGGATCTTCCTCCGTCGTCACCGGGTCTTTCCAGAACTGGGTTGAGGAGTTTGAGTGGGCCGCGGATTCGAAGAGCGTCTACTTCTCCGGCCCGCTTGAGGGCCAGACCACGGTCAACCGACTGGACGTCTCGTCCGGGAGCATCTCGGAGGTGCTTCGGGACAAGACCATAGTCCAATTCGCGCCCGCCGGGATCGACCGGATCCTCTATGTCCGGCATTCCACCGGTGAGCCCGTCGAACTCTACATGGCAGAGATGGCCGGAGGAAAAGCCTCGGCGCCGGCGCGCCTGACCGGCTTTAACGACGCCCTCTCGGCCGAGGTCGACGTGCGCCCGGCCGAGTCGGTGTGGGTTGAAGGCTCCGGCGGCACCAGGATCCAGGTGTTCATCGTCAAGCCGCACGGGTTCGAGGCGGGCCGAAAATACCCTCTGATCCTGAATGTCCACGGCGGCCCGCAGATGCAGTGGACGGACGGTTTTCGGGGCGACTGGCAGATCTACCCGGGCGCCGGATATGTCGTCGCTTTCCCAAACCCGCACGGCTCCACCGGCTACGGCCAGGAGTTCACCGCGCAGATCTCGGGCGACTGGGGCGGCCGCGTGTTCGAGGACCTGATGAAGGTGACCGACGCCCTCGAGAAGCTCCCGTATGTCGACCGCGACAGGATGGGCGCGATGGGCTGGTCCTACGGCGGGTACATGATGAACTGGTTCGAGGGGCACACGACCCGCTTCAAGGCGCTCGCCTCGATGATGGGCCTGTTTAACTTGAAGGCGTTCTTCGGGGCAACCGAGGAACTCTGGTTCCCCGAGTGGGACCTCAAAGGCCAGCCCTGGAATTCCGGGCTGTACGAAAAGTGGTCGCCCGACAATTACGTCAAGAACTTCAAGACCCCCTGCCTCGTAATCTCCGGCGAACGGGATTACCGCATCCCCTACACCCAGTCGCTCCAGTTCTTCACGGCACTGCAGAAGATGAACGTCCCCTCTAGACTGATCATCTATGCCAACGCCGGCCACTGGCCGAACTGGTACGAAATGGCGCTCTACTACACAGCCCACCTCGAGTGGTTCCAGCAGTACCTCGGTGGTGGCGGCCCCCCGTGGTCCAGCGAGGATTTCCTGCGCAACGCCGTCTTCGACCCCGAGACCGGTAACCGTGCCGGGGTTCGCCGTTGATTAAGATAGACGCTTCCGGGTCGGCATGCTCGCAGTCGCGCCGGCCCGAGACGGCGCCGGTTCCGGCGCAATCAGATAGCACGAGCGGGACAGTCTGTTGCCCGATCCTACGGCCAGGAAGCTGCCGGACGCCCCAACCATATCCAGGCGATGTAATCCACCAGCGGAGGTTCGGCGCCGATCGTGCGGATCTGGGCGTTGACCTGCCCACGGTGATATTGGCTGTGGAGGGCCACCTGTAGGATGGTTTCCCCAACCGTTGTGATCCCCGGGGAACGGCCGAGGCGTTTCACCACCCGCCCCGCCCAGGGCATCGGCATCGGCGCGGACAACCTTTCGACGCTCAGGCTCTCGATATACGGGAACAACTCCGCGTAGTAGTGGCGCACCCAGAGGACTAAAGAGGTCAGATCCTTGAACTCAGGGAAGGGCGTTTCGAGCGGCTCGTTGCGCCAGACGCGCAGGAACGCGTGCTGCACGAGATGAAGATGGTGAAGCTTCGCCCGTAATTTCTCATCGGACCGGGAATCGCCGGAGGCAAGCGCGGCACTCCAGACGACGGCATCCGCCCATTCCATGTGTCTGAACAGGTCCATGACCGTTTTGAGCTCAGTCATTCATTGGCTCCCCTAATTCGCTTACTTCTCCTTCACCCTACGGCGATCCATGTGCATTTCCAGCTCCTCGAGGCTGCGGGGCCAGTCTGAGCGAAGCAAACGGGAAATGCCCCGGTCTGCCAGGAGCGTCCCGCCGGTCTGACAACTGGGGCAGTAGTCGGTTTCGTTATCGGCGTAGGCGATCCTCTGGATCTTCGTGTTGCACAGCATGCAGGGCTGCCGGTACCTGCCGTGCACTGCCATCCCTTCGCGGAAGGCTGTCACTTTTTCCGGGAAATCCCCGCCCAATTCCGACCGCAGTCGTTCGGTCCAGGAGACGAGAACCTCGCGCGTCGCCGCGTGCAGGCGCTGCGCCTCTTCCAGCGACAACCGGGTGGTCAGCCGCAACGGCGAAAGCCGCGCCGCGTGCAGGATCTCATCGGAATAGGCATTGCCGATCCCGCTGAACAGGTGCGGATCCGTCAGGGCGCGTTTGAGCGTGTGCGTGCTGCTCTTCAAGACTTTTTCAAAGGAAAGGAAATCAGAATCGAGCACCTCCAGGCCGCCCGGATCGAATGCCTCGAGATCGGATTCCCCTCGGACGAGATGCAGGGATGCCCTCCTCTTCGTGCCGGATTCAGTGAGAATCAGGGTGCCCCTGGAAAAGTCGAATGCGCACAGGCCGACTCTCCCCGGCAGGCGGGCGCCGCACTTTTTCCAGTGGAGCCGGCCGGCGATCATCAGGTGAAGCACAACAAAGTGGGAGCCTTCGAAGCAGAAAACGATCCGCTTGCCGATCCTCCGGATCCCTACCGTGCGGCGCCCGACGAGCGATGCCATCGGGGGATCGAATGTCCGCACCAGGAAAGGGCTCGACAGGCGAAATCCTTCCAGGCGATCACCGTCAATCCGGCACTGCAGTGACTCGATATAGACGGTTATATCGGGCAATTCCGGCATACGCGCGCCCAAGGTGATGCGTGCAAGCATACCACGGCCCCGGCCACGCCGCCGGCCGGCGCAGGCTGTATTTTGGACGGGATGGCCACGAAAGGAACATACCATGGGCGAACCGACGCTGAAGGCTCAGGATGAAAGACAAAGGCATTGGTGACAGGCCGCGGGAACCCGTCAAATCCGCAGACATCCGCGTTCTGCTTTTGCTCTTCCCATCATTGACCGGTACAGACGCGGGTGAACACCGATCACCGCCGGGTTGAACTCACCTCTGAGGCTCCTGGAAAGCGAAGGGTCGCGGAGGACACCGTGCGGGGCGCCGTTTCACGGCGCCCGAGGCCGGCCACGCAGGGAAGCGGCCGCACGCTCAGCCAACGGATCTGCGTGGACTTCGTTGTAGCCCGGCACGCGTCCTGGTGCTATATTAGGGCAATTCCGCGTCGCTCCTTGGCTTAAACGCGGACCCCTGAAAACCCACTGTCGCACCTTACCGGGGGTCCACCAATGGACCCTGAACGCTACAACCGGATTTCGGGCATCGTCGACAAAGCACGCACCCTCCCTACCGGCAAGGTCGACGCCTTCGTGGACGAAGCCTGTGCCGGCGACGCCGAGCTGCGGCGGGAAGTCAAATCGCACCTCTTACAGGACGCTTCCGCGATGGCCGGGACGACGGAGAGGGCGGCGGGCTCTGCCGGGCACCGCGGTGGTCTTGCGCCAGGGTCGAGGTTTTC
This sequence comes from uncultured Acidobacteriota bacterium, assembly GCA_963843575.1. Lineage (GTDB taxonomy): Bacteria > Acidobacteriota > UBA6911 > UBA6911 > UBA6911 > CAVZBT01. Next base: position 442,658 of record CAWJKZ010000024.1, on the reverse strand, counting down.
GTCGTACATGATCGAGGCCCTGGAGGGACGGGGTGGCATGGGTGTCGTCTACCGCGCCCGCGATGAAAAGCTCCAGCGCGAGGTTGCGATCAAAATCCTCGCGCCCGGGACGCTTGGCAGCGACGACGGCCGGCGGCGTTTCCTGAAGGAAGCGCGCGCGCTCGCCCAGATCAGCCACCCCAATATCCTCACCGTTTACGACGTGGACAGATCGGAGAACTTCGACTTTATCGCGATGGAGTGGGTCGACGGAAAGCGGTTGGACCGGGTGATCGGCCCGAACGGCCTGCCGCTCGACGACGCGCTGAAGTACGCGGTCCAGGTTGCGGACGCGCTCACTCACGCCCACGCAAAAGGGATCGTTCACCGGGACTTGAAACCCTCCAACGTCATGATCACCGCTGCCGGCTTCGTCAAGGTGCTCGACTTCGGCCTCGCGCGGGTTCCGTCCGGGGCCGCCGCGACCGCGAGGACAGGGCACGAGGAATCTTCGACGCTGGAAGGAAAGGTATTCGGCACGGCGGCGTACATGTCGCCGGAGCAGGCGCAGGGCCAGCCGCTCGACTGCCGGTCGGACATCTTCAGCTTCGGGTCGATGCTCTACGAGATGCTGTCCGGCCGGCGCCCGTTCAAAGGAGAGCACTTCATTTCGACCCTGGCGGCAATCATCAAGGAGGAGCCGGCTCCGCTCCAGAGGGGCGTGCCCGACCCGTTGCGCGGAGTGGTCGATCGCTGCCTGCGCAAGGATCCGGCGCGCCGCTTCCAGACGATGGCGGACGTGAAGGTCGAACTCGAGGAGATACGCGAGCAACGCCTCATTGCCCTTGGGCCGAAATGGAAAAGCCTCTCGTTTGCCGGCCTGATCAAGCCCGGATTCGCGGGGGTCGCGATCCTCGCCTGCCTGCTGATTACCGCCGGGGTGCTCTGGCAATGGTCACGCCGCACGGTGCCGCCTGTCCCGAGTTTTGAAGTCGCGCCCGTAACCGCCAGCACTGCCGTCGAAGGCCAGCCGGATATTGCACCCGACGGCAACTGGATCGCGTTTTCATCAAACGCCTCAGGGAATTCCGAGATCTACGTGACCGACTTGGACGGCACCACCCGCCGGAACATCACGGAAAGTCCTGCGGAGGACACGGATCCTGCCTGGTTCCCGGACGGATCCAATATCGCCTATTCATCCCGGACCGAGGGGAGGCCGGAGATCCGCAAAATCAGGCTGCTCGGCGGCGGCTCGACCCTCCTGATATCAGACGCGGTCGAGCCGGCCATATCGCCGGACAATCTGCACATCGCCTACACCCAGATCCTGCCGAACGGCTACCGCGTCGCGGTGGCACCCCTCGGAAACCCGTCGTCGGCCACAGCCCTGAGCGGGCTCATGACAGACACGGGCCGGCCGGCATGGTCGCCCGACGGCCGAAGGGTCTGCTACGTGGAAAACCAGGACCTCTGGACGTCGGAATGGGCCGGCGGCGCCAGACGGGTGCGCATCACCAGCGACGGGACCCACAAGTATGATCCGGCCTGGTCCTCGGACGGGGAACGGATCTACTACTGCGGCCTGATGGGCGGCAGGTGTGCGATATGGTGCGTCGCGGCAAACGGGGGAGCGCCCTTCCGTGTCACCGACGGCGTGCCCGAGGAGCGTCACCCCAGCCTGTCCAAGGATGGCAAGCGGCTCGTGTACGCAACCATCAACTCCCGGGCGAAACTCCTGCTCCTCAACAGGCTCTCGCGTGCGATGGCGTCACTGCCGGTCAATCAGTGGGCGCTGTCGCTCCCCGCGATTGCCGCGGACGGCTCGTCCGTTGTGTTCACCCCGAAGCTCTCGGGCACGGAAGGCGACCTCTGGGCGGAACCGCTGAAGGACGGAATCCCCCACGGGGACCCCACTCCCATCACGGAGCGGCAGGGAAACCTGCAACACCCGGCACTGTCACCCGACGGACAGTGGATCGCCTGCTATCGGCTGACAGGCAACAAGCGCGAGGTCCTGGTGGTTTCCTCCTCGAGCGGGCGCGTGCTGCCGGTCTGCCCACCCCAAAGCCACACGCCCTCCTGGTCGCCGGACGGCTCCATGCTCGCCTTCGTGTCACTGACGGGCACCGGTTCTGAAATAGTCACGGTGCGGGTCAGAGAAGCCGTCGAGAGGGGCGATCCGGGGCAATTAGGGGCCCGGCAGCGCGTCGCGGCCGGATCCGCGATGGCCTATGGCCCGGTGTGGTCACCGGACGGCAAGCGGCTCGCTTTCGTCGACGGGAACACCGGCGGCACCGACGTGGCGCTCGTTTCGGCCGACGGAGGCGGGGCGATCCAACAGTGCACCCGGGGGGCGAACGCAAAGTTCGTCCGCTGGGACGCGCTCACGGGCGATCTCCTGGTCAGCGGTTCGTGGGGCGAGAAACGAGTTACCTTGCGCACGGTCTCGGCCTCCGGCGTTGCGGCCCCGTTCGCGCCGGAGATCGAGTTTGGAGGAGCCCAATCCAGCGGGCTATTCGATTTATCCAGGGATGGAAAGTGGCTCGTGTTTTCGAACGAGGAAACGGCCGGACAGATTTGGATGTTGAAGGCGACTAAGGGCGTGTTCTGAAAGGAGAACAACCATGTCAGTCACCGAAGGACAGGACGTTACAATCGGTCACCTGCGACAGATGCTGGAAAACATAGAAAATGCGCTTTATGATCAGAACCTCGACCAGCTCTGCTACACCCGCGGCGTCATACGCGAGTTCAGGAATTCGCTGACCCTGACCCAGCCGGACGAGCAGGTCATCGGCTTTGTTTCGGAAACTTACTTGATGAAGAATCGGATTCCACCTGTGGGACCCTGCCGCTGATTACAGGGCTGTTGTGGTCGGTTTCAGTTCCTTTACCCTCATCCTCACGACCGAGTGCAACCTGAGCTGCAGGTACTGCTACCAGACTGCCCGGAAGCACATCGACACGGCATCGGACACGCTCAGGGCGGCGGTGGATTTCGCCATCGCCCGGGGCACCGAGAACATCAGGATCCACTTCACAGGCGGCGAACCGCTGCTGCAGTGGGACTCGATCCTCGAATCAGTCGGGTACGCGGCTTCCCGATTGCCCCCAGACCGGAAGGTCGATTACGAAATCAGTACAAATGGGCTGCTGATCACCGATGAAATCGCCCGTTTTCTCGACGACCATCGATTCCAGGTTCAACTGAGCTTCGACGGCGTCGCCTCAGCGCAGGATTACCGGCAACAGGCGTCGTTCGATGCGCTGGACTCTCTCCTGGACCGGTTGCGGCGTAATACCCCGGATCTCTTCAGCCGGAGACTGCGCATCAGTGCGATCCAGACCCCCGCCACGGTGCGGTACCTTTCAGAATCCGTCCGGTACTTCATGGAGAAAGGAGTCTGCCACCTCATCCTGTTCCCGGCGATGCGCCCGTGGCCCGAGTGGAAAGTCGGGGATGTCGCGGCCCTCGACGACCAGTTCGCCGGGGTATATGCGGACAGCCTGCGCTGCCTGCGAGAAACGGGCACGGTGCCGGTCGCACTTTTCCGCAAGCACGCCGGGGGCAGGGAGACCCGCGAACCGTGCAGCGCTGTCGCCGGGAGCAACCTCGTCATCGACGTGGACGGCCAGGCGTACGGTTGCGTGCTGTTCGCCGAATCCTACCGGGAATTTTCTTCCGACCTGCTCAACCAGGCACTCGCACCGCTCAAGCTGGGGGATTTTCGTGATTCCCGGCTACGGCAACGTCATTCCGACTACCTGAAGACGATAGCAGATACGGCCTTGTTCCGTGACCTCGAGGAGCGGTACTCCTCCTACGGCAGGTGCGCCGAGTGCAGCTACAGTCGCGCCTGCTCGGTGTGCCCCGCATCGATTGCCTGCGACCCGGCAAACTCGGACCCGCACCGGGTACCGGATTTCATCTGCGCATACAACAGGGTGTCGCTGAAGTACCGGTCCCTGTTTCCCAGCCTCCCCGACCCGCTCGACCTGCTCATGGTGACGAAACGGGCAGGATCCGCAAACCGAGCCGAACCCTCCTGAGGGGAACCCAGCGGCCGACCCAGCGAAAAAAAGCTGACGGTAGATGCTCGACGGGCATTAGGATTGCCCTTGCGAACGAGATCGATCCAATATCAACCTGGGGCCATTGTCTTGCGAGGACAATATATGAAGAGACACGGTCTGTCGAAAGCCGCGCTGGCCGCAACCTGCCTGCTTCTGCTCTCGATGAGCGGGCTTGCCCAGCTGCCGAGGGAGACGGCGCAGCAAAAGGAAACGCGCATGCGGTGGTGGACCGAGGCGCGTTTCGGCATGTTCATCCACTGGGGGCTGTATGCGCAGGCGGCGCGCCACGAGTGGGTGAAGAAGTACGAGCGGATGACGAACGAGGACTACCAGAAGTACTTCGATCTCTTTAACCCCGACCTGTACGACCCGCACGAATGGGCCAGGATGGCCAAGGCGGCCGGCATGAAGTACGCCGTGATCACGAGCAAACATCACGAGGGCTTCTGCCTTTTCGATTCCAAATTCACCGACTACAAGGCCACCAACACCCCTGCGCGGCGCGACCTGATCCGCCCCTGGGTCGACGCTTTCCGCCAGGAAGGGCTCAGGGTCGGATTCTACTATTCGCTGCTCGACTGGCATCACCCCAGCTACACCGTCGACAGCAATCACCCTCAGAGCGCAAAAACCGACGAGGAGTACGCGAGCCTGAATCAGGGGCGCGACATGGCGGTCTACCGCCAGTACCTGAAAGACCAGGTTCGCGAGTTGCTCACCAATTACGGCAAGATCGACATCATCTGGCTGGATTTCTCCTTCGCCGGCAAAAACGGCAAGGGGAGGGCGGACTGGGATTCGGAGAACCTGCTGAAGATGGTGCGGGAGCTGCAGCCCGGCATCATAGTCAACGACCGCCTCGACCTGCTGGACGTGGACGGCGGCTGGGACTTCCGCACGCCCGAGCAGTTCAAGCCGCGCCAGTGGGTGACCATGAACGGGGTGCGCGTCCCCTGGGAGACCTGCCAGACGTTCTCCGGCTCCTGGGGCTACTACCGCGACGAGCCCACCTGGAAGGACGCGAAGCAGCTGCTGGTGCTGCTCATCGAAACGGTGAGCAAGGGGGGCAACCTGCTGCTCAACGTCGGGCCGACGGCGCGCGGCACCTTCGACGACCGGGCACAGGACCGGTTGCGCGCGATGGGCCGCTGGATGCAGGTGAACAGCCCTTCCATCTACGGCTGCACCCAGGCACCCGACGGATTCAAAGCGCCGGAAAACTCCCTGCTCACCTACAATCCAGGGACCCGGAGGCTCTACGTCCACCTGCTCGACTGGCCCATGGGGCAGCTCGCACTCGAGGGGTACGCCGACAAGGTCAAATATGCGCAGCTCCTGCACGACGCTTCCGAACTGAGGATGAGCACGAGGAAGGACTCAACCTGGATCCGGGAAGAGGGGGCGTCCGGCGACCTGATTCTCAGGCTCCCGGTGGTGAAACCCGCAGTTGAGATCCCGGTCGTCGAGCTGTTTCTCAAGTGAGCATCCCACGATCCCGGCACACAGCCGAAGGAGCAGACCATGACAGGCTTCGGGATGAACCGGCGCAGCTTCCTGAACTCGGCCGCGGCCGGCGCCGCAACCGGTTGGCAGGCGCTGCGAGGGAACACGTCCGCTGCACCGACAAGCCAACCTCTGAAGATCGCCGAGCCATTCGACGGCGCGGTTCTGAACCACAGGCACGGCAAGCCGGCCACGGGCGGCCTGACCATCCGCGTTTCGGGCACGGCCCCGCAGGGCGATCGGGTGACGGTCAACGGTGCGCCGTGCCGGCGCGAGGCAGACCGTTTCAGTGCGGACGTCGTTTTGAGGGGGGCGGAGACCGAACTGGTCGCACTCGCCGAGGGAGGGGGCGGGCCGCACAGGGACAGCGTCCGGGTGGTCTGGGACCGTTACAGCGAACCCCGGTATCGTTTCTCCATCGACGACAACAGTTTCTTTCTGCGCGACATCGCGCAGAAGGGCTACGCGTCGCTTTTTGACTGCTTCTACCTGAAGATCCTGCGCGACCTGCACCGGAAGTACGGGGCGAAGTTCTCCGTGAACATCTACTACACGACCGGGGACGATTTCAAACTGCCCCAGTTTCCCGACCGCTACAAGGGCGAGTGGCGCGACAACTCCGATTGGATGAAGCTGGCCTTCCATGCCTACGCCAACGACCCGGACAGGCCCTATGAGGATGCCCCGCCCGAGAAGCTGATCGCCGACCTGGACCTCGTGGCGGCCGAGATCCTCCGGATTGCCGGCGAGGAGGTCTATGCGCCGCCCACCGTAATCCACTGGGGCATGACGCGGCAGTCTGCGCTCAAACCACTGTTCACCCGCGGCGTGCGGGCGCTGAGCGGTTACTTTTCCCGTACCGATCGCGGGTATGACGTCAACTACCGCTGGGACGATCGGCATTCGGAGTATCTCTCCCAGCACGATGCCTGGAAGGATTTCGACAGCGGGATTGTCTTTTCGCGTGTCGACATCGTGTGTAACAACGTGCCGGTCGACCGTATCGCCGGCACGCTGGACCCCCTGGCCGCCAACCCCGACACCGCGGAGATCATGGACCTGTTCACCCACGAACAATACTTCTGGCCGTTCTACCGTAACTACGTTCCCGACCACGCGCAGAGGCTGGACGCGGCAATCCGGTGGGTTACCGAACACGGCTACAAGCCCGTGTTTCTGCACGAGGGCCTTCTCGGCGGGCGAGTTTAGAATCACCCTGGAACCGATGAGATCTACCCCTGCCGCGGATCTCACCGACCAGTTCCGGGTTTGCCCCGGGAGACGACGCAGCAGCTCGCGTTTCGAACTCCGTCCGGGACGACGTTCGATGGCATCGGCATTCCCCCCGAGATCGCCGTGCCGGAATTCGCCGACGACGATGTGGCGGCTGGAAGGGGCCCCGGGGTTGCGCAAGCCTTGGAGGTGCTCCGGAGAAAATAGGGCGTCGTGCGAACCGGCGCAACGCGGGCCATTTCAGCGCTCGTAGACGACCTTCCCCCCGACCACCGTCATCTGCACTTTTGCTTCCCGGATTTCCCGGGGTGGAATCCGGGTGATGTCGCGATCGATCAGGACAAAGTCCGCGAGCTTGCCGGGCTCCAGGGTGCCTTTTTCGTCCTCGTCGAAGGCGGCATAGGCCGCGTCCGAGGTATAGGCGCGCAGCGCCTCCTCGACCTGCATCTTTCTCCCCTGAGACACGGGGTGCGTTGCCGCGAGAGCGATTCCCGCCAGCGGCGAGCCGATCACCTGATCGCTGCCGAATGCGATCCTCGCCCCCGCGTCGAGCAGCGGGCGATAGGGCAGGTGATGCTGGAACTCGAGCGGATCGTCGAATGCGAAGGCGAGCGCGGGTTGCAGGCTCCCGACGACGCCGGCGCCCGCGAACCTGGCGGCGTCCGAGTCGGTCAGGAAGAAGACGTGCTCGATGCGGAAGCGGGGGTCGACGAGATTCTGCTCCCGCCTGACGCGTTCGAAAATACCCAGCAGCTGGTGAATCCCGCCGCCGTCGTGTACGAGGACCTGCAGCCCGGCTGCGGACGCCGACGCAACCCAGGAGCCAAATTCCTCAAGGCTGGACTCCACCGCTCCTGGCCCCGGAGGGGCGGGGCGAGCGCCCGGCGAAGGCTCGGGCCAGTTCCGCGCATATCCTTTGACGGCCTTCCAGCGCAGCCAACAATCGCCGCTGCCGTTGATCGAAATGTACTCGACCAGGCGCCTCCAGGCGCCGATCGGGGCCAGCGCGGCGTAAATCCTGGCGCGCAACCGCCCGTTCGCCCGGGCACGCCGGAAGACCAGCAGCTGGTTCCACGCCGTCGTGTTGTGCACCGAGGTGGTGCCCTCGGCCGCCATCCGGCGCATGTAGTCGTCGAGAACCCGGTCGTGGTTGTCCCGGTCGACCGCCTCGGCCGCGGCGTCGACCAGCGACATGGCGCCCAGCCGCAGGATCCCGGTGGGCTCGCCCGTCGAGGGGTCTCTGACAATCCCCCCGGGCGGCTCTTCCTTCGTGTCCCGCGTGATGCCCGCGGCACGCAGGGCGGCGGAATTGGCCAGCGCCATTTCCTGGTCCACGTGATACAGCCAGACCGGATTCCCGGGCGTCACCTTGTCGATCCAGTCCCGCGAAGGCAGGGCCCCTCCCCACAGCCGATGGTCCCAGTCCCCGCCCAGGATCCATGCGCCTTTGGGCGCTTTTGCGGCATACGCGCCGACCCGCTCAGTGAACTTCTCCTTCGTCCTGGCGAAACGGATCGAAATAGGCGTGACAGCGGGCGCAGGCATGAGGAGGTGGGTGTGGGAATCGATGAACCCGGGAACCAGCATGCGGCCATGCCCGTCGACGACCCGCGTCGAGTTCGCCACGAACTTGCCGACATCCTGCGCCGAACCCACCGCCAGGATCCGTTCCCCGAGTGCCGCCACCGCCTCCGCCCAAGGCTGGCGTGGGTTGCCCGTCCAGACGTGCGCCCCGGTGACGACCAGGGTAGCCTCCTCCGCCGGCGCCGCACCTAACAACAGGATTGCGCAAAAAGCTCTCAGGATCATCATCATGTTGGACGATCCCCGCCGTTTCCAGGTTTCATCAATCGTCCCCGGGCCAGCGGATTGTCAGCATCACCGGATCCTTCGGGCTCAACCCCCACCGGCCGCCCGCCAGTCGATCCCGGGAAAGGGCAGAACTTCCGGGGTAGCTTCGGCACAGTGCCGGAACGTAGCCTCAGAGGTAGAGCCTGTAGGTGATCTTGAAGATCTCGGCACGCTGGCCAAGCATCCATCCGGTGGAGTTGTCGATCCGGCGCTCGTTGTAGACGAAGTAGATGTTGGAATCGCGGGCGTACAAGATACGCAGGACGAGGTTGGCCGAGAACTCCTGCGTGGTGCTGTTCCACTGCAGCAGGCCGTTGATGCTGACCTCGGGATTGAAGGCATAGTTCACGCGCAGACGCGCCACGGTGGTGCTGAAGTTGCCTCCCGGGAGGTTTACCCGGTCGTACTGGTATTCGGCAGTGGTGCGGAGATGACGGGAGTAATGCATCGTGTTGGAAAGGATGACTTCCTTCTGATTTCCCCCGTAAAAACTTCCCCGCGAAAAGGAGCTTTTGAAGGACACACGCCGGCTGGTTGCCGATTGCCAGCTTATCGTCTGGGTCTGAAAGCCGTACGCCGCCAGGGGAATCACCACCGAGGGCATGATCTTGAAGTCTTGCGTGAGCTGTTCAAAGGAGCGGGAGAGGGTGAAGTCCAGATGAGAGCCGGAAGGAAGCACGTTGCTCGCCTGGAGCGACGCCAGGCGGGTCAGCAAGCGGCTGTCGGTATCGGTCAGATAGGAAAAACTGCCGGTCAAGTCCACGTTCCGGCTCCACTCCCTGTTCGGGCGCCAGCGACGGCGGGCCGTAGCGGTGAAATCCCGGATGCCGGCCCGTTTGACATAGCCGACACCGGGATCAAAATCCGCATCGACGGTTTTCCCGGCAAACGTCAGGCTCAAGGGATCCGTTTGGTACTCGAGAGCAAGGTTTTGTGCCAAGGGATTGCCCCTGATGCTGGAGCCGCCCGCGGCGGCGATGAATCCCTTCAGCCGCAGGTTAGCCGTCAGGTAAATGCTCGTGTCCAATCCGAAGACGCGATTGTCGTATCCCGCACGCGTGGCATTCGTGAAGATCGCGCCGAGCGTGGAGCGGCCTCTCAGGTTGCGGCGAACCCGCACCACCGAGTAGTTGGTGGCCTCCTGCACCGGCGAATCCTTGGTCTCCATCGTCATTAGGCCGACGTCGAACCTGTCGATCTTGCCCGTGAGGCGCGCGCCGCCCCAAATGGGCACTTCCTGACCCTGGGCGATCCCGATGCGCCGGCTGAAGAAAATCTGCGTATCTTTTGCCACCCCGAAGTCGAACAAGCTGGCCGACTCCAGGAAGAACTCCCGCTTCTCCGGGAAGAACAGGCTGAACCGAGTCAGATTCACCTGGGTGTCGTCGGCCTCGACCTGGGCGAAATCCGTGTTGGCGGTCAGATCCAGCGTCATGTTCGAGCCCATGACATATTTGACGTCGAGGCTGGGCTCCGCATCGTACTTGGGATCGGCCAGGTCCGCGGACTGGAGCCGCGTGGGGACGAGCGCCGGGATCACCTGCAGGTTCCGCGACTGGCGCAGATCTGCAAATCCTGAGATGTCGCCGGCATAGCCTAGGTGGGAGTGATCGTACTGCTTCGGCACGGCCACCCAGTAATCGTTCTCCTGGTTGTACTGGATGCGCCTCTGCACCTGCAGTCCCCAAACGTCTCGCCCAGGCTGAAAGCGCAGGACGCGGACGGGGATGCGATACTCGGCACACCACCCGTCGGGCTGTATGGTCGTGCGCACGTCCCACACTTCATTCCAGTTGTCGTTGAATCCCTTGTACCCGTCAATCTGGGTGTCGAGCTTCGCGCCGTTGGGATTGGTGAGAAAGACGGATGCCCGGAGGTGGTCGTGAAACGTGTCGAAGATCAGCTCGATTGTGTCGTCCAGGAAAGGGCTGTCTTCGTGTCGCAGCTTGTTGTGGGTGATGGTGGCCGGGTCCTGCTTCATGTAGGCGGCGGCGTAGATGTTGTGATCGTCTCGCAGGAGGCGGATTTCTGTAACGGCGGTGGCCGGCACGTCGCTGTATGGAATCCTCTGGACAAAGTCGGTCAGCACTTCCGCTTGTTGCCACACCGGGTCATCCAGGAGCCCGTCTATAACCGGGGGGTCGGTTATCTTCACCACGTGGGCGTGACGGGTCTGGGCCGCATCCTGCGCTGCGAGGAGCGACACTGCATAAAGTCCGACCGCTAGGAGCGATAACACCCCAGCCACGGTGGCACGCCGTAACCCTGTCACTGGATCACTTCCCGACATCTCTCCCGTCAACCCGCCTGAGGGGCGGTCCCGCAACTTAGCACTGATGTTCACAGATACGCTAACCTATTCTTCAGGACGCCGATTCGCGCGGATCCACACGGATCGACCTGGCGACAGGAGGCGTCCGGCAACCCGTGTCTCCGCCCTGCTCTGGCCGACCACACAGAGAAACAGGGATGTTGGGGCAGACATGCTTCAACTAACAACTCCGTAGTAGCCGAAATCGGTCAGGCGTCGGCTTCGCCTGGCAGTGGACCAGGCCGACGCGTTGCCTGGCACCTGTTTTTGCTACATCCTCTGACGGAAACGGCAGTAAGATCTTTTTAATCTGATCGGCAGAAGAGCCAACCGAATGTTCTTTTCCATGCTGGAGGTTTTGAACGATGGTCATGCAAAGATGGATCAGCCCATTCAGAACCTTTCTTCCCCTGCTTTTCGTGGCGTGTATCGCCAGCCAGCCCGCATCTGCCCAAGTGCTATACGGCTCGATCGTGGGCAACGTCGAGGATCCTTCGGGCGCTGTTCTTCCCGGCGCCACCGTTTCGCTCACCCACGTGCCTACCGGGACGGCCCGTGAGATTACGGCGGATGCGCAAGGCCGTTACACGGCGGTCAACATGCCCGCCGGCACATACACCATCACCGTCACCGCGCCCGGATTCCGCACCCTGACGCGGACCGGTGTCGAGGTCACCATCAACAGCGTTACCCGCGTCAACCTCCGCCTGGAGGTTGGTCAGCTCAGCGAGCAGGTAACGGTTACCGGATCGGCCGCCGTGTTGCAGACCGACCGTTCCGATACCCGTGCCGAACTCACATCCCGCGCCGTCGTCGAACTCCCGCTGGCCAACTATCGCAACTACCAGAGCCTGATCAATCTCGTGCCCGGGGCCACTCCCGCCGCGGAACAGAACTCCATGGGCGCATCCCCGCAACGCTCCCTCACCACCAACGTCAACGGCACCAACCGCAACAACAACAACACCCGGGTCGATGGCGCCATCAACGTCTACATCTGGCTGCCGCACCACACGCTCTACAACCCGCCCGTCGAGGCCATCGACAACGTCAACATCTCGACCTCCTCCTTCGACGCCGAACAGGGCATGGCGGGCGGCGCCGCCGTCACCGTGTCCACCAAGTCCGGCACCAACGACATCCACGGCTCCGGCTACTGGTACCACGACAACCAGCACCTCTATGCCCGGCCTTATTTCTATCAGCAGAGCGTGGTGAAGCCCCGTCTCCCCAAGTCGATCACCAACATCCCGGGCGCCACTATCGGCGGCCCCATCATCAAGAACAAGTTGTTTTACTTTTTCAGCTTCGAGCGGAACTGGCTGCGCACCGGCCAGTCCGGCAATTACAGCGTCCCGCCCGCCGACGTACGTGCGGGCGATTTTTCCGCCTACACCGGCCTGGGGCTCATCTACGATCCGCTGACCGGCGACGCCGAAGGCAACAACCGCACCCCCTTTGAAGGGAATAAGATCCCCGCGTCGCGTCATCTCGCCGATCTGGACCGAGATTCAGAAGCTCTGTCCCCTGCCGAATCAGAAGGCCGCGGACTCCTATGGGCTCACGAACAACTACTCCGCATCGGCGAGCACGGGGATGACCCGCGACAACTACGACGTCAAGGTCAACTACAACGTCACGAACAAGCTGATGGTCTGGGGCAAGTACTCTGACATGGAGGCGAACGTCTTTGGCGCCGGCGCTCTCGGCGAACTGGTCGGCCCCGCGCTCGGGCAAAACGGCGTGGCCGACGTCACAGATCAGGATTCCCACCTTCGGCTTCAACCTCACGCAGTCGCCCACCTTCCTCGTGGACGGCGTCTTCGGCCACACGCGCTTCAAGAACGAAGCCCTCGGGCCTGACTATGGAAAGAACTGGGGATCGGAGGTCTGGAAGATCCCGGGGACGAACGGCGGCAAGACATTCGCCAACGACATCCGCTACTCCGGCATGCCCTATATCAGCAACGGTTTCACCCAGTGGGGCAACTCCGCCTCGTCCAATCCCAACTTCTACGCCGACCGCAGCTACACCTTCACCACCAACTTCACCAAGCTGACGGGGAGCGCACGAATTCCGCTGGGGCGTCGACATCGTCCACCACGCCCTGAACCACTGGCAGCCCGAAGTCGCCAACCCGCGCGGCTGCCTGAATCCCGGCGGCAACGCTGTCGTGCTTCGAGGGTCAGGTCGCCCGCTCCGTTCACACGTACGCGGCCGGCCTGCTCGGGATCCTCGGCAGCGCCGACAAGTCGGTGCAGTACTTCGACATGACCACGCGTGAATGGCAGAACGGCCTTTACTTCCGCGACCGGTGGCAGATCAGCCGCAATTTCACGCTGAACCTCGGCCTGCGCTACGAATACTATCCGTTGATGACGCCGCGCCGACGGCCGCGGCCTCGAACGCTGGGATCCCGTCACGAACATCGTCACCATCGGCGGCGTGGGCAGCGTCCCGCGTGAAAACGGCCTCAGCACCTCCAAGAAGCTCTTCGCCCCGCGCGTCGGCGTCGCCTGGAGGCTGGGTAACAAGACCGTCCTGCGGACCGGCTACGGGATCACCTACGATCCCATGGTGATCTCCCGCCCGCTGCGCGGACTCTATCCTGCCACCATCGCTTCGAGCTGGGTAGCCCCCACCACGTACGGCTATTACGGCTTGCTCCAGAACGGCATTCCCGAAGTCGCCACCCCTGACATTTCCAGCGGCTCCGTGACCTTGCCCCCGACCGTCAACATGGGCCCGCGCAGCCCGTGGCCGGGCATGATCAAGCGAGGTTACATCCAGAGCTGGAACTTCACCATCGAACGGCAACTCCCCGCCGACCTCCTCGTTTCGGTCGCCTACGTCGGAAACCAGACCGTGCGCCAGTTCCTGGACCGCGACATCAACGCGGCAACGTACATCGGCGGCGGCAACTCCTCCCGCCCGCTTGTAGCCACCCAGAAGCGCCTCATCGAAGCCCTCATGTGGGATGGCTGGGGCAACGCGAACTATCATTCGATGCAGGTCGCGGTCAACAAGAACCTGTCGCACGGCCTTTTCATAAAGGGCGCCTACACCTGGTCCAAGGCTATCAGCCTGGCCGACGACGACGGCTGGCAGGCCCTGCCGCTCACCAACATGCCCGACGCCCTCTACCGCAACCGCTCCGTAACCGGCTACGACCGTCCACACATGCTTGTCGTGAGCTGGGTTTACGAGATGCCCTGGGGTGCCGGCAAACGCTTTGCTCTCGGGGGCGTCGCGAACCACGTCTTCGGTGGCTGGCGCATCAACGGCATCTACTCCGCTTACTCGGGCACGCCCTTCACCGTATCCGCCTCGTCCGCCTCGCTCAATACCCCGGGATCCAGCCAGACCGCCGACCAGATCGGAGAAATCGTCAAGATCGGCGACGTCGGCCCGGGCACTCAGTACTTCAAGGTGGAGTCTTTCCGCGACCCGAATTTCCAGCGCCCGGCGGGCACCTACCGTTTCGGCAGCATGGGCCGCAACTCACTGCGCGGACCCGGCTTCCAGAGAGCCGACCTGGTCCTGTTCAAAGATTTCCGCATCACGGAGCGTTTCATGCTCCAGTTCAGGGCGGAATCGTTCAATTTCACCAACACCCCGCGCTTCAACAATCCGTCAGCCAACGTCAGCAACATGACGGTGAATCAGAGCACGGGAGCCATCACCAACGTCAACAACTTCATGGCCATCACGAGCGCGTTCGACGGCAACGAGCGCAAGTTCCGCTTCGGCCTCCGGCTCTCCTTCTAGGGAGGCAATTTGCCCGCGGACCCGGGAAGGCCGCCAGCCAGCGCTCAACGAATTCGGTGAGCACCCGGCTGGCGGCCCTCCCGTCGACCCGCGGGGTGGGACTCCATTCGTCTCCAGAAACCGGCCGGATATGAATACCAAGCGACGAAACTTCATCAAAACAACAAGCCTCACCGGGCTGGGTCTCGCCGGCGGCGGCCTGCTGCATGGCAGAGCCCCCCAGGCAGGTCGCCGGGACGACCCTGCGGACGTGAGGAGGCAGGTGACGAAGACCCGCGTCCAACCCTTCAACATGTCCGGTTACGCAGCGCCTCCACTGGAAAGGGTGCGTATCGCGATCATCGGCCTCGGCCAGCGCGGTC
The DNA here is from genome assembly GCA_963843575.1 of uncultured Acidobacteriota bacterium. Taxonomy (GTDB): domain Bacteria; phylum Acidobacteriota; class UBA6911; order UBA6911; family UBA6911; genus CAVZBT01. Next base: position 427,573 of record CAWJKZ010000024.1, on the reverse strand, counting down.
CGGCCCACATGGCGATCATGAGCCAGATCGAGGGGGTCGAAATCGCGGCTCTCTGCGATATCCGGCCGGAAAAGGCGCATGCAGCCAAGGAAAGGCTGCGCGGAACATCTCACCACCCGGACGTCCTGTGCGGACCGGAGGAGTGGAAGCGGGTGTGTGAGCGCCACGACATCGACTTGATCATGATAACCACTCCCTGGTACCTGCACGCGGCGATGGCGGTCTACGCGATGGAGCACGGCAAACACGTGGCTTCCGAGGTGCCGGCCGCCGGGACCATCGACGAGTGCTGGTCGCTGGTGGAAACCGCCGAACGGACCCGGAAGCATTGCATGATGATGGAGAACGACTGCTACCTGCCCTTCCAGATCATGACCCTGAACATGGCCAGACAGGGTTTTTTCGGAGAGGTGGTGCACGGTGACTGCGCCTACAACACCAGCAAGATGGAGAACAATTTTTCCCGGAACATGTATTGGGACATGTGGTGGCTCAGGCAATATGCCTCGAGGCGGGGAAACATCTACCCCACCCATGGCCTTGGCCCGGTCAGCCAGTTGATGAACATCAACCGCGGCGACAGGTTCGAGTTCCTGGTATCCGTCGAGAGCCGCGACTTCATGATGAACGCGAAAGCACTGGAACTTGCCGCCGCGGATGAGTTCTTCAAGCCGTTTGCCGGAAAGACTTATCGTGGCAACATGAGCGTCACCACAATCCGGACCAACATGGGGCGCACCATCATGCTCCAGCACGATGCCACTTCACCGTCGCCGCACAACCTCATCCACGGCATCTATGGCACCAAAGGGGCCGCGCTCTACGATCCACCGCCCCCGAGGCTTTCCGTGGGGAATCACGCCTGGATTCCCCCTGATGAATTCAAGGCACTGACGGATGAATACACGCCGAAGCTCACCCGCCAGATGACTGAACTCGCTCTCCAGACCAAGGCCGGTCACGGCGGCACCGACCTGCTGGAAGACTGGCGGCTGATTGATTGCCTGCGCAATGGACTGCCGCTCGACCAGGATGTCTATGACGCGGCCGCCTGGAGCGCGATCGTACCGCTGAGCGAGTGGTCCGTCCTGAACCGCTCGAACTCCATCGACATACCCGATTTCACGGCCGGGGCGTGGAAAACGAACAAACAGAACATGGACATCAACCTCGAACGGGGGGGAAACACCAGGGTCATCGTTTGACCTTCGACCGCGAACTTTCAATGGACAGCTGTCACGGTAATCCGTTTGTCGAGTGCGAGCCGGTTCCGGTGGAGGTCGTGCTTCACCCGTGGTGGTGGCACGCATCAACATGGACAGCGCCGTCACCGACGCGCAGGTTGCGGCGATTTTCGAGGAGGTCGCGGAGTTGCGACGCAGGCTGACGAGTTCCGGTTGCGGGAGCCAGGAACATGACGTTCCAGTTTGTTAAGGACAGGCTCAGGGTCGAGGTCAGTCCGACGGCGTCGGAAATGGGAATGATGGCCGCCGTCGCGGTAGCCGCCAGGCTCGCGCGGGCTGTTGAACAACGAGGGTGTGCCGGCCTGATACTCGGAACCGGCGCGTCACAGTATCCCCTGCACGACGCGCTCCTTGGACTGAACATCGACTGGACGAGGATCAACCTGTTTCACCTGGACGAATACATCGGGATCCACGACAGTCACCCGGCGAGTTTCCGGAGGTTCCTGCGGGAGCGCATCGCTGAGCGAGTCCGTCCGCGCAGCATCCACTATCTTGCGGGGGACGCACCCGACATGGCCTCCGAGATGAGACGGTACGAAAAGCTGCTGAAAGCCGACCCTGTCGACGTTGCCTGCATAGGGATCGGCGAGAACGGGCATATCGCGTTCAACGATCCCGGTGTGGCCGATTTCAACGACCCCGAATACCTGAAAGTGGTGGAGCTGGACGAGGCCTGCCGGAAACAGCAGGTCGGTGAGGGATGGTTCCCTTCGCTTAACGACGTTCCCGCAAGCGCCGTCACCCTGACCGTGACGGCGATCATGGACTGCAGGTTTCTTTGTTGCACGGTGCCTGACGAGCGAAAGTCCGAGGCGGTGTACAAGGCGTTGGTTCACGAGATCAGCACCTCCTGTCCTGCCTCGGTCCTCAGGATGCACGACGACGCGGTTCTCTTTCTCGACAGGTTTGCAGCGCACAGACTTCCCGGAATTAGAAGCCGGGTGGAGCGATCATGAACAGACGACGCTTTTTAAAAAACACCATCGCGGGGGCCGCCGGGACCTTCGTCGCACCTTCCATCGCCCGTTCTCATGCGACAGGAATCATTCCTCCCGGCGACAGGGTAAACATCGGCCAGATCGGTTGCGGCCGGATCGCCCGTGACCACAACCTGCCGGAGATACTTAAATACGATACGGCCAGGGTGGTCGCGGTGTGCGATCTCGACCGCAGGCGCATGGCCGACGGCAAGAGGATGATCGAGGACTATTACGACAAGAAGACCGGCAGGACGCACTACCTCGACGTCAGGATGTTCTCGGACTACCGGGAGATGCTTCGCGATCCCTCGATCGATGCCGTCATCATCAGCACCCCGGACCAGTGGCATGCGCAGCCGGCCATCGAGGCGGCCCTTGCCGGCAAGGGCATCTATATCCAGAAGCCCCTGACCCTTACCATCAGAGAGGGCAGGCTACTCAGCGACGTCGTGAACAGGAAGGGGGTAATACTGCAGGTCGGAGCGCAGTGCCGTTCGTCCGATCCGCAATATCGGAAGGCCGCGGAACTGGTGCGGAACGGGAGGATAGGAAAACTGCACACGGTCAAGATAGGTATGCCGGGCGATCCTCCCGGGCCTGAAGTCGGGGAAGAGCCGGTTCCCGCAACCCTGGACTACAATACCTGGCTGGGATCGACGCCCCAGGTTTTCTACAACGAGCTCAGGGTGCATCCCCAGAACGACTATTCAAGACCCGGGTGGCTGCGGAATGAACAGTTCGGGGCGGGAATGATCACGGGCTGGGGATCGCACTTCTTCGACTATGCAGCCTGGGGCATGGACACCGAGCTCACCGGACCGTCTTCGATACAGGCCGTTGCACAGTTCCCTCGCTCGGGGATATGGAACGTCCATGGCGATTTCATGCTGAAAGCAGTCTACGGCAACGGCATCACCTTGTTTGCAGGGACGGGATACCCGTACGGCATAAAGTACGAGGGGGAAACGGGCTGGATTTTTGTGACTCATGCGGGCACCCCGAAGCTCGATGCCGGCGATCCGCGGATACTATCCTCGGAGATCAAGGAGACCGAGATTCACCTGTATATGACGACCGAGCACCACGGCAACTGGCTTGACTGCATCAGGAGCCGGAAACAACCCATCTCCACTGTGGAGATGGGGCACAGGGCCTGCACTCTCTGCCTGATCAGCCACATCGCCATGAAGGTGCCGGGGGTGCTTCAGTGGGATGCCCAGCAGGAGAAGTTCAAGAACAGCGATCAGGCAAACGCGATGCTCCGGAGAGAACAGCGAGCTCCCTTCGGAACGGACTACCTGAAGACGACCTGACGAGTATGCCTCTTCGAGATTCTTGGAGTCGTCGAGCCCTCGAGGCGAGTTCTTTCGCCTCGCCTGGAGCGCGTGCGTGCCGCCGCGGCGCGGTCGTTCTGGCACTGGCCCTGGCGCTCGCCCCGCACAGCCGGGCCGTGCGGCAGGACACGGCGAGTTTCAGCTGGCGCCGGGACGCGGGAACCGCTGCGCTCCTGAAGGGGGACAGGACAATCTGGCAATTCAACTATGCGCCCGGCCAAACGATTGCCTACTTTCATCCCGTGGCCCTGCCCGGCGGGCCAGCCTTGACCTGGCTGAGCCCGAAAGACCACCCCTACCACTTCGCCCTGTTCTTCTGCTGGAAGTACCTGAATGGAGTCAATTACTGGGAAGAGAACCCGGACGGGGCCACGAAGTGGTCCAATGTCAGGGTCGATATGCAGCCGGACTACTCCGCCGTCGTTACCCTGGACCTGAAGTACCGTCCGCAGAAAGCCGTTCAGGACATCCTCACCGAGCAACGGGTCATCCGGATCTCATCACCCGCCCCCGACGGCAGCTACTTCATGGACTGGCGCCTGGACTTCACAGCCGGAAACGAGGCCGTGGTACTGGACCGAACGCCCCCGGACACGACTCCGGACGGGATTGCACGGGGCGGTTACGCGGGCTTGTCGATCCGCCTGGCGCGGGAACTGAGCAACCCGGTCATCGCTGCGACCGGCGATACCGGTGCGCTGGCCAAGAACAGATACGGGTTCGCTGCTTGGGCCGCCGAGTTCAGCGGAGAAATAGACGGCGATACCGCAGGCGTTGCGTTTTTCGATCACCCCCCCAATCCGCGGGCCCCGACCCGCTGGTACGGCATCGTCGACCCGTCGGTGCCCTTCTGGTTTCTGAACGCCTCGCTGCTGCAGCTGGAGCCCTACACCCTGGGCGCGGGCCGGCAACTTCTCTTGCGCTATCGGGTGTTCGTCCACCCGGGCCGTTGGCATTTGGCTCGTCTGCGCGAGGAGCAGACCCGATTCATCCGGGAAGCCGAACCGTCACGGTAGGCCGGGATGTGCGCTCACCATAGAGGGCCCCGGCCTTGACAGTGTGGCTGTCCGGCACCTGCGATCAGGTCCAGGTTGTTGTCCCGCGGAGGGTTCAGGCATACACCACGCGGGGGTAATCAGGCGGAGCCAGCCGCCCGACGACAAGAAGCGAGGACCAGTCCATTCCCAGCTGCCCGAGGTTCCTCAGAAGCATCGTGTAGGCGGAAAGAGGGCCGGCTGCAGCCGACTCCGGAGCAGCCTGCCGGACGGCAGTCCTGAGTGCAGCCTGGATCTGAGCCCGACTCTTGAGGGGGCCCGAGATGTCGACGGAATCGGCACGCAGCAGCGCAATCGAGAATTCGTGCGTCGATCGAACCTGCTGGGAGATCGCCTGGACGGCCGAGCGCAGTTTGTCCGCGTCGCCTTCAATGAGGGTCTCGGACAGGACCGCGACGACAACCCGTTTCGCCGGCTGGATTGGCGTCAGCTGCGCCCCCACCTTCCCCGCAAAGGTAGCAACGCCTGCGATGTCCGGCAGGGTCTGCTCTCGAGAGCGCAGGAGCACCGCCTGCGACGCCGCGAACGAGTCCGCAGCACCTCTCTCAAGGAGAATCAGAATCCCGAATGCGATCACTGTTGTTCGACAGCTTCACACGATGCGGCCGCCCGCAGGATCAGACAGATGGTTTGCGAGAAGAAGGTCGACCTACCGGGGAACTGGCCCCGCAGGGATTTTGTATCACTATCACCCGACTGCTGCAACCGGGGTTTGGGCCTACCCGGTTCCTATCGGTTCCGTGCTGGATTCACAAGCCCAAGGCCCGTGCTCTGGGCTCTTCTGTCAGCACTTCCACGGTGCCCGATGGTTCTCGTCGACTCGAATTCCGCGGAGGAGGCCTCGCTGGATCATTGGGTAATCCGAGCCAAAGGCATCATCGGTTCATGGATGTCTGATAAAACTCCCGCTGCACCTGCCGTCAATAACGTAGGTCGATTCACCCGCCTTTGCAGTTACCCTGCCTTTCGGGATACGTGCCTCTTGGCGATTCCAGACCACGTCAGATGTCTATCCTCTCCGACTCCGTGCGCCGCTGTGGTGTTGGGTCGCCAGGAGCACAAGCGCAGCGTATCAGCTCTGAACATTGCGTCGTCGAGATGTCTGCCACACTGAGAATCGATTGATGCACTCGCTCCTGTCTGTTGTCGGGGATGTTCGAAATGCTCTCGGTGAGTCTCGTCCTTCCTCTCGTGAGGAAGATTCTGATCCGGAGACCCGTTTTAGGTCGATAATGGGTTTTTATTCGGTCGGACCTTAGCAGGAGGCATCATGCCGGGGATATTGCCGCTGCTCGTTCTCTTGTCCGCAGTGTTAGGCGCTGTGCCGCCGGGCCATCACCCTCCCAACGACGGGATTGTGCTGATCGGATGGTTTCACACCATCTGTTTTGACGACCCGGAAGGTCGCTCCGGAGTCCGGCATTTCCTCATCGATGCAGCCGGGAACGCTACAAATCTCACGCTCGCCCCCGATGTACCTGGAGTGATCCCCAGCGCCGGTGACCTCTCGCCGCGCTTTGCCGAAGTGAGTGGCGAGTGGATCGACGGTGCAGGCCTCAGAGTCACCTCTGTTCGTTTCATCTCGCCGCCTTTCCGGGCGGGACTTGTCCGCCAGTCCGCCACCTTGCCCAGTCTCAAGTCCGGACCGCAGCCCTGGCTCATCATTCTCTGCAAATTTCCGGATGTGTCCGATGAGCCGCGGACGCCAGGTTTCTACCAGGCGATGTTTGCGTCCACGTTCCCCGGGATAGATCACTACTGGCGCGAGGTCTCATACGATGTTATCAACCTCGGAGCTCCCCGCGTCGTGGGCTGGTATGTTTTGCCTCATCCGCGTTCCTACTACGTGTATGGCGACTCCGTGTGGCCGGATCAGGGACGGACACTGCTGGACGCCACCGCGGTGGCGGACCGCGATGTCTACTTCCCCGCCTACGCCGGCATTACGATGGTGTTCAACGATTTTTTCGGCGCAAAGTACGCCGCTTACGGCGGGATTGTGAGGTTGCCCCTGGATGGCGTGCAACGCACCTGGGGCGCCACCTGGCATCCCGCCGACCTGTTTCACGGTGTTTATGGGCATGAACGCAACTCCAGCCACTACGGGTTCGCGCATGAGATTGGCCACGCGTTCGGTTTGCCGCATTCGTCGGCAGGTTACGGCGGCACCTATGACAACTACTGGGACGTGATGAGTCACTGGGCCTCCAGGGTCACGGATCCAGAGTTCGGCCTTCAGGCGATCCACACGAATGCCTACCACAAGGACCTGCTGGGGTGGATTCGCCCGGATGAGAAATATACCGCGTTGCCGGGTACGCAAAAGACCATACAGTTGGAGAGACTGGCCCTGCCGATGACCCGGGCTTTCAAAATGGCTCAAATCCCGCTGCCAGGTCTTCACGAACATTTTTACACTGCGGAAGCCCGCCAGCGCGTCGGTTACGACACCGGACTATATGGCGATGCCGTGATCCTCTACGACGTCGACCCCGACCGTATTGCTTCGGGACAGTGGGGACTGGGGTCGGAATGGAGACCGGCCCACGTCATGGACCCGGACATGAACGAATTCACGGGCGACGAGGGACCCATGTTCGTCCCGGGCAGGCTCTTTCAGGACCCGGGAAATGGCGTCTCCATCGCTGTCGAATCGGCCTACGACACGGGCTTTACCGTTACGATCAACAACAATGCGCGATTTATCGCGCACCTGGCGAATGGAGCCGGCATCCGGTCCACCCTTGTGCTTGTGAACCCATCCGCCACGCAGCAGGCGTCGGGTACGGTCAGCCTCTTCTCCACAGGCGGCACTCCGCTGCGCCTGGCCATAAACGGTGTGCCCCGTGACGGCCTTTTCGATTTCGCGCTGCCTCCGGGAGGCAGCGCGCAGTATTTCACGGACGGTCAGGGCGAGCTGATAACCGGCTCGATCGAGGTCGGGTCGGACTCTCCCGTCGATGCATCAATCGTGCTGGCGGGCACGAGTGGTATCGCCGGCCTTTCAGCTTCCTCTCTCGCCACGACCAGCCTTGTCCTTCCGGTGTCATCCGACCGCTCCACGGGCATTCGTGGCGGTATCGCACTTTCCAATCCGAATTCCGAGGAGATCGTAGTCGCGATGCAACTGCGCGCAACGGATGGCGAACCTGTCCCGGGAGCGCAGACATCGGTGCGGCTCGTTCCCCACGGACAGTTCATGAAGTATGCAGACGAGATGTTTCCAGCCTTCGATCTGACCGAAGCGAGAGGGACGCTTCTGGCCACGTCCTCCCTTCCCTTCAACGGGGTGGCCATGCTCCAGGCCGAGTCTGGACAGTTCACGACGCTTCCGGTGGGACCCGTCGATCGCCTCAGCAAACCGACGCCTGTCGGGATCGTCTCGACCTATGCGGGGGAGGCCGGCAGCCGCGGTTCCGCCGATGGGGCCCTGCGGGAGGCACGCTTTGCTTCCCCCAACGACATTGCCGCCGATAGAGCCGGAAACCTTTACGTGGCGGATACGGCCAGTCACACGATCCGCAAGATCAGCGCACTGGGTGTCGTCACGACCGTCGCGGGCCTGGCGGGCAGCAGCGGCGCGCAGGATGGCATCGGCGGGTCAGCCCGTTTCAACACTCCCCGAAGTCTGTGCGCGGACGGCGCAGGCAACATATTCATCGCGGATTACGGGAACCATACCATCCGCAAGCTCGCCGCCAATGGCACGGTTACCACGATTGCGGGCTCGGCTGGCGAACAGGGCAGCGCGGATGGAAGCGCCGCGGCGGCGCGGTTCAACTATCCTCGAGGGATTGCGATCGACGCCTCGGGGACGATCTATGTGAGCGACACATCCAACCACACGATCCGCAAAATCGCGCCCGGCGGCAGTGTCACAACCATCGCGGGGCTCGCCGGGGTGCCGGGATATGCCGACGGCACCGGCGAGAACGCCCGTTTCGATGGCCAGCAGCGGATCGCGCTCGATTCCAGGAACAACCTGCTGGTCGCCGACTACAACAACTGTGTAATTCGGAAGATCTCCCCTGAAGGAATCGTCACGACCCTCGCGGGCACTCCGGGCCTTCATGGCGGCATGAATGGGCCGCCGGAAACCGCGCTGTTTGGCTATCCCATGGGACTCGCGATCGATTCATCCGACGGCGTGTACGTTTCCGACGGGTGGGTTGTGCGCCACGTGACCAGGGACGGATTTGTGACAACGCTGGCGGGCTCTTCGAAAATCAACACGACGCCAAATACGTCGCTGTCGGGAAACGCCGACGGAGCAGGAACTGCCGCGCGGTTTGCGATACCGTCCGGCCTCGCCGTTGATCCGTCCGGGACGATTTTCGTCGCCGACAGGGACAACCACACGATCCGCCGCATTTCCAAAGAGGTTGCCGCCGAACCCGTCTACTTTTCTCAGTTCGTAAATGGAGAGGGACTCGCCTCGACTCTGATCCTGGTGAATCCTTCCCTCAGTCAACCGTGCGCGGGGATCCTGAAGTTGCGCGGCAGCCAGGGACAATCGCTCGGAGTGACGTTCAACGGCATCTGGACCGACGGAAACTATCCGTTCAACCTGGCACCCGGCGCAGCACTTTGGCTCGCTACGGACGGACTCGGTCCACTGGCGGTTGGTTCCGTCGAAATGAAGTCGGAGATCCCGGTCAGAAGCGCACTCCTTTTTTCCGGGGTCCTGGGCCTGGGGGGCCTGGCAGCAAGCCGTCCTGCGGCGCGTCAGGCGGTTCCGCTGGACATCGACAGTTCCGCCTACCTGGAAGCTGGCATCGCGCTTTCCAACCCGGGCGCAGACACCGTCAGCATATCCCTGACCCTGACCGACACCAATGGGTTGCCGATTGTGGGCGCCAGGGCTGAAACAACCCTCGCGGGCTATGCCCAGATTGCGCGCTTTCCCGCAGAATTGTTCGCAGGCAAGCCGGTAAACCTCGCAAAATTCCGGGGGACCCTGGTAATCGAAGCCTCGCAGCCGATTTGCGCCATGGCACTGCGGCTGAGTCCGGCCGGGATGGCCGCTTTGCCTGTGATACCGTAGCATGACGCCCGTTGTAGCCGAGCTCTGTGCCCTGTCGTTACTGAAAACTCGATCCGGATCAAACGGAGTCATTGCGGAAGCCCGAAGAGCCGGCGATCTGCCGCCGCAGCGAGGACTCATTCAACACGAAAACGTGATCCGGGCATTCGCGGCGAATGGAGCCGATCAGCCTTTCGACATATGGGCTCTGCCAGGGAGAGCGTGGAGCTGTGAGCACTGCTGTGATCTCCATGTCGGCCGCCAGTGTCCGGAAGGCCTCACCATAGACTCCATCACGGTCCCGAAGCAGGTAACGCGGCGGCGTGTCCCAAGGGAATGCCTGCATCAGCTTCGCCGCCGCCCACTCTGCAGTCGGATGCTCGGTCACGTTGAAATGCACAACGCGTCTGCGTTCATTGAGCCAGAACCAGGAACACATACAGGATTCGCAAACTCACGGTCGGCACCACGAAGAAGTCCACCGACACCAACTGCTTTACGTGGTTCTCCAGGAATGTCCGCATACCGTTTTCAACATCAATCCTGCGCTGAACCGACGCTCCAGGCTGGTTTGCATTGAATGGTACTCCAACTTCAAGGAGCTGATCCCCCGATTCAGCCTGTTTACCTTCCGGCAACGTAAATAGACGTTACCTGAGTTCTGTGGCTTCGGCCATTTTAGGATATTGATCTTTCGATGCTTGGCTAGAATCTGCCCGCTGGGCCCGACAAGTATTGCAGAGTCATGGACTACGGAGTCGTCGCGTTCAGTCAATCCTGCCACTATGAACGAGATTAGAGCCAGGATGAGTGGATGTGCTCACAGAACAAAAGCGAGCCGAAGAGGCACAAGCGTAGTCCGGCGTTGCGGGTGACCCCCAGAAATTCACATGACCATGCCCGCTTGCTGTCAGTGCGGTAACAATTCGATGACTGTCGTGTTTCAGCACAAAAATCCATGCGGGGTCATCGAATGGTGCGGGAGCACGGCAGAGCCGCATCGGAGTGACGCCTGGCAAAAGTGATCGCAATGCGTAATTTTAGCAGAGGTTCCCGCCAGCCGACGAACCGCAGTGCTGGGGTCCAACCGGTTGGACAGGGTACACCGGGCCATTGAGACCAAGTATGAGGCCCACAACGCGAACCGGGAACCCCGCCTCCGATCATGGGTTCAACGCCAAGGCCTACGAGACGGCGGGATCGGGCATTTATCTCCTCGACCTGAGACGGGGAGTCGATCGGAAACCTCGGGCGCAGAGACCAATGGTTCCTCCTTCCGCAGCATGCTGTTTGACGGATCGCGACGAGTCCACCCATTCGGTCAGCGGAAGTTGTCGATCATCCTAATATCGGAAGCGACGATCCCACCCTCGTAGACAAGCCACTTATCGTCAGGCGAGACGCTGAAGCCCCCTCCTATCCGAAAGGCCGGATCACTATGGACGGGAGCCAGATTTCTTACACGCTGGGTCGCAAAATCGTAAAAGCATATGATCGCCACAGGCTTAGCATTGTGATCGATAAAGTAGATGCCCCGGCCCGTTAAATGCCAAGTCCAGAGAGGAATCTGCCTGTCCAGTACAAGCGTCTCCGGGCCGCCCGCAACGGGAACTCGCCAGATACCTCTTTTCTGAAGATCATAATAACCACGGTAGTACACAAACTGCCCGTCGGCTGATTCGCGGGCCACCAGGCCTCCGTCCCTGGTGATCTGAATCGCGTTGCCTCCATCGGACGGCACCTTCCAGATCCGCCAGCTTCCGCCCCTGTTCGAGCCGAAATATATCCAACGACCATCCCGTGACCAGCGTGGGACCGCATCTTCCGTGGGATCTGGCGTGATCCGGCGCACCGGCCCTCCTTCTGCGCTCACCACATAGATGTCGTTACTCCCCGATCTGGTGGAATCGAAAGCGATATTCTTCCCGTCAGGAGACCAGTCTGGACTGCCGGTGTCTCCCGCCTTCATGTCGGTGAGCTTCATCGGCTTTGTGCCGTCGGCATTGCAGATCCAGATCTCCATGCTTCCTGAACTGTCGGACGCGAAAGCTATCCTGCTTCCGTCGGGTGAAATACCCTGATCAGACTCATCTGATGTCCAGGACAATAGGGGCCTGGATGGCGGTTTCATCGCGTCCTGCCCCGTCAATTCCAGTCTCCACATGTCCCAGTTGGAGGTATCGCTTACGTAGGCCAGACGATTCCCGGTGATGGTGGGCTGACGAACCCGCTCGCCACGAGCCGGGACTCTGAGAGGCTCCCCGCCGTCCATGACGATCCGCCACAACGACGCTTCCCCTGTCATAGGGTCAGTAATGAAGACAATCTCGCGGCTATCGGCAGTCCAGCATGGCCACCAGGGGCCGTTATGGTCCGTCACAACCTTGGGCTCTCCACCGGGAAGATGCATGACATATAGAATGGGTGTCAAAGCGTCAATCTGCCTGATGAACGCAAGGTAGCGACCATTGGGGGAAAAGGCCGGATGATCGTCACCGTAGTAACTTACCTCCGGGGTGGTCATCTGCCTGGTTGCCAGCGTATCCACCGATAACAACCAGATGCTCGAAGGATCTTTCGGTGATTTTCGGTCCACAAATGCGATGTTCTTCCCATCGGGCGACCAGCTCGGTCGTCCGAGGCCTACCTCAGCCAGCTTCCTTTCTCCACCGCCCACCATACTGATGAGGTACAGTATCCATCGATCGCCCGAGCGTCGCAGGAAAGCGATCTGGCGGCCATCGGGAGACCACGCGGGAAAGTTGTCAACTGCCGGGTCGGTCGTCAGCCGATTGAAGCCGGGGCCTTCCAACTCCTTGACGTAGATGTCCTGGTTACCTCCCTTTTCACCCGTCCAGGCAAACGCGATCCAGTTTCCATCCGGTGAAAGTGACGGAAAACCTTTTGCGCCACCGGACGCTGTTATGGGCACAAACCTCGGCGGGGGCAGCGCCGCCCCGCGAGGAGAGAACTGGAACAACGCCCAGATCCCCGCGCCGACAATCACCAACGCGATTGCGGCAATCAAGTACAACGGTTTCCGCCCTCTGCGCTTCCCCCGTACCGGCCGGTTCGACTCATCGAGCAACTCTCTCAGGTCGGTCCTCACATCGTGCATCAATAGATACCGATCCTCAGGATCCTTGGCCAGCATCTTCTTCACGACGTGCTGGAGCAGAACCGGAACGTCCGGGCAACTCTCTGCCAGGGGCGGAGGGGTATCCTTCAGGATCGCACCGGCCGTGTCCATCCCGGTCGGTTTCTTGAAGGGATGAACCCCGGCCAGCATCTCGTACAACACCACGCCAAACGAGAAAATGTCCGAACGGGCATCGACGGTCTCCCCGCGCAACTGCTCCGGCGACATGTACGCCAAAGTCCCCAGCGTCATGCCGCTCCGGGTCAGCGCCGTCCCCGACTTTTCCTGGCTCTCGATTCCTCCAGGCGGAATCAACTGCTTGGCCAGCCCGAAGTCCATCACCTTCGCGTGATCCGTCGGTGTCAGCATGATGTTCGCGGGCTTCAGGTCCCGATGGATGATCCCCTTGCCATGCGCGGCCTCCAGCGCCTCCGTAACCTCTGTGGCGATCTGCAGGACCTGCTTCAGCGGCAACCGCCCCTGACGGAGCTTGTCCATCAGCATCTGGCCTTCGACGTACTCCATGACGATGAAGTCCGCACCCTCGGCCTCGCCCACTTCGTTGATGTGGCAGATGTAGGGATGATCCAGAGCGGCTGCCGAACGGGCTTCGCGCAGGAACCGCTTTCGAGCAGTCGCGTCCTGCTGCATCTCCGGCGGCAGAAACTTCAGCGCGACTCTCCGATGGAGTGAACCATCCTCCGCCAGGTAGACCACTCCCATCCCGCCTTCGCCGATCTTTTCCACAATCCGGTATTGCCGCACGGACCGGCCTGCATAGTCCGGTTGTGGCTCACTCGTCCGTTCCCCGGCCAGGCCTCGGGCCGCCACCTCCATTGCGGGATCCTTCATGAATCCCTCGGCCTCCGGCAGGTTGGCCAGCAGAGCCTCCACCTCCTGCCGCAGGGCGTGGTCTCCCCCGCAGGCCTCTCGCAGGTAGGCCTCGCGCCCTCCCGACTCGAGATCCAGGGCCGAGTTGTAGATGTCCTTGACCCGCTGCCACCGATCGATACTCATCCGCGCGCCCCGCGTTTCAACTCCTGCAGCAACCACGCATCGATGGGCCGCAGATAGGCCTCATTGACCAGGGCACTGGTCTGCAGCGTGTGGCCCGGCCGCTCGCGCACCGTGTAGATATGCGCCAGCCTGTGCACTTCGTCATAAACCAGAGGGATGAGCTTATCCAGGTCAGCCTGGTCGCCGCCGCACCAGGCCTGGAGCAGATGAGTGACGTCATGCGGGGATGGCATTGCCACAATTCCATCCTGGGTGAGACAGCTAACCCTGAGTTGTCCGCAATTATACACCCATCCTCCGACTCTCCTCCTCGCAGGGAATGACGCTGTCGGAACGGGTCCGATGAATCCATCCTGCATTGCGGCTACTGGAACTTACGCTCCAGAGCCGCGCAGATGCGTCCCTTAACGCACCCTTCACCCGCCGCCAGTGAGAAATGATCACACGAATCCGGGCGATCACATCCAGTCTCGCCCGCAGTTCCAGCGCGGCGCTCTGCGAAAGCGCTGTGACAAACAGGTTATTTGTCACACTTGGTTTATGGCCACCGGGATGGCCACGTCGCCACAACCTGCGAATGTCGGCACAGACCGCCCCGGCAACGCACCCAGTGGCCGATCGCAAAACAGCCCCGTCCGGTTCGCGTAAAGCCCCAGGAGGCGCAATCAGCAGCAATCCTATCCATTGGTATCCAGTACCGTTATTGATGCCCTGGCGCACAACTGGCGAGGCACAATAGCGAACGATACTATTAGTCGGCAGCATTAATCTGCAATCGAGGTCATAGGAACCAACGATGCGAAAAGGGATTGGAACTTCCTGACGGTGTCGGAACTATTGCGAGATTTCTGCAACTAATCTGAGCTCTTCCCGTGGTGCCCTGGGCTGTTAGCGCACCATTTTGGCGTCACCACCCCACCGAGCAATCGGCAATACGAATCACTATGAGAGAGTGCAAGCGAACTGCGTGAACCCCACCCGGAGCCCCGAGACGCCCCATAACGTAACCCACTTACACCCCGTCAGTGCGGACCAGCAGTCGGAGGGAGACTTCCCTGACGGTGGATGAAAGGGTGCCGATGAGATGACATATTGATATGCCGGATACCAGGATCGTAATCCATTGCTAGCGCAAAGGTTGCAGCATAGTTGCAGTGACTTGCAGGAGTGAAAGAGTCGGAGACGTCGATTGCAGCGATCCGGCCGGAGGGAATCCCACCAGTGGTTGTCTGCTGAATCCCTGGCGTCCCCTCGCCAGTGTTCAATAGGTGCACATCTATGCTTCCGGGCAAAAATGGCCTTATACAGCGCTTCAACCCCGCCCGGCTAAGGATGAAACATGCTGAAAGGGGCTTTCCCGGACAGCAATCGGCTCAGTTCCTCGGAACGCTCGATGATTTCTTTGTCCAACTGCCCGGATTGGTGATCGGCCTGCTCAACGAACAACGCCGCGTTCCTTCAGCATCGGGGTGGATCCCTCGCCACGGTTTGCGTACGCGCCCATTGATGGCAGGGGAGACATGCTCAGGAATAACTTGGTCGGGCTGTACCATTTGTCGTTGTAAATGCGCACCGCGTCGATGGTGAAATAGCGGTTCATGAATTCACGCAGCGATGTGCTGGTGAATTCGGTCATATGTTTGGGAGCGTCGGGGTTCTTGATCTTGGTAGCGTGCTCTTCCAGTGAATCCTTCACCCAGTGGGTGAACACCTTGACCGCCGATACCGGTCCTTTCAAATCATGGATAACCTGGATCAGATGGAATTTACCGACGGGTTTGAGAATCCGCAGCGCTTCTTTGAAGGAAGCTTCCAGGTCTTTAAAATGGTCCATCGCGTCAATCACCAACAGATGGGAAAACGTGTCGTTTTTGAAGGGCATGTACTCTGACAAAGCACAGACGAACGGAAACTCCGCCACCTCCAGCAACGGCAGGGGATCAAGGCCATAGTATTCAACGTTGTCATTCAAGTTGAACCTGAATTTGCCGGGGCCGCATCCCAGGTCCAACACTTTTCCTTCCCGGATACCCGCGAACTCGGCAAACTTACTTTTTGCGTTTCTTGAGCGGGATTTCTTTGCGAGGGCATGAACTTGCCGACGCGGTTCCCTGATGCGCTCGTCCCGCCGCTCCTGGAAACCGAGCAAATGATCCTGCCACATCTTCCATTGCACGTCGCTCACCAGACTGCGGGGAATGAAATCAGCCACCCCGGAACGAACCGGGTAACTCTCTCCCTTCAGGCTGCAAACCAACTGGCCCTCGATGATTTTGCCGTTTTCTTGCCTGGCAATATCGGCTTCCAATCCCCCGCTGCGACAAACCGGGCAGCACATGTCGGAAAGCATCTCGAGAGTAATCAAATCTCTATCTTCCTGTTGACATTAGTGAAGTTGTGGTCCTTGAACTAAATCCGCGGCGTTGGTGTATCGCGCCTTCACCCGAGCGATTCCTATCGGCGGCGATCCGGGGTATCGCTGCGCGCTGGGCTCTCTTCGGGCCTCTTTGACCCGCCACCCTCCTCGACCAAATAGGAGCAGTGCCTGTCTCCGGCGAGAACGTGAGAGACGCGCGCGACACTTCTGCCGCAGAGTTTGCCGATTAGGCACAGTTCTTCCTGGCAGGCGACGGGATAGCCTTTCGCGACCTCGCGAATGGCGCAGTTATGTTCGATCAGCAAGAAACGGCCCGAGCCCGCTACCTCCACTTCTGCCATGTATCCGCAGTCGGTCAGTACCGCCGCCATCTCTCGCACCCGCTTTTCGAGATCCTTTCCCCGTACGCGATGACCGTACCGCGCAATCAGGTTTGAGCGACGTCTCCGAAAAACCGCCTCGATTTTGGACTCGCCGTCAAGGAGTTCCAAGCTTGAGAGTAGCTCTTTGGCCAGCGCCGCGTAGTCTCTCGGGAACTGAGCATCCCCCAGGTCGGTGAGCGAATAAAGAGTGGTTGGGCGGCCCTTGGGACGGCGCTCGGTTCTCGTTTGAATGACACGGTCGGCGCAGAGTCTCAGAAGGTGCCGGCGGACGGCCATCGTAGTAAATCCGCAAAACTGGGCAATCGCCTTTGCTTCCAAATGGCCGTGCGCCTTCAATAAGTGCAGGATTTCGGTCCTAGTGGACTGTTCGTTAACCTTAGTCGCAGTCAGCCCTTCCATTAATCGCTATTTTAGCGGATTCTTGAGAATATAGTCAACTTGTAGATTTAGTAAATATCGGTATTGACAAAGTATCAAATCTCGGCTTACGCTAAGGTTTGATCCAGGGTCCAAAGCGGAAATCCTGGCTCAACGGGAGGAAGAAAGGATGTGTGACTATTCCCTAATGTCAATGCCAAACCGGCTGGCAGTCAAGGGAGAGGAATTGGTCGCCCACAGGTTTCGTACCGGGACGATCGGTTTCGCTTCCCCGTCGGACTTGCAGAGAAGAGCAGTTCCGCCTGAAGCGCTGTCAAACGGGCTCTGGTCGTTTTTCAGGCTGAGGCCCAAAACAGAATCGATTCGGGCGGTTTGCATCCCGCCGGGCGCAAGGCTCAGCTTGCGGAACATCCCCGAACGCCTGCAGCGCTGGCTCGCGGTCGGTCCGGTTGAAGAGGTCACATTCGTGCAACTGAGCGACTCAGCCTACACGTATCGTGACGCGGTCCGTTTCACGGACAAATGCGAGGTCCGCCTGCAGTGTCTAAGCGAAGGCCAGCGCGCGCTGGTTCTGGATCTTCCTACGCCCGAACCGTACGAACCTCTCACGGAGCAAGTACTCGTCCCGTCGTTATGGTCGCTATAGAAGCTCGGGATGCATGCCATCACTCTGGCCAATAACCGCCATGGATCTGCCGACTGAGCACACGGTCAGGTCGACGGCGCGGGTTGCGCTGCAAGAAGGCAAGTTTCCCTCCGTGGGGGCGCTTGCTCGCGAGCTTCGCTTGGAACCGCCAGTGGGGGGATATGACGTACATTATTGCTGAACCTTGCATCAACATCAAAGACACCGCGTGTGTTGATGTTTGTCCGGTGGATTGCATTCATCCCAGGAAGGATGATGTGGGGTTCGCTGAGGCAACACAGCTTTATATCAACCCTGACGAATGCATTGACTGTGGCGCTTGCGAGCCTGCATGCCCGGTCACGGCCATCTTCCCCGAAAGTGAAGTCCCAGAGAAATGGAAGTCGTTCATTCAGATAAATTACGATTACTGGAAGAAGTAGCCACCCCCATCCACTACAACAAGAGAGGAAACGTATGGGAGAACTAAGCCGGGCGAACTCATGTGGTTAAGCCTGCTTTGCACTGCCCAGATCGAGCAAGGAGGAAGTTGTGAGATATCCAGAAGAGTTTATTGGCCCCATGCGCGAGGAGTTGACCCGGTTAGAGGTACTTGAGACGCGGACGCCGGAAGCGGTGGATGAGATCTTGAAACCGGGCAACGGCACGGTGATGATGGTGATTAATTCCATGTGCGGCTGTGCGGCCGGCCGCGCGCGTCCAGGCATCGCAATGGCCTTAAAACATTCGGCGCTGCCTGACAAGGTGGCCACGGTCTTTGCCGGTGGCGATATTGAAGCCACAGCCTGCGTTCGCGGCTACCTGAAAGAGTACCCCCCGTCGTCGCCGTCGGTGGCAATCTTCCGTGACGGCCAAGCGGTTTTCATGCTCCAGCGCTACCAGATTGAAAACCGGGAAGCCCACGAAATCGCCCAGTCCCTGATCGCGGCGTTCGACGAGTACTGTGTTAGGCAAACGAAATAGCCGCATTTCAGACACCTTTGTAGGCAGTGGATAGCTGTCCAGTGTTGAGAAATGCGTGGCTTTGAAGACAATCTCTATGACCCGTTGCGGCGTTCGAGGAGAATCAGGAGTTCACTGGACGTGGAGTTTCGTTGGGTAACACGCGGCAACTTCGGGAGTCAAGCGTCCCGCTGTAAGTTCTGCCATTGACGGTAGACAATCGAACCTGATGAGGTTTCTCCACCTTGGGCAATGAAGGTCAAATCACTCTCCCAACCGCTGCCGACTGCAAAGTGGGGAAATGGGGAAATAGAAGTTCCTGAGTAGGCGCGATTACCTGCAGGAAAAGGGGAGTCAAGCCACATACCGAGACCCACAGCCACAAACCGACGAGCTTATTCATGATGCTCTCACTTGAAGAAATATGTTATGTCAAGATTCCGATGCCGCGGCAAACTGCGCTGGGCGTTGTGAGTTCAGTACAGCTTGACAACCGATACAATTAGGCTGTGCCTCGAAGTTCATCGACCGTCCAGGGCTGTACTCTCTGGGTAACAGAGCTACAGCTTGACTATGGCCGCGATCTACTTCCCAGACTTCTTGGCTTCCTCATCTTGGTAAGTGATCTTCTTGCCAGAACGAGCTTCAAGAATCGGTACTGTCGTTCGGACAATGTCCTTACCCAGTTCGAAGACTGCGACTTCTTCTTTCCCAGCATCATCGGAGTATCCAATCGTGACGAAGGGTTTCGCTTCTTCGAAAAAAGCATGAATAAACCGAGTGGAGTGAGTAAAACAGCGGTAGCAATCGAAGCGCCTACTCGACGACCTGCCTTTTGCCCGTATTCGATATCTATAAAGTGTTTGTATGGTATCGAGTAAACCTTGTTCCTCTTATCCAGAAAATATTCAAACCGTAGATCGTTGGGATCGCTAGTGTCCAGATAACCCTCGACTGCCTTCTTAGCGCCCGGGAAGTCCCGATCCTTGGTAGTTCCCCCTTGATAGGCCGCTCGTTTGCTGCTGATGCCAGCGACTGCGACCGAGGGCATCAGAAGGGAAACAACCAAACAAATTGCAATAGGTGTTTTCATCGAAAGCCAGGTGTATACTGAAAGCTTCCTGGAGCCCACAATGGAATTCCCGGTTCGATGCGTTCACGACTATTTTGGCAAGGGTGTGTTGCGGAAGCTCAGCAACAGTGAAAAACAAAGCGTGCGAACTCGTCCAGCGGGGCAGCGGGAAGCTCTATGAGTAACTCGGGAACCCTCGGCATTCAGGAACAGCTCCAGCGGCTGCACCGGAGCTACGATCGGCTCATCAGGGCTGTGGAGCAAACTGCGGACACCGTGATGATAACGGACAGGCAGGGAGTCATCGAGTATGTCAACCCAGCCTTTGAAGAGACCACAGGTTATTCCGCAATCGAGGTCCTGGGCCGGACTCCAAGTCTCCTCAAGTCCGGGCTACACGACGAGCAGTTCTACAAAGAGCTTTGGGCGCTACTCCTGGCGGGCAAATCATTCCGTGGAATCATCGTCAACCGGAAGAAATCCGGCCGGCTCTACTGGTCTGCACAAACGATTAGCTCAATGAAAGATGAGAAAGGTAGAGATTACACACTTCGTCTCCGTTCTGAAAGACGTGACCGAGCTGAGGAAACAGCAGGAGGAGGAGTTTTACCTGCAAATCGCCCATGAAGTTCAGCAGCGCCTAAACACCACGGTGGCATCGTTGCCGGGTTTTGATATTGCTGGAATCGTTTGCTCTGCAATGCTGACGGGGGGCGACTACTTCGACTTTATTATGCTGCCGGACGGGTGTCTCTGTATCGCCATAGGCGATGTCAGCGGCCATGGATTCGGAGCTGCTTTGGTAATGGCTGAAACCCGGGCGTATGTGCGGTCCTTTGCACCGTTGGAGTCGAACATGGGTTCTCTCCTCGGCCGCGTTAATAATGCCCTCGTCACCGACCTCGACGGCGGACAGTACGTGACTTTGCTGTTGGCCCGCATCGACCCGCGAAACCGCTTGGTCGAATACGCCAGTGCCGGGCATATACCGTGTTACATATTGCGCCCTTCTGGAGAGATCAGGCACGTCATGGAAAGCACGGGACCCCCGTCAGGTCTCTTCGCCGGCAGTCTGTTTTGCACCAGTCCGGCCATCCCTTTGGATCATGGTGAAACCCTCGTTTTGTTGACCGACGGGGTCACGGAGGCTGCCAACGACGCCGAGGCTCAGTTTGGCGCGGGCAAAGCTCTTGAGTTCATCAAATGCCATCCGCATAGCAGCGCGGCTGAACTCGTCCGAGGCATCCACGAGACGGTTCGGGCCTTCACTGGCGACGGGCCTCCGTCCGATGACATCACCTCGGTTATCTGTAAGGTCAGCATGCCCGCCATAGAGGCATCAGTCTAAGCTATTCACTGGGCCTTTCAGGTTGCTCTCGGAGACCCACCGGCCTACCCAAAAGTAACCCCGCCCGGCTCGTGTAGTGCCCCGGAAGGCACGATCACCAGCAAACCCGCCCTTGGTATTCGTTTCCATTATTGAAGTCCTGGAACCCTACTGGCGAGGCGACGGCGAATCGCTACCAATCCGCTAGTCCGTAATCTTTAAGAGATCTGCTCAGGCGCAATTGTCAAACGATTTACTGGCGGCAACAAGTACTCCCAGTCAACAATAGCTGGCCGTTATCGAGACCATAGGACATGACAATGGGAAGGTGGCTTGGTACCCTCCCTGACGGTGGTCGGCTTCATTGCTCTCGAGATCGGGTTAACCAAGCTCGATTGTCTCCTCGGTGATAGCCTGGCGGCTGTTCGCCGCCCTTCCATGCAGGGTCCAACCGGTTGGACACGACTCAGGTAACACCTTCGCTGCCCACTCTCAATAACGACACCGTCAGTGAATTAAACCAACCAGTACTGTCGACTAAGTTCAGGACTCTGATCAGAGCGACAGTTTGCTGTAACACTCCGGTGAGTTGGCGTCACGATCCAGATGCCGATCTAGGTCGATCGCCTGGACGAATTGTCTGAACTCAAAATACTGCTTGGTTCCCATTGTTTGTGTGGAAGCGTCTCAGGGTTGAATATCAAAGAGCGCGATTCCAATCAGGGTGAGTGCGGCTGCAGCGCCGATCAGGACACTCGAGCAGAGAAGCACCTTTCGCCGGAACAGATGTGCCGGCAACGTCCGTCTTCGCTTTTCCAGCCAGCCAGCCAGGACAGCAGCGGTAAAACCTACTAACCATGCGATGCCAATCTCGGGCTGATTCTTTCCCAGGAAATACTCGTGAATGGAAGGCAGTGTGTTCCGAAGAAAGACATAGACGAAAATGTCAACACCCCAGCTCAAAACGACCATATAGAGTCCCAGGATGATCCCGTCGCGGATTGGATTGTAGGCATTAACGCGTCGAAAATAGAGCAGTTGCGCAAACAGGATGATCCCAGCCACATCCAGCAGATTAAGGATGGCGTAATAGAGGATCAAGTGGGGAGTTGCCAGATACGTAAGACCGCGGATCTTCTGCACCGGGAAGAGAAACCAGAGGTAGAACCCTGTGAGTCCAAGGACGCCGAGAGTAGCCAGAATGACTAGCGTCATGAAGATCAACTTTATCCACCATGGATGGTTCTGCTTTAGTCCTTCAAAGGCACTCATACTTGCTCTTTCCTTTCATGGCACTCTTGTCATCTGCTACGGCCACGGTAAATTGCGTCAGAAATAGCTTGCCGTTCTTTGTGAAATATCCTACTCTTCTGTTCCAATTTTGGCGAGGTGCTATGGAAAGACGGATTCTGGAACTTGCGATTGAGGCACTTGAGAACCGAAAAAACCAGATCGATGTCGAGATGGCGAAGCTGCGCGGAAAAACTCCCGCGGCATCTCCCCATGCCGTCGCACAGGCTAGAAGCAAACCTCGGCGGAAAAGAACTGCTGCGCAGCGTAAGGCACAGAGCGTCAAGATGAAGAAGATCTGGGCGGCGAAACGTAAAGCGAAACGCAGCTAAACATTTCTTCTTGGTTCCAGACTTGCTCGGCCAAATCTCCCCTGGCATCCGCCTTGGCACCACAACCCTAGGAGCGCGAGTCTCCAAGTTCCCCTGCCCTTTGGAGAGCCTCGCCCAAGGAGCGTGTGTCAGTTTGCTGCAGAATTTGCGTCACGATACGAGGGCATAAGCAGGGTATCTACACCCACACTGATCAGATCCATCAGGTAGCTAATCCCGTCCATGCCTGTTTCCGCCTTCGAGACGCTGGCTATTGCCGCTTGGGGAAGCTCCAGCGGATCAGGCGTCACGATCTTGCCGGCTGAGCAGGGTATCTACACCCACACTGATCAGATCCATCAGGTAGCTAATCCCGTCCATGCCTGTTTCCGCCTTCGAGACGCTGGCTATTGCCGCTTGGGGAAGCTCCAGCGGATCAGGCGTCACGATCTTGCCGGCTGAATTGAAGTCCGTGTACAAGACGTGCTCGATCCCGCCGCACTCCCTCGCATCCCGCACCAGTACAGCATTCGCCGCGGCTCTGTCCCAGTATACTCGACCAGAGCCCTCCTGCCGGGTTTCGCGCCGCCAAAGCATGTTCTTCGCCTCTTGGAGCGTGACAGAGCCGGGAAGTACGAGCACCTCCGCACTGACGGTGGTGCCAAGGCTGTGGGGTACGACCGTAGGCGCACCACCCCCCCCCGGCGAGAGTAGCGCCCATACTCAACTCCGAATGGGGTCGTAGTTTGGATGCGTCGCACAATGGTGCGTGCAAACTCCGGCCCTGGATTTCGTATCAACGAACCCCTCTGTGCCAATAATGGTGAGACACCTGCCCCTGGTTAAATTAATGTAGAGGGCAGGGAGAAAATCCAAGATGGTAATGACAGGAATGATGAAAGGAGTGACGGGTATGGTTGCTCCGAAGCGGAGTGAAGGCGAGCGTAGCGAGCCGGAACGGGTGTGACTGGCATGGCCAGGAGATCGGAGGTGAGCGCCAGCAAGGCGCAAGTCCTGTCCCGGAGCCCTAACGAAGGGAATCCGACACCGATGAGGCAAGAGCACTGGCTTGGAGTACCAAGTCGAACCGGACACCTGACAAGGGTTTCCGGAGGACCCGCGAGGGGGTGTCCAGAAGAAGCCGTAGGTGTGCGAGCGTTTCGAGCGAAAGCGAAGCGCCGTGAGGCGTGCGTGGTGGGTAAGTCGGCTCGCAGCGACAAAATCCCGATATTCGTTGGAGTCACGTGCGTATGGGCGACGAGATGGCTGCAAAATCTCTTGGCATTACCCAGCGAGATCTGCTGGGTTCCGCGAAAGCGGTAGGTCGTAGGACGAAAGACGAAAACCAATGGCCCAGCAGAAGTCAGAGGACCGCATAGTACCAAAAGCGCCGGGAAACCGGGGCCAAACTCGGAACACTCGTATGTCCGGGGGAGGGAAAGCGGTCCCGGTCAAGGAAGAGGAACGACAACAGACGCTGAACTTCGTGACCGCCGAAAATCCGCGGCAACGCGGAGCCGAGGGCAGACGAGATAGGGACCGATCCACATCGCGACTGCAGAAGGTGCGGAAGACGAAGAGCAAGCCGAAGAGAGTCGGACCTGCGAGGATGGAAGAGGTAGTCGAACGTCTCGAAGAGGCGTTCGAGAAAGTGGCGGCGAATCAAGGAGCGCCCGGGCCGGACCGGCAGAGCATTGAGTAAGTGCGCGAGCACCTGCAAGAGCTATTGCCGGAGCTGCGCGCTTCCTTGCTGGATGGGAGCTACCGTCCCGGAGATATCCGGCGCGTGTGGATACCGAAAGCGGGAGGCGGACAGCGCGGGCTGGGGATTCCGAACGTGGTCGATCGAATGGTACAGGAGGCGGTACGGCTGGTACTTGAACCGGTGTATGAGCCAACGTTCCATGAATCGAGCCACGGGTTTCGTCCAAACCGGAGCTGCCAGACGGCGATTGCGGAGGCACGGAGCTACGTAGAGAAGGGCACACGACTGGGTGGTGGACTTGGATCTGGAGAAATTCTTCGATCGAGTTCATCATCAGCGCTTGATGGGGCGGCTTGCACAGCGGCTCGACGACAAGCGGCTCTCTGGCTCTAATCGGGCGGATGCTCAAGGCCAAAGTGGTAATGCCGGACGGCGTGAAGGTGAGCACGGAAGAAGGGGTGCCGCAAGGTGGTCCGCTTTCTCCGTTGCTCTCGAACATCGTGCTGAGCGAACTCGACGAGGAGCTGGCGCGGCGCGGGCATCGGTTTGTCCGGTACGCGGATGATTGCAACATCTACGTCCGGAGCGAGCGTGCGGGGCAAAGGGTCATGGCAAGCGTGACCTCGTTCATCAACCGGCGACTACGCCTGAAGGTGAATGAGAGCAAGAGCGCAGTGGCCCGACCGGAGACACGGCATTTCCTCGGATATCGGCTGCAGCCAGTAGAAGGCGGCCTGGTCGAGGTTCTGCTGTCAGAGCGCAGCGAAAAGCGGCTTCGTGAGCGCATCCATGAGCTTACGCCGCGATCTCGGGGGCAGTCGCTTGAAGCGACCATCCCGAGGTCAACGCGTACCTGCAAGGATGGCTTGGGCATTTCCGGGTCTGCACGCCGGGGATCGAGCGAGTATCCAGAGGCGGACGCGCACATTCGGCGACGTTTGCGCGCGATCGTGCTGAAGCACTGGAAGACGAAGCGAACGATCGCCCGACGCCTCATTCGGCTTGGAATCTAGACGGAAAACGGCGTGGCAACGCATCTATGAGGGGCGTCAGTCCATCTGGGCGTTGAGCCACAATCCGGCAGTAGATCGGGGACTCCGCAACGCGTATTTCGCCGAACGGGGGCTCGTATCACTTCTGGAACGGTTCCGGTAGATCTGGGCGACCATCAACGCCCCGGCGCAGCTTGGGCTGCCGCTGGGAACCACGAGGTCGTGAACCGGCCGGTGACGGGGGTAATAACCCGCCATCCCGAAGAGCCGTATGCGAACAGCGCACGTACGGTTCCGTGGGAGGTGCTCGGCGTGACCCGGGCGCCTACCCGATAGCGGAGGAGCAACCATACTCGGGGCGGCGCCCGCGGACCCGGGTCCGGCTGCCCCTGATCCCGAAGTTGACTCAAAGGCTGTCCGACGGCAATTCACCGCAGCATACAAGCGTCGCATTCTGCAGGAAGCCGACGAGGGTGGGTCCGGAGGGATTGCCGGCGCTCTTGCGGCGTGAGGGCCTGTATTCGTCGCACCTGACCACCTGGCGCAAGCAGCGGGAGACGGGCGAGATCGCCGGCCTGGAGCCGCGTAAGCGCGGCAAGAAGCCGGTTCCGCGGAATCCGCTGGCCGGTGAAGTGCATCGTCTGACGCGGGAAAACCAACGCCTGCAAAAACGGCTCAGGCAGGCCGAAATCATCATCGATGTCCAAAAAAAACTCTGCGATCTACTGGGTCTGACGGTTCCCCCGATCGAGCAGAACGAGGACGACGAATGATTGCCTGCCAGGAGCTGTCGAAGGAAGTAGGAACCGTTGCTGCCTGCAGATCGCTGGACATTGCCAGGCCGACGTACTATCGCCGGCTTGGCGCCGGCGCTCGAGGAGAGGCCGACCTCGCGCCTGCGCCGCCGAGGGCTCTGAGCGCGATCGAACGGCAGGCAAGTCCTGGACGTCCTGCACACGGATCGCTTCGTGGATAAAGCGCCGACCGAGGTGTACGCCACCCTGCTGGATGAGGGAACCTACCATTGTTCGGTTCGCACCATGTATCGCATTTTGGAGGATGCCGGCGAAGTCCGGGAGCGCCGCGATCAGGCTCGGCATCCCCACTACAAAGCACCGGAGCTCCTGGCCACCGCTCCCAATCAGGTCTGGTCGTGGGACATCACGAAGCTGCTCGGTCCGGTGAAGTGGTCGTACTTTTACCTGTATGTGATTCTGGATATCTTCAGCCGGTACGTGGTCGGCTGGATGATTGCTCCCCACGAGAGCAGCGCGCTCGCCAAGCGCCTCATTGCGGAAACGTGCGAGAAGCAGAACGTGCTGCCCGGGCAACTGACGATTCATGCCGACCGTGGATCTTCGATGAAATCCAAGCCCGTGGCTTTGCTGCTGGCGGATCTCGGCATCACGAAAAGCCACAGCCGGCCGCATGTGTCCGATGATAATCCGTATTCGGAATCGCAGTTTAAGACGCTGAAGTATCGTCCGGGTTTTCCCGACCGCTTTGGCTCCATCCAGGATGCTCGCTCTTTTTGCCAGGATTTTTTCCCCTGGTACAACTGCGAACATCGCCACAGCGGCATCGGACTGCTGACTCCGGAAATGGTTCATTATGGCAAAGCCGAGCTGGTGACCAGCCAACGGCGGATCGTTCTTTCTTCGGCGCTTGACGCCCATCCGGAACGTTTCGTCCGTGGAACGCCGAGTGCCACCGACATTGCCGGAAGCGGCCTGGATCAACAAACCAAAGGACAAGCCGGAAGGCATTGAGATTTCCATAAGCGGCAACATGGGATCGATGGTCGGAGTTGCAGAACCAGGGTTGATGCGGGGTCCACGATTTTCAGAGGCTGGGCTGTTAAACGATGCAGTTCGAGCGATAAAAAACGACACTAATTTCGAGTTTCAGGTGTCTCAAAATCATTGACACGTTCCGGAACTGCTCGACATCGTGATCGCGCAGGGCGGGCGCCAGGCGGTGGAGGAATACCTGGAGCGATGGCTTTGCAGTCAGGGCGACGGCGGCCTGCAGCTGATCGACTGAAACTTTCCCCCGCGCTCGCTTCTAAAGATCCCGCACCCTTGCCGCAAGGACACTGAGAACCGAGGGATGCAGCCATCCACGATCAACGGGAATAACGCGATGCTCAAGAAGCACATCCTGCCCTATTGGGGGGACCGTGTTCTCGACGAGATCCAGCCGACCGATAGCTCGGAGTTTATGAGCCGGTTGACCAAGCTAGGGCTGAGCGAACACTACCGCCTGAACATCTACGGGCTATTGAAGCTCATGCTGGAAGTTGCTGTCGACAACGACCTGATGAGCAAAATGCCCTTAAGGGCGAAGGTGCATCGCCCGAAGGTTCGCAAGAAGGAGAAAGCTCATATCAGCCCTGAACAGGGTCGAGCCATACTTGAAGCAGCGGAACCCCCGTTTAAGACGGCAATCGCCACGGTCGCGATGACAGGTGTCCGACTGAGCGAACTTCGGGGACTCCGGTGGCGTCATCGGGACTTTCTCGGCAAGAGAATCTTCGTTCGGGAAAAGGTCTGGAAGAAGCAAGTCGGGGAGCTGAAGACTGAGGCCAGCAGGCGGGATCTCGCAATGCCCGAGGAGCTGTCCCACTTTTTACTGAAGCATCGGGCTGACTCAAGATTCACGGGCCCTGACGATTTCGTCTTCTGCCAGGAGGACGGAACACCGATGGACCCTGATTCGTTCAGGAAGCTGGGCATCACTCCTTCCATGGAAAAGGCCGGCGTGCCATTCCAGAAGCGGGCGTCGGGCGCTCATATGTTTCGGCACCTGGCCGGCAGCATCATCCACAAAGAGACAGGCAGCCTTAAGCTGGCACAGAGCCTACTCGGTCATTCCAACGTCGCGACGACGGGAGACATCTACACTCACGTCGATCGCGATCAGATGAACCATACGGCGGAAGTGCTAGGAAAAGTGTTCGCCGGGACTTGTGGTAGATCTGTGGTAGAAACGGTGCCGAAGGAGTCGGTGGTGCAGTGAAAACGCTGCCCAAAACAAATCAGGGGACTTCGCAGCCCCCTGTGGATATTAGCTTTATGACGTTGTGCTTTATGAATCCGTTGGTTGCGGGGGAAGGATTTGAACCTTCGACCTTTGGGTTATGAGCCCAACGAGCTACCAGACTGCTCCACCCCGCGACACGGGGGAAAGCTTACAGACCACCCTGCGCGAAGTCAAGCAAATCCACCATCCGGATCGGGCTGGATGGAGCCCCTTACCTTGCCCGAAAATTCCAGCAGGTCCGAGCCGGAGAGGCTGTCCGACGATTGATTGCGGAGTGCGGCGGCTCGACGCCGCCTGTTCCTGCGGCCGGAATGCCCGATGCCTCAGCGAGTTGCCTGGATGTGGCGCCGAGGCGCCATCACCAAAGCGCGCCGAGGCGCCGCACTCCAGATTAACGTGAAATTCTGGAGTTTCCCGGAATGGAAACTCAGGCGCTGGGGCCCGGGTCCCGATCTCTCGATATTAGCCACACATATCCTGTGGATAACTTTTGCTGAAAGAAATGCTGTTGACGGTTTCGCGCCGCAGGGGCATTATGAGCATGGTCGCTGTGATTTGCGTGACCTTGAACACCGGTTGAAGGGCGACGGACGGGCTTAACAGGTTTGTTCGTTGCACTAGGAGGTCGGAACCGGCAGGCGTCGAAGCCGGCCGGGATTGCCGGAAGAAAGCTCCGGCAAAGGGTAGCTCCCGCCGACCCAAACTCGAACCCGGGCAACGGGTGAGAGGATTCCGAAAGCATCGGGTCAAGGAAACGGGATCAACAGCGACCATTTCTTTTTCCCGAACTCACTTCACAACTCCCTACCACCAGAAAAATCATCGCCTCAGCCAGCGGTCAAACCACGCCAGCAGCTCGGCCCGCATCGCCGGGGTGAAGGAATGCCCCAGCTCCGGGTAGACGACGCTCCGGAAGCGCTCGCGCGCGCCGAGCGCGCCGTACGTGCGCCCAACCCGATCCTCGAGGACGCGGATGCCGTCGACGGGAGAACCCGCGTCAAGGTCGCCGGTCAAGGCGAGGAACGGCCGGGGCGCGATGAGGGCCAGGACCCCTTCCGTGTCGAAGTGACGCAGCAGTCCGTCGGTGAAGTAGTACACGCCGTGCTGCCGCAGCTGGCCGTGGGCGATCAGGTTCTGGTACCGGGTGAAGCAGGCAACCCCCACGGCGGCCGCGATGCGGTCGTCGACGGCGGCCAGCCACCACGCACGCGTGCTCCCCATGCTCATGCCCGTCGTCCCGATGCGCGACCGGTCCACTTCAGGCCGGCTGACCAGGTAGTCCAACGCCACCTGATCGTCGCGCACGAACATGCCCCAGAGCGTGCGGCCCAGCCAGAGGTGCAGCTTGAAAAGGCTTTCCTGCTCGTCCCTACCGGTCTCGGACTTCCCCGCCGGCCCGGTGCCGACCCGGTCGCCATGCCAGAAGGCGTCGGGGGAGAGAACCACGTAGCCCGCTCGGAGAAACGCTTCGCCGAGCGATTCCTCGCCGCCGTTGGTACCGGGGATGATGATCTGGGTGTGGTCCGGGGTCGACGAGTGCAGCCACAGGACGGCTGGGGCTGGCCCCGCGAGCTTGTTCGGGATCAGCAGAAGCGACGAAATTTCGCCTTCCCCGCCGTTGCCGATCCGCACCTTTTCCAGGCGGAAATCCCGCCGCAGCTCGACGGAGACCACTCGCGCCCGCACCGGCGCCGGCCGCGGCGGCAGGTCGCCGAGGGATTCGAGCACCGATTTGAGGACCGACGGCCTCCTCTCCTCCCATGCAGAAGCCGACTGCGGCACCGCGAATTCCCCGAACTCCATGCGCTTGTAGTACTCCGGCACGAGGGCGTCGCGACCCACCTCGGATTCCCTGTAGACGCTCGCAGCTTCCGGCCCGGACGGCGCGGCCGGCAGCGGGCGATATGACGCGATCGTGAGGTGGCGGACGACGCAGTCCGCAACCGCCTCGCCCAGGGCCTCGTCGCGGGCCGCTCCGTGTGCTTCCGCCAGCGCGTAAAGGTCGTGCACCGGCACGCCGGCGTCCACGATGATGCGCGCTGCAGCCTCGTTATAGCGCCGCACCTCCGAGTCGGCACCGACCGGGGGCGAGGTGGCGCACACCAGGGCGGCGCCCGGGATCCCCCGCAGCCTCGCGAGGTTCCGTCGCAGCCTCGACTCGTACTCGGGCAGGGGAATCGAGCCCGGCGGCCCGATCTGGAAGTGAATGAGCGCGGGTTTCCCGGAGGCCCAGCCATCGCCGTCGCCAGGTTCGGGTACGATCACCCTGGCCCGGCCCTGAAGGAGCCGCGCGACGGCGTCGGCGTAGCCGGGCCGCGCCGAGTCGCCGAGCAGGACCACGGCCGGCAGCTCCGCGGCCTGCGCGAATGCCGCAGCCAGCAGGATGGAGAGCAAGGGCGGTATTAGTCTGACGGGAAACTGCAAGGTCACCTCGCAGGCTCAAAGGACTCAAAGAAGCTCGAAGTTCTTCAGCGCTTTTCGAGAAGGTAGAAGGCGCGGAGATGACCCTCTTCCTCGGCAACCCAGAAATCGGTGGCGGCGTAGCCCCGTTTGAAGTAGTGGCGGAACAGCTGGCGCATTTTCCCCTGCCACTCGAGCGCCACTCCGAGATTGCGGTTCTTGATGTCGGGGAGGTTGTACGGCACCTCGAAGAGGAGCTCCTTATCGGTGCAGTTCAGCTTCAGGGGCGAGGACGTGGTCATCCCGGGGGCGACCTCCTCGAGCCGGTTGACGATCGAGTATTTTTTCAGTTCCTTGCGCAGGTCGTGGTGCGGCGGCCCGGCTTCGAGCCGATTCTCGACGGCCGGGTCCGCCAAGTCCCACCGGGTGACGAAGCGGTCGGTCGGCAGCCCGCGGTGGAGCGCGCTCGTCGACTCGCCGTAGAAGTTCTCTTCGTAGGCGCTTGCCCAGGCCCCCAGCTTCCCCAGATTGAAGTAGGCATTCAGCGGCTGCATGGGGTCGAAGGTCCACGTGATCAGGCCGATCTTGCGGCGCAGCGCTTCCTTGCGCTGGGCCAGCTTCAGCTTGTAGCCCACGTCGAAGTTGCGGTAGGCGAGCCGGACCGCGAGCATGTGCGAGTGTTGCAGCAGCCGTCCGTTGTCGGAACCGAGCATGCTGCTGACGAACCCAACCATTTCCCCGAGGCTGTTGAAGGCGCCCAGCGAGATCCCGCCGCAGTGTTCCGTCGCCAGCAGCAGTGAGACCGGGGTGACGTCGATGTCTTCGAAGCGCCAGACTTCGCGCTGGATGTCCACACAGGTGTTGTAGTCCGCGAGGCTCCGGAAAGGAGCGATGGCGACCTTGATCTCGTCGCGTCTCTTCCTGCGCGTCACGGGCATCATTGCCTTCCCTTCCCTGGGAAAACCAGTTTGCGGCCAAGCTCTTACTGAGACCTTTTCGCGGCGGATTATACATCAGACCGCCGCTCGGGCGAAATACCGTGCCGGTGGTGACCGGCGCGTTATTTCGCTATAATGCGCCCTCTTATGGACACGCGCCTCGAAGGGCCGCAGCCGCGCCGCCTCACCCCGCTGACGCCGCAGATCCTCGACGAATTCCGCGCCATCGTGGGGACGGAAAACGTCCTTGCCGAGCCCGAGCAGACGATGGCGTACGAGTGCGACGGGTTCGCCTTTCACCGGCACACCCCCGACGCGGTGCTGATGGTTGCCGACCTCGACCAGGTCGTCGCCGCGGTGCGCACGGCCGTCCGCCATGGGATCCCGTTCGTCCCCCGGGGCGCCGGCACGGGTTTGAGCGGGGGCGCCGTGGCCCGTCTCGGCGGTGTAGTGCTGGAGTTGTCGCGCATGAAGGCGATCCGGCAGATCGACTACGACGGCCGTCAGGCCCTCGCGGAGCCCGGGCTCGTCAACATCGAGCTGTCGCGCGCCACCGAGGCGCGCGGCTACTACTTCGCGCCCGACCCCTCGAGCCAGATGGTCAGCACGCTCGGCGGAAACCTGGCGGAAAACGCCGGCGGCCCGCACTGCTTCAAGTACGGCATGACCACGAACCACATCGTGAGCCTGGAGGTGGTCCTACCCTGGGGTGACGCCTGCGCGCTCGGCAGCCTCGCCGCCGACTGTCCGGGCTACGATCTCGTCGGCGTCTTCGTCGGATCGGAGGGGACGTTCGGAATCGCCACCCTGGCGGGGATGAAGCTGACCCGGCTCCCGCAGGCGGTCAAGACGCTGCTCGCCGCCTTTGCCAGCATGAAAGACGCCTGCGACGCAGTCTCGGGGATCATCGCCGGCGGCATCATCCCCGCGGCCCTCGAGATGATGGATCACCGCACCATCGTGGCCGTCGAAGCTTCGGTGAACCGCGCCGGGCTCCCAACCGACGCCGAGGCCGTGCTCATCGTCGAACTCGACGGGCTGGCCGCCTCGCTGGAGAGCCAGGCGGACCGCGTCATTGCGATCTGCCGCGCCCACAACTGCACGGAGACCCGCGTCGCCCGGGACGAGGAAGAGCGGGCGGCGATCTGGAAAGGGCGCAAGCAGTCCTTCGGCACCATGGGACGGCTCACCCGCGACCTGTACCTGCAGGACGTCGTCGTGCCCCGCAACCGGCTGAGCG
Organism: uncultured Acidobacteriota bacterium; assembly: GCA_963843575.1. Lineage (GTDB taxonomy): Bacteria > Acidobacteriota > UBA6911 > UBA6911 > UBA6911 > CAVZBT01. The sequence goes on along the minus strand of CAWJKZ010000024.1, from coordinate 394,735 downwards.
ACGTCGTGGTCCGCCTCTACGAAATTGCCGACCGCGCGGGGATCCGCCTGGCCAGCGTCTTCCACGCGGGCGACGGCAACATCCACCCCGTGCTCCTGTTCGACCGCGGGACACCCGGTGAGGAGGAAAAGGTGATCGCGCTTGCCCGCGAAATGCTGCAGGTGTGCGTCGACGCCGGGGGCACGCTCAGCGGCGAACACGGCATCGGCAGCGAAAAGAACGAGTACATGGGGATGGTCTTCACCGACGCCGATCTCGCAGCCATGCTGAAGCTGCGCGCGGTGTTCAATCCCGACGAACTGTGCAACCCTGGCAAGATCTTCCCCTCCCGGCATTGCCGGTACCTGTGAGGCTCCCTTGGCGCACGCTCCCTTCCTGGTCGACGATATCCCCGTGGAATGCGAGGAAGCTCCCGGTTCGACCGCGGAGCTCCGCGAGGCCGCCGCTCGTGCCTTTTCGGCGGGGACCGTCATGCTGCCGGTCGGGGGAGGGACGAAGCTGCACCTGGGCAACCTTGCCCCCCGGGGAGCGGTGGCGATTCGTACCTCCGGGCTGCGGGGCATCGCGGAGTACGAACCGGACAACATGACGGTCTCGGTGCGGGCCGGCACCCCCCTGGCAGAGGTGCAGGAGGTGCTGGCCGGTCAAGGCCAGTTCATCCCGCTCGACCCGCCGGACCCGAAGCGTGCCACGCTCGGCGGCCTCGTCTCGTGCAACACCAGCGGCCCCCTCCGGTTCCGCTACGGGACCATGCGCGACTTCCTGCTCGGCGTCAGGGTCGTGCACGCGGACGGCACGGAGACCAAGGCCGGCGGCAAACTCGTCAAGAACGTCACCGGCTACGACATGTGCAAGCTGTACACGGGGGCTCTTGGCACCCTGGGGATCGTCGCCGAGGCGACCCTGAAGGTCATGCCGCTCACCGAAGACGCCACCACCGTCGTCCTGGGCTGCGACACGTTCGGCGCAGCGCTGGAGACCGCACAGTCCCTCCTCCGGGCCGATCTGCTGCCTGAGGCCCTGGAAGCCTGGAACGGCGCCGCCTTCAGCCGGACGGCGTCCGGCCGGGCGGCCGCGCCGTGGGTCCTGATGATCCGGCTCGGCGACACGTCACCCGCCGTGCGCTGGCAGGCCGGCCGTGCCCTCGAGATCGCGGCCGCAGGCTCGAGGGCAGTCCTGCTCGAGCTCGGTGCGCAGGAGTCCCGCCTGTTCTGGCAGGGGGCGGCCGGCGCTCGGGAAGCGCCGGCCGGCGGGCAGGAGGCGCGGGTGAAGTGCTCGGTCGTGCACCGTGCTGCGGCCGACGTGGCGCAGCGCATGCAGGAGATGGCCGACAGCCTCCGGGCCCGGCTCGAAGTGTACTGTCACGCCGGGACGTACGTCCTGTATGGCCGCTATCTCTGGGAAGACGGCGCCCCGGCTTCCGACGCGCTCAGAGCCGGGCTGGCCGTGTTGCGCCGGCGCTGCGCCGGCAGCGGAGGGCACATGGTGGTGGAGACGGTCCGGCCGGAGGTCAAGGCCGGGTTCGACGTGTGGGGCTACGACGCGCCGGCGCTGGAGATCATGCGCCGAATCAAGCGGGAATTCGACCCGCAGGCGCTGCTCAACCGCGGCCGCTTCGTCGGGGGGATCTGAGATGTCGGCGGGCGAACGTGCCGCAGCCTAATCTCGACTGCATCCACTGCGGCCTTTGCCTCGCCGTCTGCCCGACCTACCTGCAGCTCGGCAGCGAGGTCGACTCGCCGCGCGGCCGGATCCACCTCATCACCGGGCTCGGGGAAGGCCGCGTCGCGCCGGAAAGCCCGGTATTCGGGCGGCACATGCACATGTGCCTCGAGTGCCTCGCCTGCGAGTCCGCCTGTCCGTCGGGGGTCCGGTTCTCGCTGATGATGAACGACGCGCGCGCCGCCATTCGCGAGCACGCGAGGATGTCGCTGCCGGCCCGGCTGGCGCGGAAGATCGTCTTCGACGCCGTCTTCCCCAGCCGCCGGCTGATGCATGCCGTGTTCCGGCTGCTGCGTCTCTACCAGCGCAGCGGCGCCCGGAGACTCGCGCGGGCCTCCGGAGTCTTGAAGCTGCTCCCCGGGAGGATTCGAGCCATGGAGGCGCTCCTTCCCGAAGTGCCTCCCGCCGCGGTCTCCACACTCCCGGCCACGGCGCCTGCAAAAGGGCGCAGCCGGGTCGCCTTTTTCGAGGGGTGCATGATGCCGGAACTCTTCGGGCCGGTGCATGAAGCGACCCTGAGGGTCCTCGAGCGCAACGACGTTTCGGCCTGCTCCCCGCGGCGGCAGACCTGCTGCGGCGCGCTGCATCTGCACGACGGCGACGTCGGCCGGGCGCTCGACCTGGCGCGCAGGAACATCGACGCCTTCGAAGGCGACAGGGCCGAATTCATCGTAGTCAACGCCGCCGGCTGCGGCGCGATGCTCAAGGAGTACGGGCACCTTCTGAAGGACGATCCCCGCTATGCCGGCCGCGCCGCCGCGTTCAGCCGGAGGGTGAAAGACATCTCGGAGTTCCTGGACGAGCTCGGGGTCACCGGGGAGATGGGACGGCTCCCCCTCAAGGTCACCTACGACGACCCGTGTCACCTCCTGCACGCCCAGGGGATCAAGGCCGCCCCCCGGAGGCTGCTGGCCCGCATCCCCGGGCTGCAGCTCGTCGAGTTGCGCGACGCGGACCGTTGCTGCGGTTCCGCGGGGATCTACAACATCACACACCCTGAAATGGCCGCCCGCATCCTGGCAGACAAGATCGACCACGTGAAACGGACGGGGGCGCAGGTCGTCGTCAGCGGGAACCCGGGCTGCCTCATCCAGATCGGACTGGGGCTGCGCGCCCAGCGGATCCCGGTCGAGACGGCCCACCCGATCGAACTGCTCGACCGCGCCTACAGGGCCGCGGCACCGCCAACCGGGGGTAGAGATGATCGCTCAAAATGACAAGGACGTCTGGGTACGTTGTTCCACCCTGCTGACGCCGTTTGAGCGCCGGGCCAACGCGCTCCTGCGCATCCGCGCGGGCAGGATAGCCGAGGTCCTGGATGGCGCGGCCGTGCCGCGGGTTGCGCGCGGCCGCGAAATCCACGAGCCGGGAGCGACGGTCGCACCCGGTTTCATCGATCTGCACGTGCACGGCGCGAGCGGCTGCGACCTGATGGACGGCACCCTCCAGACACTGCAGACGGTGGCCGCAACGCTGGCAAGGTATGGCACGACCTCGTTTCTGGCCACGACCCTGAGCGCCCCGGACGGCGACACGGAAACCGCGCTGCGCGGCTATGCCGCGCACCACGCGCTGGTCGCCGAAGGTGCCCGGCCGATCGGCGTCCACATGGAGGGGCCGTACCTCAATCCGCTGAGGCGCGGGACCCACAACCCCGCCTACCTGCGGCAAGCCGACGCGACTTCCCTGCACCGCTTCGTCGAGGTCTCGGGCGGCTGCGTGCGCAGGATCACGGTTGCGCCGGAAATGGACCCGGGGCTGGAGCTGACGCGCCAGGCTGTGGCCCTGGGGATCCGCGTGTCCATCGGACACTCGGATGCCACCGAGGAGCAGGCCCGCGCCGCCATCGCTGCGGGCGCTTCACTGGCAACCCACACCTTCAACGCCATGCGGCCGCTGCACCACCGCGAACCCGGACTGCTGGGGGCGATCCTGTCCGACGACAGGGTCTATGCCGAGGTGATCGCCGACGGGGTGCACGTGCACCCGACGGCGGTCCAACTGGTCGTCCGGCTCAAGGGGCTCGAGCGCACGCTGCTCGTCACCGACGGCCTGAGCGCCCTGGGGATGCCCGACGGGCTGTACCCCCTCGGCGACAAGCGCATCCGGGTGGAGAACGGCGTGTGCCGCGACGAGGAGGGGGCGCTCGCCGGCAGCACCCTGACCCTGGACCGCGCGGTGCGCAACCTGGCGGGATGGATGGGGGTGCCCGAGGACGGGGCCGTCGCCGCGGCCAGCGCCGTCCCGGCGCGCGCCATGGGAATGGGGGAGATCCGCGGCATCCTGGCGCCGGGTGCCGACGCCGACCTCGTGTTTCTCGACGCGCAGCTGCGGGTCGTCAAGACGATGGTCGCAGGAAGAATCGTCTTCGGGGCATAGCGGTCGTCTCCGCCGCAACACGAGTGGTGGCCGCAGAAGGCCCCCGAAGTTTTATTGATTGACCCGCCCGGCCCATGAAACCTAAAATCCAAACTCTCTGAGGTCGCCGGGTGCACCACTTCTGGTACAACAAAAACAAGCTCTACTGCGAGGATGTTCCGGTCGCCGACATCGCCAAGAAGGTCGGAACCCCCTTTTACCTGTACAGCCAGTCGACCCTCGAGCGCCATTTCAAGACGTTCGACCTTGCGTTCGGGCTGCTGCCCCACCTGACCTGCTACGCCGTCAAGGCCAATTCGAACCTTGCCATTCTGAGCCTGTTCCGCAGGCTGGGCGCCGGATTCGACATCGTATCGGGCGGCGAACTCATGCGGGCCTTGCGGGCGGGGGCGGATCCCGAAAAGATCGTCTTTTCGGGCGTCGGCAAGACGGAAGACGAGATCGACCTCGCGCTCAACACCGGCATCCTTCAGTTCAACGTCGAATCGCCGGCCGAGTTGGACATCATCGACGCGCGCGCGGCGGTCGCCGGCAAGCCCGCGCGCATCGCGCTGCGGGTCAACCCGAACGTGGACCCGAAGACGCACCCCTACATCGCCACGGGCCTGCGCGAGCACAAGTTCGGCGTGGCCATCGAGGCGGCTCCCGAGCTGTACCGGAAGGCGAGCCGCTCGCCTCACCTGAAGATCACGGGGATTGGATTCCACATCGGCTCGCAGATCACGCGGGTCGAGCCGTTTGTCGAAGCGCTGAGCCGGCTCAAGGATGTGGTCACGGCGCTGCGCGACGGCGGCCTGCAGATCGACTACCTGGATCTGGGCGGCGGACTCGGCATCACCTACAACGACGAGGTCCCGCCGCACCCCGACGACTACGGGAAGGCGGTGCTCGACCTGGTCCGGGACATGGGATGCACGGTCCTGCTCGAGCCCGGCCGCGTCCTCGTCGGCAACGCCGGAATCCTGGTGACGAAGGTGCTGCTGACCAAGAAGAACGGCGGCAAGACGTTTGTCATCGTCGACGCCGGCATGAACGACCTCATGCGGCCCAGCCTCTACGGCTCCTACCACGCCATCCAGCCGGAAACCCTGCGCGGCCGCGGCCGCTGCAGCGCCGACGTCGTGGGTCCCATCTGCGAGTCGGGCGACTTCCTCGCCCGTGACCGCGACATGCCCGTCGTCAGGCCCAGGGACCTGCTCGCCGTCATGAGTGCCGGGGCGTATGGTTTCGTCCTCTCCTCGAACTACAACTCGCGCCCCCGCGCCCCGGAGGTGATGGTCCGCGGCAAACGGATGAAGGTGATCCGCAAGCGCGAAGTTTTCAAGGACCTCGTGCGCGGCGAAGCGCTGAACCCGTTGTAGACCGCTTCCACGGACTCCCACGCCGCAGGAAATACCGGCCCGAAAGAGCTCGCCGCGCGTTCGAATCTGTCGCGCCCCTCCGGGCGGCACTCCCGCAGGCGCCGTCGCTCGGGCGCGTGTTATACTTCCGTCGCGAGGTGCTTGACACAATGGTCGACGATCTGAAGCAGCAGGCTTCGGAACTGTATCGCGAGCGCGCCGAGTCGGACGAGTTGCCCACATCGGATTCGCTTTCCATGAAGAAGGTTTTTTACGTCACGCTCGCGCTGGCCGCGCTGGCGCTGCTGGCCATCCAGATGTTCGGAGGGTTCAAACGCCCGAAGGACGCCGTCGTCGCAGCCAATACGCCGCCCTCCGTGGTGAAAGAGGCGCCGCCGCCTGGAATGCTCGACACCCAACCCGCACCTCCGCCGGCCGTCGCGCCGCAGACGGCCCAGCCCTCGGCTCATCCGGCACCCGCCTCCCCGCCCCAGGCCGCGCCCGCTCCAGGCCCCGCCGCTACGGGGGAGAGGGCCCCGCGCCCCGCGGCGGAGAGATCGAAGGGTGAGGTGGAAGGGGCGCGCAAACCCGTCCTGACGCGCGACACGGCGGAGAGGCCTGCCCGGGCCAAAGCACCGGCCGCCGCAGCCTCCAAGCCCGTCCCCGAAACGGCGGCAGTGGAACCGGCCCCGCCGAAGTTGTCCGACATCGAAATCGCTCGCCGCGAACTGGCCCGGGAGATCGTGATCGAGAAGAATCCCGCACTGGCCCGGCTCGTCACCACGCCCAACAGCAAAGAATGGAGTGCACAACCCGAGGGAACGGACGAATACCTGGTGACCTTCAACATCATCGACGAGGGGACCGGCGCGCCCGCGCAGTATGTGTGGCGCGTCAACGTCTCCACCCGTTCGACGACGCCGCTCAGCTACTACGCCCGCCGGTTGTCCTAGCTGCGCGCGAGACGGAGGCGGATATGGATTCCACGGAACTCGTCGGCCGTTTTGCCGGGACGCTGCTCGGCTTCGCCGTGGGCGACGCGCTCGGGATGCCGGCCCAGTTCCTGACGCGCGATCAGATACGCCGCTACTACGACAAGCCGATATCCGGGTTTGTCAAGGCCCACCCGGGCCACGCCAGCGATTTCCTGAACGCGGGATCGTACACGGACGACACCCAGATGATGCTCGCCACCGCCGAGTGCCTCATCGAGTGCGGGAAGATGGACGCGGCCCGGCAGGCAGACGCACTCCTGGCCTGGTACGCCAACACGATCCCGCACCGGACCCCGACGCACGCGAACGTGCGTGCGTGCAAGCACCTCGCCGCCGGGCGCGCCTGGACCAAGAGCGGCGTGTTCAGCAGCGGGTCCGGGGCCGCCGTGCGCATGGCCCCGATCGGCTTGTTCTTCCTGCGCCAGCCCGACAGCCTCGTCCGTGCGGCGCTCGACGAGTGCGCCATCACCCACACAGAACCGAGGGCCCGCGCCGCCTCGGTCGCCGTCGCCTACCTGGTGGCGAGGCTGGTGCAATCGACCCAGCGGTGCTCTCCCGGAGACCAGGTGCTCGAGACCGCGGACCGCATCGCCAGCATCGACCAGGACATGGCCGCCATGCTCCGCTGGATCACCCAGATCGTGCACCTCCCGGTGGAAGAAGGGTTGTTCGAAATCGGCACCAGCAACGACGCCCTCGAGGCTATCCCCGCCGCAGTGTACTGCTTCCTCAAACATCCCAGGCAGTACTCCCCCGCGGTGCTGGCTGCGGTGAACGCGGGCGACGCGGCCGACTCCATCGCGGCGCTGGCCGGCAGCTTCGTGGGGGCGCTCGCGGGACTCGAGGCGGTGCCGCAGCTGTGGCGCGACGAGGTCGAAAACGGGGACGTCCTCGCCGGGATCGCGGAGGACCTTGTCGAAGCGGAAGCCGGGAGCCTGAAGCCGGAAGCCAAGGCGCGAGCCGAGGTCAGGCGCTCTTCGTGAAGGCGGAAGCCTTCGAGATTCTCAGAGGCCTTCGAGCCTTCGAGGAGGTGAGTTTTTTAAAAGCCCTAAAGCGGAAGCCCGAAGCCGAAGTCAGGCGTTCTTCACCATGATCGTCTCCAGCACGTTGGCGACGTCTTCGGCCTTGTCGGTGGCGGTCTCGAGCGTCTCGATGATCTCCTTGCGCTTGATCACATCGATCGGGATCCTTGACGTCCTGGAACAGGTGACCGATCGCGGACTGGAAACAGTCGGTCCGCGTCGTTTTCGAGCCTGTTAATTTCGATGCAGCGCTCGACGACATGGTCGTTGTCCTGCAGCTTGGTCACCGCGGCGCAGATCTCCCGCACCTGGCTCAGCAGCACCGCCGCCATCTCGGCCAAGCTCCCGAATCGGTTCCCGGATCTGGAACAACACGATGCGCCCCGCCGTCGTATCGATGAGGTCGAGCACGTCGTCCAGCGCCTTACTCAGATCGTGGATATCCTCGCGGTCGATCGGGGTAATGAACGTCTTGTTCAGCTCCTCGATCACCTTGTGGGTCAGTTCGTCCCCCTTGTGTTCCAGGTCCTTGATTTTGACCGCGGCGCTCTGTATGTCGCCCTTCGGGTCGGCCAGCATGGTGCCGAGGATCTCGGCCGCCTCGAGTATATGAAACGTCATCTGGGCAAAGATCTTGAAGAATTTTTCATCTTTGGCGAAACAACTTTGCCATATCGTCCTCCGGGCAGCGCGCGCATCGAGTCTTCGCCTTCACGACTACGTAAAGGCGGCGGGATTATAACCACCCCGCCCGGGCGTTTCAACGCCGACGCGACCTGTCGCAGGCAAACGCCACCCCGTTCACGGAATTCAGGTTTTGCGAGATATTCACAAAGGGTGTGGAAAAACGACTAAAATCGGGGTTTTCGACAGGGGTAAATTAAGCAGACAAATAACTTGAAAGCTGTTTGCTTAAACCGTGTGCAACCCACTTCGGGTGCCTTCGACCCGGCAGAGTCTGGTCACGACCTCCACAGTCGACTCAGAGGAGTGCGATTTGACTCCTGTAATCTTCCCCCACCATGGACAGGACTCTTGTTTCGGAAAGAAATCGCACGATCAGTGGGCGTGGCAGCGAAAGCAGGTAATTGTGGGTGCGGGAAAGGCCGGGGCCGGCTGCGCCCCCGAATAGCTCCCGCGCACGCAACCGCTCGCCCGTATACACGGTGGTCTTTTTTGATTCGCTCCGCCCCCGCATTAGTTCTTCGGTGATCGCGAGGCCGTCGTCACCGGGTGCGGCCACGCCGAAGTTGTCCAGCAGCAGGAGCGAAACGCGGCGCAGCCTCGCCCAATCGAACCTGGCAGCCCGGCCCGTAAGAGGAGCCACCAGGGCGGGGAAATCCACAAACAGGATGTCGTCCTGAAAGCGCTGAAGCAGTTCGGTGACAATGCCCACGGCCAGGTGTGTCTTCCCTATCCCGGGGCTGCCGACGAAGAACAAGCCCCGCTCGACGGCCGGGTGACGCTCGGCGAACCGGCGCGCCTCGGCCAGGGCGCGCACCTGCGAGAAATTCCGGGGCTCGAAGTTCGCGAGGGTGCAATGCGCGTAACGCGGCGGGATACCGACCTGCGCTTCCAGACGATCCGTGTTGAACTGGGCGCGGCAGGGACAGCGGCGGGCGAAGCCGGCGCCCGGCCCGGGGAGCAGTTGCCAGCCCGTACCGTGGCATGTGCCGCAGTCGATGCGCGCGGGAACCGGGGGGGCCGGGCGCCATGTCGATTTAAGGTCGAGGTTCATACGCGCCTTCCGCTCAGCCCGCCATCGCCGTCCCCGAGAGGGCCGAACCCGTCATGAGACCAGACCGCCCGGCGCCCGGGCAGATCCGGAGTCTCCGGTCGATGCTTCGCTTCTCGGAAACCGCCCGGGCCAGCAGATCCCGCAGATTCCTGCTTTCGAGTTTGCGTCCGCGAATCGTGACCCTGTAGATCTGGCTGGTGACCATATGCTTTCCTCCAGGTCTCAATGGTACTTCCTCATAACCCCTACCACGACGCCCTGCACCTTGACGCGCGCAGCTTCCAGGACGATCGGCGCCACGGCCGTGTTTGAAGGCTGCAGCCTTATGTTTCCGTTCTCGCGATATAGCCGTTTGAGCGTGACGCTCTCCCCGTCGACGAGTGCGACGACCATCTCGCCGTCGTTGGCCTCCGCCCGGGATTCGACCACCACGTAATCCCCATCCTGGATGTGGTCTTCGATCATCGACTCGCCCTGGACGCGCACCACGTAGCAGGATGCGCGCCGCGGCAGGAAATCCTCCGGGATCGAGACAGTCTCGGGGGTTTCCACGGCTTCGATCGGGCGGCCGGCTGCGATGTAGCCGAACATCGGGACGGTGCGGGCTCCTGCCGAGGCTCCGTGAGAGACCTCGATGGCGCGCGCCCGGTTCGGGTCCCGCCTGAGGTGGCCGCGGGACTCGAGCGCCTGCAGGTGCTTGAAGACCGCGTTCAGGGACGCGAAATGGAAGTGGGCCGCGATCTCCTCCATGCTCGGCGAGTAGCCTTCCCGTTCGATGAAATCGGTGATGAAATCGAGGATTTCTTTCTGGCGCTTTGTCAGTTTCATCTGGATTCACCTTTTCTACACCTGAAGATCATAGGTGATGAAAAGGTGAATATCAAGAGAAAAAGAGGAGGGTCGGCGGTCGGAGCCTTCGAGGTGCGCCGGGTCGGCTGCACCCTGAAGGCTCCCAGGGTAAAAGGTCTCAGAGCCGGTAGGAATTGGTTTTGGGCTTGGAGTCGTCGGCGGGCAACTGGATCTGGATGCTGATTTCCTTTTTGTCCCTGATCACGCGGAGGTCGAGGGCGGCACCGCCCTTCTTGGCCCGTACCATCCGGCTCAAGTCGTCGGGCGAGCCTACGTTTTCGCCCGTCGGCCTTCACGATGACATCGCCGGCCTTGAGTCTGCCCGCGGCGGGGGAACCCTCGGTGACATCGATGATCATCGCCCCTTCTTTTCCGGGTACGCCGAGGAAAGCCGCCATCTGATCGGTGAGAGGCTGCATGGATACGCCCAGCCGGGGCCGTCCCGGGGGAACGGCGCCACGCCCCTGCCAGCCGAAGGGGAACTCGTCCATTTCGGGCATCCGGAACATGAACCCGCGGCTTTCGGGCTGCTCGCGGTCGGGGAACTCGCCGCGCGGCACGACCTCGAAGCGCCGAGTGACGTTGTCCGCCCCCTCGCGTCTGCCGACGGTCGGGGTCAGGGTGACCTTCTTGCCGTCGCGGCTGACCACGATATCGACCTTGCGGCCGACGGGCGTTTCGCGCACGAGCCGCGTCATCTGCATCGACGAGAAGACAGGCGTCCCCGCATACTCCAGGACGACGTCTTTCGCCTGCAGCCCGGCCGATTCGGCCGGGCTTCCCTTTTCGACGGAGACCACGATGACTCCCCGCTCGCTGCCGAGCTTGTAGGTCGCCATGCTGGCGGGGGTGACGTCTTCCATCTGGATACCCAGGTAGGAAGACTCGCCGGTGCTGAACTGGACGATCCCCGGCCGGGTCGATTGGGCCTGCACCAGGCCGGCCAGTCCGAGGCTCATCAGGGCCGCTCCGGCCAACGCCAGCCCCGAGCGTGGAAACGACAGATGCACTCTCATATGCCCTCCGAAATGTATGCTCTCCTTCACGCCATACACGGGATTACACGGGGCGCAACCGGTCGTGTTCCAAAATTTAAATTCTGCTAGACTTCGACGAATAAACCCGGCACAACTTCGGTATAGCGGCATCGACGATGAACCAGAGCCAGCAAGACGAAGGTTCGATTATTGAGCGCTGCAAAAAGGGGGACCGCGAGGCCTTCGCCCTGATCGTGCAGCAATACATGCGGCCGGCCTACTATGTCGCGCTCGGTTACGTCGGGAGGCCGGAGGACGCGCTCGACCTCTCGCAGGACGCGTTCGTCAACGCCTTCCGGCACATCAAGAGGTTCGATTCATCCAAGCGCTTCTTCCCCTGGTTCTACAGCATCCTGAAGAACCTATGCATGAACCATCTCAACCGGATTCGCCGGCGCCGAGAGGATTCCATCGACGAGATGGCCGAGGAGGGCCAGCCAGCCATCCCGATCGAATCGATCAGCCCGGAAGACAGCATCGTGCGCAAGGACCTGGAGGAGAAGATCGGCCAGGCCCTGCTGCGTCTCAAGCCGAAAGAGCGCGAGATCATCATCCTGCAGCATTTCCAAGACTACAGCTACCAGCAGATCGCCGATCTCCTGGGCATCCCGATCGGGACGGTGATGTCCCGCCTCTACGGTGCCCGGGGCGCGCTCCGGCGGGAACTGCAACGGATGGGGGTAAAGTACTAGCGCAATGGTCGAAGACACATACAAGACCCTGCTGATGGGTTACCTCGACGCGGAGCTGACCGAGACCGAAGCCGAGCGTTTCGAACAGCACTTGAAGGATTGCGCCGACTGTTCGGCCGAACTGGCGCAGTTCCGGAGGCTCAAGGAGGTCACGCAGAATATGAGAGTCGTCGCGCCGGACGAGAAATACTGGGATGTATACTGGTCGAACATTTATAACCGGCTCGAACGCCGCGTCGGCTGGATCCTGATGTCCCTGGGATCCATTCTCCTGGCCTCCTATGCGGTGTACGCGCTGATTCTCGAGCTTTTCGAGACCCAGATCCCGCTCGTGGTGCGGATCGGTGTGCTGGCCCTGGTGGTCGGGCTCTGCACGCTGCTGGTCTCCGTGCTGCGGGAGAGGATTTTTCTGGCGAAAGCCGACAAATACGAAAGGATCAAGCGATGATCGTGGTGAGCACCGAAACCATAGCCGACCGCCGCATCACCCGCACCCTCGGGATCGTCAAGGGCAACACGGTGCGTGCCTGCCACGTGGGCGAGGACCTCATGGCTTTTCTCAAGAACCTGGTCGGCGGGGAGGTGGCCGAATACACCGAAGTCATCGCCCAGTCCCGCGAGCAGGCGCTGGACCGGATGGTGGCGGAGGCCCGTAACCTGGGCGCCAACGCGGTAGTGGGCCTGAGGTTCTCGACGACCTACGTGACGCAGGGAACGGCCGAGATCATGGCCTACGGCACCGCGGTCATCGCGGAAGATCTCCCTTCCGAACCGGCCGGTTCCCGGTAAAATGGAGTCGTCCTCCGGGCCCGAAGATTTTTTGAACCATTGCGAAACTTTCCGTATCGCCGGGAATCAAGCCTAGTGAGTTCAGTTTGACGACAAAAAACTCGAACCCTGGTAGCGTCTCCATTGACCCCGACGCCCTGATCCGGTGGATCAGGCAGGCCAAGAAAGGGGACATCGGGGCCTACCAGCAGATCTATGGAGTATTTGCCCGCAAAGTCCTCAACTTCGTCTATCGCATGGTCAGTTCGGTCGAGGAAGCTGAGGACCTAACGCAGGAGACGTTCGTAACGGTTTACCAGAAGTTGGGAGCGCTGAAAGACGATACGAAATTCGAACCTTGGCTGTTCCGCATCGCGCGCAACTTCGTGTACCAGCGTTACCGCAGCCGGTCTCCGGCCACGGTGTCGATCGACGAGCTCGACGACGAGGGGCAGCCTGTAACGCACCTCGCGGATGTCAGAAAGAACCCGGACGAGTCCTTCCAGGCGGGGGAACTGGAGGGTGTCGTGCATGAAGTGATAGCGGATCTGCCGGAAAAGTACCGTGAGGTTTTTGTCCTGTCTGCCATCCAACGCCTCAGCTACCAGGAGATCTCGGACATCGTCGGCCGGAGCCTGCCCAGCGTGAAAACAGACATTCACCGGGCCAGGCTCGAGGTGCGGAAAAGGGTGAAAGATTATCTGAAGGTGTGAATATGGATTGTCGACTTTGCCAAGAGGAGATGACCGCTTACCTGGACGGCGAGCTCCCTCCATCCGCCGCCTCGCAAATCCAGGCGCACGTCCAGGGGTGCAAACCCTGCACGGAGGAGCTCCGCAGCCTCGAGGAATCCGCCGCGGTTTTCGAATCGGGGGTCCGCGAGCTCGAGCTCCGCAAGGAGGTCTGGGGGCACGTGCGCGCCCGGATCTCCCTCGAATCCCCCGCTGCAAGGCCCGGTTGGATGCAGCTTTTTCTGGGATATCGCAGGCTCGCAGCCGTGACCGCCCTGGCGGCGGCCGTGGTGCTCGCGGTCGGCATCTGGGGCTACAGGCAACACCAGGCCGATCAGCGCGGCCTCGAACTGTACATGACCGACTATCTCCAGCACAGGCAGCTGCGGGAGGAGAGGCGAACAAAGGCGCCGCAAGTCCTGATGCCGCCCGACGTACCCGACGACATGACCAACCCGTTCGTGACCATCAGGGCCACCATGACCGATAATCCGTTCCGCCAGGAGGCGCGATGAGACCCGCCGCTATCCCCCCGTCTTCAGCTCTCCTCGCGGCAGCGCTGGCAGCCGTGCTGTGGCCGGCCGCCTCCGCAGCCATGCCTGGTCAGAATGCGGCGGCCCTGCAAAAAACGCGCAGCGCCGCCGAGGCCCAGCACGAGATCGTGATGCTGCTGCTCAACAAAAACAGCTTCGCCCAGGCGGCCGTCGAAGCCGGCAAGATCTTTTCGATGCAATGGCCGGCGGACCAGGAGCCGGTCCTGCTCAAGGAGCTCCTCTTCCTGTCGGATCAGTTTGCCCGCAGGGGCCAGACAAAGGCGGGGCTGCAGCTGCTCGAGGATAACCAGAAGGCCTTCCGGACCACGGAAAGCCGGGTGGCCATCTGGAAGGAAAAGGGGTACCTCTACAAGGTACTCAAGGATAACGACAGGGCCCTCGACTGTTTCCGCGAGGCGCGCCGGCTGGAATCCCCCCAGTGACGTATCGTCTGGGGCTCCGCGGCTGCCCGACAAACAGGGCGCGGCGCCAAGGCGTCGGGCATTCCGGCAGCCCGACGTAAGTTAAAGCGGCGCCGAGGCGCCGCACTCCAAAATATACACAGCGACAGGGCGCCGATCGACCGCAACCGGCGTGGCGCTGAGGCGCCTCACTTCCATACCTGTGCTATATTTCGAGCCGGGAGGGGGATAGTGAAAGTGCGGGAAAAGCAACCGGCCGCTGCGGGGGCGGACCGGTCGTTTACCACCGTTTCGGGGTATCCCATCCGTGAATTCTACGGCGCCGGCGATCTCGACGGGTTCGACCCGGGGCGCAACCTGGGCGAACCGGGCGAGTTCCCCTACACGAGGGGTGTGCACCGAAACATGTACCGTGGCCGGCTCTGGACGATGCGGCAGTTCGCCGGCTTCGGGACAGCCGAGGACACCAACGCCCGCTTCAAGTACCTTCTGCAGCAGGGGCAGACGGGGCTTTCGGTGGCCTTCGATTACCCCACCCTGTTCGGTTACGACTCCGACCACCCGCTCTCGCTGGGCGAGGTGGGCCGGTGCGGCGTCGCCATCGATTCGCTGGCCGACATGGAGGCCCTCTTCGAGGGAATCCCGCTGGATCAGGTGACCACCTCGATGACGACGAACGCCCCGGCGGCCATGCTTTGGGGCATGTACCTGGTCACCGCGGAAAAGCAGGGGGTGGACTGGCGCAACCTCTCGGGGACGATCCAGAACGACATCCTGAAGGAGTACATCGCCCAGAAGACCTTCATCTACCCCCCCCGTCCCTCGATGAGGATCATCACCGACATCATCGCGTTCGCCACGCGGCACGCTCCCCGTTGGAACACGGTCTCGGTCAGCGGTTATCACATCCGGGAGGCCGGATCGACCGCCATCCAGGAACTGGCGTTCACGCTGCGCGACGGCATCGAGTACGTCGACCACGCGGTGCGTGCGGGCCTTGCCGTGGACGACTTCGCCCCGCGGCTCAGCTTCTTCTTCGACGTGCACAACGACTTTTTTGAGGAAATCGCCAAGCTGCGCGCCGCGCGCCGGATCTGGGCCCGGGTGATGCGGGACCGGTTCCACGCCCGGAACCCGCGCTCCCTCCTCTGCCGGATCCACTGCCAGACGGCGGGCGTGTCGCTGACGGCGCAGCAGCCCTACAACAACGTCGTGCGCGTGGCGCTGCAGGCGCTTGCGGCCGTGCTCGGCGGCACCCAGTCACTGCACACCAACTCCCTCGACGAGACGCTCTCGCTGCCGACCGAACAGGCCGTGACGCTTGCGCTGCGCACGCAGCAGATCATCGCCTGCGAGAGCGGGGCCGCCGCCACCGTCGATCCCCTCGGCGGATCCTACTTCGTCGAGACGCTCACCAACGAGATGGAGCAAGCCTGCCTGGAGTACTTCGAGCGGATCGACGCGCTGGGCGGTATGGTCGCCGCCATCGAGGCGGGCTACCCCCAGCGCGAGATCCAGAACGCGTCTTACCGGTACGCCAAGGAAGTGGACCGGGGGAGAGGATCATAGTCGGGGTCAACGGGTTCGGCGCCGACTCATGCGCCCCCGTCGACGTGCACGTCATCGACGACCAGGCCCACGAGCGGCAGTGCGCCAAGCTGCGCCGCGTCCGCGCGCAGCGAGACGACGCCCGGGTCCGGGAAAACCTGCGCCTGCTGGAGTCCGCAGCCCGGGGTTCCGAAAACCTCCTGCCCGCCGTTCTCGACTGCGTGCGATCCTACGCGACCCTGGGCGAAATGTGCGATACTCTGAGGGCTGTATTCGGCGAATACAAGGAACCCCTGATCGACTGAGACTATGACCGAACGACGAATCCGAGTGCTCGTAGCCAAACCCGGGCTGGACGGGCATGACCGCGGCGCCAAGGTGATCGCCCGCGCCCTGCGGGACGCCGGGATGGAGGTGATCTACACAGGGCTGCGTCAGACGCCCGAGCAGATCATCGACGCCGCCCTGCAGGAGGATGTCGATGCCGTGGGCCTGTCCATCCTGTCGGGTGCCCACATGCACCTCTTCCCCCGCATCATGGAGCTGAGGCGGCAGAATCAGCTCGACGACATCATGGTGTTCGCCGGCGGGATCATCCCCGATCAGGATATCCCACGGCTCAAGGAACTCGGGGTCGCCGAGGTGTTCCCGCCAGGGAGCTCACTGGAGGAGATCGTATCCTTCGTCCGCACCCACGTCCGCCCGGAATAGCGGACGCCGGCGGCGTCATCTGTCCAAAACAAGTGGGGCCGGGCTCCAGAGGCTGTCCAACGGTTGATCTGCCCGCCCTGCCCGTAAAGCAAGTGGGTCCGGGCTTCAGCCCGGACGTCTTTAAATCCGTTCCATAGAGTTCCACCTGCCCTGCATCGCGACAAACGTCCGGGCTGAAGCCCGGACGCACTTGTCTTACGGGCGGGGCCGGCGGTTGATTGTGGAGTGCGGCGGCTCGGCGCCGCACTCCAGATCACCCTCTTGTTTCAATAAACACCGGCCGTCTTCAGCAAACGGACGAGCTGGGGCGGGAGTGTTTCTGGCGCCTCCATGCGAAAGACACGGCCCGCGACGTCCGGACCTCCCGGCCCGTTGACGATCACGGCGTCCGCCCTCTCCAGGAGCCCGCGGGCGGCTTCCTTCCACTCCCCACACTCCGGCCGGACGACGAACAGGAATAGCTCCTGCGCCAGGTGGCACACGAGGCTGTTTCCTTCCACCACCACCGGTCCTTGCTCCGCGAGTTTCGTTACGACTGCAGCCGCCTCGCCTGCGGCGCCCGCCCCGGCCTGGATCAGCAGCGCGCGGGACGCGCCCGCCGCCAGAAAACGCGCCGTGTCGTTTCCACCAGCCCCGTCGGCCTCCTCATATATCGCCACGGCCGGACCGGCCGCGGCGACGTGCGGGTGCGGGGTGACCTTGACTGCGGTCCAGCGCATCCCGGCGAAGGCGCGCAGGATGCCGCAGACCACCGCCGTCTTTCCGACTCCTCGCGTATGGCCGCCCACCACGATCGTGCGCATCGGTACGGGCCATTGTAAACCATGCGCTTGACGGCGGACAGGCCCGCGCGCACTATTTGC
The DNA here is from genome assembly GCA_963843575.1 of uncultured Acidobacteriota bacterium. Lineage (GTDB taxonomy): Bacteria > Acidobacteriota > UBA6911 > UBA6911 > UBA6911 > CAVZBT01. The sequence continues at coordinate 377,385 of CAWJKZ010000024.1, read as the reverse complement.
CACCTATGGCTTCTCGGATGCCGCGGCTGACCTATCCGCCCTTCGACCCGCCCCGCTGGCTGCGCAACCCGCATCTGCAGACGATCGTCTCCTCCCGGAAACCGCGGAGCTGGAACTACGGCTGGCAGTCGTACGAAACCGTGGAAATCGATCTGGGCGCCGAGGGGAGGATCACCGGCGAGGCGTCGTGGCAGCCGGGACACCTCGGAAAGCGGCCAGTCGCGATATTTCTGCACGGCCTGGAAGGCAGCGCGCGCTCGCACTACCTGGTAGGGATGAGCAAGAAGGCGTATGCCCAGGGGTTTCACGTGGTGAGGCTCAACATGCGCAACTGCGGCGGCACCGAGCACCTGACCGCGACGCTCTACTGCGCCGGATTGTCGCAGGACGTGCGCGCCGTCATCCGCTGGCTGCGCGGGCTCGGGCTGGAGCACGTGTACGCTGCCGCCGTGTCGCTCGGGGCAAACGTCCTGCTCAAATACCTGGGAGAGCAGGGTGAAAACGGCGGTGACCCGCTGCGCTCGGCCGCCGTCATCAGCCCGCCGATCGACCTCGGTCTCGGGGTGGAGAAGCTCAGCCTCCCGCAGAATTGGATCTACCAGCGGTATTTCGTGCGCAACCTGATCCGCAGAATGCGGCGCAAGCTGGCGCTCTACCCGGCCCTGGGCGACATGAAGAAGATCGAGCGGGTCCGGACCATATACGAATTCGACGACCTCGTCACTGCGCCCCACTTCGGTTTCGGGACGGCCGACGACTACTACCGCCTCGCCAGCTCGGCCCCGTTGCTCGGCGCCATCCGGGTGCCGACCCTGATCGTTCAGGCCATGGACGACCCGATGATCCCGTTCGAGCCGTTCCTCACCTCGGGCATCGAACGGAACCCGCACCTCCTGCTCCTCGCGACCCGGTACGGGGGCCACACCGGTTTCCTGCAGCCCCGCCCACCCGCCGGCACGGACTTCGACGCATACTGGGGCGAGTGCCGGGTCGTGCAGTTCCTTTCGACGGTGGCGGAGCGCTGCGGCGACCTCGAATGAAAATCGGAAGCCGGACCATGAGGCACCCGCAGATGTTGTTTACAAACTGGGCGGTGTGTGGCAGAGTTGTATTAATTCTAGGTATAGGATCTGTAAATGACCAGGGAAGCCGGGTTCGTCGCGATCGCCATTAGCATCATCATCGTCCGGGGGAGCCCCCCCGGCGGTTAGAGGCTCGCGATCCGCTGTACGCATCGCCCTCATCCGCCGGCCGGGTGAGGGCGTTTTTGTTTTTCAGGCGCCGCAAAAGGAGGCAAGAGTGAAAGTCCAGATCTACGATACGACCCTTCGGGACGGAACCCAGAGCGAAAACGTGGCGTTTTCAGTCGAGGACAAGCTGCGCGTGGCACGGAAGCTCGACGAGTTGGGGGTCGACTACATCGAGGGGGGGTGGCCCGGCTCCAACGAGAAGGACGCCGAGTTCTTCGAGCGGGCGCGCTCGATGACGTGGCACAGTGCCAGAATCGCGGCTTTCGGGAGCACCGCCCACGCGCGCCACACCCCGTCGGAGGATCCCAACCTGAACGCTCTGCTGGCAGCGGCGACCCCGGTCGTGACGATCTTCGGCAAAACCTGGGATTTTCACGTCACCACCGCCCTCAAGATCCCGCTGGCGAGGAACTGCGACCTCATCCGTGCCTCCGTGGCCTACCTCAAGGAGGCTGGCCGCGAAGTGGTCTACGACGCCGAGCACTTCTTCGACGGCTTCGCCGCCAATCCCGAATACGCCCTCGCGACGCTCCGTGCGGCCGAGGAAGGAGGCGCCGACATCATCGTGCTGTGCGACACCAACGGAGGCAGCCTGACGGGCCACGTCGAGGAGGCGCTGCTCAGTGCCCGCTCGGCGGTGCGGCTTCCCCTCGGAATCCATGCCCACAACGACTCGGAACTGGCCGTCGCCAACAGCCTCGCCGCCGTCCGGTGCGGCGCCGTGCAAGTGCAGGGAACGATCAACGGCTTCGGCGAGCGTTGCGGCAACGCCAACCTCTGCTCGGTCATCCCCAACCTCGAGCTCAAGATGGGGGTCGAAACCATCGGCAGGGACCGGCTTCCCCTCCTCGCCGCCACCTCGCGCTTCGTCAGCCAGGTCGCGAACCTGCCTCACCGCAACGAACTCCCGTTCGTCGGTGAAAGCGCCTTCGCACACAAAGGCGGGGTGCACGTCAGCGCGGTCGTCAAGGATGCCGCAACCTACGAACACATCACCCCGGAAACCGTCGGCAACGCGCGCCGCGTCCTGGTTTCGGAGCTCTCCGGTAAGAGCAATCTGCTTTACAAGGCCCGCGAGATGAACCTCCGGATCGAAGACAACCAAGAGGCCCTGAAACACGCGCTGAGCCGCGTCAAAAAGCTCGAGCACGAGGGGTACGAGTTCGAGGCGGCCGAGGGTTCGCTGCGGGTGCTGCTCGAAACCGCAATGCACGGGGAGAGCGACTTCTTTACGATCGACAATTTCCGGGTGATCAACGAACTGCGCCGGACCGGGGAATACACCTCGGAAGCCACGGTGAAGATACTGGTCGGTGACCGTGTCGTCCACACGGCAGCCGAGGGGGACGGCCCGGTCCACGCGCTGGACTGCGCCCTGCACAAAGCGCTGCAGGAATTCTTCGAGCCGCTCCGCTCCGTCCAGCTTACGGATTACAAGGTCCGGGTGCTGGACGACGGCAAGGGGACGGCGGCGAAGGTCCGCGTCCTGATCCAGCAGAGTGACGGGCAGGAGAACTGGACAACCGTCGGGGTGTCTGAAAACATTCTCGAGGCCAGTTACCAGGCCCTGGCCGACGGCGTACGGTACAAACTCCTGAAAGACAGGTCCGCCGCCGCCGCCGCAGCTGAGGTGGCCGCCGGGAACTAGTCCGGTACCAAGGGAGGAAAAGATGTCGGCCGACGAAATCGTCGTCATCGTCGACGGGGAGAACCGGGTCGTGGGAGCGGCGCCCCGGGCGGAGATGCGGCGCCGGCGCCTGCCGCACCGGAGCACCTACATCCTCGTCTTCAACTCCGCGGGCGAACTCTTCGTGCAGAGGCGCTCCCCGACGAAAGATATCTTCCCCGGCTACCTGGACCCCGCCGCGGGAGGCGTAGTGTTGCAGGGCGAGAGCTACGAGCAGGGGGCCGCCCGCGAACTGGACGAGGAACTCGGCATCCGGGGGGTACCGCTGCGGTTCCTGTTCGAGTTCCACTATGCCGACGCCGGCGTCGAGGTCTGGGGAGCGGTCTTCACGTGCATGTACGACGGCCCGATGACGCTGCAGGAAGAAGAAATCGTGAGCGGGTGTTTCGTGGCCCCCGACACCGTGATCGCTCAGGGTCCCTCGTTCACACCCGATGGCGTGTACGTCGTCCGCCGGTATCTGGACCTCGTCAATCCGGTTCCCCCTGGGGAGACTGAGTACTGATGTTCATAAGATGCGCGCGGATCCCCACGGATCGACCTAGCGATAGGCCGCGTCCGGCGTTTTCCGGCAGGGCCCGGAAAGTCCTGTGTGCCCAAGGCAGCCCTCACGGTGGGATGCCGGACGCGGCCGATCCGCGTGAATCCGTTGGATCCGCGGAATCGGCGTTCTGTTTTGGCTTTTGTCTCTCATCGCCCGGGTTGTTCTGCGTCCTGAAAAATGCGTCAGCGCACTTATGAGACTGTGTACTAAGTGGGCCCTGGTGCCCCCTGCTGCAGCTCCCGGGGGCGGGGTCGGGCCGCCCCCGCCCACTGCTACTTGTCCTCGGTTTCCACCCGAAGATTGTTGGTAACCCCGAATGTCCCCGGGACACCGTTGGCGACTATGCCGGCCAGGTTCTTGTCCGCCTCGTTGGCGACCACCCCCACGAGCGTCACCTTGCCGTTGTTCACCACGATGTGGATAGGCGGCACCGCGCGTATGCCATAGCGGTCGAGGCCGGTGTGTCCATAGATAGCCCGGTAAACCGCCAGCCGGATCCTGTCGTCGTTGGGCGACAACGGAAGAACTTCGATGTTGTTGACCACCTTGGCCACGCCCTCGATGTCGCGCACCACGTTCTCAGCCCCGCTCTTCAGTGTCGGCCGGGTCACCTGGCCCGACAGTACGACCGTGTCCACCCCCTGGAGCTGATACTCCAGGTTGTCGAAAACCCCGTAGAACGGGAGCATGACCAACTGGTGACGCACTTCCCTGGCGAGACGGTTCTGCGCCTGGTCCACACGTTGCGGCTTCTGTGCTTCCTTACCGGAAATACCCCCTGGTAGCGCCAGACCCAATGCCAGGACAGGAACAGCCAACAGCAGTTTTCGCAAAGTCCTTTCGCTCATCATTTTCCCCCTCCTCTGGTCCTGGCCCACCCCTCTGGGAGGCTCGGGACGCACAGTTATTGATAGAGTGTGGGGCAAAAGGTTTCGAAATTTTCGACCGGCTGCTCAGCGGGTTCAAGCTTCGGAGGCTGCCCAACTGTTGATTCTAGAGCGGGGCGCCGAGGCGCCGCAGTCCATCCAGTCAGCTGCGGGCGACGTCCCGCAGGAACGCGCTGGTGATCCGGTCCAGTTCGAGGGACTGGAGCTCGGACAGGCCGTTGCTCACGGGCTGCGACATCAGCCGGGTCGCCGTTTCCTCGGCTCGCTCGTCCAGCCTGAGGCGCCCGGCTTTTTCCCAGGCGCTCCGGCGCACACGATTGAGAATGAAGGGGATGTAGAGTTCGGACTTGAAGTTGTCGAGCGTGTGCGGGTGATCCAGGAAGGAGCCCGCGATGCCGACAGAGCGGATCACGTCGACGGCGAGGCTGTCGTCGTCGGCCTCGAGGCCGCGACGGAAGCGTTTCGCATAGGAGATCATCTCGTCGTCGATGACCGCCTGCGCCGGCGAGAACGTCATCTCCGATTCGAGTTGGCCGACCCCCCAGATGACGCTGACCCCTGCCGCGGCATGTGTGTGGAAACCGAACATCTTCTCCAGCGCCGCCTGGGAATCCGGGCACATCGCTTCGGTGGAGACCCACGAGGCCGAGGGGAGCCCGTAGAAGCGGCCCATGGCGGCAGACAGCTCAGCAAACAACGCGTTTTCCGGGCCGCCGGTGACTGCGACGGCGGTCCGCATGTCTAGCACGTGGGCGAGCCCGAGGTTGTAAATGCAGGGTCTTCCGGGCTCGAGCAGCTGGTTGACGACCAGGCCGGCCAGGATCTCGGCGTTGCCGACCGCGGCAGCCCCCGCGAGAGTCACCGGGCCGGACACGCCGGCCATCGGCTCGCCGTTGATGCTCGCAGGTATCCCCACTCCGGCGGTGCGCCGGTAGATTTCCAGGGCGAGGTTGGTCCACCTCAGGGGGCCGTGTGCCGTGAACCCGATGCTGAACCAGGAGCGCGTTGGCGCACGACGGCCTGCATGCGCACGAGGGTCTCCGCCCCCTGCGGGCTGAAGCAAAGCACCCGGACGTGCTTTCCGCTGTTGCGGGCGATTATGTTCAGGCCAGCGACATCGCGCGCCGGGGGCGGCACGTCGTCGAGCGCCATGCCGAAGACGGCGTGCACGCTCGGCAGCCTGTCCAGCAGGCGCGCCGCATCGGCCATGTCGGCCGAGGTGAACGGGCGATGCGCCCCGTTGCGGAAGAGCGACATGCCGGGGACGGACCAGAAGACGGGTGTCGAATCGGGTGCGAGCTCAACCGCAGGGCCGCACCTGGCGGCCAGCACGAACGAGCGGGGGGCGGCCGCCAGCGCGTCCTCCACCAGCCCGCGGGGGAACCGTACCACGGACGAAGCAGCCCCGGGCCGCGCCCCGCCGGCCAGCAGCAGGGCGGCGACCGCATCGTGCTCGATCCTGATCCCGGGATCCTCCAGGAGGGAGAGCGAGGCTGCGTTGACGCGCTCGGCCTGGTCGTCCATGTTCGCGCGGTGCATCGTGTGCCTCCGGGCAAGTCGTCAGACGTCCTGAACCTTACCTCGAAGGGCTCGAAGAATCTCGAAGATTATCGCGCCATCCAGCCGCCGTCGACCAGCAGGACGTGTCCATGGACGTAGCGGCTCGCCTCCGACGCCAGGAACACCGCGGCGCCGCCCAGGTCGGACGCTTCGCCCCATCTTCCCGCGGGGATCCGGTCGAGGATCTGCCGGCTGCGGGCTTCGTCGCTGCGCAGGTCCGTGGTGTTGTCGGTCGCAACGTACCCCGGGGCGATGGCGTTGACGTTCACGCCGCGGGGGGCGAGCTCGTTGGCGAGCGCCTTGGTCAGCTGCGCCAGCCCCCCCTTGCTGGCCGCGTAAGCGGGGACGCGAATCCCCCCCTGGAACGAGAGCAGCGAGGCGACGTTGATGATCTTGCCGTGGCCGCGCCCGACCATTCCCCGGGCTGCGGCCTGGCTGAGCAAGAAGGCCGCCTTGAGATTAACCTCGAGGATGAGGTCCCAGTCCGCCTCCGCGTATTCGGCGAGCTCTGCGCGGCGGATCGTGCCGGCGTTGTTCACGAGGATGTCCACGCGCCCGAACGCCCGCTCCGCCTCGGCGAAGGCCCGGCGCGCTGCCCCCGCCTGCGCCAGATCGGCGCGCACGACTGCCGTCCGGCGCCCGCTCTCCCGGCCGATGTCCGACGCCGCCTCGACGAGCCGGCCGCCCCGTCCCGTCAGGACGAGGTCCGCACCCGCCCCCGCCAGGGCCTCCGCGATGGCCCGTCCGATGCCCCGTCCGGCGCCCGTGACGAGCGCGACCCTCCCGTCCAGTCGAAACAGGTCAAGTATGGCCATACATGTGGATGATAAGCCATTACTCCGCCCGAACGCACGCAATCTGGAAGTGCGCCCGCAGGCCAAGTCCTTCCGTATCCCTCCGTGGCAGGTTTTTGTTTATTGGCGCTCCCATGATCGAAACTTGGCCATGGAGCTCGAAGATGCGCACGAGTTTCAGGCCTCTTTTGAGGTTGCGCGGGCAGGCGCCGTTGCGATAGCTTCAACCGACTGCCTGCGAGGTGCCATGAACCCGATTCCCGGATCAAATCTGCAAGCGCTGCCGGAGCGCATCGCCGACGTCGCCGAACTCGAGGAGTTCCTCTCGCGTCCGTCGGCGGAGGATACGGCGGCGGCCCGCAGCCCTGGCGGGAGACGTCGTCATCCTGGGCGCGGGGGGGAAGATGGGACCCAGCCTCGCGCGCCGTCTGCGCCGGGCGGCCGACCAGGCCGGAGTGCAGCCGCGCATCTTCGCCGTGTCCCGTTTTTCCGACCCGGCCGGCCGGCGCTCCCTGTCCGAAGCGGGGGTCGAGGTGATCGCAGCCGATCTCCTGGAGCGGAATCAGGTCGCGCAACTGCCGGACGCTCCCAACGTGGTCTTCATGGCCGGCCGCAAGTTCGGCTCCACGGGCGCCGAATCCCTGACCTGGGCGATGAACGCGCTGCTCCCGGCGCTGGTGGCGGAACGCTACCGCGGCTCGAGGATCGTCGCCTTCTCGAGCGGCAACATCTATCCGCTGGTCCCGACGTCGTCGGGGGGATGCACCGAGGCTTCGTCTCCCGGACCGGTCGGCGAGTACGCGCAATCGGTGCTGGCGCGCGAGCGGATCCTGCAGTATTTCTCGGACCGCAACTTCACCCCGATGACCCTGCTGCGCCTCAACTACGCCGTCGAACTGCGTTACGGCGTGCTGCTCGACATCGGCACCCGCGTCTACGGGCGGATCCCCGTTCCGCTCGGGACGGGGAGCGTGAACGTCATATGGCAGGGGGACGCGAACTCGGTCTGCCTGCGCTCGTTCGGCCTGTGCCAGTCACCCCCGGCGGTGCTCAACGTGACGGGACCGGAGATACTCTCGGTGCGCGAGGTGGCGGCGCGCTTCGGCGAGATTTTCGGGACTGCTCCCCAACTCGAGGGGACGGAGGCCGACACCGCCCTGCTCAACAACGCCTCATGGTGTCACAGGCTGTACGGGTTCCCCTCGGTCCCCGTGCGCACCCTGATCGAGTGGACGGCCCACTGGATCAGGTCCGGCGGGCCGACACTGAACAAGCCGACGCATTTCGAAGCCCGGGACGGACGATTCTAATGAAAGCTCAATCCAACAAGGCGGAACCGCCCGAGCAGCCGATCAACGTTGGCCTGCTCGGCCTGTCGCACCTGCACCCGCGCAGCTACATGGAGACTCTGGCCTCCCTGCCGGCGGCCCGGGTCGTCGCGGCGTCGGACCCTCACGCGCCGCTGCGCGACTCTTTCGCGCGCGACTTTCACGCCGCTGTCTACGAAGACTGGGAAAGCCTGCTCGACTCCGAGCAGGTCGACCTCGCCCTGGTGTTTCTGCCGCATGCCCAGTGCCCGGACGCCGCGGTCGCCTGCGCCGAGAGGGGCATTCACGCGGTGGTCGAAAAACCGATGGCCGCCTCTTCCGGGGGCGTCGCCCGCATGATCCGGGCGGCGCGCGCTGCCGGCACCATCCTCACGACGCCGTACGTCTGGCGCTACCACCCCGTCGCCCGGCAGATGAAGCGGTTCGTCGACGAGGGGGCCTTGGGTCGCATCGTCGGCTGCGAGGGGCGCTGCGCGGCGGGGCGGTTGAACCGGTACGTCGAGGGCAACGCCCGGTGGATGCTCAACCGCAAGGAGAGCGGCGGTGGCCCCATGTACAACCTCGGCGTGCACTGGATCGACTTCTATCGTTGGATGCTGGACGACGAGGTGGTTGAGGTGCTCGGCAAGAACGTGCACGTCAACGGGGAGTTCGACGTCGAGGATAACTCGTTCGCGCTTCTCACATTCTCGCGCGGGACGGTCGTGGTGCTCGACATCAGCTACACCGTGCCGGAATCGTACCCGCACGGGCGCGATCTGTACCTGGGGTTGCGCGGGACCGCGGGCGTCCTGTCCTGGAGCCCCTCTTACGAGGGCACGCGCGAACGGCTGTTCGTGTGCAGCGACTCGGGCGAGTTCGCCGCCGCCCCGCGCCGGCACATCGATTTCGAGCTGGAACCGCAACCGGGCTACGCGGGGGTCATGGGTCGCCGCTACCTGTCGGACGTGCTCGACGCGGTGGCAGGGCGCACGGCGCCGCCGATCGCCGCCGAAGACGGGTTGTGCGCCCTGGAAGTCGTCGAGGCCATCTACGAATCGGCGGAGACAGGCCGCGCCGCGCGGCCGGGCGGGAGCGAAAACGTATGAAAGTCGTGGTCACCGACTACATCGAACCCGACCTGGACTGGGAACGGGGGCAGCTCTCGCGGACGCGGGATCGAATTGGGATGCCACCAGCTGACGACCGCGCCTGCCGGCGCGGTCGCGGAGGCGACGCGCGACGCGGACGTCGTGGTCGTCAACATGGTCCCGGTCACGGCAGATCTCGTGGCCGGCTGGCGCAGGTGCCGGCTCGTGATCCGGCACGGGGTCGGCTACGACAACGTCGACGTCGAGGCACTGGCCCGTGCCGGCATCCCGCTGTGCTACATCCCGGACTACTGCACCGAGGACGTCGCCGAACAGGCCATCGCGCTGATCCTGGCCTGCGGGCGCAAGGTCGTCGCCAGCCGCCGGGTGCTCGACGACTCGGTGCGGCGCGGCCGCTGGGATTTCTGGCCCGCTGATCCCGATTCGGCGTATCGCCGGACAGACGGTCGGAATCCTCGGCTGCGGCCGCATCGGGAGCCGCGTCTACGAGAAGCTCCAGTCCTTCGGCGTGAACTTCCTCGTGTGCGACCCCTACCTGCCGGAGGAGCGGAAACGGGCGCTGGGGACGGAGGTCGAGTCGCTCGAAGCGGTGCTCCGCGGGTTCGGATTACGTCACGATCCACACGCCGCTGACGGCCGAGACGCGGCACATGATCAACGACCGCACCCTCCGGCTGATGAGACCCGAGGCCTACCTGGTCAACACGGCGCGCGGGCCGGTCGTCGACTCGGGCGCCCTCGCGCAGGCTCTACGAGAGGGCGTCATCGCCGGCGCCGCCATCGACGTGTTCGACAAGGAGCCGCCGCCGGAGGACTACCCGCTGCTCGGGCTGCCCAACGCCATCCTCACGCCGCACGCGGCCTGGTACTCGGAGGACGCCAGCCGGCGCATCCGTGAGCTGATCATCCTCGAAATCGACCGGCTGGCTGCCGGGCTGCCGCCGCGCTACGTCGCGCAGCCAGCACACTGAGGCTGCGGAAAGGAGCTGAACATGAACGGTGCAGAAGCGCGCGTGGCGCACGTCAACACTCCGCTCCCCGGCCCGCGCTCGCGGGAACTCTTCGAGCGCTGGGCGAAGGTCGAAGCCCAGTGCGCGGGCTACCAGGCGAGGGTGGTCTGGGACGAAGCGCGCGGCGTGGTCGTGCGCGACGTCGACGGCAACGCCTTCATCGACTGGACGTCCGGCGTGCTGGTGACCAACGTCGGGCACTGCCACCCCGACCTCGTGCGCGCCGTGCAGGCCGCCGCCGCCCGGCTCCTGAACAACTACGAGTGCCTGAACGAACCTCGCGTCGAGGCCGCCGAGAAACTCGTCTCCGTGCTCCCGCCCGCACCTCGACAGGTGCTTCTTCCTGAGCACGGGAAGCGAGACGACCGAAGCGGCCATCCGCATCATGAAGCGCAAGACGGGCAAGTTCGAGATCGTCAGCTTCTACGGGGGCTTCCACGGACGCACCTACGCGGCGGCGACCGCCGGCGGGCTGGCCGGGCCCAAAAAGGGCTACGGCCCGATGCTGCCGGGCGCCATCCGCGTCCCGTTCCCCTACTGCTACCGCTGCCCGTTCAAGGCGAAGCCGGAAACCTGCGACATGCTCTGCCTCGACTATCTGGACGACGCGGTCCGGGCCAACAGCACCGGCAGCCTGGCCGGCATCCTGGTCGAGGCGTACCAGGGCGCCGCCGGGCTTCATCTTCGCCCCGCAGGGCTGGCTGCGGCGGCTGGAGGAGTGGGCGCGCGAGCCACGGGCTGCTGTTCGCACTCGACGAGGTGCAGTCGTCCTTCGGGCGCACCGGGAAAGTTCTTCGCCATGGAGTGGGAGGGCCTGACGCCCGACCTCGTCTGCATCGGCAAGGGCATCGGCAGCGGCGTCCCCGCGGCAGCCGTGGCGGCCCGCGGGGACGTCATCGGCGTGCTCGGCCCCGGGGAGATGAGCAGCACCATGGGCGGCAACCCGGTCGCGTGCGCCGCCGTCGTCGCCGTCGTCGACATCATGAGGCGCGAAAACCTGGCCGCCAACGCAGCCCGCATTGGCGGGCTGATGAAGGCGCGGCTGCTGGAGATGGCCGGAGCGCTGCCCCTACGTCGGCGACGTCCGGGGCCTGGGCCTGGTCATGGGCGTCGAACTCGTCAAGGACAAGAGCACGCGGGAACCCGCGCCGGAGCTGACCCGCAGGCTGATCGACCTCGCGGCGCAGAACGGGCTGCTCATCGGCTCCGTAGGGATGTTCGGAAACGTGATCCGGGTGGCGCCGCCGCTCGTGATCACCGAGGCCGAGGCGCACGAAAGCCTCGACATCTTCGAACGCTCGCTGTCCATGCTGTAACTTAAGAACCAAGCGGGTCCTGGTTCAGCCCGACTGCTGCGGTCGCTATCACGTGGCCCGTCGCCACATGGATCGGATCAGAAGACGTCCGGGCTGCAGGACCCGCTGGTTTTGCGGATTACGGGTTTGCCAAAATGATATTCCTTCGTTCGATGAGATCCGCACGACGGTGAAGGTCGCTCGAGCCCCGGGCGGTAGAGTTGCTCTGCGACCTCATCCGGATCCCCTCGCTGCCGGGGCGGGAGGCGGAGGCCGTCGAATACGCGGCGCGCCGTTTTGCCGGGATCGCCGAGGTGGAGATGGTCCCGCTCTCCAACGCCCTGCGCAGCGACCCGGACTACGCGGACCCGATCCCGGGCATCGAGTACGACGGCCGGAGCGTGATCCGGGCTCGGGTGCCGGGCAGCGGCGGCGGGCGGGCGCTGCTGTTCAACACCCACCTCGACGTCGTTCCCGCCGTCGCAGGGGCAGGAGCGGCCGTTTGAACCGGTCGTCGCCGGGGGGACCGTCCGCGGCCGCGGCGCCTGCGACGCCAAGGGGCAGGTGGCGGCCCTGTTCACCGCCTGGGCGGCCCTGCACCGACTGGGACTCCGGCTGCGAGGGGACCTGCTGGCGCACCTGGTCGTCGAGGAGGAGGTCGGCGGCAACGGCACCCTGGCGCTGCGCGCGGCGCGGAGAGCAGGCCGACGGCTGCATCGTCATGGAGCCGACGGAGCTCCGGATCCTCCCGTCGGTCCGCGGGGCGGTCTGGTTCCGGGTGATCTGCGAGGGGAAGCCGGGCCACAGCGGGCGCGCCGGGGACACGGTCAGCGCGCTGAAAATGGCGCTCCGGGTCATCGACATCCTCGAGCAGTACCACGCGCGGCTGCTGGCCTCGTCCAGGGGGATTGCGCTGTTCGACAAGTTCGCGAATCCCATGCCCATCACGTTCGGCAAGCTGCTGGCCGGCGACTGGCCGGCGACGGCGCCGGCCCGCGCGGTCGTCGAAGGCGTGCTGGGCCTGCTCCCCAACAAGACCCGCGGCCAGGTCATGGAGGAGATGCGGCTGGCCATCCTGGAGCGGCGGCGATCCCTGGCTGCGCGAACACTTCAGCCTGGAGTTCATGTACCGGCACGACTCCCACGTGCTCGACCCCGGCCACCCGCTGGTGGCCACGCTGCAGGAGTGTTGCGCGGCGGCGGGGATGGCCGGCGAAGTCTCGGCCATGACCGCATCGTGCGACTCGTGGTTCTACAACAACCAGCTCGGCATCCCCACCGTCGTCTTCGGCGCCGGGCAGCCTGGGCCACGCTCATTCCAACGACGAGCAGATCCGGGTCGAGGACGTGTGCGCCGCCGCCGCGATCCTGGCCTACATGGCCGCGCGATGGAGTGGATAGGGGCACAGTGGGCAGGGGCGGCCCCGACCCCGCTCCAAACGGTGCATCCACGAGGGGACCGAGCCGGGCCGGCGCGGCCCACTGCGGCGCGGCCCACTCGACATCTCAGGAGGTTCATATGCAGGCGCTGGTCAAGACGCAGAAAGGGGACGGCTTTCTCGAACTGCGCGAGCACCCCGTGCCGGCGCCGGGCGCCGGCGAAGTCCTGATCAAGGTGAAGGCGTGCGGCGTCTGCGGCACGGACGTCCACGTCCTGCACGACGAATTCCCCTACTGGCCGCCGGTGGTCCTCGGACACGAGTTCTCCGGCGAAATCGTCGAGCTCGGCCCGGGAGTGTCGCTCTACGCGGTCGGAGACCGGGTCGTGGGCGAACCGCACACGCAGGCGTGCGGACAGTGCTACCTCTGCCGGACCGGCAACATCCAGATCTGCGCGGCGAAGCGCTCCCCCGGCTGGGGCATCGACGGCGCGTTCGCGGCATACATCCGGATGCCCGAGCGGCTGCTGCACCGGATCCCCGACGCGATGAGCTACGAGCTCGCGGCCCTGGTGGAACCCACGGCCAACACGGTCCACGACGTGGTGGAGCGGACGAGGGTGGAGGCGGGCGATTTCGTGGTCGGTGCTCGGCCCCGGGCCGATCGGGCTGCTGGCGGCCATGACGGCACGCGCCGCCGGCGCCCGCGACGTCGTCGTCGTGGGGACGGAGGCGGACGAGGCCATCCGGCTGAAGAAGGCCCGCAGCCTCGGGTTTCGCGCCCTCAACATCACGACGGAAGACCCGTCTGCGGGTCGTCCAGGAGATGACGGGCGGGCTGGGCGCCGACGTCGTCGTCGAGTGCAGCGGCGCCCCCGCGGCCATCGCCTCGACGGTGGACCTGATCCGCAAGAAGGGGCGCATCGGTGTCATCGGGCTCTCGTCCCGGCCCACCGTCCCGTTTCCGTGGGACAAGGCGATGTTCAAGGTCTGCGACATCATTTTCAACCTTTCAACGAGCTACACGAGCTGGGACCGCACCATTCACCTGATCGCCTCCGGGAAGATACCGGCGGGCGAAATCATCACGCATCGCCTGCCGCTGTCCGGCTGGCGGCGGGCCTTCGACGAGATCGAGGCCCAGCGTGCCCTGAAGGTGCTGTTGATCCCGGAGTGAGGTGAAACCATGAGCCCGGTCCCCCTGGGTTTTGGTCTGCTCGGCACCGGCCTGATCGCGCCGTTTCACGCCCGCGCGCTCCAGGCATCCCGGAAGGCGCGGCTGGAGGCGGCGTGCGACCTGGACGCGGCGCGGCTGGCGCGCTTTTGCGCGGATTTTGGCTGCCGGGGTCACGCCACGCTGGAAGCGATGCTCGACGACCCGGCGGTCGGCGCCGTCGGCATCCTCACCCCCAACCACCTGCACCGCGAAGCGCTCCTGCAATCGATCGCGCGCGGGAAGCACGTGCTCGTGGAAAAGCCGCCCGCCGTGTCGCTGCGCGAGCTGGACGAGATGGACGCGGCAGCCGGGAGTCGCCGGGGTCAAGGTCGGGGTGGTGCTCCAGTGCCGTGCGCGGCGCGCCGTCCGTGCCATCCGGGAAGCCGTCGCACGGGGACGGTTCGGCAAAATCCGGCACGCGGACGCGTACATGAAGTGGTACCGGCCGCCAGACTACTACCGCATGGACGCGTGGCGCAGCTCGCGCAGCGCCGGGGCGGGCGTGACGGTGCAGCAGGCGTTCCACTACATCGACCTGCTGACCCACCTCGCGGGGCCCGGTGCGCACGGTGCAGGCGCGCATGTCCAACCTCGCGCACCCGTCCGTCGACCTGGAAGACACCGTGCTGGCCTTCCTCGATTTCGAGTGCGGCGCCCAGGGAGTGGTGCAGGCGTCGACCGCGCTCTGGCCCGGCACCGACGTGCGGATCGAAATCAACGGGGAGGACGGCACCGCCATCCTGGTCGGCGAGCGACTCCAGATGTGGCGCTTCCGCGAGGAACACCCCGGAGACGCCGAGATCCGGACCTACGGCAGCGAGGCGGCCGCCACGGGCGCGACCGGGGCCGCCGACCTCGGTTTCCAGGACCACCAGGTCGTTATCGAGGACCTGGCCCATGCCGTCGCGTCCGGTGGCGAGCCGATGATCCCGCTGCGGTCGGCGCGGCCCGCGCTCGAATGCGTCCTCGCCATGTACCAGTCGGCGCGCGAAAACCGCCGGGTCGAGCTTCCGATCGCACCCGACTCGGTCATCGTATGAACGGCGCGTTCGGGGTCCTGAACGAACTGGCCTGGCCGCGCGGCCTGCGCATCCTGGTGCTCGCGCCCCACCCGGACGACTTCGACGCCATCGCCGTGACGCTGCGGTTTTATCGCGAGCGCGACGCCGGCATCCGCCTGGCCGTGGCCAGTTCCTCTGCGTCCGGTGTCGAGGACAGCTTCTGTCCCACCCCGACCGCGACGGCCAAGGCGGCCGTCCGCGAAGCGGAGCAGCGCGAGAGCTGCCGCCTCTTCGGCTTGCCGGACCGCTGCCTGACCTTCCTGCGGCTGGCCGAGGACGAACACGGCCAGCCGCGCGAGGACGACGCCAATTACGCCCGCATCCGCGCCGTGCTGGATCAGGCGCGGCCGGACCTCGTTTTCCTCCCCCACGGCAACGACACGAACGCCGGACACCGGCGGACCTTCGCCATGCTCGAGCGTTTCGGCCGCGAGTCTGCATTCCCCTTCACCGCGCTGCTCAACCGCGACCCCAAGACCCTCTCGATGCGCCCGGACCTGCTGATGTTCTTCGGCGAGGAGGAGGCGCGCTGGAAGGCCGGGCTGCTGCGCTGCCACCGCTCGCAGCAGCAGCGGAACCTCAACACCCGCGGCTATGGTTTCGACGAACGCATCCTCAGGCTGAACCGTGAAGTGGCCGCCGCAGCGCAAGGGCGCGCCCCATACGCCGAGGCGTTCGAGGTCCGGCGCGTGGAACTGGGCCGCGACGGGCCGCCGCGACCCACGGCTTAGTACCCCATTTCGCAAGTACGCTAACGCATTGTTGGGATGAAGCTGGTCACCGATTGACAACAGCAGAACGCGGATCTTCGCGGATTTTGCGGATTCACGCGGATCGGCCGGGCGCGGCCTGCCACCAGGTAGAAATCCGCGTGTATCCGCGCAAATCTGCGTCCTGGAAACGATTTACGGCGTATTTCTGAACACTAGTACTTAGGCTCGCGCAAGAATAATTTCACATTTTGCTGGCGGCTCCCGCGTCAACAGATCCTAGAGCAATCCACGACAGGAGATGGCTATTGACGGAGCCGTCAGCCCTCCGGGGCGCGGCGGCGGGCGGGCATCTGCGGCGTTGCCGCTCCTCGACGATGTCCCCACATCGCCTGCGTCGCGGCGCCTTGCATCTGCCCGCCCGGCGCTCGCGCCTAAATGTGAACTTGTTCTTGCGCGAACCCTGGGCGAAAAAGATCAACTCGCCCCGGCATTTCTCGTATTGTTACGGTAAAGGGTTCGGAGGAAGCGTGGACAAGCTTCTGCAGGACGTCCGATACGCGTGTCGGACGATGTTGCGCAACAAGGGGTTCTCCTGCGCCGCCCTGCTGACCCTGGCACTCGGCATCGGGGCCAGCACGGCCGTGGCCTCGCTCGTGTACGGGGTGCTTTTGCGGCCGCTCCCGTATCCCGAGCCCGACGGGCTGGTGCGGTTGTCCGAGGGGCACGCCGGGGCCTCTTCCCCGCTGCGCGCTTCGCTGCTGAGCAACCTGACGTATTACGCCTGGGGCGGGTCGCCGCGGACTGTCGAAGGGATCGCGGTGTACGAAGCGGACCGCTACACCGTGACTGGCCTGGACGAGCCGATGCGCGTGAAGGGGAGCGCGGTCTCCCCCGTCCTGTTCCGGCTCTTGCGGCAGAAGCCCGCGGCCGGCCGGTTCTTCTCGGAACGGGAAGCGACCGACAACGCCCCCGTGATCGTCCTCGGCCACGAATTCTGGCGGCAGCACTTCGGGGCCGACCCTGCGGCGGTCGGGCGCAGCCTGACACTCGAGGGGCGCGCGTACACGATCGTAGGGGTCACCCCGCCCGGCTTCTACTTCCCCGACCACGAGACGCGCTTCTGGCTGCCGAACACGGTGCAGAGGCCCGAAACGCCCGGGGGGACGACGGTCTCGGTCTTCCCCGCCCTGGCGCGGCTTCGTCCGGGAGCCAGCGCGGCGCAGGCGGCGGCCGAGGGAACCGCCGCCGCACGGGGGGCGGGCCACGAGGCCCATGGCGGCGGACATGCTGTTCGGCACCGGGGGTCCGGTGGAAGTCCGTGTCCGCACCCTGGCGGACGAGACGGCCGCATCGATCCGGCCGGCCCTGCTGGTGCTCGCCTTCGCCGTCATCCTGGTGCTGCTGATCGCGTGCGCGAACGTCGCGCACCTCTTCCTGTCGCGCGGGCTGGCGCGGCAGCGCGAAATGGCGGTGCGGGTGGCGCTGGGCGCAGGGTGGGCGCGCCTCGCCCGCCAGCTGGTCACCGAAAGCCTCGTCCTGTCCCTCGCCGGCGGGGCGCTCGGGCTCGGCCTCGCGCTGGCGCTGGTGCGTTTCCTGCCGTCGATCGCGCCGGAAAACTTCCCCAGACTGAGCGACGTGAGGATCGACGCGGGCCTGCTGACTTTCGCCGCCCTGATCTCGATGGCTGCGGGCGTGCTGTCTGGGATCGCCCCCGTGCTGCGCGGCGGCCAGGGATCGTGGGGATCCCTGCGCACCGCCTCGCGCTCGACCGAAGGGGGTTTTCGGGGAGCTTGGACCCCGCGGCTCCGAGGCCTGCTGCTGGTGGCCGAGGCTGCGGTTGCGACGATGCTGCTCGTGGGCGCCGGGCTGCTCATCCGCAGCTTCGGGCGCCTGGTCGCCGTCGACGCCGGCTACGATCCGTCCAACGTCGTCACGGCGCGCGTCTACCTCCCGCCCGGGACCTCTCCGGAACAGAGCAGCCGGTTCGCCGACGCCCTGCTCGGGCGCTTGCGGGGGATGGCCGGGGTCGCCGCCGCGGGCGTGTCGAACATGGCGCCGCTTGCGGGCGTGACGGCCATCTCCGGGTTTTCCCTGCCCGAGGGAGGGAACGGCCCGGCGCGAACGGCGAAGGCGCTGAGCTATCTCGTGACCCCCGGCTATGCCGAGGCCCTGTCGCTGCGCGTGCGCGAGGGGCGGTCGTTCACCGAGGCCGACGAATCGAGCGGGATCCAACCCATCGTAGTCAACCAGGAGTTCGCGAGGCAGTACGTGCCGCCCGGTCCGGTGGCCGGCCGCAGATATCGCGGGCTCATGTCGCGCCCGGACCAGACCACCGAGATCGTCGGGGTGGTCGGTGACGTCCTCAAGGACGGCCTCGACGGCCGGCCGCAGCCGGAGATATACCTGCTGCGCCGTGGCGAACGGCCGCTCGGGAACAGTTTCAGTGTCGTGGTGCGGACGCACGGGAACGCCGCCGCCATGGCGCCCCTCCTGCGCGCCGTCGTGCTCGAAACGGATCGGAATGCCGCGGTGGACGAGGTGGCCACACTGGCGCAGCGCGTCTCCGCGTCGGTCAGCGAGCCGCGTTTCGCGGCCGCGGTGATGACGGCGTTCGCGGCGCTGGCCCTGGCGCTGGCGGCGGTGGGGCTGTACGGCGTCCTCTCGTACGGCGTGGCGCAGCGCCGCCGGGAACTGGGGATCCGGGCAGCCCTGGGTGCGTCGAGGGGCGATCTGGTCGGCATGGTGGTGCGCGAGGGAATCACCTCTGTGCTGGCCGGACTGGCGCTGGGAGTCGCGGGAGCCGCGGCCCTGACGAGGCTGATGAAGGCGCTGCTCTTCGGCGTGTCTCCGCTGGATGCGGTCGCCTTTGGCGCAGCCCCCGCGGCCCTGCTGGCGACGGCCCTGCTCGCCTGCGCCGTCCCTGCACGCCGGGCCGCCTCGGCCGACCCGGCCGAAGCCCTCCGGTGCGAATAAACTGCGGGATTCGACGGGCTCCGGGATTTTCGACCTCCAGGGGAGGAGACGATGGAAGACCGGCCTTTGGCGATGGTGACGGGAGCATCGAGCGGGATCGGGGAGGTGTACGCGAGGAGGCTGGCCGCGCGCGGCTATCGGCTGCTCCTCGTGGCGCGGCGCGCGGAGCGCCTCCAGCGGCTGGCTTCGGAACTAGGCACAGCCGAGGCGCTGCCGGCGGATCTCGCAGCGGACGCCGACGTGGAGCGTCTCGAGAGGCGGCTCGCCGACGAGCCGCGGT
Source organism: uncultured Acidobacteriota bacterium (assembly GCA_963843575.1). Taxonomy (GTDB): domain Bacteria; phylum Acidobacteriota; class UBA6911; order UBA6911; family UBA6911; genus CAVZBT01. Next base: position 358,317 of record CAWJKZ010000024.1, on the reverse strand, counting down.
TGGAGTTCCTGGTCAACAACGCCGGTTTCGGCACGATGGGGATGTTTTTCGAGGCGGACCCTGAAGGGCAGCTGGCGATGCACCGCGTGCACGTGCTGGCGACGATGCGGCTCACGCGCGCGGCGCTTCCCGGGATGGTGAGCCGCGGCCTGGGCGCAGTCGTAAACGTGTCGTCGGTCGCGGCCTTTTTTCACAATCCGCTCAACGTGAGCTACTGCGCGACCAAGGCCTGGGTAAACACTTTCACGGAAGGAGTGTACATCGAGCTGAAGGCGATCGGCTCGCCCGTGCGCGCGCAGTGCCTCTGCCCGGGGTTTACCTACACGGAGTTCCACGACGTGCTCAACATCGACCGCCGGGCCATCCCGAGGCCGCTGTGGATGCCGGCCGGCAAGGTGGTCGAGGCGTCGTTGCGCGCGCTCGAGCGCAACAGGCTGTTCGTCATCCCGGGCTGGCCTTACAGGCTTGCCGTGCGCGCGCAGCACTGGTTGCCGCAGGCCGCCCGGCACGCCATCGCGTTGCGCTACGGTACCCGCAGCCGCACGCCGAAATGAGGCGGGCAATCGGACACGGACAGCCAAAACAACCGGTCACGGAAGACACTGAAAAAGACGGAGGACACGGAAAAATACCGAACGCCACCATCGGCGGTTTGTTTGAGATTCTTCGAGCTCTTCGAGGCTTCGAGGTGCGCTTTTTCCATGGATTCAGAATGAAAAGCACAAGGTCGAGTGAATGTGGAGCTCCGGCACGGTGCCGGTCCAGCGGTTTTCCGACCACCGGCCGTCCAGGACGGTGCCTCCGGGTTGCAGCGTCGCGGCGGCGGGACGTTGAGGCAGCTCGACGCTGACCGGCAGGGGCCCGAGGCGCGGCACAAAATCGTTGACCGCGTATTCCTGGGCGACCTGCATCGCGGTGGCGTTCGAAAGCTGGAGCAGGATCCGGCCGTCCTTCTTCCGCAGCGCGACTTCCACGGTCGGGGGGCCCTGTATTTCGACCTGAGGCTTGTAGATCTGCCGCAGCACCCGATCGAGGAATTCCCGGTTCGCCGCGGAATGGTACGTGGCCGACAGGGCACCCACCGGCCCATAGACAGCGGCAACGCGGCCCTTCCCGCAGTCGGCGACGGTCGCCGCGCAGGCGCCGGCGCGGGTGAAGTCCAGTTCGGGATAGCGCAGCTCCACCGATCGCCCGTTCCCGGGCAGGACGCTCTGCCACAGGCCGCCCATGTTTCCGGGCACCTCGCTCCCCTTTATGAAGGCGCGCTGCTCCGACGCCTCCCCCGTCAGTTCTACCCCGAGGACGGCGGCAAAGAGCCTGGCGTTTTCGGCGCCGACGATCAGGGCGCTCCCGCCGGCGCGCACGTATTCCACGATGGAATCCCGGGCGCGTGTGCCGGTATCGGGCCAGTCGGGGACGACGAGCAGCCGGTACTTGCCCAGGTCCGCGTCGACACGCCAATCGGGGACGACGTCGACGGAGTGGTGGCACTCGATCAGCGCGTCGACGATGCCCCGCGCCGGGTTCGCGGCGCCGCGCCAGCTGCCGAACAGGCGGGAATCGCCCGCATACAGGCTGTGGCCGGAGAAGAGGACGGCGATGCCGGGCAGCGGCTCCGTCCCGTGGCAGAATGGCTTTCGCTCGCGGCAGAAGTCGGCCAGCCGTCCCATGACTTCGATCAACGGTTCCTCGAGGTGGCCGCCCCGCGAAGGCTGGTAGTAGACCTGGAAACCGCCGCCCTGCGCCAGCACGACGGAAGCCTCCTGCATGAGCTGCACGGCCGGTTTGTGGGTGAACTCGCGGCCGGCATTCTGAAATCCCCAAGCCATCAGGTCCCAGGGCTTGCCGGTTGCGGCGAGATAGCGGGCCTCGAGCCGCGCCGTCGAGATGCTGGCGTTGCCGAGGTAGTCTCCCGAGAGAAAGTCGACGGGGAGGTCGGGGCGCTCCGGCACGAAGGTCGAATAGAGCCAGTTGCTGGCGATCTGGAAGCCTGGGCGCCGTGCGTGGATCGCTTCGACGTAATGCCGGACGTAGTTGCGGAACTGGCTCCGATTGATATCCAGGAACTGCCTCCAGCCCGGGTCCTTGGGGCCCTTCGGCGGGTCGGCGAGGCCAGTGGCGCTGGTGAACGCGGCGCGCGCGGCTGGACAATAATCGGGGATCACCGCCCAGCACTCGCCGTCGACCCACGCGCCGTCGAGGTCGTATTTCGCGGCCGCCTCAAGGAGCTGCGGGATGAGCAGTTCGTCGACGTAGGGACCAAACGTGCTGGTCTTCTGGGTGTCGCGCGAACCGTCGGCGTGCACGGCGGCCCACTCCGGGTGCTGTTCGCAGGCAACCCCGTCCCAGATGCCGGAGTAGTGGATGTAGAGGGCGACGCCGTGCCGGGCTGTGACGTTGCGCCAGATCTCGAGCGAGTCTTTGACGATTCCCGGGGAGGGGATCCCCACCTTGGTCGGGTATCCGGCGTAGCCCGGGTGTCCCTTGCAGTCGTACTGGACGTAGTCGGGTTTTACCCGTTGCAGGAAGCGCTCGATCATCGGGTCGGTGATGTCGCGCCCGAGGGCGGTGTCCTCCTTTGCGGGGTGAAGGTCGAAGTGGACGCCGAAAAAGCTGTCTTTACGGGCAAGCCGACCCGGGGTCTCGCGGGCTGCGGGTTTCAGGTCGCGCAGGACGAGAAGAGCGGCGGCGCTGCCGGCCAGGAACTGGCGGCGGTTGAGGGATGCTGGCATGGGGCCTCCTGGAGAGAGGTGGAAGGCCAAGCATGCCACAAAAGAAGTACAAAACAAGTGGGTCCGGGCTTCAGAGGCTGTCCAACGGTTGATTGTGGAAGTGCGGCGCCTCGGCGCCGCCATCAAAGCGGCGTCGAGCCAGTCGAGCCGCCGCACTCCAGAATCAACCGTCGTTGTGTTTGGAGCGCGGAAGCCGTTTGCTGTCGCTGTCTTTGGGGCGAAAGAAAAAGGCCCCGGAGGTGAGTCCGGGGCCATTGGTATTTAATCCGGCGACGACCTACTCTCCCACACCGTTTCCGATGCAGTACCATCGGCGCTGGAGGGCTTAACTTCCGTGTTCGGGATGGGAACGGGTGTTGCCCCTCCGCTACGGTCACCGGAAACCCGATATACCGCCAATCTCAATCAGGCAAGAAGTCCTGCGGGGCAACGCGCGCCCCCAGGGGTTTCAAGCAGGGTAAATTTTATGGTCAAGCCGCACGACCGATTAGTACTGGTAAGCTTCACGCGTCACCGCGCTTCCACACCCAGCCTATCACCTGGTGGTCTTCCAGGGGTCTTCAGGACCCTTGCGGGTCGGGATATCTCATCTCGGGGTGGGTTTCACGCTTATATGCTTTCAGCGTTTATCCCGTCCGAACTTAGCTATCCAGCTATGCCGTTGGCACGACAACTGGTGCACTAGAGGTTCGTCCATCCCGGTCCTCTCGTACTAAGGATAGCTCCCCTCAAATATCCTGCGCCCACCACAGATAGGGACCGAACTGTCTCGCGACGTTCTAAACCCAGCTCACGTACCGCTTTAATGGGCGAACAGCCCAACCCTTGGAACCTTCTTCAGCTCCAGGATGCGATGAGCCGACATCGAGGTGCCAAACCTTGCCGTCGATATGAACTCTTGGGCAAGATCAGCCTGTTATCCCCGGCGTACCTTTTATCCGTTGAGCGATGGCCCTTCCATTCAGAACCACCGGATCACTAAGTCCTGGTTTCCCACCTGCTCGACTTGTCTGTCTCGCAGTTAAGCGTGCTTATGCCTTTACACTCGATGGCTGATTTCCAAACAGCCTGAGCACACCTTCGAGCGCCTCCGTTACAGTTTGGGAGGCGACCGCCCCAGTCAAACTACCCGTCAAGCAATGTCCCCCGCCCGGTTAACGAGCGTAGGTTAGTACCTCAGAACAATAAGAGTGGTATCTCACCGTCGGCTCCCTGCAGGCCAAAACCCACAGTTCAAAGCCTCCCACCTATCCTGCGCATACCGCACCGAAATACATTGCTAAAGTGTAGTAAAGGTGCACGGGGTCTTTCCGTCTAGTGGCGGGTAACCGGCATCTTCACCGGTATTACAAATTCGCTGAGTCACTCGTTAAGACAGTCGTCAGATCGTTACGCCATTCGTGCAGGTCGGAACTTACCCGACAAGGAATTTCGCTACCTTAGGACCGTTATAGTTACGGCCGCCGTTCACCGGGGCTTCAATTCAGAGCTTCTGAGGATTGCTCCCCATGACCCCTCCTTTTAACCTTCCGGCACCGGGCAGGCGTCACACCCTATACGTCGATTTTTTGTCTTCGCAGAGTGCTGTGTTTTTAGTAAACAGTCGCCTGACGCTATTCGCTGCAACCCACCTCGGCTCCATCCGCAAGGGACTTCACCTGCCGTGGGCGCTCCTTCTCCCGAAGTTACGGAGCTAATTTGCCGAGTTCCTGAACGAGTGTTCTCTCAAGCGCCTTAGGATTCTCTCCTCATCTACCTGTGTCGGTTTACGGTACGGTCACCTGCATGACTCGCTAGAGGTTTTTCCTGGCAGTGTGGAATCAACTGGTTTGCGCCTTACGGCTCCCCATCGCCTCTCAGGGTTAACGCCCAACCGGATTTACCTGGCCGGACCCCCTACTGGCTTAGCCCCCCACTTCCAATCGGAGGGACAGTCTATCCTTCTGCGTCACCCCTTCGCTGATAACGCCACGCGGGTGGTTGCCGAATGTTGACGGCATTCCCATCGCCTACGCCTTTCGACCTCGGCTTAGGGACCGACTGACCCTGGGCGGATTAACCTTCCCCAGGAAACCTTAGATTTTCGGCGTCGCGGGTTTTCACCGCGATTATCGCTACTTATGCCGGCAGGGTCTCTTCCAATGCCTCCATAAACCGTCGCCGGTCTACTTCGCAGGCCTATGGAATGCTCCCCTACCACTACTACCTTGCGGTAGGTAATTCACAGCTTCGGTAACGAGCTTTAGCCCCGTTGTATTGTCGGCACGGACCCACTTGACCAGTGAGCTGTTACGCTTTCTTTAAAGGATGGCTGCTTCTAAGCCAACCTCCTGGTTGTCAATGTGTTTCCACATCCTTTTCCACTTAGCTCGTATTTTGGGACCTTAGCTGGTGATCTGGGTTCTTTCCCTCTCGACTATGAAGCTTAGCCCCCACAGTCTGACTCCTGAGTTCACAATCTCCGGCATTCGGAGTTTGGTTGGATTCGGTAACCCTGTAAGGCCCCTAGTCCATCCAGCTCTCTACCTCCGGGATTGAATCCTCAAGGCTAGCCCTAAAGCTATTTCGGGGAGAACGAGCTATCACTGAGTTTGATTAGCCTTTCACCCCTACCCTCAGCTCATCCAAGCTGTTTTCAACCAACACTGGTTCGGACCTCCGGTAGGTGTTACCCTACTTTCATCCTGGCCAAGGGTAGATCACTCAGCTTCGCGTCTATTCCATGCAACTTGTCGCCCTGTTCAGACTCGCTTTCGCTACGGCTCCGTCTTCCGACTTAACCTCGCTGCATAGAATAACTAGCCGGCTCATTATGCAAAAGGCACGCGGTCAGCCGTGTGAGACCCGAAGGCCCCACCGTGCCTCCCACTGCTTGTAGGCATGCGGTTTCAGGTACTATTTCACTCTCCTAGCAGGAGTTCTTTTCACCTTTCCCTCACGGTACTGGTTCACTATCGGTCGAAGGTTAGTATTTAGCCTTGGGAGATGGTCCTCCCGGATTCCCACAGGGTTCCACGTGTCCCGTGGTACTTGGGTTTGCCGCCCAGGAAGCCCTCCGCATTTCGCCTACGGGACTTTCACCCCCTTCGGTCAGCCTTTCCAGGACTGTTCGACTATGCGTCGGCTTTGTAACTTCCCGACAGAGCTGCAACTCCGTCCGGCCGCACCCCGCTACCCCCAGTACACAACGCTCGCAGGCTTGAACATGTACCGGGTTTGGGCTCTTCCCTCTTCGCTCGCCGCTACTGGGGGAATCGCTTTTGCTTTCTCTTCCTCCGGGTACTAAGATGGTTCACTTCCCCGGGTTCGCCTCGCGCCCCCTACTTTACTCGGAGGCCGATATCCCGACATTACTCGGGATCCCTTTGAAGGATTCGGATATCCCCAGATCACAGCCCGTTTGCGGCTCCCTGAGGCTTTTCGCAGCTTACCACGTCCTTCCTCGCCTTCCTTCGCCAAGGCATCCACCGTATGCCCTTAGTAGCTTGACCATAAAATTTACTCCGCCCGAAACCTCCAGGCGGGTAAATCCCATAGTCCACTTCTCTCTTTACCCGTCGTCTTCTTTGCCTGATTGTCAAAGATCGGTCCCGGCGGCGGCCCGTGCTGCGGGCCGGTCTCGCCGTGACGAGGCCGTAGACCTCAATTTTACAAATCAGAGATCCGTCTGGAATCTCTGGAAACTAGATAGGCGTGTTCAAGGCACCTGGAGCTCCCGTGCCCTCTCGGGCTCCGGTCGCCCTTCCCTTTTAGAAAGGAGGTGATCCAGCCACAGGTTCTCCTACAGCTACCTTGTTACGACTTCACCCCAATCATGGATCATACCTTAAGCGCCTGCCCCCTTGCGGTTGGCTCAGCGATTTCTAGTACAACCCACTTTCGTGATGTGACGGGCGGTGTGTACAAGGCCCGGGAACGTATTCACCGCAGCGTTCTGATCTGCGATTACTAGCGATTCCGCCTTCATGCAGTCGAGTTGCAGACTGCAATCCGAACTGAGATCGGCTTTTTGGGATTAGCTCCCCCTCGCGGGTTGGCAACCCTTTGTACCGACCATTGTAGCACGTGTGTAGCCCGGGACGTAAGGGCCATGAGGACTTGACGTCATCCCCACCTTCCTCCGGCTTTTCGCCGACAGTTCCCTTAGGGTGCTCAGCTTAACCTGTTAGCAACTAAGGGCAAGGGTTGCGCTCGTTGCGGGACTTAACCCAACATCTCACGACACGAGCTGACGACAGCCATGCAGCACCTCGATAACCGTCTCCGAAGAGAACCCCCTGTTTCCAAGAGTAGCAGTTACCGTTCGAGCCCCGGTAAGGTTCTTCGCGTTGCGTCGAATTGAACCACATGCTCCACCGCTTGTGCGGGCCCCCGTCAATTCCTTTGAGTTTCAGTCTTGCGACCGTACTCCCCAGGCGGGGCACTTAACGCGTTAGCTCCGGCACCGAGGGACTCAATACCCCCGACACCAAGTGCCCATCGTTTACGGCTAGGACTACCGGGGTATCTAATCCCGTTTGCTCCCCTAGCTTTCGCGCCTCAGCGTCAGTCACTGTCCAGGTAGCCGCCTTCGCCACCGGTGTTCCTCCCAATATCTACGCATTTCACCGCTACACTGGGAATTCCACTACCCCCTCCAGAACTCAAGCAAACAGTTTCAGATGCAATTCCCGAGTTAAGCCCGGGGCTTTCACATCTGACTTGTCATGCCGCCTACGCGCCCTTTACGCCCAGTAATTCCGAACAACGCTTGCCACCTCCGTATTACCGCGGCTGCTGGCACGGAGTTAGCCGTGGCTTCCTCAACGGGTACAGTCAATCCCTTGCGGGACTTCGTCCCCACTCGACAGGAGTTTACGACCCGAAGACCTTCATCCTCCACGCGGCGTTGCTGCGTCAGGCTTTCGCCCATTGCGCAAAATTCCCCACTGCTGCCTCCCGTAGGAGTCTGGACCGTGTCTCAGTTCCAGTGTGGCCGTACGCCCTCTCAGGCCGGCTACTGATCGTCGCCTTGGTGGGCCGTTACCTCACCAACTAGCTAATCAGCCGCGAACCCCTCCTCAAGCAACTTGCGCCTTTGATCCCTTAGTCATGCGACCCAGGGATGTTATGCGGTATTAGCACCGCTTTCGCGGTGTTATTCCCCACTCAAGGGTAGATTGTTCACGTGTTACTCACCCGTCTGCCACTGTACTCGCAGGGTTGCCCCCGCTTTCTCGTTCGACTTGCATGTGTTAGGCACGCCGCCAGCGTTGATTCTGAGCCAGGATCAAACTCTCCAATTAACTCGTGAAGAGCGCCTGAACGTTGGTCTCTAAGATTCTACTGGCTCTTGATTCCCTGATTCTGTTCTCAAAGTGCTTGGCTTTGGACACGCACTATCTAGTTTTCAAAGATCAGGCGGATCTTGTCGAAAGATCCCTTGTTTGAGACGCACGCAAGGCGCTTTCCGTCCTTCTGAGATCGCCCCTGGAAGAGGCAACTCCGTTTGACGAAGACCGCCGTCGCGGTACTTCTTGAAAAAGAACGTTGCGCGGGATTGAGGAGCGCCCCCGGGCGCGTGCCCGGGGGCGTCGATGTTTAAATCCGGCGACGACCTACTCTCCCACATCGTTGCCAATGCAGTACCATCGGCGCTGGAGGGCTTAACTTCCGTGTTCGGGATGGGAACGGGTGTGACCCCTCCGCTACGGTCACCGGAAACCCGATATACCGCTCAATCTCAATCAGGCAAGAAGTCCTGCGGGGCAACGCGCGCCCCCAGGGGTTTCAAGCAGGGTAAATTTTATGGTCAAGCCGCACGACCGATTAGTACTGGTAAGCTTCACGTGTCACCGCGCTTCCACACCCAGCCTATCACCTGGTGGTCTTCCAGGGGTCTTCAGCACCCTTGCGGGTCGGGATATCTCATCTCGAGGTGGGTTTCACGCTTATATGCTTTCAGCGTTTATCCCGTCCGAACGTAGCTATCCAGCTATGCCGTTGGCACGACAACTGGTGCACTAGAGGTTCGTCCATCCCGGTCCTCTCGTACTAAGGATAGATCCCCTCAAATATCCTGCGCCCACCACAGATAGGGACCGAACTGTCTCGCGACGTTCTAAACCCAGCTCACGTACCGCTTTAATGGGCGAACAGCCCAACCCTTGGAACCTTCTTCAGCTCCAGGATGCGATGAGCCGACATCGAGGTGCCAAACCTTGCCGTCGATATGAACTCTTGGGCAAGATCAGCCTGTTATCCCCGGCGTACCTTTTATCCGTTGAGCGATGGCCCTTCCATACAGAACCACCGGATCACTAAGTCCTGGTTTCCCATCTGCTCGACTTGTCTGTCTCGCAGTTAAGCGTGCTTATGCCTTTACACTCGATGGCTGATTTCCAAACAGCCTGAGCAAACCTTCGAGCGCCTCCGTTACAGTTTGGGAGGCGACCGCCCCAGTCAAACTACCCGTCAAGCAATGTCCCTCGCCCGGTCAACGAGCGTAGGTTAGTACCTCAGAACGATAAGAGTGGTATCTCACCGTCGGCTCCCTGCAGGCCGAAACCCACAGTTCATAGCCTCCCACCTATCCTGCGCATAACGCACCGAAATACATTGCTAAAGTGTAGTAAAGGTGCACGGGGTCTTTCCGTCTAGTGGCGGGTAACCGGCATCTTCACCGGTATTACAAATTCGCTGAGTCACTCGTTAAGACAGTCGTCAGATCGTTACGCCATTCGTGCAGGTCGGAACTTACCCGACAAGGAATTTCGCTACCTTAGGACCGTTATAGTTACGGCCGCCGTTCACCGGGGCTTCAATTCAGAGCTTCTCAGGATTGCTCCCCATGACCCCTCCTTTTAACCTTCCGGCACCGGGCAGGCGTCACACCCTATACGTCGATTTTTTGTCTTCGCAGAGTGCTGTGTTTTTAGTAAACAGTCGCCTGACGCTATTCACTGCAACCCACCTCGGCTCCATCCGCAAGGGACTTCACCTACCGTGGGCACTCCTTCTCCCGAAGTTACGGAGCTAATTTGCCGAGTTCCTGAACGAGTGTTCTCTCAAGCGCCTTAGGATTCTCTCCTCATCTACCTGTGTCGGTTTACGGTACGGTCACCTGCATGACTCGCTAGAGGTTTTTCCTGGCAGTGTGGAATCAACTGGTTTGCGCCTTGCGGCTCGCCATCGCCTCTCAGGGTTAACGCCCGACCGGATTTCCCTGGCCAGACCCCCTACCGGCTTAGCCCCCCACTTCCAATCGGAGGGACAGTCTATCCTTCTGCGTCTCCCCTTCGCTGATAACGCCCCACGGGTGGTTGCCGAATGTTGACGGCATTTCCATCGCCTACGCCTTTCGACCTCGGCTTAGGGACCGACTGACCCTGGGCGGATTAACCTTCCCCAGGAAACCTTAGATTTTCGGCGTCGCGGGTTTTCACCGCGATTATCGCTACTTATGCCGGCAGGGTCTCTTCCAATACCTCCATCAACCGTCACCGGTCAACTTCGCAGGCCTATGGAATGCTCCCCTACCACTACTACCTTGCGGTAGGTAATTCACAGCTTCGGTAACGAGCTTTAGCCCCGTTGTATTGTCGGCACGGACCCACTTGACCAGTGAGCTGTTACGCTTTCTTTAAAGGATGGCTGCTTCTAAGCCAACCTCCTGGTTGTCCATGTGTTTCCACATCCTTTTCCACTTAGCTCGTATTTTGGGACCTTAGCTGGTGATCTGGGTTCTTTCCCTCTCGACTATGAAGCTTAGCCCCCACAGTCTGACTCCTGAATTCACAATCTCCGGCATTCGGAGTTTGGTTGGATTCGGTAACCCTGTAAGGCCCCTAGTCCATCCAGCTCTCTACCTCCGGGATTGAATCCTCAAGGCTAGCCCTAAAGCTATTTCGGGGAGAACGAGCTATCACTGAGTTTGATTAGCCTTTCACCCCTACCCTCAGCTCATCCAAGCTGTTTTCAACCAACACTGGTTCGGACCTCCGGTAGGTGTTACCCTACTTTCATCCTGGCCAAGGGTAGATCACTCAGCTTCGCGTCTATTCCATGCAACTTGTCGCCCTGTTCAGACTCGCTTTCGCTACGGCTCCGTCTTCCGACTTAACCTCGCTGCATAGAATAACTAGCCGGCTCATTATGCAAAAGGCACGCGGTCAGCCGTGTGAGACCCGAAGGCCCCACCGTGCCTCCCACTGCTTGTAGGCATGCGGTTTCAGGTACTATTTCACTCTCCTAGCAGGAGTTCTTTTCACCTTTCCCTCACGGTACTGGTTCACTATCGGTCGAAGGTTAGTATTTAGCCTTGGGAGATGGTCCTCCCCGATTCCCACAGGGTTCCACGTGTCCCGTGGTACTTGGGTTTGCCGCCCAGGAAGCCCTCCGCATTTCGCCTACGGGACTTTCACCCCCTTCGGTCAGCCTTTCCAGGACTGTTCGACTATGCGTCGGCTTTGTAACTTCCCGACAGAGCTGCAACTCCGTCCGGCCGCACCCCGCTACCCCCAGTACACAACGCTCGCAGGCTTGAACATGTACCGGGTTTGGGCTCTTCCCTCTTCGCTCGCCGCTACTGGGGGAATCGCTTTTGCTTTCTCTTCCTCCGGGTACTAAGATGGTTCACTTCCCCGGGTTCGCCTCGCGCCCCCTACTTTACTCGGAGGCCGATATCCCAACATTACTCGGGATCCCTTTGAAGGATTCGGATATCCCCAGATCACAGCCCGTTTGCGGCTCCCTGAGGCTTTTCGCAGCTTACCACGTCCTTCCTCGCCTTCCTTCGCCAAGGCATCCACCGTATGCCCTTAGTAGCTTGACCATAAAATTTACTCCGCCCGAAACCTCCAGGCAGGTAAATCCCATAGTCCACTTCTCTCTTTACCCGTCGTCTTCTTTGCCTGATTGTCAAAGACCAGCCGCGGCCGCGCCGACCCGGGGCCAGAGGCCGCCGCGCCGACAACAAACCGTTTCCCGGTTATACCGGTAATCAAGGACTCGCCTCACGAACCCTTGATTATGGGCACAACCTTGGTGGAGGTAAGCGGGTTCGAACCGCTGACCCCCTGCTTGCAAAGCAGGTGCTCTTCCAGCTGAGCTATACCCCCGACGATCCGGATCCACTCCATGATGGGCGGTTCAGCCCAAGATTTCAACCCAAGACGCCGTGGTGGGCCTAGGTAGAGTCGAACTACCGACCTCACCCTTATCAGGGGTGCGCTCTAGCCAACTGAGCTATAGGCCCTCATTCCCCCCAGCCGAACCCGCACATCACCATCGCGTGTAAAGATCTGTTTTCACACTTGCGGGCCAGCCATCCCGGCCTGCGGACCTAAATCTCTGGAAACTAGATAGGCGTGTTCAAGGCACCTGGAGCTCCCGTGCCCTCTCGGGCTCCGGTCGCCCTTCCCTTTTAGAAAGGAGGTGATCCAGCCACAGGTTCTCCTACAGCTACCTTGTTACGACTTCACCCCAATCATGGATCATACCTTAAGCGCCTGCCCCCTTGCGGTTGGCTCAGCGATTTCTAGTACAACCCACTTTCGTGATGTGACGGGCGGTGTGTACAAGGCCCGGGAACGTATTCACCGCAGCGTTCTGATCTGCGATTACTAGCGATTCCGCCTTCATGCAGTCGAGTTGCAGACTGCAATCCGAACTGAGATCGGCTTTTTGGGATTAGCTCCCCCTCGCGGGTTGGCAACCCTTTGTACCGACCATTGTAGCACGTGTGTAGCCCGGGACGTAAGGGCCATGAGGACTTGACGTCATCCCCACCTTCCTCCGGCTTTTCGCCGACAGTTCCCTTAGGGTGCTCAGCTTAACCTGTTAGCAACTAAGGGCAAGGGTTGCGCTCGTTGCGGGACTTAACCCAACATCTCACGACACGAGCTGACGACAGCCATGCAGCACCTCGATAACCGTCTCCGAAGAGAACCCCCTGTTTCCAAGAGTAGCAGCTACCGTTCGAGCCCCGGTAAGGTTCTTCGCGTTGCGTCGAATTGAACCACATGCTCCACCGCTTGTGCGGGCCCCCGTCAATTCCTTTGAGTTTCAGTCTTGCGACCGTACTCCCCAGGCGGGGCACTTAACGTGTTAACTCCGGCACCGGGGGACTCAATACCCCCGACACCAAGTGCCCATCGTTTACGGCTAGGACTACCGGGGTATCTAATCCCGTTTGCTCCCCTAGCTTTCGCGCCTCAGCGTCAGTCACTGTCCAGGTAGCCGCCTTCGCCACCGGTGTTCCTCCCAATATCTACGCATTTCACCGCTACACTGGGAATTCCACTACCCCCTCCAGGACTCAAGCAAAGCAGTTTCAGATGCAATTCCCGAGTTAAGCCCGGGGCTTTCACATCTGACTTGCCATGCCGCCTACGCGCCCTTTACGCCCAGTAATTCCGAACAACGCTTGCCACCTCCGTATTACCGCGGCTGCTGGCACGGAGTTAGCCGTGGCTTCCTCAGCGGGTACAGTCAATCCCTTGCGGAACTTCGTCCCCACTGACAGGAGTTTACGATCCGAAGACCTTCATCCTCCACGCGGCGTTGCTGCGTCAGGCTTTCGCCCATTGCGCAAAATTCCCCACTGCTGCCTCCCGTAGGAGTCTGGACCGTGTCTCAGTTCCAGTGTGGCCGTACGCCCTCTCAGGCCGGCTACTGATCGTCGCCTTGGTGGGCCGTTACCTCACCAACTAGCTAATCAGCCGCGAACCCCTCCCCGAGCAACTTGCGCCTTTGATCCCTTAGCCATGCGACCCAGGGATGTTATGCGGTATTAGCCCCGCTTTCGCGGGGTTATTCCCCACTCGAGGGTAGATTGTTCACGTGTTACTCACCCGTCTGCCACTTTACTCACAGGGTTGCCCCCGCTTTCTCGTCCGACTTGCATGTGTTACGCACGCCGCCAGCGTTGATTCTGAGCCAGGATCAAACTCTCCAATTAACTCGAAGAGCGCCTGACGCCTATCTCTAAACGCCAGACTCTTTTCCCTGATTCTTTCTCAAAGTGCTTGGCTTTGGACACGCACTATCTAGTTTTCAAAGATCTAGGCAATCCTTTAATAATAGAGACCAAAAGCCCTCATGTCAAGCGGCTTTTAAACACCAGCCTCATCTCATCGAAGGGGGCACATAATACCCCGGGATATCCGGGATGGGAAGAGAAAAAACACCCGAAAACCGAAATTCCACCAAACCCCGCGTCCAGGCACCCCGGACGCAGCCTGCGGACCGCGGGCTGCGCCCGCCTAAACCGTGTACAACTCCTTGCCCAGAGGGAGTTTCGTCCCAGAGGCCACCGCCTCGTCCGCCTTCAGGATCGCCGCCGCCGCCTGCAGCCCGACGGACCCGTCGCACAGGTTCGCGTCGCCGTTGCGGATCGTCCGGCAGAAGCCCTCGAGCTCCATCTTGTAGGCGGTAAAAACGGTCACGCCGCTCGCCGAGGAGCCCGCCACTGAGGAACCTGAGGCGTCCCGCGCCCGGCTCTCCGAAGCCTCCATCACCGCCCCGCCCACGTCCGGCTTGGTAGTGATCTCCGTCATCTTCCCCTTCTGCCCCTCCAGGAAGAGCATCGCCTCCGTCTCGCCGCTCAGGACGACGGTCCCCTTCGTCCCCATGAACTCCTCGTAATAGTGATCGAAGGCGTTGGACTGGATCGAAGAGTAGGTGACGGTCAGGTCGTTGGGGTACTCGAAAATCGCGTAGATGTGGTCGTTGACCTCCCGGCCGTCCTTGTAGCGCTGTATGCCCCCCGTCGCCACAACGCTGTGAGGGGTGCGGCCCATGAACCAGTTGATCGCGTGGATCTGGTGGCTGCACAGCTCCGACATCAGGCCGTGCGAGTACTTCGAATACACGCGCCAGTTGACGAGCTGCTCCATGTCGGCGTAGCCCCACGGCCGCGGGTCGAAGTTGTCGGTCGGGAGCGTCTTCTTCCAGGAACCGTTCCTGTGCCAGACGGCGCGCACGTGAAAAATGTCGCCGATGACACCCGTCCTGATCATCTCGTACGCCTCGTGGTACAGCGGGCTGTAGGCGCGCTGGTGCCCCACCTGGAGGTTGCGGCGGGCCGACCGCGCCGCCTGGACCATCTTCTTGCAGTCGTCCACGGTGAAGGCCATCGTCTTCTCTACAAAGACGTGCTTGCCGGCCTGCAGGGCGTCGAGCACCACCTGCGCGTGCGCCCACAACGGCACCGCGATCACGACCGCCTCGATGTCCTTGCGTTCGAGCAGGCGACGGTAATCGGAGCACCCCTGGGCGTCCGGGTCGAAGAGCTTGTGCGCGATGTCGAGCCCCTTCTGCAGGTTCGGGGGGTAGATGTCGCACACGCCCGAGAACTTGATGAAGTTCGGGTTGGCGTTTTCCATCAGGACGCGCCCCTGCCCCCCGGGCCCGATGATGCCGGCGCGGATCGGGTTCAGAGACACCGCCTTCCAGATCAGGGCGCCCGCCGCCGGGAGAGTCGCCGCGGCCTTGATGAAGTTCCTCCGACCAACCTGTCGTTCCTGTTCGGTCATCTCCGATGTTCTCCTTCGCTGCGCGGCGACGTCCCGCGCGGGATCAGGCCTGCGCCGTCGTGCTCCCGGGTTGCCGTCGCGCGCGCCTCCACCACGGGCCCACGATCATGTCCAGCCCCGAGATAAGCCCGGTGTCGAACGCGAGCGTGACCAGCAGCGCCATGATCTCGATCAGTATCTTGTTGACGTACAGTTCGGTGCCGTCCGGCGTGCGCATGGCGAACCCGTGGTAGGGGAGCGGCGGCTGCGCGACGTAAAACAGCAGCAGCAGCCCCATGGCAAGAAGGCTGGCGGTGCGCGTGAACAGACCGATCATCAGGAGAAGGCCGAGGATGAGCAGCCCCCACATGGTCCCTTGGTCGGCAAGCTTCAACCAGGCCGTCTGCCCCGCCATCCACTGAAAAACCCAGCCGAGAGGCCCGGTCGCGGTGCGCAGGTAGGATTCGGACGACCAGTGCGCAGCCTGGAGCTTGCCCAAGCCCTGGTAGAAAACGTGCCAACCTATGCTGAAGCGGAAGAGCACAAGCACAAACTGCTGCCATGCGGTGAGCGCGTCGGGCCGATTCACAGTGCCTCCTCCGTGCACGCCAGGTCGACGCCAAGCGTGACCGGTGCACCGGGACTCCCGTTCTTCTGAAGAGTCATCAGTATAATACCAAGCTCCGGGCGGGCCTCGTAATAACTGCGGACTTCCTCCTCCTCAAGCACGAAGAAGGCCGTCGAGTACGCCTCAGCCACGGCAGCCCGCTCCGCCACGACCGAACAGAGCGCGTTGCGCTCCGCGGGGCGACCGGTCCGCGGATCCAGAACGTGGCCGTAGCGCCGCCCCTCGGACACGAAATACCGGGTGCCTGCCGAAGACGTCGAAAGGGCCCGGTCGACGAGGCGGAGCGATCCGACGCTGCCCGCGCCTCCCGGGGACCGGATGCTGACCTGCCACCCCGGCGGGACCGCGGAATCGCCGCGGGCGACGATGCTGCTGTGCCCCGCGTGCGCCATGAAGTTCCTCAGCCCGACGGCCTGCAACCGGGTGGCGAGGCAGTCCAGCGCGAAACCCTTCCCAATGGCTCCGAAATTCAGCTCGACGCCGGCGCGGCGAAACGTCACCGTGCGCGCCGCGTCGGCCAGCGCCAGGTGTTCCCAGCCCGAGCAGGCGCGCGCGGCCGCAAGCCGGGCGGCATCCGGGACGGAGCCCTGCCGCTGCAGGAAGCCCCACGCCCGGATCAGCGCCCCGGCGGTGATGTCGAAGGCCCCGCCGGTCTCCGCCCCGATCTCGCGCGCCAGCCGCAGCAGCCCGTACAGCCGCGCTTCGACCTCCACCGGCGCGGACGCCGCGGTCCGGTTAATCCGGCTCACCTCGCTGTCCTCGCGGTAGACGCTCATCTGCCGCTCGAGCCTTTCCACCTCGTCGAACGACTGCGCGACGGCCGGGACGAATCGGCGGTCCTGGGGACGGAGGAAGACCTCGAACTGACAGGCCATCGCGGTGCGGGCGAGTTTGACGTAATACCGGGCGGGAGGTGGCGCGGGGGACCGGGCGGCGCGCACGGCGTCCGACAGCACCCTGCGAAGGGTGCGGTCGCCCGTGCTGCGCCCGGAGTTCACCATTATCAGGATCCTACGAGATGCGGACCTGGCAGAACCGCAGCCTGCCGCAGCGCAGCACAAAGCGTTCGAGATCGCCGGGGATGTGCGCGGTGACGTCGGTGATCTTCCTGCCGTCCAGCGATACGGCCCCGGCCTTGACCAGCCGCCGGGCCTCGGTTTTCGAAGGAGCGAGGCCCGACGACACGAGCAGGTCGACGAGTCCCGGCAACGGTCCGTGGCGCCTCAGCTCAAATTGCGGCATGTCGTCGGGGGTCTCGCCGCGCTGATGAACCCGCGCGAACTGCTCGGCGGCATCGCGCGCGGCGTCGGCCCCGTGGAAGTCCCGCACGATGCACGCGGCGAGGTCCCCTTTGACTTTCATCGGGTGCAGGGTGCCGGCCTCGACCCCGGAACGGATCCGCCCGAGTTCCGCCGCGGGCAAGTCGGTAAGCAGTTCCCAGTAGCGCCACATCAGGGGGTCGGAGATGGACATGACCTTTCCGTAAATATCGCAGGCGGGCTCGGTGAACCCGATGTAGTTTCCCAGCGACTTGCTCATCTTCTCGACTCCGTCGGTCCCCTCCAACAAGGGCGTGGTGAGGATCACCTGCGGCTCGAGCCCGTACTCCCGCATGATGTCGCGGCCCACCAGGAGGTTGAAAGTCTGGTCGGTGCCGCCGAATTCGAAATCCGCCTGCAGCGCGACCGAGTCGTAGGCCTGGGCGAGGGGGTAGAGGAGCTCGTGCATGGAGATCGGCTGGTTTGCCTTGAGCCTCTTGGTGAAGTCGTCCCGTTCGAGCATGCGCGCGACGGTGTAGCGCGATGCGAGACGGATCCAGTCGGATGAAGAGAGCCTCCCCAGCCAGCGGCTGTTGAAGTCGACCACGGTCTTGACCGGGTCCAGGATCTTGAACACCTGCCTCTTGAAAGTCTCGGCGTTGGCCGCGATCTCCTCCGTCGAGAGCGGGGGGCGGGTCTTCGACCGCCCGGTCGGGTCGCCGATGAGGGCGGTAAAGTCGCCGATAAGGAAGACGACCGTGTGGCCGAGATCCTGGAAGTGCTTCATCTTCCTGAGCAGGACCGCGTGGCCGAGATGGAGGTCCGGGGCGGTCGGGTCGAAGCCCACCTTTACCTTCAGGGGCACGCCGGTGCGGATCGACTTGTCGAATTTGCGGAGGGCTTCCTCCTCGCTGATGATTTCGACGGACCCGCGTCGCAGGTAGTCGAGCTGCTCCCGGGCGTTCACTCCGCACCGCCCGTCGACACCCGGGAATTGTCTGCGCCGCACATGCGGTCCAGGACCATCGCGATCGCCCTCCAGTAGAGTTGGTGTTCCTGTTTCAGGATACGCGCCGAGAGCGTCTCCTCGGTGTCGCCGTCGAGCACCTCGACGGCGCGCTGCATGAGGACCTTGCCGGTGTCCATTCCTTCGTCGACGAGGTGGACGGTGCAGCCCGTGACCCGGACGCCGTATTCGAGCGCCTGGCGCTGGGCGTGCATCCCCGGGAAGGAGGGGAGCAGGGCCGGGTGAATGTTGAGGACGCGCCCGCGATACGCGTCCAGAAAGGCCGGGGTGAGGATGCGCATGAAGCCGGCGAGGCACACCAGCGCGGGATCGTACGGCGCCAGGGCCTCCACGAGCCGCCGGTCGTACTCGGTCCTGTCCACGCCCTTCGACGGGATGCACAGCGCCGGCAGCCCCGATGCCCGCGCATGGGTGAGACCCGCGGCTTCCGGCACATTGGCGACGACGCAGCAGATCTCCGCGTCGAGGTCCCCGCGCCGGATCGCGTCCTGGATCGCAAGGAAATTCGAGCCCCGCCCCGAGAGCAGTATCGCCAGCCTGCGATGCTGAGACATGCGAACCTCCGGATACTCCCGAACAAGGAACGGGCGGACCTTCAACTGTACTGAACGGACCGTGCGCCGGGAACGATCTCGCCGATTTCGTGGAGTGGCTCGCCGCGCGCGGCGAAGTGCCGCCTCAGCTCCGGGAGCGTCTCGGGCGCCGCAACCAGGATCATCCCGATCCCCATGTTGAACGTGCGGTACATTTCCGTTTCCTCGACCTCGCCCTTCCGCCGGATGTAGTCGAACACGGGAAGAACGGGCCAGGCGCCACGGACCACCCGGGCGGCGGTCCCCTCCGGCAGGATGCGCGGCAGGTTGTCGGTTATCCCGCCGCCGGTGACGTGGGCCAGCCCCTTGAGCAGTCCCGTGTCGAGCAGCGGCTCGACGAGCTTGTAGTAGCTGCGGTGGGGCGCCAGCAGCACGTCAGCGACACTCCCCCCGAGCTCGGGCACCGAGTCGCGCGGGCCGAGGGCCAGCCGGTCGAAAAAAAGCCGGCGCGCGAGCGAGTAGCCGTTGGTGTGCAGGCCGGCCGACGCCAGCCCCAGCAGGCGGTCTCCCGGCCGGATGGCGGAGCCGTCGATGACCTTGTCCCGGTCGACGACCCCGACGATGAAACCTGCCAGGTCGTATTCGCCTGGAGCGTAGAAATCGGGCATTTCCGCGGTTTCGCCGCCTACCAGGGCGCACCCGGTTTCGCTGCAACCGCGGGCCAGACCGGCGACGAGCTGTTCCACGACCTCAGGCTTGAGCCCTCCGCAGGCGATGTAATCGAGAAAGAACAGGGGGCGCGCCCCCTGAACCATGATGTCCGAGACGCAGTGCGAGACAAGGTCGTACCCGACCGTGTGGTGGATGCCGGTCATGAAGGCGAGTTTGAGTTTGGTGCCGACACCGTCGCAGCTCGAGACCAGCAACGGGTCGCGCCACCGTCCCGGCTCCAGGCGGAAAAGGGCCCCGAAACTGCCGATGTCGGTCAGGACGCCGGGGGTGAACGTGGCGCGCGCGATCTTCCGGATGCGCTGCTTGGCTTCGGTCGCCGCGTCGATGTCGACGCCCGACGCGGCGTAGGTCAACTTTCCGTGCTCAGGTGTATCCATGGGTGGGGGCAGCCCTCGTGGTCAAGACCGCGTGGTGAGGATCTCCGACAGGTTCCTGCCGAACAGTTCCTTTTGTCGTTCCTGGTGCGTCACCTCGGTCGGGTACTTTTCCGTAAAACAGGCCGAGCAATAACGCCCGCCGTCCTCCACCGACTGCATCATCGCCTCCAGGCTCAGGTAGCCCAGGCTGTCGGCCCCGACGAACTTGCGGATTTCGTCGACCGACTTGGTCGAGCCGATCAGCTCGCTCTTGGTCGGCGTGTCGATGCCGTAGTAGCAAGGGCTGACGATGGGGGGGGAGGTGATCCGCAGGTGGATTTCCTTCGCGCCCGCGGCCCGGATGATCTGCACGATCTTCCGGCTGGTGGTGCCGCGCACGATCGAGTCGTCCACCAGCACCACGCGCTTCCCCTGGAGGATCTCGCGGACGGGGTTCAGCTTCACCTTGACCCCGAAGTTCCGGATCGACTGCTTCGGTTCGATGAACGTCCGGCCGACATAATGGTTGCGGATCAGGCCGAACTCCAGCGGGATGCCGCTCTCGTGGGCGTACCCGATCGCCGCCGAGACCCCGGAGTCCGGGACCGGCACGACGACGTCGGCCTCGACCGGGTGCTCGCGCGCCAGG
Organism: uncultured Acidobacteriota bacterium; assembly: GCA_963843575.1. GTDB lineage: Bacteria > Acidobacteriota > UBA6911 > UBA6911 > UBA6911 > CAVZBT01. The sequence goes on along the minus strand of CAWJKZ010000024.1, from coordinate 337,907 downwards.
TGGATTCCCATGAGGCGTCGGCTGGTGTTGACGGTCCGGCCGAACACCAGGCTGTCGGGACGGCTGAAGTAGACGTGCTCGAAAACGCAGTGGGCCGGTTTCTCCCTGGGCAGGGGGAACGTCGAGTCGATGTTGTCCGCGTCGATCAGCAGCACTTCGCCCGGCTCCACGTCGCGGACGTAGCGGGCGTCGATCAGGTCGAAGGCGCAGGTCTCGGACGCCAACACATAGCGGCCGCCGACCTGTCCCAGGCACAGCGGCCGGAACCCGCGCGGGTCGCGCGCCGCCAGGAGGAACTCCGGGGTGAGCAGCAGGACGGAATACGCGCCCTGGACGATCCGCAGGGCGTCGACGAACGCCTCGAGCAGGGTGCGCCGCTTGGAGCGCGACAGCAGGTGCAGGATGACCTCGCTGTCGCTGGTCGAGTGGAAGATGGCGCCGTCGCGCTCCAGCTCGCGGCGCAGCTGTGCGGCGTTGATCAGATTGCCGTTGTGCGCCAGTGCCAGCGGCCCGCGCCAGCAGTCGATCAGGATCGGCTGGGCGTTGATGCCGGAGCTCTCCCCGGCCGTGGAGTAACGCACGTGCCCGATGGCCAGGCTCCCCGGCAGGCGCTCCAGGCGCGCCGGGTTGAAAACGTCGGCCACGTGACCCATGCCTTTCTGGATGTGCAGCTTCGTGCCGTCGGAGCTGACGATTCCGGCCGACTCCTGCCCGCGGTGCTGCAGGGCGTAAATCCCGAGATAAGCCAGCCTGGCCGCCTCCGGATGGGAAACGATGCCGAAAATGCCGCATTCTTCCTTGAGCTTATCCCAAGGCGTCATATCTGAGTCCACCCAACACCTCACTGCTCATGCCGTAATTGGTGATCACGTATTATACCGGAACCCGCGGACGTGAACCAAAGTCCATGTCCGGGTCCGGGCGCCTGAGAGGGTCCGGGCGCCTGAGAGGGTCCGGGCGCCTGAGAGGGTCCGGGCTTCAGCTCGGACGCCTTTTGATGTGAGCTATGTAGCAACAGGCGCACCGTCTGGCAACCGCAAACAGCGTCCGGGTTGAAGCCCGGACCCACTTGGCTTGCGTTAAGGGTTTGTGACCGGCCCCGGATAAGCTTGAATAGCCGGGACAAAACTTTTATCTTGGTGGATCATTCATTGCGCAGGGGGAACGACAGATGGCGGATGTGGACGGAATCGGCGAGACCAAGGACTTTCACCTCGGCACCCCGGCTAGGGTTGAACCGTTTTTCCTGAAAGGGTCGACCTCTCTCGACTGGGGGATGCAGAACCGGCTGGCCCGGGTTTTCAACCCGTCGTCGGGCCGGACGGTCATGCTCGCGATCGATCACGGGTACTTCCAGGGACCGACGACCGGGCTGGAGCGCATCGACGTGAACATCGTCCCCCTGCTGCCCCACACCGATGCCCTTATGCTCACCCGCGGGATCCTGCGCACGACGATCCCGCCGTCCTACGGACGCGGGATCGTGCTGCGCGCCAGCGGCGGGCCAAGCATCCTGAAGGAGCTGTCGAACGAGCAGATCGCCGTCGACATCGAGGACGCCGTGCGGCTCAACGTGGCCGCGATGGCCGTACAGGTGTACATTGGCGGCGAGTTCGAAACGCAATCGGTCCACAACCTGACCCGCCTCGTCGACCTGGGCAACCGTTACGGGGTCGCCATCCTCGGAGTGACGGCGGTGGGCAAGACCATGACCAGGGACGCGCGCTACCTGAGGCTCGCGTGCCGGATCTGCGCGGAGTTGGGGGCACACGTGGTCAAGACGTACTACGTCGCGGAAGGCTTCGAGACGGTGACAGCTTCGTGCCCGGTCCCGGTCGTCATGGCCGGAGGCAAGAAACTCGACGAGAAGGATGCGCTCGCGATGGCCTGGCGGGCGGTCTCCGAGGGGGCCGCAGGCGTGGACATGGGCCGGAACATATTCCAGTCCGAGGCGCCGCAGGCGATGATCCAGGCCGTGCGGGGCGTCGTGCACCAGGCGATGAAGCCCGCGGAAGCCTACGACCTCTACCTGACGCTGAAGCGCGAAAAAGCCGCGTCCGCGCGCTAGACGAGTCCGGCGATGCCCAGCGGCACGACACTCGACAACCTGCTCCGCAACGCGCCGACGCTCAGCATCGGCATCCTCACGGCCGATCTGCTGGCCCTTGGCTCGGAACTCGCGCTGCTCGAGAGGACGGGCGTCGCCCTGGTGCACATCGACGTGATGGACGGCTGCTTCGTGCCGCAGCTCACGGTGGGGCCGTCCTTCGTCCGGGCCGTGCGGACCCCGCTGCTCAAGGACGTCCACCTGATGGTCGGCGACCCCGTCGGGAAGATCGGCGATTACGTGCGCGCCGGGGCGGACATCCTCACGGTCCATTACGAGGCCGGCCCGCACGTGCACCGGGCCCTGCAGAGCATGGCGGGATTCGCGAATGCCAACGACCCCGCGCGCGGGCTGGTGCGCGGGCTGGCGCTGAACCCGGGCACCCCCGTCGGGGTGATTGAGGCCCTGCTGGACGAAATCGACCTCCTCCTGCTGCTCGCGGTCAATCCGGGCTGGGGCGGCCAGTCGTTCATCGAGTCCACGCGGCGGAAGATCTCCCGGGCGAGCGAGATGATCCGGGCGAGCGGGCGCTCGATCCTGCTGGCGGTCGACGGGGGCGTCACGCGCCAGAACTTCGAGGGGATCGCGGCTACCGGAGTCGACGTGATCGTAACGGGCAGCGCGGTGTTCGACGGCAAGGCGGCCGGACAGAACGCCGCCGCCATGCTGGAGCACCTGAAGACGCTGCCGCGCCGGTCCAATGTGGGGTGCGGCGGCTTGACGCCGCTTTAGTGGCGGCGCCTCGGCGCCGCAATGTCGGGATCCGGTGTGCCGCCGAGGCGCCGGGCATTTCGGCCGCGAGACGCAAGGGTGAAGCGGAGCCGAGGCGCCGCACTCCGGATCGTCGGATGAATCCATGAAAAACGGCTGGTCGGACGAACAGGCGGAAACGTATGTGGCGCTGCACCGGGACGGGTGCGGCGCGGATCTCGCCCTGAGGGCCTACGCATCGCGGCTCATGGGCGCGGAGCCCAGCCTGGTCCTGCACGGCGGGGGCAACAACTCCGTAAAAGGCTCGCGCCGCAACATCCTCGGAGAAGACGTCGCGGCCCTCTTCGTGAAGCCGTCGGGGTTCGACATGGCCTCGATGGGGGCCGGGGATTACATCCCCCTCGACCTCGACTACCTGAGGAGGTTGAGGACGCTCGACGCGCTCTCGGACGAGCAGATGGAGGCGGAGTTCCGCAGCCGAACCCTGGACGCGCGCGCCGTGGCGGCGTCGATCGAAACCCTCGTTCACGCCTTCATCCCCAAGAAGTACATCGACCACTGCCACGCCGACGCCATCCTTGCCCTGACCAACCAGCCGGACGGGGCCGCGCGGGTGGCGGAGGCACTCGGCCCGGGCGTGCCCGTGCTCCCCTATGTCCAGCCGGGCTTCAGGCTGGCGCAAGCGGCTGCCGTCAGTTTCGAGGCCCACCCCGGGAGCCGCGGCATGGTCTGGATGCGGCACGGGCTCGTGACGTGGGGGGACACGGCCCGGGAATCGTACGAGGTGACCATCGAACTGATTTCGCTGGCGGAGGAGTACGCGGCACGGCGCGTGCACCGGGCGTTCGTGACCGTACCGGGGACGCCGCTGGACAAGGCCATGGAGCGTCTGCAGCGCGCGGCCCCCTTGGTCCGCGGCCTGCTGGCCGCGCCGACGGACGATCCGGACCATCCCTACCGGCGCGTCATCCTGCGGCCGCTCGTCACGCGCGAGGTCATCGACATCCTCGAGGCGCCAGGGGGCAAGGAGCTGGCGCTCTCCCCTCCGCTGACCAGCGACCACCTGATCCGCACCAAGCCGCTGCCGCTGTGGTGCGACGACCCGGACTTCGAGGACCTGCCGACGCTGCGTGGGCAGATTGGCCGGGCCGTGCGCGCCTACGCGGACGCCTACGACGCCTACGTCCGGCGCAACGCCGCGCGCATGCCGGCTTCCGTGTCGCGGATGGACTCGCTTCCGCGCGTCGTTCTCATCCCGGGGCTAGGAGCGCTTTGCGCCGGGAAGGACGCGTTCTCCGCCGGGCTGGCCCGCGACATCACGGCCCACACCCTCGCCGTCAAGGCGCAGATCTCGGCCATGGGCACCTACTCGGGGATGGAGGAGGCCGAGCTGTTCGACATGGAGTACCGGACCCTGCAGCACGCCAAGCTCGGGCCGGAGCGCGAACCGGTGCTCGGGCGCCAGGTCGCCCTCGTGACCGGCGCCGCCGGGGCGATCGGCTGGGGCATAGCCGAGGAACTGCTGGCCGAGGGGTGCCACGTCGCGGTGACGGACCTGCCCGGCGACAACCTGGACTCGATGGCGGACGCCCTGCGCGCGCGCTTCGGCCCGCGCGTCGTCCCCGTGCCCCTGGACGTCACGGAGCCGGCGTCGGTGGCGGCAGGCTTCGCAAGCGTGGTGCGCGAATGGGGCGGCGTCGACCTAGTGATCGTCAATGCGGGCGTGGCTCACGTCGCGGCGCTGGCCGAGTTGCGGCTGGAATCGTTCAGGAAACTCGAGCGGGTCAACGTCGAGGGAACCCTCCTGGTGCTCGAGGAATCGTCCCGGTTGTTCGCCGCGCAGGGTACCGGCGGGGACATTGTGCTGATCTCGACCAAGAACGTCTTTGCGCCGGGGGCGAAGTTCGGCGCCTACAGCGCCACGAAGGCTGCCGCGCACCAGCTCGCTCGCATCGCGAGCCTGGAATTCGCCGATCTCGGGGTGCGGGTCAACATGGTTTCCCCGGACGCGGTATTCGGGCACCGGGAGCGCAAGTCCGGGCTCTGGGAGACCGTCGGGCCCGACAGGATGAAGGCCCGCGGGCTCGACGCGCACGGCCTCGAGGAGTACTACCGCAGCCGCAACCTGCTCAAGGCGCGGGTCACCGCGCGCCACGTGGCCCGGGCGACCCTGTTTTTCGCCACCCGCCAGACACCCACGACCGGGGCGACCCTGCCGGTAGACGGCGGCCTGCCCGACGCCACACCGCGCTAGCTTCGGCGCCCCTCACTCGCCGCGCGTTCAGTCGATGGCGCTCGCGGCGTAACTGCCCGCGGACGCCTCCGCGCGCCCGGGGGTTCCGGGCTGCGGCGGCGCCGAGGAAGTACGAGAGCGTCTCGAGCGAGATGCTCAGGTCGATGGATTTGATCTTCACCCCGCGAGGGGCCGCCAGCCGCACCGGCGCGAAGTTCAGTATCGCGCGGATTCCGGCGTCGACCACCTGGGAGCAGACCTCCCGGGCGGCGTCGGCGGGCACCGCCAGCATCGCCATGCTCGCCTCTGTGCGGCGGACGACGGGACCGATTTCGCGGATGTCGTGGACCGGCACGCCGGTCCGGCTCGTGGTGCCGATCTTGTCCGGCAACCGATCGAAGAGCGCGACCACCGAGAAACCATTCCGCTGAAAACCGCGGTACTCGCCCAAGGCCATCCCGAGATGCCCCGCTCCGACCACGATCACCTTGTGCCCCTGTTTGATCCCGAGTATGCCCGCCAGATGATCGCGCAAGTCCCTTACCGCGTAGCCGACCCCGCGCACCCCGAACCGGCCGAAATAGGCCAGATCCTTGCGCACCTGCGCCGAATTGAGGTGTGCCCTCTCGGCGATTGTTTTCGACGACGTCGTCTCCACCCCTGAGTCGTGCAGCGCGTCGAGGCACCTGAGATATATAGAGAGGCGCTCGGTCGTGAATTCCGATATCTTCTCGATTTTCATGTGCACCCTTCCCCGCCGTTGCAAGTGACTACCCACACCCGATTTAGGGAAAGTTAAGCGGGAGGGGGAACGAAAGTCAAGGCGGGCCGGCGTTCGCCCGTCGTCACCAGTGCGTCGGACCGCGTGGGTCCGGGCTGAAGAGGCTGTCCAACGACTGGCGCCCGATCCAAACATAATCCAAGTGGGTCCGGGCTTCAGCCCGGACGTCTTTAGATCTGCGCTGTTCAGCAACAGTTGCACTCGACAGCGACCGCAAACTGCGTCCGGGCTGAAGCCCGGACCCACTTGTTTTGCGTTTAAGGCGGTCAGTCAACCGTCGGACAGCCTCTGAAGCCCGGCCCGCGTGAACTCCCCGCCCACTATCGAACGGCGCTGGGGTTGTGCTATGTTTACGCACCGATGATCGGACAGCTCAGGGGGCAATTGCTGCAGAAGAAACCCAACCTCGTCCTGGTGGACGTGCACGGGGTGGGCTACGAGGTCCACATCCCGCTGACGAGCTTCTACGAGCTCCCCGCGGAGGGGACGGAGGTCATCCTCAAGATTCACACCCACGTGCGCGAGGACGCCTTCACGCTCTTCGGCTTCAAGTCGCAACGCGAGAAGGAGTTCTTTCTCAAGCTGCTCACCATCAGCGGCATCGGCCCCAAACTGGCGATCTCGATACTGTCCGGCGCCAGGGTCGAGGAACTCGCACAGGCCATCGCCGACGCCGACCTCGGCCGCCTCACGGCCATCCCCGGGGTGGGCCGCAAGACAGGGGAACGGGTCATCCTCGAACTCAAGAACCAGATCGCCCCATTCCTGGCCCCGGGACCGCAGGACTCCGCGCGCGAGCCGGCGAAGGCAGACGGCTTGCAGGAGGACATCCTCTCGGCCCTGGTGAACCTCGGGTATCCGAAGCCCGGGGCGGAGAAGGCGCTGGCCTCCGTCCTGCGCTCCGGCGACTGCAAACGAACCTTTGAAGACCTGCTCCGGCACACCCTGCGTCGGCTGGCCGGCTGAAAGTTTCTGAGACATGCCCTCCCCGAGCCACTCCAACAGCCTGCTGAACCCCGTTCCCCGGGCCGAAGAACACTCCTTCGAGCTGAGCCTGCGGCCGCAGAACCTGCGTCAGTACATCGGGCAGCCGAAGGTCAAGGAGAACATCGACATCAGCATCCGGGCCGCCCTGAAGCGGGGCGAGGCGCTCGATCACGTGCTCCTGTACGGCCCGCCGGGGCTCGGCAAGACCACGCTGGCGACGATCGTGGCATCGGAGATGGGGGTGAGCATCCGGACGACGAGCGGACCCATCATCGAGAAGCGCGGCGACCTCGCCGCGATCCTGACGAATCTCAAGCCGAACGACGTCCTGTTCATCGACGAGATCCACCGGCTGCACCCCGCCATCGAGGAGATCCTCTACCCCGCGATGGAAGACTTCTACATCGACATCATGATCGGCGAGGGGCCGGGCGCGCGGAGCATCAAGATGCCCCTGCCCCGCTTCACCCTGGTCGGCGCGACGACGCGGGCCGGGTTGCTGACCGCGCCGCTGCGGGCGCGCTTCGGGATCATCCACCGGCTCGAGTTCTATTCCAGCGACGACCTGCGGATCATCGTGCGCCAGTCGGCCGAGACCCTCGGGGTGACTATCGACGAGGAAGGCGCCATGGAGATCGCCTCCCGCAGCCGGGGTACTCCGCGGGTCGCCAACCGTCTCCTGCGCCGCGTGCGCGACTACGCCGAGGTGCGCGCCGACGGCCGCATCACCCGCCAGGTCGCCATGGACGCCCTCGGCATGATGGACGTCGACATACACGGGTTCGACGAGATCGACCGCAAGCTCATGCTCACCATCATCGAGAAATACAACGGCGGCCCGGTCGGCGTCGGCTCCCTCTCGGCCGCGATCAACGAGGACGAAGATTCGATCGAAGACATCTACGAACCGTACCTGATCCAGATCGGCTTCCTGGACCGGACCCCCCGAGGGCGAACCGCCACCCGCAAGGCTTTCGAGCACTTTCACGTCACCCGCCCCGGAGACCAGAAAAAGCTGTTCTGACCCATGGAGTGCTTCGGCCCGCCGCCGCTTTGGCGGCGGTGCCCCGGCGCCGAGGCGCTCCCGCTTGTCGAAGCGGCGCGGAGGCGCCGGGCATATCGGCCGGTGCACGCCAGTGAAAGCGGCGCCGAGGCGCCGCACTCCAAATCGGATTCCCGAGATGTATACTAGGGCTGCGGTCGATACTTAGACTTTCGGGTGATTTTTGATGTCCAGGGCGGTTGAACTCGAACCCAAGATCCGCAAGCTGCAGGACGCCATCGAGACGGTTGTCCGCGGCAAGACGGAGCCCGTGAAGCTCGCCCTGATCTGCCTCCTGTCGGGCGGGCACCTGCTGATCGAGGACGTGCCCGGGGTGGGCAAGACCACGCTCGCACACTCGCTCGCCCGCGCATTCGACTGCACCTTCCGCCGGATCCAGTTCACCAGCGACCTGCTGCCCTCCGACATCCTGGGCGTCTCCGTCTTCAGGCAGGACGACCAGAGCTTCGAGTTCCGACGCGGCCCGATTTTCGCCAACATCGTTCTGGCCGACGAGATCAACCGCACGACACCGAAGACCCAGAGCGCCCTGCTGGAGGCGATGAGCGAGGGGCGGGTGAGCGTCGACAGCCACACCTACGCGCTGCCGCAGCCGTTCATGGTGGTTGCGACCCAGAATCCCGTCGAGCACCACGGAACGTATCCGCTCCCCGAATCGCAGCTGGACAGGTTCCTGCTGCGCATCCGGATGGGGTACCCCGACGCGGGCGCGGAGAAGGAGATCCTGAGGCGCCGCAATCACAGGCCGGCGACGGACCGGATCGCACCGGTGCTCACCGCCGCCGACGTGCTGGAGGCGCAGGCCGCCGTCGCCGAGGTGCGGGTGGACGACTCTCTGCTCGACTACATCATGACCATCGTCGACGCCACGCGCCGGTCGGAGTTCCTCCTCATCGGCGTGAGCCCGCGCGGCTCGCTGGCCCTGCACCGGGCAGCGCAGGCCCTGGCCTATTACGAGGGGCGGGACTACTGCATCCCAGACGACATCAAGCGGCTCGTCCTGCCGGTCCTTGCCCACCGGGTCATCGTCAGCTCCAAGTACTCCTCCGCCCACAAGCGAAATGAAGAAGCCGAGGCGATTCTTGCTGAAATTCTTCGGGTCGTCGAAGTCCCGCTCTGATGCCCCGGCCCGGCCCTCGAGACACGGTGCGCTGAGGGATTTCTTCAGCGCGATGGCGCTGCTCGGCGTGGCCCTGCGTGCTTCGCGCTGGGCTCCCAGTCGGCCGTGCGGAACGGCGACGGGGCCCGCGCGATCTTGTTCTCGGCCGCGGCGCTGCTGCTGGCCGCCGCCACGGCCGTGTTCCTGCGTGCCCCGCATCGCCCGGCGCGTCGAGCTGGGCCGGTTCCTGCCGTTTTCTTTCAGCATAACGCGCGAGGGAGGAATCTACATCCTCTCGGTCCTGCTGCTCTCGCTGGCCGCGATCAACACCGGGAACAACCTCCTGTTTCTCATCCTCGCCATGCTGCTCGCGGCCATCATCACCTCCGGGATCGTCGCCCGCATGTCGCTCGCCGGCGTTTCGGTGTCCATGCAGGTCCCCGAGAATGTCTTCGAGGGCGAACGGGTCTGGATTAAGGTGTCGCTGCGCAACCGCAAGCGGCTGCTCCCGTCGTTTTCGATTTCGGTGGACGGGCTGGGTCCGGACGGCGCCGGCTCGTGGTTCGCGCGGCTGAGACGCGGCTTCGCGCACAAGCCGCCGGACCAGGCGCTCCACCCCGGCTCCGTCCTCAGGCATTCCGCCTACTTTCCCGCTGGTCCACGCCGGGTGAGACGCGGTCGGAGCTGGTGGCGCAATCCTTCCCGCGGCGCGGGCGCTACGGGCTGGAAGGGTACCGCATTTCGACGCGCTTCCCGTTCGGGTTCTTCCTGCGCGGCGAGCGCGTACGCGCCGAGGGTGAAATCCTCGTGTACCCCGCGATCCTGGCCGTGTCGTCCTACTTTCACCTGCTCCCGTTCCTTCCCGGCAGGCTCGAAGGGCTCCACCCGGGTCAGGGCGAGAGCCTCTATTCGATTCGAAAATACCGGGACGGGGAGAGCGCCCGGCTGGTCGACTGGAAGGCGACGGCCAAGACCGGAGAGCTCATGGCGCGCGAATACGCGCGCGAAGAGGAAAGCAAGTTCTGCCTGATCCTCGACACCTACCTGGACGCGAGCGCCCTCGGCGAGGCTGGCGCGGAACGGTTTGAGAAAGCCGTGTCGCTCGCCGCCAGCCTGGCCGGCAACTTCTCCGAAGAGGGAGCCGAGCTGGAGTTCCTCACCCCCCGCGAATACATCCCGAGGGGCGCCGGGACGGGGCACCTCTACCGGATACTCAGGTCGCTCGCCGTGGTCGCCCGGGAGGCCGCGCCGCCGGGGGCCGCGGCGGATCTGCACAGGGAGCTCTCGGGCATTTTGAGCGGGACGCAACTTCAGGAAATCCTGTCGGAGAAGGTGTTCAAGATCATCATCACGTCCAGGCCCCGGGGGAGCTTCCCCTCCGCGATCTGGCGTTCGTCGCACGTGGTCTACTTCGGCGAGTTATGACTTACGCGCGCTACTTTAAAATATCGTCGTATTGTCTGATGACCTCGGGCTTCGCGGCGATTGCCGCCACCGGAGCCATCGACCTGTTTTCCATCGTCCTGTTCGGCTCGGCACTGATCGCCAGCTGGTTCGTCGACACGGAACGCCTGCACCGCAGGCTGCCGTCATGGGTGTTGAACTGCGTGGTGGTCGCCTACCTCCCCGTCTACCTGCTCGACCTCAAGGTGATCTCGCGCTCGTTCGTCGTCAGCACGATTCACCTCATCTTCCTGATGGCAACGGTCAAGGTCCTGACGCGGGCCACGGACAGGGATTACGCCTACCTGTACCTGATCAGCTTCGCCGAGCTCCTCGCCGCCTCGACCCTGACGATCGATCTCACGTTCGCCGTATCGCTGCTCGTCTTCGTATTTTCAGGCGTGACCACGCTCATCCTGTACGAAATGCGGCGGAGCAACGCGCGGGCGTTGCGCCACGCGCGAATCCAACCCGTGGTGGTGCCGCGGGCCATGCAGGGCACCGGGCTGGAGCTCTTCTCGTCGTTCCCGTCGCGGGCCATGACGGCGATGTCGGTCGCGGTGACCCTGCTGATCCTCCTGCTGTCGGTGCCGTTGTTCCTGGTGCTTCCACGTGTGTCGCTCGGGATCTACAAGCGGCCGCCCGGCCGAACGCAGTTCATGAGCGGGTTTTCGGAGCGGGTGGAACTGGGGGAACTGGGCCACATCAAACTGTCGGACGCGATGGTGATGCGGGTCCGGCTCGGCGAGGGGACGCCGAACCTCCCGGCCGACCTCAAGTGGCGAGGCGTGGCGCTCGACCACTACGACGGGCGGGCCTGGAGCCGGAGCCGCCTGGGGCGAAGGGCCCTGGCGGCCGACAGCGGATACTACAAGCTGGAGGAGTCGACCTATGGGCCGGAGACCCTCTGGCAGACCTACTTCCTCGAGGCGCTTTCGACCGAGGTGGTTTTCGGCAGCCACCGGGCACTCGCGGTTTCACGGGAAATCGGAGCCCTGAGCCGCGACGCCTCCGACAATCTCTTCACCTCGCGCCACCCGTTCAGCAAGCTCCGCTACTCGGTACTTTCGGAAATCGTGCGTCCGGATCCCGCACTCATTCCCGAAATCCCCGGGCCGCTGGAGGAAAGCATCCGCGCGACCGCACTGCAGCTCCCGCGCCTGGACCCGCGCATCGGCATACTCGCCGCCGAGGTCACGCGCCAGGAGAAACACCCGTACCGCAAGGCGCTCGCGCTGGAAGCCTATCTGCGCACGAACTTCGGGTACACCCTGGAGATGAGCGGCACGCCCGAAGGGGGCGACCCGGTCGCGGGCTTCCTGTTCGTCGTACGCAGGGGACACTGCGAATACTTCGCCACGGCCATGGCGCTCATGCTCCGGAAGGTCGGGATCCCCGCACGCCTGGTCAACGGGTTCCGTTCGGGAGAGTACAACAGCCTCGGGAAGGACTGGATCGTCCGACAGTACGACGCGCACAGCTGGGTGGAAGCATATTTCGCGCCCTACGGCTGGGTGGAATTCGACCCCACCCCCCCGGATCCGCAGCGCCCGGGACGCCGCTTCACCCGCATGCTCTCCAACCTGGCGGACGCCGTCGGGTTGTGGTGGTCGGAGGAGGTGGTCAACTACGATCTGCTCAAGCAGTTTCAGCTCGTGCGCTCGGTCCGTGCCTGGACGGAGCGTCAGGTGGGCGACCGGGCCGTGCGCGCCTGGCGGAGCGCACGCCAGGGCATCTCGGCCGGCATCGACGCCGCCTTGAACCGGCGGTGGTCGTCCCTGCAGGCGGGCGGGGCCGCCGCCACGGCCGTCGTGTGCCTCCTGATGTTCCGGATGCGCTCCCGGTGGCTGCCCGCGCTGAAACGGTCCCTGCGCCGGTTGGTGTTTCCCGCCGACCGTGCGTCGGTGATCGAGAGCTTCTATGCGGAAGCGATGCGGCTCCTGGAGCGACATGGCCTGCGCCGCCGCCGCGGCCAGACGCCCCTCGAGTTTGCGGCGGACCTCGGCGCGCACCCGGTACGCCCGGACCTCACCGCCCTGACCGGCATTTACTATCGGATGCGATTCGGACCGGGAAGCTCCGACGAGGACCTCGCCGAGGCGCGGCGGATCCTGAACTCGATGAAGAAACTGAGTGGGCCGCGGCGGCCCGCCGCGGCCCCGGAGAATCGCCCGCCCGGCCAGGCGTCGCAGTGAACCTGGGCCCGCAATGATCCGATGCGAGCGCGCGCTCGCTTGCACCCCCAGCCACCGCGGCTCTTCGAGTCCACTCGAGTACTCGGCCCTTCGAGGCGAGTTCGACGGCTCAGCCGCCGGCCGCTCCGTCAGTATTGCACGCGGGTGGCCGCACGAGCCCACTCGTCAAAGGGAGCGAGAGCCGCGGCGCACTCGATGCGGGACATCGGGATCCTCCGGCGCTCCGCGGGAAGAGCCAGTTGCTCGTAGATGAGCGAGTCGTCGAACCCGGCCGCCGAGGCGTCCAGGCGCGACGCCCCGAAAAAGACGCGGGCCGGCCGCGCCCAGTAGATCGCGCCCAGGCACATGGGGCAGGGCTCGCAGCTCGCGTAGATGTCGCACCCCGGGAGCTGAAAGGCGTGCAGGTCGCGGCACGCCTGGCGGATAGCCACGATCTCGGCGTGCGCGGTGGGGTCGTTGGTGGCGGTAACGGCGTTGGCACCGCACGCCAGGACGGCGCCGTCCTTGACAACCAGGGCGGCAAAAGGCCCCCCTCGGCCCGTACGGACATTTTCCAGCGCCAGCCCGACAACCCGATCCATGAATCGGCGTGACATGTCGTCGCTTGCCATCGCACCCCCCAGCGAAATCCAGCAGCCCCAGAAAGCCCTCGCGGATTCGCGACAAATACGCCAGAATCGCCCACAAAGTGTGACCGAACTCTCGCGCGGAGGGCTCCGTGTCGAAAATGAACTGGGTCGATCTCACCATCATTCTCGCATATTTCGTGTCGATGATTGCCATCGGCGTCGCCGTCATGAGGCGGGCGTCCAAGAGCATGGACTCCTACTTCCTGGCGGGCAACGTCCTCCCGTGGTGGGTGCTCGGGATCTCGAACGCCTCGGCCATGTGGGACATCACGGGAACGATGTGGCTCGTCTACAACCTGTTCGTGTACGGGCTGAAAGGCACCTGGCTCCCATGGCTCTGGCCCACCTTCAACCAGGTGATCCTCATGGTCTACCTGGCAAGCTGGGTGCGCCGGTCGGGAGTGCTGACCGGGGCCGAGTGGATCACGACGCGATTCGGCGCGGGGCGCGGGGGCGAACTCTCCCGGATCATCATCGTCGTGTTCGCCCTGGTGAGCGTCGTCGGGTTCATAGCCTACGACTTCCAGGGCATGGGGAAGTTCTCGGCCACCTTCCTGCCCTGGGACTGGTCGCCCAACACCTACGCGCTGGTCATCATGGGCGTCACCTCCGTCTACGTGCTGCTGGGCGGCATGATCAGCGTTGTGATCACCGACCTGGCGCAGTTCTTCATCATGGCGGCAAGCTCCGTGCTCATCGCGGGCATCGCGATGGCGCGGGTCGCGCCGGCGGAGGTGCGCGCCCTCGTCCCGGCCGGGTGGGGGGACCTCCTGTTCGGATGGAAGCTGGACCTGGACTGGTCCAACCTCATCCCGTCCCTGTCGCAGAACCTCGTCGAGGACGGCTACTCGTTTTTCGGCTTCTTCTTCATGGCCATGGTGTTCAAGGGCATGCTGGTCAGCATCGCCGGGCCGGCGCCGAACTACGACATGCAACGCATCCTGGCGGCCCGAAACCCGCGCGAGGCGAGCCTGATGAGCGGCGTCGTCTCGGCGTGCCTGTTCCCCCGCTGGATCTTCGTCGCCGGCATCACGGCGCTCGGCATCAAGTATCTCAGCCCGGTCTTCCGGACGGGGGGCGGCAAGGTCGATTTCGAGATGGTCCTGCCGTACGTCATACAGCAGTTCGTTCCTGTGGGTCTCGTCGGATTGCTGCTCGCCGGCCTGCTCGCCGCGTTCATGTCGACCTTTTCCGCGACCCTGAACGCCGGGGGCGCATACCTGGTGAACGACCTGTACAAGCGCTATCTCAGGCCCAAGGCTTCAAACCGGCACTACGTGGTCGCGAGCTATGTCGCGCAGGCCGGGATCCTGGCGCTCGGGTTCGGGTTTGGCTTCATGACGCAGTCGGTCAACCAGGTGACCCAGTGGCTGGTCAACGGTCTGTGGGGCGGCTACACAGCCGCGAACGTGCTCAAGTGGCATTGGTACAGGTTGAACGGCTTCGGGTATTTCTGGGGAATGCTGGCCGGCATCGCCTCTGCCCTGATCGTCCCCGGCATGTTCCCCGGTTCCGGACTCGGCTCCCTGGCCGGTTTCCCCATCATCCTGGGGCTCTCGACGCTCGGTTGCATCGCGGGGAGCCTGCTCACCAGGCCGGAGGACGAGGCGATCCTGAAGAGTTTCTACAAGAACGTGCGCCCCTGGGGCTTCTGGCAGCCTGTCCACGCGGCGGTTGCGCGCGAGGACCCCGAGTTCCGGCGCAACACCAGCTTTGCGCGCGACATGACCAACTGCGTCGTCGCGATGGTCTGGCAGATTCCGCTCTGGGCGATCCCGGTCTATGCGGTCTTCCGCAGCTGGAAAGCCCTGTGGATCTCGGTCCTGGTGCTGCTGGTCACGACGGCGATCCTGAAGTGGAACTGGTTCGACAAGCTCCCGGACGAGACCGGTTCCCCGAATTTTGGAGTGCGGCGGCTTGACGCCGCTTTGGTGCCGGCGCCTCGGCGCCGTCCGGGTCCTGAACGTAAAGCGGCGCCGAGGCGCCGCACTCCATAGGCCTTACTCGGGCGGCGTCCCCGATCCTGTCGGCGCCGGCGAGCAACTCGCCGCCGTCCGGGTCCTGAACGTAAAGCGGCGCCGAGGCGCCGCACTCCATAGGTCTTGATCGGGGGGGGTGGGACAGCCTACTATTTCTTGTTTTCGGGGGCGTGAGGGTGGCCAAGATCGGTTTCATCAGCCTGGGGTGTCCCAAGAATCTGGTCGACAGCGAGGTGATGCTCGGCCTGCTGCAGAAAGAAGGACACACGATCACCACCGATCGCTCCGAGGCGGACGTGCTGGTCGTCAACACCTGCAGCTTCATCGACGGCGCTAAGCGCGAGTCGATCGACACGATCCTGGAAGCCGCCCGGCTCAAGCAGGACGGGGCCTGCCGCCGCCTGGTCGTAACAGGGTGTCTGGCCGAAAGATACCCGAGGCAGATCCAGTCCGATCTGGTCGAGGTCGACGCCATCCTCGGGATCAACCAGATAGAGCAGATCGCCCGCGCCGTGGCCGGCGACCCGGTGCTCCCGCCGGCCTCCTTCGGCCGGAGCGACGCGGACCTCTACCTGTACGACCACAACACCCCCCGCGCGCTGGCCACGCCGGGCTATACCGCGTACATCAAAATCGCGGAGGGGTGCGACCACACGTGCGCGTTCTGCATCATCCCGAAAATCCGGGGCAAGTTCCGCAGCCGCACCATCCCGTCGATCGTGGAGGAGGCACGCCGCCTGGCGGGGCAGGGCGTGCGGGAGATCACCCTGGTCTCTCAGGACACGACCAGCTTCGGGCTCGATCTCGGGTTGCAGGACGGGCTCGCGGAACTCCTGGCTGCCCTGGACCGGGTCGAGGGCATACGCTGGATCCGGTTCCTGTACGTCTATCCCAACCTGGTCAGCCCGCGCCTCATGCAGGTAGTCGCTTCGAGCGATAAAATCTGCAAGTACATCGACATGCCTTTGCAGCACGCCAGCGCCGCCGTCCTCAAGGCTATGCGCCGCGGCGGCAACCGGGATTCCCTTTCCCGTATGGTGGAAAACGTCCGGGCCGGCATCCCGGGGGTCACCTTCCGCACGACCATGATCGTGGGGTTCCCCGGGGAGCAGGAGAGCGATTTCGAGGAACTCGAGGACTTCTGCCGCAAAATGGAATTCGACCGGCTGGGTGTGTTCGTGTACTCGGACGAGGAGGACACGGGCGCCTTCGCGCTTTCCGACAAGGTCCCGGGCACGGTCGCCGAAAAGCGCCGGCGCCGCCTGATGGCGCAGCAGACCAGGATCGCGGCCCGGAAGAACCGGGCCCTGGTCGGTCGCGAATTCTCAATCCTGATCGAGGGGCCGTCGCAGGAAAGCGAACTCCTGCTGCAAGGCAGGCTGGAATCGCAGGCACCGGAGATCGATGGGGTCTGCCTGATCAACGACTCCGAGGCTGGTCCGTTGAGCGCGGGCGAGTTCCGCACCGTGCGGGTCACCAAGGCCCTCGAGCACGACCTGCTGGGAACCGTCGTCCGGTAGCGGGACCCGCCGCTCCCCGCAGGGGATGGAAGATTCAGACATGAGCCGGAAGGTCAGGTGTCCACAGTGCGGGACAATGGCGGATTACGAGGGAAATCCCTCGCGGCCATTTTGCAGCGCGCGGTGCAAGCTGATCGACCTGGGAAACTGGGCCAGCGGGAGCTACCGGGTACCGGTGCGGAGCGAAGACGAGCAGGAAGACGGCGAGGATCTGGTCCAGCCCCCTCCCGACGAGGAAGAGCGATGAAGGGCCGCATACCGCTGCTGGTGGCAAGTGGTTTGTACGTCGGACTCATCCCGGGCGCCCCCGGCACGTATGCCTCCGTCGCGACGACCCTCGCATTCTTCTTCATCCACCGCATCTCGGGACGGATCGCCCCCGAGCTCCACGTGAGCGTGCTGTGCGGGATATCGCTGGTGGGCGTGCTGGCCTCGGCCGCCGTTGCCCGGCGGGCCGGAGACGAGGACCCGGGCATCGTCGTCATCGACGAGATCGCCGGCCAGCTCCTGACCTTCCTGTTTGTCCCGGTCGACACCTACACGCTGCTTGGCGGTACGGCGCTCTTCCGGCTCTTCGATATTTTCAAACCTTACCCCATCCGGAAGCTCGAGCGGCTGCCGCATGGGGCCGGCATCATGGCCGACGATCTGCTGGCAGGGGTCTACGCGAACCTGGTGCTCCAGGCCGTTGTCCGCCTCCTGAGGTAAAGCGCTTCCCTGTCTGTTCCCCGAACGTGCGAGGTGTCAAGTGAGAGCGGAGATAATAGCGATAGGGTCGGAGATGCTCACGCCGGACCACCTGGACACCAACTCGCTCTTCATCACCGACCGGCTGAACGAGGCCGGCTTCCAGCTTCATTTCAAGACGATCGTGGGCGACGACCGCGAGGACATCAGCGGGGTGCTACGGCTTGCGCTGCGTCGTTCCCGGCTCATCATCATCACCGGGGGCCTCGGGCCGACCGAGGACGACCTGACGCGCGGCGCGGTTGCGGCCGTTCTCGGCCGGCCGATCCGGACCGATCCCGCGATCCTGGAGCAGTTGCGCAAGAGGTTCGCGGCGCGCGGCTACAGCATGCCTTCGATCAATGAACGGCAGGCGGAGGTGATAGAGGGGGCCGAGATCCTGAACAACGGCACGGGAACCGCCCCGGGCATGTGGCTGCTCGAGCAGGGCGTCGCGATCGCCCTCCTGCCGGGCCCGCCGCAGGAGGCCAGGCCCATGCTGGAGGCTGCCGTTCTCCCCCGCCTGGCGGAGCTCGGCGGCGGCAGAAAGATGGCACGCAGGACGCTGCACATCACGGGCTGGACGGAATCAGAGGTCGATGCGCGCGTCTCCCCGCTCTACCGCAGTTACCCGAACGTGCAGACCACCATCCTGGCGGGCGGCGGCCAGATCGTGCTCCGCCTGTCCCGCTGGCTCAAGCCGGGCGAGGCTCCTTCCGACCTCGAAGAACTCACCGCCGCCCTGTGCCGCGAGCTTGGGTCCGCCATCTTCAGCGCCGACGGGGAGGCACTGGAAAACGTCGTCGGCCGCATGTTGCTGCAATCGCACCGCACGCTCGCGGTGGCCGAATCGTGCACGGCCGGGATGCTGGGTGCGCGGATCACGCGGGTGCCCGGCAGCTCGGCGTATTTTGCGGGGGGCGTGCTCTGCTACAGCAACGCCGTCAAGACGGCCCTGTGCCGAGTTCCGCCCGAAACGCTTGCCGCCTACGGCGCTGTGAGCGCGGAAACCGCCGAGGCGCTGGCGGCGGGCGTCCGGCTGGCCGTCGGCAGCTCGCTCGGGCTCTCCATCACGGGGATCGCGGGCCCCGACGGGGGATCCGCCGAAAAGCCCGTGGGGTTGGTGTACGTGGGGATGGCGGACCCGGAGAGGGTGACACACGCGCGCCGCATCGTGCCGGGCGACCGGCACAGCGTGCGCGAGCGCGCCGCCGCCTTCGCGCTCGCATGCCTGCGCGCCTTCCTGACCTCTCGTCCCGGTGAGCACCCATGAGAACCTTCATCGCGGTTCCTCTCCCCCCCGAATGCAAATCGATGCTGTCGCAGGTCCAGGAGAATCTGCGCGCCTTCAACGCCGAGGTGCGCTGGGCGGCCCTTGACTCCATCCATCTGACCCTGAAGTTCCTGGGCGAGATGGACCCGGCGCTCCTGCCCGAACTCGCCCGGCGGCTGCGCGCGGCGTCGGCCGCCTCGCGCCCGTTCCACGTCTCGGTGGGAGGACTCGGAGGGTTCCCGAACCTGCGCAACCCGCGCGTGCTCTGGTGCGGGGTCAGCGGCGATCCGGAATCACTCCCGGGGCTGCAGCAGCAGGTGGAGGACGCCTGCCGGCCGCTGGGATTCGCACCCGAGGAGAGAGCGTTTCACCCGCACCTGACACTGGGACGGGTGCAGGGGAAAAGGAATTTGCAGCCGCTTCTGGACTATATTAAAATCGCCCCTCAGCCCGAGAGCGCGTTCACGGCCGCGGCCTTCAACGTCTACAGGAGCGAGTTGAGACCCCGCGGCGCCGTCTATTCGGTCCTCGAAACCATCACGCTCGGCGTCTGAGTTCCGGCATGAGACTTGTCTATCTGATTCCGCTGGCCGGCTATCTCCTGGGTTCGATTCCGTTCGGCTACATCCTCGTCAAACTGTTACACGGCGGCGACGTCCGCCGGCAGGGGAGCGGCAACATTGGGGCCACGAACGTGTATCGCAAGAGCCGCCGGACGGGCATCCTGACCCTGCTGCTGGACGGGGCGAAGGGATATGCGGCGGTTGTCCTGGCCGGCATCATGGGCGGCGGAGTCGAGTGGGCGGGAGTCGCGGCCGTCGCGGCCATCGTGGGACACGTGTTCACCATGTGGCTGGGATTCAAAGGGGGCAAGGGCGTGGCCACCGGCTGCGGAGCCTACCTGGCGATAGCCCCCCTCGCCGTGTGCACCACCCTGGTGGTGTTTGTCGCCACGGTGGCGCTCACGCGCTACATCTCGCTGGCATCCATACTGGCAACCGCCGCCTTTCCGCTGTGGGCCCTCGTGTACCACGAACCCGCCCCTGCGGTCTTCTGGGCCGTCGCCGGCTCGGCCCTGATCGTGGCAAAACACCACCAGAACATACGCCGGCTGCTCTCAGGCACCGAGCACAAGTTCGCGGTCGGGAGCCGGTCGTGATACCCTGAAAACGCGGAGGAATCTATGGCGATCAGCAAGGAGCTGCTGGATATCCTTGCCTGCCCTTTGTGCAAGGAAGAAGTGAATCTGACACCGGACGGCACCGGGCTGAAGTGCGTCAAGTGCCACCGCGTCTACCCGATCCGCGACGACATCCCCGTGATGCTGATCGACGAATCCCGGGTCGAGGAAAGTTGACGTCGCGGAGCCGTGCTACCCCCGATGCCACCGTCAGGCGCCGCTGAACGACTGCGACAGGAACTGGAGTGCACCCCGCGGGTGCTCCTCGTGCGCATGAGGTCGCTCGGCGACTCCATCCTCATCCTGCCGCTCATCGAGCAGCTCCACCAGTGGCGCCCGGGCCTGGCAATCGACGTGCTCGTAGAGGCCCCGTTCGCACCCGTGTTTTCCCGCCATCCCGGCGTGCACGAGACCCTCGTCCTCAAGCCAAAACGCCCCGGCGCCGGAGGCTGGTCGAGGGCCCGTGCCGTGTTCGAGTTGCGCAGGCAATCCTATACGGTTGCCGTGAACCTGCACGGCGGCACCACCTCGGCGCTCCTGTCGCTGGCCAGCGGCGCCCGATTCCGTGTCGGACAGGAAGGGTATCGCTGCGCTCGTGCTTACAACGTCATGATCCCGCGCTCCTCAGAGGTGTGGGGGCGCAGCGAACTGCACACGGTAGAGCACCAACTGTCGCTGATGCGCTGGCTCGGCCTGCCGGTGGCCGAGCGCCCGCGCGGCCGCCTGTACATCGACCCCGCCTCGGCCGACAGGGTGCACCGGCGGCTCCAGGCGGCCGGCATCGGCGACTACGTCGTCGTGCACCCGACCGCGACGCTGGCCACAAAACAATGGAGTGAAAAAAACTTCGCGGTGCTGGCCGACACCCTCGCCCGGGAGTACCGGCTGCCGGTGATCCTGACAGCC
The DNA here is from genome assembly GCA_963843575.1 of uncultured Acidobacteriota bacterium. GTDB lineage: Bacteria > Acidobacteriota > UBA6911 > UBA6911 > UBA6911 > CAVZBT01. Next base: position 317,075 of record CAWJKZ010000024.1, on the reverse strand, counting down.
GCGCCCTCCGAGGAGCAGACCCTCGTAAACGTAGCCAGGCACGCGGAAATGAGCCACCTCTACTGGACCGATCTCGAGCTTGCCGGGTTGTTCAGTCTCATCGAGGGATGCAGGTTGTTTGTCGGCAACGACAGCGGTCCGGCGCATGCCGCGGCCGCCCTCGGAAAACCGCTCGTCGTGGTGTGGGGATCGTCGAACTACAGGGTCTGGCACCCGTGGGCCACAAACTACGAACTGGTCCGCTCGGACCTGCCGTGCATGCCCTGTCCCGGCTACACCTGCGCCGCCTTCGGTTCCCCACGCTGCATCCTGGAAGTCCCAGTCGAGCGCGTCTTCGCCGCCTGCGCCCGTCTAATGCAGAAGCCGGAAGCCTGAAGCCAGTGACACATCCGGATAATGCAGGGGACGGACCAGAGGAAACCACTTGAAAGGCGGAAGCCGGAAGCCCCGAATCTGCCGCCGGCTTCGGCTTCCGGCTTCCGTTTATTCCGTATACAATTGCGTTGAATTCGAGGAAGTGATTGAACTAGAGTAGGGCCGTCACGGGAAAGCTTCGTTTGGGCCGTTTTCATACGAGGTCGAGGCTGAACCGTGCCCGATCGTTCTGCCCTTCTCCAAACTGACCTGACAAGGGTCGATTTGTCAGGTACCTGTCGTGCACGCCTACCAATCCTCAGCTTTTTCTTCGGAGGGAAACCTATGCCAAAGGGGATTTCTGTCGCCGGCAGCCTGATTGTAGCGGCATTGCTCGGCGCGCTCTTTCTGCAACCCGCGCCGTGTGCATTCGCCCAGGAAGTAAGCGCGGGCCTTACCGGCAAGATTACCGATCCCTCGGGGGCTGCGATTCCCGGGGCCTCCGTGATTGCGAAGGAAACGAACCGGGGCGCGGAATGGCCGACCCAGACCAACGCGGAAGGCATTTACGCGTTCCCGCGCATCCCGGCCGGCTCGTATGAGCTCAGGGTGGAAGTACAGGGCTTCAAGACGGCACTCCGCGGCGGCATCGTGCTCGAACTGAATCAGCGGGGCCGCATCGACATCCAGATGGAGGTCGGGGTAATTGCCGAAACCGTCGAGGTCAGCGGGATGGCTCCTCTGTTGAGCACCGACACCACGATCGTCGGCTCGACGCTGTCCGCTAACTCGATTGTGAACACGCCGCTCGTCACCAGGAATTACATTTCCCTGACACTGCTGACACCCGGGGTCACCACCACCGACCCGTCGGCGTTCAACAGCGGTGCGCGGACCGGCGGCGGGGGCCGTCCGTATGTGAACGGCAACCGGAAGGAGTCCAACAACTTCCTGCTGGATGGGGTCGACAACAACCACACGTCCGACAACCTGACGGCCTACCAGCCGAACCTGGACGCGATCCAGGAAGTTAAGATGATCACCAACAACGCCTCCGCGGAGTTCGGCAACTTCCAGGGGGGCGTCATCAACGTGGTGATCAAGTCCGGGACCAACGACCTGCACGGCACCGGCTTCGAGTTCTTCAGAAACGACAAGCTCAACGCGAACAACTGGGGCCGGAACTGGAGTCTCGCAGCCGATCCGAAAACCGGGAAAGCACCCAGGTCGCCGATCCGCTGGAACGAATTCGGCGGCACCCTGGGCGGCGCCATCGTCAAGGACAAGCTGTTCTTTTTCGGCGACTACCAGGGAATCCGGCGGAACACTCCCACGTCGGTGAGCTCCATGAGCGTCATCCCGACGGAGTTCCGCACGGGTGATTTCTCGCGGTTGCTGACCGAGAAAAAGATCCAGCTGTACGATCCGCTCACGACCGACGCCAGCGGGAACCGGCAGCCTTTCGTCAACAACCAGATCCCGGTGACCCGCATGAATCCGGTGGTCGCGAAGCTGTTCGGCTCACCGGACCTCTACCCGGCACCCATCAACACCCTTCTGCAGAACAACTACGTCAACTCTTCCAGGAGCCAGCTGATATCCGACCAGTTCGACGTGAAGATCGACGCACGTCGCGGATCGAAGGACGACTATTCGTTCCGATACTCCTGGGGCAGACAGGAACAACCTGGCTTCAACGCATTTCCTTTGAACGTCGATAGCTTCAACCACTCCCCCTTCCGCAATTCAGTCATCAACTGGACCCGCACGTTCAGTCCCAAGATCGTCAACGAGTTGCGGTTCGGGGCAAACCGTATCGTGAACTGGAACGGCGGCCAGGCGAAGGAAGGCTTGGGGAATATCGCGGAGAATCTCGGTATCCAGAATGGGAACGATCGCGCGCCCGGACTGTTCGGCATCAACCTGACCGGCGGCCTGGCGAGCGGCTTCGGCAACGCCAACATCGGCACCCAGCAGAAGTTCCCCAACAACACCTTCCACCTCACGGACAACGTCACGATCATTCGCGGCCGGCACATGATAAAGACCGGCGGCCAGTGGCTGCGGCAGCAGATGAACCCGTTCTATGCCGGGAATAACGGCATCACCGGCTTCATCACCTTCAACGGCCAGTACACCGCCGGACCCAATGCCAAATCGCCGACCTCCAAGGGACTTGCCGAGGCGGATTTCTTCCTCGGCTTACGAGTCGCGCGCCGGACGAGGTCTGGATACCGGGAGCTGGGGCCACCGGAAGCACATATTCGGCCTGTACATCCAGGATGACTGGCGCGCAACCGACGAGCTGACCCTTAACCTCGGGATCCGGTGGGAGTACCACACCCCGCTGGTCGAGGTCGAAGACCGGCAGTCGAACTTCGAGCCATTCACGGGCAAACTGATGCTGGCCGGGCAAGGACGGCAACAGCCGCGCGCTGTATAATCCTTTCAAGAAGGACTTCCAGCCGCGCATCGGCTTCGCCTGGACCCCGAAGGCCCTCGGCAGCAAGACCGTCGTCCGCGGTGCCTATACGATCTCCTCCTTCATGGAGGGAACGGGCACCAACCTGCGGATGCCGATGAACCCGCCGTTCAACGCGGAATACGAGGCGATATACGAAGGCCAGACTGCAATCGGCGGAACGCTCGACCAGGGCTTGACCGTGCTCAAGCAGGCTGATCCCTACAAGAATGCAAACATCAGGCTGTGGGACCAGAACGTCCGTCCCGCCAACGTGCAGCAGTGGAGCCTGATCATGGAGCAGGAGCTGTATGCCCAGATGGTGCTCAGCGTCGGCTACGTCGGGCAGCACGGCACACACCTGATCGTGCCGATGCCCTATTTCCAGAAGAAGCTGCTGGCCGACAAGACCACTGTCAGGAGCCCGTATCTTGCGGGCAACCCGCTGCTGGCCAACATCGCCCAGATCTCGGGGACCGAGGCGTGCGGCAACCAGAAATACAACGCCCTCCAGGTGAACGCGCGCCAGCGCTTCTCCAAGGGCATGGAATTCCAGGCGAATTACACCTACTCGAAAGGCATGAGCGACGCCATCGGCTACTACGGCGAAGGCGGTCAGGCCGCGTCCCAGTCCGCATACTTCCAGAATCTGTACGACCGGAAGTCGGAATGGGGCCCGACCTATTTCGACGCAAAGAACATGTTCAACTTCGTCTACACCTACCAGCTCCCGTTCGGCAACGGTAAGTCCCTCGGCAACAACCTGCACCCCGTCCTGAACGGCATCGTGGGAGGCTGGCAGATGGGTGGAATCCTGAATTTGCGCAGCGGCTTCCCTCTCACCATCCAATCCACCGACCGGTCGGGCACCACCTCGCGCGGCGCGCGTGCTGACCGCGTGGGGGATGGCGAAGGAGCCCGGGAAGTGGGCAAAGGCAAGAGCTGGTTCGACAAATCGGCTTTCAAGGAGCCCGTGGCGGGCACTTTGGGGAATTCCGGGGTCGGCGTGCTTCGAGGGCCGGGCTGGAAATCCTTTGATCTGTCGATGCAGAAGTACTTCAAAGTCACCGAGGGGAGCCGGATTGAACTCCGGGCGGAGTTCTTCAACCTGACCAACACGCCGCAATTCGGCACTCCGGTGCGCAGTGTGTCGAGCGCCACCTTCGGCGAAATCACGAGTGCTCAGGGCGAGCGGCAGATCCAGTTCGGCCTGAAGTACAGCTTCTAACCTCTTCAACCATGCCGGGTGGGGTTCGCCCCACCCGGCATTCCTGATCCCTACCCAAACCTCTCTGCACAATAAGCAAGTGGGTCCGGGCTTCAGCCCGGACGCTGTTTGCGGTCGCTATAACGTGCGCTCAGATCAAAAGACGTCCGGGCTGAAGCCCGGACCCACTTGTTTTGTGTTTGGGTCGGGTGCGTCAGGGCACGAAGGAGCGGATGCGGGCGACGAGTTCTTCGGGGGTGACGGAAGCGGTGCCGAGTTTCCCCACGACGATTCCGGCGGCGATGTTGGCCAGGATGGCCGACTCCAGCATGGACAGACCGGCGGCGAGGCCGAGCGCCAGGGTAGAGATCACGGTGTCGCCCGCCCCCGTCACGTCGAACACCTCGCGCGCCACCGTGGGAATGTGCCTGACCGCGGATGTCCCCTCGAAAAGCGCCATCCCGTGTTCGCCCCGCGTGATCAGCACGTGGCGGATGCCCGTCTGCCGCACTATCCTGCGCCCCGCCCGGACGAGTGTACCGGGTGTCGAAATCGTCACGCCGGAGGCGCGTTCGGCCTCGAGGGTGTTCGGGGTGATCACGGTGGCGGGGCGGTACGCCGCCAGGTTGGCCAACTTGGGGTCGACGCAGACGATCTTGCCGGCTGCCTTCGCGGGCGGGAGGATTTCACGCAGAAGGACGGGCGAGACGAGACCCTTTGCGTAATCCGATATGACGACGGCGTCGGCCAATGCCAGGGATTTGCGGAACCTCCGGATCACACGCTCGTGGGTCGCCGCTGTCACGGGCGTCCTGTCCTCGCGGTCGGTGCGGCAGACCTGCTGGTGATGGGCGATGATCCGTGTTTTCACGCTGGTCGCGCGGCGCGGGTCGACCACTATCCCGCCGACCGGAACCCCGAGCCTACGGAATTCCCCAAGGAGCTTCTCCCCTTCAAAATCCGCCCCGACCACGCCCGAGGGGATCGGCAGGGCTCCGAGGCTGCGGATGTTGGCGGCGACATTGGCCGCCCCGCCCACGCAGATGGACTCCTTGACGATCTCCACCACGGGCACGGGGGCCTCGGGGCTGATGCGGCTGACGGAGCCCCAGATGAACCGGTCGAGCATGAGGTCGCCCACGACCACGATGCGTTTGCGGCGGAAAGCCGAGACGGCCTTCACGAGCACTCCGGGATCGCACTTGTAGCGGGCCAGAACCATCGGCGGTCACCGGCCGGGGATGATGATGGACGGGGCGGACTGGCGCGCGCCCTCCCGCGGCAGCAGGCGGGCCAGGAAGTCCACGTAACTCCGGTCGCGCCCTCCGTCTTCCAGGTGCCGGGCGACGATCTCCCGGATGAACTCAAGGCATTCGATCGCCTCGCCGAGCCGCAGCGGCTCGGGGGGGCTTTCGATCGAAAACCGGGCAGCTTGCGGTTTCTGAGGGTGACGCGCGTCTTCGACCGTGCCGAGCAGCCGTCTCCGGAGCCCCTCGACGCGCAGGTCCGACGAAGTTTGCTCGTAGAGGATACCCTTGTCCTCGGTGCGCAGCGTCTTGAGGATAAGGTCGAGCGCATCGGCCGCGTCGCGGTCCGTGACGTCGGCCGAAGCGCGGCGTTCGTCGGCCAGGGCGTATTCTACGGCGGAGAGGAAGTACTGGTGTTGCGACACGATCCGTTGGGCGCTCTGCGCGACCACGGGATCCGAGTCCCCGAACTGGCGCTTCCGCTCCTGAGCCGATTCCAGTGCGCGCCCTGCGGCCAGGTAGCCGCACTCCTCCGGGCAGTCGATCTCCAGGACACGCTCTTCCCCGCAGCACTGCGGACAGATCAGCGCCTTCAGCGCCGGGCACGCCCGTTTCCCTTTTCGTCCGCCGCACTTGACGCACTTCATAAAACGGCACCTCTCACTGAGATGAATCGGTTCTTATATCACGCCAGGGGTCGCCGTGCAAAGTGGACCGCGGCGGGGAGTGGGCCGCGGCGGCTCGCCGCGGCCCCGCTTTATCGTATTCACCAACCTGAGGGCCGGGTCGGGCCGACCCGGCCCACTCACCTGCGTCCCCGGTTGCGGCAGAAATCCCTGATGAAGCGTCGCGAGGACTCGTAGTCGGGGTGCGATTTTTCGGCAGCGCGGAATTCCGGGGGGTGGTGCCGTCGCTTGCCGGCGCGCCCGCGGCTATAGTGAAGGCTGTGGAGCAGTTCGTGGTACACCAGGAACGCCACAACCGAGCGCGGCACCCGCGGCGAGTCGAGCACGGGGCTGATCGTGACCGAGTGGTGCACCGGATCGTAGTGGCCGATCCGTCCCCAGCTGCGGCGCGCACTCCAGCCGATCCGCTCGATCTCGACCCGGTTCCCGAACCAGACCCTGTTCACCTCGGCCAGGATATCGCCCAGCTGATGGTGGCGGCCGCCGGGCTTCATGATCTTGCGTCCGCGCTGCTTCAGGCGCGCGCTCAACAGCTCTTCGATCACCGGTTCCCGGCGGAACTGACCGTACACCCGGATCATTTCGCGCGGCGGCCTGCGCCTGAGTATCTTCGCCCCCAGGATCACCGCGATCGCCTCGAGCACCGCCCGCGGGGCTTTCCTGCAGATGTCGCTGATCCGGATGACCCAGGCCCCCTCGCGCTTGCGGATCGTGTGGGTCAGGCCGACGTACGGGTAAAAGGACGCCGTGATCTCCGCGTCGCGGAACTGCGGGTGGTGCGGGTACTGCGCCCGCAGCGCCGCCCGACAGATCCAGGACAGGTTCGGCCAAATGTCGCCAGTTTCGCCCATAGCCTCAGCTTCCCGTACTCTTGTATTGTCGCACGCCGCGTTCCCACACCAGGAGCGCCAGGGCGAGCATGGCGGAAGCGACCAGCGGGATCAGGTAGAACTCCCGGCGGAACTCGGTGCGGCCGAGATAGCGCACGGTCGGATAGAACGAGGCAAATGCGAACGGGATGATCCAGTTCAGCAGGAACTGCACGAAGACGTTGTAGATGGTGATCGGGTAGCGCCCGAACGTGATCATGTTGTACACAGGGGGGGAAATGCCGATCCGGTCTTCGAACCAGAAGTTCACGCTCGAGAGGATCACGAAGACCGAAAGGTAGATCACGGCCCCGCACAGCACAAGCCCCGGGAACAGCACGACATTGACCGGGCTCCAATCGAGCCGCAGCCGCACGGCGCAGTAAGCGACCACGACCGTCCCGGTGACGATCTCCTGCACCGACTCGAGCCTGAAGCTCTCGAACAGGATCTGGAAAAGGGAGTGTACCGGGCGCAGCAGAACGCGGTCGAACCTCCCCTCGACAATGTAGGCGTCGCCGAACTCGTAGAGGTTCTGGCTGACCACGTTGTAGAGGCCCATCGGGACCAGCGAGAAACCATATATGAACAGGACCTCGTCGAAGCTCCACCCCTTCAGGTGGGGCGCGCGGGTGAAGAGCACCAGCACAAAGCCGTAGCCTGCCACCGTGGCGAGAATGCTGGCCGCAAGCGAAATGAAGAAGTCGGCCTTGTAGGCCATGCGCGTCTTCGCGTACTGCCCGAAGTAGAGCCAGAATAGAATGATAGTCTTCCTCATTCCGGTACTCCCACGGTACGGCGCTTTATCTCCTCAAGCACCAGATCAAAAGACGTCCGGGCTGAAGCCCGGACCCACTTGTTTCAGCCTCCCTGGATGGACAGCCGGCGCGTGGAGAATTTCCAGAACGCCCTGCCCGCGCCATAGAGCGCCGCAACCCACAGCGCCTGTATCGCGATCGCCTCCACGGCCGCCGGACCGCGGCTGCGCCCCAGATAGATCTCCAGCGGAGTGAAACTCACGTAGGGGAAAGGCAGATACACCAGGACCCGCCGGATCCCTTCCGGGAAAAACCCGAGCGGCACCAGCAAACCCGACAGGAACTCCACGACGAAAAATTTCGCGCGGATGACCCCGAGGATCGACTGGATGTGCAGCGCGAGCGTCCCGACCATGAAGTTCATGGAAGTGAATATCAGGAGCGACATCAGGCAGCTGCACACGTACGCCGCCGCGGCGAAAGCGGAGGCGGGAGGCCGCAGCGGGTAGACGGCGAACAGCACGATGGTGATCGGCAGGGTGAAGAGCACCGCCCGGAAACAGGCTTCGCCCGCGGTCTGGGCGATGTACATCAGCTGGGTGTCGACGGGTTTGATCAGGTTGATCGATATCTTCCCCTCCATGACCTCGGCTGCCATGTCCCGATCGACGTTGTTGAAATAGAAGGAACGCGTGATCCAGCCCACCCCCACGTACGTGACCATCTGCGGGAGGTCGTACCCGGCGACCGTTCCGCTCCCGGAATAGACGGCCTTCCAGATGAAGTAGTAGACGGAGACGTTGATGAAATACGTGAGAATACCGGTGAAGTACCGGAGCCGGTAGGCGAGGATCTTCAGGAACGCCACCCTGGCGAACTCGAAATAGACCGGGACGGCGGCAAGCATCTATTCCCCCGAATCGACCCCGCGGCTGTAGATGTTCTTGATGATTTCCTCGACCGGCTGCGGCTCGACGTACAGGTCGCGCACGGGCACCTCGTTGACGATGCGCCGGATGATGTCGGCCGAGGAGACCTCGTCCCGGTCGAATCGGATCCTGTAGGCCAGGTCCTCCAGCCGCTCCCAGTGCAACCCGTTGCCAGCGGCCAGGGCACCGTCCAGGCGCGAGGCGTACGCGCCGTCCCGCAGGTGCACGTTGAGGATGTTGATGCGCCCGAGCTTCTGCCGCAAGGCGTCGAGGGTGCCGTCGTAAATAATGCGCCCGCGGTCGATGATGACGATGCGGCGGCAGAGTTCCTCGATGTCCGACAGGTCGTGCGTGGTCAGCAGGATCGTCGTCTTGAGCTCGCGGTTGATCTTCTTGAGGAATTCCCGGATCCGGTCCTTGGCGACGACGTCCAGCCCGATCGTGGGCTCGTCCAGGAAGAGAATGCGCGGGTTGTGCAGCAGGGCGGCGGCGATGTCGCAGCGCATCCGCTGCCCGAGGCTGAGCTTGCGCACCGGCACGTGGAGGAATTCGTCCAACCCCAGCATGAGGCGGAACACGCCGAGACGCTCCTCGAAATCGCGCTGGCTCACGTCGTAGATCCGCCGCAACAACTTGAAACTCTCGATCACCGCGATGTCCCACCACAGCTGGGTGCGCTGGCCGAACACGACCCCGATGGTCTTCGTGTAGCGGGTTCTGTCCTGGTAGGGCCGGAAGCCGTTGGCGACGATTTCGCCGGACGTAGGGCACGAGGATGCCCGTCAGCATCTTGATGGTGGTGGATTTGCCTGCGCCGTTGGGCCCGATATAGCCGACAAATTCGCCCTCGCTCATCGACAGGTTGATGCCGTCGACGGCGGCGAGCGTCCGGTACTCCCGCTGGAAGAGGTCCCGGATCGCACCCCAGACCCCTTCGCGGTGCCTGAACACCCGGAAGTCCTTGCGGAGGTTCTCTACACGGATCATCACATCGGGCAGGGCTCTGCTCACCCCTGTTTGCTCCGGAGCGCCTCTTCGAGACGCCCCACGGTCTCTTTCAGGTCGTCGAGCTGCTGCTTGATCTCGGGCAGGCGCCCAAACAGTGCGTTCAGACGCTTGTACTCTCTCAGGGGCCGCACCGGCACGCCCCAGTAGACTTCGCCGCCGCGCACGATCTTGCCCGGGAGGACCCCGGCCTTGGAGCCGATCACCGCGCCCGACTCGACGCGGGCGTGGTCGCCGAAACCGACCTGACCGCCGATCACGGCGAAGTCCTCCGAGGACGGTGCTCCCCGAGATGCCCGTCTGGGCGGCGATGACGACCCCGCGGCCGATCTCGACGTTGTGCGCGATCTGCACCAGGTTGTCGATCTTGGCTCCCGCCCGATCCTGGTGGTACCGAGCGATCCGCGGTCGATGGTGGTGTTGGAACCGATCTCGACGTCGTCTTCGATCGTGACCGCGCCGATCTGCGGGAACTTGACCTGGACCTGGCCGTCGAACACATACCCGAACCCGTCGCTGCCCACCACGACCCCCGCGTGAAGCGTGACACGCGCACCGAGCCTCACGCCCGGGTAGAGGACCACGCGCGGGAACAGCAGGCATTCCGGCGCCGAGTTCGCACCCTTCGCCGACGACAACCCCGGCGTGGAGCACACACCCCGGCCCGATCCGCGCGCCGGCCCCGACGACTGCATATGGGCCGATGTCGACGTCCTCCGCCACCGCTGCGTCGGGCGCCACCAGGCACGAGGGGTGCCGCGCGCCCGTGCCGCGCGGACGCGGCGAAAGCAGGGCGTAAGCCCGCGCGAAATCGAGCTTCGGACGCTCGGACAGCAACGCCGTCCACCCGGAGGGAACCAGGTCGGGCGGCGCCACGAGACACGCCGGCGCACGGCACGCGGCCGCGGCGATCTTCGAACCGCGATCGAGAAAAACGAGGCAGCCGTCATCGACAGACTCCCAGCTGCCGACACGAGTGATCAGACGGCTTCCGTCCCCCTGGAACGGCAAGCCCAGGCGGAACCCCAGTTCTGCAACGGTATAGGGCATGGCAACGTGATTAATAGTCGCTTCCCCTGTGGCGCACAACACTTTTTTGTTGGGAGTCTGGGGATGACGCCGAGGCGCCGCTTTTGTGAAGGCGCCTCGACGCCGCCGCCAAATACCGTATCCCGGCGCCCAGGCGCCGCACTCCAGATCAGCGCCAGACCAGGAAGGCCAGGAGTGCCTCGGTCAGGATGAGGACGGCGAGGGTCCGGTGTTCACGATTCCTCAGGACGCGCGACCACAGGAAGGACGAGGTGGCGACCTTCTGGCGGCGGAAAGACGGGAAGAACAAGGGAACGCTCCGGGCGTAGTCCCGGAACTCCTCCCCGTGCCCCTGGAGCAGTTCCTTCTCCTCGGCCCTCATAACGGGGAAGTAGAGTGCGATGAAAAAAAAGGCGAACGGCAGGAGCAGCCAATACCCCTGGCCGGCAAGCAGGATGCCGGTCCCCATGAGAAACGACCCGAGATAGAGGGGATTGCGCGTCAACGCGTAAGGACCGCTGCGCGCGAGGACCTTCCCCTTGTCGATGTGGCCGGCCGCCCACAGCCGGAGAAGTCCTCCGGCCAGCGCGACGCCGCACCCGATCCAGATGGAACGCTCGGACGGGTGCATGAAGCAGAGGAAAATAACGCCCAGCAGGGTGCCCGCGGGCACCCGGATCTTCTGAGCGAATTTCTCCCAGGCGTAGATCCGCTCGGTCACGGCTGCTTCGAGTCCTTGGTATCCATCGTCGTGCGCTCGCGTGTGAACGGTGCGGCCAGCCATTTTTTGGCCTCGGCCTGGGCCCCGTCCGTGTCGTCTTTGGTGTTGATCGCCTTATTGTACTCCGCCATGGCCCGCTGGCGCTGCCCGAGAATGTCGTAAATCTTGCCGAGGTAGATGTAAGACCAGACCTCGATCCAGGCGGGATCCTTGTCGCCGTTCAGGGCGTCGCGGAAGGAGTTCGCCGCGGCCTGAAGGTTGAACTGCTCGTAAAAAACCTCGGCGAGGCGGAAGTGGGCGATCGAGCGGTGGGAATTCAGCTTCAGCGCGTTTTCGTAAGCACGTATCGCTTCGACAAACTCGCCGCGCTCCTTCATGTCGTTGCCGAGCGACAGCTGCACGCTGATCTGCAGCTCCCTGGAGTCGCGCAGGATCTTGTTGTCGGGGTCGAGCACCACCTGCTTGGGGAGCGTGAAGGTGTTGATGTCGAAGGTCGTGGACTTGCCGTTGAGTTCGATGGAGCTGCGCTCGGCCTTCCCCTTTGTGATCACCTCGATCTCGAGCGGCATGCGGAACAGGTCGCGGTCCTGCTTCACGCTGCCGGAGACCCGGAATCCGCTCGTGGTCTTGAACACGACGAAATCCGTCTGGAATTCGGGGACGCCGATGGTGTCGATCCACTGCGTGAAAAACCAGTTCAGCTCCTTGCCGTAGACCTTTTCCGCGAGCTGCCGGAATCCACCGGTCGAGCCGCCCTTGCCGGCATACTGCTGCACGTACTGCTGCATCAGCTGCCGAAACTTCGCATCCCCGATCAGCTCGTGCAGCATGTGGACGACCCAGGCCCCCTTGCCGGCAACGACGGACTCGTACGGCTCGGTGCGGTAGCCGAGGCTGGCGGCCGTCCGGATGGCGCTCTTACCTTCGAACTTCAGCCCCAGGACGGCGAGGTTGTCGATCTCCTCCTTCATGGCGGCGGGCCCGCCGCTCTGACCGAGGTACATGGCCGCCGAGTAGTAGGCCAGCCCGTCCACGAGCCAGAAATCCTCGGCGCTCTGCGCCCCCACCGTATCCATCCACCACTGGTAGGCGACGCGCCGCGCCAGCTCGCGCAGCTGGGGTGCCGGCTGCGAGAGGTCGCGGTGCGTGATGAAGATGGTACCGAGCGTCCCCGGCTGGAGCGCCAGGCGGTCGTCGACCTCGACGAGGCGGAAGGTTGTGCCCGACGCCGACGCGCCGAACAGTTTCTGGTAGTAGTCCAGGATCTTGGCCACCGCGTCGGCCGTCGGTTTGACCGACTGCAGCTTGTCCTCGCGCACGAAACAATCGAGCGTGAAGTTGCCTTCGGGGATCTTCTTCTCGAAGTAGCGTCCCGCGACGATCGAGTTCGGCAGTATCGGCCGCTTGGCCGCCCAGCCGAATGTTTCGGTGACCGCTTTCGTGACGACCGGCAGTTGGGTCCCGGCCCCCACCGCCGTCATCCCGAGGGGTACCGTGATCTCCACGGTAGAGGTCGCCCGGTCGGTGAGGAACTTGTTGGTCGGGAACCACTTTGACCCGTAGAGGAGGTAGACGCCTTCCGGCCCGATGTAGGCGCTGCCCTCGTCGCGCGAGTACATCCGGCTGTACCGGTCCCGGTCGAAACCCCCGGTGTACTCGACCTTGATGGTGTAGGTGCTCCCCTTTTCGAGCCGGTGCGCGAAGTGGACGCTCAGCAGCCCCGGTCCGGTTTCGTCCTGTCCGAAATCGATTTCGACGCCCGCCGGGTCAACCACCTTCTGGACCGAGAGGTTTTCGCTGAGCTCGAAGACGACGGAGTCGGTGGGCTCGAGGGCCCTGAAGGTGATCCCCGCCACGGCCTTCAGTTCGTGGGATTCCGGCGTCAGGTTGGCCTGCAGCGTGTAATTCTCGACGTCGATCTGCGGAAGCGGCGGTGCCGGCCTCCTGGTTTGCGCGCCGACTCCGGCAGCGGTGGCGCTCAGGAGAGCCCCCAGCAGCAACGCGCGCATTCGGTTTCCCGTCGTTCTCATTTTCATCCCTATAGATAGCTTGCTCACTGCAGCGGCGGCCATCGTCGAGGCGCACCGTGTTCCCAGCATGGAGCGAATCGCGCCCAGGCGCGACCGCATGGCAGCCGACTTGGCCGGATCGTCCAGGAATTCCAGGGCAGTGTGCGACAGGGCTTCCGGCGTCGCGTCCCCCTGCAGGAATTCCGGCACCACTGCATCCTGCGCTATCAAGTTTACCAGCCCCTTGAAGCGGGTCCGCACCAGAATCCGCCCCGCACACCAACTGAGCGAGGGAGAGCTTGTAGAGCATCAGAAACGGCGTCCCGACCAGCGCGGCCTCCAGCGTGCTGGTGCCGCTCTTCACGAGGGCGAAGTCGGAATTGGCCAGCAGGTCCCGCGCGTCCTCCCGGGACAGCAGAAAATCCGGCCGCGCCTCGACCCCGAGCACCTCGGTCACGATCCGCTCCAGCTGACCCCGGTCCAGGGTCGGCGCGACCGACACCAGGAACTGGGCCGGCGTCTGGCTCTGGATGCGCAGCGCCGATTCCAGCAGGACGGGGAGGAGGTAATCCACCTCCTTGCGCCGGCTTCCGGGCAACAGCGCCACCGTGCGGCGCGACGGGTCCAGACCGAGGCGTGCCTCGAAGGCGCTGCCGGTCGTAGTCCGGCCGGAAATCCTCGAGCAGCGGGTGCCCCACGAATTCGACGTCCACACCATGACGCCTGTAGAACTCCTCCTCGAAAGGGAGAATCACCAGCATCTTGTCCACGAATCGCCGGATCACCTTGATCCGGCCGCGACGCCAAGCCCAGAGTTGCGGGCTTATGTAGTAGATAACCTCGATGCCCGCGCGTTTCAGTTTTTTTGCCAGCCGGAGGTTGAAATCGGGGAAATCCAGCAGTACGGCGACATCCGGCGTCCTGCGTCGGCACTCGCCCAGGATGTCCCGGTAGAGACGGAGATAGCGGCCCAGGTGCGCCACCGCCTCGCGCGGGCCGATGCTGGCCAGGTCCCGGACGTGGCAGAGAAGGCGCACACCCTCCCGCTGCATGCCGTCGCCACCGCTGCCGAAGACGTCCAGCGTTTCGCGCCGGAGGAAGCGGAGCCGCCGCACGAGCGCCGCGCCGTAGCGGTCGCCGGACGCCTCTCCCGCAACCATCAGGATCGTCTTGTGGCTCATTCGAATTCCTGGGCCGTCAAATGTCGCCCGGTGCGGGCCGCGGCGCCGTCCGGCGGTGTCGCGCGCAATCCACCCGCCGCCCACCACCACTTCCCCGTCGTAGAACACGCAGGCCTGGCCCGGCGTGACCGCAGGCTGGGGCGTATCGAACTCCACCTCGACGGAACCGTCCTCCAGCGGCCGGAGCGTCGCCGGGGCCTCGCGGTGACGGGAGCGGATGCGGGCGTGGGCACGCGTCGGCCCGTCGATCCCGTCGACGGCGATCCAGTTGGGGCGCACCACGCGGCAGGTAGTCCGGCCCAGGGCCGTGGCGTTCGCCGACGACCACCCGGCCGGTCTGCGGCTGCAGTTCGATCACGTACAGCGGCTCGGAATGGGCGATGCCGAGCCCCCTCCGCTGCCCCACCGTGAAGCGATGGATGCCGGAGTGCGACCCCAGCACCCGGCCGGCACGATCCACTATCTCCCCGGGGGCGAACGTCTGCGCGCCGCTCCGCCGTCCCGAGCACGTCGTCGTGGTGCCGCTCGATGAATGCGGCGTAGTCCCCGTCGGGGACAAAACAGATCTCCTGGCTGTCCGGTTTCTCGGCGACGTCGAGGCCGTGCTCCCGGGCGATGCGGCGCACCTCGGACTTCAGCATGTCGCCCAGCGGAAACATCGATTTCGACAACTGGTCCTGGGTCAGCTCGAACAGGAAGTACGACTGGTCCTTCGCCCGATCGCGCCCGCGCAGCAGCAGGTAGCGGCCCCGTCCGGGGTCGTGCCGCACGCGTGCGTAATGGCCCGTGGCCACCGCGCCGGCCTCCACCTCCTCGGCCATGCGGAGGAGGTGGCTGAACTTCATGTGGGAATTGCACAGCACACAGGGCGACGGCGTGCAGCCGTCCCGGTAGCCCTCGATGAACGCCCGCACCACCTTCGCCTGGAACTCGGCCTCGAAGTTCAGCACATAGAAAGGGAAACGCAGGCGCGCGGCGACGGAGCGCGCGTCGTACAGGTCGTCGATCGAACAGCAACGTCCCGTGGAAACCGAACCGCCGCCGGAGTTGCGCTTCTGGTCCCACAGCTGCATGGAGAAACCGACGAGGTCAAAACCCTGCTGCTTCAGAACGACGGCCGCCGTCGAGCTGTCGACGCCGCCGCTCATGGCGACGGCGACCCTGGAGGGCTTCATCGCGCTCCCCCCGGCATCCACAGCAGTCCGGAGCGCACGAGGTGAATGTCCCTGAAGTTCGGGTGGATGATGTACTCGTCTATGTTCGACGCCTTCCGCTGATACCTGCTCACCAGCTTGCCCACCGCCCGACGCGCATCGGACTCGAGCGACAGCAGCCCCTGCTGCAGTTCCATCCCGGAGTAGGCCGGGAACTCGCGCTCGGCATCCTGGGGGGCAAGCGTCAGCTCGGTGTGCATGAACAGCGACCCGATGCGCTCCGCGACGTCGCGGAACTCGCCCCTCTTCCGGGCCACGATACGGCTGCCCTCCACGCTGGCGCTGTCCGGGTCGTTCAGATGCCTCTCGCGCGCCCGCTCGAGCGCGCGATCGGCCACCTCGCGCAATGAGTCCAGATCGTGCCGGAACGTCTCGTTGAGCAGTTCGAGGCAGCGCCCCCTGAAATCCCCGATCGACTCGCCCAGCCTCGAGTACACGTTCAGGTCGAAGTTCCTGAACAGGGTCACCCGGAACGACGCGCAGCAGGTAGGCGTAGAACTGGGTCTCGATTCGCGTCAAACAGCTCCGGCTTGAACCATTCGGGGCTCGGCCGCAGGGTGACGTCCCGGGGCGGGTTTGTCTGCACGTCGGCCGGGTCGACGGGCCAGAGCATGTCCTCCGTCCAGGCGTCGTTCGGGTCGAATGGGCAGATCTCCATCGCCCTGCAGACGGCACAGGTTCCGTTCAGGCCGGAGCGCACGTCGGCAAAATCCACCCGCGCCTCGAGGTACAGCCGCGGGATATATTCCGTGTCCGAATGACCGCTGCCGGAGATAGAAATAACTTCAGTTTGCCGCGTGAGGTTTCTGGCATAGGCGCGCGCAATGGCAAGGCATGAATCTTACCACGCGGGTGCGCAATTTGGAGTGCGGCGGCTCGACGCCGCCGCAGTCGACATTGCACCGTAGCCGCCGAGGCGTGCGAATTCGGTGTGGCGCCGAGGCGCCGGGGATTGCGGCCGCAGGATGTCAGTGAAAGCGGCGCCGAGGCGCCGCCGCAGATTCGCTACTGGATGGTCGGCTTCGGCTCCACCTTGTCGTTCAGAAGCGCGCTGAAGGTGTCCTTGAATTCCTGTCTCCCATAGAAGAGCCGGGACTTGATCGTGCCGACCGGGCACCCCACGATCCCGGCGATCTCCTCGAATCGTGTGCCCTTCCATGTCGTGCAGTCGCACGACGATGCTCTGCTTCTCGCTCATGCGCGCGAAGGTCTCCTCGATGTTGTCGCGCAGCTCCTCCAGCGAGGTGTACTCCAGCGGGTCGATGCTCGGGGTCGAATCGGCGGGAAGCTCCCGCGCCCACTCGTCGTCGATGTCCACGTTCTGCTTGTTCTTGGACTTGCGCAGCATCCCCAGGCAGACATTCACTGTAATCCGGCTGATCCACGTCGAGATCTTGGACTCGCCGCGGAAGCTGCGCCAGCCCGCGGTAGACGTTCAGGAGAGTCTCCTGCAGGGCGTCCTCCGCCGAGGCTTCCTCTCCCAGGATGCGATAGGCGGTATTGAATATCCGTCGCGTGTACTGCGAAAACAGCTCGTCGCACGCTTCCCGGTCGTTCAACTTGCAGCGTTGCAGAAGCCCCGAGTTGATTTCCTCGACGTTTTGCATTTCGGTCGCCTGCATTTTTCAGCTCCTTGTCCGTTTACCTGACGCGTTCTTCGGTCAGCCGCTGTACACTTAGGCAACATCCGTGCCAATCTTCAGAACAAGGGCAAATATCAGTATAAATATTGATAAATAATGACTTATACAAATTAATACCAAAGAGCGACCAGAAAGACCCAATCTGTCAATATCGTTGTCGATTTTCTGGTGAATAAGCTGTAATAGTATCTGATAATATATGCTTATACTGTCTAAATTTTAACACTGCTATTGACTAGATTGCTGACAGGTTGAGCCGCCGGAGCTTCTCGATCAGGGACTGGCGGCTGATGCCGAGGGCGCGGGCGGTGCGGGATTTGTTGTGGCGGAAGCGCTGCATGGCTTCGCGGATCATCTCGTCTTCGAGCATCTGGACGGCGGTTTTGAGGTTTCCATGGGCGCGGGCGGTGGGGCGCACGCGCTGGGAGATGGTGTCCGAGAGGTACTCGGGGCTGATTTCGTGGTCCGGCTCGGTCAGCAGCACGACCCGTTCGATCTCGTTCTGCAGTTCGCGCACGTTTCCCGGCCACGGGTAGGCCACGAGCAGTTGGCGCGCCTCGTTCGTGAATGGGGCCAACCCTGCCGGTTCAGCCGTGTCGAGAAGTGACGCAGGAAGTGTTCGGCGAGGGGGATGATGTCGCGGGGGCGCTCGCGGAGAGGGGGGACGGTGACGGAAAAGACGTTGATCCTGAAAAACAGGTCCTGGCGGAAACGGCCGGCCTCGACCTCGGCCTTGAGGTTTCGGTTGGTGGAGGCGACGATGCGCACGTCGACTTTCTTCGGCTGGTGGAAACCGACGGGCATGATCTCGCTTTCCTGGATGACCCGCAGGAGTTTTACCTGGAGTTCCGCCGGCGCCTCACCGATTTCGTCGAGAAAGATGGTTCCGCCGTCCGCCATCTCGAAGAGGCCCTTCTTCTCCTGTGCGGCCCCGGTGAAGGCACCCTTGGCGTGGCCGAAGAACTCGCTCTCGACCAGCTCGCGCGGGATGGCGCCGCAGTTGACGGGGATGAAGATCTGGTCGCGCCGGTTGCTCTCCCGGTGGATGAAGCGTGCGATAAGCTCCTTGCCGGTGCCGGTCTCGCCCTGGATCAGGACGGTTGTCTCGGTGCCGGTGACGCGTCGCAGCAGCCGGAGGATGCCCTCCATTTCAGGGCTGCCGTAGACGATCTCGCGCGGGAAGACCTCCTTCTCGACCTCCTGCCGCAGGATGGTGTTTTCCGTCTGGAGTTTCTCGTTGGCGATTTTCAGCTCGGCGGCGAGGCGCTCGTTTTCGCGCTGGAGTTCCATCTTTTCGAGCGCCTCGTGCACGGCCAGCCTCAGGTCGTCGGGCTCCCAGGGCTTGGTGATGTACTTGTGCACCTTGCCCGTGTTGATGGCGGCGATCAGGTCGTCGACTTCGGTGAAGCCGGTCAGCACGATGCGGACGAGATTGGGATACTCCCGCTGGGACGCTTCCAGGAACTCGATGCCGGTCATGTTGGGCATCTTCTGGTCGGTGATGATGGCGTCGACCGGGTGATGCCGCAGCAACTCCAGCGCCTCCGCGCCGGAGCGCGCCAGGTGGACGGTGTAGGCGTCGACAAAGGTGCGCTGGAGCTTCTGCAGGTTGGCGGTCTCGTCGTCGACCAGGAGCAGTGTCTGCCTCTTCATCCGACGCTCCTCTCCAGGGCTACGGGGAGCCGCACCGTGAAGATCGTCCCTTTCTGCGGGGTGCTGGCGACCTGTATCCGACCGTGGTGCTGTTCGATGATGCCGTAGCTGATGCTCAGACCGAGCCCGGTGCCTTGCCCGACGGGCTTGGTCGTGTAGAAGGGCTCGAAGATCCGGTTGAGGCTCTCCTTCGGAATGCCCACGCCGTTGTCCTCGATTTCGACTTCCACGGTGCCGTCCACCCGGCGGGTCCGTATCCAGACGTCCCCCTTGTCCTTTACCGCGTGAAAGGCGTTGGAGAGCAGGTTCATGAAGACCTGGCTCAGCTTCCCCGAGTAGCCGGTGACTTTCGGGATCTCACCGTATTCGCGGTGCACCTCCACGCGGTTCTTGTACTGGTTGCTCAACAGGTTCAGCGACATTTCCAGCGAGGCGTGCAGGTCGATCTCCGAGACGACCCCCTTGTCGACGCGGGAGAACGTGCGCAGATCCGAGACGATCGTGTTGATCCGCCGGGCGCCTTCGGTGAAGTTGTCGATCAGGGTGTGCAGGTCCTCCTTGACGAAGTCGTAGTTGAGCTCCTGTTTCTGCGCGGAGATCCTGGCCTTGTCTTCTTCCGAAAGGCTCGAAAGGGTATCGAAGGATTCCACGAGGGACTGGAGCTTGCGCACGTACTCGGCGAGAAAACCGGTGTTCCCGTAGATGAAGTTCAGCGGGTTCTTGATCTCGTGGGCGATGCCCGCGACGAGCTGGCCGAGAGACGCCATCTTCTCGGTCTGGATCAGCTGGTCCTGGGCGTTCTGCAGGTCCGTGTAGGCGTTCTTGAGCGCCTCGTGCGACGTCTCGAGCTCCAGGGTGCGCTGCCGGACCATGCTTTCGAGATTCTTGTTGAGCTCCTGCAGCTCGTCCTCGCGCGCGGCGAGCGAGCGCGCCATGTCGTTGAAGGTTGCCCCCAGGATCCCCACTTCGTCGGAGGTGCGGATCAGGACCCGTTCGTGCAGCTCGCCCTGCGCGATCCGTTGCGCCGTCCCGATGAGGTTCTTCAACGGAACCGTAATGCCCTGGGCGATCAAATAGGTGAAGAGCACCACGAGCGCACCGACCGCCAGGGTCACCCCGACCAGCCACCAGGTCATCGAGCGGATCGGGCCGAAAATGTCGGCGTCGTCGATGCCGACCCCGACGGTCCACCCGAACGACGTGTCGTCGATGGGTGTCATTCCCGAGATCTTGCTGTTCCCTTTCGGAAAGTCGTAGGCGTAGCTGCGCTGCTTGGCCAGGACGGCGTCCCGCAGGTTGCGCAGCCCAAGATCCACCAGCCGCGCGTTGTACAGGCTCGCCGAGGTCCCTCCGGGTTCGCCCGCGAGCACCGGCCCGGACCGGTTGGTCCGGTACTTGTGCGCGATGATCGTGTCGCCGTCCTTCGCGAACATGAACGCGTAGCCCGTGCGCAAATTGAGGTTGGCAAGGTCCGTCTCGACGTTGTCCAGAACGTTCTGGAAGTAGCTCCAGTTGATGATGTTGATCCAGACCCCGATGATCTCGTGAGTCTTGGGGTTCTGGATCGGTTCCGACAACGCGATGTTGTACTGGCGGCTGATGTCCTCGTTCGTGTAGTCGTACAGCGAGTGGACCAGCTTGGACGCGTACCAGTCGTGATGCCACGAATGCCCCGTCACCGAATGGCCGAACACCTCGGCCTCGTCGGGAAAGGCGCTGATGTTGGAGTTCAGTATGCGCCCGATGCTCTCGGCCGGCAGAGCGGACCCGTCCCGGTCGGTCGTGTTGATCCCGATGACCTTGCCCGTCGCGTCCAAGACCACCAGCAGATCGTACCCCTCGTTGTTGAAACAGTAGTTGTTCAGCAGTCGGCCCAAGCCCTCGCGCCCCAGCGACTCGTAAATCAACGGGAACGTGGTTGCCATCGAGTGGCTCTCCTGCTTCTTCTCCCGCAGCATGATGTCGATCTTGTCGGCCGTGTCCTGCGCCATCGTCTCAAGGGCTAGCTTTATCCGATCCTCCGCGATCTGGCGGCTGCCGATGACGTTCGAAAACGTGGCGATGCCGGCCAGCGGCAGCAGCGCCAGCGAAATCATCAGGATAAGCAGCTTGTTGCGCAGGCTGTGAAACACCATCAGGTGCTGAGCCCCCTCGGGACCTATCTAGAAATATTACAGTAACATTGTCAAATCGATGGACAGCTTTGTCAAGCCATCTATATGGCGACGGGCGCACGTTACAGCGACCGCAAACTGCGTCCGGGCTGAGGCCGGACCCACTTGGTTATTGCGGCTGCGGGGCGTCGGCGGTTCACTCCAGAAAAAAATCTAAGCGGTTCCGGAGCAAGAGTCGATAGATCTAACTGAATCTCCGCCCGTTTCGCGGTCCATGGAAGACGATGTGAATGCTGGATGGAATTGCCGGGCTAAAACTTTCGTCCCCCCGTTGAACCTGCAATCCAATTGGAAAGGTGACACTCAATGAAAACGCTGGCTCGCTTCCTCATTCCCTTGACGGCCGTGCTCGTCGTGACCGGTCCGGCGTTCGCCGAATACAAGTACCGGTTCGAGGTGTTCGGGGCTGCAAACGTCCCGAAAAGCAAGGATTTCGAGATCACCACCCCCCAGTCCTCCGTCCCGCTGAAGGGGACGCAGGAGTTTTCGGCTGGCGCCCGCGGCGGCGTCCGGTTTGGCGCAGATTCCCTGGGCCGGTGGGGACAGGACATTATTTACAGCTATGGCAGCAACTCCACGCGCATCGTGAACAACACGACCGGCTACCGCTTCGCCTTCACCAGCAAGACGCACCAGGTCTCCATAAATGCGCTCTGGTATCTGCGCTCGCTCCAGAAGACCCGGCGCATGTTCCCTTTCCTTACCGCGGGAGTCGGCGGGACGTTCTACACCCTGCCGCAACGGACGATCAACGAAGCGCTCGACCCGAACCGGGCCGGGCTGGGCAAGTTGCGCAGCGAGAACGTGCTCGCGTTCAACGCCGGGGGCGGGGTCCGCTTCAAGATCAACAACGTCTGGGGGGTGAGGATCGATCTGCGTGACTACATGTCCCGCGCCGTGCGGTATGGTCTGCCCAAGGAGTCAAACGATCCGAACACGACGGTATTCCCCGTCAGCGGGATCCTCCACCAGTTCGAAATCTCGTTCGCATTTGTCTATTACTTCTAAGGGGCCGCGCAGCCGGGGGACGACGGTAACCTCCCCCGCCGCCATTCAAGCGAGAGCAAAACTATGGTCAGGCATGTGATGTCCCGAGCAACCCGTTCCCGGATGGCGCTTGTCATCCTGTGCGCCCTTCTGACGGCTGCGGGGCTGTCGGCACAGGTCGCGTCCGCTCAGTCGCAGTTCCTGTTTCCGAGTTTCGTGGCCGGCGGCGAAGTGAACAGCGGCATTGCGATCTTCAATCCGGGGATCAAGGACGCTGTGGTCACGCTGACGCTGGTCGGCACGGCTGGGAGCGAGGTCGCAGGCGTGGTCAATCCCGTCACACTGGTGGTGCCGGCGCTCGGGCAGACGGCGAGGGCGGCGACAGATCTCTTCGGTTACGGCATCATCGACGCGTCACTGAGGGTGAGCAGCCCCACGTCAGGCCTGATCGTCTACTATCAGATATTCAACTCCGACGGCACCTACAGCGACGGCGCGGGGGCGCCCGCTTCGGGCACCACGCTGGTCTTCCCGGTCGTGCCGGGACCGACCGAGGGGTACTCGGAGATCGACCTGGTCAACCCTAACCCGCGCGGGACGGCGGTGGAGTTGAGCCTCTGGGGATACGGCGGAGACCTGCTCGGCAAAGGGAGCGTCCAGGTGCCCGCCCAGGGCGCCTACCGCGGCATGGCCAAAGACCTCTTCCCGGCCGGGACGAGTTTCTCCGGGGCGTCTCACGTCACCGCGCTCACAAAGCCCCTCAACATCTTCTCGCAGGCACAATCGGTCGCCGGGACGAGCCTGTTCCTGGGTTTCTCCTCTGTGCCCGACCTGGCCGGACGAGTCGACATCGCCGCCCTGAATGCGCAGGTCCCGACGCAGGCCTCGAACGGAGGCGGCATCGCTCACTTCAAGACAGGCGAAGAGTACGCCTCGGCAATCTCCCTCGCGAACCTCGAACCCGCCTCGGCGGACGTTACAGTCACGGCCATCGCAAACAACGGCATCATCCTGGCGAGCCGGAAGGTGACACTGAAAGCGAACGGGGGCCTCCGTGTCCCCGCTGCAGGGCTTCTTCGCTTCCTTCGGCGGCGAGAAGGAGGGCTGGCTTCTCGTCCAGTCCACGGGACGGGTTTCGGCTTCCCTGATCTATGGGCGCAGCGACACGGGATCGCTCTCGGCCCTGGCGATGCAGAAGATGCCGGGAGTCGAGTTTGTCTTCCCGCAGGTGGTCGAAGGCACCGCGGGATCGACCGAAATCAGCCTCGCCAACCCCACCTCCAACACGAGCTACGCGAATATTTACGTGGTCGAAGGCCAGCGGCGCAACCGTTGGGTTCGTGCAGGTGGCCATCGAGCCGGGCGCTGCCGTCTCGCGGCGCATCGGCGAGCTGCTGCCCGAGGTGACCGATCAGACGGGCGGTTACGTGTACGTCCGGGCGAACGAACCGCTGTTTGCGACCTCCTCCATCTGGACCAAGGACGGCGCGACACTGTCGAACTTCGCCGCCCAGCCGTTGACCACGCCCTTCGTCCCCGCCCCGCTCACGGCGTTCGCCGTGACCGGCAAGGTCACGCTCAATGATCTCCCCGCCGTGGGCTTCAAGGTCGTGCTCTCCGGCCCGGTCGGGAAACTGGCCACGACCAACGCGGAGGGTCTGTATGCGTTCACCGGTCTGCCGGCGGGGCGCTACTCGATGACGGTCGATCAGTTCGGCTTCCAGTTTGTCCCGGCGCAGACGAATTTCGAAATCACGACGGCGAGCAAGCGCCAGGATTTCCAGGGCTTCACCGCTCCTGACGCCATCGTGGTGCAGCCGGCTTCCATGCCGGTCGACAGCCCCGACACCATCGTCAGCATATTCGGCAGCGATTTCGACGGCTCGTCCCAGGCGTATGTGGGCGCGGCCGGCTGGCGACCACGCCGGTGGACGCCAACCATCTCCAGGTCCTCATCCCGGCCCACATGCTCGCGGTGCCGGACCGCTTCGAGATCTACGTCGTCACCGACGAGAACGGGCCGCGGCGCCGCGTCACCCAGAGCTTCCCCTTCGTGGCCTATCTAGGCCCGTCCCCTGCTCAACACGGTCAGGGCCGCGGGACGCTCGTCGAGGGGAAGCGCGGCGACGACCATCACGCTGCGCGGCGCGGGCTTCCTGCCCGGGGCCGTCGTCAAGGTCAACGGCCAGAGCGACGGCATTCGCACGCAGGTGGTGGACGACGCACAGATCGTCGCAGACCTGCCCGCGCAGTACTTCACGCGTGGCGGCATCTTCCCGGTGACCGTGCAGAACCCGTATCCCGCCAACGTCGAATCGAACGTGCAGCTGCTGACGGTCTACTAACCCTGCACCGGCCGTGGAGGGCGTTTCGCCCAACACGGTCTCGGCGAGGCTGGAGCCCGGTGCGGGAGCCCTGAACATAGAGGTGATCGGCTGGGGATTCCGGCGCGGCGCGGTGGTCTATTTCAACAACCAGGCCCTGGCGACCAGCTACTGCGAGAACAACGCCTATTGCCTGGCGGTCCACCTGTACGCCAAGGTGCCCCCGGAGCTGCTGACCAGATCCGGGTTCGCGCGGATCTGGGTGCAGAACCCCGACCCGTCCCTGGCCAGTTCGGAATCGGTATTCTTCAAGGTCGAAGGCCTGCAGCCGACGATCACCTCCGTAATCACTGGCTCGGCGACCGCGCTCGACGTGCTCGGAAAGTTCTCGATGCCCGTCGTCGTGAACGGTACGAACTTCGGCCCGCAGACGCTCGTCCGTGTGTACCAGGCCGGCACCTATCCCCCGCCCGAATTCGGGTCCGGGAACCTTCAGGTGCTGAGTTCCACCCAGCTGTACACGAGCATGGACGTCGACTACGCGACCTCGCTGGGCGAGTGGATCGTGGAGGTCGCCAACCCGCAACCCGGCGGCGGTGAATCGGAGGGGCTCAGCTTCTTCATCACCGAGGGCAACTTCGCGGCCAACCCGTTCCTGGTCTCGATGAGCCCGGAGGCGGTGGCGGCGGGCGGTCCGTCGTTCACCCTCGTGATCAACGGCACGAATCTGCGCAACGGCGCCCAGGTCCGTTTCTATTCGGCCGTGCTGCAGACGCACTTCGTCAGCGATCACCAGCTTCGGGCGGAGGTCCCGGCGTCGCTGATCCAGTACGCCGGCAGGATTCCCGTGTGCGTCACCAACCCGGACAACGGCGGCACGTCCAATCGCCTGTACCTGGACATCCGCTAGATCGGACAGAACTGTCATGTGGACCCGCACCTGCGTGCCAAGGCTACTGTGGATTGCGATCGCAGCTCTCATCCTGCCCGGCTCGGCCGCGTTCGGTCAGGACATCGAGCCGAACGACACCCTGCAGGGTGCCACCGCGCTGTCCCTGCCATTCATGTCGGGAGGCGGCACGATCAGCGGGTCCACCGACATCGACTTCTACAAGTTCGAGCTGCGCGCGGGCCAGGAGGTCACGGTCTGGGTGCAGGCGGCGTCCCAGGGCTCCGAGCTCGACCCGATGGTCGCCCTGTACGACGAGGGCGGGCAACCTGCTCGAGTACAACGACAAGGAGTTCAACCTCGGGCGCAACCGCGCCGAAAACGACCCCATCGTCTACCTGAAGGTCCCGTCGACCGGCATCTACTACGCGTCGGTTTGCGGCGCCGCCACGTTCCGCAAGGAACCCGTGGAGGGGACGGCACCACCGGCCCGTACTTCATCTATCTGTTCACCACGTTTGATGGGATTTATATCGGGGACAGATACGAGCCGAACGACACGCAGGAATCCGCCACCCCGGTTACCATGCCGTTTGACACCTATGGCTCCCACCTCCTGTACTTCGGAGACATCGACTGGTACCAGATCTCGGCGCGGCGCGGCGCCAAGATCACTCTGGACGTCGATGCGCTGGAACACGCGGGGAGCGAGGGCTGGAACCTCATCGTCAAGGCCAGAATCGGCCTGTTCGATGCATCCGGCAGGCTGCTGGCCGAGTCCGTGGCCGACAAGGATCCCGACAGCGGCTTCATGGAAGACCCGGCCCTGTCATTCGAGATCCCGCGCGACGGGAACTACTACGTCGCGGTCACGGTGCACCAGAATACTCAGTATTCGACGGCGTTCACCAACGGCCAGTTCCGTGCCGACCCTTACGTGAGCAGCGCCAACCACGACCTGGGCTACTACGAACTGCACATACACGCGATGCACGACCTTTGGTTCCCGCAGATCGCGAACGGTTCATTCGGCGGCGTGTACTTCACCACCACCCTGCTGCTGGTGAACTTCTCCGACCTGCCGGCCAGCGGCAACGTCACCTTCTACAACTCCGACGGCGCTCCGCTGCTGTCCGCCTTCGTCCCCGGGACAGCCGCCGTCGGCACGGCGTACTTCACGATTCCGCCGCACGGGAGCGGCGTCGTCAAAACGGACGGCGCAGGCCCCGGGCGTGTCGGGCTACGCGGTCCTGCAGCTCGAGCGTGCCGGTGGGCGGGAGCGCCGTCTTCTCGCAGCACGAGGCCGACGGCGCGCTGATGACGGAAGCCGGGGTCGTGGCGGCGACAGGCATGGATTTCTTCACCTTCCCCGTCGACGTCACGGGCGAATTCAACACCGGCGTCGCCGTGGCGAACCTCGGCAATCGGCCGGGCCGTGAGCCTCTATTTCAAGCTGCTCGACACGATCGGCCAGACCGTCTCCACCCGCACGGTCTCGCTCGAATCCGGCCACCACATCTCGACCTTCGTAAGCGGCGCCGGGCAACTCTTCCCTGCCGTCACGAACTTCCGGGGCAGCCTCCAGGTCTTCGCCGATTCCCCCGTGCCCGCCGTGGCGCTGCGCAGTTCCCCGAGAACGCTGACCACGTTGCCCGCAACCAACATCAACCAGGCCTTCGCGCCCGTCACCCTCTATTTCCCCCAGGTCGTCACCGGCACAGGCGCACGAGTCCTATCGCTCGACCATCATCCTGACCAACCCCGGCTTACTTCCCCGCCATCCGGGAGCATCCGGTTCGTCCGCGCCAACGGAGTCGCCGATGCCCGTCAGCATTGAAGGCGGGGTGGTGACGAGCCACACTTCACGATCGCCTCCGCTGAGTACCGTCATTCCTCGAGGCATCCGCACCGGGCCCGCTGGAAACAGGTTACGCGACCCTGACCGCCGACCACGGCGTGGGCGGCGTCATCATCTACTGCGCAGCACGACGCCTCAACCGGGAGGCTGCAGACTGAAGTCGGGGTAGCCGCGGCCGTGCCGTACAGCAGGTTCTGCCTGTTCGTCGAACAGAAGGACGGCTACAACACCGGGATAGCCGTCGCCAACGTCGGCGGCGACTTGCGGAAATCGACTACCGGCTACGGCCCGAATCCGCCACGAGCGCTCCTGGAGAAAGGGCCCGTGACCCTGGAACCGGGAACACAGCGCGCCGACCTGATCGCGGGCGCGCAGCAGATCTTTCCGGAGTTCGAGGGAAGCGGCAACCTCGAAATCACGGCCAGCCATCCCGTTCCCGCGGTCGCGCTGCGCATCTCGGCCACCAGCATGACCGCACTCCCCGTCATACCGATCCCGTGACGAACAGAGCCGGGAGCCGGAAGCCAGGGGCAGTGCCGCCGTGTGCGCTAACGCCGGACTTCCGGCTTCCATCCCTCGGAATTGGACCCTATCGATGTGGAACCCGCCGAGACCAGGAGCAGGGTGGGCCGCCATTTGCCCCACCCCCGTTCCCCCCGCCTGGCTTCCGTTCTCCGGCTTCCGTTCTCCGGCCTCCGTTCCTTGAACTAAAACGCATCGATGCCCGGGCGCCCGCCGCCCTTGGAGCAGAGTGAGCTGCCCTTTACTCTACCGGCCTTCCCCCCCTCGGCTTCCGGCTCCCGGCTTCCGGCTTCTGTCTGTCGGCTTCCGCTTGAAGCAGCCCCCTCGCGGCAAGTTCTTCGCAAAAGGTCGCCAGTCCCATGAAGAGAAATGCATCGATGCCGAGGGCACGCGCGGCCTCCACGTTCTCGGGGCGGTCGTCGACGAAGAGGGCTTCGCACGGTTCTATCCGCGCGCGGTGCAAGGCCAGTTCGAAGATGCGACGGTCCGGCTTTACGGCACCCACCTCGTGCGAAAGGATCCAGCCCTGAAAATGCCGCAGGAAGCCGTAGCGGCCGGCGATGAAATCGAAGTGCGCCTTGTTGGTGTTTGAGACGATCCACAGCGGGGCCCGTCGTGCAAGCGACTCGATGACCGCTTCGGGCACCAGCGGCTGGGGCAGGAAGATCGAGGTCCAGGCTTCGTTAAATTCGGCCCGCGGGATCTCCGTCTTCATTCTGCGGCAGAGTTCCCGATGGAACTCGTCGTCGTCGACCGCGCCCGTTTCGTACCTGAGGGCCAGGTCGTCCGCGGCGATCATGGCGCGCAGTTCCTCGCCGGTGATGCCGGCGCGCGGCAGGATCCGGCGCCCGAATTCCCTGACGTCGAAATCGACCAGGACCTTGCCGAGGTCGAGCAGGATGGCTCGGCAGGGGCTCACGGCCGTTCCCCCAGCGCCCATGCGATCGCAGCCTGGGCCAGGACCCGCGTGGGGTTGATCGTCGGATAACCGGCCCCCATCGGGTCGAAGACCAACGGTATCTCGGTGCACCCGAGGATCACTGCCTCGGCACCGCGGGCAACGAGGGCCGCTCCGGCCGAGTAGAGGACGCCAGCCGTGCCGGCGCCGCGGCCCCCGGCCTTGACGTCCTGGATGGCGGCGTGAACGCGTGCCTGGTCTGCCTCGTCGGGCGCGACGACTTCGACGCCGTCGCGGGCGAACACCGTTTCGTAGATCCGGCTCTTCACCGTGCCCGCGGCGGCCAGCAGGCCCGCCCTCCTGATCTGCGGTCGCTCCGAGCGCAGGGCGCGACAGCTCTCCTCGATCATGTCCAGGACCGGGATGCCGACTCGCGCTCCGCAGGCGCGGCAGGAAGCAGTGCGCGTTGTTGCACGGGATCGCCAGGATGCCGGCCCCCGCCTGCTCGAGCACCCGCGCGGCGTCGGCCATCTCCGGGACGGGGTCCTCGCCCCCGGCGAGTATCGCCTTCGTGCGGTCGGGGATCTTCGGGTTAGAGTAGATCAGCACCCGGATGTGTTCCTGGTCCACCCGAGCTGGCGTCAGGCGGATGATTTCAAGGAAGAGGTCGGCTGTGGCCGCCGGTCCCATGCCGCCCAGGATGCCGACGATCCGGTCAGGCATCGACGACTCCCGTCTGCCGGCGGACGATCTCGCGGGTCCGGACGGTCGCCTGCTCGATGCGGCGCTCGTTCAGGGCATATCCTATGCCGGGAGATTGCGGCACCCGGATCATACCTTCCGGCGTGACCTCGACCGGCGGCGCGACGGTGTCTTCCGCATAGTACCTCCGGCTGGCGGACACGTCCCCCGGAAGCACGAAACCCGACAGGGTCGACATCGCGATGTTGTGAGCGCGGCCGACACCGCTTTCCAGCATCCCGCCGCACCAGACCGGGACGCCGTTCCTGCAGCAGTAGTCGTTGATCTTGAGCGCCTCGGAAAAACCTCCCACCCTGCCCAGCTTCACGTTGATGATGCGGCAACTCCCCATTTCGACGGCCTTGCGCGCATCCTCCGCCGTGTGGATCGATTCGTCCAGGCACACGGGCGTGGCGATCTGCCGCTGCAGCACCGCGTGGTCCACGATGTCATCGTGACCGAGAGGCTGCTCGATCATCATGAGGTCATAGCGCTCGAGTTCCTGCAGGAGCGGCAGGTCGGCCAGGGTGAAGGCGGAGTTGGCGTCGGCCATCAAGGGGATGTCGGGAAACTCGGCCCGGATAGCCCGCAACGGCTCCCTTTCCCACCCGGGCTTGATCTTGACCTTCACCCGCCTGTACCCGTGTCTCACTTCCTCCCGGACCTTCTCCACCAGCAGGGCGACGGAATCCTGTATCCCGATGGACACGCCGCACTGGATTTCGTCGCGCACGCCCCCGAGGTGGCGGTAGAGCGGCAGGCCCGCGCGCCGCGCCTCGAGGTCCCAAAGCGCGGTCTCGAGCGCCGCCCGGGCCATGCGGTTGCCCCGGATCGGGGACAGGATTCCGTCCGCTTCAGCCGCGTTCTTCAGGTCGCGCCCGAGCAGCCGGGGCACCACGAAATCGCACAGCATGTGCCATGCGGTCTCGGTCGTCTCGCTGCTGTAGAACGGGTCCTCCGCGGCAGTGCATTCGCCATAGCCGGCCGCGCCGTCGTCGGAACGGACGGTCAGGAGGATGATCCTGCGCACCGACGTCCGGCCGAAGCTCGTCTCGAAGAAGTGGACGAGGGGCAGGCGGATCTCGCGCAGATGAACGGACTGAATGCGTATCAAGGCGGTTCCTCCCGGACACAGAAAATAGCAGATCGGAGCGTTGCTTCTCAAGTGGGTCCGGGCTTCAGCCCGGACGCCGTTTGCTGTCGCTATGCAGGGCAGCTGGAACTCTATGGAACGGCTTTAAAGACGTCCGGTCTGAAGCCCGGACCCACTTGCTTTACGGGCAGGGTGGGCAGATCAACCGTTGGACAGCCTCTTCAGGATTTGGGTCAAAATTCGTTGCTCGGGAAACTGGCGGCGGAGTTGATACATCATGGGGAGGGCCAATTCGTCCACTCGGGGGGAAGCGATTTGCTATTCTTTTGTTTTGTTGGACTTGCCCGAAACGTGGGCAAAATAAAATTGTTCAATAATTAACGACCTCCTGCCGATAACTAAGCAGAAGTGCAGTCACTCTTGCCGGCAGGGGCATTTCCCGGGATTGGTCGTCCGGCAAGGGCGAGCGACCCTGCACGGTGCCGTTTTGTTGAGAAGACTGAAAATCACGCTCGAGATGGTGAAGATCGAGCACACGCTGTTCGCGCTCCCGTTCGCCTTTCTGGGCGCGTTTCTCGGAGCGAGCGGGCTGCCTCGTGCCGATCAGTGCGGATGGATAATGTTGGCCATGGTGGGAGCCCGGAGCGCGGCGATGGCGTTCAACAGACTGATCGATCTACCCTTCGACGCCCGAAATCCGCGCACGGCGGCGCGCGCGCTGCCGAAGGGCTTGGTCGGCAGAGGGTACGTGGTAGTCTTTACGGCCCTTTCGGCCGCGCTGCTCGTGTTTGCGGCGTTTCGGCTGAACCCGCTGGCCTTCCGTCTCAGCCCGCTGGCCCTGGCGATCGTGTTCTTCTACTCGTACACCAAGCGTTTCACATGGCTGAGCCACGTGTTCCTGGGCATCGCCCTTTCATGCGCCCCGATCGGGGCATGGATCGCCGTGCGCGGGAGCTTGTCGGCGACGCCGCTCGTCCTCGGTCTGGCTGTCGTTTTGTGGGTGGCCGCCTTCGACATCATCTACGGCTGCCAGGACCTCGAATTCGACAGGGGCGAGCCACTGCACTCCATCCCGAAGCGCTTCGGCATCAAGGGCGCCCTCTGGATCTCCGGGTTGCTGCACCTGGTCATGGTCGCGCTACTGGCCTTCCTCTTCCTCAGCGAGGGGCTCGGGGCAATCAGCCTGGCGGGGCTCGCGGTCGTGGCCGCGTTGCTGGCCTGGGAGCACAGCCTGGTGCGTCCGTCGGATCTAACGCGTGTCAACACCGCGTTTTTCACCATCAATGGCTGGATAAGCGTGTTGCTGTTCGTAACCACAAGCATCGACATCCTCTTGCGCAAGGCGACTTAGGCAAATGCCATCACAGATCGGCGAACTGCTGGTACGGGAGAATCTCATCACGGCCGAGCAACTCGACACCGCGCTGAAGCATCAGCGGCAGAACGGGGGCCGCCTGGGCTCGGTCCTGATCGGGCTTGGCTTGGTCGACGACGACGACATCACGTCGGTGTTGAGCCGTCAATACGGCGTGCCGTCCATCAACCTCTCCTACTTTGAGATCGACCCTTCGGTAATCAAGCTCATCCCCGTCGAAACGGCGCGCAAGTACCTGATCATCCCGCTGAGCCGTGTCGGCAGCACCCTGACGATCGCGACGGCGGACCCGACGAACGTCTTCGCCATGGACGACATCAAGTTCATGACGGGTTTCAACGTCGAACCCGTGGTCGCCTCGGAAGTTTCGATCCAGGAGGCGCTCGAGAAGTACTACGGCACCGTCCACGCGATTGAATTGAAGAAGGTCTACGACGAGATCGCGCTGGGGGAGAAGGACAGCTTCGAGCTCGACCTGGACGCCGGGGACGAGACCGAGGAGGTCTCGATCGATCAGCTGCAGCGCTCGAGCGAAGAGGCCCCGATCATCAAGCTCGTCAACCTCATCCTATCCGACTCGCTCAAGAAGGGGGCGAGCGACATCCACCTGGAGCCCTACGAGAAGGACTTCCGGGTTCGCTTCCGGATCGACGGCATCCTGTACAACATGATGAATCCGCCGCTGCGCCTGAAGGATGCGATCACTTCGCGCATCAAGATCATGGCGAAGATGGACATCTCGGAAAAGCGCCTGCCGCAGGACGGCCGCATCAAGATCCGGACCACCTTCGACACCAAGAAGAAGGAGATCGACTACCGCATCTCTACCCTGCCGACGCTGTTCGGCGAAAAGATCGTCATGCGCATCCTCGACCGCGACAACCTGCCGCTCGACATGAGCAAGCTTGGGTTCGAGGAAGCCTCGCTCAAGCGGGTCGAGGCCGGGATTCTGAAGCCGTACGGCATGGTGCTTGTGACCGGGCCGACCGGCAGCGGGAAGACGTCGACGCTCTACGCCGCGCTGAACCGCCTCAACA
Organism: uncultured Acidobacteriota bacterium; assembly: GCA_963843575.1. Classification (GTDB taxonomy): domain Bacteria; phylum Acidobacteriota; class UBA6911; order UBA6911; family UBA6911; genus CAVZBT01. The sequence goes on along the minus strand of CAWJKZ010000024.1, from coordinate 284,211 downwards.
CGCCCGAGACGAACATCATGACCGCGGAAGACCCGGTCGAATACAACTTCCGCGGCATCAACCAGGTCCAGATCAAGGAACAGATCGGGCTGACGTTCGCCGCGGCGCTCCGCTCATTCCTGCGCCAGGACCCGAACATCATCCTGGTCGGCGAAATCCGCGACTTCGAAACCACCGAGATCGCGATCAAGGCGGCGCTCACCGGCCACCTGGTGCTGTCGAGCGTCCACACCAACGACGCCCCATCGACGATTTCCCGCCTGCTGAACATGGGGATCGAGCCCTTCCTGGTGGCCACCTCGGTCCACCTGATCTGCGCCCAGCGTCTGATCCGCAAGATCTGCCCCGACTGCAAGACCGAGGCGAAGACGCCGATCCAGGCGCTGGTCAACATAGGTTTCCAGCAGGAAGAGGCGAAAAACATCCAGACGTTCACGGGGCAGGGGTGTAAGACCTGCAACAACACGGGGTACAAAGGGCGCATCGGGCTTTACGAGGTCATGGAAATCTCCGAGAACATCCAGGAACTCATCCTCGTGGGCGCCTCGGCCCGCGAGATCAAGCGCAAGGCGGTGGAAGAGGGGATGCTGACGCTGCGTCAGAGCGGGCTCACCAAGATCAAGGCGGGCATGACCACCCTCGACGAAGTGCTGCGCGAATCGGTCCTGAACTGAGCGGGTGCACCTTATGATTACGCTGGCCGAGATGCTTCAGAAGCTGATCCAGGCGGGGGGCTCCGACCTCCACCTCACCATCGGGACGCCCCCCCAGGTGCGCGTCGACGGGAAGCTGCGGACGCTCGACATGCCGTCGCTGACGGCCGCCGACACGAAGCGCCTTTCCTACAGCGTGATGACCGACAGCCAGAAACACGCGTTCGAGGAGAAGTGGGAATACGACTTTTCCTTCGGCATCAAGGACCTGTGCCGTTTTCGCGCCAACATTTTCACCCAGCGCGGGGCCACGGCTGCGGTCTTCCGCGCGATCCCGTTCGAGATCAAGTCGTTCGAGGCGCTCGGGCTGCCGTCCGTGGTCGAAGCGCTGTGCGACAAGCCCCGCGGCCTCATCCTCGTGACCGGACCGACCGGGTGCGGGAAATCGACTACGCTGGCAGCGATGATCGACAAGATCAACCGGCAGCGCAACGAGCACATCCTGACGATCGAGGACCCGATCGAGTTCCTCCACTCGCACAAGAACTGCATCGTCAACCAGCGCGAGGTGAACAACGACACTCATTCGTTCGGGGACGCCCTGCGGGTCGCGCTGCGCGAAGACCCGGACGTAGTGCTCATCGGAGAAATGCGCGACTTCGAGACGGTGGAATCGGCCCTGCGGATCGCGGAAACGGGCCATCTGACGTTCGCCACGCTGCACACCAACAGCGCCGCGGCGACCATCAACCGCATCGTCGACATCTTCCCCGCCAACCAGCAGCCCCAGATCCGGGCGCAGCTGAGCATGGTGCTGGAGGGCATCCTCTGCCAGTCCCTCATCCCCCGATCCAACGGATCCGGCCGCAGCATGGCCATGGAGATCCTCATCCCCAACAGCGCCATCCGGAACCTCATCCGCGAAGACAAGATTCACCAGATTTACAGCTCGATGCAGACCGGGCAGGAAAAGTACGGCATGCAGACGTTCAACCAGTCCCTGGCGCACCTGGTGCTGACCCGGCAGATCTCGTTGGACGACGCGGTCAACAAGTCCTCCAATCCGGATGAGCTGCAGGAATTGATCCACCGTGGAGTCGGGCTGAACCTGACGGCCGGCACGGCGCGCCCGCGGCGCCCGGAACCGGTCGGAAGCGTCGGCCGCTGACACCTGAAAGGCCGTTATGCCTAGTATTCACGTTTCGCGGACGCAACCTCCGCACCAACGAGAGCGTGGCCGGCGAGAGGTTCTCCAACAGCGCCCAGGCGCTCGCCGCCGTCCTGCGCCGGGAGCAGGTCGCGCCGATCAGCATCAAGGAGAAGAAGACGCAGTCGTTCAACTTCTCTTTCCGCCGCAAGGTGCCCCAGTCCGAGGTCGCCATCTTCACCCGGCAGTTCTCGATCATGCTCGACGCCGGGCTGCCGCTGGTGCAGTGCCTCGATGCCATCGGCCAGCAACATCCCAACGCGGCATTCAAGTCCACCCTGGAACAGGTGCGGGCCGACGTAGAAGCGGGCTCGACCCTGGCCGACGGCATGGCCCGCCATCCCGCGGTGTTCGACCCGCTGTACACCAACATGGTCGCGGCCGGCGAAGCGGGCGGCATCATGGACACGATCCTCCAGCGCCTGGCGGTCTTCATCGAGAAGATGGTCAAGCTGAAAAGGGCGGTGCGCTCGGCGCTGATCTACCCGGTGCTCATCCTCAGCGTCGCCGTCGTCGTCGTCGGCATCATCCTGTGGAAAGTGGTCCCGGTCTTCCGGACCCTGTTCGAGGGATTCAACGTCGAGCTCCCGCTCATGACCCGCATCGTGATCGCCCTCTCGAACTTCCTCGAAAGCTACTTCATCTTCATCGTCCTGGCGGTGATCGTCGGCATCGTCTCGCTTCCGGAGCTACTACCGGACCGAGCGCGGGAAGCTCTCGGTCGACACGATGTTGCTGCGCATCCCGACCCTCGGCGACATCCTGCGCAAGATCGGCGTCGCGCGCTTCACCCGCACCCTCGCCACCCTGCTGTCGAGCGGCGTCCCGATACTCGAGGGCCTCGACATCACGGCGAAGACCGCCGGCAACGCGGTCCTCGAAGGGGTCGTACGCGAGGTGCGCCGGCAGATCGAAGAGGGCAAGACGATCACCGAGCCGATGAAACAGTCGAAGTTCTTCCCACCCATGGTGACCCAGATGGTGTCGGTGGGCGAATCGACCGGCGAACTCGACACGATGCTGGTCAAAATCGCCGACTATTACGAGGAGGAGGTGGACGTCGTGGTCAACAACCTCCTCACCATCATGGAACCGTTCCTGATGGTCATCCTGGGGGTCATCGTCGGCGGCATCGTGATCTCGATGTACATGCCGATGTTCAAACTGATCCAAGTGTTGTCCGGTGGCTAAGACCTTGCCTGTCGAGGAAATCCTGCCGCACGCGGGCGCCGCGGGACGAGCGCTCGGGGCCTTCACGGCGGTGCACGCCGATGAGCTGAGGAAAAAACTCCTGTGGCTCATCGGCGTGCGCGCCGTCATCCTGTTTCTGGCCCTGAACCTCGCCGATCCCCTGGGCATCCTTCCGTCGCGTATGGGGCCGTTCCCGTCGCTGCCGTTCTTCAACCTGCTCACGATCAGCCTGACCATCAGCTACCTCACGTTCTGGTGGACCAACCGCTGGCTGATGCCACAGGTGTATCTCCAGATCGCGGTGGACCTGCTCCTGACTACGGCGCTGGTGGCTCACACCCGAGGGGTCGAGAGCGTCTTCGTCTCGTTGTACCTCCTCGTGGTGATCTACTGCAGCCTGATCCTGGGACGCCGCGGCGGCACGGGCCGCCGCCGTCCTGGGCGCAGCGTTCTATTCGGCCGTCATCGCCGCGGAGCGCCTCCACCTGCTCCCGGCCGCCGATGCGCATCTCGGGATCATGCCGCTCCTGTATCACACGAGCGTGCATGCGCTCGGCTTCTTCGCCGTCGCGTTCCTGGGGTCCTACCTGTCGGACAGGCTGCACGCGGTGCAGGAGGAACTGGAGGAAAAAATCTATTCGCTCAAGCGCCTCCAGGGGCTGAACGAACACATCGTCAGCAGCATCCGCAGCGGGCTGGTCACCACCGATCTCCAGGGCCGGATCGCCGTGTTTAACAACACCGCGGAGGAGCTCATCGGAAAAGACCGCCGCCCACACGCTCGGGCAGCCGGTCTGGTACGTTCTGGGCAAGAGCCTCTGGGACCAGATCCTCTCCGCCGATCTCTTCAAGAGCGCACGCCCTCTGCGGTACGAAGAGTGGGTCTCGCTGAGCAGCGGAGGCCGCCGCTACCTCGGCTACAGCGTATCGCCGCTCGTGGACCACGGCCGTCACCTGCTCGGCTACATCATCTCGTTCCAGGACCTGACGGATATCAAGCGGCTCGAGGAGGAGGTGCGGGTCAAGGACCGGATGGCGGCCGTCGGGCGGATGGCCGCCGGAATTGCGCACGAGATCCGCAACCCCTTGACCTCCATGCGCGGCTCGGTGGAGCTGTTGCGCTCGCACCTGACCGTCCCCAAGAGCGACGAGCGGCTGTTTGACATTATCGTCCGGGAAAGCGACCGGCTGGACAAGTTCGTGGGAGACTTCCTGAACTTCGCCCGGCCGGGGAAATACCCGCGCCGCCCCATGGACCTCGTCCGCGCTCCTGAAGGACTCCGTGGCGCTGCTGCAGAACGACCCGGAGGTCCGCAGCCGGCACGCGATCAGCCTGAAGCTGGAAGCACCGCGCATCCCGGTCGTGGGCAATGCCGACCAGCTCAGGCAGGTGTTCTGGAACATCACGCGCAACGGGCTGCGGTCCATGCCGCGAGGGAGGCGCCGTCGTCATCCGCACCCGTCTCCTCGACCGGGAGGCGCCGAGATCGGTGTTCGAGGACGAGGGGGTCGGTATGACGCGCGAGGAGCAGGAGCAGCTGTTCCAGCCCTTTCACTCCGGTTTCGCCGGCGGCACCGGGCTCGGCCTCAGCATCACCTTCCAGATCCTGCAGGATCACAACGGCAGCATCTCGGTGCAAAGCGAAAAGGGACGCGGCACAAAGGTGACCGTGCGGCTCCCCACCGTCCCGGCGGCGGAATTGAGGGAAACGGTTCGAGAATCTTCGAGTGCTTTGAGTCTGTGAGGTGAAGCTTTAAAAGCCTTGCCTCACGAAGGGCTCTAAGAGCCTCGAAGAGCTCGCGCGGGCTCGATGGACTGCTGAGGAAGCACGAACCTGGAACGTGGCGACATGGGATCTGTTCTCGTAGTCGACGACGAACCTAACATCATCGAAGTGCTCGAGATGGCCCTCCTGGACGAGCACATGGAGGTCCACAAGGCGCACTCCGGGCGCGAGGCGCTGCGCGTCCTGCAGCAGCGCCCGGTCGACCTGGTGATCTCCGACATCCGGATGGCCGACCTGTCGGGGCTCGAACTGCTCAAACAGGCGAGGCAGCTCGTCCCCGAAACCATGTTCATCATGATCACCGCCTACGCCACGACCGACACGGCGATCGAAACCCTCCAGCACGGGGCCTACGACTACCTCACGAAACCGTTCAAGCTCGAGGAAATCCGCAAGGTGGTCCGCAGCGCGCTCGAGAAGAAACGCAGCTCCATCGACGGCTTGCCCGACACGCCGGACGCGCAGGCCCGCCAGAGTCAGAAGCTCTTCCAGGCGCTCCACCGCAGCCGCATCGTGGGGCGCAGCCCCAAGATGCTCGACGTGTACCGCACCATCGGGACCGTCGCGGGGGGCGAGAGCACCGTGCTCATCACCGGGGAAAGCGGTACGGGCAAGGAACTGGTGGCACGCGCCATCCACGAGGCCTCCGCGCGCAAGGACGGCCCGTTCGTCTCGGTCAACTGCGGCGCCTTCCCGGAAACCCTCCTGGAAAGCGAACTGTTCGGCTACGCCAGGGGCGCCTTCACGGGTGCCACGACCAACCGCAAGGGGCTGATCGAAGTGGCGACCGGCGGCTCCATATTCCTCGACGAGATCGGCGAAATGACGCCCGCCATGCAGGTCAAACTGCTCCGCGTGCTCCAGGAGCGCAAGCTGCGCCCCCTCGGAGGGAACGCCCAGCTGCCGATCGACGTGCGCGTGATCGCGGCGACCAACCGCGACCTCCACTCCGCCATCCGCGAGGGACTGTTCCGCGAGGACCTCTTCTATCGCATCGCGGTCATCACCATCCACCTGCCGGCCCTGCGCGAACGGCCGGAGGACATCGAGCTGCTGGCGGACCACTTCCTCCGGATCCACAGCCGAAAGAGCCGCCAAAAACCTGTCGAGCATCGCGCCCGAGGCCATGCGTCGCCTGAAGGAGTACTCCTGGCCGGGAAACGTGCGCGAACTGGAGAACACGATCGAACGCGCCGTCACGCTCGAGACCTCCGACCAGATCCGCCTGGAGCGGCTGCCCGAAGCCGTCGCCACGAACGCGCCCGCCGGTGGCCGCGCTCCGTTCCGACGTCGTCGCCATCCCGCAGGCCCCGTTCGATCTGCACGAGTTTCTCACGGGCCTCGAAAGAGACCTGATCTGCAGCGCCCTGCAGCAGGCCGACGGCAACCAGACCGTGGCCGCGCAGAACCTCAACCTCACCTACCCTTCCCTCCGACACCGCATCCACAGCCTCGGCATCGACCCGACCAGCTACCGCAGATCCTGAGGGATCCTCAAAACGTTAGCGTATTTATGAACACGAGCACTAAGTGGGTCCGGGCTTCAGCCCGGACGCTGTTTGCGGTCGCTATAGCGTGCGCCCGTCGCCACATAGATCCGATCAACAGACGTCCGGGCTGAAGCCCGGACCCACTCGTTTTACGGGCTGGGGGGGCGGTTCAACCTTTGACGGTTTTGATGGTTTTCGTCACCCGTTTGACGGTGCGCATCAAGTCGCGGCAGCCGTCGGATTCAACCAGCGAATGCCCGGATTCGTCTTAGGCGGTAACTGCATGAATGAAGGGGTTTTGTCGGCCGATGAAATCTTTCCCCGCGTGGGCGCCGCTGGCACGCCTATTGCAATTCCACAGGGCGACCACATGGCACGTTACCGTGGAGAGGAGATTACATGAAGAACGAACAGGGATTTTCACTCGTAGAACTCTTAATCGTCGTGGCGATCATCGCCATCATTGCCGCCATCGCAATCCCCAGCCTGCTGACGTCCCGTCAGGCCGCCAATGAAGCGGGCGCTATCCAGGGTTGCCGTACGATCGGCTCCGCCGAGATCGCCTTCGCCGCCACCAACAACCAGATGTACACCAACGTCACCACACTCGTCGCCCAGAACTTCCTCGACGCCCGGTTCACCGCAACCGGCACCCAGGGAGTGAACGGCTACAACTACCAGGAGGTCACCAGCCTTACAGGCGCGGCGGCGGCCGGCGCCGTTCCGAATGCCTTTGGTTTCACCGCGACGCCTGCGTCGACCGGCATGGGCCGTTTCGTTTACGGCATCGCGCCGGATCAGGTCGTCCGGTATATCTCGGCTATAGCTCCTGCGACGCTTCCTTCGGGCGTAACCGCGGGCGATCCCATCGGGAAGACCGGCGGTTAGTCTGCCGCGTGAGGGCAGCGAGCCAACTACCAGCATTACAGGTCTCGCGAAACGAGGCGGCCTTCGGGCCGCCTCTTTTCAATTTACCCCTCAGCTCATGACCGGGCGCAAGTTCATCTTCGGCTTCCTTATTCTGCAGGCCTCAGCCCTGGCAGGGACCGCGGCCCGGTACCTTTCCCGAGCAACCTGCTCGAGTGGGACTTCCCTGGCCATTACACCGCAGCCTGGTACGTCCGCGAATACCTGTTCCCCTGGGCGACTGGATGGAATCCGTTTTTCTTCTGCGGCTATCCTCAAGGCGCCTTCTATCCCCCGCTCACCCACTACCTCGCGGCCCTGCTGAGTTTCCCCGTCGGGATCGGCCCGGCGATAAAGCTGCTGGTGCTCCTGAGCCTGACGCTGCTGCCCGCGGCCTTTTACGCCTTCGCCCGCCGGTGGGGCATGGACGGCTTCGCGTCCGTGGTGTGCGCCGCCGCGATGACCGCGGCGCTGTTTCTGAACGGCGGGATGCTCGGCACCTGGAACTTCGGGTCGGACCTGAGGTCTATCCTCGGCGTGGGCCTCGTGGCCAACACGGTCAGCCTGCCATTCTTGTTCGCCTTCATGGCGAACTTCGGCAGGGAGCACCAGGGCAACGGCTGGAAATTGCCCGCGCTCCTGCTTGGGGCCCTGCTGTTGCTGCACCCGCTCTCGTCGCTGGTGGCGCTGATGTTTGTCGCCGCTGACCTTCTCGGCCGGGTCTGGCAGCTCTGCACGCTCAGGCGGATGGACTGGAAGACGCCCGCACTGAGCGTCGGGGTGGGAGGACTCATCGGCAGCGCCTGGGTTTTTCCGTTTGTCAGCCACAGGGCCTTTATGGCGGGCGGGTATACCCCGCCGCTGTGGTCCCCAGCCATAATCGCAATTCTATTCCTGGGCTTGCTGCCGGCCTTCGCCTCGATCTTCGATGGCGCCTTGCGCCCGCTGGGCCTGTTTTACATCCTGCTGCTCAACTTCGTCATGGCTGGAGAGTTCTGGCAGTTGAACCTCGAGTTCACGCGCCTGACCATATACCTGCTCCTGATGATCCCGGTGCTCGTCGTCGTGCGGGTTCGCTCCAGGTCTCTCCTGCTGGGGATCGCGGGCCTGGCGGTCCTTGTCGGCTGTCAGGGATATCGCCAGGGCCGGTTCGACCGGATAGGGGTGCCAGATTTCCCGCTGCCCGACTTCGGGAGGGTCGAGGGACGGATCCTCTCCGTCGCGCACCCGGGGCACGTGCCTTCGCCCCGCGTGCAGCACGAACTGATCCCGCTCCGGACGCGCAATCTCTCGGTGATGGGACTCTTCATCCAATCGAGTCCGAACGGTTGGTTTCTCGCCGAACTGTCAAGGGCACTGGAACCGGCGGCGCAAGTATCCGGGGCGCCTGGCGCGGCGTCTGGAGTGCAACCGGGCGGTCTCGCCGCGGCGGACTACATCAGGGAGCGGCTGCGGCTGTTCGACATACGCCACGTATTCACGGACCTGAGGCTGGAGAGGATCCTCGATCCAGACCTGGCAGGGCGCAAGCGTTACATCACGAGCTATCCGATCGACCTCCCCGCCGACCCCGTCGCGCTGGAGAGCCTGCGCGCCAGGTACAACATCCGGGACCGTCGTGCGGAGTTCTACCTGTACGGCACGGGAGATTCGGCGCTCGCGGAACCGCTGGCCTACCTGCCCGGTCTCGTGGAGACGGGCTGGGAGGCCGCGGCACGGAAGTGGTTTGTGCAGGCTTCCGGCTTGCCCGTTTTCACGGACCGGCCGCTTCCCCCGGGGGCGCGGCCCGCGCGCGCCGGCGAGAGCGTAGAGTTGATCGCCGCCTCTGCGAGGATGGACCGGCTCGTTTTGCGCATCAACGCGCAGCAGGACATTCCCGTGCTGGTCAAGGTGGGGTACTTTCCGGCGTGGCATCTGACTGTCGACGGCCGCGAATCCGCTGTTTACCGCGCTTCGCCCAACCTCATCGTGGTCTGCGGGCACGGGGACGCCGTGCTGGAATACAGGCGGCCGTGGCAGGAATACGCGGGGTTGGGGTTGGCAGCGGCCGGGCTGGCGGCGCTCCTGCTGCTGTGACTCAGTATTGATGCTCACAAATACGCCAACGTACTTGTCAGGACGCTGATGCGCGCGGATCCCCACGGATCGACCTCCGGTGGGGCCCGGAAAGTCCTGTGTGCCCAAGGCAGCCCGTGTACTCAGGAACGCCGGCGCCGGCGCAGCAGCAGGAACAGCCACACGGCGAGCGAGGCGCAACTCACCGCGAGGCCCGCATAGAACCAGACGGGCCGGTAGCGGAACTCCACCCGGTGGCGGCCGGGGCCGAGCGCCACGGCCCTGAACGCGTAGTTCGCCCGCAGCAGCGGCGACTCCTGCCCATCCACGCGAACCCGCCATCCCGGGTAATAGGAATCGAGCAGCACGAGGTGGCCCGCCGTCGAGCAGTCCACTTCGAAGGCGATGCGTTGGTTCTCGTAGGCCTCGAAACGCACCTGCCCCGCGTCGCGCCGCGGCGACGGGTTGGCCGGACCGGCCCCCTCGAGTATCACGCTCCCCGCGTAATCGAAGTCGGGGCGCACGAAGGCCCGCAGCGCTTCGTTCGGCGAGGGAGCCATTTCGGACCCCGCGACAAAATAGGCCCTGGGCGCCGTCTGCGACAGCCAGTACAAGTAGACGGGGTAGTTGCTCCGTGTGTCGAATGAGGTCACCGTTTCGCACGCCGGATTGTGCACCGGACCCAGCGCGAGGATCATCGGCGTATTCAGGCGTTGCATCAGGTTGAGCCGCCCCGCCTCCGGGCGCACCGCACAAACCTTCGCCAGCTCATCAGACTCGCTCGTGTTCAGGTAATCGACGGTGCTGTCCAGAGAGTACTGAATCCCGTTCACGATGCCTCCCATCGGCTGGCCCGACATCTGATAAAAGAGCGTAAGCCACGCCAGGGATCGGTTGGGGGTCACCAGCTGGATGCTGGGCAGAGGCCGCACAGTCGCGGGAGACATCACCCGGAACGGCTGCCTCGGCCCGCGGTCCGCGATGAACCGGTTCACCTCGGGGATGAAGCTCACATCCGCGTCCGACATCAGGGGCGAGAGGCTCAGGTTGGCGGGGAGCAACTCGGCGGCGAGCAGCAGCAGCATGACCCGCGGGCCGGCGGAGGTCAGGCGGCCCAGGGCGGCCGTGGCCAGCACGAGTCCGGAGAGCAGCAGGAACAGGCCCGACGTCCGGATGGAATCCAGCAGGTGGGAAACGATGGCTCCGTAATCCTTCGCGGCGCCGAGCTGCGGGTCGACCTGCGCCCGGAGGATCGCCTCGAGCTGCGAGGGGTTCGAGCGCCAGAAGAGCCAGGCCGAGCCAAACAACGCGGCGGCCACCAGCGCCAGAAGCGCTACGGCGCCGACGCGCACGCGCGTGTGACGCCCCTCCTTCCAGCACCCCGCCAGCACTTCGAGGCCGACCGCGGCAAGTAGGGAAACCGCCAGCGTCCCCAACAGCATGTACTTCGACGGATAGCGGCCCAACCTCATCAACGGCACGTGCTCAAACAGCCAACCGTATGCGGGGTTGAACCTGCCGAGGGCGAGAAAGACGCTTGCGCAGAGCGTGCCGGCAAGTATGACGACGAGATTTCTTCGGCGGGAGAACGGGGCGAGCAAGGCCAACACCACGGTCACGGTCCCCAGAAAGTACGAGACGAGGTAGGCCTCCCTCCCGTGCGTAAAGGACTCTCCCCAGGAGAGCGCGTTCCCGATCGTGTAGAGGTTGCCGAAGAGGTTGGGGACGATCGTGTTCAACATCTGCACCGGGTGCATGGACCAGATCGTGAGGTCAGGGAAGCCGAAACCGGCGCCACGGACCGAGCGGGGCAGCAACTCCAGCGTCGGGAAGATCTGGATCGCGGCGATGCCGGCCGCGAAGCAGCCCGACACCGCGCAGGTCCGCAGGAGCGAGAGCGTGGCCTGTCTGCGCTCGCCGGCGTCCAGGATGTGCCACAGCGCCAGTCCGGCCAGGGCGCCGAGCACGCACTGGAACATCAGGGGCTCGAAGGCAAAAACCTGCAGGCCGAGCAGCAGGGCCAACAGCAGCCGGCGGTGGAGCGCGGGAACCCGGAGCGCGCCGACGAAGGCCCAGCCGATCCAGGGCATCAGGGCCACGGCCGGGAGTATGTTGTAGAGGTTGAGGAAGGACAACGCGATCCCGGAGAACTGATAGGCAAGCGAGCCGCCGAACGCCGGCAGCGGCGGCAAGCCGATCCGGCGCTGGAGAAAGTAGATCCCGAGGCCGGCCGCAATGGGATGCAGGACGAAATGGAGCTTGAACGCGTAGTTGAACGGCAGGAAGAGGTGGAGCAGGTTCGTCGGGTAGAACGCCAGGTAGTTCGGGTTGGCCAGCATAGGCTGGCCCAGGTAGATGAAGGGATTCCAGAGCGGGAATTCCCCCCGTGCGTAGGAATCGATCAGCAGCTTTCGCAATGGGTAATGGAAATTGAGAATGTCCCGGAAATAGAAGTTCTTCGAGCTGAACAGGAAATCGTAGAAGAACAGGATGCCTACCGCCACCAGGGCGATGGGCGCCCAGAAGTCGGGATCGCGCCAGAGGCGGCGTCTGGTGTTGACCGCAGTATCCGGGAATAGTTCATCCACTGAAGGAACTCCGAACCGTCCCCCACCATATCGACCGCATCGACCGCATCATGAGATCTATGGAGTGCGGCGGCTCGGCGCCGCCAGGCTGGCGTGGCTCCTCACGTCACTTGCGCCCCAGGTAGTAAAACGCCGCGGCCATGATGGCCGCGTCCGGCTTGCGGTTAAGCAAGATGTCCAGGTACTTGATCGGGAAGGTCAACCACCCCGACAGGCCGTTGAGCAGGAGGCGGGCGGCCGGCCGGTTGCCGCCGGGAACCAGGATGCGCAGATATTCCCTGAACAGGACCAGCATGGTCGACGTCGGTCCGGTGAGGACCGACAGCTCGACCGGCTCGAATGCCTTTGTCAGCTCGAGGATGCCGGAACGGCTGTAGCGTTGATAGTCCGCGGGGTAGGCATGATGGGGGAAGACGAACGGGACCATAAGCTGTGCGTAGCCGCCCGGCTTCAGCACGCGGTGCATCTCGGCGACGACGGTGTTGGGGTTGGGGACGTGTTCTATGACGGCGTTGCAGGTGACGGTGTCGACGGAGCCGTCCGCTAGCGGCAGGTTGGCCCCGTCGCCCACGATGTCGACGGAGTCGAAGGCGTCCACGTTGAGATTTACGGCCCGCGGATTCTCGCGCCCGGGGCCGCCGCCGATGCTGAGGATGACCGTGTTGGGCCCGTGCGTGTCGTAGATCCAGGAAAAGCGGCGCGGCGTGTCCGCGTCGTAGACGATCGAAGGGGGCCGCAGCCAACCTCGCACGCGGGCCTGCCAGCTCCCGTGCCGGCGGTACTCGGCCGCCATCCGGCGTCCGCCCTGATCGGCCGTCAGGAGCGCGTCGAACTGCGCGCGCCGCTCCGGCACGAGCAGCACCGGCACCCCGCCGGGGAGGACCGGATAGGTTGCGCCGCACGAGCAGTCGATGCGCTCGCCTGCCCCGCCCCACGACAGGCCCATACGGCAGACCGGGCACCGCAGCCGCTGTCTCAACCCGGTCATCGTCGAAGGTTGCGAGTTCGTCATGGTCGCCCGGAGCTTACCACAGACCTCCTCCACCCGCTGGCCGTTGGTTGCGCAGCCTTGGGGTCCGCGAGGCCTTCGACGCACCAGCCCGCGCCCCGGCCCGACGGCAGCGGCGTGTCTCCCTCACCGCCACGGGAATCTCGCGTGCGTTCAAGTGGGTCCGGGCTTCAGCCCGGACGTCTTTTGATCTGTGCTCTATAGCGACCGTAAACAGCCTCCGGGCTGAAGCCCGGACGCACTTTGTCACGCCGGTTGCCCGACTGGTGCGGAGTGTATTTATGGGAGAATGCAGCCGCTTGGGAAAGGTGGGGGGTATGGAATCTGAAAGGATCAGCGTCGGACAGATGGTGCTCGTTCCGGGTCTCGTCACGTTGGGGGTGACTGTCCTCAGGCTCGTCGGCGAACTGGAGCGGTGGCCCTCGGCCCTGTTTTCACGCTCCGCCGGCGGCGGTGGGGCCCTCGTTGGCATCGCCTGGCTCGCCTTCGTCTTCGCCATCTACTTTGCGGTGAAGCTGCAGAGGGCCGGGCAGGGGCTTCAGAGCACCGGCAAAGCGGTCGGCCTGACGTTGCTGGCACTGGTCGTTTTCATTGCGGGCGGTTTCCTGCCGTTTCTCGGCGGCGGGGGCAACGTTTTGCGGCTTTCGATCCCGGGGGCCCTGGGAGGCCTCTGCAGCGTAGTGGCTCTCTTCATCATGCGTCCGGCCTGGCCCGCCTATTGGAATGCGATGCTCGCGTACGCGCTCGTCGCGCGGCTACCCGTGATTGTCGTGTATTACCTGGCGCTGCGGGGGAACTGGGGCACGCACTACGACGCCGTTCCGCCCGGGATCACCGTCGAGGGCTCCAGGTTCGTCCTGCTTGGTCTGCTGCCCCAGCTCTCCCTCTGGGTGCCGTGGACCGTGATTTTCTGCGGCCTCTTTGGCATCATCACGGCCGCCGTACTGAAGCGCCGGGCCGTGGCCGCCGCGGCGTGACCGCGGGGGAGCCCGAGGAGTGGAATCACACTTCGTATGCTCTCCTCGGTCCGGGGGCGCGCCGCGGCCGTGTAAAGACGACGTGCTCGGCGGCGAGGAAGTTCGTGACGGAGCAGACGGTGATCGCCGCCAGGTTGGCCGCAATCAGGTCCATGCCGCACACGCCCACGAAGAGCCGCATCAGCAGCAGGTTTCCGACGCAGGAGAGCGCGCCATTGGCCAGGTGGAAGCGGGCCAGCCGGGCGCCGATCGCGGCGGCGCCCGGAGAGGACCGCCCGGCCCACGTCCAGCGCTGGTGCCAGACAAAATTGTGCACCACGGCGGTCTCCACTGCGGCAGCCGTGGCGATCAGGTAGTTCCATCCCAACAGGCGCGTGAACAGCACCAAGGCGGCGAGCTGAACCAGGACTCCCAGCGCACTGACGGCATTGAACCTCAGCCAGCGGCGGACGACGGCGGACCGGGCGTTCATGGTCTCACGCACGGTAGAGACTCCTCCCGGTAGAGCGTGCGGATGTTGCGCGCGGCCGAAACCGCGAGGGTTGCCGCCAGGGCGGCGATCGACACCACGCCGCCGACGTCGAAAAGCAGAACGGGACCGAACCACGGCAGCAGGACGACGGGCCGGTAGAACAGAACCAGCGTACCGGCGGCCAGCACGATGCGCAGCTCCGTGGGGCCGACCTTCAGGAACGACATGCGGAAGACCCTCAGGACGTGGGTCGAGAGAAAGACTTCCGCCATGACCATGACGTAGGCGGCCAGGAGCGCGGAGCCGATCAACGGGCTCATATAGCCCGACAGCGCCATCCCGCCCAGGAGCGCCGCCGTCCCGATGAGGTCGAGCACGTGGTCGGTGTAGTAGCCGTAGCGAGGCCGCTGGGCGTTGCGCACCCGGGCGAGCGTCCCGTCGAGGCTATCGCCGAACCAGTTCAGTGCGAGCCCCGCGACGACGAGCAGAAGCGCCCGCGGGTGGTACGCGGCCGCGCAAAACGCGGCGCCCGACAGGACGACCCCGGAAAACCCGAGCAGGGTCAGGTGGTCGGAATTGACGGACCGGGGCATTCGTGCAGCCAGCCAGATGAGCAGCCGTTTTTCGCCGGCGGCCAGGAAGCTGCGCTGCTCCCGGACGTGAGGTTGGGCGACGTTGGCATCCATAGCGACTCCGTATGGAGTGCGGCGGCTCGACGCCGCTTTCCCCGGCGGCGCCTCGGCGCCGCCGCGCGGGAAGTGTGCGGCTTCGGCCGCGCCGTGTATCCCTCCACACCCGGGAGGAGGGGCAATCCCCCGTCCACAAGTGCCCCGCGCGCCGCACCTCCGCCCAACCGGTTTGAAAATCAAGGGAACCGCGATTTTCTCCACATCCCCGCCGCGGATCCGGAACCCCACGCCACCGCCCGATTCTTCGCCACCCGCCGGATTTCGTGGGATGACAGCACGCACCGTCATGGTTTCGGCGCCGGATAGCCACGCCGATTCCCTCCTCCGTCCGTCCGACAGACCGTTTCTTCCATCCGCACTCCGGTCCGCTCCCGCCTCCCCTGAATTGGATATTAGTTTTATTTGACCGGAAGCGGACCTCGTGCCAGAATTTTGCACAATTCGGGTGGGGAGGGTTGCGCGGCTTTGCGGACCCTAGGCTGTGGGTTGAATTTCCCAATGTGATTGTACGGAACGGGCCGGGTTTTGTCGCCGACAACCTCGTCGCTGCCACTGTTCACAAGGAGATTTGGCATGCTCAAACCAGGGACGCATACGTTCACCTTGCTCGTGGTTTCGCTTGTGCTGTTAACGGGTGCATCGGCCACACCCGCTGCCGAGACGTCACCCGCTCGATTGGCCGCCAGCAGGGAAGCGGTGATCTTCTTCGTTGCCGACGGCATGCGCCAGGACCTGGCCGAAACATACGCCGGCCAGGGGCGGATGCCTGCCGTCGCCCGGTTGCTGCGCTCGGGCGCCAAGGCCGCCGGCGGCGGCCTGCTCACCCAGGCCCCGGCCAACATCGGCGCCGGATGGTACAGCCTCGCAACCGGAGCGTGGTCGGGGGTGCACGGCTCGACCAACAACACCTTTGCCATCAACGGCGCGCCTTTCGGCAACCGCACTGCCGCTTTTGACCCCGGCGTGTTGCAGGCGGAGACCCTCGCGCAGGCCGCCGAGCGCGGGGGGAGGAAGGTCGCGCAGATCGAATGGGCCGGCGGCCGTTTCGCCGTCATCGACGGCCCGACCGTCGACTTTCGCACTTTCCTATCCGGCAGGGGCGTCGCGACCAATTATATCGGGCCCACCGACAATGCGAACTTTGTGGCCTCGTTCGGCCTGCAGTTCGATCACCCGGCCGGGTTCGCCGGGCAGCCGGCTTTCCCGGGCGCCGCCCCGGCCGACGCTGCCGGCTGGACGAATGTCCCGCCGTCGTATAGTCCGGCCAAGGAAATGCGTTTGCGTGTCCTCGACTTCGGCGCCGACAAGTACGGCCTGAACGCGTACATTTTCGACTCGACCAACGACCTGACCGTCAACTACGACCGCATATTGTTCTCGCCGACCAAGGATGGGGCGGACGGGGTAGCCACGCTGGGACGCGGCAGCTGGGGAGACGTCAAAGTCAAGATCGCGGGCGGTGCGCTGAACGGCCTGACCGCCGGCATGCTCGTGAAAGTCGAGGAACTCGCCGCAGATCTGTCGCGGGTGCGCCTGTACCACACCTCCGTCACCCGGGCGAACGCCGGCTGGGCCGGCTGGTCCGAGGCCGGCTTCACGGGCGATTTCGCCGAATACGTGGCCCAGAAGTTCCCCACGTCGATGGAGGCCGACTTCGCCGTCGTCGAGGCGGGCATCGTCAGCGAGGAAACCTACGTCGAGCAGGGCTTGTACTGGGAGACCGGCTACCACCCGCTCATCAGGTACATCCTGACCAAATACCAACCTGACCTGGCACTGATCGGCTATCCCCCGACGGATGAGTTTCAAAAGCAGTTCCTTGGTCTGATCACGCCCACCCTCCCGGGCGGCGAGCACGAATCCGGCCTACGACGACGTGCAGGTCAACGGCACTCCCGACGGGCGTGTCGCGCAGCGCACGGCTTTCGTGCAGCGCGCCTATCAGGGTGCCGACGCCACCCTGGCACTCGTCCAGTCGCTCATGCCGGGCAAGGCGAGCACTTTCGTGTCGTCCGGGCACGGCGTCGCACCGCAGTTCCTGGCCGTCGACGCCAGCAAAGTCCTGGTGGACCTGGGTCTGCTCTCCAAACCGCAGACCGCGAACTGCCGGCCCGCCACCGGCGAAACGATCGGCAAGGCCAAGGCGTGCTGGGCCGGCGGCACGCTGCAAATCTACCTGAATCTGGCCGGGCGCGACCCGGCGGGAGGCGGTCTTCAGCAAGTCCCCGCAAATCAGGAAGCTGCCACCGTGGCTGCGATCAAAACCGCCTTCCTGGCGCTCAGCGATCCGAACGACTGGACCGGCGACGGCCAGCCCGAGGGCTGGAAGGTGATCGACCGCGCCTACACCAAGGCCGAGGCGCGCTACATCCCCAACGGCGGGAGCGGCAGCGCGGACATGGCGCACCCGACCCGCACCGGGGATCTGGTGGTCTTCGCGTATCCGCCCTATCAGTTCGACGCCGCCACACCCGGTACACTGGTCGCCCGCTCGGCCTTCTTCGGCTCGGACGGCTACCTCCCGGACGTGCAGAACCTGCCCGCCGGCGTCAACATGCGCGCCGCCTTTGTCGGCGGCGGCGGCTCCATCCGGCCCAACGTGGTCGCCACGGGGCTGCGGGCGATCGACCTGGCGCCGACGATCGCCTACCTGATGGGCATTCCCGAACCGCAGCACTCGCAGGGCCTGGTGCGCCTGGACCTCCTGCGCGGCGGCGCAGCCCGGACCCTCGTGTCCGCCATCGGAGTGACCGACTACCACGGCCAGCTTGACCCGACGCAGATCACCCTGGACGGCAGAAGCGTGACGGCCGGAGGCGCGGCGCGACTGGCGACGATGTTCGACGAGGAAGCGGCTCAACTGCCCGGGACACCGTTCCTGTTCTCCTCCGGCGACAACGTCGGCGCGTCGCCGCCGAACTCCAGCCTGCTGGACGACCGGCCCGCCATTCAGGTCGAGAACGCCTGGGGCCTGGATGCCACTGCGTACGGCCACCACGAGTTCGACTACGGCGTCGCGCGGCTATTGCAGCATCAGGCCCTGGCCAACTTCCCCTTCCTCGGCGCCAACGTCGTGGACGAAGCGACGCTCCGGAACCCGGACTGGGTGCAGGGCACCCATGTCTTCAGCTACGGCGGCCGGCGGATCGGCGTCATCGGCATCGCGCTCAAGTCCACGCCCGAACTCGTCGCCGCGGGGGCCACGGCCGGCCTCGCGTTCCTCGGCGAAGCCGAGACCATCAGAGTCGAGTCCGCGAAACTCCTCGCGCAGGGGATCCAGATTCAGATCGTCCTGATCCACGAGGGCACGGTCGCCGGCGAGAACGCCGTGGACGGCAATCCGCCCGTTCCGTGGAGCGGCCCGATCATAGCGATCGCCCAGGCCATTCAGGACACCACCGTGGACGTCATCCTCGCCGGCCACACCCATCGGATCTCGAACCTGATGGTCGGCCACATCCTGGTCGCCGAAGGCTTGAATGCCGGGGCCAGCTACTCGGTGGTCCAGATGATCGTCCAAGGCCAGGACGTCGAGTGGGCGGGCGCAGCGACGCGCGTCGCCAAGAACCTGGGAGTGGCCGAACGATCGGACGTCAAGGCCATCGTCGACGACGCCAACGCCCAGACCGCCGTGTTGCGCAATGCGGTGATCGGCACACAGGCATTCGACATTCGGCGCGCTCCCACCCGCCTGTTCGAGTCGGCTATGGGCAACCTGGTGGCCGATGCTATGCGCCTTAAATACCCCGGCGTCGAGGCCGCGATCACCAACTCCGGTGGTCTGCGCGCCGATATTCTCTGCGCTCCGCCCAGCGCCGGCGAGCAGCCGTGCGAGATCACCTGGGGCGAGGTGTTCGCGGTTCTGCCGTTCGGCAACAGCACCGTCATCGAGACGTTGACGGGCGCCGCAGCTGGAACAATCCTTGCTGAACGGCTTTTCACCGTTCTGCAACCCAGCCATCGCCACCGGACGCTTCCCGCAGGTCTCCGGCCTCAAGGTCACCTTTGCATGCAGCGGCACGACTCCGGTCGTGACGGGCATGTGGAAGGCCCCTGACGGCTTGGGCGGGACGCTGACGCCTATCGGCCCGACGGATACCGTGAGGTTCGTCACCAACGATTTCATGTACGGCGGGGGTGACGGGTACACGGTGTTCACTCAGGGCACGAACGTCCAGGTGCCGGGTGAGGATCTGCTGCAGGTGGTCGTCGACTACATCACCGCCAATTCGCCTGTGGCTCCGGTGGTGGAAGGACGCGTGGTCGGCCCGTGAGGCGCCCGGCCCACGGGCGTTGAAAGCAAAACAGAACGCAGATTCCGCGGATCCAACGGATTCACGCGGATCGACCGCGGCCTGTCGCCAGGTCGATCTGTGGGGATCCGCGCGCATCCGCGTCCTGACAACTACGTTGGCCTATTTGTGAACATCAGTACTTAGCTGAAGCCCCCACTGCGCTACCTGGCTGCCTTGCGGATGAAGATGTCGCCGTTGAAGGTCTTGAACTGCATCTCCGGGCCCCCGCCGTTGATGGTGCCGCGCGTCGTTCGGTCGAATTTGATCTTGTACTTCCCGCCTTTCCCCGGCGCTCCCTCAACCTCGGGCTTGCCGGCCGCTTGGTCCAGCCGGATGTCGAAGTCGCTGTAGATCTCGCCCTGGTCCGACTTCATCGACACCGCCGCCTTGAGGTCCGGGGGAAACGAGACGTCGATGTCGCCGTTCATCGAGGAGAACGACATGGGCTTGTTCGGATCGAGGGCCACCAGGCTGACCTTCACATCCCCGTTCAGCGCGTGGGCGACCACGCTCCCCGAAACCTGCGACAGGATCACCTCGCCGTTGATGTTGTTGACCTCGATCTCCCCCTGCACCTGCTCGACCTTGATGTCGCCGTCGTTGATGCTCTTCAGCCTCAGCGAGGTGCGCGCCGGCACCTGGATCACGATGTCGATGGGACGATGGGACGGTCCCGTCCCCACCGATATCACGTTGTTCTCCTCCTCCACGTTCAGGCTGCCCGAGGTGTTCGGGATCCTCCTCATGCCCGCGGTCGCCGCCTTGGGGGGTTCATCCGATTTCCCTTCCACGCGGCTCTTCGCCTCGATCACCACTTCCTTTCCGGCATAGCCCTTAACCGTGATTCCACCGGCGATCAGGTTGACCTGCACGGTGCCGGGCCGCGACGCGTCGCTGAACGGAACCGTGACCCGATCGGTCGCGGGATCCTGCGCAAGAGCCGCCACGCCCAACCCCAACCACACCGCAATCGCCGCAATGCCCGCGAAATGCTTCTTCATAAGCTCTCCTGTACGAGTGGTCACCTGGAGGTGACGCGAATATTGCCGTTGAAGGTATCGAGCCTGATCTGGGGGCCGCCCTTCCCTGCGCGCCCGCCAAAGAAACGGTTGCTCCGGTAAACGTACTTGCCGCCGCGGCGCTCGGCTGTCGAGACCGGCTGCGGGAGCGACGTCAAGTCGAAATCCGTGTAGGCGTCGCCGTTGAACGTCTTGAACCAGAAGTCGCCGGACATCCCCGGCCGGAGCGCCACATCCAGGTCGCCGTTGACCGACTTGAACGAGCAATCGGACTCAGGGTTCCGGCTGAAGAGCACCTTCACGGCGCCGTTGACCGTGTGCGCGGAGCCCGGGCCGGACACCTCGTTCATCTGAATCCCGCCGTTGACGTTCTCGAGGTCGAAGTTCCCCGAGACGTTCTCAACCTCGAGATCGCCGTCGGTGACGGTGCGCAGGCGCAGGCCGCAAGCGCGCGGGACCTTCAGGCGGAAGTCGCAGTTGACCCGGTAGTCGAGGCGACGCGACCGCTTCGATCCGTCCCGGCACCGGAACGGACCGTCGACGTACAACTCGATGCGGTTCCCCTGCTCGAAAATCCTGAGCTCGACTTCCCTGGCGGCGAGCGCCAGATCGGAACGGGTCCGTCCGCGGGTGGTCCGGTCAAGCTCCATCTGGACTGCCTGCCCGTCATACCCGGACACGTGAATGAAGCCGATCACATTGTCGACGACGACCTCTTTCGGCCCCGCGACGGGCGAGAAACCGAGGGTCTTCTGGATCGCTTCCTTCTGAACCTCCGGGAAGCTGCCGCGCGAATCCGCCGTAAAGGCCGCCACCGTGAATCCCGCGGCCAAGACGACTGCCGTACCCAAGGCGAGACGCCGCATCACGTTCCTCCTCAACTGAGCTTCTGCAGGCCCCACTGGGCGCGCTGCCGGACGACCTGATTCTGGTGGTCGTCGTCGACGAGCTGCTTGAGCGCGCCGGCCGCCTCGCGCTCGTGCAGCTGGACCAGCAGGTCGATCAGCGAGATCTGCACCATCGGGGAATCCTGCTTTTTGAGGGACCGGATAAGCCCTTCCCTCACCCCGGAGTCGCCGGCAAACCGGGACAGGGCGTCCACCGCCGCAAGCCGGACGTCCACGTTGGGGTCGTAATCGACCGTGTGGACGAGGGTCGCCAGGAACTCGGGATCCGGGCGGCTGACGGAACCGCTCCAGCTCACCCCCTTGAGCCGCTCGCTCGCCGACTGCTGCTTGAGGAGCGACAGGGTGACCATCCGGCGCATCTCGTGGACTTCGTCGCGCAGGACCAGGAGCTCTTCGTGGCCGTTCCGGCTGCCCCGCACTGCGTAGCCGCCGGCGAACGCGAACGCCAGCAGGAGCGAGGCCAGGCCGAACTGGAGCGCAGGCCGGGCGAAAAACCACGCCCAGATCCCCGTGCGGCCGCCGTCGCGCGCCTGAGCCAGCCCCTGTTCGTATCCCTCGAGCATGGCGTAGAAACGGGGGCGCACGCGCGCGCCCGGCTCCTCCCCGGGCAGCCTGGCGAGACCCTCCCACAAGCGGCCCAGGCTCGCCCACTCCTCGCGGCATGTGGCGCACCCGGCCAGGTGCGTGCCGACCCGCGCCTCCTCTGCAGGATCGATTGTCCCGGCCCAACGGTCCGGGAAGAGTTCCCTCACCCTTTTGCATTCCATGGCAAGCGCTCGCTTTTGATTTTTGGCAGGGCCGCCCGCAACTCCCGGATCGCCGTGAACGCCCGGCCCTTGGCCGTGTTCACCGGGCACCCCATCACCCTGGCGATCTCCTCGAACTTCAGCCCCTGGAAACCGCGCAGCAACAGCACCGCGCGTTTGTCCTCCGACAGCCGGGACAGGGCCTCCAGCAGAATCCGCGTCTCCTCCCGGCGTTCCACCTGCTCGCCCGGCGAAGGCGCCAGGCTGACCTGCTCCACCACCTCGTCTTCGAGGTTGACCTCGCCGCGGGGACTCTTCCTGAAGTAGTCGACCCGGGCATTTCTGGCGATCTGGAACATCCAGGTCGTGAATTGGCTTTCGGCCCGATATGTGTGCCGATATTTGAGTAGCCGCACGAAAGCCTCCTGAACCAGATCCTCGCTCAGATGGCGGTCGCCGGTCAGACGCAGGAGGAAATTAAACAGGCGCGCGTGATGCCGCTCGAACAGCAGCCCGAGCTTAGCCACGTCTCCATCCCGCACCGCCAGCATCAGCGACTGATCGTCTTGTGCGTCAACCGGTTTCTCGTCCATCGAACTCCCAGTCACCAATGAATACTCGCCATCTGTCAAAAAGTTGGTTTTATTTGGGGCGCCGCGGTTCGAGCGGCCCGGCGCCGGCCAGGGACCAGGGGTCTTGTGCTTAAATCGAAAAAACAGGCCCCAAAAACGCAAATAAGGCCCCTTTTGAGGGCCTTATTTGTCATAACTAATTGATAAATAGAGGTTTGTTCTGGTCCGTCCCCTAGCTGATGTCCAGGTTGAGGGCGCCGGACAGCAGGTCGGCGTCGAGGTCGGGCTCGGGCTCGGGCCTTTCCATCGGCACGATCTCCTCGGTCAGCCGCACGTTGCGGTAGTAGTGCATCCCGGTGCCTGCCGGGATGAGCCGTCCCATGATGACGTTCTCCTTCAGGCCGCGCAGGTAGTCGACCTTGCCGCTGATGGCGGCTTCGGTCAGGACCCGCGTGGTTTCCTGGAAGGATGCGGCCGAGATGAAGCTGTCGGTCGAGAGCGACGCCTTGGTGATGCCGAGCAGCAGCGGACGCCCCTTGGCGGGCTGGCCTCCGCCGGTCTCGACGCGCTCGTTCTCCTCGTAGAAGCGGAACTTGTCCACCTGCTCGTCGAGGAGGAACTCGGTGTCGCCGACCTCCTCGACCTTGATCCAGCGCATCATCTGCCGGACGATGGTCTCGATGTGCTTGTCGTTGATGTTCACGCCCTGCAGCCGATAGACCTCCTGGATCTCGTTGACCAGGTAGCTCTGCAGCTCCTTTTCCCCCAGCACGCGCAGAATGTCGTGGGGGTTGCGCGGGCCGTCCATCAGCGCCTCGCCGGCCCGGACATATTCCCCTTCCTGCACGTTGATGTGGACACCGCGCGGCAGGAGGTATTCCTTGATCATGCCGGCTTTCGTTGTGGACTTCGATCTTGCGCTGCCCGCGCACCAGGCCGGCGTACTTGACGGTGCCGTCGATCTCCGTGATGACCGCCGTTTCCTTCGGCTTGCGGGCTTCGAACAGCTCGACGATGCGCGGCAGACCGCCGGTGATGTCCTTGGTCTTGCGCGTCTCGCGCGGGATCTTGGCCAGGATGCTGCCCGGATAGACCTCCTCGCCGTTGTCCACCCAGAGGTGGGCCTTCGACGGGAGCAGGTAGCTCTTGACCACCTTGCCCTTTCTCGTTCCTGATGCTGGATCTGGGGCTGGTACTTCTCGTCCGGCGACTCGGTGATGACCTGGCGCACGAGCCCGGTGTTCTCGTCGCGCTCTTCCTTCACCGTGACGCCGTCGTGGATGTCCTTGAACACGACGCGTGCCGCCGAACTCGGTCAGGATGGCGAACGAGTACGGATCCCATTCCACCAGCACCTGTCCGGGCTTGATCTTCTGGCCTTCCTTGACCTTGAGGGTGGCGCCGTAGGCCACGGAGTAGCGTTCCTTCTCGCGCCCGGCCTCGTCGGCGATGATGAGGGTGCCGTTGCGGTTCATCACCACCAGGTTGCCGTCGCGGTTGGTGACGTGCTGGATGTTGAGGAACTTCACGAGCCCTTCGTTCTTCGCTTCCTCGGTCGACTGCTCGTGGGTCCGGCTCGCGGTGCCGCCGATGTGGAACGTCCTCATCGTGAGCTGGGTGCCGGGCTCGCCGATCGACTGGGCGGCGATCACGCCGACCGCCTCGCCGAGGTCGACCATCTGGCCGGTGGCCAGGTTGCGCCCGTAGCACTTCACGCACACGCCGCGCTTGGCCTTGCAGGTCAGCACGGAGCGGATCTTGACCTGCTCGATGCCGGCGGCCTGGATCTCGGCTGCCAGCGCCTCCGTGATCTCCTCGTTCACCCGGACGATGATCTCGCCGGTCAGCGGATCCTTGACGTTCTCCAGCGACACGCGGCCGACGATGCGGTCGCGCAGCGGCTCGATGATCTCGCCCCCCTCGACGATCGAGGTCACGTAGATGCCGTCGAGCGTGTTGCAGTCGTCGCCCGAGATGATGACGTCCTGCGCCACGTCGACCAGCCGGCGGGTCAGGTAGCCCGAATCCGCCGTCTTCAGGGCGGTGTCGGCCAGACCCTTGCGGGCGCCGTGCGTCGAGATGAAGTACTGCAACACCGTCAGCCCTTCGCGGAAGTTCGCCGTGATCGGCGTCTCGATGATTTCGCCGGAGGGCTTGGCCATCAGGCCGCGCATCCCGGCGAGCTGGCGGATCTGCTGCTTGCTGCCGCGGGCGCCGGAGTCCGCCATGATGAAGATGGGGTTGAACTCGTGGCCGCTCTCGTCCTGGTGGGCCATCTTGCGGAACATCTCGTCCGAGACGCGCTCGGTGACGTCCGACCAGATGTCGATGATCTTGTTGTAGCGCTCGCCGTCGGTGATGGCGCCGTCCTGGTACTGCTTCTCGACCTCGATGACGCTCTCGCGCGCGGCATCGACCAGTTCGCCCCTTGTTGTCGGGCACGATCAGGTCCTCGATCCCGATGGAGATGCCGGCCTTGGTGGCGTGGAGGAACCCGAGGTCCTTCAGGTCGTCGAGCATCAAGACGGTGGTCTCCAGCCCGAACTGGAGGTAGCAGTAGTTCACCAGCTGCTGCAGGCCCTTTCTCTTCATGAGCCCGTTGATGAAGGGCATCCCCTTGGGGAGGATCTGGTTGAAGATCAGGCGGCCGACGGTCGTGTTGATGAACTCGTCGCGGACCTCGCGCACCTCGGCGCGCATGACGGCCTGGTCGTCGTACTGCGCCGTCAGGTCCATGATCAGGCCGGTGTACCGGCAGCGGATCGGGGTGAGCCTCTCGACCATGCCGTTTTCCAGGGCGAACATCGCTTCGTCGTAGGAGCCGAAGATGTGCCCCTCGCCCTTGGTCCCCTTTTTCGCCTTGGTCAGGTAGTAGCAGCCGAGGACGATGTCCTGGCTCGGGATGGCGATCGGCTGGCCGTTGGCGGGCGACAGGATGTTGTGGCTGCTCAGCATGAGCACCGAGGCCTCGATCTGCGCCTCGGGCGACAGCGGGATGTGCACCGCCATCTGGTCGCCGTCGAAGTCGGCGTTGAAGGCCGCGCAGACCAGGGGCGGGATCTTGATAGCCTTGCCTTCGACCAGCACCGGCTCGAACGCCTGGATCCCCAGGCGGTGCAGCGTCGGCGCGCGGTTGAGCAGCACGGGGTGATCCTTGATCACCTCCTCGAGGATGTCCCAGACCACCGACTCCTGGCGCTCCACCATTTCCTTTGCGCCCTTGATGGTGGCGGCGTGACCTTCCTTCTCGAGGCGGTTGTAGATGAACGGCTTGAACAGCTCGAGCGCCATCTTCTTGGGGAGGCCGCACTGGTGCAGCTTCAGCTCGGGGCCGACCACGATGACGGACCGGCCGGAGTAGTCGACGCGCTTGCCGAGCAGGTTCTGCCGGAAGCGGCCGGACTTCCCTTTCAGGGTGTCGCTCAGGGATTTCAGCGGGCGGTTGTTGGCGCCGCGCAGCACGCGGCCGCGGCGGCCGTTGTCGAACATGGCGTCGACCGCCTCCTGGAGCATCCGCTTCTCGTTGCGGATGATCACTTCGGGGGCCCGCAGCTCCATCAGCTTCTTGAGCCGGTTGTTGCGGTTGATGACCCGGCGGTAGAGGTCGTTCAGGTCGGAGGTGGCGAAGCGGCCGCCGTCGAGCGGCACCAGGGGCCGCAGCTCCGGCGGGATCACCGGGATCACGTCCAGGATCATCCACTCGGGCTTGTTGCCCGACTTGCGGAAGGCGTCCACCACCTTCAGGCGCTTGGCGTACTTGATCCGCTTCAGCTGGGAGGTCTCGGTCTTCATGGACGCCCGCAGTTCGTCGGCGAGCTCCTCGACGTCGACCTGGCGGAGCAGCTCCTTGATGGCCTCGGCGCCCATCATGGCGCGGAACTTGCCCGGGAAGTCCTGCATCAGGGCACGGTACTTGTCCTCCGCCAGCAGTTCCTTGATCTTCACCGGCGCCTCGCCGGGGTCGATCACGACGTAGGCCTCGAAATAGAGAACGCGCTCGAGGTCGCGCAGGCTGATGTCGAGCAGGTGCCCGATGCGGCTGGGCAGCCCCTTGAAGAACCAGACGTGCGAGCAGGGCGAGGCCAGCTCGATGTGCCCGAGGCGCTCGCGGCGCACTTTCGACAGCGTCACCTCGACGCCGCACTTGTCGCAGGTCACGCCGCGGTACTTCATCCGCTTGTACTTGCCGCAGAGGCACTCCCAGTCGGTGACGGGGCCGAAGATGCGGGCGCAGAACAGCCCGTCCTTCTCCGGCTTGAAGGTGCGGTAGTTGATCGTCTCCGGCTTGGTCACTTCGCCCCGCGACCAGGCGCGGATTTTTTCCGGCGAAGCAAGACTGATTCGAATGCTGTCGAAATCGGTGCTCAGATCCGATTTTTCGATTGTGTCCTTAAAACTTCTCAATGGACCCCCTCCAACACTCTAGAGGTTAATTTCATATCGTCGACTGTTTGACGGGCATCACCGCGTGCGCCCTTGCGACCCTCGGCCCGGGTCCGGATCTACTCGGTGATCTCGGTGCGGCGGGCGGTCTGCCGCTGTATCAGCTCCACGTCCAGGCACAGGCTCTGCAGTTCGCGGATGAGCACGTTGAACGACTCGGGAATGCCCGGCGTGAAGTGGGACTCCCCTTTGACGATGGCTTCGTAGATCTTGGTCCTCCCCTGGATGTCGTCGGACTTGGCCGTCAGCAGTTCCTGGAGGATGTTGGCGGCGCCGTAGGCCTCGAGCGCCCAGACTTCCATTTCCCCGAAACGCTGTCCGCCGAACTGCGCCTTGCCGCCCAGGGGCTGCTGCGTGATGAGCGAATAGGGCCCGATGCTGCGGGCGTGGATCTTGTCGTCGACCAGGTGCGAGAGCTTCAGCATGTAGATGTAGCCGACCGTGACCTTCTGGTCGAACCTCTCGCCGGTCATCCCGTCGAAGAGGTCGACCTTGCCGCTCTCGGGCAGGCTGGCCCGGCGCAGCATCTCCTTGATCTCCGACTCGGAGGCGCCGTCGAAGACCGGGCGTGGAGAAATACAGGCCGAGCGCCTTGGCGGCCCAGCCGAGGTGGGTCTCGAGGATCTGGCCCACGTTCATACGGGAAGGGACGCCGAGCGGGTTGAGCACGATCTCGACGGGGGTGCCGTCGGGCAGATACGGCATGTCCTCTTCCGGGAGGATGCGGGCGATGACGCCCTTGTTGCCGTGGCGGCCGGCCATCTTGTCGCCGACGGACAGCTTGCGCTTCATGGCGACGTAGACCTTGACCATCTTGATGACGCCCGGCGGCAGCTCGTCGCCGCGCCGCAGCTTCCCGAGCTGCTCCTCGTGCAGGTTCTTCAGAATCTGCACCTGCCTGCTCGGTCTTCTCCTCGAGCCGTCTTGATGCTCTCGTAGACCTTGCCTTCCTTCTCCGCCTTGAAATCGTTCTTGATCTTGTTGAGCTCCGTCGAGCTGAGTTCGAGGAGCATGGAGCGGGTCAGCTTGGTCTTCTTCTTGAGCAGCACCTCGCCGGAGCGGCTCAGCGACGTCTTCCGGCAGCGTTTCGCCGCTGAGGATCTCGACCAGCCGCTTGTTGCGTTCCTCCTTGATGATGCGGATCTCGTCGTTGAGGTCCTTCTCCATCTTCTCGACCTGCTCCCGCTCGATCGATTTGGCGCGCTCGTCCTTGGGCACGCCCTTGCGGGAGAAGATCTTCACGTCGACGATGGTTCCCTCGATGCCCGGCGGGGTGACGAGCGAAGCGTCGCGCACCTCGCCGGCCTTTTCGCCGAAGATGGCGCGCAGCAGCTTTTCCTCCGGGGAGAGCTGGGTCTCGCCCTTGGGGGTCACCTTGCCCACCAGCACGTCGCCGGGGCGCACCTTGGCGCCGATCCGGATGATGCCGCTCTCGTCCAGGTCGCGCAGGCTGACGTCGCTGACATTCGGGATGTCGCGCGTGATTTCCTCGGGGCCGAGCTTGGTGTCGCGGGCCTCGATCTCGAGCTCCTCGATGTGGATCGAGGTGTAGCTGTCTTCCTTGACCAGCTTCTCGCTGACCAGGATCGCGTCCTCGAAGTTGTAGCCGCGCCAGGGCATGAAGGCGACCAGCACGTTGCGCCCCAGGGCGAGTTCGCCCTTGTCGGTGCAGGGTCCGTCGGCCAGCACCTGTCCGCGGACGACGCGGTCGCCTCGCTTGACCAGCGGGCGTCTGGTTGATGCAGGTGTTCTGGTTCGACCGCTTGAACTTGGTCAGGGTGTAGATGTCGACGCCCGCGTCGCGCGCCCGCTTGCCGTTGTCGCTCTCGCCTTCCACCCGGACGATGATGCGGGTGGCGTCGACGCTGTCGACGATCCCGGTGCGCTTGCAGCTGACGACGGCGCCGGAGTCCTTGGCGGTGATGTACTCCATCCCGGTGCCGATGTAAGGCGCCTCGGCGCGCAGCAGCGGCACGGCCTGGCGCTGCATGTTCGATCCCATCAGGGCGCGGTTGGCGTCGTCGTGCTCGAGGAACGGGATCAGGCTGGCCGCGACGCTCACCAGCTGTTTCGGCGAGACGTCGATGTACTGGACCTGCTCGCGCGGCACCAGGACGAAGTTGCCCGCGATTCGGGCGTTGACGCGGTCGCGCTGGAGCTTGCCATGCTCGTCCAAGCTCGACGTTGGCCTGGGCGATCGTGTACTCCTCGGCCTCCCAGGCCGTCTGGTAGAACGAGAAGCGGCTCGAACTGCGCGGGCCGCTTGCCGGCGGCTTCGACGCGGCGGTTCTCCTTCTCGACGGCGTCCTTCTCCACCTGTTCGCTCACCTTGAAGTGGGTGTCGCCGGGGAAGACGATCTGCACGTAATCGAGCACGCGCCCGTTCTTCACCTTGCGGTAGGGTGACTCGATGAAGCCGTAGTCGTTGATGCGGGCGTAGCAGCTGAGCGACGAGATCAAACCGATGTTCGGGCCTTCCGGCGTCTCGATCGGGCAGATGCGTCCGTAGTGGGTCGGGTGCACGTCGCGCACCTCGAACCCGGCGCGCTCGCGGCTCAGGCCGCCCGGTCCGAGGGCCGACAGGCGCCGCTTGTGGGTGATCTCCGACAGCGGGTTGGTCTGGTCCATGAACTGCGACAGCTGGCTGCTGCCGAAGAACTCGCGGATCGAGGCCATGACCGGCTTGGCGTTGATCAGGTCGTGCGGCATGGCCGTCGTCATTTCCTGGTGGACCGACATCTTCTCCTTGATCGCCCGCTCCATGCGGACCAGGCCGATGCGGAACTGGTTCTCGAGCAATTCGCCGACGGCGCGGACCCGGCGATTTCCGAGGTGGTCGATGTCGTCGACGCTGCCGACGTTCTTGGGGAGCTTGAGCGCGTACTTGATGACGGCGTAGAAATCCTCGGCCGTCAGCGTGCGCTGCTCGAGCGGCGGTGTTGAGTCCGAGCTTGATGTTGAACTTCAGCCGGCCGACCTTCGAGAAATCGTACTTGCGCGGATCGTAGAACATCCCTTCGAACAGGGCAGTGGCGGTCTCCAGCGTCGGCGGGTCGCCGGGGCGCTGCTTGCGATAGATCTCGATCAGGGCATCCGGCTGCGACTTGATATGGTCCTTGCTGCAGCGTCTGGGAGATGGTGACGCCGGTGTCCTCGCGCTCGGGGAAAAAAACCTCGAGCTGATCGACGCCGGACTCGCTGAGCGTGTTGATGGTGCGCGAGGTGACCTCGGTGTTCGACTCGACCAGGATCTCGCCCGTTTCGTGGTTGATCACCTCCGACAGGGAGAGGGCATCCTTCGAGCCCTTCGACCTCCATGCTGGATTTCGTTGACGCCGGCCTTGACGAGCTGGTTGTAGAGCCCTTCGACGATCTTCTTCCCCTTGGCGACGAGCACACCCTTCCCCTTGGGGTCCTTGATTTCCTCGGTGGCTTTGGATCCGATCAGGTCGCGGCCCAGGCTGCGGAAGAGAGTCTTGTCCCTTCCCAGCGGATCGTGACGGGTTCGTAGAACGCCGCGCAGGATTTCGGACTCCGAGTTCAGCCCGAGGGCGCGCAGGAAGGTGGTCGCCAGGAACTTGCGTTTGCGGTCGATCCGGACGTAGAGGATGTTCTTCTGGTCGTACTCGAACTCGACCCAGGAGCCGCGATACGGGATGATCTTGGCCAGGATGAAGGTGCGGCCCGTGTTGGACTCGAAGAACACGCCGGGAGACCGGTGCAGCTGGCTGACGATCACCCGCTCGGTGCCGTTGACGATGAAGGTCCCGTTTTCGGTCATGAGCGGGATGTCGCCGAAATAGACTTCCTGCTCCTTGATGTCGCGAACGCTCTTCCCTTCGGTCTCGGTGTCCTTGTCCCAGACGACGAGCCGCACGGTCACCTTGAGAGGAACCGCGAAGGTCATCCCGCGCTCCTGGCATTCCTCGACCGTGTACTTGACGTTCAGCTCGACGGCGCCGCCGCAGAACTCGCACCTCGGATTTTCCACCTCGTTTCGGGCGCCGCAGTGCCGGCAGACGCCGCTTTCGGGGTTGTAGGGGCTGTTGACGATCGATCTTGCCGCATTCCGACGCAGTTGGCGCGCAGATAATTCAGCCCCTTGAGATTTCCGCATTTGCACTGCCAGTTTCCGATGGAGTACTCGACGAACTCGAGAGAGGATGTGCCGCGGAAGTCGTTGATGGGAAAGACCGAGTTGAACACGGCCTGCAGTCCGACGTCCTCGCGCTCCGAAGGCGGGAACGTCCATCTGAAGGAAGCGGTGATACGACTTCCTCTGCACTTCGATCAGGTTGGGAATAGGGATGCTCGTATGGATTTTCGCGAAATCCATGCGATCGCGATACACATTGGAGGTACTGATATTGGTCATCGAAGGATTTACCTCAAAAGCTCTCTTTGTGAATCCCGGTTGGCGTGCAACAGCTCAGAATGGACAAAGCAGAAGACCGAGTGCGGAAGGCGCACCACGGGCATCCCGTCGCCTTCCTGCCTTCGGTCTTCTGCTTTGCGGAAATGGAAGCCCGCAGCACTGTTGCCTTTCGGCACTGTAACCTCGTCCTGGAGTGCGCCGCCCCGGGAGCATGCAGCCCGGGAGGGGCGCCGATTACGGCAGCGGGGGAGACGCGCCCGCATGCGGTCGAAAGCGGACCTGCCGCCCGGCGCGCCGATCGTAGCTCTACTTGATTTCGACAGTCGCGCCGGCCTCCTCGAACTTCTTCTTTGATGGTGTCGGCCTCTTCCTTGGAAACGCCTTCCTTGACCGGCTTGGGGGCGCCTTCGACGAGGTCCTTGGCTTCTTTCAGGCCCAGGCTGGTGACCTCGCGGACGGCCTTGATCACGTTGATCTTCTTGTCGCCCACGGCGGAGAGGACCACGGTGAATTCCGTCTTCTCCTCGGCGGCCGCGGGGGCTGCCCCGCCGGCGGCCGGGGCGCCGGCGGCCATGACCGGCATGGCAGCTGCGGCGCTGATGCCGTACTTCTCCTCGAGCTTCTTGACCAGGTCCGAGATCTCGAGCATCGTGGCCTGGTCGATCCATTCCAAGACTTCTTCTGGTGTCGTATTCGCCATTTTCGAAAACTCCCTTCAGGGTTTAGTGATAAGTAGCTGATTCCGGGTGGACTCGGCTATTTCTGGATCTGGTTCAGCACCAGGCCGAGGTCTCGGACCGGAGCCTTCAATACCGCGGCCAATCTCTGGACGGGCGCCTTGAGCAGGAACACCAGCTTGCTCAGCAGGACTTCGCGCGCGGGCATGGACGCAAGGGCCTGGATCTCGCCGGTCGGAACCACCTTGCCTTCGACGAGGGCGGCCTTGAACTTGATGTTCGGGTTGGCGCGGGTCAGACCTCGGTCAGCAGCTTGGCGAGCGCCACCACGTCCTTCGGGTGGTAGGCGATCGCCGTCGGGCCCTCGAAGTAGGGGTTGAGCTGCTCGAGCTTGGTGTCCTTGGCCGCGCGCATCGCCAGCGTGTTCTTCACGACGACGTAGCTGCCGTCGATGTCGCGGATCTTGCGGCGCAATTCCGTCGCGTCCACGACCTTCAGGCCGCGGTAGTCGATCAGGAACGCGCTCTTGAGGCCCCGGAACTGTTCGCCGAGGCTGTCCACATTCTCGTTCTTCTCTTGTCTGTTCATAACTGGCAACGCCTGTGATGGTCATGCGGTGGGCCGCCCCGTCCACCGGACGGGGGCCGCCCTCTCACGAACACGGGTCGTCCCCGCCGGCCGCGCGGGGACTGGTTTAGATGACAGGCACACTGCGCACCCGCCGGCCCGGCGGGCGCCCCGCCCAACCTTAGGCGCGAGACTCTACCGAGGCCTCGTCCACCCAGATGCCGGGGCTCATCGTGGAGGAGATGGAGATGCTGCGTACGTACTTCCCCTTGCTGCTGGGCGGCTTCGCCCTGAGGACCGCCTCGATCAGTGCCCGGGCGTTTTCGTAGAGGTTCTTCTGGTCGAACTGGATCTTGCCGCACGGGGCGTGGATGATGCCCGTCTTGTCGACGCGGAACTCCACCTTGCCGGCCTTGATCTCGCGGATCGCCTTGCCGACGTCGAAGGTCACCGTGCCGGTCTTCGGGTTGGGCATGAGGCCGCGCGGGCCGAGGATCTTCCCCAGCTTGCCGACGCTGCGCATCATGTCGGGCGTAGCCACCACCGCGTCGAAATCCATCCAGCCGCCCGCGATGCGCTCGACGATGTCGTCGCCGCCCACCTCGTCCGCCCCGGCGTCGCGCCCTTCCTTCACCTTCTCGCCCGACGCGATCACGACCACCTTCTTGCTCTTGCCCAGGCCGTTGGGCAGCACCACCGTGCCGCGCACCATCTGGTCGGCGTGCTTCGGATCGACCCCGAGCCGCATCGACACCTCGACCGTTTCGTTGAACTTGGCGTACGCGACCTTCTTCAGCAGGGCGACCGCCTCGTCGAGCGGGTACGCCTTCTGCTCCACGGCTTCGGCGGCCTTCGCGAACTTCTTTCCAGCTTTCGGCATTGCATCACCTCGTGACTCGTTGGGTCCCGTCCTACCCTTCGACTTCCATCCCCATGCTCCGCGCCGTTCCCAGGATGATGTTGACGGCGGCGTCCAGGCTGGCGGCGTTCAGATCGGGCATCTTGGTCTGGGCGATCTCCCGGACCTGCTTCATCGTGACCTTGCCCACCTTGGTCTTGTTGGGCTCCGCGGAGCCCTTGGCGATGTTGGCGGCCTTCTTGAGCAGCACCGCCGCCGGCGGCGTCTTGGTGACGAACGAGTAGGTGCGGTCGCTGTAGACCGTCACCACGACCGGGATGATCAGGCCTTCCTGCTTGGCGGTCTTGGCGTTGAAAGCCTTGCAGAAGTCCATGATGTTCAGGCCGTGCGGGCCCAGGGCCGATCCGACCGGCGGTGCCGGGGTCGCCTTCCCTGCCGCAACCTGCAGCTTCACGTTCGCCACTATCTTCTTCGCCATTGCCACTCCCGTTTGCAGCGCCCCGGCCTCCGCGGCCGGCCTGCCCCTAGACCTTCTCCACCTGCTCGGACTCGAGTTCCACCGGGGTCGCCCGGCCGAGGATCGTGAGCATCACCTTCAGGGTGTTGCGATCGGGATTGACGTCCTCGACCACCCCCGTGAAATCCTTGAACGGCCCGTCGATGATCTTGACCGCATCCCCGCGGTCGAAGGTGAACCTCGGCTTCGGCTGCTCGGCCGTCACCGACACGCGGTTCACCACCTCGTTGATCTCCTGCCTCGGTGAGGGGCGTCGGCTTTTTCCCGGTGCTGATGAAACCGGTGACCTTCGGGGTGCCCCGGACGACATGCCACGCCTTGTCGGTCATGTCCATCTCGACCAGGATGTAGCCCGGGAAGGTCAGCTTGGTGGTGACCACCTTCTTCCCGCTCTTCATCTCCACCACGTCTTCCGTCGGTATCAGGATCTGCCCGATACATTCACCCAGGTCGTACGCCTGGATGCGGTTCATCAGGCTTTCCGCAACCTTGCGCTCGTATCCGGAGTAGGTGTGGATGATGTACCACTTTTTGTCGCCGTCCATGACCCCGTCTTTCCGGCTATTGCCCCGCGAGACGATATAGGTAAGTCATCCCGAACCCGACGATCCTGTCGACGACGTACAGGAAGAAGCCGAAAAAGAACACGGCGACGATCACCACCATGGTGGTGCCCGTGACTTCGCGACGGCCGGGCCAGGACACGTTGTTGAGCTCTTTCCGGGTCTCCTTGATAAACTCGATCATGCCCCGGAAGGCGCCCACGAATTTCTGCCAGTACTCCTTCATCTCTTTACTCCGCGAACGACGGATCCAGCCGGATCTGCTTCAAGGGTTGGCAGGCCAGGAGGGACTCGAACCCCCAACATGCGGTTTTGGAGACCGCCGCTCTACCAATTCGAGCTACTGGCCTGCAATAACACCCCGCCGGCGCGCCGAGCCACTACCGCGTCTCCTTGTGCGGCGTGTGGGCCCGGCACCGGTTGCAGAACTTCTTGAACTCCAGGCGCTCGGTGGTCGTCTTCTTGTTCTTCGTCGAAGTGTAGTTTCGATTCTTGCACTTCGTGCATTCGAAAGTAATGATGTCTCGCATCCCAGTTCCCGATTAGCCGTGCGCTTATTCCAAGATCTCCGAGATCGTGCCGGCACCCACGGTGCTGCCGCCCTCGCGGATCGCGAACCGCAACCCCTTCTCCATCGCGATCGGCGTGATCAGCTTGATCGTCAGGTTCGTGTTGTCTCCCGGCATCACCATCTCCGTCCCTTCCGGCAAGCTCCGCCACCCCCGTCACGTCCGTCGTCCGAAAGTAAAACTGCGGCCGGTACCCGTTGAAAAACGGCGTGTGCCGCCCCCCCTCTTCCTTCGACAGCACGTACACCTACGCCTTGAAGTGCGTGTGCGGCGTGATCGTCCCCGGCGCCGCGATCACCTGCCCCCGCTCCACTTCCTTCTTGTCCGTCCCCCGCAGCAGCAGCCCGACGTTGTCCCCCGCCATCCCCTCGTCCAGCAGCTTCTTGAACATCTCCACGCCCGTCACCACCCGCTTCACCGTCGGCCGGATCCCCACGATCTCGATCTCTTCCCCTACCTTCACCTTCCCCCGCTCGATCCTCCCCGTCGCCACCGTCCCCCGCCCCGATATCGTGAATATGTCCTCCACCGGCATCAGAAACGGCTTCTCCATCTCCCGCTGCGGTATCGGTACGTACCCGTCCACCGCATCCATCAGCGCCAGCACCTGCTTCTCCGCCTCCGCATCCCCCTCCAACGCCTTCAACGCACTCCCCCGCACCACCGGTATCTCGTCCCCGGGAAATTCGTAGAACGTCAAAAGCTCCCGCACCTCCAGCTCCACCAGATCCAGCAGCTCCGGATCGTCCACCATGTCGCACTTGTTCATGAACACCACCACGTACGGCACCCCTACCTGCCGCGCCAGCAGCATGTGCTCCCGCGTCTGCGGCATCGGCCCGTCCGCCGCCGATACCACCAGGATCGCCCCGTCCATCTGCGCCGCCCCCGTGATCATGTTCTTGATGTAGTCCGCGTGCCCAGGACAATCCACGTGCGCATAGTGCCGCTTCGACGTCGAGTACTCCACGTGCGCCGTCGCAATCGTGATCCCCCGCTCCTTCTCCTCCGGCGCATTGTCGATCGAATCGAACGACCGCACCGTCACCTTCGGATCCAGCTTGTGCAACACCTGCGTGATCGCCGACGTCAACGTCGTCTTCCCATGGTCAATGTGCCCGATCGTCCCTATGTTCACGTGCGGCTTGCTGCGATCAAATTTCTCCTTGGCCATATGTCTCTCCTAGCTGTGCTCGGTGCGTCTATTTGATCCGATCCGAAAAAGTGCCTGATGCGCCCGCGGGCAGAGCCCCCGCAATTTGCTGGAGCCCACGACCAGGATCGAACTGGTGACCTCGTCCTTACCAAGGACGCGCTCTGCCGACTGAGCTACGTGGGCTAAGATCTGGAGCGGGAGACGGGACTCGAACCCGCGACCAATAGCTTGGAAGGCTATGACTCTACCAACTGAGTTACTCCCGCTTTTAGCTTCCAATAACATGGTGGACAGGGGAGGATTCGAACCTCCGTAGACCCGAAGGTCGCTGGGTTTACAGCCCAGTGCCATTAACCGCTCGACCACCTGTCCAGAATATGTCGCCTAGCCTGGAATCGGGACCTTCTCCCGGCGCCGTGCCTGAGAGATATGGGGAGCTTGCAGGTGAGCCGGACACTTCGTCCGTTGCCTTGTCCGTCGTCGGAGACTGATTCTTGCGCCGCCCCGCCCCCGGCCTGCCCCGCCGGGTCGTCATTCCGCCCGTTCCCGCCGCCGTGTCCATGGAGCTGGCGAGAGGACTTGAACCCCCGACCCGCTGATTACAAATCAGCTGCTCTACCAACTGAGCTACGCCAGCGTCGACAAAGTTATTAGTCTAGCAACAGACCTACTGGTTTGCAACGATAATTCTTCCAGTTTTTGCCATTCAAACGCAGTGTGGAGTGCGGCGGCTCGACGCCGCTTTGGTAGCGGCGCCTAGGCCCCGCCCGGGAAAGCGGCGTCGAACCGCCGCACTCCAAATCATCGTGGCAGGAGGCCCAGGCGGCACAGCACCCGGTGCAGGAACGCGCGCCGTATGCGCGCCAGCCGGGCCTCGGTACCCTTCAGTTCCGCGTCCGTGCGGTCCAGCGCCTCGGTCGTCCGCCTCAGCAGGGCGTCCCGATCGGCGACGTCCTGCTGGAGCTCCCCCGCCCACCGGCTCCGCTCCTCGAACTCCCGCCGCAGGGCCGCGAGACTCCGGTCGCGCGCGCCGATTTCGTTCCCCATCTCCTGCTGGAGCGACTCGATCGTGCGGTCCCGTTCGCCGACCTCGTCCAGGGTGCGCCGCAGGGTCTCGTCGCGCCGGGCCAGTTCGGTTTCGAGCGCCTTGCCCCAGGACCCGAGCCGTTCGATGTCGCCGTTGAGCCTGGCGGCCTCGGCACCCCACTCCGCGATCAGGGCGTCCGTAGGATCGAGATAGGCCGAGCCGCGCGGAAGCCTCTCCCTGAAAGGCTCGTTCCCGCACAGCGCCAGAAAATACATCGGCTCAACAGGGCCTCGCCCCGCCCCCGGCGGCGGTTCGGCGTGCAACTCCCAGCCGTCGCCCCCCTCGGACGAAATCAGGGAGCCGGCCCGGATCTGCTGGTGGAAAAGTACCACATTCCGGAAGCTGGCGCACAGCAGGGTCAGGAATTCCTCCCGGTAAAACTCCCGCATGTGGAAGGGGTTATGGTAATCGCGCGCCTCGGAATAGACGGCCTTGTTGGGAGTCGAGATCAGGGCCAGCCCGTCGCGGCGGCAGACGCGCGCAATCTCCCGCACCAGCCCCTCCGGATCGGCGAGGTGCTCGAGCACTTCAAAGGCGGTGACGAGGTCCACGGAGCCGCTCCGGAACGGCAGCCGCGTGGCGTCCCCCTGGATGAACCGGAGGTTGGGCCGTGCGTAGGCGGCCCTCCCGGACGCGACCGCCGCCGCGTCGATTTCGAGCGCCCAGGCGGCGGCAGCCGACCGCGCCAGCAGCGCAGCCCCATAGCCGGCCCCTGCGGCCGCGTCGAGGACCAGCTTGCCCGCGGCCCAGCGCGCGGCGAAGAGATAGCGGTGCAGGTGTTCGTAGGCGATCTGCGCCCCCCCTTGCCCCGGCACGTACCGTTCCCCCGTAAACTCCATCGCTATTCCTGGAGTGCGGCGGCTCGACGCCGCTTTATGGGCGGCGCCTCGGCGCCGCCCCGTGACTTAGTTTGGTGTGGCGCCGAGGCGCCGGGTCGTACTGCCTTCGGACGAAACTCAAAGCGGCGCCCAGGCGCCGCACTCCACACGTACCTCGCCCCCGTAAACTCCATCGCTATCTGGAATGCGGCGGCTCGACGCCGCCCCGTGACTTAGTTTGGTGTGGCGCCGAGGCGCCGAGTCGTTCGGCCTTCGGACGAAACTCAAAGCGGCGTCGAGCCGCCACACTCCAGACTTCTCGGCGCCGCACTCCACTAATTCACCAGCCTGACCGCACCCAGGGCCAGCCAGTCGTCCACGAGATCGCCTGCGGGGCCGCCGGCCAGGCGAAACTGTATCGTCTCGTCGGGCGCGCCTGTCAGATCCAGCGGGATCCCGATTTTCTGCCAGGCCCGGTCATCGGCGCGCCGCGCCGGGTCGAAGCGGCGCGACAGCAGCAGCCTCGCCCCCGCCGGCCCGTTTAGCGTCACCTCCAGGTCCACGCCGTCCCCGATGTTGAACACGGGGGCGGCGACCAGTTCGAGCGTGTGACTGCCTTTCACCCCCCCGACCCGCACGGCGACCTGCGCCGGCGCAATGAGGACCGCGCACCGCCGGCGGACGCCGCCGCGTGTCACCTCGAAGCCGGGCCGGCCCGACTGCCTGCCCGCCTGTTCGAGCGCGAGAGCCAGCCGCGGCAGCAGATCGAGGTCCGGTGGCTTGCCGGGCGCGGCCTCGGGGCGGGAGCCGCAGGCGGCGAGGGCCGCGGTCGTCACCAGCACGGCCACCTTCGTGATCGCGGCGTTCATTGGGCCGCCCTCAGCAGAGCCTGCGCGAATGCGGCCCTTCCTCCGGCAGCGCCGCGCACTTCGAATTCCAGCACACCGTCCGGACCCGAGCCTCCCGCGAGTCCGAGGCTGACCGGAACCCAGCCCCTGTCTTCCTTGCGGATGCCCGGGTTGAGGGTCTTCTCGAAGCGGGCCAGGGTATCGCCCGACGAGTCGCGCTGGACAATCCGGACGTCCAGGGGCCTCCCTTCGCCTTCCGCCCAGGAGTCGGCGGGGATGCCGAGCTTCAGGTGCAACTCCATCGCGCGGGTGCCTTCCCACGGGTAGCGCACCCGGGTGCCCGGCTTCACCAGGAGGGCGAGTGGCGCGGAGCCCTGGATCTCGGCGAATCCCGGCCAGGGAGCGTCTCCGGGAGGAGCATCGATCCGGGCCCACGGGAGCCGCTCGACAAGATAGTTGACCTGCCGCACGTCGATGATGTCAAGGCTGGCGCGGGAGAGCGAGAAGGGGACCAGCCCCCACGAGGTCGAGTAGAAACCCGCCGGCGCCTGCGAGTCGAGCAGCCGGATGGGGGTGCCTACGTCGTAGGAGAGCGCCTGAACGGGCATGGCCATCGTCCAGAGCGCGGCGGGGACGTCGTAGGGGAGCGCGAGCCTGGGGCGGGCCAGCCAGCTGCCGCCGCGGGCCGCCGATTCGTCGACGGGGAGCTGCCTCGCACCCTCGCGGCCGAAATAATAGCGAAAACCCCATTCGCCCGCGTAATAGGAGTCCATCCCGCCGGTGATGCGGGCGAATTCGCCGGCGGCCCGAGGATACACGCGCGCGAACTCCTGGTCGGCGTGCGAGAGAAGCAGCCCCCAGCCGAGAGACATCACGACGCTGCCGCTGGCGACCATGGCGGCGCCGAGCAGCGGCCGGGGTACGCTGCGGTACTCCGAGGCCTCCGCGATCTCGAGCCGGCGGAAGAAATAGATCAGCAGCGGCGGCACGAGCGGGAGGATGTAGCGCGCGGAGCCCTCGGTGAAGATCAGCAGGCAGAAGGTGGCCGCCCCGAAATACCAGAGCGCGATGAACTGCCCCTCGACCGGCCCGAAACCGGACTCCGCCGGCCTTCTGAACGCCATAGCGCAGAAACGGGCCAGGTGCACGAGAACCGCCGCCCCGGCCAGCAGGCCGACCGCGAAAATGGCCTTGTCCGGGATGCGATACTGCGGGACGGCCGCCTGCGTCACGCAGATCACCGCCAGTACCGCCGCCGCCGGCACGCGCCCGCGCAGGCCCCGGGCGAAGACGTACAGCAGGAAAACGGGGAACACCGCCAGCCAGCCCTGGTACTGGAGGAGGGCGAGAAGCTTCGTCCAGAGCGCGGCGGCGGAACGAGGGTCGCGCGAGGCGATGTACCCGGCGGTGTCGGCCAGGAGGAAGCGGCCGTAGTGCGCGTAGTTCATCCCGAACCACGCGGCCAGCAGAAGCGGCGGGGCCG
Source organism: uncultured Acidobacteriota bacterium (assembly GCA_963843575.1). GTDB lineage: Bacteria > Acidobacteriota > UBA6911 > UBA6911 > UBA6911 > CAVZBT01. Next base: position 243,685 of record CAWJKZ010000024.1, on the reverse strand, counting down.
CCAGCGCGAACCAGCCCGCGCGCCGGCCGCCCTTGCGCGCGTGGTAGTACGCGAGCAGGGGCGTAAGCGCCACCGACTGGTAACTCGTGAACATCGCCGCGAACTGGAAGGCCGAGCTGGCGGCGAGCAGGCGCCGGCTGCCCCGGTCGGTGCCGCGCAGGAACAGGGCGATCGCGACGAGCCACCAGGCGAGGGTCGGGACGTCCGTCATCAGGGTGTGCTGCATCACCATGAAGAGCGGCGTGCACGCCAGCATCAGGGCGGGCCAGACCGGCGTTTCCAGGAACCGCATCGAAATGAAGTAAAAACCGACCACCGCCATCAGCGGATATATCAGGGCGCAGACGTGAAACACCCATTCGGTCCCCGCCCCGCCGCCCGTCAACCGGAGCACCAGCGCCAGGAAGTACGTGTGCAGCGGCGGGTGTGAGTGCGAGCCCATGTCGGGGAGGAGACGGCCCTCGAACACGTAGGGGGTGTCGTTGGGGAACAGCGGTTTGTCGAGGGCGTTGCGCGCCATGTCCAGGTAGAAGTTGTCGTCCATGTGGAACGGCTGCCCCAGGAACGGCAACGAGAAAGCCGCGACCACGAGCACGAGCAGCGCCAGGTCGCGCTGGACGCGAAAGGCCGAGAGGCGGGGATCGCAGACAAAGGGCCGCATGGCAGAATCACCCACCGGTTCTTCCCTCCCGGTCGATGTGATAGAGCCGGACGTAATCCCCGTTTGGCAGCGGGTAGAGCTCCAGTATCCGGAAAACGTCGTGCTCGTCCACGATAATCTGGTTCAGGGCGCGAGCGGCGCCGGTCGTCCACGACATCCCCTGGTCCCCTTCGGTCATCAGCACATAGCTGAAACCGTCGAAGGCCCTGACTCCAGCGGCCGCGGACTGCGGGTGGTCGACCCTCATGGGCGAACCGTCCAGCCGGGACTGAAGCAGGAAATTCGCGGCGCTGAAATGCGGCAGGTCCGGGACCACGGCAAGGGACGGGCGCTCGCGGTTTTCAGCCGCATGCCGCGCGATCCGGCCCAGGATCTCGTGCTGGCGCCAGTCTTCGCGCCGCGGCGGCCCGAGAATGCCGAAATAGTCCTGCAGGTAGAGGTTCCAGTCCCAGCGCAGCGAGCCCTGATATCCCCGGGCCAGCACCACGGCGCGCGGGAGCCACGGGATGCCGAAATTGACGGCGTAGGCCTGGACGCACAGAAGTGCGACGACCGCCACCTTGGCCGCGCCGCGCGTGAAATCGTGGCGCCAGGAGGACAGCCACGCTCCGGAGGCGATCATCAGCGGCCCGAGCAGCGGCATGGTGAAACGGGGGTCCTTGGTCCTGAGCAGCGTGAAGACGAGCCACCCGCCTGCGACCGACACGGCCCAGAAGGCCGGGTCGGACAGCAGCCGTCTCCTCAGCGCCACCGCCGTCCCGGCCGCGGCGACGACAAACAGCAGCGCGAACAACTGGTAGCCCTCGAGCAGCCGCAGGTAGTAGATGGCGGACTGCCACGACAGCACCGGCGGTTCCCCCTCGCGCGCCCCGATCGACATGTTCGCGCCAAAGTAGGCCATCAGCCGGGGGATGTTCGGCAGATACCACACGCCCGCCGCGAACCCCGCCACCAGAAGCGCGTCGAACAGCCGGACCATGCGTTCAGAGTCGCGCCAAATCCTTTGCCGCACCAGCACGAAGCCCAGGGGAAAGACCAGGAGCCCGGCAAAAAACCACTTCGTCAGCATCCCGAGACCGATGACGAGGCCGAGCAAGAGGGCGGCGGGCCTTGATTCGAACGAACCACAACGGTGCAGCAGGAGGAGCGCCACCGCGAACCACGCGGAAAGCCAGTAGTCGAGGACCGTCTCCCTGGACATCCAGAGCAGGAAGGGCGTCGCCGCCGTGAAGAAACACGCCCAGCGTGCCGCGGATGCCCCGGACAGGTCCCGGGCAAGGAGATAGATCGCCCACAGCAGCAACAGCGTGGCCGGGAGGTTCGCCAGGGCCGCGACGTTGCGCCCCGGGTGCAGGGCTGCGTAGAACGCCGCGATGACGAGGTGGACGAACGGCGGATAGGTGCCCGAGCGCTCGTGGGCAAACCCCGGCGGCTGTCCATCCGGCAGGTAGTTTAGGGCGTACGCCTGGTGCATGGCCATGTCCCAGACCGGGGGGCGGGTGTCCATCCTGAGCCACGCGGCGTTGATGCCCCACGTCGCGGCACAGAGCAGCAGGACGAGGCCGTGGTCGAGGACCGGGCTGGTCTTTGTCTCCGGCATCAGTCCTGGTCCCTGGTCGCCCGGATCTGGAAACCCAGGGAAAATTCCCTGGAACGGTCCAGCCCGTCGAGAAAATGGAGGAGCACCGGGAAGAGCAGCCCGAAAAACGGCGCGAGCAGCACGAAGAGCGGCCAGCGCCACCCCTGCTGGAAGAAGCCGAGCAGGTTCACACAGCGGCGCGCGCAAACGCGGAAAAAGCCGCCGAGCGGGGACAGCAGGTCGATCCTGAACGGGAGGCCCTCGAAGAGGAGCCGCACGCCGTGGCGGGTGAACCGGAAGTAGTCGTGGGGCGCCTGGTGTTCCTCCCAGAGGAAAGGCACGACCATGACCAGGAAACCGCCGGGTTTGAGAACCCGCCCGAACTCCGCCAGGGTGCGGCGCGGGTCGCGCGTGTGCTCGAGGACCACCATGCAGAGCACCCCGTCCACGCTGCGGGCGCGCAGCGGGAGGCACCCCAGGTCCCCGCGGACGTCGAGCCCCGAGTAATCCCAGGCCGGGTCGCCGGACCCGGCATCCAGGGCGACATAGCGCCCGCGCTGGAAAAAGCCGCGGTGCCGCGCTTCCCCGGCGCCGGCGTCGAGCACGACCTGGCCGTCGCCCACCAGCGCGGCGGCACGGCGCACCTCGGAGTCGATGGTGCGCTCGACCGGGTCGAGCCATCCGGCGACGACGTCCGGCAGGATGCGCCGGGCCAGGCTTTTCACCCGTGAATTCAGCACGCGCAACTCCGATCCGCTCCGGCGGCGTTCCACGAACGCAGGATCATTGGCGCCCCTCGCCGGTGGGCACGTCCATCGCGTCCAGCGTGAGGCGCAGCCCCTGTTCCAGGGGCGTGCAGTCGTACCCCAGTTCCGCCTGCGCCCTGCCCGAATCGCAAGCCCAGCTCTTGTACATCGCCAGCACGGTGGCCGGGGTGGCGGCGGGGATCGAGCCGAGGGCCCGCGCGCGCGCGAACTCGAGCGCGCCGGCCAGGGCGCCGAGCACCGCGGGGAGGCGCAGCCGCGGCGCGGGCCGGCCTGAAAGCCGCGCCAGGATCTCGTAAAACCCGCGCAGCGACACGTTGTCGCCGCCGAGGACGAACTCGCCCCCGCCGGCGGCCCGCTCCATGGCCCGCAGGTGGCCGCGGGCGACATCCTCGATAAAAGCGAAGGACCAGATCTGGCGGCCGTTGCCAAGCAGCGCGGACATGCGCCCCGACACGAAGTCCGCAACGAGGCGGCCGACGAGGTTCCCGGCGGTGCGGCGCCCCGGGCCGTAGATCACCCCGGGATACAGGATCACGATCGGGAATCCCGACGCCTTCGCCTGCCGGGCCTCTGCGCGCGCCAGAAACTTGCTGTGAAGATAGGGGGGCGTTCCGCACACGCCGCCAAGCCAACGCAAACTACGTCCGGGCTGAAGCCCGTACCCACTTGTGGGCTCGGCCCCGGAGTCCTCGCGCGCCCCCGGCAGTTCCGCCGGGCCGAGCGCGAAGAACGACGACGTGTAGACTACTGTTCCCGTCCCCGCAGCCGCCGCGGCGCGCAACACGTTGCGCAAACCGTCGACGTTGGTCTGGTAAAAGTCCTGGCGGTCGCGGGCCCAGCACGAGACCAGGGCCGCGCTGTGAAACACGGCGGCGCACCCCCTCATGGGCCCGGCCAGGCGGTCCGGATCCGAAAGGTCGCCCACAACCGGCTCCACCTCGCCCGCGGGGAGGGGGGCCGGCGCGCGCCGGACCAGCGCGCGCACGGCGTAGCCCGCGTCCAGGAGCTGACGCAGGAGCGTGCCGCCGAGGTAGCCCGTACCCCCGGTGAGAAAGACCGTCGTGGCCATAGTGATCAGTCGCGCAGCGCGAGTTCCCGGGCCGAAATCCGGTACTTGCGGATCAGCCGGCAGAATTCGGCCGAACGGATGCGCCTCGTCTGGAACACGTCCCTGCGCTTGCGCAGGATGTTGATCAGGCCGGATATGCCGGAGACGTAAGCGCGCACCAAGGCCCACGCCAGCCTGCCTGCGTTGTGGTCCCGGGCGACGCCCCCCGCCAGCCCCCTGTCTGCGAAAACACTGCTAATGTGCCAGCAAAAGCGCCACATTGTAAAGAACGGCGAAAGGGCGAGGCGGTGCCAGGGCAGGAGCTTCACCGCGACCCAGAACCGATTGCGCTCCACCAGGAACGCCTTTTCGGGCGAGTATTTCCCCAGGCTGCTGGAGTGGCGGTGGTAGACCCGGGCCCCGGGCGCGTAGGCGCACTTCCAGCCCTGCCAGCAGGCCCGCAGCCCGAGGTCCGCGTCGTCGCCGTAGGCGAAGAACTCTTCGTCGAACAGCCCGATCTCGTGGAGCATCCGGTGGCGGTAGAGGGCCGCGCACCCGTCCGGGAACAGGATCTCCAGGTCCCGGTCGTACTGCCCGCTGTCGGTCTCGCCCGCCCCGCGGCCGCGGTTCAGACCGTCGGGGTAAAGCAGGTGGCCCGTCTTGTCGATCACGCCGCGCCGGTCGTAGAACAGGATTTTCGAGGCGACCATACCGACGGCGGGATCGGCCGCGGAGGCCACCAGGTGCGTCAGCCAGTCGCGCTCGGCGACCGCGTCGTTGTTCAGCAGCGCGACGTATTCACCGGACGACACGCGGATGCCCGCGTTCACGCCGCCGGCGAAGCCGCGGTTCGAGTCGAGCTGGACCAGGCGGCCGCACTCGGGCGGGTGGGCGCGCAGCCATTCGCGCGAGCCATCGGTCGAGCCGTTGTCGACGACCACGATCTCCTTCCGGTCGTACGACTGCATTCGGACGGACTCGAGGCACTCGGGCAGGTACCCCATCCCGTTCCAGTTCACCACCACGACCGAAACCAGACCGGGAACGAGTCCCGGTTGTTTCGAGTTGTGCTCGCACTGTAGATACAATCGCTCTGCTCCACCCTTCGGGCGCGGGTGCACGGGCCGGGCTTTCAGGACGGCCGGGCCTCAGCGGAAGATCCCCTCATGGTAGTACTTGCTGATCACCTCCGGCAGAGTGCGTTCGAAGATGCGGAAGTGGGCTGCGCCGGACCGCTGCAGCAGGAAACTCCCGAGCACGCCCAGCGTCTTGATGCCGTAAACGGTGCTCACCTTGAAGTTCACGCTGGAGGCTTCGGGGAAATAACGAGCCTGGACCGCGATCTCGGTGATGGTGAATCCCAGGTGCACCGCCTGGGCGATCATCTGGGAGTCGAAGACAAAATCGTCGGAGTTGAGCAGGAACGGGACGGTGGAGAGCAGCTTGCGGCTGTAGGCGCGAAATCCGCTGTGGCAATCGGTCAGCCGGGTGCGGAAGACAAAGTTCTCGGTGATGGTGAGCGCCCGGTTGGCCAGGTACTTCCACTTCGGCATGCCCCCCTGGAGGGCGCGACCGTTCATGATCCGCGAGCCCATCACCATGTCGGCGCGCCCCTCCAGGATGGGGCGCACGAGCTCGGGGACGAGGCGCGAGTCGTACTGGTGATCGGGGTGGAGCATCACCACGACGTCCGCGCCGTGCTTGAGCGCCTCGAGGTAGCACGTCTTCTGATTGCCGCCGTAACCCCGGTTCTGCACGTGGATCACGACCGAAAGCCCGAGGGCCTTGGCGACCTCCACGGTCTGGTCCTGGCTGACGTCGTCCACCAGGATGATCTTCGAGATCTTGTCCTTGGGCAAATCGGCGTAGGTCTGCTCGAGGGTCTTCGCCGCATTGTACGCCGGCAGCACGACGACGATTTGCGGTTCTGTGGGGCTAGACATGGTAAAGATCCGTTTTGTAAAGGGCCGTCCGGCCACGGAACCAGTGTATCGTTTTTTGCAGACCCCGCGCCAGCGGCACCGTCGGCCGCCAGCCTGTCAGGTCGGCGGCGCGCCGGTTGGACGCATACAGGCGCTCCACCTCGCTTCCCCGGGGTCGTTCACGCCGGCGCTCGCGCACGACGACAAGTTCCTTGCCGAGAATCGCCGCGACGGCGGCGACCAAGTCCCGCACCGAGGTCTCGGTCCCCGAACCCAGCTGCACCGTCTGCCCCTCCGCGGCCGGACTCAAGGCGGCGTCGACGAAACCGCGCGCCGTGTCGGTGACGAAGGTCAGGTCGCGGCTCGGGCCCGTGTTACCCAACCGAATCCGTTTGCCCCGCAGGGCCTGCAGCACGATCGTCGGGATAACGGCACGGGGCGACTGGCGCGGGCCGTAGGTGTTGAACGGCCGCACGATGGTGACAGGGAGGCCGTAAGCCCTGTGGTAGCTTTCAGCCAGCTTGTCGGCCGCCACCTTCGACGCCGCGTAAGGGGACTGCGGCGCGAGCGGGTGCGCCTCGTCCATGGGCACGTACTGCGCTGTGCCATACACCTCGCTCGTCGAAGTCTGCACGATGCGTTCGATCGAAAACTCGCGGCCTGCCTGCAGCACGTGCGCAGTCCCCAGCACGTTCGTGGACACGACATCGAGCGGGTTCACGTACGAATAGGGGATGCCGATCAAAGCCCCGAGGTGGAACACGAAGTTGCATCCGCGCACCGCCCGGCGTACCGCTTCCGCGTCGCGCAGGTCCCCGGACTGCACTTCGATACCCTTGAGCACGCGCCGGTCCAGGAGCTCGAGCATGCCCCAGTCGGAGCGCGAGTTGTAATGGACGAACGCCCGCACCTCCGCCCCCTCGCGGGCGCAGAGCTCGCACAGGTGGCTGCCGATAAACCCGCCGCCGCCGGTCACCAGCACTTTCACTTTCGTCAGCCGGAGATTTGCCATGATGGGGAAAGATCCTATCCGTGGTCACGGCAGCGCGCAAATGAAAACTCAGGTGGGTCCGGGCTTCAGAGGTCGTCCAGCGGTTGAACCACCCGGCCTGCCGGAAAAACAAGTGGGTCCGGGCTTCAGCCCGGACGTAGTTTGCTGAAACTATGACGTGAAACTGTTTCTAGATGAGGCGGATCTAAAGGCGTCCGGGCTGAAGCCCGGACCCACTTATTCTTCTGTTGGTCGGGCTTGCGGCGACCCAGAGGGTCGCGCCCAGCCCGAAGGCGCTCTCGGCGAGGGCGAGCGGCAGGGCCAGGAGGGTCAGGGAGAAGTAGGCGAGCTCGAGGGCGGCCCGGGCCGCCGGCCGGCCGGCGTCGCGCCGCCGCCCCTTGCGGCCGATGGGGTCCAGGGCCGGGGCCGCGCTCGAGGCGAGGGCCGCAGGGTTGTCGCGGAGCGAAAAACGGGAGACGGCGCGGATCTCCAGTCCGGCCTCGCGCAGCAGGATCTCCAGGCCGTCGGCGCTGAAGTTGATGAGGTGCCGGGGCACGTCCAGACCGTACCAGCGCGTCCCGAACGCCCTGGCCTGGAGCGATCTCGCGTTGGGGACCTGCACGACGAGCCGTCCCGAGGGTTTGAGCAGGCCGCGGGCATAGTCGAGCGCGCCGCGCGGGTCGCGGACGTGCTCGAGGACGTGGAACATCGTCACCAGGTCGAAGCTCGCGGGCTCCCAGAGCGCGCTGCCGATCCCGCCGTGGCGCACGTCGAGACCGTACTGCCGCCGGGCGGCCGCGACCGCGCGCTCGGAGACATCCATGCCGCAGGGTTGGAAGCCGCGCCGCCCCGCCATCGCCAGGAAAGTGCCGCTCCCGCAGCCGATGTCGAGGAGCCGGAGACCGGAGCCCCCGGCTCCGGCACAGCGCGCGACGAAGCGCACGTGGTCGCGCACGACGGTTTCTCGATAGAGAAGCTCGGCCCGCGCGAGCATCCCGGAAGCGGCCCCGCGGTTCCCAGCCGCGCCGTCCCACCAGTATTCCTCGGGGTAGAAGCCCGCCAGCGCCGGCTCCGGGGGGAGGGGGTGCTGGAATATGCAGCGGCAGCCGCGGCAGCGGTACAGCCGGTATTCACCCGGCGCAAGGCCGAAGAGGCGGTCGCGTCCGACGCCGTACAACGGCGCGTCGGCGCGCCGGCAAACGGGACAGGGAGCCGCGGCGCCGGGTCGATCGGTCCCGTCCACCCTGGTCGTCACCGCGGGGTCTCCGATTTCTGCACGAGCGGCGCCGCGTCGCGCCGTCGCCGCCACCCAAACCGCTTCTTTACCAGGAACGCGAGGTTGCGGCAGCCGTCGCGCCACGGCTGCAGCTTGATCTCGCCCATGCGGTTGGAATAGTCGATGTAGATCTCCTTGAACCCGATGTGCCGGTTGCGGATGGCCTCGATCTTGATCTCCTCGCTGAAGGCCATGCCGTCACTCTCGAGGTGCATCCGGGAGAGGCTGTCCCGCTCGAACACCCACATGCCGGACTGGGAGTCGCGGACCCAGCGGAAATAGAGGACCGACATCGCCAGGCTCAGGAGCCGGTTGCCCAGCCAGTGCTTCGCCGACATCGCGCGCCGGTTCTTCAGAGGGAACCGCGAGGCCGACACGAAGCGGACCTCGGAGCGGAGGAAGATTTCCAGGAGATAGGAAATAGCGTCCACCGGGTAGGAGTGATCGCCGTCGAGCGTGACGACGATGTCCCCTTGAGCTTCGAGGAGGCCGGTCTTGTAAGCGCGGCCGTATCCCCGGACCTTCTCGTGGATCACGCGCGCTCCGTGTCGGCGGGCGAGCTCGGGGGTGCGGTCGGTCGAGTTGTTGTCGACGACGATGACCTCGTCGACGAACGAGGGCATGCGGGAGAGTACCTCGACGATGCCTTTCTCCTCGTTCAGGCACGGGATGACGACGGTGATGGGGCGGCTCTTGTACACGGCAGGGGATGATAGCAGAAATTGGAGTGCGGCGCCGCCTCCCAAGTGGGTCCGGGCTTCAGCCCGGACGTAGTTTGACTTGCACTATGTACAAGTGCAAAAGGCGTCCGGGCTGAAGCCCGGACCCACTTGCTTTATTTGGCGCCTGCTTATTGCGACACACAAAAAGGGGGTAGCCCCCGGTGAGGGAGCTACCCCCTTTATTGATCCCGTGTGGGATAAGCCTAGTTGTTCAGGCTTTCACCCGCAGGAATGTTGAACACGTCCGCAGCCGCGGCGGGAGCCCTGCGATCGTTGATGTTCTTGATCGCCGGGTCAGGAATGATGTTCGCCACGTAGCCGTGCGCGATCGAAGCGAACCCGGTGTCCGCGATGAAGGCGAAGGCGTGGCAGAACTGGAAGTCCGCCTTGGCGATGATGTAACCGGAGAAGCTGGTCACACCAGTCGGCAGGATGTTGGAAACCAGATCAACATAGCTACGGCCGGTCTGAATATCAGCGGCGGTCTCGGTCGTCCCCACGTAGCCGGCGGTACGATCGTAGAAGTAGAAGGTGATCTTACCAAGCTGATCCGGAGCCTCGTTCACGCCGAACGGAGCCGTGTCACCAGTGGTGTTGGCCACCGCGATGCCGGTGTTGAAGTCGGCGGTCGCAGTGACATAGGTGAACAGCATGTAGCAGTTGCAGCGAATGACCTGAGCATAGGGCTTCAGCGGGTCATCCGGCGGGTTGTTGGTGGCAACCGCGTCGGACTCGAACATTCTCAGGAAGCGAGGACGGCCGATCGTGGACGAACCGGTCGGGACCGGGCAGCCGGAGAGTGCATCGACCGCAGGAGCCAGGCTCACGCCGGCCATAATCGTTCCGGTCGTGGTCGCCGTGGTGCTCTTCAGGATGATCGTCGGCATGAGCGTAAAGACCTCAACCGCGATATCGCTGACGTCGGTCTGGTTGACGCTCTCATAAGAATAGAGGGCGGTGGCCACACCGAGAGTCGAGGAGAAGGTGGCGCTGTCCTCAACCAGAACGAGGCTGGCGCCGGTCGAGGAGTCGGTTCCTACGGAAGCCTGCCACTCGATGTCGTCCACGCTGGTCGGGATGGATTCCAACCAGACGAGGAACTGGGTCGAGTTGTTCGGTGCACCCAGGGCGCCCGGAGCGGTGGTAACGCCGATCAGGCCGTTGCCGGAGTCGACGCGGTCGGTGGCCAAGGAGCCGTCGTTGTTGGCATCCTGATCCACGAACGCGCGGGCGAAGCCCTCGGTGATCCTGATGTAGTAGCTGGGCTTCTCGGTGCCTGACGGCGGTCTGCCGGTGGTCGGGAAGCAGAGCAACAGGGTATCGGGCGAGATCGCCACGTTCATGCCGTCCAGGGACTTCGCCACGCGGACGCGGTCCGGGGTGAAGTTGGCCGAGGTCGGGTCGTTGATCGACTGCAGGTCAACGTAGAGGTCGGTCCCCGGGGTCACGGCAAGGCTGGCATCGATTCTGCCACGCACACCCTCGACACGGATGAAGTCGCCTTCGACCGGCTGCGCACCGGCGGCAAGAACGATCGTGATACGGCCCGAGCAGCGGCCGTTCAAGTCGAAGTTCTCAACCGCGACAGGCGCGAAGTGCGGGCTGGCGGACGTAAATCCGGCGCTGTAGACCAGCTTGATCCCGGACGTCGTCGTGTTGTCGATCTGCATGGCCGGGTTCGTGTAAATAAACCCGATCTGGGTGTTGCCGCCCAGGGAGGTGCCCGTCACGTTGCCAGCCCCGCGAACGATCAGGTTCACGGAACCCGTGACTTCCGAGCGGCCGGTATTGATCACTTCAGTCGGCGACGATACAACGTCGAAGCGAACCGCGCCGTAGGAAGCTCCAGCGAAGCCCAGCAGCAGGAGACATAGCAATCCCGCCAGCAAGGGCATTCTGCTAGCTTTCAACAAAGTCATACGCTTTCTCCGTAAGTAAATGGTGAGCATTGGGTAACGACTACCAGACTTTCGTGCGTCCGATAGGTTCATCTAGAGGTCCAAGTAATTTCGAGCTAAGGCGCGTTGTAGGGCGAACGGCAAACAAGCCGGCACACCCCTTCTCGAAGGGACATGCTACAACGTACGACTTACCCATACTGGCGGCGCAACCCTAACAGCCAGCGCGGGGAATGTCAACTGATTTCAGGGACGTCGTCCTGGGGGTCCCCACGTACGGGAACCTCAAACAACACGGTCACAGATGCACAAATCGGCAAAAAGTTGCGGGGAAAAAGCTATTTGATTAAAAAAAGAACCTGCTTTTGCGGACGCGGATGGCCGCGGATCCACGCGGAACGAAGATAAAGGCATGGGTGGCAGGCCGCGTGAATCCGTTAGATCCCTGAAATCCGCGTTCTTCTCTCCGAGCCTCAGCGGGCGACTTCGCCGCGGACGGCCACCGTGATCAGGGGTTCCGCCGCGAGGTCCGTCTGAAGCATGAGGCTGTCAAGGAACTCGCCGGCGGAGGAGGCGTCGTAGCGGAGCGTCACGGTCGCCGTCTCGCCCGGTTCGAGGGCGGGCTTGTCCACGACGACCTGGAGCTTCGGGTCGGATTTGAGGTGCGACAGCAGCTTCACGGGCTGGCCGCTCTGGTTGACGATCCGGAGCGACGCCTCGGCTGGTTTGCCGCGCGCCACCAGCCCGAAGTTGACCCGGGCGGGGCTGACGGCGAAATTGGGCTGGTTCTTGACCGAGATCCGGATCACCTGGGGATCCGCCTGGTCGGCGAACGTGACATACACTTCCTTCTGGACAGATCCCAGCGGCAGCCCGAAGGTGTCCAGCGTCACCTCCACTGTCCCCTCCGCGCCCGGAGCGATCTCCGGGTACTCCTGCTTGACACTGGTGCAGTGGCAGTCGGAGTGGACCGAGACGATGCGCGTCGCCGTGGCCTTGGCGTTGGTGTAGTGATAGCGGAACACGCTTTTCTGCCCGTTGTGGACGACCGAGGGGTTGGCCGGGTCCGGGCGTGAAAAACCGGGTGGCGGCGAGCCGCTCGATCGCTTCGGCCGACGGCGCGGCGGTGCTCGGCCTGGCTTCGCGGATCTCGGTCGTTTTCGCGGCCGTGTCCTGCTGGGCGCGGAACAACTCGAGCGCCGGGTTCGTCTTGCTGTCCCAGGGGATCTTGAAGTACCAGTCCCCCTCGAACAGCACCCACTGGTTTTTCAAGGGCCAGTCGACGACGTTGGATTCGAAAATGGCTACGGGTTTCGAAACGAGGATGGTAGCGTCGCACACGGTGCGCTCGTCGTTGAACTGGAGCTTCTGGATGCTCCACCGGTCGATCCGGGACTTGGGGACCCTGTGTTCGAAAAGGTCGCGGGAGGCCGGGTGGACGAACTGCGCGGCCGCCCGGTAGTCCTCCCGCTGCATGGCTTCCCAGTAGGCCGTGATCCGTGCCCGCACCTGCGCCTCCGGGTCGGCCGGCTGTGCCGTGCTCTGGACAGCGTCCTGGTCCATGCCGATAATGGGGGCGGCCCAGAGGACGAAAACAGACGTGGCCATTATAAGGTTGCGAACCAGCAGGCAGACTGCCCGCCCGGTGCGGGAACGGCGGTCCTGGTTGGGGAGAGACATGAAAACGACTCCTTGAAGGGTGCGCGAAAGACCCTGGCGGCGTCTGCAGCCATGTGACTATACAGGACGGCATGCGGGGCCGCAAGGTTGCATAATCCGCGGCGAGTCAAGCTTTTTTTTGCAACTTTTTCCGTCTCGGATCATCTTGGCAGTCGGCTCTGCGACGGAAAGCCTTTCACCCTCGAGATACGATTTTTGAAGAGCGAACAGGCTGAACTCATCCAGAGAGCCAAGGCCGGCGAGGTGGAAGCCTTCCGGCAGGTCCACCAGGAGTACGGCCGGCGCATATTGAATTTCATCTACCGGATGGTAGATAGCCGGGAAGACGCGGAAGATCTGGCGCAGAACGTTTTCCTGAGGGCCTTTCACGAACTCCCGAGGCTGCAGGATCCCGGGCGGTTCGAATCCTGGCTCTACCGCATCGCCAGAAACGAGGTTTATCAGACGTTCCGCAAAAAGCGGAGCGAGCCTCCCCGGCAGCCGCCAGCGGTGGGGGGCGACGGCAGGGAGCAGGCGGAGTTCGAACCGGCCGACGGCCGGCCGACCCCGCAGGATGTGGTTCTTCAGGAGGAACTGGGGGCGCGGATCAGGGTGGTGCTCGGTTCGCTCCCGCCGAAGCTTCGCGAGGTATTCGTGCTGGCCGTGATTCACGAAAAGAGTTACGCCGAGATTTCCGACATCGTGGGACGTTCGCTCCTGTCGGTCAAGACGGACATATTCCGTGCCCGTTCTTTCGCGCGCAAGTCCCTGGGGCAATACCTGGAAATCCGAAGATGAACGCGAGAACAGACCATCCCGCAGATTTCGGCCCTTACCTCGACGGCGACCGCGCCGACGCGCGCTTCGAGGAGATCCGCGGGCACCTGGAGACGTGCGCGGGCTGCCGGGACGAACTCGCCCGGTGGCGGTCGGTCGACCTCCTGTTCCGCTCGACGGGGCTCGAGATCGACGTGCCCGCCGCGCAGTGGTTCCGGATCCGGGCGAGGCTCGAGGAGCCGCGGCCGGCCCCCGGCTGGTTCGGAGTGTTGTCCAGGCCGCGGCAGTTCGCCGTCGGCGTCAGCCTGTCGCTGTTCATGCTCCTCGCCTTGACCGTGGGAGTCCGCCAGTACAGGGACGCGGCCCGGCAGAGTGAGCTGACCGCCATCGCGCAGTACGGCGCGGTCGAGCAGGCCCGCCTCAAGGAAGCGGGGAACCCGTTCCGCAGCCTGGGACAGGATTACAGCAATCCTTTTACGAGATATCAATCTACCCTGATTCAGGGCAAGGGAAATCCATTCGCCGACCGGTAGCGGGGAGCGCATCCCCGCCAGGGAGCAGTCCGTATGATTCTTGACCTCGCATTGGGCCCAAGGGCGCTGAAGCTCCCGCTTCTCGCCCTGCTGCTCGCCTGCGCCCCTGTCGTGGGTTCCGGCCAGGCGCAGCCGCAGACACGCAGCCCGGAACTGGCTCAGAAATTCGACCTCGCCGAGGCCCACCACGACCTGGCCGAGCTCTACATAAAGAAGGGCGACCTGGACAAGGCGATGGCGGAGGCCCGCCAGATCATCCAGCTCCGCTTCCCACCCGAGTACGAGAGCCTTGTCGCGCAGAGCCTGAGCATCATCACCGACAAGTTCGCGGAAATCCGCCGGTTCGACCTCGGCCAGACACTCCTGGACGAGGCCCTCAAAAACACGGAGCTCAACGCCAACCGGGCCAAGATCCTGGCCACCAAGGCGCGGCTCTACCGTCTCGCCGGCGACAGCGACCGCGCCATCGAGAGCTGGCGCCGGGCCCTCGAACTCGAGGGGAGCCGCAACCGGTAGGATGTTGGTAAATTGTTGGAAAAATTGCTTTACACGGGCTCTCGATTAGTCATATAAACTAGGCCATCGGGTTTAGGCCTTTTGCATCATCGTAGAACGTTGGCGGCGCACAAGTCAGGGAAGTATTGGAGTTCGTTTTGAATTCGGCACGCTTCCGACCGAAGCTGGCGTCTGCTCCTCGGTTTCTCAATACACGTCTGCGTCCCTCCGCCCTCATCCTGGCTGCATTCGTTCTGGCCCCGGCACTCGCCATCTTCTGCTACCACTTGACGGTATCCCCGGTCGAGCCACAACCGCTTCAGGCCGGCGCGGAGGACTTGGCGCTCGCGCCCCGGGCGGCCCTGCCCGACCAGCAGCCCGGGATTTACGACGCGCTCAAACCCGTCCGCAATCCGCGTTTCGGCGAGGTCGCCGAATCCCCGGTCGAGGATCCCTTCGAGGCCGCGGTCAGCCGAGCGATGCTGACGGCGCAGGGAGACCCCTTCCTCTACGCCATGGCCTTGGGTAACGCCGAGGGCGAGCTCTCGATCAGGCGCATGAACGGAAACATCCCCGTATTCGGCCCCCCTGCCCCGTCCCTGCGCACGTCGGGCTACTCCGACAAGGAAATCCTGCGGATGATGCAGTCCGGCATCGGGGGTTCGTTCGGGAACTTCTTCTCGCACATGTTCGGCGAAAGGCCGGGTGGAATCGACGGGGATTTCGGAACCGGCCGAAGAGCAGGACGAAAACCCGTTCCGGCGCGCGCGCGAGTCGCTGGGCGACGCTTCGCCCTGCGACCGAGACCACGACGGAAACCAAGACCACCGAGACCAAGACGACCGAGGCGACCGAAACCGCCGCAAAGGAGACTGCCACCACGGAAACGGCCACTCCCCAGGTCGCAGCCACGGGGCCGGGTGGGACCGTGACGGTCCGGCCGAGCTACATGCTGCGGGTCGGGGAGGGAGGCACGCTGGAATCGGTGCGGGTCAGCCACCCCCGCGACGGTGTGTTCGAATCGGCCGAGCTGGGCTTGCGCGATTTCGACGTGCTCCCCTTCAGCGATCCCGACCGAGTTCTCGGTATCGATTGCCGTCGCGGATTTCAACAACGACGGGCTCCCCGACGCCGCCGTGCAGGTCCCGTTCCAGGGGTTGCTGCGCTTCTTCATGGCCGGCGCCGACGGGAACTACGAAGAGCAGTTTCAGGTCGAAACCGGCAAGGGCGTCCGCTCAATTGCCGCCGCCGATTTCAACGGCGACGGTTTCATGGACGTCGCGGTGTCGGGCGTCGGGACCGGAGTGTTGACCCTCCTGTACGGAAAGTCGGGCAACCAGTTCAGGTACCAAACGGGCTGGCTCGACGTTTACCGCGACTACGTGCTGGCCGCCGACCCGACCGGGACCGGGAGGCTGCAGCTTCTGGGCATGGACTTCACCAACCGGGGCGTCGTCCTGAAAGGCTTTGGCGACGGCAGCCTGGCCGGCACCCCGTTCGAATTCGCCCCGTCGCTCGAATCCGAGGTCGCCACGGCCAAGGGACGGTCCGCGCGCGTCAACGCGGTCGTGCTGAACTCGAGCCTGGCGCTCAACCTCGACAACGCCATGGGGACCCTGACCAACACCGTCACGATCGCGCCCGGCGCGAACGTGTACCTCGTGGTCGGCGACGTCGACGCGGACGGCAGCCTGACGGTCGGCATCGCCACCCCCCGCCACTGACAAAATCCCGCATTAGAAAAACCAAGTGGGTCCGGGCTTCAGAGGCCGTCCAACGGTTAACCGTCCGCCCTGCCCGTAAACCAAGTGGGTCCGGGCTTCAGCCCGGACGTCTTTAAATCCGTTCCATACAGCTCCACCTGCCCTGCATAGCGACCGCAAACTGCGTCCGGGCTGAAGCCCGGACCCACTTGAGCGCGAGGGACGGGCCGTTAGTTAGAGTCTTCGAGGCGAATTTTAGCTTTACCTCAAAGTCTCAAAGGACCCTAAGAATCTCAAAGATCCCCACTCAAGGCCCACTGAGTAGTTATACCCATTCAAGAATGGGTAACTCCACGAATTGTTTGTCTTGACCTCTCCGTAATAAAACACCCACTCATGGAGAATCGCATGGTGATGAAAGCCCCTCCAGGCTCCCCTAGGGCGAGTTCAAAGCTTGCCGCCGGTCATTCCGGCCCAGACGATTACCTGGCCCCCTCCAGGGTGCAGATTCCCGGAAGCGATTTTGGGACAAGGGAATAAAGCATGCAGCTGCATATGCGTGAATGTGGAAGTTGCATCGAGGTTGACAAATTGAGGAGACACTGTATGACTAGTCGCAGATACATGATTTTTGTGCGGCTGATAATGATGGCGGTTGCCGTTTCGCTGGCGACCGGCGTCAACTACGCACAAAAGCCCAAGAAGGACAAGGTCACACGTGACCAAGTCTACAAGGAGAAATTCAAGAGAATCCCGCCGTCCGTGCAGAAGAAGGCGGCAAAGGACGCCGCCAAGCGCGGTCTGAAGCCTGGGATCGCCGCCCTGACAGCCATAAACCCGATGGCGGCGCAGGTCCCCGCTCCAGGCGGGGTGCCGCATTATTTCGGACCCTACGGCAACTGGGCGTTCAGTCCGCTCCCGAAGGGTCCCGTCGGGACCATCACGGTCGTGGACGGAGGCACGGGGTACACCGCGCCTACCGTCACTGTCGACGATGCTTATCTACCGCAGTGCCCCACCGCTGCCCCGGCGTGCTACACCGCGGCAGACGTGTCGGCCCAGGTAACGGGCGGGGTCATTACCGGTTTCACGATTAACGGTTTCGGCGCCGGGTACATGGCTCCAGTCGTTAACATCACTGACCTAGACGGCACCGGTTTCGTCGGCGACGCGATCATCGGCACGCCTACCGGTGGCGGGATTCGCAAGTTCGTTGACACTCTTCCTGGGCTTGGACCTGCCGGGGCCAACAACATCGACCAGGATCCGGTCAAGCCTGGGATACAGGGCCAGTACATCCCGGTTGGGGTTAACGAGCCGTGCACATATAGCACTCAGCAGGCGGACTGTTACTCGATCGGCCTGGTCCTGTATGAGGAAAAGATGCACTCGGACCTGCCGGCGACGAAGCTCCGCGGTTACGTACAACTGGAGACACCTGGGTTACTGGCTGCAATGGCGGCCATGAATCCGCCCCTTGTCAGCAAGCACATTGACGTCGGCAGTGGGAAGTTTGCCATCGATAATCCCCATTACCTTGGGCCGACCATAGTGGCCCTGGGCAAGGTAGCTGGGTTAGGCGCGGCGGGTGCCGCGAAGCCGGTTCGCATCACGTTCTACAACCTGCTTCCTAACAGTGCCAGCGGCGGAAACCTCCTGCTGCCGGTGGACGAGACGGTTCCGGGTTCCGGGATCGGACCCGCGCTGCCGGGCGTGGCAAACGACAAGTACACGCAGAACCGGGCGACCATCCACCTCCACGGCAACAACACCGTGTGGATCAGCGACGGCAACACCCACCAGTGGATCACGCCGGCGAGTGAAGTCACACCGTACCCGGCGGGCGTCAGCGCGCGCAACGTGCCGGACATGGGCACAGGTTGCGACGCCAATCCTCTGGCCCCGGGGCTTCCCGGCGACAGTGCTGCCAAGAAGAGCAGCGGGTGCATGACGTTCTTCTACACCAACGCCCAGAGCGCCCGCCTGCAGTTCTACCACGATCACGCCCACGGCATCACGCGCCTCAACGTGTATGCCGGCGAGGCGGCGGGATACGTGATCACGGATGCCGTCGAGACCGACATGATCTCCGGCAGCAACGTTTCGGGCGTGAACCCCAACGGGCTCAAGGTTCTCCCTGACATCGGCATCCCGCTGGTCATCCAGGACAAGACGTTCGTGGACGCCGAAACGGTTTACGCCCAGGACCCGACGTGGGCTTGGGGATCAGGGGCGGCGCCGGGGACAGCCGTCACGGGCGATTTCTGGTACCCACACGTCTACATGACGGTCACGAATCCGTGGGATCCGACCGGAACGAACCCCTTCGGCCGCTGGTTCTACGGGCCGTGGTTCAACCCCCCCACCCCGACGTGCGTCAACGGCGGCCCGGTGGGATGCATTGATGTCGGCCCCGTGCCGAACCCGTACTTCGACCAGGACTGCTGGACACCGGCACCATGCGGCGGTCCAGGGCAGCTGGATTGCATCCCGATCCCAACCCCCCCGGCCCAGTGCACCGCGCCGTGGGAACCGCCGTTTAATCCCGGCGTGCCGAATCCCTCCATCCCGGGCGAGAGCTTTCTGGACACGCCCATCGTGAACGGAACCGCTTACCCATCCCTGACGGTGGAACCAAAGGCCTATCGGTTCCGCATCCTGAACGCATCCAACGACCGGGCCCAGAACCTGCAGCTCTACGTCGCTGCGGACAAGAAGGCGGACACCACGGCGACCGCGGCGGCGCCAGCACCTCTCTGCACCGGCGCCGTCCCAGTGGGGGACTGCACCGAGGTCCGGATGGTCCCGGTCAGTCTTGCCCTTGGCACCGCCGCTAACCAGTACGCCGACACGCCGAGCGGCGTTCCCGATCCGACAACGGCAGGACCGCTCGTGGATCCAGATCGGCACCGAGGGCGGTTTCACGCCGGCGCCGGTCGTGATCCCGCAGCAGCCGATCGGGTACAACCTTGACCCGGCCTACTTCAATTTCGGCATCGTCAACCAGCACTCGCTGTTCCTCATGGCAGCGGAGCGCTCGGATGTCATCGTTGACTTCAGCGCCTACGCAGGCAAGACGCTGATCCTCTACAACGACTCCCCGGCGCCTGTCCCGGCCGGCGCCGCGCCGTACGACAACTACACCGGAGACGGGAACCTGATGGACAGCGGCGGCGCGCCCAACACGCTGCCGGGCTACGGGCCCAACACCCGGACGATCATGCAGATCCAGGTGGGAACGACGGTGACGACGCCGACCCCGGACGTCACGCTAGCCAACCTCCAGGCCGTGTTTGCCAAGACAGCAACAAAGCGCGGCGTCTTCGAGGTCAGCCAGGATCCCATCCATCATCCCGCAGGCGGCCTACAACTCCGCCTACGACAACCTGCCGTTCCCGACGGGTGCGTCCCAGTACGTCCTCAACATCGGGGACACGCAGAAGAACTTCCAGCCGCTCGGCTACGACAGCGTGACCAACGCCTGGAACCTCCAGCCCGCCGTCACCATCCCCTTCGAGATGAAGGCGATGCACGACGAGATGGGCGGCGTGTACGACACGCAGTTCGGCCGGATGAGCGGCATGCTCGGGATGACGAACCCGAATTCGGCTCTGGGATTCATCCTCCCGTTCCCGTTCTCGTCCCCGCCGACCGACGTCGTCAAGGGCTCGCTCGAAACCACGAAGATCGGGCAGCTGGCCGACGGCACGCAGATCTGGAGAATCTTCCACAACGGCGTGGACACTCATCCCATCCACACGCACCTGTTTACTGCCCAGGTCATCAGCCGCGTCGGGCAGGACGGGCAGGTCGCGCCGGGAGCGTTCCCAGCCGGGCGGGCTGTTGACGCCCAGAACGTGGGTTGGAAGGACACCGTCTTTATCAACCCGCTGGAGATCACCTTCCTTGCGCTGAGGCCGACCGTTCCGACTCCGACTGAGATTCCGTTCGAGCTCCCCAACAGCGTGCGGTTGATCGATCCGACGCTGCCCCCCGGAGCCACGCTTCCACCGCCGGGGCCGGCCGGATGGTTCGACCCGAACGGCAATCCCCATCCCGGAGATCCTGAACCACACCGTCAACTTCGGCTGGGAGTACGTGTGGCACTGCCACATCCTGTCCCACGAAGAGATGGACTTCATGCACTCACTGGTGTTTGCGGTTCCGCCGACGGCGCCTACGCTAAGCACCGCGTTCACCATCACCGGCAACGGTGGTAACAAGACGGTCAACCTGAGCTGGACCAGCCCCTCACTGACTGTCGCCCAGTTCGCCATCGAAAGGGCCTCGGATGCCAACTTCAACACGGGCCTGAGGACTGTCAATGTCGCAGCGAACATCAGGGCGTATGGTGACAGGATCGGGAACGTCAACAACGTGACTTACTTCTACCGCGTGCGGGCGATTGGCCAGACCGTCGGCGACACCAGCATCGCAGGCTTCCCGACGATGGCTGCCGACTCCGTGTCCGGCGTGCTTACTGTTCTTGTCGGTACCGCGGCGACGGGGCCCGCGGCTCCGACGAACCCGACGGGCGACGGTGCAGAGCGGGCCGCAGGTGAGCCTGACGTGGAGGGACAACGCGACCAACGAAACCGGCTTCGTGGTTGAGCGCTGCTCGTTCGTAGCGCCGGCGACGACTTGCACCAACTTCGCGCAGATCGCCGCACCGGGGCCGAGGAACAGCACCGGTGACGTGACCTACGTCGATACCACGTCGCGGCCGGTAACAGCTACCTCTACCGGGTGAAGGCGGTCAACGCAGCGGGACCTTCGGCGTACGCGACGCTGGCATCCCCGGTGGCAATCCCGACGATTCCGGCAGCGCCGACCAGCTTCACAGTCGCGGTTGCCCGGGCTAACGGCAACAAGGACACGGCGACGCTCATCTGGGCGGCCGCTGCCAATCCGACCAACTTCACGATCCAGCGTGCCACCAACCTCGGCTTCACGACGGGCCTGGCGACCTTCACGCCTACAGGCTCCGCCAGAAGCCTAATTCAGACCGTGAATCGCAACACGGTCTACTACTACCGGATCCGGGCGAACAACAACCTCGGCGGCTCGTCCGCCTGGACGAACGCGCTGCCGTTCCCGATTCGCACGCCGTAACCGGTGTGTTCGATAGTGTCCGAGGGGAGGGAGCAATCCCTCCCCCCTCCTTAAATTGACTTCTTCTACCGAGAGGAGATATGACGACGCCCGCAAGATTTATGACCGCTCTCTTCGTGGCGATCGGCATCTTTTTTGCCGGATATTTGGCCAACCGGCAAGAAGATCCCGCCACTGTCTTCAGCTTCGCGTGAGCAGGCTGTCGCTTACACCTGCCCCATGCATCCCCAATACAGATCCGACCGACGCCGGGGACTGCCCCATCTGCGGCATGCGCCTGGAACCGGCGGATGCCGGCGAAACCGGACCACAAGCCCAATCCGGACAGTCCCGACACTCCGGGGATGGTTCAGATCGGCGCCGCAAGGCAACAGCTGATCGGCGTCCGCACGGACGAGGTCCGTCTCGATTCGTCCTCCAACATGCTGCGAGTGCCGGGCCGCATAGCCGTGGACGACCAGCGGCTTTACCGCATCGTTGCGGCGGCGGATGGCTGGATCGTCGATCTCGGCCAGAACACCGTCGGCCGCTTCGTCAAGAAGAACCAGTTCCTCGCGTCCTACTACCAGAAGGACCTCCTGTATACAGAGCGGCTGTTCCTGCTGAGCATCCCCTCGAAGGACCCGCTGCCGAAGCAGACGACTGATTTCACCCAGGCGTCCATAAGGACGTCCGGGAGCGCGAACCCGATGTTCCCGATCGACTCGCTGCGCGGCCTGGGCATGAGCGACCTGCAGATCGAGGAAATCCACCGGACGCGCGTGGCCTCGCCCCAGATCAACATCTACTCGCCGGTCTCCGGTTTCGTGCTGACGCGGAACATCTCGCCGACCCAGCGGTTCGACAAGGGCACGGAGTTCTATCGCATCGCCGACATCGGCCACGTCTGGGTGATGACGGACATCTTCGAGAAAGACCGCGAGTTCGTGAAGCCGGGCGCCATGGCCACGGTCCGGTACCAGGGCCGCGAATTTCAGGCGCGCCTGAGCGACGCACTGCCGCAGCTGGATCCGCAGACGCGCACCCTGAAAACCCGCTTCGAACTCGACAATCCCGGTAATGTTCTGTTGCCCGACATGTTCGTGGATGTCGAGCTCAGGTGGACACGCCGGCGGCCATCACGGTGCCGGCCGAGGCCGTGATCGACTCGGGCCGCAGGAAGACCGTCTACGTCGAACGCGGGAACGGGGTCTTCGAACCCCGGCTGGTCGAAACCGGGTGGCGGCTCGGCGATCGCGTCCAGATCACGCAGCGGCCTCGAGCCGGGCGAGCGCATCGTCGTCTCCGGCAACTTCCTGATCGATTCCGAAAGCCGCATGAAGCTCGCCGAGCGACATCGGCTGCTGCGACGACGCGAGAAGCCGAAGACCGTAAAGGACCTCGTCTGCGGCATGGATGTCGATCCGAAGTCGCCGGACGTCTTCAAGACCCAGTACGAAGGCGAGACCTACTACTTCTGCTCCGAGCTGTGCAAGAAGAGCTTTGAAGCGAATCCCGGGAAATATGTCCAGAAGAAGATGGCGGCTCCGGACATGAACGGGATGGCGCACACGTCTGAATGATTTCGCGCATCATCGATTTCTCCGCGCGCAACCGGCTCATCGTCCTCACCCTCGTAGCCGTAGCCGCCATCTACGGCTGGTGGTCGATGAACAACGTCGCGCTCGACGCCATCCCCGACCTCAGCGACACCCAGGTCATCGTCTACTCCCGCTGGGACCGCAGCCCCGACATCGTCGAGGACCAGGTCACCTACCCGATCGTCACCGCCATGCTCGGCGCGCCCAAGGTCAAGGCCGTCCGCGGCTTCTCCGACTTCGGCTACTCCTTCGTCTACGTCATCTTCGAAGACGGCACCGACATCTACTGGGCGCGCACCCGCACGCTCGAGTACCTCTCCGGCGTCCTGCAGTCCCTGCCGGCAGGGTCCAAGACCGAACTCGGCCCCGACGCCACCGGCCTCGGCTGGATCTACCAGTACGTGCTCGAGGACAAGTCGGGCAAGCACAGCCTGGCCGACCTGCGCTCGCTCCAGGACTGGTACCTGCGCTACCACCTCAAGTCCGTCCCCGGCGTCGCCGAAGTCGCGCCCATCGGCGGCTTCGGCAAGCAGTACCAGGTCAACGTCGACCCGAACCGGCTCCAGGCCTACAACATCCCCATCAACAAGGTCGTCGACGCCATCCGCGGCAGCAACAGCGAAACCGGCGGCCGCATGATCGAGCTGGGCGGCGCCGAGTACATGGTCCGCGGCCGCGGCTACGCCCGGTCCGTCGCCGACATCGAGAGCGTCGTCGTCTCCGCCAGCGAAAACGGCACCCCGATCCGCGTGAAAGACATCGGGCAGGTGACCCTCGGGCCCGACATGCGGCGCGGCGTCTCCGACCTCGACGGCACCGGCGAAGCCGTCTCCGGCATCATCGTCATGCGCCAGGGCGAGAACGCGCTCGACGTCATCGACCGGGTCAAGGAGAAGATCCGCCAGATCGAGCCCGGCCTTCCCGCCGGCGTCAAGATCGTCCCCATCTACGACCGCTCCGCAGCTGATCCACCACTCCATCGACACCCTGAAGTCCACCGTCATCGAGGTGATCATCACCGTGTCGCTGATCGTGCTGCTGTTCCTGTGGCACATCCCCAGCGCGCTCATCCCGATGATCACCATCCCGATCGCGGTGCTGATCGCCTTCATCCCGTTCCGCGCCATGGGCATCACCGCCAACATCATGTCGCTCGGCGGCATCGCCATCGCCATCGGCGCCATGGTGGACGCCTCCATCGTGGTGGTGGAGCAGGCGCACAAGAAGCTGGAGGCCTGGGAGGCCTCCGGGCGCCGCGGCGACTACAAGGAAGTCGTGATCGCGGCGGTCAAGGAGGTCGGCGGCACGAGCTTCTTCGCCCTGCTGGTGATCGCCGTCTCCTTCATCCCCGTGTTCGCCCTGGAAGCGCAGGAAGGGCGGCTGTTCAAGCCGCTGGCCTACACCAAGACCCTCGGGATGATCGTGGCCGCCGTGCTGGCCATCACGCTCGACCCGGCGCTGCGGCTCACCTTCACTCACCTGCGCAACTTCAGCTTCCGGCCGCGCTGGCTGGCCAGGGCGGCCAACGCCGTGTTCGTCGGGCGCATCCACTCCGAGGACCACCACCCCGTCAGCCGGGTCCTCATCCGGCTCTACGAGCCGGCCTGCCGCTGGTCCCTGCGCCACAAGTGGGCCGTGATCGCGGCGCCGGTCGTCCTGTTCGCGGTCACCATCCCGGTGTTCTTCTCGCTCGGCTCCGAGTTCATGCCGCCGCTGTACGAAGAGGCGCTGTTCTACATGCCCTCGACCATGCCGGGCATCTCCATCGGCGAGGCCCAGCGCGTCCTCCAGGTCACCGACCGGCTCATCAAGACCTTCCCGGAAGTGGACCGCGTGCTGGGCAAGGCCGGCCGCGCCGAAACCTCCACCGATCCGGCGCCGCTGTCGATGCTCGAGACGGTCATCACCCTCAAGCCGCGCTCCGAGTGGCGCAAGGTGCCGACCTGGTATTCCTCGTGGTCGCCGGAGTGGCTCAAGCCGCTCTTCCGGCACTTCACGCCCGACACCATGTCGCCCGAGCAGCTCGTCGATCAGCTGAACGCCGCCGTGAAGCTCCCCGGAGTCTCCAACGCCTGGACCATGCCCATCAAGGCCCGCATCGACATGCTGAGCACCGGCATGCGCACCCCGGTCGGCCTGAAGATCCACGGCGACGACCTGGAGACCATCCAGGAAATCGGCGCGCAGGTCGAGGCGGTGCTGCCCTCGGTACGGGGAACCCGCAGCGTCTTCTCCGAGCGGACCGCCGAAGGCTATTTCCTCGATTTCGAATGGAACCGCGACGCCCTGGCGCGCTACGGGCTGACCATCGAAGAGGCGCAGGCGGCGGTGCAGAACGCCATCGGCGGCGAGAACATCACCACCACCGTCGAGGGACGCGCGCGCTACCCGGTCAACGTCCGCTACATGCGCGATTTCCGCTCCGATCTGGAATCGCCTCGGGCGCGTGCTCGTCCCGGCCGGCGAAAGCCGCAGATCCCGCTCTCGGAACTGGCCGAGATCAAGCCCGCGTCGGGGCCCGGCATGATCCGCGACGAGGACGGGCTGCTCACCGGCTACGTCTACGTGGACCTGGCCGGCCGCGATCCCGGCAGCTACGTGCGCGAGGCCCAGGAAGTTGTCCGCGGCAAGGTGAGCCTGCCTCCCGGCTTCGCCATCACCTGGAGCGGCCAGTACGAGGCCATGGAACGCGTCAACAACCGCCTGCTGGCTGGTGCTGCCCGTCACCGGCCTTCCTCATCCTGCTGCTGCTCTATCTCAACACCCGCTCCGTCGTCAAGACCCTGATCGTGGTGCTGGCGGTGCCGTTTTCGGCCATCGGCGCGATCTGGTTCCTGTACCTGCTCGGCTACAACATGAGCATCGGGGTGTGGGTCGGGCTGATCGCGCTGCTGGGCGTGGACGCCGAGACCGGCGTCTTCATGCTGCTGTACCTCGACCTCGCCTACGAACAGGCGAAGAAGGAGGGCCGCCTGGGAACGCTGGCCGGGCTTGCGCGAGGCCATCGTGCACGGCGCCGTCAAGCGCATCCGCCCGAAGTTCATGACCGTGGCCACCGACTTCATCGGCCTGGTGCCGATCCTGTGGGCCACAGGCACGGGCTCGGATGTGATGAAGCGCATCGGCGCTCCCCTCATCGGCGGCGTCTTCACCTCCTTCCTGCTCGAGCTGCTGGTCTATCCGGCGATCTACGAGGTCTGGAAATGGCATTTCGAGCTGAAGAAGCAGAACAACCACGAGGTAAAGGAGCTCCAGGAGATATTCGATCGTTAGATTTTGGGATGGGGTGAGTGGAGCGTCGGCGCGCGGCCGGCAAGGGATTTGGCGGGCGTCAGTCCCTGCCGAACATGCCGCCGCTCTCCTCCGCTCGCTTCGGGCGCCGGCCGCGGCCACGGCCGGCGCCACTTTCCCCGGCGGCGCCTCGGCGCCGCCTGCCTTCCTGTGCCGAACCTAGCCAGAGGCGTCGGCGCCCAGGCGCCGCACTCCATACGGCCGGCGACGAGGCGCCGCACTCCACATCACCGCTGCGCGGACAGGCTGGCGACCCCGCCGATCGCGTTCCCTACGGTCCCCTGCATGTAGCGTTCGCCGGGGGAGACCGAGAGGTTCAAACTCCAGGGCAACCCGATCGGGGGGACCGGCACCCCGTCCATCAGCACGGTCCCCTGAACGGTCTGCGCCTGCAGGTTGCGGTCGACAAGCTGGCCGGCCCAGTTGCTGCGCTCGATGAACTGGTGGAAGCGCCCGTCGGTCCACATCATCGAGTACGCGGCCTCGGCATAGAGCCGCACCTCGCCTCCCTTGTCGGCGATCTGCAGCTGGCCGCGGACAGACCTGCCGTCGGGTGACGTGACCGTGTAACCCCAGTCTCCCGAGATGTCGATGCGGGGCGGGGGTGGCACGGAGCCGCCGTCGTCGCCGCTCCCTCCTCCTCCCCCTCCGCCGATTTCCGAGCCGTGATACGCTCCGAAGATCGACAGGTACACCATCAGGGCCAGGAGGAGCGCGGCGCCCCCCAATACCACGGACAACGTCAACCGCGACTTCTTCGGCCGGGGTAGCTGTGGTTGCGGCGGAGGAGGTGGGGCAACCACCGGCTCGGTGGGCCGCACCGTTGGCGTGACCGGCGGCTGCGCTGGTGGCGGCCCGACCGGCTGCGTCCCGACGGTCTGCGTGGCCTTGCCCTCCAACGTCTCGCGCAACCGGGCCAACCCGGCGAACCGGTTCTCCGGCTTCTTCTCCAGGCACTTCAGGACGATCCGATTCATCTCCGCCGAGACCCCGGGTATCTCCTTCGGCACCTTGTGACGGATCTGGGCCGTGATTTCCCCCGTAACGAATGGCGGGTCCCCGGACAACATCTCGTAGAGCACCGCCCCGAGCGAGTACAGGTCGGTCGATTCCCCGCTGTCGCCGTCGAGCTGCTCCGGGGACATGTAGATCAGCGTCCCCGAGTCGTGCTGCGACGTCAGGCGCGACACCGAGTCGCGGCACAGCCGCGCAATGCCGAAATCTGCGACCTTCACCGAGCCGTCCTTGCCGAGGAGGATGTTCCCGGGTTTCATGTCGCGGTGAATCACCCTCTTGGAATGAGCGTGCTCCAGCCCTTTGCAGACCTCGACGGCGATGCGCCTGACGACGTCCTCCGCGAGTTTTCCCTCCCGGGCGATCTTGTCGGCCAGCGTCTCGCCCTGGACGAATTCCATGACGAGGAACTTCGTCGTCTCGGCGTCCTCGAAATTGTGCAGCCGGACGATGTTCGGGTGCGACAGCAGGATGGAGGCCTTCGCCTCGGTGATCAGTCGCCTCACCGACCCGGGATCCTGCCTGAGCACGTCGCGCAGAACCTTGATGGCGACGGGGATCCCGAGTTTTTCATCCTCGGCCATGTAGACGCAACCCATGCCGCCGGCGCCCAGCATCTTGGAGATGCGGTAACGGTTGAGCAGGACCGTGTTCAGCGGCAGCCCCAGTTCGGTCTGGGCCGCGCCGAGCGGGTCGGCCATCGGCGACCGGGCCGCATGGCCCGTGCCGGAGGGAGTCCCGGTGCCGGAAACGGTCACCGGACGGGGATTTGTTGTGGCGCGCAACTCTGTCCTGCAGGTCATGCAGAAGCGGTCTTCGGAGCCGCACGGTTCTCCGCAATTCGGGCAATAGCGAGTCGTCTCGGTCATGACAGCTCACCTCAATCGAAAAGCCTGCGGTACTTGCCTATCCCACCACCGGGGGGATAGGTTTGATGCCGCCCATCCGTGCCGACTGCACGTCGACGGCGCAGATGAACGGTGCCGGATCCTTGAGACAGTAAGTTGCCTCCGCGACGCAGTCCGTGAATTGCATCGGGCGGGAGAGCGCGAAGGTCGTCGAGTTCAGCGGCAGCCACAGTCCCTCGGTCAGCAGTTTCTGCACGAACGCGTGTTCGGTGACGACCGGCTCTTTGAGCGCCTTCTGGTACAGCCACGTCCCGAAGAACGCGTGCCCGCGGATCATGAACCACAATGGGTGCAGCCCCATACGTTCGACGCACGCGGCGCACATGAGGGCCAGGTCGAGGCACGTGCCGCGGCGGTGCTCCAGGATCTGCTCGGGGAAAAAAACCTTCTGCGACACCGTCATGGTGCCGTCGGGGAGGGTTTCGGCCCCTTCGAAGCTGGGCGGCGGGTTGATGTAGGTGATCTGCAGGTCCTTCTGCAGGACGAGGAAGAACGCCTCGAGGCGTTCCAGGATCTTTTTCGGGTCGTCGGACTGATAGCCGTCCAGCGCGGTGTCGCGGTACTCGCGCTTCAGGCGGTCGCGCACCAGCGAGACGATCCTTTCGATGGCCGGCGAATTGGGCTGAATGAAGCTCGCGACCGTCTGAGGGAAGTACGCGCTGTAGTACCACTCGTTGTACGCGAGCACATCGAGCGGGAAGGTCTCCGACACCTGCACCTCGCCCTCGGTGAAAACGTCGATCCTGAGGTTGGCCCGTTCCGCCTCCCGGACCTGCTGCAGCCGGGATTTCTGCAGCGGCACGAAGATGTCCTTCTCGACGTACGCCTCCCCAGGCGCAATCGATGGGATGGTCTTCTGCCACGGTTCGCCGTAGTCGGTCGCGACCCACGCCTTGACCAATACGTCCTGCGCCGGCTCGCGCGCGTTGTTGCGGATCTCCAGCGTCGGGATCAGCGGCAGCCCGCAGTGCGCCATCGCGTAGTTCAGGCGCGGGTGGGCATTGTGTTTCACCTGCAGGTCGCGGGTCGTGACCCGGGCGATCGCAGGAGCGCGCGACGCACCTGCCGAAGCACCCGCCGCGCCGGGCGTCCCGGTTTTGAGCAGCTGCCCGATGTCGGGCAACCCCAGCTCCAGCTCCGGGAGCTTCCCCACCTCCGACGAGAAACGGTCGAGCGAGGCCCGGCTGTGTTTGAACGAGCTTGCCCGCGACTCGCGGATCTTGTCCAGGATGCTCGACGCCTGGTCCGCTGCGCCGGCCGGGGCGGGGGGCGCCTGAGCGCGACGCGACGCGCCGCACGACGTGCAGAAGTTCCCCTCGGCCCGATTCTCGGTATTGCACTTCCCACACACCCAACTAGCCATGGCTGCCCCCTATGGAGTGCGGCGCCTCGGCGCCGCTTTCCGCTCAGAACTTGTGACCGCAGTTGTCGCAGAACTTGTTCCCTTCGGCGACCTTCTGGTGACACTCGGGGCAGACCATCACCCGCACCTCGCGGACGGGCTGCCCGCCGCTGCTCTGGAGGACTCCGGAGCCGGGCGTGATCACGGTCGTCTCGGGCTGGCCCGACCGGGCCGCCGCCATGCTCGTGTCGCGCTGCGTGTCCATGCCGCGGTTGTACATCTCCTGCATCCTCTGCATGGCCTTGTCCGCGAACGCGTGGAAGTCGGTTTCGCTCCTCTCCTTCATCCCCAGCATCCGCTCGTAGGCCTTCTCGACGTCTGCGGCCGAAGCGTTCCGGTACTTCTCCTGGAATGCCTTCGCCACCTCCGGGTTTTTCTCGGCCGCCATCGCCAGGATCTGGTCCGCCGAATAACCCTTCAGCTTTTCCGACCGCTGCAGTTCTGCGAGAATAGGCGCCCGGTCCGCGGGCCCGAGCGCGATCAGCGCCTCGGTGGAAAGCGTCGAGAGCTTGTCGACCCTCTCGAGCTCCTGCTGGTGCCGCACCGCCTCCTCTTTCAACCGGCGCTCCAGGTCGGCGTCGGCTTCTTCCTTCCGCATGGCCTTCTGCTCTTTGACGATTCTCAAGGCATCCAGGGCGCTGCGCACGTCCGCCTGGTCCCCTTTCTCCTCGAGTTCGATATCGGAGAGCTTCCTCTGCCTGTCCAGGTCGAGGTCCATCTCGGTCTGCAGGCGCCGCGCCTCCACCTGCTGTTTGACGAGCGCCCATTCCTGCGCCTGCCGCTGTTCGACTTCCTTGCGCTGCGCCACGAGCTCGTGCTCGAGCTGGGCCATCTCCTCGGCCCTGATGGAATCGGTGGCCGTGCGCTGCAGTCCGATCTTGCCCACGAGCGCCGCCCGGGCGAGGTCCATCTCCTGCTCGACCCTCAGCCGTTGGATCACGTGACGGCGGGCGACGTCGTGATCTTCGCCCTTCTCGGCGAAGGTCTGGGCGAGGTCACGCATCTCGTCGGCGCGCAGGAGCTTTTCCTTGTCCATCCCCTGGAGGAATTTCTCCATCTCGGCCGCGCTGGTGATCTCGTTCATCTGATCGCTCGCGACCGCCTTGCGCATCCGGTCGCGCACCCGCGCCCGGTCTTCGTAGACTTCGAGCTGCATGATCGCCTTGGCGGTCTCCTGGTCGAGCAGACGCCGCTCCAGCCCCACCGTGGAGTCCTGTCCGGCCAGCCGGGCCTTGAGATCCTCGGCGTTCAACCAGTACTCCTCCATCTTGCTGGTCAGCGCGTTCATGCGCGGGTGCCGGAAGTTGAAGACGCGCGCCTGGATGAACGACAGCCCCTTCCGGTCGAACGTCCTGGCGAGGTGCTGCGCGATCCCCTGCTCCATCTGCTGCTTGAATGCGAGGTTGGTCGACAGTTCCTGGACGGACCTGGCGCCGACGAACTCGAGCAGGCAGTTGCGCAGTTCCTCCTCGAGGAAGCCCTTCAGCTGCGAGAGCGGATAGTTCTGCCGGCCCTTCATCATGTTTTCGAAAAACTGGGTGGGGTTGTCCATCTGGACGACGATCCTGCACTCGGCGGCAAGGCGGATAGGATCTTTCGTCGGAAGGTCGGTGAGCGAGAACTGGAGTTCGGCGTCTCCCGCATCGACGAGGACCGCGGTGGTCGTCTTCGAGCTGAAGACGTTCTTGATGCGCTGAAGCAGTCCGCCCATGTCGTATTTGCCGGGATCGAGGATGCCGGAGTACGCGCCGTTGACGAAGAAGATGGCCCTGGTGCCCGCCTCGACGATCAACCCTTTCTTGAAGAAGCCTTCGACGTCGTCGATCTCGACCTTGGTCGCGAAATCGTCGGTGCGCCGCGCCCAGCGGTTGCCGGTCAGCAGCGGGGATTCGCTCTCGGCCAGGGGCTTGCCGCAGTTCCCGCAGAACTTCCTGTCGCCCGCGACGACGGCACCGCAGTTGCCGCACTTGATCTCCGACCCCGGCAGGCGTTCGCCGCAGTTGCCGCAATAACGCGAACCGGACTTGCTTTTCTCCTGACATTTAGGGCATTCGACCTGGAACATGGCGTGCCTCCGATGCGTCTGGTGAAATGGTCGTCGAGGGGGATTCCAATCCCACCTCGAAGGCTCCAAGACTCGAAGAATCTCGAATTTTCAAAAATCCGTCAGGCCTGGCCTACCTGGAGTGAAATCCGGCTCGCGCTGCCGCCGATGAAGTCGACACTCATCTCGTGGGGGCCGGCGCTCAGCCGGAAGTGTTTGTTCAGTTCGACAACCTGCTCGTAGCGCCGGCCGTCGGGCGTGCCGCGCACTTCGAAATACGCGCGCGACGGCGTCTCCCGCTGCCACAAGAACCCGTTACGACGCGTGTCGATGCGGGTCAGCACGATTCTCCACAGGCTCACCCCGTCGAAGAACCGCCACCCCTCGCCGACGCGCAGCGTGTGCGGGCCGCGGATCCGGGCAAGCGGGTCGAACGCGGCCCACTGGATCTCTGTGCTGCGGGCGAGCAGCGGGAGCACTTCCTCGGGTTGCGTCGACATCGCCCTTTGACTCTGCAGCACTGCCCGGATCTGTTCGCGCTCGTGGGCGGAGAACGGCGAGTCGGGGGCATCAAACTGCCGGGCGGAGTCCTGCCCCGACAGGTCGAGCGTCTGGAGCAACAGGTCCTGCTTCTTCTTCCAGAGTCTCAGTTTGTCTTCCAGTTCCGTGAGTTCGGCCTGCGCCAGTTCCTGCCGCAGGGCTTTCTCGCGGAGCTCTTTTTCCTGCTCGATGGCGCGCACCGCCTGTTCGTGCTCGCTCTGGTCCCGGACCTCCTCCAGTTGGCCGGCGAGCACGGCCTGGCGCAGCGCCCCGCGCACCTTGTTGCGCTCCACCTCGCGGCGCGCGGCCTCGTGCTCCAGCGCCGCCTCGCCGTATTCGGCGAAGACCTTGTCGAGCACCGGGCTGAACAACCGGAACCCGGTAACTCGCACCAGTTCGAAAGTCGAGCGCTCGAGGGCGGACCGGATCCAGCCGGCAGCCACGTCGCACCACTCGGAGAGCTTGGCCGCGTTGTGATACGGCGCCTCTGCCGCCATACCGGCCACCCACTGGCGGGCGGCAACCGCGATGCCGGCCGAGAGATCCTCCGCCCAGCAGGCCGGGTCGCGGTTGATCTCCTCCGGGGAGGAGTGCGTCAGACGATCGGGCCGCACCCGGGCCGTGCTCCGGATCTCGAGCTGCATGGGCTGGTGGTCGGAGGCGAAGAGATCACGGAGATAGAGCACTACGGGGAACTCCTGGTCCCGCCAGAAGACGACGTGCGCGTTTTCGCCGAGCCGCAGGGAGGCGATTATCTTCGCGACGGCGCGCCGGCGGTAGCGGCCGGGGCCGAGCTCACGCTGAACCACGCCGGCGTCGACGACGGCGCCGCGCCAGCCGAAGGGCACCGAGAAGCCGGAACGGAACTTGTCGAGCGTCGACAGACGGGCAAAATCGCCTTCAGGGAGCGAGGGTTTCAGGACTTCCTTGGGAGGCTCTTCGAAACCGAGTCTGCGTTTCGCAAAATGAAGGAGTTTTTTCCATGATATGACGAGGATGCTCATTACGATCGTGGTCGCGATCGTGAGCGGGAGGTTCTGCTTGAGTTTGAGAAGCAGCTCCTTCAATTGGTCCGCGGCATCCATCATCATCTAGCAAACCTCAGTGCCTCAAGCGAAAGTCCTCAAGTGGGACGCTGGTTCGTCGGTCGCTATACAGCGCATGCTTAGCTGTATAGCTCAGATCAAAAGACGTCCGGGCTGAAGCCCAGACCCACTTGAATCACATCTGGTCGAGTGGCTTCGTCGTTGGACAGTCTCCGCTCTCGACGCACCGGAAACCGACCATCACGCTGCAGCCTCTCGGGGCGCGGCCGCTGCGCGCGGAGGAGCGGGCTTCGGCCGCATCCCCCCATTTCGAGCCGCCGCGGCAGCTGCGCGGCCCCGCATCCGCGGGGTCGTCGCTGAAGGGCGATGACGTCCACTCCCACAGGCACCCCGACATGCCGCGCAGTCCCCAAGGGTTGGCTTCGGCGGCCCGCCCCAGGGCGAACTCGTCCCCCCACCAGTAGGCCGTGTTCGTTCCCGCGCGGCAGCCGTACTCCCACTCGGCCTCGGTCGGGAGCCGCTTCCCGGACCACTCCGCGCAGGCGCGGGCCGCGTACCAGCTGACGTAGACCACCGGCTGGCCGCCCTTCCCGGCCGGGTAGTCGTTCCCGTTCCAATCCCTGAGATAGTAGCCGTCGTGGCGCTTCCCATCGACGCTCCCTTTCTGCCAGCCGGGATTGGCCACCAGGAATCGCCGGTAGGCCTCGCAGGTCACCTTCGCACGGTCCATCCAGAACCCGTCGAACGATCCGCCCGGCGGCACCCACACCATCTCGCGCCGGCGGACGCACGCGGTGCAGATCCTTTGCTCGGGGTGGCGGTGCCTCTTGCAGATGTAGTCGCGCCCGCACGCCATGCAGCGGAAGCTCTCGCGCAGCTCCGGGTACTCGCCGCAGATGGGGCAACACGGGGCCGCGGGGGACGTGCCGGCAGGCATCCCGATGTTGATCTGCCCGACGTTGGTGGTGGTCGTCGTGACCGTGCTCGAGTCGGTGATGTTCCCCTTCACGAACCCGATGTCCCCAAGCCGCA
This sequence comes from uncultured Acidobacteriota bacterium, assembly GCA_963843575.1. Classification (GTDB taxonomy): domain Bacteria; phylum Acidobacteriota; class UBA6911; order UBA6911; family UBA6911; genus CAVZBT01. The sequence goes on along the minus strand of CAWJKZ010000024.1, from coordinate 209,685 downwards.
CCCCGGACGCCTGCGCTTTCTGAGCGGGCGCGGCCGGCTCAACCATGGGCGCGCCGCAGTTGGTGCAGAACTTCTTTTCCCCGCCGTCCTGTTTACACTGACCGCAAACCGCCATCGGATTCCCCGGAAGTCCTCAATTGCTCTCTGCGAACTCGCGAAAGCGCGTCTCCAGCTTTTTCAGCCGGTCCACGTCCACCCGTATGCGCCGGAACGCCTCGTCGAAATCGCTCTTGCCGAGCGGGCGCACCTTGAGCTGGTAGCCCTCGATCGACTCCCGCCCGGCGTCGACGCAGCGCGGAATCTGGCTGTTGAGTTCCTCGACCATGACGTTGACCGCCTGGTTCGCCAGCCGTTCCAGGTCGCGCCCGCTGAACCACTCCGAGTGCTCGATGACCTCCCCGAGCGGGTAGTCCAGCGTGTGGCCCGCCTTGAGCAGCAGGATCTCGAGTATCGACTTGCGCGCTTCGGCGTCGGGCAGCGGGATGTAAATTCTCTTCTGAAAGCGGCTGAGCACCGCGTCGTCGAGGTCCCACGGCGCGTTGGTCGCCGCGATGGTCAGGACGAACCGGTCCTCACCCTTGTCCGCCAGCCCGTCGAGCTCCGACAGGATCGTCGACAGGACGCGCCTCTCGGCGCCGCTCTCCGAGCCGTCGCCGCGCGGCAGGCAGAGCGACTCGACCTCGTCGATGAAAATGACGGCGAAGCCTTCGTCGGCCTCGCTCCGGGCGGCGTCGAACAGCTCCGTGATCAGCTTCGAGGACTCGCCGAAGTACTTCGACAGGAGGTTGCTCGCCTTGACGTTGAAGAAGGTCGCGCCCAGCCCGTTGCTGGTAGCCGCCGCCAGCAACGTCTTGCCGGTCCCGGGCGGCCCGTAGAAGAGCATGCGGCGCCACCCCGCGAGCTTCATCCCTTCCGGTTTCCGGGCCAGCGCGAGCCCGTACGTGAACTTGATCTCACGCTTGGTCTCCTCGAGCCCGCCGATCTTGTCCCACGTCACCTTGCTGCGGTGGATCAGCGACGCGATGTCGCGCGAGTACTGTTCCTCGTCCCCGGCGGCGGCCTCCTTGACGCCGCCGGCAACCGGTGCAGCCCGCACGGGCGCGGCGGCTGCGGCCACCCGCCGCTTGCCGGCCTTGAGCGCCTCGGCCCACTCCAGGTACTGCCGCGCCTTCTGGCGCCTCCGCACCTGGTCGTCGCGGGTGAGCGCGTAGTCGGCGTAGCTCTTCATCAGCTTCGACGCCTTCAGGTAGGCGACGGCCGCCTCCTGGCCCTTGTTCTGCCCTTCGAGCTCCCGCGCCTCGGCCAGTGTCTTGTCCAGCGACACTTTCAGCGGCCCGCTCAGGTCGACGTCCATGTGATCAGGCCTCCAGAACCCCTGCTACGCCTCGTCCCGCACTTTTTCCGCCCGGACGGCCTTGTCGATCTCTTCCTGGAACTTGTTGAGATCCTCTTCGTCCGAACCGGCCTCCTCGGCCTTCGCCATCTCGCCGATCGCCCGGTCGAAGTCGGCAAACCCGGTATCTTCTTTCACCCTCCCCTGCGTGACCGACAACTCCTCTTCGCCGAGGATCTCTTCCAGCATGTCGTTGAAGGTGTCGTCGTCGACTTCCGCCGTGTCGATCGCCTTCTGGATCGAGCTGTCTTTGAACCGCACGATCAGGTTCTGCAGGCTCTTCCGGTCCTTCTTCCGCTCGAGCATCTCCATCTTGCGCAGGAAGGACGTCAGCGCGGTCTTGGCCAGCGACAGGCGGCGCAGGTCGGCGTTTGCATAGCCGTTCTCGATCTCCATCTGCCGCATCTCCCGGAAGATGTCCCGGAGCACCTCCTGTTTGCCATTCTTCTTTGCGGCGACGGCTTCCTTGACCTTCTGCTGCTTGTTGCGCTCGACGATGTCGAGGTCGCGCCGCTTCTTCTTCTGGTCCCTTTCGATCTCCTTGAGCTGGACCCGGAGGTCCGCCGCGGTGGGCGATTTGCTGAACAGCTTTTCGATCAGGTTCATGATTCGATCTCCTTTGATGAATCGTGATAGCTGGGATCACTCCAGGTCTTTGGGGGGTTCGACGGGTTCCTCGTCCGCGGCGCGTGGACGTTCCCTGTCCCTGGCCAGGATGCGGTTCTTGATCTCGTCCAGGCGGCGGCGCTCGGCCGAGTGGTCGATGGCCGAACCCATGGTCGAGCCCCCTTCGGCCGCAATGCTCACCCGTTTGTACTCTTCGACGTGCCCCTCGACATCCTCGACGAGCCGGTCGATCTGGTCCTCGGCGACCCCGCGGGAGCGCATCGCCTCCATCTCCTGGATTCTGGCGATGAGGTTGAGGTGCAGGTTGACGTTTTCGTTGTAGATCGAGACCTGCCGGTCGAGGTTCTCCCGCTGCTTTTGCAGCCGTTCGATCCGGCGCAGCACGATCGTCTCTTCGGTCGGGGTCATCCCTCCCCGGCGCACGGCGTCCTCCTCCAGCAGGACCGCCTTCTCGAGCCCGATCAGCTCCTGCTCGTTCTCGCGCAGGTCGACCTCGTTGCGGCCCCGCAACCCCTCCAGCTCCTTGATGAGTTCGTGCGGCGTGGACGCCCTGCTGTAAAGCTGGCGCGTCTCGTCCGGCAGACTCTCGCTCTGGAACAGCGCTCTGAGTTTCTCCATCACGGACATGATTCCTCCTACCGGATTGACCGCTGTATGTAGGTCTTGCCCTTGTACTCCATCTTGTGGAAGCGCCCCTGCGAAGCTGCCAGCGCTTTCTCCAGGGCCTCCGCGTCCAGGCGCAGTTCCGCGGCGAACGCGCCGGCTTCGACCTGGTCCCCCGGCATCACGAGCCGTGGGTGCCCCGCGAGGGCCTGCGCCGCCCGGGCCGCCTTCTCGATGGTCGTCTCGGGGTCGAACAGCCGCAGGAGAGGGTTTTCCGGGCCGAACACGCCCCAGCCGGTTCCGTCCCCCTTCTCGACCAGGTAGAACAGCGCGTTGCCGCGCAGCGCCGCCTGTGCCTTCCACTCTTCGGGCCAGCCGCCGGGCGCGAACAACCCGACGGAGTAAAAATGATCGCCCACGAAATCGAGTCCGTCGGGACCGCCCACGCGGCGCAGGAGTTCCGGCTCGGGGACGCCGTCGTTCAGCCGGATGGCGGCCAGGTGCAGGCGGGATCTGGCGATGAGGCCGGCGGAGAGCGAGAAGAGCACCACTTCGCCGAAGTCCCGGCGGAAAGTTTGCCCCAGCATCTTCGGATTGACCTTGAGCACGGTCCCGTCGGCCGGGTGCACGACGGCGCCGCAGGCGCGCACGTTCAGGTCGAACCGCTCGAGGAAGAGTTCGCCCCAGCGCGGCGCGGCAGGGAGGCTGTGGCTTACGGGGTCACTCATCGGTCGACTCCAAAGCGGGCGGCGTTACCTCGCCTCCGCGAACTTGCGATAGCGCTCCAGCATGGCCTGGGTCACCGACGGGACGACTTCCGCAGCGGCCCGGTCCAGGTCCTCCTTGGTCAGAATCGTGTCGGCCCCCGAGCGGATCTGCCGCTGAAAGGGGAAATCGGTCGCTTTGATGCAGACACCCGCGATGTCCGCTCCGCTGAAGCCGTCCAGCCTCGCCGCCAGGGCAGGGAGGTCGATGTCGGACGCCATCGGGATGCCGTCCAGGTGGAAATGGAGTATCTGTTCGCGGGCCGCGGCATCGGGGAGACCCACGTAGATCATCTCGCCGAAGCGCCCGGTGCGCAGGGCCGCCTCGTCCATGTCCCACGGCCGGTTCGTGGCCCCCATCAGCAGGATGCAGTTCACCTTCGGGTCGAGTCCGTCGACCTGCGAGAGGAACTCCGGGACTACGCGGTTCATCACGGTCGACTGGCTGCCGCGCTTCCCGACCAGGGCCTCGGTCTCATCCAGGAAAATCACCGAGATGGGATACCGGCGCGCCACCTCGAACAGCCGCGCGAGGTTCTGCTCGGCCACCCCGACCCACGGCGACATGATGTTCGAGCTCTTGACGTTGAGGAACTGCGCGTCGAGCTCGGTCGCGACCGCTTTGCCGATCATCGTCTTGCCGGTGCCCGGCGGTCCGTACAGGAGGATGCCGCCCCCCGCCTTCTTCCTGAAGCGCTTCGCGGCGTCGGGATTGCGAAACGGCAGGATGACGCGCAGGTTGATCGCTTCCTTGACGTCCGCGAGGCCGGCGACCTGGTCGAACCGGACGTTCGGCTTCTCGGAGACAATCCACTTGCTCTCGGGCGTCAGATCGCCGTCCTGGTCCCTGGCCCCCGCAGCCTTCCTGGGGGGAGTCCGACCCTTCGCCGAGAGCGCGAGCTCGCGCAGCTTCAACGCCTTCGCGTGTCTCACTTTCTTGAGCCCCGGCTCCGACCGCTGCGCCGCGGTCAGCAGGTACTTCGCCGCGAGGAGCAGGTGGTAACCTGCCTGCTCGTAGTCCCCGACCTTGAGATAGTCGAGCCCCTGGTCCTTGTTCTTCTCGTACTGATCAAGGAAGAACTGCATCGTATTCATCTTCTGGAGTGCGGCGTCGAGGCGCCGAGGCGCGCACTCCACATTATTTTTTCTCGATTTCCTTCTGGATGGCCGAAATGTCCTTGTCGATTTCTTCGTCTATCCCTTCGCGTTCCTCGTGCTGCACTTCCTCCTCGAGCATCTTGTCGATGTCGCCGTCGCTGACGAGCTCGCGCTCGGAACTCCCCTCGTAGTCGAACATCGACTCGGACGTCATCTCGAGGAACGTGTCCATCCGCTCTTCCAGGCTCTCGGCCTGCGACATCGCCTTCTCGAAATTGACCTGGGTCTTGGCCATGTCGGTGGCGCCGAACACCTCGGCGATCGACTTCGACAGCGCGTTCATCGCGCTCGCGAACTCGTGGTGCCCTTCGGCCTGCTCCTTGATCTGCACGGCGGATTCCAGCGCCAGCAGCTGCCGCTCGAGCCGGACCTTGATCGTGGCGGTCTTCTTGATCGCCTTCTTGAGGAACTCGTACTGGTTGTCCCAGCCCATTTTCCGGGCTCTCTTCGCCTTGGCGATGTAATCGCTCTCGTGTTTGCCGTTGGAGGCGATCTGGCGGCGGATCTGGGTCACGGCCTTGCGGATCTGGATGTTCCTTTCGATGCGCCGCTCTTCTTTGGATTTGAACAGAGCCATATCGGTTACCTCAGTGACTCATCTCTTCGATAAACGAAGCAATCACGTAGTTGTAGAGAGCGCTCGCCGCGAGCGCGAGCAGCAGCACGACCGCGGTCCAGATCCCGGGAATCCAGAAGCCCGTCAGGAAGAACGCGAGCGCCAGGTCGACGGCCGTGTAGGCCACGAGCAGGACGAGGTTGACGAGATTCGATTCGACCGAGATGATGCGGCGGATCAAGGGGACGGTCAGGAGTGGGAGCAGCAGGGTGAACGCGACCCAGATGAATATCCTGCGCCCCTTGGCGCTCCCCGCCATGCGCGCGCGCCAGCTGAAACGACCCGGGCCGCTGCCCACGCTCTCCGAGTAGCTGCGCGCGAACAAAGCCTGGCCTGTCGCGCGCTCGGCCATCCGCAGCTCGAGCCGGATCGCGGCACGGTCGGCCGAGGCCTTGAATTCCGGGAGTTCGCCGAAGAGGACCAGGTCGACCCCGAGCTTGCGGGCCATGTCGACCGCGTCGGCGAGACGCGAGACGGGCGCTTCCTCCTTGCCGAATTCGCGCAGGAGCTTCCTGAAAAAGCCGGGCTCCATCAGGCGGAACTCGCCGGAAGCTTCGAGCCGCGCGCGCAGGATTTCGGTGACGAGCCCCTGGTCGTCGCCGGCGAGGTTGAGAACCGCGAGGGACGGGACGCCGTTCATCTTCGGCAGCTCGTCGACGGCCTTGCCGCAGACCTGTTCGGCGAGATCGCGGCGGATGCCGCCGAGGCTGTCCCCGGACGGGGCGAGGAGGTGATAGCCCTCGAAAAGCATCGAGGCGCTCAGCACGACCAACGCCACGGGCTTGAGCAGGATCCTGCCCCAGAATGCCCAGAATGGATCCGTCAACCGGTGCATGGCGATTGCGGTAACCCTTCGAGCTGACTTGTTTTGCGAACGCCCCCTTATAGCACAATTGAACGGGAAAACGTGTCAGGGAAAACGGCCGGAGATTTCCGCATCCTCCGCCGTACGCTTTTTGTTTTATGATAGCCAATCATGCCCGCCAAACTCATCAACGCCCACTGTCACCTGCTCAACTACCAGTTCATCTCGCCGGCGTGCTTCAAGAGCCGGTCGGCCGCGCTCGAGTGGATGCTCCGCCACGGCAGCACCCGCCCGCTGGTCCGCGTGATCGCCGGGTCCATGCCGCGCAGGAAGCTGCGCCGCCTGCACGAGGTGTACGACCTCATGAAGATGGACATACACGAGGTCGCGCTCCGGCTGCGGCAGGAGATGGAAGCCGCCGGCATCCAGCTCGCGGTCCCGCTCATCGTCGACATGGGGCGCGCCACCTTCACCGACAACCCGCAGATCCCCTACAACTACCAGCTGAAGCTGATCTCGGACATATCGATCGAGCACTTCGGTGCCCTGATGCCCTTCGCTATGGTGGATCCGCGCCGCACCCGCGCCGCGGACCTCACCCGGCGCTGCCTCGAGGAGCTCGGCTTTCTCGGGATCAAAATGTACCCGGCGCTCGGCTATCACCCCGACCCGGACTCGGTCTACAACGATCCGCAGACCAACGACGATCTGAACAAGATCTACGACTACTGCGCCAGGAACCAAATCCCGATCACAACGCACTGCTCCCCGGGCGGCGCTTACAGCAACGACGTCCTCAAGGTGAAGGAAGTGCGCAGCGAGTTCACGCGACCCGCCGTCTGGGCCGGCGTCCTGAAGAAGTATCCCGACCTCTACCTCAACCTGGCGCACTTCGGCGGGGACCTCGCCCAGATCAAGGATCCTGGCTCGTGGTCCTGCCAGATCCGCGACCTGATCTGGAAGTACCCCAACGTCTACGCGGACCTCGCCTACAACCGCCAGGCGCTTGAGCGATCGACGAGCGGGCCGTACTTCGAAGTTCTGAAAAACCTGCTCGACAAGGACCACCTCGCGGGCAAGCGCATCATCTTCGGGACTGACTGGTCCATGACGCGCCACACCTGGCGCGAAACCGATTACGTCAAGCCGTTCCTGCAGCTCGGGGAGGAGCGGATGGCCCGGATCGGCCTGGAAAACTCGCTCGACTTCCTCTTCCCGAAACGCCAGTACCCCGAGCGCATGGCGCGCTTCCTGAAATCGCACGGGAAGAGTGTCTCCGATCTGCCGAAGTGGTTGCTTGCCGGCCTCAAGGTCGCCGGCCGCTAGAGGACGCGGATTTGCGCGGATTGCACGGATGGTTGGAGGGCATTGAACCCAGAGATGTGGAGCGGAGCAAGCCATGCTGCGATGCTTTACCGTCATTGTCTCGTTCGTGCTCTTGACTCTGGCCTCGGCCCGTGACGCGGGCGCGGCGCTGCACTATCCTCACGCCGTCATCCCGCACCGGGTGGAGCACCGAGATCTGCGTCGCAAACACGAGCGCCGCCGATCCGGTCAGGGGGACGTTCAGGGCCTTCTCCGACGCCGGGTTGATGCTGGCGGAATCGGCGCCGGTGACGCTCGCACCGAATGCGCGCGTCAAGCGCGGGCTGGAAGAGATCTTCCCGGGCATCGCGAACATCGGCTATGTCGTTTTTGAATCGCCGTCGCTGACCGTGAGCGGCTTCGCGCGCGTGGGGACCCCGGGCCGCGCACTGGCCTCGATCGCCGCAGCCGCCAAACCCAACACGGGCGACTTCTACATCACCCACATCGCCTCGCTCGCCGACTGGTGGACGGGCATCAGCCTCGTCAACACAACGCCCTATCCCAAGCAGCTGACGATCGAATTCAACAACGGGGCGACGAAATCGGTGGACCTGCCCGCGCACGGGCGATTCTACGCGCAGGTGCAGGAGTGGTTCGGGGGTCAACCCCAGCCGGCTCTCGAGTCGGCCATCGTGAAGAACGGCGCCGGGATCGTCGGCACCGAACTGTTTGGCAGCACGAACCAGACCGGCCCCGCCCTTCTCGACGGGCTGCTGCTGGAAGACGAAACCGCGAACCGCCTCTTCTTCCCACACCTTGCGCAGGACGACTTCTGGTGGACCGGCATCGTGGTCTTCAATCCCGCCGCGGTCGATTGCCGGCTGCGCATCACACCGCACCGCTACGACGGGACCTCCCTGCCCGGAAGTGACCCGGACGCTGAAGCCGCGCCAACGCTATATCGGGCTGCTCAGCACCCTGGGCCTGCCCCAGGAAGCCGCCTGGCTCGAGGTCGAAGGGAGCGTGCCGGTCACCGGCTTCGAGCTGTTCGCCGCTCAGAACGGCGACATGATGGCAGGCTACACCGGGGTGAACATCAGCTCCAAGGAAGGGATTTTCCCCAGCGTGGAGAAGTTCTCCTACACCGGCATCGCCTTCGTGAACGTTTCCGGCACGAAGGCGAACGTGACCCTGACCGCATTCGACGACCAGGGTAGAACCGTCATTTCACGGACGACGCAGGTAGCACCTTTTGCGAAGCAGCTGGGATTCACCTTTGAGTTTTTCCCTCCCGAGACGCCCGAGTACACCAGCGTGCACTATTCCTCCGACCAGCCCATCGTGGCTTTCCAGCTCAACCTCGCCGCCGATCTCACGACCCTGGACGCTTTCGCCGCGGGCATCCGGGCTCGAGGCGTCGACGTCCCCGACGGCAGCGCCGGGTACTCCAACGGCGTCGTGATCGCCCCCGGGGCCACGATCATCTCCCAGGGACAGTCCTATCAAAACACCGCCGCCCTGGCGCCTGAATCCCTCGTCGCGATCATCAAGAACGGCAAGGCCTACCTGTATCACCCCGCGCTGGGGAACGCGGCGCTTTCGGATCAGAACTCACGGAGGGCGGTCGGCTATTTCCTGACGGGGCTGAGCGGCGGTGCCTCCGCCCCCAGTGCCGCAGGAGAAATTCTCCGGGAAGGAGTGTTCCCCGGCGGAGCCGACAGGATCTCCATGAAAACAGGAGTCGACCTGACCTACGAAGGACAGGAAACCGCCCTGCTGATCCGACGGCGTGAATACCACCCGGCGATGGGCTGCGGCCAAGGGAGACTTCACAGGCGAAGTCGCCCGCTACCTCCCGTTGCGGGCCAGCACGATTCCCACCGAGCTGTTCGATTTTCTCGACAAGTTCCTGGAATACATGGGAGGGGGGGCCACCAAGCTTTACGGCAACGAGACCGGCGCGGTGGTGCGGGCCAATCCGTCCGGTGTCGTGAAGACCTACGGCTCGTTTTCACGCGCGATACCCTTCTACAAGAGCCGGGGACTGCCGGCCGAGCTGCGCGGGGTCAGCCTCGCGGACGCGCAGGTCCTGGCGACCGTGACGGTCCTGGATTTCTTCTACTTCACGATGGAAGGCGTACGAGCCATCGCGGGATTGGGATCGCTCACCGAATGTGCGGACATCGCCGTCCAGTCCGGGATTGCCGCGGTTCCTGCAGGCACAAGTACGTGGAGTGGCTCACCGGGGACCAGGGAGCGGCAGACCAGCTGTACGACGCGGCGCTCAAGAGCACCATCCACAGTATCGTGGGGTGCGCGGCAGCGGCCGGCACCGCCGGAACGGGGGAAGCCGTCAACACGGCCCTCGACATCCTCACGGGGCTGAATTGGATCATCGAGGACGCGATGTTCACGACCTTCCATTCGGTGCTGTCGTATTCGCACTACGAATCGGTGCAGGTGGGAACCGCGACGCTCGCCATCACCGGCGCCAGCGCCACGCCCGCGGCGGCGCTCGAAACCGGCAGGAACGGGCAGGTCACGCTCCGGTGCACGACCCGCGGCATCAACATCGTCCGCGCCGACGCGACGTCCATCGGCGGGCCTGCCGTCATAGAGTTCGTCCGCACGGGAAAGGACCCCGCGACACAGGACGACATCTGGGCGCCCGCTTCGGCGATCAGCGTCCGGCCGGCGACCCCGGGGGACAGGCAGGTGAAATTCTACGGGTCGAGCAGCACCGGCGACTCGGTCACGGCTTACGCCACCGTGCGGGTGAACCTGGTGATCACCGATGCCGCCGCGGCCGGCGATCTGTACATCAACAGGCGAAATAGCGTGCGGATCTCGTGCAACTCTCTCGGGGCCACTTCCGTGGTCGCCGATCTGAGCGCGATCGGGGGCCCGGCGGCGCTCGAGTTGTACGGCAACGCCCAAGAGGGCGCATACACCTTCGGCACCGAAGTCACGCCCCCGCAGTCCGGGCTCAAGACGATCCGGTTCACCGCCTCGGCCAACTCGGTGACGGCACAGGCCACCGCGACGATCCTGGTCAAGGCCGGCGAGCTCGAGTTCTCGGGGAACATGCAGGTGGATCGGACGTACACGTCGCGCGTCGAGCTACGGGTGTACCCCGACAGGGTCATGCAGCGGGAGTCTTGCCCATCACCCTGACGCTGCACGACAACGGCACCGTGACCGCACGGACGTCGTCGCCGCTCCTGCCGATGCCGCAGGCGAACTGCATCCCACCCCCCGCGTGGCTCACCTGCGAGGTCAAAGTGACCGAGCTCGTTGACTTGACCGGCACCCACGACGGAAAGGGGAATTTCACGTTCTATTTCTGGCGGCTGCAGCCCGAAGAACCTCAGCTCGGGGAATTCAAGGTCACCGGGACCTACACCTCGGACGAGGCGCGCGGAAGCGGCGAACACGTCTTTTCCGGGGACGGCTCGTGGAAGGTCACCGTCAGCTTCGTGCTGAAATAGCGGCGGCTACTGCCAGCGGAGGCCCGTCGCCTCGGCGATGAGGGCGGCCAGCCGGTCCTTTCCGGGGAGACGGGCGGTGAAGTAGAGCATCGAATCCCTGGAGTACACCGTATAAACGGTCTCGAGCGGCACGAGCAGCGGGACGGATAGAACAAGCGTCGGGGTCCGGCGCTCGCGCGCGACCAGGACCTCCACGTCCTCCCAGCGTAGCGAGACGGTGCGAAAGTACAGCCGCGCGGTCAGACCTTGCCGATCGGCCTTCACGTACATCCCGGACCAGCGCACCGGGCACCAGCCGCAGACCGCCGCACCGAGGAAGAGCGGGAACGCCGCCGTCGCGCGGTCGAGGGGGCTGCCGGGGATCGCGCGGAAAACCCAGCCCGCGCCAAACAAGAGCGGCAGCGCGAGCGCGATCCCGGACCCGACCGCCAGCGCCCGGCGCCCGGGTGTCGCGGTGTAGGGAAAGATCTGTTCCTCGACGGGACACAGACGGTCCGGCGCGGGCGGCGGCAGGCGGCTCGCGCCGCACGCGCGCGGCGACGGGGTCCGTCCCGATCAGCCCGAGCACCAGCAGGTATCCGGCCACGAAGCAGCCCAGCGAGAAATACAGCCGCAGCGCGTTGAATTGCTCCCGGGGAGGGGATGTCACCAGCAGGATGAACCCGGCCACGAACAGGACCGCGCCGGCGATCCGGGGCAAGTGGTCTCTCATGCCTGCACCAGGGTCCAGCGAAACGTCCGCGTGCCGAGCGCGATTTCCGTCTCGGTCCCGAGGCACGCCGCTTCGCGCGGGAGCAGCCGGCGGCCGCCCACTTTCACCTCCCTGGCGGGATCGGTGGCCTCGACATAGTAGCGCCCGTTCCAGAATGACAGGCGCGCCCCCGGCTGCCCGAGCCGGAGGCCTGCGCCGGGTGCCCAGCCGATGTCCGCTTTCCGGAAGAGCCAGCAGTACTCCTCCTCGGGGCCGTTCGCGGTGCGCGAGAAACTCACGAAATCCCAGGGGCAGGCGGCGAAATGATCGTCGCCCGGATCCAGCCGCAAGGCCAGTTCACGGGTGCGCAGCCAGCCGTGGTCGTTCGTGCGCGGCTCGCAATAAACCCTGAGTGTGAATTCGTGCGCCCCGATCCTGATCTCGTCCCCGGTCGCGAGCGGCAACTGCTTGCCCTGCTCGACCACCTTCCCGTTGCAGGTCAGGGGGGCGCGCCCCTGCGGCGACAGCGTGAGGGTGCAGCCCTCGCCGGCCGAGCGGGCGACGAACTGCTCGCTGCTGATGGTCTTGCTGCGCTCGTCGCCGAAGAAATCCGGGAGGAAGCGCAGCACGGCGTCGTTCTTCTGCGTGTTGCGCCCGAAGCGGACCTCGGGCGACGAGTAGAGGAAGATGCGCCGCGGCTCCGCCGGGTCCGCGCTCTCCAGCAGCGCCTTGGATGCGCGAGCAGGGCAGGGCGCATCAGGGACGCAGAAGAAACTTCGCGACTCGGTCGACCGGCGCGAGGTCTCCGCCTCGTCGAGCTCCAGCCCGACATCGACCCACCACGGCTCGCCCCGGGCGATCCGTTCCCGCACCCGGTCCTCGTTGAGCTCGCGCTCGTCGCCCGCGCTCCTCAGCATGCCGGCGAGGTCGTTGCCGGCGTAGCTTTCGAGGCGGTGGATGTTCAGCTCGAGATCGATCCGCCCGCGGTACACGTGGTTGTCCACGACCAGCTCGACCGAGGAGCCGGCCGCGGCGGCGACCACCGGCAGCCGGGATTCCCCGGCTGCGATCTCGCCCAGTTCGACCGATTGGCCCTCCAGCGCGAGGGTGACGCCCTGCAGCCGGTCGACCGCGCAGTTCCGCACTCGGAACTCGACCGCGTCGCTGCGCCCCGCATTCACCTCGAGCCGGACCAGATGTGCCATGATGCCCGCGAGTGTAATACGAAGATCCAAACACGGAGAGCGGTTTTTTGCAGCGCAGAATGTGGAGTGCGGCGGCTCGACGGCTCGACGCCGCATTTCGAGACCGAGATCCGCGTCGGCGTCGAGCCGCCGCACTCCATGCTACGGCTGCGGCGGCTTCTCCGCGGGCTGGGGCTCCTGGCTCTTCTGCTGCTTCTCGCGTTCGCGGACGCGGTCCTTGCGGGCATCCTCGACGTCCTCGACGTGCTCTTCCTTCTTTTGATCGACCAGCTTGCGGACATTGCGGAGCGAGTCCTTGAGCTCCTGGGTCATCTCCTGGAAACGTTCAGGATTACGGATGACGTGCGGGGTGATGAGGATCAGCAGTTCTGCTCCGGTTGGCGCTCCGGTTGGTACGGCCGAAGAGGCTTCCGAGCAGCGGGATCTCGGAGAAAAACGGCACACCGCTGCGCGCTATATTGTTGGAGTCGCGGATAAGGCCGGCGATGGCCACCGTCTCCCCGTCGCGCACCGCCAGCGTAGTCGCGACGCTCGTCTTGTTGAACGTTGGGCCCGTCGTTCGTCGGCGCGCCCGCGCTGCTGATTTCCTGGGCGACATCGAGGGTCACGGTGCCCGACGCCGAAATCCGCGGCATGACGATGAGCGAGATGCCAGTGTCGCGGTACTGGACGCTCGTCGCCGTCCCGCCGGCGGCGCCGATGTAGCTTCCACCGGGGTATGGGACCTCGCCGCCGACGGTGATCCGGGCCATCGTCCCGTCGAGCGCCAGCACTGAAGGGGCCTCCAGTATCCTGACCTTCGTTTTCTGACGCAGGGCGTCGATGTTCAGCAGGATCTCCCTGGCATTGCCGATGAATGCGAACGTGCTGGTGCTCAGGGCCCCGGTGGTGGCCGACTTCGCGGCGGTCGTCAGGTGCTCGCCGCTTTTCGCCTGCAGGGTGGCGGCGACGCCGAAGCTGAAGCGCGTCGGTCAGGTCCACCTCGAAGATGCGCGCGTCGATGATCGCCTGGCGCGGAAGCACGTCCAGTTTCGGATGATCTCCGCGATATAGGCGTAGTCGGCAGCGCTGGCCTGCACGATCAGCGAGTTGTTCATGTCGTCGGTGACGATGCGCACGGTGTCCTGCAGGCCGGAGAATGCTCCCCCGCGCAGGATCTGCGACGAGACGCCGGAGCTCTGATTCAGGCGCGGGCCCAGCTGCTGGCCGCCGCCGTAGAATCCGCCGCCGCCGAAGCCACCCGCCGCCGAAAGCCGCCTCCCCCGAAGCCGCCGCCGCCGTACATGCCGCCGCCGTACATGCTCGAGCCCTGGCCGAAAGCCCCGGAGCGAAGCTGCCGCCGCCGTACGTGCTGCCGGTACCCCGTCGACCCGAAGCCGCCGATCGTTCGTGTTGCCGAACGGCGTGGCCGTGGTTCCCCCGACCAGCCGCCCTGAGTGCCGGTCCCGAGCCTGCCGACGCCGTACGGGCCGGAGCTGCCCCGTTCCGAGCCGCCGGACGCCCGAGCTCCCGCCTTCACCGCCGTACAGGGCCGAACAGGATCATGGCGATATTGGAGGCGGTGGAGTTCTCGACGGTGTAGACGAACGTCTGCACGCTTCGACCGGTGGTCGCATCCAGTTCCTTGATCCAGCGCTTCACCTCTTCGAGGGCGCGTTTGGAATTGGCCATGACGAGGATGGAGTTCACGCGGTCGAGCGAAACGAAATAAATGCCGGTCGTCGACTCTTTCGTGCCGGCACCGAATATCTTCTTCAGGTCCTCGACGACGTCGGCGCGAGGCGTTGTATCTGATTTTGATGAGTTCGATAAGGTCCGCGTTGAGATAATTGTCGTCGAGGAGGCGAATGATCTCCATGACCTTGGCGACGCTGTCGCTGTAGTCGGTCACGATCAGCATGTTCAGCCGGTCGTAGGGCATGATCACGCCCCCGTCGGTCATGAACAGCTTCAGCGGCTCGATGAGGTCGCGGACCGGGACAAACTCCACTCGAAGGACGTGCGTGGCCAGCCGGGGCACGGCGGGGGCGGCTGCGGCCTGCCCCGGGGCCGCCGCGGGCGCGGCTCGGACGGGGCCTGGGGCGTCACGGGCACGGCCTGCGGGACTGTGGACGGCCTGGGCTGCGGTGGAGTCTTGGGGGCAGTGCCGGCCGGCGGCTGTTGCGCGGGCGCCGTGGTCGGCGGCCGACGTCCCGTTCCCCTTCGGCAGTTCGTGCTGCTCCTTGGGAGGTGCGCGGGGGAGCCACGGGCGGCAGGTGGTCGATGATCTCGAGCCCCCGTTTGAGGGCGGCCGACGTCGGGACGATCTGGTAGATGTTACCCTGTTTGACGAGCGCGGCGTTGTTGTTTTTGAGGATGAGGTTGAAGAGCGGGAAGATGTCTTCCTTGGACATCGGCGCGGAGCTGTGAATCGTGACGGTCCCCTTGACCTCGGGATCGATCACGATGGGGGTGATCCCCAGGGTGTCGGCAATCTGGTTCACGAACTCGTAGAGGTCGGCGTTGTCGTAGGTGAGCTGCACCTGGTCGCTGCCGATGGGCGCCCGCTGGACGACGGTCGGCACCGGCGCGGATCCCTGCGGCGGCTGCTCGGGCGCGGGGCGGATGCCCTGCTGGGCATCGGCTCCGGGGCGCTTCATCTGTTCCAGCAGGCGCTCCATCACCTTGCGGCGTTCCTGCTCGTTCATGGTGGGCCGATTCTGGCTTGGGGGCTCCTGGGGCGGCGCAGGTCGACCGCTTGCCGTCAGCGACAGCAGGAGAATGAGGCCGGGGATCCAAGATCTTTGGGTGGACACGTGATCTTCCTTAGTTTGTTAGGGGTTGTTGGCCTTCTCCGGGCGGACGATGTCTCCGAAGGGGGTCCGAATCACGCGCCGCCCCTGATCGTCTGTCCGTTCGTTCCACGCGGGAGAAGTACCGGAAGCACCTGGAGCCTGCCGGGTTGTCTGCTGTTGCGATCCGCGGGTTACGCTGCTCTGTCCGCCCTGCTGCGTGGCGGCTTGCGACGGCCCCACCACAGTGGTGACGCCGGACTGGGCCTGCCCGGGCACTGCGACGCGCGCTCGCCGCCTGGCCGGGAGGCGTGCCCGCCGCCACGACGCCGACTCCGCCGCCGCTGCTGCCGCCCGCTCCGAAGGAGACGACGCGGGTCGCCAGGATCGCCGTCTTACCGCCGCCGGTCGGGTGCTTGGAACCGTCAAACAGCGGGATGACCTCTCTGCGGTTGCCGTTCTGCAAGATCATCTTGTTGTCGCCGATGTCGGTGATCGTGTAGCCACGATAGCTGTCCCCCAGCTTGCGCCGCTGCGTTTTCCGGCCGGCGGCGGCGCTCGAGGGATCAATGATGAGTGCGTTGCGCTGCGAACCGGCGATGGTGATTCCGACCAGCACGGGCTTTACGTCCAGTGGAGGGGTTTCGGGGGCCACCGCCGCCGCCGGGTCCACCTTCTCCTCGCGCGCGCGTGTTTCCGAGAACAGATTCTGCGCGGCGATGACGTCGAACTCGCCGGCGTTGTACTGGCGCGGCGGCTTGACCGGAGCCAGCCCCTGCTCGACCGTCATGCTCTTGACGTCCCGGACGGGCTGGATCTTCGAAATGTCGTTCTCCACGTCGAACCGCTTGATCGACCCGTGCAGCCGCCAGCCCAGCAGGCCGGCCACGACGAGGAGCAGCACGTTTGCGGCAATCAGGTTCTTGCTCATACGGCCTTGCCTTCTCCGGCGCCTCTAAACCCCGACCTGCTTCGCCGCAGGCGGTGCCGGGGGGGCCACGATGTATCCCGAAACGGTCACGATGGGCCGGATCTCGTATTTTTTCTGGATGCGGAAGCTGTTGATGACCAGCTCGTCGACCGTCAGGGACTTGTCGTAGTTCTCGATCGCCGCCAGAAACTGGACGAGTTGGTCCGGCACGCAGTTGGTCTCGATCTTTACCGAGACCTTGACCAGGTTCTCCTGGACTTTCTTCTCCTGCTGGATGTCCTTGCGGATGATCTCCACCCCGTTACGGTCGGCGATCTCTTTGAGGACTCTCTGCAGGTCGGCGGCCGCGATAGTCGGGTTGTCGAACGGCAGGACGCGGGTCAGATCCTTCGTCAGGCGCTGCCGATACTGCTCCACCCGCGTCTTGTACTCCTGCTCGCGCAACAGCGTCTCCTTCTGCTTGAGCAGCATCCGCTTCTTGAGCTCGACGCTGCCGGTCGCGCCGGACCCCGCCGGGATGAGCACGAGCGCGACGTAGATCAGGGCGGCCATCGCGACGCTACCCCCGCCGACAACCAGAAATTTCTTCTCGCGCGCAGTGATCTTCATGTCTTACCTCTGGAGCTTCGCCTCGAAATTGAATCGGTCCTTGCCGCTTTGGGGATCCCGGAACACCGTGCCGCGCTGCACGACGTCTTTCAACAATGCGGAGTTCTCGAGCTTCGGGATCAGGTCCGGGGCCGAAGTGCTCAACCCCGAGAGCTGGATCGTGCCGTCCCTGTTTTGAAACAAGGTCAGATAGGTGTCGGCCGGCAGCAGGGTGGTGAGTTCCTGGAGCAACTCGAGATTCAAGTCACGCCGGCGCAGCAGGTCTTCCACCGTCGCGGTCCTCTTCTCGAGGGCTTCGGCCTGCGTACGCACCGCCTGCACCTGCTCCACCCGCGGCTTGAGCGACTCGATCTCCCGGTCCAGCTTGCGGGTCAGCATCTGCTCCTGGACGTTTTGACGGAAGCCGAGGGCCACGGCCAGGGCCAGCACCGCCAGGCCGAGCACCACGGAGGGTACGTACGCCCAGCGTGTCTGCGTGATGCGCAGCGCCGCCGGCAGGAGGTTCACCCTGATTTCGGGGCGGCGGGTCAGCCCGGTCAACGCCAGCCCGAGCGAAGGGGCGGCGACCTGCAGTTGCCGGCGCAAGTCCGGCGGCATCTCGTAGCGGACCATCTGGCCGATGAGGCTGCAGTCCTGGAGGTCCTCGCCGATCTCCTGGCGCGCGGCCTCCGCCGCCTCGCCGGCGAGCATGACCTGCTCGATCGAGTCCTGCGGCCCCAGCCCGACCTTGCCGGCCGCGAGGTCCACTTCCGCGAGCAGGACATCCTTCCAGGGTGCGGCCTCGGGCTTCGCGGCGTGGCGGCTGTAGGCGAGCGACCCGTTGCGGACGGCGGCCAGTTCGAGGCCCGTCGGTGTCAGGTCGGCGACGAAAAAGGTCTTGCCCTCGAGATCCTTCCTGTTGTGCAGAAACAGGTTGATCAGCCCGAGAGAGCCGCCCGTGACCGCCACGGGACGCACCCCAAGCTCGCGCAGCAGGTCGAGCTGCGCGTCGAGCAGCGACTTCTTGACCATCACCAGCAGGACGGAGAGGCGCTTGGCGTTTTTTGCCGAGCGAAGAGGGGCGAAATCGTAGCTGAACCGCTCCTCCTCGGTGGGCTCGAACGACTGGACCTGGTACTCGACCACCTGCTTCAGGTTGTCCGCCACTTCGACCGGGAGGTCGAGGTGGCGGATCACGATGTCGCGGCGGGGGATCCCGAGCACGACGTTGTCGCGCGTCAGCCGGTTCGACTTGAAAAAGGCGTCCAGCTCGCGGCGTACCTCCGCCCGGTCGCGGGTGCGGAAATTGCGGATCCGCGCGAAATGCGTGAACACTCCCGCGGCGAAGTTGCTCTGCAGGGACGACACCAGCAGGTCGTCGTCCCTGATTTCCATCCCGACGCTTGTCTTGAGGTAAATCATCGTTTCTATGGCCTTAACCGTGCCTCACAGGACAGGCACATTCTCGTTCCAGTAAAAGAACCTTGTATCCCTTCGACTCCCGGGGGTCGAGGGTGAGCACGGTCCGGATGACGCGGCGCACCTTGGAGTCTCTCGCGATGAGCCGACGCCGTCAGCGTGTAGATGCCGGTCTGCTCCGTCCAGAGTAGCGCCAGACCGACGGGCGGGAGCGTCACCGGCACTTCCTTGGTCACCTCCTCGACGGTCGCGAAGGGCTTCACCTTGCGGCGTTCGATGATGGCCTGTGCGGCCTGCGGCGGCATGCCGGGAATCGACATCAGCACCTCGAACGGGCGCGAAGTTGACGTTCACCCGCTGCCCCGGCGGCCCGTAGACGGTGAAAAACCGCCAGAGCCCGTATCGGTACACCGGCGTCCCGTCCGGGCGCCTTCTCGGGGTGACCGTAAAAATAGTCCCGGGTCACCCCGCGTATCAGCAGCAACTCCTCCACCGTTTCGATCGGCCGTTCCTGGTCTTGTACGGGGTCGGGTAGCGACTGGTAGTAATCGTCTTCCGCGCCGTTGACGCGGTGCAGGTTGTCCGCGTCGCGCCAGTCGAGGATGGAATCGACGATGATCGTCGCCGTCCCGTTTGTCGATGCCCGCCGCAGCCATCAGCAGCCGGAGTTGTTCCTCGTCCGCGTAGATTCAGGTTCAGCTTACCCGATTCGTCCTGGATATCCACATCGTACACGCCGTCGCCGAACGGCTCGGAAATTCTCCCGAGATCGATCGGCTCGGGCGGCCGTGTCGAGCTGCAGCTGGCGCACGCGCGGGACGTACCGTCTCTCGATCAGCTTGTAGACGGTCGCCGAGATCCCGGCCCGGGCGATGAAGTAGCTGTCGGCCAGGTCGCGGGCGTTGCGGGCCGCGGCCACCTCGACGAAGCTCTCCCGGGAAAAGCTCAGCGCTATGACGGCGATCGCCGTCAGGATCCAGAGGAGCGCGATCAGAATCACGCCGCGCTCATCGCGTCGCACGCGGGTCATCGTCGCGGTACCTCCTTGGGCGCGAGTCGAAGGGGTTGACGAACTCAGGCGCGCGTCGTAGGCCTTCGCCAGGATCGGCACGACCATGTGCCTGTTCAGAAGTCCCCCCTTGCCGTCGCGGGAGATCATCGTCATCGATATTGCCGTGGGCATCTCCCGGGTCTCGCGGGGATTCCACTCCTTCACCCAGCGGGGCGGCTGCGTGGGCGACCCGGCGTCGAAATACTCGAACATGAACGACATCAGGTTGTCGTATATGACGGTCACCGGCTCGTTGCGTTCGTCGAAAATGCTCTCGCGTCCCGGATCGAGTCCCAGATACTGCTTCTCCCGCTCGACCACCGAATACCCGCCCGCGGCGGTCGCCGACGACGTCGTACGAGACCATCGTCAGGCCCGGGGTTGTCCTGGAAGCGAAGCGAGTTCAGGCTGACGAACTGCACGCTCGCTGTCGGTCCCGAAAAAGATCGGGTAGACCGCCCCGCCGGCTCTGCAGGTCGGCCGGGGCGTTGACCGCGTAGATCGAGGCCATCTGTTTCTTCACCAGGTCCAGGATGCTCCGGTTGCGCTGGTTGGTGTCGATAAACTCCGTGCCGCGGATCCACGAATTGATGCTGATCCGAAAGACGGCCCACAGGGCGACCGCCATGACCGCGACCAGAGTGACGGCGACGAGCATCTCGAGCAGGGTGAACCCCTGCTCGGTGCGGCGGCTCGATCCCGGCTGAGCCTGGTCGCGATCCCGCCAGGCCTCGGTCCCGGGCGACGGGCGGCCGCAGGCACGCGGGGCGGCGCAACGGCCCCCGCGGCGCCGCCCGCGAATCTGGAATCCCGCCTGCGCGTCCCGAATATCATCTTGGCAACCCGAGTGGTGGTTGTTGTTGCTGCTCCTGCTGTCGCACGTTGACGAGCTTGAGCGTCTGCAGGCGAAAGTCCGCGGTGTTCGACTCGGGGGCAGAGACTTCGACCGCGTAGCTGAACATCTTCACGGGCATCTCGAACTGCTGGGTCTGCAGCGTCGTCTGGTTCGCGGGTGGCGGGGTCAGCACCTCTTCCACCCTCAGGGCCCAACGGGTGCCGTCTTCGAAATCACCCGTGAGGGTTGTCGGCCGCACGATCGAATCGTCCAGCAGGCTCATCTCCATGACCGTCTCCGCGTGCTGAATAGTCCGTGTCCTGAGCTGCACCTTGCGGATGTTGCCCAGGGCGCCCGAGATGAGCGACAGCGCCAGGGCGGTCCCGACCGACAGGATCGCGAGCGTGACGAGCACCTCGAGCAGCGTGAAACCGCCGGGGTCCGCGGTCTTGCGCAGTGTCACGGCATCCCCTCCTCGCGGCGCGCGACGCGGGCGCCCCCGGTCACCGGGTCGGTCACGATGCGCAGCGCTCCGCCCTTGTCCGAAGCCAGCACGAGCTCCGCCGTCACGGAGCTCCCGTTGGGCAGAAAACGGATGACGAGCGGTCCGTCGAGGATCTCCTGGCCCCCCAGGGCCAGGCCGGCCAGATGGATCCCGGTTGGGAGCACATACGGGCGGCCTCCGTCCCCGTAGCCATCGGTCATCGTGATCGTCCCGCTTTCGCGCTGCGCCACGACCCTCATCTCCGTCTGCTCCGTGATGGCCTTCTCCCGCGCGTAGCGCATGACGTTAAGCACGTCCCTGGCCGAGGTGCGCAGGTGCAGGGTGGCGTTGCCGCGCGACAGCGAGGGGTAGGTGACCGCCAGGACAAGGGAGATCACCACCACGACCATGATCAACTCGAGGAGTGAAAACCCCGATTGCCGCCCTGCGCTCCTCATATCAGGTCACTTCCAGCTGACGACGTCGTCTTCGCCACCCTCGACGCCGTCGGGTCCGTAGGACAGCAGGTCGAAGTCGCCGTGCTGGCCCGGCGAACGATAGAGGTACGGCTTGCCCCACGGGTCCTTGGGCAACTCCGCCTTGTTCAGGTAGGGGCTCTTCCAGGAATCCATGCTGCCGGGATTGTGGATCAGCGCTTCGAGCCCCTCGCTCGTGGTCGGATATCGGCCGACGTCGAAGGAAAAGAGCTGCAGGGCCCCCTCGAGCTCCTTGATCTGGATTTTCGCGATCTGCTCCTTGCCCTTTGCCAGCTTGTCGTAAACGCGCGGGCCCACCACGGCCGCGAGCAGGCCCAGGATGACGAGCACCACGATCAACTCTATGAGAGAGAAGCCCTTCTCGGACCTGCGATCCCTCGAATCGACGGACATAAATGCCTCCCTTTTCCGCAGTGCACTTGAGGCGGCGGAGAATGTCGGAACGAACTCCCCGTTCGGGCTCGGGATTATCCCGGTAATGATACCATCCGGACGAATGCGTCCGGGCAAGGGACCGCCTCCCCCCGGGCGGGCGCCAGGGGCCCGCTAGAGGGGAATGTCGTTGATGCTGAAGATGGCCAGCAGCATCGACACGACGATGGTGCCGATGATGATGCCCATGACCAGGATCAGCGCCGGTTCGAAAAACGCGATCAGGTTCTTGACGCCGTCGCGCACCTCGTTGTCGTAGACGTCGGCGACCTGGAGCAGCATCGCGTCCAGCTTCCCCGACTCCTCGCCCACCTCGATCAGGTGCATGGCCAGGGGCGGGAACACTCCGCTCTGCTTCATGGGCTGGGCGATCCCCTCCCCTTTCTTGATTCCGTTGCGGATCGGGTCGATCATGGTCGCGATGCCCTGGTTGCCGACGACATCGCGCACGATGCGTCATTCCCTGCAACAGCGGGACGCCGCCGTGCAGGAGCGTTCCGAGCGTCCTGGAGAAGCGCGCCACCTCGACCTTGCGCAGCACTTTCCCCAGCAGGGGAGTGCGCAGCAGCCAGCGGTCCCATCTTCAGGCGGCCTTCGGGGCTGGAACGGAAGCGCTTCAGGTAATAGATCACCAGCCCCGCCGCGATGATCACCAGCCACCAGTAGCTGCATGAGAAAGTCGCTCAGTCCCTTCAGTATGGCCATCGGCAGCGGGAGCGGCAGCCCCATGTCCTGGAAGATGGAAGCGAACCTGGGGACGACGAACAGGGTGAGGATGGTGACGCTCGCGATGCCGACCACCGACAGCAGCGCCGGGTAGATGAGGGCGCCGACGATGTAGGAGCGCAGGTTCTCGCTGGTCTCGAGGAACTGCGCCAGCCGGCCGAGCACTTCCTGCAGCGCGCCGCCGACCTCGCCGGCCTTGACCATGTTGGCGTAGACCTTGGGGAAGACCTCGGGGTATTTGCCCAGCCCTTCGGAGAAGGACTTGCCCCCTTTGACCTCTTTGAGCACCCCCTGGATCACCTCGGAGAGGGCGGGGCTCTCGGCAAGCTGACCGAGGACGCTGAGGGTGCGGTCCAGGGGAAATCCGGCCGCGACCAGGGTGTGAAGTTCCTGGGTGAACACCAGCAGGTCCTTGCGCCTCACCCGGCGCTTGCGCTTCCAGGGCCACTCGATCTCTCGATTGAGGGCGCTCCGGCCGCCGGCCGGGCCGACCCGGATCGGCAGCAGGCCCATGTCGTGGAGCTTCAGGGACGCCGCGCCGTTGTCGGCCGCCTCCATCGTCCCTTCCACGATCTTCCCGTCGATCGTCGATGCCTTGTATATATATGCCGCCATGCTACCTCAGGCTCAGGCGTCCTGCGTTACGCGCAGGACCTCCGAGATGCTGGTGGTGCCCTCGCGGACCTTGAGCCAGCCGTCGTCGCGCAACTTGCGCATCCCGAACTCGACCGCTTTCTTGCGGATCTGGTTGGAGTCGGCCTTGCCGATGGTGAGCTTGCGCAGTTCGTCGTTCATGATCATCAGCTCGTAGATGCCGATGCGGCCGATGAACCCGGTGTTGCTGCAGCGCTCGCAACCCTTGCCTTCAAAAAAGCGGTTCGGGCCGCGATAGCCGTTCCCGCGCCGGAACCCGATCTCGTCCAGCATTTCCGGCACGGGAAAAACCTCCTCCTTGCAGTGCGGGCAGATGACGCGCACGAGGCGCTGCGCCAGCACGCCCAGGAGCGAGGAAGCGATGAGATAATCCTCGGCGCCCATGTCGACCAGGCGCGTGATGGCGCTGGGGGCGTCGTTGGTGTGCAGCGTGGAGAAGACGAGGTGTCCGGTCAACGCCGCGCGGATGGCGATTTCGGCCGTCTCCAGGTCGCGGATCTCGCCGACCATGATCACGTCCGGGTCCTGCCGCACGATGTGCCGCAGCCCGGCCGCGAACGTCAGCCCGATCTGGGCCTGGACCTGGATCTGGTTGATGCCGTCCATCTGGTACTCGATCGGGTCCTCGATCGTGATGATCTTCTTGTCGGGGAGGTTGATGGTGTCCAGCGCGCTGTACAGGGTGGTGGTCTTCCCGCTGCCGGTCGGCCCCGTGACGAGCATGATGCCGTGCGGGCGCCGGATCAGCGCCTTCGAAATCGCGCAGCGCATCCTCGGGGAATCCCAGCCGGCGGATGTCGTACAGGCTGGTGTTGCTCTTGTCGAGGATACGCATGACCACGCTCTCGCCGTAGAGCGTGGGCAGGGTGGAGACGCGCAGGTCGATGTCGCGGCCGAGCACCTTCAGCTTGATGCGGCCGTCCTGGGGCAGTCGCCGCTCGGCGATGTTGATCTTGGCCATGATCTTGACGCGGCTGATCACGGCGGCCTTCAGCTTCTTCGGAGGGGACTCGACGTCGTGCAGGATGCCGTCGATCCGGTAGCGCACCTTCAGGTCCTTTTCGAACGGCTCGATGTGAATGTCGCTCGCCCTGGCCTCGATCGCCTTGGAGATGATCAGGTTCACCAGGCGGATGACGGGAGCCTCCGAGGCGAGATCCTTCAGCTGTTCGATGTCCTCGATCTCGTCGGAGAGGCTCTCGATGTTGCCGTCGTCGATGCCCTCGATGATGCGCCCGAACGAGCTCGCGGCCGAGCCGTAGAGTTTCTCGAGGACGTCCATGATCTCGCTCTCGGCACCCGAGCAACCGCGCGGATGCGGTAGCCGGTCGCCTGCCGCACGGAGTCGACCGTGGCGTAATCGAGCGGGTCGGTCATCGCCAGTGTCAGCAGGTCGTCTTCCAGTGCCATGGGGACGAACTTGCACTGTTTCATGAACCGGTAAGTCAGGACGTTCTCGAGCACTGGCACCGACGGGTAATCCGCCCCGGTGACCGACGGAATCCCGAGGTGTTCGGACACGATTGCCAGGCAGTCTTTTTCGGAGATGTACCCGAGGTCGACGAGGAGCTTGCCGATCTTTTCGCGCGACTCGACCTGCAGGTTGAGCGCGGTCCGCAACTCCTCCTCATCCACCAGGCCGCGTTCCAGAAAGACCTGGCCGAGCGGCTTCCTCGCCTTCAGCGCCTCGACTTTAATACTCAACGATCTTAACCCTCTGCTCGAATTCCTTGAGCGTGTCTTCCTTGTGCCCAAGTTCGTCCAGGTCCTTCTTGAGGACGGTCAGGACGATGGTCTTGTTCTCACTCGGCTCATCGGGGAAATTCCGGTCCTCGAAAAACGCCACGATGGTGACCGCCTCGCCCCGTGGCAGTTGTCGCAGGCCGTCGCCGCCGTCGAACAGGGTCCGGATGAGCTTCTTCTTCAGATCCTCGATGCGCCGCTTCTTCTGCTCCGGCGTGATCTGCGCCCCGCTCCTGAGTTCGCCGAACGGCGTGTTGATCAGGGCCCGGTGAATGTTGACCAGGAAGTTGAAACTAAAACCATACCCCGGCAGGTAGACGCCCTTTGCCTTCTGATTCAGAGCGAACGGGCTCGTGAACGCAGCATTTATGACGTTGTTGATGGTGGACTCAAAGCCCTGAATTTCCTGGCGGGCGGAGGAGAAGTCTACTTTCTCGCCGTCCTGTGCTCCCCGCCCGGCCTGGCCTGCCAGGGGCGCGCTCAAAAACCCAACCAACAAAATACTGGAAAAGAGCCCTCGCTTCAATTCCGCGTTCATTATTCGTCTCCATGAGCCCCGGGGGTCGTTGAGGCCGGGATCTTCAGTTCTTGTTGTGATTCCGGGCAGTTTCCGTGCGCACCAGGCGCCAGTCCAGCCGGCGGTCCTCCTCGATGGTGTCCATCATGCGCTGCATCATCAGGTAATTCGTCTCCATAACGCGGCTCTCGGTGTCGTCGACCACGGCTTTGAGGAGGGAGCGGACCTCGGCCTTGGTGTAGGTTTCCCGCGGCACGCCGGGGCTGGAAAACAGGTGCGTGCGAAACGCCAGGCCGTCGCGGTTCCACGTTATCTCGGCGTTGGCGAGCGCGAGGAAGGCCAGCGCGACGGCGGCGGCGGCCGCGGCGTAGCCCAGGTACCGGAAAAACATCGGCCGGCGAGGGGTCGACGCGCGGTCCGCGCGCGGCAGCAGGATCGGGCGCAGGGGTGCCTCGTCCGTCCAGGCGGCCAGGGCCGACCTGGTTTCCTGGAGCTCCGCGAGCTCCCGCCGGCAGGCCGGGCAGGAAGCGAGGTGGCCCCGCAGTTCCGGACTGGCCGGGGGGGTACCCGGCTCGTCGTACAACAGCTCGACAAATCGTTCCTTGACGTCCTCGCATCTCATAAACCAGCTCCTGGACTCAGGTTCACTCGGCGCCCGCGCCGATGCGCCTGAGATTGCGCTGCACTCCCCGCAGCCCGTGGTAGAGCCGCGACTTGGCCGTAGACAGCGGGCAATCCATCACCCGGGCGACTTCCTCCAGGTTGAGGCCGAGGTACTCCTTGAGGATGATGGCCGTCCGGTGCTCCTCGCTGAGACCCGCCATGGCTTTGCGTATCAGGTCGGCCGTCTCGACCGGCTCGCGCGACCGTGGGGCGGGGATGTCGTACGCGGCCACCTCGTTCCCCGTGCCGTGCGACGTGACGGCCTGATCGAGCGACACGTCGTCGGTCCTCGAACGCCACCGCGCGCGGCAGTGGTTGAGGGTGATCCGGTACAGCCAGCTCGGGAAACTCTTGGGGTCGCGCAACCGCCCCAGGGACTTGAAGACCGACAGAAAGGTTTCCTGGACGACGTCCTGCGCATCCTCGCGGCTCCCCACGAAGCGCCAGGCGAGGTTGAAGATCTTCCGCTCCCACTGACGCACGATGTCGGTGAAAGCGTCTTCGTCGCCGGCGAGAAACCTGCGAACCGCCTCCTCCGACTCAGTCATTGCGCGATCCCTCGTATTACGCCGGCAAGCTTAAGGATGTGATCTGCCGCGCGAAAGTCTAACTCATATGGAGTGCGGCGGCTCGACGCCGCATTCGATGTGGCGCCGAGGCGCCGGGCATCTCGGCCTTGGAGCGTGAGTGGAAAGCGGCGCCGAGCCGCCGCACTCCAGATTACAGTTCCGTGCGGTAGTTGGGGGCTTCCTTGGTCACGAGGACATCGTGCACGTGGCTCTCCTTGAGGCCGAAGCTGGTGATGCGGATGAAGCGGGTGCGGGTCTTGCAGTTCGCGGATGTTGTGGCAGCCGCAGTAGCCCATGCCGGCGCGCAGCCCCCCGGTGAGCTGGGGGATCATCACCTCGATGCTCCCCTTGTAGGGGACCATGCCCTCGATCCCTTCCGGGACGAGCTTGCCCTCGAAGACACGTTCCTTCCTGGGCGTACCGGTCGCGGCTCCCGGCCTTCATGGCCTCGAGCGAACCCATGCCCCGGTACACCTTGTAGCTGCGGTTCTGATAGAGGATCGTTTCGCCGGGGCTTTCGTCGGTGCCGGCAAACAGCGACCCGACCATGACGGCGTCGGCGCCCGCGGCGAGGGCCTTCGTCACGTCGCCGGAATACTTGATGCCGCCGTCGGCAATGACGGGGGTGCTGGTAGCGGCGTGCGACCTGCGAGCACTCCAGGATCGCGGTAATCTGGGGCACGCCCGCGCCGGTAACCACCCGGGTCGTGCAGATGGAGCCGGGCCCCATCCCGACCTTGACCGCGTCGGCGCCCGCCCGGATGAGCGCGGCGGCGCCCTCGGCGGTGGCCACGTTGCCGGCAATCAGTTCGGCGTCGGGGAAGCGTGCGCTTGATGCTCTTGATCGCGTTCAGGACGCGCGTCGAGTGACCGTGCGCCGTGTCGATAAACAGGACGTCCACTCCGGCCTTTATCAGCGCGGCGGCCCGCTCCAGGAAGTCCCCCGTCGCCCCGATGGCCGCCGCCGACCCGCAGCCGCCCGAGCTCGTCCTTGCAGGCGTTCGGGTAGGCGATTTTCTTCTGGATGTCCTTGACCGTGATCAGCCCCTTGAGGCGGTACTTGTCGTCGACGACCGGGAGCTTCTCGACCCGGTGGCGGTGGAGTATGGCCATGGCCTTCTCCAGGGTCGTCCCGACCGGCACCGTGATCAGGTTGTCCTTGGTCATCAGGTCGGAGATCTTCAGGTCGAGCCGCGTCTCGAACCGGAGGTCGCGGTTGGTGAGGATCCCGACCAGCTTGCCCTTGGACGTGATGGGGACGCCGGAGATCCGGAACTTCTTCATGACCTCCATCGCCTCGTGGATCTTCTGGTCGGGCGACATGGTGATCGGGTTGACGATCATCCCGCTCTCGGACCGTTTGACCCGGTCGACCTCGTCGGCCTGCGCTTCGATGCGTCAGGTTCTTGTGGATGACGCCCATGCCCGCCCTGCTGGGCGAGCGCGATGGCCATGCGGGAATCGGTCACGGTGTCCATGGCCGCGCTGAGGAGGGGTATGTTGAGGGGGATCCTGCGGGTCAGGCGCGTCGTAGATGTCGACCTCCGAAGGGATGACATCGCTCTTGTCGGGCTGCAGGAGTACGTCGTCGAAGGTCAAGCGCTTCCTTGAAGTTGAAATCTCTCACCATGGCTTTTTCTGTCGATCGGAATGAAGTTCGGGCCTCGAAGCCTGTCCGGGCGGGATCGGCGGAAACCCGACGCAGGCACCTATTTACCGTGGCACTTTTTGAATTTCTTGCCGCTCCCGCACGGGCAGGGATCGTTGCGGCCGACCTTGGCGACCTCGCGTCGCGTCGGGCTCGACGGGCGACATCTCCCCGGAGTTGTAGACGAGGTTCTGCTCCCGCATCTGGCGCCGCCGCGCCTCCTCGCGCTCCCGCTCGCGCGCGCTCGTGCTCCTCCGCCGAGATCGGCTCGAAGAGAAACAGGTACCGGACCGTCTCCTCTTCGATGCGCGCGTTGAGAGCCTCGAACATGTCGAAGCTCTCTTTCTTGTACTCGATCAGCGGGTCGCGCTGGCCGTAGCCGCGCAGGCCGATCCCCTCCTTGAGGTGGTCGAGCGCCCACAGGTGGTCTTTCCACTGCGAGTCGAGCACCTGGAGCATGATCATCCGCTCCTGGTACCGCAGGTACTCGGGACCGATGCGCTTCTCCTTGTCCTCGTAAGTCTTCCGGACGGTCGCGCTGACCTTCTCGCTGAGTTCCTGGTAGCTGGTGTCCTTGAGGTCGATCCCGAGGGCGGCGATGTCGACGCCGAACTGGTTGCCGACGCTGATGCGCAGGGCATCGACGTCCCACTCGTCCACGCTCTTTTCACGCGGCGTGTACCTCTCGATCGGATCCATGAGGATGTCGTTGGCGAGCTCGAGGATGTACTCGCGCTGGTCGGCCCCTTCGAGCAGCTCGCGGCGGATGGAGTAGATGGCCTCGCGCTGCTTGTTCATCACGTCGTCGTATTCGAGGAGGTGTTTGCGGATGTCGAAGTTGCGGGCCTCGACCTGCTTCTGCGCCCGCTCGATCTGGCGCGTGATGAGCCGGCTCTCGATCGGCACCCCTTCGTCCATCCCGAGCGACTGCATGATGCCGGAGATCCGGTCGCTGGCGAAGATGCGCATGAGGTCGTCTTCCAGCGACAGGTAGAAGCGCGACGAGCCCGGGATCCCCCTGGCGCCCGGCGCGGCCGCGCAACTGGTTGTCGATGCGGCGCGCCTCGTGACGTTCGGTGCCGAGGATGTGCAGGCCGCCCAGCTGGACCACCTCGTCGTGTTCCTTCTGGCAGACCGTAGACCCAGTGCTCCCGGATCTTGTCGTACTCCTGCTTCGGGAGCGTGACCGGGTTCAGCTCCTTCTCGCGCAGGATCTGCAGGGTCAGGAAGTCCGGGTTGCCGCCGAGGAGGATGTCCGTGCCGCGCCCGGCCATGTTGGTGGCGATCGTCACGGCCTTCTTCCGGCCGGCCTGGGCGACGATCTCGGCTTCCTTGGCGTGGTACTTGGCGTTGAGGACGACGTGCGGGATCTGCTGGCGCTTCAGGAGGGTACTCAGCTTTTCCGAATTTTCGATCGAGATCGTCCCGACCAGGACGGGGCGGCCCTGCTCGTAGAGCTCGCGGATCTCCTCGACCACGGCGTTGTACTTCTCGCGTTCGGTCCGGTAGATGATGTCGGGGTACTCGGTTCGGATGAGTGCCTTGTTGGGTGGGATGACCACGACCTCGAGCTTGTAGATCTTGTAGAACTCCTCCGCCTCGGTCTCCGCCGTCCCCGTCATGCCGGCGAGTTTCGCGTACATCCGGAAGTAGTTCTGGAAGGTGATGGTGGCCAGCGTCTGGTTTTCGCGCTCGATCTTGACGTTTTCCTTGGCCTCCAGCGCCTGGTGCAGGCCGTCGCTGTAACGGCGGCCGGGCATGAGGCGCCCGGTGAACTCGTCGACGATGACCACCTCGCCGTCCTTGACCATGTAGTCGACGTCGCGCTTGAACAGCAGGTGGGACTTCAGAGCCTGGTAGATGTGGTGCACCCAATCCATGTTCTGCGGCTCGAACAGGTTGCCGACGTTCAGGAGCTTTTCGGCCTTTTCCACCCCTTCTTCGGTGAGGTTTACCGTGCGGGCTTTCTCGTCGACCTGGTAGTCGACGTCCCGCCGCAGCCTGGGGATGATCCGGTCGATCTTGTAGTACTTGTCGGTGGACTCTTCGGCGGGACCGGAAATGATCAGCGGCGTGCGGGCCTCGTCGATCAGGATCGAGTCGACCTCGTCGACGATCGCGTAGTTGTAGCCGCGCTGCACGCAGTCGGCGAGGTCGTACTTCATGTTGTCGCGCAGGTAGTCGAACCCGAACTCGTTGTTGGTGCCGTAGGTGATGTCGGCCCCGTAGGCGGTCTTCCGCTCCGCGTCGCTGAGCGGGTGCTGGATGCAACCGACCGTGAGGCCGAGAAAACGGTAGACCTTCCCCATCCAGTCGCTGTCGCGGCCGGCCAGGTAGTCGTTGACGGTGACGATGTGGACGCCTTTGCCCTCGAGCGCATTCAGGTAGGCGGGCAGCGTCGCCACGAGCGTCTTGCCTTCGCCGGTCTTCATCTCGGCGATCTTGCCGTGGTGCAGGACCATGCCGCCGATGAGCTGCGCGTCGAAGTGCCGCATGTACAGCACCCGCTTGGCCGCTTCGCGCACGGCGGCAAAAGCTTCGGGCAGGATGTCGTCGAGCGGCTCCCCGTCGGCAAGCCGCTTGCGGAACTTGTCGGTCAGCTCGGGAAACTGATGGTCCGCAAGGCGGCTCATTTCCGGCTCGAGCTCGTTGATCCGCTGGACCACCGGCACGATCTTCTTGAGGTCCCGATCGTTCTTGCTGCCGATGATCTTCGTAACGATGGCATTAAACATGAAGGAGGCTCCGCCCGGTATAAACTTGCTAATCTAACAGACGGGCATGGTGCAGTCAATTCAGAGGTTTGGAGTCGGCGATTCAGACACTGGGGATCCTGCAAACTTCCTGGAACGCGGGTTCTCGCGGACTTACGTTGTAGCTTGGGGCTCGCGCCAAAATGTGAACTCATTCTTGCGCGAACCCCAAGTACTCGTGTTCAGAAATACGCTAACGTTTCCAGGACGCGGATTTGCGCGGATGAACGCGGATTTCTACATGGTGGCAGCCCGCGGCCGTGTGCAAAGCTCGACGGGGCGCTCCGTCGAGCTTTGCCAGCGTTCGTCCGCGTCCGAGGGATTTTGAGTCGCCTGCGCACTGTCTGAATCGCAGTTTGGAGTGCGGCGGCTGGACGTCCGTCCCCCTGACAAATCTCGAGCCGCGGGGCAAAGACGGACAAAGACAACGCCACGAGGATACGGGGAAAAAAGCCGGAGGACAGCGGAAGGACTTCTACCGACGCGCTATCCGTTCGCTGAATGAATAAACGCTTTGGGATTCTTCGGCTGGTTGTGGATCCGGACCTCGAAGTGGAGGTGCGGGCCGGTGGACCTGCCGGAGGTACCCACGTACCCGATGATGTCGCCTCGGGTGACGTGCTGGCCGACCTGGACGTTGAAGCGCGAGAGGTGGCCGTAGCGCGTCGTGATGTCGAACCGGTGGTCGAGCACGATGATGTTGCCGTATCCTGCGCGGTACCCTGCAAATATCACCGTGCCGTCGGCCGGGGCCATCACCTGTTTCCCGTAGGGGGCCGATATGTCCACGCCCGTGTGCATGTCGGTGCCGATGCCGGTAATCGGATCTTCCCTGCGGCCGAGTCCGCCCGTCACATATCCCCGCACGGGCCAGACGGAAGGGATCGTCGAATCCAGCAGCGACTTGTAGGAAAGGCTGTCTTCGATTCTCCTGTACTTGTCGCCCAGTGAGGCGAGCTTCCTGTTGTAGCCGTCGATGGACTGAAGGGTCCCGGCCGATGCAGGCAGGGGCTGGCTGAAGCTGCTGGACGAATAGCCGCCGACACCCCCCACGCCCTTGTCGGAGTTCATCCCGGTGATGACTGCGAGCTTACGGTAGGTGGTCTCGAGGAAGTCCAGCTTCTCGCCCAACTGGGCGGTCTGGATCCGGTAGTTGTGGTTTTCAGAACGAAACAAATCGTTTTCGGCAAGCACGCGCGTGTAATCGGAAAGCTTTAAAAGCGTTCTGCCGTAATCATATGCGGCGACACCGGCGGTGACGACGCCTATCAATGCAAACCCCGCTACTGCCACGAGCGCCGGATAGGGAAGCGACAGCCGCCAGAGTCTGCCATCCGCATGGCTCGCTACAATGAACGTATAAAGCCTTTTGTTGAGCATCGGATTCCCCTTCGATGAAAAGAACAAACTGGCTGCCAGGGTCGTGAAAAGCCAGTTGACCTCCAATGGAGGTCCGACCGTAAGAAGACGGGCGTTCGATTAGATTGCGGCATTCTATTTACCGGGGCCGGACGTGTCAACCACTAATGCAAGAATTTGAATTTCCGGAGCCAGGGGGCGGCGCTCGAGCCGCCGCGGGCCACGAGGCTCCGGGTGGCGCCGTGCGCGGATGGTGCGCTATAATAATTCCGGTAGATGAAATGGGGGTGACCTGGTTTCGACGGGGGTCATAGAGGCAACAGAGGCATGCCGAGCGCTCCGCGACTCGTTAAAACGTGGAAAAAACACAACTGCTGACACTCAGTTAGCACTGGCCGCTTAGGCGGTCACGTCTCGCCGATCTTGCCTGCGAGGTCGGGCCGAGACGCCACTAGCAGGCTAGGTTGGCGTTCGAGCCCTGGGACGCCCGCCGAAACTAAAGGGGCTAGCGACGCTCCGCACTTGCCGGGCTCGAACGGAGTGCTCGCGAAACTCAACGAACCGGATACGCATGTAGGCTCTGTTAGCTGAAGGCCTTCGGACGCGGGTTCGATTCCCGCCACCTCCACCACTAAACGCTGATCGGCGGCCGGGACCCTAGCCTGGACGCCGGATCGAACCGGCAGCGACCTGATGCTGGTGGAGAACTTACGTTGAAACGTGACCCATGATCTAATCCGTGCGGCGAAACACCCTGAGGTCGTAGTCGGACTGCAGGTCCAGCCAGATCTCCGGTGAGACGCCGAAATATTTCCCGAGCCGGAGTGCAGTATCTGCCGTGATCGCCCGCCTGCCGCGTACAATGGCGCTGATCCGCTTGGGCGGCACATCGATGTCGCGGGCGAGCCGGTTCATGCCGATACCCAAAGGCCGCATGAACTCCTCGAGAAGTATCTCGCCAGGTGGAATCGGGTCCAGGAGTTTCCTGCCCATATTGCCAAATCCCTCAGTGGTAATCGACGATCTCGACGTCGAAGGCGTTCCCCTCTTCCCACCGAAGCAGACCCGCCATCGTTCGTTGATGCGGATGCCGTGTATGGTCAGTCCCTTGTCCTGCGGATCCCCGTACTCGATCTTATCGCCCGTTCCGACTTCTCCCTCGCGAAGAACCCTGAGATAGAAACCCGTGCGTCCGCTCCGAAGAAAGCGCTTGACCATATCCGGACGATCGAATCGAATCCCGAGTTTGGAGCAGGGCATTCGCAGCTGCGTCACGACGAATTCGGCCGAACCCGCCCGAATACGGGCTCCGCAGTGATCGCCTCTAAAATCGGGCTACCTCGAAGCAAAAGTGCTAAGATGCCTCTGCTCAGCTGAATGTGTCTGCAGGTGACCTGGAGGGAATCCAGCTTGGGCGCCCTGGCAGCGTTAACAACCCTGGAGTACGCATGCCAATGCTTTCACACAGTCGATTTCTGTGCGGGGCTCATCAACTTTTCTGAAAGGAAAAACGTGATGAAGAAAGCAATTGGATTAGTGCTGGTGCTCTGTGGTGCGGCACCGGACTGGCAATCGCACAGACGATTACCGGCACCATAACGGGTACGGCGTCAGATCCCACCGGAGCCGTCGTGCCTGGCGTCACAGTGGTCGCGACCAACACGGGCACGAACCTGACATTTAAGGCGACGACCAACGCGGCCGGTGTCTCTACAACCTGCTGTTCCTGCCCGTCGGCAACTACACCGTGGCGGCCAGGCAGAGCTGCAGGGATTCAAAAAGGTCCGCCCTGGGCCCATTCGCCCTGGAAGTCAACCAGATTGCGCGCGTGGACGTGAAGCTTGAGGTCGGCGTACCGCGCAGACCGTCGAGATCACGGCCGTCGCCCCGATTCTGCAAACCGAATCGACGGCAACCGGCGATTCGCTCACCTCCACGAAGCTCGAGTCCATTCCTCTGAACGGCCGCAACTTCGCCAGCCTGACGCTGCTGATCCCGGGCGCCATCAGCACCAGCCCGAATGCGATGAACACGTCGGGCCGCTTCCAGGGCAGCGGCAGCCGTCCGCAGGTGAACGGCAACCGCGAGCAGACCAACAACTTCCTGCTCGACGGCGTCGACGTCAACGACTCGATCGACAACCGCATCGGCTACAACCCGAACGTGGACGCGCTCGAAGAGGTGAAGGTCATCACCGGCAACGGCGCGTGGCGAGTTCGGCAACGTGGGCGGCGCCATTGTCAACATGACGATCAAGAGCGGCACCAATAAGTTCCACGGCAACGTCTTCGAGTTCCTGCGCAACGACCAGTTGGACGCCAACGGTTTCTTCACCAACCGGTCGGCCGCGACCGCAAGCGGGCTCCCTTTCACCGCAACATCTTCGGCGGCACCTTCGGCGGCCCCATCGTCAAGAGCAAGGTGTTCTTCTTCATCGACTACGAAGGCACGGAGCAGCGCGGATCCGGCACCGGTACGGCCACCGTCGCTCCCGCCGCCTGGCGCACCGGCGACCTCTCGGCTTTCCTGACCACAGCGCAGATCGTTAAGATCCGCTTACGGGCCAGCCGTTCCCAGGCAACATCATTCCCGAGAACCGCATCGTGAACCCGGTGGCCAAGAGCTGTTCACGCACCCCGAACTCTATCCGCTGCCCAACAACCGGGACCGGGGCTCTGGGTGTCACCAGCAACTACGCCTCCGGTACGGCCAGTCTTCTGCGCAACCACCAGGGCGATGCCAAAGTCGATTTTCGGCTGAGCGACAAGACCTATCTTTGGGCGGTGGTCCAGCGCGTATTACAAGAGCTTGACTTCGCGCACGGTGCTGCCCGTTCAGATGACCGGCGGGACCGATGGCCCGACCCTGAGCACCCAGGTCGGCTGGACCCGGACGTTCTCCCCGCGCGTGGTCAACGAGATGCGTATCGGCTACAGCCGCATCGGCATCGACGATAGCGCTTACGATTGGTCCGGGTTGTTGGGCTCGGACGGCAACTCCAAGTTCGGCATCGCCGGCGGCCAGCCCATTCCCGGGCTCAGTTCTGTCAGCGTCGGCGGCGGCCTGACCAGCATCGGTTCCGGTGCCACCATCGGCTCAACCATGGATAACAAGTATCAGTTCAACGATACTCTGACCTATTCCAGCGGCGCCCACCTGCTGAAGATGGGCGGACAGATACTGCGCATCAGCAGAACCGCTACTACGCCGGCAACAACGGCGCGCTGGGTTTCTTCACCTACGACGGGAGCTTTTCGGGCCTCGACTATGCCGACTTCCTGCTGAACCAGCTCGCGATAAAGGGCCGCGGCGCGGTCACCGGCAAGTGGGGCCATCGCCACTGGCGCAACGGCCTCTTCTTCCAGGACGACTGGAAGGCCAAGCGCAATCTGACCATGAATCTCGGCTGCGCTGGGAATATATGACACCCGATTTACGAGGTCGCCGACCGCCAGGTGAACATCAACACCTACACCGGCGAGCTGCTCTATCCCGGCGAAGACGGCAATTCGGCCGCGCGCTGTATCAATCCTTACTACAAGCAGTTCATGCCGCGCATCGGCATCGCCTGGACCCCGAGATGTTCAGGAACAAGCTGGTGGTGCGCGCAGGATATGCGTTTACCAGCTTCCTGGAGGGCACGGGCGCCAACCTGCGCCTGCCGCTGAATCCTCCGTTCTCAATCGAGAGCAATGTCAACTATGACGTCGGTGCCCCGGCAACATCGCCATCGGTTTCTCCGATGTCCCGCCGGGCCTGAAGTTCGACAGCGCGGGCGTCACGGCTTACTCGATCAGGGGCGCGCCTGGGATCTGAACCTGCGGCCGCAGTTCACCAGCCAGTACAACTTCACGCTCGAATACCAGGTTCCCAGAGCACCTCGGCCAGCGTGGCGTATGTCGGCCAGAACGGTACTCACCTGGTGGTGCCGCACGAGGCCAACCAGCCGCTGCCGGGTAGTGGCGATCCCAAGACGTGGGCCGCCCTCAATACCCGCCGGCCGCTGGCCAAGGTCTTGCCAAACCTGGGCAATATCGCGCTGACCGAATCCAGCGGAACCATGGCCTACAACGCGCTGCAGACCAGTGTACGTAAGCGTCTGAGCGCCGGATTCGAACTCCTCGGCCAATACACGTTCTCCAAGACCCTGACCGACAACCTTGGCTACTACGGCTGCGGGTCGACCAGCGCCGAAGGCGCCTACTGGCAGGATGCCTACAACCGACGCGGCAACTACGGCCCTGCCTGCTTCGATGCCACACACAACGTCTCCTTCGGCGGTCTGGCCAACCTGCCGTTCGGCAAGAACCAGATGTTCGGCAGCAATATGGGGAAGGCGGTTGATCTGATCCTCGGCGGGTGGAACCTCAATTACTTGGTGTCCGCGCACTCCGGCTTCCCGGTCACGCTCTTTGCCAGCGCCCACCAGGCGAACACCCTGCAGTCGGTCCGCGGCAACGTGAGGCCAACCAGTATCGCAAGATCAACGTCTCGACCAGCACGGTCGATCGGTTCTTCGGGCCGGTGGACGCGACGACCTTCTGTGGGGCGGGCGCGGACAACGGCACCTGCGCGTACGGCATACCGGCTTTCGGCTCGTTCGGCAACGCCGGCGTCGGCACCGAGCGCGCGCCGAGCTTCTTCAACCTCGACCTTTCCATCGGCAAGAAGTTCCACGTCACCGAAACGCAGCGTTTCGACTTCCGCGTCGAGTTCTTCAACGCCCTCAACCACGTGAGCTTCGGCCCTCCGGGACGCGACATCACCAACCTCGGAACCTTCGGCCAGATCACGGCCCAAGTCCAGAACGCTCGCAACCTCCAGTTCGGGTTGAAGTACTTCTTCTAGACCGAACGTTCGAGCGCGCCGTGTCGGAGAAAAGGCCGGGCGATCTGCCCGGCCTTTTCCATCTGAGCTGAACCTCCGCGTTCAGGTTTTACGATCGCCGATATAATCGCGCACTCCCGGATCTCGCGGTCTTTTCCCGGCCGCCCTCGGCCGTTGTGCCCGGACCCCGCCGCACCTTTTTGAACAAAAACCTCGGAGATTCCTCGAGGCCTTCGAGCCTTGGAGGTGGGCTGCTGGAATTTGCCTCTAAGGCTCGAAGGACTCGAAGAATCTCCGAGTGCCGCCCAAAGGAGTGCTACCGCAAAGACCTCCATCCGCCCTATACTTTTGATTCGCACAGTGGCACGTGCGCAGGCAGGGCTCGCATGACCTATCACGATACAACAAGCACTTCGAGAATATTGATCGCGGACGACCAGCCTGACGTGCTCGAAGCCCTGCGGATGCTGCTCAAAGGGGAGGGGTTCCGGACCGAGGCGGCGGCTTCCCCTGCCGGGATACTCCAGGCGCTGGAAACGCGCGAGTTCGACACCGTCCTGATGGACCTGAACTACGCGCGCGACACGACATCCGGGCAGGAAGGGCTGGACCTGTTGTCGAGGATCCAGATGATCGACAATACCCTGCCGATCGTCGTGATGACCGCCTGGGGCAGCGTTGAGGTCGCGGTCGAAGCCATGCGTCGCGGCGCCAGGGACTTCGTGCAGAAGCCGTGGGACAACGCGCGCCTCCTTTCGATCCTGAGAACCCAGGTCGAGCTGAGCCGGGCGCTGCGCAAGGGACAGCGCCTCGAAGCCGAAAACAAGCTCCTGCGGAGCGAGGGGCGGCCACGACTCATCGCCGAGTCGGCCAACATGAGACCGATCCTGGATCTGATCGCCCGGGTCGGCCCCTCCGACGCCAACGTGCTGATAACGGGCGAACACGGCACAGGCAAGGAGGTCGTGGCGCAGACGCTGCACGCGGTCTCGGCCCGCGCCTCCAAACCGATGGTTACGGTCAACGCCGGCGGCCTGTCGGAGGGGGTGTTCGAAAGCGAACTGTTCGGGCACATCAAAGGGGCCTTCACGGACGCGAAGGCGGACAGGGTGGGCAGGTTCGAACTGGCCGAGGGCGGCACCCTGTTTCTGGACGAGATCGCCAACGTCCCCCTCAACCTGCAGAACAAGTTGCTGCGGGTCCTGGAAACAGGCGAGTTCGAACGGGTCGGCTCCTCGAGGACCCGGAAAGCGGACGTGCGCATCCTCTCCGCGACCAACGCGGACATCGGGGAGGAGGTGAGCGCCGGCCGGTTCCGGCAGGATCTCCTGTACCGCCTCAACACGATCGAGATCCGCCTGCCGCCACTGAGGGAGAGGCGGGCCGACATCCCCCTGCTGGCCCAGCACTTCCTGCGCCAGCACTCGATGCGCTACCGGAAGATCCTGACGGGCTTCGACGACGCGGCCCTCCAGATCCTGCTCGAGCACAACTGGCCCGGCAACATCCGCGAACTGGACCACGCGGTGGAACGGTCGGTCCTGATGGCACAGGGCCCCGCGATCCGCCCGACCGATCTCGCGGTGAGACCCGCGCGGGAGGTGTCCTCCCGGCTCGAGGACATGAGCCTCGAAGAGGTGGAGTGTTACCTGATTAAGAAGACGCTCGCGCGCTACGACGGCAACGTCCTCCGCGCGGCGGAAGCGCTTGGGCTGAGCCGCAGCGCCCTTTACCGCAGGCTCCAGCGCTTCGGGATGTAATGTGGAGTGCGGCGGCTCGACGCCGCTTTGGGGCGGCGCCTGGGCGCCGCTATCCAACTTGCCGAGGTGAGTTCCTATGAGGGCGCAAGCGCCCCGCGCTGTTGCGACTTCCGCCGCGCCGCAGCGCGGGCGACACCATTGGGTACACCTCAGGCACGATTCGACCATCGTGATGCTGGCGCTTGCCGCCGGATTGCCCGCGGTGGTTGTCTGCCTCGTCCTTCTGTGGTTGGGCGGTTTCAGCCCCAAGGTGCAGTGGACTCTTGGGCGTGCTTGTGGTTTCCTGCTGGCTCGGTTTCTCCTTTGGGCTGCGGGCCCGCGTGGTAGTGCCGCTCAAGACGATCTCCAACCTCCTCGCCGCGCTCCGTGAAGGGGATTTTTCCATCCGGGCGCGGGAGGCGGATCCCGAGGACACGCTGGGCGGCGTAGCCCTCGAGGTGAACGCGCTGGGGGCGACGTTGCGCGAACAGCGGCTGGGGGCGCTGGAGGCAACCAAGCTCCTCACCAAGGTGATGGAAGAAATCGACGTCGCAGTGTTCGCGTTCGATCAGGATTCGAACCTTCGTCTGGTCAACAGGACCGGGGAGCGCCTGCTCGGGCAGCCCGCCGAACGCCTCCGCGGCAAGACGGCCGGCGAGCTTGGGCTCGCCGACTGCCTGCAGGGAGAGGAGTCCCGTGTCGTCGAGTTTTCGCTGTCGGGCGGCGCCGGGCGCTGGGAAATACGGCGCACCACCTTTCGGCAGGCCGGCCTGCCGCATCAGCTCCTGGTCATGTCCGATCTGAGCCGTGCCCTGCGCGAGGAGGAGAGGATGGCGTGGAAGCGCCTCATCCGCGTCCTGGGACACGAACTCAACAACTCCTTGACCCCGATCAAGTCGATCGCCGCAAGCCTGGACAGCCTCCTGACCAAGGAACCTCGCCCCGAGGACTGGCTCGACGACATGCGCAGGGGGCTGGCGGTGATCGGGAATCGTGGGGAGGCGCTGAGCCGCTTCATGGAAGGATACTCGCGGCTGGCCCAACTGCCGCCGCCGCGCAAGCAGCCCATGGACGTGGGCGCCTGGGTGCGACGCGTGGTGCGGCTCGAGACGCGCCTCCACGTCACCTGCGTCGAGGGACCGGAGCTGAAGATCGAGGCAGACGGCGACCAACTCGATCAGCTGCTCATCAACCTGCTCCGCAACGCCGTCGACGCGGTGCAGTCGACGGGCGGCGGCGTGGCCGCCGGCTGGAGCCGGTCCCCCACCCGCCTGGAGGTGTGGGTGGACGACGAGGGCCCCGGCCTGTCGAACACCGCCAACCTGTTCGTGCCGTTCTTTACCACCAAGCCTCACGGCTCGGGAATCGGCCTGGTGCTTTGCCGGCAGATTGCCGAAGCCCACGGCGGCAGCCTCGCCCTCGCCAACCGGGCCGGCAGTCCAGGATGCAGGGCTCTGCTGCGTATTCCCCTGTGACCTTCCCCTTGTGAACCGATGCGCATCGTCCAAATCTCAGACCTGCACTTCTGGCACATTACCCTCAATCCGGCGCGGCTCGCAGGAAAACGCCTCCTGGGGATGAGCAACCTCATCTTGAACCGAGCGTGGAAGTACCGCCTCTCGACCGCTCCGGCCCTGATCGACCGCATCCGGGCGACCGCCCCCGATCACCTTCTCGTGACCGGGGACATGACCACCACCGCCCTGGACCGGGAGTTCGCGGCCGCCTCGGCCGCGCTTGCCGGGCTCGGCGCAGGTTCGCGGGAACACCAGCGTGATCCCGGGAAACCACGACCGGTACACGCGCCCGGCGGCGCGGCAACATCTGTTCGAGAAGTATTTCGCCCCGTTCGCCCCGTCGTCCGATTATCCGTGGCTGAAGGAACTCGACGCCCGGACCGCCCTGCTGGGTCTCGATCCCACCCACCCGAATGCGTTCTCGGCGGTTGGGACGATCTCCGCGACCCCAGCTCGACAGGGCTCAGACGCTCATCGACGGTTTCGGACCACGCCTCGAAAGGCTTGTGGTAGCCTGCCACTATCCGGTCGAGTTGCCTGACGGGATTGTCGAGGGGCGGTGGCACCGCTTGCGCGGCGTTGACGACCTCAGGCGGTTCCTTCGGGATCAGGTGCCGAACATATACTGCTGCGGGCACATCCACTCGACATGGTGCTTTGTCCCGAGCGCCCTGCCCCGGACCCTCTGCCTCAATCCCGGGGCCCGCCCTGAAGGCGGGCCGCCGGTCCGGGGCGCGGGCAACCCTGCTCGAGATGACCCTGGACGGCACGGCCGTTTCGGTGCACCACCACCGCCTATATCGAGACGGGTGGAGGACGTACCCCCTGCTGAGCCTTCCGGGGTTCTTTTGAGACCCGGCCTGCCCGCAAGAGACGTGGGTCCGGGCTTCAGCCCGGACGTCTTTGGGTCTGATCTATGTGGCGACAAGCGCACGTTATAGCGACCGCAAACAGCGTCCGGGTTGAAGCCCGGACCCACTTGAGGGGGTTGCTCAGGGCTGCGGCGTGATATACGCAGGCGATGGTAAACAAACGGGGGTCACATGAAACACAAGGGCTTCGTGGATCTGCAGGTGAACGGATACCTGGGGGTGGACTTCGTCTCCCCCGCCCTGACGCGCGACGACGTGCGTCGCATAACCAACGAGATGGTGGCCCGGGGGGTGATCGGGTACTGCGCGACCCTTGTGACTTCGGACATGGCGATCTACCGGCGCAACCTTCCGCTGATCGCCGAAGCCATGGAGGAACCCGGCATCCGGGGGCGCCTGCTCGGGATCCACATGGAAGGGCCTTACCTTTCCCGGGAGGAAGGGGCGCGCGGGGCCCACGCCGCCGAACTGATGCGCCTCCCGAATCCCGGCGAGTTCGATCGTTTCCAGGAGTGGGCAAGGGGAAGGATCGCGCTCCTGACGCTTGCACCCGAATTGCCCGGAGCAATCCCGCTGATCGGCCACATCGTCGCGCACCATCGCACCCTGGTCTCGCTCGGTCATCACCTCGCACCGCGGGATGTGTTGCGCGCCGCCGCCTCGGCAGGCGCGACCATGGTCACCCACCTGGGGAACGGCTGCCCGAATATGCTCCCGCGGCACGAGAACATCCTGGTCTACCAGCTCGCGGACGACACTCTCCACGCGGGTCTGATCGGCGACGGCCACCACCTGCCGGACGACTTCATCCGGGTGGCCCTGCGCTGCAAAGGGATCGGGAAGGTCTTTATCGTGTCGGACTGCGCCCCAATCGCGGGCTTTCCACCGGGCGAATACGAAACGCTGGGCAACAGGGTGCGCCTCACGCAGTCGGGCCGAATCCAGAACCTGGACCGCATGCACCTGGTCGGCTCGGGGCTGAACCTCGCCGAGTGCATGCGCCGGCTCCGCGAGCACGGGCTCCTGAGCGA
Organism: uncultured Acidobacteriota bacterium; assembly: GCA_963843575.1. Lineage (GTDB taxonomy): Bacteria > Acidobacteriota > UBA6911 > UBA6911 > UBA6911 > CAVZBT01. Next base: position 167,401 of record CAWJKZ010000024.1, on the reverse strand, counting down.
GGAGGAAGCCTGGCAGGCCGGGTTTACGAACCCGCTCGCCCTCCTCGGTATCCCCGAGGATGCCGTCGCCACCCCGGATCTCCAGCCATTCCGGTTTTGAGCCGGAGTGCGGCGCCGTGTGTCTTGAACACCAGGGCGGGGATAGAACAACTCGACACGGAAGACACGGAAGGAACCCATTAGCCGCACCGCGAACCAGCGCGCAGGTTCATGAGATTCCCTGTGGCTCAGAGTCCCCGGGACGCGGATTGACACGGAGGCACGCGGACATTGGCTTGGTGACAGGCCGCGCCCGGCATTCCTCCCAGCGGGAATCCGTCAAATCCGCGGGAATCCGCGTTTTGCTGTGTTGATCGGTGACCAGCTCCGTTCCAAAATTGACCGACTGGAACATCAGGGTCTGGCCGGCGAGAAACCAGAGCTTCAGAACGATGCGGCAGATCAGGTAGGCCTGGCCGACGAGGAAAGCGACGGACAGGCCGAAGACGCCCTGCTGCCCCGGGCCGGGGGCAACGATCCAGTACAGGGCGAACAGGGCCAACCCGGTCAGCGCCAGCGCGAGATACAACCCGATGGCCGGCGCCCTGCCCGAAAACACGAATCGCGCGGCTCGGATGAACGCCAGCACGGCGCTCGAGCGTTCCTCGGCGACCATGGCGATCTTCGCATAGTCGCCGATCAGGCTGATCAGGCCGATGCCTGCGGCCACGATCGCGTACACCAGCAGGGTATATGTCATGGCCGTGCGCTCCGCGGTCACGTCGCGCGTCGCCCGCTCGACAAGGGCGTGGAGGGGATCGCCGACCCAGCGGAACAACCCCGCGTAGAGCAGCAGGGAAATGGCCGTCAGGCGCACAAATCGGAAGAAGTAGACCGCGGAATCCCCGAAGAAAACCCTGCGGTCCGGATTATCGCCGGCGCGCGCGTACCGGCCCAGGATGCCGCCGCCCAGGAACGCCCAGGCCAGCATGAAGGAGATGCCCGCCAGGAGCACGACACCGCCCAGGCCGAGGATCTCCCCGTCGGCCAGGCGCTGGAGGTTGCTCACGACCGGAAATATCCCTGCCACTTCGGGGCCGAAGGTCTCGGCGAGACCGGAGGCGTGGGCGCTGAACTCGCCGTACCAGTCCATGTCGAACCCCTGCCGCAGCGACTCGTGCACGAGACTCCCGCCGATCGATCCGGCCAGTACGCCGCCCATGGCAAAAGCCAGCGGGAGGGCCAGGGTCAGGCTTGCGCCATAGATCCAGAAAACAAGCGAAGGAGAGCGCCCGACCTTCCTCAGGCCCGAAATGTAAGATTCGCCGATCGTCATGGATGTCCTCCGATATGCCTGCCGGTCAGACAAGGAATGCGAGCGTCTGGATATAATCCTGCAACCAGATCATCCACTTCGACGCCCACTTGGTCGACGCAAACCCGGGCCGGGGCGCAAGGAGCATGGTGTTGTTCGTGTAGTTTACGTCGAGGAGGATTTTGCGTTCGGGATCGACTGCCGCGTACAGGAGGCGCGCGGGCTTGACCACCCGGACCAGAGTCCAGGTGGCCTGGCCGTCCCAGGGACGGCGCACTTCCTCGCCATTTTCGAACCTGAGCAGGATGTCCACCGGCAGGGTGCCGTCCTGAAGGCGCCGCACGACGACGGCAGTCTCGTACAGGCCGGCGCCGCCTCCCTCCCCTGCCGACTTGCCGTTGCGGTCAGGGGAACCCCGCGATTCGACCGGGTCGCTGGTCACGGACCCGACGGCGTAATCGAAGACGGCGGCCTTCCGGTACACCTGATCGAAGAATGGGGTCAGGTCCTCCCCAGAGACTTCGGACGCGGTGGCGAAGAAATCGTCGGGCTTCGGATGCCTGAAGCTCCAGCGCTGGAAAAACACGGACATGACGCGCTGCAGCGCGGGCCAGCCGAGCGTCCGCTCGAGCGTGGCGAGCCAGAGGGCGGTCTTGCTGTACGTGATGCTGGCTCCGGTCCCGGGGAAGTAGAGGTAACTCGGGGTTGCCTCGACGTCCGAGCGCGCGTCGTAACGGTAGCCGTCGAGACCGTTCCCCTGTGTCATGCGGTGCAGCCGGATCGCGGGTGCGGATACCGGCAGGAATCCCCTGAAGAATCGCCGGACGTAGAATTCTTCGCCGTAGCCCTCATCGATTGCCCGCGCCGTGGAAAAGGTATTCAGCCCTTCGTCGAGCCAGGCATCTTCGAACTCGTTGTTCCCGACGATGGCGTACCAGAACTGGTGCCCCGCTTCGTGCACGGTCACTCCCTCGGGCGAACCACCGCCTTGCGGGTTGAAAACGCGCGTACCGCAGGTGAATAGGGTGGGGTACTCCATCCCGCCGGCGCCGCTGCCCCAGGCCGGATCGATCACGGTGATGTGCCCATAGGGGTACTGGCCGTACCACGTGCCGTAATACCGCAGGGCGACCGCCGTGGCGCGCAGGTGCCGCTCGACTTGTGCCTCGTGCTCGGGTTGGTAGAGCAGCCTCATCTGGACGGTCCGGAGTCCCGGATGGACGAAGTCGCGCCGCGCTTCGCGGTAGTCGGGGCTGGTGGTCCAGGTGAAGTCGTGCACGTCGGCTTCGCGGTAGTGGTGGGTCGAGGTCCCGTCCGGGTGTTCTTCGATCTTCTGCTGGACGCCGGTGGCCCCGAGCAGCCAACCGTGGGGCACCGTCATCCTGACGTCGTACACGCCGTAGTCGGAGAAGAACTCGGTCCCTGCGTGAAACTGGTGGCAGTTCCACTGCCCGTCCGGCTGCAACACCCCGAGTTTAGGAAACCACTGGGCGATGAAATAATAATTGCCCCGGAAACCGGTGCGGGCGAAGGTGCGCGGTATCTTGCCCTGCCAGGACAACTCGACCGTGACAGTCTCTCCCGGCCCGGCGGGCTGAGGCAGCGTCACCGCCATGACGGTCTGGTCGTCGGGATTCCCGTCGTCCGGTGCGAGGAATCGCATCCCGCGGGTCAGGTCGGCTGCTTCGCCCCCTGCGGCCGCAAGCCACCGGATCGATTGCACCCGGGCGTACGACCAGTCCTCCGGCCGCGGGTCGGTGCGGTTGCGCCTCGAGCCCAGGGCGGCCTCGCGCATCCAGGTGCTCCTGTTGTCTTTCCAGGCATTCCAATACAGGTGGAAACGGAGTTCCGCCGCGGGGGTGCCCGTATCGTTGCGCCACGAGACCCGCTCGTGCCCCTCGAGCGTTTTTCGGACCGGATCGAGCTTAACCTCGATGGTATAGTTGGCGTTGCGCGAACTCAGCGCGTCGGCCGTCTGGGCGAGGCCGGACTGCACCGAACCCAAAATCAGCAGGAGTGCGGCGACAGGCATCGGGCGGCAGAGCATCAGCACCTCCGCGACCAGGTTCAACAACAGATCGGGTCGGTTCATTATCGACCCGTATTCCGGATTCTGCAATCCGCAACGGGGGCAACATGCCGGAGAGCGACAGGGGAGCTAAGGTAGCGGTTGTCACGGGCGCAAGTTCGGGGATAGGCCAGGCCACGGCCATCGAACTGGCGACGCGGGGATATCAGGTGGCCGTGCACTATTTCAGCAACGAAAAGGGATCGGAAGAAACCCTCGACCGGATCCGGGCGCTCCCGCAGGGCAAGGCGAGGGTGTACGCATGCGACGTGGGGGATCCCGGGCAAGTGGCGCGGATGGCCGGCGACATCCTCGCCGATTTCGGCCGGGTCGACGTCCTGGTGAACAACGCCGGGTCCCTCATCGAGCGAAGAACGCTGCGGGAGATGGACCTCGACCTCTGGCGCCGCGTGATGGCGCTGAACCTCGACAGCGTGTTTTTTGTGACCCGCGCCTTCCTTCCCCGCATGATCGAGCAGGGTGGGGGAATCGTCGTAAACGTGGCGTCCATAGCCGGCAGGAACGGCGGCGGGCCGGGGGCGGCGGCGTATGCGGCCGCCAAGGGAGGGCTGATCGCCCTGACCAAGTCGATGGCGAAGGAACTGATGCCGCTCGGCATCCGGGTAAACGGCCTGAACCCCGGCGTGATCCGGACCCCTTTCCACGAACGATTCAGCACCCGGGAGATGCTCGACAGGTTCGTCGCCGCCATTCCGCAGCAGCGGCTGGGGACGAGTGAGGAGATGGCTAAGGTTGTCGCGTTTCTCGCCTCCGACGAATCGTCCCACCTCGTCGGGGAGTGCATCGAGGCGAACGGGGGGATGCTGATGGAGTGAGTGCGCCCTTCGAGCTTCTTCGAGTTTTGAAGCCTTCGAGGTGAGCCCTTCAACCCGCAGGTTTATGCAGTTGCCGTCCGGGGGACGCGCCGCAACCCGGAGAGGCGCTCGAGCACCGTTTCGGGCCGGACATTCTCGAGACACCGGTGGGACACAGGCGTCGAGCCTTCGCACGCCGGACACCCTCGGGCATCCTGCAGGATCTCCACGCGCGGCCCGCGCGGTCCCCAGGTCCCAGCCGACGTCGGCCCGAACACGACAACCGAGGCAACCCCGAGACCGGCGGCCAGGTGCGAGATGCCCGAGTCGTTCCCCACATACCCCTCGGAGCGCGACAGCACTCCGGCAACGATCTGGAGAGGAAGCGAGCGCGCCACCGCGACGTTCTCCGCGGCGAGACCGCGGACCACGGTGGCCCCGGCTTCGGGCTCGGCCGGGCCCTCGATGACCACCACCCTGCACTCCCCCTCACGGATGAGGCGTTCGACGACGGCGGCGGAACCGGGCCAGCGCTTTCCCCGGTTCCCCGCCCCGGGATGCACGGCGACGATCGGATGCCGCCCCCAGCCGCGCCCGTCGAGCCAGCGGTCGGCCGCTGCCTGGTTCTCCGGCGCAACCGTGATCGCCGGGAGCGGTATGTCCGCGACGTCCCCCAGCCAGCGTTCGAGCGTGTCGACGAAGATGCGTGAGACGTGCCGCACCTCGTCCGGACCCGGGCGCCATCCGGCCACTATGCTTCCCGGATTCAGCCGGGCCAAGCGCTCCCCAAAAACAGGATCGCCGAATCCCGTCCAGGCGACGATCCTGTCGAATGATCTCCAGAAGCTTACGTGGTCCGCAGGGAGCGGCTCGGAGGTGTAGAGTCGGTGCAGGGGTAAGGTAGAGAGCGCGGTCACGTGTTCCGCGTGGCCGCACGCAACCGCAGGCAGGTAATCGGTGTTCCCCGCCAGAGTCAGCGGCACTCCCGGAAAGCGCTCCCGCAGCAGGGCCAACGCCGGCAGGGCGAGGATGACGTCCCCCAGAGCCCCCGGATGGAGTACGAGGATGCCCGCCACGACGTGCCCGTCTACTGGATGATCATCGAGTTCAGGTTATTCGCGTTCGCGACGCTCACCTGGGCCGCGACCCTGGAGGCGATTTCGGCGAAGGCACGGCCGGCGGCAGAGTCCGGCTCCCGCAGGACAACGGGCTTGCCCTCGTCCCCTCCGTTTCGGACGGCGAGCTCCAGGGGCACCTCGCCGAGGAAGGGCACCCCATAGCGCTCGGCCGTCTCGCGTCCGCCCCCATGACCGAAAACGTCGGTGCGGGTGTGGCACGAGGGACACTCGAAGAACGACATGTTTTCGACGATGCCCAGGACTTCGACGCGCACCTGCCGGAACATCATGATCGCCTTGCGGGCGTCCTGCAGCGCCACGTCCTGAGGCGTCGTCACGATCACGGCGCCCATCAGCGGGACGGTCTGGGTGAGGCTCAGTTGAACATCACCAGTCCCTGGAGGCAGATCCACCAGAAGGTAATCCAGCTCGCCCCAATCGACCTGGTGAATGAACTGCTGGATGACGCTGTGCAGCATCGGTCCACGCCAGATCAGCGGGGTGTCTTCGCCCCCCGTCAGGAAACCCATCGACATCACGCGGACGTCGTAATTGGACAGCACTTGAATGCGGTTGTCCACGGCCTCGGGCCGGCCGGTTATCCCCATCATGAGGGGAACGTTCGGGCCGTACACGTCCGAGTCGAGCAACCCGACCGCAGCTCCCGACTTGGCCAGCGCGACCGCGAGGTTCACCGTCACGGTGCTCTTGCCCACCCCGCCCTTGCCGCTGCCGACCGCGACGATGTTGCGGACGCCGGGTATGCCCTGTTTGCCGGGCGCTTGCCCGCCGGGAGTTACGGCGGAGGTCATCCTGATCTCCACTTCCCGGATGCCATCCACCTGCAGGACCGCCGAACGGGCCCACTCCTCCATCTCCTTCTTGACCGGGCACGCAGGCGTGGTCAGCTCGATGGTGAAGCTGGCTTTCCCCTGTTCGATCTTGAGGTCCTTGACGAAGTTCAGGGCGACGATGTCTTTGTGAAGGTCCGGATCTTTGATCGTCCGGAGGGCGTCGAGAACGGCTTTTTCAAGTTGCTTCAAGGCTTCCACCCCGCTGTAGAGAATAACCTTGAACTATAGCTTTGGCACGCAGGAGAGTCAAACCCGTGGAGCGCGGCGTACCGGCGGCCGGGAGGCGACAGACAGACAAAAACAACTCGCCACGGAGGACACGGAAAAATGCCATATGAATTCCGTGGATTCCGTGGCTGGGTTTTGGCGGTTGTCACCATTTGCGGAGGAGGTACAGCAGCAGGGTGATGACCAGGCTGAGCAGAATCGATGTGGCCAGCGGGAAATAAAAGGATACGCTCCCCTTGCGAAAGACGAGGTCGCCGGGGAGCCGCCCGAGCTTCAACCACGAGAAGAAGTTCGTATAGGTCAGGAGCAGTCCTGCAACGAGCAGGACTGCCCCTATCACGATCAGGCTCCTACCCAGCAAAGTGATCCTCCGCCCCCGGGCAGGGGCGTCAGTTGCACACCTCGATCTGGCCGAAGAAGTAGCCGGTCTCGAACGCGGCAGTCTCGGGCGCATCCGATCCGTGCGTCGTGTTCCGCTCGATCGAGAGGCCGAAATCGCTACGGATGGAGCCTTTCGCCGCCTTGGCCGGATCGGTCGCGCCCATCAGTTCGCGCCACTTCTGAATGGCCCGTTCACCTGAAAGGATCATCAGGACTACGGGACCTTCGGACATGTACGCGGTGAGGCTGCCGAAGAAAGGGCGCTCCTTGTGCACCGCGTAAAAGCCCTCCGCCTCTTTCCTGGAGAGCCGGACCATTTTAACCGCGGAAACTTTCAAGCCGCTGGCTTCGATGCGGCGGATCACTTCCCCGATCAGGTTGCGGGCCACGCCGTCCGGCTTGATGATCGCCAGTGTTCTTTCATCCATGGACGCGCTCCGCAAGCAGTTGCGCCATGGTCTCGCCGATATCGGCCGGACTGGTCGCAACCTGAATACCGCACTTTTTCATCGCCGCGATTTTCTCCGCGGCGGTCCCTTTGCCGCCTGAAATGATGGCGCCGGCATGACCCATGCGGCGTCCCGGCGGGGCCGTCTGGCCGGCTATGAAGCCGACCACCGGCTTGCGCACGTTCTCCTGTATGTACCGGGCGGCATCTTCTTCGGCGGTGCCGCCGATTTCGCCCATCATGACGATGGCGTGGGTTTCCGGGTCCCCGTTGAACAGCTTCAGGCAGTCGATGAAGTTGGTACCGATGATCGGGTCGCCGCCGATGCCGATGCAGGTCGACTGGCCGAGGTTTCGGGCCGTAAGCTGCCACACCCCCTCGTAGGTCAGGGTGCCGCTGCGGGAGACCACCCCGACGCTTCCCTCGGCAAAAATCCGGCCGGGCATGATGCCGATCTTGCAGCGCCCCGGCGAGATGATCCCGGGGCAGTTGGGCCCGATCAGCCGGCTGTTGCGCCGCGACAGGAAGGTCGAAACCTTGACCATGTCGAGGGTCGGAATTCCTTCCGTGATGCAGACGATGAGGGGCACGCCGGCGTCGGCCGCTTCCATGATGCAGTCGGAAGCCGCCGCGGGCGGCACGAAAATAGCAGTTGCGTTCGCACCTTCCTTCTCGACCGCCTCGGCCACGGTGTTGAACACGGGGATTCCCTGGTGCGTGGTCCCCCCCTTCCCCGGGGTTACTCCCGCGACGACTTTGGTGCCGTAGGCGAGGCACTGCTGGGCGTGGAAGGACCCTTCGCGGCCGGTAAGCCCCTGTACTGCCAAACGCGTGTTTTTATCGACGAGTATAGACAACGTGTTTCTCCTTATCTGGCCAGTGCTACGGCCTTCTCCGCGGCGTCCTTCATGCCGTCCGCAACCGTGAACTTCAACCCGGAGCCGCGCAGGATCTCCTGTCCCTGCTCGACGTTGGTCCCTTCGAGACGCACCACGACGGGGATCTTGATGCCCATCGCCTTGGCGGCTTCCACGACGCCCTGCGCCACGATGTCGCACCGCATGATGCCACCGAAGATGTTGATCATCACTGCCTTCACGTTCTGGTCCCCGAGGAGGATCTGGAAGGCGTTGCGCACCTGCTCGGCGCTGGCGCCGCCGCCCACATCGAGGAAGTTGGCGGGGTTCCCGCCGGCCAGCTTGATGATGTCCATCGTGGCCATCGCCAGTCCGGCGCCGTTGACCATGCAGCCGATGTTGCCGTCGAGGCGGATGTAGTTGATCCCATAGCGCGAGGCTTGGATCTCGAGCGGGTCCTCTTCGCTGTAATCGCGGAGTTGCAGCAGATCCTTGTGCCGGTACAGGGCGTTGTCGTCGAAGTTCAGCTTGGCGTCCAGCGCGTAGAGCTTGCCGTCTTCCGTCAGCAGGAAGGGATTGATTTCGACCAGCGAGGCGTCCGTCGCCTCAAAGGCGCGGTAGAGCGACGCAATGATGCGGGCCGCCGGGGCCATCAGCTCGCCCGAGAAGCCCAGCCGGAACGCCAGGGAGCGCCCCTGGAACGCCTGAAAGCCGACCGCCGGATCGATGAATTCCTTATGAATGAGTTCCGGCGTTTCGGCGGCCACCTTCTCGATGTCCATGCCCCCTTCGGGGGAAACCATGATCACCGGCCGCTGCGAGGCGCGGTCGATGACGATGCCGACGTAGTACTCCTTCTTGATCTTCAGCCCTTCTTCGATCAGGACGCGGCGCACGACCCGCCCTTCCGGACCGGTCTGGTGGGTCACGAGCGTCATCCCGAACATCTTGCGGGCGATCCCTTCGGCGTCGGCCGGAGTGGCCGCGACCTTGACGCCGCCCCCCTTGCCGCGGCCGCCGGCATGGATCTGCGCCTTGACGACCACGGTGCCGCCGAGTTGGCGCGCGATGTCGTAGACCTCGAACGGGCTGGTCGCAACCTGCCCGCGTGGAATCGGAACACCGAATTGCGCCAGCACCTGCTTCGCTTGGTATTCGTGTATTTTCACGGAAAATTCCTTTTCCAGGACCCCCTACGGATCCCCAGGATGGCAATATGAAGTCGTTCCCAGGAGCCGTAGGGGTGCCCTGGGAAAACCGGTTATTCTATTGCCCCCGGACACGCGGAGGCAACGAAAAACGGGAGGGGAGGCCGACCAGGCATGGAGTGCGGCGGCTAGACCCGGCGCCTAGGCGCCGGGTATTCCCGGCCCTAGGAACTAAGCAAAAGCGGCGCCCAGGCGCCGCACTCCAGAGGGGTTCACCTGTTTTTGGGAAACCTGCAAATGTTGGTAGCGCTACAGGGATTCGAACCCTGGTTTGATGGCTGAGAACCACCCGTCCTAGTCCCCTAGACGATAGCGCCCCGTTTCAGGCTGCTCATACTACCAGAGGCCCCCGCACCCGTCAACGGCATGACGGTGGGCGGTCGCGCCTGCTCCGCCTCGGGATCTGTGCTACCATCATTCGCCTTTTCCCGGCGGGTGATATTTTGAACAGGGCCATCCTTTTCGTAATCGCGGGCTCGATGCTCTGGGGTACGGATTCGCTGTTCCGTCTGCCTTTGAGCCAGCATCTGTCCCCGGTCACGATCGTCTTTCTCGAACACGTCGTGCTCTCGGCGGTCGTGCTCCCGGTGCTCATCCTCGGCCGCAGGGAGATCCTCGGGCTGAAGCGCCGGGAGTGGGTGGCGCTGTCTTTCATCGCCGTCGGAGGCTCCGTCGCGGCCACGAGCCTGTTCACCTACTCGATCAAGTACGGCAACCCGAGCGTCACGGTGCTGCTGCAGAAATCGCAACCGCTTTTCACGGTCCTGCTGGCCCGCGCGCTGCTGGGGGAGAGGCCCGGCCGCCGATACTGGGCTTGCCTCCTTCCCGCCTTGACCGGAGGCTATCTGCTCTCGGCCCCGGACTGGCGCGAAGGGCTGGCGTTTGCGCCCGGCCATGCCGTGAGCGTCTGCGCGGCCGTCGGCGCGGCGCTTCTCTGGGGAGCTTCGACGGTCTTCGGACGCTACGTCGTGACGCGCCTCCCCGTCCTGATTCTGACCGGGTTGCGGTTTGCCGTGGCACTGCCTGTGCTCGCGGCTCTGTACGCGGTGCAGCCGGCGGGTGCCAGGGAGCTGCCGGCGGGCGCCGGCGCCATGGCGGCGCTCGCCGGGATGGCGTTGATCCCCGGGCTGGCGGCACTGGCTCTGTACTACAGGGGCCTGCGTTCGACCAGCGCGTCGCTTGCCTCGATAGGAGAGCTCGCCTTCCCTCTCACGGCCGTGACGGCCAACTGGCTTCTTCTCGGCATCAAGCTCACCCCCAGTCAGCTCCTGGGGGCGGCACTCTTGGTCGCCTCCGTCACCATCATCACGCAGCCGGAGGCACGCGGGCCCGGGACTGCAGGCGTCCCGGCGGACCGTGAGTCCCCGGGGCCGATGGTGTAGAATGATTCCGCAGCTCGGGGAGCCTATGAACAACGGCAACGGGAGTAAATTACCCGCGACACGCGGAAAGGTGCTGCTGGCTTTCCCGCGCGGTTTCTGTGCCGGGGTGGTGCGCGCGATCGACATCGTCAACATCGCCCTAGAGAAATTCGGGCAGCCGCTATACGTCCGGCGCGAAATCGTGCACAACAAGTACGTGGTCAACGAACTGCGCCAGAAGGGGGTCATCTTCGTCGAGTCGCTGGAAGAGGTACCCACGGGCGGGCGCGTGATATTCAGCGCGCACGGGGTGTCGCCGGAGGTGCGCCGGGACTCCGCGCAGCGCAACCTCAAGGTGATCGACGCGACCTGCCCGCTGGTCACCAAGGTGCACAACGAGGCGCTGAAGTATGCCCGCGAGGACTACAGCATCGTGCTGATCGGCCACGAGGAACACGACGAGGTCATCGGGACCGTCGGCGAGGCCCCGGGGCGGATCCACGTCCTGAGTTCCGTCGATGACGTCCCAGCTCTCGAGGTAACCCACCCGGAGAAGGTGGCGTATCTGACACAGACGACCCTGAGCCTGGACGATACCCGCGAAGTGATCTCCAGGCTTCGGGAGAGGTTTCCCTACATTAAGGGGCCCGCCTCGGAGGACATCTGCTACGCCACGCAGAACCGCCAGGCGGCCGTGCTGGAGCTGGCACAGCAGGCTGAGTTCATCCTCGTGGTCGGATCGGCCAACAGCTCGAACTCGCGGCGTCTTGTGGAGGTCGCCGAGGGGGCCGGCGTGCGGGCCCACCTGATCGACGACATAGACGACATCCGGCTCGAGTGGCTGAGCGGAATCCAGGTGATCGGGTTGACGGCCGGGGCCTCGGCTCCCGAGGAACTCGTCGAGCGCGTCATCGGTTTCCTGGGTGAAATCGGATTCGGGCAGGTCGAAAGCCTCGGGAATACCATCGAGAACGTGGAGTTCGCCCTGCCGCCCGAGATCGCCAGGGAAAGGACGTGACCCGTCCGGCGCCGGATAGCCGGATGGCACTCGTTGGAATTAGCCGTCTGTTTCGGTTATACTTCTAGGTTTTCAATGTTTCCATGCGGGGGTGAGGCTGAGCCGGGCCGCGGCAAATCATGACAGACGACCTGACATTCGTAACGGGGGCGACCGGGTTCGTGGGGCGACGCGTCGTCCGCCAGTTGCTGAAGCGCGGCGACCGGGTGCGTCTGTTGGCCCGGAGCTCCAGCCGGAAGGCGGACGTCGAAGGGCTGCACTGCGAGATCGTGATCGGCGATCTCAAGGACGCGCCCTCTCTCGTGCGCTGTGTCCAGGGCTGTCGCAGGGTGTTCCACGTCGCCGCCGATTATCGTCTCTGGGCCAGGGACCCGCAGGAGATCTACGACAGCAACGTCGCGGGGACGCGCAACCTGCTGTCGGCGTGCTGCGAAGCCGGGGTCGAGCGTGTCATCTACACCAGCACGGTCGGGACCATCGGGATGGCCGACAAGGGACCGCCGGCTGACGAGAACGGCCCGGTCGAGCTGGACGACATGATCGGGCACTACAAGCGCTCGAAATTCATGGCCGAGCGCGTCGCGCTGGAGTTCGCCAGATCGGGGCTGCCCGTGGTGATCGTCAATCCGACGACGCCGGTTGGCTCCGGCGATGTCAAGCCGACACCGACCGGGAAGATCATCCTGGACTTCATCCGGGGGCGCCTGCCGGCCTACGTCGACACCGGCCTGAACCTGGTCCCGGTCGAGGACGTGGCCACGGGCCACCTCCTGGCGGACGAGAAGGGGACGGTCGGGGAACGCTATATCCTCGGCGGCGAAAACTGGTCCCTCGTCCAGATCCTGGAGACGTTGTCGCGGATCTGCGGCCGGCGGACCCCGCCGGTCAGGATGCCGTGGACCGTGGCCTTGCTGGCCGGGTACATGGACCAGTTTGTCACCGGCACGATCCTGCGCCGGGAGCCGTTCATACCCCTCGACGGGGTGCGGATGGCGCGGCACAAGATGTTTGTCAGCAGCGAAAAGGCGTGTCGGGAACTCGGGTACCGCCCGGGGCCCGTCGAAGACGCGCTGCGCGAGGCGGTGGAGTATTTTCGCACGGAGTGGCGGCCGCACCCCGCGCCGGGACGAGTTTCGAACCCTCGCCCCGACGCGGCCTGACGACGCGACACGGAGCTTCAAGGACGTGGCAGAGAGCCGGAGCGCAATCCTCAACCGGGACCCGCGGACGATTCCCGCGCAGATGCGGGCGGCCGTGTATCGCGGACCGAACGAGGTGTCGATCGAGGACGTCCCCGTCCCGGCCATAGGCCCCGGCGAGATCCTGGTGCGCGTGCGCGCGTGCGGCGTCTGCGGCACGGATCTGAAAAAAATCGAGCACGGCCTCGTGACGCCGCCCCGCATCTTCGGGCACGAGATCGCCGGAACGGTGGCCCGGACGGGCGCCGGCGCGCGGTACAAGGCGGGCGACCGCGTCGTGGTGCACCACCACGTCCCGTGTCGTTCGTGTTTTTACTGCGAAAGGAAGCTCTTCTCGCAATGCGCCGTCTACCGCCGGACCGGCACCACGGCGGGGTTCGAGCCCGCAGGCGGGGGCTTCGCCGAATACGTGCGTGTGATGGACTGGGTGGTGGCGGACGGTATCGTCCCGATACCCGACGACGTCAGCTTCGAGGAGGCCAGCTTTCTCGAACCTCTCAACACGTGCCTCAAGGCGCTGGAAACGGCCGGGTTGCGGCGGGGCGAGGTCGTCGTCGTGTTCGGCCAGGGCCCCGTCGGCCTGCTCATGACGCAGTCCGCCGTGTGCGCGGGGGCGGAGGTCGTCGGGCTCGACCTGATGCCGCGGCGCCTGGAGGCGGCCCGCGAGCTGGGAGCCCGGTTTGCGCTGAATCCGGAGCTGGACGAGGTCGAGGACGTCGTGGCGGGGCTGACCGAGGGGCGCGGAGCGGACCTCGCCATCGTGGCCACGGCCGCCCCAAGGGCCATCGCCTCGGCCCAGAAAATCGTGCGTCGGGGCGGACGCGTCCTGCTCTTTGCGCAGACGATGCAGGGAGAAATGATCCAGGTCGACGCCTCGCGCGTGTGCGTCGAGGAGAAACAGTTGATCGGCAGTTACAGTTCGTCCGTGGAGCTTCAGGAAAAGGCGGCAGCGCTGGTTTTCGGCCGCAGGATCAACGTCGCGAGACTCATTACCCACCGGTTGGGCCTGGAGCGTCTGGCCGAGGGTATCGCGCTCGCGTCCCACCCTTCCGAAACTTCGCTGAAGATCATAATACAGCCATGAGAGAGCTTATCAAGGTCAGCAGAGAGAAGATGACCGCCGCAGTGCTTTACGGGAAGCGCGACGTCCGGATCGAGCAGATACCGGTCCCGCGCGTCGGTCCCGGCGAAGTGCTGGTCCGCATCAAGGCGGCCCTGACCTGCGGCACGGACCTGAAGGTGTACCGCCAGGGATTTCACGCCCGCATGATCGTCCCGCCCGCCGTCTTCGGCCACGAACTCGCCGGGATCGTCGAGGAAATCGGCAGCGGCGTGGACAGCTTCACCCCCGGGATGCGGGTCGTTTCGGCCAACTCGGGCCCCTGCAACAAGTGCTTCTTCTGCGAGCGGCACCTGGCGAACCTCTGCGAGGACCTGCAGTTCATCAACGGGGCCTATGCCGAGTACATCAAGATCCCGGAGCGCATCGTCCGCCAGAACCTGCTGATCCTCCCGGAAAAAGTGGGGTTTCACGAAGCGGCCCTCGTCGAGCCCCTGGCCTGCGTCCTGCGCGCCGTCGAGGAGACCGGGGTGGTCGAGGGGGACACGGTGGTCGTCATCGGGATGGGCCCGATCGGCCTGATGTTCGTCCAGGTGCTCAAGACGCTCGGCGCCACCGTCATCGCCGCCGGCAAGCGCAGCAACCAGCTCGCCGTCGCCTCCCAGATGGGCGCCGACCACGTGCTCAGTACGGCCAACAGCAACATCGTCGACCAGGTGCGCAGCATCACCAGCGGCCGGCGCGGCGCCGACGTGGTCGTCGAAGCGGTCGGCACGACCGAGACCTGGCAGCAGGCAATGGGGATGGTGCGCCGGGGCGGAACCATCAACCTGTTCGGCGGCTGCCCCTCAGGCACCCACATCCCGCTCGACACCACCCTGATCCATTATTCGGAAATCACGATCAAGGCCAGCTTCCATCACACGCCGCGCCACATCCGTGAGGCCCTCGAGGTCATCCACCGCGGCGAGCTGCGCGCATCGTCCCTGATCACGGGCGAGGAGCGGCTCGACTCCCTGCGCAACGTCCTGGAACGGCTCCTGAACCGAAACGGGGATCTGAAGATCGCCATCATTCCCTAACAGCCATTGTCCGCTTCCCGCAGGCGACCGGGCATGAACTCAGAACTCGCACAATCCTACCGCTGCGCCGAAACCGTCGCCCGCAGCCGCGCCCGGAACTTCTACTACTCCTTCGTCGTGCTCCCCCCGGAAAAGCGCCGCGGCCTCTGCGCCGTCTACGCCTTCATGCGCTACTGCGACGACATATCCGACGGCACCGAGGCCGTCGCCCAGAAGCGCGCCCTCCTGCGCCGCTGGCGCGACCGGCTCGACGCCGCGCTCCGCGGGGACCTCGGGGCAGACCCCATCCTGCCCGCCTTCTACGACACCCTGGAGCGCTTCGCCATCCCCGCCCGGTACTTCCACTGGATTATCGACGGCGCCGAAATGGATCTCGACATCGACAGCTATCGGACCTTCGAGGACCTCTACCGCTACTGCTTCAACGTGGCCTCCTCGGTCGGGCTCGTCTGCCTGCAGATCTTCGGGTTCGCGCAGGAGTGCGCCAAGGAACACGCCGAACACTGCGGCATCGCCTTCCAGCTCACCAACATCCTCAGAGACCTCAAGGAAGACGCCGCCATGGGCCGCATCTACCTGCCGCTCGAGGACCTGGAACGCTTCGGCTACCCCCCCGAGGACCTGAAGCGCGCCCTGGTCGACGAGCGGTTCCGCAGCCTCATGAGCTTCGAGAGCGCCCGCGCAGCCCAGTATTACGCAAACGGGCGCAGGCTCCTGCCCATGATCGAGCCGGCAAGCCGGCCGGCACTCTGGGCGATGATGGAAATCTACGGGCGCATCCTGAAGAAAATCATCCGCAGGCGTTACGACGTGTTCGGGACGAGCGTACGCCTGTCCGGCCCCGAAAAAGCCGCCATCGCGGTGCGAGCACTCGCGATGCGCTACAAACCGCAGAGGATTCCTCTCTGAGATTCTTCGAGCCTTCGAGATTCTTCGAGCCTTCGAGAAACTATGACAGAACGGGCCTCGCGGTAAACTGACATGGTTACCGGCAAGGATCGGATTCCTTGGCAACCATGAAACCGGAGGCCCTAGATGAAGCATATAGGATTGGACGGACACAGCTCAACAACTCACATCAGCGTATTGAACGACCGCGGCCGGGAGGTGGAGTACAAGAAGGTCCGGACACGGGAAGTGGATCTTTCCGGGGCAGGAAGGCGGCCCACATCAATATCCTGAGGGAACTGGTCAAACCCTTTCGGGAACAGGAGCTCCGTCTGAAAACGGTACCCGGAGTGGGATTTATCGGGGCGTGTACCCTGATTGCCTAACTTGAAGACGGCTGGCGTTTGAGGAACAAACGCCAGCTGTGGCAGTACTGCGGGGTGGGGATACGAAAGCATGAGTCGGATGGGAAAGGTCATCGGGGAGCGTCCCGCCAGGGCAACCGCTACACCAAGAATGTCCTGATGACGGCCGCTGCCGCGATCGCGTCCCGGCCGGAGGCGGACAATGCGCTGACCCGGATGTGGCGCGACGGGCTGGAGGCCGGCGTATCGCCTGAACGCTTGAAGCGGAACCTGGCGCGCAAGGTGGCGGTGGTGGCACAACACTGTTTGCGTTTCAAAGAGGGGTACGACGATGAGCGAGTAACGACATCATGATCCGTCCCGTGGCGTAAAACGATCCCTGCAAAGTCGCCACAGTGCCATGTTGGAGGGAAAGCGCCAGTCGGGAACGGACAAGGCGGAGTCTCTGTCAAAGACATAGGCCTGGCGTTGCGTTTACCGCCAGAGTCTCCACTTTGAGAATAGGCCCGCCGCACCTCCAAGTCTCTAAGAGCTCAAAGAATCTGCAAAACCTTCATAGTATTGACTTCATATTCCCCGTCACCCGCAGCAGTTCGATACCCCGTTCGAACAGGGCGCGCCTCGCCTCCAGCTCGGCGAGTTCCTTTTCGCGCACCTGGGTGCGCGCCTCGTCGAGTTCCCCGGGGGCGATGCGGCCCCCTTCGAACAGGGATTCGTTGACCGCGAGCAACTGCCTTGCGGCGGACAGCTGGCGGTCGGCGAGCTGGCGTGCACCGCGGGAGATGGACAGGGCGCTCACGGCGCGTTCTATGCCGAGGCGGAGTTCATTCTGCAGCCGCTCCAGCTCCAGGCGGGACTCGGCAGCCTCCTGGCGGCTTTGCGCGACGCGGGCGCTGGACCGGAAGCCGTCGAACACGGGGACCTGGACCGAGAGGCCGAACAGGAAATTATTCCGGGTGAAGCGGTTGAAGAAATCCTGGTAGTTGTTGGTCCGGCTGAACAGCGCGTACTGGCTCACGAGTTCCAGGCGCGGACGGAATTCCCCTTTTTCGGCTTCGACGTGTAGCTCGCGGGCGCGCAATCGGGCTTCGGCCTGGCGCACCTCCGGGTGGGCCTCGAGCGCGCGGCGGTACAGCTCTTCGGGCGACCCGGACGCCGGGGTCGGGTCGAATTGCGGCTCGACGGTTCGCAGGCGCGTTCCGTCGGGCAAGCCGACCGCAGCCCTGAGTTCCGATTCGGCCACTCGTGCCTGTTCGCGGGCGACCAAGGCTTGCTGGCCCGACTCCAATACGGCCGCCTCGGCCAGGGTCACGTCGACGGGGCGGATTTTCCCGGCTTCGAGCTTGCTGGCGGCGATGCGCTGCTGCTCGACGGCCGACTGCACGCGCGCCTCCCAGAGCGCCTCCGCCTTGCGCGCGTGGTGCAGCGCGTAATAGACCAGGGCCCAGCGTGCGGCGAGGTCGTTTTCGGCGGCCTCGGGCGCGATGCGGCTGGCGTCGCGGCTCTGCTCGGCCTCGAGAATCAGGTTCTTGTTGCGTCGGCTGAGTATCGATTGCGTGAAGCCGACCTGAAACAGGGAAGGCGCGGATCCTTCGATGCTTAGCGGAAAACCGTTGTTGTAGGCAAGCCCGGTCCCGGTGAGGATCTGGGGGAGGTTGGCCGACCTTGTCTCGCGGACCGCCGCGACGGCCCTGTCGGCCTGTGCCCGGGCCAGGGCGGCTTCCGGGGCGCGCGCGAGCGCGCGTCGCAGGGTGTCTTCGAGTGTCAAGGTGACGGTGGAGCCCGGTCCCGGGGCCTGCGCCCCCCTGACGGGGGCGGCGGCGCACGCGGCGAGCAGCAGAACGAGAATCCCAGCGGTTTTACTCATACCTCAATGCCTCCGTCGGATTCAGCTTTGCGGCACGGTTGGCCGGAATCATCCCGAAGGTTACCCCGACCACGAAGGACAGCATGAACGCGATCACGATGGACACCCAGGAAACGGGCACATCGAACCCGGCCAGCCACTTGGCCGCCAGCGGGCCGGAGACGCCGACCAGGATCCCGAGCACGCCGCCGGCGGTCGCCATGAAGACCGCCTCGGCGAGGAACTGCAGGAGGATCTCGCGGCGCCGCGCCCCCACGGCCATCTTGAGGCCGATCTCGCGCGTGCGCTCGGTAACCGTGACGAGCATGATGTTCATGATGCCGATCCCGCTGATGACGAGCGAGATGGTCCCGATCAGAAACAGGACGAGGGTGATGGCCGTTGCGATGCGGGCGGCCGCGCTCAGTATCTCGGCAAGGTTTTCGATGCGGTAGGCGGCGCCGGTCCGGTGGCGGGTCTCGAGCAGTTCCCCGATGCGCCGTGTGGTCGCCGGGACGAGGTCGGCCGTGCGGGCCGACGCGTAGATCAGGTCCACCTTGTCGCTCATGTTGAACTGCTGCATGACCGACAGCGGCAGGACGGCGGAGTAAAGCGACACCTCGGACGTCCCGAACGTCTCGACCCCTTCGCGAAAAACGCCGATGACTTCGAACCGGACCTGGAAAAGCTTGATGTGCTTTCCCGCCACGTCGAGGCTGCCGAAGAGCCGCCGGGCGAGTTCCTCGGTGAGAACGCAGACCTTCCCGAAGGAGCGGTCGTCCGACCTGTCGAAAAACCGGCCCGAGAGGATCCTCAGGTTCCGCACCGGCAGGTAGTCGGGGGTCGTGCCGATCACCGAGATCTGCCGCTCCTTGCCGTCGATGACCAGGTGGTCGTTGTTGACCACGATCGCGGTGGCGTAGGACACGCCGACCAGTTCCGATATCGCCGTCATGTCCCCGACGGTGAGGTCGTCGGAGAGGGTCTTGCTGCCCGACACCGTCCCGCCGGCCTCGTAATACAGGTAGATAAGGTTGGAGCCCACCCCTTCGATCTGCTGCAGGATGTACTCCCGCCCGGTGAGGGCGATCGTGACGACCAGGATGATCGAGGCGGTCCCGATGACCATCCCGAGCATGGTCAACCCGGCGCGCATCTTGTTCGCCATCAGGCTCTGGTAGATGAAGGTGACGGATTCGAGGACATTCATATTGAGCAACGTGTCCGCTGGTGGCCGCGGGCTTCGGCCGCCGCTCTAGCGGACGGATGCCAGGGCGGCCTTCGCCCCGGAGTGGTCCGGGTTGAACCGGAGTGCGCTCTCGAAGGCCTGGCGCGCTTCGGCCCGCTTGGACTGGGCCAGCAGCGCCTGGCCGAGCCGGAAGTAGATGTCTTCGAAAGCCGGTCCGCTTTCGTTCACCGGCCCTGCGCTAAGGCGCCTGAGGGTGGCTTCGGCCGCGGGGAGGTTTTGGCGCAGCTCGACGCGGCAGGCCGCGAGCGCCAGGAGCGCGTTCGCGTTGTCGCCGTCGAGCTCGACGGCCCGGGCAGCGTTCGTTTCTGCGGCGGCGAAGTCGCGTCGGCCAATCAGGAACTCGGCCAAATCGACGAACGCCCCGGCGTCGCCCGGAAACTCGGCGGTGGCTTTGACCAGTTCCGCCCGGCCGAGGTCCCACTTCTTGTCCTCCTGGCAGATCCTGGCGCGCGCCGTGTAACCCAGCCGCGGGCTCAGCGCGGCTATGGCCTGCGCCTGGGCCTGCGCCTTGTCCTTCCCTCCCCCGACGATGCCTGGCGCCTGCAGGTAGAACTCGAGAAGGTCGAAGCGGGCATCCAGGTCGGCGGGCGAGAGCTTGACGGCGCTCTCGAATTCGGCGACCGCCTTGCGGGCCCATCCGAAAGCGGTGAGGAAGGATGCGCGGGAGGCCTTCTCTCCGTAGGCTCGTCCGAGCCAGAGGTGGGGAGTCCCGCTGTCGGGCGTGAGTTTTGCGGCGAGGCCGAACGCCTTGATTGCGTCGTCCCACCGCCGCAGGCGCAGGTACGACTTCCCAAGCCAGAGATTGGCGTCGCCGCCCGGCCCGCCGGGGGCCGCCTGCAGGAGGTCCACGGCCTTCTGGTACTCGCCCGTCTGGTAGAGCCGGATGGCCGGCGCAAGGTCGAAGGGCTGCAGCAGTGGGAGAAGCAGCAGGAGGGCGGCAGGCATTGGGCTCATGGTCATTCCTGGGCGACCCGGAGCTTGGAGCCTTCTTTTATGGCTTCGTCCCCCGGGACGACGACGGGGTCGCCGACCTTCAGGCCGCGGACGATTTCTATCAGCCGCGAGGTGCTCTTGCCGGTTTCGAGACCGATGCGTGCGGCGCGGCCGTCGCGCACGACCCAGGCGTAGTGCCCCTTCCCGTCCGACAGCACGGATTCCCTGGGCAGCGCCGGGACGAGCGCCCCGTCCGGGACGCGGATCTCGACGTCGACATTCAGGTTGGGCAGCAGGACCCCTGACGGGTCCCGCAGCGCGCAGAGCACCTCGCCGACCGATCGCGTCCCGCGCGGGACCACCTGCGAGGGGATCCGCAATATGGAGGCGCGCCAGCTCTCGCGCGGGCGGCCGTCCCACTGGATGACGACCTCGGAATCGGGCGTGATGCGGCCGAGTTCGGGTTCGTCGACGTACGCGCGCACCCTCAGCTTGGAGAGGTCGGCCACCAGCCCCAGCAGGTCCCCCGTGTTCACGAAGGCCCCGTCCTTTACCGAAAACTGGTACAGCGTGCCCTCCGCGGGGGATCGGACCGTCGACCTGGCGATGCTCGACTGCAGATACGATATCCTGGAGCGCGCCGCCTCGACGCGCGCTGCGGCGCGCTTGCGGTCGGCCTCGCCGAAACGGTTCCCGATGTCGTCGCGCCGGGTCGTCGCCGCATCCAGCAACTGCTGCACACGAGCGACCTCGCGGCGGCTCTGATCCACTTCGGCCCGCGCGACGGCCTCCCGTTTGAGGAGCCACTCGTTGGTTTCCAGGACCTTGCGCGCGCCGTCGAGTTCCAGCCGGTAGCGGGCCACCTCCGACTCCGCCTGGTTCACTTCCTCGGGAGCTGCGCCCCGCCGGATGTTGCGGAGGTCCGCTTCCGCGGCCTCCAACTCCGCCTGCGCGCCGGCGGCTTCCGACCGGAGAGCCGCACTGTCTATGGCCAGGACGGGCTGTCCGGCGTTGAGCCTGTCTCCCTCTTTGACCAGGATCCTGCCGCAGATCCCGGCGAGCGGCGCCCGCACCTCGAACTCCCGCTCCGCCTCGATCTTCCCGTTGGTGTCGATGCTCGCCTGCAGGCTGGAGGCTCGCACCTCGGTCAGACGCACCGTCAAGGTCGACGACGAGGCGGACCAGTAGACCGCGCCCCCGACTACTCCGATGGCGGCCAACGAGAGCATAACTATAAGAATCTTCTTCATTATGGGCTTTACTTTAGCCGATGGGTACGCCCCCCGCAAGCGGCGACGCGGAAGCGAAGGTGCATCGGCCGGTATCCGGTTGGTGAATACCTCGGACGTTTCCTGGACGAGAACATGGAACCGGGCAACCAGCCGTCCCACCCGCACATCCGCGCGGGCCCATGAAGATCCGCGTCCCGGGAAGCCTGCACGATTTTCACGCGCGCGGGTGCGGGAGCGGCCAGCCTTCTGCTATGCTCTCGCGCATGCGCCTGATAGCGGCTGCGCTGCAGCAGGAACTCGGCATCGCGCTGCAACTCTGCCGGCGAGTCGTGCGGCTTCCTGTCGCGGGAGCCACGGCCTGGGAGGGGTGCCGCGGGGCCGAGAGGTTTCATTTTCTCAAGACCGGGGTGGGGCCGGTCCGCACAGACCGGCAGTTTCGCGCCTTCCTGGACCTGCACACGCCGTCGGAGGTATTGATCGTCGGGTACGGCGGCGCGCTGGACCCGGCGCTGCGGCTGGGGGACTTGGTCGTAGGGAGGAGCGCCTTGTTGCTGGGGGAAGGGGGCAGCCCGCTCCCGCTGGGGCGGCTGCCGTTGGAGGGGCGTTGGGCACTTGCGGGGTCCGAGTCCCTGGTCGCCGTCGCCGGTTCGTCGGGATTGACTGCGGTGGTGGGGGACATCCTGACTTCCCGCCACATCATCGGCGCGCCCGCCCAGAAGCAGTTGCTGCGGACAGCCCACGGGGCGGCGGTGGTGGACATGGAAACGGCGGCGCTCGCGCGGGCGGCCGCCCTGCGCGGCATCCCGGTCTCCTGCGTGCGGGCCGTCAGCGACGAGGCGGCAGATGAACTCCTGGCCCCTCTTGCCTACGCGCCCGGGCAGGGGGCCGCGGCGCGTGTGGCGGCGGTCCTGGCGGCGGGGCAGTGGGTGGACCGCTACCGGGGCTGGCGCGACCACTCGGCCCGTGCGCGGGTCAGCCTGCGCGTCTTCCTGACGGCTTACCTGGCGGAGCACGAGCCCGGCCAGCCGATCACTCCTTCGCCTCGATCGGGGTGAACCGGACGGGGGTGACCGAGCGCACCCGCTCCCGCTCCTGGGCGGTCCGGCGGTACAGGTACTCCTGCAGCCGCACCGCGTCGGAGCGGCCCGGGGCGACCCGTTCGTAGCTGCCGTCGGGGCGCAGTAGCCGCGCCTTGCGGTTGTCGGCGAACGACGCCTCGAGCACGTCGATGACCCGCTGCCGCGCGGTTTCCTCGAGGACCGGGAACATCAGCTCGATGCGCCGGTCGAGGTTGCGGGGCATCCAGTCGGCGCTCGACAGGTAGACCTCGGGGTTCCCGCCGTTGCGGAAGACGAACGCCCGGCTGTGCTCGAGGTAGCGGTCGACGATCGACACGACCCGGATGTTCTCGCTCAGGTTGGGCACCCCCGGTCTGAGGCAGCAGATGCCGCGGACATTCAGATTGACCTCCACCCCCGCGCTGCCCGCCTCGCACAGCGCGCGGATGATCTGGGGATCGACGAGCGAGTTCATCTTGGCCACGATGCCCGACGGCTCGCCGGAGCGGGCGCGGTCGGCCTCGCGCCCGATGAGCGCGAGGATGCGCTCGCGCATGCCGACGGGGGCCATGATCAGGCGGCTGAAGGCGGGCGGCTCGGAGTAACCGGTGATGGTGTTGAAGACGCCCGAGGCGTCCCGACCGAAGTCCTCGGCCGCGGTGAGCAGCCCGAAATCCGTGTACAGGCGGGCGGTGCGTTCGTTGTAGTTGCCGGTGCCCAGGTGCAGATAGCGGCGGATCCCGCTGGCCTCGCGGCGCACCACCAGCGCGATTTTCGCGTGCACCTTCAGGCCCGCGGTGCCGTAGAGCACGTGCGCCCCGGCGTCCTCCAGGTCGCGCGCCCAGTCGATGTTCCGGTCCTCGTCGAACCGCGCGGTCAGTTCGAGCAGCACGGTGACCTGCTTGCCGTTTTCGGCCGCGCTCACCAGCGCCTTCATCAGGGGGGACGCCTTGCCGCTCGTCCGGTAGAGGGTCTGCTTGATGGCCAGCACGTCGGGGTCCTGGGCGGCGGCCTCGACGAACTCCACGACGGGGTCGAACGAATCGTACGGCTGGTTTAGGAGCACGTCGCGCTCTGCGATGATCTCGAATATGCTGCGCTGCTGTTCGAAGACGGCCGGCATCAGCGGGGGCTGCGGCGCATACCTCAGCTTGTCGTAGCCGGCCAGGTCGACCAGCGCCATCAGGGCGCGCGGCTCCAGCGGGCGCTGCACGGAAAAGAGCCCGGACGGGCTGACTCCGAGCCCGCTCTCGATGCGGTCGAGCAGCTCGGCGCTCATGCTCCTCTCGCACTCGAGCCGGATCGGCCGGGCCTTGGCCCGCTTTTTCAGCTCAAGTTCGAGCATCCGGACGTAGTCGCGGTACCCCTCGTCGTCGAGTTCGAGTTCCGAATCGCGTGTCAGTCGGAAGGCAGCGACCTCCACGACCCGGTACCCCGAAAACAGCGCCGACACGCGCTTGCGCACCACGTCGGCGAGCCAGCACAGCTCGATCCCGCCGCTCTCGGGCAGCCGCAGCAACCCCGGCATGCGTCCGGGAATCTGCAGCAGGGCGAGCCGCCGCTCCTGCGCGCCCGTCCCCTCACCGGGCTCCAGCAGGACCGCCAGGTGCAGCGCCAGCGCGACGAGGCGCGGGAACGGCTGTTCGGGATCGACGGCGACAGGGGTGAGGACGGGGTAGATCTCGCGCTCGAAAGCCGAATCGAGATACTGCTGGTGCGCCGGACCGAGCTGGGCCGCATCGAGAACCGTTATCCTCTCCTTCGCCAGGGCAGGCAGGAGCTCCTGCTCGTACAGCGCCTCGGCCGCGGCCTCGAGCGCGCGGACCTTGGCGTTGATCAGCTCGAGCTCCTGGAGTGGGGTCAGCCCGGACGGGTCCGGCTTGGCATCGCCTTCGCCGATGCGCCGCAAGACGGACGCCACCCGCACCATGAAAAACTCGTCGAGGTTGGAATAGAAGATGCAGTAGAACCGGAGCCGCTCGAGCAACGGGTTCTTCGGGTCCCGCGCCTCTTCCAGGACCCGGCTGTTGAACTCGAGCCAGCTGGCTTCGCGATTGATGAACGGATTCGGGCTACGGGGGCTCATGCGCTTTTTGCCGCCTCTCTCAACACGATCTTTTTTCCGAACGCTTCCGAGAAGAGGTCGCTGCGGTCGGCCAGCGCGACCCGCTCCATCGTCAGGTCGGAGATGTTCTGGGCGAGCAGGACGATCTGGTCCCCTTCCCGGGTGACCTTGAGGTCCGTCACCTTCTGCAGGTGTTCCTTGTCCAGCGAGTTGGCCACCCGGAGGATAGCGGCCAGCTTGGACACCAGCACCCGCTCGTCGCGTTCCAGCGACATGTAGGTCAGGTGCGACCGCTGCGGCAGGGCGCGGCGGTGGTAGCGCGCCACGTTGGCGATGATGTCGAGCTCCCGCTGGCGCAGGCCGAACAGGCCCGAGGCGCTGATCAGGTACTGCGAGTGCTTGTGGTGCCCGCGCGAGCTGATGAACAGGCCGATGTCGTGCAGCAGCGCGGCGACCTGGAGATAGAGCCGCTGGGTGTCGCTCATGCGGTGCTCGGACTTGAGCTCGTCAAACAGCAGCTCGCACAGCTCCCGCACCCGTTCGGCATGGCTCTCGTCGTACTGGTACTTGCGTCCGACGCTGCGCGCGGCCGAGAGGATCTGGTGGGCCAGCTTCTTGACCCGCTTCCCCTGTTCCGCCGGGACGAGGTCCTGGAGCACGCCGGCCCGGATGTTCGCCCCGCTGATGACGACGCCCTGGGCCAGGGTTTCCTTCAGCAGCTGGGCATAGACCAGAAGCGCCGGCGCCAGGGTTTCGGCCTCCATGTAGGAAATCGCATATTTCTTGACCAGGCCCTCGACCGTGAGGCGGGCGACGGCGTCGACGAGCTCCAGGAACGCGTCGCGCGGGATAGCGACCGGGCCGGGCTCGCGGGTCCCGCCCCTGAGCGCGGCCGCGGCGAACCGGACGTCCCCGCCGATGGCGATGAAGCTCGAGGCCTCCTTGACGGCGATCGAGTGCCGCACGTTGGCGAGCAGGTTCGAGACCTGGCGTTTCAGCAGGCGGACCTGCTGGTCGTGGGTGCCGGCGGCAGCGACGCCCGCGCGTAGCCGGATCGAGCCTATGGGGAAGGTGCCGGACTGGACTGGTTCGGAGGCCTCCAGCAGCGTCACGTCGGTGCTTCCGCCCCCGACCTCGACCAGCAGCGCCTTGCCCTTGTCGAGATCGGCCCCCGAGCGCAGCGACTCCAGCACGGCCGAGAGCGTCAACCGGTTCTCTTCCGGCCCGTCGATCACCTCGACGTCGAGGCCAGTGCCCATGAGCACCCGGTCGAGGAACGTGTCGCTGTTGGACGACTCCCGGACGGCGCTGGTCGCGACGGCCCGGTAACGCACCACGCCGTAGGAATCCATCACCTTCTTGAAGTCCCTGAGGACGTCGCACGCCGCCCTGATGGTCTCCTCGCCGATGTAGCCCTCGTTGAACGCATCCTTGCCCAGCTGGACGCCCTTCGTCAGCGCATCGAGCATGTGAAGCGCTCCGTCGGGCCGGTGCTCGGCGATGTCCATCCGGATGGCGCTGGACCCGATGTCGATGGCAGCGATCAGGGTATTGTCGGCGCTCATGGCTTGTTCTCCGGTGCCGTCGGAGCCGCCGCGGCATTCCGCGGTTTCCGCCTGGCGGTGAATGCCGTGTCGACGCGAAAGAGCTTCTCGAAATAGCGGGCGTGCTGCCGCGCGGCCCACACGTCCAGATCCGCGCCCGACGCTCCCACGGCGGTGGTCAGCTGGAAGTGCACCTTCTTCCTGCCGAGCGCGCACTTCACCTCCTCGACCAGCGAGAAGTGGCTTCGGTCCAGCCCGTCGGCGATGCGCAGGATGGCGGCCAGCGCCTTGACCGTCTTGCGGCCGCGCGCCGGGAGCGCCGCCAGGTTCGGGTGCGACGGCTTCGGCGCGGCCCGGCGGTGATACCGGACGAGGTTGGCCAGGAGGTCGCGCTCCTCGGCGCTGAAGCCGCGGAGATCGCAGTTCATGACCAGGTAATAGGCGTGTTTGTGGTGCTTGGCGTACCCGATGTGATAGCCGATGTCGTGCAGGAGCGACCCGTAGAGCAGGAGCCGCTCCTCCTCATCGCCGAGGCCGTGCAGCGCCACCGTCTGCCGGAAGATCTGTCCCGCGAGCCGGGCGACGCGCTCCGAGTGCTCGACCGGGTAACCACACCGGACCGCCAGGTCGACCACCGCCTGCAGTCGAAGGTCCCCCGCAGGCATGACGGGACCGGGCGACGGCTGCGCGCGGGTGGCGAAATCGTAGACCAGGCCTTCGCGCAACGCAACGGGGCAGACCGTGATTTCGCACATGCCGGCGGCCTCAAGCACGGCGTCGAGGCACAGGAGCGCGGTCGGCAGGTACTCCGAGCGCAACGGGTCCAGGTCGAACTTGCGCGCGCGTTCGACGGCAGGCAGCGTCAGCAACGCCTCCTGTATCTCCCGCAACTCGTCGCGCGTCACCGCGGCACCGGACGCCTGCGCGCCGCTCACGCCGGACCGGTGCTGCTCGGCCAGACGCAGCAGGGTGGTGATGGAGCCGCTGGTGCCGACCGCCCTCCTGGGCCTGTGGCGGCCGATGCGCCCGGCGATCGGCCGCAGCGATTCCTGCAGGAACGCGGTCAGCGCGCGCCTCTCGGCCTTGGACATCGGGTCCGAGGCGACGAAGCGGCCGTGCAGGCGAAGGAATCCCAGGCGGGCGCTCGTGGAGTAGAGCATCCTGGCCGCATCCCCCACCGTGAGTTCCACGCTTCCGCCGCCGATATCGACCAGCAGCGCCTTCTCGGCGCGCAGGTCGACGTGACGGGTGACCGCGCGGTGAATCAGCCGTGCCTCTTCCCTGCCGGAGATGAGTCGAACCGGCAGGCCGCACTCCTCCCTGGCGCGACGCACGAACTCGGCGCCGTTTTCCGCCTCCCGGATAGCGCTGGTGGCCACCGCCAGGGTGCGCTCCACGCGGCGCGCCAGCGCCATGCGGCGGAACTCCTCCAGGCAGCGCAACCCCTTCTCCATCGTCTGCGGGTCCAGCCGGCCGGTCACCAGCGCGGTCTTGCCCAGCTGGATCATCATCTTGTCCTGGAGGACGATCTCAAACGACGAGGGCCCCTGGATTTCGACGATCATCATGTGGAAGGAGTTCGACCCGAGGTCGATCGCTGCGACTCTCATAAAGGACCATTGTTGCGGCTCTGCCGCCTGGAATCAACGCAGAAGCTGCTCCGGCAAACCCCACGCGCCCTGGAGCTGCGCCCGGGCACGCCGGCACCGGCGCCGCCTTGCCGTCCCAGCGGGGGCGGAAGAACCCGCGCGGTCTCAAAGACAACGGAACGCGGGCCTTGATCTGCGATCCTCCTGATGTTACAAGAGTTCACCCCCTTTGGGAACGATTTGGATCACGTCATGGATATCGGCCCGGAAGATGCGGAGCTTGCGTTCGGCACCTCGGTCTTGCGGCGCCGGGCCGAAGCCCTGCTCGGCGAGCTCGCCGCCCTCAAGCGGCATGGCGGGAAGGACGCCGTTCACGACACCCGGGTGCAGTCCCGCCGGCTGAGGGCCGCGCTGGAGGCCTTTGAGGACCTCTGCCCCTCGGGCCCGTGGGGCGCGCTGTACGCGTCGGTGCGCGCCGTGACCAGGTCGCTCGGCAGGATGCGGGAGACGGAGGTCACGTCGTCCCTGCTCGAAGAGCTCGACGTCGGCCCCGACCCGGCCGTGCGTCTGTGCCGCGAGTATCTCCAGGAGCGGTTCGACCGGGACAATCGAAAGCAGCGCAGGAGATTCAGGGCAGCCCTGCGCGAGATCAAGGTCAAGCAGCTTCGATCGCAGGCCAGTACACTGCTCGCGGCTCTGGAGTCGCAGGAATGTCCGCCGGTGCCGGGCGGGCTGCCGGAGAGGCGCCACCGGATTATCACCGCTCTCGCGGAGCCCGCCCTGACTTTCCGGACACAGCGTTCGTTCGCGCGCGCCGGCGACGCCCATCTCCACCGGTTGCGGATCGCCGTCAAGAAGCTCCGCTACGCCATGGAGATCTTCGCTGAGATACAGCCGGGCGAACTGCAGTCGCAGATTGCCGACGCGCGCGCCCTGCAGGACGCGGCGGGCCGGCACCAGGATTGGGCGGTCCTGAGGGAACACCTCCGGAGGGAAATCCGGCGGCTCACGCGGCAGAAGACCGGCAACCTCGCTTTTCAGACGGGCAGAGTCCTGCAGCAGGTCGAGGATGGCAAACGTCAGTTGCGCGCCCGTATCTTGCCCGCGCTGGTCGCCGTGCAAGAGAGCGTGCGGCAGTGGCTCGACGCCACTCCCGAGCGGAAACCAGGCGCGGAGGTCGCGGAAACCGGCCAGGAAGATGGACTATGAGACTCGTGATTCTGAGACACGGCATCGCGGTCGCGCACGGCACTCCCGGAGTTGCGGAAGAAGACCGTCCCCTCACCGCGGAAGGCATGGCCAAAATGCACAAGGTGGCGGGCGGGCTCCGCATGCTCGAGCCCGCACCCGGCCTGATCCTGACCAGTCCCCTGGCGCGCGCCCGACAGACGGCGGATATCCTGGCGCAAGCCTATTCAGTGAAGCACAAGCCCCCGCTGAAAACGCTCGACGCCCTGGCCCCCGGCGGGCGGCGGCCGGAGGTCTACCGCGCCCTGGCGGCCGGCCGCGACCTCGAGTGCGTCGTACTCGTCGGCCACCAGCCTTCCCTGGGAGAGATCGCCGGTGAGGTCGCCTGGGGCTCCGCAGAGCACTATGTCGAGCTGAAGAAGGGGGGGGCCTGCGCGATCGACCTCGACGAAACCCAGCCCGTGCCGAAGGGGAGCCTGGCGTGGCTGCTCACGCCCGCCATCCTGCGCGCCCTTGCCGGCTGAAATACCGACGCAACCAACCCCGGGCTGCGGCGGGCCGCCGCGGCCCACGCTTCTAGCGGTAGACGAAAACCTCGAGCACGAGATCCCGCGCGGTGCCGCGCTCGACCACGTTCGCGATCCGGATCTTGACGAACCGCCCCAGACCGGTCTTGATCGCCAGCGTGACGCTTTCCTTCAGTGACGAGGAGCCGTTGCTCATGTCGATCGGGTTCTGCGTGTACGAGAGGCCCTGCAGATACGGGAGCGTCACCTCGGTGTCGAACTGCGGACTGGTGCGTTCGCCGATCACGGCGACCGAGCCACCCGCCCACGGCATCAGCCGGCGCGTAGTGGTGCTGATGGTCTGGTAGAGCACGTCCCAGGGTAAATCGTCGTCGGTCGTCTCGAAATAATCCGAAATGGGGACGTCGGCGTCGAGCGAAAGCCCTTCCCTCAGGTACGTCAATGTGTTGCGGCGCAGGGCGTCGGCGTATGACGGGACCATGGTCGCGTACTGCACCCCGGTCGGCGTGGGGCTCTGCAGCAGCGCCAGGATCGCGACCGGTGCGTCCGACAATCCCAGCACCATGCCCTTGAACGAGCCGGCGGCGGGAACGAGCTGGTTAAGGAAGGCCGCCCGCTGCTCCCGGGCAGCCAGGACCGGCTGCAGGGCCACGTCTTTGGCCACCTGTGAGGCGGCGCCGGAAGTCGGAGTCGTCGCGCCGTACAACGACAGCTTCACCGCATTCTGCTGGTTGCTCAGGTTGACGATGGCGAAACCGGTCAGCAGGTTCCGGCCGACCTCGGTCTCCGCGGGGAAAATCCACGCGCGGGTTGGCTGCCCGACGGGTACGCTCACGGTGTCGATCACGCTGGTCCCCTTCAGGATCTCGTAAAACACGGTGACAGAACACTGGAAGTCCTCCGGGTACTTCGTCGCCCCTTCCAGGCTGCGCACGATGGCGTAGCCCGAGGCGAGGCTGCGCGTCCCCAGCGTCTCGACCCGGATCGTCTGAAACGCTCCGAGGTCGAAGGAGATCTCGCTGACGTTACCGAAGTTGGTCGGTACGGTCCACGCCGACCCATTCTGCTGAAAGAACAGAATCTTGGTCTTCGTGATCCTCTCCACGGGGCTGAGATTGGTGATGTCGAATTTCGTGCGGAACACGGTGCCGTCGGAACCCACACCGTCGGGCACCTGGGGAACAACCTTGTCGCCCTGAGCCAGCAGCGGCACGGCCAGGGACAGGACAACCGACAAAAAAAGAGTGCGAAAAACGCAAACGTGTCTCGAGTCCATCTGAGCCCTCCTGGGTATGGATTTCAAGCGGTTCAAGCGCGGCCGGCGGCCACAACCGGACCGGTGATTTCGCGGGCGCTTCGAGTCCGGAGGTGAGCCGCGGGACTCGCCTCGAGGGTTACCAGGGTTTTCAATGAAGCTCGGAGTTATCCTCCCTGACTCAGGCTCCGCAGTTATCAGCATATCAGAATTCTGTTAGTCAGATCATGCCGGCGGCTCCGATGGTTCAATTCATTCCCGGGGCCGGCCGCTGTGCTAGAATCCGACGCCCTGCAGCTCGGCGGCGGCTGGCAGTGGGTCGACGGCCGCCAGACCGGGTTTTACCTCATCCGTTAGGGCACGCGGCGGACTGCCGGTGTCCAGCGTCGTTCCGGCAGCTTGACACGCGTGTTACCTTGGGGTGAACAAAAGGTGAAGTGAGATGTCAACTGTCCCCTCCAAACGAGGCTCGACCCAACTCGGTGTCCGGGAAGCGCTACAGGAAATCTCGGCGCGCGATCACACGAACGAGGTCGTGACGGCGGTGCGCCACCAGCCGGCCCGGGAAGCCGAATGGGCGCCGGTCCCGGGCTGGGTCCGCCCGGAGCTCTCCGAGGCTTACGGCGCCAAGGGGATCGTTCAGCTCTACTCGCACCAGGCGCGTGCGGCCGACCTCGCGCGCCGCGGCCGCAACCTGGTCGTGATCACGCCGACCGCCTCCGGCAAAACGCTGTGCTACAACCTGCCGGTACTCAACTCGATCCTGGAGAACCCCGACACGCGCGCGTTGTACCTTTTCCCGACCAAGGCGCTGGCGCAGGACCAGTTGGGCGAGCTGCAGGACCTGGGAAAGCGCCTCCACGACGCCTTTGGGGTTTTCACCTACGACGGCGACACCCCCACCGACGCGCGCCAGTCGATCCGGCAGCGCGGGCACGTGGTCCTGACCAACCCGGACATGCTGCACTCGGCCATCCTGCCCCACCACACGAAGTGGACCCGTTTGTTCGAGAATCTCCGTTACGTCGTCATCGACGAGCTGCACATGTACCGGGGCGTTTTCGGCAGCCACCTAGCCAACGTGCTCCGGCGGCTGAAGAGGATCGCGGACTTCTACGGGCAACAGCCCCAGTTCATCTGCTCGTCGGCGACCATAGCCAACCCGGGAGACCTGGCGCGGCGGCTGCTGGAGACCGAGGTCGAGGTCGTTGAGGGCAACGGTGCCCCTTCGGCGGAGAAGTACTTCGTTTTCTACAATCCACCCGTGGTGAACCGGTTCCTGGGCATTCGGAGGAGCTACATCAACGAGACGTGGCGGCTCGCGCAGGAATTCGTCAAACGGGGCCTCCAGACTATCGTGTTCGCCAACAGCCGGCTGCACACGGAGGTGCTGCTGACCTATCTGAAGCAGGCCAACCCCGTGTCCCCGGGCGCTCACGAAACGGTGCGGGGCTACCGCGGCGGTTACCTGCCGCTGCAGCGTCGCGAGATCGAGCAGGGGTTGCGCAACGGGCAGATCCGGGCCGTGGTGGCGACCAACGCGCTCGAGCTCGGCATCGACGTCGGTTCGCTCGACATCTCGGTCATGGCGGGCTACCCCGGCACGATCGCGTCGACCCTGCAGCGCGCCGGGCGCGCGGGCCGACGCTCCGGGCTCTCCTGCGCCGTGCTGGTGGCGTCTTCCCGCCCTCTCGATCAGTTTATCGTCAAGAATCCCGACTATTTCTTCGGCGGCACCCCGGAACACGCCTACATCCAGCCCGACAACCTCGAGATCCTGGTCAATCACCTGAAGTGCGCCGCCTTCGAGTTACCGCTGCAGGGCACCGAGAAGTTCGGCGCGGCCGACCTGGAGGCTCTCTGCGAGCGGCTGGCCGAAGCGGGCTACCTGCACCGCACCGGTGCGTTCTGGTACTGGACGCAGGACGCCTACCCCGCCGACACTATCAGCCTGCGCTCGATCTCGTCGGACAACTTCGTGATCATCGACGAAACCGACGCCCCCGAGGTGATCGGCGAGGTCGACTTCACCAGCGCGCTGACGACCGTCCACCCGAAGGCGATCTACATTCACGACGGCCAGCAGTACCACGTCGATCGCCTCGACTTCGATCAGCGCAAGGCCTACGTGCGGCGAGTGGACGTCGATTACTTCACCGACGCGATCCGTTACACCCAGGTCAAACCGCTCGAGGTCGAGCAGCAGGAGGGCGTAGCCGGCCCCGCGCTGCGCGCCCACGGCGACGTGCTGGTGCGCTCGCAGGTCGTCGGTTTCAAGAAAATCAAGTTCTTCACCCTCGAGAACGTCGGCTCGGGCAAGCTGGAACTGCCCGAGAACGAGATGCACACCACCGCCTACTGGATCAAGCTGAGCCGGAGCATGCTCGTCTCGCTTCCCTTCACGGTGTCCGAACGCCAGGACGGGATGTTCGGCCTGCTGCACGCTCTCGAATCCATCGCCAGCCTGCTGCTCATGTGCGACCGGCGGGACCTCGGGACGGCGATCGGAGAGGGAGGCGAGGACGCCGGCGGTCCCGATCCCCGCCCGGCGCGTGCGGGGGCGGCGGTCCCGGAGCCGTCCAGGAGTTTTTCGAACCGACGCTGTATCTCTACGACGCCTACCCCGGCGGGATAGGGTTGAGCGAGCCGCTGTACGGCATGCACGACGCGCTCGTCCGCCGCACCAGGGAGTTGATCGTGGCGTGCCCGTGCGAGAAGGGATGCCCTTCCTGCGTCGGGCCCGCCGGCGAAACCGGGGACCGCGCCAAAGAGGCGGCCCTGGCCCTGCTCGCATGCCTGATCGAACCATGACCGGCACAAGCGACAGGCTATCCCGAATACTGGCGCTTCGCCCCGCAACCCCGCGGGCGCCCCAGGCGCCCACCGAGCCGCCCTCGGCATCCCGCACGCGCCTGGCCGAGATCCTTTCGGCCGAAGAGCGGCTCAACGGCCTGGGCCCGCACCTCGCCGTCCGCCGCCGGCTGACGCACCCCTACGCCGGTCGCGTCACTCCCGAGGCCCTGCGCCTGCTCACGCCCCGGGCGGAAGAGGCGGCGGACCCGCACACGTGGCTGTTCCTGGACACGGAAACGACCGGATTGGCCGGAGGGAGCGGGACCTACGCGTTCCTTGTGGGACTGGCCTGGTGGGAAAACGGCGGGCTCGAGGTCGAACAGCTCTTCATGCGCGACCACGGCGAGGAACCGTCGCTGCTCGCGGAGCTGAGCGGGCGACTCGCCGCCCACAGCGTGCTGGTCACCTTCAACGGCAAGTGCTTCGACTGGCCGCTGCTCGAAACCCGCTTCAGGCTGAACCGGATGCGCCCCGAGCGCACGCCCGCCGTCCACCTGGACCTCCTCCACCCCGCGCGCCAGCTCTGGCGCCTCCGCCTCCGTTCGGTGGCGCTCGCGGAGCTGGAGCGCCACGTCCTTGCGCTCGACCGGGGACGAGATATCCCGTCGGAGACGATTCCCCGCCGTTATTTCGATTTCCTGCGCGGCGGCCCGGCCGAACCCGTGGCCGAGATCTTTCGCCACAACGAGCTCGACCTGCAGGGGCTGGCCGCGTTGTCGGTACGCCTCCTCGCCCTGCTCGATCGGCCGGACGCCGGGCCGTGCGATGGCCCGGAGCTCTACGGCATATCCCGGCTGATGCAGCGGCGGGGCGAAGTGCAGACGGCGGGCCGCCTGTTCGAGCGCGCCCTGGAATCCGGGCTGCCCTGCGCCGCCGAACGCTCCGCGCGACGGGAGCTGGCCCGCATCTTGAAGCGCTCGGGGCAGCACGAGCGTGCGAACACCCTGTGGCTCGACCTCCTGGGTGATGCGCCCGGCGGCATCGAGGCCTACGAGCAGCTCGCCATATACCACGAGCACCGGGCACGGGACGCGCGCCAGGCCGCCGTCCTGACGCGCGAGGCGCTCGTCAAACTGAGCGAGGCGCTCCAGGGGGGACGCGTCTCCCAGCAGCAGTACCGTCAATGGCACGCGCGACTGCAGCACCGGCTCGACCGCCTGACGGGAAAAACCCCGTAAACCGGGCTCGAACCGAGCCGCGGGGCGGACCCGCGGATTTCATCGTACCTCGCGCGTTCCGGGATATAATCCTTCCCGGTCCGGCGGTCGGAGCGGGGGGACGCCAGAGGTCGGGCAGCGGCGAGCAGGTTCAGCTTTGCTGGTCGGCCACGGAGAAGCGAGAGCAACCGAGGAGATTGGACATGGCACTGGAACAATCGCGCAGAAGTTTCCTGGCGGGTGCGGCGGCACTGCCGGCTGCGGCGGCATTACCCGCCGTGGCGGCGCCGGCCGAAGCCGGGAAATTGAGCTACCGCGTGCTGGGCAAGACCGGGTTGAAGGTAACGACGGTGGGATTCGGCGCCATGATCACCACCGACCCCAGCGTGATCGCACGGGCCCTCGACATGGGCATCACCTATTTCGACACCGCCCGCGGCTATCAGAGCGGCAACAACGAGCGCATGGTGGGTGCGGCGTTGAAGGGCCGGCGCAAGGACATCGTGCTGTCGAGCAAGTCCGAGGCCGAGACGGCCGCCGAGGCAACCGCCGAGCTCGAAACCAGCCTGAAGGAGATCGGTACCGACTACCTGGACATCTGGTACATCCACAGCAAGGACAAACCGGCGCAGGTGCCGGACGAACTGGTGGAGGCCTGGTGCAAGGCCAAACAGCAGGGCAAGATCCGCCACATCGGGTTGAGCACGCACTCGCCCAACGACATGGTGGACCGCATCCTGGAGACCGGGAAGATCGAAGTGGTGCTGTCCACCTACAATTTCACCATGGCGACACGCGCGACGCCGCCTTTGAGCGCATCAGCAAGGCCGGGCTGGGCCTGGTGGCGATGAAGGTGATGGCGGGCGGGCTGAAAACGCGCAACCCGCGGCCCCAGATGAAGCGGCCGATGGCCGGCCTGGCGGCCCTGAAATGGGCGATCCGCAAACCGTACTTCGCAACGGCCATTCCGAGCATGACCGACATGGAACAGCTGGAGGAGAACTTCCAGGCCATGGCGGGGCCCTTGGAGCCGGCCGAGGAGCGGCTCCTGGCCCGGCGGCTGGATGAGATCCGGCCGGAGTACTGCCGCATGTGCTACCGCTGTGCGGGCCAGTGCCCGAAGGGCTTGCCGGTGACCGACATGCTGCGCTATGTCGCCTATGCGGACGGCTACGGCCAGTTCGCACTGGGGCGGGAGCACTTTCTCAAGTTGCCCGCCGCCATCCGCAGCGTGAACTGCGGCGATTGTTCCTCGTGCGCCGTCCGGTGCCGCAACGGTGTGGACGTAGTGCGCCGGCTGCGGAGGGCGCAGGAACTGTTCGCCTGATCCCGGCCCTGGAACGGGCACAGGCTATTCGGGGAGCGCCTCCCGAACGACCGCGGATGGCCGCTCGCGGCCGAATTCCCCTTCCCACCTCGCGATCACCACCGTCGCCAGGCAGTTGCCCAGCACGTTGACCGAGGTGCGCGCCATGTCCATCAGCTCGTCGATGCCAAGGATGATGAAGATCGGCTCGACCGGCAGATTGAACGACGCGGCCGTGCCCAGCAGGATGACGAGCGACGCGCGCGGCACCCCCGCCACCCCTTTGCTGGTCAGCATCAGGGTGAACACCATCAGCAGCTGCTGTCCCCAGGTCATGTGGATCCCCGCCGCCTGGGCCACGAACACGGAGGCGAGCGAGAGGTAGAGGGTGGTGCCGTCCAGATTGAAGCTGTAGCCGGTAGGCATCACGAAGGCTACGATCTGGCGGGGAACGCCGAGGGCCTCCATCGCTTCCATGGCGCGCGGCAGCGCCGCCTCGGAGCTGGTCGTGGCGAACGCGATCGACACGGGTTCGGCGACGGCTTTGACGAACCGGCGAATCGGGACGCGAGCCATCAGGGCGACCGGCAAAAGCACCCCGAGCAGGAAAACCGCCAGCGCCACGTAGAGCGTCGCGAGGAGCTTGAACAGGTTGACCAGGATTCCCAGCCCCATGTGCCCGACCGTGTACGCGATGGCGGCTCCCACCCCGACGGGCGCGAAATACATGACGAGGTTCGTGAACTTGAACATCGTCTCGGACAGGCTCTCGCAGAAAGCCAGGACGGGCCGTCTCTTGCTCTCGCTCAGCATGGCCAGTGCGATCCCGAACACGATGCTGAATACCACGATCTGGAGCACCTGACCTTCCGCGACCGACTTCGCGATGTTCTCCGGGAACACGTGCAGGATGACGTCGGTGGGCGTCTGCTTGACCGCGGTCAACGGTTCGGCCTTCGCGGCCGGCGGCAACGTAACCCCCATCCCCGCCTTGCTCATGTTGATGGCCGCGAGCCCGATGAACAGGGCGATCGTCGTGACGACCTCGAAATAGACGAGCGCCTTGACGCCCATGCGCCCGACCTGGCGCAGGTCGTGGTGCCCGGCGATCCCCACGACCAGCGTGGCGAACAGTAGCGGCGCGATGATCGTCTTGATCATGCGCAGGAAGACGAGGCTGAGCACCCTCAGGTTGACCGCCGCTGCCGGCCAGTCGTGCCCGAGTTCCGCCCCGATCACCATGCTGACCAGTATCCAGGTCGTGAGCGACTTGCGCTGCGCGGCGTGCAGCGCAAGCGCCGCAAGGGCCAGCCAGCGCGAGGCCAGCGTCACGACGGGAGGAAAGGCGAGCGGACCGTACTCGTTCGCCACTGTCAGGGCGGCGGCCAGGGTCACGGCCGCCGCGGCAAAAAGGGTCAACCGGGCTCTCATCCGGCGGATTCTATCAGCGGAGATCGCGGTTCACACCAGGGTTTCATCGATGAAGGGCAGCTCGGCACCGTTATCTCGGGGGGGGCCGCACTCCACGGGTTAGCGCACCAGGGGCCTGATGCAGAATTCGAGGAGCGCCCCGAACAGCGCGGCACACGGAATCGTGAGGATCCAGGCCCAGATGATGTTGCGCGCCACGACCCAGCGGACGGCCCCTCGGCGCTGCGTGGAACCGACCCCGACTATGGCCCCGGTGATCGTGTGGGTCGTGCTCAGGGGGATGCCGAAAAGGGAGAGGAACACGATGGTGACGCCGCCGCCGGTTTCCGCGCAGAACCCGCCCACCGGCTGCAGCCGGGTGAGTCGCATCCCGAGAGTCTTCACGATGCGCCAGCCGCCGAAGTACGTGCCCAGCGCGATGGCGGCGTGACACGACAGGATCACCCACAGCGGCACGTGCGCGGAGGCCGCCCCCGCGCCCCCGGGAACGAGATTCGCCGAGATCAGGAGGGCCAGGATGATGCCCATGGTCTTCTGAGCGTCGTTCATGCCGTGGCTGAAGCTGAAGATGGAAGCGGAGACCAGCTGGCCCCGGCGGAAGATGTGGTCCACCTTGCCGGGGGTCGAGTCCCGGAAAAGGAAGTTGATCAGCACCATCATGCCGCGCCCCAGCACCAGGCCGACGACCGGCGCGATCACGATGTACGGGACCACCTTCAGGAAGCCCTCCGGCTTCAGCGCCGCCAGCCCGGCGTGCGCGACGGCCGAACCCGCAAAACCGCCCACCAGGGCGTGCGACGAACTCGACGGCAGCCCGTAGTACCAGGTGATGACATTCCAGATGATCGCGCCCAGGAGGCCGAACATCACCATGTACGGGTCCAGGAACTCGGGGTGCACGATGTCTCTGCCGATGGTCGCGGCCACGCGCGTCTCGAGGAAGAAAGCGGCGGCGAAGTTCCAGAATGCCGCCATCGCCACCGCCGCCCGGGGGGACAGTACGTGAGTCGACACCACCGTGGCAATCGAGTTCGCCGCGTCGTGGAACCCGTTTATAAAGTCAAAGATAAGGGCAACACCAATAACACCCGCTACGAGGATCAGGTCGCTCTGCATCTACTCGCCCTATTCTGATGTGCGTTTGCCGGGGGTACTTATACCAGAATGAACGTAACCCGTCCTCAGAAAATGCGGGTGACGACCGCGCCCTCGCCCGCCTCGCTGAGGGGTCCCGTCCGCCCGCGCCTGGCCCGGCCGGGAAGGGCATGCAAATGCCCGCAAGCGTGCCCGGCGCGGCCCCGAAACGAAATATGTGGATTGGGATGGGGGGGATCGCTATAGTGCTGCCGTTACAGGAACTGCAGTCATTCTTACCGTGACAAGGAGCGCGTTATGGGTCCTGGATCTCCGTTTGCTCATGCGGTGACGTGGGTTGCTCTGCTCAGCGTTTTCGGCTTTGGTATCGTCATGTCGCTCATAGGCGCCATCAAGCTAAAGCTGGCGCAGAAGCTCAGCCTGAACGACGCGCAGGTCGGCAAGTTGATCTCGGCGCTCCTGTTCACCAGCCTGATCATGGTGCTGGTCTCGGGTCCTTTCCTCGACAAGTTCGGGCACAGGCTGACCATTCTGCTCGGGTTCGTGATCACCTGCATCGGCATCCTCATCATCGGCAACGCCAAGTCGTACGGCTCGGCGGCCCTGGGCTGCATCGTCCTCGGGATCGGGGGGAGCGGGCTGAACACGGGCGGGAACACCCTCATCGTCCCGGCCATCAACCCCGACAACCCTGCGGCTGCCAATAACTTCGGCAACGTCTTCTTCGGGCTGGGCGCGTTCCTGATGCCGATCCTGGTCGGGCTCGTGCTCAAGAAACTCCCATTGGCGCGCGGTCTCACCCTGATCGCGGTCGTTCTGGTGCTCGCGGTCGTGCCGGTCGCCCTGGCGACCTATCCCCCGATCAACAGCGGCTTCGAGATCTCCCAGTTCTTCGGGCTGTTGACCAACACCGTCGTTTGGGCCGCGGGCCTGGCGCTGCTGTTCTACATCGGGCTCGAGGTTTCGATGGGGAGCTGGATCACGACCTACCTCAAGAGCCTGCAGTTTTCCGACGAAAAAGCCAGCGGCATACTTTCCCTGTTCTGGATCACGTTCATGGTCGGCCGCCTGACCGCCTCGCAGGTCGTGCAGAAAGGGATGGAGGCCAACCTCGATCCTGGTGCTGGCGCTGATCGCCGCCGTGGCCATTCTCGCCATGACCCGCGCAAGCAGCCACGGCATCGCCACCGCCGCGATCGTCGTCGTCGGCCTGTGCTTCGCCCCGATGTTCCCGACGATCGTCGGCCTGACCTTCGGAAAGTTCCAGCCGACTCAGCACGGCAGTGTTTTCGGGGACATCTTCGCGATCGGCCTGATCGGCGGCACCGTGATCCCGGCGTGGATCGGTTCCTTCTCTCAGGGCAAGAGCATCAAGCAGTCGCTCAACATCGCGGTGGGCGCCTCGATCCTCCTGGCGGTGTTCGGCATCGTGCTCGGCCGCATCTGACCCGCGCCTAGTCATGCCCAACGGAGCGGTGAAGCCGAAGAGTGCACCAGGATCTGGACAGCATCCGCGGATTTCGCAATAATCCGGGGACGTTGACGAAACGTGTGACACCGTCCCCCTGGGAGGCTTTGCTCGAGGAGAGAAAATGACCTATATCATTGCTGAACCGTGCATCAACACCAAGGATACCGCCTGCGTCGACGTTTGCCCGGTGGACTGCATCCACCCGCGGAAAGACGAGGAGGGGTTTGCCGAGGCGGTGCAGCTGTACATCAACCCGGACGAATGCATCGACTGCGGCGCCTGCGAGCCTGCCTGCCCAGTGGCGGCGATCTTCCCGGAAGAGGAAGTGCCGGAAAAGTGGAAAAGCTTCATCCAGGTCAACTACGACTACTGGAAAAAGTAGCCCCAACCGGAACACCAGGGGGGCGGCGTGGCCGCCCCCCTGACCGTCACCAGCCCGTCGCCGGAGCAGGGCGTGGAAGCCGCCGCTCCGGCGATGTTGTCTCCCACCATGTTCTCACGCGTCGCATCGCAGCTGCACGGCGAAACGAACCCGCTCTACACCCTGCGCGATCAGCTTCGTGCACAGGGGCGGCGGATTATCGACCTGGTCTCGGGAAACGTCACCGAGCACGGCCTCGTGTTCCCCCCGGACATCCTGGAGCGGGCGCTCGCCGACGGGGCGCGCCGCTGCGCCGTCTACCGCCCGGATTCCTTCGGCCAGAGACCGGCCCGCGAAGCCCTTTCCGCCTACTACGCCCTCCAGGGCGTGTCGATCCCGCCCGATCGCTTCGTGCTGACGCCCGGCACCAGCATCTCGTACTGGTACAGCTTCAGGCTGCTGGCCGACGAGGGGGACGAAATCCTCTGTCCGAGCCCCTCCTATCCTTTGTTCGACTACATCGCGCTCCTGGGTGGAGTCAGGCTGATCCCTTACCGGCTCCAGGAAGAGAGGGGCTGGCGCATCGACCTGGATCACCTCGAAGCCTGCATCTCGACGCGGACGCGGGCGCTGGCGCTGATCTCGCCCCACAACCCCACGGGTCACGTGCCGGGCGCAGACGAACTCGAGGGAGTGGCGGAACTGGCGGCAAGGCACGACCTGGCGATCATCAGTGACGAGGTGTTCAGCGAATTCCTGCTCGGGCCGGGCCCGCTCCCCCGGCCCGCGCTCACGGCGGCGCCCCTGGTAATCACGCTCAACGGCTTTTCGAAAATGTACGCCCTGCCCGGGCTGAAGCTCGGCTGGATGGCGCTCTCCGGTGAGGAGGTGAGGGTCGGGCGGGCCCTGGCGGCCCTCGAGATGATCTCCGACACCTTCCTGCCCGTGAGCGAGATCGCCCAGGCCGCCGTGCCCGACATCATGAGCCTCGGCGGGCCTTTCCTGGAGGAGTACTCGGCCGAAATCCGCCGCCGGTGGGCCGAAGCAGCCCGCATACTCGGCCCCAGCCCCGATCTCTCGTTCGTGCCGCCACGGGGCGGGTTCTACGTCACCCTGAGGCTTCGAGAGACCGGCGAGGACGAGGCTGCAGAACAACTGCTGCGAGAGGAGGGATTGCTGGTGCACCCCGGCCATTTCTACGATATCGCGCCCTCCCACCTCGTCATTTCCTTCGTGCAGGAACCCGCCATAATCCGGGACGCCTACGGGCGCATCGTGGGAAACCTCGCCTCGAGAAAACCGGGGACGGGCTCCTTCGGATATTGAATCCACGTCGGAGGCTTCGCCTGTCAAGCCTTGGGACCCCGGGGAGTGATCGGGAGCCGTATCCGAAACATCGAGCCCCGGTCCGGCTCGCTTTCGACCTCGATCGTGCCCCCGTGTTCCTTGATGACGCTATAGACGACCGCCAGGCCGAGCCCGATCCCTACCCCCAGTTTCTTGGTTGTGAACCCCGGCTCGAATATCTTGCCGAGGTGTTCCCGGGGGATGCCCGACCCCGTGTCGGATATTGTGACGACGACGTGTTCGGCGTCCAGGACGCTGGAGATGATCACCTGTCCGGAGGTCTTGATCGCCTGGCACGCGTTGACCAGCAGGTTCATGAACGCCTCGTTCAGCAGTGCCGGGAAGCAGACGATCTGGGGCAAGGGCGCCAGATCCAGCCTTAGCTCGACGTTGCGGCGCAGGGACGGGTCGAGCAGCTGCGTCACGGTCCGGATGCCCTCGTTGACGTCCGCCTTCTTGAAGTCGGCCTCGTCGAGCCGGGCGAAGGACGACAACGCGCGCACGACGTTCACGATCCGGGCGCACGCGGCCACGCTGGCCTGCCCGAGCCCGGCGAGGTGCTCGAACAAGACCGCTTCCTCGCGGGGCCGGTCGGGCTGGGTCGCGGCCCGGCCGAACATCACCATCAGCAGTTCCAGGTTGGACTTGAGCGCCCCGAGCGGGTTGTTGATCTCGTGTGCCACCCCTGCTACGAGGCGGCTCAGCGACGCCATCTTCTCGGTCTGATACAGCTTCAGCTGCGCCCGATTCAACGCGGCCGTGCGCTCCTCGACCGTTTTCTCCAGCTCTTCCGAGTGGCGCCGCAACGCGTCGAAGAGACGCGCGTTCTCTATCGCCAGCCCGATTTGGGACGCGACCGCGCACAGGAGCTTCAAATCCTCCTCGTGGAACGCCCCGACGGAACTCTTGTTCTCGAGGTACACGATCCCCAGGCTGCCCGATTTGCCGAGCAGGGGGGCGCAGGCGATCGAGCGCAGGCCCTGGATCGCGACGCTCTGGCCGTGCGCGAACCTGTCGTCGCTCAGGGCGTCCGCGGTGATGATCCCCTTCCGCTCGGTCAGGATCTTGGCGGCGATCGTGGATGAGAGCACCACCGGCCGCGGGTCCACGACACGGCCCGGCCGCCCCTGCACGATCACCGGGATCAGACCCTTCTCCTGCCCTTCGACCAGGAAGAGGGCCGCGCGCTCGGCCCGCGTCGTCTGCAGCAGCACCTCCGCCGCCTTCTGCGCCACCGCCTCGACGGTGTTGAGCGTCGAAATGGCGTTGCTCAGCTCGAACAGAAGCCGGACC
The DNA here is from genome assembly GCA_963843575.1 of uncultured Acidobacteriota bacterium. Classification (GTDB taxonomy): domain Bacteria; phylum Acidobacteriota; class UBA6911; order UBA6911; family UBA6911; genus CAVZBT01. The sequence continues at coordinate 124,357 of CAWJKZ010000024.1, read as the reverse complement.
GTGTGCTGCTCTTTCTGAAGCTGCGAAAGGAGCGAGCTGTCCCCTTTCAGCGTCTCGGCGGTACGCACCTGCCGCGTGATCTGCGAGACGATCTGGTCGTAGTCCACTTCGAAGCTGACCGTCAGGTCCCGCGCGGGCGGTGGGGCGTCTTCCCTGACGGCATAGGTGAGGACGTGCTGGCCGATCTGGACGTGGTCCCCGTCCTCCAGGGCCGCCGATCTGACTTTGAGCCCATTGATGAACGTGCCGTTGTGGCTGCCCAGATCCGTGAACCGGTATCCCTCGTCGTGCCGCTCGAACCTGCCGTGGTGGCGCGACACGCCGGAATCCTCCAGGACGATGTCGTTGTCCGACGCCCGCCCGAGCGAGTACGAATCGGCGGTCAACACCAGCTCGTTCTGACTTCCGTATGGCGTCCTGATCTGCAACTTGGGCATCGGCAGCCTCCCGGTCCATCCGTTGGAGCCCGGTGCCGCGATTATGCCAAAAAAGCGCCCAACGGCAACATCGGATATCGGGTCGGGCAAGCGGGTCCGGGCTGCAGGGGCTGTGCAACGGGTGGCGGATTCCGAAAAAGCAGGTGCGTTTGGGCTGAAGATGGACGCACTTCTCTTACATCACGTTGGGCAGATCAACCGTTGTCCTGGGCCAGCACTGCGTTGTACTCGCCGCCGACCAGGATCGCCATCCCGGTAAACCAGAACCAGAGCATAAGGACCACGACCGCGCCGAGTGAGCCGTAGGTGATGCTGTAGGAGTCGAAAAACAGGAAGTAGAGGCGCAGCCCGAATGAGACGGATAGCCAGAGGACTACTCCGACCACGGCCCCTGGCCAGACCCGGCGCAGCGCGCGGCCCCGGACGTCCGGACCGAGCCGGTACAGGAGGACAAACGCCGCGAGCATGCTCAGCACGATGAACGGCCACTGGAGCAGGCTCCACGTCACCACGAAAGCACCGCCGAGCCCGCGCACCCTCGAGACGAAGCCGGCGATCCAGCCACCGTACAGCAGCAGAACCAGCCCGACGATCACCGCGCAGGACAGCGTCACGGTCAGGGCTATCGCCAGGAGCCGGGTTTTCCACCAGGGGCGGGTCTCCCTGGCGTCGTAGGCGACGTTGAGCGCCTCGATGACCGCCCCCGTTCCGCTCGAAGCCGCCCACAGCGCGATGACAAGGCCCAGCGACAGCTTCCCTCCCCCGCTCTGCCCGATCTCCTCAACGACCCGGTAGATCAGCGCCGATGCCGACGGCGGCGCGAACGCGTTCAGGTAGGACAGGAGCCGCCCCCGCAGTTCCTCGTCGCGGGTGAACATTCCCAGCGCCGTCACAACACACATCAGCATCGGGACGGTGCTCAGGACGAAGTAGTAAGCCAGCTTGGCCGCCTGGCCGAAGATGTCGTCCTCGTTCATGACACGCCACATCCTGCCGGCCAGGTTGGTCCAGGTCATTCCCTCGGGTTTCCAGGTTCCAGCCATTTCCGGTCCTCACCACCCCTTGGTACTTGTGTTCATAGATACGCTAACATCTCTTGGACGCGGATTTGCGCGGATGCACGCGGATAGTGACATGGTCACGGGCCGCGTGAATCCGCGAAAATCCCCCGCGTTCCGCTGGAATTCGCGCAAAACCGAATCCATAATATCGGATTAGCCGGGAACACCTTAGACCGATGAGCCGGAATGGAATGCTCCAGAACCGATACGCGCTGATCACCGGCTCCACCCGGGGCATTGGCCGGGCGGTGGCCGAAACGTTCGCCCAGCAACGGCGCCAACGTGGCGCTCACGTCGCGTCACCCCCAGGATTGCGAATCGGTCGCGGCCGACCTGCGTGAGAGGTTTTCCGTCGAGGTGCTGGGGAAAGCGTGCGACGTCTCCGTCCAGGCCAGCGTCTCCGACTTGTTCCGCGAGGTGCGCCGCTGGTCGTCCGACAGGCTCGACGCGCTCGTCTGCAACGCCGGCTTTCCATTTCCTGGGCGAGTTGTGGGACACCCCGCTCGACCAGACCCCCGAGGCGAAGCTCGAGTCGTGGTACCTGGAGGTGTTTCGCGTCGACACACTGGGGTCGGTATTCTGCACCTACGAGGCCCTGCCGCTCATGATGAGGCAGGGGGCCGGCAGCATCCTGTACGTGTCCTCCACGCCGGCGCTGCAGGGATTCCAGGGGGCGCCCTACACGGTCGCCAAGGCGGGCGTCCTCGGGCTGATGAAGGATGTCGCCCACGGATACGGGAAGTGGAATATCCGGGCCAACGCGCTCGTCCTCGGCAACATCCACACCTCGGCCACCTTCGACGCGCTCGATCCGGAAACCCGGCGCAGGTTCGCCGAGGACACCCCGCTGAAACGATGGGGCACGCCGAAGGAAGTGGCCGACGCCGCCCTGTTTCTCGCGTCATCCCATGTCGGGTTTCGTGACCGGACAGACCCTGGTCGTCGACGGCGGCACCGTTCGGCGGTAGGGAGTGGGCCGACGCAGTCCCGCGGATCCACCTGATCCCCCGTTTGGTCGATCAATCCCGGCTGCAGTCACTGGGGCGGGGCGGGCCGACCCCGCCCACTCATCCGATGGTACCGGTCGCGCTGACGACCGCCCCGTACTTCCGCGTGCGGGACCGATAATCGGCCAGGGCGTCCTCGAAGTCCTCCTCGTCGAAATCCGGCCAGAGCGCCGGGCAGAAGTAGAGTTCCGCGTACGCGGCCTGCCAGAGCAGGAAATTCGACAGCCGCCGTTCACCCGCGGTCCGGATGATCAGGTCGGGATCCGGCACCCCGGGCCCGCAGAGTCCGGCCTCGAAACGGTCCTCGTCGATCTCCTCGGGACGCAATTCGCCGCGGCCCACCCGGCGGGCGAGGGCGCGCGCCGCCTCGAGTATCTCGTGGCGCGCGCCGTAATCGAGTGCCAGCCTGAGATGAAGCCTGCGGCCGACCGTGTCGCCTCTTCGGTGGCGTCCAACGCCTGGCGCACGGACGTCGACAACCGGTCCCGCCTGCCGATGGCACTCAGCCGTATATCGTTTTTCCGAAGTTCCCGGGTCTCCTCCACCAAGTAACGGCGCAGCAGACTGAACAGGATATGGACTTCCTTCGCCGGGCGTTTCCAGTTCTCGCTGGAGAAGGCAAACAGGGTGAGGGCCCCGATTCGTTGCGGCACGCAGCCTCGGTGGCGCGGCGCACGGCCTGCGCGCCCATCTCGTGCCCCTTCCAGCGTGGCATACCGCGCTGTTCCGCCCACCTGCCGTTACCGTCCATGATGATCGCCACGTGCCGGAGAGGACCCATCTTGCTGCTCCTTTGACTAAGTTCTTTGCATCGTAAAGCGAAGGCGCGAAAAAAATACCCTCCGCCCTCCGCACCGCCCTCGCCCGCCGGGGGTCAGCTGTGCGACGGGAGAGGGTTGACCCCGCGCGGCAGCGGGCGCGCAGCACGGCCGTTGCGCACCTGGCCGAGGTCCGGAAGCAGGAGGGAAAGAATCTCCAGGTACTCCTCCAGCGCCGAACGCCCCTCCGGCACTCAGCCGATACGTGCTGCGTGGCTTGCGCTGCTCGAACTTCTTGTCGCACATGATGTACCCGGCTTCCTCCAGCTTGCGGGCCTGCACGCTGAGGTTGCCGTCGGTCGTCTGCAGTAGGTCGCGCAACTCGGTGAAGCTGAGCGCCTCCTGCACCGTCAGGGCGGAGAGGATGCCGAGCCGCAGCCGTTCGTGGATGAGCGGGTCGAGCTCGCTCGGCACCGGCCGGCTTTTTGTGTCTTAGCCATTATGCCTCCAGGCGATGTACGCGCCGAAAATCAGGTGCAGCCACCCGAAACCCTACGGCCAGCCAGGTCAACCCCATCCCTCCCGGGGACATGGCGGATGCCGATGCGGCCAGGAGGAAGCAGAGGCCCATGAAACGCACCGGCGCGACCGACACCTGCCCTCCGCTGGTTATGGCGGCCCCATAGCAGCCCAGCCAGATGGTCGGCAGCCATTGGAGGGCCTGGGTCCTGATGGCGACGCTAGTGAGGAGGCCTCCGACAAACAGCGCCGGGCAGAGGCTCCAGAGCAGCTTGCGGACCAGGGGTGCCTGCAGCGGCGACTGGATGAGACGCGATTTCCGGTAGATGCCGAAGGAGACCAGCGCCACCGAGAGGCCCAGCACCAACCCCCAGGTGTCGAGCGCCAAGCCGCTGCGAGGCCGCGGCGCCCCAGGGCGCACCGGTAAACCGGAGATTCACCTCGACGCCCGCCAAGGCGACCATCCCGGCGCCCACCAGGCATTTTCCGGGGACCGCCGTGAACTGGCCCGCCGCCTCCAGCGTGCGGCGGATGTAGAGCAGGTGCTCGCGCGCGGTTTCGATGCTGGGCGGTTCCATCATGCGACCCCCTCCTTGTCAGCTACATCATCGCAGCAGTCTGCGCCAGTGTCAAGTACTTTGTGATATAAAGTCGTTCTTTTCCCGGATGGTATCGCCACCGTCGCGCTCCCGTTGCAGCCGGGGCTGCCCTGAGCTATATTCGCCGCTCATGCGTAAGACGCTGCTGGTCACGACTCTCGTGCTGGCGCTCCCCGCCTGCGGCTGGTCGGCGGAGCCGCAGGTGCCGCTCGTCAAGGCCTGGATGCTGACCCCGTTCATCGCGCTGCTGCTGGCCATCGCGCTCGTCCCGTTCGTCAACCGCAGTTGGTGGGACAGATACTACCCCCACGTCTCGCTCGGGCTGGGCTTCGTGGTGCTCGCCTACTACACGCTCTACCTCGACTACCATCGGATGGTGCACGTCGGTTTGGACTACCTGAGCTTCATCGCGCTGATCGGGTCGTTGTTCGTGGCGGCCGGGGGGATTTTCCTGCACACGGAGCGGCACGCCACACCGCTGATGAACGCCGCGCTGCTTGCGATCGGTGCCGTGGTCTCCAATCTGGTCGGCACGACGGGCGCTTCGATGCTGCTGATACGCCCGTTCATCCGGATCAACAAGCCGCGCATACGCAGCTTTCACGTGGTCTTCTTCATATTCATCGTCAGCAACATCGGAGGCGCCCTTACGCCGATCGGGGATCCCCCTCTGTTCCTGGGCTATCTCAACGGGGTGCCGTTCCACTGGACGATTCTCAACATCTGGCACATCTGGCTGCTGGCCCTGGCGCTCGTCCTCGGCGTGTTCTTCCTGATCGACACCTACTCCTACCGCCGCTGGGTGGAGACGGCGCACCATGCGGTGCGCGGCAGCCGGTTTCACCTCGTCGGCGCGCAGAACTTCATTTTCCTCTTCATCATCCTGGCCGCGGTCTTCGCCGCCTCCCCGGTCCGCGAACTGATCATGGCCGGCGCCGCGGCCGCAGCCTACAGGTTCGGCCGCAAGGACGCGTTGCGGGCCAACGAGTTTACCTTCGCCCCCATCAAGGAAGTGGCCATACTGTTTGCGGGGATCTTTGCGACGATGGTACCCGCGCTCGACTGGCTGGCGCTGAACGCCGACCGGCTGGGCATTCGTTCGCCGGGGCAATACTACTGGGGATCCGGGTTACTATCGAGCTTTCTGGACAACGCCCCCACCTACCTGAATTTCCTCAGCGCAGCCCTGGGGCTGCACCAGTTCACCCTGGGAGACCCCTCTCACATGAAGATCTTCGTCGCGGAGCACGGGCGCTTCCTGCAGGCGATCTCGGTGGGGTCGGTCTTCTTCGGGGCCAACACCTACATCGGCAACGGCCCGAACTTCATGGTCAAGTCGATCGCGGAGCACTCGGGGGTCGAGTGCCCTTCGTTTTTCGGCTACATCTTCAAGTACTCAATCCCCGTCCTCATCCCGGTGTTCACGGTGGTGTGGCTCCTCTTTTTCCGGTGATCCCCGGCCCCCTTTGAGATTCTTCGAGGCGTTGAGACTTCGAGGTGGAGCTGCAAAAGCCACCTCGAAGTCTCAAAGGCTTCAAGGCTCTCGAAGAAACGCGCTTTTACTGGATTATGCGCAGCTTCGAGGTGTTGGCATAGCGCAGGTGCGCCGGCTCGCGCCGGTCGAAGTGGATGCGCCCGTCGAACAGCATGCTGAATTTGGCTGACTCTCCCGGCTTCAGCTCGCGCTTCAGCGACGCCGCGGACTCGCCTTCGGGGGGGACGGCGCGGTAGCCGGTCCCCCGGCCGTTATCGATGGACAGTTGGGTGCCGTTGAAGAGCTCGGGCTTGTCTCCCTTGTTCTCGACCGTCACGGACATCCGGCACTTCTTGCCGATCTTCGCCTCGCAGTCGAACGAGTCGATGGTGATCACCATCTGGTACTCGCGGAACTGGATGCCCTTGAGGTCCTTGTAGCTGACCACGTCCTGGGCGAGGACCGGCAGGACGGTCACAACCAGTGCGGCAAACGTCAACAGGGCTGTTTTTCTCATCGTGCACTCTCCGGCGTGCTGTGGGGGCCAAGGAGGAATTCCGTGGACCCTTTTCTTCCCTTACGCTTCTCCTAGTTTCCCGGCGCAACGAAATCAACCGCGACCGGGTCGCCGGCGCGATCGGGCTCCTCCGGGGTCGGGCGGAACCGAACCACGACCGGTACCGCCGGATTCCGCGGGCCGCACCGGATGCGGGCAACGACCTCCGGGGTGTAGCTCGTGAACGCGATGTCTTGCGGGGTGTCGGACCGAAAGACGAGGCGGCGCGCCCCGGCCTGAACGAAGAGGCTTATCTGCCGGTCACGGCACACGATCTCGACGAGCATCCCCGAAACCTGTTCGGTGTTGTCCGGGCCGGGCTGTTCCGTAACCGTGCCTCCGCTGGTGGCCTGGCGGGCGAGCCGCTCCCCGACGTCCGGTTGCCGATCGAACGTGTCGCTCGGGAGGGCGACCCCGGCCTGACGTGCTGCGGCCTCCCGGGTCCGCTCCCGGATGCTCCTGGCTTCGGCGGCGATTTCGGAGGTCGTCGCCCCGGCGGCAACCCTCTCGGCGATATCCCGAGCCAAGGTCCAGTCGTCGTTGCGCAGGTGCAGGCGGGCAAGGGTCAGGAGGAGTTCCTGCCGACCCGGGGCGATCCGGAGCGCCTTCTCGATCAGCTCTATGCATTCTGCCGCGGGCACTCCGGTATTGGCGTTGTACGTGGCGAGGAGGTTGTATGACTCTGTGAATGCCGGGGCGGTCTCGATCAGTTTCCCCAGGGTGCTGCGGACGATTTCCGCCTGCTCCGGGATCGCCGGCCCGCCGCCGGGAGCCGCGGCGCCGCTCAGCACGAGGGCGCGATAGTACCCCACGAGGAAGTTGTCGGGCGCCACGGGCACCTTGTCGATCTCGTCCCTGGCCTGGCCCGACTTCCCCTGCGAAGCGAGGAGCACGGCCAGGACGGCGCGCGCCTCGGCGAGGCGCGGGTCCAGCTGCAGGGCCGTCGCGAGAATCGCCTGAGCTTCGGCGGTGCGGTTCATGTGGAAGAGGAGATCCGCCATGTAAAACTGAGCCTGCGCCTCGGACACGGCAAGGGACTTGAATTCGCGGTCGGCGGCCAAGCGTTGGTCGAAGGTGACGACCTGTACGGGGTAGTCCGCCGTGCGGACGTATTTTTCGAGTTCGGTGTCCATCTCGCGGAGGCTGGTCTCGAACACGCCCCGGAAACTGTCGCCAGCCGGCTCGCCTGCGCCGATTTTCTTGATGAAGTGGGCGACCTTTGGCTGGCGACGCTGGTTTTTCCCGAGCATGAGATAGTGAACGAGGGCCCAGGACTCGGCGTAGAACACGCCCTGCTTGTCGGCCTCGTTGTAGCGCGGCGACTCCCGGTCCACGGCAAACAGCTCTTCCAGCGGGAGCAGCGGCCCGCTTTTGAGCGCCTCCAGGTGCCGCTCCGGCGGCGTCCCGACGCGAACCCGTTTCTCGCCGGTCAGCACCTCGAACGTGCTGTAGTACTCCGCCAGGCCTTCGGCGAACCACAGGGGAACGACCCGGGAATTCTCGTGAAGCAGCACGTGGACGTACTCGTGCAGGGCGACGGCCCACGGATCGGCGTTGGGAGTGTCCAGCGTCAGGGCGATGTAGTGGACTTCGCGCCCGGGCTGGAAGAATCCCGTCGCCGGGGACGGTTTCCCGTTCTGAACCGGGCGCACGGTTTCGTAAGAAGCCTGGTTGCGGAACAGGAGTACACGCACGGGGGACGAGGTGCGGAGGTCCGCCTTGCCGAAAAGGCGCGCGAGCACTTCCCGAAACTGCTCCAGCTTCAGCGCCGCCCGGCGGATATCCTGGTCCGGAGCGTTCCCCGCCACGAGGAAGTTGGGGGTCGCGATGCCGGTCCAGCGCTCCCGCGCCGCATCGGCGGGGCGCGCGGCGGCAGCCAGAATAAAAAACAACAGGGAAAAGGTATGGATCCTGCCCTTCATGAAATACAATCGTCTCACCGGAGTCTGTGCGGGCCAGTTGCAGCCTAGCAGAAAAATCCGGCAGGGTGAAGACCGACTGCCGCGAACGCCTGCGTCCCCCTCAGAGCCCGCCACCCTCCGAAGGAGGAATATGCCCGTGGCCGATGCGGCGAACCGACAGCAGATGATCCGGAAGATCGAAGCTTTGCCCGCGCAGGTGGAGGAAGCTGTGCGGGGTCTTTCCGACGCGCAACTCGACACTCCCTACCGGGAGGGCGGGTGGACCGTCAGGCAGGTGGTTCATCACCTGGCCGACTCCCACATGAACGCGCTGGTGCGCACAAAACTGATCCTGACCGAGCAGCACCCGACCCTCAAGACCTATGACCAGAATGCCTGGTCGGGCCTCCCCGATGCCAAACTGCCGGTGGCCCCGTCACTCGCCATCCTCCGCGGTCTGCACGAACGTTGGGCCGCGCTGCTCAAAAGCCTTGCCGAATCGGACTGGGCGCGCACGGCGCTTCACCCGGAAGCCGGGGAGATGACCCCCGACAAGCTCATCTCGATCTATTCCAGGCACGGCGAGAATCACCTCTCCCAGATCCGGTCCCTGCGGGAGGAGAAGGGCTGGCTGTCCAACGGTTGAACCACCCGCCCTGCCCATAAGACAAGTGGGTCCGGGCTTCAGCCCGGACGTCTTTTACAGTGGCTGTAAAGTGCATCTGTCACGATATGCAACGGCTTTAAGAACGTCCGGGCTGAAGCCCGGACCCACTTGAACGGCAGAAAGATATGAAAAGCGTGAAGCTGGCCATTGCGTTTCTCGCCACCTACCTGATTTCCACGGGCATCCCGAACTCCCCCGCCGGCGCGGCGGAATCCGGCCGGGTGCTGTTTAACGGGAAGGACTTGACCAACTTCTACACCTGGCTGGCGGACACCAAGTACGCCGACCCCGACAGGGTGTTCTCGGTAGTCGACCAGGTGGATGGCGCCCCCGCCATTCGGGTCAGCGGCGAACACTGGGGCGCCTTTATCACGCGCGAGGAGTTTTCGAACTACCGGCTCGTCGCCGAATTCCGCTGGGGCCTGCTGACCTGGGGGGAGCGAAAGACGGGAGCAATGGACAGCGGCGTCCTGTTGCACTGCCAGGGGTCCGACGGGAACACGGGCAAGGGATTCACCGGACCGTGGATGCGCTCCGTGGAGTGCCAGATCATCCAGGGGGGCGTAGGGGACATCATCCTGGTCGAGGGTTATGACGAGCAGGGCAGCCGGCTCGGTCCCAAGCTGAAGGCCGCCGCCGGCAAAGACAGAGACGGCGAGGACGTCTACGACCTCTCCGCCCCGGTGCGCGAGTTCGCCCGAGGACGCATCAACTGGTTCGGCCGCGATCCCGCCTGGAAGGATGCGCTTGGGTTCCGGGGACGCAACGACGTCGAGAGCGGACCCGGAAAGTGGACGAGGATCGAGGTGGTCTGCGACGGCGATAAGATCACGAACGTGGTCAACGGCACCGTGGTGAACCTGGCCACCGGCTGTACGTACGATCGCGGCAAAATCATCTTCCAGTCCGAAGGCGCGGAGATCTACTTCCGCAAAATCGAGATCCACCCCCTGCCCTAGACACCGAGCCGCGTGGTCGTGAGCCGCTTACGGTTCGAACTTGAAGGCGGGCCCGAGCTTCTTGGCGACGCGGTCCTGGATCCAGTGCGAGTCCCACCACTCGACCGGGTTGACGGGGAGGCCCTGCAACAGCGTCGTGAAGTGGAGGTGATCGCCGCCGGCGAGGCCCGTCTGGCCGGTGGTGCCGAGGACGTCGCCCCGTTCGACCTTCTGCCCTTCTTTGACGGCGATGCTGGCGAGGTGCCCGTAAAGGCTCATCAGCCCGTAGCCGTGGTCAAGTACGATACAGTTGCCGTAGATGCCGAAGAACTTGGCTTGCACAACGATGCCTCGATTGGCGGCGGGCACGGGGGCGTGCGCCGTCACGGCCAGGTCGAAGCCCAGATGGTCCTGCCGGTCGACTTCCTTACCCTGGTAGAAATAGGTGCGCCGGTCGGCAAAGCCGGCCATGACCTTGCCGTTGGGCACGCTGTAGAAGGGCTTCGTCCAGAGAAAGGACGGTTGCGACCTTGCTGCCATATCCCGGATCATCTCCGCGTCCTTCATACGCAGCGTGCGGTTGATCTCGAGGTAATTTTCGAGCGGTTTGCCCTGGTCCTGGATCTCGGGAGACTGGGAGAGGATCTCCGGGACTACCTTGGCCAGGAAGGCGTCCGAGAGCTCGATCCGGTCCGCCCTGAACTTTTTCGGGAAGAACTTGTCGACGAAGCTGACCTCCGCCAGGTTCCCGGCGCCGTCGTCTGCGATGAGGCGCACCTTGGGCTCGGGCAGGTCGTAGGGGACGGCAAACAGCGCGAATCGGTCCTGTTTGCCGCCGCCGGGCAGTGGGAAGCCGGGGAACCACCATTGGCCGGACTGCACCCCGTCGCGCACGCTCGCTTCGCCCACCCGGTAGACGACAACCTCGGATCCACCCTGTGCGACATAGGTCTGGGTTGACAGGAGCTGGACCGGAGGAGGGGCAAGGCGCACCGGCAGGGTCAACTCCCGCACGACCGGCTCCGGACTGCGGAGCCATGTGCCCACCCGGGCCGCCGTGACCCGAATCACGGCCGTACCTGCCCTCAAACCGGTGAGGGTGTCTCTCCCGACCTCCACGGTCATGACGTCCCGTTCGGTCTTGGCCCCCCAGGGCTTCCACACGGGCGGGACGGGGTAAGACTTGTCTACCAGGCCCTGCATCCTGTCCCCCTGCACGAATTCCACCTTGACGTGCGACAGACCGCGGCTGTGCTCGGCCACCTCGATCTGAACCGGCGTGCGCTTGCCGATCGCCTGCACGGCGGGCTTGAGATTGATGTCCGGGGCTGCGCCGACCCTGAGGAACCCGGCGGCGAGGAAGGCCGCCAACACCACGGCTGCGGCGATGAGAAGTCCGAGAGGCCAGATTCTCTTCTGCTCAAACATTGTATGACTTTCCGTTTGGGGAGAGTGGGTTGAATCGTCTGCCCGGGTCGCGGGGCGGGGCCTCGCAACCCGGGCCAGCGGTCGCTCAGCTGCGGTACGCTTCCCGGCCGATCCCCTGGACCGGGATATGCTGTGCCGCGAGCACCTCGTGCTGCAGGGCGTGCATGCACCCGGCGGCCTGATCGATGGCACGCACGAACGCGATCGATCCCTTCAGCACGGGCAGCAATCGTTCCTTGTCCTGGATCCTGGCGGGCGGGTACTCGTGTTCCACCACCAGGTGGGTGTCGGCGACCTCGAGGTCGAGCAGTTCGCGCGCCGCCAGTTGATGGTCGAGCCAGTCCACCGTCCGGTTCTGCAGGTAGGCGAGAGGGTCGTGGCGCGCGGTGCCGGGGAGCTCGTGTTCACAGAGTACGACCTGCTTCAACCACGCCCTGGCCTGGTCCGCCGGGTTCGCCGCCGGCCGGCCGTCCTTGCGGTCGCCGCGCAGCACGGTCTGCCCTCCGTAGCCCCAGGCTGAGACGCCCCGCGAGCTGATTACCTGCCCCTTGACGTGGAACCCGCCGACGAGGAATGGATAGCCGCTGTCCTTGAGGTACTGGAAGATGGAGCGCGTGTCCTGTCCCATGAGTATGGCGTGGGAAGGGTCGTAGTGAATCCGGAAGTTGTCGCCCACCCCTGCCTTTTCCGCAATCTGGTGAAGCGCGATCCACAAACCCGGGGTGTAGCCGATGTTGTTGTGGAAGTGGTCACCCGTGGTCCACCCCGGCATGGGACACTGTTCGACGCGGTAGACCAGGCCGCGCGCCTTGGCCGCCTTGAGCAGCGGGACAAAGTGATCCCGGAAATCGTCGAGATTCTGGTCCATGTCCAGCGCCTGGTTCCTGCCGACGAAGCCGCAGACCGCGTTGACCCCGAGCATCGCGGCGGCATCCATCACCCGGAGCATGAAATCGTGTTTCTTCCTGCGGATGGCGGGATCCTCGTGGAGCATGTTGTCGAAATACGCGATGTCGGAAAGCCCGATGTTTTGCGCCCTCATGGCAGCCAGGATGCGGTTGGCCCGCGCCGCATCGACCGGGCTGCGCAGGTCGAGGGTGTTGGCCACCGGGTCGAGCAGAGCCTCCGCCGGGACATCCGTTTCGGTCGGATGCAGTGCGGCGGAGAGCTCGATGTAATCGGCACCGAGGCGGTGCGCGTATTCCAGCCATTCCTCGACCGCGCGATCGGGGTCCGGGTCGCGGACCTCGCGCGGTGTGAGCTCCTGCAGCGCGGCGGTCAGCACTCCGATCTTCATGAACTTCGGGGCAAACGGTTTGATGGCGGTCGAGCCGGCGCCCTTCGTTTCCATCGCTTCGGCATTGGTCGACATTAGGGTCACCTCCCTGGTGGGTGCGGGTCGCTCCGTCAACCGGGCGCGCCCGCGACGCCGCGAAGAGGCGGCGACCGACGCCAGCGCGAAGCAGACTCCAATGAAGTCCGCATGGTAGCATAAGCCCGGAGACGGTGGTACCGTTGCAGCCGGGAGGGCCCGAAATGCTCGAGCCGGGAAGCCAGGCACCGCGCTTCACCGCGCAAAACCAGGATGGGGAGCAGGTTCGGCTCGACGATTTCATCGGCCGCAAGAACGTCGTGCTCTATTTTTTCCCGAAGGATTCGACCCCCGGCTGAACCGCAGAAGCGCGCGGGTTCCGCGACCTCCACGCCGAGTTCGCCGACAAGGAGACGGCGATCTTCGGCGTCAGCGTTGATTCGGCCGCGTCACACCGCAGGTTCCGCGCAAAAGAAAAACTGCCGTTCGACCTCCTGGTCGATCCCGGCCTCGAGCTCTGCCGCCTGTTCGATGTCGACGTGACAAACCTGCTCGTCTTCAAGATCGTCGACCGCGTCACCTACCTGATCGGGAAAGACGGCCTCATCCGCGAGGCCTTCGCACGCGTCGCCCCGAAAACACACGCCGCCGACGTGCTCTGCCGCATCTGACCGTGGGCCGCGTCGACCCGACGCGGTCCGAGGGTCTGCCGGAGCGGGGCCGGGCCGCCCACGTCCCCTCCTAAATTGCTCTTCCGCAGCGGCGAGGTCACTGTAAAATACTGCTGAACCTTAGTACCCAGTCTCATGACTACGCTGACGTATTTTTAACGCGGATCCAACGGATTCACGCGGATCGACCGCCGCCTGTCGCCAGGCCGATCTGTGGGGATCCGCGCGCATCCGCGTCCTGAAAAAGACGTTGGCGTATTTGTGAACATCAGTACTTAGTCAGCCAGGAGGCGCCGATGAATCGAGTGTTGCGCGTTGCGGTTCTGAGTCTTGTTGCCTGTTGGAGCGGCGCCGTCGCATTCGCCCAGGGTCGGGCGACGGAGCGCCCTCCGGAAGCGACTGCGAGCGTGCCGGCGCTGGAGTCGTTCCATGAGGTCATCCGGGAAATCTGGCATGATGCGTGGCCCAAGAAGGATGTGGCCCTCCTGCGCAAGCTTCAGCCCGAGGTGGAACAGGGCATCTCCGGAGTCTCATCCGCGGCGCTGCCCGGGATCCTGCACGAAAAACAGAAAGCCTGGTCAGAAAGCGTGAAGAAGCTTGAAGCGATCGGGGCCGAGTACAAGACCGCCGCGGGCGGAAACGACGATGCCGGGCTGCTCTCGGCCGCGGAAAAGCTCCACAGCCAGTTCGAAGCCCTGGTGCGCGTCACCCGACCCGCCCTGAAGGAGCTGGACGACTTTCATGCGAGCCTCTACATGCTTTACCACCATTATCTCCCCGCCTTCGACCGGGAGAAGATCAACTCGTCTGCCATCGAGCTGAAAAACAAGATAGCCGCCCTGAACATGGCGCAGCTCCCGGAACGGCACAAGGCCAGGGAAGCGACGTTCACCTCCGCTCGCGGCCGCCTTTCGAAAGCGGTCGACGACCTGGGCAGCGTGTTGGCAGGGCAATCCGACAGGAAGAAGATCGAAGACGCCGTCAACGCGGTGCATTCGAGCTACGAGATGCTCAACGGGGTCTTCGAGTAGGGCGGCTCGGCTCGACCCCGCCCCCACAGCCCTATGCATCAGGCCGGCTGGATTCGGGGCCGCGTCGGGCCGACGCGGCCCACTTCAGGCTAGGTCGCTGAAGCGGCCCGGGGGGCCGGTCAGAGATTCGTCCCAGTCGGCCGCTCTGGCCGGGCCGATGTACTCCACGCGCTTCGACGTCATGACGAATCCCTTGGCCTCGCGGTCGCGCACGGGCAGCCGTCGCACGGCGAATTCCTGCTGGCGGATTCTGCTGCGGGTGTCGGTGGCATAGCGCACGTAGAGCACGGGCGGGTTGTCGTCGGCGAGGAACCGGACCGTGGCGCCTTTGGGGGCCAGGCGGTATTCGCGGTTGGTGACTAGGCCGCCGGCGGCGATCTTCTTGATGTAGGTGAAGAACTCCCACTCGAACACGATGGTCAGGACACGCTCGCGGTCCACGACGGCACAGTAGATCAGAGACGTGTCGACAAACAGCTTCTCGGGCGGGGGCGTCACCTTGCAGCGTCCGTCGTTCCAGACCAGCAGGAGCCTGTCCAGCGGGGAGCACGACAGCAGCGCGGCACCCCCGACCTTGTGACCGATGTAGCCCTTGTCGCGGTCATATCCGATCACGAGCTCGGTGGCGGTCAACTCCCGCTCGGAGATCTCGCCGAATTCCGCCAGCCGGGTCCGTCGCGGGTACTGCTCGGCGTACTTCCGCAGCAGCCCGCGCAGATAACTGATTGCGAACGGAACCAGTGCGGCGAGGTCCTGCTCCACTTCCGCCATCTCGCCCTTGAGGCGTTCGACCTCCCTGCGGCTCTTGTCGAGATCCACGAGTGAGATCCTGCGAATGGCGATGGAGAGGAGCCTCTCGGCGTCCTCGCGGGTGACGTCGCGCTGCAACTGGTCGCGGTAGGGGAGAAGGCCGTCCAGCACCGCCTGAAGCACCGCGGCGGGCGAATCGCAGTTTTCGATCTGCTGATAGACTCTGTTCTCGACGAAGAGCCGGACCAGCGACTGGTGATGGATCTCTTCCGACAGGCGCCTGCGCTTGCGCATCAGCTCACGGCGCAGCAACTCGACGAGGCGGCTGGTGTTGTGGCGCAGAATCCGGGGAACGTCCATTTCCACGGGCTTGCTGTCGCGGATCACGACGATGCGGCTGGCAATCTGGGTCTGGCACTGCGTGAAGGCGTAGAGCGCCTCGACGGCGTGGTCCGGGTCCTGCTCGGGGGGGAGCTGGATTTCGATCTCCGCCTGTTCGGCGGTGAAGTCGTTGATGCTCTTGATTCTGATCTTCCCCCTGCGCGCGGCGTCCTCGACCGAGGCCATGAGCGAATCGGTGGTGGCCCCGAACGGGAGTTCGCAGATCACGAGCGTGTGGGGGTCCTTGCGCGCGATGTGCGCCCGCACGAGCACGTGCCCCCGCCCTTCGTCGTACGCCCGGGCGTCCATCAGGCCCCCCTGCGGGAAATCGGGAAGCACCTGGAAGGGCTTCTTCTGCAGTATCGCTATCTGCGCCTCGAGCAGTTCGCCGAAATTGTGAGGCAGGATCCGGGTTGAGATGCCGACGGCGATCCCCTCCGCGCCGAGCATGAGTAGTAGGGGGAGCTTTGCGGGGAGCGTGACGGGTTCTTTCCTGCGGCCGTCGTAGGAGGGAACGAACTCCGTGAGGTCTTCGTTGAACAGCTCCGACCGGCCGAGCTCGGTGAGGCGGCACTCGATGTAGCGCGCGGCGGCCGGCGGATCCCCGGTGAGGAGGTTGCCGAAGTTTCCCTGGCGTTCGATCAGGTACTGCCGGTTGGCCAGGACCACGAGCGCCTCCGTGATCGACGCGTCGCCGTGCGGGTGGAACTGCATGCAGTAGCCGACGACGTTGGCCACCTTGATGAACTTGCCGTCGTCGTTCCGGAGCAGCGAGAACAGGATCCGGCGCTGCACCGGTTTGAGTCCGTCGTCCAGGTGCGGGATGGCGCGGTCGCGGATCACGTAGGACGCGTACTGGAGGAAGTTGCGGTCCATGAGGCGCCGGAGAGGTCCCTCGGCCGCGGCGTGCGGATCGTCGGGGGCATCGGAAGCCGCGGCGGCGTCCGCGGGCGGTTGGTCGCCAAACAGTGGGAGTTCCTTCTGGTGGTCGCTCATGGCTCGGCGTCCACGACTAGGTGGTCCAGGATGTACTGGCGGCGTTCGGGCGTGTTGCGTCCCATGTAGAAACCGAGCAGGGCGGGTACGCCGTGGCGGTTGGCGAGCCGCACGGGAGTCAGGCGCATCGCGGGGCCGATGAAATAGCGGAATTCCCCCGGCGAGATCTCCCCCAGGCCCTTGAAGCGCGTCACCTCGGCCCCGCGCAGCTCCCTGACGACGGCGTCCCGTTCGGTTTCGGAATAGCAGTACTCCGTCTTTTTAGCGTTGCGCACCCGGAAGAGCGGCGTCTCGAGGATGTGGACGTGCCCTTCGTGAACGACGGGCTCGAAAAACCGCAGGAAGAACGTGAGCAGGAGGTTGCGGATGTGCAGGCCGTCGACGTCGGCGTCGGTGGCCAGGATCACCCGGTTGTAGCGCAGGCGTTCGGCGGAGTCTTCGACATCGAGGCTGCGCATCAGGTTGTAGAGTTCCTCGTTCTTGTACATCACGTCGCGCTGCAGATCGCAGACGTTCAGCGGCTTGCCGCGCATGGTGAAGATCGCCTGGGTATTGACGTCGCGGCAGCTGACGATGGAGCCGGCGGCGGACTGCCCCTCGGTGATGAAGATCATCGACTCGGCGCCGCGCCCGGTGCGCTTGTCGAAATGGACCCTGCAATCCTTGAACTGCGGCACCCGGATGGAAGTGGCCCGGGCCCGCTCGCGCGCCATCTTTTTGATGGACTGGAGCTCCTTGCGCAGCTTCACGGTCTCTTCGATCTTGGCGAGAGCCTTCTCGGCAGCCTTCGGGTTGCGGTGCAACAGGTCGGCGACGATCTCGCGGACCTGCGCCACCAGCTCGCCGCGCAGCTCCGTGTTGCCCAGCTTGCTCTTGGTCTGGGATTCGAAGACCGGCTCTTTCAGCCGGACGGCAATGGCGCCGGCCATCCCTTCGCGAATGTCGTCCCCTTCGAACCTCCCCTTCGAGTACTCGTTGAAGCCCTTGACGAGCCCCTCCCGAAACGCGCTCAGATGCACCCCGCCGTCCCTCGTGTACTGGCCGTTGACGAAAGAGAGGAAGGTTTCGTCGAAGCGCTGCGTGTGGGTGAGGACGAGCTCGATGGTCCGGGATTTGTGGTGCAGCGGCGCGTAGAGCGCCTCGTCGCCCACCTCGTCGCGCAGCAGGTCGAGCAGGCCGTCGCGGGAAACGAACACCCGCCCGTTGTACTCGATGCGCAGGCCGGCGTTCAGGAACGAGTAGAGCCGCAGCCGGCGCACGACGTGGTCCGCCGTGAAGGCGACGGGGCCAAAAATCTCGGGGTCCGGGACGAAACTGACCAGGGTGCCGTCCCGTTCGTCCGCCGACCTGCCTTTCTCTTCCCGCCGCAGCCTGCCGCGTTCGAAGACCGCTCCGGCGAAGGCGCCGTCACGGAAGCTGCGCACCGTGAAGCGCTGCGAGAGCGCGTTGACGGCCTTCGTACCGATCCCGTTCAACCCGACACTGAATTGGAACACTTCGTCGCTGTACTTGGCGCCCGTGTTGATCCGGGAGACGCACTCGACCACCTTGCCCAGCGGGATGCCGCGCCCGTAGTCCCGGACCGTGACGCCCTGCTCATCCACGGTGACAATCACCCGGTCGCCGTAGCCCATGATGAATTCGTCGACCGCGTTGTCGACTACCTCCTTCAGCAGGATGTAGATGCCGTCATCGTAGTCGGAGCCGTCCCCAACGCGTCCGATGTACATGCCGGTGCGCTTGCGGATGTGCTCCAGGGACGAGAGAGACTTGATCTTGTCCTCGTCGTAGTTGTGCGGTCGATTCGTAGTCATGCAAGGGCGGGTGATTCTAACAACTTCAGCCACCGATTTCACGAACGAAACAAAACGTGCCCGGCGGGCGCGCCCGGTCTCGGGCCGGTGTAGAATCCTGCCCGAATACCATCCGAATTCCGGGTTGCGCGATGAATCGTCCGCGGGTGTCTATTTTCATCTCTCTGCTGTTGCTGCCGGCCCTGGCGCCGTCGCGGGCCCCGGAGGGCGTTGCCGGACCGGCCGGCCTGAGGGCGGGGTCCGCCAAGGTCGATATTACGCCCGACCAGCCCGTCGCCCTCGAAGGCTACCTGAATCCGGACCACCGGATCTCGACCGGGGTGCACGACCGCCTGTATGTCCGCGCCTTCGCCTTCGAGTGTGGAGGAAAGCGAATTGTCCTGGTCTCGTGCGACCTCGCCAATTTCATGTCGGCGCCCTACTTTCAGAAGGCGATCCAGGTACGATTTGGCCTCCGGCCGGACGAGCTGTTCCTGTGCGCCGTCCACACGCATAGCGGTCCCCAGCTCTCGCTGAGCCGGAGTTACCCCCACCCGAACAACTTCGCGTACACCGCCGTCGTGCGCGACAGGCTCGTCGAGGCGGTGGGCCACGCGTTGAAGGCACTGACCCCTGCGCGGATCGCGGTCGGCCGGAGCAGCTCGCCGGTCGGCGTCAACCGCCGCAAGACGATGCCCGACGGCCGGGTCGAGATGGCCCCGAATCCCCTGGGGCCGGCGGATCCCGAGGTGCTGGCGCTCGCCATCGTGACCGGCAGCGGCCCGATTGCCGGCTCACTGTTCACCTACGCCTGCCATGCGCGCTCCCTGCGCAGCACCAACACGCTGGTGAGCGGCGACATCTTCGGCATCGGGGAGCAGTTCGCCGAAGGCCGGATCGGCCAGGGACATGTCAGCGGGGGATTCGCCGGCGCGTCCGGCGACATCGATCCCGCGTCGGTCGTCGCCGGGTTCGGCGACGGCCCGGGACTGGACGGCGAACCGGTGCGCCAGGGGAACCTCCTCGGCGCGGCGGTGGTCCGAGCGGTGTTGAGCGCCCGAATAAATGTGAAAGCCGTAGGGGAGATCCGCTCGGCACGCGCGCGAGTCAGGTTGCCGGCCAAGACCGGCAACCTGACAAAACCGGTCGAGGTCATCGCGGCCAGGATTGGCGAGGTCGCTTTCGTCGGCCTCGACTGCGAGGCCCTCGTCGAGGTTGGGCTGGCCATCAAAGCCGCATCGCCTTACCCGGACACCTTCGTCCTCACGATCTGCAACGGGTGGGCCGGCTATCTTCCCCCGGGGCACCGCTACCCGGAAGGGGGCTACGAGGTTGAGCGCAGCGGCTTCGGTTCCGCTGCCGCGGACATCCTGGTCCGCCGGTCGGCGGCCCTGCTCGAAAGCCTGCGCTGATTAGACTCCGGTACGCCGACGGATGCCGAGGCAAGTGCCGACGAGGTGAGCGGGGTTGGCGCATGTCGGCGTACGAGAGGAGTTCCGCGGCCGGTACGCCGACGGACGCCGAGGGAAGCGCCGACAAGGCGAGCGTTCGGCGCATGTCGGCGCACGAATCTCGCAGGGTGCTCTCTTCCCCGTTTGTGATACAACGTATGCGTGTCAATGAGCCGGAATTATCATTTCCATGGAGTGTGTGACCGATGCTGAGCGAAAAAATACTCAACCTGCTCACCGAGCAGATTTCCCATGAATACTACTCTGCGAACCTGTACCTTGCGATGAGCTCGTGGTGCGGGTTCAAAGGCCTGCGCGGCTCGGCCGCGTTTCTGCGGCAGCACAGCGACGAGGAGCTGGGGCACATGCGCAAGCTGTTTGCGTATGTGGCGGATACGGGCGCACAGGCGATCGTCCCGGAGGTGCGCAAACCGCCGCAAGAGTTCGAGTCGATCAGGGCAGTGTTCAAATCCATCCTCGAACACGAGATCTTTATCACGAGGAAAATAAACGAGCTCGTCAGCGCCTGCCTGGACGAGCGGGACTTTTCGACCTTCAGCTTCCTGCAGTGGTATGTCGGGGAGCAGCATGAGGAGGAGATGCTGTTCCGCTCGGTCCTCGACCTGATCGAACTGATCGGCACCGAGGGACGGGGGATGTACATGCTCGACAAGGAGATCGGCAAGTTCACAAAAAAGCCTGCCGCTGCCCCCCGCGCCGAGGGCTAGTCAGGGCAACGACGCCGCCTCCAGCGGGAGATCCGTTGATTCCCTGAGGCGAGCCGGCCCCCAAGCAGATCTGCCGGAATATGCACAGCCCGGACTCCCCTTCGCCGGTGACGTTGTTCGAGGACTGCGCCCGCGCGCACCCCGACCGCATCGCGGTCAGCTCGAGCGGCCGTCGCGCGTCTTTCGGGGAACTGGATTGCCTGGCCAACCGGGTCGCCGATGTCCTGACAGATCGGCTCGGCACCGGGAACGAACCAGTGGGGATCCTGCTCGAAGGCGGCGTTCCGGCGATCGCCGCGCTCCTCGGCGTGCTGAAGTCGGGCCGACCGTTCGTGCCGCTGGATCCGCGGCTGCCGCGGGAGCGCGGGGCGTTTCTCCTTGAGGATTCCACGGCCGCCGCAGTCGTAACGGACGAGGCGGGGCGCTCAGTGCAGCAGGCCTGGAGCGCACGTCCTCTGCCGATTATCGAATGGGAAGCCATCGAAGAGGGGGCGTGCAGGTCGCCGCGGCCGCGCCGCCCCGATCCCTCCCCGGACACTCCGGCCTGGATCCTCTACACCTCGGGTTCCACAGGCAGGCCGAAGGGCGTCGTCCAGAGCCGTCGCAACGTCGTGCGGTACGCGCAAACCTACATCGAGGCACAACGTCTGACCCCCGAGGACCGGTTGTCGCTTGTGTTTTCGTTCAGCGCCAACTTTGCCCAACACCAGATTTTCGCGGCGCTGTCGAGCGGCGTGACGCTGCATCCTTTCGACGTACGCCGCGAGGGCTTCCACGCCATGGCTGAATGGCTGGCGAACGACCGGATCACCGTACTCTGGTGCGTGCCGACGGTCTTCCGTCGGCTGGCCGAGCCAATAGCCGCCGGGCGCCCACCCTTTCCGCACCTTCGGCTGGTCATGCTTGGAGGCGAACCGGTCCGGCGGAGCGACTGGGAGGCCTACCGGCGGCTCTGCCCCGACGGCTGCGTCTTTGTCAGCCGGTTCGGCGCTTCCGAAACCGGCACCGTCAGCTGGTTCTTTGCCGGCAAGCAGACCACGGTCGAGGGCCACGCCGTGCCGATCGGCTATGCGGCACCCGACTACGAGGTCCTGCTGCTTAACGAGCAGGGGGCGGAAGTGACTACCGGAGAGATCGGTGAGATTGCGGCCCGCAGCCGTTACCTCTCGCCCGGGTACTGGCGGCGGCCCGACCTCACTGGCAAGGCCTTCCGCCCCGATCCGCACGGCGAGGGGGGGCGGCTTTTTCTGACGGGCGATCTTGGCCGCATGGGATCCGACGGTTGCCTGACGCACCTAGGCCGCACGGATTTCCAGGTCAAGGTGCGCGGTTACCGGATCGAGTTGGGAGAGGTGGAATACGCGTTGTCTTCGTGCCCCGGGGTGCGCGACGCGGTGGTGATGGGACGGACGGACGCGGACGGCCAGACCCGCCTCGTCGCCTGGATCGTAGCCGATCCCGAATTCCGTCCCGGCATTGCGCTGCTGCGGCGCCATCTCGAGAAGCTGCTTCCCGATTACATGGTCCCGGCGGCGTGGGTGTTCGTCGATCGCATGCCCCTGGCACCCAACGGGAAGATCCACCGCGGCGCGCTCCCCGACCCGCCTCCCGGACGCCCGAACCTCGACACCACCTACGCCGCGCCGCAGAGCCCGATGGAGCAGGCGCTTGCCGGCATCTGGGGCGAAGCACTTGGCATCGGGGCAGTCGGCGTGGACGACGATTTCCTCGAACTGGGCGGCAACTCCATCGTCGCCGCACGCATCCGGGCCCGCGTGACACAGGAACTCGGTTTCGACCTGACCTTCCGCGACCTGATCGAGACCTCCCCTACAGTGCGTCGCATGGCGGCGTGGGGACGCACCGTGGTCAACCGGCCGTGAGGCCTCGGCCGCCCTCCCGGGCCCTGTATAATGATCTCGTGACGGCAGGGCTCACGACAGAGACGCTTGGGCGGGGAGTGCGGGATCTCATGTCGCGGGAGCCCGCCTTCGGGAGCATCGTTTCCGAGCTCGGCCCTCCGCCGCTTTGGGCGCGCAGGCCCGGGTTCCCGTCGCTGCTGCGCATCATTCTCGAACAGCAGGTTTCGCTCGCCTCGGCGCGGGCCGCTTTCCGGCGGCTGCTCGCCCTTTCATCGCCACTGACGCCGTCCGGCTTTCTCGAGCTGGACGGTCCGGCGCTGAGGGCGGCGGGCTTCAGCCGTCAGAAGGCAGAGTACGGGCGCAACCTCGCCCAGGCCATTCTTTCCGGCAGCCTCGGGTTGCACGAACTTCGACGGCGGAGCGACGACGAGGTTCGGGCGGAACTGGTCAAGGTCAAGGGCATAGGCCCGTGGACGGCCGACATATACCTTTTGATGGCGCTCAGGCGCCCGGACGTCTGGCCCCGCGGCGACCTCGCCCTCGCGACCGCGGCGCAGCGCGCGATGCGGCTCCCTGCGCTTCCCTCTCCGGCGGAGATGGAGTCTCTCGGGGCGCGATGGCGCCCCTGGAGGGCCGTGGCGGCTCGAATCCTGTGGCATCTTTACCTCAGCGGGAAGCCTTAGTCTCATAAGTACGCTGACGTATTCACGCAGAACAACACGGGCAATGAAAGACAAAGGCCAAAACAGAACGCAGATTCCGCGGATCCAACGGATTCACGCGGATTGGCCGCGGCCCGTCGCCAGGTCGATCCGTGGGAATCCGCGCGCATCCGCGTCCTGAAAAATACGTTACGGTTTCGGGTCGCGGTAAGCCGTTCGTCGCTCGTAAAGCGAGAGCCTGGTCTTGAGCGCGTCGGCGCGCTGCGGGTCGGCGAGACGGGCAGCGACGGCGAGCCCGCGGCGGGCCGCTTGCGCAGCCTCGGCAAACCGTCCGGCCTCGGCGTAGGCGGCGCCCGCGATGTCCAGGAGCAAGGGATCCTCCACGCCGGAGAGCTTCAGGGCGCGCTCGGCATACTCCACCGCCTGGCGGCCGTCCCGGGCGCGCGCATCGGGGCATGTGGCCAGCATCCACGCCAGGTTACTCAGGACCGGGATCCGGTTCGGCTCCAATGCGAGCGCGGCGAGCCACTGCCCGGCTGCCTCCCCGAATCGGCCACGCACGAGAAAGGCGTTCCCCAGGTTGAGACGGGCCTCCGTAGAGTCCGGGTTCAGCTCCAGCGATTGCGACCACTGTTCGATCGCCTCGTCGACTTTTCCGACCTCGAAGAGAGCAAGCCCGAGATTGTTGCGGGCGCTGACGAACTCCGGTCTCGCCGCAACTACCCTCCGCAGTTGATCCGCCGCCTGTTCGAGCCGGCCCGCCCGCAAAAGCAGGGCTCCGAAGTTGTTCCGGGCCTTGGCATCGGCCGGATCGAGGGCCAGCGCCCTGCCCCACTCGGCGAGCGCGGCCTCGATCTCGCCTTTCTCGGTCAGATCCCAGGCACTGTCGTAGAGGCGGTAGAACTCGGTGGCCGGCGCATCGATCCGCCGCATGCCCTCCGACGGTATGTTGACGAACTCCGGGATATTCACGGCCCGGTTGGCTGCGGTGGTGTTCTCGACCAGGATGGCCGGGCTGTCGTCGCCATTCCCGTCGATGTGGGTGAGGAACATCTGGGTGTAGGGAGAGCGGCTTTTCGAGGAGAAAACCAGCCAGCGGCCGTTCGGGGAGAAACTGTGCCACGAGTTCATGAGCGGCGTGTTGCAGCGCATTCTGCGCGCCGTGCCCCCGTCGGCGGGCACGATGAAGAGCTGGCCGTCGGGACGCATGAGCTGACCGTTGCGGCACTGAACGAAGACGATCCAGCGGCCGTCGGGCGAGATCTTCGGGAACGAGTTGCTCATGCCGTTGTGCGATGCGCCCGCGATGGCGGTCGGCACGCCGCCCCGCCCATCGTTGAAGGGGATCCGGTAAAGGTCGTAGCGGATGGGCACCTCGTTGGGATCGTTGGGATACTCGGCCATCGGCCGCCCCGCGGGATAGGGATCCGACGCGGCCGCCCGGGCGAAGACCAGGTAGCGGCCGTCGGGGCTCCAGACGGCGTTGGCCTGCACGTAGCGGGGATCGTCCGCCCCCGGCAGGGCCCGCATCCGCCCGTCCGACCGGCTGTAGTACGCCAGTATCCCGCGCGTCGGATAGAAGACCTGGAGGAAACGATAGTCCTTGAAGTTCGCGACGTAGTATTCGACCTCCGTGGCCGTCACGACGTGCATGCCGTCCGGCGAGACCTGCGACATGAAGCCAATTCTCTTGTCGGCTGCGGTCTGGTCGCGGAAAGTCTTCCACGAGATCACGTCGCTGTTCCGGATGGACATCTCGGGTCCGACGGAGACGATCGCGTACAGCCCCTTGTCGTTGTGCGGCCCGTCCAAATCCAGTCCAAGCGTCTTGCCGTCCCGGGAGAACGAGTGGCAGTTGGCGCACGTGTGGATCCCCTCCATGACCACGCGGCTGCGCGGCTCCGCGACATCGCGCAGGCGCCAGGCGATGTAGGGGAGGAGCCTTGGGGCCAGCGGCTTGATGACGCCCTTCTCGAGCTCGGAGGGCATCAAGGGCACGTCGCGGTAGAAGATCGGCGCCCCGACCGGGTCGATGGAGGTGCGGATGGTGACGCGGCCGCGCGACACCGCCCGAGCGGCTCCCTGGCCGGCGTAGCCGGTGATTGTGACGGTAGCGTCCCGCTCCGACGAGGCCTGCTTGATGATCTCCCAGGTTGACCCGTCCGGCGTCCAGGTGTGGGCTGCCTCCTCGGCCGGGCTAAGTGTGGGGAGCCTGTTGGTGGGACCGACACACCGCGGGTCGATCGCCCCAACGGTCATACGCTCGCCCAGGGAACGGATCCGGAACGGGAGCGGGCGGCCGTCTACACTCACCTCGACCCGCCAGACCGTCGCCTCCTCCACGGCGTCGTGCCAGAGGAAGGTCGGGGCCGTCATGTCCGGGGGAAAGAGCGAACCGTCCAGCGGATAATCGATCGTGATGGCGCCGAGCAACCCCTGCGGCGACCGGCCTGCACCGGCGAGATGGTACCCGGCCAGGCTGAGGGTGCAGGCAAGGATCAGGCCCGCCCCGAAAAAACCATTCTTCACGCGCAAACCTCCCACCCGACACTCCTCGCCCCCGTACGTTACCACGGGTCGGGCCCAATTCCGCTCACTTTGGGGTATCATGGCGCCGACATCAGATCGCGACTGGGGGGACCCATGAATCGTCGACGGTTCCTGTATTCGATGACGGCGGGCTTGGCCTGTACCGCGGGGTCCAGCGCCCTGCCCCCGGCCGACGACAAGACCAGGCGCGTCGGCCTGATCGGCACAGGATGGTATGGCAAGTGCGACCTCTTCCGCCTGCTGCAGGTATCGCCGGTCGAGGTGGTATCCCTCTGCGACGTCGACCGGCGTCTCCTGGCCCAGGCAGCCGAGGCGGTCGCATCGCGTCAGAAGTCACGCAAGGCTCCCCGCGTGTTCTCGGACTTCCGCGAAATGCTGCGGGAAAAGGACCTCGACATCGTGCTCGTCGACACGCCCGACCACTGGCACGCGCTGCCGATGATCGAAGCGGTGCGGGCCGGTGCCGACGTGTACGTGCAGAAGCCGGTCAGCGTCGACGTCGTCGAGGGGCGCGCCATGGTGGAGGCGGCCCGCAAGTACCGGCGCGTCGTGCAGGTGGGGATGCAGCGCCGAAGCACACCCCACCTGGCCGACGCCCGGGACAACATCGTCCAGGCAGGGCGGCTCGGCAAAATCGCGCTGGTGGAAATCTACTGCTACTACCCGAGCCGCCCCGGCGTCTTCCCCAACGTCGATCCCCCCGAGACACTCGACTACGAGATGTGGACCGGTCCCGCCCCCATGCGCCCTTTCAACCGGCGCATCCACCCAGGCGGCTGGCGCAGTTTCATGGAATATGGCAACGGAACCATCGGCGATATGGGCGTCCACATGCTCGACATGGTGCGCTGGATGCTCGGCCTGGGGTGGCCCAGGGCGGTCGCTTCCACCGGCGGGATACTGGTGCACAAGGGCGCGACGGCGAACATCCCCGACACCCAGACGGCAACGTTCGACTACGACGACCTGAAAATCGTGTGGCAGCACCGGAACTGGGGGCAGGCGCCCGATCCGAAATACCCCTGGGGCGCGACGTTCTATGGAGACCGGGGGACCCTCAAGGCGGGAGTATTCAGCTACGACTTCACCCCGGTCGACAAGGGAGACTCCCTGCACAAGGACGTGGCCTACGAACTGGAGCAGTTCCCGGAGGACAAGACCGAAGAAGGCCTGGAGCGTCACACCGCCCCTGCCGTGCGCCGCCACATGATCGATTTCCTGGGCGCCGTCGACGCGCGCAGCCGCCCTGTCGCCGACATCGAGGAAGGCTACATCTCGGCCGCCTGCTGCATCCTCGCGAACCTCTCGCTGCAGACGGGCCGCACTCTGGCGTGGGACCCCGTCGCACACCGCGTCAGAAACGACGACGAGGCCAACCGCTTGCTGCAGCGGCCCTATCGAAAACCCTGGGTGCACCCGGTTGCGGCAGAGGTTTAGCGAGGCAAAAACAAAAAGACGCGCCACGGAAAACACGGAAGAAATTCATTCAGGGTGTCTTTCCGTTTTCTTCCGAGATTTTCGTGGCGGGTTTTTGAGTCAGCGCCCGCTGAAGAGTCTCCGCTGGGCGGTTTCGCAGATGGCCCGTACCCCCGGGTGCTTTACGGTCTTCTCGGCGGAGATCGCATAAAACCGCCCCCTGACCTCTTCCGTTTGCCCGATCTGCTTGAGGCCATACTGGCCCGCGAGCTGCGCCTCGAGCACCGACGGCGCCGGGAAGAAGCCGGCACCGGTCTCGCCGAACACCCTGAGCAGGGCGTAATCCTCGAACTCCCCCACAATCGCCGGCCGTATCTGCCCCTCCGAAAACCACTGATCGAGGCTCCGCCGGAGCGCGGTGTTGTCGGTCGGAAGGAGCATCGGCGCCCCGTCCAGGCAGCGCGGGAACGCCGCGCGCCGAGACGCGACGAGCGCGGGCGTGCCAAGGAAGCTTATCCCGCACTCCCCCAGCAGGTGATTGTAGGCGTGGACCTTTATGTTTGGGCCGATCGGCGCGTCCGACAGCACGACGTCCAGCTCCTGCAGGGCGAGCGCCGCGAGCAGATGTTCCGGGTTATCTTCCCGGCATACTATGCGGACCGGCTGGCCCAGTCTGAGCGCCGGTTCGATCAGCCAGTGCGCGATCAGCTTCGGCAGCACATCCGCGATCCCGATTACGAGGCGAGGGGGGCGTCCGCTCGGATCCCGCACCGCGTCCACCAGGTCCCGCCCGAGCGAGAAGATCTCGTCGGCATACCGGAAGACCACACGCCCCGCCTCGCTCGGGACGACGTTGCGTCCGCGCCGCTCCAGGAGTTTCTCGCCCAGGCTGCGTTCGAGGCTGCGTATCTGGGCGCTCACGGTGGGGGCGGCGAGCCGCAGCTGCGCTCCGGCAGCCGAGACTCCCCCGGAACGCACCGTCATCCAGAAGTAGTAAAGGTGGTGATAGTTCAGCCAATCCACCCTTTAATTATAGTTAGAATAGTTAGATTTTTTCTAACTATCTTAAAAGAATTTTCTACTTTTTGAGCTGAGTGACATGACGCATAATGATGCAAACGCGGCGCTATTCCCGCCCCAACCGACGAGCGCCGCGTTCAACGACAAGGAGTGTCTGGCATGAACAGGGATTTCATCCTCGTCACCGAAAGCGATCTTGCGCGACTCCGGAGCTACCTGGAATCGGCCGTGCAGGGCCGGGACAGGCGCCACCTGGAGATGTTGCAGGACGAGCTCGACAACGCCGAGGTCGTTCCGTCCGAAGAGATCCCGGCGAACGTGATCACCATGAATTCCAGGGTGCGGGTCCGCGATCTCGACAGCAGCAAGGACGAGATTTACACGCTGGTTTTCCCGAAAGAAGCCGATATCTCACGCAACAGGATTTCGATCCTGGCCCCTCTGGGGGTCGCCCTGCTGGGCTACCGCAAAGGCGACATCATCGAGTGGCCGGTTCCGGGAGGTACCCGGAGGTTGTGTGTCGAGGACATCCTGTACCAACCCGAGGCCGATGGTGACGGCGGGTCGGGCACGGCAACCGCGCAGGAGAGTCCTGCGGCGGGGAAATGACCGCTTTTCTGTTGCGGGCGGCGGGCCGGCAGCCGGGGAGGGCGCGGTGGATCTGCGGGAGTTGGGACGGCACGTGGCGGTCCTGAGGGCGCTGACACCGGGCGACGCGCCGGTTGTGAGCTGCTATCTCATGGTGGCCGAGGGCGACCGGGGCTACCGGAGCGATCTCAATGCGCAGGTACGATTGCTGATGGCGCCACTGGACGCGCGCGCAAAGCTGGCGGTTTGGGAAGCCCTCGGCTATACGGAGGTATTCCTGGCGACCGGGCTCGACCCGGCCACCCAGGGAGTTGCCATCTTCGCACGAGCGGGTTCACCGCGCCTCTTCCTGCCCCTGCAGTTCGATGTCCGATTCCCCAACCGGGTCTGGGCAGGGCGACGGCCACGTCTCGAGCCGCTGACCCAGTATGCGAGTAGGGTGCGCGCCGAGGTGGGCCGCAGCACCGCCGGTGCGCGCTCGTCGGAGCTCGCCCTCCCGGCCGCGCTCACGGTGAGCCATCACCTGTAGCCCTCTCACCTCGTCGGGATTTTTCGAGGCTCTTCGAGTCTTCGAGGAAAAAATTTCCAGATCCACCTCGAGGACTCGAAGAATCTCGAAGGTTCTACCGGACCGACGCTTTCACGGGATTGCTGAAGACGGCCGCGACACCGAGTTCGGACTCGATTTCCAGCAACCGGTTGTACTTTGCGATGCGCTCGCTGCGGCAGGCGGAACCGCTCTTGATCTGGCCGCCGCCCATCGCAACCGCGAAATCCGCCATAAAGGCGTCCTCGGTTTCCCCGGAGCGGTGCGAGATGACGAATCCCCAACCCGCCCGGCGGCACATCTGGATCGATTCGATGGTCTCGGTCACCGACCCGATCTGGTTCAGCTTGATCAGGACCGCGTTGGTGGAATTCTCGGCGATGCCGCGCGCGATGAACTTTGTGTTGGTCACATAGAGGTCGTCGCCCACGATCTGGATCGCGTTCCCCAGGGCGGCCGTGTGGGCCTTGAAACCGGTCCAATCGTTTTCCGCGAGGCCGTCTTCGATGGAAACGATCGGGTACTTGGCGATCCAGCCCTTGTAGAATTCGGTCATCTCGGCGCTGTTTTTCTTGCCCTGCCCCGACTTGGACAAGTTGTAGGCGCCGTCCTCGAAGAACGAGCTCGCGGCGGGGTCGAGTGCAATGGCGACCTCCTTGCCCGGCACGTATCCTGCCGCCCGGATGGCCTCCACGATGACCTCGCACGCCTCGTCATTGCTCTTGAGGTTGGGGGCAAAGCCTCCCTCGTCGCCGACGGCGGTCGCGTATCCCTTGCGTTTCAGGATACCGCGCAGCGTGTGGAACACCTCGGCCGCATATCGCAAGGCCTCGGCGAAGGTCGGAGCGCCGATGGGCATCACCATGAACTCCTGGAAGTCCACGCTGTTGTCCGCGTGCTTGCCGCCGTTGATGATGTTCATCATCGGAACGGGGATCCGGACCGCACCCGGCCCGCCCAGATACTGCGTAGAGCGGGACGTTGCAGGCGAGGGAGGCGGCCCTGGCGACCGCCATCGATACGCCGAGAATGGCGTTCGCACCCAGCTTGGTCTTGGTGGGTGTCCCGTCGAGTTCGATCATCGTACGGTCGATCTCCACCTGGCGCCTCGGGTCGAGCCCGGCCAGCCGGGGGGCGATCAGCCGATTGACGTTTTCCACCGCCTTCAGCGTCCCCTTGCCGCCGTAACGCTTCTTGTCGCCGTCGCGCAGCTCACAAGCCTCGTTCTCGCCGGTCGAGGCGCCGGAGGGCACCGAGGCACTCGCGCAGACGCCGTTGTCCAGGCTGACAAACACCCGAACGGTCGGGTTGCCGCGGGAATCGAGTATCTCCAGTGCACGAATGGATGAAATCTTGGGTTGCATGATATCTCCTTGGATGCCTTCCCCGTCTCGCCCGGCGGCAATGTTGGCGGGACAGGTCAGAATGAAACTCACTCAGGATACGGCCGCCGGTTGAACGTTTCAGTCACACCTAGAATTAAACCGGTTAGTATATCCGATTTCCAGCCCGCCGCGGCTCCTGCAGTTGAACCCGTGTGGCAGCGTTCGAGCCGCCCACGGCCCGACCATAAAGGATGGGCGCCGCGGGCGACAATTTCGTAAGGACCGAGGAGCGTGCCCGGGGAAATAGGCATCGGAATTGGCACAATTCTATCCCACCACTTTGCACTGCGGCAAGAGCCGAAGGCCAGTCCCGCTGCGTCGGTCCGACCTGGAAAGTAGGCTTGTCGGGGACTTGGCCTTAGAATAGGCATCGGATGATCCCACCGGGTTTGTCAGATAGCGGGGTAGCTGGAAAACCGTCCTCTGGTACGAAAGTAGTCTTCCGGCGATGCAGACACGCTGGACGCAGGTACGCCGGGCATTGATTCTGGTCCTTCGTGAGGGCCGACACGACACCAATAACTGTTTCGTTTTTGTAAGTGGCTGCAAGGCAAGAGGAAGAGACGATTGTGGCTGGGAGACAGGGATTCGAACCCCGATTAAGTGGTCCAGAGCCACCCGTCCTACCGTTAGACGATCTCCCAGCGCTCTGAGCGGTCCATATGTTAGAGAATCGCCCCGTCGATTTCAAGGTCAAACGTCCGCCTCTGCGTGTGCTCGGACGCGTGGAACTTTCCTCGCGGAGACGGCGTCAAACCATTCGGGAGGCTGCAACTTCCTGGGCCGTGTGCGCATCTACACAAACGAACGAGCCCGATCCCGGACACAAAGCCCGCGCCTCCCCGGATGCAGACCTTGGAAGCGGTGCGGAGCCGTATCAGGAGCGGCACGAGAATTTATGTTGTTTGAGCTTTGTCAATCTTTTACAATGCGCCGGATTGCAGAGTACGAAGGGGGTAATCAGCCATGCGCAGTAATTGTCTGAAACTATTCGTGGCACTTCTGGCGGGTGCATTCCTGTGTGCCCCTGGCTATGGCCAGGCTCCAGCCCAGCCGAAGCAGAAGCCCGCGGCACAAAACGCGCCGGCCGAAGAGGTGCAAGAGTACACGGAAGAGGAATACGATCTCTACGACAAAGCGGACAAGGAGACCGACCTCGACAAGAAGGTTCAGGCGCTCGCGGCCTTCGCGGAAAAATACCCGAATTCGAAGCTGATGCCCTACATCGACCGCGGCTATCAGAGCCTGATGTACGAGTTCAACAAGACGCAGAACTGGGCGAAGCTGGGACCCCTTGCCGAAATGTGGCTCAAGACGCACCCCGACGACCTGCAGGCCATCGATTATGTGGCAGCCTCCGCCTACAACACGGATCAGCATCAGAAGTTCGTGGATTACGGCCTGAAGGTATTCGCCGCAAAGCCCACCAAGGAATACGCTTACTTCCTCGCCCAGAGCTACAAGAAGCTAGGCAACGAACCGAAGTACATGGAATGGACGGAGAAATCCTTCCCCTATTTCCCCGATGACTTTTCGATCCGCATGATCTTCGTCGACAAATACATGAAGGAGAAGAATTTCGCCAAGGCCGCCGAATATGCCCAGCTGGCGCTCAAAGCCCTCGAGCAGGCCAAGAAACCCGACGCCACTTCAGAGGCCGAATGGCAGAAGTACGTGAAGGACACCAGGCGGTCGGCCCACTACATCATCGGTGTGAACGCATACGACAAGGACAGGTATCCTCAAGCCATCACTGCGCTCGAGGCAGCCCTCGCGGTCGACAAGCGCTTCGGTCCTGCCTACTACTACACCGGGCTGTCCCAGTGGAAGCTGAACAAGGTCGAGGAAGCGATCGAGTCGTTCTGCAAGGCGAGCATCCTCAAGGGTGAGACCCAGTCGCAGGCCAAGGAGCACATGGAGAAGTTGTACAAGGGCCTGCACAACAACACCACAATCGGGATCGAGAAGGTCTATCGCCGCTCGGAAGCCGAGTTGGGCGTGGAGCGCAGCGCGGCGAACTGAACGGGTTCGAAGCGGGGAACGAAAAAGGGGGCCGGGATCCGGCCCCCTTTCTTTTTTGCAGCCGGGTTGTTCCGGACTTCAGACGCGCATTCTCGTCTGATAGCGTTGCGCCGCGTTGATCCGGGAGATCGCGCGCAGCAGGGCCAGTTGGACGCGAGCGAAATCGAGGTTCGGGTCCTTCGAAGAAAGCCGCTTCTCAGCCCGCGTCTTGGCCTGCTCCGCGCGGTTCACGTCGATGTCCGACGCTGCCTCCGCGGTTTTCGCCAGCACCACGACGCGGTCGGGCAGGACCTCCAGAAAACCCCACGAGCAGAAAAGATGCTCAGTGCGTTCCCCGATCTTGTAGCTGATTTCGCCGATCCCGAGTTCCGCCAGCAGAGGGGCATGCCCCGGAAGGATGCCGAGGTAACCCTGGCTGGAGGGGACGGTGACCTGATCGACGGCCCCGCTGAACAGCTGCCGCTCGGGCGTGACAATCTCGAGGTGGATTTTCTCCGGCAACGCCATATCGGTCTACTCTCGCTGCAGCTCGGCTTACGCGGCTGCCAGCTGCTTGGCTTTTTCGAGGACTTCCTCGATGCCGCCGACCATGAAAAACGCCTGCTCGGGGATCTGGTCGTACTTCCCCTCGCAGATGCCGCGGAAGCTCTCGACACTCTCCTTCACCGACAAGTATTTCCCGGGGATGCCGGTGAACTGCTCTGCGACGAAGAACGGCTGGGACAGGAACTTCTGGATCTTGCGCGCTCGGCTCACGATGAGCTTGTCGTCCTCCGCGAGCTCGTCGATGCCGAGGATCGCGATGATATCCTGGAGGTCCTTGTACCGCTGCAGGATCCTCTGAACTTCGCGGGCCACCTTGTAATGGTCTTCCCCGATGACCTTGGGGTCCAGGATCCGGGAGGTGGACGCGAGCGGGTCGACCGCGGGGTAGATGCCGAGTTCCGCGATCTTGCGTTCGAGGTTCGTCGTGGCGTCCAGGTGCGAGAACGTCGTGGCCGGGGCCGGGTCGGTGTAGTCGTCGGCGGGCACGTAGATCGCCTGGATCGACGTGATGGAACCGTGCTTGGTGGAGGTGATGCGTTCCTGCAGTTCCCCCATTTCCGTGGCGAGGTTCGGCTGATATCCCACGGCCGAGGGCATGCGGCCCAGCAGGGCCGAGACTTCGGAGCCAGCCTGGGTAAACCGGAAAATGTTGTCGATGAACAGCAGCACGTCCTGGTGCTCTTCGTCGCGGAAGTACTCGGCCACCGTCAACCCGGTCAAGCCGACGCGCAACCGGGCGCCGGGGGGCTCCGTCATCTGCCCGTAGATCAGGGCGGCCTTCTCGATGACCCCGGACTCCTTCATCTCGAGCCAGAGGTCGTTCCCCTCGCGCGTCCGTTCGCCGACGCCGGCAAACACCGAGAAACCGCCGTGGTGCGTGGCGATGCGGTTGATCAGTTCCATGATGATGACGGTCTTGCCCACGCCGGCGCCGCCGAACAGGCCGATCTTCCCGCCGAGCACGTAGGGCTCGAGCAAGTCGATGACCTTGATGCCGGTTTCGAGCATCTTGGTTTCGGTCGACTGCTCGGCGAAGCTGGGGGCGGACCTGTGGATCGGGTAGCGCTTGGAGGTTTTGATGTCACCCAGCTGATCGACCGGTTGCCCGATGACGTTCATCACGCGCCCGAGCGTCTCGCGCCCCACCGGCACCTCGATGGCCTGGCCCGCGTCGGTGGCCTGCATGCCGCGGACCATCCCCTCGGTAGGCTGCATGCTCACGCAGCGGACGCGTCCCTCCCCGAGGTGCTGCTGCACCTCGGTGCTGACGCGCATGTGCCCGTCCGGGGTGTCGCCCTCGATGATGATGTTGTTGTAGACCGGAGGCATGTTCTGTTCGCTGAACTCGCAGTCGACTACCGGCCCGATGATCTGCACTACCTTGCCCACATTTGCCATCTGGCTTCTCCTGATTCAGGCAGACGGAGAGGACGACTTCGGAGCCTATGTCCCCGTCGAGGCGGCTCCGCTGACCACCTCTATCAATTCCTTGGTGATTCCCGCCTGGCGCACCTTGTTGGCGTAGAGCGTCAGGTTGTCGATCATTTCCGTGGCGTTCTTCGTCGCGGCATCCATGGCCGTCATGCGCGCGCCCTGTTCCGATGCGGCCGCTTCCAGCATCGCGCGGTAGATCTGCGCCTCCACGTGCCTCGGCAGCAGGTCGTCGAAAATCCGGGCAGGGGGCTCATCGTAGAGGTACTCGAGCCGCGCGGTGTCGTCGGTGTGTTCCAGCCGCTGGATGGGGAGGAGGGGTTCGACGACGACCCGTTGATGCACCACCGACTTGAACTCGTTGTACACCAGCCAGACCTGGTCCTGCGCCCCGCTGGAGAACTCGCCGATGATGTCCGCGGCGATCGCCGCCGCGTCGGCGTACGTCGGCTTCTGCAGGACGTTCACCGCCTCGTGGCGGACGGTGTAGGGGCGCCGCCGGAAGAAGTCGCGGCCGCGCCGGCCGATCACGTTGAGCTCGACCCGCCGGTCCGAGTGGGTGGTCAGGAACTCGACGGCTTGGCGCAGGATGTTGGTGTTGTAGGCGCCGCACAGCCCCTTGTCGGCCGTGATGACCAGCAGCTCGATCTTTTCGTCCGCCCGCAGCGCGAGCAGGGGGTGGCTCCGCTCGGGAACGCGCGTCGCCAGGCTGTTCAGGACGGCGACCATCTGCCGCGCGTACGGGCGCGCGGCGACGACTCGGTCCTGAGCCTTGCGCAGGCGCGCCGCGGAGACGAACTTCATCGCGCGCGTGATCTGCTGGATGTTGCGGGCGCTCCTGATGCGCCGCCGTATGTCTCGGACGTTTGCCATGCCGCCCCGCCTACGCCGCCGCCTTGTCGGCCGCGAACTTCTCCTTGAATTCCTTGAGGGCTGCGCCCAGCTCCGCGCGGAGCGCGTCGCTGAGCACCTTCTCGGCCGCGATCTTGTGCATGAGCCCCGACTTGGTCGTATCCATGAACTGGTAGAGCTCGTGCTCGAACCGGCGGATCTGCGAGACCTCGACGTCGTCGATGAAACCCTGCGTCCCCGCAAAAATCAGGACAACCTGCCGGGTCACGTCCAGGGGACTGTACTGGTCCTGCTTGAGGAGTTCCGTCAGGCGTTCCCCGCGCGCCAGCTGGGCCTGGGTGGCCTTGTCGAGATCCGAGCCGAACTGCGCAAAGGCCGCCAGTTCCCGGAACTGCGCCAGCTCGATGCGCAGCGTGCCCGCCACCTGCTTCATCGCCTTGATCTGCGCGTTGCCGCCGACGCGGCTCACCGAGTTGCCGACGTGGATCGCGGGCCGGATGCCTGCGTGAAACAGGTCGGCCTCGAGGAACATCTGGCCGTCGGTGATCGAGATCACGTTGGTCGGGATGTAGGCCGAGATGTCGCCCGCCTGGGTCTCGATGACGGGGAGGGCCGTCAGCGAACCGCCTCCGTTCTTGTTGCTGAGCTTGGCCGCGCGTTCCAGCAGGCGCGAGTGCAGGTAGAAAACGTCGCCCGGGAAAGCCTCCCGCCCCGGAGGACGCCGCAGCAGCAGTGAGATCTCACGGTAGGCCGCCGCGTGCTTCGACAAGTCGTCGTAGATCACGAGAGCGTGCTGCCCGCGATCCCGGAAGTATTCGCCCATGGCGCACCCGGAGTAGGGCGCGATGTACTGCATCGTGGCGGGGTCGGAGGCCGACGCGGACACGACGATGGTCTTATCCATCACCTCGTGATCGGTGAGGGTCTTGACCACCTGTGCGACCGTGGAGCGCTTCTGGCCGATCGCGACGTAGATGGAGATGACGTCGGTGTTCTTCTGGTTGATGATGGTGTCGATGGCGATGGCGGTTTTGCCGGTCTGACGGTCGCCGATGATCAGTTCACGCTGGCCGCGGCCGATCGGGATCATGGCGTCGATCGCCTTCAGCCCGGTCTGCAGCGGCTCCTTCACCGGCTGCCGGTCGACGACGCCGGGCGCCAGCCTCTCGGTGGGAGAGAACTCCGTCGTGGTGATTGGGCCGCGCTCGTCGATGGGTTGCCCCAGGGCGTCGACGACGCGGCCGACCAGGGCGGGGCCCACCGGGACCGACATGATGCGGCGCGTCCGCTGGACGGTGTCCCCTTCGCCGATCTTCGTGTACTCGCCGAACAGCACGGCGCCGACGTTGTCCTCTTCCAGGTTGAGCGCGATCCCCTTGACGTCGTGCGGGAAATCCAGCAACTCCCCCGCCATGACCTTGTCGAGGCCGTGGATGCGGGCGATGCCGTCACCGACCGAGATCACGGTTCCGACCTCGCTGACGACGACCCCCGACTGGTAGTCCCTGATCTGCTCGCGGAGAATCCTGCTAATCTCATCAGCCCTGATCTGCATACGGAATTCCCTTCTTTCCGGTGAACCGCGGACGCGCCGCCGCGGGTTCCCGGCGTGGTTCTATCGTTCGGCCAGCCGTCGTTTCACTTCGTTCAGTTGCGTCCGGATCGATCCGTCGTACACGGTGCTGCCGATCTGCACGACTAGTCCGCCCACGAGTCCGGCGTCGGTGCGCACGTGCAGCAACACCTCGCGGCCGGTCGCCTTGGCCAGAGACTCCTGCAGCTGCCGCGTTTCCTGCTCCTCCAGCGGCGCGGCGGCCACGACCTGTGCCGAGACGATCCCGTTCCGTTCGTTCGAGACCCGCACGAACGCGTCGTATATCTCGTTGAAGTAACGAATGCGGTTGTGCTCGAGCAGCACCCGGAGGAAGTTGCCAGAGACCTGCTGCACCGGGTATCGGGCCATGAGTTCCCGCAGGACGCGTTCCTTGGCGTCGCGCGGGATCGCCGGGCTATCCAGCGCCTGCAGCAGGTCGGGGACTGCCTGGAATATGTCCCGGTACAGCACGAGATCGCGGCCGACCTCGTCCTGGAGACCGGACGGAAACGCAACATCGGCCAGTGAGCGGGCGTAGCGTGACGAGACAGCGGACGAGATCATGCTGGCCCCCCGATCTTGGTGACGAAGCGCGCAAACAGCCGCCGGCGGTCCTCCGGGCCGATCTCCTGGCGGATCCGCTCTTCGGCCAGCTGCACGGCGAGTTCCGCGGCGTGCGTCTTGAGCTCGATCTCGGCCGCCCGGGTCATCCCTTCGATTTCCTGCCGGGCGCGGTCGATCACCTTCTGAGCGTCGCGCTCGGCCGCGGCGGCCAGCCTCTCGAACTCCTCCTGCCCCTCCTTCTCGGCCGCCTCCTTCATGGCGCGCAGCTCGTCGTCGAGCCTGCTCATGCGCGACTCGACCTCGGCGAGCTTGGTCTCGGCCTCGATCCGCGCCTTCTGCGCCTCGGCGAGCTGCTCGCGGATGGTGGCGCTCCGGCTGGCGTAGAAGGCCGCAAGGGGTTTGCGCGCCACCCAGACGAGGACGCCGACGACCAGGGCCAGGTTGAAAAACCGGCCGATGGTCAACCAAGGCCCCCACCGGTCTGCCCCGGTGGCACAGAAGGCCGCCTCAGGGCAAAGGCACAGCGAGACCGCTGCAAACAGGACAAGTAGCACGCGTGATTCGGTTCGAGGTTTCATGCAAAATCTCTGGGGACGACTCGCGACCCGGAGCGCCCGGCCGGCGTGGGCCTAGGCTGACCGCTGCAACAGGCTCGCCGCGATGCCGCGCGCAATGTCGTCAGCCTCCCGTCCGAGCTGATCCTTCGCCACGTCCACTTGGGCGCGGATCGCTTCGCGGGATTCGTCGATCATTTGCCCGGCTTCCGTGCGCGCCTGGTCGAGCTTCTGGGCTCGCCGTCGCATCGCGTCTGAACGCAGCTCTTCCTGGCGGCGGTACCCCTCCATGCGGCCGTTCTTGAGGGCGGCCTGGTACCGATTGAAGAGGTCCAGGTGATGATCGAGCTGCTTGCGGGTCCGATCCATCAGCCCCGTAGTCCTGCTCTCTCTTTCTGCCTGAACCCTGAGGAGGGGCCGAAACAGCAGATAATTCAGTGCGGTAACGAGACACAGAAAAATCACTATGGCCCAAATAATAGAGCTGTCCAGACTAATCATGCGAATAAGAGCCCGCGCGATCCACCGCGCTGAAATCCAAGCCCAACTGGAAATTCACCTGAGAAAAAGAAAAAGAAACCTACCACAGCGGCGCACCGTCGGTCAAGCGGATTTCCCGATCTTGCAGGACTCATATCTCTTCAAGACTCAATAAATTACGGCGGGCGAATGAAGCGGGCCGCGTCGGGCCGACGCGGCCCGGGACGTAGGGCATTCCGCGGGGCCCTCCTTCATCTGACGCTGCGTTCGCCCGGGGCGGCCGCCGTCGGACAGGGACCCACCGCCGGGAGTCCCGCGTGCGCCCCGGCAGGATCCCCGACGCTGCCCACCGTTGGTGCTATATTGATCGCCGTGCCGAGGCGTTGGGGATTGATCTGGCTTTTTGGCGGATTGCTGGAATCGCTCTGGCTGGCGATCTGGCACGTCGGCCCCCTGCGCGCCCACACCCCCGCCTTTCTCTTCCTGATGCTGACGGCCTTTGCCGGCTGCGTGCTGGCTTACGCGGTCGTCAGACTGCCGGACCGCCGTTCCGTCTATCTCATCCTCGGTTTCGCGCTCCTGTTCCGCCTGACGGTACTGCCTGCGTCCCCGGACCAGAGCGAGGACGTCTACCGGTATCTCTGGGACGGGAAGCTGGCGGCGCACGGCGTCGACCCGTTCCGTTACCCCCCGGAGGCTTCCGAGCTGTCGGCGTTTCGCGACGGGACGGTCTACCCGATGCTCAACTCGAAGCCCTACGTGACGGCCTACCCCCCGCTGTCTCAACTCCTGTTCCGCGGTACCTACTCCCTGTTCGGGGACGCCGTATTTCCCATGAAGGCCGTCTTCAGCGCGTTCGAGTTCCTGGCGCTCCTCGTCGCCTGGCGCCTGCTCGTGGCGTTCCGACAGCCGCTGGAGCCGCTGCTCCTGGTGGCCTGGAATCCGTTCTTCATTTTCGAGTTCTCGCACTCCGGCCACTCCGACAGCGCGATGCTCTTCTTCGCCCTGCTTTCCGTACTGCTGCTGCACCGGGGAAAGGCCTCCTGGTCCCTGGTCAGCTACGCCGGGGCGGTCTTGTCCAAGCTGCACCCCGCCCTGTGGTTTCCGCTGTATCACCGCCGCGCCGGGTGGCGGGCGTGCCTGGCCGGCGTCGCGGCGGGGCTGGCGGTTTCGGCGCTTTTTTTCACGCCGCGCACCCTGCTCGACTACATGACCTCGCTTCGCCTCTACTATCGCCTCTTCGAGTTCAACGCGGGCATTCACTACCTCCTGCGCTACATAGGGCTTGAGGTTTTCGGCGCGTGCTGGGACCAGACGACGGGCGTCTATCTCGGGGCGGCCCTCGTGGCTGCCTCCGCCCTGATCTGGCGCCGTTTCCCGGCGGGCGACGCGCGTTCGCTGCTGCACGCCGCCTTCTGGATCATGACCGCGGACCTCTGCCTCGCAACCACCGTCCACCCGTGGTACATCTCCTGGGCGGCGCTGGCGCTGCCCGTGTTTCCGTATGCATTCATGCTCTATTGGACGGGCTCCTCGTTCCTGTCCTACATGGCATACCAGTATCGGCCCGTGTACGAGCCGGGCTGGGTGCTTCTCGTGGAATACCTGCCGATGTACGCTTTGATGGTGTGGGAGGTTTCCCGCGGGGGTCCCCTGCTCGACAGGTTACCGTGGCGGAGGAGCGAGTGAAAAAAAGAAAACCTCACTGCGTGAAATTGTCACTGAAGGAGGAAATCGTAGAGGGGCGCCCGGAACACGGGCTGTTCAGCCGGAAAAAGAGAACGGCGCTCCACGACCTCCTGAGGGTCCTGGCGAACGCGGCGCGCAGTCCCCGGGTGGCGGCGGTGCTGCTGACGATGGAGAACCTGTCCGCCGGATGGGCGCAGCTGAGCGACCTGCGCCGCGCGCTGCTGAAATTCAGGGAAGCCGGGAAGCCGGTTTACTCCTTCATCGCGAGCGGCGGCAACGGCGAGTACTACGTCGCGAGCGCTTGCGACCGCGTGTACATGCCGCCCGCGGCGAGCCTGCACCTGGTGGGGCTGGCATCGGAGGTGTTCTTCTTCCGGGACGTGCTCGACCGCCTGGGGGTCGAGGCGCAGGTCAGCTCCATCGGTGAATTCAAGTCGGCGGCGGAGATGCTCACCCGCACCGGCATGTCGGCGCCGGCACGCGAGCAGATGGAGGCGCTGCTGGACGATTTCAGCCGGGAATTCCGCGGAGCCCTCGCCTCGGGGCGCGGACTCACCCCGGAGGGCGTGGGGGAACTCGTCGATGCGGGCCCGTACGGTGCGCGGGAGGCCGCGGGCCTGAAACTGCTCGACGGGGTCTGCTACCCGGACGAGCTCGAGGAAAAACTCAATGAGGCGGTGGGACGCGCGCTCGCGTATGTCGGACCTGAGCATTACCTGGACCGGAGCGGTTTCGTCCGGAGGCTGCTCACCTGGAACCGGCCGCGCATCGGGGTCATCGACGTGCTGGGGACGATAGCCGGGGGGGAGATCCGCAGGGACCACGCCGGCCGACACATCGCGGGGGCCGAGACCCTGGGGAGCTTCATCGAACACGCCCGCAAATCCCGCCGCGTCAAGGCGGTCGTCCTGAGGGTGGATTCTCCGGGCGGCACCGGCGTCGCCTCCGACGAACTGTGGCGCGAACTCTCGCTGCTGGCCCAGGCCAAGCCGCTGGTGGTGAGCTTCGGTGACGTGGCCGCCTCCGGCGGCTACTACATCGCCGCCCCGGGGAGCATCATCCTGGCCGAACCCACGACGGTCACCGGCTCCATCGGCGTCCTCGGCGGGAAAGTCGTCGCCCGCCACCTCATGGCGCGGCTGTCCGTGCACAGGGAGGCGCTACGCCGAGGCGACCACGCGGAATACGATTCCCCCTTCGCCCCGTTTTCTCCAGCGGAGATGGAGCGCCTGCAGCGCCAACTCGACGAATTCTATCGCGAAGACTTCGTCAAGAAAGTCGCAGCTGGCCGCAAAATGACCGAACAGGACGTGGACCGAGCCGGCCGCGGCCGCGTCTGGAGCGGGGTGCGTGCCCGGGAACTCGGACTGGTGGACTGGATCGGGGGCATCGAGGAAGCGGTCGGCGAAGCCCGGCGCCTGGCAGGAATCCCCGAGGCGAAACGGGTCCGGGTCGCCCACTACCAGCGCCGGCGCCGCCTGCGCGAGATGCTCGTGCCGGATTTCTCCCCTCAGTTCTCGGCCTGGATGCCGCAGCCCTCGATCGACGCGTGCACGACCCTGCAGCACCTCGCGGAAAACACCGTCCTGCTCTGGATGCCCTTCCAGATCCGCATCCGGTAACATGGAGTGCGGCGGCTCGACGCCGCTTTGGTGGTGGCGCCTCGGCGCCACCACGAGCCTGACCGGTCGCCTCCCGCAATTCGGCGCGGCGCCCAGGCGCAGCACTCCACATGTCGTTTAGGTTCCTACGGTTTGGGGGCGGGAGGGTTGGCGAACTGCAGCGTCTGGACAGGATAGGGAATGACGATCCCCTCCTTCTCGAATCGCTCGTTCACGTCCGAGTTGACGGCGTCCTTCACAGCCAGGACACTGCGAAAGCTCTTGGCGTAGCAGATGACTACGAACTGCAGCGCAAAGTCGCCGAACGCCTTGAAAAACACCGACGGCGGGGGCTGGTCGAGGACCTCAGGATGTCTGCGGGCAGCCTCGAGCAGGATCTCTTTCACCCTGGCGAGGTTGGTCCCGTAGGCCACCCCCACGTCAATGACGACCTGCGCCCTGGCGTCGGGGTAGGAGTGGTTGATGATGGCGTTTTTCACCAGCAGGGAGTTCGGGACGATCAGCAGGTTGCTGTCGAGCATCTGCACGGTCGTGCTGCGGATGCCGATGGTCTTGACGTCGCCGACTTCACCCGTCTGAAGCTGGATCCGGTCGCCGACCCGGAACGGCCGGTCGATCATGATGGTGAAGCCGCCGAACATGTTCGCCAGCGTGTCCTGCAGCGCAAGACCAATCGCAAGGCTGCCCAGCCCGAGGGTCACCAGGATCGACTTGACGTCGATGGCGAAGTGATCGAGCACCATGATCGTCGCGATCACGATCAGGACGATCTTGAGGAACTTCTCCGTGATGGGCAGGAGATCGCCGGCCACGTTTTCACCCGGTCGGTCGCGCAGCAGTTTCTCGCCCCACCACTCGAGCAACACGCCGAGAACCGCGAGGAGACAGTAGAAAACGACCAGCACGGCGAGCACGAACAGGGCGCCGTCGAATACGCCCCTGAGCCGGAACTGATACCGGTGGACGGCGGCATAGACCCCGATCAGCACGATGATGACGAAGCCCGGCCGGCGCACGACGAGGAGAATCTTGTCGTCGAGGCTCGAGGAGGTGCGCGACGCCAGGCGCCGGGCGACGTGGTCGATCACGAAAACGTATACCTGCGCCGCCAGCCAGGCGACCAGCAGGACAAGGCAGGTCAGGAGAGCCTCTCTCCAATCCCGGTCGATGCCCGACAGCAGATTCCAGGCCCAGCCCGCCATCAACACCCTCCGCGTCAACGCCTGCTCTTGAAAACCAGGTCGAGAAACTCCAGCCGTGTCTCCTCCCGCAGGAAGGCACCCAGCATGGAGCTCGTCACCGCACGGGAATTCTGCTTCTCGACGCCACGCATGAGCATGCACATGTGTTGCGCTTCGACGACGACCCCCACGCCGAAGGGGTTGATTTTCTGCTGGATGGTCTCGGCGATCTGGGTCGTCAGACGCTCCTGCACCTGCAATCTCCGGCTGAACACCTCGACGAGCCGCGCGATCTTGCTCAGTCCGATCACCTTCTTGTTTGGGAGATAGGCCACGTGGCACTTGCCGAAGAAGGGAAGAAGGTGGTGCTCGCAGAGGCTGTAGAAGTCGATGTCGGAGACGATGACCATCTCGTCGTACTTCACGTCGAACAGCGCGTTGTTGAGGACTTTGTCGACATCCTGCGTATAGCCGCCCGTCAGGAAGCGCATCGCTTCCTCAAACCGCTGCGGCGTCCCGCGCAGACCATCCCGGTCGGGATTCTCACCTACCTGCTCTAGAAGCTTCCGAACGAGCTCCTTCATTGTGGGCTCGACGACGCCGGCATTGCTCGAGGAAGGCTCCGAAAATTCTTCTGGAAAGTTCGTCATGTTCAAGGCTCTTTTCTGGATGCCACTGCACCCCCAGAATCCACTGCTCCGTCTGTGTGCCCGCCACCGCCTCAACGACCCCATCCGGCGCTCGGGCGATTACTTCCAGACCGTCGCCGACGCGTTCCAGCGCCTGATGGTGGGTGCTGTTGACCCGGGCGCCGCCCGCTTCGGCCAGCTGGTTCAGCAGCGAGCCGGACGCAAAATCGACGGAATGCGCGTACCGAGCCCGGGGTTGGCTGTGACGCACGGCGCCCCCGATGTACGAAGGGATGTCCTGGATCAGCGATCCCCCCATGAAGACGTTCAAGGATTGGATGCCGTAACAGATCGCCAGAACCGGGATGCGTGCCCGACGAGCGGCCTCGAGCAGGGCAAAATCAGTCTGATCGCGCAGCGGCTGCAACGGTCCGCAGGCCGCTTCCCGGGCCGCGCCGTATCGCGCCGGATCGACGTCCGCGTTGTTCCCCGTCAGGAGGATTCCATCGAAGGCGCCGGCCGCCGCCCCGAGGTGTCCAGGATCTCTCAGCAACGGGAGCAATAACGGGACACCCCCCGCCGCCGCAACGGCGTCGGGGTAAAAGCGGCTCAGGTACTGCCTCTCGGTCCCCGGGTCCATCCGGACGGGCATTCCGATGACGGGGCTGGCGGCGAATGGGACCTTCATGCGTAAACCATAGAAGAAAGTATATTTGTTCAGATCGGAACTCACTATATT
This sequence comes from uncultured Acidobacteriota bacterium, assembly GCA_963843575.1. Classification (GTDB taxonomy): domain Bacteria; phylum Acidobacteriota; class UBA6911; order UBA6911; family UBA6911; genus CAVZBT01. The sequence goes on along the minus strand of CAWJKZ010000024.1, from coordinate 79,966 downwards.
AGGCCTCGTGCCGCACCTTGTCAAAGGTAGCCGCCGTGGAGTGAAGGGGCGGCCGGACTGGGCGGTCGCTTGGGGTGTTCGAGTCTGCGGCGGGGTGCCCGGAGCATTTACTCCCGGCTGAGAAACCCATAGACTAGTAGGGATGGCCAAACGCAGACCGAACGTCAGGCGGGCCACGGTTGCCCTGGTCGAAGCCTCGCACGCCATGCTGAACGCCGCAAACCCGCGGGATGCGGCAGCCATCTCTTATTTCAGCCTGTTTGCCCTGTTCCCCGCCATGCTGGTGCTGATCGCCCTGGTGGACGCCTTTCTGGGCTGGATCGATCTGCACGACACGGTAGTTCAGCGCATCCTCGCCCTGTTCCCCGGGTCGCGCGCCCTGTTGGCCCAGAACCTCGCGGAGATCACGGACCTGTCGCCGGCGGTGGTCCTCTCCTGCATTCTGGTGGTGATCTGGTCGTCGACCTGGCTCTTCACCTTCATCGAGAACGCCTTGAATCTCGCCTGGGGAGTCGAACGGCGGCGCACGTTCTGGGAAAGCCGCGTGCGCAGCATCGGGTTGCTCGTAATAGCCGGGTTTTTCCTTCTGGCCTCCGCCGGGATCACTATCGTCGTGGGAGCGGCGCGGTCCCGTTCAACGGTTCACATCTCTCGAACAGTCATCGACTGGTTCTGGTCGTCCATCCTGCTCGCAGCCGGTTTCGTCGTGGCCGTGATGGTTTTTACGCTGATTTTCAAGCTCATGCCGGACCGGAAAGTGCTGTGGCTCGAAGCAGTTTCGGGAGGGTTTGTCTCCGCCCTCCTCTGGGATGCCGGAAGCTACATATTTGCCAAGCTCGTCCCTTATTTTGACTACCAGAGAGTGTACGGCCGGACGGGAGCGATCATCGCGCTCCTCACCTGGGTGTACACGTCGAACCTGATCATGCTGTACGGGGCAAACTTCTCGGCAAAGCTGCACCGGCCTTCTCCGGACGAAACAGGCTCCCGCCCCGAACTGCCAGCTGACGGCGCAGCGCCGGAACGAAGAATCCGCCAGTTTCGGCGCCCGAACGGATAGGTGTGGCGTGCAGCTCGCCGATTTTGACTTTCCCTTGCCTGAAGACCTCATCGCGCAGGAGCCGGCGCCCATGCGCGACCGATCGAAGCTGCTCGTCGTGCGCCGCGACACGGGAGCCCGCGAACACAGGGAATTCCGTGATCTGCCCGATATCCTGGGCCCTCAGCACTTTCTGGTTTTGAACAACACGCGGGTGTTCCCGGCCCGTCTGCGCGCCCGCCGGGCCGGGAGGGACGAGCGCATCGAAGTCCTGCTTGTACGGGAGGAGGCGCCGCGGCTATGGATCGCGCTCTTGAAGCCTGCCCGGAAGGCCCCCGCCGGCGGGGTCCTGGAAATCGGGGGGTTGACGGTCCGTGTTGAACGAGTCCTGACTGAAGGCGCCCGGCTCATCCGCTTTGAGGGAACCCAGGACCTCGAGGCCACCTTCGAGCAGATCGGGGAGACGCCGCTTCCCCCGTACATCCGCCGCCCGGCTCCGTCGCTCTCGAGGCTGGACCGGGAACGCTACCAGACAGTGTACGCCGCGCACAGTGGTTCGGTCGCCGCTCCCACCGCAGGCCTGCACTTCACCGAAGATGTCTTCAAGCAATTGCAGAATAGAGGGATAGTGGTCTGCGAGATCCTGCTGCACGTCGGTTACGGCACGTTTCAACCTGTCCGCTCGGAACGTATCGAATGCCACCGCATGCTCCCTGAGTATTTCCGGGTGGGGGCGACGGCGGCCGCCGCCATCGGAAACTGCAAGTCGGCGGGTAAACGCCTGATTGCGGTCGGAACCACCACGACCCGTGTCCTGGAACACCTCGCCGCATCCGGGGGCGTGAGGGAAAGCGCCGGATTCTGCGACCTCTTCATCTATCCCGGGTTCCAGTTCAGGGGCATCGACGGCCTCCTGACGAACTTCCACCTGCCGAAATCGACTTTGTATATGCTCGTGTGCGCGCTGGCTGGACGCGAGCTGATGCTCGACTGTTACCGGGAGGCGGTGGCCGAACGGTACCGCTTTTTCAGCTATGGGGATTGCATGCTCATACTGTAAAAAGGAACTTGCATGAGCCGTCCGGGGCACATCAGGCTGACGAATCTCGCCCTGGGAGCCGATCAGGTTCTCAGAATGAAATAATCTGCGGGCGTCGGCGTAGTATTGGTCGAGAGGCTTGCACATGGAATGCACTACAGCGAGAGACTGGCTGTTCCGGTTGATCGACGGCGAGTTGAAGTCCTCCGAGAAGCAGGTACTCGAGGCGCACCTGGCAGGCTGCCCGGGTTGCAGCCAGGAGTACCAAGTCCTCACGTTGCCGCGTCGAATTGCGCAGGCCCTTCCGCCGGTTGAGGTTTCCCCGTTCTTCTACAGTTCCTTGCGGGCGCGGTTGCGCGGCGAAGCCCAGGGGCTGACGATCTGGCAGATGCTCGTCGGGTTGTCCCATCGGGTGGTTCCAGCAATGGCCCTGCTGACGTTGGCCCTCCTCGGCGCATTCGCCTACGAACAGCTCTCAAACCCTTCCGTAGACGTCTACCAGGCCTACGACAGGATCTTCATGTCGACGGACCAGCCCCACAGGATGGTCATCGCAGACCAGGGGGACATCACCGACGACAGCGTGGTGCGCGCGATCGCCGAGGAAGAGCCGGAGCGACCATTTGACAGCGCCCCGGCAGACAGGGGACCGCGATGAAGTCCAAGACCGGAGCGGCTCTCTTCCTTACCGTAATGTTCGCCTTCGGGTTGGTTGCAGGTAGTTTGGGTCATTATCTGTTCCAGAAAAGTGTCGCGGCAGTCGAAAATCGCCGACAAAACTCGCGCAATGCCGAACACCACCTCGCCGACGAGATGGCGCAAGGGCTGGACATGGACGCGGCTCAGAAGGAGCAGCTGAAGGAGATCATCGGCCGCAGCCGCGAGCGCTACCGCGCGTTGTCGAAGCAGTTCCGCCCGCAGTACGATTCGATCCGCGAGCAGACGCGGCAGGAGATCAGGCAGATCCTGCGCGACGACCAGAAGGCCCGCTTCGAAGAAATCGTAACCAAAATCGACGACCGCCACAGGAGTGGTCCCCCCCGCGGACCTCATCCGTAACCAACCCTCGGGCGAAGCCGGCCCGTCACCCGGGACGGGAAGCCTCACGTGTGCGGAACGGCACGCGCGAGGGTGGCGGCGGCTACCCGCAGTGCACCCCCCGCCAGAAGTGCGCTGGTGGCGTTTCGAAGCGTCGCTCCCGTTGTCATCACGTCATCGATCAGCAACACCCGGCGGCCGGCCGCGAGGTCGGGACGCGCGAGAAACGCGCCGCGCACGTTGCGCAGCCGTTCCGGGTCGGTCAGGCCCACCTGCGGAGGCGTGTGTCTCGCCCGGCGCAGCACGCCGGGCACCAGGGGAAGCCCCAGACTCTCCGACATGGACCGGGCGAGGAGCTCGGACTGGTTGAATCCGCGCTCATGCCGTCGCTTCGGGTGCAGGGGTACCGGACAGAGCAGGTCGATCTGTTCCCGCTCCCATGTCGCCGATACCGCCGCCGCGACCAAGGGGCCCAGGAGCGAAGCGAGCTTACGCCTGCCGTGGAACTTGAATTCCCGGATCACACGGCTCAGTTCGCCTTCGTAGTATCCGAAGGAGCGGGCTCCCGAAAAGGGGGGCGGATCGGCAATGCAGTCCGAGCAGAGGTGCGCGGGGCCGGGATCGAAACCCTGGAAAGGGAGCCCGCACGACGGGCACCATGGCGCGGAGATCCGCAGCTGCAGCAGCTTGTCCCAGCAGCGCCCGCACACGCCGCAGTCCTGGTGCCGGGCAACGGCGTCGGCGCAGACGAAGCAGGACTCGGGGTAGAGCAAGTTTAGGAGAGCATCGGCCAGCTGCCTTGGCCGGGTCGGAGGGCGATCCCGGGTCGTGGGGATGAACGGTTGCGCGGTCAACGGAACGCCCCCGGGGTGGTGGGTTCAGTTCTCCAGCTTTCCCTTCTCGAGCAGCGCCTGACACTGAATGCAGTGGCGGGTCCAGGGCACGGCCTCGAGCCGCTTGGGTTGAATAGGGTTTTCACAGTGCACGCAGATGCCGTAGGAGGCGTCTTCGATGCGATCCAACGCCTCCCGGATCATCTGGAGGACATACCGGTCGCCGGAGCTCTTTCCGAAATTGAATTCCTTGGTGTAGGACTCGACGGCCATGTCCGCCACGTCCTGGATGTCAGGCTCCTTCTCGCGCTCGTAGCCTTCCGTCCGCTGGACCATGTCGCGCAGGGAGAGTTGCTTCTGGATGAGCTTCTCCTTGAAATAATCCAACCGCTTTGCATCCATTCCCCGTGTCTCCACTGTGCCTATCTGTGATACGGAATGTTCCGCTGGATACACCAAGCCCGGTACAGCTGTTCGAGCAGGAGCACCCGGCACATCTCATGCGTCCATGTCATCCGGCCCAGAGCCAGCCGCAATACGGCCCGGCTGGCGACGACCGGGCTTAACCCGTCCGGCCCCCCGATCACGAAGGCCAATTCCCGGGTGCCCTGGTTCTGCTCGTTCTCCAACCAGCGCGCGAAATCGGGAGAGGTAAACTGCTCCCCCTTTTCATCCAATACAACGACGCGGCTGCCCTGTTGCAGCAGCTTCCCGATTTCCGCGGCCTCGGCGGCCAGCAGTTTGGCCCCATCGACGGCCCGGCCTCTCGAGATGTCCCGAGTCTCCATGACCTCGCAGGGGGTCAGGTGGCGCAACCGAGCCAGGTACTCCTCCTGCAGCGCCCGAATAGTTGGGTTCCGTGTTTTTCCAACCCAGATCAGCTTGACGCGCATGTTCCGGGTCCCCGAGGAACCCCAGCGAAGGACGAGATTTTACTAGAACGAGGAGGTCAATTCAACGGGCGGGGAAAGCGGCGGATCCGTGGCCGGTGGATTGCCGGCTTCCCAGCCCGACGACGTCCATTCCCGCGTCACGGCCCTGCTAGACCTTTCTTGCGCGCGGCGACTTCCTCGGGGAGGCCGGCTTCTGCTGCGCCGCCAGGAGTTTTTCGGCATCCAGGACCTTCCCGTCGCGCCAGAGCCGCTCCAGGTCGTAAAACACGCGCGCGTTGCGCGAGAAGATGTGGACCACGAGGTCGAAATAATCCATCAGGACCCACTCGGCGTTGCGGTAGCCCTCGATGTGGTTCGGCTTGAAACCGCCTTCCGCCATCCGGGACTCGACCTCGTCGGAGAGGGCCTGGATCTGCCGGGACGAATCGCCCGTGCAGATCAGGAAACAGTTGGCAAACGAGGCGATGGCCGAGATGTCGAGGGCCGTGATGTCGTGCCCCTTCTTGTCGTCCAAGGCCTTGAGCGCAATTCTCAAAGCGTCTGTCATCGCTCACCGTAAAGACGGAGTTTGTTTATGTAGAGCGCCACCGGCGCAGGCAGCAGTCGCTTCAAGCTGCGACCCTGGGCAGCGAGGTGGCGCACCTGCGACGCCGAGATGTCCGGGGCGTCGACTTCGACGAGGTAGATCCGGTTTCTCCCGGTCCCCTCACCGGACGACTGCCGGCGCACCTGGACGGGACCGAGGCCGCGCAGGTCCCTGATCCGGCCCGCGATGCTGCCGGGGAGCACCCTCCTGGGGTCGCGGATCTCGATACCCGGGCGCATGACGAAAACAAAATTGTAGCTGGCCAGCAACTCCTCGCCGCGCCGCCAACCGCTCACCTCGAAAAGTGAATCCCCACCCGCAATGAAGCACAGCCCGCGGCGCCCTCCGGGCGAGCGGCGCGCGAACTTCCTCATGGTGTCGATGGAAAACGGGCTGGGGGGCCGCTCCAGTTCCATCGTCGAGGGCAACATGCGCTCCGAACCGGACAGCGCAAGGCTCACCATGGCGTAGCGGTGCACGAATGGGGCTAAGTCCAATCCGGGTTTGTGCGGGGGGTTCGAGGCAACCACGAAGTGGGTACGTGCAAGACCGAAGAGGCGCTGCACACGGTCGGCGACATGAAGGTGCCCGAGATGTATCGGGTTGAAGGTACCGCCGAATACCCCCACTCTCATTCCTGCCAAACGCATCCTCTTCGATGGGGAGAGCCTAACCCAACACGCCGTCGAAGCCAACCCTTATGAAGTCGGCTGGCGCCCATTCCGTCCAAATGGCAGCGTCTCACGCGGCCCCGGAGCACACCCCCGACCCTACCCGCCCGTCGGCGCGTCCAACCCGAGCATGCGCGCCAGGAGCCGTACCAGCTCGGGTATGCCCTGGCCCGTGACCGACGAGATGCTCGCGAAGGGAAGCTTGCGGCGGGCGCACATCGCTTTGAGCTGGGTGATCTTTCTGCGGTCGTCCAGCGCATCGATTTTGGAGGCGACGACGACCTGCGCACGTTCCCCGAGATCCTTGCTGAAGAGCATAAGCTCGCGCAGTATCGTCTTGAAATCGGCCACCGGGTCGCGCGGTTGCGAGACGTCTATCAGGTGCACGAGCACCTTGGTACGTTCCACGTGCTTCAGGAACTGGTCGCCGAGCCCGTGACCTTCGTGCGCACCTTCGATGAGGCCGGGGATGTCGGCGACCACGAAGCTGCGGAAATCGCCCGCCGACACAACTCCGAGATGCGGCACCAGCGTGGTAAACGGGTAGTCGGCGATCTTCGGCCGAGCCGCGCTGATGCGGGAGATCAGCGTCGACTTGCCGACATTGGGGAATCCGACCAGACCCACGTCGGCGATCAGCTTCAGGCTGAGCGAGAGTTCCGCTTCCTCCCCAGCCCGGCCGGGTTCGCACCGCCGCGGCGCCTGGTTGGTCGCGGTCGCAAACCGGGCGTTGCCGCGCCCGCCACCCCCACCGAGGGCAACGCGCACACGTTCGCCCGGGGCGGCAAAATCGTGCAGCAGCTCGTGGCCGGGCTCGCGGTACACCTGGGTCCCTGGAGGGACGAGCACGACGGTGTCCTCGCCGTCTCTCCCGTGGCATCGGGACCCTTCCCCGTGCCCGCCGCGGCCCGCCTTGAAGACCCGCTTGTACTGAAAATGCAGCAGCGTGTTCACACGGTCGGAACACTCCAGGTAAACGTCCCCGCCGCGCCCTCCGTCCCCCCCACTGGGGCCGCCCTTCGGAACAAACTTCTCGCGGCGGAAGGCAAGGCACCCGTTGCCGCCATCCCCGGCGATCACCGTTATGCGCGCACGGTCAATGAACATGACGTGTCCCGCGGCGCGGTCCCTGCACAGCCACGCGCAGGGGACCGCCGCAAACTAAAAAAGGACCCCTCTGCGGGGTCCCTTTCAGCGATGCTTGAACGGGGCGGGGACGGTCAGGCCTGGGCCACCACATGGACGAACTTCCCCATCCGTCCCCGGTCCTGATAGCTGACGGTGCCGCTTATCTTGGCAAACAGCGTATCGTCCCTGCCGATCCCGACATTGAGGCCCGGCTTGATGCGGGTCCCGCGCTGCCGGACCAGGATGGTTCCGCCGAGCACCAGTTCGCCACCGAAGCGCTTCACCCCGAGCCGTTTCGGCTGGCTGTCGCGGCCGTTTCTGGAACTTCCAACTCCCTTTTTGTGCGCCATGCTGAAACCCTCAAACCCTGAAATCGATGTTTCGTGCCGGCTAAACCGACACGTTGATCTTCTCGATCCGCACCGCCGAATACTTGCTGGCGATGGCCGCGCGTCCGCCTGTACTGCTTCTTTTTCTTGTACTTGAACACCAGCACGGTGTCGCCCTGCCCGTTCTCCTGGACAACCCCCTGGACAATCGCCCCTTCGACGAGAGGCTGGCCGATAAAGGTCTTTTCGTCCGTCTTCACGAGGAGGACATCCTTGAACTCGACCGACGCACCCGAGTCGAGCCCCCAGCTTCTCCAACTGCACGACATCGCCCTCGGATACGCGATACTGCTTCCCGCCACTCATGATGACTGCGTACACGGATCCCACCTCCTGACAAAACGGGTATTTTAGGCTCCACCCCCCCCGCAGCGCAATAGCAAAGTGCTTCGGATGCTTCGGATCTGAAGTGCGGCGCCTCGACCCGCGCTGGTCCGCGGCGGCACCCATCCGGCCGAGTCCTTCCGTGCTCTTCAGTGTCTTCCATGGCAAGTTTCTGGCTTTTGGCGCTCCCGGGACGACTGTGTGTTGGACGAGCGACGTATCGCGAGCCGGGATGGCGCCGAGACACCGCAGGCCGATCGGGGTCGCACGCGTCAGGCGAGGGGGACTTGAGGAAATTCGATGGTGAAGAGCGTGCCCCTGTCCAGCTCGCTCTCGACCGCGATGCGGCCGTGATGCGCCTCGACGATCCACTTGACGAAGGCCAGCCCCAGACCCGCCCCGCCGGTGGTGCGGCTGCGAGCGGGATCGGAACGATACAGCCGGTCGAAAATGCGCGGAAGGTCCTCGGGTGCAATACCGATCCCCTGATCGCGCACGGTCACCTGCACCACCCTGCCCAGCGACTGCACCTGCATATCGATCCGTCCCCCGGTTTTCGAGTACTTGATGGCGTTGTCGAGCAGGTTGAGCAGCGCCCTCCGTAGCCAGAGTTCGTCGCCCAAGACGACCGCCTCGTCCGGCGCGGTCGACGCTGATCTCGATGCTGCGGTCCGCGGCCAGGAGCCTCATCTGCTCAGCCAGGTCGCACACCAGGGGCGCGAGCCTGATTTCCTTCTCGGCGATGACTCTGGGTGCCGGCGTCCGCCTCGGCGAGCGTCAGCATGTCCTTCACGATGCGGCCGAGGCGCTCGAGTTCCTCGAGATTGCTGCAGAGCGTCGCCTTGATCTCATTCGGGCAGCCCGGGAGACTTCAGCGCGATCTCCGTTTCACCCTGCAGAACGGCGAGTGGGGTGCGCAGTTCGTGCGCCACATCGGCGTTGAAGCGGCTCATCTGCCGGAAGGACGCGTCCAAGCGCGCGACCACGTGGTTGAAGGCGTCGACGAGCCTTTGAACCTCTTCCTCCCGATAGGGGGTCCGGATCGGCGTGTTGAGGTTCTTGGACGTTATCTGCTCCACCGCACGCGCCACCTCGTCAAACGGCTTGAGCGCCCGCCCGGCAAGAAACCAGCCCACCACCACGGACACAACCATGAGCACGGGGACTGAGAGTAGGTACAGCTCCCTGTATTGCTGCAAGCAGCGCCGTCCACCGACTGAGCATCGCGGCCGACGTGAAGGACGTAGGGGGAATCGGGATCCTTTCCGACCGGAAGCGAGGCGAAGCGGAACCTGGAACCGTCGGCCGCAGTAGTTTCGACTATTCCCGACCGCGCCTTCAGGACCTCGGTCAGCTCGTTCTGCTGCAGCATCTCGCGCACGTAACGGCTGCACGTGTCCGGGTGTACGACGTAGCCTTGCGCGTCGGTGATGACGGAGTACGCCTGGATCTCCTGCAGGTTGACCTTGTCGTATGCGGACAGACTGTCGGAGCGCAGCACGTAGGTTCCCGGCGTCACCAGGAGGCGCGAGGAGAGGAAAACCGCGTCCCTCCCCAGCTCGTTGTCGAAATGCCTGTAGACCTGGTACGAAATCGTCGCGTAGCGAGTGAACCCCACGCAGAGCAACACCACCGTCAGCACGACGCCGTTGGTCCAGCTCAGCCGGAAGCGGAGGCTGTGGATATTCACGGTTCAATCTCGGAGCACGTAGCCGACTCCTCGGACCGTGTGGATCAGGCGCGGCTCGAAATCGCGGTCCACCTTGTTGCGGAGATAATTGATGTATACGTCGACGACGTTGGTGAACTTGTCGAAGCTGGCGTCCCAGACATTCTGGATGATCATGTTGCGCGTGACTTCCTGGTGTTTGTTGCGCAACAGGTACTCCAGGAGGGCGAACTCCTTGTTCGACAGCTCGATGTTCTTGCCCGCGCGCGTGACCTTGCGTTTGAGCGGGTCCAGGGTCAGGTCGGCGGCCCGCAATTCCGCGGTCCCCATCACGGTCCCGCGCCGGAGCTGCACCTGGATCCTGGCCTCCAGCTCCTTAAAGGAAAAGGGCTTCACCAGGTAGTCGTCGCACCCGAGATTCAACCCCTGGACGCGGTCCTCGACGGCGACCCGTGCGGTAAGCGCCACTATCGGGAGCGCGGGTTTGGCCTGGCGCATGAGCGGGATCAGGTCCCAACCGGACAACCCCGGGAGCATCAGGTCCAGCAGCACGAGGTCGTAGTCGCCCGTCTGGAACTGGGTGAACCCGGCCTGTCCATCGGCTGCGACATCCACCTGGTAACCCGATTGTTCCAGGTCTTTCTTCACAAGGTTCGCCAACTTGGCTTCGTCCTCGATCACGAGAATCTTCATCCGGCACCTGCCCTGGTCACCGCGTTCACGCTGGGGCGCCGCTTGACCGGCGCTCCGGGTTTCCCGACTTCCCTATTGGAGACCCCCATTCTACTTTTGTCCGGCCCCGTTGGAAAGGCCTCACCTGAATCTCCTCCGAAAACGAAGATCGAGCCCGAACAGTCCATTTTCGTCGCGCGTGGCCACGAGGGTGAGGTTCCGCGTCACGTCGTACTCCAACACGACGATCTGCTCCTCGCTCGTCGTCAGGTTGCGCGAGAACGTGATGGCGAGATCCCGCGATATCCGCTCGGTGATGGTCACCCGGGCGGTCGGGTCGTTGTCCGTGCCCGCCAGGAAGGGATCGACTCGAAAGCTCTCGAATCCAAAGATGCGCTGGACCCGCTTCCCGATGACGCCGGTCAGGCTCTCGGAGAGGATGCTTGCCGCGTTGAAACCGGTAATCTCGGCCTGGCGCCTGGAGGTCCCCGCCTCGAGGTCGCTCGACTTGCCCGTCGTCAGAAGCGACACAATATCGACGGTCGAGAGCGCCGGGACCGAGCTCAGGTTCATCGTGAGATGGTCGAGGTCCCCGCTCATGTCCAGGATCAGGGTGTAGCTCTTTACGTCGGCCTCGGCACGGACGTCCAGCACCGGATTGATCCGGTTGCGGTCCACGAAGTCGGCTGCAGCCCGGATGAGCTCGAAACGGTTCCCTCGGAAAGTGACCGATCCCTCGACAGCCTCGATGCGCCCGGTCAGCGAAGGATAGGCCGGGGTTCCGCGGAGGGTCAGTCGCATCCCCCCGCGCAACCGGGCCAGCTCGTTGTCGATGAACAGCCCTCCCTCGGAGTGGAGGAACACATTGAGCCGCATGCCGCCGAGGAGGGGTTCGGTCGTCAGCGGACCGGCGGAGTTCGGGCCACGCGAGGCGAACTGCTCCAGCAGGTTGAAATCACGCATGTAGTCCGACCGGAGGACATTGACGTCGCCGGTGAGGACCTGCGCATCCGGCCCGCCCCGCAGCGCGAGGTCGGCGTCTATCGTGGAGCGGAAATCCTTTGGATAGGGGAGGCGGGCCTTTCGCACCGCGACCTGCAGGTTGATGCCGCGCAGCTCGGTGATTGCGTGTTCGACCGCACCCGACAACTGAAAGGTGCCGGTCGCCACCGAGCCTTCGATGTTCTCGAGCCGGACCAGGTTGCGTGAAAACACCATCCTGCCGCGCACCCCCGACAGGCGGAACGGCAGGTCGGCGTAATCGAGGCGCGCGTCCAACAACTCCGACTGGCCGATCACCTGCGGTTCGCGCAGTGACCCGGTCGCCCGGACGTCGATGCGGGTGGAACCCGCCAGGCGCAGCCGCTTCTCGAGGCGCTCCAGGACGGTCAGGCTCAGGGTGCCGTTGAGCCGCAGGTTGAGGTCGGGTCCGTTGTCGAGCGGAATATCCCCGCTCAGGACGAGGTCGCTGCCGTCCCCGAGCATCCGGGCCTCGCCGATCTGCAGCTTCAGCGTGGTCCCGGCGAACCGGATCTTGCCCTCGTTGCGCAGGTCGTAGTCGTGGATCTTGAAGCGCGCGCCGTCGAGCTCGCCCTTGTAGGCGAGGGTCGAGCTCTCGGCGAAACGCCCTTCGACCTCGATCCGCCCCTGCAGGGCCGTGCTCAATTCGCTGAGGAAGGGGGGGGTCTGGGCCGCGATCAAACGCTGGATATTCCAGTCGGTGAAGTTGAGCACGGCCTTGCCGGGGAACCCGCCGTCCGTGGAAAGGGCCGCTTCGGCAACGAAGCCTCCGAACTCCGAGCGGACGCGTGGCGCTGACGCCGAGGGCTCGGTCCTTGAGCCGCACCGTGCCTTGTCCCCGGCCGAGATCCAGCGAACCGTAGCGCAGCCCGCTCAGCTGAAAGGTGCCGTCGAAGGCCGGGGTGTCGGCGGTTCCACTCAGCTTGCCCGACGCCGTGACCAGCCCGTCGACGTCCAGCTTCCTGCTCCCGAATGGCCGGAATGTCGCGCAGGGACAGGTCGGAAAGGCGCGCGGAAAGGTCCATGTCCCCCGTAATCGGTCTGCACGCGCCCGTGCACGCTCACCTTGGCGGCACCGCGCGAGACTTCCCCCTCGGAGATCGTGAGCATCCCGTTCTCCAGGCGCGCGCTGGCGCGCAGCGCGTCGAAGACTCTCGCCGCGATAACCGCCGTCGGTAACGGACAACGTGCCCGCCCCGGACCACCGCTCCTCCCGCAGCGAAACGGAACCCGTGCCGTCCAGGGTCCCCTTGACGTCGTCGCCGAGGCCTGACCCGAATCTGTTCAACGACTCGAGCGACAAGTCGCGGACCGACCCGTCGAACTCGCAATGCTCGAATCGCGCTGACTTCTCCGCGCCGGACAATTTCGCCGCCAGGTTCCCTTCGACCTCCTCGGCTGCCCCGCCGCAGTTTGAGCGACCGCAGCTGCAGACGCGGAGCCTCCCACTCGGCGTCGCGTCCAGGCTGTCGACGATCGTACGCGCGCCACTTGCCCGCTTCGATGCCGACGCTGCCCGTGAACGACGTGCTCGGCGGGTTCGATCGCGGACGTTCCCGTCGAGCCGATACGCTTCCTTCGATGTCGACGATGTCGGGCCAGCGACGGTCAGAGGCCGTCGACCGAAGGGACGAAGCTGCGCATCAGCAGGAGGGTTCGGCCGGCCGCGTCGTGCCCAGCCGGACGTGAAATGTCGTGCCGTCCCGCCCTTCCGCGTCGATCGACGTGGAGGGGGAGTGGAAACTCGCGGGCGGCAGGTACCAGGCGCCGTTCCGGTAGGAAAACTGCGCCCTGCCCTGCAGCTCGGTCCCCCGTCCCGCCGCGGCCAGCTGCGGGCGACACCGGGTACACGTCCGCCGTTCCGGAAACCTCGAGGTCGCCGGCCCTGCCACGCGACCCGCCCCTTCGAATCCACCCGGTTCTCGACGGCGCTCGCCCGGCAGAAGACAGGGCCGTGGCGCCGTCCCTGAACTCGACACCCTTTGCCTGGTACTCGAAGGTGTTCGGCTCGGGACCGGAGGACCGGAGCCGGATCTCGGCGTTGGCGTCCAGGACCCCGCCGCGCAGACGGCACTGGACGTCGCGCAGGGACAGGACGCCATCCGGCGAGCTCCATGGACCCGGTCAGCTGCGACACGAGCACGCCCCGATAGCTGCCCGAGGGGGCCGTGAACTTGCCGGTGGAATGGAGCCCCGTGCGTCGAACCGGAGATTGGCGAGCACCCGCGATCTGCGCGCTGGCCGGCGCGAGCGCATCGGCAAAAAGCGACAGGTTTGACGGCCGACAGGCGTTCCGTTAAGGTGGAACAGGGCGACAGGCGAACTGCCAGTCCCTGAGCCAACCCGTCCCCCGCAGCCGTGTCTCGCGATGGGCCACTTCGATCGCGTCGACTTGCGATCCCCTTCGTCGAAACGGCAAAGCTGGCATCGAGGTCGTAGGCGTATGTCTCGCCCCGCCCAGTGCAGCAGGCCGTCGCGGAAGGCGACGTGCATGCGGTAGCCCGCCACGTCCGCACCGTATCGGGCCTGGCAGACGACGTCCTTGAGGTGCAGCTCCAGCGGAATGCCGCGGTGGTTCAGCTCGACCCAGCCCTCCGACACCTCGACCCGACCGACCTCCAGGTCCAGCGACTGCCTGAAGGTGCGCAAAAACTCGCCCGGGTCCCACGGGCCTTCCCCGCCGTTTGCCCTCAGCGACACGCTTGGCCGGATCACCGTCAGTTCCGCCAGGATCGACCCTGAACTGCAGCACGGACTTCAGCCGGATGCGCCCGCGCACCTCATCGATGCTCACCCGCAGCGGGGCGTCCGCCGGAGAAGGTGGCCCAAGCCCGAAGCCGCGCACCGAAAACGTGCCGCGAAGGAGATCGAACCGAAACGCATCGATGCGGCACTCCATGCCCGTTTCGCGGGCCAGCCGTTCGGCCAGCTGAACGCGCGCCCACTGCTGGAACCGCTCCGAGCGGAGATACACGAAGAGCGACCCCGCCGCACCCAGCAGCAGAATCCCGACCGTCGCCGTCAGAAGCCGGATGCGGGGCTTCACTTTGTCGCCTCCGCCGCGGAGTTCTCGTCCGCCCCGAAAAGCTCGATACGCGAGTGCCGTCGCACGTCCTGGATCCACTGGTCGAGCGCGGCGTTGACCTTCTCCTCCTTGATGATGGCTGCGATCTTGGCGGACACTTCCGCGACGGGCGGGACCGGCGGCGCCCGATGCGCGCAGTGCAGGCTCGAGATGCTCGCGGTAGTAGGCTTCGATCTCTGCCGGCTCGGGATCCGGGGTGAAGGGCCGGAACCTCAGGTCGACGAATCGCAGGATCGACGCCTGCAGTCGCAGATAGCTCTCCAGTTCCTCCTGCTGCAGCCCAAGCCGGCGCAACAGGGGCGCGAGTCCACCAAGCTCGGCATAGGCCTGCATGAACTCGTCCATGCGCTGCCCGATGCCCTTCTCATCCGCCGGCGCTATCGGGAAATTCACCAGTTCCTGGCGGAGGAGTTCCAGGTCGATCAAGCCGGCGCACTTCCCGATCGCGCGGCTGGCTGGAGGACTGCCCGAACAGCAGCAGTGCGTTCAGGTTCGCAGCGAGCTTCAGGTCGGCCTCCGTGATGATCCTCCCGTTGACGGCCGCCACCAGACGGTCCACCTCCTCCGCCGCGCGGGCCGTCCCGTGGGCGGCAGCAAGAAAGATCAGGCACAACGTCAGGGCGGTTTTGCGCATGTCTAAAACGGCGGTCCGATGGTTATGAACAGGTTACGTGGGCTCAGCCCCTGGAGCCTGAGCGCCGATGGAAGGTTCAGGTTCACCCCGTAATCGGCGCGCAACGGCCCGAACGGCGTCTTGATGCGGATCCCGGCGCCGACGGTATGGCTGAACGCCCCGAACCGGATGTCGCCGACCCGGCTGAAGACGTTTCCGGAATCGTAAAACCCTGCCACGTGAATCGCCCGCCACAAAGGGGTCCGCAACTCGAGGTTGCCCACCACCAGGGCGTTCCCTCCCTGCGGTTTGTCCGTGCCCGGAAACAGTGGACCGGCCCGGTCCGTTTCGAAGCCGCGCAGGCTGGCCCCACCGCCGGCGAAGAACCGCTCGCTGATGGGCAACTCGGCTATGAAGTCGAGCGAACGCGCCGCCCCGATCTTCAGCCCCGCCGCCAGCAGAAGCGAGCGGGCGAGCCTGCGGTAATAGCCGTTCTGGGTGTACAGCGTGAGGTAGCTGCGCTGAGAGAGCCACTTCGGGGTCAGCCCCAGGTCGGTGGAGGTAAAGAAGCCCTTTTCCGGGTCGAGGTAATTGTCCCTCGTGTCGTTGACATAGATGAATGAGAACGTCGAAATGTTCCGCGGCTGGTTCTCGCGATCCGGCGCCGGGATGTCCGTGGTGGAGACCCGCACGTTGTTGTAGCTGTAGCGGAGGAGGGCCCAGGTGTGCCCCCCGAGCGGGCGGCTGTACTGGTAAGACAGATTCCCGCGGGTGACGTCGAAACTCACCTCTCGCTTCTTGCGGAGCGAGGCCGTGAAGTACGAATTCACCGGCAGGAACCGGATCTGCGGCTGCTGAAAAGTGAGGGCGGCGCCCTGCTCGATCCTGCTGCCCCGGACCCGCAGGTCGGCGCGCTGGCCCGTGCCGAAAATGTTGAAATCGCTCAGCTCGACCGTCCCGCGGAAGCGCTCTCGCTCCTGGTACCCCGCCCCGTAGCGCAGCGTCAGCTGCTTGCTCTCCTGAACGCGGACGACCACGTTCTGAAACGGGGCGACTCCTTCCGGGTTCTGCGGCGACACCCGCACCAGGTCGAAAATACCCAGGTTGTGCAGCGCCTGCTGGCTCTGCAGCATCTTCCCAAGGCTCAGCGGCTCGTCCGGCTTGAGCGTCACGCGGTGTTCGATCACGGAGCGTCTGGTGCGTTCGTTACCGAGAATAACCACCTGCGCGACGTAGGAGCGGATTCCCTCCTGGATGTCGAACACCACGGGATGCGCGTGGTGTTCGTCGGGGGCCCCGGGGCGGGAGTTGACGCGCGCTTGGAGGAAGCCGGCATCGTTGTAGGCCGCCTGCAGCGCCTGCCGGTCACGCTCCGCGAGGTAGGGCGAGTAGGGGGCACCAACCCTCAACGCCAGGCTGGACTCGAGGGTCCCTGTGGAGAGACCCGCATTGCCCGTCAGCTGGAGCGACTTCGTCCGCGACAGCGGCCCCTCGTCACACTCGAAGATGATGCGGAGCTTCTGGGCGCCTTTGACCGGTTCGATCAGCGGGACGATCACCGCCCCGAGATAACCGCGGGACTGGTACAACGCGTGAAGCGCAGCGACGTCGGCATCCAGCCTGGTCGCGCTGTAAGCGGATGGCTGCAGGAAACGCGAGGGCTGGATCTGAATCGTCCCCAGGAGCTCCTGCTCGGAAATCGCACGGTTGCCCCGGAATCCGACATAGGCCACCGTCACCCGGCGGCCCGGCTCGATACGATAGTGCAGCACCCGCCCGCCGGATTTGTCCAGTTCGTCCTGATACCCGACTTTGGCCTCCGGGTAGCCCCGCTCCTCGACGTACTCTTTGATGTTGCGGGCTCCCTCTTCCAGCAGATCGGGTTGCAGCCCTTCCCCCGTGAGAATCGGGAGAAGGCGCCTCAGACGGTCCTTCTCGATCTTGAACCCATCGACCGCCACCCGCACCCGGCCGAAATTCGCCACGCTGAGCGTCACCCCGACCGTGTTGTCCGAGGGCCTGAAGTCCTCGCCGATTTCGGCCGTCGCGGCCAGATAGCCGCTCCTGACGAAATACTGCTTGAGCGACTCGAGGCGCCTGCGCAGCCGCTGCCGATCGTAAATGCTCCCCTCGCGGAAGCCGACCCGCTTCCCGATTTCGCGGGCGGAGATGTCGGGGACCCCCAGGACGTCGAGCGCACGCACCGTCGTCGCGCCACCCGGCCTGACGACGAATACAGTGTCCACCTGCCGAGTGCGGGGATCCGAGGTCGTGCGCGCGTCGATCTCGGCCAGAAGATAACCCCGGTCCTGCATGAGCTTGAGGACCGCCCGGCGCGTTTCCTCCAGTTTCCCGCTGGTAAAACGCTCGCCCACCGGCAAGGACAACAGCTCCCAGAGCGAGCGGCGGCCGAGCCGGACGTCCCCCTCGAGCGAGAACCTGTTGAAGTAGTAGTTGAGGGTGAGATTGAACCGCAGCACCACCCCCTCGCCCTCCGCAACAGCCTCCACCGAAATCCCTGAAAACCGCCCGGTGTCGTACAGCGCCTGGATCGCCTGCTTGACCGAACTTCTGGTCAGCAGCAGGCCCGGCGGCAGCGAGACGACCGGATCCAGGTGGGAGCGCTCCAACGGCTGGTCCGCGACGTATTCTACAGCCCGCACCGGCCGGCCGAAGAACTCCAGCCCCGGGCCGGACTGAGGTGCCTCGGCGCGGATCGTGGCAGATCCCAGAAGGAAAGAGACCGCAAGGAAGTGTCGAAGCTTTGGCATCTGTTCAAACGGCCCGCCGGACGCTTCGACTGCGGTATCCGGCGTCAATCCAGGTCCGGTCGGAGGGTCGGAAGGCCGCGCCTGTCCGGGTTCCGCGCCCGCCCGTAGCGGCGGCCGAGCCGGAAGGAGCTTGCCTCGGCATCATAGATGCCCGAAGGGACCGCAGTTTTCACGGCCTCGCTATAGAAACCGGCTGAGGAACGTCTCTGAGAGAAAAAAGAAAACGACGCCCAAGAATACCCCAATCGAGACCGTACCGCCCCATTCTTTGTTGACTTCCGGGATCAGGTCCGACGCCGCCACATACAGCGTGACGCCGGCGCTGAAAGGAAGGGCGTTGCGGGCGAAGTCGCCGTTGAACCCGATGCTCAGCACCCCGGCGAGCGTGCTGACGCTGATGGCTGCCGTCGCGATGTTGACCTCGAGTTTCCTCCGGCCCGAGGCGCGCATGATGCTCGCCGCCGTGAAGCCCTCGGGTATCTTGTGGAAGATGATCGCGAGGAACATCAGCAAACCCAGCCGCATCGAGATCCAGAAACCCGCCGCGATGAGCGCCCCGTCGAAAAAGGCGTGCAGCACGAGCCCCGAGAGCGCAGAGTAGGCTGTGCGGGCGTCCAGCACGTGGTCGGAATGCGTCTCCTCGCCAAAGTGGAAGTGGGTCGCGATCGTGTGCTCCACCAGGTGCACAAACAGGTAACCCGCCAGGATGATGACCGCCGCGTTTTCGCTGGCCTTGATGCTGCGCGGCATCACCTCTACGATGCAGGCCGTGAGCATGAAACCCGCACCCAGCGAAATGAGCGCGTTCAGGACCGTCCGCCGGATATCCGCGCGGGAGGAGACTATCCACCCGCCGATCACGTTGGCGAACGAAGCCACGAGCCCGAGCAGCAGTAGAATCGGGAACCGTTCTGACATTGGCGTTTCCATCGGCACAAGGCCGCGGGAGCACTGAGAAATCCACCTCCGACAACACCCAAGCCGCCGGAGCGCCTCCGGCGACGACGCCGATCACACGTTGAAGCGGAAGAGGATGACGTCGGCTTCCTGCACCAGGTAGTCCTTGCCCTCGAGACGGAGCACGCCTTTGTTCTTGGCGACCTGAAACGAGCCGAGCTGAACCAGTTCAGGATAGGAGACGACCTCGGCCTTTATGAAGCCCTTCTCGATGTCGGTGTGGATGACCCCGGCGGCGCGCTGTGCCGTGGTGTTCCGCGGGATAGTCCAGGCCCGTACCTCCGGCTCGCCCGCCGTGAAGAAGGACACCAAACCCAGCAGGGCATACGATTCCTGGATGACCCGCGCCAAGCCGCTCTCGCCCAGCCCGAGATCCGCCATGAACATGCGGGCATCCTCGGGAGGGAGCGATGCGATCTCCGCTTCGATCTTGCCGCAGACAGCCGTGATCCTCACGTTGGGCTTCGCCGCCCGTTCCCGCAGCCCGCATTCCTCGACCACCCGGTGAACCTTGGCCGTGTCTCCGTCCCCGAGGTTGACCAGTTGCAGAACCGGCTTGGCCGACAGGAACGTGAAGCCCTTGACGCGCTTCTCCTCCTCCGCGGACAGCTCGAGTTCCCGCAGCGGCCGTTCCTGCTCGAGCGCCCCGCGAAACCTCAGAAGCACGGAATGCTCGAGCTCCAGATCCGCGCTCTTAGCCTTCTTCAGGTCCTTGGCGAGGCGCTCGAGGCGCTTCTCGACGACGGCCAGGTCCGAGAAGATCATTTCGAGTTCGAAGAGCCCGATGTCGCGCGCCGGGTCGACCGAGCCCTCCGGGTGAGGCAGCGCCGGATCATCGAAGGCCCGGACCACGTGCAGGAGCGCGTCGACGTTTTTCAGGTTGTTGAGGTACGCGCTCATGTCACGCGCCTGCCCCTGCAGCGCCGCCTTCCCCTCGCCGCGCGCCAGTCCGGGCAGGTCGACGTACTCCACGGTGGCGTACACCGTCTTGCGCGGGCGAAACACGCGAGTCAATTCGTCCAGGCGGGCATCGGGGACTTCGGCGACCCCGATGTGTGCTTCGCTCTTGCCGCCCCAGGACGACACATCCACGTCGCCGCGAGTCAGAAGATTGAAGATAGTTGTCTTCCCCACCTGGGGCAACCCGACGATCCCGACCCTCACGGACCAACCCTCCCTGCGCTAAAAAGGGGAACATATTAGCATAGCCGCCCTAAAACGCCTCCGCGACGACGTCAGCCAAGTCAGGGCAACCCTATTTAATGCGACCGCGGCCCGGCCGCGCCGCACCGCCGCGCTTAGTTTTGGCGCCAAGCGGGGCATGTCGACCACAGGGGCGCGCCTCGCAGGGGGCACTGCACCCCGATTGCTGCAACAAAACAAGATCCACGGACTGCCCGAACTCCTAACGATCCCAAAGATTTGCTTGACAGGGCAAACCAACCGTCCTAGACTGCCGGCGAGGTCAAAAGTGGAGTGCAGTGGTAATTTGTAGTCCGTCTTTAGGCTTCTTCTCCGGTTTTAGGAAGTTTCCCAGCGTAAGTTCGGTCGCGACATATGCTTTGGGGCAGCTATCCCGCAAAAATCGATGAAAAGTACCGGTTGAAAATCCCGGCCAAGTTCCGCCGCGATCTTCCCGACACCGAAGAGAACATGTACTACGTCACGAGCGACGACGGCAAGTGCGCCCAGATCTATCCTATACCTATATGGGAGCGCGTGGCTCAGAAGTTCCTGGAAACGCCGCGAATGGACCCGGCAAAGCAGAAGCTGCAGAAGTTTACGAGCTACTACGGAATTCTGACCCAGATGGACCCGCAGGGGAGGATTTTGATACCCCAATCCCTTCGCGAAGACGCGCAGATCTCGGGCGACGTGATCGTCATGGGCAAGAACGATCACCTCGAAGTCTGGAACAACGAGGTCATCCGGCAGAGTCTCAAGGAAGCGCCGCTGACGGATGCGGACCGAGAGCGGCTGGCGGACCAGGGATTCTGAAGCGCGCCGGGGTTGGGGAGCAACGTTGAAAGCGATAGCAAAATTGCGGACCATGGAGACGCCCTCGGACAGCGCGATCGAACATCAGCCCGTCATGCTCGAGCAGGTCCTGGACCTGCTGAGTTGCAGGCCCGGGGGGATCTACGTCGACGGCACGGTCGGGCTCGGGGGCCATGCCGAGGCGGTCCTGCAGCGGATCCGGCCGGGCGGCCTGCTCATCGGGTTGGACCGGGACCGCGAATCGCTCGACCGCGCGATGGCGCGATTGGCGCCCTTCGGCACCTCCGTCCGTCTCGTGCACGACAACTTCAAGAACCTGCCGCTGGTGCTGAACAACCTCGGCGCCCGGGCGGTGGACGGGATACTCCTGGACCTCGGCGTGTCTTCGTACCAATTGCTGTCGCCGGAGCGCGGCTTTAGTTTTCAGAGCGACGCGATGCTGGACATGCGGATGGACCGCAGCCAGCGGATCACGGCGGCTCACCTGGTCAACGAGCTGGGGCAGGAGGAGCTCGCCGACATCATTTACCAGTACGGGGAAGAGCGTTTGTCCCGCCGGATCGCCTCGGCGATCGTCGCCGCGCGCGAGCAGGCACCGATCACCCGATGCGCGCAGCTGGCCGGGATTGTGAGCCGCGCGGTGCGGGTGCGTAGCATCCCCGGCGTGCACCCCGCGACCCGCACGTTTCAGGCGCTTCGGATCGCGGTAAACCAGGAGCTGGACGGTCTGGACGGTTTTCTGGCCGAAGCGCTGACGTTTCTCAAGCCGGGCGGAAGGTTGGTCGTCATCGCATTCCATTCGCTCGAAGACCGCATCGTGAAGCACTCGTTCCGGATGCTCTCGGGGCAATGCGTCTGCGAGCGGCCCCCGGAGCTGTGTCTGTGCCCCAGGCGGGAGCAGGGCCGGCTGCTGACTTCGCGCGCCCTCAAACCGGGTGCGTCGGAGGTGGCGGGCAACCCCCGTGCCCGGAGCGCCCGCCTGCGCGGTATCGAACGGGTTGCAGGTTAGGAGGGGAGTACCATGGTGGATTGGGCAGCAGGAGTTCAGGTCCGCAATTACGGGATCCGACGCGCGCCCGACGCGCGCAGCGTGAAGGAGACGACATGGATCGTTTCGTCCATGGTCGTGATAGCCGGGGTGCTCTTGTTCTATTCCTGGGTCCGCAACCAGATGGTCAACCAGGGGTATGCGGAGCAGATGCTCCAGGAGCAGGAAGCCGGGCTGCTGCTCTCCGAGCGGCAACTGGTGCTCGAGGAGCAGACCCTTAAAAACCTGGACCGCATCGACACCATAGCGCGCAACGATCTCAGGATGGTCCCGGTGCAGCCGGGCCAGGTGATCGCGGCACAGTGGCAGGACAACGAATTCGCCACCACCCTCGCCATGGCTGGCCCTTCCCAAGGTTCGCCCGAATCGAAGAGATTCTCCGCGACAAACTGACGATGCCTGAGAGCGGGAACCGCCCCTATGCCAGCAGAGTATTACTGGTGATAGGCTCTATCACCCTCTGGGGCGTTGTCATCTCGGCCCGCCTTGTCCATCTCCAGGTATTCCAGCACCAGGTGTTCGTCCAGCGGGCGCTGGAAAAACAGCAGGTCACGCGCGCCGTGCTGGCGCCACGCGGGGTGATTTACGACAGCCACATGGACGAGCTCGCCACCAGCATCACGGTGAGCACGGTGGCGGCCGAGCCGCGCCGGATCCGGAACCTCTCCAGCGCCGTGCGCAACCTCTCGTCGATCCTGGAACTCAACCCGCAGGAACTACAGGCCCGGATGTCGGACCCGAGTCGAAAGAGCTTCCTGTTCGTGAAGCGCAGGGTCGATCCCAAGACCGAGGCGCGCATCGAGAACCTCAAGCTCGACGGGGTCTATCTCGTGCCGGAGAGCATGCGCGTTTACCCCAACCGGAACCTCGCTTCACAGACCCTCGGTTTCGTGAACATGAACGGCGACGGCGGGGCGGGGCTCGAGCAGGAATACGACAGGGAGCTCAAGGGAGAGGAAGGGCAGATCTCGTTTGAGGTGGACGCCCGCCGCAAGTCCTTCAGGGGACGCGTGGAAAAAGCGCCGGCGCAGGGTCACTCCCTCGTCCTGAGCCTCGACCGCTCGATCCAGCACATCGCCGAGCGTGAACTGGCCGCGGGGGTTCAAGAGGTCAAAGCCCAGGCGGGCGTGGCCATCGTGCTCGAATCCGACACCGGAAGGGTTCTCGCGCTGGCCAACTACCCCGATTTCAACAGCAACGCTTACAACGAGTATCCGGTGGAGCGGTTGAGGAACCGCGCGGTGTCCGATTTCTTCGAGCCCGGCTCGACGTTCAAAGTGGTGGTGGCGACCGCGGCGCTGGAGGCCGGGCTGACCCGGGCTGACGAGTTGATCGACTGTCAGATGGGGTCCATCAGGATCGGCGGCCACGTTTTCCACGACCACAAACCCTACGGTCTCCTGAGATTCAACGAGGTGCTGGAGCACTCGTCCAACGTGGGCGCGGCGAAGCTGGGCCTGCGGCTCGGAGAGCAGCGGCTCTACGAGGCTCTGCGCACCTTCGGGTTCGGCTCGCCCACCGAGATCGACCTGCCTGCCGAGGGCGTCGGGCTAGTGCGCGACTGGCACGACTGGTCCGGGCTGTCCATCGGCGCCATCTCTTTCGGCCAGGAAGTCGGCGTCACGTCCCTTCAAATCCTGTGCGCCATCAACGCCATCGCCAACGGCGGCTACCGCACCCGCCCCTCGCTCGTCGATCGCGTCATCGACCAGGACGGGGACCTCGTGCGCATCAAGACGCCGGAGCGCACCCGCATCATGAGCACGGAGACGGCAGCGGCGGTGCGCGAGGCGTTCGAGGGGGTGGTGCTCCGCGGCACGGGGCGCAAGGCGGCCCTGCAGGGATACCGGGCCGCCGGCAAGACCGGCACCGCGCAGAAGATCGTCGCCGGGCGGTATTCGGACACGAAATACGTAGCGTCGTTCATAGGTTTCGCACCGCTGCCGGCGCCCCGAATCACCATCCTGGTGCAGCTGGACGAGCCGAGCGGGAGGATCTACGGCGGCGACGTGTCCGCGCCTGTTTTCGCCCGCATCGCACAGCAGGCGCTGATGCGGCTTCAGGTCCCGACGGACCAGACGTTGCCGCTGCCGCAACTCGACCGCAAGTTGACGCTCGCCAGTCTGGAAGACTACATCCCGAACGCTACGCCGCTGCAGGCCCCCGGGGGATCCGTCAACGGTGTCCCGTCCCAGGAGGACGAACGCGTCGTGCGGGTGTCGACCGGCGGCGTGGTCTTGCCCGACTTCCGCGGCATGGCCAAACGGCAGGTGCTCGATCGCTGCCTCGAACTCGGGATCCGGCTCCAGTCGAGCGGTTCAGGATTTGCGGTCTTCCAGGTGCCTGCGGCAGGCACTACAATTGCCGGAGGAGCCTCCTGCAGCGTGACCTTCGCCCGCGTCAATGCCGCCCGGGCGAAGGAACCCTCCCCGGAACCCGCAACCATCGGCAACTCTGTCGCGCAGGTGTCGGCAATCAGGCCCTGAGGACACCATGAAACTGCTGAGAGACTTGCTGACCGGGGTGCCTGCGGTGGAGGTCAGTGGGAGGTTGGACACCCCGGTGCGGGGCATCGCGTACGACTCCCGACGCGTCTCGGAGGGTTTTCTCTTTGTCGCCCTCCGGGGCACGCGCACCGACGGCTCCCGGTACGTCGAGGAAGCTCTGAAGCGCGGGGCTGCGGCGGTGGCCTCCGAGACCTCCGTGCGGGCGCACCCGGGCACGGCGGTCCTCAAGGTGGCCGACGGGCGCCGTTTTCTCGCGGAGGTCTCGCGCGCGTACTTCGACGATCCGGCGGAGCGCCTCAGGCTGGTCGCCATCACCGGGACCAACGGCAAGACCACGACCTCCTACATCCTCGACGCGGTCTTTCGAGGCGCGGGGCTGAAGTCGTGCCTTTCGGGCACCATCGGGACGAGGATCGGGTCCCGGTCCTTCCCTGCCGAGCACACGACACCCGAGTCCCCGGATCTCACCAGGTTCCTGGCCGACGCGCTCGCCGCGGGCTGCACCCACGGCAGCCTGGAGGTATCCTCGCACGCGCTGTCGCAGCAACGGGTGTTCGGGACGAAGTTCACCGTAGGGGTCTTCACCAACCTGACCCCCGAACACCTCGACTTTCACGGGGACATGGAGTCGTACTACAAGGCCAAGCGCCTCCTCTTCTCCAGGGACGGCGGCAATAAACTGTCGCTCGCGGTCGTCAACGTGGACGACCCTTACGGACGTCGTCTCGCCCGGGAGGCCTCGTGCCCGGTATTGCGCTACGGGTATGCGGCAGAGAGCGACGTGCGCTTCGTCGACAGCGAGGTGCAGGCCGGGGGGACCGCGCTGCGGATCGGCACATCCTCGGGCGACGTTGAACTCCGGACGAGGCTGGTCGGCAGGCCGAACATCTACAACATCATGGCTGCCACGGCCGCCGCCCTCGGACTTCGGCTTGGGACAGACGCGATCGCTGCAGGCATCGGCAACATGACCGGCGTGCCCGGACGCATGGAGCCCGTGGACGCAGGGCAGTCGTTCGCGGTGTTTGTCGACTACGCGCACACGCCCGACGCGCTCGACAATCTCCTCCGGACCGCCGCGGGGCTACCGCACGCCCGCATCGTCACCGTGTTCGGCTGCGGCGGCGACCGGGATCGCACGAAACGGCGCGCCATGGGCGAGATTGCCGGACGCGGGAGCGACGTCGTCATTGCGACGTCCGACAACCCCCGCACGGAAGATCCGCTCGCCATCCTGGCCGAGATCGAGCCGGGGCTGCGGGACGTGGGGGCGCGATACGAGGTCATCGCGGACCGCCGCAGCGCCATCGCGCGCGCCGTCTCGCTCGCGCAGCCCGGCGACATCGTGCTGATCGCGGGCAAAGGGCACGAGGACTATCAGATCATCGGAAACAGCACGCTCCCTTTCGACGACCGGGCCGTCGCCCGGGAGGTTCTCCGGGGTGCGCAGGTGGGCGGGGCCAGCTCGACCCCGCTCCAGTGAGTGCAGCCGAGGTGGTGCTGTCAAACCGCCGGACGGGCAGGATCCACGGGCCGCGTCGAGCCGCCGCGGCCGTCTTGCACGACGCCGGCCGGGCGCGAGGCTGATGTGACTTACATCGACAACCGCACGGTGCAGGACCGCAGGTATTTCGGCCTCCGGCCGGTGCTGGCCATCATGACGGACTTGATCATGGCAAACATGGGGGCGGGGCAGGTGGAATCGAGCACCGGGGGACTGCTCCTTGCGGGCTCCAGGACCGCGATGGTCTCCGGGATTTCGATCGACAGCCGCACCGTCCGGATCGGCGACCTCTTCTTCGCCATCCGCGGACCGCACCACGACGGGCACGGCTTCATCGCCGCGGCCCTCGCCAAGGGCGCGGCGGGCGCCGTGGTCGACGGCGGCTACGAGCCATCCCCGGACTTCCCGGCCGGGAAGATCCTGATCCGCGTCGAGAACACGCACCAGGCCCTGAAGGATCTCGCCATGGACGTGCGCCGCCTCTGGCGGGGCACCCTGATCGGAATCACCGGAAGCATGGGGAAAACCACCACGAAGGAATTCGCGGCCCAGGTGCTGCAGGCCGAGTACGGCGTCTACCGGTCGCCCGGCAACTACAACAACCTGTTCGGGCTGCCGCTTGCGCTGTTCGGGCTCAGCCCGGACGATCACATCGGCATCTTCGAGATGGGAATGAGCGCACCGGGCGAGATCGCCGAGATGTGCCGCATCGCCCGCCCCTCGATCGGGATCGTCACCAATGTTGCCCCCGTGCACCTCGAGCACTTCGCGTCGCTCGAGGAGATCGCCCGCGCCAAGGAGGAGCTTGCGGATGGGCTGCAGGGCGACAGCCTTCTCGTGTACAACACCGACGACCCGCTCGTGCGCGACATCGCCTGCCGCTTCCCGCGGCCGGAAAGTCCCGGTGGGGCTGACCGAGGGTGCCGAGATCCACGCGGGCAGCATAGAGATTACCGGGCTTCAGGAAACCCGCTTCCGCCTCTCCGCCGCAGGCAGAACCTGCCGAGCCTCCATCCCGATGGCGGGAGGCCACTACGTCGTCAACGCGCTCCCCGCGGTGGCGCTGGGGATCCATTACCGCATCGACCTCGAGCAGATCGTCGAGAGCCTGCGCCATCTCCGCCAGACACACATGCGCGGCCAGATCGTGCAGTTCAAAGACGGGTTCACCGTCGTCGACGACTCCTACAACTCGAACCCCCGCGCGCTCTCCCAGATGATCGCCACGGTCGCGGCGATCCCGAACTTCGGCCGCCGCATCCTGGTCGCGGGCGAGATGCTCGAACTGGGCCCGGAATCCGGGGCGCTCCACTACGCGTGCGGCACCGACGCGGCCAGGACAGGCATCGAGATCATCGTCGGCGTCCAGGGCGAGGCGCGCCAGATCACCCGCGCTGCCGTCGCTGCCGGAACCCCGGAAAACGCCGTGCACTTCTTCACCGAGGTGAATCCGGCGATCGATTACGTGAGCCGGACGGTGCGGGCGGGGGACCTCGTCCTCATCAAGGGCTCCCGGGGGGTGCATCTCGAGAAGATGGTGCAGTTCCTGCGGTCCAACTTCGCGGAGCAGGTTCGCTGATGCTGTACTACTTCCTCTACTGGGTGCACGAGTGGATACCACCCTTCCGCGTCTTCCGCTACGTCACGTTCCGGACGGCGGCGGCGGGCATCACGGCGCTGTTCATCAGTCTCGTGCTCGGCCCGTGGTTGATCAGGCGGCTGCGGCAGTTCCAGATCGGCCAGCAGATCCGTTCCGACGGACCCTCGTCGCACCTCAGCAAGGCGGGCACCCCGACGATGGGGGGCATCCTCATCGTCGTGGGGATCCTCATCCCCACGCTGCTGTGGAGCGACGTCAGCAACCTCTACGTGTGGGTTGCGGTCTCCGCCACGTTTTGCTTCGGCGTGATCGGGTTTGTGGACGATTATTCGAAGATTGCCCGGAAGCGGTCCCTCGGCATGACCGCACGCGCAAAGATTCTCTACCAGACCCTCACCAGCCTCGGGGTTTGCGTCGCCCTCTACTACCTGTCGAGCGTGGGACTCTACAACTCCGAATTGAGCGTGCCCTTCGTCAAGAACTTCACGCCCGAACTCGGCCTCTGGCACGTCTGGTGGCTGCCGATCACCTTCCCGCTGGCGTTTTTCGTGGTCTTCATCATCGTGGGGTCGTCCAACTCGGTCAACCTCACCGACGGGCTCGACGGGCTGGCGGCCGGCTGCGTGATCGTCGCGTCGGCGGCGCTGACCGTGCTTTGCTACGTGAGTGGCCACGTCCGCTTCGCCGAATACCTGGACCTCATCAAGAACAGCTACGCGGCCGAACTCACCATTTTTTGCGGATCGATGGTCGGGGCCACGATGGGCTTCCTCTGGTATAACGCGCACCCGGCCCAGGTCTTCATGGGCGACGTGGGCTCTCTGGCCCTGGGTGGCGCGATCGGCACCGTGGCTGTTCTGATCAAACAGGAACTGATGCTGCCGATGATCGGCGGCGTGTTCGTCATCGAGGGGCTCTCGGTCATCCTGCAGGTCGCCTCCTTCAAGTTCACAGGCCGGCGGATCTTCAGGATGGCCCCCCTTCATCACCATTTCGAACTCGCCGGGTGGGACGAGAACCAAGTCGTCATCCGGTTTTGGATCGTGGCGATATTCTTCGCGTTGTTCAGCCTATCGACGCTGAAGCTGCGCTAGGGCGCGGCCGGCGAAGCAGGAGCTATGACGGCAGCAGGGCAGGAGTACTCGGGGATGACGGTCCTGGTGGTCGGCGCCGCGCGCAGCGGCATCGCCGTGGCGCGTTTCCTCCTGTCCCGCGGAGCCCGGGTCGTCCTCACCGACACGAAGACCAGGGACAAGCTCGAAGGCACTGTCGCGCAGCTCGAGGCGCTCCCGGAGTCGGCCGGGCGCCTGAGGCTGGATCTCGGCCGCCATGACCCGGAAGCCTTTGAGCACTGCCACCTGGTGGTGGAAAGCCCGGGCGTCCCCCTGAGCATGGGGCTGTTCGACCTCAGCCGTCGCGCGGGCATCCCGATCATAGGCGAGGTCGAGCTCGCGTGGCGGCACCTGAGCGGCACCGTGCTCGGGATCACCGGATCCAACGGCAAGACGACCACCACGACCCTCGCGGCCGAACTCCTGCGCGGGTCCGGGCTGAAGGGGCACGCCGCCGGCAACATCGGCGTGCCGCTGATCAGCCTGGCCGAGGAGTCCACGCCCGAGGACATCTACGCCGTCGAGCTGTCGAGTTTTCAACTCGAATCGATCGACCGCTTCCGGCCGCATGCGGCGGCCGTCCTGAACCTCACCCCGGATCACCTCGACCGCTACCCGGATTTCGACGCCTACGTCCGGGCAAAGGAGCGGGTCTTCCTGAATCAGCATCCCTGCGACGTGGCGCTGTTGAACCGGGACGATCCCCGGACCGCCGCGCTCGCGTCGCGGGTGCCCTCGCAACCGATGTGGTTCAGCCGGACGACGGAACCGGCGGCCGGGACCTTCGTGCACGCCGGCCGGTTGTTCTTCCGCGACCTGGAGGGGCGCGAGCAGCCGCTGTTCGCACTCGAGGACGTCGCCGTCAAGGGGGGACACAACCTGGAGAACGTGCTGGCGGCCTGTGCGCTCGCCCTCGTGGCAGGGGCCCGCGCGGACGCGCTGCGAGAGACCATCCGGGGCTTCGCGGGGGTGGAACACCGCATGGAGTGGGTGGCCGACATCGCCGGCGTGCAGTACTTCAATGACTCGAAGGCCACCAACGTGGATGCGGCCATCAAGTCGCTGGAATCCTTCCCGGGCGGGATTCACCTGATCGCCGGCGGCAGGGACAAGGGCGCCGACTTCACCACGCTGTTGCCCGCCGTCCGACGCCGTGTGCGGGAGGCCGTGCTGATTGGGGAGGCGGCGGGGAAGCTGCGCGAGGCGCTCGCCGGGGCGACGGAGCTGCACGCGGCGTCGAGCCTGCCCGAAGCGGTCTCCGTGTGCCATGCGCACGCGCGACCCGGAGACATCGTGTTGCTGGCGCCTGCGTGCGCCAGTTACGACATGTTCGACAATTACGAACACCGCGGCCGCGTCTTCAAGGACGCGGTGCGCGCGCTCGCAACGGAGAAATGACGGCGTGGCATACAGGGCCGGCAATGATCGCACGCTCCTCATCGTGACCAGCCTGCTGACGGTCTTCGGGCTCCTGATGGTCTACAGCGCGTCGTCGGTGATGGCGTCCTCGAAGCACGGCATGTCGTCGTACTACTTTGTCCGGCAGCTCGCCTGCGCGGGCTTCGGCTATCTGGCCATGGTCATTCTGATGAACGTCGACTACCACCTGTGGCAGAAGCGGAAGCTGATTGCTGTCCTCCTGCTGGTGAGCCTGGTGAGCCTGCTGTTTGTCTTTACGCAGCCCCGGATCAACGGGTCGCACCGCTGGCTGCGCGGCCCGATGTCGTTTCAACCCTCCGAGATGGCCAAACTGGTCCTGCTGATGTTCCTGGCGGGGTTTCTCCACCGCTACGCCGGCGAAATCAACAGCTTTGTCAGGCGTCTCCTGCCCTGCCTGGCGGTCGTGCTGCTGTTCGCGGGGCTCATCGCCCTGGAACCCGACCTAGGCCAGGCGTTCTGCGTCGTCTCCATCGCGGTCGTCTTGCTGTTTGTGGCCGGCCTGAGCTGGAAGTACATCGCCTCGGCAGTGGTGCTTTGCGTGCCGGCCTTTTACTTTTTCGTGGTGCTGGTGCACTACCGCTGGGAACGCGTGCGCGCGTTCCTGAACCCGTTCCAGGACCCCCTGGGTTCCGGCTGGCAGACCATCCAGTCGCTCACCGCGATCGGCAGCGGCGGGTTCCTCGGGCTCGGGTTGGGGGGAAGCAAGCAGAAGCTCTTTTTCCTGCCGCTGGCGCACAGCGACTTCATCTTTGCCGTGATCGGGGAGGAACTGGGACTGATCGGCACGCTCCTGGTCACGGCAGCCTTTGTCCTCTTTTTCTACCGCGGGATGAAGATCAGTCTGAAGGCGCCCGACAGGTTTGGATTCTATCTGGGGATGGGGATCACGGCCATGGTGGTCCTGCAGGCGCTCATCAACATCTCCATGGTGCTTTCCCTCATCCCGACCAAGGGGATCGCTCTCCCCTTCCTGAGCCAGGGTGGAAGCTCCCTGCTCATGAACCTGCTGGCCACCGGCGTGCTGCTCAACATCTCGCGCCACGGCGACGCGGCCGCGCTGGAGTCGGAGTGAAGGGCGCGCCCGGGGCTGGACGGAACGTGAGGGTGATGTTCGCGGGCGGCGGCACCGGCGGTCACGTGTACCTCGCGGTCGCACTGGCGCGGGAACTGCGGCGGCGCGCACCGGCGTGCCCGGTGCTCTTTGTCGGAACCCGTCGCGGGCTCGAAGCCCGCATCGTGCCCGGCGAGGGGTTTGAAATTGCGTTCATCGAATCGGCGGGACTCAAGGGGATGAGGTCCATGAAGCGGCTCCGCAGTCTGCTGCTGGTGCCGCGCAGCCTGGTGCAGTCGCGACGCGTGCTGCGCGAATTCGGCCCCGACGTCGTCGTGGGGGTGGGCGGCTACGCTTCGGGCCCGGTCGTCCTCGCCGCCTGGCTTGCGCGTCGCCGTACCCTGGTGGTGGAACCAAACGCACATCCCGGATTGACCAACCGCCTGCTGGCGCGTATCGTCGACGCGGCCGCCCTGGCACTCCCCGAGGTCGGCAACTACTTCGGCGAAAAGGGGGTCGTGACCGGGATCCCGGTGCGGCGGGAGTTCGCGGCCATACCGCGCCGGGCGCCGGGCGCCACGTTGACCCTGCTGGTATACGGCGGGAGCCAGGGGAGCCACGCGCTGAACCGGATCGTGTGCGACGCACTGCCGGAGCTGAAGGCCTTCGGAGTGGCCCTGCACCTGATCCACCAGACTGGGGAGCGCGAGTACGAACAGGTCCGGCAGGCGCACGCGGACGCCGGGCTTGACTCGGAGGTCCGGCCTTTCCTGCCGGCTATCTACGAGGAACTCTCCCGGGCCGACCTCGTCCTGTCGCGCGCGGGAGCCGGCACCATAGCCGAACTCACTGTCGCGGGAAGGCCGGCGATCCTGGTGCCCTTCCCCGGGGCGGCGGACGACCACCAGACCAAGAACGCCCGGGCCCTCGAGCGGTACGGGGCCGCGCGGATGATACCGGAAACCGATTGGGGAGCCGGGAGACTGGCCCGGGAAATCGGCTACTTTCGGGATCACCCGCAGGAAATGGGAAAAATGGCGGAGGCGGCACGCGCGCTGGCGAAGCCGGACGCGGCCTGCGCCATCGCCGACATGATCACCGGACTTTGAGTCGCGAGGCGACGTTGTTCAAGAAAATCAGGACCATACACTTCGTCGGGATCGGGGGCATCGGGATGAGCGGCATCGCCGAGCTTCTGCTCAACCTCGGGTACGAGGTCACCGGCTCCGACGCGCGGCGCAGCCCCATCACCGACCGTCTCGCGGCGCTCGGCGCGACCGTGTTCGCGGGGCACGCGGCGGCGAACGTGGAGAGAGCCGACGTCGTCGTGGTCTCCTCGGCGGTCCGGCCGGACAACCCGGAGGTGGCGGCAGCCAAGCGCCGCCCAATCCCGGTAATCCCCCGCGCCGAGATGCTCGCGGAGCTGGCGCGCCTCAAGTACAGCATCGCTATCGCCGGGGCGCACGGGAAAACGACGACGACCTCGATGATCGCCACCGTGCTGGTTCACGCCGGGTACGACCCCACCGCCGTCATCGGAGGCAGGCTGAACGCCTTCGGCAGCAACGCCAAGCTGGGCCGGGGCGACTTCATCGTGCTCGAGGCGGACGAGAGCGACGGCTCTTTCCTGAAACTGAGCCCGACGATCGCGGTGGTCACCAACATCGACCGGGAGCATCTCGATCACTACACCGACCTGGAGGAGATCCAGTCCGCGTTCGTGACCTTCGTCAACAAGGTCCCGTTTTACGGGGCGGCGGTGTTGTGCCTGGACGATCCGTTCGTCCAGGCGGTGCTCCCCAGGGTGCAGCGCCGGATCGTGTCCTACGGCACCAGCGGCCAGGCGGACGTGTCGGCTGCGCACGTGGAGTTCAAGGACTTCGGGTCGTCCTACTCGGTGCGGTGCCGGGGCAACCCGCTCGGCTCGATCCGGCTGCAGGTGCCCGGCCAGCACGGCGTGCTGAACTCCCTCGCCGCCGTCGCAGTCGCCCTCGAACTGGACATCCCGTTCGAAAAGATCGCTGCGGGCCTGGCGGAATTCCAGAACGCGGACCGCCGGTTCCAGGTCAAAGGCGAGAAGGACGGCGTACTCGTGGTCGACGATTATGGCCACCACCCGGCGGAGATCATGGCGACCCTGAAAGCAGCCCGTGGGGCCTGCGACCGCCGCATCGTCGCCGTGTTCCAGCCGCACCGCTACACCCGGACCGAGGCGCTCAGGGCCGAGTTCGCCCGCGCGTTCTATCACGCCGACGTGCTGGTGGTGCTGCCGATCTATGCGGCCGGCGAGGACCCGATCCCGGGGGTCACGGCGGAACGGCTGGCCCGGGATGTCAAAGATTTCGGGCACCGGGACGTCTCCTATGTCGAGAGCATCGCGGCCGCCCAAGAGATGCTGCGCAACAGGCTCAAGCCGGGAGACCTGCTGATCACGCTCGGCGCCGGAGACGTGTGGAAGGTCGGCGACGCGTTCGTGGATAAGCAGTCCCGCTGATCCAGCGGGCGCCGCACAGTGGTTGGGTTGTCTATGGAGATAAGAACGACACGGGAGAAAGAAGCCGCGGAGGCTGCGCCGCCGCAGGAAAAAAGCCGCTACCTGCGCCGGCCGGCGCCGCAGAAGGTTCGGAAGGGACCCGGGGCGAGCCGCCTGGCCCTGCGGGCCGTGCGCCTCCTGGGTAAGGTTGCCGTCCTGGCGCTCGCAGCCGCACTTCTCGTCTCGCTGGGCGTGTTCACGCTCACGTCGGAACGGCTTTCGCTGCGCGACGTCACGATCCAGGGGTGCACCCGGGCAGACGCCCAGAAACTCGCGGCGATCGTTCGCGACAATTTCTCCGCCCAGACACTCCGGATCGACCTCTACCGGGTGCGCGAGCGGCTCGAGCAGGAACCGTGGGTCCGCCGGGCCGAGATACGGCGCGTGCTCCCCTCGGACCTGGTCGTGTACGTCGAGGAGCGCGTCCCGGCCGTCGTGCTCGAAATAGCGGGGAGAGCAGATGATCGCGGACGCCGAGGGCATCCTGCTCGACAGGTACGACCCGAAATTCGGCAGGCTCCACGTCCCCATTTTCAAGGGGGTCCTCGGCGCAAATGCCGAGGGCTACCGCCTGTACCAGCAGGAAAACGCCGAAAGGATCAAGCTCGGGCTGAAGTTGCTGGCCGAGCTCGAGTCGGGGTCCTCGGCTTTCACCAACGAACTGTCCGAAGTGGACCTCTCGGACAAGGCCAACGTCAAGATCCTGCTCGTCGACGAGTCGGCTGAGATTCTTCTCGGAGATCACGATTTTCTGAAGAGATTCCGGACCCTGATGTCCAACATGACGCAGTATCGGGAAATCAAAACCCAGTACGAGGAAATCAGCTCGGTGGACCTGCGCAACGAGGGGCAGATCGTGTTCCGCACGCGGCAGGCCGAGGCCACGGAAGCACAGCCCTGAAGGGGCAGGGATGCATCCGCGAAGGTGAACGTGAGCAAGAAAGAACGAATCGTCTGCGGACTCGACATCGGGACGACCAAGATCTGCATGCTGATCGCGCGCGCGGTGCCCGGACCAGCCGATCGAGGTGATCTCGACCGGCTACGCCGAATCGGGCGGACTGCGCAAGGGAGTCGTGGTGGACCTGGAGGAGGCCGCGGCATCCATCCGCAAGGCGGCCGACGAGGCGGAGCAGAAGGCCGGTATTTCCGTCGACTGGGTGACCGTCGGGATTTCCGGCGATCACATCCAGAGCTACAACTGCCATGGCGCGGTCTCGATCGAGGGGAAGCACCAGGAGGTGACCCAGAGGGACATGGAGCAGGTCGTCGCAGGCGGCCCAGTCGATCCCGATCCCGGCCGGCCGCGAGATCATCCACGTGCTGCCCCAGGAGTACTTCCTCGACAGCCGCGGTGAGATCCAGAACCCGGTCGGGCTGACCGGCTCGCGGCTGGACGTCAACATCCACGTGGTCACGTGCGACAGCGCGCTGAACCAGAACGTCATCAACGCGGTGAACCATGCGCAGATGCGTGTCGGGCAAGGTCATCCTTCAGCAACTGGCGAGCGCCGAGTCGGTCCTCACCCGCGACGAGAAGGAGCTGGGCACGGCGTCGTCGACATCGGCGGCGGGACGACCGACATCGCCCTGTTTGCGCGCAACTGCGATCCGCTTCACCTCGGTTCTCCCGGTTGGGGGCGCCCATTTCACCCGCGACCTGGCCGTGGGGCTGCGCACCCCGGTCGAGGACGCGGAACGCATCAAGAAGGAATTCGGGAGCGTCGTCTTCGAGGCGATCGCGGCGGACGAGACTGGTCGACATACCGGCAGTGGGAACCGGCGAGCCGCGGCAGGCCTCGCGCCAGTCCGCCTGCCAGATACTCTGCGACCGCGGCGTGGAACTGCTCGAACTCGTCAAGGCCCAGCTCGAGCGCGGCGGAGACCGCGACCAGCTGGTGGGCGGGATCGTTCTCACCGGCGGAGGGAGCATGCTGGGCGGCATGCTGGAACTGGCCGAGAAGACGCTCGAGTTGCCCGTCCGCCAGGGACTGCCTTACGGGGTGCAGGGTTTGACGGAGGAGCTGTCCCACCCGGTGTACGCCACGGCGATCGGGTTGGCCCTGCTCGGCGCCCAGGACAGCGGGGACCGGAACAAGCAGCCGGGCAAAGCGGGATCACGGCGATTCGTGAATCGTTTCTTGTCTTGGATCGGAAGCTAGACGAAGTCATACAAGGAGGGACGGATGCAGACGGATAAATTGCGGTTTGACGAAGAGGCGGCGCGGTTCAAGTTCGACGAGGACCGCCAGCCACCGGCAAAGATCAAGGTCATCGGGATCGGCGGCGCCGGCGGCAACGCCGTCAACCGCATGATCCAGAACAAAATCGAAGGTGTGGAATTCATCGCGGCCAACACCGACCTGCAGGCGCTGCGGAGTTCGCTGGCCCCGATCAAAGTGCAGCTCGGCGCCAAGCTCACCAACGGGCTCGGCTGCGGCGCCGTGCCCGAGCGCGGCCGCCAGGCGGCGCTCGAAGACACCGAACGCATCATCGAGCTGCTCGACGGCGCCGACATGGTTTTCGTCACCGCCGGGATGGGCAAGGGCACCGGCACCGGCGGTTCCCCCATCGTCGCCAGCCTGGCCTCCGAACTCGGCGCCCTCGTGGTCGGCGTCGTGACCAAACCGTTCGCCTTCGAGGGTAAGAGACGACAATTGCTGGCCGAGGAGGGGATCCGGGAACTCAAGGAAGTGGTCGATACCCTGATCACGATCCCCAACGAGCGGCTGCTCTACGCCATGGAATCCGAGTCGCTGCTCGAGGGCTCCTTCCAGTACGCCGACGACGTCCTCTGCCAGGCCGTCCAGGGGATCTCGGACATCATCACCATGCCCGGGATCATGAACGTCGACTTCGCCGACGTGCGGACCATCATGGTCGGCAAGGGCATGGCGCTCATGGGGACTGGAACCGCGGAAGGCGTGGACCGCGCGGTCGAAGCGGCGCAACGCGCGATATCCAGCCCGCTGCTGGAAGAAACCTCGATCCGGGGCGCCAAGGGGGTGCTCATCAACATCACCGCCACCCGGGACAGCCTCAGGCTGCACGAGGTCGATGCCGCGGCCAAGATCATCCAGGAAGCCGCCAACAGCGAGGACACGATCTTCGGGGCCGTCTACGATCAAACGATGGGCGACAGGATGAAGATCACGGTGATCGCCACCGGCTTTAACCAGAACGCCCAGGAGAGGCCGAAGAACGAATTCGGCCGCCCTGCCGGCAACGTCGTCCCCTTGAACGATGCCCCGCTCCGGGTACCCGGCCTCGATCACGACAAGGTGGACTACCGGGTCTCCAGCATGAAGGACAACCTGGACGAACCGGCTTTCCGGCGCCGTCGGGCCGAGTGAGGAGTGACGCTTGAAAACGCGGGCGGGGTCGCGCACCGGTCCCGCCCGCGTCACCGCCGACTATCCCGGGCCGCGCCCGGCCGACTCCGCCCCGCCGCACCCGCTCGATCCTGGCCTCAATCGCCACCCTGCTGATGTAGAATTCCGCCATCGTGAGGTAGTCCCGGTGAAAACGGATTCTGGTCGCAAAACGCTGTTTCTTGTCGTCGCACTCCTGGCGCTGATCCCCGCCTGCGCCAGGGCGGAGACACCGCGGAAAATCGGCCTCGCGCTGAGCGGGGAGGAGCGCGGGGGGCCGCCCACATCGGCGTCCTGAAGGTGCTCGAACGCGAAGGGATTCACGTCGACTACATCGCGGGCACGAGCTTCGGCGCGCTGATCGGCGGCCTGTACGCGGTCGGCTACAGCGCCGCGCAGATCGAGGACATTTTCACCAAGCAGGAGTGGGACAGGGTATTCTCCGACGCGCCCGACCGACGCCTCTCCCCCTTGCTGGAGCGAAAGAATTTCCGCTACCAGGGCCAGCTCGCGTTCCAGGGGTACAGCCCGGAACTGCCGACCGGGCTCTGGAGCGGTCAGAAGCTGACGGAAATCCTCAACTCGCTCACGACGGAACGCATGCTGGCGGCGCGCTACGACTTCGACAGGCTGCCAATACCCTTTCGGGCCGTGGCCACGGACTTGATCACCGGCAAGGAGTACATCTTTCGCGACGGCCCCATGACCGAAGCCCTGCGCGCGTCGATCGCGATCCCGATGCTGTTCACCCCGGTCGAAAAAGGGGACATGCTGCTGGTCGACGGCGGGCTGGTGAATAACCTCCCGACCGACATCGCCCGGTCCATGGGGGCCGACTTCGTCATCGCCGTGGACGTCACATCGCCGCTGCTGAAAAAGGACGCCATCCGCACGTTCATCGACGTCATGGACCAGTCGATCAGCATGATCATGCGCCAGTCGGTCGACGGTAACAGCAAGCTGGCCGACGTCGTGATCCGGCCGGAACTGGACGAGTTCATCTACAGCGACTACACCCGCGTCCGCGAGATCCTCAAACGGGGCGAACGCGGGGCCGAGCGCCGTGTCCCGGACCTGAGAGGGCTCATCGGCTCGCTCGCCGTGAAAGCTCCGAGCCCGCAGGCCGAGCCCCCAGCCCCCTCCCCGCGATCGTGACCGCCATTTCGTTTCAGGGCCTCCACAACGTGCCCGCGCGGCAACTCCGGAACGACATCCGGACCAGGACGGGCCAGAAACTAGGCCGGAGGTGCTCGCACAGGGACCTTGAGCCGGCTCTATGCCACCCGGCTGTTCGATCGCGTCGACTGCAGCCTCGAACCGGTCGGCGAAGACAAGTACCGGCTGAACTACATCCTGAAGGAATCGCCCCTAAACACGCTCGGCGCCAGCATCCGGTACGACAACGATTACAAATTCGTCGCCCTGGCCGAGATCACGGCGCGACAGCTCTTCAACAGCTATTCGAGCGCCACCCTTTCGAGCCAATTCGGAGGCCTGCAAAACCACTCCGCCGGCACTCCGCTACATCTCTCCGGCGCTACCCTTCCTGTACGTCGAGCCGAAGGTGCACCTGCGCCGCCGCGAACGGATGGACGTGCGCGACCATCACCTCGATCGACCAGTACACCGACCGGCGTGTCGGCGGACAGTTGATGCTGGGCGGCACTTTCTTCAAACGCCTGGAAGTCGAATTCGGCTACCGCCTGGACCGCATCTCGGTGCGCGGCGGCACCTCGCCGAACCTGCAGGCCGACCCGCGGCAGCTTGCCGGCCTAACCTTGCGGATCAACCGAGACACGCTTGATGCCCAGGAGTACCCCAGCAACGGCATGTCCCTCCGGTTTCAGATGGACCGGAGGAGTGTGTCGATGGGAAGCGACTTCGACTACTGGAAATGGCAGCTCGATATCGACCGTTTTCTCCCGCTGACCGGCAAATCGACGCTGGCGTTCCGCGGCACCGCCGGCTACACGGAAGGAAACATCCCGTTTTATGACAGCCTCTATGTCGGTGGCTTCACCTTCTCCGACGGCGGCCCGCGGCAGTTGCTCGGGTACAGCCGCGACGAACTCCTGGCGCGCCAGTTGGGGATCGCCTCGCTGAGCTATCGGCGCGAGATGTTCGCCCGCCCGATCAGCTTCGCCAAGCGCATTTTCCTGACGGGATCCTACAACGTCGCCGCCGTGAGCGTGCGGGAATCGTCCCCCTACCGGTTCGCCCTGTACCACGGCGCCGGCGTGGGAGCTCTCCATCGATACGGCGCTCGGACCCGCCCGACTCACCGCCGGCTTGGGCGAAGGCGGCCGGTTCAACTTCTACCTCTCTCTGGGCCCCGGCTTTTAGGAGAGGTCTAGACCGAGGTAAGTCTTTTTTTGTTTTTGTGTTCAGCGAGAACTAAGGCCTGAATTAACAGGCCTTAATTTCAGGTTTTGGCGTGCGTTTTTCTCAAACTGAGAAGGGAAGGTGCAAAGCGCCATCTCGCGTTCAGTCGTATTCCGTGGTTCACTTTCGGGTGCACCCAAAAGTGAAATCTTTCGACGCCCTAATAAAACGAAGTAAGGCCCGTTTTAGAGTGCTTTCCCCCGATATGTCATTGAGATGAATGAGATTTCTCAGGTCCGTCCCCGAGAGCGGCCGTAACGGCTTGGGACCAGCCGGCGTACAGGCGCGCCCTTTGGGCAGGATCCATGGCGGGGGCGTAGCGCGCCTCGACCCGATGGTTGGCCGAGATCTCCGGTAGGTTTGCCCACACTCCCGTGGCCAGCCCGGCGAGGTAGGCGGCCCCGAGCGCCGTCGTCTCGTGCACTCCCGGCCGCTCCACCGGTACACCAAGGATGTCGGCCTGGAACTGGCAGAGCACGTTGTTGACGGCGGCGCCGCCGTCGACTCCGAGTACCTGCAGCGCCAGGCCTGAATCGCGCTCCATCGCCTCCAGGACGTCGCGCGTCTGATAGGCGATTGACTCCAGGGTGGCCCGCACGATGTGAGCCCGGCCCGAGCCGCGGGTCAGTCCGACGATGGTGCCCCGGGCGAACGGGTCCCAGTACGGAGCCCCGAGGCCCACGAACGCCGGCACGAAGTAGACGCCTGCCAGAATCGGGCACCGACGCAGCGATCGGCTCGCTTTCCGCCGCGCTGCCCAGAATTTTCAGTTCGTCGCGCAGCCACTGGATCGCCGCGCCCGCGATGAACACGCTCCCTTCGAGCGCGTAGGTCAGCTTTCCCCCGATCCCCCAGGCGATGGTCGTCAGCAGGTTACTCGACGGGATCGCTTTCGAGCCCGTGTTGAGGAGCATGAAACACCCCGTGCCGTAAGTGTTCTTGGCCTTTCCCGGCTCGAAGGCCGTCTGGCCGAAGAGCGCCGCCTGCTGGTCGCCCGCGATGCCGGCTATGGGGATCGGCACGCCGAACAGCTCCGGTGCGGTTTCGCCGACGACGCCGCAAGACGCCACGACCTGCGGCAGCATGCGTCGCGGTATGCGCAGCCGGGCGAGGATCTCCGGATCCCATTCCCCGCGGTGGATGTCGAACAGGAGAGTGCGGGACGCGTTGGAGCAGTCGGTGGCATGCACTCGGCCGCCGGTGAGGTTGAAGATGAGCCAGGAATCCACCGTGCCGAAAAGGACGTCGCCCCGCTCGGCCGCGGCCCGGCAGCCCTCGACGTTATCCAGCAGCCACGCGACCTTGGTGCCGCTGAAATAGGCGTCCGTGACGAGCCCGGTGCGCTCCTTCAAAACCGCGTCGAACCCGTCTTTTTTGAGCTCCTCGCACCGGTCCGCCGTGCGGCGGCATTGCCAGACGATCGCGTTGTGCACCGGTTTCCCGGTGTGCCTGTCCCACAGGACGGTCGTTTCACGCTGGTTGGTCAGCCCTAGGGCCGCGATCTTCTCGGCCCCGACCCCGGAACCGCCGAGCGCCTGTCGCGCCGCCGCCAGCTGCGACTGCCAGATTTCCTCCGCGTCGTGCTCGACCCACCCCGGCTTCGGGTAGATCTGGCGGAAATCGCACGAGCCGCGGCTGATGATCCGCCCGTGACGATCAAAGACAAATGCCTTCGAGCTGGATGTGCCCTGGTCGAGGGCCAGAACGTACTCTTTGGATTCGGACATGGGGGACCCGGTGAGTGAGTTTGAAGCCAGCGCTAGTGTATCGTCGGGGGACCCTTCCTGTTGTCCTCGTCGATCTTGCGCCGCACGTCGCCGTAATACACCTCGAACTGGCGCTTCAGCTGCTCCCGCTTTCTCTGCTCCTGATGGACGTGATACTGCGCGAGCCAGTCCTTGGATTTGAGGAAGACAAAACCGACGAGCATGCCCCCGAGATGGGCGATGTGCGCCACGCCCGGCTCGTCCCCGGCGATCGAGGAAAAGAACGCCATCACCCCCATGATCAGGACGAGCCACTTCACCTTGACCGGAAGCAGGAAGTTCAGATAGACGATGCGGTTCGGGTAAAGCATCCCGTAGGCCAGCAACAACCCGTAGATCGCCCCGGAGGCCCCTATGATGATGCTCCGGCTGTTCATCGCAACCAGCCACGAACACACGCCGGCGCCGATCCCCGTGAGAAAGTAGTAGTTCAGGAACCGGGGCGTTCCCCAGTAGCGTTCCAGGTCGTTACCGAACATGAATAGAGTCAGCATGTTGAAGAAGATATGGAAGATGCCGCCGTGAAGGAACATGTACGTGACGAACTGCCAGACCCTGAGGTCGTACGTCACCGCGGCCGGGATGAGGCCGAAGTAGCCCACCAGGGAATATCCGCCCAGGGCGCGCAGGATGGTCTGCAACGCGAACACGGCGACGTTGATTATAATGAGCAGTTTTACCGTGCGCGTCACCGGGCCGCCGAAAAAAACCCGGGTGGAGTTCGAGTAATAGTTCATGGCCTTATCGTAGGGGAATCGACCGGTGAATTCAACCGAGGCCCGCCGCAGCCGCGTGGTAGAATGCACGTCCTACTCAAGCGGATGGCGACGATGAGACCGAGCGGGCGGGATCCCGAGGCAATTCGGGAAGTCAAGATCGAGCTGGACTACACCCGGCATGCCGAGGGGGCGGTACTGATCAGCGTGGGGGACACGCGCGTGGTGTGCACGTGCAGCGTCGAGGAGAAGGTCCCGCCCTTTCTGAACCACATGAACCAGGGCTGGGTCACGGCGGAGTACGGGATGCTGCCGCGTTCCACGGGCACCCGGTCGCCGCGCGAGGCGGCCCGCGGCAAGCAGACAGGCCGCACGGTGGAAATTCAGCGCCTGATCGGGCGGTCCCTCCGCAGCATCGTCAACCTGTCGCTGCTCGGCACCCGGACGCTGCTGATCGACTGCGACGTCATTCAGGCCGACGGGGGCACACGCACCGCTTCGATCACGGGCGGATTCCTGGCGCTGGCCCTGGCGGTAGACAACCTCATGGCGAGGCGTCTGCTCGAATTCTCGCCCGCTGATCGACTACATCGCAGCGACCAGCGTCGGCATCGTCGGGGGCATCGCGTGCCTGGACCTGGATTACGCGGAGGATTCCAAGGCCGAAGTGGATATGAACCTGGTGGTCACGGGCAAGGGGCAGTACGTCGAAATCCAGGGGACGGCCGAAAAATCGTCGTTTTCGGGCACTCAGCTGCAGGAGATGCTCGCCCTCGGCTCCGCCGGGATCCGCACGCTGGTCGGCTACCAGGAAACAGCGCTGGGCGCGCGCGCCAACCTCAAGCGTCTCATGCCGCTCGCCTGAACCTTCGATGAGGCCGCGATCTTGACCCCGCACGTATTTCCAGACCTCGAGCCGATCGTGGTCGCCACCCGAAACGCCGGCAAGCTGCGCGAGTTCCGCGCCCTGTTCGAACCCGCGGGCTGGCGGCTGCTGATGGGCC
The DNA here is from genome assembly GCA_963843575.1 of uncultured Acidobacteriota bacterium. Classification (GTDB taxonomy): domain Bacteria; phylum Acidobacteriota; class UBA6911; order UBA6911; family UBA6911; genus CAVZBT01. Next base: position 37,207 of record CAWJKZ010000024.1, on the reverse strand, counting down.
TCGACGAAGCCGGGATCCGGGCCGAATTCGAGGAAACCGGGACCTCCTTCCGGGAGAACGCCGCCCAGAAGGCGCTCGCCTGCTCGCGCGCCACCGACCTTCCGGTGCTGGCGGACGATTCCGGGCTGGAGGTGTTCGCGCTGGGAGGGCGGCCCGGGATCTATTCGGCACGCTACGCCGGCCCGGGCGCGACCGACGCGGACCGCAACCGCAAGCTGCTGGCCGAACTCGACGGCGCCGGAGCGGACCGGGCCGCCCGGTTCGTCTGTGCCCTCGCGCTCGCCCGCACAGGCGAACTCCTGGCCGAAGCCGAAGGCGAGTGCCGGGGAACCATCGGGTGGCTGCCGCGCGGTGTCAACGGCTTCGGGTACGACCCGATCTTCCAGTTACCGGAGCTCGGCCGCACCTACGCCGAGTTGACAGACGAGGAGAAAAACCGGTTGAGCCACCGCGCCCGCGCCGCCGCCGCGCTGGTCGCGCGACTGCGGGACTGGCGGTCGCCGCGCCGCTGAGCTAAAATGTTGGCCTTCACAGGGTCGGGGCATAGCGCAGTCTGGTAGCGCGCCTGCCTTGGGCGCAGGAGGTCTCCAGTTCAAATCTGGATGCCCCGACCAACCCTCCCGACAGCCTACAGCCATCAAGGATCGGTTTTATTGAGCGGCTGCACTGATTCGGCCGGCACAGGGGCGGCGGATCCGATCGGAGGATTCAGCGTCTCAATTCCCCCGTCTCAGGGCCAGCCTTGTCACGACATGGTGCCTGAGGTCACGGAAACGAAGTCCCGGAAAGTACCGGCCTTCTCCGTCGTTACTTATGCCGGAGCGCGGTCGACGATGGACTCCGTCGCCGGATCCCAGTAGAGCTTTTTCCCCTCCCAATAAGAACGCGTGGCCATAATGCAGGCAACCGAGTGGGCATACCCAGCCTGTACCGGCGCCGAAGGCTGTTTCCCGGCGCGTATGGCTTCCAGCCAGTTCGACACGTGAGAGAGATCCTCGTCGGGGGTCATCGCCGGTCCCTTGCCGCCGTCGCCGGGCAGGGACACCCATTTCTCCTCCCGCTGAATCTCCGGGGTCTCTTCGAAATTCCCCTTTTCTTCCACCCACTTCCAGCGAGGGGTTCCCTCCGTGCCGAAATTCATCAGGGTGGCTTTCTTGCCCATGAAACGGATGTGGCTGGGTGCGTCGTTTCCGAAGCTGGTGGAGTAGCTGACCAGGAAGCCCTTGGGATAATCGAGCAGCGTTTCGAAGGTGTCGGGATTTTCGCGCCCGTCGTGCCAGGCAAACACGCCGCCGTTTGAGACCACGGAGCGGGGGAAATGATCGTCCATGAACCAGTGCACCAGGTCGATCCCGTGGCTCATCCACTGATCGGGGATGCCGCTGGAAAATTCCCTGTACAGGCGGTATTCGAAATAGAGCCGGGGATCGAAGGGACGATAGGGCCGGGTCATCAGCCACTCGCGCCAGTCGATGTCCTCTTCACGGATCTGCTTCACTTCCGGGCGCCCGCGCCAGCGGGGGCCGTGATAGTTCCACACCACCTCCACCTTGCTGACTTCGCCGCACGCCCCGGAACGGAACAACTTCTGCGCCGCCACCTGGTAGGGCTCGCTGCGGCGCTGCGTTCCCACCTGGACGATCAGGTTGCGCGACAGGACGGCGTCGCGCGCCGCCTTCGCCTCCTCGAGCACGTTCCCCATGGGTTTCTCGCAGTAGGCGTGTTTGCCGGCTTCCGCGACGCGCTTCAGCATGGGTGAGTGCTGGTGCTCCGGTGTGGAAATGAGAATCGCATCCACGTCCTTCAGAGCCAGCAGGTCGTCCATGCGTTGGAACGCGCGCGCGGGGCGCCCATAGTACTTCTGCGCCGCGACGGCGGCACGTTCCCGGTTCACCCTCCAAAGATCGCAAACCGAGGTCAGCTCGACATTCAGCTTTCTGGCGAGCTGCGACACTATCCACTCCAGGCCGCGCCCGCGGTTGCCGACGCCGATATGCCCGAGCGTGATGCGGTCGTTCGCTCCCGGGATGCGTCCGTAAGAGAGCGCCGACAAAGCCGGCGCCGCGATCAGCGGAGCCGTGCGGTCCAGAAAAGTCCTGCGCGTAATCCGGTTGTCGTCCATTCGTGCCTCCGTCCGTTTTCCCGGATTGTTACACGAAGGCACCCTCGATTTGGATGGGAATTCGTGGGATTGGTGTCGCCGGACCTGCCGCTGACACGGCGCCCGCACGGGATGATCGCGGCCACGGTATCCGTGACGAATCGATGAGGGTGTTGAATCGAATCCCACGCAGAGTTACTGCGCAGGGACCTGCAGGTGCGGTTTTCCCGAGTCTCGGCGCTCGACGAACTCAGGCGCGCGCGAGCGCCTGGCCGAGGTCCGCGATGATGTCGGCGGGGTCCTCGATGCCAACCGAGAGCCGCACCAGACCGTCGCCGATACCGATCCTCTGCCGCGTCGCCGGGTCGAGAGCCCGGTGCGACGACATGGCCGGGTACAACACCAGGCTGTAGACGTCGCCAAGGGTGGTCGCGGGGAGCACGAGCTTGAGCGCTTCCATGAAACGGAAAACCCGCGCCCGGCTCCCGTCTCGCAGGTCGAAGCTGATCATAGCGCCAAAGAGGCCCCGCTCCAGCAACCGGACGGCCAGATCGTGCTGCGGGTGCGTCGCGAGCCCGGGGTAGTTGACCCGCTCGATTTTCGCGTGCACAGCCAGCCAGGCCGCAACCGACGCGGCGTTCTCGCAGTGCCGCTGCACCCTGAGGGGGAGCGTCTTTATGCCGCGCAGCACGAGCCAGGCCTCCTGCGGGCCGAGGTTGGCGCCGAGCAGCTTGTTGATCTCGAACAGCGACTTGCGCCGCTCCGCGGAGGTGACCACGACGCCCCCAAGGACGTCGCCGTGGCCGCCAAGGTACTTGGTGGCGCTGTGCACGACGAAGTCGGCCCCCAGCGCCAGCGGCCGGCACAGGTAGGGGGTGGCGAACGTGTTGTCGACGATCAGCGCCGCCTTCACGGAACGGCACACTTCCGAAAGCTCCTCCAGGTCCGGCATCTTGAGAAGCGGATTGGAGATGGTTTCGACGACGACGGCGACGGGACCGGCTTCACGGATCGCGGCCTTGAATCCGGCGCTGTCTGAAGCGTCGGCGAACCGTACCCGGACCCCCAGGCCGGACATCAGGTTGTCGAGCAGCGTGTAGGTCGCCCCATAGACGTCGTGGCCCGCAACCACGGTCGTACCGGAGCGCACCCCCGCCCCCAGCAGCGCCCCGTGGATGGCGGCCATCCCCGAGCCGTAGGCCAGCGCCGTTTCCCCGCCCTCCAGGGCCGCCACGGCGGTCTCCAACGCCGAAACCGTCGGGTTGCCGTACCGTGTGTACATCGGGCCGCCGTAGGTGCCGGCAAACGCCGCGTCCAGGGTCTCCATGTCCGAATAGAAGAAGCTGGAGCTGGCATAGACGGGCGTGGACACGGGGACAAACTCCGGCTTCGGCGCACGTTCACCCGCGTGAACCGCGGTGGTGTGAATCGATGGCATTTCAGTATCTCCGACCATGGGCCGTCAGTGCATTTCGACCGAGAGGGACGCCACCGCCGGGCGGTAGAAGTTGAACTGCACGTTCGGGTGCAGGGCAAGCAGGGACATCGGGACCGAGGAGTCGGGGATCTTCTTTCCGATCATGAGGGTGGTGAGCCGCATACCGAACGGGTTGTCGTGCGTGCCCGCGTGCCAGATCGAGACCCGCTCGGCCTTCCAGGTCTGCAGCGGGCCCACGGAAACGGCCTGGCTGGGGACGAGGTCGAGCCTGCCTCCGCCCGAGGTGCGGGCGTTTTGCATGATCGTCACCGGGTGCAGATCGACCACCCGCGTGTTCAACCGCAGGTATTCCTCCGGCGCCGGCGGGTCGGATACTGTACCGTCCCTGCGCGCGGGAAGGGATCGTTGAAGGCCCAGTGCTTGACGTCCCCCTGCCCGCCCTGCATGACGACGCAGCGCGCCCTCTCCCACGAGGAGACGTACTCGCGGGGATCGGCCTTCGGGAAGTGCAGGTTCTCCTCGGGCATGGCAAGTTCCGGGCGGATGCGGTCGAAACAGAGCTCACGGTCCGCGCGCGCGAACGAAAGCGGGTGGGTTTCCGCAACCTCCTTGCCCTCGAGCACCCACTCGTCCATGCCCCAGAAGTGCGCGTGGCGCAGCGGCAGGTCGAGCGCGTTCACCAGACGCGCGACCAGCGGCAGCTGCTCCGTGGGGCCGATTGGGCCGCAGATCCCCGCGGGGCGATCCGGCGTTGCCTGGCGCCACGCCTCGATGTACTCCAGCGCCTCCGCGAGATAGAAATCCTCGAGCGTGTCGTAGAAACGCACCTGGAACCCGTCGCGCGAGAGGCCCTGCATCTGACCCGGCGTCAAGCCGGCGGCGTCGCGCAATATGGAAGGATCGAGGGTGGTGTAGTCCCACCATCCGGCTGCAATCCTGCTTTGTGGCCTGGGCATGTTTTCCTCCTGACGGCGGAGCATAGCAGAAAAGCCCGCTAAATGGAGGGGAGTTGCTGGCGGGAAAGCCCATAGCCGGCCCACGGATCGCCCTTCAGGCGTTTCAGGCGCTGCACGACGGACCGCATCGTGAATGGCCGGACGAGCAGCCCGGGGCGCAGCTCCTCCCATGTCAGCGGGGCCGACACCGGGGCTCCCTCCCGAGCCCGCGTCGAGAACGCCGCGACCGATGTGCTGGCGCGGCTATTGCGCAGGATGTCGACGAGAATCTTCCGCTCCCGGCCTTTTTTCGGGAATCTCGTCGTGTAGCACGTGGGATCCGTGCGCACCATAAGTTGGGCGACGCGGCGAGAGAACTCGAGGCATTCATCCCAGCCCGCCGCCGGCTCGAGCGGCGCGACGACGTGAAGCCCCGCGCCCCCCGTCGTCTTGACGTAACTTTCCAGTCCGAATTCATTCAGGACGCGGCGCGCCAAGCGGGCCGCCTCGACGACTCGTGCCGGTTTCACCTCGGGGCCGGGATCGATGTCGACGACGATGCGGTCCGGCTGCTCGATGTTGCCGACGCGGGAATTCCACGTGTGGATCTCGAGAATGCCGATCTGAACCAGGGATATGAGCCCCGCGACCGAATCGACGACGAGGTACTCGCCGACCTTCGTCTTCTCCGGGATCCGCACGCGGCGCAGGGCCGGAGGGACCCGTGCGCTCGAGTGCTTCATGTAGAAACACGCCGCGGCTAGCCCCTCCGGGCAGCGGACGAGCGTGAGAGGCCGGCCGCCCACGTGCGGCAGCATCCACTCGCCGACGCTTTCGTAGTATTTCGCGACGTCGAGTTTCGTGAAGCCTGCAACGGGGTAAACGATCCGATCCGGGTGGCTGAGCGCGACACCGGCCACTGCGACGCCCGAGCCGCCGTTCCGTGGCGGCCGGTGCCCCGTGGACCGCGGGGGTGCAGGATTCGAGGCCGGCGCCGACGGCTCCTCTGCCATCACCTCGGCGGGACGCTTGTCCTCGCGTAGTCCCTGGAAGGACGGGTGGCGGATCCTTCCGTCTGTGGTCCACTCCGAGAAAGTTACCTCGCCCACCAGCTCCGGCCGAACCCAATGCGCGCGGCGGCCCAGCGGCCCCGCCGGCCTCGGGTCGAACGGGCACTCGCCCTGCTCGATCGCGTCCAGCCTCCGGCGCAGGCCTGCGGCCAGCTTCTGGGTGAAGCCGGTGCCGACCTTCCCCGCGAACCGGAGGGTGCCTCCCCGGTGGACGCCGACGAGCAGGGCGCCGATGCCCGCGCGCGAACCTTCCGGATCGGTGAATCCCCCGATCACGAATTCCTGGCGCCGGATGCACTTGGCCTTCAGCCAGCCGTCGTTGCGGCCCGGGCGATAGGGCTCGTCGCGCCGCTTGGACACGATCCCCTCCAACCCGAGACGGCAGGCCTCCCGCAGCACGGCCTCCCCGTCGTCCAAGACGTGGTCCGCATAACGGATCCGATCCTGGGCCCCGGCCCGCGCGAGGATCGACTGCAAGGCGGCCTTGCGCTCTTCCAGTGGGAGAGGCGCGAGGTCCTCGCCCTCGAGGTGCAGCAGGTCGAAGGCGAAATAGACGAGCCCCGCCCGGGAGCCGCCACTGAAGGCATTCTGGAGCGCCTGAAAGCTGGTGCGTCCGTCGCCTAGGAGAATGGCCGCCTCGCCATCGAGCAGCGCCCGCTTCACCCCGAGCAACTTTGCAGCCTCGACGATCTCGCCAAAGTTGCCGGTCCAGTCGTGGCCGTTGCGGCTGACCAGCCTGATCTGGCCGCCCTCGATGAAGCAGCCGATGCGGTACCCGTCGTACTTGACCTCGTGCAGCCAGCGGTCGCCGGCGGGGGCGGAACCGACGAGCGTGGCCAGTTGCGGCCGGTAGCTGCCGGGCAACCGCGCCCCGCCCCGACTTCCCGTCATGAGAACCCCCGCTCCCCGCACTTGCAATACGGGCCCGTTGCATAATAATGGACCGACAAACGATGCCAGACAACCCGAGGAGCGCCATGAACCCGAACATCTTTCGCGAATACGACATCAGGGGCGTGGTCGGCCGGGACCTCACGGACGACACCGTCTACGACCTCGCGCGCGCGGTCGGGACGTACTTTGGCCGCCACGGTTCGAGGCTGGTGGGCTTGGGCCGCGACGCGAGAGAGAGTTCGCCGCGGTTCCGCGACCTCTTCGTGCGGGGCCTGACCGAGACCGGGTGCGACGTGCTCGACGTCGGGATGGTACCCACCCCCGTGCTGTACTTCACGCTGTTCACGCAGGGACCCGCGGCCGGCGTGATGATCACCGGCAGCCACAATCCCGCCGACAACAACGGGTTCAAGCTCTGCCTGGGCAAGAGCGCCATTTTCGGCCGCCAGATCGCCGAGGTACGCGACATCGCGCAGTCGCGTGCGTTCGCCCAGGGCTCCGGGGCGGTGGAGTCCCGCGACGTCGTGCCGGCCTACCTCGGGCGCATCAAGTCGGATATCCGGCTCGGGCCGCGCCGCCTCAGGGTGGTGGTCGACGGCGGCAATGGCGTAGGGGGCGTGGTCGGCGCACCCCTGTACGTCGACCTCGGGTGCGACGTCGTGCCGCTCTTCTGCGAGCCGGACAGTCGCTTCCCCAACCACCACCCGGACCCGACCGTGGTCGAAAACATGCGCCACGCGATCGCGGCGGTCAGCGCCAACGCTGCCGACCTGGCGGTCGCATTCGACGGCGACGGCGACCGCCTTGGCGTGGTCGACGAACGGGGCCGGATCATCTGGGGAGACCAGCTGATGGTCATATTCTCGCGGTCGATCCTGGCGCGCTCGCCCGGCGCCACGATCATCGCCGAGGTCAAGTGCTCCAACACCCTGTTCGAGGACATACGCCGCCACGGAGGCAGCCCGGTGATGTGGAAGGTGGGACACTCGCTGATCAAGGCTAAAATGAAGGAGGCGCGCGCGGCGCTGGCGGGCGAAATGAGCGGACACCTCTTTTTCGCCGACCGCTACTTCGGCTTCGACGACGCGGTCTACGCCGGGGCGCGGCTGCTGGAGATCCTCTCGTACAGCCCGGCCCCCCTGTCCAGCCTCCTCGAGGATCTGCCGAAAACGGTGTTCACCCCCGAAATCCGCATGGATTGCCCCGACGAGCTCAAGTTCGGCGTCGTCCAAACCCTGACCGAGCAGTTCCGCCAGACTCACAAGGTCGTCGACGTCGATGGCGCGCGCATCGTGTTCGAACACGGGTGGGGGCTGGTGCGGGCGTCGAATACGCAGCCGGTCCTGGTCTTGCGCTTCGAAGCAAGCGACGAGCGGCAGCTGGAATTGATCAGGGAGGCCGTCGAATCGCGCGTCTTGAGCCTCGTACGTTCCAGTTGAAGTGGGCCGCGTCGGAAGTGGGCCGCGTCGGCCCGACGCGGCCCCAAAAGACGCGGTTGATCTGCCCGCCTTACCCGTAAGCCCGTTCCATAGAGTTCCACTTGCACTGCATAGCGACCGCAAACCGTCCGGGCTGAAGCCCGGACCCACTTTGCACCGCTTCGAGAATCGCTAATCCCGGCGTTGGCCGATCATCAACCCCGACGGCCCAGCCAGACGCACGTGGCGCACGTCCGCAAACCCTGCGGCGCGCAGCCAGCCGGCGTACTCGTCGACGCTGTAGCTGCTTCCCTCCCGCGTGCCGACTAGCATGTTCAAGGAGAAAAGGACCGCCGACTTCGGGGCGGTCTTGTCGGACTGGAGTAGGAAGTCCTGGACGACCACGCGTCCCCCCGGGGCGAGCGCCCTGAAGCAGCGCTCGAGCAGGGACTGGTTTTCTCGCGGACCGAGCATGTGGCAGATGGCTGAGACGAGTACGAGGTCGAAATCGTTCGTGAATTCATCGGATCTCAGGTCGCCCGCCCGTGTAGAAATGCGGTCCGAGAGGCCGGCGGCCTCGATGTGCGCGCGGGCGATCGGGACTACCGTCTCGAGGTCGAACACCTCCGCCTGCAGCGTCGGGTTCGCCCGTCCGAAAGCGATCGAGTAGGCGGCCGACCCGCCGCCTACGTCCAGCATGCGCCGAATTCCCCCGGCACCGACTGCGCGCACTACGACCGGCGCCCTTTCGGCAGCGTTGCGGTCCATCGCGGCGATGAAGGGACGCGTCCAGGCGTCGCCGCGCTGCGCCATCTCCTCGATCGCCACGGCTCCCCCCGTGCGCACGCAGTCGGTGAGGGTCGACCAGCGTTGCCACAGGTGCGCCGTGTGCATCAGGGCTGCCCGCGCGTCTTCAGGAGACCCTTCGGCGAGGTGGCGCGCCGAGACCGGCGTTTGGCTGAAGATGCCGGCCTCCTTCTTCAGCAGCTGCATGCCCACCAGGGCATTCAGCAGCATCTCGGTGGCCCGCGGATCCGTGCCGAGGCGGCCCGCGACGTCCCGCGCGGATGCGCCCGAACCGACGGCGGTGAATAGGTCGAGCTCGATGGCGGTCAGCACGACGCGGCTTTCCTGGAAGGCCCGGACCGTCTGCAGGAATTCGTCGGGAAGCCCGCCGGAGACCTGCCTGGTGCGTTGGGCTGCCTGGAATTTCTCGCGATTCTGAAGTATCTCAGCACGGACGTCGGCCGTGTCGACGCGGGCGAGGCGCTCCACGGTCACGCCGTCGCGCAGGTGCGATCGGACGATTTCGGCGACGTCGGCGGGAGTCACACCCGAATACCACACGCCTTCCGGATACACGACGATGTTCGGGCCGTGCTCGCACAGGCCCAGCGAGCCGCAGGTGGTGACCTGCACCGCATCGGTCAGGCCCAGCGCGGCGATCTCCCGGTGCAATGCCTCGATGACGCCGCCGGCCCCCTGGGCGCCACACCCCGGCACTCCTTCGGGTTTCACCTGGCAGCAGAGGTAGACGTGATAGCGGAAGGGTTCCATCAGACTCTCTCCTCAAGGGCGAGCGCGGGCAGGACCTGGCCGCGACTCAGGGCTTCGAGACAGGCGAGGCGCTCGGCCGCCGCCCCGGGCAGCGGCTCGAAAAGCCGGCGGCGGCCCGCGACGGTGAGGGCGCGGCGGGCCCGTGCGACAAACGGCTCGATGTCGTGCGTAGCGACCAACACGAGCGCTTCCCGGGCCAGCAGCCGGTCGATCCACGAAATGATGTCGTCCCTCATGCCGCGATCCATCGCCTCAAGCGGCTCGTCCAGCAACACGGTGCGGGGTTCCCCGATCCAGGCGGCGGCCAGGACGGCCCGGCGCCTCTGCCCCATCGAGAGCTCCCGAATGGAGCGGCCCGAAAAGCTTCCGAGGCCGCACTTCTCCAGGACCTCCCCGGCCGATGCGGGCGCCACCGAACGCAGCCTGCAGACGAGTTGGAGCACGTCGCGTATCGTCGCGTAGGGCGTCAGATCCGGTTGTTCACTTACGTAGGCGAGCGTGCGACGTGCGGCGGCCTCCTCGCGCCATAGGTCGAGGCCGTCGATCTCGACCTTCCCCGAGTCGGGCCGCTCGACCCCTGCCGCCAGCTTCAGCAGGGTGCTCTTTCCGGCCCCGTTGGGCCCCAGCAGCAGCGTAAGTCCCTGGCCGATGTCGACCGTGACATCCTTCAGGACCGTGTTGCCGCTGCCATAGTCAAACGAAACCCCGGTAAACCGGATCATCAGCCACTCCAGGACATGGGATCGCCGGCGGCGGTGTGGTGCAATTCGAGCCAACGGGTCACCTTCTGCCTCGTCTCGAGCCGCCGGGCCGCGCCGAACGCCGCAGGCACCACGGCCAACCAGACCAGCGACGACCATGCGAACAGCGCCAGCGCCGCCGCCAGGGCAAATCCTTCGACCAGGATCATGCCGCCCCCGGTCTTTCGCTCGGGTATGCGCCGGATGTACCCAGCCGCACGCAACGAGAGCAAGAGCATGGCGGACAGGGAGGCCAGCGCGCCCACGGCGTCGATCAAACGACGCCAGCGCGAGGAGCGGGACGGCCGGCAGACCCAGGATCAGCGCGTCCGACAGGATGCGCCGCCCTGACGAGTACGGCAGGGACCGGGCCCAGGGCCAGACGGGCCGGCGTACTGCCAACTGCTGGGCCAGAACCGTCATGAAGAGCGCCACGGCGAATGAGCCCCCGAACCGGACGGTCGCGGAAAGCAGGGGGCCGGGCATCGGGTTGTTGGAGGCAAACAGGGCGGTCGCGCCGACCACCGCCAACCCCGCGCCATACGCGCGGAGTATGCGCCAGCGCACGGCGCGCCAGGCGGTGCGCAGCTCGAAAAATGTCCCGGCCGTCGGCAGAGGCCGCAGACGGCGCCGTTCGCGGATGGATCCCGCAAGACAGCCGGCGGCGACCAGCAACGGGACGGACAGAGGCACGGCCCACCAAGCCCCGAACGCGGCCGTCGCGGCGGCGGCCGGCGCCAGGGACAGCACAACAAACCTGCGGGCCACCCGCAGAGCGCCGACGGCACCCGCAATCAGGACCAGCAGGTGCCGCGTAAGCGGGCCGGCAACGGCGAGCTGCTGGCCCGACGCCACCACGGCCAGGAGTGCCAGCGCCGCGGCCAGCGGAGCCTGCACGATGCCGAGCGCCAGCGTCAGGCCGCCCCGGTGCGCCGCACCAGACAACGGCAGGTGCCTCATCCAGCCGTTGACTCCCGCCGCGAGCCGGAGAGCCGCCCAGGCGGGCAGCAAAAATGCCAGTGCCGCCAGCGCGAACACCCCGGGCAGTGCCGGCCGGGGCGCAAACAACCCGGCCGCTATGTTGCGTACCGTCGCCGCGGGGTACATGCTCAGCATGATCCAGGCGATCAGCGCCGAGAACAACGGCGCGTAGGACTGCACCGCGATGCGAACGCCGGACTTGGAGTAGAAGAGGATCAGGGCTCTCATGTTGTCGACGGATATCATATTAGCGCGGAACCTGTTAGCGCGGAACCTGCGGTTTATGCGCATCGGTTAGGCCCGGGCTGAAGAGGCTGTCCAACGGTTGAACCACCCGCCCTGCCCGTAAGACAAGTGGGTCCGGGCTTCAGCCCGGACGTCTTTTGCAGTAGCTGCAAAGTGCATCTGTCACGATATGCAACGGCTTTAAAAACGTCCGGGGCGTGTCCAACGCTCAGATTCCGAGGATGTGTCGTCCCTTCCGCCAGGCCCCCAGGTGGGGGCGGGCTTCGGCGCACTGGCCAACCCATGACCTGTTCTGCTATACTCGCTTTCCCCTGCCTTGACGGCAGGTGGCGTCCTCATTGAAAATTAATGGTTTGCGCCCATAGCTCAGGTGGATAGAGCATCTGCCTTCTAAGCAGAGGGTCGCAGGTTCGAGTCCTGCTGGGCGTACCACCCGGGTTGTGTGGTGAGCGTAGCTCAGTTGGTAGAGCTCTGGATTGTGGCTCCAGCGGCCGGGGGTTCGAATCCCCTCGCTCACCCCAAACTTTCGAAGAGGGGCACCCGTAGCTCAGTTGGATAGAGCGTCGGACTTCGAATCCGCAGGTCGCCCGTTCGAGTCGGGCCGGGTGCGCCACCCAACTTGGGGGGAAGGCCTTTCAAAGTGCGCCTGTAGCTCAGATGGATAGAGCGTCGGCCTCCGGAGCCGAAGGTCGCTGGTTCGAACCCAGCCAGGCGTACCATTTAGAATCAATGCACTTGCAGCGTTTCGGAACTTCCGTCAAAAATTGCCCCTGCCCACATACTGCCCTTCCCTACTTCTTGCCGCGCAACCCTTGGAGCACCTCTAAAACGTGTTTCGATGCCGATTCAGGACTGAAACGCGCGTACTCTTGTTCTGGTGAAATCCACGGACGAGTGGTCGAGCATTGCCGAAATGTAATGCATCGGACAGCCCGCCTCCGCGAGCTTGATCGCGTAGGCATGGCGCAAATCGTGAATCCAGAGCCGGGGATGCCCTGCCGCTTCCCTGGCTCGTTCCCACTGCAGCGCCACCGAATCACCCGTCCACGGCTTCAGGTTATCCGGATTGTAAAAAATGTATTCGCCGACCCTGGGCATGGCCTGCACGGCCCAGATGCCGAGATCCGTCAGGGGAACCCGCCGCGACCGTGACTTGCCGATCTTGATGTTCTTGAGGACGACCTCGCACCTAGAGAGGTCCAGCTGGTCGGGGTGTAGCGTGATAGCCTCGCCGCGGCGAGCCCCAGTGTCGCGGAGGAATGCGAACACCGGAAGCGCGCGCTGGTCGAGTTTTTCCATGATGTCGTCAATTGCCTCTTCCGCCGGCCGGGGACGTTCAGGCGTGTCCTCGTCGACGAACTTCATCTTGGCAATCGGGTTGGACAGCAGGTACTCCATCTCTACCGCCCACTCGTAGACGTGATGAAGGACGTCAAGGTCGTGGTGGATGGTGGTGTCGGCCTTTTTGTCAGCCTTGCGCCGGCCGACGAATTGACAAACATTTTGAAGGTTCATGCCCTCGAACGAAACCTTGCCGAGGTGTCGGCACAGAATGTTGAGCTTTGCCAGCTTGCTACCGACGTCGCGGTTGTAGACCGTGACGTATTGCGGTACGTAGATGGTATCCACGAAATTCTTAAAGGTACCCAGCGCCTTGAAGTCGAGACCCAAGTCACGGCGGAGCCGCCGCCAGATCCGCTCCTCGTCAGCACAGGCCACCTCGATTTTCTTGTTGATCCGGTTCGCGGTTTCGAGGTCCGGCATCCACTTGCGCGTCCTGATGCCATCCGGCCAGGCGCGCGTGTCGACGAACCAATTGCCGCTCTCTTTGTCCAATCGAACGCTCATTGAGCCACCTCTTTCGGAGATGGCGGGTTTTCGCACGAGGCCATACTACGCTTTTTGAGGCTGCAAAGGTACGCATCAAGATCGGATCGAAGATACAGGCGGGCCTTGCCCACGAGGTGGACCGTGAACGGGATAACGCCCCGTTCAACCAGCTGGCGGAAATAGGTGCGGTTTGTGCCGATATACTTGGCCGCGGCAAGCTCGTGCATTGCCGCCGGTTGGATCGGCGATGGGTGTTTGACTGGAACAACGACGAGCCGCTCAGACATCGGACTGCCTCGCAGTGCAGAAAAGGGCCAGTTGCGCAGCATTTGCCGGCCGAATATGTGGCCGACTGCGCTTCTCCTCGGGTACATGGACGGGTATTCCAAGCCGCTCGATTATGTAGCCTGTGAGGACTTGGCGGTCGAACGGGGCAAGATCGGGTCGCCTTTGTTCCACAAGACGTTCAACCCAGAGGGCGGCGCAGTTGAGGCGATCCCGGCAGATGCCGGCGACTGGATCGAACAGGCTTACCTCGAGCGTCCATGCTAGATTGTCTAACTCCATGCCGATATCGGGAAGCTCGTCGATGAGCCAATATCGGTAATCATCCGAGTTGACGGGATTGAGAACGACATAAATGAGTCGTTCCCGCTCATTGACCCCGATCTTTCTTGCGTGTCCGGACTCCACAATCGCGTTGATCGAGTCTTCCCATGTATGCCACTCACACGCGTATCCCCAGACGTCATAACAGAACTCGTCCCCAAGCTCGGGATCGGAGAAGCAGGCGTAAAGATCGTCTGGAGCACAGTAGCCGACAATGTCGAGGGCTGCTTCTTCGGGGTCATGCTGGCTGATGGCAAATATCCTGTCACATAAAACCTCGAGCTCGCTGAATGCCTGTGCTTCCTGTTGTGGACGCAGCCGCTGCAATCTTCCATCGCGGATCTTTCTGATCTGCGCATCAATTTCGGCGGCGGCCGCCTTATTAAGTTCGAGGTTCTCCTTTAACCACCGAAGGAGCTCTGGCTCTCCCTTGAACCACTCGCCGTTAAGTCTGATGTCCTTGAACTGAGAGTGCAGTTCTCGCTCAATATTGCGTTGGACAATCCCGAGCAAGTTCAATTTGTGCGGATTACACGTCTGGAGGGCTGCAACACGGGATGAGACGCTCACAGAAATGTCAATCTTAACGGCGCCTGTCACCGAGTCCTGGACGAAGTAGGTGCTGGTACTCACACTTGTCTCCGAAGATCCTGCACCTTCGGGCACGAGTTGAAATGTCGCTCCAGTGTTCCCTCGTTGAGGAGAATATGCCGCCCGCGCGGCGTTCGATACCATGCGATTTCCACCCCGCAGCCTTTACACTTTCCGGTGTTCTCGAACTCGTAGCCGGCCTCGGCCAGCTCCTGCTCCGTGTTCGGAAACGGCATGGCTACCTCCTCGTCAGCTCGGCCGTACATCCCTCGATCTGGTCGAGCTCGTCCGCGTCCGTTGTTTGGCGTTTCTCAAAGCCGTGCAATGCCGCACGTCAGAAACCTCCTCGTTGGCCCGGCCCTTCGCGCTCGTTCAGAGCGCGCAACAGCTTCACCAGCTGCCAGCCCCGGATCTCCTTCACCCTTCGCATAACGCCCTCTCGATCAGGTTCAGCGCAACTCCGCGCTTGATGTCTCTTGCCGTGACCCGCAGCACGCGCCAGCCGGCGAGCGCCGCAGCATTATGTTTTTCGGCGTCCTTCTGGAAGCCCGACCCTCGCGTATGCCGACCGCGTGAATAGGTGGCGCCTTCCACCTCCACAGCCACTTTCTTAGCCGGCCAAGCGAGGTCGAGGCGCCAGCGCCTGGGTGGAGCAAACCGGTATTCCCTCTGTGGTTCCGGGCAGTTTTGGGAACACCGTATCTGCCAAAGCAGCGTCTCCTCAAGGTAGCTGATCACTTCACCCTCCAGCCCTTAATCCTGCCGTACCGGTCTTTCCCGGGCATCGGGAGCGGGATGACTTCCGCCGGCGCCGACTTATTGGCTTTCTTCGGGCACTGCTCGCATCGTGCGGACAGGACTTCCTGGAAGTGCTCGGCCTGACTGGCACTGCCGGCCACGCTCGCCGCCGCCATGATGGTGAATCCGGCGGCAACGCCGACCAGCACTCCTACCAAGAAGGCCACGATGTTCATTGCCACTGTCCTCCGAAGAGCTCTTCGGCCGTCTGCGGCGGGTCAAAGTCCTGATCCAGAAACTGCTCGCCGCAGTTCTGGCAAACTGGTTCCTCGCACCGCGGATCGGCAACCGTCATGCGCTCGCACTCGGGACACTCCAGCATGTATGGCATCACGCGTGCCTCCTCAGCGTCTTGCTCAGCACCAGTTCGCCTTCCATCAACAGCTGGCTCACGCCGGGATTGATATTCATGCGTCGTCGCACCCTGGCTCTCGCTCCAGCGGCAGTTCCGGTTCGCTTCCGGCAGACTCCGGGTTGGCAGGCGCTTCCTTCGGCTTGCGCGCCCTTGCGACGATGGCGTCGAGCTTCGATGCCGGCTGCACATCCGGCTCTTCCGCAACCTCGATCGACGGCAGCGCCAGATCCTGCGGGATCCCCGCCTCGGCTTGCTCGTCCAGCTCCACCAGGCGGTGCATCTTCTCGGTGCTGGCCGGCAGGTACTTCGCCAGCCGGCGCACGACGGTCTTCTTGGCCATTTCTTCGTAGTGACTGACCCAGGGCCCGGAGTCGGCTGAGCGGCTGCTCTTGCGGATCCTCTCGACGTCGCGGCGGAACATCACGTCGAGCTGCATCCCGCCGTCTTTCAGGTGGGCGACGGCATAGGCCGCCCGGAGTTCGCCGGGCTCTTCGTCCTCGCTTGGGCACGTGGACGATCTTCGGTTCGGTGCCGAGCGTCCAGTCGAACTTGTCCTTGGCATAGACGACGTGGGCGGAGATGGTCGAGAGCTCGCCGGTATTGCGGCAGAGCTGGATCAGCCCCTTGTACCCGGCGATCAGCTGCACCTCCATCTTGCCGGTCTTGGTGTTGCGGAACGGCACGAAGTACGCCTGCCCGAGGATGCCTGGCTCCAGCCCGAGGCTCGACGCCTCCATGACCGCGCCGATCAGGCTCTGCGGCGTGCAGTCCAGGAGCTTCGGGTTTCTCCGGACGATCAGGTTGACGACCTTCAGCATGCGGTCTCGCCGTCATGTGCCTCGGCAGGATGGACTCGATGGCGGCCTCGTTCTGCTTCAGGAGCGTCTGGACCGTCGCGACCTTCTCCCTGAACGGTACGATTGCCGTGCTCATGTCCTCACCTCCCTCAAAACTCTGAATTCCTTCGCGGGTACCGTGTAACCGGCCCGTTTCTGCGTGCGCCATGCGAATCCGGAACCGTCAGCCATGAGACCCATACGAGTGCTCTCCGATCGCGGCCCGGATGAAGTTCTCGCACTCCTGCACTTCCGCCTCGGCCGCCCTGATCGCCGCCTTCGCGGTCGCCCTGCGCTCGATCCAGCCCGACGTCTCGGGCGGCAGCAGGCACGTCGTGCCCTTGTCCTTCGGGTACAGCTTTGCCAGCGCCTCCCGCGTGGAGTCCGATCCGTCCACGGCCGGCGGGGGCTCCTGCTCCGTGACCCGCTTCCAGAAGTCGGCCTCCGCCCGGACGAGGTGGTCGATGAACTCGTTATTACGGGGATAGTCGATGTAGCGGAACTGCTGGCCGCCAATCAGCACGGCCAGGCTTCCCCACTGGAAACCGGTCACGGCCAGCTGGTGCATGAGCTGCACCTGGTAGCCGACAGGAGCGTCCTCGTCCCACTCCGCGGCGTGCCGTGCGTCCGTGGTTTTGATCTCCAGGGCACCGGGGCCGCGGTTGTCGATGGGCTGAATGACTCGGTCGAGCGAAGCAATCATCCAGTCGATCTCGGAATGCCGCTGGATCGTGAAGCGGCCCGGATCGATCAGCTCCCTGCCGGTTGCCTTCGCGTACTTCTTCGCGATCAGCGGCTCGAGCTCGATGCCCCACTCGACCGCCTCGTTGTCCGAGAGATCCGCGGCCTCGATCAGTCCCGTCTTTTCGGCCCAGAGGGTGTAGGCGGATTTGTAAGGGTTGAGTCTCAGTATGGTGGATGCCTCGCTGGCCCCGATACCGAGCGTCCGCTGCTGGAGCCATGTCTCTCGGTCGGCGAGTTGGAGTGCGGTGCTCATGCGGTCACCTCCTCACAGTCCGGGCATAGGTCCGACGTGGCCGATGCGGGGTTTTTCCTTCTGAAATTCCGGTCGTAGGCGTCGTTTGCAGCCCGGAGCTCGGGCCCGATCCGATACACGGGCACGCCGTTTATGGTCGCCCTGCCCTGGCTGTCGACGCCGCAAACCACCCTGTTGGGGTCCGCTGACGATCCGGGAGGTCAGTGCCGGCGGCCCGGGCCAAGTCTCGTCATGTCGAACTCCCAGCCAGTTTTCACTTCCCTGGCGGTGCAGTACGCTTTCAGAGTTTACTGGCGGCCTCCTGGGTTCTGCCGACTGGGGGGCCCTCTCTTGGAACTTGCTTCTCTCCGCGGCGGTGAGACAGCGCAGATAAACGGTGGCGTCGAATTCGGCGAGCCGGAACTGCTCAATCCGGCTCGCGAATTTTGTTCGTAACTCAAGCCTATCCATATTTCCCTCCGTAGTCGGGTTGGATCGTTGAAGTTTCCAGGATGAGACCGGACCTACGTGGTCAGGTCGGCGAGCGGGGTGAGGGCCCCGGCGATGTCGAGCGTCACCGTCATTTCCAACGGATTGGTCATGGGCGCGCCCCACTGCAGGTCGACATACGCTTTGAAGTACCAGCCGCTGTCGTCCGGGTAGATCTCCTTGAACTCCTCGAGCGTCGGCGGGTTGGCGAGCGCGGCGTCGATGAGCGCCTGATGGGTTGCGTTGCCGCTCACGTAGTTGCACTTGAAGGAAAGCTGACCGCTGGATTTGATCGTCGGCTTCCGTTCCCGGAATCCCGCCGGCGACTGTTGGTGGGTGAAGTCCGCCTTTTCGGACGTGATCTGCGGGCCGGTGATGTCCTTCGGCTCCAGAATGGACTGGTACGTGCTGTCGATCTTCATCTGCACGTCGGTGGTAAAACCAGTGATTCCCTGAGTCTCGGCCATGGTGCCTATCCTTTCGTTCGGGCAATTAAAAACCCGGGCCCCCTTGCGGGAACTCGGGTCGGGTTGAGCTGCTGAATTGAAGAGCCTAAGACGCGATTACAATTCTGCTTCCGGATTCGAGTTTGGAGACGGCGCCGGCGGCGGGTCTCTACTGATCGGCGTCATGGTCTGGGGATTAAAGTCCCTGACATCGATCAGGGCCTTTTCTCCCCGTAGGGTTCGAATCCACTCGTAGTGGATGTAACCCGATCGGTTCAGAATGCTGGCGGCTTCGATAATGGTAAGATCTCTGCCACAAAGCGGGCATGGCCCGGCAACCTCGTTAGCCAGAATCTTGAGTTGTCGACTTATCACGGTCCAATAACGGTCCCGGACAGGTCAACAGAAAAGGTAAACGCGCGTCGCTTTGCCAGCCCGATCCTAAACCGCACGGTGACCGATTCGTTTGGAAACAGCAGGCCATCGGGTCCAGCATCAATCCCCTGCCTGCTTCCCACACCGCCATCGCCTTCCGCAGCAGTGATAAGTATGTTGCCATTGGTCAAAGTGCTCACGATTGCTTTGATCGGTATTTGAAGAACGTCCGTACTTGTGTTTGTCAGAAGCGCGAAAATCACAAAGTGACCGGCCGGAGCACCCGGCCATGGGGTTGGATCGTACAGGGTTTCCTGGACAACAAAGCTCGTCCTATCGTTGACGATAACCTCACTGAACAGATTGGCACCCAGGTTCACGATCCCCGTCAACTGAACATGGAGGCCGCTCGGAGTGCCCCCTTCCTCAAAAATGACGAAATCCAATGTATTGAGACCAGCCCTAAACCCGCTTGTAATAGAGAGCGGCCACAAATAGGTGAGTTCCCACGTTCCGGGGTTTGAGTTGCCGGTGTGGACACCGTTGATTAGGATATCGACGCCAGCGTTGTCCGACGCCCAACTGCCGGTAATGTAGGCTGCCTGTGTGGTGGAATCAAACGTTTCCGGGAGAGAGAAAGTAGTTCGGTATACGTAATATCCCAGAGCATAGCTGGTGAGGTTCTCGGGGTTGGGTGCGATCCATTTCGAGATCGGAGTATTCGATACCCAAAGACCGGATGCGAAAGGGAATTCGTCGGGGCTTGGGAGAGTGAAAGTATTTCCCGGCGCCGGGAATCGTGCATCATCACTGCTGATGAGTGTGTAGTGCGGATCTACGCCACCGTCCGGCACAAGAGTTCCGTCGTCCTGAACTCCGGTATTGAAAAGCGTGATGCTGACAGTTGATTGGGCATTCAGTGATTGAGATGCCAACAACATGGTGAACGCGATAGCACATCTAAAGAGACTTACAGTTGGATAGGTTTTCATGACAAGTCCTCAAGAAATGATCAGATAGGTGAAATACCCTTGCCGAGTTTGGTGGTCCACTCTCCCGGCGTCGTCCGTTCCAAGAGGCTCTTGTGTATCAGTTACAGAAGGGCGGGGGAGTCCCGCAGGACTGGCTACTCGCCGAACCCCGCTGATCTGGGGGAATACGTGAGCGGCATCGATCCTACACCTGTTCCGTTTCGTGAGGGTAGAAGTTCCGGGTTTGAAGTGGGTAACCCCTTTGCCTCGTCGTTGATTCTGGGCCTGTCGTCCTCGCCGTTAAGGGTTCGCTTCGCCGCGCCTCTGGCGCGCCCTTGACCGCTGCGGGCGCCAGGCCAAATCGCATCTTCTACGAGGGAAAGGGGTTACGAGGTCATGGCCTCCATCGTCCGGAGGCGTCCTATGCCTTTGGCCCAAGGGTGGGCGCGGTGAGGCCAGCGCAAGTTCCCTATTCCACCCACTTCAAACCCGGAAGACCGGAAGTTTCTATGGTCTCCTGCGCCATCATTACCCACCAGCGCCGATTATTGAGGTCAGTGACAAGCTGCGGTGTCCCTGTCTGGACGAGCGTGCGGCCTTTCCAAACGATCTGCATCAGGCCGCTGACACCGTCGAGATAGCGGATCCAGATCTCCCACTGGAGGCGCTGACTGCGTTCCTCCTGGCTTTCAAACCCGAGCTCGCCCGAGCCGACCTGAGTGATCTTGGCCCAGGGTCGCGCAAAGGTCTGCACGTTCTGGGAAACCTTCGTGACCGCTGAATAAGGGCCGCCAAGAACGGTCTGCAACGTGATCCTCTGATCGAGCTCTTGCGCCGTTGGAATTGGCATGGGCTCCGCCTTTCACCGTCTTCTGAGCTCAGGTCGTCAGCGCGTCCGGCTCGGGAACGCCAGGGAGGTTGCGCACGTGGAGGAGATATTGCTCGTTGCCATCCTGTAATTCGTCATTGTCGTCCAAGTACTGCCAAGAAACCGTCATTCGACGGAGCTCAAAGGGATGGCTTTTATCCAGGATTGCGGTGTCCGTTGACTCCCATTTGATGTCGATTTCGGTCGCCTCCACCTCGAGGGGGGTTTCGGACCGGATCTCGGTGAGACTCCCGACGTCGTCGATCCTGTAAGAAGCCGAATCGGGCGTGACCGGATTGCGGTCCTGATCGATGAAGGAGACCTTACTCGTCCAGTTCGACCGCTCATTGACGATATCCATCGGAGTCTCCTAATTGAGCGATGCCGTCGGCCCACTTCCCGTTATCCGCGAGCTCGCACCGGACCCTTCAATCGCTGCCGCTATTTTCGACCAGCCACGAATCATCGCGCGAAGGCCATCTGCCGAGATAGAGAGCTCTGCCAGCTGCTTACCGAGCATGTCCGCGCGCGGCCCGACGCCGTCGACCGTAATCGTACCGGCCATTCCCGCCCACCCGACGGCGCCCGCCCTCTGGCCGATGATCACGGCCTTGATCAGAAGCGGCCGCGGAATGCCTCGGAGAAACTCCAGATCCGCGGCGCCGGCCAGCCAGATGGCGCCCGATCCCTCATATGCCTTTCCGTGGCTGAGCTCGGCAGAGCCGATGATCCAGATTCCGCCGTCTGCCTCGTAGCTGAGGGAGCGGCAGCGGAGAGTATCGGCAGCCCCGACCAGCCAAACGGCACCGTCCGCTGTGTAACTGAAGATGTGCGAGCGCCCGGTGTCGCCGGAACCTACTATCCAGACTGCGCCTTCTGGCCTCATAGCTGAAGAAGCGGGAACGGGCGATATCGGCCGCGCCTCCGATCCAGATGGCGCCCGACGCCTCGTACGCGAAGGCGTGCGCTTCTCCGATCTCGACCGGGCGAGTCGCGAAATATCCCGCCGGGTAGTATCTTGGGGTGAAATACTTCGCAGCATTCACGTCAGTCCGTCAGGTCGAAGACCAGTTCGCTGCGGTTGCCGTATTCGTCCACCGTGGCGATGATCCGGCTTCTGGTTCCGCTGCCCGCGTTCTTGATGGTAATGGTCGTGCTTCCCGGCTGCGCGCCCGCTAGTATCCCCGCCAGAGCCGCCAGCTGAAGGCGCTGGGCGTGCCGGAAAGTGATCCCGGTTTCGATGTCTTCGCTGTCCAAGAACCTGACCGCCGACTGCGCCGATCAGCCCCGCCGAATTGTTCGACCGCACGGACACCTGATTCGGGTTCAGCACATCCATGATGTTGCTGTTCGCACCGACGAGATTGACGGCATATTGCCCGTCTTCGAACGTGACCGTGTAGCCGTTGATGATTTCGATCACGCGGGCCAGCGTCAGAGTTCCAAGTGACACTTCGGTGAAGTGGCGGTGCGTGTCCAGAAAGACAATTCCGGCTTCGGCGTCCTCCAGATCCTTCAGCGCTTGCCGGAACACGTTCAGGTCCAGTTCGCGGACCTCCACCGGGGCCGATTGCACCAGCGTCATGTCGGACCGTGGCACGCTGATGACCTTGGTTGCCCAGTTGATCGTGATCGCCATCTCAGTCGGCGTCCAATTGTGCCTGCAGCGAATCGTTCACGTCTTTCAGCCGCCGGATTTCTTCTTTCAGCTTTCTGTTTTCTTCCAAATAGCCGTTGCTGGTGGTATTGGCCTGTCCCACCGCCTGCGCGATGACGGCCATCTGACGGTCCTTCTCGGACTGCCACTGGATCTTTTCCAGCAACAGGCGGGCGTTTTCCGTCTTCACCTGATCCAGTTCGCGTTGCAGCGCGCTGATCCCCACCATCGCGGATTCGTAGCGTTTTTGATAATCGGTCATGCGTTAGGAGTCCGGTTGAAGTTGAACGGTTGTCGAATATCCGGTGGTGGAATCTATCGTTCCGGTGATGTCCGCAGTCCGGTAGAACGGGGCCGACGTGCCGTACTTCCGAATGCGGCCCGTAATAGGCTGGTCGCTGGTGAACACGCGGCTGCTTGACACGATTCCCGTAGGGCCGGTCAGGCCGTACAGCGCTGCGTAGGTGGCCTTGATCGTCCCGGTTGGGCTACTGCCGGGCGCGCTGGGCAGCGTGTAGGTGTAACTATTGTCGCCGATCTTCGTGATCTGGAAGACGCCGTTGTTCTGCCACAGGCTCGCGCCCTTGATCTGCACCTTGTCGTTCGTCGCCATGCCGTGGGCCGTGTGCGTGACCGTGGCGGTGGTGCCGCTGTTGGAGATCGTCACGGTTTCGTCGAAGGGCATCGGCCCCGTCCGCGTCCGCAGCCAGCACCAGCACCCGTGCGTTGTCGATCGCCACCGGGGGGACGGCCGTGTCCTTGACGGTCACGGAAAAGGCGACCGAATCCTGAACGATGACGACGGTCGCCCCGGCGGACTTGTAGCTGACCGTGCCCATGCAGCCGCTGGCGTAGATCGTGACCGTCCCGGTCGTGCGCGAAATCAGCAGCGCGGAATCGTTCTGGCTGTCGGACGCGTTGTAGCCGGAGAACGTGATGCCGTTCAGGTTTATCGTCGTCGGGCTGTTCGTCCCGAACTGGATCGCGTGGGCCGAAGCCGACCCCTTGGTGAACACCATGTTGTCCAGCAGCGTGTCCGGGTCCGTGTTCACGTCCCAGAGCAGCGCCGCCGTGTCTGCCGTCCCCGCGTAGCCCTTGACGGTGCTGCCGGACAGGTTCGCACCGCCGCCGTGATCTGGCCGCAGTTGTCGAATGTGTTCCCGGTGACCGTCTGGCCGGACTTGAAGTTGCATGCGCCCGCCCGCGTGATGAAGCTGCTGGTCATTGAAAACGCCGCGAAATTCGCGTCGTCCATGTCGATCGACGAAGCGCGTGGCGTCGGTCGAGCCCGCCGATTGCAGGACCGACCCGCTGATGGCGATGTTGCAGCCGGACCCCTGCCCGATCAGCGCGTACAGCCCCGTGGCGACTTTCGGGAATTCGTGAAGATCAGGACCGTACCATTGTCGAGGTTGATGTAGGTCGTGGTCGCGCCGTTGCCGAAGGTCAGCTTGCCGTACGCGAAGATACACGCCCTCGATCATGTCCAGAACGCCGTAGGCGCTGGCCTTGTCCACGGTATAGATGTTCGCAAGCGTGACCTTGTCGCCGGAAGTCCCGCCCGTAATGACGTAGCCGTCGCCGTAGCGCAGCGCGTCGATCCACGTGTTGATCTTCTGCGCAGGCGCTGCCGTGCGGTGAAGCCGCAACCCCCAAGTGGTCACGTTGCCGGTGGGTTTGTTGCCGGAAGTGGGCGCTTCGAAATTGACGACGCAGTTCTTCCAGCCGCCCAGATACGTGTCTGAACCGAAGATGACGTAGTAGGCGGTGTTCGTCCCGTCGGTGACCCAAGAACTCCATTCCGCCTGACGCTTCCGCAGCCAGATACGGGACAGCGCCGAAGTTGACCCAGCAACGCATGTGCTGGTTCGCCATGCTAATGCCGGTGACCGGGCCGTACTGACCTGTCGCCAGGTCGTTGCGCAGGATGCCCGACATCGAGTTCGACCTTCTTTTTTGAACTCGGCGTCGGCTGTGGTGAGGATCAGCCAGTTGGTGTTGACATCCGCCGCGTTGATCGTGGTCGGCGGACTGCCAAGCGTTGGGGTTGCCATGTGTTATCAGCTTTACGCGTTCAAACCGTGCGAACCATCCTTGGCAGGGGCTGCCCCGACCTATCTGCACGGCCTCTCGGTCAGTCTAAGCACCAACCGGATTGCCGCCGGGGGATTCGAACCCCGCAGGCCGCGTTTGCTTAGAACGCGCTCGCCCCCGCCAAGACCCAGATCCTTACGCGTCGGGCGTTCTGATCGCCGTGGCCGATCCACCGCCCACGCCAAGTCCCGCCGTGGTTTCGAACGTCTTGATCGGCGTGTTGCTCTTGGCAACGCCACCGCCGTCGCGCACGCGCACGAACAGCGTTCTGGGCGCGACGTACTTGAACGTGACCTGCTCCGTGTCGCTGGCCGCGTCCTTGTCGATGTAGGCCAGGAACACGTTGTTGCTGCTGGCCGCGTCATTCGGATCGACGAAGCTGGTCGATCGCGATGGTGAAGTACCTGCTGCCGTCGTGCGCCGTGTAAGGCACGCTGCGGTAGATCCCGCTGTCCAGCTCGATGCGCAGGTTCCCGGTCTGCGGCGTGTCCGCAGGGATGTTGCCCGCGCCCACGTCCACCTGCGTTTCTGCGCCGCCGGTCAGCGCCGTCGCCAGCGTCATCTGGTCGAAGTCGATGCTTCCGGTTTGCGCGTTGGTCACCAGCACGCGGTCTTCGCTCGCCACCAGCCCGTAGACGTAGAAGATGACGTTGTTCGGAGGCGTGCGCTGCGTGTTCGCAAGGTCGAACAGCTTGTCGTCCTTGGACAGGTCCGCAGGCAGGACGCCGATGCCGAACGCGCCAATCATCGCCGATCCCGTGGACTGGCCGATGAACACGGAAGACAGCGACCGCGAGGTCACCGCACCGTTCACGTCGGCGGTCGCCGTCGCCCCGGAAACCTGCATGTCGCCCACCGGGGGCACGCCGGTCAGGAGCTGAATCCACATGGTCCCGGTCGCACCCGAGTCCAGAAGCGCCAGCAGGATGCCCGTGCCTGCGGTCGCGCCGGTTCCCCACGACAGTTCTTCGTCTTCCACGAACGGCCCGTTCGCTTCGTTGTCGTAGTTCCACTGGTGCGTGATGCCCCGGAACAGTTCGCCGTCCATGCCGTGGATCGTCGAGGACGACCCCCTGCGCGTGAGCCACTTGGCCCGCTCGTACAGGTCGTTGATCGTGTGCGCGATCTTTTCCCACTTGGAGTAGTAGGGCTGCGCGCCGTCGCCGTTTTGCAGGTCGATGGTCTGGTAGCCCTCGGTGTTCGACGATGTCGGTCCAGCCCGCCACCGTCGCCGCGAGCGGTCGCGTTGTTCAGGTCGGTCAGGGTGAAGATAGCCGCGACGGAGTTGCCCAGGCCCATCGTGACGGAGAACTCGGCGAACGTGTGCCCCCACTCCCGCGGCGTACACGCGGATGCGCTTGCCGTCGATGTCCGCTCCGGACATCGCGGGTCTTGATCAGCATCCGGCACAGGATGTTCGCGGTCGGGTCCGCGTTGATCCCGGTGCCCCAGAAAGGCGTATCGGTGTCGTACAGCGCGTTGTCCTGCACGACCTGCAGGGTGGTCGCCCCCGCCACCGCGCCCACGACGACCAGCCCGGAGTACAGCGTGTCGCCCCCGGCCTGTTCGATGGAACCGTCGTACAGGAACTCTGCCGCCGCGTCGTCGATGTTGTACGGCGCGTTCAGCGTGATGATGTTGTCGGTCGCACGGGCGGACGGGGTGATGCTGGTGATGTCCAGCAGGTCGTTGCCCGAAGCCTGCGCCTGGTCCGCCAGGTCCTGCAGCCAGCGGTGGAATGCCAGCACCGGTGTACCGTGTCGGTGCCCGACGCGTGCCGGATGTCGCCATGTTGCTGCAATTGTGAAGTCGTCACCGATTGCCATTGTGAATATCTCCCTTTCGGCTGTCGCCGGTTCCTCTGCTTTTAGTGGAATTCAAACATTGCAACTATGTGACGCAGATCCGGCCACTCCGGCGGGCACGACCACCTCGCAAAAGCTCATCGGGCAATGGTCAGTCCATTGTCGGATTTGCGGTATGTGAGCCCGACATGATTCCGGTGCTTCGACTGTTTCCACAGATAGGGACAGCTGAGAATTGCGCGGGCGCGTAATCCGTTTCAATTCTCGGAATGCCTCGACCTCACGCTCGTAGAGATGCTCCCAGACCTCGAGGGCCAGAACGAGGTCGTACTGCTTTGTCGGCCTTCGGCCAGGGCACTTGCCTGATGTCCCACTGAACGAAACGTTGGATGATTGGTGAGCGGACCATTCCCACTGAACGATGTCGAGTCCGTCCGATCCGGGAACGACCTGGGCGTCCTTGCACCGATCTCGAGGACCTTTCCCTCCGGAATGGGGCTCGAGGAGTTCGTCCACGAACTCCGGAGTACGGCCAGCGCAGTTCCCAGATATTCGAATTCCGGACGATTTCGGCGGTCTTCATGCTTGGCCCTTCCGCGAGTCGTAGAAAGCCCGGAGCTGGTTCGTACCCCCGTGCGCGAGCCAGGCCCGCAACTCCATTCCATATCGCGTCACGGTGCCGCGTGCTCCCATTCGCAACTGGACTACCGCCCTGAAGCGACCCTTGTCCGATCGCTTGCGCAGCTCGATGAGTTCCCGCCAGAGGATGGCATTGGCGAACTCGGTGCCTCGCCACTCGGGACGTTTCAGGAAGTAATCCCGCATCTCTATGGTCCAGGTGCTCCAGACCCGCGGATGCCAGAGATGAATCATCCGGTTCGTCTCCAATGGCATCCTGGAAACGACGGGCATCATCCGGAATCTGCTCATGGTCTGGCCGGCGCGGCCCACAAGGTCATAAATATCCTGGAACGGCTGCCGGCCGCCGTGAGTGGGCATCTTCCAGGCTTCGAGCCATCCTCGGTCGGCGAAAAAGACGTCCTCGAGCCACCCGTTTTCTTTCGGACTCGGCGCACCATTCCAGTAAATCCAATGCACCGTATTCACGGTTTCTGCTATCTGCGCTGCCTCGGTCCAGTGGCCCGCGGACATGGCGGAAGTCAGAGTGTCGGACCCCTTCCTATCGTGCCGGCTGTAAACCTTCCCCTTTTCGACGGGCCGCCTGAGATTGCCGAGCACGAGAAACTGTTTTCGCTGCACTGAGGTAGTCAATCGTTCGGCGGAGTCTGCCGGGAGCCCAGATAAACTCCGGATGCTGTATCGATAGATAGTCCCCATGGAAGCTCGGCCACGCTTCCCTCAGTGACGCGAGCACGTCCCAGACGGGGCAATCCGCCACAAAGTCCTGGACGGGGCAGATGACATCGATCGCAAGACCGCTTTTTTCGCAGAGCTCCTTCAGCGGGCCGGAATCCTTCATCTGTGAGATAACGACGAATTGCGTATCCGAAAGGCCGTCAGCGTTCCATTCTTTCAGGGATCCAAAATTCTGCGCGAGATAAGCGAGCGGTAACTCCGAGCTTTGAACGATGACAACAGTCAGCTTCATGCGTGCAGTCTCACGAGTTTCTCGTTCTGCCAGAACTCCTGTGGCAGCTGTCCTCTGTTGATGGGATCCCCAACGATTCCCCGGGGCCAGGTGGGATGCATGTTGTGGCTGCGGGCCACCATGTGACAAGGATCGCTCGATGGATCAATGAGCCCCGAACCCATCAGCGAGCCTATGAATTTGCTGTCGGAACCCTGGTGTATTTCGTGGAATTGATGAGTCTGCCAGAATTCCTTGAGGAAGCAGAAGCTCGTGCCGGCGATCCAGTCGGGTCGTTTCGGCCGATAGAGGCTGGCCACCCCTCTGATCATGTTCCAAAAGAACATGTGGCTGTAGCCGGTGACGGGCGCGCCGCCGGCCTGAAGGCGCCGGACCTGGTCAGAGATCCTGTCGTTGCTCGACCAATCGTCATCATCAAACCGGCAGATGATTTCACCGCGCGCGAGCTCGCAGCAGTGATTGAGCTTTCTTCCCGTGAGTTCCCTCGGCGAGATCTCGTAATACCAGATCCGGGGATCCTCCGGGAGCCTGTCCTTTATTTTGTCCTTACCGTCGTCGAGAACGATCAGTTCGCGGTTCTCATAGTCCTGAGCCAGCCAGCATGCGACCGAGGCCGGGATGAAGGGCCGGCGGTCAAACGTCGGCATAATGCAGGAAACCAGAGGATTGGCGTGCATGGCTAATGCTCTTCAGGCGATGAAGATTCTGCGCAGCAACCACTTGGCTTCGTAGGCTGCCGACCGGTCGACCCCGTCCATGATTTCCTGGATCTTCAAGAGCAGCCCGTCTTTGATCATCCGCGGGATCTCATTCGGACAGGAATAGCCGGCAATGAAGCGGACAATCACGGAGTCAATTCGTTCCAGCGCCAGGGGCCATGCCGTGCTGCTGCCGATCTTCTGGATCCGGCCGGCCAGCGGATCAGCGGTGCCGACGCAGTATTCGCTCGACGCAAGCGTGATCGTCGTTCCGGAGGAGTCGACATATTTCAGCGACTCCACGCTGGCCAGCGGCGCCGGCGTCTCGATCACGTCGTCGTCTTCCGGGAATTCGTCGAGATACAGATCCCAGGTGGACCTGCAGAGAATGCGGCGCGTGTACTCCTGGTAGGCCTCCACCGCGGCCTGGATTGCCTCCGCGACGGTCACGTCATCCTCGGTAATTCCGGAGAGGCGGAGCTCGGGCCGATCCTTGATCGCTTCTACCTCGAAAGGGAGCCAGGTGGCCGGCGTGATAAGCACTGTTCTCATGACGTCCTCAATGCCTCGTTTGCCCAGAATGCCGAGGGAATCAGTTCGCGCGGGGCGATTTCCTTGATGTTGTTCTTGTGCGACGTGTGGTGGCAGTCATGGATCCTGGCCACGATATGGCGATATTCCGAGGAACAGGCAACGCGCTTCAAGATGAGCCGGAGGAAATCGTTATCGCTGGCTACCTGCTGCTGCTTGAACGGGTGAATCCGCCACAACTCCTTCGTGTAGCAGAGAGAGGTTCCGACCACGTACCCGGGAGTTCGGGCGCGGTACCAGCGCGCGACACCCGCGATCGAATCCCAAAAGAGAAGCCTGCTGTAGCCGGTCACTGGGGCGCCGGTCGCCATCAGCCGGCTGACCTGATCCTCGAGGCGATCCGGTGCACTCCAGTCGTCGTCGTCGAAGTGGCAGATGACATCGCCCCTGGCCAGCTCGCAGACGATGTTCCGCTTTTCCCCGGTTGGCTTCCGTCGTGCCATCGAGACATACCGGATTCTGCGGATCCTTCGGAATTAGATCTCCAACCCGGTCATCGCCGTCATCCAGGATGATGAGCTCTCTCTTCTTCCACGACTGCTCCAGGAATGATTGAATCGCGGCAGGGATAAACTCCCTGCGGTTCCAGGTCGGCATGACGCAGGAGACAAGAGGCCCAGTCATGCACGTTTCCACGAACCGTTGGGCTGCACGACGTAGTCCTGGTTCGCAAGCTTGATCCGCGACCCCGGGGGGACAGTTGGACACGGTCCTTTCGGCGGATCCAGCCCTATGCCTTCTGCTACCGCATAGTCGAGTTGCCACTTCCTGATGGCGTCTTTTCGAATCCGTTGAATAATCCGTCCCATCAGGCGACCTTTCGCTGGAAGGGCCGCATCGCGAAGGACCCCATCAGCGCTGCGAGCGCCGCCGGATTCCAGCGCATCTTGCCGCCCTTTTTCGGCTGCGGCCTCGAAATACTCGGCCGTATCCCCTGCCGAGCCGCTTGCGGGCCAGCGCATTCGCTATCGATGCCGGCCCCGAGCCTCGGCGATGTTCCGCCAGCTCAATCGGAAGGTGCGCTGCAGGGTCTTCCAGAGCCTGTGCCCCAGTTCGGAGTTCGCTTCGTTGCGAGTCTTGGCATACTTTAGCTCCACCAGTACCTGCTGAGTTGATCAGTGTTTTTTGCCGTCGAATGCCAGCTGGGTGAGATCTTTGCCGTCTCGTCCGGGCGGGCCTTCAGGCCCAGGTTGCCCGTCCTTGCCGTCCTTGCCGCGCTGCCCTTCCTTCACCATGAGCTTCCACTCCCCGTTCTTGCCGGGGCTGGATTTCGGGTCGTCGACTTGGCAATGCCACGCGGACCCGCCCCAGGTCACGACGTCGCCCTGGCGGTATTTCGCGTCGGGCTTGTAGATTTCCCGGTAGATCATGCAGGGGATGCGGAACTGCAATGCTCGGAGCTCCCCGCCTGTGAGACGGAGGAGAACGCTGAATTCGCGTGGGTCGTCGCCCTGGCTGACACCAAGGTCGGCGACGCCGGCGATCGCCACCTCCCAGCCGGCGGTACGCAGCTCGGCCCCGGGGATGGTGTCGCGGAACGAACGGATGATGCCGCCGTCGTGACGGGCATAGGTGCCGCGTGGATAGGAGCGCGACAGGTCCACCGCAGGCAGGACATCAACCTGCAGGGCATCACGTCCAGGAGCTCCAGGCGGCCCCTGCGGGCCGATTATCGATTCGCCCGGATCTCCCTTTTCGCCCTTCTCACCGCAAGGGCCGGCTATCGACTCCCCAGGCGTGCCCTGAGGCCCGACAATGGATTCTCCGGGATCCCCCTTTTCTCCGCGGGGTCCGACGATAGATTCCCCAGGAGGACCCTGAGGTCCGACGACGGACTCCCCGGGATCGCCCTTTGGCCCTGCGGGTCCGACGATAGATTCACCCGGGTCTCCTTTCTCACCCTTGGGGCCCTGAGGTCCGACGATAGACTCGCCGGATCACCTTTTGGGCCCGCAGGCCCGACGATGGAATCTCCTTTCCCCGGGTCCGACTATCGACTCCCCAGGCGGGCCCTGAGGCCCAACAATGGATTCTCCAGGGTCACCCTTTCTCCCCCTTTGGCCCTGCGGGTCCGACGATAGATTCACCTGGGTCTCCTTTCTCACCCTTAGGGCCCTGAGGTCCAACGATAGATTCGCCCGGATCACCTTTCGGGCCTGCGGGCCCGACGATGGAATCTCCTTTTTCCCCACGGGGTCCGACTACTGACTCCCCGGGCGGGCCCTGAGGCCCGACGATGGATTCTCCGGGGTCCCCTTTCTCACCCTTGGGGCCCTGAGGTCCGACGATCGACTCGCCTGGATCACCTTTTGGGCCCGCGGGCCCGACGATGGAATCTCCTTTGGGTCCGACTATGGACTCCCCAGGCGGGCCTTGAGGCCCAACAATGGATTCTCCAGGGTCCCCTTTCTCACCCTTGGGGCCCTGAGGTCCAACGATCGACTCGCCGAGGTCACCTTTCGGGCCTGCGGGCCCGACGATGGAATCTCCTTTTTCCCCACGGGGTCCGACTATCGACTCCCCAGGCGGGCCCTGAGGTCCGACAATGGATTCCCCCGGGTCACCTTTCTCACCCTTTGGGCCCTGAGGTCCGACGATAGACTCGCCTGGGTCACCTTTGGGGCCTGCAGGCCCGACGATGGAATCTCCTTTGGGTCCGACTATGGACTCCCCCTTCGGGCCCTGAGGTCCGACAATGGATTCCCCGGGGTCACCTTTCTCACCCTTGGGGCCCTGAGGTCCAACGATCGACTCGCCCGGGTCACCTTTCGGGCCTGCGGGCCCGACGATGGAATCTCCTTTTTCCCCACGGGGTCCGACTACTGACTCCCCGGGCAGGCCCTGAGGTCCGACAACGGATTCTGCGGGGTCCCCTTTTTCCCCCTTCGGGCCTGGAGGGCCGACAATGGATTCTCCCGGGTCACCCTTCTCACCCTTGGGGCCCGAGGTCCAACGATAGACTCGCCGGGGTCTCCTTTGGGGCCCGCCGGGCCGAGAATTGACTCGCCTGGATCCCCCTTCTCCCCTTTGGGACCCGGCGGTCCAACAATTGATTCGCCCTTCTCACCGCGAGGACCGACAATCGATTCTCCTGGATCCCCTTTGGGACCTGCGGGGCCGATAATGGAATCGCCTTTTTCTCCGCGAGGACCGACTATCGATACCCCCGAGTCACCTTTCTCCCCTTTGGGACCGACAATGGATTCCCCTGCTGGGCCAGCCGGTCCGAGAATTGACTCCCCAGGATCGCCCTTTTCGCCCTTGGGTCCGACAATCGACTCGCCAGGAGGGCCCGGGGTCTCCCTTCTCACCCTTCTCACCGCGCTCGGTCTTAAGCACGGAAATCGTATCGAGTCGCCTCTCAACTCGATCGAAACGTTCGGATAGTCCGCGTACGATGCCGGAGACGTACTCCTTCACGGCTGTCGTGAGGGCTTTGAATAACGCCGATCTTTCGGTTGCGTCCATCATGCCGCAAAGTCCTTTCGCAGCTCCGCGCCATAGAGCAGCTCGAGCTCATCCTCCGACAACGGCGTCGGCGGAGTTGCGGCCGGGGCCTGAGATTTGGCAAAAGGGTCTTCCTGCGCATCACGTTTGGCGAGAGCCGCCAGGCTGTAGTTCTGCTGCTGGAGGTATGGCGCGGCACCGCCCGGTGTCTTACCCATGTTGGCGCGGAAACGCGCTTCGTCAGGAGCCATCCAGCCGCCGCCTACAGCATCGCTGTTGGACTTGTACAGGCCTGCGGTATCCATTCGCATCAGGTTGTCGAGGTCGAATTCCGTGCCGTAATCGCCCGGCAGCGCAAGACCTTCATCCAGGCACAGCTCGAGCGACTCGATAAGGATCTGCAGGCAATCCGTGTAGTACGAGATGATCAGAGCTTCGACATTGCCCGCGTACGGGCGGCAGGGCGCCGCCCAGCTTGAAGATCGGGTAATGGAAGGCGCGGGCAATATCGTCGACGGTGAGCTTCAATTGCTCTGCAAGCTGGCTCGCCTCGGCCGTGGCCTGCATGGGCTCGAATTTCAGCCCGTCGCCCAAGACTGCCAGCCGCCCGACCTTTTCGCCCGAGAAGTTCTTCTCGAAATCCTTCTTGATCCGGATCGCCGTTTCGTCGTTGATCTTTCCGGGTGCCGTGAGGATGCCGCCGGGAAGCGACCGGTTGTCGAAGAAGACCGTGCTGTGCTCCTGGATCCGGTTGGCCAAGGTGGCGGAGTAGGTGCAGGCGTACAACGGAGGCGTCCCGATCAGGGGATGGGTGAAGCACGGCATCATGTCGTGAATGATTTCCCGCGACGGCACGATGACGTGTTCCGGAAGCTGGGAAATGAAATCCTGCTGCAGATCGTAGTAGACTCCGCCATCCTCGGCCACAAGTGGATAGACGCGCTTCGGATCGAGCACGTAGAGCGCGTTTACAACATTTCGGTCGTCGCGCTTCTTGAGCGCGTAGGTATTGCCGGCCAGGAGCTTGCTGAGGACCCACGACTCGATGAACTTGATCCGGTTCTGGTAGTGATTGGGCTTTCGCAGGACCGGCAGCCAGGGCGAGCCCGAAGTAATTTCCGTCCAGATTCCGTCCTTGTTCGTCGTCAGCTTTATCCGGAGCTTTGCCACATCATCGGCGATACCCGTGACGCAACCATAGACCGCGGAGTTCCGGAGAAGGGTCTCCTGGGTGTCGAGTTCGACGACGTTTTTCTGCCATGCCCCGGTATACGGCTCCGAGATCCAACTCCATGCCCAGCGGGAAGCGGCCGTGCCGCTGACCCGCATGAGACTCAGGGCCTTGGCGAATAACCTGCCGAGCACGGTTTTGCGCATTTAGTCTTCCGCCTTCATGTCACGCCGCCGATAGCGCCGCCTGGGCTTCGTCGATTCGACCACGGGGAACCGGTCTTCGACGCAGGCATCCGCGATCACTGGTTCCGGCTCTGTTGGTTCGGGCGCGGGCCTCAGGATGGGGGCGGAGCGGTCCGCGACGACCGCTGCCGCCTGTTTTCTGGTCACGCGTGCCGGTTCAAGAAGGCGCACGTCCATCTGGCTCGCGCCAGTAGGTGTTCTCGCCCGCCTCGTAGTGCGCTTCCCCCTTCTGTGCGTATTTGTGGTCCTTGAGTGCGATCACGCGGGTCATGGAAAGCCTCTCTCGTTTCGGGGGAGCTCTCCCGACCGGTCAGCCGGGAGAGCTCGGTTGTCTGGGAAAGCCTGGGCGGCGCTAGGTGGTGGACTGGGAGCCGCCATAGTCGCAGGCGGTCAGGTAGTAGACCGCCGCGTCACGCCGGCGCTTCCAGTTGATGATCCGCTCGCAGCGCAGGGCCACGAGTTGTTCTGCCACATGCTGACCATGGTCGTCACGTTCGGCGATCCGCCGTCGTCCATGACCAGGGAGGCCTCGCGGCTGGCGTCGAGGGTGATCCCGCCGTCGTCCGCCAGGAAGACCTCGGACGGCTTCAGGAAGACCAGGTCGCCGCTCGGGACGCTCATGCTCGTGACCACGTCGTAGCCTTCGAGGCGGCCGCCACCCGCGGTGATGTCGGGGAATTCCTTCTGGCCGAGAGCATTCCTCATCAGGGACAGGGCGACCGCCAGGGTCGGCTGCATGACGGACACCAACCCGGTCGGATCGATGTTGGCGGTGAGGAGCACCGTCAACGCGTCCTTGAAGTCCGAACGGAATGCCTCGGCATCCGTTCCCGATGCGGCACCGTTCCCGGCGCCGTAAGTGATGGATGCCGGCGAGACGGTCCCGTTGGCAGCGACGAGCGGGCTGATGAACTGCTCGTCCAGGAACTGGACGATTGCGGCCGCCAGGTCTGCGCGGACCAGCGCCTCGGCCGACGGGTTGCTGACGCGCACGAGCTCGTCGGTGAGCACGACGATTCCGGCTGCCTTGGCATGGCCCAGCTCGGTCGTGTCGAAGTGGAGGTTCGAAACCGGCTTGCGCGCTCCCTCTCCGACCCAGCCCACGGTCGAGCCGGCGTCCTGGAGAGGCAGCTTGATGTCAAACGGCACCCTGCGCAGGCCCGGGATCCGGCCGATGATGGTCATCGGGCGCAGGTAGTCGATGAACTCGCTCGCCATGACAGTGTAATCGGCGAGCTCCGAGGCCCAGCCGTCGCCTGTCGTGGTCCCGGCTGCGACCGCTGCCTTGAGGACCCGTTCGACCTCGGGGGTGGAGTCCTTCCACGCCCTCGCGATTTCGGCCGCGAGCACGATGTTGCCGCGTGCGCGCGCCAGGGCAATCGCGTACCGGGTGAAGGCCGTGCCGACGCGGCAGGTTCGGCCCTTTGACGGTGACAATGCCGCCGCGCGCCGCGCTGCCGGTGTCCGGCGTTCCCGCCGTCTTCTCGCGTAATCGGGGTGGCCTTGGTGACCATCTGCTTCTCGTGGGCCCGCAGGCGAACCAGATGCTCGTCGATGGTCTTGACGTCGACCTCGAGACCGTCCCACTCCTGGGTCTCGGTTGCGTCGAGGGTGCGGCCCTCATCCGAATGCCTTGTCCATGATCTCGGTCTTCGGGCGACACCGGGCCTGCCCGCTTCGCCTCAAATCGCTGCAATCTGTTCCTGAATGGTCTTTGCCATTGCGTTTTTCCTCACGCTGTTTGCTTGGTTCCCGAAACGCCGGGTGGATTGGATGGGGTATCGAGCCTGACGGGCCCGCGACGCTCGTGGCCTAGCGCGGCCGCGTCGGAGTCGTAGGACTTGACGGCTGTGATGGTGGCTTCCGCATTCGCCGGAATGGTTACCGCGCTGATTTCCATCAGCTCGGTCCGGAGAAAGTGGTAGCCACCGGTTTCGCGATCGTAAGCGTCTTCGAGGCTGCGAAATCCTATGGAGAGGCCGCGCACGAGCCCGGCTTTGATGTATGCCCAGGCACGGTCGATGTCGGCATGAATCCCGGCCGACGCGACCTTGGCCTTTATGGCCATGCCGTCGCTGGTAATCCGCGCGTCGACCACAGATCCGATAGGCTCGCTATGCTTGTGCTGATACAGAAAGGGAAGTGGGAGTTTGAATTCGATGCCGGCTGGCTCGACAATGTCGTTATACCGGTCCGGCGCCGGAGTCGATGCGATACCCTCAATGGTTCGCTGCGCCTCGTCCACCGACTTCACGTTCAGTACCGAATACAACCGAGTGACTTTGTCTGCCGCCATCGTTGCCTCCAAATGAAAAAGCCCCGGGCTGAGCCGAGGCTTTTGGAATCCGCTTCAAAACTTCAGAAAGTCATCAACCGACGAAGATCACCTGATACTGCTTCTCCTGCTCTTCGAGCATCGCCCGGCGCATTGCGTTGACGCCGCCGGTGATGCCATCGATCCGGTTGTTGTTCTTCCCGCGCTCCGGTTTTACGAACATCAGGTTATCGTTCGTTTCCTTCTTCGTGAGACATGAGGCGTGCCATTTCAGCACCGGATGACCGCCGTGATAAAGCTTCCCGGCCGTGACGAGCTCGAGGACCTTTTTGCTCGGAGCGGAGAGGGTCGCGTATCCCTGCCGGATCTCGACGCATTCGATCCCGATGTCGATCAGGCGGCCGGCCAGGGCGTGAGCGTTCCACGGGTCGTAGCAGACTTCCCTGAGGTCGAAGTTGTCTTTTCCCCAGTTTATCCTGGCCTCGATCTCCGCCTGGTCGATAAAGGCGCCGCCGTATGAATCGCAGAGCTCCAGAAACCCCTGCTGGGCCCAGAGCTGGTAGGGCACCCCATCCTTCAGCTGCCGCTTCTTTATGTCCCTCTCGGGCAAGCCAAATGAAGGGAAGCCACTCATATCCGCCATCCGGACACGGGAAGACGAAGACCAGCGCCGACATGTCGGTAGTCATCGAGAGGTCGAGACCAGCCCAGCATTTTCGCTTTGCGAAATGCTGAAGCGTCGCCGCCGCGATCGGCCTGACCTTATCCTCGGGGCCCTTCGGAAGCAGGCCTGTCGCCTTCCAGGGGAGAAACTGCACCTTCCCGTCATTGGGGCGCCGGCCGCAGGCATCCCACTGGGCCATGTCGATGGCCCGGTCGTTCCTTCTGGCCCCACATGTTCAGGTAGTATCTGCGGAAGCTGAACTCGGCCTCGGGATCCGACTGCGCCGCCTTGAACTTCTCCCGGATCTTCTCGATTGGCAGGAAGCCGCCGTTCTGAATCAGACGAAGGGTTGGCCTTGATCCAGACCTTCTCGTCGGTCCAGTCATCCTCTTCCTCGCGCACCGTAAATCCGACCATAGAATGACGG
>CAWJKZ010000023.1:0-105712 GCA_963843575.1 uncultured Acidobacteriota bacterium | reverse complement strand
CTCGGCCTGAAGCAGCCTGACCGGGCGCGCAGACTGCTGGAGATCTACATCGGGTACCAGTTCGAGGAAGACCGCGTGGTCGACGTGCTCGGAGCAGCCCTGGATATCATGAAAGCGGCCGGCGCGACCTTCTACGATGCCGCGTACCATTCTGTGGCACTGAGGCACCGGGGAACCTACGTGACGGCCGACCGCAGATATGCCCGAAGGGCAATGTCTGTCGGGCGTGTCGTGGTTCTCAAGGATTGGCGCGCGACGTCGGAATAACAAGTCCGGTCCTGCGCTTTTTGTTTGATTGCGGCAACTGAAGGCAGCCGCTCCAGCACCTCAGAGCAGCTTCCACCAGGGGGCGGCCAGCACATCCGGCGTCAGCCACTCCAGTGTTTTCCCGGTGTGCAGCAGGAGGGCGGCACGCGCCATCCTGCCGTACTCGGCCCGGAAGAAGCGCAGGTGCGCGGCGTCGCGCAATCTGGGGCGATTGGTTGCTTTGATCGAGACCGGCAGCACTTTGCCGCCGGTCTCGATCACGAAGTTCACTTCCTCTCCCAGGCTCGTGCGCCAGTAGAGCACCTCCGCACGTTTCAGGCGGTCGTCGCGCCAGGCCAGGAGGTCGCCGAGTACGAGATTTTCGAGATGCGCTCCCACGGGCTCGCCTGCGCCACCCAGACGCAGCGCCAGGCCGTATTCTCGCAGTACAGCTTGGGCGCTTTGATGAGCCGCTTCGTCCGGTTGACGCGCAACTGCGGGCAGGCGCACGAGAAGGTACGACGTTTCGAGCAGGTTCAGGTAGCGGTGGATGGTAGGTTGCGGGGAGCGAAACGTCGCGTCCCAGCTCGGCCTCATTGACGAGCTGCCCGAGCCGCAAGCAGGCAGCCCTCATCAACCCTCCGGAAATCGGGGAGCGCGGAGATCGACGACAGGCTCCTGCAGGTCGGCGTTCGAGGTAGGTCCGGGTGTACCTGTTGAACCAGATGGCGCGTTCCTCCCTCCGAGGTCAAGTGCAGTGACAGGGGGAGTCGGGGGGCCCTCCCCGGCGCGCCAGCGCACGCCAGTCCTCGGGCTCGTCGTTTCGATCAGCCAGACAGGTTGAAGCCAGGCCTCGTCCGGAGTGTCGAGCAACTCCCTCCCACAGGCCGCAGCGTCCGAGGCCCTGCTGCTCGCGCCGCGTCATCGGCCAGAGGGTGAGATGAGCTCGCGCGGCCCGCCAGCGACTCCGATACGCGGCGCATCAGAAGAAGGTTCGCCGAACCCGTCAGGAGGAAACGACCCGGGACACGGTTCCGGTCAATCTCCAGCTTGACCGAGTGCAGGAGATCGGGCTCGCGTTGTATCTCGTCCAGAGTGACGGGCCGGGTGCCACCGAGGAGCATCCCCGGATCACGGCGCGCGGCGTCCACGGCATCGAGGTCGTCGAGCGAGTAGTGCCTGTCCCCCGGCGAGATCGCGCGCAAGGGTAGTCTTTCCAGCTTGCCGTGCTCCCGTAGCAGCGACAGCCGGCATCACATTCAGCCGGCTGGCCAAGGCACCGCCGACGAGCCCGCGCAACAGTCTCCATGGTCTGCATGATAATCATTCACGATGTGAATAGTTAAGCTCGTCTGACTGCGGCGAAATACGGCCCGAGGTTGAAGGTGCAAACTGCAAGCCGGGAGTCGCGACGTGGTCCAAACGGTTCACCACCGGCCGCGCCGTCCCTTGTCGGTGAGGTCGAGGGGATTCTCGCTTGGAGGTGCTGGGAATCACCTCGAAGGATCCAAGGACTCCAAGAATCTCGAAGGCACCTTCGAGGCTAGCGCGGCGTGAGGCGCAGCAGGAGGGAATCCTTGAAGGAAATCTGCAGGTAAGGCCTGGCCCTCGTCCACCGTGCCGAGCGACCGGCGGTTGCCGTAATCGTAAACGTCGTAAGCAGTCCCCTTGTCCAGCCCGCGCAGCTGGATGCGGCGGCCGCGCGACCAGACGTCCGCGTAGATGCCGTAGTACATCTCCTTCCCCTTGCGGGGGACGACGTGCACCTCGGGCTTGTCGAAGGCGATGTCGTACAGGTTCAGATATTCGGCGCTGCTCAGGCCCAGCTGGCGATACTCCCGGAACCAGCGCGTCCACAGCTCGCGCTGGGGCCCGTCCAGGTCGGCATAGAACGTCGTCAGCTGCGCCCCAGTCCCGATGGCGCTCTCGAACGACTCCGGGACCGAGGAGCCGCGCCATTCATCGAGCGGCACCTGGTAGCAGTCGCCGACAGCGGCCTGTGCCTCCGGCGGATCGCCTTCTCGACCTTGATCCGGCTGCGAACCTGGAACGTGTTCACCGGGTCGGACGCATTAGCGATGTCGTAGTACGGCATGTTGTACGGCGAGTGCGGGAACGAGCAGATGCAGACCTCGTTGTAGGGGTCCTTCCTGAGCTGGTGCAGCGTCCGGTCGATCAGCTCGAAAAGCTTCGGGGTCGACTCGAACGAGTCCAGCGGCGTGCGGTGGTGGTGCTGCCTGTTGAAGCACGCCGGCACGGCGGACAGCCCCTGAAAATCGGTGTAGACGCCGTCGAAGCCCCACTCGCCGATTGCCTTGCGCAGGATGGCGTCGACGTGGCGCAGCGCGGGCTCGTAGGCCGGGCACAGCTGGGCACAGGTCGCTCGGGTCGAGCGGGTAGCGCCCCTGCTCGTCCTGCACGAGCAGCTCCGGGTGCTCTGCGGCGAGGCGGCTCTTCGGGTGTACCCCGAGCGGGTACCACCAGAGCCCCGTCCGGAAGCCCTGGGCGTGGCGGTTTTGCGCACGAACGCGACCATGTCCGGTTCGCCGCCCGGGAACTTCCCTGCCGAGCGGTTGACCTGCCAGTCGCCCATGAAGTCGTACCAGCCGTCGTCGAGGTTGGCGGTCAGGACGCCCATGGACTTCAGCTCGGGGAGGAGGCCGAGGATTCTGTCCACCGTGAAGTCGAGCTGGAATCCCCAGGACTTCCAGTACGGCTCGTACGCGTAGGCCGGCGAGGTCTCGGGGATCCGGATCCCGCGCTGCCGGAGCAGCCGCCCGTAGATGCGCAGCGGGTCGTGGAAGTCGAGGCGGTGGAATATCACGGCGGTGAGGACCGTGACGCCGCGCCCGGCTCGAGCCACTCCTGCTGCCCCAGCCGCGCCGCCGGGCTCTCGGTCACGCCGATCTCGACCCTCTCGTCGCCGCGGACACGCACCGGGAGCGACAGCCAGCGCGGCGCCTTCTCGAGGTGCGCGACGGCGACTCCCATGGCCGGCGCCCAGGCATCGACGAACGGCATACCGCCCCCTGCCCCCTCGATTCCCTTCACGTCGTCGACGCCCTGGAAATTCGTCTGGCTGAATCCCGGCCTGAGCATGATGCGCGCGTACTCGTCTCCCCAGTGGTACGCGCCCCCCTGGAAGGACGCGAGCTCCCACCGCGCAGCGCCCGGCTCGGCCAGGCTGCGGTCGAGCAGAACGCGTTCCGCGTAGACGCGGTCCAGGTGGATCCGGGCCTCGCCCTGGTTGGTGTAAGTATTCTCGAACAGCGCGACCGGCAGCCCTTCGGGAATCCGGACCCGGAATGCCGGATGCGCAGACCGCGGCCGGCGTCCTCGAACACGCCGCCGAGGTTCGCTTCGAGCACCCTGCCGAACTCCGGGTCGACCACCTCTTTCTGCGAGCTGCCGGGCTGCAGCCTGAACTCGGTGCACTCGACGCCGAGCACGTTGACCCCGGACTGCGCTGCTGGATCGAACGCCACGATGCTCCGGTTCCCGGCGTCGATCCATTCCAGCTGGCGCTGACAATTGCGGTTGTCGAAGCGCACCACTACCTGGCCGGTTTTGACGATCACCTCTTGGGCACCGACGACGTATGCAAGGGTGACGACGGCGAAAACGACGTGGAACGGTCGGCACAGCCTCATACGGGCACCTCTAGACGACAAATGAGAGCACTGCTGGACACCGATCTTCTGCTCGACGTGGCCCTCCACCGCGCGGAGTTTTTCGAAAGCAGCGCGGCGGTGCTGCATTGGGCGGGGTCCGAACCGGGCCGAACGGCCGTTGCATGGCACTCGATCGCCAATTTGAGCTGCCTGTTACGCCCGGACGCCCGCCCGTTCATCCGCGAACTACTGGAGTTCGTGGAGGTCCCCCCGACAGGGACTGACGCCGCCGTGCAAGCCCTGGAATTCCTCATGCATGACCTCAATGATGCCTTGCAGGCTGCCGCGGCTCTGGCTTTCGGCGCCTCTTTCATCGTCACCCGCAACACCGCTGATTATCGGAGATCCCCGGTACCTCCCCTCTCGCCAGTCGACTTCCTGAAACGAATCGAGTGAGTGTGTAAGCACCTCGATGATCCACTGCGTCCGCGACCGCCGCTTCAAACGGGCAGCGCCTGGAAGCGCGGGACGTGCTCGGCCTGGGCGCCCGCAAAAGCGTGCAGGAGCGCCGATCAGAACCGAGCGGCAACCGTCGAACCCATGTGAGGCAACCCGAGCCCCCGGTTCCCGGACGGAGCGGGGACGAGACAATGACGCTTCAAACCTTGTCCGCCGCGGGCACTTCGAAACCGGGACGGTGCGGGTCCTTCGCAAGCTTGTTTGCCTCGGCTGCGAATTCGCCGGTAAACCGCTCGGTTTGGGCATCGAAGGTCAGCCACGGGCCGACGATGTATTCGGCCTGGTCTCCGGCACCCCAACGCCGTCGCGCATGACCGCGTGCAGCTTCATGAAGTGTTCGTAGGCGTCCTTGTTGTCGCCGAATCGGCCCGCCTTCGCGTTGAAAGGCACCTTCTTGCCCAGCCGGTAAGAGTTGTTGATCACGTGCCCCAGCGTGCAGCTGTAATGCGCCTGGGCCGCGTTGCCGTTGGCCATCTCGGGTCAGCTGCGCGGCAGGCCGCGGCGAAGGCGCCCCAGTTGCCGCCGGGAGTGACCTTCCCGGCGGCACCGATGCCTTCTCGCCCTTGTCGCTGCCCTTGGCGTAGTACTGCCCGCGCACGATCTTCCCGCCATCCTCGAAGTAATACTCGTTCTCGACCTGCTGCTGATAACCCTCGTAGTTCACGTTGCGGACGTTGAAGAAAACCCATTGGCTGTTTGGATATTCGGCAATGCCGAACATCGTGTTGGGTGTCTCGCCCTGGTCGTCCCACTTGAACCGGCCGCCGATGGCCATGGCACGGCGTGGATGCGTGATCCGGGATCGATCGCCCAGTAGGCCATGTCCAGCTGGTGGGTTCCCTGGTTGTTGAGTTCGCCGTTACCGGTGACCCAGAACCAGTGCCAGTTGTAATGGACGAAGTTCTCGTGAAACTGATTGATGACCGCCGGGCCGCGCCACAGGTTCCAGTCCAGGTCGGCGGGAGGATCGCAAGGCGCCTTGAAACCGATGCCGACGCGCGGCTTGCATGCGTAACCATAGGAGATCTTGAGCCTGCCGAACTTCCCCTCGTGGATGGCCTGGTGCAGTCCCGCGATGTCGGCGCTGCTGCGGCTCTGGGTGCCGTGCTGCACGACCACCTTGTACTTCTTCTGCGCTTCCCAGGCGGCGCGGCCTTCGGCAATGTCGTGGCTCATCGGTTTCTCGACGTAGACGTGCTTGCCGGCCTGGGCTGCCCAGATCGTCATCAGCGAATGCCAGTGGTTCGGGGCGGCGATGGAGATCGCATCGAGCGTCTTGTCTTCCAGTGCCTTACGCACGTCCGCCACACCCTTGCAGGTGAATTTGCCCTGGATCTTCTGCTGGAGGGCTTTCAGTCTCTGATCCAAAACGTTCTGGTCGGGATCGACCAGATACGCGATTTCCACGTCAGGTTGTTCCAGATAGCCGCTGATGTGGGCGGTCCCGCGGCCGTTGACCCCCACGACCGCGACGCGCAGGCGTTCGTTGGCTCCGAACACGCGGGATGTGGCCGCGGTGCCGCATATCAAAACGCCGGCTCCGGCAGCCGAAGATTTCAAGAAATTACGACGAGTGACTTTGGCCATGGGTCGCTATCTCCTTGGTTAGTGGTTTCCGTCCGAACTTCGATCCGCGGCGGCACAGAAACCGGCTCAGCCGGGTTTCGGAATGGATCATGGCGGCGATTCTACTACAAGAACTCCTGTGGGACCGAGCAGGCGATGCCGATAGCAGCCGCCACGTGTCCGTCGGCTTCCGGACTTCGAGATGCTTGGAGCCTCGGAGCCTTCGAGGTGGGATTTTGTAAAACTCACCTCAAGGACCCGAAGGCTCGAAGGGTCTCAAAGTTATTTGCTGTGTCCGTCGGCGTGACCTTTGTGGTCGAGCCGTGGCCGAAACAGCACCCTGGCGGCGCCTCGGCGTCGCCAGGGAGATCCGTCCTCTTCGGCAACCGGTGGGTTAGGCAGGCTCCCAGCGCAGGCACCCGCGCTGCAAGGCCGTTATCTCCGCCGCCTCGACGACAAGATTGAACGCCGCCTCGAGCTGGCTGGTTCCCCCGGTCAGCCGTGTCAGCTCGTGCTCGAACCGGCATGGATTTGCACCCCTGACTGCATCCCAGTAGCCGACGATCACATCCTTCCGGTGTCTCAGCAGGCGTGTTGTAGGAATGCCGTCCCGCTTCGCTTGGTTCATGGCCCTGG
Source organism: uncultured Acidobacteriota bacterium (assembly GCA_963843575.1). Lineage (GTDB taxonomy): Bacteria > Acidobacteriota > UBA6911 > UBA6911 > UBA6911 > CAVZBT01. The sequence continues at coordinate 99,134 of CAWJKZ010000023.1, read as the reverse complement.
TTGTTGGAAGGAGGTTCCACAGATCGTTGTTCCGCCATAATGAGAACGGGAGGACATGATCCACTTCAAACCTGTTTCCCAGGGAAACACCACTCCAGGCGCACTCCTTCGTCTGCATGTTGAGAAAGACCCTCTTGGCGTCCTGAACATTACGATCGAATGTGGGCACACGAAGGAGGCAGTCGATTACCTCACTCGGCGCAATTGACTGGCTGGAAATCTCTGCAGTGAGTTCCGCCCAGCGCAGGATGAGCGCATCCTGGATCCAGTGTCCGGAAAGCGACAGTTCGCGCCAGATCTCCGGGCTCACGATCACATGCCCATGTGCCGAGTCAAATCGAAAGAGGCGCCCAGTACCTAATGCACCGCCCGCATAGGTCACAGGACCTTGGACGATTACCGAAACGAGTTTTGCCAGCGTCCCTCGCAAGAGATCACGCTGGTGCGCGGTCAGCGAATCGTTCCTGTATGCGATGGCAAATCCGTCGAGTCCACCAGCCTGGCGAAACTCCGCGATCAATCGGTCCAAATGCGGCCTAAACCCGATCCGCAACCGGCCGTCCCTCTTTTCGCCACGGATTTGCGGGATAAACAGTGACCCGTCATCCAGCAAAGGCCAGTAGTAGTAAACCCAGCGCTCGGCAATCGAGCGGACAGGGATGCCGACAAATCCGTCGGATCGCCATCGCGCAGCGCGATGCCCGGTCATCGCGATATCAGCGAGGGCTCGGAAAAGGGCAAGCTTGTAAGTCGCCACCTTTCTGTCCCGGTTTAAAACGCCCTCGATCTGGTCGATGGGACGGACTTGCTCCCCCGTCCTCAATTCCAACAGGAGGGTTGTCCACGTGAAGCCGGGGCGGCCCAATAGGTCCTCATCTTCCCAGATACCAATGCACTGGAACCCGAGCCGCTCAAAGAGAAGCTGCACGGACTCCGGAACTGACTGGACAAACAACCGGCCCTCGGTGTCGCGGCTGTCGGCCTGAACGTCAGAGCGCGTGCGTGGGATCGACAGCAGAAGACGCCCGTGCCGTTTCAACAGGCTGCGGATGTCGAAGGCGGCGTCAAATTGCTGCTGTTCGGGGATATGCATGAACACAGCGCTGCAGACGACGCCATCGAATTCCCGGTCAAGTTGAGGAGCCAGGCCGGGGAGCGAGCCTGATGTGAGCCGGGCGGCGAGGCTGGGATCTTTCGCGATTGCGATGGAGCGCAGCCTATCACTCGGCTCGGCGCCGTAAGCCTCGTACCCCTCGCGAATCATCACTCTCAGGTCGCGGCCGGATCCGGCACCGATGTCGAGAAGTTCCGCCCCTGGCCGGAACGCCAGTCTTAGATACCTCACGATGGGACTCTGCGCAGCCTCATAGCGTAAGTAGATTTTCTCGGCGTTGTCGTCATAGTACTTGATAGTGCGCTCGTCCATCCGCGGCGATTCTAATCACAAACACACAGCTGTGAAACAGCAAACGAAGTGGAAGTTCAACCGTGAAGGCGGGACACCCCAAAAGCCTTCTTGGACGCGGATGAACGCGGGCAAAGCTAGACGGGGCGCTCTACAGCAAGGTCGCGGACGCAGTGGTCTGCTGCCCTGCTCGACCGGTGTGCGACAACATCGCTATTAGATGGCTGGCCTGGCCCCGGCTGATGTTGGGGGGAGGGTCGATACGTGCGCGCCGGATGCACTCGATCTGCCTTTCGGTGGCAGGCTGCCAACGCCATGAGGCACCCAGATCCACCAGTCCCAGCACCTCTGATCGCGTCCGCCTGATGAAATCTTCGGCATGGGAGATCACGCTGGCGAGTTCGGCTCCCGCCGCCACTACGTTGCCGTTGATTTGCGGGTCGGGAGCGCGGAGCACGACTTCCCACTTGTCGAGTATGGTCGATGCGCAGGTCAGGTATTCGCCGCTCCCCAATCCCAGCCTGTACGAATTCCGCCCGACCTCAACCCACGCAAAATCTGCCTCGGCGAGTTCGTCGGGAAGGCGCAGTTCCAGGAGATCGACACGCTTGCAGCGAAGCCTGAGGTCATCCAGATCCATCGCCCGGTCGGTTCTGACCCATGGCCGGTGCGTTTCGACCCATTGAATTGCACGTTCCACGTCGGCGGTCGTCCTGCCCTTGAGGTTGAATTTCTCGGCGAGGCCGAATAGCGAGGGCAGTGTCACCAGGCAATGCTTGATCGAGTTGTCGACAATGTCCACCACCGTCACATTGGTCTTGCCCGCATGAAGCCTCGTGCCGCGGCCGATCATCTGGGTATACAGGAGAGCGGATTTCGTGGGCCGCGCCAGGATGACACCGTCCACCGCCGGCTCGTCGTATCCTTCGGTAAGCACCATGCAGTTTGTCAAAACCTGCAGGCGGCCGGAAGAGAATGAGGCCAGGATCCCGGCGCGCTCTCCGGCAGGCGTATCGCCGGTGACTGCCGCGGCCGCTATGCCCTGCCGCGTGAATGCCGCGGCGAGGTCGACTGCGTGGGCGACGTCCACGCAAAATACCAGTGTCCGCCTCTCCGGGACCAATCTGCGAAATGCCTTCACAACCAGGGCATTGCGCTCGTGGACGTTCACGGCCTGGGACAGCTGCGAAACGACGAAATCTCCCATGCTCGTCCTGATCTTCGAAAGATCCACTTCGGTCTCGACCCGATACCCTGCCACGGGTGCGAGATAGCCTGCATCCATCATCTGGGGAATGGTTCGTGAAAACGAGATCTCGTCGAAGACGTCGTGCAGGCCCACGCCGTCGCTGCGTTTCGGTGTCGCGGTGAATCCCACGAGGAGCTTGCTCGTATCGGGCCGCCCCACTCCGAGGTGCTCGATGATCCGGCCGTAGGTTTCCGCCGTCGCGTGGTGTGCTTCGTCGATCACTACTATCGAGAATTGATCGGGATCGAGCCCGGCCAGCCGTTTGGAATGGCTCCTGCCCAGGGTCGGGACCGAGGCGACGACCACATTGCTGGCTTCGGATGCGTTTCGGCCACCCTGTTCGATTTCCACCTGAATGGCAGGGTTGGCCGCAAGCAGCTTCTCCCGCGCCTGGTCGAGCAGTTCGGCTCGATGCGCGAGGACCAGCATTCGTCGCTTCATCCGGAAGAAGGCCGGAAACTGGGAAAATATGACTGTCTTGCCGGTGCCGGTCGGAAGGCAGACTAACTGGCGCCGAACGCCCGCCTTGTACCGCTCGAGAATGGATCTAAGGCATTCGAGTTGATATTCGCGCAGCCCCATGGCCGAGTACTGTAAGTGGTTAGTCGAATAAATACGATGACGTTTTTGGGGACGCGGATAGACGCGGATCCACCCAGGTAGCGCAGGCATTTTCCGCCCGCCGTGTCAGCGGGATCAACTACAATGGGCCCGTGATCCCGAAGGACGAGATTGATCGACAAGGGCTGGCCCGGCGTGATGTTCTGAAGGCACTCGCGCTCATGCCTCTCGGAGCTGGCCTCGCCGGTGTGCCGCCTGCCTCCGCCCCTATCCCTGAAGGAGTCAGGGCAATCATCGCCAATACCCTGCAACAGAGCCCGGCCTCGCTCAACACGGACTGGTTCGGGACCATCCTCCTGCAGGGCCTCCTCGAGTGGCACGGGCGCGGTGTCGCCGATGTCCGGGGCTTTGCCGAACGCTGGCTCGAGCACCACCTCAGTTCGGGGACACTGAGCTCCTACAGCGGCGCTCGGTCGAGGGAGCTGATCGCAGGCGGTATCCACATCACGACCTATGCCGGGCACTTCGGCCTGGCTTTCCCCTGCTACGAGATGGCGGTGCGATTCGGCTCGCCGCGAGCGCGGCGGGTCTGCATCGAACTGGCGCAGGCCATCCTGCACCAGACGGCGCGCAACCGGCTCGGGATGGTGGAGCACGACGACAGCGGCGAATTTGCCATTCCCGACACCTGCTACTTCGCCGTCCGAGCGCTGATGAGTGCCTATGCGCTTGCACCCCAACAGGGCCTCTGTTTCCTCGAACAGGCGCTCTGTCAGTTGCGCGTCTACATCAACACTTTCCTGTCCTCCGATACGGGTCTCGCCCGGACCGTGCTTTTCAGGAACGGTTTGGGCCAGACCTATTGGACGCGGGCTTCGGGATGGCTGCTCTGGGCAATAACCGCGGTGCTCCGTCTGCTGCCGCGCAAAAACCCGGCGGTCCAGTTCTGCCTGCAACACCTGCGATTCCTGGCAGCCGGGGTGGCGCGCGTTCAGCACAGTTCGGGAGGCCTCCGCGTCCTGCTGGACGACTCTGAAACACCGCTCGAGACCACCGGGACGGCGATGTTCGCCAGCGTTATCCACGAAGCCGTCAGGAAGGGTTGGCTCCCACCCTCCCACCTCGATGCCGCAACACGAGCGTGGAGCTTCGTGAAGAAGAACATCAGATCCGATGGCACGATTACGGCCGCTTATACCGGCTGGGCCCTTCCGGCCGAACAGCACGTCATTTCCATGGACGAGCACAAAATGGGGTGGGTCCCCGGATTCATCCTGATCGTCGCCAACGAAATGACCCAACCCGTGTGAGCCGCACTTTCCCGACCGGCACGGCCTCCCGCCAAGCCATGGCGGCGCTCATTGTGGAGTGCGGCGGCTCGACGCCGCCACAGGCCGGGGTCGCAGGGTCGCCTCTCGCAATTCGGCGTGGCGCCAAGGCGCCGAGGCGCCGCACTCCAGATGACTTCAGTTCGTCCGGATTGAACGAGGAGGATCTTGCGCGATGTGACAGGCGAGGTCACTACTCGCCCCGGATTCATGTTTTTCCAGCACGAAAGCCCTCTGGAGTGCGGCGGCTCGACGCCGCTTTGGTGGCGGCGACTAGGCGCCGCCACAGGCCGGGGTCGCAGGGTCGCCTCTCGCAATTCGGCATGGCGCCGAGGCGCCGAGCATTCCTGCCGCAGGACGAGCAAAAGCGGCGTCGAGCCGCCGCACTCCACATTGCCGCCCGCGTGTCTTTCGGGGTCCTGTTTGTCTCGGCCGGTGGTATTCTCGCAGCAGCATCCGTTGTCCATGCGTCATGAAAGAGGAGACTCCACGTGAGATTCGCTGCCCGGATTCTGTCAGCCCTGTTGGCGGCCTTCAGTGCCGCCAGCGCCTTTGGCGCCGCAACCGTCCTGCAGCCGGTCGACTACATGGACCTGCCGTGCCCGTTGGATTCGTTAACACCGCTGACCTCGGCCCGGATCAGCGCCTCGCTCGGTGAGCACGAACCCCTGGCGGTGCTCGTCGCCGCCGGGGACGAAGCCATAACCTCCGGCTTCGCAGTAACCGGGCTCCCCGGCGGCGTCTCGTTCAAAACCTACCGCATCACGGAGCACCGCCTCCGCCGGAGGAACGACCAGGGCGTAACGCTGCCTTATTTCATGGAGGAGGCAACCGGCGCAGAGTTGCCGGCCGGAGGGCGAGCCGTCTACTACCTCGTTTTCAAAACGGAACCCGGAGCGCCCCCGGGACGCTACGATCTTTCGATCAAGCTGGGCGGCGCGTCGCTCGCGGTGCCGCTCGAGGTGTACCCGTTCAGGCTGCGAGCGGACGCAAAGTTCTTCTACGGGGCATTCTGTGGAGCGCGGGATGTCGCGATCACACCGAAACACCTGGCCGACCTGCACGAGCGCGGATTCGCTGCCCTGCAGTTTTTCTGGGGCAGTGTGTCGGTGGGGCTGGCGAACAAGGACGACAGGCTGGCCGTGGATTTCTCGGTCGTCGATCGCTGGATGGACGACTTCTCGGCCGCCGGGCTGCGCGGGCCGGTCGTGTGGTCTCTCGGGAACGATTCGAAGAGCCACCTGGAAAGCAGGCTGGCCAGCCTCTTCAACCTTCCGATGATGCCCGAAACAGAGGTGGACGGCAAAACGAAGGTCTTCGCCGACATCTCCAGCCCAAGGCTGAACCTGCTGCTCAAGGAACTGATGCTGGCGATCCGGGAACATGCGCGCCAGAAGCGATGGCCCGAGCTCGTCTTCCTGATCTACGACGAGCCGACCGAGCGTTTGATGGCCGAGCACGAGAACCGCTATCGCTTCATCAAGTCTTTCTGGCCGGAACTTCGGATCTATGGCGTCACGATGGACCGCCTGGAGTGGGCGCAGGCGATCGCACACATGGTCGACATCTTCGTCTCGAACGGCGATTTTGCGCGGATCCGGGACCTGGCCGACAAGACCGGCAAGCCGTTCTGGCTGTATGGCTCCGCCACGAGCAGGAATGCCGCGTCGGTCCGCCACTCCATGGCCTGGACTCCGTGGAAGTTCAGGGCCGAGGCCGACTGGTTCTGGGCGTACAACTACTCGTCAGGCGATCCCTACGACGATTTCGACGGCCCCCTGGCCGAATCCACCGCGAGCATGGTGTGGCCGCCGCGCCGCCCCGGCGGTCCCCTGGTGTTTGCCGTCTCGTGGGAAGGGTTCCGGGAGGCGACCGACGACATGCGCTACCTGCAAACCCTGGAGTGGATGCTGACACGCTCGTCGGGTGAACAGTCGGACCGTGTCCGGGCGGAGCTGGCCGTGCTGCGCGGTTCAGTTCCAACGGGCCGGTTCGAACGGGTTCAAGGAGGAGACGCCCACGACCGTGCGCAAGTCCTGTCGACCGAGAAGTATGTCGAATCGTTTCGTCGAAAGGTGGCCGGCTGGATCCTGGAGCTCCTTGCAGCGGATCGCGCACGATTCCCCGAAATAGCAAATTAGGAGTGCGGAGCCTCGACGCCGCCGCACTTCCAGATTGCAGAGCGGGCACTGCGATGCCGCGGTTCGGCGTGGCGCCGAGGCACCGGGCGTTTGGGCCGTAGGAAGTAAGTGAAAGCGGCGTCGAGCCGCCGCACTCCAAATCTACTCCACCTGGAGCGGGCCCAGGTCGTACCAGCCGTCGGGTTGGCGGCCTTGAATAGCCAGGCGGATGGCCGGGCGGTGCGTGCGGACGTCCAGCAGCGCGACCTGCAGGCGGTAATTCCCGGGCGCCAGATCCGGCGGAACCGGGATCGTCCCGTCGAACACCGCGTCGCCCGGCAACCACTTGCGCACGTCGGCTTCGAGCGGGATGACTGTGCCGGACTTGTCCGACGCCAGCCGGATGGCCAGCTGGTAGTCGCGATAGACTGGCGCGACGCCGTCGTTCAGCCACCACATGTGCAGCGTCATCATGGCACCGGCCCGCGCCGCACGGGGGTGTTCGAGGCGGCGCAGGATGAACCGATAGCCCATCTTCTTCTGAAACTCGTCGAACTTGCCCTTCCATTCAGGCGGGATGGCCGAAGACTTGATGTTGACCTGACTGGTGTGCCAGCGCAACGCCTGCGCCAGGATGTAATCCACGTCCCAATTCTGCTCTCTCCAGTAACCGGGCACCCAGCAGGATTCCAGGGCGACGGGGCTGCGCTGCCAGACGTCCTGGATGCCAGCGCGAGCGACCTGCTGCGGATAGACGTCCAGCATCTCGTTGGGGAAAAAAGGATCGGTCGAGGTGGTGCGCATGTCGCCCCAGCAGTCGAGGCGCCAGCCGGTCCCCCGCTGGGTAGCGTAGGCCAGGGCGTGCTCCTGGTCGAAGTTGATGAGCAGCGGGGTGCGCTTGAACGCCCGCAGGTAAACGTCGATGAGCGCCTGTTGGGCCGGGGAAGGAGGCATGTAAGGGCTCCAGCCCTCGCCCCAGTAGCCGATGGTGGAGATGTCCACGCTGTCCAGGTCGGGGTGGCCGTCGTAACGGGCGCCGGCTGCGGCCACCAGCGCGCCCCAGTATTTCAGGTAGAGAGGGTCGGCGAAATCCGGCTGCCAGATGGCGCCGTCCGTGTCGGCGGGCCGGTTGGCGCGGCGCGCCCCCGACCGGGAGTACCACTCGGGCAAAGGGTGGCCCTGATCGTAGGGCATCAGGCGGATGGCCAGCGTCTGGCCGTGGCTGCGGGCTTCGGACAGGGCCTGGTCCAGGATGTCCCATCGGACCTTGCCTTGTTCGGGCTCCAGTGCGATCCAGAACCAGCGGCAATACGCGACCGTCGAATCCGGGAAGGCCGTTCCCGCCGCCGCGCTGAGCTTCTGAGTCGGTCCCTCCTCGGACCACTTCAGGCCGGCGTTCAGCGCCTGGCCATTGAAGCGCTGGAAGGTCTGGATGCCCATCCCGGGATTGGTGAGGACGTCGCGGATCTCCACCGGGCGGATGATCACGGTTTCGGATTGCGCAAGCAAGGCCGTCGAGGAGGTCAGGAAAAGCAGGCAGTACAGCAGGGCTCGTGGGCACATGATCTGTTCCTTATAATGAGGAGCGCAGCAACCGGCCGGACGGCCGGCACGAACCGGTCGCCGTGTGGATGATACAAGAGGGCTTGTGGACGAGTCTTTTAAAAAGAACAGGGCCGCGTCGGGCCGACGCGGCCCACTTCAGGAAGCTCGGAGGGGAGTAAACTGATCTGCGCCGGTGGTCGTGGTCTCTGCGGTCAACTTGGGGGGCAGTCGCATGAAGAATTCGTGGTTCGTGGCGGGCGTTGTCGTGCTGGGGAGCATGGCCGCCCAGGTGGCGCCGGCAAGGTGGCCGGCCGATGAAAGGTCTCTGGCCGTCGAAGGGGCATCGCAGGCGATCGTGCGAGCCGCCCTGGAGGGGCCGCGATTCCATGCCCCGGAGATCTTCGCCGCCATCGAGGACTACCACAACCCAAGGGTGAATCGGCTGGGCGAGGAATATGGTCTTGCCGCCATCGTTGCGGGGGAGCCGCAGGAGTTCCGGAGGCAGCTGAAGCTACGCCACTGGGTGCACACGCGCTGGCCGATCGACAATGATCAGAAGAAGGGCGGCGACGCGTTTGCCATTCTCGAGATGGCAAAGAAAGGCGAAGGATTCCATTGCTCGCATTCGTCGACGGTGCAGCACGCCATAATGGTGGCGATGGGCTACGTCGTGCGCGACCTCGGCGTGGACCGCAACCACGAAGACCTGGGCCGCAGCACGCACCACGGCGTGAACGAGGTGTGGTCAAACGAGCACGCCAAGTGGGTCCTGCTGGATGCCAAGTACGACATACACTTCGAGCGGGACGGCGTGCCCCTCTCGGCGCTGGAGCTGCACGAGGCGGTTCGGGCCGACGGCGGCAAAGGGATCGCGATGCTGCGCGGGATCGAACGCCTACCGGTCGCCATGGGTGCGGCCGAGCAGCCGGAAGCAACCGTGCGCTCATACTGGTGGGTGTCCTATTACCTGCGCCCCGCTCCCTTCACCGAGCCCTACTGGACCGGAGGCAGCCGGCTGGTCGTGTTCGACAACGACGCGTTTCGCACGACGACCTGGTACCGCTTGGAGGATGAGGGCAAACTCGTCAAACACTGGGCGTACAGGGCCCAGGCATTCATACCCGTGCGCGACCGACAGGAAATCGAGTGGACGCCGGGCGTACCGGATCTGCAGGCACGGCAGACCGGGGCGGCGGAACTCGAGATTCACGTCCGAAGCGCCACCCCGAATCTCAAGAGCTACCTCACCCGCGCAAATGGCGGGCTGTGGAATGCCCTTCCGGGCGACCGGACCCTGTGGGCGCTCCGAACCGGCAAGAACCGGCTGGACGTTCGAACCCGGAACCTGGCCGGGGTGGACGGACCCATCGTATCGGCCCTCGTGGAATTCAACCCGCCGACGCGGTAGCACATGTGGGGTGCGGCGCCTCGGCGCCGCTTTGACTTACGACCCACGGCCGAAATGCCCGGCGCCTCGGCGCCACACCAGATGGGGAGATGCCACCCGGCGCCGAGGCGCCGCACTCCAGAGGGGACCCGATGAAACGCAATTTGTTCGTTCCTTTGGCTGTCTGGCTGCTCCTTTCGCAGGCTGGATGGGCGCAGAGGCCGGCCGACGCCGACTTCAAGGACAGCCCGAGCATGCCGCCCGGCGCTCAGGGGCTGCGGATCCGTTCCCTCATCCAGACGCTGAACTCGGGGGACCCGGAGCGCGTCCGCAAATTCATCTCCGCGGAGTGCGGCGGGAGGTTCCGCGACTCCATCCCCATGGAGCAGCACACCAGCGTCTTTCTCGGATTCCACCGGCAGACGGGGGGCGTCACCTTCCATGGGATCCGCACCTACGCGCCCGAACGCGCGGGCGAGACCGTCGTCATCGTCAAAGACCGGAACCTGGGCGACTGGTGGGGCATCGTCGTCCACTTTGGCAAGGCCCCCGATTTCATCGTCGATGGTCTCGGGATCAACCCCGCGCGCCCGCCGAAAAACGCTCAGGAACCGCCTCTGACGCAGCAGGATTTCCTCGCCCAGGCCAGGGATTTCACGGCCAGGCTGGTCGACAAACACCTGTTCTCGGGGGCACTGCTCGTGGCCAGGGGCGACAACGTGCTGCTCACGCTGGCGGCAGGCGAGGCGAGCAAGGCCTACCACGTGCCGAACAACGTCGACACCAGGTTCAACCTCGGGTCTATGAACAAGATGTTCACCTCGACGGCGATCGTCCAGCTGGCGGAGAAGAAGAGGCTTTCCCTCGACGATCCGATCGGCAAGTACATCGACGAATCCTGGCTCCCCAGGCAGGTGACGGGCAAGATCACGATCCGCCACCTGCTGAGCCATTCCTCGGGGCTGGGCAGCTATTTCAACGAGACCTACCAGAAGAGTTCCCGCGCCCTGTTCCGCAAGCTCGATGACTACAAGCCCCTGATCAGGGACGACCGGCCGGCCTTCGAGCCGGGAACGCGGTTCCAGTACAGCAACACGGGGATGTTCCTCCTGGGAGTGGTGATCGAGAAAGTGACCGGTGAAGATTATTTCAGCTACATCCGCAAAACGATTTACCAGCCGGCCGGGATGACGAACACCGACTGCTACGAGATGGACTACCCGGTCGAGAACCTGGCCATCGGCTACAGCCCGGACCCGAAGAGCCCCTACGGATGGCAGAACAACCTCTACAAGCATGTCATCAAAGGCGGCCCGGCAGGGGGTGGGTTCTCGACTGTCAGGGATCTTCACAGATTCGCCCAAGCCCTGCTCGGGGGCAAGTATGTTTCCCGGGAATCGCTGAAGGCCATGTGGACAGATCGCCTCAAGGCGAACTACGGATACGGCTTTTCGGTCAGCCAGGATCCCGCCGGAAAGGTCGTCGGCCACGGCGGCGGATTCGACGGGATCAGCTCCAACCTCGACATCTTTGTGGATTCCGGGTTCGTGGTCGCCGTGATGTCCAACGTCGACGAGGGCGCCATCGCTGTGGCCCGGAGGCTCAACCGGCTCGTCGGCCGGGTCAGGTTTTAGTACGTGGATCGGCAGGTTGGCGTACGGAGAGGAGTTCCGCAGCCCGCACGCCGACGGGCGGCCGCGCGGACTCACGGTACCGTTCCGCGCGCAACCCGGACGCGAGCCCGCAGATTGAAGCCGCCGCCGGCCGCCATACGGGGAAGCAGCAGCGCCTTCAGCCGGTCGCGCAGCGCCGCTCTTTGACCTTCCGCCAGGGTAGCGACGTAGGTGCCCGCGGGCCCCTGGCCGTCCAGGAACGGATTCCAGTAGTCCTCGAAGGACGTGAAATGCGAGGTGATCTCCAGCCTCTCTTCCCGAACGTCAACGAGACCGGCGGTCCGGAAGAGCTCGGCGAGCTCGCCGGCGCGACACAGCGGCATGTGCTTCTCGTCCCGTGCTTCGGCGGACGGGTCCAGCGCAACCGCGGCGTCCCAGAAGAGCCTGAGCATCTGCATCCCCTCACCGTAGTCCCAGACCGCCGCGGAGATCGTGCCGCCGGGGCGGGTTACGCGGCGCTGTTCCGCCATAGCCCTGCGTACCTCGGGGATGAAGTTGAGGACCAGGAGCGACACCGTAGCATCGAACCGCACCGCCGCGAACTGCAGCTTCCGCGCATCCCCGGGCTCGAAGCGCACATTGGAGCTGGTTTTCCGCGACTCGGCGAAAGACACGTACTGAGTCGACGGATCGATCCCGACAACCCGGCACGCCGGCTTCGAAGCCGCGATCGTCAGGGCGAGCGATCCCGTCCCCGACCCGATCTCGAGAACGTGATCGCCGTCTCGAATCTGCGCGAATTCTACGAACAGCGGGGCAATGAGGCGGCTCCAGCGGCCCATGAAGCGTTCGTAGGCGACGGCGTCGGCAAACATGGCGGCCTGGTTTCCCCGGGGCGGTGCTTGACCCACGGCGACAAGCGGGAGAACTGCGCTGGCCAGGAATGGATAGAGCCACATCTCTCTTGTGAGGATAACTCCACCCGGACGGGCTGTCGAGGTCTGTCAGGACGCCGCGGATTTCGCGGGCGGTACCGGCCCAAGCCCTCTCTACACTCTCTCCGGCACGACGAATGGCGCGCGATACGGGCGCGTGCGGAGCTCGCCGGCACGGGCTGTCTTCGAGGAGCTTGCGCACGTCCGTGTATGCGTCGACCTTGACATTCTGGTCCCGGAGCCTCTGCACTTCGAGGTCGAGGTGGGCGCGATCGACGTCGCACACCGCCACGAGGCGGATCCCCGACGTTTTCAGCCAGTCGCGGATGTCCTGTTTCCCCTTTCCGCCGACCTTGATGCTCGAACCGACGCCGACGACCGCGATCCGGATTTCGTCGTTGGCCGGGCGAATGGCCGCGCCAGGACGCCGCCCGGGGTCAGCGACACGGCGGCGCCCGCCGCCATCGACGACTTCAGAAACTCTCTGCGGGTGGCTTTCATAAGGTTCCTTTCCTGGAAGGCGGGACGGACCCGGGACGACGTGTGCAAATGGCCATCTGGGTGGGCGAGCCTCGACGAGCCTCGCCCTCCCCGCCCCGATTCCCTGGAGGGAGCACGCGTAGCCGGCCCGGCCCGACGCGCGCGCGATCCAGTTGCGAAACTGCGAGCGAGTCCACTCGAAACAGTGGTCCGGGCGGCGACGGCCGGCGGTTGCGCCGTCCCCGAGGAGGGCGTTGTATTCGGCGTTGGGCGTCGTGACCACGAACAGGGCGGGGCGAACGAACGAGAAGACGACCCGCTCGAAAGCCGACAGGCGCGCCGGGTCCAAATGCTCGATGAACTCCACCGCCACCGCCACCTCGTAGCCGACGAACCGGGGGTCGGGATTCGTGGCCACCGCCAGAACCAGGCGGGTAGGCCCTCGAGCTGCGGCAGAGTCCCTTGGCAGGCCAAGCCGGCTGCGGGCTGCTGCCAGCGCCTCGGGGGAACTGTCCACACCGAGGATGCGCCGGAAACTGCCATCCGCTGCCAGTCTCTCCAGCAGGAGTCCGGCCCCACACCCGAAGTCGACGACGGATCCCAATCGGGAGGCTTTGACCACGTCGAGAACGGCCTGCAGCCGCTGCTGGTGAAGGCCGACGGGCCTTGGGGCCTGCACGAGACGAGCGGCGACCTCGGCCGTTCGCGACGGCGGGGCCGCGGGCCGTTCGAACGACGCGGGGAGAAAGAGGCGGCACTCCTCGACGGCACGCCGCAGCGCGGGCCCGGCATCCTCGACGCCCACGACATCGACCTTGCACCGCAGGAGTGCCCGCAGCCGCAACGCCAGGCGCTTGCGCCTCTGTGCTGCAAGGCCTTCGACGGCGAAGTCGATGTCGGTGCATCTGTCGGAGGCGTCCCCGCGGGCAAGGGAGCCGAAGAGCCAGACCCGGAGGGCGCCAGCCCGATAGAGAAGCGCCGCCGCCTCATTCGCCTGCGCGAGACGGCGCTGTCGCAGGACCGTGGCTACGGCGGGCATGGGGCGCTCCATTTCGTGGGACTCACGTAGAGGCCGAGCTGCGACGGCCCGTCCGCCGAAACCCGAAAGCCCACGGCGTTGACTCTCTCCGGCAGCGGGCCGTCTTCGCCGAGAGCGCGGACCCATCGGTGCAGCGCCGCGCGCATTTCGGGGCGCTCCGAGAGAACGAGCCGGAGGCTGCGGGAAAGCGCTTCCTGGGATCGAGGCAGCGCTCCTGCGAGCAACTCCAGCTTGCAGTCGATCCTGCCGGCGTCTTCCCGGAACGAAAGCACGGCGACTCCCGCAGGGAGCATGAAGCCGGTCCCCGCAAGCGCGGTGGTGAGTGAGACCAATTCCGGCAGGCGATGTTCAAGGCCGGCGGCCGCCAGGGCCGGCCGCAATTCGACCGGCGCCACTTCCCCCCGACAGAGAAAATAGATGCGCGGGACGCAGCCTCCCCGGCAGCACGCCAGGGAAGCGAGATGGGGTACGAGCCCCTTGACGCCGGACAGCGCCGCAGTTGCCGCCGCAACGAGGCCGGAGGGAAATCCTTCGGGCAACTCGCCGGCCAATTCACAGTAGATCTTGGCCTCGGCCAGCCCACGACCATCGCACGCGGCGCCCAGGAAAGCGCCGAACGCCGGTTGCGGACCGAGTCGCTGCCTGCAGAGCAAACGTCAGGGATGGCTCGAAATCGCTCGCGATTTCCGGGGCGAAGCAGGCCCTCGCCCATCGACGGACCGAGGTACGACGCCCGCTCCCGCCGACAGGCCGCGGAGGTTCCCGGGCAACCGGGTTCGAAATCGAAGCGCAATGTCCCGGGATCGGCCTCGACGAACGAGATCTCCAGCGGAGGCCGTCCCGGAACGAGGGCGTTGGCCTCGTAGCGCGGATCGTCCCACGGCCAGGGCAAAGCCTCGCTCAGGGCCTCTTCCATTACCCCGGCCACCCCCGGCAGGCCAAGCAGGACCGCCGTACGCTCCAACCATGCCAGCGGCGCTGTTTGTCCGCGCTCAGTGGAAATGTCAGTGCTCATAGTCGACATCTCGTGTCACTCGATCGTGTAGTGGCAGAGGACGGCCATGTCCCGCAGAGATTCGGGATCGAGCACATCCACGGCCCCGTCCGGTGTGTCGACCGTCTTGCGGAGCAGCCCCGGGATTTGCGTCGGGGCGAACTTCCACACCGACTGATCGGGAGCCTCGCGCACGATCACACCCGCGCCCAGGTCCAGAATCGCCGGGTTGTGCCGCGCCCAGGTCGCCGGGCAACCCTTGCGCTTCCAGGGGGCTTGCCGGCGGAGCTCCCCGGACGGGTAACGGAGAACGCAAGCGGATCGAGCGGATCGTAAACCTTCGGTTTCTCCGGCCTGCACCATCACCAGGAGTCTCCTGATCTTGATCGTTCGCTCCCGCGCGTACGCGGGGAACAGGGCGCTGACGAGTTCGAGCGTCAGCGGGGCCGGTTCCCCATTGACCGGCGCCGCGTGCAGGAACTGATGCCATTGGTCGGGGAAGTCGTGTCGCAGGCTGAACAGGCGGAAGAGGCCCGTCTTCCCCTGCTCGACCGTCATGAGCCGCAGGGCCTCGATCAGTCTGTTGGTGACGGCGGCCTTCAGCGGCGTCCCCGCCGTCGCGTGCCGTGTAACGGATGTGCACCACGACGTCGCTGATGGTGTCGTAGTCGAACTGGCGGAGCGCAGCGGGCAACTCCAGCCGCCACGAGCTCATGACGCCCGCCCCCTCGAACGGCAGGTAGCGTTCGTCGCGGAAATTGAGTTCGAACAAGACCGCCGTCCTCGCGTCCCGTACTGGTGACGATGGACTGGATGCCGCCGACGTCGTGCGCGAAACGTGGGTCCTCCAATCCGCGCCACGCGTAATCGGATCCGTCCGGCTTGGTCTGCGCCTCGCGACGGATGCGGTTCCCGAGCAGCGTCAGTTTTGCGCTGACGCTGGTGTAAGGGCCGGCGACGCACGGCAGGCTGAGGCTGACGGACTTGATCCGCCTGAGGTAGTGCCCGGGATGGTCCAGGTCGAAGATCGCCTCGGGGAGCTCGAAGAAGCACGACCCGGACTCCTCTCAGCGACACGAGCGCCTGCGGGTGGAGCAGGGCGAGCGAAACGTGCTTGGTGATCTCGTACTCGCGCTTGTGCTGGTCGAGGTAGGAGACCTCCATGCGTTTCAGGTCGTGGAAAAGGCGTTCTCCCGCAAGCAGCCCCTTCTTGAGGCTGTCCCAGTAGCCGAACTGGATGAAGTTCGAGTCCTTGACGCCGAGCTCGTGCCGGTAGGCGCGCTCGGCCCGCCTGGCCACGTCGTAGGCCAGCTGGTAGCTCTGGAAGTAGAGGGCGGACACCTGGCGAGACCATCCAGTCGAACAGCTCGCGGTTGGAGAACTTCGACCGCATCATCTCGTCGACGGCCCTGGCGTTCTCCGCCTGGAGGTCGTGATTGGCGAGTTCCTTCTCCGCGATCGCCCGGCGGATCGTCGCTGCGGCGATCTGGCTGTCGATCTGCTTCAATTCCAGGTTGGCCAGCTTCTCCTGCTGTTTCCACTCGTCCCAGCGGCGGTCGAAGCCGCCTTTGATCGAGGCATTGGTGGCCTCGAACTGGTCGATGGACGCCGAGGAAGTTCATCGCACGGGCCGTGGCCTGAGCCGCCATGCCGATGTTCATGCCGCCCCATCGCCACTTGACCACCGGAGCTGCTTCCCCAGCCGGAGGCCCCGAGATCGAAGTCGCCGATGAGCGGGCACGACCGCCGCGACCAGTTCCGCGATCTGCGCGCCGGCTCTGCCACTCGTGCGCGGACTGCAGCTTGTCCAGGTTGAGCTGCTCGTTCTGGTTGATCCGAACGATGTTCCGGTAGAAGTCGCGCCGGGCCTCGGTGACCTGTTTCCCGCGTTCGAGAGCGGTCACGTTCTCGGCGGCTTCCTTGGCCTGTTGCTTGCGCACCTCGCGCACCTGCTTCAGGAGCGCGATCTCCTGGGTCGACCGCAGCAGCGCGAGCGCCTCCGCGTCGCGTTTCTCTATGGCCGACAGCAGGGCCGCGCCCAGCGCCTTGACCTCCGCGCACGAGCTCCGTGGCCTTCTGCGCCATGACCTGGAACCGGTAGCTGGGCAGCGGCGCGTTCATGTCGTTGAGCACGCTGCCCAGGTCCACGCCTGCCGCGGCCGCGCGCACCAGCAGCCCGGGGTCGATCGGCGGTTCGAACAGCGCCAGCTGGCGCGCCACGCCTTCGATGTTCATGCCGTGGCGGATCTTGAAGAGCCGCTCGCCCACCGTCGTCCAGTAGGCCATCAGCTTGTCGTTGCGGGGCACGCAGAAGTAAGGAATCGCCGGCGGCGCAATCGCCGGGGCGTTCCGCTTCACCAGGACGGCGTCCGGGCTCGGCGAGGGGACGAGGTACTCGATCTCCACCAGCGTGTTGGACAGCTCGGAGAGCAGCGGATCGAGCGAATTACAGGTCTGCACCTGGGGCTGCGCGCGCGGGGCCATCTCGGTCGGCCGGGCACCCAGCATGTCCGCCGCAAGCACGTAGAGCTGGGTCGCCTCGTTGATGGACTCGATCGTGTCGCGCCGGAACAAGCTGGTCGGCCCAGGCGATGACGTTGTCGAGATACTTCATCACCACCGACTTCTGATAGGCGGTGAGCCGAAGCCGTGCCACCGCGTGCGGGGAAAACGGATTGTTGCGCCACTCCTCGATCTCGAGGGCGAGCTCGGGATTCGGCGCGCCGGACGAGCTCGGCTTGACGAGCTGCTCGATCCGCTGCTTGAGATAGTCCTCCCGCTGCAGGTCGTGGAACGGTTTCGTGCACCAGAACTTGCGTGGGGCGTCGTCGCCCGAGGCATTGGTCGGGTCGAAGACATAGTGGAACCACCGCTGTGCGTCCTCGAAGCGCTGGTTCTGGCTGAGACGCGCCGCAATCAGCATCGGCACATGGAAGAAGAGCTCCCAGTTGTATTGCGAGTACGCTCCGCCCGGCGTGAAGTCCACGTTGTCGAGCGGGTAATCGGGGTCGACCAGTCCCTTGGGGTGGTATGTCCACACGAAGTACTTCCTGCGGGACTCCTGGATATCCAGGGTCAGCAGTTCGTCCACTCCGCCACCGTTCAGCGCCTTGATGAAATCGCAGACGTAAGGGTGGCAGAAGGCCTGGAACCGGTACCGTTTCGACCTCCGCAGCAGCGGCAGCAGCATTTCGGGGGCGAGCAGCTGCTTCACGTCCAGCCAGGGGGACGCGGCCAGTGCGTTCACTTTCCTGTGTTGGATCTGCAGATCGCGTTGCGTGAGAGCCTGGATCCGTGTGCCTGCCAGGGCGCGCGCTTCTGGCCGCCAGCGTGCGGCTCTGGCGGCGTCCCGCAAGGCGAGCTGCCCCTTCCCTGCCCATGCGTAGTAGTGCTCCTTGACCGCGTGGATCTGACCCGGGTCAACGGAGTCGAACACATGCCATTTGAAGCTGGAGACCGGCAGCCTCACCGGCTTGACGAGAAACGAGCGCGACTGGTCCTGAAAGAAAAACGGCCTGTGTCCGGTGAGGAAGTAGTCCTGGTGCGGATAGAGCAATTCGAAGGCGGCGCTGCCAGGGGTCGTTCCCAGGGCATCCTCTTCGCGGACGGTCGTCGCATCGACGGGAAGGCGGAGCGGCACGTCGGCCGGGCCTTCCTCGAAGCGCATCGCTTTCACCCGGGTGCCGCTGGGGTTGAAGACGCCGTAGATGCTGCGGCCCGACTCGATCGCGGCATCGGCGTGACAGCCGGAAAACAGGAAGGTTTCCACCGGCGCAAAGGGAACCATTTGCGGAATGACGATCTCCCCGCGATAGTCGTCGACCACGAGATCCGAGTAGTTGCACTGCGGGTTGTCCCATTCCGGCCAGATGCGCAATCCGGCCGGCGGCCGCGGGGCGGACCCTCCCGCACCGGGCTCCTGTTTGTCGACGGTGATGCTCGTGAAGAAGACGTGGTCGTTGCGCCCGTCGTCGTCGGGATTGTCCTTGGTGATTTCCTTCACCTGCACGCCCGACAGTATGCGTTTCGACGTGATCTTCTTCGGCAGCCAGCGGCCCTGCTTGTACTCGCTCCAGGCCAGCTGGATCTCGAAATATTTCGACGGCGGCTTGCC
This sequence comes from uncultured Acidobacteriota bacterium, assembly GCA_963843575.1. GTDB lineage: Bacteria > Acidobacteriota > UBA6911 > UBA6911 > UBA6911 > CAVZBT01. The sequence goes on along the minus strand of CAWJKZ010000023.1, from coordinate 80,364 downwards.
GTCGGTATCCTTCGGGTATATCTCCTCCTGTTTGGCCTTGATGCTGAAGACCGGCCAGAAAAGATAGAGGCGGCGGTTCCAGGCGATCGGGATCAGGTGGTCGCCCTCGATGTCGAGGTCCACCGTTTCCCAGGGCGTCCAGCGGCCGGAGCCGGCCTTGCGACGGTAGTAGTAGACCGGCGGCGTACCCGCGGTGCGGCCGAAGACGTGGAGCACCGGCTGCTGGCCGTCGGCGGTGTCCTGCTGGTACATGCCGACGAGCTCGAGTTTGGCCACGGCATCGAGCCTTTCCAGGTAGTGCAGGAACGCATCCTCGGCGGTGGCGGCCGTGAGTTCGTTCTGGAGAAGCTCGTTCTCCAGCGTCTTGAAGAACGGGGTCTTGTCGTCACGGAGCTCGGGCTCGATCCAGTTCTCGGGGTAAAGGAAGATTTTCCGATTGGCCTCCCACACGCGGTAATTCTTCATCCATTTCCACTGCAGCCACGCGTCGTCTTTCCTGGCATCGATGCGCAGCCCGACCTCGAGGTTGAGCAGGCTGCGCTGCACGAAGAGTTGGACCGAGCTGATTGCCTGCTTGATGCGCGAGGTCGTCCAGCACGGCGTCATCTCGACATCGATCAGGAAATAGGCGAACAGGCCGTTGGCGTCATGCCAGGCCGGCCGCATTACTCCATCGGGGTGCACCAGGCTGGGCGGCCGCACCTGGAGGTAGGCCACCAGGGCGGCTCGCTTCGCCTCCCGGATGATGTCCTGTGCCGGCCGGGCGATCTGTTGCCAAGCCTCCTCGCCGTGCCGTGCCCGGAGAGCCTGCTTGATTCCCTGGGCCGTCGCGCCGGTCGCCTCCTCGCGCGCCCACGCGCCGGCCTGATCCGGGAGCGCATTGATCCGTCGCGCCAGCGCCCGGCACCGGACGAGGCGGACGACGCCGAACTCGTCCAGGAGATCGGCGGGGAGGACCAGGGCGACTCCGGCGGCTCCGCACAGGGCTTTCGTCCCATCCTCCTCCCACCCACCACGACGCTTCAGTATGGCCGCCACCCTGTCTGTCAGGGCAGCAAGGTCGGCCGCCAAAACCGGCTCGCGCGCGGCCGCGAAGATTTCCTCCTGTGCCAGCTCGCCGGCCGGGCGGATCTGGTCGCGCGTCTCGCGCAGGGCGATGAGGCGGAGCAGCGCAGCGAAGCGTGCCGGAACCGGGTCCTGGCTGGGGCTGAGCGGCAAGTCCCGGAAGTCGAGCCAGCCCGCCTGGACCGGAAACGCCGAAGCCCAGGGAACATCCCGCGCGGGGACGGTAGGGAGGAACCGGAAGTACCACTCCAACTGGCGGACATCGAGACCCAGCTTGCCCGCCACGAGCAGGCCCTTGCTCAGGCGCGCGAAGGCATCGAAGAGGGCCGGGAACCTGGCCGCGTCCACGCCCAGGGCGGCGTTGCTTTCGGCAAACTCGGGCGCGAGAAAGCCGTCCATCGTCACGCCGTCCAGCAGGTGTCCGAGGGCGGCGGGCTCGGCGCCCAACGCTTCGGAGAGCTTCTGTTTCACCAGGCTTTCGCCCAGCAGCCGGCGCAACTGCGGGACGAGCCTCTCCAGAACCGCCTGGAACCTTTCCGGCGGCGTCACGGCGGCCGCCAGCAGGGGCGTAACCTCGGCCTCGGCGAAGAATTCATTCTCGCCGACAGGAACGAAGGCGGACGATTGCAGGCGCAGTTGGTCGAGCGCGCTCGTGAAGGCGGCGTCGACTCCCGGGATGGCCGAGATCTCCGCGTAATCCTGGGCGAGCATCAGGCCAGAAAAGCAGACCTCCCCGGCCTTGCGGTCGTAGAAGAAGCGGCTCCTCAGTCGGCGCGGGACGAAATTGCCCGCCGGCATCGAGGCCGGGACGAGCGCAACCCGGAAAACCGGGCGCTCGTATGCGCGCACCGCATCCAGGAAGTTACTCGATTGCCGGAAGAGCTGTTCGACTGCCGCCTGGTAGTTCGCCTGCGCGGCGGGCGGTACGGCCACACCGAGGAGGGCCGCCCGATCCGCCGCCGTCATGACACCAGCGAACGCGAGGCAGCGGCGCACAGAGTCCCAGGCCACGCGGGGCTGAACCGTCGGCGGGAAGACGGTTGAAGCGGGCAATTCCTCGAGCGCGGCCGAGAAAGCCGGATTGGAGTTAAGGGTCGATACGGCCAGCTCGACATGCGCAGGGTCCCACTTGAGCAGGCCGAGGTACTTGCGCGTCAGATCCCCGTTCAGATCGGATTCGAGGGTCAGGCTGTCCTGTATCTTCTGCAGGCCCGCCCTTGTTTCGGTCAGGACCACGGCGATGGTCTCGGCGGTGGGCGCCAGGGCGGGATCCGCGTCGAGCTGATGTCGCAGCAGATAGTCGACTTCGGCGACCGAAAAACCGGCTGCGGTGACGCGTCGCACCGCCTCGATGAACCCGAGGGTGTCTTCCGGACGTGCGGGATCGAACGGGTTGATGCCGCTCAGACTGCGCCAGCGGACGAACTCGCCGATAGACAATCCCATCCCGTTCGCCAGCGTGACCCGCCCGTGGAGAGCGGAGAGGTTTGCCAGCGTAAGATCGCTTCCGGGCACCTCCGCGGCGGTCAGGCCCGTGAGATCTGTGGCAGTGATGCCCAGGCCGCCGATGATGGCGGGGACGTGAGCGGCGAGGGGTGAGCCGGGCACTGCGACCTCCGACCGCGCCGCGTTCAGTACGAAGGCGCCGTCCACCGGCTTGAGGACGGAAGGATTCAGAAAGAGCTTGTCGTAAAGCGAATCCTCCCCGGCAGGATCGTCGCGCAGACCGGGCCGGGTATCGATCGTTCCCCACAGCGACAACAGCCGTTCCAGGGGCACGCCGATCTCCTGGTTCACACGCTTCACCACGGCAAGCTGCTCGATCAGGCGGGCGACGAGGCGCGCGTTCGGATCGGGGTTGCCGCCTTGGAACACAGCGATGCCGAGATCCAATTCCCGGATGGTCCAGCCGAGCCTGCGCCACAGCCGCACAAAGCGATGAAGCCGGTCGAGGACCTGAGCGGTCAGGTTGGTGATCGCCAGCTTGCTCGTGTCGCAGGTGGCCGTGTCTTCCGAGTCCAACGACTCGATGCGGATCTCCCCCGCCGGGTTCACGAAGCGGGTGGCGATGAGGCGCAGCAACTCGTCGTAACCGAGACCCGACTGCCGCAGGAACGGTCGCACGTAGCCCAGCGCCGCGACCCAACCCAGGGAGGCACTGACGGTCTTCGCCGGGTCGGCGGGATCGGGGATCTCCACCTGGTTGCCCGCCTGCTCGAGGCCCCAGAATTCCCAGAGCGGGTGCGGATCGACGCCGGTTACGATCTCCATCTCTTTCCGGGTCAGCCCGAGGGTTTCGCACGCAACCGCGAGGATACTCGGGTCGACGGGGGCCTGCCTGGGCTGGAAGGCGCGCATCAGTTCGGCGCGTTCGACGCCGGCCTTCTCCAGCCAGACGCGCGTCTCCAGCACCCAGAGGTCCAGCGGCAGCGACCAGGGGTGCACCGACGAGGCAAGTTCCGCGTAGGCGTCGGCGTTGACGTGGCTGGGATTCGCGGCGAGATCGTTCTCCGTGCCGAAAGTCTGGTAGCCCAGGGCGAAGACCTGGGTTTGCCCTGCCTGCAAACGAACGGAATAGAGCCGCCGTCGATCGGTCACCAGCCACTTCTCGCCTGCCTTGACGACAACCACGGACGCATCGACATCCAAAACCCGTGCGGCATTCACGAAGGACGCGCGAATTGCCGGGGACACTGAGCGCGCATCGAGGTTTGCCGGCGCACCGGGCGGAAGCAGGAAAGGCTGAAAGGGCCGGATGGCGTTCTCGAGGATCTCGTTGGTGAGGTCCACGTACGGCAGCCGGAGGTTGGTGTTCTCGCAGGTCAGCTCGATATCCCCGAGGTCCGGCCGCCTTCGGAAGAGTGCCTCGCGCATGTTGATGTCGGCCGTGGCGCCGCCCGGCAAGGCGAGCTTCACCTTGCGCTGCTTGAGGAAGGCGAGAAGCTCGGCCAGGTAGGCCGCGGGGCTGTGCACGGAGCGGCACTGATCGCACGTGCAGAAGTCGAAGGGCCCGAAAAGCGTTTCCCAGTCCGGGAGGCCGTCCACGCCGGGCGCGGACCAGGGCAAGACGTTCATGGGGAACCTGAACCAGGGCCCGAGGTTGGCGAGCACGTTCAGCGCCGCCGCCGTGATGTGGCCGGCCTTCGCGTGGATCTTCATTGACGCCAGCTTTCCCCCCAGCTGCGGGCCAAACTCGGCGGCGAACGCCAGCCGGCCCATCCGGTTGACGGCGGAAGCAGAAGTCAACCCCGCGTCGAGCAGCGGTACCATCTGCTCGTGCCACGGCACCAAATTGAAGAGCCTCTGGCGCGCCTTCAGGTCTTTGCCGAGTGCCGCGACGTCGCCCACCCCCTTGAGCAGGGCCGGGTTGTCCTTGAGGAAGGCGTCTATCGTCGCGCGGCCGAGATCGAAAGAGACCGCGCGGTCGAGTACGTTCTTGAAGAACGCCCGAGTGCCTGCAGGCGTGTTGTCGCCGGGCCGCTGCATCCGCTGCGCAAGGGATTCCACAGGGAAGGAGTCCTCGACCATTCGGGTGAGGATCTCCGCGTACCGGCCTGCCTTCTCGTCGTCGTCCTTGCCGGCGATCTCCGGGGGAAAGGTCGCCTTCCCGGTATCGTCCGGCTGAAGCACGATCTTCTTCCAGTCGTCGGCGTTGAACCGCGCAAGGTCGCGCACGTTCCTGATGTCGCCGGTCCGCTGCAGCCGCAGAATCCGGCGCATCAGCGGGACATGGTTTGCCGTCAGCGCGCTGAGCTGGAAGGCAAACTGGAGCTCGTCGACGTGGCCGCGGAACTGCGGGTCGCCGCGCAGTTTCTTCCAGAATTCCGGGACGGGCGCCCTGTGGCCGACGAACTCCGCGGCAAAGCGCGCCTGCACCGGCTTGGGCAATCCCGTCATGCCCAATAAGGCACCCAGGGGCCCACCGCCCTCCTCGCCCGCACCCTCGAGCGCGTGGTGGGCCACCAGTTCCCGGAAGCGCGCCTCGATGCGGTCCAGCTCGTCGAGCAGGCGGCCCGGGATGATGTGCTCGCGAATGGCGGCCGTCAGGGCGTTGCGCCGCCGTCGCGCGCTCTGAGCGAGCAGCGCCGACAGCTTCAGGGGAAGCTGTTCCCGGGCCAGACCGAAGAGGATCTCCGGCGGCAGCCCGGTTCTCTCCGCCAGCTTGTGTGCACCGGCGAGTTGCGCCAGTTTCCTGACGTCACGGTTGAGCTTTCCACTGAGGTAGGAGACATCCTGCTGCTTTTCGTCCTCGGACAGGCTCGAGACCGGTGCGCCCTCCAGCAGGGGTTCGATCTCGGTCATCAGCTGCTCGTACTCGGACCAGGCATGCTGGAGACCGCCGGGGACCCGGAGGTTGATCTTCTCCACGATCCCGGCCTCGAAGACGACGTCGGACTCCGCCAGGACGCTCTCTTCCCGCTCCCCTTCCTTCTTCCCGAGGGCGCGAACGAGCAGGCAGACCGTGCGCCGGCCTGTGCGGCGCAGCTCCTGCACCGAGTAGTAGATCGCGTAGCGCCCATCCGCGTCCGTGGTCGTCTCCCCGAGGGTCAGCTCTTGCCTGAGGCGCCTGTCGAAGGCCTGGACCTTCAGCCCGGCGATCGGGAGACCGTCCTCATAGCGAACCTGACCGCGCACGAGGTGCTGAAATTCGGGCAGTTCGTCGGGGGGGGCGTCCTCGAACGCCCCGAGTTCCTTCAGCTTCGCGTTCAGCGCCTCCGAGGTCGACTCATCGACCTCGCCGGCCGCGGGCAGCTGGTTCTGCGCCTGGAAGAGAGCGATCAGTTTGCGCGTTGCCGAGCCGAACGTCGTCTTCGCAAGTTCCCGCTGGAGAGCGGCGGTTTGCTCGCCTCGGGCAGTTTCATCATCTCGAAGGAGAACGCCACGCTCGATCAGAAGCTGCAGCGCCGCCTGGAGATTGGCTACTTCAGAGCCCTTCATGCGGAGCTTCAAAGGAAATGTGATCTGATTCATGCCCGTTCTCCTTCGGAGACTCTGTGCAAACCCTCGGTGCACCAGAACCATGCGCCACTCTCACCGGTGCAAGCAGGAGGTTTGCGAGACACATCCGGACCGCCGCGAAAAACCTGGCCTGGATTCCTCTTTTCCCGATTCAGGCTCGACTGGTCATTTTCCAAAAGTTCTCAACATCCGCGCGTACATTGCATACAGCCCGATCAGTTCGGCTTGGGTCCACTGTATCATCTGCACGGGGTTCAGCTGTCCCGGCAAACGACCACCGGAGGGGGGGCTGGGCGGTGGCGGCCCGGGCTCGGCAGCTACCGCCACTGGGCGAGCACTCTGCGGGGCCTCCGGTGCCGACATCCGTTCAGTTGGCGCTCCCTCCAATGGGATCCGTTCGGTAAACGTCTGCCCGCGTAGAGTCGGAGCCTCCGTGATCGGCATCGGTTCGGCAATCGTCTGCCCATGCAGGGTTGGGGTTTCAGCCATGGGCATCGGTTCGGTGACCGCCTGCGGGCGCAGAGTCGGGGGCTGCGCCACCGTTGTCGATCTGACTTGAGCCTGCCCGCGCACGGGTGGAGCCTCGACCGGTCCCGCAGTGCGGAAGCCGGCGATGGCCACCACAACCTGTGCCGCCGCATCCGCGCACTCGAGTACGGCCAGCCCCAGGTCGATGCCGCTTCTGACTTTGGTGCCAGTATCCGTCGGCTCGCGTTGAGCGGCCGCAGCTCGCTTCCCCTCTTCAATGGCCTGCATCGTCTTTGACACCACTCCGGTCGGGTCAGCTACGGCTACCGCGTTGATACCGGAGACGCTGGGGTCTGCAAGACGTCCGAGACGCAACAGGAGGCTGTACGGGGCGAAATCCTCGATTACGGCTTTCGCAGCCTCCACCCGCTCACCCGTAGATTCTGTCTCGACGAGAGCTCGAGTGTGGCCGGCAACGTCCCGGAGGGTATTCGCCACTCCGTTGGCAATTGCCGCCGGAGGAAACATAATGGAGATTATACGGTTCGCGCGAGCCAGGTCCTCGTTGGCCTCCTCCAGTCCGTACAGTCCTGACGGGTCATGCCGAACAACCGGGTTGGCTCCGGCGTAGACATAGAGGTTCAGCCCATCCACGAGTCCCGCCGGATCACAGCTCGTCCACCTCCCCAGCCACGGCGCGTAGTAGCGCGCGCCGTGGTAGTAGAGGCCGGTTTCCTCGTCGCGCTCCTTGCCGGTGTAGCGGTAGCGCTTCGGTGTTTCGGTCTGGCTGCTGCACCGCCTGATACGACGTGCTGCCATAAGGGGTGTACTCCTCGTAGGAGATGATCTGCGCCCTGGTCGTCCAGCTCCAGAGCTGGCCGAGCCGAGGTGGTTGCCGAACTGATAGCGGATGAGCTGCGTCGGCGATGGTTCGCTGCCCTGGGTGCGGGTCTCCACCAAGGCGATGCGCTGCTTGTCGTCCATGATGTGCAGCGTCTCGCGCTCGAGCGTGACGGACGCTCCGTCGTATTCCCGGTAGATCTCGAAATCCGCCGAGATAGATGCGCTCGGACTTCCGCGTCGGCGCCTGGCCCGCGGCGGCGAACCCGTCGGTCACCTTGCGCACGCGCTGGCCGCTGGCGTCGTAGACGTACCAGGTGCGCTCTCCTGGCGTGCATCCGCGTCGCCGACGACCTGCCGCTGAGGTCGCCTGGAGCTGGTCCGTGAAGTCCCACTGCATGAGCTGCAGGTGCGGCATGCGCAGCATGTTGCCGTGGGCGTCGTAGCCGTCGCCTGCTCCGCTGTACGACTCGGTCGCCGTTGCCGATGCGGGTGCTGGCTCAGGCGGTTGCTCTGTCTTGCCGCGCTCGAGTCAGGCTGTGCTCGTCGTAGGCGTAGGTGCGTGTCCAGCCGGGATGGGCCGGGTCGTTGCCGCGGTGCTGCATCTCGAGGAAGTTGCCCACGGCGTCGTAGACGTAGCGCTTCGAGGTACGTCCCCATGGCATTGCCGTCGCTGGCGGACGCAGTCGACCGACCAGCGCGCGCGGCGTCGTTGTAGGAATGCGGAATCGGCGCGCCGCCGACCTGGCCCAGGTGCTCGCGGCCGGTGGCTTCGATCAGCCGGTAGAGGGCGTCGTAGGTGTACTCGGCGCTCGGCTCGACGCGCTGGTTGCGGAAGTAGATGGTCTGCTGCGCGTCGTCGCGGATGTGGGTGATGTTGCCGGCCGGATCGTAGGTGTAGTGCAGGTTCTGCGACCTGGGCAGTCCGGGCCATGTCGGCGGCGGCAGGCTGGGGAGCAGTCGCCGGGAAGGCACACGGCGTCGCGGCGCGTGAGCAGCTGCGCGAGGCGGATAGGTGAGCTGGGTCGTAGGTGTAGGTCGTCCGTGAGCGCCGTTGCCATAGTCGATCAGGGTGCGCTGGCCCTTGGCGTCGTAGTCGATGTCGGTGACCGCGTGCAGGTTCGCGGTGGCCGGATCGAGCCAGCCCGCGGGCTCGGCATCCCGGTTGAGCCAGGCGTGCACCTGCTCCAGCAGGTTGGCCTCGTTGTAGACTCGGCTGGATGACGTTGACCGTCGCACCGGGCTGGTCGCTGTGCGGCGCGATCAACTGGATCGGGCGGTTGAGCGCGTCGTAGCGCGTGCGGCTGGTGTAGGTCTCTGGCTTGCAGCGGCACGGCGCCGGACCAGTCCAGCGTGGTCTTGTACGACTGCGGCCAGCTCGGCGCCGGCTGCGCAGCAGGTTGCCCTTGAAGTCGTAGTCGTCGCTGGTGACGACGCCGGCCTGATCGCAGAGCTCGACCACCTTGCCGCGCAGGTTGCTCGCCTCGGGGTTCGGGCGGGTCTCGCCGTAGACGCTGCGCCCGACGACGCATCTCGGCGCCCGCGCCTTCGCGCAGGAAGGAATCCGTCGGCCGCCGCAGCGGGTCGTAGGCGGTGCGGAACCGGTGGTCGCGGCTGTCCCAGGCGTAGAGCGGCTTGCCGGCCACGTCGTTCAGCATCCAGCGCTCGCCCGCCTCCATGCTGGCCTGGTGGACGCGGTTGCCGAGCATGTCGTAGTCGTAGCGCATGACGACGCGGTCCTTGGCGTCGATGACCTCGCGCTGGTTGCCTTCGATGTCGAGGATGATCCGCGTGCGATGGAACTCCTCGACGGGCGGAGTCGGCCGGGGGCGTGTCGCTGTACTTGAACTTGTTGTGGGCGACGGTGAGGAAGGTGCGGCCGAGCGAGTCGGCGTGGGCGACGGTGGGCGTCGCCGGCATGGACCGCAGCCTTCTCGGCGGCGCGTTTCTCGGCATCGCGCGGTCTTGGGTCCGGGCCAGCGCTGCGTCGCACGCTGCAGCGTGGGCCGGATCCGTCCGCAACGCATGCCAGGTGGGCAGGTAGTCGGCATTCGGCAGGCGGCTGAAGAAGTCGCCCACGTCGGCGTCGGTCTTGGGGTCGGCCACCAGCACGGTGTCGTTGACGTCCCAGGTCTCCTGCCGCCACGGGTCGAAGACCACCTTCTCCCAGGTGTGGTTGGGGTGCAGGGTGGCGACCACGCGTTCGACCGGGTCGTAGAAGAGCACCGGGCTGACGCCGATGCGGACGTCGAACTCGAAGCGGTGGGTGTCGGTGAAGAACGGCTCGTACTGGCGGACGGGCTTGCCCTTGTTGTTGAAGACCGTCCAGCCGCTGCCCACCCAGCGCGGGCTGACGTCGTTCGGCGTCATCTCGCGGCTGGCCGTCCGCGCCCACGATGATCTTGCCCGCGGCGTCGCGCGTGGGAACGGGTCCGGGCTCGGCCTGGATCTTCTTCTGGATCTCGCGGCCGAAGCCGTCGGAGTAGGAGAAGCTGACCTGGATCCTGCAGTCCGCTGGTCCGGCGCGGGATCGCTCGCGTGGGTCTCGCGGGCGAGCGTCGCGGCGACGGCGGGTGGCTTCTTCGCCGGATCGGGCTCACGCCAGTAGGCGGTCAGGTCGTAGACGATGCGCGTGGTGGCGTCGTCGAGCAGCGTGGCCGCCAGCGGCCCCTTGGGATTCGTCGAGGAACTGGTCGATCTCGGCCTGGGTCAGGTCGGCGCGAAACTCGCGTCCAGCCGAGTCGCCCGGGGACGGGGACCTCCTCCGGCTTTCCCATCACCGCGGTGCCGACGACCATGCCGAGGGCGTCGAAGGCCACCTCCGAGCGGTTGCGGTTGGGGTCCATGACCAGCCGCGGCTGCAGCACGCGGTAGTCGTTGCCGGCTCGGCGGATCGAGGCGTGCCGGTCGGGTCGACGTTGCGTTCGCCCGACGGTGACGCGGTTGCCCAGGGCGTCGCGCGTCTCCTGCACCAGCAGGTCGTAGGCGTCGTAGGTGACGAAGCTCTCGGTGCTGACCGCGTTCGGTGTGGAACGGGTCGCGGTAACGGTGCGGCAGGAAGAAGTGCTGGCGGGCGTAGGCCAGTTCCTGCGGCGGCGTGTCGGCCGGGTCCGGGGAGTAGAAGACCTGCCCGGAGGGGATCCACCAGTTGGCGTCGCCCTCGGTGTGGACGTAGCGGCCTTCGTTCGCCGAGCATGGCGTCGCTGGCCCGGCCGCCGTACACCGCAGCGACCAAGCCCGGCGTGAAGGCGAGCTTGTAGCTCTCGAAGGGCAGCGCCAGCGACTGCAGCTCGCCCAGCGGCAGCGGTCCGGCCAGGTCGTTGCGCCGGTAGTAGGTGCGCACGTGCTCGATCAGGCGCTTCTGCAAGCCAGTCCGGCGGTCGGGTTCTTCTCGTAGTCGAGGGCGATCGCCGTCGTCCCGGCGTCGAGGACTTGCATCGAAGGTGAAGCGGTTGCTCCCCGCCGGCAGGCGTCAACCCGGTGAGCTCGTAGGTGCGCGACTCGCAGGGCAGCGGCGTGCGGTGATCGTCGGCGGCCTCGATCGCGTTGGTGACGCGGTTTTCGGTGTAGGTGATGAGGGTCTGGGCCTGCTTGGCCTGATCCGCCGGCGACAGGGCCGAGTCCGGCTGGCGGCGGCCGTAGCCGATCGCGGCGGACTTGCAGGACGTTGCCGAAGTCGTCCACCTCCAGCGTCAGCGCGTGGCCGATGCGCGGGTCGGCGGGGTTGCGCTCGTAGTGGTAGCTGATCGACTTCGCGCGGCATGGGTGAAGAACACGCCGTGGCGGTTGCCGCCCCGCGGCTGCAGCACGCGAATGGTGAAGTTCTGCTCGGTGACGGTGTAGGGGTGCTGCTGCTTGTCCGTGCCGTCGAGCGCGTAGACCTCCTGGCGCAGCATGGAGCCCTTGAGGGCGCGGCAGGCTTCGCGTTCCTCGTCGACCGTCAAGCCGGCGGGCAGGACGGTGTCGTCGAGCAGGAGCGCACGCGCCTGCTGCATCGTTGAGACCGGGCTCGCGGTAGTACTCGCCGGCGTCGTTGGCGTCGAGGAGGCCGGCGAAGAAGTCGGAGACGTGATCGCGGCCGACGATAGACGCCGGTGTGGAACCAGGTCTTGGTGAGCACCGGCGGAACGTGGGAGGACGCGTCGACGTTGGTCCCGGCGGGTGCCGGCCCGCCGGCGCTGAGCGCGGCGAACTCCTCGGTGTCCCACTGCTCCACCATGCCGAAGCCGCGGAACTCGCGCTCGATGCCGTCGAAGTAGCCGTGGTGGTAGGCGTAGCGGGTGACGAACCGGTTGCCGCTGATGCGATCGTGGGTGTCGACGCGCTCGACGACGTGCACGGGGAACGGCAGCCGGGTCACCCAGGGCCGGCCGTCGCGCTTGTCCGCCAGGTAGAACCGGGTCGAGGGCGCGTAGTGAACCTGCGTCTCCGCGCCGAGATTGTTGACCGACTTGATCAGCAGGTGCGGCTTGGTCCCGCCCATCAGGTCGATGTAGCGCAGCGGCCGGCGCGCATCGCCGGCAGCGGCGACGACCAGACCAGGCAGGCGGTGCCGTTGCCGAGCAGGTCGGCCGTCATGACGGAGGAGACGTTGTCGACGCGCGGGAACTGGGCCAGGCGGCGCGCTTCGCTCCAGCCGATTGCCCGACTGGTTGAAGTAGAGGCGCACGCCGTCGCGGTGCCAGGTAGATGATGTCGGTGGTGCCGGAGCCGTCGATGTCGGCCAGGCGGATGCGGCGCTGGTCGAACTGGTCGGGGTTGTCGAACCAGGGCGCGTTGTCCATCGTGACCTTGGCGCCGAAGCGGCCGTAGCCCAGGTTCGGCCAGTAGCAGACCTCGCCGTTGCGGATGCGCACGAGGTCGGTGAGGCCGTCGCCGCACATGTCGGCGAGGTAGATGGACTGCGTGCCGTCGGCGAAGACCAGGCGCGGGCCGCGCTCCTCGTCCAGCGGCTGAGCGGACGCGCCGGGCCGGGCCGAAGCCCTCTTCCGCCAGCGAGGGGTGCCAGGTGAAGGCGTCGTGCTTCGGTGATCAGCACGTCGGCGTGGCCGTCGCCGTCCAGGTCGACGAACCGGAGGTTCGGGTCGTCCCAGCGCGATGTTGGGCAGCGACGGAACGGCCGGAACGGCTCCCAGTCCTCGTCGCGGGTGCGCTCGTAGAAGCCCGGCGTGGGGCCGGCGAGCGTCACCAGGTCGAGCTGGCCGTCGCCGGCGAGGTCGAGGAGCTGCTGGCGCGCCGCCGCTCAGAGCCGCCAGGCGAGGGCTTCGCGGCGACGGTCTCGAGCGGGCCGAAGCGGCCGTCTGCCCAGGTTCGGCTTGTAGAACCAGGCGCCGGCCTGCTCCGTCAGGATGCCGGAGATTCCTTCGCCGTCCAGGTCGACCCACTGGTAGGTCGAGCCGTCGAGACCGGCGGGCAGGTTCTCGAGGCTTTCCGGCGTCGAGCTCGCGGACCTGGTCCTGGATGGCTGCCTTGCTGTACTCGAACTCGAGCGGCGGCAGCGATTTCTTGAGGTAGGTGGCGTATGCGACGCCGTTGCGCACGACCACGGCCTGGGTGTCGTCCCGCACGTAGCCTGACTGCGTGACAGCGCGAATGAACGACGCGAAGCGGGTGCTGCCCTGATGGGCGAGCTCGTCTTCGATCGCGACGGGCTGCCGTGTAGTCAAGGTCGGCGTAGTCGAACTCGGTGGACCGCACCAGGCCGTCGTAGCCCTTCTCGCCCGTGGGAAGGTCGGGAATGTGATGGAACATCAGGACGCGGCGGCAACGGCGATACGTGCGCACCTCGAAGCCGGCGCGATGGGAGGAGAACGGGTCGGGGCGAACCGCCCAAGGCCGACGCCGCCGAGGCTGAGGCGCGGACAAACCGGTGCTGTTCGGCCTCGGGCCGGGCTGGGTCGAGATCGACCTCCTCGTAGTGGCCCTCGTCGTAGTCGAAGACCACCTCGAACATCCAGGACGCCTGAGCTGACAGGTCGCGGCTGCGATGAGGCGCGAGACGCGGTTGCCGTACTTGATGCGCTTCAGGTAGCGATTGGCGGTGCGCACGCGGTTGCGCTCGTTGGCCTGGCCGCGATCCACGTTGTCGTCGTTCTCTGCCGCGTACTCGTAGACGATGGCGTTGCCCTTGTCGTCGTAGCTCTCGCAGATGAGCCAGCTGAAGATGCGCGTCGGATTGGCCGGAGACGGGTCGGCGGGATCGAAGATGCGGGAGTTGTTGTCCTTCGCCGTACAGCGTCGTGACGTTGTCGCGGGTGATCGAGCGCCAGTGGATCTCGCCGGTTGCGACCTTCGTCCAGCGCTCGATGCGGGCGAACAGGCCCTCGATGCGGGGACGGTAGCGATGGATCAGGTAAGCCCGGCGGCGGTGCGTGTCGTCCTTGAACCGCAGTGCCGTCCGGCTCGGCAGAACCGGCACGAGGTCCTCGGCGCCCGAGAGGATGAAGACGTCCGACTCCTCGGCATCCCGATACTGCGGCAGGCCCTTGTCGGTCTTGCGGGTGATGGACGGGAGCGAGAGGCTCCAGCCGAAGCCGAATGGGCCGTTGCCGGAGCCGGAGTCGTAGGAGAGCGAAAGCTGGGGGCCGAAGCCGGATCGCCCGGGGCTGGTGGCGATGGGCACCGACATGGAGCCGGTGCCGGTGACCGGGTTGGCGGCGAACTTCTCGCCGATGCCGCGGATCGCCCCGCCTCCCGTGGGAAGCGTTATGGAGGGAATCCGGAACTGGCGGTCTCCTGTATCCGATGGTGCTGTATTACCTCGCATTTCCATTGAGGGATCTTGGAAGTAATGACGAGCGACACAGTGTCTCGCGCGAAGATGCCAACGTTTGCCCGAACTCTATGCCAGGTCAGGTTGGCATGCAATACAGATCGGTGGGCCGCGGCGGGCCGATTTGTGTCGCCCCGTCTCGGTTTGTTGCCGGTAGGAGGCCGCAGCCGGTTCAAGGCGCAGGCAGATCCACATGAGCGGAAAGCGGCGCCGAGGCGCCGCACTCCAAATTCAGTGTCACGAATTGGCGTGCTGGAGTCATGGATGGGTATAAAAGGAGAATAGACATCATGGCGACAGGCGCATTGGCACAGGCAGGACCGGCGCGCGCGGCCGGGCTCGTCTCGGTGAAGGGGGACGTCTACCCGTTGAAATCGGCGAGCATCGACGCGCGGGCCGAGGGCGGCATCGCGGCCACGAAGTTGACCCAGTCATACGACAACCCATACCGGGAACCGCTGGAAGTGCTTTACACGCTTCCGCTGCCGGCCGACGGGACGGTCACCGGCTACACCATCCGGCTCGGGCCGCGCGTGATCCGGGGCGAGATCCGCAAGCGCGAAGAGGCCCGGCAGGAGTACCGCAAGGCGCTGCTGGAAGGGCGCACGGCCGCGCTGCTCGAACAGGTGCGCGCCGACACGTTCACCCAGCAGCTGGGCAGCCTGCCTCCGGGGCAGGGCGCGGAGATCGAGATCGAAGTGCTGCAGCCGCTGGCCTTCGTTCCTGCGAACGGCGAGGGGCGCGCCGAGTGGGAGTACCGCTTCCCTACCGTCGTCGGGGTGAGATACGAGGGGGGCCCGGGCAGGGTACCGGACGCCGTTAGGCTGGACGTGGACCGCGCCGATTCGGAGATCCCGGTGAGGCTGGCAGCCAGTTTGCGGATCGCGGACGGCTCCGCCGGCGAGATCCACCCAAACGCTCCCGGCCTCGAGCTCGAGCTCGAGGAAAGCGGGGACGGTGTCCGCGCCTTTCTCCGGCAGGCAATGCGGCTGGACCGGGACCTGGTGGTCCGCTGGGCGGCCGTGAAACAGGAGGTCGGGGTCCGGGTCGTCGAGGGCAAGGGGCTCCCGTGCGACACGGGACGCTACCTGATGATCACCGTCACCCCCCCGGCCGCGGCGGTCGCGGCGCTTCGCCGCGACCTCACCCTGCTGATCGACGCGAGCGGGTCGATGTCGGGCGAGCCGTTGGAGTGCGCGAAGATCGTCTCTACCGAGCTCCTGCGCAGCCTGGACGCCGGCGACCGCTTCGAGATCCTGACCTTCGCCGACGACGTCCGCCGGCTCGTGCGGCAGCCGGCCGAGGCCGGGGAGAAGAACGTCGAGCGCGCCCTGAAGGAACTGCAGGACGTCGAGGCCTCCGGCTCGACGGAGATGACCCGGGCCCTGGTGGAAGCCCTCAGGCCGCTGCGGGACGACTCCCAGCGGCAGGTGATACTCCTCTCGGACGGCTACATCGGGTTCGAGGGGGAGGTGATCGGACAGGTCATGCGCCGGCTCGCCCCGGGGACCAGGGTTCACGCCGTGGGAATCGGTTCGGCACCAAACCGGTCGCTTACCCGCGGCGTGGCGCGCGCGGGCCGGGGCAGCGAGATCGTGGCCGGCTCTCGCAAGGAGGCCGGGACCGCCGCGGCGCGGCTGCTGCGGGCGACGGTCCGGCCGGTCCTGGCGGACATCGAGGTGACGGGATACGCACTGGTGGCCCTGGCCCCGAGCCGGCCCCAGGACGTTTTCGCCGGACAGCCGCTGGTCCTGTTTGCGCAAGTGGGGACCGAGGGGGGCGAAATCCGGATCCAGGGCAAGCTCGCCGGCAGCCGCGCGTCGTGGGTGCGATGCCTGGAGATCCCGCCGGCTTCGGGTTCCGCGGCTCCCGGGCCGGGGGTGACCGACCTCCCGGTCGGAGCCCTGTTCGGGCGGCACGCCGTCGAGGACCTCGAGCTCGAGATTGCCGCCGCCGGGAAAGGATCGGTTCGGCGGCTTGAGGAGAAACTCGAGGAAGTCGCGCTGCGCCACGGCATCCCGAGCCGCAGCACGAGCCTCATCGCCATCTCGGAAGACACCACCGTCGACCCGACGGATCCGCGCCGGCGCGAGCGCCTGCCGGTCGAGGTGCCTGCCGGCGTATCGGCGGAAGCGGCGGGCCTGCTGCCTCGCGCCACGGCACAGTTCATGTGCCTTGACATGGCCTCGGCACGTCCCGACCTCGCCTTCGAGGATGTGTCGCTTCCACTTCGTTCTTCGCGCGTGCGAGCGCGCATGTTTCGGCCGCTGGTCCGCGAAGAGCGGAGTCGCAGCATCGAAGGTCGGGTTTTGAGCATCGAAGGCGGGCTGCTGGTCTTCGAGTTCGAGGTGCCGGCGGCAGGGTTTACCCTGCCGAAAGACGGGGTACCAATCAGCGTCGCGTTTGACGACGGGGTTTCCTGCACCGGGCGGGTGATCGCGCGGGACAGCAGCAGCCCAGGGCCTCACGGGGCCGGCCTGACGGTGCAGCTCGCCCTGGCGCTCGAACGAGGATATAACTGGGAGCACGACACGGCCCGCATCAACTGGCCAGGCCGTTTCAACATGGATCTGTTCATCAGACTGGAGCCGCGGCTTTGAGCGAACCAGGGCGCGCAGGCGAAGTCGACGCCGCCTTTCGGCTGGCCCGTTCCGGCAGCCAGGATGGGTTCGCGCAGTGGATGGGCATGGTGGAGATGCCCATCCGCCGCACCCTGGCCCGTTTCGCCCGGTCGGTGGACGTCGAATCCGTCATGCAGGAAACCCTGCTGCGGATGTGGATACTCGCCAACGACCCGGACCGCGTGCTGAAGACGGAAAACGCTTCGCTGAAATTCGCCTGCGGGGTTGCCAGGAATGTCGCGCGCGAGGAGATCCGGCGCTACCGGATGGAGGAGCCCCTTGACGATGCACCGGACGTCGTTGTCGAGCCGCCTCTGCCGGACCCGTTCCTCCGCAAGGCGATCGATGGCTGCGTAGCACAGCTGCCGGGGAAGCCACGGGGCGCGCTCCTGGCCCGGCTCCGCGAGGGGTACCGCGGCGACCGGGAAGCCGCGGCGGCGGCCGGCATGAAGGTCAACACTTTCCTCCAGAATGTCGTACGGGCCCGCAACCTGCTCCGGCCGTGCCTGGAGCGCAAGGGCGTCCGGCTCGCGGAGATTCTCACTATGAAAAAAGGACGGCCTGAAATCCTGATCGAGCAGGCGTGTTCCGCCTTCCGAGAGAGAGACCGTTCGGGGCGGATCCTGCCGTCGACCGCGTGGCTCGACCTGGCGCCCGAGGGACGCGAAGAGGTCTTCCGGCTGCAGCTCGAGAGCCGCGAAATCGAGCGCGGCCTCAGCCCGGACGGCTCGAGCGGAACCGTCCATGCCGTCCTGGACCGCCTTTCCGGCCTCTTCGAGATTCTTTGAGACTTTAAGACTTTGAGATGAGCTTCTTGGGATGTCTCCTCAACTATGACCTGCGCTACACTATTTTATTGCTACGCTAACGAAACGGAGGTCTCCCAATGCGCCGATTATTCCCTGCCGTTTGCCTGGCAGTCCTGTCGATCCACATGGCTCCCCGCGTGTCCGCCCAGAGTGAGGTGGGCCAGGTGCAGCCGGTCCTGCGGGCGGAGATCCTCCCCCCGGCGGCCGCGCTCTTCCAGGTGAAACAACACATCGTGCGCAACCTCCCCCCGCCGCCGGCTCCGGCAACGTCCGGGCAGTGGACGGCCGAGGCGAAGAAGCTGCGGGAGACGCTGTTGAGGGAGGTCGTGTTCCACGGCTGGCCGGCCGAATGGGTGAACGCCGCCCCCCGCTTCGAGGACGCCGGGTTGATCGAGTCGGGGCCCGGGTATCGCGTGCGCAGGCTGCGCTACGAGATTGTGCCCGGCTTCTACTCGGCCGCGCTCCTCTACGAGCCAGAACGCCTGGCGGGCAAGGTCCCCGCCATCCTCAACGTCAACGGGCACGTCGGCCCGATCGGCAAGGCTGTCGAGTACAAGCAGAAGCGGTGCATCAACTTTGCGAAACGCGGCATCCTGGCGCTGAACCTCGAGTGGCTGGCCTTCGGCGAACTGAGCCAGCCGGAGAACCGTCACTGGTTCGGCGCCCACCTGGACCTCGTCGGCGCGAACGGACTCGGCCTCTTCTACCTGGCGATGCGCAAGGGGCTCGACTACCTGTGGGAGCACCCGAACACCGACCGCGCACGGGTCGGCATGACGGGGCTCTCGGGCGGCGGCTGGCAGACCATCGTGCTGAGCTCTCTCGACGAGCGCGTCGCCGCTTCGGTGCCTGTCGCCGGTTTTGCCGCCACCCGCACCCGCGTCGAGGCGCGCGATTTCGGCGACCTCGGGGATATCGAGCAGAATGCGACGGATTTCATCCGAACGATCGACTACCCTCACCTCGTCGCCCTGCGCGCCCCCCGCCCCACCCTCCTGGCATACAACGCCGAAGACGATTGCTGCTTCCGCGCCCCGATGGCCAAACCCTGGATCTACGACGCCATCCGCCCGGTCTTCGGGCTTTACGGCAAGGAGGAGGCACTCGAGTGGCACGAAAACGCCGACCCGGGCAACCACAACTACCAGCTGGACAACCGGGTGG
The DNA here is from genome assembly GCA_963843575.1 of uncultured Acidobacteriota bacterium. Taxonomy (GTDB): domain Bacteria; phylum Acidobacteriota; class UBA6911; order UBA6911; family UBA6911; genus CAVZBT01. The sequence goes on along the minus strand of CAWJKZ010000023.1, from coordinate 61,666 downwards.
CCGCCTATCGCTTTTTTGCCAGGAGCTTCGGCCTGCCGCCGGTCGACGGTGAAAGCCCCGTCGACGCGGAGATCAAGAGCGGAGACGAGCTGGTGGTCGGCCTCCCCAAGGACAACCTCACGATCCTCGGCCTGGCGCGCAGGATCAGCCGTTCGACGGTGCTTTCAACGCCGCCTGCAGAGGCGGCGGCACGCCAGGATTGGGTGCGCGCGGAGCGGGAGAAGCTCAGGGAGACGGTCCGCTGCAATCCGATCGACATCTCCGGCCCGTGGAATGTCATGAACAGCAAGAACAAGGGCGTCGAAACCCTATCCTACAACTTCCTGATGGCCGACGGATTGCCGGCGACGGGCGTCCTCGTGAAGTCGCTCGCCGCGGCGCCCGCCGCCCCCGCGACCATAGTCCTGCACGACAAGGGCCGCGGCGAGGCGGCCTCGATCGTCTGTGACCGGGTTAATCGGGGGGAACAGGTGCTCGCCGCGGACCTGCTCTTCATCGGGGATGCGTGGAAAGGCATCGACGCCTCCTTGTACGTCCAGATCCTGCACAGTATGGGAAGAAGGGTGCTCGGCGTGCAGGCCGCCCAGTTGCACGCGCTGAGCCGTTGGCTCCAGAGGTCCGCCGGCGGCGGCAGGATCAGGCTGGAAGCCTGCGGGATGCGGAGCCAGACGGTGGCGCTGATCGCCGCAGCCCTGGAGCCTGGCCTGTATCGCAACGTCGCCGTGCACGAGGGCATCGGGAGCCTGGCGCACCTGCTCGAGAAGCCCGTCGAATTCCAGGACGCGCCCGAACTGTTCTGCCTCGACCTGTACCGGTTTTTCGATCTGGACCGCATCGCCGCACTGGGCCCGTAGGGCGGGAGTACGCTGACGTTTCCAGGACGCGGATCTCCGCGGATCTGAGCGGTACACGCCGATCGGCCGCGTGACCTGTCACCTATGCCTTTGTCGTTGATCCGCGTTGATCCGCGTCCAAAAACACGACCGGCTGCGGCGCGCGCAACCGCAGCTCCCCCACCGGCGGTGCGGCATACGGGATACCCTTGAAGGAGGCCACCCCGCCCGACACGACGCCCTCCACCTCCCCACCGGTCACCTTCGCCATCCGGATCTATGGCGGAACGGGGTGTGCGAACGCAATCACAAACGACAGCAGAAGACAACCGCGACGGATCGTGCTCCCCATTTTGAGCCTCCGAAGAATCAACGTCTTGACGCATCCTGGGCCGCGTCGAGCCGCCGCGGCCCACTCGCCGGAATTCGGTGGCGAACGAGAACTTCAGCCGCGGATTTTACTGAATCAGATCGCCGGCGTTTATAATGGCAAGCTGACCAACCGAACGAGAAAAGGAGACAATTTGGCACGTCATAACACGGATGCGAAGAAGCGCGTACTCAAGACCAACAAGGCGGCTGCGCCGATAGGGCCCTATTCGCAGGGCATCCAGGTCGGCAACCTGGTATTCGTAGCGGGGGAGAAGGGCATCGACCCCAAAACTGAAAAGATCGTGCCCGGAGGGATCGTGCCGGAGACCCGCCAGACGCTCGAGAACATCAAGAACATCCTGGCGGAGGCGGGCGCCACCTTCGATGACGCCGTTGCGTGCACCGTCCACATGACGGACCTCGGGGAGTTCCAGCAGATGAACCAGGTCTACGCGGAGTACTTCCGAAACGCCCCGCCGGGACGCACCACGGTCCAGGTGCAGGCGCTCCCCGCGGGCGCCCGTGTCGAAATCACCGTCATCGCCGCCATCTGAACAAACTCGGGGACAGGTGAGGGCACGGCTGGACCGCAACGACTTGGCATTTCTTCTGAGGCATTCGAGCCTTCGAGGTGAGGTCTGGACCTCGCCTCGAAGGCTCGAATGCCAGAAGAATCTCGAAGATTCCGCGTGCGCGAACAACTAATTTTGCGCATTTTATAGTAATTATATTGATTTTTATAATATAAAGAGTATTTTTAGTGCCATGAAGATGGAGCGTTAATTGGAGGAGAGAGATGGAGACGCCGCTGCGTGACTTTTTGGAGATCCCGTATGACAAGCTCGAGCAGATGAACCTCGAGGCCAAGGCTGACCGGATTGCGGGCAAGGATCCTGGCAAGATCCGCGACGCGCGCATGGGGTATCTGTCCGACGAGAAGCGCATCAAGGCGGTGACGGTCTGCTTCACCGATCTGGAAGGGCGCTTCCACATGTTGGACTACGACAAGAAGTTTCTGTTGAAGTCGGCGGACAACATGACGTTCGACGGCTCTTCCATCCGCGGCTTTTCGCGTCAGGCGGAATCGGACCTGCGCCTGATGATCGACTGGCCCGCCTTTTACCACCTGCCGGCGGACGTGTTCGGCCCGGGCAAGGTGCTGGTGTTCGGGGAGGTTTGCGACCAGGACGGGACGCCGTATATGGCGGACATGCGTGCGCGGCTGAAGGCCTTCGCCGCCGAGTTGCGCAAGTCGGAGATGGTGGCGCAGGCGGCCAACGAGATCGAGGGGTTCATCTTCAAGGGGCCTGACGCCGAGCGGCGGTACTTTGAGACGGGCCAGTTCGAGTACGTCTCGACGGGGGGCTACTACCACTCTTTGCCGGGAGACACGCTGCGCAAGTTCATCGACACGTCCGCCGAGGTGCAGCGGGCGCTTGCATTCGGGAACGAGAAAGACCATCCCGAGGTGGCGCCGTCGCAGTTCGAGATGAACTACTCCTACACCGAGGCGACGGTCGCCGCGGACCAGGTGCAGCTCTACAAGCTGATCGCCCGCCAGGTGGCGGCGCAGATGAACCTGACGGCGTCGTTCCTGCCCAAGCCGGTCGCCAACGTCAACGGCAGCGGCTGCCACACCAACATGTCGATTTCGCAGGCCGGGAAGAACATTTTCCACGACAAAAAGGGCCGGGACGGGCTGTCGGACTTTGCCTGGCAGTTCATCAACCGCATCCTGGCGAACGCGGACGACCTCTGCCTGATCCTGAACTCGAGCGTCAACTCGTATCGCCGGCTCGACCCGCACTTCGAGGCCCCGAACCAGATCAAGATCTCGCCGTCGGACCGCGGTGCGATGATCCGGATACCGATCGGCAACGAGAGCACGGCCCGCATCGAGGTGCGCTCGATCGCGCCCGACGCCAACCCGTACCTGGCGATCTTTGCCCTGTTCAAGACGGGCCTCGCAGGGCCGGCCATGGACGCCGACAACGACGGGAAGCGCCAGCGCACCCGCTTCCTCCCCGACAACATTTACGACGCGATCCGGCTGTTCAAGGGGAGCAAGTTCGCACAGGAACTGCTCGGCGAGCAGGTGCACGAAAAGTACGCCGAGCTGAAACTGGCATCCGCGGAGCGTTGTCCCAAGGCGCTCGGCGAGCGCGTCAAGCGCAGCGAAATCCAGTTCCACCACGAAGTAACCAATCAGTTCCTCTGGGGCAGGTTTTAGGGGACGGACCAGGGCAAGTAGCGCTCTTATAATAGCTTGCGGCGTTTTCGGCCCTCAAAAACGGCCTTATTCGGGTTTTTGGGGGCCATTTTTCTGGTTTAAGGGCCATCCGATTCCGCGCCCGGGACCCGCGATGTCTTAGAGCGCGGCTTCGTACTCCTCCCGAGTTTCTACCTCTCCCGGGACCTCCTGCCCGTATGCGGGCTGGATCGGGGTCCCGGAAGCCGATTTGCGCGGCGTCCTGAAGACCCCGATTGGACTGACGATCGACACCGGTTCACGCATTTCGTCGGCGTTCATGCCTTCCTGTCCCTGTCAGATCCCATGCAGACTGGTCTCACCGTGATGCCCATGGCCGTGATGCCCGCAGGCGGTCTGGGGTGTCACCGCCTGCAAGCTGCCGGACTTGAATGCCGCAAGGGTGGCATTCACCGTCGGCAGATCCGAAATATAGACCTCGATATTTGAGGTACGAAGTTTGCCGAGCGCCCCCATTCCAATGCCGCCGACCACTAATGCCCCGATGTTCTCCCCCGCAAGCGCCATCAGTGGCTGACACATGCCATGGCTATGATGGAGGTTCCGGTTGGGGACGGCACGGCAGGTGCCGCTTTCAGCGTCCACGATCAGAAACACGGGTGCAGAACCGAAATGCAGGCTGACAGGGCTGTCGAGCCCTTTGTCTTCCAGAACTGGGATACAGATATTCACGTTTTATTCCTTTCTTATGTGGGTCAGCGTCGATTTCTACTGCGTTTTCCGGCGCCGCTGCTGCCCAGCGCAGGCCGGCACTTCGTCATGGCGTGCCCGATGACAGCACGGGCACTCGGTGGATTTCCCTGCCGGCCCGTCCCATTCATTGGCACAGGAATCACATCGGTGGCTTCGCCCTGGCTCGGCGTATACGGACCCGCCCTCGATCTTGAGCACTTTGCCCAAAATAAGCGCTTCCGCAACCTTCCGTCGCGCGGCATCGATGATCCGGCCAAATGTCGGGCGGGAGATCCGCATGAGCTCCGCTGCCTGCTCCTGGTAGAGGCCTTCCAGGTCGGCGAGCCGGATCGCCTCAAATTCATCCAGCGTTAGAATCACCTGCTCGAGCATGCGTCCCGGTATGCCGGCCGGCTTGAACACAGACGCCGCCGGCATGCCGGAGATGCGGCGACAGCAGACTGGCCTCGGCATTGAATGCCTCCGCGTTTCATTATAAGCATATGCTCACAACTGTCAAGCGCTTCCGTTCCCCGCCCCTCTCGCTCGGTCGGCATTCGTGGCACAACATAGTGGTTGGAATAGCGCCGATTTGCTCCTTTACACACACTATTTTGTGCGTTACTCTCGCCCGAAGCGCCGGTCCGTCGCATGCTGCCGCAGGGGGCCCGGCCAAAACCGTCCAGGAACCGGACTCAGCGAGCGGCAGAAAACAAACAGGGCTTCGAGGGAGCCTGCGCTATGTTCGGCCGTCTGAAACACGCCTCGATCATCATTGTTGCCGGCGCGTTTCTGGTTGCGGCCGCGCCTCCCCTGGAATACCCGATTGTGCTGACCCAGTCTTTCGTTCGGACCCAGTCACAACAGGTTCCCTCGAACGGCCAGCTTTCGGACGGAGCACGGATCGTGGTGGTGTACCCTGACGGGCGCCGGCGCGTTCTTACGGAAGGTTTCCACACCGCCTGTGATCCCGAAGTGTCTTTTGACGGGACAACGCTGTTGTTCGCCGGGAAACGGACCACACACGGTACGTGGAACATATTTGAAATCGGCGCGGACGGGCAGGGGCTCCGGCAGATCACTGCCAAGATGGGCAACTGCCGCAGCCCCGTCTATCCCTCCACCCTCTACACGCTCATCTCCGACAAGCCCTGGCACCAGATCGGTTTTGTCAGCGACCTGCCTGGGAATGTCAACGAGTACGGCGAGGGCACCGCGACGAGCCTCTATTCCTGCAGGCTGGATGGTACAGGCAGACTGCGCCTCACTTATGCCCCGTCGGGAGTGACGGATCCGTTCTTGATGCCGGACGGACGGCTGGTTCTCTCCGCCCTGACGCGGCGCCACCCGAACGAGAGCCCGGCTGCCGCGCTATTCGGCGTGAACATCGACGGGACGGATCTCGCGCTTTTCGCCGGGGCGGGGGGGGGCAGGGTCAAGCGCATGCCCTGCGTCACCTCCGATGGACTTGCCGTGTTCGTCGAGTCCGAAAGGATGACGGCTGACGGCGCCGGTTTCCTTTCGTACGTGACAGTCCGCCGCAACCATCACGCCTACAACCGTGTCACAAAACCCGAGGATGGGCTTTTCCTCTACCCCTCCCCGCTGCCGGACGGCGGTGTTCTGGTTTCTCGGCTCCGGCCTGGTTCGGCAGCCTCCTACGAGGTAGGCCGGCTCGATACATCATCGGGCAGATTCGAATGCGTTTTCGATGATCCGGAGTGGGATGACATCCAGGCAAAAAGGCTGGGGGAGAGACCGGAACCCGACGGCCGCTCTACCTCGGTTCTGCGCCGCACGGGCGAAGTCGAGGACCCCTCCGCCCTGGAATCGAAAGGCAAGCCCGCGGAGATGCCGATGGGCAAGCTGTATTGCCTGAGCGCGCATGTCTCCAGCCTCTATAAGCCGGAGTGGGCAAGTGGAGGCGTGATCAGGCGAGCGCGGTTCCTCGAGGCGCTGCCGGTACGCTCGAGGGAGGGGGACAACTTGCGACAACCGGGCCGAACACCCGCCCCCCCGATCGCGCGCCGGCTGCTTGGTGAGTGCCCCGTCGAGGAGGATGGTTCCTTCAACGTCCAGATCCCGGCGGACATCCCCGTGGAAGTCCAACTTCTGCCTCCATCGAATGGGACGCGCTGGGGCAAAACCGTAGTCCCGTCGCGCTGGAGTCGGCGGCGGCATGCGAAACCGGGAGGAGTCCGTGAGGAGTGCGGTTACGGTGAAGCACAATCTGGTTTGGGCCGCGGTGCTGGGCGCCGTTTTCGTGATGGGGCCGCAGAAGATTACGGCGGTCGGTGGTTCGACCCAGGCTGACGACGAGGCACGCGCCATCGAGGACAACCTCATCGCGCCCTGCTGCTGGTCCCAGCCGGTCTCGCAGCACCAATCGGCCGCCGCCGAAGAGATCCGCAAAGGCGTGCGGGAGATGCTCGCGGGAGGTAAGAGCCGAGAGGAGATCCTGGACCACTTCGTAGCGATCTACGGTGAGAGGATCTTGGCAACACCTCGCGCCAGGGGATTCAACGTACTTGTTTACATTCTGCCCTGGGTCGCCCTGATCCTTGGTACCTGGCTGCTGGTTGCCGTCGTCAGAAAACTTCGCGCACCCCGCTCGGACGCTCCCCAGGAGGGCGCGCCGCTACCGCAGGCCCGCTACGCCGCACTGGTCGACAAGGAACTCCGCGACCTGGAAGAATGTCCTCGGACCAAGCCAATCGGGAAATGAATAGGTACACCGCAATCGAGGAGCAACAACATCGAATGGAAGCAACCAGGGAGAAGGCTCACCCTGGCTGTGTCAGCTGCAGTCCCGTGAATTCAGCAGGATTGGGCCTTATTTTTATTGTGCGTGCGGACGAAGGCGTGGAGGCGACTTTCGACTGTCGGTCAATGTATGAAGGCTACCCGGGGCTCCTTCACGGCGGCATTACTTCCCTGCTGCTGGACGCCGCCATGACGAACTGTCTTTTTTCCCGGGGCAAAGCCGCCGTCACCGCGCGATTGATCGTGCGCTTTCTGCTCCCCGTTGCGACCGGGCAAGCCGCTTTGGTCCGAGCCTGGGTACGCGAAAATTCGGCCCCTCTTTTCGTATTGGAGGCGGAACTCGTCCAGAACGGGCGGGTGGTGGCCAGCGCCGCCGCAAAGTTCATCGATCGCGAGGGCCTGTAGCCGGGCGAAGGACTGCAGATGTTGCGCGACATTGAAGAATCTGCACTCGCCGGTCCCTCGCGCGTCTTTGGGTCCCGCGGTCCAGGTTCTTACGTCCATACGGGATGGGAGCACAAGTGCCAGGCGCAAATCCGGTGGCACCGTCCGTGCATTTGTTGAAGCCGTCGCGGGGTGAAAGCGGCGAGATCCAATCGATCACGGTGTGGGAACGGCGCGTGCCTGTTCAACAATGACCGCGATACCAGTTCAGGCGCAGGATTTCGGGGCCCCCGTTGGAGCAGCGCTTCTGAAGTCGTCTGGCACATGGCGCCCGTCCTGAGACGGGCGCCGTCGTATCGGACAGCCCGCCATGACGCGTTCGTTGAAAAGAGCTGGTTTCCTCCTCACCCCTTGGGATTCGCAGGGCGCCCTGCTTTCCGAAGCATTGCAGCACCTGGGAGAATCCCGTTCAGGCCCGTCGTGCCCAAGTTCATCATAGCTGCAGTCTCTCGGTCTCACTTCCGAAAGAGGGCGACCGCTTCAATCTCGACGAGGAGGTCTCCGCGACAGAGCCGCGCCTGCACACCGACACTCGCCGGCAGTGGATCCAGCCGAAGCCATCTGAAAAACGACGTGCGGATGCGGTTGAACTGGTCATAGTCGCGCTCGATGTCTCTCAGGTAGCACGTCGTTCTAACCACGTCGTGCCACGTCGCTCCCTCGGAGGCAAGGAGGGTCGAGATATTGCGATACGTTCTCCAGCACTGGGCCCCGAAGTCGCCAACGTGAATCGTCTTTCCGTTCTCATCCACACTCGCGGTTCCCGAAATCAACAGCGCGACGACGTCGCCCAGTTCGAGACGCAGCCCCCGTGAAAACGAAGAAGGCAGGGTATAATGGAACGCCTCGTTCAAGACTTCGGGCGCCTGCACTGCGGTTTTGGCGATTTTAGCGTTGGCAGGGGGAGCATACTCGCGCATCCTGCCATCCTCGGTGATGTAGCCGAGCCTGATCAGCTCGCTCCGCTCCCCTTCTGTCAGTTGAAGGCAATCTATGAGTGGCGCACCAGCGTCAACGAAGCAATCGGTCATCCGGCAATTCCTTTCCCCGGGTGAACGGCGACCGTCAGAATGGCAGGACTCTCGAGGGTCTCGCTAGAGGATCCCACTGTGCGAAATTCGGAACTGCAACTCAGCGTAGCGCACAGTTTTATGGTTGTAAAGTGCTAAGCGATCCCGTAGTGTCACAGTATTATGGTAGCCTACTTACCGCCTGATCGCACTTAACGACCTGTGATCGGTAAATACAGGATCGGAAGGCAGCACCAAAGGAGGACTTCGATTGAAGCAATCAGCCTCGATGCGGAGAGCTCAGGGCAACCCGGTCGGATCCCTGGTGAAGCGCGCCGTTCCTGAGTTCAAGGTGGGTCTGCGTGTTCGAACGCTCCGCGAAGCACGCAGCCTTTCGATCCGGGCGCTTGCCGGACTGAGCGGCATCTCGGTAAACGCGCTCAGCCTCATAGAAAACAGCAAGAGCTCGCCTACCGTGTCCACCCTGCAGGAGCTTGCGGCGGCTCTCGGCGTTCCCATGACCTCGTTCTTCGAAACCGAGGCCTCAAAGAGCAGTGTGGTTCACGTAAAGAGCGGTACACAGCCCCGGTTCCCGTTTGCGAACGGCAGCATCGAGGAGCTCGGGGCAGGATTTGTTACGTCGAACTTCCAATGCTTCATGGTACGCCTGGCGAGCACCTCGCCCGCTGGGACCCAGCCGATCATTCACAGCGGTTACGAGTTTGTCCTGTGCCTTAAGGGGCGAATCGAATACCGGATCGAGAAAGAAACTTACATCCTCAGGTCAGGCGACAGCCTTCTATTCGAGTCACACCTGCCACACCATTGGCGCAACATGCAGCCGCAACCTTCAGAATTCCTGCTCGTGCTCGGCCGCTCGGACGGTCGTGACAACACTGGCGAGGGGCACTTCGCAATGCCGGACCAATAAACACGGATTCACGGAGTGTTGTTTCCGCCTACCTTCGCGGCTTGCTCTCACGGGCAAAGGTGGAATTGCGTACAACCCGCCCTTCGGTTCCCCGTCAGCGACCTCCCGAACTTGAGTCCGACCGCAACGCAGCACTGGGTGTTTCCGCCTCGCACAAGCGGGTGGCGGTAGACTCCTCGCAATTGTGGACAGGGTCATGTTGCTCGCTGCGCGAAGTCGCATTGAGGCAGGGCAAGCGACCATTCGAAATCATGGCAATTCCTCAGGAGTCCGCCGAGGAGAACCATTGAGTTGTTGACGCTGGAAATGCCGAAACTGCAGAGCGAAGGGCCCGCCTGCCTCCTGCCGCCGGTCTTAAATCGATGGCGGCTGCGGGTTTATGTTGAAGTGAGCATTATTGACCAGAGGTGTGAGCAGTATTGAACGGACAGCCGGGCATCACAGAGGGTATATAAGTTGCGTGCCAATCTGCACGTCAAGCCTACGTGGCAGGGTGGTGTCTGCAAAGTTGACTCCTGGTGGGGAACGTTTGAAGACTTGGAGCTGAAGCGTGTGGAAGCCAGAATAAAGCTTGCCGCCGCCATGACACGGCCAAGGAAGAGTGCCGGGCGCGAGCAATCAGAAGGTGAGCGGAGCGATGCGGCGCGGAGTGTGAGGGAAGTGCACGAGCGCTTCGAGAGCGCGTTCGGCAACGCGCCGATCGGGATGGCGCTCATCGACATGAACAGCCGCTGTCTGCAGGTCAACAACGCGCTCTGCCGGACTACGGGGTATTCAGAAAGCGAACTTAAGGCGACCACACTGCGATCGCTTACGCATCCGGACGACGTCGATCTCGATCTCCATTTGCTCCGACAGCTGCTCGACGGCCAGATTCCCAGTTACCAGGTCGAGAAGCGCTACCGCCACCTGTGGGGCCACTATGTCTGGATGCTGGCGACCATATCGCTTGTGCGCGGCCACGAGGGTCAGGTGCTCTACCTGATCACGCAGTTTCAAGATATTTCCGACCGCAAGCAGGAGGTGCAACGCCTCGAGTTTCTGGTCGATCACGATCATCTCACGGGTCTCTTCAATCGGCGGCGCTTTGAGCAGGAGTTGGCGCGCGAGGTGGAGCGAGCGGCGCGTTACGGCGCCCCAGGGGCAGTGCTCATGATCGACTTGGACAATTTCAAGGAGGTGAACGACGCCTTCGGCCACATGGCCGGCGACGATCTGCTCAAAGGAATCGGGGGATTGTTGAAGCACCGGGTGCGCCACACGGATACCCTCGCGCGGATCGGCGGCGACGAATTTGCGGTGCTCCTTCCACAGACTGACGCAGAACGGGCAGTGGTCGCGGCCGATGAAGTCGTCAAGGCACTGAGCAGGCAAACGGCGATGCTGGCCGATCAGTCGATACGCATTACGGCAAGTGTAGGGATTTCCCTGTTCGATAGCCTCAGTGCGGCGGAGGTGCTGGCCCGTTGCGACCTGGCGATGTACGAAGCCAAGCTGGCAGGACGAAATCGTTACGTCATGTACCGATCGGGAACCGTCGGACGGGATCCAGGATCGGCGCAACTCAGCGAGGCCGAGCGGATCCGAGAGGCGGTCGAAGAGCACCGCTTCCTTCTCTACTGTCAGCCGATCCTTGACCTTCAGACGATGAAGGTCCGCCAGCACGAGCTCTTGCTGCGGCTTCCCGGGCGTGATACCTGCGAATGCCAATCGCCCAACGCTTTCTTATATATCGCCGAACGCTTGGGGCTGCTCCCGGCAATCGACATCTGGGTCGTACGCGAAGCCATCAACCTGATCGCAGCGCACGGGCGGGGCGGTAGGAAGCTCATACTCGACGTCAACATTTCGGGCAAGTCGATGTGCGATCCCGGATTCGTTGGGCAGGTCGAGGACGCGCTGACAGAAGGCGGAATCGATCCCGCATGCCTGGTGTTCGAGCTGACCGAGACGGCCGCACTCTCCAATCTGGAGCAGGCGAGGGCCTTCGCCGGACGCCTGCGCGGTCGTGGCTGCTCGGTCGCCCTGGATGACTTTGGCGCGGGCTTTGCCTCCTTTTACTACCTCAAGAATTTCCCTTTCGACTACGTCAAGATTGACGGCGAGTTCATCCGCGGCCTCGCCGTGAATCCAGTGGACCAGCTGGTCGTCAATGCCATTGTGGGCATTGTGCAAGGCATGGGCAAGAAGACCATCGCCGAGTTTGTCGGGGACGCCGACACGGTGCGCCTCCTCCGCAACAGCGGCTTAGACTATGCACAGGGCTACCACATCGGCCAGCCGCGGCCCGTAACTGAAGTCTTCCCGGTCGAGTCACAAGTTTCGGCCGACCTCCCCGCACGGGAAGCATCGTCGTGCTCCCCCGCTCCATCAGCCTCTCTATGCCAGACCGAGTCCGACCTCGCCGGGCTGGTCCTGCCGCAAACCAGCCTCCGCAGCCCTTCGATATCCTTCGAGGGCTGAAGCCTTCGAGGTGAGTTCCACGTGTTACCTTCAGGATTCGGCGTCCGGGTCGCCACACTTCCCTATCTTCGGATAGCAGCAATCCACGCGTCCACCCGACGCACGCTTGACTTTTGGCAGCCGCCGGCCGAACATTCCGGGCATTCCGATGGAGCGTCCGACCGCGGTGAAAACAGATGGCAGGGGATTTCCGATCCTCGACCGTTGGGGATGGTGGCGGTTAGCCGTGGTTTGCGCCGCTCTCCTGTTCTGGCCGCGGGCCGTGCTCGCCCAGGGTGTCATCCGGTGGGTCGAGGTCCAGCTCGTCCTCGAATCCTCCGGACGGGCCGAGGTCATTTACCAGACACGCTGGCGGACCACCGCCACGATGCACGGATTCTACTTCGAAGGTGAGGCCTCCCTGCCCGATTTTCACGGAGGAGAGGCCGAGTTGCCGAACGGCAGCCGCGTGCCCCTGGCCATCACCGAGGTCCGACCGGGGCGGTGGGACATCGTTCTAGCGGGGGGGCGGGCCTGGGGACCGGGGGAGGCAACCTACACCTTTCGCTACGGCACCGACCTGGCGGCATCCGGGCTGGCCGGGGCCACCACGGCCGACGACGGTGCGGAGTTGGTGGTCCTGAACTGGTCGCCCGTCGCCTGGGATGCGCCCCTCGGACACCAGACTTTGAAGCTGACCTTTGCCCCGGTTCCGGCCCCCAGGGCGGGCGACCTGTCGCTTGATGAGGCTGCCGCCGCGGGCTTGCGGACCGAACCCTTCGTCAACGAGCGCTACCTCATCACGTACAGGGGAGTGGGCGATCCGCCGGCGTTGTGGGTGCGATTCCATCGGGACGCGGTGCCGGCGGGAGAGGATAACCGGGTCCAGCTCTACCTCCCGGCCCGGTTCTTCGCTGGCGTGGTGGGCGCAACCCGCGCCCGTGAGACGGCCAGGGCCGAAGAGGAGTCGCGGCAGCGCGATGCCGCGGAGGCAGCACGGCTCGACCAGGAGAGGGTCCTGGCACGGGACCGCCTCACGCGGGCAAGGACCGCGCCCGCGGCCCTCGTCTTCGTGCTGGCCGTCCTGGCCCTGGCCGGCCGCAAGCTCAAGGGGATCGCCCGGGCGCAGGCCACGGCTCCCGACATCCTCTGGGAGCGGGATGACTGGGAGCCCCCGCGGTTGCGCCTCCAGACCTTCCGAAAACCAGGCAAGGTGGCGGAGCTCAGCCAGCAGGAAGCCCTGGCTCTCCTCGGCCTGCCTTTCCAGGTTATCCTCGCCATAATGTTGGACCTCCTGGCCGCCCGCCGCCTGATCAGGCGCGAATCCGGGGAGAAGACCCTGCTCGTCGCCAGGCAGGGGACGGAACCGCCGGACGGCGAGCCGTACCTCGCCTTTGTCTGGAAAGCGCTGTCGCCCGAACCAGCCCAGCCCCCGGCGGACCTCGCCGGCCGCCTGGGCGAGTTGCTGGTCGGGACCGTGCAGCGCAAAGCCTGGGACGCGGACCTGGACGCCACCCGCCGGCATTACAGGCATCTGTTCGGTGAACTCTTCCCCGACGTGGCCGCGGTCGAGTCCCGCCGCTACGAATCGCCGGCGGACGATTATGCCGATTACGGCCCGTGGTGGGTTTCGAGGCACCACGCGCAGGGCCCGGGTGTGTGGGGGGGCGAGGGACCCGCGCCCTTCTCGGGGGGCGGCGGGAGTTTCGGCGGGGCCGGCGCCTCCGCCTCCTTCGCCGCGCCCCTGGCGGCGCTCGGACCGGAACCGGCCAAGGCTTCCATGGCCGCCTACGGACCGGAGGAGCTGGTGGGTTCCTACGAACACGCCGCCTGTCACTCGGCCTGCCACAGCGCGTGTCACAGCGCCTGTCACTCGGCCTGTCATTCTGCCTGTCACAGCGCCTGCCACTCGGCCTGCCACAGCGCCTGCCACTCGGCCTGCGTATCGGGAGGTTCGCATTGAGCGCCTTCTTTCCGAGCCGTGCGGAAGCATCGTCCCTGCGGTTTCTTGTCCGGATGCCGGGGTTGTCTGCGCGCTTCGCGACCGCGGGATTGTTCTTCCTCGGCGGCAGTATCCTGTCCTGCCTGTCCGGGAGCACGGTGATCCAGTATCTCGGCCTGGGGATCATCCTGGCCGGGCACCTGCCCCTCTGGGTGCACGCGGTGACCTCGGCCCCGGGAGGAGCCACCCCGAAACACGAGGATTCCTGGGTGCCGACCGAGGACGCCTGGCTCGAGCGCGTCACGGCCCACGAGCGGCGCGGCGAGCGCTGGGATACGACCCCATGGGACATCTCAAACCGTTGGGGGAGGATGACCCTGGCCGTCCTGCTGGCGGTTTGCGCGGGGATTCCCTACGTGCTGAGCCTGTCGCTCGAGTCCGAGAGCCTAGGCCGGATGTCATGCGCCGTCTTGTTTTTGCTGGTGCCGCTCTGGTTCAACGGCATGCGCACCATATGGAACCCGAGCGAACTCCGCAAGAAGGGCGCGGCCCTGGAGGTCGCCAGGGCGGCGGTCGACGAGATGGTCAAAGGCGAGTTCGATGTTGTCCCGATGCTCGCCCTGCGCCGGGGCACCAGGGGCAATTATCCCGTCGACGCGCGTTTGATGCTGCGGCCTGCGCAGGAGGACCAATCGGGGTTCCTCGGGATTCAATTCCAGGTGTCCATTAACAGCGTCAAGGGCACGGACTATCCCTATGGCTACGCGGTGGTCCTCGGCCGCGGGAACTTCCGTCTGCCGCAGCTCAGGGGCCGCAAGTCCGTCCGGGGTGTCGACCTGGTCTTCGAGCGGGGGGAGAAGGACGGGGTTCGTTTCCTTGTGATCCGGCAGTATGCCGACCGGGGCGGCGGTTGGCACACCGAGCCGGAACAAGTCCGCGCCATCGCCCTCGAGGCGGTCACCCTGGGGCGCGCAGCCCACGCAGAAAGCGGAGGGGAGGTGGCGGGTTGATGGGACTCGTGAGCAGGCGCATCCGGCGCGCGTCCCTGCCGTCTCCGTCGGCCGGCCCTATCTGGGTAGAGACGTCGCCGCGTCAGCCGCACCCGGTCGATCTGCGGTGGGTGGACGAAGTGGTCGCCGGGGCCCGGGCGCACCTGGAGGTCCGGCCGGAGGACGACCTGCTGATCCTCGTACCCAACACGCCGGTCAAGCTCAACAAGACCGCCCTGCGCATCCTCTCCGCCATGCTGCGCGACGGGGCAGGGATCGCCGACGTGCTCGCCATCGAGGGGGATACGCCAGCCCGGCGGAGCGAGATCCACAACTTCTTCACCGACCTGTCCGCCTGGCTGCGCGGCGATCTGGGGGAGGCCGAGGGCCGGCGGGCCGTAATCCGCGAACCGTTCAGCCGTGATTTCTGCCGCTACCCGCTCCTGTCCGAAATAGCCTTGACCTACGACTGCGACCTCGCTTGCGCCTTCTGTTACGCCGGGTGGGCATCCGCCGGGCCGCCCCGGGAGGGCGGCCGGATGCCGGTGATGAGCGACGACGAGGTGGGCCGGGTGCTGGAGATCATCCGGCACGACGCCCGCTGCCCCAGCGTCAGCTTCACCGGTGGCGAGCCGACGCTGCGCCCCGGGCTGCCGCGCCTGGTGCTGCGGGCAAAAGAGCTCCGCATGGCGGCGAACCTGATCTCCAACGGCCAGCACCTCGACGACGTTCTTACGGGCAGGCTGGCCGACGCCGGGCTCGATTCGGCGCAGCTCTCGCTGGAAGGCCCTGACGCCGCGACCCACGACGCGCTCGTCGGCCGCGAGGGGGCGTTCGAGCGCCTTTGGCGCGGCGTCGAACGCCTCCAGGCCAGGGGTGTGCGCGTGCACACGAATACCACCGTGAGCCGCGGCAATATCGAGCGCCTGGAGGAGATCGTCGACCTGGCCTCCGGGCGCGGCCTCCAGCGCGTCACGATGAACCTGCTGATCCCGTGCGGGCGGGCGGCGGCCAATCCCGGCCTCAGGGTGTGGTACAGCGAGATCGGCGAACGCATCCTGCGGGTGCGGGCGAGGGCCGAAACCCGCAAAATCGGCTTCGTCTGGTACTCCCCCGTGCCGCTTTGCATCTTCAACACCATCGCCAACGGCATGGGCAACCGGGGTTGCGCCGCGGCCGACGGCCTTCTCCACGTGGCCCCTTCGGGCGACGTTCTGCCATGCTCGAGCTTCCCTCCCGGCGAATCGCTGGGGAACCTCCTCCGGCAGGATTTCCGGACGGTGTGGCAGTCACGCCAGGCGCGCTTCCTGCGCGACAAACTCATGATGCCGCCCGGCTGCCACACCTGCGCCGACGCCGAAAGCTGCCAGGGGGCCTGCACCCTCTACTGGCGCGCGAATGGGGACGCACCAGGAGAAGCGCTGAAGGCTGAGCCATATACCGCCAAAACCAGCGCTAAAACCGGCGTTGGAGATGCGGCTCCCCGGCGAAGGCCAGCTCCCGGCGGCCGATACGGATGAGGGCGGCCGAGCCGGCTATCTCGGGTTCCTGCTCGCCGGGCGCCAGTGGCACCAGCACCACGACGAACTCAACGCGGTTCGCCGGGCCGGGGGTTGAAATACGCAGGCTGAGCGGATCCGTAACGTTGATGTTGCCGCCAATCCCGTCGCTCAGACTCAGCACCGCGCCGGCCGGGGAAAGGACGCGCCCGACAAGCCGGGCGTCCGCGGTTTCGACCCGGAATCCTGCAGGTTCGAGTGCGACCTTGCCTGCTGGCTGCAGCATGAAATCGAAGCTGGACGGCGCCGTAGTCCGGGCCAGGTCCCGTACGACGATCGAACCCCATTTCCCGGTGCCCGGCCCCGGACGCAGAAGCATCAGGTCCCGCGTCACCAACTCGGCGCCCTCGTAACATTTCGTCGCATCTGAGCGCCACCAGAGCAGTCCGTCGGCGTCCCGGGCGTCCGTAATCACGCCGACGCTGTCGCGGTCGCGGCGCTGGTGTTTCCCGCCGATGACGAGGCAGTTGTGCCCCCACGTCCCGGTGCTGAAATAAATGGTGTTCTTGTTGAAATAGCCGGGACCGACATCTCCGTAGCCGTAATCGCGCAGCAGCCATCGGCCGCCTGCGTTCAGGAGGAAGTTGTTCACGTCCAGGTGGGAATGCGACACGTCCGCCGCGCCGCTGCGCAAGTGGAGCGTCAGGGCGTCCTTCTGCCAGCTGGTCCTCGCGCCCGCAAATCCCGTGACCTGGAAGACGTGCGAGAGCGGCTGATTCTCAGGCAGCCGCGCCACGACGGCCGGGTCGTACCAGAGCAGGGCCCAGCACGCCGCATCGATGTCGGTCCGCTCGGGGAGCGATTCCGCGAGCCACTGCGTCACGCCGTCACGATACTGGGATGCGAGCCGGTACATGATCGTGCCGACCGCGTGCCAATCCGTGGTGCGGCCGTCGCCGAAGTTCGCGACCTGAGCCACATCGGGTCCCGCCATGTAAAGCCGGAACAGGTTTGTCCTGCGGAAGTACCCCGAAGCGTAGAAGTCCTGGCCGCCATACGGCCGTACCGCTTCGACGAGGCGCATCAGCGCCTCCATGCCGTAGCCCCAGTACGGTATCCCCTCCTCGTAAGCGCCTTCATCCGGCAGCTCGGCCACGATGTGCGCCCCGCCCCAGATCCCCTTCGCAAGCCATGTACCCGCGTTCGGGTTCTCGCCCGCGAGGGCGACACCCGTGACCGCGAGGGCCTGATACCCGTTCCAGGCGTGGTTCTGCCGCCACTCCCGCTTCCACCAGCCCCGGTCGTTGACCCCCTCAGCCGCCTCGTAGAGAATGCGGCCGTGCTCTGATAGAGTCCTGCGCAGGCTCGTGCGGTCCTCGTCCGACCATCGTTCATGGAGCCAGTCGTACGCAAGCGAGATCCCGAAGAGCTGGTGCTTCGCCGCCAGGCCGGTGTTCTCGTAAATGCCCGCACCCCAGAGCGGGTACCGTCCTGGTCTCAGAGCCCATTTCCGGACCAGTTCAAAATACCTCGGATCCTCGTCGAGAAGCGCGACGAGCGCCATCCCCGGCAGGACGTAACCGTACTGGCGCTGCCAAAGCATTTCGTCGTTCAGAGTGCCCGGCCGTGTCGAATCGCCGCCGACTTCGGGCTTTTGGTATTCGGGCGGCGACTGGTTCAGGCTCGCGTCCACCGCCGCCCTCAGCCTGTGCCACTGCCGGCGGTGCGTGGTCTGGATGAGTTGTCGCAGGCGCGGGACGCCACCGCCGCCCAAGAAAAGCCGCGGCCGCCCAGCTGCGGCGGCGGACGCCGCAAGCTGATCTGCCGCACTTCCCTGCGCGGCGACCGACGGAGTCCCCGCGCAGGTCAACAGCAGCCACAAAGCCGGCACCGCGCACTTCATAGACCACCTGCCGATGTTGAGGGTTTCACTGCAGCCGCCGATGCGCTCCCAGCTGCGAGCTGTTGCGGCATCATAACAGAAAGTGGGCCGCCGACCCGGCCCCCTTCGCGATTCGATGTGCGCTTCACTGAGCACGCGAGACCATCCACGCGAAGGTCATAATCATCCGTGCCAGCGAAGCCGCCCGGATACCGGGCGGAAGGTCTGGTCCAAAGCGTCGGCGCTCTTGACCGATGAGCTGTTCAGGCGAGTCCTCCGACCTTAATCGCAAAAAACGACGCCAAAAACCGCAAATAAGGCCGGTTTTTCGGGCGAAAAATCAGAGAACTTATAGGAGACAATAAGGTTGTGCAGGTCCGTCCCCTATCTGCTTGACGGGGTCGGGATTGTGGATATATGGTGTCGCTATTGTCTGAGATTCGTCCATGATCGCGAAATCCACGGTGTCGGCCCTGCGGGCTCTGGTCCATCTCTCAAAAATGGATGCGCGCGTCGCCGTGCCGCCACGACGGATCGCCGAGGCGCTCGGCGAGTCCCCATCCTACCTGGCCAAGGTCATGAGGCATCTCGTCAAAAGCGGGATCCTGCAGGCGGGAAAGGGCGCCCGGGGCGGCCTGCGCATGAATCAGGCTCCTTCCCAGATCACCCTGCTGGCCATCGTCGAATCGTGCCAGGGCAAGATCCACGGCGATTACTGCAGCGCTTCATGCCGTGACATCTCATTCTGTCGCTTCCACGAGGCGACGCTGGAACTGCATCGGACGGTGTGCGGCATCCTCTCCCGCTGGACCCTGGCCGATCTCCTGGAAAGGCCGGCCACCGTTAAAGCGGTCAACGGCAGGGTCCTGTGCTTCATGGCCAAGGGCTCCCATGCTGCCGCGCTGCCGTGCGATCTGTCGGTGCCGCGGAACAGGCGCTCGGGAGGCCGCCACAAATGAGAATCAGGGCGGCGATCCCGGCCGGGGACTACTATCAGGATCTGATCTCCTGCCAGGTTTCCTGCCCAGTTCACACCGATGCCCGCGGCTATGTGCGCGCGATCGCGGAGGGGCGCTTCGAGGAAGCCTACCTGATTGCGCGCGGGCCGAATCCCTTCGCGTCCATCTGCGGGCGCATTTGCGGCGCCCCGTGCGAGGTGACCTGCCGCCGCGGCAAAGTCCCGCGCGTGGACGACGACGGCAGCTTCACGGGGACAGACCGGCCGATCGCGATCCGCGCCCTGAAGGGATTCGCCTGCGGGTTGTTTGGCCCCGAAACGCAACCGTGCGCGGATGTGCTGGGCAGAATTGAGTCCTGCACCCCGCCGGTTGCCGGGGGCCCCGAGGAGTTTTCCGCCTTGCTGCGTTCGGGCACGGACGGCAGCCTCGTCAAGGCAAACGGGGAGCGCGTCGCAATTCTCGGCGCCGGGCCGGCTGGCCTTTCCGCCGCACACGACCTCGCGCTCCTTGGAGCCGGCAGGGAGATTGGGTGATCGGCAGCGATGCCAAAGGAACTGCCCTCGTAAAGGTGCCGATGCGCGAACCGGTGTTCGTGAGGCCGGCCGTCGATGCCGTCAACCAGCTGGTGCGCAGCGGAATGGCGGCTGCTCAGCCTGCTCTTCGAATGTCCTGCCGGCCCCTGGAGCGACCGGGTCGGGCAGTTGAAGACGGATGTGCAAGACCCACTTATGCGCCAGGCGGCGGGCGCGGCCCTGGCGGAGGCTTCGGAGGGGATGTTTCACTCGTTGTTCGGACCGGGCGGCCCCGTGCCGGCGCGCGAGGTTGCGTACCACGGGGGAGTCGATTCCGGACAGCTCCTCTCGAGCATTGCGGCGTACTACCAGGCGTTCGCCTATCGCCCCGAGACGATGGAGGCGGACGACCACATTTCAGTCGAGACCGGTTTCATCGCCTATCTGAAAGTGAAGGAAGCCTATGCCCTGAATTGCGGCGACGCCGGCCACGCAGCCGTGGCGGCGGAAGGCGCGCAGAGTTTCATCGAGGAGCATCTCGCCACATGGGTTATTCAAATGGCGGCCGCGCTCGAGGCGGCGGCTCCTCCCTACCTCGCCGGGGCAGGAAAACTCCTGCAGTCGAGACTCCGGGCAGCTGGTTTTATCAAAGAAGCGGAACAAGGATAAACAGGGATTTGCTGGAGGCGAAAATGGTTGATTCTGAGATCGTTCTGTATGGACAGACCATCGCTTACACGTTGTATTGCGTGGCCATCATCCTGCTGATGAGCTGGTTCGCGCTGAACATAACCCGAACCGGGAAAGGGACCCCCGTCAAACCCTGGGTTTTCTATTCGTTTGTCCTCTTCCTCGCCGTTCTCGGGGTGTCGCTGCACATCATTACTTACAATACGATTCCGTGGGCCAAAGTGGATCTGAACCGGGGCGACTATCGTCCCGACAAAACGTTCGACATTACGGTCGCAAATCACGAGTTCCAGCTGCCTCCCGAAAAGATGGTGGCGACGGAAGGCGATCTGGTTCTTTTCGACATCAAGTCCAACGACCTGACTTACGGCTTCGGTCTGTTCCGCAAAGACAACTCCATGCTGTTCCAGCTGCAGGTCGTGCCGGGGCATCGAAACGACATCCTCTGGCGCTTCGAGAAGCCTGGAACGTATTCGATCCGATCGACGGAGTATTCCGGACCAAGAGGCGCAAACATGATCGTCGAAGATGCATTCACGGTGGTGGGAGCCGGGAAATCCAACTGACGCGCACGTTCAGATCGAGGACAGAAACATGGCATTCATCGATACCTTGCTCGCAGGCGAACAGGCCTCCTTTAAACCGGACACCCTGACGCCGATGCAGAAGAACACTCTCAGGTTTGTTGTGATCGGGCTGATCTACTACGGCTTCGCCGTTTTCGAGGGCATGATCATGAGGGTCTACGAGATCAAGCCGATCCCGATCATCGACAAGAATCAGTTCTTCGCTATCCTGACCGCTCATCCGCTGATCGGAATCTTCGGGTCCACCTATTCGATCGTGTTCGGGGCCTTCCTGTTCCTGGTTCCATTCCTCATGAAGAAACCGCTCTGGAGCCACAAGCTCGCGGTCTGGACCATGGCGCTGGTCGGCGTCGGGACCTTCGTCTTCTGGGGAGCCGGTTTTGTTTCACACTATGCCCCGCTCTACACGCTCTACTGGCCGTTGCCCGCCGATTTCAGCCAATTCAGCGTCTGGGGTGGGACGATATTCATCGTGGGCATCGCGCTGGTGATGGTCGGCACGGTGTTTTTCATCATCAACGTCTTCGCGACGATCGCTTACACGCCCGCAGGATTCGAAAAGCAGCCGTCGGGCAGCCTCCTCGCCTCGGCGATCGGATGGACGGGATTGACAAACCTCTTTGCGAAACAAAAGAAGGAACACCTCGTGCCGCTTCCCGCCGCCGCCATCGCCCGGGGCACGGTGGACATGGCCCTCAATTCGGGCATCATCCTGTTCACCGGAGTCCTGATACTCGTCTACATGATCGGATCCCTTCTCGGTTACGACCTGCGCCGGACGGCCGTCGACGCCCTGCTCTACAAGAACTGGTTCTGGTGGGGTCTTGACCTGATCGCCGACGGGCTGGTGCTGATCTTCGTCGCCGGTGCGTGGTATCTGCTCGCCACCATGATCACCGGCAAGAATCTCTTCATGCAGAATATCGCACGCGCGGCTCTTTTCGTCGAAATGGTCGTGTCCTGGACCGTCTGGTCGCATCACCTCCTTTCGGATCAGGCCCAGCCGGCGATTCTCAAGGTGGTGTCGGGCGAGATGGTCACGGCATTCGAACTGATCACCCAGGGGCTCGCCTTCTTCATCACCCTGGCGACGCTCTGGAGCGCCCGCCCTTTGAAAATGACGAACGAACTGCGCTTTCTCCTCGGCGGCCTCCTCGGATTCGCCCTCGCCGTTCCGGCCGGCATTATGCAGGCGGACGTAGGATTGAATCGCATCCTCCACAACACCCAGTGGATCGTCGGACCCCACGTCCACGTGGCCGTGCTGGTCGGTTTGACGATGACCCTGTACTCGGCTTTCTATGTGCTTTTCCCGATCCTGACCAACAATGCCAAGCTCTACAGCCAGAAACTCGCGACATTTCACTTCTGGTCGCATCTTGTCGGCGGCATAGGGATGGGCGCGTTCATGGGCATGGCCGGGCTGAACGGGATGCTCCGACGATCGCTTTACGTCAACGGCGAGTTCAACGTCTACATGATCCTCGCCGGGCTGTCGGGTTGCCTCCTGCTCGTCGGTTTCCTCTCGTTCTTCGGAAACATCGTGATGACCGTCGGGCTTCGCGGGGTGATCGGGATATTCACTCCGGCCAAGACCCAGGGCGATGTCGCGCTGGCGGCAGCAAAATAGCCGGGCGCGGC
This sequence comes from uncultured Acidobacteriota bacterium, assembly GCA_963843575.1. Taxonomy (GTDB): domain Bacteria; phylum Acidobacteriota; class UBA6911; order UBA6911; family UBA6911; genus CAVZBT01. Next base: position 39,229 of record CAWJKZ010000023.1, on the reverse strand, counting down.
TTGTCACCAAGTCAATAGCCGCGTTCATCCGCGCAAATCCGCGTTCCGGAAAAGCGCATTTATGAACACGAGTACCGAGGAGATCTATCCCATGAGAATATTACGCCTGCCCCTGGTTGCACTCCTCTTTCTATCCGCTTCCTGCCAGCCAAAACAGGTCGGTTACGGGCCTGACGTATACACCAAGGACACTACCTTCAAGGTCGTCGGCTATCTGGGCGGTGGAAATTTCAACCGCGTCGACGACCTGGAGCTGAACAGGCTCACATACCTGAACCTCGCCTTTGCCAACCCGGACAAAGAGGGGAATCTCGCTTTTGACAGACACTCTGACATCGCTCCCGTCGTCAAGAAGGGGCATGATGCCGGGCTGAAAGTGTTTGTGTCGCTTGCCGGAGGCGGCCGCCCGGACACCGCGATCTGGCAATCCGTCCTGCAGCCGCAAAACAGACAGGCATTCGTAAAACACGTTGCCGACTATGTCGAACAAAACCATCTCGATGGGGTGGATGTAGACATCGAGGGCAACCTCCTGCCTACGATTCGCGAACTGTACAATCCTTTCGTGGTCGAGCTGAAAAAAGCCCTGCATGCAAAGGGGAAGGGAATTACCGCCGCCCTCGGAGCAACACACCTGCACGAATCAATCACCCAGGAAGCCATCGATTCCTATGATTTCATCAATGTGATGGTGTACGACAAGACCGGGATATGGAGCCCAAACGAGATCGGGCCTCACTCACCCTATTCATATGCGGAGGAAGCCATTGTCTTCTGGACCGAGAAATGCAAACTGCCGGCCGATCGCATCGTTCTCGGTGTGCCGTTTTACGGCTTCGATTTCACCCCGCCGGCCCGATATATCGATTTCCGCGAGATTATAGAGGGCAAACCGGATCTATCCTACCAGGATGCCGCCGGCATGAGGTTCTATAACGGGATACCGACCATTGTGAGGAAGACGGAGCTCGCCAAACAAAAACTGGGCGGGGTGATGATATGGGAAATCGCCTCTGATGCCAGCGGCGATCTGTCTTTGCTGAGGGCTTTGGACCAGACGATAAAGGCTGGAGACTGCAGCGTCAAGACCTTCTTCAAGGATGAGGACGGCGATGGTTTCGGCGATCTGACCAGACCCTACCAGGCCTGTGCGGCGCCTGCCGGATATGTTTCCGACAACCGCGACACGAATGACTCCAACGCAAAGGTGCATCCCTGAGCGGCGGGGGGGCGAAGACAAAAGCGGGACGCGGATTTCCGCGGATCTACACAGGACGGGGCGCATGTAGATTCACTGCCCGCTTCTGATTTCGACCGTCCTGGTGCCAAGGCCGGCCGGGATCTCGAGCACCTGCCTGGATCGCGGGGTAATCCCGGTCGATCTGCCGTCGATGTGGATCGATCCCCCGGCTCCGAGGGTTTTCCTGAAGCCGTCGGATAACTCCAGCGTCCACGCCGATGTTTTCTTCTCGAAATGTCTGCAGTAGTGCTGGTCGTAATTGAGCAGTAACGTCAGCCGCTCTTTCGGCTTCGTCTCGATGTCGCTGTGCAGGTATGCGCAAAGCTCGTTGTATCCCATCCACTTCTTGTTTTTCCTCGATTCGATCCAGTCGGTTTTGCCGAAATCCAGCCCCGCATTCTTCGTTCCGACGATTCTCGCCGCCTTCAACTTGGCCCTCAGCTCATTCGTCCAGGGCCAGGGTTCCCGGACCGCCGCTATGATCTCCGAATCCGTTTTGGGCACGAGGTCTATGTCGTGGCACCCGAGCAGCTCCGGCTGCATCATGTTAAATTGAATCAGGTAATCATTTCCTATGTATTGACGTCTCCCCACCCCGTATCCCGCAACCGCAGCCAGCCGCCCGTATCCGTCGCCATACCATTGATCTTCCGGCCTGACCGTCGTCGCCAGCGGCGTCACCCCGAACTGCTTTTCGACTGCGTCTCTTCCGGTTTTATAGATGAACAGCATATCGTTCGAGGGCACCGCCTGCTTCCGTATCTGATCCAAGGTCTCCTGGTACCAGTCGGGATGGGCCATTATGCCCTCCACTCCTCCATCCCAGTAAGGTCCCGGAGGTGAGTCAAGATCCCAGGTCACGTGCGTCCACGCGCGATGCGGCTGTATCTCAAAGACGCCCCTGCGCACCCCCTCGTCCAGACCCTCCTTCGTGGAGGCGTAGTCCTGCACGTTTCCGAACGGGTCCGTGAACTTTTCCCTTTCCCACGGCGATTCGATCATTCTCGTCTGGGGATTGGCATATCCGGGGGTGACATTCTGCACCATCACGAAGCCGTACTTGTCGAGCGGCTCTATCAGGCTCTTTAACAGCACTTCCTTGCTGGGTGTCGGGTAATGCCATTGGAGGCTGTAGGCGTGCTCGGATGCGCCTATGTCATCCATCACGAGCATCACGGCGTTTTCGAAGTTGTCGTTGAACAGTCCATATCCCATGGTGTAAACAAGCGCCCGCCTGAACATCTGTCTCATCGCGGGATACTTCCTGAACCATTCGTGCCCGCCGCCTATCCACACCGTTTTCGTGTGGTCCCCGATGTCCCTCGTCACAAGCTGCGAATACGGCCCGAAGCTCGCCAGCGCAGTGGCGCCGTCCAGCAGGCTGCCCTTGACGACTGCCGCATTTTCGTCAGAGAACACGGTCCCGACCAGTCCTTCGGTCAGGAAATGCTCTTTTGCGATCGTGAAGGCCGGCCGCTGAGCCGTATTTGAAGGGGATTCAGCACCCTGGAGATTCACGCCCACCAGGTTTGCTATTTCAGGAGCATTGATGAAGTCGAAGAGCGCTATGAAGCTCATGTGATACTCTTCGATGGCGCGGCGCACGGTATCGTAATGGGCCGACATACCGCTGAGCTTGTTCGGATCGGCAAGCCATATGATGCAACTGTACCGTGGTTTCGCGATCCCATCGAGAAACCTGTTTATCTGCAGACGCTGCTGATCGAGCCGCAGGATGTCGAAAGGGACGCCCCACACTTTGAGCATGTTGACGACGTCACAAAACTCCGGCGCCCCGGTACGCATGCTTATCGTGTAGCTGCCAGGATCCTTCCACTGGTCACCGATGACAACAAGAACCCGGTAAGGAAGAGCCTCCCGTTCTTGGGCCATATCGGCCCCCGGCACCGCCCCATCGGGCTGAGGAGCGGTTTCGCGCCTGCAAGTAACAGCAGAAACGCTCAGCAGACAGACGGACACCAAGACCATGAGTTTCCTGCGCATAAGCCTCTCGCTCCAATTGAGGTCGTCCCCTGGATTCTAAGTGGTCAATGACATAAATACGAAATTGTTTTTTCGGACGCGGATGGACGCGGGTAAAGAAAGGCCCCGCGGCCGGGGGAAACAACTAGGTTTATCGTTGACAGTCACGGGTTCACACGGACCGCCGGGCGCGGCCGGTCAACAATGCCTTCGTGATCTGCGAGCATCTGCGTACATCCGCGTCCGAAATAACGCTGTCGTATTCAAAGTCCGCGGTCTGCCCGCGACCGGTGCGGAGACTCCCCTGGCGCTTCAATGGCGATAGCGCCGGGTGCAGGCAACACGCCGCAGACCAGGCGTCCGGATGGCCCTGCCGGGAACCCGCTCGTCACGCCCGGACCACCTTTCGTCACAATCCGGTTGGAGCAGAAACTGGATCCGCCTAAGGTGGAACCAGATTATGGATACCATCGAGAGCCTGCAACCTGCCTCCTGTGCCACGATTCCGCGGCCCCCCTGCCTCATCAAGACCGGGACTGCAAAGCCCCACAGGGTTGAGGCGCCCCGATCGAAGGCAATCCCGAACACGGACGCCACGCCCCGGACCCGTCGACAATGGGAAGACGGTTTCGGGTGCGAGCGCGAGACGATTCGAAGCGCTCAGCTGGGCGATGCCGTAGCCTGGGAGCGCCTGGTCCAGGGCAATGTCGGTTGGATTCTCCGCACCTGCTCCCGTTGGGTGGGCTCGCGTGAAAAGGCCGAGGACGTGACCCAGGAAGTCTTCATCAGAGTGTTTCAGACACTCCACTCTTTTCGAGACGAAAGGGGCGGTTTTCGCGCGTGGGTGAGCAGGATCACCCGCAACATGCTGATCGACACTTATCGCAGAGAATCCCGGGAGCGAAACAAGGCCCTCTCTTTCACTCAAAGCGAAGGCGCGCAAGGCGGCACCTGTCCGGAGCCTTCGATTCGAATCCATCCCGATTCCGGTATCGAGAAACAGGAGAGGATAGCTGCGCTGCGCGCGGGACTCCTGCTGCTTTGCACGGAGCTGCGGGAAGCGGTCGTCCTGCGCGACGTCGAGGGCCTGCACTACGACGAGATCGCACTATTGCTGAATACACCGGTGGGCACTGTAAAATCCCGGGTGCATCGCGGCAGAATAGAGTTGGCCCGCCTCGTGCGACACCGGATGGCGTTCAACCAGGGTGCGTACCGAGCCAGCTGAAACGGACAGCGTTCAAAGGGAGGCCGCATGAACCTGAGGCGCGCTGGTTACAATGCCTTGCTCGTCCTGGCAGCCATCGCCCTCATGGCACTAGGCGAGTTCATTCATGTGCTGATGATGAGGAACTGGCAGCCGGGCACGACCAGGGCCCACCTGTTTCTCGCTCAACTGGCATCCGCGACCTGTTTCGGGATTCTGATCCCGCTCATCGTCTGGTTCGCACGGCGTTATCCGCTGGCACGTGAGCGGTGGTGGAGACACGCGCTTCCGATCGTTCTCGGCGGAGTCCTGGTGTGCATGATCCACCCCGCGCTCTACACGATGCTGGACCGCCTCATCGGTGTGGTGTTCGGACCTTATTACTCGTTTCACTTTCGGTACGGTTTCGCGTTTATCGAAGGGCGGCCCGATGTGCCGTTTTGGCATGTCTGGTGGCAGGTCCTGACCTACTATTTCACGTCACTCATGTTCTTCTACGCGTGCGTGGTGGGTTTTGTGTCCGCACGCCAGAACTACCAGCTGCTGCGCAAGAGCGAACTCGATCGCATTCAGCTGGAGTCTGGTTTGGCGCAGGCACGGCTCCACCTTTTGACCATGCAGCTGCACCCTCACTTTTTGTTCAACACGCTGAACTCCATATCGGAACTCATGTACGAAGACGTCGCAGCAGCGGAGCGCATGGTCGCGCGGCTGAGCGAACTCCTGCGGCTTTCTCTCGACCGGCGGGACGCGGCGCTTGTGCCGCTCGGGAAGGAGCTGGAGACTCTCGAGCTCTATCTGGAAATCGAGAAAATACGGTTCCAGGACCGGATACTCGTGGACTTCGAGATTGCACCGGATACGCGATCGTGCCTGGTGCCGGTCCTGATTCTCCAGCCGCTGGCGGAGAATGCGGTGCGCCACGGCATCTCGCGGCTGAGCCGGCAGGGCCGGGTGCGGATCGTAACCCGCCGGAATGCGGAACACCTCGAGTTGGAGATCTGCAACGACTGTCCCGCGGGCCTAGCGGGGATGACATCGGAAGGGCTGGGGCTGCGCAACACACGCGACCGCTTGAAATCACTTTACGGCGAAGACTACAGCCTGGAATATGGCGCAACTCCCGAAGGCGGGTGGAGAGTCCGCCTCGCTATCCCCGCACCACGCGGCGACGATCCTGACCTTCCGTGTTGAGGTCTGCACTGTCCTTCCGGTTCTGCTGGTCAGATACGGTGCTGAACCCGAACCCCGCTTCCGGCATGGAACTCGGGGGACTTCGACTTGTTGTCGGCCTTGCGGCAATTATCGGATAGGATGGTGAACAAAGGAGGACCGCCGCGTGTACCGCGCGCTGATCGTGGACGACGAACCTCTCGCTCGCAAGCGCATCCGGCGCATGCTCCGGGGGGAATCGGACGTGACCGTGGTCGGCGAGTGCGCGGATGGGCGGGCGGCCGTGTCTGCGATCAATGACCTGAACCCGGACCTGGTCTTCCTGGATATCCAGATGCCGGAGATGAACGGCATTGAGGTGATCCGGGCGATTGGCCCGTGCCGCCTGCCGGCCCTGGTTTTTGTGACGGCTTACGATTCCTACGCACTTCAGGCCTTTGAAGCCGAGGCCCTGGACTATCTGCTCAAGCCATTCGATCCACTGCGATTCCAGGAGACTTTGCAGAGGGTCCGCCGCCGCCTCGGGGAGCACGGCTCCGACGAGATCAGCGAGCAGATCCGGCGGCTGGCGAGCCGGTTCGGCGCGGAGCCGACGTACCTCCAGAGGCTGGTCGTCAAGACGGGTGAACGGGTGCTCCTGCTCAATACGGCGGAAGTGGACTGGCTGGAGGCGGCGGGCAACTATGTCTGTGTGCACGCCGGAAAACAGAGTCACATAGTCCGGGACAGCCTGACGCATCTCGAATCGGGTCTCGATCCCGGACGTTTCGCACGTATCCATCGCTCTGCGGTGGTGAACCTCGACCGCATCCGTGAGCTGAGACCGCACTGGCACGGCGACTACAAGCTCATCCTGCAGAGTGGTCAAGTCCTGCCGCTCAGCCGCCGATACCGCGAGGCGCTGGCTGAAAAACTCGGCATTCAGGGACCACTGGTATGAGGAGGATGGTGTCCCATTCGTTGGTTACTGTAGATTCCAGGACGCGGATTTGCGCTGATTCACGCGGATGTTGCCTGGAGAGGTGACGCGCAACCGTCCGGTTGATAGAATCACGGACATGCAAGAAACGACGATTCAGGCTTGGTGGAGTCACCGGCAGGGGCTGGACGGAAGTATGCAAGGGTGCACGCCGGCCGAGGTGCTGCAACGGACGGGGTGGGCCAGGTCGGTCGGGGGTGTCGGCCCGTACCTGACGCTGTTTGCCCGCGCGGGTTGCACGCGGGCCGCTGCGGACGAGGCGCTCGCGAGCGTGCAGATTCACGAACTCCCGAGCGCGCGCGGCTGCACGTATGTCCTGCCTGCATCGGACTTCGCGCTCGGCCTCAAGACCGGGCAGGGTTTTGCCGACGAGCCGGACATGAAGATCGCCCGCAAGATCGGAGTCACCGACGCGGAAATCGACATGCTCTCGGATCGGATCGTGGCCGCTCTTGAGAAGGAGCCGCTTGAGCCGGAAGCACTGCGGCAGGTCACAGCCGGCGCCGCAAGAAGCCTCGGAGAGGAAGGGAGGAAGAAAGGGCTAACCACCACGCTGCCGCTGGCGCTCGGCAAGCTGCAGTCGGCCGGGGAAATCCGCCGCATCCCGGTCAACGGGCGTCTCGACCAGCAGCGCTACCGGTATGCCGTGTGGCGCCCGAACCCGCTTGCCGCCTTCAGGCTGTCCGCCGAGGAAACGTTTTCCGAGCTGGCGCGCCGGTACTTCCGCTGGGCCGGGCCGGCGCGCCTGTCGGAGTTCCAGTGGTTCTCGGGCCTCGGCAACAAGGCGGCGCGAGCGGCCGTCGAACCGCTGCGACTGCAGGCGCTGCAACCGGGTGACGACAGGCTGATGCTGCCCGACGAGCGCGCAGCGTTCGATGCCTTCCGTCCGCCTTCCGGCAGTCGGTACGTGCTGGTGAGCAGCTTGGACGGGATCATCCAGCTCCGGCGCGACGTCAAATCGCTGCTTGCCGCTGCCGATGTGGGAAACCCATTCCTGTCGAAAGGCGGCAACCCCATCGCCGATCTGCCAAGCCACGCCATACTCGACCGAGGGCGGGTCGTGGGCCTCTGGGAGTTCGACCCCGAATCGGACTCGATCGCCTGGACCGCGTGGGTGCCGAAGAGCAAGGCACTCGAGCGGGCCGTGGCGCACACGGAGGAGTACGTCCGTTCGGAACTCGGCGACGCCCGCGCCTTCAGCCTCGACACGCCCAAGAGCCGCGTCCCGAGGGTACAGGCGCTGCGGTCGACAGGCGTGGCCGGGTGACGAACCTGCACGTGTGGGGCGTCGGAATGGCTGAGCCGGGACGGGAGGAGAGGGACTGTGGACCCGCCCGCCACCTCGACGATGAGAAGCTCGTCATCCCGTTCTGATCGGAATGCGGCGGCCTTTGTCGGGCATCCTATTCTTATTTCACAGGTTCATCGGGACGCGGGTCCGCTGCATTGGGCGGCGCACCGCTCCGGTTTGGCGAGGACCCTTCGTGCCCGGACAGCCCCAGGGTCGTCAGTTCTTCGTGCTTGACTAATGCCGGGCCCAACTTCGAAAGGCGCCTGGCCGCCGCCGCAACCCAACCGGGCAGCGGGTTATCGCGAATCAGGGTGACCGTCTTGTCGGGCCGAACCGTGGCCTTGCGGCCGCGGCGCTTTCGATCCGGGCCGCCCGGCGACGGATTCAAGGCACGTCTCAGAGCGCCGGGATCCACCAATGCATCAAAGAGTGTGGCATCCAGGAAGTTCGTGCCTCGCAGATCGGCATATCGCAAATCCGCTCCGTTCAGGTCTGCACCAGTCATGTCGGCGCGCATCAGGTGCGCGCATTTCAGGTCTGCACCGGTGAGATCCGCACCGGACAGATTCGCATCCTCCAACTTCGTTCCGCCCAGTTTTGCGGCAGCCAATACGGCGTTGCTGAGATCTGCCTTCCGCAGGTCAGCCGCGCTCAGATCGACGCATCGCAGGTTCGCGTTGCGAAGATCAGCTCCCCTGAGGTCAGGGACGAGATTGGGGTTGTCCGACCTCCACTGGTTCCATGTCAGGCAGTCCTTTGAGACCGTTGCGGCGAGGAGCATCTGGACGTGTTCACCATTTGCCATAGCGAACAACCTCCTCTGTATGGGCACTGCTGGCCCATTATGGCCCACATCGGCCCTGCCGCATCAGTAATTTGACACAGCCACGGAAAGCCCAGGTCGTGAGCACACAGGCGCTGAGTATTCGTCTTCAGAAATACGCCGAGGTTTCCAGGACGCAGATTTGCGCGGATACACGCAAATGCTGACCTGGTGACAGACCGCGTCCCATTCGTCTCCCCGGATTCCCTTTGGCGTGTGTCGAAGCCCGGCTCCAGCGCTTTTCGGCGCTGGCTCTCATGGTGGCCGAATCTGGTCAGCCGTTATTTCGTGGGGCAGAGGCTTGGGTTCGTTCGATGAGCGCGAAGGCTGAGCCTTCGGCAGTGAACGACCCCGGCAACCACGTCCTGCCGGAGGCAATCTACTCATATGCTATATTCAATGCCTGCATCAAACCTATCGTATACCCGATGGCGAAAACATGTCCCAGCATTGCATAGCCCGGTCTTGCCTGCGAGTCCTCGCCCTCCATGGCCGGTGCATGGTCGGTACGCAAGGGGCCGACGAATCCGCCTCTGCTGTAGCATTGGAGCATCCTGGCCATATCTGTCGGGCCATTGTCATGGAATGTCTCGTGGTAGCGAGTCTCGGCCGTACCTTCGACATCACGGAAGTGAACGAATTGAATCTTGCGTCTCTCGGCGAATTCCGTGGCCACCGAATATATGCTTTCGCCCGGGGCGTACTTCATCGATCTGAAGTTCCCCTGGCAGAATGAGACACCGTTGTAAGGACTGTCCGCAATCGAGAACAAACGGCGATAGGCCGCGGGGCTGATCATAATCTGCGCGGAACCGAGATATGGGAGACACGGTGGGATCGTTAGGATGATACCCCATTTTGACATTTGCTTTTTCACATACCGGAATAATGCGTTCTATCAGCCACGTCAGGGCTTCCCACAGCTGGTCCTCAGTGTATATCTCCTTTGAAGGAGGGAGTTTCTTGGATTCCTCATAATTATGCTCGGTTGTGACGGCTCCGCCACGCAAGACGACTTTGTTACTTGTTCGCTTTCCTCCTTGACCCAGGTTGTAACATAGCACCGGAATGCCGACCTTACCCATGGCTTCAACGACTGCAATCCAGTTTCTGAGTTCCTGATCCCGGCCAGCCGAGCCTCGCCTTATGTTATCGGCGGGAACCGGCGTCATGGTTTCATAGACGGCAACGGTGAATCCCGCCTCGGCCCATGCGTCTTTATGTTTTCTCATCGCAGCTTCATATTGATCGGGACCGATGCCACTCAGCGAGGGAGTGGAAACGACATGTTTGACACCCATCTGCAGGCAGAGTTTCCAGCGTTCAGGTTCATTCAGACTCAGGACGTGTGACAATATGATTTTGCCCTGCTGCGTTGCCAGAACGCTCCTGGGTAGAGATGAAGCCGCGCTGACGGCACCGGCAACAGCTACATTACTCTTGATCCATGAACGGCGTGTCATATGCGCCATTTGTGATACGCTCCCTCTGTTCGACAGATGATCGAGGCTCTCGCCTGGTCCGCAGGCACCTGCAGGTGCCCTTTTGCCATGATGTCGATGCCATAGTCAATCGCTGATTGGGCCTTCCGGCTCGAACCCGGATCACTCTTCCCCGCTTTGCGCAGGATGGAACAGGGCGGTGGGTTGGTTTCCTCGTCGAATGGCGGCGCATCGCCCGATTCCGCTCAGCGAGAAATCGGTATCGCAACTACAGGACTTGCCCCTAGTCCTGCAGCCCCAGTTTCCAGGGCAGAATCTCAATTCGACCGAGGGGGTGCCAGTTATCCTCGGTGCGCCCCTTGAGGGGGAGTTTGATGGCGGGCTTGCCGGTGAACGGGTCCAGAAGCCCGACGCGAACTTCGTACGTCCCGGGTCCAAGTTCGGGGATCCAGACGTTTTCGTCCAGAACGACGTCGTTGCCGGGCAGCCATCGGGTCACGTCGGAGTTGAGCCGGATGACCGCCGACCCACCTTCGTTCTTCAGTTCAATCGCCGGCACATAGCGACGGTATGGGGGAGCCACCCCGACATTCACCCACCACATTTGAACAGGCATCAGGCTGCCCGCACGAACGCGTGCCTGGTATTCGCAGCGCCGCAGTTCCAGCCGATAGCCCATTCGTTTCGTGAACTCATTGAACTTCGGGAGCCACTCCCGGGGTATGGCCGAACTCTTCGCGTTCACGGAACTCACGTGCCAGCGAAGGGCCTCCTCGATAGTGTTGTCGATATCCCATCCGGATTTGAAATGGTCGGCAAAGGTACGCGCGACTTCGAATACGACCGGGGCGGTCTTCCAGGCCTCCGTGGCTCCGGATGCGGAAATCCGCTGCGGATAGCGGTCGATCATTTCGCACCAGGGCGCGCAGTACTTGGGATCGCCGAGGCTGTCGGCGCGCCAGCCAGCACCGCGTCCGGTTGCATAAGCCAGGCCCTGCTCGTCCCCTATCAGCATCAACAGGGGCGTCTTTTTGAATGACTCCAGGTAGATATCGATCAACTTCTTCTTTATGTCCCAGGGCGGCATCATCGCCGGTCGGGTATAGGTATGCCACTCGCCCCAGAATCCAAGCGCGCCGAGATCCACGGACTCGAGCCATGGGTGACCGTCATAACGACGCCCGCCCTCCCGGATGAGCGCCCCCAGTATTCCAGAAATTTCGGGTCGAGGTAGTCGGGTTGCCACACTTTCTGTTTACGCTCTTCCGGAGTGCCGCGCTCGGTCTCCTGCACCCAGAAACCCCTGGCTTCCTCGATGTACCACTTGGGTATCTGGGTTCCGACCATCGACTGCGGCATGAACCGAATCTGCAGAGTCTGGCCGTGGCGGCGGGCCTGGAGCAGGGCGTTGTCCACGATGTTCCAGGCGTACTTCCCTTTTTCCGGCTCCAGCACATCCCAGTACCAGCGGCAGTAAGCGAGGCTCGTGGGTGGATAATCCAAATTCTGCAACGTCCTGATCTCTTCGGAAAACGTCAAGGGGCCCTGCTCGTTCCACCGTCCCGGGAACAGCGGGTCGCCGTTAAAATGCTGGAATGTGGCGAAGCCTTTGCCCGGGTTGACCAGCAGCTCGTCTGTGCGCTCGGGAACGATCCTGACCCGATCCTGACTCAGGGCGGGAGACACCAGCGCACAGCCTGCCATGGCCCACAGGAGGGCTTTGGGGCAAAGCAGCACAAATCCCGGAGCTCCGGACCATTGCGCGATCATCTGTAGTCATCCTCCTCGATTCAAGTTCGCTCCGTGTTCAACATCCGGATCAATTCGAAGTGCCCTGACCGATCGCAAAAACGTGGGTTTTGCTGCGCAGGAACAGCTCGCCGTCGGCAACAACCGGCGAGGCGACAAACATCTGATCTTCCAGCGAGTTTGTCGCTAGCACCTCATACTGGTCGCCCATCCTTATAACAGTGACCACCCCGCTCTCACTCGCAAGATAGAGCTTTCCATCGGCGGCGATGGGGGAAGCCTTGTAACTGTCCGGCACCGGCAGTCGTTTCTGCTGGTAAACCGGTTCGCCCGACGCGGCATTGAAGCAGCTGAGCAGGCCGTTGTCGGTCAGGGTATACAATCTGCCCTCATGCAGGACGGGCGACGATGTATAGGACATGCCGCGATTGTGTGTCCACGCCACCGCGTCGGTTCCTGTGAGGTCGCCTTCCCGTCCCAGGCGAATCGCCATGAGTTTCGGGTCGCAATGCCCACTCATAACATACACCAATGTTTCCTGAAAACGCGAAATCCCAGATTCCCTCGGCCGCCAGGTTCAATATCCGAACCAAAAAATGCTTTCAGGATATTGGGGCGATCATCCGATTCTCCGTCGAGGTTGCCGCAACCGGGGCCACAGATTGAACCAGTTGCCGGTGCGAAAGACCGTGGACCCGGAAAATCGCCACGATTTGAGCAGAGATGCCGGGCCGCGACGGAATGAGGGCTCCCACATGTAGTTAAGTGCCAAGGCATGGCGGGCATCTATCTCGGATGGTCCCCTGACATCCGCCTGGAAATCGGTGCTGTTCTGGTTTACAGTTCACCAACCTGGACTTCCCCAGGATTGCGCGCGAGGAGTTCGGCATAGGCGCGATTGAATTCGTGAACACCCTGTTTGAGGTTCCAACCTACGGATATCTCAGAAAGCTTAAGGACAATGCGGCAAAGTACGACGTCCGCATGCTCGTCCTGATGGTGGATGACGAAGGTGATCCTGTAGAGACTTCCAGCAAAGAGAGGGAACAGTTCGTCGCAAATCATCGGAAGTGGATTGACATCGCCCAGTTTCTTGGCTGCCATTCCATCCGGACGAATTGCCGGGGATCAGAGGGCATATCCAAGCGGGATGCCCTCGATCGGGCGGTGGAAACCTATGGTCGGCTTCTGGAGTATGCCGTGCCCGCCAAAGTCAGCGTGGTGATTGAAAACCACGGTGGGCTCTCTGACGACGCCGAGTGGATGATTGGACTAATTCGGCAAATCGACAGTCTCTATTTCGGATCCTATATCGACTGGCGGTGGCGCGAACCATCGGTTTTCGACAACCTCGCCTATCTGAAAAGTCTCCTCCCTTTTGCCAAGGGTATGTCGTACAAAGAACAGCCTAATCTGGAACTGTTCGAACGAATGATCCGTGTCTGCCATGACATGGGTTATAGGGGATACTACGCAATCGAGGCCAAGGGCTCGGACAACATTAAGTTCGCCAAACAGGTGTTCGAACGGGTGCTGTCCCCGCAGCCCGTTCAATGACCGTGATATTATGCGCGAAGCGCGAACGCAGGACCCTGTATGCTTTATTCGATCTCTAACGTCCTTTTACCTGGGGTGTCGGAAATGAAGAGAATCTCATGCAGAACTCTAACACTCAACCATTGCGTGAAGACCACCACCGCGAGGGTCGTCGCCTCCGTCCCGCTCATATTGATTCTTCTGACGGCACTTCCTCTTGCCTTGGGACAGAATACCCCCCTCAAAATTCGGGTGAAGTTGGCGGACGTCTCTCTAAACAAGCTACCTTACGTGGTTGCGCTGGAAGAGGGGATTTACACGAAAAACGGCCTGGAGGTGGAGCAGTTCATAGGCGATGGAGCAGCAGCGGTTGCGCGTCGTAACGGCGTCATCGTACCGGACAAATATATCCTCAAAGATGGCGGACCCAACCTTCCTATATCTATAGGAGGCGCTTGCCCCACGATCGTGAGGTATACGACCGTCAGTGGCACTCCGGAGTCCGTCGTCCTGGCATGTACTGATCACATGGTTCGTACCCACATCATCTGTCGGCAGGACATCACGGCAGTTGACCAACTCAAGGGCAAGAGGCTTGGATACTCGGGAAACGGTGCGACGACTCATCTCGCCGCGCTGAGCTTTGCCCAAGCCATGGGTTGGAAGCCGGATCGTGACATCTTCCTTATTGCCGGGTCCGGCAACATCCCTGGATTAAAGGCTGGCAAGGTCGACGCATTTGTCGCGTCTGAGCTCTATGAGACGATGGCCGTCGCGGATGGATTGAAAGATCTCGTGGACTTGAGCAAGTACAAGATGCCCATGGCTGGCTCCTCCATGATGGTCGATCGGCTCTGGCTCACCACGAACCAAGAAGCGGCGCGCAGGCTGGTCAAGTCCCTGGTTGATGCACTCGCGCTTCTGAAACAGGACAAGAAAGTCGCGAGTAACGCCATGGCGAAGTGGTACGACGTGAAAGATCCCAAGCTGCAGGATTATTTCTACAAGAAGGTTTCCCTCCTGCCGAGCAAGCCGTATCCGCCGTACGAAGGACTCAAGAAAATGGTGGTATTCTTCGACAACCCGGAGATGCGGAAACACAAGCTCGAGGACTACTACAACGACAGCTTTGTCCGTCAGTTGGACCAGAGTGGGTACATTGACGGCCTATATAAATAGTATGAGTATGCCGCGATATCGGGCAGCTATTACCTGGCATCGGCTGGCGAGATTACACAGTTGCGCGCGAATGCCAATTCTACGAACAGCTTTCTGCAGGATGTGACGAACCAGGCACAACGATCTCTGGCGCCGGGGAATTCTAACGCGGCAAGCGGCCAGCTCAACGCGTTCATCAATGAGGTATGAGCGCTTGAGCGAAGCGGCCGACTGGACGCAGCAACGGCTGATTCGTTGATCGCCTGAGCCCAGGCCATCATCAACGGGCTCCGACAACCCGGTACGCGGAGTGGAAATCGGCATTCTGCTGTGATGCGCCAAATGGCGGGGCTGCACGGCGGGAGCGTGGGCGAAGGAAGGGAAGCGAGTTCGTCGTGCGGCGGTTGATGACCTCACGACGGCCGGAAGCGAGACCCGACTCGTCTGCCAAGGCCGGGGACAGCGCCCCTCTGCAGGCGTGCGACCTTCAAATCCCAGAAGACGAGTGCTCCTGAGCTGTCCTTGACAGCCCTTCAAAGGACCGGTCACGGCGCATGGGCTCGCTCGAAATCTGACTACGGGGTCGGCAATTGTCGTTCGTCACGGACCCGATCGACTTTCCGCTTGTGCTCCAGCACAGAAAGTCCTATATGTTCAGGCCGGTGGAAGACAGGGTGTCAGAACAGTATGGCATCTCCCGAGGTCGAAAGGATCGGAACCATGCCCGGAAGACTTGATGATCTGACGAAGATCAGCCTCGCCCACACGATATTCCCGCTTGTCCCGAAGGATGATCTCGACGCCGATGGTCCCACGATTCTGGTCAGGGGCGATGGCGTCACCGTGACCGACCAGTACGGGAACAACTATCTCGACATGATGAGCGCGGTCACCCGGGCAGCATCCCTCGGCTACGGCAACAAGGAAATCGCTCAGGCGATGTACGACCAGGCCGTCCAGATGCACTATTCCGGTTCCGGTCGCATGACAAGCGTGCCTGCCGCCCTGCTTGCCGAGAAGCTTGCCGCGATCACGCCGGGCCGACTCAACAAGGTGACCTTCACCAGCGGCGGATCGGAAGCGACCGAGACCGCGCTCAAGATTGCCAAGCAGTACCTGCAACAGAGTGGGAAGAAGCCTCGCGCGTTCAAGGTGATCTCCCGCTGGAACTCCTATCACGGGGCGACGATGGCTGCCCTGTCGTGCACCGATTGGCTGCCCGTGCGCGACGTGCCGGATCCGCGCGTGCCCGGGCACAGCTTCGTCGCAAATCCCATGCGATATCGCAATCCCTTCGGCCTCGATGAGGAAACCTACTCGGATGTCTGCGTGGCGCACCTCGAGAGGCAGATCCAGCTCGAGGACCCCGAGCTGGTTGCGGCATTTATCGGCGAGCCCTTTCAGCAGGCCAACGGTGTCCAGATTCCGTTGCCAAGCTACTGGAAGAAGGTCCGACAGCTTTGCGACAAATATGGAATCATTTTGGTCATCGATGAGGTCATCACAGGATTCGGTCGCACCGGTACGTGGTTCGCCACCGAACAGATCGGGATCGAGCCCGACATCATGAATGTGGCGAAATCGATGGGGGCCGGCTACGCGCCCATCGGCGCCGTCATCACCCGCGACGAAATCGCCGACGGCATCAGGCATTTCCGGCATGTTCACACCTACAGCGGACATGCGGTCTCGTGTGCCGTCGCGCTCAAGGTCATCGAAATCATGAAACGCGATGGGCTCGTCGAACGCTCGGACGCGCTCGGTAAAGCGTGGCAGGACGACATGAAAGCCGCATTCGGGAATCACCCGGTCGTCGGGGACATCCGGGGGCGGGGCTTCTGGCAGGCGATCGACTTCACCGCCGACAAATCCACGAGGGCCGCGTTTCAAGATGACACCGTCAAGCAGATCGCGCGGCGGACGCGTCAGCACGGAGTGCTGGTCGGTGCGATCGGGACGGCGATCGAAATTGCGCCTCCGCTCGTCTCAAGCGAAGACGACCTGCGGCAATGCACCCGCGCGCTCGCGCGGGCAATCGATGAACTTGCCGGGGAGCGTGGTCTCGTCTGAGCTGGCAGCACGCGGTGCCGCGAAACTCAACGCACCTTCGCCACAATCATCTTGGCGCGTGCCAGCAACTCCGGCTTGACCGAGTCGCCGGTCTTGCCGCTGGGAATGTCCAGCGTCAGCGCAAGCGTATGCGGCCCGACCTGCGTTCCCGGCTATTCGTCCGCGGGCCCTTTCCAAATGCTTCCGCCGAACGTGTTGACGTAGATCAACGACTCGTCGGCCTCGTCGAAGGAGACGCGTTGGATGTTACGGAAGGGGATGCCCAGGAACGGCTTCCAGCTCTTTCCGGCATCCTTGCTTAACCAGAGGCCGGGGCCCGGAGCACTCTCTGTGAGACACATATAGACCCAGTCCGGCCGCTTCGGATGGACAGTAGCCCCGAAGGTCTCCGGCCCCTTTCGCGCAATGAGGCTCCACGTAAGACCGCCGTCCGACGTCTTGTACAGGCCGCCCTCCGGCTTCCGATCGGCGTCGGCGGCGCCCAGGTAGATGACGTTGCTGTCACGCGGGTCAACGTCATAATCTTTCGGCCACAACAAGGGCTGAGATCTATTGAGATATCTCCAGGATTCGGCGCCGTCCTTCGAGCAATAAAGCCCCGGACCTTCCGGCTGGAACTTTCCATCCTTCACTAACGCCGTGACCAGACAGAAGAGCGTCCCATCGGGATGCAGAATCAACCGACAGGCGCGCATGTTCTTGTCGGGCGCACCAAGACCCTCGGACTTCTTGAGCCAGCTCTTGCCTCCGTCCACCGATTTGAACACCCCTGCTTCGAACAGTGACGCATAAAGGACTCGGGCATTCGTCGCGCTCTTCGGGTCAAGCACAATGGAGGTCACCGGTTCCTTCGGAAGGCCCTCGGAGGTATCCTTCCAGGTAACCGCGAAATCTTCGCTGATTCCCACCCCGCCGCCCGACTGCTCCCGATAGTGCCTCCCGTGGATGATGTTGCCGTTGGGAATGTCGTGCATGTCGGCAAAGGCTCCCCAGATCTTGCCCGGTATCTCCGGATCGAAGGCCAGCTCGTAGGTGGTGTTGCGCAGCGGTGCCGCAAAATCGGAAATCCACGTTTTGCCCGCATCCACACTCCGGGCAAATTTCACGTCGGTGTATGCGATGTAGCGGCGATTCCGTTCAAACGGATCGATGTAATGGTGCCAGACAGTGGTAACGACCAACCCGTTGTTGATCCACCTTTGTCCCTTGGCCAGGAGACGTTCCGGCTCAGCGCTCCGAGTATGGAGGGTCTGCCAGCTCTTGCCGCCATCCCTGGTGACCTGACACTTGAACCAGTCCGTCATTACAACGGTCTCTGGGTCCGTGGGATGAATACCCAGCCCTGACGCCGTGCTGCCGCCGCGCCCAGTCTCAGCCATGGAGTAACTCGGTTCGACGTTGAAGCCCTCTTCATTCGGATTGGCGAAGTAGGTAGGCCGCCATGTTTCACCTGCGTCGTCACTGCGATAGACCTGGCCGGGCCGGGACTGGGCAACATAAACGGTCTCCGGCCGCACATTGTTAGTCACCACAAAGCTATAACCGGGAACGATGACGGAGCGATTTTCTCCTCTTACGATCACCCTCTCGGCAACCTCAATCCCCTTGCCCATGGCCTGCTTCCAGGTCTCTCCGCCGTCAGTGGAGCGATAGATCCCGCCGACGTATTGGCCGCCGGCAATCTCACCCTCGGAGACGCAATAGAGTGTTGACCGATCGGGTGTGGAACCCGCGGCGAAGTCCACCAGAGGCTTCTCGGGCAGACCCTTTCCAGTCCTTTCCCAGGTCACTCCGCCGTCGAGGGACCGAAAGAAGGCCTTGGTGGAGGCGGCGAAGCAGCGCCTCTGCCCGCGGGAGTCGGGCCGGCCGATATGCAGGCCGACTGGACGACCAGTGAAGCCTGTACCCTGCGTCCAGTTCTGCCCGCTGTCAGCAGAATAATAGATCCCTGCCTGGGTGCCCGCGAGAAGGAAACCTCCCCTACTGTCGATGGCCAGTTGCAGAAGCCCTGGCGGCAGGCCTTTCCCCAACGGACTCCAGGTTTGACCGCGATCTCGACTCACCCGCAACTCGCCGCGATAACCGTGAGCGCCGAAAATGACGTTGGGATCACGGGGATCAAATACGGACCGGCAGCGGGTGGACCCGAGCAGATATTCGTAATGGATCATGTCCCACGTTTTGCCCCCGTCAGTGGTGCGATATGCACCGCTCATGTCGCAGGTAACAAGAATGAGATTGGGATCGTGCGGTGAAATGGAGGGCATGTACATCGCGCCTCCACCGGTAAGCCCGACAGGGGTCCAAAGGGCTCTCTTCTCGGCAAGGTCAATTCCTGACCCCTGCTGAGCCGAGATGTGCGAACCTGTGCAGCAAAGCGTCGCAAAAACAATTGCCGTCACACAGCAAGCGAGTGCGCCCCGATCGCAAGGATGAAGTCTTCTCATGGTGGATTCTGCCCTCCAATCCGATAGGATTGTATTCATGTTCTCGGCAAAGATGTCGCACAAACCGCTTGACCAGCCGCTCGACTATCAGGCGTCAACCTTCGCGTGCACGTGATCGCCGCAAGATTGTGTCCGCGACACCCGGATCCCGCCCATGTCATCAAGCGAGATCCATGCGCCATCGTTTGGCCAATCTCCCAGCCCGACGGTTCATCCGCGACGTAGCTCGCGCGTTCCGGGCGGCGGCCGCCTCCGTCTCCGTTCCTGGCCATCCACCACGAACGCCGCAGCATTAGGCGCGTCGAATCGTCTCCGCTCGCCCCCTTATCATTCCTTGCGCGCAGCCAGGCACCTGCGCACGAGCTCGGCCAGCGCCAGCAGTGCCGGGAAAGCGCCCGCCCACGTAATCCCCAGGATGACGAGGCCGTGGGTTGAGGGGAGGGTGGCTGCGCCAAGCTTCGCGCCGCCGAGATAGGCGAGAGGTCCCCCGACCGCGCCGAAAAGGGAGCCCGCCAGATAGTGCCCACGCAACCATGCCATGCAGGAATTCAGGGTGGTCGCCTGATTCACCCAGAGCATGACCATCCAAAGTGGGCTGAACGGCCGCGGCAAGCGCAACGAGCAGCTCCTGCCTCCGGTCTGCGGAAAGCACCAGATGGACGAGGAGGACCAATGGAACGACAACCACGCCGAGCCAAGGCCTGCCATGGCCCGCGCCCACCACGGCCGCGAACCATCCTATCTGAAAAGCGACGAAGTTCACGAACGGACGCATAATCTGTCACGACCGGGCTTGATGAAGGTCATTGGGAGGCCGCAGATGCGGCGCCCCGGGAATGCCCCTTCACACCAACGAAGATATACTCCCGCAAACGGATCAGGCGGCCGGGACACCCGAGCGCGCGCACCGCATCGATGTCGCAGTCACGCCGCAGGAACCGAGCGGGATTCGGCCGACCGACGGGCCAGGGCGCTCGTCCCCGGAACAGCGGTTCCAGTTCGGTCGGATCGAGGTATATCATGGACGGCATGCGCCCGATGCGCAGATCCGCGACGGGCACAATCGAGAGCAGCCGACAGGGGCGGCAGGACAAAACAACTTTACAGAATGCCGCCGGAATGACCCCATCAACGCCTGGGTGGAAACGGGAAGAAAGCACTTGTCCGCCCCCGGTACTCTTTGAACTCGACGATTCCCTCGTATTTCTTTTCGAGGAGCGGGATACCCGACACGAACAGGATCAACCAGGTGATCGTGGCCGGACCCAAAACGGTTCTCCAGCCGCCGGGAATTGAGCACGCCATCAGCCAGAGGCCCCACCACAGCGTCACCTCGCCGAAGTAGTTGGGATGGCGCGTGTATTTCCAGAGCCCCGAGGTGATGACCCGCCCGCGGTTGCCCGGATCATTCTTGAATCGAGCCAGCTGCAGGTCTCCGACGACCTCGAAACCAAAACCCACCAGCCAGACCGCGGCGCCGAGTGCGTCGATCCAGGTGAAATCAGAGCTTCGATGAGCCAGGATGTAGGTCGCGGGGAGGAGGATAACGACGGCCAGGAAACCCTGGAGCAGGAACACCTGGAAGAACGCCCGCACGCTCGCGTGCGCACCCCATTCTTCGCGCCATTCGCGGTAGCGCGGGTCTTCGGGTTTTCCCCGATTCCGCAGGCCGATGTGCAACGAGAGGCGCAAGCCCCAGGCGGTCAGGAGCGCCAGGACGAGTAGTCCGCGGATCGACACCGCCGCCACCGTGAACTGGCCGGCAAGGGCGAGAACGATAAAATCGGCGCCCCACGCGATATCCGCCACGTCGTTCCGCCGCAGTTTCAGTGCGATCATAAACCAGAGGCCCGCATAAAGCGCGGCTACCGCGAGCTGGACAAGTATGAGATGCGCCATGGGAATTCCCCGTCCGACGGAATCGCTCGACCGCTAAATTCCGCGACCGACGCAAGCATAGCATGGCGCCCGCTGTCCGCGGTCATGATCCAAAGCACTCTGCCCTGCCACCCGGGGGTCGGATGTCCGAGCGATGGGACGGGACGCGTGCGGGCGTGTTTCTGCAACCGGCACCTGCTCACGCCTTACCTTCGCGCGTGAGCACGAAGAGCGCTGACAACAGATCGTGAAGGAATCACCAGGGTGCCTGGCCCCTGTCATCATGACGCAGGCTATAATGAACAATTCAGCGAACGTGGCCGGGTGGAAGCAAGGGGAGAAGCGGCTTCCGACCGACCAACGGCCTGGGGAGAAGAATCAAGCGCGGGCGGGAAAACAGAGACCATGACGAGCAAAAAATCCCAACTCAACGAATACCGGCGGGCAGAGCAATTGGCACTCAAGGACAGGGCGCTCTCGGCCGCCGCCGAGGGGATCACCATTTCGGATGCGCGGCTCCCCGATAATCCTCTGATTTATGCCAACTCCGGTTTCGAACGGCTGACAGGTTACTCTGTCGAGTCGATCATCGGCAAAAACTGCCGCTTCCTTCAGGGACCCGGAGCGGACCCCGCGGCTGTGGAAGAAATCCGGCGCGCTCTGCGAGAGCAGCGGGAGTGCGTGGTCGAGATTTTGAATTATCGCAAGGACGGCACGCCCTTTTGGAATCGGCTGTCGATCACACCGATCAGGGACGCGGATCAGAGGGTGACGCATTATATCGGCGTGCAGACCGACATCACGGCGAGGAAGAACGCGGAGGACGCTCTGCGCCGGGCCAAGGAGGAGCTGGAAGTCGCCAACCGCAGGATGAAGACGGAACTGGAGATGGCGGCGCGCATTCAGCGGACCCTCCTGCCGCCGGCCTACGTCTCGTTGCGCGGTGCAAACCTGTCCTGGATTTTTCACCCCTGCGAGGAACTGGCTGGGGACACCCTGAGCTTCATTCCGCTGGACGGCGAGCGCGTCGTGCTCTACGTCATCGACGTGTCCGGACATGGCGTAGGTGCTGCCCTTCTGTCCGTCACGCTCCACCACCTGCTCGCATACTTGCCTCCACCACTTCAGGCCTCACCTCAGGATCCTCGGAGCGCGTCGCGCCTTGACATCGGCTCCCCATCCGAAGTCGCGAAGCAACTCAACCGGCGTTTCCCCATGGAGAGCGAGAACTTGCAGTATTTCAGCATGATCTACGGAATCCTCGATCTGCGCAGCGGGCAGTTCCGGTATGTCTCGGCAGGGCATCCGGCCCCGCTGGTTCTGCCGCGTGACGGCGGGCCGTTCTTGCTTCCCAATCAGGGATTTCCAATCGGCTTGTTCCCGGATGTGGAATATGAGGAGCAGTCGATTGTCCTCGGTCCGGGCGACCGGCTTTTTCTCTACACCGACGGTTTCACCGAGGCGTCCGACAGCAGCGGCCAAGAGTACGGCGCCGGAGGCCTCTTGAATGCAGTCGTCGCCAGCCGATCCCTATCTATTCAGAGCACTCTCGACAATCTGCTGGACACTCTCAAGTCGTGGCGCAAAAACCACCGATTTTCCGATGACCTTTCCATGCTGGGCATCGAATACACCGGAGATACTCAAAACGGTTGAGGACGCGTGAGCCGGACAGGGCAGAACGACGCGGCCTGTCGCCAGGGCCTTGGTTCTGGATCCGATTGTGTCGATCCGCGTCCGAAAGAAACGGCTTGCCCAGCGCATCGCGCCGGAGCGGCGCCCATCTCGGATGGAACAGGGATTGTCGCGGGTTTCCACGGATCTCAACTTGCACGCATCTGGCGCCGCAGGGGATATCGTGTGGCCCGGCGGGCGAAACAGGATCAGGGATGCCCGTCATGAGGTCTCGTGGAGCGACCTCGATCCCGCGAAGGAGTGGGTTCGCATCCCGAATCCGACGGAAAGACGGACAACTCTCGTTGCCCATTATTGAACGGCGCCGCCGAGCGCCCGAAAGCCCACTATGGACACAACCTTCGGCCGCGCCGAGGCGCTGGGCGATGTGCCTCTGCGGCTCAAGCCGTGGGACATCCGGTGGGTCGAAATCGAGTGAGCAGTCGCATACCCCCCGAGCTTCGGCGGTCGACCCCTGCCCCGCTCCGCGCAGGAAAAAGGCCGCCGCGGCGAGATTACCGCGCTCGTCGCCATGAGGTTCCCGGTGCCGGGGGTGCGCGTCAACCCGGAAGATGCAAAGCCGTGGCCTGCGCGTCAGCCGCTCATAGGTTCACCAGCCGGGAGGCTGGAGAGTTGTATGTGGCCTGGCGGGACGGCTCGCGGATCCCACCGAGGGCGTGAGCGGGTCCCTTCGTTTCACTCCCGGCTCCACCAGGAAGAAAGTCCGTCCGACAGAGACACGGACCGCGCGAGTCCACAAGATGCAGGGTATAATTGTCTTTCGGGTGCACGCGATGCCTGGGCACCACGAGATTATCGAGACGGTCGCGGTTGGCGCCGGCCATCGTGCTGCCCACCTTCCCCAGCGACGGAACAGGAGCTTACGCATGAAAGGTGGTGTTCTGTGTCTCATGCTCTCCGGCATAGCCTCGTTGCCGCTGGTTTCTCAAGACTGGCCGATGTGGGGCGGCACGGCGCAACGCAACATGACTTCGGCCATGAAAAACCTCCCGGAGTTCTGGGATGTCAAAAGCGGGAAAAACATAAAATGGAAGGCGCAGATCGGTTCGACCTCGTACGGAAATCCGGTAGTGGCCGATGGGAAGATTTTCCTCGGCACCAACAATGAAAATCCCAGGAATCCTGAAATCAAGGGCGACAAGGGTGTGCTCATGTGCTTCCGGGAGTCCGACGGCAAATTTCTCTGGCAGGCCGTGACGGACAAGCTGGATTCCGGATGGGAAAACGACTGGCCCGAACAGGGCGTCTGCTCATCCCCGGCCGTGGAAGGGAAGCGGCTCTATTATGTGAGCAACCGCGGGGAGCTGATTTGCCTGGACACAGAAGGATTCATGGACGGCAAGAACGACGGTCCTTTCCAGGATGAGGTCCACAAAGGGCCAACCGATGCCGACATCATCTGGAAGCTCGATATGATGAAGGAACTGGGCGTGGTCCAGCTTTTCATGGCCAGTTCATCACCGGTCATTTGGGAGGATCTGGTCTTCCTCGGGACCTCCAACGGCCGCGACGGCAATGACGAGAAGATCCCTGCGCCGAAAGCTCCCAGCTTTATCGCCGTCAACAAAAACACCGGCAAGGTCGTGTGGCAGGACAATTCTCCGGGTGAAGGCATCCTGCACGGCCAGTGGTCCTCCCCGGCTCTCGGCCAGGTGGATGGAGTTCAGCAGGTGTTCTTCCCGGGAGGTGACGGCTGGATCTACGGCTTCAACGCCCGAACCGGAGAAAAACTCTGGAAATTCGATTTGAATCCCAAAGACGCCGTGTGGCCCAAGACACGCAACTACGGCATTTCCACGCCCGTATTCAGCGGGGGCAAAGTGTTCATGAGTGTGGGGCAGGATCCGGATCACGGCAACGGAGTCGGACACACGTATTGTATCGATCCCGCCCAGCGAGGCGACATAACCGAATCAGGCCGGGTCTGGCAGTACGACAAAATCAGCCGGTCCATTTCGACAGCGGCGGTCGCCGACGGATTGGTTTATATCTCCGATTTCAAAGGGATTTTGCACTGCCTGGATGTCAAGACCGGAAAACCCTATTGGACTTTTGACATGATGGCCCCGGTTTGGGGTTCTCCGCTGGTGGCTGACGGCAAGGTCTACCTCGGCGATCAGGACGGAGATGTTGCCGTCCTCAAGGCCGGCACGGAGATGAAGAAGATCTCCGAGATCGATATGGGGAACTCGGTCTACAGCACGCCCGTGCCTGCCAACGGGGTGCTCTACATCATGACGCGCTCGGAGCTCTATGCCATTGCCGGGAGTGCTGGTGGATCTGAAAAGTAACGGGAATTGGTGCCGGAAGGCTGTAGTCCTATGTGAAGAATCTGCAAGTGCTGACATTATTCTGTTCAATGGAAAAGGAGCCATGCCAATGAAAGCCAAGGTAAAACTCATAACGGTAATCGTCTCATTATCCGTAGCCTGCGCCTTTGCTGCGGATTGGCCAGGATATTTTGGACCCAAAAGAGACAGCACATCCACGGAGAAGGGCTTATTGCGAACCTGGCCAAAGGAAGGCCCGAAGGTCCTCTGGACGGCTCCTGTTGGCATCGGCTATGGCGGTCCGGCCGTCAGTGGCGGCAAGGTCTATCTGCTCGACAGAGACGACAAGGTCGGGGACAACCTGAGATGTTTCGACTTTTCCAACGGCAAGGAGCTTTGGAACTTTGCCTATGATGCCCCGGGCAGGTTTGATCATCCCGGCTCGCGAACCACTCCGACTGTGGATGGTAATAATGTCTATACCTGCGGACCAGCTGGGAGACCTGTATTGCATCAACACAAGCACACACAAACCCGTCTGGAACAAAAATATCTGGAAGGATTTCGGCGGCGGTCAGCTGCCCAGGTGGGCAATAACTCAGAATCCCTTGATTTACCGCAATCTGCTTATCGTGGCATCGCAAACATCCCAGGCGAGTGTGGTCGCATATGACAAACTGACAGGTGAGCTTAAATGGAAATCACCTGCTCTGTCCGGCGGTGTCGGATATGTCAGCCCGTCCATAGTCAAAGTCGGCGGAGACGACCACCTGGTTATGATAATGGCCGGCATGGGATTTGGCCGCAACGCCAGCGGCGGCAGCGTCAACGGCCTCGACCCGCTTAGCGGAAAAGTTCTGTGGACGTACAGCAACTGGCAGTGCGGAATTCCCGTTCCGCATGCGGTCGATGCCGGTGAAGGACGGGTGCTCATCACGGGCGGATATAACGCAGGCGCCGCCATGATAAAGGTTCAAAAGAAAGCAGACGGCAGCTACGGAGTTACAGAACTATTCAAGAACGTCAACTTCGGCGCCCACACACAGCCGCCGATTCTGTATAAAGACCATTTCTATGCCCAGTACACGATCAACGAGCGAAGCGATGGACTGGTATGTATGAGCATGGACGGCCAGATCAAGTGGAAAACAGGCGACGAGCCGGCCTTCAATAAGGGCGGTTCAATCCTCGCCGACGGTCTGCTGCTGAGCACTGACGGCAACAAGATGCTGTATCTTATCGAGCCTGACCCGTCCGGTTTCAAGCCGCTGGCCAGCGCCGAGCTGCTGGAGCCAGGGTGAAAACTGGGCTCCCATAGCACTTGTTGACGGCAAGCTGCTGATACGCGACCAGAAGAATTTGAAGTGCCTGGTGGTAGCTCAACAAAGTCGGTAGGGAATGCTCTTGCCCGAACTTCGTCGATGGCCTTATTCATGTGCATGGCGATGTGAAACCGGTCCAGGATTAGGCAGGAAAGGACACAAATCCGATAAACCCACCACTTGCTCGCAATCATTTTGCGAGACCCTCAACGAGAAGACCCCGTTTATTTTACCTATCAGGCTGAAGCTCGCTTGCTGGCAAGTCGCCCGCCGACCCAGCTTCCGCAGATGGCGAGAACAGCACTCACGACCGTCCAGAGGTGGAAGCTGCCCAACAAATTGAGCGCCAGGCTTATGAGGGCTGAGATGAGGCCAACCGCCAGACCGTTTTGCAGCGCATTCACTTTGGCCTTACGCCCCGCGAAGAATCCACCAACGAGTGTACCCACGCCGATGAGAATACTCTGCACTCCCTCTGCCGTATTGGACGCGAAGGCGTTGATCAACGCCTGATCAGGGGTTCCCCTTACTTTGAAAGCGAGATAGGTGGCATATCCCGTGACCACACAGGTCGAACTTCCCAAGGCGATGGCGAAGGCGATGACCACCCCGAGGGCTACCCACCCCCATTTAATGTCTGATAGATTGAATGACATAGAGTCCTCCTTCCGGTCAGCAGAATCGCATACTATGGTTTTGATTCTACCCTCGCTGGCCACAAAACATAGGGCCTGCACAATTCTATCGGCCTGTGCCTCGGTTGCAGTGTAGGTTTTCGAAAGTATGGGACCCCTCGAGGCTGAGTTTTTCAGAAGTATTCCCCCCCGCGAGCTGCTTTCTCAAAAGTATTCCTCCCTCGGCGTGACCGTGCGCTAATGACTCCCCGGGCCCAATCAGATAGGGACCCGGAGAACCCGATTCCTGTCAACGACTTCCCTCGTTTTAGGGCTCCCCGACAGGCCTTATTTCCGCTTTTTGCCCCTGTTTTTTCAAAATAGCGGCTGCTGACACAGTGTCGGGCGACGTGCCGCGCCGGCGCGAGTCTCCGGCGCGGCATGTGGCGCCGGATTCTGCAGGGATCGGACTTGATGTCGATCAAAACGGCATCCTTGCAGGATATTTGATGCACATTGTGTCCCCAATTTCGTATCATTGGCCCAAACACGCAGCTGCGGATCTGTTTCCAGGCCAGAAGGAGGATTTCGATGATACCCCGCTGGTTGGGATTTCAGGTCGCCGTACTCTTGTTCTCCATGTCGGCGTCCAGCCATCCAGTCCCCGCACTCTCGGCCGCTCGCACTCGACAACCCGACGACCTGTACGAAAACTACGATGAGGACTTCAAACGACTGCTCTCCCAGGCCGAGCAGCGACTTGGCAGAGTCACAGTGAAATATGAAAACATCGCGCCGGGCCTGTTTCCAAAGAGACTCACCGCCATCGGTACCCATGATGAATTCGGCTTTCTCGTGGGCAGGATCGCCAGGGACTACGGCATGCAGATGCCGAGACGGGCGAACGCGGAGATGAGTCGCCGGATCGTGGAAGTGTATCGGTCCATCTACCCGCAATACCTCGAGAAGGCGCGCGGCATCGCTCGGGCATACGACATGAGTCCCGACGACCTGGATTTCACGTATCTGGAGTATTCCTTCGAGGCTGAGTTGTGGTGGCGCTTGTTCAAATACCAGCAATTCGGCAACTCCAGGCACTTCTCTCCATCGGCACCAACGGTCGGCTGCAGTCTCATCTCCGACTACCTCGAGGGTGAAAGGCGGCAGCTGATCGGCCGGAACTTCGATTACGAGGCCGATTTGCCTCATTTTCTTGTTCTCTCCAACCTGGACGGCGCCTACAAAACGATCGGCCACTCGATGTTTCAACTGCACCAATGGATGATGGATGCAATCAACGAGAAGGGACTGTTCATGGGCCTGGCCTCGCTGAGCAACCCGCCGCAATATGCGGGTTACGGTGATACGTCGGCCTATCCTGACCGGCCCGCAATTGAGTCGCATCATCTTATAAGGGCAGTTGTCGACACCTGCGCAACGGTGGACGAAGCCTTGAATCTGATCGGGAAAGCCAGGATCTGGTTTCCTTCGGGATTTATCCATTTTATGCTTGCCGACGCTCAAGGAAAATCAGTAGTCGTGGCCTTTGACAAGGACAAGAACCTGCTCGTCTTTCCGCGCCGCTCTAACTTCCTGGTCCTGACGAACACGGCGCTGCAGGAGGGAGAAGAGTACGCTTATGGGACGTGTTGGCGCTATCGGACCGCCACGGATCTGTTGAGGTCAGGGATCTCAAGCGTGCCGGACGTCGCGGGAGTGATGGATGCAATCCGTCAGACATCGGGCGGCCACAAGACCCTCTGGACTGCGACGACGGACCTATCCAGAAGGGAGATGGTCGTAGGCTATCGATCGGAGAATTACGCGGTCCCACACGTATCAGGCTTCTCCGCTTCGAGCATGACGTGGCCTCAGCTTGCCCTGGGCGGCGGTTACGAGTGCACAGTGCTGTTGAGCAATAAGAGGGATGTCGATTGGTCGGGTCATTTCAACCTCGTGCAGGGCTGCAACGAGACGTGGCACGGTTTCTGGAGCCTCAACGGGATCGAACGTACGGGATCCAGCTCGTTCTCGGTTTCCATCTCTCCCCGCTCGACGGTCAGGCTGCGGCTCTCAGGCGACTCCCTGACCCGCGCAGGATACCTGCAAATGTATGCGGACGGTGGCTCTACCATTTACGATATTGCTACGGCCTATTTTTACCACTATCGGGCGAATGACCGGCTCCAAGTTTGCACCGGGTCGTCTCCGGCTCCTTCTGGGAGACTGTTCTGGTTTCCGGTCGAGAAAACTCCATCCGTCAATACGGGCCTGGCTTGGGCGCCCGGGGATCTTGCCGGTCCGTTTTCCCTCGCTGTAAGTTTGTTCGACCAGACAGGCATGCAGGTGCAGCAGAAGATCTTGACCTTTGCTGGACATGAGGCCAGATTCTTCGATGAAATTTTCGAAAATGTCGCCGACGGGTTTCTGGGCCGAATGCGAATAGAGTCCCAGGAAAACATCCATCTGGAAGTTCTGCGACTGGAGCAAACGGAAGGCGGCTTTCAGCTTACGAGCACCCCGCCCGACCGCATGTGGTAGGCGGGAAAGACGGGTGTTCTCCGGCAAAGACTCACTCCCACTATTGTGGGCGGCGTCGCACTCGTCCGCCGCAGGCCGCTCGGCTACTGGCTCGTGCCGGTGATGCTCAGCTTCGCCGTGATCATGGACTTGGCTCATGGACGTGTCGATGGCGGCGCGGAACGTGGCCGGCGGCGGACAGCGGATCTCTGTGTTCGCCGTCATGGGAGGGCTGACGCTCGCGGTCTTGTGGGCGGTACTGCGCCAGTTGGTGCCTGCGCGGCCGACGGCCGCGCATCTTCAGTAAGCTGTCGTCCTGGGCCGTCCAGGATTCGGCAGCACACGTTTATACAGGACGTCACAGATGACTGCGCATCACACGGAGTACGCCTGAAGGCATCGTGGATATGCCGGAGCACGGCGAGATTCTTGGAGACCTTCTTTGAGGTTGGTTTTTGACCTCCAAGGCTCGAAGATTCTCAAAGCGGGGGCGCGGCACCCCGAGACGCCAGGTCGCGCATCAGTTCCGGGACGAGGAGGGATTCTCATCGACCTTTTCAAGGCCAGAGGGATAGAATCGATTGGTGTGATTGGGCGATGCACCAGCTTGTTTCTGCGCCTCCGAGGCTCGCCTGGGTGGGTGAAGGACATCTTCTGGGCGCAATGCGATGTCGTCCACGGCCGGCAACACAAAGTCACCTAAGGGGCGAAAACGACGCAGTCGTCTGATGTCCGTCCCCAAATCGGCCGCCATCGAAGCGATGGGAACTTCTCCAGCCGCTCGTGCACATCGTCGGTCGTACCCCACCCCGCCCGCGTCCAGACGCTTAACGACTTGCTGGCGCTTCAAACAGGCATTGTAGGAACATGAAGCAGACCTGGCCCCAAGCGGCCGGGGTGAAGAGAGTCTTCGCGGCCAATGCGGCGAACCGGAAGATCAAGGAGGTTCGAGAGTACGAGAAGCAAGATTACCTTCCGGAATACCTCTCTTCGATTTTCTGCCCGAGGAGTCAATTTCATGGGACACATTTTCATTTCGTACGCTCGCCAGGACGCCGCATTTACGATGGAACTCGAAAACCGGCTCCTTGCGGGAGGATTTCGGGTCTGGAAGGATACCTCGAGGCTCGATGCCGGGACCGAGTGGGCATCGGGGATCGACGCGGCCGTGGATGCCTGTGATGTATTGATCCTCGTCGTCACCCGTGCGTCGATGGAGTCGCAGTATGTGACCTATGAATGGGCCCACGCGTTAAGTTGTTCGACTCCCGTGCTGCCCATCCTCCTTGAAGACGCAAGGCTCCATCCGCGCCTGGCCGCTATCCAGCGCGTCGACTTCACGAAGCAACATTGCTGGGAGAAGCTCCTCGTGGAAGTAGGAGCTGCTCGAACGAGGAAGAGCGATGTGCCTCCCGTCGTGCGAGCGGCGATAGCATTCCTGGACGATCCGGTTCCGGAGCGCCAACTCGAAGGGGTACGACACCTGGAGAAGCTCGATCATCCGAGTGCGAGGGCGGCGTTGGTCAAAGCGTTGTCGCATCCCAATCACGAAGTCTGCCGCCTCGCCTTACTGACTTTGGGGCAGATGACCGCACCGGAAGCTGAGGAGGCGCTGCTTCGAGCGGTGCAGGACGAGAGCTACCCCTGCCGTCCGCATGCACTTTGGGCGCTGTCAGAACTCCCGCAGCCGGGGCCAGCTCAGGACCTGTTTAGGCGATTCGTCGTCTCGGAGCGCTATTTCGAGCGCGCTGCAGCGCTGCGAGGACTCAAACACCATCAGGATCCAGCGGACATTCCCACGTTCCTCCGGGCGCTCGACGACGAGTCGGATTACGTTCGCTATTACGCCTGCGACGGCCTCAAGGCATTCGGCAACAAGGCACTCCCTCAGCTCCTTTCGGCCAGCAACGGGCCGCTCACTCCCCGAATGCAGCACGCACTCATTACGGTCCTCGGCCGTCTTGGAGACGACCGAGCGCTTCCGTTTCTCGCCTCGAGCCTTTCCAGTGATGACGAAACTCCTTGGTGCCTCGCCTGCATCCACGTCAGCCACAAAGAAGAGTTTTGTTATGGTGGTGGACTTGAGAGTATCGGGGTTGCGGCCATGCAGGCTCTCCAGTCGATCGGGACGCCTGCCGCACACAAAGCGATCGCTGCCTACCAAAAGGGGAGGGTCAACTCTAGCTGCTAGGGCCTCCGCTCATCGGGGACGGTCGCCCATCGCAAACCTCGAAATGACAAACGTCGAATGTCGAGAGCCGAACTCAGCTATTGAGTTCTCCAATCCGGGCCAGAAGTAGTTTGTGCCGCTCCTGGGCAGCACGCTGGACTTCAGCCGGAGCTCCTCCACGCCGTGTCGATATTCGGAGGTTCCCTGGCGCCGGTGGCTGGAGTTGGAGGGGCGACGGCTCCCGTCCCTGCTAAGTACACAGTCTCATAAGTACGCTGACGTATTTTTCAGGGCGCAGAACAACACGGGCGATGAAAGACAAAAGCCAAAACAGAACGCGGATTCCGCGGATCCAACGGACTCACGCCGATCGGCCTCGTCCGGCATTCCACCGTGAGGGCTGCCTTGGGCACACAGGACTTTCCGGGCCCCGCCGGAAAACGCCGGACGCAGCCTGTCGCCACAGCCGCAGCCCGCCGTCGCCCTGACTGCAATGCCATCGCTCCAGGTATTCCTCCACCGCCTGGCGCCCGCCCTGCGCGGTCACGATGTCGAGCAGTTCATGCAAGTCTCTCATAGAGTACTTGGGAGTGGATTCCTTTTGTTTCGATCTTGAGTGGTTGCGAGGTTTCTGGGTACGCACGGGTTGTTTTTTCATGATACGGTGATTACTCGGAAAGTGGCAAGGGTCGTCAATCTGTGGTCCCTACCGGATGGTCGAGTGCTCTCAGGGTGTCCCCGTAGTTCCATGGCATCCACCCTGAAGTGCTTCTCGCCACATCTTTGGCGTGCTTCTGCAGCTCCGTCAGATAATCGAACGGGTTGCCTTTTGCGAGCTCTGCGGTGTGGATCAGGTTCATGTATATGCAGATGCCAGCAAGAAAATCCTCGAATAAATCAGAAGGCTGAGACGCGATCTCGAGCAAGAGCTCAAACTTGTCCGGGCACCTTGATTGCTCTCGTAATTATCCGCAAGGAAACTCCGCCAACTTTTCCCGCCGATACGAACCCCAGGCGCGGATGGCTCATGCGCTACCTCGCGCGTCCGGAGTTTGAGAAGTTGCGGATGGGCACCTGCACCGCCCTGTCGTTCTGGGTGACGGCGGCGCTTTTCGCGAGCGAGCACGGTCCCTACTGGGACGTGGGGCTGCTCGCGGGAGTCGCGTATGGCTGGTGGATGGTGCGAACCCGAAGCCTGCCTGACTGCATCCTGGCGCACGGGGTGACCAACGCTTGCCTTGCAGCGTACGTCATCGCCTTCGCCCGATGGCAATACTGGCTGTAAACGAACGTAAGCAATCCGTGGAATCCGTGGCAAAATAGCGCGCATGCTTTCACTCGCCTTCGACTTTCGCTATGCGCTGAGGGTACTCCGCCGCTACCCCGTCGTTTCGATCATCGCCGTTCCCTCGCTCGCCCTGGGGATCGCGGCCAACTCGACGATGTTCAGCCTCGTCGATGCCATGTACCTGAGGTCGTTTGCCGTCGCCGACCCGGCTGGCCTCGTATGGGTCGCCATGCGCACAGCCGAGGGGCAGCGCGGCGGGATGGCCTGGCTCGAATATCTCGAGGCGAAGGCGTCGGCACCCGCCTTCGCCGACATCGCGGTCCAGAACCGGCGCGGCACGATGATCGAAAAGGACGGGGTGGCCGAACTCGTCCCGCTTACGATCGTGTCGGACAACTACTTCGCGCTGCTCGGGGTGAAGCCGGCGCGCGGCCGGCTGTTCGAACCCACACTCGACGCCGGTCTTGCCGGCCAGCCGGCGGTAGCGCTGAGCGACGGCGCGTGGCGACGGTATTTCGGGGCCGACCCGGACATCGTCGGAAAATCCGTTCGTATGGCGAACCGCGCCTTCACGGTCGTCGGAGTGCTGCCTCCAGAGTTCCGCGGACTCGATCGGGAAGTCGCGACGGGGGTCTGGGTACCTGTGGTCACCTGGAAGGCCATGAACCCGGGCAACGCCCGCGAGTTCGAGGACCGCGGCGGCGGGCAGTTCGAGGGAGTGGCCCGCCTTCGCCCCGGATCGTCGATGGAGCAGGCGGCGGCGCAGCTCGACACCGTGAGTCGGCGGCTCGAGCAGGACTACCCCGGCACGAACCGCGGGCGCCGCATCGTCGCCTATACCGAAGCCGAGCGCCAAAGCGGCGGCGGACCGGCCCCGACGCTGTTACTGCTGTCGGTCGTCGGCATCGTGTTGCTCATCGCGTGCGCAAACGTGGCCATGCTCCTGCTGGCGCAGGCGGAGGGACGCGAGCGCGAAATCAGCATCAGGCTGTCGGTAGGTGCGACGCAATGGCGCGTGGTGCGGCAGCTCCTGACGGAGGGCGCCGTCCTGGCGCTGGCCGCGGGCGCGCTGGTGTTCCTGGTGATCAGCTGGATGATACCGCTCATCCCTGCGCTGCTGCCGCCCGGGCCGGAGTTCATGAAATACGACATTCGCATGGACCGGCGCGTGGTGCTCGTCACCGTATTGAGCTGCGTGGCAACCGTTTTCCTTTTCGGCCTCGCTCCCGCGCTGTCGTCGGCCCGCCGGGACCTGATGGCCGTTCTGAAAGGGCGTGGATTCCAGGCCCGCCGCAGCCATGCGGGACGCTACGTGCTGGTTGCCGGGCAGGCAGCCCTGACCGTGCTGCTCATCACGGCCGCCGCATTGCTGGCGCGCAGCTTCCAGAACACTCTGGAGCAGCGTATCGGTTTCGATACGGACCGCAACACGCTGGTGCTGAATTCGGGGCTCGAGGCGGCCAGGGATCGCGTGACGGCAACGTGCGAGGAGATCGTCGAACGCGTCCGGACGCTGCCTGGAATCCGGCAGGCCGCCTACGCGCGCCGCATCCCGCTCGGACTGTTTGGCGGCGGAGCCACACGGGATGTCGTGATCCCGGGCAATACTGCCGCGGGCGTGCTGCGCCTGCGTTACAACCAGGTGAGCGAGGACTACTTCGCCGCCATGGGGACCCGCATCCTCGCGGGACGCGGGTTTGCCCGCTCCGACGGGGCCGCAGCCGCGCTGGTGGCGATCGTCAGTCAAACGATGCAGCGCCGGTTCTGGCCGGCGGCGGATGCAATCGGGCAGCACATCCGGGTGGACGACGCGGACACCGAGATCGTCGGGGTTGCGGAAGACGGCGTGATCGAAAACGTCCCCGAAGTGCCGGAGCCGTTCCTGTTCTTTCCGTTCGCGCAGGCCCCGGTGCGTGAAGTCACGTTCGTCGTGGAGGCGGCGGGAGACGCGTCCCAGCTCATGACGGCCGTGAAGCGCGAGATGCGGGCGGCGAATCCCGGGATCATGTTCTTCGTGGCGACGACGCTGAAGCAGCAGGTCAAGGACGCGCGGTATTCCAGCAGTGTCCTCGCCCTGCTCTCGGCTGTGGTCGGTGGTCTCGGGCTGCTGCTTGCGGCGGGCGGGCTGTTCGGGGTTGTCCTGCAGGGCGTCAACCGCAGGACGCGGGAGATGGGCGTGCGGATGGCGCTCGGCGCCGACCGCCGGACCGTGATGACGCTCGTGATCCGGCACGGCCTCGTCCTGGCCGGCGCGGGAGCCGTAGTGGGCGCGGCGGCTTCGCTCGCGTCGGGGCGGCTGATCGCGGGCCTGCTGTATGGGATGAGTCCGTACGACCCGATCGCGCTGCTTTTCAGCGTGGCGGCGGTGCTGCTGGTCGCCGTCGTCGCGAGCGCCTACCCCGCGTGGAAAGCCACCCGCATCGACCCCGCGGAAGTCCTGCGCGCGGAATAAAGCTGTTGGCAGAGCACGCTAAGCCCCAAAAGTTCGACCCAGGGCTCCGGCTCGCTTCGCGACGCCACCGCGGAGCACAGGAGCCCAGGCGCGAAACAGGAAAGCCCAGGCAGGCGGGTGCGGGTGACGCGATCGGCGTGTACCAGATGATAGCCGGCATCCCGGTCGTGAAGCGAGCGTGTTGCACCACCCCCAGCGTGATCTTGCGCGTTGACCGGGATGATTTCATCGACCTGCTGATGCAGCAGCCCGATTTCCTGAAGCAGCTGGTCGCAGTATTGTTCGTTGGCGACGGTGATAAGTCTCACTCCGCAGCGGCCGGCGTCTGACCTCAAGGCTGGGGCGCGGCAGCCGGACGTTCGCGCTTTTCGTAAGTTTCGACTGTGAAGAGCCTGTAGTCCGAGTAGCGGTGCCGGTTTCGGAACATCCGGTTTTTGTACTCGATGTTGACGACCACCTCGTGGGGCAACCACACGCCCCGTTTCACGTCGTCAAACCGGATTTCCCTGAACCAGATCTCCGTGTCCTGCCGATACAGGCCGAGATCCGGCCTCGGCGCCAGCAATCCCACGCGCATCCTCACTATCTGATGAGTGTCGGGATCAACCCAGGCGAGTCCCTGGAATAACAGCGGGTAAGCGGTTTCCTCTGTGGTTATTCTCCCCAGCAGGTCCGCGCTTTCCGGTTTCTGTGCAAATGCGATCACCTGGAGCCTGGCCTTCGATGATTCCGTTCCGACATACCGGAAGCGCGAACCGGGCTGCTGCTGGGGGTGGAAGAAGTAGCCCAGGCCGGCATACCCGGACGTCAGGAACCCCTTCCCTTTCAGTTTCTCGTAAGGGATTGGGTTGCCGTCATGTCCGGTCCTTACCTCGTCCCAGCCCATCCGGTCGCTCTGACTGTGCGCAAGGAAGAGATAATCGTAGCTCTCGCGCGAACTGGCTTCCTGCTTGAACCCGAGGGCGCGGTACAGCCTGTGCACGTCCTCGTGCGATGCCGTATTGGGGAGGTCCTGGAACATCATCGCCACGCGCTCGCCTATCTCGCGCAGCATGGGGTCGAGCCGGTCCTGATCCAACTCGAACTGCACGTGCGAAAGCTCGGGATAACCGGCCAGCAACTCTTCCCTGGAGTACGCGACGATCGGTTTAGTGGCCCTGTAAAGCTCCAGTTCGGCGGGCGTGATGCCCCGCTGCAGTGCGTCGGCTGCCCGCTCCTGCGAGAGCAGCATGGAGACCAGGATGATCAGTGATTCAAGGCAGAGGCACATGTAGATCATTACCCCGAGTTCGAGCGTAATGACTGCGGAGCCCGGCGTCCACTGTTTTCGGGGCCAGTCTCAACATTCCAGTTCGACCAGCAAGGGCAAGTGGTCCGAGGCTTCCGTCACTGCCCGTACTCGCAGCCATACCGAAAATAGCGCCGGATCACCTCCTGGCGGGAGGCCTCGCGCACTGCCTCGTCGTCGACGATGGCGAATCCGACACGGTCTACCCCCATGTCCGTCGGCGAGCGGTATACGGATGCGGTCTCGGTAATGCGCTCGAGGATCCGCCTCAAGACCGGAATAATCTCGACGTCCCGGTTGTAGTTGACAGCGACCGAGCCATACGCGTCGAGGTGGAACGGCTCGATCAGGTTAAAGTCGGCGATATCCGCCGTGGTCGCCTCGTAGGCGATGTTAACGGGGTGCTTGAGCGGGAGATTCCAGATCGGGAAGGTCTCGAACTTGACATAGCCCGATTCGATCCCGGCACGATGATCGTGATACAGCTGCGAGAGACAGGTGGCCAGCTTGCCGCTGCCCGGCCCCGGCCCGGTTACTATGACGAGTGGTTTTGGGGCTTCTATGTATTCGTTGGCACCGTACCCCTGATCGCTGACGATCATGTCGACGTTCGTGGGATACCCTTTCGTGAACTTGTGGGTGTACACGCGGACGCCGCGCCCGCCCTGCCGGAACGTGAGATCGACGAGCTTGACTTTTCGTGAGCAGGGGATCAATCCGCCGTTCTGGTAGCAGACGTGTGTGAAGATTCCCTATCCGGCAACATCATTCGGGTGTGAAATCCCGTTTTTGATCGACCCTGGGCTCTGGACAGTTGCAGCGGACGGGTCGAGGTTAACATAACGCCCCCATATCGGCGCCCCCCCGGAGCAAGACCCCAAACATAAAAATGCAGCTTGTTTCGACTATCTGCTCTGAGCAGCCGCTGATTTTACATTGGAATGGTACAGTGAGCCTGGAATTTGCCGCCGGCACGACCTCAAAGACAGAGTTGTGTCCGGGACACCAAGTCGCATAATGTGAGCTGGACTCGACCCGCGTTTGCTCCGTGAGGTATTGCTCCATGAACAGGATACTTCTGGCCCTCTGTTTCCTTGGTCTTTCGGCGGTTGCGCAGGAATCGCCTGCGCCCATCATAGACATGCACCTGCACGCGTCGCCTGCCAATAGCCAGGGGCCGCCTCCCGTGGCACTCTGTGCGCCTGGAATGGGCTATCCGCCCGCCAACACGGGTGCCGATTGGGGCGCCACGTTCATGGCTTTCATGAAGAACGTCCCATGCGATCACCCCTTGCGCTCGCCGATGACCGATCGCGAGCTCATGGACCGCACGCTCGCGATCATGAAACGCCGTAACGTCTTTGCCGTGACCAGCGGTTCCCTCATTGATCAGTGGCGGAAAGAAGGCGGCGAGCGGATCATTCCCGGCCTGGCATTTAATCTCGGGAGCGATGAGCCGTCGGCTGAACAGATGCGCAACAGGTTCAGCAGCGGCGGGTTTCGTGTGCTCGGCGAGGTCGGGATTCAGTACCAGGGAATCGAGCCCGGCGATGCCCGGTTCGAGCCGTACCTGGCTTTGGCCGAACAGATGGACATCCCGCTGGGCATCCACATCGGCCCCGGCCCGCCGGGGGCGCCGTACCTCGGAGCCTCGGGATACAGGGCCAGGCTACACAGCCCGTTGGTCCTCGAGGAAGTGCTCATCCGACACCCGAAACTGCGTGTCTACGCCATGCACGCAGGCTGGCCCATGCTGGACGACACCCTCGCCATGCTCTGGACGTACCCGCAACTGTACGTCGACGTGGGAGTAATCAGCTTCGCAATCCCGCAGTCTGAATTCCACGCATATCTGCGGAGAATGGTGCAGGCCGGGTTCGGAAAACGCGTGCTCTTCGGCTCGGACCAGATGGTGTGGCCCGAAGCACTCGAAATCGCCATTGAATCCATCGAGAAAGCTGATTTCCTTTCGTCCGAAGAGAAACGCGACATTCTGTATAACAACGCCGCGAGATTTCTGCGCCTGAGCCCGGAGGAGAGGCGGCGGCACCAGGGTAGGTGAGTTGGGACGGGGGATAGCATGAAGCTGCCGACCTGCCGTTACTTGATGCGCCTCGGCTTCCTATGGTGCCTGACGTCCCCACCGGAATGCAGCCCCGGACTCCTTACGCGCCACTTCACGGACGGGCGACGATAAGGTTTTCCGCGAAGCGGGCGTTGAGACCTTGGGGCTTTCATTGGTCTCATCCGGCGAGCTGGAGGCCGTGCGACAGGCAGTCCGCGGGAAAAAGGTGGAAGCCGAACCCTCGCTCCTGAAGATCTTGCACTCGGAAAACGACGTGCCGGAAGGAGTCAACGGTGAAGAGGTAGCGCGGGCGCTGCGCGTCGTCGAGACGGCGATCCTGGCAACTGACGCGGGAAGTAGCCTTGGTGGTAGTCTGATCTCGGTATGCGAGCATGCCATGAGGAGGGCTCTTGGCCATAAGAAACCGAGTTGCCGAAACGTCACGCGCTCCAAAGATCGCTGGGCCCAAAGCAACGCGTCCCCTATTTCCCCCCGCTTCAACTTGGTCCGATACTACGGCATATTGGCTCCCTCCACCGCTTGGAGGTCGCATGTCATTCCTGAATCCA
>CAWJKZ010000022.1:0-53355 GCA_963843575.1 uncultured Acidobacteriota bacterium | reverse complement strand
CGTAATGCCGAAAGAGGATTGGTGGCAAAAATAGAGGTGAACTGGAGATCAAAATCGGGGAGATTGCTGTGCAAAGAGAGGGGTGTATCACCCGCAAGACAGACTTCGAGCCTGAAGAGTGAAGTACGGCAGACAACGGCCCCGATGCGCTGAAGATCAAGAACGGTTAACGGCACGGTATACGAAATGCCTGCTACCCGGGCGTTACGCCGATGACGTGGTTCCGTGCTCCGTGAGATGGTGACCGGCCGAGTTTTGGCGAAGGACAGGTCGGCGATTGTCAGTTGTCGCGCTCCCTTTCGGGCTTGAAAGCTTTCCGGTCCATCGCTGCCTGCAGCATGTCGAGCGTACCGAGGCCCGCCGGAAAACCGTCCCTGAAGGCGAGCGCAATCTTGTGAAGCGCATGGGAAATCCGGGACGCGGTCCGGGATCGCTGTTCCCGGGATTGCACCCGGCGGACAGCGGGCAGGTCTCGCACAGGTCGAAAAGAAACGGCACTCCGAACACCGGCCGAAGCAGGAATGCTTTGTTTCCTTGCGGTACAGCGGCTCGGAGGCTCGTGACAACGCTTCGAATCTTATACAGGTCCGTCCGAATTGCGGATCACTCACTGCCCCGATCTTCAGCCTGGCCAGCCGTGACCGCAGGACCGGAGAGCGCACGCGCCGATAGGACTCCACGGCCAGCGGGCAGCCATAGGCGAGGCCATCCACGTCGACCGTGATATTGCGTCCACTCAGCGCACCGCACATCAAACGCCCGCCGGTTCGGCGCAGGAATTCTTCAGGCTTCCTGCGAAACAACAGCAGCGGCACCTGCCCGGTCTGCTGGAAATGGCGGAGGCATGTCTCAAAGACGGCTGCGAACTGGTCCTGCAACTCTTCCGTTCTTTTGCCGCTCCAAGCTGAGTCCGGAAGGTCTGCAGGGTAGACCACGAGTTCACGGACGCCTTTTCCAAGAAAATAACTTATTGACTCGGACAGCGAAACGATTGCGGCGGGCATCAACGTCATGTTCACTCTGAGCTTGTGCGCGAAGTACTCAGCATTGCGGGTTCCAATCTTGTCCAGCAGGCGGTCGAGAACGGCAAAAGTGCTCCTGGCCCGCAGATCCTGCGCCAAGGGCACGCCGTCGAAACTCAGATGAGTTTCAAAGTCATGCTGCGCGAGGAAATCCGCGATATTGTCGTTCAGGAGGATGCCGTTGGTGCTCAGTCCGAGTCGAATCCGTCTGCCCGGCGGTGACTTCTCCTCCAGGTATCTGACCGCTGCTTGAATCGCGGGAAATTCGAGCAGCGGTTCTCCACCTGAAAAGATCACCTGTGGGCTGGAGTGCCGCGATTGGAGCGCCAGATCCAGTGCCGTCCGGAGCGTGCCCCAGGACATCCGTTGCGGCGGCCTGGCCTCCTGGTAGCAGTAGCTGCAATGCAGGTTGCACCGGGCCGTCAGGACAATGGTCAGGGACGCGACGTCTGTCGGATTCACCATTGCGGTCGTTGACCATCCGCCTGCGCAGTCCCTCGGCCGGCGATGCGCGCCGGCAGGGCGTCTGCACCGGATCGATGAATGGGTGATCGGTGCGGCTTTCAAGCCGGGGGCCGCATTCACTCAGCCCTTGACGATCAACCTGAGCAGCGCAACGCGGCCCTGGAGTTCCTCGATCGCCGACCGTATTCCCTCCGCCTTCAGCTTGCCGATTTCAACCCAGAACGCGGGATCGGGGGGCTGGCAGGTTCGGCCCCGTGGAATCGGATAAGCAGGCAAAAACCCGGGCTCTATCAAGGGCAGATCGTAATCGGCTCCCTGCCTCACGATCTCCGAAACGACCGGTATCAGAGGTTGTGGCGCGTGGAGTAGCAGATTCGCTTCCCGTCCGGAGACCACGCAGGGTCCTCGTGGTGCCAGGCGCCATCGTCATCGCCGGTAAGCACCTTCTGCCTCGAGGTGTCCGCGAGCAGGGCTAATGCAACGCGCGAGAATCCGCGCGATCCCCTTCTGCTGAATGCGATGTTCTTTCCGTCCGGAGAAACCGCAGGGTCGCGGGCGTCGCGGAGAACGAGAGAGGGCGGGCCGCCGTTCAGGCCGATCTTCCAGATGCTGAAGCCGCCTCCGTGGTCGGAGGCATAGGCAAGGGCCTCGCCATCCGGAAACCAGCAGGGATCCTCATCCAGGGTGGACCCAGCCGTGAGCCTGCGCCACTGAAGACTGCCCACGTCCATAACACGGAGCTCCCGATGTCCCGATTCGTTTCGGATGTACGCGATCATCTTGCCGTCCGGCGATATCGCCGGCTGAACATTCACGGCGGATTCCGCGGTTATCTGTGCGGGACTGAATTCCGGCATACGATCCGGCTCGAGCCATTTGTCGAGCGCGAACCAGCCGGCGCCGCCGAGAGCGACGGCTGCCGCCAACGCCAGCCACAGGAATTTCGGCGTCAGGATCCCCGCGATCGGCGCGGGAGCGGGTCTGGGGAGATCGAGCTGCTGCTGCGGCACCCCGAAGTACATGGCGTTCATCAGTCTGGCCGAGACCCTGCAGCCTCAGGCCTTCAGCTCTCCCCGGTACGCTTGTAACACGATAGCTCGGATTTTCTATTTGGATACAGTTTCGGGATCATCTCGCCATGGCGGGAAGGTTCTGCGGCGCAGGAAGGACTTGAAACGAGGCTCTGTAGCATTCTGCAACGATCTTGCCGATCATGGAGCACCTCAGCGGAAGTTGTCGATCAGCATGATGTCGGAAGTGCCGATTCCACCATTATAGAGAAGCCACTTGCCGTTCGGTGCGACGCTCATCCCACCCACCGGCCCGATTCCCGGAGCAGGCGCCACACTCATGACACGTCTGGCTGCAAAATCATAGAAGCATATCGTCGGCACAGGCTTGGTATTCCCATCGATGAAATAGATGCCCCGCTCTGTCAAATCCCAATCACCGGGGCCCACCTTGCTGTCCAGCACAAGCGTCTCCTGGCCGCCCGATGCCGGAACGCGCCAAATGCCTCTTTTCTGACGCCCATAGTAGTCAGAGTAGTAGACAAACTCACCGTCAGCTGACTCCATGGCCGACAGGCCTCCTTCCTTTGTTATCTGGGTCGCGTTGCCTCCCTCGATCGGCACCTTCCAGATCATCCAGTTTCCGCTCCTGTTCGACCCGA
The DNA here is from genome assembly GCA_963843575.1 of uncultured Acidobacteriota bacterium. Classification (GTDB taxonomy): domain Bacteria; phylum Acidobacteriota; class UBA6911; order UBA6911; family UBA6911; genus CAVZBT01. The sequence continues at coordinate 50,196 of CAWJKZ010000022.1, read as the reverse complement.
AATAGATCCACCGACCATCCCGTGACCAGTGGGGGACACCCTCTTCCGTGGGATCAGACGTGATCCGGCGCACCAGCCCTCCTTCTGCTCCCACCACATAGATGTCGTTATTCCCCGACTTGGTGGAATCGAAGGCAATATTCTTCCCGTCCGGGGACCAGTTCGGGCAGCCGGCGCTTCCTCCCTTCATGTCGGTAAGCTTCATGGGTTTTGTACCGTCGGCATTGCAGACCCAGATCTCCACGCTTCCAGAACTGTCGGACGCGAAGGCAATCCTGCTCCCGTCCGGTGAAATAGACTGCTCCAACTCACCTGACGACCAGGAGATTAAAGGCTTCGACGGCGGCTTCATCGCCTTAGGCCCAGTCAACTCCAGTTTCCAGATATCTGAGTTGAAGGTCTGGGTTCTGTAGGCCAGACGATTCCGGCTGACGGTGGGCTGAGACACCCGCTCGCCACGCGTGGGAATTCTGCGAACCTCCCCGCCGTCCACGAAGATCCGCCACAACGCCGTTTCTCCTGAGTACATGGAAGAGGCGAAAACGATTTCGCGGCTGTCGGCAGTCCAGCATTGCGTCGTTGGATCGTTGTAAGCGGTCACAAGTGCAGGTTCTCCACGAGGGAGACGCATGACATAAAGGGCGGGTTTATAGTCAACCCACCTGATGAACGCAAGGTAGCGACCGTCGGGGGAGAAGGCCGGCCATAAGTCACCACGGGAACTTGCATCCGGAGCGGTCATCTGCTTCTTTTCCAGAGTCTCTACCGATAGCAGCCAGATACTGGTCGGATCTTTCGGCGATTTCCGGTCCCAGAAAGCGATGTTCTTTCCATCCGGCGACCAGCTCATTGATCCGCCTGCTCCCACCTCCGTCACCTTCTTTTCCCCGCCGCCCAACGGGCTGATGAGGTACAGGATCCATCGATCACCTGACGGTCGCATGAAGGCGATCTGGCGGCCATCGGGAGACCATGCGGGAACGGTGTCAGGCGCCGGATCGGTCGTCAATCGATTGAATCCGGGTCCATCCACTTCCTTGACGTAGATATCACAGTTGTCCTGCTTGTCGCCGGTCCACGCAAACGCAACCCAATTGCCATCCGGTGAAAGCGATGGAAAACCCTTGTCGCTGCCGGATGTTGTTACGGGCACAATCCTCGGCGGGGGCAGCGCGGCCCCACGAGGAGAGAACTGGAAAAACGCCCAGATTCCCACGCCGACGACTACCAGCGCGCTTGCGACAATCCAGTACAACGGTTTCAGCCCTCTGCGTTTCCCGCGTGCCGGCCGGTTCGATTCCTCGATCAACTCTTTCAGGTCGGTCCGCACTTCATGTATCGACGAGTACCGATCGTTTGGGTCTTTGGCGAGCAGCTTCTTCACAATGTGCTGGAGAAGAACCGGAATGTTTGGGTGGATCTCTGCCAGAGGCTGAGGGGTATCCTTCAGGATCGCACCGGCCGTGTCCATCCCGGTCGGTTTCTTGAAGGGATGAACGCCGGCCAGCATCTCGTACAACACCACGCCAAACGAGAAAATGTCCGAACGGGCATCGACGGTCTCCCCGCGCAACTGCTCCGGCGACATGTAGGCCAAAGTCCCCAGCGTCATCCCGCTCCGGGTCAGCGCCGTCACCGACCTTTCCTGGCCGTCGATTCCTCCAGGCGGAATCAACTGCTTGGCCAGCCCGAAGTCCATCACCTTCGCGTGACCCGTCGGTGTCAGCATGATGTTCGCGGGTTTGAGGTCCCGGTGGACGATCCCCTTGCCGTGTGCCGCCTCCAGCGCCTCCGCAACCTCTGTGGCGATCTGCAGGACCTGCTTGAGCGGCAACCGCCCCTGACGGAGCTTGTCCATCAGCATCTGGCCTTCGACGTACTCCATCACGATGAAGTCCACGCCCTCAGATTCGCCCACTTCGTTGATGTGGCAGATGTAGGGATGATCCAGAGCGGCTGCCGAACGGGCTTCGCGCAGGAATCGCTTTCGAGCAGTCGCGTCCTGCTGCATCTCCGGCGGCAGAAACTTCAGGGCGACTCTGCGATTCAAAGAATTGTCCTCTGCCAGATAGACCACTCCCATCCCGCCTTCGCCTATCTTTTCCACAATCCGGTAGTGCAGCAGGGACCGGCCTGCATAGTCCGGTGGAGACTCAATCGCCCGATCCTTAGCCAGACCCCGGGCCGCCACTTCCATCGCGGGATCCTTCATGAATCCCTCGGCCTCCGGCAGGTTGGCCAGCAGAGCCTCGACCTCCTGCTGCAGGGACTGGTCTCCCCCGCAGGCGTCTCGCAGGTAGGCCTCGCGCCCTCCCGGCTCGAGATCCAGGGCCGAGTTGTAGATCTCCTTGACCCGCTGCCACCGATCGATACTCATCCGCGCGCCCCGCGTTTCAACTCCTGCAGCAACCACGCCTTCGCATGATTCCAATCCCGCTTCACCGTCATGCCCGAGAGTTGCAGGACCTCCGCGGTCTCTTCCACGCTCAGTCCGCCGAAAAAACGCAGCTCCACCACCCTCGCCTCCCGCGGATCGATCGCGGCCAGCGCAGTCAGCGCGTCGTCCAGCGCCATCAGGTCGGCATCGCGTTCCGGCGACGGAATGAGCGCTTCGTCGAGGTCCACGCGCCCGGCGCCGCCGCCCCGCTTCCGGGAGCCGCGCGAGCGCGCAAATTGCACCAGGATGCGGCGCATCACATTGGCCGAAATGGCAAAAAAGTGGGTGCGGTCCTGCCACTGTACCTGGTGGGCATCGATGAGCCGGAGATAGGCCTCGTTGACCAGGGCACTGGTCTGCAGCGTGTGGCCCGGCCGCTCGCGCACCATGTAGATGTGGGCCAGCCTGTGCAGTTCGTCATAAACCAGAGGGACGAGCTTATCCAGGGCCGCCTGGTCGCCGCCGCACCAGGCCTGGAGCAGATGAGTGACTTCGTGCGGGGATGGCATCGCCAGAATTCCATCTTGGGTGAGAAGCCAACCCTGAGTTATCCGCGATTATACACCCATCTTCCGATGCGCCTGGGAAGATCTGCTTGTTCGCCGTTCGGCTCACAACGAGGTTGGAATTTATATTGCAGGTCAATGGTGAATCCGGAAGACATCGAGTGCGAGGATGAGGCCGCGGATTTGGTGCTGCGGGCGGAAACGGAGCGAGTATGATGACGGCGCCGGAAGCAGCAAATGTCAGTTTCCCATATTGCGGCTTTACCGGAAGTTGCTTGCCGACGGCCGGATCATCGACCGCGATCTGTCGCACTACAACACGTCGCGGGTCGTTTTCCGGCCCGCGGGTATGTCCGCCGAGGAACTGCTGCACGGCTTCCTCTGGATGTATGCTGAGTTCTACTCGTGGCGCCGCATCGCCCAACGACTCCCCGAAACCCATGCCCAGCGGACCGCCTATCTCCTCTTCAACGTCCTCTACCGCAAACTCGGGCCCGCGGTCGCTGCCATCGGCAAACTCGGCGTCATGGGTGCCCTCTCCCGCCTCGCCCGTCTCCTCTCATACGGATGACTGTGCGGAAGCGGCTCAGCTGAAGAAACAAAAGCAGAACACGGATTTCCGCGGAAACTCCGGACCCACACGGATCGGCCGCACCCGCCATTCCGAGCCACGGGTTGCCTTTGGCACGCATCAATGCCCGGGTCCCGTGGGAAAGCGCCCGGCTGGAGTATCGACGTGGCAAATTCGACGGATAGGAAGGATGAGCTGCCTCTTCGCCCGTCAGGCTTCTGACACCTGTAGCCTTCCCTCCCCGGTACATGCCCTCCCCTAGCTTCCGATAAGGGGTCAAATGTTGACTGTGATGCTACCGCGTCGCCTGTGGCCCTATTGTGCACCTTAACCGAATCGCTGGGTGTGGGCTTTGCGGTACACTCCGCCTTATTGCAGCGAGGCTTTTCCCCACCAAGTGGAATCCGGTGACACAATACTTATCTCCTGATGTCCTGAGTTGCGTCCTCCTGAAGCTGTGGAATGGCTCGACGGAAGATGAGTATGGCATGCTCCGGTTTATGGAGCTTCAGCAAACCTCCGATTTACGAGTGTGAGCGCGTGCGTGGTGCCGCCGCGAACCTTTCCTAATGCACCCCATTAGGGTACTGTGATGTGCACGTCTACGGAGAGGGGGTGACGAGACGATGCATAGGATTTCACGGTTAAGGTGGATGGTGCTGATAGCGGCACTGATCGGGCTGCCGCTGCTGCAGATCGGTCCGCAGTTGGGCAGGGCACAGGGCACTCCGGCCGCCGCTCAACGGCCGCGAGCTCAGGTTCACGCTCTGAAGGTCATGGTGCTTTCCACCATGCTGGTGGGCGACACGCAGGGGATCGGCGAATGGGGCTTTTCGGGGCTGGTGGAAGCGGACGGGCATCTCGTCTTGATGGACACCGGCAGCCATCCGGAAACCGTCCTGCAAAACGCACCCGCCCTGAACATTGACCTGTCGACCGTCAAGGAGCTCATCCTGACGCACAACCACTGGGACCACGTGCGCGGGCTGATGACGCTGCGCAAGGAGATGATGAAGAAGAACCCTGAGGCGCTGTCGGTGATGCACGTGGCGCGCGGAATTTTCTACAGCCGGCCGTCGGCCAAGGGCGAAGGCAACGACATGATCGCCATCCGCAAAGAGTACGAAGCGACGGGCGGACAAATCATCGAGCACGATCGAGGGGCGGAGATCTTTTCAGGCGCGTGGCTGACCGGCCCGGTGCCGCGCAAGTACCCGGAGCGCAACTGGAGTGTGAGCGGGAAGGTGCAGACGCCGGAAGGGCTAGTGGAGGACACGATCCCGGAGGACCAGTCTCTGGTACTGAACACGCCGCAAGGATTGGTGGTGGTGACCGGCTGCGGGCACGCGGGGATCGTTAACATCCTCACCTACGCCCGGCAACAGTACCCTAACGAGCCGGTGCAGGCGGTGATCGGCGGCCTGCACCTGTTCCCGGCGAAGGACGAACAATTGAACTGGACGGGCGACAAGTTGAAAGAGTTCCAGGTGGCGAACCTGATTGGGGCGCATTGCACCGGGATCGAAGCGGTATATCGGCTGCGGGAGCGCGCCGGGCTGACACGGAAATCGGCGGTGGTGGGCAGTGTGGGATCGAGTTTTGTGCTTGGGGAAGGTATTCATCCGGGAGCGCTGGCGCATTAGATCCCCGAAGAAATTGAATCGCAAACTTTCAGGTGTGCCGGCGGCCTTTGAGCGCGATGAGCCATCCCACAGGATCTATCAGGCCTTGCTGGATTGGGCCGGGGTGCGGCCTTTGTTCAGAACCAATCGGCCGGCTCGTTGATTGGAGCGGGACTTTTCAATCCAGCTTTCTTGCATTGGGGTGCTTCTCTCTGCTGGTCCTGATGAGCACGGTTGGAATTCAAGACTCATGAACCTGACCGACCTTTTCGACCTTTCTTTCAAGTGCCGGCGCGACCACGTGGGCCTCGAGTTTCGCAGCCGACAATTCACGTTCGGCGAAATCGATGCCAGAAGCAACCGCATGGCTCGGCTGCTCGTCAATCGGGGGCTGCACACCGGCGACCGCCTTGGAGTGTGCCTCGCCAATTGCGTCGAGATGATTGATCTATTCCTGGCTTGCGCAAAACAGGGAGTTGTCTTCGTCCCGATCAACATCCTCTATAAGGAGCGCGAGATTGCCCACATTATCAACGATGCCGAGCCCAGGGCCGTGGTGACGGCTGCGGAGCAGTGTCCCGCCGGGGTGCAGATCTGGCGCCCGGAGGAATTGAGCGTGCAAGCGTCCCCGCTGAGCAGCGAACGGCCCGCGCTCGCGCTGGAGGGTGACGCCGCGGCTGCGCTCATCTATACCTCAGGCACGACCGGCAGATCCAAGGGCGCGATCCTCAGCCACAACAACTTCGCCGCCAATGCGCTCAACCTGATCACATGCTGGCAGATTTCGCCGGCTGAACGATTCCTGCTTCCATTACCGCTATTCCACGTTCATGGGCTCGGCAACGGGCTGCATGTCTGGCTGATCAGCGGGTGTCGGATGCGGCTCCTGGAGCGTTTCGATCACCAGTCCGCCGTCGCCGAATTTCTCGACTTCCGGCCCTCGCTGTTTTTCGGGGTTCCGACGATCTACGTGCGGCTGCTCGACACGCCGCCTGAGCAGGCGCGTGAGATCGGCAGCTTCATGCGGCTGTTCGTGTCCGGTTCCGCCCCTCTGCCGGCACAGGTGCTCGAAGACTTTCACGAGCTCTTTGGACATGTGATTCTGGAGCGCTACGGCATGACCGAAACGCTCATGAACATCAGCAATCCGTATGTGGGCGAACGCCGCGCCGGAACGGTGGGCCTACCCTTGGCGGGGGTCTCGGTCCGTCTGCTGGACTCGGAGGGCAATCCGGTGTCTGACGGCGAGACCGGCGAGATTTACCTGCGCGGCCCGAATGTGATCTCCGGGTACTGGAAACGGGAAGAGGCAACCCGGGCTGCATTCGTCAACGGCTACTTCCGTACCGGGGACCTGGCGGTCCGTTCGCGGGACGGCTATTACACGCTGCAGGGACGGCGGAGCGACCTGATCATTTCAGGCGGCTTCAACATTTATCCGCGCGAGATCGAGGAGTTTCTCGAGGAACAGGAATCGGTTGCCGAGGCGGCGGTCGTCGGTGTCCCCGATGCGCTGCGCGGTGAAGTGCCCGTCGCCTACATCGTAACGCGAGACACGCCGGATATCGCGGCCCTGGAAGCCGCGTGCCGCGATTCCATGGCTTCGTTCAAGGTCCCCAGATCCTTTATTGTCGTCGACAAGCTGCCGCGGACCGCTCTCGGAAAAATTCAGAAGCATCTTCTGCACTAGACCTTCGTCCTTGGGGGCGCTCGGTGACCGAGGGGGACGGGCCCGGGCAAGTCTCGACTGCGCTTCGTTTTTGCTCGTTTAGACGATCGGCGCGATCGCCAGGTCGTCGAGTGCGAAGCCCAGGTTGCAGGCCATCGTGCGCTCGATCGGCGATAGGCGGCCCGGATTCTCCCCGGTCACCAACTCACCCAGGCTGGCGTAGATCGGCGGGATATCGGCGAAGTACCGGTTGTCCGCCGTAAGGGTTAAGGGTGAGTTGATCCAGCGGGTTGGGCGCCGCCTGCATATGATGCTGCGATAGATGCAGGTACCGTGAATGTGCTGTAGCACATTTGGTCTACCTGCACCACGTCGAGAGGCACGCCGATGCGGCAATCAGGCGGGCGCAGATGGACGAGGCAGCAGATATCCAAGCCAGTTCTGAGCGGGAGAAAAGCGGCCATTCGTCGGAGGAGGCATAAAATGCGAAATCCTGTAACTTGGTGCCGAGGACGGGAATCGAACCCGTACGACCCTTGCGGGTCCCAGGATTTTAAGTCCTGTGCGTCTGCCAGTTCCGCCACCCCGGCCTCTTTGTTTTCAGTAGATTAGCACGATTGGGCCACGCTAACCATCAAACTAGCCAGGTGCGACTTTTTTGCCTCTGGACTAATCGAATGCCGCCGTTTATCACGCGGCCGTCCAGCGGCGCCCAGGCACGGACGGTCCATCGACCATCCGGCGCCGCCGCCGGCCGCAGCAGCGGATCCCAGTGGGTCTGCCGGACGTTGCCCAGGTTCTCCAGATTTACGAACGCCCGCAACCGGCCGAACCGTCTTTCAAAAAGCGCTCCGAACAGCCCGGGTAACCGATCGATACGACGTCATACGTCCAGCCCTCGGCAGCCTTCAGAACGCCGGCGACCATCTCTTGAGCCGTCATAGACGGCGCGGATTCAAACCTGCGTGCGGTGTCCCGGGCCGCGGATAGAATCTCCGCGTGTGTTCCGCCCACATCGACGACCATGATTTTCAGTCGACGCTTCCGCGTCGTCGTCCTGATCTCCTCCGGCCTTGCGGACTCCGCGGCTGGCCTGCGATCAGCAGGAACACGACGGGGGCAGGTTAGGTCATGGAGCCGTTTCCGTGGGTCTCGGATTGTGCCACCCGCCGTCTGACGTAATGAGCACGTCAGCCTCCTTTGGCCCCCAACTGTGGCGCTTGTAAGGCAATGCCCGATGGTGGTTCACGAGGACGGGGTCGACTGCAGCCCACGCGGCCTCGACAGCGTCCTCACGGGTGAAGAGCGCCCCGTCGCCGGCCATGGCGTCGCCCAGAAGCCGCTCGTAAGGCGCCTTTTCTCCCGGTTCTTCTTCGATCAGGTAGAGCTCTCGCTGGTCGCCGACGAACTCCTCGCCGGCTCTTTTGACGCGGGCGGCAAGAGCAATGGCGGAGCTAGGGGAAAGCCGGAAGCGCAGATAGTTAGCCCCGCCGGTCGGCGGTGCCGAGTCGGCGAACAGTTTTTGCGGCGGCGGTTTCAACTCGACCAGGACCTCGGCCGCCGTTTCGGCCAGGTATTTGCCGGATCGCAGGTACCACGGAACGCCCTCCCAGCGCCACGAGTCGATGAAAAGGCGCAGGGCGCAAAAAGTCTCGACGTCGGAGTTCTTCGCTACGTCCCTCTCTTTCCGGTAGCCGGCGTACTGCCCGCGCACCAAGTCGCTCGCGTTCAGAGGTCGCATCGCCCGAAAGACCTTGGTTTTTTCTATGTGCACGGCGCCAAACTCCCGATACGCCGGAGGCTCCATGGCAAGCAGTGCGACAATCTGGAAAAGGTGATTTTGAATCACATCGCGCAGACAACCGGCCGTTTCGTAAAACGCCCCGCGGCCCTCCACGCCAAAATCCTCGGACAGGGTTATCTGGACGCTGGCCACGTAGTTGCGGTTCCAGATTGGCTCCAGGAACGAATTGGCGAACCGGAAATAGAGGATGTTCATGATCGCCTCCTTTCCGAGGAAGTGATCAATGCGGAAGATCGAGTCTTCCGGGAACACCGAGAGCGCGAGGCGGTTGAGTTCCCGTGCGGACGCCAAGTCTCGTCCGAAGGGCTTTTCAACGATCAGGCGCGCATTCGCCGCGAGGTCCGCCGCACCGAGCGCGTGGATCACCGTCGCGAAGAGCGCCGGGGGTATGGCGAGGTAGTGCACCGGTCGCCGGGCACTCCCCAGCGCCTTTTTTATCGCCGCGAAAGTACCCGGGTCGTTGTAGTCCCCACTCACGTACTTCAACCTGGCCAGGAGCCGGTCAAGGGCGCGCGGGTCATCGATTCCGCCCGCTCGCCTGATGCTGTCCTTCACGCGCTCGCCCAGACGCGCAAGGCTCCACTGGGGGAAGGCAACGCCGATTACCGGGACCTTCAGCGCGCGCCGCTTCGCCATCGCGTAGAGTGCCGGGAAGATCATCTTGTGGGCGAGATCGCCCGTCACCCCGCAGAGCACCAGCGCGTCCGCATGGGAGTCGGTCATGAGCTTCCGCCGGTCCACATTCAGCCTTGTTGGACGCCGATCCGCCAATTCCTGCCCTCCCGCCGCCGCACCTCGTGGAAGAGGTTCATAAGGAAGGTCGGAGACTTGCTGCAATTATAATCGGCTGATGCCGCTCTGGGAAGGTGCGTTGGGGGGACGTGTGCGAACGAGAAAATAGCGGAGGCTGTCACGCGGCCCACCTGGATGACTTTGCGCCGAAGATGCGATAGAGTGCCGGCTTTTGGAGAAATCATGCTATTCCGAATCCTTCACTGGGGGTGCCGCCTGCTGCTCGCGGGCATCTTCCTGTACACCGGCTACATCAAAATCGACGCCCCGCTCCAGTTCGCGGCCGTGCTGTCGGGTTACCAGCTCTTTCCCGACGCGCTCATCCTGCCGATGAGCAAGTATTTTCCCTGGGTGGAAATCGCGCTCGGGATACTCCTGCTCGCCGGCTGGAAGATCCGCTCCGTGGCGATGGTGGCCTGCGCATTGCTGGCGGCGTTCATCGCCGTCCTGGCGGTCACGTATTTCCGCGGCATCGATGCCAACTGCGGCTGCTTCAGCTTCGAGGAACGGATCACGCCGCTGACGCTGGCGCGCGACGCGCTCATCCTCCTGCCGGCGATCTACCTCGCGACGGAGCGCCCCAGATATTTCGAGCGCTTCGAATCATCGAAGTAGCGCTTCCAGTCACGCAGAGGTGCCAGGCGAAGTGCGCGTAGCTTGCCTGGCGGCCGCAAACAGCCTTAAAACAAGTGGGTCCGGGCTTCAGCCCGGACGTCTTTTGATTTGATCTAGGTGGCGACGGGCGCACGTTATGGCGACCGCTAACAGCGTCCGGGCTGAAGAGGCTGTCCAACGGTTGAACCGCCCGCCCTGGCCGCAAACCAAGTGGGTCCGGGCTTCAGCCCGGACGTCTTTTGATTTGATCTAGTGGCGACGGGCGCACGTTAGCGACCGCTAACAGCGTCCGGCTGAAGAGGCTGTCCAACGGTTGAACTGCCCGCCCTGCCGCAAACCAAGTGGGTCCGGGCTTCAGCCCGGACGTCTTTTGATTTGATCTATGTGGCGACGGGCGCACGTTATAGCGACCGCTAACAGCGTCCGGGCTGAAGAGGCTGTCCAACGGTTGAACTGCCCGCCCTGGCCGCAAACCAAGTGGGTCCGGGCTTCAGCCCGGACGTCTTTTGATTTGATCTATGTGGCGACGGGCGCACGTTTTAGCGACCGCTAACAGCGTCCGGGCTGAAGCCCGGACCCACTTGGTTCTTGGATGGTCTTTTGATCTGACCTAGGTGGCGACGGGCGCACTTGTTTTTTGTGTGGTCGGGGGTGATGGCATACACTGGCATCATTCTCAGCCAAGGAGGTTGCGCCATGGATGGGACCACCCGCCGCAGTTTTCTCAAGACCGTGGGAGCCGCGGCCGCCGCTCCCCAGGCCGGAACCGGGCGCAAAACCAGCCCACGGCCCGCCTTCGCCCCTGCGGGCGAAATCAGGAAACTCTCCGAGAACCTGTTCCTGCTCGAGGACACCTGCAACGTCTACCTCCTGCGGGACGGGAACCGGGGCCTGCTGATCGATTTCGGTTCGGGGAAGATCCTCGATTTCCTCGCGCCGCTGGGGATCACCGGCGTCGACCGCGTGCTCCACACCCACCACCACCGGGATCAGTGCCAGGGCGACTTCAAGGCCGCAGAGCGCTCCATCCCGATCGCCGTCCCGGCGCACGAGAAGCACCTGTTCGCCGACGCGGAGAACTTCTGGCGCAACCGGCGTGTCTTCCACCTGTACTACATGAGGAACGACTTCAACACCGTCACCAGGAACATCCCCGTGGAGTCGGTGCTTCAGGACTACGGGACATTGAAGTGGAGGGGCCTGGACATCTTCGTGCTCCCCACCCCGGGACACACCCTGGGCTCCGTCACACTCATCACCGAAGCCGACGGCAAGAAGGTCGCGTTCACCGGGGACCTGCTGCACTCGCCCGGCAAAATCGTCAACCTGTGGGACACCCAGGTGAATTACGGCGGCGCGGAGGGGATCGACCTCGGGGCCTTCTCACTCGCCCGCCTGCGCGAGCAGAAGCCCGCGCTCGTCTGCCCGTCGCACGGCGAGCCGATCGCGGACCCCGACCAGGCCATCGGGCTCACCGTGGACCGGCTCGTGGAGTACTACCGCTTCCAGACCGGCAACAATCCCAGCATGTCGTTCCGCGGCTACGCCGTCAGCCCGCACCTGATCGCCCACCACCTGACGACGTCGAGTTTCTACGCGATCCTCAGCCGCAGCGGCAAGGCGATGTTCATCGACTACGGCTCCGCCTCCGGGACCCACTTCGGCACCTTCGAGCGGGCGACCTCCGTGACGGACCGGATCCGCTTCGTCGAACACAACATCGACGACCTGGAAGCCCGTTTCGGCATGAAGGCCATCGACGTCGTCATGCCGAGCCACATGCACGACGACCACATCAACGGTTTTCCGCACCTCACGCGCCGCTACGGCACCGGCATCTGGTGCTACGAGAACATGGTCGACATCCTGGAAAACCCGCGCGGCCACAACCTCGGCTGCATTCTCGGCGAGCCCGTCAAGGTCGCCAAATCGTTCCGCCACGGGGAGCGCTTCAAGTGGGAAGAGTACGATTTCGAGGTCACCCATTCGCCGGGCCACACGGACTACCAGATGGCGCTGTTTGTGACCATCGACGGCGCCCGGGTGGCCTTCAGCGGCGACGCGTTCTTCCAGTCCTCCGACCCCGCCGCGGGCGTGCTGCGGCACAACCTCATCTTCCGCAACCTCGTGCAGAGCGACAGCCACCTGAGGTCCATCCGCAACCTGATCGAACACGAGCCGAACATCATCGCGCCCGGGCACGGACGGCCTTTCCTCGTCACCCGGGAGGAGATGCTGGCCACCGAGGCCAGGATGCGCAGGCAGGAGGAGCTCTTCCAGGGCCTGATCGCGGACCCCGACACGAACTTCGGCCTCGACCCGTCATGGTGCAGCATCTATCCCTACCAGATGCTGGTCAGGCCAGGCGATTCCGCGCGCGCGGAGATCCGCGTCCGGAACTATCGCAAGGCGCCGGTCAGGATGGAGGTGACGCTGGTCGCCCCCGCCGATTGGCGGCTCGAACCGGACGTGCTCCGCTTCGAGGCCGCCGCGGGCGCGATGACGGCGCGGGCCTTCCAGCTGGGCATCCCGCGCGACTGGCGTCCCGAATCGCCGCGTTTCGCGATCGCCGCGGACGTCGTCTGCGACGGCAGGTACCTGGGCCAGATCACGGAAGCCGTCGTCGAACTTGCGTGAACTTTTTGGACGCGGATCTGCGCGGATCGACGCGGATCAAACACGAAGAATGATGCCTGGTGACAGGCCGCGTCCGGTATTCCGCCACGAGGGCCGGCGCTTCGCGCCGACACAGGACTGCCCGGGCCACGCGGGAAAGCGCGCTTTCCCGCGTGGCCCGGGCAGTCCTGTGTGCCCGAGGCAGCCCTCGTGGCGGAATACCGGACGCGGCCGATCCGCGTGAATCCGTAAAATCCGCGGAATCCGCGTTCTGCCTTTGTCTTTCCTGGCCGCTAGCGCAGGTGGTCGTAGTTCAGGATCGCGTTGGTCAGGAGCGAATAGCTTCCCTGGGTGGTCATGCGCCACATCGGGTTGTTGCCAAACAGCAGGATGTGCCCCTTCCCGAGCGGCGCGTCGACGACGACGGCCTTGCCGGCGATGTCGTCCGCACCCTCCAGCATCCCCGACAGCAGGATCGTGCCCGCTTCCTTCGGGAACGCGAGGATCACGCGCGGCCGGTCCTCCGGCCGCGGCATGTACGGTTCGAAGTAGTACGAGTAATCCTCCGGCGGCTGAAAGCCTTCCTCGCCGGGGGCCGGCTTCGCCTTCTCGGGCATCGGGACGAACGGACGGCCCTGCGGCACGTCGGGGTCGTCCTTCGCTCCGCGCCCGGTCGGCCGGCCGCCGTCGGGGCGCGGCGGGCCGCCGACCCCGACCCTGAAGACGGGCCCGCCCCCGAAGTAGACGGGGACGGACCGGTCGTAGCCCCAGGCGACGGGGCTCGACCCGTCCTCGACCACCGTCCGCAGCAGGCTCCCGCGCGCCTTCAGGTTGCGGGTCTCGACGGGCTGCACCCAGCGGGCGAGGCCGAACTCGATCGCCCACTTCGCCGTGTCCTGCACCGTGACGAGCAGGCCGCCGGCCTCGACGAAACGCCGCAGGTGCACGACCCCTTCCAGGCCGAGTCCCGGGCGCATGTCGTCGGTCTCGTCGACCCCGAGGTTCGGCGTCAGCGCCGTCTTCTTCCACGGGAGCGGCGGGCCCGGCGGCAGGCCGTTGACGATCTCCTGCGGCTCCGACCCGCCGGCGGGCGGGAAGAGGATCACGTCATACTTCGAGCGCAGGTCGGGGTCGCGCGCGACCTCCTGCGTCGAGATGTATTGGAAGGGCACCTTGAGGCTCTCCAGGCCCAGCCGGTACCAGCCCTCGTCCTGCGTGTCGAGCCACGTGTGGAGCAGCGCGACGCGCGGCAGCGCCAGCGCGTGCGTCTTCGCGGCCGGCATGGACTCCAGCCCCTCCGCCCTGAGGTTCAACGCGGCGAGCGCCGCGCCGACCTCGCGGCGGTTGGCGTCGTCGAGCGGTATCAGGATCGTGCCGGCCGCGTGGCCGCTCTTCCCCTTGATCTCCTCCTCGGCGACGAGGAAGCGCAACCCGGGCAGCGCGTAGCGGAGCCGGACGAGGTCCGTGTCGGCGGTGTTGTCCACCGCGACGGCCGCGCCGTCGAGCTTCACGGCGCGGGGCGCGATCGATCCGTCCCACGGGTGCATCGGCACCGACAGGACCTCGGGGTTGACGATGCGGCTGACCTCGACGTTGCGCGCATACCCGACGGTCCAGCCCGAATCGTCGTAGAGGCGCTCCTCGCCCCTCACGTACTGCGTGTCGAAGAGCATGTCGGCGAGGCGGCTGAAGGGCTGGTCCATTCGGACGACGAAGCTGCCGGGGGGGAAAACCAGGGTCTCGTCCTTCCGCTCCGGGGGCTTCTCGTCGGGCTTCGCGTCCGGCGGTTTGCCGGCCGCGGTCCCGGGCGGCGGCCAGCCCGGTTTGAGGGCGAACGGCTGGTCGGCGACCTGGACCTCGACGCCGTGCTCGCGCAGCAGGCGCAGCAGGTCGCGCAGCTGTCCCTGGCGCTTCTGCACGCCGTCGAGGACATACGCGGCGGGCCCCTCGGTGCGCGCCTTGGCGACCGCGCGCTTCCCCAGGTTCCAGAACTGCTCGAGGAAGTGCTCGCGCCGCTGCGCCATGTCGGCGAGCGCCAGCAGCACGCCGCTCTGCTGGTAGTTGACGTTGTTGCGCAGCGACCACCTCACCGACGGCAGCGGCGGGTTGGGCCTGAAGTAGGCGCGCTGGCTGAAGTCGCGCACGACGCGGTTCTCGGTCGACGGCACCAGGTTGCCGAAGGTCTCGTAGAAGCGGCCGACGCTGTTGTGCCCCATCGCGACGTAGAACAGGTAGCTCGGCGCCCAGCCGTCGTAGAACCCTTCCGTCCACACGCCGGGGAGGCCCTTGGCGGTGAGCTCCTGGACTTCGTGGTAGGCCATGCGCTGCCACTCGCCGACCATGAGCGGGTCGAGCCAGGCGTTGTAGGGGCCGGTTCCGGTCGAGATGTAGAGGAACGGGATCGACTCGTGCAGGTCGTGCATCACCTGGGGGTGCCAGTCCAGCTGGGTGCGCAGGATGTTGCGGGTCAGGGCGAGCCCCAGGCCGACGGCGTCGCGGTTGTTGTCGTGCCCCACGTAGCGCCCCCAATAGGCGAGGGGGAGCGACCTGGAGTTCTGCTCGCGCCAACGCGCGCCGTCGACCACCCGCTCGCGCCCGTCGACTTCAAGGACGGGCGTGATGAGCGTGATGACGTTGGCCCGGATGCTCCGCACCAGCGGCGTCTCCTCGACGGCGAGCCGGTAGGCGAGCTCCATGAGCATCTCCGGGCTGCCCGTTTCGGGCGAGTGCATCGCGCCGGTGATGTAGTAGACCGGCTTGCCCCGCGCGATCGCGGCGCGCGCCTCCGCTTCGGTCGTTTTGCGCGGGTCGGCGAGGCGGGCCGTGATCGCCTTGTACTCGTCCAGCCCCTGGATCGCGGCCTCGTCGGAGATCGCCACCGCGATCATCTCGCGGCCCTCTTCGCTGCGGCCGATGCCGAACACCTTCACCCGCGGCGAGGCGTCGGCCAGGGCCCGCATGTAACGGTGGACGTCCGCCGCGTAGGTCAGGTGGTCCGGGGCGCCCGCGATGTAGCCGTTGAACTTCAACGGCGACGGGACGCGCGCCGAGGCGGGCAGGTGATCGACGAGGTCGGTCATGAACTGGGGCCCGGTCGTCGCCTCGCGGATTAGGCGGGTGTACTCGGCATCCCACTCCGGGTGCCTGTCGGCGTTGTCCTGGGCGACGAGCACGAGCGGGAGAGCGCAGCAGAGGGCGAGTATCCTGATCTTCACCGGATTTCCTCCATGAGTAGAGAGAAAGTAGCACGCAATACGCAAGTCCTCAAAAAACAAGTGGGTCCTGAAGCCAAGTGGGTCCGGGCTTCAGCCCGGACGCCGTTTGCGGTCGCGATTGCACGGCAAATCTAAAGACGTCCGGGCTGAAGCCCGGACCCACTTGGCTGAAGCCCGGACCCACTTGGCTGAAGCCCGGACCCACTTGATCACTTGATGCTTGATTTGTTGCGTTTCGCGCAGGAAACAGGTATTAGGGGCCTTCAGTCTTTTAACTCAGGAAGGGAGCTATGAATACCTTAAATCATCTGCGGGCAGCCGCACTCTGCCTCTTGTTGGCCGCGCCCGTCGTCCGGGCCCAGGATAAGCCCGACTACTCGGACATCCCGAGAATCGACGTCCACGCGCACGTCGGGTCGATCGAGAACATGACGTCCTACATGGCCATGAGGACGGCCCTGAAGGAGAAGTACCGCGAGAACCTCGCCATGTGGGTCAACGTGCAGTCACCGCTCGGGCCGCGCGGGGAAGGACTGCCGTGGCTCAAGGAGGTCGAGGAGAAGTTCTCCGGCCGGTTCGCCACCTGCCTGACCAACCACAACATCTCCAAGGGCCTCAAATTCTCCCCGGAGGAGATCGGCGAGTGGAAGGACCGCGGCGTCGTGGGCTACAAGATCTGGGTCGGTGTCAGCACCGCCATCGACGACCCGGCCAACGACCCCACCCTGAGCAAGATGGAGCAGCTGGGCTTCCCCGGGGCCTCCGTCCACATCGCACAGCCCTACCCGACGCGCTGGGTGATGGACCCCGCCAAATTCTGGGCGACCCAGAACGCGTGGAAAGCCGTCCTCGACCGCCACCCGCGGCTCGTGGTCGTCAACGCCCACATGCTCGATTTCTTCAACTCGGACGAACAGCTCGACTACCTGATCTACATGCTGGAAACCTACCCGAACCTCAACGTCGACCTCGCGGCGCGTTTCCAGCAGTTCCACAGGATGAACCGGGAGAAACTCAGGAACTTCGTAATCAAGTACGCCGACCGCATCCTGTTCGGCACCGACATCAGCGACGTGAAGCCCGAAACCATCGCCGACATGGTGGAGAAATATCACCGCTGCTTTCAGCTGCTGGAGACCGACAACCTGGTCCAGGGCGGATTCTTCGGCCGCACCGAAACCCGCGGCCTGGCCGTCCCCCGCGAAGTCCTGGAGAAACTCTACTGGCGCAACGCCACCCGCATTTACGGGACGCACCTAGATAAAGTGCTGAAAATGCAGTAGATCATGCCGATTTAGGAGCGAAAAAGGGCCCTTATTTTCAATTTTCGGGCCTATTTGGCGAAGGTGAGGGCTAGGCCGGTGGAGTAGAGGAAGTCGTTGCTCTTGCGGCCTGGCGCGGGGCGGCTCAGGTACCGGTTGCTCAACGTCACGTTCCAGGACAGCCAGGTCGAGAGCTTCGTCACGGCGCCGATGTCGAAATTCACGCGCCGGATGCCCGTGTCGTTCAGGTCGTTGAACATCCGGAAACTCTGCACCAGCGACGTGGCCCCCGTCAGCTTCAGGCCGTAGTCGTCTCCCCAGTAGAATTCGGCGGAGTTCCGAGTCAGCGGGGTGCTGAACTTGGACCGGTTGTAGGCGCCGCCGGCGAGCAGGTCCAGGCTGCTCTTTTCCGTCTTCCAGGCGTGGAAGCCGGCGCCGCCGCCGAGCACGAAGCGCAGGTCGAGGTTCTGGAACTTGTCGTATTCATAGTCGTTGAAGACGTTGAAGAACAGCCGGGGGCTGACGTTGTGGGCATAGCCGATCCCGCCGCGCACGGCTTTTGCGGTGCCGGCGTTGACGCCGCCGACGAGCGCGGACGCCTTGATCACGTTGAAATAGAACGATGTCCTGTCGGTGTTGGTCGCCCGGGCGGCAGCCACTCCTCCGGTGAAGGTCGACGTCTTGGCGTTCCCGGAGGTGCCTGCGAAGCCGATCCCGGCGGTGCCGGCCCAGAGCTGCCCCCAGCCCGGGTGCAGCAGCCGCTCGTACGCCGCCTGCTCGTCGGCGTTGCGCATCGTCACGATGTCCGCCGGCGCCACCCGCACGGGCGCGCCCGCTGCCGCGACCGCCACCATGCCGGCTGAGGTCGCCAGGGTGCCCTGGACCGTCTTGCCGTCCTGCAGGACGACCGTGAGGGGCTTGTCGGCCGTGATCGACTCGACCTGATCCCAGGCCACCGTCACCACGCCGAACAGGTCGGCCTTGATCGTGACGCTCTGGCCGTCTTTCTTGACGATGCTGCCGGTGATCCGGTCGCCGTTTTTCAGCAACACCTGGTCGGCCCGTACGGCGGCGGGCAGCAGGCACACAAAGATCGCCAGCACAAAAAGAGCACGAGACAGAGAAGTGGATTTCCGGAGCATCATGAGAGCGTCCTCCTCCTTATATATTCGTATATGGCGGCGATGATAGCACAGAGAACCAGAGGCTCGAACGGCTCGAAGAATCTCAAAGATAAGGAGCGGGCTTGGGTTAATATGACAGCCGAGGAGGATGGCATGCCCAAGTTTGCGGCAAATCTCACCATGATGTTCAACGAGGTCGAGTTCACCGAGCGCTTCGCAGCCGCCGCCCGCGCCGGTTTCCGGGGCGTCGAGTACCTTTTCCCCTACCCCTACCCGGCGGACCGGCTCGCCGAGCTGCTGGCGCGCCACGAACTCCTCCAGGCGCTGTTCAACCTCCCGGCGGGAGACTGGGCCGCCGGCGACCGCGGCATCGCCTGCATCCCCGGCCGCGCCTCCGAGTTCCGCGACGGCGTCGGCAAGGCGATCGAGTACGCGGCCGCCCTGGGCTGCCCGCGGCTGAACTGCCTCGCCGGCGTCCCCCCTGCGGGCCTGTCCGCCGCAGAGGCGCACGACACGCTGGTCGCCAACGTCGCGTTCGCCGCCGCCGAACTCGAGCGGCACGGCATCCGGCTGCTCATCGAGCCGATCAACACGCGCGACATCCCGGGCTTCTTCCTCAACCGCACCGCCCAGGCGCTCGGCGTCATCGCCGAGTCCGGGTCGAAAAACGTCGGATTGCAGTACGACGTCTACCACATGCAGATCATGGAAGGGGACCTCGCCTGCACCATGGAGAGAAACCTGCCGCTCATCGGGCACATCCAGGTCGCCGACCACCCCGGCCGGCACGAGCCGGGGACGGGCGAGATCCACTACCCGTTCCTGTTCGCGCACCTCGACCGCCTGGGGTACGCCGGCTGGGTCGGCTGCGAGTACAAGCCCGCCGGCAAGACCGAAGCGGGGCTCGACTGGTTCAGGCCATATCAGGCATCGTAACTTTTCGGGCCGCGCCGCGCCGGCGCGGCCCACCACTGCCACCCACCAACACAGAATCGGGGGTCACATGGACATCGGATTCATAGGTCTCGGCATCATGGGCAAACCCATGGCCATGAACCTGATCAAGGGGGGCCACAAGCTCCACCTCTACACGCTCGAAGGGGTCGCGCCCGAGCTCGCGGCCGCCGGCGGCGCGGTCTGCGCCTCGTCGCGCGAGGCCGCGCAGAAAGGGGACGTCGTCATCGTCATGGTCCCCGACACGCCCGACGTCGAGGCCGCGCTGTTTGCCCCCGACGGCGTCGCCGCCGGGCTCGCCCCGGGCAAGACCGTGATCGACATGAGCTCCATCTCGCCCATTGCGACCAAGGACTTCGCCGCCCGCATCAACGCACTCGGCTGCGACTACCTCGACGCCCCCGTCTCGGGCGGCGAGATCGGCGCCAAAAACGCCGCCCTCACGATCATGGTCGGGGGCACCGAGGCCGCCTTCAACCGCGTCAAACCGCTGTTTGAGCTCATGGGCAAGAACATCACGCTCGTGGGAGGCAACGGCGACGGCCAGACCTGCAAGGTCGCCAACCAGATCATCGTCGCCCTCAACATCGAGGCCGTCGCCGAGGCGCTGCTGTTCGCCTCCAAGGCGGGCGCCGACCCCGCCAAGGTGCGCCAGGCGCTCATGGGGGGCTTCGCCTCCTCGCGCGTCCTCGAGGTCCACGGCGAGCGCATGATCAAGCGGACGTTCGCGCCCGGCTTCCGCATCGCGCTGCATCAGAAGGACCTCAACCTGGCGCTCCAGGCGGCCCGCGCCATGCACATGAGCCTGCCCAACACCGCGACCGCGCAGGAGCTGTTCAACGCGTGCGCGGCCGCCGACGGCTCCCAGTGGGACCACTCCGCCATGGTGAAAGCCCTGGAGATGCTGGCAAACCACGAGCTTTAGCCCAAGCGCGTCCGGGCTGAAGCCCGGACCCACTTGTTTTACGGGCAGGGCGGGTAGTTCAACCGTTGGACAGCCTCTTCAGCCCGGACCCACTTGTTTTACGGGCAGGGCGGGACGCCGTCTGCAGCCGCTATATAGAACAGATCAAACTGCCATGGTGAAAGCCCTGGAGCTGCTGGCAAACCACGAGCTTTAGCCCAAGTGGGTCCGGGCTTCAGCCCGGACGCTTTTTGCAGTCGCTGTGCAGGGCAGGTGGAACTCTATGGAACGGATTTAAAGACGTCCGGGCTGAAGCCCGGACCCACTTGTTTTACGGGCAGGCGCGGATCGACCGTTGCAGACAGCTGTGCAGGGCAGGTGGAACTCTATGGAGCGGGCCACTCGCCGGTGGCGACGACGGTGCCGTCGAGCGACTGGAGGCGGCAGCCCCAACGCCGCCCGTCGGCCAGCACCAGCGTCACCGGCTTGTCCAGCAGGTCGTACAGCTCCAGGTAGCCGCGCCGCCGGAACCGGGCGAACGGGTAAGGCGCCCCCTTGGTCCCCGCCGCGTATACCCGGATCGTGTACGCCACCTCCCCGAGCTCCTCTTCGTCCAGCAGCACCTTCCCCACGCCCTCGAGCTCTTCCGCCCATTTGCTCATGGTGTCTTCTCCGAAGCCATCATGCTACCATTCCGGGCAGTAATGGACGAGGTGAGGCGGGTTCCCGGTTTCCTGTTTTTCGACCACGTGGCCATCAGCGTCCCCCAGGGGGAACTCGAGGCGCAGGTGGCGTCCTACCGGCAGCTTGGGTTCCGCGAGGTGCACCGCGAGGACGTCCTCGGCTCCGACCAGGTGCGCGAGGTCCTGCTGCAGGTCGGCGACGGGCCCAACCTCGTGCAGCTGCTCGAGCCGCTGTCGGCCGAGTCCCCGGTAGCGAAACAGATCGTGCGCAACGGCGGCCGCGGCGGCATGGCGCACGTGGCCTTCCGGGTGGCGGACATCCACGCGGCCTTCGCGTTCATGAAGGAGAAGGGCTTCCGCCTCATCGACGAGGCCCCGCGCCCCGGCTCGCGCGGCACCACCGTATTTTTCGTGCACCCCAAGTCGCTGGGATACCTGATCGAAATCGTCGCGCAATAAACGTTTCCAGGACGCGGATTTCCGCGGATACACGCGGATTGCTACCTGGTGGCCGGGCGCGGCCGATCCGCGTGAATCCGTAAAATCCGCGAAGATCCGCGTTCTGCTGTTGTCAATCGGTGAACAGCTTCGTCAGGGTTCGGGGAGGCGGCCGCTGAGGCTCAGGGCGGCCCACGCCACCGCCGTCATCGAGCTGAGGACGCCGGACCACGCGCCGATCGTCCGCGGGTCGTAGTACTGCGACGCGACCCCCGCCGCCATCATCGACACCATCATCACCGACCACGTCAGCGAGTCGATCGTCGCAAACACACGCCCCCGGTAGGCGTCCGGCACGTGCCGCAGCAGCTGCGTCGTGTTGAGCACCGCCGAGACGGCCACGGCCGCGCGCGACAGCGCGATGAAAATCAGCGCCAGCCAGTACCGCCGCATCTGGCTGAACACGACGTACGCCCCGCCGTGGATCACGTAGCACACGACGATCGACTGCTTGTACGCCTTGAAGCTCGCCCGCTTGCCGAACCAGTGGCCCACGAGCCCGCCGAGGAGCAGCCCCACGCCGGCGCAGCCCCACACCTCGCCGATCCCGGCCGCCCCGCGGTTGAACACGACCTCGCCGAAGAGGCTGAACAGGATCTGGGCCGCGCCCCCTCCGGTCGCCCACCCGATGCTGACCACCGCGATCCCCAGTATCAGGGGGGTCGCCCGCATGTAGCGCAGCCCCTCGACGTAGTCCAGCCAGGGCCGCGCCCGGCCGCCCGTCGTTCCCGCCTGCAGGCGGCCGGCGCGGAACCCGCCCGCGGGGGGCCGCAGCAGCCAGATCGACCCGGCCGAGAACAGGAACGACAGCGCATTGAGGGCGAAGGCCCACGCGGTAGCCGAACCGCGTGACGCTCATGCCCGCGGCCAGCGTCCCGATCGTCAGGGTCGTCCACTGCGTCGTCTGGGTGAGCGAGTTCGCCGTGTGCAGCTGTTCCCTGCTGGCGATGGCCGGCAGGATCGACGCGCGGCCGCTGGTGAAAAACGGCGACGCGAACATCAGCATCCCGCTCAGCAGGTAGAGCAGCCAGGGCTCCGGGTAGCGCACCGTGAGGATGAACCCCGCCGCGACCACCGCGCGGACGAGGTCGCTCGCGATCATGATCTTGCGGCGGTCCATCCGGTCGAGCAGGACGCCGGCCAGCGGCCCCGCCAGGATCGCCGGGACGGCGCGCGCCAGCATGACGCCGCTCACGACCAGCCCCGAGCGCGTCACCGCCAGCGCCAGGCTGAACACCGCAATGTTGTTGAAGTGGTCGCCGATCTCGCTCACCACCTGCCCCATCCAGGCGTACCGGTAGTTGGCGTTCTCGCGCAACAGTCTGGAAAACTCCGACATACTCCTCTTTGAGGTTCTCGAAGAAAAGATCGCATTATAGCGCCTGCGAACTTAAGATGTGAGCATGACCGACCTGTCGGAGACGTTCGCGCAGCTCGGGATAGCCCTGGCGCTCGGCGTCCTCGTGGGCCTGCAGCGCGAGCGCACCGAGGCGCGGCTGGCCGGCATCCGCACGTTTCCGCTCGTCACCCTGTGCGGCTGCGTCAGCGCCCTGCTGGCCCAGATCTTCGGAGGGTGGATCCTGGCCGCGGGATTCCTGGCCCTCGGCGGCCTCGTCCTGATGGGGATGAGGGTGGAGCTGCGCCAGAAGCCGGTGGATCCCGGGCTCACGACCGAGGCCGCCCTCCTGCTGATGTTCAGCATTGGGGCCTACACGATCGTGGGCTCCCGCATGGTCGCGATCGCGCTCGGCGGGACCGTCGCGGTGCTGCTGCAGTTCAAGGGCCAGCTGCACGGCTGGGCGGAGAAGCTCGGCGACAACGACCTCAAGGCGATCATGAAGTTCGTCATGATCGCCCTCGTCATCCTGCCGGCGCTCCCCGACCGCAGCTTCGGGCCCTACACCGCGTTCAACCCGCGCCAGATCTGGTGGATGGTCGTCCTGATCGTCGGGATCAGCCTCGCCGGCTACATCTTCTACAAGTTCCTGAGCAAGGGGGCCGGCACGATCCTGGCCGGCGTCCTCGGCGGGCTCATCTCCAGCACCGCGACCGCCGTGAGCTACGCGCGGCGCGCGCGGGAGACGCCCGAAACGTCGCCCGTGGCCGCCATCGTCATCGTGGTCGCGTCGGCGATCGTCTACGCGCGGCTGGTGTTCATCATCGCCGTCGTGAGCCCGCAATTCCTGAAGTCCGCGGCGCCGCCGCTCCTCGCGATGCTCCTCGTCTGCGGCGCGCTCGTCCTGCTCGCGTGGTACCGGCAGCGCCCGGACAGGATCGAAACGGCCCTGCAGGAAAACCCGGCCGAGCTGAAGGCGGCGCTCCTGTTCGGCCTGATGTACGCGGTCGTGCTGCTCATCGTCGAGGCGTCGCAGAAGAGGTTCGGCAACCAGGGGCTGTACATCATCGCCGGGCTGTCGGGCCTGACCGACGTCGACGCGATCACCCTGTCGACTGTCGGGCTCGTCGGCCGCGGCGAGGTCGACCCGACGACCGGGTGGAAGGTGATCCTGCTGGCGTCGATGTCCAACCTGCTGTTCAAAGGGGTGGCCGTCGGGGTGCTCGGCCCGAGGCGGTTGCTGATGCGGGTGCTCACGATGTTTTCGGTAGCGATCCTCGCGGGTGCGGCGCTGATCTTCTTCTGGGGTTACTAGAAAAACAAAAGCAAAAGAGGGACGCGGATCTCGCGGATTTGACGGATTCACGCGGATCGGCCGCGCCCGGCATTCCGCCACGAGGGCCGGCGCTTCGCGCCGACGCAGGACTGCCCGGGTCCCACGGGAAAGCGCGCTCCTTTGCCGGCGGCAGCAGTTGTCCGATGTTCGCGTTTTCCCGTGGGACCCGGGCAGTCCTGTGTGCCTGAGGCAGCCCTCGTGGCGGAATGCCGGGCGCGGCCTGTCACCCATGTCCCTGGTTTTTGATCTGCGTTGATCCGCGTTTATCCGCGTCCGAAAGAGTAAACGGGGATCCCGGCAGCGACCACCAGCACCCCGAGCAGCGCCTGTTTCGGGTTGCTTCCCGCCACCAGGATCAGCAACAACGACGCCAGCGAGAGGAAGACGACGGGCGTGAATGGATAGCCCGGGACCCGCCGGCCCGCGCCTCTCCCCGCGAAGACGGACGCGGCCGTCAGGGCGATGAACAGCACGGTCACGAAAACGAAATAGGCGACGATCTGGCCGAACCCGCCCAGCGCCACGAGGAGCGCGGCCAGCAGCGCCTGCAGGACGATGGCCCGGGCGGGCGTCCCGAACCGGCCGTTGATCAGGGCGACGGAGGCCGGGAAGACGCCGTCGCGCGCCATGGCGAAATAGACTCTCGGGGCGGTCATCACGAGGCCGGCGATGCTGCCGAGCACCGAGACGATCACGATGCACGAGAAGATGCGCCCGCCGGACGTCCCGAAGAGGATCTCGCCTGCCTGGGCGGCGAAGGTCTCGTCCGAGGAGATGTGCCCCGCGGGCACCAGGTACAGGAAGACCGCGGTGATCAGGATGTAGGCCGCGGTCACCACCGACACCCCGAGGGTCATGGCGCGCGGGAGCGTGCGGACGGGATCGCGGATCTCACCGGCGATCTTGGTGACGTCCCACCATCCGCCGAACGAGAAAAAGGCGGCGAGCATCCCGCCGGCCAGCGCCGCCGCCAGCGGCGCCGAACCCGGACGCTGGTCGACCAGGGGAAGGAAATTGGCCCAGTTCGCCGGCCTGCAGCCCGAGGCCCCAGAGGGCGATGAACGCCAGCGCACCGAGTTTGACCAGCGTCAGCCAGCGCATCAGCGCCGCGCCCAGCCGGATGCCGGCGACGTTGGCCGCGGCGAGCGCGGCGAGCGCGCCGATGGCGAGCGCTTTTGTCCCGAGCGGGGAGAGGGGCACGACGTACCCGGCATAGCCGGCCATCCCGAGCGCCAGCGCGGCCGTGATCCCGGGATCCGTCACCAGGAAGCACATCCAGCCGTACAGAAACGCCATCCGGTTGCCGTAGGCTTCCCGCAGATAGACATACCCGCCGCCGGCCTCGGGGAAGCGGCCTGCCAGCTCCCCGTAGCAGAGCGCGCCGCAGAGCGCCATCAAGCCCATCCCGAGCCAGACCAGCAGCAGCCAGAAGGGCGAGCCGATCGTCTTGATCATGCCGGCCGGCGTGAGGAATATCCCGACGGCGATCATCTCCCCGGCGACGACGGCCGTCGCCGACCCCAGGCCAAGCTGGCGGCGCAGCTCCGGCCGGGGAGACGCGCCGGCGCGACCGCCCTCCGCGAGCGCGGGGCTAGAACTGGAGACGCACGGCGAACTGAAAGGCACGCGCACCCCCGGAGCCAAACACGCCCCCCGCCGTCGTGACCGGGTGTCCGAAGTTCGACGACAGGAGATATCCCGGAGCCGACGGGTCGTTGCTGTCGCGGACGAGCGCGTTGGCGAAACCCGAATAGTTGACGTTCGACACGCCGAGAACGTTGGTCACGTTGAAGAGATTGAAGACCTCCGCCATGGGCCTGAGGGTGGCGCGCTCGCCCAGCCGGATCGACTTCGAGACGCGCAGGTCGAAGGAGCTGAAGCTGTCGTTGAACCGCGCCGTGTCCCGCACGAGCGGCAAGGGTGCGCCGTTGATGCCGCCGGCCGCGTTGATGGCCCGGAGCGCCGTGTTCAACTCCGCCCCGGTCCTGAACAGGCGCCCTCCCGCATTCCGCTGCAGCACCGGGACGCGCGAGGAGGCGTCCGGAAGCAGGATATCCATCGGGACCCCCGAAGCCGCCGTCCAGATGGGGGAAAGGCCCACGCCGGCCGGCAGGTCGATGACGCCGGCGAAGACGAAGCGATGCCGCTGGTCGTTCGGGGTGGGGCCGTATTCCAGCCCGAGGTTGCGCGGGTCGACCGGCCCGTTCGCGAACGGGATCTGGTCGTCGTTGGCGTAGTTGAACGCCTTCGAGAGCGTGTAGGAGGTGCGGAACTGGTAACGGCGCCCGAAGCGCCGCTCCAGGCTCAGCAGCAGGGCGTCGTATTTCGTGTTCACGCTCGACTCGAGGTTGACGACGCTGTCGGGCCCGCCGACGACCGGGTTGAAGACGGAGCCGATGGTCCGGCCGATGATGAAGTGCGTCCCCAGGGTGTGCAGGTAATCGGCCCGCAGTACCAGGTCGCCTTTCAGCTCGCGCTGCACCCCCAGGTTGAATTGCTGCACGCTCGGGTTCTGGAGCCGGTTGTCGATGATGTTGATCCCCCCCGCACCGGCGCCGGGCAGGATGAACCCCGTGAAGGGGTTCGACACCGTCGGGGCGAACGCCGGGAACCTGCCGGTGTCCGGATCGAGGAAGAAGACGTTCCCCGCCCGCACCTCGATCGGCAGCGAGCGCCCGTCCAGCCCGCGCTCCAGCGACTGGATTTCGAGGGTCACGCGGTCGTAATAGATCCCATAGCCGCCGTGCACGCTGGTGCGCCCGTCCCGCGTGGCCCAGTTGAACCCGAAGCGCGGTCCCCAGTTGTTTTTGTCACGGCTGCGCCGGCCGCTCAGGAAGGGGAGGATCAGGGGATTCAATTCGCCGGTGCGGCTCAGGTTTTTTACGTCGGTGTCCACTTCGTAACGCAGCCCGATGTTCAGCGACAGCTGCCGGTGAACGCGCCAGTCGTCCTGGACGAAGCCGCTCAGGTGATTGTTGTCCGCGTCGGGGAGCACGAGCGGGCGATCGGGCACGCCGCTGCGCAGCGTGACGGCGAAGAGCAGGTCGTTGTCGTCGACCCGGCCGTCGCCGTTGTGATCGAAGGTGGGGAAGTCCTCCACAAACTCGATCCGGCCCGACTGGAAGACGCCCAGGTAGAAGTCGGCGTCGACGCGCTGAAACTCCGCTCCAAACCTCAGCGTGTGGGCGCCGCGGACGAGCGTGAAGGTGTCGCCGAACTGGAGCCGGTTCTGGCGCGTCTGCTGCGGGACCCGGAACGAGGTGCCGTCCTGCAGGCTCGGGAACGTGAGCTGCGGCCCCGGCGCGACCGGATCCGTCCGGTTGATGAAGTTGTTGACGCTGAAGTTGAGCGCGTTGACCGCCCGGCCCGAGAGGACGCTGGTCCAGTTCGCCAGGAACGACTGGTGGCGGTTGCGCCCCGCCTGCCGCTCGGACGCGGAGCCGATCGCGCGGATGAGGGTGCTGGCCGCCACGTCGTCCTCGCGCTGGATAGAGTAGCGCAGGCTCAGCTGATCCCTGGCATTAGCCTTTATGTCGCCCCGCACCGTGCCCAGCAGGTCGTTCAGGGGTGCCTGCGCGAACTCGCGCCGGATGGTGCGGCTCTCCGGGTCGCGCCTGCCCACGAGAATGGCGCCGTCCTGGTTGCGGTACTCGAACGAGCCGAACCACCAGACGCGGTCCCGCACCAGCGGGCCGCCCACCGCCGCCGAGTACTGCTCGCGATCGAACGGCGGCGCGGCGTTGGCGCGGTCGAAGGTCGCGGGGAGCCCCTGCAGGCGGCGGTCGCGCAGGTAGAAGGAAGTGGAGCCGTGCAGGCTGTTGCCGCCGGACTTGGTGACCACGTTGACGACCGACGAGCCGGACCTGCCGGTCTCCGCCGAGAAGCGGCCGGTGGCGATCTGAAACTCCTGGACCGCGTCCTGCGAGATGTTCTGCAGCGGCCCGCCCACGACGTCGTCGTTGTCGTCGGCGCCGTCGATGGTGACGCTGCCGCCCCGGCCGAGCTGGCCGGCCGACGAGATGAGGACCGTGTTGGTCTTGGTCGGATCGAAATTCGGCGCCGGCGCGTTCCCCGGCACGAGCAGCGCAAGCTCGAGGAAGTTCCGGCCGTTCAGCGGCATGCTCTCTATGGTTCGGGCCGTCACCACCCCGTCCACCGCGGAGTAGGTGGTGTTGACGAGCGGGGCCTGCTCCCCC
This sequence comes from uncultured Acidobacteriota bacterium, assembly GCA_963843575.1. Taxonomy (GTDB): domain Bacteria; phylum Acidobacteriota; class UBA6911; order UBA6911; family UBA6911; genus CAVZBT01. Next base: position 22,056 of record CAWJKZ010000022.1, on the reverse strand, counting down.
TCGACCAGCAGGACCGTCTGCCCGGCGTCGCCGACCGACAGCGCGATGTCCATGGTCGAGGCCTGCCCCACGTGCAGCCCCACCGAAGGATAGACCTTCCGGGCGAAGCCCTTCATCGTGGCCTGGACTTCGTAGTCTCCGGGTGCCAGGTTGGAGATGACGTACAGTCCCGCCTCGTTGGTCGTGGCCGCGCGGCGTATCGAGGTCGCTTTCAGGGTTGCGCTGACCACGGCCCCGGGGATGACGTTGCCCTGCGGATCGATGACGCGGCCACCCAGGGAGGCGGTCTGCTGAGCCCGGAGGCCGATCGGAAAGCCCAGGGCCAGGAGGACACAAATCGCCACGGCAGGAATAGACATTCCTTTCATTGTCAAGCTTCTCCTCGATGGATTACCGCTGTTGCCCTAACACCCGTCAGTCTTGTTGAGAATTCTAGCACACGGCGTGGTTTGTCCAAGTGCCACCCGACCCTTGAAGGTGTTGCGGCTTGCCGTGCTCGCGGGTATTGTGAGGGCGAAACAGCCTTGGAGGATTCTCTATGCGGATATCCAGGAGAGAGCTGATGGAAGTGGCCGCCATGGCGGCCGTGGTCAAGTCGGCCGGTTCGGCGCCGGCGCGGGAGCAGGGCGTCCCGAAGATCTGCCTGGAGGCCGGGATGGGAGGCCAGGTGCCCGCCGGGAGCACGGACGAAGCCGTCGCCCGCAGGATCCGGCAGCTCGGCGTGGAGCACGTCCTGTCGGGCGGGGGGGCGATCCCCTGGGACGCGGCGCAGCTCAAGGAGCGGATCGACCGGCTCAAGGCCAACGGGCTGACCCTGGGCAACCTCATGATCTCCGGGTTCAACGACGCCATCTACGCCAGGCCGGGGCGCGACGAGCAGATCGACAAGGTCGTCCAGTCCATCCGCGCGGCCGGCAAGGCGGGCCTCCCCGTCGTCGAGTACAACTGGTACGCCCACCGCGCCATGGAAGGCTATTTCGAGGAAACCGGGCGGGCGGGCGCCGGCTGGACCGGCTTCGACTACGAGCGCATGAAGGGCCTGCCGCCGCTCCCGCAGGAGGGGGCGCACACCGCCGAGGAGATGTGGGCGAACATCACCTATTTCCTGAAGGCGGTCGTGCCGGCCGCCGAGCAGGCCGGCGTGCGGCTGGCGCTGCACCCGAACGACCCGCCCGCCCCGCTCAGCCGCGGGTCGCAGCAGATCATGGGGACCGTCGACGGGTGGAAGCGGCTCGTCGACATCGTCAAGAGCCCCGCCAACGGCATCACCTACGACTGCGGCGTCGTGCGCGAGATGGGGCAGGACCCGGTCGCCGTGTGCCGCTACTTCGGCGAACGCGACTGCATCAACCACGCGCACTTCCGCAACGTCAAGCTGGTGAAGCCCTACGAGCGCTACACGGAGGTGTTCATCGACGAGGGGGACATCGACATGTTCGCCGTCATGAAGGAACTCGTACGGCAGCGCTACCCGCGCCTCCTCTACCCTGAGCACGCGCGCGGCCTCGACTACGACCGCGAGTACCCCCGGTTCCGCCCGCAATACCCGGGCGGCGGCGGCTATGCCGGCTACGCCTTCAACGTCGCCTACACCCGCGCCCTCCTCCAAGCCGCAATGTAGGGGACGGACGTGTTCACCCGCGTTGATCCGCGTCCAAATAAGAGTGGGGACGCGCGCTCCGCTCTCTTTGCTCTTCCGGAGGGGGCGGCGGTGCGGTAGCATTTTGGACCAGCAGGACTCGGGGTTTGGTTCAACTGACTATTATTGGGAGGAGCTCTATGCGATCGGCACGGATTCAGCTGCTTTTCCTAGTCGATGCTGGCGTGCGCGGCACTGGCCCGGGCGGAGGATTACTACCTGCCGCAAGTGGCCAACGGCGCCTACGACGGGGGCAGTTTCCGTACGACTTTCGTTTTCTTCAACACCCACGACACGGCCGTCACGGCCACGCTTAATCTCACCAACGACCAGGGCGGGCCGCTCAGCTTGACGATCCCCGGCCTGGGCACCAGCAACGAATTCGCCATCACGCTGCAGCCGGGCGCCGCCCGGATCGTGCAGACCGACGGCTCCGGCAACCTGGTCGCGGGCGCGGCCCACGTCAGCACCAACGCCGACATCGGCGTCTCGGCCGTCTTCACCGTCTTCGGCACCACCGGGAGCTTTCAGACCGAGGCCGGCGTGGGCGGCTCCGAGGGGCTGACGGACTTCGTCATCCCCGTCGACGTGACCGGCACGTTCAACACGGGCGTGGCGCTCCACGACATCGGCGGGGCGGGCGCCACCGCGACCCTCAGGCTCATCAACGCCTCGGGCGCCGAGGTCGGCCAGGCGCCGCTGACCCTCGCGGCCAAGGGCCACACGGCCCAGTTCGTCACCCAGCTCTTCCCCGGGACCAGCAACTTCCGGGGCACCCTGCGGGTCACGAGCGCGACCCCGGTCGCCGGCATCGGGCTGAGACAGAACGACACGCCGCTCTCCTACACGTCGCTGCCGGCGGTGTCGCGCACCTCCGGAACCACCGAATTCAACCTCGCGCAGGTGGCCAACGGCGCCTTCGCCGACGGAAGCTTCAAGACCACCTTTCTCCTTTTCAACATCTCCGGCACCAACGCGAACGTGACGCTGGCGCTGACGCAGGACAACGGCACGGCGTTTCCCGTCACCATCGCCGGCCAGGGGACCAACAGCACGTTCAACCTCCAGCTCGCCCCCGGGGCCTCGACCATCCTGCAGACCGACGGCAGCGGGAGCCTCGCCGCCGGCGCCGCCAGGATCACCTCGAACGTCCCGCTGGGCGCGGCAGCCATCTTCACCGTCCTCAACCCGCAGGGCGCATTCCAGACCGAGTCGGGCGTCGGGGACTCCCCCGCCCAGTCCGAGCTGACCCTGCCGGTCGACGTCACCGGCTCGTTTGACACGGGCATCGCGTTCTACGTCCCGGGCACCGCCCCGGTCACCCTGACCATGAAGCTCCTGGACACGGCCGGCACCGTCACGGCGACCGCGCAGCCGCTGGTCCTGCAGCCCAAGAACCACACGGCGCAATTCGTGACCCAGCTCTTCCCCGGGACGAGCAACTTCCAGGGTTCGGTCGCGATCACGGCCACGGGTGACGTCGCCGCCCTCACGCTGCGCCAGCACTCCGGGCCGCTTTCCTACACGACCCTGCCGGTCGCCTCCGGCGCCTCCGCCGGGACGCAACCGCAGGCCGCCCCGCTGCTCTCGCAGCAACAGACGGGGGTCACCGCCACCAGCGACTCGACGCTGAACAAGACCCTGCCCGGCGGCTTCAAGCTCACCGGCACCATCGCCGGCACGCCCACCCCGGACTTCGGTCGTGGCCAAGTCCGGTTCGGACATCTACATTGGACGGGTGGACGCGACCAGCCACGATTACCTGGTGGTCGTCCCGGCGGGCACCTACCAGCTCACCGTCTGCTGCGCCCAAGTCCTCACCGACCCGACCAACTCGCTCGTGTTCACCTACGCCGAGCCGGGGAGCGTCCCGGTGTCCGGGGACACGCAGCACAACATCACGATCCCGTCCCTCGCCGTGTTTGACGTCTCCGGCAGCGTGACCGGGCTCCCGCCCGCCACGCCCACGTCCCTGCTGTACGTGGTCTTCACCTCGGCCGACAAGAGCGTGGAGGGGACATTCAGCCTCGCCGCCGACGGCACCTATTCGGGGCAGCTGCCCAACGGCACCTACGTCGCCAGCGCGCAGATCACGAGCTTCAGTGCGACGGGGTTCCAGAGCACCTCGCTCTACAACATCGGCGCGACGAACGTCAACAGCGGGGCGGTGACGGCCAACTTCACGGCCCCGGCGACCGCCCGGGTTTCCGGCACCGCCAAGATTGCCGGCACGCCCGTCACCGCCCAGGGGGCGGCCTTCTTCGCAGAGGACAGGTCCGCGGGCATCCCGCAGGCCGCCGACTGCGTCTTTCCGCCGGTCAGCAGCACCGCGTCCATCGACCCCGCCGGCTCCTACGACAGCCGCCTGGTCACCAACCGGGCGCACGGCGTCGGCGTGAGCGTGCCGGTGTTCAGGGGAGCGACCACCGTGCTCGTGGGATCCGCGAGCTACCCCGCCCTCACCCGCGACCTCACCCTCGGGGCCGACGCGACGTCCGATTTCAACCTGCCCGCCTTCCCCGCCCAGGTGCGGCTCACCGGCAAGGTGACCGACGGGGCCGCGAAAGGCGTCAAGGACGTGACGGTCTCCGCCTACTCCAAGGATCTCTCCTCCGCGGCCGACCTGGGCTACTCCGGGTTCGCCCAGACCGACGCCTCGGGGAACTACGAACTGATCCTGCTCAGCGGCACGGACTACACCATCCAGTTCACGCCGCCGACCCCGCAGCCGTAATATGGAGTGCGGCGGCTCGACGCCGCTTTGGGGGCGGCGCCTCGGCGCCGCCAGACGCATATCGCGCCAGCGCCGTTCTTGAAGCGGCGCCGAGGCGCCGGGTATCTCGGCCGTAGCACGCAGCCGGAAAGCGGCGCCCAGGCGCCGCACTCCAGATGGCGCCGAGGCGCCGCACTCCATTACCGGCTCAGCATCGAGACAGCGGCGTTGAGCTGGGCCTTGGTGCCGCTCAGGACCAGGCGGTCGCCCGCGTTGATCCGCTCGTCCGGGCCCGGGTTGTTCAGCGTCTCCTGTCCGCGGATGATCCCGAGGATCAGCGCCCCGGTCTCGCCGCGCAGCCGGCTCTCAGCCACCGTCGTGCCACTCCAGGGGCATCCGGCGGGCACGTCCCACGTCTCGGTGTAGACGTCGACGTCGCTGCTGAGCCGGATGCGCGGCACCGTCGCCTGCCGCTCGCGGAAGATGCCGAACCGCTGGTCGCGGATCGACTTGATCTCGGCCGCGACCATGGCCCGCGGCGCGTTGTACACCCGCAGGATCCGCGTCATCAGCTCCAGCGCCGCCTCGAACTCCTCCGCGATCACCTCGGTCGACCCCAGGTCCCACAGCTCGTCCATGTCCGCCACCCGCTTGGTGCGGGTCAGCACCACCAGCTCCGGGTTCATCTCGCGCGCCGCCCGCACCGCCGTCCGCGCCGCGAACGGGTCCGAGATCACGAACACGATCACCCGCGCCCGCCGTATCCCGGCCGTCTCCAGGATGTGGCTGCTGGCGCAGTCGCCGAAGATGATCGGCTCCCCTTCCTTCCGTGCCTCGCTGACGTTCTGGTCGTTGAGGTCGAGCACGATGTACGGAATGCGGTTGGCCTTGAGCACCGAGGCGATGTTCTGCCCGCCGACGCCGAACCCTGCGATGATGACGTGGTCCTGGAGCGCGACCGACACCTCCTTCGCCTGCTCCGGCCCCCCCCGGCGCGGCAGCGACAGCCCGGGCCATTCGATGCGCGCGACCAGCCTGCGGGTGGCGGCAAAGGCGAGCGGCGACAGCACCATCGTCAGCAGCGACGACGCCAGCACCAGCTGGTACCCGCGGGCGCTCACCAGCCCCACCCCCGCCGCCTCCTGCAGCATGATGAAGGAGAACTCCCCGATCTGCGACAGCGCCACCCCCGCGAGGATCCCGACCTGCACCGGTATGCCGCTGGCCGCGGCCGCGCCGGCCGTGACGAGCGACTTCCCCACCACCACCGCCAGCGTCATCCCCAGGATCAGCGGCAGGTGCCCGGCGATGAACTTCGGGTCCACCAACATCCCGAGCGAGATGAAAAACAGGCTGTTGAGGCTGTCGCGGAACGGGCGCACCTCCGCGAAGATCTGGTGGCCGTACTCCGACTCCGACAGGATCAGCCCCGCGAGAAACGATCCCAGGGCGAGCGAGATCCCCACCGTCGACGTCACCCACGCCGTCCCCAGGAACATGAACACCGAGGCGATCAGGAACAGCTCCTTGCTGCGCGTCCGCAGGATCCCCGCCAGCACGACCGGGAAAAGATAGCGCGCCACCACGACCACCGCCGCGATGACCGCCACGGCCTTCCCGAGCGCCGGCAGCACCGACAGGGCATGCATCTCCCCCGAAGCGAGCAGCGGGATCGCCACGATCGCCGGGATCGTGCACAGGTCCTGGAAGATCGAGATGCCGAGCCCGATGCGCCCGTGCACCGAGTCGACCTCGCCCCGCTCCGACAGGATCTTCATGAACACCGCGGTGCTGCTGACCCCGACCAGGACGCCGTAGACCACGGCCGCACCGGTCGACGCGCCGAAGCGACGCGCCACCAGGAATATCGGGAGCGCCGTCCCCGCCATCTGCAGCGGCCCGGTCACAAGCACCGCCACCCGCGTCTCCATCAGCTTCTTGAGGGAGAACTCCAGCCCGAGCGAAAACAGCAGGATCATCACCCCGACGGTGGCCAGGGTGTTGACGGACTCGACGTCGCCGATCAGGCTGAGCCCGAACGGGCCGATCACTGCGCCGCTGACGACAAAGCCGACGATGGGCGACTGCTTGAGCCGGTTGAACAGGTACACCACCGGCGCCGCGCACCCGAACACCACCACCAGATCCTTCAGGAACTCCGCCTCGTGCATCGCACCCCCAGTGTAAATCTTTCCCCGGCAACATCAGAAAAAACTTGCCAAGTCAGCCAATTCAGCCAAGTGGGTCCGGGCTTTAGCCAAGTGGGTCCGGGCTTCAGCCCGGACGCCTTTAAATCCGTTCCATAGAGTTCCACCTGCCCTGCATAGCGACAGCAAACTGCGTCCGGGCTGAAGCCAAGTGGGTCCGGGCTTTAGCCCGGACGCCTTTAAATCCGTTCCATAGAGTTCCACCTGCCCTAGAGTTCCACCTGCCCTGCATAGCGACAGCAAACAACGTCCGGGCTGAAGCCCGGACCCACTTGGCTGAAGCCCGGACCCACTTGTTTTTATAGTATTGTGTGTATTGGAGGGACTCTTATGCTATCGGCGCTGGTGCTGGCCTTTTTCCAGGTGGCGGATCCGGGGGTGGTGACCACGCGGCAGGCGACCACGCCCGCGGGGGTGCAGTCGGTCTTTGCGGGCAAGGTGTGGGGGCTGGCCTTCTCCAGCCCCGACGAGATCCTCGTCGTCACCTATGACCGGCAGAGCGGCCGGCTGCACCGGCTCGACTGGAAGCGCAACGCGGTGCGCGAGACGCTCCCGCTCCGGGCGCAGCCGGGGCTGCAGGGCCTCCTGCGCGACCCCGTCTCCGGCCGCACCTTCCTGAGCGGGACGACCCTGATGGAGGTCGCCGGCGGCCGCGTCACCCCTCTTGCCGGGGACCTCGGCAGCAAGAACGCCGGCCCGCCCGCCGTCGCGCGCGAGAACGACAGCCGCGGGCGCCGCCTCCTCGCCGTCCCCCTGATCCACACCAACCGGCTGGCGCTGTTCGACCTGAACACGAACGCCCCGGCCGGCAGCGTCGCGGTGCCGGTCGCGCCCTTCGCCGCCGCGCTGACGGGCGGCGGCTCGCACGCCTACGTCTCGAACTGGGGCGGGCGCACCCCGTCGCCGGGCGACCTGTCGGCCCCGACCGGCCTCGCCGCCGCGGCCGACCGCGTCGTCATCGACGCGCGCGGCGTGCTCGCGAGCGGCACCATCACGAAGGTCAACCTCGAGACGATGCGGGTGGAGAAGGTCATCGAGGCCGGCCTGCACCCGACCGCGCTCGCCGCGGCCCCGGCGTCCAACCGGCTCTTCGTGGCCAACACCAACGACGACACCGTCCTGGCCCTCGACACCCGCACCGACCAGCCGGTCGCGACCTGGCCGCTGCAGCCGTTCGACCGCGCCGTCGCCGGCATCGCCCCGACGGCGCTCCTCCTGTCGCCCGACGAGGCGACCCTCTACGTCGCCTGCGGCGGCATCAACGCCGTCCTCGTGCTGGACGCCTCCTCCGGGAAGATCCGCGGGATGATCCCGACCGGCTGGTACCCGAACGCGCTCGCCCTGAGCCCCGACGGGCAGTCGCTCGCCGTCTCGACCCTGCTCGGCGTCGGCTCCGGCGCGGAGAGCGAAGCCAGGCCCCGCCGGCGCTACGTGCACGCCAACCGCGGCACCGTCCACATCGTCCCGGTCCCCGGCGACGCGCAGCTCGCCGACTACACCGCCGCCGTCGCCGAGAACAACCGCCTGCCGCTCGCGGGCCGCGCAGCCGCGCCGGCCGCCCGCCCCCGACGCGCGTCCGACGCCCGTCCCGCTGCGCCCCGGCGCGCCGTCGACCATCGAGCACGTCGTCTACGTCGTCAAGGAGAACCGCACCTACGACCAGCTCTTCGGCGACCTCGGCAAGGGCAACGGCGACCCGTCGCTCGTCATGTTCGGCGACGGCGTCTCCGACAACCACCGCAAGCTGGCGCGCGAGTTCGTCCTGCTCGACAACTTCTACGCCTCCGGCGGCGACAGCGGCGACGGCCACCAGTGGGTCACCCAGGCCAATGAAACTTCCTATACCCTGTGGCCCGCCTACCAGGGGCGCAGCTACCCGTTCGACGGCACCGACCCGATCGCCTACTCGAAGGCCGGCTTCATCTGGGACGCCGCGCTGCGCAAGGGGAAGACCGTGGCGGTCTACGGCGAGTTCGCCCCGCGCCTCGGGCTGCCTGCGTCGCAGCGCAAGACGCTGCTCGAGCAGTGGAAGGCCGGGAAGGACTTCTACGGCGCGTGGACGACCGTGCCGAACATGCCCAACCTGAAGCAGGTCTTCTCGCCCAACTTCCCGTCCTACAGCACCGCCGTCCCCGACGTCGTCCGCGCCGACATCTTCCTGAAGGACCTGCGCGGCTGGGCGGAGCGCGGCTCGATGCCGAACCTCACCATCGTCCAGCTCCCCAGCAACCACACCTACGGCACCAACCCCGGCGTCTCGACCCCGAAGGCGATGGTCGCCGACAACGACCTCGCGCTCGGCCGGATCGTCGAGGGGCTGAGCCGCTCCCCGTTCTGGAAGAAGATGGCGATCTTCGTCGTCGAGGACGACGCGCAGAACGGCGTCGACCACGTCGACGGGCACCGCACCGTCGCCCTCGCGATCAGCCCGTACACGCGCCGCGGCGCGGTCGATTCGACGTTCTACGCCCACCAGAGCATCCTCAAGACCATCGAGCTGATCCTCGGGCTCGAGCCGATGACGATCTTCGACCGCATCGCGAACGACATGCGGGCGAGCTTCACCGAGGAGGCGGATTTCGCGCCGTACGAGGCCGTCGTGCCGCGGCAGGACCTGTTCGAACGCAACCCCGAGGCGAAGGCCCTCACGGGACGCGCCCGCCAGGGCGCGCTCGACATCGCCCGCATGCGCTGGGACGTCCCCGACGCCGTGCCGAGCGACCGGCTCAACCGCATCCTCTGGCACGACGCGCGCGGCTGGGACACCCCGTTCCCCGGCGTCCGCCGCTCCGTCTTCGCCCCGTTGTCGGTCGACATCGAGTGACTTTAACAAGTTAGCGACCGCGAAACCCAAGTGGGTCCGGGCTTCAGCCCGGACGCTTTTTGCGGTCGCTAATAGCGCAGATCAAACTACGTCCGGGCTGAAGCCCGGACCCACTTGATTTTCGCGTTACGCTTTTTGCGGTCGCTAATTGCGCAGATCAAACTAGCGTCCGGGCTGAAGCCCGGACCCACTTGATTTTCGCGTTACGCTTTTTGCGGTCGCTAATTGCGCAGATCAAACAGCGTCCGGGCTGAAGCCCGGACCCACTTGACCCACTTGGTCAACCGACATCGAACCAGCCCGCGTATTTCTCCCCACCCGAGTAAATCGTGCGCAGCGACGACCAGCGATATCGACACGTTCCAGCGGATGAAACGCCAGGTAGTCGCACCACCTATAGGGATCGTCGACCCTCGTCGGGAGCGGCTGCACGACGACGTGGGCGTGAGTGGCCATGACGTTGTAGGCGTAGACCACGCACTCCTTCTTGTGACCCGCAAGGATCGCGGCTTCGATGATCGCAAACATCCAATCGTCCACGAGGCGGAACGGTGCACGCAGCGAGAACCGGCAGTGGTAAATGCACCCGGGAGACCGGAAGTGCGGCAGGAATCGGCGATAAGAAGCGCCGTCAGACGTGATCGTGCCCATCGTGGCCGCTGTCCTCCAAGCGGAGAGTTTCGTCGGGGGCTGGTTTATTTCACCCCAAGCGACCGCAAACTCCCAAGTGGGTCCGGGCTTCAGCCCGGACGCTTTTTGCAGTCGCTATGAGGTGAAAGTGTGACTATATGTCACGGTATTAAAGACGTCCGGGCTGAAGCCCGGACCCACTTGGCTGAAGCCCGGACCCACTTGATTTTCGTTTTAGGGTTTGTGGATGGTGACGCGGCCGGCGGGGCGGTCGAACTCGAGCCGGACGTCGCCGCGCTTCAGGCCGGCCTGCGCGAGCGCCGCTTCGTACGCGGCGGGGAGGAAGTACTCCCCCTTGAGCCTGCCGAAGAGCGCCTGCAGCTCCGGCGCGTCCATCGCTACGTCGTAGACGACGTAGCGCGGCCCCTCCGAGATCTGCAGCCGCAGGTTGACCTGGCCGGCCTCGTCGTTGTAGGAGAGCGTCGGGGTGATGGCGCAGTCCAGGTAGCCCTGCCCCCGGAAGTGCTCGACGTGGCGGTTCATCATGCTGCGCATCTCGGCCATGTTGGCCGGCCAGCCCCGCTCGACGTGAAACAGCGCGTCGAGCGACTCCGGCGGCACGGCCGCGCTCTCGACCTTCACGTCGCCCCAGGTGTAGGGCCTTCCCTCCTCGATCCCGACCAGCATCTTCGACGGGTCCGCCGGATCGCGCCCCACCTGCACCGTCACCCGGAGGAACCCGAAGGCCAGGTAGATCTCCCTCACCTTGTTGAGCACCTCCGCCGGCTCGTCGGCCTTGCCTTCCAGACGCAGGGTGTCCTGGATGTAGCTGGTGGGGATGTTGCGGTTGCCCTGGAACACAATCGGGCGCCCCTTGTCGGCAGGCCGGCGCGGCGCGGGCGGAGACGGCGCCTGCACCGCCTTTGGCACCGCTTCCGGTGCAGGCTGCGCCGAACGGCGGGGCCATACGCCCGCGAGCACCGCGATCAGTATGGCGGCTGCGAGCGCCGCGGCGAAGACCAGGATCCGGCCCATGGGGAAATCCGTTCCTTCGAGGTGAGCCTAAAATCTACCTCGAAGTCTCGAAGACCTCAAAGAATCTCGAAGCAGCAAAGCGTTGATTATCGAAAGCTCCGGCATGTAGGATGGATTCATGTCTGGGCAGCTGTCTTACGTGTGGGATTACGACATCGATGAATCTCAGTTCCGCGATCTGCTTGCGGGACGCCTGAAGCTTGGCCGGCTCGATCGTCGCTGGGCGGCGGTTCGTTTGCTGGAATACGCCCCGTACCGCGAGATCATCCGGCTCCTGGGCTATGGCGAGCTCGTACGACACTGGACGGAATGGCGACCGCATGTCCGCTCGGTCAGCCGTCGCCGCGGTTTCGATTTTCTGGCCGAATACATACCCTCTCATCATCCCGAATTGATCTGATGGGCACCGACAGATCGTTCTATTTCGACCGTCTCTATCCCCTACAGGATGCCGTGTTGCCCTTGATTCGAGCGGAGAAGACAGGGTTCTATCTTACGGGCGGGACGGCAGCTTCGCGCGGCTATCTGCATCACCGTTTTTCGGACGATCTCGATTTTTTTGTAAACGACGACAGCCGCTTCGGACTCTGGGTCGAGCGCGCGATCTCAGCCTTATCCCGCTCGAGCCCCTGGAAACTCAGTATTCTGGTGAAGGAGGAACGTTTCGCCCGACTGCAAGTCGCGTCCGCCGATGTTTCCATGAAGGTCGAGTTCGTCAACGACGTTCCGGCGCGGGTCGGCGAGGTGTCCGATCACCCTACCCTGGGCCTACTCGACAGTGCCGAGAACATCCTTGCCAACAAGATCACTGCGTTGATAGACAGGGAAGAACCCAAGGATCTGGCCGATGTCTGGGGCTTCTGCTGCGTCCGGGGCATTCCGTTACAGGCCGCAATCGAAGGAGCTCAGAGCAAAGCGGCGGGAGTCTTCCCGGCAGATCTTGCCCGCGTGCTTTGCAGCGTAGACCCGACCGACTGGGAATTGATCCGTTGGATCGAGCCGCCGCCCCCGGACCGGTTTCTCCGGGACCTGGTCAGGCTCGGAGAGAGTCTTATCCTCTGACCCCGTGCAAACTACGTCCGGGCTGAAGAGGCTGTCCAACGGTTGAACCGCCCGCCCTCCCCGTAAAACAAGTGGGTCCGGGCTTCAGCCCGGACGCCTTTAAATCCGTCCCATAGAGTTCCACCTACCCTGCATAGCGACAGCAAACTGCGTCCGGGCTGAAGCCCGGACCCACTTGTTATTTCACGAATTTCGCAGGGTCCATTTCAACAGCGGGGGGGTGAACAGGGTCGTTACGATGACCATGATGACGACCGCAGAAAACGTCGCGTCGTCGATCACCCTCAGGTTCTTCCCGATGCCCGCGAAGATCAGCCCGACCTCCCCGCGCGGGATCATCCCGACCCCCACGGTGAGCCGGTCGTAGCCCCGCGGCACCCCCAGCCCGCACACCTGCTTCCCGATGATCGCCGCGACGGTCAGGCCCGCCGCGACCCCCAGGACCGACATGTTGGCGAACGTCTCCAGCCGCACCTGTATCCCCATCTGCACGAAAAACACCGGGACCAGGAACGCCGCCACCGGCCGCAGCAGCTGCTCGATGTGGATCTCCTCCTTGAACCCCCGGAAGTGCACCTCCTCCAGCAGCAGCCCGGCCGCGAACGCCCCGACGATGGCCGCCAGCCCCGCCGCGTTCGCCGCCCACGCGAACCCGAACGCCAGCAGCAGCGACGAGGTCAGCATCACCCCCGCGGTGCGCATCCGGGAGAGCTGATTCATCAGCCTGGGGATCACGAACAGCCCGACCAGCAGCGCCCCGCCGAGGAACCCGAGCGACAACCCGATCAGCCCGAGGATCGACCCCACCTGCATCGGCGCCCCCGCCTCGGCCGACGCGACGATCCCGGAGACCACCGCCAGGATGATCAGCCCGAGCACGTCGTCGATCACCGCCGCCCCCAGGATGACCTGGGCTTCTTTCGTCTGGAGCTTGTCGAGGTCCTTGAACACCCGGGCCGTGATCCCGACGCTCGTCGCGCACAGGACGGCCCCGATAAACAGGTGGATGTAGTTCAGGCTGAACCCCGGCGGGACCACCCCGACCAGCCCGGACGGCAGCTCCCGGATAAACAGCCAGCTGACGCCGTACCCGAGCACGAACGGGGCGACCACCCCGAGGACGGCAACGATCAGGGCCGAGGTCCCGACCTTGAGCATCCCCTGCACCGTCGATTCCAGCCCCACCTCGAACAGGAGCAGCACCACCCCGATCCGCGCCAGCGCGTCGACCACCACCGCCCAGTCCGCCTCGATCACCGCCGCCCGCAGCGGCTCGAAAAAGCCCCAGGCCGGGTTCATCAGGACGAGGTTGCCGAGCACGACCCCGGCGACCAGCTCCCCGAGGACCGCCGGCATGCGCAGCCGCTCGAAGATTTCCGCCCCCAGCTTCGCCCCGCCCAGGATCGCGATCAGCGCCAGCAGAACGGGGGCCACCGGGTCCGCATGTCCGGTACCTGCAGCAAGTACCCACATAGTGCGATAATAGCAATTTCCTAGAAAAATGCCGCGACTTAGTACCACATTTCGCAAATATCAAATCCGCGTGTATCCGCGGAAATCCGCGTCCTGGTAGTGCGATTGCGCGTTATTTCGCTTGAGAAAACCGACTCCAACTAATAGGCTAGCACTTTAGTGCTGAACCAACGCAAGCTCCTGAACGATGAGGGACCGTGGTGGCAGTGCGAATTCTGCTTGCGGTAGGTCAGGGGATTCTAAACGACGGCTTGCGCCACGCGCTCGAGCGGGAGCAGGACATCGTCGTCGCCGGCGAGGCGAACGACGGGGCGGCGGCCGCGGACCGGGCAACCGAGCTGAAGCCGGACCTCCTCATGCTGGACCTGCAGCTCCCCGGGGCGGAGCGGCCGGGGATCCTGCGCTCGCTCTGCCGGAGAAACGCCCCGTGGCGCACCCTGGTGCTGGCCCGCCCGGAGGACAAGGCGCCGATCGCCGCGGCGTTCCGGGCGGGGGCCCGCGGAGTGGTCCACAAGACCGCCGCGCTGAAGGTGCTCGTCCAGGGAATTCGGGCGGTCCTCGCCGGATCGTACTGGCTCGTCGACAAGGCCGCCCCGACCGAGACGGTGCGCCTGACCACCACCCGGGCGGTCCCGTCGACGCCGCGCAAGGAGAACTTCGGGCTGACCGGACGGGAGATGGAGATCGTCGCGGCCATCGTGTCCGGTCTCTCCAACAAGGAGATCGCCCGGAAATTCTCCATCAGCGAGGACACGGTAAAGCACCACCTGACCAACATATTCGACAAGGTGGGAGCCTACAACCGGCTGGAGCTGGCGCTGTTTGCGATTCATCACGGACTGGTGGGCAGGAAGTGATTCACCTCGAAGACTCGAAGCGCTCGTAGAAACTCAAAGAAGACGGAGATCATGCTCATGACTGAGGCGATCCGCATCCTGCTCGCCGGACCTCAAACGTTGTTTCGCGAGGCGCTGCACTGTCTCCTCGAGACGGAGCGGGACTTCGCCGTAGTCGGGGAGGTCGCCCTCGGACCGGAAACGCTCGGGCAGGTGGCGAAGCTTCGACCCGACGTGCTGCTGCTCGACATGGCGCAGGCGCCCGACGCCGGCATAGAATTGCTGCGCGCGCTCGTGCGCGACCGGGACCCGGTGCACACCGTGATCCTGACCGAGGGCGCGGGCGACAACGTCGTGGTGTCACTGAAGTGCGGCGTCCGCGGCATCGTGCCGAAACGGACCACGACCCCCCTGCTCTTCAAGGGCATCCGGGCGGTGGCCGCCGGCCAGTACTGGGTGGGGCACGAGAACATCCTCTACCTCGTGAACCACATCCGGGAGGACGCCCCGCAGGCGCGCAACGGCGGGGCCCGGCTCACGGCCCGGGAAATGGAGATCGTGACCTCCATCGTCGACGGCGCCACGAACAAGGAGATCGCACACAAGCTCTCGATCAGCGAGCAGACGGTCAAGCACCACCTGACGAGCGTCTTCGGCAAGGTCGGGGTCTCCAACCGCCTCGAACTCGCCCTCTACGCCATGCACCACTGATTTGCCACCTACCTGAGTGCTATTGCGGCAGGTTGGATTGCGGTGATAGTTTCAGAGGATGCAGGTGGACGTACCTACGGATCGGCATCCAGGCCACCGGGAGGTCGCGCGGGCGACCCGTTTCCCGATCAGCGCGGCGCTGCTCTATCGCGGCAGCGGCGAGAGCGCCTGGAGCGAGGGGACGACGGTGAACATCAGCCGCACGGGCGTTCTCTTCCGCCCGGCCCGGCCGATTCCGCCCCAAACGATGCTCGAGTTTCAGATCCTCTTTCCGGCGGAAGTCACGGGCGGGATGCCGGCGAACGTGGTCTGCCGGGGTCCGGTCGTCCGCACCCAGCCCCCGGACGCGCTGGCCGCCTCCATCCGATGTTACCGCCTCCTCAGCGGTTCTTAGGCCTTGACCGGCCAGGAAAGACAAAGACAAAAGCGGAACACGGATCTTCGCGGATCTTAACGGATTGACGCGGATCTGCGTCAATCCGCGTCCGAAAAAACACGGACAGAGTAGCCAAGGACGTTTTACATTATCGTTATTTCTGCCGTATCATATCTACTGCGATGGACCAACAATACGACGCACTCCTGCAGGCACTCTCGGCAGCCTTTGGCACAGGGCTGAGGTGTGTCGTGCTCTTCGGTTCACGAGCACGAGGAGAATCTTCGCCGGACAGCGATCACGATATTTTCCTTGTGGCGGATAGCCTGCCCGCCGACCCTCTGGCCCGGAGCAGGCTGGTCCGCGGTGCACTGCTGCATTGCCTGGGCGAGCTGCCCGGTGCCATGAATCTTCACGCGAAGACTCCCGCCGAGTTTGAGGCAGACCTGACCCCGCTCTATCTGGAAATATGCGTGGATGGGATCTGCCTTCTGGGCGAGGAGTATTTCGAGCCTTTCCGGAAACGGGCTCTGGCGGCGCTGGCCTCCTCGAAGATGCAGCGGAAGCGCGTGGGCGGCAGTCTCTATTGGATGCTCCCCGGATCGGGGGCGCGGCACTGGGAAATGACGTGGGACGGCTACAGTGAACGCCCATGATCTAACAGAGTACCGGTCGCTCCTGGCGAGTGGCTTTCTCAAGGAAGCCGAGCAGGATTTTATCCTGGAGCGGTGGCGCTCGTGCGTGGACAACTCGCAGCTCGCAACCGAAAACGCCGGCAAAGCTGTGCTGGCGCTTTTCGGAGTAGTCCCGAAGACACACGACCCTGCTCAGCAGATTGCACAAGTGCTCCGCACTCGGGATTTGCCGCCGGCCCTGGGTGAGTTGATGGAGAAGATGCTGCCCGATCTCCTTGCGCTCGGCGCCGCGGAGCACTTCCTTACCGACTATGGTGACGAAGCGAGGGGACGGCTTCCCTGGGACATATTTGGCAGGGATGCCGCGACGGAAGCTCTCGAAGCGGCGCGTCGCTCGAATGAAACCGCCCGATCCATCATCCAAGCCTTCAGATCCGCTTGAAGTCCGGACCCTTGTGTTAAGTGGGTCCGGGCTTCAGCCCGGACGCAGTTTGCAGTTGCTATATAGCTCAAATCAAAAGACGTCCGGGCTGAAGCCCGGACCCACTCATTACAAAGGGTGGCGCACGGCCACGCTGTGGCCGGCGTTCCTGAGGGTGCACTCCTGGCGGGCGAGCTCCATGTCGTGGTCCACCATCATGCGCACGAGTTCCTTGAACCCGACCTTCGGCTGCCAGCCGAGCCTGGCGCGCGCCCTGGAGCTGTCCCCCTCGAGGTGGTCGACCTCGGTCGGCCGCAGGTAGCGCGCGTCCATTTCCACCCGCTCCTTCCAGTCGAGCCCGGCGTAGCGGAAGGCCTCGTCGAGGAACTCGCGCACCGAGTGGGTCTCGCCGGTGGCGACGACGTAGTCGTCCGGCTCGGGCTGCTGCAGCATGAGCCACATCGCCTCGACGTAGTCGCCGGCGAACCCCCAGTCGCGTTTGGCGTCGAGGTTGCCGAGGTAGAGCTTGGCCTGCAGCCCCTGCTTGATGCGCCCGGCGGCGCGGGTGATCTTGCGGGTGACGAAGGTTTCGCCGCGCTGCGGCGACTCGTGGTTGAAGAGGATGCCGTTGGCGATGAACAGCCCGTAGGCCTCGCGGTAGTTGACGGCGTACCAGTGCGCCGCGGCCTTGCTCGCGGCGTAGGGGCTGCGCGGGCGGAACGGGGTGGTTTCGTTCTGGGGCGGGGGCGCCGAGCCGTACATCTCGGAGGAGCTGGCCTGGTAGAACCGGACGGCCGCGCCGGTGGAGCCGCGGAAGTCGCGCACCGCCTCGAGCAGCCGCAGGGTGCCGGTGGCGACGGTGTCGGCGGTGTATTCCGGCTGGTCGAAGGAGACGCGCACGTGCGACTGCGCGGCGAGGTTATAGACCTCTTCCGGGCGGATCTTGACGAGCAGGCGGTGCAGGCCGGTGCCGTCGGTCATGTCGCCGTAGTGGAGGAAGAACCGGCCGCCGGTCTCGTGCGGGTCGCGGTAGATCTCGTCGATCCGCTCGGTATTGAAGGTGCTGGTGCGGCGGATGATGCCGTGCACCTCGTACCCCTTGGCGAGCAGCAGCCGCGCCAGGTACGCCCCGTCCTGCCCCGTAATCCCCGTAATCAGCGCCTTCTTCATATCCAATCCTCAGATACGTGCATATCGATCCCGTCGTGTCATACATGAATAGCACATCAGTGCTACATCGGTAGTACCGCCGGGCCATGGACACCATTCTACGGCAAGTTTAGGATGCCCCCACATCTCAAATTCCGACCGCGACACGTTCACGCCTCCCAGGGATGCCGGGCGCACTTCCCGCAATGTAAGTGAAGGGGCGAAGCTGTTGCCCATCGTTAAATCGTCAATCGTAAGTCTCAAATCGTAAGTCCCTCAATTCGCTATTAGTTAATCATCATTCCTAAATCCTCCCACCCTCCCATGAAGGAAGATCTATGCCCGTGCTCAAGCGTCGATCACGGATGGTAAGTTTTCGTCTCTCTGAAGACGAGTATCACTCGATGATGGAAAAGTGCATCTCGCAGGGTTCGCGCAGCCTGTCCGATTTCGCGCGGTCGGCGGCCTGCGAGCGAGGCAACGGCAAGGCCGACCCGGCGGTACTGAAGCTGAAAGAGCGGGTGGAGGAGCTGGATCTGATGATCAAGCGACTGTCCGAAGCCGTCTCCGACCGAAGAAAGGACGGGTGACTCATGTGCTGGATGAGGAGTGCAGCCTGGCTGCTCCTGTGCGTCCTGATCGCCGCAGCCGTGCCGCTCATGGCCCAGACGGCCCCGGCGCAGCGCGACTTCCTGATCGGCGCCGCCGACCTGCTCGAGATCAGCGTGCTCGGAGCGGCCGACTTCTCCCGCGATCTGCGGGTGAGCGGCGAAGGGACGATCCGGATGCCCTTCCTGGGGGAAATCCAGGTTTCCGGGTTGACCCCGATGCAGGCCGAGGCGAAGTCGAGGGATCTGCTGAATCCCGACTATCTGGTTGATCCCGCAAGTCTCGATAATAGTCAAAGAGCCGCGCAGCCGGATGTTTTCGATCATGGGCGCAGTCGTGAGGCCCGGCCAGTACCAGATGCTGGAGTCGATCACGCTGGTGACGGCTATCGCGGGCGCGGGAGGCCTGGACCAGGCCAAGGCAGGCGACAAAGCGACCATCCAGCGGAGCTTCGGCCTTCAGAGCAACCAGGTGCGCCCCGCCACAGCCCGTGACGACAGAGGAGGCAAAGTCGGCCCGCGACCATCCAGATCGACGTCGATCTGAAAAAGCTCCTGTGCCGAGGGCGACATGACGCGCAACGTCCCGATCATGCCGGGAGACGTCATCAGCATCCCGCCGCGCGAAGAAAGTTCGGTTTATGTGATAGGCGACGTGACCAAACCGGGCCCCTTCGACTTCCCGCGCGACACGGGCATCACGCTCTCCCGCGCCTTCGCCATGGCCGGCGGCCCGACCAAGACGTCCAAGTTGAAGAACGCCGCCCTGATTCGCCAGAAACCCGACGGCACTATCGACAGGATGCCCCTGAACCTGGGCGAGGTACATGAAGGGCAAAGTCCCCGACATCGCCCTGCAACCCAATGACCTGCTTGTATGTCCCCGGCAGCGTCGGAAAAAGCATCGGCTGGGCAACCCTCCAGAACTCTCCCGTACATGCTAATCCTGGAGTGACTATCAATCCACTAATAGACACGGTGGTCGGCGTTATCCCGCGTCCCAAGTTCGACATGTGCGAAAACCATGTCCAATAACGGATTAGTCCCCGCAAGGCACCACGCCTGCCGGTGAGTCCTGCGAAGATCGTGTCCATCGACTACTGCGAGCCCTATGACCCATATCCCGTTCCGAATCCGACCTGCATCTTCGCCTCGCCGGAAAGCACATTCGCGAATACTACCGCCTGGTGATGAAGCGCAAGTGGGTAATCCTGGTCTGCGTGGTGACGGCTCTCGCCGGGTCTGCGACCATCTACACGCTCCGTCAGACCCCGATCTATCAGGCCACCACCAAGCTGGAGATCGACCAGCAATCGGACAATGTGCTCCCCTATCAGATCATCAACCAGCACCCTAACAGCGGATATTACGATTACCAGGAGTTCCTGCAGACGCAGATCAACCACATCACCAGCCGCAGCCTGGCGGCCGTGTTGCAGTGGCCGCCGGCCTCGATCGGGAACTCCCTGCGCAGCCTCAGCCAAAATTGCGTCTGGCTTCGCTCTGGGCCTCGCTCTCCGGCGTCGAAGAAGCCAGCGGAGGAGGATCGGCCCCCGACCCGTGAAGAGAGCTTCAGCAGGCGATCGGCCTGGTCCAGGGAGGTCTTGCAGGTCACTCCCGGTACGCAATTCCCGCATCGTCGACGATCAGCTACCACTCTCCGGACCCGCACGCTTGCCGCCCGAATCGTAAACATCCTGGCGCGGTGAGTACGTCGAGTACAACTTCCAGGTCAAGTACGACGCCAACTTCGCGGGCCACGGATTTCCTGCAGAAACAGCTGGTCGATCTGAAGGCCAAGGTGGAGCAATCGGACACAGCCCTGATCGAATATGCCCGCCAGCACAGCATCATGAACGTCGGTGAAAAGCAGGACGTGATCACCCAGACGCTCGCCGACATCAATACCAAGTTCACCGAAGCGCGGTCGGCGCGCATGACAAAGGAGTCCGTCTACCGCACGCTGGCCCAGGCCACCCCCGAGAATTTCCCTCAAGCTCTGCGGACGTCCCTGATCGAGAAGCTGGAAGAGACGCTGGTTGCCGACGAGCAGGAACTGGCCAAGCTCTCGTCTCAGCTCGGTCCGTCCATGCCGCAGCTCAAGCAGCAGGAGAGCCGGCTCGTCCGGCGCACCGGGAGCAGTTGCGAGGGAAAAGAGGCTTGCGATGGAAAACGCGACACGGAATACAAGACGGCCGTGGCGCGCGAGAAGCTCCTGGCCGAGGCGTTTGAGAAACAGAAGGTACTGGCCGATCAGCTGAACGAATCCAACATCCACTACAATATTCTCAAGCGCGAGGTTGAAACCAACAAGCAGCTCTACGACGGCCTGCTGCAGAGCATGAAGGAAGCGGGTGTGGCGGCGGGCCTGAAGTCGAGCAACATCAGGGTCGTGGACCAGGCCGAGATCCCCGCTTCCCCTGCGAGCACCAACCTGAAAATGAACCTCGACTCGCTCTCATGCTGGGCCTGATGGGTGGGTTCGGCCTCGCGTTCTTCCTGAACTACCTGGACAACAACGGTGAAGACGCCGGAGGACGTGGAGGAGATGGTCGGGTCTGCCCTCGTTGGGTCTCATTCCAAGCCTCCAGTCCGCGCGCGGGCACTACGGTTATCTTCCGGCATCCAGGAAGAGGAGAAAGGCACAGGCGAAGCGGCGCTGGTCAAGCAGGGTGTGGAGCTCGCGTCTCTCGTAGCCAGCCAGTTCCGCGATAGCCGAAGCGTACGAGGGCTGCGCACCGCGCTCCTGCTCTCGATGCCGAAGAATCCGCCCAAGATCATCATGGTGACTTCGCCAAGGCGGCGGAGGGCAAGACCACGACCGTCTGCAACACGGCGCTCAGCCTGGCGCAGGACGGGAAGAAGGTCCTGATCCTCGACTGCGACATGCGGCGGCCCAAGATCAGGAAGATCTTCAGCGGCAATGGAAGCGCGGGTTTGAGCGAGTATCTGACAGGGCAGGTGGAATTCGATCTGCTATCGTGCAGGAGAGCCACGTCCCGAAGCTCTTCATTGTCGTCACTCCGGCACGTATCCCGCCCAATCCCGGTGAACTGCTCGGTTCGACGAGGATGCAGGACGCTCTAGCCGCGCGGCGGGCATTTTCGATTTCATTCTGATCGACACGCCTCCCATGATGTCCGTGACCGATCCCCTGATCGTGGCTCCGATGATCGACGGAGTGATCCTCGTCACCAAGGGTGGCAAAAATCCGCCGGAGATCCTGAGGAGGGCGAAAAAGAGCCTGGAACTGGTCCGGGCCCGCATCATCGGCGTGTTGTGCAACAACGTTAACCTAATGCACAGCGATTACCACAATTACCTGAGGCAATACACTGATTACGTGGCATACGTCGGCAGCGAAGAAGGGATCGAAGCCAAACCCCATGCCTAACATAAATAGGCGGCCAACTATGCTGAGTTTTTGCAGCTCTGTTCGTTACAGGTGACAGACATGTATCGGTTCGCTCTGATCGGTGCCGCGGGCTTTATCGCGCCACGCCATATGAAGGCAATCAAAGAAACCGGCAACGACCTCGTTGCGGCACTCGACAAGAATGACTCCGTCGGGCGTTATCGATTCCTATTTCCCGGATGCTCGCTCTTTCACCGAGTTCGAGCGCTTCGACCGGCATATTGAGAAGGAGCGCAGGGCGAACGGCAACAAGATCGATTATGTCTCGATTTGCTAACCCAACTACCTGCACGATGCCCACATCCGTTTCGCCCTCCGGATC
>CAWJKZ010000021.1:0-405005 GCA_963843575.1 uncultured Acidobacteriota bacterium | reverse complement strand
CCGAAAAAAAACCTTCCTTCAGGGAGATGCCGGAGAGCTCGCCCGAGTACTGAAGCCCGCCCGCGGCCTTGACCGTCACGGTGCCCTTGAGCCCGGAGCCCGATTTTTCGAAGACGATGGCGAGGTCGCCGGTGGGCGGGCCACCCTGTGGGCCCGTGGCCTTGCCGACCCAATAACCGGTCAACGACTTCAGGTTGTCGGCCGAAACGGCCGGGGCTACCGCCAGGACGCCCGCCATCAGGGCAATGAGAAACGCCTTCCATGCCGGAGTTCTCATGAAATCCTCGGAGTCTTAATTGTCGTCGATGAGAATTCTAGGAGATCACGTCGAAAACTCCAACTCGCCCTGTCGGGTTCCGGGGCGCGGAGGAGGAATGGGAAGCTCTGATCGCGCGTCTGCGGGCTCCGGATTCTCACTGCCTAGTTCTTCAGGGTGGGGATGGTGGATCCGGAGAGGTCGGCCGCCACCGCCCAGCCCTGTTCGTCGACGTTGCCGATCCGGCCGTGGAATCGGATCTCCGGGCCCTCGAGCACGAGGAGGACGTCGCCGAACCGGATCGTTTCGTTGTGGACGCGGAACCGTATGACCGTGGCGTGACCCGAGACGCTCTCGAGCGCCTCGAAGTCGAGTTCCGAGAGCTCCACGCAGAGCGTCTGTGCGTTGCCCAATCCCTTTTCGGTCTGCGACATGAGCGGAGCGTACCACAGGCGCGCATGGCTCCTGAATTGTTTTTGTACCGGGGCGCATGAAACAGGCTAGAATCGGGCCATGCCGTACTGGTTTGACGGAAACAACCTGGTCGGCCAACCGGCGGCGTCGCTCCGCTCGGACAGGAGCACGCGCCGGGCGTTTCTGGACCTGTTGAGCCGTCTGCACGTCGAGCGCGGCGGCGCATTCGACGTCTTCTTCGACGGCGACGATCCCGAACGGTCCCGGCCACCGCGCGGAGTGCGTGTCCGGTACTGCGCCCCACTGTCGGCCGACGACGCGATCTTGGACCGGCTCGACGGAATCCCGGACCTCGGCGGAGGTCACCGTCGTCACCAACGACCACCGCCTCGCGCTCCGCTGCCGCGACGCCGGGGCGCGCACGATGGACTGGCGTACGTTCACCTCGGGCATCAAGTATCGCCGCGAGGCCGAAGGCAAGGAAGAGCGGGTGGACCTGGAGGACTGGGCACGGTTCTTCGGGATCGACGACGGCGCGTTGAACTAGGGCCGGGACCCCTTGCGCCGCTGCGCTCTTCGAGGACATGAAGTCATCCCCAGCGGAGAAGGCATGCAGCGCAAGAAACCAACTTACGTGGTGCGCACCTCGACGGCCGTTCTTACCCGGGGCTTCGACCCGCGGCTGTCGGTCGGCTCGGCCAGACCGGCCGTGTTCCGGTCTTCGACCTACGTGTTCTCCACCCCGGAATCGGCGGAGCGGGCGTTTGCCATCGCGCTTGGCAAGACGCACCCGGCCGAAGGGGAAAGCATCGACCTGATCTACGCGCGGCTGTCGCACCCAAACGCCGAGATCCTGGAAGACCAGATCGTACCGCTGGAGCCGGGGGCGCGGTCCGCCGCCGTCTTCAACTCGGGGCTCGCGGCGATCTCGTCGCTGTTTTTGACCTTCTGCCCGCCGGGAAGCACGATCGTCTACACGATCCCGCTTTACGGCGGATCGGTGCACTTGATACACCAGATCCTGGAACCGCTGGGTGTGCGTGCCGTCCCGGTGGCTGCCGGGGACAGCGCCGGCCTCCGACAGGCCATTGCGGGAGCGAAGAACCTGCGGATGGTCTACATCGAGACCCCCGCCAACCCGACCCTGGTGATGACCGACATTGCAGCGGCCGCAGCCGACGCACACAGCCACCCGAACGCGCCCCTGGTCGTCGTCGACAACACCTTCATGGGGCCCACCTTTCAACACCCCCTGTCGCGGCAGGCCGACCTGGTAGTCTACTCCGCAACAAAATTTCTCTCGGGCTTCTCCGACATGCTTGCCGGCGTGGTGCTGGGGCGCGATTCCGAGACCATCGACCACTTGCGGGGGACGCGCGCCATCCTCGGCAACATCCTGCAGGCCGACGAGTGCTGGCTGCTCAACGGCCGCCTCCCCACCGTCGCCCTGAGGATGAACCAGCAAAGCAAGAACGCGCAGCGGATCGCGGAGGACCTGGCCACGCATCCGAAAATCGCCCGGATGCACTACCCGACGCTGTTCCGCGACCCGGAACAGATCCGCATTCGCGACAACCAGTGCAGCTACCCCGGATCGATCATGTCTTTCGAGGTGCACGGCGGGAAGCGCGCGGCCTTCGATTTCCTGCGCCAGATCAAGATCGCCAAGAACGCCGTCAGCCTGGGGGGAGTCGAGTCGCTCGTCTGCCACCCCGCAAGCACGACTCATTCCGAGATGTCGGAGGAGGACCAGAAGGCCGCGGGCATACCGGATTCGATGGTGCGGATCTCCGTCGGGATCGAAGACTGGCGTGATCTGCTGTACGACTTCCACCAGGCGCTCGACGCCGTGTAGAATTGATCCAAAGCCTCGCCTCGACTTCTTGAAGGGCTCGAAGGACACCGGAATGGAACAGGCGGTCTTGATCAGGGTGTCGGACGAACCGGGGACGCTGTTTCAGCTGACCCGCGTGCTCGCCGAACACCGGGCCAACATCAGTTACATCGACATCATCCACAGGCCGGACGCGGTCCAGGTGTACCTGGAGTTCGACCTCCAGGCGCCGCTCGATCCCTTGCTGGACGAGTTGCGCGCCCTTCCGACGGTCGCGGGAGTGGAGCCGGCCCCGCCCTTCTCCAAGATATACGGCAAGCGGATCATCATCATGGGGGGCGGCGCGCAGGTCGGCCAGGTCGCCGTCGGCGCCGTTTCCGAAGCCGACCGCCACAACATACGCGGTGAGCGGATTTCGGTCGACACCATCCCATTGGTCGGCGAGAAGGAGCTGGCCGCGGCTGTGCGTGCCGTGGTGCGCCTGCCGCGGGTGCGGCTTCTCGTACTGGCCGGTTCCCTCATGGGAGGGGAGATCACCCGCGCCGTCGAGGAGGTCCGCCGCGACGGCCTGAGGGTCATCTCCCTGAACATGGCCGGCACGGTCCCCGACGCCGCCGACCTGGTCGTGAGCGACCCGGTCCAAGCCGGCGTCATGGCCGTCATGGCCGTCGCCGACACGGCCAAGTTCGACCTGCTCCGTCAACAGAAGAAACGGTACTGAGCCCGGCCCGGCGGGGTCGTCGCCCGGCACGCTCCCGTTGCCCGGACAAAGGGAGGACCGTACCCATTGCGCCCCATAAACCTCAGCTCCCTCGACTACCTGATCATCGCCGCCTACTTCCTCGTGATCATCGCCACCGGCTTCCGGCTGCGGCGCCGGATGGTCTCCACGCACGAGTACCTGCTCGCGGGACGCTCTCTCCCGGTACTGGTGACAGGTCTCGCGTTCGTCGCCGCCAACTGCGGCGCCCTCGAGGTAATGGGCATCGTCTCGACCAGCGCCAAGTACGGCGCCCGCGCCAACCACTTTTACTGGCTCGGCGCGATTCCCGCCATGATCTTCCTGGCGCTCTTCATGATGCCCATCTACCACCGCAGCCGGGTAAGGAGCGTCCCGGAGTTCCTGAAGCTCCGCTTCGGGGAAAAGACGCGCGCGTTCAACGCCGCGGCCTTCGCGACGCTCATGATCCTGGTTTCGGGCATCAGCGTCTACGCCATGGCGATCATTCTCCGCACCGTGGTGGGCTGGAATTTCAGCACGGGGGTGCTGCTCTCGGCGGCGGTCGTGCTGGTGTACGTCGGGTTCGGCGGGCTCACCGCGACCATCTACAACGAGGTGCTTCAATTCATCCTCATCGTGGCTGGTTTCACGCCGCTCGTCTTTTTCGTGCTGGCTGAGTTCGGTGGGTGGGCCGGCCTCGTGGCGGCTCTGCCGCCCGCTCTCGGACACACGTGGAAAGGCCTTCCCGCCGCCGACCCGTTCGGTTCGGCCATGGACGGCATCGGGAACGTCATCGGCCTCGGTTTCGTCCTGAGCTTCGGCTACTGGTGCACCGATTTTCTGCTCGTCCAGCGCGCGCTGGCGGCCAAGGACCTGCCGTCGGCGGTCCAGACGCCGCTGATCGCAGCAGTAGTGAAGCTGTTTTTCCCCGCCCTGGTGGTAATACCGGGATTGGCAGCAGCGGCGCTCTTTCCCGGGGATCTCGCGGCCCGCTACGACATGGCGCTCCCGGCCCTGATGGTCCGCTACTACTCGCACGGACTGCTCGGCCTGGGGATCACGGCCATGCTCGCCAGCTTCATGTCCGGCATGGCCGGGAACGTCACCGCCTTCAACACCGTCTGGACCTATGACATCTATCAGGCCTACGTCAGGCCCGGCCGGTCGGACCGGCACTACCTCGCAGTCGGCCGCTGCGCGACGCTCGCCGCCGTGCTCCTAAGTGTCGCCACGGCCTACATCGTCCTTGGATTCAACAACCTGATGGATTACGTGCAGCTCCTGTTCTCCTTCTTCAACGCGCCGCTGTTCGCCACGTTCCTGCTGGGGATGTTCACCTACTGGGCTACGCCGGCCGGAGGATTCTGGGGGTTGATCTCGGGGACGGTGGCGGCCTTCCTGCACTACCTGGCCTACAGGGCAGGGATCCTGCCATACGGGAGCGAGATGAGCGCCAACTTCTATGGCGCGATCTGTGGGTGGTCGTCTTGCTTCGTGGTCACTTGCGCGGTGAGCGCTTTTACGCCGCGCCGGAGCCGCGTGGAACTGGCGGGCCTCGTGTACGACCGATCGGGCGCCGACCGCGGGGGCGTCGCGCACGCGCCCGGGAGGGTGCTGGGGTTCGCCGCCCTGATCGCGGCGGCGCTGGTCTTTCTGAACTGGGTGTTTTACTGAAAAACCGTCAGTCCGCGAGGAACTGCACAAGCACGGCGGTGATGTTGTCGGGCCCTCCCCGCGCGTTGGCGAGGTCCACCAAGTCGGTGCAGGCGGCCTCGGGGCTGGCCGACTCCGTCACGACCGCATAGATCTCATCCGACGACATCTGCGAGTGCAGCCCGTCCGAACAGAGCAGCAGGACATCGCCGGGACGCACGAGCAACGACCGAAGCGCCACTTCCACGGTCGGCCGCACCCCCAGCGCCTGCAGCAGTATGTTGCGTTCCGGGTGCGTCCGCGCCTCTTCCTCGGTGATCTCCCCGAGGCTGACCCGTTGCGCCACAAGGGACTGATCCCGGGTCAGCTGCCGTATCCCGTCTTCCCGCAGCAGATACGCCCGGCTGTCGCCCACCTGGCCCACCATGGCGTGCCCGGCGAGCTCGAGCACGACCGTGAGGGTCGTGCCCATCCCGGCGTACTCCGGGTTGCGCTGGGCCATCTCGTAGACCAACCTGTTTGCCGACCCGACCGAGTCGATGAGGACCTCCTGCAGGAGCTCCCCATCTCCCTGCCGCAGGCCTCGCGAGAGCTCCTGGATTTCCCGGTACAGGGCGCGCAACCCGGTCCTGCTTGCCATCTCGCCGGCCGCGGCTCCCCCCATGCCGTCCGCGACCGCGAAGAGCGAGCCCTTGGCCCCCGAAGCGAAGCAAAGCTTGCCGTTCTTCTCGATCCGGACCCCTTGGGTGAGGTTGGCGATGAAGAAGGAATCCTCGTTGGTCGAGCGCACCCGCCCAAGGTCGGTGAGGGCGTAGGCCAGCACCTCGAAGCTTGGCAAGACTGTCATAACAATGCATTTTTAGTATCGCGCCTCGGAAAATGTCAACGTAAAACCCCTGCCTCCTGATATAATTCCATCCCGAGACACAATACAAACTCTGAGACCGGGGCCCCCGCCCATCTCATTGACCGGCTGCCTTTTGAGCGTCTGCGGAGTCACGCATGCCTGCGTTGTGGATTGTCTTCCTGGCGGCGTTCCTGCCGCTCGTGCCGGAGCGGGCCGCGGTTGTTCAGAACCCGGTGCGGGCACGCTACCAGGAGGCGCTTGCCGCAGCCCCGACCGAAGGCCTCCTCCCGTTCGTGTCCAGACTGGACGCCGCGGCGATGGCTTCGCCGGGCGCGGCCTTCACCCCCCGGCTGCTGGAGATGATCCAGGTCATCGGCTTGCTCCACCCGGGTTCTGTACCCGACCGCGTGGCCCGCTTCGAACGCCTGAGCGCACAGGGTGCGCAAACCGCCGCCTTGGTGAGACGGATCGACATCCTGCAGCGCTATTTCGCCGCCGCGGCCCAGGGGCGCCCCGAACTGGGGGCGGCGGCCCTCGAGGACGCCGCGCTCATGGACTCGTCCTGTGCCCTGCAGGCCCGCGCGGACGCGGCGTTTCGCTCCGGGGACCTCGCGGGAGCGCGCGCCCTGTCCAGTTCCGTCATCGAGGCCGACCCCTTCTCGCCCACCCTGGCCGCCAGTTACGTGCTGCTCGGATTGTGTGACGCGTCAGCGGGCAGCCGGACCGCGGCCGTCGCCCACCTTCAGCGCGCCCTCTCGGTCTCGCCGCTGCCGACGATTTACGGCCGCACCCAAGACTACCTCGCCGTGCTCTCCCGTTTTGTCAGGCCGACGCCGGGCCCGGCAGGCCAAATCTTCGCCGAGACGGCGGCGGTCCGGCTCGCCGGTGTGGCCAGTTTGAAGGACCCGCGGTCCCTCTCCTTTTCGGGCGGTCGATTCATCCTGATCGACCGCGACCAGTTGCTGGGCGTCTCGATGGATGCCAAGGTGCTCGAAACCAGAGCGGCTCGCAGACTCGAGGACGCGGCCACCAGCGCCGACGGGATCACCTGCTATGTCGCCGAAGACTCGGTCGACCTCGGGACCGGGATGCTGGTGAAGGTGAGCGCGACCGTGGGGGGTAGGCAGAAGACCCTGGGAAAGCTCAGATCCATCGCGTT
This sequence comes from uncultured Acidobacteriota bacterium, assembly GCA_963843575.1. Classification (GTDB taxonomy): domain Bacteria; phylum Acidobacteriota; class UBA6911; order UBA6911; family UBA6911; genus CAVZBT01. The sequence goes on along the minus strand of CAWJKZ010000021.1, from coordinate 398,121 downwards.
CGACCCGCGTGGCGACCTTTACCTGCTGGACCTCGAGGCCGGGCTGTTCCGGCTGCCGCAGGGCAGCACGCACCGGACCGGCACCGGTGCCGCCACCCCCATACTCGCCACGCTGGCCGCGCCGGTCCGCGGACATCAACTGCGGATCGATCGCCGCGGTTACCTCTACATCCTCGGCGCCGATCTGAAATCCGTTCAGGTCCTGTCCGCCGAGGGGAAGCCTCTGACCACGTTGGCGCCCGGCGGCGCCCGCGAACCGACCATCGAGTACTTCGCGCTGGATCTCCTGAACAACGTCTACATGCTCGACTCCGGGAACAACTCAATCGAGGTGTTCGCCGCCAAGGACGCCGCGGGCAGAGTCGAGCCGGACCGGTTAGGCTCCGTGGCGCTCGACCCGAAGCCCTCGTACCGGAACTTGAAGGTCATCGGCGTATCGCAGACCGGCGAGGTGGTCGCGACCGGCAAGAACGACGAGAATTGGGTGCTGTACCGGTGAGAATCCTACTGTTGCTGTCCGCACTGGAATTGTCGCTCGCCACCGCGTTCCCACAGGCCGCGCCCGCGGAGCCGACCCCGGTGGCACAGCTGCGACAGCTGCTGACCGAGGCTGCCGGCCTGCAGGAAACCGAACTTCAGAAGGTCCCCGAGAAACTCGCCCCGCTGCTGACGGAATTGCGCGGCCGGCTGCAAACCGGTAACCTGGACGCGGAGAGCCGCTCCATCTTCCAGGAGGCCCTGCTGCTGCAGATGCGGACGCAGAGCAAGCTCCTTGCCGACGAGGCGACGATCGCCGCCACCGTGCGGGACATCATGGTCGTCGCCCCGCTCGTCGGCGACGCCGTCTTCAACCCGCGCGAGAAACTTCTCGTGGACAGGATCCGCTCGGCCGAGACGGGCCGGCTTTCCCTTCAGACTGCCCCGCCGGGGGCCGGACTGCTCTATCTCGGCCAGTCCCTGGGGACGACGCCCGTGGACCTTCCGCTGATCGCGGGTTCCTACAAACTGCTCTTGCACAAGGACGGGTACCGGGACGAGCCATTCGAGGTGACCATCCGGCCGGCCGAGCTGCTTGGCATGGAGCGCGGGTTGCGGCGGCGCGCGGTCCAGATCCCCATCTCGGTGAAGGCACTGGCCGTCGAAGTGCGCGTCAACGGTCAGCCCGCCGGACGCGGTACGGGTTACGACGACTGGCTGGCCTCGCTCCTCCCGGAGCAGAAAGCCCAGATCCAGTCCTCGCCGGGTTGGGCGGGCGATAAGAGCTCGAGCTACCTCTCCCTGGCCGATATCCCCGTGGGCGACACCGTCGCGATCGACCTGGCGGCACCCTGCTATGAGCCCAAGACCTTGAGCGTGACGGTGCGCGACGAGGAGGTCGACTGGGGCAAGCCCCTGCTGGTCCGTCCCGAACTCGTCAACGTGGAGCTGAAAAAGGACCTCGGGACGCTCGAGGTCGGCTCCACACCCGAGGGGGGCGAGGTGTTGCTCGACGGCGTGACCACGGGCAAGACCCCGTTGCGGCTCGACGTCTGCGTGGGCCGCCACGAGGTCCGGGTCGTCCACCCCGCCGGGCAGTTCGTCAAGGAGGTGCTCGTCGAGCGTGGGCGCTCGACCGGAGCTGCCGGCGACCTCAAACCGGCACTGGCCTTCCTGGGTGTGTATGGCCCGGGTACGGCTGCCGGTTCACTGGCGCCTTCACTGCCCGATTGGGAGCCGGTGGCGCGGCGACTGGCCACCGGCATGAGCACTTTCGGCCTCACCGGGGGAGGTGCGTCTGGACGGCAGCCGGGCGGGAGCGCGGTCCCGGAGAAACTGATCGCGGCGGAGCGTTCGCCCGCAGACCTGGCGTCCATGGTCGCCGCCGCTTCGCAGCAGGCCGGACGCGTGGACCTGCTGCTGTTCGGCCTGCGCATGGGAGACAGCCTGGTGTTCAGGCTGTACGGAAAGCTCAGCCCACACCCCGACCTGATCGAAGTGCCGAACGTCGAGGCGGCCGCGCTCGATTTTCTCGTGGCTCAGATCGACAACGCCGGGAGAGTTCCATCCCGTATGGTCACCCCCCACGTGGCACTCAGCCTGCTCGAGACCACCCGCGGACTGGTCGTCGTGAAGGACCAGCGCCCGGCGGCCGAGGCGCAGTCGCCCATCCCGCCGGGAAGCGTGATCCGCAGCGTCGATCAGAGGCCGATGGATTACGGCCAGTTCCAGACCTACCTGCGCACCCGCCGGCCGGGGCAGTCGGTTGCGCTCGAATTCGAGGCCGGCGGCAGCGTCCAACGGTGGCCGTGCGCTTCGCGGGGGCGGAGTACCCGTGGAGCGCGCCCGACGGGTTGGTCAATGCCGTCATGGCGTTCCTCAACCATCTGCTGGAGCGCGACCCCGCCGACCCCGCCTCACGTTTTGCCGCCCTGAGCCTGGCCCGCGGCCTGATGGACCAGGGGGAGTGGAGGCGCGCGCTCGAAATGCTGGAGAGGGCCGACCTGGGCCCGCTGCGCTCGGGGATCTGCCCCGGGACTGTGCTGTTCTATCAGGGACGCTGCTACGAAGAACTCGGCGACCCCGGCCAGGCGCTGGCGCACTACACCCGGGCCGGTGAGTACCCCGAGGCGACCCTCGGAACGCTCGACGGCATCCCGATCATGGAACTTCTCGAACGACGTATCCAGGCGCTCAAGAAATCGACACGATGATCCAAAAACTGGGGAAGTACTCGATCGTTGAAAAGCTCGGCGAAGGCGCGATGGGCGCCGTCTACAAGGCGTACGACGAGGTGCTCGGCCGCTACGTCGCAATCAAGACGATGGCGGAAGACATCAAGTGGGACCAGGAGCTCAAGCTGCGGTTCTACCGCGAAGCCCGCTCCGCCGCAAGCCTCCAGCACCCGAACATCGTGATCATTCACGACCTCGGCGAGGACGGCAAAATCACCTACATCGTCATGGAGCTGCTCGAGGGAAAAGACCTCAAGAACATCATCAAGGAGAAGGAGCGCATCCCGCTCGAACAGAAGCTCTCGGTGATGGTCCAGGTCGCCGAGGGGCTCAACCACGCGCACTTGCACGGTATCATCCACCGCGACATCAAGCCCGGCAATATCCACGTCACCCCGGCCGGCAGCGTGAAACTCCTCGATTTCGGCATCGCCCGTATCCCCTCCTCGGACCTGACACGGTCCGGCGTGCGCCTGGGCACCCCAGTCTACATGTCGCCCGAACAGATCCGCGGCGGACAGTACGACGAGCGTTCCGACATTTTCTCGGCAGGGATTGTCTTTTACGAATTCCTCACCTACACGCACCCGTTCCGGGACAAGAACATCGTCAAGACGATGGACAACATCCTGTTCCAGACACAATTCCCTTTCGCCGAGCTGCTGCCGGAGGCCCCGGCTGCGCTGTGGCCTATCCTGAACACATGCATGGCCAAGGAGCCCGACAAGCGCTACGCGTCCATGGCGGACGTGAGCCGGGCCTGCCGCAGGCTCCTTGAGGAAATGGCCTCTTCGGCGCAGCGTCTCCTGAATGAGATCCAGGACGCCGCCCCGCGGCTGGCCCAGGCCGCCGAGCGCCCCGGCGCTCCCGCCGGCGGTGGTGCAGCTGGCCAACAGCGTCCGCGAAGCTCTGCGCGACGAGAAGCCATCCTACGCAGCCGTGCGGTCCCTGCACGCGTCGCTCGAGCGTGAAGCGCTGTTGCGCCCCGCGCCAGCCCGCCCCGTGCCGCCGGCCCCCCCGCGTGAGAGTGCGCCCGTGGCGGATGCTCCGGGAGATTCCGCGCGGCCGGCGCCCCAGTCCCCGCCACCACCCTCCCAGCCCCAGCCTCAGCCGGCGGCAGCCGACGCCGAGCGGGGCGCCCAGATGTTCAGCGAGGGGAAAAAACTGCTGGATGCGGACCACCCCGAAGAGGCGCTCGACATTCTGCGCCAGGCGATCGGTATCCTCGGTCCCAAGGAAGAGTATGTGCAGCTTCTGGCCCAGTCCCGGCGGCGGATCGAGGAACGGAGGAAGGCGCGCATCGCGGAGCTGTTGGCCACCGCACGCGACGCGCTGACCGCCGGCCGGTTTTCGACCACGCTGGAGTGCGTCAGCGGCGTGCTGGAACTCGAGCCGGATCGAGCCGATGCGATCGACCTGCGGCGCCAGGCCATGGCCGGGGCGGAGGCCGAGAAGGCGCGCCTCGCGCGCAAAGAACAGGCCGAGCGCGACAAGGCTGCCGGGTTCAAGCTCCTTGCCGACAAGAAGTTCCGGGAGAGCCTGCGCGCGCTGCAGCGCGCCCGGGAAGTCATGGGCGACGACACGGCCGTCCGCCTCGGCATCGAGGAGGCGGAAGAGGGGATCCGGGGAGAGGAACTCCGGGCGCGCCTGCAGTCGGAACTCGACCAGGCGCTTCAACTCTTTCAGACCGACGCCCTCGATAAGGCGCGGGCGCACGTCGACCGGGCGCTCGAGATGTCGCCCAGGAGTACCGAGGCGTCGGAGCTCGCGGCGAAGATCGACCGGGCTATCGAGGTGAAACAACGCGCCGAGCGCCTGTCCGCACTGCTCCGAGATGCCAGGGAGGCGCTCGGACGCCAGTCGTTCGAGGAAGCGGCGGTGCTCGCCTCCGAAGCCCTGATCCTCGACCCCGCCCCGGACTCCGCCGTCTCCCGCCTGCTCCTCGAAATCGCCGAAAGCAAGGAGGGGACCCGCAGAGCCGAGGAAGTCAAGCTGCTGCTGAGAAAGACCGAGGACGCGCTCGAGAGGCATGATTACGACGACGCGGAACTCCACGTCGGGGAGGCCCTGAAGGTCCGCCCCGACCACCCGGCCTCTGCCGAACTCCTCCAGCGGGTCCGCCAGGCACGCGAGGACAGGCGGTTCAAGCAGGAACTCAACGAGCTCATAAGCCAGGCGCAGCAGGCCTTCCTCCAGGGGAGCCTGGGTCAATCCGAGGCACTGGCGCGGCGCGCTCTCGTGCTCGATCCCGGAAGCACCAAGGCCAAGGACATGATACGCCGCATCGACTCCGTCCACGAAAAGGCCCGCAAGGAGAAGGTCGCGGTGCTGGTGGCGGAAGGGGACCGGCTGCTTGCCTCCGGCGATGCCGCGGGAGCGGTGGCCAAGGCGCGCGAGGCGCTCGAGGCCGACCCGCAAAACGCAGACGCCGCGGCGTTCCTGCGCCGCATGACCGAGATCGAGGCACAGCGGCGCCGGGATGAGCTCGCAGCCCTGCTCGCCGGCAGCCGGAGCGCGCTGGACGGCGGACAGTTCGAAAAGGCGAAGGAACTCGCACTACAGGCCCTCGCGCTCGAGGACGGAAACAAGGCGGCAAAAGGGCTGCTGAAGGACATCGAGAAAACTGCCCGGGTAGCTCAGAAGGAACGGGAGAAGGCGCAGAGGGACACCGAGAAGGAGCAGCGCAAAAAGACCCGGGAGGCGGACCGGGACAAGCATCCCGCTCCCGCGGCCGTCGAGACGGTCCGCATGGAAAAGACCGTCATTCTCCCGCCCCCCGGTGCGCAGCGGAAATCCAGCCTGCCGCTGTGGGCCGGCGCCGCGGCCCTGATTGTGCTCCTGGGGGCCGCGGGGGGCACCTGGTGGTATCTGCACCGCCCCGGACCCGTTGCCACACCGGCCCAGCGGATCGCCGAGGCCAGAGCCAGCATGGACCGGAGCCTCTACGTCGAGGCCATCGCAGAGCTGCAGCGCACCTTGCAGGAGTTCCCCGGAAACACCGAGGCCGAAGCGCTCCTGAAGGAAGCGCAGAGGCAGAAGGGCCTGAAGGAGGTGAGCCTTCTGCTGCTCGAGGCCCAGGGCCAGCGGGCGCAGAACCTGCCGGAGGAGAGCCGCAAGACGCTGCAGAGGATCCTGCAGATCGATCCCGCAAACGAACCCGCCCTCGCCATCCTCTCGCAGCTCGACGCCGAGGCCTCCTCGAACAAGAGCGGCGCGGAACAGGAGATCGAGATCAAGAAATGGCTGGTCGAAGCAGCCGCCTACATCGGCGCCGGGAAGCTCGTCGAGGCCAGGGCGGAGCTGGCCAAGGTAGCTCAACTCAGGCCCGACGCTCCCGAACTGGGTCCGCTGCGCAGACAGATCGCCGCCAAGGCAGCGGAGGCCGCCAAGAAACAGCAGAAAGACCTGGACCAGGCTGCCGCCGCCCAGAAGGCGAGCCGGAGTGCGGAGCTCGGCCGCAAGGCCGCGGACCTTTTCAAGCAGGGCAAGTACGGCGAAGCTCAGACGGCCGCGGAGCAGTGGCTGGCCGAGGACCCCGCAAGCGGACCGGCCCAGTCCCTAAAGAACCAGGCGGCCGAGGCCGGCACTGCGCAGAGGGCATACGACACCGCCATGGCGGCCAACAACTATGACGAAGCCCTCGGCGCCGTGACGCACCTGGAGAAGCTGAACCCCGGCGACTCGGCCGCCGCCGAGCTGCGCAAACGCGCGGAAACCCGGAAAGCCTCGGCACGCGCAAGCTTCAGCATCTACCGCCTCGGAGATCCCGGCACCCTGCTGCTCGACGACCAGTCGCTCGGCACCAACGGCGAAGTCGAGAACAAATCGATCCCGGTCGGCCGCCACAAGATCACGGTCAAGACCGCGCGCGGCCACCAGTCCACCCTGACCCGCGATTTCTTCGACGGCGAGAACATCTCACTCGTGTACGACGCCGACCTCCGGCTCATGAATCCCGGCGACCGCGACCTGCTGCGCCAGCGGGCGGCGCGCGAAACCGTCTCCCGCTACACGGTGGAGCACACCCACGGCTTCCTGAAGGGAAAGTGCACGGGCGAGCTCCGCATCAGCGGCGTCTCGGTGGAATACCAGGCAAGCGAAAAAGAGCATTCCTTCAGCATCCCGTTCCGCAGCCTCAAGCTTTCCCTCAAAGACGACGACAAGCTGGAGTTCAGCGACCTGCACAACGCGAAATACAGCTTCAAGGTCGCGTCCGCAAAAGTGCAGAAGGAAATCAAGGAGCGGTGGGACCGGCTGGAAAAGATGGGCAGGTAGGCAGGGACAGACAAGAAGAACTTGTCACCGAAGACACGGAAGACTTATGGGCAGTGCTTGGAGTTTCTTTGAGCTCTTCGAGTCTTCGAGGTGAGCTTTTCCGTTAGCCTCTGGAGGGCCCGCTCAGCCGCCGAGCCGCTCCTGGAGGTTGCGGATCCGGATGTTGCTGTCGGCGAGGGCCCGCTCGAGCTGGGCCACGAGACGGCGCAGGCGTTCGGTTTCCTTGGCCGGGTCCGACGAACGAAGCTGGGCGATCTCCTGGCGGAGCTCGGCGTTGTCCCGTTCGAGTTTTTCGATGCGCGCTTTCAGCGCTGCAGCCGCCTCCCCGGTTTCGCGCGGGGGCGTGGAGAGAGTTTCCGACGCAGCGCGCACGGCAGGCCCGGTCCTGTCGTCGGGCGTGACGTCGGGGTAGAAACCCCGCAATCCCCCCGTCGGCGTCCCGTCCTGGGACACGTCCGATCCCTCGAGCGGGTCGCGCCCGAGGGGCGCCGGTCCCGCGAGGGAGCGCGCGCCCGTACGGAATACCGCCTTCGCCTCACCGAAGCAGACGCGGTCCTCGTCACTCAGCATCTGCAACTTCACCCGCTTGCCATTTACGGTCGTGCCGTTGCCGCTGTCGAGATCCTTAAGCCAGAAATGCCCCCCCTCGTAGAAGATCCTCGCGTGGTGGCGGGAAACGGAGCGGACGTCCAGAACGATGTGGCTGTCGGGCGCGCGCCCAATGGTGGCGACCTGCTGGATGGTATACCTGCCCGCGTCGGCGACGTCCAGTTCGGCCGTCGCCTGCCCCGTTCTCGAGCCGGGTTCCTCTTTGTCGGGTCCCAAATGGAATGGTCGCTTGCCCATTTTCTCTCAGTATATCACACAAAACCCAGGCGGGGGGCGGGGGCCGGCGCATTTAAGAAATTGCCCTCGATCGACATCTTACGATGAACAAACCGGGTCTCGACCCCGGGGTCGGGATCTGGTATTCTCGCTAACAATCGCAGCGCAGGTTCGAAAGGGAATAGGATTGGGAATCTGACCGGGTGAGGCATCCGCCACAACGCATGGTGCGGGCATGGGCCGGAGCGTTACGCCCGGAGGAGGAGGTGCTCTAGCATGGCGCTGAACGCTTATCTCAAGTTGAAAGGTCAGAAACAGGGCGACATCAAAGGTTCCGTGACGCAAAAGGGGCGCGAGGGCAAGATCATGGTGATCGCAGTCCACCATGAGATCATCAGCCCGAGAGATGCGGCTTCGGGGTTGCCGACCGGCAAGCGCATGCACAAGGCGCTTGTCATCACCAAGGAACTCGACAAGGCCTCGCCCCTGCTGTACAACGCCCTGGTCAACAACGAGAACATCCCCGAGTGGGAACTGCAGTTCTGGACGCCTCAGCTGTCGGCCGCAGGCGGGGTCGGCGCGGAGAAGCAGCACTACACGGTCAAGTTGACCAACGCCAACATCGCCAGTATCGAGTTCACGATGGCCAACAACAAGAACCCCGAGCTCATGCGCTATGCGGAGTACGAAAACATCGCGTTCACGTACCAGAAAATCGCCTGGACGTGGACGGATGGCGGCATCAGCGCCGAGGACGACTGGGAAGCTCCGGTCGCCGGGTAAGCGGGGCTCAACGCCTGAAAAAACAAAAAAGGGGCGGGGCGACGTATTGCCCCGTCCCTTCTCGACCGTGCCGGTATTCGGCACGACTCACCTCACGGGCGCAGGTACTCCGCCCGCAGTTTGCGGTACTCCTCGATTTTCCCGTAAAGATCGGCCAGTGAAGGGCTCGGGTTCTTCTCGGTCTGCTCGAGTTCGATCTTGCCGCCGCCGATGGTGCTCCCCTCGATCACTATTTTCCCCTTGCCGTAGGACACGCTCTTGAGCACATCGTAGGCGAGCTTGAACCCGTGGTCTCCGTTGGTCTGGAACTCGATGCTGAAGCCGTCCGCGCGCAGGACCCCCGTGCAGTCGCGGTTTTTGATGCGCAGGAAGCTGTGGCCGTGCTTGACCGCCACACTGTAGGGGACCTTCAGGGCGGCGGCGAGCGCCATGCGCCGTTTCTCCCTCTCGATCCCCTGGTTGAGCGGTTCCACGCCTCCCGGCGGGTTGGGGTAACCGGCCTTGAGTTGCGTGTAGATGGCCAGCGCGTCCTGGTGCTGGCGCGCCTCCGCCTTCGCCTTGGCTTGCTCCAACCCGCGCTGGAAGAGCTCTCCGTCGAGCGCCTTCGCCTCGCCGTCTTGCGGGTCGATCTGAAGAATGAGCCTGACGTACTTGAGTGCATTGTCCGCCTCGGGAGTCACATAATTCTGCCGGTTCATGGCGGCGCTCGTGAACGCACGCAGGTCCGCGATGGAGCGCGAGAGTGCCGCATCGTAGCGGGCCTGGAGGCCGCCTCCGCACGGCTGGCCCGGCATGCGCGTCCGGATCTGCTCGAGCAATCCGCGCACGGACTGGAAATCGCGCTGGTCGAGCTTCTCCAGTCCGACCGTCTCGACCTCGCGGCAGAAACTCTGCCGCGCCTGCTCCAGGGCGGCCGTCGGCGATGCGGCTTCACGCTGCTGCCAGGTCTGCAGGACGTCCCACGCGCTGCCGGGCGCCGGGGGGAAGAGGTTGCGGCTGCGCAGGGCGTTGTTGAACATCGCCTCGTACGGGGCTTTCGCACCCGCGGGCGCGGCCACGGGCACAGGGGCGGCCGAAGGCTCGGTCGGCGCGGATGGGAGCGGAGGAGGCGCCGGCAGCTGGATCGGGGCCAGCCGGTTGAGCACGAAGGCGCGCTGCACGTCCTTGTCGGGTCCGACCTCGACCGTGGCGGCTACGGCCTCGTAGCCGTCCAGCTGCAGCCGCAACCGGTACGCGTCGGCCTTGATCTCCGGAATGAGCAGCGGGGTGTTGCCGCGGTACTCGTCGTTCAGGAAGATCTGCGCGCCCGGGGGGTTGCTTTCGAGCATGAGCTTCCCCGAGGAGGCTCGCCCGAACATCAGGATAAGGGTGACAACGGCCCCCACGAGCAACAGCCCGCCCACACCCATCAGGACGTAGGCGCGGCTCGAGAACCTGCGGCGCGGGAGGAAATCCGTCCCGGTGACGTCGTCCCGCCGGCCGAAGTTCGTGAAGGTCTCCGCAAAACTCCGCCGGCGGCCGCTCCTCCTGCGTGCGCCCGTAGCGATGGCGGTGCGCTCGTCCCCGTCATCAGCCTTGCGGCTGGAGAAAAACGAGTCGTCCGCCGCGGGCGCCTTCTTGCGCGCCGGCGCCTGCTTCCCTCCCCCGATGCGGGTCTTGAACCAGGTGAACATGCTGGACTCGCCCGCATGCGGCGCGTGCGCGGCTTCGGGCCAGATGTTCTCCACCGACTCCCTGCCGCGCGTCGGCCCGGAGGGTGGAAACAGACCGGAATCGCCCCGCGCCGGCGGGTATTCCGGGGATCGGGGTAGTTCCGGTTCGTGACGCTCCGGCTCCCGGAAGGGCTGACTCGCCGCTTCGAGCTCCCGCAGAAACTCCTCCATCGAGCGGTGGCGGTCCACCGGCTGTTTGGAGATCGCTTTCAGCACCACACGCGACAGGGTGGGCGAGACCTGAGGGTTCGCAAAGCTGGGGGGGAGGGCGGGGCCCGCGTCCATCACCGCAGCAAGATCCTCGACGCTCTTAGCCTCGTACGGGAGGCGCCCCGCCAGGAGTTCGTAGAGCGTGACGCCGAGGCCGTAGACATCCGCTCGGTAGTCGGGGTACGGGACGTCCCGGATGATCCCGAGCTGCTCGGGACTCCAGTAGACCAGTTCTCCCGGCTTTGCGCCCGAACTGCCGGCCACGTCGCGCAGCCCGCTGCGATGGAACCCCGCGACCTTCACGACCCCATCCGCGCCCACGATGATCCGGGTGGGGTGCACGGACCCGTGGAGCATCGAAGTCCGGTGCGCCGCCGAGAGACCGTCAGCGGCCTGCTTGATCAGGGCGCAGGCCTCAGTCCAATCCAACGCCGGGTGGCTGGCACGATAGTCCCGCAGGCTGCTGCCCGCCACATACTCCATCACGACCGCAACGGTGCCGTCTGGCGCCCGCTCGAGCGAGTAGACCCGGAGGACGTGGGGGTGGATGAGCTTTGCCGCGAGATTGACGGCATCCTCGAAGGCTTCCATCAAAACGGGGCTCGCCACCCGATCCTGATTGATGTACTGGATAGCCACGGCACCGCGCGTGGGATCCTCCGCGCGGTAAATCGGGCCCAGGTCTCCGTCGGCGATTTTCTCCGAGATTTTTAGCGCGCCCAGCGTCTTGCCGGCGAACGGGTCGGTCTCGGCCTCGACGGCCTGCAACGCCAGCCCGTCGATCGGGCATACACGGAAGTCATCTTCCCAGCTTCGCTTGCACAGGGGACAGAGTCTCATCGCGTCGATTCTTCGGAAGGTTCGCAGCTTACTTATCGGGTCTCCGCCGACCTGATAATAGCTGATACTTCCTTCAAAATGAAGCCGCACCGGCGGTTTCGAAGGGCTTCCAGGATTGGGGGAGGCCGGCAGTACCACCGGAGGGGCTCAGTTCCCCCGGGGTCACCAGCCGGAGAAGACAGGTTCGATGTTCATCTGAAACAGGTCGGGCTTTTCGCAGATGAGCGCGGCCGAGAAGATGGCCATCACGTAGTCCCGGGTCTCCTCCGGCAGCCAGCCGCTGCGGTAGAATTTCCAGAAGTTGCGTTCGCGTGGGTCGTTCGGCAACTGGTCCAGGCGCGTGATTATTCTGGTCTGACCGTAGTTGTAGGCCGCGATCACGAGCAGGCCGGATGCGGCAGCCTTGGTCGAGTACAGGTCCGCCAGGTAGCGGACGGCAGCCTGGGTCGAGTTGAGTTCGTCGTGACGCTGGTCGAGAGGATCGAACCGGGCATCGTCTTTCCACGGCCCGAGCCTGAGGTGGTACTGCACGGCCGTGGGAGGGATCAGCTGCCAGAGTCCCTTGGCATAGCCGAACCGGGTCGGCGGGCCCACCTGGGTGGCGTCATAGCTGCTCTCCTGCAGCGGGACGAAGAAGAACTCGCGCGGGAGCCCATACTGGTCGAGCGCGGTGCGGATGATGCGCGGCAGACTGCGCTGCTTCGCCCGGTCGAGCGCATTGCGCAGCCGGGGTGTGCTGCGCCATTTCTCCACGTAGAGCAGCGTGGTCTGGATGAAGTCCGGTGGAACATCCAGATCGGTTTCCCCCAGGTTCCTGGCCAGGCGCATGATGGCTTGCTGGACGGGGGTTTTCCCCTCGTACAGGCCGAGGTTTTTCAGGAAGTCGTCGTAGGCCCTTCGTATCCGGATCAGTTCTCCGCTCCGGCGCTGGGCTTCCTCGGGCCCCATCGTGTCGCGATAACGGACCAGGTCGGCCTGCAGCACCCTCATTTGATAGAAGACCTCCTCCGCGGACTCGCGGATACGGCGGTTTTCCTGCGCCTTCTGGTAGTACAGGTAGAGTGCCCCGAGCCCTCCCGCCAGCAGCACGGCCGACACCAGCAGGAGAGGCCATCGGCGGCGCTTGTGGAACCTGTTCGCCGCATGAAGCATCAGCATGGTCTGCTCGCCGGCGCGCCCGCCCCGGGCCGCACGCTCCAGCTTGCGGAACATGCGCTCACCTTCGCGCTCGTCCGGCTTGCGCCCCTTGCGCGCCGTTCCCGCGGCCCGGTACTCGAATACCGGGCCTCCCGAGCCAAGCTCCACCCGGTCCCCGTCGTGGAGGCGCACCGCGTCGATCCGTTCCCCGTTGACGTAGGTCCCGTTGGAGCTGTCGAGATCCTGAATCCGGCACGACTCGTCTTCTATCAGGATGAGAGCGTGTTCTGACGAAACCACCGAGCCCGCCTCGCGCCCCACCACAATGTCGTTGCCCGCACCCCGCCCGATGGTCGTGCGCGCCCCGGTCAGCGCGATCGGTTCGCCGCCCTGCCACGAGCCCGAAATCGGGCACAACCGCGGCCGGTCGCCGCCTTCTTCCCCCTCGGTGCGGAATTCGACGACCGGTCCCCCTTCCCCCAGCTCGAACTTGTCGCGATTCCCGAGCCGCATACGCGTGACCGGCTTCCCTCCGACAAAGGTGCCGTTGGTGCTCCCGCAGTCCACCAGCAGGTATTCCCCGCCGCTGCGGCGGATTTCAGCATGGTTGCTCGAGACCAGGTGGTCGGAGAAAACGATGTCGTTTTCGGCCTTGCGGCCCAAACGGGTAAGGTCCGATTTGAGCCGGATCCGCTGACCCTGCAGCGAACCGGAGCGAACGATCAGAAGTGCGGACATCGCTCTGATCATAACCGAGCTTCGCGCCAAAGGAAAGTTGGCATCGTTTTGCCGGTAACTGTTATTCCCTTTACTGTGTTATATTTCACAGCCAGAAGCCGGGCATTGGCAGCCAGCACTCCACCGCCGTCTGGGGCGGTGTCTCCGGCATCAGAACTTCGGACTTCCGGCTCTCGGGCTTCCGGCTTCAGTTGTTTCGGCTTCTTGCCTCTAAGTGAAAAGGACATCATGACCGAAGAATTCAGCATTGGGCGACTGCTTTTTCTGCGCAAGGTGACCCGCACCGTATCGGAACACCTCCTCCTCCAGTTGAGGGAGCAGCTGACGACGATCTCGCCGCTGTTGCGGCCGCGTCGGGTCCTTGGAGACTACATCGACAGCGGCACTCCGGAGCCGGTGCTCGACGCCGAGAAGAACTTTGCGGCGCTCAACGAGTTATATGCCAAGGCCGCAGGGAAGCCATTTGACCTGCCCAGGCCGCTGAGGCCCCCTCTGAAGCCGATAGGGCTTGCGCTGGAAGTTCATCCGTGGGAATACCTGCACCAGTTGAACACCGGCGTCGGCCAGAAGGTCGTGACCATCACGTCGCCGGTGCGCTACGTTCTGTCCTACGGGTCGGGCCTGAGCCTCTCGCGCCTGCGGCTGGGCGTCGCGGGCAAAGAGGAGAAGAAGCCGGACGACGTGCGCGAGTTCGTCATCCGTTGCTGCCTCATTCACCTGCTGCTGAACCGATACCCTGGCATCGCGAACCTGTTGCGCGCCCTGCGCTGGGAGATCAGCACCGTCACCTCGCCGGAATTGGGGGAACTGCCGCTGACGACCCTGACGGCGCCTCTCAAGACGATGCTCCCGCCCGATCACCTCATCCTCGATTCGACCGAGATGAGCGGAACCTCGGTTTTCGAGGAGGTTGTGGACGTCGACAAGATATCGCAGATCCGCGACGACCTGGTTGAGAAGGTCGAGTCGATAATGGCAGCGGCACAGGGGGGGACCGTCCGGGAAAGAACTTGACAAGGTTTCTAGCCACCTAAATAATGATTTTCGTCAGATCACGCTCGGATACGACAAATCAGACCGAATCGGCTGTATGTCTTGCGCGGACTGGGTACGTCTGTACACATTGACCCGCAGAACTCGAAAATCTGAGTAGATGTCCTTTTTGGATGCGGAAATCGTCAACCTGGGCGTCGAACCGATAAGCGCGTCGGCTCCGGCAGGCGAATCGGTTCGTTTCGATCCGCAATTCGAACAGCTCAGCGCCGAAATCGCCAAGACGGAAGCCCTCTCCCCCGTCCCGGTGGACTGGGGCGCGGTCACGCAGCTGTCGAGTTCCCTGCTCAAGAGCAAATCAAAAGACCTTCGCGTCGCATCCTATCTCACCCTCGGGCTGTGTCACGCCAAGGGTTTCGAGGGGCTGCTCAATGGCCTCGCGCTGTATCGGAACCTGCTGAAGAACTTCTGGGAGACGGCGTTCCCCGAGAAGAGCCGCATGCGGGGGAGGGTCGGGGCGGTCCAATGGGCGGAGGAGCGGTTGCCCGTGGCACTGGCGCGCAAGCCGGCCGCGGCCTCCGACGAGCTTGCGCTCGAAGTCGAACAGGGCCTGCTCGACTTCGTGGCCGCCGTGGAGGAGTGCCTGGCCAACGAGGCGCCCGGATTTGTCGAGCTGCGGCAGCTCGTGCAGGCCCAGGCCGACGCCGTGCGCTCGCGCCGGGCCGCTGCCGCCGCAGAGGAGGCCGCAAAACAGCAGCAGGCCGAGCAGGCCAAGGCCGCCCCCCTCCCCGAGGCGGCTGGGCCGGGCGAGGTGGATGCAGTCCTCGCCGAATGTCGGACGCGCCTTTTCCAGGCGGCGGCGATGCTGCTCGCGGCGGACCCGGCCGACCCGCTGCCGTACAGGATCACGAGGGGGATCACGTGGGGATGGCAGGTCGCCCTCCCGACGCAGGAGGGCGGGATTACCTACATCCCGGCCCCGGACGCAGGCGTCGCACAGAGATTGCAGCAGCTCCTCTCGGGGCGCGACTGGCTCGCCGTCTTGAGGGAAGCCGAGGCGGGATTCCTCGAACAGGTGTTCGCGTTCGACATCCAACGCCAGTGCGCGCAGGCCCTGTCGGAACTCGGCGAGCAATACTCCGCCGCGCGCAAGGCCATCCTGGCCGAATTGCAGTCCCTGCTCCTGAGGCTCCCCGATCTTGCCGGGCTGAAGTTCGTCGACGGCACCCCACTATTCAGCCTCGCAACGGCGGAATGGGTCCGCAGCGAGGTGGTTTCGTCCCAGCCCGGCGCCGGCGGGAACACGGGGGCCGGACGGGAGGGGGCCGGCGACGACCAGGAACTCGCCAAGACGGCGGCAGAAGCCCATCGGCTGTTCTCGAACGGCGAACTGAACAAGGGGCTTGCCCTATTCACGAACGGCATCGCCCGCGAATCCCGGCAGCGACGGCAATTTCTGTGGAAGCTCGAAATGGCTAGGCTCTGCGTCGACGCCGGCAAGCCGCAGCTTGCCCTGCCCCTCCTGACCCTTCTGGACGAACAGATCCGCCGGTTCTCGCTCGAGGAGTGGGAACCGGAACTGTCCCTCGCGGTCGTGCAGCAGCTGTTCAAGTGCCGCCAGAAGCTGGCCGCCGCGATGTCGGAACGCCCCCCGGATGTGGAGCGCCAGCTGGGTGAACTGTACCAGCGGATTTGCAGGATCGATGTCAACGCAGCATTAACGGTCGACTTCTAGGTGCGACCATTTCGCGGAGGTCAGTGATGGCTAAAGAGGGTTCCGTGGCTCCCCGGGAACGCATCAACATCGTATACAAACCGGCCACCGGAGGGGCCCAGGAGCAGATTGAGCTGCCCCTGAAGCAGCTCGTCCTGGGCGACTTCACCTTCCGAACCGATTCCCGTCCGCTCGAAGACCGCAAACCGATCAACGTGGACAAGGACAATTTCAACGAGGTGATGCGCAAACAGGAATTGTCGCTTAACTTCACGGTCCCGAACCGGCTGTCCAACCAAGAAGGGGACGAGTTGCCGGTCAACCTCCGGGTCGAGACCCTGAAGGACTTCGGCCCGGAGTCGGTCGCCCAGCAGGTGCCCGAGTTGAAGAAGCTGCTCGACCTGCGGGAGGCCCTGACCGCGTTGAAGGGCCCGCTGGGCAACGTGCCCGGGTTCAGGAAGAAGCTGCAGGAGTTGCTCCAGGATGACGCCGCCCGCGAGCGCCTCATCAAGGAACTGGGCATGGAACAGGGGAAGAAGGAGTAAGCGCCCTTTGAGCCCCTCACGGGGCGGGAGACAAGACTATGGCTGACGCGAAGAGCGAGAAGGAAGCTCAGGCCCAGCAGGCCGAGGCCGAGGCCCCTTCTCTGATCGAGCAGATCCTCGATCAAACCAAAATGAAACCTTCCGATTTCGGCTACGACGTGGCGCGCAAGGGAGTCGAAGCGTTCATCACGGAATTGCTTCAACCTAGCCGCGCGCAGGAACGCGTGGAGCGCCGGCTCGTGGACGAGATGATCGCCGAGGTCGACCGCAAGCTCTCGGTCCAGCTCGACGAGATCCTGCACCAGAAGGACTTCCAGCGGATGGAATCCGCCTGGCGCGGGCTCAAGCTGCTGGTCGACCGCACGGACTTCCGCGAGAACATCAAGCTGGAGATCCTGAATGTGTCGAAGCAGGATCTCATCGACGACTTCGAAGACGCTCCGGAGATCATGAAGTCGGGTTTGTACAAGACGGTGTACACGGCCGAGTACGGACAGTTCGGCGGCAAGCCGATCGGCACCATGATCGCCAACTACGACTTCGGCCCCGGGCCGCAGGACATGGCCCTGCTGCAGAAGGTGGCGGCGGTCTCGGCGATGGCGCACGCGCCGTTCATCGCCGCCGCGAGTCCGAAGTTCTTCGGCGAGGACTCGTTCCTCAGGCTGCCGAATCTGAAAGACATCAAGTCGATCCTGGAGGGTCCGCAGTACATCAAGTGGCGCTCGTTCCGCGAATCCGAGGATTCCCGCTACGTCGGCCTCACCCTGCCCCGCTTCCTGCTCCGACTGCCTTACGGCGAGACCTCGGCCCCGATAAAGGCCTTCAATTACGAGGAAAAGGTCTCCGGCGGGCACGAGAACTATCTCTGGGGCAACACGAGCTTTGCGTTCGCCACCCGCATCGCCGACAGTTTCGCGAAATGGCGCTGGTGCCCGAACATCATCGGCCCGCAGAGTGGGGGCGCCGTCGAGGACCTCCCGATGCACCAGTTCGAAGCGATGGGCGAGATCCAGACCAAGATCCCCACCGAGGTCCTCATCTCCGAGCGCCGCGAGTACGAGTTGGCCGAGGAGGGCTTTATCGCCCTGACCATGCGCAAGGACAGCGACAACGCGGCGTTTTTCTCCGCCAATTCGTGCCAGAAACCGAAATTCTTCGGGATCAGCGCCGAGGGGCGGCAGGCGGAAACGAACTACAAGCTCGGGACCCAACTCCCCTACATGTTCATCATCTGCCGCCTGGCACACTACATCAAAGTGCTGCAGAGGGAGCAGATCGGCAGCTGGAAGGAACGCACCGACCTGGAGGCGGAGCTGAACAAGTGGATCTCCCAGTACGTCGCAGACATGGAGGCCCCGTCGCAGAGCGTGCGCAGCAAACGCCCGCTCAGGCAGGCGGAGATCAAGGTCGAGGACGTAGAGGGCGATCCGGGCTGGTACCGCGTCGACATGAAGGTCCGGCCGCACTTCAAGTACATGGGCGCCTTTTTCACCCTCGGGCTGGTCGGCAAGCTCGACAAGAAGTAAAAGGCTGACAGGGGGACCGGAGCGGCCGGCCCCCCCGGTTTTCGGAGAGGGCGACGCATGTTCCGCGAGCGCAGCGTACTGGAGCGACTGGCTGACCCGCGGCCCGATGCGCCGCGCACGACCCAGCAGAACGAGAGGCTGATCGTCGCCTCCGTTCTGGAACACCTCGGGAAAATGCTCAACACGCGGCGCGGGAACGCGCCGGTGGCCCCCGACTACGGCATACCCGACATCGTCGACCTGGTCCACTCGTTCCCCGAATCCATTCGAATCATGGAACAAGCCATACGCAGCACCGTCGAGAAATACGAACCGCGTCTGACCAACGTGCGGGTGAGGCACTCGGCCGCCGAAGACGACGTGTTCAGCCTGCACTTCGAGGTCACCGCCGTGCTCGGGTCCGGCAGTCCAGTCTGGTTCGAAACCAAGGTAGACAGCAGCGGCGAAGTCCAGGTGCGCAGCTGATTACGGTTGCCCGACATTTCGAAGTGCGGTGGCTCGACGCCACGTCGCGATCTGGTCATTCGGGTGGCGCCGAGGTGCCGGGCATTTCGGCCTCAGAGCATAAGCGGAAAGCGGCGCCGCGGCGCCGCACTCCACAGCGATAAGCTCCTATGTTCAACAAGTACTACCAGGACGAGTTGACGTTTCTGCGGGAGATGGGGCGGGAGTTTTCCCAGGCCTACCCTGCCCTCGCGCACATGCTGGCCGAGCGCGGCAGCGACCCGGATGTCGAGCGTATGCTCGAAGGATTCGCCTTCCTGACCGGGCGCATCCGCCAGAAGCTCGACGACGAATTTCCTGAGGTGACCCACGGGCTGCTGAGCCTGCTCTGGCCGCACTACCTGCGGCCGATCCCAAGCATGACTATCGTGGAGTTCCGGCCCGTGGCCAACGCCGTGCGCGAGCGCGCCCCCATCCCCCGCGGTACCGAGATCGCCTCGGTTCCAGTCGAGGGGACGCGCTGCCGGTTCCAGACCTGCTACGGGGTCGATCTTTACCCGCTCGAAGTGGCTGGCGCAGAGCTCGAGGAAAAGGCCGGTTCCCCGGTGACCCTGAGGCTCGCCTTGCAGCTCGGCGAAGGGGTTCAGTTCAAACAGCTGAACATCGGCCGGCTCCGGCTCTTCCTGCACGGCGAGCCCGAGCTTTCGAACCTGCTGTACCTTTGGCTCACCCGGAATCTGCAGGAGATCGTGATCCAGGGTTTCCTCGAAGGCCGCCCCAGCCAGCAAATGACGCTGCCGGCCACCGCCCTGCGGGCGGCGGGATTCGCAGAGGAGGACGCGCTCCTCCCCTACCCTCAGAGTTCCTTTTCCGGCTTTCGCCTGCTGCAGGAGTATTTCGCGCTCCCGTCCAAGTTCGGCTTCGTTGACCTTTCGGGTTTGGGACGCGCCGCGGACCTACAGACCGGGCGGAAGTTCGAGGTCCAATTCCGCTTCAAGAGGACGGTCGATAAGCCCCCCAGGGTATCGGGCGAGAACTTCCGGCTGTTCTGTACCCCCGCCGTCAACCTGTTCAGCCACACCGCCGACCCGATTCGTCTGGAGCACGACCGCGTGGAGTACCGCGTGCGGCCGGGGTCGGTCGACGCGCAGCACTACGAGATATACTCGGTCGACAAGGTCTTCGGCTGGATCCAGGGTCAGGCCCGGCCGCGGGAGTACGCGCCGTTTTACTCGTTCACCCACGACGTAGACGCGGCACGCGAGCCGATCTATTACCAGGTCCGGCTGCGCGGCTCGGTGGCCGGCGAAGGCACGGACTCGTTCATCGCGTTCGTCTCGGAACAGGAGGCGCACGTCCTTCCCCCCGCGGAGACCGTTTCTCTCGACCTCACCTGCACTAACCGGAGACTCCCTGAGCTGCTGCGCATCGGCGACATCAGCGCGGCCACGCAGCAGTCACCCGAGTATTCGACCTTCCGCAACATCACGGGGGTGACCGCCTCGGTGCGGCCGCCGCTGGACAAGGGGCTGCATTGGCGGCTGCTCTCGCACCTGGCGCTGAACTATCTGAGCCTGGTGAGCGCCGACGCCCTGCGGTCGGTCCTGGAGGTCTACAACTTTCACGCGCTGGTCGATCGCCAGGCTGCGCGTGAGAGCCAGCTCCACCTCGAGGCGATTCAGCGCGTGCGCTCCGCACCGATGGACTGGCTCTTCCAGGGCGTGCCCATCCGCGGCACCGCCATCGAACTCGACCTCCTGGAAACCGGCTTCTCCGGCGAAGGCGACCTGTACCTGTTTTCGACCATACTCAACGAGCTGTTTGCCCTGTATGCCTCGGTCAACTCGTTTACCAGGCTGACCGTGCGCGGCGTGAAGCAGGGCGAGGTCTACCAATGGCCACCGAGACTCGGACGACAAATCTTGGCCTGATGCAGGAGCTCCTGGAGAGGCCACACGCCTTCTCGTTCTTCCAGGCGGTCCAGCTGCTGCTGCGCTACACGGGGAGCGCGCCCCTCGGATACGAGGGTCCGGCCGGGCAAGAGAAGGTCCGGATCCGTCCAGCGGTGTCCATGACCTTCCCGGCATCGGACGTCCAGGAGATCGCCCGCACGGGCGGGTCCCGCGACGACGAGCGATTCCGGGTCACCACTTCGTTTCTCGGGCTCTACAGCTCCGACTCCCCTCTCCCCACGTTCTACACCGAGGACCTGATCTGGAAGGAAAACGACCAGGCCGCGGTCCGCGACTTCCTGGACATCTTCCACCACCGCGCGTTTTCGCTCCTGTTCCGGACGTGGCAGAAATACCGCTACGACGTCCAGTTCCGGCACCGCGGCGCGGACGTGTTCTCCCAGCGCGTCTACTCGCTGATCGGTCTGGGCACGGCCGAGCTCGCCAATGCGGCCGGTCTCCCGGCCGTGCGCCTGCTCCGCTACGCGGGGCTGATCACGCAGCGGCCCCGCTCGGCCGCCAGCATCGCGGGCGTGTTGCGCGACTATTTCGGGGTGCAGTGCCTCGAGATCGAGCAGTGCCGCCCCCGCTGGGTCACGATCGAGGAGTCGCAGCGGAACCGGATCGGGGGACGGAACTGTACGCTCGGGCGCGACCTGATCGTGGGGGGCCGCGTGCGGGACCGCAGCGGCAAATTCCGGATCAGGGTCGGCCCCGTGCCGTTGCGCACCTTCCGGCGCTTCACCCCCGTCGGCGAGGACTACGCCGGGATGGTCAACCTCACGCGGCTGTTGGTCGGAGACAGGCTGGATTTCGACATCGAGGTCCAGATCGCGGCCGACGAGGTTCCGCCGCTGCAGCTTTCGAGCGTATCGCCCCAACGGTTGGGATGGACGGGCTGGCTGCCCGGTGCACCCAGCACCACGGCGGTGGTATTCAACCAGCCCCATTCCCAAATGCCCCAAACTCAATTCCCCTGGCCCGAGACGGCGTCCGCCGGCGGGTCGTAAAAGGGAAGAACGAGGACACCATGATAGGCGTTGAGATCAAATCGCTGTTGCGTCGCTTGAACCGGTTCTGCAGCCGCTCCCTGGAAGGGGCGGCCGGCATCTGCGTTTCGCGGGGCCACTACGAGGTCACGGTCGAACACCTTCTGGTGAAGATGTGCGAGGACCCGAACGGGGACCTGCAGCACATCCTGCGGCATTTCGAAATCGAGCCCGCCCGCTTCCAGAAGGCGGTGCAGCGCGCCGTCGAGGACCTGCGCAGCGGCAACGCCGGGAGGCCCGTCTTCTCGCCGATGCTCATCGAGTGGTTCCAGGACGGCTGGCTGATGGGTTCGCTCGAGTTCGGCCTGGCCGAAATCCGTTCAGGAGTCCTGATCGCCTGCCTGGTCGACCGCCCGTCCCGCTATACCAGCGGCGCCTTTGTGGATCTCCTCGACAAGGTTGCCAAGGACGAGCTGCGCAAGAAACTCCTCACGATCGTCGCCGGGTCTCCCGAGGACGCTCCGGCCGAAGGAGCGGCACCGGGCGGGGCACCGCAGGTTGCCGGGGCGCGCCGCACGGACGGCGAATCCGCCCTCGCCCGTTTCACACTCGATTTCACAGGCCGCGCTCGCGCCGGCGAAATCGACCCGGTGTTTGGGCGCGACCGGGAGATCCGGCAGATGATCGATATCCTCGGCCGCAGGAGGAAGAACAACCCGATTGTCGTGGGGGAAGCCGGGGTCGGCAAGACGGCAGTCGTGGAAGGGCTCGCGCTGCGCATCGTCGAAGGGGACGTCCCGTCGATCCTTTCGGGGGTCGAGCTGCTCGGGCTCGATCTCGGACTCCTCCAGGCCGGGGCCGGCGTCAAAGGCGAGTTTGAAAACCGGCTGAAGGCCGTCATCACCGAGGTCAAGGAGTCGCCCAAGCCGATCATCCTGTTTATCGACGAAGCCCACACGATGATCGGGGCCGGAGGCGCGGCCGGCGGCGGCGACGCCGCCAACCTTCTCAAACCTGCACTGGCCCGCGGAGAACTGCGCACCATCGCGGCAACCACCTGGTCCGAATACAAGAAATACTTCGAGAAGGACCCGGCGCTCGCCCGCAGGTTCCAGCTGGTGAAGCTTGACGAACCGGGCGAGGAGGCGACGGTCCTTATGCTGCGCGGCCTGCGCGACAAGTACGAGGCTTCGCACAAGGTGCGGATCCTCGACGAGGCCGTGGTGGAGTCGGTGAAGCTGTCCAGCCGGTACATCTCCGGCCGGCAGCTGCCGGACAAGGCGGTCGACCTGCTCGACACGTGCGCCGCACGCGTCCACATAGGGATTTCAGCCCGCCCCTACGAGATCGAGGACGCGCAGCGCCGCATCCAGACGCTCGAACGCGAACTGGGCGCCCTGGAGAGAGACCTGGCCGCGGGCGTGGCGGTCGACCCGGTCCGGATCGGAGACCTCAAGCAGAGCATTGAAAAAGCAAAGGGCCAGGCCTCCGACCTCGAGAGCCGCTGGTTGCGCGAAAAGGAGTGCGTCGACCGCGTACTCGAGCTGCGCGGCAAGATCGACGAAGCCGCGAAAACCGCCGCCAACCCGCCTGCGCCAAACGAAGCCCCTCCGATCGCGGCCGCCTCCGCGGGAGCCGCCCTGGCTGCCGCCCCCGCCCCGGCCGCCGTGCCCGCGCAGGATCCCGCCACGCTGAAACAGGAGCTGGAAACCGCGCTGGCGCAGCTGCGCGAGGTGCAGGGGAAGAACCCGTTCATCCGGACCGAGGTGGACGGAGAGGTGATCGCCCGCGTGGTGTCGGACTGGACGGGTATCCCGCTGGGCAAGATGGTGCGCGACGACGCGCATGCGGTCCTGGAGTTCGAGGACCGGCTGCGAGAACGCATCAAGGGGCAGGATCACGCGATTGAAGCCATCGGCCGAGGCCTCCGGGCCGCGAAGGCGGGGCTGCAAAACCCTAAAACGCCGATCGGTGTCTTCCTCCTCGTGGGACCGAGCGGCGTCGGGAAGACCGAATCGGGACTGGGGCTGGCCGACCTGCTGTTTGGCGGCGAGCGCTTCATGGTCACGATCAACATGTCGGAGTTCCAGGAAAAGCACACGGTGTCCCGCTTGATCGGCTCCCCTCCGGGCTATGTCGGCTATGGGGAGGGCGGTGTCCTGACCGAGGCCGTGCGCCAGCGGCCGTACTCGGTGGTGTTGCTCGACGAGGTGGAGAAGGCGGACCCGGAGGTGCTGAACCTCTTTTACCAGGTCTTCGACAAGGGGATGCTCTCCGACGGCGAGGGGCGCGTCGTGGATTTCAAGAACACGATAATCCTGCTCACCAGCAACCTCGCTTCGGACACGATCACCTCGATGGCGGGCGGCCCGGTGCGGCCCGAGGTGGACGAGATCATGAACGCGATCCGCCCGGCGCTGATCAAGCACTTCAAGCCCGCGCTGCTGGGGCGCATGACGGTCGTGCCGTTCTACCCCATCTCGATGGACGCGATGAAATCGATCGTCGCGTTGAAGCTGAACCAGATCGGCAAGCGGCTCGCGGAGAGCCACCGGATGAAGTTCGGCTATGACCCGGCCGTCGTGGAACTCGTGTCGCAGCGCTGCACGGAGGTCGAATCGGGTGCGCGGAACATCGACCACATCCTCAACGGCACCCTGCTGCCGCTGATCTCCACCGAGATCCTGCAGCGCATGGGCACGGGGACGCTGGGCGATTCTGTGATGGTGGGTTTGACCCCGGAAAACAACTTCGACTTGCGGTTTTAATCTGGAGTGCGGCGGCTCGACGCCGCTTTCTGGTCGGCGCCTCGGCGCCGACCTTCGGGCAACGATCCGGGATAATCTCGGAAGCGCCCTCTCGGCAGAGCCGCACCGCGGCCTCTCTGTTTCGGCCTACCGGGGTGGGGCTTGACCAACCCCGCCTGGTTCGCCCGGCACCTCGAAAGCCTGCGGCCCGCTGATCCTGCCGTCGACGATGAGGTAAGCCACATATCGGCCAGGGTCCAACTCCCCCGTCCTGTTACTTGTGGCGAGTGCGTCGACGGCAAGAAAGCCTCGGGCGGCTGTGCCGACCTTGGGTTGCCGGCCGTAGATGGGTACGACCCAATCGAACTGCAACGGCACGGTCGCATTCGCCGACAGCACCGCAAGAGTCACAGGCACCGCTGCGCTCACAGTCTCCTTCCGCCCATTCTGGAAACGATGGATTATGCGTCGCCCAGGCAGATGGAAGGGTCGGGTTCTGATTTCAAATGTCCCGAATACGATCAGGCTCTTCCGTCCATCCTCGGCCCGATACTCGAGGAGGAAGGAGGTGCCCGACGCGGGCGCCTCCGGGGTTCTAGGCGTCGGGAAATAACACGGCAGAGCCGCACAGCCATTCCTTGACGCAGTTGCGCGCGTGCCGGTCGCCGGATCGGGCGCAGGAGATACAGGCCGTGACTGTGCGGGCCGCAGGGGTTTCCGGCCCTTCAGCTCCACCAATGCGATGTTGGACGGCCAGTCGTAGTAGATCACACCCAGGGCCCAGGTTCCGCTGTTCCAGTCGAGGTCTATCAGGCGGCGCACATCCAGTTCAGTCAGCTGGGCGGCAACTTCTGCCAGCCCGGCCGGTCTGGGCCCCCTCTTTGCTCCTGGTTCGACGCTGGGAGTCTTGTCAGTCGCAAAAGCAGGCGCCAACTCTACCGTGCCGTCCTGCAGGTTTGAAGCCAGGAGGATGCAGTTGTCTCGCAGAGTCAGGTCCCAGTCCCTCTCGCCGCTGCAGCGAACGGCCATGATCAAGGGCAGGCGGTCATGACGCTCAGTGTCGATGTGGCTCGGAGCGTTCACCGCCACACCGACGAAGTTCATGCCCAGTAACTGCGACTCCCGCGGACTCAAGGCCGATGGGTCTGCGGAAAAATACTCGCTTTCGCTGAGGTTCAATATCTTCGAAAGAATCGCGGACACGGGTGCCGTGCTATGTTCCTGGGGTATCGCGCATATCAAAACTAAAAATAGCAGAAGCTCCTTTCTCATCAGTGAGGGCCCCCTGTTCACCGGTTTTCCGGAACCTGGAACTTCCTTGGGCCGAAAATCCTGCCGTCGGCGACGATATAGCAGACGTAAGAGCCGGCGCTGAGGGGAGAATCCTCCGAAGCAAGGGCATCTATGGCGAAATAACCGCGGGCGATCGTTCCTATGGCTGATGGTTCCCCGTAAACGGGAACGGCCCAATCGAACTGCCACGGCCACACGTGGTCGAGTTTCAGCATGGCCAGGGTCACAGGTAGGATTGCCTGAACCTTTTCCCGCCGGCCATCCTGATATTCATGGACGATCTCTTGTTTGGGAATGTGAAATTCCTTGACCGGAACTGCGAACGACGCAGTCACAACCAGGCTTTGCCGGCCCTGCTTCATCCGGAAATCGACCCCAAAGGTGACTCCGGATTCGGGAGACGCAGGCGTTTCGGTTGTCGGGTAATAGCTGGGCAGAGACTTTCCTGCCTGCTTCATCGCACTGAGCGCGGCCGGGTTGTAAGAAGGACGAACAGGCCGCACCGGCCCATTGGGGGCGGGGCTGCCGCCTTCCAGTTGCACAACCACCGTGTTGGACGGCCAATCGAAATAGGCGACGCCGAGGGCCCAGGTCCCGGCCTTCCATTCAAGATTCAGTCGTCTTCTGACATCAATTTCGGTCAGTTGGGATGATACCTCCGCCAATCCCGCGGGCTTTGGCCCCTTTTCCGCTCTGATTCTGCCGCCTCTGCTCGTCAGGTCCTTTTCGGTCAGCAGGGCGTTGGTCACGCGCACGGTGCCGTCCAGGAGATTCGTCGCGACCAGCATGCAATTGTCTGTGAGGTCCACGTCCCAGTCTCTCTCACCGCTGCACCTCAAGGCCATGATCAGGGGAAGCTTCCCATGGTCGCTGATTACGATCCGGCGAGGTGCATTTGCAGCCACTCCCGAGAAGTCCAATTCAAGCAGCTGGGCTTCCCGGGGAGACAGGACTGAAGCATCAGCGGCAAAAAACTCCTTGTCGCCGAAATTCAGCACCTTCTCCACAATCTCGCGTGTCGAAGTCATATTCAGGCTCGCTGTTTCTATGCAAAACAGACGCTGCTGGGCATGTCCGCTACATGGATGACATGTCCTGGAGCTGTAGATAGGGAGTGCACGTAAGGCAGAACTTGTGGCTGCAAGCCCTGCTGAAACTGTGATACATGATGCAGTCTCCGGCCTTCGGACTGGGTGTCTCCTGTGTTTTGTCCTGCCAGTTGACGGCGCCGGCCGCTACCGTCGCTCCGTGCCGGCAGTGGGGGCCCTGGCCGCCGTGCCCGACATACTGCAGAGGATGGTCATTCATCGAATTCGGCTGCTTCGCGGGGACAGGTGTTTGATTCCACATGTGGCCGAGCTCGTGGGCAACCGTATCGTTGTAGTCCACCTCGCTCCCCTGGCTTCCAGCGGCTGCCGACGGTCGATAGACGACCAGAATCTGCCCTTTGCCGAATGATTCGCCCAGGTAACTCGCGCAGGTCTGCACCTGCAGCTTGACGTAGACCTTGGCTGCGTCCGAAGGCGCGGGAGCTCCTGGCGGCAAGTTGATCTTTACGCTGAGGGTGCTGGCTCTGCCTGAATCGATTTCGATATTCGCATCGCCGATGTCACCACCCTTGGTCCATGGCGTCTGGACAGTGGCCCACTCGCCAACAATAACCAGGTTCGCGCCGGCCTTCAGGGCGGGCTTGCTCACAATCGAACCGCCCGAACCCTTGGTGAGAGTTATGGCCTGGCCGTTCGCGGTCAAGGAAAAGATGCCCAATGCAGACGGGGCTGCCGGATCACATTGATATTGACAGACAATCAGGTGCGCCTTCAGTGGATGGTCGGGCTCGCTCGTCAACATCTTGGCAAATTCTTGTTTGTTGTGAGCACCGATGGCGGCGATCCCCGCTGGCGGCGCCCTGCTTGACCATGTACTCCTTGAGAAAGGTCCGGTCCTGCAGGTCTGCCGGCAAGTCCGTCTTGGAGAAGGTCTTCACATTCGCCTTGGTCATGCCGCCAAAGACTTCGGTATAGGCTTGTTCGGCGCTATTGGGTTGCGGCGGGTTGTATCCAGTAGCATGAGTGAGTTGATACCAGAACTTCCGCCAGACCACATACTGGGCTTTGGTCTTGATCGGGGCTACCCCTTGTGCGCCGAGCGTTCCAGGCGCCAACTCGGCTTTGATTTCGAAGCGGTCCCCGCCAAACATGGAGACATGGAACGAGACCACGCCTGTCCAGCCTTGACTGTCGGTTTGCCCTGTCGTCGTGGCATCGCCATTTGCCCGGTTGAAGCCCTCCTTCTGATTTCCGGTCAGTGCAGCTCCCGTCCAGACTCCAGGATTCGGAGCTGCCGGATTGGACCTGTTTGGGCCGTCCGTGCGTGAATGGCTGAAGTTGACTTTGACCCCCGCCAGCTTGTCCTTCAGCCCGTCCTTTTGCCTGACGCGGGCACGAAATGTGATTTCGCGGCCGAACTCGGGGTGCCGCTTCGGCTGGCCCTCCAGGTCCTTGCTGAGATTGATGAACTGCTTGAAATGGGTACCGTCCTTGTCCTTTCTTTCGACGCTTTCCGCGATCACCGCCGTGTCCGTGGTGTCCATGGCAGGACCTTTAACCCATTTCTCTTTGGCCTGCGTCACGACCTCGACCAGTTCGACCAACTCGTATTCGACAACTCTTTTGTCGTCAGGCGGCTTGGGCGGCGGTGTCGGCTTTGGGGGGGGCGGTTCGGGCTTCACCTGCCCACGATCGACAATGATGTATGGCCGCAGGGTGTGGCTCAGGATGAGCTCTTTGGTATCGTGCAACCGCAGGATCTGCCGGATGACCTGATCGTCGTCCTGGCTGCCGACGTCCTGGCGCAAGCCCCGCTCGGCGAGCAAACGTCGCACCACCGCCATCGCATCTGGATCTGATTTGAGCGATAGCTGCAGCACAGGAGCATCGGGCAGGAGTTCGAGTTTGTCCCGATCCTCAGATTCGGATCTCCACCGGAACTCCACGACTCGCCCGTGAAATGTCAGCTTCATAGCCGCGCTTCAAGTCAAAAGAAAAGGGACCGCAGTTCAATTCTGCCTTGCGCCGAGTTCCCGGAGGCTGCCACCATCTAATCGTCGTATCAAAATAAGATATTGGGATTGGACAACAGCGTCAAGCCACGACAGGCAGGGTGGCCCAAATTTTGGTCGGAGGTCTCTCGCGACTGATCAACTTCCCAGGTTGGTGACGAACAGGTACACGCCCACAATAGCAAAGATCACTCCAATCCGCAGCCATGTCCGCCGCGCCGGGGTCATCTTCGGACCCGCCCTCAGGTAATCCCGAGTCGAGAGTCCCAGAAACACCACTGCGAGACCGATGAACAGCAGCCCTATATGCGAAGCACTCACCGGCCTCTCCTCAGCTACCCTCCGACGCGGTGACCTTGATCTGGCAGATTTCCAGGGTGTCGAGACTCTTCAGCGGGCAGACCGCGCGAAAGACCTCGTAGAAGATGCCTTCATCCGGGATGAGGACCAGTGTGTCCAGATTTGGCACCACGGATTCCTCCATAGTAGGCACCTCGTGGAGAGTCGCGGCGTGTCCCTCGCTTGTGTTTTTTTCGATCCATACGACAGGATCGGTGGTCCACTTTTTAATGCAGATTTTCGGTCGAATGCCCGGCAGGTTGAACCTGAGCCTGCCTTCGGGGCTGAGGTTCAGAAGTTCAACGGGCTCGTCGCCCCGCAGGTATCCCTCGACCTGCAGATCGGGGTGAGCGCCGTTGAATAGAGCGTTGGAAAAGTCCTTGGGCAAAGCGGGCGCCCGCTCCTTGCGGTATTTGTCGTTGTACGTGCCGGCGTACTTGAGCCGCGGCATCCAGCCGCGGCCATAGAATCCAAATCCGACCGGTTTGGGGTGATCATCCCATGATTGGATCAGGTGACGTGGGTCCTCGATATTGGGCAGTGGTTTGTCATGAATCGCCTCCGGCGTTCTGATGCCGATGAACCCTCTGCCAATCGGGTTCTCCGCGCAGTACGCCGCCGACTTCTCGTCGATCCCGCCGAACGCGCGCTCATAGGTGAGTTCCATCGATTGGAACGGTTCAGGCGAGGTAAACACCGGAGCACCCGCCAGTTTGCTCGCAAACCGCCACTTGCGATCCCCGAACACCCTGATGCTCTTTTGCAGGTTGCCGACTTTGAGAATGGCTTCGAGCTGTGTTACGCGACGGCCCCGAGGAGCGTGCGCGTATCCGACGAGGACAATGTCCGCGGCAGGTTTAAAAGAAACGGTGTCAGCCTCCATCCGAACAGGTGCCGCCAGATCGTCCCTGTAATATTGATCCGCAGTGAAAACCGGTGCCTGATCGGCGGCCGCTGCCGCCTTGCCGTTCTGAATGGCAAACGTGGACTTCACGATGACCGAGAGCATGGCACGCTGCTGCAGATCTTCCCAAAACAAGGTACATACCGAGAAAGACGTTTCATTGATGATCCGCATATGCTCAAGTAGTCGTGCAGACTTCGCGTTCCTGCGCGCATTTTGCCACTTCTCACCCAAACCCCCAAATGCATTTCAATCGGCGAATGAAGCGGCGGCAGCAGCGGCAGTTTCATTAACGGGTTAGCCCCCGGTTAGCCCAAGTTCGTTGCTGCGGTGGCGTTTTTTTAGTTCGCAACGGCTGCAACTGCTGTCAGCGGTCTGCGCGGCCGTCTCCTGAAGTGTTCACCAGCCCGGAACCCCCAGATGAGGGCGTCAGTTGCCAGATAATGATGGGCACCAGCAAGGCCAAGGCGTCGTTGCCCAAAGACCGAGGTCGTCTATTGGGAATCGTTCTGTTCCTCGGCCTTGAGATGCTCGATCCGAAAATCCACTTCGCCAATCACAAAGTCCAGGAAGTCGGGAAAGAACCGCTCGAAGGTCGGGTCCTGGGCCCCGTAGCTGAGCTCCCAAAACACGAGAGTCATCTCGCCATTCTCACGGCGGGTACGCGTATCGTACGCCCACAATGCGCCGCTGAAGTCAGTCCCGATGATCAACTGATTGGCAAGGCAAAGGTTTCGCGGTTCTTTGGATTCCCAAGCCGTGATCGCCTCGGGCGACAAGTCCGCACCAAGTTGCCTTCGCAACGAGTCTCGCTGGAATCCGATGTACTCGGCAATTTTGTCTTGTGCTCTCTGTGTCGCCGGACGCCCCGTGCCTATGAGCGTGTTGTCACCCCAGAAGTGCTCCCATGCGGACTGTAACCGGAGGAACTCCTTATATGAGGGGGGGAACTTGTGACCGAATCGAGCTTCGGCCTTGGCAATCTCATCGCTGGAGGCCGGTGGGTGCAAAACGGAGCCGGTTACACCCTCGGGCCATTCGCCGAGCGTGCGCCAGCTATCGTCGAGCGCATAGAACTCGTTCAGCCTGTTGTGAAGCGTATCGATCTTGAATCTCAGCTCGTCTTGCTCGCCCATCGTTCTCTCCAGAGAAGGTGCCGTTCTTCGATCTCTACCAAATGAAATCTACTGCTCACGGGCATGCTGGTTTGGCACTACACGGTTGTTTGTCGTGTTTCTTCAGCTGCGCGGCGGAAGCACTTCGAATGTTCACCAGCTTGATTACCATCGACACCGTGCCAGTCACACCCGCGGCCGCCAACTGGCTGCGGCAGGACCTGATCTGCGAACCGAAACTCCCGTTCACCGTTTGCGTCAGCGGTGCCAGGTTATCGCATTCGTTCTGACCACCGCACTGAACCTCCTTGATGTGGTCGACCTGCTTGCTCTTGCACGAATCGTTCTGACTCTTGAGGGATGCTTCAACCTTTGCTTTGTCATCCTCGTCAACGCAATTGCTCATGTAATAGTCTTTCTGGTCCGGAGGCCGGGTGCACGGACCGGTGATGATCGCATCGCATCCCTTCTCGTTGACCCCGCTCGTCTTCTTCCTAGCCTCCTCCATCATCTTCGGGCCCCAGTCGCAGTTCGATATCACCTCGCATGTGGCCGGGTTGCCGCCGGCGCCGGGCGTCGCCACCGACAGCCCCAAGGGATCGACCCAATTCACGGGATTCGGTGCGTACCGATACAGGTTGATGCCCGCCGCAAAGCACAGCGGGTCAGGGCTCGTAAACCGGCCGAGTAGCGGGTGGTAGTACCGAAACCGGTTGTAGTGCCACGTCAGTTCGTCGTCGTAGTACTGACCGAGGAAGCGAAAGGGCTGGGCGACCTTGGCGACTCGAACGGCCGTGACTTCGCCGTGCGGGGCGTAATCAGCCGCCCACACGATCTCGCCGGCATCGTCTATCAGCTCAGTGGGCGCTCCCTGCTGGTCGAGCACGTAGGAATAGTGTCGCCCGCCCCGCGTGACCCCTGCTACGAAGAAGGAGCCGGGCATGAACAGGTATTCGATCGCCTCGGTCTCGGTGCGCTCGCTCAGCACACAGACACCATCCCAGTCGAACTCGGTGCGCTGCCCATCAACCGTCTTCGCGGTCCGGCGTGCGAGCCCATCGTATTCGTATTCCGCCACGGTGCCGGCAGCGAGCCGCGCGCGTTTGAGCCAGCTCTCGCCCGTGTACTCGAAACGAGATTCGCCGCTGCTAGACCGCCACAGGACCAGGTTGCCTCGCTCGTCGTAGCCGATTTCATCCGGGCCGACGCGCGTCGGGCGATCCCCGCGGGCGTATGCGACCGGATCCCCGTTCCGTGTCGCCAGCAGGTTGCCGTTCGAGTCGTGCTGAAACCGGACGATGCCTCCGTCATCGCTGGCCGACGTCAGGAAATCCGATGCGTCGTACGTGTAGCTTCGCGTCCCTCGCACGCTATCCAGGTATCGGATCAGTCGTGATCGTTGGTCGTACGAGAACTCTCGAGAGCAGATCTCGGAACCATCGACGCGTGTCACGCGGCGCGAGATCATCCGCTGTCGTCGGTCGTACTTGATAGACTGGACGCACCCATTGGGCATCCGGATCCCGGTCACTAGGTCCCGGCCGTCGTACGAATACTCGTACGTTCCGGCCGCAGTGTCGACCATCCTGACGAGTCGACCGCGACCGTCCCAGACGTACTCGATTCGACGACCCCTGTTCGTCGTCAGAGACGTGCGATCCCCCCTGAGGTTGTAGCCGTAGTTCAGCTCCAGGTTGTTCTGACGCGCCCTTACGATACGCATCAACGCATCGCGCTCATACGACAGCGTCGCGTCGTCGTTCTCGACCGAAACCACTTCCCCAGCCGGGCCGTACTCTATCTTCAAGTGGCGCCCGTCGTAATACAGCTCCTCGACGAGTTTGTCGTCGGCGTACTTGCACGTGGCCAGCACCGTGCCCGTTCGACCATCTCGCAGCGCGATTGGATTGTCCGCGTCGTCATAGTCGATCGCGTGTTGTCGTCCGTCGAAATAGCGGACGCGCGTACATCGGCCCGCGGCGTCGTACCAGAGCTCGGCTGTTTCGCGCGCTGAATTTGTAATCCTTCTCAGTTCGTCGCTCAGGCCGTACTCGTAGACTTCCTGGTGTCCATCGGAACGGAAGACCTTGACCCACGTGTTCGTGGGATCCCTCATCAATCGCAGTTGCTTACCGAGTTCGTCTGTCAGAAGAGTGGGACGGCCAGCGGCGTCATACTCGACCGATGTCGATGTTCCGTCAGGGTTGATGCGTTGGAGCGGTCTTCCGGACGCGTCGTAGCGGAAGCGGACCTCGCCGCCCTCTCCATCGATAACCTGGGTCGTCCGGCCAAGGCGATCGAATCGCTCGTCTTGGCGAAGGCCCCACGCATCGCGCAGGACGAGCCGGTCAGCAGCGCGTTCGCGATGTCGTTCATAACCGGTAGGGTCAACGAAACGGACTAGGTCACCGTGTTCGTTGTAGTCGAACTTCCACACCGCGCCGTCTGGCGCCTCCGAACGTGTCGGGTTGCCGGCGGCGTCATATTCGTACTTCCAGACACTGCCATCGTGCTTTCTGAGCAGCGTCACCTGATCGTTCGCGTCGACCTCAGCAAAGGTTTCCAGCCCATTCCGAGACATCAGCACGATGTTCGAACCAGGGTCGCGGCGGATGACCGTCGGTATCGCGCCAGCACGCAGAAGGATCTTCCCGTTGTGGTCCACCACATCTTCGCGCACCCGACCCAGGGGATCGACGTCGCCGGTTACGGTGCCCTTGCCGTCGTGGCTGAAGAGCTTCGAGTATCCGTCCGGATGAGTGACGAGAACGCGCCGCCGAAGCGGATCGTGGGACAGCTGCCGATCCCACACCCCGCCAGTAAACCAGGTCCGTACGCATTTCTTGTCGCGATCGTACTGGTAGTAGAGATCGCGACCGGTGGGATCAGTCACACGCGTGAGCAGATGTGATGAGTACTCGTATCGAGTGGGATTCCCGCCGGGGTCGATGACGGCGACCAAATCGTCGTCCTTGTCGTACTCATAACGGACAAGAGACCAGTGGGTCGACCCGAACGCGGCAAACACCTCGACCAGCCGCGAGCGCCCGTCGTATGCGAAGACTATCTGCCGATTGAACGTGTCGGTCAGCGTCCGAAGCCGTGCGTCGCCGTCGTAGCGGTACTCGATGAAGTTACGATAGTGATCGTATCGCCTCACGCAGGGGACTAGGTTCGGCAGCGGCTCGCCACACGGAAAAACGAATGTCGTGCCAACGCGGTCCGTCACGGAGATGCCTGCGTCCGTTCGGGCCACCGCAACTCCAGAGTCGTCCAGCGGGCGCAAGTGGCCGACGGCGATCGGCGGGAACTGCGAAGACGGCTCGCCGTCAACCAGCATCTGGATCTGTTCGGGTCCACATCGAAGGAACGTGCCAAGGTTCAACGTCCAGCCATAGCCGACTACACCGCGCTTGGGGTTCTCGCTCGAGTAGCGACGGGTCAGACGCCAGGGAATCCTTCCCGATAGGAGCACGTCGATCTGGAACTGCGTAACTTGACCGGTGGCAATGTTGACGTCGCACATGTCAGTACCATTAATGCCGGCCAGCGCCGCTGCTGGGTATCACGGTTTTCTGGGCCGACGTTTCGCCGCCTCGCGACAGCTCTTCCACGCCCTGTCCTCGTAGAGTTTACCCTTCTGATCGCATAGAAGCGGTGGGATCATCTCGGTAGTGCTGGTCAGCAGCGAAGACAGGGAGCTGCTTGTCGGCTGCCGCCATCTTACCCTTTCCAATCTCGAACGTAGCCTTGACGATAACTGTCAGTTTGGAGTGTCCCTGGAGATCTTCCCAGAGCACTGTATCCACAGGATATGGGGTTCCGTTGACTACGCGCATAGAGACACTTGAAGCGTCTTTCGAATGCCCGAAATTACCCGGCCGCCGGAATCGCCGGCGCCACGTTCTCGTGCTACCTATTCCTTGCCTTGCGAGGATTCAGCCCTGAGAGCCGCCTCGACCAGTCTCTTCCTCTCCTCTGCAGTCGCGGCGGTTCGATACAAGGGAACCGGCTTAACCTCGGGTGGCTTCACGCCCCGAGGGCCGTACTTGATCTCGACCTTCTCCGGGACCCTTGCGCCCTCGGTGTTGCACCGCACCATCTCGAAGCCTTCCATCTCAGCCCAGTAGAAATCCGTCTCGCGGAAATCACAGTCGAACGCCCGGGCACCAGACAAAGTCGCTCCGACCAAGCTGGCCTGTGCGAATTCGGCCTTCTTGACTGTCGCACCTCGCAGATCAGCGAATTCGAACACAGCGCCTTCTGCAGCGGTCTGGTCAAATGTTGCCCTCGTTAGCGCAGCCCGCTCGAAACTGGCTTTCCGGACCTTGGCTCGGCTGAAATCGCACTCCGAAAAGTCTGCCATCCTGGCATTCGATCCCTCCATGATGACGTCCCTCAGAATGGCCCCCGGTGCCGTCGCAGAAGACAGATCTACACTCGTAAGAACAGCCCCAGTCAGGTCAGCCTCCGCCAGTTTGGCAGTCGAGAGATTGGCTCCAGTCAGATTGGCGCGGGTTAGCTTCGCGCGCGTCAGATTGGCCTTGGCCAAATTAGCCCCCTTGAGATTCGCCCCTGTCAGGTCGCAGGATACGAGGAGTGCATCGCTGAGTTCGGCATTCTCTAGCGAGATTTCGCGCATTACCGCTCCTTCAGCCGAGATCTCGGTGAGAATGGCACCAGCGAGGACAGCGCTGCACAGGTTGGCATTTCGGAGGTTCGCTCCCGACAGATTGGCTTCAGCAAGATCGCGGCGAGAGAGGTCGGCTCCCTCAAGCCAGCGCTTGGAAAGATCCACGCCAGGCCTCAACTCTTCGGCGTTCACCCGCGCTTGGCCGGCACGTCTCTGGTCCTCAGCCATAGAAATCCTTTCTGGCAATAGCGCGCCGGACAGGGATGTAAAGCCGGAGTCACTCATAGGAGAGCAACCCCTACGGCTCGAATACGGCGCGCGAGAGTGAATTCGCGACTCGGGACTAATCTAAACGATCACCCGGAGATCTGTCTGATCGAACTTCTCCACCTAATCCTATACCCCCCCCACCCTTTCCAATCCATTTGAAATCAAAAAGGTTATGCCGTCCGGCGCAGCCTCCATAGAACGCAATCCCTTAGACCGGCCGCGATGTCTGTTGGCGCGTCATTCATCTTCCCGGTCGCAGAACTCACGTCGGGAACGCCCTCTCCGGTTCTTCGGCTCCAGGTCGGTCCCGCGCGCGGCGTCCCAATCCGCGTACCGGGCAAGAAATTCGTTGAAATCCCGGTGAATTTTTCTCCTTGTCATAAAACCGCACGCCAGCCGCCAAGGTTCCACTAGACGATGCGCACTCCAGCTTGAGAGAAAGCGTAGCTCCGACCGGAGCTTTTCGTCACGTTCAGGTTGCGCCCGCGGGGCACCCGCCACCGCCGCCCATCCCGATCAGCACCGTGAACTCGCCGACGACGATGTTGTTGGGGGGCGGCAGCGGAAGGAGAGCGCCGGGCTCCATGACGATGTCTCCGACCCGAGCGGCCGGCTTTCCCCCAATCAAGACGATCCCCGAACCGCCGTCCGGAACGGGCGTGGTGATTCCCGGACCATGGGGCGTACCAGTACAAGCCGGAGGCGGAGCATTTGGGATTGGACAGGTGTGCTGATCGGTAATGCGCCATGCGGGCTTGCCGCCGATGAGCACTGTCATGCACGCCGCACCCAGCAACGGTGAACCATGCATGGTTGAGTCGCCCAGTCTTGCTGCCGGCTTACCCATGTGTCTCCCTCCTCCCTGAAGCTGTGTCCGCCCCAGGCGGTAGCTCCACGATCCCCTCGACTCTGAATCTGCGGTTCCGCACCATCATTACCGCATCCCGCGGATCCACCAGACCAATCCTGGCCATCCCGGAAAAACGATATTTCGTACCCGTAACGGGGCCGATCACCTCAATGGGACGGCCACCGGAGTAGCTAATCTTCATCCGGTGCCGCTCTGTCAGCGGTGCGGTCCGGGTTTCCCCGCAGCAACTCATTCTTTGGGTCTTCCTTCCACTCGAATGGCGGCCGAGTCGACTCATCGATCAGGGCTGCTACCCCTGAAAGGCCAAGCCATACCACAACCATTTGTATGAGGCTGCCGCCGACAAAAAACGCAAGCGGCATAGCAAACCATATACTCATGCACTTGACGCAGCCGACAGCCCGACCGAGCGCAACTCGGCTTGCAAATTTCCGGATACGTGCAAATAGCTCCCATGGCCCATCGTCGCGTGCAAAGAGCAACGACAATCTCCAAGTCGCAAACGCTGCTAAAGTGAACCGAAACCATGTCGACCAGGGTTGTTCGTCCACTCAGTTGATCTTCACCAGGGCGCCCTTGATTGTGTTGATGCCAGAGGCCTCGACTGTCACCATCGCGCCCTTCATCTCGTTCTTCGTCTGGGCCTCGGAACTGATCTGGGCTGCCTTCTCCTCGATCTTTTGAGTACCTTCAATCGTAATCTTCATGCCTTTGATGTTGATTGTGCCATCCTTCTTCATGGTTATGCTGGAACTGCCCGTCTGAAGTACGATCTGATCTCCAGCGTCGATGGTGAGCTTCGTCCCAACCTTCAGTGAGTCCTCTTTTCCGATCGAGGTGCTTCGCTTGCCACTGACATCGAGCTTTTGGTCTCCACCGACTGAAATGGTGTCGTTACTGGCGACCTTCGTGGACTTGTTGCTCCCGATCTGCTCCTTTGAATTTGCGCCCACCGATTGAGTCAGGTTCGATCCAATATTGATCGATTTCGAAACCCCGATGCTCTGGGACATGTTGGCGCCCACACTCTGCATGAGCGCTGCGCCGACCGTATGGGTCATGGCCGCGCCTATTGTCAGCTCCATAGCGATACCGACGGTTTCCGAATAATTCAGGGCAACGTTCTCCGTCAAGTTTGAGCCGACCGTAACTGACATGTTGGCGCCGATCTTCTCCGTGTGATTGGCGCCGACCGTAAGGTCCTTATTGGACCCGATTTTCTCCGTGTGGTTGACCCCGACCGTGATGCTCTTGTTGTTGTCGACTTTTTCGGACTGGTCGTTCCCCACATGCTTGCTGCGGTCGTGGCCGACGTCGAGGCTTTCGTCGTGGCCGATCTTCTGGGTCTTGTCGTTCTCGATGACGATGTTCCAGTCCTTTTGCCCGTGAAGGTAGATCTCCTCCGACCCTTTGCTGTCCTCATACCGGAGTTCGTTTGAACCACCGCCCCCCTTTGAGCTGTTCGACTTCCAGGTGCTTTTGGTCTTTTCGCCCGGAAGCGGGTAGGGAGGCCGGTTTGCGCCGTTGTAGACGCGACCGGTGATGATCGGCTGGTCAGGATCGCCTTCCAGGAAGTCCACTATCACCTCGTGGCCGATCCGAGGAATAATCATCGCCCCCCAGCTGGGACCGGCCCAGTTCTGGCTCACCCGGATCCAGCAGGAGGTCTTTTCGTCTTTCTTGCCCTCGCGGTCCCAGTGAAACTGCACCTTCACGCGCCCGTGCTCGTCCGGGTAGATTTCTTCCCCCGCGGGACCGGTCACGATCGCGGTTTGCGAGCCGTGCACGACAGGGCGCGGCGTAACCCGCGCCGGCCGGAACTGGACCTTCGCCGGGATGCACGAAAACTCCGCGTTGTACTCGTTGCCCTTCGACGTGCCGGCCGCTTCTTTGAACGTCTGAACCTGCGCCCCGGTGTGCAGCACGCGCGTGATCAGGTATTCCTGGTTCAACGCCGTCCGGTTGTGTTTGTCCAAGGTGAACTTGCGCCCGGGGAGCATGCGGCGGCAGTTTGTTCTGCCCTGACCGACCTTCCGCGGAGTCTGCGCTTCCTGAAGCCGCACCTCGCTGAGATCTTTGCCTACGGCCGGCTGGACGTATTCGCCCGGGTAGTCATAAATCTCGAGCTCTTTACGAACATCTGCGGCCTTGTTGGCCGTCAGATCCAAGGACGGCTTCTTGAAGTCGAAATCGCGGAGGACAACTTCCCCGGGCCTCACCTCTTCCGTGTAGCGAAAGTGGTAGATGTGCTCGAAGTCGGGCTCTTCGCCTGTCACTTCATGCAGCACCAGCCCCGCGTTCCCCTCGATGGGGACGTGGATGGAGAACGCGTCGCTCATCGTCAGGACGTGCTTCTTCTCCGTGTGCTCGAACCAGTAGTAAATTCCCTCCTCTTCCATGAGCCTGGATATGAACGCAAAATCCGATTCCCGGTACTGTACGCAGTACTCGCGCGTCGGATACGTCTTGCGCAACTGGAATTCGAATTCGTCGGGCGGGATCTTCGCGTCTTTCAGCACCTTGTCGATGATGTCCTTAACCGTCATCTCCTGAAAGATTCGCGAGTTGTGACGGTGATGGAGCAGCCAGATTCTCGGCACGAGTTCCGCGCTGTACTGCGTCAGCCGCGTCGGTTCGCCGGCCTGTTCAAACCAGCTTATAATGCCGTTGACGTACCGCGTCCCTTCACGCCCCATGATCTTGAGTCGTGCCGGTTTGCCAAGGATGGATTCGAAATCGGCCTCGACATCCTCCAACGCAAGCTGCAGCTGGAACCGGAATAGTTCCGAGAGCGACTCCGTCCCCTCAAACCGGACCACACGAAGATCCTTCTCCGAATAGGAACCGGCCTGGAAGAAGAAATCAGCTTCCAGCCCCAACCTTCGGGCTGTCGTCGCCATGTTCAGACCCCCCCGTCAGACAGGCAAAGTTGGCAGGAACTGCCACCAGGAAAGCTGCCTGAGTTGCCCCGATTCGAAAGTAGCCAAATTATATCGGTGCGCCCCTGTCGCAAACAAGGTGCTGATGCGCCAGTACTTCACTCCGTACGCTGACTCAGTTCCTGCGCAGCGGAATCTTCAGTTGAATCGCCGTCGAGAAAGGCCAGATCGACGGGCCCGGGCGGATGTCAACCGCGAGGTCGTGGTAGCCGACCCTTTCCTGACTTTCCGAGAGGCGGACCTGCACGGAATCCGGACTCGCCTGCCCCATCAATCGCTTCAGCGCGGCGGCGAGCCCCGTCTGGATTTCCGCCGCAGCCGACCCGCCCAGCTGCGCGAGTTCCCGCTCCACGAAGCGGGCGATCCGGCCGGCGACCAGCTGGTAGGACAACTGGGCGCGCTGACGGCTGCTCTCGCTCTCGCGCGCGTCGGGGTACTGTTCGGGCCGGTGCGTCGTCGGCGCAGCCAACAGGGCGGCGACGTCCTGGTCCTCACCGCACTGCAGCGCCGCGAAACCGGCGGCGTAGAAATCGTCTTCCCTGCCACGCAGAAACACCGACTCGAGCGGGATCTGCCGCACGTCCCCCGACGGCAGCGCAAAATCCCGCACGGGCAAGTCCTCGAGGACCCCGCCCCCGCGCACTCCGGTGATGTGCCCGCACCAGCCGGTGCGTGAAAAACTGCGCACCAGCAGCGATCCTATCGCCCAGACGGGGTCGCCCCACAGACCGTCGCCGGCCTCGTGAAATGGGAACGCCACCCGGGCCGACGCAGGCTCGTAACGGTTCCGCAGGAGGAACCGGTTGAACGCCGCGCCGAGCCATCGTGAACTCTCGACGCCGCGGAAGGAGTCCCACTTTACGAACCCGGGGGTGTCGAGGTGCGCGCGCAGGTGAGGGATGCGCGTCACCTCCGCCGCACTCTCCTGTCCGAAGAACGACGCACCAACGGAGATCACGACCGGAGCCCTGAGCTCCGCGGCGCGCTCCGCCGCGCGTCTTGCGACGTCCAGATCTTCGGGAGTGTTGCGGAACTCGAAGGCCGCCAGCACCGCGTCCACCCCGGCAGCGCCGGCGTCCAGATCGGTCAACGCGGCTTCCATGACCCGCACCAATTCCCCTTTGGGCGCGGAAACGACGTCGAGTTCGATCGCGTCGCGGAAGTCGGTGCGGTCCACCAGGAACTTCAGGCCGCGCCAGGCCGACTCCAACCGCCGGAACTCGGGGTGGTTGAGCACTTCGTTCATCCGGGAGACCAGCATGCCCTCGATGTCCTTCACCATCCGGTCGGCCTTCCCGCGGTCCACTCCGCCGCCAGGACGCCCACCTTTGAACATGTCGGAGATGAAGGCCTGGACGCGGGCAGCCCCGTCGGTTGTCGGCTCTGCCGCCCCCGCGGCAGCGGGGGCCTCGACCATGCCGAGAATCGAATCGAGGATGTCGTCCTTCCGGGGGTCCGTGCGGCGCTGCGGCTCGGGGGTTTTTTCCACGGCCGGCGGCGCGGACGGTTCGTGCATCAGCCCCGCAAGGGCGTCGCGCAAGACGTCGGATTGAACCCGGTGTTTGAACTCCTCCGGCCGGATCCGGCCGTCCCGCAGATCGACTGCCGCGGCCCTGTCGCTGACCAGGTCGCGGAACAGGGGCGCGCCGGCGAGCTGCGCGGGGGCGAAGGATTTCAGGTCCTGGATCGGGAACTCGGCTTCCACTGGGGAACCCGAGGGAGACCGCGACCGAAGCTGGATGGCAATCCGGGGACACACCGTCCGGAGCACCTCGTTGAACGAGTCCTTGTCCACGCGCACCCGCCGGGCGACGCCGTCGCCGGCGCAGGAGAGATCGGCGATGGCGAGCAGTCGCAGCGGCGGCGACGACGACTCCGACGGCGCCTCACCGCCGAACCGGATCCTGTCTCTGGCGTTCTTGACCATGGGGCCTCTCAGAGCGCGATGCTGAGCGCGAAGTCCACGTCTTTCCCCTGCATCTTGAGCTGCGGCCGGAGCGTGACCTGCAACGTCCGGCCGGCAGTCTCGCCGGCAGCTTCGACGAGCTCGGCGCGGACAGACTCCCCAGGCTGGTCGCCCACAAACGGCACGAGAAACTCCTCGAGGTGGGAACGCACGAAAGCAGCTACCGCCTCGGCGCCCTCGGCGGGGAATTCAGGGTAGAGGGCAACCAGATAGTGGAACAGGTTCCCGGCGAACAATTGGTAGGACAGCGCCGACTCGACCGTGACAACTCCGGGTTTCAGCCGGTAAGCGTTGGCCACCAGTGGAAAACTCGCCACTGCCCCGTCGCTGATCCCGAGCAGGATAGTGATGCCCGCCCGGACGATCTCCCACGCCTTGGTGTCGTCCAGGAGAATCTCGGTCGGGCTCGGCACCTCCACGTTCGCCTTTTTTGGGAAAGGGCGTACCGGAAGGTTGTCGTGGGCGGTGTCTGGGCTCATCCCGTCGATGACCACGCAGTGGCGGTATTTCGAGAAGCTGCGGGCGAG
This sequence comes from uncultured Acidobacteriota bacterium, assembly GCA_963843575.1. Lineage (GTDB taxonomy): Bacteria > Acidobacteriota > UBA6911 > UBA6911 > UBA6911 > CAVZBT01. Next base: position 356,062 of record CAWJKZ010000021.1, on the reverse strand, counting down.
GTTGCACAGGATGAGCCACCCGGCCTCCGCCCACACGTAGTTTTCGGGGTGGGCGGCATCGGCCTTTTCGCGGTAGTCGAGAGCGTCCCCGGCTTCGCGGCTCAGGGCGTAGCTCTCGCGCGCCAGAAAGCGGTTGGCGGTCAGGCACACCCAGCGGGACGCCGCGTCGGTCTGGAAGCGGCGCCAACCGGCATAGGCGGGCTGCTGCATCCGCGGCCCGAGTTCCGGCAGGCTGGGGAGATGGGCAAGGTTTTTCAGCTGGAAAAACGCGGGCGAGGTGGCTGCGATCATGGGGGCTTCCAGGGCGGCGCAATCGGCAGCGAGCGCCTCGAGCAGGGGCAGGTCGGCGGGCTCGTGGCTGAACCGGAAATCGAACAGCACCGCCGACAGGGGCGGCCCGGCCTCTCCCCGGTACTCCGGTTCGAAAACCCGGCCGTGGAACGTCCCTGCAAGATCCTTCCGGCCTGTCGTGAGCACCTCCGCGATCACGCCGGGCTTGTCCTCGAGTTCACGGCAGAGCCGCGCCAGGCCGCGCCAGGCCGCTTCCACGCGCTGGAACTCGGGGTGGTGAAGCACCAGGTCGAGCTGTTCCGCCAGGGCGGGATGGCCCGCCTGCCGCGCCTCGGACAGGACCGCCGTGCGGCCGACCACCGACTCGGGGTGGAAATCGCTCAGGCAGCGGAACTGCAGCTCGAGCGCCAGCTTCGGGGCTCCCGGCTGGAGCCGGTTCTCAACGCTCAGCCGCACGGTGGGGCGGAGGCTCTGAAACAGCCCGTCGAGCCCCTGCTGGATTCGGACGGCCGGTTGCGTCGCATCCCCGGCGCAGTCGGCAACGACCAGCAGCTTGAGTGGAAGCGAGGGGGGGTGCCCCGCCGCTTTAGCCTGGAGCTGTTCCAGTAGGGTGTCCATCGTCTCTGCTCCTTGTCAGCGCGCCGGCGACAGTCCCGCGGCGGCCGACGACTGCTGCGTAACGGTCTCAGGACAGCTCACCACGCGGAAGAAGTTCGGGGGAAATGGGTTTCGGTAGCTCCGCGCCTGGAGTTTGTAGCGCACCTCGAGCTTCCTCCCGTCGGCGCTCGGCAGCGACCAGCTGACGCTGTAGGCAGTTTGAGAGAGCGGCACGACCCGGGCCTGCGCCAGCAGCCTGAAGAGGGCCCACTCGCCTTCGATCGCCGGAATGCCCGGCCGTTCCCCCGAGCCGGTCAGCGAGATGCTCAGCTTTGCCTGGGGAGATCCCCCCTTCCCCGGCCAGGTCACCACGGAGGGGACGGGTCGCTCGTTTCTGTAAAGCAACTTCTGTGTGTCGATCTCCAGCAGGCTTTCGGTGACGCCCGGTGTCGCGTCCGGGGTCAGGTCGAAGGTGGCGCTCATGTCGGGCGCCCCGGGAGGATAAAGCGCCTGGCGGATCGCGTTCGTCTTCTCCAGGAACTCCAGGAACTGCGGGGAGAATGCCACCTCGGCGTTGAACAGCGTGCGCGGCGCGAACGCGCTGCCCGATGGGGTGAGGAACATCTTGAGTTCTTTTTCGTAAAACGCGTCGAGGCTCCCCTCGCGCGGCTTCAAGAACTGCGACAGGGTGGCCAGCGGGAGGTCCTGCCCCGAGAGGTTGAACGGGTAGCTGCTCTCGATGTCCCGCCGGTAGAGTTCCGCCACCTGCGTCTTCCACAATCCGTCCAGCCGGAAGCCGACTTCGCGCAGGATCGCCGCCCAGGTCTGCCGCAGCGGCTGCTCCAGCATCGGTCCGACCGGCTGGGTGCTGCGGGTGCGGCACTGCTTGTTGATCAGCGCGGTGATTCGGTAACCCTCCTGGAACTCGTTGCTGGAGAGGTTGTTCGCAATCATGTCGACGTAGGCCTTGACCTGCTCCCACTGGGTGCCGGCTCCGAACAGCGCCTCGAGCCGCGCGTGCACCTTGCTCAGCGCGAGGATATACCCTGCCAGCATCGAAGGGGTCTTGCCGCCGTCAGGCGACGTGACGACGTCGTGCAGTGCCTGAAACTGGTCGGCCACCGCATCGATCAGCTCGGCGCGGTTCACGCGGGTCGAGAGCCCGAGTGTGGCCAGGGTGCTCGAAACCATCGAGGTGATGCTGTTGCCTTTCTCCGGCTCCCGGCGCAGCATGGTGTTGGCGGCCACATTCATCAGGAGGCGCGACACTGCGGAGTCCTGCTGCGAGAACGAGTCCAGGGCCGAGCGGGCCTCGTTCAGGTCCGCCAGGGGCCGCACCGAGACACCCTCCAGGAACTTCTGCCACTCCTCGACGTATTCGGTGAAGTACTTGTCCCGGATCTGCCGTTCCGAGTCGGCGTCGGTCGAACGAACCGCACCGCTATAGGTCGGCCCGACGACCCAGTCGTCCTGGACCATCTCCTTGCCCGCCTGCGCGATGGCCTGCTTGAAGTACCCCGTCCAGCCGGCCTCGGTGAACACCCCGGGGACGTCGTGGCTGGAGTTCAGGTATTCCAGGCTCTTCCCCCCGGTGGCCTGCGCCAGGGTGTACGGCGGGTACTTGGCGTTCCCCTCCGTCTTCAGGCGCATGTAGAGCCGATCGAGCGCCGGGAACTGGCCGAGCGCGCGGCGCGCCCGGGCGACCACCTCGTTGTCGCGGGTCAGCTGCAGGTCGGCGTCGTTCTTGGGCAACTGCTGCGCGTAGAAGCGCAGCTGGTCCAGCACCACGGGCTCGGCCTCGGGGGGCCCGAGCGCCTTCCACACCGGCGCCAGCGTGGTGCGCAGGAACGATTCCTGCGACCGCGGCGGCTCGGTCATCATCAGGTAGGCCTGCAGGAAGGAGTGAAACTCGCTGTAATTGACCGCTCCGGGCTGAGCCGAGGCATAGGCGTTGAGCTTCTGCCGCAGGGTGTCGGCCGTCGGCAGGAGGAAGGAGGTGCGCAGGCGACGGAAGTACACGCGGCGTGCGGCCTCCACGACCCGGTCGCCCGAGTACAACCCCCACCGCATCGTCCATTTCGGCCCTTCGGTCTGGTACCGGTCCAGCTCGTCGAGACGTTCGCGCAGCTGCTGCAGTGCGGCCAGGTCCGACGCGCGCCGCCCGTTCCATCCGGCGTCGGTGAGGCGCACGGCCGCCAGCCGCGTCGACTCGATCAGGCCGCGGTTTTCGCTGAACGAGTAGAGCATCCCGACCAGCAGCGCTGTGCACACCGCGATCGTCCCGAAGAAGGCGACGTCGAGCCACAGCCGCCGGCGCAGGCGCGTGTCCACGGACGCCTTGACCTGGGGACGGTCCGCGAACACGACGCGGGGCAGGAGCGATTCCAGGAAATAGCTCTTGACCCGTTGCGGCTCCTGCTGCGGGGCGGCGGCCTGGCGTGCGGCGTCCCAGCGGAACTCTTCCGCGTCGGGCCTGGCCTCCGGGACGGCAACGCCGGTGCTGCTCAGATAGAACCCGCGGAAAATGGGCCTCTCCGAATAGGGGGTCGCCTGGAACAGGGTGCCGACGAACGACTCCAGCTTGGCGCCGAGCGCCGCGAACCGCTCCGGAAACGCGAACACGAGCGCGAGCCGTCCCGGGTCTTTCTCGGCCGCGAGCGCCTGGAGGCGATAGCCGTGCAGCGACTCGGCGATGCGCCCGAACTCCTGCCGGAAGATCTCGTCGACGGGGAGCTGCTTGCGGGCCTCCCGGGAGATGGTCGCGCCCCAAACCTGGGCACGGTCGCGGCTCCGGAAACTGCGGAAAAACTCCGGGAAGCCGTCGATTTGGTCGCACTTGGTGAAAAGGACATAGATGGGGAAGCGGATGCCGAAACGCCGCGTCATCTCGTCCGCCCGCTGCCGGAGGCGGTTTGCCAGCCCCTCGACGTGGTCGGCGCCCTGGTCCAGGATGTCCCGGATCGGGACCGTTACGACCATGCCGTCGATGGGGCGCTCGCGCCGCGCTCGTTTCAGGCGGTCGAGGAAGCCCTTGAACACCTCGAACTCGTCATCCCCGGTCCCGAGGGTCCCGGACATGTCGAGGACAACCGCGTCGCGGGAGAACCAGAATTCGCAGCCCGCTCCCACGCCGGGGCGCTTCGATTTGCGGGCCTCGCCCGCCGTGCTGTACGGGAACTCCACGCCCGAGTCACGCAGGAGGGTGCTCTTGCCCGATTCCGGCGGGCCGAAGAGGACCACCCAGGGGAAGGCGTACAGCGCCTCGTCGCCTTTGCGGCCCCGAGCCATTTTGGACTCGCGCACGACCCGCAACGCGACGTCGATATTCCCCTGCAGCGCGTCCAGGGCGGCCCGCTCCTGCGGGGTTGCCCCTTCGGCCGGGGCCGCTTCGCGCGCGGCCCTGGCCCGCGACCGTGCCCCGGACATCGACACCACCAGGGCCCGGATCAGCCACACCAGGAGCCACACGACCAGCAGCGCCGCCGCGAAAATCAGGATGATGGCAAGAAGCTTCTTGGCCGCGTCCGGGCTGACGTAGGAGTTGACGGCCCACACCGCCGCCGCAGCCAGAGCGACCGGGATCCCCACTTTTGTTGCCAGGCCTGACGCCGATATGTTCATGGCTCGCCGGTTGCTAAAAGAGATTGCGTTGGTAAGACCCGGAGACAGAAACTCACAGGACCATCCGACCGACGGCGTCGGAGGCTGCCGAACCCAGCCAGAGCTTCAGCACCACGTAAACCACGATGACCAGCGCCACGGCCGCGATGCCGGTAACCCACGCCCACATCGGGACTGTCTGCGGGGGCTTTTCGACATGCTCCTCGGGCACCTGCCAATGCGGCGACAGTTCCGGGGCTCCGCCGCGGAACTGCTGCACCTCCTGCACCACCTCGTGCGTGACGGTCGCGAGCTCGTCCCCGGCTCGCATCTTGTACTTGCCCTGGAAACCGAGGATCAGCACCACGCAAAAGACCTCGAGCAGATCGGCCTTCCTCCGCCCCTTCTGCCGGACGCGCTCCAACAGGTCGAAGAAGCGTTCCCCTGCCAGCTGTTCCCCGAAATACTCGAGCTGCAGCGGCCGCGCAGCCCACTGGTCCTTGAACGACCACCTCGAGTTGAGCATCGTCTCGTCGATGAGCGCGCACAGGGCGTAGCGACTCGCCTTGGCATCCTCCTCGCTGTACCCCGATTTGGCCGCCTGGGCGTCGAACGTCCGGAGCAGCGCGGCGATGCTCTTCCGCAAGTCGTCGGGGTGCCCGGGGTCGTTGCCCCCCCGGATGTGAAAGATGAGGAGGAAAGCGTCGCGGCAGAGATCCACCAGGGTCTTCTTTGAACCGGCCGACCCCGCGCCGAAATCCGTGCTGTCGAAATCGTCCCGTGACGAAGGCATGTCGGCACCTCAATCCTTCACGGCATACAGTTCCAGCTTGAGATCTGGAAACTCGGCCGGGAAATAGATGCAGACGCTGCGCGAGGCCGCGATGGTGTCCCAATAGGTGCCGAGCTTCTCGAGGCGGAAGTATTTGAAGCCCATGCGGGCCGGGATCGGCCCCGGGGCGATAGGGACAGGGCGGAGCAACACGCCCGGCAGCGCCTGCCCGAGGAGATAGTTGATCGTGTCGAGCGAAGCGATCTTGGTCTTGCGCGGCACGCGCTCGATGATCTGCGTCTCGGGGATCCGCGCGTACACCCCGAGGAAAAACTCGGCCTGGGTCAGCAGCCGGTCGTCCAGGATGCGCCCGACATAGAGCGATTCCTTCGTGCGCTCCAACGGTATGGGGACGCAGCGGGTCGGGATCACCGTCTCCAGCAGGACGCGCAGCCGCCGGTCGAGCTCCGTGAAGGTGCGGGTGAGATCGCTGTGGAAGTACTTCGGGAGGTCGCCCGGGCTCGCGTCCGTGACGAAGGTCGTCAGCTCCGCCGCGAGGCGCGCCATCGCGAGATACAGCTGCTCCGGATGGAACTTCTGGACGTGGTGCAGGTGCATCATGACCGGCAGGTAGGAGTTGACGGTGTGCAGCAGCCAGAAGTTAGCGACGTCCGAAGTGGTGAAGTCCGCCATCCCCGGGCCCTTCTGGCGCCGCTGGTCCGAGAGGGTCACGCTCTTGGCCGTCAGCACCTCGTAAAAGCGGCGCACGATGTCGAGCAGGTACTTCGAGGCCGTCAGGGCGGTGGCCGGCGGGATGAAGAAATCGTCCAGCACAACCTTCCCCTCCGGGGTGCGGCGCAGCTCGGCCACCTTCAGCGACCCGTGCCCCGAGACATCCTCGCCCAGCAGGAGCCGGAGGTTCTTCGTGGCCAGCGAGACCGGCTGCGGGTTTTCGCCGGTGTTCTCGTCCGTCACCGAGGCCGACGTCATGCGGAAGCGCGTCATCGAATCTGCGGGCCCGCCTCCGTTGACGCCCAGGTTCGCCCCGCCCGCGCGCAGCGCGGGGACGGCAAGATGGACGCTCAGCCGTTCGCTGGACGGCTGAAAGTCAGCCGTGAAGTTACGGCTCGGGGGGGCGGGGTCCGTCTCGGGGATGTTGAGCGGCATGCCGTCGGGCAACACCGCCCGGCAGCGGAGCAGTTCGACCACCCCGTTCTGGAGCGCCTCCCCGTTGAACTCCAGCTCCTCGACCCCCCAGGCGAATGTCGTCAGCGAGCGCAGCCGGAAGCTGACGAACTCCTCGTAGTAGCGGTCCCACTGCTGAAAATGCTGCGGGGTAAGAAACAACCCCTCACTCCAGAGCACTTTTTCCAGGCGCGTCATCGTTGCCGTCCCTATTTTCCCGAAGAGCTCAGCTCGATACTCTGCTCGCGCAGGCTGAAGGTGACCTTCTGATTTTTGCCCTTGATCGGAACGACCCTGCGCCAACTGTCGCCGGAAGGATTCCGGAAGAGGGCGACTACCCCGAGATAGGCGGCCAGCGGATTGGCCCTGACCTCGATCATCTCCTGGGTTCCGGGCTGCACGACCCGCTCCTGGCGGTCGAGAAAATCATCGGAGAGCGTCTCCCGGTCCGACTTCCACATGGCGTTGTAGTCCGCGGTCTCCAGCCGTCCCTTGTCCTTCAGCTGGTAGATGCGCACCACCACCGACAGGGGCTGCCCCCCCGGGTCGGTGTTGACGTTGGGGGCGGCGGCCAAGACCATGTTGACACGGGCGGGTTCTTTCGGGCACCCCAGGGTGAACAGCAGACTCGCTATCAGAATCGACCACACGAAGTACCTTTCGGATCGCATAGTATTCCCCGATGTTTGCGATGGTTGCCGAGCGCTGCATTTGAGCATACGACATTCGTATTCAGCCGGCAAGACGAGTTCCAGTGACCCGATAGGCGCTGCCGCGAATCCTTCGAGTCCTGGAGATCAGCCGCAAAACTCACCTCGAAGGAGTGCCGCCCCTACGGGATTCTGTCATTATTTCTGGAGCGGCGTAAGCACGACGTTGCGGTAGGACACCGCGCCGTGGTCCCCCTGCAGCATGAGCGGTCCGGGTTCACCCTCGCGGCTGTGGAGCGCGCCGCCGGTGATCCCCGGAATCTCCTTGTCGTCGATGACCGTTTTGCCGTTGAGCGTCACCGTCACCCAGCGTCCGAGGAGGGTAATGTCGTAGGCCTGCCACTCTCCGGCCTTCTTTGCCGCGTTCTCGGTAGGATCGATGAACCCGTAGAGTCCGCCGACGAGGTGACTTTCCGGCGGCTTCCCGATGTCGTCCTGCACCTGGACCTCGTAACGCCCCCGCAGGTAGATCCCGCTGTTGCTCTTGGGGGCCACGTTGAACTCCAGGTGAAGTTTGAAGTCCGTGAACTGCTTCTCGCTGACGATGTCGCTGGAGGGCATCGTGTTCATCACGATGCCGTCGACCACTTTCCAGCCATTCGGGAGCGACGGGTCCTTCAGCTTCCATCCTGCCATGTCCTTCCCGTTGAACAGGGCCACGGGGGCGCCCCACTTTATGTTCTTCGGCTTCGGCAGCGCCGGCGCCCTCACCCCCACCCACGGCAGGACGCCGCCCTCGCCGTCGGTGGTCCCCTTCAACCGGCCGCCCGATAACGTCCCGCTGAACGAGATGTCCTTCTTGAGCGTTTCGTACTGCGGGGGCAACGAGAACCTCAGGGTGCCTCCGGCAAACTCGAGCTGCTTGATGGGACGGGCACTCCCGACCTTGCCGACGAAACGGCCGGCAAGCCGGCCGTCCTTGGACGTGATCTCAAACCAGGAGGGATAGGTGTGGGGGGCCGTCCCGACCGTCAGGTCCCAGCGCCCCACGATTTCAGGCTGCGCAGCCTGGGTACCCCACGACAGCAGGACCAGGGACGCAATTGCGGCAACGAACGCGAGCGAAGTCCGAGGCATTCTCTTCTTCTCCTTTGTTGGATGCAAAATCAGTACCGATCCGGCAGAGACATCGCCGGCGGAAGGACCCGCAGCTCAATCCGGCTGGCCGAGGCGCACCGCTTCCCTCCAAACATCGGGGTAGTCGCAAAATCCGCCGTCGATCCCCATATCTACGTAGCGCCGGATCTCGTCGACGAGGTTCCGGCGCACCGTCGCGCCGTTTTCCTCGACCTGATCCAGGGGCTTGCGGACCACCGCCGTCGTGCTGCCACGGAAAGTGTAAGGGTGAATCTTCAGACCGGCCCCGTGCAGCGCCTCCACGTCGGACCGCCGGCCCAGCATCGCCTTGTCGGGTCCGGCACCGTAGGCGTAGGCCGCGATTTCGGCGGCGAGTTCAGGGGTGATACGGCGCGTATCCTCCCGGCCGACATCCTCCATCGGCAACAGCTGAACGCGCCGGTACCGCGGGGCGAGTTGCGCCATGCGGCGCAAGCTCGATTTCGTGAACGACTGGATGAGAACGGGGGTGCCCGACGCGTCGGATCCATCCAGCCCGTGGGCCGCGAGGGTCTGGGCGAGCTTGGCGACCATGTCGTGGCCCAGCCCGAGGTAGAAATCCACGTGCTTGGTCTCGATGTAAAGCCCGGCATGCCCCTGCACCTCCTCGATCGCCTCGTCGAGCGTCTGGATGCGCTGCCCGCCGTACTCGGGCCGCGCTGAAAAGGGGTTCGCCCTGTTGTACCAGGAGCCCGCATCGAGGGTCTTCAGTTCGGCGAGGGTGAAGTCGACCGCATACCAGCCGCGCCGGGCCGCACCCGAGCGCTCCGGGTCGCGCGAGGTCGCCCGCTCCGGGAAACGGCTTGTAATGTCGGTAGTCCGGCTGAGTTCGGCGTCGTGCGAACAGATCAGCACGCCGTCGCTTGTCATCTGCAGGTCCTGTTCGACGAAGTCCGCCCGCATCCGGATCGCGAGCCTGTATGCCGCCCGCGTGTGCTCAGGGGCATACCCTGAGGCCCCGCGGTGGGCGACGACGATCGGAACCACATTGGCGGAGGGATTCCCGCTCATCGAGTTGCACCCCAGAACAAGGGCCCAGCAGCACACCCACATCGCGGCCCCGATCATATTTTCCCCTCATTTGTCGTGCTTTTCGAGACTGCCGCACCCTATAATAGGCCAAATTCGCCGAGCACAAATCATAATAACCGCGGCGCTTCGCCGCCAGCAAGCGCCGCCGGGCGGGCGCTTATGTACCGATGTCTGCCGTGGCTGATTTTCATTGCCTGCCACCTTGCCGTGGCCGACGAACCCGGCTCCTATCACCTCCTGGGCCGGGTCCTCCAGCCCGACGGGAAGGCATTTAATAATCCCAAGCCCGTGATTGTCCTGAGTTCGGCCGCCGCGCCGCTGTCCCAGGAGACCGTGGCCGCCGAGGACGGCGACTTCAGATTTGGCGGGCTCAGCCCCGGGGTCTACACCCTCGTAGCCGCCGTTCCCGGAGCGCCCCTGCTGCGGAAGACCCTGGAGATCGGCCCCCCCTTTGCCGACACGGCCAACGCAGTGAGGATCGAACTCCGCCTGAACGCGCGTTCCTCACGGTCGCAAAGTATCTCGCTCGGAGAATTGACGCTGCCCCAACGCGCGCGCGACGAGCACGCCAAATCGAGGCTGCTGCTGGGCAAGAGCGACGTGAAAGGGGCAGTCGAGTGCCTGAAGAAAGCCCTGAAACTCGCCCCGCGGTTCGCCGCTGCTTGGAACGACCTCGGGGCGATCGCGCTCCACCGACAGAACTACCCTCAGGCCGAGGCCTGTTTCCGGGAAGCGCTGAGACAGCAGCCCGACCTGTATTCGCCGCTCGTCAACCTCGGGAACGTCCTGCTCTCCGAAAGGAAATTCAGCGAGTCGCTGGAAGTCAACCTCCGGGCCGTGGAGCAGAACCCGGCCGATCCGATGGCCGAAGCCCAGCTCGGGTTGAGCTACCTTTACGGGCACGACGAACAAATGGCGCTCCGGCACCTGAAAAAGGCGAAGACCCTGGATCCCGCGCACTACAGCTATCCCCAGCTGCATCTGATGGAAATATACGGGCGGCGCGGCGACTTTTCCGCGGCCGCGGCTGAGATGGAGGAGTTCCTGCGCCTGCACCCGGGCTCCCGGCTCGCCGCGTCGATCAGACTGCGTCTCGAGAAAGTGCGGGATCTCGCTTCCCACTAAGTACTGATGATCACAAATACGCCAACGTATTTTCAGGACGCGGATGCGCGCGGATCCCCACGGATCGACCTCCGGTGGGGCCCGGAAAGTCCTGCGTGCCCAAGGTAGCCCCCGCGGAATCTGCGTTCTGTTTTGGCTTTTTGTCTTTCATCGCCCGGTGTTGTTCTGCGTCCTGAAAAATGCGTCAGCGTAATTATGAGACTGTGTACTAAGCTACCGCGGCGACCAGGCCGGGATTGGGGACTCGACCGTGTCGCGGAAACGCACGATCGTTTTTATGCCGTTGGCGGATTCGATTTCGATCGAGCGGTCGGCACCCTCCTCGGATTGTTCCAGCCAGAGCCGGCGCGGTTCTTCGATGAAGTGAGTGGTGTGGGCTCCCGGGCCGTTTGCCGTCATGATGGATATCTTGTTCTCCCCGCATTTCGCTGCGGCACTGATACCCAGCAGCGGCACCTGCTTTACCTCTGTCTGAGCACCCAGGTCCGGCGATAGCACGTCCACGGTGATCCGCCAGCGCTCGTGCCGCCGGCTAAACCCGTTGAGAAAGGAACCCCATTCATCTCGCGGGATTTCTCTTGTCTGCATTACTAACTTCTCCTTCAGCCGGGCGGTCTCCGGATCGAGACTTCAATGCAGGCAACGCACACGCCCGGCCTCCTTGCCATTTCTTGAACTTCATATTGTTAAAGCAAACAATGTTCCAGCCATGCAGGCGTATATTATTGATAATATGATGCTTATGAGTTGGTTGATGTCGCGTTTCAGCTGGGGTGGCGCAGATCGGGGAAAAAGTGTAGGGAATTGCCCTGGCCAGGTTGGCCTGCAACCGACCTGGGTCAAGCGGGTGCGTGGCGCAGAGTGCTAAACTGGTTTGTTTCACGAAGGGAGCAGGCTAATGAAAATCGCGACATGGAACGTCAACGGCATTCGGGCGCGCGAAAGCCAGTTCGCCGAGTGGGTGGGGCGCGACCGGCCGGACGTGTTGTGCCTGCAGGAGATCAAGGCAGCTGTATCCCAGGTGCCGGCCGCATTGTGCGAGATGCCGGACTACTGGTGCTACTGGCACGGCGAGCGTGCCTATTCCGGGGTAGGGCTGCACATCCGCAAGGACGTCTCGGGAGGCGACCGGCCTGACTTCGCGCACCCGTCGTTCGACCACGAAACGCGCATCGTCACCGCCCGGATCGGCAGGCTCGTGCTCGGTTCCGTATACGTGCCGAACGGGGGAAAGGACTTCGCGGCCAAAATCCGTTTCCTCGAAGCAATGGAACGCTACGTCGAGGAGACGCACAACGCCGGGCTGGACCTGATCTTGTGCGGAGACATCAACATCGCCCGCACCGAGATGGACGTCCACCCGAAGGAGCGGAAACCCGGGGTCATCGGGCAACTTCCCGAGGAGCGCGAACTGTTCGAGCGGATCCTCTCGAAGGGCCTCGTCGATGTCGGCCGGGCGCTCGATCCCGGGAACGAGAACCTCTTCACATGGTGGGCTCCGTGGCGTAACCTGCGCCAGCGAAACATCGGGTGGCGCCTCGACTACGTGCTCGCCAGCCGCGGGTTGGCCGAGCGCGCCTGCGCCTGTACCGTGCTCGCACAATTCGGCACCAGCGACCACGCCCCGGTCGTCGCGGAGTTTGCCCCCGCACCTTAACCGATCCCAAGAACCAGGCACGGAGGGACGCGGAAATCCCGAAATTCGGCAGGTAGCATCCTTCTACTGCGGAGGATTCGCACTGGCGGGCTCGGACTCCGTCCTTAGGGTTCGCGCGAGAATAAGTTCGCACTTTGGCGCGAGCGCCGGGCGGGCAGATGCCAGGCGCCGCGACGCAGGCGCTGTGGTGACATCGTCGAGGAGCGGCAACGCCGCAGATGCCCGCCCGCCACCTTAGTACTGATGTTCACAAATACGCTGACGTATTTTTCAGGACGCGGATGCGCGCGGATCCCCACGGATCGACCTGGCGACAGGACGCGGCCGATCCGCGTGAATCCGTTGGATCCGCGCAATCTGCGTTCTGTTTTGCTTTTTGTCGTCTATTACCCGTGTTGTTCTGCGTCCTGAGAAATACATCAGCGTACTTATGAGACTGTGTACTCAGTGTCCTTCGTGGCGAGTTTTTGGGTTCGTCACGGACTGCCTTCGGAGAGTTCCTCCGACGGGTCAAGATTGTCGAAAAGGCGGCCGAGCCAGGCGATGACGGCGGTGGCCTCGATCAGGAGCGCCGCGCCCGCGAAAAGAGCAGCCAAGGGGATGGCGGCATAGCCCAGAAGCCACGATCCCGGGAAGTATGCGGCGGCAAACACGGCTCCCGCGGGTAGACCGGCGACCGCGAGCGCCACGATCGTCGCAACCATCGTGATCAGGCGCTGACCCATGGCCTCGATGCCGCGCTGTTGCGTGCGCCCGAGCTGCACCCAGCCTGGGACGACCAGCGCGGCGGCGTTCTGCACCAGGAGCGCCATCAGGCTCAGACACGGGAGCAGTGTCATCGCCCCGAGGCACAGCGAGAACCTCTGCGACGGCCCCCACGTTACTTGTCCCAGTCCCGTCAGGGTCGCCGCGGCGACCAGCACCAGGCACCACTCGGCGGCGCCGAGAAGTGCCGCCGGCGCCAGCACCTCGCCCAGGACTACTCGCCATCCCGGGATCGGGTACGTCTTGATCGCGTCCAGGTGCAGCAGGTCCATTCTCAGGTCGTTGCGCAAGATCACCGGCCCCAGCACAGTCAGGAAGGCGGCAATCCCCGAGGCCATTCCTCCCGCAATCATCAGGAGGCTCCGGCGGCTCATCGATGAAAAACCGATCGCCAGTGCCACTGCCGACAGCACGAGGATCAGCCGCCACGGGTTCACGCGCCCGACCGAGATGAGATTTTTCCAGAGGAAGGCGGAGTGCGCGGGCCCGTCAGGTCTCAGCCGGAATGGCACGAACGGGGTCCTGGACGAACGTCTCGGCACGACCCCGGACCGAGCTGCCTCGATCCGACGCGCAACGGTCTGGGCGCGGGCTACCGCGGCCTCCTCGAACCGGGCGTGGCTGTTCAGCACCCAGGCGTAGGTGAGCACCAGGACGCCGAGCGCGGGGACCAGGCGCAGCAGGAATTCGCCCACTCCCGCGGCGAGGGCCGGGTGGACGAGGGTGCGAAACGGGAGCAGCAGGTAGAAGGCCGGCCCGCTCTCCGCGGCCTGTCGCAGCCAGGCCAGCACCTCGGCCGGGGTCGAGTGCGCCATCTCCAGGGGCGCCGGCACAAACCACCTCAACCACACCACGACGGCCCCGAAGAGCGCCAGAAGCGACGCGACCACCCACAGCTGACGCCGGAACCCGGCCGCGCCGTGCTCCAGCAGGCTGGTCTTCGCGAGCGACGTCCCCATCCGGTACAGGCCGAGGAACGAATACACCACCCAGACCGTGACAAACAGAAACAGCCGGTGCGGCACCAGGCGCGGCCGAGCGAAAACCAAGATCGAGACCAGCACGCCGAACAGGATCGCCACCTGCCCGCGCGCGATGCGATAACGCAGCAGCGCGCGACGGGAAATGGGGGCGGGAAACAGGAACTGAATCTCCGCCTCCGTGAACAGGAGGGCGTTGGGGCGCCCGAAGGAGAGCCAGGGCGCCAACACGAGAGCCAGCAGGACGAGGGCGACGAGGATTTCGGCGGGTCCGAGCAGGTTCGGGTCCAGCGTGAGCTGAGGAGGCGGCTGGGCGCGCGCCCCAGACAGGAACTGCCGCAGAAACGCCACGTAGACGTACGCTAGCCCGGCCAGCCCCGACAGCAGGTACTTCGGCCGCCGCAACCGCTTCAGCCGCACGACGAGCCGGTTCCTGGAGGTGCGGTAGAGGTAGAACAAGAAGGCGCGGATCACTGCGGCACCGCCTCGTGCCCCGTGTCCCCGGTCACCCGCAGGAAGATCTCCTCTAGATTCTCGTCGCCCCGCAGTTCCGGGAGGCTGCGCATGATGTTGTCCAGGGAGCCGTGAATGATCTTGCGCCCGGCCTTGAGGATGAGCACCCGGTCGCACAATTCCTCGACCAGATGCAGTAGATGCGAGCTGATGATGACGGACGCCCCCTCCCGCGCACGCCTCAGGATGGTCGACTTCATACGCCGTATACCGAGCGGATCGAGCCCGGTAAGCGGCTCGTCGAAGAGCATCGCCTTCGGCGCGTGAAGCAGTCCGCAGGCGATGACCAGCTTCTGCTTCATGCCCCGCGACAGCTCTGCGGGAAGGGCGTCGCGCCTGTCGGCCAGCTCGAGCTCCTCCAGGAGCGTCCCAGCCCTGTTTTCGAAATCGTCGACGCGGTAGATGCGCGCCGTGAACTGCAGGTGCTCGAAAACCGTCAGGTAGTCAAACAGCCGGGGCTCGTCGGGCATGAACGAGATCTGCCGCTTCGCAGCGACCGGGTCGTCGGTCATGGAGTGGCCGAAAATCCGAACGTTGCCGCGCGTCGGGGGGACGATCCCGACGATGCACCGCAGCGTGCTGGTCTTGCCGGCGCCATTCGGTCCGACCAGGCCCAGCACCTCCCCCGGCTCGACGCCGAACGAGAGGTCCGTCACCGCGCCGAGCGAACCATAGACCTTGGTAAGACCCTGGACCTCGATCACGTCGCCCCCCGCGCCGTATTCTATCATCGTTGCCGACCCGAGCGAGGGGGAGGCCCACCCCCGCACCGCCGAGCCTCAACCGGGTGACTGCCGCGCTTTCCTCCGAGCGAGGGAAGCGCGAGGCCCCAACCGGCAAATTGCACCTAAAAATCGGTCCGGGATCGGTGGTAGAATTTCGCCTCTCGGGATGGTCGTGATCTCGTTTGTCGTCGCATCATTCACTGGAGACGTAAACACCTTGGATAATTCAAACACAGCCGCGACCGTGGAAACCGAAGACGCGGCCGCGCGGGCCCCCATCGTCAACGACTTCAGCATCCAGGTCGCCACCGTCAACGGGTCCGGCAGCCAGTCGGCCAATATGGTCCTGATGCGTTCGATATTCCAGATGGGGATCCCGGTCAGCGGGAAGAACCTGTTCCCCTCAAACATCGCGGGGCTCCCCACCTGGTTCACGATCCGGGCCAGCCGGCACGGATACATCGCGCGCAAGGCGGAGATCGATGTCGTGGTTGCCATGAACCCGCAAACCGCCCGCGAGGATGCCATGACCGTCCAGCCGGGGGGCGCGCTGCTGGCCGACGAGGGCCTGCGGCTCAAGGGGATCCGCGACGACATCAGCCTTTACGAGGTCCCCTTCGGCAAGCTGGCGGGCCAGGTCACGACCGATGCGCGGCTCCGCAAGCTGCTGGCCAACATGATCTATGTCGGGGTGATGGCGCAGTTGTTGTCCATCGACGTCGACGAAGTCGAAAGAGCGATCAGGAAGCAGTTCAAAGCGAAGGCCAAGGCCGCCGAGATCAATGTGCAGGCGGTGCGGGTCGGCGTGGAGTACGCCAGGGCCAATCTCGTCAAAACCGACCGGTACCGCGTCGAGCGCATGGACCAGACCACGGGCAAGATCATCGTGGACGGGAATGCGGCCGCGGCGCTCGGCGCCATGTTTGGCGGCTGCACCGTGGTGACGTGGTACCCGATCACCCCGTCGACGTCGCTCGTCGAACAGATGATCGACTACATGAAACAGTACCGGATCGACCCGAAAACCGGCAAAGCCACGTTTGCGATCGTCCAGGCCGAAGACGAGCTCGCCGCCGTGGGCATGGTCGTCGGGGCGGGCTGGGCCGGGGCGCGCGCGATGACCTCGACCTCGGGCCCGGGCATCTCGCTGATGTCCGAGTTCGTCGGGCTGGCCTACTTCGCCGAGATCCCGGCCGTCATTTGGGATATCCAGCGCGTGGGCCCGTCGACCGGCCTTCCGACCCGAACGAGCCAGGGCGACGTCCTCTCGACCTATTACCTCAGCCACGGCGACACGAAACACATCCTGCTCCTCCCCGCCACCGTGGAGGAATGCTTCCAGTTCGCCCAGGAGGCCTTCAACCTTGCCGAGAAATTCCAGACCGTCGTCTTCTGCCTGAGCGACCTCGACCTCGGGATGAACAACTGGATGTCAGACCCGTTCGAGTACCCGGATAACATCCCTATCGACCGGGGCAAGGTGCTGTCGACGGAGGACCTCGACCGGTTGGGCAGCTTCTCGCGCTACCTGGACGTGGACGGCGACGGTGTCCCGTACCGCACGCTCCCCGGGGCAGACCACCCGGCGGCCGCCTACTTCACGCGCGGGAGCGGGCACAACGAGCAGGCCGAATACACTGAGCGGACCGACGACTATGTCAACCTGATGAACCGCCTGGCGCGCAAGATGGACGGCGCCCGCCACGCCGCGCCCGCACCGCTGATCGAAGGGGATGGAACGGCCGAAGTCGGCATCATCGCCTACGGCACCACCCACCACGCCATCGGGGAGTGCCGGGACCAGCTGCGGACCGAGCAGGGAATCGAGACGGACTACCTGCGCGTCCGTGCGCTCCCCCTGTCGCCGGCCGTAGGCGAGTTCCTCGCCCGCCACAAGCGCACCTACGTCGTCGAACAGAACCGGGATGCCCAGATGGCTTCCATTCTCGCCCTGGACTGCCCCGGGGCCGCGGTTAAGCTCCGCTCCGTCCTTCACTTCAACGGCATCCCGATCGATGCCCGGTCGATCACGAATTCGATCGTGGCGCACGAACAGGAAAAGGAGTAAAAATGTCCACCGCCGTACAACCCCCGCGCCCCAAGGGAACCAACCGACTCGGTCTGGTGCTGCAGGACTATAAGGGCAAAGACTCCACGCTCTGCGCCGGGTGCGGCCACGACGCCATCACCAGCCAGATCATCAAGGCATTCTTCGAATATGGGATTGAGCCGCACCGGGTCGTCAAGCTGTCGGGCATCGGCTGCTCGTCGAAGACCCCGGCTTACTTCCTGAACCGTGCGCACGGCTTCAACGCCGTCCACGGGCGCATGCCCGCCATCGGCACCGGGGCCCTGCTGGCCAACCGCCACCTCGTCGCCATCGGTGTGAGCGGCGACGGCGACACGGCTTCCATCGGAATGGGCCAGTTCGTGCACCTGCTGCGCCGCAACGTGCCCATGATCTACATCATGGAAAACAACGGCGTCTACGGCCTCACCAAGGGGCAGTTCTCCGCGACGGCGGACCTCGGCTCGAGCCTCAAGACGGGCGTCCTGAACGAATTGCCCGCGATCGACTGCTGCGTCCTGGCGATCGAGCTGGGTTGCGGCTACGTCGCCCGCTCCTTCGCGGGCGACCCGAAGCAGCTGGTGCCGCTGCTCGAGGGCGCGCTCGCGCACCGGGGCACCACCTTCCTCGACGTCATCTCCCCGTGCGTCACCTTCAACAACCACGAGGGTTCCACCAAGAGCTACAAGCACGCCAAGGAGAGCGAAGAACTCCTGCACGAGGTCGGGTTCGTCCCCTATTACGAACAGATCGCCGTCGAATACGAGCCCGGCACCACCCAGGTGGTCCAGATGCACGACGGCTCCCGGATCACCCTGCGGAAACTGGAGCGTGACTACGATGCGCGGAGCAAACCCGGGGCGCTCCGACTGATCCGCGAAGCCAACTCGAAAGGAGAGTTCCTGACCGGGCTGCTCTACGTCGACCCGGACAAGCCCGACTTCACCGCGCTTCTGAACATGCACGACGAAGCGCTCTCCTCGCTGACCGCCGACCGCGTGCGCCCCTCGCGCGCCGCCCTCGAGGAGATCATGGAATCGCTCCGATAGGTCTGCGGCGTCGTGGGTCCACCCGACACGCTCCGCGTCCGGGCTTCAGCCCGGACGCTCTTTGCGGTGGCTTGGGCGGTCACGCGCGGAACGACTGGGACGGGTTTAACGGCGTCCGGGCTGAAGCCCCGACCCAGTTCAGAGGGTGCGGTAGTTCCCGAAATTCAGCTCGAGACCGAAGTCCTGCTCCCGCAGCTGCCGCATGACCGTCTGCAGGTCGTCCCGCGATGGGGAGGAGACGCGCACCTGGTCGGCCTGGATCTCGGCCTGCACGCGCCGGACTTTGCGCTCCTTGATGAACTTCACGATCGCCCGCGCCGTCATCGATCGGGATGCCCTGCTGCAGAGTGACTTCCTGCGAGACGTTGCCGGAGGCGGCCGGCAGAACCTTGCCGAGCTTCAGGTTCCGCACCGGGACCTTCCGGCGGACCAGCTTTTCCTGGAGCACCTCCCACATGGCCTTGAGTTTGAACTCGTCCGGACCGTGCAGCACGATCTTCTTGCCCGTGCGGTCATAGTCGATCGAGACCTTGGCGCCCTTGAAGTCGTACCGCTGGATGAACTCCTTGCGCGCCTGGTTGACGGCGTTGTCGACCTCCTGGAGGTCACACCCTGAAGTGATGTCGAAGGACTGCGAGCCCGCCATGAGCTTCCTCTTTACCTGTTTGGTTTTTCCGGCTTCGGCTGCGCGCCGCTGCGCTGCAACTCTTCGAGGATGGCGCCGAGGTTGCGGAGTTCCTCGCCATACCGCGCCCAGTCTCCCTGGCGCTGCGCCTGCACCGCCCGGTCGTAGGCCTCGCCGGCCTGGCGCGCCAGTCCGGCGGCACCCGCAGCCGGCTGGGAAGGCGCCGCCCCCGGAGCCGTCGTCACCGCCGGCTGCAGCGGTTTCCGACCCGGGCGTGGCACCGCCCGTCCCGGCGTTGAATATCCGCCCGATTGCGCGTTCGAGCGTTTCCTCCATCGCGATCTTGTTTTCGTAGGCCACGATCACCCGCTTCAGTTCCGGGATCTTGCCGCTCTCGGAGCGCAGGTACAGGGGCCGGACATACAGGAGCGCCTCCTCGATCGGGATGACCAGCAGCGTGCCCTGTATCACCTGCGAACCGCGCTGGTCCCAGAGCGAGACCTGCCGCGAGATTTCCGCGTCCTGGTTGATGCGCGCCACGATCTGCTTCGGCCCGTAGACCAGCTTCTGCTTGGGGAACCTGTAGACCACAAGCTGGCCGTACTTGTCCCCGTCGCTGCGCGCGACCATCCACGCCGACAGGTTGTCCTTGCGTCCCGGCGTAAACGGCAGCATCAGGATGAACTCCTCGGCATTCTCCCGCGGCAGCCGCATGATCGTGTAGTACGGGGACATCGCCTTTTCGGAGCCGCCCGAACCGATCACCGGGATTTCCCAGAGATCCTCCTTGTTGTAGAACACCTGCGAGCTCGACATGTGGTACACGGAGTATATGTAGGTCTGGACCCGGAAGATGTCTTCCGGGTAACGCAGGTGCGCGCGCAAGTCCGGGGGGATCTCCGCCATCGGCCGGAACACGCCGGGGAAGATCCCCTGGTAGACCTTGAGGAGCGGGTCGTTCGGGTCGGCGACGTACAGGTCGACGCTCCCCTCGTAGGCGTCCAGGACGATTTTCACCGAGTTACGGATGTAATTTCCTATGCCGGGCGTCGGCGTCGAGTACGGGTACCGGTCCGACTGCGTGTAGGCGTCCTGGACCCAGTACAGCTTACCTTCGGAGATGACCAGGTAGGGGTCCTGGTCCAGCATGAGGAACGGGGCCACGCGGCCCAGCCTCGTCTTGAGGTCGCGGAAGAAGAGAAACCGGCTCGTCGGCTTCAGCAGCGGCGACAGCAGGATGTTCGGATCTTTGAAGTAGACGGCAAACAGCAGCCTGCGCGCCAGGGAGTTGACGGCGACTCCGCCCTTGCCCTGGTAGGAAGTGTAGACGTTCTCGTCCCCGGCCGGGTAGTCGAACTCTTTCTGCCCCGTGTCCACGACGGCATACCCGCGGGTCAGCTCGCCGTAGTAGATCTCCGGCCGGTTGACCGTCAGCTGCGGGAGCTGCGCTTTCGGGGGGATGTCCTGCACCAGGAGGACCGGGAGCCCTTCGGTAGTGACGCGGTTGACGGGGCCGAGGGTCAGCCCGTAGCCGTGGGTGTAACTGAGGTGCTCGTTGATCCAGTTGCGCTCGGGCAGGCTCGTCGAATTGAGCTCACGCGCGGAAAGCATCATCTGCTGCGGTTCGCCATCGACGACGTACCTGTCGTTGTCGACGGAAGCGAAATCGTAATAGAGCCGAATTTCCTGGATCTGGCTGAAGGCGTCCAGCAGCGGTTCGTGATCCCACAAACGTATGCTCCGGATGGTGGCGGCGTTGGCCTGGATATCCTGAGGGGAAAGCGCCTTGTCGCCCGACAAGTCCCGCTCTTCGATCTTGTCGAGCCCGTAGGCCTGCAGCGTTGCCCGGATGTTGTGCTGGATCTGCGGCCCCTCCCTGCTCAGCTCGTTGGGCGAAACGATGAATTTCTGGAGCAGCGAGGGATAAACGTTGCCGGCCACCAGGACCAGCACGTAGAGGACCACGGCCGCGATCGCACCACGGTTGTTCGGGCTGAGGGCGTTGTAGACCCAGAGCGCCGCACCCGCCAGCGCGGCCAACGCCAGGACCGACAGCATCGGGAGCCGCGCGTGCAGGTCCGCATAGGTCGCGCCGAACATGGGCCCGTGGTTGGCATAGAGGATCTGGAAGCGGTCCAGGTAGGCGTCAAAGGCAAGCAGCAGGAAAAACAGCGCCGCCAGCACCGAGACATGCACCGCCACCCGCCCGCGCCGGCCGAAACTCCGGATGCCGCCCGACGCCAGGATCCCCTTGAAGTGGTACAAGACGAGGGCACCGACCCCCGCCAGGAACACCAGGAGCATGCCGAAACGGACGAACTCGGCCAGCACAGGCAGCGTGAAGAAATAGAACGAGAGGTCGCGGCCAAACACCGGGTCGGCGTTTCCGAACGGCACGCGGTGCAACCAGCGCCAGAAGAGCTCCCAGCTTTCGGCCTCCCTCACCGCCATGAACAGGGCCACCACCAGCGACAGCAGCCCCGCCCCCTTCCGGATCGTCTCGGGCGGAAGCGTGTAGGCAGTGATCTGCCCGGCCGGCGTCGGTATCCCGATCTGGATCAGGCCGGGCCCACGGTTGGCGTGCCAGAGGTTCAGATAAAGGAAAGCGAACGTGACGGCCAGCGCGCACGCGCCGACCAAGCTCTTCGCATAGAGCGTCGTCGTAAATATCACGCTCTTCCCCAGCTCCACAAACCAGAGCCAGTCGAAGTACAGATCGACGGCAAATGTCAGGCCACCGACCAGCAGGAACAGCGCCAGCAGAAACACCAAGATCGGAATTCGTCCGCGCATCATCAGCCTCGTTAGAGTTTGCAGAGCATGGCCAGAATGGCATTAGAAAACGGATAAAGCAAGAATACTGAAGCAGGAAGCCGGAAGCCGAGGCGGTCAGGTCCTCACCGGATTGCCCTGTCGTGGAAGCGTCGCCTTCCGCCTTCCGAAGTTTGGCTTCCGTCTTTCTTGCTTCCGGCTTCCGGCTTCCGCTATGCTGCGCGGCACCGACGGAAAGGAAAGACCGATGCGTCGCCGGACCCAGAGTGCCGCCCCGCCCCGCCCGGAAGGGCTCGTCCTCTGGAGCATCCTCCTGCTCTCGATCCTGGTGTACTTGCGGTCGGTCTGGTTCGAGTTCACGTTCGACGACTGGGTGATCGTGGCGCGCAACCCTGCGGTTCAGACGTGGGCGGGGTGGAAGAGCCTGCTGGCCTCCTCCTACTGGCCTGGGGCCACCCACGGCATGTATCGCCCCGTCACCGTGCTGTCGTTCGCCCTGGAGCGGCTCGTGCACGGGGGTGGCCCCGCCGGGTTCCACCTGGTCAACGTGATCCTGCACGCGGCCGTGTCGCTTCTCGTTTACAGGGTTGCGCTGCACGTGTTGCGGTCGCGCTGGACCGCCGCGCTGGCGGGACTGCTGTTCGCTGCCCACCCCATCCACATTGAGCCGGTCGCCGGCGTGGTCGGGCGCGCCGAATTGCTGTCCTGCGGCTTCGCCCTGGCGGTCATGCTGGTCTGGATGCGGCACTCGGACGGGCTTTCCCCCTCCCGGAACATACCCCAGCTCATGATCCTGTTCGCCCTTGCGGTCTCCTCAAAGGAACACGTCATTGTGCTCCCCGCGATACTGCTGGTGTGGGAGTGGGCCCGCCCGACGGCCGATGGCCCGGCCGCGAGGATCTGGAGGCTTGCGTGGGACGCCCGGCTGTGGGCGCTGGCAGCATCCGGGGCAGGGTCGCTCGCGTTGCGGGTCGCCGTCCTCGGGGGCGCAGACCACTCGTTCGTCTCCAGACCGCTGTTCGTCGAGAACCCGCTGGCCCACCAGACCACGTTCGTGCGCATCGTGAGCGCGGCCGCCAACCAGGCCTACGCCGTGCTCCTGCAGCTGGCGCCCTACCGGCTACTCCCGGACTACTCCTACCACACGCTGCCTCTGAGGGTCTCCTGGCACGACCCGCTGTTTCTCACCGCCGTCGCGTTGACGGCCGGTGCCGTCCTGCTGTGGTTCGTGCGCGGCCGGACGGCGCGCCAGCTGGCGTTTGCGTCGGCGTGGTACATAACGGCGGTGGCGCCCACGGCGAACGTGCTCTTCCCGATCGGGACCATCTTCGCGGAAAGGACGCTTTACTTCCCTTCGGTCGCATTCTGCCTGGGCATCGCAGCCCTCGCCGGGCGGGTCTGCGCCCGCTTCCCGCCGGGGACCGGCGAACGAGCCGATCCGTTAACGAAAGGGGCATTTGCCGCCGTGCTCTTCCCGGCGGTGGTCCTCTCGGCCTTGACTTCCGTCCACCTGCCGGATTGGAAGAGCGACTTGTCCCTCTTCGGTTCCGCCGCGGCGTCGGCCCCCGAAAACGTGAAGGTGCGGCTCTGGTTCGGGGACGCCCTGGTGCGGGCGGGAGATTCCGAGGGGGCCATCCGGGAGTACAGGCGGGCGCTCGAGATCCGACCCGATTACGGCGCTGCCGCGGCCAACCTCATGGTGCCGCTCATGAATCTGCGCCGGTACCCGGAAGCCATCGAGGCCGGAGAAACCGCCCGGCGCCTCTTTCCCCAGGACAACGCCGCCCTGCTCCTGAACCTGGCGACCGTCTACCAGGAATCCGGCGAGCAGGTCCGCTTCCTGGAATGCATCTGGCGCGTGCTGGAGCTGGACCCCAACAGCAGCCGCGCCCACTACCAACTGGCCCGCTACCACCTGCAGGGCGGGAACCGGAACGCAGCCGTGGAGCACTTCCGAGAGTCGCTCCGCCTCGACCCCGAATCGCCCCAGGCTGCGCTTATCCGTAAACTGATGCCGGACCTGCGCTGAGGCGAAAAAGCCTGTATCTGTGGTATCGTTAGACCCTGATGACCCCGGAATCCCAGCCCGCTCACAGCAGGATCGAGAAGCACGTGCTCATCAAGGCTAAGCCGGCGATCGTGTACCAGGCGCTGACCGACGCGCACGACCTCGTCCGGTGGTTCTGCGACCGCGCCAGTTCCGACCCGCGCGTCGGCGGGGAGCTGTCGGCCTACTGGAGGCAGGGGAAAACCGGCCAGCGCGGCCGGGCCGTCTACACCCGCATCGAGCCGAACCTCGCCGTTGAGCTGCTCTGGGTCGACGACGGCTGCGGCCCGGATCCCGACAACGCCCACCACAGGATCACCTATGCCATCCGGACGACCCGGCAGCGCGACACCGAGGTGATCATGCGGGACGAGGACCGGTCCGCCACGGCCGATGCCGAGGTGCGCTCCATCCTCGACGAGGGATGGAACACCGTCCTGCTTGAATTGAAGGATTTCTGCGAGCGCAGGGAACGCGCCGGGAAAGCCCGCAAGCGGCCCGAAGAATGACGCGACCACACCGACACCACGCGCTGACCCTGTGCCTCTTCCTGTCGCTCGCGGTCGCCGTGCCGGCTTCCCAATACGACGCCCTCGCCGCCGTACTCACACCCGCCACCGAGCAGGCTTGGAACCGCTATTACGGCTGGGCGGACAAGAAGGTCGAACGCGAACTGGCAGACCCCGGCCGCTTTCTCATCGAGGACTTCCTCGCCCCGAAAGAGAAAGACGAGCTTCGCCGGGAACTCGCCAAGGGCGGCGTCGTCGTGCGACGCATGCCCGCACCGTCCGTCGTGCCCGCCGGACAGAAATTCGAAGTGCCAGACGGCGAAATACACCACTGGTGGGGCGCGATCCTGATCCCGAACGCGAAGTTGCCCGAACTTCTTGTGTTCCTCCAGGACTACGAGCACCACGCGGGGAAATTCTCCGACGTCGAGAAGTCGAAGCTCCTGTCCCGGCAGGGCGACGCCTTCAAGTTCTTCTTCAGGCTGAGGCGGACAAAGGCGCTCGTCACCGCCTACTACAACAGCGAGCAGGAGTGTCTCTACACGCGGCACAGCCCCTCCAGGGTATCGAGCCGCAGCGTCGCGACCCGGATCGCCGAGGTGGAGAAAGCCGGAACGCCCCAGGAACGCGAGAGGCCCCCCGGCAACGACCGGGGTTTCCTGTGGCGGCTCGTGAGCTGGTGGAGGTTCGAGCAGACAGCCGAAGGCGTGATCGTCGAATGCGAGTCGGCCAGCCTCAGCCGCGACATCCCCACCCTGGTGAAGTTCATCCCCGGGGTCAGCGGCTACATCCGCTCCACCCCGAAAGAATCACTCGAGTCGGTCCTGGTCACCATCCGCAACAACGCCCCGCGCCGGTGAGCTGCGCGCGAACGGGCGACGGGCCCGGGATTCTTCCCCTCGAAGGCTGTAAAGGCATCGAAGAACCCCGAAGATCAATCGCCCTCCGACTTCCCTACTCGATCTGGCAGAGCATTTGAATGGCGTGCACGGCCTCCTCGCGCACGGTGCCCTTGATGGCGACATTCTGCGGATCCCGCCAGAAATCGAAGGTGGCCACCTGGTGCACGCACGCGATGGTGCAGTAGTCGGCGCACGCCTTTTTCGTCCGATACTCGCGCCGGATGTCCTCGACGGTGTATTTCTCCAGCGGGATCCCCGGATAACCCCTCTGCTGCGAGCAGTAGTGCACGAGGCCGTCCTCGCAGACGTATAGGTAGCGCGCCCCTGCCCGGCACCGCCAGCCGTTCGGCTTGCCGTCGACCAGGCGATCCTGGAAGTAGTTGAGGCGCGTGTAGCCCCGCTTGCCGAACTTCTTCATCTTGATGTAAATCTCGCGCTCCACCCCTGTCAGCGGCTTGAGGGTGCCCGACTGGTCGTGGATGATCCCGAGCGACGCGCTGAAGCCCAGCTCCACGGCCCGGGCCCCTATCGTCAGCGCGTCCTCGGGGGTGCGTATGCCGCCGCCGATGACGGAGTTCACGTTCACCTTGAACTCGGCGAGCTCCGAGAGCCAGCCGAGTTTCTGGTCGAGCAGCTTGAGGCTCTTTTTGGACACCTCGTCCGGGGTGACGTTGTCGATGCTGACCTGCAGGTACTCGAGCCCGGCACGGTTCAGGTCCCGGATGCGGTCGTGCGTCAGGAGGTAGCAGTTCGAAATCAGGGCCGCCAGCATCCCGTGGTGTCGGACCCGCGCAATGATCCGGTCCAGCTCCGGGTGCAGCAGCGGCTCGCCGCCGCTAATGATCACGGCTGCAGTGCCGAGCCGAGCCAGCTTGTCCAGACGCCGGTACATGGTCTCGAGCGGCACCGGCGGGGAAACCCGGTCGTACTCGTTGCAGTAGCCGCAGGTGAGGTTGCAGCGCCGCATCGGGATCACGTGCGCGAGTACAGGGTGATCCGTCGACAGCAGCCCCCTGGCCAGGAAGCGGAATTCGCGCAGATACGATTTGGCCTTGCTGATCGTCCTCATCCAACACCCTCCCCCAGACTTACAGCCGCAGACAGGCAGAGACGCCTTACCCGAGCACGGCAGAGCCCCGCCACCCGAACGAAGCCGCTGCGGCTGAATTTTTAGCACATTTACGATTATGAAATCCAGCTTCGTTAATCTGTTCGAGATTCTTTGAGTTCTTCCAGTCTTGAAGGTGAGCCTTTGGTGTTGCCAACCTCTAAGCCTCGATGTTCTCAACTCTCGCGCGATGATCCCCTGCCCGGAAATTCCTGTCCTACCCGGACAACTCGCAGGTCTTGGAAGCGATTTTTGGGGCAGATGTTAAGACCAACCCGGGGGCTATGACATCTATGAGTGTGGTACTCTTGACATTCTCACGGACAATTGGACGGAACCGGTTTCGGGGAGGGGCGTTTATGAAGCGGCTGTGGCTTCTGGCGGTGGCAGGCAGTCTGTTGTGTTCGACGGCGCTGGGCAGCGAGGTGGGCGACCGGGTGGTCAAGTCGGCGGTCGTGCTGCGGGAGATCATGGGGATCCGCGAAAGCGGGATTCCGCAGGACCTGCTGGACAGGTGCATCTGTGTCGCCGTGATCCCGTCGATGAAAAAAGGCGGTTTCATGATCGGCGGCAACTACGGCAAGGGCCTGATCACGTGCAGGACCAACCTTGGTGAGGGCCCCTGGAGCGCTCCGTCCATGCTGCTGCTCGGCGGCGGGAGTTTCGGACTGCAGATCGGTGCGCAGGCGGTAGATCTCGTCCTGGTCGTCATGAACATCAACGGGCCTCGACAGCCTGCTGGACAGCAAGTTCACCCTGGGCGGGGATGCGTCGGTGGCCGCAGGGCCCGTCGGGCGGACGGCGGCAGCGCAGACCGACGCCTGGCTGACGGCGAAAATCCTGGCGTACTCGCGCAGCCGCGGCCTGTTTGGCGGCCTCACGCTCAAGGGGGAGGCGATTCGTCCGGACAACGACGCGAACTTCGTCCTTTACGGCAAAGAGACGGCGCCGCGCGACCTTCTCCTCAAACCGACCGAGAACCCGCCGAAAGACGTTCAGATCCTGCTGAACGAACTGAACAAAGTCAGCCCGAAGAAGCTGAGCTGAACACGCCGCGCCGGCAGGCAAAGCGGCGGGGTGTTAGCCAACCCGTTCAGGACGGGCGGCCCAGCATGGGTCTGAGGACCTTCCAGACGTTTTCGGCGACGATCTCGTACCCTTGAGCGGTCGGGTGGACGCCGTCGGACTGGTTCAACTCCGCGTGGCCGCCCACACCCTCCAGCAGAAACGGCAGAAAGGCGACGCGGTACTGCCTGGCGAGCGCCGCATACATCTGGCGGAAGGCGCCGGTATACTGTGGCCCGTAGTTCGGCGGCAGCTCGATTCCGGCGAGCAGCACACTGGCGCCGTCCTGTTTAAGGGTGGAGATAATCTCGTCCAGGTTCTGGCGCGTGCTCGCCACCGGGATGCCGCGCAGGCCGTCGTTGGCGCCCAGTGCCACGACGACGATCCTCGGCTTGAGCGCACGCACGGCCCCGAGCCGGTTCACTCCCTGAGCCGAGGTGTCGCCGCTGACCCCGGCGTTCACCACGCGATACCGGTAGCCTGCCGCGTCCAGTTTGGCCTGAAGCCTCGAGGGGTAGCTGCCGGACGGGTCCACCCCAAGGCCGGCGGTCAGGCTATCCCCCAGCGCGACGATGAGCGGGCGATCGTCCGCATCAGGTTTCGGCCGGGCCTGCCCGCCGGCTGCCGTTTCCTTCCGGGGTTGCTCCGCCGGCTCCGTCGTGCCGGTGCCGCACCCCGCCGCCGCCCACCACGCCGCGGCGACCAGCACCGCCGCCGCCCACCACGCAGCCCCACATCTTCTTTTCCGCACGTCGTCCCCCGGCTCCAACTTTAGGTACAGTACTGCAGACCGGTCAAGACCTAGTGGGTCCGGCCTTCAGAGGCTGTCCAACGGTTGATTGTGGAGATGAGAAGACTATCAAGGTTCAGGGAACAAAGGGAAGCGTTAAGAGGAACGACAGCAAGCAGCAGTCCGAGAGGGCATTGAAGTTGATGCGACCGGCGGTAGCACGATTGTTGCAGAAGCTGGGGGACTCGGGGAACGGGAAGGAGGGGGCTGGGTACTACATCGGATTGGACCTGGGTGATCGGCAGACGCATTACTGCATTCTGGACGACAGGGGCGAGATAGCGGCAGCGGGGCAACTGGAGACGACGACAGGGGAGTTTGAGGCGTACTTCAGATTCATACCGAGGTCGCGGGTGGCGCTCGAGGTTGGGACGCATTCGCCCTGGACAGATGAACTGCTGAAGGGGCTGGGGCACGAAGTTTATGTGGCCAATGCGCGATCGTTGGACAGCCTCTGAAGCCAGGACCCGATTGACTGGTGCTATTATTACAGATTCACCCTGGAGAACATCGGATGATCGAGGTCAGGAATCTCTCCAAGACTCTTGTTTCGGGTGCGCACGAGGTGCAGATCCTGCGGGGCATAGATCTAACGGTGCGCGCGAAGGAAGTGGTCGCCATCGAGGGACCGTCCGGCAGCGGCAAGAGCACGCTGCTCGGCCTGCTCGCCGGCCTGGATGCACCGACGGGTGGATCGATCAAGCTCGACGGCGAGGAGATCTCGGCCATGAGCGAGGACCAGCTGGCCCTGCTGCGGGGCCGCAAGATCGGCTTCGTGTTCCAATCCTACAACCTGATCCCGACGCTCACGGCCGAAGAGAACGTGATGCTGCCGATGGAGTTGCGAGGCGAAGCCCGTGGGGCCAGGGAGCGCGCCGGCGCCCTGCTGGACGCCGTCGGCCTGGCGGAGAGGCGCTCGCACTATCCCGCACAGCTCTCTGGCGGCGAGCAGCAGCGGGTCGCCCTGGCGCGTGCCTTCGCCGGCAACCCGTCGATCCTGTTGGCGGACGAGCCGACGGGGAACCTGGACAGCGCGACCGGAGCTGTCGTTCTGGACCTGCTGCTCAGCCTGAACCGGCAGCAGGGAACGACGCTGGTGATTGTGACCCACGATCCCGCGCTGAGCCGGCTCACCGACCGGATCGTGCGGCTGCGCGACGGGCAGATCATGGACGAGGTTCTCCCGGCGGCGACGCCGGCCCCGGGCGGCACGGTGGGACAACATGGGGTTTGAGCTCCGCATGGCCTGGCGCGAAATCCGGCCCGCGCTCCGGCGTTTCGGTTTCATGGTGCTGGCCATCGCGCTGGGAGTCGGCGCCGTCAGCGGCATAAAGGGCTTCAGCCGGGCGCTCGACAGCTCCATGGCGCGGTCGGCGCGCGAACTGATCGCCGCCGATCTCGCGGTACGGATGAACTCGGCCCCGAACGACGCGGAGCTGCGGACCCTGAGGGAGCTCGAGCAGCGCGGCGCCGCGATGACGCGCATCACCGAGACGCTCTCGATGGCCTCCCTCGCGGGCGCGGCTCAGCCTGTGCTCTCGACCGTCAGGGCGATCGATCCCCTCATGTACCCTTTCTACGGCACCGTCGAACTTGAACCGCCGGCGGCGCTGTCCGCCGTCCTGACCGACGACGCCGCGATCGCTACCAGGGAACTGCTCGTCCGGACAGGCGCTTCGCTCGGCAGCACGATCCAGATCGGGGACGGCCGTTTTCGTCTCGCCGCCGTGCTGACGGGCGAGCCGGACCGCATCGCGTCAGGGGTGGAACTCGGCCCGCGCATCCTGATCACGCGCGGCGGCCTCGAGCGCAGCCACCTCATCCAGTTCGGCAGCCGCGCGTCGGAGACCTTCCTGTTCCGGCTCACCCCCGACATTGGGCTCGAGGGGGCCCGGGCCACCCTGCGCACGGCGCTGGAGCGGCGCGCCCGGATCTCGGACTACCGCTCCCCCAATCCGTCCGTGTCGCAGGGGCTCGAGCGCATGGGGAATTTCCTGAGCCTTGTCGGGCTGATGTCGCTGCTCGTGGGCGGCCTCGGGGTGGCGACGAGCGTTCACACCTACCTGCAGCAGAAGCTCGACACGATCGCGATACTGAAATCGCTCGGCGGCCGCTCCCGGCAGATCATCCGGATCTACCTTATCCAGGGCCTTGCGCTCGGCATCGCGGGGAGTCTGCTGGGGGTGGGGCTGGGCTACGTCATCCAGCGGCTCTTCCCGCCGCTGCTCCAGGGCCTGGTGGACCTGCCCACGAGGCTGGAGCTCGCGCCCAGCGTCGCGGCGCAGGCCTTCCTGATCGGGGTGGCCACCACCCTGCTGTTTCTGCTGCCGCCGCTGCTGGCGTTGCGCAAGATCCGCCCCGCGCGCGTTTTCCTCAGGGAGATGCCCGAGACGCACTATTCCACGCTTCGCCGGCTGTGGCACGATCCCGCGCCGCTCGTCTCGTCGATTGCGCTTCTGGCTGGGGTCGGGACGCTGGCGAGCTGGCTCGCCGGTTCGTGGGTGCGCGGCTTTGTCTTCATAGGCGGGCTGGCCGCCGCCGTCGTCGTCCTGGCGCTCGCGGCCAAGCTCCTGATGGTGCTTCTCAGGCGCGTGCCCCGCCCCCGCTCGCTCGTCTTGCGCCACGGGCTGAGGAACCTCTACCGGCCGGGCAGTCATGTGGGCGCCATCCTGGTCTCGCTCGGCATCGGGGTCGCCTTCGTATTGACGATCTACCTGATCCAGACTTCCCTGCTCTCCCAGATCGTGAGGAGCGCACCGGCCAACTTCCCGAATTTCTTCATCCTGGGGATAACCGAGCGCGACCGCGCGCCGCTGTGGAGCTTCGTCCGAACCCAGCCCGGGGTGGTGGACCCCGGCGAGCCGATCCCCGCGATCCCGGCGCGCCTGCAGCGGCTCAACGGCAGCACGGCCGACGAGCTCGCCCTGGATCCGCCCGACCGTCGCTACTTCCGCATCGAGTTCGTGCTGACGTGGGCGGAGGACCAGCCGCCGGACACCCGCATCGTCGAGGGAAAGTGGTGGCGCGCCCCCTTCGGCACCCCGCTGATCTCCGTCGGCCAATACGCGGCAAACCACCTCAGGATCCGCGTCGGCAGCACCCTCGAGTTCGAGTCGAGCGGCCAGACCATCCGCGGCACCGTGGCCAACATCCGGGATGCGGAGTTCGCCCGGCCTGGCACGAGCAATCAATTCATCTTCTCGCCCGGGTCCCTGGAGGGGCTGCCCGCCTCGTACGTCGGCGCACTGCGGGTGCGTCCTGCGGCGGTGGTCGCGGTGCAGAACGCCCTGTTCTCACGCTTCCCCGCCGTCACCTCAATCGATGTCGGGCAGATCCTGTCGAGGGTGCAGGGTATTCTCGACAAGATCGCCGCCGTCATACGGTTTGTGGCGCTGTTCGCCATCGTGGCCGGGGTGATCATCCTTGCTTCCAGCGTCGCGTCGACGCGTTACCAGAGGATCCGGGAGGCAGTGCTGCTCAAGGCGCTGGGCGCAACACGGTCGCAGGTGGCGCGGATTCACGCAGCCGAATTCCTGATCGTGGGGACGGTGGCCGGCCTGATCGGCGCGCTGCTGGCTTCCGCCGCCGCCTACTACCTGCTCGGCAAGCTGCTCGACACGGAGTTCGAGTTCCGCTGGGCGCCCCTGCTGGCGGGCATGGCCGGCACCGCGGCCCTCGCCATGGTCACGGGCTGGCTCGCCAGCCGCGGCGTCCTCAAACACCGCCCGCTCGAAATCCTGCGCGACAACTGAGCGGACCTCAAGTGACTCAGGTGGTTCCGGCCTTCAGAGGCTGTCCAACGTTGACGTTCAATCCGGACGAACTGAAGTAATCTGGAGTGCGGCGCCTCGGCGCCAAGCCGAGTTGCGAGATGCGACCCGGCGACCTCGGCCTTTGGTGATGCCGAGGCGCCGCCACCAAAGCGGCGTCGAGCCGCCGCACTTCACAATCAACCGTTGGACAGCCTCTTCAGCCCGGACAATCGTTCAGTATTTCCGCACCCGCGGGTCGGTGAGGGGTATTTCGGTGGGGATGGTCGGCTGCTGGCAGCACTCGCACTTCCCTGGGCCGAATCTGGTGATGTTGCACACGTCGCAAAAGTAAACCAGCCGGTATAGGGCCCCGTCGGGGCGCACGACGTAGAACTCGTCGACTTCGAACGACCCGTCCGGCTTCGAGCGGCCGATCACCCGCAGTTCCTTGCCTGAAATCCTGCTGTCCTGCAGCGTCTCGCGGACGGAGCGGCGCACGCTTGTCAGCGGGACAGGCTTGCCGCCGCTTTCTAAGACCGGCGACTTCCCCGGCTCCACCACCAGACGTCCCTGGAGCGCGGCGTCCTGCTCGGCAACCGCAAGCAGCATCCAGATTAAAACGGCGAATCGCATCCCGCGAACCCCCTCTTGCGAAATATACCACCGGCCCAGGCCCCTCTCCATTGACGGCCGCCGCGTGCCTCTGATAGCTTCACCCCGTTTCGCTTCGGAAACGATCTTCGGGAGGAAGATATGGCTGCACCATTCAGGCTGGGAATCATAGGAGCAGGATTTATCGCGCGTTTTCAGGTGGCCGCCATGAAACAGGTGCGCGGCATAGAAGTGAGTGGCGTTACGGCGTTGCGCGGCGCGGAATCGCTGTGCGCCCTGGTGAGCGATTACGGCCTGGGTCAACCGGTCGTCTACGACACCGTCGGCGAACTGGCGCAACAGGTCGACGCGCTTGCGATTTTCGCCCCCAACTACACGCGCATCGCCATCGTCGAGGAGATCGCGGCCGCGGTCCGGTCGGGCGCCGAACTCAAAGGGGTCATCTGCGAAAAGCCGCTCGGCCGCACCGTCGCGGAGGCGCGCCGTCTGGCGGAGCTTGCCGACAGCGCCAATCTGCGGACCGCGTATTTTGAGAACCAGCTGTTCATGAAACCGGTGCGCGCCCAGATGGCGCAACTCGCCCCCGTGCAGAGGACGATGGGGCCGATGTCCCTGACCCGCAGTTCGGAAGAGCACGGCGGGCCTCACGAAGGGTGGTTCTGGGACCCACGGCGCCAGGGAGGGGGCGTCATGAGCGACATGGGCTGCCACAGCATCGCGGTGGGCTGGTATCTGCTGACTCCGGAGGGCAAGGGGCTCACGTTCCTGGAGCCGCAGACCGTGACCGCCGAGGTGGCCCTGCTCAAGTGGGGCCAGCCCTACTGGCGCGAGAAACTGCTCAAGGACATGGGGGTCGACTACGCCAAACATCCAGCGGAGGACTTCGCCACCGGCCTGATCACCTATCGAAATCCCGAAACCGGGCAAAAAGTCAAATCGCAGTTCACGAACTCCTGGATGTTCGAGAAACAGGGGCTGCGGTTGTTCATGGACGGCACGGGCCCGGGGTACGCCTTTGAACTCAACACCCTGATCTCTCCCCTGAGCATCTTCATCGGGGACTCGGCCGCAAACGCCGTCGCCAACGCCGAGGTCGCATTGGAAAAATCGACCGCGACCCGCGGGCTGCTCGCGGTCCAGTACAACGAGACGGACCTGTACGGATACCCGGACGAGATGGAGGACGCGATCCGTGCCTTCCGGTCCGGCCGCAACGGGTTCCTGCCCTGGAGTTACGGCGTTGAGATCACTCGGCTGATTTCGGCGGCGTACATGGCGGCCGAGCGCCGGCGCACGATCGACCTGACGGAACCTGCCACAAACAGGGAGCTGGAAACTTACATCTCGCTGATCCAGCAGGGGCGCGGCACCGAGGTGCTGTAGGCCGGCGGCAGTGGGCCGCGCCGGCTCGACGCGGCCCTCAAAATCCTGCCGCCCGGGGGCCGCGGCGAGCCGCCGCGGCCCACATCGCTCATTTTTTCAGGCGCCGGTCTAAGAACTCCGCCGCGGCCGCGAAGGCGTCCAGCCAGTTGCGGTGCAGCAGGAAGTCGTGCACCTCGTCGGGGAACACAACCTGTTCGAAGTCGACCTTGCGCGCCCGGAGCCTCTGAACAAGGTCAACGGTCTGGCTGAAGTCCACGTTGCGGTCGTCGTCGCCGTGGATCAGCAGGACGGGAGAGGTCCACTTATCGACTGAAGCGACCGGCGAGGCTTCGCGCGCTTTTTTGACGACCTCGGGCGATTCCGTCCCCGCCCAGGTTCGGAAGGCGCGCGTGGACCAGTCGTGCACGCCGTGCAGGTCCACGCCGGCCGCGAACAGGTCGGAGTTGCGCGCCAGCCCGAGCGCGGTGAGGTAGCCTCCGTACGATCCGCCCCACAGAACGATCCTCGCCGGGTTCACGTCGTCGCGGCCGCGCAGGTAGTGGGCGGCCGCCACGACGTCCTGGTATTCGGACGCGCCCCGGGGTCCGCGTCCAGGGGCTTCTCGGAACGCGCGTCCGTAGCCTATGCCGCTGCGGTAGTTGACGCTGAGCACGACATAACCTCGGTCCGCCAGGTACTGATTCATTGCATAACAGTTGTGGTAGTAAAACATGTAGTGCCACCCCAGCAGCATCTGCCGCATGGGGCCGCCGTGAACGAACACCGCGGCCGGTAGCTTTCCGGTTGCGGTCCCCCCGGGCGGCAGGAACAGCTGGCCGTGCACGGCAGTGCCA
Source organism: uncultured Acidobacteriota bacterium (assembly GCA_963843575.1). Lineage (GTDB taxonomy): Bacteria > Acidobacteriota > UBA6911 > UBA6911 > UBA6911 > CAVZBT01. Next base: position 321,479 of record CAWJKZ010000021.1, on the reverse strand, counting down.
TCCGCAGCCTTCAGGTTGATCGCTTGAGCGATGACAAGGGCGTCGGCAGGAAAGTCCTTCGGCAGAAGGCCGGGCGCAATGGGTTGCGGCCGGGAGCCGCCGGTCGCCAGGATATGCGGTGTTCCCGGCAGGTGCGCGTCGGAGCGCAGGAAGGCCACCTTGCCGTCGCCAAGCGCCGCGGGACTCCACTCGATGGAGTCGCCGCCGGTCAGCGCGGCGGGCGCGCCGCCGGAGACCGGGACGCGCCAGAGGTGGCGCCGGTCGGTGTCGCCAGCGTTCGACATGTAGACGACTTCAGAACGGTCCGGCGACAGGACCCACTGTTCGATCTCCGACTCGCCCGCCGTAAGCGGGACCGGCGTGCCACCAGACACCGGAAGCGAGTAGAGGCGCATCCACCCGTCCTGTTCCGACGGGAAAACGAGCCTTCCCCCCGCTCCCCAGCGCAGGGTCTCGCAGCCGTCCCGGCTGGGGATGGACGCCTCCGGGGCCGCCCCGCTCTGCCAAACGGTCCCGCCCCGCAGTGTGTTCGCGTCGGCGACGACGATCGACCAGGGCTCGGGTACGTCCGAACCCGGTTGCGGGGGTTCCCCGCCCCGGCCCGGCTGGCGCACGAACGCGACTCGATCGCCTTCGGGCGACCAGCGCGGCGTGTGGTCGCGGTCGAAACCGGGCTCGACGAAGGCAATGGTCCGGCTCTCGGTCCGAAACAGCACGACGTAACTGTGGTCGTCCCGTTCGCTCACGAAGGCGAGGGTCCTGCCGTCGGGAGACCAGGCGGGGCTGCTGCTGCGCCCGCGCACGCGAAACAGCGGTTTCGGCTCCGCCGCCCCCGCAAGAGACGCCGTCAGGATTGCGCCCTCCGACACGAAAGCGACCTGGCCCGTGGACGAGACGGCGAGCGAGTCTCCGGAGCCGAGCTTGCGCGCCGTCCCTCCCGCGAAGGGGACGGCCCAGAGCGCCCTCTCGGTGCCGGCCGGGTCGTGCGCAGGGTTGGGCGTTTCGCCGGAACTGTTCGGCCCCTGGCCGCGGACGAACACCAGCGTGGAGCTGTCCGGACTCCAGCACAGTTCCGACAACTCCTGCCCATCGTCGTCGCCGAAGGCCGTCAGCCGACGCGGCACGTAGCGCGGGCCCTCGGCCCCCCACACGTTGCGCCGCCCCTCCTGAAAAACAAACCACGCCAGTTTCCTGCCGTCCGGCGACGCGGTCAGGTCGCTGGTAAACGGCGCGTTGAGTACCTGCTGCAGCGTGAAGTGGGTCCGGGCGTCGGAAACGCCGGTCAGAATGCCGGCACAGATCAGCGCAACGGTGACCTTCAGGTGTCGCATCGCTCTTGCCTCCCCGAGACGGGACTGTCCCGCTATCGTCGCCCCAAAAGAGCAATTGCGCAAGGCCGGCGGCGATCGGCTATGATGGGCCCATGAAGACGAACGCGGCCCGGCTGCTGGATGGGCTCGGGATTGCCTATGAGCTGCGGGAATACGCGATCGAGGGTGACGAATTCACCGCCGAGGACGTCGCGCGCAAAATCGGGTTCCCGCCGGCGCAGGTCTTTAAAACCCTGGTAGTCCGCGGGGACCGGTTCGGCGTGTGCCTGGCGGTGGTTCCGGGGGACGCGGAGCTCGACCTGAAGGCGCTCGCCCACGTCTCGGGTGACCGGAAGGTCGAGACGGTGCCGCTCAAACAGGTTCAGCCGTTGACGGGATACGTCCGGGGTGGCGTGACCGCCCTGGCCTGCAGGAAAGAGTACCCGGTGTACCTTGACCTGAGCGCCGAGGCGTTCGGGACGATTTCGGTGTCGGCAGGTGTGCGTGGCGTGCAGATCGTGCTGTCCCAGGCGGACTATGTCCGGGCGACGGGCGCGCGCCCCGCTGCGATTTCGCGGCCGAAACGCGCGCCGGGCGATTGACAACTCGCCCCACTGCCTGTATGTTAGCTGCCTGCGTTTCGTACCATTGCTCCTCAGTAGCTCAATGGTAGAGCATTCGGCTGTTAACCGAAGGGTTGTAGGTTCGAGTCCTACCTGAGGAGCCAGTTCAAAAGCCTCATCAAAAAACACTTTTCCAGTTCAATTCACTGTCTCTGAAGAGGCTTTTTCGGGCAAACGTTCTAACAACGTTCTACTCGTACGACTCGTACTGTCGCACTACCTGCCTGATCAGCTTCGGTTGCCCCTTGACAGGGTTGAACTTTTCCCGCGGCTATCCATGATCGGGGCATGAGTGTCAAACTCCGACCCCAGCGTTCCTATGACCACCGTCTCAAAGAGCTCGTCCGCACTTCCCGAGATCCGTCCCTTGCCATAGATCTGGGGATACCCGCGTCTACCGTGATGGGCTGGCTTCACGAATCTCCCCACCCTCGATGTCCTCTCGATGAAGGAGCAGGAACTCCAGCACGAGGTTCTCATGCTCCGACGGCGTATCCGGAAACTCCTCGCTCTGCTTCGTAACCTCGTCGTCTTGCTGCGCATCTCCGGATTCAGCCTGGCCAACGAGCGCGTGCCGGGGGGAAAAGCCAAGGCTTCACTGCTGCGATCCATCGACCTTGCTCGTCAGTTTCTGCCTCTTCGGGCCGTGCTGCGTTTCTTGCGCCTCTCTCCGGCTCGCTACCATTCGTGGACAAGCTCGCGGAAAGCCTGTCGCCTCGACGACCGATCCTCCTGTCCCCGGACTTCGAGAGATGGTCAGGTCCGAGTAGTACCGCCATGTTCCAACCGGAACCCTCGCCATCCTCGCGCAACGGCTCGGAAAGGTCTTCGCTTCCCCTTCGACCTGGTACACACTCATCCACCGCTTCGGTTGGCGTCGTCCCCGCCTACGTGTTCATCCTGCCAAGCCCAAGGTCGGTCTCCGAACAACTCAGCCAAACCAGGTATGGCACATTGATACGACCGTCATCAGGCTGCTCGACGGCAGCAAGGCTTTCCTGCACGCCGTCATCGACAACTTCTCCCGTCGCATTCTGGCCTGGCGGCTGGCGGACAAGTTCGATCCTGCCAGCACGATCTCCGTCCTTCTCGAAGCGGGACAGGGCGGCGCCTGCTCAGATGCGCCTCCGACAGTCGTGGCGGACGCCGGCGTGGAAAACGTCAACCGAAATGTCGACGAGCTCATCCAATCCGGAGTGCTGCGCCGCGTCATCGCCCTGACCGAGCTCAGGTTCTCCAACTCAATGATCGAGGCTTGGTGGCGGACGCTGAAGCATCAGTGGCTCTATCTGAACTCGCTCGACAGCCTCTCCACGCTCCGGCGTCTCGTGGCGTTCTACGTTGATGAGCACAATGTGCGGCTCCCCCACTCCGCATTCCGTGGCCAGACTCCCGATGAAATGTACTACGGCAGGGACGATCATGTGCCGCGCGAGCTGGACCAAGGGCGCAATGCCGCACGCAAGGCACGCCTCGACCTGAACCGGCGGACTTACTGCGCGGTCTGCCCCCAAAGGAGACCCGAAAGATCTCTCGGCAATTATGAGGCCGGTTGCCTGCCGCCTGTGTCCATGACGAGCTAACCGATGAACCAAGCATGAACTCTGCACTCTGTCACCCCTCGCGGATCGGATTCAACGGAAACCGCACCGGACCACCCCAATCCTCTACGAATCCGTGCCCAATCCTCCATCCTGGCCTACCCTTGGCTGCGGGCCTGATAAGGCCATTACCCGGATTGCCCGGTAACGGCAACTCGTGACCCAAAGTCCAGGATGTCAATGCAGACAGCACGGCGAGACTCAACATCACAGAGATTTGCTGTCGGGAAGGGGGGCCTTGATGAACGTGGAGAATTGGCTTTTGCGCCTGCATCACTCTCCACGGACGGCGGTCTTCTTTCCTAAAAGGGCGGGGGATTGCTGGGGTGGTCCTTTTTCCAAGGGGGGATGCGTTCTTCGAATCTGCGCACCAGTGCCTGGAACTCCTTTTTCTGGTCGTCATTCAGGATCGCGCTTAACTTCTGATTCATCTCGGCCCGGATCGCCTCCATTCTCGGTGCGTTTCCCTGCATCACCACGTCGATTTTCAGCCGCGACTCCTTCATAACTTCCCGGAATTTCACCCCCTGATCGGGCGCGAGTTTCAGCGCCGCCGTCCAGTTCTGCGGAGGCGGTGGCCCGAAGAACGGGCCGGGTTCTCGAGCAAGGAATCTGGACGACAACGCACAAAAAAGTCCGCCGCCGACGAGGCACCCGAGAATAAAAACTGCCGCCAGCACTGTCAACGCACGCAACCGCTCGTTCATTGCAGTCTCCCGTCGTACTGTACCCAGCGCATGAACTCGTCCTCGGTCTGGAGGAAATATCCTTCCGTGCTTTTCCTCCAGAGACTTTCATAGAGACTGTACATCTCGTTTGATTCCGTCCTGCCTGGCCAGGCGAGCACTCCCGACAGGATCAGCACCGACAGCGCCACCGCCGCCCATACCGGTTTGGGCCGCAGCCACGAAATGATGTAACTTTCCCAGGTCGATTTTTGCTGGAAAGCGCGGCTGGCGATGCGTTCCGCCAGCCCGCAGGGTAGCACCGGCTCGCCGGCCCTGATGGAACTGACGATGTTGTTGAGGAGCGACTGCGCGAGCCGACACCGCGGACACGATCGCAGGTGAAGCTCGAACTCGGAGCGCTGCCGCGGCGCGAGTTCGCCATCCCGATACGAATCCAGCAACTTGCACATGTTCATGACTGACTGTCCAACTCTTCTCCGGAGAGATATCCCTCGAATTTCCGCCGGATTTTAGCTCGCGCCCTGGAAACCCGCACACGTGCTGTGACCTGGGTCGTACCCAGAACTTCGGCGATTTCCGTGTAACTGTGTTTTTCGAGTTCTCTCAGGACAAAGGCCGTTTTGTACTTGGGGTCCAGATTGTTCAGGAACGCCTCGGCGACCTTCTCGTACGTCTCGGGAGCCTTGCCCAGAAGAGCTTGAAAATCGCCGTTCCGGGAGAAATCCGCCAGCGCCCGTTCCTGTTCCGCGTCGGAAAGGTCCAGCAGAAAGTCGCACCGCTGTCTCTGCCGGCGTCGCAACTGATCAATGCAGTAGTTGGTGGCAATCCGCACGATCCAGGGGCCGAAGGGGAGAGCGCGGTCGAACGTGGCGAGGGCCTTGAATATACGAAGGAAGATCTCCTGGACGGCATCTTCGGTATCTGCACAGTGCCCCAGCGTCCGGTAGACGGTCTTCCAGACAGCCGCCTCGTAGCGGTTCACCAGTTCGGCGAAACCAGACTCGTCGCCCAGCAGAGTCCTCTCGATGAGAGTCACATCCTCCTGATCCATTCCGGATATTGGTACGAAATTGGCGGCGGATGTTACAGACAGGTGGTACAGCCTGCCGGCGGGATTGGAAGTTTTTGTTCACGGTCCGTAACACCCCCCTGCTCCTGCGTACTCAGAACGCACAGGTATCAACAGGAGGAGCTTTCATGCTTTCAAGACTATTGTCTGCTGCCGCGATTTCATTCCTGGTCATCGCCCTGCTCTCATTGCCGGTTTATTGTCAGCATTCGGTCGGACGCCTGGAGGGTGCGGTCCTCGACCCGTCGGGTGAGGGAATTCCCGATTGCCACATCCTGGCGGCCCGGGAGGATATGAAGAAACCCGTCGAGATCACGGGAGACAAAGGCGGAGTCTTCCTTTTTGCGACGCTTGCGCCCGGTGAATACACGATAACGGTGCAAGCCCCGAACTTCCGGTCGGAAGTGCGCAGCGGCGTAGTGGTAGAGGCCGGGACGACCTCGTTCCAGCGGTTCCATCTGGAACCGGGCAACCCGGGCGCGTCCATCGCAACAACGGTGAGGCCGATCCTGACCGACCCGCAGCCTGTGATGGGCGGGCGTATGGATTCTCAGGAAATGGTCGCGTTGCCACAGATTGAGCGACGCCCCACCAGCTTGGCCGCATATGTGCCCGGCGTTCAGGTCGAGGCCGGCGACGAGAGCCACTCGCGCGTGAATGGTACGCGCGAAGCGACTTCGAACCTCCGGATCGACGGACTCGACGCAAACGATCCGCTCACCCCGGCTTTTGGGCTCTCCGCGATTCCCCTCAATGCGGACTCGATCGCGTCGTTTCAGGTTGTGAACGGCGTGTCAAGCCCCATCTCCGGCCCCGGCACCGGCGCGCATGTTGAGATGGTCACCCGCTCCGGGGCCAACCGCTGGTCGGGCAACGCGTTTGAATATTTCCGGAACAAGTCGTTCAACGCGAACAACTTCTTCAACAACGCGGACGATGTCGACCAGCCTGCTTTCAACCAGCACCTGTTCGGCGTCTCGCTTGGCGGAGCCGTGATTCCCGACAAGTCATTCTTCTTCATCAATTACCAGGGAAGGAAGACCAAACAGGATGTGATCCGCAACCGGCTGGTCCTTACTTCCGAAGCGAAGACCGGAATATTCAGGTGGTACACGCCGAACACGGGCAATCTGCAGAGCTACAACATTGCCAAGAACGACAGGCGCAGGCTCGGGATCAACTCCCAGGTTGCGACGCTCCTGGCGAAACTGCCGGAACCCAACAACGACGACATCGGCGACGATCTGAACACCTCAGGCTATCAATTCAACAGTCCGGTAAACAGCTATGACCATCAGGCGACGGTGCGGATCGATCACGCTCTTACGAAGAAGCACCAGCTCTTCTACCGGATGAACTGGGATAAGAACTCCTCCGTAGACTGGCTCAACGGAAACGAGTCTCGGTATCCGGGGGAAAAGGGCGGAACCGACGATGGGCGCAGCTACTCGCATGCGGTCGGTTCGGATTGGACTTTTTCGTCGCAATGGACCAATTCACTGCGCCTCGGCGTACGGAGAAGCTGGCTCGATTCCCTGCGTCCGGGGCGGCAGAACAGCGCCATGCTCCTGTCCAACAGCTGGACTGATCCGCTGAGCCCGGCATTCGCAAAGGCAAGAGACAACCGGGTCATCCAGGCAAACGACTTCGCCGCGACACAGCGGGGCCGCCACTATTTCCGGTCGGGTGTGGAGTTCGCGTGGACGACCCTGAACTCGTCGACCGACGAAGGGACCTGGCCGAACGTGACGTTCGCGCGGGACAACGGAAACACTCCTACCGGCAATATCGGTCCGGTGGGGACCGCCGTGATCAGCTCGGCCGACAGGCAGCGGTTCGAGGGTCTTTACAATGATCTCCTCGGACGTATGGACAAAGTTACCCAGACGTTCTACAGCGATCTCGAGGAATTCAAAGATGCCGGGACGAAACGAGAACGGACCTACAACGGCAGGGCCTACAGCGCATTCCTTCAGGACGACTGGCGGGTTCGCACGAATCTGTCCGTCGTCCTCGGGCTGAGATACGAGCTTGGCGCGATGCCCACCGAGCGCAGCGGTCTGCAGGCGACCCTCGATCAGGCGTCCAGCATCGACGCTGTCTCCCAGATCTCCAACTTCAAGATCGAGACGACGAAGCACTGGTATGCCCGGGACGTCAACAACTTCGCCCCGAGGTTCGGTTTTGCCTGGAACCCGAAGAACAGCGGACGGACCGTACTGCGCGGAGGCTACGGGCTTTACTACGAACACCTGTCAGGGGCAGTCAATAATACCGTCGACGCTTACACGACGGGATTCTCCCAGACCGTAACCTCCTATCCGAACACCGGGGGAAAGGATGTGCGGTTGAGCGACGGAATCCCGAGCCTGTCGCCCAGATCTTCGCCGGACATGACGCCGTCGGTGACGCGCTCCGAGTCGGTCGCCGTGCTGAATCCGAAGCTGCGCACCGGCTATGTCCATCAATTTGCCCTCACCCTCCAACGCCAGATCCGGAGTGACACCGTTCTCGAAGCCGGCTACGTCGGAACGCAGGGGAATCAAGCTCTACATGAACGTCGATCTGAACCAGCCCAGGATCGAGGAGGATTTCCTGAAAGCCTTTCGCGAGTTGCAGTCGTTTCGAGCGATTGGCACGCCGGTCAGCTCGACCAACACCCTGGTCAAGATGTTCGGTTCGGCCAATGCGGCCATTAATGCGATCGGCGGAAGCATCATCGACCAGGGACAGGCCGGCACGGCCGCCGACACCGTAGACAAGAACTACTACAGCCGCTATCGAGGCGCCGGCCTATGTCGAGTTTCTATCTCCGGAACTTCCCGCAGTTCAACCAGTTGATCTACGGCACGAACGCCGGCCGGTCCTGGTACGACTCCCTGCAGGTGAACCTGCGCCACCGACGCGAGGGACTGCTGCTGGATGCGCACTACATCTGGAGCAAGTCGATGGACAACACCTCAGCCGAGGGGAACGGTTTCTCGAACCCGATCGACAACTTCGACGTGGGGCTGAACAAGGCGCGCAGTGACTTCCACAGGCCCCACGCCTTCAATGTGAGCGCCGTCTACTCGCTGCCTTTCGGGAAGAACCGCTGGCTCCTGAGCTCAGGCCCCAAGTGGATGGACGCCCTCTTTGGTGGCTGGGATGCGGGTGTTCTGCTGGTCTACGAGGCGGGCAAACCGTTCTCGATCAGTTCTGGTCGGCGCACCGCCGGGGCGGACACGACAACCTATGCGGACTACGACGGCAGCGGCGCCAAGGGGAAGATCTACAGGACCTCGGATGGAGTGTACTACTTCTCCGCCGATTCGATGGCTGAGTTCACGTTCCCCGAGGCAGGCTCGATCGGAAGCTCCGGGAGGAATTCGTTTCTCGGGCCCAGGTACTTCAACATCGACCTGGCCCTCACAAAGCGTATCCGCCTCGGCGAAACGAGCCACCTCGCGCTTCGAGCCGAAGCCTACAACGTCATGAATCACACGAATTTCGGATTGCCCGAGACAAACCTTGTGACACCGGCAAGCTTCGGCCAGATTTCCACGATTCAGGGCACTCCCCGAAACCTCCAGGCCGGCCTCCGCTTCGAATTCTAGCCGGGACACGGATTCACACGGATTCCACGCGGATCCGTGTGAATCCGTGGCTCAGAATGTGCGGCCGATTGTGAACTTGATGTCGTGGCTCGGTTCGTGCGCATGCAGTACGTTCGTGCCGAGCGCGATGTCTCCGTCCCACCTGTTCGGGTTCACCGCGAAGATCAGGCGGAACGGCGCGTTCACCATCGGAAGCACGAACTGAAATTCGATCCCCGTCGAACTGCGCAGCACGGTGTTGGTCGCGCCGACGAGATCGACCGTCGTTGTCCCCGAACTTCCCGATCCCTTTGACGTGCGAGACACGGTTCACCCCTACGTCGCGAACAGCGACATCGACAGCGGACCGGCAATCGGCATCCGGTACTCCGCACTGCCCATGCCCGAGCGAATCGCCTCCGATCGAGATAATGCTCTTGTCGATTTTGAGCAAGCCGGTGACCGGGTCGATCGACGTGTTGTTGAACAGATCGTTTTTGTATGTAGAGGAGATCGCGATAGGGCTGATGGAACGAAGGTCGAAACCGCGCAGCGTCGTCTCCCCGCCTACAAAAAACCGTTCATAGAACGGGATCGTCGAGCCGCCGTAGGAGCGGATATATTGACCCAACAGCCTGAATCCAAGCGTATTTCGACGGTGGCTGATCCAGCGGTCCGGGACGAAGTGGCGGTATTCGACCGAGGGGCGCAGGATCTTGTAGTCGCCCGAGAGGATTCCGCCGGCGACTCCCATCGCGATGTTCAGACTTCTTGCCGCGGGTCGGCATAAAGTAGCTGTTCGTCGTGTTGAACGAAAGGCTCGGCGTTATTTCGCTCCGGATGATCCCGCTTAGTGCCTTCTGGGTGTCGCCGTTCGGAGTGCTCCCCACCGAGCTGTCCCAGGGCGAAGGATTCATACCCCGATGCAATTCCCCCGATCCCGATGCTCTGGTACGTGTAGCTCGCTCCCAGGCGCCAGAAGGTGTTGCCGAGCGGGCGCCCCACGTTCAAGGTTGCGCCCGTCGTGTGCTGGGTGAACAGGGACACGGGATGTCCGGTCGAGTAACTGGTCATACCGTACATCGTGTAGGTGTCGTACCGGTACCGCATCTTGTAGGCGGAAATACCCATCGTCCACCTGGTGTTCAGAAAGTAGGGTATGCTGTACGAAAGCATGAGATCCGGCCGAGCGTGTTCCGCCTGTGACGCTGACTTCCAGGCTTTCTCCCCTGCCCAGGAAGTTGTTGGTGCCGTAGTTCACCCCGAGGAAACTGCCCGAGATTCCGCTGACGCCGCCCGTCAGTCCGATGGACTGCTGACTCTTCTCCTTCACCTTGAGGTTGATGTCGACCGTCGCATCCTTGTCGTTCGTCTTGAGATCGTAGTCTTTCTCCTCGATCTTGTCGAAAAACCCGAGCTGGTTCAGCCGCAAAACGGAAATGTCCAGCAAACGGCTGCTGAAGAGTTTCCCCTCCTCGAGCAGGAACTCGCGGCGCATGACGCGGTCGCGCGTCTTCGTGTTGCCGCTGAAGTTGATCCGGTGCACGTAGAACATCTTGTCAGGCTGGAACGTGAACGTGAGGTTCATCGTCTTGCTTGCCTGATCGAATTCCTGCTCCGGGATATAGGACCAGTTGATGTAGCCGATGCCGCCGTAGATTTTCTTGATTTCTTCCAGCGTGTCCTTGATGCGCTTGAAATTGACCACGTCCCCCTTGTGCAGTCCGAAAAGAGTCGTCAGCGGCTCGCACTTCAAGGCGCCGCAGTCCCTGAGGGTCAGGTCCCCGAGCCGGTACTGGTCGCCGGCGTCGATCGGGAAGCTCGATCAGGTACTGCAGGCGGGTTTTGCGGAGCATGGGGATGAATCCGCGGGGGCCTTCGCAGATGCGGGTCATCGGCTGCCCGACCTGGACCTGCATGTAGCCGTTTTCCTTGTAGAAGGCCTTCAGGTTCATCTCGACGTCCGCCTCGAGCTTCCCGGCGTGGAACTTGTCGGTGCCCTTGAACAGGCTCATCAGGCTGCGCTCTTTCGTCAGCTTCAGCGCGTCCTTCAAAGCCCCGTCGCTCATCTTCGTGTTTCCGGTAAACCGGATCGCTCCGATGCGCACCTTCGGCCCTTCGTCCAGGACGAAACGGACGCGCACGCCGGACGGGGGAACGCTGGTTACCTCGGTCCGGACTGTGCCCAGCGGCTTTCCGTTCAACTGCATGAGGTCCCGCAGCGACCTCTCGGCCGTGCGGATCTTGGCCGGATCGTACTGGCTGTCGACGGTCAATCCGACCTTCTTATCCTTGAAGTGCTCGAGGATGTTGGATTCCGTAAAGGACTTGGCCCCCGCATACTGGATCGACCGGATGAGAGGTTTTTCCCGGAGGATGAAGGTAACGACCTTTCCTGTGTCGCCGTCTTTCTCGTCGATCTCGATATATTCGAAGAAGTTTGATTTGTACAGGGCGCGCAGGTCGAGCTCCAGCCTCCCTTCGTCGTACCGTTCGCCCGGCCTGGACTGGATGTAAAAACGAATCGTGTCCTCCGGGATGCGGCGGTTCCCCCGGACGTCCACGCGCTCGACCAGAACGTCGTCAGGTCGGGCCTGGAGCGGCGGCATTGGCACCAGCAGCATGCACAGCAAGAGCAATTGCATAGATCCTCCAGAAACGCCCCTAACTACGCGCGCCGGTGCGTTTGTTACGCGTGCCTGTAACAAACGCGCCGGCGCTCGTATTCAAGCTGTTCTGAAGAGTCCGGTTGTGTTTTCGACTGACAGTTGTGGGAGGGATGTGTGTCTAGCAGGAACGCACTCAGAGTCCTTATTGTTTGTGTAATCGTCCTTCTTTTATATGTCACGGGTTTTGCACAACAGAGATTCTTCGCCCGCGTCGCCCCGAACCGCGAGATCGCCGGAACCACGGCGGAGCTCTATTCGCCCGCTGCCGGCACGTTCAAGTTTCTGGGAACGATGACCGAAGGCCGCGAACGGCATACGGCAACGCTTCTGCCGAATGGGAAGGTGCTCATCGCGGGCGGCTTCAACGGAAGTTACCTCGACACCGCCGAACTTTACGATCCCGCGTCCAATACTTTCACGGCTACCGGCGAAATGAACGAGCAGCGCCGGTCGCACACGGCCACGCTGCTCTCCAATGGCAAAGTGCTGATTGCCGGCGGGACAAACGGGGAACCGCTCGACACCGCCGAGGTTTATGACCCCGGCACGGGAGAGTTCAAGAAGACCTCTTCGAACATGACCGCCTACCGGACCGGGCACACCGCGACTTTGCTGAAGGACGGCACCGTGTTCATCGCCGGGGGCTACGACGGGACGAACTATTCGGCCACCGCTGAAATCTACGACCCTGTCTCCGGGAAGTTCACCGCCACCGACGGATCGCTCGCCGTCGGGCGCCAGGACCATGCGGCAACGCTGCTACAGGACGGTAAGGTCCTGATTACCGGCGGCCGCGACGTCAGCTCGGTCCTGGATCTGGCCGAAACCTTCGAGCCGGACAGCGACCGTACGGACGACGAGGACGACAGCACGTTTACCTCGACCGCCAACGACATGACAATCGAACGGCTCGGACACACTTCAACCCTTCTGCCGAGCGGCAAAGTGCTTATCGCGGGGGGGCGCAGCGAGGATGGTTTCCTCAGCACTGCCGAGGTATGGGACCCCAATACGAGGGAATTCTCCGCGACCGCGTCGATGAGCACGGCACGGTACATGCACGTGGCGGTAGCGCTCCCCGACGGCCGTATTCTAGTGACCGGCGGTAACAGCGGCAACGGTGCGCTCGCGACCACCGAAATCTACGATCCCACGACCGCTACGTTTTCACCGGGCCAAAGCATGACCTCTGCCCGGATCGGGCATGCGATCACGGTTTTCGGTAACGGCACGTTGTTCTTCTCCGGAGGCCAGAACGCGCTTCCGCTCGAATTCGATCTCAACCTGGACCAGACGGACAACGTTTCCCCCAACATCTTGTTCTCAGCCGATTCGCGGCGGGGGTTTGTGCCCTACACAGGCTCCGGCGCCGTGTTGGTGTTTTCGGCCGAGACCGGCGCAACCTTGCAGCGGATCGTCACGGGGGGCAAGCCCGCCCTGATGACGCTGCTGAAGGACGGCAGGACGCTGGCCATTGTTTCGGCGCTGGAAAACCGCATTTTCGTCGTCGACATGGAAACCTACCGGGTAAAGGCGACCTGGAGTTTCACGGGGGCGACGTTCGGATTCGGCAGCTGGTTGACGCTCTCTCCGGACGGATCCGTGGGCTACATCTCTTCGACCGGATCTGGTGAGCTGATCAAATTCTCCGTGGATTCCGGGAAGGAACTGGCGCGGGTGACCGGGTTCCTGGCCCCGGCTCAGATCACCACATCTCCTGACGGCGCACTTCTTTTCCTCCTGGATACGAATGCGAACGAGATGGTGTGCATCGACGCCGGCAGCCTTTCAAAGAAGTACACCATCAAAGTGCGCGACGAGGTGGAGAAGGCCAGCGGGACCGACAACACCTCCTATGCGACGTTCTCGATCTTCAATAGCGTCGTGCTATCGAAGGATGGCGAAGTGGCCATCGTCGCTTCCCGGGACGGCAGCGACAGTTCAGCTGCCGGCAAATTCATGGTCTTCAAGGCGGCGACAGGCGAAGTCCTCGACGTGCGTGGCGCAGGAACACAGCCCGGTTTTACCGCCTTGGCCCCCAACGGGCTGAACTGGGTCATTCACAACGAGGCTACCCTGACGATCGTTCCGACCTACGATCCCGGAGCTGCTTTCGAGGCGCCGACGGCAGGGACCAACACCGTGGGATCCGCCAACGTCGCATTCTCCCCGGACTCGTCGTACGCGTACTACGCGTCTTCGGACGACGACAGCGCCTACCAGCAGAGTCTGACGAGCTTCGCGGTCTGCGGCAAAGTGCTGGTCGGTGACGATCCGAACTACGCCGTCGATCAGCCCTCCACGGTGGCGCTGGCTCCGAATGGACAGGTGCTCGCCGTTCTCGATTTTGTCGCCGGCGAGATCGAGCTATTAAGGAGCACGAATCGGATCGCCGGAACGAAGTACATAAGCTCCACGGACCGGTTCACGGGTCTCACCCTGATCAACCTCTCTGACCAGCCAGCTGCAGTTAAGATCTATGCCTACGATAACTACGGATCGGAGCTGGAGGGCGACGACATCACGGACCCGGTAGAAATTACGATACCGGCACGCGGGCAGTACGCATCGACGGTCGACCAGATTTTCGGACTCGATCCTTACACCGAGAAGACCGGCTGGCTGGCCGTCAACACGGACGAACCGAAGGTGGTCGGCTACATCTCGACCGGCCGCGTCAGGGCGACCTGGCTCGGGTACGCCATGGACGAAATGGACGGGTTTCCGCTCTTCCGGAAGCCGCTCTACGAGTGGATTGCTCCCGAAGTCTCGCGGGACGGCAAGGACCTTGACGGCGATGGCGACAAGGATGAAAAGGACTATACCGCCGAACTGAACTTTGTAAACCCCGCCTACAACCAGCTGGCTTATGACTCGTCTCGCAAAGCGATGCAGGGCGTCTCGATAAAGACTGCCGACGACACTGTCTCCTATCCGACCAATCGCGCGTCCGAAACGGTTTCGGCGGCGACGACCGGATCGGCGTCGGGGAACGTGCTTATCGTGGGCGGGCGCCGGTCGTCCGCGACGCTTGATTCCGCGGAGATCTTCTCACCGAGTTCGAACTCGTTTTCCGCAGCGTCCGACACCACGAATGCGAGGAGAGAAGGGCATACGGCGACTTCCCTGCTGGACGGCAGGGTACTGATCGCCGGCGGAAAGGACGCGAACGACATCCTCGCGAGCGCGGAGACCTATGATCCCGACGACAAAGAGGGGGACAGTGAACTCTTCACGACTACCCCGGGTTCTCTCAACGTCGAACGGGTGCGCCACACCGCGACCCTGCTATCAAACGGCCGCGTGCTGATCGCGGGAGGTCAAAGCTCGGATGGTATCAACGACACTGCCGAGATATTCGATCCCGACAATGACGTGTTCACCCTTACTTCGGGCCCGATGACTGCCGGGCGGGATTCGCACACTGCGACCCTGCTAGTAAATGGCAAAGTCCTGCTGGCCGGCGGGACTGACGGCAGCACCGTGACGAATAGCGCGGAACTTTACGACCCGTCCCGCGACAACTTCAATCTCACGGGTCCAATGAACGTCGCCCGGTCCCTCCACACGGCAACACGTCTGAAAAACGGAAAGGTCCTGATTGTGGGCGGCTACAACGGGGAATACCTGGCGTCGGCGGAGCTCTATGACCCGATGAAGGGGACATTCACCACTGTCGGAAACCTGATCGATGCGCGCGCGTCGCACACGGCGACGCTCCTCGAGAGCGGCCGCGTCCTGATCACCGGCGGTACGAACGGTTCCGTCTCCCTCGATTCCGTCGAGAGCTTCAATCCTGACACGAATGCCTTCGAGGCGGCCGGCACGATGAACTCTCCCCGCACCAGCCACACGGCCACGCTTCTCAAAGACGGAAAGGTGCTGATCGCGGGTGGCTTCGACGAGGACGAGGAGGATGGCCTGGATACGGCCGAAGTGTACGACCCGGATTACGGAACCTTCACCGAAACCGAGGAACTGACTGACGTGCGCAGCTCCCACACCGCGACTCTACTGCAGGCGGAGTCCTCGGAAAGCGGTTATTACCGGATGTCCTCGACGGGCGGCCTCCTCATGACCGAGTTTTACGGTCCGAAGGGAGCGCTCGCGGCGCTGAACGGCATCGATTTGCAACGGTGGGGCATAAAGCACCTGTATTCACCTCAGTTCGCCATCGCTCCTGGCTTTGTGACAATCCTGAACCTGATCAATGCCAATGGCGAAGGGGCCGATTTCACGATCACACCGCACGAACCCGATGGGACGGTCATCGGGCTCCCCTATGTCCAGTACCTCGCACCAGGGGAGCAGCTGAAGCTGGACCTCGCCGCGATATTCGGTGTGACTTCGGCGCTGATCGCTACGGGTTGGCTCGAAGTCGAAAGCAGCGTGGACCATTTCGGGGGCACGATCTCGTTCACCAACGAACGGCTGCTCGATACCGGCACGGCCAGCACATTCCTGACAAGCTTCCAGCTCTCCGGCGAACCGCTCCGGGAGTTCGTTATTCCTTCGGCGGCAAATTCGAGCGGCTACAAAACAGCGATCGCACTGCTGAATGTCAACGCCGACACCGCCAGCTACACCGTCGAGCTCTGGAATCCCGACGGCACGCTGGACCGGTCGGTGACCCGGACGCTGGCGCCGGGCACCCGGACAGCCGAGTACCTGACCGGGTTCTTCCCCGGCCTCCCGGCCCGCCTCGACGGGTACATCCGGATCCGGTCGGACCGCTCCCTCCACGCCTTCGGCCTGATGCACGACGACGGTTACAGCTACATGGCGGCGCTTCCGCCGATGGTCATCCCCGACTAGCTCTCGATCTGTCGTGTGCGCTTTGGAGTGCGGCGGCTGGCCGCCGCAGTAAACGCGGCGCCTCGGCGCCGGGCAGGATCGGTGACATGTTGCGGGCCGAGCCGAGGCACCGCACTCAAGGCCGCGCGTCGGGCGCAGCCATCACATCGCACGACAGATACGCCTGCGCAAAGCAATTGGAGTTCCTCGCATTTTGTTCGCAAGACATCTCTCCGATATGGAGACAGGCTGCCGGCCGTTAATTCGCCGGCAGGCCGAGCACCTCACCCAATCATCGGAGTGCATATGTCTAGTTTGGGAAGCATTAATTGGCTGGAGTCAAGCTCGTACACCTCTCTATTGGAGCTGGTGGCGAGCAAGACACAGACGTCCACCTCTGCGCTGTCGGTCGGTTCGGACAGTGAAGTCTCGGAGACGAGCAGCAATGAGAACGGGGTCGATAAGCTCAAGGAAAAGATCGATGCGGCGATTTCAACTGCGCTGGCGAAGCTGGACAAGTCGAGCAGTGCCGACGAAATCATGCAGGCGATCAAGTCCGCGATCGACACGACGATGGCCCAAAACGGCGTCGACAAGTCCAAAATGCAGGGTCAGGCGCCACCTCCCCCTCCTCAGGGAGGCGGGCAGGGACCCGTCGGGCCGGGCGGAGCCGGCGGCAAGGACGAATTCATGTCCAAAATCGAATCGCTGCTTGCGGCCAACGGTTTTGACGTGCAGAAGTTCGAGAGTGAGCTGGAGGCCTCGAGGCAGAAGCAGCAGTCTGAAGACTCCTCGCTGAATGTACTCAGCAGCCTGGCCACAACGAACGGCATCAACACACAGGCTTGATCCGCTATGCCGGGCGTCCCTGGCTCTTCTCGGAGCAGTTGGACGCCCGGTATCCTACAGGTGAGATCCCTACCCACTTTTTAAAGGCGTGACTGAAAGCGGCCTCCGAGCTGTAACCCGCCTGATCCGAAATCGCCTTCACGCTCAGCTTCGTTTCCCGCAGCAACGCGCAGGCCTTCCGCATCCGCTGTACCAGCACGTATTGCATCGGAGGCTGCCCCGTGACCTCGACGAACCTCGAGGCGAAGGCGGATCTGGACATAGCGCTCGTTCTGGCCAGCGACGTTACCGACCAGGGCTCTTCCGGACGCGTGTGGATGAGGGCCAGCGCCGGGCCGATCTGCGGGTCCGCAATCATGTCCAGCAGCGTGTTGCCCGACCTCTTTGTTACGGGCAGGCAGCTTCGGATCGCGTGGACGAAGATGATCCGGGCCAGGTGGCTGAGCATGATCTGCATCCCCTGGCGAGGCTCCGTGGTTTCACGGTCGATAAGAGAGAGCGTCAGGAGCAGCCAGTCCGACAGGGGGCCGGCACCTGCCGGGCACACGACGACGGGCGGTATCATCGACGAGATCGGGTCGCTCTCACCTTCTTCCCAGATGAAGGTGACCCGGAGCAGGATACCCTCAGTCTCGCGTCCCTCGCGGCATTCCGGTTCGATCGAGAGTGTGTGGTGCGTCTTCAGCGGGAGCAGGGCGAGATCGCCGCTCTGAAGAGAGTGCGACGCAGCCTGTCCTTCCACCTGGAGATTGCAGCTGCCGCGGAGAACCACGTAGAGGGTCGCCGCATCCGGCTCACGGTCGAGAACCTGCGGCGCGGTGAAGGTACTTCTCTGTGCCGTGACGGCCCGCACGTGGATGCTGTCGAGAATGGAGCTAAGTACATCGTCTCCGTCGACCACCCGTCCTCGATCCTCGCTGATGATAGGTAAAGTACGTCAACCGGCGGCACGCGGAGCACTTCTGCTTGTCAGGCTCCGCGTGCGCCGAGTCCTCCTTCCTTTTTGCGGGGAGGGGAGGACAAACCGATTCTGCAATTCCCCAGCTGGTTGATCTGCAGTTTCAGCATGGCGGCCGTCCTGATCCCGTTTGCAGCTGTGCAACTCCTGGACCGCCACTGGTGCGTCTGGAGGCGGCTGGCAAGTCCTCCCGATCTTCTGAGCCGCGGAGCGGACGTTCCCGGCGACCGCGTTGGACCGTGGCTCTGTGCTTCTCCCTTCTCCAGCCACCTGTTGATACGGCGCCGACGACATTTGTTCCAGGCGAGAGGCCGTGCAGCAGGGATTTTTGCAAATCTTTACGATTGCCGGTAATCACACGGTCCCGCGTCCGTATCTAACTGGTGAGGAGATTCTTCCCCGACGGAGAGCGGGATTGCTGGAAACGGTTGGACGGATGTGGAGCATAGGACTTCAGTTACTTCGGCGCGACGGGCGCCCGATGACCCGACCCGCCGCAGTCCCGTTCGAACTCGAGGTCAGCGCACGCGGCCTGGTAAAGCGGTACGGGAGCCGCAAGGTGGTCAGGGGGGTGGACCTGAAGTTTTCGTCGGACAGGATAGTGGGGCTGCTCGGACCGAACGGCGCGGGAAAGACGACGATCCTGCACATGATCATCGGTCTCATTCCTCCTACAGCCGGGCGGATGGTTCTCAATGGTGCCGATATTACCGATCTTCCGATGTATCAGCGGGCGCGGGCAGGTATCGCCTACCTTCCGCAAGAATCTTCGATATTCCGGAAAATGACGGTGGAGCAGAACCTGCTCGCCGTGCTCGAATCGGCCGGGCTGACCGCCGGAGAGCGACGCAGCCGGATGATCGAAGCGATGGGCAACCTGAACATCCTGCATCTCGCACAGGCCCCGGCCAGCGCTTTGTCAGGAGGAGAAACGCGGCGCACCGAGATCGCCCGCGCCCTCGTGCTGTCCCCGAAACTGCTCATTCTCGATGAACCGTTCGCCGGCATCGATCCGATCGCCGTCGCGGACATCCAGCGGATCATTCTACGCCTGAAGGAGAGCGGGATCGGTACCCTGATCTCGGATCACAACGCGAGGGAAACTCTGCGAATCACGGATGACGTATATGTCGTCGCGGAGGGAAAGATCTTTAGGCACGGCCCTTCACGGGACCTGGCCATGGCCCCCGAGGTCCGCCAACTCTACCTCGGTGAGGACTTCGTTCTGGACGAACCCCTGCCCGCCGCCTCCTGCGGCTGACACTATCGTGTCCCGCCGGGGCCTTCCTTTTCCCTGCGTAGCGCCGGTACCTATCCCGGTAACTCGATTGGGTAAGCCGCCGCCTGCGGCGGCGAGACCCGAAAAGGCTCTGCCGTCCCGGCGTGCGATACGAGACGATCTCCATCACGTGAACAGGCAGGTTCACGAGAAAGGAGACCGTCATGAGAGAGTGGCAAAGCCTCTCCCATGTGAGATGGTACTGCAGATATCACGTAGTGTTTGTTCCGAAATACCGCAAGCGAGTGATTTTCGGTACGCGGCGGAAGGCGAGCGGCGGGATTCTGAGGCAGTTGTGCGAGGAGGAAGGAGTCTAGTTGGTGGAAGGGCACGCGCTGGCGAACCACGTGCACCTGTGCCTGAGTATTCCGCCGAAGTACCGCGTGGCGAACACGGTGGGGTTCCTGAAAGGGAAGTCGGCCATCCGGGTCCATAGGGAGTGCCTGGGCAAGGAGCGGAACTTCAGCGGGTACCGCTTCTGGGGCGAGGGTACTGTGTGAGTACGGTAGGACTGGATGAGGAGACGATTCGCGAGTACATCCGCAATCAGGAGGAAGAGGAGAAACGGCAGGAACCGTTGCCGCGCGGGGGGCTTCAGCCCCTTCATCTCCGAAAAAGGGGCTTTAGCCCCTTTCGTTAGCCGGAGGGCCCCAGTGGGGGCCCTTCCTCAAACCACCCGCTATGCGGGTGGTAGCTGATTATACATAACTGAATAACTTATCGTGGCCTGACCCCGGTAGACCACGGTTTTCAGAACGTGAAGCGGAGTTGGATGTCGATCTTCCGGTTGTAGGTGGTGTTGCCGCCACCCATGGGGCCGAAACCCGCCAGGCTGCGGTACACACCGAAGTACGGGGAAGACAGGTCGCCGCTCGGGCTGCCGAAGTTCGGGTGATTCAGCAGATTGCGCACCATGACGTTCAGGGTTAGGTTGTATTTCTTGCCGCTGCTGCCGCCGAACACCCCGCCGGGACCGCCCGGGCCGCCGCCCGGAGGTGGTCCGCCACCGCCGGGGCCGCCTCCCGGAGGGCCGCCGCCGCGCATCCCGCCCCCGCCCGGCGGCGGGCCGCCGCTGTCGGCCGGGCCGGACTCGCCCTTGCTCCCGAACGACCAGGTCCGCCCGAATCTCAGGTTCACCATGAAATTGGCCGGGCCGCGCCCATAATTCCGCTCGATCGCGGTGCCGCTTGCCGGGCTGAGGTTGAAGCACCCGAACCCGTCCGCGAAGAACATGTTTCCTCCGGTGCAACTGGCCGCGCTCACGTTGGCCAGGAGCTGCGGCCGCTCGTTGGTGAAACCGTCGCCATTGGTGTCGCGTCCCGTGGTGATGTTGTATGGGGCGCCGCTGTTGGCGGTAATGAACGGACTCACGTTGAGCTTCATGGGGAGCGGGACGTTCGTCCCGATCACGAAACGGTGGCGGACATCCGCGAAACCGGACGGCCCCCACTCGGCCCGCAGGTTGTACGGATCGGCCGCCTGCCCCTCGGCGTCGGACTTTCCGTACGAAAGCGAGTAGAAACCGAACAGGAAGATCTGCTTGTAGTTGAGATTAGGGCTGATCATGAACTGGTTGGTGCGGCTGAAGCCCGTGGTCTCGGTCAACATCCGGACCTGCGCGTCGCCGTACGGATACACTCCGTCGATCGGTGCGTTGAGGTTGCGTGCCCGCAGCAGGTGCACGCCTCGGCTGTTTACGTAATTGAAGCTCAGCCGGAAGGATTTGTTGACCTGACGGTCGATCCCGATCATCGCCTGGTAGGAACGCGGCGCCTGGATGTCGCTTGCCTTCAGCTGCAGCTGCTGCGGCTGCTTGCCGGTTTCCAGGGATGCCAGGTCCGGGATGTTCGGGTAGAAGTCCGGATTCAGGATCAGGTACGACAGCTGGTTCATGCCGTTGAACCGCAGCGCCTGCAGCGTCACCGAATCCGAAACGCGGTCGAAGAACGTCCCGAAACCGGTGCGCAGCACGGTTTTGGCCGTCTTGTTCCGGCCGCCGTCGACGCCCCAGGCGACGCCGAGCCGGGGCGACCAGTTGGCGTGATCGGAAATGTTGTTTTGGGTTTCGTACCGCAGCCCGTAGCTTAGGGTGAAATTGGGCCGCAGCCGCCAGTCGTCGCTCCCGAAGAGGCCGACGTCAAACTGAGACACCGACATGGTCCGGGTGCCTGCCCGGATGCTGAACTGCGACGCACCGCCGCCGAGCAGCCGGATTTCCGCGGTGGACAGGCCCATGGACTGGAACAGGAGCGTGCGCCGGTAGCGCTCGATGGCGGACAGATGAATCGCGGTCCCCGCGATGGGATTGTAGGCGGCGTCGAGTTCCGGGCCAGTGCCGCCGAAGAACGTGAAACTGCCGCCGAAATTGTTCTCGGAGGTGTCGTCGTCGTACGACCGGCGCCCGCGCGCGCCCCACTTCAGCGTGTGAGTCCGGTGCGTGTACGTCGAGATGTTGGACAATTCCAGCCTGCTGGTCTTGCTTCCGGACTCGCCGATCTGTGCCCCGCCGCCGCTGAACGCCCCCTGGACCGTGATGGCCGGAACCGTGACGTCGCCGCTGTTGCTCATCCTGGAGCGGGCGAACTGGAACCGCGTCTCGTTGATGGCCTTCGGGCTCAGCACCGCAGTTTCCGTGATCTGGAGGGTGTGGTTGGCGCTGGTCTCGTCGTACGCCTGCGAGGCCAGGTTGAAGTTCCCGACCCCCTCGTTGATGAAGTCGGACTTGACGTTCTGGTAGCGCACCGCAAGGGTGTTGCGCGGGTTGATGGTGAAATCCACCCGCGGCGCGAAGCTGGTGCGCACCTGAGGCGACAGCACGGCCTGGTTGACGTTTACGAAATTGAAATTGTCGTCGAGCGTGGTCGCGAGGATGAACGCATTTTCCGTGACGTTGCGGCGTTCGAAATCGAATCCGTAGGACGCTCTCTCCTTCTTCAGCGGGCCGCTGAGCGAGAAGCCGTAGGACTTCTGCTGGTACGCCGGGCGCGTGGACTGCGCCAGAAGCGGGCTGCGCGAATTCAGGGACTCGTCGTTGAACTGGAAATAGGCCTGCCCGCGGATCGTGTCGCTGCCGGGCTTGGTGAATATCTCGATCCGGCCGAATCCCGGACGGTCGTACTCGGGGGAGTACGGGTTCGTGTTGATCCGGATCTCGCGTATGGAGGACTTGGTCGGAAGCTGGCCGTTGCTGAAGCCGTCGATGTCGATCTGGCCGCCGTTCGGCCCCGAGCCGGGGCCGGCCATTGCCTGCAGCTGCTGGGCCAGTTCATCGGGATCGTCGGAGAGGGCTTCCAGCTCCTTGTCCTTGAGCACGAGGGCGCTGCCGTTGGACTCGGGGTCCGAGCTGACGCGCTTCGCCTCGGCCTCGACGTTGAGGACCTCGCCCTTCACACTGATGTCGAGCTTGAAGTCGACCGTGACCGGCTCGGCCGCGATTTCCACGTCCGTCTTTTCCGAGGACTTGAAACCGGCGGCGACGGCCCAGACCGAGTATTTGCCGGGCTTCAGGGTGGCGAAGGCATACTGGCCGCGCGCATCGGTAGTGGCCTGGAGCTGCACGCCGGGACTGCTCCATTGAACCACCGCTCCCGGGATGCGGGCCCCGGACGGGTCCGTGACGGTCCCGCGCAGCGCGGGCGGGGTGGAATCCTGCGCGTACGACGCGGCCGCGCAGGCCAGGAGACAGCAAATCCCCATCCAAAGCTTCACGCTTCTCATTTCCTATCCTCGCGTTTTCAGCTGTCAGCAGTCAGCTGTCAGGGAATGCAGATGTTCGAGCGGTCTGACTATGGGATCATGGAGGGGAGCTCGAATCCCCCGAGGCCGGATGCGCCCGACATGCCGGAGCCGCCCATCATGCCGCCGTTCATGCTCACGCCATCCTCGTTTCCGCCCTGGCGGTTGCCCGACCGGGCCGAAACCATGCGCAGGAGCGTGTCGGCGTTGGACAGGAAGGTTATGGCGGTGATCTGATCGTTCCGGGCGCCTTTCGTGCTGGAAATGACGACGGTCTCGCCCGGCTTCAGCTCCTCAATTTTCGCCGCCGGCATGCGTTCCAGCATCTGGGCGATGTCCGGAGGGCCTCCGCCCGGCATGCCGCCCGGAGGGCCGCCTGCAGGCATCCCGCCGCCGGGCGCCCCGCCGCCTGCGCCGGGGAATCCGCCGCCCGTACCGGAGAACGAGGGCATCCTGCGGAGCTGCGACTGTGAGGAAATCTTCACCAGGAGCGGCTTCTCGCTGCCGAGTTCCTTCAGGGTGACTTCGCCGGCGGCCGCGTTGACGGAGGCGATCGTCCCGGCCCTGGTGACGAACGTTCCGAAAACGATTTCGTCGGCAGCCACGCTGAGCCCGTCTTCGCTCTTCTGACCCCGCGCCCGGAGCTGGTCGCCGACGCTCACCTCGGCCAGGGAGCTCGGTTTCGCGTCGGCGAACAGCACGGAGTCGGGGGCGTAGCTCTTGAAGCTGGCCCCCTGGTCGACCGTCACGGTCGCGGAGGACTCGCCGCCCATGGAGCGCAGCTTGAGCGTAATCCTGCCGGGCTCTTTGGCCGTCACCGTCCCGGAAACTCCCCGGGCGATCCAGTCGCGCCGGTCGGCCTCGTTGCGGCGTGCGATTTCGTTGCCAGACATGACGATGACCCGCCGGGCGTTGCGTGTCAGCGGATCGAGGGTTACGAGAACCCGGTCTCCGGTGGTCAGTTTGGCGGACTTGATCGGCGCCGCGTTCTGCAGGTTCTTTTCGCCAGGGGCAACTTTCTGAAACAGGGTCTCCGGGGTGAATGACACCTTCACCTGCTCGCCGCTATCAGGTTTGATGTCGATCTCGCCGGCCTCCACCCGGATGGCGGCCACCGTGCCGATCAGCGGCCTGGGCGGCTGAGGCATCAGCATCAGCAATAGCACACCTGTAAGAAGGTTCACGTTGCCCTCCTGTAAGGAAAGAACGTTTGCGGGGGTGTGGATGTATCCTAAGTTTTGTAAAATCCTCCTCCCGTGCGCGCGTTCCGTGGCAAGCTTCTTTCATATGAGCGACACATCCATCCTTCTCGTTGACGACGACGCCGAGCTGTGCGCCCTGATGGCGGACTTTTTCGCCAGGCATGGGATCCGCGTGGAATCGGTGCACGACGGGAGCCGCGGGCTCGCGCGGGCGCTCGAGGGGGGCTTCGATCTCATCCTGCTGGACGTGATGCTCCCGGCGCTCGACGGCGTCGAGCTGCTCCGGCAGATCCGGAAACGGAGCGCGATTCCCGTGATCATGCTGACCGCGCGCACGGCGCAGAGCGATCGTGTCGCGGGGCTCGACGCAGGCGCGGACGACTACCTGCCGAAGCCGTTCGGGCCGGAGGAGCTGCTGGCGCGCATCCGCGCCGTTCTCCGCCGGGCGGGAAAAGCCGAGCCGCCGACAGGACAGGTGCTGGAGGCCGCGGGCGTCCGGCTGAACCCGCAGACCCGCGAGGTGTGGAGCGGCGGCGAGCCGGTCGAGCTGACGTCGATCGAGTTCGACATCCTGGAAGTGCTGGTGCGGGCCGCCGGCCGGATTGTGTCGCGCGACGAGCTGTCGACGGTGCTGTACCAGAGGCGCTCCAGCCCCTTTGAACGTTCGCTCGACGTCCACATCAGCCACCTGCGCAAGAAACTCGAGGAGGGGGGCGGCGCGATCCGCACCATCCGCGGGGTCGGATACCTGATGGCGCCTCTGAGCGGGGAGAACGCATGAGATCCGTTTATGCCCGCATTCTGCTGTGGTCTTTCGGCACCCTGCTACTCTCCCTCGCCGCGTTCACGTTCGTCGCCCGTTCCGTCTCGTTCCGCACCGGCGGGCGCGGGGCGATGTTCAGCCGTTTGAACGCAATGGCGCTCAGCGACGCTGTGGAGGCGTACGAAGCGGCCGGAGCGGCGCAGCTGGCGCGGCGGCTTGAAAAGCTGAACCAATACTTGCCTGGGGAGCACCGCGTGACAGACGCGGCGGGAAAGGACTTGGTCAACGGCGAAGACCTTTCGGCCCTTCTGGCCGTGGCCGGCGACCGCTTCGACCAGCCGCAGCGCCATGAAGGCAACATGGTGATCGTCAGCGCCTCGCCCGACAAGCCTTACCGACTGGTAGTCGTCGCCCCTCCGCCGCCCGCGGATTTCAGAGGGGACATTCTGTATTACCTGCTGATCCTGCTGGCGGTCGGGATCCTCTGCTGGGCTCTGGCCATGAGCATCGCGTCGCCCCTGCGCGAGCTTTCGCGCGCGGTGGAGCGCTTCGGGCGCGGTGAACTACAGGTGCGGGTGCGGTCGCGGAGGCGGGACGAGATCGGCGCGCTGAGCGCGACCTTTGACACGATGGCGGAGCGCATCGAGACGCTTCTGACGTCGGAACGGCGGCTGCTCCAGGATATTTCGCACGAACTGCGTTCGCCGCTGGCGCGCCTGAGTTTCGCGGCGGAGCTGGCGCGTACGTCAGGGGACCGCGAGGCGGCGGTGGCGATGCTGCGGAAGGAGATCGACCGCCTCACGCACCTGGTGACGGCGCTGCTCGACATGACGCGCCTCGAGGGGGATCCGGCGGCGCGCAGCCTGGAGGAAGTGCGGCTGGGCGCGCTGCTGCAGGAAATGATTGAGAGCTGCCGCATCGAGGCGGAGGCGCGCAGGTGCGCGGTCCGGTTCGATGCGGACGGTGACGTGACCGTCGCGGGACAGCCCGAACTGCTGAGGAGCGCGGTGGAGAATATCCTGACCAACGCGATACGATACACGCCCGAGGGGTCCTGCGTGGAAGTGAAGCTGGTGCGGTCGCCGCAGGGCTCGGCTGAGATCAGGATACGGGACCACGGACCGGGAGTGCCGGACGAAGTGCTGTCTAAGATATTTCAGCCGTTTTTCCGCGTCGACTCCGCGCGGGACAGCGCTACGGGCGGCGTCGGTCTGGGGCTTGCGATCGCGCGGCGCGCGATAACCCTGCACCACGGCAGCGTCTCCGCCGAAAATGCAAACCCCGGCCTAGCCGTCAAAATCGAGCTTCCCGCGTAACAACGGCGGACAGCGTACAGCGCGTCCCCGCAGATTGGCCCTTAAAAGCTGGCACCCATCTATTCCGGCGAAAATGGCCTCCTTTCCCACCAGCGCTGACAAAATGGGCGGACTACGTCGTGGCGGCCGTTTTAACGCAAGTTCGTGGCAACGCGAAGATGTTCCTACCAGTCGGCTGTCCCGATAAAAGAGTTTTGAAAGCCCCGGGGAAAATTTCGGGTGCCGGTTGGTATCGAAAAGAGGACCCCGAAAACGAGGCCGGCGCATGTGCGCTAATACGACTTAACAGTCGGACAAGGCGGGACCCTCGTCGGGGGGGACCCCCCGGGGGTAGCGGTGTGGGGACTTTTGTGGGTAGTCTCAGTGAAACTACCCACAATTTCAGTAGTACTCGGTAGCAGTATTCTAAAAGGACGAATGGCCCACAACCCGCGCCAGTCAAGGTTTGTAGCGACCCGTATCACTCAGTAGCAGAGATAGGATATTGCCTATCGTACTTCTGTTAACCGAAGGGTTGTAGGTTCGAGTCCTACCTGAGGAGCCAATAACAACAATCACCCGCACCTTCCGGAACGGATGCTGAGACTCAGGTCGCTGGGTTCTACCATTCTGGCGTTAACCCCTGTAGGGTGAGCCGCTGAACCAATTGCTCCAGCACTGCGACCCTAGACTCCAGCGTCGAAATCTCTCCATCCTTCTGCGCCATGGCGGTCTTGTGCTCCCGGCCCTGTTGGACCGCATAGAGCGTGAGTTCTTCGATCTTTTCGAGTAGTCTCGCCTGAAACTGAACCAGATTGAGGCCGTTCTCCTTCACCTCCGCAGCACTGGGCACGTTGGGCAGGTGCTTCTCCTTCGCCACGTATGCGGCTAACTGTTCAACCGTCATGAGGGGATAGTCAGGTTCAAACACGTAGTCTGGCAGATTCTCGTCAGGGGCACTATTGATGATGGTGCCGGTGAAACGAATATTCCCTACAACATGAAGCCGCTCGGTGGGAGTCAGCGTGTTGATGCCCACATTCCCGGATGCATCAATCGTCATCCGCGTGTTCCTGTTCGTGTAGATCCGGAACGGGTGATTGCTCGTCGTCCCGAAGTAACCGCCGTCTTTCGCGATCGACTGCATCTCCTGGGTCACGGTCCCCGCCACCAGCGAAAACCTCGACCGGCTGGCGTCGATCGTGTCATTCGCGTTCGTCACCTGCAGGTAGGTCGACGCGGCCTGGTCTTTCCTCACCTCAAGTAACCGCGAGGGCGTCGTCGTCCCGATGCCGACATTCGTGTCCGCGGTCGCCCCGTTGATCCCGTTGATGCTCCCCAGCACCAGGCTGTTGCTCGCGTTCACCTGGGCTCGGTACCCCACTGCCGTGGCGTTGGTGATCCCGGCAACGCCGTTGGAGTAGTCGCCGATGAAACTGTTGTAGTCTTCCGTCGTGTTCGAGCTGCCCGTGGAGTACCCTGCGAACAGATTGTCCCACCCGGTTGTGTTGTTCATGCCGGACAGGTACCCCAGAAATGTGTTGTACAGACCCAACGTAGTCTTCTCGCCGGCGCGTCTTCCAAGAGCCGAGTTGTAGCTGCCGCCGGTGTTGGCAAAACCCGCTGCGGTCCCGAAGAACGCGTTGCTGGAGCCGGTGGTATTGGCAAATCCGGCACCTGACCCGAAGAAACTATTGTTCGACGCGGTATTGGAGTAGCCGGACTGATGGCCGAAGAAACTGTTCCCGCCGCCTACACTGTTGGCGTTACCTGCCCCATAGCCAAAGAAAGCATTGTTCACGCCATTCGTGTTGTTGAAACCTGCATTCGATCCGAAAAACGAGTTGTAGCTCGACGTGTTGGAGTATCCGGCCAGTGCCCCGACGATCGTGTTGTCACTGGCGGTCGTGTTGGAGTAGCCTGCGGAAATACCAACGAAGGTGTTGTAGGCGCCCGTCGTATTCTGAAAACCCGCGTATGCACCAAGAAACGAGTTGTAGTCTCCGTCAGTGGTCTTGTTCCCGGCGTTATACCCGAACAGCGAGTTGCTGACGGCTCCCCCGCCGATTGCAGCGCCGGCGTTTAGCCCGAACCAGGTGTTGGTGCCCACTTCGCTGGACAGCACCCGCCCGGTCGAGCCGGTCGTCGCCGGGACCGCCGGGGCCGTGCCCGAAGAACCTGCCACAGCCTGGCGCGCTCCGCCGCCCGATGCGCCCGATCCCGACGCCTGCGCGACGATCACCGCCGCAGAGCGCGCTTTCTCCTCCACCTTCGCCAAGTCCTCGTAGAGCACGAAGGAGGACAGCGGCTTTCCCCCGACCGTGTCCGCATCCGCTGCCTTCAGGGCATAAGGCACAGAAAGAAGGAGAATGCGTGGTTGCTCTGCCTCACCCTGTGGTTGTACCCCAAGCCATTGAGCTTTTCGGTCGGTGAATACCTCCAAGGGCAACCCATCCTGTTCGGTCTCACCGAGAAGCACCGTGTAGCGGCCCTGGTCGTCCGTCTGGATGGTTTGGCTCTCCCGCCACAGCGGCTCTCCACCTTCCTGCACAGGATAGAGTGACAGCGTCATCCCGATGGTCCCGAAACGCGGTGTGCCTGTAGCGTCCCTGAGAGTGCCGCTGTAGGTGATAATCCTCTTCTGACCCCACCCGGGTGAGACAGTATCCTGGGCAACCGTGACAGACGCAGTGAGAACAAGCAGCCCAAGGCCGCGGAGCAATGCTCTGGCAGTCATGTGAATACTCCTTCCAGGTGAACATCTTGATGAACCGAGGGTGATTCGCTGATCCCGAGACGAGTCGCCTGCACCTTCCCACCCTTTCTGGGGCAGGAGCAACTGCAGGACTATTTGCCCGGATTGTGGTCCTGTTGGGGCATGGAGTCAAGACTGGATCGGAGTCCGGTGCCGCAACCTTGGCCAGTTTCAGGCCCGGCTGCTGGAGAAGATTGAGGAACTGACACTCTACACGGTGCAGCAGTCGCGAGAGCTTGCGAAAAGGGATGACACCATCAGGACGCTTGAGGACAGGGTTCTCGAACGATCAGCCGTGTTGTGCCGCAGGGTCGCGGCTCCCTGAAAGCCGCACAGTCATACCCGCAGCCCGTCCGTGGAAGCAAACCGATCCGTTTCCCCGCCCAGGTTGTGAGCTCGGGAAACGAGTGTGCGGCGTTGTCCGGGCACACGGGTGCCGTCGCAGTATTTCCGTCACGCGATCACTTGGTTGCCTTCATCTGCTCAATGAACGAGTTCGCCCGCGTGATCGAGGCCTCCATCTCGCGCACCAGTTTCCTGACGTCAGTCTGAATCTGCCGGGCATTCTGCTGCAAAGACGAAATCGCCCGCGCATTTAGGTTGTGCTTCAGAAAGAGCACCTGGTCTTTGAATGCGCCGAGGACGGGCGTCATGCTGGACTCAGCCGCCTTCATGGCGTCGATCAGTCGCTCGTACTGACCGCGGGTTTCGTCGAGCTGCTGCTCGCTGCGACGGCGGAGGTTATCGTTCGAGTACTGTTTGAGCTCATCGCGCCATTCCCTGAAAAGCGCATCGGCGACCTGCTGCACGCTGGTGATGCGGTCGTGAACGTCCCGGGCACGGCTTTCGCTGCGTTCATACTCCCGGTTCAACCTGTCGTACCGCGACTCCAGATCGCCCAGTTCCGGGTTCGAGACGTTCGTGACTGCCAGAAACTCCTTGAGCGCCGACTCGAACTGCTGCTTGGCGGCCACCTGGCCGTCGCGGGCGTCCTGCACCCGATTCACCAGCTGCTCGCGCTTGGCGTACCCGAATTTTTCCGCTATCGCAATGCGGTGCGAGGCGCAGCCGGCCAGCGCGAAGATCACCGTGCCCCACAGAATCACGCTCCAGCTTTTGCGCAGTCTCACGATGGCCCTCCCGAATGAAGGAATGCATCGTAGCACATGGGGCCGCGCCCGTTCGACCGTCACCGGGGAAACGCAGTAGCCGCTCTGGTGAATTCGCCGCGAGCCGCACGATCGGTGCAGGGCGCGACAAGCTCGTACGGCCCGCCCCACCTGCTTTCCCCTTGCGCGCCCTGGATAGGATGTCCTATAAGACCTGAGACTGTGCCGGAACTGGTGTGCTCTGAAACGTCACACGTTGTGAGAACCGCGGCAGGTGCGTGGCTTTGATGAAGCCCAGCGAGGTATGAGAGAGCTATGGTGTCCCGCAGAGATTTCCTGATCGGTATGGCGGTTGCGCCTGTTGTAGCGGCAGTGCCCACCCAAGGCGAGGTTTCCCTCGCCGCCTGGTCGCTCGTCAAGAGCTACGCTTTCTCTCGGCGCTGGGCGAATCTCGACCTGCCGCGCATCACGCGCGAGGAGTTCGGCATCGGCGCGCTGGAACTGGTGGGTTTGTTCTTTGAAAACCCGACCCTCGTCTACCTGCGGCAGTTGAAGCAAAACGCGGAGAAGTACGGTGTGCGGCTGGTACGCATCATGGTTGACGACGAGGGCAATATGTCCGCCGTGGACAGAGCCGAGCGGATGCAGGCCTCGCTGGCCCATCGCCGCTGGATCGATGCGGCCCACTACCTCGGCTGCACCGATATCCGTGCGAACATGCGCGGTGGCCTTCCCGACTGGAAGAAGGACCCGGACTTGGTGAAACGCGGCGCCGAAAGCTTCCGTCACCTTCTCGAATACGCGCACACCGCCAACGTTGAGGTCGTGGTCGAAACCCACGGAGGCGCCTCTTCAGACCCCGGCATCCTGGCTTCTCTGATGAAAGAGGTCAACGACCCGGCCTTCGGAGTGCTCGTCGATTTGATCAACATAAGCCGGGAAGTCGATTACGAACAGGGACTGCGCCAGTTGTTGCCTTTTGCCAAGGGAATTTCGGTGCATCCCGTCTGGGCCCGGGAAGGATCCAATCCGGGCTTCGCGCTCGAGCGAGCCCTCAGCATCTGCAAAGAGGCAGGCTTCCGCGGCTACTGGGGCATCGAATCCTCCTTCGGGCCCTCGATGAAGGTCATGCCGCGGTTTGCACCGGGACAGACCGTACCGCTGCCGCTGCCGCCCGGCGTCAGCGAAGAACAGCTCTGGCAGGACGATCTGAAGGGTGTGCGGTTGACGCAGGCCGTTCTGGCGAAAACAGTATTCCAAAAAGCGTGACGCCATACTGCGCGGCGCCTTGAACTCCCGACAACAGGCTACCGATAGAGTCGCCGTAACCGCGCACCTTCTTGCCTTTTTTCGGGAAGTCTGCAATGTAGGTTAGGGTTCGCGCAAGAATGAGTGCACATTTTGGCGCGAGCGCCTGGCGGGCCGATGCAAGGCGCCGCGACGCAGGCGATGTGGGGACATCGTCGAGGAGCGGCAACGCCGCAGATGCCCGCCCGCCGCCGCGCCCCGGAGGGCTGACGGCTCCGTCAATAGCAACCTCCCATCTTTGGTTGCCGCATGATCTGTTGGCTCGCGAGCCCTCAGCGGCAGAACCCATGGCGTGGAAGCTCAAGGGGCAGGTTCCCGGATCGTCAGGATCTGGTTCGCCTTCACGCCGGTGAGTTCCTGTCGGCGGCCGCCCGGCCAGGTCACCTCGACCTTCTCTATGGTCGCCGAATCTCCCAGCCCGAAATGGACGCGCTTGTCGCTGGCCGAATTATACCCGACCGTGGTCGTGGCCTGATTGTATTGGACGCCTTTGGCCGTCGTAATCTTCACGCGCGCTCCCAGCCCGTCCCGGTTGCTCTTGCTCCCCACCAGGCTGACCAGGAGCCAGTGATTGCCGTTCTCCGACCGATTGAGGAAAAGCTGGGGCAAGGCATTTAAGACGACTACGGCAGCATCGACCTTGCCGTCGTTGTTGAAGTCGCCGAACGCCGCCCCGCGATGCGCCGCGGGCACGGTGAAGGAGGGCCCCGCCTGCGGCGCGACGTTCGTGAAGGTGAAGTTGCCGTTGTTGCGGAACAGCGCGTTCGGGAGAAGAAACGGCCGCTGCTGGATTTCCATGGCGTTGTCCAGGATGGCCGAGCACGCTGCGAAGATGTCCTTGTAGCCGTCGTTGTCGAAATCGAATATCCCGGTGCCCCACGCGGTCAGGGAGCTGCTGGGTATCGTTATGCCGGCTGCCCTCGTCGCGTCCTCGAACTGGTCGCCAAGGTTTTTATACAGGGGGAAGGTGTCCGCAAACATCGCGGTGTGGAAGATCTCGGGTTTGCCGTCGTTGTCGAGGTCCCGGAAATCGGCGCCCATCCCGGCCACGGTTCTGCCGTTTTCGTTGTACGCCACCCCGGCGAGCATGGCCATGTCCCGGAAGGTGCCGTTGCCGTTGTTCTTCAGCAGGAAATTCGGGAACGTGTCGTTGGAGACGAAAATGTCGGCGAACCCGTCGACGTCGTAGTCCGCAAAGGCCATCCCCATCCCCTTCCCCGGCAGCGCGTCGATGCCGGATTCCCCGGAGACGTCCGTGAACGTCCCGTCGCCGTTGTTGCGGTAGAGAAAATTGGGCAGCGGGTCGAAATTGTTGGGCGAGCAGTAGGCAGGGAGTTCCTGGATCTTGCAGTGGGGGGCTTTCGCGATGCTGTAAGTCAGATAACTGTTGACGAACAGGTCGAGACGCCCGTCATTGTTGTAGTCGAACCAACCCGCGGTGATCGCCCACGTCTTGCCGAACCTGGGGTGGATTCCGGTCACGCCGGCCTTGGCGGTCATGTCGGCAAACGTCCCGTCGCCATTGTTGCGGAGCAGCTGGTTGTAGTTGACGCCGCACACATACAGATCGACAAAGCCGTCGTTGTCGTAGTCTCCGGTTGCGACTCCCATGCAGTACCCGCGCCCCGCCACGCCCGCGACCTCGGTGACGTCCGTGAAGGTGCCGTCCCCGTTGTTGCGGTAGAGACGGTTGTAGTAGCCGGGGTCCGATTTCTCCAGCGCCGGGATGGTCGCCCCGTTCTGGAAAAACAGGTCGAGCAGGCCGTCGTTGTTGAAATCGAATACGGCCGCGCCCCCGATCATCGTCTCGTAGTAGTAGCGCTCCGGCGAAATGCTGTTTCGCAGGACGCACCTGATGCCGGATTTCGCGATGACATTTTCAAACAGGACCCTGGACTTCGGAGACACCTGTGCCGCGGACCGAACGTGCAGCGCGAACGCGGCCAGCGAGAGCGCCAGCCCCGCGGCGACGAAGGAGATCACTCTGTTCGCAGTCAACGGTCACCTCGCGCCGGCAGGCCGCACGGCCGTTTGCCTCGGCCTGCGCACGGAAAACAGCAGGTTCTGCGTCGACGGCGGCGTCTGGGTGCCCGGAGGGAAAAGAGCGTTGAGTCTCTTGACTTCGGCGAGTTCGACCCGCTGCTTCTCGTCCTGGCCGGTGATCCGGTAGAGGTTGGCCAGGAGCCAGTGGGCATCGGCCATTTCCGGATAGAGCCGGACCGCCTGTTTCAGGTGAACCGACGCCGCCTCATAATCTTTCATGTCCAGCGCGACCCTCCCCGCCTGTGCGGCCATATAGGGGTCCTCGGGGTCGAGTTCCAGCCCGCGCGAGACAATCTTGTAGGCTGCGGCATTATCGCCGGGCGTCAGGTCTTTTATCGCGAGGCAGAGATGGTAATAGGCCGAGGGATCCTTCGAACCCAGCGCGATCGCGGTTTCGAGCAGCTGTTTTGCCTCGGCGGCTTGGTGCTGGCTCTGCAGGACGACGCCGTGGATCACGTATGGGGCAGCCCATTCGGGCCACTGGGACTGGATGACGTCGAGTTGCCGGGTCGCTTCCGCAGTCCGATTGCTCATCTCGAGGATGATCGCGCGCGCCAGCTGCAGCTCGGGCGACCCCGGGACGTGCCGCTCGGCCTGCTTCAGGAGTTCGAGTCCCTCCGGATAGTTCTTGTGCTTCATCAAAAACGCACACGCCTGCAGGTAAAGGTCGGCGCGCGACGGCGCCGAGCCCAAAGCCTGATTCAACGACTCGACGGCTCGGTCGAAGTCTCCCAGCGCGTCGAGGATCTGGGCCCGCAGCAGATAGTAATCGCCGCTCCGCCCTTCCCGCGGGATCGCATCCAAGGCCGCGAGGGCCTTCGCGGCGCCTGCCGTCTGCAGATAGGCCATGGCCCGGTCGAGGTGAACGGCCGAGGGCGCCGAGCCCAGTTCGAGCGCCCGGTCGATGAAGGGAACGGCCTCTTCGTAACGTTCCGCATCGACCAGGAGCCGCGCGCACCTCGCCAGGACCCGGGAGTCCCGCGACGATTTGCGCAGCCCATCCAGCAGCGGCGCGGCTTCCCGTGTGTCGTCCCGGGCGAGGAGCGCCTCGATGAGCCTCAGTTTGAGCTCGTCGTCGGTGGGGCGCTGCTGGACGGCGTTCCTGAGGTTGTCCAGGTACCGCGCCTGCTGATCCGCGGGCGAGAGGCTGAGGAAATCGAGCACGCCCGGACGGGGCGAGACGTTTTCCTTTCCACCGCCGAGCTGCTCGAACTTCGCTATGGCCTCCGTCATCTCATCGACGCGGCCGAGCGCGCGCAGGGCGCGGCTGTAGTGAAAGTAAAGGGTCCTGTTGCCAGGGGCGGCGGCAATAGCCTTCTTCAGGATCGCGGCCGCCCGCTCCGCCTGACCGGCGCCGAGCAGCGCCCGGGCCAGTTCTTCCTGCATCGGGACGTTTGCCGGGTCACGGCCGCTGCAGGCCGCGAGGTCCTTTATGGCATCCTGATTCCTGCCCAGCCGCTGCGACAGGACTCCACGGGCGTACCGCGCCTCCCAGAATTGCGGGTCGAGCTGCAGGGCGCGGCCGACCTCCTCGAGCGCCTTCTCTTTGTCCTCGAACGACAGCGCCACGGCCAGCTGGAAATGTCCCCACGGGTCGCGGGGATGTTTCTTCGTGTACCACTGGAGATCGGGAAGCGCTTCCTTGAAACGGGAGCTGCGCGCCAGCGCGTACCCTCGCTCGCGGCGAGCGTCGTCGTCGCCGAGCGCCAGTTTCAGGTACCTGTCGTAGGCGGCCGCGGAGTCACCGTAAAGCCCCGCGGCGGATGCGGCTTGTGCGGTGAGCAGGAGGACATCCCCGCGGGCAGGGGCCAGCTTGTTGGCTTGAACGAGCAGCGGCAAGGCCTGCATCTCCTGCCCGGCGCCGATCAGGGCGCGCGCGAGCCCCACAAGAGAATCGGCATCGTCCGGTCTCTGCTGCAAAGCCTGCTCATAGACGGCGCGCGCCCGGTCCAGGTTGCCCGCACGCAAGGCAGCGGTGCCCAGGTTGTAGAGCACGTCGAAATTCGCGGGGTCCGTTTTCAGGACCTGCGTAAACGTCTTTTCCGCATCTGCAAAACGCCCGACCTCGACGTAGGCCATGCCGAGCGCGAACAGGGCGCCCTGGTCGCTGCTCGCGGCACCCTCGAGCTGTCGCACCGCCGCCTGGGCCCGCTCCTTCAGGCCCGCGCCCACGAGGGCCCGGACCCGCAAGACCTGGCCTCCCGGCGAGTCCCGATCCGACGCCGGCAGGAGGTCGAGACGGCGCAACGCGCCGGCATAGTTCTTGTTCTGCAGGTTGATCTGGGCGAGTTGCAGGTTCGCGTTGGGATGGCGCGGCTCGATCGCCACGGCCCGCAGGAATGCTTCCTGGGCCTTGGCCAGTTCCTGCTGCGCGGCGTAGTGGTTGCCGAGATTGTTGTACAGCGCGGCCGAGCCGGGGGCCAGCCCGATCGCCTTCAGGTAGTATGGTTCGGCCTCCGGGTAGCGTTTCTGCCCGTCGAGGACGACTCCCAGGAGGCTCAGGGCGCGCACCTCGGAGGGGTGTGCCGCGAGCAATTCCCGGAGTTGCCTCTCCGCATCGTCGAGTTGCCCCTGCCCGATACGCCGCTGTAATCCGGGCGTAGGCAGGCTGGAGATTCGCCTCCTGCGGAGTCAGAAAGCCGGCCCAGAGCAACGAAATCAGGCCGGCGGCGAGAACTCTCATCGGTGCAGCTGCACGAAAAGGACGAGCGGGCGGGAACGCGGGGCAGCCGGCCCCCGCCCGCTCGTGGAAAGTGAGGTTTACCAATAGAACTTCAGGGCCATCTGCACTTCGCGCGGATCCCCGCACATGCCGTCAACCACGCCGAAATTGCCGCCTTCAAAGTTGGTGTTCGGTCCGCAGAAACGCGGATGGTTGAATGCGTTGAAGAACTCCGCCCGGAACTCGAGGTGCATGCCCTCCCTGATTCTGCCGAACTGGTTGAATTCCTTCAACAGCGACATATTCGCCACGTTCGTGCCCGGATTGCGGACGCTTCCGATCGTCCGCGAAGCGTTACCGAGTGTGTACGGGGCGGGTCTAGCCACGACCTCCGGGTTGGCGAAGTACTGATCGCGCCAGTCGGAACCGGTGTTGCGCACGAGGGCTCCGGTCAGGTTGGGCCTCTGGGACCCGTAAGTCGGCAGGCTGATGCTGTCGTTGTAACTGAGCCCGATCGGCTGACCCGAACTGAACCGCCAGATCCCGTTCGTTTTCCAGCCGCCGAGGACGGCGTCGACGAGAGGATGCATGTTCTTGCCAAACGCCTTTCCGCGCCCGAACGGCAGTTCCCAGATGTAGCTGATGCCCAGGACCTGCGGGACGTCGAATTGCGACAGGCCGCGTTCGAGCTCACGGTTGTTCGGGTTCTGCAGGCTTGTCGACCCTCCGAGCCACGTCACGCCGTCGTGCGTGACCGAGGCGTCGTCGATCGACTTGCTGTTGGTGTAGGTCACCAGGAACTGGAGCCCTTTCGAGAAGCGTTTCTCGACCCTCAACTGGAAAGCGTGGTAGATGGAGTTAGCCACCGGGGGGGCAATATCGTCCACGCCTGTGAATTGCGGGTAAGGAACCAACAGCTGGGACTGCTGGATGTACTCTCCCCCCACGCCCGTGTTCGGATCGATCACGCCATAGAAGGGGTTGGGCACATACGTCTGCAGGTCCGCAATCTGGCTGAGGCTGTACTTCTCGATTTCGGGACCGAGGTAGTTGTGTGACGATGCGCCGCCGAAATAGAGCTTGGTTCCTTTCTTGCCGACATAGTTGGCTTCCAGGATCACTCCTCCCGGCAGCTCATGCTGAAATCCCAGGGTCCAGGTTTGCTCGTACGGTGTGGCATTTTCGCCCTGGATCGGGCCCCGGATCCCCTGGCCGACGTAGGACCAGTCGCCGAGTGCCCCTCCCCTCACGGGTGGGATGCCCCCGGTGTAAGACGGGAAGGGATCGCTCAGGCGTCCCCACGGGGTGACGCTGTCGTAATGCAGACTCGTCATCCAGTCGGGTATCGAATCGAATCCCTGGAATCCGTAACCTCCGGTCCCCGCCGCGCCGCGGGTGGTGATGGTGTAGAACAGGCCGTAGCCGCCCCGCAGGACGGTCTTGTTGTTCATCCGGTACGCGAAACCGAAGCGGGGCGCCCAGTTGTTTTTATCCCAGCCGTAGTTGTGGCGGTTGTTCTTGTCCGTGAACTTGAGCACGCCCTTCAGGTTGGGATAGCCCGGCACCTTCACCGGCGAAGCGGCGTTCGTGTCGATGTAGCTCATCCGGTTGTACCGCTCGGTGCGCGGCGTCTCCAGGTCGTAGCGCAGCCCGAGGTTCAGAGTCAGCTTTTCGGTGACCTTCCAGTTATCCTGGAGGTAACCGGCATAGCGGAAGCTCTGGGTGCTGGCCCACGCCGGGATTTCGTACTCGCCGTACCACCCGCTCGGCCCGGTGAACCCGGTGAGGAAGCTGGCCATCTCGTCGCCCTGGAAGTACGGGCTCTGCGAGGTGCCGTTCTGGTCATACTCGTAGTACCCGGCGCCGCAGCAGGGCTGCACGAAATTGATCCGGTGCATGCGCGCTTCGCCGCCGATCTTCAGGTCGTGACGGCCTCGCAAGTGGCTCCAGCTCGCGGCCAGATGGTACTGTTCGGGAGACTGCCGCAGGATACCCCAGGCCTGGGAGCCGATGTTGTTGCCGCTCGCCGCGTTGTAGTTGTGGATGACGATGGCCGGCGAGGCTTTGAACCCGGAATCAGCCAGGTACGACGGGAGTCCCAGGTCCTTGATCGGGTCCACGTCGGGATACGCGGTCATGATGTCCTTGCCGTCGTAGAAATTCCGCGTGAACCCCAGCGTGACACTCATCAGGGTGCTGGGATTGACGGTCCGGGTGTAGTTTAAATTGAAGGCGTGCGTCTTGCTCCCACCCGACCCGATCGACGCCGGGTCATAGGCGTTGCCAAACGCATTCGCGTTCTTGCTGGAGTCCACACCGCGGGCGAATCGGCTGCTGATCCGGTTTTTTTCGTTGAAGCTGTGGTCGATCTTGATGTCCCACTGGTCGTTCCGGCCCCTGCTGGAACCGGAGTTGATCCAGTTGTTGAAGCGGTTATAGTCGGCCGTACCCACCGCGACGTTGGGCAACGGGAAATAGCTCATCATCTTCTGCGCCGCCGGATCGATCAGGTTGCCGGGACGGGCCGCCGGCTGATAGCCGGCGGGGAGGTCGGGGCTGCCCGGGCTCTGAAAGAGATCGAGCCGGTTGAACGGTACGAAGCGGGAGCGCACGGCGCCGCCCACCTCCTCGTCGTATACGCCCGAGTAAGGATCCCAGAGTTGGCCTTCCCCCTGGCACAGGCCGTCGCCATCGAAGCCTTCGGGGCAGATCTCCCCGAAATTGCCGGCGCGCATGGCAGCACTGGGCACGCCTGCACGGAAGGTGCGGGCATTGACGTCGCGCAGCCCTTCATAGGAGAAGAAGAAGAACGTCTTCTGTTTGCGGATCGGGCCCCCGATGGTCGCGCCGAACAGGTTGTAGCGGCGGGGCGCCAGCTTCACGCCGTTGGCGTTGTTGAACCAGTCGTTGGCCGTCAGGACGTTGTTGCGCAGGAATTCCCAGGCGCTGCCGTGGAATTCGTTGGTGCCCGAACGCGTCACCATGTTAATGATGGTGGCGC
Organism: uncultured Acidobacteriota bacterium; assembly: GCA_963843575.1. Taxonomy (GTDB): domain Bacteria; phylum Acidobacteriota; class UBA6911; order UBA6911; family UBA6911; genus CAVZBT01. The sequence goes on along the minus strand of CAWJKZ010000021.1, from coordinate 282,190 downwards.
CGCTGAAGCCGATTTCCGCGCTGAAGTTCGACTGCTGGATTTTGAACTCCTGCACCGAGTCGACCGAAGGAACATAGAGCGCGTTCAGGATGCCGCTATTCTGCTCAAAGCTGGTGGCGCTTACGCCGTCCATAAGAATGTCGGCGGTAGAATTGCGGCTGCCGTTGGAAACAAAATTGAGGGTCCCCCCGACTCCGCCGGGCGCCGCCGTAACCCCGGGCGCCAGGTTGGCCAGGTCGAGCACTCCCCTTCCCAAGAGAGGGAGGTCGTTGATCATGTTCCGATCGAGTTCCTGACCGGTCGACGCATCCTGGGTCGCCAGTAGAGCCACCCCGGTCGCAGCGACCTCGATGGTCTGCGCGCTCGCCCCCACCTGCAGCGACACGTCGATGTTCGCACTCTGGTTGACGGCGAGCACGACGCCGTCCTGAGTGGCAGTGTTGAAGCCGCTCACCTCCACCGTAAGCTTGTATGTGCTCGGCGGGAGCGCGCGGATGAGATAGCGCCCCACGACGTCGGTGACGGTCGTGTAATCGACCTGCTTGGCCACATCCGTCAGTGTGACCTTCGCCCCAGGGATCACCCCGCCCGATTGGTCGGTGATCACCCCCGTAAGCGAACCTGTGAATACCTGCCCCCAGAGCATGCCGCATGAAGCAATCAGAAACAGGAGCAATAGCGGTGTCCGAGGGGTTCTTCGCGTCCCGATCTGCATGACATCCTCCTGGCTAAAACAAAAGGCAAAACGCCAATTCGGGCAGACTGAAGAAACTCCTGTGAGTTTGAAGTTGGCCCATCTTAGCCCTGTTTCAGCCAAAAAAACGCGAAAAGCGCACGGGGAAATACACGCTCATTAGGATTCTACAATCTTGACTGCAGGCTGCCGGGTGGATCAGGACCCGAAGGAGCAAAGACGCTCGAAGATCCCTCGGAACCGGCCGCCTGCCTCTGTATAATCGCTCTGTCCAAAGGAGGCCGGAAATCGCATCACTATCCGTCCGTTTCTGTCTCTTGGGCATCCTGTTGTTGGCTTGGCGCGGCCAAGAGCACGCCGCGCCGCAGGGCGCCGAACGCCCTCGTTTCTTGGATGCCGCCGCACGCGCGCAGTTCGCCTACACCTCGAACAACAACTACACGGGCAGGAAATACTTCCCGCAGCCGATGTGCGGGGGGGTCGCGCTGCTCGACTACAACAACGACGGGCGCCTCGACATTTTTTTTACCAACGGGGCGAGGTTGCCGGAACTGAAAAAAACCGATCCTTCCTTCTACAATTGCCTGCTCGAGAATGCGGGCGGTGGCGTTTTCCGTGACGTGACGTCCGCCGCCCGGCTGACCGGTGCCGAGCTCGATTTCTGCTACGGGGTGGCTGCCGGCGACTACGACAACGACGGGTTTGCCGATCTGTTCATTTGCGACACCGGACCGAACGCCCTCTACCACAACAACGGGGACGGTACGTTCACGAACGTCGCGTCGGAGGCCGGACTCGCCGACAAGCCCCCGGATCTGCTCAGCGTGTGCGCCGCCTGGTTCGACTACGACAACGACGGCCGGCTCGACCTGGTCGTATCCCAGTACACGAACTGGAACCCGCTCACGGACCGCCGCTGCGTGCGGCCCGATGCCGTCGACTATTACTGCAGTCCCCGAACCGTGACACCCGTCCCGCACTCGCTCTACCACAACGAGGGGAACGGCAGGTTCCGCAACGTCACCGCCGATTCCGGGTTCGGGAAATCCCTCGGGAAAGGGATGGGCATCGGGATCGCCGACTTCAACCGCGACGGCCTGATGGACGTCTTCGTCAGCAACGACACCGAACCGAACTTCCTCTATCTCAACAAGGGAGACGGGAAGTTCGAGGAATCGGCCATGGTCTACGGCGTGGCCTACAACGATCAGGCCGCCATCGTTTCAGGGATGGGGTGCGACGTGAAGGACTACGACAACGACGGCTGGGTCGACGTGTTCTACAACAACCTCCAGCACCAGACGTTCGGCCTGTTCCGCAACCAGGCCGGCAGGTATTTCGAGTACCTGAGCGCGCCCGCCAACATCGAGAAGCTGAGCCACAACTTTTCCGGCTGGAGCAACGCGTTCGTCGACTACGACAACGACGGCTGGAAGGACATCTATTCCGCCAACGGCGACGTGGACTACTTCGGGGACAACGCGGCCCAGCACGACACACTGTGGCGCAACGAAAACGGGAGGAGCTTCGTCGACGTCTCAGAGGCCGTGGGCAAGGATTTTCTGCGTCCCGGGTTCCAGCGGGGATCGGCCACGGGGGACCTGAACGACGACGGCTCTCCGGACCTAGTCGTCACGTCCCTCAACGCCAGGCCGAGGATCCTCATGAACTCGGGCGAGGGAAAAAACCACTGGCTGCTGGTGGAAACCCGCGGCAGGAAGGCCAACCGCGACGGCATCGGGGCGAGCGTCACGGCGGTGACGGAATCCGGGCGAAAGCTCTATGGCCATGTGAACCCCAGCGTGGGATTCATGTCCTCCAGCGACAAGCGCATCCACTTCGGCCTCGGGCAGGAAAGGGTCATCAAGGAGATCGAGATACGCTGGCCCGGCGGCGCGGTGCAGAAGCTGGCCGGAGTCCCGCCGGATCGCGTCCTGAAAATCGAAGAGCCGTAAAGTTTCAAGACTTAAGAACTATATAGCGCCCGCAAACAGCGTCCGGGCTGAAGCCCGGACCCACTTGCGAGTCATCGTTCCTGCACAACGTTGTGCTTTACCGTGTATCCGGGGACGCTCAGAGCATCGATTCGGTGAATTATCTCGAGGGGGAGTTTCAGCCCGGACGCCTCGACGTTCTCCACAACATGGTGCGGCTTGCTCGCACCGGTCAGTGCACTTGTTACATTCGAATGAGCCAGCACCCATGCCAGGGCAAGTTGCGGGAGCGTGATCCCCATCTCCTTGGCGAGCACTTCAAGTCTTTCGACTTTTTCCAGCAGGTCGTCATTCATATAGTCCCATACCGTCACCGCTGCCCCGGCATTAGGGTTTGCCGCCCGGCTTTCCCGAGGAGGCTTCACACCGCGGCGGTATTTTCCTGTCAGCAGCCCTTGGGCCAAGGGCGAATACACAACCTGCCCGATTCCATTGACCTCGCACAGGGGCATGGTTTCCTGCTCGATGTATCGATCGAACATGTTGTAGCTCGGTTGATTCACAACGATCCGGTTCAGGCCGAGACTGTCGGCAATCCTGAGGGACCTCGAAATCTGGGCCGCTGTCCAGTTGCTCACGCCGATGTACAGGATCTTGCCTTGGTGCACGAGGTCGTCCATGGCCCGCATCGTCTCTTCGATGGGCGTCTTGATGTCGAACCAATGACAGTAGTAACAATCTACATAGTCCAAGCCGAGGCGCTTCAGGCTGTCATGGACTTGTTTAAAGATCTGCCTCCTGGACAGTCCACCGTTGTCGGGTCCTTCCCCCAGAGGCCAGTACACCTTGGTCGCCACAACGTACGATGCTCGGGGATACCTCCGTAAGGCCTCGCCCAGTATCACCTCGGCGCGACCGCTCGAATAGACATTGGCCGTATCAAAGAAATTGATCCCGTGGGCATACGCAGTGTCGATGATTCCGATGGAGTCAGCTTTGTCATTCAGGTTGTCGCACGACAGCCAGGTTCCCAGGCTGATCTCGCTGACCTCCAAGTCGGACCTTCCTAGTTTTCGATAGAGCATAGAGACAGTCGACTCCACGGCGGGTCGTTGATCGTGTGAAATGCGGCCGGTCCTGTTTCGGCAGCAGCCTAGCACGGTACTGATGTTCACAAATACACTGACGTATTTTTCAGGACGCGGATTTGCGCGGATCCACACGGATCGACCTAGCGATAGGCCGGGTTCGGCATTCCGCGTGAATCCGTTGGATCCGCGGAAAACGTCCTGGCCCCGGGCTACCCAAAATCGACGCCGGTTGCCTGCGGCTCCGGCGCTCCGACCGGTGGTGGCGAGCAGACGGTCTCGGTTGGGTCGACTGGCCTGTCCTACTTCCTTGTACAGTTACATCTGGAAGACGTCCAAAACCGGGAGCTGGCCGTTTTTTGACTCGGTGAGGGGAATATTTTTCCCGCAGGGCTGTAATCCTGTTTATGGGCATGGCATCCTTCGGTCACGCGGCAGGGGCGGTTGCCAATGATTGCGGCCGCCGCGCGGTAAGGGAATTCCAGCGCACACTGGTTGAATTGGCGGACCGCTACGCGAAGGCGTGGCAGGCCGCGGAGACCGCCACCGTTCGCCTCGACCGGGAATTCGTCCCGTCCGAACAGCGCGTCCACGAGGCGAAGGCCGCCGAATTCCTCTGCTGGCTGGAACGCGAACTCCCCGGGATTCCAGAGGCGGACGAGGAGAGAGAACGATGGCGGGCGAAGTTTCGGGACGCCGTCAGGGATTTCGCCAGGGAGAGTCTGCTCGTCCCGCAACGTGGGATCGACCTCATTTTTACGCAGGAAAGCTTCGACGCATCCGACTCTTTCCTGTCTCGCGCGGCATCGTTCGACGACACCCTGGAGCCGGCCGAGCTTTCCCAGGCCCTGCGCAACGTGTGGGTCATGAACGCCCTCCAGGTCTTTCTGGGCAGGGAGCCCTCGATCACGCCGTCGGTCTTCGCCTACAGCCTCCTCTACCCGTACACGGACAATTACCTCGACCAGGCTTCCGTGCCGGGCTCTGCGAAGGACTCCTTCAATCGCAGGCTTGGCCTCCGTCTCCAGGGCGTCCGCCTCGCGCCGGAGAGCCCGCGTGAGGAGCGGATACACCGGCTGATTGCGATGATCGAGAACGAGTTCCCGCGCCCTGAGTTCCCTGAGGCGTATCTCGGGCTGCTCGCGATCCACAAGGGCCAGATATTGAGCCTGATGCAGCAGGACCAGCGACGACACCAGGAGCGGCGCGACCTCCTGAACATCAGCGTGACCAAGGGAGGCGCTTCGGTGCTGGCCAACGGCTACCTGGTGGCAGGGAGGCTCGACCCATCCGAGGTTGACTTCTGCTTCGGCCTCGGCGTGGTCCTGCAACTTGCCGACGACATCCAGGACCTGCGTGAGGACATCCGGGCCGGCCGCCGTACTCTGTTTACCCTGAATGCGGGGAGAGGTCCGCTCGATGCCACGACGAACCGGTTGATGCGGTTTGTGGATGAGGTTCTCACTCCACCGCGGGCCCTGCCCTTCGACTCCCGCCAGGCACTGCTCCGGGACCTCTTGCGCCGAAACTCGCTGAACCTCGTTCTCCAGTCCGTGGCACAGAGTCCGAGATTCTATTCGCGGCCGTACCTCCGCCGCATGGAAGCGTATTCCCCGCTGGGCTTCGCCTTTATCACGCAGTGCGCCGCATCGCTCCCGAACCGTTTCCGCGGCATCGGGCGTGGCCTCGGCCGAAGATATCTCGGAAGGGGCCGGTCCTCCGAAAACTGAACGCAGATTCCGCGGATCCGACGGATTCACGCGGACGGCCGCGTCCTGTGGCTAAGTCGATCCGTGGGTATCCGCGCGCATCCGCCTCCTGAAAAATACGTTTCCGGTCGACGTTCGGAGTCGCAGTGTGGCTGTGGTCCGGCCGCACTCGGAAACCCCGGCATTCGGACCGTGTGGCTTGAATACCCGTTTCGTCGGGTGTACATTCAACCGCAATCGGGTGGGTTATGTCTCGTAAGACTGCCGGGCTTTTGTTTCTGTTGGTTTGTGTCGTTCTCGCCGCACTCCTGCTCACCCGGACTATCTCATCGATGGTGAGCGGGATTGTCTTCGCGGTGGCCCTGGCTACCCTGGGAGCCTGCTCGAGCGGTTTTCGAAAACCATGATCGTCAGCCCCGACCAGATGCCCGCAAAGTGGAGCGAAATCGCCCCGCAGTATGAGCAAGCGTTCGAGCCGCTCTCGCGCCAGTTCGCCTCGCAGCTCTTTGGATTGATGGCACTGCGCCCCGGCGAACGCGTCATCGACGTCGCGGCGGGGACCGGAGCATTTAGCCTGCTGGCGGCAGCCGCGGGCTGCGAGGTTCTTGCCACGGATTTCGCTCCCGCGATGATCGCGCGCCTCCGCGAACGCGCATCGGCGGCTGCACTCGATCGAATCCGCGCCGAGGTCATGGACGGTCAGGCCCTGTCAGTTGCCGACGCCACCTTCGACGCCGGAGTTTCGGTCCTGGGGCTGATGTTCTTCCCCGACTTGGGTGCGGGTATGGCGGAATTGCGCCGGGTCGTTCGCCCGGGTGGACGCGTCGGCATCGTTTGCTGGGGAGATCCCCAAAAACTCCAGCCACACACCCTGATGATGGAAGCGATCGCGAAGGCTGTACCCGGCTTTCAGCCGCCGCCCACCCCGCCGGTGTGGGCGCGACTGGACGGGCTGGAAGCGCTGAACCGTGAGATGCACCGTGCCGGATTCCGGGACCTGAGCGTCACCACTTCCGGCGCCCTGATCAGGATCGACGCGCCGGGGGAGTTCTGGTCCCGATTCACCAGCTCGGCGCCGCCGCTGGCCTATCTCTTCGAACGCCTCGGTCCCCAAGGCAAGGAGGCCGTCGGCAGGGCTTTCATCGAGCTGCTCAAGGATCGCGCCGGCGACGGGGTTCCGATCCTGACCGCAGAAGCAGCCATAGGAATCGGCCGCGTCTAGCCGGCCGCGGGATTCCACTCCGCAAGGCGGGCGGGACCATCGGCCACTCCCGACCGCTAGTCTTTGCGTGTGCGGCACCTCCGCCAGGCTCACCTCCAGGGTTCCGGCATGCGCATTCGCCGAATCGCGGACGACACGCCGGAACTTTCCGCCACCGATCTGCGTGAATCGTTCAAATCCGCGGAGATCCGCGTTCTGCTGTGCTAATCGCCAACCTGCTCTATCCGAACCATACGCGGATTCGTTTCACCGCGCTGCCGCTATCAAGGCAGCCTGCGCGGCGGGCGCACACCCGGGCCGGGCTTCCCGGTGTCGCCCAAGTCCGCCCTGGCTGACGCTGCGATTTGCTGGAGCCGCGCGACCACCTCAGGAAACCGGGCGGCGAGGTTTGTCTGTTCGCCGACATCGGATTCGAGGTCATAGAGCGCCAGCTCGAGTTTCCGCGTTCCGGTCTTGCCCGGGATGCCGTCGCGGCCCGGCGTGTAGCCTTCGTAGGTGCGTGATTCGTGCGGAAGTTGGAGCTTCCATTTCCCTTCCCGCACGCCAGTGAGCGTCTGGCCATAATACAGCCAGTAGGTGGTGCGGGGATCCGCACCGCGGTCTCCTCGCAGCAGCGGAAGGATGCTGACCCCGTCGATCTTGCGCCGCGGCCGAGGCGCGCCTGCGATCTCGGCAAACGTGGGCAGAATGTCGATCGTGGCCGCGATCCTGTCGCAGACGGCTCCGGCGGCGACGTGGCCGGGCCAGCGGATTATCCCCGGCACGCGGCAGCCTCCTTCCCACATGGTTCCCTTCCCCTCCCGCAGGGGCCCGGCGCTGCCCGCGTGGTTCCCGAAGTTAAGCCACGGGCCGTTGTCGGAGGCGAACAGCACCACGGTGTCGTTCTCCAGTCCCTGACTGCGCAGTTCCGCGAGAACGCGGCCAATCGACCAGTCGATTTCCATCATGACGTCCGCGAACACTCCGTGTCCGCTCTTCCCGCGGAACTTGTCGGACACTCCAAGCGGCACGTGCACCATGGAGTGTGCGAGGTAAAGAAAGAAGGGGCGGTCCTTGTGTGAGGCCACGAAACGCACCGCGCGTTCCGTGTACAGCGTCGTCAGCCGGTCCTGGTCGGAAAAGTCCCTGACCTCCCTCACCTTCTCGTTGTTGTCCATCAGGAAGAGCGGCGGGTAATAGGGACGGTGGGGCTTGCCGTCCTCCTCCCCGGACTTCTGCCCCGGCTTGATCGGCGTCCCGTCGTAGTCCACGGGCCACATGTCGTTCGAGTAGGGCAGCCCGAAGTACTCGTCGAATCCCTGCTGCAGGGGGAGGTAGGGGCGATGATCCCCGAGGTGCCACTTGCCGATGGCGGCACAGGCATAGCCGCTCTGCTTGAGCACGTCCGCAATCGTATCCTCGTCGGGGTCGAGGCCCGTCTGGGCATTCGGGCCCAGGGCTCCGAGGATGCCCACGCGGTTGGAGTAGCAGCCGGTCAGCAGGGCGGCGCGCGAGGCGCTGCAAACCGCCTGCGCGGCATAGAAGCTGGTGAAACGCATACCGTCGCGCGCGAGGCGATCGACGTTCGGCGTAAGTCCGGCAGGCGCGCCGAAACAGCTGGGGTCCGCGTAGCCCATGTCGTCCATGTATATCACGACGAAGTTCGGCTTGCGGGCAGCGGGGGGTTGCCCGGAGGCGAGCCCCGGGCTCGAGAGCAGCAGGGCCGCTCCGCCGGTTCCCGCACATCGCAGGAACTCCCGGCGGCTCGGGCGTTCGGGTGTTGGGCTGGCCACGGGTGTCTCCCCTCGTACTGACACGTCCCCGACAGGGCGCAATCCATGAAAAGCGGTGTTCTGCCTATATACACCAAACCGCCGTCGGCCGCGAGGAGATATCAGGACTGGGCGGACCCGGACTCCTCAGGGTTTCGCGGCGACGTACAGGACCTGCCGGCTTGTGATGGCCGCGTCGATTCCCACCCCGAGGCCGGCGCCGATGCCGCCGAAGATCAGGCCGTAGATGGCGCTCCCGGCCGCCGGCGAACAATCGCAATCGGCGCAGTAGAGGGCGCCGACCAGCGCGCCGAAAACGGCCCCCGCTCCCAGCCCGATCAGAGCACCGTTTCCCAGTTCGTCCGGACGCCGGTCCCTGGTAACGACCTTGCGGATGTCGGCCTTCCGGAGCACGCGCTCGGTTCCATCGATCTCGGCGAGCGTGAGGGTTTCGGCGGCGCAGCTTTTCAGTAACCCGGCGATCTTCTCCCCGTCCCGCATCATGACGGCTATTTCCAGCCCCGGCGGCTGCAGATCCATCTTGGCCCAGCGCCCCGGGGGCACTTCGGCGTCCAGCGTCGCGGCACACAGCAGGCACCCGAAGGCTGCGAGCGTCCGTCTAACCAATGTCGTCATGGTTCCGCCTCCGGAACCATGACCGCAAAACGGGCGCCAGCCGCAGGGCCCGCAAAATCGTGCTTTTTGTCGTTCAGACGTCCCGTAGCGTGCCCGAATTCCGGACAGCTGGTGACGGTTTCTGCCGCGCCGCGGAGCGCAGGCCGCCGGTTCCGTGCCCGCCCGCCCCGTGGGTGCCGCTCAACCCATCTCGGAAACAGCCTGGAGCAAGGCGCGGATATAGCCGTAGCAGAACGCAAATGCCTGGAGGCCGTCCCGGTCGCCGTCGTGGCGGGGCACGTGATCGGGCATCAGCATGAATTCATAACCGGTATCCCGGTACGCGAGGAGCGCCTTGAGCATGTCCACATCCCCCTCGTCGGGGAACGTCTCCTGGAAACTGTCGCGGTGGCCGCGGATGTTCCGGAAGTGGACATTGAAGATCTTCCGGCGCTCCCCGAAATAGCGGATCACGTCGTTAATCTCGCGCGACGGCTCCTGCAGCATCTCGCTGACCGTTCCCTGGCAGAAGTTCAGGCCGTGGTATGGGCTCGCCTCGATGTCCACGAACTTCTTCAGGCCGTCCACGGTCCCGAGCACGCAGTCCACTCCTTCGAATCCCGGCGGCAGCCCCGGGTCGTGCGGGTGACAGGCCATCCGGACCCGGTACTCGGCGGCAACGGGGACGACGCGTTGCAGAAACCAGGTGATTCGTTCCCAGTAGACGTCTTCCGTGACCCGGCCTGCGCTGGTCGTCCGGGTGGCACGATCGCCCGCCTCCGCGAGCCGCCAGGTGCTCAGCGACGATCCTCCTCTGCCCCGCGTCGGCTTGGTGCGCGGCACCCCGAGCAGGTTCAGATTGTACTTGATCGCGGGGATTCCGGCCTTCGCACAGTTGCGGATGAGCGCCTGGATATTCTCGACGTCCCGGTCGCGGTCCGGGCTCCGGCCCAGCATGATCGCCGGGCGCTGCGTCCGGTCGACGTGGGTGGACTCCAGAAACGGCGGCGCGATCATGTCGAGCGTCATGCCGTGCTTTTCGACCCGCTCCCGCAGCTGGGCCAGATCATCGGCAGTCCAGATGAGCCCATCCGCCCGGGCCGGCGGGCTTCCGCAGATCGCATCGACTCCGTGGCGCGCGAAAAACTCCAGCCGCTCGTCTGTTTGCGGGCCGCTTTGGCAGCCGAGTTTCATACGGGTGGCCCCCGGTGCGCTGCGCCGCGAGGCGATACCCGCCCGCACCACCGCGGGCGCGATCAGTGAGGTGGAGATGAAATGTCGTCTGCGCATGATGAGCTTTCATTCCTCCGGTTCTTGGACCGACTGTATGACATCGCCACAGCAAATGCGAGCGTTTGTCGTTATTTTTAACTACCTAAGCCAGATATAAGAAAGAAGTGGGTCCGGGCTTCAACCCGGACGCTGTTTGCGGTCGCTATAACGTGCGCCCGTCGCTATATAGATCAGCTCAAAAGACGTCCGGGCTGAAGCCCGGACCCACTTGTCCACCTTGTTTAATTTGGGTGTTTTTACCCATATACGATTTGGGTATTCCCTCCGATTGCTTTTCATCGACAATGCGGCTAGATTCGAAGTGAGGTTAAGGAACCAACGATGATGGTCTTCCGCCGACAATCGGGCACGACCCCAGGCCCCCTGGCGCTCACGGCGCTCGTCCTGTACGCAGCGGGCTGGGTCGGCTTCCCGCTCCTGGGAGCGCTCAAACCGTCGCGCGCCGCGGACCCGCACGCAATGACTGTCGGATGTGCGGAAGCGAGCTGCTGCACCGCCAGGTGCTACCTGGATGAAAACGGCGTGCATCATTGCGTCCCGAACGAAGGCGCCTCCTGCGACTGCGGCCTCTCCTCGAAGGAGGCGGCCTCGCGGTCCGTCCCGGCGCTGGAGGTTGCGACCCTCCCCCGGCCAGACGAGTTGTCCATCAGTCTCCGCCCCGTGGCCAATTTACATCCGCTGGCATGTTCCTGCCTGACCGTCGATCTCTCGGTCCCGAGTCCGCCGCCGAAAGGCGGTCCCCGCAGTTCAGCGAGCTGAATCCGCAAATGCGCTTGATCGGTTGCCGCCCCGGAGCCTCGCGCAGGCTCTCCCAGGCGCGCGCCCGAGGAACGCGAGGGGACCGCCATGGTTATTCGATGCTGTATCTTGTTCGTTCTCATCGTGACGTTCGGATTGCAGGAACCCGCCGGGGCGCTGCCACCCCCGGCCGAAATAGCAGGCCTCGTGCTCGGGCCAAACCAGACGGGGCTGCCCGGGGCCCGTGTCAGCCTGCGCAACCTGGACACGGGGAAGGTGTGGCTGGCCGTCTCGGGCACGCGCGGACTCTATCGCGTGCCGGGCGTTCCTGCGGGGGAATACGAAGTCGCCGCAGAGCTGGAGGGATTCGAGCCTGCCCAGGCCGGCCGCGTCCGCGTCTCGGCCGGGGAGGCCCGGACCTTTGACGTGAGGCTCGAGATCGCCACCATCAGGGAGATGGTCACGGTCGTGGGAACCGCGCCGCGCGACAGCCTCGAGGCATCGAAGACACGCGAGAGCCCGGCGCGCGACGTCGGGGAGGCGCTGGCGGAAACCAACGGCATCTCGAAAATCCGCAAGGGCGGGATCGCCAACGACGTGGTCTTGCGCGGCTTCCAGAGCAAGGACCTGAATGTGCTGATCGACGGCCAGCGCGTCTACGGCGCCTGCCCCAATCACATGGATCCCCCCGCCTTTCACGTCGACTTCGCCGAGGTGGATCGAATCGAGGTGGGCAAGGGGCCGTTCGACGTGAAAAACAGCGGCAGCCTCGGCGGCGTGGTCAATATCGTGACCCGGAGGCCCGAGAAGGGTTTCCGGGCCACCGGCAACCTCGCGGCCGGCGCCTACGGTTTCGTGAATCCCTCGGCGACCGCCTCCTTTGCCGGAGACCGGTTTTCGGTCCTGGGTGGCTACTCGTATCGCCGCTCCGACCCGTATAGCGACGGCTCGGGGAATCTCTTCACGCGCTATGGCAACTACCGGCCCGAAGCCCAGGAGAACCCCGCATTCCAGATCGGTACCGCGTGGGCCGGCATTTCGTTCTCCCCGGCGGCCAATCAACTGCTGCAACTGGCGTACACCCGCCAGGAGGCCGACGGCGTCCTGTACCCCTATCTGCAGATGGACGCCCTCTACGACAACACCGACCGGGTCAGCTTCGGGTACCAGGTCGACCGTATGGCAGGCCCGGTCGACTCCGTCAGGGTCCACGGATACTTCACCGGCGTGCGTCACTGGATGACCGACGCGTACAGGACGTCTTCCTACAAAATGGCGCGGGACTACAGTATGGGGACGTTTGCCGTCACCAGGACCTTCGGCGGCAAGCTCGAGGCCGGGATGAACAACCTGACGCTCGGCTTCGAAGCCTTCAGCCGGTACTGGGATGCCTCCACCCAGATGGCGGGGATGGGATACATGTCGCAGTCCTCCATCCCCGACGTCACCGCCGTGTCGTTCGGCGCTTATGCCGAGTACCACAGGCCCCTGACCGACCGCCTCAAGCTGGAGTTCGGCGGCCGCGTGGATCGGACCCAGCACGAGGCGGATCCGCTCAAGGCCAACACGAATCTTTACTACGCCTACAACTCGACGCGTGCCACGTCTACCAGCGACGTCTACCCTTCGGGCGCGGCGCGGCTGACGTACTCGGCCCCGGGGGGTCTCGAGTTCTCCGGAGGGGTGGGGAGCACGGTCCGGGTGCCCGACGCCACGGAACGGTACTTCGGGCTGCGCAGGGCCGGTTCGGATTGGGTCGGCAACCCTGGGCTGCTGCCCAGCCGCAACACCGGCACGGACGGGTCCGTTTCCCTGCGGCGGCAGGCGCTGTTCCTCAGCTCGACGTTCTATCTGAACCGGATCGACAACTTCGTCACCGTCCGTCGGGCGGTCAAGGTGAATTCCGTGGCCGGGATTATGAACTCCAACGCCCGGTCATACGAAAACGTCGATGCCACGATTTACGGGACCGAGGTGCAGGCGGTTTATTCGATCACGTCCCGGGTGTTTTTCTCGAACTCGCTTTCCTATACGCGTGGCATCCAGGACCCGGTACCCGGGCGGAACATCTTCTCCAAAAACCTCGCCGAGATGCCGCCCCTGACCACACGCTCCGGGCTGCGGTTCGACAACGGACGCTTTTCCGCCGAGGTCGAGGGCGTCCTGGCCGGCGCCCAGCGCAACATCGACACGGACATGCGGGAGGAAGCCACCGCAGGGTACGGGCTGGCCAATATCCGGGTCGGGACCTCCCTGAAGGCGTTTCGCCTCACGGTCGGGCTGAACAATGTGTTCGACAGGCTCTTCCGGGAGCACCTGTCGTATCAGCGGGATCCATTCCGTTCGGGCGTGCGGGTTTTCGAGCCCGGGCGCAATGTGTTCGCGAACCTGACGTACAGGTTCTGAGCCCTGGCCGGCGCGGGTTTGTAGGAACTCTGATCGGGAGGTACAAGGCGGGGGCGGTCTGCAGCCCGCCCCTGCTTCAGTACCCTTTCTGCTTGTCGACTACGTTGATGAGCGGCTTCCCCTCGACAAAGCGGCGGATGTTTTCCCGGATGGTGTTGACCATGCGCGCGCGGTCCTTGTCGGATCTCCCGGCGATGTGCGGCGTGATGATGGCGTTGTCGCACTTCCAGAGGGGGTGGCCCTTCGGCAGCGGCTCGGGATTGGTCACATCGACTCCGGCGCCCGCCAGCCGCTGGGTCTGGAGGGCCGTCGCCAGCGCGTCGAGGTCGTAAAGCGAGCCGCGGCTCACCGCAATGAAGTAGGCACCCTTCTTCATGGCCTCGAATTGCCTCGGGCCAAGCATCTTTTCGCTCGACGGGGTGTGCGGGGCCGACACGAAGACCACGTCGGCCTGGGGAAGGAACGCGTCGAGCTGATCCGGCTTGACCACCTGCGAGATCACGGGCATGTAGGGGACGTCCTCCGGGTCTACGCCGATCACGGTCATGCCGTGCGCCCAAGCCCGGAAGGCGATCTGCGTCCCTATCCCGCCGACCCCTATCACGAGCGCCGTGCGGCCGTTGAGCTCGATGCCGGAATAGGGCCGGGGCCTCCAGTCTTCACGCTGCTTGTCGGCCAGGAACTCGGGGATGCCGCGCGAGAGCGTGAGCAGCAGCGCCATGGCGTGATCGGCGATCTCCGGCCCCTGCACGATCTGGTTGTTTGTGAGGACGATGGCGCTGTCGCGCAGGTCGTTGCCGCCTGAACGGTGCAGGACCCGCTCGACCCCCGCACTCATGGTTTGCACCCAGCGGAGTTTCTTGCCGGCGCGGACCTGCTCGGGCGTGATGTCTCCGATGAAGGCGTCGGCGTCGATGATTTCCCGCATGACGTTTTCCGCCGTGACCGGCACGATCCGCACCGCCGGGGTGGCGGTCCGAAACTCCTGCAGGAGCACAGGGTCGTCGTTGCCCACGAGTATTTTGACCGTCTGCGCCTGCCCGCCGACCGCCATCAAGAGAACCAGAACCGCACATCGCATGCCTCACCTCCAGGGAATGACGGCGGCCGGACACTCCACGGAGTGCTCCGGCAATCGAACGGTCCACGCCTCATCAGGAGCCGCGTCGAGCCGCCGCGGCCCACTTTTTGGTTTACTTCCGGACGAGCTCTATGCCGGCGCCGGTGCCGAGGTTGCGGGTGTACTGCATCGACTCCGGATTATTCCAATGCTCGTGCACCCCCAGGCTGGCCAGCCGCTTGGTCGGCGTCGCGTGGTCCGGATCGTAGAACGTGCCCGATGGAGGATTGTCCGCCAGGGCAGCCTCGTGCAGGTAGTCGTCCGCGCCCGGCATGCGAGGGTGATCGCTCCACTCGGCCCGGAGCATGTCGAAGGCCACCGAATCGATTGCGATGGGGTCCTGCGACACGAGCAGGCTCGAACTCCAGTCACTCCCGAAAGGCGGGCGGTTCCACTTCTTCGGCGAAGTCTCTACCGGGTGTACGCCCGCATACAGGCCGTCGATCAGGTACAGCACCGCCTTGCCCCCGATCTGGGCGTGGCCGGTGAGGTCGACGAGGTCCCTGTAGTGCCCGTATCCGGGAGTGTTGCGCGGGAGGCTCTGGTGCATGTCGAAGTAGCCCTTCTCCGGGGGTCGCCGCGCCAGCGAGCCGAAGTGGTTCTTCGCGCACAGGGTCACCCCTGCCATCGTGTGGCTCTTCAGGTTCGCCAGGTTGATGAAGTAGGTCGCCTCGGCGTAGGCGTCGGGGATGTAATCCTGGGTGGTGCCCGTCGGGCGCAAACTCCAGTAGAAGGCGACCGAGGACGGGTGCACGCCGCGACGGGGCTGAGAAACGGTCCCCCCGTCGTAGTCCATGAAGCGCACCTCGGGAAACTCGCGGTGCAGGATTTCGTAGTACTGGCCCGGGAATCGGGAGAGCGGATCGCCGATCGATATGTCCGACGGCCTCACTCCCGCGGACCCCACCAGCTGCTTCAGAAGCGCCGCCATCATCTGGGGCGACGTGTTCATGTAATCCAGATCCTTGGTCATCTGGTAGGAGTCCGGGTCGACGCTCCCGCCCCTGGAGACGATGCAGCCGACCAGGTTTACCTTTATGGCTATCTTCTCCCCCACCTGGTACCCGGTCTCGTTCCCGGAAAGGGTTTTGTTGAAGTAGCGAAAGATCGCCTGCCAGGCCTCGGCGTCGGTCCCGGCCCCCGTGAGCGCCTGCAGGGAGCCCGACATCATACCGTCGACCTTCGCCTGATCCGTGTGGTCCGGCTCCCACCAGTGCCCCTGCCCCGGACCGGCCCAGTCCGTGGCATCCGGGTTGTGGGTCCATACGACGCGCCCCGGGTGGACTCCGCGGGCCACACCGACTGGGGCATTGGGCTCCGGGTTGTCGGCGAGCGCCGGCCCCGGGGGAAGTAGCAGAAACGTTCCAATTCCGACCGCGAGGGCGAGCAGGCCGCAGGCGCAGGCCAGCCAGACGCGAGACTGCCGGAGCAGCAGGCGGCTCCTGCGAAACGCCGCCATGGACCCCACCACGCCAAGCGCCCACAACACAAAACTGCTGGCCAGAGGTGCGGCCATGCGCTGGCACGGGTAGGCGGCGCGCGTCGGTTTCGGTATGACGCGAATCAGGAACCAGACGAGCGCCATCAGCCCCGAAACCGGAAATACCCACTTCATCCAACGTGCCTTGGTGCGATTGTGGCAGTGCATGGACTTACCCTCCAGATCGTTCGCGGCAAGAATACGGCAAAACGAAAAACTTCGCGCTACTTATTCCAACGGTTGATTGTGAAGTGCGGCGGCTCGACGCCGCTTTGGTGGCGGCGCCTCGGCGCCACCAATGGCCGAGGTCGCCGGGTCGCATCTCGCAATTCGGCGTGGCGCCGAGGCGCCGAGCATTTCTGCCGTAGGACGAGTGAAAGCGGCGCCGAGGCCGCCGAGGCGCCGCACTCCAAATTACTTCAGTTCCAGCCTCTTCAGCCCGGACCCGCCTGAGGTCAGAATTCCCGGATGGCGATGTTGCGGAAACGGTGGAATCCACCGGGTTTCCACCGGGGGGTCAGAGTGTTGGAGAAGTGCATCTGGAGCGCGATCATGCCGTCGACGGCGCCCCCCACCGCGTGGTTGGTGCTGTCGGTCCAGTCGACGAGCTTGGTGTCGTTGATCCAGACCTGGATGTGCGGGACATTCCCCTCGATGCGGGCGCGCAGGGTGTTCCACTCCCCTTTGCGCCACGCCTTCTCCCACCCGGCACCCGACATCTCCCCGGTGCCGGTTTTCGACAGGTCGGCCAGCCCCTCCCCGTAGATGCCGCCCACCGTGCCCCGATCGAGGTAATCGATCATCACCTGGTAGGCTTCGCCTTTTTCATTGGAACGGAGGAAGAGCCCGCCGTCGCAGCCCCAGTCGGGTTTGACCTCGAGGTATATCTCGAAGTTCCCGTACTTCCGGTCGGTGAGCAGGATCCCGCCGTTGCCGGCCTTGTCCTGCGTGGCCAGCAGGACGCCGTTTTCCACCGTCCAGCCGTGGCTGTTGCCGTGGTGATTCACTTCGCTGATGTGCCAGCCTTTCAGGTCGACCCCGTTGAACAGCGTGACAAAGCCGGGCGGGATCTGCGGAGTCGCTTGGGTCACCAGAGCGAACACCAGGCACGCGAAACGCGCGGCAAAGCTGATCATGACTTCCTCCTGCATTGTGTTGGACGGAGATCCTATAATCCGCACAAGTATATAACGCGGGATCGACGGCACGGTCTATTTCAATCGGGAGGGGCCATGCACAAGGCGGCGGGCAAGGGACGGGGGAGGGCTTTGGACCCGGCACCAGAGGCGATGGCCTCCGGGATCATCGCCGGTTTGCGGCTCATGGGGGATCCTGTACGCGCTCGGGGCGCACAACAATACTTTAAAAATGAGATTACGGCCCTGGGGATCAGATCCGCGGCGCTCCGCGCCTTCGTGCGGCAGCGTGTCCAGGGCGTCCGGAGCGCGTGGAACCTCCGTGAAGCGATCAAGCTCTGCGACCTGCTGCTGCGGGAGCCGGAACTGGAGTCGCGCAGCGCCGGGATCCTCGCCCTGGCTGCGTTTCGGAAGAAACTGGCGCCGGAGGTGCTGGGCCACGCGGACCGCTGGCTCGGGCGCCGTCTGGACAACTGGGCCCTGGTCGACCTCCTTTGCGGCGCCGTGCTCAGCCCGCTCCTGGAATCAAGCCCCGAATCGGAGCCGAGGCTTGTCGACTGGTCCGCCTCCGCGTCCCTGTGGCACAGGCGGGCGGCCCTGGTCTCCCTTGTCCCTATCGCCCGGCGCGGCTTGCGCCTCGACTTGGCATATCGCCTCGCACGCGATCACTTCGGCGACGGTGAGGACCTGATGCACAAGGCAACGGGCTGGCTGTTGCGGGAAGCCGGCAAGACGGACGCGCCCCGGCTGAAACGGTTCCTGCTCGCACACGGCCCCGCCATTCCGCGCACGGCGGTGCGCTACGCGATCGAGCGCTTCGGCGAGGTGGACCGCGCGGCACTGCTTAAGGCCACCCGCGGGCGGCGCACGTGACCGCGACCATTTTTCCTACCGGGCCGGCTCTGCGGGACTAATGGCCAGGATCGTCGGCCGACGGGCCGTAGATCGACGGCACCTTTCCCCCCATGGGCCGCAGATAAGTGCTGAGTTGTCCGCGATGGTGGATGGCGTCGAAGAGGAAACCCCAAACCATGTTGGAGAGTGAGTCCTCCCAGGTGCCGCCGTCGCCCGTGAGGAGACGCACCTTCTTCTCCCACGAGGCCGCGTCCAGGCGCTCCAGCCGCGAGTTGACCTCGGCCGAATCGCGCTCGAAACCGGCGACGGTCGTTTCCAAGCGCTCCGGCGGCCCGGGATCCTTCCACTCGACGACTCCCTGATCGATCAGGCGGAGCAGGGCCGCCTCTTCCATGGCCAGTACCCACGCCAGTTCCGCCGCCGTCCGCGCCTTGGGATCCGGGCGATAGCCGGATCGATCTTGGGGGACCGCCTTGAGCACTCGCAGGAAAGCGGGTTGCTCGGCCTTCCTGCGTTCAACACAGAATCCGAGGTTGGTCATACGCCTCCTCCCGATGGGCGGATGATAGGCCCGGGCGGAGCTCAAGTCAAACCGCGTCCGTCAGCTGCCCGAGCCGCAGCCCCCACTCTTCGTTTAACCGTGGAAAAATGTGCCCGGGTTGGACAGTTTTGCAGTAGAATCACACCATTCCGAAATGGTCTTTGGAGGATGTATGGCCACGGAACTGGAGAACGGAAAAGAGTGGGCGCACCGCACCGCTGAGGCCGTCGCCCGAGAGCTCGGCATGGACGGGAGCATCGAGTGGGGTGCGGCGGACGTGGGCAAGCTCTCACTCCTGCTCAAAGCCGGTGACTGCTCGACGGAAGTCATGGCATTCGACGAGCTGCAGCTCATCCGGTCGACGTACGATTTCACCATCCAATATGGCCTGCGCGCCGAGATACGCTCCGCAGTCACAGACGTCCACCTACGCGCCTGAAACCCGGGTGCGGTAGTCGTCTCTGCAGTATTTGTGCCCCCGGCGCCCGTCGCAGCGACCCGCGCGGGACCATCGCCCCGCGGGCTCAGGCGTTCAGGTGCGCGTCGATGCGCTCGATCGCCTCGTCGACCTCGGCGGTGCTTTTGTAACCGATCGTGACGGCGTCCACCGTCCCCAGTCCCACGACGAACTTGACGGACGCGTCGCGCTGCTCCGGCGTCTTGAACTGGCTTTCGCCCATGATCTTCATCCCGATGATGCCGGTCCCCTTGGCGTGAATGGACTTGAGGTGCGTGGTCACCTCGCCCACGTCGCCCAGGTCATTGGTGTCGACCTGCTTGAGCGTGTCCATCCGGGCGCCCTGGTGGTTGATCCTCAGGAGGGCCACGTCCAGCCAGCCCGTATTGCGCGGGAAAGCCCGGAGCGGCAGAAGCCCGTGGCAGGACGCACCGTGCGCGAGCACGATCTTCTTCTGCTTGGCTTCGGAGAACTCGTCGCGCAACCGCTTGAACTGCTCGGGCCAGTCCGGGGTGCGCACACAGTGCATCAGCAGGATGTCCAGGTATTCGGAGTCGAGCTCCTTGCGGAACCGGTCGATGGTGGCCTTCGGGTCTTCCGTTTCGCGCAGGCGGTACTTGGTCATGAGACGGTAAGAATCGCGCGGTATACCCTTGAGAGCCTGCGCCAGCATGCCGTGCATGCCGGTGTACGCTTCGGCGGACTCGAAAAAGCGGATGCCACGGTCGTAGGCGTGTCGGACGAGCCGGGTGAACTGCTCCTGACCCAGCTCGCGTTGCACGCGACCGCCGAACGTCCCGGTGCCGAAGGCGAGCCGGGTGACCTTCACGCCCGAGTTGCCGAGCGTGACCCAGTCGACGGCAGAACGCCTGGCGGCGCAGACCGGCGGCGTCAGGCGGCCCGTGCCGGCGGCGACGCCCGCCGCCACCGTCCCCTTGAGAAAATCGCGTCGTGACAGGTGATACATTGTCAGCTCCCTTCCCCTCGTGTCTCGTCTATCGGAAACCTACCATATCGCGCCCCCGCCGTTCATCCGAATGTCGACCGTACCCGCAGCCGAACGGGTCCCGGCGCGGAAAACGCCGTCGCTTGCCCCCTGACCCGCCAGCAGCCGCAGTCTCGCACGCGCGAGGCTGCGCTCGAGCGAGTCCGCCCTCCACGGAGCGGCATTTGGCGGGACGCTCGTTTTGCCCGCGGACTTGTCCACGGCGCGGCCGATGAAATAGCCTCCCACGGCCCCGGCCGCGGCCGAAACCAGGGCGGCCGTCCACACCTTCCTGTTGGCGTAGGGCGCGTCGTCGAACGCGGCCAGGCCCGCACAGACCCCCAAGGCGAAGCCGCCGCCCGCCCCGGCCGCCGACAATATCACGCGATACTTATATGGCTCCCTCGGCTGCGGCGCCGCCTGTGTAAACGCGGGCGCCGTCCCCGTCAGGATCAGCAAGAGCACTCCACCGACGATCGTTCGGGTTTTCATGGTTACCTCCGCAGCGCACCTCCTGCAAGGCGCGTTCCGGAGCGCGATCCCACGTTTCACGGCACTCCGCCATGCCGGGCGGAAAATGCGGCGCCGGAAACCACACCAACTGGTGAAACCTCGTGCGGCACGAAGATGGGGCATCAAACCCGAACCCGTGCGGCTCGAACTACTGCTTGGTGATCTTGAAATCTCCCTTCCGGTTGTCGTGGCCCCAGCTGCCGCTCATGGTGCCCTGAGCGACCTTGCCGTCGATGACGTAGTGGATCGGGTCACCCCTGCGGTTCTTGGCGTCGGCTTCGAAGTGGACCGCCCCGGTTTTGGCGTCGAAGGTCGCGTTCTTGAGCTCGACCGCGTTCGCTCCGGGATTGACCGTTCCCTTCAAGGTACTGCCGTCCCATTTCAGCTCGACGGTGACCTGGTTGCGGTCGTTCGCGCTCGGCCCCCAATCACCGGCCCAGGTGCCGCTCAGCGGGTCGCCGCCCTGAGCGAACACGGAAAGCGTGAACAGCAGACAGACTGCGAGGCAAAGGCAATACACTGTTTTCATTTGCATCCTCCCTAGTTGAGTGAATCCAGACAGACAACGATGCCGGCAGACGAGCGCCCGGCGGGGGGGCCGTTAGGAACCGCTGACATTATGATACCCGACCCCTGTCGGCGCGCCGAGTGCAACATTCCCGAACAAAGATGCGTATTTTGTTGTATAAACGGTACCAAATTCCCGGGGCGCCGATCGGGGTGGTCGGTCTTCCCGGGCGGTCCGTTCCGACGAAAGAGGATTCGTCGAGCACCATCGAGTTGCCTCGGCAACCAACGATCTGGATTGAAATCGAAAGGAGACACGGAATGCGACGCTTGATCGGATTGTGCCTTGTAATGGCGCTGGTGGTGACATTGGCCGCGCCGGTCTTTGCCCAGGGGGAGAAGAGGATCCGCTACAGCGGAACCATAATCCTGGTAAGCCACGACAAGTCCACGTTCACCATCCAGAAGGACAATCTCAAGATCCCTATGTCCTTCGACGCTCAGACGGTGTTCACGACCCGCAACAAGCCGGGTGCTTCGGCGCAGGACCTGAAAGAGGGCCGAAGGGTCATCTGTCTCGTCGACGCAGCCCAGAAGGACAACTTGGTCGCGCGCCGGGTGGATTTCAGAACGGACAAGTAGCGGGCCCGATAATCAAGCGGGGGCCGGCTTCACGTGGTTTTGGGGCGGGCGAACGCCTTCCGCTCAGCGGGGATTTGCCTGCCCGGTGATGCGCTCGATGAGTTCCGGATCGTCGGGCAGGAGGCTGGCCCCCGGCAGCCGTCGGGTTAACTCCGCCCAGTTCCTCTCCAGCGCGAACGCCTTGCGAAACAGGGGGAGCGCCTCGTCCACACGTTTCATATTCACCAGCGCGACGGCGTGCCAGTAGACCATCTCGGCGAGCCGGCTCGGGGGCACCCCGGGGGTCGCCGACGCGATCCGCTCGGCTTCGCCGTAGGCGATCAGGGCGGCTGCGTTGTCCTTGCGTTCGACCGCGGCGTCCCCTGCATTCATGTGGTTGTAGGCGCGCTGCAGCGCCACGAGGCGCCGCAGTTCGAGGAGCGGCTCGGCGTGATCGTCCACGCGAACGTCGAAGATGCGTTCCGACGCCCTTGCCTTGCGGTTGCCGTCGACGACGATCAGGGCCGCCGATTGCCTGCCGCGGGCATCCCCGCCCGCCGACTGAGCGGCGTCGAGCGCTGCCAACATCCGATCGGCGAGGTCGCCCCGGGTCGACCGGAAAACGTTCGCCATCGCCGGCCACACCTTGTCGTTCAGCATCAGGTTGGCCTGCACCGAAAAACCGGCGCCGACGCTCAGGGTGCCGGTCGCGTTCGGGTTCGAGGCGCTGACGCCGCTGGCCGGCAGGTCGGAGGAAGGAGCGCCGGCGATGTGCCCTGCGGCCTGGATGTCCCTTCCGCCCGTCCAGACGGCCACGCGACCCTGCGCATCGATCATGGCGACCTGGCGCACGTCGCTGCCGGGATCGGAGTTCAGCAGGGCCTTCAGCGCCTCGGGCGCGCTCTTCCCCGCCCTCATCAAGTCCAGCCCCAGCGGGCCATAGCTCGGGTCCACGAACGATTGCGTGGCGACCGCCCCGACGCCCGGCTCGGCCCACGGGACAGCCGAGCCTACCGCGAACCAGTGCGACTGCACGGCGACCCCGAGCTGGCCGGTGGCGGCGTCACGGGCGACGATCGAGAAGGTGTGAACCGGGCGCGATCCGCCGACGGCGGCGGCCGTGCATACCAGTACCGCGGAAAGGAGCAGGACACAGCGCAGATTTCTCATGTGAATCCCAAGGCGGAGGGGTTAGCGGGGGACGACCGCGTCCGCTTCGACTTCCAGCACGGCAGCAGGGTCCGCCAGGGCCCCGATCTGCACCATTGTCGTCGCCGGCCTGACGTCTCCAAGGAACTGGGCGTGCACCCGCCCGATCTCCTGCCACATGCCGATGTCGGTCACGAAGATCCGGGTGCGCAGGATGTCGGTCCGTTTCCCCCCGAGCGCCTCGACGGCCGCGACGATGGTTTCCATGGCGTGGCGCATCTGCTCTTCGGCGGTCGGCGGACACGTCCCATCGGGCCTCAGTCCGATTGTCCCGGTCACGGCAATCCAGTCACCGGCCCGGACCGCGCGGCTGTATCCGATAACGGGTTCCCAGCGCGTCCCCGTGGAGACCACCTGGCGCCCCGAAACGGTTTCGACCGTCATGACCCTGTGCATCGGTTCCTCCCGAAAAAAGGCCGCCCCGAGGCGACGGAACTCAGACCTGCGGCTCCGAGAGGATGCGGCTCACAAGCGCAACATTTTCCCGCACCTCGTCTTTGAACCGGGGGAACATCCCCACGATGACGGCGTCCGTGGGCTTGATGTGCGTGAGCGCGAAACGGAAAGCAGCCTCGAGCGCACCGCTCGAGCCGATGTTGCGCCCGGCCCCGAGCACCTTGAACGCCAGGCATGGGCGCCGGGTCTGGCGGACGACCTTGCACATGCGCTCCGGGTCCTTCTCGAAAAAAGCTTCTCCCAGCGGCGCCTCTCCCCCAAGCTCCTTGCGCATCTCGTCGCGGGTCCTCGACACCCGGTAGAGACAGGTCATGTAGTAGTCGATGTCCCAGTCCTGGCTCTCCACCTCCTCGATGACGTGAGGGTTGTGGGTGGACAGGCCGACCATCACGCCGCTGTCCCGCACGGCCTTGAGAAAATCGCGCACCTTCCCCGTCTCGCCGCTGCGAAACCGCTCGTCGGTGCGGTTGCCGTGGTGCCCGATCCCGAGCGGGGCCATTTCTTTGACCACCGTGGGCATCAGCCCCGGATTTTGCATCAGGGCGAAATCCGCGAGCAGGACCAGGTTCATCGTCCCCCCCTCGCGGCGGTAGCGTTTGAAATCCTCGACGGGCTGGTCGTTGAAGTGGAGTTGCCAGGTGTTGATGCCAGCACTCTGGCACCGGTGCAGCACGTCCATCTTGTGGTCCTGGGTCATCCACTCGCGCATGTGGCTGTCGAGCAGGGTGTTGAAATGCGAATACCCGTAGAACGGGTTCGAGCCGACGAGGAGGCGTGTGATCTGCGTCTTGCCGAAGCTCACGCGAGGCAGGGCCGGCGACGCTTCACCCTGCGGGTGCGCCGCGCCGGCCAGGGCCAGCCCGGCCCCCGCGCCGGCTGCCGATATCAGGAAATTCCGGCGCGACACCGGGTCATTGTTCGTATGCATGACGGCCCTCCGTTGATTCGAGAGTACAGGAAAGGGCGCGAGGCGTGCCGGTGACGCGGGCTGAAGTCCGCCTTGAGACCTGCGCCCGGGGGCAAATCTCTGGTTGCGCAACAGGGGGCAGTCTAACACCGTCGCGCGCGGGGCGGAAGAACCGTCATGAGGCGCTCGAAGGGCGCCACGCCTGCCGGGGCTTACCCGCGGCGAAGACGGCGAGGTGGACGACGGACGTATCTTTCACCAGGGCGGCGCCGTGAAGGGCGCGTCCGGACAACCGGACGTCCTCTCCCTCGCCCAGCGCCGCGGTTTGCCTCGACCTGGCCCGGTTGATCCGCACCAGGAACCTGGCCGCGTCGGCGACCGACGGTGGCCGCCGGGTCAGGCTGCGAAACGAGGCCGGCTCCCCGATGCGGGCACCTGCGAGTGTGTCCGTGATGGTTTTCATGCCGTGTTCAATTCTCCGCTTCGGATTGAGGCCGCACCGTGCGGCCTGCCGGCTATATCCTGCCGGCGGGCAGTGACATCCGGGGTCAATCCGGCGATTATCCGCATGGTCCCGGCGCCCCGTTGGAGTTAAGATCGCGGCCACTGCGCAGAGACGTGGAGGAATCGATGATTGGCCCGCTTAAGCCCGCACCTGCCACCGAACCGCTTCCGGCGTCCAGGATCGATCCGGAGTACAAGCGGCTGCGCCGGCAGGTCTTCGCCGGCATATTCCTCGGCTATGCCGCGTACTACCTGGTCCGCAACAACCTCGCGCTGGCGATCCCGGACATTCTCAGGGAGCACCCGGAATACTCGAAGGCCATGTTGGGAATGGCCCTGACGGGGCTTTCGATCGCCTACGGCATTTCGAAGTTCCTGATGGGCTCGGTGTCGGACAAGAGCAACCCGAAGTACTTCCTGCCGCTGGGGCTGCTGCTGTCGTGCGGAATCGTCTTTGCGTGCGGGTTCGTCAAGGCCATCTACACGTCCCTTTTCGTCCTCGTGCTGCTGCAGACCCTCAACGGGTGGGTCCAGGGAATGGGCTGGCCGCCCTGCGGGAAGTCGATGGTGCACTGGTTCAGCACGAAGGAGCGCGGCGTGACCGTGTCGGTGTGGAACGTGGCCCACAACGTCGGAGGCGCCGTGGTGGCCAACCTGGCGCTGGCCGGCGTCGCTATTTTCCACGATTGGGGTGCGAAGTTTTATTTTAACGCACTGGTCGCGGCGGTCGTCGCGGTGCTCGTATTTTTCCTCATGAAGGACACCCCGCAGTCGTGCGGGTTGCCTCCGGTCGAGCAATACCGTGACGATTTCCCCACCGGCTACTCGGCCGACCACGAGCGCATCCTGTCGTTCCGGGAGATCTTCTTCCGCCACGTTCTGAACAACCGGTACCTGTGGGCGATCGCTGTGGCCAACGCATTCGTTTACTTCGTCCGCTACGGCGTCGTGAACTGGATCCCGACCTACCTGGAAACGGCCAAGGGCTTCTCCTTCCGGGAATCCAGCGTCGCCTGGTCCCTGTACGAGTACGCCGCCATCCCGGGTACCATCTTCTGCGGCTGGACTTCGGACAAGTGGTTCAAGGGGAGGCGCGCCCCCGCCACGATCCTGTTCATGGGCCTGACCCTGGTGGCCGTGGTGGTCTATTGGTTCAACCTGAAAGGCCCGCTATGGATCGATTACGCGGCCCTGATCGCGATCGGTTTCCTGATCTACGGCCCGATCATGATCATCGGGCTGCACGCGCTCGACCTTGCACCCAAGAAGGCCGCGGGAACCGCGGCGGGCTTCACCGGCTTCTTCGGCTACGTGTTCGGCTCCGCGATCTCCGGCACGGGCGTGGGTTGGATCGCCGACGGATGGGGCTGGAACGGGGTATTCATCGCGATGGTGATCTGCTGCGTGCTGACGATGGTGTTCAGCGCGTTCACCCTGGGCCACAAGGCCAGCAGCGCATCCGCATCCGGCACGTAGAACGGCCTCCGGCGCCCGAGGGAAGCGGTGTGGCGCCGAGGCGCAGGGGTTCCGGCCTCAGGACGCATGCGAAAGCGGCGCCGAGGACTCCATCACTGCAGCCACTGCCTCAGCCATGCGAGCACGGTCTCGTGCCACTGGATGGTATTGGCGGGCTTCAGCACCCAGTGGTTTTCGTCCGGGAAATAGAGGAACCGCGACGGGATGCCTTTGCGCTGAAGCAGGTTGAAAGCCGCGATCCCCTGCGTCTCCGCGACCCGGTAGTCCTTCCCCCCGTGTATCACCAGCATCGGGGTCTTCCAGTTCCTGGCGTAGCCGAGGGGGCTGTGCCGCGTGTACCCCTCGGGGTGGTCATATGCGGGGCCGCCATGCTCCCACTCGGGGAACCATAGCTCCTCGGTGTCGTAGTAGGCCATGTGCTCGTCGAGATTGCCGTCATGGCTGACCAGGCACTTGAACCTGTCCGTGTGGCCGGCGATCCAGTTGATCATGTAGCCGCCGTAGGAGGCGCCGAGCGCGCCCACCCGGCCGCCGTCCAGGAAGGGGTACTTCTGCAGCGCGAAGTCGAGGCCCTTCATCAGGTCTTCGTAAGGGGCCCCGCCCCAGTCCCCGTTGACCGCATCGGTGAACGCCTGACCGTACCCGGTCGACGCGTGAAAATCGACGGTCAGGGCCGCGTAGCCTGCACCCGCGTAGGCTTGCGGGTTCCAACGGTAGTGGAAGTCGTTGCCGAAGGAGCCCTGCGGTCCGCCGTGGATGAGGAAGGCGACCGGGTACTTCTTCGCGGGATCGAAATCCACCGGACGGACGAGGTACCCGTAGACGGTCTCGTCTTTCGCCCCTTTGAAAGTGAACTGCTCGGGCCTTCCGAACTTGGCGGCGGCCACCCTGTCGTCGTTGAAGTGGGTGACCCTGCGGGCGTCGCTGCCGTCGCGCGCAGCGTCGTAGAGTTCGGCGGGACCGAGCAGCGAATGCATGCTGTACAGGATCCGCCCATCCGGGCGGGGCTGCGGACCCGCCGTCGTCCCGTCCCTGACCACGATGCGTGCCTTGCCGCTTGCCGCGTCGACGGCGAACAACGAGTGCTGTCCCAGGTGATCGGCCGTGCAGTACAGTTCGCGGCCGTCTGCGGACCATGCCAGTTCACCCGCCGAACGGTCGCCGCGCGGGGTCTCGTCGGCGCGGAGCACGATCCTGCGTTCCGAGCCGCTTGTCCAGTCGCGCAGGACGACGTCGTAGCGATCCGCCTCATACCCAGAGCGGCTCATGGCCAGGTAAGCCAGGGTCTTGCCGTCGGGGGAAAAAGCCGGCTGCGTATCCCACGCCGGGTTGCCGGTGAGCTTGCGCGGCGCGTCCGGTCCGCCGGCACGCACCAGGTAGAGATCGTAGTTGGTCGACCACGCCTCCTCGCGTCCCGCGTCCTTTGCCGCAAACACGATATCCTGACCGTCGAGCGACACTCCATACTCCTCGGCTCCGCCGAATGGCCTGGACGGGCAATCCGCATCCATGGCCGGCATAAGATCGCGGGCGGGCCCGGCCGGGAGCGGGTAGATGAACAGGTGATTGCGTGTGCCATCCTCCCAGGTGTCCCAATGACGGATGAACAGGCGGTCGTACACGACGCCGGTAGATTTGGCCTTCGCCCTCTCGTCCAGGAGGCGCCTCGTCTCCTCCGGCGACTTCCCGGGGAAGACCGCGAGCGAGAAAGTGAGGAATCTGCCATCAGGAGCGACCCTCAGAGCGTCGACGCCCAGCGGCAGCCGGGTCACCTGCTTCGCTTCGCCGCCGTCGATCGGGAGCCTCCAAACCTGGGGCGAGCCTCCCCGCGCCGACACGAAATAGATCCCCTTGCCGTCCCTGCTCCAGCGCGGCTGGGTGTCGTTCGCCGCATCGCTGGTCATGCGCCGCACGAAGGAGCCGTCGACCGACGCGACATATATGTCGGAACGGCGCCCGTTGGCCGCCAGGTCGGTAACGCTCACCGAGAACGCCACCAGCTTGCCGTCGGGCGAGACCTGCGGATCCGAGACGCGGTCCATCGCCAACATGTCATGCACCGAAAACGCGTGCGGGGCCGCGCCTCGGGCGACGACCGCCACGGCCGCGACGAACACCAGCACAAGCGCCTTACGCATGCCACCCTCCTACGTTTGGGTCGATTGAACACATTATATCGGACTGCGCTCCTTCGAGCCTCTTTGAGTTCTTCGAGGCTTGGCGGTGAAAAAAACAAAAAACAACCTGCCACGCAGGACACGGACAGTTCACCTCGAGGAACCAAAGAACTCAAAGAGGCCCGAAGCCTGGCCATCCTGGCCTTCGTGGGCGAAAACCATTATCCTACGGCCGAAAGGGAACCACGGTGAACAAGGTCAGACAAGCCGCGCTGGTCCTGCTTGTCCTCCTGCCGGCCGCGGCATGCAGGCGGCCTGCCGAGCGGGACTGGACCGCAGACCTGCAACCGATCCAGGACAAATACGCCCCCGACACGCGCCTCGCCGTGTTCCGCATAGAAGTCAGCGGCGAACCGGGAAAGCTCGTCGCGGAGGGCGAGGTCGATGACCCGGCGGCAAAGGCCGAGGTGCTTGCGCGCCTCGCCGAGCGTGCCGGCATGCCTGTCACGGACCGTGTGGCTGTCCTCCCCGATCCCGGGCTCGCCGGGGAAAAGTTCGGCATCGTGACGGTCTCGGTCGGCAATCTCCGGCGAGCCCCGAGGCACTCGGCCGAGATGCTGAGCCAGGTGCTTATGGGCGCGGTCGTTCGCCTCCTGAAGCGGGACGGTGGCTGGCTCTACGTAAAGTGCGCGGACCGTTACCTCGGCTGGATCGACGACGACGCCATGGCCGTCGTGGACGCCGGAGCCGCCGACGGCTGGAACGCGGCCAGGCGCATCGTGGTGACCACCCCGTCCGCCGTTCTCCTCGAACGCCCCGGGCAGACCGCCGCACAGGTTTCCGATCTGGTGGCCGGCGATCTCCTGAGGTGGGTGGCCGGCCGGGGCCCGTGGTTCGAAGCCGCCCTTCCCGACGGGCGAACGGGCTTCGTCGCGGCCGCCGCGGCGCAAGAGTACTCGGCGTGGAAATCCACGCGCCGTCTCACCGCCGAAGGGATCGAGAAGACGGCGCGCATGTTCCTGGGGGTGCCGTATCTTTGGGGCGGTACGTCCGCGAAGGGGTTCGACTGCTCCGGCTTTGTGAAGACCGTCTACCAGATGAACGGCCTCGACCTCCTGCGCGACGCGAACCAGCAGGCCCGGCTCGGCCGCGGCGTGGATCCCGCGGGCCTGGTGAACCTGAAGCGCGGCGACCTGCTGTTTTTCGGCCGGAAGGCCGGTGACGGAAAACCGGAGCGGATCTGGCACGTAGGCCTCTACCTGTCCGACGGGGCCTTCATCCACTGCTCGGGCAGGGTGCGCATAGCCAGCCTCGACCCGCGCTCGCCCACATTCGACCGCGACCGCGCCGAGACGTTCGTGCGCGCAACGCGTCTCGTGGACTCCACCGAGACCCCGCGCTCGTTGAACCTGCGCTGACCTCAATCCGGTTCGACGACCCGCGGCGCCGCCCCGAGGGCGCGCCGGATCTCCTGCAAGCCCGGCGCCACGCGTCTCAGCGCCTCCCCGACGGAAGCGAAGTACTCGCCGTAAACGGACTGGATGGCAACGGCGCTCGGTTTGGGGGTCTGGGTCAGCCGGTTGCGGCCGCGCAGAAATGCGACATTGCCCATCTGGTTGAAAGCGTCCAGCAGCGAGGCCAGTTGCGGGGCGCCCGAATAGACCGACTGTTTGGCCTTCTCCAGGGTGGCGAGCAGCGCGGGCGAAGGACCGGCCGGCGTCCTCCGCGCAAGCGCTAGCCCTTCCTGCACGGCCCGCTCCAGACGGGCGGCTTCCTCCACCAGGAAGTCGGCTCGGCCTCGGTCCCCCAGGCCCGGGTCTTGCGCGCACCGTCCGTACAGAGTACGCACCCGGTCGAGCAGCGCCAAGGGGAGTGCACAATACCTGTGCAACGCCTCGCGCAGGCTCAGGATTTCCACACCCTGGCGCAGGATGCCCCCTTCGGTCGCATTGATGAACCGAGTCCCGGGGTGCGCCCCGATCTCTTTAACCATCCAGTTCCAGTATGCGGCCAGCTTGTCGGTGGTTTCGATCGGCCGCCCGAAAAGGTCATCCGTGACGACGATCTTGTGCCCCTCGCGCAGGCGTTCCCACCGGCTCGCCCACGCCTGCGGGTCGGCTATGTCCGCAAACCACTCCCCCTCCGTGAACAGTCCCGTGCAGTAGGTCCGGCCGTCGCTGTGGGCCAGATCCTGACCCGCGAAAATCACCGGGTTGCACCCAAGATGCAGGGCGAAGTCCAGGGCCATCGTCGCCACCGAACCCCAGGCCTTGAGCGAGCCTTTTTCGGCAAGGACGTCGGAGAGCGCCCGCAACGAGGAATCCCGAAAGGTGCAGGTTATGACCCGGCCTGGAAATTCGGCGAAGACCGCCGGATAGGCCGTCGCTTCGGCGACCAGCAGCGCCCGCCGCGTCACGGCGCCTTGGACGTGGAGAAAGTTACGATGACCCGGATCCGCCGTGAGCACGAAGTGCGGTTCGATGCCCGCGGCAAGCAGGGGCTTCAGAGCCGTGTCGGTCGACAGGACCAGGACCTGCTCTTCCCAGCCACGCAACTCGTGGACGTTCCGGTCCAGCGACGGACCGGCCGAAACGATGAGCCCCGGCACACCGGTGAACGCCCCGGCGAATCCCGAAACGCCCGGGCAGCCAAGCGCCCGAGGAAGATTCTCGACGAAGTTCCGGAGGAACTCCTCCGACCGGGCGACCAGCGTATTGATGTCGGTCAGGATCTGAAACGACTCGCTCTGGATGATCTCGGCAGCCGACTTGAAAAGCGCCGGAGCCCGGGCGATCGAGGGGGGGTGCATGACGAAGGTGCATTTTTCCGCCGTCACGGGGTCGAAAAACTGCCTCCATTGTTCGCACAGTTCGGGGCCGGCGGGAGGCCAGGCAAAGTGCAGCTGCGGCAGCGAGAGCACGCCCCGCATGTCCCGGGCTTCGAAAGCCGCCCTGAGGATCTCGAGGTTCGATTCCACCACGAAATAGCCCGCACTCCGGCCGCGGTTCATCTCGAGCAGGGCGTCGAGCACATATCCGAGCCCGAACCCGAGCAGCGCATAGCATTCGCCGGTGGGCAGGTGCTGACCCGCCAGCGAGCTGCGGGCCTCCTTCATCGGGTCGCGCCCGCTGTGCAGCAGCACCGTCGAAGCCGGACCGTGACAACGGGCGGTAGGCACGCCGCTGGCCGTCGGAAGGAGTTCGATCGGCCCCAGGCTCGCAGCAGACAAAAGCCGGGCGAGTGCCGGCT
The DNA here is from genome assembly GCA_963843575.1 of uncultured Acidobacteriota bacterium. Classification (GTDB taxonomy): domain Bacteria; phylum Acidobacteriota; class UBA6911; order UBA6911; family UBA6911; genus CAVZBT01. The sequence goes on along the minus strand of CAWJKZ010000021.1, from coordinate 250,607 downwards.
GGCGTCGCGACAGCAAATCCAGGTTAGAGTTGAGATAGTCCAAGGCCGCCCCCAGCGAAAGGACATCTTACAACCAGTGAGTGAATTCCCGAGGCGTTTCGCTCCCGGGAATCGACGCCCGAGCGTGCAAAGTTTAAAGTTCCCAGTCGGTTCCGACGATGAGGCCGGTTGTGGCTGGCGTGGCCAGCCCATGACGTGCATTCACTGGATGAAACCGATGCGAACTAAGGCCCGAGGCAGCCTCTACAGCCCCGCTCCGCGGTTGAATCAGCTCCGCATCCTCGAGGAGGTGGCTGCCGACCACGGCATCACGCAGACCGCGCTGGCCCGGCGGTGCGGCTTGTCCGTGGCAATGGTCAACAACTACATGAAGGAGCTGTGCGACGGCGGCCTCCTGGAATACCGCCGCCAGACGGCGAAGACCATTTCCTATCACGTGACGCCGGAGGGCGGCCAGACGGCCGAGGCCATCCAGAACGAGCTGCTGCTCGAGAGGATCGAATCGTTCGCGGAAACCCGGGACTGGGTGCGGGAAATCATCGTGAGCCAGGCGCGCCGCGAGCTGCATCGGGCTGTCCTGTACGGCAGCGGGCGCCTGGCCGAAATATCCTTCCACGCGCTGGAATCGGCCCGGATCAGTGTCGTCGGCGTGTGCACCACCGACCCGGACGGCATCGGGAGGGAGTGGTGCGGCCGCGAAATGCTGAATCCGGCCCAGATCCGTTACCTGGCACCCGATGCCGTGGTGATCGCGTTGGAGGAAGGGGCGGACCCGGTTTGGCGCGCCCTGGCTTACCTCGCGAAGTACGGCATCGACCTGATCAGGACGGACCGCGTCCGCGCCCAGGTGCCGGGCGAACCCGGCCTTGCTGCGGACCGCCGGGCGCCAGCGGAGTGGCACACCCCAACGCTCGCAGGTGGACAATGACAGACCCACGAAAGAAAGTGCTCTACGTCGCCCACGCCCATCCGGCCTTCTCGCGCGGCGGTGGAGAGCTCGCCGCACACTACCTCTACGAAGCGATGAAACGGAGCGGGGATTACCGGCCGTTCCTGCTGGCACGGTTCGCGGATCCGTCCTGCCAGGTTCAGCACCCGGGATCCCGCCTCCTGGGTTGGGAAAAGGACGAAGCGACGCACCTGCTGGTCAGCAACGCCTACGACTACTTTTACCACACCAAGATAGACGCGGCACTTGCGGAAGCCGACATGTATGCCGACGTGCGCGAGTTTCTCCTCGCCCTGAGGCCCGACATCGTCCATTTTCAGCATTTCGTGCACATCGGCGTGGACCTGATTTCCTACGTCAAGACACTCCTGCCCGCGACACGGATCCTGCTCACCCTGCACGAGTACGGCGCCATCTGCGCCCACGACGGTTCGATGCTGAAAACCGACCGCAGACAGCTGTGCCATCGCGCCTCCACCCTGGACTGCTGCCGGTGTTTTCCCGGACGGAAATCCCGCGAGTTCTTCCTGCGGGAGCGCCTGATCAAATCCAACTTCGCGGCGGTCGACCTGTTCCATGCCCCGAGCGAGTTCCTGAAAAAGCGCTACGTCGATTGGGGCGTCCCCTCTGAGCGCATCGTGGTCATGGATTACGGCCGTCCCGGGTGGACCGCGACAAGGCGGACCCGCGCGGGCCGGCCCTTCAGGGCGGCATTCTTCGGCCAGATGGTATTCCACAAGGGGTGGGACGTCTTCTTGCAGGCGGCGGCAGAGTACGCGCGGCTGCGGTCATCCGCCGCTCCCGGCGGGTGTGCCCCTGCCGGAAGTACGATTCAGCCTGCACGGCACGCGCCAGCTTTCGGACGAACTGAGCGGCCGGCTCGAAACCCTCCTGGAGGCCGCGCGCTGCGTTGTGCACGATCACGGGCCGTACGACATGGATAGCATGCAGGACCTGCTCTCGCGCGTGGACTGCGTCGTCGTCCCCTCCGTTTGGTGGGAGAACTCGCCCCTGGTCATACAGGAGGCCTTCCTGGCCGGAGTGCCGGTCATCTGCTCCAACATAGGGGGGATGGCGGAGAAAGTGAAGGACCGGGTCAACGGTCTGCACTTCGCGGTGGGAGATCACTTCGACCTGCTCGACCGGATCCTGGAGCTGGCGGGATCGCCCGAGCTCTACGCCCGGCTGGTGCAGGGCATCCCGGAGATCCTGTCCGATCACGAGATGGCCCGCCGCTTCAGCGTCATCTACGACGGGCTGCTGCGCGCTCGTCTCGACCGCAATGCCGCAGGACGAGCGCACCCGAGGGCAGACCGAACTTCGCGCCCCGAGCCGCGGCCGCCGGATAACCAACTATGAAGAGAAGAGTGCTCTACGTCGCACACGGGCATCCGGCCTTTTCTACCGGGGGCGGGGAGCTGGCCGCGGCGCACCTGTATCAGGCCATGAAGGCCGCCGGCGGTTACGAGCCGCACCTGCTGGCCAGGATCGCCGACGCCGAGGGTCGAGTGCGCGGGCCCGACGCGCCCTTGATCCGCTGGCAGCCGGACGATTCCACCCACCTGATCGTGAGCGACAGCTGCCATTACGACTATTTCTGCCACTCCAGGATCGCTTCCGGCGCCGTCGAAGCGGACCTGTTCGAACCGTTTCGCGAGCTTCTACTGGGGCTCAAGCCCGACGTGGTGCATTTTCAGCACTTCATCCACCTTGGCGTGGATCTCATTTCCTACGTTCGGTCCCTGCTTCCCGGCGCGAAGATCGTGCTCACGCTGCACGAGTACGAGGCCATCTGCGCCAACCAGGGGCTCATGCTCGAGGAGAGACACCTGCCGTCCCTGTCACCGCGCGTCGCTGCTCGAGTGCTGCCGCTGTTTCCCGCGGCGCAGGCCGCGCGACTTCTTCCTGCGCGAGCGCCTGATCAAATCAAACTTCTCAGCAGTCGACAGATTCATCGCCCCGAGCCGGTTCCTGAAGGACCGGTACGTGGAGTGGGGCATCGCTCCCGAGCGCATCCTGGTGATGGACAACGGTCGTCCGGTCTGGGAGCGGCGGCAGCGCCCGCCGAGGCGGTCCGGGCAGCCGTTTCGCGCCGCCTTCTTCGGGCAAGTCGTCGCCCACAAGGGGTGCGACGTCTTCCTCCGGGCCGCCGAGGAGTACCTGCAGGCGCGTCACGGCCGTGACACTGCCCGAGCTCCACTTCGGACTCTACGGGGCGCGCCACTGGATGTCGGGGCCGGCGGCGGAGGACCTGGACCGCCTCATCGATCGGACGCGCGACGTGGTGCACGATCACGGCGCCTACGACGTCGGCTGCATGCAGGACCTGCTCGAGCCGCGTCGACTGCGTCGTCGTCCCATCGGTCTGGTGGGAAAACTCGCCGCTGGTCATCCAGGAGGCGTTCATGGCCGGCCTGCCGGTCGTGTGCTCGAACATCGGCGGCATGGCGGAAAAAGTGGTCGACGGCGTCAGCGGCCTGCACTTCGCGGCCGGCGAACCACTCGGACCTGCTGCAGCGACTTCTCCAACTGGCGACCTCCCCCGAGCTCTATGCGCGGCTCGTCGCGGGCATCCCGCGTCATCCTCTCCTCCGAGGAGATGGCCGCGCCGGATCGCGACACTCTACGACGAACTTCTCGAGGTCAATGCGGCGGCATGACTGTCCACAAGGCACCCCGGCACCGATACATCACGGACGTGAAGGACTATCGGCACCTGTCCGACCGGAAGCGTTACAAGGCCCTGTACGACGAGGTCGGCACGCTCGAAGCCAACCGCGTGGTCCGCCGGCGCGAAGAGTGGATGAAGCACTTCCGGCCGAGGCCGGCGGCCCGCATCCTGGAACTCGGAGCGCACAACGGGCCGAACCTGATCCACTACGCCAGGGAGGGTCACGTGGTGCACGGCGTGGAGCTGTCCGACTCGCTCGCCCAGACCTTCGAGACGGCCCTCGCCTGCGAAGCGCCGGAGGTCCAGGCGCGCGTCCGCATGCACCGCGGTTGGATAGAGGACTTCACGACCGCCGATCTCTACGATCACGTGATCTGCGCCGAGATACTCGAGCACGTCGCCGACCCCGTGGAAATCCTGAAGGTCGCCCGCGTTGCCCTCGCCCCCGCCGGCACCCTCTACATCTCGAGCCCTTCGAGCCACTGGGGGAACAACACCCACGTGCGGGGCGTGCCGGCGGCAGAACTGCGGCTTTGGCTCAAGTCCGCCGGCCTCACCTACTCGGAGATCTGGGAGGAAGAAGGCCGGACGTTCTGCCTGGCCCACGCAACCGACATGCGCGTGATCGGGTTGACCCGGGTCCGAAACGAGGCGGCTATCGTCCGGGACACGCTCGACCACCTGTCCCGCTTCTGCAACGGAGGGATCGTCGTGTACGACGACGTATCGTCGGACTCGACCCCCGAGATCTGTCGCGCACACCCTGCCGTCATCGACGTCGTCCGGGGGGAATTCTGGGACGGCAACCGCGGGAGGGCCAACTACGCCGACCGCGCCGCTGTTCTCGCCCGGGCGAAGCGCGAAGCCGGACCGCGCGACTGGTTCGTCTACCTGGACGCGGACGAGCGAATCGAGTTCGACTGGAGCAGCCTCCTCCTCTGCCCGGACGACATCGTGGGGGTGCGGATGAAGCTGTTCGACTACTACATCACCGCGGAGGACGTGGAGGCGACCTATGCGGAACGCAAGTGGCTCGGCCCCGAGTACCGGCCCATCCTGATGGCGTTCCGAAACCTGCCGTCTCTTTCCTACAGCCGGCCCGGGCAACGCGAGGTGGAACTCGGCACCGAAGGAAAGCTGCTGGAGGCCGGCCACGTCAGGCACTACGGCAAAGCGGTCTCCGTCGCGCAGTGGGAGGAAACCTGCCGCTACTACAGCGGCAACTTCGCCGGCTATGCCGCGAAATGGAATGCCCGCAAGGGAAAAGCCGTCCACACGCAGTCGGATTTCGGTAATCCCCTGATCACGTGGGAAGAGAAGGAATTCAGGGGCGTTCCGCTAACCCCCGAGATCGAGGCCGCGGCGCAGAAGGCCATTGTCGCGGCACCCGCCAGCCTGAGGGTACTGCTGACGAATCATCATCTGCTCGACTACACGGGTTCGGAGGCCTTCACCTATACGGTCGCCGACTTCTTGAAACGGGCGGGGCACGATGTCATCGTGTACTCCCGGTACGTCGACAAGACCGGCCGACGGCTGCGCGGCATCGGTGTGCGGGTCGTGCAGGACATCGACGAGATCGCCGGCGAGCCGTTCGACGTCGCGCAGGTACATCACAACATCAACGCAATGGAAGTCCGGCTGCGCTTCCCGCACCTGCCGATGGTCATGGTTTCCCATGGGGTGCTCCCCTTCCTGGAGCAGCCGCCGGTCGTCGACCTCAAAATCGCCCGATACCTCGCCGTGAGCGAGGAGGTCCTGGAAAACCTCCTTGTCCAAGGGCGTACCGGCCGGCTCAGTCTCGGTCTTCCGTAACGTCGTCGACTCGCAGCGCTTCAGCCCCACTTGTCCGATCCGGCAGAAGCCCGAGCGTGCGCTGGTGCTGAGTTCCCGGCTCGATCACGCGCGGGAAGCCGTCATTCGGGAGGCGCTGTCGGACCTGGGGATCTTCGGGCGCTTCGTGGGGGGGAGATTCGGAGAGGCCGACCCGGCACTGCTCCCCTCGTACATCAACGAGGCCGACATCGTGTTCTCGCTCGGGAGGGGCGTGATCGAAACCATGTTGTGCGGCCGTGTCCCGGTGGTCTACGACTACCTCGGCGGCGACGGCATGGTGACGCCCGAAAACCTCGACGACCTGATGAAACGCAACTTCTCGGGCCGGACGCGTCGACTGGAGTACACCCCGTCACAGCTGGCCGACGAACTCCGGAGATACCGCGGCGAGTCCGGCCAGCGCTTGCGGGACCTCGCACTGGAGCGCTTCGACGCCGCAGCGAGGATACCGGAGCTGACCCGGATCTACCGACGAAGCGATGTCGGCCGCGGTCCCCGCGCTGTCCGCGCGGGAGCAGGAACTGCTGTCGGCCTTCGTGGCAGACGGTCAGCGAAACACGCGACTACTGCTACAGCAAGACCGTTCGCCGCCTGGACGGGATCTCCAGGCGCTGTCCCGCACAACCATCCCGGGCCCCCGCCTTCCTGCGGGTCCGCAGGCCGAGCGCTCGGCAACCGAATTGCGCGACCTGCTCTGGCTCGACGTCACCGACTCCGCCGCGCACCACGAACTCGGGCTGCTGCGCTACGCCGAGGGGAAGAAACACGAGGCGCTGGAACACTTCCGCAAGGCGGTGGAACTCGACCCCGCCGACGCCGCCGCCGCCAAGGACCTGGCCCTGCTTTACCTCGAACTGTGGCCGGAACTCGCGCGGGAGAGGGACGAGCGCACCGAGACGCTGCGACGGCAGGAGTACCGGATCGCGGAACTCGAAACGGAAAATACAAACCTGCGGCACGTCGTGGACTGCGATCTGCCCCGGATGCGCGGCGAACTCTACGAGGAGAAGATGTCGAAGCTCGTGCGCCGCATCCGGCGGCACGGGATCCGGGAGGTGCTCGTCTACGGCGCCGGAGAGGCGGGCCGCGCCCTGGCCCGGGCGGCCCGCAGCGCCGGGCTGCGCCCCTGCGGCTTTGTGGACAAGAAGCAGTCTCTGTGGGGATCTCAGGTGGAGGGCGTGGAGGTCCTGTCGCTCGCGGAGGCCCGGGAAAGAGGAATTCACGTGTACGCGGTAGGCTCCTTCGCATTCACGCGCGAAATCAGGCGCGAGATCCGCCTCGCCTACGCCGGGGCCGGCAGCCGGCCCCGGATTTTCACGGTTGATTGAAGGAGTCCGGAAAATGACCGAATCGGACAGCCTCAGCGTCATCGTCCTGATGCACAACAACGTTCCCATGACCCGGAATTGCCTCGAGAGCCTGTCCCGCGCCGTGGCGACCGTGGAGCACGAAGTCATCCTGGTGGACAACGCTTCCACCGACGACACCCGCGCGCTGTCCGAGTGCGCCGACTGGTTCCAGCGCTTCAGGATCCTCAGAAACGACGACAACACCCCGTTCTCCCGGCGAACAACCGCGGGGTGCGCGGAAGCCTCGGGCCGATGGCTCCTGTTCCTCAACAACGACGTCATCGTCGGGCGCGAGAGCGTCGAGCGGCTGCTGGCGCCGTTGCGCGAAGACGAGGGGATCGGCATCACGGGGGCCAAGCTGCTGTTCCCGGGCGAAACGGTCGTCCAGCACGCGGGGATAGGACAGATGCTGTGGGGCTACCCGACCAACTACGGGGTGGGTGCCTCCCCCTCGGACGAACGGGTGAACAGGCGGTGCGAGCGCTTCGCGCTCACGGGCGCGATGCTCTGCCTGGCGCGCGAGGTCTTCGACAGGGTCGGCGGCTTCGACGAGCGCTACATCTGGGGGGTCGAGGACATCGACCTCTGCCTCAAGATAAGGGCGGCCGGCCTGCAACCGTTCTACGAGCCCGCAGGCCGTCAGCATTCACGCGGAGTCCGCCACCCTGAAGATCACCCGGAAGTGGGACCTGGACCACAACTACACTCTTTACCGGCGGGTCTGGGACCGGGAACTCGTCGCCCGCGAACAGGACTACGTGCGCCGGCTCAAAGCACGACGGCATCCGCACGGTCGCGGTGTTCGGCACGGGCGTCGCGGCCCGCGGGCTGGCGCGTGTGCTCGACGACTGCGGCATCCGGATCGCGGCCTACACCTCCTCGAACGCCGCGGCTTCCGGAGAATCATTCCTGGACAGGCCGGTGCTCCCGCTCGCGTCCCTCCGGGGAGTCGCCTACGACCGGCTGATCGCGGCCACGCAATACTTCTTCGAGGTGGAGCCGACCCTCCGCGCGTTGGATCCGGCGGGCGAGCCGATCTTCCCGGTGCTGATGTGAGGCCCGGACCAGGAGCGACATGAGTGCCGAACCTTTGACGATCGTTCACGTGATCCCGCAACTGCGGCTGGGCGCGGGACGTGTCGTGGCCGACGCCGCGATCGAGCAGGCCCGTGGCCGAGGGCACAGGGTGACCGTCGGGGTCAGCGACGACGCCGACGCGCACTGGCGCACGGACCCCGAACTGGTGGCCGAACTGGCGCGCCACCACGTCGAGGTCCTCACCCTGGGTGATTTCTTCCACCGCCGCACGGGTCCGCTGCGGCAACGCCTCGGAAAAACTGGGACGCGTCCTCCAGCCACACTCGCGGTCCTTCCGTGGTACACGCCCACACGGCGATGGCCGCCGCGGTCGGTCACTGGGCGCAACCCGGCGCCCTGGTCGCGACCTGTCACGGCTGGGGAGCCGGGCGGTCGGCCGACATGGACCTCCAGGACGCTCTCGCCTACCAGCTGTGCGACGCGGTCCTCACCTACTCGCGCCACTGGGCGGGACGGCTGAGCCACGACCTGGGCGTCCGCGCCCCGCAGCTCATCCCGATGGGCCTCGACCTCGAACGGTTCCCCGCATACCCGGTGCCGGAGCGCACCGCCCCCGAACCGTTCCGAATCGTCACGGTCTGCGAGCTGACTTCCCGCAAGGGGGTCGATCTCCTGCTCGAAGCGATGCCGGCAGTCTGGAGCGAGTTCCCGCGCGCCGAGCTGCACATCATGGGAGACGGCGATTCGGCCGCCCAACTGCGGCGCTGGGCGGCGCACGTCGATCCCTCCATGAAACGCCTCGTCTTTTACGGAGCGGTCTTCAACCCGTACGCACGGCTGGGGGACTTCGACCTCTTCGCCCTTGCCAGTCGGTCGGACAACCTGCCCGTGGTCCTCCTGGAAGCGATGCTGGCCGGACTCCCCATCGTGGCCACGGGGGTGGGCGGCGTCCCCGAGCTCCTTGCCGCCGCCCCATTCGGCACCGTCGTCCCGCCGGAATGCGCCCCGGTGCTCTCCGCGGAAATCCTCACCATGGCCAGGTTCGACCGGCCGAAGCGCATCGGGCTGGGACGCGCCGGCGAACAGTTCGCGCGCCGCTCGTTCGACGCGCGCAAGACAACTGCCCACCTGGAACAGATCTACCTCCAGGCGCTCGGCTCGAAGCGCACCGGACATTTGCGTGGCTAATCGTATGGGACCACCCCGTCTGGCTCAGTCGATACCGCTGCCCCGCTCGGGCGGTCACCAACCCGGCCCGATCCACACGATCGTCTCGGGCCCCGCCGGCGAAGTCTACTACTCGGACGAGATCAACCACAGCGTCTGCTCCCTGGACGGCAGCGGCGAGATCCGGTGGCAGAGAACGGCCCGCGGCAACGCGGCCGGGCGCCTTTCACTATCCCCGCGGCTTGTCCATCGGCTGGGTTGAGAAGAACGGCGAAACCGTGCGCTGCCTCGCCGTCTGCGACGCCTGGAACCGGCGCGTGCAATTCCTCGATCTGGCTGGAAACCCGTTGCTGACTCTGGACCGGCGCGGGACAGAGACCGATTCGGGGAAGTCGCCGACGTGCGGTTCGTCGCCGGCGACTTCAACAGCGAGCGCGTGGCCAAACCGATGAGCTTCTGGCTCGTGCTGGACAGGGGCAATCACCGGCTCTGCGCAATGTCCCTGCGCGGACAGCTGCTCTTCGAGATCGGAAGAGCCCTCCCTCCGGCTGTGGAGAACCGCTGGGTGGTTCCCGGCCTGTTTCTCGAAAGCGAGCTTGAGCAGACCGGACTGCTCAAGGACTTCCCCGCCCTCGACTTCACCTATTACCCGGAGCGCATTCTCGGAGACTCGGAGAACGCACTGTACGTGTGGGAACCCTCCTCACGCACGCTCAAGCAGGTCCTTCTCGGGAATCTGCTCCCCGTGCGGGTCAGCGCGGAAACGCCGCTCGACTGGGTGTCCGCGGACGAGTGGGGACTGATCGGCTGGGACCGCCGCCGCCTCCTGTTCTACGGCTGGGACGGGGAACTCCGGCAGACGCTCGAAACCTCCGGCGTCCCTGTCCCGACCAGCAATTCGGGCGGAGAGTTCTGGCTCCGCTGCGGCGAGCGGATGGAGCGGTGGACCGGCAGCGGCGTCCATCCGATGCGGCCCGAGCCGCGGCTCCTCGACATTCGGACACCCCTGCGGCGGACGGCCCAGGCTGAACTCAGGCGGATCGACTCCGACGCACCGGGTGTGTCGATCCGGGAATGGGCGGACCTGGTGGACCACGCCCTCGGCGCTGGCGGACGAAGCGCTGAGCCCGGAACGTGACCAGGATGCGTCGGACGCTCCAGACCGCGCCCTTGCCGCCCTGCGCGATCTGGCGCAGAAACGCGCAGCCGCCGAACAGGCGGTGCACGAAGCCCTTCACCACTTCTGCCTGGGCGTCCTCGAAAGCCGCCTGGCCGGCGACCACGACGCTGTCGCGGCAGCGACAAAGGTGTGGGCGCCCCTTGTGCGCCCAATCTTCGACAGGTTCGCGCCGGCCGCCGCGCGGCTGGAAGACATCCGCGCCCGGACGCTCGGCGTCACCAGCCTGTCCGATCGACTCCGGACGGAGTCGTGGCGCCAGGCAGGTGCGGCTTTCGAAGCACACTTCATGGGCGTCCTGGAGTGGATCTATCGCTGGTCGGGGGTCGTCGAGGGGACCCAGGAGCTTCTGCCCCTCCCCTGGCTGCTGCCCCTGCCCGAGGTACTGCGCGACAAAGCGCGCGCCCCGGGCCACGCGGCCTTCCGCAGGTCCCGGAGGAGCTACAAGCCGAAGCCGTCACGGCTGCGGGAGGTCCTCAGGATCCCGCTCGGCACCGGCCCGGAACCCCTTCACCCTCACTGCATCTCCTTCCACGACGGGCGGCTCTTCGTAAGCCTCAATCGAGGCCACGAGGTCTTGGAAGTCCAACCCGAGGGCGGTGTCCTCCGCCGCATCGCAAAACCGAAAACCGCGGCCCGGGCGTTTCAGAGACCGGCAGGCATTGCGTTCGATGACGTGGGGCGGCTCTGGGTCGTCGATGCCGAGAACCGGAGCGTTGAGGTGCTGGACCTGGACCGCGGCGCCGCGTATCACGTTCCCCCGGGCGGAGACTCCCCCTGGCAGGATGGCCATCCCTTCGGCATTGGCAGAATGGCGGACGGGGCGATGCTCGTCAGCGACTCCGGAAACGGAATCGTGCGGTTTCGACCTGACGGGTCCTGGGACACGCTCGTCAGGGCCGAGGGAACTGGGCTGGGAGAGTTCCGCCATCCGACGCAGCTGAGCCCCGGGCTGGAGGGGAGTCTCTGGGTCGTGGACCGGAATAACCACCGCGTCCAGCGGGTCGACCCGGCAGGGCGCTGCGTTCAGGCGATTGGCCGCTGCGGCCTAGGCCGCGACGCGCTTTTCGCCCCGGAAAGCGTCGCTCAATTCGAAGACGGCGCCGTCGCCGTGGCTCAGAACCGCTGGAACCGCTGCCTCAAGCTGTTCACGCCCGAAGGGGCCGAATTCGACAGGACTCCGCTCACCTGCTTCGCACAGGGCATGTGGGTCCATCGCGGCCGGCTGTACGTCGCGGCGATGGACCAGGATTCCATCCTCGTTTACGAACGCGAACCGTAGCGGTGCGGGTACTCGCGGGGAACAGGACGCAACGACAAAAAACTTGTCACGGAGGACACGGAAGAAGATATCGTGTTTTTCCGTGCTTTCCGTGTTTTTTTCCGTGTCTTCCGTGACAAGTTGTTGTTCGTGTTTCGCATATTCACCTCGCCGCGGTCGCTGCGTCCCCGGAGCCCTCGCGGTGAGGTTGGGCGATCAGTTCGGAGATGACCCGGCCCCACCTCTGTTCGTGCCGCCGGGCGTTGACGAAGTGCAGCGAGTGGCGCAGGTCAGAGGCCCACGACGCCCCCTCCAGGTGATAGAGCTCGACCCGGTTGTCGCAGACCGTCCTCATGCCTCGCGCCCTGAAGCGAAGGCAGATATCCGAGTCCTCGTAGTCGCCCCGGATGAAGCCGGTGTCGAGCATCCCAAGGGCCCGGTATTCGGCGGTCCTGAACATCATGCAGGCCCCGGTGACCGCGTGCACCTCGGCCAGCCCGCCGCACGGCACCAGGGTCGGGCTCATTCCCTTATACGGATGATAGTTCACCGGAAGGTCCTGCAGGGCGGGATCGCGGCGCCACGTCAGCCCGACGTGCTGCACCGACTCGTCTGGGTAAAGCAGCCGCGCCCCGACGATCCCGGCGGAGGGGTCGCTTCCCAAATCCGAGACCAGCATCTCCAGCCAGCCCTGGGTCTTGGGAAACACGTCGGAGTTGAGCAGGAGCAGGCAGTCCGCGCGTGCGGCGGTCGCCCCGATGTTGCACGCCATGCTGAAACCGCACGTGCGATTGGTCACCAAAAGCCGCACCGGAACGCCATAGAGATCGTGCAACCGGTGTAGCCTGACCTTGAACCGGTCCAGGTCGTCTTGCTCGTCGTCGACGCGGTGAAGCACCAGGATCAGTTCCTGCTGCTTCAGGAACGCGTCGGAGGAAAAATCAGAAAGCTGGTGCCGGATTAAATCGTAGGCCCCAAAAAACGGCACGACGATGCTGACCTTGGGATGCGCCGGGGCGACGCCAAACTGGTGCTCCGCGATGACGCTCACGGCGTCGTTCGCCGCTGCGTTCAAGGCCGTGATCACGCCCAGGAAGTGCTCTTCGACCCTCCGGCGCCGCTCGACGTCACGGCTCGCGGCGTGGCGGCAGCGGTTGAAGGCGACGACAAACTCCTCCATGAGCGCCGACGGGTCCGAGGGAGTGTCGGGGTCGATCTTGAACTCGCTCCCCCCGGGGCAACGGATCCGCAGGCCCAACGCGGGAATCCCCGGTGGGATGAAGACCGCGATCCCGGCCTCCTCGCCCGGTGCGCCGTAATCCGGGCAGGGATAGCGGAACACCGTGGCTTCGACCTGCGCGGGACCGGAGTCGCTGCACACGGCAAGCCGTTCCGCCGGCGAGCCGCCGTCGGGGAGCCGGCCCACGATCGCGAGCGCACCGTCTCGAGCGCGGAAGCAACCGAGCACGGCCCTTTCCAGGGAGGCGCCGCCGGTAGCGGGAGTGGCGACCGCCGGCGCATAAGAAACCGACCTAAGGCTCAAATCAGGGGCCATCACGAAGGCGGGAATCCCGGAGCAACCACGGGCAAAGCCGATGAGCTGTTCGTAACCCCTGCCTTCGTCGTTGCCCAGAGGCACCACCACGGCTGCGCAACTCCTCCAGTCCAGTTTCCCCTCGAGTTGTGCGCGCATGTCCGACTCGAAGAAGCGCGCGCCGCGGTACTGGAGTACCTGGATCCCCGGGGCGTAGCGCCGCAGGTTGCCGGGGTTCGCCTCGAAGACCGCCATGCGGCAGCCGGGGAACCGCTTCCGGATTCCGCCGAGGAATTCCGTGAAGGCATCCCAGGGGACGCACCTTGGGACGAGGACAAAGGACGGGGCGGCGGCAGGCATCGACACCTCCGGGGACGGGCTCAAGCGTTTGAACAGAACTCGCGGCTTTCGGCGCGGCTGCGCCGGGTTTCCAGGTACTCCTCGAGCGCGCGCCGCCACGGTGGCATGCGGTCGATCCCCAGGAGCGCGAGATTGCGGTTTTCCAGGACCGAGAACGAAGGACGGGCGGCACGGGCCCCCGACTGACGGGTCGATTGGCGACCAAGATCCGGCGTCAGTCCGGCCAAGCCGAAGATCGCCGCCGCAAAATCGAACCAGGAGCACGACCCCTGGCACGTGGCGTGGTAGGTGCCGTAGTGCCCCTGTCCGCAAAGCAGGGCGATCTGCGGCGCCAGGGACGCCGTCGGTGTCGGGGTCAGGGTCTGGTCGTCCACCACCCGTATCGGCTTGCCGGAACGGGCCAGCCGCAGCATCAGCTCGATAAAGTTGCTCCCCTTCCCGGACGGGCCGGCCGCGCCGTAAAGCCCGCTGGTGCGCACGATGAAGTGCCGGGGCCACAAGGAGCGGATCGCCATCTCGCCGGCGGCCTTGCTGATGCCGTACATGTTGACCGGGTCCACGGGGTCGCACTCCCAGTACGGGGCACCTTTCTTCCCGGAGAACACGTAGTCCGTGCTGATGTGGACGAGGACGGCGTCGAGCGCCCGACATGCCTCGGCCAGGTTTCTCGGGCCCAGCACGTTGACCTCAAATGCTCTCCCGGGAGCGGCTTCGATGTCGTCGACGCGGTGGCAGGCCGCCGTATTGACCACCACCCCGGGGGAGAGCGGCATCAGCGCCGCTTGGACCGACGCGGCGTCGGAGATCTCGATTTCCGCGTGGGTGAAGCCGCGCAGACTGGGGCCGGCAGGGTTCACGGGCCACAAACGCATCAGGTCCGAACCCAGCTGCCCATTCGAGCCAATGACGACCACCAGTCTGCTCATCGCACCTTCATCTTTCAATCGCGCACATTCAGGTCCGGATCCGTGCGTCCGGACCGGCCAAAGACAATCCACGTCGGCCCGTGGCCGAACTAGGCGCTCCGGGCGAGGTCCGGCGCCTCCCGCGCGTCAAAGACCGATCCGGTAATCTGAACGATCTTGTTGGCCTCTTCCAGCAGACGCATCCAGGCGATGTTGTAATAGCGGGGATTCTCGAAATCGGTATAGCGCGACCGGCGGATTTCCTGGACCAGGTTGCGCACCGATTCCTCGACGGAGACCTTGGGCCTGAAGTTCAGCACGCGATAGAGCTTCTCACCGGTCACCCGGTAGTTGCGCACCCCCTTGTAGGCATAGTCCGCCTTGACTTCGACCTTGACGTCGAGCTCGCGCAGCACCTCGCGGATCCGCAGGGCAAGCTCGCTGATCCGCATGTTCCCATAGACCAGGTTGAAGATCTGCCCGTTGACGGCCTCGGACTCTGCCTGGATCAGAGCGATGTAAGCACGGGCGGCGTCGCGGATCTCCACCAGCGGGCGCCACATCTCCCCGCCGTAGTGCAGCCGCATTTCTCCCTTGCTCAGGGCGTCTTTCACGAACGTGTTGACCACCAGGTCGTAGCGCATCCGTGGGGAGAAGCCGAACAACGTGCCTTTGCGCAGCACCGACACGCAGAACTTGTCGGAGGCCAGCGGCAGCAGTTCCTTCTCGGCGGCGAATTTCGAGCTCGAGTATGCCGCCCGCGGATTGACCGCCGCGGTCTCGTCCAGGATGAGGTCCTGGTTCTGGTCCAGTACGCCGTAATCGTAGATCGAGCAGGAGGACGCGTAGATGTACCTTCGAACGCCGCGCTGCATGCACTCCCTGGCGAGCGTGACGCTCGCCGTCGTGTTCATGGCGTAGTTGGCGGCAGGGTTGTATTCCGCAGTGGGATCGTTGGAGAGTCCCGCGATGTTGACCACTGCTTCGACGTTGTCCAGGGCATATGCGGGCGGCGTACGCATGTCCGCCACGACCACCTCGACCCGGTCGCGGATGTCGGCCAGTCCCTGATCCCCGAAATACATGCGGTCCAGGATCCGCACCGCGTACCCTCTCTCGAGGAGTTCGTGGGCCAGCACCGATCCGATGTAACCCGCGCCCCCGACCAGCAAGATCTTCTTCATGCACACCCGCCTTCCGTTCAGTGAATGAAACCGGGATCTCGACGCAACCCACGCTATTCATCGGCAATCCGGTGCGGGCACTTGAACAATTACTCATTCAGAAAGTGAAGTCCGCCTGGCAGTTAAGCGTGCGGCCGATCAAGACGCGTACCGAGGAAAACGCGGAATCTGATAGTATGGCCCGTTTCGACTAGCGCGGACGAGACTCTCGAAGACCGGGGAGGGCACGTGCGGGGCCCGCTCCCGTGAGAGTGCCGGCGCTAAACTCGCACAACACTGGAGCGGAGTGTCAGGGGGGAGCGGCGGTGAAAATTGTCGATGTGAAAAGCCTGGCCATGCCGGAGATCCGGGTGATCCGTTTCGCCCGCTTCCACGATCACCGGGGTTACTTCACGGAGCACTTCCGCAGGAGCGATTTCGACGGCCTGCCCTTCATGGAAGGAGTGCGATTCCTGCAGGCCAACGAGAGCTTTTCGAGGGCGGGAACAATCCGCGGCCTGCACTTCCAGTGGAATCCCTACATGGGGAAGCTCGTGCGGACGCTGAGCGGGCGCATGGTGGACCTGGTCCTGGACATCCGCCAGGGGTCGCCGACGTTCGGGAAAATCCTGGCTTACGACATGCCCGCGTCGCCCGAGCGCCCGTTCGCCGAGTGGATCTGGGTTCCGGTGGGGTTCGCGCACGGCAATTTCTTCACCGAACCGACATCGATTGAGTATTTCTGCTCAGGGGAATACAGCCCCGGATGCGAAGCGGGCATTTCCCCCTTGGCCCCCGACGCGGACTGGTCCCTGTGCGATGCCGGGCTGAGGGCCCAGTTCGACAGCCTGCGCCAAGGGGGGGCCCTGATGACCGACAAGGACAAAAACGGCCACTCCCTGACCTCGTGGACGAACTGCGCGGACTCGGTTCGATTCCTCTACCGGCGATAGGCCGGTATAAGTCAAAGTCCAACCTCAAAGAGGCTCGAAGAAAGCCCTCCGTGCCCTCTGCTTTTCTTCAGTGTCTTCCGTGGCAGTTTGTGAACCTGGCCCAAGTCACTTTCAAGCCTCGAAGAGCTCGAAGGTCTCCAAGAATCTCGAGGCGCTCCGGCAAAGCCACGGCGTCTTTTGCCGTACTCCGGACGATGCGCAACTATTTGTGACGTCCTGTCTACGGCGCCGAGAGGATCCCCAGGAACGCCGCATCGGCGAACGGCGCGGCGCCGTGCACGACCAGCTTCGCGCCGGAACGCGCGGCCTGGTTGCGATACCAGTCCGGATCGAAACCCGGGCCGGGATTGACCAGCTGCACCTGCCCTGTGATGAGAAGCAGCGCGGTCCGAAGGTCCCCAACCCTGCGGATCGCCCCAACGGGGAGCAGGCGCGTCAGGGTCCGGTCATAACCGGGATCCTCGCCATTCAGGTCCACGACGACCCGGTTCGCCCCGCCCTGGAGCGCGGCCGCGAAGGCCGCGGGGACCCCAGCCCTGTCCAGCCCGATCACCGTCAGCGGCACACCCGGCAGTTCCTGCCGTATGCTCGCCATCGCAGTCATGATCTCCTGCACGGCAAGCACCTCGTTGGGGCGGTTGTATGAGCCGGGCCAGGACAGGGCGTCCCAGGCACGGTCGCTGATATGCGCCGCACCCGAAGAGTAACCGCGGACCCGGAAAACGGCATTCCCCTGCTCAAGCAGGCGGACGACCCACGGCAGAGCTGCACCGGAACCCTCTTCGGCCGTCAGCGCGAAGTAATCCGGTGCGGCGATCAGGGTGGCAGCCGCGGGGCTGCCGCCGGCCCGGACCGACTCGAGCAGCACGGCATCCCCCCCGGCCGGCCGGGTGATCCGGTCTCTGCGCACGTGCCCCCCCGCGCGCGGCCCGCTTTCCGGAACGCGCTTCAACGATTCGGGGGCGACCCGCTCGACGTTCAGCGCCAGCCCCAGCGCCTCGCCGAACGCCGTCCGAAAGGGTTCCACCTCCGCGGCCGCCTTCGGAAAGGCCCGGCCAAGCGCCTCCTCGGAGCTCTTGCGCCAGTCCTCGGCGATCACCCTTCCCGGCTTCGCGGCCTTGGGCAGCACGCCGTCGGGAAAAACGCGCAGGTCACCGAGCGACTTCATCTCCGGGGCGACGGGGGGCGGGGCATCCACCGGCGGACCCGGCGGGTCGAGGTACTTACGGAAGAACGCGTACACGGCAGCCCGGCTTTGGGCGTTGTAGTTGTGCGCCGCCGTCACGTGCACGTTCGCAATCCTATCCTGGGCATCGAACAGCGCGTAGTACCTGGTGAGCATCGGCAGCTCGCGGGTCGGTGTCGAGTGCGTCCAGGGGTCCTCGGTGGCCGAAACCAGGAGGAGGGGCCGAGGGGCGAAGGTCGCGGCCACCTCGATGGTTGACGTGTCCACCCACAGGCCGGGCAGATTCTCGCAGCCGCACCCCGGGTGTTTCTCGGCGCCGATGATGTTCACCGGCGCGGCGACTCGGACGCGAGGGTCCGCCGCCATCAGCAGGATAGTTTGAGTCGCCCCGCCGGACGCTCCAGTCACCCCGATCCGGCCCGGATCGACCTCCGGAAGCGAGGCCAGGAAATCGAGTGCGCGGATGCCGTTCCAGAGCTGCATGCCCCCCAGGTTGAACCCGTAGAGCTCCGCATCCGGGAAGGACCAATCGGCCCGGAACAGCCGCGGCTCGTAGGGGAGTGGAGTGTCGGCGGCGAGTTGTGCCCGGCTTTTCGCCCCGTCGTGCGGCAGCTGAATCGAGTCGTTGTAACCGACCATGTCGATGGAGAAGACCACGTAGCCCTGGCGGGCGAAATCGATGCACCGGGCAGGTATGGAACCGGACTCGCTGTTCTGCAGGCGGCCGTATTCCCAGTGCCCGTGTGGGGTGAGGATCGCGGGGTAGGGAGGCTTCCCGGCGGTCGGGTAATAGATGTTCCCGGTGGCGAGGAATCCCGGGAAGCTCTCGAAATATACTTTGCCGACCTTGAAACCACCGCCCTCTTTGACGTCGAAGATGACGGGTCGAAGCGGCGTCCGTTCCCGCTCCGGCCACAGGCCCGCCGAAAGCAGGACCTTCCGGCGGAGTTGCGCGGCGCGCTGCTCCCACTGCTGCCTCGTGGGGAACGGGTCGGGCAGGCGCCAGCGGAAATGGTCCGGGTCCTGGAGTACTGGCCGCTCAGGTGATAGCGAGTCCCCGGGGGTCCTGGCCGGCGTACAGCGCCGGGTAGAGGGAAATCAGTACGACAACGCCCGCCCAAAGTGCCGCTCGCCTCATGCTTGCGCCTCCTTGCCGGGATACTATACGCCGAAACGGGATCTTCGGTAAGGTAGTGCAAGTGGGCGTGCCCCGTTGTAGTATTTGGGGTCTTGCGGCGCGGTCGGTGTGAAAGCGTTTGAGATTATTCGAGCCCGGAGAGCGGGAAGCGAGCGGAAGGCTCGTCTCCAGGGACTCGAAGGGTCGCCCGAGTCCTCGGCAGAGAGCGGAGTTGACCGGTTGAACATGGACGCACATGATTCGAAGATCGTCGAAGAACTGCGAGACGGCGCGCAATACCTTTCCCAGCGGCTGATGCCGAGCACGGGCGCCATACCGCGGCTGACCGGAATCGACATCTACGGCGTCAGCTTGCCCCTCAACGGCCTGGTCGGAGGGGACCTGATCACGTACGTCGATTTCGAGGAACGCTTCGACCTGGACCAGCGGATCCGGCAGGCGCTGGCGGGCGGACGCGAGAGGATGGCGCACGCGCTCCAGAGGCTGAAACGCAAAGGGGCGGTCCTCGTCGCAGACGTCGCCGGCCACGGTTTCACGGATGCCGCCCGGGCACTCCTGTTGCACCAGGCCTTCCACACGGGCGCCCTGTACGAGATGGACTTGAACGGCGAGATCACCGTGAGGCTGTTCGAACAGATCAACACCCGCTTCCTGAAATCGTCCACGCTGCGCAACCTGGCGGCCGACCCCGACGCCACATCCTTCATCACCCTGATTTACGGCGAGATCGGGCAGACCGGCAGGTTCAGGTTCCTCAGCGCCGGCCACCCGCCACCGCTCGTCTTCTCGCGCGAGTACGACCGCTTTGTCGAGATCTCTCCTGACCGTCTGGTCAGCTACCCGCCCATCGGGCTGCAGCCGATCGAAGACCTAGCCGACGCGCGCCGCTACCAGCAGGCACTCGGGTACAAGAAGCGCTACACCGTCAACGAGTTGAATCTCATGGGGCACGGGGACGTGCTGCTGCTGTACACGGACGGGCTGCTCGACCCACTGTCGCCATTCACACAGGCGCAGCTCGAACGCGCCGTCTCGCGCTCGATCGACGGGAGCGCGCGGGAAATCTGCGACGCGCTCGTCCGTGAGCGGAAGGCCGTCGCCGAGCAGACCGACGACCTGAGCCTGGTGGTCATCAAGCGCGCCCAAACCTGACAGGGGAAGCCCGGTCCTCAGCGTACGCGCTCGTAATGAAACGGGTGCGGCGGTTGGTCCTTGCCGTCCTTGCGGAAAATCCACTCCTGCGACATGTGTTTTTCGTCCTGGAACCTGACCGTCAAGTCGCGCATGTGGCCGGTGTTTCGATCCGCCAGGTTGGTCGCGTCGAGAAATCTGAACCGCAACTCTCCCGGGCTGCTGGCGCCCAGGTCAGCTTTCATCCGGGGCTGGTTTTTCGCCGCACAGTAGTGGGTGAGGACCAGGTTGTCGCCGTCCAGGTGATACATCGTGACCATCGAGACGCCGTCCGGGGTCGTCACCTCCTCCATCACGGCGCTACCGTTGGATACGACCCTGTAGTTGGCGGTCGCAACCTGGCCCTCGGGCGTCTCCGCCTTCCATTGGCCTGCCAGTGCCGCCAGCTTCTCGAAGCCGGCCTGCGCGGTCGTCTCCGCGCGGGCCTGAGCCGGCGCAAGCAGCGCCAGGCCAAAAGCCCAAAACGTGATCGGGCCCCAAGCCTTCATACCCCCTCCGTCTGATATAATCGTCGTTAGAATCGTTGGGAAAATATAGCGCACCTCCCGCCCTGCGAAAAGGGTATGAACCGGACGACTGCTGGCCGCATCTAGATCATCGGGCAGGAAGGACCGGCGACTTTCCATGAGATCTCGCATTGCGTTTTACACCTGGCTGCTTTGCCTTCCGGCGGCGCTGTCGGGTTCGCAATCGACCCGACCCGGGGTCACGCCGCCCGAGGCGGGAGCCGTGAGCGTCGATGCAGGCGAGAAGCTCGTCATCGAACTCGAGACATCCCTGCACACCCGGTCCACGCGCAAGGGGGACAAGGTCGCATTTCGGGTCCTGCGCGACGTGCGCGTCGGCGACCGGGTCGCGCTGCCGCGCGGCAGCGTGGTCCAGGGCACCGTCACGCTCGCCAAGCGTGCCGGGCGGATATCCGGGCGCTCGGAGATCCAACTGCGCCTGGACAAGGTGCAGCTCGCCGACGGGACCAGCCTCCCGCTGCCGGCTTCGATCGTGAGGGTGGGGGTCAGTCCGGTGGAGAAGGCGAAGGACTCGGACCCCAAGGTCCGAGGAGAATCGGGGAGCGGCGGCAGCGCCGCCGCCGTCCTGCATGGCGGGATGCAGGGCGCCGTCATCGGGATACTGGGCGGCGCGCGGGGAGTAATGTACGGCGGTGCCATCGGCGCGGGCGTCGGCCTCGCCCAGGTCCTGCTGCGCCGCGGCCCCGACGTGGACCTGCCGCGCAACACCATCTTCGAGGCGAGGTTCGACCGCCGGCTGGACATACCCGCGGAAACCGCGCTCCGAGTCGCCGAGATCGCGGCACGAACCGCCGCACCCTTCACGGGCGAGCTTCGCGTGCCGGAGGAGGAATCCGTTCCCGAATCCCGCAACGCGCCCCGGCCCACCCTCTCCCGCCGCGCCCCGCCGGTGCCCGCTCCCCCGGCCGAGGTCGCCAGGATCGAGCCGGCGCCGGCACCCGAACCTGCTGCGCCGACCCCGGCGCCCCGCTCGGAGGCCTCCGCCGACCCCAACGCCTTCAAGCTGAGCGTCGCGGTTCAGCTGGTGCAGGTCGACGCGCTGGTGCGCGACCGCGCGGGCAGGCCCATGGAAAACCTCGGCCGCGGGGATTTCCGGTTGTTTGAAGACGGGGTCGAGCAGCCGATCCAGTCCCTTTCGCGCGACGAACTTCCGCTCGCCGTCGCCCTGGTCGTCGACCGCAGCGGCAGCGTCGCCCCTTACATGAACGAAATCCGCCACGCCGCCTATCGCGCCCTGATGCAGCTCAAGCCGGGCGACCAGGTCTGCCTGTTCTCCTTCGCCGCAGCCGCCGAGCGGCTCGAGGAGCTGACCACGGACCGCCAGCGCGTCGCGGATCGGATCGCGACCATTCACGGCGGGGGCGGCACCAACATCGTCGACGCCGTTCACGACGCAGTCAACTATCTCAGCATGGTGGCACCCGAGAGCCGCCGCGCCGTAATCCTGATCTCCGACAACCACGCCACGACCAGGCCCCGCGCGGACCTGGGCCAGACGATCCGGCTGGCCATGGAAACCGAGACCGTCGTCTACAGCGTCAAGACTGCCGGCGAGGCGCTGCCGCTGACCCTGCGGCTCCCGAACCTGATCGGAGGGTCAGGCCCGGTGCCGAAGATCACAGAGGAGACCGGGGGAGAAATCATCGAGGTCGCCGGGAACGGGTCGCTCGACGCGGCCCTCAAGACCGCCGTCGAACGCCTCAAACTGCGCTACACGCTCGGCTACTACCCGGGGAATCCCCAACCGGGAACCTTCAGGCGCATCGAGGTCCGGCTCGCCGAGCACTTCGGCCGGCCTCCGGCCGACTACCAGATCCACTCCCGCTCCGGGTATTACTACCCCACACCGAAATCATCCGCCACGACACCCTGAAGACAAGTGGGTCCGGGACTTCAGCCCGGACCCACTTCCGAGTTTTGGGAGGCATTATTTAATCCAGCTGTCGAAGACCCGCACCGCCGCCCAGCCCGACTGGTTCTCCTCGATGAACTTCTTGTGCCGGTCCGCCGACTGGTACCTGTCGTGGTCGGCTTTGCTCCGGAACACGATGTGCAGCGACACGTCGAAATTCCTGTCGTTGACGTCCCGGACGTGCTCCTGCACGCGGGTGCCGGTGGCGAAAAAAACTTCGCCCGGGTGTCCCTTCAGGTATTTGCGGCAGGCCTCCACCAGTCTCGCCCGGGCACTCTCCGAAGAATCCTTGAGGCTAAAAAACACGTCGTGCGACAGCATGGCGGCTCCGCCGGCGGACTGCGCGACGAGTCGGGTTTGCAGGAACGCCGCCGAGAGCAGCACGGCGGACAACAGGAGTGCAGCGCGTCGGATCATGTCACCTCCAGGGCGGGTCGCTCGCGACCGGCGCCGATTGCGTGTCGGCGGTGACGCCGGGGGGGAGTTCCATGATCTGGATGTTCCGGAAATGAATCTCGGCCCCTTCCGACTCCAGGCAGATGTATCCCTTTTTGACCGAAGAGCGGCTGATACCGTTGACGAATTTGCCGTTCACCGACAGCTTGACGACCCCGTCGACGGCCACGACGTCGTAGACGTTCCACTCCCCCTTTCCCTTGCAGCGGTTCTCGATCGACATGCTGCGCGTGCCGCGGGGGTTGTCCGGCACGGTGGTCACCCCGTTGGCACCGAAGAGCTCCCCGTGCACGTAGGCCACGGGGCGCGGATTCCCCTGCGCGTCGCGATTGAGGTTGACCCAGTCGAGTTCGAGCATCTGTACCTCGAGTCCCTTCGGCAGCGGGCCGTCCGGGGCAGGCGTCCCCTCGCTCCAGATGAAGGTGCCCGAGTTCCCTCCCGGTTCCATGTGCATCCACTCGACGTGCAGGATGAAGTTCTCGTATTGCCGGTCGGTGCGCATCACCCCGATGGGCTTGCCCTTGCATATCAGCATTCCATCGCGCACAGACCATGTGTCCTTGTCAGTGTTGACGTTCACCCAGCCGGTGAGGTCCCTGCCGTTGAACAGGTCCCTGAACTGCGGCGGGTCCGCAGCACCCGCCAGCCGGCCCGCCGCGCAGGCCAGCAGCACGCCAAACGCCAGCGCCGCCGTGTACCGCACCGTTCTTGTGATCATCGCGTTTTCCTTTCCCGATACCCCGGTGAGAGTAACAGACAAAGCCCTCCGGGTCACGCCGTCGCGTCTCAGATCCACTTGACCGCGGCGGCCCTGCGGGCCGGGGCCTGTGGCGGCGGCTGTTTCGGGTAACCGAGCAGGATCGGCCCGAAGATCTGCTCGCCCTCCTTGAGCTCGAGGGCGCCGACGATGTCGGGATCGTCCGTGACGAGCGAGCCGAGCTTGACCCAGCACGTGCCGAACCCGAGTGACTGCGCCGCCAGCATCAGGTTTTCGCAGGCGAGCGGGCATGAATCGGCGGCATAAGGGCCGGAGCCTATGACGAAGATGATAATTGGGGCGGAGTAGTAGACCGGGTCCTCCAGCTCCTCGTACCGCCGCATCATCGCGGCAAACCTTGCCGGATCCGCCTCGCGCAACGGCTCCAGGTACTTCCTGGAATTGGGAACGGCCCTCGCGACCAGTTTCCGGTGGAAAGACGGATCCTCGACGACGACAAAACGCCAAGGCTGGGTATTCATGCCGGAAGGAGCCTCGATTGCAGCCTGGATCAGGGACGCCACGGCGTCTCTGGGGACGGGGCGAGGGTCGTACGCCCTCACCGACCTGCGCATACGGATTGCCTCGAGCACCGGATTCATAAGAATGCCTCCTGAAGCGTCAGGGTGTTGATTCCCGAGCAGCGGTCAAACTCGATCCCGCATTGTGAAGCCTTCGGTATATCATCTGTTCCACCTTGGAACAACCCGGTAGCAAAGGGGCGCGAAAATATGGAAAAGGCACGGACGTACTCATGCGAACAGTGTAAGTTGAGGAGGTACTCGGAGAGAAAACCGGAATCGCTGCTCGCTCGTCTCTGGCGGTGGCACACGGGGTGGTGTCCGGGATGGAAGGCCTACCAGCGCAGCCTGGCGCTCCGACAGGACGCTGCACCCCGCACTTGAAGGAGGTGTGGGGGCCGCGTCGGGCCGACGCGGTCCCAGTCCCTGCTCAGGTCCAACCTACGAGCGGGCAGGTTGGGCGGCGCCGTCGCGCAGCTGGCGTGATTTGAACGAGAAGAAACCGGAGACGTTCTCGCGCAGGAGCTGGGGAAAGGTCTTGTCCAGATAGCTGCGTATCGAGACGTAACACTGGTCGCAGTCGTTGACGGCGGTGAACTCCCGGATCATGCGTCGCTGCTCGGTCAGGCCGTAGCGCTTGAACTGCATGGAACAGGGCTGCAGCGCGCCCTGGCTCGTCACCACGAGCCAGCGCTGACCGGCCTTGCAGCCCGGGGCGCCGCCGGCCTCGAAATAGCGCAGGGTCGCTTCGATCGTGCTCTCGGTGGTGGCGATCCAGCGGTTGTCCTCGAGCCTGTCCTTTACCCGCTCCAACTCCCGGCGCAGGACCAGGAGTTGCTCGGGGGTGCTGGGGAAGTAGTCGCGGCAGCCGGTGCGCCGGGGGGAGTAGGCGCTAAAGTTGATGTTGACGCCCCATTCGCGCGCCTTGTCGGCGCACTTGTTGATCTCCGAGACGTTTTCCGCCGTGATGCAGTTGTTCAGGAGTATGTCGTCGTAGCCGTGGGCCGAGAGCTTCGGCATGAGCGTATTCAGATGCCGGTACAGCCCCTTGTGCTGCCGGAACTCGTCGTGCCGTTCGTCGGGGAAATCGAGGCTGACGCAAAACTCGTCCACGCCGGCCTGGCGCAGGGCCAGGTAGCGCTCCTCCGTCATCAGGGACCAGTTGGAGACCAGGATGATGAAAGGGATCCCGGACTCGCACTTGATGTTGCGCACGACGTCGGCAAGATCCCGCCGCATCAGCGGTTCCCCGCCCGAGACCTGTACAACCACAGGGCGCAACACATCCATGTAGCGCCGGTAGTCGGCCGGCTTCATGTCCTTGGACGTGTCCCTGGGCCCTCCGTGATCGCAGTGCTTGCACCAGCACGTGCACGAATCGGTCACCTCGAACGAGACCACGATCGGACGTTCGACAAACCAATTGAGGGAACCGCGTCCGATGATCCTGAGCGATTCGGACAAAGGAACTTTGCGCATGAACGCCACCCTCCGCCGCCGCGACCCGGCGGTCTTCCAGCATATGAAGTCAGCCCGACCAAGCTAGTTATAAGTAGCAGATCCTATCATCAGGGCCGCGGCTCATGCAAGATCCCACTTTCCGCGCTGCCGATCGGCCAGGGAGCGGAGCCGATGAAACGGCAGAATTCGCACGCGGCTGTCATCGTGCCGCTCGGTCATTTGACGATGGGTGGGTCCGGGCCTGGGTGCGAGCATGTCGTCGGTGGCGCAGGTGCTGCACGAGGCCGGCTACGAACTCGAGGAGGTGCCGACGCATCCCCGATGAAGCAATGAATATTTTCCTTTGCAGCTCAGCCGTTCAGTGGCTAATTATCAACCATGATTCGACGACGTATTCACCGTAAACTGGCAGGCAGGGACGTCGCGGGAGCAGGCCGCTGCCGGCCTGAAGGGATCTCGAATCTTAAAGAAGTACCTTAGAGATGAGCAATCACAGTTCGACCAACAAAGGACAATTATCCGGTGAGCTGTACGGCGCCTGGCACGCCCGGCAAGACACCGACCGGAAACAGGCGGCACTGGGGGCGTTCAACTCCAGACTGAACCAGCTGCGGCGGAGCGCCGCCCTGGAGCGCGACACGGCCGAGCGGCGGGTAGCACGCAGGGTCCTGGCCGGGCTCTTTGTCCGCGCCTTCGAGCAGGCAGACGCTCTCCGTGCGCGGCGCGAGTACGCCGCGGCGATCGGCGAGCTGCAGCTCGCCGCCGCGCTGCAGCCCGAGTCGCCGAGGCCGGCGCAGCCGATCGAGGCGATCAGGGCTGAGGCCGCTGCGAAGTGAGGCGGCTGCGCACGGCGGCGAGCAGGTCGACCCCGGGTCGGGCGCGCTCACCGGCCAGACGCGCCCGGGTTGCGGCGGCGAGCGCCGCCTCGATCTCGACGAGCAGCTCGTGCTCGCGTCTGGCGCCCAGCCCCGACTTCAGCGCCTGCTGACGCAGAGGCGCCGCACCTAGGTTGCAGTCTGCGGCCAGGTACTGCTCGATGACGTCGCCGATCGAGGCGTTTGCGCTCGTCATCAACCGGGGGATGAGCACGATGCCGGCGTTGTTGACGACGTAGTTGACGGCGCCGGTGGCGACGATCTCACGGCGGAGCGCGTGGTCCTTGAAGTAAGTGCCGAAGCTCTCCTGCAGGCGCTTGGGAAAGTAGTCGTGCAGGAACCGCTGCGCCGGCTGGCAATCCGGCAGGGTTCCCTGCATCGCCAGGTTGAACGCCCACATTTTGGTGTACCCGAGCAGGACGGCGAGCAGGGGCCGCGGCAGGCCCCGCTCGCGTTGCGGGCTGCCGAGCAGTTCGTCCCGGGTCGGGATGTCGGCGTCGGTCCGGTTGACGACGCCGTTGGCGACCAGTTCCTCCACGAAGCCGGCGTACTCCTCGTAGGCGGCGGCGCTGCGCACCTCGTCCAGCGTGATGGCGCGCGCCTGGTTGTCGTTGTCCGCGAGCACCAGGCCAGCGACGTCGTCGGTCATCTCGGCCAGGATCCGGTTGCGCTCCTCGCGGCCGCGGACCACGCCCCGTTTGACGAGCATGTCGAGCAGGATCTTGATGTTGACCTCGTGATCGGACATGTCGACGCCGCCGGAGTTGTCGACCGCGTCGGTGTTCAACAG
Source organism: uncultured Acidobacteriota bacterium (assembly GCA_963843575.1). GTDB lineage: Bacteria > Acidobacteriota > UBA6911 > UBA6911 > UBA6911 > CAVZBT01. The sequence goes on along the minus strand of CAWJKZ010000021.1, from coordinate 223,430 downwards.
CCCGCCCGCGGCCCAGTACTCCAGGCGGCCGCGCTGCGTGCAGCCGAGGTTGCCCCCTTCGGCGATGACCCGGGCGCGCACGTTCTTTCCGTCGACGCGCACCCGGTCGTTGGCGTGGTCGCCGACGTGGGCATTCTCTTCGGCGGAGGCCTTGATATAGGTACCGATGCCGCCGTTGTACAGAAGGTCTACCTGCGCGAGCACGATGCGCCGGATCATCTCTTCGCCCGTCGCAACCTCGCCTTCGATGCCGAGCGCGCGCCGGACTTCGGAACTCACCGGGATGGCCTTGTCCGACCGGTCGAAAACCCCGCCTCCCTTGCTGATCAGGTCGACGTTATAGTCACGCCACGAGGACCTGGGCAGGTTGAAGAGGCGGAGCCGCTCCTGATAACTGGTCTCGGGGTCGGGATCGGGATCCAGGAAGATGTGTGCATGGTTGAACGCGGCGATCAGCCTGGTCGCGTGGCTCATGAGCATGCCGTTGCCGAAAACGTCGCCGGCCATGTCCCCGATGGCACAGACGGTGAAGGGCTCCTTTTGGATGTCCATCGCGAGGTTGCGGAAGTGGTGCTTGACGCACTCCCAGGCCCCGCGGGCGGTGATGCCGACCTTCTTGTGGTCGTAGCCATGGCTGCCGCCCGACGCGAACGCGTCGCCCAGCCAGTAACCGTACTGGTTGGAGACGCTGTTGGCGGTGTTGGAAAGGTGGGCGGTCCCCTTGTCGGCGGCCACGACCAGGTAGGGATCGTCTTCGTCGAGACGGACCACCTCGGGCGGATGGACGACCTGGCCGTCGACGATGTTGTCGGTGACGTCGAGCAGCCCGGAAACGAACTCGCGGTAGCGATCGACGACGTAGGCATCCAGGGCGGGTTGCGAGGGGACGTTCCCTTTCAGGACGAACCCTCCCTTGGACCCGACAGGGACGATGATCGAGTTTTTCACCATCTGCGTTTTCATCAGGCCGAGGATTTCGGTCCGGAAATCGTCGTGCCGGTCGCTCCAGCGGATGCCGCCCCGGGCCACCTTGCCGCCGCGCAGGTGAATCCCCTCGAGGAGCCGGGAGTGAACGTAGATTTCGAACATCGGCCTCGGCGAGGGCATCCCCTCGACCTTGCGGCTGTCGATCTTGATGGCGAAGACGGGGCGCTGCGGGCGCTGGAAGAAGTTAGTGCGCAACGAAGCGCTCTTGAGGTTGTCCAGGGCCCGGAGAATTTCGTCGTCGGCGAGCAGCCGTACCGACTCCAGCGCCGCCTGGATGCCGCGGGCCCCTTCCTGCATGGCAGCCTGCCGGTCGCCGGCCAGGGCCGGGTCGAAACGGGAGGCGAAGGACCGGAACAGGGCCGCTGCCGCGGCACTGTTGCGCAGGAGCACGCTGTTGATCGTCTCCGCGTTGTAGTGCGGGCGGATCTGCAGGAGGTGGTTGCGCAGCGTGCGGAGCACCTCGATCTCGCGCCAGGCCAGCCCCGCGTCCAAAATCAGACCGTTAAGGACGTCTTCGGTCGTGCGTTCCTCGTCGACGGCGCGGAGGGCGTCGATGAATCGCTCCCCGCCGGCCTGCAGGTGTGCGATGCGCGCCGGGGGAGCCTGTATTTCCAGACGGTACAGGTAGCACTTCCGGCCTTCCGGGAGAGTCAGGGGGACCCGTATCTCATCGACGACGGTGAGCCCGAAGTTTTTCAGGGTCGAGAGGATCCCGGTGAGGCCGAGCGACCGCATCGAGTACAAGTGCAGCATCGCGCTCTCGGCCGTGCGCGGCACGGCCCGGACCTCGAGCCGGCTCTCCAGGTTCTCCAGGTGCCGGATGTCGTCGGGCACCAGTTCGGGCGGAGTCACCTCGCGGTAGAGTCCGCTGCGGCTCTCCTGGCGCACCCACCGGTTGAACAGGCGCCGCCCTTCCCGTTCGCCGAACGCCTGTTCCAGCACGGAAGCGACGCGACCTTCCCAGTCCATGACGAGGGGCTCGGTGATGCGGCGCACGACTTCCGCGTCGACGGGATGATCGAGCTGTGTCGCGTCGAAATAGAACATGATCAGGCTGACCGCGCCGCAATCCGCCGAGGTGTGGAAGTGGATCGGGCCGAACGACCGGGTGAACGCCTGCGTGAGGCTCTCTTCGGCCCCGTAGGAGTAGCGGAGGCGCGAGATGGCGATCAGCAGGGCGATGTACCCCCGGCCGTTGCGGATGTGCACGGCCAGCTCGTTGTCCCCCATCATGTACACGACCTGGTCGATGATGGACTTGAGTGAGGCCGGGTCCGAATAAAACAGCTCGCGCAGCGGCAGGCGGTTGAACGTCGCGCGGATTTCGCGGTGGATGTGCGAATTCGGCAGTGCCCCACTGGCTTCGAGGATGGAGTCGACCTTCTCCTTGAGCACGGGGATCCTGTCGGCCCGCTGCACGAACGTCCCGCGCGCGAACCGTCCCAGCAGGAGGGTCGCGCCGCTGAAGTTCCCGGCGGCGTCCCACTCGCGGATCACGACGTAGTCGATCGGATCGAGGTGGTGCAGCGCGGCGGCGTTCTTGCAGTAATCCAACCCCACGATGTGATCGTCGCCCGGGGCGGGGGGAATCCGCGACTCGATTTCCTCGAGCAACCCGGGGAAAACGACCGGGAGGAGGGTCGGGTCCTTGAAAACCCCGTGCACGCTGTCTTCCACCCTGACCGGGTCGCCGTTGCTCCCCGCCTCATAACGAGCCGTTCCCATGAATATATAGTTCTCGTCGGCGAGCCAGCAGAGGAACTCGCGGGAGGACTTGGCCTCCTCGGGATCCCCGGCCCGGCTCTGCAGCCTCGGCCCGATGCCTTCCAGGGTGCGGACCATCGCCGCGAAATCCTCGACGGCCAGAAACACGGATTTCAAAACGGAGAAAATCTCGTGCTCGATCCGGCGCAGCCGTTCCTTCGACTCGACCCGTTCGATCTGGAACTGACAGTAGACCTCCCTCGTGCCTTCCTCGTGCGGCCCGGCGATGCCGACCACCCGCTCCCACTGGCGCCGCACGGTAAAGATCGGGTGCACCGCCGAAAAAACCCGCAGACCCGCCTTGCTGAAGTAGTTCTTGAGGCTCTCGAATATGAACGGGGCGTCGAGCGTGTGGGTCCGGACGACGGTGGTCTCGATGGGAAGCCCCGCCCCGCCCCCGGTCGCGCGGGCCTCCTCCTCGGTGGGATTCAGGGCGGAGACGTGGATGCCCGGCAGGCCCCGATACAGCTGGATCGCCGGCGGCATCTCCCGCGCGACAAAGCGAAAGTGGGCCGAGATCCTCTCGGCGACGGCTTCGGGCGGGAGCCTCAGGGCGATGCTGTCCGGCATCTCCGCAAACATGACCGGCGCGAAGGCCGACAGAAGCTCCAGGTCGTCCTGCGGAGCCTTGCGCCGGAGCAGTTCTTCGACCTGTGCATAAACTTGCGTTTTGCGTTCGGGGTCTTCGGTAATCATGGCTTGTCAGTCCGATCGGTGAGTGTGTGTCGATGCTCGAGAATTCCCGTAACCCGGAGAATTGTACACCTTTACAGGCGGATCCGGAGCGCCAAAGTGGTGCGGGCGGGCGCGGCGGCCCGACGCAGCCCCGGGGTTTCATGGGGCGGCCAGCCGGCCCTCAAAGGTGCAGAAGCACCTCGTGCACATTCTCCAGCAGGAGGTCGGGGCAGGCAGCCGGGAGGCGGTCGCTGCCGGGATAGGCGCTGCGCACTCCGATGGTCAAGATGCCGGCCCGCCTGCCCATCAGGATGTCTTCCGGGCTGTCGCCCACGTAGCAGCACGCGTCTTTTGGACAGCCAAGGGCGAAGATGGCGGTTTCCAGCCCCTCCGGGTGGGGTTTCTTGTGGGTGGTGTTTTCGTTGCAGACCACGACCTGGAACAACCGGTCCAGGTCCAGCTGCGCGATTTCCCGGCGCACACGGCACTCCGAGCCGCTGCTGACGATCCCCAGGCGGTAGCCCTTTCCGGACAGGTCCAGCAGGGTTTGCCGCGCTCCGGGGACCAGTGCGGGGGTTTCCTCGCCGTAGTGCTGAAGCCACAGGCGGTCTGCGGCCGCCCACGACTCCCTTGGGACGCGCATCGCCTCGTACATCGCATACCAGTTGGGCGAGTACGCGGACCTGTACAGCTCCTCCGGGAACGCGATGCCGAGTTCGGCGAAGGTGGCGCGGAAGGCGAGCAGGCCGAGGCGCGCCGAGTCCAGCAGGGTGCCGTCCCAGTCGAAAAGCACGGTTGAGATCCTGCCGTTTCCCGACATCTCCGCGTCTCCCGGACGGCGACGTCGAACTAGCGGATGGCCGCCTCGACGGTAGTCACGTCCACCAGCCCGTTGCAGCCGTACAGGACCGGCAACACCTTTTCGGCAGGATACCTGCGGCGCAGTCCAGCCACCAGCTCGGTGCCCGCGCGGTAGGCGGGCAGGTACATGCGGCCGAGCAGGGGATGGCGACCCCATGCCCCTGAGAGCTTTTGCGCGCGTTCCTCGGTGACCAGGAAATCCCGGCGCAGCGTCGCAGCGACTTCGGGTTGCGGCAGGCGCTCGTGCCAGGTGAGGTACGACGCCTGGTTCTTGGCGTCGTCCTGGAGCAGGGCAAGCAGCAGGCCCAGCTGGAGATCTTCGTCGGCAAGCTGTTCCACCTCGGTCACCCCGCAGGCGATGAGGAGTGCGTTGTTGGCGATCCCCTCGCAGAGGGCGGCAGCCCGCGTGTTCATGGTCAGGACGGAGGCTTCGAAGCCGACCTTGCCGCGCCAGAAGAGGTTCTGCAGGTAGGCGAAGCTGGTCACGTGGCCGGGCACCACCTCGTGGCTGACCAGCTGCTCGAATTCCGGCACGGAGATCTCGAGCGACGCGTTGATTTCGTAGGAGGCCTCATACTCGGGGCTGCCGTCCGGCTTACGGGCGCGGCCGAGGTAGTTCATCGACCCGGAGAACCACGCGTCTTTGATGGGCAGGAAGCGGATGTTGGCGCGCGGCACGGGCCGGAGCGCCTGCGGCAGGAAGGGCAGGAGGTGGCGGGTCGAGAGCGCGTCGTATTTCGCGATGAACGCCGCCCCCAGGGCCGCGATCGATCTTGCCGGGACGAGCCGCTCGGCGCGCCACGCGTCGACGGCCAAGAGCAACTCTTCGTTCGAGCCGGTCGGGTACCCCGCCCGCGCCAGGATTTCCCCGGCGCGCTGCCGCTTTGCATCGGGCTGCGACGGCTCCGGGCAGCGGCCCGTGGAGGCGAGCACGCAGCGGTCGTAGGGTACCGCTTCCCCCTTGCCGAGGATCTCCATGGCAAGGTCCCACATCGCCTCGAAACAGACGGCCAGCCCCTTGATGTAGGCGCGACGGCGCCGCCCCACCCTTTTCGCCTCCTCAGCCATCCCCTTGATGGCTCCGGCGATGTCGATGGCCCCAAGGTATTCCTCGATCGCCGTCCGGTCGGGTTGCGCAGCCGAGACACCACCGCTCTCCCGCACCCGGGCCGCCAGGGGATGCGTGTAGGCGGGCGGCAGCGGCTCGTCGGAAAACCAGGAGTCGGCGATGAAGCGCCCGGTACCGGACGGGTTCATGACGTCCCCGCCCCAGAGCGTGTCGATGCCAAGAATGGCGTCTGCCACCAGTCGATTCAATGGCTCATCAGGTCTCGAGTTCACTGCCGCACCCCCTTTCCCCGGCCCACGGGCCGACAGACAGTATGAACGTTCGCGCCTTCGCGGTAAAGGCCGTGCCGCCAGCCCCTCCCTGACCGTTCGATGCGGTGCCGGGACGGGGATCAAAGGGCGGGGGGCTCATGGCAGGCGAGGCCGCCCGGAGCGATCGTGGCTGGCTGGTGCGCCGGGGGGCCCGCTGCCGCCGTGAAGCAGATCGCCGCGGCTTACGCGCGGCCCGAGGCCTTGCTGGTGCGGACGAGCTCAAGCACTTTCAGGACCGCCTTCTCGATGCCGTCCCCCACCTCGCCGATCGTGCGCGCGGTCATATAGCACGGTGTGGTGACGATCCGGAGCTCCTCGTCGACCACGACGTCGCCGGTGCGGGCAACGACGTGCCGCGCGCCCGTCTGTTCCAGGACCGACGCGGTCCCCGCATCCGTGCCGATCGTCAAACGAACGTGCTCGGAACCGAACAGGGCCGCGATCAGCGCCGGCGCGATGCACAGCGCGCCTATCGGCTTTCCCGCGGCGTGCAGGTCGAGCAGCAGGCGGCGAACACCCGGGTCCACCTGGCAGCGCGCCCCGTCGGACGCAAAGTTGGACAGGTTCTTCGCCGCACCGTACCCGCCCGGGAGGATCGCGCCGTCGAGGTCGGCGGCCCTGCCGGCAGCCACGTCCGAGATCGCTCCCCGCGCGATCCGCGCGGACTCGCGCAGGACGTTGCGTTTCTCCGCCGCCGATTCTCCTCGGACGTGATCCACGACCTCTGCCTGGTCCTTGTCGGGCGCCAGGCAGACGGCCTCGGCGCCGTGCTTGTCAAGAAAGTAAAGCGTCAGGGTTGCCTCGTGGATCTCCGAACCGTCCAGCACGCCACAACCGGAAAGCACCACCCCGATCCTGGGTTTCATATTCCCCTCCGAGAGGCACGTCTCTTCCACCAAAGCACCACACTCGCGGCGGCGAGGAGCAACGCGATGAACTGGGATGTGGACAGGAGCCCCTGCAGCAGGAAGCCCCGATCCTCGTCGCCGCGGACGAATTCCAGCAGGAAGCGTGCGGCCGCATACAGCAGCGTGTAGGACAGGATGACCTGCCCGTCGAAACGCCTGCGGCGCGAGAGCCGCACCAGAAACAGGAAGAGCGCCAGGCACACGGCGGATTCGTAGAGCTGCACGGGGTGCAGCGGTACCCCGAGCGGCGCACCCCCGATGCTGTAGGCGTCCGGGTCGGTGAACCTCACGGCCCACGGCACCGTCGCGGGGCTTCCGTAGTCGTCACCCGCCATGAAGCAGCCCACGCGCCCGATCGCCTGCCCCAGCGCGATCGCTGGCGCGCATATGTCGGCGGTCCGCCAGACGCGCAGCTGCGGCGTGCGCGCGAAATACACCGCCACGGCGGCCAGGGCGCCCAGGAAGCCCCCGTAGAAATCGCCCGCGCTCTGCAGCGTCGACAGCGCCCACAACTGCGACGGGTCGGCCAGATACTCCGGCAGCGTCCGCAAGACCATCAGCAGCTTGGCCCCGATCACCGCCCCGACGATCGCCCACAGCCCGAGCGACATCATCCGCTCCGGGTCGAGCCCCTCCCGCTTGGCGCTGCGGGTGATCCACCACAGCGCCGCGAGGTAAGCCGCGGCCAGCAAAACGCCGAACGTGTGAAGGGTGAAATAGGGGGTCGTCAGCAGTCGTGGGTGCATCTTCGAATATCCTTCCGCGAACCTGACTATAATGGTCTCGCCGCTTCAGAGCAACAGCCACGCGAGCCGGGGCACGGAGTTCGCGTTGGGGCCCGTGGTGGCCGTTGCCAGATGCGACGGTCGCCCTATAATCGGACCCGCCGCGCGGCCGCGGGGCAACGGGGCCGGGCGGCTTTCTGAGACCTTTGAAGACGACTCACAACGATGGAGGGGCGGGGCATGGGGGAAGAGACGAAGAATGTCGGAGCCGGTGGGACGCCCGGGGGAATCGGTCAGTTTTTCGCAGGCCTGATCATGGCCGGGATCGGAGCCTACCTGTTCCTCAACCAGGTGGAGGTGACCACGTCGTGGGGACGACTCTGGGGTGTCAATGCCTTCGGCCTGAGCCTGGTCCCGATGCTCGTGGGCGTCGGCATGCTCTTTTTCAACGGAAAGTCCCCGGCCGGCTGGATCCTGACGGTCCTGGGTTTCGGGATCATCCTGGCGGGGGTGCTGATGAACATGGACATCTATTTCCGCCCGACGTCGCTCTACAACACGCTCTTCATGCTGGCGCTGCTGGCCGGGGGTCTTGGGCTGATCGCACGGTCGCTGACACCGCACAAGGGCATCTGACGTCAGGGGGCCCGCCAGACGACGTCTTTGTCGCTGCGGAACTCGAGCCCGGGACCACGGGGAAACAACAGCAGCATCACCCGCGCGGCCCCCGCGCCGTCGTTGAGAACCAGCCCCGGGGTGTTTTCCTTCTCCAGCATTCCCAAAACGGCCCTGGGCTTGTCGGCGCCGTCGAAGATGCGCACGACCGCGCGGTCCGCGCCGGCCGAAAGCTGCACGCCGCCGTGCTCCTTGTCGGAAAACAGGTGCAGAAAGGTATTGTCGGAACCCGAGGCGCCGAACGCCGCCCTGGCCTCCCCTGCGGTCCCGAGCAGTCCGATGACAGGGCCCTGCGCCGCCACGCTCATGTTCAGCCGTTTCACCCCCGAGCGGGAGAACATGCTCAACACGGGGCCGTTTGCGGCCGCGCTCAGCACCATCGACTGGCGGCCGGCCGGGTCGTACAGGGTCAGGCCGGGACCGTCCTCCTCCACCCCAATCGACACGGACGCCCTCTCCATCTCGTCGTAGAAGAGCAGTACCGGGCGGCCGAGCTCTATCGCCAGTTCCGCCCTCCGCTTCCCCTTGACATCTTTCAGGGTAAACCTCCTCGCTTCGACGTTGCGCGCTGTCCTGGCCTGCCCCATCCAGAACAACGCCCCGGCCGAGAGGAACGCCAGGAGGCCGATCCTCTTGATGAGCCGGTTCTGTGCCTCGAGCTTGCGCAAACGCGCGAGAATCTCGCCCTGCGTTCCGTCATGGTTGCTCATCACTGTTCTCCGGTTTGGCTTAGGGGGACCCCATTCAAGCTTATCATCGCACACCGGCGCGGGAAAGGCTGCGGCAACCCCTGCCCGGGTGAAGAGGCCGCCCCACGATCGACTTCGTCTCGGCTGACGTGCTCGTGCGGTCGTTAAATGCTCCATGAATCCCGATGATCCCCGCTCCGGAACTTCGGCGGGCGTGCAGGGTCAAATCCAGTAGCAGTGAAAAATCACGGAAAGCGCAGGCTTCGATGATCCGGGCGCCGCCGGGCGCCGGAAAGGGGGAACCATGTTCGAATCGGCCGAGTTCGGCGAACAGCGCAGCTTCTTGCGCCGCGCCTCGAGTCTTCTTGTCTCGCTGGTGCTTCACATCGTCGGGATCGGCGCGCTGGTGCTGGTGCCGCTGTTCTGGCTGAACGTCATCCCGGGCGCAGGCCTGCTCACGTTCCTTATTGCCACCCCAGCCACGCCGCCCGCGCGCGAGCCGCCTCGCCCTCCGGTTGGGACGGCTCAGGTCCGCGGTGGCGCAGCCACCATCAGGCTGGGGCTCTTAACCCCGACGATCATACCGGACGGCATCGTCCTCGATCCACTCCCGCCGGAGGAACTGCCCGCGGCGGAATTCGGCGTGCCGGGGCAACCGTTCGGCCCGGGCGGATTCCCGGGCATTCCGGCGGAGCTGCTGCCCGGCGGCCGGCCGGCTGCTCCGCTGCGGCCGCCGCCTCCACCCCCGGTGCACCGGACGACGGAGGCGATGCGCATCGGCGGGAAAGTGCTCGAGTCCCGCCTGCTCCGCAGGGTCGAGCCGGCATACCCCGAACTGGCCCGCAGGGCGCGGGTTTCAGGTGAAGTGACACTCGAAGTCGCGGTGGACGACGACGGAAACGTCGTGGCCGTCCGGGTAGTGGGCGGCCACCCGCTGCTGAGCGACGCGGCGGTCGAGGCAGTACGCCAGTGGAAATATTCTCCTACGCTGCTCAACGGCGAGCCGGTCCCGGTGCTCGCGATCGTGACCGTGATCTTCAGGCTGCACTGAGTACAGTCTCATAATTACGCTGACGTATTTTTCAGGACGCAGATTTGCGCGGATTCAACGGATTCACGCTCGCTAGGCCGATCCGTGTGGATCCGCGCAAGTTTGGGTCCTGAAAAAAGCGCATCTGTGAACATCAGTAGTAAGGCGGCTGACTCAGGGCTGGAGGATAATCTTGCCGCTGGTCTTCCGGCCCGCGAGGGCGCGGTGAGCCGCCGCCGCCTCGCCCAGCGGATAGTTGGAGTCGATGCGCACCTTGAGCCGTCCTTCGGCGACCCACCGCAGCACGTCGCCGGCGCGCCAGCCGATCTCCTCCGGGCTGGCCGTGTAATGGGCCAGGCTCGGCCGGGTCAGGTAGACCGAGCCGCGCGCCGCCAGCACGCCGGGATCGATGGGGGGCACGGGCCCGCTGGATTGTCCGAAAAGGACCAGCATGCCGCGCGGCCGCAGACAACGCAGGCTGCGGTCGAACGTGGTCCGCCCGACCGAATCGTACACGACGTGGACACCGTGGCCGTCGGTCAGCTTCTTCACTTCCGCCTCGAAGTCGTTCTCTTCGTACAGGACGACGTGGTCGGCCCCCGCCTCCAGGGCCAGCTCCCGTTTCCCCTGCGTCGAAACCGTGCCGATCAGGGTGGCTCCGAGCATCTTGCCGATCTGCAGCAGCAGCAGCCCCACCCCGCCGGCCGCGGCGTGAACCAGGGCGACTTCCCCGCTGCGGAGTGGAAACGTGGAGTACATGAGGTAGTGCGAGGTCATGCCTTGCAGCATCAGCGCGGCCGCCGTGCGGAAATCGACGTCGTCCGGGAGCTTCACGAGCTGCCAGTCGTTGACGAGCGCGTACTCGGCGTAGGCGCCCGGATTCATGGCGTAGGCCACCCGCTCCCCCGCCGCCACTGTCTTGACGCCTTCGCCGACGGCATCAACGATCCCGGCCGCCTCGGAACCCGGGATGAACGGAAGCTGGAGCTTGTAGAGCCCGCTGCGGTGGTAGATGTCGATGAAGTTCACACCGATCGCCTTGACTTGCACCCGTACCTGGCCGGGGCCCGGTGCCGGCACGGCAATCTCTTCGAGTTGGAGTGCCTCGGGACCGCCCGTTTCATGCACGCGTATCGCTTTCATCATGTGGCTCCCATCGAGATAACCGGGAACATTATATCAGCTCGTCGGTCCACCGCTGGACGTGGAGCGTAAGCGGCCCAGTGCAGGTTGGCCTGGTACAGGTCAGGTGTTCGGAAGTGCGCTGACAGACGTTCCCGGACGCGGATTTTCGCGGTTGCGCGCGGATCTGGACCTGGTGACAGGCGTAGCCTGTGTCCGGACTGTCCGCAGCGACTGCCAAGCCTCCCTCCCGCGATGAGATGTCCGAGCCGGCCGATTGCAGTTTTTTCTCCAACGCTCGATCCAGCAGAAACGCGAGCGACGCCACGAACACATACGCACGCGAATAGCGCGAAAGCCCGCAGACATGGGCTAGTGTCGGCGTCGAGCCGCCGCACTCCAAATGGTGAGGTCCGCGGGGCTATTCGAGGACGGAGCGGAACCTTTCGAAGGCCCAGTCGATCTCCTCACGCGTGATCACGAGGGGGGGCGCGACCCGGATCACGCGTTCGTGGGTTTCCTTGCAGAGGATCCCCCGCTCCTTCAGGATCTCGCAGCAGCCGCGTGCTCCACGCTTGAGCTCGAGGCCGATCCAGAGGCCGCGGCCCCTTACCTCGACGATGTCGGCGGAGCGCAGCGTCCGCAGGAGCCCGAGGAAGTACCGGCCGTGTTCGGCGGAGCGCTCGACGAGCTTCTCCTCCTGCAGTACGCGGAGCGCGGCCCGGGCGATGGCGCAGGCGAGGGGGTTGCCGCCGAACGTGCTGCCGTGGTCGCCGGGCCCGAAGACGCCGAGCACCTCCTTGGAGGCCAGCACGGCCGAGACGGGGTAGAACCCGCCGGCGAGCGCTTTCCCTATGATCAGGACGTCGGGCTCGACGTCCTCGTACAAATAGGCGAAGAGCTTTCCGGCGCGCCCCAGCCCCGATTGGATCTCGTCGGCCACGAACAGCACGTCGTTTTCCCTGCACAGCCTGGAGCACGCCTCGAGGTAACCGTCCGGCGGGATGACGACTCCCGCCTCCCCCTGGATGGGCTCCACCAGGAAGGCACAGGTGTTGGGAGTCAGTGCGCGGCGGAGTGCGTCGCTGTCTCCGTACGGCACCGTCCTGAAACCGGGGGTGAACGGTTCGAAGCCGCGCCGGTACTGTTCGTCGGTGGAAAAACTCACGAGCGAAATCGTGCGGCCGTGAAAGTTGTTGGCGCAGACGACGATCTCCGCCTTCCCCGGAGGGATCCCTTTGCACGTATAGCCCCACTTGCGCGCCGCCTTCAGCGCCGTTTCGACCGCCTCCGCCCCGGAGTTCATGGGCAACGCCATCTCCATGCCGGTGAGTTCGTGCAGGTCCCGGCACAGCAGCGGAAGCTGGTCGTTGCGGAAGGCGCGCGAGGTCAGGGTCACGAGGCGCATCTGCTCCTCGGCCGCGTGCAGGATGGCCGGATGGCAGTGTCCCTGGTTCACGGCGGAATAGGCGGCCAGGCAGTCGAGGTAACGCTTCCCCTCGACGTCGTACACCCAGACACCCGACGCCCGGTGCACGACGACGTCCAGCGGGTTGTAATTATGTGCGCCGTACTCGTTTTCGAGGTCGATGAGGGCGTCCGCAGTGGTCGCAGGCTTTGCAGCCTTGAGTTCCTCTTCCATGGCATTCTCCTCTCCAACACCGGGTGCGCTGGGAGGGGGCCGTTGGCCGGAAGCCTCAGGCGTCCTCGAGCACCATTGTCAGCAGCGCCATCCGCACGAACAGGCCGTTGGCCGCCTGCCGGAAGTAGCACGCGCGGGGGTCTTCGTCGACAGCCTTGTCCAGTTCCGCGGTCCGCGGGAGGGGGTGCAGGATCAGGGCGTCGGGCCGCAGACAACGAAGTACCGAGGCATCGATCGTGTACTTGAGCGCCCCCTGCTGCTCCTTGAGGCGGGCCGGGCGGATCTGGGTCAGGTAGACGACGTCGACGTGCCCGAGCACGCGGTCCATGTCGGGTTCGAGCCCGTACCACACGTCGTTTTCCTCGAGGTAGTCCAGGATGTCGCGCGCCATCTGAAGCTCGGGCGGGCTTACGAACCAGATCTTCACTCGGTCGAATTTGCTCAACAGGTAGGCCAGGGAGCGGGCGGTGCGGCCGCGTTCGAGGTCCCCGATGATGGCGATGCTGAGTCCGTCGAGCGTGCGGCGTTCGCGGAATATCGTGTAAAGGTCCAGCAGGGCCTGCGTGGGGTGCTGCCCGCCGTTGGCGTCGCCGGCGTTGATCACCGGCACCCGTGACACAGCCGCCGCGCGCGCCGCTCCCCCCACCTCAGAGTGGCGGATCACGATGACATCGGAGTAGCCGGAGATCGTGCGGATCGTGTCTTCCAGCTGCTCTCCCTCGACCTCCGAGGAGAAGTAGCGGGCCTGCTCGGTGGAAAACACTTTTCCCCCCAGGCGGTACATCGCGGCTTCGAACGAGAAGCGCGTGCGCGTCGAGGGTTGGTAGAACAGGGTCGCCATGATTTTGTTCTGGTAATCCTGCGTCCCGCCCCGGCGCACGACGCGCTCCATGGCGCGGGTGCGGTCGAAGAGCTCCATCAGGAGGGGTACGGTGAACTGTTGAGACTGAATGACGTGACGGAGCTTCATGGATTGCGCTCCTCGGAGTTGTCGGGCAGGATCCGGGTGCCGGCCTCGCCGTGGACGGCGGCCACGAGGTGCTCGTGGGAGGCGACGATGGCTTCCTTCCCCCCGAGCGCCAGGAATTCGAGCGCCGCTTCGATCTTGGGCCCCATGTTCCCGGGCGGGAACTGGCCGGCGGCCAGGTAGGCGCGCATCTGCCGCGCAAACACGCGGGTCAGCGGCCGCTGGCCGGGCTTCCGGTAGTCGAGGTAGACGCGGTCGGCGTCGGTGGCGAAGACGAGGAGATCGACCGGCAGGCGCGAGCCGAGCAGCAGGGAGGCACGGTCCTTGTCGATCACGGCGTCGACCCCGCGGAGCGCGCCCTCTTCGCGCACCACCGGGATACCTCCCCCGCCCAGCGCGATCACCAGCATCCCCATTGAGAGCATCCTGCGGATCACGTCCTCTTCGACGATCTCCAGGGGGCGCGGCGAGGGGACCACGCGCCGGTAGCCCCGGGCGGCGTCCTCGACCATGATCCACCCCAGCCGGCGCGCCTTTTCCTCGGCCGCGGTGCGCGAGTAAAAGGGCCCGACGGGTTTCGTGGGGTGCAGGAAGGCGGGGTCGTCCACGCCCACCACGACCTGGGTCAGGATGGTGGTCACCGGCCTGTCGATCCCCTGGCGGCGGATTTCGTACCCGAGCGCCTGCTGAAGGATGTAGCCTATCTCGCCCTGGGTGGCGGCGACGCACACGTCGAGGCCCTGTTCGTACACCTGGCCGGAGGCTCTTTCCGAGCGGAGCAGTGCGGCCCCCACCTGCGGCCCGTTGCCGTGCGTGACGACCACGTCGAGCCCTTCCCGCAGGAGCGCGGCGATCGCACGGCTGATGCGGCGCGCGTTGGCAACCTGCTCACGGACCGCCCCCTGCTCTCCCGCACGGACGAGCGAATTTCCGCCTACTGCGACCAGCGCGGATCTAGCCACGGATTCACCTCAACCCATGACGCCCAGCATGATCGCCTTCTGCGCGTGGAGCCGGTTTTCCGCCTGCTGGAAGACGACGGATCGGGGCGAGTCGATCACCCCCGCGCTGACTTCTTCGTCCCGATGAGCGGGGAGGCAGTGCATGAAGATCGCGTCGGGCCTGGCCAGCTCGAACAGGCGCTCGGAGACCTGGTATGGCTGAAAGCTCCGCCGCCGCTCCGCCGCCTCGTCCTCCTGGCCCATGCTCGCCCAGACGTCCGTGTAGAGCACGTCGGCGCCGGCGGCGGCTTGTTCGGGATCGTCCGTGACCTCGATCCTGCTCCCCGAGGCCGGTGCGTGCGCGCGCGCCCACTCGAGCACCTCTGTCCTCGGCTCGTAGCCGCGCGGGGCGGCGACGACGATGTGCACACCCAGCAGGGCAGCGCCGAACATCAGCGAGTTGGCCACGTTGTTGCCGTCCCCGAGATAGGCCAGCTTCAGGCCGCTCAGTTCCCCCTTGCACTCGATCATGGTCATGTAGTCGGCCACCGCCTGGCAGGGGTGGCTGAAGTCGGTGAGGCCGTTGATCACAGGGACCGACGCGCACGCCGCCATTTCCTCCACGATCCGGTGGCTGAACGTGCGGATCATGATCCCCTGCACCATGCGCTCGAGGTTGCGGGCCACGTCGCCCACCGGTTCGCGCTTGCCCAGGTTGATCTCGCCGGGCGAGAGGTAGACGGAAAAGCCGCCCAACTGGTGTATGCCGACATCGAAGGTCACCCGAGTCCGCAGGGAAGGCTTCTCGAAAATCATGGCCAGAGCCTTCCCCCTGAGCGCATCCGAGTACTTCAGCGGATCCGATTTGACCGCAAAGGCGTTGATGAGCGTGTCGCGCAGCTCGTCCGTGGACTGATCACGGATGGAGAGAAAGTCCTTTTTCCGCATGGTCGCCTCTTGTCTCCAACGGACTGGATAGGAACTGTCCCAGCACCCGGTCCAGCGCTTCCGACGCAACCGCGTCGAGGCTGTAGGTCACGCGCAGCATCGGATGTCGGGTCTCGATCAGCCGCCCCAGGTCGAGCGGGGTGCCGACCAGCACGAGGTCGCACGGGACGGCGTCGATGGACTCCTGGAGGTCCCGGACCTGCTCGTCGCCATATCCCATGGCCGGGAGCACGTCGACCAGGTGGGGATACCGAGCGAAGGTCTCACGCATCGAGCGCACCGCGTAGGGCCGCGGGTCAACGATCTCGGCCGCTCCGAACTGCCGCGCCGCCAGGTGCGCCGCGCCGTAAGTCATCTCGCCGTGCGTCAGGGTCGGGCCGTCCTCGACCACCAGCACTCGCCTGCCGCGAATAGCCGTCTCGTCCTGGACGTGCAGGATCGAGTCGGCGCGGATCAACAGGGCCCGCGGGTTCGCGCCTCTAGCGTTCGCGGTCACCTCCTCCACACCCGCCGCCGTCGCGCTCCCCGACTTGCTCACGATCACCACATCCGCCATCCGCAGGTTGGTCTCCCCCGGGTAGTAGCGCAGCTCGTGACCGGGTCGGTGCGGGTCCACCAGCACGATGTGCAGGTCCGGGCGGAAGAACGGCAGGTCGTTGTTGCCGCCGTCCCAGAGAATGATGTCGGCCTCCTTTTCGGCGCTGCGCAGGATTTCCTCGTAGTCCACCCCCGCGTAGAGGATGTTTCCCTGCAGGATGTGGGACTCGTATTCTTCGCGCTCCTCGATCGTGCAGCGGTGCCGGTCCAGGTCCGCGAGCGCCTCGTAACGCTGGCAGCGTTGCGCGTTCAGGTCGCCGTACGGCATGGGGTGGCGCACGACCACCACCGATTTGCCGCGTCCACGCAGCAGCTCCGCAACGCGCCGCGACGTCTGGCTCTTCCCGCATCCCGTCCGGACGGCGCAGACCGCCACCACCGGCTTCCCCGCCCGGAGCATCGTGCCCGCCGCGCCCAAGAGCCGGAAATCCGCGCCGGCGGCGTTGACCAGCGACGCCTTGTGCATGAGGTCGGCGTACGAGACGTCGCTGTAGGCGAAGACCACCTCCTGGATCCCCTTGTCCCGGATCAGCCCCGGGAGATCGGCTTCGGGATAGATCGGGATCCCCTCCGGATACCCCTCGCCGGCGAGTCCCGGCGGATAGGTGCGGCCCGAGATGTTCGGGATCTGAAAAGCGGTGAATGCTTCGACACGGTACGCCGGGTTATTGCGGAAACAGAGGTTGAAGTTGTGAAAATCCCTCCCCGCGGCCCCCATGATCACGATTTTCCTGCTCGCAGGCATATCGGCGGCTCCACACTTTGTTGTCACAGACTAACGCTTTCTTGCACAAGGAGCAAGGCAGGCCAGGAGCGCGGCGGCTCGACGGCGCCGCGCGTCGAGCAGTAAGGGCACGGCGAGGTTCGGTGTGGCGCCGAGGCGCCGGGTAATTCGGCCGTAGGACGCACCGAGAAAGCGGCGCCGAGGCCGCCGAGGCGCTGCACTCCACACACTTGACCGCCCGCCCCGTTTCTAAGTAAGGTTCCGCATGGACCAACGCACCTTTTCCACGCTCGAGCTGCACTCTCTCCTCGATTTGCTGGCCGGGCACGCCCAGACGCCGCTCGGCCGCCGGCTCGTCGCGGCGCAGCGGCCGTCGTCCGATCGGGCTGAAATCGAGCTGGGGCAGGAGCTCACCACCGAGTGCGCGCGCTACCTGAACTCCGGCGAACGATTCGGGTTCGCCGGCATCGAGGACCCGGAAGCGGCCCTGGCCAAGCTGCAGATCGAAGGCACGAGCCTCGAACCGCTGCAGATACTCCAGCTGGAGCGGCTGGTCTCGGTCGGGCTCGGCCTGCGCGAGCAGTTCCGGGGCGCCGAGGCGCTCGAACTCTACCCCGAGCTGTCCCGTCTCTCCGGCAGCATCCCCGATCTGCGGCGGCTGCTCGGCTCGATCCGGGGAAAGATCCTTCCCGGGGGAGAGATCGACGAGAACGCGAGCCCCGAGCTCAGGGCGATACGGCGCGAGCTCGGGGAAGCCCGCACGCGCATCTTTCGAAGCCTGGACTCCATCCTCAAGGCGCAGACGCGGGCAGTCCAGGACGATCTCGTCACGTTTCGTAACGGCCGCTTCGTCATCCCGATCCGCACCGACGCGCGCCACCAGGTCCCGGGTGTGGTGCACGGCCTGTCTTCCAGCGGGCAGACGACTTTCGTCGAACCCCTTGCGGCCATCGAGCAGAACAACGAGCTCGTGCGGCTGCGCGAGCAGGAGGAGGCGGAGATTGCCCGCATTCTCTTCTCCATCAGCGAGGCCCTCCGGCTGCACGCCGCCGAGATTGCCGCTGTCCGGGACGCCGTCGCGCTGGTGGACTTCTCCCAGGCAAAAGGGAGACTTTCCGCCGAGTTCCGCTGCGTGCGGCCGCGGCTGGCCCAAGGCACGGCGCTGCGCCTCGCCGATGTCCGCCATGTTCTGCTCGAGCGCGCCCTGCGGGTCTCCGGGGCGACCGCGGTCCCCATCACGCTGGACCTCGACGAGTCACACCAGGTCGTCGTCATCAGCGGGCCGAATGCCGGGGGAAAGACCGTGGTGCTCAAGACGGTGGGGCTTGCCGTCCTGATGGCGCAAATGGGTCTGCACGTGCCCGCCTGCGAGGCGGTGCTCCCGGTTTTCGACCAGGTGTTTGCCGACATCGGCGACCAGCAGTCGATCGCGGCCAACCTGTCGACCTTCACGGCGCACATGCGCAACATCGCCGACATGGCCGAGCGCGTCGCCCCGCCGGCGCTGCTGCTGCTGGACGAGGTCGGGACCGGGACCGACCCGGACGAGGGGGCGGCGCTGGCCGTGGCCATCGTCGATTTCTTCCGCCGTGCCGGGGCCACCACGGTCGCCACCACCCACTACTCGGGTCTCAAAATCTGGGCGGCGCAGGCCGAGGGCGTGCTGAACGCGTCGGTGGAGTTCGACGAGCGCACGCTGCGGCCGACCTACAGGCTGATGGTCGGGGTGGCCGGCGCATCGGCAGGGCTCGAGATCGCCCGCCGCATGAACATCCCGCCGGTCATCCTCGACGAGGCCAAGGCCCGTATCGATCCCGCGCACACCGAGGCCGGCGCCTACCTCAGGAAGCTGAAGGCCTCCGTCGACGACCAGGAACAGTTGCGCGCCGCCCTGGAGCAGGAGCGTGAGGCGGCGGCGCGGGAATACGCCCGGCTCGATCTGGAGTTCGCCCGCCGCGAGGCCGAAAGGCACCGCGAATTCGAGCAGGAACTCGCCCGCGTGATCGCCGGCTTCACCGCGCAAAGCGAGCGTCTCGTCCGCGACCTGAAGGACCGGGTCGAAGCCCAGCGCCTCAGCAAGGCCGCAGCCAGCCGCTCAGCCGAACTGCGCCGCACCGCAGAGCGGCTGAAACAGGGGCCCGGCGCCGACACCGGCGCGGGCGTGCCCGCGGCGCCCACCTTTCACGTCGCGGACCTCCGCGAGGGGACCCGGGTGCGGATTCCGTCGCTCGGCAAGGAAGGGGTGGTCGATTCGACGCAGGACGACACCTGCACCGTACTGGTGGGTTCGTTGAAATTCCGCCTCAGGCCGGAAGAAATCGTCCCGCTTCAACCGGCGGCCGGCACCGCAGCGCCGCGCCCCGGATTTCACGCCTCGGGGCCCGACGTCAACATCGACGAGGAGTTTGAGCGCGAGGCCAACGTCATCGGCATGACGGCCGACGAGGCGACCGACCGGGTCGACAAGTTTCTCGACGAGGCGTTTGTCGCCGGGGCGGACACTGTCCGCATCATCCACGGCCATGGCAAGGGGATCCTGCGCCGAGCGATCGCGCAGCTGCTCAAAGGCCATCCCCAGGTCGAGCGTTTCGCCCTTGCCGCACCCGAAAAAGGGGGCGGCGGCGCCACGGTGGTCGAAATGCGCAAGTAGCAGCCACCCACAGTCTGGGGTGCGGCGCCGAGGCGCCGGGCATTCCGGCCGTGGAACCATGAGGAAAGCGGCGCCGAGGCCGCCGAGGCGTCGCACTCCAAACGGGTCCACCACGCGACACGTGTGGATTTGAGTTCATCCGGGCCCCGCTTGCGCCCCGCCCTTTTCTGCGGGAGGGCCCTCCTCGCGGTCGTTGCCGATGCCGAAGAGTCGCTTGAAGAATCCTCTCTTTCTTTTTTCGGCCTTGGGCTTCTCGGGTTGCGCGGCCTGCTCCCGCGCAGCATCCTCGTGGCCGCGCCCCAGGATTTTAGACAACCACGAGATCGGGGGGATGTTTTCCGGCGACTCCTCCGGGTGCAGCGGGCACGTTTCGGTCGGCTCGGTGCCGGCGATGAAAACTTCCTGGCGGACGGAGGGGCAGGCCGCGGTCGCGAGTTCCTGCGACTCAGGGTCGATGGTTTCGAACACGACGCCGTCCGGCCGGGTGAATGGCTGGGTGTTGCGGTAGCGCGGGAGCGCCGTCGCGCGGCGCATGAACTCGGCCCAGATGGGCGCAGCGGAAACCGACCCGGTAAGACCGAGCTCCCGGTTGTCGTCGAAACCGACCCAGACGACGCACAGGAGGTTGGAGGTGTACCCGGCAAACCAGCCATCGCGAGACGTCCCGGTTTTGCCGGCGGCTGGAGCCCGGAAGCCCCGGGCCCGGACCCCGGCCCCCGTGCCCCGGTCGACAACGTCCTCCAGGATGCTGGTGACCAGGTAGGCCACCCGGCCGTCGAGCACCGCCTTGCGGTGCAACCCCTCCTGTTCGAGCGCGACGCCGTCCCGTCCGAGCACCGTGCGGATGAAGACCGGTTCGCAGCGCGTCCCCTCGTTGGCGAACACGGTGTAGCCCGCCGCGACCTCGAGCGGCGTCATCTCATAGGCGCCGAGCGCTACGGCGGGGGTGGGCTGCAGGTCCGGGGGAAGCCCGAGCCGCCTCGCCACACCGACCACGCGCCTGTACCCGACCGCCTCCGCAACCTTGACCGTGGCGACGTTGAGGGAATACGTCAGCGCGTCGCGGAGGCTGACCGTCCCGCGGAACTCCTCCCCGAAGTTGTCGGGCGCATACGGGGTCCCTTTGAAGTCGAAGGTCGTCGGCTCGTCTACCACGGTGCTCGCCGGCGTGAACAGCGGGGTAAGGCCGTCGATGGCGCTCTCGAAGGCCGCAGCATAGACAAACGGCTTGAACACGGAGCCCGGCTGACGTTTCGCGAGGGCGCGGTCGAGCTGGCTGCGGGCGTAGTCGCGGCCCCCGACCAGGGCTCGGACTTCCCCGGTCGACGGGTCGATCACGACCAGCGCCACCTGAGCCGCGGGAACGTCCGCCCCTTGCCGGCGCCACGCGTCGTACTTGCGCGCGAGCTGCGCATCGACGTTTTTCATCCCCCACTCCACGGCTTGCGCCGCCACGCGCTGAAGGTCGTAGTCGAAGGTCGTGTAGATCCGGTAGCTTTCGGAGATGAGTTCGTTCTCCGAATAGCGGTCCAGGAGGTCGTCTTTCACCAAATCCACGAAATACCCGGCCGAGTTGCCGACCGTGGCGCTCGTGACAATGCGCAGCGGAGCCCTGCGAGCCACCTTGGCGTCTCCGGGCCGCAGCTTGCCGTTCTCCTCCATCCGGGCGAGCACCCGGTCGCGAGCCTCGGCGGCCCGTTCCGGCCTGCGTTCGGCCGACGAGTATCGGTTGGGCGCCCTGATGATACCGGCCAGGAAGGCGCATTCTGCCAAATCCAGCCGCTGGACGTCCTTTCCGAAATAGGCCATCGCCGCCTCGCCGAAACCGCGGATTGCGAAGCTGGCGCGGTTCCCCAGGTAGATCTGGTTGGCGTACAGCTCGAAGATCTGCTTCTTGTTGAAGCGTTGCTCCAGCAGCAGGGCCATGACGGTCTCGCGCAGCTTGCGGCCCCATTCCCGGCGCGAAGTGAAAAAGAAGCTGCGCGCGACCTGCATCGTGATCGTGCTGGCGCCCTGCGCTTTCTCGCCGCGGCGCAGATCCACCCAGGCGGCCCCGAGCACCCGGAAGAAGTCCAGGCCGGGGTGATTGAAGAAGCGGCGGTCTTCCGTCGACAGGACCGCGTCGACCAGCGCCGCCGGGAGATCTTCGAACCGGACGAGTCGCCGCTTCTCGCGCGCCACGTCGAAAAGGCTCGTGATCATCTCGGGCTCGATTTCGGCGGCGTTGAGCCGGGCGCCATTAACGAGGCTGGAGATGCGCGAGATACGGCGGCCGGCGAACTCGACCCGGATGCCGTTCTTCCCCGCGAACCACGAGCCGCTCCCCGGTCGAATCTCCAGCGCACCCCCGACATACGCGTAGCGCCCGAGCGGGCCGCCATCCCGCGAGTCTGCGTACCCGGCACCCTGGAGATAGTGAACCAGTTCAGCCGCCGTGAGCACCTCGCCCGCGGCAATTCTCCCGGGAGCGGCAAAGACGCGCGACGTGTTCTGGTAGATGTTGCCCGCAAGGAGCTCGTCGATGAGCCTGTCGAAGCGGACGTAGAGGTACGTGCCCGCACCCAACACGGACAACACGGCCAGCAGCGCGATCAAAAACGCGGCCAGCGCGGTGCCGGAGAGGCGGATCTCGCGCCCGCCGGGGACGCGGAAGCGGAAGAAGCGGCGCGAAGGAGGCTCGGGGTGCGCGTGAACGGGTTCAGGATCCTTCTTCCGAAAAGTGAGCCTCACACAGAAATTTAACCATACCGGGGCGGCGTTTCACAGCGACAAGCTTCGCCGACATTCGCGGGCTGGGGAGCGGCCGTGAAAACCGTATTCCTATTTCACCTGCGACCCCGGCAGCGCCGTGAGCAGCTGGTTCGAAATGCGGGATACGAGCTCCCGGTCTGCGCTGCCGGGAGCGGTGGACATCCTCTTCCAGTCCGGGTCCTGGCCGAACTTCGTCCAGGCCTCGCTGCGGGCCTCGATCGACGGAAAACAGATCATGTACGCCAGGTTCGGCAGGTTCGGCCCGTACACGGTGGAACCGAAGAACACCGGCGCGATCCCCACCTTGCGGAAGACATCGATCTCGCCGTTGTCGAACATCGACACCTTGCGCAGGTGTCCCTGCAGGTTGCGCGATTCGTAGATTCTCAGCTCGAAGAGGTTGGCGCGTCCAGGCTCGAGCGTCTTGGGGAGCTCGATACCCGGAAAAGATTTGAATCCGCGGAGGAGCCACGCTTCCCGGCGGTCGTACGCCAGGTCCCACTTCTCGTCCAGGGCGACCAGGTCGGCCGACCACTTCTCGTCCCGGAGCAGCCTGGCGGCGGTCTCCTGAACGGCCCCGATGGACGCGTACTCCGTCAGGACGAGAAACGACGGGCTGTCGGGACCCACCGAGACCTGGAAGAGCCCGACCGTCCTGAGACCCGCCCGGCCGTACGCAGGCAGCATCGATGCGCCGAAAAACTCGCGCAGGCGTTGCACGTCCTGGTCGCGGCGGCAGCGATACCATTCCAGAGCAAGATACTTCGGCCCTACCTCGGCGGCCGCAGCGGGGATACCCGCCGCCACACCGGCGGCCAGGCTGGCTTTGAGAAATCTTCGGCGTCGCATAATTCCCCCTCGATCTGTTGTGTGCGGCGAGAATAGCAGATGACGGGGGCGTGCCGCACGCTGTTTCCCGAAAGCGGGTCGAGTCGAATCCGGAGCCGCGTCGAGCCGTCGCGGCCCACTCGGGTGGACTAAAGCCGGCGAATGAGGTAAAAACCATGGATCGGGCGGGAATCCCGGGAGACTATGCCGTATCAGACAGAACTCGATCGTGCACAGGACATCGCCCGCAACGCCGGGGCGCTGGCGTTGAGCTATTTCGCCCGTGAAACCCCCGCCGAGGAGAAATCGGACCGCTCCCCCGTGACGGAGGCCGACAGGGAGTGCGAGGCCCTGATCGGCGGCGCGCTGGCGGCCGCCTTCCCGGCCGACGGCATCGTCGGGGAGGAGGGCACCTTCAGGAAGGCCTCGTCGGACCGGCGGTGGCTGGTGGATCCGATCGACGGTACCCGGGATTTCGTCCGGCGGAACGCCTTCTGGTCGGTCCAGATCGCATTGCAGCAGGGGGGCGAGGTCGTGCTGGGTCTCATCTACTTCCCCTGCCTCGGCGAGTTGTATCACGCCGTCGCAGGGGGCGGCGCTTACTGCAATGGGGTGCCCTGCTCCGCCTCCACGGTCGCCAGACTGGACAAGGCGGTCCTGATGGTGAGCGGGTTCAGTTCGGCCTGGGGGCAATGGCCGGAGGAGGCGATCCGGCACCTGACCCGGAACTGCTGGACGGTCCGCTGCTACGGCGGATGCTACGACGTGGCGACCCTGGCCCGGGGCAGGGCCGACATCTGGCTGAGCGGCAGCGGCATGGAATGGGACTACGCGCCCGCCCGGGTGATCTCGCGCGAATGCGGCGCCGCCTTTTTCGCACGAGACGGTTCCGGACGGATCGACGCCGGGAACTGCGTCATCTGCGCACCGGGACTGGAGTCCGAGTTGCGACGCCTTCTGAAGGTGCCCGAAAGGCGGAGGGACTGATTCGGCGGGTCAGTCCTGGTTCACGGCCGTGGAGAGATCTTTGAGCACCACCACGCGGTTGCGCCCAAGCCCCTTGGCGGCGTAAAGGCAGCGATCTGCGGCCTCGAGCAATTCTTTGCTGGAGGGAAATGGCTTCTCGGGCGAGCCGGTCGCGCAGCCCACGGATATCGTCACCTCCACGTCCAGCCCTTCCCCGATCCGATGGCGCCGCGCCGCCACCGCTGCACGCAGGCGTTCGGCCACGAGCGTGGCCGCCGCGGCCGGGGTGTTCGGGAGCACGCCGACGAACTCCTCGCCGCCGTAGCGGCCGACCACGTCGCGGGACCGAAGACAATTCCGGAGGACATCGGCGACGGAGATCAGCACCTGGTCTCCCGCCTGGTGTCCGTAGGCGTCGTTGATGCTCTTGAAGTGGTCGAGGTCAATGAAGACGACGCTCAACGGCTGGGCCATCCGCTGCGCCTCCAGAAACCGGGCCGCCATGACCTCATCGAGGTGGGCGCGGTTGCACAGGCCGGTGAGCCCGTCGTTCTGCGACTGCTCGCGGATTTCGCGTACCTGCTGCTGTGCCTGCATGACCAGGGACACAAGCGCCTCGCGCGCCCGATCCAGCAGCCGGGTGATCTCTTCCTCGCCCCCGATGTCGATGTCGAGGTTTGCGGTGACCTCCGGCAGGGCCCGGGCGATCTCGCCCAGCATCTCGTCGAACCGCCCGGCTGGGATGTCGAGCAGGCGTATGGAAGCCTCGCGCGCGTCGGCGGCCGCGGTGTTGTCGGGGTGGGTCCAGATCTCCGCCACCCTGCCCGCCAGCGCGACGCTGAGGGCGAAGTAGTCCGCCTCGGCACCCGGCTCCGCCTGATGGCTGCCGGCAACGGCCCTTTGCAGCTTCTCGGGCAGGTTCCAGTTCCGAAGCAGCCACTCGCCGCTCGCTGCGTGGTCGGCCCCGAGTTTCTCGCGTTCGAGCACCATCAGCTTTTGATGGTCGCCCTTCGCCTCGGCAACGATCGGGTCATAGAGTTCCGGGATGGCTTCGTTCAGCGCCAGCATGCCGATGTCCTGCAGCAGACCGGCAAGGAAGAGCTCATCCGGGGTAGCGTCGCACTCGTATCGGCCGATCACCCTGGCGGCGGTGGCTGCGATGGCCGACCTGCGCCAGTAGGCCTGATGATCAAACCTCACCCACCCTGACCCGCGCAGTCCGCGCACGAACGAGAAGCTCAGCGCCAGGCTGAGCGTCGCGTTTATGCCGAGCAAGGCGAGCGCCCGGTCCAGCGTCGTGACCTGCGAACGCAACCCGTACCAGGCGGAATTCGCCACCGTCAGCACCTTCGCGGCGAGCGCCGGGT
Source organism: uncultured Acidobacteriota bacterium (assembly GCA_963843575.1). Classification (GTDB taxonomy): domain Bacteria; phylum Acidobacteriota; class UBA6911; order UBA6911; family UBA6911; genus CAVZBT01. The sequence continues at coordinate 198,233 of CAWJKZ010000021.1, read as the reverse complement.
CGCGCGCCAGCACTCTGGCCACCTCCTGTATGGCCACATCGTCGCGCTGGCAGAGGTCCAGCACCTCCAAGACAACCGCCGGGATGCTCGGCAGTGTCCGGCATGATCTGAGCCGCTGCTGCAGGGCCAAGGGAAGCTCGCTCATATGGAAATCGCCGCCATTGTGCAGATCGGTTCACACCGTGCGGAGCATTAGAGCTATGTGGCGCCCGGGGCCCGCAGCCCGGCGTGGGGATGAGTTTCAGCCTTTCCCGTCGTCCGGCATGAAAATGTCCTCGGTTCGAAACCCGGGCTAGCGGGCCTCGGCGGCGATGAAGTGGGTGGTGACGAGCGTCCAGTAATCCTGGTAGACGCCCCGCTCGTAGTCGTCGACAAAAACGTCGATCTTCTGGAGCAGGGTCGTCAGCCGGTGGTTCCCGATCCGGGCCGGGTGAGGGTCGCGCATGTTGGGGAAGGCGCGGATGAAGACACTGTGCTCGGTGATCGGCAGCCTCTTGACGTTCTGTTCGAAGGCCCCAAACACGCCGTTGGCAAAGAGGTATTGCTCGACGTTGGAGGTGTAGAAGGCTGTGACGGAGTAACCGCTGCGCTTCAGGTAGTCGGCGACCGACGCGAGCGCCTTGGTCCCGGCAAAATCGCCGACGATTGGGACGATCCGGTTTTGCTGCTGCATCTGGCGCACGAAATCGAAGTCGTCCTGGGTGGCGAGAAAGTTTCCCAGACGCCCCGTCAGATCCGGTTCCAGGATCAGTTCCCGGAGCGTCGGGAAGTCGCCCCAGGGGCTACCCGACCAGTTCGGGCCGCCCGACCGGTACTGGATTCCGAGGTTCTCGTCGCGAAAGGCGGAATACACGTACTCGAGGGAAGTCTGGTCCCGGTCCGAGAGTGGAACTCCGAATTGGTCCCGTATGGTCCGGCGGATGAGGGCCAAGTTGCGCGCAAAAGCCGCCGGATCCGTCGGCGTGTTGGCGAAGTACTCAAGGGTGTCCCGGATGCCGGCGGCGCCCGAAGAGGCAGTCGACCCGTTTAGCGGCTTGCTGAACAGGTAGGAGAGAAACTCGGCCCGGGTGTCCGACAGGGCGAAGAGGGCCTTGAACATCAGGTGCTGGATCACGGCCTGCCGGCGGATGTCGACAATGAAGGCGATGCGGGGCCGGATTTTGGCGATGTAGGTGAAATTCTGCTCCGGCCCGACCCCGATGTAGGCGCCGCCATGCGCCTGGAGGGAGTGCAGCTTGTCGAGGATGTGCAGGTACGAGGTCTCGTTGGAGACGAAATTGTCCGACCTGAAGAACCCGTCGTCTTCGGAGTAGTCGTTGACGAAGTGAGCGAACTCCTCCCGCGTGATGGCTTCCGAGCGGCGCTGCGTGGACTGCGTGTCCTGCCACGCCTGGGTTGCCGGGCCGACCCCGAGCAGCAGCGAAAACCCGAAGACAGCCAGCAACTGCGAGGTGACAAAGCTCCGCCCCGCGAGGCCCCTCAGAAACCGCCCCATCACCCTAACCCCGGATTTTTAAACTAGGGCGAATCAGATGGTGAGACACCCGCCCGCACCCGAAATCCTGAGAAAATGCTGCCCGATCGGAGGCGCAAATGCAAGCGTGGATCGAGGGTCCGAGGGACGTGTACCCCGCCCCAGGCGGGGATTTCGCATCCGGCCTACCCGCCTTCGAAATCGAGCGCCGCCGAGTTCAGACAGTACCGGAGCCGCGTGGGCGCGGGGCCGTCATCGAAGACGTGCCCCAGGTGGGCGTCGCACTGGCTGCAGACCACCTCCGTTCGGATCATCCCGTGAGTGTCATCCCGCACGGCGCGCACCGCCTGCTCCGAGGCCGGCGCGAAAAAACTCGGCCAACCGGTACCGGAATCGTATTTGGTGGCCGAACGAAAGAGTTCGTTTCCGCAGCAGACACACCGGTAGGTCCCGGCCTCGTGGTGATCCCAGTACTTTCCCGTGAAGGGACGCTCGGTGCCCTTGTTCCGAGTCACGTCGAACTGCTCCGCCGTAAGTTGCTCCTTCCACTCGGCTGCCGTCTTTCTACCCTTATCGGCCATAGCCCTGCCTCCGCCACCCTGTGCGCCACCGGGTCCCGGACGCGACACGCGCCGGGGGAGAGCCCCGTGGACGCTTATGATCAGAAGAATACCACCACGGAAAGTGGACGGGCACGGCACGGCGCTGAGCGGACCTGGATCAGTGAATTCAGGCAAAATCCACGGATGGGCAAGTTTCTCGGGGGACCTTCAGGGCTTGCGCCTGGCGGACCAGTCGGCCGAAGCGTAGTCGCCGAACTGCGCAGTGCCGCGCATCGTCTGCCTGTCAACACTGCCCGTGTAGGTGACGGTGATTGGCTGGTCTTTGAACTTGAGGGTGACTGAAAACCGGATCTGGTCCTCGTGGATGATGCCCTCGAGAGCACTCTCGCCGATACGGCCCCGGTAGGTACCGGTGAGCCGGCTACCGTCCTGACGCAGTACCACGGTCGAATGCCCGCTGCCCTGAGGCGACTCGACCGTCATGTCCCAGGTCCCGGCGACGTCTGCGTCTTCGGCCACCCCTCCCGAGCCCACCGTCGGCGCATAAAGCAGGAGCCACAGCCCCACGGCTGCCATGGTGACCCGTCGGGCGTCTCGGCAACGCATGGGGGGACCTCCGGTGCCGTGTCGGCGCGAGCGGACGGCCTGCTCCACTCACGCCGCGTCGGCGAAGCGTATGTGGTGGATCATGGCCGGCGGCAGGTTTCGGACGACGACGGCGTGCTTGTAGCTGTACGTGGTAACGTAGCTGCGGACCACAAACGATACCCCGGCCACCCTCCTGCGCTCTTCGGGCCTGCCGCTGATGATGCGCACGGCCCGCCTCATGAATAAATACTCATAAAAGCTGCATATCCCGCCGGGTTTCAGCACGGCGCGGTAGATCTCGAAGATGTTCCGCACTGCGTCCGGGGCGAAGTTCGTGAAGGGGAGACATGATATGACAAAGTCGTAGTTCGGCTCGCGCTGGATCGCCTCGATCGGCTTGTTGAAAACCCTCACGGCGGCCTTCACCCCGCGGAACGCTGGGTCCTCCTTCAGGCGGTGCCGGATCAGAGAGGAAAAGCGCCGGTCGATCTCATACACGTCCAGGCGGTCGCCGGCGGAGAGGTGCCGGACGATTTCCTCGGTGATGCTGCCGGTCCCGGCCCCGACCTCGAGAACCGACGCAGGAGACCTGTAGTGCCGCGCCAGTTCACCGGTAATCGACAGGGCCAGGGCCTTGGAGGACGGGGCGACCGCCCCGGTCCGCTTGAAGTCGCGGGCGACATTCTGCAGGAAAATTCGGTTCGTGGCCAGATGCATCGGTCTCAATCCGTTCAAGCCCTAAATCGACGGACATTATAAGAAAACAGCGCGAGTGCGGCAAGTCGTGTCAGTCCGGAGCGCACCGTTCCGGACCTGCCCTCGTCGGATCATGTCAACAGAATGTTCTCTTATACCACGCGCAGGGCCTTGTGCCTCCGGAAATGGCTCGGCCCGGGAATACGGGTCATCGCCGGGTACGGCTGTTTGCGCATTCGGGTTATGCTATACACAGCGACATATATTCATGCTCAAATGGTTGAACCGGGAGCACCCGTCTCGCCGATTAGTCGAGCTCTTGGCGCCTTGGGGTTATCTGGTAAATACTGACCTCAAAGGCTTCTCGAAGGCCTCCAAGAATTGCGAAGGATTGCATTCTTGACGCGCAGTCATTCGGGTCGTGCTATCGTCATCTGGACGGCAACTCGAACTTCCTTTATCCGTGGCCGGGGGGAGTCGGGATGGAAATCGGTTTTCTGGGTGGGACCGGGGTAGAAGGCAAGGGCCTGGCGCTGCGTTTCGCCGCGGCGGGGGTCCCGGTCGTGTTGGGGTCCCGCTTGGCGGAGCGCGCCCGCCTCGCTGCCGACGGCTGCAACTCGACGCTTCGGCGCAAAGGCGGTCGAGGGCTGCGGCAACGCTGAAATGCTGGCGCGGTGCGACCTCGTCTTTCTCACCGTTCCGTACGCGGGCGCGGTCGAGGCCCTGGAATCCTGCCGCGCCGATTTCCGACCGGGTCAGATCGTGGTCGACGTGACCGTACCGATCGACTTCACGGCAGGGGGGCCCGTCTTCGTCGAGCAGGAATCGGGCTCGAACGCGGAACTGGATCGCACGGCACGTCCCCGAAGGTGTGGCCCTGGTGTGCGCCTTCAAGACCATACCGGCGCACGCGCTCGCGGAGCTCGGGACCGAACTGCGCTGCGACGTGTTTGTATGCGGCGATACGAAGACGGCGCGCGACAGCGTCATGGAGACGGCGGCCCTGATCCCGCACCTGCGGCCGCTTGACGCCGGGCCCCTGGCGATGGCACGGGCCCTGGAGCGCATGACGTTTCCTGGCCATCTCCCTCAATCGCCGCTACAAGCGCAGGGGAGCGCGCTTCCGGATCGAGGGCCTGTAGCCTGCATGCTGAGAAGCGCTTCCCGCCTGCGGCGGGGGGTGCGCGGAGCCGAGGATGAAGATCACAGCTCTCGCCGGCGGGGTCGGCGCCGCCAGGCTTGTGTCGGGGCTGGTCGAAGTCGCTGCCGCCCGAAGACCTGACCGTGATCGTCAACACGGGAGACGACTTCGACTGGATGGGCCTCCGGGTCTGCCCGGACATCGACACGATCATCTACACGCTTGCGGGCCGTGCCAACGCGGACACCGGCTGGGGGAGTCCAGGGCGACACTTTCGCCATGCTCGACGAGATGGGGCGCCTGGGCGGGCCGGCGATGGTTCCGGATCGGGGACCGCGACCTGGCTACCCACGTCTACCGGACTTCCCTCCTGTCTGGCGGCACCAACCTCTCGAGGGCGACGGACGCCCTGTGCCGCCGGAGAGGGGTCCGGAGCCGCGTATCTGCCGATGACGGACAGCCCGGTGCCCACCCTCGTCCACACCGCCGAGGGCGATCTTCCCTTCCAGGAATATTTCGTCGCGAGACGCTGCGCACCGCGCGTAGTACGGCTTCACCTACCTGGGCGCCGACGTCTCGCAGCCGGCCGGCGGCGTCCTCGACGCCATCGCGCAGGCCGACGCCGTGATCGTCTGCCCGAGCAACCCGTTCGTCAGCATCGGGCCCATCCTGGCCGTGCCCGGGATCCGGGAGGCGCTAGTGAAAGCCACGACATCCCGTGCTTGCCGTCAGCCCCGTCATCGCGGGGCGGGCCGTGAAAGGCCCCACGGCCGAGATGCTCCGGCAACTGGGCCACGACGTCTCGGCCGCCGGCGTGGCCGCGCTGTACCGGGATTTCGTCGACATCTTTCTGCTCGACGCACTCGACGGCGACCAGTGCGCCCGGGTTGCCAGCCTCGGTATTTCCCCGCGTCCGGCGCCGCTCCTGATGGACGACCCGCCGGCCCGGGTCGCGCTCGCCCGCCGGCTGCTGGAGATGATCCCGTGAACCGCGAGGCCGTGATCCTCCCCGTCAAGGCACCTGCCGCCGCCAAGCTCCGGCTCGCCCACGTACTCCGGCCGCCAGAACGGGAGGCGCTGTGGTGGGCGATGTTCGAGGATGTCTCCGCGGCGCTGGCGCAGACGCGGATGGCCGTCGATCGTCGTGACGAATTCCGAACGCGCGTCGGCCCACGCGGCGCGGTTGGGGTGGAGGGTTTTCTGCGAGCGGACGCAGGTGTCGGAGAGCGCGTCGGTGGATGCGGCATGCCGGCAGCTGTCGCTCGAGGGGTGCCTGCCGCTCCCTGCGGATCCCCGCCGACGTGCCGCTCGTGCTTCCCGAAGACGTCGCGGCCCTGGCAGGAGTGGCAGGCGGCCCAGGTTGCACGGTCCTGGTCCCGTCGCTCGACGGCACCGGCACCAACGCGATACTCCGGTCCCCGCCGGACCTCTTCCCTTCGCGTTTCGGCGCGCCGCAGCCTCGTCCTCCACACCCAGGAGGCGCTGCGCGCCGGCTCGTCCCCCGTCATCGTCGAAAACCCGCGACTGGCCCTGGACCTGGACGATGCCGGCGACGTGCGCGTATTCCTGCAGCGGCCTTCCGACACCCGCACCTACGCGCTGCTGTCGACCCTGGGGCTGGCAGAAAGGATCGCGCTCGGTGCCTAACGGCAGGATCTCAATTCGGGCGCTCGGCGGCATCCCGGAGATCGTCCCCGGCGACGACCTCTGCGGAAGATCGTCGCAGCCCTCCGGCTTCAGGAACGGTCCCGGCAGGGCGGCGCTCGCGGACGGGCCCGGTCCCGTGTTCATTGTGGCCCAGAAGGCGGTCAGCAAGGCCGAGGGGAGGATCGTCCGGCTCGATTCGGTGGTGCCGTCCGCGCGCGCCGAGTCGCTCGCGGCGGAACTGCGCAAAGACCCGCGTATGGTCGAGATCGTGCTGCGCGAATCCCGGCGGATCGTGCGAGCGGGCCACGGGGTCCTGATCGTCGAGACTCACGGCGGGTTCATCTGCGCCAACGCGGGCGTGGACGCGTCCAACGCGCCCGAAGGCTGCGTGACGCTTCTCCCCGCGGACCCCGACGAGTCCGCCCGCCAGCTGCAGCGCGGTCTCGTCGGACGCCTTGGGGATAGAGGTCGCGGTCATCGTCTCGGACACGTTCGGCCGCCCCTGGCGCCAGGGGTTGACCAACGTGGCGCTCGGCGTCGCGGGCCTCTCGCCTTTCATCGACTACCGCGGCCAGGTAGACTGGTGCGGCCGCCCCCTCAGCGGCCACCCTCCTGGCGGTAGCCGACGAACTGGCCGGCGCGGCCGAACTGGTTATGGGCAAGGCCTCCGGCTATCCCGGTCGCGATCGTCGACGGTTTCCACTACAACCCGGCGGACGGCTCCGGCCGCCAGCTGATCCGTCCCGCCGGCGATGACCTGTTTCGGTAGCGGCGTCGCTGCCGGGTCGCACGGACGAAGCAGTTGAAACACCGGGCACTCCGCCCGGAGGAGGGGATCATGTCACAGGCAACCATTCCTCAGAACTTTCTCGACCTGCTGCAAAAACCCGCATTCGCAAACCTCGCGACCATCATGCCGGACGGCAGCCCGCAGGTCAGCCCGGTCTGGTGCGACTACGACGGCCGGCACATCATCGTCAACACGGCCAAGGGGCGCGTGAAGGACCGCAACATGCGCAACAACCCGAACGTGGCCCTCGCGATCATGGATCCTGCCAACCCGTATCGGTATCTCGGCATCCGAGGGCGTGTGGTGGACATCACGGAAGACGGCGCGGACCAGCACATCGACAGGATGGCCCAAAAGTACCTCAACCTCGACCGGTATCCCAACAGGGCACCGGGCGAAGTGCGGGTCATCTACAAGATCACCGCGGAGCGCGTCAACACGATGGGGTAGGGTCTGGAAGTACCTCGTCTCGGTGCGGGTTGCCTTGTTGGGCGTGCTGCGGCCGACGCGAGAAACGCGCCTCGCAGGTGCGGCGGGAAGATTTCCCGCCGCAGGATGGCAAGAGTCTTATCCTGTACGGCGCGGCGGCAGTAGTATATTGGTTGCGCGGGATTCAGATAATCGGCCTCCGGCGCGGGTCGGACGACCGACACCGGGACGTGAAAACATGCACAGGACGCAGGCGCATTCCGGCCATACCCTGCTCTCGTGGACGGTTGCGTTTATCGCCTGGGAACTCGCCGGGCGTTTTCTGCGTCTCAGGCCCGACACCCTCCCCACCCCGTCGCGCATAGTCCTCGAGGCGTGGCGCAGTTCGCCCGAGCTGCTGCAGCACCTTCTTTCGACGGCGACCGCCTGGCTGTCCGGCCTCGGGGCAGCCCTGGCCCTGGCCTTGGCTGCGGGCCTCGTCTGTGCCTCTTTTCAGCGCGCGAGTGGAATGCTGCTCGGATTCACCGGGGCATGGCATGCGATTCCGGTAGCCGCCCTGGCCCCGGTCCTGGTGCTCTGGTTCGGTTATGGCGAGGTGCCCCGCGCCTTTCTGGTCACCCTGGTTACCTTCCCACTCATCGCTGGGGCGGTGCTGAGGGGCTTGCGGCGGATTCCAGCCGAGATGCCGGAGATGATGCACACCCTGCGGGCGACGCCGGCCCAGGTGACCATGAAACTAATGGTGCCCTACGTCTTGCCGCCACTCTGCCGGTCGCTGAAGACGGCGGCTACTGCAGGTGTCGCGGCAGCGGTCACGGCCGAGTTCGTCCAGGCGGAAGCCGGTCTGGGATACCTGATGCTCTCGGCGATCACCAGGATGAACACGCCGCTGCTGTTTGCCTCCTTCCTTTGCGCCGCGGCACTTGCAGCCCTCCTCATTGGCTGCATCAAAGCGGCGGAGCGCGTGCTCAGCCCGTGGGCATAGGCCGCGCCGCCACAAATCCTGCCCTGTCGACAACAAGACCGCCACGGATGGACACTCGGGTCCATCTGGAATCAGATGCAACGTGGCAATTGATTCTCGGGATTCCGTTACGCCTTTGCGCCCCCCTTGGGGAGGAAAGCGACGGCGAGCGCGCCGCACGCGGCCAGACCGATCAGAATCGCGAAGCCGGCGGAATAGCTCCCTGTCCGGTCTCGTATGGTGGCAACCAACATCGGCGACAGGGCTTCGGCCACGCCGTCCGCGGTCAGGATGACCCCCATCAGTCGGCCCAGGATCCGCACGCCGAAGATGTCGGCGGCCATGAGCGGGATGATCATGTAGTCGCCGCCGAGGCCGATGCCGAACACCAAGGCGAACAGGAGCAGGGCCCAGCCCGAGGAGGCGCTGAACAGCAGGGGGATCGCGGCGGCGACAATCGTGTAGATCAGCAGCATCACATATTTCTTCGCGTACCGGTCGGCAAGCCAGCCCATCAGGAGCCGACCGGCGATGCTGGTGACCAGAACCAGCGAGAGCACCCGTGCAATCGTGTCCTGCGGCAGTTGCTGATCGAGGCTGAGGAAGAGCTTCAGGTTCTGCATCGTGCCGCCCACGGCGCCGATTGAGCACATGCTCCCCAAGGCCAGGAGATAAAAAGCCGGCGTCTTGAAGGCAAACCCAGCTCTGGCGGGCGGTTCCGCGGGTGCGGCGTGAGGTCGGGGAGGCCCCTCCCTCACGAAGTAGGCTGCCGGGAAGGCGATTGCGATCATCAGGATCCCGAGCGTGACCAGCGCGGACTGCCAGTGCATGCCGTGGATCAGACGGTTGGCCAGCAGCGGCACGATCGCGCCGCCGATCCCGATCCCGAGATAGGCGATCCCCATCGCCTTGCCGCGGGCCTTGTCGAACCAGCGCGACAGCAGCACCTGGTTCGGCAGAGGCCCTCCGCAGACGTACCCGAGCGCGTTGAACAGGTAAAAGAAATAGAAAAACCCGAGACTGGTGGTGAAGCCGAGGCCAATGAGCGCGCCCCCCGCCATCAGAATCCCCGAGAGCATGAGGCGGCGCGGCCCGAACCGGTCCACGATCCAGCCGGCGATGAACCCGAAGAGGGGCCCGACCAGCAGCTTGCTGACGGCGTTTCCCGAGGTCACCTGCGCCCGCGTCCAGCCGAAATCGCGCACCATGAAGTCGTAGAAGAACGGCAGTCCGTACAAGGGCGAACCCGACGATGGAAAACAGCGCCAGGAAGGCCGTGGCCGCGACGTGCGCCAGGGTGAGGCGAGACGCCGCGGGAGCCGTGATCCGGGATCTGGAGGGTTCGGATTCCATCATGTCAGATTCCAAGGGGCCGATGGGCCCGCACCCTGGGGGCGGGGGCGGGAACGTGTTATGCCGCAGAACGGACACGCTATATACTGGACCGCGTCCCATACTAAGGGCCGGTACCGTGACAGGCAAGTCCGATCTGGAATGGGTTGTTCGCCTTGAAGACGCGGCGGCGCCGCCCGCGGCCACGGTCCTCGAGGTCGGCCGGGGCGAACTTGCTGGTTCTGATGGGGCCGCACGGCTGCGGCAAGACTGCGCTGCTGCGCACGATCGCCGGACTGCAGTCCACGGGCCCTTCTCCGGCGGAACCGTCCCGTGTCCAGACCCGGGAGACGGACCCGGGATACGTCTGGGGCGAGCCGGCGCTGTTGCCGTGGCGCAGCGTGCGGCGGAATATCCTGCTGGGCGCCGAAGTGCGGCGACTGGCGCCGGTTCCCGCGAGGGAGCGCGCGCGCCTTCTGCTCGGGCTTGCTCGGGGGCGGCGGATTACGCCGACGTCCATGCCCGCGTCGCTGCCGCCGGAGATCGCGCGCCGGGTGGCGCTGTGCCGCGCCCTGATCCACAAACCCGGACTGGTGCTGCTCGACGACCCGTTCCGCGGGCTGGACCCGCTCGCCCGGGAACATCTCTGGATGGACGTGCAGCGCCTGTGGATGAACGAGCGCTTCGCCGCCATCCTGGCGACGACCGACATCGTCGAAGCGGTCCAGCTGGGCGACCGCGTGGCGGTGCTGTCGGAACCGCCCGCCCGCGTGCGCCACGTACTCGTCGTCGATCTCCCGCGTCCCAGGCGTATGCACAAGTCGATGACCGCGCGGATCGCCGAGTACGGCGACACTATCCGGACGATCCTTCGAGCCCAGGGCGCACTCCCGTGACCCAACGACGTTACACCCGCATCGCCTCGCTGAAGACCGTGGACGAATTCCGGGCCCACCTGGCCGCCCTCACCCTCGAACTGCCCGTCGACGGCCCGTCAATCCAATGGCGCCCGCCTCGCCCTGGCCGGCGCCGGTTTCCTGGGGAAACCGCACCATCGGAAACCGCTGGTGCGTCCTGCCGATGGAAGGCTGGGACGGCGGGGCCGACGGGGCGCCGAGCGAGCTGACCGAACGACGATGGTCGCGCTTCGGCAGGAGCGGCGCCAAACTGGTGTGGGGCGGAGAGGCGGTCGCGGTCTCGCCGGAGGGTAGGGCAAACCCGAATCAGCTCTGGATCTGCGACGGCAACGTACGGGCGGTTCGAATCCCTGCGCGAGAAACTGGCCCGGGCCCACGTCGAGGCGTCCGGCCGCCGCGACGATCTCGTGGTCGGGCTGCAGCTCACGCATTCCGGCCGATACTGCCGCCCTTACCGCAAGGACAGACCTGGAGCCGCACATCCTGTACCACCACCCCGTTCTCGATGCGCGTCTCCGGATCGATCCGTCCTGCCCCGGTGCTCTCCGACGGCGAGATCCGGCGGGATCATCGACGACTTCGTCCGTGCCGCACGTCTGGCCGCGCGGGCCGGTTTCGATTTCGTCGACATTAAGCACTGCCACGGATATCTCGGCCACGAGTTTCTGAGCGCCGTTTCGCGTCCGGGCGCCGTTCGGTGGACCGCTGGAAAACCGCACGCGTTTCCTCAAGGAAATCGTCGCAGGAGTGCGGGCCGCGGAACCGGGGCTGGGACTGGCGGTTCGGCTGAGCGCGTTCGACACTATCCCGTTCCGCCGGGCGCAGAACGGGGACGGGGAACCCGAGCCATGGGAGGGCCCCTATCGGTTCGCCTTCGGCTGCGATCCCCGGCGCCCGACGACGCCCGGACCTCGGCGAGACCGTGGAGTTTGTCGGGTTGCTGAAGGACCTGGGCATCTCGCTCTGTGTGTGTCACTGCTGGCAGCCCTTACTACAACCCGCACATCCAGAGGCCGGCCCTGTTCCCTCCTTCGGACGGATACGATCCACCCGAAGACCCCCTTGTAGCAGTAGCCATGCAGCTGTCGGCCGCCGCCCACCTGAAGCGCGCGTACCCCGGCATCTTGATTGTCGGCTCGGGTTTTACCTACCTGCAGGAATACCTGCCCCACGTCGCACAGGTGTGCGTTCGGGAAGGGCGAATGGACTTTGCCGGGCTCGGCAGGATGATGCTCTCCTACCCGGAGCTGCCGGCCGACACGCTCGCGGGACGGCCCGTTGCCCGGGAGAAGCTCTGCCGCACCTTCAGCGACTGCACGACCGCACCGCGCAACGGCCTGCCGTCGGGCTGTTTCCCCCTGGACGATTTTTATCGGACCCGGCCCGAGGCCGCCGCCTTGAAGCAGGCAAAAGCGCGCCCGCCAGGGTCGCAGTAGGCCCCGGACCGCCTTCGCGCGGGGTGAGACCGGGGGGCGTCTACAGGGCTCGCCGCAGCGCGACCGGGTAATCGGTCTGCTGTGGGCGGTACTGGTGTGCCCAGCGGCCCGGAACCGGCCGCGCGCAATCCGGGCAATCCCCTGCGGCGGTCAGCGGGTAACCGAGAATCCGGTATCCCCTCCGCTGCACCAGCAGTTTGTCGCAACTTGGGCAGACAGTGTCCTCATGTCCGCCGACCCTCCCCGGGAGATTTCCCGCATAGACATACCGCAGCCCGGCCCGCTTGCCGATTTCGGCCGCCCGCAGGAGGTCGTGCGTGGTGGTGTCCCTCGGATCGGTCATCTTGTAGTCCGCATGAAAGGCGGTCACATGCCACGGAATGTCGGGCGAGACCCCGGCAATGAACCCGGTGAGCTTTGCCAGCTCTTCTTCCGAGTCGTTGAACCCGGGGACCAGGAGGGTGACGATCTCGACCCAGATCCCCATCCGGCAAAGCGCCTGGATGGTCTCGAGTATCGGCTGCAGCCGGCCTCCGAGCTGCCGGTAGCGGCGGTCGTCGAAGCTCTTCAGGTCGACTTTGTAGATGTCGAGCCACGGCCGCGAGGTACTCGAGGACCGACGGGGTCGCGTTGCCGTTGGACACGAAGCCGGTCATCAGCCCGGCCTTCCTGGCTTCCTCTGAAGACCGCCACGCCCCATTCGGCGGTGATCAGCGGCTCGTTGTAGGTGCTGACCACGACCTCGGCGCCCTGGGAAACGGCCAGGCCGGCGAGCTGCTCGGGAGTCGCGCGCAGGGCGGGCGAGACCGCCTCCGGGTCGCGCAATGCCTGCGATGTCACCCAGTTCTGGCAATAGCCGCAATGCAGGTCGCACCCGAGCATCCCGAAACTGAAGGCCAGCGCACCCGGACGGACGTGGAAAAACGGCTTCTTCTCGATCGGGTCGCATTGCGTGCCGGCGACGTAGCCGAACGGGACCCTGAGGACCCCGCCCCTGTTGAACCGCACTTTGCAGACGCCCAGGGCGCCATCGGGTATGGGGCAACGGTGTCCGCACGCGACGCAGCGGACCCGGTTGCCGTCGAGCTTTTCGAAGAGTTCCCCGGGGACGGTGTTTTTCTGGAGCAGATCGTTGAGCGAAACCATGACGCAACCTCGATCTGCTAATTGTACCGCACGCGGCCGGGGGTCGGGCACGCCGAATCAGAGCCGGATCCAGCGGTGGAGGCGGGACGCGGGCGAGGTGATGATGGTCTCGGTGCGGTCGGGCCCCGTGGAAACGACCGAGATCTCGGCCTGGACCAGATCGGACAGGCGTTTGAGATAGTCGCGTGCGAGGACCGGGAGTTCATCGAAATCCTGAATCCCTGCCGTCTTCGTGTTCCAGCCCGGCACAGTGAGGTACTCCGGACGGCACTGTTCCAGCACATCGATTTCCGGCGGGAAGCAGGCTAGAAGCGAACCCTTGTACCGGTACCCGGTGCAGATCCCGATTTCGGCGAGCGTGTCGAGGACGTCCAGCTTGGTGATGACGAGCGTGTCGAGGGCGTTGATGAGACGCGCATAGCGGACGACGACGGCGTCGAACCAGCCGCATCGGCGCGGCCGCCCCGTGGACGCGCCATACTCCTTGCCGCGGTCGCGGATGATCTCGCCGGTCGCGTCGGTCAGCTCCGTCGGGAAGGGGCCCTCGCCGACGCGCGTGGTGTACGCCTTCGTGATCCCGATCACCCCGTCTATCCTGGTGGGGCCGACCCCCGTCCCGGTGCAGGCCCCGCCGGCCGTCGCGCTCGACGCGGTAACGAACGGGTAGGTGCCGTGGTCGACGTCCAGCAACGTGCCCTGCGCGCCCTCGAACAGGACGCTCTTGCCCTCATCGATGGCACGATTCAGGTATTCCGCCGCGTCGAGGACGTATTCTGCCAACTCCTCGCCGAGCTTTCGGGCCGCCGTCCACGTGGACTCCAGGTCCGCCTCCGGGAAGTGGGCGGACTTGTCCCGCGCGTTGACCTCGAGCACTGACGCAGTGATTGCGGGTTGAGCAGGTCGCAGATTCTCACCCCGCGCCGCCCCATCTTGTCTTCATATGCCGGCCCAATGCCCCGGCTGGTGGTGCCGATCCGCCGCTGGCCGCGCCGCTCCTCGTCCTCGCGCTCCACGGCGCGGTGGTAGTCCAGGATGACGTGGGCCCGGTTGCTGACGAACAACCTCCCTCGGGACTCGATCCCGGCGTTGCGCAGGGCCGCGATTTCCGCCTTGAGGGCCGCGGGATCGACCACGACGCCGTTGCCGATGACGCAAACGGTGGACGGGTGCAGAATGCCCGATGGGATAAGGTGCAGGACGTACTTGGCCCCGCCTATCATCACGGTGTGGCCGGCGTTGTGCCCGCCCTGGTACCGGGCGACGATGTCGAAGTGAGGGGCCAGCAGGTCGACAATCTTCCCCTTGCCCTCGTCACCCCACTGGGCTCCAACCACGATCAGGTTAGCCATGCGCACTCCATCCCTCTTTCGGCGGACGGCAGCGGCTCGCCCGGCAACCGAGACGCAACCGTCCTCCGGGTTCGCAGAATGTGTCCGCTGATGTCGCTTTGATGGGCGTTGACCGGGAAGCCTCGCCACCGCCGGGAGCGCCGGCGCCGGGAGCGCGCCGCCGAAAGCTCGCTGGGCCGGCGGAGCGCGCGTGCCATCCCCCGCCGGCGCCTGTTGAAACTATTGAATCACAGGTGGTTATCGATCATTTTCGAGATCGTGTCCTTCGTCGTGTTGCCCACGATCTGCTCTTTGATCATGCCGTCTTTGAACAGCAGGAGGGTCGGGATGCCTTTGATGTTGTACTTTCCCGAGGTCATCGTGTTTTCGTCGACGTTGAGCTTGACGACCTTCGCCTTGCCCGCGTACTTGTCGGCAATCGCCTCGACCACGGGTGCCAGCATGCGGCACGGGGCACACCAGGCAGCCCAGAAGTCGACCAGAACGGGTACGCCCGCATTCAGAACTTCCACCTCGAAGTTCTGGTCCCCAACTTCTGAAACTTTAGCGCTCATCTTCACCCTCCAAAGGTTATGATTGCCCGTCCGAGACCCACGGGCCCGAAAACAAACGTGTCATTATGGTGACGCACCCCAGGGAAGTCAAGTCAAATGGAGGTTCTCGCAAAGAAGCGCTTCGGGCAACATTTTCTTAGGGATAGCGGCGTTCTGGAGCGGCTCGTCAGGCTAGTGCGACCGTCGCCCGACGACGTGTTTCTCGAGGTTGGAGCGGGTACGGGAGCCCTCACGGTCCGGCTGGCTCCGGCGGTCTTCTGCCTGTTTGCCGTCGAGTTCGACCGGGATGTCCTGCCCGTCCTGCGCGAGACCGTCGCCGCGCACCCGTCGGTCGTCGGTCGTTGACGACGACATCCTCGGGCTGGATGTCCAGCGCCTGGTCCGCGACGCCCTCCCGGGGCGACAGACTGCGGGTCGCCGGCAACCTGCCGTACAACATCGGGACGGCAGTTGTAGAGAAGTTCCTCTATGGGGACCTTCCCTTCCACGATCTGACTTTCATGCTGCAGCTCGAGGTCGCCGAGCGCATCGTCGCCGGCCCCGGTTCCAGAGACTACGGACTGTTGTCGGTCCAGTGCCGCCATCGGGCCGACGCCCGAATCGCGTTCAAGGTCTCCCCGGGTTCCTTCTCACCCCCGCCCAAAGTCGTGTCGGCCATAGTCGTGTTTCGCCCCAGGGTCAAAGCCCTGACGCCCGCCCATGAGGCCGCGTTCCTGGAAGTGGCCCGGGCCGCATTCGGCCATCGACGCAAGACACTGGCTCAACTCGCTGAAGCACGCCCCGGCCGTCGCGCCGGTCGCCCGGCAGCTCCTAGCCCGCGCGGGGATCGACGGCGGGCGCCGGCCCGAGCAACTCGCGCTCGAGGAGTATGAAACGCTTGGCCGGATTCTGGCTGACATGAGATCCCTCTAACACCCCTTGAGGTCCTCCGAGGTCCTGGTCTGGAGGCAAGGCAGTGAAACTCACCGCCGGGGATCCAATAGCTCAAAGAATCTCGAAGTTCGCCGAACCGCGGAATGCGGCTCGTGCTATACTGAATTTTCTCCTCAGGAAAAAGTGTGATCGACGGTAACTGTTGTAGAAATAGTACCCCTTGGAGGCCTTGGGGAATTCGGCATGAACATGATGGCAGTCCGCTGCCGCGGCTCCATCCTCGTCATCGACGCAGGCCTGATGTTTCCCCGGGACGACCTGCTCGGGGTCGACCTGGTGGTCCCCGACTTTCGCTACCTGCTCGAGCACAAGGAAGAAGTTCGCGCGGTCGTCCTGACCCACGGTCACGAGGACCACATCGGCGCCCTCCCCTACCTGCTCGAGCAGATCCCGGCTGCCGGTGTACGGCACACCCTTGACCCTGGGATTTGCCCGGGGACGCCTCGCGGAACACGGACTGCTGGACCGCGCCGAGCTCAACGAAGTCCACCCGCGCGAGAGGCTGCAGGTGGAGGACCTGGACATCGAGTTCCTGCGGGTCACCCACAGCATCGCCGACAGCATCGGGCTGGCCGTCACGACCCCCGTCGGCACCATCGTCCACACCGGCGACTTCAAATTCGACCAGTCGCCTCCGGACCTGCAGACGAGCGATTACGCCCGGTTCTGTCTCCTGGGAGAGCAGGGGGTGCTGGCGCTCTTCTCCGACAGCACCAACAGCGAACGGCCGGGCTACACGCCGTCCGAAAGCGTCGTCAGGCACCACGTGGAGCAGGTGTTTCACAGCAGCAAGCGCAAGATCATCGTCGCCTGCTTTGCCTCGAGCATCCACCGGATCCAGATCGTGCTCGAACTCGCCGGCCAGTTCGGCCGCCGCGTCGTGCCGGTCGGGCGCAGCATGAAGGAAAACATCGCGATCGCCCAATCCCTCGGCTATCTCGACGTGCCTCGAGGCGTCCTGGCCGACATGCAGGAAGCCGGCAGGTTGTCGGACCGACGAAATCGTGCTCCTGAGCACCGGCAGCCAGGGAGAACCGATGGCGGCACTCTCCAAGCTGGCCATCGGCAAACACAAGGACTTCAGCGTCGAACCCGAGGACTCCGTCATCATCAGCGCCCGCGCCATTCCCGGCAACGAACAGCGGGTTTCGCACCTGATCAACCACTTCTGCCGCAGGGGCGCCCGGGTCTACGACGAGAGCCACTGGATGGTGCACGTGTCCGGCCATGCCAGCCAGGAGGAACTCAAGCTGATGCTCAACCTGGTGCGGCCGAGGTTTTTCACCCCGATCCACGGGGAGTACCGGCAGCTGTACCATCACGCCCTGATCGCACGCGAAACCGGCTTCCCGAAGGAACGGATCATCATGGCGGAATCCGGGGACATCCTCGTGCTGACGCCGGAATCCGTGGAGATCCGCGGCAAGGCCCCCGTGGGCAGACGGTTCATCGACGAGGGCGGAATCGCGGAGCTGGACGAGTTGGTCGTCAAGGATCGGCAGCATCTGTCGGAGGAAGGAGTCGTGCTGGCCGTCGTGCCGATCAACAAGTCCAGCGGCCGCACTGGAGGGGATGCCGGAACTGGTCAGCAGGGGGCACATCCAGGAAGACGGCGGTGCCGCCATCCTCGCCGAAGCGAGGCAGGTGGTGCTGAAGACCGTCGAGGAATGCAGCGACGAGGAACGCGCCGACGCCCTGGTGCTGACCGAGATCGTCCGTGCGGACTTGAAGCGCTTTTTCCGCAAACGCACCGCCACGCGCCCGATGATCGTCCCCGTAATCCTCGAAATCTGACGGAGCGGATCAGGTATGTCGAAGGAAGTGCCCGGAAAACGGCACGAGTTTATCGGCGTGATCGTGCTGGCTGTCACGGTGCTGCTGGCGCTCTGCCTTGTCTCCTACGACTCGCACGATTCGAGCTTCAACGCGCTTTTCTACAAGGTCAACGCGACCAACAAGGCCGGCCGGATCGGCGCCTGGGTCAGCGACATCCTTTACCAGCTCTTCGGCTTCCCGGCCTTGCTACTGCTGGTTCCCATGGTCGTCGCCGGGTGGAAGCTGGTACGGGGCCGCAGCATCGGCGCTCCCTACGCCAGGGCCCTCGGGCTCCTGCTGCTGATCGCCGGGTCGGAGCACCGCGCTCCAGTTGCTCCCGGTGAAGCTGAGGGACATCAACTTCGCCCCGGGCGGCATGACGGGTGCCCTGCTGTCCGAATCGCTCCTGGCCAACCTGAACCGCACCGGGACCATCATCGTCGTGGCCGGCGTCCTGGTCCTCGGGGTGCTGGCGGCCACGACCCTCTCGCTCCAGCAGCTGTTCGAACGGGCCACGCGGGATCAGGAGAATGCCAGGCCGGGGCTGTGGGCCCGCTTCCAGGAATGGCGAGCGCGTCACAAGCCCGTCCGCACAGTCGTGAACATCAAGCCGGCCGCAGGACAGGTCATCGAGCTGACCCCCCGGCCCGCTCCCGGTGCGCCAGTGCAGCCGCACCGGCAAAGGTCGAACCGAAGATCCAGCCGGCGCCCAAGCCCGCGGAGCCGAAACGCCGGCAAGCCCGCGCCTGCCGCGGACAAGACGCCCCGCGCCCGCAGGTTCCTGCTTCCGCCGATCGACCTGCTCCCGTCGCCGGACGGCCACGTGGCCGTCGAGGAGGCCGAACTGATGGAGCGCGCCCGCCAGCTCGGGGACAAAGTGCGCCGAGTTCGATGTGCACGGCAGCATCACCCACATACACCCCGGGCCGGTCGTCACCACCTTCGAGTTCAAGCCGGACGCCGGCGTCAAGTACTCCAGGATCACCGGCCTGGTGGACGACCTCTGCCTGGGCATCAAAGCCGAGTCGATCCGCATCGACCGGATCCCCGGCAAGGCGACCGTGGGGATCGAAGTTCCCAACACGCAGCGCGAAACCATCATGCTGCGCGAGATCATCGAGTCGGAGGCGTTCCGCAAGCACACGTCCAAGCTCACGCTCTGCCTGGGGAAGCTGATCAACGGCACGCCGTATGCCACCGACCTGGCCAGAATGCCGCACCTGCTCATCGCCGGCGCCACCGGATCGGGCAAGAGCGTCGCGCTTGAACTGCATGATCACCTCGATCCTGTACAAGGCGACTCCGGAAGAGGTGAAGTTCATTTTCATCGATCCCAAACGCCTCGAACTCGGCATCTACGCCGACATCCCGCACCTGCTGACGCCGATCGTCACCGATCCGAAGGAGGCGGCGAGCGCTCTGCGCTGGGCGACGAGCGAGATGGAAACCCGCTACAAGAAGCTGGCCCTGCGCGGGGTGCGGAGCATCGACCAGTACAACACCCTGATCCGGTCCACCGGACAGACAGCTCTCGCTTCTGGAGGCGGACGACGCTGGCGGGGAGCTCGAACAGCCCCTCCCTTACCTGGTGCTGGTCATCGACGAGCTCGCCGACCTCATGATGGTCTCCTCCAGGGAGGTCGAGGAAGCGATCTCGCGGCTCGCCGCCATGGCGCGCGCGGTCGGGATTCACCTGATCCTGGCGACCCAGCGTCCGTCCGTCGACGTCATCACGGGCATCATCAAGGCCAACTTCCCCTGCCGGATCGCCTTCAAGGTGGCCACGAAGGTCGATTCCCGCACCATCATCGACGCCAACGGGGCCGAGCAGCTTCTGGGCAACGGCGACATGCTCTTCATACCGCCCGGCTCCTCCCGCCTCACCCGAATCCACGGGGCCTACGTCAGCGAAAAGGAGGCGCAGGCGATCGTCGAGCACCTCAAGGGACAGGGCAAGCCCTCCTACGATCACTCCGTCCTGACCTACGGCACCGAGGAACTGGACGAGGAGGGCAATCCCGTCGGTCCGGACGCCCAGGACGCCCTGTACAACGACGCCGTCCGCGTGGTCGTGAGCGAGGGAAAGGCATCGACCTCGCTACTTCAGCGCCGGTTGAGCATCGGATACGGCAGGGCCGCGAAACTGATCGACAACATGTATCAGAACCGCCTGGTCGGCCCGGCGGACGGATCCAAGCCGCGCGAAGTCCTCGTCGGGCTCGACTTCCTCGACCGACTCAGTTGATGTAGCCGCCGCGGCGCGCTGTTTCTTGACATGAGGCAGGTGTTTGTTAAACTGCAGGCAGAGGTGCACCAATCCGCTGAAAATCAGGCAGACTAGCTTTTGACGATTGAGGCAAATGTGACGCGTAAACTGCTGCTTTGTGCCATGGCAGCGTTCATCGCCGCCGGGTTGGCCGCGTCGGGTCAGGACGGTCCCGCGACGGATGTGCCCCGGGCGAAACCGCAGGAAAAACCCCTGTTCCGCGTCGGGGTGGAGACCGTCTTCGTGAAGGTCTCGGTGACGGACCCTCTCAACCGGTATGTGACTGGGCTCGAACAGGAACACTTCCAGGTCTTCGAGGACAAGGTCGAGCAGACCATCTCTCACTTCACCCAGCAGTCCGCCCCGATCAGCGTCGGCATCCTGTTCGACGTCAGCGGCAGCATGAAGGACAACAACAACATCAACGCCGCGCGCAACGCCATCGTGCGCTTCCTTCAATCGGGCAACCCCGAGGACGAGTTCTTTCTGGTGACGTTCAACCAGAAGACGACGATGGTGACCAACTTCACGCACGAGAGCTCCACCATTCAGAGCGAGATAGCCTTCCGCCAGCCGGGCGGCCGCACGGCGCTCTACGATGCCGTGTACATGGGCCTCGACCAGATCAAGGGGGGCAAGAACGAGAAGAAAGCCCTCATCCTGATCACCGACGGCGAGGACAACAGCAGCCGGTACTCGGCGACCGAGGTGCGCGAGTTCGCCAAGGAGTCCGACGTCCAGATCTACGGGATCGGCGAGGAAGGCAAGCTCGGCTATGGGCGGGCCGAGATCCAGAACATCGTGGCCCTGACCGGGGGGACGGGCCTTCTTCCCGAACAATTTCAACGAGCTGGATTACTACATCGACCTGGTGCACGCCGAACTCCGGAACCAGTACGTGATCGGCTACGTCCCGACCAACAAGAAACACGATGGCAAGTGGCGCAAGATCC
Source organism: uncultured Acidobacteriota bacterium (assembly GCA_963843575.1). GTDB lineage: Bacteria > Acidobacteriota > UBA6911 > UBA6911 > UBA6911 > CAVZBT01. The sequence goes on along the minus strand of CAWJKZ010000021.1, from coordinate 177,240 downwards.
GGGTGAAGCTGGATCCTCCCGAAGGCCTTCCCAAGCTGATTGTGCACGCGAAGGAGGGATACTATGCCCCGAAGAACTTCTGAGCCGCCGCGCGGCCTGCTCCTCGCCCTCCTGTCCCTCGCGCTCCTGCTCCCGGCGGCGATCCTCGCGACACCGGATGCCCGGGCGGATCGAGCAGCAGGCGCCCAAGAGCGAAGAGCGGAAGAGACCGAAACCCGAACTCGACTCGAAGGGACCGCAGGAAAACCCCGAGAATCAGAAGGGATACACCATCGGGGTCAACGTCGACCTCGTCGTGATCCACACGACCGTCCTCGACAAGAACGGCCGCTTCGTTTCCGGGCTGAACGAAGCAGAACTTCAAGCTCTACGAAGACGGAATCGAGCAGACCGTCAGGTTCTTTTCGCAGGAAGACGTCCCGGTCAGCCTCGGCATCGTGCTGGACACCAGCGGCAGCATGCGGTCCAAGATCGACATGGTGAACAAGGCCGCCCTGGCGTTCATCAAGGCCAGCAACCCGGACGACCAGGTGTTCCTGATCGGATTCAACGACCAGACCGAACTGCTCGAGGATTACACCAACGACCTCGACGCGATCACCGATTCGCTGGACAACATCGTCGTCACCGGCGGGACCGCGCTGTACGACGCGGTGTACCTCGGGGTCCAGAAGGCCCAGTCCGGCGTCAAGCCCAAGAAAGCCATCGTCGTCGTCACCGACGGCGAGGACAAAGACAGCTACTACAAGCTCGAGGAACTCGTGGCCAAGGTCCAGGAATCCGACGTGCAGGTGTACACGGTCGGATTCCTCAACGAGATCCCCGACAAGGGATCTGTTCGGCCGGTGGTCGAAATCCGTGCCCGAGAAGGCGCACGACGCGCTAAAGCGCATCTCCGAGGAAACCGGAGCCAAGTCCTTCTTCCCGCAGAAGGTTTCCGAGATCGGCGGCATCGTCTCGGAGATCGCGCACGAACTCCGCAACCAGTACAGCATCGGGTACATCTCCAGCAACGCCGCCCGGGACGGCTCGTACCGGCGCATCAAGATAGTCATGGACACCGCCACCGCGCCGGGTCACACCGCGCGCTACCGCCGCGGCTATTTCGCCCCGAAAGCCGTCACCCAGTAATCCCGCCCCCATCCCGCCCTCGTTTTGGCTAAAGCCGGAGGCAGGCCCGCCGATGGATATGCTATGCGCAGGGTATTGTCATGAGTGGCCGGAAAGCGGGGTCGGATCTTGTGGATGAAGTCCTCACCGACGAAAACACCCAAATCACGGATCAATGGCTCGAGATGCTGGTCACCCGCGAGAACCACATGCCCGTGGAGACGAGCAACCAGTGGGGGATGCTGCCGGCGCAGGCCCTCGAGCTGAGTCACAAAATCGACGCCTTGCGGGAGCGGCAAATCAGGCTCAGGCATGACCTCGACAGCATTGTCGAGGCGCTCTCCCGGATGGACTCCCACCTCGCGGCGCCTGCGTCCGAACCCTCCGGGCCAGCAGCCGCACCCACCCCGGTCGTGCCCGCGGGAAGCGACTCATTCTTCAGGGGAATCGCTCGTAAGATCTTCAGCGGGAAAGGGATGATTTAACCTCTGCCGGCCGCCCGGCACATCGCCGCGTGTTCCGTTTTCCCTGGCAAATGGGAACCGGCATTCCTATAATGTGGCCTCGTCTCAGGCACCTGACTTTTTCCGAGTCTTCCCAGGGTTCAGCCGATATGCTAGTTGCGGTTGGCGTTACCGCCCTCATTCCCCTGCTCCGATCTTCACGCCCTGTGGCTGCTGCCGAGCATCTTCTTCCTTCTGGCTACCGTGCCGGTGCGCAAGCCGGCCGCGGTTCAGACAGCGTGAGCTTTCGGTGCTGCGCAACATTTCATCGATGGTCAACCGGTCGCTGGACCTCACGACCGTGCTTGGGACCGCGCTGGACGACTTGATGAGCCTGCTGGGCATGGAGGCGGGCACGTTCCGGATCGTCTCCGGCGACGAGAACCTGTCCCCGACGGCCGTCTACCGCGGTTTCCGCAAGGACACGGTGTCGGCGCTGGAACTCGACCAGGAGCAGGAAGGGCCGGTGCACCGGCAACTGGCGGACAACCGGGCCGTCGTCGTCGACGGGTCGCCGAACCCGGGCTGCCCCGAACGCGTCTCCGAAGCGTTGCGCCAGGAGGGGCTGCAGTTTTTTGCGCTGTATCCCGTCCGAGTCAGGCAGCCGCCTGCTCGGCACCCTCGGGCTGGCCAGCCGCAAGCCCAAGACGCTCAGCGAGTCACAGCAGGACCTGATCCTCACCCTGACCGAGATCCTCGGCGTGGCGATCGTCAACGTGCGGCTGCGGGAGCAGGCCGGACAAGCTCTCCGAGGACCTGATCGCCCTCCAGGAGGTCAACAAGATCATCTCCCAGAGCTTCGACCTGGAAGACATCATTCATAGGATCGTGGTGGAGGGGAAACGCCTGGTCAAGACCAGCCAGTGCCACCTCTTCCTGGTCGACGACCGGCAGCCCCGGCTGGTCGGCGCCGCATCCACGCAGACCGATAACCTCGACATCCGGCAGGTCGAAGTCAGCCTTGACGAGTCCTCCGTTGCGATAACCGCCCTCGTGGAAAAGCGCGTGATCGCAGTGGAGGAGATGCCCGCAGGGGCACCGCATGGAGCGCCGGATCAGCGACAGGCTGGGCTGGCGGTCCGCGATATTCGCCCCCCTGATCGCCAAGGACCAGCCGATCGGGGTCCTCGTCTGCAGCGACAACTCGCGCGAGCGGAGTTTCACCGACGAGGAGATCTTCCGGGCCGAGACGCTCGCACACCAGGCCGCCATCGCCCTGGAGAACGCCCGGTTGTTCCAGGTCGTATCCCGCAGCCAGAAGGAGTGGGAGACCACCTTCGACGCCATGCAGGACTGCGTCTCGGTGCACGACATGACCGGCAAGATCGTGAGGGCGAATCTGGCGCTGGCGCGACGGCTGAAGACGACGCCGCCGAAGGTCATCGGCAAGTACTGCGCCGAGCTTTACAACCCGGCGGGCTCCAGCCTGAGCCCGTGCCGGCACCTCCACTCGATGCAGGCCGAGGGGCTGATCGTCGAGGAGGTCGAGCTACCCGTGATGGACGGAACCTACCAGATCTCCGTCGGCCCCTGGTACGACAAGAACAACCGCCTCGCCGGGTCGATCCACGTCGCGAAGGACATCAGCAACGAAAAGCTCCTCCAGCAGCAGCTCATCCAGTCCGAAAAACTCTCCGCCATCGGCGAACTGATTTCGGGGATCGCCCACGAACTCAATAACCCGCTCACGGGCGTCATGGGCTACTCGCAGCTCCTGCAGCTGCGGGGCGACCTCGACGAGCGGGCGCGCGAGAGCCTCCTGAAGATCAACAACCTGGCGCTCCGCTGCCAGAAGATCGTGCAGAACCTGCTGTCGTTCGCCCGCAAGCAGAAACCGGAACGCACGCTCTCGGACATCAACGAGATACTGGACCGCACCGTCGAGCTGCGCAATTACGAGCTGGCCGTCAACAACATCGAGATATGCCGGGAGCTCGATCGTGGGCTGCCGAAGACCATTGCCGACGCCCACCAGCTGCAGCAGGTGTTCCTCAATGTCCTCACCAATGCCGAGCAGGCGATGCTCGAAGCCCACGGCAACGGCCGGCTGATCATCCGCACCCGCACCGATCAGGCCAACCAGCGCATCGTGGTCGAGATCGTCGACGACGGACCCGGCATCCCGGAGTCGATCATCACCAAGATCTTCGATCCCTTTTTCACGACCAAAGAGGTGGGCAAGGGGACGGGACTCGGTCTGAGCCTCTCCTACGGCATCATCAAGGAGCACGGCGGCAACATATACGCGCGCAGCCGCGTCGGCGAAGGCTCGACGTTCGTCATCGAGCTGCCCGTCAACTCCGTCCTGCAGGACGAACCGGCCGTCGCCGCGGACCTGGCGCCCCGCGCACTGCAGTTCGAAAACCTCGTGCGCGGCAAGCGGATCCTCGTGGTGGACGACGAGAGGTACATACTAGACTTCTTCGTCGAGGTCTTCCAGATGTACCCGATGCACGTCGACACCGCCAGCAACGGCAGGATCGCGCGGGAGAAGATCGAGGCGCACGAATACGACCTGGTGGTGACCGACTTCAAGATGCCGCAGATGAGCGGGCGGGATCTTTTCGACTGGATCACGCGCGAGCGCCCGTCGCTCGCCAGCCGCATCATCTTCGTCACCGGCGACACCGTGAGCACGGAGACGCGGTCGTTTTTCGAGCAGACGTCCAACCGCTACCTCGCCAAGCCGTTCAGGATCGAGGACGTGAAAGAGGTGATCCAGCAGACGCTCGAGGACTGGGCCGGTCAGTAGCCCAGGGCGACGCCGTCCATGCGAGGGTCCGCCGCCCCGAGTCTCACCCTGGTCTTGGGGTCCACGACGATCGCATGACAATCCCCGATGGCATTCCGCACCTGCAGCGTGTGGCCGCGCGCCCGCAGCGCCTGCGTCACGTCCTCCGCAAATCCGAACCTCTCCAGGGCAAGCGATTCGGGCAGCCACTGGTGGTGGATCCTCGGCGCGTCCACTGCCTCCTGCACGCGTCATCCCGAAATCGATCACGTTCAGCAGCACCTGGAAGACCGTGTTGATGATGGTCGGCCCACCGGGGCTCCCGAGAACCATGAAAAGCTCCCCGTCCCTGGTCACGATTGTCGGGGTCATGGCGCTCAGAGGGCGCTTCGCCGGCGCTATGGCGTTGGCCTCACCGTGCACCAGGCCGTAGGCGTTGGGCGTCCCCGGCCGGGCGCTGAAATCGTCCATCTCGTTGTTCATCAGGATGCCGGTGCCGCGCACCGTCACGCCCGAACCGTAACCACCGTTGAGCGTGTAGGTGTTGGACACGGCGTTCCCTTTTTCGTCGACGACCGAGAAGTGGGTGGTCTGCTCGCTCTCATGGCGGGCCGGCGCGCCGTGTGCCGTGCGCGCGGCTTCCGCCGCCAGGAACGGGTCGATCCTGGAGCGCCGCTCCGCGGCGTAGCTTTTCGACGTCAGGCCGGCCGCGGGCACGTCCACGAAATCGCCGTCGCCCAGGAACTCCGCCCGGTCCGCGAATGCCAGCTTCATGGTCTCGGCGAGCAGGTGCAGGGTGCGGCTCGAGCCGGAGCCGTAACGCTCGAGCGGAAATGCTTCCACCACGTTGAGCATCTCCACCAGCACGATCCCGCCCGAGCTTGGCGGAGGCACCGAGTAAACCCGGCAGCCGCGGTATGTCCCCTCGATCGGCTGGCGCACCAGGGCCCGGTACCCCCGGAGATCGTCCTGCGTGATCAGCCCTCCATTCGCCTTCATCTCCTCGGCGATGCGACGGGCGACGGGGCCGTCGTAGAACTCCCTCGGGCCGTTCCGGGCGATTGCCTCCAGGGTGGCGGCCAGATCGGGCTGGCAGAACCGCTCGCCGGCCTCATAGGGCCGGCCGTACCGCAGATAGACCCTCCGGCTTTCCGGAAAACGTTCCAGCAACCGGCTTGCGCCGCGCAACGACTCGCTTTCGAACCAACTCAGCTCGACGCCGTCGCGCGCCAGTGCAACCGCGGGCGCGACGACGTCCGCGAGCTTGAGGGTCCCGTGCCACTCCAGCGCCAGGGCCAGCCCCGCCACGGTGCCGGGCACGCCGGAAGCGCGCCACCCGACGGTCGAGGCAGCGGGATCGGGCTTTCCGGAGGCATCCAGGTACATGTCGCGAGAGGCCGCCGACGGCGCCATCTCGCGGTAGTCGAGCGCGACGACCGTGCCGGATGCCGTCCCGGATCATCATGAAGCCGCCGCCGCCCAGGTTGCCGGCCGACGGGTGGGTCACCGCAAGCGCAAAACCTACCGCGACGGCCGCGTCCACCGCGTTTCCGCCCCGTTTGAGCACGTCCAGGCCCACCCGGGCCGCCCGGGGCTCGGTGCAGACCACCATGCCGTGAACGCCGCGGACGGGGCTTTTCGAGGCACCGTGACATAGGGGGAGTGATCCGAACAGGAGCAACCACACGGCGATTCGCAGGGGAAGCGATCTCATGAGCAGACCTCGCGCGGCTCGGACGTTTGTAGCTCAGCCTAGCCCAACCCAAGTGGGTCCGGGCTTCAGCCCGGACGCTGTTTGCGGTCGCTATAACGTGCGCCCGTCGCCACATAGATCAGATCAAAAGACGTCCGGGCTGAAGCCCGGACCCACTTTGATGTGCGGGATTATACGGCGGATTTATCAGGCGGGAAACTGGCGGATCTCGCTAACCAGCACCTCGTTCGCCGACCCTGTCCGGTAGCCTTCGAGATCCAGCGCGACATACTTGTAGCCGAGGCCCTTGAAGAGCCGCGTGAGGATCTGCGGCGACATCCACGTTCAGGGCGCGGGCGAGATCCTCCGACCCGAACTCCAGCCGCACCATCTCGTCGTGGTGGCGCACCCGGAAAATCCGGAATCCCATCTCGCGCAGCGCCTCTTCGCCGCGGTCGACCCTGCGCAGCTTCTCCTCCGTGATCTTGACGCCGTAAGGGAAACCGCGAAGACAGACAAGCCGACGCCGGCTGGTCCGCGGTGGGCAACCCGGCCCTTCGGGAGAGCTCGCGGATCTCGGCCTTGTTGAGCCCGGCCTCCACCAGTGGGCTGCGGACATTGTGCGCGCGCGCCGCGTCGCGCCCCGGCCGGTAGTCGCCCAGGTCGTCGGTGTTGAGCCCGTCGAGAATCGCGGTAAATCCCCGGCTCCGAGGCCACGCCGGCGAGCACGGCATACAACTCGTCCTTGCAGAAGAAACAGCGGTTCGGCGGGTTGTTCCGGTACTCCTCGCGCTCCACTTCCGCGTATTGACAATCTCGTGCGGGAACCCGAACTGCCCGGCGACCTGCATGGCCATGCGGCGCTGGTGGGATGGCACCGACGGGCTCTCGGCCGTCACGGCCAGAGCGTCGGCCCCGAGGACCCGGTGAGCCTTGTAGGCCAGATAGGAGCTATCAACCCCGCCGCTGTAAGCGACAAGGACGCGTCCCATGCCGGCGAGAGTGGTTTCCAGCTTCAGTTCTTTTTCTTGCAGAGTCATCATCAAAATGTACCATGAAACGGGGATCTGAACTCACCTCGGGGATCACCCGAGGTACTGCTCCGCCCTGTCGTCCGCTTCCCGGATGGCGGCCGGCAGCTGGCCGATGCTGAGCGCCTGCAGGTCCGCTTCCCTAAGCCCGTCCCGCTGGTGGATTCCCCAACCGCACCCGACGGCGCCGACGTCCAGGCTGTGCGCCGCCTCGAACATGCTCGGCCGTGTGCCGAGCACCAGGGTCTCGCTGGGATTGACCTCCGCCTGGTACATGATATCCTCCAGCATCTCCTGCGCCCTGCCGACGCCGTACTCCTCGGTGCACAGCGCCACATCGAACACGCCGTGCAGGCCGTAACGGTCGCTGACCGAGAGCAGGTAGTCCCGGCTGGCGTCGGCCCCGAGGGCGAGTCGCACGTCGTCCAGGCGGCACCCGGCCAGAAACTCAGGGAGCCCGGGGTAGATCTTTCCGGCGCCCGCCTCGATCAAGCGATCCTCGTGGACCCGGTATGCCTGCCGCACTTCCTCGAGCCGCTCCTCGTCGAGCCCGATCTCCAGGAACTGCAGCCACCGGAACCCGTGCTGGAGAAATCCCTCCTCGGCATCCACCTCGTCCGGCAGGCGAGTGCTCTGGGGTATGGCTTCGGCGAACGAAATAAGGCTCTGCCTGAGAGCGCTCACCTTGAGCAACGAGCAGTCGAAAACCAGGTAATCCAGGTCAAAAACCAGAAGTCTTATGTGCTGCGGCAAATGAAGGCCTCCATGTGAGGCGCACGCAGCAGGGGCCACGGAGCGGCACCGGGGCAAGGAACCGGAGGTGGATGTCATGATGGACGCATCCTCAATACTCACGCTCGTCGTCTTCATCTTCCTCGTCATCTTCGTCGTCCCAGTCCTCGTCGTCCTCGTCGTCCTCGTCGCTTTCGTCGAACCGATAGTCATCGTCCTGTCCTCATCCTCGTCGTCTACGGGAGCGAGGTCGAACTCGACGGGATCGATCGAAATCACCTCGAGTTCTACGCCGCATTCGGGGCAGGAGATCACTTCGCCGAGGTCTTCGAACTCCTCGTCGATGGCGGCCTCGCATTCGGGACAATAGCTCACGGTGTACCTCCGAGAAAATCATACGGGAAGATAGAACGACAAATTATTAGCACCCGGGAATATTGGCGTCAAATCATTTGTCCCGCGCGTTTCTTTGCGTCCCGGAGACTGTGTGTTACCATTATTTACGGTATCCTTGCGACGGCATCACCGGCCCCGCGCCGACCGACCTGGAGTCCCTTCTATGAAGTCAGTGAGGATCGATCCTGCTCGTCATGCTCGGCGTGGCGCTACTCGCACCGGAAAGCCTCCGGATGTCGCCCTGGTCGCCCGGCACACGCCCGCGTTTGCGCAGGCGCAATCCGAGGAGAAGTCCGCAGCAGGGGCAGAGGCCGCCGTTGCGCAAGCACAAGAAGGAAGCCGGCGCACCCAGGAGGACCAGGACCAGCCCCAGGGCCAGACGGCGATCTCGGTCGCGGTCGATCTCGTGTCGCTCCAGGTGCTGGTGACCGACCTGAAGGGGAACATCATCACCGGCCTGACGCCCCGAGAATTTCACCGATCTATGAAGACAACGTCAAGCAGGACATCAGCAACTTCTCCCCGATCGAGGCCAACATCACCGCCGTGATGCTGGTCGAGTACAGCAAGCAGGTCAGCTGGTTCATCTACGAAGTGTGGAACGCCATCTACGGGTTCGCGAACAGCCTGCGGCCGGGGGACTGGGTCGCCGTCATCGGCTACGACATGCGCCCGACGATCCTCTCCGACTTCACGCAGGACCGCAACAAGCTGAACGAGGCGCTGCGCCGCTTCCAGTACCCGGCCTTCAGCGAGAGCAACCTGTCCGACGCGCTGATCGACACGCTCGACCGGGTCGAGGAGATCGACGGAAAGGTCGCCGTCCTGCTGGTCAGCACCGGCCTCGACACCTTCAGCCGGCACACCTACGACGAGGCGCTCAAGAAATGCAAGGCCGCCAACGCCATCGATCTACGCCATCGGCCTCGGCCAGAACTTCCGTATCCGCGCCGACGCCGCGGGCTACATCTCCCCGGAGCAGAACCTCGAACTGCTCATGTCCGACAACCGGCTGCGCTCCTTCGCCGAGTTCACCGGCGGCGAGGCGTTCTTCCCGCGCTTCGTCACCGAATTCCCTTCCATCTTCAGCAACATCTCGGCGATGCTGCGCAACCAGTACAGCATCGCGTACGCCTCGACCAACACAAAGAAAGACGGTAAATTCCGCAAGATCAAGGTCGACGTCACCGCCGACTATCAACAACGACGGAAAGCCGGACAAGGTGAAGGTGCAGACGAGGAAGGGCTACCAGGCCAAGGAGAGCTAAGTACTCGTATTCAGAAATACGCCGACGTTTCCAGGACGCGGATCAACGCGGATGCACGCGGATTGCTACCTGGTGGCAGGGCGCGGCCGATCCGCGTGAATCCGTAAAATCCGCGAAGATCCGCGTTCTGCCGTTGCGCTTCGGGACTCGGGATGGTTAAAGGAAACAGATCATACGGTACGCATCCATCCGGCCGCAGTAGTAACCGCGCACCCGCTCCACGTACTCGTACTCGAGCTTCTCGTAGAAACGCCGGGCGCCCTCGTCCTCGGCGTTGACCTCCAGCACCGCGACTACAACGCGACGGGTACGGAATTCCCTGTGCAGTGCATCCATCAGGACGGTGCCGGTGCCGGCCCTGCGCTCGTCCGGGACGACATCCAGGGTAAGGACGTGACCGGCGTCCCGTGCTCCACCCGGCCGACCGCGAACCCGACGATCCGGCCGTCCCGCTCCGCCACCCTTGAAATCGAGTGTGGATGCCTGACGTAAAAGAGGAGCTCGGGCCGGGAAAAGGCGATCTCCGGGGCGAAACAGATCCGGTCGATCCGGTGCAGCGTGGACAGGTCCTGCGGCCGGTACTCCCGGATCAGCACCGGTGCGACAGAGAGGTTTCTCATCTGGGATTATACCCCACGCGCGGCCTAAGCCACCCCGCACGTTCGAGAACAGGCAAGCGAGCGGGTCGATTCTCGGGATGGGCCGAAGTCCCGGAGGTGAGCCGGCAGCTCACCTCCGGGATCCGGAGCACCCTGACACAAGTACGACGACGTATTTTCGGACGCGGATTTTCGCGGATCCGCGCGGATCGAAAGTTATGAAATCGTGTCAGCGCCGTTGCGCCTCCGCCTGCTCCAGGGCGGCAAGGCGGGCGGCCAGCGCGGCGATGTCGGCCTCCTTTTCACGAATCGTGTTCCCCTGCTGCACCGCGTACAGGGTCAGTTCCTCGATCTTTTCCAGCAGCCGCATCTGGAACGCGCTCAGGTTCACACCCTTCTCTTTCATCTCCGCCGCCGACGGCACGTTCGGCAGGTGCTTCTCCCGCGCCAGGTACTCCTGCAGCTCTCCGAGAGGCATCAGGCGGTAGTCCTTCTCGAACACGTAGTCCGGCAGATCCCCCTCCGGCGCGCTGTTGATGATGGTCCCCTGCACCCGCAGGTTCCCCACCACGTGCAGCCGCTCGGTCGGCGCAATCGTGTTGATCCCGACGTAGCCGTTGGCGTCCACCGTCATCCGCGTGTTCTTGTTCGTGTAGATCCGGAACGGGTGGTTGCTCGTCGTCCCGAAGTACCCCCCGTCCTTCGCGATCGACTGCATCTCCTGGGTTACGGTCCCGGCCACCAGCGCAAACCTCGACCGGCTGACGTCGATCGAATCGTTCAAGTTCGTGACCTGGAAGTACGTCGACGCGGCCTGGTCCTTCCTCACCTCCAGCAGCCGGGTCGGCGTCGTCGTTCCGATCCCGACGTACGTGTCCGCGGCCGCCCCGTTGACCCCGCTGATGCTCCCCAGCACCAGGCTGTTGCTCGCCCCCACGCTCGCCCGGTACCCCACCGCCGTCGCGTTGGTGATCCCCGCCACGCCGTTGGAGTAGTTGCCGATGAAGCTGTTGTTGTTTTCGATCGTGTTCGAGCCGCCCGTATAGTAACCCGCGAACAGGTTGTGATCCCCGGTCGTGTTGAGCCTGCCGGACAGGTAGCCCAGAAACGTGTTGTACACGCCCGACGTATTCTTCTCACCCGCCTGTCTTCCTAATCCCGAGTTTTGGCTTCCCGTGGTGTTGGCAAACCCCGCTCCGGTCCCGACAAATACATTGTTGGAACCGCTGTTATTGGAATAACCGGAGCCTCCCCCGAAGAAACTGTTGCCCGACGAGGTATTGGTGAAGCCAGCCTGATAGCCGAAGAAGGCGTTTGAGCCGCCTACGAGGTTCGAGTTGCCCGCCTGGTAACCAAAGAAGGCGTTGTTCGCTCCGGTGGTGTTATTGTGGCCTGCATTCGACCCAAAGAACGAATTCCCGCTCGCGGTGTTGCCAAGTCCCGAATTTATCCCGACGAAGGTATTGTCCGATCCCGCCGTGTTCGCCCCGCCGCTCCAAAACCCAACGAAGGTATTGTTGCTGCCGGTCGTGTTTTCGTGGCCCGAAGACAGGCCAACAATGGTGTTGTAGTGCCGGTCGTGGTCTTGAAGCCGGCAAATCCACCCAGAGAGTGTTGTAATCCCCGTCCGTGAGGTCTGTTCCCGGCGTTGTACCCGAACATCGAATTGCTCGACCGCGCCGCCGGTGATGCCTCGCCGGCCTTCACCGAACCAGCTGTTGGTGCCCACTTCGCTGGACAGCACCCGCCCGGTAGACCCCGTCACGGCCTGGACCGCCGCGTCCGTGGCCGAAGACCCGGCCGCCGCCTGGCGCGCCTGCCCCGCTGCCGTCCCCGTCCCGATGATTACCGACGCCGTGCGCGACTTCTCCTCCGCCTTCGCCAGGTCCTCGTAAAGCACAAACGACGACAGCGGTTTCCCCCCGACCGTGTCCGCATCCGCGGCCTTCAGCGCGTACGGCACCGCCATCAGCAGCACCCGCGCCTGCTCTTCCTGCCCCTCCGGCTGTATCCCCAGCCACTGCGCCTTGCCCGTCCCGAACACCTCCAAGGGCATCCCCACCTTCTCCGTCGCCCCCAGCAGCACCGTGTAGCGCCCCTGCTCGTCGCTCTGCACCACCTGGCTCTCACGCCACAGCGGGTCCCCACCTTCCTGGGAGGCGTAAAGGCTGAACGTGACACCGGAAATCCCGAAGCGCGGAATCCCACCCGAGTCCTTCAGCGTTCCGTTGAAGGTGATTAGCCGGTTCAAGTTCACATCGCCTTTGTTCTTCGCCGCCGTGTCCTCCGCGGCCAGCCAGGCCGACATCAAAAGAAGTGTGAGTACGCACATCGTGAGGGTGAGAACGGATCGCTTCATGGCTTTTCCTTTCGTGTTGCCGCTCCGCAGGAGCGGACGGACTGGGAAGTTTGAAAAACCACCACCAGCGGCAGGAGACAAACCACTTGGATCTGGCCGCCGTATGCGCCTGCAGTTTGCCCGCTGGATCAAAGCCGTATTTCCGAGAGCCAGAATAGTCCAATTCTAGCGCCCCGGGGCAGTTCGCCGCAACAAAAACCGTACGGCCCGGGGCGCCAGCCCCGGGATGCCGCCTGCCCCATGTTTATTGCAGATTGCTAATCGTGCCCTGGAATCCCCTTTGAGCCGGCAGGGATCCGGTGCGACAATCGGGCTCTCCAAACAACTGTCGGGGTCATCAGAAATTGAGGCTGCAATGGGACGTCTCCGTGTTGGTTTGAGCATATTGGCGCCCGCACTGTGTTTCCTGGTCGTGCACGCCGGCGAGAAGGACTTCTGGACGACAAAGCCGTACGCCGAGTGGAGTGAAAAAGAGGTCGGGCGGCTCCTCAAAAATTCTCCCTGGTCCCGGTCCATCACCCTCGATTTCGGGATGTTGGGCGGCGAGCCGCGCGGGTCCGGCGGGGGGGCGAGGGGTGGTGGGGCCATGCCAAGCGGCGGCGGGATCGAAGACATCGGGGGAGGCGGCGGCGGGAGCCGCGGACGCCGCGGAACACCCGACGGCTCCTCCGGGCCGGGGACGTTGCAGGTGCTCGTCACCTGGTATTCGCTTCCCATACGCCAGGCCATGGCCCGCAGCTTGGCCCTCCGGTATACCGAACCGCCGAGGGAGGCACTGGAGAAGCTGCTGAACTACCCCGAAGCCCCCTATTTCAACATTCTCGTGATCGGGGGGACCGGCGGCGCGCGCGGCGACAGGGAGGAGGTGACGCAGAAACTCAGGAAGGAGACCTTCCTCGAAAAGAAAGACAAGGCGAGAATCGCCTTGGCCGACCTCGTCCTCCCCTCGGGACCGGGGCAGCCGCTCGTCCTGCTGTTCCCGAAGGAGTGCAACGGCAAGCCCAGCCTGACCCTGGAGGACAAGGAGGTCACGCTCCACACGGTCGTTGGCCAAAGGGGTATCCGGGCGCGGTTCCGACTCGCGGACATGGTCGTCGACGGGAAACCGGCGCTCTGACCGGCAGCCTCAAGTGCGGGCGCCCTTTCGGTCCGCCCGCGGCGCGCCGTGGGGCTAGAGCGACCCGACGCTCATGCATGGGGCCCGGCTGAATCCGGGCCCCACTTGCGCCGCGCCCGCAGTCGTATCTCGGGGGAGAGAACGCGTCGCGGAAGGCGACGGTCACGTTGCGGCCCTGCCGGACGTTCGTCACGAGCGCGGGCCGGAAACAGGCGAGGCAGGTGCCCCCGTCGCGGCGCACGCAGGGATAGACAATTCCAGCCGATCCCGACGCCAGCAGTTCCCTGGCCAGTCGCTGCGACTCGACGTAGCTGTCCGGGTCGAGGTACCCGGCCCATGCCGCGTCGCCGCGCAGGTCGTGCAGTTCGGTCCGGAAATCGGCGGTGAAGTCCGTGAAGGAGAACGTCTCCGGCTCGCGCCACCCGATCTCCCGGAGTTCCTGCCCTTTGTGAAACGCGACCTCCGCCGCCGACGTCTCCAGCTCAAAAGCCGCGTACCACGCGCCCCGGTCCGGTCCGTTGAAGCGGCTTCCTGCCGGCTGCGCGTGCACGAACGCCGCGTTGACGATCCTGGCGTAAGGGACGCCGAACAGCAGCTCGTGGACGCCGATCCCCGGGAGGAGGTTCGCCTCCGCGTGCAGACGCTCGTTGGTCGCCCCCTCCAGCTCGAACAGTTGCCCAAGCTCGCCCTCGCTGTCAGCCAGAGGCGCCAGCACGCTCGCGTCGCCGTAGCGCGCGGGGATGAGCCGGTGCGTGTCGTCCCGGCGGACAGTCGCAACGGCCGGGATCACCGGCCGCCCCGTCGCGCGTCCAGCAGCTGGCGGACACGCATGAGACCGGGCACGCCGCTGCGGAGCATGTAACCGAGCGGCGGCTCCCCCGCGAACATGGAGTTCGCGTTCGGCCGGGTGACCCAGGCGTCGGCCAGCCCGGGACTGTAGAGGATGCGCAGCGCCTTGAAGATCCCCAAGAGCAGCGAGATCCTCGTAAGCCTGTCCTGGTCGAGCGTTTTGCTGTTTCCGCGTTTCATCTGGTAGAACACGCCGTTGGAAACCCCGCCGAGCAGCCGACGGGAATCACCGTCCCGTACTCCCCAAGCCTGTGTTAGCTTGAAAAAGGCCGCCAACGCCGACCCGCTGAGCCGCTTCTGCACGTCCCTGCGGGACAGGTCCAGAGGCGCATCCACCGAAAAACCGGACATGAAACGCTGAACGGTTGCCATACGCATGCCTCCACTAATGGAGCATTATACATGCATTTATGGATATGGGCAACTCACCTCCCTCAGGCGCCGTCGCCCCTCCCGGGCAGCCGGGCCCTCATTTCGTCCAGGCGACGGGCGATGGCGTCGAGACGCTCGAGCAGTTCCCTCTGCTGGGCCTCGTTGGGGCTCGGCCTCTTGCCGACGAAATAGATCGTGCCTCCCGGCTCGATCGTGGCGCGCTCGATCTCCTGCAGGCCGGCAAAACCCTGCCGGTGCGCCGCGATCTCGAGTTCCTTGCGGGTCAGAAGCTCCTGTTTCAGTCGATCCTCGCGGACGACGCCGTTTTCGATGAGGGCGTCGGGCTCACCCTCGACCATCCGGTCGAGCTTGTCGTGGCTGAACAGGAAACGGGCCACGAGATAGTTGGCCGTCAGCAGCGTCGCGGCGCCGATCAGGCCGCCCGTCACAGAACTGTCGTCCCCGATGATCGCATTCTGCACCGTGTTGGAGAGCGTGAGCAGGACGACGAGGTCGAACGGATTCAACTGGGCCAGCTCACGCTTTCCCGCGAGCCTGAGGCCGGCAACGAGGAAGGCATAGACGATCAACGGCCGGAGTACCTTTTCCAGCAGGGGCATCGTCAGGGTGAACATCGCGTGCCACATGGGATGCATGTTGCGCCGCTCCCGGCAGGGTTGCGGTGCCGTGTGTCCGGAGCACCTTCACCGTCGAGCCTGCCTGTGAGATGTGAGTTATGGGGGAGGTCCCGTCAAGCCCAGGAGCTGATTCGGATGATTTCTGTCGCATGGCGGAACTCGCACCGGAAGTGCATACATGATGCACGGATTCCGCGTGGCACTCCAGGGAGAAGGCGGCCGAGCGCGATTCTGCGAGATCAGCCCGGGGAGGGGGAGGTTACTTTGGCGCGCGCTCAGGAGGCAGGGGTGAGCGCCTCCGGGATAGCCTGCGACAGCGGTCAGGAGGCTGGGACGATGCTCGTCCTGGTCCCGGCGCCGGCATGGTGGGCCGGGGCCGGATCCCGATCTTGTGCGCTGCCGTCCAGTACCTCGCGCACCTTGAGTGCCAGGGCGTCGGGGGTAAAGGGCTTCTGCAGGAACGGCATACCTTCTTTGAAGGAGCACAGGCTCGCGACATCGTCGTCGGTATACCCGGAGACGAACAGCACCTTCATCTCGGGCCTGAGGGGCGACAGGCGCTGCGCCAGCTCGAAGCCGCCCATTTTCGGCATGACGACATCGGAAACCAGCAGGTCTATGCGACTGCTGCTGCGCGACGCGAGGGCGACCGCTTCTTCCCCGTTGCGCGCTTCGAAGACAGCATAGCCGTGCCGGTTGAGCACGACGCGGACCAGGTCCCGCAGGGCGTCTTCGTCCTCAACGACCAGGATGGTCTCCCTGCCCCGAGCGGCTGCCGGAGCGTCGTGCACAGGTTCCTGTTCCGCCGCGGCGGCTACCTGGGGCAGATAGATGGCAAAAATGGTGCCGCGCCCGACATCGCTCTCCACCACGATGTCGCCACCGCTCTGTTTAACGATGCCGTATACCGTCGCGAGCCCGAGCCCGGTGCCTTGCCCGGTCCCCTTGGTGGTGAAGAACGGCTCGAATATCTTCTTTTGCGTCGCCTCGTCTATGCCGCACCCGGTGTCCGACACGGTAAGACGAACGTAGGCGCCGGGCTGCAGTTCGACTTTGCCCTGAACGTCGAGTTCGCCAAGGTCCGCGTTGCAGGTTTCGATCGTCAGCTTTCCCCCGTCCGGCATGGCGTCGCGGGCATTTACCGCAAGGTTCATCAGCACCTGCTCGATCTGGGAAGGGTCGGCCTTCACTCGGCCGAGGTGCCGGTCGAGCACGCTGACGAGCTCGATGTTTTCGCCTATGAGGCGGTCGAGCATCTTGCTTATTTCCTGTATCACGGCATTCAGGTCGAGAACCCTTGTCTGCAGCACCTGGCGGCGGCTGAAGGCGAGCAGCTGCCGGGTCAGCGAGGTGGCCCGCTCGCCGGCCTTCTTGATCTCGCGCAAATCGTCGAGCATCGGATGGTGTTTCGGAAGCTGCAGCGCGATAAGCTCGGCGTAGCCGAGGATGGCCGTCAGCAGGTTGTTGAAATCGTGAGCTATTCCGCCAGCCAGCCGGCCGATAGCCTCCAGTTTCTGCGCGCGCTGCAGCTCGTGCTCCAGGGCCGCCTCGCGCTCGAGTCTCTGTCGAATGTCCGCCGTTTGCGCCTTGATGCGGCGGTCCAGCACAAAAACCCACGCGAGCACGGCGATGACCGCGGCGACAAGGACCCCGATGACGGTCAGGATGCGGCCCAGCGTCCACCAGGACGGGCTTTCGAGGACGAGGATGTCGGACGGGCCGCGCAGCAGGACACGAAACGACTTGGGGCGCCGCAATTCGTCCGCTTGCACCGAGCAGATGCCGGTGAGTCGGAGCAGGCTTCCGGGGGCGAGAGAAATGGTCCGGGCACCCTCGTCTTGGTTGAGGTGGGCGTTGAAGGTCAGGTATCCCGACTGCAATGCCAGGACCTGCTCCCCCATAATAAACGCTGAGCCGAGCAGCCTGCCTTCGATCTCCACGAGCTCCGTGTCATAGGCTCCCTTGAGCGCGAGGGCGGGAACCACCTTCCTGGGGGCGGGCACCACGCTGGAGCCGACGCGGCGATACACGACGTCCCTGAGGATGGGCGTGTAGTCCCCGACTTCCGGGAACCCGACCGCCTCGACCACGTCGCCCTCCTTCAGAGGATCCCCTGGCCCGATGGTGATATAGATGCTGGCGGAGTCGTCGCGCAGGAAAAGGCAGAGGCCGGCTCTGCAAAACGTGACGGTGCCGCGGATCCGCACACGATGCCCGTACCCGCGGATGGGAACAAACTGCAGGATGCGCTGTACCGGGCGGATTTCGATGGAGAACGGATCCGCTGGACCGGGCTCATCGACCTGGATGTGCTCTGGTCCCGGCACATAGAGTTCGGCCCCGGTCAACTGCCCCTTGTCGTTGAACACGCCGCCGCTGACACCCCGCACGGTGATCACGCTGTCGACGAGGGAGAGACCGGTCGCGCAACCCGACACGTTGATGGCGATCCTGGCGTTGCCCTCGGCGAGCGACATCCGCAACACGCCGTCCGAAACCAACGCCGACCGCACAACGCCGCGCGTCTCGACCCACTGGCAGTCCTCACCGCCCGCAAAGAGCGCCTGGATAGGCGCCCGCTCCGGGAGGGGAAGCCGTCCGTCGCCGACCACCCTGATCTGCGGTTCGACAACCATCGGGGCGAAGTAGCCGGGCGCCGTCACCCCTTCGACTTCCACCTCCTGGCCCGACTTGAGCTGGTAGCGGTGCGGCGGCGTGATGTCGACGTAAACGCCCCCGGTTTCGTCCTGCACAAACAGCATGTCGCTTGGCGCATCCGTGTAGGTCACCACCGCCCGCACGCGCACGCGACAGCGTCGTTCGGCCTCCGCGGTTTTCAGCTCGTGGATCATGCCCACTTTCGTGAGAACCGGCGTCGCTTTCCCCGAGGCAGGGGAGACGATTCCCGCGCAACCGCCCAGCAACGTCAGCACAATCCAGAATCTGGCAACCCGTTTTGCAGTCATCGAAGCGGGCCCATCACGGAACCGGTCCCTTCACGTCGTCCACACACCGGCTCGTACGGCGGGCCGTACACTAATCATCGGCCCGGCAGGCCTCGCCCCTGAGCGTTTTGCTCGCGGTTTTGCCGCGCAGCCCGCGTGCACACGCCGGCGGCCCGACGCCCGCGGCTAAGGTTTTCCCCTGTGTCGGGCGCCCGGCAAGCTGGAAGCGCAGTGGTTCAGGCGTTCGGTGTATCCGGCGGACGAAAGCTGGTGTCGCTGCTCGTCCTGGAGGAGGAACGAAGCGACATGGTGCAGCGACATGTCCGCCACTCGCGGGTGAGCCTCACCGATCGAAGCCTGGGGAAAATCGAACGGTTCTCCGGCATCGACGATCCCTACGAAACCCCGCTGAGCCCCGAGATCGTGCTCAAGACCGCGACGCGCGCATCCTGGCCTTCCGGCGACGGTCCGGTGGGCGGGGGCGGCCCGCCCCCGCCCGTGACGGTCGCGGGGCCGCGTCGGGCTGGCGCGGCCCACTGGGCATCAGTTGGTGAGGAGATAGTCGAGCGCGCCCTTCATCAGGAGCAGCGGCTCCCGGCTCCGGCCGGACCAGTTTTGATGATCGTCGCAGGAGGGATATCCCGCCGGGAGAGGACCGAGGAGGCTCCCGGGCATCTCCAGTCACGTAATCGGGATCGATGTCGGAAAACTCCTCGCCGCGTGAGGCTTGCCAGGCCCGGTAGGCCACGAGGAAGTGGGCGCAGACCAAAGCCATGACGATCAAGGAAAACGCGATGAAAGGCCAAGCGGTCACTGTAAACCTGCCTGCACTGCACGGGAGCGGCACCCGCCGTCCGGCACCTGGTCTGCAGCACCAGGCGCGTTATTTCGTCCGACCTTCCTGTGGCCCTTGCCCGCGACTGCGGCCGCCGAGGTTCGCCAGGCTGCCGTTCACTACACCGTTGCTCCCGCCGTTTTCGTTGGCGTGACCCCCGTTGGGGCGCCCGTTTCCGTTGCCGTTCCGGTGCGGACCTCCGTTGCCCCCGCGGTAGCGCTTGGTCTTGTGCCAGTAGTGGGGCCCGGAACCGAAGAAACCACCGATGTAGTAACTCAGCAGCGCCTGGCAGATCGCGCCCGTGCTGGCGAAAAAATTGAAGAGGCTCAGCGGCAGCAGAACGACGCGCCGGCGGTTGCCGTCCAGCAGGGCGGCGGCGCCGAGTTCCAGGAAGGTCGCCTGGTTGCCGAACAGCTGATAACCGACGAAGGAGAGCGCGAGCAGGAAAAAAACCGACTCGTGGGCCTGTGGCGTGAAAAACAGCACCAGCGAGGCCAGCCATCCCAGCACGAGGATCGGGGCCGTCCAATAGCAGGCCAGGACGAAGAGGCCATCGATCTTTTCGGCCCTGGTCAGCGACCGCCGCCGGATCCACTGCTTCCAGAAAGCGTGCAGACATTCGGTGTGGCCCATGGCCCACCGGCCGATCTGCCTGCTCCGCACCTGCCACGTCTCGGGCGCCTCCTCGTAGCATTCGGCCCGATTCACGTAGGCAACCTTCCACCCCTTCAGCAGCAGGCGGAAGGTCAGGTCCGTGTCTTCCGTGAGGGAGTTGGTGTTCCATCCCCCCACCGCCGCGAGCACGGAAGCGCGGACCCCCCCGACGGTCCCGCCGAATTGCGGGGTAAGACCGAGGTCATAGCGCGCTTTCTGACCGATCTGGTAGCCGGCGCCCCGCTCCAGTTCGAGCAGTCCCGCCAGGAGGCTCGCTCCCCCGTTGTGGGGCACGACGCGGCCCATGACCGCCCCCACTTCAGGATCGCAAAACGGAGCGACCAGGAACCTGATCATGGCCCGGCTCGGAATGTAATCCGCGTCGAACAGCAGCAGGATCTCTCCCCGGGCCTGGGTGCTGGCATGCTTCAGCGCCGCCCCCTTCCCCCCCTCTCCCGCCGTGCGGTGAACCGCCCTGATGGCCGGGTACCTGGCCGCGAACTCGTCGATGATCTCGCCGGTGCGATCTTCCGACCGGTCGTTGACCGCCAAGACCTCCAGCCTACCCTCGTCGTAGTCGCAGTTCACCAGTGCCTGCAGCACGTCGGCCGCTACCGCCTCCTCGTTGTGCATGGGCACGAGCACCGTCACCGTCGGCGTCGTGAACCCGACCAACTCCATCATGTCGCGCGATTTCCGCGTCGAGATGCGGAAGAGAACGAAAAAGTGGTGCCTGACGACGTACGCTGTAAGCACCAGCACGGTGAAAACCAGGCAGATCCTGCAACCCCACACGAGATAGATCACAACCGCCTCTCGCCCATCGCTCGCTTCATGGACCACTGCAGCGCCAAGCTGTAAAACGTCAGGATGTAGACCATGTCGAACAATATCCCCAGGGAGAACCAGAGCAGGGGCAAAAACAGGATGCCGGTAAAGTGCAGCACGCCCAGGCAGAAGACGAAGCGGAGGGCGGACCAGAAAATGGCGTACGCCTGCATCGACAGCGCCCAGCCCACGCCCGCCGCGACCGACGGCATGGTCAGAATGAAAAGCAGGGCCGAAACCCAGGGGAGCAACAGCCAGACCAGGAACTCACCGCGTAACCAGATCTGCGCGAACATGCCGGAATCGAAATGAAAAGAGGGGTTGAAGAACATCACCCCCGCGGCCGCACAGAGGAGCACCATCAGAAAAACGACAAAGTTGCGGCTGAGCGGGAACCGCCGGTGGATCAGGATCAATCCGAAAAGGAACGACGCAAACACGATCCCCGTCCGCAGCGGGTTGGCCCGGTTGGGCGGAAATGGTACCCGAGGCACCACCGCACTCCCCAGGTAGGGAAATACCCGCACGGACTCCACCTCAGACCCGACACCGGCGACGCACGTCGTTTCGAGCAGATACGACGACAGGTTGCCATGGGCAGCCAGCAGCGACGTGCCGAAATAACAGACCAGAGCCGTGAGGGAAACCGCCGTCGCCAGCGCGGCGTACAGCCGCGGCCCGGAAACAGGGAAGGAACGCACACTCCGGTGAGGATAAATGAACTCTCGTCGCATATCTCTGGCGCTGGGCGAATGCAGAGGAGCGGCGTTTCTGAATATCACAATTCACCTGGAAGCACAACCAAACTCCAAAGCAAAGGCCGTTCGGTGTGCCGAGGCGAGCGGACCTGGCCAGTGCGGCCGGCGGGGTTCCAGGATGCAATGTCTACTCCCACCATAGTTCCATTGCCAACTGCCCACCACCTGCGATAGTCTCGAGGCACCCTGAGTACCACTGTCAACAACAGGCATTGCGGAGAGGGACAGAAGCTGGGTTGAAGCGGGAATCACACTCCAATCGAAGGAGTCACCACATGCATTGCGCATCTCGAACAAAGAGGAGGCCGTCGCTCGTCTGTGGCATCCTCTTTGTGCTGGCGCTCCTGGCGTCCACGGCTCTGGCGGACCCGGGCAAGGCGAATCCGCCGGGAAACCCCAACCCGAACGGGAATGCTTACGGCATTAACGGCAAGGACGCGGGGTCGGCCGCTCACGCTCCCGAACTCGATCCCGGGTTGCTGGCGAGTGCGCTTACGCTGCTGGCGGGCGGCCTCATGATCTTCAGGGATCGCAAGCGCCAGCGATAGACTCAAACCTGTGGTTCCCAGGCAACCCGGAGTGTAGTTCTGTTTACGGCCACATTGGGTGCCGGTCTTTTGTCTGCCAATTCAATTCCTGCCCCAAAAAACCCCAGATCCTTTGAGATCCCTCGAGTTCCTGGAGCCTCCAAAGTGAGTGTTTCGCCTGCGGGACTTGGAGCACCCGAGGCACGGCGACCGGCCGATGCAGATTAAAGCAGCTGGACAGATCATCAAGTGGGGCGGGGCGCTTCTGCTGCTGTTCGTCGAAGTCGCGGCGCTCCAACTCTGGTTCAGCGTCCCTGCGCCTGGGGACGGCGACTCCTTGGTGGCCAGGCTGATCTACTACTCGACCTACCTGCCGGGATTCGTGCAGATCCTGGTTCCCTCGGTGGCGACATCGCTGCTGCTGTTCGGCGGCAGGAGACTTTGGGCGGAGGTGAAGCCGACTCTCGAGAGGAGGCGGGAATGGACCCGACTGTTTCTGATCCTCTTGGTCCACATTGCCCTCTTCGGAGCGTTCGTCTGGATGACGCGCGTGGTCGTCGAGGGAGGATCGCATCCAGCCGGTCCGCCGGTCCTGCGGGTAATCCTGTGGGTTCTGGCCGGAACCGCGGCTTTCGGCTCTTGGTGCCTGATTGTCTTTCCCCCTGACTTCTGGTCCCGGCTGTTCGGGGGCTTCAGGTGGGAATCGATCGGCGGTCTGGCGATCGGGAGCGCGGCATATATCGCCGAGGCGCGCTTGGGGCAACTCTGGCAATCCCTCGCCGGGTACACGTTCCAGAGTGTTTACTGGCTGCTGCATCCGCTGTATCCCGATCTTGTCTGCGATCCGCTGACCAGGACCCTCGGCACGGCCGGTTTCAAGGTCATTGTGGGGGTGTCGTGCTCGGGATTCGAGGGGATGGGGCTCGTCTCGATCTTTCTCGCCGTCTATCTGGGGATGTACCGGGACGAGTTTCGTTTTCCCCAGGCGTTCCTGCTGTTCCCGATAGGCCTCGCGTCGATGTGGGTCACCAACGCTTTTCGTCTAGCCTCCCTGATCGTCCTCGGCACCCGTGTTTCGGCGGAAGTGGCGATGGGGGGGTTCCATTCCCAGGCCGGGTGGCTGGCCTTCAACGCGGTGGCCCTGGGGCTCATCGTCGGCGCCGGGCGGATGAGATTCTTCACAAGGACCACGGGACCGCCCGCGGGGACGTTCAGGTCGAGCCCCTCGGCGGCTTATCTGGCGCCGCTGATGGCCGGCGTCGCCGCCGGGATGGTGACCACGGCGGTTTCGGCAGGCTTCGACTGGCTGTACCCGGTGCGCGTCGTCGCAATCGCGGGGGTGCTGTGGTTCTTTCGGGCATCGTATGGCCGGGCACGCTGGTCGTGGTCCTGGCCGGCCGCTGCGCTCGGAACGGTTGCGGCAGTCCTGTGGCTGCTCGTGGCTCGCCGGGGGGGTTCCGGGAACGCGGACACGGCCGACAGCCTGAGTCAGATCCCGACCGTGTGGTCAGCCTTCTGGGTTTCGTTCAGGGTGCTGGGATACGTCGTCGCGACCCCGGTCGCAGAAGAACTCGCGTTTCGCGGCTACCTGCTCCGGCGGTTCGTGTCGGCCCGGTTCCTGGAGGTCCAGGCCGGCCGGATACCGCTTTATTCATTTGTGATTTCGTCTCTCTTGTTTGGAGCCGTCCACGGCCGCAACTGGCTGCCGGGCACGCTGGCGGGATTGCTGTTTGGCTGGGCGTTTTGTCTCAGGGGGAAAACCTCCGACGCGATACAGGCTCACGCGGTCACGAATACGCTGATCGCCGTTTACGTGCTCGTCACACGCGACTGGACCCGCTGGTCCTGACGATGGTCGGGCCGGTCCGTTCGGTACTGAGGGACAAGCTGAATCCGTCCGATGAGTAAAGCAGATGAGTCACACGGGGTCGGGCGGCCGTTCTCTCAGCGGCCCGGCCGACAGGAGGGGCAACCATGACGGGCGATGCCGGGCAGCTCTGGGCCATTACGTGCTATTTCAATCCAGCCGGATACCGCCGCCGGCGTGAAAACTACCGCATTTTCCGCGAGCGGCTCGGCGTGCCCCTGGTTACGGTCGAACTCGGCTTCGACGGCCTCGAGCTTCAACCCGGGGACGCCGACAGCCTGATCCAGCTATGCGAAGGCGACATCATGTTCCAGAAGGAGCGGCTCCTGAACCTCGCGCTCGGCGCGCTGCCCCGCGATTGCGCGAGCGTCGCCTGGCTCGACTGCGACGTCCTGTTCGAGCGGCCCGACTGGCCGCTGCTCGCCCTGGAAGGGCTGCAGAGACACGCGCTGGTCCATTTGTTTCAGGCCCGGCTGGATCTGCCCAGGGATTATGACGGCGCCGGATTCCCTCCAGCCGACGTCCCGCCCACGGCCATGTCGTCTATCTACAAGATCCGCGAACTGAATGCGCTCCCCGAAGATATGTTCGTGCCGAACTCCGTCCTGCGCAGCGGCTGTGGTAACGGGCTGGCCTGGGCGGCCCGGAGGGATCTCCTCGACCGGCACGGGCTGTATGACGCCTCCATCCTTGGGAGCGGCGACCAGGCCGTCGTCTGCGCCTCCTACGGCCTGTTCGATCACTACACAGGCCTCAGATCGTTCACCGAAGCGCAGGCACGGCACTACCGGGCGTGGGCGCGGCCGTTCTTCGACTCGGTGCGTGGCCGGGTCGGCTGGGCCGCAGGGCGCGTGTTTCACCTGTGGCACGGCGAACGGGCCAACCGGAAATACGAGCGCCGCTACCAGGACATCGCCGGGTACCGGTTCGACCCCTACGTTGACATCGCGTTGAGCCCGGAGGGCTGTTGGCGTTGGAATTCTGAAAAACCGGAGCTGCACGAGCACGTCAAACGCTACTTCCGCTCCAGGAACGAGGACGGGTAGAATCCGCCCATGGAGGAATGCAGTCGTCCCATGAACCAGAGTTACGAAAGCAATAACGAGGCGGCCGCCCTGCAGCGGTCAATCCAAAACCGGTGCGTCCACCCGTCCGGAGTCTTCTCGGAATTCCGGGAAGAGGACGTCGAGCAGTCGATTGTCGAACGCTTCGAGAAGACGGTGCGCCTGCACGCCGACAGGCCGGCGGTAAAGACCCCCACCCGCGAGCTGACCTATGCCGAACTGGATCGCGCCGCCAACAGGGTGGCGCACGCCATCATGGGACGCGCGGGCTCGAGCACGGAACCCGTGGCCCTCCTGTTCGAAAACGGCGCCCCTTATGTCGTGGCTTCGCTGGCAGCCCTGAAAGCGGGCCGGGTCCAGGTCCCGCTGGAGAGCACCTTCCCGCGCGCCCGTCTCGACTACAGCCTGACTGCGTCGGGCGCGGCCCTGATCGTGACCGACCGGGGCCACCTCGGTCTTGCGGCCGAGCTCTCGGGCGTGCCCGTCCTCGACATCGAAGAGCTCGACGGTTGTCCGGAGACCGCTCCCGGGCTGCGCCTCCCTGCCGACGCAGACATCGCCCTGGAATTCTCGTCGGGATCGACGGGACAGCCCAAGGGAATCGTCCGGGACCACAGGGGCGTGCTGCAGGCGATCAGGCACTTCACGAACATCTCCCGGATGTGCCCGGAAGACCGGCTGGCCATGCTGCGTGCCAGCATGCGGTCCTACCTGTATGCCCTGCTCAACGGAGCTACCTACTATCCGGTCAACCTCCGGCGCGAAGACCTGACTCGCCTAGGCGCGTGGCTGGAACGCGAGCGCGTGACCGTATTCCGCTCCGCCGTCTCGACGTTCCGGACCTGGGTCACCACGTTCGCGGGGAACGAGCGACTGGTCGACCTGCGATTGATCAGCCTCTACGGCGAGCCCGTGTATCGCAGCGACGTGGCGCTGTATCGGAAGCACTTCCCGGAACGGTGCATCCTGTCGAGCTCGCTGGGTTGCACCGAGTTCGGCGACTATGCCTACATCTTCGCGGACAGGGAAACGGAGCTGACGGGCAGCGTCCTGCCCGCGGGTTATCCGGTCGAGGGGACGGAGGTTCTGCTCCTCGACGAGCAGCGCCGGCCCGTGAGCGTGGACGAGGTCGGCGAATTCGCCATCCGCAGCCGATACGGTGCGGTGCGCTACTGGCACCGCCCAGACCTGACCGACGCGGCCTTTCTCCCCGACCCGAATGGCGGCGGACGGATCTATCGCACCGGAGACCTGGGCCGCCGCGGCTCCGACGGCTGCCTGTGCTTCGTGGGCCGCAGGGATTTCCAGATCAAGATCCGCGGGCACCGTGTAGACGTCGAGGAGGTCGAAACGGTCCTGCTTGGGATCGACGGCGTCCGGCAGGCGGCCGTGATCGGCCGCGAGGAAGGCCCCGGCGAAATGAGCCTGGCGGCTTACCTGGTCCCGGAAGGACCAGACCCGCCCGAGGCCTCCCGCTTGCGCCGCGCCGTGGCGGCAAAGCTCCCGGAATACATGGTCCCCTCCGTCTTCGTTACCTTGGCGGCCATGCCGCTGACGGCAAACGGCAAGATAGACCGGCGCGCCCTCCCGGCGGCCACAGGCGGAGTCCGGCCCCTGCCGGAGACCGCCTTCGTTGCCCCGCGCACGCCGGTGGAGGAGAAACTGGCGGAGATCTGGCGCGCAGTGCTGAAGATCGACCGCGTCGGCGTGGACGACGACTTCCTGGAGCTGGGAGGGCAATCGATCGCGGCCACCCGCGTGATCTCTCGCATGTCGGAGGAATACGGGTTGCAGCTGCCGGTAAGCTCGCTGTTCGAGGCGCCCACGATCGCGGAGCTGGCGCAGCTGGTCGTCCGGCGCAGAGGCGGGTCCGCCCGGTGAGTGGGTCTTCGAGATTTTTGGGGAGTCTTCGAGGTGAGTTCTACCTCCGGGGCGCACCGCCCTGTTCGGCGCGCCCGGTGTGCAAATCCAGGCTAGCCCCGGGCCCCTAAGGGCTCGGCCTTGTCAGCAATGCCGGCCTCGAGCGACTCTTCCATCAGGGCACTCAGCTTTCCGCACATCTCCCTAATCGCCTCCGGGACGCGCACGACGTCGGTGTGGGTCTCGCCCGGCAGGTCACAGGTCTTCAGCGCGGAAGTAAACGGGCTCCAGTGAAGGACCATGTCGGGCAGGTGTCCCGGACGGCCCATGAGCACGACGCGCCCCGCGTAGGACCGCGCCTGGTAACTCTGCGCTGCCCTGTGATAGAGATCGATCAGGTAGGTTGACTGCAGGCTCCCGGGTAGAGGACGCCCGACCTTGAGGTACAGCCTGTAGGCCGCCCGTCGGCTGGGTTTCTTGAGGCGAGCCGCCGCCTGTCTCCCCTTCGCGACGATTCTCGACCAGAGATAGTCCGCCTGGCCTCGCACCTCGAGCCGGCGCATCTCCCCCAGGTGGCGGTGGCTTTCCCGCACCAGGTGTTCGAAACGGCCGCCCGTCGCGGCAGCAGGAGCAGGAATAGGCGGCTTACGGGGGACTTGATTCCCGGGGTGGCTGGGCTCCAGCAGCACCAGGAGCGCGACCCGGTGCCCCTCGTCCAAAAGCTGCTGAGCCATTTCGAAGGCTACCAGACCCCCGAAGGAAAAGCCGCCCAGCCAATAGGGGCCTTCGCCCTGCACGCTCTGGACTTCGCCGAGATAGTGGGCCGCCAGGTCCCGCACGGTGGTATACCGCGCCGGTCTCCCGTCCTGGCTTTGATGCATCAGACCGTAGACCGGTTGCTCCTTCCCCAGATGTTGGGGCAGAAAGGCGTTGCTGTTGTCCCCCAGGACCCAGAAGAAAGGCGGCCGGTCCCCCAGCGGCTGCAGCGGGGCAAGCAGGGACTGGGGCAGCACCCATTCCTGTTGCCGCAGGACCGACGCGAGCAGTTGAGGGGTGGGGTACCGGAAGACGTTCGCGATCGGCAGGCGCCGGCCGAAGGCTTTCTCGATCTGCGAAATCAGCCGGACGGCCAGAAGCGAATGGCCTCCCAGCTCAAAAAAGTTGTCCCGGACGCCGACGGGGTGGACGCGTAGGACCGCTTCCCAGATCCTGGCGAGCCGGCGCTCGAAATCGTCGAGCGCCGGAGTCTGGTCGTGACCCGAAACGGAGACGGCGAGCGCGGAAAGCGCCGCACGGTCGACCTTGGCATTGGGCGACAGCGGCAGGTCGTCGAGCAGGACGAACGCCGAGGGCACCATGTAGTCCGGAAGCCTCTCGCCGGCGAAGTGGCGCAGGTCATCGGGCGCGGGGGGGTGCTGCGCAGCGCCAACGACGTAGCCTATGAGACGCCTGGCTCCGGAGGCGTCCCGGACGGCCACGACGGCACACCTTTTCACATCCGGGTGCCTGGCGACCGCGGCTTCGATCTCCTCGAGCTCCACGCGGAACCCACGGATCTTAACCTGCTGATCCGAGCGGCCACAGAACTCGATGCTGCCGTCCGGCAGGTAACGCGCCCGGTCTCCCGTCCGATAGAGCCGCCCTCCCGGCTCGAGCGCATACGGGTTGGGGACGAACCTGTCGGCCGTCGTGTCCGGCCGGTTGTGATAGCCTCGGGCCAACCCGGGGCCACCGATGTAGAGCTCCCCGACGACACCGATGGGCGTCGGCTGCATCTGGCAGTCAAGCACGTGGATACGCGTGTTGGCGATCGGCTTCCCTATCGGTATCGAACTCGCGCGGCCCGGCGGCGCCGTCACGCGGTGCCACGACGCGAAGGTCGTGGTCTCGGTCGGGCCGTAGACGTTCAGCAGCTGCTCCGGAGGCCCTTCCCGGCTCACCGCATCCACCCACCTGGGCTGCGCCGCCTCGCCGCCAACCAACAGGCATCGGAGTTTCCCGAACACGGCCGGCGACTCACGCGCCAACTGGTGGAAGAGCGCCGTGGTCAGGAACATGACGCTGACGCCCTCCCTCTCGATCAGGCCGGCAAGTCTGCCCGGCGAGAGGACATCCTCTTTGCGAATGCCCGTGAGCCGGGCGCCGTTCAGCAGGGCGCCCCAGATCTCGAAGATCGCCGCGTCGAACGCGCAGTTCGAGACCTGCGCCACCACATCGTCGGGGACGAGCTGGACATAGTCGGTGTGGATCACGAGGCGATTGACGGCCCGGTGAGGGATGGCGGCCCCTTTGGGCGTGCCGGTCGAACCCGAGGTGTACATCAGGTACGCGAGATTGCCGCCGGTGGTCACGCAAGCGAGATTATGTCCGGATTGCGACGTGATCTCGTCCTGCACCTTGTCCAGGACCAGCACCCGTGCACTCCCGGGCGGCAGGTTAGGAGCCAGCTTCTCTTCGGTCAGGATCACGCGGGCGCCCGAGTCCTCGATCATGAAGGAGAGTCGTGTGGCGGGATAGCCGGGGTCCAGGGGGACGTAGGCCCCGCCGGCCTTGAGAACCGCGAGCAGCGCGACGACCATGCCGGCCGACCGTTCCATGAAGATGCCGACCAGAACCTCCGGCCCCACGCCCATGGCTTGGAGCTTGCGCGCCAGCTGATTGGCGCAAGCGTTCAGCCTGCCGTAGGTGATCCGGACGTCCCCGTAGTTGACGGCGACCCGTTCGGGGGTGCGCCCGGCCTGTTCTTCGAACAGTTGATGGATGCAGGCGTTCGTCGGAAAATCGGCCTCCGTCGAATTCCACGTCGACACGATCTGAAGGCGTTCGCCTTCAGTCATGAGTGCGAGCCTGCCGACCGGGTGGTTCGGAACCGCCACGACGGCTTCGAGCAGGTTGCGGTAATGTCCCGCCATCCGGGCCGCCGTCGACGCGTCGAATAGTCCGGCGTCGTAGTTCAGTTTTCCCTGCAGCCCCTGCGGCCCGTCGCTCAGCGACAGGATCAGGTCGAACTTGGAAGTGCCGGTGTGGATCTCGAGGGGCGTGACCTTTAGCTGCAGGAGTGCGGGCGGCGGCGCCGCGTTCTGGAACCCGAACATAACCTGGAATAGCGGGCTGTGGCTCATTTCGCGGCGGGGTTGGAGTTCCTCCACGAGCTTCTCGAACGGGAGATCCTGGTAGTTGTAGGCCTCCAGTGCCGTCTCGCGCACGCGGTGCAGCAGGGCGCGAAAATCCCCGGCGCCCTCGACCTTGCTCCGCAGGACCAGCGTGTTCACAAAAAACCCGATCAGCGACTCGACTTCGATGCGGTTCCGCCCGGCGATGGGAGATCCGACGACGATGTCCGTCTGGCCGCTGTAGCGGTACAGCAGAAGCTTGAATGCAGCGAGCAGCGTCATGAACATCGACGCCCGGTGCCGGCGGCTGAACTCCGCCAGCGCCCTGGACACGGGCCGGGGCACCTCGATGGCGACGGACCCGCCCAGAAACTGCTGCACGGCGGGACGCGGCCGGTCGGTCGGGAGCTCCAAGAGCCCCGGTGCGCCGTCGAGCTGACCCTTCCAGTACGAAAGCAGCTTATCCAGGCTCGCCCCCTGCAGATTCTCCCGCTGCCAGACCGCGAAATCCGCGTACTGGATCGGCAGGGGCGCAAGGGCGGCAGGTGTCCCGGTGACATACTCTTCGTAGAATGCGCCGAGTTCCCTAAAGAAGATGCCCAACGACCACCCGTCCGACACGATGTGGTGCATGTTCGCGATCAGCAGGTGATCCTCGGGCCCGAGCTGGAACACGGCGGCGCGCAAAAGCGGGTCGCGGCTGAGGTCGAAACGCCGCTGAGCCTCCTGGCCGGCAAGCCGGACGGCCTCCCTCTCACGCTCATGCGCCGGCAGGCCCGTCAGGTCCACCAGCGGCAGCGGGATCTCCCGCGGCTCGGAGACCACTTGTCTCGGAATCCCGCCAACCTCGACGAAATTCGTGCGGAGCGTCGCGTGCCGCGCTGCCACCGCCCCGAGCGCGCGTTGTAGCTCCCCGGTCCGGAGGATTCCTTGCAGCCGGAAGCAGACCGGGACGTTGTAGAGCGGTCCACTTTCGCCGAGCTGGTCGAGAAACCACAACCTCTGCTGGGCAAAGGAAAGGGGAAACTCGCGCCCGTCCACGCGTGGTATCCCGGACCGTATCCCGTGATGTCCGATATCCTGGAGGTTCATTCGATCCTGTTCAGACTGCCTATTCGATCGGGCGGGAGTCTTTAACTCTGAGGCTGAGCGGACGCATGTCCGTCCAGACCTCGCTGATGTGGGCGAGGCACTCTTTTTTAGTCCCGCTCTTTCCTTCATCCCGCCAACCCAAAGGCAGGTCCCTGTCGGCGGGCCAGATGGAATACTGCTCCTCGTGGTTGACCACGACTCTGTAGACGGTCGTATCTTCGCTTGCGTCCCCGTTCATGGCTCTACCCCCTTATCGGATGGAAGATGGATTCCTTTTCATTTTAGCCCAAGGCAGTTCCTGCGCCTCAGGGTTCGCGCAAGAATAAGTTCACATTCTGGCGATCAGCAAAATGTGAACTCATTCTTGCGCGAGCCCTTAGCCCCCCGTTAGTGGGTCCGCGCTTCAGCGCGGACGTCGCTATAACGTGCGCCCGTCGCCGCGTAGATCAGATCAAAAGACGTCCGGGCTGAAGCCCGGACCCACTTGTTTTACGGGCAGGGCGCGGCACGGAGCCTGCGTGGTAAGCGGGCCTTGACCAGCTCGGGGGTGCGGCGGATCCAGCATGACGACCGCGAACATCTTGCCGCCGATGGAGAAGACCAGGTCGCCGTCTCATTTGATGTCCTCCGTCGCGTGCGGCAACGAACGACACCACCTGCGCACTTCATCGAGTATCAACTCGTTCACCTCCCTCGAGTGAGGCGGGCTTCGGTTCGCCCCATTCTGCAATGAGCCCAGTGTAAGTACGGAGCACAGGCAGGGCAACCGTTTCCTCGCGCAGCACGATCCCCCCCCACGAGGCGCACCTTTGCCGTATAATGCCCGGCATGCGAAAACACGGAATCAGGATTCTCGTGCTGCTTGCTACTGTCGGAGCGCTGGCCTCGCAGTCCCCCAGGCGGGTCTACCGTCTTGGCCCCGACATGAAGTTGCCGTTCAGCCCCGCGGTGCGGGCCGGCGGCTTCATCTATATCTCCGGTGCGCTGGCGACGGACGCGTCCGGAAACGTGATCAAGGGGGACGTTCGGGCCCAGACCAAGCACCTGCTCGATTTCATGGGCGGGCTGGCCACCGCGGCCGGATCGTCGCTGGCCGATGTCGCGTCGGTGAACGTCTACCTGAAGCGTGCGTCCGATTTCCAGGCGATGAACGAGGTTTACCGGGGCTACTGGCCCAAGGACCCGCCGGTGCGCACGACCGTCGAGGCCAATCTCGTCCGCCCGGACGCGCTCATCGAAATTTCCATGGTCGCGATCCCCGCCGGAGGCGAGCGCAAGGTCGTCCACCCTGCCGGGTGGACGCCGTCGACCAATCCCTACAGCTACGGCATCCTGTCAGGGGACACGCTGTTCCTTTCGGGCCTCGTCTCGCGCAATGGGAGGGACAACGCCGTGGTGCCTGGCGACATTCAGGCGCAGACGCGCACCGTCCTCGACAACGCAGGGGAGATACTGCGCGCCGCCGGCATGGACTACTCCAACGTGGTCGCTTCGCGCGTCTTCATCACCGACGTGGCCGATTTCCAGGGGATGAACGCCGCCTACCGACCCTACTTCCCTGAGGACCCGCCCGCCCGTGCGACGGTCAGGGCGCCCCTGATGGGCCCGCAGTTCCTCGTTGAAATCGGCCTGACGGCGGTGCGCGGCACACACGAAGCGTTCGTCACTCCCGGGCCCGACGGCGCACCGGGACAGGCCAACCCCAACTTCAGCGCCGCCGTGCGCGCCGGCGACCGGCTGTACGTCGCCGGCATGATGGGAAACACCGAGGCGAACCGGAACGACACGCAAGCGCAGACGAGGGAGATCCTGGCCCGCGTGGGCCGCACCCTGAAGTCAGCCGGCTTCGGCTGGGAACAGGTCGCGGACGCCGTCGTGTACATAACGGACGTAAACAACTTCACCGCGATGAACGGTGCGTACCGTGAAGTGTTCAGCGCCGATTTCCCGGCGCGGGCTACCGTCGAAGCGGCTCTCGTAAGCCCCGACGGGCTCCTCGAGATCATGTTCACGGCCGTCCGGTAGCGTGCGCCCCAATCGGGGTTTGACGCCGCCGCTCGGACATACTACAGTCGGGCATCATCGAGGAGACAACGTGAGGGTTCTGATCACCGGAGGGGCCGGTTTTATCGGCTCCTACCTTGCCGAGGCTTACCTCGGGCGCGGGGATGAGGTCTACGTCATCGACGACCTTTCCACCGGGAGCCTGGACAACATCAGCCAGATCTCTGCCCAGCGCCAGTTTCACTTTGTCCGCGACACCATCCTGAACCGGGAGACGATGCTCGAGCTGACCGGCATCTGCGACGTTGTCGTGCACCTCGCCGCTGCCGTGGGGGTGCAGCTGATCATCGACGAGCCGCTCAAGTCGATTCACACGAACATCGTGGGGACCGAGATCGTGCTCGAACTCGCCAACAAGTTCCGCAAGAAGACCTTCATCGCGTCCACCTCCGAGGTCTATGGCAGGAATTCCAACGTCCCGCTGCGGGAGGACGACGCGCGCGTCTACGGGTCGACTTCCGTCGCCCGCTGGAGCTACGCCGCCACCAAGGCGATGGACGAGTTCCTCGCGCTGGCCTATTACCGGACGAAGCAGCTGCCCGTAATCATTGCCCGGTTCTTCAACACCGTCGGGCCCAGGCAGACCGGGCGGTACGGGATGGTGATCCCGAGGTTCGTGGGGCAGGCGTTGCGCAACGAGCCGATCACGATCTTCGGCGACGGCACACAAACCCGCAGTTTCACAGGCGTCGAGGATGTCGTGCGCGGCGTCATCGGCTTGATCGACGAATCCCGAGCCGTGGGCGAGATCTTCAACATCGGGGGGGATGGAGAGATCTCGATCAACGAGCTCGCCGAGCGGGTGAAGCGCGCCGCCGGGAGTTCCTCGCCGATCACCCACATCCCGTACGACCAGGCATATCAGGAGGGATTCGAGGACATGCAACGGCGCGTGCCCGACATCTCCAAGATCAAAAAACTCATCGGGTACGAAAACCGCCACGACCTCGACTCCATCCTCGCCGGCGTCATCGAATACGAGCGGACCCGTTGACATGAACCCGGGCGCCTTTTAGCCGTCCGGGCACAGCGGCTCTGCTCACCGCTCGCGGCCAGTTACGGCATTCTCACCGTGATCGCCCGCGCCAGACAACAGACTCCGGCCTCCGTCTAGGGAACTATCCGGTCCTCAAAATCGTCTAACAGTATCGAAACGCTTCAACCGAACCTCATGGATCCGCAGGAGCCCTCTCATGCGCGGAGCTTTGCCTCGGCTGGCCTTGCTGTTCGCATTTGTCGGAACCCTCTCCTGGTCGCCGCACCCGGGCGTCGCCGGCGGCAGAGCCGGCGCCCGCTCCCCAGTTATCGCGGGCTGGCTGCACACCTTCTGTTTTGACGATCCCGTGCAGGGTCTTTCCGGGACGCGGTATTTCCTCGTCGACGCGAGTGGGGAGGGCACGGAGATTCTCCCGGGCGACGGCCTGCCGGATTCCCCGGGTCTGGCGCCGCGCTTCGCCGAGATCCGCGGCGAGTGGGTCGAGAGCGGCGGACGCTCGGTCCTGAAAGCTTCGTCTGTGAACCTCCGCGAACCGGCACCCTCCGCGCCTGGCGGCGTGCGCCCGGGCGCGAGTCCCAGCTTCGCGAAGACCGGGCCGCAACCGTGGGTCATCATCCTCTGCAAGTTTTCCGACATCGTCGCCGAACCGCGGTCCATCGCCTACTACCACGATCTGCTCGCGCCACGATTCCCGGGGATGGACCACTTCTGGCGCGAGGTTTCCTACGACGCGATCAACCTCGAGAACAGCCGCGTGGTGGGCTGGTACGTCCTGCCACGCCCCCGCTCCTACTACGTTTACGGAAATCCTCTCTGGCTCGACCAGATCCGGGCGCTGCGGGATGCGACCGCGGTTGCCGACCGCGACGTCCACTTCCCCTCGTACGCCGGCATCGCCCTGATCTTCAACGATTTCGTCGGGGAGAAATACCTGGGCTACGGAGGGCCGCTGAACTGGACGCTCGATGGCGTGAACCGGACTTGGGGCGTGATCTG
This sequence comes from uncultured Acidobacteriota bacterium, assembly GCA_963843575.1. Taxonomy (GTDB): domain Bacteria; phylum Acidobacteriota; class UBA6911; order UBA6911; family UBA6911; genus CAVZBT01. The sequence continues at coordinate 142,242 of CAWJKZ010000021.1, read as the reverse complement.
GCTGCCCACCACCCTGCTTCACAACGTGTACGGCCACGACCGCGACTCCAACCATCACGTCTTCGCCCACGAAATGGGCCACGCCCTGGGACTGCCGCACTCGACGGGAAGCTACGGGGACACCTACGACAACTTCTGGGATCTGATGAGCCACTGGGGCGGGAAAATCACCGACCCCGTCTTCGGTCTTCAGGCCATTCACACGACGGCCTACCACAAGGATCTGCTTGGGTGGATTGCCCCCGGAGAGAAGTATCTCTCCTCCCCCGGCACCCAGGAGACCATCCATCTCGCTCGACTCGCGCAACCCCAGGCCGGAGGGTACAAGATGGCCCAAGTCCGGCTCCCCGGCCCACACGTGCGTTTCTACACCGCGGAGGCGCGGCAGAGAGTCGGCTACGACACCGGTCTCCTCGGCGACGCGGTGATCCTCTACGACGTCGATCCCGACCGGTACTCCCCCACCCAATGGAACAGTCCACCCGAGTGGAAGCCCAGCGAAGTCGTCGACACCGACAACAACGGGTTCACCGGCGACGACGGCGCGATGCAGACGCCGGGCGAGGTGTTTTCGGATCCGGCCAACGGCATCTCGATAGCCGTCGAAGCGGCCACCGATTCCGGCTTCACCGTGACCGTGAACAACAACGTGAAGTTCCTGCCGCACTTTTCCAACGGGGCCGGAACCCGCTCCACCCTTGTCCTGGTGAACCCGTCGTCCTCCGCGGAGGTTTCGGGCACCGCGCGGTTCTTCGGGACCGGCGGGGTACCGCTGCAGCTCGCGCTCGGCGGTCAGGCGCGGGACGGACCGCTGCCATTCCGTCTGCCGCCGCGCGGGGTGGGGTACTACGGCACCGAGGGAGCGGGAGCGCTCCAGCCCGGATCCATCGAGCTGGCGTCGGACTCCCGTGTCGAGGCGTACCTGATCCTGGACGGCGAGAGCGGGAGTGCCGGTGTCCCCGCCTCCCCGCTGTCGACGACCGGCCTGATCGTGCCGGTCGAATTGGACCCGTCGCACGAAGTCCGCGGCGGCGTCGCGCTCTCCAATCCCAACGCGGGGGAGATTTCGGTGGCCTGTCGCCTGTATTCCGAGGAAGGTCTGCAGATTCCCGAAACCGAGGCGACCGTGAAGCTCGCAGCCCATGGGCAGCGTGCGCTGTTTGTCGATGAGATTTTCCCCTGGGCGAGTTCGAACATCTTCAGGGGCACCCTCGTGGCGCGTTCATCCCTGCCCTTCAACGGCATGGCCATGCGCGTAGCCGGTACCGGTCAGTTTGCCACGCGTGCGGCGGTCACCATCGGTCGTGTCGCGCGGGCCCGGCTCGTCGGAATCGTTTCCACCTTCGCGGGCCAGGCGGCCGCGCGCGGCTCTGACGACGGGGACCTCCACACCGCGCGTTTTGCTTCCCCCAACGATATCGCAGCGGACCGGGCCGGGAACTTGTTTGTGGCCGACACCGCAAACCACACCATCCGCAAGATCAGCCCGCAGGGCGTGGTCAGCACCGTGGCGGGCCTCGCGGGCAGCAGCGGGAGCCAGGACGGCACGGGGGCGTCGGCCCGCTTTGCCTACCCGCGGGGCCTGTGTGTGGGCGAAGACGGCACCCTGTTCATCGCCGACTACGGCAACCACCAGGTGCGCAAGCTCGCCCCCGACGGCACCGTTACCACCCTGGCCGGATCAGCCGGTGAACCCGGCTCGGAGGATGGGACAGCGGGTGCGGCCCGCTTCAACGGGCCGCGCGGGATCGCGGTCGAGAGCCGGTCGGGGGATATTTACGTGAGCGACACCTCCAACCACACCATCCGCAGGATCACCCCCGACGGCGCGGTGACGACGCTCGCCGGGGTTGCCGGCGTGCCGGGTTTTGCCGACGGCAACGGCGCCGCCTCCCGCTTCGACGGCCCCCAGAAGATCGTTTTCGATTCGGAGCGGAACCTGCTGGTGGCGGACTACAACAACTGCGTGGTCCGCAAGATCTCGCCCCAGGGGGAGGTCACCACCCTTTCCGGCACGCCCGGCCTCCACGGCGGTCTTGATGGCCCGCACGACAGGGCCCTGTTTGGCTACCCGTTGGGAATGGCCGTCGACGACTCCGACAACCTCTACGTATGCGACGGGTGGGTCGTGCGACGGGTGGGGAAGGACGGGACGGTAAGCAGTCTGGCGGGCAGCCCCAAAATCAACACGACACCCGACACATCGCTCTCGGGAAGCAGGGACGGAACCGGGAGTGATGCCCGGTTCGCGCTCCCCTCGGGCCTGACCGTGCACCCGTCGGGTGACCTGTTCGTCGCGGACCGGGACAACCACGCGATCCGCAGGATCTCCCTGGCGCCCGCGGCGGGGACGGTCTACTTCTCGCAATTCGCCGACGGCGACGGACTGGCCTCCACCCTGGTCCTGGTCAACCCTTCCCTCACCGAAGCCTGTGCCGGGACCGTGGAGTTCCACGACAGCCAGGGACAACCGCTCCGAGTCGACCTCAACGGGGCCCAGGTGGATGGCAGTTCCCTGTTCCGCCTGCCGCCCGGCGGCTCCGCCCGGCTCGCGACCGACGGGCTGGGAGCATTGGTGACCGGATCGGTGGCGGTAACCTCCGACCTGCAGGTCGACGCCACTTTGCTGTTTTCCGGCCGCCTGGGGTTGGGCGCCGTCGAAGCGGTTCGTCCGGCGAGCCGGCTGACCATCCCACTGGAGACCGACTACGCGCTCTACCTGGACACGGGCGTGGCCTTCTCCAACCCGGCATCGGTTCCCGTCAGCCTTGCCTTGAGACTGAGGGACACGGGGGGGAACCTCATCGAAGGGGGCGTGGCGGAGTTCCTGCTGCCGGCCCTCGGTCAGCTTGCCCGCTTCCCCAGAGAACTCTTCCCGGGCACAGCGGCCGCCCTCGGCAGCTTTCGCGGTAGCTTGGAGATCGAGGCGCCGACGCCGGTTTGCGCGATGGCCCTGCGTCTCTCCCCCGGAGCCATGGCGGCCCTGCCCGTTATACCGTGAAGCGGTCACACAGCAGCATGCGATGGAGTGTCGCCGGGGATCGTGGATTTTGCCGCAGTTGCGGCCGTAGTCAATCTCGAGAGCCAGATCAGCGTGCTTTAAACCGGGGGGGCCCAACGGCGCGGCCACCGATCCCAGGAAGTGTGGCAATTCGAATGTCGCCATGCTAGCGTGTGCGAAAAGCGCGCCCTCAAGGGAGAGAGCCCTAGCCGGGCGGCTGCGGAGGACACGGTGAAAAGCAAAGGACTCTGGGGCCGGAGGTTGCTGGAGATCCGGGAGCAGGAAACGGAAATCGCCCCGCCCGACGAAAACCACGTCACCGTGCGGATACGAGCGTGCGGCGTGTGCGGTACCGACCTGAATTTCGTGCGCGACTGGGAGGGTGATCCCATGCCCCTCGGCCACGAAATCGCCGCCGAGGTGCTCGAGGTGGGCAGGCGAGTCACCCACGTCAAACCCGGGGACCGAGTCATCGTCGAGGACTGCACCATGTGCGGCGTCTGCGACAACTGCAAGGCGGGACATCCGGAGTTCTGCCGGAACCTCTTCAACATGGAAGGACAGCCCGGCATGGGGCAGTACATGTCGGTCCGCTTCAACTCGCTCGTCAAGTTCGACGGGCTCGACTACGCCTCGGCGTGCCTGACCGAACCGCTGGCCGTGAGCCTCACGGCCGTCCTGGGATCAGAAATCCCGCTCGGCGGCAGCGTCGTGGTCATGGGTCCCGGGCCGCTGGGCCTGATGTGCGCCAGGGTAGCCAGGTTGCGCGGAGCCGGGTTTGTCGCCATGATCGGGACTTCGGTCGAAAACGAGCGCGGACGGGCGCGCCGCGCCCTGGCCGCGCAGTTCGGCTGCGAGCTGTTCATCGAGACCGGCAGGCAGGACGTCGAGGAGGAGATCAGGAAGCGCTTCCCGGACGGGGTGGACCGGGTCATCGTGAGTTCTCCGCCCGAGAGCCTGGTCGACGCGCTGAAGATCGTCCGGTTCGGGGGCATGGTCAACTTCTTCGGCCTGCACCTGGGCGGCAAGAGCACGATCAACGTCGACGTCAATGACCTCGTCTTCCGCAAGATCACGCTGAAACCGACCTTCGCCGAGCCCGCGATCAATTTCCCCGTCTCGAACCGCCTGCTCAAGGACGGCCTCGTGGACGGCCGCGCCCTGATCACCCACACCTTCGGTTTTGCGGATGCCAGGAAGATACTGACCGCCGCCGTCGAGGGGAGCCTGCCGATCGTCAAGGCCGTCATGGTCCCGGACTGAAGTAATCTGGAGTGCGGCGCCTCGGCGCCGCTTTCGCTTACGTCCTACGGCAGGAATGCTCGGCGCCTCGGCGCCACACCGAATTGCGGGATGCGACCCTGCGACCTCGGCCTTTGGTGGCGTCGAGCCGCCGCACTTCACGATCAACCGCTGGACAGCCTCTGAAGCCCGGACCCGCTTGAGTGGCGGCGGCTACTGGATCTTGATTAGTTCGATGTCGAACACGAGCATGCCGTACGGGGGCTGCTGCCCCCTGTAGGCGATCTCTTCCGGGATCCAGAAGCGCATCTTCTGACCCTCGACCATCAGCTGCACACCTTCGGTCCATCCGGCAATGACCTTGTCCAATGAGAAGGTGGCCGGCTGACCGCGCACCACCGAGCTGTCGAACATCTTGCCGTTGGTCGTCCAGCCGGTGTAATGGACGGTGACCGTGCTGCTGCGCCGGGGATGCTGGGTCCCGGTACCGGCCTGCAGGGATTTGTAGGCGAGCCCGCTCACGGTGCGGCTGGCGTCCTTTGGCGGCTGCTTGACGTCGGCGGGAGCCCTGGTCGGCGACGGGCTGAAGCTGATCAACTCTATCTCGAAGACCAGCAGCCCCTTCGGACGCCCCTCTTTGCCCTTGTAAGCCAGCTGCTCGGGTATCCAGACCCGGCGCTTCTCGCCCTCCACCATCAGCTGGACCGCTTCGCCCCAGCCGGGGATGACGCGGTCCAGTCCGAAGATCGAGGGGCGCCCGCGCGCGATCGAGCTGTCAAACATCTTGCCGTCGGTGGTCCACCCCGTATAGTTCACGGTCACGACGTCGTCGGACGCCGGATGCTCCTTCCCGCTGCCGGAGGCAAGCACCTTCGAGGCGAGGCCCGACGCCGTTTTCACGGCGTCGTCCGGGGCGGCGGCGACGTCGGGTGGCGGCGGTATCGGGCCAGGGGCGGCAGTAGGGACCTGGGCCGCGGCAGCGACTGCCGCGGCGAGAAATCCGAACAGGGCGATGAAGCGCATGACGGTCCTTTCCGTTAAAAGGCGCTCTAAAGCGTAGTCTCGCACGCCCGGCATGACAAGCACAAACCCGACTTCGAGATCCTTCGAGCCCTTCGAGCCTTCGCGGTGAGTTTCAAAGCGGACCTCGATGGCTCGAAGGACTCGAAGTGTGGACCGTTCTGGCGTAAGATCGCACATCATGCCAGAGAACGACGAACGATCCACATGGAGGCCCGCGGACCTGCGGGGCATTCTCCGCTATATCCCTCACTTTCGGGAAAAGGCCTTCATTCTCAGCATCGACGGGGGTGTCGTCACCCACGAGAACTTTTCCAACCTGCTGCTCGACGTCGCCGTCCTGAGGTCGCTGAACATCCGGGTCGTGATCGTGCACGGGGCATCGGCGCAGATCCGGGCCCTGGCCGCCGAACAGGGATTTTTCCCCTCCGACCTCGAGGGCGCCGGCGTGACCGACGAGGCCACCCTCAGACTCGCCCTGACCGCCGCCAACCGGCTCACCCACGAAATCCTCGAAGGCCTGTTCGCCAACGACCTGCGCGCGGCCTACGCCAACGTGATCACCGCCTATCCCGTGGGGATCATCGGGGGCGTCGACCACCTCTACACCGGCAAGGTGGAGCGCGTCGACACGGAGATGCTGCAGACCCTGCTGGCGCAGGGCATCACGCCGGTACTGGCTCCGCTCGGCTTCGACGGCGACGGCAAGACCTACCGGGTGAACTCCGACGGCATCGCGCTCGCCGTGGCCGAGGCGCTCAAGGCCATCAAACTCGTTTTCGTCACCACACATGACGGCATCGTCTGTCGCGGCAGGCTCGTCCGCCAGATGATCGTGGGGGACCTCGAGGCCCTGCTGCAGAGGGACAAGGACGACATCCCCGCGCCGCAACTCTCCAAGGCGCAGCACGCCGCGCTCGCCTGCCGCGCCGGGGTGCAGCGCGTCCACATCATCAACGGCCTGGTCGACGAAGGGCTGCTGGCCGAAGTGTTCTCGAACGAAGGCATCGGCACGCTCATCTACGCCAACGAGTACCAGCAGATCCGGCGCGCCGTGAAACGGGACATCCGCAGCATCCTCATGCTCACCCAGAAGTCGATGGATGCCGAGGAGCTGGTCAAGCGCAGCCGCGCCGTCATCGAAAAACAGCTGGGGGACTACTACCTGTTCGAGATCGACCGGAACCCCGTCGCCTGCGTGGCGCTTCACTCCTACCCCGAGGAGGGCAAAGCGGAAATCGCCCACCTGTTCGTCCGCCCGTCGCACGAAAACCAGGGGATCGGCCGGACGCTCGTGAATTTCCTCGAAGACAAGGCTCGCGAAACCGGCACCGGGGAACTCATCGCCCTTTCGACACAGGCGTTCACCTATTTCCAGAGCAAACTCGGCTTCATCGAGGGCTCGCCGGACGACCTGCCGCCCGCGCGACGGGAGGCCTACGAACAAAGCGGCCGCAGGTCAAAAGTGCTCGTAAAGAAGCTGGCGAAGTACACAGTCTCATAAGTACGCCGACGTATTTTTCAGGACGCAGAACAACACGGGCAATGAAAGACAAAAGCCAAAACAGAACGCAGATTCCGCGGATCCAACGGATTTACGCGGATCCGCTCGGTCGATCCGCGGGGATCCGCGCGCATCCGCGTCCAGAGTAATACGTTAGCGTATTTGTGGACATTAGTACGAATCCAAGGAGTTCCAGCACATGAAAACCGATCGGCGCAAGTTCATCCACAGTGTGGGCGCAGGCCTGGCCTCGTTGCCCCTGGCCGCCTCCGGCGGACGCACCGCGGCTGCAAGCTCCCCCGCCGCGAGCACCGCCCCCCCCGCCCTTCATCCCCGCTACCCCAGGCTGGACGAGATTCTCAAGAAACCCGTTCTGAAAAAAGCACTGTTCCCCAATCCCGTCGTCATCGAGAGGCTCGAACTGCTCCGGCTGAACAACAGCTTCCTCTGCCGGGTGCGATCCGCCGACGGGGCGGAGGGCATGTCGGTCGGCCACAGCGGGATGAGCACGCTCTTTCCAATTTTCCTAAACAACCTGCAGCCCTTTTTTATAGGCAAGGACGCCCGCGAGCTGGACCTGATCCTGGAGAAGGTGTACATCTTCGGCTTCAACTTCAGGTACAACGGCATCACCCTCGGACTGCCCCTGGCGACCATCGAGTTCGCCATCCTCGACATGCTCGGGCGCATCGCCAACAAACCCGTCGGCCAGTTGATCGGGGAGATCCACAACCCGCACGTGGGCGTCTACATGGCCACCGAATGGCGCGAGAAACCGGTGGCGGAGTCTCTCGAACTCATCAAGGGGGCCGTGGCGGAGTATGACGTCCACGCGCTCAAGATAAAAGTCGGCGGCCTCATGTTCATGACCACGGACATGTACGCCGCGGGCCCCCCGGGACGCACGGAAGCCATCGTCTCCCTCGTGCGCAAGACGTTCGGCGACGGCATGGCCCTCTACGCCGATTCCAACAGCTTCTATTCGGTGGACGAGGCCATCCGGGTCGGCAGACTGCTCGAGGAGTACAAGTACAGGTACTTCGAAGAGCCGGTGATGTTCGACCACTTCGAGGAGATCAAACAGGTCGCGGACGCTCTCGAGCTCCCGGTCGCCAACGGCGAACAGGACTACGGCTTCTACGGCTTTCGCTGGCTCATCGCGCACGACGGGATCGAGATCGTGCAACCCGACAACTATTACTTTGGCGGGTTGATCCGGTCGATGAAGGTAGCGCGGATGGCGGAGGCGTTCGGGAAGACCGTCGTCCCGCACATGTCCGGCGGCGGCCTGGGCTACCTCTACAACATCCAGTTCCTCTCCGCCGTCCCGAACGCCGGCGAGCATCACGAATTCAAGGGGCTGAAGACCAACGTGCGCTTCGAGTGCAAGACGTCGCCTTTGCAGGTGGTCGACGGCAAGATCAAAGTTCCTACCGGCCCGGGCTTCGGCGTGGACTTCGACCCGGACTGGGTCGGGAAGCACCAGGCAATGAAGGTGTAACTCTGGTTGGAGCCTTCGAGGCGGGTCTTAAAGCTCACCTCGAAGGCTCCAAGGCCTCGAGGAATCTCGAAGGATCGGCTCATGGAAGAGACTCTGGCGTTCGTGATGGCAGGTGGGCAGGGTGAGCGCCTGAGGCCGCTCACCGACGTGCGCGCCAAGCCCGCGGTCCCCTTCGGGGGTATTTTCCGGATCATCGACTTCACGCTCTCCAACTGCGTGAATTCGGGGGTCAGGCGGATGTACGTCCTCACCCAGTACAAGTCATACTCCCTGTCGAACCACCTGAAGACGGGCTGGAACATGCTCAGCAGGCGGTTCGACCACTTCATCGACGAGGTGCCGGCCCAGCAGCAGCTCGGCAACAACTGGTACCAGGGGACGGCGGACGCCATCCGCCAGAACATGAACTTCATCGAGCAGAAGCAGCCCCGGTTCGTGCTCATCCTTTCCGGCGACCACATCTACAAAATGGACTACAGGCTGCTCCAGAACTACCACCACGACCGGCGCGCCAGCCTGACGGTCGCGTGCGTGCGGGTGCGGGCCGACGAGGCGAGCGAGAATTTCGGGGTGATGGAGGTCGACGCCGACGGGCGCATCGTCGGTTTCGAGGAGAAACCGAAGGAGCCCAAGACCATCCCCGGCACGGACGAGTGCCTGGCGTCGATGGGCATCTATCTCTTCGACGCCGACTTCCTCCAGAAGTCGCTGGCCAACGACCTGGCCGATTTCGGCAAGCACGTCATCCCCCTCCTGCTGAAGGAAGGGATGCCCGTGTATGCCTACGACTTCACGGCCCGCAACAAGTTCCCGGAGTGGGAGTACGTGACGCGCGACGGCGTGTGGCAGAAAGAGTTGGTGCCGGTGGCCAGCGACTGCGACTACTGGCGCGACGTGGGGACGCTGGAGCAGTACTGGCTGGCGAACCTGGACCTCGTGCAGCCCGCGCCGAGATTCAACGTCTACAGCGAGCGCTTTGCGCTCTTCTGCGCCCCCCACTACTTCCCGCCGGCCAAGTTCGTGCACGAGATCCCCGGACGGACGGGCGCGGCGATCAACTCCATGGTCGCCGACGGCGTGATCGTCAGCGGCGCCACGGTGCGCAACTCCGTGCTCGGCTGCGGCGTGTACGTCCACAGCCACGCGCTGATCGAGAACTCGGTCCTCCTCGGCGGCTCGCTGCGGGCCGGGATCGTCACCGAAACCGACATCGGCCGCGGCTGCCGCGTGCGCAACACGATCATCGACAAGAACGTGAGGCTCTCGGAACACACCTCAGTCGGCTACGACCGCGCCGAGGACGAGAAACGCGGGCTCAAGACCGTCCCCATCCGCGGCGGACACGATCACATTACGGTCATCGAGAAGGATTTTGCCCTGTAGGATCGCGCGGGCGGGGGCGGCCCGACCCCGCCCCACTTGGATTGGCAGCATCCCGGGGCCGCGTCGGGCCGCCGCGGCCTACTACACCTTGTCGGGGACGACGAACGGCGCCCGGTAGCGGCGCGCCAGCATCCCGTCGGCTTCGGCGTCACCGACGAATTTCTCCGTCTTCGGGTTGAACGTCAGGACCCGGCCGAGCCGGAAGGCGATGTTGCCCAGGTGCGCCAGGGCCGAAGAGAGGTGCGCCGTTTCCACCGGGCCGTTCTGGTCCGCGGTGTTGCGGCTCTTGATCGCCTTGATGAAGTTGGCGTAGTGGCTTCCGCCCGCCTTGCGCGCCGGCCCCTTCTCCTTTTTCTGGCCGAGGTAGACCTCGTAGGTGTCGTACCCCTTGATCAGCATGTAGCCTTCGGTGCCGTAGAAGATGTTGCCTACACCGACCTCGTCCTCGTTGTTCGTGCACCAGTGGCGGACTTCGAACTGGATGATTTTCTTCTCCCGGGGGTAGTGATAGACGGAGCTCAACACCTCGGGCGTTTCCTTGTCGTCGTCAAAGGTGAACTTGCCCCCCATCGCCGTGATCTTGTCCGGCAACCCGACATCGAGACCCCACATGCACAGATCGGTTTCGTGAATCCCCTGGTTGCCGACGTCGCCGTTGCCGTACTCCCACGTCCAGTGCCAGTTGTAGTGCACCAACCTGCGCGAGAACGGCTGCATCTGGGCCGGTCCGGTCCAGAGGTTGTAGTCGAGGTTCGCCGGGACCGGCTCGACCGGTTTCTTCCCTATGTCCGGCCGCCAGCGGAACACCAGCCCGCGGGCCATGTATACCCGCCCGATCACCCCCTTGCGCAACAACCCGATCGCCTCGCGCACGGCCTCGGAACTGCGCAGCTGAACACCGTGCTGGACGATCCGCTTATACCGGGCGGCCGCCTCCACCATCTTGCGCCCTTCGAAAATATTGTGCGAGCCGGGCTTCTCGACGTAGACGTCCTTCCCCGCCTGGCACGCCCAGATCGTCGCCAGCGAGTGCCAGTGATTGGGGGTAGCCACCGTCACGGCGTCGATGTCTTTCCTTTCGAAAACCTTCCGCAGATCGACCGCCGTCTCGACCTTTCGTCCGTATTTCTTCTCGAACTCCGCCGCACGGCGCGCGGAAACCTCGCTGTCGGGATCGCACAGCAGCACGACCTCCGCATCCGGCTGCTCCTGAATCCCCTCGATGTGGTCCGTCCCCCGTCCGTTCACCCCCAGGACGGCGACCCGAACCTTGTCGCTCGCGGAAGCCTTACCCTTGACGGCGCTCGACAGGATCGTTCCGCCGGCAGCAATGAGAAATGTCCTACGACTGTTCATACGCGGCTCCTCGTTGTGACTGGATGACCGGGCGATGATACACCCGACCTTCGAGATTCTTCGAGCCCTTTGCGCCTTCGAAGTGAGTCAAGGCTTCAGCTCTTCGATCCGCGACGCGTTCCGCCCGAGGATGAGGTCCGCATCGCCCCGGCTCAACCGGAGGGCTTCGATCTTGACCAGCGCAGGGTCGGGCGCGTTGAAGGGCATGCCCGTGCCGAAGACGACGCGGCCCGCGCCCAGCGCGCCGATCAGGGCGCCGATCTCGTTGGCCATCAGGGCGCTGAGCCGCGAGATCTCTATCCAGTAATTGGCCGGCAGGTCGCCGTCCCTGCGGCCCAATGCCGACGCGGTGTAGCCCGATCCATTCAACAGCACGAACCGGGCATGCGGCCTGGCCCGGATCAACGGCTCAACGTCCGCCGGGGTCAAGTCTTTCACGTCCACCAGCCAGCTGCGCTGCCGGTAGTCTTCGACGCGCAACGGTAGGGTGACGAACAGCCCGAGCGCCGTTGCGGCGTCGATCGCGTCCAGGCAGCAGCCGTCGGTGAGGCGGTAATTGTGCCAACGGGGATAGAGCCGGAGCCCCTTCATCCCGAACTGCTCGACGCACGCGGCCAGATCGTCGCGCCACCCGCTGTAGAACGGATTGATCACCGCCAGCGGGACGAGACGGTCGCGGAACTGCCGCACGGCCCGGCCCAGCTCCTCGTTGGCGGGCTGGACGTTGCGGTAAGCGATCGCCGCGGCGCTGGAGACCCAGGCCCTGCCGATGCCTTTGGCATCCATCAGGCTCAGCAGCCCTGCGGGGGTATTGTGCCGGAGCTGACGGAAGGCGTACGGGCCGAGATAGGCGTTCGTGTCGACGATCATGCGCGCGCTCCCCTCTCGGCCAGGAGCCGCCGCATGTTGCCGCCGAGGACCTTGCGCCGGTCCGCGGCGGTCAGCCGGGCCGCGCGGATCTTGCCGACCCCGGCGGTCCAGGACATGTCGCAGCCAAACAGCAGCCGGTCCGGGGTCAGGACCGCGGCGGCCATGTCGACCATCGCCTCGTCGACCACGCTGCCGCTGGTGTCGAGATAGACGCTCCCGGCGTGCCGCAGCGCCTTGATGGTCCACTCCCAGTCGCCCCCGCCGCCGACGTGGGCGCAGATCAGCCGGGCTTCCGGGTAGCGCGCGGCCAGCGCGGCCAGGTGGCCGCCGTCGGACATGTTCGGCTGGTCGGTAACGGCGTAGTGCGAGTGGCCCGCGTGGTGCAGGATCGGGACGCGCAACTCGATCGCAAGCTCGACGACCGGGAACACCACCGGGTCGGTGCACAGGTGTTCGTTGTAGAGCTTCACCCCGATGAACCCCGGCTGGTCCAGGCAGCGGCGGATCTCCTCCACCGCCGCCGCGCCGCAGCCGGGGTTGACGAAGCAGTAGCCCAGGAACCGGTCGGGATGCCGCTTGTGGGCCGCGGCCATCACACGGTTGGCCATCTGAAAGCCTTCCACCGTGGCCGGACGGGCCGGGAGGACCGAGCAGCAGAGTCGGTCGATCCCCAGCCTGTCCGCTGCCTCGAGCACCTGCGCTTCGTCCCCCTCGTCGGCCGGGGACGTGCGGAAGCTCAGGTGGGAGTGGCAGTCGATGACCAGGTCCCGGCGCTCAGCAGCGGGCGCCGCCGCCCTCGCGCGCCGCCGTCCCCGCCGCGACCGTTCCGGCGAGGAACTCGCGCCGGCCCATACGAAAGTGCGCATTCATGGCTAACCTGTCCGGGCGCCAGTTTCCACCTTCCTTCGCCCCGTCGCAAGCCAATATCGAAGTGCGGCGGCTCGAGCTGGAATCTGAGCTCGAGCGCCGGGGGACAAGAAACAACTTGTCACGGAGGGCACGGAAAGAAGCCGGAGGACACGGAAAACACCCGATTCTAAAAAAAACCGGCTGGCAGGTCGTCGTCGCCCGCCAGCCGGTGTGTGCCATTGCCGATCCCCGACCGCTATGGCCGGTCGATGGCGATGACCGGGGAAGTCCAGGTCTCCCAGTGGGCTGGATTCTGGGGGTCACCCAGTGCCTTTAGCACTTTTAGTACCAGCTTGTATTGCCCGTCCGGTACGGGCTTCGTCAGGTACTTGGTGTAGCCGACACCGTTGTAGCCGTTGCTATGGATCCGGGTGCCGTCCCACGTGAAGGCAAAGAAACTCGTGCTGGCGGAGTTCCTGGGGAGGTAATCCTCGGTGATTACGTCGCTGAAGACGGGATGCAGCGAGTTGGACGTCGCGGCGTCGACGACGGAGATCTCGAGCCTCCGCGCCTGATGATCGAAGTGGGCCAGGATGTAAGGCACGTCGCCATCGACCATCGTGTAGGTCCAGTCCAATGGACCCGTCACCTTGTAGTAGGAGCCCTCGTAGAGGACGCTTAGCCACGGGAAGCCGTTGGCCGTAGGAGCGAGAACCTGGATGGACTGGTAGTCACCGACGAAGCCGGCGAACGGCACGCGGTAAACCTGCCCGCCGCCCTGGGGAGTGAAGATGATGTAGCCGCCGTACTGACCCTTGTCAGGCCCGGTCGGCGCAGTGATGATCGCATCCACGCTGGCTGCGGCGTGGGCAGGCACCGTCACGCTGGGCGAACTGAACGCCACGGAAGCATCAGAACTCCAGAACGACGGTGTGATCACGTCTCCGGTCGACAGGGCGTTTATGGAGGATAGGTCGTACGTGACAGCGGAGTCGCTCTTGTTCTCGAGGGTCAGGGTCCGCGTCTGCGGGCCAGTTTCACTCTCGCCGAGCGAGAGCTTGGCGGGCTCGATCTTCGTGGTGGCTAGGATCGCCTTGTCGATCTGAAGCATGCCCGCCCCCTGGCGGTGGACGTTATCGAGGAAGCCCAAATCTGGAATGGCCCACCACGCTTTCGGGACTGCGCTGTTCTGAAGGATTCCGCGCACCGCCTGCGCCGAAGTCTTGGGCTTCGCTTGCAGCAGCAGAGCCGCCGCGCCGGCGACATGCGGTGACGACATAGACGTCCCGCTCAAAGTGGCGTATCCGCCCAGTTCGAGCGGGTAGCTGGAATAGATGTTCCCCCCGGGGGCGCCGATGTCGGGCTTCAGCGCGAGATCGGGGGAGAGGCCGTAGGAGCTGAACGACGAGATCAGGCCGCCCGTCGGGCTCGGAAACGAACCCTGTTGATCGGTCCAGGTCAGCATGATGGGCGCGGCCTGGACACGGATGAAGTTGCCGTCCGCCAGCGAAATGCCGACAACCGGTTTCGGGTTTGACAGTGGCGCACCCAGCGTGCCGCTGAAAACACCGGCCACGTTATTCGAGATTAGGACCGCGTCTGCGCCGGCGGCGATGGCGTTGGTGGCCTTTATTGCGAACGAGCAAGTGCCCCGGGCGGCCAGCGCGACCTTGCCGGTAAGCGACCCGGCCGGAAGTGCCGAGCAGGCCAGCCCGACATTGACAACCTCACCCGTTCCGGAGGTCGGCGGGTTGGGGGAGAAGGTCATCGTGATATAGCCTACATTGCGCCCGTTAACAGTGATGTATGGCAGATACACGTCGCTGTTGTCGTACGAGGCCACACCGATCACCTTCTCGCCCAGACCGGGGGCGCCTGCCGAATAGAGGCCGTTTGCACCTTCGTTGCCGATCGAGGCCACCACGACCACGCCCTTGTTGACCAGTCGGGTAGCAGCCATGGCGGTCGGGTATTGCGGCCACTGGAAGGCGGAGCCGATGCTCATGTTGAGCACCTGCATCTTGTCGGTCAGGGCACGCTCCATGGCGGCGATCATGATGTCGCTGAAGGTCGAGCCGCCGCATCCAAAGACCCGGTAAGCGCCGAAGGTCACTCCCGGGGCTACACCCTTCAGTTCATTCGTGGGGTCGTTGGCGCCGATGATGCCCGCGACGTGGGTGCCGTGACCGGCGCAGTCGTCGGGATTCGGATCAGGAGTGGGAACCGGATTGTAGGTCGCGGAGGTAGAGTCCGCGTTGAAGGCGTCGCCGACGAAGTCGTAGCCCTTAACGACGCGGCCGCCGAGCGGGCTATTGCTGCGGGCCACGCCACTACCGCCGAATGCGGGGTGATCCACGTCGATGCCGGTGTCCACCACCGCCACCTTGATACCCTTGCCCGTGAAGCCGAGCTCCGACTGCGCGATGTCTGCGCCCGTCATCGCCAGGGCGGTAAACAAATCCGGGTCGGAAGGCGTGGTTTCCGGGACACGGATGACGTCGACCGGGTAGATCGCCTTGACGCCGGCGATGCGCCGCAGCTTGCCCAGCTCCGACGGATTCACCGAGATGGAGAACCCATTGAAGAGCGTGTCGAAGGCATAGCGCTCCTTGTACTGCAGGCGCTCCTGCCGCGCCGCGTTCCGGAAAGCGTTCTTCTCATTCCTGACACTTGTCAGGCTGGCGCCGTCCGCGGTGGGTGGGCCGGAGAGCTCGACAAACCAAAGCGAGGGCGTCTCGTCCGTCGCGACGCCCGTTTCGGCCGAGGGGGCCGGATGGAGCGGTATGACCTGGCTGACCTGGGCCGTGACGGCGGGGGCCAGGCAGACGAGTCCAAAAACCAGCATTGTGGGAATGGCTATTCGTCTCAGCATGAATGTTCCTCCGGGCGTCCGGGGCGTGAGCGCCCCGGACGGTTGAGATTGCCTGTTCGAATCCGGCCGGCAGCGGATCTGCCGGGCCGGCACACCTGCGGTTGTTCTGCACGGAACGCAGGGCTTCCTCATACCAAGAACCACCGCCACTGCGAGGGGATGCAGCGCGTGGAGGGTCCGGTGCACCGGCATCCTGCCCGCGGTGCCCACGACCGCTCAAACCACTGGATTCAGGGCGGTCCATCCGAACTTTCGGGGTTTCTCGAGTACCGATGCTGTCGCTTTTGCCTGCCGGGAGTCAAGCGGCAAATCGCGACTGCGAGGACTCATCGATGAGAGCTTTCTTAACCAGGGGGCGCACGCTAGCGGGCAGGCTCCAGTAGCCAGATTTCTGACGAGATGTCGAGGCAGTTGGTGGTGGCGAGCAGCCTGCCGTCCGAGGAGATGTCGAAGGGATTGTTGGTCCCTCTGAACCGCAAGACGTCGAGCGGCTTCGGCGCCCCGCCGCCGAGCGGGATCTCGAAAATCTCCTCGTGGCCGTCGGGGCCCATACCCTGAAACGCGATCCGTCTGCCGTCGGGCCACCAGACCGGCCAGCCGCCGGTCTCGGAAAGGCGGCGCATTCCCGTGCCGTCTGCGCCGATCACGAACACTCCGCCGGCATAGCCGCGGTTGGCGCTGAAGGCGATGGTGCGCCCGTCCGGCGACCAGCGCGGCAGGGTCGAGGGCAAGTCCGTCAGGCGCCGTGCCGCGCCGCCGGCTAAAGGGGCGACATAAACGCGCGTGATTTCCTGTTCGGTGCGCGCGAAGGCGATCCACCGGCCGTCGGGCGAGACGTCGGCGTAGGCATCGTCCTCGTCGCGGGCCGGCGTGACGGCGACGGGAGCCCCTCCGGCCAGCGGCACGCGCCAGATGCGATCCGGCGCGGAGCTCCACGTGTGATAGAGGACCGAGGCTCCGTCCGGGGTGAAGCGGGCGTACACCTCGGGGAGCGGGCTCGAGGTCAGCTGCCGCGCGGACCCGCCCCGGACCGGCACGATCCAGACGTGCCACGAGCCGTCCTTGCCGGACAGGCTGATGGTCAGATCGTCCCCTTTCGGCGAGAAGGCCGGGCTCCACATGTAGGCAGAGTGCGACATGATCTCGCGCTTCTCCCCGCCAGCGAGGTCGCAGACGATGAGGCCGCAGCGCGAGCGCGCATTCAGGAACGTGATCACGCCGCTGCGCGCGGCGCTCGGCGACTGGTCGGGACCGGGGCCCGTGGTGAGCCGAGTGGGCGGGCCGCCGCCCAGCGGCAGGATCCAGAGGTTCGTGGCGCCGGCACGGTTCGACTCGTGCAGTATGCCGCGCCCATCGGCGGTGAAAACCGGTTCGTTGCTGGAAACGTTCGGCGCATCGACCCACAGTCGGCGCGGGACTCCCTGCATCGGCACCAGCCAGAGCTCGCCCGCCACACCCCCCGTGCTTCTCACCGCGACGAGCTGCGTGCCGTCGGGCGACCAGGCGGGGTGGCGGAAGAACGGGTAGTTGCCGTCGCTGCGCAACACCGGCGCCAGGTTCGTGCCGTCCGACGCGCAGGTGGCGAGCGTGTCCCCCTCTCCCGGCCGTCGCAGGACCAGCGCAAGCCGGGTCCCGTCGGCCGACCACGCCGCCTCCAGCGCGTCTGGGAGCACCCGCGCGGCCTGTCCGCCGAGAGTCGGGACAGTCCAGACCTCGGGCCTCCTGGAATCCGACCCCGCGCGGGTGAAGACGATGCGCTCGCCGTCGGGGGAGAACTCGGGGGTCGATTCCAGGGCCTCGTCGTCGGTCAGCCGCACCCGCCCGCCACCCGCCACGCGGCTGACGAAAAGGTCCTCCCGCCCCTTGTCCTCCGCCACATAGGCGATCATCTTGCCGTCGGGGGAAACGGCCGGGTCGGATGCCCGGCCATCCGAAGAAAACAGTAGCGTCAGGTGTCCGGTGCGCGCCGTCTCCGGCTCGGGGGCCCGGTTGCCGACCCGCGCTGCCGGCCGGAGGAAATACCACGCCGTCAGCGCCAGCACGGCCAGGACTACTCCCGCCGCCCACGCCGCGCGTCGGCGGCCGGGGCCGCCGCCCACGCCCGGCGCGAAAACGCCGGAGGCCAGCCTCCCGGAATCCGACTCCTCCTTCAACTCGTTCAGCGCGACCTTCAGATCCTCCATGTGCTGGAAACGGCGCTCGGGATCCTTGCGCAGGCACCGCGTGACGACCTTTTCCAGATCGCGGGGAACTTCAGGGCCCAGCGGGGCGGGCTCCCTGTACAGGATGGCCGAGAGGGTGGATATCTTGCTGTCGCCCTGGAACGCCTTCCGCCCGGTCAGCATCTCGTAGAGCATCGCGCCGAAGGAAAAAATGTCGGACCGCGCGTCGACCGCCTTGCCCTCCGCCTGTTCCGGGGACATGTAGGCCACCGTCCCCACGATGGCCCCGTCTTCCGTGATGGGCTTGATCCCGCTCTCCGCCGTCGCGGTGGTGCCGACCTCGCCCTCCTGCGCGGGTTCCCGGAGTTTGGCAAGACCGAAGTCCAGGATCTTCACCACGCCGTCGTCCGTGACTATGACGTTGGAGGGCTTCAGGTCCCTGTGGACCACTCCGGCGGCGTGCGCCTTGGCCAGCGCCTCGGCAATCTGGACCGCGTACTTCAGGGTCTCGCCCACCCGCAGCCCCGAACGCCCGATCCGCTGGTCGATCGTCTTGCCCGAAACGTACTCCATCACGATGAAGTGCGTCCCGTCCACTTCGGCGATGTCGTGAATGGTGACGATGTTGGCGTGGTTGAGTGCGGAGGCCGTCCTGGCCTCCTGGATGAAGCGCAGCCTGCGGTCCGGATCGGAAGTCCGCTCCGGCGGAAGGACCTTCAGGGCGACGAAGCGGTCCAGGTGCAGGTCCCGCGCCTTGTAGACCCCACCCATCCCGCCCTCGCCGACCTTCTCGACGATCCGGTAATGCAGGACGGTTCGGCCGATCATGCCGGGACCCCTCCTGTGCGCCCCGGCGCGATTGTAAGTCAACGCGGGTGGACCCGATACCGGTTTTTTCCCCGGGCCCATGTGGGCGGGGTCGGCCCGCCCCCGCCCGTCGTTACTCTTCGAGCTCTTCGAGCCCAGGAGGCGAGCTCTGAAAACCACCTCCAAGGTTTCTCGAAGAGCTCAAAGGATCTCCAAGGCCGCGGCGCTCAGCTCTTGTGGTGGCCCGACTTGTTCACCAACGCCGGCTCGAGCACCCGCTCGCCCGCTTCGCCTGCACTGTCCCAGATCTGGGTCAGGTATTCCAGGTTGCCGACGCGCTTGAACACGAGTTCCGGTTTGACCGAGACGCCGGAATTCGGATAGAGCGGCTGCGCCATGATCAGCACCGAGGGCGAGCCGTTCTCGTTGCGCAGTTCGAGAAGCTCCGGATCGTTGGCGGATTCGCTGGTGATCAGGTATTCCCCGGCGGGCAGCGTCACGCTTCCGACCCTGAATTCGAACGGGACTTTGGCTCTGATGCCATCCGGGGCCATGCCAAAAGCCGACACACCGCTCAGCGCCACGAGGGAGCTAAACGCAAACAGGGTTACAACCGTTTTGTGCTTCATGTTTCGCCTCCGACAATTGGACGCGCGGTTGAAGCCAATCGCGCGTCGAGTTCGCTCCGGTGAATGACTGCTTCGTCACCGGTTCGGCCTGGAGGGCCGCCCACCGGTGTGGAAACCCGCGGGGGCCCTCATCAGGTCGCTTGCACTGGCCGGGGACCGGTCCCGCCGATCCCCTCTCTTCGGTCACCCCTTGAGTTGCACCTCCCGTGCCAGCCGCGAGCCGCGCGGTTTCCCGGGCGCAAGTGGAAGTCCCTGTTCGCGATACGGTCGCGCCAGGCGCAGGACGCCGGGAAGCGGCCGTGTGGCGGATTTGCAGTTTCGGCCGTACGCGACGGCAAACCCGCCACACAGGACTCGGCCTTCCGTGTCCTTCTGCTTTTTTCCGTGTCCTGCGTGTCGAGTTGTTTTTGCCGTCCTCGCCCTGCGGTTCAAGCTTCGTAAGAGGTGTACCCCGAGTCAGGGGCCGCGTCGGGCCGACGCGGCCCACCTTGGCCGGGCCACCGGTCCTTCCCTCGTTCTGGGTTCCCAATGGATTTTCAAGACACGACTCCAGATTCGACTGTGTTAATGTAGGCACGTTAACTGTGGGACGTCGCATGGGCAGATACGCTCGATCGAGAAGGCTGGTCAGTCTCACTGTTCTCTTCAGCATCACCGGCCTGAGCCTCTTTCTCTTCAGCCCGTGGCACCGGCACAACAGGCTTTCGGCGCAACCCTGCGCATTCACCAACCTCGAACACGGATCGTGGTCCGAAGACCTCGCCCATCCAATAGGCATCGAACCGCCGACCCCGACCTTCGTCATTTCCAATTGCCTGAGCAAGATCGGCTTCACCCCCACCACCGTCCTCCGGGAAACTCCGGTCCGGGCTCCACCTCTCCACCCCGCCGTCTGACCCTTGTCCTGCCCTGACTCGACGTCCGGGTGCTTCCATCCCCACGTAAGAGAGGAACAGCCATCGTGCAGCACACTGCAATCGGTTTGTGCATCGCGGCGCTGGTCTGGACGGCCGCGGCGCGGCGGGCCCCGGCTCAGAACGACCAGCCCGCGGCGGATCCGGCCAGGATCAGCATAGAACAGGCGGTCGACGAGGCGCTCCGCAACAACCTGTCGCTCCTGGCGGAAAAGGCCAACGTCGGCATCGCCGAAGCGCGCGTCATCACCGCCAGGCTGCGACCCAACCCGGTGCTCAGCGCCGGAGGCGACCACCTGGATCTGGCCGGCACGGGATTCAGCGAGGCCAACGGCGCCGGGCCGTCCGAACTGAACCTGCGCTCGGATCTCCTGCTCGAGCGCGGCGCGAAGCGCCGCTGGCGCGTGCAATCGGCGCGCTTGGCGCGCACGGTGACGGAGCTCGCGTTTCTGGATGCCGCACGCATCCTGGTGCTCGACACGCAGAGTGCCTTTGTCGACGCCCAGCTCGCGCGCGACAGCCTCTCGGTAGCCCGGCTCAGCCTCGAATCGCTCGACCGGATCGTGGAGATCAACGAGGCACGCGCCCGGGCAGGCGACCTTTCCAGAGTGGAACTGATCCGCTCAAGGCTGGCGGCGCTTCAGTTTCGAAATTCAGTCCGGCGGAGCGAGCTGCGCCTGAACCAGGCATTGACCCGGCTGGCGACCCTGATGGGCAGGACTCAGCCCGAGTCCGTGCGAGACGTCGAGGGGGACCTGAGGCGCGACCCCGCCGTATCGCCCCTCGAGGTGCTGAAGGAGCGTGCCTTGCGGCTGCGCCCCGACCTACTCGCCCTCCGCGGTGATATCGAGCGCGCCGGTGCCGAGGTGCGGTTGCAGCAGGCGCAGGCCAGCCAAGACTATATGGTGGGGGCGGAGTATCGCCGGCAGCAGGGAGCCAACGGAAAAAGCAATTCGCTCGGCTTCTTCCTCGAGATCCCGCTGCCCCTCTTCGACCGGAACCAGGGCGAAATCGAGCGCGCTCGCCGGGAACAGCGTCAGCTGGAATTGCGGGGGCGCGCGCTCGAACAGCGGCTCTCCGCGGAAATCGACGCCGCCTACCAGCAATACGCCACAGCTCGCGACCTCCTGCACGACATCGACGCCGCGATGGTCGGCCAGGCGCGCGACGTCCGCGAAATCACCGTCTATTCCTACCGTCGTGGTGATGCGACCTTGCTCGAGCTGCTCGACGCCGAGCGCGCATTCAACGAAACGATGCAGAGTTACCACGAAGCCCGCGCGGAGTACGCCCGCGCCCTTTACATCCTCGACTCGGTGTCCGGGAAAGAGGTGAAACCATGAGAACTTGTCAGATCATACTGCTGGTCGCACTCTTTGGTTCAGGTTGCCATCCCGGGAATCCTGCCCGGAGCGTGGCGGCCGGAGCCGCGGCGGGGAGCCCGACGGACGGACGCGTAGTCTTCGCCCCCAACTCCCCGAAGCTCGCCCAGATTCGGACCGGTCCCGCGAAATCGGCCCCCATACCACAGGACGAAGTTGTCGCCCCCGGTAAACTTGAGATCAACCCCAATCGGATCTCCCGGATCGTGCTCCCCGTCGCCGGCCGCATCGCGGCGGTGGAAGTGCGACTCGGGGACGCGGTGGCTCAGGGGCAGGAGCTGCTGCGCGTGGAGAGCCCCGAGGCCGAAGCGGCCATGTCGGACTACCTTCGCGCCGAAGCCAGCCAGCTGCAGGTGCGCGCGACCCTCTCCAAGGCGCGGGCCGACCTCGAGCGCGCCCAGGACCTGTTCGGCCACGGGGCCATGGCCCAGAAAGACGTGCTCCACGCCGAAAGCGACCTCACCACGGCCGAGGCGGCGCTGAAGGAGGCGCTCGCCGCCGGCGAGCAATGCCGCCGCCGGATCGCGATCCTCGGACTGCAGCCCGGCGTCTTCGGCCAACAGGTCGTCGTGCGCTCGCCGATCGCCGGCAAGGTGCTCGAGCTCAAGGTGGTCCACGGCGAGTATCGCAACGACACGACCGAGCCACTCATCACCGTCGCAGACCTCAGCACCCTCTGGGTCACATCGGCGGTTCCGGAGAGCTCGATACGGTTGATCAAGCAAGGCGAGCTTGTCAGGATCGAGCTGGCCGCCTACCCCGGGGAGGTCTTCGGCGGCCGCGTCCTGCGCGTCGCAGATACGGTGGACCCTCAGACCCGGTGCGTCCAGGTCTGCACCGAGCTTGGGAACCGCGCCGGCCGCTTCCTTCCCGAAATGTTCGCAAGAATCCGGCATTCCCACGGCACCCGCACCCTGCCAGTTGTGCCGCGGGCGGCGGTCGTCCAGGCCGAAGGGAGTTCGTGGGTCTTCGTCGAAGAGCGCCCCGGGAAGTTTCAGCGCGTCAAGGTCGAGACGGGAGCGTCTGTCGGGCAGGGAGTGGCAATACTCTCCGGCATCCGCGCAGGCGAGCGGGTGGTGGTCGACGCCGCGATCCTGCTGCACGGCAGCGCGGGAGGCGCGAGTTGATTGCCAACCTCCTGCCCCTGGCCTTTCGCCACCGTGTGATCACGCTCCTGGTGACCCTCGGAGCCGCCGGGCTGGGGCTGTGGGCGTTCGCCCGGTTGAAGGTGGAAGCCTATCCCGACCTGTCCGAAACACAGGTCATCGTCATCACGCTGTACCCCGGACACGCCGTGGAGGAGGTGGAGCAACAGGTCACCGTGCCCGTCGAACGAGCACTGAACAGCGTGCCCCGGGTCCTGGCGCGCAGGTCGCGCACCATTTTCGGGCTTTCCGTCGTGGACCTGACTTTCGCGTACGGCACCGACGACTACTTCGCCCGGCAGGTGGTGCTCGAGAGACTGCGCGACGCCGACCTCCCCGACCAGGTCAACCCCACGCTGGCCCCGCCGACGTCCCCGGCGGGCGAACTCTACCGCTACACCATCACGGGCCCCGAGTCCGGCCCGATGGCATTGCGGGAACTGCAGGATTGGGTGATCGCGCCCCGCCTCCTGCAGGTCCCCGGCGTGGGCGACGTATTCCCGTTCGGCGGCCTGATAAAGCAGTACCAGATCGAAATCGATCCGCTGGCCCTCTACAAATACGACCTGACCATCGACAGCATCGCCGATTCGGTCAGTGCGAACAATCAGAACGCCGGCGGCTCCCTGCTCCCCCACGGGCAGCAGGCCATGGTCGTCCGGGGTGTCGGAGCGGTCCGGTCCGTTGGCGACATCGAAAACATTGTCGTGGCGTCCAACCGAGGCACCCCGATCTTCGTGCGCGATGTTGCGCGCGTCAACATCGGGGCGGAACCGCCGGCCGGCATCTTCGGCATCGACGGCGAATCGGGCCGGGTCGAAGGCGTGGTCGCCATGCGTCGAGGCGAGAACCCGAGCGAGGTGCTGGCCGGCGTGCGGGATGCGGTGGACGAACTGAATGAGAGGGGTCTCCCCCCGTCGGTCCGAATCGTCCCGATCTACGACCGTTCTGAACTGATTCAAAACACGCTCCGGACCGTCTCCCGCACGCTCGCCGAGGGGCTCGCGATCGTGTTCCTGGTGCTCGTGTTCTTCCTGGGGAGCTTCCAGGCCGCCCTGCTCACGGCCGTCACCGTCCCGATGTCGCTCCTGCTGGCGTTCGGGTGCATGCACCTGTACGGCATCCCGGCCAACCTGCTCAGCCTCGGCGCGCTCGACTTCGGCATCATCGTGGACGGAACCCTGGTCATGGTGGAGTACATCGTGCGACGCTTGCGCCACGATCCCCATCCCGAGTCGCGCCACCGCACGCAGGACATGGTCAGGCAGGCCGCCACAGAGATGCAGCGACCCGTCTTCTTCTCCCTGCTTATCCTGGTGGCCGCCTACCTGCCGCTGTTCACGCTGGAACGGGTAGAGCGCCGGCTCTTCACCCCGATGGCCTTCACCATCTGCGCCGCGCTAGCCGGCGCGCTGGTGATCGCGCTGCTGGTCGTGCCGGTCCTGGCGACGTTTCTGTTCGGAAGGGGATTCCGCGGCTGGCGCAATCCCTTCATCCCCTGGCTCACGCGCCGCTACGAGGCCCTGCTCCGATTCCTCCTGACCCGACCGTGGCGAGTCACCGCCGGCATCGCCCTCCTCCTCGCCGGCTGCTTCTCGCTGGGGGGCCGGCTCGGGACCGAGTTCCTCCCGCAACTTGACGAAGGCGTACTCTGGGTGCGGTGCATACTCCCGCCCGGCATCTCGCTGGAAAAATCGGCCGAGGTCGCCGGCAAGGTCCGCGGGCTGATCGCCCTGTCCGATGAGGTCAGGCTTGTCACTTCCCAGACCGGGCGGCAGGAATCCAACACCGAGCCGTTCGGGCCGAACCGGAACGAGTTCCTGGTCGCCCTCGAGCCCTACTCGACCTGGCCGAAGGGGAAACACAAGACGGACCTGACCGAGGGAATCGCCCTGCGGTTGCGCGAGAACATCCCAGGCGCCGCCTTCAGCTTCACACAGCCCATCATCGACATGGTGACCGAGGCGGTCACCGGCTCCTCCGCCGATCTGGCCGTCATCCTCAGCGGGACGATCTGCGCGAACTCCGCGCCAAGGCGACGCGGGTGCTGGGCATACTGCGCCAGGTACCGGGGTCCGCGACACGGCCATCGAGCAGGAGGCCGATCAGGCCCAACTCCGGATCGAGGTCAACCGCCAGGAGGTGGCGCGCTACGGCATCAACGTGCAGGACGTGCAGGAGGTCATCGAGCTGGCGGTCGGAGGGCGGCCGGTCAGTCAAATGTACGAGGGCGAGCGGTCCTTCGACATCGTCGTGCGCTACGCACCGGATGCACGGAGCACGGTCTCGGATATCGGCAACATCCTGGTGCCGTCGGTGGACGGCAGCCGTATCCCGCTGGGGCGGCTGGCAGCGATCACCGTGGCCGACGGCTCCAGCATCATCGCGCGCCGGGAGAACCGCCGCCAGATCAGCGTCCGCACCAACATCCGCGGGCGAGACCAGGGAAGCTTCGTCGCCGAAGCGCAGAGTCTTTGTGCCGAGCAGGTTAGCCTCGGCCCAGGGTACCGCGTGGAATGGGGCGGCCAGTTCGAAAACCTGGAACGTGCCCGCAAGCGGCTGGCATGGATCCTTCCGGTCACCATCGGCGTGATCTTCGTGCTCCTCTACTGGACCTTCGGCTCGACACGGGATGCCGCGCTGGTGCTCGCCAACGTGCCCTTTTCCATCGCCGGCGGCATCCTCGCGCTTTATCTGCGCGGCATCCATTTCAGCGTGTCGGCCGCCGTGGGCTTCGTTTCGCTTTTCGGCGTGGCGGTCATGGGGGGGGTGCTCTACCTGACGGAGATCAACCGGCAGCTGCACGACTACGACCAACCCGTGAAACAGGCTGTGCTCGTCGGGGCCTGCGCGCAGTTCCGCCCGCTCCTCATGCTCATAGTCATCGCAGCCCTGGGGATCACGCCGGCCGCGTTCGCGACCGGTATCGGCTCGGATATCCAGAGACCGCTCGCAACCGTCATCCTTGGCGGCTTGATCTCCACGCTCGTGATTTCGCTCGTCGCACTGCCCGCGCTCTGTTGCCTCGCGAAGCGGGCTGCCCCGAACGAATGATATGGAGCACGGCGGCTCGACGGGGCCGTCTGTCTTCTGGAATCTCACGACCAGGGACCGCGTCGGGCCGACGCGGCCCACTCAGAC
This sequence comes from uncultured Acidobacteriota bacterium, assembly GCA_963843575.1. GTDB lineage: Bacteria > Acidobacteriota > UBA6911 > UBA6911 > UBA6911 > CAVZBT01. The sequence goes on along the minus strand of CAWJKZ010000021.1, from coordinate 116,464 downwards.
TCGTTGCTTTCGGGCGAACCCCTGTGCGAGGTTATAGCCAGCCCAAAACGGAGAAACCCCGGAGGTGATCCGATGTCCGACCGCACACTGGTGCCGCGCACCCTCGCGTTACTGCTGGTCGCCCTTTCCGCCGCACCGGCGCTCCGCGCCGAGCAGCAGGTCTTCGCCTCGTTCGAAAGCTCGGACGAAGTCGCCGCCGTGCGTGCGTCGGCGCGCGTCCGGGTAAGCCAGTCCGAGCGTTTCCCCGCCTGGGAGCGGAACTCGCTGGAAATCGTTTTCCCCGAAGACGGGGGTGCGGTCGAGACCGCCCGGGTTCCCGCCGACTGGCGGCGGCAGGAATCACTGCTCGCCTTCGTCTGGAGCATGCAGCCGGGCGAGGCCCGGGTTGCCCTCACCGACGCCGCCGGCTCGGTCGCTTCCCGCGTCTTTGCCCTGCGTGCCGGGGTCAATCACCTGCAATGGCCGCTCGCCGAGATGCCGGGGCTGGACCGCTCGGCCGTCCGGCGGCTGTCGCTCGAGACGAAGCAGGGCGGCACATGGTACCTGGACTACGTCGCGCTGGATCGCTATCACCCCGTCCTGAAGGCGCGCGGCCGGTGGGACATTGACTACTCGACGGAGGTCGAGACTCCGCACATCCCCTGGGCGCGTCCGCTCGGGGGCGGACCGATCAGGGTGTTTGCGCTCGCCGACGTCGCGGACGGCCGCGGCGTGATCGAGCTCGCCCAGCGCCTCGACATGCAGTTGAGGGCGACGACCATCGGGAGCAGCCCGGGAACGAACAAGTGGGGTTTCGGCGACTTCTACACCCAGCGCAGTTCCGGCGGGGAGTTCTGGGCCCACGCCTACAGCCTGGCCCACGCTTACATCGCCGACGACCTGATCCATGGGCCGAGCTACGACGTGATCCTCTGGCCCGGCCTGCGCCCCTGGGACAGTTACCCGCAGGAAATCCGTGACGCCCTGCGCCGGCGCGTGGAACAGGGCACGGGCCTCGTCCTGTTTTACCCCTTCAGCCGCGACGGCAAGTCCGACGCTGCCTGGACGCCTTCGCCGCTCGTACGCGCCCCAGACATCAAAAACGAAGACTCCAACAATTTCTTCCGGAACCGTTTCGAGAACCTGGACCACTCGCCCTGGCAGCCGGTCGGGGAGCACTACATCACTCGCGGCGTCCCGCTGCCACTCTTCCCTTGGGAGCAGATGGCGGTTCCCCCATCGAGCGCCGCGGGACAGGTGCTGCTGCGCACCGCCTCCGGAAATCCCGTGCTCGCGGTTCAAACCCTGGGCAAGGGGCGCGTGGTGGCCTTTGCCTACACCGAAAAGGGGATGATCCCGGAAATCCACGACGTCTTTGAAACGGGGCTGCACTATCCCTACCACGACTACCTCTGGTCGCTCGTCGCCCGGGCCGTTGTCTGGGCCGCGGGGCGCGAGCCCGCGGCCGCCATACGCGAGGTAACGTGTACGGCCGCGGCGGTCGAGGCCCGGGTCGACGGGGCGCCCGCCGGCTCGCGCCTCGCCGTCACTGTCCGCAACAGCTTCGGTGAGGTCGAGACCACCGGCTTCGCCGCCGCGCGCGACGGCGCGCGCCGTCTCCGCTTCGGCCTGCCGCGACTGCAGGGCGGCCGCCACACGATCGAGGCCAGGCTGCTGCAGGGCGACCGCGCCCTCGACTGGTCGGTCACGACGCTCGACGTCCCCGCGGGGGTGACGATCCGCTCGCTCAAACCCGTGACCGACCGCGTGCGCTCCGGGGACGAGGTCGCGGTCCGCCTGACCCTGGAGGCCACCGCCCCCGCGACCGCGGAAATCCGCATGCGGCTCTACGACAACTACGACCGCCTGCTCGACGAGCGGTACGCCACCGCAACCCTCCCCGCCGCGGCCGAACACTCCTTCGCGCTTGCGACCCGCGGCGCCCTGACCCACCTCGCGCGGGTCGACTGCGAAGTGGTGGTCGACAAGGTCCGCGCGGACCGGCGCACCGCCGACGTCTTCGTCCTGCAGCCGCGGCGCTGGGATGACTACGACATCGTCATGTATCGCTTCGGCCCCGACCCGATCCCCGGGATATGGCCGAAAATAGACGAGCAGATGCGGCGCCTGAACGTGACGACCCTCTCGTCCTATTCCGTGAATCACAGCAAGCACGCCAACTACAACGTCCAGGCCCAGACGCGTATCCCCGGCCAGGAGTCCCCCGACGGACCCGCGCGCGACTACTACACCGCCATGAAGAAGAAATACCTCGCCACGGGCGACAAGCACGTCCTGCGGCGGCAGTACTGCCTGGACGATCCCGACTACCGCGCGCTCGTCTCGAAAGAACTCAGTCGGCTCACCGACCCCTGGGTCCCCTTCTCCCCGATGTCGTACTACGTCTACGAGGAACCGTCGCTGACCTGCTACACCGACGCCGTGGACATCTGTTTCTCGCCGCACACGCTGGACGCGATGCGCCGCTGGCTGCGCGAGTCCTACGGCTCCCTCGAACGGCTGAACCGGCAGTGGGGTACGGATTTCACGACATGGGACGCCGTCGAGCCCGACGACGCTCCCGGGGCACAACGGCGCGGGAACTACGCCTCCTGGGCCGACCACCGGACGTACATGGAGAAAACCTACGCGGACTCCTTCGCCTTCGTCCTCGACGAGCTACGCAAGATCGACCCCGAAGGGATCCTGCTGAATTCGGGCACCCAGGAGTCCGGATCGCACAACGGCTGCGACTACAGCCGCATCAACCGCTATACCCGGCACTTGAACGCGTACGATGGCGGCAACCAGCTCGAGTTCCACCGCTGCTTCGGCACCGACCTGAAGATATCGGGCGGGGCAGGATACGGCGTGCTCGGCCGGGACGTCTTCTACAACTTCTACGACAACCTCTTCAAAGGTTCAAACGGCGGGGCCTACGTCTTCTGGCAGTACTCCACGCTCGACCCCGACCTCACCATGAGCCAGAGCGGCAAGGACATGGAGCAGGGATTCCAGGAGATGCGCGGCGAGGGGATCGGCAAGCTCGTCGGCCTGGCGGTCCCCGACAACCACGGCATCGCGATCCACTACTCCTACCCGAGCATCCACGGCGCCTGGATCCTCGACGGGAAGGTGAAAGAGGAAGCGAGCGAACACACCAGCGAGGCCCTCGACCGCTTCAACGACAACCGCGACGGCTGGGTGAAGTTACTCAAGGACTCCGGCCTCCAGTTCGACTTCATCGCCTACGGCGCGGTGGAAAACGGCGAGCTCCTCTCCAGGGGTTATCAGACCCTCGTGCTGCCGATGAGCATCGCGCTGAGCGACCGCGAAGTCGAGGCCATCCGGGAATTCGTGCGCGGCGGAGGGACTCTTCTGGCCGACGCGCTGTCCGGCGTCATGGACGAACATTGCACGTTCCGCGCCTCACGCCCACTCCTGGACGTCCTCGGCATCAGCGCCGCGCCCGGGTCCAGGGAAGCCCTCCTGTCGGAGGCCCAGGACCGGGGAGTGCAGCTGACCACGGGCCGCAACCTCGCCCGGGCAGGGGCCTCCCCCGCGGCCGTCGCCAACCGGTTTGGCAGCGGGCGCACCTACCTGCTGAATCACTTTCTGTCCACGTACCCGAAAGACCGGCTCGAGGGACGAGCAGGGCCGGCGCTGCAGGACATGGCTCTGGTGCTCGAGGATGCAGGGCTTGCCCCCAAGGCGCGCATCACGCAGGCTTCCGGCGCCCCCGTCGCCGGCTGCGCCGCCTATCTGTTCAACCTCGGGAGCACGCGCCTCCTCGGGTTGATCCCCGACCGGGATGGCACGGGCGTGGAGAGGATCCGGATCCGGCTGGACACCCCTGGAACCGTGTACGACGTCAGGAACAAGGCTTACGTCGCGGCCGGACAGGAATTCGTTACCGAGATCGAGCCGGCGGTCCCGCGTCTGTTCGCGATCGTCGAGGCGCCGGTGTCGGCCGTGCTGGCCGCCTCGCCCTCCGCGATCGCCGCCGGGGAGGAGATCCGCGTCGAGTTCCAGGTCACGGGCGCGCCGGGGCTCCGCTCGGTCGCGAAGGTCGAGGTTTTCGACCCCTCCGGCAAGATCGTCCGGTATTACTCCGGCAACGAGGACATCAGGGACGGCAAGGGGAACACCCGCTTCCGGACGGCGCTCAACGACGCGAGGGGCGACTGGCGCGTCGTCGTGACGGAGGTGGTCAGCGGCAAGCGCGCCGCGGTCCCGTTCACCCTGCGCTGACGGCGGTACCGCCGGTCGGCGTGAGACGATCCTTCATCGGGAATCCGGGGGGAAGCATGAGCACCGAAATCCGCACGCTCCGGCACACCTCCCGGCTGCGGACCTGCCGCTTCTTCCTGCTGAGATTGACCCTCCTGACCGCATTCGGATTCGGACTCGGCATGTCCTACCCGGAGAGCCGCGCCGGGAGTTTCCGCACGGCGGTTCTTTGGGCCAGCAATCGAGTTGCACCCGCTCCTCTGTGGGTTCTCGCATTCTGAACTACGACGCGATCCCGAACGACAGCTGGGCTTTAGCTGCGGCGGGCCTTCGAACGGTGCGTTCAGCCACCCAAACAGTTCGCGGTAGACGAACAACTGATGCCGGAGCAAGGCCGCAACGTCTTGATCTTCAAGTTTTGCTAAGAGGCACTCCGTCTCCTGCGCTCCACCAGCTTCAACAAGGGTACTTCTGGGCGATATCTTTTGTGGTCTCACTTCAGACGCCTGAATAAAGAGCACTGGCGGTTCCTGTCCTATATCCGGAGGCTGGCGAACCTCAAGCGAGCTGTCCGGGTAATCTGATTTCACGGGATCTTCACTGTCCCGTCACGCCCGCATAACACACGGGATCTAGTATCTCATTTTCTAAGCAAGGACTGGGGAGGATGCCGTGTTCGACAAAAATCGGTTCGGGTGCCTGCTGACTATCGCATTGAATGTGGTCCTGCTGCTGGCCCCCGCCTTCGGCCAGGAGCCGAAGCGGCCGTCGGACCGGAGGCCTGGAGTCGAAATCGGATCCGTGAGCGGCACGGTTTATGACAGCCAGACGGGAAACAACCTGCGCGGCGCATCGATTGAGGCTGTCGGGTCCGGCCAGAAGGTCCTCACCGACATCGATGGCCGATACGTTCTGAAGCTGCCCGTCGGCAAACACACACTTCGAGTGAGCATGGAGGGTTACTTCGATCAACCGGTCGACAACATCGGGGTGGAGATTGGCAAGACGGTCTTCATCGATCCGGTACTCGTGCCGACAAATGTGATTTCAGAAAAGGTCACCGTCACGGCTGACTCGATGAAGGCTGCCACGGTCAACTCCGTGCTCCTGGAGCGACAGACGGCTCGCACGATCAGTGACACCGTTTCCGCCGAGGATATCAGCCGGAACCCCGACTCCGATGCGGCCGGCATTCTCGAGCGGGTGACTGGGATCTCGGTGGTGCAGGACAAGTACGTGTTCGTTCGGGGTCTGGGTGAACGCTACAGCTCGGCGATGCTCAACGGTTCCCTGCTGCCCTCTACCGAGCCGGAGAGGAAGGTCGTCCCGTTCGATCTTTTCCCGTCAAGCCTGATCAACAAGATCTCCACTCTCAAGAGCTACTCACCCGACCAGCCCGGCGACTTTTCCGGGGGGGTCGTCAATATCGAAACCATCGAGTTCCCCGCGGAACTGACCCTGAAATACTCGGCGGGACTCAGCTGGGACTCGAACGTGCTCGGGAACAAATTCCTCTCGTATCACGGAAGCCACCTGGACTGGCTGGGATTCGGGGGCGGAGCGCGCCAGCTCCCGGCGGCCTTCCCCAGTGGACGTGTCACACGGCTCAGCCCCGTGACCGGCAAGGGATTCACCTCGGAACAGCTACAGGAGCTTGGTCGGTCCCTCAAGAACCAGTGGACGCCCGGCGCGACCGACGCAGCCCCGAACTTCTCCCAGACGATCATGGGGGGCGGGAGCTACAAGAATCTCGGCACGGTGTTTTCACTCACCTACGGCCACAAGTATTCGCACCAGCTCGAAGAGGTGAATTCCTACCAGGCCCTGGGGAATACGTTGATCCCCTGGAACCTGTTCACAAATGACAAGAACACCAAGAACGTCAAGCTCGGATTCGTCGGCAACGTCGCCTACAAGCTCGGTACCAACCACAAGCTCCAGGTGAAGAATTTCTTCAGCCGCGACGCCAGCGACGAGGTCCGGTACCTTAGCGGCTACAGTGAAGGGAACAGCGCCGATGAACAAGACACCCGTCTGCGCTACTCGGAGGAAACCATCTTCACCAGCCAGGTCTCCGGGGAACACTTCATGAAGCGTCTTTTCGGCACCCTGCTGGAGTGGCGGCTCGCCTACTCCCGGGCGGAGCGCGACGAACCGGACATGCGGGAAGTCATCTACCGGTCCGAAAGAGGCAAAGACGACTTCAGCTTCAGTTCCCAGGGCCAGAGCGGATTCCGCCAGTTTACGGGACAGGCGGACGTTATCTACGAGCCGGCGGTTGACGTCAGCCGCAGCTGGGTCTTCGGGCATACGATCGCAACCCTGAAGGGAGGCTGGCTGCGCCACGATCGCAGGCGTGATTTCTCCTCCCGCCGGTTCGTATTTGTTCCGTTCGGACGGCCCGTGGACTTCCGGCTCACCCCCGAACAAATCTTCGACTACGGCAACATCGGACCGGACTCGATCGAGCTGCGCGAAATCACGCGCTCCACGGACTCATACGATGCCGAGCACGTGATTAACGCAGGGTATGGCCTCGCGGATGTCGCATTCGCTAAAAGGTGGCGCGTGACAGGGGGTGTCCGTTTCGAGGACTCCGCTCAGCACCTGATCACCTTCGATCCTTTTGCACCCGGTCTCACTTCGATCGTCACCGATCTCAACAACCGGGACTTCCTTCCGGCCGTCTCGGTCGTCTATCTGATAAATCCCGGCATGAACCTGCGCGCCGGCTACAGCAGGACTCTCAACCGGCCCGAGTTTCGCGAACTGGCGCCGTTCCAGTTCACGGACATCAGCGGCCGCTCGACGCTCTACGGCAACCCGGACCTCAGGCAATCCCGCATTCAGAATGTTGACGCCCGCTGGGAATGGTTCCGCAGCCCGAGCGAGCTTTACGCCGCCAGCGTGTTCTGGAAGCGCTTCGAAGACCCCATCGAGCGGGTGATGTTTTATTCGGCCGACATCCTGACATCGTTCCGGAACTCCGATCACGCCAGCAACCGCGGCATTGAAGTCGAGATGAGGAAAGACCTCGGGTTCATCGGCGGGCCCCTGTCCGGCTGGTCGCTGTATTCGAATTACTCTCGCATCTTCTCGGATGTCGAAATCGGGAACATCCCCGGAATCGTGCTGACGTCGCTGAGGCGGCCGATGCAGGGACAGTCCAAGTACCTTTTCAACAGCGTCCTCGAGTATGCCGACGAGAAGCACGGCGTGGACCTGAGAGTGCTGTACAACCTTGTCGGGCCGCGGATCAGCGATGTCGGCGCGACACTCCTGCCCGACGTGTACGAGAGATCGAACCACTTTCTGGACCTCACCGTTTCCAAGCGCTTCAGGGCTCTCCCCAGGATGCAGTTCAAGCTGGGCGGCCAGAACCTTCTTAACCGGGCAGTAACCCATTACCAGGGAGACCAGGTCTTTTATCGCTACAAACTGGGCCGGCAGATCAGCGTCGGAATCGGCTACGACATATATTGAAGAGGCTCCACCGGAATCAGACTGTTAGCATCCACCTACCCTAAAGGAGAGTACCATGCGAAAGCCGTTCATTTTGGGCGCGGTCCTGGCGTTGCTGGGTGTTACCGCGTACGCTGCGTTTGCCGGCGATGCCGACACCGGGCGGCAAAACATCGTCGCCCCGAGTCTCCAGGATGTGAAAGCGCCTTCCACCTACCTCTATGCCGACAAGGTGGTCTATAGCGCCAATGAAAGCGTCACGATAAGGCTCCACCAGTCGCCGAACGGTAGTCCTACCCCCTACTCCAGCTACTTCGTATATCTCGAAAATCTGCAGACTGGGGAAAAACTCTATCACCCGGGCTACCAGTCCGGCACCGTCACGGATATGTTCGGCAACACTGCAGACGCCACCACGGGCCGCTACCCCATCTATCTGGTGCCCGAACTGAACGCCTTCACTCTCTTCGGCGGCGGCGGCCTCCTCGGCGCCGCCAGGAATGCGCCTGCCACTGCGGGCACATACAGGTATGTAATGGAGTTACGTGATGCCACCGGAACGTATATCCAGTCGCAGGGCTTTGCTCCTTTCACCGTGGTGGAAGGAATCGACACCCTGTCGGGCGACATCACCCAGAGCCGCACCCTTTCGAACAAGCGCGCGTACGTCCTTTCCGGGATGGTGTTCGTCCGCTCCGGGGCTACCCTGACCATCGAGCCCGGGACCATCCTCTTCGGCGATACGGCCACGCTCGGCGGCCTTTGCATCGTGCAGGGAGCGAAAATCAACGCGGTGGGCACCGCCCAGCGCCCGATCGTCTTCACGTCGGTCAACTCGGTCGGGACGCGCCGGCCCGGTGACTGGTTCGGCGTCGCCATCGCCGGACGCGCCCCGATCAACGTGACGGGCGGCGCCGGAGTGGTGGAAGGGATCGAGAGCGTGCCGTACGGCGGCACCGTCCCCGACGACGACAGCGGCATCATGCGCTATGTCCGGGTCGAGTACGCGGGCATCAAGTTCACTCCCACCCGCGAAGCCAACAGTCTTTACCTCAATGGCGTGGGTAGCCAGACCGTCCTGGATCACCTGCACTTCAACAACGGCAACGACGACAACATCGAGTTCTTCGGCGGACGCGCCGGCGTGAAGTACGTCTTCTGCACCGGCGGCGGCGATGACCAGTTCGACTGGACCGAAGGCTGGCAGGGGAAGGCTCAGTTCGTCATCACGCACGTGTATCCCAATACGGAAGGAAACCGCGGAATCGAGGCGGACAACTGGGAGAACGGCAACGACAACGAACCCCGTTCGTCTCCCACGATCTACAACATGACCATCGTCGGGCCACAGCAGAACTATGCGGAAGGCGAAGGCAAGGCCGACCACGGACTGATGCTGCGCCGCGGCACCGCAGGAAAGCTGTACAACTTCATCGTCGTGGGCTACGGCCGTGATGCCATCAACATGCGGGACGCGGCGACCATCACCCAGGCTGGGAACGGGAACCTTGTGTTCGACAACGCCATCCTGTTCAACAACGGCGTCTTCGGCGCCGACGGGGCGGGGACCTTCGGCAACGCAGATACGCAGAACTGGATCCAGTCCAAGAGCAGAATGGTTCTCCAGATCGACCCGAAGCTCGTGGATCCGTACCACCGCCTTACGGCCGATTACATGCCGGGGGTTTATTCACCCGCGCTGCGCATCGATGTCGTCAAATCCCCTCCGGACGACGGTTTCTTCGAGAGAGTCGATTTCATCGGCGGGATCGGCCCGAATAACAACTGGCTGCAGGGCGGCTGGGTTTCCATCAGCGTGAACTGAGATGGCCTCACGCAAGCCCCATAACAGACGCTCGAAATACGGCCGGCTTCTCCGGAAGCCGGCTGTTCTTGCGCCGGCCGCCTGCGTCGCCGGGCTCTGCCTGTTCGCAGTCTATGCGGCGCGGAACAGGCCGGTTCGCCTGGCGCATGCAGAATCGTCCCCCCAAGCCGTGGCAGCCACGGTCGTGCGGGCGCTGGCCGACAGCGACCTGCAGACCCTCAAGAACCTCACGCTGTCGAGGGAGGAGTTCCAGTCCTACGTCTGGCCTGAACTTCCGGCCAGCAATCCCCGGACGAACATTCCATTCGACTTCGTCTGGAATGACGTCTACTTCCGGAGCCTAAACCGCCTGGCAAAGCTGTATGAGCGGTACAGAGGGCGGAAGGTCGAGATCGTCAGCATGAGTTCGGCGAAGACCAAGGAGCGCTTCGCCTCACACACCGCGTGGCCGGACTACAGGTTCACCATCCGCATCGAGAACGGCGCGGAAGAAGACGTTCCCCTTTTCGGCACTCTGATCGAAATGGATGGTGTCTACAAGGTCTACAGTTACGCTCCGTATGATTGACTCTGTCGGTCCGGCGGGCGACACCCCTGCCGGTGATGCGCCCAGAGGAATGTCCCGGAGCATGCTGGCTTATCCATGCAGTCTCTGCTTAGTCCCATCGGTACTAAATTGCCTGATTTGCTGCCCGACGATGCACATTGCGTGCCGCGCGGGAATGTAGCAGGCAGCGAACCCGACGAGGATCAGGACTCCCCCGACGCCGGCGATCACACCGGTAATTGCCCACCCGGTTCCCTGGCCAAGAGCCAGAGGGTTGCCTCGCGCAGGCGGCGGAGGATTCCCCGGAGAGATCGTAATAAACAGACGCATCAGGAGATAAGCCAGTCCACTCCCCGCAGCTCTTCCCACGAGCGCCAGAAACACACTTTCCGTGAGGAGCCAACTCACCATGCGCCCGCGACCGGCGCCCAGCACGTCCCGCAGAGCCAGTTCTCGACGGCGGGCGGTGGTCCGCGCGAGCATCAGGTTTGCGGTACTCGCGCAGGCGATCAGAAGTACCGCGACGACCGCAGATCACGATCGATGGAAAGCGTTCTCCTCGCCGGCAGAGTGGATGTCCCTCATCTATCCCTGTATACCTGGAAGTCGGGAACTTCCTCGTGAACTCCGGAGAGCGCAGGGGTTTTTGACCCACTCAACTTTCTGGCTTAGTACTATGATACTATATGGGTATGAAGCAGTGCTCGGGAAAGTTCGTCATTAGAATGCCTGCGGGCTTGCATGGCCGTCTGAAGCAGGAGGCCCTGCGCACCGGAAAGTCCCTGAACCAGTTTTGTGTCGCCAAGCTGCTGCGGAACGATGCGTTGCCCGGGCGTTCCGCCGCAGCAACGGCGCAGTCAAACTTGATCTCACCGGACTTCCTCGACAAAACCGTTCAATGGTGGCAAGGGGATCTTGTCGGCCTGCTCCTTTTCGGATCCGCCGCTCGCGGCGATGCTACCGACGGATCGGATATCGATCTGCTGCTGATCATGCGGCCGGGAGTGAAAATCACCCGGGATCTGTATCGCCGCTGGGAAGAGTTCTGCCGGCAATACGCCGGCACTCCGGACCAAGGTGAGATCTCCCCTCACTTTGTCAAACTGCCCGCGAGCGTCCAGGAGGCCGGCGGTTTGTGGTATGAGGTGGCGCTTGACGGTATCGTTCTTCGGGAATGCGATCACCAGATCTCACGCTTTCTCGGGTCCGTACGCGAGGCCATGGGACAGGGGAGGATCCGGCGGCGGGTTGTCCATGGAAGCCCCTACTGGATTAAGGAATTCAAGGAAAGTGATGCATAACCGGACACTGGCGGCGGATTACCTCACCCGCGCAACCCACAGGCTTGCCGCGATCGATGTCCTTTTCGACCTCGAGAGCTGGGCCGATGTTGTGCGCGAGTCCCAGGAAGCGGTTGAGCTGGCGCTGAAGTCTCTTCTGCGTTCTTCTTCTGTCGAGGTCCCTCGCATCCACGATGTCGGCCAGATTCTGCGTTCCGAAGGCGACAGGCTTCCGGAGAACATCCGCCCATACATCGAAGACCTCGTCGCCACATCCAGGTCGCTGAGGCGCGACCGGGAATTGGCGTTCTATGGAAGCGAGGACCTGACACCCTCCGACTTCTATCAACGGCCGGATGCCGAACAGGCGCGCGCAGGAGCGCGCCGGGTCGTTGAACTCGTGACGGCTGCAGTCAAGCAGTAGGGTCCGGTTTACTGAACCGGTTTTTCGGCACCGTACAGGGTCATGACCGGGTGCCTGACCACGGCGCGGAACTCCAGGTCCGCCGGCGCCAGCCCGCCCGGGACGCGGCCCGTAAACTCGCCCGGCGCCGAGACGGTCCGCAACGGCAGTGGGCGCCACGGTTCCGTCTTTTCATACAGGTCCGTCAGCCCCTTGCGCGGCCGGTACTCGAATCCGACCTCGAGCGCGCGGGCATCGCCCATCGACTCCAGGCGTCCGCGCAGCGTGCCGCCGCTGGCGTCAAGCGTGGCGACCCGGGGCGGGTCGAGTGCCGGCTCGGCGTTCGAGATGCGCAAGACCACCGGCTTGTCCCACCGCCGGTCGTCGTACAGGCGCTGTGCGGTCATTGCCGAGATCACGAGCCCGTCGTCGGTCTGGCGCCACGCGGTCTTCGGCCCGATGTCCGGCCGGTACTCGAGGACCTCGTCCGACTGCCCGAGAATCCCGACGTCCGTGCGCGGGGTCGCCCGGACGGATTTCAGGGTCAGTTCGCGGCGTTCCCCGAGTTTCCACGGGCTCCGGGTGACGAAGGCGTAAACGGTGCCGCCGCGCTTGTGCCGGGTGAACCAGATGTTCCCTTCGTTGGTGATCACCCAGGGCCGGACGGCGTCGAGGGCCTCGCCGTTGACGAAGCTCCACAGTGCGATGTCGCGCAGACGGGCCTCTTCGCCCTGCGAGAGCTCGCCGTCGGGGCGGGGGCCGACGTTCAGCAGGAAGTTGCCCCCCTTCGCGCGGACCTCCACCAGCGTCTCGATCAGCTTCTGCGAGCTCTTCGGTGTGTCGGCGGGCTTGTGCTGCCACGCGTCCCCGATCGTCATGTTGCCTTCCCACAGCTGGTCCATGGGAATCCCGGGGACGTGCTGCTCCGGCGTTTCGATCGCGCCCCGCGTGACGACGATCTGCGGGTCGATCTGCCAGGCGAGCTCGCGCAGCCCGTGCGCCGGGCCGTCGATGAAGAGAACGTCTATCTTCCCGTAGTGCGTCAGCAGCTCGCGCAGCTGCGCCTGCCCGTAGACCTTCAGCGCCGGAATTTCCCTGGTGGTGGTCATCGGCGCGGGCGGCCGCGCGATGCGGTAGCCATTATTGTGGAACCACCAGAAGTCGTCCGGTGAGATGTAGAGCCCGACGGCCAGCCCCTCGGCGCGGAACGCATCGGCGTATTCCCGCACGACGTCCCGCCGGAGCGGCGTGTTCATCACGTTCAACGGCGTCGTCTTCGTGTCCCACCAGCAGAATCCCGCGTGGTGCTTGGCCGTGAACACCCCGTACTTCATCCCCGCGAGCCGGGCGAGCCGCGCCCATTCCCGCGCATCGAACTTGCGCGGGTGAAGGTAGCGCGGCAGCAGGTCGAAGTATCGCTCGACGTAGCCGGCATCCGCGCCGACGAGCGAGTGGGAGATCACCGAACCGAGGTTCACATCGACGTTCCAGTGGATGAACATGCCGAATCCCAGGTCGCGAAGCCACTGCTCCCGCTCCGGACGATTGAGGTTCGCGAGACGCAGCTGGTCGAACACGAAGACACGCAACGGGGCGTCCTCGGGAAGCAGATAAAGCGTCCCGTCCCGGGAATCCAGCCCCTCGGCCGTGAAAGGGACACCGCGGTCGGTGACTCCCGCGGGGACGGTCTTCAGCACCCCCAGGGTTTCCGGGTCGATCCAGGCGACGGCGGCGCCCGCGGGATCCGCCGGGGTGACCGCGGAGGCCACGAGGATTCCGTTACGGTACTTCCAGTCCTGGATCGCCAGCGGTGTCGGGTTGTCCCTGGCGCGCAGGATTTTCCCATCCGGCGAGAGTTCGATCAGGCTGCGCGCGTCCCAGTTTGCTGCATACAGCCTGTCCGGCCCGACCGCCAGCGCGCCGACGTGGTCGGCCACCTCGAACGAAGAGATCAGCTGGAGGGATTCCCTGGAGCGGCGCTGAACGACGGTGCTGCTCCCGGCGCGGTATTCCGCGACGGGAATCCAGAGCGCGGCGTCGTCCGCGTCGAAGCCGCCCGGGTGGTACCGCGCCCCCTGCTGGATCTCGACCGCACGTAGCCTCGTCCCCGTCTTCAGATCGTGCTCGAAGAGATAGGCCTTGCGCGCCGCTCGGTCGACGGCCGTGACGTACACCCGGTCACCGGAAACCAGCAGCCCCTGCACGTGATGGGTTTCGCCCTGGAGCGCAACCACGGCGTCGGGCTTCATCTCCTGCAGCGACCCCGACTGCGCCGGGAGCGCCGGGGGACCGAGCAACGCCGCCACCAAGCAAAGGACTGTGGTCTTCATTTCGGTGAGCTCCCATTGTACCTCGATCGTTCCGTGCGCCACACAGCGACAAAAAACAAACCGTACCCAACACAAGTGGGCCCGGGCTCTAGCCCGGACGTCTTGCGATCTGCGCTATACCGCCACCAAGAACAGCGTCCGGGCTGAAGCCCGGCCCACTTGTTCTGCAGCGCCGCTTAGCGGTGGAGGCCGAGGGCGCGGAGGCGCTTGTGCAGCGCGGTGCGCTCGATGCCCAGGGTGCGGGCGGCGCGCGACACGTTCCAGCCGCAGGCTTCGAGGGCCTGGCGGATGCGCTCCCGTTCGGCCCCCTCGCGGACCTCCTGCAGGCTCGAGGAGGCGGGCTGACGCGGCGCCCTGATCTCGAGCGGCACCATCTCAGGAGTGATCCGGCCCGAGGGGGTCAGGATCGCCATGCGCTCGACGGCGTTCTTCAGCTCCCTGACGTTGCCGGGCCAGCCGTACCCGCGGAGGATCTCGAACACGTCCTCTTCCAGGCACTTGGGCTTGAAGTTGTTCCGCCGGCAAAAGTCGTCGAGAAAGTAGACGGCCAGCTCGCGGACGTCCTCGGGCCGCTCGCGCAGCGGCGGCACCCGGATCGGGACGACGCTCAGCCGGTAGAACAGGTCCTCCCGGAACTCCCTGCGCTCAACCATGGCGGACAGGTCCCGGTTGGTGGCCGAGATCACCCGCGCCGACACCCGCACGCTGCGCTCGCCCCCGACGCGCTGCAGTTCCCCGTCCTGCAGGATCCGGAGGAGCTTCGCCTGCGAGGACTCATGCAGGTCGCCGACCTCGTCGAGGAAGATCGAGCCGCCGTCGGCCAGCTCGAACTTGCCCCGCCGGACAGAGGTGGCCCCGGTGAACGCCCCCTTCTCGTGGCCGAAGAGCTCGCTCTCGATCAGGTCGGTGGGGATCGCCGCGCAGTTGACCTTTACGAACGGGCCGGACTTGAACGGGCTCGCGTGGTGGATGTGGGAGGCGATCAGCTCCTTGCCGGTCCCGGACTCACCCGCCAGCAGGACGCGGGCGTCCGACCGGGCGACCATGGTGGCCTGCTCGAGCACCTGAATGAAGGCGGGGCTGCTCCCGATCATGCGGAGCCCCTCGCCCACGATCTCGCGCAGGCGCGTGTTCTCGCGCAGGAGATCGGCCTGCCCCAGCGCGTTTTTCAGCGCAAGGAGCAGCCGGTCGCGGCCGAGAGGCTTCTCGAGGAAATCGAATGCGCCGGCCCGCGTGGCCTCCACGGCGTCGGCAATCGTGCCGTGTCCCGAGATCATGATGACGGGGTCGGGAATGTCGAGCTGCCGCAGGCGGCGGAGCAGGTCGATGCCGTTGCCGTCCGGCAGTCGGACGTCCAGCAGGTAGGCGTCGGCGCGCCGCGCCCCGGCGTACACCTGGAACTCCTCCGCCGTGCGGCAGAGGTCGACGGAGTAGCCGACCCCTTCCAGGATCATCCGCAGCGAGACCCCGATGTTCTTTTCGTCGTCCACTACCAGGATCTTCTTGCCGTGCATGTATCACGCGTCCTGGGCGAGGGGGAGGAGCAACCGGAAAGCCGCCCCGCCCAGCTGCCCTTCGATGACCTCGAGATCGCCGCCGGCCAGCAGCGCGTTCTTGCGCGAGATGGACAGCCCGAGCCCCATGCCCTGTTTCTTGAACGAGATCGTCGGCTCGAAAAGGGAGAGCCGGACCTCTTCGTTGAGCCCCGGGCCGGAGTCGTGCACCTCCGCCCGGGTCTTCCCCTCCCGGACTTCTGTTATGATCAGGACGGCGCCGCCCGCGCGCGGCAGCGCCTCAGCCGCGTTCTCCAGCAGGTTCGTCAGTATGCCCTTGACGTGGTCGGGATCTGCGAAGGCCCGCGGCGCCGCGGCCGTGAGTTCCATACGGTATTCGACCCCGGGGTGCGCCACCCTGAGAAACTCGACCCGCTCGGCGACGGCCTCGTTGAGGTCGATGGCGGCGGGTCGTGGAGCGGGCTCGCTGGAGAATTCGGAGAACGCGCGCACGCGCCGCTCCAGCGTGTCAATTTCCTCGATGACGACCTGCGCCGCCTGCTGGAGGAAACCGGGGTCGCAGTGGGGCTGCCGGGCGACGATCTCCTCGACCGTGAGCCTTATTGGGGTCAGGGAGTTCTTCAGCTCGTGCGCCATCTTCCGGGCGAGGAGCTGCCAGCTGGCGACCTGAGTCAGGTACACCAACCGGTCCCGGTTCTGCTCCAGCCGCGCGGCCATATCGTTGAAGGCCTGGACCGCCTGGCCGACCTCGTCCGTGCTCTGCGCGCGGAGCCGGGTGTCGTAGCGTCCTGCGGCCAGCTCCGAGAGACCTTCCGTGAGATCCTGTATCGGGCGGCTGATCCGGTGGGCGACGTACGCCAGCGCGACCAGCGAGAGGACCCAGACCGACGCGCTCAGGACGAGCAGCGTGGTGGTGAAGCCCTTCCGCAAATCCCGCCGCTGGAGGTCTTCCACCTGCCGGCGCGCCTGCCGGTACTCGTCCGACAGCGGCCCCATCCGGATCTTTCCCAGCGGGCGCGGGTAGAGCAGCACCTCCCCGTCCCGACGCACCAGGTAGTCCAGGCGATCCCCCTTGGCGCCCGAGAGCGCAAACCTCTCCGGCTCGCCGCTGTCCCAGAACTCCCGGACCGCCTCGGGCCAGGAGGCGGAGGCCGACCTCGGGAAACGCTGCGGCGCGACAGCGCCCCGGGCGACCTCCTCCTTTAGATCGTCGCGCGCCCCCTGGTAGAGCTGGCGGCCGGTCTGTTCCAACAGCCTGGAGAGCCTGTCCAATGCGCCGGTGTCGGCGTAGCGCAGGCTCTGTTGCAAGAGCGCGGCCGTGATCCAGAGCATCGCCCCGAGCGGCACCAGGGTGCCGGCGAGAAAGACCAGTAGGAGCCTGTTGCGAAGCCGGTTCACATCATTGGGCCGCGTAGTAAGGGTGGAAGAGGAGCTCCGTTCCTGGGATTTTTCCGGTCGAGGTCATGCACGCGCACCGTGGCCGAAATGGCGGACCAGCGCGACGGCTGTTCTTTGGCCTTGCGACTGAAAACCTCGATCAGGCCGGCCATGGAGAGGCCCGGGTTGCCGGCCTCCGCATCCACCTGCTCCGCCTGTTCCTCTGCCCGGATCTCCAACTTTAGTACGAACGATTCTTGCCCCGCAAGGGCCGAAAGCGGCAGCGCCACGGCCTGGAGGCTCCACGCCTCTGCCGCGTCGAGAGTCAGGTGCGAAGCCGAGCGCCTCGGCGCGTCCTGCACGCCGGAGAAGCGCTCCTCCCACAGGTCGAAGCTCAGGACCACGCGCCCCGACGCCTGCGCGAGGGCCCTCCCGCCGGACGTGGCCGTCAGCTGCAGCGTGAACGGCACCGCTGCGCCATCGCGCAGCCTCTCCAATGCCCGGCCGGAGAGAAACCGCAGTTGCGGCGCCGCCACCTGCACGCGGTCCCCTTCCAGGTACGGCTGCAGCGTCTGGGCGACGAGCCGCGGCAACGGCGCCAGCAGAAGGAAAATCAGGCCAGGGAGTCGTCGTCGATATCGCATTGGCGCCTCCCTAGAACCCGATGCCGAAGGTGAGAACCGGGGCCACGTGGTTCGAGCGCAATGGGAACCCGAGGAACAGGAACGCGCCGCGACGCTCCGCGAAGCCGAAACCGAGCGCGTGCCTGGTCCGGCCTCCTTTCCCGGAGTCCCACACCGCCCCGGCGTCGTAGAAGATCCTGAAGCCGGAGTAGCCGTACTCGATCGAGGCGTGGGCGACGCGGTTCCCCCCGAGCGGCGCGACGTCGAACTTGTTCCAGCCGCGCAGCGTCGTGGCGTTGCCCAGCGAGAAGCGTTCGAACAGCGGCGCGCGGCCCGTGACGGCGCCCGCGAGCAGACGCACGCCGACGAGGCTGCGCGCGTACCGGACCCGGTATTCGGCCGTCAGCGCGTGGCGCGTGTAGACGAAGTCGCTGTCCAGGACCCGGGTGGCGCTGCGCACTGAGTAATCCGCACCCAGGCGCTGCCGGACGCCGGATGCGTCCCCCCACCGGTGCCGGTAACTCGCGGCCAGCGTCCCCGAATAGGCGCTGTCCGTGTGGACGGCGGGATATTGCATCTGAAGCCGTTCGAAATCGGCACCCACGCTCAACTGCAGGTCGCGCCACGGGAGGACCGCGATCTGCGGGCTGAAACCCTGGCGGGCGCGGTAGACCCCGGGCACGTCCCCGTCCCCCGCGAGCGCCAGCTCCGTCGCGGGATTCCACTTTTCGTGGTAGGTTTCGAAACCCATCCGGAACCGCAACCGGTCCGTGCCCGGCTTCCTGTGCTCGTAGCCGAGACGGATGCCCGCGTTCCGCTCCAGGATTTCGTCGGCGCTGTTCGCGAAGCTGAAGGTGAAGGCGTTGTGGTGCGTGTCGACGGTCGCACTCAGCGCCCCGCTCCACCCCTGCTTGGAGTGGTAGACGACGCGGGAACCCTCGACGTCGAACTTCTTCCACCAGATCCTTTCCAGCTCGTAGATCACCCTGACCTGGCCGGCCTGGTCTCCGCGCCGGACCCTGGTCTCGACCGAGTAGTCGGGCAGATCCTTGCGCAGGCGCCTGGCTATCTCGTCGGCCGCCGCCTCGCTGAATTTCTCGCCCACCAGCTTCCGCATGTCGTCGCGCAGGGCCTGGTCGATCTTCGATTCGGCCACCCCCCGCAGCTGCACATCCTCCACCGTATAGCGCGAATTGACGTTGTCATCGGGATCCTGTGGCACGGCCGCCACCTGAACCGGCCACACCAGGAGGAGAAACCAGATCAGCATCGCGAGAAAGGTTTTGTTTTTCATGCCCTGCGCTACCGCAATTCCCCTGCCAATCCTATCTCTTTGACCTTCAGTTCTTTGCGGCATCGCTCCCTGTGCCGTCCCTTCACACCTGTGAGCCGGCGAACCCATGGTGTTGAAATTCGCGAGGGTGAGGGGCTCAAAGAACCTCGGGGGAAGTGAGCTTTTCTTTCATGATCTGGACGATCCCGTCCTCGACCGCACGCATCGACTGGTTCAGGCGGGCGAGGTTGCGGATCGTCTTCTCCGGCGTGTCCCCGACGATGCCGTTCTCTTCCGAAACATCCAACCCGTTCACGGCCAGCGACGCGGCCTTCGCGGCCATGTCGGAAGTGGAGCTCACCTTCAGCGCGCACCCGAGCTTGGCCCCGTCGCAGATGACACCGGAGAGCGTCGCGGCCATGATCTTGACGGCAAGGCCGATTTCGGCGGCCCGGCCCCCCATGGCGTAGGTGATGCCGCAGGCCGCGCCGATGCCCGCCTTGACGGCGACCCCGCAGAGGGTCGAGAGGTACCCGACATGCGAGGTCACGTACATCGTCACGAGGTGCGACAGGGCGAGCGCCTGCAGCATGGGCCGCTCCCCGACGCCGTTTGCCCTGCAGTACGTCACGACGGGCACGGTTGCGATGATCCCCTGGTTGCCCGACCCAGCCGAACTCATCACCTCCACCGGGTACCCGGACATGCGCGCATCGCTTCCCGCGGCAGCGCTGCTCGAAAAATCGCGGGCGACGTCGTGCGGCAGCCGGGTACCGAAGTACCCGACCCCCAGGCCGAGCGGCTGCTCCAGGCCCGTCTCGGCAGCCTTGACGTTCAACTCGATCGTCCTGAGCAGCAGCGGGTGCGCCGATTCCGGGAGGTCGTCGGCCATGCGCACCAAGTCCGCGAAACCCAGGCCGGCCAGCACGTCCGCACCGTCGCCGGAGTCCGGCCCCGGAGGGGGCGTTTCGATCCGCCGGTAGATCTCGAGGCCGTCGCGCGTGAGCCGGACCAGGTTCGTGTGCTCGTCCCGGATCAGGGCGCCGCCTTCGCGACCCTCCGGACCGCCCCCGAGTCTGACGGAGGCCTCGACAAGCAGGGTCGTGTGATCGGCGGGGACGATGTCGATCGACACCTTGCCGCCGAGGATGAGGCGGCGCGCCCGCGCGACTTCCGCCTCGCCGATGTCCCGGAACAGGGAGAGACCGGCGTTCGGGTCGCACCAGATCCCCAGGGCCGCCGCCATCTTGATCCCCTTGTGCCCCCCGGCGTTCGGGATGAAGATGGAGAACGCGTTCTTGAAGATGTTGTTGTTGACCGAAAGGCGCACCGACGCCACGTCGTCCTCAGACAGGCCTCGAACCGGCAGCCCGTGCCGTTCCGGTGTCCAGCCCGCCGTGGCCTGTGCGGCCGCCGCGACCGCCAGCGCCACGGCCACCGGCTCCGTGCAGCCCAGCGCCGGCTTGAGCGTTCCGCGCAGGATCGTCTCGATGTCCATCCTCCCCTCCCTTTCTTGCCGGACCCCTTTGTCGCCCGGACGTACTCGCGCCTATTCGGGAAGTATCAGTGAGTGATCGGCGTCGAAGCGGAAGCGGCGTTTTTCCAGATACGATTTGACGGCTAGCAGCGGCGGCTGTATGGAGACGGCCGCGAGCGCCACGTCGCCGTTCGGCAACTTCCGTGAACCGCAGCAGTCGAGGAAATTGCGCACGTGATCGGCGGTGATGTCGCCCGGGAAATCCTGCTGGACCGGCTCCGCCCCCTTCTCCGCCGGCGTGAACACGTAGCGGTTGCGGTTGACGTACAGTTTGCCCCTGTCGCCATAAAAGGTGACGCCGTAAGGCAGGGGGTTGCCCACGATCGCGGACTGGAACGAGACGGTGCACCCCGGGTACTCGAACAACGCCGATACGACGTCCGGCGCATCCTTCCCATCCTGCGTATCGAAGATCGTCCCCGCGGCGACGGCCGAATCCGGGGCCCTCTCCCCAAGGTACATGTGGACGACGTCGAGCCAGTGGTGGCCGAAATCGGTCATGCGCCCGCCGTTGAGGTCCAGGTAGGCGCGAAAGTTAAAGTACATCCTCGCGTTCCAATCCCGGTAGCGCGCAGGGCCGAGGAAGCGCACCCAGTCGAGGTCCGCCGGCTTCCCACCCGCGGGCGGCGCGTATGGCCGCGACGGACCGTCGTTCCAGACACACTCCACCCACCTGACGGTGCCGATGAGGCCCGATCTGACGAACCGGTCGCGCGCTTCGATGTAGACCGGTCCCGAGCGCTGCTGCACGCCGACCTGGCAGATCCGGTTGTGGCGACGCGCGGCCCGGACCATCTCCGGAGCCTCGTCGAGCGTGCGGCAGAGGGGCTTCTCGACGTACACGTCCTTCCCGGAACTCATCGCGTCGACCGCGTGGACTTTGTGCCAGTGGTCGGGCGATCCGATCAGCACGGCGTCGACGTCCTTCATCTCGAGCAGTTTCTCGTGCTGTTGGAAAGGCCTTGCCGCGGGAACCTTGGCCCGCACCTCTTCGTTGCGCGCGCCGTAGACGTCGCATACGGCCCGGAGGTCCACCTCGGGGTTGCGCAGGAACGTGCCGAGGACCGACCTGCCGCGACCGCCCGCGCCGATCAATCCCAACCCGACCTTTTCGTTCGCGCCCAGCACGCGTCCGTACGACAGCGCGGTCAGCGCGGCACCTTTCAGAACCCCCCGTCTGGAAATCATGACCCGCCTCCCATCATGGTGATCGGTCGAACCGCCCTCGCGACGCCGAGCATAGATCAGAACCGCAGGCGCCGACACCACGAAAATCGAACGAAAAGGGGGCCACACCGGGACCGCCGACCGCCCCCGGCGGGAAATCGCGGTCGTCGATAGGGGGTGGTCGCGGCGCGGCCGGCGGGTTATCCTGATGGGAGTCAACATCCCGCGAAGGGGAAAGCAGACGCCCGCGGTCTCGGGGAGCGCGGCGTCCGTGAGACATCACCGAATCCGGAGGCATCCATGGGAAAACTGCGCGCAGCCCTGCCCGTTCTTCTTCTGTCGCTCGTTTCGCTTGGCGTCGAGTTCGCCGCCGAGGTGGGCCCACCGCCCCTTTTCGAGGGGCTGGGCGGTTTCGGGCGCGAGGTCACCAGCAGTTCGCCCGAAGCGCAGCGCTATTTCAACCAGGGGCTCGCCTTAATGTACGCCTTCAACCACGACGAGGCGATCCGTGCTTTCCGGCACGCGGGCGAGATCGACCCGGAGTGTGCGATGGCTTTCTGGGGCATCTCAATCGCAAACGGCCCGCACATCAACAACCCGGTGGTTCCCGATGACCGCGCCAGGGAGGCATGGGAGGCCCTCGCCCGGGCTCGGGGTCTCGCTCCCCGGGCAAACGCCATCGAACGCGCCTTGATCGGTGCACTGGAGCACCGCTATGCGGATCCCCGGCCCAAGGACAGGGCCGCGCTCGACAAGGCTTACGCCGACGCGATGCGGCAGGTCTGGAAAGCGTTTCCTGGGGACCCCGACGTCGGCGCGCTCTTCGCCGAATCGCTCGCGGATCTTCGACCGTGGGATCTCTGGACGCCGGACGGCAAGCCGCAGCCCGGCACCGGGGAGCTCATCGGGGTGCTCGAATCCGTCCTCGCCATCGATCCGAAGCACCCGCTGGGCAATCACCTGGTGATCCATGCGCTGGAGGCTTCCCCTCAACCCGGGAAGGCCGACCGGGCAGCCGACACGCTGCGCGACCTGCAACCCGGCCTGGGGCACCTGGTCCACATGCCGTCTCACATCGACGTGCGGCGCGGGCGCTGGCAGCAGGCGATCACAGCAAACACCAAGGCCATCGACGCCGACCGCCGGTACACCGCGCGGGTGCCGGAACAGGGTTTCTACCGCCTCTACATGGCCCACAACCACCACATGCTGGCCTACGCGGCCATGATGACGGGCCAGGGCGCCCGCGCGCTCTCGACGATGAGGGAGATGGTCGCGGCCATCCCGCGGGAGTTCTTCCGGGAAAACCCCTTCGCGGACGGTTTCATGGCCATGCCGCTCGAGGTGATGATGCGCTTCGGCAGGTGGGACGACATCCTGGCCGAACCCGCTTTCCCGGATTTCGTGCCGATCTCACGCGCGCTCCAGCACTACGCCCGGTCCGTGGCGTACGCGGCCAAGGACGACTTGCCCTCCGCCCTGCGCGAGCAGGCCGCGTTCCTCGAGGCGCGCACCCGGGTGCCGGAGGACGCGTTCTTCGGTAACAACTCGGGCTCCGACGTCCTCGACGTGGCCGAGAGCTTCATGCGAGGGGAGGTCCTCTTCCGTTCCGGCGAGACGGAAAAAGGCCTCGCCGCCCTGCGCGAAGCGGCCGCACGCGAGGACAAGCTCCGATACGACGAGCCGCCGTCGTGGATTCAGCCGGTGCGTCATGCGCTCGGCGCCGCGCTCCTACAGGCGGGCCGATCCGCCGAGGCGGAGGCCGTCTTTCGCGAGGACCTCGCCAGACAGCCGGAGAACGGATGGGGGCTCTACGGGCTCATGCGCTCGCTGCAGGTCCAGAAAAAGGAGCCGGAGGCGTCCGCCGTCGAAAAGAGATTCGACGCGGCCTGGAAGCAAGCCGACATCCGGATCAAATCCCCCTGCCTGTGCCTCCCCGGCGTCTAATCTGGAGTGCGGCGGCTCGACGCCGCCCCGCCCATACCGCAGCGGAGGTACTTCCAGATTCACTGTTTCCCGGGATTGTTCGTACCCGCGCTCCTCATCGGCAGACGGCCGGACGCGGAAGACGGAGACCCGGAGCACTTTGCAGAATTTAGCTGCGTCCTCGGCCTCGCCCGGCAATACAATAGGGGCCGATGGACGCATTGCTCGTCAAGTACGGGTACGCCTTGCTGTTTGTGGGGGTGGCGGTCGAGGGTGAGGCTTTCCTGCTGGCGGGCGCCTTCCTGGCCCACCGCGGCATCCTGCACTTGCCGCTCGTGATCCTGGTCGCCGTGGCATCCAACTGCGCCGCGGACCAGATCTATTACGGGCTGGCGCGCACGCGCGGCTACGCGTGGCTCGAGAGACGCTTCGGCGACAACCCGCGCTACAAGCGGCTCATGGCTCACATGGGCCGCTATGCCGACTGGCTGCTGCTGGCCAGCCGTTACGCCTTCGGGTTCAGGATCATCATACCGGCCGCGTGCGGCGCGCTGAGAATGCCGCCGCTGCGCTTCTTTCTCCTGAACCTCGTCGCGGGTGCCATCTGGGCCGTGCCCACGGCGCTGATCGGGTACTATTCGGGGCACGCCGCCGAGAGGGTCCTGTCCGGTATCAAGAAATACGAGGTTTGGGTGGTGGGCGGCCTGCTCGTCGCGGGCCTGCTGATCCTGCTGCTGCGGCACCTGCGGCACGCGGAGTGGGTGGAGGACCTGCGCGTCGGCGACCTCCACAGGCTCGTTCCCGTCCTGATCGGGGCGATGGGCGCCATTAACCTGGTGTCGGCGATCTGGCCGCGTTCGGCCGCCTCGCTGCGTTTCGTCGATTCCTGGCTGCCCCTCGAGGTCACCCAGCGCAGCCGGCCCCTGATGCTGTTCGCCGGCATCGCCCTGCTCCAGGTGATGAGAAACCTGTCCCGGCGCAAGGAGCTGGCCTGGTACGTGGCGGTCACGGCGCTGGCGGTTTCCCTCCTGACACACATCACGAGGGCCCTGGATCTGCACCACTCGCTGGTGGCATCCCTCCTGCTCGCCTACCTCGTCGTCTATCGGCGCCGCTACTATGCGCGCAGCGATCCGGCGTCGCTGAGGACCGCGGCGTTCATGGCCCCGCTGCTCGCCCTCGCCATATTCACCTATGGGCACACCGGGCTGAACCATCGCCGGGAGCACTTCACCTGGTTCGCCGGAGCGACGCCGGCGACCGAGGCCGTGCGCTCCGGGATCCTCGTGATCGAGCCGCAAGTCGACCCTCTGACGCCCCAGGCGGCCCGCTTCCTCGGATCGCTGCAGATCGCCGGGTGGCTGGGGCGCTTCTACCTTCTCCTGATGTTCCTCCGGCCCGTGGTTCTGCGCCGCAGGCTCGAGGCCTCGCCCGAGACCGTCGAAACGATCTTCCGGGAGCACAGCCGGCACGCGCTGTCGGCCTTCGCGATCCAGGAGGACAAACACCACCTCCTCGTGGCCGGCGGCCGCGGACTGGCGGCCTACGCGGTGCGCGGCGCCGTGGCGCTGGCCTGCGGCGACCCGCTCGTCCCCGACGCGGACTTCGAGACGGGCGTCCGCGACTTCCTGGAGCATTGCGGCAGGAACGGCTGGACGCCCTGCATCTACGAAGCGGCCGAAGAGCGGCTTCCCGTCTATCAGGCGTTGGGACTCCGCTCCCTGAAGATCGCCGAAGAGGCCGTCCTGGATCTGAAGGAGTTCTCGCTCTCCGGCGGGAAGCGGGCGAACGTGCGCGCGATGGTCAACAAAGCCCTCAAGACCGGGATGACAGTGGAGCCATACGATCGCGCGGCCAAGCCAGCGCCCGCGACCGACGAGCAGCTCGAGGAGATCTCCCAGGAGTGGCTCTCCGAGAAGCACATGGGGGAGCTGGGCTTCACCCTGGGCCGCTTTTCCCTGGATTCCCTTCGCGGCAAGCCGCTGTTCGTCGCCCGGATCGGCACCAGGATCGAGGCTTTCTGCTCCTGGCTCCCCTACCGTCAGGGGAACGCCTGCGTGCTCGACCTCATGCGCAAGCGTCGCGACGCGCCGGCCGGGACAATGGACATCCTCATCGCCCACTCGCTCCTCGCCCTGAAGGAGAACGGCGTCGCCACCGCGAGCCTGGCCAACGCACCCCTCGCCAACTCCGCCGAACCCCGGGGTACGCTCGAGCGCGGCGTGGCGCTCCTGTTCGAGCACATGAACGCCTTTTACGGGTACAAGAACCTTTTCATGTTCAAAAAAAAGTTCGCCCCCGCATGGGAAGGCCGCTTCCTGATCTACCCGAAAGGGGCGGACCTGCCGCGCGTGGCCTATGCCCTCACCGCCGTCCACAGCTCCGGCGGACTGCTGCAGCTGTTGAGGAGGTAACGTGCGACTGGTCGCCCTTTTGCTCCTCCCCGCCCTGCTCGCCGCCTGGGCGTTCGAGCCGGCGCAGGCGCCGGCGAGCATCGACCTTCGCGGAAAGAGCCAGGAACTCCACCTGTACGGAAACCCGGGCGGCCCGCCCGTGATACTCTCCAGCGGCGATCTCGGGTGGGCGGGGCTGGCGGTCCACGTCGCGGAGTTTCTCTCCTCCCGGGGCTACCGCGTCGTGGGCTTCAATAGCCGCGCATACCTGGCCAGCTTCACCTCGAAGGACGCCGCGCTCGACCCGGCCGACGTGCCGCGCGACTTCAGGGCCCTCATCGACTATGCCCGCCGCGGGAACACAGAGCGGCCTGTCCTGGCCGGCATCTCCGAAGGCGCCGGCCTGTCGGTGCTGGCAGCGGCCGACCCCGCACTGAAACCACAGATCCAGGGCGTACTCGGGCTGGGCCTGCCGGACCAGAACGAACTGGGATGGAAGTGGCAGGATTTCACGATCTGGATCACCAAGAAGGCCCCCAGCGAGCCGAGCTTCATGGTCGAGGACGTCATCGGGAAGGTCAGCCCGGTCCCGCTCGCCGAAGTCCACTCCACCCACGACGAGTTTGTCTCGCTCGAACTCGCCAAGTCCATGCTCGCGCGCGCGGGCGATCCGAAGAGGATGTGGGTGATCGACGCCGCAAACCACCGTTTCAGCGACCGGCGCGACGAGCTGGACCGTCGCCTACTCGAAGCGCTGGACTGGATCAAAGGCAGGTGAGCGGCGCGGCCGCAATCCGGGGTGCGCCAGCTCGACGCCCTGAACGAGTCCTACATCCTCGGCGTGGATGCGACAGAGGATTGCTGCGCCCCGAAAATCAAAACAACTCGTCACGGAGGACACGAAAAAAAGCCGGAGGACACGGTCGGACTCGGCCCGGGACCAGCCTTGCCGGTCCGGTCAGCGGTCTCCCGGATCCATGCCAGCCCGGCCAGCGCTTCGCTGTGCAGGGCTTCGCACCCGCCGCTGAAACGATGGTTGCGCGCGTCGACAGCCCTCAGCCTGCGCAGCGGGGTGTCGGGCCCGAACAATTCGCGCGCCGCATCGGCGGTAACGTAGTTGTCCCCGGTGGACTGGATCACCATCACTGGGAAGCCCGACAGGCGGGAAAGATAGTCGTAGGTCTTAATCTCGACCAGCTCCCTCTTCGGCGTGCCGGCCGATCCGCGGCGGTCCCGCCACCCGTAGTGGCGCACGTACTCCTCCTCGCGCGTCAGCGCGACCGCCAGCAGTCCCGCGAGCCGCGGCTTCAGCTCCCCCTCCCCCGCGGCGACCACCGACAGCCCAGCACCCCGCGAGAGGCCCGCCAGGATGACCGGCGTCGAAGCGGGCAACCCGAGCCGCCCCTCGGCAAAGTCGATGATCAGCCGGAAGTCCTCGACGAGGCGCTCGGGGGTCGTCGTGTCGGAGACATACCCGAGGTTCTTCAGATAGCTGCGCGAGCTGAAACCCGCGACCGCGTACCCCTCCTCCGAGAACCATTCGTAGAGCTGCTCGTCGAGCCCGCGCCACCCGCCGTCGCCCGTCGCATAGACAACCAGGCAGGAAGGGTCCGGCCCGCCCGCGCGGGAGCAACGGATCTCCAGCGGCCGCCGATAGAGGGTCAGGGAGCCTCGCCATTCCGACCGCGGGACCGCGGCGTGACTCGCATGCACCGGGCAGGAGCAGCGCAGCGCCGGCACGGCTCCCAGCACAACACCCAAAACGATTCCCAACCGTTTCATCCCGTCCACCGCCACCCGCTCGCACCCGGCCACAGGCTCTCCTAATAGAATACGCGCGCCCTGCCAGAATGCTATGGCCAAGCACACGGGTTCGAATCTCGCAACACTGCGGGGCCAACGCCGCTAATAATTGGTGGGGGTTAATCATAGGTAACTAACCATAATATCCAGTCCATCTCACTGGATCGTAAGGCTCAAGCCGGGTATTCCGACTTCGGGCCGCACCCTACACGCCCATTCGACCCGGCGTTCGCCCGAACAAAACAAATCCTCGCAAAAACCTAACAACTCCCTGCGATCTGCCCGTCGTACCTTCGCTTTCAGAATCTGGGATCGAAGGCTTAAGAATTCAGGGAGGACAAAGTGGCCGTCACGACGAGTGTTCTATTGCTCATTTTATCCGCAATCAGCGGGCCGGAGGCTCGAGGGACCGCCGGGGACAGGGAAACCGACAAGGCTGCAATCGCACGGATAATCAACGACTCGATCTGCTGGGCCTTGACCAAGGACCGGGCGCTTCAGGAAAGCACCATGGCTCACGACGACGACTTGTTCGTTGTTTGGACCAACTCGAAATCGGCCGTGACCGGGTGGGGCAACTACGTGAAGCTGTTCGATATTTGGATGGATTCGAGGTTCAAGGTTACGGCGACGGAGGTCCGTGACCTACAGGTCCACCTCTCCCGGTCAGGCGACGTCGCATGGTACTCGGCTACGCTCGACGATCTCGGGGAGTGGGACGGCAAGCCTGCGGGCGCGAGAGACATCCGCTGGACGGGCGTGCTCGAGAAAAGGGGCGGGAGGTGGCTCATCGTCCAGATGCACGGCTCGGTTGCCACGGACAGGGCTGTCAAGGCCGCAAATCGATAGGCCGGGGAACCGCGGTAGCAGGCCACCCCATCAGAGGGTCAGGCTCGCACTCTGCACGCCGGACCGGATCATGCTGCCTTGGTCTGCGACCCCGTGAAAGGAAACAAGCATGGCATATGAAAGAGACGTGGAGTCGGTTGATGCGAGCCCTTATAGGATTCAGCCCTCCCCCCAGCCCGTTCCGTGAAGGTTTCACGGTTCGTGAATCCGCCAAATCCGCGAACACCCACGTTCCGTTTTTGCTTTTGCCCTTCCAGGCCGGCTCGCGGACCATTTCGACGAGCACCCGTCGAAGGATCTGAAGGTATAATGCGTGTGCCTGCAAACTTCCGGTCTGGCAGGAGGGGCGGCCGTAGAGTGTGGGCCCATCATCAACGAGGCCCAGTGGATTCATGACCTGCAACGCGTCAATGGCCTGATTGTAGGGGGGTAATCCCATGAAAGAAGATCTGACACGACGTGGCTTCATCCGAACCGGTGCGGCGGGCGCCGCCGCTTTCTCGTGGCTGAGTGCCCGCCGGGGTCCGATCACCTTCGCCGCCGACGGCGACAAACCGGCACTGATGGGCGGCGCGCCCGTCCACAAGGGCGGATGGATGCCGTGGCCGCAGTGGCGCGAAGCCTGGGAACCGAAGATTCTCGAAGTCTACCGCAGCGGCAAGTGGTTCCGGGGATCCGGCACCAACGTGACCGATTTCGAAAAGGCTTACGCGCAGCTGCTCGGCGCCGGCAAATGCCTAGCTACCGCCAGCGGCACCACCGCCCTCATCGTGAGTTTGCACGTCATGAACGTGGACGCGGGCGATGAGGTCATCACCTCGCCCTACACGTTCATAGCCACGTACAACTCGATCCTCACGACGAAGGCGCTCCCCGTGTTCGCCGACACCGATCCGGCGACGCTCACGATGGATCCCGCGTCCATCGAGAGCCGGATCACCGAGCGCACCCGCGCCATCATGCCGGTGCACATCTTCGGCATGCCGTGCGATATGGACCCGATCGTCGCGATTGCCCAAAAACACAAGCTGGCCGTCATCGAGGACGCATGCCAGGCGTGGCTGGCCGAGTACAAGGGCCGCAAGTGCGGCACCATTGGCGACCTGGGCTGCTTCAGCTTCCAGGAATCCAAGCACATCCCGTCGGGCGAAGGCGGCGCGATCACGAGCATGAGCGAGGACCTGATCGATCGCTGCAACGCCTTCCACAACTGCGGCCGCACCAGCGGGAACTTCAAAGGCACCGGCAGTTTCACCCGCGGCAACAACTATCGCATGACGCAGGCGCAGGCCGTGCTGCTGCTGCAGCAGTTCGAGAAGCTGCAGAAGGAAACGGCCGTGCGGCGCGAAAGCGCCGACTACCTCAGCGCCAACCTGGCCCAGATCCCGGGCATTACACCCGTTCGGCTGCCGGCGAACAGCCGGGCGGTGTGGCATCTCTATGCATTCCGCTACGACCCGGCGCAGTTCAACGGCCTCTCCCACGGCAAGTTTTTGCAGGCGCTTTCCGCCGAAGGGGTCCCCTGCTCGAGCGTGTACGGGGAGCAGTACTACGACGGTCTGCTGGACGAAGCCATCGCCTCACGCGGCTTCAAGCGCCTCTGGAGCGCTCAGAGGTTGCGCGCCTACCGGGAGAGCTTCGCGGAGCTGAAGGGCAACAAGCAGGTGTGCGCCACGACTGTGGGAATCGGCCAGAACATGCTGTTGGCTGATCGAACCGACATCGACCACATCATCGCTGCGGTCCGCAAACTTCGGACCCACAGCGCGGCGTTGGCGAAGCTGACGTGAGGCCCTGACGCCTATTCGGGCAGGCCCATTCGTTTGATCAGGCCTGTGAAACGCGGGTCGGTCCGGAGGTTGTCCAGCTGCGGCTCCACCTTCAGGGTGACGATGGCGCGCGTGTGCTCTCGAAAGCCCTGTTCGAGGTACTGCATGGCTTTGTCTTTATCTCCGGCACGCGCGTAGAGCATAGCCACGCTGGTCGGTTGTACGCTCCCGTCGCGAATCCCCGATTCCCAGTACGCCGCCCACGCTTTCAACGTTCCTATGTAGCCGATGCGAGCGTAGGTGTCCGCGATGAGGCCGGCCAGGGCATTGTCTGAGACCAGCGTTCGTGCTTTGATCATGTGGGCCATCGCCTCGTCGAGTCGCCCCTTTTGCTCCAGCGCGAAGCAGAGGAATAAGTGAGCCGCCGCGTAGTTGCCGTCGAGTTCCAGCGTCCTGTTGTACTGGGCGATCGCTTCGTCGAAGCGCCTGGCGAAGTACAGGGCCCGCCCGTAATTCAGGTTATTCGAGAGTGAGAGGGGGTCCAGCCTCTGCGCGATTTCAGCCTGCTTCAAGGCTTCGTCAAGCCGGCCCAGTGCGATGAGAAAATACGCGTACTGGGTGTGAACCGACGTCGAATTGGGATCGAGCTCGAGCGCCCGTTTGAGTTCCTTCTCGGCTTCGGCCCACTGCCACTCGTATAGGTAGGCCACCGTGGCCAACGCCGCGTGCGCTTCCGCGAGCGAGTCGTCCAGTTCGACCGCCTTCAAAGCCATCGCCTTCGCCTTGGGCATGACTTCATGGGCGGGCAGCGCGAAGGCGTATTGCTGGGCGAGACTCGCGTAGGCCTCGGCATATTGAGGATCCTTGCTTATCGCTTGCTGAAAGGCCTCGATTGCACGTGCATTGGCCGTCCGGTTGGCGTAGTAGCGCCCCTTCAGGTACGCCTCGTGTGCCTCCGGAAGGACCGTGTGGCTTCTGGCAAGGGAGCGCTCTTCCTGCGCCGTGACGGTGATCCGGATCTCGCCGGCGATGGCGCGGGCCAACTCCGTCTGGAGACTGATGATATCCTTCAAATCACGCTCGTAGCTCTCGGTCCAAAGCGGGCGGTCTTCCCGTGCGCGGATGAGCTGAGCGGTCACCCGCACCTTGTCGCCCGCATGGAGCACCGAACCCTCCACCACTCCCTCGACGTCCAGTTCCTGCGCGACCTGCGGCATCGTCTTCTTCGTATTCCTGAGCCGCATCACGGAGGTGCTCGAAATCACCTTCAGGGCGTGGATGCGGGAAAGCTCGGCGATCAGGGCCTCCGTCATCCCGTCTGAAAAGTACTCCTGTTGAGGATCCTGCGAGATGTTCTGGAAAGGCAGCACGGCGATCGAGTCGATCACACCCCCGCCCCAAACACGGCTGCGCAGATGTCCCGCATCGAACGCGAAAAGGGCGGCGATGACCGCGGCTGCGGCCGCGACCGCAGCCGGGATGGGCCATTTCCGCCGCCTCGCGACGGTCGGCAGCTGGGTCGGCGATGCCAGCCGACGCAGGTCAACTGCGAGTTCGTTCGCGGACTGGTACCGATTCTCCGGGTTCTTCTCCAGGCACTTGACGATGATGGCCTCGAGCGCCGGGGAAAGGCGCCGGTTGGATGCACTCGGCAGCGGCGGCATCGAGTGCAGAATGTCATCCACCAGCTTCGTACCGAGCGTCTCCTCGAAAGGGCGCTTACCGGTGGAAAGCTCATAGAGCACCGCCCCGGCCGCCCAGATATCGGTCCGCGCATCCAGCCGGTCTCCGCGCAACTGTTCCGGCGCCATGTAGGGCAAGGTACCGCAGACCGTCCCGGACGCAGCGGTCATCGTGGACACGTCCACGCCCGGTGTCTTCAGCAGCCTGGCAAGCCCAAAATCCAGGATCTTCAGCCTGCCATCGTCCGTGACCCTGAGGTTGTCCGGCTTGAGGTCTGTGTGGACGACTCCTGCCGCGTGTGCGGCCGCCAGTCCTTCGGCCAGCTGCTCCCCGAGCTGCGCGATCTGTTTTTCCGGCAGTGGTCCGGCAGCGAGACGGCTGCCTAGGGTGGGGCCCGCCACGTACTCCATCACCAGGAAGTCGACGCCTCCGGCAGAATCAAAGTCGTGACTGGTGGCGATGTTCGGGTGATTCAGTTTCGCGAGCGCCAGGGCTTCTCTTCGAAACCTCTTGCGGGCGGAGTCGTCGGAAAGCGAACCGGGAGGAAGGACTTTGATGGCGACCCTGCGGTCCAGGTGTTCATCGTGGGCAAGGTACACCTCACCCATTCCGCCCTGGCCCAGCTTTTCGATGATACGGTAGTGTGAGAGGGTGTCGCCGATCACGGGGCATGCCTCGCTGCGCTGCAACCACTGCCACCAAGATTCGCCGCCATTATAATCGGCCGATGCAGCCCGGGATAGGTGAATGCGCGGCACTCATGTGTTGAATAAAACCGTGACAGCGGACAGCCCTGTCCTCGGGGCCCGCAACCGGCGGGGTGCCCCCCCGGTTTGGCCGCCCAACTGGTTCCGCCCTCATCCGCTCGTGTTAGAATCCGCTTCTCCCTCGCGATGTTTCGTCTGTCGACCGGATGAAGTATCCTGGCGCCTGCACGAACACGCGTCCTGGAGGACCACATGACCTGCCGCTTCGTATCGGTTCTGATTGCGATCGTCCTCGCCGTGTCGGAGTCGCAGGCCTTGACGAACATGCGCGGGGTTCGAATGGAACTGCCCGGTCTGTTTGAAGAGGCGACTCCCCGCCAGATCGTCGACAACGTGGCCTCGGCCAACCTCAATGCGATCCTTTGCACGGTCCATCCATCGGTGCTCCAGGACCGCCGGTTTGCGGAATTGCTGACGGCAGCACACGAGCAAGGAATCGCGGTCCACGTGGTGCTCAGCACCATCGTCGCGGGGGCAGTTTCCCCGGCGTCAACGCCTGCTCCGGGCATGCACGCCGTGGACTCCTCCGGACAGCCGGCGTCGGGGTGGCTTTGCCCGAATAAGCCCGCGGTCAGGCAGCAGGTCCTGACCTTTTCTCGTCAATTGTCCCGGCTGCGGGTCGACGGCCTGCAGCTCGACTACATCCGGTTTGGCCCTCCGACCCTGTGCCATTGCGAGGACTGCCGGCGCGATTCCCAGCGCTGGCTCCGGGACAATCCCGGCGGGAGCTGGGAGGACTGGCGTGACAGCGTCATCACCTCCCTGGCGACCGAGGTGCGGGAGAATGTCAAGCGCGACCGGCCCGGAATACTGTTTTCCTGTTCGACCTGGACGGTTGGAACCGGCCAGCGCAAGACCAACCTGACGCCCGAAGGGGAAGGCTATGGCTGGCGCCAGGGTCAGAGTTTCATCCAGTTGCGGGAACGCGTGGATTTTCTGCGGCCAATGCTCTACGCGTGCATGTTGGGCCAAAACTCCGATTGGATCGTGGAGATGACCCGTCTGGCAGTCAAGAACGCGGGGGGGAAGACGGCCATCGTTCCCGGCATTGCCTTGACTATCGAGGAACCCTGGAAGGCATGCCGGATGCCCCAAGGGGATCTGACAAGAATCGTTCCGCAACTCCTGGAAGCTGGAGCCGCGGGAGTGGCCATCTTCAATTACCAGAGCCTCTTTTCCCCCCGGTACTCCAAGCTTGGCTACCTCGATGAACTGCGCGCGCTATTTGCCCTTTCCAGGCCGTCCGGCAGACCGTAGACCCCGGGTCCGCTCCAGACCCCGAGATGTCCGGGCATTCGAGCAAGGGGAGAGGCGTCGCGCTACACCGCCACGTTCTCCTGCCTGTGGGAATTATTCTGTCACCGAACCGATTGCCCTCGATCTGTGCGACTCTCGTTCCATCTCATGCATGTGGTGCTCTACCCTCGAAAGATCCGCATGCGCATCGATGCGTCTCTTATCCCCGATCTCATATCGCACTTCGAGACGCTTGATTCTTCGCTCGAGCGCGGAGCGGTCAACCATCCACCAAACGAACACGACGAGCGGGGGAACGAGATCGACCAGGATCCACCAAGCAGCCGCGGAACCATGGGCAATGCCGTGGTAGAGCGCGAAGAGCGCGCTCGCTCCCCAAAGGCACGCCACGCTAACCCTTGCGGTCATCATCAGGCCTCCTCTTGGCTCCGGTGTCGTTTTGCGCGCATCAGCTTCCCTCCCTGATCTGAGCCGCCTTGGGGATTACCACGACACCCGATTCGCTTACGGTGAAGCGCTTCGCATCCTGCTCGGGGTTGTAGCCGACCTCGAATCCCGGAGGAATCCTCACGGCCTTGTCGATGATGGCCCGGCGGATCTTTGCCCGGCTCCCCACTTCCACCCGGTCGAAAAGGATCGAATCCTCAACCAGCGCGCCAGAATCCACGTGCACGTCCGGGGACAGGATCGAGCGCTCCGCCCGCCCGCCTCTGATGACGCAGCCATTGCAGAGGAGCGAATCCAAGGCAACCCCCATGAGATCCGTCCCTCCGCCGGCAAAGGTCATCCTGGCGGGCGGACGCGGGCGGGTGGAAGAGTGGATAGGGAAAGAGGTGTCGTAGAGATTGAATGGCGGATCGGCCTTCAGCAAATCCATGCTGGCCTCGTAATAGGAATCCAGAGTGCCGACGTCCCGCCAGTAGTTTTCGTTCGCCTCGCTGAAGGGATAGGCATAAACCGGCTTGCTGTGAACGAAACGAGGCAGGATGTCCCGGCCGAAATCCTCCACACTCTCGCCGCGGCTGTCTATGGAAGTCCCCTCAACCAAAGCATCGGTTTCGAACAGATACACGCCCATGTTGACCAGGGAAAGGCCGAACCGACGAGGGATGGGTTTGGGATTGTCCGGTTTCTCTTCGAAGGACACGACGCGATTCTGTTCGTCAATCTCCAGAACGCCCATCCCGCTCGCGCATTTCGTGTCGCACTCCACCGCGGCAACCGTGACCGCGGCGCCCGTGCGCACGTGGGCTGCAATCATCTCGCTGTAATCCATCCTGTAAATGTGGTCGCCGGAGAGGATGAGAACTCGGCGCGGGAGCCGTTCCCGCAGGATGTAGAGATTCTGAAACACAGCATCCGCCGTTCCCCGATACCACGAACTTCCCGTCCTGAGTTGGGGAGGAACCGAAAACAAGAACTCATCAAAAGCACTGGCGAAAATGTTCCAGCCCAACCTGAGGTGGTCGTCGAGCGATTGGCTCTTGTACTGAGTGAGAACGTAGATGCGCTTGAGCCCTGAGTTGATGCAGTTCGACAGGGTGAAGTCGATGATCCGGTAATGCCCGGCAAAAGGGACTGCGGGCTTGGCTCGATCTCTGGTCAATGGGTAGAGCCGTTCCCCCTGCCCTCCGGCCAGGATTATGGTCAGGGTGTCTTTGACAACTTTGACAACATTCAACGTGTCCTCCCGGTCACGCGAAGCTGGCCACCGCATCCCGCTCGCTCTCGAATACCTGGAACACCGTCAAGAGCTTCGTGATCACCAGAACTTCCCTGACCCTCTTGGTCAGGTTCAGGAGTCTCAGTTGCCTTCCCTCGTTGGTGACGGTGGTATACGTCTTCCCCAACTCACCGATTCCTGAGCTGTCGACATAGCTGACCTCCATCATGTTGAGAACGATCTTGTGCCCACCGTTCACCAGAAGGTCGTTGACGGTGTGTCGGATGGTCCTGGTGGCTTCGCCAAGGACGATCTTGCCGTTGAGTGAACATGGACATCCCCGATTCTACGTGTGTTGATGTCCATAACTCTCACCTCCTGGTCTGAGCCTGGTCTCCCCGCGTTGTGCTGGGAACGTAATGGTGTTCTTGTGCGAGCTGGCTCGGCCCTGTGCGGGTTCCTGCACTTCGCGCGATGACTTCTCCCACGAGATGCCGAACACCTATTGCTTGTACCCTGCCGCGATTCGAATGTCAGTACAGTACTGCTCACCCCTGTGGACAAAATTGCTCACCTCGGCTTGTGCAAGGCAAGCGCAGAACTCCGGAGGGCTGCGCTTCTGTCATGGCTGCCTCCTCACGAGCCGAGCGCCATACATCGTCCCACCCGCGGCGGACCCGGGGTCTCCGTCCGGTTCTTGGAGAATGCCGGCGGGCACAATGGCGGGGCGGGACGCGTCCTATTACGGACACTAATCCTATTGAACAGTTATTCTGATTCGCATATCCTTTTATTCACCCTGGCGCCACGGAACACACCAGCATCGGGAGCGAGCACCATGAGAAACAGCCGAGTGGTCTTTGGAACGCTTTTCCTGCTGATGGGCGGTTCGCCGCTCATGGCTCAAACCGCGGTTCGGGCGACGATGACGGGTGAGCACGAAGTGCCGCCCGTTCCTTCGAACGCCTCCGGACGGGCGGTGTTCGTCATATACCCAGACAGGATCGACTACACTTTCACCGGGGAGGGCTTCGGGACGGAGGTCCAGGCAGCCCACATCCACCTCGGGTTCCCCGGCGTCAATGGGCCAGTGATCGTCCCACTGTTCGGGGGCGGTAACGGAGCGTTTCCGGGGCGGTTGACCGGAACCCTGACCGAAACCGACTTCGTTGCGGTCCAGGACAGGGGAGTCACGACGTTCGCGGATGTCCAGAACGCCATCCTGGGCGGCCGGACCTACATCAACATTCACACTACGCTCGCGCCGGGAGGGGAGATTCGTGGCCAACTCCTGCTCCAGGAAGAGCAGCGCAACTGACGACACGGCCATTGAGAGGTTGATGCCCGGTCCCGGCACTGCCGGTCGCCGGGCATCAGCCCCCTCTCGAGCTCGCCCTCAGCGTCC
The DNA here is from genome assembly GCA_963843575.1 of uncultured Acidobacteriota bacterium. Lineage (GTDB taxonomy): Bacteria > Acidobacteriota > UBA6911 > UBA6911 > UBA6911 > CAVZBT01. The sequence goes on along the minus strand of CAWJKZ010000021.1, from coordinate 79,402 downwards.
GGGATCGCCACCGCCATCCGATCGCTTCCGGCTCCCGGGCTTCTGTCTTAGTGGCTTCCGGCGCCGCGACTTCCAGCTTCCGGCTTCTGTGATAGTATTCCTTCCTTTCAGGAGGGATCTCCTTGGCCGACAAAGTGCTCGTCACATCCGCGCTCCCCTACGCCAACGGCCCGCTGCACCTCGGGCACCTCGCGGGCGCCTATCTCCCGGCGGACGTCTACGTGCGCTACCAGCGGCTCAAGGGGGCCGACGTCATCTACATCTGCGGCTCCGACGAACACGGGGTCCCGATCACGATCCGCGCGGACCGCGAGCAGACCACGCCGCAGGAGATCGTGGACCGGTACCACCTGATGATGAAGGAGAGCTTCCGGCGGCTCGGGATCTCGTTCGACAACTACTCGCGCACTTCCCTGCCGCTGCACTACGAGATCGCGCAGGGCTTCTTCCTCGACCTGTACCGCAAGGGGCACATCGTCGAGCACGACGTCAACCAGTACTACTGCCCGACCTGCCGGCGCTTCCTGCCCGACCGCTACATCGAGGGAGAGTGCCCGCACTGCCACCGCGGCGGCGCGCGCGGCGACCAGTGCGAGGGATGCGGCCGCTGGCTTGAACCGGAACTGCTGATCGAGCCGCGGTGCAAGATCTGCGGCTCCAAGCCGGAGATGCGCACCACGCGCCACTGGTACTTCCGACTCTCGGAATTCCAGGAGCGCCTGCAGCAGTGGCAGGATTCCAAGCCCGACTGGAAGAGCAACGTGCGCGAGTTCTGCGCCGGCTGGTTCAAGGAGGGGCTGACCGACCGACCGATCACCCGCGACATCGACTGGGGCATCCCCGTCCCCCTCGCGGGGGCCGAGGGGAAGGTGCTCTACGTCTGGTTCGACGCCCCGATCGGCTACATCTCGTCCACCGTAGAGTGGTCGCGCAACCAGGGGAAGCCGGAGCGCTGGCGCGACTACTGGCTCGACCCGGCGACTCGCCTGGTGCACTTCATCGGCAAGGACAACATCGTCTTCCACGCGATCGTCTGGCCCGCCGTCCTGATGGCGCACGGCGGCTACGTCCTCCCCGACCAGATCCCGGCCAACGAGTTCCTGAACATTGAGGGGGAGAAGCTGTCGACCAGCCGCAACTGGGCGATCTGGGCGGACGATTACCTCGACGTGTTCCCTCCCGACCCCCTGCGCTACTACCTCGCCGCCAACGCGCCCGAGAGCAAGGACGCCGACTTCGCCTGGAAGGACTTCCAGGCCCGCAACAACGGAGAGCTGGCCGACGTCCTGGGCAACCTCGTCAACCGCAGCCTCAGCTTCATTGAGAAGCACTTCGAGGCGCGCGTTCCCCCGGCCGGCGTCCCCGGCGACGCCGACCGCGCCGTCCTGGCCTCAGTCGCGGAATACACGGAACGTATCGGGAAGTCGCTCGACGAGTTCCAGGTCCGCCGCGCCGTCGGCGAACTTATGGACCTGGCGCGCACGGGCAACCGGTACTTCAACGACACGGCGCCGTGGGCCTCCCTCAAGACGGACCGGCAGCGGTGCGCCGCCACCCTCAACACCACGGTTCAGCTCCAGGCCGCGCTGGCGGTCCTGATGGAGCCGATCCTGCCGTTTTCGGCCGAAAGGCTCTGGAAGATGCTCGGCGCCCCGGGCTGCCACCGCGACCGGCACTGGCACGAGGTGCCCGGCCTGCGCCTCCCCGACGGGCACCCGCTCGGCGCCCGGGAGATCCTCTTCCAGAAGATCGAGGACGACGTCATCGAGACCCAGATCGCCAAGCTGGGCAAGTAGTGCGCCCTTGCCCATCGGGGCGGGACCGTGCCGGTTCACTCGTAGCGGAGCGCCATGAGCGGGTCGATGCGGCTGGCGCGGTGCGCGGGGATTATCCCGGCGGCCGTGGAAACGACTGCGAGCAGCGCGATCGTCGTGCCGGCGATCGAAGGATCATTGGGCTGGATGCCATAGAGCTGGGCGGCCACGAAGCGCCCCAGCATCAGCCCCGAAGGGACCCCGACCGCAATCCCGACCGCCAGGAGCAGCAGGACTTCCTTCATGACCAGCCAGATGACGGAGCGCCGCTGCGCTCCCAGGGCGAGCCGCACGCCCAGCTCCTTGGTGCGTCTCGCGACCACAAACGCCATGACCCCGTAGAGCCCGATGGCGGCAAGCACCGTGGCCAGGAAGCCAAAGCCCGCCGAGAGAAGCGCGATCAGCCGTTCCGTGAGCAGGATTTCGTCCAGCTGCGCTTCAAGCGTCTTCAGCTCGTACACGGGCAGGGACGCGTCCAGCTTTTTCACCTCGCTCCGCAGCGCGCCGTAGGCCGACGTGGAGCCCAGGGAGGTGCGCACGTAGAACGCCGCCGAGTTGTTCCCCCAGTTGGGTACGAACACCTGCCTGCGCACCCCTTCGCGGGGGCCTTCGTACAGGCTGTCCGCGGCCACCCCCACGATGGTGATGTCGAGTTTGGTGTCCGGTCCGCTCCCGGACCCGAGATGGCGTCCGACCGCGCTCTTCTGGCCGAAGAAATGTCGAGCAAAATTGCGGTTTACGATGGCTACCTTCGAGTTCTCCTTTATGTCGCGGGCGTCGAAATCGCGCCCCTCCAGGACGGGAATCCCCATGGTCTGGAAATAGCCGGGGGAGATCGAGTTCATGAACGCCTGCATGTCCTCGCCGTCCTTTGACTGATGCCCTTCGACCGACGTGGTGCTGTCCCACTCCCAGCCGTGCAACAGCGGCACGGTAGCCCAGGCTGCGGACTTGACGCCCGGAAGCGCGCGGATGTTGCCCAGAAGACGCTGATAGAAGTTCATCACGCGCGGCGCGTCGTACCCGATCAACGCCGGCGACAACTGAAACGTGACCAGGTTGCTCATTTCGCGGAAGCCCGTGTCGGTGGTTTTCAGGTTCTGCAGGCTCCGCACAAACAGCCCGGCGCCGAACAGCAGCAGGAAGCTCAACGCCACCTGGGCGGCAATCAGGCCCTTGCGGAGGAACAGCGAGCCGCCGGCCGATCCCGCGATCGAACCCACGGTGTCTTTCAGGGAGGTCCAGAGATCCGGACGGCTGGCACGGAGCGCGGGGATCAGGCCGAAGACCAGGCCTGTGAGCACAGTGACCCCAAGGGTGAACAGCAGGATGCGCCCATCCGGTTCCGGGCGGATCAGCAGCGGATTCCCTTCCATCGGGACGAGCGCCAGCAACCCGCGCGTCATGGCGAAGGCGAGGGCGACGCCTGCGGCGCCGCCCGCCAGCGACAGCACGGTGCTCTCGACGAGCAACTGGCGCACGAGGCGCCCGCGGGATGCACCGAGCGACAACCGGATGGAGATCTCCCTCTGTCTCGCGAATGCCCTCGCGATCAAAAGGTTGGCGACGTTGGCGCAGGCGATGAGCAGCACCAGCCCCACCATCCCCATCAGCACCATGAGCGCCTTCGAAAAATCGTTGCGCAGCTCGGAGTACCCGGTGGCGGCTTTCTCGACGTGCAGCGTGCCTTTCAGGAACTGCTCGCGGGAGTAGGCCGACCACTTCGCCGCCGCCGGCAGGGTCGACTCGTACTCGCGGACCTGGTGAAACAGCACCTGCAGCGCCGCCTGCGCCGACTCCGGGGTGTAACCCGGCTTCAGACGCGCAAACACCTGCACCCAGCGCGCCCGGCGATCGTCCGCCTGCAGCCAGGACCACTCCGGCAGCATAAGCGGCTTCATCAGGATGGGGACGCGAACCTGGGGCGACTGCGCCGGATCCAGCCCAGCAAATCCCGCCGCGGACACGCCCACGACCGTCATGGGGTAATTGTTGACCAGGACCTTCTTGCCGACGACCTGCGGATCGAGGGCGAAACGAGTGGTCCAGTAATCGTGGCTCAGCACGACCACGGGATGACCCTGGTAGACGCGGTCGTCTTCCTCCGAGCTGAAAACGCGCCCGACCGCCGCCCGGACCCCCAGCATCGTGAAGAAATTTCCCGAGACCATTTCCGCGTCGACGCGCTCGGTCTGGTTGTCGACGCTGAGCGAGGCGGTAAAGAGCCGGCGGCACAAGACCTCGGCGAGCGGGGCGGCCTTCTGCTGGTAATCCTGATAGATCGGGTAGGAGTGCATCCGGGTGCCCATGTTGCTGCCGTTGTGTGTGCCCCGCTGGTACAGCATCACGAGGCTTCCCGGGTCTTTTACCGGGAGCCGGCGCAGGACGACCTGGTCGATCAGGGTGAAGATCGCCGTGTTTGCCCCGATGCCCAGCGCCAGCGAAAAAATCGCGACGACGGCAAACAGGGGACTGCGCCGCAGGGTCCGCAACGAGTAGCGAAGGTCTGCCAGGAGAGTGGTCATAAGGTGTTAGACGGTCGGATCCGGCTTTTGGGTGGGGAAAATCGACAAAAAACGCGGTGCTCCTCCGTACCTGGACAACGCGCACCGTCGGCCGCGGCGACTGCCGCCTTTGCCATCGGGGGCCTCAGGTTGTACATTTCTGAGGGAGGTCTCGCATGGCAAAGAAAATCGATCCGCTCAACAAAAAAAACTACAGCGCCGTGACCGTCGCCCTCACCGTGACGGACGTGAAGGCGGCGATGAACTTCTACCAGAAAGCGTTCGGCTTCAAGAAGCGCGGCCTCATGAAGGGGCCGGACGGCAAGCCGATGCACGCCGAACTCACCGTGCGCGACACCGTCCTGATGCTGGGACCGGAGATGCCCGGGTGGAACCGGAGCGCCAAGTCGTTAGGGGGCTCCCCGTCGACCCTGTACCTGTACGTCGAGGACGTCGACAAGGTCTTCGCCCGCGCCCTGAAGCTGGGCGCCACCCAGAGGATGCCCGTCACCGACATGTTCTGGGGAGACCGCTGCGGCAACCTGATCGACCCGGAAGGCTACTCGTGGTCGATCGGCAGCCACATCGCCGAGCCCACGCCGCGCGAAATGATGAAAATGATGAAGGAGCAGATGGCCCCTCCTGAGTTCTGAAGCTTGGACAATCCTCGAGTGGGTCAAGTGGGTCCGGGCTTCAGCCCGGACGCTGTTTGCGGTCGCTATAACGCGCGCCCGTCGCCACATAGATCAGATCAAAAGACGTCCGGGCTGAAGCCCGGACCCACTTGAATTGTGTTTGGGTCGGGCGCCAACCGTTGGACAGACTCTTCAGTCCGGACCCGCTTGAGGCTGGTTTTAGAATCGGAACGTGTAGTTGAACTTGACCCTGAAGCGCGTCTGCGCCGATTCGAAGCGGTCGAGTTCGTTTTCCTGCCAGGCGTGGTTGAGCACGACGAAGAATTCCCTCCCTGGGGTCAGGATCCATCTCAGCCGGCTCTGCAGCCCGATGTTGCGGCTTTCGGTGTCGTACTGCACGAAGTTCGCCAGCGTGACCAAGGGTGTGAACGAGTAGTCCAGACGGCCCATCATCAGGCGCGTGTCGAAGTCGCCCTGCTCGAGCCGCAGCCAGTTCTGTTCGAGCGTCAGGGCGGTGGTCAGGTGGCGGTTCTTTCTCCAGGCCGCCTCGAGCTTGGCCTGCCGGCGCGCCCCGCCGAAGAACGATCCCGTGCCGAACTGCAGGCCCGCGAAGAGTGCCCGTGCCTCGGACGTGTTGAACTCCAGCACGTGCGCATCGAAGGAGTACTCGCCTGCGGGCAATACCACGCCGTCCTGGATTTCCCAGGGTTCGTAGAGCCGCTCGATGTTGCGCGAGTACTCGTAGTTGATCATTTCCCCGGTGTTGAACCTCCACTGGACGGGGGTCAGCTTCAGCTCCCGCGTCTCCGTGGAGTGCTCCTGCAGGTTGTAGTAGTCGTTGTACTCGAGCTCGAACGACATCTGGCGGATGTTCCAGAATCTTGGGCGCGGGCGCACGTCCATGCTCAGGGAAGAGATCCGGACGCCGCGGCGCGGGACGAAACCGAGCGCCGGGTTGTAGTTCTCGCCGATCTTCAGCAGCTTGTACCGGGCATCCACGAAATCGTTGGGGAAGCCGATTTCGCCGCCGTACGCGGCGTCGCGCCCCGCGACGCCGCCGGTTCGGCTCTTCGAGCCGAAGAGGATCAGGCTCAGGTTCTTTTCGCTTTTGAGGAAATTGGAGGTCGCCAGCTTCAGGTCGAGTCCCCCGACCCGGTTGCTGCCCGCCCCGGTCGGGTCGCCGTTGGTGAACAGCGCCCCGACATAGGACTGGCTCAGGAAATTCGCCTTCACGCGGCCGACCGCGAGGTTGCGGCCGGGGGCGACCACGGCTTCGTCCCGCTCGAGGCTGCCGGTCTGCACGTCCAGTAGCCCCACGTCGAAGCGCCCGACCTTGCCGGTGAGCTTCTCCCCCGCGCGCAGCGGCACCTCGTCGCCGGCCACGAGCCCGACACGGCGCGAGAAGAACGGCAGCAGGTCGCCCGCCTGCTGCACGCCGCCGTGGTTCTCCCCCCGGAGGCCAAACTCGAACGTGCCTGCGTCCTCCAGGAAAAAGGCGCGCTTCTCCGGGAAGAAAAGCGGGAAGCGGGTGAGGTTCACCTGGCGGGTGTCGACCTCCGTCTCCGCGAAATCGGTGTTGAAGGTGGTGCTGGAAACCAGATTGGAAGTGATCCGGTAGAAGAGGTCGGCGCCCGCCTTGGCCGTCCCCTCGACCATGTCCACGCGGGAGACGTCGCGGGTGAAACCCGCGATGCCGTAGGGTTTCACGTCGAGGCCGACACCCTGGGACAGCCCCTCAAGGCCGGAGATCTGGCCGGCCCGGGACAGGTGGTTCAGCTTCACGTCGAGCGACGGCGAGGCCCAGCGGGACGTCTCCCGGTTACGGCCGACAAAGCGCGAGACGTTGAAGCCCCACTCTCGCAGCCCGCGGCTGAACCCGACGGTCTTGAAGGGGATCTCGAACTCCGCCGACCAGCCGGCGGCGTCGACGAGGGTACGGACCAGCCACACGCCGTCCCACTCCAGCGCGGGCTCCTGGTTCTCGCTCACGCGCCCGTCGACCAGCGCGCCCACCGGGTTCGTGGCGAAGTAGTAGGCGTTGCGGTGGTCGTGGTGCGTGTCGAGCACGATCTCGATCCTGTCCTTCTCCTCCAGCCGGGCGTCTCGGCCCATATCGGTGGCCACGATACGGCCCGCGTCCCGGTCGTGGCACCGCACGGCGACATACAGGGCGTCCCGGCTGTAGGCCACCCAGACCTGCGTCCCATCGGTCGCCGGCGTCCCGGGAAGAGGATCGACCTGGACGAGCTCGCCGATGCCCGGACTCTCCCGCCAGACGGGTTCGTCCAGGACCCCGTCTACGTTGATCTTCTCGCCTGTGCGGCGCGCGGCCACCTCCGCGACGTCCGCGGCCCGCAAAACACTCGATAAGAGCGCCAAGGCCGAGGCGAAGGCGAAAATGCGCCGCAATAGTCTGGGTGAGGGATCAATCATGAGAGGAGAAACGTATCACGGGAAGCGCCGCCGGCCAAAGCCTTCAAGTGGGGTTAGGGATATGGAGGTTGCGGTGCGGTTGATCCTGGAGGGTGGCGCCGAGGCGCCGCACTCCAGGGCTTTCCTTTGCATCGGTTCCTGCGAAGTGCGATGATCGCTTCCCTATGACCTCGATCAAGTCGCTGGCGGGGCCCCTGCGGGTTCCGTTCCTGCTGCTGAATCCCAGCTGCGTGTTTATGGGGGCGGGCGTCGCCTACTGGAAGACGGGCGCGGTCGACACCCTGCAGGCGGCGTTCGTCCTGGCCGGGGCCGTCCTTGCCCACATCGGGGTGAACTCGCTCAACGAGTACCACGATTTCCGTAACGGGCTGGACGCGCGGACGAACCGCACCCCCTTCAGCGGGGGGTCGGGAACCCTGCAGGCACGGCCGGACCTCGCGTGGTGGGCGCTCTCGGCCGGCATCGGATCGGCCGCGGCGGTGGCCGCCATCGGGATCTACTTCCTGGTCCTGCGCGGGCCCCTGATGCTCCTGCCTGGCCTGGCCGGGCTTGCCGTCGTTGTCGCCTACACGCCGCTGCTCACCCGCACTCCCCTGTTCTGCCTCGTGGCTCCGGGCCTCGGATTCGGCACCTGCATGGTCACCGGTACGGAATTCGCGTTGACCGGGTCGTATTCTCTCACCGGGGTTTTCGCCTCGCTGGTCCCTTTCTTCCTGGTGATCGACCTGCTGCTGCTCAACCAGTTCCCCGACGTCGAGGCCGACCGGGTCTCCGGGCGGGAACACCTGATCATCGTTTACGGCAGGAAGACCGGGGCGGTCGTCTACGCGCTGTTCCTGGCCGGGTGCTACGTCTCGATCGCCGCGGGCGTCCTGGCGGGTTACCTGCCCGCGCCCGCGTTGCTGGGGCTGGCGACCCTCCCGCTGGCCGCCGCGGCCGCGCGCGGGGCGCTGAAGTTCAACGCCGACATCCCTCGCCTGATACCCTTCATGGGCATGAACGTGGTCCTCAACCTGCTCACACCGGTCCTGGTTGGTGCGGGATTGATGTTGGGGAAATAAGGGCACACCTTCGAGATTCCTGGAGGCATTCGAGTCTTCGAGGCGGGTTTCACGCCTCACCTCGAAGACTCCAGGTTCTCGAAGGACCTCGAAGAAGGTGAGGAGGGGCTTCGGGCGCCGGTGGCGGAAAAGGGCCGGCGCCCGAAGCAGTCTGGAGGGTTAGAAGGAGAGCCTGAGCCCGAGCTGCAAGGAACGGCCCTGCCTGTCGAACTGCCTTGAGTTGAGGAAATTCGCGGCGGTGACGTTGGCGTAGGACGGGCTTGTCGCGTTGGTGCTGACCTGCACGGGCGCGACGTCCGCATTGCCGAGCGAGTACTGTCCCACGTTGAAGGCGTTGAAGACCTCGAAGCGGAACTGGAGACTGCGCCCCTCGCCGAGCCCGACCTTGCGGAACAGCGACATGTTCCACAGGTTGAAGTGGTCCGCGTCGACGGTGTTGCGGCCGACGTTGGCGACGGCCCCCTGGCCGGCCTGGACGTAGCGCGCACCCGGGTTGGCCGCGACGTAGCCCACGACGGCGGCGTTGCCGCCGCAGGCGGAGGCCGACGCGGCGACCCGGCTGCTGCCGTCGGCGTTGCGGCAGACGAACCGGACGGCGGTGCCCGTCCGGCCGGAACCGGTGGGGTTGAGGATGACGCGGTCGCCGGCGCTGTCGCTGTTGCCGTTGGAATCGATGCCGGACTGGATCGTCATCGGCTGGCCGGACTGGAAGAGGTAGGTGCCGTTCCACTGCCAGCCGCCCAGCAGGGCGCTGGCGAGGCGGGAGCCGGTTTCCGGTCGCGGCAGGTCATAGGTCCACATCAGCGCCGCCTTGTGCCGGATGTCCAGAGTGGACCGCGACCACTCGTCCCGCAGGTTGTTCGGGTTCTGGGGCCGCCGGGGGTTGACGACGGAGGTGAACAAATCGTTCGTGCCGTTGTCCATCGCCTTCGCCCACGTGTAGTTGACCCGGAATAGCAGTCCCCTGGCGAACCGCCGGTTCAGGTCCACGGCCCCGCCGTGGTATTCGCTCACCCCGACCGGCTGCATGGACGTGATCGCGTTCGGAAAACCCTGCGCAGCGTATGGGCGCCCGCGCGCGGCCAGGAACTGGGCCAGCGTCGGGGAGCCCGCCGCAACGGTCGCAGGGATTTCCGAGGTCGAGAAGTAGGTCGGAAGCGGCTGGGCGCCCCGCTCGAACGCCGTCTGCGAGTTCAGCTGGATCTGCACGGGCAGGAACAGGCCGCGGGTCCCCAGGTAGAGGACTTCGAGGGTGGCGTCCTTGAAGAGTTCGTGCTGCAGCCCGAGCGACCAGCTGAACACCTTGGGGTTGCGGGCGTCGACCATCAGCTGGTTGGTCATCGACCGTGCGGTGGCCTGGTCGGCCGGGGGACGGTAGGCGAGCTTCATGGCGCCGCCGGCGAGGAAATTCGCGCCCACGCCGTCGGCGAGAAAGCTGGCGCACCAGGACGGGGCCGCCGAGAATCGACCGGCGCAGGCGGACGAGGCCCTCAGGATGGTCTGCTGCTGCGGCGGCTGGCCGTTCATGTGGAAGTTGAAGGGGGCCACGTCGTAGGCAATCCCGGCGCCACCCCGCAGCGCCCACTTGCCGGTGCCGAAGATGTCCCAGGCGAAACCGGCGCGCGGCGCGAGGTTGTTCCGGTCCGTTGCGGGCGTGTGGAAAACGAGCGGGGAGCCGGGGAGGTCGGCCACGGCGTTGCGCTCCTGGTTGCGCGCGCCCGCCGGGTTGCCGAAGAACTCGTAGCGGAGGCCGGCATTGACGGTCAGGCGCGGCGTCGCCTTGAAATCGTCCTGGACGAACAGCGAGATGTTGCCGGCGTTGAGCGGCACCGCCCCGGACCCGATCCCCTGGAGCTGGTCGTTGGCGGGGACCTGGTCCATCAGCAGGTTCGAGAGGTTCGAGTAATAATAAATGCCCCGGGAGTTCTGCAGGAAATCGCTGGTCCCGGTATACCAGCGGTACTCCGCTCCCGCCTTGACGGAGTGCCGGCCTGCCATCTTGCTGACCTGCTCCTGGACCTGGTACTGGTTCATCGTGCGGCCCTGGGGAAGGTAGCTGGGGGCCCCGATCTGGACACCGAGGCCGCCGGTGATCTCCACGTTCGGGAAGGCCGCCGCCGTCCCCTCGAGGCGCGAGGCGTTGACGAAGCGGGAGTAGGAGGAGCGGAACTCGTTGACCACGGTGCTGCTGGCGACCCAGATCTCGCTGAGCGTCACCTTCTGGTAGTCGTTCTCCACCGAGCCGAAGAACTGCAGCTGCGGAACGGGCGGCGCCTGGGGCAGCCGGCGGCGGGTGTTGATGTACCCTCCGCGCAGCGAGTGGCTGCCGGCGTTGAGGTCGGTGTTGACGATGTAGTCGTACTGGGTGACGTAGTCCGGGGCGCTGAGCGAGACCTCCCCGATCGGTATCTGGGCCGTCGTGCTGCCGACGACGGCCGCGAGGGTTCCCGATTGGGAGGGCGCCGTCGGGAACTGTGCGAGGATGCCGCGCACGGCGTCGTTGGCCGCGAGGCTGTTCATGGCCTGCAGGCCGGCCTGCGTGGGCAGCGTCGCCGTGGAGCCCAGCCCCTGCCGCCCCTGCGTCTGATACTCGAAGGCCCCGAAGACGAACCAGCGGTTGTGCACGAGCGGGCCGCCGAGGCTCCCACCGGCCCGGTTGAAGTCGAACCTCGGGCTCGGATCGGCGGGGTCGGCCAGGTTGCTCTTGGCCATGTAGTGACGGTTGACGTTGTAGAGCCAGGCCCCGCCGTGCAGCTCGTTGGAGCCGCGCTTGGTGACGACGTTGAACTGCCCGCCGGCGGCGGTGCCGAACTCCGCGCTGAATTGGTTGGTGCTCAGGCTGAACTCCTGGACGGCGTCGGGGATCACCTGCTGCGAGACGGTCGTGACCGACGGGTCGTTGTTGTTCACGCCGTCGACGCTGAAGCTGTTCTGCCGTCCGCGCAGCCCCCCGACGGACCCTCCGGAACCGGAGGTGCCGCCGAGCGCCGTGGTGGTGTTGGGAAGGTAGATGGCGAGGTTCAGCACCGACGTGTTCTGGCCGCTCACCGTCGGCAACTCGGCCACCATCTTGTCGTCGAACGACTTGGTCAGCTGCGACGTCTGCGCCTGGACGAGGTCTGCGCCCGCCTGCACCTGGATGGTCTGCGACGCGTGCGCCATCGCCAGGGCCGCGCTGACCTCCACCACCTGCGCCGCCTGGACCTGCACCGACGTCCTCTTGTAGTCGGCGAAGCCCGCCGCCTCGATCCTGACGGTGTACGTTCCCACCAGCAGGTTGGAGACGGAATAGCTGCCTACGTCCGAAGTCACCACTGTGCGGGTGGCCCCGGTCTGGTCGCTCGTGACGGTCACGGCAGCGCCCGGCACCACGGCGCCGGACGGGTCTTTGACCGTGCCGGCGATGGTTCCGTCCAGGCGCTGGGCGACCAGTGGGGCGGCGGCAACCAGCACCATCATCAGCCCCAGCGCGGTCCCTACTTTCGTCATTGAGTTCATCTCGTGTCTCCGGATTGTCGGTTGTCCTCCCGGGATCGGGGCCGCGCCCCTCGCCCCCGGCGACGCGGAGCTGCGGGGCGGCGGCGGACAGAATGCCCACGACGGTACAATCCCTATGACGCCGCCGGCCGCCCGCGCGAACACGAGGGTTGGCCGAGGATTCTGCTAGGATTGCCTCAGGCGCTCCCGGGAAGGAGGTGCGGCCGGTTCACCGGACCGCCGCGATCGACACTGGCCGATTCACCTGCGCCACGGCCATTTCCTTTTCGAGGCTCGACGCGGCCAGGCTCGACTGCAGGCCGGTGTGACGGACTTCGGACAGGAAATAGGAATCCGCATACCGGTGGAATACGAGCCCATCGGGGGAGCCAGCCCCGTCGTGGTCGCCGGGCAGCGCGAACAGGATGCGCGAACCCAAACCGTCCCGCTGACGTATAACAATGGTTGAGGCGGTGGTGCGGCCGGCGAGCGAGCGCATCTCGATGAGGTATTCCCCGGCGGGGAGTTTCGAGCCGCCGGCGTAAAAGGCGAACGGGACGTCGACGCGCATCCCGCCAGCGGAGGCGGCCGGTGCGGCGGCCGCGGGGGCCAGAATGAGGCCGGTCAGAAGCAGCGCTGCGATCAGAGTCCGTTTCATATCATCCTCCTGGTTCCTGGGAACATCGTTGCCGTTCGCTCTATTAGACGGCACGGCGCCGCGAGGCGGCGGGCAGGTTTCCCCGAGGAATTTGTGAGGCGCACAATACGGCTTGCCTGCGGCAGGATTGTCGTTCACGGCATCCGGAAGGAGGAGCGATGAGCAGACCATTCCAGGTCGGAGAGTGGCGCGTGGAGCCGGACCTGAACCGGATCTCCAGGGCGGGGGTGGCGGTCCCGGTCGAGCCCAAGGTCATCCAGGTGCTTGAGTGCCTGGCCGATTCTCCCGGCGAGGTCCTCTCGAAGGAGACGATCCTGCGCGCGGTGTGGCCCGACACGTTCGTCAGCGACGGGATCCTGACGTATTCCATCGCGGAGCTCCGGAAGGCGTTCGGCGACGACGCCCGGAACCCGCGTTTCATCCAGACGATCTCGCGCAAGGGCTACCGGCTGATTGCGCCCGTCGCGGAGCGCGACCCCGGCCCCCGCGCCAGGCCGTCCGTGGCGGTGCTGGCCTTCGCGGACATGAGCGTGGAGAAGGACCAGGAGTACTTCTGCGACGGCATCGCCGAGGAGATCATCAACGACCTGGCGCACGTCCGCGGCCTGCGGGTGGCCGCCCGCACCTCCTCGTTCGCCTTCAAGGGGAAGTCCGAGGACGTGCGCGCCGTCGGCCGCAAGCTGGGGGTCTCGGCGGTCCTGGACGGCAGCGTGCGCAAGGCGGGCGGCCAGCTGCGCATCACGGCCGAGCTGATCAGCGTCGAGGACGGCTGCCACCTCTGGTCGGAGCGTTACACGCGCGAGCTCAAGGACATTTTCGCGATCCAGAACGAGATCTCGCTCAGCATCGCGGCCGTGCTCAAGGTGACGCTCAGCCCGAAGGAGAGCGACGCGATTGCGCGGATCCCGACGAGCCACGTCGAGGCCTACGACTACTACCTGCGCGGCCGGCAGTATTACTACAGATACACGAGCCGGGGGATGGAGTTCGCGCTGCACATGTTCTCCCAGGCGATCGAGCTCGACCCCGGGTATGCCCGCGCCTACGCCGGCATCGCGGACTGCTGCTCGTTCCTCTACATGTACGCGGGGAGCCACGACGAGCACCGCGAGCGGGCGGCGCAGGCCAGCGCGCGCGCCGTCGAGTGCGACCCGGACTCGGCGGAAGCCAACGCGTCGCGCGCGCTCGCCCTGTCGCTGCACGGGCTGCGCGAGGAGCCGGAGCGTTTCTTCGAGACCGCCATCCGGCTCGACCCGCTCCTGTTCGAAGCCTACTACTTCTACGCCCGGTTCAGCTTTGCACAAGGGAAACCGGAGAAGGCGATCGACCTGTACCGCAAGGCGAGCGAGGTCCGCCCCCAGGACCACCAGGCGCCCCTGCTGTCGGCGCAGATCCTGGCCGACCTTGGGCGCACGGCGGAGGCCGAAGCCACCCGCCGCCGCGGCGTCGAGCTCGCCGAGGCCCGGCTCAGGCTGAATCCCGACGACGTCCGCGCGCGTCTACATGGGGGCCAACGGCCTTGTCGCGCTCGGCGAATGCGACAAGGGGCTCGAGTGGGCCAGGCAGGCTCTCGCGCTGGAGCCCGACGAGCCCATGGTCCTCTACAACGTGGCCTGCATCCAGGCGCTCGCGGGATCCACCGGCGAGGCCATCGAGACACTCGAAAAGGCTGTGCGCAGCGGCCTGACCGAGAAGGGCTGGCTCGAGCACGACAGCAACCTCGACCCCGTGCGCAGCAACCCGCGCTACCAGACCCTCATCCGCCTGTTGGATGAAACGCACGCCTAACCGGAGTGGGCCGCGGCGGCCCGCCGCGGCCCTGCTTGTGCAGCAGGCTGCTCACGTCCTCCGTTCCCTCTCCGGCGACTCCGTCCACCGTGTGGCTCCCTCCGTAGAAGGTAAACGGATCCCCCCGATCTGGCAGGCAGCCACATTGCTCTTGACACCCGGCCGGTCCGGATCTACCTTGACGGTACCCCTCCCTCAGCTCCTCTCTGCTGACCAATTGAGCCCTGTTCGGACGCCACGTTAGCCCTCATCCAAGGCTCGCGCTACAACTTCGTTTGGAGGGGCTGAACGTGTATTACTCCTACATTGTCGTCGGATCACAAGCGCTGCACATCGGGGAAACGGCTGCCGCGGGCTACCGCAGGAGTGCCAAACTCCAGGATTGGCCGGACGACGAACTGCGCCGCATCCGCGTCGTGCTGCAGAAGCTGAGCGAGCTCAGGGTGGCGAACGCGGAAGATGCGGAGGACCTCGTCCAGGAGACCTTTCTTACCATGACATCCAAAGGACTGGGTGTCGAGCTCGAGAAGGGGCTCCTGGTCTGGAGCATGGGGATCCTTCGGAACAAGGTGGGCAACTACTACCGAAAGGCGCGGCGCGCCGCCCCGCTGCACGATTTCTCGCACCACGAGCGGAGCGCCGCCAACCTCGGGACGGGAATACAGACGCCCGAGTCGAGGCTGCACCACGCGGAACTTCGAGCGCTGATCACCGGCATCCTGGGCGGTCTAACCTGCGGTGAGCGCGAAGCGGTGCAGTTGCTCCTGGCGGGGATGCCAACTGGGGAGATTGCCGCCCGGCTGCATCCGGTGCCGTACCAGAACGTCGTCAACCGGCTTCACCGGGGGCGCAAGAAGCTGGCCGCGGCCTTGGCGCAGTTCGGATACGTCCCGAGGAGCGGGGTCAAACGGCGGCCGCGTCCCAGGAAGCTTGTCGTCACGACCTCCTGACGCACCGGGAGTCCCGCGGGAAGTCGCGGTTCAGAGCGATCGGTTCAACGGGAGCGCCGGAGACGTCTTCCAGGGGAACTCGGGTCGTGCGCTGCGGTGAATCGAGCTGCCTCGCGCCTACCTGGAGGCATTCGTACTCGTGTGCCGCACCGCCGGCGCGCAGTCGGGAACCGGCTGGAACAACTGTTCCATCCCGGGCGTCAACCAGAGCTCAACGGGTTCGCGGTCGGGGATGAACAGGGCCGCAGCCCCCGGGACGCGTCGTAGTGCCTTCGTGCCGACCTCGATCCCGAGCACGAACAAACCAGTGGAGAGCGCATCGGTAGTGGTGGCGTCGGGTGCGATTACGGTGACGCCCGCCATCCCCGCGACCGGAGTGCCGGTGCGGGGATCGATGATGTGCGCGTAGCGCCGGCCGCCGAGATCGACATAGCGCTCGTAGTTACCGGAGGTAGCCACTGCCATCCCATCCGGCAAACGGAGTTTCCCGACCAGCCTGCTCCGGTCGAAGGGGTCGCGCACCCCGATCGTCCACTCTTCCGCGGTCCCGGGCCTGCCGAGGACCCGGATGTTGCCTCCGAGATCCAGCATCGCGGCCTTTACGCGGGTACGGCCGAGCAATTCGAATCCCCGATCGACGGCGTAGCCTTTCCCGATGGCTCCTAGGTCGACGCTCATGCCGGCGGGCAGGGAGGCCGTCCGCGGGCCCAACGCAATCCGTCGGTAATCGACCAGGCGCAGCTGCTCCCGGATTTCCTCGGCCTGGGGCGGGTTGGCCGGGGGACGCACCCCGAAGCCCCAGAGCCTCACCAACGGGGCGACCGTTACATCGAAGGCCCCCCCCGTCAGGTCACCGAAGTGTTTCGACAGCCCGAGGATACGCGCCGTATCTTCAGACACGGCAACCGGGGCGCCGGCGGAGCGTCCAAGCTGCGAGATTTCGCTGTCGGGCTGGTAGGTGGTGAACCGGTCCTCGAGCTGCCGGAAGGCGAGCTTGATGGTCTGGGTGAGAGAAGCGAGGTCTTCCCGGTACTCCGCGGAGACTGAGACCGAGGCGATCGTCCCCATCGACGTGAACGACTCGCTCACCGGCGCAGACGGCCCCAGGGCACAGGCGGCCGTCGCCAGCGCGCAGGCCGTGGCCAGCAACATCACGGCGCGCTGCAAAGCATCACCCGGATCGGCCGCGTCCTGTCGCCAGGTCGATCCGTGGGGATCCGCGCTCATCCGCGTCCTGAAAAAAATGTCAGCGTATCTGTGAACATCAGTACTAAGCGAGCCACGGACGCGTGCGCCTTGCCGTGCACTTCGACAGCGCCTCGAGCGTGATGTTGACATCCTCCACGATCTGAAAATCGAACATGCCGACGCAGATGAAGTCGGCGCCGTTGTCGAAGGCATACTGGAAGCCGTCGCGGGGGGGGATCGCCCCGCCGGCGAGCACCTTGAAGGCCACCCACGGTTTCTGCACGGTGGCCATGAACTCGATCGTGCGCTCTGGGAAGAGGTCGAACATGTTGTCGTGAAAACCGTTGTGATCCTCGGAGCGGTTGCCGTCGATGGACCACTCCTGGCGGTTGTCGCGCGGGTGCGCGGACCAGTAGCGGTCGTGGTGCATCGTCTTCACGTAGTAGTCCGGGTTGAGGCCGGCCTTCTCGACCGCAATCGGCACCTCGATCGAATGCGCCCCGATGCCGGAGACAAAACCCTGCTTCTTCATGTAATCCAGGCTGCGGCCGAGCAGATCCATTCTGCCGGCCTTCACGAAGCGCTCGGCGTATGCGCCCTGCACATAGAGCGTCGTCGCCCCGCTGTCGATCGCCTTGTCTATGTCGGTCGTCATGTCCTTTTCGGTCGGATACACCTGGCACATCGTCTGCATCTTGTTCGACACGAGCTTGGTGTACTTCAGAAACATCGGGTACTGCCCGGTCACGAGCTGCATCATTGTGATGCCGGCCTTCTCGGCCAGCTCGATCGTCTCGAACACCTTGCGCTCGGTGTTGTAGGCCTTGAACAGCGAGGAGACATACAGGAGATCCCGCGAGTGCGCCCACCCGCCGATCAGGTTGCAGCCGAGAATGAGCCGAGTCATCTGGAGGTTGCCGACCGTCCCGGCCGGGAGCTCGCCCTTCAGGTCTTTCAGAGCCGCCTCCTGGAGGGTGATGGTGGCCCCGGTGATGGCGTGGACTCTTTCGAAATCGCTCTTCTTGTAGGCGCCGTACGCGAAGGCCCCCAGCACCGGCACGGCGGCAAGGTTGCCGACGAGTTCACGGCGCGACAGGGCTCTCGCGTCGGAGGCGGATTCCGGGGATCCGGCCGGCTTCGGTCGCCGCAGCAGGCCCGCGAAGAGCCGGTCCAGGCCGGCGAAAGCCTGCGTCGGAAACACGGCAAAAAGGGAGAGGGCGAGGAGCTCGACCAGGTTCTTGTTCACGATGAAGTAGTGGCCTTCGGCGGGGAGGCGCCAATCCGCGCCGATAAGGGGCGGGTGCGCCAGGTAGTACATCATCAGGAGCGCGATTCCGAACAGGCTCACAACCCGGGTCGCCACTCCGAGCATGAGCCCGACCCCGATCAGCATCAGGCCCCAGATATTGAACAGGTCCGTCGCCTTCAGGGCCCAGGGCGTCGAGGCAATCCAGCGGAAGAAATCCGAGAAAATCCAGGTGGATGTCTGCAGGTAGGGTGCGGCGCTCCAGCCGGGGGTGAACAGCTTGGCAACCCCCTCGTAAAGGAAGTGCCACCCGATCGCAATCCGGAGTATCGTCAGGATTGCCTTTTGAGTGTTTGTGAGCACGCGGCCCGTCGTCTCCGCCATATAGACCTCTTTGAATGATGATGACTTCCCGTCGTCACTGCGACAGCAACGTCGAGGAGTATTCCCGTGCGTTGTGAACCGCCCCGGCGACCTGCTCCATGCCGGCAGACGGCTCGGGGCTTTGCATGGCGGCGATTATAGCGGCGGCCGCGCCATATGTCGAAGACTTGTTGCGGCCGGCCGCGCCGGGCGGGCCGGATGTGCGCGGGCGGTCGAGCGCCCACAATATCCATTGTGCCCAAAGTAATTCCCACTATATAACAAGTCGACCCGGTGAGGGGCGGGCCCGCCCCGTGGCGATCGCAGGAGCACGTGTGAAGCTGAGCAGAAAGGTTGCCGTCGTAACGGGCGCCGCCGCCGGCATCGGCGCGGCGACCGCGAGGCTTTTCGCGAAAGAAGGTGCCCGGCTCGTGCTGGTTGACGTCGCCGTGGAGCCGCTGGCCGCTCTGGCGGAGGAACTCGAGCTGGGGGAGACGATTGTCGTCGAGACGCCCGGCGACGTTTCTGACCCCGCCGTGTGCCGCAGGGTGGTCGAGCGGACCGTGCATCAGTTCGGGCGCCTGGACATACTCTTCAACAACGCCGGGATCGTCGCCGGCGGTACCCTGGTCGACTGCACCGAGGAGCAGTGGCAGCGCTCGCTCGACGTCAACCTCAAATCGATGTATCTGCTCTGCCGAGAGGCGATCCCCGTGATGCTGCGCCAGGGCTCGGGGAGCATTGTCAACATGTCTTCCATCGCGGGGATGGCCGGAGTGGCGCAACGCGGGGTGTACAGCGTGACCAAGGCCGGTGTCATTGGGCTGACCAAGAGCCTGGCGATCGATTTCGTCAAAGAGGGCATCCGGGTCAACTGCATATGCCCCGCGACGGTCGACACCCCGTCACTGCGTCAGCGCATTGCGAGTTCGCCGGATCCCGAAGGCGGCACGCCGGGCCTTTATCGCCCGCCAGCCGATGGGTCGGCTGGGGACGCCCGAGGAGATAGCGGCCATGGCGCTCTATCTCGCTTCGGACGACTCCCGCTATATGACCGGCCAAGCGATCGTTATGGACGGGGGGATGAAGCTCTAGGCTGGTTGGCGCTCAACGGGATGTACAGGTCGATTTTCGCCTGGCCCCGCAGCTCGTTGACCACCTTTTCGAGTTCCCCGTCCGTCTTCTGCTCCTTGAGGAAGTTGACCAGATCGTCCCGCACTTCCTCTAAGGGCGACACGCCCGCCTTTTTCCTGTCGGTCACCTTGATGATGTGGTACCCGAAGGTCGTCTTCACGACGTCGCTCAGCCCGCCGACGGGCAGCGAGAAGGCCACGGCCTCGTATTCGGGGGCCAGCTGCCCCTTTGGGGAATATCCGATGTCGCCGCCCTGAGACGCCGAGCCGTCCATAGAGTTTTCCTTCGCCAGCTTGGCGAAGTCCTCACCCTTTTTGAGACGGGCAAGCAGGGCTTCGGCGCGCCGCAACGCGATCTGGCCCTGTTCGGCGGTAGAGCCCTGGGCGACCTGTATGAAAATGTGGCTGGTCCGGGCGATTTCCTCGTGGCGGAATTCCTCGGTGTGCTGCCCGTAGTACTGGGCCGCTTCGGCCGGCGTGACGGCCACCTTCTTGGCCACGAACTCCTGGATGAATTTGCTCACCACCAGAGACCGTTCGAGATCCTTGTTGAGGCTGGCCCGGTCCAGCCCACGAGAGGCGAGGCTCGCGTTCATCTCGGCGTCGGAGGAAAACGTCTTGGCGATTTTCGCGAACTCGGCCTGGACCTCCGTGTCCGTGGCTTTGATCCCGCTCGCCAGCGCCTTCTGGTACAGCAGTTCTGTCGCGACCAGCGCGCCAAGAGACTGGCTCGTGAGCTCCTGCTTGTATTCCTCACGTAGCTTATTCCATTGCGGGTTGCCGATCGGGGCAAGCTGGCCCTGGATGCGCTGCTCGAGATCGCGCCCGAGAATCGGCTTGCCGTTGACGCGTGCGACCACGGCCGGGAACAGGGCATCGGGCCCCGCCGGAGGAATGGCCTCCTCCTGGTCGGGCTTGGCGGCAACCTCCGCCGGGGAGTCCGCTTTCGGAGGCGCGGGTTTGGGCTTCGTCTGGGCCAGGGCCGCAGAGCAGACGCACAGGACAAGCAGCACGCCAAAATATCGGAAGGGGGATTTCACAGCCGATTCCACTCCTTGAAAAACCGCAATGATAACACACTGCCGCCGATCATCGGATCCGGAAATCCACCGCCCCCCCTTTGGGATCCGACCGACAAAAACATTGAAATCAGAACGGTAAGTGCGGTACACGTGGCGGCATCTCAGGGGGAAGCATGGGTTTTGGCTGGTTTGACGGGGCTATTGTAGTCGCGTATCTCATCGCCATCACGCTGTTCGGCGTCCATTTCCGAAAGAAGCAGCAGTCGATCCACACGTATTTCCTAGGGGGCAAGACGATCCCACCCTGGGCCCTGTCGTTGTCAATCGTCGCTACCGAGACCAGCACCCTGACCATCATCGGGACCCCGGGGATAGCCTTCGGTGGGGACCTGACATTCCTCCAGCTCGTGATGGGCTACCTGGTCGGACGCGTGTTTATCTGCCTCGTTCTGATACCCGCATACTTCAAGGGGGAGATGTACACCGCCTACGAACTCATGCAGCGGCGCTTCGGGGCGAGGATCAAGCATGCCACCGCGAGTATGTTCCTCATCACCCGCGCCCTGGCCGAAGGCGTGCGCGTCCTGGCAATTGCCACGGTGGTCAGCGTGGTCCTCGGCACCGGCGATGTCTGGTCGATACTCATTATTTCCGGCCTGACCCTCCTGTACACGTTCGAAGGAGGTCTGACGGCGGTGATCTGGACTGACGTCGTGCAGCTCGCCATCTATATCGGCGGCACCCTGGTCACGTTCTTCGTCATTCTCTGGTTGATCCCGGGAGGGTGGTCGGGAGTGCTGGCCAACGCGGGGCACAAGCTCGTCATATGGAACTTCGCGTTCGACTACCGCATTCCCTACACCTTCTGGGCCGGCGTCATCGGCGGGGCGTTCCTCAACACGGCGAGTCACGGCGTGGACCAGTTGATCGTGCAGCGGCTGCTGGCGGCCCGCACCGAGCGGGAGAGCAAGATCTCGCTGCTGTCGAGCGGCCTGGTTGTTTTCTTTCAGTTCGCCCTGTTCCTGTTGGTCGGCATCATGCTGTTCAGCTTTTACCTCTACCACCCGGAAGAGGCGGCCCCGGCGGCCCGCGACCGGATTTTCCCGACCTTCGTCGTTAACCACCTGCCGCACGGGGTTTCCGGAATCATGATCGCCGCGATCCTGGCGGCCGCGATGGCCAATCTGAGCAGCGCCCTCAATTCGCTCGCCTCCACCACCGTCGTCGACTTCTACCTTGCCTTCATCCGGAAGAACGCGAGCGCCGCGCACCAGCTGCTGGTTTCGCGGTGGATGACCGTGGTCTGGGGCGTCGTCCTCGTGGTGCTCGCCATCCTCTCCCGTGGCGTGCGCTCGGTGCTGGAAGCGGGGCTGACGATCGCCTCGATCACCTACGGCAGCATGGTTGGGGTGTTCCTGCTGGGAGTCCTGACGCGCACGGCGAACGAGAACGGTGCTATTGTCGGGATGGCGGCCGGGCTCATCACGATGCTGGGGGTGTGGTATTTCACCGGAATCGCCTTCACCTGGTATGTGCTGATCGGCACCGGGATCACTTTCGCCGTCGGATACGGCGTCAGCAGGTTGATCGGGAACCCGACGGCCGCAGCCGGGGACGGGGCGCGTTGAAGGAATTGGAGTGCCGCGGACGTTCGTCAGTCTGCGCCCGTGCGTGCGGCGGTCAGGGCCGCGACCTGCGGGGCGAGAAACAGCACGCCGAACAGGTTGGGAAATATCTGCAGCCCGTTCATCGTGTCCGCATAATCCCACACGGTCCGGACATCGGACACCGCACCCACAAAGATCAGCCCGCAGTAAATCCACGAGTAGAGACGTGTCACCCGCGAGCTGAAGATGTAGCGGAAGCAGAGCTCGCCGTAGTAGGACCAACCCACCAGGTTCGAGTAGCCGAACAGGAATGAGCTCAGGGCGACGATCCAGCCGCCGAGGACGGGGATCTTGGAGTTGAACGCGGATGCGACGAGCGCGGTGCTGGTCAGGCCGCTCGACCACCGGCCGGAGACGGTGACCACCAGCGCGGTCATCGTGCAGGTGATAAACGTAATGACGAACACGTCCACGGTGGCGATAAGGCCCTGCCGGATCGGGTCGCGGCTCCGGGCCGCGCCGTAAGCCATCGCCGCGGTCCCGAGCCCGGCCTCGTTGGCATACAGCCCGCGGGCCGCCCCGAGGCGCGCCGCTAGCAGCACCGAGGATCCGGCGAAGCCCCCGAGCGCCGCGGTCGGGGTGAAGGCCTGGACGAAGATGAGCCGGATGGCGTCGGGCAACGCCTGAATGTTGGCGCCGATGACGAAAAGGGAACCGCCGACATAGAGGATGATTTTGAGTGGGACGAGCCGCTCGGCGAACCGGGCGATGCTGCGGATCCCGCCGATCACCACGAGCCAGGCGGCCACCGCGATCGCGGCACCGGAGAGCCACCGGGGAATGTGGAACTCGCTATTGAGCACCAGCGCGATCGAGTTCGTCTGGGCCAGCGGGCCCGTCGTCATGGCAGCCATCCCGGCCACGAGCGCGAATGTCCACGCCAGCGCCGGGGAACGTACGCCCATCCGGAGGTAGTACATCGGCCCGCCCCCCGTGGTCCCGTCGTCCAGCCGCTCCCGGTAGAGGCCGCCCAGCACCGCCTCGCTGTATTTCGTCGCCATCGCGAGCAGGCCGCTCGCCCACATCCAGAAGATGGCGCCCGGTCCCCCCGTCGCGACTGCGGTGGCGACCCCGGCGATGTTGCCGTTTCCGATGGCCCCGGCCAGCATCGTCATCATGGACTGCCACGGCGAGATGTCGCCCAGGCTTCCGGCCGCCGTTTCCGGCGCAGGGCCACGCGAGGCTAGGCGCCAGGCCAGACCGAATCGCCGGAGGTGGCTCCAGCGCAGCCGGAAGGAGAGGTAGACACCGGTCCCCATCAGGAGGACGATCGTTGTCGGTCCCCACACGAACGCGGCGGCGTGCGCCCAGAAATCATTCATCGTCCACCAGGGTCGCGAAGACGGCAGGGGCTGCAATTACCTCGGAGCGACGCCTCGCAGCGCCGGCCATGCGGCGCCGCACTCGTGCAGGACGTCGGCTTCGAGCGGGGGCTGACGGCATGCGGCCAGGTTCTGTTCGAGCTGAGCCAGGCTCGAGGCACCCAGGAGCACGCTGTCCACCGCAGGCTGGGAGAGCAGCCACCGAAAGGCCAGGTCCGGGAGGAGCAGCCCCCGCTCCTGGGCTATGGCGGCGAGCCTGTCGACCGCTTCGAAGTACTCTCGATGCCAGTAGCGGTCCTGGTACATGCGGTTCCCGTCGAAGCGCGTGCCCTGAGCCGGGGCCTGTTCGAAATGGTGCTTTCCGGTAAGCAAGCCGCCCGCGAGCGGGTTGTACACGACGACCCCCATCCCGTACTGCCGGCAGAAAGGGAGGTATTCGTCTTCGATGCGCCGGGCCACCACGTTGTACATCGGCTGTGACACGGTGGGCGGCGTGTAGCCGTGGTTGTCGCACTTCCACAGCATTTCCAGGGCCTGCCACGCCGGATAGTTCGAGATGGCCGGGTACCGCACCTTCCCCTCCCTGACCAGCTCGTCCATCACCGCCAGCGTTTCGTCGATGCGGGTGCCGGGATCGGGCCGGTGGAGATAGTAGAGGTCCACGCAGTCGGTGCCCAGCCGGGTCAGACTTCCGTGAATGGCCTTCCGAATCGCCGCCCGGCCGAGTCCGGCGTCGTCGGGCTCGTCCCCCATCCTGATCCCCACCTTCGTGGCCAGCACCACCTGGTGGCGGCGGCCGCGCAGCGCTCTTCCCAGTGCGCTCTCCGCCTGCCCGAGGTTGTAGACGTTCGCGGTGTCGAAGAAGTTGATGCCGCTGTGGAGGCACGCATCGACGATTCGGACCGACTCATCCGCCGTGACGGATCCGCCAAACGTCATGGTGCCCATCGAAACTCGGGAAACTTTCAGGTTCGTCTTTCCCAGGACTCTGAATTCCATCCTCGCTCCGGCATTGAAAGTTCGATGCGGCCAGCCGCGCCACGCGCGCATTATATTACCGCAAACCGCTGCGGGTGGGCATGGCGGAATACGCACCGGCTCACTCTCCCGCGCGGGCGGGGGAATTCTCAGCTGTTCCGAGATACTCGCTTCCTATAAGATACGGGGCTAAACTTTCAGCAGGCAGGTAGGGCAGCCGGGCGAGTCCCGGCAGGGCGGATGCAATGGCGTACGCGGTGGGTTCACGCCTTCCCGAGTATCGCGTCAAGGCACTGAACCACGAGTCCGATTCGGCGAACCTCATTCACAACGAGGAGTACGCCCGACGTTACGGTTTCGCGGGCTGCGTCGTCCCTGGAGTCTCTGTTTACGCCTACATGTCTCGCAGCCTCGTCGAGTTCTTTGGCGAGGACTGGCTTGCCCGGGGCACGGCCGAAGTCCGGATGGTTCACCCGGTCTACGACGGCGAGGAGGTACGGATCGGCGGGCTTGTCTCAGGCGTCGACGACGAGGGAACAGTCACGGTCTCTTATAGCGCGGTAAATCCGCAAGGCATCGACTGCGGGACCGGGACCGCGACACTCTCGGATCACCCGAAGGGTCACGCGCCGCAACCGGGCGACTACCCGGCCCGAAAAAGCACTCCGCGGCGCACCATCGCGCTCGACCGGCTGGAGCCCGGACAGCCCCTGACCCCGATATCCTCGGAATTCACGCGCATCGCGCACTGGGAGTACTGTCAGAAACAGATCAGGGATCATCACCCGCTGTACCTGCGGGCCCTTCACCCCGGCTGGCTCGTCAGCCGTGCCAACGACATACTGGCGGCGAACTTCGACCTGCCCCCTTGGATCAACCTGTCCAGTTCGGTGCGTAAGTATCATGCGCAGCGGGAGGAGTGCGTGGTGGAAACCCGCGCGCGGGTGCACGACAGGTACGAGAGCGAGGGGAACCACATCGTGGTGCTCGACGTGGCCCTGTTCGCGGACGGGCGTTGCCTGGAGACCATCCTGCACACGGTCATCTTCCGAATCGCGCCCCACGCCGCATGAAGCCCACCAAGCGGGAAGCTGCAGGATCAGTTCTTGCCCAGGAAACGGATCCGGCCCGTGAATACCCTCCCCTGCCCGCCCCCGAACTGGCCGAACTCCGCTGACCCGGTGTTGTTGTTGACGACCATGGGATTGTGGTGACTGGTGAGGTTGTTGAATCCCGCCCGTAGCGCCCATTGATGGCGCCAGAATCGAAACCGCCGTTCCACGTGCAGGTTGAGGCTGAAATAGTCGGGGAAACGGAGCGCGTTCGGTGCTCCCACGAGTTCCTGCATATCATTGACCGCGCTGTAGGGAAACCCGCTGTGCCACTCGGCGAAATAGGCGATGCTGTATCGCTTCAGCAGCGGCGTCGGCAGGAGGCCCCACGTGATCAGCCGGTTCGGCGTGTCCCAGTCGAGAGGACCGCTCCCCTGCGGCCCGAAAACGGGGTTCTCGAGCGAGTAGTCGATCACGGCCGAAGAGTGCGCGCTCGAGCGGGCGTACGACAGCAGCCAGCTGTAACGCTGGGAGAAGGCGCGAAACAGCGTGAACTCCAGGTACGAGTACCTGTCCCGTCTCGCATTCCCGAGCACAAACACCTTCTCGGCGGGCACGACGCCCGGCAAGGTCGGCTGCAGATCGTACGACCAGCCGTTTCGCCCGCGCTTGCGGGTGTAGTTCGTCCGCAGGTAGAAGGCGCGCGGGAGGCGCTGCTCCCAGCCGACACTCCAGTTGAAATACGAGGGCGCCTTGAGACGCCTTTCATCCGCGGCGTAGCGCGACCAGAAAGGCCCGCCGATCAGGGTCGTCCCGTCGGCGGCGAAAAAGGCGTCGGAGCGCCTCTGATCCAGGGGCCGGGTGAGCATCCCGAGGTTGACGGCATCGTAGAAAACGCCGACCCCGGCGCTGAGCTTGGACTCGGGTATCCCGACCGGTGCCCACGTCACGGCAAGCCGCGGCGAAAGTTGCGGCTGACGCAGCACCTGGTCCCAGTCGAGCCGAATCCCTGCCTCGACCTCGACATTGTCCGTGGGGGACCAGCGGTCCTGGCCGAAGGCGCTGAACTCGGAGCTGTCGCGGGCATATACGGGAACGCCATCGAAAGCCACCCTGCGCGACAGGGCGTTCGAGAGGCGCCGCACCTCAAAGGCATGGCGTGAGGACTCCTGTGCGAAATGCACCCGGTTGGCATCGACGCCGAACTTGAGGCGGTGCTCCCCTTTCCAGTTCCAGACCGGAGCGAGCAGGTTGGCGAGGGCCTGGAGCCGCTCGACCTCGCCCTCCATTGACCGGAAGTAGTTGCCGGACCGCCCCTGCGGGGCGATCGTATACACCGCCTGTCCGAGGGGCCTCTCGCGCGTGTCCAAGTCGGTTCATCCCGGCCCCGGTCTCAAGCACCCAGCCCCCTTCGAGGTAGGCCTGGTCTTTTACGCTGAAGAAGTAGAACCGCTCCCTGCGGTTGCGGCTGGTCTCGACCGGGTCGAGCGGGGAGATGCCCAGGTGACGGGAGTTCTGAAAATTGACGAGCAGACTGGTCGTCAGGATGTTGGTGTTGGTCAGATGAACCTGAAACACGCTCATGTTGCTGCCGTGCCAGTTGCGGTTGGTGTTGGCGGTGGACGGCAGCGAATCCACGATGTTCATCTCGTACTGGAGGTCGAGCGCGTTGAAAAACCAGGCCCGGCCCCGCACGATCGGCCCCGAGACCGTGACCCGCGGTGTCCAGTTGCTCAGGGTCAGGCCGTTGTGAAACTCGTAGGACGGCAGAAAATTGGTCGCCGAGAAGCGATAGTGATCGTCTCCCCGGGCGGTCTCCAGCGCGAGTACGCCGGCCGAACCTTTGCCGTACTCCGCCGAGTAGCGACTGGTCTCGACGGTAACGGAGCGCAGGGCATCCACCGATATGCGGTTCTGCAGCGTGCCGGAGCCCGGGCTGGTGACGTTGAACCCGTCGAGGCTGTAGTACGCCTGGTCTTCGCCTGCGCCCCCGATATGCACGCGCCCCGCGTTATCCTTGTACACCCCCGGTATCAGAGGGAGCGAATTGCGGAAGTCATGCGTCGACGAAAAAGGCAGGTCCTGGATCACCTCGGCCGTCAGAGTATCCTGCGCCGCCGTCTCCTTGGGATCGACTTTGGGGACCGAGTAGACGACGTTGACCGTTTCCTCGAACTCCTGGGTATGGTTCAACATGATCTCCAGCGGAGCCGGGTTCCCTGTGATCGTCAGTTCCGAGACAAACGCATAGAAACCGAGCTTATCGACCCGGAGCGAAGATCGGCCCGCGGGGATGCCGCGCACGAGGAAGCGCCCGGCTTCGTCCGTGACCGCGACCAGGGGAAGGTCCGAGCCGTCACATTCGATTGCCAGCCGGGCTCCGGGAACGGCGACGCCGTTCTCGTCGATGACTCTGCCCGCCAATTCCTGGGCACCGACGAGACCGGGGAACAGCAAGAGGAACAGGGGAGGCAGAAAACACCTCCGGGCTGTAGCTTGGAGCATGATGCAATGTTATCACAGGGTCGGGCACACCCCGTCTGGCTGGATCGAAGCTTCAGCGTCGCGGGGCCTGGGCCCCTTCTGCGGGGCCGTCCCGTCCCGTCAGCCGCGCCACTAGGAGGATGAGGCGTTCGGGATCGACCGGCTTGGCGATGTGCGCCTGAAAGCCGGCGCTCATGGCGCGGTGCCGATCTTCTTCGCCGGCAAAGGCCGTCAGGGCCACGGCCGGGACAAGTTCGCTGGCCGCCCGGATCCTGCCCAGCAGGGCGTACCCATCCTCGCCCGGCATCCCGATGTCGCTGATCACGACGTCCGGACGAAACGTCCGGACCGCCACAAACGCCCGGGCGGCCGAGTCCACGGCGAGCACACGTGCGCCGGCATGTTCGAGTGCGACGGAGACTAGGTCACGGGCATCCCGCTCATCCTCCACGACGAGCGCCCGCAGTCCGTTGAGCGGAACCGGGCCGGGTGCGGCATCGCGCACATCATCGGGCGGCGCCGCCTGGGTGCGGGACACCGGGAGATTGACGGTGAACTCGGATCCTTTCCCCTCGCCGGCACTCGCAGCCTGCACGGTGCCCTCGTGCAGTTCGACGATATTGCGGACGATGGCCAACCCGAGACCGAGCCCCCCGTGCTTGCGCATCGACGAGGACTCCCCCTGCCGAAACCGGTCGAAAATGTGCGGCAGCAGGTTCGCCGGGATTCCGCTCCCGGTGTCGGCGACGCGGATTTCGGCGCTTCCCGTTCCGCGAGACAGGGTGACCTGTACCGATCCTCCAGACGGAGTGAATTTGATGGCGTTCGACAGCAGGTTCCAGACCACCTGCTGCAATCGTCCCGGGTCGCCCACCACGGCCACCGGGTCCAGATTGCTCTCGACACGCACGCCCTTGGCCGCGCTCTCCGGGGCGACGGTCTCGATCGCGGCCTCGACCACCGAGCAGAGGTTCACCTCCTGCCGCTCCAGCCGCAGCTTCCCCGACACGATACGCGAAACGTCCAGGAGATCACCGATCAGCTGCGCCTGCGCCCGGGCGTTCCTCTCGATAGTCTCGATCCCGCGTGCGGACTGCTCGGGATCCAGCCGCCCTTGACGCAGCAGGTGGGCCCAGCCGAGGATCGCGTTCAGGGGAGTGCGCAACTCATGCGAGACAATCGCCAGGAACTCATCCTTGGTCCGGTTGGCCGCGACGGCCTCCTGGCGCGCTTCCTCGTTGGACCGATAAAGCCGGGCGTTGTCGAGGGCGACCGCTGCCTGCGCGGCGATGCCGTTCAGGATGCGCTCGTGGTGTTCGGTAAAGCGGCTTGGCTCGGTGTGACCCACCAGCAGTGCGCCAAACACCTCCCCGGCTCGCGACCGCACCGGAACCGACAGGTGGCTGCGGATCGCCGGGCCGGCGCCCCCGGCCGCGGCGGCCTGCCCGACCGGTTCGTCCATGCGCACCGGATCGCCGCCGAGGGACACGCCGGCCGGGATGAGGCGCCCCCACCACTCCGGCGAGCGGCTGCCGGAGAAATCCCCCGAAACCGCGTGCGCTGCGGGAGCCCCGCCGGCCGAGGGCGACATCTGAAGGAACGCCCCGAATCTCGCACCCGTCAGCATCGTGGCCGCATCGGTGAGCCCCTGCACCAGCTTGTCGATGTCCAGCTCCGCCGAAAGGCTGCGGCCGATCCGGTTCAGGGTTTCGGCTTCCGACCGTGCCTCGCGTTCGCGGGCGAGTAGCCGGCTGCGCTCCTCCTCGGCCTGCTTCCTGTCGGTAATGTCGTTGATGAACCCCACCAGTCCACGGACGCTCCCGTTCGGCTCCAGG
The DNA here is from genome assembly GCA_963843575.1 of uncultured Acidobacteriota bacterium. Lineage (GTDB taxonomy): Bacteria > Acidobacteriota > UBA6911 > UBA6911 > UBA6911 > CAVZBT01. The sequence goes on along the minus strand of CAWJKZ010000021.1, from coordinate 49,792 downwards.
TCGGGGATGTAGGCCCCTTGAATATCGCGCTTCCGCCCGCCCCGCGTATCGAGCCTCGCCTCGAAATTGACCGGCCGTCCCGAGAGCGCCATCCGGAGGTGCGGCTCGAGACGGGCGTAGTTGTCGTCGCCGAGTACCGCGCGCATGGGCTTGCCGTAGGCCTGCTCGCGCGAGAACCCGAACCACTCTTCGAACGCACGGTTGGTCAGCCGGTACCGGGCCTGGTCGTCTATGTAGGAGATCAGCGCGGGGACCGCGTCCGCGGTCAGGCGGAGCCGCTCCTCGCTTGCGCGCTCGGCCTGTTCCGCGCGCCTTCTCTCGCTCAAATCGACGACGAACCCCACGTTCAGGCCGTCAGAACCTTCGACCCGAGCGTTCCCCACCAGGACCGGCACTCGGCCGCCGCCCTTGCGGAAAAACTCCTTCTCATAAGGCGCGTGCATCCCCTCGGTGGCCAACGCCAGACCCGAGCGCGCGTCGGCCTCGACATACTCACCAGGGGTAAGCTCGGACCACGTCAGCGCTCCAGCCTCGAGGTCCTCGGGCGAGTACTGCACCAGCTCCAGGAATGCTTCGTTGGCGTCGACGATCCGGCCGGACACATCCCAGTAGACGATCCCGATCAGGCTCGACTCGAACAGCCGCCTGGCACGCGCCTCGCTCAGCCTCAGGGCGAGCTCCGAGGCGCGCAGTTCTGCTGCCCCGTCCTCGGCCGTCGCCCTCGCCCTGGCCTGCGAGCGGGTTGCGATGAACAGGAGAAAGGTGATGAGGGCTCCCCAAAACCCGACCCAGCCGATGAAGCTCCGTCCCGACGAGGATTCGAACCGGGCGTTGGACGCAAACAGGGCCGTCCACTGCCGCCCCGCGACGTCGACGGTCGAAATCGACGTGAAGGCCGCCGCCTGCTCACCCACCCGCCGCTGAGCACCCGAGGAGTAAATCCGATCTTCCTCCCGGCGCTGGGTGCCGTCGTAGACGGAAAAATCCAGCCCCGACATCCCCTCGGGTTGCGAGACGCTGCGGAGCAGATCGTCCGCGCGGAACGGGCTGTAGACGTAGCCCAGAATCAGCGCCCGCCTTTCGGCCACCGACTCCGGAATGCGCCCGCCCCGATAGACGGGGACATAGATCAGGAAGCCCGCCTGCTTCGGTTCGTCGATCTCCTGGACCAGCCTGACCTTCCCCGAAGCCGCCGCGCGACCAAGGTCCCGCGCACGCTCCATCGCTTCGCGTCTCACGGGATCCGAGAACATGTCGAAGCCGATCGCCGCCTTGTTCCGCCGATCCATCTCCTCGAGAAAGACGATCGGGTATTGTTCCGGAAACTCCTGGTCCGCCCCGAGGGTCCAGATGTCAAACGGCAGTTCCGCTGCCCCTGGGATGAGGCGCTTGATCCCGGCCCGCCGCATGCGTTCCACGAAGGCCTGCCGGTCACGCCTTGCGACCCGCTCCGCAAACCCCACACCCTGCACCCCGCGGAACCGCTCCGAGAGTTCCATCCTCGCGACGTACGATTGGAACACCTCGCGGGTTACCGAGGGGTAAGCCGCAAACAGGCCGGCCCCCCCCTGCAATATGGCGATGTAGGTGTCGATGCTGTGCTGGATGGAGTCGGACATGTGCCAGGCCGTACTTTCATAGCGCGCCTGATCCTTGTCGCGCGTGGCACGCGCGACATAGGCCGCGGCGACGGCCGTGACCGCCAAACCGACCAGCGCGACGAAGTACGCGACCCACGTGCGGCGGGCCCGGTAACCGATTCTCCAGATCTTGGCTGCCATTGTTCCCGGCTAAGTCTATGGATAATAGCATGGGATGATATCACGGCTCGCGCCCGACGCCCGGCGCCGCCTGCATGCCTTTAATCGTTCGCACGTCTGCGGCGAAGGCCCGGAACCGGGGAGCGGGTCCGGCCGATGAAGACGGTTCATTCCCGGGCGGGATCCCGCGGCTTGCGGCGTAGGATCCGTTCGGCGGCAATCCGATGCGGGTTGTCGATCAGGTTCCCGTCGATGGTGGACAGGGCTCGACCTCGCTCCTCCGCCCGGTCGAGCTCGTCCAGCACCCTTTCGGCCCAGGCGATCTCCTCCGCGTTGACCCGGAACACGTCGTGAATGATCTCAAGCTGAGCCGGGTGCAGTGCGCTTTTTCCGGTGAACCCGATGCGCCGCGCGCGCTCGGACTCGTCGCGCAACCGCTCCAGGTTGCCGAGATCGAAGCAGGGGGCGTCCAGGGCGTCGATCCCTGCGGCACGCGCGGAGGTGACGATCATCTGCAGGGCAAATGAGAGTTCGGATCGGTCCGGGCCTGGGCGGCAGCCGACGTCGGCCGCGTAGTCGGCCAAACCAAAAACGAGCGAGCCCATCCGCGCGCTGGCGCGGGCGATCTCGGGCGCGTGCAGGACCGCGGCGGCGGACTCGATCATCGCGTGCAGCCGGAGGCTCCCCTCGGGGATGTTGTGCGCCGTTTCGAGTTCCCGGAGAGCGGCATCCGCATCCTTGAGGTGCCCGGCGCCCTCCACCTTCGGCAGGCAGATCCCGTGAGGGCGCGACGGCACGACCGCGGCGAGGTCCTGCACCCCGTTGTCGGTCTGCAGCGGGTTGATCCGTACCACCACTTCGGCGGCCCCGAACCCGGCCGTGTCCAGGGCTCTCGCGACGTTTACGCGGGCGACAGCCTTCCGCGACGACGCGACCCCGTCCTCCAGGTTTAACAAGAGCATGTCCGCACCAGCGCTGGCGGCGCGCTGCAGCATCTTCTCACTGTCCCCCGGCACGTACAGGGCGCTTCGACGCAACCATTCGGCCATACCAGGTCTCCGTTCAACGAACAACGCCTCCCCCGTCCCCGCAGTCCATGCTACCACACGGCCGCGCTCCCATTCCCGGAAGCGGCTCCCGAATGCGGGGTGTTGTCGAAGCGCGGACGATGTGGTAAACAACCGCTCGGGGACGGCGGAATCGCGCCCGGCGAATGCGGTGTGCCGCGCGGGGCACGGGAAAGCGAGAGCCGGCGAACGGATTGTCCATAATCACGATATCGGAACAACATGGGAGCCGCGGAGACGTCGTGGCGAGAGAAGTCGCCCACCAACTCGGCTTCACACTGGTCACACCCGCTAAGATCGACGATATCATCCGGGAGAAGTACCGGCTCGATTATTCCCTGTCGGGGCAACTGTCGGGGACGGCCCCGAACAGCCAGACCAGCAAGGTGTTTGCCAACCTGATCTCGGCCATCCTGACCGACATGTCCGTACTGAACGACCTCGTGGTGCTCGAGGGGGGCGGGCAGTTCATCTTCCGGGCCTTCCCGAACGCACTCCGCATCCGGGTGATCGCCACACGGGACGTGCGCGCCCATAACGTCATGCAGGATTCCGGAGCGTCCTTCGAGGCCGCACTGGCGGAACTCGAGGAGCACGACCGACGCCACACCCGGTTTCTCCGCTCCAGCTTCCGCCGCCCTTCGGACGCCCCAGAACGTTACGACCTCGTGATCAACACGGGCGCCCTGGACGTGTCGAAAACGGTCGAACTCATTCTGGTGGCCGCCAGGCTGAAAAACCTGACCGACTTCGGGATGGTGTCGAGCGAAACCGTGGAACGCGCCCGGTTGCGCAACCAGATCCGACTGCTGCGCGCGCTGACGCGGCTCTCGCTCGAAAACAGTCAGAGTCTCACACAGTTCGCCCACCCGAGCGAACTCGTGTTCGCTCGACTCCTCGACTTCTACGGCATCCGGTGGCAGTACGAACCCCGGACGTTCCCGCTCAGGTACGATTCCGCGGGCAACATGGTCGAGGCGTTTTCACCAGATTTCTATCTGCCCGACAGTGACCTCTACGTCGAGCTGACCACGATGAAGCAGTCCCTGGTCACCAAGAAAAACCGGAAGGTGCGGCGGTTGCTCGAGCTCTATCCCGACGTCAAAATAAGGCTTCTGTACCAGAAGGACTTCGAGGACCTTATCTTTAAATACACGGCGAAGGAGCCCACCACCCAGTGACCACCGGAATCGAGGACGATCTGGAACGGGTGCTGTTCACCCGCGAGCACATCGAGCGGAGAATCCAGGAACTCGCCGACGAGATCTCCCGCGACTACGAAGGGCGCGAGTTGATGCTGGTTGGGGTGCTTAAGGGAGCGGTCTTCTTCCTCACCTATCTCGCGCATGCCTTGAATATCCCCGTACGGATCGACTTCCTCGGCATCGCCAGCTTTTCCCCCGGGCGGGCATTGCCGGGAGTGGTCCGGATCGCAAAGGACCTCGACCAGGACATTCACGGACTCGACGTGCTGGTCGTCGAGGACATCGTCGACACCGGCCTGACCCTGCGTTATCTCCTGAACGTACTTTCGGGGCGGCAGCCCAACAGCCTTGCGGTCTGCACGTTCCTCGACAAATCGACCCGCAGGCTCGTCGACATACCGGTGAAGTACCGCTGCTTCGAAATACCGGACAGATTCGTGGTGGGATTCGGCCTCGACTACAACCAGCGCTACCGCAACCTGAGCTCTGTCGGGATCCTCAAGAGCCACATCTACCAGGGGAAATAGGGGATCTTCCCCCCCCTCACTTGCCCTCGCGCACAAACACGCTGAAACCGGTCGTCCGGCGCGGAACCCACGCCCGGTTGCCGGCGACGGCGGCACGGAATCCGCGGCAAGGGTCGGGCGTCATCCCGTTGAAACACACCACGACCCGCCGGCGGCCGCCTGCAGGAACGAGCCCGCCGGGGCCCGGATCCAGGTCCGCCGAACGGAACTTCCCGAGGGACGGTGCGTGGAACTCGAGTAGCGGGGAGATGGCGGGGGCGCTGAGTTCATCGCCGCCGCGCAGCGTCTCCCGCAGATACTGCGCCGTTCCCGCCCAGTCCGCCGGCACCTTGCGCCAGTGCAGTTCGCTGAGGGCGAGGGCCAGGACCAAGAATGCAGCGGCATAGACCTGCGCCGGAGAACTGAGCCGGTACGGGAACTCGTCGAGTAGAGTCAGCCGCTCGCCCACATGCCCCAACCCGTATCCGATCAGCAGCAGCAGCGGGGGCGCGGCCGCGACCAACTGCCGGGTAGAGAAAAAATACCCGCTCCACAGGTCCAGGGCCCAGGCGGCGGGTATCCCGGCCAGCGCCCACGTGAGCAGCCACTGCAATGCCCGGCGCCGGCGGTGCCGTCTGAGAGCGTGGATACCCGTGGCCGCCCCGACGAGAATGAGTGCGGCAACCGGGAAACTGTCGTCGCCGATACCTTTGAGGGCCACCAGCAACACGCGCGGGCTCAGGAGCTGACCCGGCGCAACCATCCCCGGCTTCGCCCAGGAATACCAAAGCCAGGGCAGGTAAAGGGCACACGCCGACACGACCGACGCCGCATACCCGAGCAGCTGTGCAGGACGAGGGGCGCCCAGATCGGGCACCGCGTCGTCGGGCTGGGGCCCGGCACCCTCGCGGATCCCGCGGCCCGTCCACCAGGTCAGACACAATCCCGCCGCCTGCGAGAAGAGCACCACGATCCCCAGGATGCTCGTGTACAGCAGGAGCGTCTGGACCACGAATAACCAGACCCACAACGAGGCTCCGCGACTCCCCGCCCGGTCCGACAGAATCCGGAATAGCAGGTCGTAGGACGCGAGCGTCAGGAGCACCAGCAGGGCATATGGACCCGCTTCCTGGCTGTAGTGTTGGTGGAGGGGGTAGAACGCGAAAAGCGCCGTCGCATATAGTGCGACGCGCGGCCCAAAGAGCGTGCAGGCGATGCGGTAGAAAAACCACAGCGAGAGCGAGCCCAGAAGTGCGGCGTGCAGGCGCAACGCCCAGGCCGCCTCCCCGAACAGGACGACGAACCCTCTCTGGATTAAGCAGTCGAGAGGGGCCGGCCACGCCAGGCCGTTCCTCAGGTTCTCGAGCAGCCCCGGAATCGAATCGGCGCGCAGGGCGAGTGCCTGCATCAGCTCATCGGTCCAGAGTTGCCGCCTCCCGAGGAAGACCAGCCGGAAAGCGAACCCCAGAAACAGGACGATACCGAGGATCTTTTTCATCGCTTGTCCGAAAGTGAATCCGGCTGGCCTCGTGCGCCGGCCTTGGCCCACGGATCCCGCAACCGGGCTGGCGGGGTTGGCCCGGCCCCGTGCCCGGGGAGTGTCTGAAACGGGCAGGCACGTCGGGCCGCCGCGGCTCACTGGAGCAGCGACGTCCCGCTCCCGCGGCAGGTCGCACGGGGCCACCCGCTTCGCGAGGCCAATCCGATACCCGGCAGGTCTTTCAGCCGATCAGGATTCGCGGATCTCGACCGTGTCGATGCGCACGCCGGGCTCACTGGCACGTCCGGGATCACGCGGCGGGATCGACATGAGGACCTCCAGCCCGGAGGTGACCTTGCCGAAAACCGCGTGTTTCCCGTCCAGCCAGGGGGTCGGGACGTGCGTGATGAAAAACTGCGATCCGTTGGTGTTCGGGCCCGCGTTCGCCATGCTGAGCATCCCCGGAGCGTCGTGCCTGAGGTCGCGGCTGAACTCATCGGCAAATCGGTAACCGGGCCCGCCACGGCCCGTCCCCGTGGGATCCCCGGCCTGCGCCATGAAATCGACTATAACCCGGTGGAATGTCACACCGTCGTAAAAACCCTCGCGGGCCAGGAAGACGAAATTGTTCACCGTCTGCGGAACCTTGTCCGCATACATCTGAATGACGATGTCGCCTTTTTCGGTCTTCAGGGTCGCCTGGTAGTTCTTTTTCGGATCGATGCCCATCTGGGGAGGGGTGTTCCACTGCTTCGCCATGCCTTCCCTTTCCGCCCGCGGAGTATCGGCCTCGGGCATGCCAACAGACCGAGAAGGGTATTCCGTTCCGAAGGACATTGCAAGCGGCTCGGGAACAAGGGCCTACCGGGCTCAGACAATCAGGACGAGGTAGAGGTGATACACGGAGACCCCGACGTAGCACCACAGACACAGGCGGGCGGCGTACCTCGCCATGAGCCACTCCTTGTGCAGGACGATGATCGCCAGGGGGAGGGCCGTCATCGCCGCTTTCAGGCCAAAAAACGTCCACAGTCCCGCGTGGCAGATGACCCAGTCCATCAGAGGATTGGCCTCGCGGCTCTTCCCCTGGACGATCTGCATGCCCGTGAGCCAGGCATCCATCACGGAAAGAACCAGGACGGAAAGCGCGACGCCCCAGGTGCGTGCGTCATAGCGGTCGACGTACCCCCGGTCGTCCCTCCGCCGGCCGCTGCGGTGACGCCTGCGCCGCGACGACAACTCCGGCAAGAACGATTGTCTCCTGCGCCGGTCCGCGCCCGATCTCCTTTCCACGACACGGGGGTCGGGATTTCCGTGGGGGTGGGGCTTCATCGAGGTAACATATCGGCCGATCCGGCCGGCAAATGCGCGCGAAATCGGAACGGAGAACCTTAACCCGGATTATTCATGAGGTATAGAAACGAAGAGCCCCTGAATGCGTATAAGAACTTGTCGCCAAACAAATTCTCAACGCAAGCAGAGGCTCTTCGATGGCTAATCTTACCACACAGAGTGTTCTGTTTCCCGACCTGCTCCTCAAGCCCATTCTTGCGACCTTCGACCAGGACAATAGCAGTTCCGAAGGCGGTGCCATTCTCTTGAAAGCTATCGACCAACGACTCGGTTTGTCCGAGAGACTGGCTTCGTGTATCGAAGACACTCGCGAGGCAGAGCGAGTTTGGCATCCCGTGCATGATCTGCTGCGCCAGCGCATCTACGGTCTTGCCTGCGGCTACGCCGACTGCAACGACGCCGGCCGTTTGCGGCATGACCCCGTCCACAAGATGATCCTTGACCGTGATCCCATCGAAGGCGATCCTCTCGGATCGCAGCCGACGCTCTCGCGCTTTGAGAATTCCGTGTCGAATCGAGATCTGGTCCGAATGGGGAACGAGCTCGCCGACATCGTCGTCGATCATCATGCCCGCCGGCTCCGGGGCAAGGCTCGCCTGATCACGATCGATCTCGACCCTACGGACGATCCCACTCACGGGCAGCAGCAACTGAGCTTCTTCAATGGGCACTACGACACCTGGTGCTATCTGCCGGTCGTCGGTACGCTTCAGTTCAACGACGAACCTGAAAAGTACCTGTTCACCGTCGTCCTGCGCCCCGGCAATGCACCGGCGGCCCTGGGAGCCGTCGGCATTCTGCGGCGCATCCTTGGTTTGCTGCGCATGGCCTTCGGGAAAACCCGCATCCGTGTGCGGCTCGATGGAGGTTTTGCCAACCCTCGATTGCTCGACTTCCTCGACGAAGAAGCTGTCGACTATGTCGTCGCCATGGGTTCCAATGTCAGGCTCGAGAAGCGGGCGCGGCGGTTGATGGGGCGGGCCCGGATCTTGTCGCGTCAGTCCGGTCAGACCGAGCATGTCTTCGGTGAAACCCGGTATGCCGCCAGAAAGTGGTCCCGTCGCCGGCGTATCATCATCAAGGCCGAGGTTGTACGCCATCCCGGACGGGACCCGAAAAACAACGCCCGGTTTGTTGTCACCAACCTCCCGCACACCCCGGCCAACGTCTACCAGATTTACCGGGAACGGGGCGATGCCGAGAATCGGATCAAGGAGCTTCATCAAGGGCTCGAAATGGACCGCACCAGCTGCACGAGCTTCCAGGCCAACCAGCTGCGTGTTCTGATGACGGCTGCTGCTTATGTCCTGATGCAGGAGATGCGCCGATTGGCGGCAGGTACTTGCTGCGAGAGTGCACAGGTCAGCACTCTCCGAGAACGCCTGCTGAAAGTGGGGGCGTGGATTCAGAGCTCCGTGCGGCGCATCGTCCTGCATCTTCCCGCCGACTTTGCCTGGATCAAAACATGGCGCCGGGTTGCACAAGCGACCGGCGCTTTGCCCGGATGAAGTGTCCGAATATTCTGCAAGTTAACCGCCAATCCGCACGCTCTGGACGAAGTCTACGCACGGACCACACGGAAACCCTTGGTTGCGCGTTCCGCTGTCGCCGAATCGAGCCACCAGCACAAATTGCCAGCTATGAACCACTGCTCATAGTGAGAATACCCCGTCTTCATCTCACACTCGGGCAGCCAAATCCCCATTTACGACGATCTGATGAATAATCCGGGTTAGGTTCGCGCAAGCATATGTCCACATTTTGCTGACGGCGCCTGGCATCTGCACGCCCGGCGCTCGCGCCAAAAGGTGAACTTATTCTTGCGCGAACCCTTGGCCGGGGGGTTCACGCTTGACCTCTTTGCCCATCTGCCCCTACAGTTGGCGGGCGGCCGGCTGGGAGCGCGCCGGCCCGCCCCAGAGGGTCGCCGAAAACACCCGCCGGGAACGCGCCGCCGGCGTCCGAGTGAACTGGCGCTCGACACCGGAACACCTATGAATTCCAACCAGCCTTCTCTCGCCCGCTCCGTTGCGGCAGTCCCCCAGTCCCGCATCCGAGAACTCGCCGACATCGCGATGTCCATGGACGGCGTCCTCAAGCTCTACTTCGGCGAATCCAACCTGCCCACGCCCCAGTACATCAAAGACGCGGCGGTCCGGGCCCTGGAACAGGGCTACACCTATTACACGGCCAACGCCGGCCTGCCCACCCTCCGACGGGCGATTGCCGAGAAGTACCGCGAACTGCACTCGGTGACACTGGACCCCGGCAGGGAAATCGTCGTGACCGCCTCGGGTGTGCAGGCGCTGCACGTCGCGATACGGTGCGTCCTGGACCCGGGGGACGAAGCGATCGTGCTCACGCCGGCATGGCCGAACGGCGGCGCCATCGTGCGCATGTGTTCCGCAACACCGGTGGAAATCCCCCACCCCTTGACCGAGGATCGGTATGAGATCGACTTCGACGCCATCGTCGACGCCATCTCGGAGCGCACGCGCCTGATCGTCTACACGTCGCCTTCCAATCCCCTGGGCTGGGTGGCGCGAGAGAGAGACCAGCAGATGCTCCTGGACCTCTGCCGGAGCCGAGGACTCTGGCTCCTCGCCGACGAGGTCTATGAGCGCCTGTACTATGAGGGGCCGGTCGCCCCGTCGCTCCTCCGCCAGTGCGACCGGAACGACGCCGTCGTCGTGGTGCACTCGTTTTCCAAGAGTTACTGCATGACCGGGTGGCGCCTGGGGTGGCTTGCCTCGCGCGCCGATCTTGCGCTCAAGGCTACGCAGCTGAACGAGTTCATCGTCTCCCACGCACCCTCGATGGCTCAGAAAGCCGCCGAGACCGCCCTGGCCGAAGGCGAACCCGAACTGCGCCGCATGGTCGACCGGTTGCGGGAGAACCGTGACTTCGCCCGCGCCGCGCTCCTCGATATCCCGGGCGTCGCGGTGCCCCAGTCCGAGGGCGCATTCTACCTGTTCCCGAGGATCGATGGAGTGGAGGACACCTTCGAGTTTTGCCGGCGGCTGCTGGTCGAGGAGAAGGTCGGCATCGCGCCAGGTGTGGCCTTTGGGTCCGGGGGCGAGGGATCCGTCCGCATATGCTACGCAGCCGACCGCGGCGTCCTTGAACCGGCCCTCGCACGCATCGCCGCATTCCGGCACAGGCTGGATCGCTGACGGACGCCGCAGCACGAGAGTGCAGAGGCGGCGCAGCCAGGAATGTCGCGGTTTGGGGTGGCGCCGAGGCGCCGGGGAGTTGGGCCCTGGGATGCGGTCGAAAGCGGCGCCGAGGCGCCGCACTCCACACACCTCAAACGTCGAGCCCGACGGAGCGCATCAGTTCCAGGGCGTTACTGCGCTGCACGACACCGGGCCGGAGACGATAGTCGAATTCGATCCGGCCGTCCGTCAGCCGATCCTCGAAATGCACGTTCGCTGCACGGGGCGCGAGCACCTCGGCGATGTGGGCCAGGGCGAGGTCGTGGGTCGTCAGCAGACCGATCGCCCCCCGCTGCACAAGTCCCCGGATCACGGCCTCAGCACCTATTCTCCGGTCGTGCGAGTTGGTCCCCTGAAGCAGCTCGTCCAGCAGAAACAACAGCGGCAGCTGCCCGCGGGTGATATCGACGAGCTGCCGCAACCGGGTGATCTCGGTGTAAAAGCGCGAACTGCCGGCCTGCAGGGAATCGGTGATCCTGATTGCGCCCCCCACTGCCAGAGGCGAAATGCGCAGGCGCAGGGCGCGCACCGGCGCGCCGCACAGAGCCAATACCGCATTCGTCCCGACGCTGCGCAGCAGGGTGCTCTTCCCCGACATGTTCGATCCGCTGATGACCAGGACTCTCATGTCGGCTGCCGAGCGAGAGGTCGTTCCTGACGTTGCGGCCGTCCGCGAGCAACGGGTGCCCGAGCCCAACGGCCTCGAAACAGGGCCCTTCGTCCACGATCTCGGGGAACGGATCGCGCGGCTGCTCGAACCCGTGCCCGGCCAGGGCGCACAGCGCCTCCATCTCCCCTGCCGCCTCGAGCCATCGTTTCACACCGGGCCCCGACAAGCGCCTCCAGGCCTCGATGGCGAACGCCAACTGCGTTCCCCAGAGGAGCAGCCCGGCGATCAATGCAAACAGCTGGTTGCGGCGTGAATCGAGCAGCACGATAAGCCGATGGAGTTGCGCGATGCGTACCGACGGGGGTTGGCCCCCCGTCTCGAGAGCCCGGCGCAGATCCACTAGGCGCCGACAGCGAAACTGCTCGCCTTCCAGGCGCTTCAACAACTGCGCAAGGAGGGCCAGGTCGCGTCCAGGCTCCTCAACCGCCTCGATGACACGCCTTACCCGGGGACGCAACCATAAGGCGAAGCCGGCTTCCGCGGCCGCCGCAACGGCAAACCAGGCCGCAACCCCCGTCGTTCCCCAGAGGGTCAAGCCCGCAGCACCCAGGACCGCCAGTCCGGCAGCCGCCCCCCGCAGCTGCGCCGAGGACAAGAGCGGCGGGGCGCTTCCCCAGGCAGCGAGCGCCACCGGGTCAAAACCCGTCCGCAGGTCCCCCCGAGCACTGCGAGGTCCTCGCGCAGGTCAAGCCGGTTGCGCAGCTCCTCGACGGCTTCCTGCCGCGACCGTATCTCGGCCGGAGCCGCCGGAGACCGCAACCACTCGGCCAGGGTGTCCTCGCCGGCCCGCGAGCGCGCCGTGCACAGAAGCTCGAAAAGGGAACCCTTGCCGAACAGATCCAGGTCGTCGACATAGGGATGGGTGGCGTCGGAGTATCGGGCACCGGTCGTCCCCTGCCCGACCCAGCGGTCCTGTACCCTCGCGATCCCCTGCTCGTAGAATTCGCCGGCCCGCTCGAGGCGGCGGCGCGCCCGCGCCACCCGCTCGTGCACCACGACGAGCACCGCAAAAGCCACGGCCGGCGCGGCGAGCCACCACGGACTGAGCCGCCGCGTAACTGAACGAGAGCCAGGCGAGCGCGGCGGCACACAGGCACACCGCCAGCCGCATGTTGCCGATCATCCGGTGCAGCCGGTCTTGCCGCCCCGCCGCCGCTTTGCGCGCTTCCCGCCGGCTGCCGTACTCGGCGAGGGGATCGGGAGACTTCGACGGCGCGCTCAAACCTTTATGAACCACTTAAAGCGATACATTAGATATGCTATCCCAAAGAAGATCAGCACAAAGCAAAATGCAAAGAGTAACGAGGCATTCACCGGCTGGGCCAGCGGGGCGAATACACGTTGGAAGAGGTACTCCTTCAACGTGATCGCCGAGCCTGCGCCGGCCGCGACCGTCGCGTATCCGAGGAGCCGGGCCAGCAGCCCAGCCATGACGTAAACGGCTATGGCGTTCATCCCGTAAATGGTGAACGGCTTCGCCCAGCGCCGGAGGCCCTGAACGTCGATCAGCCAGTAGCAGCCGGCGAAGACGCTCGCGGCCATACCGGCCATGAAGACGGAGAAAGAGCTGGTCCAGAGGTTCTTGTTGATGGGCAGCCACGCGTCCATTACGAGGCCGGCGACGATCAGCACGTTGCCAGACAGGAAGATCCAGACTGTCCTTTCCGGCGCGCCGCGTCGTGAGCGCAGGATGTGTCCGGTCAGAATGCCGAACAGGGTCGTGGCGATGGACGGGAGCGTGCTGACGACCCCCTCCGGGTCCCAAGTCCTGGCCGCCAGCATATGACCGCGCAGCAGGATGCTGTCGACGTAATGGGCGAAATTCCCGTCGACGTCGAGTACGCCGCGGCCGTATCCTGGCACAGGAACGAGTCTCATCAGGGCCCAGTACCCGCCCAGCAGCGCCGCAGTCCAGAGGATCTGCCCGCGAATCCCGGTCCACAGGTAGATGACGGTGGCGGCCAGATAACAGACCGCGATCCGCTGGAGCACGCCGGGTATGCGGAGTCCGCCCAGGTCAAAACGTGGGACGGCGGCCAGGAGAAGTCCCAGTGCGAATATTACGGCGGAGCGGCGCAGGGCATGCCGCAGGAGCATCCCGCGTGCGTCGCCGGAACCAAGCCGCTTTTCGAACGACAACGTCATCGCCACGCCGACGATCCACAGGAAAAACGGGAAGATCAGGTCGGTGAAGGTCCATCCGTGCCACTCGGCGTGGCGCAGCGGAGCGTACACGGCTCTCCCCGTGCCGGGATTGTTGACCAGCAGCATCGCGGCGATGGTTGCGCCCCTGAAGGCGTCGAGGGATTCGAGTCGCTGCCGGGCCGGCGACGATGAGGTGCTCGCCCGCGCCCGATCCGGATCGGGTACCGTTGTCGGCTTCGCTGTCTGTAACATCGGGGATCTCCGCTCCCCCAGATTGATATCATGAAACGGCGGAAAACCAAGTGCTACCTGCGCAACTGGCGCAGGGCCTCGTACACGGCGATCGCTACGGCGGTGGCCAGGTTGAGGCAGCGCACGTGGGGGGAGCACATGGGAATCGTAAGCGTGTGCTCCCGGTGTTCGGCCAGGAGGGCTTCGGGCAAGCCGCGCGATTCCGATCCGAACACGAGGCAGTCTCCTGGCGCGTATGTCACCTCGGTGTAGGGTCGTCCCGTGCGTGCGCTGAAGTAGAACAGCCTCGAGTCCGGCAGGCCCGCCGACATTTCCGCCAAGCCCCTCTCGCACCGCAGGTCGACATAGGGCCAGTAGTCCAGCCCGGCCCGCCGCACGGATCGCTCGTCAATTCGGAAACCTGGCTTGCCCACGATGTGCAGGGGCAGGCGGTTGGCGGCACAGAGGCGTGCGACATTGCCGGTGTTCGGGTGGATCTCGGGCCGGACGAGCGCGACGTGGATGACGCCCCCGGCAGCCTCGCTCATGACCCTCCCCTGACTGTGTGGCGGGGCCGTACGGCTCCCCTTGCAAGATCGGCCCGTTAGTGCGTCCTCGCCCCCGTTCGTGTTGGGGTCAGGATAAGGGAGGGGCGAGGCCCGGGGCAAAGCTATTCCTGCAGGCGGCTGGAATAGCGCGTGAGCGGTTCATCCGGACGTGCGCAGGGTCCGCGGGTTGGCGCCGTCGAGCCCGGCGAATGTGCCGCCCTCGCGGGCGAGCCTGCAAAGCAGCGGCGCCGGCGCCCAATGGTCCCCGAACTGCTCCTGGAAAGCGCGCACCCTCGAGCAGACCGTGTCCAGCCCCACGGTGTCGGCGTACCACAGGGGGCCGCCGCGGTGCGCGGGGAACGCGTAGCCGTGCACGTAGATGATGTCGATGTCCACGGCCCTCCGCGCGATCCCCTCCTCGAGGATCTTCGCGCCTTCGTTGACGAGCGCGTAGATCGTGCGCTCCATGATTTCATCGGCCGGAATCGTGCGCTGGGGAATCCCCGCCTCCCGGACACACTGGGCAATGATCCTGTCGACTTCGGGATCCGCGAGAGGCTTCCTGCTTCCCGGCGCGTACCGATACCATCCGGCTCCGGTCTTCTGGCCGAGCCGGCCCATCTCGCAGAGGCGCTCTGCAACCATCGGCTGGCGCCCGCTCGTGGCCGTCGCGTCCGCGTGTTCCTTTCGGATGCGCCGGCTCACGTCCAGGCCCGAGAGATCGGCCGTGGCCAGCGGCCCCATCGCCATCCCGAAGTTGTAGAGGGCGGCGTCGACCTGCGGCACCGACGCCCCGTCCTCGACGAGGAGCTGGGCTTCTCGCTGATACTGGTGGTACATCCGGTTGCCGACAAATCCGCGGCCGTTCCCGACGAGCACGGCGGTCTTGTCGAGCCGCCTCGCCAGCGCCATGGAAGACGCTATCGTCCGAGGGGAAGAAGCCGTCCCGCGGACCACTTCGAGGAGGCGCATCACGGCGGCAGGGGCGAAAAAATGGTGCCCGACGACATTTTCGGGCCGCGCCGTCGCCGCGGCGATCTGGTCGATATCGAGGCTGGAGGTATTGGTGGCGAGGATGGCGTCGGCCCGGCAGACCGAATCGAGTTCTCCGAAGACCCGGCGTTTCAGTTCCAGGGACTCGTACACGGCTTCGACTACCACGTCGACGGCTTCGAAACCATCATATCCCGTCTGGGCCCGAATGAGGCCCAGGCGCCCGTCCGCCACCTCCTCCCCGATCCGCCCTTTGGCCACCGCGGCCGCGTAGTTGCTCTGGATTGTGGCCATCCCCCGGTCGAGTGCCTCGGGCACGGCATCCACCAACCGTACTGGTATGCCGGCGTTGGCGTAGACCATAGCGATCCCGCTTCCCATGGTGCCAGCTCCGACGATCGCGGCCGAACGGACATCCGCCACGGGAGTGCCTTTGGGGAGATCCGGGACCTTCGAGACCTCCCGCTCGCCGAAGAAGACGTGGATGAGCGCCTTGGACTGCTCCGAAAAGAGACACTCCATGAAAAGCTCCGCCTCGCGGGCGCAGCCGGCCTCGAAGTCCAGCTTTGTGGCGGCCTCTATGGCGTCGATCACCTTCAGGGGGGCGAGCCTGCCGCGGTCGCGCGCGCGCACGAGCTCGCGCGCGCCGGCGATGAGCGCCGCGACTTCCAGGGCGTCGCCCGGCTTCACCGGGAAGGAGGCGCGTCTTGCGTGGGATCGCCCCGTCGGCCACTTCGCGTGCGAACGCCACGGCCCCGCTCTCCAGGTCGCCGTCGACGACTCGATCGACGATCCCCGAGGCCAGCGCCTCGGCGGCGCCGATCGCGCCGCCGCCGGTGCACATTTCCAGGGCCTGCGCGACGCCTGCCAGGCGCGGCAGCCGCTGAGTCCCTCCTGCGCCCGGGATCAGGCCCAGCTTGACCTCGGGCTGACCCAGTCGGGCGGAGGCAAGAGCCACGCGATAGTGGCAGGCCATTGCCACTTCCAGGCCCCCTCCGAACGCAGTACCGTGAATCGCGCAGACCACCGGTTTGCGGCAGTCCTCGAGCTCATACAGCAGCGGGTGCAGTCCGACCCGGCGCTCCCTCGCACCCGCCGTCATCTTCTGGAACTCACGGATGTCTGCGCCCGCAATGAAAGTCTTCCCTCCCCCGATTAGAACCACGCCGCGCAAAGACCGCTCGCTCGCCGCCGACCCGATTGCCGCAACGATTCCTTCAGGCACACCGGGGCTGAGGGCATTCACCGGAGGATTCTCAATCCTGATGATGCCGATATCACCTCGGGCGAGCAGCGACACCAACTCCGCCATGACCTGCCTCCGTTTCTTCGGTTCCGACCACGTCGGCGGACCGTATAAAACTTGTAGCACCGCCCTGCCCAGTCACCAAGCGGCTTCCTTGCGGCGCCAGGCGCAACCGGTCCCACCCCGATCCCCTACCCTGGGACGGGGCGTTCAAAAGTCTCCCTCGGCGGCTTCAGCGGCGGCGCATGTCAGGTAAAATGGTTTGAGCGGGGGAGGCACGGCAGACGATGTCATTGCAGGAATACCGGAAGAAGCGCCGGTTCGATGTCACCTCGGAGCCCGAGGGGAAGGAAGGGCGCTCGACCGGACGCCGCAAGAAGCTCGCGTTCGTCGTCCAGAAACATCGAGCGACCGCGCTGCATTACGATTTCCGCCTCGAGCGGAACGGGGTGATGCTCTCCTGGGCCGTACCGAAGGGCCCCTCCTGTGACCCCGCCGTCAAGCGCCTCGCCGTGCAGGTCGAGGATCATCCGGTCGAATACAACGCATTCGAGGGGATCATCCCGGAGGGAGAATACGGTGGGGGCACAGTGATGATCTGGGACAAGGGGACCTGGACGCCCGAGGTGGACGACGTCGAGGCCGCACTCGACAAGGGGGACCTCAAGTTCTCGCTGCACGGCAAGAAGCTCCGGGGATCCTGGGTGCTGGTGCGCACCCGCCCTCGCCCGGGCCAGGAGCGTGCCTCGTGGTTGCTCATCAAACACCGCGACGAATGGGCGGGCACCGAGGATGTGGCGGAGCGGGAACCCCGCTCAATCGTCTCGCGCCGCCTGCTCGTCGAGATCGCCCGCGACGAAGGGGGCGACATGCGCAAGGCCGCCGACGGCGATCCGCCTGCCCTGCTCCGCGAGATCGTGAAGGACCCGGGGCTGCTATCCCAGCCCACGAGGCGGCGGAAGAAGTCCGTCTGGCATTCCGGCAAGACCAAACCCTGACTGAGCACATCTGACAAAAGCGCTCGGTCCTGCTACTTCACACCCAGCACGTGGACGGCCACGCGCCGGTTTTTCGCGCGTCCCTCGCGCGTCTTGTTGTCGTCCACCGGGTTGGCCTCGCCGAGTCCCAGCGCACTGATCCGGAACAGTTCGACCTTCGCGGTCCCGACCAGGTAGCGCACGACGCTTTCGACGCGGCGATTGCTGATCTGGACGTTGTATTCAGGGTCGCCGACCGAGTCGGTGTAGCCCTGCAGTTCCAGTAAGAGGTTCCTGTCGCCGGCCAGGGTTTTCGCCACGGCGTCCAACACCAGGCGTCCCGCATCGTCGAGCGTCGAACTGCCGAACTTGAAGAGTACGTCCTGGCTATCGATCGTCTGATAGTTGTTCCGGTTGACGAACGCCGCCGAGTTCTCCTTGGAGGCGCTCAGGGCGTTATTGGCAGTTTCGCGCGCTTCGGTGCCTGTCCGCTTCGCGTCCTCCACCCGCGGGTCGAGCGCCTTCACCGCGCCGCCGAGGTTCGTGTTGACTTCCTCGATCCGCGCGGAGTTGCGCTTGTTCAGGGACGACAATTCCTGCACCTGGTTCCCGAGGTCGGCACGGCGGCTCGCCTCTTCGTCGATCTTTTTAGTCAGTTCGGTTTGGGTCGTGCCCACCTGCTGTTGCACGTACTTCTTGGTCGCGCACGAACAGAGAAAAACGAGCGCGAGCATGAGGGTCAGGATGGGCACCAATCGTCGCATAATCATGGCCTGCTCCTTCCGTTGTTGTAGATATGAGAATCTAGAGTATATCCAAGTGTTCCTAATGAAACAATAAGTTACCGGGACGTCCCCTGATAAGGACGTTCGGCCCACCGGCGAATTAGAAACCGAGTCCACCTGCGCCGCAGGCGATCAGGGCCGGATCACCGTCCCGTCGCGCCGGCGCGTTTCGCCCCAACTGTGATCGAAGGTGTCGCCGGACGGGAACGGAAACTTCGCCGCGAGTTTTTCGTCGATGTCGATGCCCAGCCCGGGCGCCTCGGTGGCCCAGAGATAACCATTCCGGACCTCGGGGCAGCCGGGGAAAACCTCGCGCGTTTCGGGCGGGAACACGTAACCTTCGTGAATGCCGAAATTGTAGCTGGCGAGCTCGAGGGCCAAGCTCGCCGCATGTCCGACGGGAGACGTGTCGCCGGGGCCGTGCCAGGCGGTGCGGACCCCGAAGAACTCCGCCATGGCCGCCACTTTCCGGGCGACGCTCAGGCCGCCGATCTGGGAGATGTGGATGCGGATGAAATCGATGAGGCGGTTCGCGATCAGCGGCACGTATTCCTGCTGCGTGTTGAAGAGCTCGCCCATGGCCAGCGGTGTGCTCGTCTGCTGCCGCAGCAGGGTGAAGTGGCCGATTTCCTCCGGCGGCAGCGGATCCTCCAGAAAGAAGAGCCGGTACGGTTCCAGGTCCTTGCACAGCTGCACGGCTTGGGGGAGAGACACACGCTCGTGCACGTCGTGGAGCAGTTCGACCTCGTCGCCGAGCTTCAGCCGCAGGTGCTCGAAAAGTTTCGGGACGGTCCTCACGTACGGCGGCGGGTTCCCACACCGACTCCGGGGTTGGTCGGGCCCCACGTCGGTCGGTCGTCGCTGCGGCGGATCCGGAGCCGCGTGTTCCGTAGGTCGACATGCCGGCGATGCCGACCTGCGCCGCGCACGTGGCGGTAGCCCTGCTCCATGGCGCGGCGGACCCTGTCCTCCACCTCCGCGAAGTCTGCTGCCGCTCGCGTGGTAGTACAGCTCGGCGGCCGTCCGGCACTTGCCGCCGAGCAACTGGTAGACAGGCATGTTGGCGCGCTTCCCTTTGATGTCCCAGAGCGCCATGTCGACGCCGCTCATGGCGTTGAACAGGACCGGGCCGTTGCGCCAGTACGAGCTCACGTAGGACGATTGCCAGATGTCCTCGATTTCGTCGGGATTGCGCCCGATCAGGAACGGCTTCAGGTACTTCTCGATCGCGGTCTCCACCACGTAGGCCCGCTGGGTGAAGGTCGCGCACCCGAGTCCGTACAAGCCCGGTTCGCTCGTCATCACCTTGACGACGACCAGGCGGATGCCGTTCGGGGCCGTCAGGATCGTCTGCACATCGGTGATCTTCAGTGCCGGAAGACCGCGTCGGGCCGCGGTCGTAGCCTGCTCCCCGGGACCAGCGAACGCCACGGGCAAGGTACCGAGCCCGCCCGCCGCCGCAGCACCGGCGCCGAGCCGGCACAAGAGTTCACGCCTTTTCATGGCCGCTCCTTTCACGGTGATCGAGCGTTCTGGCTATACCGCTTGCCGGACCGGTGTCAAGCGGATTCTGGCCGCGAGACCGGCACGGATTCCGCTGGAAGGGTTCTCGAACGGAGCCCGACCCGGTATAATCGGCGTCGCCGGCGCAACCAGCAGAACAGGAGGATTGATGCCCCCCGAGGTCGATTCGCGGACCATTCCCCGCGCGGTGCTCTGTGCGCTGTCCCTGCTGTTGCCCGCGCTCCCTTCCTTCGCGCAGGATCTTGGATCGGGCGCCGGGTACGCGCCCCGGCTGGAGAAGATCCTCCAGAAGAACATCGTCCCCTTCTGGTACCCGCGCTCGCTCGACCGTGTCGCCGGCGGCTACACCGTCGACTTCGACAGCGCCGGACAACTGAAACCCGGTGGGACGAAGATGATCGTCAGCCAGGCCCGCATGGTCTGGTTTTTCGCCCGCATGGCCCGCGCGGGACTGGGCGGCGGAGCATACCTCGATGCCGCCGAACACGGTTTCCGCTTCTTGCGCGACAAAATGTGGGATAAGACCAACGGCGGTTTTCACTGGGAACTCGACTCCACGGGGCAGAAGGTCCTGCAGCCGAGGAAACACCTCTATGGTCAGGCATTCGGGCTGTACGCGGTCTCCGAGTATTTCCTCGCCTCGCGCCGGGAAGAAGCCCGTCTCTTCGCGGACCAGATTTTTCACGTCATGGAGTCGAAAGCGCACGACAAGGAGTATGGCGGGTACCTGGAATTCTTCAACGCGGACTGGAGCCCCGTCCCCGCTTCCGAGTACAGCTTCATGGGCGACGCGGGTTCCTTGAAGCTGATGAACACCCACCTGCACCTGCTCGAGGCGCTGACGACATACTGCCGGGCCACGTCGCAGCCGCTTGGGCGCGAACGCCTGCTCGAGCTGATCCAGATCCAGAGCAATACCGTGGTGCGCAAGAACCTGGGCGCCTGCACGGACAAGTACCAGCGGGACTGGACTCCGCACCCGGACCCCAAGTTCGCCCGGGTGTCCTATGGACACGATCTGGAAAACGTCTGGCTGCTCCTGGATGCCTGCGCGGCCGCGGGCATCCCCCATTACCCGCTCATGGACCTGTTTCGCACACTCTGGGACTACGCACTGACCTACGGCTTCGACAGACAGCAGGGGGGATTTTTCGATTCAGGCGCTTTCGGCCAGCCGGCGGACGTCAAGGACAAATCGTGGTGGGTCCAGGGAGAGGCCCTCGTGAGTGCGCTCTACATGTACCGCCTCACGCAAGACCCGCGCTACCGCACCGCCTTCGACAAGACCCTCGACTGGATCGAGAACCACCAGGTCGACTGGAAAGCCGGCGAATGGCACGCGACAGTCACACCCGACGGGAAGACGCCTGGCGATAAGGGGAACGCATGGAAAGCCGCATACCATAGCGGCCGGGCGATGATCGAGTGCCTTCAGCTGTTCGGTCGTGGCCTTCGGCCACGGTAAGGCTGACAGTCGGCAAAAAAAGGTTCCCCAGCCCGGGGATCCCCGTCACTTGATTCGCCTGTAGGCGCCCGCGATCCGGCAGAACGGTTCCGGGTCGATCTCGATTGTCACGTTAAGGCGCCGAGTGAGGAGGTCTCCGGATCTCAGGGGGAATCGTTGAGCCTCGACGCGCCTCAAAGATCCCGTCTGGTCAGCTCCAGAGGCGGTCGTGAGAGCGCTCCTTGTCCCAGTCGGGTGTCGGTTCGAAGTAGCCCGGCTCCCGCAGGTGCTGCTTGACGACCTCCTCGTTCAACTCGATCCCGAGGCCGGCACAATCTGGCACCGACGCGAATCCCCGCTGTACGAGAGGCTTGGGCACGCCCGTCACCATGTCCTCCCACCATGGCACGTCGACCGAGTGGTTCTCGAGCACGAGGAAGTTTTCCGTGGCCGCGGCACAGTGCAGGCTGGCCATGAATGAAACCGGCGTACCGGCGAAATGCATCACCATCGGCACCCCGGCTTCCATGGCCAAATCGCCGATCTTCTTGGTCTCAAGCAGGCCCCCGGAGGTCGCGAGATCCGGTTGAATCATGTCGACCGCCTTCGCGCGTATGAGTTTGGCAAAATCCTCCTTCAGGTAGATATCCTCGCCGGTCAGTATGGGCACCTCCACCGATTCCGATATCTTCGTCAGGAGTTCGGCGAACTGCCAGGGAACCATGTCCTCCATCCAGGCCAGCTGGTGCTTTTCCATGGCGCGCGCCAACCGGATGCAGCTGTTGACGCCGATGTGCCCAAAGTGGTCGGCGGCCAGCGGTATCTCCATCCCGATGACTTGCCGAATCGCGGCGACGTAGTCGCTCAGTATGGCGATGCCCTTGTCTGTGATCTCGATTCCGGTGAACGGGTGCATCGTCATCGCCGCCTCCTGCACGCTCTGCCCCACCGGGCGGGACAGCGTCCCTGGGGTCTTCTGCAGGAGGTTGATGCCGAAATCGACCTTGAGGAACGTGAGGCCGTGGTCCATCCTGGCTTTCAATCGTTTGCCCTGCTCGGTGCCGTCGCTCACTTCGTTGGTGTCGGCGTACAGGCGGATCCGGTCGCGGAATTTGCCCCCGAGCATCTGGTATGCGGGAACTCCGTACGCCTTTCCCGCCAAGTCCCAGCACGCCATCTCAACGGCACAGACTCCGCCCGCCTGCCGCGCGTGGTGACCGAACTGCTTGATTTTGCGGAATATCCTGTCGACGTTGCACGGGTTTTCGCCCAGGATGCGGCTTTTCAGCATCAGTGCGTAGGTCTTGCTGGCGCCGTCGCGTACCTCGCCATACCCGGAGATCCCCTGATTGGTATCGATGCGGATCAAGGGACAGGTCATCGGCGCGTCCCCTACCACGGCGACCCGCAGGTCGGTGATTTTCAGCTGCGACGGGACGGAGTTGCGGTTCACGTTCTGGGTGGCCCCCTCGAGGTCGTCCTGGGAAAGCAGACCCGTTGCGCCCATTCCGGCGGTAACGCCCACCGACTTCAGGAACGAACGACGCCCCAGCAATTTCCGGACTGAAGGTTTCATGGCTCCTCCGCGCGATCCCCGCGCCTTTTGCGGAATCCGCCCGCCATTAAACCACAGACCCGGGCCAGGTCGAAACGGTTCTCAACCTGGGGACGCCGTTTCTGAATCCGCACCGGCGGCGGACTCGCAGGGGCATCCCCGAGAATGGGGCCCGCCGGCCGGGACAAGTTCCGAGGCTCTCCCCTGTGCGAGAATCCGGCCGGATCCGACCACCACGACCTGGTCGGCGGCGAGTTCCGCCCCCAGCCGGTGTCCGATGACGATGATGGTCATGTCGTGCCGCAGGCGGTGCAGCGTGTCGAACACCCGCCTCCTGAGCACCGAATCCAGGTTGCCCATGGCGTCGTCGAGAATCAAGAGGCGCGGCCGCCGCAGGAGCGCCTGTGCGATGGCCAGCTGTTGCCGCTCCCCGCCGCTCAGGGCCGCTCCCCTCTGGCCGACATGGCGGTTCAGGTTTTCTTGGGTACCCGCAAAACCCGCTCCTTCCAGGGCGCGGAACATGGCGTCCGCAGACGCCTCCGGGTCGGCGAGCCTCATGTTCTCCAGCACGGTGCCGCTGAAGACGAACGGGTCTTCAACAACGCAGGCCACGTGCCTGCGCCATCCCTCGAGATCATACCGGGTCAAAGCGCGCCCCCCGACGTCGATCTCCCCGCAGGTGGGCTCGTAGAACTTCAGGAGCAGCTTAGCCAGCGTCGATTTGCCGCTGCCGCTCGGGCCGACAAGGGCCACGAGGGTGTTCGGGCGAATAGTCAGGTTGACTCCGGAGAGCACCGGCTGCCGCATGCCGTAGCGGAACCCGACATCCGTGAACCGGATCAGCGCGGGCCCCGGCGGCGGTGGGGAAAGGGGGGTGTCGGCCCGCCCCTCCACGGCCAGGGCCTGGATCTCGTCGAGCCGGTCGGCCGCCACCACCGCATTCTGGATGGCCTGGTTCATCGCAAGGAGCCGCTGCAGCGGCTGGAGCATCGAGATCAGAATGGAATGGAAGGCGACGACTTCCCCGGCGCTCAACTCGCCGCGGAGCGCGGCGGCCCCGCCGGCCGCCAGCACGCACACGGCCCCGACCGAGGCTGCCGCGTCGCCCACGGTGGTAGCCGAAACGGCCACGAGCGTCCCATGAAGCAGTTCCTCCAGGAAACGACCGATCCGCCGCTCCGCCTTTCCGCAGATCGCGTCCTCGGCACCGAGCGCCTTGACCGTTCCCACGCCGCCGAGCGCCTCCACGAGCCCGGAATGCACCTCCGCGGCGCGCTCCATGGTCCGACGCTGCGCGCGGCGCAAGGGGCCGTTTCCCGCGCCGCCCGCAAGCAAGGCGAAAAACCACAGGAGCAGGCTGGCGACGGCCAGGCGTCCGCTGTAATAAAAAAGGAAGGCAAAACCGGCGAGCGTGGTCGCCGTGTCCACGAGCAGCACCACCGCCGTGCCGCCGATGACGTCGCGCACTTTCACGGCATCGGCGAAGCGCTCGAGCACTTCGCCGGCGGGACGGGTGGCAAAAAATTGCATCGGGAGATGGATCACGTGCCGGAAATACCCGAGCATCAGGGTGGCATCGATCCGCTGCCCGATACGTGCCAGAAGCGCACCCCGCAACCATCCCGACGCCGCGCGCATCAGTGCCAGCGCGGTCACCAGCGCAGTCATCGGGGGCAACAGCTGCGCATTGCGCGCGAGCACGACCCTGTCCACCAGAAACTGGAGAAACACACTGGTGCTCATGCCGAGCAGCGTGGCCACCAGGGCGGCCGCGAACGCGCCGGCCAACAGCTTCGCCTGGGGATGCATCAGCCGGAACAAGCGCTTGCGCAAGGGGGGAAAGGGCGCCAACTCGTCCCGGGACGCGCCGGGGTCGGGAGCGAGCAGGACAAGCACGCCGGTCCAGATCGACCGGAACTCATCGCGGCTCATTCGCACCAGGCCGCGCGCGGGGTCGGCAATCACGACGTGGGTGGGGGTGAGGCGATGGACGACCACAAAGTGCAGCAGGGCGCCGCTGACCACGTGGGCGATGGCGGGGAGCGGCAGGCTCCCGAGCGCCTCAGGGCCGGCCTTGACCCCCCTGGCCTCGAACCCGAGGCGACGGGCCGCCCCAAGCATGCCCAGGATGTTCGTCCCGCCCCCGTCGGTGCAAGCGCACTCCCGAATCTGGGCAAGGGAGAAGCGCCGCCCGAAACGGAGCGCCACGGTCGCCAGGCAAGCCGCGCCGCAATCGGTCGCATCGTGCTGCCGGACACAGGGGTATCTTCGTCTGAACATCGTGCGCCACCAATCAGAGCCAGCCTGGCCCGTCGTTCGGAGCGCCGACCAGGTGCAGGAAGAGCGACTCCAGAGTCCTGAACCTGCATCCGTCCGCCTCCAGTTCCCCTCCGCGCGCCAGACCCGCGAGGTTCCCGCGCCAGATCAGCCTACCTCCGGCAATGAGGGCGGCCTCGTCGCACAATCGTTCGATCGTGTCCAGGGCGTGGCTCGTTATCAGTACCGTTCCCCCGCGGGCCGTCAGGCGGACGAGCCAGCACTTGAGCATCGACACCGTCCGGGCATCCATGCCGGCGAAGGGTTCGTCCAGCAGGAGCAGATCCGGGCGATGGATGACGGCGGCAGCGAACGCCACCTTGCGCCGCATCCCGGCGCTGAACTCGGCGAGGCGCCGATGGGCCGCCGGAAGGAGATCCAGAAACGCGGCGAGTTCCTCGGCGCGCCCACGCGCTGTGGCCCCGTCCAGGCCGAACATGCGGGCGCAAAATTCGAGGAACTCGAGGGCCTGCAACTGGTCAAACAGCGCAAGCCTCTCGGGCATCACCCCGATCCTCCTGCGCGCGTCTTCGCTGTCTCCGGAAAACCGTTCTCCGAAGACCCGGATGGTGCCGGCCGAGGGGTCCAGCAATCCGGAGAGGCACCCTATCGTCGTGCTCTTGCCCGCCCCGTTCGGGCCGACGAGCCCCAGCAGGGTGCCGCGGCGCAGCCACAGGCACAGGTCGTCGAGCGCGACAACCTCGCCGTACCGTTTGCTGACGTGTTCGGCGACCATCGCCTCGTTCGCGCAGTCGTGCCCCGGGACCGTTACGGATCCTGCATTCTTATACGACACGTGACCTCCTGTCTGCGGCCCTCGGCCCGCCGGCAACTCCAGTACAGGGACACCAGGTAAGTCAGTCCGGACATCGCCGCAGCCGCCGGGATACACCAACCGTGCGCAAAGCCCGGCGTGCGCGCGGGGCGCTCCGCCGCGACGAAGGCGGCTCCGAGAGCCGTCATCAGTCCGCCGGCCAGGGCGACATTGGCCTGCCACGAGAGTTGCGTCCCCGCGATTCCCTGAAATGGAACCGGCCGTGGCGCCAGCAGTGTCGTCCAAAGGCCGAGCGCATTGAACAGACAGGCGCCGGCGAGGAAGCTGAACGCCAGCATGAGCGCGTGGACGGCATGCGCCTGGGGACCCGGGAACAGCGACCAGAGCAGCATGCCCGGCGGCAGCACGGCTCCGCCCACGAGCAGCGAGGCGATGCTGCCGGCGCGCAGCGCCCCTCCCAGTGTCCCCGGCAGCAGGCGGTATCGCTCGATGCCTGCGCCGTCGCAGCCGAACTGGTTCATCATGAGCACGTTGGTTGCCAGGGCCGGGGCGACGAAAAACAGCGCGAGCTGGATCAGGAAGACCGTCTCGGAACTGCCGCTTCTCCCCATCCACACGGGCAGAAAGACCATGAGCGGTGCGGCAACAGCCGTGTTGAAACGGACGCGGTCGCAGCGCAGGTGGTAAAGAAGAGCCTTCGACACGAGCGGGGCGAGCCTGGACCCGAAGGCGGCCGACAGCCCCTCGCACCACGGTCCAAGCCGGGACCGCCGCGCCCTTGCTGCGGGCCTCCGGTCCCGGCGACGCTCGACGGCGAACAGCAACGCGCCTGCAGCCGCGCACCAGCCCAGCAAGGCGGCACATCCCCCGGCGCCTGCGGTGTCGGCGTGGGCCGAGATGACCGATCCCGCGATGCCGGCAGGGGTGGCCTCCAGGACCGCGTCCAGGCCGCGCAGTAACCCGGCGCCCCCGCGCGTCGCGACCGGAAGCAGAAAGGCTGTCCCGACAAACAGCGCCAGCACCGCCCCGTAAAGCGCCGTCGCCCGGGCGCCGCAGCGCAGCACCGTTTCGACGACGGACAGGGCCAGAGACGTGGCCAGCCGGCAGAAAACCAGGAACAGCGCCGCGGCGCCCAGCCCGAGAGCCGTTGTCGCAGGCCCCGCATGGAAACCGGCCACCACCCCCAGGAGTGCGGCGGCAGAGAACACCGACACCGGGTCGAGCAGTCCTGCCACCAGCTGGATGGCCATGCGCCGGATGCGGCTGAACGGGAACCGCCGGAGCGCGGCATCGGAAAAGGCGGCGTGTACACCCCGTCCCATGGCCAGGCCGAGGACCAGCGAGTTCGCCAGGATGGCAGCCAGGATCCGGCGCGCAACCGCTGCGCCCAAACCCGCATGCACTCCCGCGAAGGCGGCGGCAAATCCCGCCAGCAGGCAGAGCATTGAGAATAAAACGCCGGCCACATACAGTGCCCAGAGACCCGCGCGTGAGCGCGCGCGGGCGTCCGCCCAGATCAAGCGATACCGCATGACGATCAGCAGCCAGAGCATAGGTGCAACTCCATCGCCGCGGGAGGCAGCACGTGGCGCGGCCCGCGGTTCGGCGGGACCGGGGCCCCGGCGGTCCGCATGGCGCCGACCCCGCCGAATCCGCTGTCCCCGGTTGCTAGGCCGAGAAACAGCCGGTGTTGTAGGCCGCCAACAGCCCTCCGGCGACCGCCCACCACTGGCCAGCCAGAAACGCGACGGCGGTGAAACCGCCCAGAAGCGCGCAACTGTAAGGCATGGCGCCTCCGCAAATACCCAGCATTTCGTCGTATGCGAGTTCTCGGAACTCCATGGTCTTCCTCCCCTCCCGCTGACTCCATTCGCCCGTCGGGCTCGAACGTCAGCAGTAGGTGTAAATGAACCAGACTCCGGCGGTGGCAGCCATGGCGTTCATGGAGGCAATCCCCAAGACCGTCATCACCCCGCCCCCCCAGCAGTAGAAATTGTTGCTGCCTCCGGCGATCGCGGTCGCCTCGCCTTCGGTCAACTCGATCAGGTTGAGCTTCGACATCGCCTACCTCCTCCTTGTTCGGCATCGCCTGGAAGAACCGGCGGCAAACCGATCCAGCCGACTGGGCAATGCCGGGCTGCCCCTAATGTTTCGATCCGAACCTTTTTTTTTCAGATAATCGTTCGACCGGGAGGGTCGCCGGAGGCGGGGCAGCCGATGGGGCGCCCTGCCACCCGAACGAGGCGGCGCGATACGGCTGGAAGTGGAATCTCAGCGGAGAGCGGGCGAGGTATGGTTCCCGCGAGCCGGCGCCGGAAGGGCTCAGCCTTCGGAGCTCTCGCTGCGCCTGTCGTAGATCTTGAATCCTGCGCGCACGTAGGTGTCCACGGCCCGGGGGTGGTCCAGCGTGCACGTGTGGAGCCAGATCCTGCGAGCGCCTCGATCCCAAGCCGTATCGGTCCCGAAACGCAAAAGGTAGGGCCCCAGGCCGCGTCCGATGAACTCAGGCATGATCCCGAAATACGCGATCTCCGCGTCCGGCATCCGCCGGAAGTCAAGCTCGATGTAACCCGCCGGAACGCCGCGCACATAGAGCACGAAAGTCTCGACGCGGGGGTCCTGGATGATCGCCGCGAGCTGGTCGTCGCCGAGCCTGCAGCGATCGACCCAGTGCCACGGTGCCCCCACGGTGCCGTACAGGTAGCGATAGAATGAAACGGTCGGGCAAACGGCGCGCGTGATCGAGATCCCGTCCGACGGCGGCGCCAGTGCGGCAGCCTCGGGTCTCTCCAGCATTTCCAGGTATGTCACGGTCGTTTCGATCATTGCGCAGTTCCCTCGCGACGCCTCCCCACGCTGCACGCGGCCGGCATCCTAGCATGTTTTTCGTTTTGCACGCCGCTCCTTTGCCGTTAGAGTCATGCGATGCGCACGAAAGGGGAATCCGGTCACGTCGACACCGTCGTCGACGTCCGCTACGCCGAAACCGACGCGATGGGGGTCGTGTACTATGCCAACTATCTCGTCTGGATGGAGGTGGGCAGGGGAGCGTGGTGCCGTGCGCGCGGGTTCAGCTACCGGGACATGGAGACGCAGGATCAGCTCTACCTGATGGTCGCCGAGGTCGTCTGCAGGTACAAGGCACCGGCACGATACGACGACAGGATCCTGATCCGGACTGCCGTTGCGGCGGCGAGCGAAAAAGTGATCCGCTTCAAGTACGACATCATCAACGAGTCCACCGCGCTGCTGCTCGCGACGGGAGAATCCGTACACGTCGTGACCGACGCCCAGTACCGCCCCGCCCGGCTGCCCGACAGGCACAAGAAGTATTTCGGCCTCTCCCATGGGAAGCGCGTGTGATGCCCCGGGGAGCTTCGGCAGGAGCAGGGCTATGCAACGCACAGCGGGATTCACAGTCGTGGCACTTTGGAGCGCACTGGCGGTTATGAGCACCGAGGCGCGTCCGAAAGATACAGGTTTTCTCAACCGCACCGCCGAGGTGGGTGGCGTGAAGTACCGGTACCAGGTTTACGTCCCGCCGGAATGGACGGGGAATCGCAAGTGGCCCGTCATCCTGTTCCTCCACGGCGCAGGCGAACGCGGGGAAGACGGCCTGCTGCAGACGCAGGTCGGCATCGGTGCGGCGGTCCGCCTCCACCGCGACCGTTTCCCCGCCTTGATCGTGATGCCGCAGTGCCGCAGGAATGTGTGGTGGACCGAGCCCACCATGGAAGCCCAGGCTCTCAAGGCACTCGAGCAGACCACGAAGGAATTCAAAGGCGACCCGGAGCGCACCTATCTGACCGGGCTCTCCATGGGGGGGTACGGCACCTGGGCGTTCGGCGCAAAGTATCCCGGGCGTTTCGCGGCGCTCGCCCCGGTCTGCGGCGGTGTGCGCGAACCGCGCCGCGCATCCCCGCCCGCACCGGATGCCGGAGACCCTTATACTCCCGCCGCCGCCAAGATCGGGATGACCCCGGTCTGGATCTTCCACGGTGCGGACGACAAGACCGTTCCCGTGACCGAATCGCGCGGGATGAGCCGCGCCCTGCAGGCCGCGGGCGCCAGCCCGAAGTACACCGAGTACGAAGGGGTGGGGCACAACTCCTGGGACCGCGCCTACGGTGAACCGGACTTCATGCCCTGGCTCCTGGCCCAGAAACGCAAGTGAGACAGATTGTGGGGTGCGACGGCTCGACAGGCTCGACGCCGCTTTCGTCAAGGCGTCTCGGCGCCGCACTCCAGAGTGCCGGCCATATCCCGGGGCCCGCGGCGTGGTATCCTTGCTCGGTAGCCGGGGATGACCGATATGCACGAGCTGGCACTAGCCCAGGAGATCCTGAACATCGTCGAGCAGCACGTCCCGTCGGCCAGTGTGCCGGACGTGAGAAGTGTCCGGGTGCGGGTCGGCAGCCTCTCCGGGGTTGTGCCGGACTCGCTCGACTTCTGTTTCACCGCGATCGTCGGCGGCACGCCGTGGCAGTCCACGAGGCTCGAAATCGAGAAGGTGGCGGCGACGGCGGCTTGCCGGGCCTGTTCGACCTCCTTTCCGATCGAGGACATGGCGTTCGCCTGCCCTTCCTGCGGGAGTGCCGACGTGAATCTGGCGTCGGGAATGGAGCTCCAGGTGCTGGAGGTGGAGATGACCGACGAACCCGCCGAGGTGCCATGAGCGTAATCACGATCGAACGCAAGGTGTTGGAGAAAAACGACGAAATCGCCGGGCAGAACCGTGCCCTTTTCGAGCGCGCCGGCCTGTTCGTCTTCAACATCGTCAGCTCCCCCGGGGCCGGCAAGACAAGCATCCTGGAACGTACCCTCGAGGAGTTGAACGGCACTCCCCGCGTCGCCGTCATCGAAGGGGACGTGCAGACCGATTTCGACGCACAGAGGGTGGCGCGCTATCGCGTCCCGGTCGTCCAGATCGTCACCAACGGCGCCTGCCACCTCGAAGCGCGCCTCGTGCACGAAGCGTTGCAGCGGATGGACCTCTCACAGTTCGACATCCTGATCATCGAGAATGTCGGGAACCTCGTCTGCCCGGCCAACTACGACCTGGGCGAAGCACTCAAGGTCGTGGTTCTGAGCACGACCGAGGGGGACGACAAGCCGCTGAAATACCCGGCAATGTTCCGCAACGCCTCGGTCCTGATCATCAACAAGACGGACCTCCTGCCGTACGTAAACTGCGACGTCTCCGCGCTGCGGCGCAACGCCATGCAGATCAACCCGGGGCTTACGGTGTTCGAAACTTCCTGCACGTCGGGCGCGGGCATAGCCCGGTGGTGCGACTGGCTCCGGGGAAAGGTTTCGCCGGCACCGTGATCCAGCGTGCACGCATCACCATTCGCGGGGCTGTCCAGGGCGTCGGTTTTCGACCTTTCGTCTACCGGCTCGCGCGCGAACTGCGGCTCGGCGGTTGGGTTGTCAATTCCCCCCAGGGCGTCTTCATCGAAGCCGAGGGAGAAACCGGCGTGCTGGACGAGTTTCGTCTGCGACTCGAGCGGGAGAAACCGGACCGCTCGTCCATCCAGAGCGTCGAGTGCTCTTTCCTCGATCCGGCGGGTTTCGCCGAGTTCGCGATACGGCGGAGCGAGAGCCTCGGCAGCCCCACGGCCCTCGTGCTCCCCGATATCGCCACGTGCCCCGCCTGCCTCGCGGAGGTGTTCGACCCGCGGAACCGTCGCCACCGCTACCCCTTCACGAACTGCACCCACTGCGGGCCGCGCTTCAGCATCATCGAGGCGCTCCCGTATGACCGCGCCAACACCTCGATGAAGCTCTTCCGCATGTGTGCGGCGTGCCGCGACGAGTACGAAAACCCGGAAGACCGGCGGTTCCACGCTCAACCGAACGCCTGCCCGGAGTGCGGCCCGCGGTTCGAGCTGTGGGATGCGGACGGCCGCGCGGAGGCGCAAGGGGACGAGGCTCTGACGGCAGCGGCCCGCCGGGTCGCCGCCGGGGACGTCGTGGCGGTCAAGGGGCTGGGCGGCTTTCATCTCATGGTCGACGCCCGCAGCGATTCCGCCGTCCTGCGCCTGCGCGCGCGCAAACACCGCGACGAAAAGCCGCTCGCGCTGATGGCGCCGTCGGTGCATGCGCTGCGCCGCTGGTGCCGCGTCTCCGCGCTCGAGGAGAGGCTGCTGCGTTCGCCCGAGTGCCCGATCGTGCTGCTGCGTCGTGCTCCGGACATCGACTCGGAGATCGCCCCGGCAGTGGCGCCACGAAATCCCTACCTTGGCGTGATGCTCCCCTACACCCCGCTGCACCACCTGCTGATGCGTGAACTCGGACGCCCCCGTGGTCGCGACGAGCGGCAACATTTCGGACGAGCCGATCTGCACCGATGAGCACGAGGCGCTGTCGCGCCTGCGCGGTATCGCAGATGTTTTCTTGGTCCACAACCGCCCGATCGTCCGGCACGTGGACGACTCGGTGACGCGCGTCCTGGCCGGGCGTGAACTCGTGCTGCGGCGCGCCCGCGGGTATGCCCCACTCCCGCTGCCCCTCGGCCCCGCCGCACCCCCCATCCTTGGGGTGGGCGGGCACCTCAAGAACAGCGTCGCCCTGGCGTCCGGGGGAAACGCCTTCGTCAGCCAGCACATCGGGGACCTGGAGAACGACCAGGCCCTGCGGGCGTTTCGCGAGGTCGTCCTGAGCCTTACCGCGCTGTACCGGGCCACGCCCGAATTGATGGCGACCGACCTGCATCCCGACTACCTCTCCACGCAGTTCGCACTCGGTTCCGGAATCCGCGTATTCCCTGTGCAGCACCATTTCGCCCATGTGTTGTCCTGCATGGCGGACAACAGCCTCACTGGGCGCGTCCTCGGGATCTCCTGGGACGGCACCGGCTACGGGCTCGACGGCAAGGTCTGGGGCGGGGAGTTCCTGTTGGCGGACGAGCACGGCTTCGAGCGTGTCGCCTCCCTTCGGGAATTCCGGCTTCCCGGGGCGAGCCGCGCGGTGAGGGAACCGCGACGGGCAGCGCTTGGGCTCCTGCACGAACTGTTCGCAGACCTGCAGCAGCATGGCGCGCTCCCCTCCGTCGCCGCATTCACGCCGGCCGAGCGCCGGCTGCTGACCGACATGATGGCGAAGGGCCTCAACTCGCCGGCGACTACCAGCGCCGGACGTCTCTTCGACGCCGTCGCCTCCCTGAGCGGCATCCGGCAGGTGGCCGCCTTCGAGGGCCAGGCCGCCATGGAGCTCGAGTTCGCCGCGGACGACGCCGGGCCGCGCGAACCCTACCCGTTCCGGCTACGCCCGGGTGGCGACGGCAGGCGTTTCGAGGTCGACTGGGCACCCCTGGTGCTCGCCGTCGTCGCCGATGTCGGGAGCGGCGCCCGCCCGGGACACGTCGCGGCACGATTCCACGCGGCCATGGCGGAGACGATCGTGGAGGTGGCCACGGAGATAGGGGAGGAGCGTGTCGTGTTGAGCGGCGGCTGTTTTCAGAACAAGGTGCTCACCGAGCGCGCCCTCGTGCGTCTTCGCCAGGAGGGTTTCCGTCCCTACTGGCACCAGCGTGTCCCCCCCAACGACGGCGGCATCGCCCTCGGGCAGGTGTTCGCCGCCGCGGCAGGGGTTGCGCAGGAAAACTGCGCCGCCGACGAGCGGTGTCTGGAGAAAAAGGAGTAGACCGATGTGCCTCGCGGTGCCCGGTAAGATTGTCAGCATCGAAGGAACGGATCCCATTCTGCGTTGCGGCAAGGTCAGCTTCGGCGGTGTGAGCAAGACGATAAACCTCGCCTTTGTCCCGGAAGCGGGTGTCGGCGACTACGTGTTGGTCCATGTTGGCTTCGCCATCAGCGTCGTGGACGAGGCAGAGGCCCGGCAGGTTTTCGAATACCTGCGCCAGATGGACGACCTGGCCGAATTGGAGGAGTCTCAGCCCGATGAGATTCTTGACGAATATCGCGATCCCAGGGCGGCGAGGAGACTTGCACACGCACTCCGGCGCGTGACCACTCGGCCCTGGACCCTGATGGAAATCTGCGGCGGCCAGACCCACGCCATCGTCCGCTTCGGAATCGACGAACTGCTGCCGCCGGAACTGACACTGGTCCACGGTCCGGGTTGCCCCGTGTGCGTCACGCCGCTCGAGCTGATCGAGAAGGCGATCGAGATCGCGGCACTGCCCGGACGTGATCTTCTGCTCGTTCGGAGACATGCTGCGCGTTCCCGGAGCGCACAGAGACCTGCTGGGCGTCAAGGCCGCCGGAGGAGACGTCCGCATCGTCTACTCGCCGCTCGACGCTTTGAAGATCGCGGGGGAAAACCCGCAGAGGCAGGTCGTCTTCTTCGCGGTCGGGTTCGAAACGACGGCTCCGGCCAACGCCATGGCAGTGTTCCAGGCCGCGCAGCAGGGGGTGCGCAATTTCTCGCTCCTCGTGTCCCACGTGCTCGTCCCGCCGGCGATGGAGGCGATCCTGTCCGCGCCGTCGAACCGCGTCCAGGGCTTTCTGGCCGCGGGACACGTCTGCGCGATCATGGGATTCGACGAATACGAGCCGATCGCCCGGAAGTACAGGGTCCCCATCGTGGTCACAGGTTTCGAGCCCGTGGACATACTTCAGGGGATTTTCCTGTGCGTGAAGCAGCTCGAGGAAGGGCGCGCCGAGGTCGAAAACCAGTACACGCGCACCGTGCGGCGCGAGGGGAACCGGCCGGCACAGGAGCTGATTCGCCGCGTCTTCCGCGTCGTGGCCCGCAAGTGGCGCGGCGTGGGCGAGATACCTCAGAGCGGCCTGGGGCTGCAGCCGGAATACTGCGCGTTTGACGCCGAGACCCGCTTTGGCGTGGCGGACCGCGTGTGGGACGAACCGAAGGAGTGCATCAGCGGCCTGGTTCTGCAGGGAGTAAAGAAGCCGCAGGAGTGCCCGGCCTTCGGCACCGCCTGCACGCCGGAGCACCCGCTGGGCGCCACCATGGTGTCGTCCGAGGGAGCCTGTGCCGCGTATTACCGCTACCGCAGGATACGGTTGAACACGCAGGAGACCCCAGCCCGGAGCTGACCGATGGCCTTCCAGTGCCCCATCCCGATTGAGCAGTACCCCAACGTGCTCCTCGCCCACGGCGGCGGCGGAAAACTCACCCACCAGCTGATCGAGCGCATGTTCCTCCCGTTGTTCGACAGCAAGCCGCTCGAGGCGCGCCACGACGGCGCCGTCCTCGAGCTGACCTCGCCGCGCATCGCTTTTACGACGGACTCGTACGTCGTGCGCCCGCTCTTCTTCCCGGGAGGCGACATCGGGTCGCTCGCGGTCAACGGAACCGTGAACGACCTGGCGATGTGCGGGGCGAAACCGCTCTATCTGAGCGCCGGCTTCATTCTCGAGGAGGGCCTGCCCATCGAGACGCTCTGGCGCGTGGCCCTCTCCATGCGCGGCGCGGCCGACGCCGCCGGGGTGCAGCTCGTCACCGGCGACACGAAGGTGGTCGATCGCGGTCATGGCGACGGCATCTTCGTCAACACGGCCGGCATCGGGACCCTGCTGACGGAGAGGACCATCGGCCCCTCCGCCGTCCGCGGTGGGGATGCGGTCCTGCTGAGCGGCGACCTCGGGCGGCACGGGATCGCGATCATGGCCGCCCGGGAAGGCCTGGAGTTCGAGACGACCATCCAGAGCGATTGCGCGCCGCTGGCCGGGGTGGTGACGGCGCTCATCGAGGCCGGCATCGACGTTCACTGTCTGCGCGACCTCACGCGCGGCGGGCTGGCCAGCGCCCTGGTGGAGATAGCCGAGGCTTCCCGCAGCCACATCCGTATCGAGGAAGAGCGAATCGCGCTGCACGACGACGTGCGCGGAGCCTGCGAGCTGCTCGGCTTTGACCCGCTTTACGTGGCCAACGAAGGGAGGTTCGTGGCTTTCGTGGCGCCTGCCGACGCGCAACGCGCCCTCGGCGTGATGCGCGCTCACCCGCAGGCAGGCGGGGCCGCGATCGTGGGCCGCGTCACCGACGGCCCCGAGGGTCTCGTGACGCTGAAAAGCAGCATCGGGGCGACCCGCATCGTCGACATGCTGAGCGGCGAGCAACTTCCGAGGATATGCTGAAACGGCCGGGCAATCCATTCACCCCCTGGCTCCCGGCTAGAGGATGCTCGAACGGACCAAGTCCAGAAACGAAACGGGGCACGTACCCAACCACACGAGAGCCAGCGTCAGGGCCGCGCTCCGTGCAGTTGGACGATGCAAGACGTGCGCGGACCCGGGCACCGCTAATTCATACGGCCAAGGCGGATTGCCTATCCGGCCGCGCGTTTGCGACGGCCAGACGGGAAACTTTCCCCGGGTGGGAGAGCCGTCGAGCGAGTTCGCGCTCGAGTAGGTCCAGAAGATCGGGCTGCCCGACGGTTGATCCTAGAGTGCGGCGGTTTTGCCGGGGGCGCCTCGGCGCCGCCGCAAGGCAAGGTTACAGGAGGATCGCATCTCGCCATTCGGCGCGGCACCGAAACAATCGGGCCTTCCGCCCGTAGGATGTGAGTGAAACCGGCGCCGAGGCGCCGCAGTCCTAGACTGACCATTGGACGGCCGCCTCCTATGGTACGATCTGGTGCGACCGGGATCACGCACCGAGGGCTGTCATGAATGTCCGCGCCAAGCTGATACTTGCGTTTTTCCTGCTCGCCGTCGTGCCGTTGACGGTCGTCAGCATCTATTCCTACCGCGCCTCTCTGGCCGCTTTCCGGCTGGTCGTCGAGTCGGAGTCCGGCGCGTTGGCCGACGACATAGGCGTGCGGATGGAGTCGGTCCGCGGCGACTTGAGTCGCAGGATCGAGCGCCTGGGGAACTTTCCGTTTCGCAGGATGATGGCTGGCGAGGACGGGCAGCCGCTGTCGGCCCGCCTCATGGCGGAGATCGGTGACGCCGCATCGCTGCTCGAGGCACTCGAGTTCAAACCCTCGGCACCGCCGGTCCCCCCGCCCCCCGAAGCTTCGGCAGGGGCGCGCATGCGCATGCCGCCGCCGGGGATCCCGCACATGCCCGAGGAACTGATCATACGCATGGCCGGTGCGGAGACCGGCGGTTCCGCCCGAGGCGGGACGGCCGTGGACGCGGACGGCAAGCGCATGGTCATCCGGATACCCGTCCCCGGACTACCCCAATCGGACGCGGTGCCCCATGTGCGGGACGGGGGCAACGCCTCGTCGCCCGAGGCGCTCCGTAAAGCGTTCGAGTCCGCGGGGGCGGTCCGGGCTCTCAAAGAACAAATACGGGAAATCGAAGTCCGGCGTGCGCAACGGCTTTCCTACCCTGTCCACACCGACGGCCAGATGGTCGGAACCGTCAAGGCACAGATCAGCTCCGGCCGCGTGCTGCACTCGGTGCTGTCGCGCACCCGGCGCAGGCAGGGGGAGGTGCCCTTCGCCCTCGACTTGAACAAGGAGCTCGTCGCCGCCGATGCCGCCGACAGGGCAAAGCTCGCCCAACTCCCGCTGGTTGCGGCTGCCGAGGGGAAGCTCGACCCGGGCAAGCTCGCCGACTGGATCGTCGTGACGCGCAAAGACGAGGCGTCGGGCGTCACGTTCGGCATCGCCCGCCCCGTCGGCGACTCCATCCAGCAGATCCGTCGCACCGCGGTCCGCAATCTCGGATTCGGGCTCGGCGTCGTGGCACTCGCGCTCATCGGGATACTGCCCCTCTCAAACCGCATGACCCGCGATCTGAAGACGCTCACCCAGGGGGTGGAGGGATTGGCCCGCGGCAACCTCGACACCCGCGTGCCGGTGCGTTCCGGCGACGAGTTCGGGCGGCTCGCCCAGGCTTTCAACCGGATGGCCGGGGACCTGAGCGAACACGAAAAGAGCCTGGTACAACAGGAACGGCTGCGCAATGAACTGGAGATGTGCCGCAGGATTCAGGAGGAGCTGCTGCCCCATCGACCGCTGAGTTCCGGATTCGCAGAGGCGAAGGGGGTCTCCATCCCGGCCCGCGAGGTGGGGGGCGACTTCTTCAACTACTTCCCGCTTCAGGACGGCAGTGTCGGCCTGCTCGTCGGCGACGTATCGGGCAAGGGGTTGCCGGCGGCGTTGCTGATGGCCAACCTGCAGGCGACCATCCAGGCCCGCCTTCCCCTCGAGCACGACCTGGCGCGGCTCGCGGATCGTCTGGATCACGACATCGCCCAGAACACCCCTGTCGAGCTCTACCTGACGTTGTTCCTGGGCACCCTTGACGTGCACGCCGGCATCCTCCGGTACATCAACGCCGGTCACAACACCCAGTTCGCCCTCCATCACGACGGCACCATCGAACGGCTCGACTCGACCGGTCGTCCCCTGGGACTCATGCCTGGCGCTGGTTACGAGGAGCGCAGCGTGCGACTTCAACCGGGCGATTCGCTGTTCCTCTACACCGACGGCCTGATCGAATGCGAGAACGACAAGGGCGAGGAGTTCGGCGCCGCACGACTCGAGGCGCTGCTGTTCGCGCACCGCTCGGAGACCGTCGAGCTGATGCTGGGACAGGTCGATGCGGCGGTCCGAAGTCATCGCGGGGCCATCGAAGCGACCGACGATGCCACGATGCTCGTCCTGAAGCTGGGGAGCGGCCCGGATCTTTCCGGCGCTGCCGTCGGTGCGCCGCCGTCTGGGATTCCGGGAGTGTAAAAGATGCCGGGCGAGGGCCAAGGCCATGCTGGCGGATTTTCGAGGGCTTCGACCCGTGAAAGCGGCCTCGAAGGCTCCAGGGAGCTCAAAGGGCCTCGAAGGAAGGAGCTATGCGGACTCAGATCACCATGTGTGCAATGATTGCTGCGGTCCTGGCAACAAGCCTGCAGGGGACGATGACCGGACAGACAAAGGTTCCACGACTGCAATTCCAACAGCGGGCCCTGCCCAACGGACTCCAGTTGATCTCCATCGAGAACCACACGAGCCCGACGGCGGCGATCCAGGTCTGGTACCGGGTGGGGTCCAAGGACGACCCGCAGGGACGCAGCGGTTTCGCCCACCTCTTTGAGCACATGATGTTCAAAGGCACACGCCACATGAAGGACGAAATGATGGACCGGCTCACCGAGGACGTGGGCGGGTACAACAACGCCTCGACAGATAACGACTATACGAACTATTACGAGGTGGTACCTTCGAACTATCTCCAGACGCTGCTCTGGGCCGAAGCGGACCGCATGTCGTCGCTGAGGGTCGACGAGGCTAACTTCAAGTCCGAACGGGCGGTGGTGGAGGAGGAGTTCCGGCAAACGGTCCTCGCTCCGCCGTACGGCAGATTGTTTTACCTGATCGAACAGAAGTCCTTCACGACCCACCCGTATCGCCGCCCCGGCATCGGCAGCATCGAGGATCTCGAGGCGGCCAGCCTCGAGGACGTCCGGAAATTTCACTCCGTGTTCTATCGCCCCGACAACGCGGTGCTCGTCGTGGCGGGCGATTTCGACCCGCAACAGCTCGACCGGTGGGTCGACCAGTTTTTCGGTCCCATCCCTAAACCGGCCGTGCCAATCCCCCGCGTCGCGGTCAGGGAACCGGCGCGCTCCGTGGAGGCGCGCTACACCGAGTTCGGGCCCAACGTCCCCCTGCCGGCCGTCGCCATGACTTTCCTGATCCCGCCGGTCACCGGCGACGATGCGCCCGTGTTCCGTGTGGCGCAGGCGCTCCTGTCCGAAGGCGACTCGTCCCGGCTGTACCAGTCGCTCGTCTACCGGCAGCAGGTCGCACAGGAGATTTTCGCCAACGCCGACCTGCGCGAAGACGCCGGACTCTTCGTGACCGGAGCCATCCTCGCCGGCGGCAAGACCGTCCAAGAGGCCGAAAAGAGTCTGACGGCCGAATTGGATCTGCTCAAATCCAAGCCGGTCACTGCCGCCGAGCTGGACAAGGCCAAGAATCAGCTCGTCACCGGGGAGTTGCACCAGCGGGAAACAAACGAAGGAAAGGCATTCGCACTGGCCCGGGCCGCAGTCCTGTTCGGGGACCCGGCACGGGCAGACTCCGACATCGGCCGCATCCAGGCCGTGACTGCCCCCGACGTCCAGCGCGTTGCCCGGCGCTACCTCACGACCAGCAACCGCGTGGTTCTCCGTTACCTGCCGGAACCGGGCGAACAGAAACCGAACGACTCCAGGAAAGGGGGTGCGCGGTGAGAACCAGCGCAGGACCACGCCGCCGTTTGATGGCCGCCGGCACGGCACTCCTGATTGCCATGGGACACCTCCACTCGACCGCCGCCCCGCAGGAAACGCCGCCTCCGCCGTCCGAACCCCGGCCGGCCCGGATACCCAAACCCCAGGAAACCACGCTGACCAACGGCCTAAGGGTGATCGCGATCGAGAAGAGCGACATACCGCTGATCTCCGCGCGCCTGCTCGTCAGGAGCGGGGCCGAGACCGACCCCCCGGACGAGAGCGGGCTCGCCGAGATGACCGCGGACCTCGTTACCAAGGGGACCCGGACCCGGAGCGCGCCCGAAATCGCGGAGGCGGTGGAATCCCTCGGAGGAAGCTTGGAATCCGGCGCCGCCTGGGACTCCTCGAATGTCTATGTGAACGTGCTCGCCTCCAAGTTCGAACCGGCGCTGGCAATCCTCGCCGACGTCGTGCGCCACGCGTCGTTCAACCAGGAAGAGATCGACCGCGTGCGGCAGCAGACCCTGGACAGCATCAAGGTGTCGATGCGCGAGCCGAGTGCGGTCGCCTCGCTCGTGGCCGCCCGCGCCGTGTTCGGGGACGGCCCTTACGGTCACCCCCGATCGGGGACCCCGGAGTCGGTCGCGCGCATTACACGGGACGACATCCTGCGGCTGCACCGGGAAGTGTACCGGCCCGACAACGCCGTGCTGGTCATCGGCGGCGACGTCCGTGCGCCCGCAGCTTTCCGGCTGGCGGAGAAGCTCTTCGGCGACTGGGCGAGGCCCGGCGGTCCGCTTCCCGCGGCCGGCGGGGCCCGGACCGTCGACGTCGGCCGGACCCCCCCGCGCGCTCTGGTCATCGACATGCCCGAATCCGGGCAGGTCGCCGTCGCGGTCGCGTGCCGGGCGGTCCGCCGCGCGGACCCGTCGTACTTCGAGGCCATCGTGGCGAACTCGGTCCTGGGCGGCGGCTACTCGGCCCGGCTCAACCAGGAAATCCGCATCAAACGAGGCCTCAGCTACGGCGCGTCCAGCCGGCTCGACGCCCGGCGCGAACCCGGACCGTTGCTGGCGATAACTCAGACAAAGAACGAATCCGGCGGCGAGGTCGCCTCCCTGACGCTCGCGGAAATGAGCCGCCTCGAAATCGAGCAGGTCGCCGAACCGGAACTGACCGCCCGCAAAGCCGCCTTGATCGGCAATTTCGGCCGGAGCCTCGAGACCATCGACGGCATTGTCGCCCAGATCGCCTCGCTCGCGCTCTATGGTCTGGAACTCGACCAGATCAACAGGTATGTCGACAACGTCCGGGCCGTGACGGCCGCACAGGTCCAGCAGTTCGCCCGCTCCCACCTGGATCCGGCCGGGGCGAAAATCGTGCTGTCGGGAAACGCGAAGCTCTTTCTCGACGACATCCGCAAGCGGTTTCCAGACGCGCAGGTAATCCCCTCAAAGGACCTGGATCTCAACCGCGCCGCGCTGCGCCGGT
Organism: uncultured Acidobacteriota bacterium; assembly: GCA_963843575.1. Taxonomy (GTDB): domain Bacteria; phylum Acidobacteriota; class UBA6911; order UBA6911; family UBA6911; genus CAVZBT01. The sequence goes on along the minus strand of CAWJKZ010000021.1, from coordinate 8,415 downwards.
GACGCTGCGCCGTCGAGAGCCCTGCTGAGGCCACGGAAGAGGTCCCCGGTCAAGGCGACCCCGATTCCCCCGACTGATGTTTACAAATACGCCAACGTATTTGTCAGGACGCGGATGCGCGCGGATCCCCACAGATCGACCTGGCGACAGGCCGCGGTCGATCCGCGTGAATCCGTTGGATCCGCGGAATCTGCGTTCTGTTTTGGCTTTTGTTTTTCATCGCCCGTGTTGTTCTGCGTCCTGAAAAATACGTCAGCGTACTTATGAGACTGTGTACTTAGTCCTCTCGTCTTACCAGCGCAAGGTGAGCGTCGGGGACCGGCAGACCGCGCGCCGCGGCAAATCCGGCGACAGGCATGAGCGCCGAAATCCACAATGCGGCCGGCAGCCCCCAGCGATCGGCTACCCAGCCCAGCATCGCAACCCCTACCCCGCCGGCTCCAATGGCGAAGCCGACGATGAGACCGCTGGCCAGGCCGGGGTTGTTGGGCAGGTACTGCTGGCCGAGCACGACCGTGATCGAGAACGTCGAGACCAGGACGATCCCGAACACGCCGAGCATCACCCAGGATGCCGCTCCGCGCAACAGCAGGCACGAGCTCCCCAACGGGACCGACGCCAGGATCGCCCACACGATAAACCGGCGGGCGCCCCACCGGTCTGCCAGAGGGCCGGCGATGATCGTGCCGAGGGCTCCCGCGCCGAGGAAGACAAACAGCAGCGGCCCGACGAGCCGGGGAGGCGCCTTGAGGTAGTCCGTGTAGTAAAAGGGCAGGAAGGTCACAAAACCCAACTGCGTCCAGGAGCGAAACATGACGACCAGCATAAGCAGCGCGACCGCCCGCGGCATGTTGCGGCCGGTCATCCGAACCGCCGGCTGGCCTCCCCCGGTGTGGCGCGCCAGGAGGCGCGGCATGTAGCCCAGGAGCAACCCGAGCACGATCAGGGTCGGAATCATGGAGCCGGCCGTGCCATACAGCCCGACCTCGGTCACGAGCGCGGTGACAAACGGGGGCCCGAGTGCAAAGCCCACGTTGCCGCCCAGCGAAAACCAGGAGAGCGCCGTGGCGCGCCGGTCCCCGGCAACGGCAGTGGCGGATTTGAACCCTTCCGGATGGTAGGCGGCGACCCCTAACGACATCACGATCAGCAAGCCGAGCACCGTCCAGTAATTCCTGGCGAACCCGATCAGCGACATTCCGGTCCCGGCGCAGAGAAGCGCGGCCGGGAGCAGCCAGCGCCAGCTGCTCCTGTCGGCGTACAGCCCGAAAACGGGCTGTACGATGGACGAGGTGAGATTGGACACCAGCACCAGGACGCCCGCAGCACCGTAGGACAGGTGAAGCGCCGATCGGAGCAGCGGCAGTATCGCCGGGAATGCCCCCTGGTTCATGTCCACGGCAAGGTGCCCGAGGGCGAGGACCCCGATGAGCCGGGCGTTCGCTCTGACGAAGCCGAGCGGCTCCCGGACGGTCCCGCCCGGCACAGACGCCGGCGCGACGCTGTCGTTTGGCATCACCCGACCAGCGTGTAAACGCCGATGCTCGGCGCCGCATCGGTGAGTCGGGCAAACGACGAGGCGGCCGACGTGAAGTGGGGGGCCTGCAAGTGCCGGTCGAGTGCGGTCTGATCCTGCCACCGCTCGTAAAAGGCATACTGGGCCGGGTCGCCCGCCGCGACGTGAAGTTCGTACTGGATGCATCCCGGTTCGACCCTGGTCGGGTCGACCAGTCCCCGCAGGACTTCTCCCAATTCCTTTTCCTTCCCAGCGCGCGCGTGCACCATGGCGATGACAACGATCATCTTTTTCTCTCCTGTTTTAGAAAAGGGGTTGGGGCCGGCTCGATTCCGGCCTCAGCGATCTCACTGGTCGGTCCGGGCCCCGCTGCCGGGTCGTGTCGTGGGCTATCGTTCATAGGACTCGTGGCGGGCGCTCTCCGAGAGCGGCACCAGGTAGCGAAGAGGATCGGCCACGATTTTCTGACGCACGTCAGCCAGCGAGGTCCCGCCCGCGTAACTGACCGAAGACGCCAGGTGGCCGCGGATGCGGTGCAGCACGTCCAGGACGCTACCCCGGTAAGGGATCTGCATTTCCTGCCCCTCGGCCGGAGTGAGGAGCGCTTCCGAGGCGGCACCCTCCTCGGCGTCGTAAAGCGCCTGCAGGACGGCCTGCGGCGAGGTCATGCCGCGGTAGATCTTGTGTTTCTGTCCCGTCGCGGGATCGATGATCACAACCCCGGGCGCCTCATCCGTCCCCGAGAGCATGCCACCCAGCATCACCGAGGACGCGCCGCAGGCGAGCGCAAGGAAAATGTCCTTGTCGTTGCGGATGCCTCCGTCCGCGATGATGGGCAGAGACTCCCCCACGGCCTGCCAGGCCTCGCGGATGGCCTGGAGCTGCGCCACCCCCGCACCCGTCTCCAGCCGGGTACGGCACCCGCGGCCGGGCCCGATCCCGACCTTGATCCCGTCGGCCCCGAGCTCTTTCAGAAACAGCGCCCCTTCGCTCGTCCCCACATTGCCGCAAATCAGCTCGCAATCCCCCAGCCGCTTGCGAAAGGACTCCACCGCCGCCTTCATCACCTCCGAGTGTCCGTGAGCGATGTCCATGACGAGGATGTCCGCCCCCGCCCGGACCAACTCCGAGGCGCGCTCCAGGTAATCCCCTCGCGCACCGATGGCCGCACCCACCAGCAGCCTCCCTTTGCCGTCCTTCGAGGAATACGGGCGCTGGCGGCTCAGGATCAGGTCCTTCTTCGTAATCAGGCCCTTCACCTCGCCCTCCGGGCCGATCAACGGCAGCTTCTCGATCCGGTTCTCGAACAGGATCTTCTCGGCCTCCGACACGCCGATGCCGGGCTGCGCCGTGACCAGGCGCTCGCGGGCCGTCATGAATTCCGCAACGGGCCTGTCTTCGAAGCCGTCGGACCAGGGCATGTCGCGGTTGGACAACAAACCCGCGAGCCGGTTGCTCCCCGGCGCGTCTTCGATAAGGATCCCGGTGATGTGGTGCTGCCGGGTGAATTGCCGCGCCTCCCGCAGGGTAGCGGTATGGGGCAGAAACAGCGGCCGCTCGACGACGTAGCCGTGGCTGCGCTTGACGAGACTCACTTCCCTGGCCTGCTCCGCCACCGGCATCGCCCGGTGAATGATCCCCACTCCCCCTTCGAGCGCCAGGGTCTCCGCCATCGCCGCGCGCGTGATGCTGTCCATATTGGCCGAGAGGATGGGGAGGGAGAGGCGGTGCCGCAGGGACAAGGGCAGGCTCAAATCGACGAGGCTGCGGCTTCCCACGAGCCCGCGCTGCGGGCGGAAGAGGAAGTCGTCGAAGGTCCTCCCGATGAACTCGAGTTCCACTCGGGTCATGGCTGCACCAGCTTCATCAACTGTACCTCGGTAAGCTGCGGGACGCCGAGTTCCTGAGCCTTCGTGAGCTTGGACCCCGGATCCTCACCCATCACCAGGTAACTCGTTCTGGACGAGATGGAACCGACGACCTTGCCGCCGCAGCTTTCGATCAGGTCGGTCGCTTCCTTGCGGCTGAGCGTCGGCAGCGTACCGGTGATTACGAACGACTTCCCTGCCAGCGGACCGGTCCGGACCCGCTCCTCGGCCAGAGCTTCAAACCGGAGACCGGCGGCACGCAGCCGGGCGATGAACGCACGGTTCTGATCGACGGCGAAATAATTCCGCACGCTCCGGGCGATTTCCGGTCCGATCCCGGGCACCGCGGAGATATCGTCCTCCGCCGCCCCCTGGATAGCGTCGATGTCGCCGAACGCGCCCGCGATCAGCTCCGCGATGCTCTCGCCCACGTGGCGGATTCCCAGGGCGAACAGAACGCGCGAGAAGGGCCGGGGCTTGCTCTGCTCGATGCTCGCGACCAGGTTTTGCACCGATTTTTCTTTGAAATTCGGGAGCTGCGCCACTTGTTCCCGGGTCAGGTAATAAAGGTCCGCCGCGTCCCGTATCAGCTTCAGGTCGAGCATTTTCTCGAGCGTCTGCGGGCCGAGGCCACGGATATCCATCGCCCCCTGAGAGACGAAGTGCTTCAGCGACTCGATCTTCTGGGCCGGGCACTGTGTGTTGGAGCAGTACGCCATGGCCCCGCCCTCCTCGCGCACGACCGGCGCACCGCACGCGGGGCAGCGCTCCGGGTAGCGGAACTCGCGTTCATGCCCCGTCCGTTTCTCACGCACCGGTCCGACGACCTGCGGGATGACGTCCCCGGCCCGCTTCACGATGACGGTGTCCCCTTCCCGGATATCCTTGCGCCGGATGTCGTCCTCGTTGTGCAGCGTCGCAGTCCGGATCGTGACGCCCGCGAGCTGGACCGGTTCGAGCACGCCGTAGGGGTTCATCGCCCCCGTGCGCCCCACGTTGATGTCGATCTTCAGGAGGCGTGTCGTGGCCAGCTGGCCCGGGAATTTGTAGGCGACGGCCCAGCGCGGGTCGCGGCTGACCACGCCCAGACGCTCCTGGAATTCGAGACTGTTCACCTTGGCGACGATCCCGTCGATTTCGTAATCGAGAGAGTCCCTCCTGTCCTGCCACTCGCGGCAGAACCGGGCCACACCGTCGATCGTCTCGTGGTGGCGGTAGTGCGGGTTGACCGGGAACCCCCAGAGGGCCAGCTGCTTCAGCAATTCGACCTGCGTCCGGAAATCGTGTCCTTCGACGTAGCCGACCGAATAGGCGAAAAACGCCAGCGGCCGCGACGCGCTGATCCGCGCGTCGAGCTGGCGCAGCGCGCCGGCCGCCGCATTGCGCGGGTTGGCAAACAGATTCTCACCCGCCTGCGCACGCTCCTCGTTGATCCTGTTGAAGGCGGAGATGGGCAGGTAGGCCTCCCCCCGGACCTCGATCACCTGCGGGCTGCCCGTGAAATCGCGCAGCTTCAGGGGGATGGCCCGGATCGTCTTGAGGTTTGGGGTGATCTCTTCACCGACCAGACCGTTGCCGCGGGTGGCGCCGCGCACCAGGGTCCCCTTCTCGTAGGTCAGGGCGACGGCTATCCCGTCGATCTTCAGCTCGGTGACGAAGTCGATGGCGTCGGTTTCCAGCAGGTTGCGTATGCGCCGGTAAAATGCCCTCAGTTCCTCCTCGTCGAAGGCGTTGGCGAGGCTGAGCATCGGGCGGCGATGCTGGACTTTGCGGAACTTGTCCTGCGGTTCCGCGCCGACCCGCTGGGTGGGCGAATCGGCCGAGGCGAGCTCCGGGTGCTCCTGTTCCAGCTGTGCGAGTTCCCGGAAGAGCCGGTCATACTCGGTGTCGCTGATGACGGGGTCGGCCGCGACGTAATAGCGGTAGTTGTGATATTCGATTTCCTTGCGGAGTTCCGCCAGCCGGGCGGCAACCTGGTCAACGTTTCTATCCACGGTAGGTCAATATAGCACAGCGGCAAACACCGCTCGGGCCGCGGCCGGCGAACCGTCGACCGTGCGGATCGCCGTGACGCGATTCGGCGTGCTCGGACTCCGGATTGACGGCGCGATCACTCCAGCGGGGAGGGTATCTTGACCGGCTGTCCGCCCTGGCTCTTGCTGGTCTCGGCGGCCTGCATGAAGGCCATGATTTCCAGCGTTTCCTGCACCGGGATCGGGGACTTGCCGGTCTGGAAGAACTTGACGATCTCCTCGACCAGTCCCTTGTAGGGGGAACCCTCGGCCGCGGCGCTGCGCACGGCCTTGCTACCGTACACGGTCGCTCCGTAGCCGTCCTGGCCCTGCCGGATCCCGCGAAAAACGCCGAGGCGGCCATCCTTCCAGCGCCCGACCACGACGTCCGTCCCGGGCGTGTTCACCCGGGTCACGGACTCGCACCCCGGCCCCATGAGGGTAAACAGCATCTCCACCCCGTGAATCCCATACCAGAAGAGGTCGGGGTGGTGCGGCTCGGTCGGGGAGGGGCTGTACACGTCGCACCCGAGCACGTCGCCCGCGGCCGTCTTCAGTTCCTGGAGTGCCGGGTGAAAGCGCAGGCTGGAGGCACTGAACCACGGCACACCCGCCTGCTGAGCGAGCTTCGCGATCGCCAGCGCCTGGTCCAGGCTGGCGGCCAGCGGCTTGTCGATAAACACCGGCTTGCGCGCCTGCAACACCGGTCGCACCTGGTCGAGATGCACCCGGCCGTCGACGCTCTCGAGCAGCACCGCGTCGACTCGCGCGCACAACGCCGGTATGTCGGGAACGATCTCGATCTTCCACTTGTCGCGCAGTTCGGCCGTGAAGCCGTCGACGCGCTTTGCGCTCGACTCCACGTCCGGGCTCCCCCCCTTGTACGCCGCCACGACGCGCGCGCCGGCCACGTGGTCCGGCGCAGAGGCGTCATTGATCATCCGCGTGAACTCACGGACGTGCGAGGTGTCCAGCCCGATGATCCCGACCCGGACCTCCCCTGGAGAAGGGATGAAGGCTGATGCAAACACGATGGCCAGCAGCGCGACGCATGCTTTCATAAACACCTCCCGGGACGTTGAGAACCGCTCGAGAGCATAACACAAGCGGGCGCCGCCCGCGTCACAACTCGCCCCGGCGCTGGAGCTGCTTGTAGTAGACGAGCGAGTAGACCACCGGGACGAGCGCCGCCGCGACAAACAGCGCGAAAGAGAATGCCCCGCGGACGCGGTCGGGGCGAGGATGATCCGGCGCGGGCGCCCGGGCAGCCGGACGACGGGTCAGTGCTGGCTGGAGAGCCGCGCGTTGCGCAGGTCCAGCGCGCAAAAAAGCGCGTCCCGCACGCTCCCGTACGAGGCCGCCACCTCGATCGGCGGGTTGGCGAACTCCGATCGTATCCCCTGCAGCTGCGCCGCGTGGTACCGGGTCTTGAAGTCGGTGAATTTCAGCCCGTGCGCAGTGGAGATGACGACCACGCGCGCGTCGCGCGGCACGTCGCCGAGCCGGACGCGTTTCTTGAGGGCGGCCAGCGCCACGGCGGTGTGGGGGCAGTTGTAGAGACCGGTCAGGTCCCCTTCCGCCGCGGCCTCCGCCAACTCCTGCTCGGACGCCTGTTCGACGATGCCGTCGAACTGCTGCAGGGTGCGGACCGCCTTGCGGATGCTGACGGGGTTCCCGATCTGGATCGCGCTCGCCAGGGTCGGTTTGGCCCGCATGGGCTCGAAATCGGCGAAACCCGTCAGGTAGCTCTTGTAGAGCGGGTTGGCGTTTTCCGCCTGCGCGCACATGATCCGGGGGAGCCGGTCGATCAGCCCGACGTCGCGCATCATCAGGAATCCCTTCCCGAGCGCGCTCACGTTGCCGAGGTTGCCTCCGGGGATGACGACCAGGTCGGGGACCTCCCAGTCGAACTGCTCGCACAGTTCGAAACTGACCGTCTTCTGTCCTTCGACGCGCAGAGAGTTCATGGAGTTGGCGAGGTAGATGTTGTGACGGGCGGTCACCTCCCGCACGATCTCCATGCAGCCGTCGAAATCGGTGTCGATGGCCAGCGTGATGGCACCGTGCGCGAGAGGCTGTACCAGTTGTGCGTCGGAGACCTTGTCTTTCGGGAGAAAGACCACGGCGGGAATGCCGGCGGTAGCGCAGTAGGCGGCGAGCGCGGCCGACGTGTCGCCGGTCGACGCGCAGGCCACGGCCGGGATGTCCCGCCCCTCGTGCCGCATCTGTTTGACCATGCTGACGAGCACGGTCATCCCGAGGTCCTTGAACGAACCGGTGTGGCTGTTGCCGCACTGCTTGATCCACAGGTCGGAGAGCCCCCATCGGCGTCCGAGCTGTTCGGCCCAGAACAGGTTGCTCCCCCCTTCGCAGGTCGACACGATGTTCTCGTCCTGCACGTCGGGGCAGACGAATTCCTTCTTGCCCCATACGCCCGACCCGTAGGGCCACAGCGTGCGCATGAACCGGCTGTCGAAAATGTCCTTCCACTCCTCGGGCGAGGTCATGCGGAGCGGTTCGAGGTCGTGCTGCACTTCCAGCAGGTCCTGGCAACTCGGGCATCGGTAGATGACCTCGTTGAGAGGGTGTGCCCCGGGACAGCCCCGGATGCAGCGGAACACGGCCCGGTAGCGGGCCTGCGGAGTTGGGGAACCGGATCGGGATAGTCATGGCGGTATTGTAATTCAGGAGGCGACGGGGCGCCGCGAATCATTTGGGGCGCGGCCCGAGGGCCGCCGCGGGGTTGTCGCGCAGCAAGGCAAGCAGCTGCCCCTCAGGCAACCCGCCGCCACGCAGGGCGACGGTGAACGACGACAGCAGGAAGTCGTAGCCCCGGAACTGCCCGCCGCCGGGTTCGCCGACGTGGTACCAGCCGGCGTCCTGGGAAATCAGGGTGCGGCCGAGCACACCGTGGGAGATCATGTTCCGGACCAGCGCCAGGTCCCGGCCGAGCGAGCTCTCGCCGACGCCGTCGAACTCCACCCAGGCGCCCTGTTCGGCCACCTTGACGTGCATCGCG
>CAWJKZ010000020.1:0-67737 GCA_963843575.1 uncultured Acidobacteriota bacterium | reverse complement strand
CACCGTCCCGCGCGGGCTATTCGCGACGCGTTCCCCATGCCGCCCGAATCCGATCGGCATGTCGGCGGTCCGGCTTCTCCGACGGGAAGGGTGCATCCTCTACGTCGCGGAACTCGACGTCCTCGACCAGACGCCGCTCATCGACCTCAAACCATACGTGCCGGCGTTCGATGCGCACGCCGATTCGGCCGCGGGTTGGCTGGGTGAAACCACCGAGGACCGCCGATGCGCGGACGGACGCTTCCACTCGGAGGAGGACCTGCCGTGAGGCCGGATCGACCTCCGGTGGGGCCCGGAAAGTCCTGTGTGCCCAAGGTAGCCCTCACGGTGGCATACCGGACGCGGCCGATCCGCGTGAATCCGTTGGATCCGCGGAATCTGCGTTCTGTTTTGGCTTTTGTCTTTCATCGCCCGTGTTGTTCTGCGTCCTGAAAAATGCGTCAGCGTACTTATGAGACTGGGTACTTAGCGGAACGACACGCTTGCGGGCCCGAACGAACTCGGGATGTGCCTTAATCACGAAAAATCGGGTGAAAAATCGCGAATAGAGCCTCTTTTTCTGCTCATTATGTTTGTAAGTTGCTGTAAAAAGGCAGATTACCTTGGTCCGTCCCCTCTTTGCCGCAGGAGTTCCATGATTTCGAAGGGGCGCTTGCCTTGCCGAAAGGCGACTTCGCGAAGGGTCTCTTCGGGCTTCGCCGTCAGGTTCTGAGCCGCAGCTGCTGATAGTGCCTCGTCGGGGGTCATTCCTAGTTCCCGGGCGACGGCAGACATCGTGCGCTCGCCCAAGCCCGATCCCGAGCCGGGCTGGTGTACAGCATCGGCTGTCGCGGCGGGCGCTGCGTTCGTTTTCGTCCCCGCAGGCTGAAGCGCTTCATATATCGCCTGCGGCGACGTGCGGTTCTGCCGGGCGACTTCCTTGAGCTTCGTCTCGGTGCCGGCCGGGACCGCGATCCCCCGCTGAGCCAGCAACCGGGATGCAGCTTCCGGCTGGATTTGCAGCCGGGCCGCGATGTCCGACATCCTCTGTTCTCCGAGGTGTGGAACAGGGGGCGACTGCGCGGGTTGGTCCCAGGATTCCTTTATCTTCTCGCCTGCCGTCATGACCGTTCCGAACGGAGGCAGGTTCGCGACGGTCGCCGCCAGGACGAACACAAACAGCCCGGCCGACAGGGCAATCTCGCGGCCGAACCGGATCCCCGAATCACCGCGCTTCTTCATGTAAGCGACAAAGACCTTCCAGTTAAACTTCAGCAGGTGGAAAAGCCCACCGGTAAGGAAGACGACCGCGGTCAGGACGTGGATGGCCTGCCACTGGGCCTTCGTGAGCGCAACGATCCGCCATTGGGTCCAATTTGCGATCCTCCCCGGGGGAGCGATGTAAAGCACGGTTCCCGAAGCTATCAGGGTCAGGAATGCCCATGCGAGCATGAGGGTGGTGAAGCTGCGCCAGCTGAATCGTTTCTGCGACATTGTGTGGTGTCTCCGAATTAATCGTCGGTGAGGTGCGTGGGGGACCACACGTGTGCGATCCCCCACGCGGAAGTGTTACGGCCTGCCTCCGCGATGGCCTCCCCCCTGGCCACGGCCGGAGCCGGTGCTTCCCCGCTGGCCCATTCCCGAACCGTCGCGTGGCCCGGACCTCTGCCCGGACTGCGCTCCGTAGCCCGTGCCGTCCCGAGGGCCGGCCCCGTTGTTCCCCGTGCCGTCTCCCGGACCGAAGTGCTTGCCCTTTTTCGCCTGCTGTCCCTGCGCATTCGAGATCCCGCTGCCCACCGGGTTTCCGCACAGGTCGCAGACACCGTCGTGATTGGCATCGTTTATCTTGTGCTGTCTGCTGCCGCCGGCGTTCGAGTTGCTGACCTGCGCCGACACAATCGGTGCCGCCGCGAACGCTGACGCCAGAAAGGCCGTCATTAGAACTGATTTCACTTTCATCTTGGTTTCCTCCGCCGGACTATCGTGCCGGCGTCCTTACCTGTTGCAGTCCCTGTGCCACTGGGGTCGACGGCCTCTAGACTTTCGTGTAAACTCCATCCACGGCTTAGCTTACAGGTTGAAATCCTCAAGCGGAGTTTCGGCGGGCCGCCCGTCCCGATGCAGGTTTTGCATCCGATCGAGCCTATGCTCCGCAAGTCTTGCACTATGCCATTGAGATCTGGCGCCCCCAGCCAATGTTTAACGGGTGCGCGCCGAAGATACGTATAATTATAGGAATCGCCGCCGCCTGCTGGGCTGGGCCGCTACTGCCCCGGGCGTAATAGAATCACGCGGCCCGGCAGAACGTGTCCGGCCGCACAGCACAGGAGGAGAGGGCATGAAGCAAGGGGAGTGACTCCGGCACCCCAGCCACACCTCAGGATGTCCAGAGATTCTGAGCGTCACGGGACATCCGCCGCCGGGCCCGGGTGTGGCGTCGCCCGTCCTTGAAACTCAGGGTGCGGGACCAGGGGGCCCATGGGGCCGAGGACGAGCGCCAGCGCGATGACCGGCAGGATGCCGTACCCGATAAACACCGGAAAATAGCCGAAGCGGTCAATCACGGCTCCGGACAGCCAGCTGAAGAGCATTCCGCCGAATCCCGCCCCCATGCTGGCCAGACCCCAGATCGAGCCGACCATGTTCCTGGGGAAAACGTCGGCCGGGAAGGCCAGACAATTGGCGTTGTAGCCGGCGTAGCCGAACGTCGCCACCGAAACCCATGCGAGAGCGATTCCGGCACTCCCAGAGAACACGGCGGGGATGGCGGAGGTCATCAGGAGCGCGAAAACCGACACCGCGATCTTGCGGGCCTTCGGGACCGGCGTTCCGCGCCGGATGAGCCACTGGGTAAAGGCGCCTCCAAGGATGTTTCCCACGTCCGCCGACAGAAACGGTATCCACGCGGTCTTGCCGATCTGGGCGAGCGAGAAGCCGTGGACCGTACTGAGGTACTTCGGGATCCAGAAAATGTAGAAGTACCACACCGGGTCTGCGAAGATCTTGGACAGCGTGAGCACCGACACGAAGCGTGTGCGCAGCAGGTGCCAGGGCGTTGCCGGGCGCGCTTCGACTTCCTGACGCACGTCTTCCGGTGTCCGGTACACAAGCAACCAGCAGGCGAGCCAGGCATACCCCGAAGCTCCCACGACGACGAAGGCCGTGGGCCAGCCCCAGCTGAGCACGAGCCAGGCGACCAGGGGCGGCGCTGCGAGCGCCCCGATGGCCGCGCCGCTGTTGAAGATCCCCGATGCCAGCGCGCGCTCCTTCGGGGGGAACCACTCGCTCACCACCTTTACGGCCGCGGGCCAGTTCCCGGCTTCTCCGGCTCCGAGCAGGAAGCGGAAGATCCCCAGCGAAAAAGGGCCGGTGGCGAAGGCGTGCAGCATCCCGGCGGTCGACCACCACGCCATGCATACGGCGTACCCGACCCTGGTACCGATCCGGTCGATCACAGGCCCGGAAACGCCGTTCATGACCGTGTACGCCAGCATGAAGGCAGACAGGATCAACCCATAGGTTTCGTCGCTCATCTGAAACTGGCGTTTCAGCTCCGGCGCTATCACCGACAGGGTCTGCCGGTCGAGGTAGTTGACCACCGTCGCGAAAAACGCCAGCGAGATCACCAGCCAGCGGAATGGCGATGTTCTGTGCTGCCTTGCTTCGGGAGCAGCGGAGTCCAACGCGGTCCTCGGGAACGTGGGGGCAAATCGCTCAGGGGCGCCGCCAATGTGCAATCCGGCGCATCAAAATGCAAGCACAATTGCCCACTGCTACCGGGGCTTCGGTTTCGTGCCCGGATTCGGACCGACCCCGTTCGGTGGCGGCCCCGGTCGTGCCGCGTCCGAGGCAGGCCTTATGTCTCGCCGTACATCAGATTCCGTTTCACTGCGGCTCCGGTGACTTCGCGGGTTTATGATGTGGGCGCCGAACTTGCCCGGAGGAAACATGATAACGCGAAGAGACTTCATGAAGGCCCTCACGGTGGCGGTTTCCGGCCTCCCGTCTGCTCGGCGCCGACCTGAAACCGTCCTGGGACTGGATCCGATCGTGCCGCGCCGTCATCGCTGAGGCCTACAACCCTCCGTTCTACCCCTCGTTCGACTATCGCGCCGAGCGGGCGGTCGCCGTCGCCAGGTCTCTTGGCGCCAACGCTTTTCGTTATCCCGCGGCATCCTATTACGCCTACTTCCGACCTCTACGCTACCCGGTACATCCCGAACTGGGTGCCTCCGATCCGTTCCAGGAGACGATCGGGCGCTGCCATGACGCCGGGTTGAAGGTCGTGGCCTACATGCCCGGAACTCCCCTGGATTACCCCTCTGGGCGGCACGTCAAGCAGGTCTTCGATTTCGCCGCCAGGCACAAGGACCTGCTATACGGGGCGCGGCAGGAACCCGTGGCCGGCATCCTGGTCGGATCCCAGACCATCGACTGGTTCGAAGGGCGGCTCTTTGTGAACGACGCCTACAAGAACTGCTACCACGGCGCCTTCCAGATTCTGAAGGAACTGTGCTATGCCAGCGAGCCGTTTCTCGACTACCGGCTGGACGCCGAGACGATCCGCCAGGATCGCCGACCACAGGCTCAGGAGGCAATTCTCCGGACGACGGCCGCCATCTCCTGGAAGCGGCTCTCGTCGAAAAGCCCTGCGTGCAGCCAGCGCACAACCCCGCGCCCGTCGATGAGCGCCAGGTAAGCCCATTTACCGTCGGAGACCGCCAGACGCTCCTTCCAGGGCCCGACGCCGCCATAGACGGTGATCACATTCTCGTGTAGCTCCTTCGGCGTCCCCTTGCGCATCCCCCGGTCGATGAACACGCGGCCGAGCCGGCCCAGGCCGCCGATCATCGGGACCTGGTAGAAGGTCGCATGCGGGTGTCCCGAAAACTCGGCGCGGAAACGCTTCGACCACTCTTCGACGGCGAAGCGGGAATCGTAGCTGAAACCGAGCGCCACCATAGCGACGCGGCCTTTTGCATCCGCGGGGAGCGTCGCCCTGCGCCCGGAGAGAAACTCGCCCGTCAGAGCGGGGAAGACGTCGCCGACCGCCAGGCGAGGGGAGGGCTGGGCGACAGCCAGCCACCCCACGAGAGCCGGCAACACCACCTGCACCCGAATCATTCCGGAGCCTCCACTTTCGCCAGGCCCGCACACCCGGCAAGCCCGTGCAATCCCAAAGGGTATCAAAAACCGGTAGCGCAAATCAGGCGGGAACGATTTATAGTACGGAACGATGAACACCGTCCTTGCGAAGTTTGCCTTGCACTTCCTCGTGCTCGTTTCGGCTCTCCCGCTCGCCGCGGCCGACCTCAGGATCGGGACGGCCCGGGTGAAGATCACGCCGGCGCTCGGCACGCCCATGGCGGGTTACTACAGCGAGCGCGCGGCCGCGGGGGTCCACGACGACCTCTGGGCCAAGAGCATCGTGATCGAGAGCGGCGCCACCTCGGCGGCGCTGGTTGCCCTGGACATCATCACGACGGATCGCGCGTTCGTGCAGGAGGCGCGCCGCCTGATTCGCGAAACGGCCGGCATTCCGGGCGAGAATGTGATGATCAGCGCGACCCACGCCCACACGGGGCCGGTCATCAGCGGCTCCTCGGCGCGCACCGCCGCCTTCGGCGGGGACCAGGGGCTCGCGGCGGCGTACACGAAGACGCTGCCGGGGCTGATCGCGGAAAGCGTGAGGCTGGCCCGGGCGCAGCTTACGCCGGCAAAGGTCCTTGCCGGCCTGGGCCGCGAGGACGGCCTGTCATTCAACCGGCGCTTCCACATGAAGGACGGTTCGGTAGGCTGGAACCCGGGCCGGCTCAACCCGAACATCCTGCGCCCCGCGGGGCCGATCGATCCCTCGATACCGGTGCTGCACTTCGTTTCGCGCGCGGGGCAGCCCCTCGCGCTTTACGTCAACTTCGCCATGCACCTGGACACCGTGGGCGGCCTCGAGATCTCGGCCGACTACCCCTACACGCTCGCCAACCTCCTCGGCGCGGTCAAAGGGGCGGGCATGCTGACGATGTTTACTCTGGGCACGGCCGGCGACATCAATCACATCAACGTGAGGTGGGCGGACCAGCCGAAAGGGCCTGCCGAAGCCGCCCGGATCGGAACGGTCCTGGCCGGCGCCGTCCTGCACACCTTGCCCCTGCTGGAGGAGGTGCCGGACACCCCGCTGCGCTGCCTTAGCGCGACGGTGCGGCTGCCGCTCCCCGAGCTCAAACCCGGCGACGTCCAGAGGGCCCACGAAACTACGGCGCGGCAAGGCAAGGGGGGAAAAGAGCCCGCCTTCCTCGAACTGGTGGATGCCTTCAAGATCATGGATGTCGAGGAACGACGGGGGCAGCCGCTCGAAGTCGAAGTCCAGGTGATCACGCTCGGAAGCGACATCGCGCTGGTGGGTCTTCCGGGAGAGATCTTTGTCGAACTGGGGCTCGCCATAAAGCAGGCCTCGCCGTTCAAGTACACCGTCGTCGCGCAGTTGGCGAACGGCTCGATCGGCTATGTCCCGACGAGGCAAGCCTGGACCCAAGGCAACTACGAGGTCGTGAGTGCGCGCTGCGCCGCGGGTTCCGGCGAGCAGCTGGTCGAAGCCGCCTCGCGGCTCCTGCGCCAGGCCGCGGCCCGGCCGTGACGGCGCGATCTGTCGCGTTGCGTTTCGCCTGCCGCAGGCATACGATCACCGGACGGCGGCAAACCGTATTTTCCCGGGCATGCTCGGCGTCGAGAAGCCGCGAGCCTGTCCCATTGGAGGAATCATGACAACCGAAATCAGCCGGCGGGACTTTGTCGGGGCGGCGCTTGCGGCTACGGCCCTCAGCGGCGCACGCGTCCTGGGTGCCAATGAGCGCATCTCGATCGGGATCATCGGGTGCGGTGACCGCGGCCGGCAATCCCACATCAAGGATATTCTCGACTTCCAGAAGGAAACTAACGTAGAGATCGCCGCGGTTTGCGATCCCTGGAAGCAGATGCGCGAACAGGCCGCGGCCCAGGTGAAGGGTGCTTCCGGAAAAGCGCCGGCGCAGCACGTGCATTACGAAGACCTGCTGGCGATGAAGGAAATCGACGCCGTGACCATCGCCTCGCCCGAACACCTGCATTGTCCCCAGCTGACCGCCGCTGTGCAGGCGGGAAAGGACGTCTACATCGAGAAACCTCTGGCCATGAACATGGAAGAACTGATCCGTGCGGTCGATGCCGTGAAGGAACGCGGCCGTATCGTACAGAACGGGACCCAGATCCGGAGCTTGCCCCAGGCGCTGGCGGCCCGCCAGTTCATTGCCTCGGGCGGGCTCGGAAAGATTTTGAAAGCAGCCCAGGCGCGCAACGGTGCCCGGCCTTACTGGTTGACGTACGGAGAGAGAGCCGTGAAGGAGGAAGACGTCGACTGGAAGGCATTCCTCGGCCACTTGGCGTACCGGCCTTTCGACGCGGACCAGTATGCGTGCTGGTACGGCTACCGGGAGTTCTCCAGGGGCCCGCACACGACCCAGGGTCTGCACTTTGTCGACACCGTTCACTTCATCACCGGGGTCGGGGCACCCAGCCGGGCCGTCGCCCACTTCGGCCGTTATCGATGGAAGGACCGCCGGACCGTTCCCGACTCCGTCGAGATGACCTTCGAATACCCGGAGGGCTTCGTAGTGCGCTACGGACAGTTCTTCGGCAACGGGTCGCACCGCTACAACAACATCTATGGCACCCGGGGCGCCATCGACTGCAGTAACTGGTCGTGGGACGGGGAGTGGCCGGTCAGCGGCGAAGGAGCCGAGGCGGCGGATCCCGTTCAAAATGGCACGAAACTGCCTCGCGTGGAGAGTGTCCACCACATGAAGAACTGGCTCGATTGCCTCCGCACGCGCAAGGCCCCGATCGCCCCGATGGAGGCCGGATACGCGCACGCGGTGGCCGGCATCATGGCGGACGAGTCCTTCTTGCGCGGAAAACGCATGGCCCACGATCCCGTCGCCCGGCGCATCTACGAAGCGTAAGGACTTGTCACCAGTGCTTTTGTGTTGATCTGCGTGAATCTGCGTCCATCCGCGTCCGAAAAGACGTCATCGTGTTCGTCCAATTGACCGCGCCGGATGCCGCGGCCCGGCGTTTGAGACAGCGGGAGACAAGAGTCCCATGGATTTCTTTGAGGTTCTGCAAAATCGCCACTCGATCCGAGCATTCGCCGCCAGGCCGGTAGAACCGGAGAAACTCCAGTCGATCCTGGAAGCGGCACGCCACGCACCGTCTGCCGGCAATCTACAGGCGTACGAAATATACGTGGTCACGCGTGCCGCAACCCTGAGGGCGCTGGCAGACGCGGCGCTGGGCCAGGAGTATGTCGCCCAAGCCCCTGTGGCGCTTGCTTTTTTCGCCCACCCCGAGCTCTCGTCCCGGAAGTACGGCCGGCGAGGCTCGTCGCTCTACGCCGTGCAGGACGGCACGATCGCCTGTGCGCACGCCCACCTGGCGGCGACCGCGCTGGGGCTGGCGAGTGTCTGGGTCGGAGCGTTCAACGACGAGGCGGTGAGGCACGCCATAGGCGCGGGAGAGGACCTGCTGCCGCTGGCCGTCCTGCCGATAGGCTATCCCTCGGAGACACCGGAGACGACCTCGCGGCGCCCTCTGGCGGAAGTGGTGCACTACATCTCCTGACCCCCGGGGGAGCCGCGAGCGCGCCGGCTCAGCTGTACGCCTTGATCACCTTGACGAGCGCCGCCGCGATCTGGCGCATGTTTTCCTCGCTGTAGGTCGGAAACGCGAAGCACGTGAAGGTGTGGGTCTGGTGCCAACCGGCGTTGGGGACGTCCACGCCGGTGTAGTCGACGCTGCTGGGATCCGTGTACTCGGCGGACGTGAACGGGAAGCCGGTCCGGCCGAAGCCGCGGCGCTCGGTAAATGCCTTCTCGGTATGGCACTGGGGCCAGAAGACGCGCCAGCAGGGGGCGCCTTCGGCGCACGCGGCCGCCACGAACTCGTCGATGGAGCAGGCCATCGCTTCGATGTCGAGCGAAAAGGCGCAGACGTACCAGCCGTTGCGGCGCTCGGCCGTGTCGACCGGCATGTACTTGACCTGCGGGAGCGGCGCGAGCGCGTCCAGCAGGATGTGCGCGTTGCGGCGCCGCCGCGGGAGGTTCCAGTCGTCCATCCGTTTCAGCTCCGCCAGCCCGATGGCGGATTGCATCTCCGTCATCCGATAGTTCCAGCCGAGCCGGTTGTGGATGTAGGACAGTTTCTGTTCCAGGACCAGCAGGTTGAGCCTGTCCTTCACGTCGTAGCCGTGATCGCGTACGCTCCGTGCCTGCCAGGCGAGCTCCTCGTCGTCGGTGGTCACCATCCCCCCTTCCCCACCGGTGGTGAAGGTCTTGTTCTGGCAGAAGCTGCACGCGGCCATGCGGCCGATGGTCCCAGTCCGCCTGCCCTTGTAGGCACCGCCGAGTGCTTCCGCGTTGTCCTCGATGACGAACAGGTTGTGCCGGGTGGCAAAGGCCGTGATCTCGTCCATGTCGCAGACGTTTCCGTACAGGTGCACCGGTATGATGGCTTTGGTGCGGGGCGAGACGAGCTTGGCGGCCGATTCGATGCTGATGCAGTGATCGGCGAGGTTGACGTCGGCGAAACGCGGAATGGCCCCAGCCTGCAGCACCGCGAAACTCGTGGCGATGAACGTGTAGCTGGGAACGATCACCTCGTCGCCGGGACCGATACCGAGTGCGGAGAGCGCGACGTGCAGCGCGGCCGTCCCCGTGGCGGTGGCGACGGCAAACTTGCTCCCTTGCCAGCGCGCGAACTCCGCCTCGAACTCCATCCCTTTGGGACCCGTCCAGTAGTTGACCTTGCCCGAGCGCAGGACCGCCTCCACCGCGCGGATCGACTCCTCGTCGAACTGGGGCCAGTGGGGCAAGGACGCAGTGACTGTCCTTCGGGCCGCCGTTTGCGGCAAGCACCTTCCTTCGCTCGTCTTGCATCGAACACCTCCATGTGGGGTGCGCCGGCTCGGCGCCGCCCCGAGTGAGCTGCAATCGGGGTATTTAGATACGAGGGCCGCCGCGGCCCTCCGGCAATCCATTTCAGGTTAGCTGCTTGAGCAGGCGGATCGCGTTCCGGATGTCCTCGAGATGGGAGAGACCCTCTTTGTGCCGGTCGTCCATTTCCTGTTCGAGCGACACCTCCCGTTCGATAGTCAGGGGCCCCTTGTAGCCGATCGCCTTCAAGGTCGCCACAAACCGGTCGATGCCCACGCACCCTTCACCGAGCGGCGTCTCGGTGCCCAGCGAGCCCGGCTTGTCGGGCGCAGGCCACAGGCCGTCCTTGACGTGAACGGAAACAACCCGCGGCCCCAGGATCCGGAGCGCATCGATGGGGTCGCCCGTGCCGTAAAGCACGAGGTTTGCCGGATCGAAATTGATGCGCAGGTTGTCGCGCCCGACATCCTCGATGAACGCCTCGAGCTCATGCGCCGTCTCCTGCCCTGTTTCCAGCGCGAACGTCATCCGCCGCTCGGCCGTGTAGTCGCAGATCCGGCGCACCGTGTCGCGCACGGCGATGCGGTCGGGAGCCGACGGGTCTTCCGGTATGAACCCGATGTGGCAGGCAAAGCCCGACACACCCAGCTCCGCGGCCAGATCGATCACATCGAGAGTGCGCGCCTCGCGCGCGGCCCTGGTCCCGGACGGGATAAACCCCACCGTCCGTTTTACGGTCGGGATATCGGCGTAGCTTTCCCCTTCATAGGCGGCGAAGATCGTGGTCACGGCAAAATCTTCCTCGGCCAGCGCCGCTTTCCACAGGGGCCTCACCTCGTCGATCGGGACGTGGCCGGCGATGCCGAGCTGGCCGCAGCGGAGGCCGAGCGACTTCACCCCGCGCAGCGCCAGTCGGGGATTTCTCTCGCCCCAGAACATGAGTCCGATTTCCAGCTCCCTCAGAACAGGCATCTCACCTTTTCTCCCTTCTTTTCCCGGGCTTCCACCATGAGGTTCGTCAGCTTCACGGCCAGCGAAGACTCTGCGGGCGGGCACTGCTCGGCCGGGGAGCCACTCAGGCAACACGCGAGAAAATACTCCAGCTCCGCTTCATACCCGTCTTTCGCCGGCAGGCCGGCCGGCTCCCGCTTCCCGTCGGCCCAGTAAACGGTCATGGGGCGCCCCGCCGAACTGTATTCCGCGACGCCGCGGTCACCCACGACGGTGAATTCCATCGAGAAGGGATACTCTCCGCGGTGAAACCAGCCGCCGGTGAGGGTGACCTGCCCCACGGCCGGGTAATGAAATTCGGAGACAATCGTGTCGATGCCAGTCGCCATCTCCTCGTATCCGGTGGAGGACACCGCCTCCGGCACGCCGAACAGGTGCTGGCTCATGTCGACGTCGTGGATCAGGAGGTCGAAGATAGCGCCACCGCTTTTCTCTTTGTCCAACTCCCAGGGGCCCCAGGATGGCACCGCAGTCCTCCTCCGGAAGAAGGCGGAGCGTATCGGCCCGAGCCGGCCCGACTTGACCAGCCGCGACAACTCGCGATACTCGGGAAAGAAGCGCAAGACCTGGGCCCCCATGAGGGTCCGGCCGGCCCGGCTCGCCTCGGCCACCATGCGGTCCGCGTCCTCGCCATTGAGCGCCATGGGTTTTTCGACGAGCACGTGCTTGCCCGCGCGCAGTGCCCGGACGGCCGCGGACGCGTGGAGGAAGGTCGGCAGGCAGATGTCGACCGCTTCGATGTCCGGGTCTGCGAGTATGTCGTCGACCGACCGGTATTTTTTCACCGCGGAGAAATCCATTTTCTTTCCCG
Organism: uncultured Acidobacteriota bacterium; assembly: GCA_963843575.1. Lineage (GTDB taxonomy): Bacteria > Acidobacteriota > UBA6911 > UBA6911 > UBA6911 > CAVZBT01. The sequence continues at coordinate 55,974 of CAWJKZ010000020.1, read as the reverse complement.
GCCCGCCCAGGTTGCCCTGGATCGAGCTGAGATCGCCCGACAGCCGCGTCTCGTTGCTGTCCATGACCGCGAGGATTTCGGCGTGCGGGATCCTCCCCCACGCTTGCAGGTGGGTGCTGCCCATGAATCCGAGGCCAAGCATTCCGATTTTCATGCCGCCTATCATAGAACAAGAGCGCCCGATCCGGTGATACCGTTCGAAGCGAAGTTTCGCCTTCACTCGTACCTGAGGGACACGAATCAGGGAGGCGGGCGAGGCTGCGGCGAGCACGATCGCGGCGACCAGGACGACGTTCGCCGCGTACGCCGCCGCCGCCGTCGAGCGGCACGGCGCGGGATCGCGGGAAACCCACGCGATTGGGCTTGAACCGCATCGCTGCTCCGGTCCAACATCGTGCGGGCACAATCGCCGGTGCGTCACCCGGCCGGTGGTCGGTCCGGGGAAGAGATCCGAGTTGGGAGGTAGAGGGATCATGAAGCAGTCGTTCATCCTTGTTGCATGCCTGGGGATGGCGATCTCGTTCGGTGCCCGGCGGAGCGCCGGGAGCGAGCCTGGGGTCCCGCGAGTCGAAACCACCGGGCCGGGCGCCGAGCAGGAATCCATGGGCAATATCGCGCAGGAGTGGAAGAACGCCTACAACGCGGGCGACGCAGCGAAGGTCGCCGCACTGTACTGCGAAGACGGCTATTATCTGTCGGCGCACATCCTCGCCCGTGGCAGGGAGGCTATCCAGGGATACTGGAAGCGGGGCATCGTGGCGGGCGGCCACATCGACTTCATTAAGCCGCTCGTCGTCTTTTCTTCCGGCGACCTTGGCTACACCGCCGGGACATACCAGGCTACCAACGCAGGAGTGACGGTCGACGGGCGGATACTGATCGTGCTCAAGAGAGTCGGCGGCCGGTGGCTGATCGCCGCACACGAGACGGTGGTGCGCGACCAGCCGTGACTCGGCCGTCCTCCTGGGCGATCCGACGTGTTCGCAAGACGGGGGAAGCGTGACGATGCGCAGCTGCCGGGGCGACAGGGGAGCGCCGGAACCGACCCGCCGAGTCACGCTCGACTCGGCGGGGCCGCGCGGCAGGGCGTCGACCTTTCAGCCTATCTCAAGATAATTCCGCCTCGGTTCGGTGAGCACGGACGGCGGGCATCCCGGAGGTTCCTATATGACAATGGACGAGAGGCATCGATCGGAGCGTATCGGCTGGCTCCGCGCCGCGGTTCTTGGAGCGAACGACGGGATATTGTCTACCGCCAGTCTCGTGGTCGGTGTCGCCGCCGGAGGCGCAGCGCGACAGGACATTCTACTGGCGGGTGTCTCCGGCCTGGTTGCCGGTGCGCTCTCGATGGCGGCCGGGGAGTACGTATCCGTCAGCTCTCAGGCCGATACCGAGCGTGCGGACCTCGAACTCGAGCGGACCGAGCTGGCGACTGACCCGGTCGCCGAGGAAAAGGAGCTCGCCTCGATCTATGTCCGGCGGGGCCTCGACCCCGAGCTCGCACGGACCGTGGCACTGCAGCTGATGGAGCACGACGCGCTCGGCGCTCACGCCCGCGATGAAATCGGGCTGACCGACCAGTTCGCCGCCCGCCCGCTGCAGGCAGCACTCTCGTCGGCCGCCACCTTCGCTGTGGGAGCAGTCTTGCCGATCGTCGGCGTCATGCTCCCGTCGCAATCGTGGCTTGTTCCCATCGTTTTCGGCGAGTCGCTGGTTTTCCTCGCCGCCCTGGGCGCGATCGCGGCGCGGGCTGGCGGTGCGTCTGCGTGGGTCGGCGCGGCGCGCGTGACGTTCTGGGGTGCCGTGGCCATGGCGATCACGGCAGGTGTCGGAGCACTGTTCGGAACGACCGTGGCGTGAGCGGATGGGCGACCCGGCGTGAGGATCGAAGGACTGGTCCGCCGCATGCCGGGCGGCATGGTTGTTTGAGAGAATGTATCGGGAGGATCCGAATATGAGGACTGCGATTTTCGTGTTCCTGCTGGGCCTTATCCCACTGGCCGGCGCTCAGACGCCGGCAGGGTCGGGACAGGAGAAGGGGCTTGCCGCAGTCTATTCCGCGGCTCTGAACGGGAAGATCACTGCCAGCGGTCAAGTGTACGACGAGACCAAGCTGACGGCCGCTCACAAAACGCTCCCCTACGGCACAAAGGTCCGGGTCACGAACGTGAAGAACAACAAGGAAGTTGTTCTTCGGATCAACGACCGGGGACCCAAGCAGGCGGGGCGGGTGCTCGACATCACCCCGGCAGCGGCCCGTCGGCTCGGGTTCAGCCGTAGGTTGATGCGGGAGGTCACGGTGGACGTCGTCGAACTCGGGAACGGCAAGACCACACGCCAACCGAAACCGTGAGCGTGGGATTTTCGCCCGCGAAACCGCGTTTGCACGGGCCGAGGCGTTCGACCGGAAGGCCCCTGCCGGTTGTCACGTTCGGGGCCGGTGCTCGAACTGCCCGACATCGCGCCGCGTTGTCGGGCTACTTTAGCCGCTTTTTGTGCTCCGCGATTCTGGCCTTCACCAATTTCCGCACGAGGGCAGCCGGCAGTGGCTTGTCCGCCGGGAAGCGGATGGTGCCCTTGCTGGTGTCGTAAGCCTTGAGTTCGTCCTTGAGGGCCTCCACGGGGAAAGCGCCGGGGTAGAAGGCGCAGTGGTTTGCCGCCGCTCCAAAAGCCACGATCATCCTGCCGTCGAGACGGAAGGCGGGGACCTGGTAGCTGATGCACTCTTCAGCCCCCGGCGCGGCAGCCCGTATGCATTTTCGCAGTTTTTCGAGGGCGGCCCGCTTTTCCTCGCTCACGGCCGCCAGGTACTCGTCGATCGTCTTGCTCTGCACCTTGGCCTTCATCTGTTGTACTCCCCGTTCGAGCTTGCGGTGGCCGCGCTGAGCGCGGGCCGACGCGTCACCTGCTGGGCGCGCGGGCCACTGGGCACAGGCCCTCGAGCTTTGGTCGCATGATGGCGCTACGGCTGCAGCCGTTCGTATCGGCCGTCGAACAATGTCTTCCAGGTTATCCCGTCCTGGGACATCTCCATCTTGGACCGCACGTGCCGGGGGTCGGTCGAGTCGTAGGTCATGCGCGCGTGAAGTCCGGGACCGCCGTGAGCTACCGTGAGCACGTCGCCGTCGAATCGTCCGTGAAAGACCTCGGGCGGAGAACCCATGCAGTCGAACCAATGGAGCGCGTAGAGTTCTGCTGACGGGTCGAAGCTGAATACTCCGTGGCCGGAAAATGTGACGACGCCATCGCGTTCCTGCTCGTAGTCGCTGATCAGAGCGAATCCATTCAAGGACAATCGGCTTTTCATCCTCCCGACGGCGATGCCGCCCTTCGGGTCCCACTGTGAAGGGTGCATCCGTTCTTCCCCCTCCCAGTGTCCGGCCAGATTCTGCAGCTTTGCGTGTCCAGGTGTTGGCTTCGGCATCTCCATCGTCGTTCCCTCCCGAGCCGCCGGTTCGAGGCACAACCGGCACGTGTTCAATAAGCTTACCGGGCCAGGCAACGGTTTTCCATCGTGGTCGCGGGGCGAAACGGAAGCGGAGTGTTCTCGGTACGCCGACATGCGCCGACCCGCGCGGCTCGTCGGCGGTCCCTCGGCGTCGGTCGGCGTATGGGTTGCGGATCGCGCTACGGGCGCCGGGTCTCCGGTGCGATGTTGTATCCCTCGATTTCCAGGACCGCGGGTTTCCCGCCCGCACTGGAACGAGCGTAACGCGCCTCGACCGCCTTTTCCTCGCCCGGGAGCAGCGAAAAATAGTTGTCGTCCCAGAATACGGGAACGATGTCGAAGCCGTCCTTGCCCTGCGTGAGACGCGGATGAACCATGAATGCGACGGTGGCGGTGGGGTTTTTTACGTTGACCCGAACGATACCGTGATCGCCTTCCACGCGCGCGTTGGTTGTGATTTCCAGTTTTACCTGACGCAAGGAGTTCAGGCCGCTCAGGTCGCCGAAATCCTGCTGTGGCGTATAAGCGGTGCCTCTCCTCTTGCCCCAATCCATCGTGTCCGGCTTGGTGGAGAGCCAGTAGAAGTTGTCGCCGACGAGTTTTCCGGCGGCGTCCTGGAGCCGGAGCTTCAGGAAATAGGTGGTGGAGAGATTCTCCGGCCTGGGCAGATCAAAGGCTTTCACGCTGGCGTCGGCAGGCAGGTCAATCACCCCATCTTTCGCGGCGACTTCCTGCGATTCGATATTCAACAGACGCGCCGAGACCTTCAGGCCCTTGAAATCCTCGTACCTGCTGTTTACGACAGAGACGGAATGGGTGTCGTAGTCGTACTGGACGTGGACGGGCTCCATGGCCTTCCTGGTGCCGAAGTAGCCGCCGGCGGGGACGAGATAATAGTCGTAGAGATGCCAGATGAGCGAAGGCCAGGAATTATTGAGCATCCACTGAATCACACCCGTGGACGTGTATTTGTTGCGGCCGTATGCCTCGAACATCGCGCGCTGGCCGTCATAGGTCATCGCCTGGGCCTTGCGCTCATAATCGTCGAGGGAAGTCGCGGTGCCGTAGCGGCGATTGAGCCCTTCGGTGAAGACGTTGACGGTGGTGAAGCGTCCGCCGCCGGCGTGGTAGTTCCAGTACTCGTCGATTGGCCAGAGATGTTCCTTGGGGATGAAGCGCTGGAGACTTTCCTTTGGCGGAATCGCCGGGCCCGGACTCGTCTCCGTGTTGTATCCCCATGCGCCGCCTGCCTCGGTATCCACGAGCCAGTACATCGGCGGGACGTATTCGTATGGGCCGGTCATTTTCACGCCGGACTTTCCAGTGACGGTCGTGGAGTCCGCCGCGGCGGAAGAGACGGAAGGATTCGGCCAACGGAGATCTTTCAGGATGCCGAGGTACATCGTTTCGATGTCGGCCGGCGGCGGGCCATCGCTGGCGTTGAGCCAAACGAATACGCTGGCATGGGTGCGGAGGCGGGTAATCTGATCCACGAGCGAGGCTGCGGCGATCTTCTTCGTCTCATCCGTCCAGTTCTTCCACCGTTCCCACGCATCGCAGCAGGTCCAACCGGGCATGACGAGGAGGCCCAGGCGATCGGTCTTGTCGAAGAATTGGTCGCGGTCCATTTTCGCTTCGAGGCGGATGGTGTTCAGGCCCATGTGCTTGACGTAGGCGAGATCCGCGTCGAGTTTCTTCTCGGACCAGCGAAGAAGAAGGTCGGGGGCCCAAGCCGCTCCACGGATGAGGACGCGTTTGCCGTTGATCTTGAACAGACGATGACCTTTATCCGTGATTTCGGATGTGACTTCGCGGATGCCAAAGGTGACGTCGGTGCGGTCCGAAACCTGGTTGCCGGTTTCGACGCTGAATTTTGCAGTGTAGAGATTGGGTTCGCCCATCTGATAAGGCCACCAAAGTCGTGGCTTGGCGAATTTGAGTTGAGCGAAGTTTTCGGGCCGTGAAGGTGACGACTTTGGTTTCTTTCGCGGCCAGTTCGACAGGCTGACTGATCTTGATGGCATCGATTTCGGCGCGGAGCACCGCCTTGACGGAACGGTCGGTGGCGTTGCGGAGCTCCGCGCTGAGGGTCAGCTCGGCAGATTTGTATTGGGCATCAAGTTTCGATGAGACAAAGGGCGCGCGAAGCGCGACTTCCCCGCTGGATGTGAGAAAGACTTCGCGCCACAGTCCCATGTCTTTATCGGGAGGCGTGGGGTTCCAATCCACCCAGGTGAGGCCCAGGTCGTTCTTTTCCGGCGCGAAGATTTCGACGGCGAGAGCGTTCTTAGCCCCCCTCTTCAAGAGTTCGCCGATGCGGAATTCGTAGAAGCGATAGGCGCCGGCAACATCGGCGCGGTCGGCAATTTTTTTGCCATTGAGCCAGATGTTGGCGCGGTAGTTGATGCCGAGAAAATGAAGAGATCCGCCGGCGCCCGCGAACTCCGCGGGCAATGTGAACTCCGTGCGGAACCAGTGGGAACAGCGGAAGGGGCTGTCGGCGGGCATGTCCGCGTTGGCGAACTGGCGGCGCGGTGAAGTTCATGCCCGGATAACTCTTGAGATTCATGCCGTAGTTGGGATCGGGAAGCGTCCCGTCCGCGACGAGCGCACCGACGACAGTGCCGGGAACTTCGGCCTTGTGCCAGCTGGAGTCGGCAAACCCTGCAGTGGAGATCGCTTCCGGCGCGGCTTTGTCCACGCAGGAGGACTGCATGCGCCAGGTTCCCTGGAGCGAGATCTGTTTCGATGTGCGGGACTCGGCTCCGGCAACGGCAGAGGAAGAGGCGAGGGAGATCATCCAGCAAAAGCAGGAAATCGACAGGGCAAATCGAGAGAGGGTTCGCATAGGGATCCATCAGTGAAAGGGTACTGGGGAAGATTAAGCCGATTCAGCACATCGTTCCATGTCTTTTTCAGTGGGAGCAAGGGGCACCGTCTCAATTGCCCGGATACGACTACGTGTTTCGGACGCCGGTTGACGCGGTGCCGTGTGCGCCCACTAATAAGTCTGCGGAACTGCGGTTGGAGGGGCCTCGGTCAACAGAGTTCCCGTTCGCTTGAGATCCTCCTCAACCATTTCCTCGATCAGTTCCCGGAACGACGTCCGGCGGCGCCACCCCAGGGCCTGATGCGCACGGGACGCATCTCCCTGCAGGATGTCCACCTCCGCCGGCCGCACCAGTTCGGGGTCCACGCGGACGTAGTCTCTGTAGTCCAGCCCCAGGTACGAGAACGCGTGCTCCGCCAATTCCCGCACCGAGTGGGTCTCGCCCGTGGCGATGACGTAGTCGCCCGGGACGGGCTGCTGGAGCATCAGCCACATGGCCTTGACGTAATCCCGGGCGTGTCCCCAATCCCGCTTGGCTTCGAGATTGCCCAGCGGCAGGGTATGGGCAAGCCCGAGTCTGATGCGGCAGGCGTGATAGGTGATTTTGCGTGAGACGAACTCATATCCCCGGCGGGCCGACTCGTGATTGTACAGGATGCCGCTCGATGCATGCAGGCCGTAGGCTTCGCGGTAGTTACGGGTCAGGTCGAAACCCGCAACCTTGGAGATGCCGTACGCGGAACGCGGATGGAACCTGGACTGTTCGTTTTGGGGTACCTCTGTCACGCGCCCGAACATTTCACTCGAACCCGCGAAATAGAACCGGCAGCGCGGCACGAGGTCGTGAATCGCCGCCAGCACGTAGTGGGTGCCGTTGATGTTGGTGTTGAGCGTCGAAAAGGCATCCTCGAACGAGTAGGTGACGAAGCTCTGCGCGGCGAGGTGGTAGCATTCGTCCGGCTGGACCTGTCTGATCACCCGGTAGATGCTGGCGAAGCTCTCGAGCGAGGCGGAATGCAGCCGGAGATCCGGGAGTATGTGCCGGATCCGCCACAAGCGGTGCTCGGGGTCCTCGAGCGCCACGCGGCGCACGATCCCGTGGACGTCGTAGCCCTTTTCCAGCAACAACTCCGCAAGAAAGGACCCGTCCTGCCCCGTGATGCCCGTGATCAGGACTGATTTTGCCATAGCCTCCTGCGCTTTCTTTGCCTGCGACGCGAAAAGAGACCAACCGGGGAGGGCCTTGGGGCTGGTCGTCGTCACCCGATCGCGGTGGGAAAAAGGGAGGGAGTCGGACTACAGGGATGTTAGTATCCGCTACCGTCCTCGTCAATGCGGCCTTCCCACCGTTGTGCTCGGAACGGCGGGTCGTCCCGCGGGGGACTTCAACGCGAGAGCGTCCTCATAGCAGGACATGGTCTCTCGCGCGACACGCTCCCAGGAGTACTGAGCAGCCCTCCTTCTGCCTGCCGCCGCGAAGTACATGCGCTTTTCCCGGTCCCCGGCGGCCTCTGATACCGCACGCCGCCATCCGTCCACGTCTTCAGGCGGCAGCAGCCACCCGTCCTCGCCGACAAGGGACGCCAGTGGTTCGACGTTCGATGCCAGCACGGGGACCCCCGAAGCCATGGCCTCGAGCACAGGCAATCCGAAACCTTCCATCAGTGAGGGGTAGACGAAGGCAACCGCCGACTGATACAGGGCGGCAAGATCCTCCTCGGCCACATAGTCCAGGAAATGCAGTTTGCCGCGGTGCTGCGGATGGTCCGCTTCATCCCGGACCGTGCGCCACAGCCAGGCGAATCTGCCTGCGAGAACCAGGTCGAGTCCCGGCGGATTTGCCAGACGGAACGCTTTCAGCAGCCGGCACAGGTTTTTCCTGGGCTCGATGTTTCCCACATAAAGGAAATATGGCCGGAGGAGGCCGTACCGGCGCCTGACCGTTTGCTTCTCGACCTCGGAACACGTGCGCGCGACACTCGTTCTGGCGGCCAGGGGAACTACCCTGACCTTCGATTCGCTCACCCTCAGCCATTCGAGCAGGTCCTTCCGGGTCGCCTCGGAATCGCAGATAATTCCCGACGCGCGCGCGATCGACGGGCGGATGATCCTGGCCATCCACGCCCTGCGGGAGGGCGGGTGCCATTCCGGGTGCTTCACCAGGCTGAGATCGTGGAGTGTAACGACGTACGCACCGCGGAAAAGCAGCGGGGCTATGCTGTTTGTGAAGTGACAGAGGTCGGGAGAGTGCCGGGCCAGCAAGTGCGGGAGCCACAGCTGCATCCATATCTCCTTGACCGGAAACGAGTGCTTTTGCGTGGGGGTGAGGTTGGCGAGCGGGCGCCCCGAGTATGCGAGGTGCGACAGGAATAGCATCTGTCTCCGGGGATATTGCAGGCACAGCGCGTGCAGGAGAGAGGCGGCGTAATGTCCGACACCAGAAGCGCCGCGGCGGATCGAACTGCCGTCAAAGCCGATTCGCACTATGACCCTCTTTTGCCGCACCGGTGCGCGCGCACAACAACCCCAAGACAAGCCAGAAGACCAGGAAGGTCGGGGTGAACTTGAGGAAATAGTCCACAAACCCGTGCGACATCAATCCGGCGAGATAGGCGATCCCGAAGTAACCCGACACGAAACCGGACGAGGGTCCGCCGGAGCGAATCTCGGCGAGCGCACAGCGGCCCGCTGCCCACAAGAGCCAGAGAAACGATGCGAGTCCAAGAATGCCTGTGCCCGACAGCAGTTCCAGGTAGATGCTGTTTGCGAGAATCGTCTCGTCCCCTTTGGGCACCTCCATGTGCTTCCACTTCAGGAGACGAAAATTGTCCGGCCCGATTCCGAGGAGCGGCCTCTCCCGGAACATCCGCAATGCCGCGGACCAGAGTTCCCAGCGTCCGGGGACGAGAGTGCCGTTCAGGCTTCGACGTTCTTCATTGATGGCGCCGAGGTAACGCCGGGCGGTTTCGGAAGGTGCCGGCGCGCCGGCTCCCGACGGGGCGGGATCGATCACACACAGTATTGCCGGAGAATAGGATTCCTTGAGTTCTTCGAGTGTCCCGGCATTGCGGAATACAAACCAGATCAGCAGGTATTCACCCGGGTCGGCTGGGGTGTTCAAGGCGACGGGCACCTCCGCAGTGCTTGCAGGAGGCAGGTCGCGAGAAAACTCGGCGCCCACCTGGGGCGCGGAGCCCTGGTTGCCGTCGACACGATGCCAGCGATAGCCGATCCCGTACTCGCCGCATCGCCACTCGTTCGGCGACTTGTTCTGCAACGCAATCCTTTGCCGATAGCACTGGCCGGGGACGAGCGTCTCAATGCTCTTCCCGGCTTCGAGGCCGTAGTACGCAATCCGTTTCACCGCGGGTGAAACGTCGCCTGCGGACTGGTATCGGACCGAAATCAGGTACGCTGTTCCTCCCAGCAGGATCACGAGACAACCGGCAAGGGCGAGCTTCCCCCGGCCGGTCCAGGGCAGATTCCGCGTGCACCACGTTGCGACCACGACCGCGACGATGGTGGCTCCCAACGCTCCCCGCGAATAGGTCAATGCCAGCGCGACTCCCTGGGTGCCCAGCATGACCAAGGCCGCGTATTTCCATGCTGGATGATTTTCCACCCGATTCGGGAAGACGGTCAGGGCCAGGGTCGCGCAGATCGATACGAGCAGGATGCTCCCGGCAGTGTTGGGGTATTCCATCGTCGAAACAAAGCGCAGGTGGTCACCGAGGAAGTACTTGTTCGGCTGAAATACATTCACCAGGCGCGAGAAGAACCGGAACCCGGCGAGGTCGCCAAGTCCGAGGAGGGCCGTGCAGCTGCCGGCCAGCGCGAGGGCGAGCAGGACCCCACGGATCGGAGAACAACGCGCCCGGGGGGTGCGGCATAGATCGGCCACGGCCAGAGCCAGCAAGGCGCCTGCCACGGCCTTGATGCCGGACCGGAGGGCATTGCCGCGGAATTCGGGCGCCAACGTCGCCGAGAGCAAACCAATCAGGACGAAGAACGCGAGCGGGAGCGCCAGTCTGCCCGGGAATAGTTCTCGAAGGGCCTGGGCTGGCGAGCCACCGCGGTCGGCCCACTCGGCCAGCCTCAAGCACGCCCAGGTTGCCAGCAGCGCCACGATCTGCAGCTTCAAACTCGTCAGTAGCGATTGCTCGCGGCCGGCGATGTAATACTCGAACGGTAAAGCGAACACCAGGGCGAACAGTTGAAACTCGCAACACCTGCGCAGCCACGCAGAGCTCATCAGTGGGCACCCCGTGACGCATGCGAGGCGCGCGCGATTTCGTCGAACCGCTGGACCATCCTCGACGCCAGAGATTTCCAGCGCCCGATCCCATGTCCCTCGCGCCACGGTGAGCGCACGGCCTCGAACAACACGGAAGCCGTTTCCGTCACTCCCGCCGCCATGTTCCAGTGCAGGAAGTAGATCAGCGACTTTTCCCGGCGGTGGATATTCATCGCCAGAACATCTTCCACGCCCCGGCGCTCAACCCAGTCGGCGACAGCGCGGGGGGTCGCCGAGTTCAGCACGCTGCGCACGCTGTCCGGATAGTCCCATTGGCCCAACCGGGCGGCCAGATCCAGCGCAACGAAGCAGAAGGGCTGCGCCCGGCTCCTCGCCGATTCGTGCAGGATCAGTCCCCAGTCCAGGGCGGTTGCGCTCTGGCGCAGCAGGAGGCACAGGTCCAAGAGGTGCATGAGCCGCGCGTCGGCCTCGATCACGTTGCAGGCGTAATGGACGGCGAGATGTATCAGGAGCTTCTCTTCCCGGGGAACCCGCAGCGCAACGCCGGCGATCTCCCGGGTTCGTGCTCCTTCCCAGAGCTGCAGCTGGCACTCCAACCCGAAGCCGTGCCAGCGGCGCTGCCAGGGGCGCGTGTGCAACTCAACCAGGCAGGGACGATCCGGGTCGAATACGTGCTCGGCGTCCCAGGCATAGGCGCGCGGACGCCAAAGGAGTTGATGCCTCCGGTCTCCCGCGAAAAAAGGGACGTAGCCCAGTTCCTGGGCAACCTCGAAAGCGCGCTCCCGGTCCTGGGGCTTGATGAGCAGATCAAGGTCGTAAAGCACCCGCAAGCCGAGGTCCCCGTAGTAGGTGTGTGCCACCGGCAGACCTTTGGAGATGAGGACCGGGATGTTCTCGCTCTCCAGCGCCGTGCGAAGCTCGTCGAGGACCTGCAGCAGACTGCAGTTCCGTTCTGCATTGTCTGCCCTGGCCTTGGCGAACCGCTCCGCGATTGCGGGCGGGAGGGTGGCGATGAATCCGGAATCCGTCCACTGCCTGTGCAGGTAGGGGGAGAGGCAGTGGTCCCGCGATGTCCGCCAGAGTCGTTCCCATTGCGGGAAGTCGAGTCGGGCATCGGGCCGTGCCGGCGTGCGCAGGCTCTGCAGCAGAACCTCATCGACGCTGGAATGCCGGGTTTCCTTCATGTGACCCTGTAGTCCGCATGGACGAAGCGCCTGAGGAGATCCACCGCGGCATCCAGGTTCGCGCCGTAGTGGAGTTTGTAAGCTCCCTGCTTCGCCAACCGGGCCCAGTTCCGGCGGTGCCGTCCCATGGTCTGTGGCGTGTCGCAGATCAGGTCGCGCATCAGGAGTTCTACCGCATCTTCCGGGTCCAGAACCTCACAGGTGGTCGAAGATGAAGCCCGGTCCAGGAAGAACAGGCCCCGTGGTTGGCAACGGGTCTGGGCCCGGCCGGGCAGCAGGGTGTCCAGCTCGACTTCTGCCACGCCCTGTTCCTGTGCGGAGAGGAGGCCGGCACCGTTCAGTTCGGGGAAGAAGCGCACGCAGTCCGGTAGGAAGCGCAGACGCCAGGGTTTGCCCCATGCCGTGAGACCGCCCCCCCCGTCGGCGATGTAGAGGACGTCGTCGGTCACGATGTTGAATCCGCTGCGCGCCAGAGCGTAAGCCATCGTGCTCTTGCCCGCCTCCGGGGGCCCGGTGAAGATCAATCCCATATCTCCGCAAGCGACGGCCGAGGCGTGCACATAGGTATGGGTAGCGCCCGCGCCGTGCGTTGCCATCGTGAAAACGAGGCACTCCAGGAACGTGCGTCTCAGGACCGAAGTGTCTGCGGCCATCGACGGAGCCACGAAGCCCATCGCGCGGCGCCGGCCGAGATCCGCCACCGCCGTGTTTTCTCTTCCGACCGAGACGTAAAGCAGGCCATCCTGCCCCCGAACGACCGCGGCGGGCCAGGGAGGGCTCTCGGTGAATCCGGGATCCACCAGGAGGCGCACTGAAAACCGGGGAGAATGGGGAATCGACGTGGGGGAACCGTAACGCCCAAACGCAGCCTCGCAGGCGTCGAGAATTGCTGGGCTGTTGGTTTCGAAGCGGAACCTGGTTCCCAGGGGGGCGTACTCGGCGACAAAATCCCGACGCACGCGTCGGCCCAATGGGTCTCGTGCAGCCTTCAATCCGTCCTCCCCTTCGAAAGCGGTTCCGGGTTTTGACGACGCACCGCGTACACGGACACGGATTTGTTTCCGTTGTGTGCCTGAAACTCCGGCCGCGCCTGCGCGGCACAGCGGTCGACGATGATTTTTTCGTAAGGCTTGACGGGAACGAAATCGGAAAAAAGCACAATGTGATCGATCCGTTTTGCGCTCAAAAACTCGTCGATTGCAGTTCCGTCAAACCCGGGGATCCGATCTGCGGAGAAGAGCCTGTTCTTGCCGATCCAGGAATACGCGACGATGCGCTGATAGTCCAGCGGGGTAGTTTCCACCTGGCTCAACAATCGTTCGGCGTTTCTCTTCCCGTTAACGCCGCTCCACTTTTCGGCGCTGCTCAGATAGCCCCGGATGGCGTCGGCGGGGAGGGGGGCGGCGAGGACCAGGCCGGCTCCCTCCCTGGCTGCGAGGAACCGGGCGACCTCGTAGTCCGTTTTCAACTCGGCGTCCGCGTTTGCGGCCGCGATGCAGTTGAGTCCCCTGTGCAGGCTGTAACCGACGCAGACCGCAAGCAGCGCCGATGCCACAGCAAGGCGGTAGGCACGACCAAGCGGGCTCACGTCCGTTAGTTCCTGGATCAGGAACCGGCCTCCGATCCCGGCATACAGCACCAGCAATCCGATCGGCACGAACGCCTCACGCTCGGTCACGATGCGCACGGGATCCGGATCGATCCCGTGCCCCGAAAAGACCAGTGCGCCCAAATGGAGCAGGAGCAGTGCCGACAGGGCATGCAGGCGTGGATCCTTGCGCATGGCGTCATTGCGCCAGGAATGGACAAAACCCATTATCGCCATCAGGACGACGGCGGACTCGGTCCACCACAGGGCCGATTTTGCGACAAAGTACGATCGATAGAGCCTGCCCCAGCTTACCTGGAGATCGAGCACGAAAGTGCCGGCAGGGCTCAGGCCCTCGTTCCATCCGACCCACAGGGCGGGCGCCCAGCCGAAATAGAGGAGAGCCTTGATCGCCGGCTCGAGCCGGAACCGGCCTTCCGCCCTGGAACGCCTCCAGAAATAGAAACCGGCCGCAATCAGGGCGGCGATCCACCCCTCGTAGCGCGAGAAACAGGCGAGCCCAATGAGCAGGCTGGAGAAGAGAAGGTCCCGCGCCGACGGAGGCCGGAAAAGGAAGTAGAAGCCCCAGACCATTCCAGCGAAAAGGAGCGGTTCCTGGTAGGGCACGCGCGAGTAGTAGAGGATGAAAGGGTGGCTTGCGTATAGAAGCGCGGCGAGTCGGCCGGCGCGGCGATCCAGGGTCAGTTCGCGGGCGAGCATGTAGATTCCTGCGGCCGACGCGGCGGAAATCACAGCCATCAGGATGAAGATGCTTTTGGCCCCGTAGAAACAGCGGAGGGCGCAATAGATCAGGACTTGAAGAAGCGGCAGCTGATGCCCGTACAGGATCTGGGGAAAGGCGACGAGGCGTATGACGGTGTCCCCGCCGTAGATGATCGGATACAGGTACATCAGGGTGCCGTGTACGCCGAACACGACGGCGGCGACGACAAGGTGATCCAGGGTCAGCGAATCACGGGAGCGTCGAAGTCGTTTGGCAATTTCCAAGGGCTCTTCTGGCGCGCATGAAGGAGGGTGGCTGAAGTTTACCTGCGACGCATCTCGCCCGCAAGACCGGCGCGGTGGTGAATCTTTTCACCGCCTTGGTCTTAAGAATTGGCATTGCACCCCCCGCCCGGGCTCGCTAACATTTTCAGCAACTCTGCCTCGCGCCCCGGCGAGGCTAAGCTCGGGTATCAGGCTACCGGATTTGATCGAGAAGGACTGAATGCGCTCGAGAAAGGTAGTGTTCTTCTTCCCGGCGTTCTCGAGTCTTGAGGCGACCGCGCCTCTCGGCATTCTCGCGGTTTCCACTCCGTTGCTGAGCGCGAAATACGACGTTCGGATCGTCGATTCCACCATCACGCCACAGTTTCAAAAGCGCGTGTTGTCGGAGTTGCAGGACGCGCTCTGCCTGGCGGTTTCGCTGGTGACAGGGCCGATGATCCGGGAAACGGTGCAGATCGCCAAAGACGCCAAACGCCTTTATCCCCGGCTTCCCGTGATTCTCGGCGGGTGGCACCCCTCTTTGCTGCCGGACCAGACCCTCTCTGCGGAATACGTCGACATGGTCGTGCAGGGGCAAGGCGAAGAGGCGCTCCTGGAGTTGGTGCAAGCCATCGAGGCCGGGCAGTCCCCGGAGGGAATCCCCGGCGTGGGCTACAAGGAAGATGGGAAGCTCGTCTTCAACGCGCCGAGGACCCTGAAACCCCTGAGTGCAATGCCGCCCAAGGCGTATCACCTGGCCGACTTCGATGCTTACGAGAGAGTGTGCGGCCGCCGCTGGGCCATGTACATATCCAGCCTGGCCTGTCCCTACAGCTGCTCCTATTGCACGAATGAGGGTGTCTACGGCCGTGTGTGGAATGGCCTGGAGTCCGGGCAGGTCGTCGAGGAAATGACGGACCTGGTTCGGCGGTACCGGCTGCAGCTGCTGTGGGTCGTCGACGACAACTTCCTGGTCGACCGCGAGCGAGCGCTCGCCATCGCCGAGGGCTTGGTCCGACGGGACGTTCCATTCGAGTGGAGCATTCAGTCCTCGACAAATCTGGTGAACCGCCTTGAGGTGGATCAACTCAAGCTGCTGCGGCGTGCCGGCCTCACGCAGATCTGCCACGGCGCGGAGTCGGCATCTCGCAAGGTCCTCAAATTGATGAACAAAGACTTCCAGAAACCCGAAACGATTTACGCCGTGGCCGAAAAGTGTGTCAAGGCGGGCATTCGTCCCTCGTTCAATGTCATTTTCGGGTTTCCCGGGGAAGGCGAGCCGGAGCGCCGCGAGACGATCAGATTCATCATGGATGTCTGCCGTCACGTTTCGGGAGCGGAGTTCTGGACCAACATCTTCACCCCTTACCCGGGATCGCCGATCGTGCAGCGAGCCGCAGAGCTCGGCATCGTCCTGCCGGATTCCTTCGAGGGGTGGGCCGACTATTTCCCCCGCTACACCGTTCTCCCGTGGTTGAACGGGCGGAAACACAGGAGGGTGCAGGTCATGAGGGATTACCTGCGGATCGCCTTCGACCGGGTTCCGATCGCCGCCGACCGGAGGGGAAGGGCGATGCGGCTGATCCACAAGGCGATCAGCCTGCCTGCCCGATGGCGGCTCGACCACGATTTCTATGCGATGCCGATTGAGGTTTCGCTGAACAAAGCCATGAAGCGCCTCTCCGAGCTGCCCAAGACAAAAGTCGATGCTCAGCAACTTTCCGTGGAAGCGGTCTCATGTTGACCTGATCCGCAGCCAACACGGCGGGGCTTGATGGTTGGGGGACCCCGATGAAGAAGATCGCGCTCTTTCTGCCGCCCTATTCCGGAAAGCCGCTCGGGCCGCCGGCGGGGTTGCTGAGTCTTGCGGCTCCTTTGATCGAAGCGGGGTATGAGGTCGCGATCATCGACTCCGCCGTTGTTCCGGACTACATGACCGCGGTCGAAAGGGAAGCCGGAGACGCCCTGTGTTTCGGCGTCTCGCTCCTGACAGGGCCGATGATCACCGGGGCGGTCCGGGCTGCACGGCGGGTCAAGAGCCTCAGGCCGGACCTGCCGGTAGTCTTCGGCGGCTGGCACCCCAGCCTGCTCCCTGCACAGACGCTGCGGGAATCCTACGTGGACGTGGTGGTGAGGAACCAGGGGGAATTGACGTTCCTGGAGCTCGTGGGGAGAATCGCGGCCGGCCGGGACGCCGCGGGAGTGGCAGGATGTTCGTACAAGGCCGGAGGAGGGATGCATCACAATCCCGATCGCGCCGTGACCCGCCTGAGCGCGCTGCCTCCGCCGGCGTATGGGTTGGTGGACTTCGACGCTTACGAGAGGGCAAGCGGCGAGCGAAAGCTGCCTTACGCCAGCAGCGTCGGGTGTCCTTATGCGTGCAATTACTGCACGGACACGGTGTTTTATCAACGCCGGTTCAATGCTCACAGCGCCGCGCGCGTCGTGCAGGAAGTGACCACGCTGGTCGGCAGCCACGGGCTCCGCGAGGTGGCGTTGCTCGATTCGAATTTCCTCGTGGATGCGCGCCGCGGCCTGGACATCGCCCGCGGTTTCCGCGCCTCCCGCCTGGGATTCCACTGGACGTTCCAGACCTCGACGGACCTGCTGTGCAGGCTTTCCGACGAGGAGGTCTGCCTCCTGGGCGAGAGCGGGGTGAACCACATAGGTTTCGGGGTGGAGTCGGGCTCGGAAGAGGTGCTCCTCATGATGAACAAGCGGCACGAGCACGTCGACGAGATGTTCGAAACCGCCCGAAAATGCCGCCGGGCAGGGATCAGGACCACGTTCAACCTGATCGTGGGGTTTCCGGGCGAGACCCGGGCTCACCGAGCCCAGACGCTCTCGACAATGGGCGAAATCGCCTCGAAATTCGACAACGTGACGTTCTCACCCAATGTCTTCACCCCCTATCCGGGAATACCGATTTGGGAGGAACTCCGGAAGATGGGTATGCTCGAGCCACAATCGCTCGAGGGTTGGACGACTTTCGTTCTGGGCGCAAACGTCCTGCCCTGGCTCAAGGGCGCCGCATACCGCGAGGTCCGGCGCAGCATGTCTTTCTTCATGCTCAACAATGACATCACCAAGGCAACCCGGCGCCCGTCGCTCTCCAGGGCCGCCCGGGTGGCCTTGCGGGGCCTTCAGAAGCCTCTGCATTGGCGCATCAAGCACGGCTTCTTTCGATGGCCGCTGGAGCTGTGGATACTGGGGACACGCAAGCGCCTGACGATGCGCCGCTCACTCCTGACGGGGCAGGCCCTCGGTCATACCCTGGGAGAGGCCTGCTGACATGGCGGACGTTCTCCTGACGCACTGCAATCACCTCTATTACGACCGGAAACAGGTCAGCAAGATGCAGCCCTATCCGCCGCTGCAGACGATCCTGGCCGCAGCCTATCTCCGGCAGGAAGGACTGGACGTTGCGCTGTTCGATGCGACCCTGAATGCACCGGAACGGGGTTTCCGCGCCGCCCTGACAGAACACCGGCCGCGCCTGGTAGCAATCTGCGAGGACAATTTCAACTTCCTGACCAAGATGTGCCTGACGCGAAACCGGGAGCTCGCTTTTTCGCTGGCCCGGATTGCCAAAGAGGAATGCGGGATTCCGGTCCTTGTCAGCAGCTCGGACGCCACCGATCGGCCGGCCGAATACCTGTCCCACGGCCTGGATGTGGCCATAACCGGGGAACTGGAGCCGACCTTGCTGGAGGTGAGCCGCTGTTTTCTTGCCGGTTCCAAGGTTGGAGTCTCGGGCATTCGGGGATTGGCTTTCCGGGACCCGGTGACGGGGGAGGTCCGACGCAGTGCGCCGCGGGAGCCGTTGAAAGAACTGAGCCGCCTTCCGATGGCGGCATGGGATCTCGTCGACATCGCTGCCTACCGCGAGGCCTGGATGGAGGCTCACGGTTTCTTTTCCCTCAACCTGGTGTCGAGCCGCGGCTGTCCGTTCCACTGCAACTGGTGCGCGAAACCGATCTATGGGCAGACGTACCGGTTCGTGCCTCCGCGGCGCGTCGCGGAGGAGATGCTCCACCTCAAGCAGGCGTTCACCCCCGACCTGATCTGGTTTGCGGATGACATATTTGCGCTTTCACCGCAATGGACCACGCGGTTTGCCGCCGCCGTCGAGGAACTGGATGCACTGGTCCCTTTCAAGATGCAGTCACGCTGCGACCTCATGACGCGGGAAACGGTCGCCGCGCTCAAGAGCGCCGGCTGCTCGGAGGTCTGGATGGGAGCGGAGTCAGGCTCACAGCAGATCCTGGACGCCATGGAGAAGGGAATTCGCGTCGAGGACATCTATCGGGCCCGTGAGAACCTGCGGCGGCATGGTATCCGCGCCTGTTTCTTCCTGCAGTTCGGCTACCCGGGCGAAACGTGGGAGGAAATCCGGAGGACCCTCCGGATGGTTCGCGAGACCGCCCCGGACGACGTCGGCATTTCGGTGTCCTACCCCCTGCCCGGGACCAGGTTTTACACCCAGGTGGTCTCGCAACTCGGTGCGGACCGCAACTGGACCGAAAGCGGGGATCTCTCCATGATGTTTCGTGGAACTTACACGAGCGACTTCTATCTGGCTTTGCACGACGCCCTTCACCTCGAAGTGAAGCTGAACAACGACAGGGGCGAACTCATGGATGAGAGGCATCTCGAGGAACTGTGGGCACGGGTGCAGGAACTCGAAATGGTCTCGGCTAACCCGAACGCGCTGGCACTATGGACGTCCTCCTGACGCACGGCTACTTCTTGTACGAGGATCCCAAGGAGTTGGCGATCATGAAGCCCTATCCCCCTCTCGGGATCCTCTATCTGGCTGCGCACCTGAAGAAAAAGGGTTTCGCCGTCGAGGTCTACGACACCACTTTCGGATCGCGCCGGGAGCTGTACGAGATTCTCGCAGGTCGCCCTCCCTCGGTGATTGGAGTTTACGGCAACCTCATGACGCGCCGGAGTGTGTTGAGCATCATCGCCGCTGCGCGCGCGGCCGGGTGGACCGTCGTCCTCGGCGGCCCCGAACCCGCTGCCTACGCCGACGAATACCTGCGTGCGGGAGCCGATATGGTCGTGCAGGGAGAAGGCGAGCTCACACTCGAAGAGCTTCTGACCGCTCTCCGTGGCAATGCCTCCCAGGACCTCCGCAAGGTTCCGGGACTGATATTCCGGGACGGCGACGGCGCGATCGTCAGGACCACGCCACGCGCCCTCATTCCCAACCTGGATGCCCAGCCTTGGCCGGATCGCGAGCAGATCCGCATTCAGGATTACGTGAGGACCTGGCGCGAACATCACGGAAGGGGTTCGCTGTCGCTCATAACGGCGCGGGGTTGTCCCTATCGTTGCCAATGGTGCAGCCACTCTACGTACGGCAACACGCACCGCCGTCGCTCCGCGAAAGACGTCGCCGACGAAGTCCAGTGGCTTCTGGACCGCTACCATCCGGAGATGCTGTGGATTGCGGATGACGTCTTCACCATCCACCACGGCTGGGTGCTGCAATACGTCCGCGAGATGAAAGAGCGGTCGCTGCGTATTCCCTTTGAGTGCATCACGCGGGCCGATCGCGTCAATCCCCGCATCGCGGATGCCCTCGCCGAGCTGGGCTGCTTCCGTGTCTGGATCGGCTCCGAGAGTGGTTCGCAGCGCATCCTCGACCGGATGCAGCGCGGAGTGAGGCTGGAGCAGGTTCGGGACGCGCTCCGGCTCTGCCGGGAAAGAGGCATCCAGACCGGCATGTTCCTGATGTGGGGTTACGAGGGTGAGGAAATCAGCGATATCGAAGCCACCATCGAACACGTGAAAGCGACGGTCCCGGACGTATTTCTCACGACGGTCTCCTACCCGATCAAAGGTACTCCTTACTTTGATGAAGTTGTCGAACGGTTGTCCGGCCCGCGCGCCTGGGCGGAGATCACGGATCGGGATCTCACGGTGCGCGGCCGCCGGTCGCGGGAGTTTTATTCGCGGGCAGATCAGCTGCTGAAGGACGAAGTCGAGCTCCAGCGGCTGTCCGGAAGCGCGGACCGGACGGGCGCGAGCGACCTGCTCAGGCGGATCGAGGAAGGCCGTCAGGCGCTTCATGCCTCTTCCACGCGGGTCGGCTCATGAGGGCTTCGGTGGCGACGTCAGATCGGGACTCCCAGGTTGCCCGTGCATTCGACCACCTCGCCCCCGGGTACGACGCCTCGTGGACCTGCGGCGTCGTCGGCAGGCTGCAGAGACTGCAGGTCAGGCGTACCCTCGGGGCCCTCTTTGGCAGGGGAGATCGGATACTCGAGCTCGGCTGCGGCACGGGTGCGGACGCAACCTGGCTCGCGGCTGCCGGCGTCCGGGTGCACGCGACGGACATCTCGCCCCGGATGTTGAGCATTGCCCTGGAAAGGGTGAAACGGGAAGGGCTTTCACACCGGGTGACATTCGAGCTCCGGGCCATCGAGGAGTTGGCGGACATACGGGACAAGGGACCGTTCGACGGCGCCATTTCGAACTTCGGCGCCATCAACTGCGTGAAAGACCTTCACCCGGCTGCCTCCAATCTGGGGCGCCTGGTCAGACCGGGAGGGAAGGTGGCGCTGTGCTTCATGGGTCGGTTCTGTCTCTGGGAGACGGTGTGGCATCTCGCCCGCATGAATCCAGGGAAGGCGTTTCGGCGCCTGAAGGCGGGCGTGCGCGGGATCGAGTCCTCGCTCGAACCGGGAAGCCGCCTCCGGGTCTTTTATCCTTCCGTCCCTGAACTGGTCTCGGCGTTTGACGGCCATTTCAGAGTAGTCTCCGACCGCGGGATCGCCGTCCTCGTCCCCCCTTCGTATCTGGAGCGGCACGCACGCGTGTGGCGGCATTGCGTTGCCGGATTGACGCGGCTGGACGACCGCATCGGCTCATGGCCTGTTTTCCGCGGATCCGGGGATCACCGGATGCTGGTCTTCGAGAGGACAGGATGCCAATAACCGCAACGGTCCCGGCAGTTCGGCGAGGCGCGGATGCATGCCTGCGGCTCCGATGCCCGGCTTGTGGCACGGCTGTCGGGCTCCTGTTCGAAACACCGCGCTGCGGCCGGTGCGGCTTCGTTCTGGAGACCAAAGACGGCATCCTGCACGCGCTGCCGGTTGACCGGGTCCGCCATTTCTCGCGTTTTGTCGGCGAGTATTCGACCATTCGACATGCCGAGGGGAGGGGGTCCGGGGACCCTCGATGCTATCTGGCCCTTCCGTTCAGCGATCTGACCGGCAGGAACGTGGACCAGTGGGCAATGCGCGGCAGGACCTACAGGTATTTTGAACGGCACTTGCTGCCAACCTGGGAGCACGGGGACACGCTGCGCATCCTGGACCTTGGCGCCGGAACCGGATGGCTCTCGTATCGGCTCGCCCTGCGGGGGCACCGGCCGGTGGCCGTGGATATTTTTGCCGATGCGAGGGACGGGCTCGGTGCCTCGCATCACTATGAGGCCGCTCTCGGGGGGCCGTTGAGGCTGGTGCGCGCGGAATACGACAACCTGCCGTTTGAAGACGGCCAGTTCGACCTCGCCATTTTCAACGCCTCCCTGCACTATTCGGCCGACTACGTAGAGACCCTCGCCGAGGCGAAACGCTGCCTGAAGCCGGACGGCCGCGTGGTTGTCCTCGATTCGCCGATCTACCGGAAGCACGCGCACGGAGAAAGGATGAAGGAGGAGCGGCACCGTTTCTACGAAGCGAAGTACGGGTTTCGCTCCGACAGCCTGCGGAGCCTCGAGTTCTTGTGGGGGACACAGCTCGTCGAGTTGGCCGTCCGGCTGGGCCTGTCCTGGAGAGTGTATCGACCCTGGTACGGCTTCAGCTGGCATCTACGCCCCTGGAAGGCGCGCCTGCAACGAAAACGCCCCCCCTCGCGTTTCCACATCCTTGTCGGGAGCTGGGAAGCATGATCCTTTTCCTGCATCCGCGCGCCACAAGCGCGCGCAGCCGCCGCTTTCCCCTTTCCATCCTCGCGATAGCTGCCGCCATCGAAGGGAAGGAAAGCTATGAGATCGTCGACGGCAATACCGACACGGACCCCGGTGGCACGCTGTCGAGACTCCAAGACGCCAGGCCCGCGGAGGTGTTGGCTGTTTCCGTGATGCCCGGACCTCAGATGGTTGCAGCCATCCCGCTGTGCCGTTCCTTCCGCCGCCAGTTCCCGTCGGTGCCCATCGTCTGGGGAGGTTACTTCCCCTCGTTGTATCCCGATGCCGCCCTGAATGCGGATTACGTGGATTACGCCGTCAGGGGACAGGGCGAGGACACGTTTTCGGAATTGATGGCGGCCCTGCGGGGCCAGGTGGACCTCGCGTCGATCCGCGGTCTGTCTTACAAGGACGGCTCCGGACGGCATGTCCACAATCCCGAGCGCCCGCTTCGCTCGCCCAACGATTTTCCCTGGCTTCCCTACCACAGGGTCGACGCCTCGAAGTATGTCCTGCCCACCTTCCTCGGTTCACGGACGGCGGCGCACCACGCGAGCATCGGATGTCCATTCCGCTGCAATTTCTGCGGCGTCGTGCCGGTCTTTCATAGCGAAAAGATGGAAAGCCCGGAACGTACCGCCGCCATCCTGCAGATGCTCCGGGAACGTTACGGGGTGAATGCAGTCCAGTTCTACGACAACAATTTCTTTCTGCGCGAGGATCACACACGGGAGCTGGCGGATCGCCTCGCTTCCCTTGGTCTGCGCTGGTGGTGCGAGGGGAGGATCGACACCGTACTCGGATACAGCGATGCTACACTGCACGCGCTCAAGGCAGCCGGCGCGACCATGATTTTCTTCGGGGCCGAATCAGGCTCCGACTGGGTCCTCGCGCAGATGAACAAGGGTCTCAAAACCGAGCAGACGCTCGCCCTCGCCGAAAGAATCCGCCAGTTCGGCATAGTTCCCGAGTTTTCGTTCGTTTTGGGCAACCCGCAGGACCCGGAGCGAGACGTGCGCGAGTGCATTCGCTTCATCCGCCGCCTGAAGGCCATCAATCCCGAGGCGGAGATCATCGTCCAGCACTACATTCCAACGCCACAGCGTGATGGGATGTACGGCAAGGTCGACGGGAAGATCCAGTTCCCCGCCACGCCGGAAGAATGGGCGTCCCCGCGCTGGTACGATTTTACGGTCCGCAAAGACCCGAACCTGCCGTGGCTGCCGGTCCGCATCAGGCGGCGTATCGACAACTTCGAGCTGGTGGTGAACTCGCGCTGGCCAACGGTCCAGGACACGCGACTCCCGGGCTGGGGACGCGTCCTGCTGCAGTCGCTGAGCATTTGGCGGTACCAGGTAGGCCTCTACGCTGCGCCTGCGGAGTTGCGCTGGGCGCAGAGGACGGTCGAGCTGAGAAAACCCACGGTGGAAAGCCTGTGACCAGCTCCAAGACAGACTTCATCCGCGTATCGCCGGCCGATGGATATCGGCTGTGGTCGCCCAGCTATGACACGGACCCGAATCCGTTGCTCTCCCTGGAATTTCGCACACTGGCAGGAAAGCTGGAACGGATGGCCGGGAAGACGTTCCTGGATGTGGCCTGTGGCACCGGCCGGTGGACGGCGTATGCCGCCGGGCGGGGGGCCAGGGCCGTCGGTGTCGACATCAGTCTCGAGATGCTCCGCAAAGCCGCGCGCAAGCCTCGTCTGGCAGGCTCAGTGGCCCAGGCGGATGCCCTGTTTCTTCCACTGGCCGACGAAGCCGCGGACCTGATCCTCTGCTCCTTCTGCCTGGGGTACATGCCCTGCATCGAGCCTTTGATCGTGGAGTTGGCCCGGGTGGTCCGGCGCACGGGCACCGTCCTGGTCACTGACCTCCATCCTTGCGCCCTCTCGCGCGGGTGGCGGCGGACATTCCGCTTCGGTGCGAACGTGTTCGAGATCGAGAGCCATGGCTACAGCCGCGGGCAGCTTCTGGAAGCCGGCCGCAGCGCCGGGCTCCAACTGAGGAGAATTGTCGAGCCCAGGTTTGGCGAACCGGAGAAGTCCGCGATGCGGGCAGCCGGGAAAGGTTCGTGGATAAGCGAGGTGACGGCGGTTCCAGCCGTCCTTGCGGTGGAGTGGGGGCGCAGGTAGGCGCATGGGAAAGGCAGTGCAGGCGAGTCGGGCGGATTCGTGGCTCCTGGCCGGGGCGCGCGTCTCCCGCGGTCCCTTCGAATCGCAGCGTCTGGATATCGAAATACGTTCCGGCCGGATCGCTGGCATGCGCCCGTCTTTGTCCGTTCCGCCGGGTGGGGCCTGCCTGGACGTGCGCGGTTCCCTCATTTTGCCCGGCCTCGTCAACGCCCATGACCACCTGGAGTTCAATCTGTTCCCGCGCCTGGGCAACGGGCCGTACCCCAGTGCGCGGGCGTGGGCCCTGGACATTTATCATCCAGATCAGTCTCCCGTGCGCGAGCAACTCGGAGTGCCGCTCGAGTGCCGCCTACGCTGGGGTGCACTCAAGAACCTCCTCAGCGGAGTCACAACGGTCTGCCACCACAATCCTTTCAACCCGCGGATCTTCTCCCGGCACTTCCCGATCCGTGTTCCCAAACGTTTCGGTTGGGCCCACTCGCTGGATTTCAGCCCGGATGTGCGCGAGCGCTTTTGGCGGACCCCGAAAGACTGGCCATTCATTCTGCATCTTGGCGAGGCCGTGGATCGTCGCGGGAGAGAAGAAATCCAGCGCCTCGACGCCCTGGGGGCCCTGGACCATCGGACGGTGCTCGTTCATGCGGTTGCCCTCGACCGCCGGGGGCTCGATCTTGTCCGGGCAAGAGGCGGCTCACTCGTCTGGTGCCCGAGTTCCAACATTTTCATTCTGGGCCGGACCCTTTCCCGGGCTGCCCTGGAGAGCGGCATCCCGGTCGCACTCGGCACCGATTCGGCGCTCAGCGGTGCGGGTGATCTTCTGGAGGAAATGCGGCTTGCCCGCGAGGTGAGGCGCGTGTCCGACACGCGGCTGTTCGGAATGGTTACTCGTGAAGCCGCCCGCGTCTTGAGGCTCCGGCAGGGAGAAGGGGAGTTGTCCGAAGGGGGTGTCGCGGACCTGTTGGTGGTCGAGGATTCGGGCCAGACACCGATCGAGGCGCTCCTTGGGCTCTCGACGGGAGCGATGGAAATGGTGTTTGTCGGGGGTGAAGTCATGCTGACCTCGCCCCGAGTGAAGCAACGGCTGCCCTTCGCCGCCGTTCGGGATCTCCAGCCCCTGGCCGTGGGAAGCAGGGAGGGGCACCAGGTTTTTGTCGCCCTTGATATATCGCGGATATTCCAGCCGGTCGAACCGACTCTGGGGCCCGTGGTTCTCGCACACCGGAGGATGTTGAGGACGGCATGAACGACAGTCACCGGATCGAAACCCTGCCGATCCTCATCCTGGAACCGCACAGCCGGTGCAACTGCCGATGCGTGATGTGCGACATCTGGAAGCTCCAGGCGGGCGAGGAGATCACGTTCGCAGACCTGCAAGCCCATGCGGACGACATCACCGCCCTGGGCGTGCGCCGGGTGGTTTTTTCGGGCGGCGAGCCGCTGATGCACTCCGATCTCTTCCGCCTCGGCGATTTCCTGCGGGAGCGCGGGATCCGCACCACGATGCTGACCACCGGGCTGCTTCTGGCCCTTAATGCGGAGAGCGTTCTCCGCAGCATGGACGACGTGATCGTCTCACTGGACGGGCCGCCGGAAGCGCACGACCGGATCCGCCGGGTGCGCGGCGCGTTCGACTCGCTGTCCGGAGGAATCCGCGCCCTGCACGCGAAGCGGGCCGGGTTCCCGATCGCCGCGCGCACAACCGTGCAGCGTGCCAACCACGGTGTTCTTCGCGAGACGGTCCATTGCGCCATGGATCTGGGTTTGCGTTCCATCTCGTTCCTCGCCGCAGACCTTACCTCGAGGGCTTTCAACCGCCCCGCGGGTTGGCCCGCCGCGCGGCAGGCGCAGGTGGCGCTGACCCAGGACGAGGTGGACTCGCTCGAGGCGGAAATCGAAGGCATGATTGCGGCCCTGCCGGAGTATCGTGGATTCGTTCTCGAGACACCGGAAAAGCTGCGGCGCATCGTCGTTCACTTTCGCGCACACCTGGGTCTGGTCTCTCCTATCTCCCCCCCATGCAACGCCCCCTGGGTGTCGGCGGTCGTCGAATCCGATGGCACCGTCCGCCCCTGTTTCTTTCACCCCGGCATCGGCAATACGAAGCGGCAGTCTCTCCGTGCTGCCCTGAACAGCCCTGAAGGACTGGCGTTCCGTCGCAGTCTGGACGTCGCCACGAACCCGGTCTGCAGGCGGTGCGTATGCTCGCTTCACCTTGCCGAGGTCCGCGACGGGGAAGTGCCGTGCGAGGGAAGGGGATAGTGGAATGGACGAGGTCACTCCCATGATCGTCGTGACGCCGAGGGATTGGAAAGCGTCCGCGGATCGCGTGGCTCGGGCACACGCATGATTCAACGGCCGGAGTTGCCGGCATGACATCGTCACGCCGGAATTCATTCGAAGAGTATGCCCTATGAAAGTGGCCCTGGTGCACGACTGGCTCACGGGAATGCGCGGCGGAGAGCGCGTCCTGGAGGACCTGTGCATACTGTTTCCCGACGCTTCGCTCTTCACGCTATTCCATGAGCCCGGTTCGGTGAGCCGGCGCATAGAATCGATGTCGATCCACACCTCCTTTCTGGACCGGATCCCGGGTGCGCGGCGGCACTACCGTCACCTCCTTCCGCTCTTTCCCTTGGCGATCTCGAGATTCGATCTCCGGGGTTTCGACCTGGTCCTGAGCATCAGTCATGCCGTGGCCAAGGGGGTCCGGAAGCCCCTCGAGCGGCCGCACATCTGCTATTGCCTGACCCCCATGCGCTACATCTGGGACATGCGGCGAGACTATTTCCACTACGCCGATCCGCTTGGGATCAAGAGGACGGCTTTGCGGACGCTGACCACTCCCTTGAGGCGCTGGGATTGCGAAACCGCGCGCGCGGTAGACCACTTCATCGCCGATTCCAGGCATGTCCAGGGCAGGATTCTCAAGTATTACGGACGAGACGCAGAAATCATTTATCCCCCCGTCGACACGGACTTCTTCAGCCCCTCCGTCGAAGAGCGCGCCGGGAGTTTCTACCTCGTCGTGTCCGCACTGGTTCCCTACAAGCGCCTCGATATCGCCGTGGAAGCATTCAACCGTCTCGGCTACCCCCTGGTGATTGCCGGAGCGGGACCCGACCTGCACAAGCTCAGGGCCAAGGCCGCGGGCAACATCCAGTTTCGCGGGTTCGTGACGAACGAGGAGCTCCGAGCGCTGTATCAAGGCTGCCGCGCGGTGCTGGTTACCGCGCGCGAGGACTTCGGCCTGGTTGCGCTCGAGGCGCAGGCCTGTGGGAGAGCGGCGGTGGCATATGCGGCGGGAGGGGCGCTCGAATCGACCACCGACGGCGAGACCGGGATACTCTTCTGCCGCCAGACGGCAGCCAGCCTCATCGAAGGCATCCGTCTGCTGGAGCAGACCAGGTTTGTGCCGGAGAGACTCCGACAAAACGCGCTGCGGTTTTCACGAGAGACCTTTCGACGCACCCTCCTGGAAGCCGTCAGGCACAGGTGCGACGGCGGCCGACTTCATCCCCGGAG
The DNA here is from genome assembly GCA_963843575.1 of uncultured Acidobacteriota bacterium. Taxonomy (GTDB): domain Bacteria; phylum Acidobacteriota; class UBA6911; order UBA6911; family UBA6911; genus CAVZBT01. Next base: position 28,102 of record CAWJKZ010000020.1, on the reverse strand, counting down.
GCGAGCCGTCGCTCCAGGATTGCGGGCGAACGCCGCTGGATCGTTCGACCGGGCGCATCCTTCGTTGGGTGGGATTACCGGTAGCGCCAAGCGCGGCCTGGATGTGCTGGTCTCGCTGTGCGGGTTGCTGGTCCTCGGGCTGCCTTTGCTCCTCATGGCTGTCCTCATACGTCGGCAGACGCCCGGACCGGGCTTTTTCCGGCAGACCAGGGTGGGACTGCATGGACGGGAATTCGTGATGCTGAAACTTCGCACCATGACCAGCGACGCGGAGCGGGGGAAAGGTGCGATCTGGGCCGTCGACAATGACCCTCGCTGCACCACCGTCGGGGCCACCCTCCGCAGGTACGGCATCGATGAAATTCCCCAGCTCTGGAACGTGCTGGTGGGCGACATGAGCCTTGTCGGTCCGCGCCCCGAGCGGCCTGAGTTCCACAGTGTGTTCGTGGAGACCTGCCCGGATTTCAAACGCCGGACCCAGGTTCGCGGAGGGATTACCGGCCTCGCCCAGGTTCGGGGTTGGCGCGGTGACACCCCGATGGAGCAGCGTGTTCAGTCTGACCTCGAGTATATCGGGAGGTGGTCGTTCTGGAGGGACCTGCTGATACTGTTCCGCACGCCGTTCTTCCTGGTTAGCCAGAATTCGCAGATGAGCCGCTCAGTGCCTCCGGTCGCGGAGATCCGGGAACACGCTCTTGACATACCGTAGCCGCGCGTCGCCGCCCATGGCGGCCCTGGAATCCACCCCGGCGATCGAACTCCGTCGCTTCCTGCCGGCCCGCGAGTCGATCACCGGGCGTTTCGTTCGCGGCACATGTGGCGCCCGCAGGAAATGGCTGTCGGCGTCGGTTGGGAAACGTGACTGCGGCACCACGCAGGGGTCGATTACAACTGCGACGACGTTGTTGACACTTGGTGACAGGCTGCATCCGGGAGCCCTGTGTGCCCGGGGCCGCCCTTGTGGCGAGGCACCGCTTTGATCCGGGAAGGGCGCCTGATATTCTGATTCTGCACCATGAAATATGCGGCTGTTGTTCTGGTCTTCTCCTCCGTTGTTTTCTGTACCTCGTCCGTCTGGGTTCCGACGGCGGCGATCGTCATCGATTACCCCGAGGACGGGTCGATCTTCCCGCCCGATATCAGCCCGCCGACGTTCCTGTTTCGCAACGGCGGTTCCGGGATTTCCTCCTGGACCGTCGACATCTCTTTTGGCGATGGCTCGCCCGGCGTTCGCGTAGTCGCGCGCGGCGAGCCGCTGCGCATCGGCCCGATCGACCCGGCGTGCGTCTCGTCCACCAACGAGGTCCCGAAGCTCACGGCGAAACAGGCCGTCACGCGCACCTGGAGGCCCAACGGCCCGCTCTGGGCACAGATCAAGCAACACTCGCGCTCTGCACCCGCAACCGTGACCATCTCGGGCGCAGGCGCGGCCGGGGAGCGCTCGCGCGGGAGCGTCCGAATCAGGACCTCCGAAGACCCGGTCGGGGCTCACATCTTCTACCGCGACGTGCCCCTCATGCCGACGCAGACCGAAACAGGCGTCATCGAGCCGCTCTCGCTGCAAGCCGTACGCCTGGTCGCCTGGCGGGTCCGCAACGTCGCGGAGCCCAGCAGCCGTCTCGTGATGACCGATCTCCCGATATGCGCGAACTGCCACTCCTTTTCGGCCGACGGCAGGACGATGGGCATCGACATGGACGGGCTTCAGAATAATCGCGGCAAGTACGCGCTCGTCCCCGTCAAGCCGCAGATTTCCATCGGCAACCGCGACGTCCTGCAGTGGAGTGCTCCTGCCGGGGAGTTGCGCGGCAAGATCAGGGTGGGTTTCATGTCGCAGGTGTCCCCCGACGGACGGCGCGTCGTGACCACCCTGAACCCGGCGGCGCTCGCCAGGCCGCGGTGGGACGCCGGAAATGACTCGCCGGCGCCGGTTCCCAGCAATTACTACGTCGCCAACTTTTCCGACTACCGGTTCCTCCAGGTGTTCTACCCCACCCGCGGCGTCCTGCAATGGTACGGGCGCGACACCGGGGAACTCCGGCCGCTCCCTGGGGCGGCCGACCCGAATTTCGTGCAGATGGGGGCCGTCTGGACGCCCGACGGCCGCCAGTTGGTGTTTGCCCGGGCTCCAGCCCGGGATCCCAACCCGAAAGGGGTCCCGCTGGCCGCGTATGCGAACGACCCGAACGAGACCCCCGTCCGGTACGACCTCTACCGCATACCTTTCAACGAAGGCGATGGCGGCACTCCCGTCCCGATCGCCGGAGCCTCCGGGAACGGGATGAGCAACTCGTTCCCCAAAGTGTCGCCGGACGGCCGCTGGATCGTGTTCGTCCAGGCCCGTAACGGCCTGCTGATGCGCCCCGACAGCGCGCTCCACATCGTGCCCTTCGAGGGCGGGAACGCGAGACGCATGCGCTGCAACCTGAGCCCGATGAATTCCTGGCACAGCTTCTCGCCGAATGGCCGCTGGCTCGTGTTTTCCTCGAAAAGCAGGTCGCCCTACACCCAGATGTACCTTACCCATATCGACGAAAACGGCAACGACAGCCCGGCCATCCTCGTCGAGAATGCGACCGCTGCGAACCGCGCGGTGAACCTCCCGGAGTTCGTCAACACCGGCCCCGACGGCATCCGTTCGATCGGGGGGCCCGCGATCGAATTCTTCAGGCTGTTCGACGCTGCCGCGTATCTGCACAAACGCGGGCGGTATGCCGAGGCGGTTGCCGCGTGGAGAAAGGCTCTCGACGCCAATCCCGACGAGGAGCTCACCCACCGCAACCTGGGGATGGCGCTGGCGCTGAGCGGCGGCGACCGGGAGGAGGGCGAACGGCACCTCCAGCGCGCTGCGGAGCTCAAGGCACGCAGCGCCGTCCGGCTGGACCCGGCCCGCGCCGCGGCGTGGAACGATCTCGGGGCGCTGCTGTTGCGCTCCGGCAAGGCACGCGAGGCCGTCCCGGAACTCCGCCGCGCCGTGTCGCTGGATCCCGGCTTCGCCGCTGCGCGCTGCAACCTCGGTGCCGCGCTGGCGAAGACGGGGGCGCCCGACGAGGCGGCAGCCGAAGTGAGCAAGGCGCTCGCGCTCGACCCGCGATACGCCCCCGCACACTACCATCTCGGGCAGGTCATGCTGGAGAGGGGAAACCCGGACGAGGCGATCGCATCCTGGCGGCGGGCATTGGAAATCACCCCGGACTACCCGGAGGCGAGCGACAGCCTCGCCACGGCGCTTGGCAGCCGGGGAGAGACCGCCGCAGCGCTGAAGCAGTGGCGCAAGGCGATCGAGCTGCGCCCGGAGGACGCAACCCTGCTCCGGCACCTGGCCTGGGTCCTGGCCACGTGCCGGGACGAGCGCTTCCGCAGCGGTGGCGAGGCCCTCTCGCTCGCGCGCAAGGCCCTGCGGCTGACGGGCGGCCAGGACACCGCGGTTCTCGAGACTCTCGCCGCGGCCTATGCCGAAACGGGACGATTTACCGACGCGTCGGCCACGGCCCGCCGGGCGCTGGAAATCGCGCTGCGGCAAAAAGACGACTCGGCCGCCTCCTCGATCCGCTCCGGCATCGCACTCTACGATGCCCTCACCCCCTTGCGAACCCCCTGACGGCAGCCGCTCCAGGCAGGATCTACTCCTCCACTGGGCCGTGATGAGCGGGATTGGCTGCGTGCTGAAGAATAGTGTTGTCCGATAAGGGTTCCGGCCGGCGTTGGCGTCGATCAAGTTCCAGCCCGGCCAACCGCGAACTGGGAGGAGCAGAGGTGTCGGATGCCCGCCAGGGCGATGCGAGTTAGCGCGGCCGAGGCGCCCCGCGGACGTCGCCTCGGCGGTGCTGCCCCGTTGTTTCGCTTGATTTACAGTGGATCTTGCAGGATTTTGACCTGGGCCCACCGGAGGTGGCGCTGCCAGAAGCCCTCCGGGTTCATTGGGATCCATTCGATTCTATCCGGATTGGAGTTTTGCTGTAAGCTGTGGCAAAGGAGCTATCCATGAAATCGCATGGACGACGCAGGTTCTTCCGGAACGTCTTGGCCGGCGGCGTGCTTGCCCGCTCTGGCGCGGCTCAGACCGTGCAGTCCGCGCCGCAGAATTCGGGGAATATCCCCTTCTCAAGCCGCCGCATGGACGAGATGACGAGCCGGGAGATCGAGTTCTACCTGAAGTCCGGAGGGGACCTGGTTCTGATTCCGTTCGGACCGATCAGCGGTCACGGCGCCTTGATCCCAGTGGGCATGCATGCGCATTGGGCGCATGCCCTCAGCCTGCTGATCGCGGACAAGGCGAACGGGTTGGTCTTCCCGCCGACGCATTGCTGCTTTGCCGGCGCTACCCGCACCTTTCGCGGGACCGTGTCCTTCACCCACGAAGAGCAAGTCATGGTGCTCAAGCGAATTGCCTCGACCCTCAACAAGCAGGGATTCCGGCGTACGGTCCTGGTCGGCGGAACCAACCCGGAGGACACCGCGGGCATGATCGCAGCGCGCGAGCTGTTTGATGAGACCGAGAAGCCCTGCTTCTTTATCTCCGCGCGCCGCGCCTTCGACTTTCCCGAGGTCCAGGAGTTGTGGCGCGGCTACCCCGGCAATTTCGAAGAGCAGCAGATCGATCTGGCAAGCTTGAGGATACTGGGCCGCGAGCGGCCGATCCCGCTGGAAAACTGGGCCAAGGAAATCAAAACCGCCGAGGACCCCGATCAGCCCGCCGAGATCGCCCCGGATATCGCCGCCATGCGAAGGTGGGGAGTCGTCGGATTCCGCTATTTCGAAGAGAAGAACCACGGAAACCACGGTAACGCGGGGGTGATGTTCAACGGACGTTCCGACATAGACATTGCCGTCGACGTGCTCCGCAAGTCGGCCGACGTCATCGTTCCCGCCCTGGCCAGTTTTGAGCACTACTCGAAATGGCTGGAGCAGCATCCCGTGCAGTACATCAGTCCCACGGAGCGGTTGCAGGAGAAGTGAGCCGGGCTGCGCCCGGGAGGAGAATGCCTGATGCTTACGATGAGTCGGCGAGAAGTTCTGGCCCTGGCCGCCATGGGCGCCTTCTTGCGCAGGAATACCGGCGCACAGGAGAGCGCTCCTTCCATCATCTATCGCGATTATTCACGCTGCCTCCCGGACTACCTGCGCGACCTGGCGGAGCGGGCTTATCAGTCGCGGAACCGCGCGATCTCGAGCCTGACCACGCCTGACGCCATCCGGGAAAGGCAGCGGTGGGTCACCGAAACCTTCTGGACTCTTGTGGGCGGGATGCCGGAGCGGACTCCACTCAACGCCCGAACGGTGGGCAAATTCGAGCGGCGAGGGTATCGCGTCGAGAAAGTCGTCTACGAGAGCCAGCCGAACTTCCACGTCTCCGGGACTCTGTATGTCCCCACCGTGGGGCGCCCGCCGTTTCCGGGAGTGCTGTATCAGATGGGCCACACCACAAACGGGAAGGGTGACGCCACCTATCAGCTCTGCTGCCAGACCCTGGCAGGGCTCGGCTATCTTGTGCTCGGTTTCGACCCGATGGGCCAGGGTGAACGCACTTACTATCCGGGGCCTGTGCCTTCCCTCAGCCGGCTGGGTGCGGACGAGGAGCATACCTTCCCCGGGCGCCAGATGCTGCTCAAAGGCATCACCAGCACCCGGCTTCAGACCTGGGATGCGGTGCGCAGCCTGGACTATCTGGCTTCCCATCCGCTGGTCGATCCCAAACGGCTCGCCTCGACCGGACAATCCGGCGGCGGCACCACCACGATGATGCTCGCCGCGGTCGACGATCGCCTCGCGGCGGCGGTGGTCTCCTCTGGTATCACCGAAAACGTCGCCTGTGCGAATTTCAATCCGCCCGGCTCGACCGACGATGGAGAACAAAACCTGGTCGCTTCCGGACCGGTGGGCTTCGACCGTTGGGATCTGCTCTATCCGATCGCGCCCAAGCCCCTGCTGGTCATGGTGAGCCAGCGCGACTTCTTCGGCACCTATTCGCCCAACTATCTCAACAGCGGAACCGAAGAGTACGAGAAACTCCGGCGCGTCTATGAGCGGCTCGGCCACATCGACCGGATCGGCTGGTTCAGCACGCCACTCCCGCACGGGTTCAGTTACGATCTCCGCATGCGGATGTACAACTGGTTCGCACGCTGGTTGAAGGGCGAGTCCCAACCGGTCGCCGAGGAGCCTGTCGTCCAGCCGGAGTCGGAAGAGACGCTGTTCGTCTCGGCCAACGGGAGCGTGGTGCAGTCATTTCACGGGGAGACGCCGTTCACGCTCAATCGGAAGCGAAGCCTGTCGAAGACACCGGCGGACCTCGGCCGGCTGTTGAACGTCGATCGCCCCGGGGCCGATGCGAGCGCAATCACGGTCGGCCGCGCGTCGTACCACCAGACCCTGGTCGAAGCGGTTGAGTTCCCCGCCGCGCCAAAGGTGTGGGTGCCTGCCTGGCTGTACCAGGCCAAGGCCGCTGACCGGTCGAAACCGCTGGTGATCGTGCTGGAGCCCGGCGGGCGGAATGCCTGGCACGAATCCGGACTCTATAACCGGATGGCGGCCGAGGGCTGCGTCGTCTGCGCGCCGGACCTGCGCGGCATCGGGGACATGACCCCCGAATTCAGCCGCGGGGCCGCGCGTCACGCCAGACCTCACAACAGCGAGGAAGACTACGCGTGGTCCTCCCTCATCCTCGGCAAACCGCTCGCCGGGCAGCGGGTCACCGATATCCTCGCAGTCGTTCGGGGCCTCCGGACGCGCCCGGAATTCGCAGGCCGGCGCGTCATAGTCGCCGCGCGCGGCGTGCTTACCGTGCCCGCCCAGTTTGCCGCCGTCCTGGAACCGGCGATCGGCAGCCTGTACCTGGCCGAGGGTCTGATTTCGTTCCGGTCCATCGTCGAGACGGAGGAGTACAACTACCCACTCGGCAATTTCGTGCCGAACCTGCTGGCCCACACCGACCTGCCGGAGTTGACCGTCTCCCTTGCCCCGCGACCGGTCACGCTCGCCGGGGCGATCGACGGAGCCGGCAATCGGATGGCGGCCGAGGCGGTCCGGGCGGAGTTCTCCTCGGCGTCGAACATCCGGGTCCTCCAGGAGCCTGCGTGGGGCCCGTCCGACATTCTCTCAGCTTGATTCCAGGCCGCAGTGTGGAGTGCGGCGGCTCGACGCCGCTTTGTGGGCGGCGCCTGGGCGCCGCCGTTGACCGGATCCGGACAGGGTCCGGGGCGGCGCCGAGGCGCCGAGTTTTTCGGCCAGGACCAATGTGGAAAGCGGCGCCCAGGCGGCTCGACGCCGCTTTCGCTGAGGCGCCTCGGCGCCACCGCAGCCCGGATGGGCGCCGAGTTTTTCGGCCGTAGCACCCAGGCCAAAGCGGCGCCCAGGCGCCGCACTCCAGATTATTTGGATCACTCCGAGACCGGGGCACGGCCGCGCGCCTGCTCCGGGCGTCTCATGGTGTGCAGCGGCACCCCGACTCCGTACGTGACGAATTCCCCCGCGGGTTCCACGCGCAGGATGCAGATCTTTTCCATGACCTCCTCGCCGAGTTCCAGGCCGCGGAACAGCCGGCGTCTCACCTCTTCTTCGACATCGTCCAGCCTGCACACCCAGGCCTTCCCCTGGAACGTGACCGTCGCCGGAGGAATCCTGATCCAGGGGATGAACGGGATTCTCTTCGCGATCGTGACCGTCAGGGAAACGTTCGGATTCTTCTCGATATGGCGCACCTTCCAGGCTGTGCGTTCGCTGCCGATATACAACCGGTGACCGGCCTCGGCGTAGACGATTCCGGCCGTGCGCGGCTCGCCGTTCGGGGAGACGAATGCCAGTACTGCAAACATCTCCTTCCCGATTTCTCTCCAGACTTGGGCGGTGGAAAGCGCTGCGGGCATGTCTTCCCTCCTGGTTTCGGATGCTGCCTCTGATGCTCTCGTTGCCCGAGTGTATAGCGTTTTTGCCGGACGCGGGTCGTCGCGGATCAAGAACAATGAACCACACTGGGCGACCGGCCGCGTCCGATAGCTGCCGCGTCGTCCTGTGTCCTCCGAGGAACAGGCTCAAGTCGGCACCGGCAGCCTCTGGTGGATCATAGCAGCTTGTCTGACGATGCTTATTCAAAACCGGAAAGTGTAGTTCAGCTTTATCCTCGCGTCGGTGCGCACCGCCGCGAAGCGCTCGAGTGCATTCTCCTGCCACTCGTGGTTGAAAAGCAGGTAGATCTCATTGCCCGGCTTGATGATCCAGTACAGGCGGCTCTGCAGGCCGATGTTCTGACTGTTGGTGTCATACTGCAGAAAATTCGTCAGGTGAACGTACGGGTTAAACGAATAGTCGAGCCGGAAGATCGTCAGCGAAGTGTCGAAATCCCCTTCCTTCAGCCGGACCCAATACTGACGGAATTCAATCCCCGTGGTCAGCCGGGAACTCTTCCTCCAGCTCAGGGTGCCGATGAACTGGTCGCTGTCCCCACTGTAGAATGCGCCCTTGTCGTATTCCAGGGTGTACGACAGAGGTGCGTTTGCTGGGCTGCGATAAGTCAGCGTGTGCTGAAGAAAAGAGTACCCCCCCTGGGGAATCGCAATGCCCTGGTGAATCTGGAATGGCTCGAAAAGCCGCTCGAAGTTTTTAACCAGGCTGTACTCCAGCCGCTGCCCGCCGTGGAAGCTTAACCCGAGGGGGGTGAAGGTCCAGGTCCTCGATTCCACGGCGTTGTGAATCGTGCTGGAGTAGTTGTCGAAGGCAAGACCGAAGGTCAATTGGCGGATGTTCCACACCTGCGGGCGCGGGCCGAGCTTGCCCGACAGCGAGTTGATGCGCACTCCCCGGCGGCGCACGTAGCCCAGTTGCGGGTTGAAATTCTCCCCGACCTCCTGCCAACTGTATCCCAGGTTCACAAGGTCGTTCGGGTACCTGGCTTGAGCCCCGTAAGCGAAGTCGCGGCCGTGAAGGCCCGGCGTGTCGGTCCGCGCCCCGAACGTCGAAAAATCGAAGTTCTCGCCCGTGCCCAGAAAGTTGGAGGTGGCCAGGGCAACGTCGGCTCCCGCCAGGCTGTTGTTGGTATCGCCCGAGGGTTCGCCGTGGGTGAATATGCCGCCGATGTAGGACTGATGCCAGAAACCGTACTTGGCGCGCCCGATGGCGAAGTTCTGTCCGGGCGCCACGTCGGAGTCCCGCGTCTTCACGTCGAGGACTCCCAGCGCCAGCCTGCCTACGCTGCCCGTCAACTTCTCCCCGAGCAGTATGGGAGTCGTCTTACCCCCCACCAGCCCGATCCTTCGGGAAAAGAACGGGATCAATGTCGAGGCGTTGGCCGGGATGCCGAACTGAAAAACGCCGGCGTCTTCCAGGAAGAAATCCCGTTTCTCCGGGTACAACAGTGGAAAGCGGGTAAGGTTCACCTGGCGGGTATCGACCTCGGTCTCGGCGAAGTCGGTGTTGATCGTCGTGCTGGAGAGCAGGTTGGGGGTGATGCGATAGAAAATGTCCGCTCCGACGTCACGGACCGGCTGCACGCGGTCCGGGCGCGTGACGTCGCGGTCGACGCCCAGCAACCCGTAGGGCTTGATATCCAGGCCAATGCCTTGGGACAGGCCCTCGAGCCCTTCCAGGTCCCCAGCCCTTGCGACCGTGTTAATGGTGGCATCCTGCCTGGCCGCTTCCCAGCGCGATTCTTCATTGATCCGCGACACGGTTCGTTCGACGTTGAATCCCCAGGTGCCGACGGCTGGATTGAAAGACAGCGTCTTGAACGGGATGGCGAACTCCGCAGTCCATCCCCGCTCGTCGATCCTTGTCCTGGCGTGCCAGATGCCGTCCCAACTGATGTCGACGTTGCGGTTCTCGATCACCCGCCCGTCGGTCATGGCGCCCGCCGCGTTGGTGGCGAAAAAGTAGGCGTTGCGCTGATCATGAAAGGTGTCCAGCACGATCTCGAAATCGTCGTCGTACCAGAACTTGGCATCGCGTCCGGTAGTGGAAGCGAAGATCGTCTTGGGATCGCGGTAGAAGCAGCGAACGCCGAAATACAGCGTGTGGTCGTTGTAGGCTATGCGTACTTCGGTCGGTTCGGTGGGAGGCTGGCCCGCAAAGGGATTGGCTTGAATCAGCTCGCCGATGATCGGGGCGGTTCTCCAGACCTCCTCATCCAGCACTCCGTCAACCCGAATCTCCTCCTCGGTGCGAACGGCGTGTGGCGCGTCTCACATCCGCGGACCAGGCTGGCGAAGGTATCAGCAGGCAACCGAGGAGAGCGAAAAGAACCAGGAAAGAAAATTGCATCTTGACGGACCAAACGGCGTCCGGGCTGAAGAGGCTGTCCAACGGTTGATCAGCCCGATCCAAACAAAATACAAGTGGGTCCGGGCTTCAGCCCGGACGCTGTTTGCGGTCGCTAGAACGTGCGCCCGTCGCCAAATCGATCAGATCAAAAGACGTCCGGGCTGAAGCCCGGACCCACTACCGCCAAACCATCCGGCACCGACATCCTGAGGCCGGCAGGTATTCGGGAATCTGTTCGACCGCCTCGCATCCACGCGATGCGTTGTGCCTTGTTCCAGAGACCTTTCCACCGACGACGGCCAATATATCAGGGGCCGGCTGCAAAATCAGCAATTCGCGACTCTGGCGCGAATTGCGGCTATGTCAACCCTCCCGCGGGCGTTTCGCGGGTGGCGTCACCGGACAAAGTGAAGGCCGAGGCTGAAGAGGTACAATTTTCAATCGGAGGGGATTCCATGAAACAAGCCAGATTTATCCAGATTGTCGAGATGCAGAACGTCCTATACGCACTCGATGAGGAGGGGAGAGTATGGCGCTATGGAGGAGATCCCTCCACCAACAGATATGCCTGGACGCCACTGAGCAGCAAGAGAGATGACGAGCCGGATCAGGAGTCGTCCCCGGTTGTCGGATTCCGAAGCAACCCGCCGACAAAGGGATGAGGTGAGGGTGATGATTCCGGATCATCGACGCAGCGGGCCGGCCTGACATTCCACCTGCCGGGGCAGAACGGTGGGCCCTCGTCAATCCACGTTGAGACAACGATTTTCGTGCCCCTGAGCCGAATCCGGCAGGAAGCCGCCTCGAGCTTACCGAAAATCGCGATATGAGATGGCGAGTGCTATCACGAGAATTACCAGGAACACGCCGGCGGGTTCCGCACCGGCGCGATATCCGAGCGCCGGTACGCGCAGAATCGACAGGATGGAGCCCAGGCCGAAGGCGGATAGCAGCGCATACCAACTCCACTTCTGTCGTCGCCGGAAGGCCGTCGCGGCGATCCAACACAGGAGCATGCCGGACGTGACCGCAAGCGACGCTGCCGTGGCCCGGCGTCCGCGAAGCATATTGGGTATTGCCGGGTTGAGGGTGGCGAGCTGGTCGTAGCTCACGCCGGCGAGAAACGGGTCCGCTCCGCGGTATGCTTCTGCAAGAGAGCCGATCCCCGCAATCGAGATCAAGACTCCGAACACGAGCAGGACAATCCAGGCTATCGAGAGGGTAAGGGATTTCTTCTGATTTTCCACCGGAATCCTCCTGTATGTCTGTGTGGATGCCCCCACGGGATTGTTATCATCATCCACCGAAGCCCCTCAACAATCAACGACGACGGACTTGCGGGCCAGTCTTTCCCGTCACTTGACCCGGATACCGTCCTGGATCGTCACCGAGAATCTGGCGACCTCCCCGGCCACGTTCGACTCGAAAGGCCCGACTCGGGCAGATTTCGCTTGGGTCCTTATTGAAGCTGTGAAATCATAAAATTGCGTTGATACTTGCCGAACTGTGCCAAACGCTGGCCCCCCTCGAGGCCTGGTCGTCGCGTTACGCCACGCGTTCGGCGACCCGAACTGAGTGCGTGCGCGGAGCAAATCATGGCCAAGAAAATGGTCACCGACGGGCTCCGGGAACCCGGTCTGGCGCGATCGACCACCTCACAAACACCCGCACTGCTCTTTCTCCTGACTGCGACCTCGATCTTCGTGGCCGAAACCGGGCTCATGTTGTTTCTCGCGACCTTCCGTGAGCAATTGACAGAGTGGCAACAGGCTCTGATTGACGCGCTGCTGCTGATCGTGGTGCTGTTCCCTCTTCTGTATATGTTCACGTTTCGTCCCATGCGGCTGCATATCATGGAATTATTCCGGATCGGCAAGCAGCTGGAAGAACAGATATCCGAGCGCCGGGAAGCGGAAGCGGCGTTGCGGCAATCTGAAAAACAGCTGCACCTCCTGTCGGCGCAGCTTCTGACGGCGCAGGAAGAGGAGCGACGACGCGTTTCTCGCGAGCTGCACGAGGGTTTGGGTCAATCTCTGATTGCCCTGAAACTGCAACTGAGGCTCCTGGAAAAAGTCATTAACCTGGATCAGGCCGCCGCCCATCAGGGGTTTCGCGACGCGTCGGAGCACATCGACGACGTGGTTCAACACCTCCGGCGTCTGTCGCGGGCTCTGAGCCCCGCGATCCTGGAAGATCTGGGATTCACCGCTGCCGCACGGCGACTTGTTTCCAACTGCGCCACGGACTGCGATCTGAGCACGACAGTGGCGATCGACGACGTCGACCCTCGGCTCAAGGGAGCCGAGGGGATTCTCACATACAGAATCCTGCAGGAGGCTCTGGATAACGTCGAAAACCACGCGGAGGCGAGCCATCTTACGGTCTCCATCAAAGAAAGCGAGCGCGGACTTTCGCTGATCGTAGAGGACGATGGTAAAGGCTTCGATCTGAACCGAGAGGAGGATCGAGGGCTGGGACTGGCAACGATGTACGAGCGCGCCCGCATGCTGAACAGCTCTCTGGAATTGTGGAGTGAGCCCGGGAAGGGGACCAGGGTGACGCTCGAGATTCCCAGAAGTCAGGACCGGGACTGACGCAGGGGCGCCAGGGCTGGCAGCGCGGGAATTCAGGTGCCGAGCGGGAACCGCGCAGGCAAGGCGTAACACGGATATTCGCTGACGAGGACGCGGATTTTCACTGATGCACGCGGATATTACGCGGCTCCGTGCAACCGGCGCTCACAACGGCGGCGGTGATTTCCTGGGTGCCTGGACCGGCCTGCCCGTGTCACAAAAAGTTCGCCCCGCGTTCCTGCAACAACGCTTTCAGAACCGAACGGTGGCAGCGCGCTTCGTCCGCACAGTAACAGCCCACCGAGAGACTGGTCTGGTGGGACAGGGCGGCCACGAGAACGAGGAGGCGCATGGCCTCGGGTCGCTTCATCTCGGCTCGATAGCGCTTCACGAAGACCGCCAGGCCCGTTCATCAGAAGCCTGCCGCGCCTGCTTGACCAGGCTCTCCGAAGGCGCGAGATCCGGAAGCCACACGTCGTAGAAATCCCGCGACGCGTACTCGGCCTTGGGAACGCCGCGCGGCGGGCGGCGAACCGTCCCCAGGCGCAGGCCCTCACCGGGGGTTCTCGGGCTACCCAGGCGTACTACTCGAATGGCCATTGGGGTTGTCTCCTCGTATCCGGATAGATTCCCTGCCAGGGGTAATTACGCACCCCAGCCAGGCTGGAGTTACGGACGGGGCCGCAGCGCCTCAATCGATGGGAATGGTGCGCCGGGCTTGCGCGCGTCCAGCATCTCGTGAATGCGCGCCTGCATTTCACGCCAGCCTTGGCACTCGGAGTCCCAACGGGCCAGCGCCGTGCCCAGGCGGTACGAGGTGCTCTCCGTGAGCCAGGCCTCCCGGTAACTTTCACGCAGGCCCGTGATGGCGTCCATCAGGTCCGCGAGCATGCCGTGGTCCTGGGTGGCCATCGTGATCTCGACATAGACGGTCACCAGCTCGGGATCGGGATTCTCCTGCAACAGCCGGAAGTACCTGGCCCACTCCACCGCGTAGAGATTCTTCATCGCGAGGTAGTCGAACATCCGCGCGCTGAGCAAGAGGCTCCGCAGGGTGGCGGGGTCTCCTTTGAGCTTCAATGCCTTCCGCAGCCGCTCTTCAGCGCTGTTGGTCAACAATCGGGCCCGAATCAGTTCTCCTTCCTGCTCCTCATTGCGCTTCAGCCGGCTCGGTTCCAGCGGGTCCGCCCAGAATCGATGGATCGTCGGCCCTTCCAGCACCTTCATGAAGATTTCCTCGGCGCTGGAGAGTTCCTCGAGTGCGGCAGCGACTTCGGCGGCCACGGCGGCAGGATAGACCTGGGCTGCGTACTCTGCGAAGAAGGTCGCTTCGTCGACGGGGGCGGATTGCCAGCCCGCCACCGCGCCCAGCGCCAGACCCGGCAGGGACACCCGGTAGATAGTCTGGGCACTGTCGGCCCAGCCCGTGTTCAGCACGCCAAGCGTGCCGTATTTCCTTCCCGAGGCCAGCAGGCCGTTGATATTCTTGAAAGTCCGGTGGTAGTCGGGAAAGATTTCGTTCCAGTTCCAGATTCCCGGCGCCACCACGGTCGGGATCTTCGCCCGCGCCAGCGGCTCGAGGTGCCCAGTGAAATCCGGGCGGGCGTCATAATCCCACGCCACGGCGATGGTGCCTTTGGGCAGCTTGCCGACCAGTTCGGGATGCTCGGAGAAGATGCGCGCTCCGTTCAAGACATCGGCCCAGAACAGCACGCGCTTGTGGTTCTGCTGCGCCCGTTCGGCCACGTGGCGGAGAATGTCGACATAGGTAGCGAACGGGTCGGTGCCGGGCACCTTCCCAATTTTCCCCAGGGCCCAAGGCTCATCGAAGCCGATGTGGTACCAGGGACTTGGAAAGAGCCTCGTAGTCTGATCGACCAGGTCGTCAAGCACTTCCAGCACGCGCGGATTACGCGGGTCGAACTCCCGGCCGTAGCGCGGCAGCGCCAAGGTGGAGAAGCGCTGCACGCGAAACAGATCGTGCAGGTGACCATAGAGTTCCAGGCACGGCACGACATCTACGTGGCGCTGCCGGGCGTAGCGGATGATACGCCGCATCTCCTCCTGGCTGTACCGGCCGTCCGGGTTCACGAGCGAGTAGCCCTCCAGCTCCACGCTGGCTTCCGAATAGAAGTAATACTGGTTGGCTTTGAAACGCGCCAGCGCGTCGATCTGCCGTTCGATCTCTTCCACTCGCAGCCGTTGCCCGTGACTGACGTCCATCATGAATCCGCGGTACGGCATTCCCGGCCAGTCCCGCACCTCGGCGGAGGGCAGGGAGGCCTGGATGCCGGTGCCCTCCACCATCTGCAACAGGGTCTGGACGCCGTAGAAGATCCCGGCCGAAGAGCGTGCGCGGATCTCGGCGCCCTGCGGCGTCACCTTGAGGGAATACGACTCGCGGGCATCCGGCCCTGGCGCCTCCTCCATCCCAGGCAGCGGCGCGTTCTCGCCGGTGCGGTAGAGTACAATCGCGCTTCCCGATGCCGGCGCGGTCTGAATGGCAATCCGCGGCCCTCCCGTAACGGACAACCCGGCGGACAACTGCTGCGCAGCGAAGAGGTCTTCCGCGCCGGGGGGTGAACCGAACCGGATGGAAAGTCCGCGAAGGCCGAGCGAACCGCCTGTGTAGCGGACTTCCTGCGGGCGCGGCAGCAGCGCGCGGTGATCTGCCGCCAACCCGGGAAGCACAAGTAGGATGATCACGAATGGGAAGGTTCGCATAGGACGAGTTGCGCATCATCTTCAGGTAAGATGGAGTCTATGTCTACGACAAAAACGTTGGTGTGCATGGCGGCGGCAGCGGTGGCTCTCTCCTGTGCAGGGGCGATGGCGCAGGACCAGGCGCCCGGCGGAATGCTGCAGCCTTACCTGCAGAGGATCGCTCGGCAACAACTCTCCTCGAGGAAGGGCCTGATCTCCGGCATCCAGACGCGCGAGCAGTTTGAGAAGCGGCGAACGGAGGTGCGGCGTCAACTCGTGACGATGATGGGCGAGTTACCCGGCGAGCGGTCGCCTCTGAACGTGCGCAGGATCGGCACCATCGACCGCGGCGATTACCGTATCGAGAAGATCATTTACGAAAGCCTGCCGCAGTTCTACGTCACGGCGAACCTGTACGTGCCGCAGACCGGACAGCCACCCTATCCGGCGGTCTTGCAGCCGACGGGGCACAGCTTGTCTGCGAAGGCGAGGGCTTTCTACCAGAACCTCGGTTTGGGGCTGGTGAAGAACGGCTTTGTGGTCCTGACCTACGATCCCACCGGCCAGGGCGAGCGCCGGATCTACTACGATCCGGCGCTGGGCGATTCCCGGGTGGGCGGCACCACGGCGGAGCACGACATGGCGGGAATCCAGAGTCTGCTCGGAGGGGAGAGCATTGCCCGGTACATGGTGTGGGACGGCATGCGGAGCATAGACGTTTTGCAGGCTCTGCCCTACGTCAACCCGAAGCGCATCGGCGTATCGGGTTGTTCCGGCGGCGGCACCCTTACCGCATATCTGGCCGCGCTGGACGACCGGCTGCAGGTCGCAGCGCCGTCCTGCTACATCACCGATTGGGAAGACCAACTCCTCGGCACGGGTCCTCAGGATGCCGAGCAGCAGTTCCCCGACCAGTTCAAGAACGGCCTGAATCATGCCGATCTGGTGGAGGCTTTCGCGCCCAAACCGTATCTCATCGCATCCACCACAGAAGACTTCTTCCCCATCGCGGGGTCGCGCAAGACCTTCGAGGAGAGCCGGCGCATCTACTCTCTGATGGGCGCCTCCGACAGGATTTCAACGTCGTATGACGCCGGACCGCACGGCACGACGCAAAAGCAGCGCGAGGCCATTTATGCGTGGATGAACCGATGGTTGAAAGGCGGCAGTGGCGAAATCTCTCCCGAGCCGGCGTTTCAGACCGAGTATGAGGAGGACCTGGTCTGCACGCAAAGCGGGCAACTCTCCACCTCGCTGGGCGGGGAAAACCCGAGCACGTTGAATATGCGCCGGCTGTCGAAGCTCACGCCTTCGCGTCCGCGGCTGTCCGGACAGCAGGACCTGAACCGTCTCAGAGCGGAGTTGAGACAAGAGATTACACGCCTGACCCGCTACGAGGCGTCCCACGGACCTTTGGACGTCAAAACACTCGGGCAGACGGAGCGAAAAGGGTATCGGCTCACGCATCTCAACTATGCGACCGGTTCGGGACGCACCGTCGATGCCCTCCTTGCCGAACCGCAACAGGAGCAGTCCAGGCGCAAGGCCATCCTTTACGTGGACGATCGCGGCAAGGCGGCCGCGTCCGAGCCGGGCGGCGAGATCGACGAACTGGCACGACTCGGCTACCCGGTGCTGGCAGTGGATCCGTCGGGGATCGGGGAGACGGATTGGGAGCAATCCAGCGACGCCAGTCCTTGGCTGAGGCACCCGAAGGTGACCTGGCTGGCCCTCATGGTCGGCAAGCCGCTGGTGGGCATGCGCATGGACGACATCCTGCGCGGCATCGATCTGCTGAGCGAGAGAGGCCTGCTGTACGATGGCGAGTGCCTGGGGCTCGGCAAGGGTTTTGCCGCCGTGGACCTGCTGCATGCCGCGGTCATGGATGACCGCATCGCAGGCCTCTCGATCGACGGCGGCCTCCTTTCCTACGCTGCCATCGCAGGCACGCCCATTCACCGGCAGATCTTCGATGAGGTCATACCCGGCGTACTCGGGCACTACGATCTGCCGGACCTGGTGGCGGCGCTGGCGCCGAGGCCGGTGTCGCTCGTGAGCCTACGGTCGCCGCTCGGGATACCGGTTTTCAAGCGCGAGGTTCGATCGGAATACCGGTATGCGGAAGACGCCTACGCCGCCATCGGTGCAAGGGACAGGTTCAGGCTGTGCCTGCGGCGGGAGGCCGAAGGGATTGCAGCGTTTCTGCCTGCCGTCACAACCGGGACACGCTAGCCGCGCCGCCGCAATCTGGAGTGCGGCGCCTGGGCAGTCGAGCCGCCGCACTCCATATAAGGACCAATAAACTGATCTATCCAGGACGCTGCGATCCTTACGACAGGCGGATCGAGGATCCGCTGTACTTTACGACGTACTCCTTGTTGATGGCGTACTCGTCGATGTACTTGTCGTACATTCCGACCACCACCGCGTCGGTCGACTTGATGTTCGCCAGGATGTACTTGAACACTCCCTCCACATAATCCTGCCGCTGGGCCATTCGACCGTCGGCCAGGAGCTTGTACACAAAGCAGGGCCGCTTGGTCTGCTTGACCACCTTGAGCATCTCCGGCGGATCGCCCTGCACAAAAGCCACTTCCCCGCCGTAAAGGTCCGACCAGCGGGAGGGTGCGGTGTGCTGGTCGCTTTCCTCCGTCGGGTAACCGATTTCCACGGGCATCATTTCGGGGTTGGCCTTGAATGCCGCCAGCCATTCCGCATGGGTGCGGCCATACTTGTACAGGCAGGTCATGTAGTAATCTACGTCCCAGTCCTGTGATTCGATTTCCATGAACGCTTCCGGCCGGTGGCTGGTGATGGCTACCAGCAGACCCGCATCCCGCACCCTCTTGCAGTACTCGCGGACCACGTTGAGCTTTTTCTGCCTCCAATAAGAATCGGTGCCGGTCGGGCCGTAGCCGGCGTGGTGAATGCTGATGACACCGTACCCGGCCATCGTCTTGATGGACTTCTCGGTCTCGGCCCAATTCCCGTCGGGGCCGACATTCGCAACCCCGCTGCCGCAACCCAGCATTTTGCCGCCGTGTTCCGCGTTGTACTGGGCGATGCGGTTTCCGGCTTGCACCATCGTGTTAATGCCCAGCTCCTCACAATGCTTGAGCTGCATCACGCGCCGTTCGGGCGTATTCCAGGCGCGAGCATCCTGCACAATCCTGTCGGAGAAATGCAGGCCAGGGACGTTGACCCCGAGAACCAGCCGGGAGACGTTGTATTGGCCGATGCGGACCGTCGGCATCGGCCCGTATGCCAGGGGGCCTGGGGTGATCGGCTTGGGTCCCTCCCCCGCGGCTCTCGCCGGCTGCTGCTGGGCGCCGGCATTTGACGCCAGGGTTGACGCCGCTGCCAGCGTCCCGATCTTTTGAATGAAGCTCCGTCGGGAGCTCTCGCCCGCCGGACCCGGTTCAGGATTGGATTTCATTGCTGTCTGCCTCCTCTATCCGAACGGTTGAATGCAGACCCGTCGGTTGCCTCTGCGTCCTTTGTGCCTCCGAGGCCGGCTCCTGGTTACCAACGTCTTCACGTGCCGCAGGTCCTAGATGTTGGCCAGGATCACATCGAGGATCTTTTTCGTGTTCTCGTAAGGATCGGGACCCATATTCCCCCCGGCCTCGATCGAGTAAAGCCCCTTGTACCCGAGCTCTTTGGTGAGAGCCAGAGCCTTGGGGAGGTCATACCTCGCGGGGTTCATCTTGACGTGGCAATTGCCGTCGGTGACGGGGAGCATCGCCCGTATGCCGGCGTGTTGGGATTCCTGATCGGTGAAGTTGCCCAGATCGCAATTTGCGTAGACGCCGGCGGCTCTTATGACCTCCACCAGCAGGGTGTAGTCTATCGGGGCTGGCGCCACGGGCGTGGGCGGCGGAGCGGCAGGAGTGCCGCGGGGGGCGGAGCGGGGAGCACTGCGATTCTCGATGCCCACCATTATCCGTTTGGCCTTGCCGTAGGCTTCTATCAGCTTGAGAGCCGCGATCGCGACCTGCTTGCTTTCCTGAGTCAGGGTGCCCTGGTTTACCATTACCCGGGGACAGCCGAGAGTCACCGCGTGATCGATCCACCGTTTGGTCAGGTCGATCGCCTGCAGCCGCAGCACGGGTTCCGGCGCGGAAACGGTCAACGCGCCAAACTCGAGGTTGATGTTCGTGACCTGAGACTTCGACTTCGCCAGCCGGGCACGAAACTCCTTGAGCCAGACGTCCTCGGTCGAGGGAATGTGAGTGTGCTGCAACTCGACGTGGTGGATGCCGAAACGGTCGGCATACATCTGCCCGATATCCATGAGGTCGAGCGTTCTCGCCGGTTCGTCCGGTTGGTTGGCATTCTTCAGAATGTTGCCGAAGCTCAGGCTCATGATGGCGAGACGGTTAAGCTTGGCTTGATCTCGACTCTGGGTCCACCCTCGACCCGTGGCCGCAATTCCGGCTGCCGCGGCAGCCCCCACAAGAAACTCCCGACGATTCATGACACCTCCGCACGTGTCCCAAAGTGGTCAGTCATCAGTGGCTGGTGACCGCGATTCTAAACCAAATCGGTGCGGAGAGACATTCTTTCTGTGGTGCCTCTCTGACGGGGATCGAACTCGTGGCATCACGGAGTGCCTATCGCGAGGCGGACCATGCCGAAGATCGATTTCGGTGAGGAAGTTGGAAAGCGTACGGTCCCAGGCAGTGCGCGTAGAGCGCTGGGACACGTCGCTGCCCGCCTTCAGCCCTCCGCTACGGCGTGCTGCGGGATGGGGATTGTCTACCTAACGTGTCCGCGAGACGCGGATCTTCCCGGATTTTACGGATTCACGCGGATCGGCCGCGCCCGGCATTCCTCCCCGAGGGCCGGCGCTTCGCGCCGAGGCATCAAAGCCCGGCTCCCGCAGGAAAGCGCGCGGTTGGAAGGATGCCGCTTCGATTCAAGGTCCACGTTTTCCTGCGGGAGCCGGGCTTTGATGCGTGCCAAAGGCAGCCCTCGGGAAGGAATGCCGGGCGTGGCCTGCCACCAGGTAGAAATCCGCGTGTATCCGCGCAAATCCGCGTCCTGGAGACGTTAGCGTATTTCTGAACACGAGTACTTAGTACCGATTCACAGATCGACCGGGCGCGGCCTGTCACCAAGGCCTTTGTTTTTGATCTGCGTGGATCCGCGTCCTAAAGTCCTTTTCCAGCGACGTCGTCCTGAGCCCCACCAGGGTCAATATCCCCCGGGGCATCATCCGCGTCCCGGAAACTCGCCGATCTCCAGGCAGGCAAAAATCGGATCGGGATTCGGATCATCACGCCTTCTTCAGCACGAGGTCGCGCACTTCGTTGAAGTCACCGTAGCGCAGACGGTACCGGTACCTGCCCGAAGCGTGTTTCGCCGTGTCCCATGCCGCCATGTGGTACCCGGCAATGGACATTTTCCCCGTTTGGAGTCGTGCCACTCGGCCAGGATCGTGTCGTGAGTATAAGACCATGGCCATGCGAGATGGCGATTTGGCCGGCCGGCTCCTTTAGCGATGGCTTCGATTATCTTGCTTTTTGCCGCGCTGCGCAATCAACGACTCACGGCGACCTCGCGGAGCAGCGTCGGCGCAGATTGTGAGCGGCCCACACGGGCAAAAACTTGCCACGGAAACACGGAAGACGCACCCCTGGAATGCGGTAAGCTGGGCCTTCACAGGGGTGTGGGCATGCGTGTGGCGCTGGCGCAGATCTACTGCGGGTGGGGCGAGGTTGAGGCGAATCTGGCGAAAATGGCAGATTACACGCGTCGCGCGGCGGTCGACGGCGCAGATCTGGTGCTGTTCCCCGAACTGAACGTCACCGGGATCTGGAAAGATCCGCGAGTGCATGACATCGCCGAGACGGTCGATGGCCCTTCCGTCCTCTTCGCGCGAGACCTCGCGCGGAGACTGCATATCGCCATCGGGTTCGGATTCACCGAACGCGCGCCCGGCAAGCCTTACAATGCCTATGCCCTGGCCTCCCCGACCGGTGAACTGGCCGAGGTATACCGCAAAAACCACATCCCGGTGCTGGAAGTCCCTTTCTGGCAGGGACACGGCGCGCGCCCGGTGTTCGATTTGCTCGGCATGCCCACCGCGGTCGCGATATGCTGGGATAACAAGTACCCGGAACTGCACGAACACTATGGGCAAGCGGGAGCGAAGGTGCTCGTGATGCCCCATGCGTGGGACTCCGACGCGCTCGATCAGGAGGGGCGCGTCATCGATTACCAGTCGATGGCAGAGATCCTCGAGTACCACGCGCGCACCGGGCACCGTGTTTTCAAAACGCACGACCAGATGAGAAACGACTTCTACGAGTACGTGCCGGGATTGATGCGCGCGCACGGCTTCTGGGGATTTTTCGTTAATCAGGCAGGCCGCCCTCACGACAGCATCCAGTTCGTCGGCCCCAGTTTCGTCGTGGATCCTTCGGGCGCAATCGTGGCGGAAAGTCATGGACCCGAAGAGCAGTTCGTAAGTGCCGATATCGGAAAGGACGCAGATCGACACAGGTCCAAACTGGATTGGTGACAGGCCGCGGCCTGTCACCAAGTGTGACTCCGTGATCTTCCGTGGGCATCCGAGGCAAATGCCTTTGTTCTTGATCTGCGTCAATCTGCGTCCGAAATAACGCGTCACCATACTCGTCAAAACGATGAGTCCAATGCCAGAAGAATCAACTGGTCTCCATCCCGACAAAAGGCGGATGAGGATCGCCGTGGCGTCCTTCTATTTCAGCATGGGACTCTGCTTTGCCTCGTGGGCAAGCCGGATTCCTGACATCAAGACGGCGCTCAGGCTCAGCGATGCCGCGTTCGGGACAATTCTGTTTGCATTGCCGGTTGGTCAGTTTCTGATGATGCCGTTCTCCGGCAGACTGGTGACCCGTTTCGGCAGCAGGAAACTGATCTTGTTCGCCCTTCCCGCCTATACCCTCGGGCTCACCAATCTTGGGCTGGTCACTCGTGGCTGGCAACTGGGACTGTGTCTGTTCTTGTTTGGGATATGCGGAAACATGTGCAATATCTCGATTAACACGCAGGGTGTCGCGGCCGAGAGGCTCTACGGACGCCCCATCATGTCGACCTTCCACGGGGGATGGAGCATTGCCGGGTTTTCCGGGGCCCTCATCGGGTTGGCCATGGTCAATCTGAAAGTCCCACCCTACCGGCACTTCTGGATCGTTGTGGCGATGGTAGTGGTGGTCGTTTCGTTGAATTACCGGAGACTGATCCCGGGACGAACGGGGCAAACGGCAACCGCTCCAAATAGAGGCGTTTTTTCGAGGCCGGACAGCGCTTTGTTGCAGTTGGGGCTGATTGCCTTTTGCAGCATGGCCAGCGAAGGGGCCATGTTCGATTGGAGCGGCATTTACTTCAGAGATGTGGTCAAAACACCCGCCTCTCTGGCAATTCTCGGCTACACCTCGTTTATGGTCATGATGGCCGCAGGAAGATTCCTCGCCGATGGGCTGGTATTACGTTTCGGACGGAAAGATGTACTCCAGGCGAGTGGGATACTGATCTCCACCGGATTCTTTTTCGCGGTTTTCTTTCCCTATCTTATTACCGCAACGGTTGCGTTTATGATGGTCGGACTAGGGGTCTCGAGCATTGTCCCTTCGGTGTACAGCGCGGCCGGGAAGCAGGGCATAGCTCCCGGGATAGCGCTGGCTAACGTTGCGAGCGTAGGATTCCTCGGTTTCCTGATGGGACCTCCCTTGATCGGCTATGTTTCCGCAGCCGCGGGACTGCGTTGCTCGTTTGCCGGGATCGGTATTCTTGGGATCTGCATTACCCTTCTGGTGTCGAGGATTACGGTGAAGCTCTAAACCGTGAGTTGTTCGGCAGGATCCCAGCGCCGCGCAACCTGTTGGACAGGTCCATGTCGACGAGGGTCGGCTCCTACCTAAGGGCTCGCGCAAGAGTAATTTCACATTTTGCTGACGGCTCTCGAGCCGACAGATCCTACGGCAACCAAAGATAGGAGATTGCTATTGACGGAGCCGTCAGCCCTCCGGGGCGCGGCGGCGGGCGGCCATCTGCGGCGTTGCCGCTCCTCGACGATGTCACCACATCGCCTGCGTCGCGGCACCTGGCATCTGCCCGCGCGGCGCTCGCGCCAAAATGTGAACCTATTCTTGCGCGAACCCTAACGATGGAGACCCAGAGGTGCGTGCGGCCTGCCGCTATCCGGTGAGCCTCGGCGCCTGGGGAGCCAGAACGGTATTCGAATCGGCCGTGGCGCCCTCCGCGTCCACCACCCGGACGCGATACCAGAGCCCGCCGGGGAAGCTGCCCTTGATGCCGTTGTCCACGAACCGGAAGGGCTCTTCGCTGATCTGTGGCGCATAGGGCACCCGGGCGACCAGGTCGTGCCGGCGGAAGACCTCATAGGTTGCCAGTGGGCTGGCGGCGGCGTAGGCCGTGTCCCACAACACCTCGGCCGGTCCATTTTCCGGACGGTTGACCCTCACGTTCTGCGGCGGCTGGAGCCCGCTTCCCGGCCGCTGGTAGAAGTTCGTATGGGTGCCGTGCAGACCCGCGACCTGATTGATGATGTCCTTTCTTTCCCGCCGCGTGAGATCGCGGGCGGTCTGGAATGCCGCCAGGTTGGCGACGAACTGATCACGCTGCGGATCGTTGTTCTTGTCCACCTCTCCGATCCCGATGACCGCCGCGTGCAAACCCGGCGCCGAAAGCGAATAGCCGATGAAATCCTGATAGGGCACCTTATCCGGCAGACCGATGGTCTTGACCCACTCGCCGCCGTAGTGCTCGCCCTTCCCCCAGAACACGCCGTCTGAAAAGACCTTCATGGCGATCACACCGACGTTCTTGGCCTGGGCCACCGGCAGCGCATTGGTCTCGAAGCAGAAGTAGCCTGGATCGTTGGGGTTGATCGTGCACATGAGCCCTTCGAAAATGTTGTTCTTGTCCTTCCGCATGGCGTACATGACGGAGGTCGGGTTCTCGTGGCAGCTCATGGCGATATGCCGGATCCACTTCTTGTGGTCGGGATTGAGGCCGGTGAGGTTGGTGCCGTCGCGGTAGTCGACCAGGAGGGCCAGCGTGCCCACCCGCGGCAGCGATTTATCGCCCGGATTATCGATTCCTTCGAAAACCGCGTTCACGGCGGCCTCGGTATTGAGGTTGTGGACGTGCATCATATCGACGTAGGCGCCGTCGGGAACATACCCCTTCCCGTCGCCGAACATCTGGGTGAGGGAGAGCTTCAGCTCGTCCAGCGCCCTGGCGCCTCCTCCGCGAGGTCCGGCCGCCTGAGCGGAGGCGTCGCGAATGATCGCATAGCGGCTTCCGAGCTTCGTGCTCACGAAGAGGCGGGACCGCAAGGCCGCCTGGTAGCCCGGCTGCCCGGGAACCACATTCAGTTCCCGGAAGGCGGCGCCATAGTTGAGCTGGCTGTCGCCGTAGCCGCTTCCGGTGTCGAGGAAGGTGACCCCGGCCTTGATTGACTTGACGATGAGCCCCGTGGCGTAGTCGCCCAATTTCATCAGGCACGTGACCCCGCCGAGACCGAAGGTAGTTACTTCGCGGCCCGTGCGGCCCAAAACGCGGGTTTGCAGTTTCCCCGCCGCCGGTCGTGCAAATGCCCGGTGACGGGATAAAGGCAGGAAAGTTGTCGCTAATGGGACCGCGCGGCCCAGCGCAGCGCATCACGTCGGCTAAAGGTTTTTTGCATGACTTACCTCGCTTACGGTGAGTCTACTGGACGCGGTCGCGCGGACACAAGTGCTTTCCCGAAACAAAGGAACGGGACACTGCGCAAAACGTGTTGGTCCGCTGGGCAGCTCAAAGGCCTGTCTCGAGAGGCAGGAACGCTGCGAGAGCCCCGCGGCTCGGTGGCTGAGGTCGTTCCTGCACGACAGCTGAGCCTGGCGGTCTATGCGGACTTTCGCGCCTCGTTGAGAACCTCACGCAGTCGCCGCCCGACAATCAGTTCCTCGCCGGGCATGATGTCGAGCGAAACGATCCGCAATGTATTGGCCCGAGATCGGGGAGGGGCCTTGGGGTCGCCCTCATGCACAACGGGCAGCAGGCTTGGGTTGTTCGAAGTGAGCACTTCGATTGGTGGGTCGCCGTGGCGCAATTTTTTCGCGCATTCGGCGACCGTCAATTTGAACGCCGCCTGATCCCAATTCACGGTCAATGTGGGGTAGCGGTTTCCGCCCTGTGGTGTTTGAATCTCGGTCGTTACACCCGGCACGGTTTCGACCGCCTGCGCGATACGCTTCACGATCTTGTTCCATTGCTGGTCCAGTTGTGCCAGATCCCGCTTCTTCCAGGCCTCCACCGCAGCCAGGCAGCCCATAATCTCTTCCTTGCCTACCTTCATGGAACGGCAAACGGCCCCTTCCCACGGACAACTGTTGGCCAGCGCGGCCTCGATCAGGTCCTTGCGCCCGAGCAGGAGCCCTGTACACTGAGGTCCGCACAATCCCTTGCCTCCGCTGAATGTATAGAGATCGACGCCCATTTTCGCGGGAAGTGACAGATTCTCTATCGGGGGAATGCCCGCCGCCCAATCGAGCAGCATAGGGACGCCTGCCTTCTTCGTAATTGGAATCGCCTTTTCCAGTCGTTCACCGCGGGCAGTGGTGTAGACCATGGCGGTCCTGTCGTTGAGCGCTGCCTGGAGCTCCTCGTGTGTGTAAGCCATCACGAGTTTCCCGCCCGCGGCGCGGATCGCGCTGTCGAAAGAGATGCGGCCGCCGAACATGATCACCTCATCCTTGAGTCCCGTGGTGTCCGGCAGCTGCCAAATCCTGGCTGGATCGGTGCCCGCGATGCAGGCCGCTGTTGCAGTCGCCATTGCTGCCGCGGCACCGGCGGTGATCATGCCGGATTCTGCACCCGAAAGCTCAGCCAGACGCTTGCCGACCGCGCGCTGCAGTTCCCACATATCCACAAAGTGCTCGGCGGCCTGTTGCTTGGCGGCTTTCACTTCGGGCAACTCGAGCGAGCCGCTGATGTAGGTCCACGTGCCCCGGGCATTGATCACCGGCCTGACACCGATGCGGGTGTAGACGTTATCCTTCGGATTGCGCCTCACCGCCGCGGCTGCCTTCTCGAGCATGCCGTGAGCTGTGAAGTAACTCAGTAACGGGAGCGCGCTTACCCATTTCATGAAAAGGCGTCGATCGAATGCGTCTGGGGTTCCCATCCTAACCTCCGCGCCGACTGGAGCATCCACTCCGGTTACCGCCGGTGCGGACCTCCGTGGCTTCATAAGGTGGCCACCGCAGGAAACCGAATTTTGGCTTCCGGCTTTTGTATCCTCCACGGCGAGATGTCAACGGCACACCGCCCCATCCTGGTTGCCAGGCGGACCACGCGGACTCTCGGATATGGAGGTGCTCGATGGTCAGAACTGCCGCCGCAACGCCGATCCTCACCGGCGTGGGTCACCATTTCTGCTTGTTTGTGTCCACCCAATATCGCGAGTCTTTGGGGATACACGATTTCCCCGCCAAATAATGTCATCACACATTCAAGTTTCTTGTCACCCTTTATTTTGCCCCCGCCCGAACCGCGATAACTGAAGTTCCCTTTGAGCATTTCAAATACGGCCATATCAGCGGTTGATCCGACGCTCAGGTTACCCAGATCGGGCCGGTGTATCATTTGCGCCGGATTGACCGTGTGCGCCGGATGACATCTTCGAGCGGTACTGCCCGTCCGGAATCGACTGGTTGTGATCGGTTGTCATAGGCAGGGGGTTATGCATCCGTTCGATCTGTCGCCGGCGCTCCGGATTGGCCCTTCTCTCCTCCGTCGGTCAGTTCGCACAAAAGCCAGACTCTCGCCAATCTCCAGTCTCGCTTCACCGTTTCGCGCGAAACCTTCAGCACTTCAGCCGTCTCGTCCTCGGTCATTCCACCGAAAAATCGCAGCTCCACCACTTTCGCTTTTCTTGCATCGAATCACGCGAGAGAGCCGCCGATTCGATTTCCGGAATCAGCACCGACAGGCTGACCTCGAAGCAGCTCCGCGTCTGGAGAAAGATCGAGCAGATTGCCGAGGTAGCCGACAAAACCGGACGACCCGTACATCCGAGGTTGTACAGTCTCTGGCAATGGGCGAAGGGGAGCGGGCATACCATTGCAATCGACATGACGGAAATGCGGGGCTCAAACGCCGGCGGCAGGACCACTCTAGAAGAGCCGGGCCGTGCAGGGCGTCCGCAGGTTGTGCTTCTCTGGCTTCATGTCTATGCCATTGACAATGCGAGAATAAACGGGGCTTCACGCCGCTCGGACGGACTTCTGCCGTTCTACAAACTGGGTAGAGTGGAGCGCTACGCGGAGATTGTCGGCCATGAACTGGCGCATGCCGTCCTTATGCTGGAAAAACCTGAATATGCGCGGCTGTGCTCGGAGTTGCGCATGGAAGCCGACAGGTACCTCCTGGCCAGCAGGCGGGCCGGCAAGGATTTGCCGAGTGAACCGGTGAGCAGGCAACAGCAGGTACGGCTGCAGGCAATGATCTCCACGATCGAGGAACCGGCCGAGGCGGCCGAACTGGAAATCTGGCGTGAGCTGGTCCGTGGCCAGTGAACG
>CAWJKZ010000019.1:0-528906 GCA_963843575.1 uncultured Acidobacteriota bacterium | reverse complement strand
TAAACCGTAAATCAAACATCGTAAGTCGTCTCCTTGTCGTTCTTCATGCGCTAATGTCACTCCGTATACAACGATAGCACATCGGTGCTACACGGCTGCTACCGGCGGGCCATGGACAATAAGCCCGCAACAGCCGTAGGCTTCCCCAAAATACAAAAAAACAACCGCCCTTACAGCCACGTCCAGGCGGACCACACGTTTCCGTGGCTGTGAGTGAAGGGGCGAAGCCCTACACGCTCAGCAATCCGAGCCCTCGAGCCTTCGAGCCCTCGAGGTTCCCGTAACACCATGGAGCTCACATGGTTATAATGAAACGCCGGTCTCGTATCGTAAGTTTCCGGCTCTCCGACGAAGAATACCATTCGATGATGGAAACCTGCATCAGCCAGGGTGCGCGCAGCCTCTCGGACTACGCCCGCATGGCCGCGTGCCGTCAGATCGGAAACACGCGCATGGAGCTCGAATTCGAGCTCCTGAGGGGGCGGGTCGAGGAGCTCGACAAACTAGTGCGGCGGCTCATCCGTAAATCCGAGTGGAAGGAGCAGGAAGTATGATCGGCCGGCCGCGCGTTACCCAACCCGATCAAACTTCCAAATCCCGTGCAAGAGCCAAACTTACTACTCGATCAGGAAGCATTTAATCGGACGCTTGCGCTCGAGAGGCGCCGCACCGAGCGGACCGGGGACCCTTTTGTTTTGATGATCATGGACCTGGCCTCCCTCAACGGCAGCACCTTGCCGCCGCGCGTTGCGGACATCTCTGCCGCGTTGCGCCTGGACAGCCGCGAGACGGACGTCTACGGCTGGTATCGGTCCCCTGGCGCCCTGGGAGCCATCTACACCGCCCTGCGCGGCGCCGAGCGTTCCGCGGTGCAGACCGCGCTGATGGCGAAGACGGAGCGCGCCCTGGGCGAAGTGTTCAAGCCTGAGCAGCTCAGGCAGATCGCGGTTTCATTCCACTTCTTCCCCGAAGACGAATCCAAAACGGACCGGGACCTCTACCCCGACCTGAAGGATCGCGACAAATCCAAGGCCCCCTATCTGTTTCTGAAGCGCGTGATCGACGTAGCCGGCAGCCTCGTCGGCCTGGTCCTCTTTGCGCCTGTTCTTCTCGTCGTCGCCCCCCTGATCAAGCTGACCTCGGACGGACCCGTCCTGTTCAAACAGCGCCGCCTGGGGCGCTTCGGCCGGGAGTTCTGGTTCCTGAAATTCCGCACCATGAAGGTGAACAACGACCCGGCCATCCACGAGCAGTTTGTGAAAAACCTGATTGAAAACCAGGTGGCGCAACCCACCTACAAGATCCAGGACGACCCGCGGGTGACACCCGTGGGCCGCTTCCTGCGCAAGAGCAGCCTGGACGAACTCCCGCAGCTGGTGAACGTGATCAAGGGCGACATGTCGCTGGTGGGCCCACGCCCCCCGGTCCCTTACGAGGTGGCCAACTACCGCCACTGGCACCGCCGCCGAGTAATAGAAGTGAAGCCCGGCATCACCGGCCTCTGGCAGGTCGAAGGCCGCAGCCGGACGACGTTCGACGAGATGGTCCGCCTCGACCTCCGCTACATCCAGCACCAATCCCTCTGGCTGGACGTGAAAATCCTTGCCAAAACCCCCCTGGCCGTAATCTCCGGCCAAGGCGCCTGGTAGATTCCCGTGTCTTCCGTGCGGCGCCCAGGCGCCGCCCACAAAGCGGCGTCGAGCCGCCGCACTCCAGATTCGGGCGCTTTGGAGTGCGGCGCCTTGGCGAGTTTTTCCGAGACCCTCCCATGATTACGATCGGCATCGTCGGATTCGGCTACTGGGGCCCCAACATAGTCCGAAACTTCCAATCCCACGATCGCAGCTGCGTCCGATCTGTCTGCGACGTCAATCCAAGAGCCCTCGACCGCGCCCGCAAGAGTTTCCCCGGCATCAATCTCACCCGGGATTCCGACGACATCCTCACCTCCCCGGAGATCGACTCTGTTGCGATCGTCACCCATGTCGACATGCACTACCCCCTCGCCAAGAAGGCCCTCGAGAACGGCAAGCACGTCTTCGTCGAGAAGCCCTTCACCTTCCGCTCGTCCCAGGCCGAGGAGCTGATCAACCTCGCCGAACGGAAACACCTGAAGATCATGGTGGACCACACCTTCCTCTTCACCGGTGCCGTCCGCAAGATCAAGGAGCTGATCGACGCCGACGCCCTGGGGCGGCTCTACTACTACGACTCCATGCGTGTCAACCTGGGGCTGTTCCAATCCGACGTGAACGTGATCTGGGACCTCGCCCCGCACGACTTCTCGATCATGCAGTACCTGATCCCGCAGAAGCCGTTGGCCATGGTCGCGACGGGAGAGAACCACGTCAACGGCACGGCGGACGTCGCCTACATCACGGTGTATTTCGGGAACAACGTGATCGCCCACTTCAACGTGAACTGGCTCTCGCCGGTGAAGGTCCGGACGACGCTGATCGGCGGCGAAAAGAAGATGCTGGTCTGGAACGACCTGGAGCCCGACGAGAAGATCAAGGTCTACGACAGGGGCGTGAAGAAGTTGGACCGCGAGGGGCAGTACGAGATGCTGGTCAGCTACCGGATGGGGGACATGTGGGCCCCGCGCATCGAGCAGGTGGAAGCCTTGAAGGTGGAGACGCAGTACTTCCTCGACTGCATCGAGAAGGACGAGGCCCCCTTCAACGACGGCATGTCGGGCCTGCAGGTGGTGCGGATGCTGGAGGCTACCGACGCGTCCCTCGCCAACAAAGGGGGCATGGTCTATCTATGAGCGACTTCCTCTGCATCGCGCCCGACGTCAAAATGGGCAAGGACGTCAAGCTCTCGAAGTTCATCAACCTCTACGGCTGCACGATCGGCGACAACGTGAAGATCGGCGCCTTCGTCGAGATCCAGAAAAACGCCTCCGTCGGCAACAACTGCAAGATCTCCAGCCACACGTTCATCTGCGAAGGGGTCACGATCGAGGACGACGTTTTCGTGGGCCACGGCGTCACGTTCATCAACGACCTCTACCCGCGCGCGACCACCGGCGGCCGCCTCCAGACCGAGTCCGACTGGAAGGTCGAGAAGACGCTGGTGAAAAGGGCGCCTCGATCGGTTCCGGCGGCACGATCCTGGCCAACGTCACGATCGGCGAAAATGCAATGGTAGGCGCCGGCAGCGTGGTCACGCGCGACGTCCCCGCCAACACCATCGTCGCCGGCAATCCCGCCGCGCGTCATCTCTCGACGGTATCTTCGAACCCTTCGGAAGACTTGAACAAGCGTACGCGGATTTCACGCGGCCGATCCGTGTGAATCCGTACGGATCCGCGTTCATCCGCGTCCGAAATAAGTTGAGCTTTCGAGGCAAACAGGATTGTATGCCAATCCCATTCCTGGACCTGATTACCCCGCACGCTCGAACTAGAAGAGGAACTCCTCGCCGTCGTCGCGCAATGCGCTTCACACCGGCCGGCTTCATCGGCGGCCCCGAGGTCGAGGGCTTCGAAAAGGAGTTTGCCGCATTCTGCGACACCACCCACTGCGTAGCGGTAAGCAGCGGCACCGACGCCCTGCGCTTCGCGTTGATGGCCGCCGGCATCGGCCAGGGTGACGTGGTCGTCACGGTCCCGAACACCTTCATCGCCACCACGGAAGCGATCTCGCAGGCCGGCGCGACGATTGCCTTCGTCGACATCGACGAGCGCACCTACAACATGGACCCGGAGAAGCTGCGGGAGTACCTGGAGACAGCAGGGAATCCGCGTCGACGGCGGTCATCCCGGTGCATCTGTACGGCCAGATGGCCGACATGGACCCCATCCTGGAGCTCGCAGAGGAGCACAACCTGCTCGTGATCGAAGACGCCTGCCAGGCCCACGGCGCGGAGTACTTTTCCCGCAGGCAGAACCGCTGGTTCCGTGCCGGCTCGATGGGCCGCGCCGCCGCTTTCAGCTTCTATCCCGGCAAGAACCTCGGCGCCTGCGGCGAAGGCGGCGCTGTCACGACGAACGATGCGGCACTGGCGCAGAAGATCCGCATGCTGCGCGACCACGGCCAGTCGAAGAAGTACTACCACGAAATCGAAGGCTACAACGGCCGCCTGGACGCCATTCAGTGCGGCATTCTGCGGGTCAAGCTGCGCCACCTCGAGGAGTGGAACGAGCAGCGCCGCCAGGCCGCGGCCCGGTATGCGGACCTTCTCTCGGGCGTCATTCTCCCGTATGAGCCGGACTGGTCCCGCGCCGTCTACCATCTATATGTAATCCGGGTCCCGGGCCGTGACCGCCTTCAGGAGCATCTTTCAACCGCCGGCATCGGCACGGCCCTACACTACCCCGTCCCGCTACACCGGCAAAATGCGTATTCCTCCATGCGATTCGGCCGCTTACCGGTCACCGAGAGGGTCGCGTCCGAAATCCTCTCTCTCCCGATGTTCCCCCAGCTCCAACCAGCCCAGCAGCTCCAGGTCGCCGAGGCTGTCGGTCGGTTTGTATCGACGAAACACGCGGCCGCACTCGGCTGATCCTCCTCGTTCCAACCGAGCAGCCAAGCCGCCGTCTCAGGTGTTAGGGTTCCCGTGCTCAGAAATACGCTAACGTTTCCAGGACGCGGATTTGCGCGGATGCACGCGGATTTTTACCTGGTGGCAGGCCGCGCCCGGCATTCCTCCCCGAGGGCTACCTTTGGCACGCATCAAAGCCCGGCTCCCGCAGGAAAACGTGGACCTTGAATCGAAGCGGCATCCTTCCAACCGCGCGCTTTCCTGCGGGAGCCGGGCTTTGATGCCTCGGCGCGAAGCGCCGGCCCTCGGGGAGGAATGCCGGGCGCGGCCGATCCGCGTGAATCCGCAAAATCCGCGAAGATCCGCGTTCTGCTGTTGTCAATCGGTGACCAGCTCCTTGCGAAATGGGGTGCTTAGTGCCCGAGGGAGGCATGTGATGCAGCATAGGCACGCTTTGATGATCCCGCTGGTGTTGATGTTGGGAACGTCCCTGATGCCCGCGATGGGGCAGGTTCCACCCGACGCGGGCGGGCCCCCGGGTCAGATGCAGCGATCCGCGGAGCCGGTGCTCCAGACCCCGAATCCGCGCTACGAAATCCGTGTCGGAGACACCTTCGAGATCATTTTCCGGTTTACTCCCGATTTCAACCAGACGGTCACGGTGCAGCCCGACGGCTACGTGAACCTCCGCGAACTCCCGGATCTGCACGTCGCCGGCAAGACGACTCCGGAGCTGACTCAGATATTTCAGAAGAACTACTCCCGCATCCTTCACGATCCGGTCGTTACGGTGGTGCTCAAGGATTTTGAAAAACCTTACTTCATCGCGCACGGCGAGCTTGGCCACCCCGGGAAATACGAGCTCCGCGGTGATACGACGGTTGTGGAGGCCATCGGCATAGCGGGCGGCTTCAATGAAAGATCGAAGCACTCTCAGGTGTTGCTGTTTCGGAAAGTCTCGAGCCAGTGGACGGAGGTCAAGAAGCTCGACATGAAGGAGATGCTCGCCAGCGCGGATCTGAGTGAAGACCTCCATCTTCGTCCAGGCGACATGATCTACGTGCCCAGAAACGCGCTCTCCAAGATCAGAGCTTTCATACCTTCGTCTTCAATTGGCATTTACGCCCCCACCCGATAGGGGTCAGGAAGAACCCATGGAAGAACCAATGACCAACGCCCCCGTTCCCAGCGGGACGCGCTCCCCGAGCGTGTCCGACCACACAGTGGTGATGGGAACACTTGGGGAAGAACCGATTTTGAGGGTTCCCATACGCGGCCAGATGCGCTCCCCGACGTTGCGCGACTTCGTGGCCGTACTTTTCCGGCACCGCAGTCTGCTCGTATGCTCATTCCTCTCGATCTTCCTCGGCGTCGTCCTGGGGACTTGGATGCTCCCGAGGCGGTATGAGGCCAGTATGAAGATTCTGGTCAAACGCGAGCGGGTCGATCCTCTGGTAACTCCTGTGTCCAATGCGCAGTCCGTTGTCGTGCAGGACCTGACATTGGAAGATCTCAACTCCGAGGTGGAGCTATTGAAAAGCCGCGACCTTCTGGAGAAGGTCGTCGTGTCGTGCGGGCTGCACACGAGCGGCAAGTCGTCTTTCCTCAATCGACTGATGAACTCTCAAGCGCTTGGCGACCGAGGGGAAGACTTGAGGATCCCGCGGGCTGTGCGTGCACTGGAAGAGGACCTTAAGGTCGAGCCGATTGCGAAGTCGAAATTGATCGAGGTCCGCTATGAGGCGCGGGACCCCAAGATGGCCGCGCAGGTTCTCCAGACGCTCTCAGGACTCTATCTGGACAAACACCTGGCGGTTCACCGCCCTCCCGGCGCCTTGGACTTTTTCAGGCAGCAAACAGACCAGTACCAAAAGGGGCTGGCAAACGCCGAAACACAATTAGCCGATTTCAACAAGCAGGAAGGGGTCGTCTCGATCGAGATTGAAAAGGACATCACGCTGCGCCGATTGAGCGAAGTCGAGGCGCAGCTGCGTGAATCGGAGACGGCTAAAGCCGCGGTGGGAGAGCGCATCCGGTCGCTCGAGGCCCAGGTGGCGGTGACGCCGGCGCGGGTGATCACGCAGGTGCGCACTTCCGACAATCCCATTCTGCTGCAGGAGCTGAAATCTACTCTCCTGGACCTCGAGATGAAACGTACCGAGCTGCTCACGAAGTACGAGCCCGGCTATCGCGCGGTGCAGGAGATCGATGCGAAGATTGCGCAGGCGCGCGAGGCCGTGGCGCAGGCCGAGAGCAAACCGCTGCGCGACGAATCGACGGATCTGGACAAAACACGTCTGTGGTTGGACGAAGAACTGGTCCGTGCTCGCGCCGAGATGGCAACCCTGAACGCACGATCGGCGCAGATTCAAAAGAGCCTGGCTGCCGTGCGCGAGAGGGCCGCTCGGATCAGCCGCACGGAAGTCCGGCACACCGATCTCGTCCGCACGGCCAAAACCGTGGAGGAGAATTATCTCCTCTACCAGCGCAAACAGGAAGAGGCACGCATCTCGGATGCGCTGGACCACACGCGGATCGTCAACGTCGCCATTGCGGAAGCCGCGACCGCCCCGGCGCTGCCGGCCGGCCCCAACTGGTTCCTGAACCTGACACTGGGCTTCATCCTGGCGGTCCTCGTGAGCCTCGGACTGGCACTGACCGTCGACTACACGGATCCCTCGTTCCGGACCGCGGACGAAGTGGAGGCTTACCTCGGTGTCCCTGTGGTCGCCTCGTTGCCGCGCAATTGAGTGGGTGGTTCCTGGGCTGGATTTTATGTTTTTGGACTTCTACGGATTGCGGGAACAGCCCTTTGGGGTGACTCCGGACCCGAAGTACCTCTACTGGACCGCCTCGCATCGCGAGGCACTGGCGTCGATCCATTACGGCCTTTTGTCCAACCTGGGCTTTGTGGCTCTGATCGCCCCGCCGGGCTTGGGCAAGACCACGCTGCTCTTCCACTTGCTCGAGAAAATGCGTGGGGTTGCACGCACCGCATTCGTGTTTCAAACGCAGTGCAGCCCACACGAATTCCTGCGCTATGTGATGGCAGATCTCGGATGCCCGGTGGACGAGCACGATCCGGTCGCACTTCATGCAAGACTGAACAACATGCTCATCGAGCAGGCGAGTGCGGGAAAGCGCTTTGTACTGATTATCGATGAGGCCCAGAATCTTGACAGGCCGGTGCTGGAGACCGTTCGCCTGCTCTCGGATTTCGAGACACCGAGCCGGAAGTTGATCCAGATCGTTTTGGCGGGACAGCCTCGGTTGGGTGCGCAACTGGCGAGTTATGGCATGGTGCAATTGCGCCAACGGATCTCGATCGCGGCCCAGCTTCATCCGCTTTCTCCGGCGGAGGTTCATGCATATATTGCCCATCGACTCAGGGTCGCGGGCTTCCAGGGCGCTCCTCCTTTCACGGGGGAAGCGTTTCGCCTGATTAGTTCGGTTTCGGCAGGAATCCCGCGCAATGTGAATAGCCTCTGCTTCAATGCACTGACGTTAGGCTGTGCCCGGCACCGGAAAACCATCGATGGCTCGATCATCCGCGAGGTCATATCCGACCTGGAGGTCGTAACCGGCGGAGACATGATGGCGGTGGCGCCCCCTCGGGGCCGAGCCGCAAAGATCAAGCCCAGTCAGCTCCTGAACTGCCGCGGTCCCCTGGCCACAGACCTACCCGGCTGCGCTCCCGAGCCTCCCTCACAATTGCAGCATCGCTGGCTTTACTTCTTGCGGCCGGCCTGATGGCGGTATATCTGATGAGCCGACGGGAACCCACCATGGCTCGACCCAATCTGCATTCTGCGGGCCCTGAGTCCGTAGTAAGCCCTGCTCCATCGGTCGGGCCAGCCCGCTTCATGGACGTTACCGTCAGGTGAGAATGACACGCTTCAGCTTCTCACCGAGAGGCACCTGGGCCACGACGTTGATCGCGAGCTCACAGACAAGATCATGAACCTGAATCCGCACGTGACCGATCCGAACCTCATCATATCCGGCACAATT
Source organism: uncultured Acidobacteriota bacterium (assembly GCA_963843575.1). Classification (GTDB taxonomy): domain Bacteria; phylum Acidobacteriota; class UBA6911; order UBA6911; family UBA6911; genus CAVZBT01. The sequence goes on along the minus strand of CAWJKZ010000019.1, from coordinate 520,407 downwards.
CTTCGTCTTCCAGTCTTACAACCTGCCGGGCCTGATCCCTCTCTATCTCCGCCGCAAGGAGACGCGCATGAGTGAAAACTACGAACTATTGCGCAAGGCCGAAAAGGACCTTGAACTCTTCCGAACGAAGCGTGCGGTCCCCGCACAGAAAACGGCCGCACTCAGACGTGCAGCGCGCTTCTCCGAGAGGAGATACTCAGGCTCATTCAGTGCATTTTCCTGGCAGGTGACGCTTCCGAGCCCCGGATGGTGGTCTTCTCGGCAGTCGAACACGGCAACGGCTGCAGTTGGGTATGCGCGCGCGCCGGTGAAGCGCTGGCCGCCCACGGCGACGGCACGGTCTGCCTCGTGGACGCCAATCCGCACTCACCCATGCTTCATCAATACTTCGGTGTGAACTGCAGCAGCAGCACCTGCAGACGCCATATTGCAGCAGGGACCCGTTCACAACCTTGCGCAGCCGACACGCGACAGCAATCTCTGGTTGCTGTCGCGCAAGCGGCGTTGCCGTCGGATGCGATAGGCGTGACGAACCGCCAGCACCTTAAACAGTGTATCGCGGAGCTCCGGGCAAAATTCAGGGATGTGCTGGTCGATACCCCTCCAGTCAACGAGTGCGCCGATTCCATGGCCTTCGGCCAGATGGCGGATGGCGTCGTTCTGGTGCTCGAGGCGCACTCGACCCGCCGCGACTCGGCGCGCAGAGCCAAGGCGACTTTGGAAGCGGCGCATGTCAAGCTGTTGGGCGTCGTCCTCAACAAACGTACCTTCCCGATTCCGCGGGCACTTTACCGCAAGCTCTAGACTAGATTATTCACGAAAGCGAAGTCTGAACAACCAATGAGGACGCCGACAAACGATGGGGGAACTTGTGGTCAGGATGAAGGCAAAAGCTCCCCACGCCGACTGGGATCATTGCCGTCGGCGTTTGTCGGCGCTCGTCTACCTCCCCAAAGTCCGCTATAAAGCTTCTCGCTTGTCTTTACCTGGGAGGAACGTGTGGCCATGAAAAACACGTATTCAGTCATTGGACTGGGAAACACTGGGCGCCAGCATGGCGGCGGCACTGGCCAGTCGGGGATTCGAGGTCATCGGCGTGGATGTCAACGCACGCGCCGTCGACCTGCTGAATGCCGGACACGCGCCCGTGCAGGAAACGAGATTGGAGGAAAGCATCGCTGCCAACAGGCCGACTGCGGGCCACCGTGCAGTCATCGCGACGCCGTCCTGAATTCGGATGTGAGCTTCGTGATAGTACCTACGCCCTCCGATGGGCGGGGGTCCTTCTCGCTGCAATACGCAAGCTGGGCATTTCAGGAGATTGGTCGTGCCCTGGCGGAAAAGCAGAGCTATCACAACGTGATCCTGACCAGCACCGTGCTCCCGGGCTCAACGCGCTACGGGCTGCTGCCGATTCTGGAGAAACACTCGGGTAAGGTGTGCGGTCGCGATTTCGGGCTGTGCTACAGCCCCGAGTTCATTGCACTGGGCAGCGTGATCCACGACTTTTTGAATCCCGATCTGGCCCTGGTCGGCGAATGCGATGCGTACGCCGGAGCGCAGCTGGAGGCCTGCTATGCCGAGATATTGGAGAACAATCCGCCCTGCCGGCGCATGAGCCTGGAGAACGCCGAGCTCACGAAGATTGCGCTGAACACTTTTGTCACCACAAAGATCTCCTACGCAAATATGCTGGCCGAACCTCTGTTCCCGCATACCTGGTGGGGACGTGGATGTGGTCAGCGACGCCTTGGGCTGCGATACGCGCATCGGGCGCAAATACTGACCGGCGGTCTGGGTTACGGTGGCCCCTGCTTCCCCCGCGATAACGTGGCGCTCAGCTATTTCGCCCGTGCAGTGGGAAGTGAAGCGTGCCTCGCCGAGACCACCGATCGGTTGAACCGTTCGTTGCCCGGCAAGTTGGCAACCTATCTGCGCTCCATCATCCCGCGTGGCAGCACGGTTGCCATTCTGGGAATGGCCTACAAGCCTCATTCACACGTAGTAGAAGAATCGCAAGGAATCCATCTGGCGCGTGAACTCTCGGCCTTGGGCTTGCGCGTCGTGGCGTACGATCCATTGGCGAACGCATCGACGCGCCAGGAACTGACCGACAAAATCGTGGTGTTGGAAGACCTCCATTCGTGCCTGCAGCAGGCAGACGCGGTCGTCATTGCCACCCCCGACCCTGAATTCGGCCAACTCTCGTGCCGACGACTTTCCAGACACGAGCCCCGGTCGTCGTCGTAGATTGCTGGCGCATCTTGCGCGAGAGCTGCAGTCCGTTGCGCACGTCCGCTATATTCCCTTGGGATCGGCGTCGACAACGAGGCCAACACCGCTCGTCTGCACAAGCTGTGGAGCCCGGACGCGTAAGCTGCCGAATCGAGAGGGAAAGGCTTGCGCCGGCACGCTTGCGTCGCTTGTAGAGAGGCGCAAACCCCCGGCTTGTTACATCCATCCCCCCGCTACACTGCCATAGAGGGCCTGCAGCATGGTACACAACCTCACACGGGACCAGACCGTCGAATCCATATAGAGGATTCGCGCCGCAATCCAATCCTACTTTCGCGAGAACAACCTGACCTACGCCATCTTCGGCAAGTCCGAAGGGCTGGATAGCTCGGTCATCGCCGGACTGCTCAGCGATCTGGATGGCGTAAAACCCATCGGGGTGCTGATGCCCTGTGAATCCCGGCCAGCAGCGGAACGAATCGCGCGGCTGGTGCTGGAGCACTTCAGGATACCCTGGATCAAGGTGGACCTCACGCCGGAGTATCATGCCCTTTTGGCGCGCTATAACTCATCGGGCGCGCTGCAGGATCAGCTGTTCCAGATCGTCGAGGACTCCGGCGACGACCATCTGCTCCGCCGCCTGCTGGCCAACAAAGCCCGCGCTGCCGGCAATATCAAGGTCCGCTTGCGCATGATCACGCTTTATCACATCGCGCAGTTGACGGGCGGCCTGGTGGTTTCCACCGACAATCTGTCCGAATTCTGGATGGGCTTCTGGACGCTGAATGGGGACGTCGTCAGGCGACTATGCGCCGATCCAGCACGTTTGGAAAGGCCTCGAGGAGTATGTCATCGCCGAGACTCTGGGCGTGCCGCGAGGAATCACTGGAGGCTGTTCCGACGGACGGCCTGGATCTCGTTCCCGGCGGAACCGACGAGGACCAGTTGGGCCTGCCCTATCACGAATTGGATCGGGTAATCGTACGCTTCCTGCAGAACGGTTTTGATGGCTCGAAGCCCCTTGCTGAACTTCAGACCAGCACACGCTCTCAACACGCATTGCAGAAGAAACGGGGATTCCGGTCACCAAAATCGCCCACGTGGCCAACAAGCTCGCCGAGACTCACTTCAAGCGCCACTGGCCGCATGTGGTTACCCGGGAGCAAACCGGACTCCCGCCCGTCGAACAGCTGAACGTTCGCTCCTAATTGCATCCCCTGATTTTGGGACGCGGACGAGCACCGATAAACGCTGACGGCATCTGATGATCGAGTCGGCGTCATCGTTGGTTGTTCAGACTTCGCTTTCATGAATAATACAGTTTAACCCTCCGGATCCCCTCTCCGCGCCGCTCCTGCCCGACACTCGACGGCGCACGTAGGCTACTGTGGCCCTTGCCCTGAGAAAGACAAACCCAACGACCGCATGGTACCCCTTCGTTCTGTATCCATCGCTGTGCATTCTCGGCGCGGCCGTCATCCTGCTGGACATCCCCATAAAATGGAAAGTCGCGTCTGCGCTGGCCATACCGTTTGCCTTATCCCTGTTCCTGGTTCCGCGCACCAACTCCTATCTGCTGTTCCTGCTGGCACTCGCTTCCTCGTTTTACCTCGGCAAGGGTGTGGAGGCTCTCTCTTACGCCTCCGTCCAACGCCAGTGCATTCACCTCCGTGGCTTTTCTCCTTACGGACGTTCTGGTGGTTGCCTTGCTGTTGCTCCGTTTCGGACACCGCACCCTGAGCCGCCAACCGCAGTTTCACTTGTTTGCCTTCATCACGTTGCCGGCCCTAGGTTGGTTGTCCGCAAGCAGCCTCTCGCTGATCAATGCCACGAGCGTCCCGATTGCACTCATACAGTTGATTACGATGGCGAAGATGTTCCTGCTGTATGTCGTCGCCGCTAACAGCATCAAGGACAAACAGGATGCGCAGTCCGTGGTTCTCGGACTGCTGCTCGGCGGCTTGCCAGGCGGCCATCGGCATCTATCAGGGTTGTTCCGGGCATACCCTCGGGCTGTTTTCCTTGAACGAGCCTTCTGCAGTGCTGCAACAGGATCTGGGATACGGCCAAGCCGCCCGCGCAACAGGCCTGCTCGGCCACCCCAACAGCTATGCGATGCTCCTTTCGGCAATAATAGCCCTTGCACTCGCCCAGGTGTACGGCTCCGCCCGTGCACTCCAGCGATTCCTCGCCTTCGGCGTCTTCTCCGCCGCACTCCTGGGGCTCATCTTCAGCCTTTCACGCGGCGGTTGGATCAGTTTTGTCGTCGTGTTTGTGATGACCGCAATCCTGGCTCTCCGCTCGAGGAGGATTCAGCTACGATCCTTCCTGGCGCTCAGCTGTGCTGTTTTTTGTTTTCCTGTCCGTCGCGATCCTCTATCAGAAGGAACTGATCTCATCGCGCCTTACCGCGGATGACAGCGGGTCGGCCGCGAGCCGGATCGTACTGGCCAGGGCTGCCCTCTCCCTGGTGCCGGAAAACCCATTGTTGGGCGCCGGACTGAACAACTATAAGCTCTCAGCCCCGCATCACGGTCTCGCCTCCTACCTGGACGGCAGGGAAGTGACCGTGGTCCACAACGTGTTTCTCCTGATTCTCTCGGAGACTGGGTTTCTGGGGCTAATGGCCTTCGTGTGGTTTCTGGCCAGCCTGATCATCCAATCCTGGAAAAACGTCAGCCGTGCCACCAGCTCCGTCCAATGGATGACGGCCGTCGGACTCCTGGGCGCCTTTGTTGCCCTCGGCTTGCACAGCCTGTTCGATTACACTCTCATCTCGAGTCAGGGAGTGTTCACCGAATTCTGGCTGCTTGCCGCTCTGACAGCCTCTCTCACCTCGGTTTCCCAACCCGGGCGACTTACCGAGGTGGACCATCCGTGAGGATCTCTCGAGCTTCGCGGCCCATGCGGCAGTGCGCTGCCCTCTTCGTGGTGTTTTGCCCGCGTTCATCGGCGTCCCCACAAACGTTATCGTACTTACGGAATCCGGTACTAAGGCATCCAAGGAGATGGGGAAGCGCGCATGTTTGAAGAACCAGGGCCGCTGCCGCCGGCAACCCCGCACAGTGCGTCAGCTGACGCAAGGGCTCGCGCGCAACACGGCATACAATCTGGTCGGGTGGATCTGGCCCTTCGCACTTGCGTTTGCCACGGTCCCGTACATTGTATCTTCACTGGGCAATGACGCTTACGGAGTCTTTGCGCTGGTTTCGATCGTGGGGGGCTATCTCGGCCTGCTCAGTGGTCCGGCAGCGCTGGGCAACGTGCGTTTCATGGCTGAAGCCTATGGCCGCGAGGCATGGTCCGAGCTGCGTGACGCCGCCGCCACCGGCCTGGTGATCAATGTTACCCTATCAGCTCTGGGAGCCATCCCCATGTTCTGTTTTGCGGGGGTGCTTGCCCGAAGCGTCTTCAAGGTGCCGCCGGACCTCGTCGAAACCGCCATCGCCGCCTTTCGCATGGCTGCCATCAGTTTCTTGCTGAACGGGATTGTTGCTGCTCTCCAGAGCGTCCCAAGCGCAATGCGCCGTTATGACATGCTGAACGTCGCCGGCTTGCTCCTGGGATCGATCAACACTGCGGCGATCGTTCTTGCGCTCTGGCTGGGCTGGGGATTGCTCGGCGCGGTCGTGGCCCAGGTCTTCTCCAGTCTCCTGGCGCTGGCGGTGTTTGTCCTCGTTGCCTGGCTGCTTTTACGCCGGCTCCCGGCCGCGCCAGACCATCTTTCAACCCTGGCCTCATCAGACGTCTGGTTGCGTTTTCATCCCTGTTGTTCTCGGGACAGGTCGCCAGCAGGATCGGACTGGAAATCGACCGCACTCTTGTCGGCGTGCTCTTCGGCACGTCCGCCGTAACCTTCTACACGGTTCCGGCAAAGATCACCGATAGAATGCCGTCCATGATGTACCTCTTCTCCTCTGCCCTCTACCCTCTGAGTTCCGAAGCAGTCGCCACCGGCAGGCTTGCTGATCTGCGCACCATATATTTCGACATGATTCGGATTCTTCTTTGGATATCCGCACTGCTGGGGACCTTGGTCATTGTCCTGTCGAAGGATATTTTGACGCTCTGGATTGGGCCCGAGTTCATGACCCGCTCCTGGTTCATTCTCGTTCTCCTCGCCGCCGGCGTCATCTGGCGCGCCTCAGGAAGCGTAGCCTACCAGGTGTGCAATGGCATGGGCAGAGCTGACGTCACCCTGGTGGCCTCCATCGGCACTGCCCTGTCCATCACGATACCCGTCCTCATTTTCGCCCCGCGCCTTGGTCCGCTCGGCATCGCATTGGGGGTGCTTATCGGCCTCATCATCTCCAACGTCGCCTATGACCTTTATACCCAACGCCGAGTGCTCGGGTGCCGCGGAACGCTTGCCGCGCTGTCCCCCTACCGGCCGCATTCTCATTGCCATAAGCGTCACGCTGCTCTGTTCCCGGCTGCTGCCCCTGAGCGGCTCCGGATGGCTCGGTCTGATCCTGAAGGCGTTCATGATCTGCTGCCTCTACTCCATCGCGTCGCTGTTGTCCGGGGCGCTCACGTCGCGCGATCTCCGGTCTGTCGCCACACAAACCAAGCGTACGTTCGCCGCCCTTCGCTGCCCATGACCCCCGCTGCGCCTGCAGCCGGCACGACCCTCGTTTCCGTGGTGATCCCCACGCTGAACCGCGCGCACTATTTGCCCGCTACCATCGAAAGCGTGCTGAATCAGGACTACGCCTGCGTTGAATGCATCGCGGTGGACGGCGGCTCGCGCGACGAGTCCGTCGCCGTCCTTCGTCGCTATGACGACAGGATAAAGTGGGTGTCTGAACCAGACCAGGGCCACGCCGATGCCATCAACAAGGGCTGGCACATGAGCAGCGGCGCGGTCGTGTCCTGGCTGAATGCGGACGACCTGTATGTCGCGCCGGCCGCCATATCTACCGCGGTGGCGTACATGGAAACGCATGCGGATGTGGACGTACTCTATGGCGATTACTCCGAGATATCCGAAGACGGGCGGGTTCTCCGCGGTCCCGTCAAACCGCCCTCCTGGGATCTTGCTGATGCGGTGAAATTCTGTCGCTATACGGTCCCGCAAGCGGCCTCCTTCATCCGCAGGTCGATCCTGGAAAGGGTCGGCTGGCTCGATGCCGCCTTCGGCAACGGCAAAGACCATGAACTCTGGTTGCGCATCGGGATGATCGGAACCATCCGATACGCGCCTATACACATTGCCTATGTCCGCAAATGTCGAGGATTGAGCCAGCGCCTGGACATGGGGCAGGCGAAGATCAGGATAACCCAGCGCTTCTTCCTTCAGCCGCACCTTCGCCCTCCGTTCGACTCTCCCCGCTTCAAGCGGCGGGCGTTCAGCAATTCTTACCTGGTAGCCGGCATTTACACCTGGAACGGCACCAAACAGATCGCACCCACGCTGGCGCACCTCCGCCGGTCCGTTACGGCCGATCCCCTGAACTCCCTGTTCATATTGAAGACCGTTCTCACACGCGCGTCCCTTGGGGTATTGTCCTTTCTGCCCGAACGATGGCAGACGTCGATCAAGACCATGGCCCGGCGCATTATGCCCAATCTCTCCAGGGCCACTGCCGAAGACTGTATCTAGGCTAATTCAGTGGCTGGGAACGGCTGTGCGACGCTTCCGCTAAGCGCCCTGCATCGCCACCGCACCCTGTACGATCCCTATGGACCTGCCTCTAATCACCGTATTGATCGTGACATGGAACCGCAGGGACGACGTCCTGGAGACGGTGCGCACCGTCTATGACCAGGGATATGCGCAGGTCGAAGTCATCGTTGTCGATAACGGTTCGACAGACGGAACCCTGGAGGCCCTGACCGCCACTTTTCCCGCCGTGCGGGCCCTCGGCTTGCCGCAGAACGTTGGCGTAGTAGCCGGGCGCAACGTCGGACTGCGGGTCGCGACTGGTGAGATCGTCCTCTGCCTGGACAGCGATGCCAGCCCCGCGCCACGCTCGTTGTTCAATCTGGTGCAGCGCATGCAATCCGACCCGCTGATCGGTGTCGTCAACAGCAAGATAGTCAACGCATACACCCATGAAATAGATCCCATCGCAGGCTGGTCGTATTCCGCAAAGGACCTTGTGGACAGCGAGCGGGAATTTCTGAGTTTTTCCTTTTCCGAGGGTGGGGCCGCCATTCGCCGGGAAGTCTTTGCCAAGGTCGGTCTGTTCTGGGACCCGCTCTTCTTTGGCTGCGAAGGACTGGAATTCAGTCTGAGGGTTTTGAGACGCGGGCTACAAGATCCTGTATTATCCCGGCTCCGTGGTTCAACACCGCGTTTCGCCGCACGCACGCATATCCGGGGGCAAGCGCGACTGTCTTCTGTTTCGCAATGCCCTGCTGATCTATTTTGTCCGGTATCCCTGGTGGCTTTTCCTCCTATTCGCACCGCTGAAAGCCGCCGCAACCCTGATGCGCGGCCTGCGGCACGGCTACTCCATGGCCGTGCTGCGCACGTGCGCCGACGTCTGCCGACGTCTCCCCGCGCTCCTGCCCCAACGACATCCGATCCGCAACCGTACCGCCCTCGCCTACCTGAAACTGCAGCGAGAGCACGGCCCTCTCAGGTGGGATCTTTATTCCTGGTGGCGCGCGCATGCCTGAGACTTCCATGGCGCGTTCTCCCACCCGTCGTCCACTCGCATTTTGGCCTTCACCGTTTCCGCCGCCGTAAGGACTGGATATGGAAAGATGTCAACGTTGCATCATGCCCGCTCACATTCCCAGCGTTTCGCTCGATTCCGAGGGCGTCTGCCGCTACTGCCGCCGACATGATCAGACCTTGAGTCGCCCGCAACATGGCGATGCCGAGGCGCAACAGAAGCGCCTGCACCAGATACTAAACCGATACAGGGGCAGGAAGCCCTTCGACTGCATCATCGGCCTGAGCGGCGGCAAAGACAGCACCTTTCTGCTGAACCTGGCCGTAACCCGCTTCGACATGCATCCCTTGGTCTTTAACCTGGACAACGGTTACCGTTCACCCGATGCCATCAAAAACATCGAGGAGACGGTCAACAGGCTCGGCGTAGACCTCATCGTCGTCAAACCCAATCCAAAAGTAATGCGCCAACTGCAACGGATATTTCTGCTGAACGCAGGGGAGTTTTGTACTCCATGCCTCATGCATATTGACGGTATTGCCGAGGCGTTGTCCAAGAAATATAGAATCAAGCTTGGGATCTCCGGGTGCGACGACACCCTGGACTCGGCCATCGAGGGCTTGAGCATTGCGAAGTATTTTGACCGGCCGTATTATTTCAACACTATCGGCAGCGCCCTGCCCAGGTGTGTCATCAACACCTTCTGCAAGAAACCCTATATCCAAAAGGCCCTCGGCAGAATCTTAGGCTTTGAGGGCATACGGCGTTAAACTGCTCGAAGCCAGTGACGTACAGTATCGTCGAAATGAAAACCCAATTACACGACGATCTCAACTGGTCGGCACCTGCGGGCGAGCTCCAGCATGGTGACTGCCTGCTGGACCATTTGAAAGACTACCTTGTGTGCCAGAAATGGGGCATCAGCGAACACACTCAGTTGTTGAGCGTCCTGGTCCGAAGAGGCGAATTAACTCGAGAGCGCGCGCTGGAAAAGGCGCAGATCGAGGAAAGGCTTCTTCCACCCCCTATCCTGCCGCGATTTCTCAGTGATATCAATATGTCGTTCGAGGAATTCGAGCAGGCCAAAACGCGTCATTTCACCCAAATTCCGAATATACGCCAGAGTAAGTATTTTGTTCTGGGCGAGAAGTTGACAAACAGGAGTCTGGCGCTTTTGAGGAGAACGTAGATATTAGACCGAATTGCCTCATGTCCTCCAGGTTATCCGCTCCCGGTTGCTCGCCGACCACACCCTCCGGAATGCGCGGCCTCTGACATGTTCACACTGTTCGCCTGTCCCAAGCCCTTCCGTGGGCACATCGACATCATTCAGCGCAATGCCATTCACAGCTGGACGCTGCTGAGGCCGAAACCGGAGATCATCCTGTTGGGAAACGATGCCGGGGTAGCCGATGTCGCCAGGCACTACGACGTAGTTCACGTTGGAGGGGTCGCCACCAACGAACAGGGCACCCCGTTCGTCAATTCGGTCTTTAAGGTCGCCCAGGAGACCGCGCATTATCCAATCGTGTGCTACGTAAACTCCGATATTCTGCTGATGAGCGACTTCGTGCAGGCGTTGAAGGTGATTTCCCACCGCCTCTCCGCGTTTCTCATGCTGGGTCAGCGCTGGGATCTGGACATAATGGAGCCGTGGTCCTTCGCTTCAGACCATTGGCAGCTTGAATTGAAAGCCCTCCTGAGGCGGAAGGGCCTGTTGCATCCGCCTAACGGGATCGACTTCTTTTGTTTTACCCGGGGAATGTATGCCGATATACCGCCATTCACCATAGGCCGGCTGGCCTGGGACAATTGGCTCGTGTGGCGGGCGTGGTCCAGCGGCATACCCGTTGTCGACGTTACCGAAGCCGTAGACGTGATACATCAGAACCACGACTATGCCCCAAACACGATCCGGTACACGAGTGCGGTGGAGTCCCCGACTCCGGGGTCCGCCTCGAAAATCACCCGGTGGCTCTGGTCCGACTTGGGCCCCGAGGCCCGGCAGAACATAGCCCTCGTGCCGGGCAGCCAGAACCTCAATATTTGGGCTGCAACCTGGAGGGTCGATCGCCGGGGCAGGCTTCGGCGGCGCCGCCTTACCTTGAAGCCCTCCTATTGGTACTACCAGCTGAAACAGGTGCTGCCGATTTCCCACCCCGCGTTCGGTCGGGTCATGCGCGGCATTCTGGCATTGAAGACAGCCGTGTTCAGGAGGGGAGCGTCGACCTGCTGAAACCAGGACGGCACAGGAATGCCTGCTTTTAAAAGGGATGCAGCCTCCCTGCTGCTGTCCAGCGCATCAACGGGACTAGCAAGGCGATCACGCGCAGTGCCTTAGGAGCCTGCAACACGTTGGTCGTGTACTCGTACGCTCCGATATCCACGGCGGTCCCGTTGGGAACATTCGTCCCGGCGAAATCCCTGGCCAGTCCGACCCCCGACCCAACGTCGATGCAGGCGGATGAGGGTTGAAGACGGTAATCGGAGGACGACAGGAACCCGGGATTGACGTTCTTGCCGTTTACGTCCATACCGCTGGCACTCTTCCAGGTCGCAAAGGTGCTCCGGTTGCCGGCCCAGTACCAGGGATTCGTTAGATCCGTCGAGTAATAGCAGTTGTGGTCGATTCTGTTCGCGCTCCACCCGGACGCGGTCTCGATGCGGATCAGGTAGTCGGCGGCCCTTCCCGCTCCAACGCTGTAGATGATGTTGTTCTTGATCTCGTGGTTGGCGTTGCTCTGCACGCGGATGCCGCTATCGTGGTTGTTGTACAGGACGTTGTTGTAGATGGCATGAGCCAGAGTAGTCAACTCCAGCGAGATCCCCGCAGAGTTTGCCCCGGCACTGGTGCCGTTGTTATACACGAGGTTGTAATAGACCAGGTTGCGCTGCGCCGCACCGGCAAGTTCGGCTCCAAGCCTGATGCCGCTGCCGAGATTGTCATGGCACTTATTGTAGCGGATGATCGTGTTGTTGGAGTGCCAGGCCACGATGCCGTACGGATTGGCACCGGAGGTGCCGTTGCTGTAGCATTCGTTGTTTTCCAGGACATTGTTCCAGCTTTCCTCCACCGAGATGCCTGCAGTGCCATTGCCGTAGGACTTGTTGCGGCTGACCGTGTTATCGTGATTGCCCGTTGAAAGGTGAATGCCCTGACCGGCATTCACCCCGCCGGTCTGACCATACACCACATTGTTGCTGATGGTGGAATTGCGGATCTGAAGGCGAGTGATGGTGCCCGCCGCGTCACCCTGGAACTTTATGCCGTGGTCGGCATTCGCATACACGGTGTTGCCCTCAATCAGGTGGTCGTGCCCGTCATATCCCGAGCGGACGTCACCCCCTTCGATATAGATGCCATGCTCGCCGTTGTGGTGAATCGCGCAGTCCTGGATGGTGATGTGGTGACTGCCTGTTGATCCGTCCTGCGCCGCTTGTCCTCTCTCGAAGCGGATCCCTTGCTGTGGGTAGTTGCATATCCTGAGACCGACAAACTTGATGTAACTCACGGCGTTAGCCGGGCTGGAGTGAAAACCGGAGTTGAAGGCTGCTCCCCACGTGAATCCCGCACCGGCAGCGTCAAGCACCGGGGATTCGCCGGGATAGTTCTGATACGTGATATAGCCATCCAGGGCATTGCCACTGTGGCCGCTGTTGAGGATCACTCTCTCGGGATACGTTCCCGCCCTGAGGTAGAGAGTGTCGCCCGCAACCATCGTGTTGGTGGCGTGCTGAATCGTCTTCCATGCGAGGGCGGCCGTTTCTCCCAGCCCTGTATGCCCATCGTTGCCGTCCGGCCTGACATAATAAGTCTTCCCACCGGACGAACGGATCGGTGAAACGACAGCCAGGGTGATGGCGAGAAATCCGACATATCCCAATTTCCGGCTCATAGTTTTTCCATCCACGTAGACAATGGGTGATGCGGGTCAGGCCGGTCACAAAGGGACAAGCAGGATGCACGACCCGGACGGCAGATTCGCAAAATCGTGTTCAATCGGGACTCTCTCATCCAGCTCCCCTGAAGGACAGCAGTCTGGCATTCGAGGGGACTCAATCATGGAGTTGCCAGGCGATTCCTTTCCGGCATGGACGGTTGGCTCAAGCTGCTCCTGATGCCTCAGGATAGTCCGGAGGGGGCTGCCCATACTGTGCCATGTGTCACCAAACTGTTAGTTTATTAGGAGCTCAGCCCGGGCGGAACATCCTGTGCTCTGACAACCTGTCCGGTCCACTCTGCATATCGGCAACGTACTGAGGAACTTGAAGGGGAACTGTCGCGGGTTGCCCACACTCCTTGGACCGTGGTAGTTGCCCATCGTTGCATCGCAACCGCCCGACCCCAGGTGCTAACCCCTGCGGTGGAAGCACCGGGGGGCAAGTCGGCAATATCCTACCTCCGGTTCGCTCCTTGACCCAAGCAGACGCTGCCCCCCAAAACTGCGATTATGGATCGTTGTCGGGGTAACGCACGTCGCCCCGCCGGGCCAGGCATTCCGAGCGTCGATGCACAGGTGGTGTGCCCACTGGCCGCAGGCCATTGAAGCTCACCCAAGGGAGTTGGGGCGCCGCGTGGAACGAAACAATGGAGAGAGAGCTCACCGTCCGGCTTTGATCGTCAAATGCTAGCAAAAGACTGGAGGAGACGATGAATCGCAGAACAGCCCTTGCGTGGCGGTGGCAGTGGGAGGGTTCATCGGGAGTCACATGTCTAAACGGCTGAAGAGTGATGGGTTCTGGGTTCGCGGCGTGGACCTCAAGTATCCCGAGTTCTCGGCCACTCCTGCCGATGACTTTGTCGTCGGCGACTCCGTGATCCGGACCTCTGTCGCCTGTCGTTCGACCGGGGATTTGATGAGGTGTATCAGTTCGCCGCCGATATGGGCGGAGCCGGCTTGTATTTTTTACCGGGCAGCACGATGCCGCGATCCTGCACAACTCCGCCCTCATAAACCTGAATATGCTCGAGGCCTGCTAAGCCGGCGAAACATCAAGCGGATCTTTTACTCGTCGTCCGCTGCATATATCCACAGGAGAACCAACTGGATCCGGAAAAGCCCGAATTGCGCCGAAGACAGCGCTTACCCGGCCAATCCGGACAGCGACTACGGTCGGGAAAAGCTGTTCAGCGAACGACTGTACTGGCCTTTCAACGCAATCGCGGGATGGAAGTGCGTATCGCGCGATACCACAACATCTTCGGACCCGAAGGAAGCTGGAACGACGGTCGCGAGAAGGCGCCGGCCGCCCTTTGCCGCAAGATCGCGAAGCAGAAGGAGGGCGGCGAAATAGAAATCTGGGGCGACGGCACGCGGACCCGCTCCTTCCTCTATGTCGATGAGTGCATCGAAGGTACTCAGCGGCTCATGCGTTCGGAGTGGACGGGACCCGTGAACATCGGCTCCGAAGAGATGGTGTCGATCGATCAACTTGCGCGCATGATCATGACGGTCGCGGGGAAAAGGGTCCTTATCCGTCATGTTCAAGGTCCGCTCGGTGTCCGTGGACGAAACTCGGACAACCGTCTTATCCGCCGGATGCTCGATTGGGCGCCCGTGCAACCATTGGAGACGGGGCTGAGGATCACCTACCAGTGGATCACGAGCAGAGTCCAAAAGCCGCTCAGGCGGCAGTTGCGTCCGGCAGCTGAGGACCAGTCGAGCCTCCCAAGCCAAAATCGGTCTCCGACCCTCCAGCGGCGTAAGCAGCGTGAATTCCACATCGAGCGGCAGCCGTCGGCACCAGACAGGCTCTCCTCGACAGGCTCAAGACTCCCGGCAGCCGAACCTGATCATGCGGGATGGGAGCATCCCTGCATCCTCCATCGGACTTTGCCACATGAGCGGCATTCTTGAAGAACACTATCGACTCGCCTCCTGCGGCACGGACTTCACCGTTGCTGCACCGCTGTCGGACACGCCCGGCTTCTTTCGTTTTGGTCCGCACAATACGTGCTACGGACGATGCGCGGGCACCCACCCCGCTCCAGAGATCGGCGCCGCACTCCCCGACCTGTTCGCCGATTGGCGGCTACACGTCGATACCATTCAGCTCCCCTTCGATCCTGCCGAGGTTCTCGACAACCTCCGCAATGAGCGCTATGTCCGAGCTAAGCCGCATTCGTTGCTCCACTCTCTGGCCCGGGACGCGGTTGCCCGTCTCTACTATGCGGTACGCCCGCTGATGTCCGTGCCCGTCAGGAGCCGTTCTGCAGCGCCTGCGTCTCGGCGGATGGCAGAATATCCCCTTTCCACGGTGGCCCGTCGACCACACGGTTGACAGCATCCTGGAGACACTCCTCGTCCTATCCCTAAAGGCCCAAAAGCTCGAAAGCGTCCCCTTCATCTGGTTCTGGCCCGACGGTTACTCGGCATGTGCGATCCTCACGCACGATGTCGAATCCCCGGCCGGCCTGGCTTTCTGCGACACCTTGATGGATATGGACGATGCGCGTGGAATGAAAAGCTCCTTTCAACTCGTGCCCGACAAGCGCTACCCGCTTTCCCAAGCCACTGTCGACCGCCTCCGCAACAGGGGCTTTGAGGTCAACATCCACGATCTGAATCATGACGGCCGGCTCTTCACCAATCGTTCGGAGTTCTTGCGTCGCGTCGAACGCATCAATCGATATGCGGTCGAATACGGGGCTTCGGGCTTTCGCAGCGCCGTACTCTACAGGAACCAGGACTGGTTCCACGCACTTGCCTTTGCGTACGACATGTCCGTACCCAATGTCGCGCATCTCGATCCCCAGCGCGGCGGCTGCTGTACGGTATTCCCGTTTTTCATCGGCAACCTGCTCGAGCTGCCCTTAACCACCACGCAGGACTACCCTCTCTTTTGCATTCTCAAAGATTTCTCCATCTCCCTCTGGAAACATCAACTCGACATCATCCTCTCCCGGCATGGGCTGGCCAGCTTTCTCGTCCACCCCGATTACCTGCTCCTCGAGCGCGCGCGCGACACCTACAATTCCCTGTTGACCTACCTCGCAGGCTTGCGCGCCGACGGCAAGCTCTGGATCGCCCTTCCAGGGCAACTTGCCGACTGGTGGAGGGCGAGAAGTCAAATGACCCTCCGGCGCGATGGACAATTCCTGCGACTCGAAGGCCCCGGCTCCCAGCATGCACGCATCGCGCACGCCCGCCTTGTAGGTGATGAGATCGAATACGTTCTCGGCGAAACCCCGTGATTCGCGCAGGCCACCCTTCAGGCGGTTGCTCAGGGAGGCAGGGGCAGCCGCCACATCCGATTCGCGGCTTCCGGCTCAGGGCTTCTGTCTTCCTTTTCCGGTCCCGGTAGGCGCATATGAGCCACAGGATCCTGGTCATTGTTCAAAACGCGGTCATCGAAGCCGACAAGAGAGTTCAACGCGAATTAGATGCGCTTACCGCCGCTGGTTACAAGGCGACATTGATCTGCCCAGATGTCGGCGATGTCGCCAAACGGGCACACCTTGAAGGAGTCACAATCCTCAGATTTAAGCCGCCAGCGCCAGGTTGCGATTTCTGGACCTATTTTCGCGAGTATCTCTACAGTTGGAAAGAAATAGCACGACTGACCCTCAAAGCCTATTGGAATCCGGGATTTGACGCGATCCACGTATGTAATCCCCCTGACCTCTTCTTTGTCTTGGGAGCCTTCTGATTCCGATCACTTGGGGTGAAGTTCGTGTTCGATCAGCACGACCCGTCACCGGAGATCTATCTGTCGCGCTTTACGTCGCCAAGTCGCAGCGTCTATCGCATCCTCCGCCTGTTCGAGTTTTTCAGCTATAAGGTAGCGAACATTGTCATCGTTACAAATGATTCGAGCAAAACGGTCGCATTATCGAGGGGCAGGTTGCGACCTGAACGCGTGTATGTTGTGAGAAACGGTCCCTACCTCGTATTCTCCCACTCGGTATCGCCCGAGCACACGACGAAGTACAGCGACAAGTATGTCGTTTGCTGCATGGGCTGGATAGCCCGACAGGACGG
Organism: uncultured Acidobacteriota bacterium; assembly: GCA_963843575.1. GTDB lineage: Bacteria > Acidobacteriota > UBA6911 > UBA6911 > UBA6911 > CAVZBT01. The sequence goes on along the minus strand of CAWJKZ010000019.1, from coordinate 503,567 downwards.
CGTGGAATACGTGATCGACGCCGCGAATGTTCTCGCTTAATGAGCAGGGACGAAACGATATCTGTTTCCTGATTGTCGGCGATGGCAGCGAACTGCAGCGATTGAGAAACAAGGCAGCCGCGTTGAAACTCAATGAACACATTGTATTTGCGGGATACGTAAGAGACGAGGTACTGCTCAAACAATACCTAAGCAGTGCGGATGTGTGCATTTCCCCTGAGCCGAAGAGCTTGTGCAACGACAGAATGACTTTTATCAAGGTTCTGGATTATATGGCCGCAGGTAAACCGATTGTGGCATTCGATCTGCCCGGAAACCAGAGCCTCCGCTGGTAGGGCGGCGGTCTATGCCCGGCCCAATGACGTCGTAGATCTGGCCAGAAACATCTCCCTGCTGTTGGACGATCGGCAACTAAGACATCGGATGGGGTGCTTTGCGAAAGAGAGAGTCGAATCGTGCTTAATGTGGGAGCACATGAAAAGCAATCTCATCCGAGCCTATAGTGATGTTTTTCGTGACAAGTCATAGTTGGTAGCGCGACTACTCAATCGCCTGCAGCGGTGAACCCGATTTCACGAATTCGTCACGGCGCCGGACACCGTTAACAGGAAGAGACGCGGCATGGCCGTCGCACCGAGAGGCGCAATCCAGAAGCTGTCTATTTACGATCCGCGGTGGATGCAGTGTGTGCGGCAGAACCCCTCAGGATCGATATTCCACCATCCCGCCTGGATCGGCACTTTAAGTGAGTGCTACGGGTATCCGGCATTTGTGCTGGCTGTGACCGACCAGCGTGACGATATTCTCGCCGGAGTGCCCGTCATCGGCGTGAAAGCTGGCTCACCGGGGCCCGGTGGGTGTCGCTGCCCTTCACGGACTACTGCCCGCCGTTGGCGTGCGCACAGGGCGACCTGGTCAATCTATACGACGAACTCCTGCGCCTGCGCGAGGAGAAAGAGATCCGCAGGATAGAGATCCGTTGGGGGATTGCATCAGCGGGACGCTTTCAGTCGTGTGAGCGCTACATCTTGCACACTCTCAGCCTGGCGCCGGGCGTGGAGAACGTTTGCGGGAAGTTTTCACAGAAATTCCGTCAGTATTCGCGTCGTGGGGAACGCCTCGGTCTAACGGTGAACTCGACCGCCGGGCCAGATGACATGGCCACGTTTTACGCGCTTCATCTGAAGACGCGACGGAAGCTCGGGATACCTATTCAGCCGATGAAATATTTCAAGCTTCTGGACGAGAATATCATTTCACAAGGCCTCGGTAAGGTGATCATCGTGTCGCACGAAGGAAGGGCGGTGAGTGGGGCTGTTTTAATGCACTTCAATGGAAAATCGATGATCAAGTACAGCGCGTGTGACCCGGCGTACCTGAACTTCCGCTGCCAGTACTATCTCTTCTGGAAGTGCATTGAATGGGCGTGCAGCGAGAGGTTTTCCGCGATAGACTTTGGCAAGACCGACATCTCGGACCAGGGCTTGCGCCATTTCAAGAATGGCTGGGGGGCGGCGGAGAACCGCCTGCCTTTCGCCTATTTGAGCGACAAGGTCCTGCCGGCCAGCGGCTCTACGAATCGGGCATTCAGGGAATTAATCCGGCACTCTCCTCCCTGGGTGTGCAGAGTCGCCGGTGAGCTGCTCTATGGTCACTTCGCGTGAGATGTCGCCGGGCGGCCGCTGCCGCAAGCACAAGTGCGCGCCTGTCCTGTCAAATACGATCGACAGGAGAATTCCTCTTGGACGGAACCGGCACATGCAGCGGGCTTGTTCAGTGCCCTGCTGGACGACGCTTCTGCCGCGTCGTTCGAGGGATAGCCTGATCATCCGCATTGATTCCAATTGGGAGGGGTTGTCTCATGAGAAAGGACGCCATCCAGCTTGAGAAATCGCGTTTGGGTGATATCAGCGACCTGAGTGAGTATCGCATTTTCAAGGAACGACACCGGGTGTTTCCCGCCGTATTCGAGGGTAGGCAGCACAAGAAGATATTGGATATTGCCGCGGGCGTGGGTTGTGCAGCTCAGAGAATCAGGGATCACTATCCAGCCGAGTTGATTTGCAGCGACATTTCCCCCATTTGTTTGAGCATTCTCAATAAGCTGCATATACCGACAGTCTCGTTTGACATTGACGACGACGAGAGGGCCTTTCCCTTCGTCGACTGCCGGTTCGACGCGGTCATTTCCCTCGTGACGATCGAGCATCTGATCTATGTTGACCATTTCATACTGGAACTTCACCGCATAATAGCCGACGAGGGTTACCTCTACCTTTCGACACCGAACTACGCGGCTCCGGAGTATGCAGGCAGACTGCTGTTAACTGGACGGACCTTCCACGATCCGCTCGTAGAGGACTCGCGATATGAATTTTATGCCCACGTGAGATACTTTACCTACAAAACTCTTCTTGAGCTTGTGAGTTCCTTCGGATTCGTGCCCGATACGGCTTATGTGGCTCTGCCGGGGGGAAGCACGAGATATCGATCCCTTTACGCCAAATCCAGGCTGCTCGCGCTCGCATTTCGCTACGCAATGTGGCTCAGGCACAACATTCTGTTGCCTCGCTGGGCCTCGGAACCCATTGTGTGCTTTCAGAAAACCAACAATCGGAGAGATCGAACGCTTCGGAAAGTCGTGCTCTGATGCCAGATGCGAGTCGGAGAACACGAGGCCGCAACGGTGTTCGCCCCGCAGAAGAGATGCGTGGACTACCTATCCAGGTTGATCCGCAGACAAGACTATGCTCCCTGTACGAGGGTGTGCCCTACAAGGAGTTTTGGCAAGGGACCGACAAGGCCAAACTCCATGCGCTTGAACGTGCGCTTGTCGCGCAGCTTCTGCCCGCGTCAGGACGGCGCATCCTCGATGTCGGCGCCGGCTACGGCCGATTGATCGACTGTTACGTAGGGCGCTTCCAGGAAGTGATTCTCTTTGACGGCTCCATGTCGTTGCTTGGCCAGGCCCGGGAAAGTTCTGGAGGACGGGGGATTTATGTAGCAGGCGACATAGAACATCTCCCCTTCCGCGGGAACTCGTTCGATGCCGCTCTTATGATTCGTGTCTTTCATCATCTGCCTGAATCCCGTCGTTGCCTCGCGGAGCTGAACCGAGTTCTTTGTTGCGCAGGCCGCTTGGTGTTCAATTACAGCAACAAGAGAAACGCGCTGCGCATGGTTCAATGGCTCCTCCGCCGGAAAGGGCACAATCCATTCACTCATGAGCCCTCAATGACAGACGAAACGTTTATCCACCACCACCCGACTTATGTTTCTGAGGCTTTATCGACGGCGGGCTTCTCAGATACCGTGTACCGGGGCGCTGGGGTAATGGACAAGGTTGCCCGCAGGCTCGGGCGTCTAGGGAAGTGGGTTCCCCCCGGCACCCGCATCGCGGCCTGGTTGGGCCGGATCAAGCTGGCCCCCTGGGTTTTGTGTGGTGCGGTCAGCCGGCTGGGCGGGCCAATGGTGGACGCAGACACAATGGTCGGCATCTTCGAATGTCCCGCATGTCGGGGCGCTTTATCGCATGACGTGCATGCGTTTAGGTGCCGTTCCTGCTCGCGACTTTATGCTGTCAATGACGGGATCATTGACATGAGGCCGCAGTAACAATTCGTGGATAATGTCGATCTCGCGGGGCAACTCTGCCATTCTGGCAGATCAAGCCGGTCGCTGAAGAACGTTCGGATCGGCGGCCTGTTGCTCCCAGCGAGTGGAGGGCCCGACCATTAAGATTGCTGTCGTTAAATCACTCTCTGTCGAAGTTTGGCGATCCTTCGTAGCAGATCAGGCGGCCGGTAACGTCTTTCACACGCCCGAGATGTTTGAGGTGTTCAATCGCGCCAAGGGACATAAGGCGGATGTCTGGGCGGCAACTGATGGCTCTCGTGTTCTGGCGTTGTTGATACCCGTGCGCGTTACACTCTTGGGTGGCATCATGAGTTCCCTGACAACTCGATCAGTCGCCTACGGGAGCATCCTCTGTGCACCCGGCCGTGACGGATGCGACGCCCTCGCGGTTCTCCTGCAAAGCTACCTGAAGGAGGTTGGACGCACCGCCCTTTTCACGGAACTCCGTAATGTTTCCAGCTTGGACGCACAGCAACAACAGACACTCCTGGAGCACGGCTTCGTTCACGAGGACCACCTAAACTACCTGATTGACTTGAACCGTCCTTCGGACGAGGTTTTCAAGAGCATAGGTCCGAGGACCCGAAAGCACATTCGTCGCGCACTCCGATCTGGCCAGGTTACTGTATCGGACGCGACGGAGAATCCGGAGCGGTCCTCCTGCTACGACATCCTGCGCCGGACGTTCCAGGCGCGCCGTATCCCGCTGGCGGACCCATCGTTGTTCGAAGCTGCCTATGAGGTCCTCCATCCCAGAGGTATGATCAAATTTACCCTGGCTCGTGTGGGTGATGCGCCTGCTGCAGTCTCCATTGATCTGCTCTACAAGGACCTAATGTACGGTTGGTATGGCGGCGTGGATCGAGCCTATAGTTCCTTCCCCGCCAATGAGTTGTTGACGTGGCACATCCTTCGATGGGGGGCTGAGAACGGATATCGCACGTATGACTTCGGCGGAGCAGGCAAGCCGAATGAGCCTTACGGTGTGAGGGACTTCAAATCGAAGTTTGGCGGCATCCAGGTCAATAATGGGCGCAACCTGTTCGTCCATGCTCGCCTGCGAAGGCAGATGTGCAACTTTGCCTATCGTTTTGCCAGGAGATTTGTGTTTTGACCGGTCAACCGCCGCCCGCTGTACTAACACCGCTGGATGACCACATGGGCCTGGATATCGCCCGGTCTCTGGCAAAATATGGCATTCCCGTTTACGGATTGGATTCGGACCGTGCGGTCCCCGGCAAATACTCGACATGCTGTCGATTCGTGCAAAGTCCCAATCCTATGGCCGGGCGGGAGACTCAGTACCTGGAGTTCCTGATCGGATTTGGCAGAACGCTGAAACGCAAGGCGGTCCTGTTTCTCCTCAGCGATCTGCATGTCCTTCTGGGTTCTCGCCATCGGGAGAGGCTCCACGAATACTACGAATTCGTGATGCCCGAGCATGAGACCCTGGCAAGGCTTACGACAAAGGACGGTCTCCAGAGCATCGCGTACGAGTTCGGCATTCCTGCGCCCGTGACGACCTTCCTGACTGATCCCAGCCAAATAGATGCCATTGCTGATCGAAGCACCTACCCGGTCATTCTCAAGCCAACGGAAAGCACTTACTGGCATATGTGCAATCCTCCCGTACTTCTGTCCCCCACCCTCCTTGGAGGGCGCGCCAAAGTTGTACTCTGCCGGAGCGCCAGCGAACTGCGCAAGGCGTACCGGACCCTCGCGGCACTAGATGATCGCCTGGTCGTGCAGGAAGTTATCCCGGGCGAGGACAGTCGCCTCGCCTACATATCGTTTTACCTGGATCGGCAGTCTAGAGTTTTGGGCAATTTTGCGGGTCGCAAGATTCGAGTGATTCCGACGGGATTCGGCTCCGCGAGCTTTGTGCGAAGCATGTACGACCCGGAATTGATCGAGATCGGCCTCAAACTGTTGAAAAAAGCACGCTATCAGGGCCTGGTCGGCATCGAGTTTAAGAAGGATCCACGTGACGAGTGCTACAAGCTGATAGAAGTCAACACCCGTTTCGGAATGTGGGACGGATTGAGCGTCAGATGCGGCGTTGACCTTCCGTACATCGCCTACCGCGACGCGCTCGGTCTTCCTGTAGAACCTCAATTGACGTATCGCGAGGGAGTGGCATGGATAGACTGGCAGCGGGATGTCAGGGCCGCTATTGAATACTGGCGCAGCGGTCAACTCTCGCCTAAGCAGTGGCTTAGTTCATTGCGAGGAGAGAGAATGTGGGCAATCTATACCTTGGCTGACTGGAAACCGGGTGTAGCGTTCACCCTTGGCTTGGTTCGGAAACTGTGGAACAGACTACTCAGTACCCATGTTCATAATACGCTAACCAGCCAGGGGCTGCGCCCTTGATATCGCGCTAAAAAGCAGCGGGATACGGAAGCCAGGAAGCCAGATCCTATCGGGCAGGCTGGGCTGCAGAGGCCGCGATGGAGGAGAGGGTCTGAGTACCGAAGAGAGCGAAGGCGGCGATGCCGGTGTCCGACTCGATTTTGAGGTAACCGGAATCCAGGCTGAGTCCGGCCAGGGGAGGCAGGTACTCCGACAGCAGCCTGCAAACCCTGCCCCGCGCCGGAATCGTCTGGCGGCTCGTGGCGATCCGGGTTCCGTTTGCGGCGTACAGGTCCAACGTGACTTGAGCCGGTCCCTCGGCCGGATTGAGTAGCGCGATCCCGGTGAATACGACGTGGTCGCTCGCCACTCGCGGAAAGATGAGGGACGTGTGCAACGTCCCTGTCAGTGGCAGCGCCGCCGCCCCCGATTTTCCTTGCGGGTCCGCGAACGTCACGCTCCCGACCATCCCCGGACCGCTGCCGACGATCTCGAGATAACCCTGAATCAGCCTGCCCGAGTAGTCGCCAAAGTACTTCGGGTCTTCGATGTGCAGTTTCCCGTGGGCCGGAATCGATTCGGTCCTTGACTCGCCGATCTGTAATCCGTCCTCTCCTCGCAACCGGAGGGTAACCGTTCCCGCGACCGGATCCACGTTGATGACCGAGACGGAGGAGCGCCAGGAGTCGCCGACGGCATATTGGGGCGCGTACAACGTTCTCGCTCCATGACTCTTGTCGAGCCCGATCAAGGCCTTGATGTCGCCTGCGGGGGTCCCGAAGAGCTCGACTGGAACCACGCCGTGATCGGCGGTAATGAGCAGATAGTCCGAGGAGAGAGGCACCAGGACGGGAAACAGAGTCGAGAACGACTCGGACAGAGAACCTCCGGGATCAATGAACATCGTGGTCGATTGGCGCGTGGCTCCGTCGCCCCCAATCACGCTGACATCCAGGGTGACACGGTTTTCACCCGGGTTGGCGATGCGAACCCGGGTGTTTCCCCGGTTCTCCACTTCGGGCAGCACGAACGCGGTCGTAGTGGTCGTCGGAAGAGCGACGCCGTCGAGTACGGACAGAGCGGTGTCGAAGACGGTGAAATAGCCCGCAATAGCGTCCGACGAACTCTCGACCTGCAGCGATCCCCCGCCCCCGATCAGCCCGTCGCCAAACAGCAAGTCGTCGATGATCTGGACCTGCTGGCCCGTGGCAAGGGTAAAGACAAGCGGGTTGCGGAGCGCAGCGCCAGTCGCCGGCAAACCCTCCGGCGAAAAGGCCGTGAGCCTCATGAACGCATCGGCGTTGCCGACATTCGCAATCGCAATCCGGGTGTACTGGGCGTCACCCGAGTTCGGCGGCCCGGGGCCGTAGTCGGCTGCGAGCCGAGGGACAGCGGTTTTCGTGGTCATCGCCGGTGCCGGCATCAGGGTCGCGGTGGTGGTGAAACTCAAGGTGACGCTCGCGGTCGAACCGGAATCGTTCCTGGCTACAACCATCCAGTAATAGGTCGTGCCGGCGGCGAGAGTTGGGGGGAAATAGACAGTCCCCGTGGTTGTCATTACCAGGGGCGGAATGCTGCTCGTGCCGAAGTACACGTCATAGGAAGCCGCACCCGGTGATGCAGACCAAGACAGGACCGGCGTTAGCGGAAAACTCGCGGTACCATCCGACGGGCTCAGCAGGGAGGGGGCGGGGGGCGGGTTGTGGATTACGACGAGGATTTCGTTCGAGTACCCGGTTTCCCAGCCCGAGAAGTCGTAGGCGGTGACGGCAAAAAAGTACGTTCCCGGGACGAGGTCCCGCACTGTCCACGTCGAGACTCCTCCAACGTCGACAACCGTGTCGTACGCTCTCGCGGATTGGCCGCGGTAGAGTCTGTAGCCGGCGAGTTGAGGCTCCGTGTTGGGATCCCAGGCGAGCACGAGGTCCCGGCCGTACAGATTCTGGCAGCCGATCAGGAGTAACAAAAGCGGAAGACCAGCCCGACGAGGCGCGAGTCTCATGGCGAGCCTTTCCGGGGGGAGCGGGGCCAGGCAAGCCGTATGATACAGCGAACAGAGGGTATGGGCACCGGGAAAGCGCAATGATGTTGTACTTGGTCATCCCGAGGTCCCGGAGGGCGCCCGAGAACTGTTAGTACGGCGCCAATCGGGAGTCAACACGGAGCGACACAGATTCCCACAGGTTTTCACCGGTCGGAATCTGTGTGCATCCGCGCAGATCCGTGTCCCCGCATCTACTGCAGTTCGTGGTCGTTGCGCTCAGGACGCAAGGTTTCGCTTTCCGACAGGATCTGGCCTGTGGTCGGATCGAGGATCCGGGCCCTGAGCACCCACGTCCCCGACGGTTGCTCGAACGAGGCAAACGGGTCCAGGCTCAGGCGGTCACCCGGAGCGAGGACCAGCGCACCGTCGGCCCCCAGCGACAGCACCGGGACCGGCACCTGCCCGGCCGCTTCGAGCCACATCTTCACCTCAAACGACGCATCCTCCGCACCCACGTTCGTGATGCCGTACTCGCCCCATTCCTCCAGGCCCGCCAGCAGCAACATCTCGCGGCGCGACTCGACAGTGCGGTATTTTGCCGCCGAACCGATCGTGAACGGCTCGACATCTTCGGACAGAATGTCCCCTGTTACCGGGTCGATCACGCGCGCACCGAACTGGTACCTGCCGGGAGGAAGGTCGCCGGCAACGTCAAAGAGCGCCTGCGCGCCGTAGTCTTCATCGTGGCGCGGCGCCAGCGTCACCACTTCTCCGGCGCCCATATCTCCCACCGGAACCGGGTCCATGCCCGGGCCCTGCAACCACGTCTTCAGCGCCACCTCCCGCGTATACTCCGAAGGGTTGCTGACCCAGTAGGAATCCACGCCAACCGTCTGCCCGGCCCCGTACGAGCGCTGCGTCATCCGAATCCCGACGATCGGGGGGGCCTGTCCAGGATCGGGCGCCGCGGCCTCTGCAGCCGAGTTTTGCGCCGTGACGTCCGCCGGATCCGGGGCCCTGGCCGCCACCGGGAGCGCAGCGGTGATCAGACCAGACACCGGAACGGACATGATCGACTTCACCTCATCCTGGGTGAGAGCCCGGTTATAGACGCGGACCTCGTCAATCAGCCCTTTGTAATAGCCCGGAACTGAGCGGCCGATCTCGAAGGTGGTGACGGGAGCCGGTCGCGGGACGACTGTCGACGTGCTGGTCAGCGCGCCGTCGACGTAGAACCGGTTCAAAGAGCCGTCGAAAACGTACGCGAAATGATGCCACCGGCGCGTCGACGGCAGGATGGAGGCGACGATCCACGTGTCGCCGAACTGCAACATCCCCACCTGCGAGTACTTGATGCCGAGCTTCACCGAAGCCTGCCGGGCGGAGTTGGCCAGAACCACCGTCGATTGGAGCCCGGACGGCCTGCTGTTCATATAAAGCCAGCAGGCGACCGTCTTGGGAGTGCCGAGGTCGGGCAGACCGGTGAGGCCGGCGGACACATAGCTGTTCTTCCCGTTGAAAGAGAGGGCCTTGCCGAACTTTGCGGTGGTCGTCCAGTACGCACCGTTCAGCGTCGCCACACTTCGGGAGCGCGACTGGTCGGCGGTCGTCGTGCCGGCGCCCTCGTCGAAGCCGTACGCCGCGACCAGGCCGGCGCTCGCGTCGGGCGTCATGACGAAGGCGTAGTCGATCGACGTGGCGAGGTTACCGGCGGCGTCCTTCGACTTCACGCGGTAGTGATAGCCTTTGCCGGCAGTCAGGCCGTTCAGGGCTTGCGCATGGGATGATGTCATCGCTGAATTCTGAGTGGTCGAGGAGCCGTACGCGGTGGAAGTGCCGTACTGGACCTGCCCGTCAGCCGGCTCGTTGGTGGTCCAGGAGACCGTCGCGGAGGTGTCGGTCACCACGGAAACCTTCACCGCGCTGATGACCGGCGGCGTCGTGTCAGCCGGGGCCGCGGTGGTGAACGTGAAGTCCGCCGACACCGCCTGGTTGGCGGCGGCGTCCTTCGACTTCACACGGAAATGATACGTCGTCTTGGCCGCCAGACTGCCGAGTGTCTGCGAGTGCGCGGTCACGCGCGCCGCATTTAGCGTTGTTGCCGACCCGTAGGCAGTGGTGGTGCCGTACTCGACGAGCCCGTCCGCCGCTTCGTTCGTCGTCCAGGTGATCGAGGCGGAACTCGAGGTCACGGACGAGCTGGCCACCGAGCTGATCACCGGCGGCGTCGAATCGGCCGGGGCCGCGGTGGTGAACGTGAAGTCCGCCGACACCGCGGAGTTCCCGGTCGCGTCCCTGGATCTGACGCGGTAGTGATACCTCGTCGCGGGAGAGAGACCGCTGACAGGCACGGAGTGCGCGGTCCTCATCACGGCATCGAGGGTCGTGAGCGAACCGTAGGCGGTACCGAGTCCATATTCGACCTGGGTGGTTGCCCCCTCGTTGGTCGTCCAGGTGATCGTGGCCGACGAAGCGGCGACGGACGAGCTCGGCCACCGAGCTGATCACCGGGGCTTGCGTGTCCGCAGCCGTAACGACTACCGAGACCTCGTTGGTGTAACCGGTTTCCGTGCGAGTGGAGTTGTAGGCCGTGGCCGCGAAGTAATACGTGGCTGCCGGGAGACCCTTCACGGAATACGTCGTGACGTTGCCGACATCGATCGAGTTTGTGTACTGGTGGGAAGCCGTGCCGTAGTAGAGCTTGTAGCCGGCGAGGGCCGGACCGACCGCGGGGTCCCATGCGAGCGCGACATCGTCCGCCAGTGCCGCGGTGGAAGACGCAAGGGCGGCAAGAATGAGGATTGGTAGAGTCAGGGCGTTACGGGGGAATATCAATCTCATGCGGGTACCTCGCGGGCTATTAAATATCGCGAACAATGAAGGCACTATGTCGCCCGTCACAGTTTCGACAGTTTCCGGGAGACCGGCAGCAAAACGCCGCTTTCGGATGCGGGCCGCGGAAGACGAAGCCTGATTGCGGAACCTGGTTTCGCGTGGATGACAAGAGGGGACGCGGATCTGCGCCGATTCACGCGGATCCGCGTCCCCTTGCCTTTTTGTGTTGCGGGCGAAGATGGGGCCGGCGTCACTTGTTTTCTCTCCATATTGCTTTGAAGGGGTGGGGAGGCATAGGATCGGTGCTATGGTGCTCAACGATTGCAGGGCAAGACACAGGTGCGCCGACAACAACGAGGGGACCTGCAGCCAGACCGCGGGGCATCTTGGCAAGCATCTCTGCGCGAGCTGCCTGCGCTTTTTCAGCAGCCCGGAGGCCGGCTCCCAGGACCGGCGGCTCCCCACGCCCGTGATGCAGGCGCCGCAGTTCATGGAGCTCGCGCAACGCCGGGACCTGTTAATGCAGTTTTTGCGGGAACAGGGCTACAGCCCGAGCGTCGACCGGTACGGATACATCTGGTTCGCGATCAAGCCGCTGACCTTCCTGGCCCACCTGGAGGACAAGGACGAGGACTACATCCAGTTCGCCCTCCCCAACATCTACAAAACGGTCACCAACGACTACGAAAAGGGTCTCGTGCTGCTGGCCTGCACGACGGTGTCGACCAGAGTCAAGGCCGCCAAGGTCTGCCTGGTGGACACCATGGTCGTCGTGTTCGTCGAGCTCTTTTGCTCCCCGTTCGAGAGCTTCAGGAGAGTGTTCCAGCGCTGCCTGGACTCGCTGGAGTCCGCGGCGGCCTGCTTCTACGAAGCGGTGGACAGTTACCAGCATCCACCAGGGCGCGAGGAGCCCAAGCCGGATGAGGGCGACCAGGGCAACGACGCAGTCGAGAGGGTGCGCCTGTACCAGGCCTCCTCCGACGCACTCCGGACCCTGTCGCCCGCGCTGCTCGCGAAGCAGGGCCGGAAGCTCGAGGGAAAGGGGGACGCGGATTTGCGCTGATTTACGCGGATCCGCGAGGATCCGGTCAAATCCGCGTCCCTTTGTTTTATAAAACCCCGAGGCTTACTGGATCGACCTGCTGAAACGGATGTCTTCGTCGAAGATCGGCGTTAATCCGCGTCCTCTATATAACCCGGGCTGGGACGCGGATCTGCACGAATCTGAAATACTTGCAGATTCTTAGCACTTAGGACGATAAACTCCGACGTGGGGACCCAAAGCTGATGGCCCAACCGCGTCTGCCGATAGCCGTGCGCGCAATCCAGCTCGATCGGATGAAGCACGGCATTGAGGATCTTCAGGCCTATCGCAAGGCCCTGGTCGTTTTCCGCCTGGGCACGGCCGTGGTGGGGCAAGCTGTTCTCAGCGTCTACGGGGGTTGTATCACCTCGGATCAACTGCAGGCTGTTGTGCCCAGCCTCGCGACGCCCATCTGGGGACAACTCATTTCCCGCCAACGGGATTCATCGGAACCCACGCCGTCGGCTTCCGTGGTCGTCTGTACCCGGAACCGGACCGCCGACCTCGAGCTGTGCCTTCCCGGATTGTCCGAGCTCGCGCTTCAGGGTCACGAAGTCATCGTGGTGGACAACTGTCCTACAGATGAAAGCACCGCGACATTGGTGGCGCGATATCCCGGGATCCAATACCTGCGTGAACCGAGGCCCGGACTGGATATTGCCCGGAATCGCGGCCTGCTCGCCGCGAAAGGCGAGATCGTCGCCTTTACCGACGACGACGCGCAGGTGGATCCGGGATGGCTGGAGGCGCTGGCGAGGAATTTTCGCGATCCCCTGGTCGCGGTCGTCACCGGCATCACGATGCCCCTGGAACTGAACACGGAGGCACAACAGTGGTTTGAGTCTACAAACGCTTTCAATCGGGGATTCCGGCGCCGCCAGTTCGACCTGAGCAATCAGAACCCCCTCGCGGCGGGGACCCTCGGCGCGGGCGTCAACATGGCGGTGCGCCGAAGCGCGCTCCCGGAGATCGGCCTCTTCGACGAGGCGCTCGATGGGGGGACGCCGACACTGAGCGGCGGGGACCAGGAATTCTTCTTCCGGACCCTGGCCCGGGGATATCGGCTTGTGTACGAGCCGGCCGCTTTGGTGTGGCACAGGCATCGGCGGGAGTGGAAGGCGTTGCGCAGGACGATCTTCGGCTACGGGGTCGGGGTGTTTGCGTGGTGGACCGGCGCGCTGCTGCTGGAGCGGGAACTGTCCCTGCTGAGACTGGCGCCGAAGTGGTTCCTGCAGCATCATTGTCGCAATCTGGTGGGAGCCCTGCTGAGAGGCCGGGATTACCCCCCGGCAGGCCTGGCGTTGGCCGAGTTCGTCGGAGCCCTGCTGGGTCCGCTGAAGTACTGGAGTTCCCGGCGTGCATTGAAACGACGGAGCCCGGCGCACGAGCCTTCCCTGCAGGATCCCGTGCCCCGCTCTTCTTCGATGCTGGACGGGGTGGTCAAATGACGCCGCGACCTTTCGTCTCACTCATCATCCCGAGCCACAATCGCAGCCGCCTGCTCGAAAAGAACCTGGAGGCGCTGAATCTCCAGTCCTGCCCTGCCGACGGATTCGAGGTCCTGGTTATAGCGGATTCCTGCCAGGACGACACAGCCGGCGATGCTGCAGTCCTTCTCCTCCCGCGCGAACTACTCGCTGCAGTTTTTCAGCCTTTCCGCGGGCAGCGCCGCCGCCAGCCGGAACCTGGGGGCATCGAACGCGCGAGGGGACGTTCTGCTCTTTCTGGACGACGACGTGCTCGCACACCCGGACCTGGTGCGGGCGCACGTGACGGCGCAGCGCGACGAGCGGGTCGCGATAGGATACTCGAAGCCGGTTTATCAAACGCCGTTGAGCTGGTGGCACTACGGCGCGCGCCGCTGGTGGGAGGACACTTTCAGCGAAATGCGCCGGCCGGGGCATCGCTTCACGTTCCGGGATTTTCTGACCGGCAACGTGTCCCTGCCGGCGGCTCTCTTCCGGCGGGTCGGGGGTTTCGACACGGCTTTCTCCGACGCCGGATACGAGGATTACGAACTCGGGGTGAGGTTGCTCGAGGCGGGAGCCCGTTTCTGCTTCGTGCCCGAGGCGGTCGGGTATCACCACGACGAGACGAACCTCGGTCGATCCCTGCTCCGCACCCGCCGGGAGGGAATCGGGATCGTTCGCATCGGAAAACGCCACCCGGAAATGATCGGTACCGCACTCAAGTTTCCCGAAACCAACTCCTGGGTGACGAAGCGTCTCCGTGCGCTTGCGTTCAACCATTCGGGCCTGGGAGACCGGATCGCCCGGCTGTTGGTCCGTCAGGCGGAGTTTTTCGAGCGCACCCGCTTGCGCGCGCCGTGGCAGCACACCGTCGCCTGGTTGCGTTGCTACAACTTCTGGCGGGGAGTGGCGAGCGCGGCCGGGAGCGAGCGCGAGTTCTATGACTGGCTCGAAGGAATCGCGCCGCCACCCGCCGTCGCCGGCGACGCGCCCGTTCTCGAACTGACGTCGCTGCCAGACCGAGGAAGTCCTGCAGCCAATCCCGGACCGCGCGGCCAGCGATGGGTTGCGCGTGTCGATGGAGGGGGTCGAGGTCCTGGCGCTGGCGCCTCAGCCGGGCGCCGAACCGCTCTGCGTGCGACACGTGCAGGATGCGCTGCTGACGCTGGCCGAGCAGCGCTACGTGCCTGCGCTGGCATTTCACCTTGCCAAACAATCCTGGGAGAACCGCCCACGACAGCCAAGTTAGCCGAGGTCGACCTCACAAGGGCGCTGGAGCCCGTCTACGTGGATCCGCGCTACGCCGAACTGCACCTGCTGGTGCGCTGGGGATATTCTCCGCTCGGCGTGGTGCGGCTTCCCTGCCCGCCCAACTCGAGGTCTTTCGGCGTCGCGCAGCTGAGAGAAGAAATCTATTCGTGGTTCAGTCACTGCCTGCTGCAGCGGGCCGTCGGGGGCGTTCTCGACACCCTGACCGAGGGCGACGACAAGGCGCTTCCGGCCATCTCCGTCGTGGTGTGCACCCGGGACCGGCCTGTTGCGCTGGACAACTGCCTCCAGAGCCTGAGACGCCTGGATTACGAGGCCTATGAAGTTCTCGTCGTGGACAACGCCTCCCGAGACGGCGACGTGGCCCAGGTCGCCGCCCGGAACGGCTTCCGATGCGTGCGCGAGGAGACTGCCGGGCTCGATTGGGCCCGCAATCGGGGCATCGACGAAGCGCGACACGACATCATCGCCTTCATCGACGACGACGCCTTGGCATCCCCCGGGTGGCTGCGCGGGCTGGCCCGCGGGTTCGAGGATCCAACGGTCATGGCCGTGACAGGGCTGGTCCTGCCTGCCGAACTGGAAACCGGCGCCCAGGTCGATTTCGAGAATTACGGGGGCATGGGCAAGGGGTTTCTGGAAAAGACCTACCGCCGCGAAGCCCTCAGCGATACGCAACTGTTCTGGGCGAGCAGTTGGGGCGTCGGCACGAACATGGCCTTCCGACGGGCGCTTCCGGACAGGATCGGCAGATTCGACGTCGCACTGGATGTCGGCACCCCCACCAGGGGAGGCGGCGACATCGAGTTCCTCCACCGCACCGTCGCCGGCGGTCATGTGGTGCGCTACGAACCCGCCGCCCTGGTGCGGCACACCCATCGCCGCCAGCCGAGTGCCCTCAAACGGCAGCTTTACAGCAATGGCCGCGCATTCGGGGCTTACCTCCTCACCGCGGCCCGTACGAATCCCTCCCAAAGGACGGCGGTAGTGCGGTTCGCTTTGCGGTCCTGGATGTGGGGTTGGCTGCTGCGCCGCCTTCTCGGCTGCGTGGTCAGGCGTGACCGCGGTGGATTTCATCGCGCCTTGATCGAGACTTCGGGCGCCTTGTCATCCCCGCTGGCCTACCGCCGGGCCATTATTTCAACAAAGAGGACGCGGATCTCCGCCGATTCACGCGGATGAGGTGCTGATGCCAACGGTCGACGTCATTATCCCAACCTATAACCGGCCTCAGTTGCTCTCGCTCGCCGTCGAGAGCGTCCTGAATCAGACTTATCGCGATTTGTCCGTCATCGTCGTCGACGACGCGTCCTCAAACGGATGCGACGCCGTCCTCCGCCGCTTCGGCGATTCCCGCGCGAGGTGCATCAGACACGACGTCAACAAGGGGGAAGCCGAGGCGCGCAACACGGGAATCCTGAATTCGAACTCCAGGCTGGTGGCCTTCCTGGATGACGACGATCAGTGGTTTCCCGACAAGCTGGAGCGCCAGGTGAAGCTGCTGGACGGCAGCCCGCCCGCGGTTGGCGGAGTCTATTCGGGGTTTCTCGAGGATAGACGGATCCACCGGCGAGACCGTCAACCAACGGTCTCCCAACATGAGAGGATATATCTACAACGAGATGGCCGTCCTCAACGTCGTCGGCACCCCGTCCACGGTCCTGCTGCGCAGGGAATGTCTCGACGCGGTCGGCCTGTTCGACCCCTCCCTCCCCTACTGCGTCGATTATGATTTGTGGGTGCGGATATCCAAGCTGTTTTCCTTCGAGTGCATCGACGAGCCTTTGGTGAAGTACCTGGTTCACGCGGATCAGATTTCCAACAACTTACCGCTCAGGATCACCGGCAAGGAGCTTTTCCTGCAGAAGCACGCAGCCCTGATCGCACCGAATCCCAGGGCTCTCGGCTCCTGGTATCTCAGGCTGGGAGCGTTGTGTTACGAATCCGGCCAGACAGCCCGGGCCTATCGATACACCCTCAAATCGATAAGGTGCAATCCCGCTCATCCGATGAGCTACTGGCTGCTGGGGATGTCGTTGCTGGGCTGGCACAACGTGCAACTTATCAAGAAACTTCTTTCAGACCGTATTCTCCAGAGAATAAAAGTGGCCGGAGAGACCGGCCAATGCTTCTAATCCGTCCGGGCGGTAAACGCTGCCGTGCGCATCACTCAAGTACTCCTGCTGACCTGATCAGCCACCTCGTGTGGAGGGATTTTACCCTTCGCTTCAAGGGATCGTGGCTGGGCGCCATCTGGTCCCTTGTGCCTCCGTTGGCGCAATTGCTCGTGCTGGTCTTCCTGTTCCGCCGCGTCGTTCCGTTGAATATAGAGTCGTACCCGGCCTTTGTCCTGACTGCGTTGCTCCCCTGGACCTGGTTCAGCAATTGTCTCAGGTCCGCCGGCACGCTTTTTATCTCCAATCGCGACATCGTCAGGCGGCCCAATTTCGAACCGGTCGTCCTGGTGGCCGTCGATACTCTTTCCAACCTGCTGCAATACCTGCTATTCCTGCCGATTCTCTTTGCCACCCTCGGCCCTGTACGGCTGCAAGCCGAGCCTCTGCCTGCTCTTTTTCCCGCTGTTGCTGGTAGTTCAGGCCGTCTTCACCACGGGACTGAGTTTGATCATAGCGACACTCAACGTGATTTACCGGGACGTGCAGCACCTCGTCAATATGTGCGTTCTCCTCTTGTTTTATCTGACCCCGATATTTTATCGGGACTTTGGCGCGGAGTATCGCTACTTGTATGCGGCAAATCCCATGGCGGCTTTGGTGCGAGACTATCGTTCCATCTTCATGTACGGGTCGTCCCCTGACCTGGGGTCCCTGCTTCTGCGTGGTGTGCACGAGCGTCGCGCTGGCCGCGTTCGCATACTGGCTGTATCGCAGAAAGCTCGCCTATGTCATGGATCTTCTGTAAGCGCGCGTGCCCATCGTGGCTGCGACGGGGGGTGTGAGGTGCCGGCCGCCCTGACTGCGAGTGCCCTATCCAAGCGATTCGACATCGTCGGGGACCGCCCGGGCACCTTGAAGGAGCTGACGGTCCAATTCCTGACGGGCCGGCATCAGCAGGCCGTGCAGACGTGGGCGCTCAGGGACGTCAGCTTCTCCCTCGAGCGCGGGCGAACCCTCGGCTTCATCGGCCACAACGGCGCCGGCAAGAGCACGTTGCTGCGCATACTGTGCGGCCTCAGCAAACCGACGGAGGGAAGCATCAAGCGAGAGGGCCAGGTCAGCGGCCTCCTGGAGCTCGGCGGAGGGCTGCACCTGGAAATGACCGGACGCGAAAACATCATGACGGCCGGGCTGCTCAACGGCTTGACAAGGCAGGAAGTGCTGAGGGAGCGGGACCGTATCATCGAATTCGCGGAGCTGGAGAACTTCATCGATCAGCCGGTCCGGACGTATTCGAGCGGGATGTACATGCGGCTCGCGTTCGCCGCCACCATCCACTTCGACCCCGACATCCTGATGATCGACGAAGTCCTCGCCGTGGGCGACATGCGCTTTCAGGAGAAATGCCTCGACCGGTTGCGGCGGTTCAAGGCGGCAGGCAAGACCCTGGTGTTCGTATCCCACGATACGGCGCAAATCGAGCGACTGTGCGACGAGGTCATAGTGTTGGAGGAAGGGCGGGTGGTCGATGCGCTCGGATCCCTACGAGGCCATCCGCTGTTATTACGAGCTGATGCGCAAGCGCACGGAAAAACGAGCGGCGCAAGTATCCGGCTCCGACTCGGGACAGGGCGAGATCCCCGAAAAAGGGACACGCGTCGGAACGCTCGAGGCGAAGATTCTTTCGTTGAGTGTCTGCGACGAAGAGAACGTGCCGGGCCGCGCCATCCAGTCCGGCAAGGACGTCGCTTTCGAGCTCGAATACGAGTTGGGCCGCCCGATCCCGGACATGGCGCTCACGTTGGGCGTTTTCAGCGAAACAAACGTAAAATGCTTCGAGAGCACCATCCCCTCGGTCGGTTCTGCTTTGGGCGCTCCACGCAGCCGCGGCGTGTTCAGATGCCAAATCCCGCAGGTGGCTCTGCAGCCTGGGATGTATTTTGTCAACGTGGGGCTTTATCCGACGAATTGGGACTACGTCTTTGATTATCACTGGCAGATGCACACCATGCGGGTGACTGAACCTGCGGGAAACCCTCCGGGGCTTTCCGGTGTGCTCATGGTCCACCCGGAGTGGAGCGCGCCTGAGAGGTGAGACACAAGCTCACCTCGAAGGCTCTTGTGGAGTGCGGCGGCTCGACGCCGCTTTCATCGCGGCGCCTCGGCGCCGCGATTTGCGCCATTCAGGGCAATTCAACCCCGGCTCCGAGGCGCTGCGGTCCAGAGAACGCTTCGAGGTCTTTGAGACTTCGAGGTGAATCACCAGATGGACCGGACACCCGGGTAGCCCCGTATCTTCCGGTCTTTCGTGACGATCGGGATCCCCCGTGCGAGGGCGGTGGCGACGATGATCCGGTCCGCCGGATCCGCGGGGAGCGGGCCGGGGAGGAAAACGGAACGAACCAGGATGGCGTCGTCGGCGGGGATGAAGTTGAAGAACGGAAGCGCTTCGCACTTGGCGATCCAGTCGCGCACGTCGATGGTCAGCTTCAAGCGTCCGCAGGCCGCAAGCTTGGCGACTTCCCAGGCGCTGATGGACGAAATGGCCACGGAGCCCGCGGCCAACGCCTTCTCGGCGGCCTTGCGCGCCGGCGCGCTCAGCAGGCGGGGGTCGTCCACGAACCACACCCAGGCATGCGTGTCCAGCAGGATCACTCCAGCGCCTCCCAGTCCTCGACCCCGACCGGCTCGAGAGGGCCGGAATAGTGGAGCACCGTGTGACGGAGCTCGTTCAACCGTTCCTCCGGATTTTCGGAGTAGGGGACGACCTTGGCCACCGGCCGTCCGCGATCCGTGATGACGACGGGGCGGCCGGTCTTTTCGACTTCCCTGAAATAGTGCAGGGCGCGGGACTTGAATTTCGATTTGGAGACCGGACCCATGATCGCTCTCCTTAATTGACTCTAGTCATATTACTCTGGTCATGAATGAGCATCAAGACTCACGCACCCGGGGGGCGCGGGGGAGATGACGTTTTTTGGGACGCGGATTGACGCGGATCGACGCGGATCAAGAACAAAGGCGTTGTCTTTGATCTGCGTGGACCCGCGTGCAACTGACCCACTTGAGGTACAATTTCCGGCGTCGAGGCGGCGAACTCCAAAATCCGACAGGGGAAACGATATGACTACCGACCGCAGGGATTTTCTCAAATCAGCGGCGCTCGGGGCTGCCGCGGGCCTTCTGGGCGGCTCCGGCGCGCAGGCCTCTTCCGTCATGCGTCAGCTCACCGAGGAGGAGAAGCTCTCCCGCATCGCCTCCAGCTGCTGGCCTCCCCGATTCATGTTCAAGAGCATCGGCCAGCGGCCGCCCAGCGAGGAGGCCGCCGCCATGAAAAAGAAATATGGCGAAATCACCATGCTCGACTTCCCGCAATGGACCAGGGACACCTATCCCGGCGTCTATCACCTCGACCTCTGGTCCGACGTGTTCGGCGACGTCACCGACAAGACGCAGTACACCGAGACGAAAATCGACAGGGACGGGCGCACCTTCACCTCTTACCGCTGGGACCCCTCGGCTCCGTCGTCCCGGAAGTGGCTCGAAAGGCTCTACGCGAACATCGAGAAAACGAAGACCGTCTGCCAGCACATCTCCAACAACGCGCCGCAGAACCTCGCCGACCCCGACGACGAAAAACGCAAGGAGGGCATCCGCACCGCCAAGATCTGGATGGACGCCGCCGCCCTCCTGAAGGCCAAGACGATGCGCGCCAACACCGGCGTCTCAGGGACGCGCATCATGCCCGAGGCCTCCCCGCACGAAACCGGGTACCCGAAAAACGACAAGATCGTGGTCTACCTGAAGAAGTGCATCGAGTCGTTCAAGGAGCTGGCCGACTACGGCGAAAAGGTCGGGGTCAAGATCACGATCGAAAACCACTGGGGGCTGTGCGCCAACCCGATGAACATCCGGATCATCATGGACGAGGTCAACCACCCCTACTGCGAGTGCACCCCCGACTTCGCCAACTGGGAGAACGAGTACCACCTCTTTCACGGGCTGGAGGCGGTGATGCCTTACACCCACACGCACGTGCACGCCAAGTACTGGGACCGCTGGAAGACGCCCGAGAAGGACTGGAACGACGTCGCGCGCTGCGTGAGCATCCTGAACGCGCACCGGTTCAAGGGGACGATCTGCCTGGAGTACGAGCACGGGCCCTGGGACGGCGTCGAAGGGTCCAAGCGGCTCATGAAGGACGTCCTCGCGGCCCTGTGACTCGATCTTTCGGACGCGGATCGACGCGGCTCTACGCGGATTTAAAAAAAGGCCGACACTTGATTGACAGGCCGCGTCCGGCATTCCGCCACGAGGGCCGGCCCGCGTTGATCCGTTAAATCCGCAATAAATCCGCGTGCTGCTTTTGCCTTTGGCTTTCCTGGATCCTGTAATACGCCGGTGAGAGGCGTATATAATGTACGCGACTTTCACATTCGGCAACTGCGCAGGGGAGGACCCAGCATCGGGTCCGATGCGTGTCCAGGCCCAGGACGGCTGACGTGCCGTGCCCGGCAATCTCAGGCACTAAAGCATGACCGAAGAGACCGCGGCGTCCCACAAGGGCCAACGCATCGTCCGGGTGCTTCACTCGATTGCACTCCTCTGCTCCCTGGCGGCCGTCGCCACGGGCGCGCTCGTCGCGGCCGCGTGGTTCCTGAACATCCACGCGCTGCTCGCCGGCGCCATCGTCATGAAGACCAACGCGGCGGTGGGGATCCTGCTGGCGGGTACGTCGCTTTTCCTGCTGTTGCCGGAGCGGCCTGGGCCGTGGCGCCGTTGGGCGGCCCGCGCCTGCGCGGCCGTCGTCCTGCTCCTCGGGGCCGTGACGCTGGTGGAGCACGTCAGCGGCTGGGACCTGCACGTCGACCAGCTGCTGGCCCGGGAGGCGCCGGGGGCGAGCGCGACGACGAGCCCGAATCGCATGGGCCCGCCGGCCGCGTTGAGTCTAGTGCTGCTCGGGGCGGCGCTCTTGAGCCTGAGCCGGCGCGAAGGCCGGCGCCTGTGGCAGCCGCTGGCCGTGGTCGTCGGGCTGCTCGCGCTGCTGCCGACGCTCGGCTACCTCTACGAGGCGCGGGAGCTGTACGGGCTCGCCCGGCTCACGGGCATCGCCTGGCCCACCGCGCTTACGTCGCTGACCCTGAGCGTGGGGCTGCTCTGCGCCCGGCCGCGGGAAGGCATGACGGCGCTGCTGACCTCGCCGGGGCCCGGGGGGGTCATGATCCGGCGGCTCCTGGTCCCTTCCGTGCTGCTGCCGCTCGTCATGGGCTGGCTGCGGCTGCTCGGCGAGCGACGCGGTCTCTACGATCCGGCGCTGGGGACGGCGATCGTCATGCTGACGATCATCCTGGCCTTCACGACCCTGGTCTGGTTGAGCGGCCGGCGGCTCGACGAAGCGGCGGACGTTTTGCGCCGGCAGCAGGAGCTGCTGTCGGTGACGCTGGCCAGCATCGGCGACGGCGTGATCGTCACCGATCTCCAGGGCCGCGTCACCTTCGCCAACGAGGAGGCGGAGCACCTGACCGGCTGGGGGCGCGCCGAGGCCGAGGGGCAGGCGTTGCATTCCGTGTTTCACGTCGTGGAGGAAGGCACCTGGCAGGCGATCGGGGACCCGGCCGACCCGTCCCGCCACGCGCTCCTGATCTCGCGGGACGGCCGCGAGATCCCCGTCGAGCACAGTACCGCTCCGGTCAAGGGCCCCGAGGGGACGGCACGCGGGGTCGTGTGGGTGTTCCGCGACGTCTCGGACAAGTGGAGACACGAAAAAGCGCTGGGGGAAAGCGAAGAGCAGTTCCGGACGATGGCCGACGCCATCCCGCAGCTGGCCTTCATAGCCGCAGCCGACGGCGGCGTCTACTGGTACAACCGGCGCTGGTACGAGTACACCGGCACGACCTTGGCGCAGGCCGAAGGGTGGGGATGGCAGAGCGTGCTCGAACCGTCGGCAGCGCCTGAAGCCATCGAGCGCTGGCGCGCGTCGATCGTCACGGGGGAGCCGATGGACGTCGAGGTCTCGCTGCGGGGGGCCGACGGGGGTTTCCGCTGGTTCCTGACCCGCGTCGTGCCCCTGAAGGGCTCCGACGAGCGCGTCGTGCGCTGGTTCGGAACGTGCACCGACATCAGCGAGAGCCGCGCCGTGTCGGAGGCCCTGGTCGCGGCCAAGACCGTCGCCGAGGCGGCCAGGGCCGAGGCCGAGGAGGCCGGGCGCGCCAAGGATGAGTTCCTGGCCGTGCTCTCGCACGAACTGCGCACCCCGCTGACGCCCGTGCTGGCCTCGGTCTCGATGCTCCAGCACGATCCGCGCCTGCCCCGCGACGTCCAGGAGAGGCTGGAGATCGTGCGCCGCAACGTCGAGCTCGAGGCCCGCCTCATCGACGACCTCCTGGACGTGACGCGCATCGCGCGCGGCAAGGTGGAACTGCACAAGCAGCCGGTGGAGCTCTGCGAGGTCATCCGCCGCGCGGTCGAGGTGTGCATGCCCGACGTCGAGGCCCGCGAGCTCGACTTCAGCGTGGAAATGGGGCCCGACGCGCCGTACGTCATCGACGCGGACCCGGCGCGGCTGCAGCAGGCGTTCTGGAATGTGATCAAGAACGCGGTCAAGTTCACCCCTGCCGGGGGCCGCATCCAGGTCCGCTGCCGGAAGGTGGGCCCGTTCCAGGTCACGACGGAGGTCAACGACAACGGGCTCGGCATTTCGCCCCGGCTGATGCCGCACCTGTTCAAGCCGTTCGAGCGGGAGAGCGAGGGACGCAGTACGCAGTTTGGCGGTCTCGGGCTGGGGCTCACAATCACCAAGGCCATGCTGGAGATGCACGGCGGCACGATTCGGGCCGCGAGCGAAGGCCCGGGCAAGGGCACCACATTCTCGATCACGCTGCCGATGGTGCCGAGCCTGCCGCCGCGGCGACAGGCCGAGGCCGTGCGCCGCCCGGAAACCCGATCCCGCAGCCTGAGGATCCTCCTGGTCGAGGACCACGGGGACACGGCCGATATGATGAAGCTGGTGCTGGAGGGGCAGGGGCACGAGGTGTCCGGGGCGGCGGACATGGCATCCGCCCTGAGCGCCGCGGCCGAGCCGGGCGGCTTCGACCTCTTGATCAGCGACCTGGGGCTGCCGGACGGGAGCGGGCTCGATCTCATGCGCGCCCTGCGGGACGGGGGACGGATGCTCCCGGGCATCGCGCTCAGCGGCTACGGCCGGGAGCAGGACATCGCGGCGAGCCGCGCCGCGGGGTTCGCGGCGCACCTGACCAAGCCCGTCAACGTCGAGCAACTGGAGGACGCGATACGCGCCGTCGTCGATTATCCCCGTGCAGTCTGACGCCACACGGAGGAGGGCCATGGACCGGAGAGATTTTCTGGGCAGGACGGTGGCGGGGGCGGCGTTGGGCGGCTGCGCGCTCCCGGCCGCGCCGGCGGAGCGCGCCGAGGAGGTGGTCGTCGAACGCGACCGCGCCGGGCAGCCGCACCGCGGCAAGGTGCTGGCCGCCATCCAGCCGCACGCCGACGACATCCCGCTCTTCGCCGGCGGCACGGTGGCGAAACTCGTCCGGGAGGGGTACACCGGCTACCTGATCCGCACCAGCAACGACGACCACGCCGGCCCGGGGACCCTTGGGGATACCGTCGTGGCCAACGAGATCGACAACCAGGAGGTCGCCCGCGCGCTCGGCCTGAAGAAGGCCTTCGACCTCGGATACCGCAACCACTCGATGGAAGAGGTCGACATCATCGAGCTCAAGGCGCGGCTGATATTTCTGTTCCGAGTGCTGAAGGTGGACACGGTCATATCGTACGACCCGTGGGCGCCGTACGAGGAAAACCCCGACCACTACGTCACGGCGCGCGCCGTAGAAGCCGCCTGCTGGATGGCCGGCGGCGGCAAGGATTACCCAGAACACGCCGCCGCCGGCATCCGGCCGCACGCCGTCACCGAGAAGTACTACCACGCGCGCGGCCCGCAGATCGTCAACCGGGTCGTCGACATCGGCTCCGTCATCGAGCGGAAGATCGAGGCCAACCTCGCCAACAAGGCGCAGGGTCCGGCCGGAAACGCAGGCGTCGCGCTGCGCGAGAGGCTCGCGCGGGAAAACAGGAAGCTGCCGCTCCTCGGGTCCGACGACCGGACCGCGAATTATCAGTACGTCAGGGAGTTTCTGATGGAAGGGGCGAGGGCGCTCGGGAGCACGCACGGCGTCCAGTATGCGGAGGCATTTCACTACGTCGGGCCCGCCGCCGGATACACCCCGACGATGGAGGAGTACATTCGCCGAAACGCAGTCCCGCTTCGGTAAAACAAATATACGCATCTGTCACGATATGAAACGGTTTTAAAATCGTCATGTGCGCACACTTAGTGGGTCCGGGCTTCAGCCCGGACGCCTTTTGCAGTCGCTATTGAGTGCATCTGTCACGATACGGAACGGTTTTAAAAACGTCATGTGCGCACACTTAGTGGGTCCGGGCTTCAGCCCGGACGCCTTTTGCAGTCGCTATTGAGTGCATCTGTCACGATATGAAACGGTTTTAAAAACGTCATGTGCGCACACTTAGTGGGTCCGGGCTTCAGCCCGGACGCCTTTTGCAGTCGCTATTGAGTGCATCTGTCACGATACGGAACGGTTTTAAGAACGTCATGTGCGCACACTTAGTGGGTCCGGGCTTCAGCCCGGACGCCTTTTGCAGTCGCTATTGAGTGCGTCTGTCACGATATGAAACGGTTTTAAAAACGTCATGTGCGCACACTTAGTGGGTCCGGGCTTCAGCCCGGACGCCTTTTGCAGTCGCTATTGAGTGCATCTGTCACGATACGGAACGGTTTTAAGAACGTCCGGGCTGAAGCCCGGACCCACTTGGGATCATGCTTGCCTTTTGCAGTGGCTACGCGGTGCGTCTGTCACGATATGAAACGGTTTTGAAAACGTCATGTGCGCACACTTAGTGGGTCCGGGCTTCAGCCCGGACGCCTTTTGCAGTCGCTATTGAGTGCATCTGTCACGATACGGAACGGTTTTAAGAACGTCCGGGCTGAAGCCCGGACCCACTTGGGATCATGCTTGCCTTTTGCAGTGGCTACGCGGTGCGTCTGTCACGATATGAAACGGTTTTGAAAACGTCCGGGCTGAAGCCCGGACCCACTTGGGATCATGCTTGCCTTTTGCAGTGGCTACGCGGTGCGTCTGTCACGATATGAAACGGTTTTGAAAACGTCCGGGCTGAAGCCCGGACCCACTTGGGATCATGCTTGCCTTTTGCAGTGGCTACGCGGTGCGTCTGTCACGATATGAAACGGTTTTAAAAACGTCCGGGCTGAAGCCCGGACCCACTTGGGATCATGCTTGCCTTTTGCAGTGGCTACGCAGTGCGTCTGTCACGATACGAAACGGTTTTAAAAACGTCCGGGCTGAAGCCCGGACCCACTTGGGATCATGCTTGCCTTTTGCAGTGGCTACGCGGTGCGTCTGTCACGATATGAAACGGTTTTAAAAACGTCCGGGCTGAAGCCCGGACCCACTTGGGATCATGCTTGCCTTTTCTTTTGCTGAGGGCCATCATGTCGAATCCACACACCGGCAAAGTCTTCGCTGCGGTCCACGCGCACCTGGACGACATCCCGTACTACTGCGGCGGCACCCTGGCCAAGCTGGTCCAGGAGGGCGCCGCCGGCTACATCATCCGCACCACCAACGACGAGAAGTGCGGCGGAGGCTCCCCGGCCCTCAACATAAAGAGCAACGAGGCGGAGCACCAGCGGATGGCCACCGCCCTGGGGGTTTCCGGCGTGTTCGATTTCTACTACCGCAATCACCGGATGAACGACATCTCGAGCCAGGAGCTGCGGTCGCGGCTGATCTTCCTCTTCCGGCACCTCAAGGTCGACATCGTCCTGAGCTTCAACCCGTGGGGGCACGGCGAGGAGAACCCCGATCACTGGGTGACGGGGCGGGCCGTCGAGGAGGCGTGCTGGATGTCGGGCATGGCGGGGGACTACCCGGAACACGCCGAGGCCGGGATACTGCCGCACGCCGTCCGGGAGCGGTACTACTTCGTGGCGCGCCCGGGCCAGCCGTCCAACCGCGTCGTTGACATCAGCTCCGTGATCGAGCGCAAGATCGACGCCATCGTCGAGTGCCGGTCGCAGGGGGACGGCGGCGCCGGGTCGAAGCTGAGGTCCAGGCTGGCGCGGGAGGGGCGCCGGCTGCCGCTCCTCGGTGGCGACGACCGGACGGCCGACCGCGAGTACGTCCGGAAGTTCCTGCTGGCCGAGTACGAGGAGCTGGGCAGGAGCCACGGCTGCGCCTACGCGGAGGCGTTCCAGTACACCGACCAGCGGCCCTCCGAAGGCGAGTCCCCCGTCGAGAGATATGTCCGGGAGAATGCGGTCCCAAGTGGGTCCGGGCTTTAGCCAAGTGGGTCCGGGCTTCAGCCCGGACGCCTTTAAAACCCTTTCATATCGTGACAGATGCACTCAATAGCGACTGCAAAAGGCGTCCGGGCTGAAGCCCGGACCCACTTGCGATAATGCCACTCCGGTCACCTTGTCCGCAGGGCGGCCAGGGCGGCGGCGTAGTCTGGTTCCTGGGTGATCTCGGGGACCTGCTCGGCGTGCAGCACCAGCCCGCTTTCGTCCACCACCACCACGGCCCGCGACAACAGGCCCTTCAGCGGGCCGTCCACCATCTTGACGCCGTAGGCGCGCGAGAAGTTGTCGTCCTTGTATTCCGAGGCCGTGATCACGTGGTCGAGCCCCTCGGCCGCGCAGAACCGCTTCTGCGCGAAGGGGAGGTCTCTCGAGATGCACAGGACCGACGTGTTTTCGAGCTTCGTGGCCTCGGCGTTGAACCTGCGCACCGACGCGGCGCACACCGAGGTGTCGATGCTGGGGAAGATGTTCAGGACGACGCGCCTCCCCTTCAGGTCGGAGAGCGACATTTCGCTCAGGTCGGCCATGGTGACGGTGAAGTTCGGCGCGGCCTGACCGGGGCCGGGGAGGGCGCCGGAGGTGTGGATGGGACTGCCTTTGAAGCTGATCTGTGCCATAGGAAACTCCTGGGTTTGGTGTAAAGCTCACCTCGAAGACTTTTTTCCGTGTCCTCCGTGGCGAGTTTTGTTAAATGTCTCCTCTAAACCTTCGGGAGCACGAACGGCGCTCGGTACTCGCGGGTGAGGTAGCGGTTGGCCTCCTCGTCCCCGGGGAACGTCTCGGTGGCCGGGTCGAAGGTAAGCCTGCGGCCGGTCCGGAACGCGATGTTCGCGAGGTGGCACAGGGCCGTGGACATGTGTCCCTCGAGCATCTCGCAGTGCAGGTCTTCCCTCTTGCGCGACCGCACGCAGTCGACGAAATTCTGGAAGTGGCTCACCTCCGGTTCCTCCAGCGGCGGGATCGCGGGACCCGGGTTGTAGGAGATCCTGGGGAAGCTCAGGTTGGAGGCGCGCAGCGAGACACCCGACGGCGGGTCGGGCGTGTTGCCCGGGACGAAGTCGCCGACGACGGCGCTCCAGTCCTGCGCGGAGGTGATGTAGCCGCGGGAGGTGTAGAAGAACTCGCCCATCTGGACGCCGCCGAACGACGGGCTCGGGAGCGTCGTGGCTTCGAGTTCGACCAGGGTGCCGTCGGCGTATTCGAAGTAGGCGTTCTGCAGGTTGGGCGTCTCCTGGTCCGAGTTGTCCTCGTAGAACCCGCCGTAGCAGTGGATCTTCACCGGGTGGACGTCCTTGCCCAGGCCCCAGCGCAGGATGTCGAGGGCGTGGACGCCGTTGTTGCCGACCTCGGTGGTGGCGGTCTCCCAGAAGTAGTGCCAGCCGTAGTGGAAACGGTTGAGCGTGAAGGGGTGCTCCGGCGCGGGGCCGAGGAAGAGGTCCCAGTGCACGCCCTGAGGGACCGGCACGACGGGGGTGCGGCCGACGCTGGTGCGGCCGCGGTAGACGACGGCCTTGGCGCGGTAGGCCTTGCCGAACGCCCCCGCGTGCACGAAGCGGGCGCCGGCGCGGTTTTTCACCTCGCTGCGCCGGTTGAGCCCGACCTGGACGATCCGGTTGTGCTTGCGGGCCGCGTCGACCATCTTGCGCCCCTCGAGCAGGTTGTGGCAGACGGGCTTTTCGACGTAGACGTCCTTGCCGGCCTGGCAGGCCCAGATCGTTTGCAGCGCGTGCCAGTGGTCCGGGGTCGCGATCGAGACGGCGTCCAGGTCCTTCTGCTCGAGCAGCTTGCGCAGGTCGACGAAGGTCGCCGGACGGTAGCCCGCGGCTTTTTCCACCTCGTCGACCGCCGGCGGCAACAGGCGCTCATCGACGTCGCACAGGTAGGCGACGCGCACGTTGGCGAGGCCGGCGAAGGCGCGATAGTGGTCGCGCCCGCGGTTGCGGAAGCCGACCACCCCGATGTTGACTCGCTCGTTGGGGCTGCTGCGCCCCCAGGAAACGCGCACGGCCGGCGCGGCCGCCACCCCGGTGCTCAACGCTGCCTGCTTGATGAATTCGCGGCGACTGGTAGATGGCATAGGAAATCTCCTCTCGATATGCCGCTAGG
Organism: uncultured Acidobacteriota bacterium; assembly: GCA_963843575.1. Lineage (GTDB taxonomy): Bacteria > Acidobacteriota > UBA6911 > UBA6911 > UBA6911 > CAVZBT01. Next base: position 474,289 of record CAWJKZ010000019.1, on the reverse strand, counting down.
ATAGCCGACCCGGAAGACGCAAAACAAGTGGCGTGGAGTGCGGCGCCTAGGCGCCGGCCATCCCGGCCTTAGGAACTAAGCAAAGCGGCGCCCAGGCGCCGCACTCCATATTGCGGCGTTTCGATTTCGGCGCCGCCGGCACGGCTCGACGCCGCTTTGATCCCGGCGCCTAGGCGCCGGCCATCCCGGCCTCAGGAACTGAGCAAAGCGGCGCCGAGGCGCCGCACTCCATGGTATACACTAGCGTTGCCATGAGTTCTCCGCGAAGGGACCAGCATTCGCGTGCCTTTCCGACGAGGCTCTTCGTCGCCGCCGTGGTCCTGATTTCCGCGTGCCTGGCGACCAGCGCGCTCTTCACCTTCACCACGCTGCTGCGGCTGCGCACGCAATACCTCTCCAACCGCGGCCGCGAGATCGCAGCGGCCGTCGAGGCGCAGGCCCGCGGCCCGGGGCGGCGCAACAACGCGCAGTTCTGGCAGTCGCTGCTGGAGGAGAGCTACCCCGTCTACGCGGACACGGTCGCATACCTCGAGGTGGTCGACCAGCCGGGGACGGTGCTCGCGCACGCGGGCGCCGCGGCACCGACACCCGGGGAGGTCTACGTCTCCGAGCTGCCGCTGGTACCGGGGCGCGGGGCGCAGCACGCCGGGGCGACCGCCCAGATCGCGGGCTGGCGGCTCCGCGTCGGCCTCTACGGGTCGGGGGCGGCGTTCATCCGGAACCAGGCGTACGTGCACCTGGCGGTCTCCGGCGTCGCGGTGGCCTTCCTGGTGCTGCTGTCGATGCTGCTGCTGCGCGTGATCCGCCGCTTCCTCGAGCTCGAGGCGCGCGAACGCGCCCAGCAGCACCTCCGGGCGCTCGGGACGATGGCGGCGGCGCTGGCCCACGAAATCCGCAACCCGCTCGGGGCCATGAAAGGGCTGACGCAGCTGGCGCAGGAGGAATTGCCCCCGGAGCACGGCGCGCAGGCGGCCATGCGCACGGTGGTGAGCGAGGCGGAACGGCTGGAACGGCTGGTCTCGGACCTGCTCGACTTCGCGCGCCCCAAGGGGACGCAGGCAGAGGAATTCGACGTGGCGGAGCTGGTCGCGGAGCTGCGGACGCTGTTACGCCAGCGCCTGCAGGTCGCCGGGGTCGAGCTCGAGACGTCGGTCCCGCCGGGGCTCAAGGCGCGCTCCGACCCGAATGGCCTGCGGCAGGTCCTGCTCAACGTGCTCTCGAACGCGTTGGACGCGGTGCCGCGCGAGGGGCGCGTCTCGCTGAGCGCCCGGCGCGAGGAGCGCGGCCGCGCGCTCCTCGTCGAGATAGGAGACAGCGGCGCAGGGTTCGGCGGCCGCGACCCCGAGGAGCTGTTCCAGCCGTTCGTCACGACGAAAACGCGCGGCACCGGGTTGGGCCTTGCGGTTTCGCGCCAGATCGTGGAAGCTCTGGGGGGCAGCATCGTGCTGGCCAACGGACGGCTCGGGGGGGCCCTCTGCTCCATCCGGCTGCCCGATCTCGAACCGCGGGAGGCGCGCGAGGCGAACCCATGAAGCGCACCGTGCTGGTCGTCGACGACGAGCCCGCGCAGCGGCAGCTGCTGAGCGGGTCCCTGTCCCGGGACTACTCCGTGGTCGCCGCCGCGGACGGGAGCGAGGCGATGCAGCTGCTCGCCAACCGCAGCTTCGACCTCGTCATCACCGACGAGCGGATGCCGGGCGTGGGCGGGATCGAGCTGATCCGCTGGATGCGCGAGAAGGCGCCGGAGACCCCCGTCATCGTGCTGACCGCCTACGGCTCGGTCGAGACCGCGGTCGAGGCGGTGAAGCTCGGGGCGGAAGAGTACCTCATCAAGCCGCTCAAGAGCCCGGAGGAGCTGCGGCTGGCCGTCGCGAAGGTGCTGCACAACCGCGGGCTGCGCGAGGAACGGCTGCTGCACCAGCAGGAGACCGAGGCGGCGTTCCCGTCGGACGTGGTCGCCGAGAGCGACGGCATCAAGCGCGTCCTGCGATTCGCCGAGCAGGTCGCGGCGCAGCCGACGACCGTGCTGCTCACCGGGGAGTCGGGGACGGGCAAGGAAGTGGTCGCGCGCTTCATCCACCGGCGCAGCCCGCGGCGGGACGCGCCGTTCGTCGCCCTGAACTGCGCCGCCATCACCGAGAGCCTGCTCGAATCCGAGCTGTTCGGGCACGAGAAGGGGGCGTTCACCGGGGCCGCGCAGATGCGCCGGGGCCGTTTCGAGCTCGCCCACGGCGGCACCCTGTTCCTGGACGAGGTCGCCGAAATGGGGATGAACGTCCAGGCCAAGTTCCTGCGCGTCCTGCAGGAGCAGCAGTTCGAGAGGGTCGGGGGCCAGCGCTCCATCAGCGTCGACGTGCGCGTCATCGCGGCGACCAACCGGGACCTGACCGAAGCGCTCGCCGCCCGGACGTTCCGCGAGGATCTGTACTATCGGCTCAACGTCTTTCCGATCCCGATCCCCCCGCTGCGCGAACGGCGCGAGGACGTGATCCCGCTCGCGGAGCACTTCCTGCGCAAGTTTTCCCTGCGGATGGGGCGGCCCGCCGCGGCGCTCGGTCCGGCGGCGCAGGAGCTGCTCCGCGGCTACGACTGGCCGGGGAACGTCCGCGAACTGTCCAACGCCGTCGAGCGGGCGCTCATCGTCTCCCGGTCGGGGGCGATCGAGCCCGAGGATCTCCCGATGCAGACGGAGGCGCGCCCGGGCGCGGCGCGTCCGGGGTCGCTGGCCGAAATGGAGAAGGCGGCGATCCTGGAGTCGCTGGCCCGCAACAAGGGGGAGCGGCGGCTCACGGCGGAGGAGCTCGGCATCAGCCTGCGGACGCTCCAATACCGGCTCAAGGAGTACGGCGTCTCCAGCCGCGAGTGATTGCACTCTTCTTTTATGCTGATACATCTGATCCAGGGGGCCGCGTACGGGTTCGCGGCGGCCGTGCAACCGGGACCGCTGGCGACCTACCTGGTGGCCGAAACCCTCAAATCCGGCTGGCGCCGCACGCTCCCGGCGATTTTCGCCCCACTGATCAGCGACGGCCCGATCGCGGTCGTCATGCTGCTGCTGTTGAGCCGGACGCCGGTGCGCGTGCTGCAGCTGCTGTCGATCCCGGGCGGCCTGTACGTCCTCTACCTGGCGCTGGGGGCGTGGCGCACGTGGCGCACGTACGACGCCCGTGGGCCGGCCGACGACGCGCGCGGCGACCGGACGCTGCTCAAGGCGGCGCTGGTGAACTTCCTCAATCCGAACTGCTATCTCGGGTGGAGCCTGGTGCTGGGGCCGATGCTGCTGAGGGGGTGGCGGGAGGCGCCGGCGAACGGGGTGGCGGTCGTGGCTTCGTTTTACGTGACGATGATCGCCGCCATGGCGGGGATGGTGATGCTGTCGCACGGCGCCCGCAGCTTCGGGCACCGGGTCAACCGGGCGCTGATCGGCGCGTCGGCCGCTGGCGCTGGCCGCCTTCGGCCTGTATCTGCTCGCCCGATAATATGGAGTGCGGCGGCTCGACGCCGCTTTGATCCCGGCGCCTAGGCGCCGGGCATCCCGGCCTTAGGAACTAAGCAAAAGCGGCGCCCAGGCGCCGCACTCCACAGCTAGAACGTCAGCCGCAGGGCGACCTGCATGTTGCGCTCGCTGCTCTTGCTCGGTGACCATGCCGAACGTGGAGCGACGTCGGGTTGGTGTCCACGCCGCCCCAGTTCGGATGGTTGAGCCAGTTGAAGCCCTCGACGCGGAACTGGAACGCCTGGCCGCTCGGTGATGCGGAATGCCTTGAACAGCGCCAGGTTCCAGTTCTGGAAGCCGACGTTGTTGAAGCCGATCGAATTGCGGTTCTGGTTCGGCAGCGTGCCGTTGGCCGGCTTGGTGGCCCAGGGCTGGCCGTCGACGGTCGGGGTGAACCAGAAGTCCGTGACGCCGGTGTAGTTGCCGGCTGGCAGTTCGCGTTGGCGAACTTCTGCGGCAGGTCGGGCTCGCCGTTCAGGTTCCACGGCTTGTCGTTGGTCGAGCCGATGCCGAGGTAATCGTCGACCGTGGCGATCGGTGAACGGCGCGCCGGTCTGGAACTGGATCACGCCCGAGACCTGCCAGCCGCCGAGCGCGACCTTGGCGATGCCGGTGCCTCTTGTTGAAGAACGGCATCTCCCAGACGAAGTTGATGACCGACGACGTGGCGGGTGTCGTTGTCGGACTTGCCCCAGTTCAGGTCCTGGTTGTAGACGTCGATGAAGCCGTCGCGCAGACCGGAGTTGTTGTCCATCGCCTTCGACAGCGTGTAGGCGAAGCCGTAGAGCAGCCCTTTGGTGAAGCGGCGGTTCACTTCGACCTGCAGGCCGTTGTACTTGCTGCGGCCGGAGTGCTCGAGCATGGGGATGTTGGCAAACCCGAGATAGGGGCGCAGGAAGTTCGACGTTCGCGCCGGCGTTCTCCGGTTTGAAGGTCGTGCCGGTGGGCAACTGGTTCAGGTCGCGCTCGCGGCCGAGGTGAGTCCCGGTGGTGCCGACGTAGCCGACTTCGACCGTCGTGTCGTTGGTGATCTGCCGCTGGTACGTAATGTTCCAGTTGTAGGCGGTGCGGGATCTTGTACGCCGGGTCGACGGTCATGAAGAACTGCGGGAAGGCCGTGCGCGGACCGCCGCCCGGGTTGTCGGCGATGCCGTTCGTCACCGAAACCATGGGCTGCCACGGCGGGTTGCCGCCGAGGAAGACGCTGTCGTACACGCCGGGGACGGGACACGAAGCCGCCGAAGCCGGCGCGGATCACGTCCTTCGCCGGTCAGCGAGTAGGCGAAGCCGAGGCGCGGCATGACGTTCCACTGGTTCGGAGACGGGTACGGGCTGCCGCCCGTACAGCAGCCGGTTGTACTCGCCGCTGTCGATCGCCGGCACCCGGCCCTTGCCGGCATCCGGGAAGGACGAGCCCGGAATGACGACGCCATTGTAGCGGTCGCCGCTGAGGATCGTTGCCGGTGGCGCGGTCCACCACGGCCGCCTTGGACGGGTCGTACTTCTCCGGACGGAAGACGGCGATGTTGCCCCACAGCGACTTGTAGTAACCGTTCATCCACGTGGCGCGGACGCCGAGTTCCAGCTTCAGCTTGGCGGTTGACGCGCCAGGAATCCTGTCCGAAGAACTCGAACATGTGGCTGCGGTAGGGCGTGAAGGCGCGCGGGCCGATCTCGGCGTAGGTCGAGAAGAGGCCCAGTGCGGCATTGGCCAGGCCGGTGCCGGCTGCCGCGCCGCCGGACGGGTGTCGGTGAAGATGAAGCGGCCGTTCTGGTTGTTGGTGCCGCCCGGAACGCCGGAGACGTTGATCTGGTCGAAGTCGTTCTGGCCGGAACGCTCCCACAGGACGCCCATCTTGAACGTGTGGTTGCTCCGATCTTGGTGAAGTTGTTCGAGACCTGATAGATGGGCCCGGTCGGAGCTCGACGGATACGGCCCGCCGTCGATCGTGCCCACGTTGGGGATCTCGATGGTCGGGACCTTGTCGTAGATCTCCTTGCGCTCGGGGAAGATGTACGGGTAGTTGATGCCGGGGCGCGAGCGCAGGTAGCGCTCGCCCGTGCGGTCGACGCCGATGAACACGCGGTCCACCGAAGCCGAGACGAGGAACTTCGTTGATCGTCGTCGGGCTGAGCGTCCAGGTGTGGCCGAGGCTGGCGGTCTTGTTCGGGCGCGTACCAGTCGGTGATGGCGTAGTCGAACCCTGTCCGGAAGGTATCGAGGGCCGTGTACGCGTAGTTGGCGTGGCGGAACTTGATGAAATGGGTCGGGGCCGGGTTGAAATCGATCGCGATCATGTCCTTGCGCTGGTTCTGCCAGTTGGGACGCGTCTTGGTAAAGTTGTTGTTCCCCTGGTACAACCCGTTCGGTTCCGGGTAGGTGCGCAGAAATGCGATCCCGTTCGGGCTGAGCCTGCTCGCCGGGATGATGTTCCCGTCGAACGGCTGCCCCGTCAGCGGATCGGTGATGGTGCGCGTGCCGCTGTAAAAAATGTTCGAACCGAGCAGTTCGCTGAAGTCGCCGTTGCGCATCTTGAGGGAGGGTACGCGCTGGAATTGCGTTTCCTCCGCCCGGCGGCGCACCCATTCCTGGCTCCACAGGAAGAACAGTTTTTCGCGGCTGGCGTTGAACACGCCCGGGATCATCACCGGTCCGTTGATGTTGTAGCCGAACTGGTTATAACGGAACGGGGAGACGAAGTTGGTGGCCTGGTTGCGGTTGCGGCTCCAGCTGTTCGCGTCCAGCGCGTCGTTGCGGAGGTACTCGAACAAAGTGCCGTGGAAGTCTTTGCCGCCGGACTTGGTCACCATCCGGACCTGGCCTGCCGCGGATCGTCCGTATTCGGCCGAATAGTTGGCGGTGAGAATCTGGACTTCCTGGATGGTGTCCACGTCGGCCGTGCCGATCGAAGTGCCGTTGGCCCGGGTGCGGATGCCGACCGCGCCGTCAAACGTGATGAGTGAGTCCTGGGAACGGCCGCCGTTGATCGTCAGGCCGGCGGAGTCCAGACCGTAGCTGAAGCCGGCCACCGAGCCGCGGCGCACCCCGGGTTTCAACAACGCCAGGAACAGCGGGTTGCGGCCGTTCAGCGCCATGTTCTGGATCTGCGTCTCCTCGACCGTCTTTCCGACGGTGGCAGACTCGGTGTTCATCTGCGCTGCCGTGGCTTCGACGTTGACGACCTCCGCGAGCTCGCCGACCGTCAGATCGATGTTGACCGCCAGCGGAACAGCGGCTTCCAGCTTGTTCCGGGTGCTGGTGGTTGTCTTGAAGCCCGCCAACCCCACCTTGATCGAGTAATAGCCAGGCGGAATATTCGTCACGGTGTAGAAACCGCGTTCGTTCGAGGTCACCTGACGCTCGAAGCCGGTGCTCTCGTTTGTGACCGTCACCTGGGCGCCCGGAACGGCAGCCCCGGTCTGGTCCTTGACGATGCCCGAAATGGTCGAGTTGTCAGACTGTGCGTATGCGAATGCCGTCAGCAAGAGCAGCAGGGCACAGGCCGCAGCCGCTCGACGGAGGATTTGAGCCGACATTTCTTGCCTCCTTCGCATTGGCTAAGTGGGTTGTCCGCTCTAGCGCGGTGCGGGAACGGTTTTCCGCGCCCCACGGTAGAGCACGACAACCGTGTTTGATTCTGTTTCTATTTGGACTTGTGCGACGAGCGACTCAGGAGAATCGCTCCCTTCCGTCGGCAACCGTCATAACACAACTGGGTGATTGAGGGAAGGATATTCACATTAAAACAAGTGGGTCCGGGCTTGAAGCCCGGACGCAGTTTGCGGTCGCTATTGAGTTCGTCTGTCTCCAAACAGGACAGATCTAAAGACGTCCGGGCTGAAGCCCGGACCCACTTGTTTTGCGGGCGGGGCGGGTGGTTCAATCGTTGGACAGCCTCTTCAGCCCGGACCCAGTTTGCGGTCGCTATTGAGTTCGTCTGTCTTCTCCAAACAGGGCAAATCTAAAGACGTCCGGGCTGAAGCCCGGACCCACTTGTTTTGCGGGCGGGGCGGGTGGTTCAGTCGTTTCCGCTACGTCGAAATCACCTTCGGGGCCTTCGGGACCACCTTCCAGTTCTTCTCGTCGAAATACAAAACGCGCCCTTCGCGATAGCTCTGCACCGACATGCTGATCACCACCTGCGCGCAGGCCGCGGTCTCCACGTCCAGGGTCGGCTTCTGGCGGGAGCGCACGCACTCCATGAAGTTCAGGACGTGGGCGCGCATGGCGTCTTTGCGGTCGACGGCGATCTTGGTTTCGCTGTCGCCGAACTTGGCCTTGTACGCGTCGCTGATGATCCTGCGTTTCCGGGCGCAGCGTGATGTACTCGGTGCGTCCCTCGAACTGCCCGTGCTCGACCATGATGATAGTGCCTTCGTGGCCGCGGATGAGCCCCGGGATGTGCTGCGAGTTCGCCATGGAGCTGCTGAGGACGAGCGAGTGCCCCTTGGGGTAGTCGGCGATCAGGTGGAACGTGTCGGGGACGTCGCGCCCGTCCTTGAAGATGAAGTTGCCGCCCCCGGCCATGACCCGGTAGGGGTACTGCGGCTGCGGCCAGCAGATGTTGAGCGGCGCGGCGACGTGGAAGAAGAGGTCGGTGGCGGTCCCGCCGGAGTAGTCCCAGTACTTGCGGAACCGGAAGAACCTGTCCGCGTCGTACGGGCGCGATTGGCGCCGGGCCGAGCCACACCCTTCCAGTCGATGTAGTCGGCGCCCTTCTTTTCGGGGCCGGCCTCGGGGTCGATCCGGTAGTTCCACTCGCCGTCCCTGGAGTTGCGGTGGTAGGAGCCCTGGCTCATGATCATCTGGCCGATGGCGCCGTCGGCGATCGCCTTCTTGGCCTTGTGCCACTGGTCGGCCGAGGTGGTCTGCGAGCCGACCATCAGGACGCGCCCCGTCTGCTTCACCTTGTCGATCATGCGGCGCGTTTCGGGGATGGTGTGGCACATCGGCTTTTCCACGTAGACGTCGATGCCGGCGTCCATGGCCTCGATGGCCATGTGGGCGTGCTGGTGGTCGGGCGTGGCGATGATCACCGCGTCGATGTCCTTGCGGGCCAGCAGCTCGCGGTAGTCGAGGTAGCCGTCGCACTTGTGGATTTCCTTGTTCTGGTCGATGCGCTTCTGGTAGACGTCGCACACCGCCACGACCCGGCACAGGTTCTGCTCGGCGCCCGCCGAGGCGAAGGCGCGGCCGACGCTCGTCCCGCGCCCGCCGACCCCGATGATGCCGAGGTTGATCTGATCGTTTGCGCCCACCACCCGGCGCGACACGCCCGCACGCTGCGCCGAGATCCCGGTGCGCCCCGCGATGCCCAGCGCCGCCGTCACCGCCGCCGCACTCCTGATGAAGTCTCTTCGATTCACCGAATCGCCCGTTCCCGACATGTGTTCCTCCTGCTCGAGATTGATGGAATGAATGCCGGCGCCCGACCGGCGCCACTGGCCCGCCATTATAGTCCCAACGCCCGGGCGCGCTGAAAATCAAAAGCCAGCCACGGAAAGCTCGGAAGAACTCGGCTCGGTTTCCGTGTGCCTCCGTGCTTTCCGTGGCTGGCTTTTTAAAGGCTACTTCGGCACGTCCCCCATGGGGCGGATTTCGCCGGTCTCCTCGACGACCACGGGATAGCCTTCCAGCTGTTTCGGGATCTTGCGCCGCACCTCCCCGGTGTCCCGGACCACCATGACCTTCAGGCAGGGCGTCGCACCGTCGTCCAGAAGCCCGACGTAGACCCCCGCCACCCCGGGGATGGCCATCAGTTCCCGGTCGTGCCTGCTCAGGACGGCGTTGATATCCGGCTTCGACACGGCGCCCCCCTGCGGCGGCGGTTCCGGTCCGGGACCCCTGCCGCAACCGGCGAACAGGAGCGCTATGAGTAGTATCCGGCCCACGGTTGTTCTAATTGCCCACCATGGTGGCGCCGAGGAAACTGAGCACCTGGCCGATCGGGTTGGCGATGGCGGTGCTGCTGCTGCCCGCGAACAACAATCCCACGGCCCTGGGGTTCGTGGCGACGTCTTCGACCATCAGGGAGCCCGAGTCCCCGGAATTCAGGAACCGGCTCCCCTTGTTGGAGATCACGATCTGGCCGGTGAAGGTCTTGGTGAACGCGGCCCCCCCGGCGCACTCGTTGTCGTAGGCCACGCTGACCGTGGCGTTCAGACCGCTCACCTTGCTTCGGGTCAGCCCGGTGGTCCTGCCGCTCTTCTTCACCGCTTGGTTGAGCGACGCACCCACGGTGGAGGCCGAGATTGGACCGATTTCCAGGATGGCGCCGTCGGTGTGGACCATGCCGGAGATCACCTGCGCGATCGCCGCGTCGACGTTGCTGCCTGGCAGCGACGCGCTTCCGGCGAGCGTAGCTACATTCTGCGCGTTGGCGGCATTGCAGTTGACGTCGATCAGGCCCGGTTGGGTGACGGGGTCCCCGTTGGTCGCGACGCGGCCGTTGCCGCCGGAGACGATATCCGAGCGGAACACGTGGTAGTTGCTGAGTATGTATTGAGTAGTCCCTATCTTCACGAGTGCCCCGAGGGTCCCGCCGCAGCAGTAGCCGTTGGCGAGGTCGTAGCGCCAGCCGCCGGAGGTGCCGAGCTGGATCGGCGTGGTCTGTTTCGCCGTGTGCGACACGGACCCGCCGCCCGGCTTGCCCGCCATTGCGCGAAACGGTTCGGTGACCTCGACCGAGACGCGGGCGCCCGCGATGCTCGTGGGCAGGTCGCGCACGGTCTTCGCGGGGTTCTTCCCTTCCAGGTTGACGTAGACGACGATCGCCACCTCGCCGTCGTCGTCCACGGCGACGGCCGTCCCGAGCACGTCCTGCATCGAAGACATCAGGCCCGGGGTGACCGCCTCCTGGACGGCGACCGCGCCCTTCACTTTCGGGTGAGCCAGGTTCAGCGCCTGCTCGGACGGACCGGCCGCAAAGGCGAGCACGAGCAGAAACGCCGCCGCCACGACGACGGCCAACGACGCGGAAACCCTGCGCAGCAACTGTCTAGTTTGCATATTTCCTCTCGGCGAATTGTTTGCGCGAGTATACACCAAGTGGGCCGCGGCGGCTCGACGCGGTCCCAGTCTTCCCAGTCTTCGCCGTCTGCTATAGTAGAGTGTATCTGCAAGCGAGGTGTCCCATGATCACCGCATCTCAACTGCGCCCGGGCATGGCCGTCCGATTCGAGAATCAGACCTACAAGATCGTCAGCAGCGACTATCATCCGGGCCAGGGGAAAATGGGCGGGGTCGCCCACGTCCGGCTGAAGAATCTCGCCACCGGCACATTTCGCGAACAGAGTTTCCGGGCCGAGCTCAAACTCGAGACCGTGCCGGTCGAGAAGCAGGCGCTCGAATACCTCTACTCCGACGCCGAGCAGGCCGTGTTCATGAACCCGGTCACCTTCGAGCAGGTCGCGGTCCCCAACCCCGTCGTCGGGCCGCAGGCCCCGTTCCTGCAGGCCGGGATGCAGCTGCCGGTGGAGTTCGTCGAAGGGGAGCCCGTCAGCGTCGTCTTCCCCGACATCATCGAAATCGCAGTGTCGGAGACCGCACCCCCCGCGCACGGCCAGCAGGACAATACCTGGAAAACGGCCCGGCTCTTCAACGGCATCGACGTGATGGTCCCGCAGTTCATCAAGCCGGGCGACGTCATACGGCTGGACGCGGCCGCGCTCCGGTACGTGGACCGGGCGAAGTCCCAGACGCGGTGAGCTGTTCAATGTGCAGTGCGGCGGCTCGGCGCCGCTGCCGTCAGACCATGAAAAGCACACTCCTGCTGGGTGCAATGCTGCTGAGCGGGGGGGCTGGCGATTCCCCCGGGGGACCGGCATACGCCGCGACCGAGCTCCGCATTGCCTTTCGCGACGGGACCGGTGCGCCCGTGACGATCTCGAAGGCGGAACTGCTCCTGGTGGCCTGGGGGGACGTCAGGCGCGTCGAGCTGGGCGGGAACCGCACGTCCCTCACCCTGCCGCTCGACGCCGAGTGGCTCAGATCGCGCTGGCCCGAACGGGGCAACGACGTCGATCGCTTCTATGTCTATCTCCAGGCGCCCGGCTACGCGGCGATTCGATCGGATCCCGCCGGGTGGAACGGCGCCGGAAAGGGCGCGGTGACCGCCGCGAAAATCCGTTTCCCGCGCGGCGCGGCCGTGACGGTCGGGACCGGCGACAGCGCTTCGGTCGACCTCGTCTTCCGCAAACCGGTCGGCCGCACCTTGCGCCTCCTGGACGAGGCCGGAGACCCGGTCGAGGGTGTGAGGGTGTCGAGCTACATGTTCTGGTCGGAGTGGAACCACTGCGGCACCCTCTCCGGAGCCGATCCCCTGGGCGAAGCCACGTCGGACCGGAGCGGGCGGGTGCCGGTCGCTGATGCGGATGTCGAGTACGCGCTCACGTTTCAGAAGCCGCCCTGGTTTCCCGTCAAACCCGACGGTTCGCTCAATGTCACCCCCGACCTCCCGCGGCTGATCATGTATCTCACGTCGGAGGAGACCACGTTGAGGATGCGCCGGCTTCGGGAAAGACCGCTGGAGATTCGGGTCACTGAACGCGGGAGACCGGTCCAGGGGCAGCGGCTCATGGGCAGCCTGGCCGGATGCCCTTGCGGGTCCTGTTCCGGGGCAGTCTTCGGAAGGAACTCGCAATCCCCCGATCCCGGATCCGACAAGGACGGGATGATCCGAGCCGCAGGGTTCTATCCGGAGGAGTGGGAAACGGTCTTTTTCCTGGGGAGTGACGGCGAGGTCCTCTGGCAATCGGATCCGAGGACTTGGCCTGCCCAGGGTCCCGTTCACGTCGAACTCGGGAGGTAGAATCTTCGAGACACTTCGAGTCCTTCGAGCCTTGGCGGTAGGCTTTGGTGGAACAAAGAATCTCGAAGTCGCAGATCCCGTACGCAAGTAGAATGCTCCCGGGCGCCCGTCGGGCGAGCAGGGCCTTATTTCGAAAAAAGTGCCCCAAAAACGCGAAATAAGGCCCTTCCCGGGGGCTAAAATGACTGCAATTAAAAGAGAGTAAACAGCTTTTCCGGGTCCGTCCCCGAAAGGAGTGCAGATGAAGAGGAGAGATTTCTTGAAGGGCGCGGCTGCGGTCGGCCTGACGGCCGGCGTCGCGGCCGGCAAGCCCAGGGCGCAGTCGGCCGTGTCGCAGGGCAGGGTTATCGGCGCCAACGACCGGATCAACGTCGCCGTGATCGGCCTCGGCATGCGCGGTTCGTTCAATACCGGCACGGTCGTCAAGGTCAGCGAGCCTTCCCGCGCGAAGCTCGTGGCCGTCTGCGACGTGTACGAGAGGCGCAAGAGAAGGTACGCCGAACAGTACAAGTGCGACTCCTACACGGACTACCGCGAGGTGCTCGCCCGTCCCGACATCGACGCCGTGGTCGTGGCCACCCCCGACCACTGGCACGCCCGCATCGCCATCGAGGCCATGGAACGGGGCAAGGACGTGTACCTCGAGAAACCCATGACCCACACCATCGCGGAAGCCAAACAGGTCGTGGCGAAGGCGAAGGAGCTGAAGCGCGTGATCCAGGTCGGCTCCCAGACCACTTCGGCCACCCATTGGCACTTGACCCACAAGTACATCGCCGACGGGGCGATCGGGCCCATCGTCATGAGCCAGGGCTCCTACCACCGCAACTCGCCGCGCGGCGAGTGGAACTACCGCATCGACCCTAATGCGGGCCCGGATGCGAAGGGGGACGACCACATCGACTGGGACGTCTGGCTGGGCCCCGCAACCAAGCGCCCCTACGACGCCGACCGCTTCTTCCGGTTCCGCAAGTACTGGGACTACTCCGGCGGCATCGCCACCGACCTGTTCTTCCACGTCGTCGCCCCGCTCAACATCTGCTGGCCCAATCCCGAATTCCCGTCGAGGGTCGTGTCGAGCGGCGGGATCTACGGCGGCCCGGCCTCCGAGGAGAAGCGCGAGGTGCCGGACACCTTCAACGTCCTGGCCGAGTTCCCCGGCAAACACTCGCTCGTCCTCAGCTCCACTATGGTCAACTCGCGCCACATCCCCGGCATGATCCGCGGCCGGCTCGGGACCATCATCATGGTCGACGGCGGCATGTTTGAGGACGCCCCCAACCACCACATCACCCTCGCCCCGGAAGTCGAAGCCATCGACGACGCCTACAAAGCGAAATTCGGGAGCACGGAGACCGTAGTCCCCGTCGAAGACACGCTGGAGAAGGTCGATATCTGGCACATGTCGAATTTCCTGGACTGCATGCGGTCGCGCGGGAAACCGACCCTGGACGTCGAAACCGCCTTCCACGTCCAGGTCACCATCTCCATGTCCGTCCAGGCGTACCGCGAAGGCCGCGTCCTCTACTGGGACCCCCGCAGACAGGAAGTGGTCCCCACCGCTCCCGCAGCCTGATCGGTTCGCAGCCCCAGAGAGGGAAAAAGGGCTTGGGCTTCCCAAGCCCTTAATTGCAGAACAGAGGGCCCAAAATCGCAAATAAGCCCCTCCGAGGGCGAAAATTTGAGTAAGCTGCTAGAAACAAACAGTTTATCCGGGTCCGTCCCCTCTATTGCGGTGAGGGGGGTGGGGAAGAGGTATGGGCGGGTCGTCGCGTTGGCCGGGTTGTCGTTTGAGGTGCCGGCGGGGGAGGTGTTTGGGTTTCTGGGGCTGAACGGGGCTGGGAAGACTACCACGATCCGGATCCTGCTGGACCTCGTGCGGCCCAGCTCCGGCAGCGCCGCCGTGTTCGGGCTGGATTGCCGGCGCCACGGCCGCGAGGTCCGGGCACAAATCGGCTATCTGCCGGGCGAACAGCGGCTGTACGGGGACATGACGGGCCGGCGCGTGCTCGAGCTCGCGGCCCGGCTCGCCGGCAGCCCCGTCCGCCCCGGCTATCGTGCGGAGCTCCAGTCCCGCCTGGCGCTCCCCGACGCGGACCTGAAACGGAGGCTGCGCGACTACAGCTCCGGGATGAAGCGCAAGCTCGGGCTGCTGCAGGCGCTGCAGTCCGATCCCTCGCTCCTGGTCCTGGACGAGCCCACCGAGGGGCTGGACCCTTTGGTGCAGGAGTCCTTCTACGAGATCCTGTCGGGGCTCAAGGCCCGAGGCAGGACGGTCTTTCTCTCCTCGCACGTGCTCTCGGAGGTCGAGCGCGTGTGCGGCCGGGTCGCCCTCATCCGCAACGGGTCGCTGGCTCTTCTCTCCACGGTGGACCATCTGCGTTCGCTGGCGCCCCGGTCCGTGCGGGTGCGCTTCGCGGCGGAGGTTCCCGGGGGTCCGGGAGACCTACCTTCCGGCTACCGGATCGTCGGGGTCGAGCCGCGCTCCTGGTCGCTGCAGGTCGCGGGCCCGATGGGCGCGCTGGTCGGGCGCCTGGCCGGGCTCCCGGTGGCCGACCTGGAAGTCTCCGAGCCGCGCCTGGAGGACGTCGTCATGCGCTACTACCGGGAGGGCTCATGCTGAGCCGCACCCTCGCGCTCCTGGCGCACTCGGCCCGGCGCTTCCGCCCCCTGGTGCTGGCGTTCGGCGCGGTGCTCGCCGGCTTTCAGCTGCTGCTGGCGCTCGCGGCCAAGGCCATCCAGGAATCCGACCTGTTCGGCCGGATAGCGACCCTGATGCCGGACTTCGTGCGCCAGGCGTTGGGCCCTGCGGCGATCTCGGTCATGTCGTTTGCGGGGGTGATATCGATCGGGTACTTCCACATGGCGGTCGTCGCGGTGCTCGTCGGGGTCGCGGTGGCGGTCGCCACCGAGGCCGCCTCGGAAATCGAAAGCGGCTTCCTGGACCTCGTGCTGGCCCACCCGGTCACGCGCTTGTCGCTGACGCTGCGCACGGCCGCCCTGCTGGCCGGCTGCACCGTCGTGCTGATCGGCGCGATGCTGGCAGGCACGCTGGTGGGGGCCTACTGGCTGGCCCGCGACGACGCCGGCCAGATTTTCACGACCGCCTGCCGGCTGGCGTCGAACCTCGCCGTCCTCGTGTTCTGCTGGGGAGCCGTCGCCTTCGCGCTGACCTCGTTCGCGCGCCGGCGCAGCACGCCCGCCCTGATCGCCGGCCTCCTGGCGTTCTCGAGCTATGTCGTGGACTACCTGGCCGGGGTGTGGCGGCCGGCGAGCCGCGTCGCGTGGCTGTCGCCCTTCCACTACTACACGACGGCGTCCATCATCGCGGGCGCGGCTCCGCCCGCGCGCGACCTGCTCATCCTGGCCTGCGCGGCGGTTGCCGGGATCGCCGTGGGAGCGCTCCAGCTCGCCCGCCGTGACCTGTGATCTGGGGGGGGGCCGCGTCGGCTCGACGCGGCTCACTGGCGCACACTGACACACGTTATAAGGGAGGTTCCACGTGACGCTCACATCGATCGCAGCCATCGCCGCCGTGCTGCTCGCGGTCCCGCTGCTCGCCCAGGCCGAAACGCACCGCTTCGACCCGAAGGAGTACCACAACACCTTTTCCGGGGCGCACCGGCCGGTGCTGCGCATCAAGGCCGGAGACAGGGTGATCACCCGGACCGTCGATGCCTGGGGATTCGATGCCCAGGGCAAGAAAATCGCCGAGCGGCCGAATCCGCAGACGGGGCCCTTTTTCGTCGAGGGCGCCGCGCGCGGAGACGTGCTGGTCGTCCGGTTCGATAGGATCGAGCCGAACAGGGACACCGCCTGGTCCGGCAGCCTGCTCGCGCCCTATGCCGTCGACCCGGCTTTCCTCCGCTCGACCGCCTTGCGGGAGCAGCAGGACCAGACCTGGACGATAGACAAGAAGAAGGGGATCGCCTACCTCGAATCCGCCGGCTTCCGCCCCGGCCGGATCGAGATCCCGCTCAGGCCGATGCTGGGCTGTGTGGCGACGGCGCCGGACCGCAAGGAAGCGGTGGCCACCAGCACCCCGGACGCGTTCGGCGGGAACATGGACTACAACGGCATGACGGCCGGGGTGACCCTGATGCTCCCGGTGTTCGAGCCCGGCGCCCTGCTGTTTGTCGGCGACGGGCACGCCGCGCAGGGCGACGGCGAGACGATCGGCAACGCGCTCGAGACCTCCATGGAGGTCGAGTTCAGCGTCGACTTGATCAAGGGGAAAACGATCAACTGGCCGCGCGCGGAGAGTTCGGAGTACATCATGGTCCTGGGCAGCGCGAGACCCCTGCTGGAGGCCCTGCAGCACGCTACGACCGAGATGCAGGCGTGGCTGATGGCGGACTACGGTTTCGACGAGAGGGGCTCGTCGCTGCTGATGGGCCACGCGCTCCAATACGACGTCGCGAACATCGTCGACCCGCACTTCACCGTGGTGGCCAAGCTCCGCAAGTCGTTCCTGGCTAAGGCGGCGGTAATCGACGTTGTCCGGCCTTGACCGGCCAGGAGAGACAAAAACAAAAGCGGAACACGGATCTTCGCGGATTTGACGGATTGACGCGGATCACAGCGCAAATCCGCGTCCTGGAATGGAGATTTTCATATCAGCTCCTCGTCGAAGCACACCGCGACCTTGCCGCACCTGGCCGACGCCATGAGCGCGTAAGCGTCGGCGACCCGGCCGAGCTCGAACCGATGGGTGACGAGGTCCGCCGGGTGCAGGTTCCAGCGCACGAGCCGCTCCACGAGTTCCTCCATGAGCCACGTGGAGGTGACCCAGGAGCCGTAGATGGATTTCTGATCGTGGATGATGTCGGGCGACGGGTCGAACTCCACCCTGCCGCCCTCCCCCAGGAAGACGATCTTGCCCCACTTGCGGGTGGCCCGGATCGCTGTGGCGCGTGCCGCAGGGTTGGCGGAGCAGTCGATGGCGCGCTCGACCCCGCGGCCGGCCGTCAGCCGCCTCACCTCCGCGACGTTGTCCGGGCCGGCGGCGAGCACCTCGTCGCAGAGCAGCAGTTCGGCGGCCAGTTTCCGGCGCTCTTCGACGGGCTCGATCCCGATGATGCGGTTCGAGCCGAGCTTGCGGCAGAGGGCCGCGGTGGCGAGCCCGACGGGGCCGAGGCCCGTCACGAGCACGGCGTCCTGGCCGCTGATGCCGACCTTGACCAGCCCCTCGTAGACGGTCCCGAAGCCGCAGGCGACCTGCGCGCCGTCGGCGTAGGACAGCTCGTCCGGCAGGAAGACGAGGTCTTTCTCCTCGGCGAGGAGGTAGTCGGCCATGCCGCCGTCGCGCTGCCAGCCGTAGGCGCGCCGGTACTTCTCGCTCGTGCAGGAAATCATGTAGCCGCGCCGGCAGTCGTTGCAGACGCCGCAGCCGGAGATGTGGTAGACGATCACGCGGTCGCCGGCGCCGAAGCGCCGGCAGCCCGGCCCCGTCTTCACGATCTGGCCGCAGGGCTCGTGGCCGGCGATCACGCCCTGGTACCCTTCGGGGCCCTTGCCGAGGTGTTCGTGGTAGATGCACCGGATGTCGGAGCCGCATATCGTGGAGGCCTTCATCCGCAGGAGCACCTCACCGTGGCCCGGCTCGGGGACGGGCACCTCCTTCAACGTCGTCGTGCTGTCCCCCGGCAGGTATGCTCCTCGCATGGTCGCGGTCATCGTGCGATTTCTCCGTTGAGGTCCCAGAGGTCTTCCCAGCTCTGCCCCGCCCTCCACAGGAAGACCTGCCCCTTGACGAGCCGGCAGTTCCTGTCGATGCCGGCGATCTCAGCCATTTCACCGTCCGACAGGGGCTCGCCGACGGCTCCGCGCAGGTTGGCGAGGTAGTGGTCGCGTTTTGTCGAGAACGGGAGCGGCGTCTGCCCCCGCTGAATAGCCCACTTGAGGCAGACGACGGCGGGCTGGATGCCGTGCCTCGCCGCGATCCGGACGATCACGGGATCCTCGGTGTCGACCGTGTCCTCGGGCGCACGGTCCCGCGCGGGGCGTCCCGGCGAGCCGATGGGGCAGTAGCCGACCGGTTCGATCCCCTGCGCGCGGACGAACGCGAAAAGCTCCGGCTGCTGGAAGTGCGGGTGCAGCTCCATTTCATTGATCGCGGGCCTGATGCGGGCGTCGCGGAGCAGCAGCCGCAGTTTCGGGATCGTCATGTTGGACGTCCCGATGTGCCGCGTCGCGCCCATGTCCACAAGTTCTTCCATCTTCCGCCAGGTCGCCATGAAGTCTTCGTGGATGTAGGGCCTGGCGTCGGCGGCCCGCGTGCTGACGTCGCATCCCGGCGGGTGGAAATTCGGGAAGGGCCAGTGGACGAGGTACATGTCCAGGTAGTCCAGCCGCAGGTCGCGCAGCGAGTCGAGGCAGGAGGGGACGACGTCGGCGGGGGCGTGTTTGTCGTTCCAGAGTTTCGAGGTGATCCAGAGCCGGTCGCGGGCGACGCCGCCGCGCATCACGTCCTGCAGCGCCGCGCCGACCTGACGTTCGTTGCCGTAGACGGAGGCGCAATCGAAGTGCCGGTAACCGGCCTCGGCCGCGCCGCGGACGGCCGTGGCCACCTCGTCGGCGGAGACGTGGTCCGAGCCGAACGTGCCCAGCCCGATCGCCGGCATGCGTGCGCCCGTGGAGAGTGCGCGAAACGGCACGCATCCGGGGTCGACCCCGTCGTAGGTACCCATGGACCGAGCCTAAAGCACCCCACCCCCGGAATCAAGTGTCTGGAGTGCGGCGGCTCGACGCCACCACGGGCCACAATCCGGCAGGGCCCGTAAAACAAGTGGGTCCGGGCTGAAGCCCGGACGTCTTTAAATCCGTTCCATAGAGTTCCAGCTGACCTGCATAGCGACAGCAAACGGCGTCCGGGCTGAAGCCCGGACCCACTTGTTTTGCGGGTAGGGCGGGTGGTTCAACCGTTGGACAGCCTCTGAAGCCCGGATCCACTTGTTTTGCGGGTGGGGCGGGCGGTTCAACCGTTGGACAGCCTCTGAAGCCCGGACCCACTTGAGCACTGACAGGCGCACGCCAATCCATTCGACATGCGCCAAATCGCACATCCCGGGAGGTACATGCGCACCCTGTGGTTACCGGGGCGATCTTCGTTGCGCAAGCGGCACTTACGTCTTGCACCGGACGATGGATAGGGCGGGTCCACGGTTTGCCTCTCTGGAACCGGCGATCTCCACAGCCAGGAAAGGGGGTTCGAGGTGAACAATGCATACCGGATGTTGAGCAGGATCGTTGTGACGGCTTCGGCCATGCTCGTGCTCTCAGGGTGGGCCAGCGGCCAGCCCGCCCCGAACACGACACCGGGGACGAACGTCTACGGTGAACACCGCTTCCAGGGTTACGTGTTCGTCGCTCCGGGGGCGTACATCGGGTGGTCGGAATCGGTGGGGACCATGCACGTCGGTGCGGGCGCCGAAGCACTGGTGTACCGGGGCCTGGGGCTGGGAGCCGAAGCGGGTGTGGCCTGGGCGACGCAGGGTTCGGACCCGCTGGGGCTGTTTTCGGTCGACGGCTACTATCACTTCTCCCGCCTGAGGAAGGTTTCTCCATTTCTGGCGGGAGGCTATTCTCGCGTGGGTGGAGACGGGGGCCGCAACCTGGTCAACTTCGGCGGCGGTGTGAACTGGTGGTTCCGGGAGAACAAGGGGATCCTTCTCGAGTTTCGGGATCACGTCTACCCGGACGGTGGCCGCCACCTGCTGGGCTTGCGCATCGGATTTGCGTTTCGCTGATTGAGTGGTACGTGATTCACACAGGTCGGCCAATCCGAAAGAGCTGGTCCAGCGTCTTCCTGCGGAATGCGAAGATCCTTTCGACGTCGCGGCCGACGAAGAGGCGCTGGACGATCAGCCCTCCCGTGACGCCGTAGGTCACGCAGGTCCCTGACAAGCGTGGCGTCGCCCTTCGCCTCGAAGCTGTGCTCGTGGATCCAGAGCCGGTAGGGGCCCCGCCGCTGTTCGTCCACGAATCGGTGAGGCGGATCCCAGGCCGTGATCTCGCTGCGCCACCGGAGCGGGATCCCGTGGACGTGGAGCCGGTAGTCGATGAGCAGCCCGACCCGCATCCGGAGGTCACCGGCGGGAAGGATCTGGAAACTCAGCCACGGCGGCGTGATGGCCTGCAGGTTCCCCGGCTCCGAGAAGAAGGCGAACACCTCCTGCAGGGGCCGGGGCAGCGTCTGTTCGCACTCGTACGAAAACCGTCTCATAGCCTGGCCCAGTCTCGCCCAACCGCACGCGAGTCCGCAACAAAGATCGCCCGTGCCGAATCCGGGGCCGAATCCGGGGGCCGCGGCGGGCCGCCGCGGCCCACCTGGGGTACTTGGGGTATGATCAGGGGCGTGACGAAACGGATGCGCCGGGGGCTCGCGGTTTTCGCCCTCCTGATCCTGACCCTCGCGCCGGCGGTCCCGGCCGATTTCCCGGGGCTGCGCTACGAGTCGCGCGCGGCCGCGGGTCCCCTTTCGATCCACATACTGCACGTGGACCCGCGGCGGGTGCGCATCGAGGCCGTCCGGGCCCTGGACGACGGGGTGGGGCGCGAGACCGTCTCCTCGATGGCCGAGCGGAAGGCGGCGCTCGCCGCGGTCAACGGCGGCTTCTTCCGGATCGGCGGCCGGTATGATGGGGAGCCGGCGGGCATCCTGAGAGTGGGCGGCCGGTGGTTCTCGGATCCGGCGGGGGCCCGCGGCGCCATTGGATGGAACGCCCGGGGAACGCGCATCGGGCGAGTCGGGATGAAGTGGTGGTTGCGGAGCCGGGGCAGGACCTTCCCGGTAAACGGTATCAACCGGCCGCGCGGCCGCAACGAAGCCATCCTCTACGATTGGGCCTTCCACCGCACCACCCTCACCGACCCGGGCGGGCTCGAATTCCTGATCGCCGGCAACCGCGTCGCGGCGGTTTCCCGGAAAGGCAACAGTGCGATTCCCCCCGGCGGTTACGTCTACTCGGTGGGCCCGGGGCGGGTGGCCGCAAGCGCAGGGCTGAAGACGAAGGCGCCGGTGAGGCTCGGCTACGAGCTGACCGCGGCGGGGACCAACGCCCCCGGGGCAATTGCCTGGCGGGAGGCGAACAACATCGTCGGCGGTCTGCCCGTCCTGCTGAGCGGCGGGCGTCGCGCATTCGAACCGGACCAGGAAGGGCTGCGGCCGGGCTTTGCGGTCGAGCGGCACCCGCGGACTGCCGTCGGCCTGAAGGCTGACGGCACGTGGGTCCTGGTCGCCGTCGACGGGCGCCAGCCAGGCCTCTCAATCGGGGCGAGCCTCGCCGAACTGGCAGACCTGCTCCAGTCGCTCGACTGCGTCGATGCACTGAACCTGGACGGCGGCGGCTCGACCACCCTCTTCTACGACGGGGCGGTCGTGAATTCCCCCTCGGACGGCAAGGAACGCCCCGTCTCGGACTCGATCGTGATCCTGAGGAAGTAGGGCTGTCCTTTGGAGTGCGGCGGCTCGACGCCGCTTTGGTGGTGGCGCCTCGGCGCCACCAACGGCCGAGGTCGCAGGGTCGCACGACGCAATTCGGTGTGGCGCCGAGGCGCCGAGCATTCCTGCCGTAGGACGTAAGTGAAAGCGGCGCCGAGGCGCCGCACTCCAGATTAGCCCGGATCCTTGACAAGAGGGGCGAACCTGGTTTAGCTTGCACACGTGTGCACCGATTACACCCAGGGAGGGTGCTACATGAACAGACTCGTTCGATTTGGCTTGCTGCCGATGCTGTTGCTCCTTTCCCAGGCGGCCTTCGCTCAGTTCGAATCGGCCAGCGTTCTGGGCACGGTTCGCGATCCTTCAGGGGCCGTAATTGCCGGGGCCACCATAACGCTCCGTAACATGGAAACCGGGATTACGACTTCGGCGGGCACCGACGAATCCGGCAACTACCTCATCCTCAATGTCAAGAACGGCACCTATACGGTGCGCGCGGAGATGCAGGGGTTTTCGACGGCAGTAGCCGAGAATGTCAAGGTGACCGTGAATGCGCGTCAGCGTGTCGACCTCTCGCTGCAGGTAGGCAACATCACAGAAAGCGTGGTGGTCACCGGGGCGGCCAGACTCGTGGAGACAGACTCCAGCGATCGCGGCACGGTGGTCGCCTCGGAGCAGATCGTCAACCTCCCGCTCAACGGGCGGGCGTATGCCGACCTGGCGCTGCTTTCTCCAGGAGTCAGGAAGTCAGCCATCGCAACCTCGCGTGACGCCTCGTTCAACGTCCACGGTTTGCGCAGCGCCTTCAACAACTTCACCATGGACGGTGTCGACAACAACTCCTACGGCACCTCCAACCAGGGATTCTCCAACCAGGTCGTGCAGGCGTCGCCCGACAGCGTCGCCGAGTTCAAGGTGCAGACCAACAACTACTCGGCCGAATTCGGCCGCGCCGGGGGCGCGGTCATCAACGCCTCCCTGCGAGCCGGCACAAACCAGCTGCGGGGATCCCTATGGGAGTTTCACCGGAACACGGTGCTCAACGCGGTCGGCTTTTTCAAACCGACCGGGGGCATCAAGCCGACCCTGATCCGGAATCAGTTCGGTGGCGCCGTCGGCGGCCCCATCATCAGGGACAAGGCCTTCTTCTTCGTGGACTATGAGGGTTTCCGGCAGATCCAGCGCAGCATCCGATTCGCCAGCATTCCGACGATGGACCAGAGGAAGGGCATTCTGGGCAAGGCGGTCCGCAACCCGTTCACCGGCGAGACCTATGCCAACGGCGTCCCGGAGTCCTCGATCACCCCATTTGCCAAGAAGGTGCTCGCCGACCTTCCGGCACCGACGCGCCCGGGCATCGCCAACAACTTCGACTCCTTGCCGGCGCAACAGGACTACAACGACAAGTTCAACGTCAAGGTGGATTACCAGGTCTCCAGCAAGTTGAGTTCCTTCGTGAGGATCAGCCATCGCAAGATGAACAACTTCGAGCCGCCCACCATTTCGGGACTTTCCGGTGGAGACAGCAATGCTTACGTCGGCGTGCTGAACCAGCAGCTGGCCGTCGGCGCTACCTACAGCCTGTCGACGACCAAGCTGCTCGAATTCCGGCTCGGGGTATCCAAGACGAAGGCGGGTAAGAACGGCTACAACCAGGGGGGCCCGGGCATGGAAGCCCTTTACGGCATTACCGGCCTGCCCACAGATGCCCGGTTTGCCGGCGGCCTCCTCAAGCAGTCTATCAGCGGATGGACTGCCCTCGGCCGGCAGGAGTCCAACCCGCAGCACCAGGACCCGTTTGTCTGGAATCCGAAGGTCAACTTCTCCTGGATCCGGGGCAAGATGAGTTGGAAGGCCGGATACGAGTACCAGACCATCGCCACCGAGATCGACGACGTCCATCCGAAATACGGCCAGGACTCCTACGCGGGCCAATTCACACGACCATCCGGCGCGGCGTCCGACGCGGCAACCTACGACCTAGCCGATTTTCTCCTCGGCCTGCGCAGCAGCTACACGATCATCTCCCCCTTCATTTTTAATCTGCGGCAGCGGATGCACTTCTTCTTTGTGCAGAACGACTGGAAGGTGGATCCCAAGCTCACGCTCAACCTGGGCCTGCGATACGAACTGGGCACGCCCCAGTGGGAGAAGAACAACTATCTGTCCAACTTCGATCCATCGACGCAGACCCTGCTGACAGCCAAGGACGGGTCGATCTACGACAAGTCCCTGGTCAACCCCGACCGCAATAACTTCGCGCCCCGCTTCGGAGTGGCGTACACGCCCACGTCCCGCACGGTGATTCGCGCCGGCTATGGGATAAGCTATGTGCACTTCAACCGGCTCGGCGGCGAGAATCTGCTGTCCTTCAACGGGCCGCACGTCGTCCAGATGACGATCGACCAGTTGACCTCGCAGCCACTCTGCGTGGGCAACTCAGAGCCGACCACCTGTTTCCGCACCACCCAGATGGGATATCCCACCGGGTATACCGTCCCGGGCAGGTACGATCCCCTGAAGGCGCGCGTCAACTTCATCCCGGCAGACACCCGCACCGGATACGTTCAGAGCTGGCATCTCACCACGCAGTGGGAGCTCGTCCGCAACCTGCTCCTCGATGTCGGTTACATCGGCAACAAGAGCACCAAGCTGGTAGTCCTGGCGGATTACAACCAGGCGCGTCCGAACAACGTGGGCGAGAACCTGTCGCTCCAGGCACGCCGCCCGCTATCGAAATACTCGATCATCCAGGAGGCTTTCCCGGGGGGAATGGGGAATTATCACGCGATGCAGGTCAAGCTGGAGCGCCGCTTCACCAGCGGATTCTACCTCCTGAATTCGTTCACCTGGTCGAAGGGCATCGACAACGCCTCGGGGCACCTGGAAGTGCAGAACGGCGACAGCAGCCGTGTCAACTTCCGCAACATCAAGTCCGATAAGGGTCTCTCCAGCTATGACCAGCCGCTCAACAACACCACGAGTGCCGTGTGGGATATCCCCTACGGCCGCGGCCGCACCTATGGCTCCGGTATGCATCCGGTGCTGGACGGAATCCTCGGAGGCTGGCGCCTGACTGGAATCAATACCATGACCAGCGGCGCACCTATCAACCTGTACTACAGCCCGACGTCGGCGTTCTCCGTCAGCAGCTACCCGGCCTACCGGCCGAACATCACCGGCGACATCTACCCGAGCGAACAGACGATCACCAACTATTTCAATAAGAATGCGATCCTGGTGCCGACCGACGTCAGCCAGCCTTTTGGGAACGCCGGCCGCAACATTGGCCGAAGCCACGCGTTCTACCAGCTTGACATGGGGCTGCATAAGGACTTCCGGGTCCTACGCGAAGAGAACAGGCTGGAGTTCCGCGCCGAGTTCTTCAACGTGTTCAACAAAACCAATTTCCAGCCGGCCAACGGACAGCGCAATGCCACTGCCTTTGGCACCATCTCTTCAACTTTCCCGGCCAGGCAGATTCAATTTGGCCTGAAATTGTACTTTTAGGGGACGGACCAGGAGAAGCCTATACCCCTCAATAAGATGCCGCGAAAATAGAGGGGAAAATGACCCTTATTTCGTGTTTTCGGGGCCATTTTCTGCGATTAAGGCCGCTTTGCGCCCGTCCGGCAGGCCGCGCCCCCTGTTCGAGCAGCTGGGATTGGGCAACGGAAACCCCATCCGAGGCTGGGACCTGTGGCCTGACGGGCAGGGATTCCTAATGGTGAAGCTCGAGGAAAGAAAGCCGCAGCCCGTGACGGAGATGCTCCTCGTCACGAACTGGTTCGAGGAACTCAAGCGCCTCGTTCCCGGGAGAGGGAGGTAATCACGATTCGAAGACGCTCGTCTTTCCCGGGAGGGCTGGATCATCATGAAGAAAAAACGACGGAGGTATGAGCGATGAACGACACTGGAGAAAACAAGGGTGGTTGCGGCAGGCGGGAGTTCCTCGGAACGGGTGTGGCGCTGACCATGGCCGCGGTTGCCCGGGCGAATGCCCCTCATCCTGAGGCGCGTCCTCCGGAGCCGGCGGCTGGAGGCTATCAACTTCCGTACAACGAGCGCACCCACAAGGCCATGCCGACGAGAAGCCTCGGCAAGACCGGGTACAAGGTCGGCATCTTCAGTCTCGGGGGCCAGGCCACGCTCGAAATCCCCGGTCGGGCGGAAGATTCGGCGGCGATCGTCAGCCGGGCCATAGACTTGGGGGTCAACTACATCGACACCGCGGCAGGCTATGGGGACGGAACGAGCGAAACTCACATCGGCCAAGTCTTGAAAACCAGGCGACGGGAGGTCTTCCTCGCCAGCAAAACCGGAGACCGGACTTTTGACGGGTCAATGAAGCTGCTCGAGCGCAGCCTCAAGAACCTGCAGACCGATCACCTGGACACCTGGCAGCTCCACAACGTGCAGACGCAGGACCATGTCGACAAGATCTTCGCGAAGGGGGGCGCCATCGAAGCGCTTGAAAAGGCGCGCTCGGAAGGCATGGTCCGCTTCCTGGGAATCACGGGGCACTTCGAACCGATCGTCCTGCTCGAGGCGATCAAGCGCTATCCATTCGACTCGATTCTCATGGCGCTCAATGCGGCCGACGTCCATTACCTGAGCTTCATCCGTCACCTGCTCCCCGAGGCGCAGAAGCGGGGCATCGCCATCATCGGCATGAAGATCACGACCCGCGGCAGGGTCTTGTCCACCTGGAATCCTCCGCCGCTCGAACAGCAGCCGGAGCGACTGCGCACGAAGCTCCGGGGAACGCTGACGATGAAGGAGGCCCTTTCCTACAACATGTCCCTGCCGGTGAGCACAAGCATCGTCGGCGTCGACAACGTGGCGCAGCTCGAAGAGAATGTGAAGACGGCGTCCGAGTTCAGTCCGCTGTCGGACCAACAGATGCGCGAGATCGAGTTCAAAACCCTGCCGATCGTGCGACAGGCGCTCTACTTCCGCCGCTGGGACCTGGGAGCCTGACAGCGGACGGACAACAACAACTTGTCACGGAAGACACGGAAAAAAGACGGAAGAACACGGAATAAAACGATTCTGACATTCCGTGCCCTCAGGTTTTTTTCTGTGTCCTCCGTGACAAGTTGTTGTTGTGCAACTCGTAGATCCGCCCCGGCGTGGTCGCGAACTCCCGCACCACGCCGCCGAGACGAACGCGGCACCTTTTGCCGTTGAGCGACTTGATCTCGGCGCGCTCGAGTTCCCCGCCCCGCCAGGAGGCGCTCACCTCGAAGCCGCCGCGCGCGCGCAGTCCTGTGAAATGGCCCTCGGCCCAGGCTTTCGGCAGTGCCGGTAGCAGCGTAATGCCGTCGTCGTGGCTCTGCAGGAGCATCTCGGCGATCCCGGCGGCGCCGCCGAAGTTCCCGTCGATCTGAAACGGCGGGTGGTTGTCGAACAGGTTGCTCAGCGTCGACTTCTGCAGCAGCAGCCGGACGTTCTCGTACGCGCGTTCGCCGTCCTGGAAGCGCGCGAAAAAGTTGACGATCCAGGCGCGGCTCCAGCCGGTGTGGCCGCCGCCGTGGGCGAGCCGGTGATCGATCGTCCGGCGCGCCGCGGCCAGGTATTCCGGCGTCGCGCTCCGGGTGAACTGCGCGGCGGGGTGCAGGCCGTACAGGTGGGAGATGTGCCGGTGTCCAGGCTCGGGCTCGCCGAACTCGTGCGTCCACTCCATCAGCCGTCCGTCGGAGCCGATTCCCGGCCAGGCCAGCCGGCCGAGCGCGGCGCGGGCTTTACGGGTCTGCTCGTCTGCGATGCCCAGCTCGCGTGCCGCGGCGAGGAAGTTGGTGAGCGTGTCCCAGATGATTTCCTGGTCCATCGAGCAGCCCATCGACACGCTGTAGTTCTTCCCGTCGGCGGCGGTGAACGTGTTTTCGGGGGACGCGCTGGGGCCCGAGACCAGTTTGCCGGTCTTCGGGTCCTCCACGAGCCAGTCGAGCAGGAAGAGCGCGGCCTCGCGCAGCATCGGGTAGGCGCGTCCCCGCAGGAAGGCCCGGTCGCCGGTGAACCGGTAGTGCTCGATGAAGTGGCGCGTCGCCCAGGCGCCGCCCATTTGCCAGAGGGCCCACTGCGGCTCGCCCGCGGCGGGCGTGTAGAACCACGGGTCGGTGGTGTAGTGCCCGACAAAACCGCGGGCGCCGTAAACGTCGCGAGCGGCCCGGCGTCCCGAGTGGCGTGCGAGCGCCTCGACGAAATCGAAAAACGGCTCGTGGCACTCGGACAGGTTCGCCACTTCGGCCGGCCAGTAGTTCATCTGGATGTTGATGTTGATGTGGTAGTCGGCCCCCCAGGGCGCCGACAGTTCCTGGTTCCAGACGCCCTGCAGGTTGGCCGGCAGGCTGCCGGGGCGCGACGAGGAGATCAGGAGGTAGCGGCCGTACTGGAAATAGAGCTCCACCAGTCGCGGGTCTTCGGCGCCCGCCTGCACGGCCTTGAGCCGCTCGTCGGTCGGCAGATCCGGCGCCGCGGCGGGCGACAGCCTCAGCTCCACGCGGCGGAACAGGCGCCGGTGGTCGGCCACGCTCCGCTCCTTCAGTTCGGCGTAAGGGCGCGCGGAGGCCGCGGCGGCGGTCCCGAGCGACATCCGTGCCAGGTCGTGCGCGAGCGGCACCGAGGGATTCCCAAGGTTGTAGTCGGTGGCAGCCGCCAGGATCAGGGTGACGGCGGCAGCGCCCGACACCGTCACCCGGCCGCCCTCTGCGCGGACTTGTCCGCCCTCGGCGAGCACCTTCAGCGCGGCCGCGAACTTCACCCCGCGGGCTTCCTCTTTCAGACCCGCCTGGCCGTTCATCAGCAGCGTGTCGGTGCCGGCCTCCTCGAGGCGGGCGCCGCCGCGCCGCAGGGTGGCGCTGACTCCAATGCCGCCGGGGCGATCCGCGGCGAGCCGCACAACCAGGACCTGGTCGGGGGCGCTGCAGAAGACTTCCCTGCGGTAGGCGACGCCATCCAGCGTGAACGTCGTGACGGCGACGCCCGAATCCAGGTCGAGCCACCGGCGGTAGTCCGCGGGCTCGCCGGGAAGGTCGGCGGCCAGCGACAAGTCGCCGAGCGTCTGGTAGCTGTTGCGGTCTCCGCGGCGGCCGGAGAGGAAGGCAGAGCGCGCCGCGGCCTCGCCGTCGGCGTAATTGCCGCCGAAGAGCAGCCGGCGGATCTCCGCGAGCCGCCTGTAGGCTCCAGCCGGCGGCGGCTGGCTGTCGCGGCCGCCCGACCAGACGGTCTTTTCGTTCAGCTGGATCTGCTCGTCGGCCACGCGGCCAAACACCATGGCGCCGAGGCGCCCATTGCCCACGGGAAGGGCTTCCAGCCACTCCGCGGCGGGCCGGCGATACCACAGCGCCAGTCCGCTCGCGGGCCCCGGCGCGGCCGGCCGTGCGGCAAGGCCAGCCCCGGCCGCAAGCAGCCAGCCGCACATCGTTGCAGGGAACATTCTCATCGGCTACTTCCGGGTGGCCTTGGGATTGGTAAACAGCACCAGCGACACGCCGTCGGAGGCCTTGAATTGGCCGTCGGGCGACCCTTCGGCCCCGAGCGGGACGAACCCGACGTAGTTGGTACGCAGCGAGAAGCGGGGGATGAGGTAGTTGCGGACGCGGACGGCGCGCTCGCGCGAGAGCAGGAACTGCTCGTGGGAGGTTCCGGCGGCGGCGTACCCTTCGATCATCAGCGGGGAGTTCTGGGACTCCTGCAGGAATTCGGCCATGGCGAGATCCAGCCTGTGCATCCCCTCCTCGGTCAGCACTTCCTGCGCGTCTGGCCCTTTCGCGAAGAGCTCTCCGGCGGCCAGCCAATGGCGCCGCGGCTTGAGCTTGGGGGCGAACTTTCCGCTCCGGTAGTCGGCCAGCGAGATGGCATCCAGGTCGTAGAAGCCGCGCGCATTGAAAAAGCCCCGGAAAAACCAGTTTCGTTTGAGCGCCTCCGCGTTCTCGGCCATGTCGGACATGGCTTCGTTGGTGTTGACCAGGGTTCGGCGCAGGCTGGAGGCGAGGCCCTCCTCCCCAGGGCTTCCGGGCAGGAGTGAGCCGAGCGCCTGCTTGCCCTTGACGGAGATCTCCTCGATGTTCTGCATGGTCTGTTCCAGGTTCTTCCCGAGCTGTCGCCGCTTGATGTCGCCGACGATCTCGTTCACGTCCGAGGTGATCCGCACGAGGTTACCCGAGGTCTGCTGCAGTTCCCGGACGGTGCCGCGCACGTCTTCATAAAGGCGGTCGTCGGTGAACAGTTTCCCTGCCGAGCCGCGTCCCTGCTGCACCCCCTCGACGATTTCGTCGACTCCGGCGACCACGTTCTGAGTGGCGGCGGTTATCCTCGCGACCTGGGTGCCGACGTCCTGAATCAACCCGGTGGCCGCCTGGTTGATGCCGACGAGGTTGTCGACGGCCTCGTCGACCCGGCCCCTGACCTCGTCCACGGCCGACCGCGCGTACCGGACGGTCTCGACCGTTTCCCGGACCACGTCGTTGAACTCCACCGGCTCGCGGCTGGAGATGGTGTCGCCGCGCTCGGCTCGCCGCGACTGCGCGGTGCCGGGGTCCACCTGCAGGAGCTTGTTGCCCACGAGCCCGTCGGTCTGAATCGTGGCCACCGAATCGAGACGCAGGATCGGGCGAAACTTCTCGAGCAGGCGGAACTTCACCCGGAATTTCGCTCCCGGGGACGCCGGGACGCCGATGTACAGCACTTCCCCGCCGTCCATCCCCGACACCGCGACCCGCGACCCGGTTTTCAGGCCGCTCACGTTCGCGAATTCCGCGTACAGCTCGATGTTGTCGGAGAAGAGGAAGCGCCGCTCCCCGATCCAGTACAACCCCAGGGTGAACAGGACGAGGCCGCCGAGCACGAACGCACCGATGGCGATCTTCTGGGAGGAATGCATGGCTCAGTTACCCCCTTGAGAGTTCAACAACGACCTCACCAGCCCGTGCTCACTCACCTCGAGATGGGCGGGCGTCCCGCTGTCCAGGATACGGCCCTGGTGGAGCACGGCCAGCTCGTCGCCCAGGATCCGCGCGCTGGGTATGTTGTGGGTGACCACGACCATGGTGGTCTTTTCGCGCTTCTTCAGACGCAGCAGCAGGTCGTCGATTTCCGATGCCGTCACGGGATCCAGGCCGCTGCTGGGCTCGTCCACCAGCAGCACGGGCGGGTGCAGGGCGAGGGCGCGCGCCAGCGCGG
This sequence comes from uncultured Acidobacteriota bacterium, assembly GCA_963843575.1. Classification (GTDB taxonomy): domain Bacteria; phylum Acidobacteriota; class UBA6911; order UBA6911; family UBA6911; genus CAVZBT01. The sequence continues at coordinate 443,358 of CAWJKZ010000019.1, read as the reverse complement.
CCCGCTTCTGCATCCCGCCGGAAATCTGCGCGGGCATCTTGCCGTAGACTTCGGCGAGCCCGACGCTCTCCAGCAGCTGCTGCGCGCGGTCGCGGATCTCGCGGTCCGTCCCGCGGGTGTGCCGGCGCAGGGGAAAGGCGACGTTCTCCCCCACCGAGATGGAATCAAACAGCGCCGAGTACTGAAACAGGAAGCCGATCCGCTTGCGCACGCGCGCGAGCCCCTGCGCGTCCAGCGCGGTGATCTCGTCGTCTTCCACGAAGATGCGGCCGCGGTCGGGCTTGATCAGGCCCACCAGCTGCCGCAGCGTGACGCTCTTGCCCGAGCCGCTCCGGCCCAGGATGCAGAAGGCCTCGCCCCGCCGCACCTGGAACGACACGTCGTCGAGCACCCGCAGGCCGCCGAAGGACTTCGAGACCCTCTCGAAGCGTATGGCCACCCCATTCGATCCGGCCGCCGTCTCCTCTTGCATGGCTCGAGCGCCTCAACCTTTCGGAAAGAGAACAAAGATCGCCTTGACCATCACCACGTTGGACAGAATGACCAGTATCGAGGAAGACACGACGCTGCGCGTCGCCGCCTGCCCCACGCCCGCCGTGCCGCCCTCCGTGTTGTACCCGAGGTATGCCGAGGTAGTGCCGATGATGAAACCAAACACGCACGTCTTCAGGGTGGCCGGGACATAGTCCGAGAAGGAGATCAGGGAGAAGGCGCGCTCCCAGTAAAGGCCGAACGACATCCCGCTGATGACGGTCTCGGACACGTACCCGCCGACGATGCCAGCGAAGTTGGCCACCGTGACCAGCAGCGGCATCACGGCGATGCAGGCGAGGATCCGGGTGACCACCAGGTACTTGAACGAATCGACCGCCAGCGTCTCGAGCGCGTCGATCTGCTCGCTGACGCGCATCGCGCCGAGCTCGGCGCCGATGCCCGCCCCGACACGACCGGAGAAGAGCAGGGCCGTCACCAGCGGACCGGTTTCCTTGATGAGCGCCACGCCGAGGCCGGCCGGGATCATCGCCTCGGCCCCGAAACGCTCCAGCGAGGCGCGGGTGTGCATCGACATCACCGCCCCCACGGCGAAGCCGGCGGCGCCGATCAGCGGCAGCGAGCGGGCGCCGAACTCGTACATCTGCCGGATAATCTGCTCGAATTCAAAGGGCGGGCGGATGGACGCGCGCAGGGCGCGCACGCCGAAACTCGACAAGTCGCCGATCCAGCCGATTGCCTTCAGCATCGTCAGCCTCCCCGGGGTCGGAACACATGCTACCACGAGGCCGCCGCGCCAAGCTGCGCCGTACCTTACTCGCACACAGCCAAGTGGGTCCGGGCTTCAGCCCGGACGTATTCAAATCCGTTCCATATGGTTCCAACTGCCCTGCACAGCGACTGCAAACGGCGTCCGGGCTGAAGCCCGGACCCACTTGACGCCTTTTGCAGTCGCTATGCAGTACATGTGTAGCGGTAGGAGACGGTTCTAAAAACGTCCGGGCTGAAGCCCGGACCCACTTGACCTTATCTACGTAACCTTACCTGGCTGTTGATCTGTGCTATATAGTCTGGTGTGGCGGACAGAAAACAGATCCGGTGGTCCCAGGCGTGGGGCGAGGCGCGCCGGCTGATCGCCGAGCATCGCGCACGCCTTGCGCTTGGCCTGGCCCTGATGCTGATCAGCCGCATCGCCGGCCTCGTGCTTCCTGCGACCTCGAAGTACCTGATCGACGACGTCATCGGCAAGCAGCAACACGACCTCCTGCCGTGGCTGGCGCTGGCGGCCGGCGCCGCCACCCTGGTCGACGCCGCGACCTCGTTCGCGCTCTCCCAGGTCCTGGGCGTGGCCGCCCAGCGCGCCATCACGGACATGCGACGGAGCGTCGAGGCGCACGTCGTGCGGCTCCCGGTGCGTTACTTCGATTCCACCCAGACCGGCGTCCTCATCTCGCGGATCATGACCGACGCGGAGGGAATCCGCAACCTGGTCGGCACCGGCCTCGTCCAGCTGACGGGGTCGATCGTCACGGGCCTGCTGGCCCTGGGAGTGCTCTTCTACCTGAACTGGGCCCTGACGCTGGTGACCCTGACCGTGCTGTCCTGCTTCGGCGCGGTCCTGGCGACCGCGTTCAGGAGGCTGCGGCCGATGTTCCGCGAGCGCGGCAAGATCCAGGCCGAGGTGACCGGCCGCCTGACGGAATCGCTGGGCGGCATCCGCATCGTCAAATCCTACACGGCCGAGAAGCGCGAGCAGCTCGTCTTCACGCGCGGCGTCCACAGGTTGTTCCGCAACGTCGCGAAATCGATCACCGGCGTGTCGGCCACCGCCTCCGCCTCGACCGTCATCGTCGGCGCGATCGGCGTCATCGTGCTGCTCGTGGGGGGGCGCGCCATCATTGCCGGGCAGATGACCCTGGGCGAGCTGGTGATGTACACCTTCTTCACGGGCCTGATGGCCATGCCGCTGGTGCAGCTGGCGTCGATCGGCACCCAGATCACCGAGGCCTTCGCTGGACTCGACCGCATCAACGAGATCCGGCAGATGGCGACCGAGGACGCGGACGAGAAGTCCCGGCAGCCGCTCTCCTCGGTGCGGGGCGACATCGCCTTCGAGGACGTCACCTTCGAGTACACCAACGGCATCCCCGTGCTGCGCAACGTGTCGTTCGACGCCCCGGCGGGCTCCACCACGGCGCTGGTCGGCTCGAGCGGGTCCGGCAAAAGCACCCTCATCGGCCTCGTCATGGCCTTCGATCGCCCCAAGTCCGGACGGATCACGATCGACGGGATCGACCTGCCGCACGTCCGGTTGCGCGACTATCGCGCGCAGCTCGGGGCCGTCATGCAGGAGAACTTCCTCTTCGACGGCACCGTCGCCGACAACATACGATTCTCCCGCCCGGGCGCCACGCGCGACCAGGTCCGCGAAGCCGGCCGCATCGCCCACTGCGAGGAATTCGTCGAGGGCTTCGAAAACGGCTACGACACGGTCGTCGGGGAACGCGGCATCAGGTTGTCCGGCGGCCAGAGGCAGCGCATCGGGATCGCACGCGCCATCCTGGCGGATCCGCGCATCCTGATCCTCGACGAGGCCACCTCGAGCCTGGACAGCGAAAGCGAGGCGATGATCCAGGACGGCCTGAGACGCCTGCGCCATGGCCGCACCACGTTCGTGATCGCCCACAGGCTCTCCACCATCCGCAGCGCCGACCAGATCCTCGTGCTGGAAAACGGCGAAATCATCGAGCGCGGCACCCACCAGGAATTGCTGGCGGCCGGGGGCCGCTACCGCCAGCTCCACGACCGGCAGTACGACCTGGAAACCGACACGTTCATCAACCCGGGCGAGGACTTCACCCCCGAACCTCCGAACCCCGAGCCCGTCGCCGCTCCCGACACCACCGTCCGCCTCCCGCAGCTGTAGAACGCCTCCCAAAAGCCCAAGAACCGAAAAACCGCCAAGTGGGTCAAGTGGGTCCGGGCTTCAGCCAAGTGGGTCCGGGCTTCAGCCCGGACGTTATTTGCGGTTGCTGCTTAGCGAAAGTCAAAAGACGTCCGGGCTAAAGCCCGGACCCACTTGATTCAGAGGGGACGCGTTATTGAAGCAGGTAAGGTGCCGGCGCGCCTGATACTATTTCAGTGCATGCCGGACGAACGGCCGCGGGGCCGGGTTCAATCCGCCGAACCGATTCGAGCGTCTTCGTTTAGGATGTGACCATGCAGATCGCCCTCGTCCTCGGCCTGTTGATCGCTGCCCTGATCCTGTTCGCCATGGAGGTGACATCCGTCGACCTCATCACGATGATGCTGCTTGTCGTGCTCGTGCTGACCGGCATCCTGACCCCTGCCGAGTCCTTCGCCGGCTTCAGCAACGAGATCATCATCATCCTGGCCTCCATCTTCGCACTCAGCGGCGCGCTGCAGAAGACCGGCGTGGTGGACGCCATCGGGGCCCACCTGTACCGGGTCGCGGGCAAGGGGCCGAAGCGCCTGACGTTGGCCGTCATGGCCACGGTGGGGTGTGTTTCGGCGTTCATGAACAACACCACCGCCACCGCGGTCTTCCTTCCCCCGGTCATGGGACTCTCGCGCAGGGCGCAGATCAGCCCGTCAAAGCTCCTCATGCCAATGGCGTTCGCCTCGATCCTGGGCGGGACGTGCACCCTGATCGGCACGTCCACGAACGTGGCGGTCAGCGGATACATCGCGAGGGTGGGAATGGCACCGATCTCGCTCTTCGAGATAACGCCCGTCGGGCTGGTGCTGCTGCTGGTCGGCGTGCTCTACATGGTCATGGTCGGGCGCCGGCTGCTGCCGTCTCACAAGGGTGAAAGCCAGACGGATGACTACGGCATGCGCAAGTACCTGAGCGAAATCGCCGTGCTCCCGGACTCGCGCCTCGGGGGCCAACGGATCTTCGAATCCGAGCTCTCCCGGCTGGGTTTTCAGATCGTGCAGGTGTTGCGGGGGAACCAGAAGATCCTGCCTGATTCGGGTTCTCTCATCCGGCACGGGGACGTCCTGCTCGTGGAGGGCAAGGTCGAAGACCTGATGAAGATCAAGAACACGGAGGGCGTCGAGATCAAGGCTCTCCTGAATCTGCAGGACGCTGACCTGCAATCGGAAGACAACAGGATCGCCGAAGCGCTCCTCATGCCTCAATCCAACCTGATCGACCGGACGCTGAAGGAGCTGGATTTCAGGCGGCGCTACGGCCTCACGGCGCTGGCGATCTACCGCCACGGTCACTCGCTCGCCGACAAGATCGCCCGCATAAGGCTTCGCGTCGGGGATGTGCTCCTGCTGCACGGGCAGGCGGAAAGGATCCGGAACCTGAGACGAAACCCGGATCTGACCATCCTCGATGAGCTGATCCCGCCGGAGGCGCGTCAGAAGAAGGGAACCTACGCCCTGGTCTTTTTCGGTTGCGCGATCCTCGCCGGCGGGCTCGGCTGGGTCCCGCTCTCGGTAGCCATCCTCGCGGCGGCCGTGCTGACGATGCTGGTGCGCAGCATCACCGTGGAGGAGGCCTACGAATTCATCGACTGGAGACTCCTGATCCTGATCGGAGGCATGACCGCGTTCGGGACCGCGATGGAGAAGACGGGCACGGCCGCCTTCCTCGCCGGCCACATCACCCGCATCCTCGAACCGTTCGGCGTGATGACGGTCCTTGCGGGTTTCTGCCTCCTGACCGTGATCCTCACCCAGCCGATGTCGAACGCGGCCGCCGCCCTGGTCGTGCTCCCCGTCGCCCTGAACTCGGCTCAGCGCCTCGGCGCCAACCCGCGCACATTCGCCATCGCCATCATGCTGGCGGCGTCGGTGTCGCTGATCACGCCGTTCGAACCTTCGTGCATCCTGGTTTACGGGCCGGGAAAATACCGCTTCAGGGACTTCGTCAAGGCCGGCTTGCTCCTTACCCTCATCCTCTTGAGCATCATCCTGCTGATCCTGCCGGTGCTTTGGCCCCTTTACCCGGCAGCGGCGAGATAGCGTCCGACGCGGGAAACTCGGGGGTCGGCGTCCGCCGGCAGAGGGCGGCGAGCCCAAAAACTGCGCGACGCTTGTCCCCGCGCCGCCGCGGGCTTAAACTGCGCCATCTACGGAGGAATCATATGAAACGGAATCTGATCGTACTTCTGGCCGTCGCCCTGATGACGCCGGCGGCGTTCTCGCAGAAGGCGGGCAATCTGGCGGGACGATGGGATTTCAACATCACCAGGGGAAACGCGACGCGGGCGGTCTGGCTGGGCGTGACCGAGAAGGGCGGCAAGCTGGAAGTGTGGTACCAGCCGACCGGTGGGCACGTCTATCAAGTGACGGACTTCAAGATCGAGGGGTCACACCTGACCGCGACCGTTTCCCCGGCAACGGCCGACAGGCCGGCCGAGGTGCTGGAACTCGATGCCGCGGGCGACAAGATCAGCGGCGTTCAGAAGCGCGGGGACACGACGCTCGCGCTGGCGGGAGTCCGGGCGCCGGAGCTGAAGCGCGCCGCCCCGGCCGCATGGACGGCTCCGGAGCCGCTGTTCAACGGCCGCGACCTCGGCGGCTGGGAACCGATGGGCAACCCGGCCAACAGCCACTGGGTCGTCAAGGACGGGCAGCTGGTCAACGAGGAACGCGGAGCCAACCTGAAGTCCACCCGCCAGTTTGACGACTTCAAGCTTCACTTCGAGGTCAATTGCCCCGAGCATGCCAACAGCGGCTTCTACCTGAGGGGGCGCTACGAGGTTCAGCTGGAATACGAGCCTCTCGCCGACAACCCGCCGGAGCGCCGGATAGGGTCCATCTACGGCCGGCTCACGCCGAAGGAACTGCCGCGCACCCCGGGACAGTGGGACACGTTCGACGTCACGCTCGTGGGCCGCACCGTAACCATCGTCCGCAACGGGGTCACGACCATCGACCGGCAGGAGATAGAGGGAATCACCGGCGGCGCGCTGGATGCCAACGAGGGCGCAGCCGGGGCCTTTCTACATCCAGGGGGACCACACGGGCGGCCTGAAGTTCCGGAACATCACCGTCTCGATACCAAAGCGCTGATTTGGAGTGCGGCGCCTCGGCGCCGCTTTCCTGCTCTCGCCAAAGCCGAAACACCCGGCGCCTTGGCGCCAGGCCGAACCGCCACGATATGCGGCGTCGAGCCGCCGCACTCCAAGAGCGTCAGTCGAGGCTGAACCGCAGGCCGCCGATCCGCAGCGAGCGCGCGGCGGCGTCCGACGCCACGGCGGGAGGGGCATCGCCCGTGGCGAACACCCACCACGTCACCGGGACCGGTTTGCGGCTGCACACCAGGCTCACCTGGCCGCGCGATCCGGGGAGCCTCACGAGATCGGCGTCCGAGACGGCAAATCCCGGGCTCGAGAACCAGATCGTGGCCCCCTTGCCGGCGTAGAGCATCGCCCAGTTGTCCCGCACCTGCCACGCGGCGTCGGGTGCACCGTGCCAGTGATAGGCCTGGGTGCCGGCGTTTCCGGCGTCGAGCTCGTCGGCAACGACCACGAGGCTCTTCCCGGCCAACCAGACCGTCCTCATGGCGCGCCCGACGCCGAGTTCCGCCGGATAGCAGGCGGTCAGGTCGAGCGCGAGCCTGAGGGTCCCAACCTGGTCGGTGTCTTCCGAGAGAACCCTGCCGGCCTTCTTCTCCTGGGCCCTGCCGTCGAGGACGGGCGCGTTGTGAGCCCGCGGCCCGATCGTGAACTCGCGTTCCTCGCCGGGCATGTACTGCTGGTAGCCCGGATCCGCGATCAGCCACCGGCCGGCGGTTCCGATCGTGATCGAGCCGAAGTCGAAGTGGATGTGCCCTGCGGGCGAATTGCCGGCGGCGACGGCCACGGCGAGGTCGCTCGCGGCCCAACCCGAGCGCAGGACTTTGGCGTAGTGCGCGTCGAGGACGCGCACGGCCGGGGGCGGGGCCCCCTGCGGCGCGCCCGCCGCCAGCGTGCGGAGGAGGGCGAGCGTGTCGGACCGGAGCACGTCCAGCCTGCACTGGCGCAGGTACCAGGCCCGCAGCGGCTGCGGCCGAAACGACTGCAGCCGCGCCTGCGCCGAGATGTGGAAGGGCATCTGGTGCGGTTCCACGTCGGAGAGTTCGGCGACCCGGGTCGCGTCGCCCGGGGCACCCAGCATGCAGGATTCAGGGAAAAACCCTTCGAGGTCGAACCTCCGCAGCACGGATTCCCGGGAGGCCGGCGGGAGGGTTGCGAGCCAGCTCGTCACGAAATCCAGCAGGTAGCCGTCGTAACCCACCGCTTCACTATAGCCGCTCTGCCGGAGCGTCGTCAGGACCTCGATGAGCGCGGTCAGCTGCCCGTTGAGGGACGCCGCAGGCGCGGCCCCCCTGGTGTTGGCGGCCATGGCGGCGCCGATGAGACCGATGAAGGGGATGTTGTGGACCCGCGTGTGCGGATCCGCCGAATCGAGAATGTCGCGTGCCGTCAACCCCGCGCCGAACCTCTCCTTGACCCAGGGTGCCGCATCGGCGACGAGACGGTCGAGCGCACGGCCGAGCGCGTCCCTGGTGGCGGGGGTGAGCCAGTCCCACTTGCGGTAGGCTTCGCACATCGTGCGCGACACGTGGCCCAGGCAGAGGTCCAGCCTGGCGTTGGGGGTGAAGGCCGGCCAGCGGGCCATCGCCTCGAGCTCGCGTCCGGCCTGGGCCGCGGCCGCGGCATCTTTGAACCACGAGGCGGCCCAACCAAGGGTGTTCAGCCGGTCTTCGAGCCGCCACGCGAGCCAGATCTCCCACGGGTAATCGGGGATTCCCGTCACCGGGGCCCGCGGGCTCGGGATGCGGTCGAGGAGGAGCGGAAAGGCAAGCCGTCTGCCGATCCGGTAGTAGTCGACCACCAGGTGCCGCTCGGCCAGGCAACGAGCGGCGCGGGTGCGCATCTCGGCCTCGACCGATCCGCCCGCCGTTGCCGGAGGCGCGGGCGAGGCCGCAGAAACGAGACAAAGCAGCAGAACACCCAAGAGCATAAGTGGGCCGCGGCGGCTCGCCGCGATCCCAGGCTGTCGCTCATCCACCGCGTTCCTCCTTCATCCCCGGGTACAGACCCGCCGTCCAGTGTTGCACAAATCCGCCGGGATGAGAAACAGTCACACGATGCCTATCCACTTATGCTCGCGCCGGTGTATCGTCTAGATTGCAGGCATGGAGCAATCGAACCGGGGTTCGCGGATGAGATCGATTCGTTTGGGCGGCGCATTGGCACTGGTGTTGACGTTGGTGGCGTCCGGGGCGCGGGTTTCACTGCCGCAGGCCGCCTCGAGCACCGAGCTGGACCCGGCCGTCCTGCTCAGGTACCTCAGTGCAACGATCGGCTGGTACCGGCACCTGGACCTGCAGCGGCAGCTGGTAACCGATGCCGACGAGGGCATGGTCGTCGCCGACAACCAGCAGATTGCGAACCAGGCCGTGTCGCTCGCCTTCGAGTTTGCCAGGGCGCAGGCGGAGACGATCGAAAAAGAAGAGGCCGCGGCCCGGGGCGAGGCCGGCTCGTCGCGCTACCAGGCGCTGCGCCAGATGCTGGCCCGCCTGGACCAGCAGGTGCGGTCAAACCAGGCGGAACTGGAAGCGCTCCGGCAGCAGCTCTCGGGCGCGGCGGGCCGGGAGCGCGAATCGCTCCAGACCCGGATGGCCGAAACGCGCAGCCAGCTCGAGCTCGCGCAGGTGCGCACGGGACTCGCTCCGCAGCATGACCGAGTTTCGTCGGCGGTTCGAGCGCCAACGGGCTGGGCGCCACCGGGATCCGCGAGAAGATCGAGGCCCTGGCGAGGTCGGTCCCCGCGGCCACGGGACAGCCGGCGGCCAAGCAGGAGGGCGCCGCCGCCAACGAACAGGCGTATGCGGGCTTGGCCTCGGGCGGGCCGAAGGGCGCGCCCTCCGGCCTCTGGTCACTGACCTGGGACGTCGTCGCCCTGTCCGGGCGCATCGGCACGCTCGACGCCGCGTTGCAGTTGACCGACTCCGTCAGCCAGCAGTCCAGGGAGCTGCGCTCCCCGCTCGTCAGCACCCTGAGAGAGCTGTCGAAACGCGGCGACGAGCTGGCCGGCCAGGCCGACACCACGGACCAGGTCGTGCTCGTCCAGCAGAAGGCGATGCTGGACGCCCTGACCTCGCAGTTCAAGCGCACCTCGGCGTCCGTATTGCCGCTGAGCAAGCAGGGGCTCCTGCTCGAGCTGTACAAGCGGAACATCGCGAACTGGCAGGCACGCTCAGAACCCGGTACACGTCGGAATTGAGGACTCTCGTCGTCAGGGTGGTGGTGCTCGGGCTGCTGCTGGCCGTCATAATCGGCGGGGCGGAGCTGTGGCGGCGCACGATATTCCGTTACGTGCGCGACGCCCGGCGCAGGTATCAGTACCTGCTGCTGCGGAAGATCGTCTTCTGGTGCGTCATCGCCGTCCTGCTCGTCGTTTCGTTCGCCACCGAGCTCAGTTCGATCGCCACGTTTGCCGGGCTCATCACGGCGGGTGTCGCCGTGGCGCTGCAGAATGTCATCGTTTCGATCGTGGCGTACTTCTTCCTGATCGGCAAGTACGGCATCCGGGTGGGCGACCGGGTGCAGGTGGCGGGAATCACCGGCGAAGTGGTGGAGATCGGGCTGGTGCGGTTTCACCTGCTGGAACTGGTCAGGGGCGGGGAGAAAACGGCGAGCGGCACGAGTCGTCGGTTTCTCGAATTCCATCGTGTTCCAATCCAATGCGGGCTTTTTCAAACAGATCCCCGGCACGAGCTTCGTGTGGCACGAGGTTTCCCTGACGGTGTCCCCGGACAGCGACTACCGGGCTGCGGAGGAGCGGCTGCGCGGCGTCGTGGAAGAAATTTTTTCGGGCTACCGGGACGAGATGGAAAAACAGTACCGCCACATGGAAAGGACCCTGTCGACCGCACCCCCCGGGGCGTTGCGGCCGACGAGCCGTCTGCAGCTGGATCCCGCCGGCCTCGAGGTCGCTCATCCGCTACCCGGTGGACCTGATGCACTCGTCCGAGATCGACGACCGCGTGACGCGCGAGCTGCTCGCCGTGATCGAACGCGAGCCGAACGTGAAGCTGGCCGGTTCGGGCAAGCCGCCGCTGCGCCTGAAGACGGATATTTCCGCTTAGAGGTGGAACGCACCTCTAAGGCTTCTCTAAGAATCTCGAAGTGAGTTTGGGGCGAGGACATTTCAGAGAGGTCTCGGCAATGAAGAGAATTGCGTTGTGTTTGAGTCTCGGGCTGGCTCTTGGTGCGTTTGCGCAGGGTTCCCGCGAAAAATACCTCACGGGAGCCGACATCGAAAAGGTCACCGGGATGAAGGGGGTCAAACTTATTCCCGCCGGGTCCGTTGCCGGGGCCGGCGGCGATCTCAATTTCGCCGATGCCTCGGGCGAACTGATCCTGATGATCCAGTTCACGGACGCGAAGACCTACGCCGGCTTCAAGAGCAAGTATGCCGTGCCGTCGGCGGCGTCGGCGACGAGGCGGTCCAGGGTGCGGTGATGCCCGGCATGCCCGCCAACCTGCTCGCGGTCAGGAAAGGGGCGCACTGCGTCGTCCTCACTTCGTTCGCGGACTTCGTCAAGAACAAGGTGTACCTGACCATCGGCCAGCTCACCGACCTGGGCAAACTGATCGTCTCCCGTCTCTAGCGCCGACGGCTCCGAACGGACGAGGCGTCAGTCGCTCCCCAGCTTCGCGCGGCACTCCCGGAGGACCTGATCGAAGTGGGCCTCGAGGGCCGGACTGCTCCCGCGACATCCCGCGACGACTTCGTTCGCCCACTCGAGATACTCCCGCCTCCGCACGAGCGTCCATTTCTCCGGAGGGTGGTCGGTGGCGTCGCGGATGTTGGAGATCTTGTCGGCGATCTTAATCTTTTTGGCCTGGGGCGACAGCGAGGGGGCGTGTTCGACCTGGATCCGTTTGCGTTCCGCTTTGGGGAGGCTCTTGTTGTCGGTCAACTCCTCCACGAAGCGGCGCACCTGCGGGCCGAACTCCTGCTCGATGTCGGCAGGGAGGGTCTGGGTATCTTCGACCGTGTCGTGTAGAACTGCGGCGACCAGCACCGGCGGATCGGTGTCGCCGCCGACGTTGGCCACCAGGTGCGCCACCTCAATCAGGTGATTGATGTAGGGGGAAGCGTCCCCGCCCTTCCTGCGTTGGTCCCTGTGTTTCTCGGCAGAGAATTTCAACGCCCGCAAGAGCAACCCCACGTCGGTCATCGCGCAACCTCCTCAGCCTGCCATTGTGCCATCTCACGTTGCCTGTCCGCCACGGAAACCAACTTAGTGGCCAGTTTCATAAATATGTTGACGTGTTTTTTCGGACGCGGATTGACGCAGATCAAGAACAACGGCATTGGCCTCGGATGCCCACGGAAGATCACGGAATCACACTTGGTGACTGGCCGCGTCCGATCCGCGTCAATCCGTCAAATCCGCGAAGATCCGTGTTCCGCTTTTGTTCTTGTCTCTCCTGGCCGGTCAAGCGATATGGAAGTGCGGCGCCACATCGCCCTGCATACCGCCCAATATCGAACGCTGGCGGCATCGAGCCGCCGCATCTCCACAGCGTATACTTACCCAGGGAGGGACTAACCATGTGCGACGTGAGCAGGAGGGGGTTTCTGATCGGCAGCGCCGGGGTTCTCAGCGCGGCGGCGGAGGCGGAGTTGCTGGCGAGCGCCGCAGGCGTCCAGCCGCAAACCCGACCCGGTCGCGGCGGACGTCTACTTCCATCAGGGCGACCTGTCGGACACGGCCGACGCGGTGTGCAACAACGGGTGGGTGGTGATGGAGGACTACGTCCTTGTGATCGACGCCAATTTCCCGGCGGGGGCCAGGGAGATCATCGGCAAGATACGGGCGATAACGCCCAAGCCGGTCCGCTTCGCGTTCGACACCCATCACCACGGCGATCACGCGTACGGCAACCAGGTGTTCGTCGAAAACGGGGCCGTTCCCGTGGCCCACACCGGCGTGATCGCCGAGATGAAGAAGTATGAGACCGGCTATTACGGCAAGCAGCCCGGATCCTGGGAGTCGGCCGCGAAGCAACGCAAGGACCTCAGCGGGACCAGGCTCAAACCGCCGTCCGTACTGTTTCCGAAGGAACTCTACTTCGACGACGGGAAGCACCGGGTCGAGCTGATTCACCTCGGGGTGGCGCACACCCACGGGGACGCGGTTGCGTGGCTGCCGAACGAGGGGATCCTCTTCGCCGGCGACGTCTGCGTCAACGGGCCGTTCAACTACGTGGGCGACGGCGACGTCGGACAGTGGATCGGGACGCTCGACGAGGCGAAGAAACTTCGGGCGAAGATCGTCTGCCCGGGACACGGGGCGAGGGCGGCCAGCGGCGTCATCGACGATCAGCAGGCGTTCTTCAAGGCGCTTCGCGAACAGGTGGGCTCGCTGATGGCGAAGAAAGCGCCGGCCGAAGCCCGCGGGCAGGTCGAGGCGATCCGGGCGAACCTGAAGGGCAACGCGCAGATTGCGCGTTTCGTGGGCGAGCGCGGCGCCGGGTGGGATACGCTCGGCGGCCAGGTGGAAAAAGTGTATCTCGAGTTGACCGGCCGCAAGCTCGCCGCCCTGCCCGGGGATCTCGAGCTCGCTCGTCACGCGCACACCCGCTCCCACGGGGCACTTCGAGATCCTTCGGACGCTGATTGACGCAGATACACGCAGATCAAGAACAAAGGCATTGGTGACAGGCCTCGTGAACCCGTCAAATCCGCGGAAATCCGCGTTCTGCCCTTGTTCTTGTACGGTGCTGCGCGGGTTGTCACAAAAGCCTGAAGCGCGCGCGGGTGGCCTGCGATAAGAACCCTGCGGAAGCAATATGCGGGCAACTTGCCAACTCCAGCCGGTCGGGCAAGCCATTCCCGGCAAATCGGTGCTTAGTCGAGAAAAACGGCAGCAAAAATGCGAAATAAGGCCCCTTTTTCGGGCAATAAATTCCATAACTTGCTGATTGATCACCAGTTGCCCTGGTCCGTCCCCAGTGTTGCGGCGGTGTGCGGGGGGGAGTCCATCAGCTATGGGGAGCTGGAGGCTTGTTCGAACCGGCTGGCGCGGTTTCTGCAAAAGCAGGGGGTGGGGCCCGATCGGTTCGTCGCGATCTGCATGGAGCGCGGGTTGCCCATGTTGATCAGCATGATAGGCATCCTCAAGGCCGGGGGTGCGTACCTGCCGCTCAACACCGGCTATCCGGCCGAGCGGCTGCGGTTCATGCTGCGCGATTCCGCGGCGCAATTCCTCCTGACCCAGGAGTCGCTCGTCGAAGCGATACCGGCCGGAAACGCGCGGGTGTTCACGTTCGAGTCTCTGGCGCTGGAAGAACAAAGCGCCGAGCCTTGCGGGTCCGCGGCGGACCCGGATTCCCTGATGTACCTACTCTACACGTCCGGCTCCACGGGCAACCCGAAGGGGGTGGAGGTCACGCGCGCAGGGGTCTCCAACGTCCTGGCCTGGGCCGGCCGAACGCTCGGGTTTTCCAGCCGGGACGTGATGCCGGCCCTCTCCACGCTGTCGTTCGACATCGCTACCCTGGAACTCCTGCTCCCCCTGTGTTACGGCGGGCGGGTCGTGATCGTCGACTCGAGGAGCGCCCGCGATCCCCGGCGGCTGGGCGATACTTTCGCAGCCGCCCGGCCTACCGTCATTCAGGCAACTCCCGCAACCTGGAGCATGCTGGTGGACGCCGGCTGGCAGGGCGACGCTGAGCTCCAGATCATCAGCGGCGGCGACGTGTTGTCGCCCGCGCTGGCTTCGGCACTGCAGCGGCGCTGCCGCCGCCTCTGGAACTGGTATGGCCCCACCGAAGCAAGCATCTATTCGCACGGGTGCCTGGTTGAGGATACGGACGGACCCATCCCAATTGGCCGGCCCGTTGATAACACCCGCTCCTACATCCTCGACGAGGACGGCGCCGCCGTCGCACCCGGCGCGATCGGCGAAATATGCCTATCGGGCGTCGGCGTAGCCCGCGGCTACCTCAACGAGCCGCAGCTGACTGCCGAACGCTTTTATGCGGACCCTTTCAACCCTGGGCAGCGGATGTATCGGTCGGGAGACCTGGGGCGCTGCCGGGCCGATGGGCAGGTGGAGTTCCTCGGGAGGGCCGATCTGCAGCTGAAGATACGCGGCTTCCGCATCGAGCCGGGGGAAGTCGAGGCGGCGTTAAAACAGCACCCCGGGGTGCGCGACGCAGTCGTCGTGGCCCGGCCAGGGGCCGGCGGATCGCCCACCCTGACCGCCTGTCTCGTTGCCGGGGATCAGCCCCTTTCCGCTTCGGAACTCCGTGGTTTTCTCGCCGCCAGGCTGCCGACGCACGCAATCCCTTCGTGGTACGAGGAATTGCCTTCGTTCCCGCTCACCCCCAGCAACAAGGTGGACCGCAGGGCGCTCTCCCAAGGCGCGGCGGGAAGCCGTCGGCCCGTGGAAGAACGGCAACGCTCGATAACGGCCGCCGAAGCCGATCTCATCCTCAACCGGTGGAACGACACGGGTGCCCCGCTCCCCGCCGCCTCCGTCGATCTCCTTTTCGAACGGCATGCCGCGAGGCAGCCCGAGCACCCCGCCATACTCTGGGCAAATGAGCGCATCAGCTACTCGGCGCTGAACGAGCAGGCCAACGGGCTGGCCCGTCGCCTCGGGTCGGCCGGCGCCGGCCGCGGAAGCCGCATTGCGCTCCTCTTGAAACACTCCCCGGCTTATCTCCGGGCGGTCCTGGGCGTGCTCAAGACCGGAGGCGTCTATGTCCCGATCCCGGCCGATTATCCGGCCGAGCGGATCGCGTTCATGCTCGAGGACAGTGGCGCCGAGTTTGTCCTCACCGAAAGGGAGTGGCTGGACAAACTGCCGCGGACACGCTCGTCGACCCTCCTGGTGGGCGATTGGACGGCATCGGCCGGCACACAGGAGAAGAACCCTGCCCGCGAGGTCTCGCTGGACGACCCGGCGCTGATCCTCTACACGTCGGGGTCGAGCGGCAAGCCGAAAGGCGTGCTTCTGCCCCACCGCAGCATCCTGCGGCTGGCCTCCAACGCCAACTTCCTGGCACCTTCCGCGGAGGACGTTGTCTCCCACTTTTCCAACATCGGGTTCGCCATCGCCATCTTCGAAGTGTGGATCGCGCTCGCCTCCGGCGCCACCCTCGCCATCCTGCCCCAGGAGACCGCCGTGCGACCGCTCGAGTGCAGGAGGGCGTACGAAAGGTACGGGGTGAGCCTCGCGTTTCTGACCACCTCGCTGTTCAACCTGGCCGCGCAGGAGTGCCCCGACATGTTCGGCGGCGTCCGTTGCGTGTGCTTCGGGGGCGAGAAGGCCGACCCCGATGCGGTATCCCGCGTGCTGCAGCGGGGCAAACCCGAACGGCTGATCAATGTTTACGGCTGCACCGAGACGTCTTCGATAGTCAGCTTCTACGACATCCCGGCCGGCCTGGCGCCCACGCCGCACGTTCCTATCGGACGGCCGGCCAGCAACGCGGTCATCTATATCGTGGACGACAGCCTGCGCCTGGTCCCGATCGGGATGACCGGCGAGATCGTGGTCGGCGGCCCGTGCCTAGCCGACGGCTACGTCAACCGCACCGAACTGACCGCCGATAGATTTGTGCCCGACCCGTTCGGCCAGTCCGGCGCCCGCCTGTACCGCACCGGCGATCGCGGCTTTTTTCTGCCGAACGGCAACCTCGTCTGCCTCGGGCGGGCCGACAGCCAGGTGACGATCCACGGCTACCGCGTCGAACTGGGCGAGATAGAAGCGGCGTTACTGTCCGTTCCGGGGGTCAGGCACGGCGCCGTCGTGCTGCAAAGCGGCGGGCGCGGCAGGGATGTTGTCGCGTTCTGGGTGCCCCAACCCGGGCACGAGGACGCTGATCCCAAACCCGCGCTGCGCAGGACCCTACCCGACTACATGATCCCCGGGAGCGTCGTTCGGCTCGCGTCGTTGCCACTTAACCCCAACGGCAAGATCGATCGTCCGGCGCTGGCCGCCTACCCGGTCCGGCAAGAGCGGCGCCAGGCAAGGGCCCCCCGCACTCCCCTGGAAACGCGCATAACGGCGCTGTTCCAGGAGGTGCTCGAGGCCCCCGGCGTCGGCATGGACGAGAGCTTCTTTGAGTTGGGTGGGGATTCCGTCTCCGCCATCCGATTGATCACGCGCATCGAACGCGATTTCGGGGTCGCCCTCTCGGTAGAGGCAGTCCTCGACAACGACACCCCCGCCGCCCTGCTGAGCATTTTAAATCTTTGAGACCCTTCGAGTCCTTCGAGGCTTCGAGGTGAGGTGGTAATCGGCCTTAATCTCAAAAAACGGCCCTCAAAACGCAAAATAAGGCGCCATTTTGAGGCGAAAACTCCCGCAAATTACTAATAGGAATTAGGTCCGTCCCCAGAAGAGGAAGAGGGCCAGGGCGATCAGGATCACGGCGACGGCCGCAAGGATTTTCCAGACGCTCTTGGGGTAGGCGCCGGCCATTTTCCCGGTGTAGCCGTTGACGAGCACCTGGTAGACCTTCGACCCGAAGGTGTAGGTCAGGAGCCACACGGGGACCAGGATGTGCTTGAAGGTCTGGCCGGAATACTGCGGGCGGATCCGCAGGTTGCGGTGGGTGTCGCCGGGAACCTGTGCCGCGCACAACTCCATCAGCTGCCCGTGCATGGAATCCTGCGACCTCTTGGCCGCGTCGAGCAGAACGACCTGGTAGTGTTCCACCACGAACCCCGACAGGTAGGCCGTGTCGTAGGGGACGAGTTCCGCGGTCGGGAACGGCTCGATGGACTTCAGGAGCCCGGCGTCGATTCCCTGGGTTCCGGGGACCGGCTCGTCGTCGAAAAAGTGCTCGATCTCGCCGGCCGCGGCCTCCCAGCGGACGCGCTGGACCTGCCGCAGCTGGGTCCGTCCCTGCTGATCGCGGAATTCCTCGGTCACGTAGTAATAGTGGCCGGCCTCGGCTTCCCAGGGGCAGCGGACCTTCGCGTCGAATGTCCAGTAGGGCACGTAGACGCCGTGGACGGTGTCGACGAGCGCCCGCCGCTTGAGTGCGCCGGGGGCGAACCACTTCCCCGCATACCAGCTCCGGATGCTCTCGCGCACCTGGGCCTGGCTCACCCGGAACGGGAGGAGGCTCTGCGGGCGGATGGGCGCCTTCACCTCGTTGTAGTCGACCAGGGCGGGCGCGCCGCAGAACTCGCAGTTCTGCCCGACCCGCTTCGGGTCGAACACCATGACGGCCTTGCAGCTCCGGCACTGGACGCTGCGACGCTCCTCCTGCCAGCCGCGCAGCTCCTCGGGGAGCTCGCGCAGGGTCTTGACGAGGTCGATTTCCTGGATCACGCCGGTGCTGCGGTCGACCTCGAACGGGCTTTCGGTGCCGCAGAACGAGCACACGAGCCGCTGCTTACCGGCGCTCCACTCCGCCTGGGCGCCGCAGGCGGGGCACGGGTGTTTTTCCAGTGCGGAGATTTCGCCCATGTGCGGTTTCGGGGCTTCAGGAGGCAAGATAGGCGTCCAGCGCGGCGCGCGCGATGCGGAAGCTGGAGCCGATCTTCTTGGCCTTGAGCTCGCCGGATTGGATCAGGGCCATCACGTCGCCCTCGGGCACGTTCAGGATCTTCGCCACGTCGGCGGGGGCGAGCAGTTCGACCGCCGGGGCAGCCGGCGCCGCCGGCGCCGCGGCGGCCGCGCCCGCGCCCGCAGGCTGAGGCGTCCCGAGGATAGGCGTCTGCTGCATGAGCTGCTGGGCTATGGCAAAGCCGACGGCCAGCTCGCTGGCCGTCCCGGCCGCACCGCCGCCTCCTCCGGTCTCCATCCCTTTGCCCATCTGGTATTTCACGAAGTCGTTCAGGTTGCCGACGGCGGCCATGCTCGAACGCTTGTCGATCGCCTGCTCGACTTCGGGCGGCACCGAGACGTTCTCGACGATGAAGCTGCTGATGTGGAGGCCGTACTTCGCGTTCACGACCGGGTTGATGAGCGGCAGGAGCGCCTCCCCCAGCTCGGTGTACCGGCTGGCCACATCGAGCACCGGGATCCGCGCGGAGGCCAGCGCGTCGCTGAACACGCTGACGATGCGCGACCTCATTGTGTCGGCGAACTCGTCGAGGCGGAAATTCTGGTCCGACCCGGCCACCTCTTTGAGGAACAGCTTCGGGTCGACGATTTTGAAATCGAAGGTCCCGAAGGCGCGGGCGCGCACGATGCCGAAGTCTTCGTCTCGCATCATGATCGGATTCGCCGTCCCCCACTTGTTGCCCGTGAACAGGCGGGTGCTGATGTAGTAGACATCCGCCTTGAAGGGGGACTCGAAACCGTACTTCCACGACTTCAGGCGGGTGAGGACCGGGATGTTGTCGGTCGTCAGCGTGTGTTTGCCGGGCCCGAAGGTGTCGCCGAACTCTCCCAGGTACAGGAACTGCACGATCTGGGATTCGCGCACGATCAGCTGAGCGCCGTTCTTGATGGCCTTGTCTTCGTCCGGGAAGCGGTACGAGAGGGTGTCGCGCGAGTCGTCGGTCCACTCGATGATGTCGATCAGTTCGCCTTTGATGAAGTCGAAGATTCCCATGCCCTTCTCCTCTCTGGGTCGCAGGTGGATGCCTGCTCATTCTAGCCCCGGCGTCGAAGCTGTCAAGAGCGTGGGCGGGGGCGGCCCGCCCCCGCCCTGCGAATGACCAACAACGACGGAAGCATGTGGGCCGCGTCGAGCCGCCGCGGCCCACATGCGTGCTCAAGCCTGCCGGCGCAATCCCACGGCGACGAGCAGCCACGTGACGGCCAGGATCGCAAAGGCCAGGACAAGGGGCGCCGGCGACTCGGCCAGTCCGGAAATGAACGTGCGCCAGGCCTGGGCCGAGGCCGCGGGGTCGGCGGCGCGCTCGAGGCTGCGGTTGAGACCGGTCAGGCCGTTGGCCACCCCGAGCAGGAAGGCCGCCAGCGACGAATAGGTCGTGGCGGCGCCCAGCGGCCGGAGCACCGCCAGTGTTCGCTCCGAGGGACGGAATGCGAAATAGACGGCCGCCGCCAGGGTGGCGAGGCCGACCAACACGACAAACCAGAAGAATGGTCCGGGCATGTGAGCCTCCTTTGTATTATTGTCGACAATGGAAACGCGCGCCGCGCCGCAGCGTGACCGGGGGTCACGCTCGCCGGACTCGCGCGTTGTAAAGGTTATGGAACGGGAAATCGAGCTGCGGGTTGTGGCCGGCCTCAAGGCCGGCGACGACGCCGCGTTTGAGGCGGCGTACGCCGCGTTCCGTCCGCGCCTGTTCAGTTTTCTCGTGCGCCTCAGCCGCCGCCGCGACGTTGCCGAGGACCTGCTCGAGGAGACGTGGCTGCGGCTGGTGGCTTGCGCGAAGAACCTCTCCGACGACACGTCTTTGGGGGCGTGGCTTTTTACCGTGGCCCGCAACCTGCACGCGAGCTGGTGCCGCCACCGGGCCGTCGATGCCGAGCGGCTCTCGGAACTGACGCCCGCCTGGCCCGCGGCCCCCGGCGAATCCCCGTTCGAAGCAGCCGCGCGCACCGAGACCGAGCGGCGCCTGGAAGCCGCGCTCGCCCGCCTGTCGCTGCACGACCGCGAAGTGCTGTTGCTGGTCGGGACCGCGGGGTTGACGCCCTCCGAGGCAGCCGCCTCGCTCGGCCTGGAACCCGAGGCCGTGCGCAAGCGGCTCGAGCGGGCGCGCCGCAGGCTGGCGCTCGAAATGGACGCGGAGGCGGCGACGATGCAGGCGAAAGCGGGATGAGGGGGATGACCATGCGGGAACCTTGGGATAGGTTGGAGGAAGTTCTTGGCGTGTTGCGCACGCACGACGCCGATCCGCGAAGGGTCGAGCGCACCCGCGCCCGCTGCCTGGCCGCCCTCGCCGCGCAACGGCGCGAACAGCAGCCCCGGCGCCCTCCCTTGACACTCTGGCCCGAGTGGCTGGAGACGGCCCTCGCCCTGGGCCTCGGCACATTCTATCTGGCCGTGGCCTTCACCAGCTCGATCGCCCTCCTGCACTGAGACCTTCGAGACTCTTCGAGTCGTTCGAGACTTCGAGGTGGGTTCTGACGGCTTGCGCTGCGGGCCCCCTCGGATTACGATCACGCACGAGACAAGGGAGGACGCCATGACCTGTCGCCGCTGGTTGCCCCTCTGCGCGTTGCTGCCGCTCGCGCTGTTGTGTTCGGGCACTTTCGCCTTCACCCAATCGCTCCAGTACCACGCCGCGAGCGCCAACGAGTGGCTGTATCCGGACACTCCGATCCCGGCAGCGCCGGTTCGCTCGGTGGAGCTGCACGCGGCGCGCGGCGGGCGCGCGGGCTTCCAGGTGCTGCTGCGCGGGCTGAAGCCGGGCGAGCCGTCTCTCCTGCAGCGTCGAGGGCGGACTCGCCCCGGAGCTGTATCAGCTCGTCGACGTGAAGGTGCCGGAGAACTCCGGCCCGCCCTGCAGCTCGATCCCGCCGGACAAGCCGACCCCGGATTACGTGACCCGCAAGGCGCCATACCGGGTGTTCGAAGCTCTCCGCCCGCTGCGCAACGGCGACCCCGCCCGCGGCGAGACCGGGGCGCTGTACGTGTCGTTCAGGATCCCGCCGGACGCAGCCCCGGGTCAGCTGCGGGGACGGCTCCGGGTGCAGACCGGCAGCGGGACGGCCGACATCGCCGTCGCACTGAAGGTCTATGCCGCCCGCGTTCCCGAGCAGGGGCACCTGCGGGTAACCAACTGGTTCAGCACCAGTCACATGGCACGGGTGCACGGGGTGGCTCCCTGGTCGCAGCAGCATTGGGACATGCTCCTGCAGTACGCGCGCATGATGCGGCGCGGCCGCCAGACCGACTTCATTCCCGCAGGGCCCGAGGTGAAGAAGACCGGGCCGGGGTCGTGGGAATTCGATTTCTCGAGAAGCGAGCGGATGATCCGGATGTTCCTCGGCGAGGGCTTCACCCACATCGAACTCCCGCACATCGCCAGCCACGACCGGCGGAAGGACGCGGTGGCCCGATTCGTCGTGAACGTCGACGGAAAACCGGTACCCGGGACGTCGCACGAGGCGTACGAGTACCTCGCGCAATACCTGCGTGCCTGGGCCGACCTGCTCCGGCGCAACGGCTGGTACGGGCTCGCGACCCAGCACGTCGTGGACGAACCCTCGCCCAAGGACTTCGACGACTATCGCATCATGGCCGGGACCGTGCGCAAGTTCCTGCCGGGCGTCCCGCTGATCGACGCGCTCGGCAACCCCGAACTGGACGGCGCGGTCGACATCTGGGTGCCGTTGAGCGAGAGCTACGAGAAACAGCAGGAAGCGTTCGAAGCCCACCGCCGCCGCGGCGACTCGGTCTGGTTCTACACCTGCTGCGCCCCCAGCGGCCGCCACCTGAACCGCTTCATCGACACGGAGCTCCTGCGCACGCGGCTGCTGCACTGGGCCAACTGGCGCTACCGGCTCGACGGTTACCTGCACTGGGGGCTCAACCAGGTCATTCCCGAACAGGACCCGTTCGAGAACACCTGCCCCCCGCACGGGCCCTATCACGACTTCCATCTTCCGCCGGGCGACTCGCACATCCTGTACCCCGGCAAGGACGGCCCCTGGTCCAGCGTCCGCTTCGAAGCCATGGGAGCGGGTATCGAGGACTACGAGCTGTTGCGCCTGGTCGCCGCGCGCGACCCGAAGCTCGCGGACGAGATCTGCACCCTGGTCGTCCGCGGGTTCACGGACTACGACGCCACCGTGACCGGTTTCGAAGCCGCGCACCGTCGCCTGCTCGAGGCGGCCAGTGGGCGGGGGCGGCCCGCCCCCGCCCGGTGAGAATTGTGGAGTGCGGCGCCTCGGCGCCGCTT
This sequence comes from uncultured Acidobacteriota bacterium, assembly GCA_963843575.1. GTDB lineage: Bacteria > Acidobacteriota > UBA6911 > UBA6911 > UBA6911 > CAVZBT01. Next base: position 421,038 of record CAWJKZ010000019.1, on the reverse strand, counting down.
TGACCGACGTCCAAAGGCCGGAATGTCCGGCGCCTCGGCGCCAAGATTGCTGCAGGCGGCGCCTCGATGCAATCTCCTTGGGGACTTCCGATCGAGAAAATGTGACCCCACCCGATCGGATTGTGTCTATACTCGCGCATACCGACACCACAAAGGAGCGATCATGGCGGACGAAAAAGGGAAGGCGTGGGACGCCACCCAGTGGCACGAGGTGCAGGAGGGTGAGACGCTCTCCAAGATCTCCGAACGCTATTATGGGGACCCCGCCTTGTACACGCAGATCTTCGAGGCCAACAAGGACGTGCTCAAGGACCCGAACCTCATCCGTGTCGGACAGAAACTCCGGATCCCGTAGGGATCCGGGCAGCGGTAGTTGGATCGCGGCCGGAAAATCCAGGCCTGAAGGCCGTGCTTCCGACCGGCAGCGGATTGCGGATTTAGCTGGAGGCACCGAACGGGAGAAAAGTCATGTCAAGATTCGCGCTTGTAACAGGGCTGGTACTTGCCCTGTCGCTGGCCGTCGTCGGCTGCAACACAGCCAAAGCACCGGCGGAAGCGGCCATCAAGGCGGCGGAAGACGCGCTGAACGCGGCTCGCCCCGAGGCGGCCAAGTTCGTGCCGGATCAACTCGCTTCCATTGAAACTTCGCTCCAGAACGCCAGGGACAATTTCAAGAAGGGCGATTACCAGGCGGCTCTCACCGCCGCGCAGGGATTGCCGGCCGCAATCAAGGATCTGGCCGCCGCGGCGACAGCCAAGAAGGACGAGCTCATGAAGAGCTGGGGCGACCTCAGCGGCGGGTTGCCCGGCATGGTCGAAGCCATCCAGAGCCGAATGGGGATCCTCTCGAAATCCAGGAGGCTCCCCGCCAACATCGACAAGGCGAAGTTTGAGGAGGCGAAAGCCAGCCTCGCGACGCTCACCCAAAGCTGGACTGACGCCACCACGGCATACGGTGCGGGAAACCTCACCGACGCCGTCGCCAAGGCACAGTCGGTTAAGGAAAAGGCAGTCGGGATTATGGAGGCGCTCGGAATGCAGGCGCCGGCGGCCGCCAAGCAGTGAAGCGGCGATCGCTGCAAACCCGATCGGGGGAGCCTGCTGGGAGCCGCGCACGAAACGACCTTCGACAGGCCCCTCTCCTCGGGGGATTCCACCTTGCGGGAGTTGGGCATGCCTCTTGATCAGGTGCAGCGCACCTCCCTCGCCGGCCGGCTCCTCGGGCGGCTCAATCTGAGATTCCCAGGGTTGTTCATCCTGCTGGCGGTCGTCACGCTGGTCGACTTGGTGGTCCCGGACTTCATCCCCTTCGCCGATGAAATCGGACTCGCGCTCCTCACGCTGCTGCTCGGATCCTGGAAAAACCGCAATCAGGGACGGACCTAGATTAACTATTACGAATCAGCAGGTTATGCCGAATTTTACCTTAAAAATAGCCCTTATTTGAGATTTTTCGCCCCGTTTTTGCCAAATAGCGGATGAGGGCCGGAAATCCGGTCATCCGGCATCGGCTTATTTTCAAAAAACCGGTCCCAAAAACGCAAATAAGGCGCCCTTTCGACGGTGTTTTGGCCGCATCATCCTCCATTTAAAAAATTTACCCGGGTCCGTCCCCACTTGACGAGTGGGCGGGGGGGTGCTACGGTTTTGCCATTGTTGCTCGGGTGTCCCGCATTTCGACGGAGGGGGAAAAAATGAAAATCCAAAAACGTATGGTGGTTCTGTGTCTGCTTCTGTTCGGGATAACTTTAGTTGCACAAGACAAGACCAAGGAGAAGGCGGCTCCGGCCATGCCGCCCGAACAGATGGAAGCCATGATGAAAGCGATGAGCCCAGGCGAGCAGCACAAGGCGCTCGCGCGCATGGTTGGCAATTGGACCTTCGTCAACAAGGCGTGGATGGATCCCGCACAGCCCCCGGCGGAGTCCTCGGGCACCATGCACGCAGAACTCCTCATGGGAGGGCGCTATGTCGAGCACACCTGGAAGGGAGACATGATGGGGATGCCCTTCGAGGGGCGAGGCACCGACGGCTACGACAATGTCGCGAAGCAGTACGTCAGCTCCTGGGTGGACAACATGGGCACCGGCATCATGCACCAGACGGGAACCTGCGACGCCGGCCAGAAGACCTGCACTTTCACCGGGGACGTCTGGGATCCCGTGAGCGGACAGAAAATCGGCATGCGATCGGTCATCAGCTGGCTGGACGAGAACAGCTTCAGGAACGAGATGTTCGTCAAGGACCCATCCGGGCGGGAAGTGAAGATGATGGAGATCACGGCGAAGCGACAGTAGCGAAGAAACGGCACATCCATCCTCTGGACAACCAGAGCCTTTCCTGCGGCTGAATCGATGAGGCTACAGTACGAAGAGAGCACACCGTTGGGTTCCACCAGGATTACCCTGGCGGTCGAACATGGCGGCATGGACTACGAAGCCGGCCCTCCCGTGAACCAGGCGTTGCAGATCCCGTGGTCATCGGTCACCAGGGCCGGCACCGCCGTCCTCGACCTGTCCGCTGCCAGCGCAGCCTTCCCGGGGAAGATAGCCGCGCAGATGCGCCGGCGCGAGATGCTGGTCATGGCCTACCGCGAAAATGGCGGGCCGAACAAGGAAGTAAGCATCCCGCTTCCCGTCGGTATTCCCCGCGACGCCCTGGTCGCGGACGTCCGCTCATTCCTCGGGCCGCGGTGGGCGGGTGAGGCGATGCCGTACGCCAAGGTTCCCGGGCGGCTTGGCACCGGCGGCGCCCGCCGCACCCTGCTCGTGTTCGCTTTGATCGCGGGGGTATTGGTCTGCCTGTTGCTCGCCCTGCTGGCGGGCGCGTTCCTGATGGCCCTGTTGTTGAACGAGTACATGGTTTGCCTGTACGCCTTCGCCGGCGGCGCCTGGCTGTTCCGCCGTGGGTTCATGGAATACCGGAATCGTCTCGCCGTGTCGGGCACGCCGACGGCCAAGGCGAACTCCGCCGCGATCGGATTGTCGGAGCTCTCGGGCCGGGCCCGGGGAGCGCACCCGTCGTTGTCCCCGATTTCGGGAACGCCGTGCGTCTACTGGCAGGCGGAGATCAGGCAGTGGGTTAAGGGGGGCGACGGGAAGGGGCACTGGCAGACGCACTTCAAGCGGGAATCCGCCCCGCTCGACACGGTGGAACTCGAGGACGAGACGGGACGCGTTCTGGTCTGGTGTCAAGGGGCCGAGGTGATCCTGCAAACGCAGCGCTGGCGCAGCAACCACGAGGCGGAGGTCCCCGCGCAGGCCCAGGCGCTGCTCGCGTCGGTCGGGAAAGGGTGGCCGCCCAGGTCCGACTCAAACCACATGCACTTGACGGAAAGGCGGTTGGAGGAGGGCGGGCCCCTGTACGTGATGGGGACGCTGGCGGAGAGCTGGCGCGTCCAGGCTGCCGCCGGAGTGCCCTCGGGGGGACCGGCCTCGCCTACCGAGCGTCCCGTCCCGATGTCGCGGCCGGGCTCTCTCTCGGCCGTCCCGGCGCTCGCCTGGGCCATGCTCAAGCGGCAGGTCCGTAAGGAAGTCCGTGGCCGCGCCTCGTCGCCGCCCGCCCTCGATCCCCAGCGCGTCCTGGTGTGGAAGGGCGATCAGGGGCGTCCGTTCATCATCGCCGACCGGACGGAGCACGACACGATCAAGTCTCTCCACCGCCGAATGTGGATTTTCCTCATGGTGGGCGCGGGGCTCATGGCCGGAGCCCTCTACTATGCCCTGGACGCGATTCTCAACTGAACGAACGAAGCCCCGGAGAGGTGAACGGTTATGCTCGGTGTCATCGCGATCGTTTTCGCGTTTGTCGTCCTGCTCGTCGTGGTGGGGATATTCGCCTACGCCGTAACTCTTTACAACAGCCTCGTGCAGGTGAAAAACAACGTCGACCAGGCCTGGTCAAACGTCGACGTTCTGCTCAAGCAGCGGGCCGACGAGCTTGGCAAGCTCCTGGACGCGGTAAAGGCATACCTCGGCTATGAGCGGGATCTCCTGACGCGTCTGACCTCGCTGCGGTCGCAGGTTGCCCGCGGGGCTTCGGACGAAGCCCGCCTCCAGGCGGAGCGCGAGCTCGGCGCCGGCATGGGCCGCCTGCTCGCGATAGCCGAGAACTATCCCGATCTCAAGTCCAGCACCCAATTCCTCCAGCTGCAGCAGCGCATCACCGGGCTGGAGGAACAGATCGCCCACCGCCGGGAGTTCTACAACGACGCCGTCAACATCAACAACGTCCGGATGGAGCAGTTTCCCGACCAGTTGCTGGTCCCGATGGCCGGGCTGCACCGACGTCCTCTGTTCGAAGCCTCGCCCGAGGAGCGCGCCGATGTGGACGTCGCCTCCCGGCTGCGCGGCATCGTGCCGTAGCTGAGCCAGTAGGCCGCGGCGGCCCGCCCCCGCCCGCTGACAACGATCCGCTCCCACCCCTGCAGTCATTCCGTCCGGGACCCCAAGTGGGTCCGGGCTGCAGCCCGGACGCTGTTTGCGGTCGCTACATAGCAAAGACGTCCGGGCTGAAGCCCGGACCCACCTGGGGTGATTGAGGCTACGGCGTGGGCGGCCCCAGCCGCACGATGTGCCGTCCCACTCCCGCGGGAATCGTGATCGTCTGCTTCTCGGGTGAGGCACTCTTCAGGTCGCGGCGCGTCTCATCCGAGACGTGCAGGACCCACTTCGACTCGTGGGACCCGAAGTACCGGCAGTAGTGCTCGTCGTAATAGACGGAGAGCGACAGGGGCTGCTCCCCGCTTTCGATGCGGGTGTGGAGATACGCGGCGTACTCGTTGGCGGAGAGGTAACGCACCCCGGCGCCCAGGCTGCTGAGCAGGCGCTCCGCCGCCGTGATGTCCATAGAGATGTCGCGGTCGTGGAAAATGATCCAGTACGGCCCGTCGGTGCTCCACGGGACCTCCTCCGGCGTCGGGGGCTTGCGGTCGTGCTGCCAGGTGCCCTGGGGGACGACGGGACCCATGTCGTTAATGACGATGTCCCTGCCGAGATATCCCGGGGTCCCGAAATGCGACAGGCCGAATCCCATCTCCGCCGAGATCCGGGGGCTGTTGTTCGGGTAGGAGCGGGACCATCCGCTGCCGCCGTTGATGACAAACAGCGGTGTGACGCCGAAGTCCTTCGCGATGTACTCCAGCCCTCGCTCCAGCAGGTACCGCTGTGTGATGGCCGGCACTTCCCTGTTGCGCAGGCGGTCGCTGAACTCCTCGTCGAAGCCCAGCGTCCCGGTGCCGTCCATTGGCGCCGTCCAGAACGGCCCCGGAGGGGAATCCAGGTCGGGGAGCATGTGCGTGTAGCCGTGGCACTGGATTTCCAGCACCCCCTCCTTCAGCCCCGCGTCCAGGCCTCTCTTCGCGGAGACGTAGTCGTGAAGGGTCTTGCCGTCGATCTCGTCGATCACCTGCTGCTTCCACGGGTTTGCGATTCGCCTCCCCTTGCGGTCGATGTAGCCGGTCAGCACATCCTCCATCAGGACGGCGTTGTGCTTCTTCAGGGGATCGATGAGCCCTTTGCGGATGTCGCCCTCGTTGAGCGTCCGGTAGTGCCAGTAGGGGAGGTAGGTCCGGTCGGAGGTGCCGAAGTCGTCCATGAAGAGCATCGCGCTCTTCTGGTGCTCCTGGTAAAGGGCGTACCCCTGCGCCCACACCAGGCTCCGTTTGAGCAGATCGCGCACCAGCTGGTTTGCGATCTGGGCCGTGGCGCGGTGAGCTCCCAGCCAGACGACACGCCCGGCCCCTGGATACTCCTTCGTGGCGAGGAACGGAAGGTGGGCGCGCCGCACCCACACCGAGCCGCCCGCCACCGTCACCTTGCTCCCGGGGACTTCCCACGCAGTGCCGGCCAGGAAGTCCTTTTCCCGCCCGGCGAGCCCCCGGGTGATGAAGTGGTCGCCGGCGAACGTCACCGGGTCGCCCAACCGATACTCGCTGACATAGCCGAGTCCGGCGAGACCCGATATTTCCGGCAGCGAAACCGAATCTCCGATGGCGACGAGGCTGGTGCCGAATTCCTTCACCAGGACGGGGAGGAGGCTCAGATCCTTGCCTTCCAACCCGACGGGCCCCGCGTCCCAGATGATGGTGCCGTAGCGCGGCTGGCCCTCGCGGTCCAGCAGGTGATAGCGGTCGAACTTCTGCTGGTCGAGCCGAAGAATCTCGAACGGCAATCCCCACGCCTTCAGCAGCGAAACGAGCACCTGGAACTCGCCGCCGCCGTCGACCAGGTAGCTGGCCGGGTCGTTCCACTGGTCGGAAATCACCAGCAGGAAGCGATAGGGCAGCGCACGTTCGCCCGTCGCCATTGCGGGGAGAGGAGCAGCCGGTACGACGGCCATAATTGTCAACATCGTCAACCATGCAAGGAATCCGACCTTCGCGGTCCGCATGCGGCATCGTCCTTTCGGGGTTTGGCACAGGGAAACCATGCCGGGCAGTCTATAACTAGACGTTGCGTGTGTCAGGCGGGATTTGTATATTCCCAGCAGAGATCGGAGGGATAGAATGGCTCCTGGGACAACACGTCGTGACCTTTTGAAAGCCGGTGGCGCAATGGCGATGGTTTCCGCATTCGGCGCTCCAACAGGCCTCTTAGGCCAAAACGAGCGGAAAATACGGGTCGGTTTTGTCGGGGTGGGGAATCGGGGATCCGGGTTGCTGGACATCGCGCTCCACATGCCCGGGATCGAGGTTCCCGCCGTCTGCGACATCCAGAAGCCGAACCTCGAGCACGCCGTCGAGATGGTGGAGAAGGCCGGCCAGAAGCGGCCGGAGAGTTACGGAAAGGACGAGCACGACTACAAGCGCCTGATCGACCGCGAGGATCTGGACGCGATAGTCATCGCGACCTACTGGGAATGGCACACACCGATGGCGGTCCACGCCATGAAAACCGGGAAGTACGCCGGGGTCGAGGTCCCCATCGGCATCACGATGGATGACCTGTGGCAGCTCGTCGACACCCAGGAGCAGACTGGGGTGCCCTGCATGATGCTCGAGAACTGGAGCTTCCGCGGGGAGAACCTGGTGGTGCTCAACATGATCCGCGCCGGGCTCTTCGGCGAAATCATCCACTGCCACTGCGCCCACTCCCACGACTGCACCGACATCTGGTGGTTCGACAAGGACGGGGAGCCGCGCTGGACCGGCGCCTACCTGCTCAAGCGCAACGCGGACCAGTACCCCACCCACAGCCTGGGCCCGGTGCTGAGCTGGATGGACATCAACTGCGGGGATGCGTTCGACACCCTGGTGTCGATGGCCAATCGCTCCGTCAGCATCAACGACCATTTCCGGCGCAAGTTCGGCCCCGACCACCCGATGGCCAAGAGAAAGGTGATGCAGTCGGACATCGTCACCTCGCTCGTCAAGACGAAAAAGGGGAACACGATCGTCATCAACAACGACATGCAGACCCCGCGCCCCTACGACAACCGCTGGGAAATCGAGGGGACCCGCGGACTCTACAACGAGCAACGCTGGTCGGTCTTCATGGACGGCGTCGTGCCCAAAGGGAACGACGCGCACACCTGGGAGCCTCTGCAGCCTTACGAGAAGAAGTACGAGCACAGGCTGTACAAGGGCCTGGGAGACCCGGAGCAGAGGAAGGCGCGCGGCGTGTTCGGCCACGGAGAGCCGGACTTCATCGAGTTGCAGGAGTTCTTCAGAGCGGTCCGGCACAAGACCCCCACCCCCATCGACATCTACGACTCGGTGACGATGAGCGTCGTGATCCCCCTGTCCGAGGAATCGCTCGCCAAGGGGAGCATGCCGGTCAAGTGCCCCGACTTCACCAAGGGCCGGTGGAGCACACGAAAACCCTACTTCGCCCTCGACAACGGGGTTTGAGCCTTCAACTCAAACCGGTCTTAATCGCAGAAAATGGCCCCAAAAACGCGAAATAAGGGGCATTTTCGTCCTTGTTTTGGCGCCATCTCATTGAGGGGTAATTACTTCTCCTGGTCCGTCCCCTACCATGGCGTGCGGCCGCGCAGGATGTTTACGGTGACGCGATAGAGTTTCTGCTGGAAGGAGAAGAGGCCGAGCTGTTCCTCGACCTCGAAGATGTAGCTCAGGTCCATCGTCTTGTTGCCGCAATAGAAATCGCGATCGATCTGGTGCACGAATTTCTCCCTGCCCCCCGGGACATGGCGGAAGTCCTTCGGGAAGGTCGATTTTTCCCAGACCCGGACCGTCTCGTCGAACACCAGGGACTTTTCGTACCGGAGGTCGTCTACAATCCGGCCGATCCGCTGGTAGCGGGTGATGGCGGCCTGGTCGTCTCCCTTCCGGTGGTCGGCGTCGGCGGCCAGCAGGTTGTCGTTGATCTCGCCGACGCGCAGAACCAGATCCGTGAAGTGGAGCATCGTCCGGGCGCAGAGGAGGAGCACCTCGAGGTTATACCTGTTCCCGGTCGAGGTGAAACCACAAGTCGACGTGGACGGCGCGGAAGCTCATGTCGGGCCAATCGACGATCTTCAGCCCGCGGACGCGGCCCCGCCCCTGCTCGGCCAGCTGCACCAGGGTCTGGACGCCGTAGAGGAGCCCGGCCGCATCCGTGGCCCCGATGGTGATCTGGGACCGGGTGACTTCGAGGGAGTAGGCTTCCTTCCTCACGCTTCCATCGGGAACTTCCCTCAAATCCGATTCGGGGACGAGCTTCAGCGCGACGACATTGGCCGGGCGCAGGGAGCCGGTCTTCGGCACCCGGAGCTGCAGGGCCTGGGCGAGGCCTTCCTGGAGGCTGTCCGCGGGGGAGGGATCCCGAAGCTGCGGATCTGCGTAGACGAGCGTCGCGCTGTCGATCACGAACTCCCCATCGCCAGTGCGCACGACCTGCGGCTCGGGAATAACGTCGATGCCATACAGGCTGTGCAGCCCGGGTTGTTTCGGAGCTTCGCGCTGGGCCGTCTGCACCGGGGCCGCGCCGGCCAACAGGGCGATTGTGAGAACGACGTTGCGGATCCGCATGCCGCATCCTCCAGGGTGGTGAACGAAGCTCCGCGCCCGCGCGGCGCAACTCCTGTTGCGGCGACTCGGCGGAAGTCAGACTCTAACATGAGAAGCCCCTTTCGGACGCGGATTGACGCAGGTCCACGCGGGGTAAAATCAGAGGCATTCGCGACAGGTCGGGGCCGGTTGCCGTACCCTTCACTTTGCCTGTTGGCAATTGGGATGCCGCCGTGCTATAGGGTGTGTCCGGTTCCGGGCAAGAAACCTAGGCGGAGGCTTCGTGGTGTGCCGCACTGCGCCTCCGGTGTACTTATACGGCTCTTGACGAATTTTGGGGAGGTCATTGCATGGATCAGGCAAAACAACAGAAAGTGCTGGCGCGCCGATTGAGCCGTGAGTGGCAGGCGGAGCCCATGCTGGGCGGCTGGTACACCGAGGAGGAGATCGAGGCCGCGGTCAAGGCAATCCGCGCCTGCATGGACCCGGACGTCGGTTTCGGTTTCTTCTGCGACGAAATCCTGGAACTCGAGCAGAAGTTCGCCGAGTACATCGGGGCTCGGTACGCTCTGTCCGTGACGTCGGCGGGCACGGGCCTCGACGCGGCCGTCCGGGCGCTGGACCTGGAGCCGCAGGACGAGGTGATCGTGCCGGCGATGAACTTCCGGGCGGCTCCCTACGCCGTTCTCGGTGCCGGCGCCAAGCTGGTCCTGTGCGACTCGGACGAGAGCCTCAACGCCGACCCGGCCGACGTCGAAGCCAAGATCACCCCGCGGACGCGGGCCATCCTGGTGACGCACATGAACGGCCTCTCGGCGCCCATGGACGAGTACCTGGAGATCGCCCAGCGGCATCCCCACCCCAAACACGGACCGCTGAGAGTCATCGGCGACGCCGCCAGAGCGCTGGGCGGCGCCTACCAGGGCGCCAAGATCGGCAAACAGGCGTGGATGACCGTCTTCAGCCTGCACACGATGAAGATGATGACCACCCTCGGCGAGGGCGGGATGATCACCACCGACGACCCCGACCTCATGCTGCGGCTGCGGGCGATCCGGCAGTGGGGCATCGCCGTCTCGGACGACCTCGAGGTCGCGCGCGGCAAGAAGGGGACCGGCGACATGGGCTGGGGCTCCAACTACAAGATGACCAAGATCCAGGCCGCCGTGGGACTGGTGCAGTTGCGGCGGCTGGACTAGATGATCGCCCCGCGCGTCGCCCTCGCGAACAAGCGCACCGAAATGCTGAGCCAGGTGCCGGAGCTGACGCTCGCCCGTGTCACGCCGGAGTGCGAGCCCGTCTACTACCTGTACAACGTGCTCGTCCCGCGCGAGTGGGCCGGCGCGAAGCGCGATGCGCTCATGGCGCTGCTCAAGAAGGAGTACGGCGTGGACACGGTGGTCGCCAACCCGCCGGTGTACCAGACCGATTCGTTCCTGCGCCGCATGACCCTCGGACAAGCCTGCCCGAAGGCCGAGGAACTCGGCGGCGCGCCTCTTCAACCCGCCGCTGCACCCGCTGATGTCCGACGCGGACAACGAGTACATCTGCGCGGCTATTGCGGATGCCGTGGGCAGACTGCGAGGCTGACGAACCGGCAGGAAAATGGGACGCGGATCAACAGCGTTTATCCGCGTCCCACTGTGCTTCTCTGTTGCTACTTTCCCCTTCACGGGGTGAGTACGAAGACCCTGGTCTCGTGCGGCTTCAGTTCCGCCGAAATCGGTCCCGAGGACGGGCCCAGGGATGTGTGGCCCCACACGTCGTAGACCGTGTATCTCGTCCCGGGAACCAACTCCAGCTCTTTCCAGGAAGCGGCAGCAGACCTGTCGCCGGAATCCCTGTTCAGCAGGGCAATCGCGACCCGGCCGCCGGAAAGCGGTTTCTTCCACGCTTCGACGGCGTCGCGTCTCATCACACGAAAGCCCTGTTTCCCCAGCGCGTCCTGGTCGATCCCGATAATGTCCTTGTTCAGCAGGATGGTCCTGGTCGCCTCGTTCATCTTGCGCACGGATCGGGGAAGAGCCTCCCCTGGGAATCCCTGCCGCCGTGCCAGAGATCGTCGATGACGACGTAGGAGAAACCGGCGTCTTTGAGGCCGGAGGTCACCAGCGCGTCCGCGGTCTCTTTGATGACCGCCTCGCTGACGTTCTTTCCGAATGGATTCCAGCTGTTCCACCCCATCGGGGGCGTCATGGCCAGATCCTGAGCGCGGGACGGACCCGATTCGTCCATCCCGGAGCCCAGGGCAGAGCAGACCAGGAATGCAGCCGCGATCGCGAGCTTCGTTTTTCTCGCAGACATGTGCACCGCCGTTGGCCGTCTCTCAGGCGCTGAGGAAGATTCTCCGCTTGTACATCCAGTACAGGATGCCCCACTCGACGGCGAAAAAGGCCAGTGCCGCGAACAGCGGGCCGATGGAGCCCATCGCGGCAGCCGGTCCACGGGTGAATATGGCGACGATTTCGTTCAGGCGGGTGACCGTGTTGCACAGGTAGACGGCCAGTGCGTTCATCCCGATGACGACGAACACGAACGCCCATTTCCTGTACCCGAGGACGTCGACGACCCAGTAGAACAGCAGGAACATGAGGGCCGACCAGCTGGCGGACAAGACCCCGTAGGAGGTCGTCCACATCTTCATGACGATGGGAACGAAGAAGGACAAGGTGTAGCCGACGACGAGGCCGCCGACCCCGGTCCCGGCGATGACGGCCATTTTCCTCCCGGCCGTCAGCCCGCTTCTCAGCAGGCTGCCGAACAGAAGGCCAAGGATGGTGGTGGCGATGGTGGGTATCGTGCAGATGATGGTTCCCCAGCCCTCCTGAAACACCGCCTCTACGACCCGGTGCGGCAGCAGGGCCTTGTCGACCGCGTACACGAGGTTGGCGCCGTGCTGGTAGGAAACCGCCCCGACTCCGGGGACCGGGACGAGGGCCAGGAGCAGCATGTACCCGACGAGTATCGACGCTCCGACCAGCGCCTGGAATTTCCACGATCGGCGCACCAGCAGGAACGCGGCCAGCGAGGCGACCGCGATGGGCTGCAGCGCGCTGCTCAGTTCGATGAGGCGCGGCGAGCCCAGGCTGACCGACTCGCGGATTCCCCCCAGCAGCATGAGGATCAGGAAGCGCCGAAAGGCGTGCCAGAACATCTGGCTATGAGTCTGGGTGAGGGAGCGCTTGGCATAGGAGAAGGGTATCGAGATCCCCACCATCAGCATGAAGGAGGGCCAGATGCAGTCGTAAAACCTCAGCCCTTCCCACGCGCTGTGATTCAGCTGATAGACGATGGTGTCGCTGACGGGGTTGTGGCCCAGGGCCTGCAAACCGACCGCGACGGCGCCTCCGCCCACGATCCAGAACATGATGAAGCCGCGGAATGCGTCCAGTGAAACCAGCCGGGCCGTCGCCGGCTTTGGCTTAGCGTTAGCCGGGGCATCGCCCACGGCGACTGCTTGACGGGTCTCCATCGCATACCTCCACTGGGACGTTCGAGTCTCGAACCTCAGGTTCTCGCGCGCGTGCAGCTGATCGCCTTCAAAATGACCGCATTGTTCGGGATCACGTCGCCGAAGGAGTTTTCGAAACCGGGGACGGCGCCGCGGAACCCGGTCGAGCCCTTCAGCCGCACCTCCCGGATGACCTTGCCCAGCCGCGGGCTCGTCCATTCCATGGCGAAGAACGTGATCGGTTTGTTCTCGTGTTCCCCGCAGACGACGAGATCGGCGCCGTAGCAGTAGTGACCCGACGACTTCGAGGTCCCCCAGTTCCACTCCAGGACATTGATCCCGTAGCGGATCGGGATCACCTCGGGGAGCCCGTCCTCGTAGACGACTTCATACCACCCGAGGAGGTCGGCCGAGTCCGGGAAGTCCCAGATCAAGCGGTACGCTTCCTTGTTGGTCGCCGGGATGGCGCAGGCATGGAGGAAGACGAGGCTGGTCGCGTCCACGCCGATCCCGATCCCGCCGACCTCGCGCGGCAGGGGGTTGGGTTTCTGCCCCTCGGTCCCGACCACGACGGCCTGGCGGCCGTCGCGCGCTGGCGCCAGTTCGAACACCAGGTTGCCGGCGGTGATTTTCCCGGTGCGCAGCCCGGTGAGGTCGACGTCGAGGCCGGGTTCGCGCAGCGGCCCGTTGAAGCTGGACGAGATGTCGATCGGGAGCACGGGATCGCCCGTAGCGCTCGGCGGAACCTGCCCGGTCAGCCGGGGCCGGGCTTCCGGCATGCGCGCCTGGGTAATCCGGGACAGTTCCGTGCTTTCTATCGGTTCTTTGGACCAGAGCAGGCTGCTGCACCCGATGACGTCGCGCAGCATGTCCTTGCACATGTTGTACTCGGTCGTCGCCGCCCACGACGAAGGGGCGCCGCCCGTGATCGTGGGCCTCTTGCTCCGTTCCCGGTACCTCTCTATGAAGGGGGTCATGTTCCCGTAGATCTGGCGGAATCCGAATTCGTCGAGTTGCGCCTCGGTGGTTTCGCCCCCTTCCCCCTCGTTCCAGAACCAGTTGAAGATGAGGATGTCCTTGGGTACGAGCTTCCGGACCTGCTCCGGCGTCATCGCCCCCGGGGCCTCGTACTTGAACCCGTCGGGCGCGGAGCGTTTCTGCATCCCCTTGCCCCGGACCTTTTCGAGCAGGTAGTCCCCCCAAATCGCCATCCGGATGCCTTTTTTCGCCAGGTAGGCATGCACCTTCGCGATGTCTTCGCCGTACACCTCGCCGAAATTCCGCTCCTTGCAGCACGGTCCCAGGCCGAAGGGCGCGAACCACTCGTCGTGGCCCGCGTGGACCATTTTGGGTTTCATCACCTCGATGTACTCGTCCATGACCTCGAACAGCAGTTGGTAGCTCCTGGGATCGCACGCGCAATAGGTGTCGGGCCATTTGACGCCGGGGACCTGGGACAGCTCGCGGTGCCTGGAGAGCAGGTAGTAGGCGTGGGTCAGGGATGGGACTTCCGGGACGACCTCGATGTGGTTGTCCTCCACCCAGCGCACCAGGTCGACGACCTCGTCCTTTTCCAGGAACCCGCCGTCGGCCGTGTCGTGGTGCGACGAGTTCGATTCCATGTCGTGCGGCACCCCGGGGGGATAGTTCTTCCGGCTGAAGTTGGTGTCGCGCCCCATTTCGACCCAGCCGGCGTTCAGTTCCGGGTGCCGGTCCAGCCGCATGCAGGCGTTCATTTCCATCATCAGGGTGTTGTACTTGTAGAGGGCCATGAAATCCCGGATGAACCGCTTGAAGAATGGGATCTGGGTGCGACCCGGCACGTAGAGCTTCACGCCCCTGAACGTCTTGTCGGGCCAGTCCCGCAAATACACCGCGGGAACTCGTGCCTGCCCGCCTTCCTTCCGGATCAATTGCCGCAGCGACTGGAGCCCGAAGAAGGCCCCGCGCGGGTCGCTCCCGGCGACGAGGATGCTGCCGGCGTCCACGCGGAGGTGGTAACCCTCCGGCCCCGGAGTCTTTGCGTCCAGCGGCAGCCCCAGGCGCGCGCAGCGCTGCCGGACGAGCGGGTTGTCGACGGAGCCGATCAGGATGAACTTCCCGGCCCCGGGCACCCCTTGCACTCGTTGCGTCCTGGGCACGAGGTCGTACCAGTCGCTCAACTCGCTGGTGAGGCACCGCGCAAGCTGAAGGTCGCCCGGCGAAGGCGTGGTCGGGAGCAGCAGGGACGTCTGCCCGTCCAGGACGAACTCCCCTTCGCCCATCTTCGTTTCCCGCGGTCTGGGAAACACGAGGGGCGAATCGGGTGCGCCCTGGACCGCGCCCTGTCCGGGCGCGGCGTGAAACGATGCGGGGAAACCGGTCATGGCGGCCAGCGCGAAGCCCGCCCCCTTCAGCACATCCCTCCGGCCAAGTCGTGCAACGTCGTCGCCCGGGAATCTCTTGAACATGCGGAAGCCTCCTCGTGGTTGACAGGCTACGGCTGGCTTGCCGCCGCAGAACGGGCCGGCTTGCGGAGCTCGTCCCATATCGTTATGAGCAGAGTGCTGGCAAGCACCATGAACCCTCCGACGATGGCCATGACGGTGAGCCGCTCACCCAGCCAGAGGGCGGCAATCGGAAGCCCGAAGAAAGTGATCAGGTAGTTGGACAGCGCCGCCTGGATCGCGTCCAGCTGTTTCAGGGCCTTGAGGAAGAGAACCATCGACAGGTAGTTGTGGAAGAAGGTCAGGAGCCCCAGGCCGATCCAGGTCTGAACGGTAAAGTGCGGGATCCGGGCGAAGACATCCATTTCCTCGTGCAGGGTCAGCGGGGTCATGATGACGAACATCGCCAGGTACGTGTAGTACAGCATCTGCATGGGCGAATAACGCTCGAGCACCTTCTTCCCGTAAGAGTTGTAAAACGAGTTGCCGACGATGCCCGAAAAGATGAGCAGGTTGCCGAAGAGAAAGCCTTTCCCGAAGTCCAGTTGCCCCAGGTCGAAGTTGGAGCAGAAGAGAACCCCGAGGATGGCCAGGCCGAAGCTGACCCACCGGATACCGGTCATTTTTTCGCCGAGCAGCAGAAACGCCAGCACCGCGGTGCAGACCGGGAACGCCAGCATGAGCAGGGCCGCGTTGCTGGCCAGCGAGAGGCGAGTCCCCCAGGTGATCAGGACCTGTCCCGGGAACACCCCGATGAGGGCGAGGACCAGAAACAGGACCACGTCCTTCCATCCGCGTGCCGCTCTCGGCGGCGAGGTCTTGGCCTCGGCGCGGACCAGGGGATACAGCATCACGGTGGCCAGGGTCATGGGGGCCCAGACGGTAAACAGCGAGCCCACCTGGTCCTGGACCAGCTTTATGCAAGTGAACTGGAGCGCCCACATCAGGTTGCAGCTGAACAGATAGAGCCAGGATCGCACGATGACTCCTTCATATTCATCTTCGAGATTCTTAGAGTCTTCGAGTCTTGGGGGTGAGTTTTCGGAGCTTACCTCCAAGACCCTAAGAATCTCGAAAGTGGGTGTGTTACTCCCGGACCTGTCCCTGGAGCACGGAATTCAGCGGCGGCAACGGGTCGCCGTCCTTCATGGTGGCCGAAAAAGCCTGCAGGCGCGCCACGATCCTGCGCCAGTATTCGTACTCGGCGTCCCAGCGGACGAGGGTTGAATCCAGCCGGTAATCGGTGAATTCCGACAGCCAGGCGTTCCGGTAGATCTTCCGCAACTCGGTGATCTGGTCCATAAGGTCGATCGGGCGGCCGTGCGACTGGTAGGTCCATTCCGAGTCGAAGGTGTTCCACCACGTGTCCCGGTTGACCTTCGGCCCCATTTCTTTCCACCGGTCCGCGCCTTCGAGGGCGGTCAGGAACTTGAGCCCGGCATAATCCAGCATTCGACTTTCCAGGAGCAGGCTGTTGAGCGTGGTCGGATCGCCCTTGAGCTTCAGAGCCTTGTAGAGATGCTCCTGCGCCTCCTCGGCCGACAGCCGCGTCTGGCGGAGGTTCTGGCGCCGGTCGTCCAGCCTCTGCTGGATCCGGGGTTCGAAGGGGTCCTCCCAGAAGCTGCGCATCGTGTTCTGCCCGAATGCCTTCTGGAATTCGAGTTCCGCGCTGGACAGGTCCGCCAGCGCAAGCCCCACTTCCGAGGCGACCGCTTCGGGATACATCAGGGCGCTGTAGTCCCGGAAGAACCGGGTCCGGTCGACGGGCCCGTTCTGCCACGGGGCGACGGCCCCGTACGCTATGGCAGGCCACGCGGCCCGGATCAGGGTCTGCGAAGAATCCGTCCAGACCGTGTTCATGAATCCCATGACCCCGGCCCGCCGGCCGGCCGCCAGGAAATTGTCGATGTTGCCGAACGTGTACTCGAAATCGGGAGAGACTTCGCGCCAGTTGCTGACCGCGGTCGCGATGACGGTAGGCACCTTCCTGGAGGACAGCGGATCCAGCCAGTGCTGGTAATCCCCCTGGGGGCTGTACTCCCACGCGACGCCGATCAGCCCGGGGGGAAGGTCGGCGACGATCTCGGGGTACTTCACGATGATGTCGGCCCACGCCATGACCTTGCGGCCGTGCGCGGTGAACAGCCCGGCGACGTTCGAGAGCTGCTGACGGAAGAGCTTGGCGGGCGTGGCGCCGCTCCCTTCCTTCTTCGCGGCCATCTCGATCTGCCACGTTTCATCGAAGCCGATGTGAACGAACGGGCTGGGGAACAACGCGACGAACTGCCCGGCCCAGTCGGCCAGCAGCTTCATCACCTCCGGATTCCGGGGGTTGAACTCTCCCCCGTGAGGCAGGGCGGCCAGGTGGGCGTACTTTTCGACCCGGAACAGGTCGTGCAGGTGCCCGTAGAGCTCGAGGCACGGGATCACGTCGATGTGGCGCTCGCGGGCGTAGGCGATGACTTCACGCACCTGCTCTTTTGTGAACCTTCCCTCCGGGTTGAGCAGAGGATAGCCGTCCAGTTCGATGCTGGCTTCGCTGTAGAAGTAGTAGTGGTTGGCCTTCCAGCGTGCCAGGAAATCGAGTTGCCGCTTGATCTCCTCCACGGTCAGGAGGGGCCCGTGGCTCATGTCCATCATGGTGCCGCGATAGGCCAGGGACGGCCAGTCGGCGATCTCGATGCCGGGCAGGGACGCCTCGGCGCCGTTTCCCGCCACGAGCTGCCGGATCGTCTGCACGGCGTAGAAGAGCCCGGCCGAGGATCGGCTCTTGATCTCGGCCCCGTCGGTGGAGATCGTGACCGTGTAGGCCTCCCGGGATTCCGGCCCCGTCTGCTCTCCCGGGACCGGCAGCGGATCGACCCCGGCGGTGCGGTTGAGCACGATCGCCTTCCCTCCGCCCGCAGCCTCCACGACCGGGACCGGCCGGCCCAGGGGCTCGGAAAGGATGGCGGCCAGCTGCGCGGCAGCGAAGCGGTCTTCCGGGGCGGGGCTCATCGCAAAGCGAATGGCCACGTCCTTCAGCGGCAAACGGCCTTCGGTGACCCGGACACTCCGGGGTTGTGGCAGGAGGGGGCCGGTGGCAGCAGTTGCCGCCGGCCAGGACGCGAGCAACAGGAACGGGAGCAAGGCTGCATTCCTCATCGGGTTTCTCCTCGTATGACCTGCTGGAACGGGGGAAGCGGGTCCCCGTCTTTGCGGGTCCGGGAAAAGGCCCTGAGGCGTTCCTGCATGGCGCGCCAGTACTGGAACTCCCCGTCCCACCGGCCCAGCGCCGTGGCGAGCCGGTATGGGGTGTATTCGGACAGCCAGGCCGCGCGGTAATCGTCCCGGAGTTCCCCGATGATCTCCATCAGGTCGATGATGCGCCCGTGGTTCTGCTCGATGACTTCCGCCTCGAACTCGTTCCACCACGCGGTGCCGTCCGGCCGCGGCCCGAGTTTCTCCCAGCGCTCGGGCAACTCCAGGGCGTACTGGAACCTCATCCCGGCATAGTCGAGGAGCTGCGCACCCACCAGGAGGCTCTTTACCGTCAGGGGATCCGCACCGGCTAGCATCGCTTCGTCCAGGTCGTCTATCGCGGCTTCGGCCAGCAGGCGCGACTGCCGGAGGTTTTCACGGTGGGGAGCAAGTCCCTTGAGCACCGCGGGGGCGAGCGGGTCCTGCCACAGCGCCTGCATCGTTTCCTGCCCCAGGACCTTCTGGAGAAAGTTCTCGGCGCGGTTCAGCCCGTCGAGCGCCCGTCCCACGTGGGAGGCTGCGGCCGCGTCATACATCTTGCCGGCGTAGGCCCCGAGGAATTCAGGGTGGCTGACGGGCGCAGACTGCCAGGCTGCGACGGCCCCGTAAGCCATTCCCGGCCAGGACTGCCGCATCAGCAGTTGGGATTCGTCCGCCCAGACGGTGTTGATCACCCCCATCGCCTTGCCCTGGCGGCCGGCCTTGAGGAAGGCGTCGATGTTGGCGAACGTGAGGTCGTAATCCGGGAAGATCTCACCCCAGCACCTCACCCCGGGGGCGACGAGGTAGGGCACGGCGTTCTTTTCAAGCGGGCCGATGAACGGGTCGTAGGTTTTCTCGGCGTCGTAGGTCCAGGGGACCGCGATGATGCCCGGGGGCATGTCGGCCATGCTCTCCGGGTAGTGAACCATCACGTCGGACCAGGCCATGACGCTCTTGCCGTGCCGCTGGAAGCCGGTCGCCACGTTCCTGAGCTGCTCGACGAACAGTTTCGCGGGGCTCAGGCCCCCGGCCTGCTTGGCGAGGTTCGCGATCTGCCAGGTCTCGTCGAAGCCCACGTGCACGAAGGGGCTCGGGAAGAGCCGCGCGAACTGCTCCACCCAGTCGGCCAGCAGCGCCTTCACCTTCGGGGTTGGCCGGGTTGAACTCCCCGGCGTGCGGGAACACGGCCAGATCGGAGAACCGTTCCAGCCGGAAGATGTCGTGCAGGTGGCCGTAGAGCTCCAGGCAGGGGACCACGTCGATGTGGCGTTCCCGGGCGTATGCGACGATCCGCCGGATCTCCGGCTGCGTATAGCGCCCCTTGGGATTGATCAGCCGGTATCCTTCCAGCTCGATGCTCGCCTCGTTGTAGAAGTAGTACTGGTTGCCCTTGAAGCGGGCCAGGAGGTCGAGCTGCCGCTTGATCTCGTCTTCCGTGGGGAGCGGTCCGTGGCTGATGTCCACCATGGTGCCGCGGTAGGGCAGGGACGGCCAGTCCTGGATCTCGACCTCGGGGAAAGCGGCCTGATCGCCCGTAGCCGCCGCCAGTTGGCGAAGCGTCTGGACGGCGTAAAAGAGACCCGCCGAAGTGCGGGCTTTGACGTCGATGCGGTCGGGCTTGATCACGAGGCTGTACGATTCCCGCGATTCCGGCCCGGGCTTCTCGCCGGGGACCGGCATCGGGTCGACGGGCCCGGTGCGGTTCAACGCGATCACGCGGCCGGCGGCGTCCCCGGAGACGGGGACACGGGCGGCGGCGCGAGTGGAAAGGAAAGACGCGAGCTCGTCGGCGGCGAACTGGTCTTCCGGCGCGCAGTTCGGGGGCAGGTAGACGCGGAACCCGCGCACCGGGACGCTGCGGGCGCCGTACTGGATCTTCTGCGGCGCCGGCAGCGGGGGTTCCCGGGAGATCTCGCCTCGCGCCGCGAAAGATGAGAGCCCAATCCACACCAGGCAAAGCGCCAGCCCTCTCCACGACACCGTCATATCCACCTCACCTGTCCGCCGCGGAGCGGCAGCACGAAACCGGCCAGGCCCCTTTCAGGACCTGGTTCACTGCTTCGGATTGGCGCCGCTCCTGATTTCTTTGCGGGACATGCTCACCAGCGGCTGTATTCGCGCGCGGTCTGGAACATGGCGCGGATGTTCGCTTCCGGCGTGTCGCGGGGGATCATCTCGCCGGAATCGAACATGAACCCGGTCCCCTCTTTCCCGGCTTCCATGATCCGGATGGTCTCCCGCCGCACATCGTCCGGCGTGCCGTTCATGAGGGTTCCCACGGGATCCAGGTTGCCGACCATGCAGACCTGGCCGCGGGTCACCGCGAGGGCGTCCTTGACGTTTATGCCGGGACCGGGGGAGAGGGCGCTCACCCCAAGCCTGGTCATGGCGGACAGGGATTTCCCTTCCTCGCTCGCGTGATAGAAAACGAGTCCGCCCGCCTTTTGGTATGCCTCGGTGACGCGTTTCGCCGGCTCGAACGCCCAGGTGCTGTAGGTCTCGGGCGACACGAGGTGGGACGACGCGTTGCAGTCGCCGAACCAGATGGCGTGGGCGCCCGCCTCGATCTGGGCGTTGCCGAACCGGGTCTGGAGCTCGACGAAGAACTCGAGCGTATCCTTCAGCAACTCCGGGTTGGTGTAAGGCATGAGCATGAGTTCCTGGAGCCCATAGAGCAGCCCGACCGAGGAGAATGGCGCCGCCGTCCTGCCGGTCACGCACACGGTGTCCCCGAACCGCTCCCGGACGCGGTGGATGGCTTCCAGCAGCACGGGCATACGCCCGTCCTTCTGAGGGTCGGGCATCCGCAGCTTGTGAAGCGTCTCGGCGGTCGGGGGAAGATACTCGCACGTCGCGCGGAGGATGTTGGTATCCCACCTCGTGCCGACGCCGAGCGGTTCGAACTCGATGCAGTCGTCCACCTGCAGCCAGCACCAGTCGTAGTCGAATGCCTCGACCGCGGCGATCTGGCACTTGGCCATGAGGCGGGCGTCCTGACAATAATCCGCATACGAGGCACCGTACCAGCGAACGTCGAATTCCTCGGTCATGCCGAACACGGGAACTTGCCCGGGGCGGGTCAGATTCACGCATTTCCGAATGTCTTCAATCACGCCATCGTAGGCCACGAATCCTCCTCAGATTACTGGTACACGCCGTTGGGTTGTCGCGCGACGTTTTCAAACCGTCAGGAACCGTTTCGTCTTCCACGACTGGTAGGCCTTCTCGACCAGGGACATGACGTGGATGGCGTTCCTGCCGTCGTTGATGGCGGGCGGCCGTCCCTCGAGAATGCAGCGGGCGAAGTAATCGCACTCGGCGGTATAGGGGTTGATGGGCTTGAAGGGAATCTTGACGAACGTGCGCGCGACGTCCTTGTTCTGCGAGGCGTCGTAGCCGGCGGCGGCCTCACTGAAGTACGCCTCCACCTTCCCTTTCTCGCTCTGCCCGATAGTGCCTTCGGTGAGGATGGCTCCCTTCGAGCCGTAGATCTCGAGGCGTGTGCGGCTGGCCGCGTCGGGGATGCAGTAGAAGCAATCGATGGTGGCGTGGGCGCCTGATTTGAACTCCGCGACGGTGGTCGAGGCGTCGTCCGACTTGTAGTCCTGCACCAGCGTATCGGCGATCGCCGCGATACGGCGGATCGGGCCGGCAAAGTACTCGAGCAGGTCGTAAAGATGCGTCGCCATGTCGATCAGGGCGCCGCCGCCGCCGAGCCGGGGATCCTGGCGCCAGGCGCCTTCGATCCTGGGGTACCAGCAGGAAAGCTGGGCCCGCATGTAGACGATCTTGCCCAGCCGGCCTTCATCCACGATGCGTTTGATTTCCTGGTGGGCGCCGTGGAACTTCATCATGTAGCCTTCCTGGAGGAAGACCTTCTTCCGGCGGCAGATTTCCACGGCTTCCCTGGACTGCTTCACGGTCAGGGTCAGCGGCTTTTCGCAGAGGATGTGCTTGCCCGCCTCCGCGGCCATCTTGATCTGCTTGAAATGGCAGTTCAGAGGCGAAGCGATGTAGACGGCCTGGACCTCGGGATCGGACAGCAGCTCGGATTCCGTCTTGCAGGCCTTCGGGACCTTGAAGGCCGCGGCGATGCCCTCGACGTCCACCGGATCCATCACGGCGACGAGCCGGCAGTGTGCTGCCTTCAGCATGCCGGGGATGGTCTTGCGCCGAGCTATCCCACCGGCGCCGAGCACTCCGAAGTTCACCCTCTTTTCCATTGGAACTCTCCTTTTCCACGTTCGCAGTTTGGCGTCCGACTGTAACACAACACCGCCCTATCCGGGCAGGACGAATCAAGTGGGTCCGGGCTTCAGCCCGGACGCCTTTAAATCTGTTCCATAGAGTTCCACCTGCCCTGCATAGCGACTGCAAACTGCGTCCGGGCTGAAGCCCGGACCCACTTGATTCAATGGGTCACGGGCGCGGACGTCCGCTGAAGCCCGGACCCACTTGGTTCACTTTGCAGATCGGGCCTGCGCCGTTGTTGTTTCGCTTTGCGGGTCCTGCGGTTGTGTGTAGAATTCCCGGCAACTGGAGCAAGGGGGCCAAACATGAGTGGTGCCGCAGAGCAGAAGAAGCAGTCGGATTTCCGTTATGAAACCGGCAACGCAGCCGTACCCTGGCGCGCCGTCGGGGAACCGGTCACGAGCGACGACATCACCCGGCTCGTGGAATTCCTGATTCAACCCGCCGAAGGAAAGTCTGAATCCTACCGTGAGCAGCTCGCCACCGTGCGGGCGGCGATCGAGGGGCTGGCCGCCGAGGGGCAGTACGCGGGCAAGCTGAGCCTCGGGCAGAAGGTCAAACAGCTCGAGACGGAGACGGCCGCGATGCTGGGCGTCAAGCATGCCTGCTTCCTGTCCTGCTGGACCGGCGGCATGGAGATCGCGCTTCGGCTTTCCGGGCTGCGTCCGGGGGACGAGGTGATCATACCCAGCAACACCTTCGTGGCGACCATGCTGTGGCCCCTGTCCATCGGCGCCAAGGTCGTCTTCGCCGACATCGATCAGCGGACGGTCAACATCGACCCGGCCGACGTAGCCCGCAAAATCACACCGAGGACGCGGGCCATCATGCCCGTCCACATAGGCGGGTATCCCGCGGACATGGATCCCATCATGGAGGTGGCCCGCAAGCACGGCATCGCCGTGATCGAGGACGCGGCACACGCATTCGGCGCCCTGTACAAGGGCAAGAAGATCGGCACCGTCGGCGATTTCGGCGGGTACAGTTTCCACGAGGTCAAGAACATCACGTCCCTTGGGGAGGGGGGCCTGCTGGTCAGCAACAGCAGCCTCGGGGAGCAGTTCTCCAAGGCGCGCTTCTGCGGGCTGGACTTTTCGAAGCAGGTCACGCACTGGCTCTACGACGTGACGGCCTTGCGCGACCGGTTCGGCAACGCCGTGGCCCCTTGCAACTTCTCGGTCACCGAGGCCCAGGCGGTCGTGCTGCTCAACCAGTTGACGCGCGTCGAGCAGATCATCGAACGCAGGCGCGAAGCCTTCCGCTACCTGTGCGAGCGCTTCGCTGAGGCCCCCGAGATCGTGATCCCGCCCGGCGACACCGACGAGATCCGCAGCACGCACCACCTCTTCCTGCTGCAGGTGAATCCCGCGGCGATCCTCGGAGACGTCCAGGATCTCAAGGCCAAGCTCAAGAGCAGGGGCGTGACTGAAATCCAGCACTTCGCCCCGATGTACAAGTTCGAAATCGTCCGCGAGCTGGGATACGACGAGGCCGCCATCTCGGAGACCTGCCCCAACACCGAGCAGGTTTTCAGCCACAAGTACACACACCTGCCCCTGTACGGCCTGACCGGGCAACAGGTCGAGTACATGGCGGGGGCCGTGATTTCCGCCGTGCGGGAACTGAAGGAAGGCAAGTAGCGGGAAAAAACGTCGAGGCGCCGCACTCCAAATCCGCGCCGGGCGCCCCGCGACAGCCTGGGGATGCGCCGTTACGGCGCGAGACGCAAGGGTTTGGGTTCGGGCGCGGGGCGCCGGGGCACCACGCTGACCTTTTCGAGCGAAACAGGGTTGGCTTCGGAAGCGGACCGCAGCCGGACCTCCCGGATCACCTTGCCGAACCGCGGATTCACCCACTCGAACGAGAACCGCGCCTTCCCTTCCCTCCCCCCTGACAGTGCCGCTTCGTAGGCCAGGTCTTTGGGCGCCTGGCGGGCGAGCCACCCCTCTTCCAGGATGTTTACCCCGTAGCGCAGCGGGACAGTTCCGACGAAGCCATCCTCGTAGGCAACTTCATACCATCCGACCAGGTCGGCCGTGTCGGCGGGATTCCACGTCCCTGAATAGGCGGCCCGGTTGCTCCCCTCTTTGCGACAGGCGTGGAGGAAGATGAGGCTGCTGACATCGCTGTCTATGCGGACTGGGGCCCCGGCGGCGGGCAAAGCCTGGAGTGGCACGGGATCGTCGTCCCGGCTGGGGAGCGCCGTCGCGCTCAAGCTCGCGCGGATCGACGGGAGGCGCTCCTGCACGATCACGGACAGCGCGTTCATGTCCGGGTGGTCGGTGGACCAGAGCAGGTTGGCGCAACCCAGGAAGTCGAACATCAGATCCTTGCCGAAGTTCAGCTCGTTCGTCGCCGCCCAACTCGAGGGCGCCCCTCCCAGGATGCCGGCGCGGGAGGCCCGCCGGTCGAAGTCCGTGATGTGCGGGGAGAAATTCCCGAACACCTGCTTGAATCCCCATTCCGACAACGCAATTTCGTTCTGCTCGCCGAGCCCCTCTTCGCCGCCGGTCGATTTCGGGGAGTCCCAAAACCAGTTGAAGATGAGGATGTCCTTTGGAATGAGCTGCCGCACCTGTTCGGGGGACAGGGCTCCCGGCATATCGTACGGGGTTCCCCGGCGGTTGGGAACGTGCTTGACCTTCTTGCCGCGGAGCGGCTCGATGAGGTGGTCGCCCCAGATCGCCGTCCCGATCCCTTGCGCGCGCAGGTGCGAGTAGATGAGATTCAGGTCGGCGGAAAAGAGCTCGGTCGGGTCCTTCCCCTTGCAGCGAGGGCATACCCCCACGGGCATACGCCACTCGTCGTGCCCGATGTGCACCATCGCGGGCTTGATCACGTCCACGTACTCGTCCATGACGTCGAAGAGCAGGTCGTAGACCTTGGGTTCCGAGGGGCAGTAGGTGTCGGGCCACTCCGCGTCCTGGATTTCCGCCAGTTCCCTGTGACGTGTCAGCAGGTAATAGCTGTGGGTCAGCGAAGGGATCTCGGGGATCACCTCGATGTGGTGCCGCCTGACGAACGCGATCAGCTCCGCAACCTCCTCCTTCTCGAGGACTCCGCCGTCGGCCGTGTCCGCGTTGGCCGAGTCCTGGTATTGGTGTCCCGGCCCCCAGGATCGGTCGCGCCGCGTGTAGTTGAGATTCTTCCCGAGCTCAATCCAGCCGGCGTTCAGCTCCGGGTGGCTGTCGAAACGCATCGCGGCGTTCAGTTCCAGGATCAGGGTGTTGTACTTGTAGAGCGCCATCACGTCCCGGACAAAGCGTTTGAAATAGGGGATGTTGTCGTGCCCGGGCAGATACAGCTTGATGCCCCGGAACGGCTTGAAGGGCCAGTCCCGGATGGAGGCGCCCTGGATGCGGGCGCCCCGCCTCGTTCCCGTTATGAGCTGCCGTAGCGACTGGAGACCGTAGAAGGCCCCGGCGTCGTCGGCGCCGGCGACGACGACCCTGTCGCGATCGACTTCCAGCCGATACCCTTCCGGTTCTGAAACGGTCGGGCCGGCAGCCCGCGTCCACTGCCGGACGAGCGGGTTCCGGGCCGAGCCCATCAGGATGAACGGGCCCCGCTCCGGCAGCGCGGCCACCCGGGAGGTGCGCAGCGCAACGCCGTAGCGGTCGCTCAATTCCGCAGTGAGGAAGCGGGCGAGGTGGAGGTCTTCGGCCGACGGGGCTTCCGGGAGCAGGATGCGAAGCGTTTCGGCCAACCGCATCTCTTCGCCGCGCAGCTCGATCTGCCGCGGAGAGGGAAAGACGGCCGGCGAGCTCGAGGCGTGCAGGCAGGGCACCGCTGCCAGGGCCAGGGAAAGGGTCAGGGCGGATATCCTCATGCAGCTGTTCCTCCGCTGGAGACGGGTTGGGACTCGTGTTCAGAAATACTTCCTGGACGCGGATCTTCGCGGTTACACGCGGATACTCGACGTTCAACGACGAAAACGCCCTGGAAAGGGCGCGGGGTCAAAGTCCCCGCGCCCCGTCCAGGGCGATAATCGCTTGGTCAAGACCTCGATTCGTCAACAGGCTCAGAAGCGGAGGCGTGCTCTGAATTCGATCATGCGGGCGTTCGCTCTCTCCGCTGCAAAAAATCCATACGTGGATCCGATGACGCCGGCGCCCGACGTGGAGATGTCGGATTCCGGCGCCAGGAAGTTGGGGTGATTGAAGACGTTGCCGACCAGCGTCATGAAGTCGAATGTTACCCTTTCGCTGATCTTGAAACCCTTCGTGAAGGTCACGTTGTGGATCTGCATCCCCGGCCCTTCGAGGATATTGGCGCCGCTGTTGCCGAACCTGCCCGCCGGTGGATTCACGAAGCAGCTCGTGTCAAACCAGCGGCCGATGGTGCGCTGGCCTGGATCCAGGTTGCCATTGCAGATCCGGTCGGGTAACCCGCCGAAACTGTTTGTATTGGACGGATCCGCATCGGAGAAGGAGGGCGAGAAGAACTGACCGGTCTGCAGATAGGCTACCCACGTGATGCTCCATCCGCCGATGATCTTGTCCGCCGCAGGGGGGATGCCCTTGGCATACCGCTTTCCATGCCCGAACGGCAACTGCCACATGGTGTTCAACACCACCCGGTGCTTGGCAAAGAAATCGCGGTTCCAGACCAGCGGGGCGTAGGGATTCTGGGTGTTCAGCGTGTTGTCCATCGCGTGCGCCCATGTCCAGTGCCCGTCGAACATCACCCATCCGACGCGCCGGTTGACCTCGAAGCTCATGGAGTCGTAGTTCTGAGCGCCGTCGGTGCGATACACGCTGGTACCGACAAACTGAGGATACGGCCGCCGGTCATCGCTGAACGGGATCAGGCTCGGTTGCGGGACTGTTGGTCCCGATGCCGTAGTTCATGTTGCGGTTCCGGGAGCCGATGTAAGAGAGCCGGAGCCCGATATCCTTGAATTGCCGTTCCAGGCTCAGGTTGAACTGGTGGATCTGGCCGTTCTTCGTCTGCATCGGGTAGGCGGTAACGCTCTGCGACGGGATGTCCGCCGACACCAGGCGTGGAGGGGAACGGATTCGGCATCTGGAAGAACGGCACACCGTTGGTGATCGAGTTGGTATAGTACTCGGCGATCTCGAAGGGCCCTCCGCCGTTGACGCGGCTGAATTGACCCAGGAACTCGTTGAAGATCCCGTAACCTCCGCGCAGGACCGTCTTGTCACTCAGGCGGTAGGCGAAACCAATGCGCGGCACGAAGTTCTTGTTGTCCGGCTTCGGCACCACGTCACCGGCGACGATGTTGATGTTGCTGGGATACAGGGGACTGATCTTGTCCATGGCACCCTGGGGTACGATCACGTTGCCGGTCGCGGGATCCCAGTTGACCATCAAGTCCGTCATCATAGGTCGTCGCGCTGAAGCGGTCCCAGCGCAGGCCGAGGTCGAGGGTCAGCTTGGGCGTTACCTTGAATGTGTCGGTGATGAACAAACCCAGCTCCTTGGACGACTGGGTCCGATTTACCAGGGGATCCAGCCGGGTGCTGGACTTGGGCAACCCCAGCAGAAAGTCGGCGTACGCGTCTCCAGTGAACGAACCGTTGAACGAGAAGCTGCCGAAATTCGTCATTGTCGACCTATTTCGTTATAGTTGCCGTACGTTCTGAGCTCTCCTCCGATCTTTATCACGTGTCTGCCCTTGGCCCAGGTCACGGAATCGGCCACGTTGAAATTCCGGTTCGATAGGTCGTACCCTCCCCCGTTGGTGTATATATCGCTCGTAACCGCTGATGCTGAATACTGGGGAGCCGCCGGGCGAACTGATACCCTTCTTGTTGACGCCCTGCAATCCCATCTTCTGCACCAGGTCCGAGCCGGAGATCGGCTGGTATCCATTCACCATCCCTGTCGTCAGTTCGTCCGAATCCCAGTTGCCTCCGAACGTGAAAGAATTGACCAGGGTCGGCGAAAATGTCGTGGGTGTCGGTGATGACCCAGGAGTAACTGTGCCGCATCCGAGTCCAACCTGTCGCAGGGTAATTGCTCGACAAGACGTACTTCGGCAAGTACGTCTGTATCCTGCCATAGAGCGAGTTCTTCTCCGACAGGCGATGGTCGATGCGAACCGAAAAGATGTCCGCATAGAACTGGTCGTCCGGGTAGGGCCACAACCAGCCGAAGTTGTTCACCGGAAGCGTTCGGGTCGCCGCGGTTCGGAGCAGGGAGCAACAGATCCTGAGTCGCCTTGGCGACACCGCTGATCCTCGAGGCCGGAATCTGGTTTCCCGTGAACGGCAAGCCTGTCAGTCGGATCGGTAATGGTTCCGATTGCCGAGAAATCCCCTGCCCGCATCGCGTTGGTGGGCACATTGTTAAGGTGGAAGGTGTGTCGCGGGAACACGTTCGCCGTTCCACATGGCGTAGAAGAAGGTCTTGTTCTTGATGATGGGGCCCGAGGCCGCAAGGTTGAACGTGTGATAGATAACCGGTGCTTTCTTGTCCTCGAAGAAGTTGCGCGCACCGAACGCCGAGTTCCGGTGATAGTAGGAACCGTCGAAATGAAAGTCGTTTGTACCGCTCTTGGTGATGGTGTCGAAGTAGCCTACCCGCGCAGTAATCGGCGGTGTTGTTCACCACGACCGCCTTGACTTCGGCCACAGCCTCCATGTTGACGGTCTGGCTGTTCATCGTCTCTTCTTTTACACCATCCGAGCCCATGTGGACCTGGGCGCCGCCCTGGCCTGCGAATCTCGGGGATCCCCAATCGCCAGGTTCCCTCTGGACGTCCGGCAAGAATAGCCAGAACCGCATACGTGCCGGAGAAGGCGTTGCCGGGGATCGGCAGAGTCGCGTACTGTTCCGCGGCTTTGAAATCCGATGCGATTTTCCCCTCTTCCGTCTGGATCGCGGCGGCGGACGCATCCACCGTCACTTCCGTTGTGACCTCGCCCACCTCCAGCGTGACATCGACGCGCCGCACCTGGTTGCTCTGCAGCAGGACGCCGTCCACCACAGCCTTCTTGAAGCCGGTCAGGGTGGCCGTCACCTGGTAGGTGCCTGACTTCAGGGCCGGCATCTCGTAATTTCCCTGTGCATCCGTCGTCACGGTTCGCAGCCACGACGTTGGTCAGAACTTCCCGGGCCGTCACGGTGACGCCAGGCACAACCGCTCCGCTGGTGTCGGTCGCAGTTCCACGGAGTGTCGAGAGACCCTCCTGGCAGAACACAGGCACGGTGAGGAGCGACAACAGAAACAAGAGCCCGAGAAACGCGCCGCAGACTTTCCTGACTGGTGTGTGCATTTTCAATCCCTCTTCGCTTTCAGCCTCCGCCTTGGCGGACTGGTTAAAATATCCCGCCAGTATCTTCGCCTTACCCCGGGCCGGTCAAGTTCTTTCAGGCAGAACCCGGTGATTAGACATCACTAATACTCCCTCGCGAATGCAGCCCTGTGCCCGCTCGGGGACACCTCCGGGCAACGGTTCGCTGCGGGAATCGGGTTTGACTCGGGGGGGCCGCGGCGCTTATGCTCGCGTTCAAACCGTACCTTGGAGGAGCTTAATGCCGAACACGACCCGACGCGAGTTCCTGACGACGGCAGCGGCCGGCGCGGCGACGCTATCGGTTGCCGCATCGAGCTATGCGCGCATCAAGGGCGCCAACGACCGGATTTCGATAGGCATCATCGGCTGCGGCGACAGGGGCGCCGAAGCCCACATGCCGGGGGTGAACCAGTACGCCAAAGAACAGAACATCGAGATCACGGCGGTGTGCGATCCGTGGCGAGTCCGCCGCGAGCTGGCGGCCGCCAAGGCGAAGCAGTGGTATGGACGCGACGTGCGCCAGTTTGCGTCCTACCGGGACCTGCTGGCGCTGAACGACGTCGACGCGGTCATGATCGCGTCGTGCGACCACCAGCACACGACCCACCTCGAGGCCGCCGCGCGGGCGAAAAAGGACGTCTACTGCGAAAAGCCGCTCGGCAAGGCCATGAAGCCGCTCAAGGCCGCCGTCGACGCGGTCAAGGCCGGCAACGTCGTCTGTCAGGTGGGGACGCAGCTGCGCAGCATGAGCAGCATGACGGGCGCGCGGGCCCTGTTTCAATCGGGCGCGCTGGGCAAGGTCTCGCGGATAGAACAATGCCGCAACTCGAACGCACCCTATTGGTACCACTACATCAAGGAAGTGCGCAAAGAGGACGTGGACTGGAAAGAATTCCTGACGGACCTGCCGGCCATGCCCTTCGATCCGGTCCGCTATTCGGGGTGGTACGGCTACCGCGAGACATCCGACGGACCGGTCACCGGGTTTGGCAGCCATTACCTGGACCTCGTCCACTACATCACCGGCGCGTCGTTCCCGGTCAGCGCCGTCTGCCTGGGCGGCGTGTACACCTGGAAGGACAAGTACAACTTCACGTGTCCCGATCACGTGCAGGCCGCGTGGATCTACCCCGAGGGATTCATGGTGACCTACTCGTCCAATTTCGGGAACGCGAGCGGCAGCACCTTCCGGATCTTCGGGGACCAGGGTGCGCTCGACCTCCTGAACTGGGACAAGCCGGTCTTTTCGACCGAGGGGGCCAAGGAGGGCACGAAGGAGCTGAAGAAGGACGTGGAACCGGTGGAGCATCCCGAGCACTTCCTGGACTGGCTGCAGTGCCTGCGGTCGCGCAAGACGCCGAACGCGTCCATAGACGCCGGGTACCAGCACGCGGTGGCGTGCCTGATGGCCGTCCGCGCCTTCGACACGGGCCGCCGTCAGGTGTACGATCCGAAAACACGTGAGATTCGCGAAGGGTAGGCGCAACCACCCAAGCAGAGGAGGAGCATCCGTGAAGTCAAATCGTGAAATGTCGCGCCGCGAGATCTTGAAGGGGGCGCTTGTGGCGGGCGCTTTCGGCCCGCAGGTCGCATCCACTTTGGCCGCGCCCGCTCGGGGCTTTCAGATCGGCTGTTACACCCGGCCCTGGGCCAACCACGAGTACACCGTCGCGCTCGACGCGATCGCCGAAGCTGGATTCAAGTATGTCGGCCTGATGACGACGAAGTCGCCGAATAACCTCGTCATCTCCGTCGACACGACGGTGGAGGAGGCCCGGAAGGTCGGGGAAGAGTGTAAGAAACGCAAGCTCACGGTGCCGTCGCTGTATGGGGGGGACATTCCCGTTGCGAAGTCGCTCGAGGCGGGCATCCAGGGCCTCCGCCGCCTCATCGACAACTGCGCGGCCGCCGGCATCTCAAACCTGATGATGGGCGGGGTGAGCAATCCGAAACTGGAGGCTCCCTATTACCAGGCCGTCAAGGAGTGCTGTCCGTATGCGGCCGAGAAGGGGATCGGGGTTAGCGTAAAACCGCACGGGGGGACGAACGCCACAGGCCCCCAGTGCCGCAAGCTGATCGAATCGGTCGGGCAGAAGAACTTCAGGCTGTGGTACGACCCGGGGAACATCTTCTACTACTCGGACGGGAAACTCGACCCCGCGGACGATTCGGCGACCGTCGACGGGCTCGTGGCCGGCATGTCGGTCAAGGACTTCCGGATGCCGAAAGACGTCGAACTGACGCCCGGCACCGGGATGGTCAGGTTTCCCGAGGTGATGTCGCACCTGAAGCGGGGCGGCTTCACCGGCGGCCCGCTCATCATCGAGTGCCTGGCTCCCGGAGACCTCCCCCAGTTGCTCGCCGAGGCGAAGAAGGCGCGCGCCTTTGTAGAACGCCTCGTGTGATTCTGGAGTGCGGCGGCTCGACCGCTTTGTTTGCGGCGCCTCGGCGCCGCCCGAGTGCCGCGATCCGGAATGGCGCCGAGGCGCCGGGTGTTCTCGGCCGTCGCACGCACGTCAAGCGGCGCCCAGGCGCCGCACTCCACATGCGGCGTTTGGAGTGCGGCGCGCTCGAGCTGCGCTCGACGCCGCTTTGTTTGCGGCGGCTCGACGGCTCGACGCCGCCCGAATGCCGCAATCCGGAATGGCGCCAAGGCGCCGGGTATCTCGGCCGTAGGACGCACGTCAAGCGGCGCCGAGGCGCCGCACTCCATTACAGCCTTACCGGGGCGTGCGTCCGGTAGCACTCCTGGGCCGCGAATACGATCTCGTGGGTCAGGATCGCATCCTCCAGGTTGCAGTGCGATTCCCGGTCCGCCAAAAGACACTCGACGAAGTGGTCCATCTGTCCCTGGAAGGGATGGTGCGACACTTCCGCGGAATCCGGCAACACGGCCGGGATTTGCACCCAACCGTTCTGTGCCGGGAAATTTGTGTGACCACACCCTGTTGTCGCGGACGGTCCCCTTGTCGCCGAAGATCTCGATCGGGAACGTGTAAGGCATGACGCAGTCGAAGTTGACCGAGACCTTGCCGAGTGCGCCGTTGGCGAACTTGACCAGCGCGACTTCCAGCCCGTCGTACTCCAGGGGCCGGCCCTCGCCGAACTCGTTCTTGAAATAGTTGAATTCCCGGGGAACGCCCTTGCGCCAGCCGCCCGAATACGCAAACACCTCGACCGGCCGGGCGGCCTCGAACTCGCCTTGACCGGCGAACCAGCGCAGGGCGTCGATGGCGTGACAGCCGCCGACCAGGAAGGCGTTGACGCCGGTCGACGCCTTCCGGATGTCCTCGTACCCGCTCCACCAGCCGGCCACGTTGTGCTCGTAGTCGGTCTCGACGAAGTAGACCTTGCCGAGGGCGTCGTCGGCGATCATGGACTTGATCGTCCTGAAGAGCGGGTTCCAGCGCAGCACGAAGCTCACGATGGTTTTGACCCGTGCCCGGCGCACCGCGTCCCGCATCTGCCGCAACTCGTCGAGCGAGTTGCCGACCGGCTTTTCGATCACGAGGTGTTTTCCCGGCGGCGGCCGCGGCAAGGACGTTCTCGCAGTGGACGTGCTGGGGCGTGCAGATCGAGACGATGTCGACACCCTCGTGCTGCAGGGCCCGTTGGAAGTCGTCGTAGATGCCGATTCCCGTCAGCCCGGCCTCGTCGGCCCGGGCCTGCGCGCTGGTCCGCTTGCGGCTTGAGATCGCGACGACTTCCGTGTGCGGGTTGCGGGTGAAGGCGGCAACGTGCTGCCCCGAAACCCACCCCGCGCCGTGAACGAGCACGCCGTACTTACCGTCTTTCACAGGGCACCTCCATCCTGACCGCGCTTTGTCACTGCACAGGTCTCAACACATCGATGGACGGGAACGGGTCGCCTTTCTTGTAGCCGCGCGACACCCGGGGAACCCGCACCTGCATCGACCTCCAGTACTCCGCCTCGGCATCCCACCGCGCCAGCGCGGTACCCAGCCGATACGAAGTGCTCTCCTGCAGCCAGGCTTCGCGGTACTCTTCCCGCAGTTCCGCGATCAGATCCATGAGGTCCGCCAGCATGCCGTGATCCTGCGAGGCGATCTGCGTGTTCAGGTAAAAGCTCACCAGTTCGGGCTCCGGGTTGCCCTTCAGTTTGCGGAAGTAATCCGCCCATTCCGTCGCATAGAGGCTCTTCATGCCGAGGTAGTCGAACATGCGGGCGCCCAGGAGCAGGCTCTGCAGCGAGACAGGGTCGCCCTGCATCTTCAGCGCGCGCTGCAACCGGACGTAGGCGCTCTCGGCCAGCAGGCGGGCTTTCCGCAAGTCGTCCCGGTTCGCTTCCAGGCGCTCCAGCCGGGCCGGGTCGAGCGGATCCATCCAGAGTTGATGAATCGTGGGCCCGCCGAGGGCCTTCGTGAAGATCTGTTCGGCGCTCGACAGTTCCTCCAGGGCCGGAGCGACCTCCGCGGCGACGGCCGCCGGGTACATCTGGCGGCAGTACTCGTCGAAATAGGTGGCGGCGTCGACGGCCTCGGGCTGCCAGCCTGCCACGCCGCTCAGCGCAAGGCCGGGAAGGGACATCCGGTAGATCGTCTGCGCGCTGTCGGTCCAGCCCGTGTTCAGGATGCCGAGCGTGTTGTACTTCTTCCCGGTCCCGAGCAGCCCGTTGATGTTCTTGAACGTCTTGTGGTAATCCGGGAACACTTCGTTCCAGTTCCAGACGCCCGGGGCGGATACCGTAGGAATGTTCATCTTCGCCAGCGGCTCGAGGTAAGGCACGAAGTCGGGCCGGTCGTCATAGACCCACGGCACCGCGATCGTGCCCTTGGGCAATTCCCCGATCAGTTCGGGATGTTTGGAGAAAATGCGGGCGCCGCTCAGCATATCCGCCCAGAACATGAGGCGCTTGTTGAACTTCTGCGCCTGTCCCGCGACGTGACGGAGCACGTCGATGTAGACCCTGAACGGGTCGCTCCCCTCGGTCGCGCCGATCTTGCCCAGCGCCCACGGCTCGTCGAAGCCCACGTGGTACCAGGGGCTGGGGAAGAGCTTGGCCGTCTGCTCCACCCATCCATCCAGCACCTGCAGGACTTTCGGATTGCGCGGGTCGAACTCGCCCGCCGTAGCGCGGCAGCGAAAGGTCGGAAAACTGCTCGACCCGGAACAGGTCGTGCAGGTGGCCGTAGAGTTCCAGGCAGGGCACGACGTCGACGTGGCGCTCGCGGGCGTAGTCGATGACGTGTCTGATCTCCTCGCGACTGTACCGGCCCTTCGGGTTAACCAGCGAATACCCGTCCAGCTCGATAGTGGCTTCGGAATAGAAGTAATACTGATTCGCCTTGAACCTCGCCAGGTGATCGATCTGGCGTTCGATCTCGGATACGCGGAGCAACTGGCCGTGCCCCAAGTCCATCATGAAACCCCGATAGGCCAGCGTCGGCCAGTCCCGGATCTCGGCGGCCGGGAGAACCGCCTGGCTCCCCACGCCCTCGACCATCTGGAGCAGGGTCTGAACTCCGTAAAACAAACCGGCGGAGGAAACCGCGCGGATTTCGGCGCCGTCCGGCGTGATCTTCAGTGAATACGATTCGCGCGATTCCGGCCCGGGACGCTCGTCCGCGAGGGGCAGCGCCGCGACATCGCCCGTGCGGGTCAGCACGATGGCAGGACCGGTGCGCGGCGACCTCCTGGATCGGTACGAGCGTCTGGGCGATCGCCGACAGCCTGGAGGAGAGTTGCTGGGCGGCAAACCGGTCCTCGGCGCTGGGGTTCGATCCGAAGCGGATGGTAAGACCATTGATCGCCGTCGTCCCGGTCCCATAGCGCACCGATTGCGGATGCGGCAGGAGAGCATTGTGGGCGGCGGCATGGACGGCGGGTGCGAAAAAGATCAGCCAACAGATAACCTGCCTCATCTGGTTTCATCCTCCGGTCGGTTGGGTGCAGGTAGAAGGCCCTGCAAGCGGCACCAGACTCTATGTCTTTTGTCGGACAGGTGTCAACCCAAGTACTCTCCAGGACGCGGATCGACGCTGGTGCACGCGGATTTAATCCCTTAGAATCAGCGTTCTGCAGCACCGCCGCCCTGGCGCAGGTCGAGCAGGGTATCGGTTTTCTGGATGGCCCACGTTTCCTTCGTGCCGTTCGGCCAGATCACCAGCAGGCTTTCCGGCGGCGCCGACCGCAGGTCTTCGTCGCTCCCCAGTCCGAAATGGACCCTCGGGTCGTTCGAGCTGAGATAGCTTCCGTCGGCGGCGACGCGGCGCCACAGCGGCGGGCGGCCCTTGCGCAGCAGGGCGAGGCGCGCGCCATAGGCATCCCGGTTCACGGTCACTCCCTGGAGCCGCACTCCCAGCCAGTGATTCCGTTGGCCGGCCTGGTTGACGAGGAGGCGGGCGGGTCCGTTGGCGTTGCTGACGGCGATGTCGATGTCTCCGTCGTTGTCGATGTCGCCGAATGCGGCGCCGCGGCCCACGCCGGAATACTGGAAGGCCGGCCCGGCCTCGGCAGACACGTCGCGAAATCCCTTGCCCTCGTTGTGGAACAGCTGGCTCTTCTGATCATACGGGAACGGCTTGCCGCGGAGCGCCTCGATCATCCTGACCTCGCCGTTGGCGATGAAGATGTCCAGCCTCCCGTCGTTGTCATAGTCGAACCAGAGGGTGCCGAATCCCGTGTAGGGCACCGTCGTGCCGCCCAGTCCGAAAAGGGTCGTCGCGTCGCGGAACATTCCCTTCCCCTGGTTCTGATACAGCATGTGGGTCTCGCCCATGATGTTGGCGATGAAGATGTCCTCGTCGCCGTCCCCGTCGAAATCGGCGGCGGTGACGCCCATCCCCGCGTGCTCTTTGCCCAGTTCGTCGTAGGCGACGCCTGCCACGAGCGCCTCATCCTCGAAGGTTCCGTTCTGCCTGTTGATCCACAGTTGATTGGGGGTCTTGTCGTTGGCGACGAATATGTCGATCCAGCCGTCGTCGTTGAAATCGCGCAGATGCACTCCGAGTCCGTTCCCGTACGCCGCGCTGATCCCCGCCCTGCTGGTGACGTCGACGAAAGTGCCCGTGACCGTCGTTGTGGTAAAGCTTGCCGGGGATCGGGCGATAGTCCCCCGGGCCGCAGTACTCGCGTCCGCCCGCGTAACCCGTGCACTGCTTGCCGGCCTGAACCCGAAACGAGTTGTAGCGTACGACGAACAGGTCGAGAAACCCGTCCCGGTCGTAGTCCACGAATGCCGCGCTGGAGCCGAACGACTCGTCCTGCGGGAGAGCGCTTCTTTGCTGACGTCGGCGAAAGTGCCGTCGCCGTTGTTGTGCAAGAGCATGTCCCGGCCGTAGTTAGTGACGTACAGTCGGGGCGGCCGTCGTTGTCGTAGTCGCCGACCGCCACGCCCATCGCGTATCCCCCGTTTCCGGCCACACCGGCCTTGTCGGTGACGTCCGTGAAGGTGAGTTTGCCCGGATGGGACCAGGTCATTGCGAAACAGCCTGTTGCCGGGAAAGTGCTCCGCCGGCGGCGGGAAGAGGGAGTCCTTGAGAGACTTTGTCTTGTCGAGGATCGTGCCCTGCAGGATGTACACATCGAGATCGCCGTCCCCGTCGTAATCCAGGACTGCGATTCCCGAACCGAAAATCTCCGGGACGAAGTACGAACCGGTGGCCCCGATGAAGTGCCGGAACCGGAGTCCGGTCTCCTCCGCTGCATCCTGAAACGGCACCGCCGTCGACCGCCGGCGCGTCCGCGCCCGCAAGGGCCGCTGCCCGCAGAATCATGAGGCTGAGGAGCGCGTGTACGACAGGCCGATTGCAGCGAGGTTTCGCGGGCCACGTGTTCAAGGTCGGTGGGCCTCCGAAGCGAGCCTGTCGATGTCCCGTTGAAGCTGCGAAACCATGTCCTGCATCCGGAGCGTCAGTGCGCGTTGCCTGGCCTCGCGAAGGAAGTGCACGGCCCGTTCCCGGTTACCGCTCCGCTCGTAGGCGATGGCGACGGCCTGCAGACAGGCAGGAGTCCAGGTGTCCTCCACGAGCGTCGTCTGGAGCAGGTGCTGGATTGCCTCCTTCACCTTCCCCTGGCGCAAGCAGGCTGCGCCCGAGGAAGTAATGCGCCTGCCTGTGGCCGGGGTTAATTTCCAGCGCACGCAGGTAGTGGGCGGAGGCCGCTGCCGGCTGCCCCGCGTCGTCGAGCAGGATGCCGAGCTGGACGCGCGCCTCGGGATAGTTCGGGTTGACCTCGACTGCCTTCTGAAATAGCTCGACCGCCTCGGTCTTCCTGCCGTGCTGGGCCAGGAAGAATCCCCAGTTGAAGTAGCTCTCGACCCAGCCCGGGTCGAGCTCGACCGCAGCCTTGAAATGCGCCTCGGCTTTCTCGGGCTGGTTCAGCTGACCGTAAAGCGCGATCAGGTTGATGTGGGCCATGACGAGTCGCGGGTTCACCTCGAGGGCGCCCTCAAACTCCTGGATGGCCTCCTTGGTCTTGCCCTGCTGAAACAGGACGGAACCTTGCGCGAAGCGGGTGAGGCCCCCGGAATAGAGAGCCGTCACCTCGTCCATCAGAGCATCTTCGGAGGGCTGCTTGGCTCTGCTTCAGGACTTGGTAGCGCTGGAGATGCTCGCGAGCCTTCGCCATGTCACCCGTGTTCCTGTAAGCCATCCCGAGCGCCGTAGTGGGCGGCGGCATAGTTTGCCGCGATCTCGCAGGCCCGGCGGTAGGAATCGATGGCAGCCTGCCAGTCCGACCGCGCCGCGAGCACCTGCCCGAGGCCGAAGTGAGCGGTCGCGAGGTTCTTGTTCTGAGCGATGACCGAACGGTAGATCTTCGCGCTTTGTTCGGCGTCTCCGGAATCCAACAGCAGCTGGGCCAGCCGGATCCGGGCAGGGGCGTAGCCCCCGTCGATCGCCGAGAGCGTCACGGACATGGGCCGAGGGCCTGGTCATTCTTGCCGAGCGCCGTTTCGACGATGGCCAGGTAATACGGCCAGCGGAACGAGCGGGGGTCCAGCGCGCGGGCGCGAAGATAGCAGGTCGTCGGCCAGCTCGTACCTGCCGTAAACGTGGAACATCATCCCGAGCTTTCCAACGGCAGCGGCATCGTTGGGCTTTTGTGCGTGCTTCGTCGTAATGCCGGCTGACCTGGTCCCGGACGGCGGGTTCGAAGTCCTCCAGGTTGATCCGCTCGGCGGGCACCAGATCGGGGACCGGCGGTGCCTGGGGTCCCCCATCCGCCATCGAGGGCGACGAGCAGAACGTGATTGCTGCGGAAAGCAGGATTCCCCGCCAGTTGCCTCGCAGAAACACCACCGGTTGCGACCTTCCTTGTTTCATACAGGCTGCACGGAAGAGGCCCCGCCGGGGGCGGGCGGGACCTGCCTCGCAGCGGATGATCCTGCGTGCGTCAGCTCCGCCGACTTTTTGCGCTGCACCGCGGCGCGGACGTCCGGCCGGACACGTGGTACAGGTACCGGACGGATTCACTTCCCGGCCTCCGATACATATCGCCCGGGGTTTCGCGCCCGGGACTGGTTCAACCCTAGCATGGCAAGATTCGAATTGCCAACTACCCGGGTTGATCCGTTCCCGGGGCGGCGCCGGACCGCGAGTATGTGGGTGCTGAGACGACAATTCCTGCTACACTGTCTCGACGTCCACGACTATACAGAGCGACATTAGTTCATGCGCGACTTGGCGTCTCGGGGTGCCGCGCCCCCGCTTTGAAAATCTTAGAGCCCCTTGGAGGTAAAAAAAGCAAACCTCGAAGACTCGAAGGTTCTCCAAGAATCTCGCTGCGCTCCGGAGCTTGAAAACAAGCGGCAGTACACTCGAACGACACAGTGCGGCATATGCCGTGGATACTTCACCCCAAACCCGGACTCCCATCATGGGTATTTCGACCTTTCTGGCTCTCTTCGCCATGGGACTGCTCGCGCCGCGACCCGTGGCCGCACAAACTCAGTCCGAGCTCGTCGAGCAGGTGCGCACCGCCGAGGCGGCGTTTGCCGAGACGATGGCCAGGCGCGATCTCGCGGCTTTCGCGAGCTTTGTCGCAGACGACGCCGTGTTCCTGGGCCGCGGCCCCCTGCGCGGGCGCGATGCGGTGCGAGAGGGTTGGAAAACCTTCTATGAAGGGGCCGTCGCGCCCTTCTCGTGGAAGCCCGAGACGGTCGAGGTGCTCGCAAACGGGACGCTCGGCCTGTCGAGCGGGCCGGTGTTCGACGCGTCCGGCAAGCGCACGGGCACCTTCAACTCCGTGTGGCGCCGCGAACCGGACGGAAAGTGGCGGGTGGTTTTCGACAAGGGGTGCCCGGCGTGCGACTGCGGGGCCGGCAAACCCTGACCACTCGCTGCCACTTCGTACTCTGCCCGCCGCGGGCGGGCGCAAAC
This sequence comes from uncultured Acidobacteriota bacterium, assembly GCA_963843575.1. Lineage (GTDB taxonomy): Bacteria > Acidobacteriota > UBA6911 > UBA6911 > UBA6911 > CAVZBT01. The sequence continues at coordinate 381,136 of CAWJKZ010000019.1, read as the reverse complement.
CAGAACAGCTGGAAGAGGGACAGCGATGCCACAAAACGAATCGGGGATGAAGTTGAGCCGCCCCCCCCTCAAATTACGGCACTGCCATGGATCTGAATTGGGGCTCGGTGGAGTGGGCCCGCGAGTGGATCCAGAAAGTCGGTGAAACAAGACTCTGATCGCGTAAGTACTGATGTTTGCCAATACGCTATCGTATTTTTCAGGACGCGGATGCGCGCGGATCCACACGGAGCGACAGGCCGGCGCCCGGCATTCCGCGTGAATCCGTTGGATCCGCGGAATCCGCGTTCTGTTCAGCCCTCGGTGAAATCGACTGCCGGAGGCTTGATCCTGAAGCCATGTGTCTTCAATGCCTGGTAGATAATGCCCGCAACCAGCCAACCCCCACCTGCGATCTTCGCCGGTATTGGCAGGCTGAGCCAGATCACGGCGCAGAACAGGAATCCCGTACCGGGGACGACAAGTGAACTCCATATAGCCCGGCTGTCGCGGGGGGCACCGAAATAGCGCTTCCGGGCCATGGCCAGGTTTACGCCCATGAAAGCCAGGAACGCCCCGAAATTGAGCAGTTCAGCGGCCCTCTCGTAATTGATCAGCAGTGCTCCGGCCAGCGTCAGTAAGCCGATCAAGACGACGTTCCAGACGGGGATACCGGAGCGTGCTCCCAGCTTTCCGAACACGGGGTGGATCACGCGATCCCGACCCATGCCAAAAAGAAGACGCGCGGCTCCGAGCTGGCCGGCCAGACCGCTCCCGAAACAGGCGACGATGAGAATCGCCGCCATGGCCTGAAACATCAGGGGTCCGCCGATTCGGCCGCATACGTCGAGGAAGGCGGTCTCGGGATTTGGAAACGTCCCGTAGTCGGGCCAGACACGTTGGGCGAGGTAAATCTCGAGGGTACTGAGCAGCCCGGTAAACAGGCAGACCAGAACAGTGGCCCGTGGGACATTGCGCTTCGGGTCTTCCACCTCTTCGGCAAGCGTGGTCACTCCGTCGAAGCCGATGTATGTGAGCGCCGCAAGTGAAGTTGCCGTCGCGAGGCTTCCCAGGTCGAAGGTAGCCGGATCATAGAACGGCTGGACCGAGAACAAGCCGGTCCATCCGGCGGCGCGGAACAGGAAGCGAACCGCAAGCACGACAAATGCAAGGATAACGACGCTCATGACGGCAAGCATCGCCTGATTGGTGCGCGCGGTGAACCGCACGCGCTGGAGATTCATGAGAGTGAGGACAGTGGCCGTTACCGCGACCCAGACGACGTAGGGGACTTCGGGCGCCAGCCGCCGGATCGTCAGAGCCAGGTAGATCACATTGATGACCGGAATGATGAGATAGTCGAGAAGCATCGCCCAACCGGTCAGAAACCCGAGGTGCAGATTGAGACCCCGTCCCACGTAGGTGTACGCCGATCCCGCCGTCGGGTACAGAATCGACATCTGCCCGTAGCTGTAGGCGGTCAACATCATGGCGAACATCGCAATCACGAGGGTGGTCGAAACGTGCCCGCGCGAGATTCCGGCAGCTACTCCGAATATACCGACCGGCGCAATCGGCTGTATGAGGACAATCCCGTAGAAAATCAGGTCCCACAGACCGAGAACACGCCTGAGGCGAACAGGGTTGTCGTCCATTTACACCACTCGCTCGCAGGGGTGAGGTGCTGCACACAAGCGCACGAAACTAACACGGCGGCATTCGAAATGCCAAGTGGGCCGCGGCCGCATCTGCGATTCAGACACTGGGGATCGTGCAAACTTCCTGGAACGCGGATTCTCGCGGATTTACGTTGTAGCTTAGGGCTCGCGCCAAAATGTGAACTCATTCTTGCGCGAACCCTAAGTTTGCTTTGATCCGTGTGCAAAGCTCGACGGGGCGCCCCGTCGAGCCTTGCCAGCGTTCATCCGCGTCCGAGGGATTTTGAGTCGCCTGCGCACTGTCTGAAGGGTCTTCGAGATGTTGACGTTCAATCCGGACGAACTGAAGTAATCTGGAGTGCGGCGCCTCGGCGCCGCGCCGAATCGCGAGATGCGACCCTGCGACCTCGGCCTGTGGTGGCGTCGAGCCGCCGCACTCCCCAATCAGTTTCCGCCAAGAGAAACACCGTTTAGGGGCTCGTCTTCAGGTCGACAGCCTTGATCTTGCGGATGATTTCCACAAGCTTCGCGGCGAGTTCCCGGTTGAGCTTCTCGCCCAGTTCCCGTGTGGCGAGCTCCGGGCGCCCCTGGTAGCCCTTCGGCACGTTCCGGATCCAGGGAATGCGATAATCCGCGGGACTCGCGACCGGTCTGATGTTGGGACCTTCACCCGTCGCCTTTGCTAGGTCGACCAGGCCCGGCAACGCGTCCATGACGCGGGCAGTCTCACCGCCTCCCCCGTGGCCACCGAGGGCCGCGGGCTCTGCCATCCCGAAGGTCTCTATGCGGAACACCTGGTAATCGACGGGCACCCCTTCGTAGGATTCCTGCAGGACCTCGGCCTGCGCGACGATGAGGGGCTCCTGCGACCCGCCGTGCCCGCACACCGGCACGATGCGCTTGAAGCCGTTGCGCGCACACTCTTTGAAAATCGCCCGCCAGGTGTCGATCAGGACTCGATGGGGTATCGAGATCGTGCCCGGGTAGCTCATCATCTGGTCGTTGATGTTGTAGTAGATCGTCGGCAGGATGATGAACGGCTCCTGCACCGCGGCGAGCCGGCAGATCCGCTCGACGTTAATCGAGTCGGTCCCGGTGGGATTGTGCGGCCCGTGCATCTCCACGCAGCCGACCGGTATGACGGCCGTGTCGCATGCCCTGGCAAACTCCGCCACGACGGGCCCGCTCGATTCCGCCCAGACTATGCCGCGGCCTGTCTTCCTGCCGCTGTTGTCCATGGTGCCGACCTGCGGCTCCATGCGCCTCAGCTCGGCGATTGGCCTTGCCTGCTCCTGCCCGCACATCAGGCCTGCCGTTGCAGCCAGAAATGATGCGACCAGTACGGCCGTGCGTCGATAATCCATTTTCCAGCCCCTTTCGTTTTGTGCAGCGCGATTCTACACCGAAGTGCAGTGCGGAGCCTCGGCTTCAACACAGACTGAACCCGGGACGCGCCCCGATCGGGTGTAGAATCACCGGCGTCGGAGCTTGGCTGCACGGCAGGGTCGCGATTCGATGAATACGCTAACGATTCCAGGACGCGGATTTGCGCTGATTCACGCGGATGTTGACTTGGTGACAGGCCGCGTTAATTCGTGAAATCCGTGAAAATCCGCGTCCTGCTGGGGCGCCGAGGCGCCTGGCATTCCGGCTCTGGGGCGTAAGTGAAAGCGGCGTCGAGCCGTCGAGCCGCCGCACTCCAAAGTTGGAGGAATGGACAAATGAGTTCAGGTTGGCGGAAATTCGCCCTGCTGCTCGCGTTGCTGCCGCTCCTCTGCTGCGTGGCCCCGCGTGGCCTCGGGGCGCAGGACGCAGCCGCGCCCGTTTATGTCACCTTGTGGTTCGACACGGAAGACTACATCCTGCCCCAGAGCGACGACGCTGCGAAGCGGCTGGCCGAGATACTGACGCGCCTCGACGTCCGGGCCACCTTCAAGGTCGTGGGCGAAAAAGCGCGTGTGCTCGAGCGGCGCGGCCGGACCGACGTGATCCGTGCGCTGCAGAAGCACGACATCGGTTACCACTCCAACTGGCACAGCCGGCAGCCGACCGTCGCGGTCTACCTGGGCGATGCGGGCTGGGATGACGGCATCGCCGAGTTCCTGCGGCGCGAAGGCTCCGGCGCCGCCGACGTGCGCAGGATTTTCGGAACGGTCCCGGTGTGCTACGGCCAGCCAGGCAGCTCCTGGGCGCCACAGGCATACCCCGCGCTTCGAAGCCTCGGCATCACGATGTATCTGGACGAAGCCAGGCACGTCGGGTTGAACGGCCAGCCCTTTTTCTACGGCGGGATGCTGAACGTGTTCAACCTCGGCGAGGCCGTCGTGCGGCTGGACCTCGACGGGGCGCAAAACCTGGCCAACGCCCGGCAGCAATTTCTGAAGGCCCGGGAGGCCGTGCGGGCCCGCGGCGGCGGGACGCTCAGCATCTACTACCACCCGTGCGAGTTCGTCCACAAGGAATTCTGGGACGGGGTGAATTTCAGCCGCGGGAACAACCCGCCGCCGGAAGACTGGAAGCTTCCACCGACCAAGCCGGCCGCGGCGGTCGAAAAGGGGTTCGCGGACTTCGAGCAGTATGTCCGTTTCATCAAAGAGCTGCCGGGCGTCCGGTTCGTAACCGCGTCCGACCTGAAGCAGCTCTACGCCGATCCAGCCGCGGAGCACCGCTTCGGCAACGACGAGATCCGGACCCTCGCGCGCGGGGTCGGTTCCGGCGTGACGTTTCAGCAGCTCGACGGCCTGTCGGTCTCCGCCGCGGAGGTCTTCTGGCTGCTGCAGCAGGAGGCGATGAAGCGCTCGGACCCGGGCAAGCAGGCGGACGGCTACGTCACGATAAGCGCCCTGGACGGGCCCGCCCGGCCGTTCGCCGTGTCCGGCCGCCCCGCCCCGCCCCGGACCGTCCCCTGGGCGTCTTTCGCCGCAACGGTCGCAGACGTCGACGGCTTTTGCCGCAGCCGCCGGCGCGTGCCCGACGAAGTCTGGCTGGGCGCGGTGCCGATCCCGCCGGAGACATACCTGGCCACCATCGCCGCGCTACTGGAGGAAACCGCCGAAAAGGGCCGCCACCCGGAACAGGTCCGGATAATGCCCGGCACGTTCACTGCAGCCAAATACGTGGCACAGGACTCGGGCAGTCTCTGGGATTGGGTGATCTTCCCGGAAGGATTTCGCGCCCCGGCGGTCATGGAGCTCGCGCGGCTGCAGGCGTGGACCTTGAAACCCGCGCGGCTGAAGCGGTGAATCCCTGCACGAACGTCGTGAATGGCTCCTTTCCGGCTGACGGTTTCGCCTCAGTACTCGCGCTCGGTCACGATCCCGGGCTGCGGGACGGGGTATCGCCCGTTGGCATCCGGGGGCAGCGGGGCGGGCGAGTCCATCGTCAGCTTGTCCAGGCCCGGCGCCATTTCGTGATCGCAGTTCAGCATCTCCTCGAACGTGATTTCCCGGCCGGTGTGGGCGGACATTCGCCCCATGCTCGCCACAAGGCTGGCCTCGACGCCGCGCGCCACCTCGTTGTAGGGCTTGTCGTCCCGGATGGCGTCCAGCAGGTCGTTCCATTCGTTCTGGTACGGGTTCCGCTCGTCCTCGGCGACCTCGGATTCCCAGAGCATGTCTGCGGGCGACGGCAGTTGGCTCTTGTACAGGCTGGAAGGCATCCCGCAGTCGCCGCTCTTCGAAGCAATCCCCATCCCCTTGGTGCCGTGGAGGTAGCTGGCGTAGATCTGCTGGCACCCCGTGATGCACCTCCCGTCGAAATAGAACTTCGTCCCGTCGGCGTAGGTGTATTCCACCGAATAGACGTCGAAATTCTGGTCGACGTAGGTGATCCCTTCCGGACTCTGCCGGTAGTGGCGGCCACCCACGGCCTGTGCCCGCACCGGCCAGGCGTTCTTCATCCAGCCGAGGTGATCGACCAGGTGAATGTAGAAGTCGCTGAAGTTGCCGCCGCTCGCCCAGATGAAACTGTGAAAGCGCTGCACCTGGTAGAGCAGGTCGCTGATGCCGGCCGGTTTCGGGAGGGAGAGGAAGAATCCCCCGGGCCCGTGCATGCGGTAGCCACGCTGCAGGATGATGTCGCCGATCTCGCCGTCGTGAACACGCTTGGCCAGTTCCTGGAGCGCCCGGCTGTGACGCGACATCAAACCCACTCCCACCTTGAGGTTCTTGGCCGAGGCGTCTTCGCCGAGCTTGAGCATGCGCTTGCTGGTCGGGCCGTCCGCGGTCACCGGCTTTTCCATGAAGACGTTGAGGCCCTTTTCGATCGCGTAGGAGAAGTGCACCCAGCGGAACGCCGGCGGCGTGGCGAAGATCGCGATGTCGCCCGGCTTCAGGCAGTCCATGGCGTTCTTGTAGGCGTCGAAGCCGATAAACTGCCGATCCGGCGGCACGTCGGTCTGGCCGGCGAACTTCTGCTGCAGCCCGCTCAGGGTTTTCTGCAGCCGCTCGCCAAATACGTCGCCGACGGCGACCAGCTTGACGGGGCCGCGCTTGACCGACAACGCGTTCTGGGCGGCTCCGCTGCCCCGTCCGCCGGCGCCGATCAGCGCGATCCGGATCAGGTCGCTGCCGGCGGCGTGGACGTGTGGGAGGGCGACGTTGGCCAGGGCCGTGCCCGCGGCCAACTTGCCGGTGGTCTTGATGAATTCACGACGGGTAGTCTGAGCTTTGGTGGGATCGTTCATGGCCGACCTCTCGCGTTCGAAGTTGTGAGCTCAGCCTAGCACGATTCGCGAAAGAATTCGCGCTCAAGCAGAAACGGGCTTTCAGCCCCGCCGCGGTCTCAAAAGCACATGGCGTCGGTTCACCTTCCTTTGCGGTCCAACGGCAGTCCGGCGCGGCCCGCCGCCGAGGGGTTCCGCGGAGGAACCGCCGCACAGAATGGTGCTATCATCTTTCTCATATGAGCGCAGAACCTCAGCCAAACCGACCTCCGCAGGGCCGGGTCGTCTCCGTCAACACGGGACTGCCGCGCGAAATCGAGTGGGGCGGAAAGACAATCACCACCGGCATCTTCAAGGAGGCGGTCCGGAGCCGGCTCACGCTGCGCACCCTCAATTTCGAGGGCGACGGGCAGGCCGACCTGTCGGTCCATGGCGGGGCCGTCAAGGCGGCATACGCCTACCCGGACGAGCACTACGATTTCTGGCGGGTGGAACTCTCCTCTCCAGGCTGGCCGTGGGGGATGTTCGGCGAGAACCTCACCACCCACGGTCTCGACGAGTCGACGGTGTGGATCGGGGACCGCTTCCGGATCGGTTCCGCCGAGGTGATGGTGACGCAGCCGAGGCTGCCCTGCTACAAGCTGGGCATCAAATTCGGACGCGAAGACATGCCCCGCCGATTCCTCGCCAGCGGGCGCACGGGGTTTTACCTGGCCGTCTTGCGTGAGGGGGACATCGGGGCCGGGGATGCCATCGAGTGCGTCGGCCGGGAGGAGAACTCGCTGAGCATCAGCCGTTCGGTCCAGCTCTACTTTGCCGAAGACTGCTCCGAAGACGATGTCCGCGACCTGCGCGCGGCCGTCGGGCTGAAACCGCTGTCCGAAGGCTGGCGGGCACGTTTCAGAGACAGGCTGAAACGCTCCCGGGGAAGTGAACCGGGCAGGTAACCCAAGGTTCTCGGCAGGGGACAATCAGCCATGCTCCAATCCGCAGACGAAAACGATGCCGGCTGCAGCCGGCGGCCGCAGGCGAGGGCAAACTCGACTACGACCGGTATCTCGCCTTGCTGCGCACCTGCGGTTTCAAGGGGCCGCTCCTGCTCCACGGTTTGAGCGAGGCCCAGGTGCCCGGCTGCGTTTCTTTCCTGCGCGCGAAGCTGACTCTGTAAACATCAGCGCGGCGGCGCCGAGGCGCCGCCTGAGGAAAGCGGCGTCGAGCCGCCGCACTCCAAAAACGCGGGGGCGCCCGCGGCCGTCTTGACCAGTGACAACGGGTAAGTTCCGTGGCGTTGCTTGCGGTCCGGCAGGTACAAGACGCACAGGATGCTGTCCAGTTCCGGCGGTTTCCTGCGCGGACCGGTCTTCCCCTCCGCAGCCGCCCCGCTCATGAGCTGGAAGACGAAATGCGCCACGACGCCGTGCTTGGTCTTCTCGTGACGGGTGACGATCGCCGGCGCCGGCCGCCCTTCCGCCAGCAGGATACGCTGCGACACGAGCGGCCGGGTGATCCGCCAGGCCCCCAGCGCCAGGCCCCCGGCGACGAGGTACGGCAGCCACAGGGGCGTCAAGCCTCCGGAGCGCCCGACGACGACGTGGCGTGCCGGGGCTGAGGGGAGATAGCGCACCGGGACAGGGACGCCCGCATCGAGTTCCTGCCAGCCCCGGCGCCCCACCTCGACCCGCCCCGCAAAGACCCGGTCGCCCGCCTGGTACTCGTAGTCGATGAAATAGCGACGCTTGTCGCCCGATCGCCTCGCAAAGCGGCGCACGACCTTCCCGACCGTGTCCCGGCCGGAATCCATCACCTGCCGCCGCGCCTCGTGATCGGCCGACGCCTTCAAATAGAGCAGCACACCTGAAGCCAGTGAACCCGCCGCCATCAACGCCGCCAGCACGATCAGCGCGAAGCCGGCCGGCCTCAACCGCAGCTCGCGGGGCCGGGAGCGCTCGAGCTCGCCCGGCGGACGCCAGCCTGCCGCCAGTTTCTTCAACCGCGTTCGGGCATCCATGCTCAACTCTCCGCAGATTGTGGCCGCTCCACGGGCGGCTCCTCTGAAGCCCGTCGTATCCGCCCTACCTGCGCCCGGACCTTCCGGGCGATCCGCCCTTCCCCGCCCCCCGGCCCGCGTCATCCCGCGGCTCCCCGCCCGGCAGGCGTCCCGCCTCCTGGAGCGCGCGCCGCAGCAGGAACTCGATCTGAGCATTCAGGCTGCGCAGTTCCGAGTCCGCCCACCGCTGGAGAGCTTCGTGCGTCTCGGGCGACAGGCGCAACAGGAAGGGCTTCCTCTCGGCCATGCTTACCTCACCTCGACTGCAGCCCCGGCCGTCGCCGACGACTACTGATAGAGCGTCCCCGTGTTGACCACGGGCTGGGCATCCCGGTCGCTGCAGAGCACGACGAGGAGGTTGCTTACCATCGCAGCCTTCCGCTCCTCATCCAGATGAACCACGTTCTTCGCGTTCAGCAGGTCCAGCGCCATCTCCACCATCCCCACCGCCCCTTCCACGATCTTCTGGCGGGCCGCGATGATCGCACTCGCCTGCTGCCGGCGCAGCATCGCGTTCGCGATCTCCGGCGCATACGCGAGGTGGCTGATCCGGGCCTCGATCACCTCCACCCCGGCCTTGGTCAGCCGCTCCTGGATCTCTTCCCGCAGACGATGCGCGATCTCGCCCGCCGACATCCGCAGCGACAGCTGCCCCTCCTCGTGCGCGTCGTAGGAATAGCTGGTCGCCAGGTTCCGCAACGCAGATTCGCTCTGCACGTGGACGAAGTGTTCGTAGTCATCCACGTGGAAAACCGCCTCCGCCGTCTCGACCACGCGCCACACGACCACCGCGGCGATTTCGATCGGATTCCCGTCGTGGTCGTTGACCTTGAGGTGGGAACTCTCGAAGTTCCTCACGCGCAACGACACCGTGCGCCTCGAGGTCAGCGGGTTGACCCACCAGAAGCCCTGCTCCTTGATGGACCCGCGATAGACGCCGAACAGCTGAACCACCTTGGCTTCGTTCGGGTTGACCACCGTCAACCCGGCCCAGCAGACCCCTTCGACCAACAGCAGAAGGATCGACGCGACCACCGGGACCGGTGCTTCCGCCCGAATCGACGAAACCAGCCACCAGACCGACGCCATCATCGCGGCCAAAAGCACGAACACCATCAGCCAACCCGAAACGCCCCTGATCACCTTTTCGCTCAGCATCGCCGTTCCTCCGGTTTGTTATCATTGTGATATCACCATGATTTCATACTGTCAAGCATGATTTTTATTCTAAGTGGGACGCGGATTTTCGCGGGTGCACGCGGATATTGACCTACGCGATAAGATATTCCCCATGGCGGAAATACGCGGGAACCGGTTTGCTTTCGGCAAGCCGGGGATCGAGCCGAGGTGGACGCACGGGAACAAGGACGGCGTCGGCACGGCGTATTCTGGGGACAGCAGGGTCTGGTTCACGATTTTCCACGGCGTCGTCACCGAAGTGTTCTACCCGACGGTGGACCGGCCGCAGATCCGTGATCTGCAGTACCTGATCACGGACGGCGAGACTTTCTTTCACGAGGAGAAGCGGCACCTGACCCATCGGGTCGACCGATCGTCGGACCATGCGCTCTGTTTCAGGATCACGAACTCGGACCCGGGCGGGCAATACGAAATCGTCAAGGATGTGATCACTCACCCGCACTTTCCCTGTCTGCTGCAGCACACCAGGATCAACGGCAACCCCGACACGCTCGGACGCCTGCGATTCTATGTCCTCTGTGCGCCGCACCTGGAAACGGGCGGGTGGGGCAACAACGGATTCGTCATGGACGTTGGCGGGCGCCCGGTGCTGGCTGCCGAAAAGGCCGGCACGTGGCTTGCCGTCGCCGCCAGCGTGCCGTTCTCGAAGCTTTCGTGCGGGTATGTCGGCCGGAGCGACGGGTGGACCGACCTGGCCGGCGACTACCGGATGGACTGGGAGTTCGATCAGGCACCCGACGGGAACATCGCCCTTACGGCCGAAGTGGTCCCTGAGAGCGGGGGCGAATTCACCCTTGGGCTGGCCTTCGGCGACAGCCTGTCGAGTGCCGTCACGGCACTGCTGCAGTCGCTCGCGATTCCGTTCGAGCAGCATCACCGCCGCTTCCAGGAACAATGGAGCCGCGCCTCGCGCCGGATGCTGCCGCTCAAGGAGAGCTCGCAGGACGGCGGCAAGCTCTATCACGGCAGCTACAGCGTGCTGCTCGCGCACGAAGACAAGACGTATCCCGGGGCATTCATCGCCTCGCTCTCGATCCCGTGGGGGGAGGCGAAGAGGGACGAGGACCAGGGGGGGTACCACCTCGTGTGGACGCGCGACCTGGTCAACACGGCGATGGGGCTGCTCGCCGCGGGCAACAAGTCGACGCCGTTGCGCGCGCTCATCTACCTGGCGGCGGGCCAGCCCGCGGACGGCAGGCTGCCGCAGAACTTCTGGGTGGACGGCAGAAAGTACTGGGGCGGCATTCAGCTGGACGAGGTCGCCTACCCGATTCTGCTCGCGTGGCGCCTCAAACAGGAGGACGCCCTGGAGAACTTCGACCCGTTCGTGCTGGTGCAACGGGCGGCGGGGTACCTCGTGCGGCACGGTCCGGCGACCGACCAGGAGCGGTGGGAGGAGGCGAGCGGCTACTCCCCGTCCACCATGGCGGCCTGCATCGCGGCGCTGGTGTGCGCGGCGTGTTTCTTCCGCGAGAGGCAGGACGCCCCGACCGCTCAGTTCCTCGAAGATTACGCGGATTTTCTGGAGAGCCGCATCGAACGCTGGATGGCGACGGAGCGCGGGAGCCTGGTCCCGGGCATCCGGAGACACTTCATCCGGATCCTGCCGCTCGACGTCGACGATCCCTATCCCAACGAGGATCCCGACGAGGGTTGGCTGACGCTTGCCAACCGCCCTCCGGGCGAGCAGTACCGGTTTCGGGCCAGCGAGATCGTGGACCCCGGCTTCCTCGAACTGGTCCGTTACGGGATCAGGAAGGCCGATGACCCCCTGATCGTCGATTCCCTGCGCGTCGTGGATGCGGTGTTGAGGGTCGAAACCCCGTTCGGCCCATGCTGGCACCGCTACAATCACGACGGCTACGGGCAGGGCGACGACGGCGCCCCGTATGTGGGTTGGGGGAAGGGCCGGGCGTGGCCGCTGCTGACCGGGGAGAGGGCCCATTACGAACTCGCCGCAGGACGCGACGTCGCAGCCTATGTGGAAGCGATGGAGAAGTTCGCTTCCGACACCGGTCTGCTTCCCGAACAGGTCTGGGACGAACCCGACCGGCCGGAACATCACATGTTCCTGGGCCGGCCCACCACGGCGGCGATGCCGTTGACGTGGGCGCACGCGGAGTACATCAAGCTGCTCCGTTCGGTCCACGACGGGCGCGTGTTCGACTTCATCCCCGAGGTGGCCGCGCGCTACCGTGACGGCTCCCGGGGCCGCGGGCTCGAGATATGGAAGTCCAGCCGGCGGCCGCGCTGGGTGGAGCCGGGGATGGTTTTGCGCGTGCAGGCGGTCGAGGCGTTCACGTTGCGCTGGTCGCTCGACGACTGGACGACGGTCAACGACTCGGCATCTTCCCCGACCGCGCTCGGCATCGAGTTCGCGGACATCGCCGTCCCGCGGACCCAGCGCGCCCCGGTGCGGTTCACGTTCCGGTGGAGAGCCCGGCATCAATGGGAGGGCGTGGACTACGACGTCGGCGTCACCCGCCCCCGCAGCGTGGACCGGTAAAAGACGTGGGCCGCGGCGGCTCGACGCGGCCCCAACGCTTCCGTCAACCCCGCAGTACACACCTATGTCCGCGACATGGACTACTACTACCTCAACAACGCCGTCTACCTGGTCGAGGATTTCCTGAAGCGCACGACCGACCCTCCCTACGAGGGAGAAGTGGACTACGGAGACCGCGCAGAACACTGCTGGAACGGCGACCACACCCTCCCGAATGCCATCTCGAGGCTGCGGTACCATCAGATGCATGCCCCCAAGATCGTCGATCGCATACTCAAGAGCGCTCCGCCCGGCGCGGACCCCAAGAGCTGGAGGTACTAGGACCCCGAAGCCATCGAATCGCCTCAAAACCATGGCGTGCGCTTATGAAAAACAAAAGCCAAAACAGAACGCAGATTCCGCGGATCCACGGACACGCGGATCGACCGCCGCCTGTCGCCAAGTCGATCCGTGGGGATCCGCGAGCATCCGCGTCCTGAAAATATGGGTTGGCGTATTTGTGAACATCAGGACAGGGATCGCGCACCGATGAGTTCACCTTTTGGCGCGACGCTCGATCGGCAGTGCGAGGTCGCCCCGACGCAGGCGATGTTGTGACACTGTCGAGGAGCGGCCACACCGGAGATGCCCGCCCGCCGGCAGCCGTCACTTACGACATCCGCTGCGCGCCCTCAATGAGCGGCCGGAGCCGCTCGACGAACGGTGCCGATTATCGATTTCAGCGGACGAGCATCTCCGGCCCGGGATCCCGGACGACCCGGCAGCCGCGACAAGCGGCCGTCATCGACGGCCTGGTGCGCTCCCGGAAAGCTCTGGAAGGGGTCGGATGAAGGTTTCCTTGCTCAGCATTCCTCCGCCCTGCCCCCATCGGGGCGGCGACGAGCAGGCGATCGGCCGCGCCTCGCGCGCGGCCCGCTTAAAACTGCCGATGGTCCGGCACGTCGGCGTCGCACGCAAGAAACTGTAGGGCAGCCCCCAGCCTGCAAGGTCGGATCTGACGAGTGCCGGGGAGGCCACGTCGGACCGCGTTATCGCTTCGATATCACCGACCGCGGGAGGCGGTACGTCAAACAGCCTCCGGTGGCATATCCTCGGAAGGTGAGCGGCAGAGCAGCGGGACGCGCATTCTCTGGGCGAAGTGCCCCGAAAGCTGTCGACGATCTCGCGGAAACCGGTACTCTGGATCAGACCACCGGTCTTGCGCCGCCGATTTAGAGGCCTGCCGCGACGGCGACCGCCTCCCACTGACGCCCGATCAGCGACGGCGTTTCCACCGTCGCGGGATACAACCGCTCGAGCAGAGCGGCCGACGAGTTCTCCAAGGACTCGACCGGTCCCGGCTTCCCCCGCATGCTGATCGTGGAAATCCAGCATGCCAATCCGTATTACGACGACTCCTATGCCGTGAACTCGGCCAACCTCGGGCCCTACGGCGACGCCATCACCTACGAGCTGATTCCCTATATCGAGAAGACGTTTCCGCGCCATCGGCCAAGGGTGGGCCCGCTTCATGTACGGCGGCTCGACCGGCGGCTGGGAAGCGCTCGCGGCCCAGGTTTTCTACCCCGACGTGTACGAGGACTGACCGGTCGGAGACGGCCGAGCCTGCGGTCCGATGGGCGGCGAGCTTCCGATCGCTTCGTGCCTACCTACACGTGGTCCAGTGATCCCCCCATCTACCAGGACAGCCGAGACCCAGGCGGCGGCCGGCACCGACGATCTCCTCCGGCACGTGCGCTCGATTGCGGGAGAACGCGGGCGCGGCAGGGTCGTCGTCGACCACGATCCCGCCATGGCGATCGTGCGCGCGGCCGAGGAGGACGGAGTCGACGCTTCCTGGCTCGACACGCCGGGATGGAAAGCCGCACGCCGTTCCTGCCCGGGATTCCCAGCGCACCCACTACGCTCGGCCACGTGGAGCACCACGCTGCCGAGGAGATGAAGCCGCCTCCCCAGGAGCTGGTCCTCGGGGTCCCGCGGGCGCTCGGGCGGCCGCCGCCTGCCGGATATCCTGCGCAGAGGCCGTTTTTTCACCGGTACGGGCGCGGACGGGTTCCCGAAACCGATCTGGGAGTGCAACGGCGCCCCGGCGCCAGCGCCTCGATCCGCGCTCGAAGTGGTCGGCCCCACTATTGCCGAGAACACACCTCCTCTCGACTCGCCCGGACCTGCTCCCACCCGAGTTCATCCCGCACTCGCCCAGTACGACCGGGTCGCGCAACTCCGCGGACCGCGCGATCCGCATCATGGCGGCGACTTGGGCGTCCCGTGAAACTACGCTCAAAACGCTCTACCTGGTGTCGAGGATTACCTGGACGATCGCCCACGTGCACCGGCCCTCCTGCGAGCGGAGAAATGGTTGCGGTCAAGATCCAGCGCCCCGAGGCGAACACGCTGAACAGGCAGGACCTCGCCCTGCTCGAATTTTTCGCCAGGAAGGTCGAGGCGCGGGACCGGATCGACTTGCCGGCCGTGTTCAAGCCACCGTCGACGTCCCTGCTCAAGAGCGCGATTTCCGGCTGGAGGCCGGCAACGCCGAACGCCTGCGCGGCGCGCTCGCCGACTTCCCGCGTCTGGCGGTTCCCGCGGTCTACACGGACTTTTCCACCTCCCGTCTGCTCGTCATGCAGGACGTATGAGGCGGCCCGTCGACGCAATCCCGGCGGGAGCTCCGGAGCGAGGTCCGAGGCAGCCGATCGAGTCCTTCTGCAAGCAGATCCTGGTCGTCCGGTTCTTTCAAACAAATCCCCACCCCGGCAACCTCATGTGGCAGCCTGCCGAGGAGCGTCTCAACTCCTGGATCTCGCACGGTCGGGAGGTCGACCAGGGCTTCGCGAGGTGATGACCCTGTTGGGATCGCCTCTGGCAGCGGACGCCGACTCCTGACCGAAGTACCTTGATGCTTTGGCAGGTGACACATCGCACGTACTTAGGGTTCGCGCAAGAACTTCGTCAGCTGCTCGATAAGTACCGCGGCGTGTCCGCGGGAAAAATCCAGCTCGGCCCGGTAATGCAGGAGATGATCAACGTGTCGTACCGCCACCGCGTGCCGCTGCCGGCTTCGCTCGCCCTCACCGCGAAGGCGCTCGCTCAGATGCAGCTTTCGGCCGCGCAGCTCGATCCCGAGCTTGACGCGTTCGATGTCGCCGGGCGCTTTCTCGTGCGGGACTTTCTGCGGAGGGTGGTCGCCGGGAGCGACGTCAGAACGATCTTTCACCAAATCCAGAAAACGAGGCTCCGGGCGATGCGCATCGTGGAAGGCCTGGAGGGGCTGATCGGCGCGCGGCCGGGCCAGAAGCCGGACATGAGCCTCCGCGCTTCGTCGCTCGAAGAAACGGTGCGCCGCGCGGGCCGGCGGCTCGCGCTGGGACTCACGGGGGGCTTCGCCGTACTGGCGAGCGCGCTCTCGGCGTCCTCGGAACACCTCGGCGGCTGGGTGGCCGCGGCCCTCGGGCTCGCAGGCGCCGCCTTCATGGCGGCACTGGCCGTCGACCTCATGTGGCGCAAAGGAAGAGGCCGGTCCGTCTGACGGCGAGTGAGGCGCGCCTTCGGAAACGGGAGGGGAACATGGCCAAGGTGATCGTGATCGGCGGCGGGATCGGGGGCCTGACCGCGGCGCACGAACTCGCCGAGCGCGGGTTCGAGGTCCACGTCTTCGAGAGGCTCGCCGCGTGGGGCGGCAAGGCGCGCTCGCAGCCGGTGCCCGAGACTGGAACGGGGGGCCGCCGCGACCTCCCCGGCGAGCACGGCTTTCGCTTCTACCCGCGTTTCTACCGCCACGTCGTCGACACCATGGCGCGCACGCCCGTGGGCGGCCACGCAGACGGCCGCGTCGACGGCCGACTGCGCCCCTGCACCGAGGCTGCCGTCGCACTGATCGACGGCGGCACGTGGTCGCGCTTTCACCGCCGCGTCCTGGTCCGACCGTACGAACTGCTCGAGGCGGCCCAGCTCCTGTTTCAGCAACTCGGCTTCGACCAGGCCGACGCCGGCCTTTTCGGCCTCAAGGTCCTCCAGTTCATTTCGTCATCCGACGACCGGCGGCTCGGCGAGTACGAACACATGTCGTGGTGGAAATTCCTGGGCGGCGACGGGTACTCCGCGAGGTGCCAGAGCCGGGCAAGCGGGATTCCCAGGATGCTCGTCGCGATGGACGCCCGCAACGGCAACGCCCGAACCATCGGAGTCACGTCGATGCAGCTGCTGCTCGACTTTGCCGCCACGGGCGTCGCCAACGACCGCACCATGGGCGGTCCGACCAGCGAGATGTGGATCGACCCGTGGACGGAGCACTTGCGGGCACTCGGCGTGCGCTTCCACCCGGGCGAGACCTGCACCGGCCTCGAGGCCGCCGGCGGCCGCGTCGCGGGCGCCCGGTTTGCGGGGGGGCTGCATGTCGCAGGGGACCATTACGTGCTGGCCGTGCCCATCGACGCCGCCCAGGAGCTCATGTCGGCGGACCTGGGGGCGCTCGACCCCCAGTGCGAGCGCCTGCGCACGGCCAGGATCGACCAACTCGTCTCCTGGATGGTCGGGATCCAGTTCTACCTCTACGAGGACGTGCCGCTGGCGCGGGGCCACATCGTTTTCCCGGACTCGCCGTGGGCGCTGACGGCGATCTCGCAGCCGCAGTTCTGGACCGAGACGGTGGGTCTGTTCCGTCGCCATTACGGCAAGGGCGACGTCGGCGGCCTGATCTCGGTGGATATATCGGAATGGGACAAGGAAGGGACGTGCGTGCGCAAGAAGGCGCGCGACTGCACCAGGGACGAGATCCAGGCCGAGGTGTGGTGGCAGCTCAAGGCGGCCCTCAACGGCCGTCGCGCCGACCAGCAGACGCTCACCGACGAGCTGCTGCACTCCTGGCACCTGGACGACGACCTCGATTACTCGGCCGGCCCGCCGCCTGTGAACCGCTCGCGTCTACTGATCCATCCCCCAGGCTCTTGGGCAGTGCGCCCGGAAGCCGCGAGCGCAGTTCCCAACCTCTGCTTCGCCTCCGACTACGTGCGGACCCACACCGACATCGCCTCGATGGAGAGTGCCTGCGAGGCCGGCCGCCGCGCAGCCAACGCGATCCTCGACCGCGAAGGCTCCGCCGGAGGGCGCGCCGAGATCTGGCCCCTCCAGGAACCGCCGCAGTTTGAGCCGTGGAAACGTCTCGACGCCGACCTCTATCGCCTCGGCCGCCCGCATTTTTTTGAAATCGCCGGCGTGCACCGAGCATTCGAGGCGGCCGACCTATTCCGCCGCTTCTCCGCCGCCACAGGCCTGTCCCGGCTCGAAGATCTGCTCGGACAGTTCAAGATTACCGACATGGTCGACGGCCTGCTCTCGCGCTTCGGGCTCGGGCGGTGACACGTGGGCCGCGGCGGCTCGACGCGGCCCGCTTCATCCCTCGTTCCCCCCGGGGCCGGGGCGGGCCGCCCCCGCCCACTGCCCGATCAGCGGGCCTGTAGGGCGAACCGGATTTCCTGCTCGCCGGGCCTGATGTACTTTCCGTCCTTCAACGTCAGCGGGACCCACAGGGCGGCGACCGCGTGTTTCAGGTCCTTCTCCGGTGCGTTCGCGTACGGGTTGAACGGGAAGACAGGCCAGACCAGCCGGGCAGCAGCGTCGGTCTTGAGCGTCCAGCCGTGATGCCGGATCGAGCCGCCCAGGTCTTCCGGGGACAACTCGACGTGCTCGGGCCCGACCGTCAGGACCTTCCCGGCACCCGTTTCAAGACGCTCACCCGGCTTGAGGCAAAGCTGAAGGGTGAGGCGCGGATCCTGAGACGGGCTCCCCTTTCCCGTGATGGCGAACCGGAACGACAGCTCGTCCCCGGCGGGGACCGGGATGTAGAGGTCGCTGAAGAAGGTGTTGTACGCGAGCGAGAGCCTGTCCACACTCTCGTCCATCTGCAGGCGCGTGCTCACCGGCAGGTGGAACGTCTGGCCCAGGAGGCGTTCGGAGAACGTGGCCAGTTCCGGTTGTCGCTTGGAGTTCGCGCCCGTGATGATCAGCCCGAGCTGCTGATGAAACACGCTCAGGCACGACTGCCGGTCCAGATAGAACTGGTTGTTGACGGCCTGGGTGCTCATCAGCCCCGACAGGGCGACGGTCCATGCCCCCGACTTGCGGATCCCGGCAGGCACCGTCATCCGGTGGCGGTAACGCGGGAGGTCCTGCGGGATCGGTTTCGCGGGTCCCGCGTGATAGTAGAGGGCATCCTGCGCAAGCCTGCCCAGCACGTCCATCGGGAGGTCGTCGGGGCGGAAGAAACCGGTCAGGAACTCCGCGTAGCGTCGACCCTCGGCGAAATTCGTAAAGGCGAACTGTCCCCACGCGCTGACCCCCCAGTAGCGGTTTCTGTCGTTGAGGAGCTCCACCGTTGTTCCGTCGGGATAGGTGTAATTGATGTGGAACTCCGCCGCCCTGCGCAACGCGGGCAGCACGGCGGGATCGCGTGTGTACTCGTAGTAGAGGGCAAGCGCCGTCAGCGTCAGGTGGTTGTATCCCGGGGTGGGACCGGAGTTGTTGTGCTCCCCCCAATAGCCGTCGGGGGACTGTTCCACGGTGGCGAACCGGCGCAGCACGGCGGCGCCCAGCTGCTCCCATTCGCGGTTGCCGAACACCCGCCCGGCAAAATGGAGGATGGAGGCCCACTGGGCATAGTGGTTGGGCGAGGTGCCGATGAAGGGGGAGTGGTACCACGGGAAATCGAGCCGCTCCTTGGTCTCCGGCACCAGCAGGGCCACGTTCTTTTCGATCTCGCGCCTCCAGCGCGCGCGCCGTTCCGCCCCCAGGTCCCGCTCGAGAAGGCGGTACGCCTCGAGCCACATGTAAGTGTCCCAGTCGCTGTCCAGCCGGGGCTCGTACACGCCCTTTTCGTTTTCGCTCGCCAGGAGATCCCCGATGCGCACGGCGAGTCCGAGGAGCGCGGGATCGCGGTAACGCGCGTTCTGCGGGTGCCGCTGCGCGAACAGGACCGCGGGCGCGAGAATGGCGTATGGGAAATGGCGCCAACCCGGGCGCACCTCAAGCGCCGCGAGATCGGCGCCCGGTTCGGCCGAAAGACGCTTTTCCACCTGCGCCGCGCCGGCGTCGAGCAGCGTGAAATAGCGGCCGGGGAGATCGGCGCCGAGCATGGAGGGGCACAACAGCAGAGTCCACAGCAGCACCTGATGGGTCCGCATTCGAGCTCCTTCGCAAGCCCAACCGAGCTTTGAGATCCTTGGAGTCCTTCGAGCCTTGGAGGTGAGTTCTACAGAAGCCTCCCTCCATCAGATCTTGAAGAATATCCTGCGGCGGTAGAGCCAGTAGCACATGTACCACATCGCCGCGAGCGTCAACAGGTTCAGGGGGATGGCTCCCGTGGGCCCGAGGAACTCGAAGTTGCGGGTGAACACCCCGATGCCGTGTTGGAGCCAACCGTGCAGAACCTGGGAAAACGAGTAGATGAATATCGAGTTCGTCCCCAGCACGATGAACGGGAACGTCCACCGGTCGATGCGCTTGACCTCCACGATCCAGTAGAACGCCAGCAGCATCACCAGCACCCATCCCGCGCTGAAGAAGGTGAAAGACGCCGTCCAGAGGCGCTTGACCATCGGGTTGAAGGGCTCGAGTGCGAGTCCCAGGGCAAACCCCGCCAGCGCGCAGAGGGCCAGCACCTTTATCCGGTGGGCGTGCGTGCCGGGGCGAAGAACGAGCGTTCCCGCCCACATCCCGAAGATGATCGTGATCGAATTGCCGATGAAGTTGATGGTCGTGTAATAGCCCGAGTAGTTGTACCCCAGCACCGCCTGATCGATGACCTGGCCGATGTTCCCCGTCTGCGAGAACGCCCCCTCGGGACCGGGGAACGCGGCGAAGAGCGCCCAATAGCCCACCAACAGACCGGCCGCGGTCACCGCCTGCCAAAGGAACCTGAGCTGGTACACGGCGAAGCAGATGACGTAGCCGAAGGCGACCTGGCAGAGCACGTTGATCAGCTGAAGCCGCGGCACTCCCCTCGAGTTGAAGTTCGAGAGGATGTTGCTCAGCAGGATCAGGACGAACGCGCGCCAGAGGACGTGCCGCAGCAATTCCCCGGAGGTTGCGCCTGCGGCTTTCCGGCGCCCGAGGGAGAAAGGCATCGCCATCCCGACCATGAACGTGAACGCGGGCTGGATGAGGTCCCAGAACGTGCACCCCGTCCATTCCGCGTGATCCACCTGTCTCGCGAGCCAGGCAAGGCCCGGATAAGCCTCCAGCGACCCAAAGCCGAAACCGCTGGAGACCAGGAGCAGCATGATGAAGCCGCGATAGGCATCGAGGGACGTGAGCCGGTGAGAGAGCGGGTTGCCGAGAGGGAGCCCGGGGGCTGCGGCGGTGACCTTCTGGGCGGCAGCCACGGATGCAGTTGCCATAACGCACTCCTTTGCACCTTGACCGGGAACCGAGTCTACCACGGCCTGCCGCCCGCGAATATGCCCTCCTTCTGCCGCCACCCCGGCTGGCGCGCTTCCGCGCGCCCCGGGGAAAAGGTGGCGACACGAGGGCCGGGCCGCTCAGGCGCGCTCCAGCCCCGGCCGCGGGCTCGAGAATCTCTCGGACCAGCGGATTCTGCCGGTCAATTGCATCACGACGAAGAGCGTCATCACCGCCCCGATCGTGATCGCCAGCCCGGTGTAGCCCTCGAAGAAGAAGGCGTAGGAAAAGAGCACCAGGTAGCAGATCTGCATCAGGCCCGCCTCGACCAGGGCGAAGCGCAACCCGACCACCAGCCTCAGGTAGCTGACCACGAGGACGATCGAGGTTGCGGCCGAGATCACGAAGGCCGCGTGAATGGAGACGTGGTCGACCAGGTATGCGAGCAGCAGGTGGAACGAGAAGAACGCCGCCGCCAGGAAGAAATAGTTCATCGGGTGGAGGTCGACCCGACGCAGCGTGGCGATCACGAACAGCAGGAAGAAGAAGAACAGCAGCGACACCGGCGCGAAGAGGCTGATGCGCCCGGCCAGCGGGCCAGGTTGCAGCTTTTCGGGCATGCGGATCCCGATCTGGTAGCCGGAGAGGAGATTTGTGTAGGCCCAGGTCAGGTCCCAGCCGGCCGGGGTCTCGCGTTTCCCGGTAGGCGAAAGCGTGTTCTCGGCAAAATCCATTCCCCTGAAATCGGTGAGGACC
This sequence comes from uncultured Acidobacteriota bacterium, assembly GCA_963843575.1. Taxonomy (GTDB): domain Bacteria; phylum Acidobacteriota; class UBA6911; order UBA6911; family UBA6911; genus CAVZBT01. The sequence continues at coordinate 359,933 of CAWJKZ010000019.1, read as the reverse complement.
CGGAGCCGGAAATTGCGCACCTGCGAGATCTCGGATCCGAAGTTGTAGGCCCAGCTATCGACGCCCTGCGACCGGTACCGGACGCGGAGAACGTCGGAACCCGACGGCGGCAGATACGCCCGGGCGTACGCCTTGCCGCCACTGTTGGAGATCTCCAGCAGCTGGTCCCCGACAGACATCTCCAGGTTGTCGTAGATCGTCTGCGCCGCCGGGAGTTCGAGGGTGAAAGTCACCCACTGCCGCGCCGCGGTGTCGTTGCGGAAGGTGTACGAACCGGAAAAGCCTACCTGGTAGGTGCTGTACCAGAGGAGGCCCTTCTGCCTGTAGTCGAGGTGCAGGTCTGCCGTGATGTCGCTCGCTTCGAGCGGCAGGCGGCGCGAAACGCTCTCGGCAGTCGTGCTGACGACCTTCTTGCCGTCTTCGACCTTTTCCACCGTCTTGCGGATGCAATCCGTCCAGGAGGCGACGGGCGGGCGCTGGACCTGGGGTGCGCCCCAGGAGGACTGCACCCTTCCCCGCAGGGATGAATCCGACGAGTACGTGCGTGCGAACATCGTAGCGCCGAGAATCCCCCAGGCCGCGGAGGTGCAGACGAAGATGAACGCGATGGCAGCGATGCGTTTGGTCATATGGGCTCCTATATTGGCAAAGTACTTTATTATATAAAGAGCTACTCTAAAACACAAGTGGGTCCGGGCTTCAGCCCGGACGCCGTTTGCGGTCGCTATGCGGCGCAAGCTTTACTGTATGGCACGGTTCTAAAGACGTCCGGGCTGAAGCCCGGACCCACTGACCCACTCAGCGGGGCAGAGCCTCCACGGCCCCGCGCACGGCGTGGGAGACCCCGAGCAGGGGTTGCCGCCGCAGTTCGGCGACGAACCGCGCCCGCCCCTTGCCATCCTTCAGGGCGGAAGCGGCCTGCACGAGCACGACGAGGGCGAGGGCGATTTCGCTGGGGCGCTTGAGGGCGCGCGCGATCGGCAGGGCTTCGGAGGCGCGCCGGCGGGCGAGCCAGGGCTCGCCTGCCGAGAGGTCGCCGGCGGCGGCGCGGGTCAGCACGTAGGCGAGCCGGTGTTTCGCGTCGGAGGCGCGCAACTCCCCGAGTGCCTGTTCCAGGTTCTCGCGGGCGCCCGCGCAACCGAGTGCACGCCCCGACAGGGCCGCGAGGGCCCGGGCGAAAGGTGCTTCGCTCCCTTCGCGCAGCCTGGCGCCCAGCCTGATGAGCTCCTCGCCCAGCTGCAGAGCGAGGGCGTAGTCCTGGCGCTGAAGCTCGACCATGACCAGGTGTTCGAGCGCGTGGAACTCATCGAGTCGGTTTCCGTCGGCGCGGGCCAGCAGGCGCGCCTGCTCGAACAGCGACGCCGCCTCGTCGAGCACGCCCTCGTGCAGGCGCAGCATTCCCTCCGCGTCGGGGATGGCGGCAGGCCTCACGTCGAGCGTGGCCGAGAGTGCGCCGGCCTGCAGCACCAGGGACTCCGCCCTGCCGAGGTCGCGCTCGAGCAGCGTCAGGCAGCGCGCCGCTTCGGCCATGGCGATCACCCGCTCCCTGTCGCCGGACGACCGGCTGATCTGTTCCGCGCGCAGCATGTGGCGTTCGGCGTCGCGCCACTCCCCCCGTTCCCAGTGCAGGTACCCGAGGATGTGAAAGCCGAGGCGCGCGTGTTCGGCGCAGCTGTGGTCCAGGGCGAGTTCGGCGAGCTGTTCGATCTCCCTTATGGCGTCGTCGCCCGCTTCGGGCCGTCGCGCGACGATCCGCACGTGTACCAGCTCGAGCAGGCGCTGCAGGCGTTCGGCCCCGCCGAGCTGCTCCGCGTAGTGGATGCCGCGGCGGGCGAAGGTTTCGGCCTCGGTATTGGCGAAGACGCGCAGGCAGCGCCGGGCGGCCGCGACGCACGCCTTTGCCGCCATCGCCGCGTCCCCGCCCAGGGCCGCGTGGCGGGCGATCTCCTCGGCCAGCCCCTCGCACCTGTCGGGCATGCCGTTCAGGCACCGGGCCACCTGAAGGTGCATGAGCCGCCGCCGCGGCTCGGACAGGTCGGCGTAGACCACCTGCCGGACGATGCCGTGCGCGAAGGCGTACTCCGGGCCGCGCGGCGCCGGCTTCGCTGTCCCGATCAGCAGGGCGCGGCGCTCGAGGGTTTCGAGCGCCGAAACCAGATCGTCGGCGCCCGCGCGGGCCAGCTCGGCGACGACGGCGAGGCTGAAGGTCTGGCCCAGCACTGCGCACCAGCGCAGCACGTCCAGGGTTCCCGCCGGCAGGCCTCCGATGCGCTCCCTCACCAGGTTCGAGAGCGTCGGCGGCAGCGTGTCCCGGCGGCGTGGGAGACAGCGGGCGGCTTCCAGGGCCAGCAGCGGGTTGCCCGCGCTGAGGCTGTGGACGAACTCCCCATCCGCGTCCGGGGCCAGCGAGCGCGCCAGCCGGGAAGTGTCGTCGCGGCTCAACGGCAGCAGCCGGACCTCATCGAGCAGCCCGTCGCGGCGCAGGCTGAGCAGGAGCCGCTGCACGGGACCGTTGTCCGGCAACTCCCCCTCGCGCGCCCCCAGGGCCACGAGCACCGCGCGATGGCGGCTCATCCGCACCACGTAGTGCAGCAGCGCCGCGGACGCCTCGTCGCACCACTGCAGGTCGTCCAGGAAGAGGAGCACCGGCGGGGCGCTGTGGGCGCGGGCCGCAACGAGCTCAACCACGGCCGCGAACGTCCGGTCGCGGCCGCGTTGGTCCCCGTCGTGGTAGGGCAGGTCCGGCAGCAACGCCGCCAGATCCGCGCCGAGCGTGCTCCCGATGCTGGAGGCCGGCAGGCACCCCAGCGCCTCGGTCCACGGACCGTACGGCCTGGTCTTCTCCGCCTCATAGGCACGGCCGTCCAGCACGGTGCCGCCCAAGCGGTGGACTTCCGCCACGAGTTCGCCGGCCAGCCGGGTCTTGCCGATCCCGGGCTCGCCCGTCACCAGGAGAATGCGCTCGCGGCGTCGCGCGCTGACGTCGGCAAGCGCCGAGAGGAGGCGCTCACGCTCAGTCCCACGACCGACAAGCTCTGCTGCATGGAACGACGACGGCCCGATGGATTCCTCCGGCTCCGATGGCTCGGCCGCCGCTGCGGACGAGACCCGTTCCGCGCGCGTGGCCGGGACCCGCACGACGAGCAGCCTGCGCGCCTCCTCGAGCTCCCCGGAGGGGGCCACCCCCATCTCCTTCAAGAGCCGGGCGGAGGCGGCCTGTTGCTGCTCCGCCTCCGCACGCTTCCCTGCTGCGGCGAGCAGCCGGACCAGGTCCGCGTGCGCCCTCTCGCTGAGCGGGTCGATGCGCGCGAGCACGCGTGCGTGTGGTAGGGCGTCCTGCGGCCTGGACGAGAGACGCCCTATCAGCGCGCCGAGCACCGCGGCGTGTGCCGTCCGTGCCTGTTCGCGCTCCGCGATGCACCAGGAGTGGAAATGGTGAAAGTCCGCCAGGTCGAGCCCCTCGAGGAACTCCCCGCGGAACATGGCGGCAAGCCTTTCCAGCTCCTGCACGGGTCTGTCGTCGATCCCGCCCGCCAGCGATTCGCGCAGCTCGGAAAGGTCGATCGCCGCGTCTTCGGGCTGGAATGCGACGCTGTTGCGATCCGCCAGGATCCTGCATCTGCCGGGTTCATTCACCAGGGTGCGCAACCGGCTCAGGCTCCAGCGCAGCGCCCCCCGCGGGTCGTCCGTCACGTCCCAGAGCAGCTCGCATAGTCGTTCGCGCCGGTGCGGCCGCCTCGTAGCCACCAGGTACCCGAGCAAGGCCCGCGTCTTCTTTGACTGCGGCAGTTGGACGCGCCGGGAGCCGCGCGCGATCTCGAGCTCTCCCAGCAGTCGTACGGACAGCTGTGCGGGTTCCGGCATGGCTTTTCCAGTTTCGGCGGAATTCTCGGGAGGGGGAATTCACACGAATTTTAGATCAATTTCCACTGAGCTTCAAACGCAGGTTCACACGGTCCTGCCACAAGATTTCCAGTGTCAGAGGCCAAGAGAGGCCGAACGCGAAAAAGGAGGGGCGAAATGAATCACCAATTCACTTACCAGGGTGCGCTGGCCGCCTCGGAGAAGGTTAACTGGCGCGTGGAAGACCTCATCGGGGGGGGGAGGACCCTCGATTTCACGAAACCTTTCCTGCCCGAGTCCTTGGCACGCGTGGAGCCGCTTTCGTTCCTGAGCGCCACCGAGAAACTGATCCTGAACCAGATCCGGGGACACGGTTACCTGTACACATTCGGTCTGGTCGAGGAATTCATCCTGCCGTTCGTGCTGGATCACACCCGTCCCGAGCTGAACGGCGACGACTACAGGGTGCGGGCGTTGCTGCGCTTCGCCGGGGAGGAGGCCAAACACATCCACCTCTTCAAGTGCTTCCGGCAGGAATTCCTGGCTGGTTTCGGCAACGAGTGCCAGGTGATCGGCCCGCCGCGCGAGATAGCGCAGGCGGTGCTGGCGCACCACCCGCTGGCCGTGGCGCTCACCATCGCCCACATCGAGTGGATGACGCAGCGCCACTATCTGGACAGCGTGCAGACCAACGACAACCTCGACCCCCAATTCAAGAGCCTCCTGAAACACCACTGGATGGAAGAGGCGCAGCACGCCAAGCTGGACACGCTGATGATCGAGGCGCTCCGCGGAACGTGCGGCGACACCGAGGTCGAAACGGCGCTCGACGAGTATCTCGAAATCGGAGCTCTGCTCGACGGCGGCCTCATGCAGCAGGTCCGGTTCGACCTGGAAGGTCTCGAGCGGGCCGCCGGACGCACGCTCAGCGACGGCGAGCGCGAGGAGTTCACCGACGTCCAGAAACAAGCCATCCGGTGGACTTATCTGGGCTCCGGCATGACACACCGGAACTTCCTGGCGACCCTGGAAGACCTCCACCCCTCGGCGCGAGCGAAGGTGGAAGAGTTGTCGCCGGCCTTCTGTTGAGGAATCGCCGAGTTCCCGATTCCCCGATGCGCGCACGGCCCGAAGGCAGTGCGTCGCTAGTGGTAGACCCAAAACACCTACTTCACGGAGAAACGACATGACCGCAGTAAAGACCGCAAACCGCGTGAACGGCCTGGACCTGGATGCCCTTCAGGAGGTCGTCCGAACCGTCGGGCAGGACCCGTCCAAGGGAATGGTCGAATTCCGGGTCAAGAGCGAATGGCGCGGCCAGGCCCGCAGCGAGGCGGTGGTCGAGTCCTACACGATCGGCGGGGCGAGAGTCCCGCGGAGTTTCAGGATAAACGCCGACGAGCCGCTCGAGTTGCTGGGCCAGAACACCGCCCCGAATCCACAGGAGCTGCTTATGGCGGCGCTCAACGCCTGCGTCATGGTGGGATACGTGGCCGGGGCCGCCGTGCACGGCATCACCCTCGAGAAGCTCGAGATCGAGACCGAGGGGGCGCTCGACCTGCGCGGTTTCCTCGGGCTCGACGAGAACGTAAAGCCGGGATACGACAGCATCCGCTACACGGTCCGGATCCAGGGCAACGGCACGCGCGAGCAATTCCAGGAGATTCACGAGAACGTCATGAAGACGTCGCCGAACTTCTACAACCTCTCGCGCCCGGTCCGCATCGACGCCAGGCTCGAGGTGAGCGAGCGCACAAGCCGGTAAAGCCTGGTTTCGTGGGCGGGGGCGGCCCGCCCACGCCCCGGGAAAAACCGGAGGCCGGGCGCGATGCCCGGCCTCCGCGCCACCGCACAGTTACTTGATAATCCTGACGCTGTCACAACCCTGCACGGGGACACCCCCCACCGTTTCACCATCCGCGTCCGAGAAAACACAGTCACCGAGGACTAGGATTGTGCCGCCAGAACGGCTTCGGGCATGTCGCCGGTGTCGGGGCGCAGGTGTTTCCGGAGTTGCGGAGGCTTCACAGTCCTTCAGTCGCCGAAGCTGATGTCCAGCGCCCGCGCGGCGGTCACGAGTTCGCCGTTCGGCGGCACGGTGCGGATGCTGCTGACCGCCTCCTCCAGGGGGACGAAATCGATCCGGGGCGGGTTCAGTGCGACCATGATGCCATCCTGCCCTTCTTTGAGCGCGTGCACAGCCGCCGCTCCGAAACTCAGCCCGAGAATTCGATCCGAGGCATTGGGTGACCCGCCTCGCAGCAGGTGGCCCAGCACCACGGCGCGCGTTTCAAATCCTCCCTGCCGGCTCAATTCGTGGGCCACGATCTCGCCGACGCCGCCCAGCCTTTCCACTCTCCCGGGTTCGCGGCTCTTCACGGTCACAGCTCCGCCCGCGGGCTTTGCCCCCTCCGCAACGACCACGATCGCATACTGCTGGACCGGGCAGATCTTTCTCTTCAGGTGAGTGGTCACCTTGCCGAGGTCATATGGGATCTCGGGGATGAGGATCGCGTCCGCTTCGCCGGCGATGCCGCTGTGCAGCGCAATCCACCCGGCGTAGCGCCCCATGACCTCCACCACCATCACCCTGCGATGTGCCTGCGCGGTCGTGTGCAGCCGGTCGAGGCATTCCGTAGCGAAGGACACCGCCGAGCTGAACCCGAACGTGGAGGCGGTGGCCTGCAGGTCGTTGTCGATCGTCTTGGGAACGCCGATCAGATGGAGTCCCTTGCGGTGCAGCTCGAGGGCGATCGTGAGGCTCCCGTCGCCGCCCACAGCGATGTGCGCGTCGATCCGGTGCCTGCGGAAGGCCTCCAGGACTTCGCTGGACCTGTCCACCTCGCGCACGCTGCCGTCCGCCGTCTTTTCGAGGGCCCTGAACGGGTTTCCCCGGTTGGTGCTCCCCAGGATGGTTCCGCCCAGGTGGCCGATGCCCTCGACCTTGGACGCGTCCAGCTCCACCAGTCCGCCATCCGGGTAGCGCTCGGGAAACAGGAATCCGTCATAGCCTTCACGGATGCCGAAGACCTTCCAACCGAGGCGGCCGGCAGCGTAGACCGTGGACTGGATAACCGCGTTCAGCCCCGGAGCGTCGCCGCCGCCAGTGTTTATGGAAATTCGTTCGATGGGCCTGCTCATGTATCCTCTCCGGCTACGATTTTCGCTTCCACAATACCCGCGAAACAGGTCCCGCGGAAGCCAAATTCTCCCGAAACGGCAAGCGGTCGCCGCTCACTTGGCCATGGCCCGGAAGCCTTCAAAATCGCGCGATTGCCGGCGATAGCGTCGCCCATCGAGCGGCGGCGGTTCTGACCAGCTCGAGCCCTGCCTGGCCAAGTGATGCCTAGCCTCATCGCGGAGATCTCACCTGGGCGGCGGACCTCCACACTCCGCTTCGCCTAATTCAACGTAGTCGCATCAGATCGTAACGGCGCCCGGTATCCCGAGGCCAAGAGAAAGCAGAATTCCGTATGGTACGGGTCAACCACGACCTTCCCGTGGTTCCCCGTTATCGCCGTCGCACCGCACGAACGATCAGGAACGCTGGATAACTGAGAGCCAGGACCAGGACAGCGGACAGGCTGTTGCGCGTGTCGCCGAGGATTGCACCTATAAGAAATGCCAGGGACGCGCACAGCGCCGTCAGAGTTGTCCATGGATATCCCGGAACGCGGTAGGGTCGCGGTCGCTCCGGCTCCCGGCGGCGCAACAGCACCACCGCCAGCAGATCCAGTATGTAGAGAAACACGAAGAAGAATGCCACGTAGGCGATCAACCGGTTGATGGTGCCGCTGGCGATCAGAGCGATTCCCGCCGCCGAAGTAAACAGCAGGCTCGCAGTCGGCGTGCCGCCCCGGTTGACGCGATCTGTCATGCTCAGCATCAGTCCGTCGCGACTCATGGAATACAGCACACGAGAGCACATCAACTGATACGCGTTGATTGCGCTCAGCAGAGAGATGATGACCACCACCTGAACCACGGTGTCTGCGTGTGCTCCCCAGACGAGCTTCATCGCCGTGCCCAGCGGCAGCGTATCGCCCGCCATGTGCGTGATCGGCATGATCTGGAGCACGGCCAGGTTCACGAGCACATAGATGATGATAACCGCGCACGCGCCCCCGAACATCGAGCGGGGGATGTCGTGCGCCGGGTTGTGCACCTCCTCCGAAAAATAGATGATTCCCTGCCAGCCGTCGTAGGTGTAGATGACGGCACCCAGCGAGACGACGATCGCGACAAACCAGCCCAAGCCCGCCGGAGTTCTGGCGACGGCATCAGCCGTGGATGCGGTGCGACCGGCGAACAGGAAGCACGCCGCCACCAGCGCCAGAAATGCGAGTGTCTTGAAGAACGCCGTGATCTGCTGCGCCCCGCTCCCCCAGCGTATGCCGCGCCATTGAAGCAGTGCGAACACCACCACCACGGTGGTCGCAATATACTTGTCATAGCCGAGCAGCCGAGGAAACAGCAGCCCCGTATACTCGCCGACGGTCATCGAGACCAGTGCCATGGCGCCACAGGTGGAAAGCCAGTCGGCCCAGCCGGCGAGGAATCCGGGATAATCACCGAACGCGTGATGTGCGAAGACGTAATGGCCGCCGGAGCGCGGCAGCATGGTGGCGATTTCCGCGATGGACAGCACGCACAGCAAGGCGAACACTCCGCCTGCCAACCACACGGCCATGAACAGAAACGCGTTGGGCAAGCGGGTCGCGACCTCCCCGGGCGTCCTCAGGATGCCCATGCCGATCGTATTGCCGATCGTGACGGCCAACCCGAAACTCACGCCCAGCACCCGCAGCAGATGCTTCGGCGCCGCGACCGGCGAGGTTTCAGCTGCAAGCGGCATGATCGAGCGTTTGGCCATTTGCCTTTCCCAGCGGACTTAGTACCGATGTTCACAAATACGCCAACGTATTTTTCAGGACGCGGATGCGCGCGGAATCTGCGTTCTGTTTTGGCTTTTGTCTTTCATCGCCCGTGTTGTGGACCCGTCCGGTCAGGGTTCGGGGTAGTAGAGGTAGAGTCTCGACTTGCGCTCGCTTTGCCCGAGGTAAACGATGCCGTCGCTTCCGAGTGCGGCGCAGTCGATGACGTAGGCCTGCCAGGAATAGTAGGGGCGGCGGTTCACATCGATCATTCCCAGGAGTTCATAGGTCCCGCCCGCCGGGTCGTAACCGAAGAGTTGCGCCATTTCGTCGTCGTCGCCGCCCACGCCGTAGAGCTTTCCGTTCCGGGCCAGCACCAGCGCGCGGATGCGATACCGGTTGAGCGGCTTGCCGAGGTTCCGGACGCGCAGCTCCCGGGGGTCAAGCCGAAACAGGTAGCCGTCGGAAGAGCCTCCGTAGAGGATGGCCCCGTCACTCCCCACCGCCCACGCATCCACACGGTTGTAGGGTTCCCGACCGGGCACCCCCGGCACCGTGACCTCCAGCTTGAGCAGTGAACCGGAGGAGCTGGAGTACCGGAACAGCGACCCGCCCTCGCCGGAGGTGAAGGCGTTGCCGTCTGCATCGACTGCGATCGCCCGACCGATGTTCTTCCCGGCTTCGAACTTCTCACCCGGCATGTCGTGTTCGGCGACCTTGCCGTGCACGGCGAAGCGTCCGCCGTCGATGGCATAGCTGAAAAAGGCTCCGTTGGGCCTGGTCAGGCCGTAGATCGTATCGCGCTCGCGATCGATCGCCAGCGCCGAGATGCTGTCGCCGGCAAGCGGTGCGCCCAGATCGACTACCGGCAACGGCTTCAGCACCTGCGGCACGGCCTCGGACCCGGGCCTCGGCCGCGCATACTTCAACAGGTGCCCGCCCGGCACGGTTCCGACATAGACGTCGCCGGTGCGCGAGATCACGAGCGCCCCTTCCACCGCCGATACACCCTCGAAAAACCCGAGCGGAAGCACGTACCCGTGCACCGGATCGAGTTGGAACAAATGGCTGCGTCTCCCGCTCGTAGCGCCATAGAGGGTGCCATCCGGCGCGACCGCCAGCGCCCGGATGGCGGATTCGTCTGCCGGGATAACATCCACCGGGGGGTACCCCAGGTCGCGCAGATCGATCCGCACCTGCTTGACCACCGAGTGATCGTATCCGGGCTCCCGTTGTGCCGCGGCCGGCCGCGAGCACAGAACGATCAGCAGTCCGAGCCGCCAGTGGCACCTCCGCAGCTTCAGCATGGCATCACCGCCCTCGATAGATGAGCAGCGCAAGCCGGTAGTACACGCCGCCGACCTTTCCTGCAGCCTCCAAGGGTTTCCCCGCTTCAGGCCGCACTTCTATGGCGCCGACCAGGTAGATCGTTCCGTCCGGGCCGGTATCGGCCGCGTTGGTGCCGAGGACCCGCCTGCCGTCCGCCAGCAGCATTTCGCCCAGGTCTTCTCTGCGACCGGAGTCCAGGTCCCAGGTGATCAGGTGCGAGGTCGCCGCCTCTGCGCTTCCGCCGTAATCGAATTCGCGCCCCGCCGCACCGTAATAGAGCTTCCTGTCGTGGCCGAGCGCCAGGCTCAAGGTCGCGTAGGGTATGTCACGGCTCTCGTCGAACGCGGGGATCGACAGCTGCCCGAGACGGCGCACCTCATTGTTGCGGGGATTGAACGAAAAGAGGATGGTGGCGCTTTCCTCCACGCCAAAGAACTGGCGCGTTGGCCGGTCCCACACCACCGTGCGCCAGGCGGTCTCGGACTTCAGGTAGTCGCGCCCGAGCGACGTCCCTTTCGCGCGGATGGGAAGCCGCACCGGGAGCTCCTCGATCTCGTCCGCACGGGGATTGTAGCGAAACACCTCGCCCTGTCCGAAACTGCCGTACACGTTACCCTCGTCGTCGATCCCGAGCGTGCGGCAGATCGACTCGAAGTTGTTGATGCGCCCCTTGTCGACGGCGCGGCGCGCGGCGACGTCGTAGTACACGAAGTGGCCACGCGGGTGCGTGAGGCCGTAGATGCGGTTGAACAACGGATCATACGCGCCGGTGTTGATCCCTTCGTTTCTGGCGCCCAGCCCGAAGTCCTCGACACGGCCGGACTTCGGGTCGAAGGCCATCCAGTGCGCGCCTGGGTATCCCTCTTTCGTGGCGAAGCGCGCGTAGTTCCACCACAAGCCGGCGTGCGTCCCGAAGTAGATACGCCCGTCCTTGCCTTCGCCGAACTTGGCGTGAATCTTGGACTGCGGACCACGTCTCACTTCAGACTCGCCGCACAGCTCGGTCAGGTTCCCGACATCGTGCAGCCGGTCCGTCTTCGAATCATAGTAGACCAGGTGGCCGTCACCGCCGTGATAGGCCAGTCCGGCATAAACCTTCCCGTCACTCGCCGCATAAAGCGCCGCCCAGTTGCCGTCCATCTCGTGCAGGCCGGAAAAAACCCGGTGATCCACACGAACGGTCTGCGACGCGGGCATGGCTGCCGGCGCGAGAAGCAGCAGGATCGCGAGCAAACGCAATATCCAGTTCACCACTCTATCACCGCCACGGAATAGGTCTTCACTGCAACGGTAAAGCTGACCTTCGAACCCTCGCTCTTCATCTCGACCGACCGGGGCCCGGCCGCGTCCGGCGAGTAGACCCGGAGTCCCTTGGCCTTTTGGCCCGCCGGAATCCGGCACGTGATCCCGACCGGATCCGGCAGGGGCGCCTTCCCGGCATTGTAGTTTACGAGGTGCACGATCAGGCTACGCTTTTGGGGCTGTTCGACCGCGTTCGCCACCAGGTACGACGGTCCGCTCACCTCCATCGGGATGTCGCCCCGGGCTGCCCACCGCACGCCGTCCGTGATGTCCCCGGCATTCTTCGGCAGCTTCCAGAAACGGGGATCGACCTGGAAATATTTGCCGAACTCCGGGAGCTTGCCGTCGAAGCGAACCGCCGGGATATAGACGACGCGCCCCTTCTCAAACTCCTTGCGCACCGGTGCGCCTCCGACCTCGGCCGACGCCACCTCTTCTTCGTAGTCCCGCGCCGCAGGCTGGCCGTCGATCAACCCGTTCAAGCCCGGCACGACACGCAATCTCCGCCACTGGTCATAGCGACCCGCCAGCCCCGTGGCCGCCAGCCCTCCCCCGCCGGCGACGAACTTCCGGATCGACGCCAGTTGCGCGTCGCTGAGGCATTCCGTGTCGGGCAGTACCAGTACCTTGTATTTCGCGAGGTCCGCGAGGTGCTCATCGAAGATCAGGTCGAAGGGAATCCGTCCCTGAATCAGCGCCTGCTCGACCAGGATAGTCGCGAGCTGGACGTTCCGCTGGTTGTAGGTAATCGACGGATAAGAACGCAGGACCGCGACGTTCGCCAGGTCCTGCGAGCCCGTGAACAGCTCCCGATTCCTCCTGTAAAAGTCGATGTAGCGCAGCATCTCGGCGCGCAACGGGGCGGTGCCCGCGAACCCAATGGTCTGATTGAACGCCAGCGCCTCCGCCATCGCGACCGGATTGTCGGAGATGTAGGTCATCAGCACATTCCGATAGGTCCGCGCCAGCTTGTAGCTCCGGATGTGTGAAAGCAGCCGTCCATCGGGGGCAAAACCGGGATCGACCGATTCCTCGGTCCAGAAAGCCTGGGTCGACTTGAGAATGCGAGAGTGATCGATCCCTGCTTCCCAGGCCCGGTTGCCCCCGGTGATGCCGTGCGGGTTAACCTCGATCACAACTTCCGAATTCAGGGACTTGGCATAAACCGCCATCTGCCGCAGGGCGTCTGCCATGACCTGGCAGCGATAGTCGATCCACTCCTGAATGACGGGATCGTAGATCACCTGCATCCGCGCCGGCGGGTTGGGCTCGTTCCACTCGGGCGGATTGACGAAGTCGACGTTCTCGAACCCAAGGCGTTCTGTCCGTTCCGCCGGCGTGTACTTCTGCTTCAGGTACGCGCGGAATCCGCGCGTGCAGGCCTCGTCGTGACAGGAGTCGGGCTCGGGATTGAGGTCGAAGTTGTCGAAATGAATGAAGTCGGTTTTGACGTCCTCGACCGCGTATCGGACTATTTTCTTGAGGTAATCTAGGTACTCTTGGTTTGCGAAGCAGGGGCGATAGCGGTAGGACTGCTGATATCCGTAGGTCAGCAGAATGGGCCGGCCGCGCGCGTCGCGCTGGATCCAGTTTTGGGCCCGCGGCTCCTCGGCGAAAAAGGTCTCGTACATCATGGTGTTCCACTGGATGTACGTGTCGACCTTGAGGCCGAGACGGTGTGCGATTTCCGCCGTGTGTCTGGTCTGCTCCATACCGGGCCTCTCGGCCGCCATGCCGAAGCCCTTGTAGAGATGGGTGTGAAAGACTTCGACGCCCTGCTCCTTCAGCCGGCGCAACGTGTCTTCACTCTCGGCGAGGTCGTTCTGCTCGCGCGCATCGAGCCGTTGCCCGCCGCGTCGGACCACGAAGATCGTGGGTTCGTGCGTGCCTCCCGCATCGATGAGTCCGCCTTCAATCCACTTGGCCCGGGGCACGTCCTGCGCAACGACGCTCGCCCCGAACGCAATCACGAAGATCAACGCACGACTTTTCATGGTGTTCCCCGCTTCTTGAGCGCGCAATCGGGCGCAGGTCGGGCGCCTTCCGTCCGCCCACTATAAACAACTCCGGCAGGATTTCACCAGGTTTCCTGACCGGGGCGCCTGGTAGCAGCGGAAAAGCATGGTGGCACGCGGATGAAAACCGATAAACGCCGGCAGGTCGGATCGTCAGTTCTGATCCGCGTTTCTCCGCGTTGATCCGCGTCCTCGAGCAGCAGTGCAATCGTTGACCGAGGTCTGGGGCTGCTGTATCCTCGGTCCATTGCTCTCGCGGTGGGCTTAGGGCTCGCGCAAGAATCATTTCACATCTGGGGCGTTGCCGCTCCTCGACGATGATCTCCGTCAACGAAGGGGGCACCATGAGGCGATTGGCATCGCGGCTCTTGATCATCGCCGGCTTGTGTACCGGCGGACCGGTGCTCGCGCAGGACAAGCCGCTGGTCGTGGAGCTCTGGCCGGGCCAGGTCCCGGATGAGGTCGGCAACATCGGCGAGGAGAAGGTCGTGATGTCGCCGAAGCTGGACCGCAAGCAGGTCGAGGTCACGGAGCCGACCAGGATGGTGACCAACGTCAGCAGACCGACCATCACGATCTATCGGCCGGCGAAGGACAAGGACACCGGGACCGCGGTGCTGATCTGTCCCGGGGGCGGCTACTGGAACCTCTACTGGCAACTGGAAGGCGAGGAGGTCGCTGCCTGGCTGAATTCGCTGGGCGTGACCGGCATCATCCTCAAGTACCGGGTGCCGCGCCGGCCCGATGAGCCCAAGGGCGAGCCGGCGCGGCGCCCGCTCCAGGATGCCCAGCGGGCCGTCAGCCTGGTGCGGAGCAAGGCCGAGGAGTGGGGAATCGACCCGCAGCGAATCGGCATCGTCGGCTTCTCGGCGGGCGGACATCTGGCCCTGGCGACGGCCATCGGCTTCGAGAAGCGGACCTACGAGCCGGTCGACGACATCGACAAGATCAGTTGCCGGCCCGATTTCGCCATCCTGTGCTATTCGGGCTATCTGAAGGCCAAGGACAAGGATGAGCTCGCTCCCGGCCTGCGCATCCCGGCCGGGAACAGCCCCGATCTTTCTGGTGCACGGCGGGGACGACATCATCAGCGACCCCGATCACAGCGTGGTCATGTACCTGGCCCTGAAGCGAGCCGGCATCCCGGCGGAGTTGCACGTCTACGCAACGGCCGCCCACGACTTCGGTGTCCGCCCAAGCGACCATCCATGCTCCACCTGGACGCAGGCTTGTGCCAACTGGCTGCGGCACCAGGGATTGCTCAGGGCGAGCGAATGACCGCGGCTGTTTCAGCTCGAGCGAAAAAACGCCTGGCGCCCCTGGTGCTTCGCGACCGGTTCAGTACATGTCGCCCATGCCGCCGCCCGGAGGCATGGCAGGCGCCTTGCTTTCTTCCTTGATCTCTGAGACGAGGGCTTCCGTCGTCAGCAGCAGGGCCGCGATCGAAGCCGCATTCTGCAACGCTGTCCGCGTCACCTTCGTCGGATCGATAACCCCTGCGGCCACCAAGTCCTCGTACTCCTCCGTCTCGGCGTTAAACCCGAAGTTCGCGTCATCGCTCTGGCGCACCTTCTCCAGCACCACCGCTCCTTCGTGCCCGGAGTTGTTTGCGATCTGCCGCAGCGGCTCCTCCAGGGCGCGGCGCAGGATTCTCCCCCCGATGGCCTCGTCCCCTTCCAGATTCAGCCTCTCTACGGCAAGCACGCAGCGCAATAATGCCACGCCGCCTCCCGGCACGATCCCTTCCTCCACGGCCGCACGGGTCGCGTGCATCGCATCCTCTACCCGCGCCTTTTTCTCCTTCAGTTCGGTCTCGGTCGCCGCACCGACCTTTATTACGGCCACGCCGCCCACCAGCTTCGCGAGCCGTTCCTGCAGCTTCTCACGGTCGTAATCCGAGGTCGTCTCGTCGATCTGCACCCGCAGCTGCTTTACGCGGCCCTCAACGTCCGAATGCTTCCCGGCGCCCTCGATGATTGTCGTGTTGTCCTTGTCGATCGTGACCTTCTTCGCACGGCCCAAATCCTCGAGGCGCACGTTCTCAAGCTTGATACCCAGATCTTCCGAGATCACCTTGCCCCCGGTCACGATTGCGATGTCTTCCAACATCGCCTTGCGCCGGTCGCCGAACCCCGGCGCCTTTACCGCAGCCGCCGACAACGTCCCGCGGAGCTTGTTTACCACCAGCGTCGCCAGCGCCTCGCCTTCGACGTCTTCCGCGATGATAAGGAGCGGCCGGCCGCTTTTGGCGATCTGCTCCAAAACCGGCAGCAGGTCCTTCATCGAACTGACTTTCTTCTCCTGCAGCAGGATCAGACAGTCGTTCAGCTCGGCTTCCATCCGTTCGGGGTCGGTCACGAAGTACGGCGACAAATACCCGCGGTCGAACTGCATTCCCTCGACCACTTCCATCGACGTCTCGATCGACTTCGCCTCCTCAACGGTAATCACGCCGTCTTTGCCGACCTTTTTCATCGCCTCGGCAATGATCACACCGATGGTCTTGTCGTTGTTGGCCGATACCGACCCTACCTGCGAGATCATCTCGCCCTTCACCGGCTTGCTCAGTTTCTTGAGCTCCGCGACCGCCGCTTCCGTTGCCCGCTCAATCCCGCGCTTCAGGCCCATCGGGTTCGCACCTGCCGCTACGTTTTTCACCCCTTCGCGGAAAATCGCCTGCGCCAGCACCGTCGCGGTCGTCGTCCCGTCCCCGGCCACGTCCGAGGTCTTGGACGCCACTTCGCGCACCATCTGCGCGCCCATGTTCTCGAGCCCGTCCTTCAGCTCGATCTCCTTCGCAACCGTCACGCCGTCCTTGGTGATCAATGGGGACCCGAACTTCTTGTCCAATATCACGTTCCGGCCCTTCGGTCCCAGGGTGATCTTCACCGCATCCGCGAGCTGATTCACCCCGTGCAACAAAGCCTGACGCGACTGCTCACCATGTATGATCTGCTTAGCCATAAGTCCTCACTCCTTATCTTCCCTTCGATTTGACTTCCCGGTGCTGCAGAAGCGTCTACTTCTCCTTCTTGAGTACCGCGAGGAGCTCTTCCTCCCGCATGATGATGTACTCCTTGTCATCAATCTTGATCTCCGTCCCCGCGTACTTCCCGAACAGCACCCGATCTCCTGCCTTCACGTCCATTGGCGACCGCTTGCCGTCTTCCATGATCTTTCCCGGGCCTACCGATATCACCTCTCCTTCCATCGGTTTCTCTTTCGCCGTGTCCGGAATGATGATCCCGCCCTTGACCTCTTCCTTCTCTTCAATCCGCCTCAAAAGTACCCGATCGTGCAATGGTCTCGTTTTCATTCCCAAGTCTCCATTCCTATGAAACTACGTTAGCGGTGTTTCCACCAAAATTCTCTGCCGATTCCCGACCCCGGCTGATGGCGTTCAGGAGCAGCGCCGAACCGCCGCAATCAGGTTGTCATTATCACTGAAACGGACAGGTGCCATCAGGGACGAAAATTCGCCTTGTTCGCCGGCCTGACCTTCTGCCCCGCGGCATTCTTCTCCTGATCCTGCTTTTTCAAACGGTCAACCTCCCGTTGTGGCGCCTCTTGTTCGTTCATACGAATCGCCTGGGTGATGGCTACCTGGGCAAGGGCATCCAGCCGTTTGGAGAAAACCAGCATTCCCGGGGCAAGCCCGTAAGAGAAACGGAAGAGATTGAGCGAGTAGTTCGTGTCTTCCCATCGCGCTATGACCTTTTCGCTGTCGCTGTAGACTTGCGACGGAGAAGAACTGATGATCTCAGCAACAGGGGTGATTGGCGTTCCGTACTTTGTCGAAATGCCTTCGATCATGTCCGCGTCGGTCAGGCCCTGGGTCCTGTCCTGATCGTAATTGACCACAATTCGATAGAGCTCGCCGTTATAGAAGCTGAACAGAACCTCCTTGACCGGATCCCCTTGAACGGGAGCACCGTAGGAGCCCTGCGGCAGCCATTCCAGTTCCTGAATGACCGCGGGCCGCTGGTAAATCACCTTGGCCTCCGAGGGTTTCACGTTCGCCTGTTTGGCCACCGCGAGCAGGTTCATTCCCAGTTGGAACCCCCGGTAGCTCGAAAGGTCTTGAGCATAAATCAAAGGCGTGGCAAGCACGGTCAAAATAATGGAGATCAAGAAACCTCGAGCATTAATCATTGGGGGCCTCCTTACGATGTGACCTCACGACGCGTCAAAAACGACGTGCGTCCGAGCGCCGGGCATTGGACCGCAGTCCCCCGCCTACTGGGGCTCGGCCTGAATCGTCCTCGCTATGTTTTCGAGCTTCAGTGCCTTCGTCCATTCTCGAATATGCTTCCGCCTGAGAACCTTGCTTTGCCGTTGTTTGGCAAACCTGGCTTTGTCTCCATGGTTTTGCGACACAATTCCCTCCTTTCGCGACACCTCACACCGATAGTTCGGGATCCAGAGGATGAAAAGAAGATCCGTCGACAGGCCGCCCGTCCTCCAGATGTAGGCTGGAAGCTCTATATTTATACCCTCGGGACGCAGCACTCGTCAGTTCAGTATTGCTCGCCGGTGTGGTCAAAAGAGCTCACTCGAAGCGAGGCGAACTCGGCTGCAGGGGCGAATCAATGAATCAGGCTGGCGCGAACGACAAATCTCCTGGGTGCGGGGCCTACATAATAAAACGGATAACAGGTCACCAGGGTGAGGACTGCATCGCTGGAATCAGCCAGCACTTCGGTGTCCTCGGGTTCGACCACTCGGGTCGAGTCCACTCGATAACGGTAGATTCCTGCCAATGTTGTCAGGGTAATTTCGTCATCCCTATGGACATTGTGCAAGGGCCTGAAAAAAGTGTCCCGGTGCCCCGTGAGGGCCACATTCCCCTGCTGGCCCGGAAGCGGAGTGCCGGGAATATGCCCTACCGCGTGTCGCAGAGTTCGTCCATCGGTACCTTCGAGGATCATCGCCGCAAGGCCGATGGTTTTTATCTCGATCCGCCCCAACGAGGAGTCTCCTCGCCCGGAGATGCCGGGGATATCAGCTCTCGCATGGTTCGCGGCGGGCGGAAGCAGGGGCGACCGGGGAGTGGGTTCGCTGCCGGCAGAGGCTCTCAAGCTGTCCAATTCCTGTTGAAATCGCCGGGCTTGAGCGGCCTGATAAAGCCTCGCATCGACGAAAGCGAAGCTGACGTACCCCACCGCCAGGGCGCCGATGAGAAAAAGGAGGCGCCGGCCCCAACAAAGGAAGACATTATTTCGCCTCGGAAGAGGTCGCCTCTCCTCAATTCGGATCTTCATGGGACCGCTCCGGCTCCCGTAACTCGTTCAGGTGTTAGTGGTGCATAGTACCCGGCCCGGGTGCGGACGGACAAACGTTTGCGGCCCGGCGTCCCGGCATCTACCTGTATGACCCGATAAGTCCCGTCCTGCTTCACATTCTTGGGCAGGTACGCGAGGGAGTACTGGTTGCGAATGTCACGAGCGATCTGGTTGCAAATAGGGAAGACTTCCTTAACAGATTCGGGAAAGAAAGCCTGGCCACCCGTGGTCTTTGCAAGCTGCTTGAGCACACCCGGGTTGCGGTCGGGATCAGTCTCATCGAAGACACCAATCGTGTAGACGATGGCATCGGACTGGGCCGCCATGGCCATGATCTCTGCAAGTTTGCGCGTGCTGGCGTTGTCGCCTCCATCACTAATCACGATCAGCACCTTCTTGTCCCGATTTCCCTTTTTTAGGTGTTCGAGTGCAGCAGCCACGGCGTCGTAGAGGGCCGTCTTGCCGTTTGCGGCAATCCTGGACAGGGCGGCCTTCAGTTGAGCCTCCTTATCCGTAAACGGCGTGTCGTCTGGCAGGCCGAACGAAACGCTTTCGTTGAAACTGACCACGAACATCTGGTCTTCCGCATTGCTGGAGCGGGCAAACGCCAATGCCGCGAAAATGACTTCGGGGCGCTTGGACCGCATGCTTCCACTGTTGTCGACGACCAGGCCGACCGTGACCGGGATGTCTTCGTGGCTGAACGACGTAACCTCTTGGAGGAGTCCGTCCTCGTAAACCCGAAAGTCTCCCTGGCCGAGTCCCGAAACGAGCTCCCCTTTGCGATTCACCACAGTCGCGTTCAGGACCACCATGTCAACGCTCACACTTATCGTATACTGGTCCCCTTGGCAGCTCTGGCTCTGCGACGGCGGCGCCTCTTGAGCGCGCGCAATGCCGGGTAAAATGATCAGGGAATATAATGCGGCCAGACACAGGTGTGCGACGGCACCCTTCCTCCTTGCGTAAGCCCGGGAACTCAGAACAACCGCAACCCGCACGACCTCACCTCCCCGTGCATTCCCCTACTGAAGGTTTAGTCCCAATCTGACGTGCTGAGCCCTGTCCGGCGGACAGCTCGAAGCACATGTCTTTATAGCTTCGGATGGGGCGCGTGTCAGTGCAGTACTGATCACCGGCCTGGGCAATATTGCTCATCAGCTTAGTACTCGTGTTCAGAAATACGCTGACGATTCCAGGACGCGGATTTGCGCGGATACACGCGGATTGCTGCCTGCTGGCAGGCCGCGCCCGGCATTCCTCCCCGAGGGCTGCCTTTGGCACGCATCAAAGCCCGGCTCCTGCAGGAAAACGTGGACCTTGAATCGAAGCGGCATCCTTCCAACCGCGCGCTTTCCTGCGGGAGCCGGGCTTTGATGCATCGGCGCGAAGCGCCGGCCCTCGGGGAGGAATGCCGGGCGCGGCCGATCCGCGTGAATCCGTAAAATCCGCGAAGATCCGCGTTCTGCTGTTGTCAATCGGTGACCAGCTCCATCCCAAGAATACGTTCGCGCAAGAAATAAGTTCACATTGTGGCGCCGCGCCCCGGAGGGCTGACGGCTCCGTCAATAGCAATCTCCTATCGTTAGTTGCTGCATGATCTGTTGGCTCGGGAACCGTCAGCAAAATGTGAAATAATTCTTGCGCGAGCCCTTAAGGTTGCGTTCTTGATCAAATCCGGACCGGCCCTTCACGGTCAGCCGGCCGGGGTGTGGCTCAAGAGTGCTGTTCGGCACGCAGAAGCGCTACTGCAAACAGCAACAGCAACTCGGCGTCGCGAAGAAAATTCAGGAATACCCTGTGCGGGCGAATGAGGAGGATCTGCCGGCGGCGCCACCTTTTCCAGGTCCTGTTCCAAAACACTTGGAGATCCGCCCGGGAGTAGGTCACCCGTTTTGCCAGATCGAGATTGAGGTCCCGGAAAGCCAACGACAGCCTGGAGGGTACGCGCAGCTCCGGCACATGAACTTTCGCCCGGTAATGAGCGATCTGCAGTTCGGCCGTCCGCAAGTTGCGGTTGACCTCCTCGCGCGCCCGCTTCAACTCGAATATAAGACGGAGCTCGGCCTTGCTGCGGATGCGCGTTTGCAGCCAAAGCTCCTCCATCTCCAGCACCAGCGCGATCCACTTCCGCGCGAGACTGCGCACATCGCGAAAACGCCGCACAAAGTGCCTGAGACGTGATTCGATGGGAAATCCAGGGCGGCGGTCTGTGCGGTCTTTCATGCGGAACAACCCATGGATCATCGGATGGCCGCCCTCGATTTGCACGGAGTTCTTGTACCAGATGAAATTGCGGAGGATATTCCAGTAATTCTCGGGATTGGCGTTCGCCAGGACGTGCCGCATGTAATCAAAGGAGTAGAAGCTCCGCCAGGCTTTCCGGTACGTGGCATACCACTCACCGGGAGCGAAGTTCGGGTGCCGCGTGGTCTCATGGAAGGAATCATACGTGTTCAGATCGGGATCCATGTACTCCCCGGCGCGCACCATGCGCGCGTGATCCTGCGAGCCGGGCAGAGGCAGTCAGCATGAAAAATGATACCTGCTCCACCCCGAGTTCCTGCTTCAGGCTGTTTACGTCCTCTTCAACCGATTCGGGAGTGTCGAACGGGAAACCGATGATGTAGGCGATGTGCGTGGCGATCTTTGCCGCATGCCACGCCGCGATCATCTCCCTGTACTCCTGCACCTTGTTCTGGGCCTTGCCCGCGGCTTTCAGGTTTCTCGGATTGATGCTCTCCATCCCGATGAAAACCTGGGTGCAGCCGGCGCGAGAAGCCAGCTCGACGAAATCCGGGATCTTGTAGGACTGTGTGTCCACCTGGATCATGAAGCGGATGGAAATGTCCTCTTCAGCTCGCAGGCGTGCCAGCATTTCGAAAACCTCACGCCAGCAGGCATTCCGTGCGAAGTTGTCGTCGGTGAAGAAGTAGTAGTCGATGCCATGCCGATGATAGTTTTCGCGAATGGCGCTGGTCAGCGTCTCAACGGACCGGAAGCGCACTTTGTGCCCCTGCACGTTAATGATCGTGCAGAAGCTGCAGTTGTAGGGGCAGCCGCGGCCGCAGTCGATCGTACCGAAATTTGAAGTGATGAAGCGCTTCAGGTAGGAGCGATGGATCATCGGCACGGGCTTGTCGGAGAGATCGGGCTTCCTGTCCAGAAAGTCGTAGATCGGTTTGAGCCTGTCGTGGAGTGCATCCTCGAGAATATCTCCCCACGTCTCCTCCACCTCACCTTTCACCACGGTGACACCGAGATCGATCAATTCCTGGATTTCAGGCCTGATTTCCGAAAACAGAGCCAGGATGCCGCTGACGTGAAATCCTCCGATAAGGACCTGCAGCCCTCCCGCACGAAAGCGGCGGGCCAGGTCGGCAGCGCGAGGAAACTGGTTGGATTGAACACCGACCAGGGCGACGACCGTCCGGTTTCGAGGGAGTTTGTTGGAACGAATGATCCTGTCGACAGGGATCGGCTGGACCGTATCATCGAAGATTCGGATCCTTATTTCGAGTTTGCGGCCAAGCACCCTGCGGCGCTTCAGATCTTCGGTGAGGCTCGAAAGGCAAGCCAGCGTGTTGCTTGGCAGGACGCCACGGAAATGACGAATGACGTAGCCTTCGTCATCATACTTGGAGGGCTTGATCAGGACTACGGTCAGGCGTTTGCACGCAATTCGCTTAGCCGGGGCTTGCTCCATTACAGCTTCGGATTCTGCATATGTGTCTGGGGCCCGACCCGAAAGTGCCATTGTCCCAGGCGTATCTTCGAGCACCACAGGCTTGAACCTCAAGCCTGGCACGCCATGCCTGCAAGAACGTCCGCGATCATCTGTACGCAGCCCGGAGATTCTGCTGCCGTTTCGAATGCTCCATCCCGCTCACGAAAAAGCTGGCAAACGGCATCACGGCAAATAGGGCATTGGTCAAGGTGATCGTAGACCTCAAGCTGCCCGTCCAGGTCCAACCGCTCGTTGATGAACTGCAACAACCGGTCAAAACTGCATGCGCCCATAATGCCTCCGGCGACCTAATGAGAGGATATTACCGATGGGTCATTGGCGCGTATGTTCCATTTTGCTCACGCTTCCGGTCAAAACTGCTCATCGGTTGGCGCGCCTCAGCAGGGACCAAGGCACTGCAGGCGTTTTTGGACTTGGCGAGAGGGCCGCAATGGGCTGTTGACCTGCCGTCCTCGCTGCCGATTTGGGGGAAAGCCACGGGACTGAAAACCGGACGTGAGCGATCCGGCTAGAGGCCCCGGGGCGAAACTCCTGGGACTGCCCGGCGGCAGTCCCCAACAGCGACACCTGCCGCGGCCGGTTCAGCACATATCGCTCATGCCGCCGCCCGGAGGCATGCCCGGCGCCCCCTGAGATCCGGGGCCGCAATAAGCACGGCACTTGCCCTCATGAAACCGCGATGAGCAATTTTGACCATACGACTGAGCCGTAATGAACTGACAGGCCAATCGCGTCGGGGTAATGAGTATTGTCAGGGGCCTTGGCGAGCCGAATGCGGGAACTCGCACAAAGCCGGAGCATGCATGTACAAGACCACTAACGCGGTTCGGCCGTGGGAACAGCCCTTCTGGAGGCCTGCCCGAGGTAAGATGGGGGTTGCTCTTTATCTGGTGCTGATTCACGTCCTGGCTTTGGCCGGTCTCATTCTCTTTCCCCTCCCCAGCATGCGGGTTCTGGGCATAACCCTCCTGCTCACAGCCTTTGGCGGGTTCGGTACGACGGTCTGTTACCATCGAATGCTGGCGCACCGCACTCTCAGGATGAACAAGGCCGTTGAGCACCTGCTTATTTTCTGGACCATGTTCAACGGCTCGGGAGCGCCGGCCAGTTGGGTTGCCTACCACCGGCTGCATCACGCACGCACGGATACCCCGGAAGACATCTCCAGTCCTAAGCAGGGGGGCTTCTGGTGGGCGCACTTGCGCTGGCTTTACCAGTCAGCTCCGGCGGACAGGAAAAGGTGGTGCCCGGAGTTGACTCGCCGGGAGTACAAGATTTGGACCTTTGCTGAAGTTCCCGTGATCCTGCTATCCCTCTGCTGTGGTCTCGTGCTCGGATGGCAGGGTTTCTTCTGGCTGGGCGCAATTCGTCTGGTCTATTCGCTGCACATGCAGAGTCTCGTCAACAGTCTGACTCACCTGGGCCGCTCCACTGAAGGGGACTCCAGCATGAACGTCTGGTGGCTCGGACCGCTGCAATTGACGGCGTGGGGCGAAAACTGGCACAGAAATCACCACAAAAACGCCGGATCGGCGCGCCTCGGTCTGCGGTGGTGGCAGACTGACATTGGGTGGTACCTCATCTGTGCCCTCGAGGCGGTAGGCCTTGCGAGCAAGGTAAAGCGACCAAGAGCAGGCGTGCCGAACTCATCGAGCGTTGACGAATTCCGGCACAAAACGACGCCCGCATATCACTGAGACGGCGGATACGACGGACTCGCAGACAAGGAGAGAAACAGGTATGGAGATACACGCACGTGCGGTTGGGGATGTTCATGTTCTGGACATCAGCGGTAAGATCACCCTGGGTGAAGCCACGGCGAACATTCGACACACCATCAGCGACCTTCTGGCGAATGGTGGAAAGAAGGTCGTACTGAACTTGACGGACGTGAACTATGTCGACAGCTCGGGCATTGGTGAGCTGGTTAGAACGTACACGACGGTCACGAAAGAGGGCGGGGAGCTAAAACTCCTGAACCTCACCAGGAAAATAAGGGAACTCCTGGTAATCA
Source organism: uncultured Acidobacteriota bacterium (assembly GCA_963843575.1). Taxonomy (GTDB): domain Bacteria; phylum Acidobacteriota; class UBA6911; order UBA6911; family UBA6911; genus CAVZBT01. The sequence goes on along the minus strand of CAWJKZ010000019.1, from coordinate 335,526 downwards.
CGAAGCTCTTGACCGTGTTCCAGGTTTATGACAATGAGCAGGCAGCGGTTGCAGGCTTCGCCCCGAGGGCTGTGACGGACAAATCGGCATGAAGGTCGGATGAATTGAGGGGAGTCGCACCCTCCGGGCACGCAAAGCCGACCGCGCGCCGCCGTTGGCCTGTGCTACGGCCTCCGTGTAATCTCCAAACCACCCGGACTTCACCTTTGAACTCAAGAGCGGACGAATTCGACGAATTGCAGGTTCTTTTTTGTGTAGCCAACCCGATAGCATTGTTGCTCAGAGGCAATCATGGATCCTACGATGTTTTGGCTCTTTGGAATAGCCGTTGTCGTTCTCTATGTCTGGAGCACGATAAACATCCTCAAGGAATACGAACGCGGCGTGGCCTTCAGGCTTGGCCGTCTTCTGCCAGAGGCCCTGGGCCCAGGATTGGTATTCATATTCTGGCCTGTCTTCAGGATGGTCCGGGTCAGTCTGCGCACCGTAACCCTGGAAGTGCCGCCCCAAGACATCATTTCCCGCGACAACGTTTCCCTGAAGGTTAATGCGATCATCTATTTCAGGGTCATGAATGCGCCTCGGGCCGTCGTGGAGGTCGAGAATTATCTCTACGCAACCTCGCAACTGGCGCAAACGACCTTGCGCTCGGTTCTCGGCCAGGTCGATTTGGACGATTTGCTTAGCCGGCGAGAGACACTCAATGTCAAGCTCCAGGCAATTCTCGATCAGCACACCGACGCGTGGGGGATCAAGGTAAGTCTCGTGGAGGTCAAGCAGGTCGATCTGCCCCAGGAAATGCAGCGTGCCATGGCCAAGCAGGCCGAAGCCGAGCGCGAGAAAAGAGCCAAGATCATCCACGCGGACGGGGAGTGCCTGGCTGCGGCAAAACTGGCGGAAGCCGCCGGCATCATAGACACGGAGCCGGTAGCTCTTCAGTTACGCTACCTGCAGACCTTGACCGAAATCGGTGTAGAGAAAAATACGACAGTGGTCTTCCCGGTTCCCATCGACATTCTCAAGAACTGGATGCGAAGCAGCACGTAGCTACAAGGAATACCCGCTACATGACGCCGCTGTGCGCGCGTCGCGACTTTGCGATGCCGCCCAAAGGCGGGCCGGCGCGCCGCGCGGTCACATGGCGGGACGAAACGTGGCGCGCCCGGCTCCCACTTATTGTTCTTGATCTATGGAGCCAGGCGCTGATTCAGGACACCACCGTTTTTCTTCTCAGCGAAGCGACGATAGGGTGAGAATTCCCCCTAAGATGTTGTCGAGGATGCTATAGTTACCGTTTGAATAGCGACCATATTGATAGCGGCGCGCGAAGCCATCTTCATATCCCCGACGGAAGCCCTCGCGAAAGTAGTAGTTGTAAGCGTCCTGGTCCACGTAATAGCCGGCATAACCGTAGTTTGCATCCTGATAGGCGTAGGAGTCCTGGTAGCTGGAACGCCAGCGATCCGACCGGTCTGCCTGTCCGGCCCTGTAGCCTTCTGCGTAACCGTAGTTCACGGCCTTCCGGAGCAAATCTACGCCGTATTGATTTGTCTCGTAGTAGGTGCCGCCACGATTGTATCGATAGCTCGGAGCCGTGTAGAAAAACGGATCACGGGAATAATCATGGTTGAGATCGTTCTGGAAACGCATTTGCTGTTGACGCATACGCTCTAAGTACTGTTGTTGAAAACGGTATTGCGCCATCCGATTTTGCTGCTGAAGCTGTTCTATACGCTGTGGGGCGAGACGCTGCTCCTGGTCCACATGTTGACGGTACTGCGTCATGCGTTGCTGCTGCTGTTCAATGAGTTGCTGCTGACGTTGTTGTGAGAGACGCTCCTGTTGCTGCTGCGTACGCTGTGTTTGCCAGTTCCGGTCTTGCTGCTGCTGCCTGTTCTGCTCCTGCTGCTGCCGCTGCAGTTGCAGATTCCGCTCCTGCTGGGCGAGCCGCTGCTGTTGCTGGATCTGCTGTTGCTGCGCCAGCTGCTGCTGCCTGTTCTGCTCCTGCTGCTGCCGCTGCAGTTGCAGATTCCGCTCCTGCTGGGCTAGCCGCTGCTGTTGCTGGACCTGCTGTTGCTGTGACAGCTGCTGCTGCCTGTTCTGCTCCTGCTGCTGCCGCTGCAGTTGCAGATTCCGCTCCTGCTGGGCTAGCCGCTGCTGTTGCTGGATCTGCTGTTGCTGCGCCAGCTGCTGCTGCCTGTTCTGCTCCTGCTGCTGCTGCAGATTCCGCTGCTGCTCGGCCAGCTGCTGGGCTTGCTGCTGCTGCTTGTTTTTCCCTTGCTGCTGTTGCTGGACCCTTTGTTGCTGCGCTGCCTGCTGCTCTTTTTTGTCGAGCTGTTGTTTTTGCTGCTGCTGCTTGGGGTTCTGCTGCTTTTGTACCTCCTTTTTTTGCTTTTGTTTTTGATCTTCCTGCGCGTTGGTTAGCGCACTCATTCCCGACAACGACAATATGACAATCGCAACCACCAACACAACCCGATTCGAGATAACTCTCATTGTCCCCCTCCTCTAATAATCCGCTTGCTCCATGAAATGCAGCCCCCCCGGAATGCAATGCGCCGAGGAGCACGACAAACAGCGTAGGAAACAGACAACTTCTCACTTCTGTCGTCCGCCTCCCACCAGATCCTGGAGGCACTCTATATATACCCTTGTGGATATCCTATGTCAGTTCGCTATTGATCAGAACAACGGTCAAAATGGCTCACTGCAGTTCTAAATGAGCTGTTTTGACCATACCTGTGATCAGTAGTGAACTTACACCGAAGGGCCATGATGGTATGCATTAAGTGCTTCTTTAATGATCTGGCGGGAAAGCGGAGGCGGGACCATAGCGTCTTCGAAGGACCGGAAAACTCATTTTGCGGGGGGTCGTTTCAGAAGATCAATTGTGCCTGTTTCAATGAAATCAATGACATTGGTGAAAAGAGAGGGTATCAGGATGTCGGAATATCGAATCAAGGTTGCGCCAAATACGGTGGCGTATGCGGACGCGGAGACCAACAAGCTGGTAGTAGAGTTCGCCATCCCGGGAGCGCCAACAGAGAGCATCGATGTGAAGATCCTGGAAGACAGCATTCACCTGACAGCGCCGGCAAGGGACGTCGAGTATGTTTCGGCACTGGCTTTAGGCTGGCCGGTGAAACCCGTCAAAGCAGAAGCGACCTACGAGCACGGCCTGCTCCGGATCGAGGTTCCCTTCAAAGACCCGATGGAAGATGCTGTGAAGGTTGTCATCAAAGGAACCAGCCCGGACGCCAAGGTTAAAATAGCCGACGCCTGAGGACCCGTTACTGGTGAGCTTCGAGACTCCTACCTCAACCAATGAACCGATGATGTTGCGGACCGTTCAGACTGTATTGAGCCTTCGGGTTTTAGAGGTAGGCTTGCGTAACCTCCGAGACTGGAAGGCTCGAAGAATCTCGAGATACAGGCCGGTGAACCGATTAGTGAGTCTCGATGACCTCTGCGGGCAGTCGAGCGCAGCCTGGAGCATCGTGCGCCATGCACGGTGCGGCTATGTTCTCACCTCGACCGAGTGCTCCTGACGGTCATCGACAAGGGGAATGACATTGTCGTCTCGCTCGATGCCATCGACGGTCACGGTCTGTCCGGCCCTTCACCGCGCGCGTTTGCAGGACGGAGATGTGATAGACAGTCTCCCGATACCGGTAATGGACCTTGAACTCCTTCCAATCCGCGGGAAGGCACGGAGCAAGGTGCAGCTTGTCCACTTCCAACCGCAGCCCCAGGAGTGATTCCACGATCAGCCGGTACATCCACCCGGCCGAGCCCGTGTACCAGGTCCAGCCACCGCGGCCTGTGTGCGGCGAGAGCGCGTATACGTCGGCCGCGACGACATACGGTTCCACCTTGTAGGTCGGCAATTCCCTCCGGAGATTTCGAGTGGTTCACCGGATTGATGATGCCAAATAGTTCCCAAGCGCGCCGGCTGTCGCCCAAGGCGGCGAAAGCCATCGACGCCCAGATCGCCCCATGCGTGTACTGTCCGCCATTCTCTCTCACGCCCGGGACGTACCCTTTTATGTAGCCGGGATTCAAATTCGACTTGTCGAACGGCGGGTCCAGGAGTTGGATCAGCGCATGGTCCCGGCGAACCAGACGCTTGTCCACCGCTTCCATCGCCATGCGCGAGCGTTCGGCATCGCCTCCTCCGGACAGGACAGACCAGCTTTGCGCAACCGAATCGATCTGACACTCGGGGTTGCTCGCCGAGCCAAGCGGCGAGCCGTCGTCGAAGTATGCGCGGCGGTACCACGCGCCATCCCAGCCATTCTGCTCGATGTTCCGGCGCACTTGAGCCGCCTCGCTCCGGCAGCGATCGGCGAAGGAGGCGTCGCCCCGCTTGCGGGCGACTTCAGTGAAGCGCATGAGCACTTCATAGAGGAAGAATCCCAACCAGACGCTTTCGCCCTTGCCATGTTCGCCGACAAGGTTCATGCCGTCGTTCCAATCGCCGGAGCCGATAAGCGGCAGGCCGTGCTCGCCAAATCTGAGGCCCCGCTTGATCGCTCGCACACAGTGTCCGTACAGGCTGTCCGCTTCCTCGGACCGGCCGGGCAGATCGTAATACGAGTCCTCGTCGGCGTTTACCTGGCGTCCTTCGAGGAAGTGGACAGATTCATCCAACACCCCGGTATCTCCAGTATTCAGAACGTAGCGGCAGGTTGCCAACGGCAGCCAGAGGTAGTCATCCGAACAGTGCGTGCGCACGCCCCGGTCCGACGGGGGATGCCACCAATGCTGGACATCTCCGTCCCGGAACTGATGTGCCGCGGCGCGGAGCAGGTGCTCGCGCACAAGGCGAGGCTCGGCGTGGATGAGCGCCATTACATCCTGCAACTGATCGCGAAAACCGAAGGCTCCACCCGGCTGGTAGAATGCGCTTCGCGCCCAGAGACGACACGCGAGAGTCTGGTACAGGAGCCAGCCGTTGGTCAGGACATTGAGGGACTCGTCCGGGGTTTCCACATGCACGGCGCCCAGCGTGCGTTTCCAGTACTGCCACACCGCTTCGAGCGCGCCATGCGCCGCGGCGGCTCCGCGGAAGCGATTTGCCAGCTTGCCGGCGTCTTCGGCGTCTCGCCCGGCTCCGAGCCTGAAGATGAACTCACGCTCTTCGCCGTTGGCAAGCTCGAATGGAACCTGCACCGCGGCACAGGGGTCCAGCGCGGCTCCCATTTTCCCGGAAAGCCGCACCCGAAACATGGCTGCCGGACTCCGAAGCGTGCCGTTACGCCCCAGGAACTCCGTCCGGTCGCAACTGACGGTTCGAATGGCATCGTCCACGTCGAAAAAGGCAACCCGATCCGCAAACTCCGTGTTGTAGGGATTCCGCGCGAAGAGCGCTCCGCTGCTGGGTCGACTTCGGTGACCACGTGCATGGTCGATTTCGGCCGCAGGTCTCCCAGCACCCATTCCACATATCCCGTCGCAGAGAGCCGGCGGGATCGGCCGGACTCGTTTCGCACCTTCAACACCGTGAACTTGATCGGCGCGTCCAGGGCCACGAAAACCGTAAGATCCGAGCGGATGCCGCGCTCGGTGTGCTCGAAGACGCTGTACCCGAATCCGTGCCGGCTGGCGTAAGGCGTCGCTCCGCGGCTCGGCAGCGGCGTTGGGGACCAGAAGTGCCCCCTTTCTTCGTCGCGGATGTAAAAAGCCTCTCCGCTCGAATCGCTCACGGGGTCGTTGTTCCAGGGAGTGAGGCGGAACTCGTGGGCATTCTCGCTCCAGGTGCAGGCAGAGCCGCTTTCCGAGACTACGGTTCCGAACAGCGGATTCGCCAGGACATTGACCCACGGGGCCGGCGTCACCTGCCCGGGCGCGGTCGTGATTACATACTCGCGTCCATCGGAGCGTGAATCCGCCCAGCCCGTTGAAAAAGATCAGATCGCGGCGAGGCAGCGCAGGCACCGCCGGGGGCTCGCTATGGCTGGTTCGCCTCGGCATAAGGCGCGGGACGTGGTGCTTCCGCGGGGCGGTGATGATTGATCTGGTCTGCCAGCGATCCTCGACTGTCGGTGATGATGGCGCGAGCGACCGACTCGAGCAACATGCGATCCTCGTTCGATATTTGCTCCGCGGCTCTGACAAAAATGCCGCCCGGCCGATTTGTCACGTTGGCTTCGATGCCTGCGGCGATCAGCCCCATGATCTGGTCGTGGAGCAGTTGCCGGTAGCCGGCATGATCTTCGTTCCAGATCACCAGGTCGACCGACAATCCTTTCAGGCGCCAGTACGCGTGCGCCTGGACGAGCTGGCGCACGAGATCGATATTAGCCGGGTCTCCAATCCGCAGCAGCACGATCGGCAAATCGCCGGAAATGGAGTAGCCCCACAGACCGGATTGCCCTCGGCGGTTTTTTATGAGGACGCTCGGGTCGGCGCGCAGAGAGGAATTGGCGTAGAGGATGGAGCTGGCCAGGCGTCCATAGAGTTGCGCGTCGGCTTCCGTGGCGTTGAGCTGCCGCAGGACCACCTGGCCATGCGTCCAGGCAAGTTCAAAGACACGATCCGCCAGACGCCGGTCCTGGTATTTCTCAACCAGCCCCAGGCACTCGTCCCGGGTTTCACCGATGCCGGAGACGACATTCACCGACGCCGATTCTTCCGGATCGAGTGTGATCCGGTATCGGATCGCGACAATCGGATCGAGAACGGATCCCTGGCTGCCGGAGAGCGTCCGCAGAACCGCGCATCGCTTGCGGGTCGGCGACGGTGTTTCCCCTGCCGATGAACTGCAAGCGGTCGGTCTCATAGGATATCTCCCCAATGTCCGCGCCCTGGACGCGCGAGAAGGTGAAACATCCATGGCGTCGGCTCGTCGAGCGAGCGCGGCCGGCGGGTGCACAGGATCGCCCTCTGCCGGCTGATAATCTCGGTCTGAACAAAGAGATTGCTGAACGCCGGATGCAGTGCGTCGGCCTGCAGGCGACGCGAGAACGACTTCCGCATAGCTCGTCAGTTCGATCACCCTGCGGGTCCGGGAACGGTTGGTAACGGTAATCCGGCGCAGCTCGATGTCATCCTCAGGTGAGACTGCGATCTCCGTATGTGTCTCGATGTCGTGGTCCCGGCGACGGAACTCCGCGCGCGCCTCCGAAAAAATCGCCTCGTACTTCTCCGATCCTTTGCGCGTCGGCTGATATGCCGTGGACCAGACATCCCCGCTGGTTGCGTCGCGGATGTAGCAGAACATGCCCCAGTTGTCGCAGGTGCTGTCTTCCCGCCAGCGTGTGACCGCGAGATTCTTCCAGCGGCTGTATCCTCCGCCCGCGTTCGTGACCATCACGTGGTATCTGCCATTTGACAGCAACTGCACCTCCGGTATCGGAGTGTCGGGGCTGCTGAAGACGCGGATCGGCGTTTCCGTGCCGTTGGAGATCCTACGCAAGTCGGAAAGCTCGGCAGCCTGCGAGAAGAACGCCGTCGCCTTTGGAATGCGCTCCTGGAGCAACAGCATGGTCGCCTGGAACAACGGATCCGACTCGAATCGCTTCTGCATCGGGCGGTCCAGGAGCAGATACGCCAGTGCCAGCAAGCTCATGCCCTGGTGGTGTGCCATGAACGACCGGACCACGGCACTCGATTGACCGCGTGGTTGACGCGACGGCGTGTAGTCGATGGCTTCATAGAAGCCGTATCTTCCTTCAAAGCCGTCGGCGGCGAGTCGCTGCAGATTGAGGCACGCCTCCTCGGGCGCCACCATCAGCGCCAATGCTGACGCATACGGTGCAATGACCAAATCCTCGGCCAGCCCTCGTCTGAGTCCCAGGCCGGGTACGCCAAACGCCCGGTACTGATAGTTGAGATGGACGTCGACCGCATTGTAGCCGGATTCCGAAATGCCCCAGGGCACCCCGCGTGTCCTCCCATACTCAATCTGCCGGTCCACCGCCGCTTTGCAGGTCTGGTCGAGCAGCGTGTTCTCGTAGGTCGGCATTACCAGCAGTGGCATGAGATACTCGAACATCGATCCGCCCCACGAAAGCAGGATCGGATCTCCGCCGGCGGTAGTGAGCAGACGCCCCAGGGCAAACCAGCTCTCCTGAGGCAGCTGTCCCTGGGCTATCGTTACAAAACTGGCCAATCTCGCTTCCGAAGCCAACAGATCGTAGTAACTCGAATCGCGCCGGTGCGCGGAAACGTTGTATCCGATCGCCAATAAATGACGGGCCTTGTCGTACAGGAAGTCATACTCCATATGGGAGAGTTCGACCGAGCGCAGTGCGAGCCTTTCAATGGACGCAATCCTCTCTTGGGCGCGTCGGCTTGCTTCAATGATGGAGGGTCGAAGCTCCGCCGAGCCATGCGCTTCTCCTCTGGATTGCCCGCCGACAGGAGCCGGCGCTCGATCGCCGGCAGCAGCTTCGCCTCAAATCCTGCCAGTTCGCGCAGGGTGGGAATCTCGTCGAGACCGGAGATCTCGCTGGCCGGGTTCTTCGGGGGCGACAGAGATGTCCAAGGAGCCAGAAACATCAGATCATCGAGTGCTCCCTGGCATTGCCGGGCAAGGGCATTCGCCCACCACGTGCCTGGCTCCCGGGATCGAGCCTCGAGGCTGCGCTCCACCGCCGCGGCGGATTTTGCCAGCCGGCCGAGACACTGCCGCGCCGCATCAAGCGTTGTCGGCCTGGAAGACAATGCGTCGTCCAGATCCCTCTGCAGTCGGGCCAGCGCCGCCGGAGCGGCTTCTCCCGCAGCGTCCACCAGGATTCTCAGCGTGTCGCCGAGTCCGTCAAAAAAGCGCGGCGCCAGGATCCTGTGATCGGGAAGCTCGAGCAGACCTGGCCGCAATGTCAGCAGGAGGCCCGCGAGGTTTCCGCTGTCCACCGACGAAACGTAGGCCGGCAACAGCGGTTTCAAAGACTGTGTGTCGTACCAGTTGTAGAAGTGGCCTCTGTACCGCTCCAGGCCCTCCATCGTATCGAATGCATTCCCCGTGCGCACGATGAGCTGTCCGGCCGGGATATAGCCGAAGTCGTATGCGGACAGATTTGCGAGCAGTGCAAGTCCCATATTGGTCGGCGACGTGCGATGTCCCACGACTTCAACCGGATGCTCCTGAAAGTTGTCGGGCGGCAGCCAATGGTCTTCCGGGCCGACAAAAGTCTCGAAGAACGCCCAGATCTTTCGGGAGAGCTTGCGGAGAAAGACGATCTGTTCAGCCGTCAGCCTCGCCTCCCGGCGCGCAAGCGGCCGGCTGATCCACCAGGCGATGGCAGGAGAGGCAAACCAGAGACCCAGTATGGGGACGGAGGTGGCTAGCGCGGCAGGTCTCGAAAGCGCCAGATAGATTCCTGCCGCGGTGGCCAAGAAGGGCGCGATCCACATCGAGCGGCAAGAGGCGAAAAGGCTCGAGCGGGTATTGCGGTCGGGATCGGTCGACGGACTCCATTCCAGGAGTCGCCTGCGTGTGACAAACATCCTTACCGCCGTTCGTACGATCGCATCCAGGCTGAAGAATGCTTCGTAGGGCAGGCACACGAGCATAAACGCTGCCTGAGCCAGGTGCCGGCCTGCCGATCGCAGTGCAGCCTGCGATGTGCTGACTCAGCAGCACATCAGCCGGTTTTCGAGCGATCTCCAGAATGGATCCAATCAAGGAAGGAATCAGGATGATTGCCGGTCACCGACAATGACCACAGCCAGACAGGTGACAGGAACATCCAGCCCAGGAGCAGCAGGAGTGTCAATGCCGAGGCACGAGACTGCGCCGCAGATTGTCGAAGATCTTCCATCAGGGACAATCCCGAGAGCGGGTTCTTTTGACGGCGCCCGCCTGGACCGGGGACGCGCGGCAGCAACCACCGGGCAATCTGCCAGTCTCCGCGAATCCAGCGGTGCCGGCGGCTCACGTCGGCGCTGTAGCGGGATGGATATTCCTCATACAACTGCACGTCGCTCATCAGCCCCGCCCGCGCGTAACACCCTTCGAGAAGGTCGTGGCTGAGGATGCGGTTCTCGGGAAAGCGGCCGTTGAGCGCCAGCTCAAATGCATCCACATCATAAATGCCTTTGCCGATGAACGAGCCTTCACCGAACAAGTCCTGGTAAACATCGGAGACTGCGCGCGTGTAAGGATCGATGCCCGGCTCGCTGCCAAACAGCCGCGCATACCTGGACCGGTTGGTGCCCGGCAGGCTCACGGCCACACGCGGCTGAAGAATGCCATACCCCTCACAGACACGCTGCTTGTCGTGGCAGTACCGCGCCCGATTCAGCGGGTGCTCCATGGCTCCCACAAACTGCCGCGCCGAATCGCGCGGCAGTTGCGTATCCGTGTCGAGCGTGATCACGTACTTCACGTTTGATAAGACTGCAGTTTCACCGACCACGGTCGAGAAACGCTCCCTCGAACCGCCGCGCAAGAGAGAATTCAATTCCGCGAGTTTTCCTCGCTTGCGCTCGTAACCCATCCACCGCCGCTCCCGGGGATTCCATCGGCGCGGGCGATGAAAAAGAAAGAAGGTGTCGCATCTTCGCACCTCCATACTTTTCATTCAGCTCCCTGATTCTCTTCTCGGCAAGCCGCAGCAGCGGCTCATCCTCCGGAATCGTTTCCTCGTGGGCGTCTCGGAAATCGGTCAGCAGGCCGAAGTGCAGGTTTTCATCCCGATTGGCCAGGAAGCGGACTTCAAGCGCCTCGACAAGATCCTCGACATTCTGAGAACTCGTGAGCATCGTCGGGATCACGACCAGGGTGCGGGATTCCGGCGGAATTCCTCCGGAGAAGTCCATGCGCGGCAGCGGATGCGGCGTCACCAGCAGCGTCACCAGCCAATTCACCAGCGCGACCGCCAGATGACTTGAGCACAGAAGCGTCAGGATTCCGACCAGAGCGAGCGCCCAACCATGCAACCCGCCGGCATGCGCCTTCGCCAACAAGCCCGCGGACAGTATCGCTGTGATCAGCGTGATGGTGCCTGGATAGAGGAGCAGAGGAAACCGACTGCTCATTCGCCGAACAGTTTCTCGCAATAGACAGGCGCGCCTTCACAGCTCGTTCGAGCTGCGGCACGCCCTTGTCGATCAGGTAGAATCCGACATGGGCCTCTCGATCGAGACTCCCTTTGTTGGCTGCGCCTTCGCGGGCTAACTGGATGGCCTTGCGCGCCACAGCATCTTCGGATAGAGGGCTGCTCTTCGCTATTTTCTCCACGGCGTGACGGTAGCGGTCGCGGGTGGCAAAATCCATCTTGCCGTAGACTCCGCCGGCATCCTCACGAAGAACCTGGTCGACAACGCTCAGCGTCTCGACGAACTCTCGCCAGTCCATCGCTCCCAGAAATCGGAGGCTGCCGATGCTGTTGCTGATGCGAGACCTGGTCGGCGGCCTGTTGCTGGTGTTCCGACTGAACCAGCTGATCGATCGTCAGGCCGGACTCGGAGAGTCGCTGCTCGATCCAGGTAAGCGGCAATGCCAGCGCGGGGCTCTGTCCCTGCAAACGGCGCGCAAACTCCGCGACGAACGAGCTCACCATCGGCGGACTGGACCGCGCCATATCCGCGGTCACGAGGATCAGACTCTTCGGGTCCTTCTCGGCGATCTCCGTCATCCGGCCGGCCCAATGGTCGGCCTGGTTTCGATAGATTCTGCCGGCGCCCAGTCGGGCTCCCACGCGGCGGAGATTTTCGATCAACGCCAGGCGGAGCATGATGGGGATTGCCCACAATTCGCCCAGATTCAGGGCACTGACCGACTGGTAGGCTGCCACGAAGCTGCTGAGACTTTCCGAATCCACCCGTCCATCGCCGTGCGAGATCGTCTCCAGCGCGATGTCGTACACGCGCGGAAGTCCGGCGGATGGGCCGTTCACCAGGCGCGGCAATTCCCGGCTGTATCCCTTGGGCAGATGCCTCTTGGCCGTGCGAATCTGCTCCTCGATCAGATAGAAGTTGTCCAGCAGCCATTCTCCGGCCGGCGTCATCTGGCGCTTCGTCTCGACCGGCTCCAGCAGCAGGTTGCGAACCTCGATGAGCACCCCTTCATTCTCTGCCAGGCGTGTCAGGAGTTGGTCCGGTGCGTGTCCCGAACCCACCTGATGCGAACCCGCCAGGGCCTTGCCGTGCTGCTCCATCTGGTCGCTGCTGAACAGTTCCGATCGCAACGGTGGCTCGTCGCCGCCGTAATTCTTGCGTCGGGTCCTTTCCGTGGAGGGTTGCCACATAATGCAGCAGGTTGCCTAAGATCTGGCTCGCTCACCTTCAAGCTGTTCTCCTCATTTGAAAGCTAACTCTTATCGAACCGGAGCGCAACCGGGACACGACGCTTTTGGACAGTTCTTCCTCTGGCCATTCTCGCTTGACCGTTGCGGTTTTGCGGAAACCGGTCGCTAGCGGCCGTAACAGCCGGACAGAACTCGATCCATTCACTTCGTCCCGGAGCCCCGGAGGGGGGCGGAACAGAAGAGCCCGGTGCCTTTGCCCGGGGTTTTCCAACAACCCTAAATGCGATGAGCAAAATAGACCATATGTGTGAGCCATACTGAACTGACACGCCACAACCTTCTGAGTATAAAGGAGCCGTGCCTCGGATGCCGGACGGGAGCGAGATGACCGCACCAGCGGGGTCCTGTCACGGTGAAGTCCGTTTGCGCGGCATGGTTTACAGACGCTAATGAACAATCATGAGTTACGCAAGGATGGGAGAGACATGTCAACGGAAACTTTGATCATCATTATTGTCGTGTTGTTTTTGATCGGTGGCGGCGGTTGGGGATACTCACGTTGGCGCAGATAGCGCGCGCCGACCCTCGGACCCGCGCCCTGCAACAGCTAACGTATTTTGTTCAGGACGCGGATGCGCGCGGATCCCAACAGATCGACCTGGCGACAGGATGCGGTCGATCCGCGTGAATCCGTTGGATCCGCGGGATCTGCGTTCTGTTTTGGCTTTTGTTTTTCATTCGCGCCCGTGTTGTTCTGCGTCCTGAATCGATTCGCCACCTCGAAGCTCAACCGGGGTGAATCCCAAGAAGGTTTCTCAACTTGGAAGACACAATCGGGACCAACTGTGCAAGCAGCGCCGAGGCGGTCATGTCAATAACCCTACGGATGCTCGAATCTTCGGAAAGGAGCTTAGGCGATTGATCCATGGTCCCTTCAAAGGCGCCGCCCTGATGATGACCGCTCCTTACGTTCGCAGGGTATCCGGATCCTGTGATGGTACGGCCGATGATGAAACCAAGTGCTCCGCCTCCGATCAAAAAAGCTCCCGGGTGCCTTCTGACATAAGTTCGCCAGTCAAAGGCGTCAGAGATTTCCCCTTCGATTTCACCCAGTGTATCCGACATGGACTGCCGTGTTCTCTCCAACTCCCGCTGCAGTTCTTGCTTTGAGTTTACCTGGCCGCTTGAGTCTCTGTCTTTATCCATTGTTGGTCGCTCTCCAGTTCTTCCAGCGTCTGATTAAAGACGGGAGCCTGATTGGTTACTCTCCTTGCTGCCGCCAGGGCTGTTAGGACACCGATCGTCAGGTAAGCCCCTCCCACGCAACCGAATGAAATGCCCACATTGTTAATGTGTGCATCGACCCAGAGTACAAGCCCCACACTCAGGAAAAAGAATCCCACCATCGCAACCAGCGCGGCAGAAATCGTTAAGATGAGGTGCTTTGCATAAATCTTAACGGCTCCCTTGAACTCAGCTTTGAAGAGGGCAAGGTGGGTGTCGAACAGCCTAAGTAATTGATCGCCAAATCTGTTAAAAAGGGACGGGAGTTGGGAACGTGACGATTCGGCATGAGGGGGATTTACCTCAGCACCTGCGCTCATCTACCTACCCTCGGGTCTTTTTCGTTAACCACCCTACAATCACACCGGTGCCGATTGCGATCAGCAAAGCAGTAGCAGGTTCACGACGGGTATATTCCATCAACCTTGTTTGGGCTCCCTTCCACCCGTCTTGGCGCACTCTATCCAGAGTGTGCTGGACGTTTTGCTTCGCACTCTCTACGTAATCAACCGCAGCATCCAACTTCTGGCCTGCTAAATCAACAGCGCTGCCAATGCTGCCTGCCGCACGCTTGCCGAACCGCTCACTATCCTTTTCACCTAGAGTATCCATAGTCGCTCCATTTCTGCAGATCGAAAGATAGAATTTTCCAGATTCCAAAGCACGGAAACACGATATAGGATTACAATTTATTCCACAGTTCAATATTGCTCAACGCTATGTTCAGAACTGCTCACCGCAGTCCCGGAAACCGCGCTTTCCGTCTTCGTGGGCGACTCGGCCCGCGGCCTCTACGCCTATAAGCGGTTCCAGCAGCACCTGACCGGTCGATATGGGTGTTGCTGTCGTCATCGGTAACTAGCTGAGAACCGATGGTCACCCTCCTACGAGATCCTCCCGCGAGGCACGGAGATGCTGATCGGACTTTGTTGACGTTCCCGGAACAGTGCGGCAGTGCTGCAGACACATTTCGCCCGCAAACGGCAGTGCGTCGCCTTGAAACCTGGCGCGCGGTTGCACTCCCGCGCGGCCGCGGTTGTGGCGAAATAGAGGGTCGTTTCCGACTCTAACCGACCAACTATGGCGAACTTGCGGGTTGGCTGAGAATCGTCACCATACGCCCGCAAATGATGACCTTAGGCTTTTCTGCGCTCAAGCTCTGCAATGACTTGGGCCCCCAGCAAAACAATAACGGCTATCGCCTCTATGCTGAGCAGGGCCACCACTGACGTGGCAAACGAACCGTAGATCAAATTGACCGAAGAGAGGACCGAGTAATACCAGACCAGCACACGGCGGGTGATCTCCCATAATGCCGTCGCGATCGTCCCTCCCATCAGAGCGTGCCGGAACGTGATGCGCACAACGGGCATGACCAGGTAGAAGGAAGTCAGCAACAACACCTCACCGAGTATCCCGATTACATACAGTGCAGCAATGGAAGGGCCCTCAAGGCTGAGAACCCATCGAAATACGACTAACTGCCCCCCGCTATGTGTTTCTATGGCACCCGCAATAAACGACACCAGCAGGATACCGACGCCGATTAAAAACATATACACGTAAGGAATAATTGCGGACAGGAGAAAGTGACGGCGTTGAGTTCTGACACGATGAAAAAAGATCACTGCCATGGCGCTTTCGAGCACGGTAAAGGCAATGGAACTAAAAAAAAGCATAGCGAGAAATACAACACTCCCGACCGAGTTGCCGTGTTCAAGAAATACCCGCACTTGCTCAGTCAATGTAGTTGCATAGCCCGGTATCATCATTTCTATATATGTCGCCAGGGTATGAAATAACAGGCTCTCATCGATATAATGTGAAAGCACAATGAGGGCGAGGATCGACGAGGGCACAATTGACAGCAGGGTATAATAAGCGATAGCGCCGGCCAGCAAGAGACCCTGATTGCGTCTGAAAGCCTGCAACACACTGACTATGAAAGCAAAGAACCGGCTAACGGGCAAATAAATGTTATGATACTTCTTCATTGCAGGGATAAGAGATCCAAAGATAAGAAGCAATTTGATTTCGCATGATCTGTTATAAGGAACCGGCGCTCTCCGTTCGTATCCGTTCTGAACAAAAGACGCCCATCTGCTGCTCTCCAGGCCCTTCTCGAGTTTCCGTCCCCCCTCCTGAGCACCTGTAGCCGCCGCCACCTGACCGGTCAACTTCATGCGCATGAGTGGTTTTGGATTCGCACTTCCAATCTTGTTGTCCTTTTGGATCCAGACAAGCTATATTACCCTAGGACAAGCGGAAAAGAATCTGATTTTCACGCCGCGTGTCACCAAAGGTCCTCGAGGTTTGACCTACCAGGAGAATTAGTGATAGGTCAACCTCCTGCGGTTGATCCCGAAACTCATAAATGGATCCGGACGAGCTCGCGTTGTGAGCAGTATCGAACATGCCGTTGAGCTGTCATGGACGTTCTCCTGTAATTTTCCCTTCTGCTGAATACCGGCGGGAACGCACTCCTCAGACCCGTCGCCTGCGGGTGCAGCGTTTTGCGATGCGACCCCGGCCCACCATCCCCAACTCTAAAGCCGCTGCAAAGCAGCAAAAGTCGAGGAAATCAGCGCCACTTCCTCGGCCGGTCAAGGAGTCGCCGGTCGCAGTGACGCCCCCGCACATCAGTCGCTATTCCGCGTGCCGAAGGTGAATGCGGTGGATGCCTGCACGACATTCCGCCGCATAAGACGAGCAACCACGAATTCAGATCCGCACTTTTCGCGCCAAAGCCGCATAAAATGAGGTTTCAAGACGGCCCGGATTTTGGCGAACGACAACCGGGCCACATCCTTGCTTTTCCCCAGGACGGCGCGCGGTCGACTCTCTATTCCGTAGTTTTGCCTTCGAAGTGTTCGTTGTCCTTCTCTGCATCGGCTCGGGTATGGTGGACGACGCCGTCCCGATGATTCGGCGGCGCATAGAGCGTATAGAGCTTCAGTGCGACACTGCCGGTATTGACGATGTTGTGATTCGTCCCGGCAGGCACGAGCACGGCGAAACCCGCGCTGATCACCGTGCGAACACCATCGAGAACGGCCTCGCCCGTCCCTTCCTCCACGCGAAAGAACTGATCGAGTTTATGCACTTCCGCCCCGATTTCCTCCTTGGGCTTCAACGCCATGACCACGAGCTGACAGTTCTTGGCCGTGTAAAGCACCCTGCGAAATTCTTCATTCTTGACGGCAATGCCCTCGATATTTTTGATAAATCCTGTCATAGCAACTCCTCCGATCGATGGTTAGACTGGCCCGCGTAAACCAGTGTTGTGGCATTCTATTCATCTCTCCCTTTTTTCCTTTGCGGAGCGGATGGGAAGAACGAGCCGCTACTCGTCCCAGTAGCGGGGCTGGCCATAGTGGCCGTATAGTTGCGTCTCGTAGGCGCGCTCGACAGGTCGGGCCGGATCGTACTCTGGACAGTTCTTGATCTGCGCGCGCGTGACGGTCACGTGCAATTCCGAATGGTCCCAGTCCACCCGCTTGATCCAGGCGGTCGCCACCAACACCTTCTTGCCTAGCCACCAGTTGCTTGTGTCCGCGATCATGTAGCGGATCGCCCAGGAGTAATCGTCCACAAGAAAGTCCGCCACATGGCCGACGTCGCCGTCCTTCGCCTGGATGTGGTAGCCGGTCACTGCGCGCGAACTCCGGAGGTGCGGGTCGCCGCGCTCCTCGGTCTCCCAGTTCCAACGCCGCTCGTGCTCGAGGTCCGCGGCACTCGGGGCCGGCCCGGACCCAGAATAGGGATAGGAATACGCGCCCCAGAGATAGGACCCCTCCCAGTACGGGTTGTAGCCATAGTAGCCATAGTAAACGGCCTCGTGCTGCCGCGAGACCGGCTTATCCGTGTCGATATCTGGACTCTTCTCCACCTGGGCCTTCGTCAGCGCGGCCGTGATGCGCTTGTGCTCCCAGTCCATTGCTCGGAAGGCGAACGGCGAGAGGAGTACCTTACGTTCCGAAAGCCACCCCCCCGTGTCGACCACGACGTAGCGCACCGTGTAGCTCACATCGTCGAAATAGCACTCTTTGACTGTGCCGATGTCCCCATCGGTGGCCCCGATCGTGAACCCGTAGAGATCCTTCATGCTCCTAAGCATCACATCCTCCTTAGTGAATTGTTGCTGTTTCCCCCGAGCTCTGGCCTCCAGCGCCCGCCCCGCCGGACGGAGTGGGTCGGACCGAGTGCAAAAGAACATACCCGTGAGGTTTTGGATTAGACCAACGCCGATCATGAGCGACCTACCCGGCAAGTAGTCACCAACCCTATTTCACCATACCTTTTGGGGGACTCACTTTTCAGTGCAATACCGCTCACACGTATGGTCAAAAGCGCTCATCCCAGGACAGCCTCCTCGCTCCAGGGAGTCGTTGGTTTCCAGGGGGACCCCAACAGTGCAAAATCAGGTTCGGTTTAAAGGCGGCGGTTGTAGCCGCTCCCGTGTGTTCTGCATTGAATCGCCCGCATAGTTCTGCAATTATCGATGTGACTCAGTCGAGCGCCAACACGGCAGGCAGATCCACGGACGTCCCCCGTGCTCCGTTCCCGCTGCCAGGTCATCTGCTCCAGACGGCCGCTGTGATGCGCTGCTCCAAGGTCGGGATGCGGACGAGTCACCGGTCTCTCGTGCTGATCGACGCCGTTTCAAAGGCGTCTGGAAGGCCTTTGAGCGAGCCGCACAGGATCGCCCGGGTGGGAACGAGTCTCCCCCCCACGGACGCGCTGCCCAACAGGCAGCGGAACGGGCCGTGGGAAGTAGCGAACCTCGACAGAGTTGGTCAGCACGTGATTCGGCGGTCCACGAGCCTAGCAGGATCTCTTTGCATACCTTTTCGTGAGCAGGATAAACAAATCCGCCGTGTAAGTAGAAGTGTTGTGGGATTCCTTATGCTGCAACAGCGTTTTGGGATAAAATCTCCTCTGTAATCGGCTTTGGACTCCGGGGTTCACGGAGCCGAAGGAGACATCAGCCCCATATCGGAAGCTAGAGGCACGCATCCCAACCAGGGAGGCTGCGCGGTCAAAATCGCAGATTGTTTTTACTATGCGTCGCAGAGACTGCTCATACATAGGCGGCAGGTGCCGAAATTTACCCGGTCAGCCTCCTTGCAGCAGAATTGCCTTCGTGGGCTGATGGCCCTCCTCGCGAGCAGTGCGCCGGGGACTCTCGTTTTTGGTTACTGGCGTGCGGTATCGCCTCCCAAAGGCCCCTAACATGGCTTTCATCTGGAACCGACCATTCTTCCGCAGGCGCCTCAGGACGGATCCCGCGACCATCGTGGTTGACTTGCGCAGTGCTTCAGTACCGGTGGCCATCAGCGCATCACGCCGCCACCTCCCAAGCTCCAATAGCTGGGCGATGGTCACGCTGTTTGGTACGATCGCAGCGCTGTACTTTGCCCGCGAAATTCTGATCCCCCTGGCATTTGCTCTCATTCTGACGTTCGTTTTGACCCCTGTGGTCGCGCTCCTGCAAAGATCACGCATCGGCCGCATGCCGGCCGTCGCTGTGACCGTCCTGGTAACGATGGCGGCGGCCGGCTTCGTTGGCTGGATCATCGCAATTCAGCTCGTTGACATTGCCGAGAAGCTTCCCACGTACCGCCAGAACATTCACGCCAAGATGGAAGCGCTTCGCATTCCCACAAAGGGACCGTTAGGCCTGGCTGCCGGCAGCTTGAAGGAAATCGCGAGCGAACTTACCAGCCCGATGGCACCCTCTCCGGAGCCAGGTCCTGCGGTGCAGAATCGGAAGCAGCGCAGTGCACCGAATACTCCCGCGCTTCCCCTGCCCGTACAGATCGTGCAATCGCCGGCAAACGGATTGGACTACCTTGGTGATCTGGTCCAGCCCGTTCTTCGGCCGCTGGCACTGGCCGGACTTGTCCTCATATTCACGGTCTTCATGTTGACCAAGAGATTCGACTTGAGACAGCGTTTCTTCGGGCTGGTTGGACTCGGGCAGATCAATATCATGACGCAGGCGCTCGACGATGCGGCGCAACGTGTCAGCCGATACCTGTTGATGCAGCTCCTGGTCAATGCCGGCTTTGGAACTCTGTTCGGATTCGGGCTGTACTGCATTGGCGTGCCCAATGCCGCGCTCTGGGGAGTCATCGCCGGCCTCCTGCGCATCGTGCCGTATGTCGGCACGACGGTTGCCGCCGCTCTGCCGATCATCCTCTCGTTAGCAGCTTTTGACAGCTGGCTGCCGCCGCTGCTGGTGTTCCTGCTGTTTGCCGGTCTCGAACTGATCATTGCCAATTTCGTCGAGCCGTGGCTTTATGGGGCGAACACGGGAATCTCTTCGTTGGCGCTGCTGGTGGCGGCTGTCTTTTGGACTATTCTGTGGGGTCCAGCCGGTCTCATCCTGTCTACGCCCCTTACCGTTTGCGTCGTTGTGCTGGGCCGCTACGTTCCTCAACTCTCTTTTCTTCATGTCCTGCTGGGGGATGAAGTAGCTCTGGGGGCGGAAGCTCAGATCTACCAGCGCTTGCTGGCGATGGACCAACCGGAGGCGCAAGCTATTGTGACCCGGTTCTTGAAAGAAAAATCCCTGCTGGAGTTATACGATTCGGTGCTCGTACCTGCGTTGAGCCTGGCCGAGCAGGATCGCCACCAAGGGGCGATTGAAACAACCAGGGAGGCGTTTCTCTTTCTCAGCATCAACGAAATGATTACCGAACTTTCGGAGTACCAACCGGTGCAGGATTCAACCCCAGCCGACGATGCCACGGCGGAATCAGGCCCGGTTGAGCATCACAGCGCCAGAATACTCTGCCTTCCCGCAAATGATCAGGCCGATGAGGTCACGGCCGCCATGCTGGCGCAGCTCCTGGAGCAGGGGGGCCACTCGGCTCTCTCTCTTCCGATCGCCCACACTTCTCCCGCGGAGTTGCTGGCGTTGATTGAAAAGAGACAAGACGACGTCATCTGCATCTCCGCATTGCCGCCTTATGCTTTTCCACCCGCGCGGACGATGTGCAAACTGATTCGGGAACGCTTTCCCAGACTCAAACTCGTTGTCGGAGTCTGGGGGTTCAATGGCGATACGGAGAAGGCCAAGGCGCGTTTCGAACGAACCCAACCGGATCGCTTGCTCACGAGCCTGGCGCAGGCTGTCGAGCAGATTCCAGAGCTGGTCCGGCACAAGGCGTCATGACCCGCCGCATCTCTCCGTAGGGCCTTGCTTTTGCCGCGCGTCCGGTTGACCTTGTCGGCTTGGCCAACGGAAGACCTGTAAAGTCCTCTCTTTTCGGAGATAGGCCTCCGGCAAAGAGACCTCAGGTATTGAGGAATGCCAGCAGGTCGGCGTTGAGCTGGTCTTTGTGCGTGTAGGCGAGGCCGTGAGGTGCGCCCGCATAGATCTTGAGGGTTGCGTTCTTGACCAGCTCCGCTGACCGGAGAGCCGAGGCACCAATCGGCACGATCTGGTCGTCGTCGCCGTGAAGGATCAGCGTCGGCAGGTCGAACTTCTTGAGGTCTTGGCTGAAATCCGTCTCGGAGAATGCCTTGATGCAGTCGAAGGTGTTCTTGTGACCGGCCTGCATCCCCTGGAGCCAGAACGAGTCGATCATTCCCTGAGAGACCTTGGCGCCGGGTCTGTTGGCCCCGAAGAACGGGCCGCCGGCGAGATCCTTGTAGAGCTGCGAGCGGTCAGCCATGGAACCGCGGCGGATTCCGTCGAACACCTCAATGGGCATGCCGCCGGGATTTGCCGCCGTTTTCAGCATCAGCGGCGGGACGGCGGAGATCAGCGCGGCTTTGGCCAGCCGTTTCGCGCCGTGGCGGCCAACATACCGTGCAACTTCGCCGCCGCCCGCCGAGAAACCGATTAGGACGGCGCCTTGCAGCTCCAGTGTTTCGATGAGCTCCGAGAGGTCGTCGGCATAGGTGTCCATCTCGTTGCCAGTCCAGGGCTGGCTCGACCGGCCATGGCCGCGACGGTCATGGGCAATGCAGCGATAGCCGTTCGAGGCCAGGAACAGCATCTGAGCTTCCCAGCTGTCCGCACTGAGGGGCCAGCCGTGGCTGAACACCACAGGCTGTCCTGTGCCCCAGTCTTTGTAATAGATCTGCGTACCGTCTTTCGTAATTATCGTGCTCATCGTTCGCCTCTTCTTTATCGGCGCGGGGCGTCGACCTGGATTGGAGGAAGTAAAGGGCAGCGAGTTCGGGGTGTGGGATGGGCACACATGCCGGGGGACCCCTCTTTGCACACCCGGAAACACTTGCCCCGGGGGGGGAAGCGCAGGCCCAGGTGTTCGGGACTCCACTGCGCTCTTTGGGCGCAGGCTAGCTTCGCCTGCGCCCTATCCCTGGGAACGCGCTTGGTATGGACCCCTTGCAGAATGATCCACACCAGCACAAGGCGTCCTTATTAAACAGGTCGCCTCGGAAATCCCAAAAGAGCGAAGCCTGCGCCCAGCGACAGTAACCCGATCAATCCCACCAGAGGCAGTAGGCTGGCGGTTTTGGGCAACTGCTTGTCAGGCTCCGGGGTCGGGGTCTGAACAGCAGCGGCTGTCTCTACCGGCGGGGCCTCGACGACTTCGGTTATTGCGACCGCTTCTCCTGTAGGCTTAACGGCCTCGAGAGGCGCCTCCATCAGAGCGACTACCGGCGGTTCGTCTATCTTGGTTACTGGCAAGGTAAGGTTGGTTTCCAGCTCGGTAGGCATCGCGAGAACGGGGACGTTGGCGATCTTTGCCAGCTCGAGAGCCCTTTTCTTCGGATATACAAACTCCTGGCCCCAATTGTTCCCAGGGTAAAACCACGCCCTGATGGCTTCCGGATCACCGGCCGCCCTTTCCCTGAACGTCATAACCGTCTTGTCCGTAGATCTCAGGCGGAAATTCGGTATCGCAAGGATGGTGGCATAAACGTGGTCTCCCCGTTCGTTAAAGATCTGAACGATGTGGCGGTCGGATTGCGAATCCAGCAGCTTGAAGACATATGTGCCCGCCGGCAGGACCTGAGCCCCCACACCCGGAATCTCGACAGGGCCGCTGAATGTCACACTGGTCTTCTTGTCCCACTCGTCTGCACTCCCCCTGAGCGGAAATGCCAGGGTTACCAGGGCGAGACCAAAGATCGTCGCCCCAACTTTGAATCTATTCATTTTGGAACTCCTCATTGCTAAATTGTTGGACTACCTATCTCAGTGACCCGACCCCAAGGCCGGACTCACCACAGCATCCTGTGCGGCTGCCTTGCCTTGGAGGCCCCATCGATTCGTCGGTAGGGCCAAAGAACAACCATTTACAGCAACGTGTCATCGTGGCCGTGCCAGCGCCATATCTGCTTTGAAGGGTTAGCTGGCGGGCACGCTCACGAAAGTTTTTTAGCGCCGACCTCGCGAGCGGACTCCTTTAGAGCGGCAGACCACTCGTTAGCCTGCCTCTCAGCTTCCTCCTTCGCGATTCCATAGCGTTCCTGAATGCGCCCTACCAGGTTCTCCTTCTTCCCGGCGGCTGTCTTGAAGTCATCGTCCGTGAGTTTTCCCCAGCGTTCGCGGGCGGATCCTGTAAACTGTTTCCATTTTCCTTCAATCTGATCCCAGTTCATGGTGTTACCGTCTCCAGTGGCTGAGTGCCCGTACTTTCGTCCAGTTAATCTTTTCGAGCTTCCTTGCGAGCGGAGTATCTGTTCAATTCCGACGCCAGCTTGGCGCCCGAGGCGGGCGACTTGACTTTGCCCATGACAATTTGTTCGTTGCTGAGTTTCCTGCCATACAGCGCCAGCATTCGCATCCTCATCAGGCCGCAGCGTTGCGCCCTCCAGTGAAATACCCGCAAATGCCCCGCGTGAGCGCGAATACGACAGTATCTCCGCGTGCAGCTTCGCATCCGTGTCGGCCGACGATGTCCGCCCCACAGGTCCGGCTGCCACGGAAGCGTCTGCACCGAGGGTGAATTTGCTCGAAAGAAGCTTTTCAGCGCCGCGTTTGTTCATCACGAGCATGATCACGTCCGTCTCCGAGCCTCCGATCTGGAAACCTACGCTGCCGCCTTCAACCTTCACCCCGGCGGGTGCAGACCACCCCAAGCCGGAAGCCTGGCGACACAACATGAAGCCTCTGCCATAGTTACCGCCCACGATAAACGCGGCCTTTTTCATCCCCGGAACGATCACGATACACTGCGAGCTTTCGAGCAATTCTTGCGGGACACCTTTGTCGGGCGTTCGCATGATCTCGCTTAAAACAACACCCGCCGTCTTCAATCGCTTCACGGCGCTCTCATCGGCGAACAACAGTCCCGCCGACAACGCACCCATGCCCAGGCAGGTGACCCCAACCCTCGCTAACCCATTCAGTTTCATAACGCTCTCCTAAATTGTTGCGCGCGCTTCCGCTCACTTCTCACGACGCGCTCGCACTCATGTTTCTCCATTCGTTCAAGTCCACTCAACTTCCTCGCCGTTTCTCCGCCCTCTCCCGGAGTTTTCAGGATCCGCTCTTCTCGCATCCGTCCCGCATGGCTCTAACGGCTCACACTTGCTCATCCCCTTTGATGGGGACGCCGAGTGGGAGCTAGATCGACGAACGACGACCTGTGAGCACATTGAAGACAAACACAATAATCGCGATGACCAGCAGCGCGTGAATCAAACCTCCACCCACGTGCATGGAAAATCCCAAAAGCCACAACACCAGCAAAACCCCTCCGATTGTCCATAACATAACCAACCCCGCTTTCGTTTTTCTCTTGATCCCAAAGCCTCTTCATCACCAATTCTTATCACCTTTATACCCTGCAGGACATCGCGTGTCAGTTCAGAATGGCTCACACGGCCGGTCACAATTGCACACCTACCTAAGGGGGCGATTTCACTTGTGAGCAAATCGCAATCGCAACCCCCGTGCGGCGCAGCCTCCTGCTGGCCACATCCCTAAACGATTCTTATCGCGGGGTTTGCGAGCGTGGTGTCCCTTCTTTCTCAGCTGCCGATATACAATTCGGAGGATCGCCATAATGGGAACAGCAAAAAAGGTACCGGCGATCCCGGCGATTTGCCAGCGAGAATTCCGACAATAACGACCACTGGTTGCAGTTTCACGCCTTTGCTCAACAGGTGGGGCGACAAGACGTAGTCCTGGAAAACGCGGATCGAGAAAGTGCACCAGAGGCCATAGCAGATACGAAAACAGGAGCGCCACAGCAAAGACGAAAAGAGTCTCCCTGATGAGATAGACCATTGTCACCAGCAACAGAACAAACAGAACGTCCAGGTGTAACTCGCCGCGCGGCGATCGAGACCATGTGTGCACATTATGATCCAGTAGTGCTCAACCCGGCAGTTTCCGCACCGCAGAGAGGAATCTGTACCGGCTTCGAGGACCTGCGCCGCCTCGGCACGCAAAACGCCGTGACCAAATGCGAGCTAGGCCTTTCGCCGCGCGCCGAGAGCCAGCAAAACACCGCCTGAAAGCAATGCTATTCCTCCAAGAATGGGAGGAAGTGGAATCCGTTCGTGCGTCTCTTTGGTGGCATGAATCGGTCCCAGGTCAAGTACCTTTTCAGTCCGAGTGTAATTGATGCCTTGATACGCGAGCGCCAGCGCCCCCAGAACCAGGAATGCAATTCCAATCAAGGTGATCGGTTTCATTTGTTTCCTCCCTGCAATCTATGCGGTTCCTCTTCGGCCTTGAATGAACCGAATCAAGATCCCGACGATGGCCACCACCACAAGGATGGGGATGCCTAGGCTCCGGCACCTGCTTCCGCCAAGATTAGGATTGGCAGGTGCAGCCAATGATTTTTATACTTTCAAATAACCGGGGCGTCAGTTCAGTACGGCTCACCCGTGCGGTCAAAATTGCACATCCGAGTCATTGAGGTGCAACTGGAGCGTGATGGCGGTAAAGATTCCCGGGAGTTCGTCGTTGATACAATTAACCTTTGGCGTCTCCGATGCCTTTCCGTCGGTCACCGAAGCCCGGCGCGCCAACTGCTCGATGTCAGCCCTGGGGTGGTTTAGTGGGACGGGCGGTTCATCGCGACGCGGGAGGCTCCTGATCCGTCGGAATGCCCGCCAGGTGGCGGTAAAATGCAACAGCTCGGTTGATCGAGGATGCGTCGTGTCCCCCAGTTAACCTGCTCGCTTTCCTTCCCGTGCGCGAGATGCTGTAATAGCGCCAGACATCCTGCGACTCGCGTTCGAGGAAGTAAATCGACTGCATTTCGCCCGGGCGGAAAAGGGGCCACAGCAAGTACCGCACGGTGCTGATGTTTTCGGTATCGAACACCAGCCGGTCGGGAGAAGCGCTTTGAATGTGCATTCGGTAAATCGCCTTGCCGGACAGGTTATCCTCCTGTTGAAAGTACAGATACTTGCCTTCCGCGATCTCGTCTGGCGAGAAGTCTTTGCGGCGTCGACCGCCGGCCGGCCCGGGCAGAGCATAGGCGTCGACAATCAGTGTCTGCCATCGCTTGTGGGTGGTCGACCAATAGCGCATCCCTGCGAGTTCGGAAATCGCCCCGACGCGGCGGAGCAGGCCCTCGACCCCGGAGCCATGCCGAAAGAGCGCAACCGTAACCACCAGGGTCGTAAAGCCCGATGCCGTCCAACCGGTGCAGGCAGGCGGTGTCCAGTCGCGGCCAGGTCGGAGCGGTCCCAGGCTTTTACCGTGGGCGACTCATCCACGTCGGGATAGGGGGGAACCGTCGTGCTTCCGCAGGGAGGCATCGGTCCGGAATCGACAGGGTTTGTAGCTTCGCCGCAAAGGATCGCCGCTGACAATACAAGGGGGACGACTGCCGAGCCATCTTCGATACAGCGGCTTATGGGACATGGCAACGTTCATTTCCGAGCGATGAAGGTCACTTTGCAGGAGCGCGCGCAAGAGCCGGATCGGGAGTCACCGACTTCAATTGATCCAGCCGGTCAGCACGCCTTGCCAGCGAACCTTGTCCTTTTTCGTCTCGATCGGAATAGAGAGGTCGGAATAAAAGCGCAGGATGTCGGCGCGCAGGTCCGTCGTGGTCCGATCGAACTTCCGCTCCGACAGCCTGGCCAGCAACTTTGCATACGTGTTGTCCGCCAGCGAGTATTCCCCTGGCTTGGTCATTCTGCCATCATCCAAATCACGATTGGGAGGAAGCAGTGAATCAGTGCGCACTTCCTCGAGAAAGGCCCGGTATTGATCGACGGTGGTGTTGATGCTCTTGAAATACAGTTCCTCCGTCTGCGGGGTAGGGTTGTTGAACGCCAGCGCCTTGAACGGGCCAATTTTCGGCATGAATCGCAAGAGCGCCTGCCATGATCCGGATGCCGAATCCGGGCTTCCTGTAGTCCTTTCCCCACTCCCTTTCATAATCGGAGCGCGAGAGACGGTAAAGGAACTTCTTTCTCGCGAGAGTAGGCGTCTCGCGCATCATGTCCTTCTTATGGGTTTTCAGCGCGACCTGGGTCATTTCCGGAATCAGCCGGCTGATAGAGAAACGATACGAGCCGATTGCCAGATCCGCGTGGGGGAGAACGTCTTTCAACTCCACTCCGTATACGATTGGAAAGACCCGCTCCAGCAGGGATTTGGACACCTTAAACCCGATGAAATCGTGGTACTGCTCCGACGCATAACGATTCTTTGCGACCTGCACCATGTCGAACCCGAACTCTGTTTTCAAATGGGCCGTCTTGTCCTGCGCATACTTGACCGATTTGCCAAACTTCGCCCGCAGCTTCGGATACTGAATCGCGACGGCCTGGTTGACAGCCGGGTGGCCGGCAATGTCCGACGCATAGTGCGACAGAGCGCCCAGCGCGAAGGCGTACTCGTTGACATCCTGGCTCTCCAGCCGCAGTTCGCGAACGAAGTCTCCGCTGCGAACGTAATGCGCCAGGTTGCTGAATTCCGCGCTGCCGAATGGATAGTAGCCGAGATCCTGGATGACGGCGCCTCCATAGGCGTAGGCATGCGCCTCCCTGAGCTGGTCTTCCGACGATTCCGGATATCGCCTGAGCAGGAGGGGGCGGATTCCATCGGTCCAGAGCAGGTCCACGATTTCCTCGTGCGTGAGAACAGAGTATCCGGACAAGCCCACACTGCACAGCAGCAGGGTGACGACAAGCGTCAACCCACGGCGCAACACGGAACCCCCACCCTGATGTCTGACGTTTAGTGAAAACACCGAAGACGCCATGTGCTTGAACCTTGTTGAACGGGACTCAGAGTCCACCGATACTGTGCTTCGCATCCTTTGATCCAGGATTAACAGATCAAGCCGTGAGGCTTACCCCGGTGCGGGGCGGCTCGGGGAATCGTTGACCGCGAAAATTACCTTTCACAATGGGACTGGAACTTTCAAAACAAAACTGAACACCGTGTCGGCGGCGATGGTTACGCCTCCCTTTCCGGCGGTATACGCCGCTCCTGTACCGATCGCAGCGCCCTGGCCTCTTCGAACAACGGCACAAACCAATGCGCCCAGCCCCGCTCCGCCACCGATCAGTTCGATGTTCTGCTGCTTGTGAGCATCGCTCGTTTGAGTATCGAGAACCGCGCTCACCGGGTGTTGGGAGCCTCTCATTTCATAACGGTCCAGCGTGAAGCCGAGGGCTGCCCGACCCTGAAGGCGGCTCGGTCTGACCGAAGTCGTCACGTGTCCTTTGAACCTAGTTCCGGCTGCAAGAACTTCTTCCCCATTCATCACCACCGGCTCAACCAACGATCCGGTAAATGGATCCCCGGGACTGCTTTCCCGGGTGGACAGCGCATCGTCGATGCGGACTCTCAAGACGGTGCCGGCCGGCATTGTGAGGTTGTGAACACCGGTCCCCCGTCGAGCACTCTTGCCAGAGTGCTTCTCCGAGTCGGCCCTGACATCGGTTCCCGGTACCCTTACACCGCACGAGATGCAGAGTGTGCCAATAGTCACAGCAAAGACAAGCGCGCGCCAGTTCATAATGCTCCTGCTCACACCGTCGAATTCGGGGAGACTGCGAGTCTCATTCAGGCTCGACATCCCCTATCGCGGTTTTGGGTCCCTCTCGTCAAAGACCGTTCTGTCCGCGGGGGCTAACCCGCAGACCCTGTTCAACCCGACGCATCGAGAATCTTCTCCGTGAATTCCCGTTTCACTTCCGGGTCACGATTAACCCACTCCCGTAAAATCGATGTATCCGCGTTCCACATCGGTGCGGGTCAACTGCACGCGGAGCCTATGACCGACGTCCAGGCCTTGAAAGCCGCTAACCAGTCTTCCTTCAACGGGCGGCTGCAGCAGACGGACCCACGTACCCTTGTCGGATGCGCCGGTGACCAGAGCATCGAATCGTTCCCCGATCCTCGATTCCAGCAGCAGGGCCGCTGCCGATTTTTCAACCTGCCGTTCGACCTTCTTCGCTGCGTCCTCTTCTTCCGTGCAGTGCTTAGCGAGCGCCTGCAACTCATCATTCTCATAGGGCACGGCACGTCCGGCCATGGCTGCCTTCAGCAGCCGTTGCGTGATCAGATCGGGGTATCTGCGGTTGGGGGCTGTAGAGTGATTATAATCCTTGACGGCAAGACCAAAGTGCCCGGCCGCGCTCTCTCCCGGAAGTTCAACGACGTATTCACCGGCGCCCATTAGTTTGATCACGCTGAGAGAAAGATCGGGAAAACGGAGGGGATCGGCGGTCTTCGTCACCGCCAGGAATAGCTCCAGTGCCTTGGAGTCGGGATTCTGGGGCAGCGTGAAGCCCCGCTCTGAGGCAAGCTCGATGATCCGGTCCCACCGTTTGGGTGTGCGCACAACGCGCCGCATCGACGGGAACATTTTGGCCGCGAGATATCGTGCGGTAACGCCGTTTGCGGCAATCATGAAATCTTCAATAATATCGTTGGCCCGGCTCTTTATTTCGGCCTCGTAGTCCTTGAGCTTATCCCCTTCAAATAGCGGCCGTGCTTTGATGGTCTCGAGATTCAGCGCGCCCTGCGTGTGGCGGAGAGCCTTCAGCTTACGGGCCACGCGATCTTGCAGCCGGAGTTCCTCATCGAGACCGCTGACTGGACCTATCGCCGGCGGCATCGGGCCGTTACCCTCCAGCCAGCCCCCTACGCTATTGTAGGCGAGCTTCGCATGATTGCGGACCGCCGCCCCATAGAGGTCCGAATCCTGAAGCGTTCCATCACCGGCGATAACCATTTCAACAACGATGGCGAGACGATCTGACTCATAGTTTAGAGACGTAAGATCGGTTGAGAGTCTCTCGGGCAACATTGGAAACGTCTCAGCACCAGTGTATACCGATGTGGTGTTGTGTCGCGCATGATCGTCAAGCGCCGATTTCACTTTGACGATCGCGTCGACATCGGCAATCGCCACGAGAATTCTTGCCCTTTCCCCAGGCAAGGCTTCGGCCACGGTGAGCTGATCCAAATCACGAGAATCGTCGTTATCTATGGAACACCAGGCAAGGTGCCGGAGATCTCGTGTCGATTCATCGGCTCGAATTGCGGGGCCCTTGATTTCGTCGAGCTCGGCCAGTGCCAGGGGCGCGAAATCAGGAAGTAGACCCCTCTCGAGCATCGCCCGCCGGGCGATGCCCTTTAAGATAGAGCGATGTTGCCTGTCATCGGCCTGCGTCATAACATCACCGAACAAGGACCCCCGGCTATATTTGCGATCCTTGATGACTTCGTTCTGGAAATTGCTGGCGGACTCTCGCGGCAATCTGTCGATCCGTCATCTTGTCGGCGGTTTCAACACCAACTATGCGCCCTGTGAGCCCTTCCCCCGCCAGACGTGTTTCGAGCTCTACCTTTGCTTCACCGGGACCAAGGATCAGGATGGATTCCGCGTCGCGAATACGCGATATTACATGATCATAGTATTTGTTGAGGTGGCCCGTGAAGCGTGTGTCTCGTTGGTCTTCTGCCGAGTCCTCCTGTGCCGCACCAGAATATCGGACGTGCTTCTCCATGCCTGATTCGATCACGCTCGTCTCTTCCCCGTCGTCAGTAACATTGACAATAACCGACTTCCTGTGGTCAATCCAAAGGCCCACTTCTCGTCTCATAGATTTCCCTTTTGCGGCATTAAGCATCAAATAGTCCGCCCGGGTGAAAGCAGATACACGAAAAGGCGTAACTGCCAGCCAGGTCCATAGCGTGGGCACTACCGGCGCCAGCGGGAGTATCCCCAGCCCCCCCCGCCTAACAATAACAACACCAAAAGCACAATCAAGATGGTTTCCATTTCTTACCTCAGCATAGTCTCATATTGTTGATGATCACGAATATGACCTTACCTCAGTCCTTAGGCGTCGCTGATTCCAATGCGCGACCCGTGGTCGTACCGGCTGAAAGCGGCCCACCGCTTCTGATGTAGTTTACGGAGGCTTCTCCGGTGGATGAAATATCCTGCGCACCCGTCCTCTCCAGGATCTCCCTGGCGCGCTTCGTCCAGTCGGAATTGTCCGAATGCACCGAGAGGAGGATTCCGCCTTCTTTTACCCGGACTTCATATCGCTTGGCTTCGTGTTCGGGTATCCCTAAGCCGATCAGTGCGCCCGTTATCCCTCCTACTGCGCCGCCCACGCCAATTCCGGCAAGGGCCGCCATGATGGGACCGGCCGCGATAACGAGACCTAAGCCCGGTATCGCAAGAGCGCCGGTGCCCACCAACCATCCCAGCGCACCACCCAGCACCGCACCCGTTCCGGCGCCTGCGGCAGCGCCCTCGGGAGCCCTGGTGCCCTTGCTGTGGGCAAACTCCTTGGAGCCTGCCTTTTCAGGAAATAGGACGGAAATATCGCTGTTCCTAAACCCAGCCTCCTTCAAGATATCGACAGCGTTCTCCACGCTCGAATAACTCGTGTAGATACCAAGCACTGCAGTGTGTTTTTGGGCCATGTTGCGCTCTCCTTGTCCTAACCTCTTTCCCCTCTTGACTCTAACCTGTACCCGATCGAGTAAGCCGTGTCGTCCCAGCTCTGTTCCACCTGCGCGGTTGCATTCAGCAAGATTCGCTTCAGTTGGGTCACCCGTCACATCTTTCCTCAACCTTATTTATACTCTGGGGGTAAGTGGCGCGTCTGTCCGGTACTGCTCACAGATCTGGTCAATAGTGCTCAGCCCGGTCTTAGAGGGGGACTCGGTTCGGGCTGTCGCAGGATCGAACAGCCGATGTTCCAGTGCTGCCACGATTACTCTGGCTTCTGGCTCCTGACTTCTGGCTTCTCATATCCCGCCGCTTTTTGGGCGGGATATCACGCTTCCCTATGCGAGGCGGTCACGCAGACTGACTGTTGAGCCGCGGCGTTTTATCGGAAGTCTTACCCTCACCGTGGTGCGGCCGGAGCCGGAGGACATTTCCATGAGGCCGCCGAGTAGCCGAACACGCTCCCGCATCCCGGCGATCCCGATACCAGGCAAGGCCGTACCTCCGTTCAAGTTCCTCAGACTTTCCTCGGAGATGCCGCAGCCGTGGTCAACGACCTCGAGGAGGACTTCACCGCGCTTCCTGCGGAAAACTATTTCGGCAGTCGCACTGCCCGAATGGCGTTCAATATTGGTCAGCGCTTCCTGTGCAATGCGAAACAAGGTTGTTTCCGCATCGACGGGGAGCCTGCGCCGCCGGCTGGGGAAATTGAGGCTGACCTGCGGACCGAGCCTCCGGTTGAAGCCGTTGACATAGGCCCGGAGCGCGGGGCCCAATCCTTGTTCCTCCAGCAACGGTGGTTGGATCAGGTAGGCAAGATTGCAGAGATCCCTGCAGCATTGGCCTACCAGATCCAGACACTCAGTGAGGTGCCTTTGGGCGGCCGGTGCCAGTTCGCGGGATGCCTGGCCGACGAGGTTCAGCTTGAATTCCAGGGCGGCGAGGCGTTGGAAGGCGCCATCATGCAGCCCACGCGCGATGAGGCGTCGATCTTCATCCTGGACGTGAAGCAGGCGAGCCGAGAGCGCGCGCAGGACCTCTTCGTTCTTTTTCTGGTCGGTAAGATCCGCAACAATGACGCAAAAACAATCGACTCCGTCAAGCGCTAGGAAATTGACAGACAGAGACACCGGCACCAGCACACCGCCGGGCGTTTTCAACCGCACTTCGCCTTTTGCAGCGACCCCAAGTTCGCGGGTGAGGAGTGCCGAAAATATGTCGGCATCCTCCGGAAAAATGAAATCCCCGAAACTGGAACCGACCACGCGCTCGTGCGGGATCGCGAGAATGGAGGCTACTTTCTCGTTTGCGAAAAGGATAAGGCCGTCCGACGCGACGGTGAGAGCGCCTCCCGCCATGTTCTGAACCATGAGCCGGTATGCTTCATCGGCTCCTTTCAGCGTATAGACGCGATCGCCGTCGGAACCTGAGGCCACAATCGCGTCTACTTCTCCGCTTCGCAGCGCGCCCAGGATTTCTTCGGCGTCGTCGAGTCGGTCCCGACGCTTTCGTGCCATACTCTCTTATCCAGCCATTTTGCGCCTATAGCGCAGCCTGCCCGAGAACAATATCCAGCCCCAGAAGTAATCGATCCTTATTCGACAGATCCCCGATCAGTTTGCGCAACGGGACCGGCAGCTTTCTTACCAGCGTCGGCGTGACGACAATCTGCTCCGACTTGATTTTTTCAGGATGTTGGTAGATATCGATTACCTTGAGTTCGTAACAGCCCGACAGCTTCTCTTCACACAGGGCTCGGATATTCCTAATCGCACGAAGCGATTTCGGAGTGCTGCCGGTTACGAACAGCGACAAAACGTAGCGCCCCGCAACAGGCTGCCGGGAAAGAGCTTCCTCAAATTCTTTCGCTGCGTCATGAATTTTCCGGCTTTTTCGTTTCACGACATTCCTCAGGCGCGTGGGCGCAGATCGAGGCCAACCAGTACACGTTCGGTATTCGACAGATCCCCAATGATCTTCCGGACCGGCTCCGGAAGCTTCCGCACGAGAGTCGGAAGCGCGAAAATCTGGTCGCCCTTGGCGAGTTCCGGGTTTTTCATTAGATCAACGACCTCAATCTGATATCTGCCATCAAGGTATTCCTCGCAGATCCGCTTCAGATTGGCGAATGCCTGCAACGATCTTGCAGTCTGTCCCGCGACATAAAGCCTCAACTCCCATGTTGGTTTCTTGGAGTTTTTCCTTTCTCGAACTGTACGTGTCGCTGACTCTTTTCATCTCCGGTCCTCACTCGCTCTTGCGCTTTTTACGTTCCCTGCCCCGAGTACCCTCGTTCAATGCCCGGCTCTGCGCCATTTTACCTTGGGCCTGCTCCCACTTCTTCAGCTTCACCTGCTCCTGTGCGATGAGCCGCCTCGATTCTTCCGCTTCGGTCTGCAGTTCCAGTCCGGAGGAGGTCCATTTGGGCCTCGATCGCCTTCCGCCTGCGATCGAGTGCGCACTGCTTGGTTTCGATCTCCTGCTCAGCGAGCAGCGCCTGCGCAGCGTCCTTGGCCTCCTGGGCAACTCGAGCCGAGCCGGTGAGCAGACCGGTCTCACCGAGGTAGACATTTCGAAGCTCCACGCCACGATCGGTCAAGAGGAATTCGCGAATTTGGTTCGAGTGAGCCGCGCCCCTGGACTTGAGGATGTAGAGGCCCCGGTTACGCTCACCGCCGCTCTCGATGTCACGCAGCAGCAGCCACGTGTCCACCAGTGAGGAGATGTTAACCTCAGTCTGCTCCTGCGCAGCCTCTCCGTCGGTCAGTGTCGTCATCAAAGCCGTGATCTGCTTTTCCTTCAAGAAATCTACCAGACGCAGCAGCATGCTTCGGGTCTCGGCCTGGGTGCCGGAGTCTGTCAATCCGGTCACCGGGTCCACCACCACGATGCGCGGATCGAAGCTCCCGATGATCTTGTGCATTTTGACAAGATGCATTTCGAGACCGGACGTGGTCGGTCGTGCGGCGTGAAACTGCAGCAGGCCTTTATTGATCCAACGGCCCAGGTTGATGCCGATCGACCGCATGTTGCGTATCACCTGGTCGGCGGATTCTTCGAAAGAAAAAATGATACATCGCTCTCCGCGGGCGCATGCGGCGTCAGCAAAATGAGCGGCCACACTGGTTTTCCCTGTGCCAGCCGTGCCGGAGATGAGGATGCTGCTTCCCCGGAAGTAGCCTTTGCCGCCGAGCATGCTGTCCAGCGCGGGAATGCCGGTCGAAATCCGCTCGTTGGAGACGGCATGCTTCAGGTCAATGGAGGTTACGGGCAGAACCGAGATACCGTCGTGGTCGATGAGGAATGGGTACTCGTTCGTCCCGTGCGTCGAGCCTCGGTATTTGACAACGCGCAGACGCCGCGTGAAAACGGTTTCCGTCACCCGGTGATCGAGTAGGATGACGCAATCTGAAATGTACTCTTCCAGGCCATGGCGCGTGAGCCCGCCCTCGCTGCGCTCGCCAGTGACTACCGACGTGAGTTTTTTGTCCTTGAGCCAACGAAACAGACGCCTAAGTTCCGAACGCAGAATTGCTTCGTTTGCGAGGCTGGCGAACAGCGACTCGATGCTGTCGAGCACTACCCGCTTCGCTCCAATGGAGTCCACGGCTTGACCGAGCCGAACGAATAGCGCCTCCAGGTCGTACTCACCCGTTTCCTCAATGAGGCTGCGTTCCATGTGAACGTAGTCGATGGCCAGCTTCTTTTGCGAAATGAGTGCATTGACGTCGAAGCCGAGCGATCCCACGTTGTGCGCGAGTTCCTCGGCGGTTTCTTCAAATGAGACGCACACCCCGGGCTCGTTGTACTGTGTTGCTCCGCGCACCAGAAATTCCATGCCTAGCAGTGTCTTTCCGCAGCCTGCGCCGCCACACACAAGAGTGGGCCGCCCTCTCGGCAGACCGCCGAACATAACCTCGTCGAGACCCTGGATTCCAGTTGGGCATTTCGAAATGCCGTCCATCGGGAGTCTAGACTTCTTAGCCATAGGTCGACGCGCTCCTGTTCCGTTTAGTATGGAGCCCCTTCAATTCCCGCGTTCCGCTTTGGCAGCACAGTCGACATGCAGTCTCAGGCGTGCAAAGTCACTTGGTTTCCAGTCTCTGGCATGAGTGCTTTGCTGTTGCTGACGGCTTTGATCGGAAGATATTGCGTGGTTACAGGATGTCACGCACGGCCCGGGACCCTTAATCGTGGAGTACCACGCTTAGTAGGCTGCTGTGGACGGTCAATCCGACGTCGTCGTACTCGATAAAGCCATGCTCCCTGAACCTGTTCATGAAATGACTGATGCGCGACCGGGTCGTGCCGACCATTTGTGCCAAGGTATCCTGATTCACTCTGGGAATTACAGGTTCAGCCCTGCTTTCCTTGCCGAAATGGGAAAGCAGCAAGAGAATCCGAGCCAGCCGCTTTTCGCTCGAGTTGAAAAGCTGGTCCACGAGATCAGCTTCGTATCGGACGTTGCGTGAAAGCAGATGCTTGACAAACAATTCCGAGACGTCGTGCTGTTCGTGAAGCATTCGCGTCATCACCGACTTCTCAATCTTGTCAATGGTGCAATCTGTCATCGCAACAGCCGATGCCATACGCAGTGGTTGACCGGCA
This sequence comes from uncultured Acidobacteriota bacterium, assembly GCA_963843575.1. Lineage (GTDB taxonomy): Bacteria > Acidobacteriota > UBA6911 > UBA6911 > UBA6911 > CAVZBT01. The sequence goes on along the minus strand of CAWJKZ010000019.1, from coordinate 299,555 downwards.
AGGCCCCCCTCGCCGAAAAACTCACCGGCGCTCAGAATAGCGACAATCGCTTCTTTGCCCTGTTGGGATATTACTGAGAGCTTCACCTTGCCTCGCCGCAGGTAGAATAGGGAATCCGCAGGTTGTCCTTGTCGGAAGATCTTGCGGTCCGCCCCACATTCCAGAACGGTCTTCCCCCGTGTGATGCCGTTGAGCAGAGCTTCCCAATCGACAGGCTGGGTCTTTTTGTTCTCCATAACAGCCTCCCTCTGATGGCGGAGCGCCCCCAGTGACGAGACGATGTTCCGTCCCTCTTCATCCGCACACTTTTGTCCAAACCGGAGTCATTCCAGTTTCGGGACTTGGACAGCGGGAAACTGCGATCCAACATACCGCCGTTGGAACCACTGGAGACACAAACGGCTCATTGTCGCAAGTCGCCCGAATCTTCCAACATCCACGGGTTCTAAATTAACAGGGAGCAACTTGAAAGAGAACTAGGCAAGTGCCGGGGTTTGACCTGGAAAGAGCCCAGGAGCCTATCCGGGGATTGCAGGGGCCGCGCGCATGCGGATTACGGGCGCTCTCTGCGTTGCTCGTGAGGTTTGGGGCCTCGAGAGTCATGGCAGGAATGGGAATTCCCCAAGGGCCGGCATTTCGCCTGCTGGCGTTCCGCAAAAGGCATGCTCTCAGACTTCCTCGCCCGGATCGCCTCATCGTTTCAGCCCGGACCCTCCCCCGGCGGGTCTCTTTGTGCGCGGTTACAAGCCGCAGAAAACGGATCGAGTTCTACCGAATCGTCTTGTGATAATGGCGGCCGTTGCGAGTGATCCCACTGTCCGCCACTCCCATCTGGAGCGACTTCTCCAAACGGAACGTCAACAAGGACTCGGCGGGAACGTTCACCTTCTTGCCTCGGGTCAGGACCTGCGTGCCCGCTCCCGCCCCCGCTCCCGCCGCTGCGCCGATTGCGGCGCCTTTTCCTCCGCCGGCAATCGCGCCAATGATCGTGCCCAGCAACGCCCCGCCGCCGATATACTCGGCGGTCCGCTGGTTCTTACCGATACCATCCCGCCGTTCTTTATCCATCACAGCATCGGCCGCTGTTACCGCATACCGATGCCCGCCTACGGTGACCGATTCCAAATCGAGCACCAGATCACTCTGTGCCAGTCTCTTCACGGCCAGCTCCACCTGCGAACCCCTTGGAATAGCAACGCGGCTGTTCGCATCCCTCACATCCTGATCTACAACGCCGGTGAATACCCGGCCGTCGCTCTTCTTTACATCGATTCTTTCACTGGTCCGAACCGATATGCTGGTGCCGCTGCCGATCGTTCCCCCCTGGGCAAAAGCCAGCGTTGTCAAGGCGAAGAGTCCCAATAGTTTCTTCATATCATTTCCCAAACCTAACGAACTATGCAAAACCACGCGTCGATCTGTTTTTTCTCGACAACTTCCGCCACCCTCGGTGCCTCAGTAGGTTGAGTCGCTGTAAGGGACTCCCGTACCGGTAGGCCGCTCATTCGAACACACCCGACCCCCGCGGTCCACTCGAGACACACTTCTTATACCCCCGAGTAATTCGCATGTCAGTTCAGTACTGCTCACAAATCCGGTCAAAATTGCTCATCCCAGTAGATGGGTACCCGGGCCTGTCAAAGCAGCGCGTGCCGGCGATAGAACCAGGACTTAACGGCCTGCACCAGCAGGAGGTAGGTCACGGCAAGAAACGCGATCGCACCCAACAGCGGCACCGGCAGCGGGATAAACCCCAGCAGGCTCCCGAGCGGCGTGTACGGCAACACAACGGCGATAGCAACGACGACGAACACGCCTATGAGCAGCGGCCGGCTGGGACGGCTCTTGAGCGGGTTGCCTGCCGTCCGGATCACAAACACAACCAGCGTCTGTGTCGCCAGGGATTCCACGAACCATCCGGTGTGGAATAGCGGCGCGTTCGTGGAAGCGTGGAACACCCAGAGCAATACCCCGAAAGTGAGGAAATCGTAGATCGAGCTTATGGGACCGATGATCATCATGAACTGGCGAATGAACGCGATCTGCCATCGCTTGGGCCGGTGCAGCAGGGCGGGATCGACATTGTCGCTGGGGATGCTGATCTGCGAGATGTCATACAGAAAGTTGTTCAGCAGGATCTGCGTCGGCAGCATAGGCAGGAATGGCAGGAAGAGCGACGCCGCGGCCATACTGAACATATTGCCGAAGTTCGAGCTGGTGCCCATGATGATGTACTTCATGATGTTGGCGAAGCAGCGCCGCCCCTCGATTACCCCGTCGTTCAAGACCGCCAGGTCCTTCTCCAGCAGGATGATCTTCGCAGCATCCTTGGCCACGTCCACGCCGTTCATTACTGAAATGCCGACATCCGCCGTGTGCAGCGACGGAGCATCGTTGATGCCGTCCCCCATGTACCCGACGACGTGCCCACGCGCCTTCAGAGCGAGGATGACCCGGTTCTTCTGTTCAGGCGACACGCGGGCGAAGATGGCGCCATTCTCCGCCTGGTAGGCCAGAGCGGCATCGTCCATTGTGTCGACCTGGTTCCCGGTGAGAATGCGGTCTGCCGGCAGCCCGACGTCGTGCGCTATCTTCTGTGTCACATACTGGTTGTCGCCGGTCATGATGACCACGGAGATGCCATTCTGTTTCAGCGCCTCCAGAACGGAATGAACTCCTTCCTTGGGCGGGTCCAGGAATGCCGCGAACCCGGCCAGCGTCATATCCCGCTCATCCGCCGGGGTGTAGGCATCCCGCTTGTCCACTTTCAGCACCGCGACCCCAAGAGTCCGGTAACCGTCGGCGCTCAACTTCTTGAACGTCTCCTCCGCCGCAGCGCGCCGGCTTTCATCGAACGGCTGGGGTGACCCATCGATGCTCACGCTTTGGCAGATGCCCAAAATACCCTCTGCCTCGCCCTTGGTAATGAGGAGGTGCTCGTCGCCATGCCGCACCACCACCGAAAGGCGCTTGCGGTTGAAGTCGAAGGGGATCTCGTCCACCTTGACATACTCCACAATCTTAGGGTGCTCGTGCTTCAGGACGGCATCGTCCAGGGGGCTCTTGATGCCCGCTTCAAAGTAGCTGTTCAGGTAGATGAGCCGCAGAACGTTCTCATCCTCCTTCCCCAGGACATCCACGTGCCGGTCCAGCACGATCTCGCCTTCGGTCAGTGTGCCCGTCTTATCGCTGCAGAGGATCGTCACGCTGCCGAAATCCTCGATTGCCGCAAGTTGCTTGACGAGAACCTTCTTTTTGGTCATCCGCCTCGCACCCTGGGCCAGGGTGACGGTGATGATCATCGGCATCATCTCAGGGGTCATCCCTACCGCCAGGGCGACTGCGAAGAGGAAGGACTCCAGCAGCGGACGGTGGAAGTAGAGGTTTACCAGCAGAACGAAAAGCACAAGCAGCATGATCACCCGGGTGATCATCAGCCCAAAGTGGCGTATGCCACGGCCGAACTCGGTCTCCGGCGGCCGCGCAGCCAAACGCTGCGCGATCCCTCCGAGCGCAGTACCTCGGCCTGTGCGGACGATGACCGCGGTGCCCATCCCTGTCTGAACCGCAGTGCCCAGGAACACGCTGTTGCTTGCGTCGGCAATGGCGTGTTTCCCCTCCGGAAGATCGTGCGCTGCCTTCTCGACGGGCAGCGACTCCCCGGTGAGCGCCGACTCGCGCACGTGCAGATCCTTTACATCCAGCAGACGCGCGTCCGCCGGCACAAGGTCTCCAGCATTGAGCCGGACGATATCCCCCGGGACCAGCTCTGCTATCGGCAGTTCCTGTTCCTGCCCGTCACGCATAACGGCAGCGGTTGTGGCAACCTGCTTCCGAATCTCTTCCACCGCGTGTCGAGCCTGGAATTCCATGAAGAAGTTCAGCAGAACGCTGAGCAGGACCATGGCGATGATGATCAGCCCACCGACCGGGTCCCCCAGTCCCAGGGATATGCCGCTGGCAACGAGAAGGATGACGACGAGAGGATTGGCAAAGAAGCGGAGGAAGGCGAGCAAGCCTGCGAAGCGCGACTCCTGCACGAGGCTGTTTGGGCCATAAAGACGCAACGCGCCGTTTCGCCTCGTCGGTAGTCAGCCCGGCCGGGGTTGCCTGCAGAAGTTGAAGCAGGTCCTGCAGCGGCTTATCCCAGAAGCCCTCTAAAGGAGTTTCTCGTTTTTCCATGCAAGCTGCTCTCGTCGCAGGGCGTCACTGGCGGAGCGATGAGGCCGTTGTCGAAGCCGGCGGCGGCGGCGTGTCACGCCCCGCTTCCAGCAAGGCCTGCTCCGCGAGGTACCCGTCGATCCCCTTTTCGATCTCACGGGGAAAATGCGGTGCCGGCCCCACCAGTCTGTCCCGATAGACACGGAGCATGATCTCGCGAAAGATCGGCAGCGCCGCGCGCCCTCCAGTCTCCTTCTCGCCCAGCGTGCGGTTGTCATCGAAGCCGATCCGGACCGCCACCGTGATCCCCTGCGTCCCGTAAGTGGACCCCACGAAAAGCGCGTCGCGAAAGTCGCTCGTCGTTCCCGTCTTGCCCATAACCGGGACCGGGAAGTCGCGGCCGTCAAGACTGTGGGCGGTGCCATCCGGGAGGCGAACCACGCCACGTAGCCCCTCCTGGATCAGGGTCAACTCGGCGGAGCCGATCGGTCGCGCCGTCATGGGGGCCTCGTAGAGCACCGCCCCGGAGGTGTCAGTCACGCGATCGATGACGTGTGGCTCCGCCAAGACTCCGGAGGCCATGCTGCGATAGGCGCCCGCCAGCTCCAGCAGCCGCACTTCCGAGGCCCCGAGCGCCGTTGTGATGTGGGGCTGCAGCGGGGTGCGGATCCCCATTTCCCTGGCGGTCCGGATCACCTGGTCCATGCCGATCTCGCGGGTGATCCAAATGGCTACCGCATTCCGGGACTCAGCCAGTGCCTGGCGGATCGGGATCGGCCCCTTGAACTGATTATCGTAGTTGGAGATCCACTTCGCGTCCCGATCGGTGCCCATGGACACCTCGATGGGCTCGTCGGGCACCGTGGTAGCGAGGTCCATGCCTTGGCGGAACGCGGCCAGGTAGACCAGAGGCTTCCACGCCGAGCCCGGCTGCCGCAGGGAGCCCGTGACGCGGTTGAAGTCGGAGTAGCGCGCCTCGCGGTCCCTAAAGACTTTCCGCCCGCCTGCCTCGGCCAGGATTGCCGCGTTCGCGTTGCGCAGAGCCACCACGGAACCCTGGATGGATCCCTTCGCCCCGGGGTGCCGCGTTTCGTAGCGAGCGAGGCCGTTTTCCAGGGCTTCGTTCACGATGGTTTGAATCCGCTCGTCGAGGGTAGAGTGGACCGAGATCCGACCCTGGACGAGGTCTTCGATCCCGAATCGGTCCGCGCCGTGCTGCTTCAGCTCGTCAAAGACATTCTCGATGGCGGCAGGGGCATGGGTCTTGACCGGGCTCTGGGGAGCCACACGGACCGGCTCGGCTTGGCAGCGCTTGGCGAGGCCTTCGGGGATGTAGCCGTTGCGCGCCATCAGAGCCAGGATCTCGTTGCGGCGGCGCCGGGGCCGCGGGTCGTCCGCAACCGGGGCGTAGACCTCGGGCGACTTGGTGATCCCCGCGAGTAGCGCCGCCTCCCCCGCATCCTCCGGCGTATAGCTCGACAGGGGCTTGCCGAAGTAGAACTCGGAGGCGGCTGCAAAGCCGTAGCGGCCGTTGCCCAGGTAGAGAAAGCTGGCGGAGCGGGCAAAGATCTCGCGCTTGGCTCGCTCCCGCGATCCGCAGCGCCGGCGCATCTCCTCCTCGAGCCAGAGCGCCAGGCGCACCTCCTCGAGCTTCCGCAGGAGCTTGTTCGTGGCGTGCGCCCCCAAACCGGCGGAGAGGAGCCGTGGGATCAGACTATCACGGAACAGGACGTCGCCGGCCTCGACGCTCGTCCGGCCCTGGAGGAAGTAACCGCGGACGAGCTGTTGCGTAAGAGTTGAGCCGCCCTGGGGGAACAGCAGCCGGAACCTGCCTCCCTTCCGCCATTCGGCCAGAGAGCGCACCGCCGTCTTTTGCACCACCCGCGGAAGCGCACGGTATTCCACGCCGGAGTGGGCGAAGAAGTTCTTGTCCTCAGCCGCCAGGATGGCCTGGCGCACGATGACGGGCACCTCGTCGTAGGAGACCACCCGGCGGTACTCCCGTGCCAGCTCGATCAGCACTTTGCCCCGGGCGTCGTAGACCTTGCCTGTCGTGGGGGGCTCGAAACGGATGAACGGCTCGATGTCCGGGAGCCCGCTGCGATCGAAGTAGACGTGACGGATGAGTCCCGCCGAGAGGAGAAGCACAAGCAGCGCCAGTGGGGCGGCCAGAAAGAACACGATGCGGCGCAACCAAGGGGATCGCAGGCGACCGGCCACGAAGGCGCGGGTGCGCTGCAGCCGCGAGGTCGTTCGAGCCCCTGTTCCGGAGTGTATCTCCCTGACATGAGCCGCTTCGGGGGGCGCGGGGGTTTTGGGAAAATGCGGCACACTTCTCATCTTCCGGTACAATAGTCGGAATATTTCACCACTGCCTGAGGGCCGCATAATCCTTTGGCGTCCTGGAACGCCCCATCCCCGCTTGGCCGCTCCCCGAGCGCAACCTGCACAATCGTTTGTACTCCAAGGACAAGCGCGTGTCTGTTCGATAGTGCTCAGACGTCTGGTCAGTATTGCCCGTGCCCCCCGACGAAACAGGCGTCCATGGGAATCGTGCACCCGTCGAGATGCAGGATCGGCAGCGCCGCGCCGTCGGTGGCCGGATCCGCAAAGTCGCCTGACCCCCGGGGGTTGGGAGCGGCGTCAGTCGGTTCCCGTACTGTGAAAATCGAGGCTAGTCCTCCAGCACAAAGGTGACGGCCATGTTCACCTGATACTCGACAATCTTCTTGCCATCGAGGCGCACGTGCTGTTCCTTCACCCAGGCGCTGCGAACATTGCGTAGCGTCTTGACCGCCCGGGCCAGACCCTGACCGATGGCGTCCTCAAAACTCACGGTGGAAGTGGCGCTGATTTCCTCGACTTTTGCTACTGTCATGGACGACCTCCTGTGAATTGCATTACTCCGAATTCCGGCGGGAGCGGACTCCCCGACCCGCACGAACCGTCGCTTGCGACACGCATTGTGCGGAGGGCCGCGATGCGGCCCAGGCCCGCTACTATGGGGCCGCCGCAGACCGATGTCTGTACAATATCGCTCAGACGTGTGTCCGATAATGCTCACAACGCGGGATCGCCGTCCCCGGTGGAAACTCCGAGTGGATGAGACTGCCGCTCCTAAGGAGCGGATGTGCATCGAGAAACTAATGGGGTGTGCACAAGTGAACTGACGCCGGTCTTCACCCCTTTTATCATGGTGCAGGCAGGGAAGAGAGCGTAACCAGGACCCTGCGTCTGGATACAGGCCCGGGCAAACGACGCAACAGCCGGTTCTCAGAGGTGAAGTCGGTCTGAATTAATGGCCGCAGGCGCAGGGCTCAACACCCACGGCAAGGAGTTCGCCCCCCACGAACGATGGCGGCCGCGGCCGCCGAAACGAAGGGAGCAGCATGGGCAAGAAGGGCAAGGACAGGAAACGGGAAGAGAAGGGGCATGGGTCGTCGGAATATGCGCACATGACCGGGGTTCTCGGCACCTTCCGCCGGCCGGACCGGACCGGCTGGGAAGACGCATGGATCGGCAGCGAGCCCACGTTCCAGTCCAGGAAGACGGTGAAGCTCTGGAAGAAGATGTCTGTCGATGAAGCGGGCGAGGACAAGTACTTCGAGAGCGACGTCATGCTGGGGCTCGAGAGAGAGGTCGCCCGGGGCATCCGGGACAAGTACGAGGAAAAGCGCAAGGATGGCGAGCCCTATTGCATGTTCGCCACAGTCAGGCTCGAGGAGGACAAGGACCAGTGGGGGGTGAAACGGCAAAACGTCGAGTTCCGCTGGCCGGATGCCACACTCGAGCCGTTCACGGTTCGGATCTCGATTGACCCCGAGACGGTCGAATACAGCATCAAGCCGGTTCCTCTAGTGTGGCTGTATGACGACCGCTTCGTCCACTTCCTCCAGCAAATGGTCTGGGAAGTCCCCATGAAGGGAAGTGGGCTCGCCCCTTCGGTGGCGCACGGCGGCTGTCAGTTCTCGTTCTCGGCCAAGACGTTTCTGGGGGGAAGCCTCCTCGCCGATGCCATCGCGTACCGGGTCAACCACCCCGAGGTGTCGCTGTTTCTGATGGACTGGCCGAACCCGGACGATCGCGCGTTGCGCGCCACCCCCAGGCGGTTCGCCGCCTTCCGCGAGATCCTCAATTGCTACTGGGCGGGCGCGTTCCACCCCGGAGCCACCGGCGTGCCCACGCCCGAGAACTGCTATCTGGACCGCGGTTGGGGGCCCGCGCCGAACCCGCCCAGGGGCCTAATGGACCCCGCGAAGGGACCGGTCGGCGACCCGCGCGAAGTCTTCCAGACCAATTTCGCGTTCGGCCGCGCCGTGCGCCTGAATGCCCAGTACATCCACCCGGGCTACTGGCAGTCTGCCCACCCCAAGGAGGTGGGCTACCGTCCCGACCAGATCATGCGATACAGCGAGGTCAACCTGAACCGGCTCCAGATCGCCGGCGAGTGCCACGTCAAGAGCGCCACGATCCTCAACGTCGAGCGGGTGCCCGAACTCGACGCGCCCCTCGACATCACCATGCTGTACGACGAGGCGAGCTTCGAGGACCGCGGCCAGATGGGCAGGACCAGTGCGCGCGACTTCGTCGAGTCGGTGCTGCTCGACGTCCATCATTGCCGGTACTTGCAGGCCCATCCCCATGTGAAAGTGGAAGACTCGATCCTCCAGGACATGCTCCTCATCGATGGCGAGAAAACGGTGGCCAAGCATGGCGGCGCCAAGGCACTCGACCGGCTCAGGCGCAAGGCGCGAAAGCTCAACCTGGAGTCGGGCCATGAGCGCATCAAGAGCGACTTCATCGAGCCCGAAACACTCCTCTGGGAAGTCTGGCATGTGCTCCCCAAGACTCAGAAGGCGGCCATCGCCCACGAGGTCGTGTCCGGCCTCATCGAGCGTGTCCGGCAAGCGAGCGCCTTCGACCCGCGCCCCGAGGCGAAGACCGAGGACCCGATGAGATGGCACCGCCATCGGGTGATGCCGTTTCTGTGGGCCGCGTTGGAGGGTCCGAAAGCCGGGCTGAAACCTTCGGACCCGGTCGCGAAAGAGCTCGAATCGTGGAAGGCCGACAGGAAAAAATATCTTAAGCGGCGACCTGAGTTTTCCCCGGTCGGGTTGAAGCCTCCGTGGGCAGATGCGTGACCTTCGCACGGGGAGGGGCAGATCGCTCAGGTGGCGATGAAACTTCCCCGGTACACGTAGTTCATCGCCAGGGTGGTGAGGAAGGCTGCGAGCTGCACGAGCACCCGGTCGCGGTGCTCGAGGAGATAGCGGAGATCCTTCCGTTCGGCGCGGTCGGCCACGTGTTCCAGCAGGGCGTAAGTCAACGCATGGTCCATGCCGGTCCACCAATACACGGCATCGGCCATCTCGTTCTCATGCTGCCGGATCAAGGATGATGCCTTCGCCACGCGGCCGGCATCGCCGTCGTCGGCTGACCCCTGGCAGGGAGGGAAAATGCCCATGAGATCCCCGTCGAGGCTCAAGGGCAGTGCGATACCCTGGATCCCCCCCTCGTCGTAGAACTGAGCCACGGTCTCTTGGATATCGCCCACGTCAGTGTCGAGAACGGCACTGGTGACGTGGGGCTCGCGGTCTTTGACCTCCGTCATGACGCGGTCGCAGTACTGAAGCTTGGCCAGGGCCGCCGGTGCATCCTGGTACTGGGTCGTCCAATCGGCACCCGGCGTCATCCACACGGCGAACGTCTCCGCCCAGTCGTCATCCGGGTGCTTCTGGGCATAGTTTCCGGGCAGGTGGCGCACGAAGTTCGGGCTGAAAGGGACGCTTCGGTACTCGTCGGTGTACGGCCGCGACATCGGACCGAACAAGGCGGTCCAGTCTTGGTCTTCATACAGATGGTATGCGTAGTTGACCGCGTGGCCCATCTCGTGGCGCAGGTACCGAAGGACGTCCTCCTCGTTCTTGCCTTCCACGACGCCCGACTTGGCCTGATGGACCCTCCGCAGCCGCTCGTCCGCCAGGTAAAAGGGGATGGCGATCGCCACCGTGTCGTCCGACACACCCCATTCGTCGGAGAGGTAGAAGGCGGGCTGAAGCCTCGTGATCCCGCGCTCGACCAACTCGCGGCGAAAGCGCTCGATCACGTTTTCGAGCGGCCCACCTTCGATGTGGAGGTTGAAATCGCAAATGCGTTTGTTGAGGATTTCGGGGGGCAGCTCGTGCTCAGAGGACCCCTCGAATCCGGGCGTGTGGCTGCCATCGACGGGCGCCAGAAGGTGCTCGTCGCGATCCGGTGCCCGCTGATCCCCGTTCGGCGTACTCGTCATTACCATCACCTTTCACGCCGCCCAGCGCAGTGCCGATGACGGCGTGGCACGCTGCACTTGGGACATCGCGCGAACCCCTGGTTTCGCACGCGAGGGCGCGCCGCCATTCATGGTGGTTCTATCAACTGATTAGGGTCTGTCACAGAATAACAGGTCCACTTTGCTGCAGGCCCCCAGGCCCGCTGACAAGGCGCGAGCGACGAGCATACCCGGGGTGATATGTAAGGAGCGAGCAACGCAGTCAGCGGGCCTGCGGGCCGCAGCCCGGAGGGGCGCGGCGGCGGGCCGGCATCTGCGGCGTTGCCGCTCCTCGACGATTTCACCACATCGCCTGCGTCGCGGCGCCTTGCATCTGCCCGCCCGGCGCTCGCGCCAAAGTGGGCCTGTTATTCTGTGACAGACCCTTAGCAGCAGAGTGATACTAGCCCCGCTCGGTCTCCACCTCGACCTGACCGGTCAGCTTCCGGCGCACGATGGCCCAACTCATCCCGATGGCGAGGAGCAGACTGAGCGCCACCAGTCCCAGGTGCGAAAAGGCCGTCGCGCCGTGGGGTTGGAGGACACCACCCTTGGCGATGAGCAGCCAGACGAGCGCGCCGAATATTCCTGCGATCAGGATCGCGCCGCCGAATCCGAGCGACCGCCTCGTCGCCTGGATCACCACCACCCAGCCCGTGAGCAGGAGTAGAGCCACCAAGACCTTCGCCGGTCCGATCGCCGGCGTGCCCGAGAAAAAGGGCTCGATGGCCCAATGATAAAACGACAGGCCTGACGGATTCCACGTCCCATAGACCAGAGCGAAGGGGAGCACGATTCGACCGATGAGGGTGAGGAGGCTAAAGCGTTCACGTTCCATGGGGCACCAGTGGATTCTCCCTGTATGTCCGCAACAACGAAGCTTGGCTGCCAGGCCACCTGCGCCGCCGCGATTGCTCGAAGCCAAGGCAGCCGTGCCTCCCTTAGCCGTGCGCGATCAGCGGTTAGCGCGGCCTCGGGGACCTTCCTGAGAGGACGTATTCTATTGGTTGGCCCGCCAACCATCGGCGAAACAAGCGGTCCTTTGAAATCCAGAGTCAGCTACGACTTCTCCCTGAGTTCTGAGGAGCGGTGATAGGTTAACTTCCCACGAACGATCCCGAGATCCATAATGGATCCCGACAGGCATATTACTCCATGACGAGCCGAAATGACTGCAATTTCCGCGCCCTTCCGGTATTCGGCACGATCTCGCTTTTGTCCAGGACCCCCAGGTATTTGGGTGTAAGATCGGCAACTGTAGGCTCTATAGCAGCTCAGGAGCACCCCCAAGAAACTCATATGTCGAATTTAGGGTTCTTAAACACCTGCAACCCCGAAACTGAGGAGGTGCAACAGCCGAACTCCGACCCCCAATGGCATTTTTTCAGACTATCCGCTATTGCGTCGCCGAGCGGATGCGCATCCAGGTATTGAATGACGATGACGCCGCATGCAGCTAAGAAGTCTAAGAGTCTCAGCATCATCGACTTCTTACGGCCCCACTGGAAAGCACTGACGCTGGCCTTGCTGGCGGTGGCGGGCGAAGCCGCAACCGACCTGCTCGAACCGTGGCCTCTAAAGATCGTTCTCGATTACCTGCTTCAGTCCAAACGGCCGCCCGATTGGATGAGCGTAATGGTCGGCTGGATCGGGCAGAACAAGCTGGCTGTCCTCAACTTCGCGGTGGTGGCGGTGGCGGTCATCGCCATCGTAGGCGCACTCAGCTCCTTACTGGAGAAATACCTCACCACCAGCGTCGGCCAATGGGTCATGCACGACCTGCGGCGCACGCTCTATCACCACATCCACCGCCTATCGCTGGCCGAGCACGACGCGAAAAGGACCGGCGACCTCATCGGCCGGGTGACGAGCGACATCGAAGCTATTCAGGACTTTGTCACCACGGCGCTGTTGGGCATCTTAGCCAATGTCCTCACCCTGCTGGGGATAATCGGGGTCATGCTGTACCTGAACTGGCGTTTCACGCTCATCTCGCTCTCCATTGCGCCCGTGCTCTTCCTGGTGGTTTACATCTTCACCCGGCGCATCAAAAAAGCCTCGCGCGACGTAAGAAAGAAGGAGAGCGAGCTGGTTTCGATTGTCGAGGAAGTTTTTTCCTCGATCCGCGTGGTCAAGGCCTTTGCCCGCGAGGACTACGAGGAGCGCCGCTTCGAGCGCCAGAGCCTGGAGAATGTCGAGATGGCCCTCGTTGCGCGCAGCATCAAGATGAAGCTCTCACCTATCGTCGAGATTGTCGTAGCGACGGGGACCTGTTTGATGCTCGGTTACGGCGCGCGCCTGGTACTGGCGGGCCAACTCACCGTTGGCGCGCTGGTCGTTTTCTTGCTCTACCTGGGCAAAATGTATAAGCCCATGCGTGACCTTTCCAAAATGACGGACACGGTCTCAAAGGCAGCGGTGGGGTTCGAGCGGATCCGCGAAGTTCTGGAGACCGAGAGCGGGATGCGTGACCAGCCGGGCGCGCGCCCCGCCGCGCGCTTCAAGGGCAAAATCGAATTTGACAAAGTCTCGTTTGGGTACAACCAAGACCAATTGATACTGAAAGATGTGAGCTTCGAGATCGAGCCGGGCCAGGTCGCGGCATTCGTCGGCCCGACGGGCGGCGGCAAGTCGACCATCATCAGCCTGGTTGCGCGCTTCTACGATCCCGTCTCCGGGGAAGTCAAAATCGACGGGACAAACATACGCAACTACACGATGAAATCGCTTCGCCAGCAGATCAGTTTTGTTTTGCAGGAGACGCTTCTGTTCCACGCACCCGTATGGCAAAACATCGCCTATGGCCGCCCGGAAGCCAGCCGCGCGGAGATCATCCGCGCCGCAAAACTGGCCAACGCCGACGAATTCATTGAGGAGATGCCCGAGGGCTACGACACGATGGTCGGCGAACGCGGCGTGACGCTTTCCGGGGGCCAGCGCCAGCGTATCGCCATCGCGCGGGCCGTTATCCGCAATACTCCCATCCTGGTTCTGGACGAGCCCACATCAGGACTGGACGCCGTGTCCGAGCAGGCCGTGTTCGAAGCCCTCGACCGTTTGATGGAAGGCAAGACTTGCATCGTCATCGCGCACCACCTGGCGACGATCCGGCGCGCCAAAATTATCTTCGTGGTGAAAGACAATACTCTCGTTGAGCGTGGCACCCACGACGAGCTGCTGGCGGCAGGCGGCCTCTATTCGGAGCTTTACGACATCCAGTTTCGCAGGGAAGATCCCCAAGCAGCGGACACGCGGAAAACATAGCCGGCAACGCCGACGCTGACCTGCTCAGCCCGGACCGCGAAGAAGGTTGCGCGCGACACTAAGGGTTCGCGCAAGCATAATTTCACATTTTGGCGCGAGCGCCGGGCGGGCAGATGCAAGGCGCCGCGAGGCAGGCGATGTGGTGACATCGTCGAGGAGCGGCAACGCCGCAGATGCCCGCCCGCCGCCGCGCCCCGGAGGGCTGACGGCTCCGTCAATCTCCTATCTTTGGTTGCCGCATGATCTGTTGGCTCAGGAGCCGTCAGCAAAATGTGAAATTGTTCTTGCGCGAGCCCTGAGAGGCCGGATTCCGCCATCGCACCCGTGGAGCTTTGCCCGCAAGGGTTTCGGGGCGACTCCAGAGGGTGAAGGGTCATTACAACGGAGGGAATTGACGCTGTCCAGGACGCAGAATTCGGGGTACAGCGGGTGGATCGGCTATAGCTTCTTCAGCGCCTCGATGCGCTGCATCACGACCCTGGTATAGCCCTCGACCTCGGCGGGCGAGAAGCCGGCGGCGCGGAAGCAGTCACGGATCTGCTCCGGGGAAAACTGGCCGAGCCGGTTGCCAAGCCAGCGTGCGTCCGCGATAGGAATGTGCGTGGCCACACTCTCCATCCGCGTACGGGAGAGGTAGTAGGGGAAATAGAAAATGGTAAGGAAGAAGGGTCGGCTGTGCATGACGAAGTCCACGTATTCGGGGGTGACCTTTTTGATAAACTTGGTTTCCGCGTAGTCCTTCATCACGCCGCGGCTGCGGCCGAAGCTGTTGCCGGTGCGGCCGAGACTGGCGCCCAAATCGGAGATCACGTACCGTTCCCGGCGCCGCCTTCGTCATATACGTCGTTATTGTCTTCTTTCAGGTCCCAGTTGTTGATGAGCGCCATCATCACTCTGAGGCCGTTGAACTCCCGCGTGCCGACAAAGGGGTTATCGTACCAGCTCCAGTTCTTCAATTTCTTCCCGCCGTCTTGGCGCTCCAAACGCGCCTCGCGGACAATGCCACCGTCTGACACGTACTCCTGACCGCGGGAGAGCGGTTTCATTCCTTGTACGCGGATTTGCGGCCGGTAGTAGTCCTCATCGGCAAGGTAACCCGCAGCCCACACCAGGCGCGTTGCAGCGGTTTCCGACTTCGCCTCGGGGCCGAGTTTCACCTTCCACTTGGCGCCGTTTTCATCTTCGACCTCAAACTTGGGCGAAGTCCCGCCTTTGGATTCCTTGATGAATTTAAAGTTGGTCCCCGGCTGGCGATTTTTCCCTCCCGGCCCGTCCAGGAGGTCCAGAGCCGGAACGTCGCCCCGGTCGCGCCACAGCGCGACGGTGGGTCCCGGCCTGCTGAGCGAAGGCGGGCAGCGCCAGAAAAAGAGCAAGAATGATGGAGAAGATCCTCTTGTGATCTCGCATGGTCCCTCCTCAAGAAAAAGCGCAGTCCGATTCCTCGGTTTGCCGCACAGCTGCCCGCGAGCGCAATTCGGTGAATCTTGCGGCGAGATAGGGTAATGCGCTGCACCACTATTGCCACTGGCAGCGCGAGCCACACTTCTTATACCGCGGCGGCAGTTCGCGTGTCAGCCCAGTATTGCTCACACACTTGATCAAAATTGCTCACGCTCGCCAGAACCTGCGGAAGAGACGGCGGCTTGCCTCGGGAACCACTTAAAGCGGTCGGCGCTTCGCGCTGAAAGTCTCGCTCCCAATCGGTCGTGGACTACCCCCTGAATCCCGCACGGACGGTTGCCCTGTTCTTGATTGAGTCCTCGAGCCTTTGAGTCTTACATCGCCGACGATGAGATCCTCCCCAATGCTTTCGAGCCCTTCCCTGACCCGTTTCACACGTCCCACATGCTCTTTCTTGACTTGACACTCAAGGGGAAGGAGTGCAAGTGTTGCTTGGTTTGGCGGTACCTCGCGGCTTGGCGCCCCCCAAGCGTGTACCGAGCCTTTTAGAGAGGTGCAACGCCTTCCGATCCCTAAAACTCGGCCTGACCACCTGGTGAAGCGCCCGTGAAACTGTTAATCCAACCTGACGACGGAATCGCGGCGCTGCTTTCGGGAATCAGAAGCGCCAAGAAAAGCATCGAAATCGTAATCTTCCGTTTCGACCGCGCCGAGATTGAGGCGGGGCTGAAGGCTGCGGTCGGCCGCGGCGTTTCGGTGAGCGCGTTGATTGCCTACACCAACCGGGGCGGCGAGATAAACCTGCGCAAGCTCGAGATGCGTCTGCTCGAAGTGGGCGTCGCCGTTTCGCGAACCGCCGACGATCTGGTGCGCTATCACGACAAGCTGATGATCATCGACCGTCGACTGCTCTACGTCCTGTCCTTCAACTTCACCCACCTTGATATCGACCATAGTCGCGGCTTCGGCATCGTCACCAGGAACGCCAGGTTGGTCCAGGAAGCGGTGAAGTTATTCGAGGCGGATACCACGCGAAATCCCTATACACCCACACTGGATACTTTTGTTGTCAGCCCCGCCAACGCCCGCAAACTGCTCGCCGCGTTTATCCGCAAGGCCAAGAAGGAGCTTCTCATCTACGACCCCAAGATCGCCGACACGGAAATGCTGCGCGCCCTCAGCGAGCGGATGAAGGCGGGGGTGGAGATCAAAGTCATCGGCCGCGTTGGCAAGAGAAGCCCTGGTCTGGAAGTCCGGAATCTCGTCAAGCTGCGCTTGCACACGCGCACGATCATCCGCGACCGCCATCAGGCCTTTGTCGGCAGCCAGAGCCTGCGCCAGGCCGAACTGGATTCGCGCCGCGAAGTCGGCGTTATTGTCCGTGAACCGAAAGTGGTGAACGGCTTAATCAAGACTTTTGAAACGGATTGGGCGATGAGACCGGTCGGAGAGAAACAGCAGTCCGAAAGCCAACCCAAAGTCCTCAAGAAGGCGATGAAAGCGCTGGTCAAGGAGCTGTCGCCGCTGAATCCCATCGTGAAAGAAGCGCTCAAAGAGGCGGTGTCAGAGACCGGGAGCGCGGGTCTGAATCCGCAAGAAGTGAAAGAGACGGTCAAGGAAGCGGTGAAGGAAGCGGTCCGGGAGCGTGTCGAAGAAATGGTGAAATAATCCCTGGAGGAGTCTCAGCCCCTGCGAAGCATCCATCACAAACTCGGGACCGGCCCCACACGGTAGTTCTCCCCTCATTAACTGGTATGAGCAATTTTGACCAAACCTGTGAGCAGTATTGAACTGACACGTGCATTAGTCCCAGGGGATAAGGAAGTGTGCCTCGAACTGCCGGCTGGGATCTTCTGGGAGTCGGATGTCGGGGGGCGACATGTTCGCACGAGCGGTTATCATAGAAGCAAAGCCTTGTTGCGATTTCCCCCGCGCACTCGTCCATCATGCCATGGACCGCGTGTGCCAGAGTAAAGGCTCACCAGCCGGAGCCCGCAGTTCTGCATCGGCAGTCCTACTTTCCGTCCGGGAGGATCCATGAAGCGCCGAATCCGGGTCACCCGCCTTCTCCTGTGGCTTTCCCTTTTTGCGTTTATGGGGCCCGGCTTTGCGGACCAGGCGCGGACGCCGCGGGGCAACGAGGAGGCGCGCGACTTCAAGATCTTTACCGACCGCGTCCAGGAATACGTCAAGATGCAGAAAGACCTGAAAGCTTCACTGCCGGCCCTGAATCCTACGAACGACGCGGCGCAGATTATCGAACACCAGCACGCGCTGGCCAGGAAAATCGCCGACGCGCGCCGCGACGCACGTCAGGGTGACATCTTCACTCCCGAGGTGACTGAGCGGTTCCGCAAAATCATCGGCAGGACATTTCACGGACCCGAAGGCCGGCTCGCGCGCAAGACGATCCGCCCGGACAGCCCGTCTAAGATTGTCGTTCTGCATGTGAACGACGTGTACCCGGAAGAGATCCCGTTGACGACCACGCCGCCGACTTTATTGCTCAAGCTGCCTGAACTGCCCCAGGAGCTGGCGTATCGGATCGTCGGGCACGACCTGACGTTGCAGGACACTGAAGCCCGTTTGATTGTGGATCTCATCCCGAACGCCATTCGTTGAGGCTTTCTATTATGCCTGCTATGCGCCGCTCCGTTTTTCTCTCCTGTGTTGCTCTCGCCGCAATAAGCCTGTCGCTCTACGCCCAGAACCTGGCCCTGCCGCTGAAACCGGACTCGGTGCGCTTTGCGGTCATCGGCGACATGGGGACGGGAGAGAAGCCGCAATATGAAGTGGCCGGGCAGATGATTAAGGATCGCCTGAAATTTCCCTTTGAGTTCGTGATTGCGCTGGGCGACAACCTCTATGGCGGGAGCGACCCGAGCGACTACGAAAGCAAGTTCGAGCGGCCCTACAAGCTCTTGCTCGATGCGGGCGTAAAATTCTACGCAGTGCTCGGCAACCACGACAGCCCCAACGAGCGGTTCTATAAGTCTTTCAACATGAACGGGCAGAAATATTACACGTACAAGAAGAGCAACGTCCGCTTCTTCGCTCTGGACAGCAATTACATGAACCCGCAGCAGCTCTCGTGGCTGGAGAAGGAGCTGCAGAACTCAGGGTCGGACTGGAAAATCTGCTATTTCCATCACCCGCTCTATTCTTCCGGGGCCTTCCATGGCTCTTCGACCGAACTCCGCCTTCTGCTGGAACCCCTGTTCGTAAAATACGGGGTGCAGGTCGTCTTCGCCGGACACGAGCACGTTTATGAGCGCGTGAAGCCGCAAAATGGCATCTGCTATTTCACCGAAGGAGCTTCGGGCTCGTTGCGGAAGGGCAATCTGAGGAAGACGGACCTGACCGCGGTCGGGTACGACCAGGACCGTTCATTCATGCTCGTCGAAATAGCCGGCGATGAGCTTCACTTCCAGACCATCTCGCGGACAGGGCTGACGGTTGATTCCGGGGTGATCCGGCGCGTGGCGAAGATCACGGGCGTGGCATCCTGACCGACTTTGCGGGCCAGGCATGGACCTGCCGTCGAGAGCGCCTCCGATCGCTCCCGCGGAAGACGAACGGGAGGAATGGGACCTGCCGTGGCCATAGGGTCTGTCACAGAATAACAGGCCCACTTTGGCGCGAGCCCCGGGCGGGCAGATGCAAGGCGCCGCGACGCAGGCGATGTGGGGACATCGTCGAGGAGTGGCAACGCCGCAGTGAGCGCTCGGGCCTCGGCGCTCACAACGCTGACAACCGGGATTTCTCAGACTCCCAATTCGGCAACCTGAAGGCGGGGTTCAGCGGCAAAGTGAGATTGAAGGTGGTTCCCTGTCCTTCAACGCTCTCAACCTGTACTTTGCCCCCGTGCTGTTCCACGATTTCGCGAACAATTGCTAGACCGAGGCCAAAACCGTCATGCGCCCGCGTCGCGGTGCGGTCATCCTGGCTGAACCGTTCGAACATGTGAGGTCTGAAAGCGGCGCGGATTCCCTGGCCCGTATCCGCAATGGAGATCCGCGCGTCGGAGCTGGTGTATCGAAGCACCATCTTTATCCGGCCGCCTTCTGGGGTGAAGCGGATGGCGTTCGACAGCAGATTCCACAGCACCTGGCGGAGACGGTTGGCATCTCCGCGAACGGAGCTTGCCGACGGCGGGAGATCGAGATCCAGGGCCAAGCCCTTATCCTCGGCTGCGGGGCACAGCGAGTCGGCTGCATCCTCGATAATCCGAGAGAGATCGACGGCCTGCATCTCTAACTTAAGGTTGCCCGTCGCGATACGGGAGGAGTCGAGAAGATCGTTGATGAGCTGCGCCTGAGCCTGTGCGTTGCGTTCGATGACCTCGAGCGCACGGGAGGCTCTCGGTTCATCAAGTTTCCGGGAGCGCAGCAGGCGCGACCAGCCCAGGATCGCGTTGAGGGGCGTGCGCAGCTCGTGAGACACCATGGCCAGTGATTCGACCCTTGCTCGGTCGAGCGCCTTGGCCAGCGCCACCCGCTCCTGGCTGTGCACCTCGGCACGGTCCGCCTCGGCGCGCTTACGCGCGGTCGCGTCCCGGAAAACCAGCACGACGCCGCTGATCTCCCCGTTCTCGCCGCGTATCGGGGCTGCCGAGTCGTCGACGGGCCGCTCGGTACCGTCGCGCGCCAGAAGAAGCGTCGGTTCGGGGAACACGACGACGGCGTCTTCCCGCAGGACACGTTCCACGAGGTTGTCGACTGGTTCGCGCGTGGACTCGCTGACGATCGAAAAAACCTCGGCGAGAGGTCGGCCGGCCGCCTCTGCCGCAATCCACCCGGTCAGCGATTCCGCCACCGGATTCATGAACGTGACTCGTCCCTCGTGGTCGGTAGCGACGACGCCGTCCCCGATGCTTTTGAGGGTGGCAGAAAGCCAGTCCTTCTCGAGAGGGCGATCAGAGCGCATCCGGGTTTTCCTCTGGCTACGTACCTCGGTCCTGCCGGTATCCAGATCGTGAAGCTGTCCAACATGAGTACCTTCACCCTTTTCGCGTCGCGAGCAAACAAGGGTGGGAGTACGTGAAGTTCGGCGTTTAATCAGGGCAAGGTTACAATGAGGCGCGCATGAGGGGAACTGGGCGAGTGCCTAGGTTTTGAAAGGAAAGCGCCCGGGTTTCGGATCGCTGCGTGTGCGGAGCGCCGACCTGGCCACGGTCTCAGCAGGACCCGGGGCACCTATGCCTTTGACCGCCGGGCCTCCCTTGCGGGTCTCGAAGAGGCCCCTCGTGCCGCTCAAGAGGTCCGGTCCGTCGCAACGATGCCGTGCTCGATGGCATAGCGCGTGAAATCCGCAACAGTCCGCAGGTTGAGTTTCTCTCCGATTGCCGCCTTGTGAAACTCCACTGTTTTCACGGAAATGTTCAGGATCGCCGCTATTTCTTTCCGACTTCGGCCTTCGGCCACCAGTTGCAGGACTTCGCGCTGGCGCGGAGTCAGGGCATGTGCGAACTTGCCCGGCGATTTCGATGATTTGACCAGCACTTCCAGGGCATTCCGGGTAACCAACGGGCTTACATAATGATGACCCTTCATCACTTCGCGGATTGCGGTGAGCAACTCCGAGGCTGCTGCCCGCTTCAGAAGGTAGCCGGCTGCGCCCGCCCGAAACGCTTCTGCCACATAGTCTGCATCCGCATGCATTGTGAGAAAAATCACTCTGGCTGATGGCACAAGCTTCCGGAGCCGGTACGCTGCATCGATTCCATTCAGAATCGGCATTGAAATATCGAGAAGAATGACATCGGGCTTGAGATCTTTGGCGGCCTCCAGAAGCGCACGCCCGTCCTCTACGCTGCCTACCAGCTCAAACTCCGGCTCCAGCAAGAGCCGGATTCCCTCGAGCAGCAATGTGTGATCATCGGCAAGCAGCAGGCGCGGTCGTCGCATACAGGCTCCTTGTTCAAACAATATGGGGTACGCGGATCGTAAGGATCACGCCGTGTCCCGGGGATGTCTCGAGGGAGAACTCCCCGTGGAGCAGCCTCGTCCGTTCCTGCATGCTGATCAGCCCCAGTCCGCGTTTATCGTGCACCGAGTGGGAATCGAAGCCGATGCCATCGTCCCGAATCGACAGCGATACCTCGTTTGGACCTCCCGTCAGCGTGATTTTCACGGTTGTCTTCCCGGCGTGCTTGGCGACGTTGCGCAGGGCTTCCTGGGTGATTCGATAAAGAGCGCTCGCAACCTCCGGCGAGATTTGTTCCGGCACTTTACGAGCTTTGAACCTGACCGGAATCCCCTCGCGCTCGGAAAACTCGCGGCTGAAGGCCCGTAATGCGACCGGGAGGCCGAGATGATCCAGCATCGACGGATGAAGTTCGTACGCGATCCTGCGCAGGTCGTTGGAAAGGACAGCGACCTCGTCGCGGATGCTCTGGAGGCGTCTCTTCCCGTCCGTCAGATCGGAGGGGAGTTGCTTTTCAAGCGTCTCCACGTCAAACTGCAACTTGGCCAATTTCTGGCTCAAGTCGTCATGCAGCTCCCTGGAAACCCGGCGGCGCTCTTCTTCCTGGCTCGTCAGCAGACTCGCGGTCAGTGCGCGCAGCTCTTCACGTGTGTGGAGCAGGTCCCCCTCACTCTGATGCAGGGCCGTTTCCGCCCGCTCTCTTTCCGAAGCTTCGGTTCGCAAACTCTCGCTAGTCCTCTCCAGCTCCGCTGCGCCTTTCTGCACGGTGCGCCTCAGCCGTTCCTGCTCTGTGCGCAGAACAGATTCTGCCTGCCTCTGGGCCGTGACGTCCTCGATTGCTAGGAGTATCTGATGCTCCTCGTCCGGCTGGATCCTGCGTGCAGTGATCAGGAGCGTCCTCTTGCCCGATCCGGGATACTCCTGTTCGAATTCGAGAGCATCGACGGACTCCTGGTCCGCTGAGAGCCGCCCCAGGGCGGTTCTCAGGCCAGGCAGGTTCCACCGGTCGCCGCTCACCATATACAAAAACCGATTCTCGACGTCGGCGGGCTGTAAGCCATACGAGCGGAAGAAGGCCCGGTTTGCCAATCGGACCCGCAAATCGCTCCACAGCACCAGAAGAGGCGTTTGAACCGACTCTATCACCGACTCGGCAAACTGACGCGCAGCCTCCGCTGCGATTAACGCGCGCCGCTCCTGGTCGATGTCAACCAGGACCAGGACAGCGCCGTCCATCCGGTTGTCGGACGTCCGATAAGGACGAACGTGGAGCATGTGCCAGCGTCCGTCGCGATCCTGCAACTCCATTTCTTCGGGATTCAGTGTCTCGAGCACCCGCCGCACCATCGGCTCCAGTGCCTCCATACTGAGAGGCGTCCGAATATCCGCGATCGGCCGGCCGAGGTCGCTCGACCGGAAGTTGAGGAAGCGCTCGGCCGAGGTCGTGAGCCGTTTGATGCGGAGGTCGTTGTCAATCACAAGCATCGGCATCGATGCGCTTCTCAGAATATTGGCCAGGTCGTCGCTGAGGTTGTTCAGCTCCTGATTCCGGTTCTCCATCTCCGCATTGATCGTGTTCAGTTCCTCAACGCTCGACTGCAGTTCTTCCTTTGAGGTCTCGAGTTCCTCGTTGATACTCTGCAGTTCCTCGTTGCTCGACTGAATCTCTTCGTTTGCGGAGGTGAGATCCTGGTTGGCCGCGTCGCGCTCGTCAATCATGGATTGGAGCCGTTGGCTCGTGAGGACGAGCTCTTGCCGGAGCCGCTCCACCTCAGCTGTGCCGGACATGGTCTCACCGTGTGCTCGCTTCCTTCCGGATCGCGCCGCCGATGCGGGCGCCCCGACGACCCTGCGGTCCAAAAACAGGACCAGAAAGCAGCCCTCCTGTTTCGTGGAGCCCGCTATACGGCGTACCTCCAACCCGACACCGCCGATTTCGCCGCCCTCCTTTTCTCGCCAGACGGCCGCCTGGACCGGACCATCCTCGTCCTTCGCCCTTGTCAGGAGCGCCCGCAACTCGCCCCGAATGCTTTCCCGCACCATTTTAAGGAGTTCGAGTGTCGCTCGTCCCTGCGCGAGTTTCAGATAAGGACTCGTGTCCCCACGGGAGTGGATGATCTCGAGCCTTTCGTTCACAATCACCCAGGCCGGCGCGTGTTCACTCCAAACAATGCGCTCGGCTTCTTTTTCAAGCTCCGTCTCAAATGACCTCTCCTTCGGGGCTGACGGCAGGGATGGGATTGTTGCGGGCTGTTCACCGGCAAATCCGCGGGTGATCAATTCCGTGCTCACCTGGCCACGACTGGGCCTTCTGGCGTAAAACTTGTGCTGCTTGTCTATGACCGAGAACAGGTCCGGGAAGCCACGCAAGCCCTCCGAACGACCCAGCATAAGGTACCCGTTAGGTCTCAACGCATAGTGAAAGGTAGCGGCCACCTGGCGCTGCAAGACAGGCTCGAGATAGATCAGCGTGTTCCGGCAGCTTATCAGGTCGAGGCGGGAAAAGGGCGGGTCGACGCACACGTTCTGGCGCGCGAAAACGCCCATTTCACGAACCGATTTGACGATCTGCCAGCCGTTCTCGACGCTGGCGAAAAAGCGTGCCCGCCGCTCGGGCGAGACTCCGGCCAATTGGACCTCCGAGTAAATTGCACTCCGGGCAATCGCAATCGCCCGTTCGCTGAGGTCGGTGCCAAAGATCTGGATTGGGAATGGGGCAGGGAGGCCGCCAATCGATTCGGCCAGGCACATCGCGATGGAGTAGACCTCCTCTCCTGTCGAACAGCCCGGTACCCAGACACGCAAGGGCACAGCGCTCGCCCGTTTGTGCACCAGTCGGGGCAGAATTTCATTTTCGAAGGCCTGGAAAACCTCGGGGTCGCGGAAGAAACCGGTGACATTGATGAGGATGTCATCATGCAAGGCCGGCAGCTCCGAAGGATTTGATTCGAGATAGGTTATGTAGGTCTCAATATCCTCCAGGCGTCGCGGGATCATGCGACGAGTGATGCGTCGCCACACCGTTCCGCGCTTGTATCCGCGAAAATCGACTCCTGTCGCCCTCCGCAAGAGTGCGAAGATCCTGTTCAGTTGAGACTCGTCACCGGGACACTTTCGGGAATCGTCTGCAGTATTTCGTCCGATTGTGGATAGGTGCCGGGTGATCCGCGCCAACTCACCGCCAATCTCTTCAGGGGACAGGATCATGTCCACTGTTCCGGCAGCGATAGCTGCCCGCGGCATGTCGGCGTGTCTTGCCGAGGTTTCGCTCTGAACGATGGTGATGCCACCCTCCCCGCGAATCGCCTGCAGGCCCAAAGCCCCATCGGAGTCCGCACCGGAGAGGATCACGCCAACCCCGCTCCCCTTCCGGTCCGCCGCCAGGGAATGGAAGAAATGGTCGATCGGCCTTGGTGCACCGCGCTCGTCGGGGCGAGGCTCCAGTTCAAGGACGGTGTCCGCGATGCTCATGAGAGTATTGGGCGGGATTACGTATACGTGGTTGGGTTGAACCGGCGTCCCATGCTGAACCTCCATGACCGGCATCGTGGTCGTTCGCGACAACAAAGAGGCCAGCATGCTGGAGTGCTGGGGAGCCAGGTGCTGGACAAAAACAAAGGCCATACCGGTATCGACGGGAAGGTGCTGCAGGAGCCGCGTGAACGCCTCGAGCCCCCCGGCAGAGGCGCCGATGCCAACGACGGGGAACGACCGCGTGCGATTCTCTTCCGTGTCCGGCGCGACGTCCCGATCCGACACCGTTTCCCCTTCATCATCGACAAGTGAGGCGTCTGGCGTTGGCCCGGAGGGGCGTTCTGCCGTAGGGCGATCCTTATCCTCTGTCATAAAAGCCTCTCCTCAAGGAAAACCCAATCGTGCCCGGGAATAGGAAGATCATGCATCCGGTCCGCGTCGTGAGTCAATCAGAGCGCAGACCAAGTACTGATGTTCACAAATACGCTAAAGTATTTTTCAGGACGCGGATGCGCGCGGATCCCCACAGATCGACCTTGCGACAGCCGCGGTCGATCCGCGTGAATCCGTTGGATCCGCGGAATCTGCGTTCTGTTTTGGCTTTGGTTTTTCATCGCCCGTGTTGTTCTGCGTCCTGAAAAATTCGAGCTGGGCCTTGAGAAGCCCAATCCGAAGCGAGCGATCATCAGTGCGGGAACGATTGCAGGAGCTTACATCGCAGGCGGTAACGCTGTTCGTGTTCAATGATTCCAGAAGAAACTGTCTTTCGTAACGCGGGGCCGGCGGTGGCGGGTGCGAGTCGTCTTGACCTTCGCAAGGGGATGGTCTCCGGCAGGTCGCCCGGGGAGGAGTGGTAGGAATTCAGGGGCACGGTGCGCCGTGCCCCTGTTACCATCCTCCAACTACGCCAAATATTCAAACTTCCTACTGCGAACCGCCTACCGAGGCGATCTGCGTACCGATGAGTTCGCCGGAGACAATGAGTTCTACGCGCCGATTGTGCTGCCGGCCGGCGGCGGTATCGTTCGTGGCTACGGGCTGTGACTCGCCAAACCCTTTGGCCGGAGACGAGTTCATCTCCGAAATCCCCTGTTGGATGAGATAGTCGCGCACCGATCCGGCTCGTTGTTCGGAGAGGTGCTGGTTGTACGACTCGCCACCCACACTATCTGTATGGCCTTCTACCGCCAGCTTTAGGCCCGGGTGTCCCAGCAGAATGCCAGCGACTTTGGCGAGCCTCTCACGTGCTCCGGGGCGCAGCGTGTACTTGGCCGTGTCAAAAAGAACGTCCGACATGTTCACGATCAGGCCGCGGGCCGTATCGCGAGTTTCGAGAATCAAGTTAAATTGGCTCAATAGCTGAGCGCGCAGCTCCGCCTTTTCAGCCTCTGCCTTCAGCCGCAGGCGGTCGGCCTCCTGAGTTGCCAGCAGCGTCCTGTCAGCCTCGGCTTGCGCTGCCGAACGTGCTGCCCGCTCGGCTTCGGCCTGAGCCGCGTCGCGCGCCGCGTCGTTCTCGCGTCGGACACGATCAGCCTCTGTCTGAGCGGCAACTCGCGTTGCCTCGGCCTCGAGTTTGACAATCGCGGTTTCGGACTGGGCCGCGTTCCGTTCAGCCTCGGCACGCGCCCGTCGGTCAGCCTCCATCCTCTGGTCGCTTTCTGCCTGCGCCCTCAGGCGTGCCTCGGTCTCGGTCTCTGCTTTGGCCAGCGCTTCTCGGTCCGCGCCCGCCTGGCGTTCGCTCGCAAGACGCTCTTCCTCCTGGCGCCGCACCGCGATTGCTCTGGAATCCTCCGCGGTCTGCACCGCCTCCCGAGCCGTCATGGTTACAGGTCTGCGCCCCGCTTTGCGCGCCTGGTAAGCCTCGGCCTGCTTCAAGCTGTTTTCGGCCTTGGTGAAGGTTTCTAAGGCGAACTGGTCCGCGCCGATGGCACGGGCGATCTGAACAGCGTTGCGTGCCTCGTAGAGTTCCAGCGGCACCTTCGGATCGCTTTTCAGCGCCAGCGGATTCACCAAACGTTCATACTGGCCTCTCTGCAGCAATTCGTACTTGGCGTCCATCTCCTCGATCTTGCCCTTCGTGTCGCCGCGCACCACGTTTTCCATCACGACCAGGTTGCTTGGCATGGTCACCGCGAAGTAAGGCTCTGCCGTCACAGCAAGGCCGAAGACCTGCAACTCGGTGGTCACGTTCAGCTTGCCGCTGCTTCCGTTCAGGAGAATCTCGCCCAGGTTGGCCGTGCGGCCTTCCGGGGTAATGGCCCAGAGCACGTAGGTGAGGTATTCGGCCCCGTGCTTGCTGGCCGGCTGCAGTTTATCGAATTCCACTTCGATCTCGATGTAGCCCTTTTTGCTCTCCACTTTGGCCTCTCCATGGGCCATCGGCAGGAGATCGGTGCCGCGGAAATCGATCTTTGTGGCGCCGCTTCGGTGTTGGTAGTTTATCGCCTTCATGGTCCGTTCAATCACGGTGACGCGATAAACAGGTATCGAACTGTCCGGTTGGCCTTGAACCAACTGCTGTGTCTCATTCGCGGCCTGCGGCGTCTGTGCGGACAGCAAACCGCACGACAAGCCACATAACGCCAGAAACATGCTTATCAATCTCATATTCCACATCCCTTCTTTGACAACATGACATGCACTCTTAAACTAGCAGTACTGTCACAAGCGGCCTTGTTCCTGGTATCGAGTGGTTGATCCAACAAAGAAGGCAGCATCGCGACCGCTGTGGACGGGGCCACCTCTTTGCCTGTGATTTCGGTAATGCGCTGGTCTCAGGTGTCGAGAACCAAGCCATTAATCGCACTGAAAACTATCAGACTACCGGATTGTCCTCCGGTTCTTTCCGGCAACTCGAGCTGCAGTATTTATACTTTAGGGTGGATAGCGTGTCAGTTCAGTACAGCTCACGGAGGAGATCAAGATTGCTCACGCCGGTCAGTGGCCCGGGAAACCTGGCAGGAATCTGTGCCTTCGCCCGGTTTGCCAACTGATCCGGAGCTTGTTGACTTGGGCTGCATTCGGGTGTTCGGGGCCCGAGTATGGCACTCCCCCTGCAGGGCCGAATCCCGCACGGGCTGCGATTCCGGTGTTTCCAGGGTGGCGGCAGAAAGTCGCAGGCCTAGTCGTGCAGAACCACGCTGAGCAGGCCACTGTTGACCGTCAGGCCGTCGTTATCGCTGTAATCGATAAAGCCCAACTTCCTGAACTTGTTCATGAAATGACTGACCCGCGACCGGGTCGTGCCGATCATTTGTGCAAGGTTATCCTGACTGACTTCGGGAAACACACGTTCGGCTCTGCTTTCCTTGCCAAAATGAGCGAGCAGGAGGAGGATCCGCGCCAGACGCTTTTCGCTCGAATTGAAAAGCTGGTCCACGAGATCCGCTTCATATCGGACATTTCGAGAAAGCAAATGAGCGACAAACAATTCCGAGATCTCGTGCTTCTCGTGAAGCACGCGCAGCATCAACACCTTCTCGATCCGGAAGAGGCTGCACTCCGTGACAGTTGTAGCCGTTGCCATGCGTAACGGCTGCCCTGCGAGGCACCCCTCGCCGAGGAACTCGCCGGCGCCCAGTGTCGCGACGATCGCTTCCTTGCCCTGTTTGGATATAACCGACAGCTTCACCTTTCCCTGTCGAAGATAGAATATGGAATCCGCGGCTTGTCCTTGATCGAAGATGCGGCGGTCCGGGCCGTATTCCGAAATGGTCTTCCCGTGAGAGATTCCAGCGAGAACGGCTTCCCAATCGACAGGCGAGCTTTTCTTACTTGGCATGAAAACATCCTTTCCATTGCCGCTTGGCTGCAAAGCGGGCATAAACAGGCACGAATTATCATTGTCCGCCTGTGCTTCCCCTCAGATGCGTATCCTGGAGAGGGAACTGAGAACTCCAAAAGCATTCAAGAGCCACAAAACCACGGCGATAACCACGACGGCATTCAGGATCCTTTTGATTGAGCCCGCCATTGGAATATAGTTATTCACCAGCCAAAGGAGAACGCCGACTACGATCAAGACCATGACGAGACTAATTAAAGACACGATAAACCTCCCGCTGTCTGTTTGAAGCAAAACCCAAAAGGGTTCGCGCCCCGTTCAGTGCTTTTGGCCAGGCTGCAGTGGACTTCCACGCCCTGGAAAAAACGGTTGATCCTGCCGGACCCGCAATTTTTATACCCCAGGGGTGCTCACGTGTCTGTTCAGTTTTGCTCACGCGTCCGATCAAAACTGCTCGCGATTGCAGCTACCTTACTTACCTGGGGGGGACCTGCGGTCGAAAGACGCGACCGTGGGGAACCGGATCGCTCCGGCGTTCTTGGGGGGCGCCCCGGGAAAGAGACCAAGCCCGAAACGTTCATCGATGAGGATATACAGTCCGCGCGACCGGGAATTGCCCACGCCACTTACGTCCACTTCTTGTCACAAAAGGCACAATTCAGGAACGTGGTACATACGAATTCCCATCCAAATCGAGGGCGCCTTCGTGTAAGAATCCGGGATAACGGGCGGAGGAAAGAACGGACGACAACCGGATTACGCGAAGAACCATTCTTGACCGCACGCCTCCGCCGATCGCGGCGCCGGCTTTGTCGGCGCTCTCTTACGGACGCATCCCGGGCGCGAGCGACCGCATCATGCTCGGGCATATCGGTGTCGGCAATCGCGGGCGCGGCCTGGGGTGGACAGTGTCGCAGCTCGCCAGGCGGGGGTATGCCCACTCGGGTGCCTGCATTATGGCCACGCGTTATGACTGCGAGGGGAAAAGCTCTACTGGGATCCGGCGACGGAGGCCATCGTCGACCGCACTCTGGCATAAGACACAACGAGAGTTGCAGATTGTATGATGAGTCGAATCCTTTGTCCCGGGAGAGAGCCATGTCCACGCGCCGACTTCTTCTGTCGTTCCTTGCCCTATCGCTGATGGGTGCCACGCTGCAGGCGCAGCCCACGCTGCGTCTCAGGAAGGGGGACCGAATCGTCGCGCTCGGCGACAGCATCACCCAGGCGGGCGGCTACCTGAACTTCATGAAGAAGGTGCTGGAGCGAAACTACCCCGACATGCAGGTGGAGATTGTCAACGCCGGCATCGGCGGGCACAAGTCCACCGATATGTCGGCGCGCCTCAAACGCGATGTCATCGACAGGCAGCCGACCGTCGTAACGGTGTCGTGTGGGGTCAACGACGTCTGGCACGGATTCTACGACCCGCCCAGGGGAGTGGATTTGGACACCTATGCGCGGCTGATCTCCAAAATCGTCGACGACCTTCGGGCGGAGACCAGGGCGGAGGTTTATCTCCTGACCCCTACGATCATCAAGGAGGACCTGAATTCGCCTGAGAATGTGCGGCTGGAGGACTACTGCGAGGCCGTGCGTCGCATCGCGGCCGGGAAAAACTGCCGCCTGGTCGATCTGAACGACCTGTTCAACCTCACGCTGCGCTCGACCCAGACCGGCGGTGCACCCGATTTTCACCCCACCAGCGACGGTGTTCACATGAAGCCGGCAGGAGACTTCCTGATGGGCGCCGCCATCCTGCGTGCGATGGGGGTGCCGATGTCGGTTATCCTGCGCGAGACGTATCCGGCCGCTCCTCAATTCGCCGCCTCCGACGCCCGTTTTCAGTACTGGGGGCGCTGGGACAGGCGCAATGCGGCCGAATCCGGGGCGGTCACGGTCAATACCGGGAGCACGCTCATCTGTGGCTTCCGGGGAACCGGGGCCACGCTGCACTTTTCGACCACGCACTACCCGCAGCAGTTCCCGACGCTGTGGCTTCAGGTCGACGACCGGGAATGGCAGGTCGTGGCGCCTGCGGAGGAACTGCAGATCAGCCGCGAGCCGCTTGCCGCCACCGACCACGTCATCCGGGTCGTGGTCAAGGGATTCCGGGAATGGGAACGCCGGTGGGACCCGCCGCTGGAGAGCAGCATCGTGTTCCGCGGCATGACCCTGGCCGCCGGCGGGGAGATGACAGAACCGCCGCCTCGCCCGGCCCGCATCATAGAGTACCTCGGGGACAGCATTACCGAAGGCATCCTGGTGCTGGTTCCCACGGGCAACGGGCCACTTGCGCGCGAGCGCTGGCCTCAATACAGCGACGGGAGGAGAACCTGGGCATACCAGAGCGCGGTGATGCTCGGGGCCGAGCCGCGGATCGCCGGCTTCGGACGGTTGGGGCTGTCCATCAACGGCTACGGGGGCGTGCCCCCCGGTTCCTACAGCTTTCCCCTCGTTTATGCCGGCGCGCCGGTCGACAAAGAGCGCCTGCCCGACGCGGTCGTCGTCAACATGGGGACTAACGACCGCGGTGTGAACGACGACGTGTTCGCCCCTTTGTACAGGCATTACATCGAAACCATCCGGCGCACCTATCCTGCCGCCGCCATTTTCTGCCTGAGACCTTTTGCGGGGGCCCACGGCGATGCCATCCATAAGACAGTGGATGCGCTGCGTGAGTCGGGCGAAAAATCGGTCTATTTCGTGGACACCACCGGTTGGATCGATCCCCAAGCCCATACCACCGACCGGGTGCACCTGAACCTCGACGGGAACCGGGTCGCGGCGGAGAAGCTCGCGCCCCTGATCAGGCAGGCGCTGGGGAAATAAAACCGCCTGCCGGCGGCTGCCGGCCAAGGCCGGGTGCGCGGCACGGGAAAGCACCGCCAGCAGGGGCGCAGCCGTCAGGATCGCGCCGGCGCCGATGAGAATCGGCACATCATACGCCGCCAAGGGTAGAATTGGGGATTGCGGATGGTCCCGGATCTACTCGACTAGAAAAGGCAAAGGAGGATGCATGCGCTGACAATTTGCCAGATCATCCGCGGATTAAGCCAAAGCAGCGTTCGGAATGAGGAATCCGAGCCCGGTCTCAGAGGTAATCCTCAATCAGAACTCCGCCATTCCACAGGAGCGGGCTGCGGCGGCCTGCAGGCGATCGGCGGTAATCAGCGGGGCATCGGTCAGTCGCGCGACGTGGATGTATGCACAGTCGTAAACGGTTGGGACGGTGACGCGGATTTTCGCGGTTGCACGGGGAGTTTGACCTGGTGACACGGCCGATCCGCGTGAATCGGTCAGATCCGCGAAGATCCGCGTTCTGCTGTGTTCATCTGATGATTCCAAAGACGCCAGGGCCGACAGCAGACGCAGGCTTGTCGGTCATCAGTTGACCTTTCCGGCCGCAGGACCCACGCCGTGGACCTTGTTCGCCGGGTCGATGACAAGCATCGCAGCTCCTCCGATGGCACCCTTTGTCGTGGTCAACACGTGGCCGCGATTCTTCAGATCTTCGCGAACAGCTTCGGGTATCTTCACGTTGACCTGTAGGCTGCCCAGGCGCGGCTTGTCCTGTCCGAACGAGCCGGTATGATGCACGGTGGCGAACCGGGGCGCAGCCATGGCCTCCTCCGCTCCCATCCCGAAATCGATGTATTCGAGGATAAGCTGCAGGGCCGCCTGATCCTGCAAATCGCCTCCGGCAACGGCAATGGCCACAACCGGCCTGCCGCCCTTGAGCACGAGCGTGGGAGTGAGGGTGACGCGCGGCCGCTTGCCGGGGGCGATGCAATTGGGATGGCCTTTCCAGGAATTGAGGCTGGTCAAGCGCGTGCCGTGGATGATGCCGGTGTCGCCGGCAACGCCTGCCGTGCTGCCCAACCCGCTGGGAGTGGCAGCGACGACGTTGCCCCAGCGATCCGCCACGCACATGACGGTGGTGCCTCCCGGAGCACGGGAAGGCGACCAGGGCTTCTTGAGGGGCCGCATGCCGTAGGGATCGCCGGGACGAACCTCCAGTGACGCCCTCTTCATGTCGATCAAAGGCCGGCGGATCCTGGTGTATCGGTCGGAAAGCAGGGCCTTGAGCGGCACCCTGGTGAACAGCGGATCGCCGTAGTACTCGTCCCGGTCCGCGAGGGCGAGCTTCATCGCCTCCGTCACCACGTGCACGTAGTCCGCCGAAGCGAAGCCCATCTGTTTCAGATCGAACCCTTCCAGGAGGCGCAGAGATTCGAGAAGGTATGGGCCCTGCGTCCATGGGCCGCACTTCAAGACCTGGTAGCCACGATAGTTGACCCGGACCGGGTCTTCCACGCGCGTCCGGTGCGCCGCCAGATCGGCCTTGCGCAGAAAGCCGCCCTTTTCGATGTACCACCGCTCCAGTGCGTCCGCGATGTCTCCGCGGTAGAACCTGTCCGCCACCGCCCGGAGCCGGTTCTCGCGGCTGCCCCGAGCCTTCTGTTCGGCATCCACCAATTTGCGAAAGGTGACGGCGAGGTCTGCGCGCCAGTTGCGGCCCGTCTCGATCCTTGTCCGGTCCGAGGTGTCGATGTACCAGCTGGGACCGCCCGCATCCAGGATGGTCAGGGTGGGCTCCGCAATCTCGCGAAAGCTCCTGGTGCCGTTCCGCTTCAGCAGGGTCACGATCAGATCCAGGGCGGCAGGGACCGGGGCGGCCCGCACTTCACCTCCCGGGATCCCATTTTCCAGGTACCACTCGATGGCTTTCGGATCCAGGGGCGCACCGCCCTGCCCGGCCAGGACCTTCACATCCTTCCTGGAGGCATCGTAGATCAGGACGGGTACCTCGCCGCCAATACAGAAGGCGCCGACCGTGGTAACGCTGAGGGCCAGT
This sequence comes from uncultured Acidobacteriota bacterium, assembly GCA_963843575.1. Classification (GTDB taxonomy): domain Bacteria; phylum Acidobacteriota; class UBA6911; order UBA6911; family UBA6911; genus CAVZBT01. The sequence goes on along the minus strand of CAWJKZ010000019.1, from coordinate 266,381 downwards.
AGCGTGGCGGCTCCCGCGTCGGCGGCATTTCCGCCCTGCTCCAGGATCCGAACGCCGGCGGCTGTTGCTGCGGCGCTGCCCGAGACCGCCACGCCCCTGCCCACCGCACTCCGTTCTTGTGCCGCGGCACAAATTACCAGAAGGCAAGCTATCAGAAAACATAGAGATCTGCGCATCATGGAGCTAGCATAGCACCAATTCGCGGGAACCGGGGCAGCAGACGGTGTAGGATGGACACCGTCGCAGCAAACCCGTGTAATCCATCGCTGCGGGGAGGGAATCGTGGGGAAACAGCGGAATATTTCGAGGCGCCAGCTTATCGTTACTGGTGGCATGGCGTCGCTGTCGGCGAAAACCTCTTCGCAGAAGGTGGTCGCGGGCTCACGATACCCGACGCTGGACACTACGGAGGTCCTGGTGGTGGGCGGAGGACCCGCGGGCATCGGAGCCGCGCTGGGTGCCGCCCGTGCCGGCGCCAACACCCTCCTTATCGAAAACCACTCCTTTTTCGGCGGGATCGGGGCCTGGCAGGTAGGGATGCCGCTGAACCACATACGGCCCGAAGGCAAACCGCGTTCGCAGGTGCACGAACTGCTGGTCCGGAAACTCCAGGCCATGGGCGACCAGGCGGTAAAACTCAGCGTGCACGGGCTGCTGACCAACGTGGAATACCTCAAGGTTGCGGTTCTCGACGCCCTCGACGAGGTCGGCGCCAGGTACCTGGTCCACGTGCGCGCGGTGGACACGATTGTCGAAGGCAACCGCGTGACCGGCGTGGTCATCGGCACGAAACGCGGGTTGATGGCGCTCCGGGCCAAGGCCGTGGTGGACTGCACCGGAGATGCGGACGTGGCGTTCTACGCGGGGGCGGAGACCATGATGGACCCCAAAGAACTCATGCCCGTCACCCTGGGGCTGGCCCTGTCCAATATCGATACGACGAAGGTTCGAGCCGAAGAGATTCTGGCTACGATCCAGCGCGGGAAAGCCAGGTACCCGCTGATCACCTCCGGATTCATGGAAATGCTGCCGATCGCCAACAGCCACAGCTGGTGGATCAATCACGCCGGCACTTCGGACATGGGCAGGGTGGACGCGACCGATCCGGTTGAACGTACGAAAGCCGAGTGCACCAGCCGGCGGCAGGTGCTGCAGATGGTGCAGGCGCTGCGCGAGTCCGGCAATACGGGCCTCAACAGCATCGAATTGGTTGCCGCCGGGCCGCAGGTGGGCGTGCGCGAAACCCGCCGCGTCAAGGGCGTCTATGTCATCACCGAGCAGGACGCACTCGCCGGGCGGGTCTTCGACGACGCCGTCGCGTGGCGCTCCGGGTTCGTCGACCAGGGGGGGATCAAGGACATCGAAAACTACCGGATGAAGATCCACGACGTTCCCTACCGGGCACTGATACCGGAGAAGCTCGACGGGCTCCTCGTGGGCGGGCGCTGCATCTCCACGACTCACGTCGCTGCGGGGGCGGGTAAGGCCATAGGCAACTGCATGGCCACGGGCCATGCCGCGGGTGTCGCAGCCGCGCTGGCCGCGAAAAAGGGGATCGTGCCGCGCGAACTGCCGGCAGGCGAAGTCCAGGCCAGGCTGCGCATCGATGGCGTGAACCTCAATCTCGAGGACCGGGACCAGAAGAGCCTGAGAGAAACGCCTCAGTTCATATAAACAGAAGGTGCCGGCGAACTGCGGTTCAAATCCGTCGCGTATTCACGGCTCGCCTAGTCGCGGGCAGGAGCCTATTGGCAGAGCAGGCCGAGGAGCCCTTCATCGACGCGACCCGGATGGGAGACGCTCTCGGACCTTCAGCTCGACGCAGAGCGGTTCCGGTTCGCTTGCCGCTGCACCCTGCGCCGTCAGTCCACTCGGAAGGAATAGAGTCTCCCGTTGGAGAGGTTGAACCGGAAGCGTACCGACCGGTTCCTCAGTGCGCCCGGTCCCTCCCTCCAGTCCAGCATACCTGAAGGCTACGTCCCCAAATCACGCCGATATGTTGCATCCTCAAAGCGGAACTGGCTTCCTGCCCTGGCTTCCTGCTCCTGGCTTCTTGCTTCGCCCAATCAGTCGGCACAGAAGTGCCATCCCAGAGCGTCGATCAACTTGGGATCGCCGCCCTGCATTACCGACCGCCGGTGCTTCACGTCAATGGTCTCCTTCCATGCCGCCGGGGCATGAGCGAGCGCCTGAGCATAGTACGACACGGACAGCCGCCGGGCCCTTTCCGCCTGCGCGTCGCGTTGCCCCGCTGCATCCCGGGCAGGGGCGATCTGGGGACTCACATGCGGAACCGCACAGACGACCGCGAGCAGCGTGCCAATCAGAAAGCGCATTTGCCCTCCGCGGATTACGCCAGGATCGCTCCACCCTCCTTCGACTTATAGGCATTTCCATCCGGGAGTACAACGACAAGTTGAAGAGACCGAGGCCGCAAGACAGAAGCCGGGAGCCCGAAGCCGACAGCCTATCCGCGGCCATCCGCGTCCCCAAAAGCGTGCTCCTGGCACAATAAGCTGCGCGGATGGGGGGTAAGTGGTATTTTGGGCCGTGGCAAATACTGGGGGGACAGGGAAATGGACAAGAATCAGTTGACGCGGCGGCAGTTCATCACTACGGCCTCGGCGGGCTCTGTTGCAATCTCGGCAGGTGTTCCTGGCTACGGATTCGTCAGCGGCGATGGAGGCAAGCTGGCTATCCTCGGCGGCACGCCGGTCAGGCAAAACAAGAAGTGGCCGGAATGGCCCTACTGGGACGAGAATGTCGTCAAATCCATCGTCGACACCACCAAGAGCAGGATCTGGTGCCGAATCCAGTCCGAATCGGGCACTGTGCCCACGTTTGAAAAGAAATACGCCCAATTGACGGGGGCAAATTTCTGCGTCGCCACGGGCGCCGGAACCCAGGCGCTTCACACCTGCGTGGAGGCCCTGGGCATCGGCCCGGGCGACGAAGTCATCACCTCGCCCTACACGGATCCGGGCACCATCGCCTCGATCCTGTCCAGCCGGGCGCTCCCGGTGCTGGCCGACCTGGATCCCGCCTCCTATCAGCTCGATCCGGACGACGTCGAACGGAGAATCACCGAAAACACCCGGGCCATCATGCCGGTTCACATGATGGGCCAGCCCTGCGACATGGACCGGATCATGGCGATTGCCAAAAAGCACAACCTCAAGGTGATCGAGGACGCCTGCCAGGCGCACCTCGCCGATCCACAGGGGCAGGACGCTCGGGACGATCGGCGATTGCGGGTGCTTCAGCTTCCAGTCGAGCAAGACCCTCGCGTGCGGCGAGGGCGGGGCCATCATCGGAAACGACGAAGCGCTGATGGACAGGTGCTACACCGTCCACAACCACGGCACCTCGCGCCGGGGATTCACGGAGGTGGCCGGCCCGAAATACCGCATGAACGAGTTGGAGGCGGCCCTGCTGCTCGGCCAACTGCCGGGCGTCGTGGCGCGCCACGTGCTGCGCAACGAAAATGCCAGGCGTCTGACCGCCGGGCTCAAAGACATCCCCGGCCTCGTGCCCCAGAAACTGTACCCCGGCACCGAGAGCGGCTCCTTCTACATCTACGCGATGAGCTACAAGAAAGAGCACTTCAACGGCGTCGACCGGAGCAAGTTCCTGAAGGCTATCGCCGCGGAAGGCATCTCGCTCGACGGGTACATAAAGCACGGGCTGCACAAGGAGCCCTGGGTGGACCACATCCTGGGTTCGAAGGTCTACCAGAAGATGTTTTCCGCGGCGCGGCTCAAGAGGTATCGCGAAGAGATGCAGTGCCCCAAATGCGACCTGGTCTGCCAGGAGATGGCGATGATCTGGGCTTCCGGGCCCCTGACCGCCCCCAAGGAGAACATGGACGACATCATCAACGCCTTCCAAAAGGTCTACGAAAACCGCGACAAGCTGAACTCGATCCCAGGCTGAGAGGACGAGCAGCCACGCCACGCACGGCGCGGCCGGAGCCGCAAACCGATTGAGGGTTGCGGCACGAAATCCGTCGCGGATGGGATTTGATGTTGTTTTCAGCCTGCCTGCGACCGCCGCACTACATCGTCCAGAGCACGAACCTGGTCGTCCGTCAGCACCGGTTCGCAGGCCGGTCGCCAAAGTTCGCGCGCGATCTGAGCAGCCCTTTCAGCGGTGTCGAACGCAGCGCGATTTCGCTGGATTGAATCCCAGGCTCGGGCCGGGAACAGCGGCGAAAGGTGCAACTCGCCTCGGAAATGCTCGGCTGTGTGCATCGCGTTGAGGAAATTCCCCCCCGGTCCGACCACGTGGATCAGGTCGACGGCCAGAGTTTCCGGGGTGATTTCGATGGGGCTGCGTATGGCCCTCCGGACGTACGAGGCGATCTCGTTGTCGATCACCAGTTGCACAGGGCTGAATGTCACGGCATTCTCGATATGCCCGACTGTCCCGACCCCTATCGCGCCTGCCAGGACCGCCGTTAGCAACGTGGCGGCCTTCTCGATACCCGTCTGCTCGTTGAAAAAGCAGCTGTCCGTTTTGCCGCCATGGACGCCGGCAGCGCAGCCGTAATATTCCGAGAGGAGCTGAATCCGGGCCATAAGAAGATTGCACCGGTCGGCGCCGCCGTACTTGAAGTTGCCGCTGGTCATGTCGGCGAAGGATGGAGTGATGTCCAGGCCGACGACGGCGTCCTCACGAACCGCATAGGCCAACGTCATCGCACCGATAGTCTCGGCCGCCCCAAGAGCCAGGACTCCCGCCGCGGTAACAGGCGCTGTCGTCCCGCCGCATGGCATGCAGTCGACGGTCTGGGGTACGCCAAGTTTCACATACGAGAGGAAGATACCGATCATGTTTTCGTCGAAACAAAGCGGCGATCGCGTCTCGGCGTATCCGACCACAACCGGGCAGCGGCGGAACTCGGAATCCGGCCCTGCCACAATCCGCCCGATCTCCATCATGAACGGCACGTCTTCCTTGCGAAACGTTTCTATGCCGCCGATCTTGCGCGTGTATTTGACCAACTCGGCCGCCATCGCGACGGGGCGGTAAGGGGCAGGAATCGTCTGGTCGGAAACCGGGAGCCCGGTCAGGTCGATGTGTTTCAGATGATTCACCATGTTGATCGAGCAGAGAACATCGTGCCGGTTGCCCTGGCGGCGCACGCCCTCGAGGTCGAAGATGAAGGGCACGAACCCGCCGGCCGAGACGGTGAAATCGGGATGCACCTGGTGAGGAGTCTTCCGGAAGCGAACGTGGCTGAAACGGACATTCATCCTCTCGGGCCGATCCGGCTGCGTGTAGTCCCGGCGCATTTTTTCCACCATCCTCCGCGTCAGTTCCCGCGGAAACCGGACGAGGAAGCTCGCGCGATCGACCCTGCAGCCGAACCGTTCGAGGTAGTCCAGGGCCTCAGCCGATCTCATGATCATCCCGGTCTTCTCGAGGATTGCCCCGGCTGCATCGTCAATCAGCTCCATCTGCAAATCAGACAGCACGCGAATCGGTTCCATGGCCTCTCCGCCAATCGATCGTACCGCGAGTGTGCCCCTGCGGCCGTGTGGCGGCGCCTCGGCGCCGCTTACGACTTGCGATATGAGCCGAAATGCCCGGCGCCTTGGCGCCGGCGAAATTATGAGGTGGTCCCCTGCGACGCTGCGGCGTGTGGCGGCGGCGACATCTTTCGTGGGAAGCCCCTTACCCTCCACAACCTCGCCATAGTCTTGGGAATCTCGGTGTTGTCCCGGACGCCGCCAAATTCCGAGGCGCCTGGCCCGTCGGCGAGCAGGAGCACGTTGTTGCCGGAATGATCGTCGGTGGACCAGGCGACCGACCATGCCTTCGGGCTTCCCTGGGCTGGCGGCAGTACGACGAGCCCGCCGGTCTCATGGTCTGCGACCACGACGACCAGCGTGTCCTTCCGGCTCCGCGCAAACGCAAGCGCCACTCCCACCGCCGCGTCAAATTCGCGGAGTTGCTGAATCACCCCTGCGGCGTCGTGGGCGTGCGCTTTCTCGTCGATATGGTCCCCTTCGACCATCAGGAAGAATCCCCGCCGATTTCGGGACAGTAGCTGGATGGCTTTATCGGCAAGCTCTGCCAGGGAGGGTTCGGACGCCCCGGCAGCGAGGGCTCTCAGGTTGAATAAGCCGATGACCTTCCCCGATCGCTCTTGCTCGAGTTCGCCCCGGGTTCCAACCACCGCGTACCCTTCTTGCGCCGCGCGCGCAAGAAGATCCGTCTCGTCCTTCCTCATGCTGCCCGTCCGGGATTGGGGTATGAAAAAAGCCCGGCCACCCCCCAGCAACACATCCACCTTTTGCCGCAGAATTTTACCGGCGATCTCGGGCAACTCCTCGCGCGACCTGGCATGGGCTGCGAAGACTGCGGGGGTGGCGTCCACAATGTCCGTGTCCGTAATCAGCCCCGTGGACTTCTTCAGGTCCTGTGCAACCTCCAGGATGCTGGCGACGCTCGTGTTGCTGGTATCGGGCAGCACACTGACCATGTCGTTATTGGTCTTCCAGCCGGTCGCGAGCGCCGTGCCCGCTGCCGCAGAATCCGGCATTATGGAATCGGCCGAGCGCGTCTGGACCAGGCCTGCAGTTTTCATGGTGTCCATCATCAGAGTCTTGCCATCGGCTTGGGCAGCGAGCCGTGCCAGCGTTACGTGCCCGACTCCCATGCCGTCCCCGATCAACAAAATGATGTTCTTCGGCCTCTGGCCTGCCCACCCGGGCTGCGTGAGCAGGAACAGAACGACCGTCATCCAACACGCGACCCTACGATTCGAAATGGGCACCTGGTTCCCCCCACTGAAGACGCCTGGGCAAAACGCGAGAATGCCGCAGGGCAGAATCATACCCACAAGCAGCGATGTCACCGAGTCTTTTTCACCCCACGACGTTCCGTGGGGCGAAGCGACTGCCTGGGACGTGGGCCGGGATCAAAGCCACCGTGAACTTTTCTGCCATAATTTTCACTCTGATGCCCAAGAGGTGGACTGACGAACGTTTCGGCCAGATGCTCTTGACGCAACTTCTCCGGGAACAGTGATATGCGGTAACATGGTCCGCAAGATGAGTCCTCCGCTCTTCGATGAATTCGTCATCGGTGCAGCACGACGTCGAGGACGATGGGAGGCGGCCACGGTAATTTCCGCCCCTGATCAACCGACTCTGATGAATTTTCAAAACATCATCCTGCTTTCCATCTTCATTGGAATGGCCCAAGGTACTTACCCCGCGGCGGGCGGAGCAGATACCACCGCGCTCTCCCCGCGCTTGCCCCTCGATGCGGGCTACCGTCAGATGTACAACCTGCAGTTCGCCGAAGCGCACCAGAGCTTCCGGTCGTACGAAGCTTCGCATCCGAACGACCCGATGGGCCCCTGTTCGGACGCCGCGGCTTTCCTGTTTTCCGAATTCGATCGGATGGGCATCCTGCGCTCGGAATTGTTCACCGACGACTACAAGTTCAAGAGGATGCAGACCGGCGCTCCAGACCCGGCAGCCAGGCAGGGTTTCGAGCGCGCCCTGGCGAGAAGCGACCAGCTCGCGGACGCGGTGCTCCGCCGCTCGCCCGGGGATGCCAACGCTATGTTCGCCAGGATGATGAATCTCGGGATGAGAGCGGATTATTCGGGGCTGATTGAAAAGCGCTACCTCGCTTCCCTCGCCTATATAAAACAGGCCGGCATTCTCGGCGAAAAGCTGCTTTCGCTGCACCCTTCCTACTACGACGGATACCTCGCCCTCGGCATCGAGAACTATCTCCTCGGGCTGCGTCCCGCCCCGGTACGCTGGATGCTGCGGCTGTATGGCGCCAAGGCCGACAAGCGGGAGGGGATCGAACAACTGACGTTGGTCGCGGAAAAAGGACACTACCTGCTGCCGTATGCGCGTCTGCTCCTCGCCTTTGCGGCGATGCGCGAAAACGCCCCGAGCAAGGCGAGGGATCTGCTGGAAGGCCTGGCGCGCGAATTCCCTGGAAACCCCCTCTACGCAAAGGAGCTGGCGCGGCTCCCCAATTGACTACGAGGTCCACGGTTGCGCAGAGTCGCAGCGTCGCAATTGGGCTTGGTGAGCGTGCCATTCTTCGGGCGGTTCTTCCGAGTGAGATGCCTGCGGCTCAGGAATATTGAACCGTGGAGATTGGCGAAATAAGGGATCGATTACGATCGTGGCGAGGTAAAGGTCAGTCGCACCATGCTGTAGACTCTCAGGCGGGGCACCCGAAAGGAAGCCACGCCCCCTGTTTGTGCGGCCTCGAGTACCTGAGTCGCAAGACCGTCAGGAGTCTCCATTACCGCCTGTTTCAGTTCCCTTTCTTTTGGCAGGCGCAGGTTCACGACAACGTTGTCGACCGGCCTGGCGATATCGAAATTCACCAGGTGCAGGATCCAGTTTCCGGAACCCCTCTGCCCGACCAGTTCGGCTGCGACGGACGCGGATGAACGCTGGCAGAGCTCGGCGAGCCAACCGATCCGCCAAGACACTGAATTGACTTCACCGGTTCGTGCGGTTCGGAGTATGGTGAAAGTGCCTCGATCCGGGGAGATCTGCGATGCAGCTGAGCCGTCGGGAATTCCTCGAGCGCGGAGCATTGCTGCCGTCGAGCTTTGGGCTCCGTTCTCCCGCACTGACTGCCGAGATTCAGTCGTACGCGCAGGATCACCCGGACATGCTGCTCGCCTGGCTGTCAAATCGGCTGAACACACTCGCTGCCAATTGGGACCAGGAACGGGCTGCCATCCACACGCCCGCCGAGATTGAGGGGCGCAACGCGTTTGTCCGGGAGAAGTTCCTCGGCATGATTCACGGCCTGCCGCCTCGGACGCCGCTCGCAGCCAAGGTGGTTCGAACCACGGAGTCGCGTGGGTACCGCGTCGAAAACATCCTGTTCGAGAGCCGGCCGGATTTCTGGGTCAGCGGAAACGTGTACGTTCCTGCCGGCCGGGGGCCGTTTCCCGGGATCATCTCACCGTGCGGTCACTACGTGCTGGCGCGCATGCAGCCCGACTACCAGGCCCTCTACCTCGACCTGGTCGGGAACGGCTTTGCCGTCCTCGCGTACGATCCTATCGGCCAGGGCGAACGGCGGCAGTACAGTGATACCACGGGCGCGGCGCCGGACCTTGCCGACCCGATTTACGAGCACTCGATGCCGGGGCAGGTGCTCCTGCTCATGGGACAGGACCTCACGCACTACCGCATATGGGACGGAATGCGCGCGATCGACTACCTGCTGACGAGGCCGGAGGTCGATGCCACCAGGATCGGATGCGCCGGGCATTCCGGCGGCGGCACGATGACGATGTTCATCAGCGCCCTGGACCAGCGGGTCAGGTGTGCGGTGATCAACGAGGGGGGCACAAGCCACCGTTGGCCCGTCAGGATCGCTCCAGCCGACCGCGTCGGACCATCGGACGTCGAGCAGAACCTTTTTCCTGCCGCCGTATACGGCATCGACAGGTGCGACCTGCACGCAGCCATCGCGCCCCGCCCCCTGCTGGCCCTCATCGAGGAATACACGCCGGACTTCAACGCTGCCGCAGCCCACATCCGGAGCCGCTACGAGCAATTGGGCGCGGCAGACCGTTTCGCAACCGCCGAGGCGAACGATCCGCACGCATACACGGTCAAGCTGAGGCTGGCGACCACGGACTGGTTCAGCCGCTGGTTTTACGGACGCCCGGGCCCGGCCGCCGAGCCCGATCTCGAGATCCGAAAACCGGAGGCGCTCTACTCGACTCCGAACGGCTCGATCCGGAACGCGCGACAGGGCCAGACGATTTTCTCGCTGATCGCGCGGCAGGGCGCCTCGCTCCCACCCGCGCGCAGGGTCCCCGGTAACGCCGACGAACGGGCAGCGTTCCGTACACAGATCGCCGGCCAGATCAAGACGCTGCTGCGGCTGGAACCACAAACCTCGGATCAACCGCTTGCCGTGCGGCATCTGGGTGTCACGCCGCGCAAACGGTACGTGGTCGAGAAACTGGAGTTCCTGTCGGAACCCGGCATATACGTTCCAGCCTGGGTTTTCCTGCCCGCGCGCCGAGTTTCAGGCCGCGCCATCCTCTACGCTTCGGAATCGGGCAAGGTAGCGGACGGGATGGAATTCGGGATCGTCGAGCGTCTGGCCCAACTGGGGCGGCTCGTGGTCTCCGTAGACGTGCGCGGCATGGGCGCCACAGCCCCGCCGCACTGTCAGGACCTGCAGGGCAGCCGATTCTCGCACCTGTTCAGCGTGGAAACGGCCACGGCATACATGGCCTGGCACATGAACCGCTGCCTTTTCGGGATGCGAGTCCAGGATGTTCTGCGGAGCGTCGATTACGTGCTGAGCCGTCCGGACGTTGACGGATCGGGCGTGGACGCGATCGGCAAGGATGCGGGTGCATTGTGGACCCTCTACGCGGCGGCGCTCGACGGCCGCATCCGTGCCGCGGTTGTCGAGCGCGGGCTCATCTCCTATGCCAGCCTGACCGGAGTCGACCGTTACCTGCACAGCGCCGGAGTCTTCGTCCGCGACGTCCTGACCTCCTTTGATCTCCCGCACGTTGCGGCGGCTATCGCCGATCGTAGGCTGGCGCTGGTCGCGCCCGTCGATGCCATGAAAGAACCGGTGAAAATCGCGTCGGCCGAGCGTGAGTACAGCTTCACGCGTGAGGTCTATGCTCGCGCCGGCGCACGGGACCGTTTCGTAATCGCCCCGCAGGACGGCGAATCGAACCTGGCGGATCAATACCTCAGACTGCTCGGGTGAGGCAGAACGGCTGGCCCGCTTCCAACGTGAAGCGGCGGTGCTCGCGTCGCTGAACCACCCGAATATCGCAGCAATCCACAGTGTCGAAGAATCGGGCGGAAAACGATTCATCGTCATGGAGTTGGTAGGGGGCAGACACTCGCACAGCGGCTCTTGACGGGGCCACTCCAAGCGAATGAGGCGATGCAGGTGTGCCGCCAGATCGCCGAGGGGCTCGAGGCCGCGCACGAGAAAGGGGTAATCCACCGCGACCTGAAGCCTGCCAACGTCATGATTACGGGCGAAGATGAGGTCAAGATCCTAGACTTCGGTCTCGCCAGGGCGCTCGCCGCCGAGTCAACGGCTGCTGTCGCAACACAGTCTCCCAAGATCACGGAGGCCATGACCCGAGCGGGACCGTTTCGGGAACAATACATCCTTGGGCGCATGACGGCAGCCAAATATCTGGTCGGGCGTTTCCCAAGCGAGAGATAACTCCGCGATCCGTGATAATAGTCGAGGTGCGAGCAACATGCCTTCGCAGGCTGGTCCGTAAGGTCGACGCGCGTCCTACGGGCGCAAATATTCGTCAAACTTGTTGGCCAAAATCGTTATCATAGAGACCTCATTGGGCCCCCTTATATGGCGGCGGCATTCCCGGGAGGGAACGGTATGGACCACAGGAAGCTAAGTCGACGGGTTTTCCTGGAGAGAGCGTCCGCAGGAGTCGCGGTGGCGAGCATTGTTCCCACTCGTGCGCCTGCTTTGTCTCGAAACCCGAATACGCTAGCGCTCAAAGGGGGCACTCCAGTGCGAACCAAAGCTTTCCCAACCTGGCCCCAGACAAATGACCGGGACGAGGCGAATATCCTTAAATCCCTCCGGAACCACCGTTGGTGCACCTTTGACGGGGAGTTCATCCCAAAATTTGAAAAGGCCTGGGCAGAAAGGTTGGGGGCAGGGGGTTGTGTGATCACTCCGTGTGGCACGCACGCGTTACACATGGCGCTCGAGGTCCTGGCAATCGGTCCTGGCGACGAAGTCCTGGTTTCGCCTTACACCTACATAGCCACTGTTGACGCGATCCTTTTGTGCTATGCGCTGCCGGTTTTCGTGGATTCCGACATAAGGACTTTTCAGATGGATCCGGACGATATCGAACGCCGAATAACCGAGCATACCCGCGCGATCATGCCAGTCCATATCTTCGGCGCACCCGCTCACATGGATAAGATCCTGGCTGTTGCCGGGAAGCACAACCTTCCGGTTATCGAGGATGCGTGCCAGGCTCACCTGGCGGAGTGGCGGGGTAAGAAGCTCGGCACCCTGGGGACCATCGGCTGTTTCAGCTTCCAGGAGTCGAAAAACCTCCCTGGCGGGGAGGCGGGCGCATTGGTAAGCAACCGTGAGGAGCTGATCGCCAAAGCCTACATGTTCCGGAATTTCGGTTCGGATCCAAAGGGGGTAGGCTACACGATGCGCGGCACAAAGTATCGTATCTCGGACTTCGCCGCCGCGGTGCTCATGGCGCAGCTGACGCGACTGGACGAGGTGAGCCTAATTCGCGAGAAGCACGGGGCGTACTTGAGGTCAGAACTCAGGAAGGTGCCGGGGATCATGCCGCAGGAGCATTATCCGGAATCGACCCGTCAGAACAACTACTGCTTCGGCATTCGCTTCGACAAACAGCAATTCCATGGATCGTCGCGTGAGAAAGTCATCAAGGCACTCAACGCCGAGGGCATTCCGGTCGGGGCTGGATATCCTCCTCTCAACAAGGAACCATTCCTCGAGGACAACCTGAATTCCCGTGGATTCCGTGCGGTGTACAGCCGGCAACGCCTGGATAAATACCGGGAGCAAAACTACTGCGCGCAGAACGATGAACTCTGCGCATCGAGCATGTATATGTCCCATGAGGTACTGATCGGGTCTAAGAGCGACGTGGATGATGTGATTGGCGCTTTCGCGAAGGTGCAGCAAAACGCCACACAGCTTTGAAAACCCGTTCGGCAGCCGCACCAGAACTCCAGCCATCGGGGCCTCCGTGGAGACCATGGCCGGAGCATATCATCAGCCGTGTGCACTCCCCGGGCCGGCCTGCCACCCATCACCTGCTTCAAAACGCCAGTTCTGTATTCACAACGAGGTGCCTATTCACAGGGCGCTGATGGGATACGCACCAAGTTCCTGGACGGTCTTCACCATGGCAACGTAATTCGCAGGATTCACCGACGAGGAAATCGTATTGCCGGAGGAGAATATGTGCGGTCCTTTGCTTGAAACCGTACGTAGCAAGTGTCGCGCAGCCTCAACGACCTCCTCCCGTGTCCCTCGGGACAGGAGGTCGACACTGATATTACCCATCACCGAGATCCGCCCAGGGTAACGCTCAAGAATCTTGTCCATTTCCATTCCAGGAACGTCCTGTAGCGGACCGAGGCAGTCCAATCCCGTACTCACCAACGGGTCCATGATCTTCCGGATGTCGCCGTCGATGTGTTTGATACAATACGCGCCGGCCTTCTTAATCGACGCGACAACGGCGGCATCGTTAGGGAGGATGAGTTCGTGGAACATCCGTGGGGACATCATCGGGCCCTTCTTATCGCAGTAGTCGTCGCCTAGAAATATGACATCCGCGCCGGCAGCGATGGCGAGAGGAAAAAGCTCCGCGTAATAGGTCGCTCCGACTTGCATCAAGTCTTTCGCAAAGGAGGGCCTCATCCCGAAGTCTAATAACAGGTTTTCGATCCCGCCGCGCAAGAATGCCGCAGGGGCCCAACCCGATTCGCCGACCACCGCCACAGCCTTATCGGGGTAGCGCTCCCTTAACGTCCGCACCTTGGCTGGGACGGGGGAATTTGCGGGATCGGGGGGAGTGTACCGAGCCAGATCCTCCTCCGACTCAATCCGCGCCGGGAGAGTCGGCACGGGGACTGCTTCCACTGTGAGGTGTTGCAGCGCTCCCCACTTGTCTCGAAAAAGGCCCCGTTCCCTGTCGACCCATTCCACCTCGTCGGCCTCATAGATCATCGTGGCGACGGTCACCATATCGAGACCGAGCGGTTCGACCAGATCATTGGAATGGACCGCCCCGGGAACAATCGCCTGAACGATCTTCGGATCAATCCACATTTCAGCGATCGGAACGCGGTCTGCGAGTTTGTGATCAAGTGCCGCAAAGATGCGTTCTCGAGAGTTCATGTTTCCCCCCAACGATTCAAGAAAACGGTCGGCTGCATTTTCGCCGCATACCGGCCCTGTACTGTGAGGCAATGCTCTTTCCGGTCAGGGCTGGTCTTCATGTCCGTAATGATCCAGGGCTCCGGCGTGTTGCGCCGAGGTCGGGGCTTGACTGTCCTGCACTCGCTCCAGCACTAAGACCGGGGGTTCGGACGTATGGGGAAGACGTTACATCGTCTAGTGCGGTTCAAGGGGTTCCAGCAATTCGAACGCAGGCCGGCACATCTTTTGCCGGAGGGCGGCGTTCGACAACGACTTTCGGAACGCAAATGAGGCCGCTCCCTTCAGACCAATGTCGTGCCCCAGCCGACTCACCCGAATGTCGAGGTTTTTCACAAAAGCGGGAAGCGAGTTTGCCACTATCTCCTCTCGGATTCGCGGAAGGAAAATGTCCTCCGCATTCACGAGATCGTCGCCGAGAATGATCAGCTCGGGATTGAGAAAGTTAACGATGTAGGAGAGGGCCAATCCCAGGTACTTGCTGGCGCGGGCTATGACATCTGCCGCGATTGGATCACCCTGCCTGAACCGGTCGTACACGTCGACCACCCTGAATCCCGAATAATGGCCGGGTTCCAAACCGGATTTCTCGAGAAACTGTCGGACGAGGTTCGGACTGGAAACTATTGCCTCGAGGCAGCCGGTTTTCCCACACCGGCACTGGTCGGTTGCCGCGGGATCGATTCGGATGTGCCCCAACTCACCGGCCATCAGGTCACGGCCGCCTACAAACCGACCGTTACTATAAATTCCAACCCCAACGCCATACCCAACGGTGACATACACGAAGTTTCGCACGTTCTGACCGAGCCCCAGCCACCGTTCCGCCAGAATTGCGCAGCGGGTTGAGTGGTCCAGAAACACCGGCAGATCGAAACTCTTCGCCAGTTCCGCCGCAAGAGGGACATCGTGCCAACCGAGATTGAATGCAGTAACTCCCCCCCCTTTGTGCCAGATCCCGGGACAGCTCACGCCGATTGCCAGAAGGCGCGATTTCTGGGCTTCGGTGAGCCCGCGCAAAACCATTCGGATGCCTTCGATGATCTGCTTCACCTCAAGCGTCCGGCCGACCAGGATGTCGTCCTCCCAGCGATAGCGAATGTCTCCGACAAAGTTCGTAACGGCAAAACTCGTGCGTGTGCCCTCGAGGTCGGCGACGATGAAGTAGCCGGCCTCGGCGTTCAGGGTCAACACATCGCGACGTCGGCCAGCCTTCGACTGCAACTCTCCAATTTTCAATATGGTGCCGCGATCCAACAAGAAGCTGAGCGCGTGACTTACACTGGCTGGATTCAGTCGGGTCGCCTGCACAATCTGGGCACGGGTCACCGTACGGCGCTGGTGCATGACGTCCAGAACGTTATGAAGCCACTGCTCTGCGATCTTGGGCATGACTTCCTGCCTCGCGGACAATATTGACCCGATATCGAGTCAGTTTGATGGTTTTGCATGAAAAAAATACCACGATTTGAAGACGAAATCACCCCCTCGCCAGACACGACCGGCGAGTTCCTGCCCCTCCCGCCGATCCCATGGAAATGTGGCAAGTCTTTCACTCGTTGTGCGACCTGATCCGCAGTCTCTCCATTAATATTTTATCAAGCAAAATATAGGTGACAATCTCGTGTCCCGGCGAGAAAATAGGCCCGGGCTTCTGCACGAAGCAAAATGCTCTCAGACCTTCTCGCACGAGGCCGGCAAGGAGATACATGCTGAAAATATGGATCTTAGCCGTTTCCCTCTCCACCGGTCTCGTTCATGGATCGACAGCGGCTCCTGCGGCAGACGATCCGATGATCTGCACGTCCGGAGACTCGGCTCTGGAGAAACATGCGGCAGATGAGTTCATCAAGTACGTCCGAGCCCTCACAGGAAAAACAGCGCAACTACGCTCAGAAGGAACGACGGACAAAACCGGCGTGATGGTATCGATTGGCAAGACTCCCGTCTCGGAATCGCTCGTCAGAAAAGGGGTTATCGAACTCGCCTCGAGCGGTGAAGAGGGACTTGTCATCCAGTCCGTTCTCTACGACGGGAGGAGACACCTTGTCCTCTGGGGCTCAACCCCGAAGGCTACCCTTTACGCGGTGTATCGATATCTGGAAAGCGTCTGTCACGTGGGCTTTTTCGGCGATGGCGAGAATGTGCCGAGAATAGAGTCGCTCCCTGTCGATGGCATCCGAATCATCGAACGCCCCCGCTTCCCGGTGCGAGAATACATGATGGATTGCGAATACACCTCGTACTGGTGGGACTGGAGCGAATGGAAGAAAGAAGTCGACTGGGCGGCGAAACACAGGTTCAACCTTCTCTCGTCGAACTTCGATTTCACGGCGACCTGGAGGAAAGTCTGGGAGAGTTTCGGCGTGCGGGTCCCGGCAGCCAGCCTGTCCGGTCCGCCATTCCATCCATGGGCGGGCTGGCACAAGTGGGATATCCGCCCGCCGTACCCCGAGTCTTTCCAGGATTTCCAGGCCGATCTGTGCCGGAAATTCGCCGATTATGGCAGGAGCCTTGGCATCAAGATGGCGCCTGACTACCGAGGTTTTCTCGGCCAGGTCCCGCGGGAGTTCTACGAAGCTTATCGAAACAAGGCGCGATTCATCGATGTAAGCTGGGTAGGATTCGAACCGCCCGGGAAGTTTATCCACCCCACCGATCCCCTGTACGGCCAGGTCTGGCGTGCTTACCTGAAAGAGTACATTGCTCGTTTCGGGACCGATCACATCTACTCTGGCATGACGTTCTCCGAGATGGTGCCCGGCGAAACACCCCAGGATCAGGAGATGGTGAAAACGGCGAATGCGAAGCGTGCCTCGGAAGTGATCCGCTCGATAGATCCGGACGGAAAGGTCTTCAGTTCATCCTGGACATGGCTGGACAAGCGGCTGTGGCCCAAGGAATCGGTCAAAGCCTATCTTGACACATTCCCCGGCGACAGCATCCAGATCTGGGAGCAGTGGAACGACCAGGGCGCGAGCCTCGGCACAACCCCGATGTACAAGGACCTGGATTACTACTTCGGTAAGCCGTGGCTGCTGGGTTTCCTGTTTTCTTATGGGGGAAACACGACAGTCCACGGTGATCTGAACGGTTTGATACGCCGCGTTCAGGAGGTGGCGCAGGATCCTAAGGCCTCGCGGTGCGAGGGGATAAGTCTTCAGCCGGAGGCACTGAGGCACAACCACATCTGGTTTGACCTCCTCTCACGGCTGGCATGGAATCCCGAAAACACCCGGCTCGACAGTTTTCTCGCCGACTATGCCAACCGCCGCTACGGCGTCGACGCGGCGCCCACCATGGTTCGCGCTCTGGAGGAGCTCGTGGCCAGCGTGTACGGAGTGGATGATGTGACTCCCCCCTTCTACCAGGTGCGCATCACGCCGGAGGGAATTCAGGGCCGGCGCAAAGGTAGCGCGCACAGCCTCAGCCTGGGCCAGCGGTCCCGTTTCGTGCCACACCTCCGCAACGCATTGGAAATAGCCTTGAGGGAACGCGGCCGGCTGGGCACGAATCCCCTGTACCAGCACGACATCATCGACATCGGCCGCCAACTCCAGGGAGACCGCTTCGACACGAAGGTGTCAAGCCTCTATGACGCGTTCGTCGGCGGGAAACAGGCCGAGTTCGAGAAACAAGCGCAGAGCATGATGGCGATCCTCCAGGACCAGGAGGCGCTTTTGTCCAGCAGCGAGTTTTACTGCCTTCAGCCAATCATCGACAAAGCGATGGCTCTCCCGGGGATCCCTGCGGATTTCGACAAAGCCATCCGGGATATCCTCACGGTCTGGAGAGGCCACATCATCGACTATGCCCGCCGCGACTACTATGAACTGGTGCGTTTCTACTACCGTCCCCGCGTGGTTGCGTTCATCGCTCACCTGCGCGCGCAAATGAGCAGTGGATCGATGAAAATCCTCACAAAAGATCTGGAAAGCCAATACCAGGAGATCGAACGGGCATTCGTGGATAAGCCGTTCAGCGCCCCGCAAAAGCAAAGGTATCAGGGGACACCGGTCGAGGCCGCAAGCATCATACTGAAAAAAGCTCGCGCGGATGCCGGTAGCGATCCAACCGGTACTGCCACGATGGGAACGCGCTGATCCAGTCCAAGTGAGTCTAGACGCGACACAGACACAGAAGACGGAGAAGTTATGAAACCTCGATCTTCGCAACTGAGGCTATCCCGCAGGACCATGCTGGGCACGACCGCGGCCGGAATCATGCGGATTTGCGCAGAGAATCCCGCGTCCGCCCAGGTCTCGGCTGCCCCTGAGGGTACGGTACGTGACCGATTGTGGGTGTTTGCCTGTCCGGCTAACAGCGATTGGTCCTATTTCAAGCGGCGCTCGGTGATGAGCCCGGCCGAGAGCGCGTCTTTCCTGGGCGTCCCGAACATCATCATGGTTCAGATCGGCGAGAGCACGGATCACTATAAACGGTTCGAGCCGCCCTTTGAGCAATACGCCGTGGCCCTGCGGCCGCTAAAGCGCGTCCAATGGTCAGTGGCAGGATCTGGCGGATTTACCTCCAACGGGGAGACGCGTCAGGTGCTCGATCTGGCCCGGAAAACACCGAATTTCACGGGAATTTATCTGGACGATTTCTTTTATGAACGCGAAAAGGACGGCAGACGCGCCGCCCTCAGCCTCGAAGAGCTGAAAAGCATTTGCCGGTCATTGAATCAGCCGGGGAAGAAGCTGGACCTGAACGTCACGTTCTACACCAATCAACTGGATCTCCCGGTCCGGGACTACCTCGATCTGATGGACCAGGTGACGCTCTGGACATGGAAGCCTGCGGATCTCACCAACCTGGAAGCGAACCTGGCAAAACTCGAGAAGCTCGCCCCGCGCGCGCGGAGAATGCTGGGCTGTTATGTCGTCGATTACACCGAGAAGAAATCGATGCCCGTCCAAGAGATGAAGTTCCAGTGCGAAACCGCGCTGCGCTGGTTGCGGCAGAAACGCATCGATGGGATCGTGTTCCTGGGCAACACCAGCATGGACCTCGGATTTGCGGCCGTGGACTGGACCCGGGACTGGATCGGGAAAGTCGCCGATACCAGGATTTGACCGGCCCGCACACAGTCTTTGCCCAGGCTCAGAAACATCCTTGAGTTTTCTTTGAGTCTTCGCGCCTCGAGGTCAGCTTTTACCAGCCCCCGAAGGCTTCTCAAAGACTCAAACCTCCAAGATGCGCTTTCACGAGTGTGCCGCCGCGGCCCGGCGGCGCATCCTCTCCTCGTAGTAGGTGACAAGGAACGTACTGACAAAGACCAGCATCCCGCCCAGAACCAGTTCCATCGTGATTTTTTCGTGCACTGTCACGGCAGCAATGAGTACGCCGAATATCGGTGCCATGTAGACCGAGAGGATTGCCTGCGTCACGTCCAGCTTCTGGAGCACGGCGAAGAAAAGGACCGTGGCGAGAGTAAGAGAAAAAACCGAGATGGAAACGAGGCTGATCCACACAGGCCATCCGAAGGACACCCATCGGCTCCAGGGCATCGGTTCCAGGATCAGGGCGAGCGGCAGGAGAACCAGTGTGCACACGATGAAGCTGTAGACGGTCACTTCAAACGGCGTATAACGGCTCAGCAGTTTCTTGGCGTAGGTGTTGTAGAACGAAGCGCCCCAGAGGCTGATGAACAGCAACAGATTGCCGACCAGGTACTTGCCCTGGAGCAGTTGGACCGATCTCCAGTCGATGTCCGAGCAGATCAGCACTCCGCCGAATGCCAGGAGAAAGGACACCCATCGTACCTTCGTCATCCGTTCGCGGAGCATGAAGTAAGCCGTGACCGCGGTAATTGCCGGGGTTCCCAACGTAATGACGGCCGCATTCGACGCAAGGGATCGCGATATCCCCCATGTCAGGCAGAGTTGGGAAATGACGATGCCAAAGGTGCCGAGGAGAACAAAACTCAGGACGATCTTCAGCAGCGATCCCCGGTCCGGAGCGTCGGGCCTCGGAGCACTTTTCCTCAGCGCGAGGAACGGCGCCATCGTCAGCACGGAAATCAGCATCGGAACCACCGTCACGGTGATCGGACCCATGTTGTCGGTGGCAATTTTAGCCGCGGCAAACTGGACGGCCCACATGATGTTGACCAGGATCAGGATCAGAAAATTCGCCACAAGTACTCCTCTCTCATTGTCTGGCCGTTAGCGCAATTCAACGCTCAGGGCTTCCGAAAGAAGCAGTCCCGGGCTCAGGGATTTGCCTCCAGCCCGGGTGGGACCCGGACCCCGAGTGCGGCCGCGGCCCTGGCTGCTTCTTCGACGGTCTGCCTGGCGGAACGGAGGGTGTTTTCACCGCGAGCGGTTGTGATCGCTTGCCCCAGAGCCCGCGCCCAATCCTGTATGGGGCGCCGATATCCCATTCGGTCGCCAAGAATGCCGTTGCCGTTCACGTCCGTGTCCCTGCAAAATGTAGATCTCGACACCAAGAGGATCCCAAGGGGGACATATGACAGCCGGCACAGGGTACGAGTGCAAGTTCACAGAGTCCCAAATCCAGATCGACGGATTGATTGATGAGCCAGCATGGCAGGAGGCGCCGGCCCTGGAATTTTATGTTCCTGTCAGCAACGCCACGCCTCAAAGCATCAGCTGCGGTCGAATGCTCTGGGACGAAAAGCATCTCTACGTGGCCATCAAGGCGTACGACAAGGATATCTGGGGACACCACACGGAACGCGATTCCCAGACATGCAATGAAGATGTCCTTGAGATCTTTCTCAAGCCCGACAAAGAGCAGAGCGCCTACTACAATTTTGAGATCAACCCGCTGGGCACCGTTTACGACGCATTCAACGCCAAACGAGGGGCCGGCGGAGAAGATCATCACCGATGGAGCAGGTGGAACTGCGAAGGCCTGCTCGTGGGCATCAACATCAGGGGAACGCTGAACAGGTGGGAGGATGTCGACGAATACTGGTGTCTTGAAGCAGCCATCCCGTTCGGCAGTCTGCCGACCCTGAAAGGGCGGCACCCGGAGCCCGGCGAAACCTGGGATTTTCACCTGGCTCGTTACGACTATTCCGTTTACCTTGATGAGGGCCTGGAGCTCAGCTCGACCACAAAATTCAGCACCGCCCAGGGGAGCTTCTTTCATAGATACGAGGAATGGCAATCGATGAAGTTCTGCAAGTAAACCGCGGGCTCGCGAGGTTCCGCCCGTTCACGCGTCACAGCTCCGTGTCGGCGACTCTGGCGATCCACTCTCGGGTCCACTCCACCGACGGGAAATCGAAATCCATCGCGGTGTTTCCAAGAAAGATGATCCCCTCGATGCGCCGGTCGCGCAGCCATTTCAAAGACGTCTCGCACTGGAGCTTGATCTCATCCAGCGGCCTGGATTTGCCGGTTCCATAGTCAGCGACATAGATCCCCGCCATCTTCCTCAGCCTGGGGGCGAGGCGTTCGGTTCGTATCAGGCTGGCCTCGAGACTTGTCATGTCTCCGGTCCACAGCGTAATCACGTCGATCAACTCCAGATAGCTTTGCAGAGGTAACTCCAGCTGGCTGGTATACAGGGTGACGAAGATGTCGAGCTTCTTACCCGTCCCCTGGAGGCGGCTGCGGAAAGCGGCAAGCTGCTCCGTTGTCCACATGGCCTGTTTCCAATTCTTCGGCGAACCAAAGAAATCATCGAGCATGATACCGGTGAAATTCGCAGTCTTTCCGGCAAGGTCGATAACCTCGTCGGTCTCCGCGGGTGAGGAAAATCCGCCGGAACCCACGACCGACCATACGACGCGCTTGAGAGGTTTGAGTCCTGCGGCGTATTGGGCAAAAGGGGATTCAAAACGCCCGTACTTGGATTCGGACTCGCTGGCCTGAACCATGATGATGTTCGGGACTCCGTAATAGAACGCGCTTTCCGCCGGCGTCATCACCGAGCGCCGCTTGAACCTGTCGAAGTCGGTGTTGGCTGCACACGCGAAAACCCAAAGGTGGTCGCGGACGGAACGGGCGTGGGATGCGCTGGACTGCCTCTGGGCCTGCACCCATCCGCCTGGAACGCTGAGTGCGGCCATGCCGGTCGCAAGCATCTGCCGTCGACCTACAACGCGCGTGCTCATGGTCATTTCGCTGTCCTCCGAATTGGAAAAACATTCCTGCTGAACTCAATTCAATTCGTTGCGGCGGCCGGGACCCACGCTCAGCGTTTTGCCGGGCCGGTCCGGAGAAAATCCTGGTATCGGCTCCGGTACTCCCGTTTGAAGTCACGCACCGCCTGCTCGTAACTCCAATCCGGCGTACCGGCCTTGATCATGCCTGTAATCCGCACTTCTCGAGCAGTCGCCGGAATCACCAGTCGCGCGTCCCGGACCGTCAGTGGGCGGCCGTCCGCTTCGGCCTGCTTCACGTCGTAAAACCAGGGCACGGAAACCACGATCCGGTCCGGGGCCTGACGGAACTTGTTGGAGAGCTTTATGGCCAGACCGTCGGCCTCAGTCCTGAGGATCACGCTCACGGGACCGAACACCGTCGGCTGGTTGACGGCCTCGACGGTCTGTCCCGGTTTCAGCCAGGACGGCGATAAAGCCGAAAAAAGGACAAGATCGTTCTTATACTCGCGCACCAGCATGTTGCGCAGGACTTCGATTGTTTTTCCGGAAGCCGGCCCGTCCGGCAGCAGGTCGTGACCCACCATGTCGCGCGTGCTCCACGGCAAGGTGCCGAACTCCTGCGGGGCATGCGTGGACGTGGTGTGGACCAGCATGGCGTACAGGTCCTGCACAGCGAGTTGCTGGTCTTCGGCCCCGCCGCGAACCAATGCGTTCAGCGTGTTGTCCTGCGTCTGCCAGTAGTGGAGGCGTGGCGTGGTCTCGAAAACAAAATCATCTCCGTTGCGTGCAATTGCACTGGGCAGGACATATCCCAGGATTCCTTCCACGTAGGTCTCTCTCGACCTGCGGATGGTGGCCGTGACCCTCGGGTCGAACGGCTCGAAGAGAAGCTCCGGATACAGCGTGAGCATGTTGTCCCAGTGGTTGCCTTCCAGAGTCTGAGTGAGGGCCGGAGGGATCCAGCCGCCGCTCTTAGCCGTTTGCAGCGCGAGCTGCTTATCAAAAGAGGCGCGGTACCGCTCATAGACGCCCTTGAATCTCTCCGTGTCTCCTTTCTGCCCCATGCTTTCGGCCAGCACAATGGCATTGCGGAGGCCGATCAGCGCAAGCGTGCTTTGCCCGGTCTGGTAGGCATTCTTGAGGGCCGCGTCGTCGGCAATCTCAACGGGGGGGACCAGTCCCAGCGGATCGTTCTTGATGAGTTTTTCGAGCCAATCCACCGCGCGCGGCACACCCGGATAGATTTTCTGGAGGAAGGACTCATCGCGTGTCAGCAGGTAGTGGCGCCCCCAACCCCAGAGGGCATAACCGAAGCTCTCCCACAGCCGGTAATCCTCTATTTTCTGACGCTCCGGGATAAAAGCTCCATTGGACGCCTGGGCGGTGAGGGAAAAAAGCAGTGCTTTTTCGGCGATGTCCTGCAGGCCCATGTAATCCAGCGCAATGAGCATATGGACCGTGTCGCATCCGCCGTAATACCGGTGGTATTGGAACTTGTTGACATTCGGTATGTAGTTCTCACCCACCTTGTCGATCGCGAGCAGATCGAATGCCGTGTTGGCGAGCAGAAATTCCTGAACCTTGCGTTCCGGGAACTTCAACCCCCCCTTGGACAGCAATCCCTCCCAGCCGGATACTGTGCGCTGGTAACTTTGGGAGTAATCCGCATCGGCGATCTGTCTGGTTTCCGGCAGATCCACCGGGAGGGGCACGATGGGCATTTTGAAGGCCAGGGATTTGCCCTCCTTCGGCTGAAGAGTCACCCGGTAACTCACCAAGCCCATGGGTGTGCCCGGATTCAACCGGTGTTTGGGATTCCGGTCGCCAATGATTTCACCCGTGAAAAACTTGTACATGCGCAGCCCGTTGTCGGTGAGGCTCAACGAAAACTGGTCCGGCTGGGGGTCGGTAGGGAACCAATAGAGGATGCGGCCGTCGCGGACCAGCGCGTTCGTGCCGAACGAGTACTTCCAGGCCGGGTTGAAGGCATCCTGCCCGTCCACCAGATCCTTCGGGATCAGTTCCAGCCTCTGGGAGAACCGGTAATCAGGAAGGCTCCCCAGGCCGGTATTGGGAGGGCTGAATCGGTAGGCCGAACTCACATAGGCAGTTCTCGCTTCCTGCGACTCGTTCACGAGCCGCACTCCAACCAGGTTGACAGGCAGACCGGCCACTGCGCCGCCCGCATCATCGGCAAACAGCGAAAATTCATATCGGACACCGTCGCGCCGCACGTCGTACCGGACAATGGGGAGATACCCTTTGTGCAGCGTTTTGATGCGCTCGTTCACTTCCTCCGGCGGATTACCGACAAAGAACATCAGCTCGCCCAGACCTGTGTAGAGATGCCCTTCGGGCGTGACTTCCGCCGCCACCCGCCCAAACAGCGAGCCGATCACATCCGTGGGTTTCCAGAAGTAGGAGAAAGGTTTTCCCGGGGTATCGATGTCCGGGTTCAACATTCCTCCCCGCATCTGTGCGGACAGTGTAGCGGCCGACCCCATGAAAGAGAGCCAGACCACGAACAGGGCTGCGAGGTGAACTCGTCGATGGGCTGCTGGCATGGGAGTTTTCCTCCTCAATTAGGAGCGTTACACATCACTGCAGACGGCGGGCGGGGGACCAAAAAATTCCAGCGTTCCGTCCGAGCAATCGGATTCGACTGCGGCCGGATCCTGCAATTCCGCGGGTTGATGCGGCACACGCGGACACGCATGACGAGAAGCGCCGCCCGGACCAACCGGACAGCGCTTCTCGTCAACTCGCCGGAGGCTTAAAAATCAACGCGGAGCTTCATTTCAACCATCCGGGCTCCCCCCTTCTGCAGATCCCAGATGCTGACATCCGATTCGATCAGGCCGACCGAAGGAATCGAGATATTGCTGTTCGGGAAATAGAAGTTGGGATGGTTGAAGATGTTCGAAATCTGGCAGGAATATTGAAATTGCCATCTCTCGAACAGGTTGAATTTCTTGGAGACGGTCAGGTGATGCGTGTTGTACCCGGGGCCTTCCAGGATGTTGATGCCGCTGTTCCCGAATACTCCTTTGACCGGGACCTTGAAGGCGGACGCATCAAACCAGCGGTCCTGGGTTCTCTGGCCGGCAGGCAGGTTGCCGTCTCCAATGCGATCGGGAAGGCCGCCGAAGGTGTTCGTGTTCGACGGATCCGATCCCGAGAATCGAGGCGTGAAGCGCTGCCCGGTGTTCAGGAACCCCACATAGTAGAGGGTCCATCCACCGATGACGGCGTCCACAGCACGAGGCGCATTCGCAGCGTGGCGCTGCCCCCGCCCGAACGGCAGCTGCCAGCCAACATTCATGACCACCCGGTGCCTGGGTGTGGTGGAGTCCTGGTTCCAGAACAGCTGGGCGTATGGGTTTTCAAGGTTCAGATAGTTCGAGGCCCCATGCGCCCACGTGTAGTGGCTATCGAAGGTCACGGCACCAACTTTGCGCTGCACTTCAAACTGAAATGCATCGTAATTCGTATCGCCCTTTGACTTATACAATGTGGTGCCTACGAACTGCGGATTCGGCCGTCGGCTCGATGAAAATGGGGTCAAGCTCGGTTGCGGCTTGTTGATGTTCTGGCTGTACAACAGCCCCCGGTTCCGGGCATTGATGTAGGAGAACCGGAACCCGATGTCATGCCATTGTTGTTCGAGGCTGAGGTTCATCTGATGGATATTCCCATTGTGCGTGTCGAGAGGGTAGCCCGAGACGCTTTGAGAGGGAACGCTGCCAGGGAAGGCCGGGAAGGGATTCGGAAACTGAAATAGCGCAGTGCCGTTCGTGATCTCGTTGAAAAAGGATTCGCTCAGCTGGTAGGGCCCTCCCCCTTGCATCAGGGCGTAACGCCCGATTTGTTCAGTGAAGCTCGAATACCCGCCTCGCAGCACCGTGTTATCGCGCAGCCGGTAGGAAATGCCGAAACGCGGCCGGTAGTTGGTTTTTCTCGGCCTCTGGACGACCTCTCCCGTTACCACCCCAATGGACGTCGGGTAGAGCGGGCTGACGCTGCCCTTTGCGGATTCAGGGACGACTACGTTTGCCGTAGATGGATCCCAGTTGTACATCAAGCCGTCGTCGAAGGTCCCGGCCCCGAAATATTCCCATCTCAAGCCATAATCGACGCTCAGACGCGGACTGACCTTGAAGCTGTCCTGCACGAACAGCCCCAGTTCCCAGGCCTTTTTCGTTCTGTTGGTCAACGGGTTCAGGCGGAAGCTGGTATTGGGGAGGCCCAGCAGGAAATCGGCATAGGCAAATCCGGTGAAGTTCCCCTCAAAGCCGAAGGAACCGTACGTCCCGTCGGGCACGGTTCCGGTGAACTCGCGGAACGATTTGAGTTCACCCCCGAATTTCATCACGTGCTTGTCAAAAGACCAGGTGACCGAGTCTGCATAGGAGAGATCTCGAGCGTCCTGGGCTATGCCGCCGGCCGTTTGGGACAGGGCCGAGAAACCGGCAATGCTCATGGTCGGGAATCCCATGGCGGAGTAGCCTTTCGGATTCACCCCCTCCAGGCCGATGGCCTTCACGGCATCATTGCCGTTTGGCGGGGTGAAGCCGGCAACCTCCCTGCCGTCTTCATAGAAATCCTTGATCCAGCCAAACCGGAATGTGTTGACCAGCTTGGGCGTGAAGACATGGGTGTCGGATAACACCAGGTTGCTGTGGTGGCGATTCCTTGTCCAGGCAAAATTCGGCAATCCTCCCGGCAGGTAGTACGGAACCACGCGCACCGTAAACCGCCCGAAGAGAGTATTGTCCTTGGACAGGTTGTAGTCGATACGCTGCATCAGGTAATCCTGCTTATAGGCATCCTGGGCTTTGGGGTGCGTCCACCCCAGGTTCTCTCCCAGGAATTCCGCACCACCAAGGTTGGGTTTGGGGATGTACAGATCCTGCGTCTTGAGTGAAGTCGCATTGAGGCGCGAAGTGGGGATTTTGTTCCCGGGGAAAGGAACTCCCGTGAACGGATCGGCGATCACAATGTCGGGCAGCAGGGAAGAGAAATCGCCGTTACGCATCCCCGCGGTAGGCACCGCCGCACGGGCGAAGAAATGGCTCGGCACCCGATGAGCGTTCCAGGTCGCATAGAAAAACAACTTGTCCTTGATGATCGGGCCGCCCATATGCGCGCCGAACGTGTGGACGAGATACTTGGTCTTGCCGGGTGAGAAGTACTCCCGGGCATTCAGCGCGCCATTCTGATGGGTGTAGTACAGTCGTCCGTGGTACTGGTTGCCCCCGCCTTTGCTGACCAGGTTGAAGTTACCGGCCCGGCTGTATTCCGCCGGAGCCGACGTGGTCACCATCAGGAGCTCTGAAACGTCCTCGATATTGTTGACCTGGTTCACCGGGCCATCATAGGTAATTCCGTCCATCCCCTCCGAGAGCTGGCTCGAGGACTGACCGTTGAACTGGATGCTGTAGCTGCCTCCGATCGGCGCCACGATCCCCGGCATGGTGACCATGACCAGCGTCGGGTCGAACCAGTTGGCAACCATCGGGATCTCATCATACACGGGCGCCGTGATTGTGCCGGAGATCGACGCACCCTCGGTCGTGATCACGGCCGCATTTGCCTGGACCGTGATCTCCGTCTGTGAGCCACCCACCTCCAGGCGGACATCCACCCTCCGGATCTGGCCGCTTTCGAGAATGATGTTGTCGGCAATGAAGGTCTTAAACCCGGAGATGGTAGCCGTCAGTTTATATGTGCCCCTCTGGATGTAGGGGATCTCGAACTCGCCGGTCTCCCCAGTCGAGACGGAGCGGGTGGCGCTTGTCTCCAGGTTAGTGAGAGTAATCGTCACGCCGGGAACAGCCGCGCCCGACTGATCGAGCGCGTTTCCGCGGATCGTGGAGAGGACCATCTGCTGGGCAAACAGCCCTGTACAGAAGAGGACACCGAGGCCGGCCGCCAGAAGTGCCATCTTGGGGACACAAAAGCGTTTCAAGGCCATAACAAACCTCCAGTTGGTGTTCGAGCACAAGGCCGAGCCGTGCGCTTTTTTTACATGTGCAAATATTCCTGGAAAATTGCGGTGCCCTTAAGATAGCCAAGGATGCTCGTACTCTCGCACGGCCCTAGGTCATAGTCAAAACAATTTTTACAGGTATTTTTACAGGCATCCATCGTACGAATGTCGATCTCAGCCCAGATGGGAACCCATCAAGCTAAGATCGTAGTCCAATTGGTCTTTGCCAATATTTTGCCATATAACCTATTGCTCCGAGCCAGGAGCGCTTATTTCGCGGGTCCCCTGCTGTGATACCACTCCTGGAAAAGCGAGCACCTGCCATCCGGGTTGAGATGCACCAGGAAGATGCCGTCGTATTCCGAGGGCTCGCCTTCGACCAGGTCCTTAAGAACGAGGTGAAACCGTGCGATCCCACACTTTTCAGTGACCGCCAGGATGTCGTAGTCGTATCTCAAGTCCGTTTGATGCGAGAGCGCATTCCGGTGGTGAGCGTAGATGGCCTCTACCCCGCGACGTGCCTCATAAAAGGGGCCCCAAAAGTACACTCCGTCCTCGGCGAACAGGCCCTTGATCTTCTCCGCGCTCCTTTGTTCCTGAGGCCGCAGGTAGTTCTCGAGCCATTGCGCAAAAGAGGCTTCTGTCATAATCGCGTCCTCTTTGCCCCACTGCGGGACTCCTATCGGTAGGAAACCTCTTCGGTTCTGCCGCTCCGGCAGGACTTTGCGGCGGCCTCCAGCACGCCGATGACACGCCGCCCGCACTCGCCGGAAATCGGCACGGGTGTGCCGCGCAGCAGGTGACTGGCTATATCCCTGTAGAACATGTGCCAGTCGGAGTCTTTGTATGGAATCGATTCCTCGATGATACCGTCATCATGCGGGGTGAGTAGCTTCAGACTCCCCGTCGAGGGCATGGAGGTTTTCTCCTGGTACCCCCGGGTCGCATCTTTGCCTGTGTCGACAATGGCGCCTTTGGTCCCGAGGATGCGCCAGAACGGCTTGGGGGCGCAATCGATGTGAGACTCGGTGAAATTCGCGACAGCCCCGTTTTCAAAGCGAATGATCGCCGTCACCTGATCCTCATTGGTCATCTCGTGCCAGACCAGTTTGTGGGAGAACCCGGTGACACCGGCAATCGGGTGCGGCACGAGGTCGAGAAGCCAGTCAATGGCCTGCGGCCCGTAATAGTAATAGGAGCCTCCCGAGCGGGTTCTGTCGGCCCACCAGGTGGCAGGGGTGGCAGCAAAGGGGTTGCCATAATGGCTCGGCGACAGTTCGACGTGAAACACTTCGCCGATCCGCCCGCTGTCGACGATCTCCCTGATGAGACGGTAGTTCCCATCGTGGCGGCGGTTGTGGTGCACACAGAACATCTTGCCGGCCGCCTCGGACGCCTCGATCATGGCCGTAGCCTCGGCCACCGAGAGACACATGGCGTTCTCCGTCAAAACATTTCTGCCGTTGGCAAAGGCCTCCAGAGCCAGCGCGCAGTGTGTGTAATTCGGGGTAACCAATGTGACCATCTCGACCTCCGGGTTCGCGTAGAGCTCGCGCGTACTGCCGTAGGTCTGGATGCCGGGAAAGGCCCGTCTCGCCGCGTCGAGTCTTTGAGGATCTGAATCGCATATCGCACAGAGCTCTCAGTTCAGGAGTAGTGCTGATCCAGGTCGCGTGCATCCATCCAAAATTGTGCATTGCGCCGAAGCCTATAACAGCGCAGCCGATCTGACGTCCGGTTTGATCCATCTCTACCTCCGGGTACTGCAGGTGACCCGGCGGCGGCCTCCAGAGAGGGGCTGCTCCGCCGGTGGTTGTCAGCTTTCGGTCAGGTGCCGGATGGCACCGATGATTGTCTCCTCCTGGGGCAGGCATGCCTGCTCCAGCTGTGGACTGAACGGCATCGGCAGATCGGCCCCTCCCAACACCTGGGGAGGAGCGTCCAGGTAATGAAAGGCCTCTTCGACGACCCGGCGCACAATTTCGGCCCCGATCCCGCAGCGGGTGGGGGCCTCGTGCACCACCAGCAGCCGTCCGGTCTTGCGAACGGAAGCGACGATTGTATCCAGGTCCAACGGCTGGATCGTTCTGGGATCGATGACTTCAACGCTGATCTCGCCGTCCAGCCGGTCGGCGGCAGCGAGCGCTTTACGGCGTGCGTAGCCCGTAGCCACGACGGTTACGTCTTTGCCGACGCGCGCCAGATCCGCCTGTCCCAATGGCACGATCCATTCCCCTTCGGGCACATCTTCGAAACTGTAAAACAGGACCCGGTTTTCGATAATGAGCACCGGGTTGTTGTCGCGGATCGCAGACTTGAGCAGTCCCTTGGCGTCGTACACGGTGGCGGGCATGAGCACCTTGATTCCCGGCACGTGCGCAAACCATGCCTCGAGGCTCTGTGAGTGCTGCGCTGCTTCGGCCGTGCCCGCCCCGGCCTGGGCGCGAATCGTCACCGGCATCGGGAACTGGCCGCCCGACATGTAACGCAGCTTGGCCATCTGATTCACCATCTGGTCCATGGCCAGCAGGATGAAGTCCATGTACATGATCTCGACGACCGGGCGCAGCCCGGTCATTGCCGCGCCGACGGCAAGCCCTACGAACCCTTCCTCGGAAATCGGCGTCCCCACGACCCGGTGCGGTCCGAACTTCTCGACCAGGTGGCGGGTCAGCTTGAACACACCGCCATACAGATCCACATCCTCGCCGATTACAAACACCCGTTCGTCGCGGGCCATCTCTTCGATGAGAGCCTCGTTCAGTGCGTCCGCATACCTGATCTTTCTCATATTCATCCCTACTCAATCCGCCCACAGGGCGTCGCCGACGGTTCCCAGCGCCGGGAACGGACTCTGGCGGGCGAATGCAATGGCCTCCTCCAGATCCTGCTCGACTTCCTGCCGGATGCCAGCGATCTCGGTTTCGGTCAGAGTGGACTCCTGCAGCAGGAGCCTTTCGAACCTCGCGATCGGATCCTTCTCGGAACTCTGCCACAGCGAGACTTCACTCTTGTCGCGGCCGTCCGCGATAATTCCGCAGTGCGGCTCGACCCGGTAGGTTTTGCATTCGACAAAGCTCGCACCTTCCCCGCGCCGCGCCCTGCTCACGGCTTCGCTGACATGACGGCACACGTCGAGCACATCGTTTCCATCCGCGATGCTCCAGGGCACGCCGAATGGTTCGGCCCGCGGCGCAATATCGGGGCTGCAGACGCTCTTTTCCACGGGAGTCGTTGCGGCGTAGCGATTGTTCTCGCACACGAAAATCACCGGCAGTTTCCAGAGGGACGCCATGTTCAGAGATTCGAAAAGGACACCCTGGTTGGCTCCTCCTTCGCTGAAAAAACAGGCAGCGACGTTGTCAGTGTTCCTGTATTTGGACGAAAAAGCCGCCCCGGTCGCCAGTGCTATGCCACCGCCCACGATGCCGTTGCCTCCGAGGAATCCCCTGGTGATGTCGAACTGGTGCATCGATCCGCCCCTGCCGCGCGATACTCCGGTCTCGCGTCCCATCATCTCCGCCATCATCCGATTCAGGTCCAGCCCGCGGGCGATACAGTGGCCGTGACTGCGATGCGTGCTGGTCACGTAGTCCCCGGGCGCCAAGGCCTCGCACGTCCCCACCGCAACCGCTTCTTCACCGATGTACAGATGGATCGCGCCGGTAATTTCCTTGGCACGGTACAGCAGCTTCACCCGTTCTTCGAAGCGCCGGATCGTGACCATGCGTTTGAGCATCCTCGCCCTGGTTTCTTTTCCGGCTCTTGTCGACTAATGCAGGTGCGGCTTCTGGAGACACGGGCTTACCCCTTTCGATTTGCAGACAGGCAACCGGAACCTCAAAGCGGCCGCCCGCACGGGCACTCCTGTCAATCCGGCCCGGTTTTCAGTCAATCCCGAATTCCTTTCTTGCGCGCTTGACAAGATTGTCCAGCGCGTCCAGCTTGTCTTCAGGCCAAGCTCGGCGGAACGTATTTCTCGAGGTTGGCACGCCACAACTGGTCGCAGCGATCCAGTATGCAGCGTTCGCTGCCGTCCCATGCCGCGGATTCCCCGGGCAGGAAAAGACGCGAATTCCACAGCTCGCGGCAATGACGAAGGGTGTGCTCGCTGGTCAGAAAATTCCCGGCGTTCTCTGTCCGGTCGCGCACCTCTTCGAAATCAAGTGTCTCGTCGGTGATTTCGAATGCGACGCGCGTGCCACTGCGCCTTTCGAATCTCGAGGTCGAGCATGAACTGGGTAGGCGAGCCGAGGCCGCCGTTGTGCAGCGCACCCATCCCGGGATACGGGATGCCGGTTCTTCCGAGCCACTTCGAATAGTTGTAGAGCGCCAGGAAATTTTCGAACACCGCCTGGAGTCCGGGTCGTTTTGCGGCCGGGCTGAGAAAAACCTCCACCCAAAGGTGTCCGCCGAAACTCGCCTCAAACAGCTCGCGCACACCAAGGTTGACCATCGCCACCTCCGGTCCGGTGCAGGTCGGGGTGGCACTGCGCATGTCGGTGACCAGTGCGATCATTCGCCCGCTGATATCTGACTCGGGATCAATACACCACGCTGCCACTTCGCCTGCCGAGGATCTCGGCAGCCCCCATCACGATCGATCCTGCGACCGACACAGGGGTATTCATCCCGAGAGCGGGCATGGAGGCGATATGGTAGCGGTGCACACCGCACCTGCGTCGCTCGAGCATGTCGTCGCATGAGCCGGCTCTCCATGATCATGGGGGGTGTCACGCATTCCGATCCCGCAAGGTAGCTGGAATCTCCGGCGCGGCCCGTGAGAATCGTGCTGGCTTCCGCCAGGTACTTGACGACCTCGGGGAAGATGGCCTCAATGCCGTCGAGCTTGTCCGTTATCCGGGCCCCCATCGCCAGGGACTCGATCCGCTCGATCTGGGGCGGGACGTCCTGCCGGTACCAGGTGCTTGTGTAGCCGATCTCCGGAGTGGCCTGGGCAAACCGCATCATCTCGGTGAAAACCCCGTTGTCGACGGGCACAATCTTTCGACCGGGGTAGTCGTAGTAGGTCGTTGGACCGCAGTCAAACGCCGACATGAGCAAACCCGATTTGAGCTTGCTGCGAATTTCGTCGCGCGCGTTGTGCCAGATAATGGAATGGGTCCAGTCGATGCCGCACTCAAGATGAAGCTCCTGGTCCTCCCGGTCCAGCTCCTGGGTCTTCCTCTGGTATGCCAGCAAGCTCACTTATGACAGCTCTGGGTATTCGAATCCGCCCGGACGGTGACGCCGTACAGCCCTTATCTTTCAGCGCGGCCACCATCTCCGGGCTCTCGAAGCGCATTCCTTCGGTCCCCAGCAGTTCAAGCACCTTGCCGGTCAAGACCTCAATTTCCGTATCCTTCAGCATGATTCGCCTCTCGCGAAAAACATGACCCGGCCCCGTGCCTCAGCAATAGGGGTCCGCTACCTCAGGCCGTATCCGTATTTATAGCGCTCGGAAATGGTGACCGGCAGCCGCCCGGCTGCTTTGATTTCTCCGAACAGCACCTCGACGGCCGCCGTCATTGAATCGGGGCAGTTGCTGTAGGTGCAAAGACACACCGGCGTTTCGGGGAGCGAGCCGACGACGTAAGGATTGTCCGCAACCACAAGCGCTACATGCTTCCCGAGTCGCTGCGATCCTTTGAGCTTGTTCAAGGATTTCCTGATTGGCTCGGAGACTCTCCGCAGAGTAGTTTCGAATCCTGGTAGAGAGCGCGAGGATAATGGCATCCGCGGAACGAGCTGCCGACCAGGCAGCCTCCCAGGATTGTCCCTTCTCCTCGACCACGACGCCTTTCGCTTCCGGCCGCCTTTTGCGCACCTCGCTGACGAACAGTCCGTTGACCCCAGGATGCGGAGGCCCCAGGTCCCCCGAACCGGCAGCAGCAATGATCAGGAGGCTGGCTGTTTCGGACAGCGGCAAGCCGTCGTTCCTCAACACCGTGACCGCTGCGCGCGCTGCGCGCTGCGCAGCGGCTTTGTGCTCCCGGCGCCCAACGATACCGTCCACCGCAGAGACATCAACCGTCGAGCGCTGAAACAGGCCAAGCCATTTCTTGGCTTCGATGATCCGGGTGACGCTGGCGTCGAGCTGCGCCACCGCCAGTTTCCCGGTCTCCACCGCCTGTTTGAGCGCCGCGATCGTTGCCTCCACATCCGGCGCAAGGAGAATGTCGCAGCCCGCGGCAATAGCCCTGACCGCCATCTCACCGGGAGAGAAGCGCCCCGACACGGCCTTCATCCCGAGGCTGTCGGTGGCGACAAGTCCACGGTAATGCAGCTGCCCCCGCAGCACTCCTGTAATGATGTTCCTCGACAGGGTTGCGGGAAGCCCGGGCTCCGGCTCGAGTGCAGGATAGGCGTTATGAGCAGTCATGATGCAATTCATGAAACCCGCCCGGATTCCGGCCCGATATGGAGCAAGTTCGACCCTCTCCATTTCGGCCCTCGTGCGTTTCACGACGGGAAGTTCCACATGAGAATCCCGCGACGTTGCACCATGGCCGGGGTAGTGGCAAATGCAGGTCAGACCGCGGTTCTGGACTATTCCCCGGCAACTTTCGAGACCCAGCTCCGTAACCAGCTCAGGGCGTTCGCCCAACGACCGGGTATTGATGATGGGATTGCCGGGCTCGATGTTCACGTCCAGGGTAGGACACGAAATCCAGTTGTATCCGACCGCACGACCTTCCAGCGTGTTGATCTTGCCGAAGAGGAAAGCCAGTTCCCTGGAGCGGGCCGCGCCAAATGCCATATATGCGGGAAATTCGGTGCCGCCGGCGAAATTTCGATGGCTGCCGTGCTCCTGTTCTCCGACGAAGAGAAGGGGGTACCTGGCAACGGACTGCAGGTGGTTTAGAAACTCTGCGGCAGCCTTTGCACTGCCCAGGCCGGCAAGGAGCCCGATAAACGAGCCTGCGCGGCCTCTCGCGGCCAGATCCTCGGCATCTTTCGCGTCCTTGGGGTTCATCCGCCCGCAGATCAGCTGGCCGATCTTGTCCTCGAGGGACAGAGAGCGGATCATGGAATGAATGTCGTCGCCTCCCGCGGTCCGGAAGCCGGATCCCCCGGCTGCTGTCACCCCGGCAGCCAGCCGCAGGCACATTTCGCGACGGTTCATGCGCTTCGGCATCGCGTCCCCCTCCTCTGCTCAGCTTGGGTTGGCAGCCAAGGCCGCTAAACCGAAGTGATTCACAGCCGCGGCAATCGCTTCGCCAATCAGACGCACCACCAGATCGATGTCCTCCCGCGAAATCACGAGGGCCGGCGCCAGGACCAGGATGTCGCCGTTGTTCCGGAGAATGACGCCGTGAGCGAAAAACCAGTCCCGTATCCATGCTCCAACCCCGAGCTTCGGATCGAGCTTCCGCTTCGTGGCCGGGTCGGCCATCAGTTCAATTGCCCAGAGCAGGCCGAGGCCGCGCACGTCCCCAACGATTGGAAACCGGTAGAGCTTGTCGAGCTCGGTTTTCAGGTAGGCTCCGGTCTCCGCCGCCTGCTCGACAAGCCGGTCGCGCTCAATCACATTGATATTGGCCAGGGTCGCCGCACATGCCACAGTGTGGCCGCCGTATGTGCTCCCAGCTGCGCAATTCATGGCCAGGGCCTTTGCGAAACTCGTCCGCAATTTTCGGAGTGGTCACTGCCGCTGCCAGAGGGATGTAGCCGCCCGTGAATCCCTTGCCCAGCGTCATGATGTCCGGGACCACATTCCAATGCTCGCAGGCAAACCACTTCCCTGTCTTCCCGAATCCGGTCTGCACCTCGTCGAAGATCAGCACGATCCCGTGCCGGTCGCAAAGCGCGCGCACACCCTCAAGGTAGCCGTCAGGAGGCAGAGGGTACCCGGTGTTGGAGCCCGGAATCGGATCCATGATGACCGCGGAAATCGACTCCGGGCCTTCGAACTGCACCAGGCGCTCCATTTCGCTCAGGCAAGCCAATCCACAGGTCTCGGGTTTCAGGTTCAGGTCGCAGGCATTGCACCGCGCCGCCGGCGCGAACAGGCACCCCGGGATCAGCGGCTCGAAATATTCGCGAAACCACGACAATCCTGTCACCGATATTCCGCCGAGTGTGGTCGCGTGGTACGAGTGCCTGCGGGCGATCACCTTGTACCTGTGGTGCTGGCCTCGCTCCCAATGATACTGACGCGCCATCTTTAGAGCCGTCTCGTTTGCCTCGGAACCGCTGTTGACGAAGAAAGACACCGACAGATCCCCTGGCAGTACCTCCGCCAGTTTTTTCGCCAGTTTCACCAGCGGGATAGTGAAGGCATCCTCGTAGTTGGGGAAAAACTCCAGCTTCTCTAACTGCTCCTGGATGGCCTTGGCCACCTCGGCTCGGTGATGCCCGCAGATGGTCGTCAGGAGCGACGCAAATGTGTCGAGATAGCGGTTTCCGTCAATGTCGTAGAGATAGCAACCCTCACCCCGGGCAATGATCTTCGGCCCTTTGGCAAGGGACGCATTGCTGGCAAAGTGGGGGATGATGTACTGAAGTGCATCTCGTTTGAGTTGCACTTTCTCTTCCTCGGTCCAGGTTTCTTCGGCCATAGGAATACCCTCTTTGAGCTCGGTCACCCAAATGATCCCCGGCGGGGATCGATGGTTTAGCGCCGATCATCCGGCCCATGTGCTGTTTTGTCAACCAAATTAAAAGGAATCGTGACAACGGCTCCATTCGCCTTGGCTGGATATCCGTAGGTTCTTGACGCAACTACTGTAATTACAGAGTTTCTATCATATTTATATCTACTGTTCGACAACGGGCCGCATGAGTCCGGGCGCTGGCACTTAAGCGTTCTTTTATGTCTCAAATAATTTAGCAACTCCTTCGATCCCGCCCGCTCGAAGACCGCGGCAGCCGTTAAGGAGGACACACTCACACCTTCGTATCTCCGACTTTCTGGATCCAGTTGCGAGTCCACTCGACGGACTCAAATCCGAGATCGGCGACGGTATTGGACAGAAATATGATTCCATCCAGCCGGTTTTTCCTCATCAAACGCAGCCCTGTCTCGCATTGCTCCTGCATGGCCGGAACGGCCACCGGCTGCTTGAGACTGAAGTCGTACAGGTAGCATCCGAGCATCTTGCGCGCGTTTGGAGCCACCTTGTTGAGCCTGTCCAGGTTTTTCTCGATGTCGGGAATTTCCGCGGAGCGCCAGGTCCAGAGCGTGAGCACGTCAATGTGCTTCAGATACTCGCTGAGATCGAGATCAAGAAGCTGCGTGTAGTACGTCGCGAAAATATCGAGCTTCTGGCCTGCGCGCTTCAGTTCGTCCCGAATGCGGCCCAGCTCCTCCGCCGAGAATACGGCCTTCTTGCCTTCCTTCTTGGCAGAAAAGAAATCGTCCAACATTATCCCTGTGAAGTTCGGAGTCCGTTGGGCGAGTTCCAGCACCTCGCGGGTCTCTGTTTCGCTATTGAACCCGCCCGACCCTGTCACCGACCACACGATCCGCTTAAACGGGCGCAGCGCAATAGCATACTGGGCAAATGGAGGCTCGAAGCGGCCGTACTTGGACTCCCCGGCACTGGCCTGAACAATGATGAGATTCGGGATGTTGAAATAAAGGCCTGATTCCGCCGGGGTCATCAACGATCGGCGTTGTACCGATCCGAAATCGGTATTTGCCGGGACAGTGAACAGCCAGAGGCGGTCTCTCACGGTACCTGTACCCCCACCGACCTGTGCGGCGGCTGGATTGATGCCGCAGGCCAAGGCGCCGAACGCCGTGGATGTCATGAATGCGCGACGTGAAAGGTGCGAGCCTGCTCTGGAGCTGATCATCCTGACCTCCTGTCTTTCATGTGAACGGACCGATGCAGGTCCGCCACGGATTGATTACGGTTTTGTGATGCCGGTTCGCAGGAATTCCTGGTACCGGCGCTTGTATTCGCTCTTGTAGTTTTGCACCGCCCGCTGGTAGCTCAGCAACGGGGTTCCGGGCTTGATCCTGCCCGTGAGACTTACTTTCTTGACCCCGGGCCGCAGCACCAGGCCCACGCTCGAAGGCTGTGCCGCTTTCCCGTCCACTTCGACCCGATCCACCTGGTAAAACCAGGGGAGCCGCAGGATGATTCTCTCCGGCGCCTTCCAGAACTGACCGGACAGGGTTACATCCAACCCGGTAGCGTTCGACCGGAGAGTTACGCTTATCGGACCAAATTCCGTCGGTTGTTTCACGACTTCGATCGCTTTGCCCGGCATAATCCAGGCGGGAGAAAGTGCGGAGAACAGCACCAGGTCGGTCTTGTACTCACGCACGAGCATATTGCGGATCAATTCGATCGTCTTGCCCGAAGCGGGACCGTCCGGGAGCAGGTTGTTGCCGTGATGGTCGCGGGTGCTCCAGGCATAGGCGCCATACTCCTGCGGAGCGTGCGTCGAGGAGGTGTGCAACAGAAGCGCATACAGGTCCTGGACCGCGTGCAGCTGGTCTTCCTCGCGACCGCGCACCAGGGCGTTCTGGGCATTGTCCGGCGTATGCCAGTAGTGCAGCATCCTGGCCGTCTTGAAGGTAAAGCCCTCCTGTCGGATCCCCTCCGGCCGTGCCGGCCAGCTATCCTGGGCGATAGCGTCCGGGTCGATATAGTCCAGTATCCCCTCGACGTACTCGGATCTGGATTTCCTTATGGTCGCCGTAACCCTGGGATCAAAAGGCTCAAACAGCGGCTCGGGATACAACGTCAGCAGGTTGTCCCAGTCGTTCCCTTCCACCGTTCTTTCCAGTGCGGGAGGGATATACCCATGGGTATTCGCCGTTTGAAGGGCGAGTTGTTTCTCAAACACTTCGCGAAAGCGTTTGTATTCTGCCGAGAAACTCTCGGTATCCTCTTTTTTGCCAAGTGCCTCCGCAATCAGCACGGCGTTCCGGAGCCCGATCAGCATCCACACGTGCTGCCCGGTCGAACGCGCATCCTTCAGGAACGCGTCATCCGGAATTTCCGATGGAGGCATCAGGCCCCGCGGATCTTTGGAGGTCACTTCCTTTTCCCACTGCATGGCACGCAGCACGCCGGGGTAAACCTGGCGCAGGAAATCCTCGTCCTTCGTCAACCGGTAATGCCGTCCCCACCCCCAGAGAGCAAATCCAAAAGTCTCCCAGTAGTTGTACCGCGTAGTTTCGTGCGGGATGATGAAGGCCCCATCTGCGCGCTGAGCTGTCAGCGAGTACAAGAAGCCCCGTCTGGCGATGTCCGGCAGCCCCATGTAATCCAATCCTATGAGCATGTGGGCCGTGTCGGAGCCGCCGTAAAACCGGTGGTACTGGAACTTGTTCACGTTCGGGACATAATCTTCCCCCACCTTGTCGATGGCGAGCAGGTCGTACACGGTGTTCGCGAGGAGATACTCCTGGACCTTCTGCTCGGGGAGGAGCAACGGGGGATTTGCCAGAAGGTCCTGCCAGAATTGGGTCGTGGCCTGCAGCGCCTGCCCCGCATCTGTTTCGCTGATCCGCTGCCGTTCCGGGGAACTTACGGGCAGAGGGACAGTCGGGACCTTGAAGGGCAGGTCTTTGCTCTCTCCCGGCTTTAATATGACGCGGTAGGAGACCAAGCCCATCGGGGTGTGCGGGTTGAGAGTGTAGTTGGGCTCAGGATTCCCGCCGACCTCGCCGGTGAAGTAGCGCACCATGCGCAGGCCGCTATCGGCCAGAGCCAGCGAGGCCTGAAAAGGCTGGGGATCCGTCGGATAGAAGTATATGGCGCGGCCGTCCCGCACTACGGCGTCCTGCTCATAAGCATATTTCCACGCGGGATTGAATGCAGCTTGTCCCTCCACCAGTTCCTTGGGGATGAGGTCAAGTCGCTGCCTGAACCGGTAGTCTGCGAGCCCGCCCATCTTGTTCACGGGGGCGCTGAATCGCCAGGCCGAGCTCAGGAAAGCCGCGCGCTGTTCTGCGGTTTCGTTTCTAAGCCTGACAATGACCATGTTCACGGGCAACTGCTGCCGCTCCCCCTCGAGATTGGCCGCGAACATCTGGAAGGAGTAGAGAACGCCGTCCCGCCGCACTTCATACTGCACGACGGGAAGGTATCCCTTCCGCAGAGTCCGGATGCGCTGGTCGACGGCAACGGGCGGATTCCCCGTAAAGAACATCAGCTCCCCGAACCCTGTGTACAGATAACCTTCCGGAGTCACCTCCGTAGCGACCGGAGCGTACAGCGTGCCCAGGACATCGTTCGGACGCCAGAAATAAGAGAACGGCTCTCCCGGCGGATCAATGGCCGGGCTCAACATGCCGCCGGTAATCTGCGCGAACAGGGGATTGCAGACGACGCCAAACAGGATGAAGCCGGCAACAAGGACAGTGAAACGTGTTCTCACATGATCCTCCGTAGGGTCAGCAAGCGTTGGGTGAAAATGATGTTATGCTCTGCTAACACATTGTTTGTTTATTTGTCAAATTAAAATAGTACATTCTCGGGCGACCGACAGCGACGTCATACGACGGCGGTTTCAGGCATTGACTGCGAAAGGACTGACGTACCTGCATTTGATGAGGGCAGTTGGCTTCCGTAGGTGGAATTTCCACATTTCTGCGGAGCCCTTCCTTGATCTTCATATTTTATTGTCTATCAAAATATCTTTGACACCGAGTTTTGGATTCGACTAGGATGCGGTCAGTCACGGCCTCCGGAACCGCGGACACCCGGAGGAGATGACTCTTGCGCTCCACTCCTTGATCCGGGGCAGTATCCGGCGGCAGTGGCGCAAGCCGCGGCTTCACAGCAGGAGGAACTGTGCCAGCGACCGAAACGTGGCAGGAACAGTGCTGCAAAATGGCGACAACCGTACGCGCCCATTGCCTGCGCATGACCCATCACGGGAAAAGCGGCCATGTCGGGAGCATGCTCTCGATGACCGAAATCGTGGTCGTTCTGTATGAGCGCATTCTCAACGTAAACCCCGCCGACCCCAAGTGGCCGGACCGTGATCGCATGATCCTCAGCAAAGGGCATGGTGGCGGGGCTTTGTATGCCGTGCTTGCGGAGAAGGGTTTTTTCCCGAAAGAGTGGCTCATGACGTACTACTGCGACCAGGGAAAGCTGATGGGGCACATCAGCCATCATGTCCCCGGAGTCGAGTTTTCTACCGGCTCGCTCGGGCACGGTCTGCCCGTTGCCGTGGGGATGGCCATTGCCGCCAGGTATCGCGGGAAAAAGCACCGGATCTTCTGCGTCGTGAGCGACGGGGACATCAACGAGGGATCCACCTGGGAAGCGATCTTCTTTGCCGCCCAGCACCACCTCGACAACCTGACCGTCATCCTCGACTACAACAAGATCCAGGCGCTCGGGTTCACCAAGGACGTGCTCAACCTCGAGCCGTTGGCGGACAAGCTCGCCCTTTCCCACTGGTCTGTCCGGGAGGTCAACGGTCACGATGTTGCGCAACTCGAAAAGACCCTTTTTCAACTCCCCTTCGAGACTGGGAAACCTTCCTGGATTATCGCCCACACCGTAAAAGGCAAAGGCGTCAGTTTTCTGGAAAACACGGTTGCATGCCATTATGGCTCGGTGAACGACGAACAGCTGGCACGTGCACTGCATGAATTGGGAGCAGACCGATGAGAGGCATTTTCAATCAGGCCCTGGTCGACATCGCCAGGCAGGACGACCGCATCTTCATGGTCCTGGCGGATATCGGTTACGGAGAAATCGAGCCGTTTGCCGAGGCGTTCCCCGATCGCTTCTTCAACGTCGGGGTAGCCGAGCAGAACATGACGGGAGTCGCCTGCGGCATCGCCATGGAGGGAAACATTGCCATCACGTACTCCATTGCCAACTTCCCTACCCTGCGCTGCCTGGAGCAAATCCGCAACGATGCCTGCTACCACAGTGCCAACGTAAAAATCGTGATCATCGGCGGAGGGCTTGCGTACGGCGCGCTCGGCATGTCGCACCAGGCCACCGAAGACATCGCGATCATGCGCAGCCTCCCGAACATGGCGGTTGTCGCGCCCTGTGACTTTGCCGAAGCGATCGCGGCGACGCGCGCCATGATCGATCATAACGGTCCGGTGTATTACCGGTGCGGCTACAAGAAAGAGCCGCCCATCCACCTGGGTCCGATCGAGTTCAAGCTCGGGCGGGCCATCCAGGTGCGGGAAGGCACAGACGCCGCAATATTATTCACGGGAACAATCGGCAACCAGGCGCTGCTGGCGGCGGATGCATTGGAGAAAGACGGGATTCACTGTCGACTGGTCAGTATGCACACGGTGAAACCGCTGGACACGGACTGCGTCTTCGCCGCCGCGAACGAAACCGGGGCCCTGGTCATCCTCGAGGAGCACAGCGCCAGCGGCGGGCTCGGGGGAGCTGTGGCCGAGGCGTTGATGGATGCAGGCATTCGGCCCAGGAAGTTCCTCAGGCTGGCGCTTCCGGATCGATACGTGTCGCAGGTTGGGAGCCATGAGTGGCTGCTCGACCAATACGGTCTCTCCGCTTCCAAGATCGAAGCGTCGATGCGGAAACTGCTCGCCGCTTGAGCGACATCTGCACAACCGTCGGAGGTCCGGCCGGCTCAGCAATTGGACGTCAGTCCGGATGGAGCCGGGGGGGTCTCGCCGGAATCGGCACCACAGCGGTTACCCAAAATCTGTCTCATGGGTTGCCAAAGCTCCACAGATGCGAAGATTGAGAATTGGGCGTGCGAGTCCCCCGGCGGCACTATTTCGGCGGAACCCACTTGGGCGGTACTTTGTGCCAGTCCGGCCTGGAAATGCCGTTCAAGTCCCACACAACCTGTCCGTCATGGATTGTGAGCTCGCACTCGAGCTTCTTGGTCCCCATCAACCTGCCACCCTCGGCATCAACGAATCCGAAACGTCCATGTCGCAGGTTCAGGACAGCCAGATCTGCCGTGGCTCCCACGCTCAGATGGCCGAGATCGGTCCGTTTGATTTCCGTGGCGGGATTCCACGTGGAGCGCAGAATGGCATCCTCCAACGACATCCCAAGGTTGAGTAGCTTCGAAATCACGTTGAGCATGTCCTTCATTCCCGCATTCATGCTGTCGATGTGCAAGTCGGTGCTGATCGAATCGGGAGCGAAACCCTGGTCCATGGCAGGGACTGCGTGCCGGAATGGGAAACTGGCCCCGCCGTGGCCGGTGTCGAAAATCACGCCGCGCTTGCGGGCCTGGAAGAAGAACGGCCGAACCCTGCCTTGGGCATCGAGGAGCGGGACCTGGCCAAAAAATGCGTGCGTGTAAATGTCCCCGGGGCGCAGGTGCACTAGCACGAGATCTCGGAACGGCCGTGCGGGCACAAACTCACCGAAATCGACCATTACGGGAACGTCAGCCAACCGGCCCGCCTCCACGGCCCGATCGACGGGGTCCCACTCCGGGCCCTCGTAGTGCGCCACTTTAACTCCGACCAGGGTCCCGGGATTCTGTTTGATGCACAACGCCGTCAGCTTCGGATCCATATCCAACAGGTTCTGCTCCACCGGACCTCCCTTCATGCCGGAGCCTACGATGTTGAGGAAGGCGAGGACGCGGGTTTTGGAGTGGTCGACAGTCTGCTGTTTGAACTGAAGGAAATTGCTCCACCCGGCGCCGCCTGCATCGACGACCGTGGTCACTCCCGCCCGGAATGTAAATCCATCAGGCGGAAGACTGCCATAACTGTCGCTGTAATCGGCAGCAGGTTCAGTGCCCCAAAAAACGTGCGTGTGGATATCCACGAATCCGGGAGTGACATACAGCCCGCGCGCATCAACTACTGCTGCGGCCTGGTCGGAGGCAATGCCGGGCGCCACCTGAATGATCTTGCCGCCCGCAATACCTACGTCCATAACCGCATTGATCTGGTTCTTCGGATCGATAACATGCCCCCCCTTGATCAGGAGATCGTATTGCCCGGTACGTGCCAGGCAGGGCGCCACGCAAAGG
This sequence comes from uncultured Acidobacteriota bacterium, assembly GCA_963843575.1. Lineage (GTDB taxonomy): Bacteria > Acidobacteriota > UBA6911 > UBA6911 > UBA6911 > CAVZBT01. The sequence goes on along the minus strand of CAWJKZ010000019.1, from coordinate 222,423 downwards.
CATATCAAGACGCATGGGAATAGGACGATTGACCTCGGGTAAGACTGGATGCCACCAACACTCGTCATGTTGCTCCCCTTCCTAGAAAGGCACACCAGGGATGCGGCCGGGTTGCCAATGCGCTGCAGGGCTGAGGGAACCCGAGCAGGTTTCCGTGAATTCGGAATGCATTTATAGGCCAATCCCTCAGGCCGCACAAGTTGTATCCCCGGTACCTGCAGCGCAAGAGCCGGGCAAATCGATCCCATCAGCTCTGTTGGGAACGGAACCAATTTCGCCCTCGACACATGGGTTGGAAATATGATGCACTAATAAGAGCTCAGCGTCCCGGGCCGCGACTGTTTCGGAGTCTACGATAGGGGGAGTCCAAGATGAAACGCAGGGAATTCCTGAAATTCGGGGCCGCCGGCTCGGCGGGCCTTGGCGCAGGCCGCACGGCACAAAGCTCGCCGACCGGGCAGGAACAGGACCCTCCAAAGCTGCCCGACAGGAGTCTGTCGATCGTGATCGGCACGCACGAAGATCACCGGCGCCGGCTGCATTTCATCCAGGAGTGCCGCCGCACCATTCGCAAATGCATGCGGCAGCAGATGATCGGAGACTACGTCCCGGGTCACGCCGCTTACAACCTGGGCGAATACCCTGCGCGGAAGCCATGGAATCCCGATGATTGGGACCGGAGCCAACTGGAGGAACTCCGCAGCGGCGGTATCGAGTGGATCCATGTCCATGAGGAGTGGAACGACGCTGAACGCCTCTTCGGCGGAGACAAGTTTACTCCCGTGAACAAGGACGGATTCAAGCGGTTCATCCGTTGGTGCCATCAGCTCGGCATGAAGTTGATCCCGTATACGTCCAGTGGCTATTTCGAACGCAATGATCCGGATTTTCGTCCCGAGTGGGCTCGTGATCCAAGGGACCTGATCGAAGTTTACTACCGCTACGCTCATTGCTCCCCCGCAAGCGTGGGTTGGCGTACCTATCTCTTGACCAGGCTGCGCAGAATCCTGGATGAGTACGAGGTCGACGGGCTGTACAACGATGTCGGCTACTCTCAGGCCTACGCCCTCAAGCAGCCCCTTACCCCGGATGAGTTCGACGCGTTCGAGGAATCGGAGAAGGTTGACGGAGCGTTCGAGGACTTGCTCGAGATCATCTATGAAGAGGTGAAACACTATCGGGGCGTGGTGTGGCTACATGCGGGTCAGTGGTATCACGGGACACGGCGCCCGCCGGCAGGACGCCGGCTCTACGACTATTTCTGGGTCGGCGAGGGCGTCAGCAACCTCGACCGCCTGCGGGAGACCGTTAAAGACCATCCGCCCTACCTCGTTCCCTGTGTGGACATGAGCCGGGTCAGGATCGCGAACGAAAACGAGCTGTATCTTCATGCGATCCCGTACCTGCAGTTCCCGCTGCTTCTGGCCGGGCGCCCTTTTACAGGGGAGCGCATCTCAGTCCCTGGAGTCAACTATACGGCCAAGGAAACCGAATTCTGGATGCAGCACCTGCGGAAGGTAGGCGAATTCTACAAGTCTCATCCGGAGGGTCCTTTCACCTATGGGTGGTGGGACAGCTGCCCGGGCCGGCCCGAGGCCCGCCCGACGTACTTCCGATGGCTGAAGCTCTATCGACCGATGGTTGAAAGGGGCACGATGGTCTTCCTAGAGATCACCGACAGCGATCTGTTTGCCGGACCCCTTCCTGATCAGGTGGTGGTCAGCGCTTTCGTAAACCGCGACCTGTATCTGGCCCTGGCGAATTTCTCGCGCACCGCCGTCGAGGTCACAACCCGTCATCCGTATGTCCTCTGCGATGCCTCCGATTCCCGCCCGGCCTCGCGCTGGACCATAGCTCCGCGCAGCCTGATTGTTGCCCGCCGGTCCGGGACCGTGCAAGTGCCGTGAGCTCCAGGATTGGCACGCAGGCGTTCCGGACTTCATGCAACGGAGCGTTTACTATTATCCTAATCCGACAAACAGTGCTAGCCTAACCACATATACACCGAAGAGACGAGGAACAGCCGGATCCTGCATAGGATGGTTGTTTGCGCTGAACCGTTCTGTACTCGCGGCAGCGAATTGACGATCGGATTGCCGGAGCAGCGCGTGGCGAACGGCCGGGAAGTCGACACAGGCGATAACCATACCCGGGGCATGATGGTCGGGATTATTCACGCTGTCGCCCAATCCGTCGCGCTTATCGGTGTAGTCGCATGACGCCAACTCCTCGATCGAGAATGAGCGAGCCCGTATGAGCACCCCAGAGCCAGCCCGTGGGATCCTCAACCCTCCGACGACAATTCTATCTGCAGTACGCTTTCTGGGTCCGGGGTTCATCCTGTCCGCTGCAATCGTGGGATCTGGCGAGTTGATCGCCACCACGGCTCTTGGTGCAAAGGCGGGATTCGTTCTCCTGTGGGTAATTCTCTTCAGCTGCTTTGCAAAGGTGGCCGTCCAATTGCAGTATGGGCGGCATTGTATCGGCTGCGGCAGGCCCTCCCTCGAGGCATGGAATGCCACGGTGGGCCCCAGGATTCATGGCGTCCATTGGACCGTATACATCGGATTTATTTTCATCCTGGCGGGCTTCGTCGGGGCCGGCGGAATAATAGGCGGAGCCGCGCAGGTACTTGTCTACCTCGTGCCCCGGGTCCGAATCGAAGTACTGGTCGCGCTCATCGTCATGCTGCTCGGGTTCCTGGTGTGCCATGGGAGGTACGCGCCAATAGAGAAGCTGGCTGCCTTCTTAAACTGTGTGTTCGTCTCTTCTGTCCTTTACTGCAATTTCGCCATTCTGCGGACACAGTATGCTTTTAATCTTCAGGATCTTGCGAGCGGTTTGACCTTTGCGCTGCCTCCAGACGGGCTGGCATTAGCCATAGCGGTGTTTGGCATCACCGGGATAGCAGGCGGTGAGATAGTCATGTACCCCTATTGGTGTCTCGAGAAAGGCTATTCAGCGTGGGCCGGTTCCCGTGATGACTCTCCCCAGTGGGCCATGCGGGCGCGAGGCTGGATCCGGGTCATGCAACTTGACGCGATAGTTTCGATGCTGATTTATACTGTGGCGACCTGCGGCTTCTACTTGCTCGGAGCATCCGTATTACGGCCTCAGGGAAACCTAGCCGATGGCAGTGGACTGATTGTGCAGCTCTCGGGAATCTTCACCGGGGTTCTTGGCGAAAGATCGCAGATCGTATATATGATATGCGCGTTCACGGTCCTCTTCTCGACCCTCTTTTCAAATACTGCCGGATTTTCTCGCCTTTGGACGGACCTTCTCGGAATATTCAGGCTCCTAGACCCTGCCGATCCGAAGGATAGAAGGGTTGCCGTGGCTGTGTTGTCCTGGCTGCTCCCTTCCGTCTGGGGTGCGGTTTACCTGACTGTCCGGAAGCCCCTTTTTCTAGTGGTATTCATGGGAATTGCCAACTCGCTGTTCTTGCTGGTTGTGGCCTACCAGGCGTTTGTCTTCCGATACAGGCATACCGACCGGCGACTGGTGCCTTCACGCGTCTTCGACGTCGCTTTGTGGCTGAGCCTTCTTTCTATTGTTCTTGTGGCCGCGAAGGCGCTTCAATCTGTTTTGAGGTAGTAGACGAACCGGAAGGCATCGCCTGACCCTATTCTTGGATTTGGTGACAGTGATTCGAGCGAGGAACAGACATGGTGGCAAGGGTAGCCGTCATCGGGGCTGGAAGGTTCGGCGAGATGCACATTCGTGCCTTTTCCCAAATGCAGCGTGAAGGGAGAGCAAAGCTGGTCGGCCTTTCCGACATCGATGAAGCTGTGCTGTCCAGGCGGCGGCGGCAATATGAAATCGACACGTTTACGGACTATCGGAGGATGATTGACGACACCAGCCCTGACGGCGTGTCGATCGTCACACCCGATCATCTCCATCGGGAAATGGCTGTCTATTGTCTGCAAGCCGGCAAGCATGTACTCGTGGAAAAACCCCTCGACATAACGGTGACAGGTTGTCGCGATATTATCGCGGCAGCCGAAGCCGGGAATCTTCTGTTGCAGGTCGATTTTCACAAAAGATTTGATCCTTATCATCGCGGACTTCGAGATCTGGTGGCCCGGGGTGGCCTGGGCGAAATCGAATACGGGTATGCGCACGTTGAAGACCGTATCGAGGTACCTCGCGATTGGTTCCCCTGCTGGGCGGCAAATAGCTCCCCGGCCTGGTTTCTTGGCGTTCATATGTATGACCTCATCAGATGGCTGGTGCAATCCGATGGGCAGTTCGTATCTGCGACTGGCATCAAAAAGAAACTTGTCGCGCTCGGCATCGACACCTACGATTCGATTCAGGCAAAGCTGGTGCTCAAGAACGGAGCGAGCATGGCTGTAGACACCTCCTGGATACTGCCTGACGGCTTTGAAGCCGTAGTTAACCAAGGTATTCGCATCGTCGGCAGTGATGGCGTCATGGAGGTGGACACTCAGGACCGCGGTGCCCGCGGCTGCCTGGCAGACCCCCTGGATATGCACCGCCGGAAGGAACCGGTGATGCAGACCTTCAATCTGGGCTTCTTCACGGAGGGGACGAATGGCAAGGGAGAGCCGTCGTATGGCGGGTATGGCATCGAGTCCATCCGGAATTTTGCCGACAATCTGAATCACATATTGAACGGCGGCTCCGTCCGGGATCTGGCAGGTCTGCATGCCGATGGGTATGACGGATTGGAGGCCACAAGAACCGCGCTCGCCGTTCATCGGAGTGTCGAGGCAGGAGGCGCGATAGTTCAGCTGGATGATCTGTGAGTTGTCCGGGGCCCCGACCTGCGCCATGTTGGGAGTGAGAATGGATCTTCGAAGATGGATTTTCCGGCTTCCGGGGATCCGAACGTTGGCGGTCGTAAGTCTCTCTCTCGGACTCCTGGCGGGACCGCGGGTTCCTGCTCTCGACGAGACTCCTGCTGTCTTCCGCCTGGCCACTTTCTCCGCCGATGTCACGGTCCCATTAAGCCACGGCATGATGGGCGGGTCCTGGCTCTCAAAGAGCATCGCCGATCCCCTGGAAGCGCATGGATTGGTATTGTTGGGTGTCGGCAAGCCTGTGGTGTTCGTGGCCGTGGATTGGTGCGAAATCCGGAATGAAGCATTTGAGCGATGGCAGTCGGTCCTCGCAGCCGCTGCCGGCACAGAGTCTGAGCGTGTAATGGTTGCCACGGTCCATCAACACGACGCACCCGTGGCCGATCTGGCGGCTGAGCGGATGCTGCGGGAGCGGAATGCGAAGGGAACGATCTGCGATCCGGCGTTTCACGAAGTTGCGGTGCAGCGCGTGGCGACAGCGCTGCGCGCTTCCCTGGCTTCGGCGCGGCGCGTCTCTCACCTCGGGCTGGGCCAGGCGCAGGTCGAGAAAATTGGGTCCAACCGCCGCTATCTCGCACCCGACGGCTCGGTGCGCTTCGACCGGACCAGCAGCACGCGCCTCCCGGTGGCCAGCGACGCACCTGAAAACCTGATCGATCCCTGGCTGAAGACCGTGAGCTTCTGGGACGGCGACGTGCCCATCGCCGCGGTGAGCGGCTACGCCGTGCATCCCATGAGCTACTACGGGCAAGGGGAGGTCTCCGCAGACTTCCCGGGCCTGGCCCGGCGACGGCGCCAGGAAGATACGCCGGGTGTGAAGCAGATCTACTTCACGGGCTGCGCGGGCAATGTGACCGCCGGAAAATACAACAATGGCGCCCCCGAAAACCGCCCTGCGCTCGCCGGACGTCTCTACAGGGCCATGGTCGATGCCTGGAACGCGACCCGGCGCGTCCCGATCTCCCACGTTGAGTTCCGCGTTGACCATGTTCGCCTCGAACCGCGCGACGGCCCTGGCTTCACCGCCGCTGACCTCGAGCGCACAATTACCGCCGACCTCCGTCCGTTTCAACAATGCCTCGCGGCGATGGGTCTGAGCTGGCGTCATCGCGTCGCAGAAGGCCATACCATCGAAATTCCGTGTCTCGATTTCGGTGCTGCCCAGTTGCTGCTTCTGCCCGGCGAGTCGTACGTCGAATTCCAGCTTGCCGCGCAACGCATGATGCCCGACAGCTTCGTGCTGGTCGCCGGGATATGGCGAGGGGGCGACCGGCTACATCCCGACGGAACGCCACATTGCCGAGCACGACGACAACTTGAAGGACTGGTCGTGGGTAGCGCCTGGTTCCGAGCTGCGCCTGGTTCAGGCCATCCGACGGGTGATGCGTGCGGCGGAGGGTGAAGCCGCAGCCGCTCCATGGAAGTCCAACCTGCCGATAGCGCTGGTCAAAAAGGAGCTTTACTTGAAACACCCGGCGCCTCGGATCGCACCTTGGGTCTCGCTGGAGTATGTCGGCCCGAAGCACGAACTCCGGGAGGTGAATGGCATCGAGCGCACCTCCGACGTCGGCGAACAGATCAAGGCTCGCTGGTCCCCTGACAACGGCCGTTCATGGTCCGGGTTCGTGCCGGTTCAGCCGTCAAACAAGGTGAGCTATAGGGGAGTCGCGATCTCGGAAGTGGAAGGCGCGACCGTTTTTGATCCCGCTTCGATGCTCCTCGTACAGCTGTGGCTGCGCCAGATTGAGGTCAAAGGTGTCTACCACAACTTCACCTATGTCCGCACGTCGCGTGACCAGGGGCGCACGTGGGGCGAGCCAAGACAGCTTTGTTACGAAGCGTGCAACGCCTTCGACGCGGATGAACCGCTGAAGGCGGGTTTCCTCAATCGCAACGAAGGTTATCCGGGCAACAACATCCTGGTGCGTTCGGACGGAAGTCTGGTGATCTGTCTGGCGCATGCAAATGCGCCCGGCGATCCGGACAACGACTCGCGGCCGTGGCGCATGGGATCTGTGTGCTTCCTCGGCCGGTGGAATGCTGGTGCAAATGAATACCGTTGGACAACCGGCGGGCGCGTCGAAATTGCGCCCGAGGTGTCGGCGCGCGGACTCATGGAGCCGGAACTCGCCGAGCTGCGGGACGGTCGATTGCTTGTAGTGTGGCGCGGTTCAACCCGCGGCTGGGACGGCACGGCAGCGAGGACGCCCGGACGCAAGTTCTACAGCCTGTCCACCGACGGCGGCCGCACGTTTGGCGCGCCCGCCGAATGGAAATACGATGACGGTTCCAGCTTCTACTCGCCGTCGTCGTTCCACCGCATGATTCGCCACAGAGTAACCGGCAAGCTCTACTGGCTTGGCAACATCAGTGCCACGCCGCCGTCCGGGAATTCGCCACGCTATCCGCTTGTCATCGCCGAGGTGGACGAAGAGAAGGCAGCTCTGAGGCGCAGCACCATCACGGCCATCGACGATCGTCAGCTTGGCCAGGGCGACATCCAGTTCTCTAATTTTTGTCTGATTGAAGACCGGGTGACCCACGACCTGATTCTGCACGTCACCACCTTCGGTCAGGAGCCGGATCCCAAGGATTGGGCCACGGCGGAGAACTTCCGGTACACAGTGATCCTCCGATAGTAGTAACCGATAGTGCAGCATCTCCGCCAGGCGCTGAAGCGCCGGGATAGCCCAGGGCCAAGGCGAGCGAAGCGAGCCGCAGCCCTGAAAGGGCGACACATCGTTGTGTCGCCCTTTCAGGGCTTGCGTGGTCTCGATCCTCTACCCAGGGTTCCGGACACCTGAAACCGGGGTCCTCCACCCTGGGCTGCCCTGTACCGCGCTTACAGCGCTCGACTTGCAGCATGACCGTGGCACGCCACTAGTCCGACGTGCTACAGCGGACAATTCTGAGAATTCCGTATCCGGAAATATCTTCAAGGTATAAAGTCCCGTTCGGGATCGCAGAAACATCGCACGTTCACCACGCTTGGAGGTTGACCGTCATGCACCGCCTGTGGGCCGTCGCGGTGTTGCCCGCCATCTGCACCATCACCTTCGCCGCCACGCTGCCCTGGCCTTTCGACATGCGCGTCGAGGAGGTCACCAGTGACCGCGCTTCGTTCCGGGTCACGACGACCGGAGCCACCTTCGAGTTCCGCCCCGCTGCGGGCACGGTCGCCTTCTCCCAGCGGATCGGCGGCCTCGCGCCGCCTCGGGTCGCTGGCGGTCGGTCCGGAGGCGCTGCGCGGCCTGAGGAGTACTGGAGCGCAGCGACGAGAGCGTCAAGCTGCGCAGCGCCTCGGGGCCTCTCGCCACGGTCACCTGCGACTCCGTGCTCCGTCTCGATGCGCGCCGGCCGCTGTCCGTCATCGTTGACGGCAGCTTCGGTCCCGAGTACCTGCGGGTCGAGCCTTACGGCGTCCTCGCCCTCGACACCTCCGGCGGCTTCGGTCTCTACCCGCTCGGCGCCGCTGCAAAGCAGCCGACAGTGGCGCAGTCGGCCGGCGCGTTCGTCGTCCGACAGGACCTGCCCGCGCGCAGCACCCTGCTCATCGGCGTCTGCCCGCCCCGCGCGTACAACTGGCGGCAGCATCGCGAAGAGCGCATCGTCCACCAGTTCCCAAAGGAGCTGACGCCGGGCCTTTCCGACCGTCCGCTGCCGACTGACGAGGAGCTCGTCGCCTGGCGGAAGATGGGCAACGTGCTGGTCCTGCACCTGGAGTTCTGGGACGGATTCGGCGTCAAGCACATCAAGCCCAAAAGACCCCGCGCGCTTCCGAGAGGTAATTGATCTGGCCCACAAGCTGGGCTACCTGGTGCTGCCCTACAGCTCGCCCTACTACTACACTCCCGCCTATGCGCCCGATGGCCAGCTGCGCGCGGACGCCGTGGACCTCTACCTGGAGGAGGTCAGGTGGCTCCTGCAGCGAGTACCGCGTAGACGGCCTGTACTGGGACGGGGAGTTTCCCGATGTGCTGAAGGCCTGGGAATGCATCCGGCAGACGCGCAAGTTGCTCGGAAGCCGTCGCCTCTACGTGCACTGCACGACGCTCCCGCTGCGATCGGTTGACGTCTACTGCCCCTTCGTGGACACCTGGGCCGACTACCTGCTGCGTGGCGAGGGGCTTCGGCGCGACCACGTTGACCCCGTCTACCTGCGCTATGTCGTGTCGGGTTACAGCCTCAGCAATGCGATCGGGGAGTTGTGCTACGAGAACTGCCGCCTGGACCAGACCATGTTCGACTGGGCGCTGGGGGCCAACTTCCGCATTCCCTACTGGCCGGGACTGCAGGTCCACAGTGGCGCGAAGTACTTCCTGCTCCCTGAAGAGGACCGGGAGTTCCGCGACTACTACCTGCCGGCCGCTGACCGCATCCGCGGCCCTCGCGACCTGGCACCGTGGGCAGCCGAGGCGATCTCGCCAGCGCCAGGCCCGCGCGGCGGAGCTGTCCGCACGGCGCGCAGCCAATGAGGCGGCTCTGGCTGGCTACCTGGCCGACCAGAAGCAGAAGCTCGGCCGCCGGAGGCGGTCGACAACCTGGCGGCCTTCAAGGGTGGTGAGTGCTCCGACTGGACGCGCCGCGACGCCGGACTGCACGGGCTCGGGTACCCGCTGGCGTACGCCACCGACCAGGCTCCCGGCACCTACTGGGGCGCTGACGGTCTGCCACAGTGGCTGACCGTGGACCTGGGGAAGGTGGAGACGATCAGCCGCGTGTGGGTGCTGACCTGCTTCGGGGATCAGCGGCACTACCACTATCGAGTGGAAGTATCACCGGACAACAGTGCCTGGTGCCAGGTGGGGGAGAAGATGGACGACGCCCTGGCCACGGCCGCCGGCGAGACCTACCGCTTCACTCCCCGCCAGGCCAGGTATGTGCGGGTGACGATCCTCGCCAACAGCGCCAACGACGCCGGCCACATCGCCGAACTGGGGGTGTATCGGTAAAGCGCGGCCGTGGTACAGAAACCTTCAACCGAGCCGCAACCGGCTGCTGGCGTTCCTCGATCTGTTCTCGATCGAGTTCCCTGTTCCGGATTGATCTGCCATGGAGGCTGGAGCCTATCTGACAAGACACGTTCAGGGAATACGCTGCAGCGCTTTACCCTTCAACACAAGGATCTCGGACACGCTCTTTGGTCCGAGGTGGAACGACGAATCAAGTGTGGATTGACTGAGTGTCCTCATTTACAGGTCGATGGTTCCTCCGATTTGCTGTGCCATGTCGCGCGTCCGTTGGCGCGGGCCTGGATCCATTCGGTTACCTCTGAGAAAAGCCACGCAGTCGCAAATTTTCCGATTCGGCGGCTTGGGGGGAAGCTGCCGTCGCGAACCAAGCGCCATTTCCGAGTCGGCTTCGTGCAGATCAGCATGTTCCGTTTTGGGGTGCTGGGGGCTCTGTTTCACGTGCCTTTCCTGTGCCACTCAGCACTGTACTGATTGACAACTCAGAACTCTACCTGCACCTGCACCTTGCCCCGGGCCTGCGGCACCATGATTTCCGAATCGGGCGCCTGGACGGGCTTGCCGTTCACGAGGATGCGCTTGGGAGCCCGGCCGGCGGTGAACCGGAGCGGCGAATCCGCGCTCGGACCCTCCAGCGTCAGGATGACAGCCGAAGGTGTGTCCCGGAAATCCAGCACGCGCGACCGAGGCCTGCAAAATCCCGAAACCGGTACGCGCCGCCTTGCGCAGCACCACGGTCCGGTCGGACACCACCCAGGCATCCAACTGGCGGTTGCCCTTGCGGTTCCACTCCTGGAAATCGGCCCCCACCAGGACCGCCGGGGTATCCGTGTGGAAGGACATGCGGGCCTTGCTCCTGGCCAGCAGTTCCACCGCCAGGCCGTCGGCCTGCTGCCGCACGGCGGGCATCCTCTTGGATACGTAAGTGAGGCGCGTCGCGTTGGACGGCAGCGGCCCCAGGGTCACGGACACCTTGTGGAGCCCCTTCGCGAGGTTGGGGAGGATCACCATGTGATCGGAAAAGGCGAGGTGCGGCTGGCCGTCGATCGTAACGGACTGGATCGGGTCGGCCGTGTTGTCGATGCGGATCCCCATGCCGCCGATAAACTGTGCGATCTCGTCTTTTCGCAGCCCCGACATATCCAGAGTCAGATCGACGCGCGACTCGTCGGCCTGCCACGAATAGTCCCATTGCGCCAGGGCGAGCACCTTGTTGGCGAGATCTTCAGGCTCCGGTGCATAGATGGGCAGCGACGCCCACTTCGCGCGCACGGCTTCGTAGAGCGGCAGCAGGTAGGTGTTCTTGATGCGCGGTGGCCTGGGGGCGGCGCCGGCAGGCAACGCACGCTGAGTCACCGGCATGGAGAAGATCCCGTAGTCGTGCCACATCTGGTTGTACACCACGCCGCGGCCGACACCTTGAAACAGGTGATCGAGAATGGCCTCCTGGTAGGACGTGATCTGCGCCGTCGTATAGCTCCACTCGGGGTCGTAATACCACTGATAGTCGGGTGACGGAACGTCCTCGAACACCACGAAATTCTTCTCCGCGCCGGTGTACCAGGTCATGTTCCCGAATCCGATGGGCGTGTCTTGCTCGAACCCGTGGGTCATGCACATGCGGAACAGCCGCGCCAGCTTGTCGTAGTAGCAGATTGCTGATGGTGTCGCCCGGATTGATGAACCACTCGACCTTTCCCAGTGGCGTGCCCACCCGCGCCAGGTTGCTTTCGATTTCGGCGACGGAGTCCTCCAGTTCGACCTTCCACTGTTCCTCCGGCATGCCGTTGCGGATGCGGTGGTTCTTGCTGTGGGTGCCGATCTGGCCGCCGACTTCCTCCAGCCGTTTGCCGAGCGGCGCGAGGGCCTCCCAGCCGGCTTTTGTGGCGCCGCTCGAAACCCACGCGTAAACGGCTCTGAACACCGGTCTGCTCGGCGGTCTCGGTGAGGAAGCGGAAGGTCTGTTGTTGATACTCCAGTTTGGGGCTGAGGTCCGCATCCAGCCGTACAATGGCGGCCATGTTGGCGTTGACGAGTTGCGGGGCCGGAATAGGCCCGCGCACACTGCCGTAGGTCGCCCACTGCAACCCGCGGATGGCAGTGTCGATCAGCTTGTTGGCGTAAAAACCCTGGGGCGGCTCGTTGCGGAAGATGGATGTCGCTCCGGCCAGAGTGGTGAGGTCGCTGAACAGCACCACGCGGCCTGGGCCGCGGCTGGCCGCGGACAGAAACGGCCAGGACTGCCTGCCGTCCGTGCTGACCAGCAGCGTGCCCGTTTGCCCGGCGAATTGGAGGATGTTCAATCCCCCGGCCATGAACTGATTCAAGTACTGGCCCGGGTCGAACTGGCGCACGATGAAGTGCCGGTTGTCCTTGACCGTCACGCGAAATCCCGTGTCGCCCTGGAGGCCCGGATACTCGATGCCCAGCAGCGCATCGAGCGCCGCGTGGTCCCGCGGCTTGCCGTTCTCGTCCACCACCGCGAGTCTCCCGTCCACGATCACGCCGCCGCCGGCTTGCAGATAAGCGCCCAGGGCCGTTTCCAACTGCCGCGCCGGCGCGTCCTCCACGGCGAAGCACTGCGCGAAGACCAGCGCACGGTAGCGCTGGAGAGCCGTTGCGTCCGCGACGTCGCTCACGAAGACGGTGTCGTAGGGAAGACCTGCCAGGTTGGCGTTCCCGGCCCAGGCGTGGCCCGACATTTGGGTCGTATTCCAGTCCTGCTTAAAGCTGTCGTGGCTGATGATAATAGCCACGCGCGGCTTTTCAAAGCGGCTGGGCAGGGGCGCAGCCACGGCCGCGACTGCTGCCAGAGATGCAACAAGGGGATAGAGCTTCATCGTCTCAACTCCTGTCTCCAATGGAGCATAGCAGGCTTCTGGCTTTATTGCGCTTCCTTTGGTCTTCGTTCTGAGGCGGGATGGTTGCGGCGGGTCTCCGAGTGGAGGCGACACTGAAAGCCGCGCTGCGGGCGGACAAGAGCAACGCGCCAGTCCTGATCTATGTGGCGACGGGCGCTCGTTACAGCGACCGCAAACTGCGTCCGGGCTTCAGAGGTCGTCCAACGGTTGAACCTCCCGGCCTGCCGGAAAACAAGTGGGTCCGGGCTTCAGCCCGGACGTCTTTTGATCTGATCTCTGTAGCGACGGGCGCTCGTTACAGCGACCGCAAACTGCGTCCGGGCTTCACGGAAAAAACGAGGCCGCCTCGAAGGGCCGGAAAAGGTTTTGAGTGGCACGGGCCTTCTGGCCTGAACTCGATTGCCGTGCTGTGTATACTACAGTTTATGAAACCGATACATTGGGTACTGTTGGGATTGTGCCTGCTGCAGCGACTGGAGGCCCAGCCGCGCCCGCAGCGTCCATTCGAATTAAAGGCGGAGTCGGAAGAATTCTGGAAGCTGATCGATCGGGGAGCCACGCTTGAAAAGGTCGCAGGCGGTTTCGGTTTCCTGGAAGGCCCCGCCTGGCACCCAAAAGGGTTCCTGTACGTGACGGATGAGACCAACAACCGGGTCTCGCGCGTTTTCCCGGACGGGCGCATCGAGAAAGCGCTGGACATCGGCGACCCCGACGGCAGCACCATGGACCGCAAGTACCGGCTGATTACCACCGGCGATACCGACCGCGTGGTGATTGCGGTTCAACCGGACGGCACGTACCGGGTATTGGCCGACAAGTACGAGGGGAAGCGCCTCAACAGCCCCAACGACATCGTGCTGGGCCCTGACGGCGCCTTCTATTTCACGGACCCGAACATGGACCTGCCCAAGGATCAGAAACAGGAGATCCCGTTTCAGGGCGTATACCGGCTGGGCACGGACGGGTCGCTGCGCCTCCTGGTCAAAGACCTCGACGCACCCAACGGACTGGCGTTTTCACCGGATGGCAAGCGCCTCTACATCGATGACTCCAAAACGCGCGAGATTCGTGTCTACGATGTTGGCCGCAACGGAGACCTGAGCAACCCACGGCTGTTCGGAAAGGAAGAAGGACCGCCGCGAACCGGCGTTCCCGATGGCATGCGGGTTGACCGCCGGGGCAATCTTTTTGTGACCGGGCCGCTCGGGATCTGGGTTTGGGCCCCCAGCGGCAAGCACCTGGGCACCATCGTCCTGCCGGAGAACGCCGCGAACCTGGCCTGGGGCGATGCCGACCTGCGCACGCTCTACATTACGGCAACGTCCTCCGTGTACCGGCTGAAGACCAAAACGCGGGGCTTCGTTCCCTACATGCGCTGACCCGCTTCACTGCGCCTGGTAGCAGCCGATGTCTATCTTGCCGCCCTTCACCCTGGGCGAGCCGGCGAGGTCCTCGGTGCCGGTCACCGAGGCGTCCGTGTTGCGGCCGGCGCCGCGCGCCGGAGAGCCCTTCCGCAAGTGGAAGTTATTGGCCGTGGGATTGACGAAAAGCGGATCGGCGAAGCGGGAGTTGCGGTCGTTGCCGGTGGCCTCGACGTAGTCCTCGAAACTGGGGTAATCCTGATTGTCGAAATGCCATTCGGCCGCTTTCGGGACCCTCCCGGGAAATAGTAGACGTTGTGGTCCATGGTCACGGTGGGGGTATTCGGGTCCATGCGCCCCGACTTGCTGGTCATCACGCGACCGTGCTTGCCGACGTAGATGATGTTGTTCTCGAAGACGTTGTTGCGCATGTAGAACTGCATCATGAACTCGCCTGTTTCGGTGCCCCAGGTATCGTTGTTGTAAAGCGTGTTGTTTGCGATGATGCAGTTCTCGGTGGTGCCCCGCTTGGCGTCGTAGCCTCCCACGGTAATGCCCGCCGTGTGGCAGTTATAGATCAGGTTGTTGCGCGCCGTGATATGGCTCGTGGTCTTGCCGAAGTGCTCGCTTGCCAGCTCGATTCCGAAGTCCACGTCGTGCATGATGTTGCGCTCGATCAGCAGACGTGTGCCGCCGTCCACGTAGATACCGTCTGAGTTCACCTCGTCGCCGTAGGCGGGGTTGCCTTTCGAGGTGATGTTGTAGACCAGGTTTCCGCTGATCACGCCGTCGCGCGCGCGGTCTACCTCGGGGTTCTTGGCGACGCGCTCATGGCCTATGAGGTCGATACCGATGTTGTTGTTGTCATGGACGACATTGCGGGTGACGCGGAAACCCGCCACGTTACCGTTCAGCACCAGCGACTCGCTCGAACCGGTCTTCAGGTGGTGAACCTCATTGCCATCGATGAGTAGATCGCTGATGGGGGTCTTTGGGTCCGTGCCGTAGACCGCGATGCCGAAGCCGTTTCCCCCGCTGCCCGGCCGGTCCCGTCCCGGAAAGTTCTGCTCGATGTGATGGACGTTGTTCTTCAGGATCTCGATATGGCTGCCGGCGCCCGAGACGCGAATCCCGGCCGGCGTGCGGCGGCGGTCGTCGGTGCGGTAATTGCGGATCTCCAGGCCCTGGAGGCGCACGTAGCTCACGTTGTTCAGCGCCACCATGGCCGCGCCGCCGCCGCGGGGGCCCCCTTCGGGCGGTGCCAGGCAGGCGCCGTCGAGGACCGCCGTCTCGCCCGGCTGGCTGCGAAAGGTGATGAATCCCTTCTCCGCGCTGCCTGAAACCTTCACCGCCAACTGCTGGCAATAGACGCCCCCGCGAATGTTCACGGTGGTTCCCGGTAGTGGCGACATCGGCGGCATGTTGCAGCGTCTTCCACGGTTTGGCCTTGGTCCCGGGATTCGCATCGTCTCCGGTGGTGGATACGTAGACGGCCGGGGCGCGGAGCGCAGCCCCGGCGGCCAGCACGAGGCATACGGCAGCCGGCGCGATAATGCGGTTCATGTTGACTCCTCCTGTTTCGACTCGTAGCAGCCGATATCGACTTTGCCGCCGACCGCCCCGGGAGCACCGGCAGAATCCCTGCCACCCACCACCGCCACTCCCGGATTCCGGCCGGCGCCCTGCGACGAAGAACATCCCTGCCAACGCGCGCAGTCGGAATGGACTGCATTACGGATGCCAGCCTCGGGTGCGGCTGCCGATCAAGTTCCCCAATAGGGCCCTATGACAACTTCGGCGAGTCGCTCCGCGGTTCCTGCATCGGTCGTCGAGGTCGATTATATGCCGGCACAGGCGTTCGAGATCGAGTTTTAGCAGTCCCAGTAATCGTTAGCGGCTCGCCGGGCTTTATTGGATCATACTCGGATCGAGTTTTCGGGAGGCACACCATGAAAAGCCTCCGCGACCATCTCGTCGCACTTTGGATGGACAGTGTATAAGGGGGCAACAAGCTCACCTTCGCAATTGGCCAGGCGACTCACAACACCGGCATGGTGGTGGACGGAGGGATCTACTGGCTGGAGAGGATGCCCGAGTTCGATCCCGAAATTCCGGATCCAACCAGGGAACTGGCTGGTTGCAGCGGCGCTCGTTCTGGCATCAGCGTCCCTTCCGTCCGCCGCAGGTGGATCTGGTCCACCACCTTATATCAGAAGCTGGTTCCGTACCTGAGTATGCGAGAAAACTCGCAGCTTGTTCGGACTATCAGCGTATGATCCTCCCGTTGGATGGACCGGAGGGAACGACTACCTGAAATAGGAGAAATCATCCATGTTCGGAAAATCCAGGCATGTGAATAGTGCGCTGCTGGCCGCAGCTATCTCACTGCTCTGCCCGGCCGGCGCGAAAGCGCAGCGCTCACCGTTGATCCCCAACGAAGTGTTGATCACAGCTTGGGAACACAGCGACAAGGTCGACATTGCGCCCACCGTGAAGGAAGTGGGCTTCAACACGATATGGACGCACGACAAGGCTTACGACGGTACGTACAAACTGGAAGACACCCTGATGTATCGCCACCTGAATACGCCGGGAGTCAAATACGTCATTGCCAAGATCGAGAGGTCGGTCTGGGGATGGAAGCACGACCAGTCCATGGCACATGCCGAGTGGATCGCCAAACAGGCACTCACCGAAAAACGAATCATCGGAATCTACTTGAACGATTTCTATGGTGAAATGGACGCGGTGAAGAGACCGGAGGCAGAGAAAGACCCGCGAAGCCAGGGGGGAAGAACTGACGCGCAATGGCGCGAGATCATTGCCAAAATCCGCGCCACGAATCCGCAATTGCCCATCTGGCTTCCGTGCTACCCGCGCATGGAAATGGACCGGGCATTCGACTACGACTTCGACGGGGTCGTCGCCAGTTTCTACGGTGAACGTTTGCTCCCATACGCCGACGAAGTGTTGTCCATCATCTCAAAAAAATTCAAGGGCAAGACCATCATAGCGGGACTCTACCTCAACTCCGGAACGGTGCCGGGATGGCAGAATCCGGAAGAGTACAAGCAGACGTTGGCCACCTTCGTCCGCTACATCAATGAAAACAAAATCCACGGCCTGAGAATCTTTCGCGTGGCGGACCTGCAGCAGCGTCCCGAATACGCCACCTGGGCCAAAGAGGCCATAGCGAAGATCAATCGCTGATACACCAGCCGCATACGACGGCCTCAAGCACACCGTCCCAGGGATTCTCCCCGCCGCGTAGGGTCGTTGGCGACCCTCACTTCCCGGCATGATGAATTCCAGGACGGCATTTTTGACATTGAGCGCCGTTATCGGCCTGGCTGTCCCGCTTCGAAGAAGCCAGCGGTTGCGGCGCCGGAGAGCATCTTCGGCGTCCGGCATTTCGGAAGCCACCGGCAGGGGTGCGGACAACGCGACCGGAGCCCTCCGCGCGGCCGTGGAGGCCTGCGTCGCGGCCGGAGGCGGAGTCGTCTACGTTCCTCCCGGCGAATGCACGACAGGCACAATCGAATTGAAGAACAATGTGAATTTACAGCTACGACACTCTCCTAATAGTCAATAGAAGGCGTTTCCCTCCTCCGTCAGATGCCGTCAGATTTGGGTCCTTGATCCACCCCTCCGATGCCGATAGAATTGCGGCCGGCCGGCGAGCGACAGGTCGACACGAAACACGCGCGCGCTTTGACGGTTCAAAGAACAGAGGCTTGGCGGCTGTGCTGCCGAACCCGGCAACTTCCGAGCTTCCCGGCTCCCGGCCTTCCGACTTCCCTAGGAGACGTCCATGCCTAATCTTTCGCGAAGAGACTTTCTCAAGAACACCGCGACGAGTATCGCGGCCGCGGGCTTTGCCGTGTCGTCAGTCGCAAAGCTCGAGTCAAGTCCCTACGACTGGCCGATCGGTCTCCAGACGTTTCCCCTCGGCCGGACGATGCTCGACAAAGATTTCCGCGGAACGATGAAGCAGGTGGCCGACGCCGGCTTTCAGCTGCTGGAGTTGTGTTCGCCGTGGTACGCCAAGAACAATTTCGGTTTCGCCGATCAGCAGAAATACAACGGAGCGGAAATTCAAAAAATCCTCGGAGACCTGGGGCTCAAGGCGGAGAGTTCGCACGTCGACATGACCGAGCTGCGGGGCCAGGAGCTGCCCAAGCTGATCGAGTGGGCGAAAAGCCTGAGCTTGAGCCAGATCATCGTGCCGAGCCTGGACGGCCCGCGCAACCCCACGATGGACCAGGTGAAGGCCCTGGCCGATGAATACAACAAGATCGGCGAGGTGTCCGCCAAAGCCGGTCTCCAGCAGGGCCTGCACACGGAGGGTTTCGAGCTTTCGATGGTCGACGGGAAGCGTGTCTTCGACATCCTGTTCGGCCTGCTCGATCCGAAGCTGGTCAAGTTCCAGTTCCAGATGTCCACGATCACGAACGGCCTCATAGCTGCCGACTATTTCGTGCAGCATCCCGGGCGCTTCATCTCGATTCACTTGCAGGACATCGACATGAACACGCCGGTCACGCCTCCCCCTGCGCCCGCCCCGGGTGCACCGGCTGGCCGTGCGGGCCGTCGCCCTCAGAAGGCGATCGGGCAGGGCTCCATCGACTGGGTCAAGACTTTTCAGACCGCGAAGGTGGGGGGAGTCAAGAACTACTTCGTAGAGATGAATTTCGACCTCGCGAAGGCGAGCGTTCCGTTTCTGAAGCAGTTGAAAGTCTGAGGCGGCTCGCACCGTACGCTAGCCCGCATTTCTCACCAGGTTTCTACTGCGGCGGCGGATACTGGCATGTCTACAGCGTTGCGCTCCCTCGGACTCCTCGGATAGTGGTGCCAGAGAACTACGAGTTGCTGCTTGACGAGAACGGACTCGGCGACTATGGAACACAAGTGCTCCGAGAGCCTCCATTCGTGTGATTTCACGCGTTCTTCGGCTCATCGCAGCCCCTCCCCAAAACGCGCGCCGCCCCCGTGCTCCACGTCTGAGGCAACCGCCCTTATTGTCGGCGTTCGCGCGCCAACCTGGCCCCAAACCAAAAACCGGCCGGAAATACGATCAGGTTTATAATCCAGAACCATGCCGGATACGGCAACATGGCCATGTTGGCTACCGCGAGGGCGAGCAGAATCAAACCGACTGCGATGCCGTGTGCTGCATGCCTTTTCGGTCCGAGGCGTGCCGCCAGCCACGAGCTCGCAAGCGTGCCGAGCCCCCAACCCAAAGAACACAGCAGCAGGACCCCCGTCGGATATCGGGCAACATGCGCCCGGCACGTTTCGATGTCGGTGGGATCTGCCCCCGGGGGGAAAGGATGGAGAATGGAACTCATCCACTCCACGCCGATAACAAAGACCGTGGCAATGATGAGACCGGCGATGACGGCTCCCACACTTCGAAGGATCATACCCATTGTTCCGCCTCCATATCGCGGTTACTCCCGATCACAGGGCTGCCGGTTCCGCGAGGTTGGCCGAGGGACGGTTCGTTGATAGTCCACGGTGTCGATGAATGTAGCATGGGGGGCAGGGCTGATTCGCATTTTATGGGGGAAGAGGATCAAATTCTCTATGCCAAAGCGCCGTGGACCGGGCGCGGCGCGCGTTGCCAAAATGAACCGGAGTGGGCAGGTGCAGGAAATCGATAAGGCTGGCCGAATTATCTCGACAATCAAAGGGGCCGTCCCGGTACAATCCGTCATCTGAACAACAGCGCGAGGCAATCATGAGGACACGCTTACGGACCTTTTTGTGCTTACTTGTTTTGATGCTCGGGATCCACCAGGCTGCAGGACAGCAGAAGACCCTGAGGTTGCTCATTATCGGCGCTCACCCCGACGACGCCGACAATTGCGGCGGCCTTGCCGCGCGATACATTGCTCTGGGCCACAAGGCCCGGCTCGTTTCCGTGACGAACGGCTGTGCCGGACACCAGTCCACGGGCGGCGGCGCGTTGGCCAAACGCCGCTTCGAGGAAGCCCGGAGAGCCGGGGAGACGATCGGGGCCCATTACACAGTGCTCGACAATCCCGACGGCGAGCTCACACCTTCACTCGACGTGCGGCGCCAGATAATCCAAACAATCCGGGAGTTCAAGCCGGATCTCATCGTTTCTCCCCGGCCGAACGACTATCATCCGGATCATCGGTATACTGCGACACTGATCCAGGATGCGGCGTACATGGTGACGGTCCCCAACATCGTTCCGTCGATCCCGCACCTCGAGAAGAATCCCGTGATCGTCTACACGCATGACGATTTCCAGAAACCGGTCCCGTTCAAGCCGGATGTGGTCGTCGACATAACTGAGTTCATCGAAAAGAAGATCGACATGCTCGACTGCCACGAATCCCAGATGTACGAGTGGCTCCCCTTCAATCGGGGCATCCTGAATCTCGTCCCGAAAGACAAAACCGAGCGGCGCAGGTGGCTGGGAGAGACCTGGAAACCCCTCTGGTCAGGCATCGCCGGGAAGTACCGCGACAAGCTGATTGAGCTTTACGGCCCGGAGCGGGCCACGCGAGTGAGGTATGCCGAGGCCTTCGAGGGCTGCGAATACGGGTCGCGCCTCACGCGGGAGAACCTGAAGGAGTTGTTCCCGTTCTTCTGAGAGCCCGGTATGCCGATCTCGACAGCAACGGCCGCCGCATCTTCTGCTCTGCCCGTTAATCATTGAGAAGGGAGGCCAGGTACGGGAGAACGACATTCCACCCGGCGTGAGATCCTCAACTCGATCCGAATCCTGGCGTCAGCCAGTCCTCCTCTTCCCAGAAGGCGTGCGGCAGGCCTGATGGAAGTACTGCGGGGAACGGTGCGAGACGACTCAAACACCGCGGCTGGGATGCCGCCCGCGGCTGGCACCGACCATCGGCTATACCCGACGCGAGACCGCAACGGAGGGTTTCGATGGCAACGGCGATAGACAAAACCCTCATAGCACCATGCGGCATGAACTGCGCCATCTGCAAAGCCCACCTGCGTCAACGCAACCCCTGCCACGGCTGCAACCACGTCGAACAGAACAAGCCAAAAACCCGAGTGCTATGCCGACTGCGGGTTTGCAGCAAACGCAAGGGCAAGTTCTGTTGGGACTGCGCGGAATTCCCTTGCGACCGGTTACGCCACCTGGACCGCCGCTATCGTACGCGGTATGGCATGAGCCAGATCGAAAACCTGGAGCGCATACGAGACAAGGGCATAGCGAAGTTCCTGGAAGAAGAGCTCCAACGGTGGGTCTGTGAAGAAGGCGTCTTCTGTGTTCACGACAGGAAATACTACAGGTGAGAGAATCGCCAAGCGCTCCGTCCGGGAGGACCGTAGAAAAGAAGATGGGTAACGTTGAGATCCGCTGGGGCGGTGACTCCGACGCTTAGCCGATGAGTGCGTGCCGGTTCAGATCCGCGATGCATTCCCGGGGCACGAGTCAGCGCCGGCGTTTGGCGGGCATTCCGTCGAATCGGGCCACGCCCATGCCCAGAGCTACAGCGGCCGCGATCATCACGCGATCCGCCGTGGCAATTAATGACGCCTGAATCTCGCGGGCAATTGCCAAGTGGAAGGCATCCAGCGTGCGAAGCGGCACGCCCGGCACCATGGACAGCAGGTTCAACGCGGCCGCAGCGATCCCTTGCGTGATCGGTTGAGAGAGCAGAATCCCCTGCCGCACTTCATCCTGAAAGGTCGCAAAAACCTTCAGCTCGGTGCCGTGATTGAAGTGCCCTTCCCTGCGGCGGCGGGACAGCAGGCAACGCATTTCAACAACAGTAAGATCGCTAATGCTACCGGGCCTCGTTCCTGGATGAATGCCTCGACGTCCTCGGAACGGGGCTCGTTGAGATACCATTTGGCCAGCGCACTCGTGTCGAAATAGATGATTTCGTTCATCGCCCGTCTCGATCTTCACGAATCAGCCGTTCGCTGCCCCGTCGCAGACGCGGCATGCTCCTGCGCAGCGCCGCGTGCGAGGGCATCGCTTTCCTGCCCCCGACCGGAACGACGCGCGCGATCTCGTCTCCGCGTCGTGTGATCGCCATTTCGCCCTCCTTGGCCAGCAGTTCATCCAGCTTGCCCAGCGATTCTCTGACCTGCCTGATCGTAAGCTTCTTCATCCGGGATTCCTCCGGGTGCGTTGTTCCCATGTGTCACTGATAGTAAGCCATGGATCACATCAAACATAGCAAGCCGGCCGTGACACCGCAATAGAGCGTTCCCTGCGCTCCATCGTGCTCCTCCGGTTGTGGAGAAGCTGCCTCCGGCGATGAAATCGACCGGCGTTGGGTCACCACATGCGGCACCCGACGACTGGATCAGCGAAAGCCGTCGATCGGCATGATGTCGGAAGTTGGGAATCCGCCGCAGTAGAGCAGCCACTTCCACGAACGCAGCGCGCTCCTCCGGCCGGCGCTCCAGCGCCGCGTTCCAGATGCTTTCCACCTGCCGCCAGCGGTCGGGATGCATGGCTTCGCCCCACCCTTGAGTTCTGTGAAGAGCCAGACCTTGGCCAACCTCCAGGTCGCGGTAGACGGTGTCGGGAGAAACCTGCAAGACTTCCGCCGTCTCCTCGAGAGTCAACCCTCCGAAAAACCCCAACTCGCTGTTCGCCGGGTCCGGTATAGTGCTTCTTGAGGACGAGCACCGTCCCGCCAACGAGCACGCAGAGTGCCTTCCGTGCTTTGCCCCCCTTCGTCGAGCTGTAACGGGGAACGTTATTCACTGAATTCTCGTGCGTTGGACGCCCGAGCACGCCATTGCCAGATCCTGAATCACAAAGGAATGAATCGGGTCCATTCCAGCGTGTTCTTCATTTCACGGGACCATCTTGCTCCCGCCAGGCAAAAGGATGCACAATGCGTTCTGTGACTGGTCCTTGGAGCCATGAAGATAAAATACTTCGAGGACACCGACACGCTTTACATCGAGTTCAGCCAGGTCAAGGCGGTCGAGAGAAAAGACCTCGTTCGGAACACGATGGTCGACCCGGACAGCGGCGGCAACATCTGCGCCGGCAGCAGTGCCGGCAGCAGAAGGTTGTCGATTTCGTCGGCGTTCCTAGATCCCAAGGCCGCCGCAGGCTGAAAAGCCGACGGAGATGAACAAGAGTGAAGGGACCGGATCTAACGGCAAGGATCACCTCCAAGCCTGATGTATGCGGCGGAAGGCCTGCATCCGCGACACCCGCAGTGCAATCGCCGTGATCCTTGGACGGCTTGGCCGAGGGCGTGACGGAGGCGGAGATCTTGGATCACTACCCGCAACTGACCAAAGACGACATTCACGCCTCTCTCGCTCATGCGGCGGACCTTGCTCATGAAAGTGCCTGGAACGCATTCCTCACCAATCGCTAACACGCTTGACAAACCATTTACGGAAAATACAATCCGGGTTAAATCGTGAGGCATATATCCTATGATGTCGTTCCGCCACAATCATCTCGGTAAATTATCGCTCCCACAGGGCACCGTTTGGCTGCTGGAGTCGTTGGCTGAGGCAAGAGGAAAACAGGGGCTTTATCAGGCCCAGTCCCCCCAACTGCTCGAAGCCTTGCGGGAAATGGCCCTGATTGAGAGCGCGGAATCCTCGAACCGGATTGAAGGGATTACGGTGGAGCGCGCCCGACTCCGGCCGTTGGTGCTCGGCAAAAGCCGGCCGCGCGATCGTTCCGAAGAGGAGATCGTCGGCTACCGCAGGGCGCTCAGCTGGATCCACACAAATCACGAGAAAATCCAGATCAATCCCGAAACGGTTCTCCGTCTCCATGCCTTCGCCCAGGGAGGAACAAGCGGTGACGCCGGGCGGTGGAAAGAAACGCAAAACGAGATCATTGAGATCCTGCCCAATGGCCGGCGCGAGATCAGATTCCGCCCTGTATCCCCAAAACTTGTGCCTTCAGCCATGGAGGAACTGTGCCTCGGCTACCGCGCGGCATTGGACCAGCGCGAAGTTGTAGCCTTTCTGGCAATCTCGGGGCTTGTGCTTGACTTCCTTTGCGTCCATCCATTTCGCGACGGGAACGGCCGTGTGTCGCGCCTTTTGACTCTGCTGGCGCTTTATCAGCAGGGCTACGATGTCGGCCGCTATGTGAGCCTGGAACGTCTGGTCGAGCAGACAAAAGAGAGCTACTACGAGACTCTCAAAATCAGTTCCGGCGGCTGGCATGAGGGAAAGCATGATGTCCTGCCATGGTTCAATTACTTCCTTTCCACGCTGCGCCTCGCCTATCGGGAATTTGAAGATCGAGCGGGCCGACAGAGGCCTGCCCGCGGATCCAAAGCCGAGCTGATAGCTTACGCCCTCGAAAATCTGCAGAGCCCCTTCGGAATCGCGGACGTTGAGCGGTTATGTCCGAACGTGAGCCGGGACATGATCCGCGTAGTCCTGAATCGATGGCGCAAAGATGGCCGTCTCGAGGTGCTCGGCCGGGGCCGGGATGCCAAATGGCGCCACGTTGGACGTAAATGAGCATCACCCACATTAATGTGGTAATAAATGTGGTAACAACTCGGATCTGTACTGTTCCTGTAGTTTCGCGAGACGGCTACGAGCTTGCGAAGTTCCTTGTCGACCGCCTTTAGTATCGGGTTGGGGATGGACCGGTTCGGCTGTCAACAATTGTCAAGCTATGACACCTCTTGCCTGTTTACCTTTCTACCACGAGAGTTCGAATTCGTAGTAATCTGCGCCGGCGTCGTTATCCTCGATCAGGACTCCGGCCGCATAGCCGTTTGCAGGCGTCGGCTGCTGTGTGAGCTGCACACGGCCGCGCCCCCGCAATGTCCGGAGCTGCACTTTTGCCGGAGTTCTTGGAAGCGGCGACGGCAGGTCGTAGGAGCTGTTCGTGATCGGCTGGGCCTGCAGGTGCCGGATGTCGACCCGGTTGCCTCTAAGATAGATGTAATCCGAGCCGTCGACACGGCCGCGCCACCGGAAGACGCCGGACTGGTAGCCGGATCCTCCGCCCCGGTAATCGCGGTCGCGGCCGAACCCGCCATCCGCCCCATTTCCCCTGTTGTAGGGATCCGTCTTCGCCAGGTTCCGGCTCTCAGAGTACGGGATGCCGTAGAACCGGCTCAACCGGTCGACCTGGATCTTCACGTCATTCCACTGGTCCTGTACACGGTACATGTTCTGAAACCGGTCGACGAGTTTTCCGATGTTCTCAGCTTCCCGAACCAGCTGCCCGGCTCCTAGCTTGTAGGTGTCGCTGTTCGAAGTGTTCACGCGCGAGGCGTAGTTGCGCGCGTTGCTTGCGAAGTTGCGGAATGCCGTGTAGAGATCGTTCCTGTCCTCGTTGCGGGGATTCCGGCTCTGGACCATTTTCCAGACGGAATCGGCGCGGGCGGCCAGGTCCCTCGCTATGTCCTCGAGCCTGTCCGTTCGCCGGTTATCGCGGTCGCGCCAGTCCCTGTCCTGTGCCCCGGCGTTCCACAGAGGAACCAGCAGGGCCGCTGCTAACAGAATGTATTTTGCCGATTTCATAGATCCTCCTGCACTTTTTTTGATCATACCATTCGGATGCAATCGCGGTGCCATCGTGCGGCCTCCGATTGAGAACACCGCCCCGTTTGCCCGTCTAGGACCGAAAACGCGCCGACCGAGTGGCGCTCAAACCGCAACAATTGATCGTCGTTGAAAAGGGCTATTTGATTGAAGTACGGTAACCGCGGCCCCTGCATTCCAGTGGGAAGGCCCGCGCTGTGGTATTAGTCTGCTGATTCGACTACAGGATCGGATGGCGCGTATGCCCCGCAACGACCGGGTAACTCGCTAGTGGTTTTTGTTGCAGGCCTTTGAGAAACCCCGAAGCGCTACTCTTGAAGAACTCGCTCGCTCCCTGCAATACGATTTCGCATGCAGCACCCGCACGGTCCGTCGCGACCTTCAGGCCCTGAAGGCGCGGTTCCCCATCAATGCAGCACAGGAATGAACTCGGAGGTGATCCCAGTGGCTTACCAATCCAAAAGGCGGGACGGGGAATGGTCGAAGAGTGTCCGGCATCGCCGCCCATGAAACGCTCTCTTGCCTGTTTCCAGGAGAAGCTTAAGGAACTGCACCTCCTATGCCGGAACGGCAGGGTTTACGACGTGGAGCAGTGGATCCAGCAAGGCAAGCCACTGCAGCTCGATCCCGTGGCAACCCCGAAGGGCCGACAACCGACATCCGCTCTCCGTATAGCGCTCGAAACAGGACAGCACTCCCTTGCCCTGCTGCTGTTGCGCAACGGTTACCAGCTGGAGCTGGAGCCCTCCTCACTCGACATCGCCCTCAAAAGCCGCCGTTGGGATCTCTTCGAGCTCCTGCTGGAGTGGGGGGCGGACCTGAAAAGCGTCAGCACCTACGTCGTTCTTGACACCTACAGCACCGAGCTTTACGAGCGGTATTACACTGCCGGACACGATTTGACGCGTAACCACGCAATGGCCTCGATGTTGGGCTTCGGTACCTCAAACAGGCCGCTGTATGGGTTCGCGAAGCGCCACAGGCTGGAGGACCCACGGATTCAGCGGGAGCTCGACATTGCTCTCGGTGCGCACATCCGGGAAGGTAACGAGAGGGGAATAGCCCTATGCCTCTGGGCGGGTGCCGATCCCCATACGTCTGTCCCTGACCTCCGCAGACGGTCCCGCGAGGACGATCAGTCCATTGGCTGGACGGCCATTGAGCTCGCTGTCCACGATGGCGATTTGCGAATGCTCGAGAGACTGGACCCGGATCCCGCGTGCGACGATTTCGGCGACCTCTACCAAAGTGCAAAATACGAGCACGTCGTTCAGTACCTCGCGGCCATCTGTCCGCCTCGGGACCTTACCTCCATCCTGCAACTGCACCTGCTCCTCATTGCACCGAGCCCGTTCCACCATGGCGGGGGCACGTCCGCACTGGAAGCCACACTGCAATGCGGAGTTTGCTGGCAGGAGACCGACTCCGAGAAGCTGGCCCGACTCCGTCGGTCCCTAATGAAGCGATTACGATTTCAGGACCGTGATGCGTCTCCTGGGAAAGCCCGAGATCT
Organism: uncultured Acidobacteriota bacterium; assembly: GCA_963843575.1. Classification (GTDB taxonomy): domain Bacteria; phylum Acidobacteriota; class UBA6911; order UBA6911; family UBA6911; genus CAVZBT01. The sequence goes on along the minus strand of CAWJKZ010000019.1, from coordinate 195,378 downwards.
GCGATCGCGGCACTCTCGAAGAGCTGACACGGGCAAAACCCATACGAGAGCGCATGCTCGCGCTCCAGGTCATCAAGCCTCAGGTGAGCGAGGCCGAGAAGCGCAGGGCCGCCCAACAGAGCTTGAGTTGGCGATACGATCGCGAGAAGCTGTATCAGGAGGTGTGGTCCGAGCCGGTGTTGCGGGTCGCCGCGTCATACGGCGTCTCCGGCGTCAGGATCGGGAAGGTCTGCCGGATCCTGAACATTCCAGCTCCACCGCGGGGATACTGGGCCCGCCTCAGGAGCGGGCAGAAGATGCGACGGCCACCGTTGCCGAAATTGAAATGACTGGTAGCACGATACGGAGATGTGCTGAATCGGCAGCCCGGCCCAGTGCCGAGGCTCACACAGAACGATCCCATGCCGGAGGCGAAGCGTGGGCTTGTGTAGTCCGCACCGAAGTCAGGCTTAAATCAGGGCGCGCAGAAACCCCTGAGTCGAGACGCCTACATGACAGGAAAAGTACGGTCACAACGGATTGCAGCTGCTACCTATGCGCTTACCTATGGGCGTTTCGGCGTTCTCTTGATTTCCTGTAAGTCTTTTGTTTTGTGGTGGGCCCAGCAGGACTCGAACCTGCGACCCGCTGATTATGAGTCCCGACAATAAGGCACTCACCGACACCCACCGACACCCGAGCGAACAAATTTGTGTTTTCCATAAATGTAAGCAGCTGTTGTATCAAGCTTGTCGATGCTGGGTTCTAGCCGCATCATTCTGTTCGGTCCGGTTTAGGATGTTTGTTTATAGAAGTTTCAGCTTGCTGTTACCCCGGTGTTACCCCAGAATGAGATCGTCATGCCAACCCAAAATCTCACCGACAAGAAGATCCAGAGCCTCAGACCAGGCCAACGCCGCGCAGAGTACTGGGACAAGTCGCTTCCCGCGTTCGGCGTGCGCATAACGCCCAACGGTGAAAAGACGTTCTGCATCATGTACCGGATCGGCGGCAAGCAAAGGCGCCACACGCTTGGAGTGTACCCAAAGCTCTCGCTCGCCAAGGCCCGCGACATGGCGAGAGCTGCCTTCGAACTCGTCCGCAAGGGAAGAGATCCTGTGCAGGAGAAGAAGGCGGAAGAGGCGAAGGCGCTGAAAGAGCGGACCGAAGCAAGAATGTTTTCGCAGCTGGCCCGCCAGTACCTCGAAGAGTACGCGAAACCAAACAAGCGCAGTTGGCGGGAGGACGAACGCATAATCGACAAGCGCCTTAACCCCGAGTTTGGCAGTATCAACGTTCGTGATATCAGCCGGTCCCACGTCCGTTCCTTCCTGCGCATCCTTGCGGTCAAGGCGCCCGTGGCGGCGAACCGCACTCACGCCTGCTTGCGAAAATTACTCAATTGGGCGATGAACAAAGAACTGATTGACCTCGAAGCCAACCCCGCAGCCGGCATGTCCCGCCCGGGCGGCAAAGAAAGGCCGAAAGAGCGAGTCCTGGCGGATCAGGAGATCAAAGCCTTCTGGAATGCGCTGGAAACCGAGGACGCCTTCATCCGGGGAGTTCTGCAACTCATCCTGCTTACGGGCCAGCGTCCCGGCGAAGTTATGGGCGCGCGCTGGAGCGAGGTCGATTTACGCGAGGCTCTTTGGACGATCCCGGGATCGCGCACGAAAAACGGATTGTCGAATATCGTCCCACTGAGTCCACAGGCTGTGCGCGTGTTTGAAAAGCAGGACGAAGTGTTACAGGCGCAGACCGAGAGGCGTGAAGAGCGGCGACAAAAAACGCCCGAATCGATCTATGTCTTCCCGAATAGAGTGATCGCCAGGCGTTCGGCCGGGCCGGTCACCTATCTACGAAATGTGATTCCGCGCGTGGTACAGGAACTCAAGCTCGATCCTTTTTCCGCGCACGATCTCCGTCGCACCTGTGCAACGCGCCTTGGACAGATGAGGGTTCCCGGCCACGTTATCGCTCGCATCTTGAATCACAAGCAGACGGACGTCACGAGCGCCGTCTACAACCAGTATGAATACCTCGACGAGAAGCGCGAAGCCCTCGATGCCTGGGGCAAGAAGGTTATGCAGATCATCGCCCCTATCCAACTCGTCGACCGGCACGACGCCGCCGGGATATAGGTGGCGCTCGGGAGGCAGGTCCGAGAGCGACGGGGCGAGGCGACCCGGCTGGGTCCTATGTCAGCTCCAGAGCTCGCCCTGAAGCTGCAGGCGCAGGTGGCCGTATCCGGTCTCCGCGGCGGCCGGCTTGGAGGCTGTACCTGGTCGAATGCCTATGAAATTCACCCGATACTTTTCCGCGATGCGACAACGGCCGACCGGCAGAGTATCAAACTTGAATGGATCGAGTCTGTCATCCGGCAGCCTGTGCGATCGCTGACACAGGACGATGGCCGCATCCGGATGTGGGCGCCGATTGCGGACATGGAAGGCAGATACCTCCGAGTGATCTTGCTCCCCGATGGCGAAACTCTGCACAATGCTTTTTTTGACTGGTCCTTTGAGCCATGAAGATCAAGTATTTCGAGGACACCGACACCCTGTACATAGAGTTCCGCCCCGGCGAGGTCGTAGAGACGAGAGACCTCGATGAGAACACTGTCCTCGACTTGGACGGCCATGGAAACATCTGCGCCATAACCATCGAGCACGCACGGGAGCGCACCGAAATCCCCGCGTTCTCCTACGAACACATCAGCGCGTGACATCGCGCTGCCCCAACGTTTGTATTGGCCATGAGCCTCGGAATCTTCTTGCGATCTTCTGCACAACTGATCCTGCGTTTGTACGCCCAGGTTTTTGTTGGACACACGGCGTTACCTCAAGTTCCGGGTCGGATGAATAAGGCCTCGTTGTGCGCCGCACGGCTGCACGGGAGGGCAGCCATCCGGGAGCACGGGCATCGTGCTCCGGCTTCAAGCCGCGGTATGTCAGCTGAACTTTGACGGTATCCGGAGGCGGCCTCACGAATAAGTAGGTGAAATAAGCTGCCGTTTGAGTGACCACGCCTTGGAGGGATGCCGCTCGCCGCGTCGCCGCCCTGCTTCTGATATGGGGGGATCACGTCAACTTCCGGGCCGGCGCCCCCGAAAATCTCGCTTCGTTTTGATTATATTCCATAATGGCGGAAGGAGATGCGGACTTGGTGCACGCACCTCCTTCTACCGGAAGAAGACAAGCTGTCTCCTGCTTCCGTCTACCAATCAATAGGCGGCTCATCCATGATTGATGCTGCCCGTGCAACCGGCGGTGCCCTCGCAGGCAGGCCGAGGCAGTCCAGGATGCTGGGGATCGCATCAGGAGGATGCTTCGCGCACACGACCCGCATCCGCCCGCCGCAACGATCGCACTTCAGGACATCCAGCGACCATACCCGTTTCATGAGCTCGGCCCATGTGTAATTCCGGGGATGGCATCGCCTTTTGCTTGCGGAGCGTTCGGAATTATCGGCGAAGTCGTCATCTGCATTCGAACAGCCTGGATGCCGTCTTTTCTCAAATGGTTCGTGTGACGCAGGTTCGGGGACGACCATCGGCCTGAGAGCCGCGCAGGGCGCCAGGATTCCGTGATATCTCACAACGTTGAACCGCGGCGGCGGCACAAGGGCCGCGACTCTCGCAACCAGATCCGGCGGTTCGAAAATGACGTGAGTGGTTCCGTCGCGCCAGCGGTGCCTGAGACGGTACAGAAGCCTGCCGTCAGGCAAGGTCCTCAAACGCTCGGCGGCAAGCGGAGGACGAACCGGCATAACGACACAGATGCTCGAGGCGCAGCCGGTCGCGGGCGGCGACGCACACGCCCGCATGAACGTTGTAGCCGCAAACCGCAGCGCAGCTCCGGCCGCCGGTTACAGGCAGGTCTTCCACCTCCACCGCGTCACCGACCTTCGCGAGGCGCTCGCCCGCCCGAGCCCCGGCTGCGACGCGGCCGATGATGGAAGCACCGCAGAGTTCTGCAAGCATCGGCTGGGTCTGAGAGGGCAGGTCGTCTTCTTCCGCGCTCGAGTGCGGGCCCAGGCCGCGGCGTTCGAGAAGCCGGCGCACGCGGCGTGAGACGCGTTCCGCCACTCGCGCCACTTCTGCATCGCCCGGAGGCCCAACCCGGCGGAAGGCCAGCTTGCCATCATTGTCGGCAACGTAGATCCCATCGAGGGCGAGAGTATGGAAATGAACATTGAGGTTAAGGGCATCCCCAAACCGCTGCACGAAGGTGACGGCGCCGCACCTCGCTCTCCGGCTCGAAGCGGGGAAACCCGCCCGGCGGCGGATCGACGCGAACACTGCACGCACGAATATCTGCAGAACTTCCCTGACCAGGCCTGCGTTGCAGGCCAGAAGGTAGCGCAGCGAAAAAGGAAGCGACAGTACCCATTGGCGGACAGGGGCTTCCGGGAAAACACGGTCGACGAGATGCGCCGCAGTGTCGGCCATCCGGCTTTTTGCAGAGCGGCCAGAACTACATCGTCGAGCAGACCCTGAGCAACACGTTACGACAGCAGCGACGCGTGCCGCCCAGGTTCAAGAATGAGGAGCTGTGCCACCGCAATCTGACGCGCACGCTATACTAGGCGGACCATATGCCGCACATGAGCTTCGGCGAGGCGAGCGTCTCTGCCGCCGGGCAAGGCGCCTGCAGGCTCCGCATCGGAATCACGAATTCGAGATTCGTTCCTACGATCAGCGCACTCGCGGCAGGGAACAACGTGGTGCGGCCGGGTATTTCAGGCTGAAGGAAATGGCCACCCGGAGCGGACGATGCGGGTGATGGAATATATCGTCCGCGGGTCCGGCGACATCGAGTGGAATACTCCAGGCCAAAGGCGGCACCGCAGCAAGCACGTCGTAATTCCTTGGCTTTCAGCTACCAAACAGCACATGAGCCTTACCGGATCGCCAAGGTGCCGAGGTCGTACCAGCGATCGGGTTGGCGGCCCTCCATCGCGAGCCGGATGACGGGCTGACCCGTTCTCGGATCCACCATCGCCACCGCGATCTTATACTGTCCCGGCGGGAGCGCCCCGTCGACGTAGAGCGAGCCTTCTTAGACCGCACCGCCCGGCAGCCACTTACGTACGTCCACCGGCACCTCGATCTGCGAGCTGCCCATACGCAGCATCAGCCGGTACTCCCGGTAAACCGGCGTCACACCCGCGTTGAACCGCCACATCTTTACAGGGAGCATGCGGTTGGCCTTGATTTTAGGCGGGTACTCAGCGGCGCAGCATGTACCTGTACCCGATCTGCTTTTGAAACTCCTCGAAATCCTTCTTTGACTCGTCGGGAATCTTCGTCGCCTTCTCGTTGATGGTCGAAGCGTGCCACCCTAGCGCCTGGTCCAGGATCCGTTTCAGCTCGTACTTCATGTTCTTCCAGGAACCCGGGGTGCCGCACGTCTCGAGCAACACGGGCGAACTCCAACAGATGTCCTGGAGGCCTCCCCGCGCAATCCGCTGTGGGTACATGTCGAACCTCGCACCTGTAGACGAGGGCCATGGGCTCGTCGAAATTCATCGGCAGCGGCGTGCGCGTGAAAGCCTCGAAATAGAGGTCGACCAGCCCCTGCAGCACGGCCCACGACGGCAGGTACGGCCCCCAGTCTTCGCCGCACAGTACCCGACCGTGGAAATATCGACTGTGTCGAGATACGGGTGCCCGTCGTAGCGGCGGCCGGCTTCGAGGATGAGGGTGCGCCAGTACTTCACGTAAGAAAGGTCGTCCGCATCGGGCGACCACGTCCCGTCCTCGTCTTCCGGTTTGTTCGCACGGCGGGCGCCTCGCGGCATCGGGTTGCCCTGGTCGTAAGGCATGAGCCTGATACTGAGCACCTGGCCGTGCTTGCGCGCTTCGTCGAGCGCAGAGTCGAGGATCTCCCAGCGGTACTTCCCGCGCTCCGGCTCGAGTTGGAACCAGAACCAGCGCAGGTAGGCGACGGAGGAACCTGGAATTCCACGGGTTGGATGGCGTCGGTGACCGGGCCCTCCAAGCCGACCTCGGACCAGCGCAAGCCGGGGTAGATCGCCTGCTGGTCGACGCTACTCACTTTCGTACCCGCTCACCGCGGCCTGAACAGCCGCATCCGGCGAAAGGCCCAGCCGCACCAGGATCTTTCCGCGCGAGACTTCCCTCTTCACGAAGGCCACCGGCTGGCTGCGCAGTTTGCATCGGGTGTTCCGACACTGAGACTTCGGCTGGGTGCGTATTTGCTAACGGCACGCGAGGATTCCCTGGAGCTGCGGCTCCGTCCAAGCCGATTCGAGGTCGGAACAGGACGAAAGGAGTTAGTTGCGGTGCCCGGGATCGACATGCTTCAAACGCGCGTCGGGTTTTTGCGATGACGCCGTCAGGCCCCGTGTAGATCCCGCAGAAGTCCGCTGACGGACAGGTCCTCGTCGATCAAAGGCCAGTGGATGCCGTAACCGCCTGGCGAAAGCTCGGCGTGAAGACGTTCGTGCTCCGTCGCGACCGCGAGCCGGCTGGAACACTTCTCCCAAGGCACACGGAAATTGCGACCGCCCACCACAAGGACGAGGGCCTCGAGCGTCGCCTCGATTTCACTCGCCGTCAGCGGTTCGGTCGCTTTCATTACGTTTCCCCCCAAAAGCTTTCTCCCATTCTCCCATGATCAGTTCGAAGTGGTCAAAAATGATCTTGCGCACCTCGCGCCGCAGTCGCGGCGTCAGGTTGTACGACCATGCCTCCTCGATCTCAAAAAGATCAGGTTTCAGCCAGTACTTGCACTCGGCGTCTCCCTTGCGGGCATGCACGTGCGGGGGCTCGTTTCCCTCATTGCTGTAAAAGAAGAACCTCCAGCCCAGGACGAAAAGTATGGTAGGCATCCAGCCTCTCGCTTTGGATCCCGAGCATATCCTAAATGGAGCCCGACTCCAAATCGCCAAAGGCAAGCATAGGAAATCCAGCCGGCTGTTACCCCGGTGTTACCCTAGAGCGATTTTCGTGATTCTGGGCTATTCGATGCCAGCTGTAAGTAGTTGAGATCACTGGTGGGCCCAGCAGGACTCGAACCTGCGACCCGCTGATTATGAGTCAGCTGCTCTAACCAACTGAGCTATGGGCCCGTGCGGCGGGAGCGCGCAGCAACGTCGCGTAGGGTAGCATGCCTGCTGGCGGCGGGTAAAGGCAGTTCGCCGCGGTTGTTCGGGATCCCTCGGGGCAAGAAACCGGGCCAGCCGGGGACCTCTCCTCAACTCGGAGCGGTTTACGGCCCAAGCACGACGCCGCTCCGAAAACGCAAAAGGGTGTACTCTCAGGACGATGCTGCAGAGACCGAAGGTTCGCCGGGCCCACGCAGGGAAGTGCAGCGCCCGGCAACCAGCCCAAGGAGCGAGATGGTTCCGGAACTCGTGAGCTGTCTGGACCGGACGGTGGCCTTCGTGCACGAACTCGTGGCGGACCTGTCCGATGATGAGATGATCGTTCAACCGCAGGGGGTCCCCAATCACGCCGCCTGGACGCTCGGACACCTCGTCTTCAGTTTCCAGGCAATCGCGTGCGAGCTGGGGGACGCGCCATGGCTCGGTGGGGAGTGGGAGTCACGCTTCGGGTACGGCACCGCCCCCGAAAAGACGGCGTCGCAGCAACTGGGCAAGGACGCCCTGCTCGCCGCGTTGAGCGATGCAAGCCGGCGGCTCCGCACCGCCCTTCTCGCGGCGGGCGAAGCCGGATTGGCGGCGCCAGTGCCCGACGTCGACGCTCGCCGCACATTCCCGACGACGGGCGACGCCGTACTCCAGGTCGTCGCGGCTCACGCGGCGTTCCACGCGGGGCAGCTCGCGGCGTGGAGGCGAGCGATCGGCCGCCCGCCAGCGGGCGTGTTTATCTGATCACGATACCGCGAGGACAACCGGTCATCGGGGTTCGGAACCGGCTTGCCCCAGCGCCGAATTAGAATAGCGGCGGGTCGTGCAGGCCGCGGCGGCGAAAGTCCCTGATCCGGTGAAACGTCATGTAGTTTGCGTCGTGGGGCCTGCGAGCCCCATCCCACGCGGTTCGGCTCACGGCGATGATGTCGTCCCCGTCGAACAGCCAATCCACGAACTGGAACGCCCTGTCCGCCCGATCGATCTGGTTGATCACCGTCGAGGAAATACTGCAAGAACGACAAGCTGAAGAGACTCGGGGCCGGGCCCTAGAACAGGTGGGAGCCGCGCCGGAGCAGGCGAAAGAGGTTGCTGTAGTCGTCGGTCCAGAGCACCGGCGGCAGGTCGTCTTCCGTCCACGGCCGGATCGCCCGCCGGACGGCGCCCGTCCTCAAGAACTCCGCGTTGGCCGTGAGCAGAACCCAGTCGGATGCTTCGATTCCCTCGTCGGTGCGGCGCGGACTGGCAACCAGCGACGCCTCGGTCCCCTCCCCGGGCAGCACGGAGACCAAGCCCCGCGCGACCGGGGTCAGATCGAAGTACCTGCTGCTGACGTGGAGCGCCAGGATGCCGTCCGGCTGCAGGTGGGACCAGTAGATCTCGGCGCACTCCCGTGTCAGCAGGTGCATGGGGATGGCGTCGCCGCTGAACGCGTCGACGGCAAGCACGTCGAAACGGCAGTCCTCCCCGCGCGCATTCTCCTGTTGCATCGCGATCCGCGCGTCTCCCGGGACGACGGCCACCTGGGCGGCGCTGTTGCTCAGGTACGAGAAATACTTCCGGCAGAGGCGCACGACGTCGGGGTTGAGCTCGTAGAAGCGCATGGTGTCGCCCGGCTGGCCGTAGCTCGCGAGTGTCCCAGTCCCCAGCCCGACGACGCCGATCCTCAGAGTCTTCGGACCCTCGTTCCGTTTCGGATGATAGCGCAGGGCGAGGCCGATGCCGCTCGCGGGCCCGTAGTAGGAGGTAGGCCAGTTGCGTCGGAACGGGGACTGGTACTGAAACCCGTGCTGGACCCGGCCGTGCATCAGGGTGACGCGGTGCAGGCGCGGGTCGCCGCGGTTGTTCTCGAAAACGCGCAGGACCCCATAGAAACTCCGCGCCATCTCCAGGTTGCCAGTCATGGCAAGCTCGAGGTGGGATCCCAGGACCAACCCCAGGACCGCCAGCGGCACGCAAAGCACGATCCAGGCTCGGACGGACTTGCCGCGGTAGGCGAACCTCGCCCCTTCCACGAAGGTCAGCACGACGACCACGAGGCCGGCAGCCATCAGGGCGACGGGGTACTCCCAGTACCCCGTGAACAGCACTGGCGCCAGGAGCGAGACGAAAAGCGCCCCCACTGCGCTCCCCGCGGCGATCATCCCGTAGTAGGCCGTAAGGTGTCGTGTGCCGGGCTTGATCCGGACCAGTTCGCCGTGGCAGACCATACACACGGCGAAGAGGGTCAGCGAGCCAGAGGCGATCTGCCGCCCCAGCGGGGCGAACACGCCGTCGACCAGCACGTCGCAGGACCAGGCGAGGGCTGCAGCCAGCAGGATCCCGAAAATGGGGCGGACATACCACTCCGGCCTGTGAAAGCACACGACGAACGAGAGCAGGTAAATCGCGAGCGGTAAAACCCACAGGAGCGGGATGGCGGCGACATCCAGGCACATCTGGTTGGTCGCGGACAGCAGCATGAGAGAGCTGCACGCGGGCAGTGCCAGCCAAAGAGTCCGCCGCACCGCGCCCGGTTCCTGTTCGACGGAGGGTGTAGCGGGGCCGCCGCCCTCGACGGCGCCGCTGGGTGCACCCAGTCCGGCGAGGGCGCACCAGCCGCAGAGGGCCGCGAACGCGACGTAGGCCGCCGCCCAAATCCCGGTCTGGTTCCGGAGCGGAAGGGACGGCTCGATCAGAAACGGGAACGCCAGAAGCGCCAGCAGCGAGCCCGCGTTCGAAAGTGCATAAAGCCGGTAGGGAGACTCGCCCGGCCGGCTCCGGCCGAACCAAGCCTGCAGCAGCGGGCTCGTCGCAGAGAGCACGAAACAGGGAAACCCGACGCCGGCAGCGAGGAGACCCAGGATGCGGAGCAGGGGCCGTCCATCGGCCGCCGGCTTCCATGCCGAGGGAGCGAGCAGGGGAAGGGTCGCCAGCGAGAGGGCCAGAAGTGACCCGTGCAGCACCGCCTGCGTCCTGCGCGCGCGGCCGGCAATCAGGTGCGCGTACCCGTACCCCGCAAGGAGGAGAACCTGAAAAAACAGCATGCAGGAGGTCCAGACGGCCGGGCTTCCGCCAAACCAGGGGAGGAGTCGCTTTCCCAGCAGGGGCTGAATCCAGAAGAGCAGGAAGGCGCTCACGAACAGGGTCAAGCCATACACTGGCCAAGATTAATCCGGACGGGGCACGGGGCGCAACCCACTATGCGCGCCGGGAGGCCGAGAGAATGGCGATTCACCCGGGCGCGCGTGACGCGAAAAAAAATCCGGTCCCCCCGGTGGACGAATCCCCGTTGCTTACGTTCTTGTAAGTAGGATGTGGAGGATCTCGTCGTGGATCTGTCGATCGCTCACGAAAAATATCACTTGCGCCCCATCGACCAGGATCCCTCGGAAGCCTTGGCCGAAGCCTGCAGACAACACGCCCATGCCGTAATCCTGTTCGAGGAGGACGTGGCCGCGTATCGCCACGCGCGCCTCGTCCTGATGTCGGGGCACATGATCAGGATACACGTCTTCGAACCGACCCAGGAACTGCGCGTGGGCACCAGCGCTCTGGTATTTTTTTCCTACCGCGGGGAATCCCGCGCCTTCTTCTCGACGCTCGTGGATCACCGTCTGGAAACATCCTCGGTTGGCGCCCAACTGGCACTGAGGATGCCCTCGGAGCTCTTCGGGCATGAAGCGAGGCGAGCCTTACGTGTGCCCGTCGACAGCAGCAAGGGTCTGTCGGCCCGGGTCTCCCTGGTCCGACGGGAGGGGACACTGCACGCCATCCCGCTCGATCTGAGTTTGACCGGGATACTGCTCGAGTTCGGCCCCGAAGAAGATCCGGAGCTACAGTTAGGCACGATGGTCGAAGTGGGGCTACGGCTCGGGGAGGATGAGGTGACCCTTCCTGCCGAAGTTCGGCGCCGTGCCGGTCATCGCTATGGACTGATGTTCGCCGGCATCGTCAAGAACGAAACGGTTCACCCGCCCCCCGCACTCGAAAGGATCGCGGCCGCGTTGAAGGCGGTCTCTACCGGGTAATGCGGCGTGGCCGAAGCCTCCAGGCGGGCTGCGCGCTCTTTGAGACACCCGGGGCCTTGGAGGTGAGTCGATGAACTCACCTCCAGGCTCCAGGAACTCGTTGAATCTCGAAGAGCCAGGCTTGTTCCTTCCCCTGCCCTTCGATTTCTTCCGTCAGCCGCGTATGGACCTCCGGCTGACGGAACCACTCCACTTCACTGGATGGAATGGCCCCGCCAGCCGGAGGTGTCATACTCGCCCGAGCGGACCATCTCCTTGAACTGCCTGATGTGCCGGCTGCAGAACGGGCAATCCGCAGCATGCTCCTCCAGAATTTCGATCATCTCCTGGCTCAACCTGCCGCAGTGCATCTCGTAACAGATCAAGTCGAGGGCTATCTGCACACACGCTGAGGGCTCGGGTTCATGCATACGTTTTCCATCCGCCTCCTGGCATTACGGCCGCTGAATCGAGAGCAGGTCTACCGGCGACGCGCTGTCGACAAAGGTGACCTTCAGGTAGATTTCACCGTCGGTGATCCAGAGCAGGTTCAACTGGTCCAGTTGTTGGGGCGTGAACCGGGCGCGAGGTTGCCGGAACACACGCGTCTCACGCACCGCAATCAGCCCCTCGTCATCCGCTGCGGCTGCCGGCCGGGCACTCTCGTCCGCCAGGTCGATCACATTTTCAGAGAAGGTCACGATCGTGATCCGCCTTCCCGGCAAAATACCGTCGGACAGACGATCGATGAATTCGGCCGGGGTGATCCCCTGGCGGTGCAGGACGGCCCGCGGAACGACGAGCTCGCCCTGCACCGGTGGCTGGACCGGAGTCCCTTCGGTGGGGGTGGTGATCGGCTCGGGCGCACGCGGGCAGCACTTCGGCGGCGGATTGTCTTGCGCCGACAGCGCGACTGGGATCAGGACGACGAACAGGGCCAGCAGAAGCAGGGACTTGGGACTACGCATATCGGACTCCCGGGGAAGATCCCGGCAGCGGAGTCGTCTCCGTGCCGGGAAGGTAGTGTCATCGGCGCCGGCCAGACATCCCGGTGCCGTCTCGTGGCCATTCATTTGGCCTACATCTATCAAGAACGAAAACCAGGGCGTTTCGCCTACCGGAGATTTGAATTAAGGTGAGAACTGGCCGGGGAAAATGCGGCTATCTGGGGTCACCCACCAGGACGAAGGGTGCCCAGGCGATCGGGCGGCCGGGCCACGGGCCGGGAGTGGAGCGAACAACGTTCAGCTGTGCTTCCCGCAATGCACCCGCTTTCGAGATGCCGCCTCGCGCCAGCAGCTCGTAGAAGCGCGCCGTGAGCCGGAACGTGTCGGCATCTTCGGCAGGAAGAACGGTGGCCAGGACGGCGGGGGCGCCGGCGCTCAGAAATGCCGGGACAAGGCCCCAGGGCATCTCGCCGCCGGATATGGGTCCCAGCCCGGTATCGCAGCCTGCCAGGGTAACCAGCCGGTTCCGGGTCAGCCTCCACCCCTGGATCGACGGACCTTCCAGGTACGCCTCGCGCGGGCGCGATCCGAACACCAGCGCGGGTTTGCCGCCGCGCATCTCCGCGTGCCCGGAGAAGTGAATGATCTCAAACGTCCCAAGGGAGGAGTCCAGGGCCCCAAGGTCGGCGAAGGTCGCCATCCGGCTGTTTCGCTCAAACAGCGCACCGATGCGACCCAGCTCGCGCGCCGACCCCGGGAGATTGGCGCTGCCGTCCATCAGCAGCACCGTCGAGCTCCGCGTGAAGCCTCCGGCCTTGCCGGCCGCCAGGCAGTGGCTGAGGACGCTTCGGGAAGGCGCGAACGACAGCGCATACCGCTCGAGCAGGCAGCGTCCAGCGGGGTCCGTGAGGCCGGCGAACGGCACGAGGTGGAGCGGGCCGTCCGGCAGGATGATCAGGGCGCGCACCGACGGCTCCGCGATCGCCGGCAGGATGGGATCGATCAGGGCCTCGTGGAGAGTTCGAGACAGGCTCGAGAACGATTCGTAATTGCCGGTCCGGATGCTCTCGACGTACTCGGAGGCGGAGGCTTCAAGCTCATCCGGCGCCACGCCGAGGCGGACGGCGTCGCTCCCACGCTCGCCCGAAACAAACGCAAAGACCTGATCGGAGCAGAGGAAATAGTCCACGACGGCGGTGCCGGGCGGCAGTCGAGCAGCGGCCGGGCCGGAAGCCCAGGACGAGCCCGCGACATCCGGCGCGCCGGAACGCGAACGCAACGACTCCCGCAGGGTCATCGACTTGGCCCGATCGACGGCGGCGAGGATTTCGTCCGGCGCCTTGTGCAGGCGGAACAGCAAGGGAATCGGCTCGCGGTACGGATCGAAACGCGGGGCCAGGAAAGACCGTTGCTGGTCGGGCGAGGAGATCCGCGTTCTCATCCGTTCCAGGACCTGGGTGGCGGCATCGAAGTGCCGAAGCGCCTCCTCGTCGTCTCCCGCGCGTCCCCGAATAAAGCCGGCCAGACTGTGGGCCTGCCAGGTTGCCTCCGGGAGCGCGTTGGCCGAGGCGATCTCCAGGACTCGTCTCACCTCGCCCTCCGCCTCGGAGAGCTTCCCCTCCTCGATGCACACCTGGGCAAGGCCGATACGGTCTCTGGCCTCCAACTCCGTCACGCCCGTGGGTGGATGCGGCAGCGACTCCTCGAAACGGGCCCGGGCTACGGGGAAGTCCTTCAACCGGAGGGCGAGCGATCCCTCCTTGGCCAGCAGGTTGCGTCGGCGCGCCTCCGTGTCCGGCGTCGGTTGCAGGATGCCGTCCGACAGCAGGGAGGCCTGCATGCGGCCGGCCTCGGCGTAGAACCGGCGCGCCTCCGGATACCGGTCCAGCCGTTCCATGACGACCCCGAGGTTCTCGAGCGCGAGGACGAGAGACTCGTGATCCATCGCCCGGTACGCCTGGGTGAGGGCGGACGAGTACTCCCGCAGGCTCTCCTGCAGCTGGTTGAGCTTCAGATAGACGGCCCCGAGGGAGTTGCACGCAAAAAGCGTCCACGAGCGCAGCCCGGAGTTACGCGCGACTTGTTTGAGGCGGGAAAGCGCGGTCAGGGCTTCGTCGTAGCGGGCCTCCTCGCCGTAGGACGAACTCAACGCGGCCAGCGAGCGCGCGACCAGGTCAGGATCGGTGGACAGCTCGGCGCAGCGCAGCATCTTCCGGTACTCGGCGGTGGCGCCGGCGAAATCGGAGAGGCCATAAAACCGCGCGGTGCCCCGCAACTGGTACAGTCGGACCAGTTGCCAGTGGTCCCGCCACCGCTCCAGCGCGACGGCGAGTCCGTCGCTTCCTTTCAGGGCCGGCAGCATGCCCCCGCCGGAAAACGACGCGATGAGTCGTTCGAGGCGCGCGTTCAGCTCGCGCCGGGCACGGCGCTGGGATTGGGAAAAACTGCGGTACTGTTTCAACAGCACGGCGCCGCTGGCGTCGCCCGTGGCGGCGCGGCGCGACGCTTCCAGGACGCCGGCGGCCCACGACAGGCCGGATGGATCGGTATTGTCTGCGACGGTCAGCGATTCGAGGAGGAGGCTGCGGATTATTGGAGGGATTTTCTCGGGGACGATGCGGGCGAGGCGCTCCAGCGCGGGTGCGTCCCTGGCCCTCGCGGCGCGCTGGACCTCGCGGTCCAACAGCTCCGAGCGGTTCATGAGGATCCGGGTTTTGAGTTCCTGGAGTTTCTTGCCCCAGATGGAGTCGGGGTCCCGGCCGAGGTACGACTCGATCTCGCGTACGGCCTGCTGGTGGCGCCCCAGCTCGAACAACGTGCGGGCCTTATTGAACGAAGCCTCGTGCGAATCCGGCTTGAGCGCGAGTACGGCGTCGAAGTCGCCCAGCGCGGCGTCCAGGGCGCCGCTCCGCTCGGTCGGATCGGTGGCGGCCATGGCGCTCTCGTACCGCGCAACCCCGCGGCCCAGCAACGCCTGGATGTCAGCGGCGCTCGAGTCGAGTATGCGTTGAAACTGCTCGAGGGCCTGGGGGGTTCGGTTTTGCCGCAGGTAGATGTATCCCAGGCCGAGGAGGGGTTCCCGCAGGCCATCCCTGACACCCAGAGCCCCGTGGTAGAACGCCTCGGCGCTTTCCAGGCTGCCGGCGGGCTCGGGGCTTCGCTGCGACTCGTCGGACGCGAAGGGAAGATCGAGCCGGAGGTCGTTCGGGCTCCGGGGCGCGTAGGCGTGTTGCAGGGCCGCGCGCGCCTGGGCCGAGAGCGCCCCGGCCTTCGCGCCCTCGTACAGGCGAAGTGCGGCCAGGGCCAGAACGCCGAGGACGAACACGGCAGCAGCGGCGGCAGCGCCCCACTGATACCAGCGGCGCCCGGAACTGTTTCCGGCCCGTGGCCCCGAGGTCTGGCGGATGAGCTCGAGGGTGTTCCGCATTTCTTGAGAAGGGCAGCCGGGCTCCGCCTCGGGCGCGTCGTCGGCTTCCGGGTGAAGCAGTTCGAGCAGCCCGGCCAACTCTTCGCGGCACACCGCGCAGCTCGCGAGGTGCAATTCGAGCTCCTCGGCCGGCCGCGTCCCTGGGGACCCGGTCACGTAGCCGTAGAGATCGTTGTCGTCGAGGCAGGCGCTGTCGGTTGTCCTGGCTTTGGATGTCATCGAAGTTCCACCGCTCCAGCTGCCGAGCTCGCTGCGACGCTCCGGATCCTGTTTTTCAGGCGATTGAGCACCTTCTCGACTCCCGTCTTGGACAGCTTGAGGCCCTTGCAACCGGCGATCTGGGCGATCGACAGGTCCCGGTCGAAGTAGAGCTTGAAGATCATCAGGTCGCGCGCCGAGTATGGGCCGGAGTTGTTTCTTATGGCGTCGACGCTGATTTCGTTCAGCTCGCGGATCAGAATGCCGCGTTCGATGGCGGGACCGGGTGCGGCCGGGCCCTGCAGAAATCGGGCCGTGTTGTCGGCATCCGTCGTCGTGGTGCTGGATACGGGGACGCGTTTCAGCGCCCGGGTCCAGCGCAGGTAGTCCCGGACCACGGAACGGGTGATGACGGCCAGATAGGCCAGCAGCTCGGATTCCGTATCGCCCGAAAACCGCTTAATCGCGGCGCAGTCGTTCTCTATGAGCCGGACGATCGTGTTCTGGAACAGGTCGCTTCCCTGCACCTCGTCCGGCAACCCGGCAGTGCCTGAACACGACCGGTTGCCTTCCTGCCGGATCGTCCCTCGAATGAAGATCTTGATTTTTGGTGCGAAGCGCCGGAGGAATTCCGACCAGAGCTCGGTATCGTCCCTGTTCTCGGCGCACGAGAACAGCAGTTCCACCGACTCGAGTTGCGCAGGATCAGTCGCCACGACAGGTCCGGTTCACCAGGCTGGTTTCTACAGGAAAAAAAGCCAAGTGGGGCCACCCTGGACGACGGCTGGGGACGGGCCCGCTTGCTTTTCTTCGCGACGGAAATCAGGCTAGTGTAGACCGGGGTTGTTTGTCAAAGGACTTCCGCTTTGCTTCGTTGTGGAGTGCGGCGGCTCGACGGGCTCGACGCCGCTTTGGTGGCGGCGCCTCGGCGCCGCCACAGTACGTTGTAGCACCACCTAGTCTCTGACGGCGGCGCCTTCCAGGAACGCCTTCAGCATGCGGCTGCGCGAGGGGTGACGCAGCTTGCGCAGGGCCTTGGCCTCGATCTGGCGGATGCGCTCCCGGGTGACCGAGAAGCGCTGCCCGACCTCCTCGAGCGTGTGCTCGCTGCCGTCGCCGAGTCCGAACCGCATCTTGATGACCTGTTCCTCGCGTGGCGTGAGCGTCTTCAGGACCGATTCCGTCTGTTCTTTGAGATTGATGTTGATGACCGCCTCGGCCGGCGAAATGACGCCGCGGTCCTCGATGAAGTCGCCGAGGTGGCTGTCCTCCTCCTCACCGATGGGCGTTTCGAGGCTGATCGGTTCCTGGGCGATCTTGAGGATCTTGCGCACCTTGCTCACCGGGAAATCCATCTTCTTGGCGATTTCCTCGCTGGTGGGTTCCCGGCCGTACTCCTGGACCAGGCTGCGGGAGGTGCGGATCAGCTTGTTGATGGTCTCGATCATGTGGACGGGGATGCGGATGGTGCGGGCCTGATCGGCGATGGCGCGGGTGATGGCCTGGCGGATCCACCAGGTGGCATAGGTGGAAAACTTGTACCCGCGGCGATACTCGAACTTGTCGACCGCCTTCATGAGTCCGATGTTCCCCTCCTGGATCAGGTCCAGGAACTGCAAGCCGCGGTTGGTGTACTTCTTCGCGATAGAGACGACGAGGCGGAGGTTGGCCTCGACGAGTTCCTTCTTGGCGATGTCGGCCTCGAGCTCGCCGGACTTGATGGTGGCGAGGGTGCGCTTCAGATCGGTGACCCCGGCGGACGCCGTGCTCTCGATTTCACGGATGCGGGCCTCGAGGAACTTGATCCGCTTCTTGATCGACTTGGCGTCCTCGAGCCGTCTGGGGGTCTCAAGGCTCTTCTTGAGCTTCGACCTCTCGCGTTCGACCTCGAGCACGTCGTCGACGGTCTTCTTGATGACCTGCACGAGATGGTCGTGCTGTGGGGAGTTGAGTTCAAGCGCCCGGACCTTCTGGATGATGTGCACCCGGAAGCGGGCGAGCTTCAGGGCCAGCTTCTTGTGCTGCAGGGACGCCTTGCGCAACCCCGTGAACTTCCCTTCGATCCGGTCGGCGGTGCGCTCGTCCTTCCGGATGCTCTCGATGATATCCAGGACCGCGGCCTTCTTCTCTTCCAGACGCTCCTCGGTGATCTCGTCCTCGGTGAACGAGACGACGTCGCGGATGCTGGCGAGGCCCTTTTTTAGCTTGTCGCCGAGGATCAGGATCTCCTGGACGACCAGAGGGGAACGGGAGAGCGCCTTCAGGACGACCTTCTGCCCGTGCTCGATCCGCTTGGCGATCTCCACCTCGCCATCCCGGCTGAGCAGCGGAACAGTCCCCATCTCGCGCAGGTACATACGGACGGGGTCGTTGGTCTTGTCCAGCGTGATCGCCCCGAAGTCGAACTCGCCTTCCTCGCCGGCGTCGGCACCCTTTTCGTCTTTCTTCCCCTCGTCCTGGAACTTCTGCTCGGAATCGATGACCTCGATGCCGGCGGAGCCGAAAAGAGAGAAGATGCTGTCGAGCTCGTCCGAAGAGCAGATCCCCTCGGGGAGGAGGTCGTTGACCTCGTCGTAGAGCAGGTATCCCCGCTCTTTCCCCATGAGGATCAGCTCTTTCACTTCATCGTACTTTTCTTCGATAGACAAAACCGATGTCTCCTTTCCTGCTATTTCCTGGACAGGCTGACCAGTTCGCGATCGACGAGCACGCGCTGCTCGATGAGGCGGTTGAGCATCTCGTCGTCCTTGCGCTGCACCGCGTCGTCGATCTTGGCTGAGGATCTCCTGCTTGTCGTGCGCGAGCCGGAGCGCGAGCAGCGCGCTGTAGCAGCTCTCCGCGGCGTCGCGCGACAGG
The DNA here is from genome assembly GCA_963843575.1 of uncultured Acidobacteriota bacterium. Classification (GTDB taxonomy): domain Bacteria; phylum Acidobacteriota; class UBA6911; order UBA6911; family UBA6911; genus CAVZBT01. The sequence continues at coordinate 176,866 of CAWJKZ010000019.1, read as the reverse complement.
TCCTCCGGGACTTCCTCCATCTGCAGCTGCGCGGCGAGCGCCTGCTCGGGCTGACCCGCGAAGCGGCTCTGTAGAAGGTCGAACGTGCAAATCCGGCTGCTGCGGAGCTCCTCCAGTGATCACGGCGAAAATCTTCTCGGTCGCCAACCCGTCGAAAACCCGCTCGGAGCACAGTGGCAGGATCTCCGACTGGAGCGCACGTATTGCCCAGCAGCACCTGGAGGAGTCGCTTTTCCGCGAACTTCATGGCCCCGAGGGACGCCAGCGGGGCCTCGGTAAGCCGGGTTCGTTTCTGCTGGGCGGCACGCTTCACTTCCGCCAGCAACTGCTGGTCCTCGATGCGCAGTCTGCGGGCGAACCGGAATACGTAGTCGGATCGCTCCACAGCGTTCGGCAACTTGGCCAGGTACGGCAGAACCGCATTTATGACCTGTATTTTATTCCTGGGGTTATCCAGACTGCCCTGGCTGTGAATTGCCGCATCGAGCACGAAGTCCAGGTAGGGTGTGGACGCGCGCAATCGGTCCCGGTATTCGGCCGCCCCTGTCTTCCTTATAAAGGCGTCGGGATCCTGACCGTCAGGCAGGCGAAGTACCCTGACTCGAAAATCCTCCTCCAAAAAAAGATCGAGCGACCTCTGCGTCGCGGCAAGGCCCGCAGAATCAGGGTCGTAACTCACCACGACCTCGCGAGTGTACCGACCGAGCAGTTGGACCTGTTGGGGAGTCAGACTCGTTCCCAGCGAAGCAACCAGGTTCTCGATCCCGTGCTGGAAAGGGCACCACGAAATCCATGTAGCCTTCGACCAGCACGGCGAAGTCCAGACGCTTGATTCCCTCCCGGGAGAAATACAAGCCGAAAAGGTTGCGACTTTTATTATAGAGCCTCGTCTCCGGGGAATTCAAATACTTCGGTTGCCTGTCACCCATGGCCCGGCCGCCGAAGGCGATCACCCTGCCGCGCACGTCGGTGATGGGGAACATGACCCTCCCCCGAAACACATCGTAGAGGCGTTTCCCGTCCTCGGAGCGCTTGGTGAGGCCGCACTGCTCGAGCAAGGCCGCATCGATGCCGAGCTTCGACAGGCCCTGGGTGAGCCCATTGCCGTCGGCCGGCGAGTAACCCAGGGCGAAGCGGTCGATCGTTGCCCGCGTCACCCCTCTCCCTTCCAGGTACTTCAGCGCCGGGCGCCCCTCCTCCGATTCGAGCAGCAGGCGGTGGAAGAAGCTGCACGCCTCCGCCATGGCCCTGCGCAGCGGCTCGGCTGCCCCCGCCGTCCTCGGCCGGAGCGGCGGTCTGGGGCAGCGCGACCCCGTAGCGTTCTGCGATGAAGCGCACGGACTCGGGAAAGGTCAGGTGTTCGACCTGCATGACGAATTTGAAGACGTCGCCGCCGACGCCGCAGCCGAAGCACATGAAGATCTGCTTTTCTTCGTTGACGTTGAACGACGGGGTCTTCTCGGTGTGGAAAGGGCACCGGGCGACGTGATTCCGGCCGCGCTTTTTGAGCGCGACATATTCGGAGACGAGCGACACGATGTTGACGGAATTCCGCACTTCGTCTAGCACACCGTCAGAGTACAGGGGCATACCACTCGCCTGGATTTGAGTGCCGGAATAATACCAAATTCACGCGCCCCGAAGAATGCCGATTTGCGGTCTGGAGTGCGGCGGCTCGACGCCGCTTTGGGGTCGGCGCCTCGGCGCCGACCCAGGGCTGGCTGGCCTCGGTACGGACACGTTGACACGACTGTCGCCCTTTTTGTCTCAGGCCACAGTGCACCCACAACTCACGCCCGGGGTTTCCTGTTGGACTCTCAGGGGCGCTTGCGGTTGATGAGGCTGGCGACGTAGCCGGCGCCGAAGCCGTTGTCGATGTTGACGACCGAGACGTTCGAGGCGCAGCTGTTGAGCATGGCCAGGAGGGCCGTCATGCCGCCGAAGGCGCTGCCGTACCCGACGCTGGTCGGCACGGCGATGACCGGGACGCTGACCAGACCGCCGACGACGCTGGGGAGCGCGCCTTCCATGCCCGCCACGACGATCACCACGCGCGCGCGCACCAGCGCCTCGCGGGCGCTAAGCAGCCGGTGGATGCCGGCGACGCCGGCGTCGAAGGTCCGCTCGACGACATTGCCCATGAGTTCGGCGGTGAGGGCAGCCTCCTCGGCGACGGGGATGTCGGAGGTGCCGGCGCACACGATGTGGATCGTGCCGTCTCCGTAGACGGTGGGGTCCTGGAGGACGCTGGCGGCCTGCGCGTCGTCGTGAAACCGGGCCTTCCGGACGGAGCGGCGGAGGCGGGCGTAGGTTTCGGGCGAGCACCGGGTAACTAGGATGTTGCACTTCTGGGGCAGCAGGCTGCGGACGATGCGGACCACATGGTCGGGTTTTTTTCCGAGCCCGAAGATCACCTCGGGAAACCCGAGCCTGAGGGTGCGGTGGTGGTCGACGCGCGCAAAGCCGAGGTCTTCGTACGGCAGGTTGCGCAGCCGCTCGACCCCCTCGGAGGGGCTGACGGCGCCCGCCCTCACCCGCTCAAGCAACTCGAGGATGTTCTGACGATTCATCGCCGACCCCGATGTGGCTGTCGCCCGCGGCCCGCAACCGAAAACGGCTGCGGGCTGCGGGCGGCAGAAGGTTGGTTAAAAGCGGCGCGGGCCGCGGTCGCTGCCTCCGCCGCTGCGCCTGGCGCGGTCGCGCGGGCCGCCGCGCCCCCTGTCCCCCCCTTCGCGCCGCGGGGGTCTGGGCGCAGACTCGATCGGCGGCAGGCCGGCCGCTTCGCGCAAGACGGCCTTGCGGCTGAGACGGATCTTGTTGGGGGGCTCGATCGAGAGCACCTTGACCGGTATCTGATCGCCGAGCTTGAGCTCGCTGTTGATGTCCTGGACCCGGTAGTCGGCCACCTCCGAAATGTGGAGCAACCCCTCTGTCCCCGGGAAGATCTCGACGAAGGCTCCGAAATCGACCAGGCGGGTAACGGTGCCGAGATAGGTCTTGCCCACCTCCGCCTCCATCACCAGGTCTTCGATCATCCGGATGGCCTTCTGGGCCGAGTCCGTGTCGGTCGAAGCGATGTTGACCTTGCCGTCGTCGTCGATGTCGATCTTGACGCCGGTCTGCTCGATGATGCCGCGGATGATCTTGCCGCCCGTCCCGATGACGCCGCCGATCTTGTCCTTGGGGATCTGGATCGTGATGATGCGCGGGGCATAGGGGGAGATTTCCTGGCGCGGCGTGGCGAGCGCCTCGGCCATCCGTCCGAGGATGAAGAGCCGGCCCGCGCGCGCCTGGGAGAGCGCCTCGGCCATGATCTCCTTGGTGATGCCCGCGATCTTGATGTCCATCTGCAGGCCCGTGATCCCCTTCTCGGTGCCCGCGACCTTGAAGTCCATGTCGCCGTAGTGGTCTTCCGCGCCGGCGATGTCGGTGAGGATCGCGTAGCGGTCCCCTTCCTTGACCAACCCCATCGCCACGCCCGCCACGGGCGCCTTGATCGGGACCCCCGCGTCCATCAGCGAGAGGATGCCACCGCAGATGGTGGCCATCGAGGAAGAACCGTTGCTCTCGAGGATGTCGGCCACAACCCGCACGGTGTAGGGGAAGGCCTCCTCCGAAGGCATGACCGAGGCGATGCTGCGCTCGGCGAGCGCGCCGTGCCCGATCTCCCGGCGGCCGGGGCCGCGCAGGAACTTGACCTCGCCGACGCTGAACGGCGGGAAGTTGTAGTGGAGCATGAACCGCTTGAAGGACTCACCTTCCAGCGTGTCCATGCGCTGCTCGTCTTCGGCCGTCCCCAGGGTCGCGGTCACAAGCGCCTGTGTTTCACCGCGGGTGAACAGCGACGAACCGTGCGTCCGCGGGAGCAGCCCCACCTCGATGCTGATCGGGCGGACCTCGTCGAACTGCCGGCCATCGGGCCTCATCCGGTCCTGCAGGATCTCCTTCCGGAAGATCTTTTCCATGACGTGGTGATAGATCTTCCCCGCCTGGGCGCGCCTTTCGGCCTCCTCCTCGGGAACCGAAGCGACGATCTCCTGTTCGATCTCGTCGAGGCGGCTGTAACTGAGGAGCTTGCCCTTGACGTGCAGCGCCTCGGAGATCTTCGCGGCAAAGGCGCCCTCGATGCGCCCGTACTCGGTCGGGTCCAGCACCGGCTCGGCCACTTCCCGTTTGACGGGCTGGATCTTGTCGTAAAGCTCCTTCTGCAGCCCGATGAGCTTCCGGATGATGCCGTGGGCGAACTCGAGCGCCTCGACCATCTGTTCTTCGGGGATCTCGTCGGCCCCGGCCTCCACCATGACGATGGCGTCCTCGGTCCCCACGACGGTCAGGTTGAGCCGGCTGTCCTTGAGCTTGCTGATGGGGGGATTGACCACCAGGTTGCCTTCCATCAAGCCGACCCGCACCCCGGCGATCGGGTGGGAAAATGGGATCGCGGAGCAATAGAGGGCCGCCGACGCCCCTGTGATGCTCATGATGTCGGGGTCGTTCTCCTTGTCCGCCGACAGGACGAGCGCAACGATCTGCGTCTCGTGGTTGAATCCTTCCGGAAACAGCGGGCGGAGCGGGCGGTCGATCAGACGCGAGGTCAGGATCTCCTTTTCGGTGGGCCGCCCTTCCCTTTTGAAGAACCCGCCGGGGATCTTACCGGCGGCGTAGGTGTTTTCACGGTAATCGACCGTGAGCGGCAGGAAATTCACCCCTTCGCGGGGCTTTTTGTCCGAGCAGGCCGTGGCCAGCACGACCGTATCGCCGTAGCTCACAAACGCGGCTCCCTCGGCCTGCTTGGCGATCCTGCCCATTTCAATCGTAAACTCTAGTCCGCCGATCTCGGCAGATGCTTTGTGAATCATGTAATCCTCCATGGATTATTCTGAACGGGCGGGTGCCGAGCGGGATCTGGCAAAGCAGGAATTATGATTATGAGCCCTGAGTTAAAGGCTATCCGGCGAAGTCCGAGGGGGTTCACGGACTAGCCCTTAACTCATAACTCATAATTCATAGACCCTGCAGGCTCCCTGCCGTTCGCGGTTGTGTTTGGGAACGTTCGCGTTCCCACGTCTTCTCAGGGCACTTCCAGGCTCCAATGGCTGGAAAAACCGGATTGCGCGGGTGAGGAGGGCGAATCCGATCGGATGGGGACACCCTCCCGCCACGGGCAGGAGGGGCTGTGGTTTGCAGCTATTTCCGGATCCCGAGCCTGTCGATGATCGTCCGATAGCGGGTCACATCGGTGGCTTTGAGGTAATCCAGAAGCCGGCGCCTCTTGCCGACCATCTTCAACAGGCCCCTGCGGGAATGGTGATCCTTGGCGTGAGTCTTGAAATGGTCGGTCAGATAGGTGATCTTCTCACTCAGAATCGCGATCTGCACCTCGGGCGAGCCCGTGTCGGTCTCATGGGTTCGATAAGCGTCCACCAGCTGAATCATTCTGTCTCTCGTAAGCGCCAAGGCTTCCTCCGAACAAGCAAACCTGGATATGACAAACGCTAAGGATACCACAGGATCCGGCTTTCTGCAAAAATAAAACATATCGGGTCCGGCTCGCCGCGCAGGGCCCGAAGCGTCACGGGATGGGGATGGCGGGGATCGCGGTCATGAACGTGAAGCCCGCGTCGTGGATGAGGGAGAAGCCGAGTAGAGGCTTGTCCGAACGCACCCCCACGTGACCGGTCAGCCGCGGCCCGATGTTCGGGAAAAAACTCGGCAGGTACAGGGCGGTCCGGTGTCTCGCCGGCAGGGTTAGCTCAGTGGTCGCGTCGACGGCCCCGCCCTCTCCCCGGACTTCGAGGGTCAGCCGGGCGGGTTCGGCGCCGGGGTTCAGGAGCGCGAGGCCCATTTGATACACGTCGTCCTGGGCGAGAACCGGGAACAGGAAATTCCCCTGCGGGGTGCCCAGGAGTTCGAAGGTCGTCGCAAACGAGGCCTGTTCGTTTGTGAAGGTGATGGTGCCCAGAACACGGTCCTTGGTGCTAGCCACTTCCAGCCAGCCGGTGATGTCTGCCACGGCAGGGTCGCCCTGGAAGAGGATAGCGAGGTTCCGCTTCAGCTGCGCGCCCTTGACCAGTCGCGTGTGATAGGGCTGCCCCACGGGGGAGCCGTCGGCCGCGTGGAGTGTGACCGTGATGTCGGCGTCTTCGGGGCTAGCGTTGATCACGTTGAGAATCGTGTTGAACGCCGGCGTGACCGCGAACTGCGGGGAGTAGAGGGTGTAGATGCCGCTGTAGCGGTTGACATCGATGCCGTTCAGCTCGGTCGCAGTGTTGGCCGTGGTCAGGAATTCGGTGAAGATCATCCCCTTGTTGGAAGTGACCCGCACGTACCCGTCGCTGACCTCGGCCGGGTCCGGGAACAGGTCGCCGAAATACTGGGTCTGTCGGTTGGTGGGGTAGCCGACGTTGCCGGTGCTCGAGGCCAGCACGGTGCCGTCGACGGCATAGCGCGTGGTGTTGAACAGGGATTGGGTGTAGGTGGGGTTGACGTAGTTGAGTTCGAGCAGGGTCCCCTCGTGCCTGGCCACTTCCGGGATGACCCAGTCGGTCGACGAGGTGGACGCGAACAGGGGAACGGCATCGAGCCGGTTCAGGCTGTTGTCCCCGATCGAGAGATACCCGGTCGCCCGCGGCTGTTCGCTGAAGACGGAAATCCAGCCGGTCGTTTCCTTTGTGCTGTCGAGCGTGAACATCTGCGCCACGGTTTTCGAGACCTGGGCGTTGGGCTCCAGGACGTAGGTGACGGGGTTGGTCACGCCGGTCTCGTTCAAGAGCTGGCCGTAGTTGTCGAGCGCGTACACGGTGAACTTGTTGGCCGTGTCGGAGAGGTTGATGAGGGTCAGACCGGTGAAGAGGCCGGGCGAGTTGATGTACTTGGGGGTGTCGAGGGTCCAGACCGGGGTCAGCAGGTCGATGTTGTTGCTGGCGAACTCGAGCACGGCGAGCGTCTTCCCGTCGGGGGTCATGGCCATCGCGGAGGGCTGCTCCAGGACCGTGTCGGGGTTGTCGCCGACCAGCAACTGCCCGAGGATGGCGTCGTTGTCGATCTGGTGCTCGTAGACGAGGTCGTCGGCCGAAGACGCGTAGTAGGCCAGCTTCGAGTCCGGGCTGAAGACGATGTTGGCCGAACCGATCGGCTCGCCGTGAGACAGCGAGAGTTCGCGGCGCGTCTTGAAGTCCGCGGTGGAAATCAGCGAGATGGTAAACTCGCAGAAGACGGCCCAGTACCGGTCGTCGGGCGTGAGGCCCGTGAAACCGGGTTCGGACCCGATGCTGGCAGTATCCAGGAGTTCGCCCGTGGCCGTCTTGAACAGGTAGACGGAGTCGGATCCGAGGATCCCGTTGTTGTCGCGGCTGGCGATGATACCCGTGACGCCGTCCGGTGCAAGCACCGGGCGGTTGAAGATCGTGAAATTAATGGCCCTGTCTGACGGCGGCTTTATGGTGGCCTTTGTTGTAAGCGCTGCGGTGTCGACGAAAAGGATCTCCTCGTTGGTGGTTTCCACCACTACGAGGGTGGCGCCGTCGCTGGAGACGGCCAGCTGGGCGGGCGTGGGGACTCCCTTGAGGCGCCCCTCCTCCCTGCCGTCCGCGACGCGGAACTTGATGACCTCGCCCGTGCCGGTGGAAGAGATGTAGCCGTACACTCCGTCGGGCGACAGGACTGGTATGCTGCCGAAACCGAATTGCGCACCGGCGAACGACCAGACGCCGACTTGCAGCGCGCTGCTTTCGTCGACGAGAAACAGCTCGTTCGACAGGACCGAGGTATACGCGATCGTGTGGCCGTCAGGCAGCAGCAGTCCCCAGTACGGCTTGCCGCCCGTGGGGATCCGGTTCAGCACGGCGCCGCTCTGCACGGAAAAAACCGCAACGGTTCCGGAGCCCGGATAAGCGACAAACCCGCGGCTGGAGTCCGCCGTGAAGATTATGTTGGGGGCGATGTTGTCGGTCGTGTCCAGGTTGGTGTCGAAAACAAGCTTGTCGGTCACATCCCCGGCGTTGGGTTCGACGCGTACACGGATCCTTGTTTGTGCCGAAAGTTCCGTCACCAGGAGGCAGAGCAATAAACAGTATCGTGCGGGGTTACCGTACCTTTGAAGCATCCTGTTCTCCAGAACTGCAAGCGTTAAAATTGCGGGCCGGTTTGATAATAGCATTAGAGACAACGCTTGGGGAGAGGGGGCTGGGTAATCATCGGCGCATCGGGGGGAGGCGGTGTCGTCAAAACCCATAGTTGTGCGGCGCCCAGGCGCCGACGCCAAAGCGGCGTCGAGCCGCCGCACTCCAGAATGAACCATTTAGTAGGGCCGGAGCCTGAAATCAACGCACTGAACCTCGCCGCCTGTGGCGGTGCGGATCCTGGCGAGCAGTTCCGCCGAACATGAGCGGAGGGGTTCGATCCAGGCTTCGTCCAGCACCTCGACCAGAAGGCTGGAGCGCTCGAATCGGACGGGCTTGCACGCGGTAGCCAGCCTCTCGCCCAGAAGCCCCGTCCAAGCCCCCTCGAGACAGGCGACGACCCACTCGTCGTGCCGGGGGGAACCGCGGAACAGCGAGTAGATTACGGAAGAGACGGGTTGCATACGGGCGCTCACCGGGCTCGCTTGAATTCGTCGACGTCCGCCTGGGCCTTGCGAATCAGGGCGCTCATCTCCGGGTCGTCCGGGACGGAGCGGTCCAGGGGGACGAAACGGGTGTGCACGCCGAGGCTTTGGGATCCCTGCTGAAACGACACCCGGACCTCGCTGATCAGGCGGCCTTCGTTGGCGGGCACCGAGATCAGGGTGTCGCCGACCTGCTGTGGTTCCAGGATCTCCTCGTAGTTGTGGGCGACGATGATGAGGTTAATGCCCGGGACAACGGCGGCCAGGCTGATGGCTTTGCCCACGCCCGCGTCGATCATGATAATCCGGTAGTCGCTGCCGGGCTCCATCTCGGCAACGACCTGCCGGACGGCTTCCTGCGGGTCCTTGACGTTGAACTCCTCGCGGGAGATGCGCTCTTCCGGGTCGAACAGCACGCCGCTGATCCCGACGCGCAGCTTCGTCCCGGACTTGGGGTCGACGACGAGCTCCTTGAAGACAAACTTCCGGAGAGCCGGAAAGTTCGGTGCCTTCGCCTTCACGTTCGCGGAGACGAGCGGCAGGTCGAGGAACTGGCGCGGCAGCTGACCTGCGGCGGCCAGGTCCCACATCTCCTGCCACGCGGGGAGGTCCCAAGCCGTGAGGTTGAGCGCATCCAGGCGCGACCGGTATGTCCCCTCGAGCATCCAGCGGTTGATTGAGGCAGCCTCGGCTACTCCGAGGGTGAAGAACGAGCCTCCGTCGAGCCGCAAGCAGGGGCCGCTCCGGGTATTTCCTGGCGAAGGCGTTCCAGTAGCTTGTCCTGCGGGCGAAACCGCCCATCGGGTTGATCGGTCAGCCGCACGGCCCGTAGTTCCCGCGCAGGTCGCCCTGGATGAGGAAAGCGAGGTTGAAATCGGGCTCCCCCTCCAGTAGCTTTTCCGGGAACGTCGTGGCCGGTGCCGCCGGTGCTGTCGCCTGCGGCCGCGCGGGGCCGGATGCGGTGCAGAACCGGGCAACGAGCAGGAACGACAGGGCGGCAATGCCGAGTGTCTGTTTCATGAACGGGTCGAAAAATGGCCGCGCGCGGGACCGAGCCGTGACGGCGATCCTAACTTAGCAGAGAGATACCCTGATGACAACAAGCAGCAGCCGTTGGGTGCTGGCGTCCGCCTCGCCGCGGCGCGAGGAGATCTTCCACGGGTTGGGACTCGGTTTTGCGGTCGAGCCGAGTTCGCTTCCCGAACCGCCGCCGCGGCGGGGCGAGACGGCCTCGGCGTATGCGGTCCGCGTGGCGCGCATCAAGGTGCGCGAAGTCGCCGGCAGCCGCCGCTCGGGGCTCGTCGTCGGGGCGGACACCATAGTGGTCGCGGGAAAGACCGTGCTGGGAAAACCCGGATCCCGGGACGAGGCTACCGCGATGCTGCGCGCGCTGAGCGGACGCTGGCACGAGGTCATTACCGGGCTCGCGCTGCTGGATTGCGCCTCCGGCCGGCTCAGGTCCGGGTTCAGCCGCTCGCGCGTGCACTTCCGGCGCCTGAGCGACCGCGAAATCCGCTGGTACACCGCGACGGGCGAGTACCGCGACAAGGCGGGGGGATACGCGGTCCAGGGGTTCGCAGCCCTGTTCATCGACCGCATCGAGGGATGCTACTTCAACATCGTGGGCTTCCCCGTAGCCCTCTTCGACCGGATGTGCCGCAGGATGGGGATCGACCTCTTCCGGTAATGGTGTGCTGCGCCTCGGCGCCGCATTCATCGAAGGCGCTGCTACTTCAACATCGTGGGCTTCCCGTAGCCCTCTTCGACAAGATGTGCCGCGCGCTGGGAATCGACCTTTTCCGGTTAGGAAGTGCGGCGGCTCGGTGCCACACCGGATTGCGACCTTGCAGCCCCGGTCTCTGGCGGCGTCGAGCCGCCGCACTCCACATTTAGGGGTGGCGGCGGATGGCACCCTTCTTCGAGACAAAGAAGATGCCGGCCCCGACGGCGGCGATGGACACAGCGCCCAACGCCCAGCGCCAGGTGCGCCGCAGGCGCTTCCTGGCTTTGTCGCCGGGAGCCTCCCGGCCGGGCGCATCTGGATGCTGTTCTTTGGCGTCTTCCACGCTAACCCCCGATCAACCCCATTTCAGCTTTTCACGCAACAGACGGAAGAAACTCGTGCCGGTGGCCTGCACAAGTCGGACAAAAGGAACGGCCTTCCGTATCTTCAGCAGGTCGTTGGCTCCGAGCGGCACCCCGACCTGGCCGTCGACCGTGAGCATCACGTCGGCGCCGTGGCGCAGGCAGACGCCGATGACCATGCCGTCGGGGACCACGACAGGCCTGTTGGTCAGCGTGTGCGGGCAGATCGGCGTGATGATGAACGCTTCCAGGGTCGGATAGAGGATGGGTCCGCCCGCCGACAGCGAGTAAGCAGTAGAGCCGGTCGGGGTCGAAATAATCAGCCCGTCGGCACGGATCAGCATAACCGGGTCCTCGTTTGCGGTAACCTCGAGCTCGATGATCCGGGCGAGCGCCCCCTTGTTTATAACCGCGTCGTTCAAGGCGAGATACCGGTCGCAGCGCCCTCCGTGGTACACCTCCACCTCGAGCAGCATCCGGCTTTCCAGCAGATACTCCCCCGAGAGCAGCCTGGAGAACGCCTGCCGCATCTCCTCGATCTTGACCTCGGTGAGAAATCCGAGCGAGCCCAGGTTCACGCCGAGGATCGGGATGCCGCTTGGCGCGACCAGGCGCGCCGCATAAAGGAGGGTTCCGTCCCCGCCGAAGACGGCGACCACGTCGACTCGGCCGGCCAAGTCTTCCGGGGCCGCGATGGTGCAGTTCGGGTACAGGCGCGCGGACTCATGGTCCAGGAAGACCTCGACCCCTTTCGCCTGCAGCCATGGGATGATTTCGGCGGCAATTGCGGGGACGCGGGGATCGTGACGCTTGAGAACCAGCCCCACTCTGGCGACGGGCAAATTCATGCGGGGGATGATAGATCAGGTGGGAGTTGGAGGTACAACAAAAACTCCTGATTCCCTTTCGCGCCCGCGATGGGTGAAGGGATGCTGCCGCGCGGCTGGTACCCGGCGCCCCGTGAGAAGGCCGTCACCGCTTCGACGGCTTCGGCTCTTTTCTCGGGACTGCGCACGATGCCCCCCTTGCCCACCTGGCCCTTGCCGACCTCAAACTGCGGCTTGACGAGCAGAACGACGTCGACCACGCCGGGCCCGCCGTGCGGGGGCTGCTCCAGCAGGGCGTCGCGCAGCGGCGCGAGGACCTTCGTCAGGGATATGAACGAGAGGTCGGCGCAGACCACGGAGAGACCGTCCGGGAGGTCCCTGCCGGTAAGGTGGCGGACGTTGAAGCCGTCGTGCACGACGACCCGGGGATCGGAGCGCAGCCTCCAGTCCAGTTGCCCGAGGCCGACGTCGTAGGCGTGCACGGCGGCGGCGCCGTTCTGCAGCAGGCAGTCGGTAAACCCGCCGGTCGAGGCTCCGAGATCGGCGCAGACTCGGCCGGCGACCTGGAGGGCGAACGCGTCGAGCGCCGCCTGCAGCTTGGCGCCGGCGCGGCTGACGAAGCGCTCCTGTCCAAGAAGACGGACATCGGCGTCCGGGCGGACCAGTTGCCCCGGTTTTTCCACTTTCTGCCCATCGACCAGGACCTTCCCCGCGAGCAGCAGGGCCTGGGCCTTGTGGCGGCTCTCCGTGAAACCGTGCTCGAGGAGCAGCACGTCGATGCGCCGTTTTTGCGGGCTCAAGCGTGACCTCCGGCGGGCTTAGTACTGATGTTCACCAATACGCCAACGTATTTGTCAGGACGCAGATGCGCGCGGATCCCCACAGATCGACCTGGCGACAGGCCGCGGTCGATCCGCGTGAATCTCTTGGATCCGCGGAATCTGCGTTCTGTTTTGGCTTTTGTCTTTCATCGCCCGTGTTGGTCTGCGTCCTGAAAAATACGTCAGCGTACTTATGAGACTGTGTAGTGCGCGATTTCATAATTGCGGTGACGTGATCTCAGGGCACGGATGAACACGGCGGTAGTCGACGTTGTCCGGCCTTGACCGGTCAGGAATGACAAAGTCGAAAGCGGAACGCGGATGTTCGTGGATTTTGCCGATTCACGCGGATCGGCCGCGTCCGGCATTCCGCCACGAGGGCCGACCGGTCGGCGCGAAGCGCCGGCCCTCGTCAATCCGCGTCCGAAAAAACACGTCACCAGGTTTATGAAACTGACCACTAGGTCGTGCGGCTCAGGATGAAGCGCGCGATCATCCTGAGCGGTGCGGCGGTTTCCCCGAGGTCCCGGACGTCCTCGAGTGCCGATGCCACCAGCTCGCGCGCCTTGGCGTTGGACGCATCGATCCCGTAAAGGGCGGGATAGGTGGCCTTCTTCACCTTCTGATCCTTGCCCGCCGTCTTCCCGAGCCGCTCGCTGCTGGCGGTGATGTCGAGGATGTCGTCCACGACCTGGAACGCGAGCCCGACGTTGCGGCCGTAGCGGGTCAGGGACTCGAGCTCACCCGGACCCGCGCCCGCCGCGAGCGCTCCACAGCGCGCGCAGGCCGTCAGCAGGGCGCCGGTCTTGGAGCGGTGGATGTAATCCAGGACCTCCGGGCCGATCGTCTTGCCTTCCGACTCGAGGTCGACGACCTGCCCGCCGATCATGCCGTCGCGGGTGCCGGTGGCGGAGGCGATCTCGCGGATAACGGCGAGCCGCGCCCGGTCGGAGACGTCGGGCAGGCGGCCCAGCGCCTGGTAGCTGCAGGTCATCAGGGCGTCCCCCGCCAGGATCGCCATGGCCTCGCCGAACACCTTGTGGCAGGTCGGCCTGCCGCGTCGCAGATCGTCGTTGTCGAGCGCGGGCAGGTCATCGTGAATCAGCGAGTAGGTGTGGATCATTTCGATCGCGGCGCCCAGGTGCACGAGCGTGCCGCGGTCGCCTCCGACCCCTTCCCCGGACGCGACCACCAGCGCCGGCCGGATGCGCTTTCCGCCCGCGAAAATGGAGTAGCGCATCGCGCGGTGGATCGTCGGCGGTTCCGCCTCTTCCGGCGGCAGGAGCGTGTCGAGGCAGGTCTCGACCTCGTGCTTGATCAGCGAGAGATAACGGTCAATGTCCATCACGATCCGCAGTGCGAGTTCGCTGTGTGGGTTCACAGCATGACTTGGCAGTCCCGGTTCGCGGCTTGCGGGTCGCGGCGGCGCCCGACGGCGAACCAAGACGGCGCAATGTCCCTAGGTTTCTTCGACGTCATCGGCGAACGGGACTTCCTTGACCGAGCCGTCGGCGTTGCGCATCAGCATCTCCACCTTGCGTTCCGCTTCTTCCAGCTTGCCGCTGCAGAAGCGGCTGATGCGCACCCCTTCCTCGAACAATTCGAGGGCCCGATCGAGGGGGAGGTCGCCGTTTTCGAGTTGAACGACGATATCCTCGAGCGACTTCAGCGCGGATTCGAAATCCTTTACCTTCAGATCCATGATAACTACGCTCCAATGTTCGAACCTCGGGGCCCTTCGATCCGGTCAAGGAACTCGTCACCTCGAAGGCGCCGGGGACCCGAACAATATCAAGGGGACTCGACCACATCTTCGACCCGGCAGCGGAGTACTCCCGCGGGCCAGATTGATTCCGACCTGGCGGCCCGGCTGTGTGGCGGCAGCGTCCCGCAGAATTGCCCCGTTTTCGTCGCGACAGATGGCGTAGCCGCGCTGCAGGATGGCCAGCGGGCTGAGCGCGTCCAGGCGGCCGGCGGCCAGCGCGAGACGGGCGCGCTCCTGGCGCAGCCGGGCCCGCATGCAGGCGGTCAACCCCTGGTGGTTGCGCGCGAGAACTTCGCGCCGATGGGCGATCGCCTTCCGCAGGTCGAGCCTGACGAGGCGCGTCTGGGCGATTTCGCGCCGGCGCCCGAGCCTCGTGAGGTAGCGCTCCATCGCCTGGTTCATGCGCAGCGCCGCTTCGTCGAACCTCTGCTGCAGTTCCTTGACGCGGTTGGGTGCGGTGATGAAGGCGCGGTTGCGGGAGAGTCGATCCAGCGCCGAGCGGCGCCTCTCGAAGCCGAGCATCATCGCCTGCGACAGCCTCCCCTGCAAGGACGTCACGGTCGCCCGCAGGTCTTCGCGCGCACCCGACACCATCTCGGCCGCCGCCGAGGGCGTGGGGGCGCGCAGGTCGGCGACGAAATCGGCGATCGTGAAGTCCACTTCGTGGCCCACCGCCGAGATGACCGGGATCGTCCGAGGCGTAGATCGCGCGCGCGACGACCTCCTCGTTAAATGCCCAGAGGTCCTCGATCGATCCGCCGCCGCGGCCGGCGATGATCACGTCGATGTCGGAGCGCTGGTTGAAGTAGCGGATCGCGGCGGCGATCTCGTCGCGGGCGCCCGCGCCCTGCACCTTGACCGGGTAGAGCAGGACGTGAAGCGAGGCGTTCCGCCTCTTGAGGATGCGCAGGATGTCGCGGATGGCGGCGCCGGTGGGCGATGTGACGATCCCGACCTTGCCCGGCAGCAGGGGCAGGGCCACCTTGTGGGCCTCGTCGAACAGGCCTTCCCGGCGGAGCCTCTCCTTCAACTGGTCGAATGCGAGCTGGAGCGAACCCAGACCCACCGGCTCCATGTAATCGACGAGCACCTGGTAGTCGCCGCGCGGCTCGTAGACGCTCAGGCGCCCGCGTGCCAGCACTTCAAGCCCGTCTTCGGGGCGGAATTTGAGGTAGGCGTTGCTGCCTCGAAAACACGCCGCCTTCACCTGCGCGCGCTCGTCCTTCAGGCAGAAGTACATGTGGCCGGAGGAGTGGTGTTTGAAGTTCGATATCTCTCCCTTGATCCACAGGACTCCCATGCGGTCCAGGGTCCTCTTGATCTCGGACGTGATTTCGAAGACGGAGTAGATCTTGCGCTGCTCGAACAGGTCCACGGTTCATGTTTATCACGGTGCGGTCGGCCGCCGCAAAACAAAAGCTCTCGAAGCGCGGCGGTGATCGGTGTTCATCTGCGTCTGGACCGGTCAAGGAAGACAGGAGCAAAAGCAGAACGCGGATTTTCACGGATTGGACGGGTTCACGCGGATCGGCGGCGCCCGGCATTCCGCCACGAGGGCTGCCTCGGGCACACAGGACTGCCGCGGCCTGTCACCAATGCCTTTGTCTTTGATCTCCGTGGGTCAGCGTCCGAAAGAACGTCTTTGCTCCTGCAATTGACCCTACGTGTGTGGACGCTAGCCGATGGTGAGGGACTGGAGACGGTCCTCGGCGGCGAGGCCTGGGGAAACCCCCTGGCCCGTGGCCCGGCCGAGGCGAACCAAGTCGATGCCACGTTCTTCGATGTGACGCAGCGTACCCTCGACGTCGCACGCGGTCGACCCGCCTTCCGAGGCGAAGATGACCGCGTCCGGGTCCAGGAAACGGATCTGCAGTGGGTTGAGAATCTCCCTGCCCAGCCAGTCGTCGCCGAGTTTTGCCGGATCGTCGTCGCAGATCCCGACCACGGCGATGCCCGCCGACTCCAGGGCGTGGAAGGTCATCTCGGCGAGGACGCCGCTGCCGTAGAGGATGACCCGGCGGGGTCTCTCGTGGGTGCTTTCCAGGATCACGGCCAGGATGCGCTCCTTGGCCCGGGCGACCAGGTCGGCGACCTCGTTGATGAGTTCGTGCTGCACGGACTTGAGCCGGCTGTCGCCGGCCGCCGTGACGTGGTAGGAGACCGTCTTGGTGGTCTTGCGATGGTATTGCAGCCAACCGAGCGTGCAGAACTCCTTCATGTAGTTGTTGACCATCGACACCGACAGGTCGCAGCGCCGCGCCAGTTCCGCCTGCGTCAGGTGTGGATCCAGCGCAAGCTCCTTCAGCAGATTGAGCTGGTTCAGCTTCGGGGCAGCGATAAACAGGGTGTTCGGGCCCTTCGTTCGCATGGGTCTCACTCGATCGGATGTGGGTGCACAACAGGACGGAGCACGTCAAACTCATCGGCGGGGATGGGGGATTTCTTTATCGCAGGCAAATACCCACGGCGGGGCACAGGAATTCCGTCGGCGGGTGTGTTAACTTAGCCGCATGAGGCGATACACGGAGGAGCATGCGCGCGCGGGCCTGGAGACGCCGTTGCCCCGCATCGAATGCTGGGAAAACCAGTTCCCGTCATACGAAATACAGATCGTGATTCCCGAATACACCGCCATCTGCCCGAAAACAGGCCTGCCGGATTTCGGCACCCTGACCGTGACCTACATCCCCGACCGGTGGTGCCTCGAACTGAAGTCCCTCAAGGAATACATCAACGCCTACCGCAACGTCGGGATCTTTTACGAAAACGCCGTCAACCGCATCCTGAGGGACCTCGTCGACGCCTGCCAGCCCGTGGAAATGAAGGTGCGTGGCGAGTTTACCCCGCGGGGAGGCCTCCGCAGCATCGTCGAAGCAGCCAAAAATCGGGAGACGGAAGCCGGGAGACGGAAGCCGGGAGCCCCGAAGCCGAACTTGAACTGCCGGCTCGGGGATTCCGATCCACGCGTGATGCGCGCGGGCCCGGGGGATCGGCGCGCACGGGAGCCCTGAGCCTCGATGCCCGGCTGGTCCGGCTTCGGGCTTCCGGCTTCCGCCTTGGGGCTTCCGGCTCCTGCTGTTAAGCTTACAGCATGTCGGACGGTACCCGCACCAACGCCCTTGCGGGCGAGACGAGCCCCTACCTCCTGCAGCACGCTCACAATCCGGTGGACTGGTTTCCATGGTCCGAGGAGGCGCTGCGGCGCGCCCGGGAGGAGGACAAGCCGATCCTCCTCAGCATCGGCTACTCCGCCTGCCACTGGTGTCACGTCATGGAGCGCGAGTGTTTCGAGAACGAGCAGATCGCGCGCCTGATGAACCGTCATTTCGTCAACATCAAGGTGGACCGGGAAGAGCGGCCGGACCTGGACGCCATTTACATGAACGCGGTCCAGATGATGACCGGGGGCGGGGGATGGCCGCATGACGGTCTTCCTGACGCCCGACCTCGTCCCGTTTTATGGCGGCACGTATTTCCCGCCCGAGGACAGGCACGGGCTGCCGGGGTTTCCCCGCGTCCTGGCAGGGATGACCGCGGCCTACCGCGAGAGGAAGGAGGCGATTCTGCACGACGCGGCCCAGGTGCTTCGCGCCCTGAAGCAGGCCGGCAACCCGGGATCGACCGATGGAGCGCCCTCCTCCGCGACGCTCGACACAGCCACCGCGCGACTGGCGGAAAACTACGACGCCGTGGACGGCGGGTTCGGGGGCGCGCCGAAGTTCCCGCCCTCAATGACGCCTCATGTTCCTGCTTGCGCTGCGGCCTGCGCACCGGGAACCCTCAGCACCTGCGCATGGTCGAGCACACGCTCGACGCCATGGCCCGCGGCGGCATCTACGACCAGCTCGGCGGCGGCTTTCACCGCTACTCGGTCGATGCACGCTGGCTGGTGCCCCATTTCGAAAAAATGCTCTACGACAACGCCCTCCTGAGCAGGACCTACACCGAAGCCTGGCTGGCCACCGGGAAGGCTCTCTACCGGCGCGTCGCCGAGGAGACCCTCGACTACGTGCTGCGCGAGATGACTGCGCCCGAAGGGGGCTTCTACTCGACCCAGGACGCCGACAGCGAGGGGCACGAAGGCAAGTTTTTCGTGTGGGATCGGTCCGAGGTGTTCTCCGAACTACCGCCGGACGACGCCGCCCTCTTCTGCGGGTATTTCGACATCACGGAGGCCGGCAACTTCGAGGGACGCAACATCCTGCACGTCCCCCGGCCGCCCGGCGATATCGCGCGCGAGCGCGGGCTGGACGAGGCCGAGTTGGCCGAGCGGATCGCACGCAGTCGCGCGGCCCTCTTCCGCAGGAGAGAGACCCGTGTCAGGCCCGCCCGAGACGAGAAGATCCTGACGGCGTGGAACGGCCTGATGCTGCGCAGCTTCGCCGAGGCGGCGAACGCCTTCGACCGACCCGACTACCGCGAGGCCGCGCTCAGAAACGCTGCATTCATTCTCGAGCGGCTGACCGTCCAGGGGCGCCTGAAGCGCAGCTACAAGGACGGCCGCGCCCTGCACAACGCCTACCTCGAAGACTATAGCTTCCTGATCGACGGGCTCCTGGCGCTTTACCAGTCCGGTTTCGACGCCCGTTGGCTTCGCGAGGCGGAGCGGCTGGCCGGCATTCTGGTCCAACAGTTCTGGGACGAGGAGGGGGGCGGCTTCTACTTCACCTCGCGCGACCACGAGGAGCTGATCTTCCGGCCCAAGGAGTATTACGACAACGCCACCCCGTCCGGCAACTCGGTGGCCGTCCAGGCGCTGTTGCGTCTTGCGCACCTGACCGCCGAAACGGGGTGGAGCCGCTATGCCGAGCGCATACTGGGCGGCATGACGCCGCTCATGTCGGCCCACCCGTCGGCGTTCTCAAACCTCCTGTGCGGTCTCGATTTCCTGCTTTCCAGCCCGCTCGAGATCGCCGTGTCCGGAGATCCGCGGGCCCCGGACACGCGGGCTCTGCTCCGCGAGGTCTCGGCCGCTACCTGCCGAACGCGGTCCTGGCGTGCGGCAGCGGTCCCGACGTTCCCCTGCTGGAAGGCAAGAAGCAGGAAGGGGGGCGCGCGACCGCCTACGTGTGCTGCGCCGCGGCCGCGTGTGCAAGCGCGCCCGTCACGATCGTTCGCCAGTGGCAGTTCGCCGCCCAGCTCGACGAGCGCTGAGGGCGGAGGCTCAGAGAATTTCGAGTGAGCGCGCCACCCGGAACCCGAAATCCGAGTAGCGGTACTCAGGGGGGAGCGAGCTGCGCGCCGAACTGCGGGTCACCTTGACTTTGTGACGCCACGACCCGCCGCGCGACACTTTGCGCACCCCGCCCTCCGGGCCTTGCGGGTCCAGCCCCGGGCTGACCCGATAGTAATCCCGGCCATACCAGTCCGCGCACCACTCGTGGACGTTGTCCGCCATATTGCACAGGCCGAAAGCGTTGGGAGGGCCGCCGGCCTCTTCGGGCCTTCCCGCGTCCCAGCCGCGGCCGTACTCCCCTGCATCCCGGGAGGGGTTGTCGCCCCAGGGATAGGCGGTGGAGCTCCCTGCGCGGCAGGCGTACTCCCTTTCCGCTTCGCTCGGCAGCCGGTAGCCCAGCCCGGAGACGCTGCACAGCCAAGCGCAATAGCACGCGGCGTCCTGCCACGAGACAGCCACCACCGGCTGGCGGGGGGCGTTGAAGGCCGGGTCGTGCCAGGTCTCGGGTAGCGTGATCGGGTTGTCTTGAGCGTAAACGCCGTATTCGCGGTTGGTCACCGCGAATCGGGCAATCCAAAACGAATGAAGCTCCACCGTGTGCGGTGGAGCTTCATCCTCCCGACCTGAGGCGCTGCCCATCAGAAATGTCCCGCCCGCGAGCAGTACCATTTCCGGCAGGAGTAAATCCGAAGTGCGGCGCTCCGGCACCCCGGCGCCATCCCGAAATCGCGACATTGCAGCGCCCACCCTGCAATCCGGTTGAGAGTCCAGGCCGCCTTGATCGAGATGCGCCGCTGCGCCTGTCTATTTGGACTTCACCAAGTCGCCGACCTTGAATCCGGATCCCGAGACGACTCTCGCGACAGCGGAACCCTCGTCGACCTCGGTGACCTCGACTTCGCCGACCGGGGAGGTAATCTTGCGCAGCACCTTGCCGGTCGCGGGGTCTTTCACCTCGCGTCCGACTCTCTCGACGGCCAGCTTCATCCCGACGGAAACGCCTGAGGCCTTGCCGACATTCAGGATGATGGTGCCGCCGGTGGCGTCGGCTATCATGCCATCTATCGTCACGGTGCTCGCTTCCACTTTCCCCGCCTGTGCAATCAGCTGGGCGGTGAGGTCTTCAACCGCGGTGCGGGTGGCCTCGCCGAGGATCGTGTCCTGGAAGTTGCTGCTGCCCATGTCGATGCCCCCGGCACCGAACCCTCCTCCTCCGCCGCCGCCGCCGCCGAGCAGCATGCCGGAACGTTTCGAGCTCCCCTTGCCACTGGCGACCGCAAGCACTTCCCCGGTGTTGACGTCTACGAGCCGCGCGTCGATGGCGACCGAGGCCTTGCCTTCTTTCTTGCCGACCCTGCCGGCGCCCCAGGAACCGAGTCTGCCCCCAATCCCGCCGAGATTCATGGACTTGTCTTCGAGCCCGAACTGTGTGATGGAGCCGACGACGATCGCGTTCACCCCGAGGACTTTGCCGACCTTGGCAGCGCTCGTGGGGTTGGCGCGGTCCGAGTTCGAGAAGTTCTGCTCCTGCAGGATGGAATCCAGCTTCTTGCGCTCGATCACCGAAAGGGTGCCGTCCTTGACGAGGTTGGTGACGATCAGATCGGCGATACCCTTGCCAATATCCCAGTTCCCCGACCACCAATGCTGCACGGTCGCAAAATCAAAGTCCAACAGCGCGACTCTCTTCTTCGCGTCTGCGGCGTTGCCGCTGATGCTGCCGGCAAGAACCGACAGCAGGCAAAACAGAATCAGTTTACGACGTTTCATTTGTGGTTCTCCGTTGAGATGGGCGAGCACCCGGATCTTGCCACCAAGGAGTGGGGCGGACATGCCCCGCAGTTCAGAACCGACGGTCATAGTTTAGGTCAACATCCCCATCGAATTCAATCGGGGGAACCGGGATCCGATCGGGCGGGGCGACGGTTTTGCGCTTCCGGCAGTCCGCTAACGACAGTTCCTCGCCCTGCAACTGTGATAAGATATCGGCTCCGACCGGCGCGGGCATAAGGCAGCAGATCTTGGACGGGTGCTTTTTGTCGAATGTGGTTCGGAGGATACAACCCGCGGGCGGGGCCTTCGTCGCCGCGGTTCTGGTGCTGGCGGCCGGGGGCCTGCGCTGTTCCGGGCCGGAGGAACCCCCGCCCGAGGGACTCGTCGGACGGGCGAACCCTGTTGCCTTGACGGAGTCGGTGCTGGCGAAGGCCAGGTCGACTTACGACCAAAGCTGCTCCGAGTGCCACGGCCGCACGGGCAGGGGGGACGGCGCGACAGCGGGAATGCTGAGGGACCGGCCTGCGGATCTGAGCGATCCCTCCGTCCTGTCCGCACTAACCGACGGCCAGATCTACTGGGTTGTGACCAGGGGAGACAAGCCCGCGATGCCGCCTTTCGAGGGGAAGCTGACCGAGGAGGAACGCTGGGGGCTGGTACACCTGTTGCGAAAAATGTCGGACACACCGCCAAACTCGACGCCGCGGCGTGGGCGCGGCTGATCCTCGAAATATGAGCTGGTTCAAGAAGGAAAAAGGCCCCATTCCCTCCACCAAAGAGGAGGACAAGACCGTACGCACGGAGGGGCTGTGGATCAAGTGCAACGGCTGCCGGGCGATCATCTGGAAGAAGGACCTCGACGCCAACAACATGGTCTGCCCCAAGTGCACTCACCATTTCAAGATCCACGCCCTGGATCGGCTCCGGATGCTGTTCGACGACGGGGCGTTTCAGACGCTGAACACCGACCTGTTCTCAAACGACCCGCTCAAATTCATAGACCGGCAGCCCTACTCGGCCAAGCTGCAGTCTGCCCGCAAAGCCACCGGGCTGAATGACGCCGTCGTGAACGCCGTGGGGAAATTCGGGGGTCGCGACACCCTGATCTGCGCGATGGAATACCACTTCATCGGCGGCTCGATGGGGTCGGTGGTCGGCGAAATGGTGACTCTCGCGATCGAAAAGGCGGCGCACGACAGGCTGCCGCTGATCATCGTGTCCGCCTCGGGTGGAGCTCGGATGCACGAGGGCGTCCTGTCGCTGATGCAGATGGCGAAGGTCAGCGCCGCGCTGAGCCGGCTCGACGACGCCCGCGTCCCCTACATATCGGTCCTGACGGATCCCACGACGGGCGGGGTCACGGCGAGTTTCGCCATGCTCGGGGATCTGAACATCGCCGAACCCGGAGCCCTGATCGGCTTCGCCGGGCCCCGCGTGATCGAGCAGACCATTCGCCAGAAGCTGCCGAAGGGATTCCAGCGGTCCGAGTTCCTGCTCGAGCACGGCATGATCGACGCGATCGTGGACCGTCGCGCGCTGCGCAACTACCTCATCAACGCATTGAACTTCTTCGTCGCCTGAGCGTCCTTGAATTACGGCGAACTCCTCGATGAATTGCGGCGCCGTGGCAACGAGGTCCAGAACATCGACCTCGGGCTCGACCGCATCGCCACCGTCATGCGGGCGTTGGGCGACCCGCAGCAGGACTACCCTTCTCTCCACATCGCCGGGACCAACGGCAAGGGAAGCGTCGCGGCAATGACGGAGTCGATCCTGCGCCACGCCGGGCGCAGGACGGGCCTGTACACATCACCTCACCTGGTCCGGCTGGAGGAACGTATTCGCATCGCCGGCGAACCCGTTTCGGCACAGGCGTTCGGGGAAGTGGCCTCCGACGTGCGGCGGCACGAGGCGCGGCTGCTGCGCAGCGGTTCCCTGGGGCGGCCGCTCACGTATTTCGAGTTCGTCACCGCGTGCGCGTTCCTGCAGTTCGCCCGCGACAAGATCGACGTGGCCGTGCTCGAAGTCGGGCTTGGGGGGTTGCACGACGCCACCAACATCGTCCAGCCGTCGACGTGTGCGATCACGGGGATCTCGTACGATCACCAGTGGCTGCTCGGCGAGACCCTGGCCGAGATCGCCGCCGAGAAGGCCGGCATCATCAAGCCCGGCGTGCCCGTCGCGATAGGCCGCCAGCCGGTCGAGGCGCGGAGCGTCCTGCGCAGGAAAGCCCGCGAGGTAGGCGCCCCCCTGCTCGATGCCGACCGCGACTGCTGGCTGGAGATCCGCGGCATCCGGCGCGGACGCTGCACCTTCGACCTCGCAACGCCGAAAGGCCTTTACCCGGGCCTCCGCCTGTCCCTGGCCGGCAGGCACCAGAGCCGAAACGCGGCGCTCGCCGTCGCGGCACTCGAGTGCATGGGATCGCCCGCTGACCTCCGGTCCGTGCGCGCCGGGCTGGCCCGCACGCGTTGGCCGGGACGCCTGGACGAGTACCCGGCGCGCCGCCGCACCCTCCTGGACGGAGCGCACAACGTCGAGGGCGCACGATTGCTGCGGGACTACCTGATCGAGGAGGGCGAAACCAGGATACACCTAGTGTTCGGAGCCGTGCGGGACAAGGACATCGCCGCGATGGGCCGCGCCATTTTCCCCCTGGCCGAGACCATCCACCTCACCCGCATGTCGAACACCCGGACCGCTGAACCCGCCGACATTGCGGCCCTCCACCCGCGCTCTCGGAAGCGCATCCGCACGCATGCGAACTCCCGGGAAGCGCTCGAAGCCGCCTGGGGGGAATGCCCCCGCGGGGGCCTGGTCGTCGTCACCGGATCGCTCTATCTGGTGGGTGAGCTGCTACCCCACGTGGGTCCGGGCTTCAGCCCGGACGTCTTTTGACCCGAGCTATGTAGCAACAGGCGCACCGTACAGCGACCGCAAACAGCGTCCGGGCTGAAGCCCGGACCCACGTGTAATGCTGAAATGCGGGAGGAGGAAGCATCATGAGCGAAGGGCGGGTCTACGACATCGTCATCATCGGCAACTACACCAAGGACACGATCGTCTCCGCTTCGGGCACCCGGCTGGTCGACGGGGGCGGTTTCAACTATGGGGCGCACGTCGCATCCATGATGGGGCTGAAGACCGCCGCGGTGACCCGCCTGTCCCGTGACGACATCCGCGTCGTCCAGGCGCTCGAGAAGCTCGGGGTGGACGTCTTCCCGACTTTCACGCCGGATTCGACGACGCTGCTCCTGTACTACCCAACCTCCGACCCGGATCAGCGTGTTCTGACCGTGACGCGGACCGCCGGTTGCTTTGGGCCCGAGGAGGTGAAGGGTCTGAGCGCCCGCGCATTCCTCATCAACGCCTCCACCCATGGCGAGGTGGGTCTTGCGGTTATTCTGGAATTGAAGCGGCCGGGATCGCTGATTGCCGCGGACGTGCAGGGGTTCATCCGGACCATTGCGCCCGACGGCAACCTGACGTACGACCCGTGGCCGGAGAAGCAGGAGTTCCTCTCGCACATCGACATCCTGAAAACCGACGCGGTGGAGGCGGAGATGCTGACCGGGGAGGGCGACATCAGGGCGGCGGCCCGGCAGATCGCCGGCTGGGGTCCGCGCGAGGTCGTTCTGACCCACCGTGACGGCGTGCTTGTATTGGCGGAAGGAAAGTTCCACGAAGCGCCGTTCCGGCCGCGCGCGCTGGTCGGGCGCAGCGGGAGGGGCGACACCTGCATAGGGTCCTACGTCGCCAAACGCCTGACCGCGTCGCCGGATGAAGCCACGGTCTGGGCCGCCGCCGTCACCAGCCTCAAGATGGAAGCGGAGGGCCCGATCAGGAGGCCGGTGGCGGACGTGGAGAAGCTGATCCGCGAGCAGTACCGGCAACTCTGAGCGCCGACAGCAGAACCCCCGCGGTCAGGAACTTGCGGACGTTGGCGTGATCGGCGAGAAACCCGTTGACGAGTTTGCCAAACGCGTAGCCGTAGAAGATCCCGGAGCCGATCAATCCAAGGTCGTCGGCGGTGAAGATGCCGCCGTCGATCAGCGGCTTTTTGACGACCGAGAGGCCGAGCCGGCAGGTGTAGGAGACGCCGTAGCCGACCGTGATGGCCACCATGATCGACAAGCGGTAGCGCGCGTACATCCGCGCGATCTGGTCAGGATCGGTGAGAGGCGGCCCGTCGGCCCCGGTGGCGAAAAACCGGAACGGGTTCCGGCTTCGCCTCGTCTCGGCAGGAGACTCCGCTGTCTTCATATCCACACTCTCCGCCGGGACGCGACCTCCCGGATCACAAGGCAGCGCCGCTCTGCGCGGCGGGAGCCGCCTGGCCGGCGTCCGGAACGAACAGCCGCGCCAACGTCTGACGCAGGAACTCCGGCCGTTGTGTCAGCAGATCGAGGTAGTCTTCGCGTTCCAGCACGAGAGTCAACGAGGATTCGACCGCGCGGAGCTCGCGCACGAGCGGTATGCCCGCGATCATCTGGTACAAGCCGATCGCGTCCCCGGGAGCGGCGTCGACCGATCCGTCGGTGCCGTTCGGCTCAAGGCGCACCAACCCGGACACGACGACGTGCAGAACGGGCGGATCCATCTCGCCGGCGATGCGGTCTCCGGCGGCGAACCGCCGAGGCACGACCACCGCTGCGGCGGCGAGCATCTCTTCCCGGGAGATCCCGGCAAACGGGGGGAGGGATTCCAGGAGGACCGCCTTGTCGACGGCGGCCAGCGCGGAAGCGGCCAGCGCGGTGCCGGGGTCGCCTCGCACGACGGGGGCCCCGACGTCGACCGTGCCGGTCGCGCACAACAGGCGCAGGAACCCCTCGACGAGGCTCGTGCTGCCGGCCATCAGGTCCCGAAACTCCTGGAAGGTCAACGCCAGGCAGACGCAGGCGGTCCTGGCGCGTATCGCGCCGGCGACTGTTCGGGCCTCGAGGGCCGCTTCAAACGCCAGCGGGGCCGGAGCGTCGATTTCCCCGGCAGTGCCGGGTTGCGCGGAGGCAGACACCGTCCCTTTGAGCAGGAACTGAATCTCGTCGGCGACCGCACCATCGGCGTAGACCGTCGAGCCGGGCGCGTGGCGCACCTGCCTCCCGGTGCGCGCGATGTGGAACAGATCCTCCACCGGGACTGCGGCAAAGACAGGGAGCGCGCTCAGCCGGGCGGCGATCTCCACTGTGGGGAAGGGCTCGACCCAGAGTTCGTGCACGCGCTCCTCGGGCAACTGCAGGGCCCTGAGCACCCACGACGCCGCTTCGACCGGCTCCCAGCCTCGCGTGCCTTGTTCCGAGCGCACCTGCTCCAGCTCGCGCCGGTGAACGGCCGAGCGCGCCGACCAGACCCAGTCGGCCGCGGCCGAGGAAACCACCGGATCGGGGTCCAGGATCAGCTCGCCCATGACCTGGGCGCGTTTCTCCTGGTCCGTCGGAGCCGCCGCAACCCAGGATTTTTCAAGCACCGGAAGTACGTGGCGGCGCAGCGCGGAGGGCATGAGGTTGTCGAGGTACTCGAGGGCGCGGGCCTTGGAAGCGCCACCCCTGTCGATCGCCACCCGTGCGGCAGCGATGTCTTTCCAGGGGTAGACCAGGCCGAGCAGGCGGCAGACCTGTTCGGCGCTGCGTTCCGCCTTTTCCCTGAGGGCTCGGGCGAGCAACCGCGCGGCGG
Organism: uncultured Acidobacteriota bacterium; assembly: GCA_963843575.1. Classification (GTDB taxonomy): domain Bacteria; phylum Acidobacteriota; class UBA6911; order UBA6911; family UBA6911; genus CAVZBT01. Next base: position 150,147 of record CAWJKZ010000019.1, on the reverse strand, counting down.
GGCCGTCGTGCCCGCAGCAGGCCGCGTAACGGGCGTACCGCGAAGCCGCCTCGCACTCCTGGAGGACGAGTTGCGCGACGGGGTCCCGCCTGAAGGTCAGGTCCGGGTTGCGGCGCCTCAGGGTCTCCAAGCCGGCGATCACGCTCCGCCGCAGCGGCTCGCCGGCATACCCGAGCGCGTCGAGCAGGACGTCCGCCGACCGGGGAGACGGTATCCGGGCGATCGTCCCGGGTATGGCCACGCGCACGGCGAGGTCTTCCTCCTGCTCGCGCAGGAAACTCCCGAGGATGTCGATCACGCCCTCGCCGCAGTCGACCAGCAGATCCCGCGCGCCCCCCTTCAGACGGGGGTTCCGCAAGAGGGCGACGAGGGTCGGCACGAAGATGCAGTCGTCGTCGCTCATCCGGCGCACGCTGCGCAGCGCTTCCTGGGCGACCTCGATGCTGTTGTCCATGAGCAGCGGCACGAGCAGGCGGCGGAAGCGCGGAGTGCGTTCTTGCCGCAGGGCAGCCGCGAGCTCCTTGCGGGTCTCGACGGCAGAGTCGCGCGGATCGCCGGCCAGCCCCCGCAGCACCTGTTCGGCCTCGGCCACGTCCTCCGGCCGCCGGCTGCGCGACAGGATCATGGCGGCCGTCATGGCGATGCGCGAGTTCGTTTCGCGCAGCAGCGGCCGCACGATCTCCGTCACGTCCACCGATTCGATGCCAGCCAGCGCCACGACGGCAGCCATCCGCACCTCGGGTTCGGGATCCTTCAGCAGGCGCCGGATGCCCGGCAGCCACCGCAGCGCGGCCTCCGGGGTCGCGCCTCCCAGCATGGACAGGGCGCGCACCCGGATCTCGGGCGACTCGTGATAGAGCAGCAACGGGGTGACGAGGTTATTCTTGCCGAGCGACTCCAGGATCTCCATGGCGTAGAGCACCCTGCGCGGCTCGGTGCCCGACAGCTCCTCGACCAGCATCTCGACAGTCTGGAGGTCGGCGACCGCCAGGCGGATTTCCGCCGGTCTGACCTCGTGCGCTTCGATGCTGCGCCGGAAGGCTTCCAGGTAGCCGCGCCGCGCCCGCACCGCCATGAAGATCCACAAAACGGTCAGGGTAAGGCTGGCATAACTCAGCTTCTGCCACGACAGGTGCAGCCCCCAGGGCTGTACCAGCACCAGCAGCAGGAGCGCGCTCACCCCCTTGGCGACTCGATCGACCGTGACGTCGACGAAGGGCTTGGCCTGCATCTTGATTTCGGCCGGGAGGGGCATGAAGAGGATTTCACGGGTCGTCTTGTCCACCGTGTAGCGCAGCGACTGGTCAAGCACCCGCGCCAGGCCCGGCGCCCAGAGCGCGGCATTCAGCAAGATCACAAACCCGGTGGTGCCCAGGGTGACCGGCAGGATCATCAGGGCGAATCCGATGCCGAGAAAGCGGTGGATCTGGCTGGTCAGCAGGATCTGGATAACAAAGCCTATCGCGGAGGTCCAGGCCCCCAGGGTCCCGAGGAACCCGGCGATGGCGCTCTCGGACCCGGCGGTTGCCTCGGCGGCCATGTTGACCTGCTGCTCGACGACCGCTGCGCCGATCGACGCGAAGCTGATCACCAGCGCGATGATCTGCAGGTGCTTGGATTCGCGCAGCAGCTCGATCGCATGATTGCCCCCTACGCCTTTCTTCGCGCGCACCGGCGCAAAGCCGCTGACTCCCTCGCGCCGGATGATCGCCACGACGATCAGGGCGCACACGGCCATGCAAGCGGCGCTGATCGGGAGCAGGTTCGTGCTCCCGAGGGACTTGGCGTACCGGCCGGTGATCGCGTAGCCCACAAAGCCGCCCAGAGGAGCGCCGGCCCCGATGAAACCGAACAACCGCTTCGCCTGGCGCGGGTCGTAGATGAGGTTGGCGAAGATCCAGAACTGGCTGATCAGCAGGATCCCGACGGTGGTCCCGAGGAGATAGAAGGCGACCGACACCCAGTTGCCCTCCAGCTGGAACATGAACCAGAACAGGATCAGCAGACCCACGATGCCGAACTGGGTGATCGGCAGGCCCCAGCGCCGGGGCAGGCGCCCGATCAACCACCCGTAGCCGATCATGATGAAACCGATCAGAATCCCGGCAGCCAGCTGGATGAACGGGATGTTGATCGAACCCAGGTTGTCGATGACCTTGCTGCGCGTGACCGGCTTGATGACGTTGTAGCTCGCCATCGCGAAGAACGAGTAGGCGAGCATCATGGCGGCGGTCGTGAATTCGCCGGCCTCGAACTTGGCCAGCCGCGAAAGGACGCCCGGACTCTTCATGACGGACTCCACGCACCGGTTTGTGCCGGCAGTTTAGCATCGGGATGCCCTGGGAACGTCGCGAAATCTTAGTCCGGGGCTGCAGGGCCGTCCGACACGGTTTCCGCAAAAAACAGCGACCGCAAACGGCGTCCGGACTGAAGAAGCTGTCCAACGGTTGAACCACCCGCCCTGCCCGTAAAACAAGTGGGTCCGGGCTTCAGCCCGGACGTCTTTTGATCTGATCTCGCGACGGGCGCACGTTATAGCGACCGCAAAAAGCGTCCGGGCTGAAGCCCGGACCCACGTGTATCTTGTTTGGATCGGGCCCGGACCCACCTGTTGGCTACTCGAGGCTGACGAGAAAGTCGCCGGAGCCGACGGTTCCCCCTGCCCTCACGCCGAGTTCTCTGACGATCCCGCCTTTGGGGGCGCGGATCTCGTTCTGCATTTTCATCGCTTCCAGGACGAGCAGTCCCTGGTCGCACTCCACCCGTTCCCCCGGTTTCACCAGGATCCGGATCACCTTCCCCGGCATGTCGGCCCGAATCCGCTGGACTCCTGCCTGGGACTCTTCGGGGCGCGTTCCCACGGCGGTCCGGCGCGGGTCGGCCAGACGCACCCTGTACTCGCCCGACGCGCCGGACACGGAACAGGAATCGGAATCGACCGCGACCGACAGGTCGTAGACGTGCCCGTCCAAGATGAGCGAGTAGCTGCCGTCGGGCAGCCGGACGCAGTCGCAGGGGACCTCGGCGTCGCCTATGCGGACCGGCCCGGTCCGCCCGCGGGGCGGGATCTCCACCCGTACGCTCCTCTCCCCGGCGCTGATCTCGATGTGCACGGTCCCTCCGACTCCTACCCGCGTCTGCGGCCCGGGTGCAAACCCGGCCGCAGACTGAATTTCCACGCGCTCTCCCGCTGCGCGCCGTTGGCCGGCGCCGGGGCGCTCGCGGCATCCCGGTAGGCAAGGGCCGCGGCCACTGCGAGCGCCTCGATCGGGACCGCGCGGCCTGCGGCACGCAGCGGCCGCCTGCCGAGGAACTCCTCGATGAAACCGGTCGAGACGTCGCCGGCCACGAATCTGGGGTCCTGCAGCAGTTCGGAGAAGAGGCCGAGTGTCGTTCGTATCCCGTCGATCCGGTACTCCCCGATGGCCCGCTTCATGCGCGCGATCGCCTGCGGCCGGTCCGCGCCGTGCGCCACGAGCTTGGCGATCAGTGGATCGTAGTGGATCGGGACTTCCCACCCTTCGTAGACGCCCGAATCCACCCGGACGCCCGGGCCCTGCGGTTCGACCAGGCGCGCGATCCTGCCGGGGGACGGGAGGAAATTGCGCTCGGGATCCTCGGCGTAGATTCGGCACTCCAGGGCCCATCCCCTGTGCCGGACATCGCCCTGCCGGACCGACAGCGGTTCGCCGGCAGCGATCCGGAACTGCTCGCAGACGAGATCCAGCCCGGTGACCGCTTCCGTTACGGGATGTTCCACCTGGAGGCGGGTGTTCATCTCGAGGAAGTAGAAGTTCCGGTCGTCGTCCATGAGGAACTCGACGGTCCCCGCATTCTCGTAGTTGGCGGCCCGGGCGACCTCGAGCGCGGCCGAGCCCATGCGTTCGCGCAGCTCGGGGTCGAGGAACGGGCTCGGGCTTTCCTCGAGCACCTTCTGGTGGCGCCGCTGGAGGCTGCACTCGCGCTCGCCGAGGTGCACGGCGTCCCCGAAGCGGTCCACCAGGACCTGGATTTCCACATGGCGGGGCCGGGCGATGTACTTCTCGAGGTAAACGGAAGCGTCCCCGAAGGCGTTGGACGCCTCCGAGCTGGCCGCTACGAAGTCCTCTGCCAACCGCGACTCGTCGCGCACGAGACGCATCCCCTTGCCTCCCCCGCCCGCGACGGCCTTGAGCATGACGGGGTAGCCGATGCGGCCGGCTTCCGCGACGGCTTCCGGGAGTGAGCTCAGCGAGCGATAGGTCCCCGGAACGACGGGGACGCCGGACTTCAGCAGCACCGAGCGGGCCCCGGTCTTCGTCGCCATCAGCCTCATCGAGGCGGCCCCGGGCCCGACCATCACGATGCCCGCCTCGCGGCAGGCCTCGGCCAGGCGCGGATTCTCCGAGAGAAAGCCGTACCCCGGGTGGACCGCGTCGCACCCGCTGCGCAGCGCGGCCTGCACGATCTTGTCGACGACCAGGTAACTCTCGGAGGAGGGGGCCGGCCCGATCGGGTAGGCCTCGTCGGCGAGACGCACGTGCAGGGCCGCACGGTCGGCCTCGGAGTACACGGCTACGGGTGAGATCCCCAGGTCCCGGCACGCGCGGACAATCCGCACCGCGATTTCGCCGCGGTTGGCGACCAGCACTTTTCGAAACATCGAGCTCCGTTTTCCGGCATCGCCGCACCCAACGAGTTGCCGCGGGAGTGGGGCAGCCCCAGTCGTCTACAGCGGGATGTTCCCGTGCTTTCTGGGCGGGTTCGTGTCCCGCTTGGTTTCCAGGATGCGCAGCCCCGTGATCAGCTTCCGCCTCGTCAGCCGGGGTTCGATGACCTCGTCGATGAAGCCGCGCTGCGCGGCGATGTAGGGCGAGGCGAACTTGCTGCGGAATTCCTCGACTTTCTTCGCCCGGAACTTCGCCGGATCGGGCGAAGCCTTCAGCTCGTTGCGGTAGAGGATGTTGACGGCCCCCTCGGGCCCCATGACGGCAATTTCGGCGGTGGGGTAGGCGAAGTTCAAATCGGTGCGGATGTGCTTGGACGCCATCACGCAGTAGGCGCCGCCGTAGGCCTTGCGCGTGATCACGGTTATTTTAGGCACGGTCGCCTCGGCGAAGGCATACAGCAGCTTGGCCCCGTGCTTGATGACGCCGCCGAACTCCTGCGCCGTGCCCGGCAGGAATCCGGGGACGTCTTCGAACGTGATCAGCGGGATGTTGAAACAGTCGCAGAAGCGGACGAAGCGCGCGGCCTTGACCGAGGCGGAGATGTCCAGCGTGCCGGCGAGGTGCGCGGGCTGGTTGGCGACCATCCCGACCGGCCGGCCATCGAGCCGCGCGAAACCCACGACGATGTTCCTGGCGAAATCCCTGTGTACCTCGAGGAAACTGCCGGCGTCGGCGACGGTGCGGATGATCTCCTTCACGTCGTAGGGCTGGTTCGGGTCCGTCGGCACCAGGGTGTTGAGCCGCTCGTCTTCCCGGTCCCACGGATCCGCGCACGGGCGCGCCGGCGGGTCTTCCATGTTGTTGGCCGGGAGATAGCCGAGAAGCTGGCGGATGGTAGCGAGGCACTCGCGGTCGTCGGCGACGGCGAAGTGGGCCACCCCGCTGGTCGCGTTGTGGGTCAGGGCCCCGCCCAGGTCATCCATCGAGACCTCCTCGTGGGTGACGGTCCGGATCACGTCCGGGCCCGTCACGAACATGTAGCTCGTCTTTTTGACCATCAGGATGAAGTCTGTAATGGCGGGGGAGTAGACCGCTCCGCCGGCACACGGTCCCATGATGGCCGAAATCTGAGGGACGACGCCGCTGGCGAGCGTGTTGCGGAGAAAGATGTCGGCGTAGCCGCCGAGGCTCACGACGCCCTCCTGGATGCGGGCGCCGCCGGAATCGTTCAGGCCGACGACGGGGACCCCCACCTTCATCGCCATGTCCATCACCTTGCAGATCTTCTCCGCGTAGGCTTCGCTGAGGCTCCCGCCGAAGACGGTGAAATCCTGGGCATAGACGTACAGGGGCCGGCCGTCGATCCGGCCGTAGCCCGTCACGACGCCATCGCCGGGGATCCGCTGCCCGGCCATGCCGAAGTCGCTGCAGCGGTGCTCGACGAACTTGTCCGTCTCCTCAAAGCTGTCTTCGTCGAGCAGCAGGTGGATGCGCTCGCGGGCGGTCATCTTCGAGGCCTCGTGTTGCCGCCGCAGGCGCTCGGGGCCGCCCCCGAGTTCGGCGCGTCGATGAAGGTCTTCCAGCTGCTTGAGTTTCTCCGTTATGTCCATCGGGGCACTCGCCGGGCATGGAAGCTGCCCGCCTGCCTGGGTTTTATGCGTGGGTCGGCTGGCGCACTTTCTCCCAATCCTTGAGGAAGCGCTCCAGCCCGACATCGGTCAACGGATGCTTCAGCAGCTGCTCGAGCACCTTGTAGGGCATCGTCGCCACGTCTGCGCCCAGGAGGGCCGCTTCGCGGACGTGTAGCGGGTGCCGACAGCTCGCGACCAGGATCCGGGTCGGTAAACTGTAGTTGTGGAAAATCTTGACCAAGTCGGCGACCAGACCCATCCCGACTTCACTGACGTCGTCGAGCCGGCCGACGAATGGCGACACGTAGGTGGCGCCCAGTTTGGCGGCCACCAGCGCCTGGTTGGGATTGAAGACCAGCGTCACGTTGGTGCGGATGCCGTCGCGCGACAGCTGTTTCAGCGCCTTCATCCCCTCCTTGAGCATGGGGAGCTTCACGACGATGTTCTTGTGCACCTTGGCGAGGTCGTACGCCTCGCTCAGCATCCCGGCGCTGTTGGTGGACACGACCTCGGCGCTGATCGGGCCGTCGACGATCGAGGCGATCTCGCGCAGGATGTCCTTGAAATCGCGTCCTTCCTTGGCGACCAGCGACGGGTTAGTCGTCACCCCGTCGATGAGCCCGTAGTCGACCGCGTCCCTGATCTCGTCAATGTTGGCGGTATCCAGAAAGAACTTCATTGTAGGTGCCCCCCTTCCCGATACATCCTTGATATCCATACTATCACACGGTGCGGGGCGGTGCCGGGCGGGGGCCTTCAGGTGGATCCGGCCTTCAAGCCCGGACACGTCCCAGGTGAGGAACTCATTGTGAGGCTGAAGAGGTTGCCCGACGATTGGCGCCTTCCCTGAGTTCAAGTGGGTCCGGGCTTCAGCCCGGACGCTGTTTGTGGTCACTATAGGGGGGCGTCGCTATATAGCACCGATCAAAAGACGTCCGGGCTAAAGCCCGGACCCACTTGTTTTGTATCTAGCTCGGGTGAGCTGCAACTGCGCGCGTTCAGGGGATGGCGACCGCCGTCTCCGCGCCGGGGCCTTCGTTGCCGTGGGTGTCCACGGCGTGGACGAAGTAGACGCATTTCCGTCCCGCCTGGGTACCCGCGTCGCGGTAGCTTGGCTCTTTGACCAGCTCGGTCCCGAGCTGTTCGCGCGTACCCCCTTCGGGGATTCGGTACACCCGATAACCGGCGACGTCGGCCTGCGGCGGGGCGGACCACAGGAGGAAGACGACTCCGGATTCCACGACCGCGTTGAGGTTGACGGGCGCACTCGGGGGGAAGGTGTCGCGTGCCTCGACCTGCAGGGCCGGTGAAGCGTCCGTTTCGGCGTAGGGCGCGGCCGTTCGCCCCACGATGCTGACTTTGTAGTAATAGGTCTTGTCCCACTCGAACTCACGGTCCTCGAACTCCGGACCCGGGAGCGGGCTGGCGTTGCGCGGCGCGCCGCCGAAGGCTTCGGGGGACTCCGAGCGGTAGACGTTGTACCCCGCGACATTGGGCGGCTGAGACCCGTCGACGTTTTTCGACGGCGGGTCCCAAGCCAGTCGGATCCGGTCCTGGCCGAGATCGAAACGGACCTGGGCGGGCGGGGCGGGCACGGGAATCGGGGCGACGACCACCTGGTTTGACAGGCCTGCCGTTTCGTTCCCGGAGTTGATGAACCTGACCGCGTAGCGGAACGCGCGGGTGTAGACATCCGCGGGGTCGGGGAGATTCAGCCGGTCCTCTACCACCAGCCGGCCGTTTTTTGCTTCCCTGGCCACGGCGGACGGGTCCAGGGTCGCCAGGGGGGTCGCCTTCTCAAGGAAGTCTTGCTCCGGCAACGGCCCCGACGCGGTGCGATCGGGGTCGACGACTCGCAGCACCTGGGCCGCATCCGAGTGGGTTGCGGAGGCGCCCGTCGTGTATTGGGTTGGCAGCGTGACGCTGAGAACGACACGGGCCGCGTACTGACGGGCTTCGAGATCGCCCGGGGGCCTCAGGACGTTCACGACCGGGGGCTGCGGGTCGCCGATCTTGGCGCAACCCGAGGCGAGCAGGCACAGGAGCGCCGCGGCAACAACCGGAAAGCGATCGACCCGTCTGGCGGCGCGTTCGGTTTTGCGCATCAGAGAATGTACCGGCTCACATCCTTGTCCCGCACGATGTCGCCGAGCTTCTTCTGCACGTAATTGGCGTTGATGGTGACGGTCTTGTTCCTCAGCTCGGTGCCGCTGAACGAAATCTCGTCGAGCAGGGCCTCCATGATGGTGTGGAGGCGGCGGGCCCCGATGTTCTCGGTGGCCTCGTTCACGGCGTGGGCGACCTTAGACAGCTCGCGGATGGCGTCGTCGGTAAACCGCAGCCTTACCCCTTCGGTGGCCATCAGGGCCGTATACTGCTTCACCAGCGCGTTCTTGGGCTCTTTGAGGATGCGGACAAAATCCTCGGCGCCGAGCGGATTCATCTCGACCCGTATGGGGAACCGCCCCTGGATCTCGGGGATCAGGTCGGCGGGCTTGGAGACGTGAAAGGCGCCGGCGGCGATGAACAAGATGTGGTCGGTGCGAAGCATGCCGTAGCGGGTATTGACGTTTGTCCCTTCGACGATCGGCAGGATGTCGCGCTGCACCCCTTCTCGGCTCACGTCGGGGCCGTGCCCGCTTTCCCGCCCCGCAATTTTGTCGATCTCATCGAGGAAGATGATGCCCCCCTGCTCCACCCGCTCGAGCGCCAGACGAGCCACCTGTTCCATGTCGACCAGCTTCTGCTCTTCCTCCTGCATGATGTACTCGGCGGCTTCTTCGACCCGCATGCGCCGCCGCTTGGGCTTCCCTTCCGTCAGACCCGACAGGAGGTCCCGCATGTTGAACTGCAGCTCCTCCATGTTGGAGCCCTCGAAGACCTGGAGGGAGAGGGGGCTGGACAGGTGCTCGCGGACCTCGAGTTCGATCATGCGGTGATCGAGGCGGCCGGCGCGCAGTTCGCGCCGCAGCTTCTCGCGCACGCGTTCGAGGCGGGGCAGATCGGTCATCACCTTTTCGTCGGATCCCTGCTGCAGGTTGGGCAGGAGGATGTCGAGCAGCCGTTCCTCCGCGTTCTGCTCCGCCTTCTCCTCGATTTCGCCGATCTTCTCCAGCCGGACCATGTCCACGGCGATCTCGACCAGGTCTCGGACCATCGATTCGACGTCGCGGCCGACGTATCCGATCTCGGTGAACTTGGTGGCCTCGATCTTGAGGAACGGCGAGTTGGCGAGGCGGGCGAGGCGCCGCGCGATCTCGGTCTTTCCGACGCCCGTCGGCCCGATCATGATGATGTTTTTCGGAGCGACCTCCTCGGCCATCTCCTCGTCGAGCTTCTGGCGGCGGATGCGGTTGCGCAGGGCTATGGCGACGGCCTTTTTGGCCTCGTGCTGCCCTACGACGTACTTGTCGAGCTCGGCCACGATCTCGCGCGGCGTCATCTCGTCCAAACCGCGACGGCGCGCAGCCGGTCTCCTGGTTTTCTGGGGCATCAGTTCTCTGTGTCACGGGTGGCGGCGGCGCGGCGGCCGTTGCGGGTGAGCTTCGGTCCGATCACAGCTCTTCGACGACGATCTCGGAATTCGTGAAAATGCATATCTCGCCTGCGATCTTGAGGCTCTCGAGCGCAATCTGGCTGGCGCTCATCTTGGTGTGGCGCAGCAACGCACGCGCCGCGGCCAGAGCGTAATTTCCTCCCGAACCGACCGCCAGGATCCCGTCGTCCGGTTCGATCACGTCTCCGGTGCCCGAAACCAGGTAGGTCGATTCGCCGTCGGTGGCCAGCAGAAGCGCCTCGAGGTGCCGCAGCGCGCGGTCGGTCCGCCACTCCTGCGCCAGCTCGACCGCGGCCCGGCTCAGCTTGCCCTGGAACTGGTCCAGCTTCGCCTCGAGACGGGCGAACAGGGCGAAGGCATCGGCGGTAGCCCCTGCGAAACCGACCAGGACCGTATCGTTGTGCAGCCGCCGGATCTTGCGCGCGGTCTGTTTTATGATCGCGTCGCCGAGCGTGACCTGCCCATCCCCGGCAATCGCGGTATGCGCGCCGCGTTTGACGAGCAGGATGGTAGTCCCGTGATAGACTGCGCTGGATGAACCCATAGACGGGGAGTATAGACACCGGGCAAAAGCAGTGTCAACGGCACGTATCGAGTCCAGCGGCCGGAACTGGCGTCGCACTCGACCGCAAACGAGCACCGCTCGAGTCCGGACCGCCGGGCGGCGAAAAGGGGGACGGGATGGATTGGAGACTGGCACTGACGACGTTTTCGGCGATATTCCTGGCGGAGATGGGGGACAAAACCCAGCTGGCGATCGTCACGATGACGGCGTCGTCCCGCAAGCCACTGCCGGTTTTCCTGGGTGGCGCCGCAGCCCTCACGCTCGTCACGGCGCTTGGCGTACTGCTGGGTGGGGTCGTCGACCGCTTCGTGCCGCAGCGATTGCTTGCGAAGGCCGCCGCCGTCCTGTTTGTCGCCATAGGAGTGTGGACCTGGTTCAAGGCATAACCCGAAAGGACAGAAGAATGACTTTCCTCGACCGGCTCGATTGTCCCAAATGTGCCCGCGCATACCCGAAGGGCCTGCCGCACACCCTGTGCAGCTGCGGGTCGCCCCTGCTCGCGCGTTACGATCTGCAGCGGGCGCGGGCGTCGTTCACGCGCGAGTGCCTGCGCGACAGGCCACCGACGATGTGGCGCTACGCCGAGCTCCTGCCGGTACAGGATCCTGCCCACGTGGTGTCGCTCGGGGAAGGGTTCACGCCGCTGGTGCACGTCCCGCGCCTGGGACGCGAACTCGGCCTGTCGCGCCTCTACATCAAGGAGGAGGCCGGTAACCCGACCGGCTCGTTCAAGGCGCGCGGGCTGTGCGCGGCCGTGAGCATGGCCAGCGGAACTGGGCGTCCGCAAGCTGGCCATCCCGTCGGCCGGCAACGCGGCCGGGGCCATGGCCGCCTATGGCGCGCACGCCGGCCTGGAGTCCTTCATCTTCATGCCCGCCGACACTCCCAGGGCCAACGTCGTCGAGGCGCAGGTCTTCGGCGCCCGCGTGGAGCTCGTCGACGGCCTGATCACCGACTGCGGCCGCATTGTTGCCGAGCGCAAACAGAGCCGAAGGGTGGTACGATGTCTCAACCCTCAAGGAACCGTACCGGATCGAAGGCAAGAAAACGATGGGGTACGAACTGGCGGAGCAGTTCGACTGGCATCTGCCGGACGTGGTGCTCTATCCGACGGGCGGAGGTACCGGGCTGATCGGCATGTGGAAGGCGTTCTCGGAGATGGAAACGCTGGGCTGGTTGGACTCGCGCCGCCCGCGCATGGTGACGGTCCAGTCCTCGGGGTGCGCGCCCATCGTCCGGGCCTTTGCCGCGGGCGCCTCCGTCGGCGGAGACCTGGCAGAACGCCCGCACGATCGCCTCCGGTCTCCGGGTGCCGCGCGCGCTCGGGTGATTTCCTGATCCTCGACGCGCTGCGCCAAAGCGGCGGCACCGCGGTCGCCGTCGACGACGACGAGATCGTCGCCGCGATGAGACTCTGCGGCCGGCTCGAGGGGTTGTTCCTGTGCCCCGAGGGGGCCGCATGCATTCCCGCGCTCCGGCGGCTCGTGCGCGACAACTGGCTGGGCCCAGACGAAGTGGTGGTCCTGTTCAACACGGGGACCGGGCTGAAGTATCCCGAACTTCTCAACTGAGCTGCAAACCAGACCGGGGGCAGGACCCTTGACCGAGCATCTCTACCACGAGGACCCGTACCTCACATCCTTCGGCGCCACGGTCATCGAGCAGCTCTCGGTCGGCGGATCGCCCGCCGTCGTGCTCGACCGGACGGCGTTTTACCCCACCTCCGGCGGACAGCCTCACGACCGGGGGGCGCTCGGGCCCGCGCGGGTCGTCTCGGTAGAGGAAGACGCCGCCGGACGGATCGTCCACACCCTCGATGCGCCGTTGACGCAGGGCCCGGTGGAGGGGCGCATCGACTGGGACCGCCGGTTCGACCACATGCAGCAGCACACCGGGCAGCACATCCTTTCCCAGGCGTTCGTCCGGGCAGCCCGGGCCGCCACGGTTTCGTTCCACCTCGGCCCCGAAACGTCGACCATCGACGTCGAGATGCCCCAACCCGATCCCGACGCGATCCGCGCGGCGGAGGAGCTGGCCACCCGGATCGCGATGGAGGACCGCCCGGTCACCACGATCTCGGTCGACCGCAGCGAGCTGTCGGCGCTCGGGGTGCGCAAGGAATCGCAGCGCGAGGGGTTGATCCGGGTCGTCGACGTGCAGGGATTCGACCGCTCCCCGTGCGGCGGCACGCACGTGCGGCGCACCGGGGAAATCGGCGTCGTTTCGGTCCTGGGGTCGGAGCGGTACAAAGGGGGGACGCGCATCGAATTCGTGTGCGGCCTGCGGGCGTTCCGGCTGTTTCGGCACGAGCATGGCACGCTGAAGCAGCTCGGGCGGCAATTCTCCGCGCACCCCGACGAACTCCCCAGGCTGGGCGAGAAGCTGCTGGCGGAGCAAGCGTCCCTCAGGCGCGCCAACGCGCAGCTCCAGGAGCAGCTCCTCGATTTTGAAGCGTCTAATCTGCTGCAGGTTGCCGATAAGTACGGTGAGGTATTCCTCATCAAACGCGTGTATCCGGGGCGCCCGGTGGAAGCGGTAAAGCTGCTGGCGCAGAAGGCGTCGGCGCGGGCCGGTGTCGTGGCTATCCTGGGAACGGTCGTGGCCGGCAGCGGCCAGGTGGTCGTCGCCCGGGCCGCCGGCACACCCGGGAGCGCCGGTTCCTGGGTGAAGGATGCCGCCTCCAGGCTGGGCGGCAGAGGCGGTGGCCGACCTGAGTTTGCGCAGGCCGGCGGAATCGAGGAGGCAGCCCTAAATGATTGGATCGAGACAGTCGCGGCCGCGTTCAGAACCGCGCTCCAGGCGCGGGAACGGTTGAAGGCGGGCAGTCCCTGTCGGTAGCGGAGAATCCGTCGGCGCGCGTTCGCCGGCAGCGCCGCGGGAAGCGCGGACAAATGCGGCTGGCAACCTCGGTGTACGGATCGCTCGTCCTGGAGGACATCCTGCGCAACTGCCGCGGGATGTTGGAGGAGCGGCTTGCCGTCGGGCGGCTTACCCTCGTGCAGCAGCGGGCCAGCGAGATCACGGTCACGCTCTACTCGGTGGAAACCGATCCGGATGCCCCCCTGATCGGGCCGAAGATCGTCCCGCTGGAGGACTCACGGCTGCGCACCTCGCTTGCCGAGCAGCGGCAGGTCGCCGCCGTTTTCGGGGAGTCGAGCCGCCAGGACGGCGCGGAACGGGCGTATCTCCTGGGGCCGGATGACCTGGCGGCCGCCTATCTGCCGCTGAACTGGCAGGGCAAGCGCAAGGGCGTGCTCGTCGTGGGGCTCGCCGTCGCCCGGGAGTTTTCCTCCGCCGAACATCGATTTGTGCGCCACCTGGCGACGCACCTCGCCCTCGCGGTCGAGAACTCCGACACCCACTACATGGAGCGGCGACACGGCCGCCAGCTGGAGATCGTCAGCGAAATCGCCAAGCAGGCGGTCCTGGTCGAGGACGTGGGCGAGTTCCTGCGCTGCACCGCCGAACTGCTGCGCAGGGGATTCGACTACGACCGGGTGCAGATGTGGCGCCTCGGGCCGAAGCAGGAACCGCTCCAGCTCGTGGGCCACGCCTGCAAGGGGGGCAAAGCCGCCCCCCCGGACGCCGCCCCCACGATGGTCGAGGAGTGCCTGCGGCAGGAGAAGATGCTCTACAACAACAACCTCGTCGGCGAGGACGGCAAGGGGCAGGCCCGGGGGAGCCACCTGGTCGTCCCTTTGAGGGTGCGCGGAAACCTGCTCGGCGTTTTGTCCTTCGAGAGCAGCCGGCTCGACGCCTTTCCGCCCGAGGACCTGAACACCATGGAAGGGCTGGCGTCGCTGATCGCCTCGGCGTTTGAAAACCTGCGCCAGTTCCAGCACGCGCACCAGTCCAACGAGTACATGCAGGCCATCCTGCAGTCCGCCAAAGACGCCGCCATCATTTCCACCGACCTGCACGGCTACATCATCACGGTTTCGATCGGCGCCCAACAGATCTTTCACATGCCGCGCCAGCAGATCGTCGGCAAGGACATCCTGACTCTCTTCGCCAACTCGCGGTTCCAGGAGGAACTGTCCGCGTTCATCTCCGATCCCGTGTCTTCCCTGCTGGAGAGAAGCCGTCTCTACCACGCCACCAGCACGGGTCAGGCCTACCTCGACGTGACGATCCAGCGGGTGTACAACTCGGACAACGACCCTGTCGGGTTCCTCTGCCTCGTACGCGACGTCACCGAGACCGTCCTGCTGCACCAGCGGCTCGAAGCCCTGTCGATCACCGACGACCTCACGGGTCTGTTCAACCAGCGCCGCTTCTTCTCGGCGCTCGCAAGCGAAATCGAGCGCAGCCGGAGGTTCAACCGCACCTTCTCGCTCTGCTTCTTCGACCTGGACGGCCTCAAGCAGTACAACGACAGCCGCGGACACGTGCGGGGCGACCAGGCACTGCGCGAGACCGCCACCCTGATCCGCAGCCTCGTGCGTGCGAGTGTCGACATGTGTTTTCGTTACGGCGGGGACGAGTTCACCATCATGATGCCGGAAACCACTAGCGGCGAGGCTCGCATCGTCACCGAGCGGATACTCTCGCACTTGAGCCAGCACCTTCAGCGGGCAGATCACCGCCAGCGTCGGCATCGCCGAGTTCGCCCCCACCACCGAGGCGGAACAGCTCATCGAGAAGGCCGACCTCGCCATGTACAGGGCCAAGGGGCAAGGGGGCAACCGCATCTTCCTGGCCGACTGACCCTCACGAACCACTGTCCAAGAAAGTGGGCCGCGTCGGCTCGACGCGGCCCCAGAGATAGCATCTATTCCCCGGCTCTCTTTCGACCGTCGCCGCGGGCTTGGCAGGGCGACCGCAGAAAATCTCCGGGCTGAAAGGGGCTGTCCAACGTTTATCGTCGAGTGCGGCGGCTCGACGCCGCTTTGGCGGTGCCTCGGCGCCGCCTCAGGCTGTAAGTCGCAGGGCTGCAACCTCGCATTCCGGCGTGGCGCCGAGGCGCCGAGCATTCCTGCCGCAGGACGAGCGGAAAGCGGCGCCGAGGCGCCGCACTCCAGAGTACTTCAGCACCGCAAACTCCGTCCAGGCTGAAAGCCCGGATCGTCCTGTGGCAGGGAAAACGCAGTTCAGCGGCGCCGGCCGGCCGGCGCCCTGGTCCCCATCGCCTCGAGTTTGAGGACCCGCCAATCGTCCCGCAGGTCCGGGGATCCGAGGTTGAGACGGTTGACCTTGAGGGCCAGGTTCTCGAAGTCCGAAACTCGACAGGGGCACGAGGGGAAAATCGTCCGGACCGCAGCGCACGGTGACGCCGAGCAACTCCCGGGTGTCGCCGAATTCCCCCTGCAGCCGCACGCCAAACGAGGACTTCGGTCGCAGCCGGACCGACGGGATGATCACGGGCTCCTTGGGATTGCCCGTGTCGACCAGGAAGAACTTGCCGGGGGCTTTCCGGCCGTCGAGCGTCAGCCGGACCTCTTTCGCGGGGAGCAGCTGTTCGGCGTCGGTCATCGAGATGAAGTTGAACAGGGGTACGCCCGGCTTGACCATCTCGATGGTGAAGATGTACTCGCGGTCCACGAAAGCGAAGTAGGCGCTCTTGTCCAGCGGCGCGCGGTTCGCGGCGGGCGGCGGGGGCGCGATTGGTTTTGGGGGCAGCTGCGCCAGCCAGATCATGGATAGGATTAGTGTTTTCATCATAGACAAAGGGGAGGCCGGGATGCAAATTGCCGTGGCGGCCGGCCCGTTCTGATACCATAGCAGTCCGGAACAGCGAATGCGAGGGACGAGATGGACGCATCGACGTGGTTCGCGGGTTTCGCTTTCGGATCCGCTTTGCTGGCGGCTGCCGATCCCTCCCGGCGGGGGACCTTTACGAGGTCGAGGGCGAGACGGCTGGCAGCCCTGCGGGAAAAGGAGCGTGTCTCGCCGGACGATCCGTGCTCCGCTGACCCACGTGGACCGAGCGCGAGGCTCCAGGCGCTGGTCGCGGAGTTCCCCCGGGAGCGCCCGTCTCGAGGAGGCCGGGGAAGTCGGTGCGTGGCCGGGAACTCTACCTGGTGACGATGGGTACCGGGGCGGACAAGATCCTCCTTTGGTCCCAAATGCACGGCGACGAAGCCACCGCGACCAGTTCCCTGCTGGACCTCTTCCATTTCCTGTGCCGCCACCGCGGCGAGCCCTGGGTCGAAGCAATCCTCGGGAAGTACACGCTGCTCTGCATCCCGATGTTGAACCCGGACGGCGCGGAGCTCAGCCAGCGGCGCAACGCCCAGGAGATCGACATCAACCGGGATGCGCGCGCCCTGCAGACTCCCGAGGGGCGGGTGCTCAAATCCGTACGCGACCGATATCTTCCGTTCCTCGGCTTCAACCTGCACGACCAGAACAGCCTCACGACCGTAGGGGACACGGGCCAGGTGGCCACCATCGCGCTGCTGGCGGTCGGGGCCGGCGCCGCACCCGGGGACGGTGATTCCCTGTTGACCCGGAGGGTCGCGGCCGTGCTCTACGACGCGCTGTCGCCATTCGCCTACGGTCACATCTCGCGTTACGACGAGTCGTACAACCCGCGCGCATTCGGCGACAACCTCACCCAGTGGGGAACCCCGGTCGTCCTGATCGAAAGCGGTGGATACTCGTTCGAACAAGGCCCCGGTTTCCCGGTGAAGCTGAACTTCGTCGGGATCCTCGCGGTGCTCGATTCGCTGGCCACCGGGCGCATCGGACAGGCGAACCCCGCGGTGTTCGACGCCCTGAAATTGAACAGCGACACCCCGATATTCGACCTGCTGCTGAGGAACGCGTGGATTTACACCGGCGCGGCACCCGTGTTCAAGGGTGACATCGCCATACGGGGAGATGCGCGCCGGGGAGCGCGGGGCGCGGCGATCATCGCCGACATCGGGGACCTGGGGGTCTACACCGCACACCAGTCGATGGACTGCGCCGGCACCCTGATCACCCCCGGGCTGATCGCCTGGGATCCTGCAACGACGGGGGCAAACGACCCGGCCGCGGACGAAGCCTACCTGAGGCGCGGCGTCCTGACCGTCCTGCGCAGCATTCCCGGGGACAACCTCCCGGCGCGGTCCCCGGCTGCAGTCCGCCTGCACTCGACGGCTGGAATGGTGAACTCGGGCTTCGTCGTGACCGGGGCTTCTCCGGGCGCGGGCCCCGACTGGGAGCTGCTGCTTGCCGAGTGGTTCGCCGCCGGCGCCAGGGGCTGGGTGCTGGGCCCGGGAACCGCCGACCCGGCCCGCTCCATCAAGATCCCCCGCTGGTTCGGCATGGACACCTTCACCCGCGCCGAAGCCGAACGGTACCGCGCCCCGGCGGAGCTGTCGGGCGACCCGGCCGAGACGCTGCCGCGGTGGACGTCCGAGGCTGCCCGCCGGTTCCGGATCCCAGGGCGAGGCGCGATTGCGCCCGGCGCCGCCGCGGACCTCGTCATCTGGACCGTGGACTCGGACGGGCCCACCCCGCCGGACTTGGCCCGCTGCAGGCCGGTTCGGGTAGTGCTCGGCGGCGTGGTCCTCGACTTGAGCCGCCCCGTGCAGGAAAGGCACGGCAGGATCTTCTGACCCGTCGCGACACGGAAGGAGCCAGCCTGGCGTCCACCGCAAACGAGAGCACGGCTGATTGAATCCAGTGTTTCCCGTGTCCTCCACGAAAATTTTTTTGTTTTCCTGCCGGCAACGCCGGGACGCCCCTTTCATTTCCGGCTGAACGTGGCCAACCGCTGCAGCGCCGTATCCTGGACGTACTCCGCCGACGCCGAGGAAACCAGGAAATTGTTCGCGATCATCGAAAAAGCGAGCGTCTCGCCGTCGGCCGTCTCCACATATCCGGACAATGAGCGCACGTACGCGAGGGTGCCGGTCTTGGCCCGGACGTTATTTGCCGCACGAGTGCCTTTCATTCTCTCGGCGATGGTGCCGTCCACCCCGGCGACCGGGAGGGCGTCGTAGAACTGCGGGAAAGAGGGGTGACGATGCATGTATTTCAGAAGCCGGACGACCAGGTCCGCGCTGACCAGGTTCAGCCGCGACAGACCGGAACCGTCGGCATAGGCGTAGCCGCCCCGCTCTATCCCCATGAGCCCGAGCACCTGTTCGACGACTTCCCGGCCCTTTGCGAAACTCCCCGACCCCGAGGCCTCCAGACCCATGGTCCGGGCCATGGTTTCGGCGTAGAGGTTCTGGCTGACCTTGAGGAGGGGCTTGAGGATCTCGGCAAGGGGGGGCGACGCGTGGCTCCACAGCATCGTGAGGTGAGAAAGATCCGAGTTGCGCGTCGCCGAGATGCCGTCGGCAACCGCTATGCCCTCCTCATCGAGGACGCGGCGCAACGCCGTCAGGTAGAGATGCGCAGGCGAGCGGACCGCGACCGTGCGTTCGACGGGCGCGCCGCCTGCGGGCACCGTGCCGGCCACCCGCACGGTTTCGCCCTCGCCGCGGAGCAGATCGAGGTTGGGGAGGGTGCCGGCCGCCGCGGTCGTGACGGAGGCCTCCACGTTCAGGAAATCCGGCACAGGCAGGACCCTGACGCCGGCCGGTGTCCCGGGGGCGGGTCCCGGGGTGACCTCGAGGGTCAGCAGGTTTTCGTTGAACTGGAGGGCGGTGACCGGGGCCGCGTAACCGTAGGCCAGGTCGTCCCAAGCCCAAGCGCGGCCGACCGGCGGTTCTGCGAAGGCTCCGTCGTCGCCGACGAGCTTCCCCTCGATGCGCGAGATGCCTCTCTGCTTCAATTGCCCCGCCCAGTCGCGAAAGACCCGGAACGGGTCGCCCCCGTGAAACCGCGGGGCGGTGGCGGGATCGCCGGCGCCGACCACGACGAGGTTGCCCCGCAACACTCCGCCGGAAGCGGTTCCGTCGGTCATGATGCGCGTCTGGAACCGGAAGTCGGGGCCCAGCCGGACCAGCGCGGCAGCGCCCGTCAGGAGCTTGTTGTTGGAAGCAGGCATGTAGAGCCGGGCGCTGTGGCGTTCGAAAAGCACCTGGCCGTTGTCGAGCGAGGCTATCTCGACCCCCCACTGCGCGTTGCCGAAACTGACGTCGTCGAACACGCGCGCCAGGTCCTGGCGCAGTTGCCCCAGCGCGTCCACGGCCTGCGCCGGCGCCACCGGGCGCGCCGGCGGACGGGCGGCGCAGCCGGTCGATGGCCCGATCGAACAAACAGCGAGTAAAAGGATGGCTACGGGGTAGAATCGCTTCATGCCCGCTGATTTAAGCACAGGGGCCGGCGGCGCGCACCCAGAATGAGAGGCCGCGCGCAGAAGGGGGGACGATTGCCGGAACTGCCGATTGTTCCGCTGGTGCTGGCGGCCGGGGATTCGCGCCGCATGGGGTTTCCGAAAGCGCTGCTGCGCCTCGGGCCCGCGACGTTCGTCGACGTCATTCTTGACGGGATAGGAAGGCTGCCGCTCGCCCGCCCGGTCGTGATCGTGGGGAAGCACGCCACCCTGATCCAACCGCACCTCGTCGGCCGCGACCTGCGCGTCGCGCTCAATCCGCACCCGGAGCAGGGGCAGATATCCTCGCTGCAGCTCGCCCTCAGAAACGCCGGGACATTTCGCGCGTGCCTCGTCTGGCCGGTCGACCAACCGGCAATCCGCGAGGAGACCGTTCGCCGGCTGATCGGGCTGTTCGACGACAGCGGGGCCGCCGCCGCCATGCCTCGGTGCCGGGGGAAACGGGGACACCCTGCGCTGTTCGGCACCCGCCTGTGCCAGGAGCTGCTGGCCCTGCCGGTAGACCATAGCCCCAAGGAGCTGATCCGGAGCTATGAAAAAGACACGGCCTTCCTGGAGACGGACGATCCCGGAACGGTCGAGGACATCGACACCCCTGCGGAATTCGAGGCGCTCCTCCAGCGCCTGCGCAACCGCCCGTTCTAGGGACCCGCGCTGAAGAGGCTGTCCAAAGGTCGATGCTGGAAACACGCCCCTTTGAACAACCGCCACGGGCCGAGGTTCCAGCGGTGCAGGCAGAAGCGACGCCGAGGCGCCGCACACCGCATTCCGTACTTCGAAGGGTGCGGGCGCCCTACTGGGCGTCGGGGCGGACGACCAGCGCGTGGAGCCGGGCGATGGGGGCGGGCCAACTGATGTGCTTCAGCCCCTGGGAAAGCGAAAAGAACCCGGTGTAGAGGAAGCCGAATTGGAACAGAGCAGAAACGGGATGACGCCGTAGATGCCCAGATCCCAGGCATACAACGTGACGAGCGGTGAAGTAGAGGCCGAGGGTCAACTCAATGAAGGCGAGCAACCCGACCTTGCCGCGGTATTTCTTGCGCTTCCAATCGCCCCTGTTCCCTTCCACCGAGAACTTGGGCGTGCGCACAAACGGCGTCTGAATCCCGAAGGCGCCCTCCAGGACCGCTTTTGCGCCGCTTACGGTCAGCCCGATGCCGACGGCCATGAGCCCGGGCAGGTACGCAGCCGCCGGCGCCAGTCCTTGTGCAACGCGCGCTGGGAGACGATGTAGAACGTCGTCACGCTGCTGAAGGAGAGGATGAAAAGCGGCAGGTCGATGAGCAGCAGCTCGAACCACCCCTGGTTAAACCGGATCACCAGCGCGGGGAAGAGGACAACGGAGAGGACGACCATGAGCGGATACGAGATGTTGCCCGTCAGGTGGTACCAGGCCTCCATCTTCTCCGCCGCGCGGAAATCGCCGCGCAGCAGCGTCGGCAGCAACTTCTTGCAGGTCTGCATCGCACCCTTTGGCCCAGCGGCACTGCTGCGACTTGAATGAATTCATCTCGACGGGCAGTTCGGCGGGCACGCGCAGTCCGGCAGGAAAACGAACTTCCAGCCCTTCATCTGGGCGCGGTAGCTGAGGTCGAGGTCTTCCGTCAGGGTGTCGTGCTGCCACCCGCCGGCGTCTTCGATCGTCGTCGCGCCGCAGGATTCCGGCGGTCCCGTTGAAGTTGAAAAAGCGTCCGCTCGAGAAAGCGGGTGAAGCTCTCGAGCATGAAGTGGCCGTCGAGGAAAATGGCCTGGGTCCGGGTCAGAAACGAGTACTCGCGGTTGAGGTGCTCCCACCGCCCCTGCACCATACCGACGCGCGGGTCGGTGAAGTGGTGGATGGCCTTTTGCAGAAAATCCGGCTCGGGAACGAAATCCGCATCGAAAATCGCGATGAACTCGCCCTTGGCCGTCTTCAGCCCGTTCTCCAGGGCGCCCGCCTTGAATCCCTGCGATCCTCCCGATGGATGTAATGGATGTCCAACCCCAGGCTGCGCCATCGTTCCACGGCGCGCGGGCGCAATCACCGTGGGTCTCATCCGTCGAGTCATCCAGCACCTGGATATCGAGCCGATCCTCGGGATAATCGAAGGAGCAGACGGCGTCGATCACCCGCTCCATGACGTACATCTCGTTGTAGGAGGGGAGCTGAACCGTAACCCGTGGCAGTTCCTCGAAACTGCGCCTTCGCGGTCGCGCCACGTTCTTGCCGGTGGCGGTGGAAGAGGAACACCATGATGTACCGATGCATCCCGTAGAAGCTGAGGATCGCCAGGATCACAAAGTAGGCCGTCACGATCGCCGACGTCGAAAGCGATCCATCTGGTACAGGTAGGAGATGTTCCCCGTCCTGAGAAACTTCTCATAAGCCGATGCCGGTGATCCCGAAAAGGTGCATAGGTCTCCCCGATAATGCGGCGGGAGTATAGGGGACTCCCACCGGCTGGTTGTCACCACAATGTCCTAGATTGTAAACCAGTTGTAACTCGCCGTCACGGCCGCCGCCGATCGGAGCGAGGCGGTCCCGCGCGGTAGATCCACTCGCGGTTTTCCCTGCGGAAGAACCTGGGATTGGAGCGGGCCTGCTCCAGGAGGGTGGCAGCTGGACCCTCATTTCCTCGGGTCGCGCCGGCTATCTTGCAGCGCCACCGCCAGCCAGTACCTGCCCTTCCGGGTCCGACGCGCGCTGTTCGAGGAAAAACGAGAAACTCGATTGCCTTTCCGGCCTTCCCGGTGTGCAGATATGCCTTGCCGACCTCGCGGAAAATGTCCCCCAGGCCGTAGTCGGGGTTCAGCGGTAGGTTTCCTCGTACTGTTCGAGCGCCTGCGGCCAATCGCCCGAGCTTCCAGGACACGGCCGAGCTGGTAATGGTAGTCCGGATCTCCCGGGATCGATCTTGCTGGCGCTGCTCCGAAGTAGCTCCGGCGGCTCTCCAGGTTTCCCCGCTTAAGGCGTGCAGGATCCCAGCTGGTGATGAGCGTCCGCGTCCTGCGGATTGGCCGTCAGCGCTTGCAGGTGCTGCTGGAAATCGCTTTCTCCTGACGCCCGGCCTGGAGTCAGGCCACGCCAGCGCTGAAACAGCGAGATAAACCAGCGGGATCATGATGAACAGCGGCAGGGCAAACAGGAAGAACGACAGCAGGTAAAATACGGGCAGAGTGAGCCACGAAAGCACAAAACGGCCAGGGCCGCCGCCGCGGAGAGATAGTTCAGCTCCCTGATGGCCCAGATCGAATAGACCGCCAGCAGCACGATCAGGATGAGCAGGCCGATGCTGATTCCGAAGAATCCGCCGGCAAGCACGAGGAACTGCGGCATGAGCCACTGAAGCGGGGCCGCCAGCAGAAACAGCCTCCCCACAGGGGAAAAAGAGCGGAGATGTGAGACTGGTATTCCTCGCCGGAGATGGAAAAACCAAGCCCGTCGCCGGCAATGGAATTGCTCAGGCGATCATCGCAGGGACGTAAACCAGGGACAAAAAAAGCGACCGCCTGGATGAGGTTCAGCTGGAAAAGCGAATCGCAGGATACCGGGCTGACCCTCCGGGCATGGCTCCTGGAGACCGCATAAACCGAGTTCCGGACCAGGGCAAACACGAGGAATCCGGCCGACAGACAGAGCAATCCTCGCCGACAGCGCGCTTCCTTCGGCCACCGCGCGCAGGGCACCGGCCGAAAGGCAAGCATCCGCAGGAGAGTCGGCGAAGAAGTTCATGGGCTGAGCTTGTACCCTACGCCGTAGATGGTCAAGATGTGTCGCGGGTTCCTGTAGTCGTCCTCGATCTTCTTGCGCAGCTTTGACGATGAAGTTGTCCACGGTCCGGTTGGTGGGATAGTTCTCGGTTCCCCAGACCTTTCTCCAGTATCTCATCGCGCGACACCGGCTGGTCTGCATTTGCATAGAGCAGTTTCAGCATCTCCGACCTCATAATGCGAGAGGGAGTGCTCCTTCTTGCCGCGTCGGACCCTGAAGTGCTTCACGTCCACTGAGCTCGATCCGACCCTGCACGACGTCGATCTCCTGCGCGTACTGGACGCTGCGGCGCAGCAGAGCCATCACACGGGCCAGCAACTCGCCGACGCTGAACGGCTTGGTCAGGTAATCGTCGGCGCCCACCTCAAAACCCGCGGATCTTGTCGTAGTCCTGGGCCTTGGCCGTCAGCATCAGGATGGGCGCTTGGGCATTTCGGCGGCGGATCTCCTCGCACACCTGATAGCCGTTGAGATCGGGCAGCATCAGGTCGAGAATGATGCAGTCCGGCTCTGCCCGCGGACGCGCATTCCAGCCCATCCTTCCCGTTCTCGGCGGAAAGGACCTCGTATCCTTCGAATTCAAGAATATCCCTGAGCCCGCGGGCCATCTCGTTCTCATCTTCGATGATCAGGATCTTCTGCATGTCGGGTTCCGTGGCGGCGTTGCGCGTGACCCCCGTTGGGAGGCCGCAGCCGCGGAATCAGGCCGCGGCCTCCGGCGGCCGGATCGGGATGCGGAGAGTGAACGTGCTTCCCTTGCCGGGCTCGCTCTCGACCAGCACGTCGCCGCCGTGCATCTCCGCCACGTTCTTGGTGATCGAGAGGCCGATGCCGCTGCCGCGGATCCTCCGGGCGACGGCGTTGTTGCCGCGATAAAACTTCTCGAACATCTTCTGCTGCTCGTCCGAGGGTATGCCCAGCCCTCTGTCCTGGACTGCCAGATCCATGAAACCGTTGCTGCGGCGCACGCGGACCGAGGATCTTTCTTCTGATCCCCGGAATACTTCACCGAGTTGTCGAGCAGGTTCGAAAAGGCCATCGTGATGGCGTTGGGGTCCGCGAAGGTGTCCGGGATATCGGGTTCGATTTCCGGACGCGACCTGGAACCCCTCCTTCTGGATCCGGTAGCGGTACGCCTCCGATCTCCTTGGCCACCAGCTGTCGCGATGTTCGTCCTTTCAAATGTGCTGCCGTTTGCCGTCCCGCTCCAGGCTGGCGAAATCGAGCAGGTTGTTGATCAGGCGGGTCATCCGGTCGCTCTCGTTGTGGATGATCTCGTAATACTCCTCCTTGGTCTTTTCCGTCTTGACGCGCCCCGTGGTCAGGATCTCGCTGAACATGCGGATCAGCGACAGCGGCGTCTTCAGCTCGTGGCTGACGTTCCCGATGAAATCCTCCTTCAGCTGCCGCAGCTGGCGCTCGCGCCGGCTGGCCACATATATCACAGCCAGGCTGAAGAAGATCAGCGAAGTGCTCAGAATGATGAAAAAGAGGTTCGTGCGGCGCTGGTTGCTCACCTTGCTCTCGATTTCCGTGTAATTGCGCGGCACGATCTGCAGGATCCACTTGTAGAGCGTGCTCGGGAAGCGCATCTCGTAGAAATATTTCCCCGAACGGTTGCGCGGCTCGTTGTAGACGCCGACGTTGTCGAAGTCGACGATGCTGACGTAAAAGTTGGTCTGCAGGTCGCGCAGGTAGCCGTCGAGCAGGGCGACGATCTTCTCGAAATTCATCTGAAAGCAGATCAGGAACTTCTCCCCCTGTGCGTTCTCCTTGACGACGTAAGACGCGAAGAAGTAGTTGTCCGGCCGTTCCTTGTGCAGGTGGTGTGTCTGGTTGGGCTGCAGGTGTTCGGCATCCAGCTCGCGCACGGCCGACCGGATGGCTCCCCAGGAGTTCTTTATCGCGTCGGAGTACTGGGGGTAGAGCGGATAGTTGTTCCTGGGGTGGAAGAAATAGACCTGCTCGACGTTGAGGTCGGCCTTGCGGATGGCATCGACCGTGGCCGGCCAGCTGTCCGGCGCGTTGACGTCGACCATGTCAGCCAGGACCCGGTCATTGTCGATGATCTTCTGCTCGATCCGGTCGACGGTCTGCTTGGCGAGTTTGATGTTGGTCTGGACAAGCGAGGTCTCGGTCAGGTTTTCGCGCCCGACGGTGTAGTGGTAGCTGACCAGGCTGAGGGTCACGGTGGAGAGCACGATCACGGCAATCGCAACCGCCACCGCGGTCGGGTTATAGACCGGCACTCTCATAAGCCCAACATTGTAACACCGGGGCCAGCCGAGTCCTTCCGAGTCCTTCAGTGTCTTCCGTGGCAAGTTTTGATTTTCGGCAGCCCCGGGACGGACTCTTGCGCCCCGAGGTCGACGATGGGCGGGCGACGTCGGGCGGATGAGCTCAGCGGTAGAGCCAGAAGCGAATCGCGGGCCCCGCAAGCGGACCCAGGGTGAGGAAGTTGCTCCAGGCGAACGCCAGCGTCCCCGTCCACCACCGGTCCCGGGCGCGAATTCTCGTCCCCCGCAGGCAGATCACGTCGTAGAGCCCCATGATCGCCAGGTTGGCGACGGTGACCAGGGCGGCCAGGATCAGCCACCACAAACCCTGGTCGCGCAGGGCCCTGCGGACCTGGTGATAGTCGATGGTGCGGACGTCCGACCAGGCGGCGGCAACCACGACCGAGACCACCAGGAGCGGCCAGAGCCATCGTGCGTTGGCCAGGACGAGGAGCAGGAAAGGTGATTTGGCAAGAGGGCTGGACGGCAGCGCCGGATCGCGATTCTGCTCTTCGGGACTGACGGTCGAGACCGGGCCGGCACTCACCGGGCATCCCTCCACGGAAGCAGTTCTGCGCCGGTGACTATGCTACCCTATTTCGTCTTTGCGTCCAACAATCGCCTTGGCTACCGCCGGCCGGGACCCGGTGGCCGATGGAGCTGCGCGACAGTACCGGCCGCGACGCCGCCTGAATCTCCGGTCGACATCTCGAGAAGCACCTGTCCGCGGCGCCCGACAGCTTGGCGGGGTCCAGAATCTTGAATACATCTCCATAGGCCAACTTCCCGTCACCACGGATCAACAGGGTTTTGTTTTCCCGGTGGGCAAACAACTGTGTCAGCGCAGGTCCGAGCGAGTCGAGTGAGATCGCCCGCTGGTTCAGACGGATCGCGTGGTTGATGTCGATGTCGACGACCAGCGTGTCCTGCACGATCTTCTTCTGCTGCTCGGATACGGCGGTCTGAGGAACCCTGACTTGCTCTTCATGCTGCTTCAGTGGCGCCGCAACCATGGATATGATGAGCAATACGAGCAGGATATCGATGTACGGCGTGATGTTGATGCTGCACTGAACTCCCTTTTTCTTCCCAGCCAAGCTCATTGCCATGGCGCTCTCCCGATTTTCCCCGGCCCGGACAACCCGCCCGAATCAATAGAGACGGAACGAAACCTCGATGTTGGCCAGCACAATTGGCGGTCATTGTTTTCCCCCTTCAGGCCCACCCCCGAGATCACCCTTTCCCCTCAGATGCAATCACCAGGGGAAAATCTCGGTTTGGGAGCTGTTCAGAATGGGTGTCACGGCAAGCGCGCAGACGCAGTGTGTGAGATACGCCACGACGCGCGACGGAAAGGAGACGATGGTTAGCAGGTTTGCGGGGGAGCGCGGTATTCCGTGATGTTCGCTGCCAGGCGCCTCGGGGCTATCGGGGAGTTGCACTGGGCAAAGGGAACCGACGAAGCGTGATAAGGGTCCTTGGGTGCGTGTGAGCAGTGGAATTGGGAACTCGCGGGATGTCCATCACTCCCGTCCGACCTGGAGCACCCCAGGAAACTGATGTCACCGCTCTGGCCTTCTAGTGCCTCCCAGTCAGCCCGATGGGTTCTCCCGGAAAACCCCGGCGCAGAAGCATCGTGAGGATCGAGCAGATCGAGGCGCAATGCGAGCCCCGAGGGAAGCATCAAAGTGGTCGAGATGATAAATGCGAGTAGACAGCGCGCCTTCATCCTAAAGAGAGCAGCACCCGGGTCGGGGGCTGTCCAGGAGGGGCGATTTGTCATGTCAAGCTCCGCCGGCTCCGATATAATCCGCGAAGCGATGCCCCGTGCATTGCCACGATCGGGCTCTTGGTATGTCAACCAGAACGCCTTCGACGTCGCCTCCCGCAAACCCGACAGGTCCCAAGGTACGCATCCCGGTGGTGGTCGCCACGTCGGTGATGCTGACGTTCATTTCGTTCTGGCGTGCCGCGGCCATCGTCCTCTGCGACCTGGGCTCTTCCGCGTTCTACGTGAGCGGTATCGCCGAACGCGCTATCGGCGCTGCAGCCCCGTGGTTCGTTCTCGCCGTGATGTTGTTCGCCTCCGCCGTGCGCGCCGTCTACATCGAGGCGTGCGTGATGTTTGTGCGGGGCGGAGTCTACCGGGTCGTCAAGGCCGCGCTGGGGAACCCGCTCGCCAAGATCAGCGTTTCGGCCCTGATGTTCGACTACATCCTGACAGGGCCGATCAGCAGCGTGTCGGCCGGGCAATACCTGATCGGCCTGGTCAACGAACTGATCGAGTTCGCCGGCGGGGCCGTGTCGATTCCCGAAGACTTCGGCTCCGCCCTGATCGCCGTTGGGGTCACGCTGTACTTCTGGCGCAAGAACCTGAAGGGGATCCACGAGACGAGCGACAAGGCCCTCCGCATCATGCAGATCACCACGGTCATGGTGGTGGTCCTGATCGTGTGGTGTGGGCTGACGATCGTGCTGCGCCGTCCTCCCCTCCCTCCTGCCCCAGTGCCGCAGAACCTGCACTTCGCTCCCGACGCGATCGGCTGGCTGAAGGAGGACTGGGTCCGAGGCATCGGGCTGCTCGGCATCATGATCGCGTTCGGCCACTCCGTGCTCGCCATGAGCGGTGAGGAGACGCTGGCGCAGGTCAACCGCGAGATCGCCTATCCCAAGATCAAGAACCTCAAGCGGGCGGCGCTGGTGATCCTCGTCTACACCCTGCTGTTCACGTCGCTGGTCTCGTTTTTCGGGGTCATGATCATCCCCGACTCGGTGCGGCCGCACTTTTTCGGCAACATGATCGGCGGTCTGGCGATGAACGTTGTCGGCCCGCACCTGCTGCGCCTCGCCTTTCACATCTTCGTCGTCGTCGTCGGGTTCCTGATCCTTTCCGGGGCGGTCAACACGGCGATGATCGGATCCAACGGCGTGCTCAACCGGGTTTCGGAAGACGGAGTCCTGCCGGGCTGGTTCCGGCGCCCGCACGAGCGTTTCGGCACGTCGTACCGGATCATCAACATGATCGCGATCCTGCAGCTGGCGACCATCGCGGCCAGCCGCGGCCAGATCCACCTGCTCGGCGAAGCGTATGCCTTCGGCGTGATCTGGAGCTTTATCTTCAACTCGCTTGCCATGTTCGTGCTGCGTTTCAAGAGCCCCGGCCCGCGGGAGTGGCGCGTGCCCCTGAACTTCCGGCTTGGGCGCGTCGATTTCCCGGTTGGGATCCTGATCGTCCTGACGGTTCTAATCATCACGGCGGTGACGAACTTGTTCACGAAAGAGGTGGCGACCGTCAGCGGGCTGATGTTCACGGGGGCGTTCTGGCTGCTGTTCACCGTTTCCGAGCGGCTTGCGCGCAGGAAGAGCGGACGGGCCGGCCTGGAGCAATTCCACCTCATCCGCGAGGAGACGATCAACGCCGAGGTCGTCCAGGTGCGCCCCTCGCCGGTGCTGGTGGCGGTGCGGGACTACAAGAGCCTGCAGCAGCTCGAACTCGCCCTGGGCGAGACCGACACCCTTGATACTGACGCGGTGGTCATGACCGCGCGGATCATCCAGGGTGCCGGAGCCGCCTACCGCGAGATCTTCGAAGAACACTTGTTCACGGACTACGAACAACTCCTTTTCACCAATGTGGTGAGCCGCGCGGAGAAGATGGGCAAGCCGGTGAAGCTGCTTGCCGTCCCCTCGAACAATCCGATTTCGGCCGTGGTGAACGTTGCGGTGCGGCTGGGCTGCCCGCGGATCTACTCCGGCGCATCGGAAAAGGTCTCCATCAGCACTCAGGCCCGGATGGTAGGGGAAGCGTGGGAGGCGGTAGACGACCCCGACAAGATCCAGTTCGAGCTGGTTATCGTTCCGGAGCGGGGGAATCCGCACCGGTTCCAGATCGGGGCGCACGCGCCGCGCCTGACCCCCGAGGACATCGAGTTGACGCACAAGATCTGGCTCGACATCGTGGAGCAGTACCCCGATGTCGACTTCCACCACCGCGACGTCGTCTCGATGGCCCTGCGCCAGTTCGACAAGGACCTGCACGGGCCAGAAAAGGAGCGGCTTCTGGAAGCCCTGGAGAAATCGGGCCCCAGACGGCGCGCCCGCCGCCCCCTCCGCCGCTCCTGACCCGGGATGGCGCTCCGCGACGCGCTGACTCGACGGCGCCCTGCGCATGGCTCGCGCTGAACGACGACGCATGTCAGCCCGGACGCTGTTTGCGGTCGCTCTAACGTGCGCCCATCGCCACATAGATCAGATCAAAAGGCGTCCGGGCTGAAGCCCGGACCCACTTGTTTTACGGGCAGGGCGGGTGGTTCAACCGTTGTGGCCGACGCAGAATGCCTGCTGCTTCCGGAGTCTATTGGTGCTAAGTTCTCCGGCATGGAAAACTACGAAAAGCTCGGCGTCTTCTACCTGGGAAAAACCGTAAACCCCGACACCGGACAGCTCAATCCGGATTATCTTCTCTATGATGCGCGGGACCTTGTCACCCACGCGGTCTGCGTCGGCATGACCGGCAGCGGCAAAACGGGGCTCTGCACGGCGTTGCTCGAAGAAGCGGCCATCGATTCAGTTCCGGCGCTCGTCATCGATCCCAAGGGGGATCTGGCGGACCTGCTTCTGACCTTCCCGGAACTGCGACCCTCGGATTTCCGCCCCTGGATCAACGAGGACGCCGCGCGCAGCCAGGGGCTGGCCCCGGACGAATTCGCCGCGCGCGAGGCCGAGCGCTGGCGCAAAGGGCTGGCCGACTGGGAGCAGGATGGCGAGCGGATCCGCAGGCTGCGCTCCGCCGCCGATTTTGCGGTCTACACGCCCGGCAGCACGGCGGGGCTGCCGGTGTCGATCACGGCGTCGTTTGCCGCCCCGCCGCCCCAGTACTTCGCCGACCGGGAGATGCTGGCGGAACGGATCGCGAGCACGGCGTCGGGGCTGCTCGGGCTCCTCGGCATCCAGGCCGACCCGCTCCGCAGCCGGGAGCACATCCTGATCTCGACCATCCTGGAGCAGGCTTGGGGCGCGCGCCAGGATGTGACGCTGCCGCTCCTGATCCAGTCGATCCAGTCCCCTCCGGTGCAGCGCGTCGGGGTATTCGACCTGGAGTCTTTTTACCCGGCCGCCCAGCGCCTCGAACTCGCCATGATGCTCAACAACCTGCT
Source organism: uncultured Acidobacteriota bacterium (assembly GCA_963843575.1). Taxonomy (GTDB): domain Bacteria; phylum Acidobacteriota; class UBA6911; order UBA6911; family UBA6911; genus CAVZBT01. The sequence continues at coordinate 119,349 of CAWJKZ010000019.1, read as the reverse complement.
CGCGGCCCCGGCCTTCGGCGCATGGCTTCAAGGGGAACCGCTCGACGTGGGGCGCATGCTCTACACCCCGGACGCGAAACCCAGGGTGAGCATCTTTTCGATCGCGCACCTCTCGGACGCCGAGCGGATGTTCTTTGTCGGCCTGCTGCTGAACCAGACGCTCTCCTGGATGCGCTCTCAGCCGGGAACCACGAGCCTCCGGGCCATCCTCTACATGGATGAGATCTTCGGCTTCTTCCCCCCGGTGTCGGAGCCTCCGACGAAAAAGCCGCTCCTGACGCTGCTCAAGCAGGCGCGCGCTTTCGGGCTCGGCGTGGTCCTGGCCACCCAGAACCCGGTCGACCTGGACTATAAGGGGCTGGCCAACACGGGCACGTGGTTTGTCGGCAGGCTGCAGACGGAGCGGGACCGGGACCGGCTGATCGACGGGCTGACCGGGATCGGGGCGGGAGCGCAAGGCTTCGACCGGAATCGCCTGACCGCCATTCTCTCCGGCCTCAAGCAACGCACGTTTCTGATGCAGAATGTCCACGAAGACCATCCGGTCCTGTTCAGCAGCCGGTGGTGCCTCTCCTACCTGCCGGGCCCGCTGACCCGTTCGCAGATCCGCGACCTGACGGTCAACCTGCCGGGAGCCACGCCATCGGCCACCGCGCCACCCGCTGGGGCGTCTTCCGCCACGGCCACGGCTCCGCAGCCCGCCGTGCGCCCGGCCGCTGACGCCGGGCTGCTGGCGGCCCCGCCCCAGACCCCGCCCGAACTGCCGCAGTATTTCGCTCCCCCGGCCGCGGCGGGCCGCATCGTCTACCACCCTTTTCTGATCGGGTCCGCCAAAGTCCAGATCGTCAACAACAAGTACGGGATCACCTCGGCGCAGTCCGTGGCGCACGTGCTGGAGTTGCGCGACAACATGACGGTGGCGGCGTGGGACGAAGCCGCCGCCGTGGACGCCGAACCTTCCGGGCTGCCGCGCCAGCCGCAGGCCCCGGGCGAATACCTCCCGATCCCGACGACGCCGCTGCAGCCCAAGCGGCTCCAGAGTTCGCAGAAAGGGTACCTCGACTTCGTGTATCGCCTGTCCCAGATGACCCTGTGGAAGAGCAATGTGTTCAAGACCCTCTCGCGCCCGGGCGAGTCGGAGCAGGACTTCAAACTGCGTCTCCAACAGATGGCTCGGGAACGGCGGGATTTTGAAGTCGACCGCCTGCGCCAGCGCTACGCTTCCAAACTTGACGACGTTAAACCAACGCCTCATGCGCAGCGATCAGCGCATCGGGCGCGAGCAGGAACAGTTCGGCGAGCAGAAGCTGCAGGCTGGGATTTCTTTCGGGGCGACCGTGCTGGGGGCTCTTTTCGGCCGCAAGACCTTCAGCGCGAGCACGCTGGGCAGAGCCACGACGGCGGCGCGGCAGACCTCACGCATCTTCCGCGAGAAGCAGGACGTGCAACGCGCGCAGGAGGAGAGGGAATCGGTCCAGTCTCAGATCGCGGAACTCGAACGACAGCTGCAGCAGGAGGCCGACCAGCTCGCGGCGGCTTTCGACCCTCAGCGGGAAGTGCTCCAACAGATCGCCATACGGCCGACGCGTCAGGACATCCTGCTGCAGCTGTTTGGGCTCGTCTGGGTACCCTACGAACTGCTACCCGACGGCACTCAGCGACCCGCCGCTCCGGTCTTAAGGTCCGACGTGCACTGAGGGCAGCGGACGGCTTTGATCGGAATGCTCGTGCAGCAGAACGGGCAGTCCTTTGCAGTCGGTACCGCCGGCGCCTCTTTGGGCGCGGTGAACCGGTTGACCTGCCGGATCATCAGGAAGATCGCGAACGCCACGATCAGGAAATCGATCACGGTGTTGATGAACAGCCCGTAGTTGATCGTCGGCGCGCCTGCGGCTTTCGCTTCCGCCAGCGACTTGAAGGTCTGGCTGCTCAAGTTGATGAACAGGTTCGAAAAATCCAGACCTCCCATCAGCAGTCCGAGCGGAGGCATGAGGATATCGGCCACAAACGACGAAACGATCTTGCCGAACGCTACGCCGATGATGATGCCGACTGCCATGTCGAGCACGTTCCCACGCATAACGAACTTCTTGAACTCAGCGAACATGAGAACCCCTCCTCTTGAATTTGCCGATCCCGGCTGGCTGCGACCGGCCCGTCAGGCAATTTTGCGCCGTTGGTACTCATCGAACGTGACGGCCAGGACGATGACCGACCCGATGATCACCTGCTGAAGGAATGGGGAGATCCCCAGCAGGTTGCAGCCGTTGCTCAGCAGGCCCATGATCAGCGACCCGACGATGGTGCCGAGGACCGTCCCCTGCCCGCCATTGAGGCTGCCACCTCCGATGACGACGGCCGCGATCACACGCAGTTCGTAACCCTCACCGGCGGTCGGCTGCCCCGTAACGAGCCTGGCGGCTTCGATCATGCCGGCCAGGCCGGCGAGCGCTCCGCCGAGCGCGTAGATGATGACGGTGATCCTGCCGGTCCGGATGCCCGAACAGCGTGCCGCCTCCGAATTGCTTCCGATGGCGTAACTGTAACGCCCAAGCTTCGTGTAATTCAACACGAAGTGAACGAGGGCCGCGACGGCCACCAGGAAGACCAGCGGCACCGGGATGACCCCGAGCACGTCGCCGGTGGCGAGTGCGCCGAAATCCCGCTTCAGGTTGGCGACCGGCATCCCGCCCGTCATGATCAGGGTGAGGCCGCGGTAGATTCCGAGCGTCCCCAGGGTGGCGATGAACGGCGGGATGCGCAACAGGGTGACGGCGCCGCCGTTGACGGCGCCGCAAGCCATCCCGGCCGCGACGGCACCCAGGAGGGCGAGCGGGGTGGAGTCGAACCCGGCAATCAGCATCGTGCCGCAGACCCCCGTCAGCCCGACCATCGACCCGACGGAGAGATCGATGCCGCCGGCGGCCATGATCACCGTCATACCGATTGCGATGATGGTGATGACCGTCGTCTGGCGGATCACGGAAGAGAGGTTGCCCACGGTGAGGAAATAGGGGGAGGCCAGCGACAGGAACGCGAACAGGGCGATCAGGCTGGCAAAGGGCAGGAACCGTTTCAGGAAATCGCGCATCAGCGCCCTCCTCCCCTCGGATTATTGAACCAGCGCGGCGTAACGCATGATCTCCTCCTGGGTCGTGCGGCTTGCGTCCAGGGTCGCGACGAACTCGCCCCGCCGCATCACGGCGATCCGGTGGCTCATGCCGAGCAGTTCGGGCAGATCCGACGAGATCATCAGGATGGCACCGCCGTCGCTCGCGATCCGGCGATCAGCCGGTATATCTCGGCCCGTGCGCCGAGGTCCACTCCCTGGGTGGGCTCGTCGAGCAGGAGCACGGAGGAACCGGCGAACAGCCATCGGGCCACCAGCCACTTCTGCTGATTGCCGCCCGAGAGGCGATAGACGGGGTCCCATTCGGAGCGGGCCCGGATGCGCAGGTCCCGGACCAGCTCGCCGCACCTGCGGGCCTCCTCGCGCAGGCGCAGGACACCCCCGGAGGCGACCTTGTCCAGCGCCGCCATGGAGATGTTGTGCACGAGCGGCAGGTGCGGGAAAAGGCTGGTGACCTTGCGGTCCTCGGTGAGATAGGCGAAGCCGGAGCGGATGGCGTCGCGGCAATGCGGAAACGAACGGGAGTGCACCGCGCAGCGCGACCGAACCCGCCCGGGGCGGATCGAGCCCGAAGAGGCCGCGCGCCAGGGCCGTGCGGCCGGCGCCGACCAGGCCGGCGACGCCCAGGATCTCGCCGCGGTGCAGCGCGAAGGAGACGTCGCGGTACTCGCGGCCGCCGGTGAGGCCGCGCACCTCCAGCACGACTTCGTCCGCGGCGTGTTGCGCGGCGGGTAGAGCTCCCCGATCTCGCGGCCCACCATGTGGCGGATGATGGCCGAGTTGTCGATCGACTCGTACGGGCCGGTGTACACCCGCTTGCCGTCGCGCAGGATCGTGATGCGGTCGGCGATGAGCGCCAGTTCCTCCATGCGATGCGAGATGTAGACGATCGCGAGACCCCGCGCCCTCAGGTCCCCGATGATCCGGAACAGCTCGTTCGCCTCGGGTCCCGAAAGCACCGCGGTCGGCTCGTCCATGACGACCACGCGGGTGGCGGAGCGCAGGGCGCGGGCGATCTCGACCAGCTGCTTCTCCGCCCGGCTGAGCCGGCCGACGGGGGCTGACGGGTCGAGGGAGAAATGGTGTCGCTCCAGTATGACGCGCGCCTGACGCGCCATTTCCGGTTGTCGAGCAGGCCCGCGGTCCGGTCGGCTCCGCGCCGAGGAAGATGTTGTCCGCCACGCTCAGATGGGGCGCCAGCGTGTGCTCCTGGAAGATCATGCTGATCCCGGCGCGGCGTGCGTCGTGCGGGGTGGAGAGGCCGACCTCGCCCCCAGGATCCGGATGGTCCCCGAGTCCCGCGTGTACACGCCGTTCAGGATCTTCATGAAGGTGGACTTGCCGGCCCCGTTTTCCCCGACCAGCGCGTGGACCTCGCCTGGCCAGATCTCGAGATCGACGTCGGAGAGAACGAGATTGCCCCCGAAGGACTTCGAGATCCCTTTCATCTCCAGCAGGGGCTCGGGCATGGTGCCTTACTTCTTCAGGTACTTGTCGATCGGCGGATTCACCAGGTCCTGGATGGCCGGTTCCTGCAGGTTGGAGGAGGTGACGAGCGTGGCCCCGGTGTCGATGCGCTTTTCCGGGGTTTTGCCATTCAGCCTGTCGACGATCGCCTTCACGCCCAGGTACCCCATGCGGAACGGATTCTGCACCACGAGCGAGTCGATGTTGCCCGCCTGCAGGTCCTCGATCAGGGTCGGGGAGGTGTCGAAGCCAACGATCTTGAGCTTGCCCGCCATTCCCTTGGACTTGGCCGCCTGGACCGCCCCGACGGTGCCCGACTCGTTGCTGCAGAACAGGCCGGAGAGGCCGGGGTGCGCCGCGAGCATGTCCTCGGCGACCGCGAGGGTCTTGGCCCGATCCGACATGCCGTACTGGAAGTCGACCACCTGGAGGCTTGGGAACTTGCGGGCGAGGGTCTCGCGGAACCCGTTCTCCCGTTCGGCGGTCGACACGCTTCCGGGAATCGTGGCGAGGATGGCGATGTCGCCGGCCGGGATCAGCAACCCCAACCGTTCCGCCGCCAGTCCGCCGCCTTTGTAGTTGTCGGTCGAGACGTAGGTCAGATATTTCTCGGTTTGGATGCCCGAGTCGAAAATCACGACCGGGATCTTCTCCTGCGCCGCGCGTTCGACGATAGGAACGAGCGATTCGCCGTGCGTCGGGGCCAGCACGATCCCGTCCACGCGCTGGTTGATGAAGTCCTCCACGATGTTGATCTGGCGGCTGAAGTCGATCTCCGAGGCGGGGCCGTTCCAGCGGATCTCCACCCCGAACTCCTGCGCCGCGGCGGCCGCCCCGGCATGAACCGTCTGCCAGAAGATGTGCGCCTGGCTCTTGGGCACCACCGCGATCACGAGCTTGTCATTTTTCCTGCAGGAAAATCCGGCCACCAGCGCCAGCAGGAGCACGACGGTGAGGCTGCGTCGCATCCGACTCATAGGGCCTCCGGAAAGACCCGGGCCGGGCCCCGGTGCGCGACCGCGGCCCGGCCCGAACACTGAGGCTATCCGCCCGACTTGATGCGCATGCCGTAGAACGAGCGGTAGACGAAGAAAAACGCCACCAGCAGGAATATGGCCGAGAGCGTCAGGCTGACCGCCGACCCGGCGTCGGTGGTCAGTTTGACCGCGAGCTCGACGGCCAGCAGACCGAACAACGTGGTGAACTTGATCACGGGATTCATCGCCACCGAGGAAGTGTCTTTGAACGGGTCGCCCACCGTGTCGCATATAACTGTGGCCGCGTGCAGCGGTGTCCCCTTCTCCTTCAACTCGACCTCGACGATCTTCTTTGCGTTGTCCCACGCGGCTCCGGCGTTGGCCATGAAGATCGCCTGGAACAGGCCGAAGAGCGCTATGGAAATAAGGTAGCCGATGAAGAAGTAGGGCTCGAAGAAGGCAAACGCCAGTGTCGAGAAGAACACCGTCATGAAGATGTTGAACATGCCCTTCTGCGCATACTTGGTGCAGATGGCCACCACCTTCTTGCTGTCCGACACCGACGCCTTCTCGGTACTCTCGAGCCGGATATTCGCCTTGATGAACTCGACCGCCCGGTAGGCCCCCGTGCTCACCGCCTGCGTGGACGCACCGGTGAACCAGTAGATCACCGCGCCACCGCAGATCAGGCCGAGCAGGAACTGCGGGTGGAGGAGAGAGAGCTTGTCGAGATTCAGGGTGAGACCGTGGGTCAGCATGACGATGATCGAGAAGATCATCGTGGTGGCGCCGACCACCGCCGTGCCGATGAGCACAGGCTTCGCGGTCGCCTTGAAGGTGTTGCCGGCGCCGTCGTTCTGCTCGAGGAGGTGCTTCGCGGTCTCAAAATCGACGTTGAAGCCGTGTTCCTTCTTGATCTGCTCCTTAACTCCGGGGATCTGTTCGATCACGGACAGCTCGAAGATCGACTGGGCGTTGTCGGTCACCGGGCCGTAGGAGTCGACCGCGATGGTCACCGGGCCCATCCCGAGAAACCCGAAGGCGACCAACCCGAATGCGAAGACCGCGGGAGCGTGCATCAGGGCGCCGAAGCCCAGGCTCGACACTGCGGCCGCCGTTCCCATCAGGGCGACGATCGCCAGGCCGATCCAATAGGCGCTGAAGTTGCCGGCGATAAACCCGGACAGGATGCCCAGCGAGGCGCCGCCTTCGCGCGAAGAGGTCACGACCTCACGCACGTGGCGCGATTCCGTCGAGGTGAAAACCTTGACGAGTTCAGGAATCACGGCCCCAGCCAGGGTGCCGCAGGTGATCACGGTCGACAGCTTCCACCAGAGCGTCCCGTCGCCGAGGTCCGAGATGAGCAGGTAGGACACGACGTAGGTCAGAATAACGGACACAATCGATGTAATCCACACGAGAACCGTCAACGGGGATTCGAAGTTCATCTGGGTGGCGTTGCTGTATCGGGCCTTCGCGAGCCCCTCGTTGATCAGGTAGGAGAGCCCCGAAGCTATGATCATCATGATACGCATGGCGAAGATCCAGACCAGCAGCTGAACCTGAACAATCGGCTGCAGGACGGCCAGCAGGATAAACGTGATGAGCGCGACACCCGTGACCCCGTAGGTTTCGAAGCCGTCGGCCGTGGGCCCGACCGAGTCGCCCGCGTTGTCGCCGGTGCAATCCGCGATCACGCCGGGGTTGCGGGCATCGTCTTCTTTGATGTTGAAGACGATCTTCATCAGGTCCGAACCGATGTCCGCGATCTTGGTGAAGATGCCGCCCGCGATACGCAGGGCGGCCGCGCCCAGCGACTCGCCGATCGCAAACCCGATGAAACAGGGGCCGGCGTAATCGCCCGGGATGAAAAGCAGGATGCAGAGCATCATGAACAGCTCGACGCTGATGAGCATCGTCCCGATGCTCATGCCGGCCTTCAGCGGGATGACGTAAATCGGATACGGCTTCCCCTGCAGGCTGGCAAAAGCGGTCCGGGAGTTGGCGAAGGTGTTGACCCGGATGCCGAACCACGCCACCCCGTAGCTCCCGCCGATGCCGATAAGGCTGAAGATGACGATGATGACGACGCGCATGGCATCGAAGTGCTGCAGCACCCCGAAGTAGAAGATCATGATCACGCCGATAAACAACTCAAGCAGCAGGATGAACTTGCCTTGGGTGATCAGGTACGTTTTGCAGGTCTCGTAAATCAACTCGGAGATTTCGCGCATGGAGCTGTGGACGGGAAGGCCCCGCAACTGCGTGAAAATAATGAGACCGAAGAGCAGTCCGAGCGCGCACACCCCGATGCCCACCTTCAGCAACGTGCGGGCGTTGACGCCGTGGAACGACACTTGTGAAAGATCGGGGAGCACCAGACTCGCCTCACCCCCCGAGTGGGTGACCGCCGCCTGTTCCTGCTGCTGGACCTGGGCGACGGCCATTGGAGCGATCAGCAGCGCAGCTACAAGAAAACCAGATACATACCAGGGTACGATCCTTTTCATTTCGACTTGTCTCCTGAACGATTTATGAATGCGCCCGCGAACGCCACTCTTCACCTCGGCCTTCGCATGGTGCGCCGAACGAGAAAAAAGCGATAAATGCTGTAGGCCACGAACAGTATTCCGACGACCAGCACCAGCTGCCGATGCAGCCTCCGCCAGTATTGATAGATCAGGAACAGTCCCCCGACCAGGTACACCAGGCTTGTGGCCTGCTGCAGCCATCCCAGCCAGGCCCGGCCCGCAGGCCCTTGGCCGCCCCCGGCCGGCAGCTTCCTTCGGATTCTCATAGGATCCTCTGCGCGGGGGCCTGAGCTTCACGCCAAGGCAGTGTTGGACCGCGCATTATAACCTCGGGGCGACGGATTCGGTAAGGATAATTGAAACAAGCGGGTGGAAAACGAGCGCGCCTTCCGCCCGGCGTGGGTTCGGGCTGAGGCTTGCCCGAAAAACAAGTGGGTCCGGGCTTCAGCCCGGACGTCTTTTGATCGCATTATTTAGTGAAGTGTGCACTCAATAGCGACCGCAAACTGGGTCGGGGCTGAAGCCCGGACCCAGTTGTCTTTCGGCACAGTTACGGCAGAGCGCTCACGACCCGAAGACCATCCGGCACACGATGATGGCGGCAATCAGGCTGACGACATCCGCGGTCAGGCCGGACAGGATGGCGTGACGCGTCTTCTTGATCCCGACGGATCCGAAGTACACCGCCAGGACGTAGAATGTCGTTTCCGTGCTCCCATAAGCGGTAGCGGCCAATCGCGCGAGGAAGGAATCAGGCCCGTGCGTCTTCACCAGCTCCGTCACGATGCCCATTGAACCGCTGCCGGAGAGCGGCCTCATGAGGGCCAGCGGCAGAAGCTCAACCGGCATGCCGACGCGGCGCAGGAGCGGGTCCAATCCCCGGGCCAGCATGTCTATGGCACCGGCGCTGCGCAGCATCCCCACCGCCACCAGGATGGCCACGAGATACGGAATGATGCGAACCGCGACCTGGAAACCTTCTTTGGCCCCCTCGACAAAACTCTCGTACACCTTCACTCCCCGGCAGGCGCCGTAAATAGGGATCGCGAGGAGAAAGAAGGGAATGGCCCAGCGTGAGACGGCGCTGACGGTTTCCTGGATCATGGCTGGTCCTCCTGTTTTGCACCCCTGTCGGCGGCAAAGAGCGGGACCTTTTCGAGCAGTTTCGCCACCGTCACACCGGCAACCAGCGCCACCATCGTGGAGGCGACGGTGGTGCCGATGATGGCCGTGGGTTCACGCGAGCCCGCCGAAGCCAGGATGCTGATCATCGAGGCAGGGACAAGCTGAAGCCCGGCGGTGTTGACGGTCAGGAACGTGCACATGGCGTTTGTCGCCACCCCCGGGTGCCGGTTCAGCCGGTTGAGATCTTCCATCGCCTTCAACCCCATGGGAGTCGCTGCGTTGCTCAGCCCAAGCATGTTGGCGGAAATATTCATCATCATGCTCCCCATGGCCGGGTGGTCGGGAGGCACCTCGGGGAACAGGCGCCGCAGGATGGGGGAGATGGCCTTGGCGAGCAGCCGCATGAGGCCGGAATCTTCGGCGATCTTCATTATCCCCAGCCAGAGGGCCATCACCCCGATCAACCCGATGGCAATGGTGACGGCACTTCCGGCGGAGTCGATCGCTGCCTTGGTGACCGCATCGACTTTGCCGTTGATTCCCCCGAGCACTACGGCAACAATGACCAGCGCGAGCCAGATATAGTTGAGCATCGGCAACTCCCGTCTTGTTTTGGCGCGAAGCTATAATGAAGCACGGCCCGGCCGGCAGCCACAAGGAAAACAGGGCGGGGGTTGTGAAAAATCACACCGCCGGGCGAGCAGATCAGGCAGGCTTTCATGGATATCCCTACAATCCGTCCCCGGGCACTCAGACCGGGAGATACCGTCGGGGTCGTCGCCCCGGCAGGGCCGGTGGAAAGCCGGAACGCGTTTCTGGCCGGGGCGGCGGTTCTCGAGAGACTGGGCTTCCGGGTGAAGTACAGCGACCGGATCTTCGAATCCAGGGGTTACCTCGCGGGCCTGGACGCCGACCGCGCCGCCGAACTGATGGATTGCTTCGAAGACCGGGAGGTGCGAGCCGTACTCCCGCTGCGGGGCGGCTACGGTTGCGCCCGTCTGATCCCGTTCCTCGACGAGGCGAGGCTGCGCCGCAGTCCCAAGGTATTCATGGGATTCAGCGATTTGACGACGCTGCACCTGTTTTTCAGGCGTCGTTTCGGGTGGGTAACGATGCACGGTCCCATGATGGTTTCCCCGGCCTTGGCCGATCTCTCGGGCGAGGGCGAGAACCACCTGCTGTCGCTCTGGACCGATCCCGGATATCTGCCCCGCTACGGCTCCCCGGAACTCAAGCCATGGGTACCGGGAGTGGCCGAGGGGAGGCTTGCCGGGGGATGCCTGTCGCTGCTGACCGCAAGCATTGGCACACGGTACGAAATCAAGACCGAGGGCAAAATCCTTTTCCTGGAAGATTTTGGGGAACCTGCCTACCGGCTCGATCGCATGCTGACCCACCTAGACTTGGCAGGCAAACTGGAGGCAGTGGCCGGCGTCCTGCTCGGGAGCTTCGCCGAGTGCGAGGCGGCCCCGGGGTGGACCGTCGAAGATACATTACGCGAGCGGCTCGATCGCCTGGGAGTGCCGGTTCTGGCTGGGTTTCCGGCAGGCCACGGACCGGGAAACTGGGTGCTGCCGCTCGGAACAAACGTCAGGCTGGACTGCGACAACCGCCAACTCACATTTCTCGAGCCGGCAGTCGAGTAAAGACCGCCGCACCGGCACCCTTTCCTGACACTGGACCCTGGGAGTAGAATTAATGAAGGTGACTGTAGGGATGCGGCTCACAATCCGGATAAGTAAAAACGAAGATTGGACTTTACACCTTCTGAAAGAGTTGGTAGACTCGAACTTTCTAGCAACTCCCCGTAGCAAGCAAGCTGGTCATCGGATTACTTTACTTTAGTAGTAAACCAATAGAGCAACAGGGATATGAGCCTTCCCGGCGCCCTCGCCAAGCTGCAAAAAAAGGGTACTGATACTTATCTGCAGGCGGCGCAGTTCTTTAGCGAGAACAACCTGATCCGGGAAACATGGATCGAGATGTCCAGGGACCTGGAGCGGCAGGCGGCCAGTTTGAAGAGCCTGCCGGCTGCGTTCTGGACGCGGCTAAAGGCCGACGAAGCTACCCTGAATGCCGCCCTCGAATTGTGGTCAGCCCCACAGGCCTCGCAACCCTGGGAAAGCAAGGCGCTCACGCACTGCCTAACCCGTATGCTGGAGTTTGAGGAACCGCTGATCCTTCGGACGTATGTTCCTCTGATACGGGTGCTGCGTACCGAGTGGACCGATCGTGCGCTTGACTTCTATATCATGGTCAAGGCACATGTTGCGCGACTCACCCGGATTATAGAGCCCTTCTCCGGCGACCCGGCGCTGACGCAGCGGGCGGCGAATCTGATGCAGGTGTTCGAGCGCGAGGTTCAGGTGCCCGCCGCGCCCTCCCACCCTCGCCCAGACCGGTCCATGAATCGGCCCAAGGCCCCCGCCAGGGATAAACCGGCGCACGACCAGGAATCGGGCCGGCCGCTCCGATCGCTGGCTGGGCGTGGCAAGGGTCTCGGAAAACGATCCAAACCGCTGGTCAAGAAGATCGAAATACCCCGCCGCCAAGCGCGACGCGGCTAGAGGTTCCCCGTCAGGCGGTTGATTTTTGCCGCGCCAGCACTCATACTTTGCTCTGGACGTCCGCTAAGCTAATATTTTGCAGAAACATAGCAGGCCGTCAGGAGGTCGCCTCGTTGTCCAAAGATCCCGTCTGGCCGAATACCGACGAATTGCGCAAGGACATGGAGGAGTTTTTTACCAGGAAGTATGGCGATCGAGTGCGGCTTGGTGTCCTGGGTGCACAGCCGGACCAAGCCCGCACCGCCGACGAGGGAACCGAGACCAGAGAAACGCCGCTCAACCTGCAGTTCGATCACCTGCCCCGTGACATAAAGAAGTACCTGGACCGGTATGTGATCCAGCAGGAAAGCGCTAAAAAGGTCCTGGCTACAGCGATTTGCGATCACTACAACCACATCAAGCGCTGCTCCAGCAAGGGTCCATGCAAGGAGTACGCCAAGCAGAACATCATCATGGTCGGTCCGACCGGCGTGGGCAAAACCTACCTGGTCCGCACCATCGCCGATCTGATCGGGGTCCCATTCGTGAAGGCCGACGCCACGAAATTCTCCGAGACCGGCTATGTGGGCGGGGACGTGGAAGACCTCGTGCGCGAACTCGTCCAGAAAGCCGACGGCGACATCAGGCTGGCGGAGTACGGCATCATCTACCTGGACGAGATCGACAAGATCGCGACGCCGGCTAACGTGCTGGGACGCGACGTCAGCGGCGGCGGAGTTCAGCGCGGGTTGCTCAAGCTAATGGAGGAGACCGAAGTCAGCCTGCGCACGCCGTTCGACCTCACCTCGCAGCTCCAGGCGGCAATGGAATTTCAGAGCAAGGGGAAGGTCAGCCGGTCAGTAATCAACACCCGCCACATTCTCTTTATCGTCTCGGGAGCCTTCAATGGGCTTGCCGAAATCGTTCGAAAGCGCGTCGGGGCGAAGCGGATCGGGTTTCTCGGTTCCGGGGAAGGCGCCCCGTCCCGCGGCGAGGACTTCCTCCAGGCCGCAAAAAGCAGCGATTTCATAGAGTTCGGGTTCGAATCCGAATTCATAGGGCGCCTCCCGGTCATCGTCACGTGCCAGCAGCTCGAAGTGAATGACCTATTTCAGATCCTGAAGCACTCCGAAGGGTCTCTCCTGCGCCAGTACGAGCAGGCCTTCGAGGCGTATGGGATCACGTTGCGATCAAGCGACGACGGATTGCGCCGAATCGCCCAGATCGCGTACGAGGAGAGGACTGGCGCCCGGAGTCTCGTCGGAGTGTGCGAGCGCGTGTTCCGGGAGTTCAAATATCAGTTGCCCGACTCGGGAGTCGTGGACTTCGAGCTCACCGCCGACGTGGTCGACGCTCCCGCACAGGTGCTCGACCGGTTGCTCGAGGCTTCCCGAGCCGACCGCTGGCGGGAAATGCAGGGGCGGCTGAAAAAGCTCGTGGAGAGTTGGTCGGAACGCTTCGGCCTCGAGATCGTCATGGACCCGGAAGCGGCGAGGCTGCTCGCAGATAAGGCACTCGAATCGAACGAAACCGTGGAGAGCGTGTTCAAGGAGACGTTTAAGAACTACGAGCACGGGCTGAACCTGATCCGGAAAAACCACGGCCCGGCGCGCTTCGAGATCACCGCTGAAGTGGTCCGCAACCCGGAATCCGCTTTGGATCACTGGATTCGGCATTATTTCGAATCGAAACCCTGAAGGCGAGTCGCCGCGAGTGTATTTCAGTCTGTTGCGTCGCCGGGTTGCGGGCGGTACAGCCTGCCCTGCCAGGTTTCGCGGGATGCCAGACGGCGTTCGACATCGTATTGTATCTCCGGCTTCGTCTTCCCCCAGCGTGGCGCGATCAGGTCGGCATCGGGAGCCAGTCCGAAGAGCCGTTCCACGCGGATTGAGGGGCTGAGGCGTTCCAGAACGTCGACCACCAGGTCGAGGTACTCGGGATACTCCAGGACGCGGAAGGGCCGTCGCAGGAACTCCCGGCCCATCGAGGTGTGGCGGACCACGTGAAGGTGGTGCAGCTTCACAAAATCGATCCCCGAGGCTGAAACGACGCCAGGCATGGCGAGGATCTCTTCTCGCGTTTCCCACGGGAAACCCAGGATGAGGTGGGCGCAGATCGCGATGCCCCGGCCGCTGGTGCGTGACACCGCGTCGGTCCAGCAGCGGAAGTCGTGTCCGCGATTGATGCGCTCGAGGCTCGAGTCGTAGATCGACTCGAGCCCGTACTCGAGTGTGACGAAGCGGGACCTGGCGAGCTTCTCGAACCATGCGATCTTCTCTTCGTCGATGCAGTCCGGGCGCGTGCCGACGGCCAGACCGACGACGCCGGGGTGGGAGAGTGCTTCCTCGTACATCGGGACGAGCGTTTCCAGGGGCGCGTAGGTGTTGGTGTACGGCTGGAAATAGACGACAAACCGGCGGCTGCGATAGCGGTTGCCCAGATACTCGATCCCCTGGCGCACCTGCTCGGCCACAGGCAGGAGCCGCCGGACGGCGCCCGGCCGGAAGGAGTCGTTGCTGCAGTAGGTACAGCCTCCCGTCGCAACCGTGCCGTCGCGGTTCGGGCACGTGAACCCCCCGTCGACGATCACCTTATATACCCGGCAGCCGAATCGCTCCTTCAGGTAGGCACCATAGGAGTTGTAACGGCTTCCGGCGGCGAACGGGCCCCGCGGCGTCGCATCGGGCATGACATAATTATACTTCACGCTGTTTCCCCGGCCTTCTTCGAGTGCCCGGCCCGACCCCCTTGAGGAATCTCGAAGGGGTTCCGACACGGATCGTTGTATTAGCGCGGGCCGCTCCCTATAATGGCCGCTTTCCTGACAAACTGGAATCGATCGGGAGCCCGTCATGCAGAGACTATCCGGCCTGCTGGGGATCGTCGCCATCCTGGCCATCGCCTACGTCTTTTCCACGAACCGCCGCGCGATCCGGCCGAAGACCGTGGCCTGGGGACTCGGCCTGCAGTTCGCCTTCGCATTGCTCGTGCTCAGAACGGGTACCGGCCAGGCAGTCTTCCGGTGGATCGGGGACAAGATCACGGCCCTCCTGGGCTTCGCGCACATAGGGTCTTCGTTCGTCTTCGGCCAGCTCGGCACGCCGGGAAACACCCTTGCCCTGTTTGCCTTCCAGGTGCTTCCGACCATAATCTTCATCGCCGCCCTGTTTGCCATCCTGTACTACCTCGGGGTCATGCAATACGTCGTGTTGGGGTTCGCCAAGGTGATGACCCGCCTGATGGGAGCCAGCGGCGCGGAGTCGCTGAACGTGGCCGCGAGCATTTTCATGGGCCAGACAGAGGCACCGCTGACCATACGCCCATTTCTATCCGCGATGACGCGGTCGGAGCTGATGACGGTCATGACCAGCGGAATGGCGCACATCTCCGGGGGCATCATGGCCGCTTACATCGCCTTCGGCGTGGAGGCGCGTCACCTGCTGACGGCGGTGATCATGACGGCCCCGGGCACAATCATGCTGGCCAAGATGTTCGTGCCGGAAACCGAACAGCCGAAAACCGCCGGGACCGTGACACTCAGGATCGAGCGCACCGACGTCAACGTCATCGACGCGGCCGCGCGGGGGACCGGCGAGGGCTTGCACCTGGCGCTAAACGTGGGCGCGATGCTGATCTCGTTTCTGGCCCTGATCGCGCTGGTAAACGCCCTGCTGGGGACCGTGCCGCTTTGGGGGGGGCAGCGTCTGAGCCTCGAGTGGATCTTCGGCCACCTCGCCGCCCCGCTCGCCTGGCTGATGGGCGTGCCCTGGCGCGATTGTTTCGCGGTCGGGAATCTCCTCGGCACCCGGCTGGTGCTGAACGAACTGATCGCCTATGGGCAACTGGGCGCCCTTAAAGCGAGCATCGACCCGCGCTCTTTTGTGATCGCCACATTTGCGCTCTGCGGGTTTGCCAACTTCAGCTCGATCGGGATCCAGCTCGGCGGCATCGGGGCGCTGGCACCGGATCGCAAGCACGACCTGGCACTGCTCGGTTTTCGGGCGGTTGCGGCCGGGACGCTCGCCAACTACCTCTCGGCCTCCATCGCCGGCATGCTGATGTGAAAAAGACGGAAGCCGGAAGACGGAAGCCGGAAGACGGGATAACCTGATCGGCGGCTTCCGGGCTTCGGACTTCCGGCTACCGCTTCCCCGCGCCACTCCACGCCGCCTGACGGTAACGCCGTTCGTCGGCTTCCGGGCTTCCGGCTTCCGCTTCCCCGCTCATCCAAAAGATCGAGCCCCACCACCCCAGCCAACAGGTTATGATAGAAGCCGACCAATGGAGGGAATATGGACAGGCGGGAATTCTTGAAGGACGCGGGGGCGGCATCGCTCCTGAGCTGTTTCCCTGCATCGCTTTCGGCGATTCAGCGTCAGAAACCGGCGCGGGGCCTGGAGAAAAGATCGCTCGGCAAGACCGGCGAAAGACTGTCGATGATCGGTTTCGGCGGCATCGTCGTGATGAACGCCACGACCGAGCAGGCCGCGCAGCGGGTGAAGGAGGCGATCGACGCCGGGGTGAACTACTTTGACGTCGCCCCCAGCTACGGCAACGCCGAGGACATGCTCGGCCCAGCCCTGGAGCCCTTCCGCAAAGGGATCTTCCTCGCCTGCAAGACGCAGCAGCGCACGAAAGACGGCGCCTCCGCGGAATTGGAGCGGTCGCTCCGTAAAATGCGCACGGACCATTTCGACCTGTACCAGCACCACGCGGTGACCAAACGGGAAGACGTGCAGAAAATCCTCGGACCGGCCGGGGCCATGGAAGCCTTTGTCGCCGCCCGGAACGCGGGCAAGGTGCGCTTCGTGGGATTCTCCGCTCATTCGGTCGAAGCGGCGCTCGCGCTGATGGACGGGTTCAACTTCGACACGATCCTCTTCCCGATCAATTACGCCACGTGGAACGCGGGAAACTTCGGGCCGCAGGTCCTGGCGAAGGCGCAGGAAAAGCAGATGGGGATACTGGCGCTGAAGGCGCTCGCGAAGCGGCCTTGGCCGGAAGGGGCGAAGAGGACCCACCCCAAATGCTGGTACGAGCCGTTCAGCCAGCCGGAGGAGGCCGGGCCGGCGCTGCGGTTCACGCTATCGCACCCGGTCACGGCAGCAGTGCCCCCCGGCGACGAGAACGTCTTCAAGATGGCGCTGGGACTGGCCGCCCAGTTCAAACCGCTGACGGCCGAGGAGGCGGAGCAGCTGAAGAAGAAGGCGATGAGCACGCCCCCGCTCTTCCGCTTCCCGCAGGCGTGAGACCCTCAGTCCCTTGGTTCAGAAACACACCGACGTGTTTTAAAATCGGGTGTTTGGAGAATCTTCGAGGGCTTCGAGTTTTCGAGGTGAGATCCCCGCACTCACCTCCAGGCTCGAAGTCCTCTCAATACTTCCGGCTTCCGGTTAATACTTCTGGCTTCTGGCTTCCGGCCTCTGCATTTCCGTCGCCCAGGCGATCAGGCCGGGGACAAAGGGAGCCGTCAGGTCGGGGTGCTGTGGCAGGACTCGTGCGGTAAAGCCGTGCATCCCGCTGATGGCACACGCCACGTTGTCCGCCTCGTAGATGTAGTATTCCCCGTCCTCCTGCCGCACGGGGGACATTGTCGTGGTGATAGGGCCCACGATTTCGCCGTCCGCGTTCAGCTTGCCCACGTAGAGCTCGACCTTGAGATCTTCCGGCCGCAGGGAGCCGGTGCGGACGCGTGCCTGGACGGTGACGCCCTGGCCGACGGCAACCTCGGGCGGCAGGGTCGGGTCGAGCAGCTGCAGCGCGATCTGAGGCCAGGCGGCGCGTACGCGCTCGAGCCAGGACGACAGGCTGCGCGCCGGGGCACCGGCGTTCCCGGCGAGGTGGTCATAGTTGCCCTTGGCGACGAGGTAGAACCGGTCGCGTGTAGTCGCGCACCATCCGGTGGGTATTGAAGAACGGGCAGAGAGCACCGATGGAGGACTTCATGCGCGAGATCCACCTGCGGGGGATCCGGTCGGATTTCCTGTCGTAGAAAGTCGGGACGATGTCGCGTTCGAGCAACTCGTAGAGGGCGTCGGCCTCCACCTGGTCCTGGTAGTCGCGGTTGTCGAATACTTCGCCCTTGCCGATAGCCCACCCCAGCGGCTCGGTGTTCCTGCGCCGCATCTGCCAGGCCTCTTCCCACCAGCCGTCGAGCGTGCTGAGGTTCAGGACGCCGTTGGCGACGGCTTTCATCCCGCTGGTTCCGCTGGCCTCGTTCGGCCTCAGGGGCGTGTTGAGCCACACGTCGACGCCCTGGACGAGGTAACGGGTCACGCTCATCTCGTAGTCTTCGATGAAAACCATGCGGCGGCGGAACGCCGGCTGGCGGGCCAGCGACGCGATCTGGCGGATCAGTTCCTTACCCTGATCGTCGCGCGGGTGCGCCTTGCCGGCGAAGATGATCTGCACGGGCCGATCGGGGTGGTTGAGGATGCGCGCAAGGCGCTCCTGGTCGCGCATGAACAGGGTCGCGCGTTTGTAGGTGGCGAAGCGGCGGGCGAAGCCGATGGTCAGCACGTCGGGGTCGAGCACCTCTTCGGCCTGATCGATTTCCACCTGCGGGGCACCCCGGCGTTTCAGTTGCGCGTGCAACCGGCGCCGAGCAAAGGCCACCAGCCGTTCCCGGCGCCGCGCGTGTGTGCGCCACAGCTCCTCGGCGGGGATGCTGTCGACCCTGCGCCATACGGCCGTGTCGGCGATCTGGTCGTGCCACGTGGGCCCGAGGTAGCGGTCGTAGAGCTGGTTCATCTCGTTGGAGATCCACGACCGGAAATGGACGCCGTTGGTGACGTGCCCGATGGGCGTCTCCTCCGGCGAGATGCCGGGCCAGATTCCCGTCCACACGTGCCGGCTCACCTCGCCGTGCAGCCTGCTGACGCCGTTGCTGAAGGCAGCCATCCGGAGGGCGAGGATGGTCATGCAGAAACTCTCGCCGTCGTTGCCAGGGTTGCGCCTCCCGAGGGCCAGGAATTCGCCGCGCGGGATGCCGAGCCTGGCGATGTACTCGACGAAGTAGCGGTCCATCAGGTGCGGGGGAAAATAATCGTGCCCCGCCTCGACGGGCGTGTGGGTCGTGAAGATCAGCGCGGAAGAGGCCAACTGGCGGGCGTCGGCGAAAGTCATCCGCTGCGTTTCCATCAGGCGGCGGGTGAGTTCCAGCGAGACGAAGGCCGAGTGCCCTTCGTTCATGTGGTAGATCGTCGGGGTGAGCCCCAGCGCCTGCAACGCCCGGAAGCCGCCGATGCCGAGCAGGATTTCCTGCCGGATGCGCATGTCGAGGTCGCCGCCGTAGAGCTGGTCGGTGATGTCCCGGTCCTCGGCGCGCGTGTTTTCCGCGATGTTGGTGTCGAGCAGGTACAGCGGGACTCTTCCCACCTGCACGCGCCATACCTGGGCGACGACCCGATTCCCGGGATAGAACACCTCCACCTTGAGTGCCCTCCCGTCGGGCGCACGCTCGAGCGTCATGGGCAGGTTGTGGAAGTCGTTGTCCTCGTACGCTTCCTGCTGCCACCCGGCGGAGTTCAGATACTGCCGGAAGTAGCCCTGCTGATAAAGGAGGCCGACGCCGACCAGGGGCACCCCGAGATCGCTCGCGGACTTCAGGTGGTCGCCCGCCAGCACGCCGAGTCCCCCCGCGAATATCGACAGGCACTCGGTGAGCCCGAACTCGGCGGAGAGGTAGGCGACCAGCGGTCCTTGCGGGGCGCCGTGCGCCCGCCGGTACGGGGTCGAGGCGCCGGCCATGTACTCGTCGAACTGCCGGCAGACCCGGTCGAGGTGCGCCCGGAACGACTCGTCGACTGCCAGCACCTCGAGCCTCCCCTGCTCGATGGTGCCGAGCATCAGCACCGGATTGTGCCCGGAAGTCTCCCACAGGTCGCTGTCCAGCCTCCGGAACAGCTCGATCGTGTCGTGGTTCCAGGCCCAGTTCAGGTTGTACGCCAGCTCCCGCAGTCTCTCGAGCGGCACTGGGAGTTTCGGGATGACGGAGAAGGTGTGGATGGGCTTCATGGCACTCCCTGCAAGAAGGGTGCACGTCAGGCGATCTCGAACGTTAGACGACCTATCCTAACATGCAGGTAGCGGATCGGCGAGCTTCTGAAATGCCGGGGGGATTTCTGTGTCGGAAATATGGAGGCAGCCTTGGGGACACAGGCGATTGCCGGGGGGGAGCGGCGCCGAGGCGCCGCACTCCAAATTAACGTTTGGCCACGCCGATGACGCCGCAGCCGATGCGTCCCCCCGCGTTGCCGACGGGTTGGCCGAAGTCGTCCGGCTTGGCGTGGACGATGACGCCGCGACCGACGATAGGGGCCCGCGGCCCGGCTATCGAGACGCCCTGGATCGTGACCTCGTAGTGCGCCTTGCCGTTCGCGTCGGCCTCGATGTTGCCCAGATCGCCGGAGTGCTTCATGTTCATCTGGTCGTCGGGCTTGCCGTGGTGTTTGGTGCCTTCCGCGTCGTAGTGGCTGCCGGCGCTCGTGGCATCCGGGGCGCTGCAGTCGCCGAACTCGTGCACGTGGAAGCCGTGCTTGCCGTTCGGGGTGAGCCCTTCGAGGTCCGCGACGACCTTCATCCCGCTTTCCGTGTCGGTGAAACGTACCGTCCCTTTGCAGCTGCTGCCCGAGGCCGGGCTGATCACCGCGATCGCCTCCGTGAGGCTCCCGGCTTGCGGCGCGGCGGCGGTGACGGCGGCCAGCGCCACCGCGATGCCGAGAATTCCGAACGCAATTCGTATTTTCATAGAGTCTCCGTCCAGCAAGGTTGTAGAGAAAAGTGTACCAGATCGTGCGGGTAAGGTGCGGCCGGACAGAAAAAAAGGCAGTCGTTTGCGGCGACTGCCCGGGCTTGTAGCCGGCAGAGGCCGGGTCAGATCTTGATGCGGTGGTCGTCTTTGGGGCAGATCCAGTACATGCCGCCCGGCGTCTCGCGATACTTCATGACCTTGGTCGCGACCATCGATGTGCCGCACTGCGGACACATGTGCTCATAGCGATGTCCTTTGTCGCCCATGCTCGCGCGCGCCGTCTTCGAAAGTTTCTCCGCCATGCTCCCGTCCTCCCTTCTTGAGGATTGCGTACTGCAAAAAAGAGACAAAAGCTGGTAATTTTACGCGGACAATCGAGTCCGTCAAGTACTTTCGGCGGTCGGGGGCGCGCGGCGGCGTTTTCCCACACCTCCCCGCTGGTGACCAACAATGCTCTGTCTGCAAGGGGTGACCCCCCAGACATTGTGCGGCGCGATTCCGGACCTTCCTCTCGAGGAAGCGCGCCGGATCGTGGGGGCAGTGCACCGTCACGACCATCTGCCGGCAGCCGTCCGCGGAGTGCGGCGCGTCAGTCTGGACCGTGTGCGCGCCTCGACCACGATTCCGGCGCTGGCAGTGCGGGAGACGCGCGCCAGCCGTCTCGACCCCTTCGTGAAGTACGCGCTGGAGGCGCCGGACGGCGCGGTGGTGGAAGCGGTGCGGATCCCGCTCGAGAAGCCTGGGCGGTTTTCGGTATGTGTCAGTTCGCAGGCGGGGTGCGGCCTGCGTTGCGCCTTCTGTGCAACCGGGCAGCTCGGTCTCGCCCGCAACCTCGAGGCATGGGAGATCGTGGAGCAGATCCGTGTCGTGCGGCGCACCCTGGACCGCTCGCTGCGGCAGCGCGTCCACGGGGTCGTGTTCCAGGGGATGGGGGAGCCCCTGGCCAACCTCGACAACGTGATCGAAGCGATCCGGGTGGCCTGCGAGCCCAGCGGCCCCGCCATCGACGGCCGCGCCATCACGATCTGCACGGCCGGGCTGCCGGCCGGCATCCGCCGGATCGCGCGGGAAGTGCCCAAGGCGAGGCTGGCCATCTCGATTGCCAGCCCGCGACGGTCCGTGCGGGCCAGTCTCATGCCGATCGACCACGCCCACCCCCTCCAGGAGGTGCTCGAGGCGGCCGTCGAACACGCGGCGACAACCCGCATGTCCCCCATGTGGGCGGTCACGCTGCTCGACGGCATCAACGATTCGGAAGAGGACGCGAGGGCGCTCGCCGGGCTGGCAGATGATTTCCGCTCCAGGACGGGTTTGCGGCCGCGCATCAGCATCCTCGAATACAATCCCGCCGGGACCGGGGCGGCCGAGCCGTTCGCGCGCGTGTCCGGGCCGACGGAAGCCGCCTACCGGGCGGTTCTCAGCGCCCACGGCTTCCCCTCGCACAAGCGCTACAGTGGCGGGGCCGACGTCCAGGCGGCCTGCGGCCAGCTGGCGGGCCGCACGCTGCGGGGCTGAGGGCGCCCGCGTCAGGGCAGGTCGGCGATCTCGACCGTCTCGCCGGTGCGTGCCAGCAGCAGGTAGGCCGCTTTCACCGTCATCCCCAGTTCGCGCAGCGCGGCCCTGTACTCCTGGATCTGCGCCCTGTACCGTTCGGCGAAGAGGCGGGGCCCGTCCGGGGGCACTTTGTCGGTCTTGTAGTCCACCAGCACCCATCCCCCGTCTTCCTCGAACAGGAGATCGATCTTCCCCTCCCGGAACCCGGCCGTGTCGGGCACCTGCCGGACAAAAGGCAGTTCGCGCCAAGCCGCGCGCCCCGCCGACACTGCCCGGCGGGCACGCTCCAGGGTGGGCGACGCCAGCGTCCGACTCACGAGTTCTTCCAGCGCATCCACGCCTGGGGCGTCGATGCAATGGCGCCGGGCAGCATCGACCGCCCACGCCCTGGCCCCGAAAGGCCGGTTGAAGTCGGCCGCCTCCATCGCCTCGTGATAAGCGACGCCGAAGCGGATGGCGCGGTCGCGCGCGTCGTCCGGCACATGCGCCGCGCGGGCTTCCCCGAGCGCTCCTCCGCGGGGGTGGGGCGGCGGCGCGGCGGGGGTCTCGGTCCGGAGCCGCGCCAGGGCCGCGGCTTCGCGTCGCAACGCCGATGCCCAATCGCCCGTGCGGTCGGGCTGCCGGGGAGGAGGCGCGTCATACGCCGCGTCGAGGCTGCGGGGGTCGACAACAGCGCGCCAGGACCTCGTCCCGGCAAGCCCTTTCTGCCAGGAACTGCGCCAGCGGCTCCAGGCGCGTCGAACTGAGGTCGGCGGCCCAGGCGTCGCCGGCGCGATCGTATTTCCCGCGGTGATGCGTCGACAGCACGAGGTGATCCCGCGCGCGCGTCAGCGCCACATACAGCAGCCGGATCAGTTCCTGGTCCTCACGCTTCTCGTCCTCCTCCTTGAGATAGCGCCATCCTGGGCCTTCGATGCCCTCGAACCTGACCGCGAATATCTTCCGACGATGCGCGTCGGCCAGAAATTCGGGAGGTCCGGCGCAATCGTTCTCCGCCAAGCCCTCCCAGGAGTACGATCGGGAAGTCGAGTCCCTTTGCCTTGTGAATGGACAGGACCCGGACGGCGTCCCCGGTTTCCTCCATGACGCGGCTCTCCGCCTCGGCGGTGCTATCCTCGTGCATCTTCAGGAGGGTGTCGACGGCCTCTGAAAAAGTCGTTCTCTCCTGGAGCCAGCGCAGCGTTCGCCCCAGTTTGTACAGGTTGGCGATGGACTGGAAACCGCGGACCGCCAGGACCTCCCGGGCGCCGGTGCCGTGCAGCAGGCGCTCGAAGGTTTCCGACGGAGGGCGCCTGAGCCGGCCCTCGTGCAGGTCGCAGCAGAAGTCGCGAAGGGTTGGCGCAGCGGGGAATCCTCAGGCGGCGCGACTCGGTAATCCAGCGGCACGCCGGCGCGGCGCGCGCGCAGCAGCTCTTCGTCCGAGAGCCCGAAAAAGATGGAGCGCAGGGCTCCGTAAAGCGCGACCTCGTCGTTGGGGTTCGACACGGCGCGGAGCAGGGTCAGGGCTGAAGACACCTCCGACCGCGCATAGTAGAACTTCCCCCCTTCGAGCACGTAAGGGATGCCTGCAGTCCCGCAACTGCTCCTCGAGCGCATCGAGGTGGGTGAGGACGGGGAGAAGAATGGCGATGTCGTGATACTCGGGCGGCCGCCGGCGGCCCGGGGCCCCGCGGGATTCCTCGACCCACCACGACTCGTCCTTTCCGCCTTTGATCTGCCGGATCAACTTCGCCAGTCGCGCGGCCTCGACGTCGACCCAGTCGCGGCCCGGAACCCGCGAGGTTCCCCGCCTCCGTGCGATCGCCGACGAGCCGGACCGAAGGCCCTGCCGGCTCCCCTTGTCGTGCGCCGGCGCCGAATGGGAGATAGTCCGCCTGGTAGGCGCCGTCCGTCCCCGCTCTTCAACATGACGCCCTCGAATGCCGCGTCCACGAAGCGGAGAAGCGAGGGAACGGACCGGAAGTTCGTGGTAATGCCGACACATTCCAGGCCGAGCGCGCCGGACCTTCCGACCACGTCGAGGTAGGTCTCGACGTCGGCGCCCCGGAACCGATAGATCGACTGTTTCGGGTCCCCGACGATGAACAGTCGGCCCGGCCCCGGTTTCAGGCGCGACGGATCGTTCTCGTCCAGGCCGGGGGAAGAGAGCAGCAGGACGATATCCAACTGGGTCGGGTCGGTGTCCTGGAACTCGTCCACCAGGAGGGTCCGGAACCGATCCTGGAACTCGCGGCGCGCGGCCCGGCTCCGGATCAGCAGGCTGCGCGCGGCCTCGAGCTGGTCGTCGAAGTCGACCACGCCTTCGGCCTGCTTTCGCCGCTGCCAGGCGTGGAGGAAGTCCGTCCGAAGCCACCGGACGACCGTATCGAGAAGGCGCTGGCGTTCGTATCCGGAGGACTCGCTGGCGAACTCGGCGGTTCTGCGGACGAAGTCCTGCACCTGGCGCACGGTGTCGGCGCCGCCGGACCAGCGATCCGCCCTGCCGGTATTCCCGGGTTTGCCCGGGGGAGCGCACCCGAGCGGGCTCTCCAACCAGGCGATGGTGTCCGCCAGCCGCAGGAGGAGCTTGTCGTCCGGGCGTGTGGCGCGGCAGCGCAAGGAGTGTGCCTCGCTCAGCAGGCTGGCGCGGGTATGGAGGACATCCTCCTCGGTCGCCGGGGGGGGCAGCTCGAGGCGGGTCGCCAGGGGGGCGTGGAGCCTCAGGCCGGAGGCGATCGATTTCAAACCGCCCAGGCTGAATCCGCCGCGGAGCGCAGCCTCGATCGGGCCCCGGCGCGCCACCAGGACGTCGCGGATCCACTCTTCCCACAGCTCGTCAAAGAGCAAACCGCTCTGGATTTCGTCCAGCGCGGTGAACTGCGGATCGAGCCCTGCCTCGATGGGCCTCTCTTTCAGCAGCGAGACCGCCAGGGAGTGGAAGGTCGAGATCGCGGCGGATTCGAGATCGTACAGGGCCTGCTGCGCCAGGGGGCGGACCGCCTCGTCCCGGGTCGCCTCCTCGAACTCCTGCCGCAACCGGATCTTCATTTCGCCGGCGGCCTTCTCCGTGAAAGTGATCGCGCAGACTTGTACGAGTCTGATCGGCGGCCCTGAAGGTCCCTCGCGCAGCACCAGGTGGAGGATGCGGTCGACCAGAGTCCGGGTCTTGCCGGTTCCCGCCGAAGCCTCCACGACGAACGACCTCCGCGTCTCGCGCACGGCCCTGTCGCGCTGTGGCTGATCGGGGATCACGCGTCCTCCCAGGGTTCGTCGATCTCGGCCAGCCTCTCAAACGTGCGCACCGCGGGGTCGTGCGCCTTCGTTTCGGCGCGGCGCCCGACGTCTTTGCCGCAGACGGGGAGGTACTTGCAGTGCAGACAGTGATCGTCGTACACAGCGCCGCCGGTGCGCGCGAAGAACATGCCGTCGTCAATGCCGTCCCCGACGATCTCCAGGATTTCGCCGAGCCGGTCGACCCCGGCGCGCAGTTCCTGGTCGTCGAACGAACAAGGCACGACCTTGCCCTCCTGCTGCTGCAGGTGCAGGTACTCCCCGGATATTTCCTCGATCCCGGGATAGTCGCCCTGCAGCGCACCCCAGTAGACGGCGATCTGGATCTTCTCGCCGCACATGAGCACCGGTCGCTTCCGGCGCCTCATGGTGGGCGGCAGGCGGCCGGTTTTGTAGTCGACGACGCGTGCCCGCCTGCCGTCGGGGGCAAGGTCGACACGATCGATCTTGCCGCGGAACTCGAAGGTGTGGCGCCCGGCCTGGAGTCGGAAAGGGGCCCGGGCGGTTTCGGCCGAAACCTGGCCAAACGGGTGCTCCAGGAGACGGGGCACGAGGCCGCTCTCTTCCCTCTCCCGCTCGAAGATCAGCCACTCGCGCAGGATCCGGTCTACCCCCTCCTGTTCCAGTTCCCACAGCAGGTCCGGCATGCCGGGCGGGCGCACGCTGTCCAGGGTCCGCCGGGACAGTTCGAGCAGCGCGGCTTCCGAGCTTCGCCTGCGGTTCGGTCGACAGAGGGCGTCCTTCCAGGCCGCGCACGAAGCCCTCGAGCACGGCGTGGACCTGCGAGCCGCGGACCAGGGGGTCCAGGACCTGCGACGGCTCCGGCTCCTGCCATGGCTCGAGCCCGACCACCCGCTTCAGGTAGAACAGATAGGGGCAACGGACGTACTCCTCGACGCGGGTGGCCGAGACCTGTCCCGCGGTCGATCCCTTGGTCGAGCCGACCCAGCGGGTCAGCTCGGGGTCGACGATCCGGCCGTCGAATTCGGTCAGCCGTCTCGTCCAGCGCGCGCGGTCGAAGGCCCTGCTGCGTTCCAGCAGCGCGGGATCCGCGGCGGCGAGGGCGCTCAGGGCAGCGGCCGCCTCGTCCCGGTTGCGGGTGATCAGCCTGAGGCGCATCTCGCCTTCGTCGACGGCAACCTGGCCCGGGTCCGGCGCCGGGTTCTCCAGGTTGACGGAGCGGAATCCCGGGACGCGGCCTGCTTTCAGATCGCGCAGCGTGAGCGGGGAGCGGGCCGCAGCCTCGGCAACCCGGAGGAAAAATTCAGATGGTATGCGTTCACGGTCGGTGCGTTCGTCGAGCCTGGAGGTGACGAGGACCAACCGCTTCTCGGCCGACCTCGCAGCCATGTCGAACAGGAGCGTTTCCTCTTCGCGGCGTCGAGCCTTGAGGGGGAGTGTCGAGAACAGGTCCCCGATCGCCGCGCGCTCCGTGTCGAACAGCAGCGGATCCTGCCGCGGCCGCGCGGGGAAGGACCCTTCCTCCAGGCCAGGCACGATGGTCACGGCGAAACGGACGCCGCGGGCGACGCTGAGCGGCAGAAGGTTCACCCCGTTGCCCCGGAAGCGTCCTTCGGGCAGGCTGTGGCCCCGGATGGATTCCCGCAGAAGCGACACCATGCGGGCGCGGGATACCCGGCGCCGCTCCGGGAGCGTCCCCAGAGACCGTAGTTCGTCGAGAACAGACGAGAAGGCGGGCCAGTCTTCGGCGTCGCCCAGGAGCGGGCCCAGGCGATCCTCCAGGAGCGCGGCCCACTGGATCCAGGAAAGGGCCGGGGGCCAACCGCAGGACGCGTCGCGCAGGGTGTGCCACGCCTCCCGCAACGATTGCGCGCGCTCGAGACGGATCCGCGCGCGCGCGGGCGACATCGGCGGTTCGCCGTCGTCGGAGACGGCGGCCGTGCCGGACTCGGCCCGGGCCAGGTCGCGTTGAGCGTCGCGCACGAGCGTGTCGGCCCCTTTGTCCCAGCCATCCAAACCGGCGAGGAACCTGGCGTCGCCCGTCAGTGCGCGCCACTGTTGCGCGTCCCACCTGCGCCCGGCCCGGGGAGGGAGCGCCGCGGCGATGAAATCCATCGCGGCGAGCACGCCCGCGCGGGCATGCTGCCCCGGCTCCAGGCCGGCACAGGCCAGCACGGCCCGGCATAGCGGCCTCTGTTCGAAAGGTTCCCCGCCGTGGAGGAAATGAGGGATACTTCGCAATCGGAGGGCCTCGGCGACGATGGGCGCCTCCTCGCGCGGATGCCGGAACAGAACGGCGATTTCGTGAAAGCCCGACACCGTCCCGTCCTGCACCGCGGTGAGGACCTCGCGCACGATCTCCACCGCCGCCCTGGACTGTCCCGGCGCGGAAACCAGCCGCAGGCTTCCGTCCGCCGGCAGGGCGCAATCCGCGTTGCCCCACGAGCGGACGCGGAACCCGAATCCGCATTCCGCGAGCCGACCCAGGGTCGAAGCTCCGGCCGGCTCCGCGACCCGCTCGGGGGCGACAGTCAGCTCCACACTGCGCGCATCCAGAAACGCCTGGGCAAAGCGCGATTCCGCTGGATCCACGAACGGGATGAAATAGGCCAGCTCGAGCCACTGCCTCAGGCCGGCCAGGAGGTCGGCCTGCTGGCCGGTCGCGTCGTAGATGCCGTAGACGAGCAGGCGTCCGCTGCCGAGAACGGCGGCCGCACGCGACGCGCACCGCAGCGCAGAGCGGAAATCGTCGTCGACGTCGCGGAAACGCTCCGTGTGTTCCCGGAACCGGCTCCACAGCACCGACAGCCCCTTCAGGTGTGGCGCCCGGTCCGGCGTCGCGCGCGCCAGGGCAGGCAGGCTCCGTTCGAGGTTCGCCGGCGCGATCCCCGCATCGCGGAGGTCCCGGAAGGTGTCGAGCAGGTTCGAGCGGAATCCCGGGTAGGTGGCGACCCCCGCGAACACCTCGGGCACCCCCGCCTCGAGCGATTCGTCCAGGAAGCTGATACCGCCCAACCGCGGCAGGCGCGGGCGGGACGACGTCTCCTCGCGTGCGAGCGTATTGACGAGGTCGAGAAACGTGTAGAACCGTATGTTGGCGGCGGGGCGGCTCCGTGCCAGGACCGCTTTGAGGTGCGACGCCAGTATGTTGGATCCTACAAGCACGGGCACCGGGCGTAGCGGGTCTCCCGCCTGCAGGCACGCGACCTCTTCGAGCCAGCGCATTTCGAGGCCGGCAAACGAGCCCGTGTAAATGTGGTGCGCCATCGGCGGCCAGTGTGCCTCATCTCAGGCCGGGGGCGCAAGGCTCCCGAGCCGCAATGCAGATGCACGTGGGTCCGGGCTGAAGCCCGGACGTCTTTTGATCTGATCTATGTGGCAACGGGCGCACGTTTTAGCGACCGCAAAAAGCGTCCGGGCTGAAGCCCGGACCCACGTGTATCTTGTTTGGATCGGGCAGATCAACCGTTGGACAGCCTCTGAGGCCCGGACTCACTCTCTTTCTAAGCAGCCATGATAAACGGGGGACGGCAGTTCCGGTTGAGGCGGCGGTTGTGCTACCTTTCTGGCTTACTCGTCCGAAGGGGAATGCCCGATGCCGGTCTTCAAGAAATGTTCTGTTCTGACCGCTTGCCTGCTGGGCGCCGCATTTTCGTTCGCGGCCTCCGGCCCGTTCACGCCCGATGCCTATCTGCGCCACATCCGGTACCTGGCGAGCGACGACCTCCAGGGCCGCGCCAACGGCACCCCGGAGCTCGACAAGGCGGCGGACTACATCGCGCGGCAGTTCGCCTCGGCCGGGGTGCAGCCGGCCGGTGACGGCGGCACTTTTTTCCAGCGTTTCATGATCGCCACCGGCAGCCGGCTCGGCCCCGGCAACACCCTGACGTTCGCGGTGGGCGGCAACACTATAACAGCCGCGCTTGGAAAGGATTTCATCCCGTTCGGCGCAGGGGAAAAGACCAGCCTCGATGGCGAGGTGGTCTTCGCGGGCTACGGCATATCTTCGGAGGAAAACAGGTACGACGACTACAAGGACCTGGACGTCACCGACAAGATCGTCCTGGTGATGGCGCACGAACCGCGGGAAAACGACCCGGCCAGCCCGTTCAACGGCGCCGAACCGACGCTGCACGGGGAAGACAACACCAAGGCGCAGAACGCCAAGTACCGCAACGCGCGCGCGATCCTCATCGTGCAGGACCCGGTAAACCACCCGGACGATTCCAGAGACGTGCCGGCGCTGGGAGTGGAGGCCCAGATCGACGAGCTCGGCATCGGCAGCTTCCGGATTTCCCGGGCCGTCGCGCAACGGCTGCTCGACGCGCAGGGGAGGAACCTCGCGGAGCTGCAGAAGCAGATCGATGCGACCCTGGTGCCCCAGAGCTTCGTGCTGACCGGCGTACAGGCCCGCATCGAGATGGATATGGCACCGGTGCGCAAAGAGGTGCGCAACGTGGTCGGCTTCCTCCCCGGGACCGACCCAGTGGTCGGGGCGGAGACGATCATCGTGGGGGCGCACTACGACCATCTGGGCCGCGGGGGGCGCAGTTCGCTGTCCCCGTCGCTCATTGGCCAGATCCACAATGGCGCGGACGACAACGCGAGCGGCACCGCAGGGCTGATCGAGCTTGCGGCGGCCCTGGCGCGCGACCCGTCTCCGCGCCGCCGCGGTTACGTGTTCATCGCGTTCGCCGGTGAGGAACTGGGCTTGCGCGGCTCGGGATACTGGGCGGCGCACCCCGGACGCGACCTTTCCCAGGTCGTCGCGATGCTCAACATGGACATGATCGGCCGCAGCCGTAACGACCAGGTGATCCTTGGGGGCATCGGCACGTCCCCGGTGTTTGCCGAACTCGTCAAGAGCGCTGGGGCTGAGAACGGCCTCGAAGTAAAGGGGTCGCAGAGCGGTTACGGCTCCAGCGATCACACCACTTTCTACACCAAGAACATTCCGGTGCTTTTCTTCTTCTCCGGGCTGCACGCGGACTACCACCGCCCGTCGGACGACTGGGAGCAGATCAACACCGTTGGGGCAACCAGGATACTCGGCATGGTGTATACCGTCGCGCGCCGCCTGAATGCGCTGGATGCTCGACCGCAGTTCACCAGGGTCAACGAGCCTCTGACCACGGGGAGCTCCGGCAGGGGCGGCGGGTCCGGCTATGGCGCATACTTCGGTTCGATCCCGGACATGACCGCCGAGGTCAAGGGGGTGAGGTTTTCGGACGTGCGTCCGAACAGCCCAGCGGCCAAGGCCGGGTTGCGCGGTGGAGACGTCCTGGTCAGGTTTGCGGGAAAGGACGTCGCCTCGTTGGAGGATTTCAGCTACGTCCTGCGCACCCACAAGCCCGGCGACGCCGTCGAGGTCGTGGTGCTGCGCGACGGCCAACCCCTGACCGTGCAGGTGACGCTGGACGTGAGGCGCTGATCGGGCGTCCTCGTGCGGAACCGAAGCTGGTCCGAGGTCGCTGTGAATCTCCGGGACGGGCGACGCGCGCGCCGGGAGGAGGTCGCATGATACGGCTAGGGCCATTCCTGCAGTCGCGGTCGCTGTCGTTCCGGCTTTTCCTCATCACCATCCCGACGACGATTCTGGCGATCTCGCTGCTGGGTTACTTCGACGACCGGGTGGCCGGCAGCCTGCTGGACAGCCAGGTCGAGGCGGGCTCGGTGCGGCTGGCAACCCAGCTGGCGGACGACCTCGCCCGCGACGGGATGCTCGACCACGCCGAGAACGCGCGCAAGTTCGTCGGAGAACTGGTCGAAGCCAATTTTTTCGTCATCCGGATCGATGTGTTCCGGTTCTCGGGCGACGAACTGCAGCGGGTCGTAACCACCTCGACGTCCTCGGCCCAGCCCATCCATGTCGACGAGCTCACGGCCGCGCGGCAGGGACAGCCGTTGGTGCTGCGCCAGTATCAGGAGGGAGAGCGGCTGCTGAAGGCGATCGTCCCGATCGCGCAGGGCTCCCCGCAGCAGGTCCGGGGGTGCGTCAGCCTGTTGAGCACGCTGCGGCAATCGGATCTGCTGCGCGAGGTACACTACAAGATTGCGCTCTTCCTCATCCCCGCCGCGGTCGCCGTGCTCATCGTAATGCTGCACCTGATGTTCACGCGGGAAGTGACCCGGCGCATCGACCGCGTCGTCGCGGCGATGGTCAGGGCTCGGGCCGGAGAACTGCAGCACCGGATCGAGGTAGACTCCAGCGACGAGATCGGGACCGTCGCCCAGGGCTTCAACGACATGATGGCCGAAATCGAGCGCACGTCGGCAGACCGCGCGCGCCTTCTGCACGAGCAGGAGAACTTCAACCTCGAACTGCGGCAGCGGGTGCGGGAGGCGACGACGGACCTGTCGGCGGCAAACGATCGGCTCACCCGGCTGAACGAGGACCTGGTGGAAACCCAGCGCCGCCTGACCCAGGCCGAACGAACGGCGGTGGCGGGGTACATGGCGGCGACCTTCGCCCACGAAATCGGTTCCCCGCTCAGCGCGATGTCGACCCACCTGCAGCTGCTGGCCGAGTCCCCGGGCGTCACCACGGATATGGCGCGCCGGATCGACCTGGTGCAGCAGCAACTCTCGCGCATCACGTGGTACGTGGAAGAACTCCTTGCGGAGACCCGGGCCCCGGGGCAGGCGCGGGGGCCCGTCCAGGTCAACGACCTGCTCCGGCAGCTGCTCCTGTTTCTCGAGCATCACCTCGCGCGCCGCGGCGTCGCGCTCGAAACCGATTTCGGCGCCGGCCTCGTTCCGGTCGAGGCAAACGCCCAGCAGTTGCAGCAGGTGTTTCTCAACGTGCTGAACAACGCCGGCGACGCGATGCCGGACGGTGGAAAGATCGTCGTCAGGACGAGGCTCGAGCACGACGCGGACTCCGGGCGGGAGGTGGTGGTATCGATCTCCGACAACGGCATTGGCATCCCCTCGGAGAAGCAGGCCCGGATTTTCGAGCCGTTTTTCAGCACGAAAGACCTGCGGCGCGGCACGGGGCTCGGCCTCACCATCGCGGCTAAAATCATCCGCCAGCACCACGGGCGGATCGAGGTCCAAAGCTCCCAGGGACAGGGGACCACCCTGACGATCCGGCTCCCTGTCCCCGAACACGCCCCGGACGCGCAGCCCGAGGCGGCAATCGGGAAGGAGGCGCGGTGAAAGTGCAGGGGAAAATCCTGATCGTCGACGACGATCCCGACTCGCTCTCCTCGATCGGAGAGGCCATGACGCGTGAGGGGCACGACGTCACCCTCGCCCATTCGGGCGAACAGGCTCTGCAGCTAGCCGAACAGCAGGCGTACGACGTCGTCCTCACCGATCTGCGGATGATAGGGGTCGACGGACTGAAGGTCGTCCGGACGATCAAGGCTTCGCGGCCGGAGACGGTCGTCATCGTCATGACGGGTTTCGCTTCCATGGACACGGTCGTCGATGCCATCTCCGCAGGCGCCCACGACTACATCTCGAAGCCCTTCCGTCTCGACCAGATGCGCCTGAAGGTGCGCCAGTCCATGGAGCAGGCCAAGCTCCTGCGCGAGAACCGCGACCTGCGCCGGCAGGTCCAAAACCAGGATGTGCGCGGCGTGATTATCGGCTCAAGCCCGGCGATGGTGGAGGTGTACAAGACCATCGCCAAGGTCGCCTCCTCGGACGCAACCGTGCTGGTGCAGGGCGAGAGCGGCACGGGCAAAGAGCTCGTCGCCCGCTCCATACACGAATTGGGCGCCCGGCGCGACCGGCCATTCGTGGCCGTCAATTGCGGCGCCGTGGCGGAGACCCTGCTCGAGAGCGAACTGTTCGGTTACGTGCGGGGCGCCTTCACCGGGGCCACCACCGCCAAACGCGGCATCTTCGCGGCAGCGGACCGCGGCACGGTTTTCCTGGACGAAATCGGCGACACCTCGCCCGCCCTGCAGTCCAAGCTGCTGCGCGTGCTCGAGTCGGGCGAGGTGATGGCCGTAGGCAGCACGGTCCCGAGCAGTGTGGACGTCAGAGTCATCGCCGCAACCCACCGCGACCTGACATCCCTCGTGTCCCAGGGGAAGTTCAGGGAAGACCTCTACTACAGGCTCAAGGTCGTCACCATCGAACTTCCCCCGCTGCGTGCGCGACGCTCGGATCTGCCGCTGCTGTTCGACCACTTCCTCCGGAAGTACGCCCAGAAGGCCGGAAGAACTCTGGCGGTGCACCCGGAAGTGCTGAGCGCACTCGAGAGCTTCAGTTGGCCTGGCAACGTGCGGCAGCTCGAAAACGTGGTCGAAAGGGCCGTCGCCCTGAACACTTCCGGCGTTTTTGCAGTCGAGGATTTGCCCGGGGAGGTGCAGGCCGCGCCGCGGCTGCCAGGCAGGAGCCTCGATGGCAGGTGGCCCACCCTCGAGGAAGTCGAGGAGCAGTACATCCGGGAAGTGCTTGAAGCCGTCGGCGGAAACATGTCCAAAGCAGCCGAAATCCTCGCCATCGACCGCCGCACCCTCTACCGGAGGCAGGAGGCCATGGGAAAGGGGGAGGAGGGGAAATAGCTTCTCTCGCGGGCGTCGACGGTTCCCGCATCCAGACGTGCGTCTACGTCTCGGGCTGCGTCGGGCCGACGCGGCCCACTTTAGCGGTCGGCGCTTCCTCGGCGTCCGTCGGCGTACGGGCTGAGGATCGTCGTGTGGCGGAATTGCCGGAGCCGGCAATTCCGCCACAACCAGGATAATCCAGGGTATTCCAAGCATTTACCTCCCCCCTTTCCTCAACATCGCCCCAGCAGCCGCTCCCCGCGGGCCCAGCCGGAAAGGCGCCACCAACTATTTAAATAGCAATCGTTTGCCGGTATCGAGGCAACTGATTCGGCAACTGGCACGCCGCGTGCAAACAGAGCAGCAGAAGTCCGGCTGAACCGGATTCGACAAGGAGGGTCAGGTGAAGATGATCGGGTCAAGATCGCTAAACACAATGGCAACACGCCCGGGCTTTCGCCAAGGGTTCGCGGCGGGCCTGGCGATGCTGATTCTGATCTTTGGCGGCGCATTGGGATTCCGAGCTGCGCTGGGGACCAGCACCGGGGCGGCCACGGGAAATTCGGGAATCCCCCCCGCCGTCAATGATTTGAGCAAGACGTTCGAAACGGTGGCGAAGCAGGTCGGTCCTGCTGTCGTAAACATCAACACGGAGCAGGTTATCCACAGCAACGCGGTGGCAGCCGACCCATTTCGCGAGTTTTTCGGAGACGAGAGCCCGTTGGGATCGTTCTTCAATCAGAAGCCGCGGGACTACCGCCAGCGCAGTCTCGGCTCCGGTCTGATCGTGGCGCCCGACGGCTACATCCTGACGAACAACCACGTCGTGGAAAACGCTTCGAAGATCAGCGTGAAGCTCGAGGACGGCCGTGAGATGGACGCGACGGTCGTGGGGACCGACGCCCAGACAGACCTGGCTATCCTGAAGGTGAAGGCCGCAAACCTGCCGGTGCTTCCCCTGGCGAAGTCGGACCAGATACAGGTGGGCGACTGGGTGCTCGCGTTCGGCAGCCCGTTCGGCCTGGAGAAGACGATGACGGCCGGCATCATCAGCGCGAAGGGGCGCGTGATCGGTGCGGGTCCATATGACAACTTCATTCAGACCGATGCGGCCATCAATCCCGGGAACAGCGGCGGGCCACTGGTTAACCTGAAGGGGGAGGTGGTCGGGATCAACACGATGATCGCGTCGCAAAGCGGCGGGTTCCAGGGAGTCGGGTTTGCGATCCCGTCGGTCATGGCCGCCGACGTCTACGGCCAGATCGTCAAGTCGGGCAAAGTGACGCGCGGCTGGCTGGGCGTTCACATCCAGGACCTGACGCCGCAGATCGCCAAAGGCTTCAACGTCGGGGGCCGCAAAGGGGTGCTGATTTCGGACGTGGATGCCGACAGCCCGGCGGCCAAGGCCGGCCTCAAGTCGGGGGATGTCATCGTGGAGTATGCCGGCAAAGCGATCGAGACCGCCCGCGACCTGTCGCTGGCTGTTGCCGGAACCAAGGTCGGATCCCCGTCGCGGCTCGTGGTGTGGCGGGACGGGCATGAGACGGCGCTGTCGGTGACTGTCGGGGAAAGGCCGAGCGACGTGGCCGAGGAGTTCAAGTCGACTCAACCGGAGGGGCACGGGCGGCTCGGCGTCACGGTCGAAAACGTAACCTCGGATGCGGCGCGTGAACTGAACCTGTCGTCCAGCAAGGGCGCCCTGGTGACCGAAGTCAAGCCCGGCAGCCCGGCCGACGAGGGGGGAGTCCGGGCCGGCGACGTGATCCGGGAAATCAACCACAATCCCGTGAACCGCGCCGCGGATCTTCAGGCCCTAGCCCGCTCGCTGAAAGAGGGGAGCACAGTCCTCATGAAAGTGGAGCGGCAGGGGCAGAACCTCTTTCTCGCCTTCGACCTGTCGTAAGGATTGTGTGAGGGCCGCCCTCCGTTCCCGATTGCGCGTGGCAGTCGGGACCGGGCTCTCGGAGGGCGGCCCTCACGCCCATTGGGGACGGACCATGGCAAGCTATTTATAATCAATTATTTATGGTTAGTGCAAAGCCAAGATTGGGCCTTATTTTCGATTTTGGGTCCTGTTTTTCGAAAATAAGCGGAAATTGAGCAACGGTGGACCGCGTCGGGCCGACGCGGCCCACTCGCCCGCGCCCACCTACTAAAGCCCCACAGTCCACGATCCGCGCCCTGGCCTACGACCTGTTCCAGGAAGCCTACGAGCGTCACATGGAAGGCGAACTGGACCTGGCAGTGGACCTCTACCGGCGCTCGATAGAAACATACCCCACGGCAGAGGCACACACGTTTCTCGGATGGATTTACAGCTTCGAGGGCAGGTTGGACGAGGCGATCGAGATCGACCCCGAATTCGGGAATCCGTAGAACGACATCGGAGCCTATCTGATCGAGAAAGCGCGGCACGAGGAGGCCGTCCGGGAGCATCCGAGGGTTCTCGACGGGGGCCCGAGCATGCGGTAGACCTCGTCGAGGTTCCGTGCGCAGTATTCGTCGGGGCAGTCCCGTTCCCCGAAGCGGTCGAGCAGGATGGCCCGCATCCCGGCGTTTTTCGCTCCTTCGAAGTCTTCGTCCGGCGAGTCACCGACGTGCAGCGCCCGCCCGGCTTCGGCCCGCATTGCGGTGAGTGCCGCCTCGAAAATCCGCCGATTCGGTTTGGGCGCACCCGCACGCCACGAGAGGGTCACCGCGTCGAAAAAGGAATCGATGCCCAGGTCGCGCAGCACGTCGACCAGCCGGGAATCGAAATTCGAGACGACGCCGAGCCGGCGTCCCGAGTCCCGCAGCTTGGACAGACACGCGCGGGTTTCCGGGAACAGCTCCCAGGCCTCGCCGCGGCGGAAATACTCGAACACCTCGTGGAAGTAGTCTTTGAGCGACGCGGCGCTCATGCGTCGCCCGAACACCGCGCGCACGACCTCGAACCACCACTGCTTTTCGGCGAGGGGGAGGTCGGGGGCGAACGGCTCGAACCCGCGGAGGGACTGCTCCCGGAACGCGGCGGCGAACTCGCGGTTCACCTCGCGCGGGTCTGCTTCGACTCCGTAACGGGCCGCGACGGCGGCGTAGGTGTGACCGACCGAGCCCCGGACGTCAAACAGGGTTCCGGCCGCATCGAAAAAGACCACCTCGATCCCCTCGATCACCCCTCCTCCCCCTTCATTCGTTGAGCTCTTTCCCCCGCCCGCATGCATGATATCATCCCGTCGGCTCGTTCCGCCCCTCCGGGACGAGCGGGCAGGCGGATTCCGGATTCGGCTGCCGGAGAGCCACGCACTTTACTCAAATGGAGGCGGCACATGATCATGGCACCCAGGCTAACCCTGGCCGATGCCCGGCTGGTTCTAGAAGGGTCCGAGGCCAGGGCGAAGGAGATCGGCGTCGACATGGACATCGCGGTGGTGGACGACGGCGGACATCTTCTGGCGTTCATCCGCATGGACCGGGCGCGGCTGACGAGCATCGATGTCGCCATCAACAAGGCCTTTACGGCGGCCTGCGCGCGCCGGGCGACGCACGAGTATGCCGCGGTGGCGGGGGCCGGGGGACCCGCGTTCGGCATCCACACCTCCAACCAGGGGAGGTTCATGATTGTCGGCGGGGGGCTGCCGGTTTTTGTCGACGGCCTGATCGCCGGCGGTGTCGGCTGCAGTTCGGGTTCGCCGGAGCAGGACCGGGATGTGGCGCAGGCGGGCATCGACAGGCTGCTGTCATTCATCCCGGGGACCGGCACGACGGTCGTGTGACCGGAACGGGGGTTGGAGATGACCGAAAGGGTCGATGTGGTTGTGGCGGGGCACCTTTGCCTCGACATCATCCCGAGCATCGAGGAGGAGCGGCTCGCCTTCACGCCCGGGCGCCTGCTTGAAATCGGGCCGGCGGTTTTGAGCACGGGCGGGCCGGTGTCCAACACCGGCCTCGCACTGCACAAGCTCGGGATATCGACCCGGCTCATGGGGAAGGTCGGGCGGGACGCCTTTGGCCGGATCGTCCGAGACATCGTGGCCGCACGCGGCCCGGAACTGACGGAGGGGATGATCGAGGTCGCCGGGGAGACCACGTCCTACAGCCTGATCGTCAGCCCCCGCGGCACGGACCGGATGTTTCTCCACTGCCCCGGATGCAACGACACCTTCGTTTCGGCGGACATCGACTACTCCATGGTCGCGCGCGCGCGACTGTTTCATTTCGGCTACCCGCCGCTGCTGCGCAGCGTGATCGACGGAGGGGGCGCCGAGCTGCGCGCGGTGTTCGAGCGGGCGAAGGCCGCCGGCGCCACGACGTCACTCGACATGAGCATGCCCGACCCGAACTCCTTTTCGGGGCGGATCGACTGGCCCGCGGTACTGTCCGCGACCCTTCCCCGCGTCGACATCTTTCTGCCGAGCTTCGAGGAGACGCTATTCACCCTCTACCCGGAAATTTTCCGGCGCGCGGCGGCCGCCGGGGCCCTCGCGGCCGCTCCGGATCCGGCGCTCGTGCAGGATATAGGAGCGCACCTGCTCGAGATGGGTCCCGCCGTGGTCGGCCTGAAGCTCGGGACCCTACGGATTCTACCTGGCGACGGCCGGGGCCGCGGCCTGGGCGGACTTCGGACGCGCTCGCCCCGCGCAGTCCGGTGCGTGGGAGGGACGCGAACTCTGGTCCCCTTGCTTCGAAACCCAGGTCGCGGGCACCACCGGGGCCGGCGATGCCACCATCGCGGGCTTCCTCGCGGCGCTGCTGCGCGGCGGCACGCCCGAGGACTGCCTTACGTTCGCCTGCGCGGTCGGTGGCTGCAACGTCGAGGCCCCCGACGCGCTCAGCGGTTTGCGCACGTGGGACGAAACCCGGCGGCGCATCGCCTCGGGCTGGCCCCGCAAGGCGATCCCACTAGCCGCGCCCGCGTGGGAACCCACGTTCTCGGGGATCTGGCGCAGCGCTGCGGATATCGCGCGGCAGCCGGACACCGGCGGACTCATCACACACGAGAAAAAGAGGACAACGTGACCCGAGTACTCGCTTTCATGTCTCACCCGGACGACGCCGAGATCCTGATCGGCGGAACGCTCTTCCGTCTCAAAGCCGCAGGATGGACTGTCGGCATCGCCACCATGACGCCGGGCGACTGCGGGTCGTCCACCGAAACCCGCGAGGGGATCGCGCGGATACGCCTAGCCGAGGCGGAGGCCGCGGCGACGCTGCTCGGCGCAACCTATCGCTGCGCCGGCTTGAAGGATCTCGAGGTGTTCGCCAACATCGAGAACCTCCGCAGCGTCGTCGAGGTGATGCGGGCGTTCGCCCCGGACGTCGTCATCGCGCACTCCCCAGCCGATTACATGCTCGACCACGAGGAGGCCTCCCGCCTCGTCCGGGGCGCCACTTTCGCCATCGCGGTACCGCTCTTTGACACCCTCCG
Organism: uncultured Acidobacteriota bacterium; assembly: GCA_963843575.1. GTDB lineage: Bacteria > Acidobacteriota > UBA6911 > UBA6911 > UBA6911 > CAVZBT01. Next base: position 80,128 of record CAWJKZ010000019.1, on the reverse strand, counting down.
CGCCGACCCGGCCCCGATTACCCGCGCCACCCCGGCCCTGTACTATGCCGACCCGGTCGAGGGGATCGACGCGTCGGGCCAGCGCGTCATCCCGCAGTTCTACGTCGACATCAGCGGCACGATGGACGACAAGCGGCGCATGCTGGCCATGCACCGCTCGCAGCGCGACTGGCTGCGGCACCACCACGGGGTCGACGAGTACCTGAACCGGGTGACTTCCTGGGCGGCGCGCTACGGCCCGGAATCGGGGGTGGCTTACGCCGAAGGGCTGCGGCAGTATCTGGCGCACGGTTACCCCCACGAACCGGTGATCCAGTCCGCCCTCGGCATCCGGTGAACCCAAATCAGCGAGGAAGCCCTGCGAGATTCTTTGAGTCCTTGAGGCTTCGAGGCGAGTTCTTCGTGTGCGCGCGTCCCGTGAAATGCCAATGAAGTGCAGGCGTGAGGTATGAGCCGAACGAAACGTTCCCCGCTGGTCATCGTTTTCCTGACGGTCTTCATCGATCTCGTCGGGTTCGGCATCGTCCTGCCGCTGCTGCCTTACTACGCGGAGACCTACGGGGCATCGTCGCTGGCTATCGGGCTGCTCTCGACGAGCTATTCCCTGATGCAGTTCCTGTTCACGCCCGTCTGGGGACGCCTGTCGGACCGGTTTGGCCGGCGCCCTCTCATCATGCTGAGCCTGGCCGGGTCGTGCGTAGGCTTCCTGATTTTCGGCACGGCACGCAGCCTGCCTTTCCTGTTTGCCGGGCGCATGGTCGCCGGGATCGCCGGAGCGATCATCCCGACCACGAGCGCCTATATCGCCGACGTGACGCCCCCCGAAAACCGGGCTCGGGGCATGGGACTGATCGGGGCGGCGTTCGGCTTGGGATTCATCCTGGGTCCGGCAATCGGCGGGCTGCTGGCCCCCTACGGGTACGACAAGCCTGCCCTGCTCGCCTCCGTCATGGCGGGATTGAACCTGCTGTTCGCCTGGTTCCGGCTCCCGGAATCGCTGCCCCCCGAGAACCGCACGGGCGCGCTGAAACGCACGATGAGCGCCCGCTCCTTGATCGGCGCCCTGACCCACCCCCACGTCGGCCTGCTGCTCCTCCTTTATTTCGTGGTGACCTTCGCATTTGCCAACATGGAATCGACGTTCGGGCTCCTCAACGAACACCGATACGGGTTCTCCGCGCGGCAGACCGGGTACCTGTTTGCGTTCATCGGAGTCATGATGAGCCTCGTCCAGGGAGTCGCAGTCGGCAGGCTCGTCCGGCGTTTCGGGGAAAGGCTCTGCATCACCATCGGGACGTTCACCATGATCTTCGGGCTTGCGCTCCTGCCGTTTGCACCGGACACCACGACGTACTGCGCGTTGCTGGCCCTGCTCTCCTTCGGAACCGGGATTAACAACCCGTCGATAGCGGGACTCCTGTCGCGCTCCAGCCATGCCGACGAGCAGGGGGGCATCATGGGAATCGCGCAGTCGATGTCCAGCCTCGGTCGCATCCTCGGGCCCCTGTGGGGCGGCTACACGTTCGACGCCTTCGGCTACCGCTGGCCTTTCCTTTCGGCCGGGCTTGTCATGACCGTGGCCTTCCTGCTCAGCCTCGTCAACCTGCGCAATCGCGTCACGAGCCACGGCGTCGCGGGGGCGGGGCCTGACCGGAGCGCCCCGGGCGCTTGATTGCGTGCGGCCCCGGTTCTATCATTACTGCGTTCCTGCGCCGCACACCGCGATGCCACACGGCCCCCGGATTTGAACCACACCAAGGCCTTCGGCATCCAATTCGGAGGGGGACCCAGGCGGTAATCTGCCGGTCTGCCGATAATCCAGGGGGGACTAATAATGAAATCCAGGCTTATGGTTCTGGCAGTGCTTGCCACGCTCGCGATCGCGACCGGGGCGTTGGCCGACCAGTTGATCCTCAAGAATGGGCAAGAATATTCCGGCAAGCTCGTTCGTGCCGAAAACGGCGTCATCGAGTTCCGGGTGCTGGGCAGGGTCGAGACGTTCAAGACCTCCGAAGTGTCCCAGATTATCTTTAAAGAACCTGAACTGGTGACTCCGCCCAGCGGCACCACCGTGGCGGCACCCGCAGCGGCGTCCACCGCCGCGCCGGCGCCGGCGGAGGCCCCCGCGGCCGCGCCGGCCCCCCAACCGCAACCGACGACCCCGCAGCCAAGCCCGGTGCGGGAGGCGGTCAGCGAACAACGCGCCCGAGAAGTCCCGCCGCAGCAGAGTGGACCTTCCGTGACCCTCCCGGAAGACACCCCGGTAACCATCAGGACCTCGGAATTGATCGACACCGACAGGAACCGGGTCGGGGATGCGTTCGATGCCACCCTGGAAGAGCCTCTGACGGTTGACGGCCGGACCGTAGCACCAGCGGGTACGCCGGTGAAGGGCTCCATCGCGTACGCCAAGGAGTCCGGCAAGCTGACGGGACAATCCGAACTGATCCTCGAACTCACCGAGTTGAAGCTGAACGGCAGGACGTACCCGATCCGGACGTCGGACCACGTTGAGGTGGGCGCCTCGAGGTCGAGGCGGACTGCCGGTACCGTGGGAGGGGGTGCCGCCCTCGGCGCCATCATCGGCGCCATCGCCGGCGGAGGCAAGGGCGCAGCCGTGGGTGCGGCGACGGGTGCCGCGGTCGGCACCGGAGTCCAGGTGCTCAGCAAAGGTCAGACCCTCAAGGTGCCGGCCGAAACCATCCTGGAGTTCCGCCTGCAACATCCGCTCACCATCGATTTGCAGTGAGGGACAGAAGCCGGAAGCCGGGAGCCAGGCTAATGTTCCTGGCTTCCGGCTTCCGTCTCTACCTTCCGCTTTGCAGAATCCCAATCAGGTCGGCGGAGAAGCGCGAGCGCGGGACGACCGCATCGCAGCCGGCGGCCAATGCCTCCTGGTGCAACTTCTTCTGGACGTGGGAGAGAAAGCCCAGCAGCCGCGTCGCGCGGAAGCGAGGCTCCGCCCGGATACGCCGGATAGCCTGAAGTGGCTCGCATGTCCGGCTGTTCAGATCGAGGATCACCAGATCGGGCGTGGTCTCGGCCAGAGCCGCCTCCAGCTGCAGGGCGTCCCGCGCCTCGATCAGTCGGATCCCGAGCCCGGCGGCGGCGGACTCGATTTTGGTGGAAAAAAACAGATCGTCCACTGCCGCAACCACCACACGGCTCGGTTCTACATGCGCCATCGCACCCTTCCAGGTGTTCCGGGCCGAAGAGGCTGTCCAACGGCTGATTGTGGAGTGCGGCAGCTCGACGGGCTCGACGCCGCTTTGGTGGCGGCGCCTCGGCGCCACCAAAGGCCGAGATCGCAGGGTCGCATCTCGCAATTCGGCGTGGCGCCGAGGCGACGCACTCCAGATTACCTCAGTTCGTCCGGATTGAACGTCAACCGTTGGACAGCCTCTGAAACCCGAACCCATTCCTCTTTCAAGCGAAGCGCCTCTTCCGGCTTCCGGCTTCCGGCTTCCTCTTTTATGTTATAAGTACTGGGATGCTAAAGGCGATTATTTTTGACTTCAACGGCGTCATCCTCAACGACGAGCCGATCCACTTCCGGGCCATGCGCGACACGGTCTCGGGCCTGGGGATCAAGCTGTCGGCGGAGGAATACTGGGCGAATTACCTCCCCTTTGACGATGAGCGCTGCCTCGACGAGATATGCGCAACCCATGGCGTACGCTTGACCGCCGCGCAGCGACAGTCGGCGCTGGTAGGGAAGGTGCAGACCTACAAGTCCCTGATGAGCAACGAGTATCCGCTCTTCCCCGGCGCTGCGGAGTTCATCCGGCTCGCGGCCTCGCGCTATCCGCTGGCCATCGCGTCCGGAGCGCGGCGCGACGAGGTCGAGAGCACGCTCCAAGCCACCGGGCTCAAGGGGTGCTTCCGGATCGTGGTCGCCGCACAGGATTTTACCCTCGGGAAACCCCACCCTGAGAGTTTCCTCCTGGCGCTTCAGCAGCTCAACCGGAGCATCGACGGAAACGGCGGCCCGATCGAGGCCCGCGAGTGCCTCGTCATCGAGGATTCGCTGGGCGGCGTCCGTGGGGCGCGTGCCGCAGGGATGGAGTGTCTCGCCATCAGCAACACATATGCACGGGAGCAGCTGGCCGCGGCCGCGGCCAGCCGTGTCGCCGCCTCGCTCGAGGGGTTGACCCTCGAAAGCCTCCAGGACCTGTTCAAGGACACTCCGTGATAAGCGACACGCTCCGGGCTCGCGGCACCTTCGCCGAGTTGGCGGCGCACGACGAGAGTGTCTTCCCCCTGGACCGTGCGGCCCTCACCATTGCGCTCGAGGAATACCCGAACCTCGAAATCGACAGTTATCTGCGCCGGCTCGATACCATGGCCGCCCGCTGCGAAGTGCTGCTTGGCCAGAACCGCGGTGCCGCGAACACGCTGGAGGCCTTGAACGAGATCCTCTTCGTCCAGGAAGGGCTTCGGGGTAATACCGAAAACTACTACGACCCGCGCAACAGCTTTCTCAACGAGGTGCTGGACACGAAAAAGGGCATCCCGATATCCCTTTCCGTGATCTACATCGAGGTGGCCCGCCGACTGGGGCTGCCGATACACGGCATCGGGTTTCCCGGCCATTTTCTGGTGAAGCACACCGACGAGCAGCAGGAGCTCCTCATCGATCCCTTCAGCCAGGGCCGGGTCCTTACCCACAACCAGTGCCAGGAGCTGCTCGACCGCGTATACGGTGGGACGGTCGCGGTCCAACCTACGTATCTGCAGGCCATGAGCAAAAAGGCGATCATCACGCGGATGCTGTTCAACCTCAAGGGGATCTACTATCAGAAGGACGACTATCAGAAGGCCATTTCGGTCGTCGAGCGGATCCTCATCCTGAACCCGGGCATCCCCTCGGAGATCCGGGATCGCGGCCTGCTCTACATGCAGACGAGCCTGTTCGCCAAAGCCCTGGCTGACCTCGAGTTCTACCTGGCCCACAGCAGCTCGCCCGACGACGCAACTTATATCGAATCCCACGTCAAAACGCTGCGCGGGATCGTGGGCTCGTGCAATTGAACAGCGCAGCTGGGAGCCGTGCAGCTTCGGCTTTCTAGTTTCCGGTTTAGCGGCTTCGGGGCAGGGGCAATTCGACCACGCGGCCGGGAATAGGGGTTTCGCCGTCGATCACCTCGACAGGCTGTCCCGGGCTTAGAAACGCAAGCTTGAGAATGCCCAGGGCCAGCACCGAGCCGAGAGCCGGGGAGAAGGTGGCCGAGGTGACTTCGCCGACCTTGGCGTCCCCGGAGTGGATCTCCGCGCCCGCCTGCGGGGGATCCGAGGTGCCGAGCGCCACGCCTCCGAAGCCACGGTCCAGGTGGCCGCGGTGCGTCACGCGCGCCACGATCTCCTGTCCCCGGTAGCAGCCCTTCGAGTAGCTCAGGGCGGAGGTCAGACCCATCTCCATCGGGAGCCGGCGCTCGTCCATGTCGACTCCGAACCAGGGGATCCCCGCCTCCGTGCGCAACCAGTCGAGGGCCTGATGACCTACCGGCCGCAGGCGCTCGAGGTCGACCCACCGCCGCCACAGCGACGCGGCTTCCTCGGGTGCGGTCCAGACATCGAATCCGCCGCAACCGGTCCGATCGCGCCGCACGAGGAAGGACGCCCCCGTGCCTTCGCCGACGCTGCGGTGATCGAGTGGGCCAAGGGAGGACAAGTCGACCCCCATGGTCCTGCCAGCGACCCCGGCTGCTCCCGGCCCCTGCACGGACACGATCGCCATCTTCCCCGTACAGTCCTCGACCACGACATCGTCGGAAACGATAAAGCGGACAAGCGTTTCGACAAGACGCCGACGGGCGGCGGGGGAGCACTCGAGCCAGAGTTCATCCTGGGCGGCGTAGACGAACACATCGGATTCCATCCGGCCCTGGTGCGACAGCAGCGCGGCGTAGCAGCCGTTTCCGGGACTCAGTTTCCTGACGTCGTTCGACAGCATGTTGTGCAGGTAGCGCACCCGGTCGCGCCCGGTGATCCGCAGCTTGCCGGCATACGACAGATCCAGGACCCCCGCAGAGCCGACCACCGCGTCGTACTCCTCGCGGGGATCACCGAATCCGGCGACGATCTCCCAGCCCCAGTACTCCTGGGTGGCCACACCGCGAGACGAGGCCAACAGCGCGTTGAGGGGCGACTTCTGGACTTCCGTCATTCCGGTGCTCCGGTCTTGGCGGGGACAGGCCGGCTGAGCTTGTTGGCTCCCGGCTTCAGCGGCCGGTATATCAGGCGCTCCACGGGACGCCCGCCCGCGAGGTGCTCGCGAAAAATCTCCTCGGCGTCGTCCGCGGACACATGGCAGTACCAGACGTTCTCGGGGTAGACGGCGATCATCGGACCGTGACCGCACTGATCCAGGCACCCGGAGTGGTTCACCCGGATGGTGTCGCTCAAGCCCGCTGCTTTGACGAGCTGTTTCAGGCGGGCGTGGACCGAGACGGAGTCCGTGTCGACGGGGCAAACGCTCCCGCTCGTGCACACGAACACGTGTTTCACAAAGGGTCCCATGCGGAATCCGTTCTGTGGAGGCGCCGCGGCTTCCAGCTCTCTGCGTCTTTGCCGGCAAATTATAGCATGCGCAACAGGCGCCGGGCCCGGGGATCGAGCACCGGACCCGCGATCTGCGCATGGGCCAGCCGGGTGGCGGTAAACGAGACAGGCGCCTGGCGCGGCGAGGTGAAACGGACCTCGCAGGTCGCGCTGCCGGTGTGGTGGATGCAGGTCACCCTCCCGTCGGGGCCCTGTCGTTCCGCGGCGACAAGGTCATCCCAGGGTAGGGTTACCCGAGCGACCACCGTCTCGTCGCCGGAGTTCCCCTGCCATGCCCAGTCGCCCCGGCTCCCGCCGTGGACGCTCCGCGCGGGCCACAACGGGATGTGCCGCTCGTTCCAGACGAGGTGCCCGAAACCCGACCGGACCCTGGGGATGCTAAAGCGCCGCCCCGGCAAAGTCCCGGTCACGTAGGCAGGCACGGGATCGCCCCCCTCCCGGGTGAAGGCGCTGCAGTGAAACCATCCCCAGCGGCCCGGTGTGGCGGAACCCCAGGCATGGCTGAGCTGCCCGGGATCGCCGTTGAAAGCGAACTGGTGATCGCGGACCTGGATTTTGCCCCCGATCAGCATGAAGGGATAGGGGACGACGAGCCTCGGAAGCCGCGCCGGCCAGGGCCGCTCGGGAAAGTATTGCAGGGGTTCCGTGACCGGATGGTATGCCAGGTCCCACGTCACCGGAGTCCCTGCAGCGGCGAGCATGCCCGTCATGCCGTCAAACTCGAGCAGACAGGGACCGGCCCGCACCGAAGCCGGATCGACCGCGATCTCGAAGTCGCCGCGGGCGAAGGCGGACCCGAGCGCGGCCAAGGCGCTGTCGCGTCCGGGTGTAAACGAGGCGAACCAGACTTCGGCGCGGGCCGGAGCACCCCGTGGTGCGACGACGGCATACCGAATCCAGAATCCGGCCCCGCTGCTGAGGTGGTTCAGGGTGGCGCACCAAGTCTCCCAGAAAGGAGCCTCGCCCAGGCGCGGTGCGAATGCCTGGTAGACGTCTTCAAACATCAGCTTGACCCGTCTCCGGGCGCCTGCAAAGCCACCGGGTCATGGCAAAGGCCCCAAGACTCCAAAACCCGGTTGGTGTTAGCATGGGAACCCTATGAAGATCGCGTTTATCGGCACCCACGGCATCGGCAAGACCACCCTGGCCTACGAGTTGTGCAACGAACTCAAGAAGCAGCACCTCGACGTCGGTTTCATCGACGAAATCGCACGTCGCTGCCCGTTCCCGATCAACGAGGAGACCAGCCTCGAAGCCCAGACGTGGATCCTGACCACGACAATCTCTCGTGAGCTGGAACTGAACAAGATCTACCCGAACATCATCTGCGACCGGTCCGTGCTGGACAACTACGTCTATCTGTATCACAAGTTCGGCCACATCGGCGAACTGCACGCGCTGACTTCCTACTGGGTCCGGACGTACGACCTCCTGTTCAGAGTGCCCTTCACGCGCAAATACCTGCGCGCGGACGGCGTGCGGTCGACGGATCTGGAATTCCAGGAGGCGATCGACACCAGTCTGGCGCAGCTGTTGGGGGAGGACGAAGTCCCGTTCCACGAACACGAGGTGATGAGCGGCACCGTCCAGATCATCCTGGATTATCACCGCACCCACATCGGCCCACTGCAGCGCCGCATCCCGGGGTTCTGAATCGAGATCCTTTGAGCGTTTAAAGAACCTTGAGGATCACCCCGAGCGCGGCAGGGACTGGATGACAATGAAGCGGATACCCAGGGTGCAGACGAGCGCGCCCAGCAGGTATCCGGTCAAGGAAAACATCCCGGTACTGAGCGCGAGCACCTCGTACCACACCAGCTTCCAGCCCAGTCCGAAGCGCACCGCATAGTCGACGCTCACCAGGTAATAGACGATGCCCGCCGATGCGATCCAGATGCGATTGGCCGCCCGCCCGCCGGGACTGTCGCCGGGGCCGGTGATCGCCCAGAACCAGGCAGGCAGCAAGACGAACGAGGCCGCCCAGTAGGCGTTGTACGAGAGCGCCCCGAGGCAGACAACCAGGAAAAGAGCAAGCAGGATGAGCTTCGCCAGGTGGAAATCCGGGCGGGGCAGCGACCGGGTCAGGTACCGGAGCCCGAAATACAGGGCGACCGCCGCCGCGGCTGCGAGAGCCACGCCCCCGGCCAGCACGCCCCAGTGAGGGTGCTCCAGGATGGGATCCTTCGGGGCCGCCGGGTAGAGGGCGTAACGGGGCAGGAGTCGCAGGCCCCGAGACGCGAGGATCGTCCAGTAAAAGAGCAGAAACGGCAGCAGCGTGGCGAAGGTCGTCAGTACCTCTCGCTGCACCACGCGCAACGTCACGTGCCGCCCATGGTTCAGGGCACAGCACGCGAGGGCGACCCCCAGCGGCACGAACGCGAGCAGGTGCAGAAAACCGACGACACCGCCCGAGAGAAAAACCCCTTCCCTGACCCGGAAGTACTCGGGAGGCTGGCTTGGGGGCTCCTGAACCTCGTCGAGGGTGCGCAGGATCCGCTCCGCAGCCCGGCCGAACGCGGAAAAACTCTCCGGGCGGAGGTTGTCGATGCGGTCGTTTGCCGAGTGGTAGACGGCGTATTCTCGCGCCCTGTCCTCGGACGCGCTCCCAAGGTTGATTGCCTGAATACCCTCTGCCAGCAGAGGTCCCTGGTCCGCCCAGGACAGGAGGAAGGCGCGTTCGAGGTGCTCTTCCACGCCCGCGGGCTCGGCAACGGCAAGATTTTCCGCCCGTATCGCCCGGCGCGCCACGTCCCGGAGCCATGGGGCGGTGTAGCCCCGGAATTGGCCGGACGTGGCAAGCTGAAGTTCCGCCAACGCCCCGACGGCCACGTAGTCGAGCGAGAGTGCGGCAGCGATATTCTCTTTCCCGGGGTAGTGCCGGGCGAAATCCGCGGCCCCGAGCATGCCCCACTCCTCGCCGTCGGTGGCCACAAAGAGGATGCCGTGGTTGGTCGGGGTCGAGGCAAACACGCGCGCCAGTTCCAGCAGGACGCCGACCCCCGAGCCGTTGTCCATGGCTCCCTGGACCGTGGTGGCGGTCGTGTCGTAATGCGCCACCACTGCCACGATCCGCCGGTCCCGTCCCGGTTTCAACGCGAGCACATTCCGGCCGACCTGTTTCCTGCCGGCGATCACGTCTTCAAAATGCAGGTAGTTGACGTCGTACCCGAGGGCGCGCAGACACTGCTGGATGTAGCCGCTCGACTGCCTGGATTCGAGGCTGCCCATGACGCGCCGCGGGTTCCGGGTCACAAACTCCGAGGTTCTGGCAAAAGCCTGCGACGCGTCGAAGACGAGGGCGGCCTGGGAAAGAGGCGGCCCCACTGGGAGCCTGGGCGCAAGGAGCGGGGCCGCGGCCCAGGCCAGCACGACGACGCCGATCGACGCGAGCACGAGATAATTCTGGTTACGGTCCATGGCAACCCGCCGGCAGTCTAGCACAAAGTGGGCGGGTCCCTCCCCGCCCCGAATGGGCTGCAGCCGCGGATCCAGACCGGGGCCGCGTCGAGCCGCCGCGGCCCACCAGTCCGGTAGGGCCTGTGCTATCATCGCGCTCGGACAAGGAGAGCTCGATGGCAGACGACTTCAGGAATGAACCGGTGCTGGATTTCACGGTCGATTCCAACCGGAATAAGCAGCAGGAGGCGCTCGAACTTGTCGAGGGCCGGCTCGGGCGCGAGTACGACCTGATCGTCGGGTCGGAGCGGCTGAAGGCGCCCAAGACGTTTGCGTCCATCAACCCGGGTAACAGGAAACAGGTTGTCGGGATCTTCCAGAGCGCGACGGCCGAACAGGCGACCCTGGCCGTCGAGTTGGCGGCCCGCACCTTCGAGTCGTGGAAAAGGGTCCCGGCGCGCGATAGGGCGGACGTCCTGTTCCGGGCGGCCGCAGCGCTGCGGTCCAGGCGATTCGAAAACAACGCCTGGATGATCCTCGAAGTGGGCAAGTCGTGGGCCGAGGCAGACGCGGACACGGCCGAGGCGATCGATTTCTGCGAGTTCTACGCGCGCGAGGCGCTGCGCTATGCCGGCCCGCAACCGCTGACCCCTTACCCCGGCGAGAAGAACCAGCTGAAGTACATCCCGCTCGGGGTCGGCGGAGTGATCCCCCCGTGGAACTTCCCCTCCGCGATCATGGCCGGAATGACGACCGCCGCGCTCGTCACCGGAAACACGGTGGTCCTCAAGCCGTCATCGGACGCTCCGGCGATCGCCGCGTTCTTCATGGAGATCCTGGAGAACGCCGGTCTCCCCCCCGGTGTGGTCAACTACGTCACCGGCGGCGGGGGTGTCGTGGGAAATACGATCGTGCAACACCCGCTCACGCGCTTCGTCGCCTTCACAGGTTCCAAGGAGGTCGGGCTTCACATCAACGAGGAGGCGGCCAGACCGCGCCGTGGCCAGATCTGGATCAAACGCGTCATCGCGGAAATGGGGGGCAAGGACTTCATCATCGTCGACGAGGGGGCAAACCTCGACGCCGCGGTCAAGGGGGTCGTGGCGAGCGCATTCGGATTCCAGGGTCAGAAATGCTCCGCCTGCTCGCGGGCAATCGTGCACGAGAAGGTCTACGACGCCTTCCTCGAGAAACTGGTCGAGCAGACCGGAAAGATCACGGTCGGGGCCACAACCGACCCGTCGGTTTACATGGGGCCGGTGATCAACCAGGGCGCGATGGACACCATCCTCGGCTACATCGAGCAGGGCAGGCTCGACGGGCGCCTGCTCGCGGGCGGGGAACCCGCGCCGGGGAACGGCTTTTTCATCAACCCGACCGTGATCGCGGACGTCGACCCGAAGGCGACCATCGCCCAGCAGGAGATTTTCGGCCCCGTGCTGGCGGTCATCAAGGCTTCGAGCCTGGATCAGGCGATCCGGATCGCCAACGACACGGAATACGGGCTGACCGGCTCGGTCTACTCAAACGACCGCGAGCACATCGAGCGCGCGATCGCCGAATGCCACGTCGGCAACCTGTACATCAACCGGAAATGCACCGGCGCGCTGGTGGGCGTGCACCCGTTCGGAGGGTTCAACATGAGCGGGACCGACTCGAAAGCGGGGGGGCGCGATTACCTGCTGCTCTTCACCCAGGCCAAGGCCATCTCGGAAGTGCAGTCGTAGAGTGCGTCGAGTCGGGAATCCGCAGCGGGCTCCGCCCGCTTTTCACATCTCCATTTTCATCAGGACGAGGCCGGTGAGGAGTTTCGGGAAGAAATCGGTCGATTTCTGTGGCATGCGTTCGCCGAGCAGCGCGATGCGCTGCATTTGTTCGACGGTGGTCGGGTTGAGGAAGAAGGCCGCCTGGTACCGCCGTTCCCGGACTTCGCGCAGGCACTCCTGCCGGTCTCGGAAATAGTCGACGTTCTCCTGCGCGACGAGTTTCGCCTCGTCGATGCCGAGGAAGCGATCCAGCACGAGCGTGTGGAGTATGCTCACGTCGAGGTGCCTGTACGCTTCCGGGTGTGCCAGCATCAGGGGATCGATTTTCGCCTCCTCCCGCAGGCTGAGGAGGTGGAACCGCCCGGTGTCGGCGGGAAAGAACCCGAAGACGTGGTTTACCTGGGCCCCCAGCTTCATCCGCTCCCACAGCTGATCCGCGGAGCCAAGCGTTTCGACTTCGAAATACTGTTGCGCCAGCTTGAGAAAGGTCGTGGACCGGAAACCGGGAACGCCACGGACGAGACGGTGGGTCGGAAGGATCGTGGTCCCCTGGTCGGCGCTGTTGAAGCAGGCCACAAGGCGCTTGTCGAACGACTCGAGCGCGGCGGGCTTCCTGCCCTGGGCCCCGCACTCCTTCATGAAATTCATGGACGTTTCGAAGCGGTGGTGTCCGTCCGCGATGAAGAGTTCCTCCGGAACCATGGCATCGCCGATGGGCTTGAGCGTCTTGGGCTCGGTAATCGCCCAGAGGCGGTGTCGAGCGCCGAAGTCGTCCCGGACATCGAGCTCCGGTGCTCGGGCGCCGGCGGTCTCGTCGAGCAGCCGGTTGACGGCGAGGCGGTCGTCGGTATAGAGCATGTAGATCATGTCCTCGTTGCACCGGGTGCGGCGCATCAGGCGGAGGCGGTCCATCTTCGGCTCGGCCAGCGTGCGCTCGTGCGGCAGTATCCCGCCGGCCGAGTGTTTCAGGTCGAGCAGGGCGACGAATCCCTTCTGCGTCCTGGGCTCGCCGTCGATCTCGTAGTCCTGGTAGTAGGCATAGATCGCGGGTGAGGGGTCCTGGAGGAGCACCCCCTCGGCCAGCCAGCGCTCCAGGATCCGGCCGGCATCGGGGTAGTCGGTCTCGGGGTTATCGTTCTTCTCCCGGTTGCGCGTAATGCGCACGATATTGTGGGGCGAGCGGGCGTAGTACTGTTCTTGAAGGCCTGCGGGGATCTTGTCGTAGGGCTGGGTGACGACCGCGTTCAGGTCGCCGACCTTCGCCAGGTTGAAGCGGAAAGCTTTGAACGGGTAAACAAGCGCCATGGCGAACCTCATCGTCGCAACGGATCATCGCAAGAGATCTTCCAGCCGGACACTCCCTTCCGTCTTGCTGTCGCGGTACTTGATGATGATGGGAGTGTAGATGGACAGCCCCATGGACTGCGCCCAGGGGTGCGAAAGAGAGCGCGCGCCCGGGACGACGACGGCTCCGGGCGGCACTTCGAGAGGCTCGGTCCCCCGGCGGCGATAGACCGTTTCCCGCGCCAGGTCGTAGACCGGCGTGCCCCCGGTCAGGATGGTGCCGGCCCCGAGGACGGCCCCGGCCCGCACGATCGTTCCCTCGTACACGCCGCAATTCCCCCCGACCAGCACGTCGTCTTCTATGATGACCGGAAGCGCGCCGACGGGCTCCAGCACGCCCCCGATCTGGCTCGCCGCGCTGAGGTGGACGCGTTTCCCCACCTGGGCGCACGACCCGACGAGCGCGTGCGAATCCACCATCGTCCCCTCGTCGACATAGGCGCCGACGTTAATGTACATCGGCGGCATGCAGGTGACGTTGCGCGCCACGTGGGCGCCGTCGCGGATCGAGGACCCGCCTGGGACCAACCGAACGCCGTCGTCGAGACGCAGGGTCTTGAGGGGGAAGGTGCTCTTGTCAAAAAAACGGAAACGGTCGTCGATCGAACAGTCCTGGAGCGAGCCCATCCGGAACCCGAGCAGGATGCCCTGCTTGACCCAGGCCTGCACGCGCCAGGAGTCCCCCTCCGGGCTCGCCGCCCGCACCTCGCCGCGATTCAGCGCGGCCTTGAACTCCGCAAACAGCTCGAAATCCTCCGCGCCGTAGCCCGCGGCAGGCTCTCTGTCGTAAAGCTCCCGGATGCGCCGCTCGAGTTCACTCATGTGGAGTGCGGCGCCTTGGCGCCGCTTTCCTTTATGTCCCTAAGGCCGAAACACCCGGCGCCTTGGCGCCTTACCCGCGTGAGGCGGCGCCCAGGCGCCGCCCCCAAAGCGGCGTCGAGCCGCCGCACTCCATATTCCCGCTACAGGAGCCCCAGGTCCCTCAGGACGCGCGCGAGCTTTTCGCGGGCAGCCGCAGATATCGGGACCAGCGGAAGACGGTACACCTCGTGGATGCGACCCGTCATCGCGACACCGGCCTTGACCGGTATGGGGCTGGTCTCGATAAAGTTGACCCTCATCAATGGGTACAGGCGCCGGTTCCAGTCCCGCGCCTCGTCCCAGCGGCCTTCCAGGCAGGCGGTGACAAAGCGGGACATCATGCCGGGGGCTTCGTTCGAAGCCACCGAGATGATTCCGTGCCCCCCCAGGGCGACCACTGGCAGGGTCAGCGCGTCATCGCCCGACAGCACTCGGAAAGTCCCGGGGGCGCGGGTGCAGATTTCCCCGATCTGCAGGATGTCGCCGCTGGCCTCCTTGACCCCGAGTATGTTCGGGATTTCCGCCAGCCGCATCAACGTGTCGGGGAGGATGTTCGAACCCGTCCGCCCCGGCACGTTGTAGACGATGACCGGCAACGGTGTCGCGCCGGCGACTGCCCGGAAGTGCTGGTAGATGCCTTCCTGCGTCGGCTTGTTGTAATAGGGAGAGACCGAGAGGAAGCCGTCGACGCCGCACGCTGCCAGTTCCCGCATCAGTGCGGTCACCCTGGCGGTGTTGTTCCCCCCCGCGCCCGCCAGGACCGGCACGCGGCCGGCGGCGGCCTCGACCGTCGTCCGCACGACGGCGACGTACTCGTCGTGTTCGAGCGTGACACTCTCGCCGGTCGTGCCGCAGGGGACCAGGAAATGGATCCCTTCGCGGATCTGCCAGTCGACAAACGCCCGGAGGGCCGTCAGGTCGAGGCTGCCGTCCGGATTGAACGGGGTGATCATGGCGGTGCCGCAACCCCGTAGCTGATCCAATCGCGTCATCGTCGCACCTCGCGTACCCGCGCCTCAGAGGCCCAGGATTTCTTTGAAGACATCGCGGAAGTCGTAGAACCCTTTCTTGTCGGAGATCCAACGCGCGGCCAGAATGGCCCCCTCGGCGAATCCCTGCCGGTTGCGCGCCCGGTGCTCCAGCACGATCGTGTCCGCCTCGCTGTCGAAACCGACCAGGTGGTTGCCCGGGATGTGCCCGGCCCGGATGCTGGCGATGGAGAGGTCGGGGCGGTTCAGATACGGGCGCATCGCCTCGAGGAGACTCAGGGCGGTGCCCGACGGGGAGTCCACCTTGGCCCGGTGGTGCTCCTCGAGCATGAAGGGATCGTACTGCGGCAGCTTGCCTATCACCTGGGCCGCCCGGCTCACGATGGCGAAAAACAGGTTCATTCCAACCGAAAAATTGGAGGCGTGCACGAGCCCGATGCCGGATTCCAGAACGGTCTTCTCCACGCGGCCGCGCTCGTGGTTCCAGCCGGTGGCGCCGATCACGAGGTTCACCCCCGCGCGCGCCGCCGCCTCGACATTGGCCACGACCGCGTCAGGTTGCGAGAAATCGACGGCGACGTCGACCCCCTCCATAGACTCGCGTGTGATCCCGGCCCCACCGGGGTTTTCGGCGACGTCGAGCTTCGGGCTGACTTCCCACCCCTCGCGCAGGGCCACCGATTCCACCAGCCTCCCCATCTTGCCATAACCGATCAGCGCGATTCTCACGGGAAGCCCTCCTATTCGAATATCAGCGGGTCGATGCTCTGGAAGAAGACGTCGTGCAGGCCGCGCACGACGCGGGGCAGCTGGTCTTCGTCAATGACGAAGGTGATGTTGATGGCGGACGCGCCCTGCGAAATCATGTGCACGTTGACGTCACTCGCCGCGCTGAAGGCCTGGGAGGCGATGCCGGGGATTCCCCGCAGGTTGTCGCCGACGCAGCACACGATTGCCTTGCCCCCATCGACGTTGACCTCGCCGACCTTCTTCAGGTCCGTCACAATATCCCACAGGCGGGAGGTCTCGTCCACGGTAAGCGAGACGCTCACCTCGGAGGTGGACACGACATCCACGGGCACCCTGTATTTGTCAAACGTCTCGAAGATCGTGCGCAGGAACCCGTGGGCCATCAGCATCCGGGTAGAGGTGATGTTGATGATCGTGATCCCCTTCTTGCAGGCGATCGACTTCACCGGGTTCCGGCTCTGCGGGGCCTCGTCGGTAATGAGGGTGCCTTCGTGGTCGGGCTTGAAGCTGTTGAGCACGTGCACCGGGATTTTCTTGCGGACGGCGGGGAGGATCGTCGCCGGGTGCAGGACCTTAGCCCCGAAGTAGGCCAGTTCGGCGGCTTCGTCGAAGGAGATCACCCGCACGCGCCGCGCCTCCGGGACCATGCGCGGGTCGGTCGTCATGATGCCGTCGACGTCGGTCCAGATCTGGATGTCGTAGGCTTCCAGGGCGGCGCCCACGATCGCGGCGGTGTAGTCGGATCCGCCGCGCCCGATCGTGCTGGTCACCCCTTTGCGGGTGGCGCCGATGAACCCCTGGATCACGGGCACCCGGTGCGCCTTGATCACCGGCAGGAGGTGCTCGCGGATGGCCGGGTCGGTGAACTCGAACAGAGGGGCGGCGCGCGTGTAATTTTCGTCGGTCACCATGAACTTGCGGGCGTCGAGGAGTTGCGCGGGGATACCGCGCCTCTCCATGGCGCGCGCCAGGATCAGGGTGGAGAGCCGCTCGCCGAAGCTGGCCATGGCATCCATGCTGCGCGGGGTGAGTTCCCCGAGGGTACACAGGCCCTGGACGATGTTGGACATCTCCTTGAAACACACCTCGAGCGCCTCGAAGACGTCTTGGTCGCCATCGCGATTCAGGCCGAGCAACTCCGCTTCCCGGACATGCCCCTGCTGGACCTTACCCAGGACCTCGAGGGCCTCCGGGTGCTTCCCGGAGGCGGCCAACTCGGCCGCGTGGAGGAGGGCATTGGTGGTCTTGCCCATCGCGGATGCCACCACGACGGGGTTCTGGCCGATACGCGACCGGACGATCCCGGCCACGCGCTCCATTGCCGGGGCATCCTGGACGGAGGTCCCGCCGAACTTGCAGACGATCATGGTTTAGTCGAAGTCCCCCCGAGCCTTCAGCAGCTCGGCGTTGAGAATGGATGCGCCCGCGGCACCGCGGATCGTGTTGTGCCCGAGTACCGTGAACTTGTAGTCCAGCACGGAGCAGGGCCGGATGCGGCCCACCAGGGTCGCCATGCCGTGAGAGTGGTTCACGTCAAAGCGCGGCTGAGGCCGGTCCTGCGCCCGCATCACCACCAGCGGGCGTTCGGGGGCGCTCGGCAGGCCGAGTGCCTGCGGCGGGCCGGAGAAGCTGCTCAGCACGTCCGCGATCTCCTGCAGGCTGGTTTTGCGGGCGAGCTTCACCGAGACCGACTCGGTGTGGCCGTCCTCGACCGCGACCCGGTTGCACTGCGCGCTCACCGCGAAGTCCGCCAACTCCACCTCGCTCCCATTGAAGCGGCCCAGGATCTTGCGCGTCTCGATCTCCATCTTCTCCTCTTCGCCGCCGATGTACGGGATGACGTTGCCCAGGATGTCGAGCGAGGGCACGCCGGGGTAGCCGGCCCCGGAAACCGCCTGCATCGTTGCGACGAACACCTTCTCGACGGTGAAGGCGCGGTGGAGCGGGCCGAGGGCCATGGCGAGAAACATCGTCGAACAGTTCGAGTTCGTCACGATGTAACCGGCCCCGCCGTATTTCTTTCGCTGAACGGCGACGAGCGCGAGGTGATCGTCGTTCAGCTCCGGGATGACCAGCGGCACGTCCGGGTCGAGCCGGTGGTTCTTGGAGTTGCTCAGGACCGCGTAGCCTGCCCGGGCGAAATCGGACTCGATCTCCCCCGCCACGGACGCGTCCAGGCCGGAGAACACGACACGGCACTTCAGGACGGGAACACAGGGACGCACCTCGAGGTCCGCGACCCCTTCCGGAATCGGCGTCACCTGCTTCCAGGCCACCGCGTCGCGGTAGGGCTTGCCCGCGGAGCGGTCCGACGCCGCCACCTCGGTGACCTCGAACCACGGATGGTTCTCCAGCAGCTTGATGAACTTCTGTCCGACGGCCCCCGTGGCCCCCAGGACGCCCACCGGCAATCTGGTTTGCATACTCTCCCCTGATCTCCGAATTTCAATCATTACCGAAAAGGTTGCATATTCTCGCACAACATCGCGGAGACAACAATCGCCGTTCGAGCCGCGGGCGCCGATTTCCGCGTCACGGCCCGGAAAGCGCGGCAACCGGTGGCTCGCCGGCGCCATTTGGGCGAAGCTTTTGCATTTTCCCTTCAGGCTGCTAGGATGGTGGATCATCCGGGGCTGGCAGGGGAATGACGAGGAAAATCGCGCTGGACACGCCCGTCGTCATCGGTCTGAACGCGGTTATCGTCGCGGTCACGCAGGGGACGCCGCGCATTTTGACCGTGACCAGGGCGGAGCACGCCCTGGCGGAGCCGCCGGCGGCCCCCGGCGGCCGATCGCCGCGGCACCGCTACGACGCGCTCCCTTTCGGACCCTTCGACCCGGCCAGCGACCGGACGCTCGAGCTCGGGCTGCGGCGCTGGGTGCGCGAGCAGTCGGGGCTCGAGCTGGGCTACGTCGAGCAGCTCTACACGTTCGGCAACCGGCACCGCGATCCCCTGGAGAGGCAGGGGGGGCCACGCGTGATCTCGGTTGCCTACCTGGCGCTGGTGCGCGAGGAGGCGCCGGCCGGCACCGGCAACGCGGTGTGGCGCGAGTGCTACCGGTTTCTGCCGTGGGAGGACTGGCGTGCGGGGAGGCCCGGGATCATCGAGAACCCGATCGTGCCCGCGCTCGACACGTGGGTCGCAGCCGCCCCCGTGGGGGAGCGCCGGCTGGAGCGCGGCGAACGCCGGGACATCAATTTCGGCCTCGGCGGCGCCCCGTGGGTACCCGAGCGCGTGCTCGAGCGCTACGAGCTCATCTACGAGGTCGGACTAGCCCATGAAGCCGGCCGGGATTTCGGCGATCCCGCGCCCCCCGTGGCGGCACTCGGGCACCTCATGGCCCTCGACCACCGCCGTATAGTCGCCACCGCACTCGGGAGGCTGCGCGGCAAGCTCAAGTACCGGCCCGTGGTCTTCGAGCTGCTCCCCGCCACCTTCACCTTGCTGCAGCTGCAACGCGTCGTGGAGGCGCTTTCCGGCGTCCGCCTGCACAAACAGAACCTGCGCCGCCTGGTCGAGTCCGGCGGCCTCGTCGAAGGCACCGGGCGGCTGCACGGCGCAACGGGAGGACGCCCGGCCGAGCTCTTCCGCTTCCGCCGCGACGTCCTGCGGGAACGCCCCGCCCCGGGCGTCGGCGTCCCCGGCCAGCGCCACTCCTGAGTGGATCCTGAAGTGCGGCGGATGAGTGGGCCGCGTCGGACCGACGCGGCCCACGTCTCTATTCCCGGTTGACTCCCGATATGCTCGACGTTAGTATAAGTAGCGCTGGCCTGTGGGGCGGGCCTGTTTTTTTGGCCCCAGTATATACTCACAATGAGCATAAGCGAGGGTGGAGTGGAACGATCGGGTCGAGTCGTCGTGCAGGAGACGCCGGCATATACCGCCGAGGTCGAGAGGGAGACGGCGCCGCTATACGAGCGCGTCCGCCACGTCGTGCCGGAAGTCGAGTGGGCCGTACACGCCCCTTACATTCACGCCATCCGGGAGTTGAAGGTCGAGCGCCGGGCCGTCGTCCTAGCCCACAACTATCAGACTCCGGAAATCTTCCATTGCGTGGCCGACATCACGGGCGACTCGCTGGCGCTGGCGCGCGAGGCGGCCGATACCGACGCGGACGTGATCGTGCTCTGCGGCGTGCACTTCATGGCGGAGACCGCCAAGGTGCTCAATCCGGGCAAGACGGTGCTGATCCCCGACCCGGGAGCCGGCTGCTCGCTGGCGTCCTCCATCACGGCCGAGGATGTGCGGGGGCTGCGGCGGCGCTACCCGGGCGTTCCGGTCGTGACGTACGTCAACACCTCAGCGGAGGTCAAGGCCGAGTCGGACGTCTGCTGCACGTCGGCCAACGCGGTCGAGATCGTGAACGGGCTGGGTGCGGACCGCGTTATCTTTCTGCCCGACGAGTACCTGGGACGCTATGTCGCACGCCATGTCCGGGCCGAGGTGATCCTGTGGCAGGGGCACTGCGAGGTGCACGAGCGTTTCACGGCCGGGGACGTGCGCCAGTTCCGCGAGCAGTACCCGGGGGTTGCGGTCCTGGCGCACCCGGAGTGCCCGCCCGACGTGCTGGCCGAGGCCGACTACGTCGGGTCCACGTCGGGCATGATCCAGCACGTGAGGCGGTACGAGCCGGCCCGGGTGGCTCTGATCACGGAGTGCTCGATGAGCGACAACGTGGCGGTGGAATTCCCGAACCTGGAGTTTGTCCGCCCGTGCAACCTGTGCCCTCACATGAAGCGGATCACGCTCCCGAAGATACTCAACTCGCTCGTCCAGATGGAGCACGAGGTCGAGGTCGATCCCGGGGTGGCCGAGCGGGCCCACCTGGCGGTGCAGCGCATGCTCGATCTCGGGACGCGGCAGGGGCGCTGAGATGCCCGACGACGCGCAGGCCCTGATGCCCCCCTACCCTCTCCTGTATGAAGAGCTCGTCCGCTCGGCCCTGCAGGAGGACCTCGGCCGTGCCGGGGATTTGACAACCGACGCCATCGTGCTCCCGGCCGACGAGGCCACGGCAGTGATCCTCGCCCGCAAGCCGGGCCGGATCGCCGGGCTCGAGGTAGCGCTCTCGGCCTTCCGCCGACTCGATCCGCAGGTGAGGGTCGAACGGAGGGTGGCCGATGGCCAAGACGCGGGCCGGGGCGAGCACCTGGCCATCCTGCGGGGCAACGCCCGGGCGCTGTTGTCGGCCGAGCGCACCGCCCTCAACCTGCTCGGCCGTTTGAGCGGGATAGCCACCGCGACCCGCGACGTGGCCTGCGCGGTCGCCCCCCACGGCGCCAGGGTGGTGTGCACGCGCAAGACGACCCCGGGCCTGCGCGCACTCGAGAAGTACGCGGTGCGCGCGGGAGGCGGTGCAAACCACAGGTTCGGACTGGACGACGGCGTCCTGGTCAAGGACAACCACCGGATGATCGCCGGAGGGATCACCGAGGCCGTCCGGCGCGTCCGCGCGTACGTGGGCCACATGGTCAAGATCCAGGTCGAGGTCGACACGATCGAGGAGCTCGAAGAGGCCCTGGGCCTCGGGATCGACGCGGTGCTGCTGGACAACATGGACCTCGACACCCTGTCCCGCGCCGTCGCTCTGGCGCGGGGCAAGGCCATGACCGAGGCTTCCGGCGGGATCACGCCCTCCACTGCAGCCGCGGTCGCCTCGACCGGGGTGAACCTGCTTTCGATGGGGTGGATCACGCACAGCGCCACGTCCCTGGACGTCTCCCTCGACCTCGTCCTGCGCGTGTGACCACCTCAGGCCGGCGGATCGCCGCCTGAATTCAAGGAGGGGCCCGGGCCATGAAGACAATGGCGCTGGCGCTGATGCTGTTTCTGGCGACGCCCTCGTCGGCGCAGGAGCCGGAGGACATGCTGCGGCGCGGCATGTCGCTGATCAACGCCTCCCGGCCCGCCGAAGCGGAACAAGTCCTGCGCACCCTCCTGCGAGGCAAACCCGACGATATTTTTGCCCGGTCGCTTCTCGGGCTGCTACTGCTGCAACGCGCGCGGCTCGAGGAGGCGGAAGCCGCATTCAGGGCGGTTCTGGCGGCGGAGCCGGGCAACGGCACGGCGCGGTTGGGGCTGGGCCTGGTCCTGGCCCGCAGGGGGCAGCCGCAGGCTGCCTCGGGCGAGTTTGCGCGGGCGCTGCCGGACGAGGCTGTCGGCCAGAAGGCCCGGCTGCACTGGATCGAGGCGCTCTTTCTCGCAGGAGACGACGCCGGCGCCCTGCGCGAGGCGCGCGAGGCCTGCGAGCGCTTCCCAATGGCGCCGGAGTTCCACGGGCTGCTCGGCACGCTGCTGCAGGCGGGCGGGGACGCCCCCGGGGCGCTCCGTTCCTATGAGCGCGCGGTCGAACTCGAACCGGACAATCCGCGCTACTACCTCAACCTTGTCGATGTCTGCCGCAGCACGAGAGACTACGCGGCCGCGCTGCGCTGGGCCGACCTGGGGCTGGCCGCCGACCGCGACCATCCCGTCCTGCGTGAAGAGAAGGCCGCGGCACTCGACAGGCTGGGGAGACCGGACGAAGCCGAGGCGGAGCGGCAGGAGGCCGCGCGGACGCGCGCGGCGGAGATCGCCTACGGCCGGGCCGTGCGGGCGCTCGCCGCGGGAGACGCCCGCGCCGCCCGGATGCTGCTCGAGGAAAGCACGTCGCTGAATCCGATGCAGTCGAAGGCCTGGGCGGAATTGGGCGGCGTACTGCAGCGCGAGGGCGAGCTCGACGAGGCGCACCGTGCTTACCTGATGGCGATCGAAACCGATCCGGAAAGCGGTGCGGCCCGGCTCGGCCTGGCACAAACCCTGCTCGCCCAGGGAAAAACTTCCGAGTCGCTGACCGTGCTGCAGCGAGCGGCGGACCGTGGCATCGCCGACCCCGACGTCCTGGCCGGGATCGCCGCGGCCTACCTGGAACACGGGCGTGCGCCGGAGGCCGCGGCCGTCATGCTCCGCGCCGTCCGGGAACTCCCCGACGATCCAGACCTCCTGTCTTTCCTGGGCTATGTGCAGTCCTCCGGCGGCGACGAAAGCGGGGCACGGGAATCGTATGCCGCCGCCGCCCGGATCGATCCCGCGCAGCCTGACGCTCTCCTGGGCACGGCGCGCTACATGCTGGCCAGGGGAAAGACGGCGGATGCACTTGCGCTCCTGGCCAGGCTGAGCCGGAGCCAGCCGCAGCGCGCCGACGTGTGGCACAGGCTGATAGAAGCCTGCGGTCGGGCAGGAGACGCGCGGGCCGCCGAACGCGCCTGCCGCTCGTGCCTGGCCCGCCTCCCCGCCGACCGCGACTGCCGCGAGCAGCTGGCCTACATCAGGATCGCCGCCG
This sequence comes from uncultured Acidobacteriota bacterium, assembly GCA_963843575.1. Taxonomy (GTDB): domain Bacteria; phylum Acidobacteriota; class UBA6911; order UBA6911; family UBA6911; genus CAVZBT01. The sequence goes on along the minus strand of CAWJKZ010000019.1, from coordinate 57,139 downwards.
GAGACTTCCGCTCGGCGGCCCAGCAGCTCGAGCTGCTCGCCCCAAGCGGCACGGCGGGCAAGAGCACGTTGGACGGGCTGGCCTTTTCGCTCATGAAAAGCGGCGCATGGGCGCGCGCGATCCGCATCTTCGAGACCTCGCTCGAGAGGTTCGGGCCGGACGCCTGGGTCTACGCCAGCCTCGGGTTCCTGCACCGCTGCCGGGGCGACGTCGCCGAGGCCGTGGCAAATTACCGGAGCGCCCGGAACATGGCGCCCGGCGATGCGGCGCGGCAGCGCGATCTTGGGCTGGCGCTCTATCTCGCACGCGATTATGCCGCGGCGATCGAGCCGTTCCGCAATGCGATCGGGCTGCGGCCGGACTGGGGCGCTGCCCACTACGATCTCGCCATGAATTACTGGCGCATGAAGCTATACGGGCTCGCCCTGACGCACGCGCGCATCGCCCTTCAGCAGAACGTCCCCGGAGCGGCCCGCGCCGTCGACGCACTCTCCGCCCAGCTGGCGCCCGCGAGGAGAACGGCGGCCCGCGCCGCCCGCCGCTGACCCTATGTCCACGCCCTTCGAGGTGCCGATCGAAGACTGGATCGACCTACACACGTTCAGCCCCCGGGACGTGCCCGGGGTGGTGGAGGAGTATCTGTTCCAGGCGGTGCAACGGCGCTTTCCGCTCGTGCGGATCGTCCACGGCCGCGGCATGGGCGTCCAGCGCGAAATCGTCCAGTCTATTCTGCGCAAGCACCCCGACGTGCTCGCTTTCCACGACACCCCCGACCGCGGCGCCACTATCGTTTCGCTGAGAACATGACAGTCAGGGTGGGCCGCGCTGGCCCGGACGCAGCCCTGCAACCCTGCCAGGCCAGCGGTTGCAGCCCATCCGGTAGGCCTCGGCGCCCAAGAGCCGACCGGCCATATACCCGTCAACGGCATGAGCGGCGCCCGGAACGCGTTGCTGTTCAAATCGAAAGTGCTGATGCAGCTGCGATCCCGCACGTCTGGTCGCATTAAACAATCGAGGTTTCTCATGGAGATTGCATTGGATCCGGGATAGATCCACGATCGGAGGGGGTGTCCTGCGGCCTTTTGGAGGCAACAAGGCAGGTCTTGTCGCTCGGCACGTGCCTTAATCGACGGAAACGGCCCCAAAAAGCGCAAATAAGGGCCATTTTCCGGCCTAAAAGCGCCGGATGCACCTGGTTTTAAAAGGTTTATCCTGATCCGTCCCCATGTTAACATGGCTTGGCCGATTATGAGACACAGGAAGCATGCCTTTGGGTCCGCAGCGCTGCTGCTCGCCGGGGCGGTTTGGCTCCGCGTCCTGGCCCAGGACGCCGGCCGCGACGAATGGCCGGTGTTCCGCGGGAATCCCGGTCTGACCGGAGTCTACCCCGGCGCCCTGCCTCCGGCGATGAAGGTGCGCTGGACCTTCCAGGCCAGAGACTCGATCGAATCGTCTGCGGCGATCTCGGACGGGACCGTATACGTCGGTTCCATGGACGGGAGTCTGCACGCCATCGACCTCAAGTCGGGAAAGCCGCGTTGGGAGTACCGCACGACGGGACCTGTCGAGGAATCCTCCCCCTGCGTGCGTGAGGGCCTCGTATTTGTGGGGGATCTCGAGGGGGTCGTGCACGCCGTGGACGCGGCCGACGGCAGGGTCCGTTGGACGTTCAAAACGGACTCCGAGGTGAAGTCTTCGCCGAACTGGTATGGCGGCCGCATCTACATCGGCTCGTACGACCAGCAACTCTACTGTCTTTCCGCCAGGGACGGCTCGCTGGTCTGGAAGTTCGAGACGGCGGGCCCGGTGCACTCGACCCCGTCCGTCAGCAAGGGGCGGGTCTACGTGGCGGGGTGCGACGAGACGTTTCGCGCCCTCGACGCGGTGTCGGGCAAGGAGATCTTCGCGTTTCCGCTCGGTGCCTACGCCGGGGCGTCGCCGGCGGCGATCGGTGACAAAGCTTACCTCGGCACGTTCGGCAACGAAGTGCTCGGACTGGATCTCCAGAAACGCACGGCCACCTGGCGTTACCAGCACACGAAGCTCAGCTTCCCTTTCTACTCCTCGGCGGCCGTCACCACGGAGCGGGTTGTCCTGGGCGGCCGGGACAAGATGATCCACTGCCTCGACAGGGCGACGGGGAAGCCGGTCTGGACCTTTCAGACCCGGGCCCGAGTGGAGTCTTCGCCGCTCGTGTCGGGCAACCGCGTCTTTGTGGGCTCTAACGACGGTCACTTCTACGGTCTCGACCTGTCGACCGGGAAAAAGGTGTGGGACTTCACCGCGGGTGCGCCCCTTTCTGCGTCGCCGGCCGCCGCCGAGGGTGCCGTCGTCATCGGGTCCCAGGACGGGGTGCTGTACTGTTTCGGCGGCTGACCCATGAAAATCGCCCAGATCACGGCCGGAGCGGGGGGGATGTACTGCGGCAGCTGCCTCCGCGACAACACGTTGGCGGCAGCGCTCCTGGCCGCGGGGCACGACGTCTCCCTGATCCCGACCTACACGCCCACCCGGACGGACGAGCCCAACGTCAGCGGAAAACGGGTCTTCCTGGGCGGCATCAACGTCTTCCTGGAGCAGCATGTCCCGCTGTTTCGCCACGTCCCGCGCGTCGTGCACCGGGCGTTGGACGCGGGGCCGCTCCTGGCCCTCGCCACACGGTGGAACGTCAAGGTCGAGCCTGCCCGCCTCGGGAGCCTCACGGTTTCCATGCTCAAGGGGCGCAGCGGTTTTCAGCGCGCCGAAGTGGATACGCTCGTCCGCCATCTCGAGGAGCTGGCGCCGGACGTCGTCATCATCCCGAACTCGCTCCTGCTCGGGCTCGCCCCCGCGCTGAAGGCGACGCTGCGGGCACCGCTCTGCTGCACCCTGCAGGGGGAGGACTTCTTCCTGGAGGGGCTCGGAGAACCGCACCGCGGCGAGGCGCTGCGCCTCATCCGTTCGCACGTTCCCCACGTGGACAGGTTCATTGCGGTCAGCAGGTTCTGCGCCCGCTCGATGTCCCACCGGCTGGAACTCCCTCCGGAAAAAGTCCGGGTAGTGAGGCTCGGAATCAACATGGACGGTTACGAGCGGTCGCGGCCGGCCGGCAACGACGTCGTTACCATCGGCTACCTGGCCCGCATCGCGCCCGAAAAGGGTCTGCACGTGCTGTGCGACGCCTACCGTCGGCTGCGGCGGGCGGCTCGTCTCCCGGAATGCCGCCTGGTGGCGGCGGGCTATCTCGGGGCCGAGCACAGGGAATATCTGGCCCAAGTCCGCCGCGAGATGGACGCAGCCGGGCTGTCGGCCGAGTTCCAGTATCTCGGGGAGCTCGACCGGAAAGCCAAGATCGTGTTTCTCCAGGGACTGGACATATTCTCGGTACCCGGGCCCTACGATGAAACCAAGGGGATTTTCCTCCTGGAGGCCATGGCGGCGGGCACTCCGGTGGTCCAGCCACGGCGCGGTGTGTACCCCGAGCTGATCGAGGCGACCGGCGGGGGACTCCTCGTGCCCCCCGACGACCCGGAGGGGCTGGCCGAGGCGATTCGCCTGCTGGCCGCCGACGCGGGGCAGCGCCGCGAACTTGGCGCGGCCGCCCACGCCGGCGTCCGCCGCCATTTCACGGCCACCCGCATGGCGGAGGAAGCCCTGGCCGTCTACGGCGAGGTGCTGGCGGAAACCGCCGCAGGGCGGGGAGGGCAAGCGGATGCTTGAAGCGCGCGACCTCGTGAAGGAGTACCCCGTCGTCACCGGGAATGTGCCGGTGCTCTCCGGGGTCTCATTGACACTCGTGCCGGGCGATTCGGCGGCGATCGTCGGCCCTTCGGGCAGCGGCAAGAGCACCCTCCTGTACATCCTGGGAGCGCTCGAACCGCCGACCCGGGGGACGGTGCGGCTTGACGGCCAGGACCCCTTCGCGCTGCGCGGAGGCGCGCTGGCCGCCTTCCGCAACGCACAGGTGGGTTTCGTGTTCCAGGACCACTATCTTCTGCCGCAATGTTCGGTCCTCGAAAACGTGCTCGTCCCGACCGTCGTGGCTCGTTCCGGAAACGATTTCCGCTCGCGGGCAGTCTCGCTCCTGGAGCAGGTCGGGCTCGGAGCGAGGCTCCGGCATCATCCGGCCGAACTCTCCGGCGGGGAGAGGCAGCGCGTGGCACTGGCCCGCGCCCTCATCCTGCAACCGAGGTTGCTGCTGTGCGACGAACCCACCGGCAACCTCGACCACCGGTCCGCCGATGCCGTCACCACCCTGCTCCTCGAGCTTCATCGCTCACTGCGCAACATCCTCCTGGTGGTCACGCACAACCCCGAAGTCGCGGCACGTCTCGGCTGCACATTCACGCTGCGGGACGGGCGCCTGATCGGGGGGTGAGAGGGCCGAGTCCGCCCCCGGTACGGCCTAAAGCTCACGCCGGGGTCAGACGATATGTGGTGCATGCCGGATCACGAATCGCCATGTGGCCGCGCGTGCAGCCTGCCCCCGCTCGTGTTGCACCCGTTTTCAAACTCCGCGGACGCCTCGACACTACTCGCCTGTTCACGCGCGAGCGAACTGCTGCACGGCACCGCAATCCAGGCGACACGGCAAGAGGAACTCGAAAAACGCGTCCTCGACGGCCGCTATTGCGAAGTCCGCATGCTGTTTTACATCGGGAAGGATGTCGTCCGCTGGGCGGAGCAGTGCCTCGACTCGGTCCGGCGCAAACCCCAGGCGTGGCCCGCCCAGATGGAGCTCCAGACCTTCGTGGCGCTCATCACCGACACCCCGCCGCCCAACGTCACCACAAAGCTGCGCAAATGGGGCGTCGTCGACTTCCGCCGCGTCTTCTCCCGTGCCGTGGGCCTGAACTCCGTTTTCGCCGAGCTGCCGAAACGCGATTCGGTCACCGCGGAATTCCTGCGCGAGTACTACCGCTACGCCGAACACATGTTTTCCTGCCGCCAGTCGTCCTGCGCCTTCGCGCGCCTCGACCCGCAAACAGTGGGCTTCGAAGTCTACGCTTCCAGCGAATACGCCGAACTCCTCGAGCGCGGTCTCTCGTAGGGACGGACCTGGATAAGTCATGTCCACCTAATTGTTTGCGAGAGAAATCGACGAAAAAAACCGCGTTGATTTCAGTTTTTGCCCCTGTTTTCCTCATTTAAGGCATTAACGGAACGATCTGCGAAATGGGAGTGAGCCGTCGGGGGGGCATCCGCGCGGGAAGGGGCGGGCGCGGCACATCCGACTTCGCAGACGGGCGGCAGCGATTGCCGTCGGGATCCGGGTGTTCGTGTGGACATCCGGGGTTGCATCGCCGGGCAGAAGACTCTATCTTGCCGTAATCAGGCTGAGGCGACATGAGGCTGGCACGGCTTGTGCGGCGGAACCTGTTCTACTACTGGCGCGGCAACCTGGCCGTGGTGGCGGGCGTGGCAACGGCCGTCGCGGTGCTGACCGGAGCTTTGCTTGTCGGGGACTCGGTCCGGGGCAGCCTGCGCGACCGCGTGCTCGATCGGCTGGGAAACACGGAATCCGTCGTCACGTCCGCGCACTGGTTTCGCGCGCGGCTGGCGGCGGAGATGGCGACGCGCCTCGGCAGCCCGGGCAGTTCCGGCACAATCTGCCCGGTCTTGCGGGCGCGCGGGATCGCCGTGGCGGAAAAATCCGGGCGCCGGGCGCAGCAGGTCGAGGTGTACGGGGTAGACGACGCATTCTGGCTCTTTCACGGCCTCGCGCAGTTCCGCGGCCCTGCCGGGCGCGAACTCTACGCCGGCGAAAGCCTCTCGCGCGAGCTGCAGCTGGAGGTCGGCGACACGGTTCTGCTCCGGGTGGAAAAAGGGCAGGAAGCGCCGCAGGAATCGCTGTTCGGGCACCGCGACGACCCCGGCCGAACTCTCCGGCTGAGGTGCGCCGGTGTGCTCGCGCGCCGGCAGCTCGGCGAGTTCTCGGTCAGGCCGGGGGGTTCCGAGGGACTCACGGTTTTCGTGCCTCTCGGCCGGCTCCAGCGCGATCTGGGCACTCCCGGTGGGGCCAACACACTGCTCGTGTCCGGGGGCCATGGACCTCAGGAAATCCGGAGGGTATTGCGCGCGGGGTGGACGTTGGCCGATGCGGGGGTAGTGTTGCGCACGGTCTCCGCCGAAGGCGCGCTGTCGGTCGAGAGCCCCGGGGTCCTGCTCAGCGACGCCCTGGCCCGTGCCGCGACCGACGCAGCCCAACGTTCCGGCATTCCGGCGTCTCCCCTCTACACCTATCTCGCCACAACGATCCGTTGCGGCACGCGTGAGATTCCGTATGCGGTGATCACGGCGGCCGATCTGGGCAGCGGCGCGCTCGCGCGGTTGCCGCGGACCGCGGCAACCGGTCCGCCGCCCGCCGAAGGTCAGGCCGTGTGGCTCAACGACTGGGCCGTGCGCGAACTGAGGCCCGGCCCGGGTGAACCCGTTGAAATTTCCTATTTCGTCTGGTGTAGCGGCGGCCGCCTGGACGCCGAAACCGTGCAGTTTCGCTTCGCCGGGACCGTGCAGACGGGCGCGGCTGCGGGTCCGTCCATGGCCCCGGATTTCCCGGGGATCACCGAGGCGACGACCCTGACGGAGTGGGACCCTCCTTTCCCCTTCGACCTGCGGCGTATCCGGCCCGAGGACGAGCGTTACTGGGACGAGTACCGCACGACGCCCAAGGCCTTCATCGCCCTCGATCGTGGCCGCTCGCTCTGGGGCACGCGGTTCGGCGGCGCCACCTCGGTGCGCCTGTGCCCCTCGGGCGCGGTGGACCTGCAGGCCGCGAGTCTGGCCTATGCCGCCGTCCTACGGAACGGTCTCGACGTCGAGCACGCGGGATTCGACGTGACCGACGTGCGCGCGCTCAGTCTGAAGGCGGCGCTCGGCTCGACAGATTTCGGCCAGTACTTCCTGTACTTCAGCTTCTTCCTGATCGCGGCCTCCCTCCTGCTCTCGGGACTCTTCTTCCGGTTGGGGATAGAACAGCGCGTCCACGAAGTCGGCGCCCTTACGGCCGCCGGCTTCGCCCCCTCCCGTTTGCGATCCATGTTTCTGGTCGAGGCCGCCGCCATCGCGGGCGCGGGGACGGTCGTGGGGCTGCCGGCCGCCGCCGCCTATGCTGCGCTGTTGCTCCACGGGCTCGGAACGTGGTGGACCGGCGCGACCGGTGCGACGCGGCTCAGCCTTCACGTGTCGTGGGTTTCGTTTGCGGTTGGAGCCGCGATGGGGATAGCGGCCGCCTTGCTGTCGACCGCCCTGACGCTGCGTGGCCTCGGCCGCAGCTCCGCCCGGGCGCTGCTGGCCGGGGTGTTCGAAGACCGCGGGCGCAGCCGGACGCGCGCCCGGATCGACCGGGCCGCCGCGGCGGCCTCGCTCGCCCTCGCCGCCGCCGTGCTCGCGGCGGCGAGGGCCGGGGCACTGCCGGAAACCGCAGGCTTCTTCACCGCGGGATCGCTCCTGCTCGTCTGCGCGCTCTCGGCCTGTTCCCTTTTCTTCCGCAGGATCCCGGAGCCGCTCGGGGCCGGGGGTTGGCGCGCCGTGTTTCGGCTCGGCGCCCTCAATGCAGGGTATCGCGCGGGCAGGTCCCTCTCGTGCGTCGCACTTATCGCAGGGGCTACGTTTGTGATCGTCTCGCTGGAAGCCTTCCGGCAGAGCCCTGCGACCGCGGCAGCGGACCGTCGTTCCGGGACGGGAGGATTCGCCCTGGCCGCCGAGTCCACCCTGCCGCTCGCCTACGATCTCAACGGGGCCGACGGCCGCACAGCGGTCGGGTTGCAGGACGACCTGGCCGGGTTTCGAGCACTGGGGTTCACGCAGTTCCGGGTCAGGCCGGGGGACGACACGAGCTGCCTCAACCTCTATGCCCCGCAGGAACCCCGGCTGCTCGGGGTCCCGCGCGATTTCATCCAGGGCGGCCGCTTTCGCTTCGGCGCCACGCCCTCCGCCACGACGGCGGCGGCGCGAGCCAACCCGTGGCTGTTGCTGGAAGCCGAGCCGCCAGACGGCGCCGTACCGGCCATTGCGGACGCAAACACCATCCGGTACACGCTGCACCGGGCCCCGGGCGACCTGGTCACGGTGCGCGCCGGCGACGGGGGCCCGGTCCGGTTGCGGCTAGTGGCGGCGTTGCGCGACAGCATTTTTCAGAGCGAACTGCTGATTTCGGAATCAAATTTCCTGAAATATTTCCCCGACCAGGAGGGGTTTCGCTTTTTCCTGGTCGACGTGGATCCGTCGCAGGCTTCCGAGGTGGCCCGACGGCTGGAGGACCGCCTGGCGGACTGGGGTTTCGACGCCCAATCGGCCCCCGAGCGGCTTGCGTCCTACCACCAGGTGGAGGACACCTACCTCTCCACATTCCAGTCGCTCGGGGGCTTCGGGCTGCTGCTGGGCAGCGTGGGAATGGCCGCGGTCCTGCTTCGCAACGTGCTCGAGCGCCGCAAGGAACTGGCGCTCCTGCGCGCCGTCGGGTTTTCGAGGGGCGCTCTCGTCGCGACCGTACTCTCCGAGAACGCCGTCCTGGTGGGGCTGGGGCTCCTGTCCGGAACCGTCGCCGCCCTGTTTGCCGTCGGTCCGGCCCTGGTCGCCCGTGCCCACCCCTTCCCGATTGCCTCGGTTCTGACGCTGGTCTGCTCCGTTTTTGCCGTGGGGCTTGCGGCCTCGCTGCTGGCCGCCGTGGCGGCCTTCCGCGCACCCCTGCTCGCGGCGCTGCGCTCGGAATGATCCCCTCAGAACCGGAACACGACACCGGCCGAGAGCCTGATGTTGTTCTGCCGCTCGTCGAAGAAACGCGTCATGAGATAGTCCGCCTGGATCGCGCGCACCGCCACATGCTCGCTGACCCGGAAGTCGATCCCGCCGCCCACGGCCGCGGCCAGCGCGTTCTTACCATACGACAGGCCGAACATCCCGGCACTGGCGTGCGACGTCCCGATGAGGAAGTGGCCAAACGGCGTGACCGCGCTGCTGCTCCGGTACGCGATCTTGGGGCCGCCCATGATCGTGTAAAGGTTCACGTCGACAAAGGGGATCTGAAACGGGCCGACTCCCGGGGAACCGTAGTGACCGGCAAAATCGCCCTCGATACCAAGCCAGTTGTTGACGTTGCCCGCGACCGAGGCGTTCCAGCCGTTGAGGTTGGTTTTCACATAGTCAAACGTGTCGGCTCGGAAGAACGAGTAGCCGCCGAAGACTTCAGCGCGAGTCTCCTCCTGGCCATATCCTGGCCGGGGCAGCCAGAACAGCAACGGCAAGACAAACAGCATTAGGCGCTTCATAACCGGATTCCTTCCCGGACCGTAGTCCGTATGAGTACTGTCGCGGCTCTCCTCACCGGGCAACCCGCCCATCCTTCAACCAGCCGCAGGAGCGGCTCCTTTTGTGCCGTCCTAACACCAACAGATACAGGCGCCCGTCAAAATGTTCAGCTGGGCATCCTGGAGACGCTGGTGCCGGCAGCGGGCGCGTCTATAATGAGCGTTCCGGGGGTTGGGATGAGACGCGGGCGCCGCATCGTCTTTTTCGTGCTGTTGTGCTTCTGCTGCCGGCCGGCGGTGCCCCGGCCGGCCGACGAGCAGCGCATCGCCGCGGCGGTTCAGCCGATGGTCGAGGACGCGATGCGGGCCGGTAGAATCCCTTCGTTGACCATCGCGCTGGTCGCCGGCGAGAGGGTGATCTGGGCGCAGGGCTTCGGCCTGGCCAACCTCCGGGCGAAAACGGCCGCGACGCCGGAGACGGTCTACCTGATCGGCTCGACCTTCAAGACAATGTCGGCTTTTTTGCTGCTGCAACAGATGGAACGGGGGAAGTTCAGGCTGGACAACCCGGTCGGCCCCTATCTCGGCGGCCTCGCGATCCGCGGGGAGGTCGCGGGGCGGCCGGTGACTTTCCGGCACCTGCTAACCCACACGTCGGGATTGCCCACGGCGTTCGGCGCGCATCCCGTGTGGGGTGATACGGTGCCGCGGCCCCTCGCCGAATACCTGAGGGACGCCTTGAGGGCGACGCGCCCGCCGCTGGAGCGGCTGGAATACTCGAACCTTGCGTTCACGCTGGTGGCATACCTGGTCGAGCGGCTGACGGGGACGGAGTTCCGGCGGCTCATCCGGCAGCGCCTCTTCACGCCGCTCGAAATGACCAGCACCGAATTCGCGCCACGCCCGGACATGGAGGAACGCCTCGCGATCCCGTACGTGGTCGAAGCGGGGCGCCAGGAGCCCGTGGCCCGCACCAAGGCAGACGTATGGCCCGCGGGCATCGTCTACGGCACGGTCCAGGACATGGCTCACTGGCTGATCGTAAACCTCAACGGCGGGGAATTCCGTGGAAAACGGCTGCTGCGCCCGGAGACGCTGGAGGAGATGCACAGACGCCAGTACGACAAGTTCGCCGGGCCGACGGAATACGGCTTCGGCAACGCGACCACCGGCTACGGACTCGCTTGGATCACCTCCCGCAAGGGGGGAGAAAGGTACATCGCCCACAGCGGCAGCGTCGCGGGGTACACGGCCTTCCTGCTGGGCAACCTGGACCGTAGACTGGGGTGCGCCATCCTCACCAACGGCAACCGGGCGCACCGTCACATCGCCAGGCTCGCCGAAGAGGCTCTGGTCGCCGCGTCCGCACCCTAAGGGCTCGCGCAAGAATAATTTCACATTTTGCTGACGGCTCCCGGCCCGGTTCAGCGCGGGCCGGTGTCGTGGCTTGTGGGCGCGGGTTCGAAAACGTCGTCGCGCAGATAAAGGATGCCGCCCTCCTGAAGCATGCGCCGGAACTCTTCCGGGGTGAGGTCGTCGCGCACCGACAACCGGATCGGGCGGCCGTGGAAGTATTTCCCGTTCACCGCCTCCATCAGGGAGGCTGCCCGCAGGTACACCTTCGCCTGCATGCGGTCCACGACGACCGTGGCCAGGTCCTGCCGGAACGCGACCACCCGCACCTCGGGCAAGCGCGCCAGCTTCGCGGCGAACTTTCTCATCAGCTTCGGCCCACGCACCCGATAGCGCTGGAAGAACCACAATCCCAAGACGATCAACACGACGACCGGGGTGAGGTTGAAATAGCGGCTCACCACCAGGAGCACAACAAGGAGGGCCGTGCCGGCCGTCGCCGCGAGGACCCGGCCGCTCTTCCACCAGCGGGCGCCTCGCATGGAGTCCACGCCCTGCCGCAGGCGCTCGCCCCAGGGCACGGCGCGGCTCACGCCGGAATCCATGTCTTTGCGCAGGTTCCGCAGGTCCGAAACCAGGCTGTGTGTGTCGGGGTAGCGATCCTCGGGGCGCTTGCGCAGACAGCGCGAAATGATGCGCTGCAGGCCCCCGGGGAGGTCCTGGCGCAGCACCGTGACTGGTCGTGTCTCCTCGAACGCGATCGCGTGCATGGTGTCCAGCGGGCTGTCGCCGCGGAACGGCAGCTTGCCCGTCGCCATCTCGTAGAGCGTCACCCCGAGAGAAAAGATGTCGCTGCGATAGTCCACCTGCCGGCCGCGGGCCTGCTCCGGGCTCATGTAGGCAACGGTGCCCACGACCATGCCCGGTTTGGTCTCCGCCATGGTGGCGATCTGGGAGATGTGCTCCTCGCCGGTCCCGGTGGCGGCGGCCTCGTGGCTGCGGAGGGGGTCGAGCTTGGCCAGGCCAAAGTCGAGTATCTTGGCGTGCCCGTCGCGGGTCACCATGATGTTCTCGGACTTGATGTCGCGGTGCACGATCCCGAGTTCGTGGGCCCGGGCTAGCCCCTCGCCCACCTGCACCGCAATCTCGAGGGCGGCCATCACGTCGAGATCACGCTGGTTGACAAGTTGGCGCACCGTCTCCCCTTCGACCAACTCCATAGCGATAAACGTGACCCCGTCGACGTCGTCGACGTCGTAGACTTGGGCGACGGCCGGATGGTTGATCGCGGCGGCAGCCCGCGCTTCCTGCAGAAACCGGCGGCGGCGCTCGGGGTCGGAGGTCAGTTCCGTCGACAGCACCTTGAGCGCTACGGAGCGCTGGAGACGCGTGTCGCGCGCCCGATAAACGGTTCCCATCCCCCCCTTCCCGAGCAACTCCTCGACGGCGTAATGCTTGAGTGTTCGCCCGATCATGACGGCCATACTAACCCACGGAAGCAGGAAGCGGGAAGCCGGAAGCCGAGGTGACCCTCACAGTTGTCTGGCTTGCTTCTTGCTTGATAGGCTTGGAAATTCGTCGAGTTCTTACCCTAGAGACTAACTCGAAGCGGGCTCTCGGTCTCAGCAAAAACGGGCCGCTTTTCGGCGGCGCCGAGGCGCCGGGCATTCCGGAGGCGTGACGTACGTAAAAGCGGCGCCGAGGCGCCGCACTCCAAAGTTTCAAAACAGCAGCTTGAGGCCAAACTGCAGGCGGCGCGGGCTGGCGGCCGACAGGATTCGGCCGAACGTAGACGACGCCAGGTATATGTCCGGGAGGTCGAAATTCGCCCTGTTGAGCACATTGAACGCCTCCGCGCGGAACTGCAGTCGTACCCCTTCCTTCAGCCACGCCTCCCGCAGCAGGTTCATGCTGTAATCCGCGAACGCCGGTCCTTCCAGGATGTTGCGGCCCGAGTTGCCGAAGCTGCCGTAGGCGGGGAACGCGAACGCCTTGGTATTGAACCACTGATGCGGTCCCGGGTGCGCCAGCGCGCCGGAGGCGAGGCGGTCGGGACGATCGTTCGCCCCGAACCCGAGGCTCGCGCGGCCGGTATTGCTATTGTCGATTTCCGGCAGCAGCGCGACCGTAAAGGGCCGGCCCGACTGCAGGGTGAGGATCCCGTTCGTAGTCCAGCCGCCCAACAGGGCGGCGAGGAGGCCGCGCCGGGCAAACCGGCGCGTCTTGCCGAAAGGGAGCTCGCAGGAATAGCTCGCCGAGAGGCGGTGGCGGACGTCGAAATTCGAGCGCCCCTTCTCGGCCGCCAGGTTCCAGCTGTCCTGGGGGAAATTGGCGTCACCGGCGCTCGAAAAGAAGGACGACGTGTCGTCCAGGGACTTGCCGAGCGTGTAGGAGACCTGGGCGGCAAAACCGCCGCTCATGCGCTGCTGCAGGGAAACCTGGAGGCTGTGGTAGGACGAATTCCCGCGCGACTCTAGGAACATGACGTCGGCAAACTGCGGCTGCGGGCGCAAGTTCGGCGTCGCAGGGCGCGCCTGCGGCTGGTTAAGATCGCGGGCGGAGAGGATCCGGGTCCCCTTGGATGCGACGTAGGCGACTTCCACGACGCGGTGCGGGCCGAGCTGGCGTTGCACCTTGGCATTCCAGTGCTGCATGTAGGGCGTCCCGAGCTGCGGAGCGAAGCCGAGGGCCGACGGCGGAAGCGCGTAGGGATAGTCGGCCGGAAACGGGTTCTGCAGCGTCAGGGGCAGGGTCGGGAGCGGGAAGAACAGGCGGAAATCGTAATAGGGCGGGTTGAAATAGAGCCCCTCTCCGGGAGCCAGAGAAGACTGGTCGTAGTAGATTCCGTAGCCGGCGTGCACGACGGTCGAAGGCGAGGGTCCCCAGGCCAGCCCGACGCGCGGCGCCCAGTTGTTGCGATCGGGCCGGAAGGCGCTGCGCGGCGCCCCGCGGGCGCCCGCCTGGACGAGGCTGCCGGTCGCGGCGTCGAAAAAGGAGGCGCGGTCGAAGCGGTCCACGGGGGGCGAGTTGTATTCGTAGCGCAGCCCAAACAACAGGGTAAGGCTGGGCCGGGCAAGCCAGGCGTCCTGCAGGTAAACGCCCCAGCTGCGGCTGCGCAGGTATTGCGGGTTCTCGAGCCGGGCGACGCCCGAGTAGGTGACAAAACCGAGCAGCAGGTCCGCGAGGCCGTTGCCGGTCACCTGGCCGAAGTCGGAAAAGGTCAGAAAACCCCGCGCCTGGATGTCCCGATAGGCATTCTGCTGCAGGTTCCTGAACTCGACGCCGGCCTTCCACAGGTGCTTCCCGCGGCGGTAGCTGATGTGCTGCAACGCCTGAAAGGTGTTAGTGACGCTGTGCTGGGGATTGTTGTACTCGTCGCCCAGCGGTGAAAATCCCGAGACGCTGATGAAACTCAGCCCGTAGTCGCGGGGGTTGCCGGAGAACTCCGGCAACCCTACTTCCCTGTTCAGGCTGCCGCCCTGGTCCTGCTGATAGACGCCGGAGGCGACCCGGGTGAAGCCCACCCGCAGTTCGCCGACGAGGTCGGCCGAGAAGATGTGGTTCTCGCCCGCCATCACGTTCTGAGCCCTGCGCGGCACGCGGTCGCCGAACCCCGGGACCCTCGCAAAAGCGGGCCCGGAAAAAGGCTCGAACAAGTCACGGTCCCAGAAGCTGTATCGTGCGATGAGCGCCGATGAACGCGAGATCGAGTGATCGAGCCTCAGGTCGAAGCGGTCGTCCCGGTCGCGCAGGATGGGGGAGGAGATGAAGTTCTCGCCGGGCATGTCGCGGTTGGGAAGCGGGTACAGCGCCGCGATGGCCCGGCCGACGGCGCTCATGGCTTCCCCGGGGAGGCGCCCCCCTTCGAAGGCCGTGCCGGTAAACGGATTGATCGGAGCGGCGAAGATGCTGTGCGAGAAATCGCCGGACCGCTCCTGCAGAGTGGGGACGTTAGTGACCCGGGTGATCCCCTCCCGTCACCCTTCGCCCTTCGTAGTCCGCGAAGAAGAAAGTCTTGTCCCGTCGCACCGGACCCCCGAGCGAAAAACCGAACTGGCTTCTCTGGTAGCGGGCAGAGCCGCCCTCGGGTGGGGCGAAGTAGTTCCGGGCGTCGGTGACGCCGTTGCGCAGAAATGTCGTACACGGTTCCGTGCAAGGTGTTTCCGCCGGAGCGGAGCGCCACGTTGACCTGCGCCCCGCCGGTCCGCCCGGAGCCCGCGTCGTACGAGCTGGCGAGGATTTCGAACTCGCGGATCCCGTCGGCCGGGCGGGTTGATCGCGAAAGTATTGAGCTTGGGGTCGTTGTTGTAGACTCCATCCAGAACGAAGTTGTTGGAGTCCTCGCGGGCGCCGTTGACGTTTACGGCGAAGTCGCCCCGGACCGATCCCGGGGACCCCTGGGCGGCGGGCAGCCGCCCCGGTCGCCAGCAGGCTGAGCTGGAGAAAATTCCGCCCGTCGAGCGGGAACGAAGCGATCTGCCGCGTGTCGACGACGGTGCCGGCGGCCGCCGTGTCGTGCCGCAGCAGGGCCGGGGTGGCGCTGACGACAACTTCCTCGGCACGAGGACCCGGCTCGAGAACGATGCCGAGCCGCACGTCCTGGCCCACCTGCAGCATGACCCCGGGCTGACGTATTTGCGGAACCCCGCGAGTTCGGCCTCGACACGGTACGGCCCGGGCGGCAGGACGCTGACCACGAAGGTCCCGTCGGCCCCGCTGAGCACCTCCCGCGCTGTCGTTGGTCTCCTCATTCACGATGCTGACCCGGCGGCGACGCACACGGAGGCGGAGCGGTCCCTGACAACCCCGCGCACCGTCGCCCCCACGGACTGCGCCCGCACCCGGTGCACGGCAACAGGAGCAGGACCACACAGAGCAGAAAAATTCCGGGCTTTTCAAAGTCATCGATTCACAACCATCCCGGGCATCGGATCAAGGCAGGGAAGTATGCCACAGGGCAGCGCGCCGAGGCCAGAGTGCGTGGTTCCGGGGATTCCGGGTGGGAGGCTAAACACGCCAACGACTTCCCGGGATAACGGGTGTGTCACACGACGGCAGAACGTGGATGTCCGCGGATTTGCCGGTTCACGCGGATCGGCCGGGATCTCACCTGCGCGACGCGAAAAACTCCCGCAGGAGCGCCCCGCACTCCTCCCCGAGGATGCCGGAAATCACCGCGACCCTGTGGTTGAGGTGCGCGGCGTCGGCGAGGCCGAAGTGGGAGTCGATCGCACCGGCCTTGGGGTCGGCGGCGCCGTAGATCAGCTCGTCGACGCGCGCCTGTATCATGGCCCCGGTGCACATGACGCATGGCTCGACGGTCACGACGAGAATCGAGCCCGGCAGGCGGTAGTTCCGCATGCTGTGCGCGGCGTGGCGCAGCGCCAGGACTTCGGCGTGAGAGGTGGGGTCGCTGGTGCGGATGCAGTGGTTGTGCCCGCGCCTGACGATCTTTTCGTTGATCAACAGCACGGCACCGACGGGGATTTCGCCTTCGGCCTCGGCTTTCCGGGCCTCCGCGATCGCTTCACGCATCCAGTATTCGGCAGTCTCCCGGTTCATGGCTCTCCCCGGAGAGTCCTTCAACGGTCTTCGGATTGGCGCCAACCTAACACGAAACCGCGCGGGCTCACAAGCCCGCGGCGCGGCCCGCCGGGCAACGGGGCGCGGTACTCCAGGCAGGGGATCCCACCTCCTGGCCCCGGGAACCCGAAGAGTTCGGAGCGCGGGCACCCGGTTTTTTGTGCCCGTCCGGCTCGGGATTCCAGTATTCTAGCGGTCGCAACTCGGGCGTGGCGTTTCGGGCCCGGGCATCCGGTCCGGCCCCGCGACTCCCGCCCGCCCATCTGGAGGCAGTGCGTATGCAGGGCGAACTGGAGTGCGAAGGTAAAATCAGGTGCGGGGCGCTCCCCTGGGACATCAGCGAGCGGCTCGCGCAATTCACCGGCAACTGGCTCGAATATGCGCCGGAGGAGAACGCCATCATCGTCCGCCACGTCCAGCCCGTCGGCTGCCCCGCGATGTCCGGGGTGCCGTGCGAACTCATATCCATGATCGACTCGCTTCCCTCGGAGCACCGGGAGAGCATGCCCGGCGGGGCGCTCTACGTGAAGGACCGCAGCGGGCAGCTGCTCCGGATCGTCGTCGAGCGCGGCGGAGCTGCGCATCCAGTGGCCGCACCCCGACTACGCCCGGACGACCCGCGATCCCGTGGAAGCCATCGAGGACGTCGAACCCGCGGGAAACGTGCATCTCGGGGTGGGCCCGGTTTGCCGGTTCGCCGCAGCGCGCCGAGAGCCTGCAGGCCTTCGTGGACCAGTTCGAAGGGCTGTACCCCGAAGGGGACATGCCCTCGGAGTGCGAGCAGAACACGGTGTACGTCCGTTTCAACAACGTCAACGTGGGCGCCCGGGAACTGCTGTCCAAGATGAAGGAACTCGCCGACCCGCCGGAGTCCCTGCAGGCCGAGCTGGACGTCAGCTCCTTTGCGCCCGGCTCCCTGGACCGCAATTTCCGGATCCAGGTCCGCGACGGCGCGGCCGAAGCCCTGAAGCCATCCCTGTGGCAGAAGGCGTAGCCATGGATTATTTTCTCTCCGACCAGCAACTGGAGATCCGGCGCCTGGCCCGGGAAATCGCCGAACGAGAGGTCCGGCCGGTGGCACCGCTGTATGACCGCACCGGCGAGTTCCCCTGGCCCGTGGTGAAGGTCATGGGAGAGACCGACCTTTTCCGGGCTTTCATCCACGAAGACTACGAGGGGATTGCGGGCGGTTCCCCGATATTCAACATGGTGCTGATCACCGAGGAGCTCTCGCGTGCCTGCGGCGGGATCGCACTCTGCTTCGCAGGCTCGGCGCTGGGCGCGCTCCCGATCGTGCTCTCCGGCGACGAAGCGCAGAAGCGGCGCTATCTTCCCGACATCGCGTCAGGGCGAAGGCTGGCCGCCTTCGCCCTGACCGAGCCCCAGGCGGGATCGGACGCCGGGGCCATCTCCACCACGGCCCGGCGCGACGGCGACCACTACGTCGTCAACGGCACCAAGCAATGGATCACCAACGGCGGCGAAGCCGAGATCTACTGCGTGTTCGTCCTGACCAATCCCGAAAAGGGCCCGCGGGGCGCCTCGTGCCTCGTGGTGGAGAAAGGGACGCCGGGATTCGGTTTCGGCAAGAAGGAGGACAAACTCGGCATCCGCGCCTCGTCCACGCGCGAACTCAGCTTCCAGGACTGCCGCGTCCCCGTGTCCAACAGGCTGGGACGCGAGGGAACGGGGTTCCTGACCGCGATGAAAGTCTTCGACGTGTCGCGACCGGGGGTGGCCGCGCAGGCCGTGGGGATCGCGCAGGGGGCGCTCGAGCTCGCCACGGAGTACGCGTGCACGCGGCGCCAGTTCGGCTCTCCCGTATCGGCGTTCCAGGGGCTGCGCTTCACCCTGGCGGACATGGCGATGCGGGTCGAGGCGGCCCGAGCCCTGACCTACGCCGTGGCCCGTTATGTCGACTCCGCCCCGGCGCACAGGCCAACGATGTACTCCGCCATGTCCAAGTGCTTCGCCTCCGATGTCGCGGTGCAGGTGACCACCGACGCCGTCCAGGTTTTCGGCGGTTACGGTTACATGCGCGATTACCCGATAGAGAAGTACATGCGGGATGCCAAGATCACCCAGATCTACGAGGGAACCAACCAGATCCAGCGCGACGAGATCAGTAAGGTGCTGATCGGGGACTTCCACGCGCAGCGTAGCGCCGCACAGGCCGCGGTGTAGGCCATGCGACCACTCGCACTGGCTTTGGTCCTGGTCTGGCTCGTCCCGGGCGCCGCCGCACAGTCGGGCGCGGCACCGTTGACGGTCCGGCACTCGGCGCGCTCGCTGCAGCCCGGGGAGGTCGTGCTCCTGACGGCTTCAGGGCCCGCGGGCCTCGAGGCGCTCGAGGCGGAGGTCTTCGACAGGCGCTTCGAGTTCTTCCGGCAGGGCGCGCGCCGCTGGGAATGCCTGATCGGCATCGATCTCGACGTGCGTCCGGGCGCGTACACCGTCAAGGTGCGGGGACGCACCGCGGGCAGTGGCCCCGTTGCCGCCGATTACCCTCTCGCGATCAGCCGCAAGGCGTTTCCCGAGCGGCGACTCAGCGTCGAAGAGAAATACGTGACGCCTCCCGCGGATACGCTCGAGCGCATCCGGAAGGAAACCGAACTGCTGCGAGGCCTGCTGGCGCGCACCACGCCGGACAGGCTTTGGGACGGACCCTTCGTGCTGCCGGTGCCGGGACCGGCGATCAGCGGTTTCGGCAGGCGGAGCATCCTGAACGGCCAGCCGCGCAGCCCGCACGCGGGGACCGACTTCCGGGCGGCCACCGGCACCCCCATCGAGGCACCCAACCGGGGCAGGGTCGTGCTGGCCGGGAACCTCTATTTTTCAGGGAACACCGTCCTGCTCGACCATGGTATGGGGTTGTACTCCTACTTCGGCCACCTCTCCAGGATCCTGGTGGCCGAAGGCGACGTTGTCGAACGCGGGAGTGTGTTGGGCAAGGTCGGGGCCACCGGCAGGGTCACCGGCCCGCACCTGCACTGGTCGGTTCGGCTGGCGGAAACCAGGGTCGACCCGATGTCGCTAGTGGCCGTGCTCCGGGCTTCTTCGCGTCCTTAGGGCCAATCGCGTAAGTTCGGTGACGTTTTTTCGGACGCGGATCCTCACAGATCAAAAACAAAGGCATTGGTGACGAACCGCGCCCGGCATTCCGCCGCGAAGACCGTCACTCGCAGCGCAGCGCCTCGATCGGATCGATTGCAGCGGCACGACGCGCCGGTATGTAGCTGGCGAGCGCCGCGACGGCCGCCAGGAGGACGCACACCGCCGCAATCATCACCGGGTCGGTCGCACTGACGCGGAAGAGCAGGCTGGCGATGAAAGCGGGTCAAGGCCAGGGCGGCGAGCAGGCCGATCAGCAGGCCGGTCCCGGCCAGTATCAGGGCCTCCCGCACGACCATCCGAACCACGTCCCCGCCCAGCGCGCCCAGCGCCAGCCGGACTCCTATTTCGCGGGTCCGGCGCGCCACCCCGAAGGAGATCACGCCGTAGATCCCCAGGGTCGCGAGGATCAGGGCCAGCGACGGCGAACGACCCCGATCAGCGTCACCGAAAGTCTCTGGGGGGCGATCGAGTTCGCCACGACCTGCTCCATGCCGAGAATCTGCGAGACCGGCTGGTCCCGGTCGATCTCGGCGACGGCCCGGCGCAGCGTGGGGGCGGCCTGCATCGGGGAGAGGCTGGTACGCACGGTCAGGTTGAGGCCCGCCGGCGCGAGCATCCGGTAGGGCCAGAACAGTTCGGCGTCCGGTTCCTGGTTCAGCCCCTTGTGGCGGAGGTCGCCGACCACTCCGATCACGGTCGCCCACTGGATGGGCTGATTGGGCGGCGGATAACCGTTGGTGAAGCGTTTCCCGACGGGATCTTCCCCCGGCCAGAAGCGCTTCGCCAGGGTCTCGTTGACTACCGCCACGGGCCGGTCCTCATCCTGGTCGGCGAAGAGGCGGCCACGACGCAGCGGGATGTCCATGGCCTTGAAATAGCCGGTGCTGGCCGAACGGAACCAGACGATGGGGGCGTCGGCCGGTGGCGGGATGGGTTTCCCTTCCACGAACAGGGCGGTCCCGGTGTTGTAGTTCGTTAGCGGGAGCGCGCTAACGACGCCCGACGTGACGACACCTGGCATGGAATCGAGCTTCTCGATCAACCGGCGAAAAAAATCCACGCGCTGCCCGGGCTTGTCGTACCGGGACGCCGGCAGGCTGATGCTTGCCGTCAGCACATCGCGGGAGTTGAAGCCCGGATCGACGCGGTTCAGCCGGACGAAGCTGCGAACCATCAACGCCGCGCCGATCATCAGAACCAGCGCCAGGGCGACCTCCACGACGATGAGCGCCGAGCGTAGCTTGGCGCGCGCGATCGTCTCGCCCGAACTCCGGCCCCCCTCCTTGAGCGCGCTGCAGAGCACGCCCTCCCGCGACAAGGCGAGCGCGGGCGCCAGCCCGAACAGCAGCCCGGTGGCGACCGACAGACCGGTGGTAAAGGCGAGCACGGGAAGATCGATGGCGGCGTCGGAAAGCAGCGGGTACCTGTCCGGGATGACCCGGATCAGAAGCCGGACGCCCCAGTAGGCCAGCACCACCCCCACCGCGCCGGAGGCGAGCCCGAGCAGGCCGCTCTCGGTCAGCAACTGGGCCAGGACGCGGCCCCGGGTTGCCCGAGGGCCGTACGCAGCGCCATCTCCTTCTGCCGCTCCCCGGCGCGCGCGAGCATCAGGCTGGCGACGTTCACGCAGGCGATCAGCAGAACGAGGGCGACCGCAGCAGACAGGATCACCAGGCTTAGCCGCAGATCCCGCACGATGAAATCTCGGAGGCCCCACACGCGCGGCACCGTCCCTAGGCTGCCGCGAAATGCCGCCAGCCGGCCCCCGATCGTGTCCATCTCCGCCTGCGCCTGCCGCACCGTGGCGTCGCGCTTCAGACGGGCGAAGACCGTGACGGTGCTCCCAGGTCCCTGCTGTTCGCGCGCCTCGCTCAACGCCAGCGGCGTATAGACGTCGATCGTGCGGCCGGCCAGAGAAAAACCGGGGGTCAGCACGCCCGTGACGGTGTAACCCTGACCGTCGAGCAGGAGAGTACTGCCGACAACGGCGGGATCGGAGGCTAAACGACGCTTCCACAACTCGTGCGAGATGACGGCCGCCCGTGGGGCGCCCGGGACGTCTTCCCCGGGCATAAACCCGCGGCCGCCCTGAAAGCGCGCCCCCAGCATGTCGAAAAAGACGGCGTTTACCGCGAGCGACGGGATCTTCTCCGGCTCACTGCCCAGGACCAGGCTTTTCGAGCCGGAGGCAGCGGCCGACATGGACTCGAACGAGCGGCTCTGCTTCCGCCACTCGCACGCATCGGCGTACCACACATTGTGAAAGGGGATGTTGCGCGCAGGGTTCGAGCCCCAGATCTGCACCAGGCGGGCGGGCTCCGGGTAAGGGAGCGGCCTGAGCAGGACCGCGTCGACGACGCTGAAGACCGCGCTGTTGGCGCCGATGCCCAGCGCGAGCGCGAAGACTGCGACCGCGGTGAACGACGGGCTTCCGGCCAAGGTGCGCAACGCGTAACGGACGTCCCTCCAGAACAGTTCCATGGCGCATCCCTCGATGATCCTTCGGGCGGTTGGCAGACGCGCCCCGCGCTCGACGGCGGGGCCGCGGTCTGTGCCATGCTTCAATAGAGGCCCCCGGGCGTAAATTGTTCCCCCGACGTAAATCGTAGTAAGATCGCCCGGCAATCGCAGCGAAACTGCAGGATAAACCAAGGTAGGAGGAACGCTATGTCGGAAGTGCACATCACCCGCCGGAGATTCATCGGGCAATCGCTGGCCGGGGCGACCATCGCGGGAGCTGCCCTGTCGTCGGCACCCGCAGGGACGGGCGCCCCCGCCGACAAACCGGTGACCGTCGGCATCGTGGGCGCAGGGATCCGCGGGCTCGAACTCATGCAGTACGTGCTCAACGTGGGCGGCAAGGTTGCCGTCGTCTGCGACCTCTATGACGGCCACTTCAGGCGCGCCCAGGAGATCCAGGCGAACACCCCCGTGACGCGGGACTACAACGAAGTCATCTCCAGGAAGGATATCGATGCGGTCGTCATCGCCACTGCCGACCACTGGCACGCTCCGATTGCGATCGCCGCGATGAAAGCCGGGAAGGACGTGTATTGTGAAAAGCCGATGGCCCACACGATTCCCGAAGCCTTGGAGATGGTGCGCGTCTCCAAGCAGACCGGCCGCCTCGTCCAGGTGGGGAGCCAGAGCCTGAGCATGGTATCGACGCACAAGGCGAGAGAGTGGGTATCGAAGGGACTCATCGGCGACGTCTTCATGGTGCAGTGCTCGATCTACCGGCCCAACGCGATCGGCGCGTGGCGCTACCCGGTTCCACCCGACGCTTCACCCAAGACCATCGACTGGGAACGGTATCTCGGGAATGCCCCCAAACGGCCGTTCGACGCCGCCCGCTTCTTCCAGTTCCGCAATTGGTGGGACTACGGCACCGGAATCGCCGGTGATGAATACGTGCACCTGCTGTCGCGCGTGCACCACGTCCTTGGCGTGCAATTCCCGGTCAGCGCCGTGTCGAACGGCGGGATCTACAAGTGGAAGGGGGACCGGGAGGTGCCCGACATCCACAACACACTCTACGACTACGGCAAGTTCCAGGTGCAGGTCAGCGCCAACCTGGTGTCGAACTTCGAGGGGGGCGAGATCGTGCGCTTCATGGGCGACAAGGGGACCGTGGAGCTCCTGGAGTGGAGCGCCACCCTCATACCCTACAACCCGATCGAGGAATACTCGTACCCGCTCGAGTCCTGGCCCAAGGACACCAAGACCCCCTTCATGGAAGCTCACAAGAACGACCCTCTGGCGGACATCGGGACGGCCAAGCAGCAGCGGCAGCGCCAGAAGGAGACCATCAAGCAGACCCCCGAGGGCACGGAGGACCACTTCCGCAACTTCTTCTCCTGCATCGGGACTCGCAATCAGCCGGTCGAAAACGTCGATTTCGGGTGCGGCACCGCCGTAGCCTGCCACATGGCGAACACCTCGTACCGCCAGAAGCAGCGCATTTTCTGGGATGCGGAAAAACTGCAGACCAGGACCTAGGGGAGTTGTGGGCCGCGGCGGCTCGCCGCGGCCCACTCCTTAATCAGAGGTACTTCAGCAGGTTGTTCAGCACCTTCTGGCAGCCGTCGTAAGGGTCCCCGGGGCCTTCGTACTCGATCGAGTAGATCCCCTTGAATCCCGCCTTCTTGGCAATCTCCATGCACTTGCCGAAGTTGTACTGTTTCTCCTGACCCGCCGCGTCGAATTCCATCCCCTTGGCGTGGCACACGACCCGCGCGTAGGGGAACAGCATTTCGAGCCCTTTCATCCGGACGGTCTCGTTGGCGAAGTTGAAGAAATCGGGGAGCGCACCGACGTGCGCGCCGCCCACGGCGGTAAACAGCTGGACGAGGTCCTCGGGGTGCTCCGACCCCACCCCGCCGTGATTCTCGATGATGACGTGCACGCCCTTGGACCGTCCGTACTCCGAGAGCTGCCGGTAGGAGGTCACGGTCGGGCCGGGCTTCTTCGGGTCGAACTTCCCCGGATCGCACCGGACGGCCTTCGAGCCCACAACGGCCGCGACGTCGATCCACTTCTTCGAGCCCTTGACCGCGTTGCCGCGGATCCTCTCGTCGGGATCCGACAAGCCCCCCTCGGTCGAGATCTCGTCGATGTCGACCGGCATGTTCACCAGCTGCGTGCGCGCTTTCGCGAGGCGAGCCTTGAACTCCTTCAGGTAGCCCGGCTCAGCCGAGGCGAAGTGCGGCACGCACGCCTCGATGTTGTGGACCTTGTAGCGGTCGGCGATCATCTCCGGGAATTCGAGCAGCGAAATCATGCGGCCCGGGAGCTTGAATTCGCTCTCGCGGGTCGACTCGAAATAGTTGTGCAGGCTCCAGGTCGACACGGCGATGCGGCTCCGCTTGTCACCGGCCGCGCCCTGCGCCGCGCCGTCCTCGACGCCGGCATTGGCCATAACCACCGTTGCAGCACCCGCGCCCACGCGGGTCAAGAATTCACGACGTCTCATTGTCCCTCCCATCGATCCTGATACCGTTTGGCTGCGCCGCCATTATATCCCCCTTCTGTCTTCCGCCTTCGTCTTCCGGCTTCCGTCTTCCGGCTTCCGTCTTTTGCCTTCCGTCTGATAGCATCCATGTCTTGCACGCGCCGCTGCCGGGGGCGCCGGAGGGCACCGAATTGCACTCCTCGATCGACTACGCGGAAGTCGGGCTGATGGCGGGGCTGGAGGTGCACCAGCAGCTCCTGACGGCGACGAAGATGTTCTGCCGCTGCCCGGCCGGGATGTACACGGAGACGCACGACGGCGCGGTGCTGCGCCACATGCGCCCCACGCTCTCGGAGCTGGGGGAGTACGACGGCACCGCCCTGATGGAGTTCAAGACCCGGAAGAACATCATCTACCTCCTGCACGAGTCGAACGTCTGCACGTACGAAATGGACGACACGCCGCCTTTTCTCGTGAACCAGGAGGCCGTCGACATCGCCATCGAGCAGTGCCTCATGCTCGGTTGCGACATCGTCGACGAGGTGCACATCGCCCGCAAACAGTACCTCGACGGCTCGATCCCGACCGGTTTTCAGCGCACCGCCATCGTCGGGGTCAACGGCAGGCTTCCCTTCCGGGGCCGCGACCTCTCGGTCACCCAGGTAAGCGTGGAGGAGGATTCCTGCCGCGAGGTCTCCGACCAGGGGCACCTCATCGTGTGGCGCACCGACCGCCTGGGGATGCCCCTGATCGAGACCGTGACCGGCCCCGACCTGCGAACGCCGGAGGAAGTCGAGGAAGCCATACTGCTCGTCGGGCGGGTCTGCCGTTCGACCGAGCACGTCCGCGTCGGCCTCGGCGCTTCACGACAGGACGTCAACGTCTCGGTGCGCGGCGGGCGGCGCGTCGAGATCAAGGGGGTGCCGCAGGCGGGCTGGGCGCGGCTCCTGGTGCACGGGGAGGCCGTGCGGCAGGTCAACCTGCTCCGTCTGCGCGACGAACTCCTGCGCCGCGGGATGGGCTCGCCCGAGGCGATCGGGATCGAGAGCGCCGACGTGACCGATCTTTTCACCGCTTCCGATTACCAGCTCCTGCGGCGCGAGCATTGGGAGGCCTGGGTCAAGGAGCAGAGGCGCCGGCCCGGCTTCGAACTGGGTGGGGGCCCATTCTGCGTGCGCGCCGTGCGGCTCAGGGGGCTCGCCGGGACGCTTGGCTGGCCGACCCAACCCGATGCGTCCTTTGCCTCCGAGCTGGCGGGGCGCGTGCGCGTCATCGCCGGCCTCGACCAGCGACCCATCCTGCTGCACAGCGAGAAATGGCCAGATTACCGGGGCTCGCTGCAGGAGCTCCGCAAACTGCGCGGGAGACTGCACTGCACCCCGGACGATGCCCTGGTGGTGGTCTGGGGCCCTTCGGAGGACACCGTCACGGCCGCCGAGGAGGTCCGGTTGCGCTACGTCGACGCCCTCCAGGGCGTGCCGAACGAAACCCGTCAGCCGTTCGCCGACGGGTCCACCGATTTCGAGCGCATCCTCCCAGGACCCGACCGGATGTATCCCGACACCGACTCGCCCCCGACCCGCGTCGCACGCGAGCGTGTCGAGCGGCTGCGGGCGGGCCTCCCCGAACGCCCCTGGGAGCGCGAGGCCCGTTACTCGGGCGCCGGGGTGGCCACTCCGGTCATCCACTTCCTGATCCGCCGCGGCGGGGCATCGACGGTCGACCGCCTGGTGCGGGAAGCCGGCGCCGACTTGAAACGGGCGTGCTACCTTTTCGGGGAAAGGCTGGTCTACCTCAGGCGGGCGGGGGTGCAGGTCGACGCGATCCCGTTTGAGCGTTGGGTGGAGTGGTTCCGGGCGACCCGGGAGAGGCCGGTGCTGTGGCAGGCTTGGGAATCCGTGGTCCGGACCCTCGCGGCGCATGCCGGCTCGACCGTCGACTCGGTAATCGCGCGGCAGGGGCTCGACGGCGCACCGCTCGGCTGGCGCGAGACGATTCCCGCCGTCGTGGCGTCCGCCCGCGCCCGCGCGTACAGCACCGATCCCCGGCGCGTCCTCCGGATCGCCGTCGGGGACGCCATGGCGGCCCTGCGGGGCAGGATAGAGGCTCGCGAGGTCGCGGCCGCGGCGTGGTTGGCGATTGGAGGGGGCAATGACCGGGGCCGATGACACACTGAAGGGATACCGGGGACGCGCCCGCGCCAGGCTGGAGGAGCTCGGGCTGCGCGTCTGGAGCGAGGCGCGGATCACAAACGACGCGGGCAGCGTGTTCGAAGGGATCATCCTCCCCCGCTCGGAGACGCTCGACGACGAGCACATCGTCGTCAAGTTGAGAAACGGCTACAACGTCGGTATCCACTTCACCCGGATCGCGCGCGCCGTCGAACTCGGTTACAAGGTGGCGGTGTACAAGATCCCGGAGCGCGACTTCCCGCTCCGGCCCAACCTGCCCAAGGTCACGCTGCTTGGGACCGGAGGGACGATCGCCTCGCGCCTGGACTATCGCACGGGCGCGGTCATCCCCGCGTTCACTCCGGGCGAGCTGTACGGCGCGGTCCCCGAGCTGGCGGACATCTGCAACCTCACCACCCGGAAACTGTTCGGCGTCTTCTCCGAGAACATGGCCTGCGAGCAGTATATCGCGCTTGCGCGGGCCATCGGGGACGAGATCGAAGCGGGCGCCGAAGGCATCGTCATCGGCCACGGCACCGACACTATGGGCCACACCGCCGCGATCCTGTCCTTCATGGTCCAGGACTCGCCGGTGCCCATCGTCATCGTCGGCTCGCAGCGCTCGAGCGACCGTCCCTCCTCGGACGCCGCCCTGAACCTCATCCACGCGGTGCGCTTCGCCGCCCACGGGGACATCGCCGAGGTGCAGATCTGCATGTTCGGCCCGACCTCGGACCGCTACGGGCTGCTGCATCGCGGCACCCGCGTCCGCAAGATGCACAGCTCCTACCGCAGCACCTTCCGCACCATCGGGGACATCCCTCTGGCGGTAGTCAGCCGCGACAGCTTCAAGTACCTGAGCAAGAACTATCGTCCGCGCGACCCGACGCGCAAGGTGAGGGTCGACCCCGTCTTCGACGACCGCACCACGATCCTGTACTACTACCCCGGAATGCGGCCCGACCTGGTTGACAGCCTGGTCGCCAGCGGCTACCGCGGCATCGTCATCGCGGGCACGGGCCTCGGTCACGTCAACAAGCCGCTGTACCCCGCGCTCAAACGGGCCATCGACGCAGGCGTACACGTGGTCATGACCGTCCAGACGCTGTGGGGATATGCCCAGATGTACGTCTACGACACGGGCCGCGACCTGATGGACATCGGGGTGGTGCCACTCGAAAACATGCTCCCCGAGACAGCGCTGATGAAGCTGTCGTGGGTCCTGGGGCACACGGGCGAGCACGCCGAGGTGATGCGCATGATGCGCCACCCGATCTCCTCCGAGATCACGGCCCGCGAGCCCCACAACGGCTACCTCATCATGCAGGGCGGCCTCCCGGAGACCGAGGAGTACATCGCCACCCACTGGAAGTGATCCGGCGGTGCCTGGACACCGCTGTCGAGGATTGATTGGCTGGCGGCTGCGAAAGGTCGGCGCCCAGGCGCCGACCCCAGAGCGGCGTCGAGCCGCCGCACTCCACGGTAGCCTTTCGACAAGAAAGTCGACGCAATTTGCGCAGTTTTGTGAGAAGATTTTCGTTTTAATGACCGGAACCGGCCTCCCGACGGCGTCGTGACGCATCGGGGTTTGCAGCGTCGCGCGCGTCACACTGCAGAGCGTGTGTTCGATCCCACGGCATCGTGGCACATCGGCCGCAGGACCCCTTGTCGGAGCCTGTGTCACCCGAGTTCCGGGCGTGTGGCGCTGTAGAGGGGACGCGCGTCCCCCTGTACCGATCCGCGAGACCATAGCACGAGGCGTGACGACGATGAACAAAGGACTGGACAAAGAGACTCTCGAACTCACGGTTGCCGCCATTCAGGAGTTTGCCGAAGCGCACCTCCCGCTGGCCAAGCTGCTGGAACTGGACCACAACGACGAGTTCCCGTCGGACGTGGTACACGAAATGTGCGGTTCCGGCCTCGGCATACAGCTGCTGTTCATCCCCGAGGAATTCGAGGGGATGGGCGGCGGGGCCTTCGATGTCTACCGGGTGTGCGAGGAGATGGCGCGCATCGACCTCGGTGTTTCCACCGCCGTGCTGGCGACCTTCCTCGGGAGCGATCCGATCCTGTTCGGCGGCTCGCACGAGCAGAAACAGCTCTGGATGACCCGCATCGCGCGCGAGGGGCTCCTGATGGCCTACGGCGCCACGGAACCGGAGGCCGGGAGCGACCTCGCAGCCCTGCGCACGACCGCGACCCCGGTTGTCGAAGACGCAAAGGTCGTCGGCTACAGACTCAACGGCGCCAAGCAGTGGATCAGCAACGGCGGCGTCGCCGACCTGTACAGCATCCTGGCGCTGGCGCCCGGGGGGCCGAGCTGGTTCGTGGTGGAAAAGGGGACGCCCGGGCTCGGCCACGGGAAACCCGAGGACAAGCACGGCATCCGCGCCAGCAACACCGCCACGCTGTCGCTCGAGGACGTCTATGTGGGCGCGGACCGGCTCATCGGCCACCAGGAAGGCCAGGGGCTCATCCAGGCCCAGCTCGTTTTTGGCTACACCCGCCTGATGGTCGCCGCCTTCGGCCTCGGCTCGGGCTGGGCGGCGCTCGACCGCGCGATTCCCTACTCCACCGGACGCATCCAGGGTGGCGCGCCCCTCTCCGAGAAACAGGGGTACACGCACAAGCTGATCGTCCCTCACGCCGCGCGCCTCGAAGCGAGCCGGGCCTACATCGAAGAGAGCGCCGAGCGCATCGACAGGGGGGAAGGCAACCTGAACACCGAAGGCGCCATCTCCAAGTATCTCGCCACCGAGGCCGGCAACATGGCGGCGGAAGCCGCCATCCAGGCCCTCGGAGGATACGGGTACACGCGGGAATACCTGGTCGAGAAAATCAAGCGGGACGTGCGCATCACCCTGATCTACGAAGGCACGTCGGAGATCATGGAGATGACCATCTGCCGCGACCGCTGGCAGCTCCATCTCAAGACGCACGGCCGCTACTACCACGACCAGGCGCAGGCGCTGGATCAGCTGCACCTGGCGCACCCGGACGTCGGCGCGCGTGTCGCCGCCCAAGCGCTGCACGCGCTAGCCGAACTGCTCGAGGCCGCGCGCGTCCGGCGCCTCACCCGCCACCAACACCTCCTGTTCCGGCTCGGCGAACTGATCGCCCACGCCGAAGCGGCCGGCGCGCTGGCAAGGCGCGCCGCACGGGCGGCGCGGGGAGAGCTGAATGAGAAGGCGCACGCGCGCTTCGACGCCGCCGCGCTGGCCGTGCTCAGCCGCGTTTTTGCGCGCGAGGCGGCCATGAAGGTGGCCGGCGACGGCGTGCGCTGGGTCGCCTCAGCAGCCGGCCCGGACGCCGAAACCACCGAACTGGAGACAAAAGCGGGGTTGTCGGCCATCTGCCGGGCCCAGGGAGGCCTGCTGGCCGACATGGACCTTGCGGCCGACCTGCTTTACGGCCGGGGCCGGGCGAAATCGGCGGCAGACTGAATCCTTCGAGATCCATACGAGTACTTTGGGGTCCGGGAGGCGGGTCTTCGAGCTCGCCCCCCCCGTAACCGAAGCCCTCCGGGTATCTCAGACAGCTATTCGTACTACGGAGGCAGGGGAGAAGCATGAAAGCATCGGCACACAAAGCTGTGGCAATTGTCGGGGTCGGGGCGGTCCTGCCGGACGCGCCCAGCGCACGAGCCTTCTGGAAGAACGTGAAGGAAGCCCGTTACAGCATCAGCGAGGTCCGCAAGGAGCGCTGGAACCCCGATTTCTACTATGACGCCGACCCGAAGGCCCCCGACAAGACCTACTCGAAGATCGGCGGCTGGGTGCGCGACTGGGAGTGGGACCCGTTGAAATGGCGCCTGGCGCTCCCCCCGCGGGTGGCCGCCGCGATGGACCTGACGCAGAAGTGGGCCGTCGTGGCGACCCGCGAAGCCCTGGCCGACTACGGCTACCCCTCCCGCCCCCTCAACGGGGAGCGCACCGCCGTGATCCTGGGCAACGCCATGGCCGGGGACACACACCTCTATTCCGCGGCCCGCGTCCTTTTTCCGGAGTTCTCCGACGAGTTGCGCAAGGCGTCCTCGTTCGCGGCACTGCCGGCCGAAGTGCGCGCCGACATCGTTCGTCAGATGCACGAGGGCATCGGCCGGAAGTTGCCGCAGATCACCGAAGACACGATGCCGGGGGAACTCGCCAACATCATCGCGGGGCGTGTCGCCGCCATCTACGACTTCAAGGGGCCGAACTTTGTCGTCGACGCCGCCTGCGCCTCCGCCATGGCGGCCATCACCGCGGCCATCGGGGGATTGCAGGAGGAGCATTACGACGCCGTCGTCACCGGTGGCATCGACGCGAACATGGCCCCGTCGACCTTCGTGAAGTTCTGCAAGATCGGGGCGCTGTCGGCAACCGGGACGCGCCCCTACGCCGAAGGTGCGGATGGGTTCGTCATGGGCGAGGGGGCCGTCACCTTCCTGCTCAAACGCCTCGCCGACGCCGAGCACGACGGCGACAGGATCTACGCGGTGATACGCGGGGTTGGAGGGTCGAGCGACGGCAAGGGGAAGGGGATCACGGCCCCGAACCCGGTGGGCCAGCGCATATGCGTCCGCCGCGCCTGGGAGAACGCCGGGATCGCCCCTGCCGCGGGCGCCCTGATCGAGGGCCACGGCACATCCACCAAGGTCGGGGACGTGGTCGAGGTCCAGAGCCTGAGCGAGGTGTTCACGGAGTTCGGCCTGCCGCTGCATTCCATGGCGCTCGGTTCCGTGAAGTCGAATATCGGGCACCTCAAGGGGGCGGCGGGTTCGGCCGGCATCCTGAAGGCGATGTTTGCGCTGCACGAGAAAGTACTCCCCCCGAGCCTCAATTTCCGGCAGCCCAATCCCGACATCGATTTCGGCAGCTCGCCTTTCTATGTCAACACCGAGCTGCGGCCGTGGGATACCCCGAACGGCCACCCGCGCCAGGCCGGCGTCAGCGCCTTCGGGTTCGGCGGCACCAACTTCCACACCGTGCTCGAGGAATACATCCCCGGCCGGCTGGCGGAGGAACTGAAGGGCTACGTCCCCGGAGTCGGGGCGGGCGAGCCGGGGCGGCCGGCGCGCCCGGCCAAGCCCCCCCTGCGCGGCGTCCTGGTCATCGGCGCACCCGACGAACGGGACCTCGTCGCGCGCCTGAAGGTTGCGGTCGACGCCGCCTCCCGAGGGACGGCTCCGCCCCCTTCTGTGCCTCACGAGGCGGACCTGCGGGCACCGGTCCGGCTCGCCATAGACTACGGCGACGCGGCCGAGCTCGCCGACAAGGGCGCCAAGGCGCTCAAGGCCTTCGAGGAGAACCAGGCGGCACGGTGGAAGGCGCTGCGCGCCAAGGGCATATTCCTGGGCAAGGGTCCGGCCCCGAAGGTCGCATTCCTGTTCACCGGGCAGGGCGCGCAGTACGTCAACATGCTCAAGGGGCTCCGTGAGACCGAGCCCGTCGTGCGGCGCACGTTCGAGGAGGCCGACCGGGTGATGCAACCCCTGATCGGCAAGCCCCTGACCGAGTGCATCTACCTCGACAAGTCGGACGAACAGGCCCTGGCCGCCGCCGAGCAGGGACTGAAGCAGACCGCCATCACGCAGCCGGCCGTGCTCGCCACCGAAACCGCCCTCGCCCGGATCATGGGCGAATACGGCATCGTCCCCGACATGGTGATGGGGCACAGCCTCGGCGAGTACGGCGCCCTGGTCGCCGCGCACGCCATCCCCTTCGACGACGCTCTCCGGGCCGTGAGCGCCCGCGGCACCGAGATGACGCGCTGCGCGCTGGACGACAACGGGATGATGGCCGCCGTCTTCGGCCCGATCGACGAAATCGCCAAGGTGCTCGAAGGCGTGGACGGCTATGTTGTTGTTGCGAACATCAACAGCACCAAGGAAGCGGTGATCGGCGGCGCGACCGCGGCGGTGCAGAAGGCCATGGACGCCGTGCGCGAAGCGGGCTACGTGGCGCGCGCGCTCCAGGTCAGCCACGCCTTCCACACCCAGATCGTCGCGTCGGCCAGCGCCTCGCTCGCGGCAGTGCTGCGCCGCATGAACCTCCGGCCGCCCAGTCTGCCGATCATCGCCAATGTCAGCGGCGACTTCTACCCGATGGGCCCCGGGGTCGTGCCGGAGATGATCGATATCCTGGGCAGGCAGGTCGCCTCGCCGGTCCAGTTCGTCAAGGGTCTCCGGACCCTGTATGCCGCCGGCGCGCGCGTGTTCGTCGAAGTCGGCCCCAAGCGCGTGCTCTACGGCTTCGTCGAGGACGTGCTCGGGGAGCGCGGGGGCGTCTACTCGCTGTTCACGAACCACCCCAGAATCGGGGAGGCCGCGTCCGTCAACCAGGCGCTGTGCGGTCTCTACGCCTGCGGCCTGGGGGTCGGCGCACCCGACCGCGTCGCCGCGCCCGCGCCGGTGAAGGCGGAGGCACGACCCACCGCCGCCGCCGTCGTGGCGGCCCCTGCCCCGGGTACCGCCCTGCGCGCGCCCGTCGCGGTTCAGCCGATGCAAGCCCGGGGAGACCGCTACAACCGCCTGGGACACCTGTTCGCCGAGTTCCTCGAACGCGGATTCCAGATCTATACCGGGGGCACCCCGCCGCAGACGGCGGCCGCCATTGGCATCACGGGCGCATCGCTGGGGTTGCCCGGCGTCGAGCGCGTGTTCGACGACGGCAACGTCGGCCGCATCCTGCGCGGGGGCCAGTTCATAACCACCATCCCGGAGCGGTTGCGCCGCGAGATGCTGGAAAAAAACATCACCCGGCTCGTCAAGACCGAAACCGGGGAGGGGCGCTTTGAGACGATCGAAAACCTCTCGGACGTGATCAAGCTCGCGGCCCGGGCGCACGACCTCGATCTGGTGCGCGACTTCGGCTTCCCCGAGGACCGGCTGGCCGCGCTCGACCACGTCACCCGCCTCGCCATCGGGGCCGGTCTCGACGCGCTGCGCGACGCCGGGATCCCGCTCGTCATGCGCTACAAGACCACGACCAAGGGAACCAAGCTCCCGGACCGCTGGGGCCTCCCCGACGACATGCGTGACGACACGGGGGTGCTGTTTACCTCCGCCTTCCCGGGCTACGACTCGTTCGAGGAGATCATCTCGGGATTCTGGCGGGACCGCGTCCGGCGCGAGCGCGTCGAGGAACTCGCGGCCCTGCGCGCCACGATCGCGCCGCTTCGCGGCGAGGGCGACGCTTCAGTCAGGGAGATCGACCGCCGGCTCGCGGAGTTGCGCGCCGAACTGCAGCAACACCCGTACCGGTTCGACCGGCGGTTCCTGTTCCGCGTGCTCTCGATGGGACACTCCCAGTTCGCGGAGTACATCGGCGCGCGCGGGCCGAACACCTCCACCAACGGCGCCTGCGCCAGCGGCACCCAGGCCGTCTGTATCGCGAGCGACTGGATCCAGACGGGGCGCTGCCGCCGCGTGATCATCATCTCGGCCGACGACATCACCTCCGACAACCTGATGGGCTGGTTCGGTTCGGGGTTCCTCGCCTCGGGAGCTGCCGCCACCGACGAGGTCGTGGAGGAAGCTGCCACTCCGTTCGACCGGCGCCGCCACGGGTTGCTCATCGGAATGGGCGCCTCGGCGCTGGTCGTCGAGAGTGCGGAGTCCGCGCGCGAGCGCGGCATCCAGCCCATCTGCGAAGTACTCGGCTCGGTCGCCGCAAACAGCGCCTACCACGGCACCCGTCTCGACGTAAACCACATCTGCCAGGTCATGGAAAAACTGGTCGCCGAGGTCGAGGCGCAGTGGGGGATCAATCGATTCGAGATCGCCCCGCAGACGGTCTTCGTCTCCCACGAGACCTACACCCCCGCACGCGGCGGCAGTGCCTCGGCCGAGGTGTTCGCCCTCCGTCACGTGTTCAAGGAAGCCGCCGACCGCATAGTGGTGGCCAATACCAAGGGAGCGACCGGCCACCCGATGGCCGTCGGCATCGAGGACGTGGTCGGGGTTAAGATCCTCGAAACCGGGATCGTCCCGCCCGTCCCCAACTTCAAGGAAGTCGATCCCGAACTCGGGAGGCTCAACCTGTCCAGTGGCGGGCACTACCCGGTGGGCTACGCGCTGCGGCTGGGCGCCGGCTTCGGCTCGCAGATCTGCATGACCCTGACCCGCTGGGTGCCACCCCCCGACGGGCAGCATCGGCGACCCGAATCGCTCGGCTACGACTACCGGCTGGTGGACCGGCATGCCTGGCTGGAATGGTTGAAGCGCAACACGGGCTACGCCACACCCGAGATCGAGGTGCACCAGCGGACCCTGCGCGTCAAGGACCAAGGGCCCGCGGCGCGCACCGAGGCACCCGCCGCGGTCCTGCCGTCCCCGAAACCGCTCCCGGTTGCGACGGCCCCCGTCGCCGCACCCGTTGTCCCCGCGCCCCCCGAGGCACCGGCCCCCGCAAGCACGAAACCCGCCGCGCAACCGCCCGCAAGAGTCGCACCGGCCAGGGATCCTATTCAGGCAGAGGTCATGCGCATCATCTCCGAAAAGACAGGATACCCACCCGACATGCTCGACCTCGACCTCGACCTGGAGGCCGACCTCGGCATCGACACGGTCAAGCAGGCCGAGATGTTCGCCGCCATCCGCGCGGCCTACGACATCCCGCGCGACGACAACCTCAAGCTCCGCGATTTCCCCACCCTGGCCCACGCTGTCAAATTCGTCTACGACCGCCGGCCCGATCTGAACAAGCCTGTCGCCGCCGCGCCGACGCAGGTTCCGGCCAGCCCGGCCACCACAGCCTCCGCGCCCGCTGGGGATGCGGTGAGGGCGCGCGTGCTCGAGATCATCGCCGAGAAGACCGGCTATCCGCCCGACATGCTGGACCTCGACCTCGACCTGGAAGCCGACCTCGGCATCGACACGGTCAAGCAGGCCGAGATGTTCGCCGCCATCCGCGCGGCCTACGACATCCCGCGCGACGACAACCTCAAGCTGCGCGACTTCCCGACTCTGGCCCACGCCATCCAGTTCGTGTTCGACCGGCGCCCGGACCTCAAGGCGGCCGCGGTTCCTGCCCCGCCACCGGCACCCGCGACCGCTGCCGCGCCCGCCGAACCCCGGCCGGCGCAGGACGAGCCCGTGAGGGCCAAGGTGCTTCAGATCATCGCCGAGAAGACCGGCTATCCGCCCGACATGCTCGACCTCGACCTCGACCTGGAAGCCGACCTCGGCAT
Organism: uncultured Acidobacteriota bacterium; assembly: GCA_963843575.1. Taxonomy (GTDB): domain Bacteria; phylum Acidobacteriota; class UBA6911; order UBA6911; family UBA6911; genus CAVZBT01. The sequence goes on along the minus strand of CAWJKZ010000019.1, from coordinate 21,566 downwards.
CGACACGGTCAAGCAGGCCGAGATGTTCGCCGCCATCCGCGCGGCCTACGACATCCCGCGCGACGACAACCTCAAGCTCCGCGACTTCCCGACTCTGGCCCACGCCATCCAGTTCGTGTACGACCGGCGCCCGGACCTCAAGGCGGCCGCGGTTCCTGCCCCGCCGCCGGCACCCGCGACCGCTGCTGCGCCCGCCGAACCCAGGCCGGCGCAGGACGAGCCCGTGAGGGCCAAGGTGCTTCAGATCATCGCCGAGAAGACCGGCTATCCGCCCGACATGCTGGACCTCGACCTCGACCTGGAGGCCGACCTCGGCATCGACACGGTCAAACAGGCCGAGATGTTCGCCGCCATCCGCGCGGCCTACGACATCCCGCGCGACGACAACCTCAAGCTGCGCGACTTCCCGACCCTCGCCCACGCCATCGAGTTCGTCTACGCGCGGCGGCCCGACCTGCGGCCCACGGCCCCAGGCCCCGTCGAAACGGCGCCGGCCCCGCCTCAGGCGGCAGCTCCCGCCGCGGTCGAACCGGTTGAAGATCCGGTCAAACAGAAGGTGCTCGAGATCATCGCCGAGAAGACCGGGCTACCCGCCCGACATGCTCGACCTCGACCTCGACCTGGAGGCCGATCTCGGCATCGACACGGTCAAGCAGGCCGAGATGTTCGCCGCCATCCGTGCAACCTACGACATCCCGCGCGACGACAATCTCAAGCTCCGGGATTTCCCGACGCTCGCACACACCATCCAGTTCGTATACGACCGAAGACCCGGCTTGAAGAAGTCTGCGGAAGCCACCCAACCCGCGATCCCGACGGCTGCAGCCGCAACCCCGCAAGCCGAAACTCGCGTGGCGGCGAGCATGGAAGCCGCCAACAGCATCCCGAGGCGGGTCCCGGTGCCGCGGCTCCGGCCGGCCCTCGAGTTGACCAAGGGCACGGGGGTGGCGCTCGGCGCCGACAGCCGCGTGATCGTGTTCGCCGACCAGGGGGGCGTCGGGAAGGCGCTCGCCGGCCGGCTGGGAAAGCTGGGGGCGACGGTGCTGCTCGTCGAGGACGCGCCCGCAGCCGACGTTCTCTCCGAAAGGATCGCGTCGTGGAAGACAGGAGGCGGCATCCAGGGTGTCTACTGGCTCCCGGCGCTCGACCAGGAACCCGCCATCTCCGCGATGGACATCCGGGGCTGGCGCGAAGCCGCCCGTGTCCGGGTCAAGCTGCTGTACGAGACGATGCGGGCCTGCTACGACCAGATGGGAAGCCGTGGGACGTTTCTGGTCTCCGCCACCCGACTGGGCGGATTTCACGGGTACGATGCGGCAGGCGCCGGGGCCCCGATGGGCGGGGCGGTGACGGGCTTCACCAAGGCCTTCAAGCGCGAGAAGCCCGGGATGCTGGTCAAGGCGGTCGATTTCGAACCTAGCCGCAAGACCGCGGCCCTCGCGGGTATGTTGATCGACGAGACGCTGCTCGATCCGGGAGCCGTGGAGATCGGCTACGGTGCAGGCCGCCGCTGGACCATCGGGCTGGAAGAACGGCCCGCCGCGGACGGCGCTCCAGGAATGACCCTCGGCCAGAACTCCGTCTTCGTCATTACGGGAGCGGCCGGCAGCATCGTCTCGGCCATCACGGCCGACCTGGCCGGCGCTTCGGGCGGCACGTTTCACCTGCTCGACCTCTCCCCCACCCCCGACCCCGCCAACCTCGACCTGCAGCGCTTCGCCACGGACAAGGACGGGCTCAAGCGCGATCTCTTCGAGCGCCTGAAGGCGCGCGGCGAACGCGCGACGCCGGCGATGGTCGACAGGGAACTGGCCGGGCTCGAGAGGTCGTATGCGGCGTTGACCGCGATTCGGGCGGCGCAATCGGCCGGCGGCGTCGCGCACTACCACAGCGTGAACCTGCTCGACTCGGCCCGTGTGACCGGAATCATGAGGGAGATCGGCGCAAGCAGCGGCCGCATCGACGTGTTGATGCACGCCGCGGGCGTGGAGATCAGCCACCTCCTGCCCGACAAGAAGCCGTCCGAGTTCGACCTCGTCTTCGACGTGAAGAGCGACGGCTGGTTCAACCTCATGTCGGGGCTCGGCGAGACGCCGCTCGGCGCCGCGGTGGTCTTCAGCTCCGTCGCCGGACGCTTCGGCAACGTCGGGCAGACCGACTACAGCGCAGCCAACGACCTGATGTGCAAGAGCGTCTCGAATTTCCGCACCACGCGACCGCAGACGCGCGGGATCGCGATCGACTGGACGGCGTGGGCGGGCATCGGCATGGCGGCCCGAGGCTCCATCCCGACGATCATGAAGCAGGCGGGCATCGACATGCTGCCCCCCGAGGCGGGCATCCCCACCGTCCGTCGCGAACTGACGGCCGGCGCCACGCGCGGCGAGATCGTCGTCGCACAACGCCTGGGCATGATGATGGAGGAATTCGACCTGTCGGGCGGCCTCGAAACGGCGAGCGGTGGCCCCCTGGCGCGGCTTGCCGCCGCCCGCGGCCTGTTCGCCGGACGAGTCGTGTCGATGGGCGTCCACGGCGGGCTCACGGTCGAAACCGACCTCGATCCCAACCGGCAGCCCTTCCTGCATCACCACCAGATCAACGAAACACCGGTCCTCCCCGGCGTCATGGGCGTAGAAGCCATGGCGCAGGCGGCCCGGCTCCTCTTCCCCGAGTACCACGTCCGCTGCGTCGAGGACGTCCGGTTCAACTCCCCCTTCAAATTCTACCGGTCGCAACCGCGCACCGTCATCGTGCAGGCGGAGTTCGTCGCCGACGGGGAGGAACTGGTGGCCGAATGCCGGCTCCTCGGTTCCCGCACGCTGCACGGCCAGACGGAACCCGAGGTCACCACCCACTTCACCGGCAGGGTCCGGCTGTCCCCGCGTCCGGCGGAGACCGCCCGGCGCGACGTGCCCGACATCGCGGGGGGCGGCAACAGGATCGCCGCCTCCGATATTTACAGGCTGTACTTCCACGGGCCGGCCTATCAGGTCCTGGAATCCGCATGGAGATCCGGAGACGAGACGATCGGCCTTTTTGCCGCCAACCTGCCGCCGGACCAGGAGCCGGCGGGGAGACCGGTGGAAATGCGGCCGCGACTGATCGAGCTGTGCTTCCAGACGGCAGGCATCTGGGAACTGGCCGCCCACGCCCGGCTCGGCCTGCCTTACAGGGTCGGCACGGTCAGGAGTCTGTACCCGGCAGAGTCGGGCGACGCCCGGTTGTACGCCGCGGTAACGCCGAAACCCGACGGGGCCTTCGATGCCCAGGTGTTCGACGAATCGGGCAACGTTCACGTCGAGGTCCTCGGCTACCGTACCATGGAGATGCCGGACCCGATGAAGCCGGAGTTGCTCGAACCCCTGCGCCGGATCTTGTGATGTAAAGCCCAGCGTGGCATGTGTTTGTTTTTAATTCTCGTGGATCTGTATCAATCCGCGTCCGAAAATAACGTCGTCAACCCTGTGTAATTGACCGTATGCAGCTCGGGTCGAGCCGTCGCACCACACGAATCCTCACCCAGACGGTTGCCGATGTGCCGCCGGACGACGGATGGCTCGGCCCGTGGGAGAGGGAGCACGCGAAGACGCTGCGGTTCCCGAAGCGCCTCCAGGACTGGAAGCTTGGCCGCTGGACCGCGAAACTCGCCGTCGGCCGCTACCTCGCGGCCGCCTCCGAGAGCCTCGAAATCCGCACCTCCCGGGACGGGGCGCCCGAAGCGTATGTCGCGGGGGAGCCCGCGCCCGTTTCGCTCTCGATCAGCCACAGCGGAGGGGTTGCCCTCGCCGCAGTGGGAGAACCGGGCCTTGCGCTCGGGTGCGACCTTGAGTTGATCGACGTTCGCACGGTGGAGTTCGTCCTCGACTATTTCACCGAGGCCGAGGCCAGCATGGCGCTCGCGGCCGCCCCCGACCGGCAGCCGCTGTTGTGCACCCTCGTCTGGAGTGCCAAGGAAAGCGCGCTCAAATCGCTTCGCGAGGGGCTCCGCCGCGACACCAGGTCCGTCTCGGTATCGGTGGCCGGACCGGGTGACGGGCGCGACTGGGCCCCCCTGTCGGTGAGCTGCCCGGATCTGGGCCGGCTCTTCGAGGGGTGGTGGAAAGCGGAGATGGGCTTCGTCCTGACCTTGACGGGGCGCTCCCTTCCTTTCCCTCCGGCTGCATTTCAGGGCTAGGGTCTGTCACAGAATAACAGGCCCACTTTGGCGCGAGCGCCGGGCGGGCAGATGCAAGGCGCCGCGACGCAGGCGATGTGGGGACATCGTCGAGGAGCGGCAACGCCGCAGATGCCCGCCCGCCGCCGCGCCCCTCCGGGCTGCGGCCCGCAGGCCCGCTGACTGCGTTGCTCGCTCCTTACATACCACCCCGGGTATGCTCGTCGCTCGCGCCTTGTCAGCGGGCCTGGGAGCCTGCAGCAAAGTGGACCTGTTATTCTGGAACAGACCCTTACATCGACCCGCCCGGGCTGATACGATCATGATCGGACAGACTGAGCACGAGCGTAACGCGTATGAGGACACCTCCTGCCCAGGGCACCGAAGTCCTGGGGCACGTATTGATCGCCGATGACGAACCGCTGCTCCTGAACTCGCTGCGGCGCATCCTGGAATCCTCGGGCCACACGGTCGACACCGCGTCGGACGGCCGCTCCGCCCTGGACTTGATCAACCGGGAGCAGTTCGATGCGATCATCTCCGACATTTCGATGCCCGGTGTCGACGGCATCCAGCTCCTGCGCGCGGTGCGGGAACGCGACGCGGACGTCCCCGTCATCCTCATCACCGGCAATCCCGCCGTCGAGACCGCGGTCCAGGGAGTCGAGCACGGCATCGTCGCCTACATGGTCAAGCCCTTCGACCTCCGCGAGTTCCAACGCGTCATCGCCAAGGCCGTCCGGCTTCGGAGGCTGGCGAAGCTGAGCCGGGACGCCGTCGCCTTTCTGCAGTCGTCGGACAGGCGCAGCGGGGACCGGGCCGAGATCGAAGCCGCCTTCCACCGGGCGTTGCGCAGTCTCTGGGTCGCATTCCACCCCATCGTCAACTGGGGCGAGCGGCGCGTCTACGGTTACGAGGCGCTGGTGCGCACGGCCGAGCCCAGATTGAATGACCCGGCCACGCTGTTCTCGATCGCCCACCGCGTCGGCAAGCTGAACGACCTCGGCAGGCGGATCCGGGAGCTCGCGGCCCTCTCGGCGCTGGCCGGACCCGAGGACGCGATCCTCTACATCAACCTTCACCCGCAGGACCTGCGGGACGACACGATCTATCTCTCGAGCGCCCCGCTGTCGAACCTGGCGCCCCGCATCGTCCTGGAAATCACCGAGCGCGCCTCGCTCACTGGCATCGACGATCTCCCGGCCCGGATCCGGACGCTCCGGCAGATGGGGTTCCGCATCGCCATCGACGACTTCGGGGCCGGATACTCGGGCCTCGGCACCTTCGCGCAGCTCGAACCGGAAGTCGTCAAACTCGACATTTCGCTCGTCGCCGAGGTTCACAAATCCCCCACCAAACAGAAGTTGATCCGCTCGATGACCGATCTCTGCCACGAACTCGGCATCCAGGTCATCGCCGAAGGGATCGAAACCCCGGAGGAGCGCGACACCGTCCTCGCCCTCGGGTGCGACCTGCTGCAGGGTTTCCTGTTCGCCCGCCCCGAACTCGGCTTCGCGGAATGCGACCTGTCGGAGACGCCGCACCACTGAGGCATCGGGCGATCTCCTGACCCCGTACGCCGACCGACGCCGGGCAATGCGCCGGCCAACCGTGCCGTGTCGTCGTCGGTCAGCGTGCGAGGACTGCGGGCGGCTGTGGTAAGATTTTTGGCCATGACGGCGTTCAGACAGGAACCAACCGACTGCGTCCTCGACAAGGCCGTCGCGGGCGAACGTATCACACCGGCGGAGGCCCTCACCCTGTGCGAGCGCGGGGATTTCCTCAAGATCGCCGCCGCCGCTCGCGAACTCCGCAATCGCAGGCTCGACCCGGAGATCGTCACCTACACCATGTTCCGGGTCGTGAATTACACGACCTTCTGCAACGTCGACTGCTCGTTCTGCAGTTTTTTCGAACCGATGGGTTCGCCCCGCGGCGTGACCCTCTCGAAAGAAGACGTCGTGCGCAAGATGCGCGAGGCGGTCGCGATCGGGGCCGACCAGATGTTCCTCCAGGGAGGAGTAAATCCCGACCTCCCCTTCGAGTACTACCTCGACGTGATCCGCAGTGTGAAGCAGGAACTGGGCAGCCACATCCATGTGCGCGCCTTCTCGCCGGTCGAGCTCATCGGTCTCGAACAATCGACCGGGATGCCGCTGCGCCGTGTCCTGCGCGAGCTGAAGGCCGCCGGCATGGATTCTGTCCCGGGCGCGGGGGCCGAAATCCTGACCGACCGCATGCGGGCCCTGCTGTCGCCGCGGAAGGCGGGCCCCTCGGAATGGGTGCGGGTCATGGAAACGTGCCATGAAGAAGGCCTCCCGGGAAGCGCCAACATCGTATTCGGATCGGAGGAGACGCCGCGGGATATCGTCGAGCACCTGCAGGTCGTCCGCGACCTGCAGGACCGCACCTCGGGTTTCCTGGCCTTCATCCCCTGGACGTTCCAGCAGCAGACCAAGCGGTTCCGCACGCGCCACGTGCCACCGCACGAGTTTCTGAAGGTGCTTGGCATCTGCCGGATCTTCCTGGACAACATCCCGCACCTCGAGACCTCCGTGATGGTGCTCGGCCAGGCCACCGGATCGCTTGCGCTGCACGCCGGCGCGGACGACATCTCGTCGGTCGTGATCGAGGAGAACGTGCTGAAAAGCTACGGGTTGAAGACCGAGGAGCGGGCGCGCGAGTTCATAAGGAACAGCGGGTTCACTCCCGTCCGGCGCGACCTGCTGTACCGGCTTGCACGACATGACGGAACGGCGCCCTGAGTGCGCGGCCGCAATGACGGAGACCTGTATGCTCTGGTGGAAGGTGAGGCGTCTGAAGTCCTCAAATGTCCAGACCCGGTCGGAGACGGCCCGCAGTCTTGGTGCGAGCGGCGAGAGCGGAGCGGTCCCGGCGCTCGTCGCGGCGCTGCAGGACGAGTCCGCGGAGGTGCGGCGAGCCGCGGCCGCAGCCCTGGCGCAGCTGGGTCACCCCGCGGCGGCGGAACCCCTGTGCGCCGCGCTCGTCCGCGCGTGCTCGCGCTCCGCGGGACGCCGCGCCGACGCCGGGGATACGGCGGAGCCCGGTGAACTCGCCACGGCTGCCGCCGCGCTCGGCAGCCACGCCGTCACGCCGCTCGTGCACCTGCTGGCCGACGAAGGCAAAGAGGTGCGGCGCTGGGCCGCCCACGCGCTGGGACTGGCCGGCGACGCCGCGGCGCGTGATCCCTTGATCGCCCGACTGGCGGACTCGCGTTCCGAAGTCAGGAGGGAGGCGGCACTGGCCCTAAGCCGGCTGCGCGACGACGCCGCACTCGCCCCCCTCGTGACCGCCCTCGCCCACAAGGATGCGGACACCCGCCGAGCCGCGGCCGAAGCCCTCGGGCACCTGGGATCGGAAGATGCGGTCGACGCCCTCGTCAAGGCTGCCGAAGACCCCAGCGAACCCATTCAGCGTGCCGCCGTCGGAGCATTGGGCCGTATCGGCGGCGTTCCCGCAGCCGCGGGGTTGAGGAAGGTGATCGACGGCACCACCCGGAAATCGGTGCGCGAGGCGGCTGCCGCCGCGCTCGCCAGCATGAGGGTCGAGTCGTCCGAGCCGGCCGACCGCGCGCGCCTCGCCGTAATCGCCGGCCGCTTTGACGCCGCCGTGGCTCAGGGGGCGATCGCCGTGCCAGCACTGACGGAAGCTCTCGGGTCGCGCGACCCGCTCCGCCGCAGCCAGGCCGCCCAGTCCCTGGGCGAGTTGCGCGCGCCGGAAGCAGCCGGAGCACTGGCGCAAGCGTTGTGCGACCCCGACCGCGCCGCAGCCGCGGCTGCCTCCCGGTCGCTCGTTCGGATCGGTCCCGGGGCGTTGCCGTACCTGCACGGCACGCTCGCGGGGTCCGACGCGTCCGCCCAGCGGCTCGCCGCCGAGGCGATCGGCGAGATCGGCGATCCGGCTTCCGCAGGAGCCCTGTCCGGGGCGATCGCCGCCAACCGGGACGCCACAACCGATTACCCCGACGTCCACGACGTTGCGCGCGCCGCGTCCGACGCCCTGACCCGTATTCTCGGGCAATCCGCCGGGGCGTGCCTGACCGCAGACCTGCGCCGCGCCGCAGAAGTACCCGACGCCGTGCTGAGACGTCCCGGCAGCCACACCGGGCCACACGAGAGCAGCGTCGACTGCGCCGCCGCTCGCGACCTCGCCCGGAAGGAACTGCAGCGCCGCGGCGAATAATATGGAGTGCGGCGGCTCGACGCCGCTTTGTTCCGCGGCGCCTAGGCGCCGCGGGCGACCAGGATAGATAACCCGGACAGCCGTATGCCCGACCCGGAACACAAGAAGCGCCACTGGCCTCGGCTCTTGTTCCGGGTACTGCTCGTCGTGGTCCCGGTTTTGGCCGCCGCGCTGATTGCGGCGGGCGGGTGGTTCTACCTAGCGGCCCGGGCCGCGCTCCCCACGCTCGAGGGAGACGTCGCGATCGCCGGTCTGACGGCGCCCGTCACCGTGCTTCGCGACGCCCACGGAGTCCCGCACCTGCAGGCCCAACAGCTCGAGGACCTCTTCCTGGCCCAGGGGTATGTGACCGCCCAGGACCGTCTGTGGCAGCTCGACATGATCCGCCGTTACGCGGCGGGCGAATTGTCCGAGGTCATAGGGCCCTCCGCGCTCGCCCACGACCGCACGCAACGGATCCTGGGGCTCCGTGCCACCGCCGAGCGCGCCGTGCGACGCCTGCAACCGACGCGACTCCGATACGTGGAGGCCTACGCCCGCGGCGTAAACGCCTATATGGATCAACAGCGCGGGCACCTGCCGCTCGAATTCAGGATGCTGCGCTATGAGCCCCGGCCGTGGACGCCGAGGGACACGCTCCTGGTGGCTGGCTACATGTGCCAGATGTTGAACCACTACAATTTCGAGACCGAACTGGCGCGGGAAAAGGTGCTGGCCAGACTCGGCGCCGAGCTGACGGCTGATTTGTACCCGGCCTCGTCGCCCGAGGACGCCCCACCGCAGGGCGCCACGGCCGCCGGCCTGCGATCGCCGGCGCCGGCGCAACGGAGCGGCCTGGCCGGGGCCGGCCCGTGGGGCCCGCCCGCGCCGGCTTTCGAGTTCGCGCCGGGCTCCAACAACTGGGCAGTCTCGGGGGCCCACACGGTATCCGGCAAGCCCCTTCTCTCGAACGATATGCACCTCGGCCACCAGATGCCTAATCTCTGGTACGAGGCGCACCTGCAGTGCGGCACCTACGACGTCGCCGGCGTGACCCTGCCGGGCGCTCCCTGGGTTGTGGTGGGTCACAACCGCCGGATCGCCTGGGGCTTCACCAACCTCGGCCCCGACGTGGAGGACATCTACATCGAGGAATTCAACGACCGGGGCGAATTCCGCACACCCGAAGGCTGGCGCATGCCGGAACGACGCCGCGAGGTGATCCGCGTCAAGGGCGGCGAGAATGTCGTCCTCGACGTGCTCGTCACGCGTCACGGCCCCATCGTGACCGCGCTCGTGCCCGGAGAAACGCGCTCGCTGGCGCTGCACTGGACGCTGTACGATCCCGACCTGCTGTCGTCTTTGTCGTTCTTCGAGGTGAACACCGCCACCAACTGGACCGAATTCCGATCGGCCTTTTCCCATTTCCTGGCACCCGGGCAGAATGTCGTCTATGCCGACATCGACGGCCACATCGGTTACCAGGCGACCGGGGCGGTCCCGGTCCGTGCCTCCGGCGACGGCACCGTTCCGGTGCCCGGTTCGGATGACAGCCACGAGTGGACTGGTTACGTCCCGTTCGACAAGCTCCCGAGCGTGTTCGACCCTCCGTCGGGCGTGCTGGCGACAGCCAACGGCCGCATCGTGCCGGACGGCTACCCATACCTCCTTGCGAGCCAGTGGGACCCTCCCTTCCGCACCAGGAGAATCCTGTCCATGCTCGAGAGTGGTCGGAAGCTCGGACCGGAGGACATGCTCGAGCTGCAAACCGACGTCTACTCGGATTTCGACCGCCGGATGGCGAAGCGGTTCGCCGAGGCTGTCGAGGGTTTGCCCGGGGCCGGCGCGCGGCTGAAAGAAGCTGCCCGGTTGCTGGGCTCCTGGGACGGGCAACTGGCGGCAGCCTCCGCTGCCGCCACCATAGTTGTCGCAGCCCGCAAAGAGCTCGCCCGGTTGTTGCTGGAACCCAAACTGGGGCCCGACTACAACTACCGCTGGTTCATGTCCCCGGTGTGGCTCGAGCGAACCATCGCCGGCGCAGCACCGCACTGGCTCCCAGGCAACGTCCCAAGCTATCGCGAACTGCTGGCGGCGGCACTCGACATCGCCATAACCGGTCCAGCCGTGCCGGGCCGCCTCGAACAGTGGCGCTGGGGTCGCGTATTCCCCCTGGAAATCGAGCACCCGGTCTTCCGCACCATCCCCGGGCTGCGCAGATGGTCCGCCCCAGGACTTCACGAACAGTCCGGGGGTCGTACACGATCAAACAGGTGGGACGCGGGTTCGGACCCTCGGAGCGCTTCACGGCCGATCTCTCCGATCTGGACCGCTCGACGCTCAACACCGTCACCGGACAATCGGGAAACCTGTTCAGCCCTCACTACATGGACCAGTGGGACGCGTGGTACGAAGGTCGCACCTTCCCGCTCGAGTTCACCTCGGGGGCAGTCGAGATAGCCGCCGTCCACCGCCTCGTCCTGCGGCCTCGAGCAGGGCATTAAGACAGGGGTATACCGGCTCGCGGCTTCCGTGTTCGGGCTTGTCCCCTGGTGGTGTATGATCGTCGGGCCCTTACCAAAACTCAATTGCAGGAGGGAACAGATGTCCACGCGTCGTGAATTCATCTCCACAGTGGTTTCGGGCGCGGCCACCCTGGCCGTTTCAGGCGGCGGACTGGCGCGCAGGGTGTTGGGCGCGAATGACCGCGTGCGCATCGGCCTGATCGGTGCCGGAGGCCGGGGCCAGGAGATCTTTAAATCGGCATTGAAATGCCCCAACACGGAAGCGGTCGCCGTCGCGGACGTATACACGCGGCGCCTTGACGAGGTCAAGAAATACGCGCCCCAGGTGAAAACCTATCAGGACTTCCGCCGGTTGCTGGACGACAAGAGCATCGACGCCGTGCTGATCGCGACCCCGCAGCACGTGCACGCGCTGAACTTTGTCCCGGCCATTCAGGCGGGAAAAGACGTGTACCAGGAAAAAACCATGGCCTTCGACCCCGGACACGCGAAACGCATGCGCGCCGCATTGCGGGGATCGAACCGGATCGTGCAGGTCGGGATCCAGTCCTTGAGCGGCCCGGCCGTCGAACGGGTGAGGAAACACCTCACGCCGGAGCAAATGGGAACTATAACCGCGCTCCATACCCACCACTACCGCAACGCGCCCTATGGAGGGTGGAAGCGCCCCATCCCGGCGGACTGCACGCCGGAACAGGTCGACTGGACGGCGTTCCAGGGGGAGGCCGAAAAACGGCCGTTCGATCCCAACCGGGTCATCAACTGGCGTTTCTACTGGGAGTACTCCGGGGGGAACGTCTACGAGAACATGGTCCACCAGGTGGGCTTCTGGGACAAGGTCCTGGACCTGAAGATCCCGACCACCGTCACGATGACCGGCGCGAACTACCTCTCGCCGGAGATGCAGGTGCCCGACACCATGGACGTGTCGATGCAGCAGGGCGGGAAACTCCTGTTCACGTGGAATTCGATGTTCGGGAACAACTACTTCGGCGAAGGGGACGACCTCCTGTTGGGCAACAAGGGGACGATCCACCGCGACGAGGCCGACGTGGTGAACTACAAGCCCCAGGGCAGGGGCGCGCCAACGTCCAAAGGAGCGGGTGCCGCCGCCAAGGCGCCCGACATCGTCGGCGGTTCCGACGCAACCATCCTGCACATGCAGAACTTCTTCGACTGCGTGCGCAGCCGCAAGGAGCCGAACTGCCCGCTGGAAATCGGATTCCGTTCCGCCGTGACTTGCCGGATGGCTATCACGTCCTATCGTCAGGGCCGAACCGTCCGCTGGGACGAGAAGACCGAGGAGATCGTGTAGCGACACAAGTGCGTCTGGGTTGAAGAGGCTGTCCAACGGTTGAACCGCCCGCCCTGCCCGTGAGACACGTGGGTCCGGGCTTCACGTCTTTTGATCTGATCTAAAGGTGCCGACGAGCGCACGTTATAGCGACCGCAGACAGCGTCCGGGCTGAAGCCCGGACCCACGTGTATCTTGTTTGGATCGGGCAGATCAACCGTTGGACAGTCTCTGAAGGGCTGTCCGCCGCCCGCCATTTGGTTCGGCGCCGAGGCGCCGCATCCCAGATTGCAGGCGCAGGTGGCCTGACCTTTGGACATGGGTCAGCGCGGCAGGCCGGGTGGAGGGAAGCGCCTGGAGGCGTCGTCGAGAACAAGCACCCAGTCGAGGAGCTCGCCGGGGTCCGGGGGTGCGAACTCGCGCTCGCCGCTGTTCGCGAACGTCCCGATCGCGGTCGACTTGCCGGTGCGCGGGTTGTACCACCAGGCTTTGACCGCGGGGCCGGCGACGGCATTCATCCTGACCTTGAACTTCCGCCCCACCGGCGCATAAACCATCGCATAGCTCCCCTCGGAGTCGCGCGTGGCCGCGAACCGGTAACGGCCGGTCCCGGGCACCGCGGTCTGCACATCGGCGGGGACCACGACGGTGTCGTCCGGGATGCGGCTCAGGAAGGGGCGCGACTCCATTAGCCGGCGGCCGTACTGCATCTGGCCTGCGCCGGGCTGGTCGATCGCTTCCGACCAGGGCATCAGCGGATTGTTGACGGGTTGCCGCCCCGGCTGCCACATCTGCCACACCGAATGGTGGCCGTAGGTGTGGCCGAAAGCCCCACCGAAGAGATCCCAGTAAAGCGCCCGCCGCACGTCGGCGGCGACGGAATGGCCGAGCTTCGCCGCATCGAACGAGACCGGGTGGTCCTCGTACAAGGGCTCCCCGTCGAGCACCGGCTTCACGGGAGTGCGGTCATAATCGGCGCGGGTTTGCGCGTAGCGCCCGGTGAACTCGGCGACGTGACCGTTCTGGCGCATGTTGAAGTCCAGCCACTCGGCGTCGTGAAAGTATGCGGACGATCCCTGTGCACCCGTCGGGTGGAATGTGTGGAGGTGCGTGCCGCCGTCGCCCTTGTGCAGCCCCAGAGCCATCCGCCGCACGATCTCCCGCTGGGTGTCGTTCTCGACAGGCCTGTCGCCGCCGAGAATCCAGATGACCGGCTTGTCGCGGTAGCGCCGACCGACCCACGCGCCGTAGATCTCGGCGTTTTCGGGAGTGAAGACCTCTGGGCCGACGCCCCATTTCTTGTTCCACTTGTCTCCCCAGGTCGGGAGGAAACCGATGAACAGGCCCAGGCTGGCAGCGCGGTCGACGATGTAGTCAACGTGGTCCCAGTAGTCGTTGGCCGGTCCGTCTTTGACGTCGGGCCGTGTGGGGTCGTTGTCGACCAGCGGACGGTGGCCGTAGGGATTGGGCGAGTTCAACCCGTCAAGCTCGGCCAGTGCGACGGCCTGGATCACAGTGAAGCCCTTGCGCGCCCGGTCCTGCAGGTAGCGGTCGGCTTCCTCGCGGTTCAGACGGTGGAACAATTCCCAGGCGGTGTCCCCCAGGTAAAAGAAGGGTCGGCCGTCGGAATAAACGAGGAACCGGCCGTTGGGGCTGACTCGCAGTTGCGGGGACGCCGCCTGGGCTGCCGCGGAGGCGAGCTGCAGCGCGCAGGCCAGCATAGCCAGACGGACGAAAACGGTCATAGCCCCTCCCTCGCGATGCTGTCTTGCAGCTTGTCCAGATTCCAGGAGCCCGTCTCACCGTGGATTGCAGGATGCGCCGGGGACCTTGAGTCTTCGAGGCGAGCAGCAGAACTCACCTCGAGGCCTCCCGCCGATGGTATCGGATCCCGTCCGGTTTCGCCAGAGGTCAGATGGGGTCAGGGGTAGCCGCCGCTGCGATGTTGCGCAGCATGCCGGCGAAAACGAATTCGTGGAGGGGGTACAGGGCGTACCAGTACGCCAGGCCCGCCAGGCCGACGGGATCGTATACCGCGGTCTGCCGGATAATGGAGCCGCCGCCATCTTTCTGGACTTCGAACTCGAGCCAGGCCCGGCCCGGCATCCGCATCTCCGCGGCGAGACGCAACCGCCGCCCGGGTTCCACGGCTTCGACCCGCCAGCAGTCCACGACATCCCCGGGCTGCAATCCGTGCGGGTTACGGCGGCCCCGGCGCATCCCGGGGCCGCCGGCCAGCAGGTCGAGCCAGCCGCGCAAGGTCCAGAGCCAGTCGCCGTAGTACCAGCCCGTCTGCCCGCCGATGCGGAGAATGAGGGCGAATGCGGCGGCGGGAGGCACTCTCACCTGGGTGCTGCGAGAATCGATCAGGCGGTTGCCGAATCTCACGCCGCCCCACTGGCGCGGCGGGCCGAGCGAGGACGCCGCATCCGACCAGCGCGTCTGGGCGAACTCGCTCTCCTCGTTAACGAGGGCGCTGGCGATCGCTTCGCGGACCCCCCTCGGCCGGATGTCGAAGACGGCGGAGGCCGAGCTGTCGCGCAACACGGTCGGGTGCCGGAGGCTGTCGATCAAAGTCCGGCCGACCCGGGCATACAGGGGTGTCACCAGCCCTAGCCACAGGCTCGACAACCGGGGGGTGAGCACCGGCACCGGAATCATCCACCGTCTTAACCCCCGCTGACGGGCGTACTCGCGCATGAGTCCGCCGTAGGAAATCTGATCGGGGCCGCCGATCTCAAAGATCCGGCTCCCTTCTGCTTCGAGGTCGAGTGCGGCTTCAAGGTAGTCGAGCAGGTCGTTGATGAAGATCGGCTGCGCCGTCAAGGCCACCCAGCGCGGTGTCACCATTACAGGCAGTCGTTCGACCAGGGCCCGGATCATCTCGAACGAGAGGCTCCCCGAACCGATGACGACGGAGGCGCGGAACTCGATGACCTGGACCCCGGTGCTTCCGAGGACTTCGCCCACTTCCTGGCGGCTGCGCAGATGCGCGGAGAGGGGCACACGGCTATCGCCGAGCCCCCCGACGTAGATGATCCGGCGCACCCCGGCGTCGTGCGCCGCCTCGGCGACGTTATGCGCAGCCTTGCGGTCGGCGGCCTCGAAGTCAGCGCCGGCCATGGAATGCACCAGGTAGACGACCGTGTCGACACCCTCCAGTGCGGCATGCAGCGTCGAAGCGTCCAGGACATCCCCGCGCACTACCTGAGTCCCTGCGCCAACTTTCGGGACAAGATACTCGGGGCGCCGTGCGAGACAGCGCAGAGGTCGACCGTCGTCCTCCAACCTCCGCAGAAGACGGCCGCCGATATACCCGCTTGCCCCGGTTAGGAGGATGAGTCCGCTCACCGTCGCCTCGCCTCTGCAAAAACGTCGAGCGCCCGCAGCCGCGCCTCGCCGTGGTCCACAATCGGCCGCGGATAGGTCCGTCCGAGCACGACCCCGGCGGCCCGCAACTCGATGGGCGGGGCTTCCCAGGGACGATGAATCCACCTGGCCGGCAATCCGGCCAGCTCCGGTACCCACCGCCGCACATAATCGCCGGACGGGTCAAACCGTTCACCCTGGGTGACCGGGTTGAAAACCCGAAAATAGGGCGCGGCGTCGGTGCCTACGCCCGCAGTCCACTGCCAGCCGCCGTTGTTGGCCGCCGGATCCCCGTCGACCAGCTGGCGCAGAAACCAGCGCTCCCCTTCCCGCCAATCGATCAGGAGATCCTTCACGAGGAAAGAGGCTGTGATCATGCGCGCCCGGTTGTGCATCCACCCGGTCGCCTGGAGTTGGCGCATCCCGCCGTCCACTACCGGGTAGCCGGTCTTCCCGTGCTGCCACGCCTCCAACCCGGCCGCATCACGGCGCCACCGTACCGCGCGAAACGCCGGGTTGAACTCCTCGTGCAGCACGGTGGGGTAATGGAACAGCACCGACAGGTAGAAGTCCCGCCAGATCAACTCGCCGAGCCAGGCTGCGGCACCGTCCGCCGTGCGCCCGGATCCCGTCTCCGCCTCGACAATCGTGCGCGCCACGCCCGCTGCTTCCCGGACGGGGAGCATGCCGAACCGGAAATAGGGCGACAGGCAAGACGTACCGTCCTGGGCCAGCCGATCCCGGCCATGCCGGTAATCCCCCAGACGCCGCCTCAGAAATCGTGAAAACCGGCGGCGCGCTTCGTGTTCGCCGGGCGGGAATTCGGGCGAAGCAGGGACTTCGGGCAGCGGCAGAGAGTCCAGGGCCGCGGGCGTGCCCAGCACCCCGCGGCCTCGCGTTGTCACCGCCGCCGGCAACGGCAGCGCCTGCCAGGCGCGGCTGTAAGCAGTAAACACGGTGTAGGGCGACCCGTCCCTTTTCACCACGTCGCGCGGGTGGTGCACCGAGACGCCCGGCACCAGTTGCAGCGGCAGCTCGCCCCCAACCGCAGCGTCGCGCCTCCGGGCATACGGGGAGAAGTCTTCCTCGGCGCAGGCCAAGTCGGCGCCCGCCTCCGAGAGCAGGCCGCGCAGGACGACTGCGGGGGCTCCCTCGCGCACGATCAGCCGCCCGCCCCTAGTCCGGAGCGAGGCGTCCAGGGCGCGCAGGCCCCAGAAGAGGAATCCGGTCCGACGCGCGGCTTCCCCGTGCGATGCGCCGGCCAGGATCGCCGGATCCAGTATGAAAACTGGGATCACCGCGCCGCCATGCTCCAGGCACTGCTGCAACGCGCGATTGTCGCGCAGTCTAAGGTCGCGTCGCACCCACCATATCGCCCGTTTCACGCCGGCCCTCCAGCCCGCCCCCTCAGGACGGGGTCGCACCCTCCGGTGCCATTGTAGGGTCCTGTCCCCACGGCTCGTTCAGGAGTGCGCCCCGCCTGTACGTCTTGGCCAACACCAGCTGCACATCACTGATGTGTCGCTCTTCGAACGCCCCCTGGCAGAAGGCCAGGTAGAAATCCCACATCCGGATGAACCGCTCGTCGAAGCCCAGCGCGCGCACCTGCGGCAACGCGGCGTGGAACCGCGAGCGCCAGGCCTCGAGTGTCCGAGCGTAGTGCCTTCCAAGATCCTCGAGGTTAAACAACAACAGACCGGTCGTCCTCGCGAGCACACGGACGATCTCGAGGACGGAGGCGAGTTCCCCCCCGGGAAGATGTACTTCTGGATCCAGTCTCCGCCCCGGCTGTACGCAGGGAACGACTGCTCGTTCATCGTGATCGTCTGCAGCAGCATCGAGCCGTCCGGCTTCAGCAGCCTGTCGCAGGCCACGAAGTAGTCCCGGTAGTGCTCGAGTCCCACGGCTTCGAACATCTCGATGCTGACGATCTTGTCGTAGGCACCACGCAGGTCGCGGTAGTCCTCGAACAGCAGCTCAATCTGACCCGGGGGCAGCCCCGCTCCGGCGAACCGCGCGTGGGCCAGATCGTGCTGCTCGCGGCTGATCGTGGTGGTGGTGACGCGGCAACCATGATTCCGCGCGGCGTGCACGGCGAATGCGCCCCAGCCCGAGCCGATCTCGAGGACGTGGTCACCGGGCCCCAGCTGCAGCTTGCGGCAGATGCGTTCCATTTTCTGGACCTGGGCGGTGTCCAGCGAATCGTCAGGCCTCTCGTACCAGGCGCAGCTGTAGAGCATGTTCCGGTCAAGGAACAGGCGGAAGAAGTCGTTGCCCAGGTCGTAGTGCCGGTGGATGTTGCACCGGCTGCCGGAAATCGTGTTGCGGCGCAGGCGATGCTGCACACGGTTCAGCAGGCCGCTGACCAGCGACGAAAGTGCAGTTCCTTGTACCAGCACCGACATGTTCCGGACCGCCAGACGGATGACGGAGACCAGGTCGGGAGAGGACCAGTCCCCATCCACGAACGACTCCCCCATTCCGACGTCGCCATCGAAAAGGGCGCGCCGGAAGAAGCGTTCGTTGTGCACGGCGACAGTAGCGTGCAGAGGATCGTCCCTCCGGCCGAAATATCTGGTTTCACCAGGGCAGACCAGTTCGAGGTAACCGTCCCTGAGCTGCTCCAGACTTTTCAGTACGAGTTTCTTTCCTAATGGGGCCTTCATCGCTTCAACTCGAGGCATGCGGTCTGAGTTCCTGTCCGTGGGCGGCGCGCCGGGTGGGCGTACACCGGCACTCCCTTGAGATAGAGCCGGAGCGCCTCCCAGTGAATCGCGGCGATGACCTTCGCGGTCATGCACGGGTGCCGCAGGAGCGCACGGTGCAACGCCCTGCCGCTCCAAGGCTCACGCCTGAGTGTGAGCGTCGCGTCCAAGAGGGGCTTCCCGGCTTCCAGGGTGGTCATGTGCACGCCCAGCTTCGGTCCCGGCGTCGAGAATGCGAAGGTGTAGGTCATATCCATCTGCATGAACGGGGACACGTGCATCGCTTTGCCGCAGCGGTAGTGATTCGATTGGCGTGAGTCCGGCCGGGCAGCGTCCGCCAGCCAGTAGTTGTGACGCTCGCCAAACGTGCTGTTCACCTCCGCGAGGATGGCCCCGACCTTGCCGCTTTCGTCCAGGCAGTAGAAAAACGACACCGGATTAAAGTTGTATCCGAGGTAACGAAGGTTCGTGAGCAGGAAAATCCGGCCTTCCGGCAAACGGGTTCCCTGCGCCTCTGCGTCCGCAGTGAGCCGCTCGCGCAGCGTCCGCCGCGGGTCGCCGAAGTGGTCCCTCTCGTAAAAACTGGCCCAGTTCCAACGGTTGTACCCGGCGAACGGGGAGACCGCCATGAGTTCCGGTATTTTGTCGACCTCCAGGAACGCCATGAAGACCGGATAGGAGAACTCGTGGGACCGCGGTTCGAACCGGCGGTGCCGCAGGGTACCCGAATAGACAGCCGATTCCATCAGCAGTTCACCCCCAGCGACCGGGCCACCCGCAGCGCGGAATTGAGCCCGTCCTCGTGAAAGCCGTAGAACCAGTACGCGCCGCAGAAGTGGGTCCGGTTCGCCCCCGATATCTCCGGCCAGCGCGCCTGCGCCCGGATCGCCTCGCGCGTGTACAGCGGGTGATGGTACACCAGACGTCGCACGACCCGCTCGGACTCGATCAAGGCACTCGCGTTCAAGGTCACGCAGTAGTCCTCCGGGGTGTTCAGCGACTGCAGTCGGTTCATGTGGTACGTGAGGGTTGCCGCGCTCGACCCCTCCAGGTTGAGAATGTAGTTCCACGACGCTCTGGACGCCGCACGCTTCGGGAGCAGCGACGAGTCCGTGTGCAGGCAGACGTCGTTACGCGACGTCTGAAAGTTGCCGAGAATGTCGCGCTCGCGGTCCGTCGGCGCCTCCAGCAAAGGGAGCACCTGGTTGCCGTGACAGGCGAACACCACCTCGTCGAAGGGCATCTCCTGCCCGTCTTCAAAGGCAAGCGTGGCACACCGCTCGGACCGGCGTACCGTCCGGATCGTCCGGCCGAGGTAAACACGCTCCCGATATGGTGCCGTCAGCGGTTCGATGTAGGTCGAACTCCCGCCGCGCAGCACTTTCCACTGCGGATGGGTGTTGACCCCGAGCAGGCCGTGGTTGTCGAAAAACTGCACGAGCGTGTATGCCGGGAAGGCCTTCACGGAATCCGCCGACGCCGACCAGACGGCCGAGGCCATGGGGAGGAGGTATCGCTCGACCAGTTCACCGTCGTATTTGCCGCGGTCCAGGAAATCAGCGAGCGTCATGTTGAAGCCCCGGGGATCGGCCAACAGCGCGGGAGCCTCCCGGTTGAAGCGCAGGATTTCGGCGAGCAGGCGGTAGTGGCCGGGGCGAAGGACGTTCGAGGGTTGGGCAAAAAATCCCCGCATTCCGTGACTGGAGTACTCGAAACCGGTGCGGCGGCACGAGACGGCGAAGGACATGTCGCTCGGCTGCGTCTCGACGCCAAGCTCGCGGAACAGCGCCACCAGGTTAGGGTAGGTGCGGTCGTTGTGCACGATGAAGCCCGTGTCGACCGGCAGCTTGCCGATGCTGCTGTCGACCTCGACCGTGTGGGTGTGGCCCCCGAGGCGCGAGTCCCGTTCGAAAAGAAAAACCTCGTGCTTGCGGCTCAGGTAATACGCCGCGCTCATTCCCGAAATCCCCGAACCGATCACCGCGACCTTTTTCATGAATTCCCTTCCGTCGAGTCCCCTTGAGATCTTCGAATAGACTTTATAGGACAGTCGAGTTCATTTGTCAAGCATTTGTCATGGACAATGCTATTGACAACTTAACTAAGCCGCTCTAGTATCATTCCCAGCGGGAGAGGCAAAAATGGAGATGCCCAAGTATCCGATACGCGCGGTGGCAAAGATGACGGGGATCGGCCTCGACACGCTTCGAGCGTGGGAAAGGCGCTACGGCGCGGTAAGGCCGGAACGAGGGGAACGGGGCCGAGTCTATCGGGACCGCGACGTGCGGCGTCTGTTGCTGCTGAAGGGGCTGGTCTCCCGCGGACACTCGATCGGGCAGATGGCGTCCCTTCCCGACGCAAGGCTGGAGGAGCTGTCGCAGGGTGTCGAGCCGTCGGCGGAGCGAGGGAGTTCCGGGGCCGCCGAGGTTGCGGTCCCGGCGGTTCTGCGCCCGCTTTTCGACGCGGTCGAGGGGTTCGATTCCGCGGAGATGGATCGAGAGTTGGGGAGGCTTGCGCTCGTCTTCCCGCCCCGCGCGCTGGTGCGCGAGGTCGTCCACCCGTTGTTGCAGCGGATCGGCAGCGGGTGGGCGGAGGGCCGGTTCAGCATCGCGCAGGAGCACCTGGTCTCGGCCGGCCTGCGCAACCTGGTCGGGGGCATGATGCGTCTCTACGCGCGTGTGGAAGATGGCGCCGCAGTCCTGCTGGCCACGCCCGCCGGCGAACTGCACGAATTCGGGATCCTCTCCGCCGCATTGCTGGCGGCGGGCGGCGGTCTGAGGACGGTGTACCTCGGTCCCAATCTCCCCGCGGCAGAGATCGCGGGCTCCGCCCGGAGGGTTTCCGCGACCGTGGTGGTACTCGGCGTCATCGCGGACAATCCGGGCGTGGAGCAGGAACTGCGTGCCCTCGCCGGCAGGCTTCGGGACGAGATCGAGCTCTGGGTCGGGGGACGCGAGGGCGTGCTGCGCGAGGGTGACCGCAGGAAACGCTGGATGTGGCTTCCCGGCTTCGACGACCTGGAAATGCAGCTGGCGCGCATAGGGGCACGATTCTGATTGTGAGTTGAACGGGATGCTGCTGATCGGCGCGGCTGCCCGGGATAGATGCTGGCGCTCTGGTTTGTCCAGCGCAGGACCGCTCGGCGGATTTCTATTGCATGTCCGGGGAGCATTGGTTGATAAAGTGACCCGGGCACACAACAGGAGTCGGAGATGAAAACGGGTAACCGTCGTGAGTTTCTGCAGCAATCCGCGGGGCTGGGCGCAGCCGCGGCAGCATTACCTCTCCTCGGAGCCCGTGCCGCGCGGGCGTCAGGAGCGAACGTGCAGGGCGCCAACGAT
>CAWJKZ010000018.1:0-161194 GCA_963843575.1 uncultured Acidobacteriota bacterium | reverse complement strand
TCCTTTGGAGGAACTTCAGAGAGGTTCATCAATAAAGATGCACGAAACCGCAATTGGTTCGAGTTTTTCAGCATCCTGCTAAGGCCTCGTTAGGGTTGTGTTCCCCCCTTTGCTGCTGCCCGGATGTACAAGTCTACCCGCCGCTCCAAAAGACCGAGCGGCACACTACCCGTGTTTAGAATTGCATTGTGGAACTGGTTCAGCGAAAACTGCGCGCCCAGAGTCTTTTGGGCTTTCTCCTTCATCGCTATGATCTGGAGCTCCCCGACCATGTACGAGCATGCCTGGCCGGGATAAACAACGTAGCGCTCGACCTCACTGGGTTCAATGCCATAGTCGATAGCCTGCTGACGCGTCCAATGCTTTGCGTGAATACCAGTGTCGACAACGAGCCGCCGGGCACGGAACAACTCATTATCGAGCTGCCCGAGTCTTCCCTCCAGATCCTCGCCGTACCACCCGGATTCGACCGCGAGGCGTTCGGCATACAGAGCCCATCCTTCCGAAGTGCCGGGGAGCACTCCCAGCGCACGGATCTGGCGGAATCGTGGAAGGGATTTGTTCTCCATCTCCAACGCAAGCTGAAAATGATGGCCCGGAACGCCCTCGTGATACACAAGGGTCCGCAAACCGAACTTCGTCATCCTTTCAGCGCGTAGGGGAATTTGGATGATTCCGGGGCGCGAACCATCGGGCGCCGGTGTGCTGTAATTGGCCGCCGCGTTCGCTTCCCGAAAACGCGGAAACGGCTGTGCGACGACAGGCGCTTTCGGACGCTCGTCGAAGAGAGACTGTGCCCTTCTCTCCGCATCGCGGAGGATTTGCTCCACATCGGACATGATCAGCTTGCGTCCCTCTTCGGTTTGAGGATAGGCAAGGTCCGCCTTCAGACTATCGATCCGTTCCTTTACGGTGCCCTCGGTGCGTCCCAACTGGCGCAGAATCCTGTCCATCTCTTTTTCTATACGTGCAACCTCGCGCGTCCCGGCATCATAAATCTCGTCGGGACTGAGATCTGTCGACGTGAAACGGCGAAGGCTATACGCGTAAGCATCCAGGCCGTGCGGGAGCCGCCAAAGACCGGCTTCGTCAGAAGTTCGTGGGACCAGAGACTCGAGCAGCTCAATCGCCTTCTGCCATGACGCATACACCTGGCTGCTGACGATCTTCTCAGCCTCACTTCTGAGTTCTGCCCGCCGCTGCTCGGGGATTGCAGTCACCGCGGCCATCCTCTGGTCAAATGTCGCTACGAGCGGGTTTTGGCTCGGTGCGACGGCGATAAAATGCTTCATCTGCGCCTTGGTTGCCTCGACGATAAAACGTGGAGGAAGCATGTTCTTGGCTGCGAGGCGTTCCCCTTCGGCAATCGTTTCATTCATTCGCGTCGAGACCTGACCTAGCGCGGCCACATAATTGACGGCATCCCGCTCCTTGGCCAGCGGATGCCGGAGGGTCATGGTTTCGACAATAATCACGTTGATGCCGTTGAATTGATTCAGTGGGAAGGAATAATCCAGATAGGGTTCCCCCTTCACAATTATGTCAAGTTGCCACTGCATCAGTTCAGCCGAAATGCGCTGCAACTCGGACATGCTGCTGCGATCAAACTTGCGCAGTTCGTTCAGGCCCTTCTCCGCAAGTTTTATGCGACCGTGCCTGTAGCTATCGGTCTGAGGAGTCAACTGACGATCGAGACGGTCCTGTTCCTCGCCTGCGAAATACCGTGTTGACGTCGCGCCGTCAGGATTCCCACGCATCCATTCCGCAGTGAAATCGGAAAAGAAATTGTCAATCGAGCGCTGCGCCCACGGCCCTTCCAGGGCCACAACCAGTGCAATAAGCAACGAAATCATTATCCTCAATCTGGAGTCCTCCCCTTGTAAACAATTCCGGTAGTTCGTGATGGAAAATTGTTTTGCCGATCGTGGAGAAACCCTCCACTGGCAATTTCACTGAAATCTGAAGCACCTTTGGGTGGTGTAATTATAGTCCGATCGGCGATCGCTGTCAGCCTGAGTCCACAACACTTACAGGGGATCTTAACACCGAGGACAGATCAATTGTCCTGAAATGCCGATGTGGAAAACGACTCCGTCGATGCCGTCATAGACCTTCGGCCGGCTAAGGATTCGGACTCGTTCCGGTCGAGAGAATCCTCAGCATCTCAGGCCTGGTCACCCGCATCTCCCGGCCGATCCTGATGTAGCGTATCCAGCCTCCGTGCATGAGGCGGCGCGCTTTGTCGTCCGAGATCTGCAGGATCTCCGCGACCTCAGACACCCTGAAAGTCAAACCGTCCTTGAGCTCGAGCATTCTCCAGCCTCGTGGTCACTTCGGTTCAGCCGTGAGCGGGTGAACCAACTCGCCCTTGCCGTCGCGTTTCCACCGCATGCCTTTCGGCGGGGCCGGGTCCGATCCGGCCGGCTCCGGAGGGGGTTCGTCCTGCTCCACGGAGACCGCCTCCCAGCCGTGCGCCTCAATCCAACGAAGCATATTGGGAACAAATTGCCCTCCCTTGTCGCGCCAGCTATCCGACGCTTTCAAAGTCTGGAGGGCATCAACCATGCGCGAAAGGAGACTTGCGTCAGCGTGTATCCGCATCAAGGCATCAAAAACCAGAGTTTCGCTCATGCGACGATGGGCAGGATAGGCATTCCAGAAAGCCTGAAATGCCTCAGGTGTGATACCGTTGCATCCTCCACCGGACGCATTGGAACAATCTGAAAGATTGTTCCCTAATAGAGATATAGATAAAGAGGGCGAACGTGATTTTCGCGTGACGCGCTCGGCTTTCGCGTTGGCGGTTTTTCTTTCACGATACTTAAGTGCCCTATTATTAGCAAGTTGCCTGGCCTCCCACTCACGTCGCTGACGCCGATTTGTGAGCGTGATAATTGCGAATTTGTCCGTGATCAAGGCGTCTTGGAATGCCGTTTTTTCGCCATTCTGAAACGTGACGATGGCGTGATTCGGTTCAGACTCTGACAATTTCACTTCCAGATCGGCCGCTTCGGTTTTGTGAAGGTCAAGAAGCGCTGCACGCATCTCGTCGGCTCGGCAACGGCATATTCGGCTCAGTTCTTCGACCGAGCCCAACAGCCGTCCGCAACGATCCAGTTCGTGCATGGCACAGATGGCATCCACCCAGATTCCTCTGGTCGATGCCTTGCATCGCGAAAGTTTCGGATCTGTCAGCCAGGCCCTGGCATCAAAATCCATCTGCTGGTATCTGCCCATTACTCGCCCTTGATCTTTCTCCAGCAAATACCGCAGAAATATCTGAACGTTTTGTTGTCCTCCTCACGTGAGTACACCGGAAACCGGTCGTGGGCGAGGTCAATCGCGCCGAGGATCTCAACCGGGGCGAGAAACTTCAAAAATGTCCGGAGGGAGGCTTCGCGCGTGGGGCCAAAAACCCATTTGTCCTTCTTCATTTCGAACTTGTTATGCCAATACAGACCGAGTTCCTCGATGGCCTGCAACTCGCGGTTTCGGGCGTCGAGTAGAAACTGATTGAACGCCTCGACCTGTTCTTGCCGCTCCTGCTTGTCCTGCATCTGATCTTTTAGAGGCGCCGGCACCTGATCGAGTGGTCGCGCGCCTTTGCCGCGATTGCAGTCCTGACAACTCGTTATCAGATTTTCCGGGCTGCTGTCTCCGCCCCTCGCAAGGGGTACGATGTGATCCACTTCCAGGACCACACGGGGTGGTGTTCTTCCGCAATACTGACATTTGAACTCGTCTCTCTTGAAGGTCTCGAACCTTAGCCGTTTGGATATTTCGCTGCCCATAGGAGAGCCTCACGATTCCTGCTGGTACCACAACTCACGTTCCGTATTGTTTCCCGTGTCCGATTCCCGCTTCGAACAGCTGACGAATTTCGTGTACTGTTTGATGAAGGTCAGGTTTACGGTCTCGCCCACGGGCCCGTTGCGCTGCTTGCCGATGATGAGCTCGGCCTGGCCACGGTTGTCGTCCGTCGCCCCGCGCAACTCCTCACGCCAGATAAAAAGCACCACGTCGGCATCCTGCTCGATCGAACCGGACTCGCGCAGGTCCGCCAGCCGCGGCCGGCGCTTGGACTCCCTTTCGACCTCGCGGTTCAGTTGGCTCATGGCGATGATCGGGATCCTCAGGTCCTTCGCCAGGGCTTTCAGCGCGCGCGAAATGTCGCTGATCTCCTGGACCCGGTTGTGTTCGCCGCGGCGTAAATGGGATCCGGCCATGAGTTGCAGATAGTCGATTACGAGCATGTCAAGGCCGCCGGCCAGGGCGAGCTGCTGCGCGCGGGACCGTAGATCCATGATGGTCAGGGACCCGGATTCATCGACGCTCAGATTGGTTTCGGCCAGCTTGCCCGCTGCAGTGCCGATCCGCGTCCATTCGTCCTTGCTGATGTAGCCGGCGGCGACTTTGTGGCTGTCCACTTCGGCATCCGCGTAGAGGATCCGCTTTGTGATCTCAAGGGCCGACATCTCGATCGTAAACAGAGCAACGCGGTGATGATGTTGAAGAGCCGTGGCAATCAAATTCAGGCCGAGCGAGGTCTTGCCATGACCTGGCCTGCCGGCTATGACGATCAGCTGGCCCGGCTGGAATCCGCCTATAAGTGAGTTCAGGTCTGAAAAACCGGTGTCGAGCCCGATCACCGTCCGCTTGCGGCGCGAGAGGGCATCGAGCTCGTTATAGGCCTCTTGGACGAGATCGCCGATTTTGAGCCAGCCGCTCCTTTTGTTGGATTGCAGCAGCTTTACGAGGTCCAGCTGGAGGTCCTCGAGAATGTCTTTGGATGATTCCTGGGCTCCGTAGGCACGTTGGGCCGCCCCGTTGCCGAAACGGATGAGCCGGCGGAGAATAGAATTCTCCCGCACGATCTCGGCGTAAGATCGGACGTTGATAGCCCCGGGAATGCCGTCTGTGAGCTTGACGACATAGCCCGTACCACCAACCTTTTCGAGTTCTCCGGAGCGCTGGAGTTCCGTCTTGAGCGTTAGCGAGTCGATGGGCGTCTCGGACACCTGAAGGCGCAGCATCGCATCAAGAATGCGGCGGTGGGCCTCGAGGTAAAAATCGTCTGCATGAATGATTTCGGTAGCCTGGTACAGTGCCGGTGGATGAACCAGAACTGCACCAAGGACGGCACGCTCGGCGTCGAGCGAGTGCGGCAGCAGGCGC
Organism: uncultured Acidobacteriota bacterium; assembly: GCA_963843575.1. Classification (GTDB taxonomy): domain Bacteria; phylum Acidobacteriota; class UBA6911; order UBA6911; family UBA6911; genus CAVZBT01. The sequence continues at coordinate 156,019 of CAWJKZ010000018.1, read as the reverse complement.
GTCTCGTCGCTCATAGCAGCGCCTCACGGTTCATTCTATCGATGCAGCGTTCCCCAGCTTCGAAATCGTCTATGGACCAGTGAAATTCCTGGGCGGCGGCCCACCGCATTTGGTGCGCCGTCCGATAGAAACTCCAGCCTGCCATATCATCGAAGCTGACAATCTTGCGTTCAGTAGGATAACCGTCCAACCAGGAGGCCAATTGGACGAGATATCTATCGGGACCGATCTGAGAGACAACGTGGCCCTGCCATTTGATCTTCCCGTCTAAGCGGGAATGAAAGAATTGGCCCACAAAGCCGGTCTCAACCGCAATTTCCTTGGAGCGAGGAAGGCGACGGCTTGTTTTGAGGGTCGCTATGTCCTGCGCACCGGAACGCCGCCCGTTTCCAGGATGTGGACCCTTTCCGTGGTTACAGTCTGCGCAGGCTGTCGTCAGATTGTCTGGATCATTTGTTCCCCCACTGCATCGAGTAATGATGTGATCGACGTGAAGGATAGCGCCGGCTTCGGCCGACTTACCGCAATAACAGCACTTGAAGGCGTCGCGCTTGAGGATCCGGAATCTCAGTGATTTTGGGATGTCGCTCATAGGCGCCCTTTGAGCCTGTTGACATTGGCTCTTGGCTGCGATCAGCAAATCCACCATGACCCGATCGTGCAGCTCGTCCGCACGCGCGATCCACTCCGTGATGCGCCGGCCGAGCTGGTCGAGCTCTTCGAACGTGAGCTCGTCGAGGGGCGTTTCGATGCGAGTACTGACGTCCACGCATACCGCGGCCTGGTCGAGCATGACGAACATCCCTTCAACGAAAGTGAACCGCAACGAACATAGCCTGCTTTGCGCGAGCTGGCCGACAAGCCACTGCCCGTTTACTGCCCATGAAAGCTATGTGGAGATTGCGGAGCTACTTAGGCGAGGTTATGCGAAAACCCGCCATGATCGCTGTTTGCAACCATTTGCAGGGTTATTGCAATCTTTTGACGAAGGCGAAACGGGCCTCCGGAGCCGAAGGTCGCTGGTTCGAACCCAGCCAGGCGTACCATTTAGAATCAATGGTTTGCGCTCACCCGCACTGTCTGGCAAATTCCCGTTGTGCCATAAACGTGCCAAGCTCACTTTTTTTTGCCGAAGCCTTCCCGCCGCGGAGTCCCTGCAGCAGTCGGGCCCTGAAGGGTGTGGTGCTAAATTTTCCGGTCTTCCGGGTTTGAAGTGGGTGCCCTAGACGCACGGAATCTGCTATACACGGGGCATGCACTTACTGATCTCGGGCTCTCTGCTGCTGTCGCTGGCTCAGCCGCTGCCGTTGCGCGATTCCTGGTCGCTGCAATCGTCACGGAGGGTGACCGAGGGCGGCGCCGTCATCTCCACCTCGTCTTTCCGGCCGCAGGGCTGGTACCGCACCGCCGTGCCCGCGACCGTTGTGGCCACGCAGGTCGCCGCGGGCGAATTCCCGGACCCGTACTTCGGGATGAATCTGCGCAAATACCCCGGGATGACCTATCGCATCGGCCTGAACTCGTTCAACAACGAGCCGATGGCCAAGGACAGCCCTTACGCGTGCTCCTGGTGGTACCGCACCGAGTTCCGGGTCCCGCGCGAATACGCGGGAAGGACCGTGTGGCTGCACTTCGACGGCATCAACTACCGCGCCAACATCTGGCTTAACGGGCGCAGGCTAGCGGATTCCAAACAGGTCCAGGGCGCGTACCGGATCTACGAGTTCAACGCCACCCCTTTTATCCATCCCGGCGAAACGAACGTGCTTGCGCTCGAGATTTTCGCCCCGACTGAGAGGGAACTCGGCATCAACTGGGTCGACTGGGCGCCGACGCCGCCCGACAAGAGCATGGGGATCTGGCGCGGCGTCTATCTCACTGCGACCGGGCCCGTCGCTGTACGCCACCCGCAGGTCGTCACGAAATTCGTGGACAAGTCCTGTACCGCGGCCGACCTGACCGTGAGGGCCGAGCTGCGCAACACATCGGGACAAAGCCTGCACGGGGTCGTCGAAGCCGTCGTGGACCGTATGCCGCTCCGGCAGGAAGTGACTTTGCAGCCGCACGAGTCGCGGTCGGTCACTTTCGCGAGCGACCAGTTTGCCACCCTACGGGTGCAGAACCCGCGGTTGTGGTGGCCCGCCGAGATGGGGCCCCCCGCTCTCCACGATCTTGCCGTTCGATTCCTCGAAAACGGCAAACCGTCGGACGAGCAGCGCATCCGGTTTGGGATCCGCGAGGTCACGTCGGAACTCACCGAGGAGGGGAACCGCGTCTTTCTCGTCAACGGGAAGCGCATCCTCATCCGCGGCGCAGGGTGGGCGAGGGATATGCTGCTGCGGCCCATACCCGGGCGGCTGGATTCCGAGATCCGTTACGTCCTGGACATGGGGCTGAACACGATCCGGCTCGAGGGGATGTTCGAGGAGGAATGCTTCTTTGACCTGTGCGACGAGAAGGGAATCCTCGTCATGGCCGGGTTCTGCTGCTGCGATATCTGGGAGCGCTGGGCGGATTGGGCGCCCGGGACCGTGAATGTCGCCGCGGAACAACTGCGCACGCAGGTCGTGCGGATGCGGAGCCATCCCTGCATGCTGGTGTGGCTCAACGGCAGCGACGGGCCTCCTCCCGCCGAAGTCGAGAAGGCCTACGTCGACACGCTCACGGCGGCTTCCTGGCCGAATCCGGTCATCAATTCCGCGGCTGCGGCGACGACGCAGGTGACGGGACCGTCCGGCGTCAAAATGACGGGGCCGTACGACTACGAGCCGCCGAATTACTGGTACGTCGACGATGCGAAGAAGTGGGGAGGCGCGTGGGGATTCAATACCGAGACCGGGCCGGGGCCGGCGATCCCTCCGCTCGAGAGCCTGAAGAAGTTTCTCGCGCCGGAACACCTGTGGCCCATCGACGAGCATTGGCAATACCACAGCGCGGGCGAGCGCTTCATGACGATGTCGCGCTGGCACGAGGCGATGAACAAGACGTACGGCCCGCCCGCCAACCTGCAGGACTACCTGCGCAAAGCCCAGGCGATGGCGTACGACGGCCAACGCGCGATGATGGAGGCGCACGCACGCAACAAGTACACGGCAACAGGCGTCATCCAGTGGATGCTCAACAACCCATGGCCCTCAATGTACTGGCACCTCTATGACTATTACCTGTATCCGGCCGGCGGGTACTTCGGCACGAAGAAGGCGTGCGAGCCGCTGCACGCGCAGTATTCGTACGACGACCGCAGCGTCGCGGTCGTCAGCACGCGGCGAGAGGACGTGCACGGGCTGACGGCCTCGGCGCGGCTGCTCGATTTCCGTATGCACCAGATCTTCTCGCGGGAGGCGAAGGTGGACGTCGCGGCCGACGGCATCGCGCGCGCGATGACCATTCCGCCGTTCCCGCAGGAGCCGACTTCGACGCCGTACTTTCTGGAGCTGACGCTGCGCGACGCGAGCGGGAAAGAGATTGGGACGAATTTCTACTGGCTGCCGGCCACGCCGTCGAAGATGGCGTGGGACAAGACTCCCGACACGGCGTTTACGCCGATCGAGTATTTCGAGGACCTGACGGCGCTCGGGAGGCTGCCGAGCGTGAACGTGGAGGCCTCCGGGGTGCTGGAGAAGACGAACGGCGGGGACCAGGTGCGGGTCAGCCTGCGGAATCCGGGGGAGGGGCTCGCTTTCCAGGTGCACCTGGGGATCTGTCCGGAAGGTTCGGAACAGGAGATCCTCCCCGTGCTGTGGGACGACAACTGCATCTCGCTTCTCCCGGGCAGGTCCCGGGTCGTGACGGCGCGCTATCCCGGCCGCGCATTGCCCGGCAGGGCCACCCTGGCCGTCACCGGCTGGAATATCCAGCCGCAGATTTTGCGCCTCAGGTAGAGCACCGGCGCCGACTCGCCCCACTTACGCGGGTTGGCGCTGAACCCCTTCGGTCTATCTTGGATACCGTTTCTGACCAGATCTGACTTCCGTAAGGAGTCCATGGCCACTACCGAGAGCAATCTTAAGGAAGCGTTTGCCGCGAAAGCCAGGCCAACCGCAGAGATCTGGCATTCGCCAGAAAGACCGAGCAGGAAGGTGTGCAATAAGGTAGGGGTGTGCCCGGTTGGGCTCGACTTCGCACTCGAACCTTTCGATATTGGTGGAAGATTTGGACCGCTCAGCCGACAGGAAAGTTCGTCCTGAAAGGTTCTCTTCAGGTCAAGCCAATGTATCGTTGTTTCAGTCCGCGCCCTCGCCTGTTCGGGATTTCCGTTTCAGGGAGAGCTCCGGGTAGAGTTCATGGGCGCATTGGGGGGCACAAGCTGTGAGTGAACTCGGCATCCGTTCGCTCCTGAATGTAGCGCTCGATGGCGATCCAGGACTCCTGTTGGCGGTAGTCCGCGCCTTCCAGGCGGATGTTCTTGCACCTGGAGCAGATCGGCAGGAGCCCCTCCAGGCGCTTGATGCGCAGCAGCGAATCCTGCAGTGCCGCGATACTTCCGGTCAGCCTCCTCCCGGTAACGCTGATCAGTGCCAACCCCAGGCCTAAGAACAGGACGTGAACGAGCACTTTCCGACGACGCTCACCGGACATCACCTTGAGGAACGGTTCGTACGAGAAGCCTACGCTGATTCCGCCGCTGACTTCCCCGTTGTTTCTGTGCTTCTCGTCGTGACACGAGTTGCACGTCGAGTCCGTTTTCAGCGGTGCCATGTACCGAAAGGAACTCGCCCCGGCATTCCTGACGATCTCGAATCGTTCCTTGCCTCCACCGGCGAAATCGGCGAGCGCCTCGCGCTCCCACTGATCCGGACTGTTTTGCGGACGAATCGGGAGGAGTCCCGTGATGTGCATGTGAATGCCCCTCTCGTCCGTAAGCAGTTCCGACAGGAGACGGGTCATCTGGGCGTGATTGACCAAGGCCAGCTTCGTCCCTGCCGTTGTCATCACCTCCCGCACCGGGCTGCTAAGATGCGGATTGGGGGATATCCCTCCATCGGTTCGCATGTAGATTCCACCGTGATCGAGGTTCCACTCCCTCATGGCATCGATGGCCCGATAGTAAGACCGCGCCATTTCTGCCGCGAGGTCCCTGTATTGCTCATCGATCCCGCGAAGATCGAGATACAGGGAAACCACAGTAACAACGAGAAGCATCAAGCACAGCACGAGCAGGAATCTGCGTGCCCGGCGCGTGGTATCGCCTTTAGCGTCCAATGCGGGATTCCCGAGTGTCGGAGACTTTTCACCGTGAGACCGGGAGCCTCCGGCTGGTCAGACAAACGGTTCAGGAGCGCGCACACCCGACGGCGCGATCGGTGACGACGCGTTAACGCGGGAACTGTCACCGTCCTCGCCACCACCCAAGATGCTATAAAGAATACCCGCGGGGCAGGCGACCCGCAAAACTGATTTGTCTTTCGTGTCGGCGCTCCGGATCGCGATGGTCTCGATCGCTTGCTCGCAGGTCAGGCGGAAGTGGATGAGCCGTTCTCGAGTTTTTCCTTCCCGGCCGAACCAGACGCGGCCGATAATGCGCGCTGACTGCTCGAAGACCCACGGTGTGCTTTCGACGGGTATGCCGCATGAAATGCCTGACGCTGTTGCTGTTGCTGGCCGGGCCCGTGCAAGCCCAGCAAGAGTGGTGGATGACCGAGCCGGTCCGCTGGGTGCAGACCAACCTGCGCGAGACCGATGCCGCGCTGGACGCGGCGCGCCTGGCCGCCCAGCTGGCCGACATGCGTGCCAACGTGGTGCTCATGGGTATGGGTGGCATCTGCGCCTACTACCCCACCCGGGTGGAGTTCCACTACCCGAGCCCGTATTTGCCCGCGGGACGCGACACGTTCGGCGACTTTCTGCGCGAGGCCCACGCCCGTCGCATCCGCGTCGTCGGCCGCTATGACCTCAGCAAAACCCCGAAGCCCGTCTACGATGCCCACCCGGAGTGGTTTTTCCGGAAGGCCGACGGATCGCCCGTGACCTACAATGGGCTCTACTCCACCTGCATCAACGGCGGCTACTACCGGGCGCAGGCGATGAAGATCCTCGCCGAGGGCCTCGAGCGCTACGACGTCGACGGACTCTTCTTCAACATGTTCGGCAACCAGGCCGCCGACTACGAAGGCAACCCCGTAGGGCTCTGTCACTGCGAGGGCTGCCGCGACCGGTACCGCCGCTTTTCCGGCCGCGACCTCCCCGACAAGGCCGACGAAGACTACCGAGCCTTCATGCGCACCTGCGCACGCGAGGTGTCGCAGGAGATCGGGGACCTGATCCGCCACATCCGGCCGCGCGCCGGCTACTTCAATTACACGCAGGACCTCACCGACGGCATCATGTCGGAATCGAACACGGCGGTGCGGCGCCCTCTGCCGCTGTGGCCCCTCAGCGCCAGCGACCACGTCAACCGCGCCCGCAACAGCGAGCCCGGCAAAATGGCAGTCGACCTCAACATGCAGTTCGTCGATTACTGGTGGCGCTTCGCCACCGTGCCCCGCGAGGAGATCGCTACCCGTATGTGGCAGCAACTCGCCAACGGCGGCGCCCTGACCTTCGAAGTCAACGGCACCCTGGACCTGCAGGACCGCCAGGCCTGGGAAACGGCCAAACCGATCTTCCGCTGGGCCGCCGCACACGAGCAGTACTTCGTCGGCCAGCGCAGCGCCGCCCGCGTTCTCCTGCTCGGGAACGTCGCCGGCCATCCCACCGACGAGGCTTCCTACCGCGGCGCGTTCCGGCTGCTCACCGAAGAGCACATTCCGTTTGCCGTATCCGACAACTTGCGCTGGCTGGGGACGCGCGAGTTCGATCTCGTGATAGCCACGGACGGGGCGCCCAGGCAGTTGGGCGAGTACGTCGAGCGGGGCGGCCGGCTCCTTCTCCTGGGCGCGCGTCCCCCGGAGCTTCCCGCAGCCCGCGTGATCCGCACCGTGCCCGACCTGAAAGGGTACGTCCGGGTGCGCAACCACGCACTCTACCCTTCCCTGCGCGATACGGATCTGCTGATGGTCAACGGGCCCTTCACCGAACTGGATGCGGACGGCACGAATTCTCTCTCGCTGGTCCCGCCTTCCATGATCGGGCCACCTGAAAAGATCCACGTAGACATGAGGGATACGACCATTCCGGGAGTCGTCACCACACAGATCGGCCGCGGCGCCGTCACGTGGGCGCCCTGGGACCTCGGCGGACTTTATTACCGGCACAGCCTGCCTGCACACGTGGGGCTGTTCCGCGACCTCGTCGCGCAACTCCACCCCGAACGCCAGGTGAAGACCGACGCGCACCCGCTGGTCGTCCTGACCTTCATGGAACAGGGCCGGCGCAGACTCCTGCACCTGGTGAACCTGACCGGACACTCGCACACCGGCTACTTCGCTCCTGTACCGATGAGGGACATCCGCATCGAGGTGGCCGGCCGTTACCGGCAGGCACGCACGGTAAGAAATCCCGTCACCCTGAAGGTGCGGCGACAAGGTACCCGGACACTGGTCACCGTGCCCGCCCTGCGCGACTACGAACTGGTCGTCCTGGAACCGGAATAACGCAACCGGAGTACACCTTGCGGAACCCCTCGATCACGTGATGCGGAGCCGAGGCGTCGGGCAATCTGAGCTGGGACACTGCGAAAAGCGGCGCCGGGGCGCCGCACTCCAAACGGAGAGTGCCACGCGGAACCCAGCGACCACGTGATGCGGCGCCGAGGCGAGCGTTGCCCGCGAGCCCCTAAGCATGGGGTGAAATCATCCGAGTCTTCCGTGGCGAGGTTTTCAGTTTTCTCGTTCCTTGCATTGAGATCCGCACAATTTTCGCGCCGCCGTGACACACTTGGTAGTCCGCGGCCAACCCGTGCGCGGTTTTCCGATGCTACCTGCCACCCCATGGGGATAGAATCTCCCTGTCGGGCCCGCGAGCCCCGGAGGCCCTGCGGGCGCCGCGCCGGATCACAATCCGAGGGATCCGTCCATGACATCCGAATTCACCCGCCGCAGCTTTCTGGCCTCCATGACCGCAGCCGGATGCCCGGCAGTGGCAGCATCCGACACGCAGCTGGCACGGACGGGGGACCGGTACTACGTCGGCGCCCGCAAGGTCCTGCTCTGGGAATGCACACGCAGGGAAATCCGCGAGGCGGTCGAGTCGGGCAGGCTGAAAGCGGCCATCGTGCCGACCGGCAGCACCGAGCAGCACAACGAACATCTGGCCATGATACAGGACACGGCCAGCGCCGTCCTCGTCGCGCAATACGCCGCCCTGACGCTCTTCCCCCAGGTGATCGTTTCGACACCCGTGCCCGTGGGAATATCGCCGTACTGGATGGAGCGCAAGGGCACCCTCACGCTGCGTTCGGAGACATTCCTCGCCGTGGTCTTCGAGATCTGCGAAAGCCTGAAGACCCACGGGTTGAACACGATCCTCATCCTGAACGGGCACGGGGGCAACGACAAGCCCATCAAGGCTCAGCTGCCCGAATGGCGCCGGCGACTGGGAGTGCGGCTGGAGGCCTGCTCCTACTGGGAGGGATACACCCGAGACAACGCGGGCCGGTACATGCAGAGCGGCATGGAAATGATTCCAGGCCACTCGGCCGAGTTCGAAACCTCCTTCGCCCTGGCCGCCTTCCCGGAGCGGGTACGCCGGGAAGGGGTCGAGTACGCGAGCGTCAAGCTGAACCTCAAAAACCCCAAGGACGCCGAAGAGGACCGGACCTATTACCGTGACTCGCTGCTGGCGACCGCGGAGAAGGGCGAGGCGCTCATCCGCATCGCTGTGGACTGGGTATCCGACAAGTTGAAGCAGATGATGAGTCCGTGATGCCCGAGTGACCGCCCGGCGCTTGACGGGCGGACTGTCGGTCGTCCGTTCCGGAGGAGGGTGCTCCATGAGCCATCCGAACACCAGGCGGTCTTTCCTGAGAACCGTCGGATTGGGTGCGGCCGGTCTGGGATTTGCCGCGTCCGGACCGGGTCGTGACGATCCGAGAAGATGGACGCCGGTCTCCGACCGCAAACTGCGCGTCGGCCTGGTCGGCTACGGTGTCTGCCGTTTCGCGGCGGAGTTCAGCTTCCAGCACCACCCGAACGTCGAGGTCGCGGCCGTCAGCGATCTGTTCCCCGACCGGTGCGCGGAATTAGCCAAGGTCGTGCGCTGCGCAACGAGCTATCCCTCGCTGGAGGAAATGGTCAAAGACGACACCCTCGAAGCCATTTTCGTCGCCACCGACGCGCCGAGTCACGCTCGCCACTGCATCGAAGTGCTCAAACACGGCAAGCACGTGGCGTCGGCCGTCCCGGCGGTGTATGGGTCCCTCGAGGAGGCGGACGCGCTGCTGGCGGCGGTGAAATCCAGCGGACTCAAATACATGATGTTCGAAACATCGTTTTTTCGAGGGGACCTGTTCGCAATGCGAACGCTTTTCCGGACGGGTGCACTCGGCGCGATCGTCTATTCCGAGGGGGAGTATTTCCATTACATGGAGCAACCGATCCCGTCCTACCGGGACTGGCGCGTCGGTCTCCCCCCGCAGTGGTATCCGACACACTCGAACGCGTACCAGATCGGAGTGACCGGCGGGAGCTTCACGGAGGTCTCCTGCATGGGCGTGCCGAGCCGCCTCCACCATCTTCAGCAGGCGAACAACCGATACCATAATCCCTATGGAACCGAGATCGCGCTCTTTCGCACGACGGGTGGCGGGACGTCCCGCATGGGGGTCAGCTGGGATACTCCCGGGCACGAGGGGGAGGTGGGGCGTGTGCGGGGGCAGAAGGGCTCATTCGACGGCAAGTACCAGGGCCTCGAGAAGAACCTGCCGTCGACAGAACGCCCGCTGCTCCCACCGGGCGTGGAACCCGGAGGCCACGGCGGATCGCACGGCTACCTCATGCACGAGTTCGTCACCGCCATCCTCGAGGACCGCACACCGATCGTGGATGTCGCCACCGCGCTGAACCTCACCTCGGCGGGCATCGTCGCCCACCAGTCGGCGCTGAAGCATGGAGAGCTCCTGAAGATCCCGCAGTACCGAATATAGACGGACCGGGGCTTTCGCGAGCCGTAGGGCTTACGTCGGCTCCAAGACTCCGAGAATCTCGTGGTCCGAGCCGCTCGTCATCTCCGAGGATGGCGCGTCCGGCGACCTGGGCTATCCGAGCACGGTGCAGCTGCAGAACGGGACCCTGCTCACGATATGGTATGAACTCATGAGAGATTCACGGCACGCCGTTCTGCGCCAAGCGCACTGGATTCTGGAAGCGTGACCTGGGTTTTGAAGGCCCAGCCGGCGTCAGTATCCAAAACTGGAAACTGTAGTTTTCCACAGCGGCCGCGCAACCTGTCGCATCCGCCGCCGGATGCCCTGTGGATATCTTTTCCAGCAGAAATAATGTTGACGCCCGCCAACCATCCAAGGCAAAGTTGCAGCTGGTCGCTGCAGTTTGCGGGACCTTGAACACCGGTAAAGGCATCACGGACGGGCTTAACAGGTTTGTTCGTCCTGCCAGGAGGTCGAAGCTGGCCGGCTCGCAGTCGGCTGGTGTCGCCGGAAGAAAGCTCCGGCGACGGGTAGCGCCTTTCGACTGAAGCTCGATCCCGGGCAGCGGGAGAGAGCATTCCGAAAGAGCCGGGGCAAGGAAACGGAACCGCGGCGACCTTTTTTTGTTTCTGCCGCGGATTACACCTCTCAAACCTCCTCCACCACTTTGAACTGCATCAGCCCCGCCAGATCATGGATTGGTCTCAGTCTGTCGCCGTAGAAAATCACGCGGTGCAGGCCGCCCTCGTACCCTTCGAGAAGCTTGCGCGCGTTCGCGACCTTGGTGGTGATCTTGGTGCGACAGCCGCGGTCGGACTCGGGATTGTCAATGATAGTACCGGTAGAAATGAGCATGGTGTCGTGGTTGATCAGCTTCGCCATCGTGATCACCTGGCCGATGCGCATCTTGACCTGGAGCGACGCGCCCTTGTTGTCTTCCATGTGGCTCCGGATGATGTACTGGGCACGCTCGCCGGAAGGCCCATCCATCCGCGTCGCCGAAACGCAGTGGGCGTGGATCACCGTGTTGTTGGACGTGTCGATCACGGGATCGCTCACATAGCCGGGCACTCCGAAGGCATAGGTAAACATCAGCTGCGTGAGGGTTGAATCGAGGTCGCCTTCGCACACGCCGACGAGCCCAAGGTCGTTCATCTTGCAGAACGCGAGGCAGGGGTAGGCGGGGAGCCGTTTCGCGTAGAACAGTCCCAGGCAGTTGATTGTAACGGCCTGGGCGCGTTCCTCTTCCATGATTTTGCGCAGGGCCAGGTACATCCGGCCGGAGCCGACGATGTCCTGCTGGGAAGGCTCGACCACCCGCATTGCCCCGGAAATCCACTCTTGCGCTTCCGAGCGGCAAGCGGCCTCGTTGGCGGCTTCGAAAGCGGCGTTCACCCGTTCGGGGGTAACGTGGACGATTTCGGTGCCGAGGCACTCCCGGATGCGGGCGCAGGTTTCGATCCCAGGCGCAGAAGTGTTCACGTACAGGATGCGCGTGTTTTTCATGAGGTGGGCTGTGCGTATGAGCCGAGTAGCCGTGGGGATCTCGCCGAAGTCACTCGTGGAAATGCATACGATACAGAGCCCGCGTTTACGCATCTCGGGAATAGACGACCAGTCATGCCCGCTGTACGGCTGCGAAAAAAGGATCGTCGGGAGCCCCGTCGAGGCGAGCTTCTCGATGTGCGAGCTGACCGTCGACGTGAGATTGAAGACCAGCAGACCGTCGGGATTGCCGAGCGCTTGTAGCGAGGACGGCACTTCGTCCGGGACGCGGTAGAGTTCCCCTCCCTCCAGGCGGATCCCCGGCATGCGGTCCGCCAGGGCCGCGAGCTGCGTGTCGATACGGCGGATTTCCGCGGCGACGTTCAGATCGGGCTTGGGCCAGGTCGGCACGGGTTTGGCCAGGTAGATTTTTCGGATGCGGGTCACCGGCAACCCGTCGTTACCGGCCGGGAAGTAGGGCCAAACGTGCGGCGCGGCCGCCGCCCCGATCGTTGTCGCAGCGATAAATTCGCGTCTCGAGAATGGGCCGGTCATAGTGCCTCCTGTCTGAAGTCGGACCATACGGACTTAATCGTTCAGCTTCACTGACCAGAGATGCCCCTTGCGGCTCACCTCCAAGGCTCGAAGGCCTCAAAGAATCTCGAAGTTGTCTTGCTCAAAAAACACCACCTTCGAGATTCTTTGAGTTCCTGGAGCCTTCGAGGCCGGCTCGATGGCTCGCTGGTCAGGTCCCTCACGGCTTGATGAACAAAGGCGTCGCCTCGTACTTGATGGCCGCCCCGCTCTTTACGCTGCCTCGGGTGGCGGTGTTGATCAGGAGCAAACCCAGCTCGGCCGGGTTGGTGCCCGCCGCCCCCATATCGAGCAAGGTCAGCGGCGTGCCGCCGTACGGGGCCAGGTCGGTGCTGAAGTAGATTGAGCCGAACTGGGCGACGTAGCGCTCCCCCAACGGGGCGAAGGTCAAGCCTTCGACCGAGTCGGTCAGGGCGCCGGAGTTGTACCAATCGAAGGCGTACACCCCGACGTCCATCATCTGGCCGAAGTTCGCGGCGTTCATATCGATCTGCTCGCCGCAAAACAACAGGGTAGTGTTCACGCTGTTGGTGGCGTGGTCAGTATAGAAGTACACCGATCCGGTGTTGTTCGACAAATTGACCACATGCGTGGCGCTACGGCCGTCGAAGGTGGTCGAGTTCGAGAGGTCGAAGGTGTATGCGACGAAGTCCGGCGTGCCGTCGCGGTTGGTGTCGAAGTAGACGTCGAATTCCGCCGGGGCGTTGGCATGCGCCTGGCGCTCCCACGTCGTGATCTGCAGGGCCATCACGAAGGACGGGTTGGCGGAGCAGTATCCGGCGGGGACCGGGTAGGTGGCCACGCCCACGTGCTTCAAGTCGACGATGGCCTTGTTTGCACCCCACACGCTCTCCGGCAGATTACCGCTCGTCGCAAGCAGCGAGTAGGTATCGATATAGGCGGGGCCGGCCCCGTTGTTGGTCACCGACACCGTACCGTTCGGGGCTACGTTCTTGTCGCTCACCTCCACCCTGCCGGAGAGGCGGGGCAGGACATGCCAGGGCATGTGCAGCATGGCCGCGTTGTCGGCGGTCGTGCCGAGATCGTCCATCCAGATGTAGCCGTCGAACTCGTTGGCGGTCAAGGTGTCGCCGTTGGCGCCCTGAGAACCCGAGTTCAACGTCCAACCGGCCAGCTTGGCGGGATTGATTTTCATCTGCACGGTGATGGTTGCGGTTCCATGTTCAAGGATCGCGGGCCGGTCGCGACACGTGCTTGGATGATTCGGACCAGCGATCGGCGATTTGTGAAAATTAGTATGTCCAGCTTATAGAACTTCTGACGCGGAAATACAACACGGGATTGGCAGGCTGGCCGGAGGGAGAAGGTGCGGGGCTACGACGGTTGTGGCGGAGTCGCGCCCCACATCCGGATGGCGACCTCGAGGAGGTCACAGGCCGGGTCACCGCACGCCGCTGTCGCCGACCAAAATCCCGTGACGGACGATTCATGCCGGAGGCGGTGTTCCAGCGCCGGGCGCCACGACAATGGAATGTCGATGTCCCTCAATCGGCGGCCACCTCCCCTCACCACTATGGTACTACGCGGGCCGGGGCCGATTTCCGGCAGACTTGACCCGGGAAGGGGCGTAAAATTCGCCGAGGCTTCGCGGACACCGGCTCTCCCCGGGGCGAAGGACAGTACATGGTGCTTTATGGGTCGACCCTCTTCGTCAGTGCCTTCCTCCTGTTCCTCGTCCAGCCCCTGATGGGAAAGTACATCCTGCCCTGGTATGGCGGCAGCCCGGCCGTGTGGACAACCTGCATGCTCTTTTTCCAGCTCATGTTGCTGGCTGGATACGGCTATGCCCACCTGATGGCGGTGCGCGTTCCGGTGCGCCGGCAGGCGTTCCTGCACGGGTTTCTCGTCCTGGGATCAGTCCTGACTCTCCCGGTGGTGCCGGCCGGCATCTGGAGGCCCCAACCGGGCGGTTCGCCCGTCCTTGGCATCATGACGCTGCTCGTCGTGAGCATCGGCCCGACGTATCTCCTGCTGTCCGCCACCGGGCCGCTGCTGCAGTCCTGGTTCCCCCACACGAAGCCGGGCACGTCGCCGTACCCGCTGTACGCCCTCTCCAACCTCGGTTCCCTGCTGGCGCTCCCCGCGTTTCCGCTCCTGATCGAGCCGGCCCTGACCCTCAACCAGCAATCGCGTCTCTGGTCGTGGTGGTACGGCCTGTTTTTCGTGCTGACGGCGGCCTGTGCGGCCGGCATCTTCCGGCTCGGCCGGGCGGAGGGTTCCGTAGACCCGCCGCAGGCGCCGGCGCACCCGCGCCCTTCCGCCGGGAGGCGGCTGCTGTGGCTCGCGCTGACCGCGTGCGGGTCGGTCAACCTGCTTGCGACCACGAATCAGATCTGCCAGGACGTCGCCGTCGTGCCGCTGTTGTGGATCCTGCCGCTCGGGCTCTACCTCCTCACCTTCATCCTGTGCTTCCAGCGTCGCCCGTGGTACTCGCGCGGTATCTTCGCGGTGGCGCTCGCGGGAGCGCTGGCCCAGGCCTGCGTCGTCCTGTTTCAAGGCGTCTTCCTCGATGTGCGGCTGCAGATCGCATCCTATGCGCTCACGCTCTTCGTCTGCTGCATGGTGTGCCACGGGGAACTGGTGAGGCTCAAACCCGGGGTGGAAGACCTGACTTCGTTTTACTTCATCGTCGCCCTAGGCGGGGCGCTCGGCGGAGCGCTAGTGACCCTGGCGGCGCCGTTGTTGTTCGCGGGGCTCTGGGAGTACCATCTCGTGCTGCTCGTCACCCCGATCCTTCTGCTCTCGATCATGTTCCGGGACCGGAGCAGCCGTCTCGGCGGCGGACGGCCGATTTGGGCGTGGTCGGCCTGCTACGTCACCCTGGTCGGGCTCGCCGCGGCGCTCGCCGTGCACATCGGCCGCGGCCTGGAGGGCACGCTCGACGTGACGCGCAATTTCTTCGGCATGCTGCGCGTCCTCGAGGAGGAGCAGGACAATCCCGAGGAACACCGTTACGTCCTCATGCACGGCCGCATCGAGCACGGCTTCCAGTACCGCTCGCCGGAGAAACGTTACTGGCCGACGTCGTATTTCGGGCCGAACAGCGGCGTGGGATTGGCCATCCGTTATCACCCGAAGCGCACCGACGGCCACGCGGGGCTCCGGGTGGGCATCGTCGGGTTGGGTGCCGGCACCCTCGCCAGCTATGGGCAGCAGGGCGACTATTTCCGCTTCTACGAAATCAATCCCGAGGTCGTCCGTTTCTCGGAGCGCTACTTCACCTATCGCCGGGATTCCGACGCCGTGGTCGATGTCGTGCTGGGCGACGCACGGGTTTCCTTGGAGCGCGAGCGGGAGCGCGGGGAGCCCCAGCGCTTCGACATACTCGCCATCGACGCCTTCGCCAGCGACGCCATACCCGTCCACCTGCTCACGCGCGAGTGCTATGCAATCTACAGGTACCATCTGCAGGACGACGGCATCCTGGCGCTGCACATCAGCAGCCGGTATTTCGACCTGGGGCCGGTCGTGCGCAGCCTCCCGGCATCCGTGCCGGGGAGCCGGGCGCACGCGTTCTGGGTGCCCGCCGAAGGGAACTCGCGCCAGGGGACGGACAGCACCGATTGGGTCCTCATCACCGCCAACCGGCGCTTCCTGGACAACCCCGACATCGAGACGGCGATCGCCCGGTGGCCCGAGGGTCAGAAACTCGTGTCGTGGACCGACGACTACACGAACATCTTCAGGCTGCTCCGCACCAAAAAAGCCCCGCCCGCCTATGCCGAGGCCCCCTGAGGGCCCCGCCGCGCCAGCTCTTCCCTCCCTGAAACAAATCAGCAGCGGGTGTCGTACTCGTCCATGATGCCAATCGCCCCGCAAGAGGAGACTTCATGCGTCTACGCTTCCTGACCGCAGGCTTCCTGCAACTCGCCCTGCTCGTTGGCCCCTTCCCCGTTTCGGCGTTGCCGGTGGGTAATCCCAGCCTCATCCGAACCGACGAACTCCAGCAGTGGCTCACCTATTTCTCCTCCGACGAACTGGAAGGGAGAACCACCTATTCCGAGGGGCTCGGGCTCGCGGCCGCCTATATCGCCGGCCAGCTCAAACCCTGGGGGGTGCGTCCGGCGGGCGACAACGGTTCCTACTTCCAGCGTGTCGCCGTCCTCGGTGTCAAGAGCGACAATCGTTCCACCGTCACGGTGGAAAACGGCGGCGAGACCCGCACTTTTAAAACGGGCGAGGCTATCACGCTCCCCCCGAATGTCGGGGCACGCAGGCGCTTCACCTCCGATCAGATCCGGTTCGTCGGCTATGGCCTCGAGGCACCCGCGGCGAACTACAGCGACTACAAGGGAGTCGACATCGCTGGCAGCGTCGCCGTGTTCCTCGGGACCGCCGGGCCGAAGGAACTCGCGGGGCAGTACCGCCGTCTGATCTCCGGGCGCGGCCGTTTCGCCACGGAGCAGAAGGGCGCCGTCGCGAGCATTGGTCCGGCCCGGCCGGGCGGCGGCCCGGAAAACAACCCCCAGCGGCGCGAGCAGCAGGCCGGCGCGGCGGCGCGCCCGGGGGGCGGGTTCGGCGGTCCGCCGATCGAGCGGGCGGACTTCACCACGGTCCAGCGGCTGGACAACCCGCTCCCGCCGAACGTCGCGGCCCAAGATGAGTTCTTCGAGTTCCTCTTCCGCGGCCAGGAGGCCTCCTACGCGGATCTCAAGGCGAAAGCGGCCGCCCAGGAACCGCTCCCGAGATTCGCGCTGCAAAAGGTGAAGCTCACGTTCAATCTCGACGCCGAGTACAGGGTGGTGCGCACACAATACACCCGCAACGTGGTCGGGATTGTGGAAGGCAAGGACCGATTGTTGAGGAACAGCTACGTCGCTTTCGGCGCCCACTACGACCACGTCGGCTATGCCGAGGGCGAGGTAGTGCAAACGGAGTCCGGTCCGCGCCGGCCGGAGCCCAAAGGCCGCATCACGGAAGGCGCCCTGGACGACCGCTTCTGGAACGGCGCCGACGACGACGGATCGGGCTCGATCGCGCTGCTCGCCATCGCCAAGGCCGCCGCACTGGGTCCGAAACCGCGCCGCTCGATGCTGTTCGTCTGGCACACCGGCGAGGAGCGCGGGTTGTATGGGTCACGCTACTTCGCGGATTACCCATCGGTTCCCATCGACCGCATCGTCGCCGAAATCAACATGGACATGATCGGCCGGAGCCACGACGACAAGAAAGAAGAAGCCGACACGGTCTACCTCATCGGTTCCGACCGGATCAGCACCGAGATGCACAACATCTCGGTCGAAACCAACCGGAGCATGCCGCAGCCGCTCAAGCTCGACTTCGAGCTGAATGACCCCGCAGATCCCGAGCAGTTCTACTTCCGCAGCGATCACTACAGCTACGCCGCCAAGGGGATCCCGGTCGTCTTCATGACGACCGGCCTGCACCCCGATTATCACGCCAATACGGACTCCGTCGACAAGATCGATTTCCCGAAGATGACGCGCATCACCCGTCTGGCCTATGCCATCGGCATGCGGGTGGCTAATCTTGACCACGCCCCCGTGCGCGACAATCGAGGCCCTCGCGCCGGCAGGGGGAGTTCGGGTAAGATCGAGTCCTGAAGATTAACCCGAGGTGAATGAGATGATCAGAATCGCATTCCGGACCCGCGCAGCCGTCCGCCTGTTGTGGTTCGCCGCGGCCCTGACCGTCGCGGCGCAGGCCAGGGCGCAGGCGGTGGGAGAGGTCCTGTCGCAGTGGACCCCCGGCACGCTCGAAATCCACCAGATCAGCACTGGCCGTGGGAATTCCGCACTCTTCCTCTTCCCCGATGGCACCACGATGCTGGTCGACGCGGGCGCGCAGACCAGCAGGAATCCGCGCTTCGTCGACCCCCGGCCGGACGATTCCCGTACGCCCGGCGAATGGCTCGCCCGCTATGTCCGCCAGATGCTCAGGCACGAGAGCCAGCCGGAGCTGAGCTATGCGCTGCTCACCCATTTCCACTCCGACCACATGGGGCAGGTGTCCGACACCTCGAAACCCTCGAAGAACGGGGCGTACAAGCTGTCTGGACTCACGGAGGTCGCCGAACAGATCCCGATCCGCAGGATGCTCGACCGCGGGTGGCCTGGGTACGACTACCCCGCACCGCTGCAGGATGCCGGCGTGAAGAACTACCGGGCTTTCCTCGCCTGGCAGACGGAACATAACGGGATGCGCATCGAACGCTTCCAGCCGGGCCGGTCGGACCAGATCGTGCTGCGGCGCGAGCCCGGGAAATACCCCGGCTTCCAGGTGCGGAACATCATGGCCAACGGGGAGGTCTGGACGGGAGTCGGGAACAACACGCGCCAGCATTTCCCTGAGTTGAAGGACGTCCCGGCCGAGGACCGGCCTTCGGAAAACATGTGCAGCGCGGGCATCCGGCTGAGCTACGGCAAGTTCGACTTCTACAGCGGGGGCGACATCCCCGGCATCCCGTTCGAAGGCTACCCGGGGTGGCACGACGTCGAGACCCCCGTGTCGCAGGCCGTCGGCCCCGTGGATGCCGCTATCCTCAACCACCACGGCTATATCGACTCGCAGAATGCCACGTTCGTGTCGACGCTCCGGCCACGGGTCTGGCTGCTGAACGTGTGGGAATCGGCACACCCCACCGCCAGGGTGTACAGCCGCCTGCAATCCACGCGCGTCTACCCGGGCCCGCGCGACATCTTCGCAACCAACATGCACGAAGCCAACCGCCTCGTTGTCGTCGGACTCGACAAACTCGCCAGCGGCCATGGCCACATCGTCATCCGCGTCGCACCGGGGGGCGACACGTACAGCGTCTTCGTCCTCGACGATTCAGCCGAAACCTACAGGATCAAGTCCGTGCACGGCCCTTACACATCCCGTTGACGCAGTGGGCCGCGTCGGCCCGACGCGGCCCCGAGCGCCGGTGTAGCTATCGTGGACGCGATGCCGCCCGCCCGAGCACCGGTAGGGAAATGCCCGACGGTTGGCCGCCCGAGCGGTACACCCGCTGGGTCGCCCTCCGGAAGTCGGATTCCTTTGCGTTGGGTATGTCGCAGAACGTCTGCGGATTCCGGTCCAGGAGAGGAAACCAGGAACTCTGGACCTGCACCATGATCCGGTGCCCCTGGCGAAAGCAGTGGCCGACATCCGGCATGGTGAATTCGATGCGCTCCAGCTTGCCGGGGACGAAGGGCACCGGCTTTTCGAAGCCGAGCCGGAACTTGCCCCGAAACGGCTCGCCGCGCACCAGCTGCTGATATCCACCCATCTTGGTTGAGTTGGGCAGCGGGGGTTCGTTTCCCGCCGGTTTCGGAGTGGGGTAACCCGTGGGATAGACGTCGATGAGCTTGACGACCCAGTCCGCATCCGTGCCGGTCGTCGACACGTGCAGCTCCACCCCCACAGGCCCCACCACCGTGAGGTCTTCCTGCAGCGCGCCGGTCTGGTAGACAAGGACATCCGGACGGGTTGCCGCGAAGCGCTGGTCCTCGGTCATATAGTCCCGGGTCATTCCCATCGCCACGTACCCCAGGTAGGGCACCGGCCGGGCGGGATCGCTGAGGTACTCGTCGAAGGTCGTCTCCCTGGATGACGGAGCGTCGAAGCCGAGGCCGGAGTGGTCCTGGAAGTAGAGTTTCCGACGGGTCGCGTCTGCGGGGGGCCAGTTGGCGAAGGTGCGCCATTCGTTCAGGCCGGTGAGAAAAACGCGCGCCTCCGGCTGCGCCTCTGCCGGCCGGTCCTTCAGGAAGTGCGTGAAAAACGGGAACTCGATCTTCTCGCGGTAGAAGGCGGCTGTCTTTGAGCCGAAGTCGAGGTTGCCCACACGGTCGCCTTCCCCTCGCGACCAGCTGCCATGGGTCCAGGGGCCCATGACCAAACTATTGGAGATGCCGGGGCTAGTCGTCTCGATCGCCCGGTAGACGCCCAGCGGACCCGCGAGGTCCTCGGCGTCAAACCAGCCGCCCACGGTCAAAACGGCGGGCCGGATCGCTTTCAGGTTGCGCACGATCGCCCGCTCCTTCCAGAAATCATCGTATGTGGTGTGGTCGAGATTCAGGGTCCAGTAAGGATTCTGGCCTTTGAAGTAGTCTCGGTTCGAGTTCGCCAGCGGGCCGAGTCGCAGGAAGAAGTCGTAGCCGTCCGGGTTGTTCAGCGCGAACGGGGGAGCGCCGCCCGGCGGTGCGGGTCCGCCCTTGCGCTCCGAAAAGAAGGTGTAAAACCCGAAATTCGCCGCGAGCATGAACGCGCCGTTGTGGAACGAATCGTCGCCCATGAAATAGTCGCCGATGGGCGCCTGCGGCGACGACGCCTTCAGGGCCGCGTGCGCGTCGATGATTCCGGCACAGGTATAGAACCCGCCGTAGGAGACACCCCAGAGGCCGACCCGCCCGTTGTTGCCCGGCAGGTTCCGGACGAGCCAATCGATGGAATCATAGGTATCGGTGCTCTCGTCGATGTCCGACTGCCTAGTCTTGTTCGGGATGTGGGGCCGGACCTCGACCCATTCCCCTTCCGACATGTAGCGGCCGCGCACGTCCTGGTACACGAAGATGAATCCGTCGCGCATGAAGTGTTCGGACGGTCCGAGGGAGGTCCGGTAGTTGTCCACCCCGTAAGGCGCCACGCTGTAGGGCGTCCGCGTCATCATGATGGGGTGCTTCTGCGAGTCGTCCTTCGGTGCATACACCGAAGTGAACAGCTTCACGCCGTCCCGCACCGGCACCAGGTACTCGTACTTCGTGTAGTGCTCGCGGACGTAGCCTTCCAGTTGCGCCTGCGACACCGAACGGGTGCTCCACAGCCCCGTGACCAGCACGGTCAGCAGCAAAACTCTGCGCACGGCTTCCTCCACATGATTTGCGATCGGCCGCCCCCCGTCCTATTGCGGTTCGCACAAGGGCGGCAACGGGCACAGCCGGGACGGAGGCGGCACGGTCCCGCCCTTCCGGACGACGAAGAGGGAGAAGCGAGTTGAAATCCGCCGGGTGAGCAGGATTCGAGCCACGTGGGACTTCACACCCTGTCCGGAACCACAAAAGGCTTGCGGTACTCGCGGCGCAGCATTTTCGAGGCTTCCTCGTCCCCGACGATGCACTCTCCGGCAGGGTCGAACTTTAGGGAACGGCCGAGCCGGTAGGAGATGTTGGCCAGGTGCACGAGGGCCGCCGAGTAGTGCCCTTCGGCGATGTCCCCGTTGGCCAGCTTCGGATCGCCGGCGCGTATGGCGTTGATGAAATCTTCGTAGTGGTTGGCCTCGCCGCCGCCGGAGGGGCCGGGCTCCTGCTTCCGACCCAGGAAGGTCTTCCAGCCCGCGACGTCTTTGACCATGTAGCCTTTCGAGCCCAGGAAGATGTTTCCGACCGTGTTCTCGTCGCTCACCATGTAGGTGTCCTGGGCGCCGGGGCCCTTCCCCTCGCCGATGCCCCCCTCCCGCGGCGTCATCCAGTGGCGCACCTCGAACTGCAGCACCTTCTTCCGGTCGCCGCCCCCGGGCGGATCGAACTCGAAAAGAGCCATCAGCACGTTCGGTGTCTGCTGGTCGTCGGAGAACATGACGTGGGCGCCGGTCGCGCTGACCTTCGTTGGCAGCGTCACGCCCAGGCCCCAACGCGCCACGTCCATTTCGTGGACACCCTGGTTGCCGATATCTCCGTTGCCGTAGTCCCAGTTCCAGTGCCAGTTGTAGTGGAAGCGGTTTCGGTTGAAGGGCGCTGGGGAGCCGGGCCGAGCCAGAGGTCGTAGTGCACGCCGGACGGCACGGGCTCGTCCTCGAAGTGTCCGATGGTGTCGCGCCACTTGTAGCACAACCCCTTGGCCAGGTAGACGTCGCCCAGGCCGCCGCTGCGGATGAATTCGGCCGCGCTCTTGCCACAGGGGTTGCTCCGCTGCTCCATGCCGTGCTGGACGATCACCTTGTACTTGCGGGCGGCCTCGACGAGCTTCTGGCCCTCGAAGAAGTTGTGGCACACCGGCTTTTCGATGGTCACGTGCTTGCCGGCCTGCATTGCCCAGATCCCGGCCAGAGCGTGCCAGTGGTTCGGCGTGACGACGCTCACGGCGTCGATCTCTTTGTCGTCAAACAGCGCGCGCATGTCGGTGAAGGTCCTGGGCGCGCGTTTTCCCTGGTCGGTGAGCCGCTGCTTGATGATCCCGGCAAACAAGCTCTCGTCGACGTCGCACAGCGCGGCCACCTCGACGTTCGGGAGGCGCGAGAACTCCGCGATGTGCGACTGACCCATGCCCCGGATCCCCACGATCCCCACCCGGACGCGGTCGTTGGCGCCACGCCAGCCGGCACGGCTCGTGCCGAGCAGGGCGGAGTTGGTCGCCGCCGCGGTTCCCGAGACTGCCAGTGCGAGAAAAGCCCTTCTCTCCATACGCCCCCCAATAGAATCGGGGTCAGGTCCCGGCCGTTGAGTTCTTGACCCGCCCCGGGTGAGGACAATTCTCTCCCGAAAGCGGAAAAAATCAACCATCAAGACCTGACGCCGGCTTCAGGAGAAGAGGCCGGCGAAGGCGCGGCGCGGCTTTTCAAAGACGAGGCCAGTCAGGTCGGATGCCAGCCCGCGGTAGCTCGCGGCCAAACCGGAGTGATTGACCTCAACCAGGGGCTTCCCCTGGTTGATGGCCTGAATTGCGGTGAGATAGCTGTTGGGCAGGCGCCAGTAGACGGGCTGACTCAGGGCCCTCGATATCTCCTTGGCGTTGATCTCGTCGCGGCTGTCGTCGCGGTTGAGGATCAGGCGGATCCGGTCGGCGCAGCCGGTGTCGGACAGAAACGTCATCAGCCGGTGGGTGCGCCAGATGGCGGGTAACTCGGGCGTGATCACCACCAGGACCGCCTCGCTCGCCTCGAGCGTGACCCTGACGAGTTCCTGGTCCAGGGACGAAGGCATGTCGATGAAGGTATGGGTGTAGCCCCCGACGACGACCTTGAGGAGGCGGCTCAGCGCGCTCGGCGTGGGGCTCGAGGGTGGCGTGTAATCCGTCGCCCCGGCGAGCAAGGACAGGTTGCCGACCTTGCACATGAAACTGTTCAAAATCACCTGGTCCAGTTTCGAAGAGGCCGCAAGGGCGTCGGCCACGCCGAATTCGGGCTTCGCGTTCAGATACGCGGCGGCGTCTCCGACCGAGCCGTTCAGGTCCACGACGGCCACCCGGGTGTCGGGCAGGTTTGCGAGGGTCGCGGCAAGGTTGATCGCGACGGAGGTCGTCCCGGAGCCTCCCTTTCCCGAAGTGACGCTGTAGATCCTCCCGCGCGCCTTCGGGCCAGAGCGGACCCGCTCCTTCATTTCGAGGTAACGCCCGAGGGCCAGCCCGAGGCTGCCGGCCGAAACGGGTTTCGGCAGGAACTCCCGCGCTCCGGCCTGCATCGTTTCGATGATGAGACGCGGGTCCTGGGTCGGGCCGCACGCGAAAAGCAAGGAGTCCGGCATCACGCCATGGAGGAGCTGAAGCGCCTTGACGGCGTCCCTCTGGTCTTCCATGTCGACGAGGACGATCTCAGGCTGCGCGTCGATGAGCTGCACCATGGGACCGTCGTCCTCTGCCGCGCAGTATTCCTCGACCGAAGCGCTGACGACGGCAAGCTCCGACGCCTCGACGTGCCTGCCCAGCAATTCGCGCATTTCCGGAGATGGTGCCAGTATCGCGAACCGGACCTTCTGAGCTGTCATTTTGTGCCCCCAAAAACGTTCTGGACTGCAGACTCCTCATACTCTCTTCGGCAGCAGCAACCCCACGACATTACTAATTTGCCGGTCCCCGGCCGGCCGCAAATCGTCGCCGAATTAGTAACGCAGTTGCCGGATCGCCTGCCGATATGAAGGCAGAGTCGGCGACGACACCCTTTGTGGGTTGTCCGTGGCGCGCGGCCAAGAGGAAAGAAGTTCGAAGCCGGGATCCGGAAGCCACGATTTGCCCCAAAACATCAAAGTAAGGATGCCGGTCGACCGCCGGCTTCCGGCTTCCGGCTTCGTTATTGGTCAAGCGAGGACCCGTTTGATGCAGGCATCGGCGACAAGGACGGAACGGCTGCCGGGAGAACTGGGGCTGGCGCGCAGGCCTGCCTACAATCCGCGGGCGCTCATCATCGTCACGTTTTATCTCGCCCTCTATTTCGCGCTCGGGTTCGGGGCGCGCACGGCCGGCCTGCCGGTTCTCGACCAGTGGCACGCTTCGGCGGGCCTGAGCTTCGGTCTGCTCCTCATGTACGGGCGTTCGCTACGCTCCGGTAATCCTCGCGGCCGGGCTGACCGACAACCTCGTGATCTTCCCCGGCCCCGGACCCCTGTCGGTCTGCACCTTACAGTGCCTGGCGCTGACACTGGTCTACGCGGCAGCGGCCGCCGTGCTGCGACGACTGATCTCCGGATGCGTCGTCACGCTGCAGCGCGGCCGCGATGTCGCGTACTTCATGCTTGCGGGCAGCGCGGCCTCGATTGCGCTCGCCACGGTCCCCGTCACGATGCGCGCGCTCGGGCTCACCACCTCGGGCGAGTCCCTGGTGGCCGAGTTTGGCAGCAACCTACTCGGGTTCGCCGGCGCGATCCTGGCCGTGACGCCCCTCCTCCTGCTGCACGGCAGGCCATGGCTGGAGACGATGCTCGACGGGGTCAACGGAGGGAAGGCCGCCCCGACCCATTATCTGCAAAGCCTCCGGATGAGCAGGCCAGCAACCCTCTTCGCCGTGGCGGTTCTGGGCATGTCGGCGGCGGCCGTCTGGCTCACCGTCAAGCACAGTGCGCCCCTGGCGCTCCCCGATTTCCTGCTGCTGTCGGTGCCGCTGGCCTGTGTGGCCGTGTGGCGCGGGCTCGAAGGCCTGTCGGTGGCGGTCCCGGCCCAGATGATGCTGCTCGTCCTGGCGTCCGTGTATTCCGGCGGACGCGCCGATGCGGCGCAGCACCAGTTGATCCTGCTGGCCGCATCGGTCAACGCCTACATGATCGGGAGCGGCGTGACCCAGCTCAGGGTGACCGACAGGCAGATGCAGCGGCGGGACGCGATTCTGGACGCGGTCAGCTACGCGGCTCAGCAGTTCCTGGGCAAGGCCGGCTGGGAGAGCGGCCTCCAGGAAGTCATGCGCAGGCTCGGCGAGGCGACCTCGGTGACCCGGGTGTTCATCACGGAGCGTCTCCCGGAGCGGAGCGGCCAGGGCGAGACGTGGCTCTACGATTGGACCACCCCGGGTCTCGCCACCGACGAGAAGGACCGGAGCGTCTTCAACCTCCTGCGGCGCCAGCTCGTCGAGGATTATTCGAACCGTCTCTCGGTGGGTCGCGCACAGGTACTGGTCACCAGGGACATCCGCAGCAAGCAGAAGGACCTGCTCGAGGCGGTGGGCATCCGGTCGGTGGTCCTGGTCCCGATGTTCGTCGACCAGCAGTGGTGGGGCTGCCTCGGACTCGAGCAGTGCTTCATGGACAGGGACTGGCCCGAGGCGGAGGTCGACGGCCTCAAGATGGCCGGGCACATCCTGGGAACGCTGTTGGCCAATGTCCGGGTGGAACAGCAGTTCCGCCAGCTGACGGGCAACATCCAGGCGGTCTTCTGGATTTCGACCTCGGACGGCCGCTCGAAACAGTACGTCAGCCCGGGCTACGAGGAGATCTGGGGCCGGAGCGCTTCGGCGCTGCAGCGCCAGCCGCTGGCCTGGCTGGAAGCCATTCACGAGGAGGACCACACCCGGGTCTGCGAGGCTCTGGTCAAGCAGGCGTGGGGCGAATACGACGAAGAGTACCGGGTCGTGCGCCCTGACCGTTCGCTGCGCTGGGTGCGGGACCGCGCGTTCCCGGTCCGCGACCAGTCCGGGCAGGTGTACCGGATCGTCGGCCTCGCCGAGGACATCACCAAACACAAGAAGACGGAGGAACAGCTGCGCGCGGCGACCGTGATGCTCTCCAGCCTTATCGACCACCTGCAATCCGGCGTGGTCGTCGAGGACGTCGCGCGCCGGATCACGCACGTCAACCAGGCGTTCATCAGCATGTTCAGCGTACCGGTGCCGCCCCAGTCGCTGTTTGGCGTCGATTCCAGGCTGCTGTTTCTCCAGCCCGCTCACTTCTCGGCGCGGATCGAGGAGATCATCAAGGCCGGCACGCCCGTCCTGGGAGAGGAACTGCTCTGGCAAGAGCACATCTTCATACGCAACTACGTCCCCCTGTCGATCGGCGAAGATTACAGCTACCACCTCTGGCAGTACCACGACGTGACGGCCAGCAGGCACGCCGAGGAGCAGATCAAGGCGTCCCTGAAGGAGAAGGAGGTTCTGCTCAAGGAGATCCATCACCGGGTGAAGAACAACCTGCAGATCATCAGCAGCCTGCTGAGCCTGCAGGGGAGCGAAATCGAAGACCCGAAAGCCAACCAGCGGTTCAAGGAGAGTCAGGACCGGGTCAAGGCGATGGCCCTGATCCACGAGCGGCTCTACCAGTCGAGGGACCTGGCCAAAATCGATTTTGCCGGCTACGTCCGCAACCTGACCGGGCACCTGCTCCGCTCCTACAGGGTCAACTCCAACGTTATCCGGCTCAATCTCGAGGTCGAATCGATTCCCATGAACCTCGACGTCGCCATCCCGTGCGGCCTGATCATCAACGAGCTCGTGTCCAACGCGCTCAAATATGCATTCCCCAACGGCGGCGGCGGCGAGATCCGGGTGCGCTTCGCCGACGAAAACCAGCAGGCGCTCAAGCTGCTGGTCACCGACAACGGGGTCGGTTTTCCGAAAATCGCGGACGTGGAAGCCAACGAGTCTCTCGGCCTGAAGCTGGTCCGGAGCCTCACGGAGCAGTTGGGGGGGGCGATCAGGTACGGCAACCAGGACGGGTTCCAGTGCGAGATCAATATCCCGCGCAACAAGGGGTAGCCTGAGAAGAGGGGAAAAATGACGGCCAGCAGGGCAAGAGTACTGATCGTCGAGGACGAGTCGATCGTCGCGATGGACCTGAAGAACAGCCTGAAGATCCTCGGCTATGAGGTCGTCGGCACCGCCGCGACCGGCGAGGAGGCTATCGCCAGGGCGAACGAGACCCGGCCGGACCTTGTCCTGATGGATATCATGCTGAAGGGTGACATGGACGGGGTGCAGGCCTCGGAAGCCATCCGGTCGAGGCACGACATCCCGATCATCTTCCTCACCGCCTGCGCCGACGACAGCACGCTGCAGCGGGCGAAGGTCACCGAACCGCTGGGTTACCTGCTCAAGCCCTTCGATGAGTGGGAACTGCACGGCCACATCGACGTCGCCCTCTACCGGCACCAGATGGAACGGAAACTGCGCGAGAGCGAGGAGCGCTACTCCCTGGCCACCCAGGGGGCCAACGACGGCCTCTGGGACTGGAATCTGAAGAGCGGGGAGATCTATTTCTCGCCGCGCTGGAAATCGATGCTCGGCTACGTGGACACGGAGGTGGGACGCTCCCCGGACGAGTGGTTCGGCCGCCTGCACCCCGCCGACAAGGACCACGTCCAGAAGCTGCTGGCACAGCACATCAGCGGCGGCAGCACGCACTTTGAGAGCGAATACCGCATCCTGGACGCCGCGGGCATCTACCGCTGGGTCCTGTGCCGGGGCCTCGCGTTGCGCAACGGCAACGGCGAGGCGCACCGCATCGCCGGGTCCCAGACCGACATCACCGACCGGAAGGTCTACAACCCGCTGACCGGCCTCCCCAACAAAATCCTGCTGGCCGACCGGCTCGAACGGGCGCTGAGCCGCGTGCGTCGCCAGCACGGCGACACCTTCGCCGTCGTGGCGCTGGACGTGGACGGGATCCGGCTCGTGCACGACAGCTTCGGCTGCGCCTGTGCCGACCAGTTGCTGCTCCAGGTTGCGCGCAGGATCCAGGAATGCGTCTCGCCGCAGGACACGGTCGCCCACTGCGGCGACGCGGAGTTCGTCTTGCTACTCGAAGAGGTGTGCGACGCCGGCCAAGCGATGCACGTCGTCACCCAGGTGCACACGGAACTGGAAAAGCCCTTCCAGCTGGAAGCGCGGACCGTCCACGTCACCTCGACCTCCGGCATCACGGTGGCCACCCCCGATTATGCGACGCCGGACGAGCTTCTGCGCGACGCCTCCACCGCGATGCACCGCGCCAGGAACAGCCGGGCGCGCTGTGAAATCTTCGACCGGGAAATGCGTTCGCTCGCCGTCAGCCACATGCAGCTGGAATCCGACTTCCGCAAGGCGTTCGACCGCGGCGAGTTCAGAGTCCAGTACCAACCGATCGTCAGCCTGAAGACCGGCGCCCTGGAGGGATTCGAGGCACTGGTGCGCTGGCAACGCGAACAGACCCTCGTGCTTCCCGAGGAGTTCCTCGGGATGGCCGAATCCACGGACCTGATCGTCCCGCTGGAGGAATGGGTACTCCTGCAGGCCTGCAGCCAGGTCGCGAAGTGGCAAGCCGGATGTCGGGAGCCTCTGTCGGTGAACGTCAACCTCTGCGCCCGGCACTACTCGAGTCCGCACCTGCTCGGCATGCTCGAACAGACCCTGAGCCGATCCGGGCTCGATCCCGGCAGCCTCCATCTCGAGATCACCGAAACCGCCCTGATGGAGAACACCAGGGTCATCTCGGAGACCCTGGCTCGGATCCGCACCATGGACATCGAAGTGCACATGGACGATTTCGGGACCGGGTACTCCTCGTTGAGCTACCTGCACAAGTTCCCCGTCGACACCCTGAAGATCGACCGGTCGTTCATCGGCAAGCTGGGGCTCAGCGACGACACGTGGAAGATCGTCCAGGCCATCGCCAGCCTCGCCCGCAGCCTGCGAATGGCGGTGATCGCCGAGGGGATCGAGAACCTGATGCAAATGCGCATGCTTCAGAGCCTCGGCTGCGAATTCGGCCAGGGATACTACTTTGCGAAGGCGCTCGACGCGTGTGCCGCCGAGTCCCTCGTCCGGTCGGGACAGCTCCCCTGGTCCGTGGCCTTCGAGAAAAACGTCGCCGTCTTCCCCTTTGCCGTCGACTCCCGTTAGGCGGCCCGGCCACCTCCAGCGGTTCCTGCGCGCGTGCCCCCATCCGTTCCGCACCGGCCGTTCGCCGGACTATTCCGTTGGCGGTTTGCGCGGTTTCGGTGTATACGAAAGTGGGAGGACGATCGTGTGAGCGGTTCTTGGCGCCCGGCCTGGTGTCTGACGATCGTGCTGCTCGGCGCCCTGACGCTCACGGCCGCAGCGCAGCGCAGACGCTCCTCGGGCGCCGGCTCCGCCCCGGCTCGCGCCGAACAGACGGCCGCCGCGCATGGCGCGGGCGCGCATACCGCTGCAACAGGACGCCGCGGGACGCATCCGCTGGATCGAAGCCTCCAGGGGCGAACTGAGCGACACGGCGCTCGGCCAGGTCGCGAAGCTGCGCAGCCTGGAATGGCTGGAAATCGGCGGGGGCCGGGTGACTCCCGCCGGCCTGGCGCAGCTCAAGGCGTGCGCGGCGTTGAAGCGGCTATACGTGCACGACGTCGACTTGAGCGATCACGACCCGACCTGGCTGTCGGGCCTGGTGCGGCTGGAGGCCCTTTCACTGCAACGCACCAGGATTCCTGGACGGGCCCTGAAGCGCGTCGCAGCAACCGGCCTGAGAGTCCTCAACCTGAGCGGCACCGGCGTCGGAGACGACGATCTGGCTGAGGTGGCGCGCATGAAGGCCCTCGAAGTGCTCGCCGTGCAGGACACGAAAGTTACCGGCGCGGGCCTGGCCAGACTGCAGGGGTCGCAGAGGCTCAACGTCCTGAACCTGACCAACTGCCGCATCGCCGACGCCGACTTGAGACGCTTCACGTCTATGCCCAACTTGCGCATCGTTCACGCCGCCGGCTGCGACATCAGCGATGCCGCCGTCGACCGCATGAAAGATCAGCTGCCCATGCTGTCCATCTTCCGATAGAGGGAAAAGGCCACCGCTCATGCCACGACTCACCATCGCTGTCCTGATGGCGCTCTCCCTGACTGGCCTCGACAACCCGGCCCCACCACCCCCTCCGCCCGCGCAGTCACGCACCCCCGACGTGGTCTACGTCGGCACGCCGTACGACGTGGTTTCGGCGATGCTCAAAATGGGCCGGATAAGAAAGGGCGACGTCGTTTACGACCTGGGCTGCGGCGACGGCCGCATGGTGATCCTCGCGGCCCAGAAATACGGGTGCCGAGGCTTCGGGTACGACATCGACCCGGAACGGGTGGCCGCAGCCCGCGCCAACGCGGCGCGCAACGGCGTCAGCCGCCTCGTGACCATCGCCGAAGCGGACCTTTTCGCGGTCGACTTCAAAGGAGCCGACGTCCTGCCGCTGTACCTGCTGCCGGAAATCAACCAGAAGCTGATCCCGAAGTTCGCGAAGCTCAAGCGCGGCACTCGTCTCGTTTTCCACAACTACGGACTGGAAGGTTTCGAACCCGACGAGTCGATCCAGTTCCTCTCCAACGAAGACAACGCCAGCCACACCCTCTTCCTCTACACCACCCCGCTGAAGAGGGGACGGACCTGAGCAAGTTTAACGAATACAGTAGGTTATGATGAATTTCCCGTGAAAATCACCCGCTATTTGCATTTTTTGGGGCTGTTTTTTTTCAATTAGCCTGAATGGCTCGCGGGTGGATCCGAGATCCGGTAAAATCAGCGCTAATCGAGGAAAATGGCACCAAAATCGCGAAATAAGGGCGCTTTTTGACGACTAATACCTATAAGCCATAGTGGTTTAAAGACTTAGCTTGGTCCGTCCCCTACTGATACCGGAGGGAGTCGACCGGGTCGACCCGAGTGGCTTTGCTCGCCGGGATGTAGCTTGCCAGGAGCGCGACCAAGGCCAGGAGGACGGCGGCGAGGCCGTAGGTCAGCGGATCGGTCGCGGTCACTGCATAGAGCTGACTGCTCAGCACCCGGGTGATCAGGTAACTCCCGGCCAGCCCGGCGGCGACGCCGATGGCGGCCAGCTGCATCGCCTCCTTCAGGACCATCTTCTTAACGTCGGCAGGTTGCGCCCCGAGCGCCATCCGGACCCCGATCTCCTGGGTGCGGCGCGCGACCGCGTAGTCCATCACCCCGTACAGGCCGACTGCGGCCAGCAGTAGCGCCAGCAGGGCGAACGATCCGAGCAGGACGAGATTGAACCTGCGTGGCGCGACCGCCGCCGCAACGCGGTCCCGCAGGGTCGAGACGCCTTGCACGGCCATCTGGTTGTCGAGGTTGGAAACCGTTTCCCGGACGGCGGGCGCCAGCGCCGACGCCGCCATCCTGGTCCGGACGGCGAGTGCCATGAAACGCACGTCGGGCACCTGCTGGTACGGCAGGTAGATTTCCGGCATCGCCTCGCTCTCGAGCGTCTGGCGCCTCACGTTGGCGACCACTCCGACAACAGTCGCCCCTCCGAACACTGGCCCGATCCGGAACCGTTTGCCCAGGGGATCCTGACCCGGCCAGAAATACGAGGCGAAGGCGGCGTTGACGATGGCCACGCGCTGCGAGTGCTCGTCGTCGTGTTCGTCGAAAAAGCGTCCGCGGTTCAGCCGCATTCCGATGGCGGGGAAGTAGCCGGGCGTGATGCTGCTGGCAAAAACCGAAGGGTCTTCGGGCGACTGCCCACGCCCTTCGATCTCGAGCCCCCGGAAGACCATCGTCGGCTCGCTGATCGGCAGGGCGTTGGCCATGCCGGCCGATTCCACGCCGGGCAGGGCACGGACTTGCTCCAGGAGCCGGCGGAAGAACGCTTTCCTCTGGGCCGGGTCCGGGTAGCGCCGCCCGCTGAGATCGACCGACATCGTGAGCACCCTGTCCGGGTCGTACCCCAGGTCGACCGACAGCAGGCGGGCGAAGCTGTTCAGGAGCAGACCAGCGCCGGCGAGCAGCATTAGGGCAAGCGTCAATTCCGCCACGACCAGGGAGCTG
This sequence comes from uncultured Acidobacteriota bacterium, assembly GCA_963843575.1. Taxonomy (GTDB): domain Bacteria; phylum Acidobacteriota; class UBA6911; order UBA6911; family UBA6911; genus CAVZBT01. Next base: position 124,048 of record CAWJKZ010000018.1, on the reverse strand, counting down.
CGCAGCAGCCGATGGCCCGGGGCGGACGCCCCGTGGGAGCCGTCCTTTAATCCTTCGCTGATGTCGACCCGGGTCGATGCGAGTGCGGGCACAATCCCGAAAGCCAGGCCCGTCGCGAGGGAGACGAGGGCCATGAACCCCAGCACGCTCCCGTCGATGCCGAGTTCGAACTGCTGCAGCACCGCCCCGACGGCCCCGCCCTGTCCCAGCGCGACAAGCGATTTGACGCCCCACGCGGCACCGAGCACGCCCAGGAGCCCGCCCGCCGCCCCCAGCAACAAGCTCTCGGCCAGGAGCTGCGCGACGAGCCGGCCGCGGCCCGCCCCGAGTGCCGCCCTGATCGTGATCTCCCTCTGCCTCACCGTCGCGCGGGCCAGCAGGAGGTTGGCTACGTTGGCGCACGCAATCAGGAGGACGAGGCCGACCGCGCCGAGCAGTATCAATAGCGCCGGCCGCACGTTGCCGGCGATCTTCTGCTGGAGGGGGACAACATTGATCCGGGTCTCCCCCATGAAACCCGGCCCGCGCCGCATCGGGCCCGCGGGTCCCGGCGCCGTGCGCGAGTAGCGCATCTGCGGGCCTTCGGCCGGAGCGCCTGCGGGGCTATGCCCCCGAACGGCGCCGGCAGGGGGCGGTGCGGGCGTGCCCCGGGCTGCGTCCGCGCCTGCAGGACCCCCTCCCGGCCTCGGGCGTGCGCCCTCCTCACGCAGGTCCATGTCCTCGTCCGGGCCCTTTCCTGGGCCTATCTCCACCCTGACCTCGTCGCGTGAATCCGGTGGAACCGGCGCGTTCACCCCGGCGCCCTCCCGCCGAGGCCTGCCTTCGCCCGCAGGCCCGGCCGGCGTCTCGGAGCGCTCGGCTATCGATCGCAGTTCCGTGATGGCGTCGGAGACCGTCGCCCCCGAGCGCAGCAGACCGATCGCGTTGACCACCCGGATGCGCCTCATCCCTCCCGATTCGGCCTGGCCGCGGCTCAGCTGCATCGGCTCGAGCAAATCCAGGTCGGGCTGGCGTGGGAACCGGAATCCGGCCCGCATTACCCCGACGACGGTGCGCGGCGCGTCGTCGATCACCAGCGTTCTCCCGATCACGCCCGGATCCCCGCCGAAGCGGCGCTGCCAGAAACCGTGCATGAGGATCACCGAGCGGGCGCCGCCGGGCTGGTCCTCGTCGTCGGTGAAGACACGCCCAAGCGCAGGCAAGACGCCGAAAAGCCCAAAAAAGTCGCGCGTCACTTGCGTTCCCCGCACACGCTCGGGAACGTCGCCGCCGGCGAGGTTCATCTCGTCGCCCCGGTCCTGGAAAGCGGCGATGGCTTCCAGGGTCCGGCTCTGGTCCTTGAAACGGAAGTAATCAATGCTCCCCAGCAACTCCGCCTTCAGCTCCGGGACTTCCCGGGCCACCCAGACCAGGCGGTCTGCGTTTCGGTAGGGTAGCGGACGCAGCAGCACCGCGTTCACGACGCTGAACAGTGCCGCGTTGATGCCGATGCCCAACGCCAGCGTCAGCAGCGCTACGATGGTAAATCCGGGGTTGCGGCGCAGGGTGCGCACCGCGTAGCGCAGGTCTTGAACCAGGGCGTCCATGCTTACACCTCACCTGGATGGAGAAAGAGCCGAGGGCTTCATGCTCATTCTACGGCCCAATCCCGGTTTCGTTTGTTTTTCTTGGAGACGGGAAAAAATCGAGGCCGCCGCCACAACGGGGGGGCCCCACCTAAGGCTCGAACGTCAGACGTACCCCTTGCTCACGGCGTACTTCACCAACTCGACCGTGCTTCGGACGTTCAGCCTGTCCATCATGTTGGCTCGGTGCCGCTCGACCGTGCGCCCGCTTATGTGCAGCAGCGTGCCGATCTCCCTGCTCGATTTCCCCTCCGCGATCAGCTTCAACACCTCGCGCTCACGCACCGACAGCGCATCTGCGCCCGTGCCGGGGTCGCCGCCCCGGCGAAGCGCCGCCCAGTCGCGGCGCGACTGCTCCGAGAGGAACTTGGAGACGTAGACCCGGTTGCCCACGACCGTATCGATGGCGGAGAAGAGGTCGCTGTCGGCGTCCTCCTTCAACAAATAGCCGTCCGCCCCGGCGGCGATAGCTTGATAGAGGTACTCCGGGTCCCGGTGCATCGTGAGCACCAGCACTTTCATATTCGGCCTGCTTCTCTTGAGCTCCGGAATCGCTTCGATCCCCCGCAGGTTGGGCATCGACAGATCGAGGAGCACGAGGTCCGGAGCCAGCCTCGACAGCGCCCCAAGCAACGCCAGCCCGTCCCCCACTTCCCCCACCACCTCCAGGTCCGGGCGCTGGGCGAGTATCCTCCTCAATCCCTGCCTCACCAGGAGGTGATCGTCGGCGAGAATCAAGCGGCATTTCGTCATGGCATCATAGAGTCCGTGGCCGGCCCGTCGCGGCGTCGGCAGGCGGGGACGAACCGGGGCGGCTCGCGGCTATAACCTCACTCGGCACCAAGGCTCGATCACCCTGCCACCGGCCCCGACGGCCCAATCCTAGCAGTATCGAAATTGCAGTTCAATATGCTTGTATTGCGCGGATATGCATTAGCTTAGCTCGGCAGGATCGGCTGGGAGGACTCGCTCCGGGCGCGCTGCGCCTCGTCGTGCGTTTCGCGGGTGAAGTCTTCGCGGCCGAGCACGACGCCGACTTTCTGCAGGAAATCCCTGGGCGGGGTACCGCCGGCGAAAACCCAGACGAAGTCGTTGGGCATTTCCAGCGGCGTCCCCTGAACGTCGAGCAGGACGGAGCCTTCCCGGATCTCGACGGGATTGGAGTTGAACAGGACCCGGATTTTTCCGGCGCGGATAAACTCCTCGATTTTCCGGCTGTTGCGTTCTTTGATGCGGGCAAAGGCGTCCTTGCGGTAGGAGAGGGTGACGGTGTTGCCCGGCTGATGCGCGAGCCCCATGGCGGCCTCCACGGCACTGTCACCGCCCCCGACCACGAGGATTTTCTTATCGGTGTAGGATTCCGCCTCGATGAGGCTGTACATGACCTTGGGCAAGCCCTCCCCCAGGATGCCCAGCTTGCGCGGCGTTCCCCTCCTGCCGAGCGCCAGGATGACGGTGCGCGCGCGGTATTCCCCTTTCACGCCGCGGACCCGGAAGGTGGCATCCGGTTCCCGTGTGATGTGCTCGACCTTTTCGCCCGTGAGCACTTTGAAATCCGCGCGCCGGAAGACCGTCTGCCAGAATTCCATCAGGTTCTCCTTGGAGATCTCGAGCTTGCGGAAGCGGCCGTACATCGGGAACTCCACGGGGCTGGTCATGACGAGTTTCTGGCGCGGGTACTTGGCGACTGTGCCGCCGATCTCGTCCTGTTCCAGAGTGATGTAGCTCAGTTTCTTCTCGATGGCGCGCAGCGAGGCGCTGATGCCCGCCGGCCCGGCGCCCACGACGCAGACGTCGTAGGGATCGTCTTCCCCCGCAGCAGCGCGGTCCGCGGCCAGCCTGCGGACGATCGTGTCGATGCACTCCCGGCCCTGGTTGACCGCATTCCTGATCAGCGCCAGGCCACCGAGTTCGCCGACGACGAACATGCCGGGTATGTTGGTCTCGTATTCCGCGCTGAGGTGCGGGATGTCGGCGCCGACGCTGGGATCCCCCATGGTCATCGTGATGGCGCCCACGGGGCACGCTTCGGCGCAGAGGGCGTGGCCGATGCACTTGTGGCCGTTGACGATGGCTGCCCGTCCGGCCACGATCGCCAGCACGTCCCCCTCGGGGCAGGCGCTGACGCAGGTGCCGCAACCGATGCAGCGCGCAAGGTCGATGCTGGGGTGTTGTACGGGCGGGCGCTCCGAGAAGAGCTTCCCCTTTTCGAGGGCGGCTAGCGCCCGGGCCTCGCGCCTCCGCATGCGGCTGAAATAGACGACCGCGGGAACAACGAGGACAAGGGCCAGGATGGCGTATATGAAGAGTTCGTCGATCATTGCCAGGGACGCCTTCGCCTCTCGGATGTCAGTAGTAACCGAACAGAAACACGATGGCCAAGTGGAGCAGCACCAGGATGGCGAGCGATATGCTGAAGGGCCGGTGCAGGACGTGCCAGAGGTGAAAGATCTTCTCCGCCTTGGACAGGAGGAGGATTTTCCTGGTCATGACCACCTGGCGCCGGGTCTCGCGGATAGCCTGCTCGAGGGCGGCGTCGCCTGTCGACAGCACCCCGCCCAAAGTCAGCAGCCCGCGTCCAGGGGAGAGGCGTCGTCTCACCCTCCACAGGAGCAGCGGCTGTTGGAGGTCCCAGGCGAGCATCAGCCAGAGCGCCCGCACCGACGACATCGCCTGCACCTCCCTGATATCCGGCAGCCGCACCACCTGGGCAAACCCGGCCGAGGCCTCCACCATCCGGCCGCGCTGGGTGCTGGAGGCCTCGAGCTGCTTCAGCGAGCTCTCGGCGGCGGCGCGGCTTCTGGGAATCTGCGCGTAGAGGTACCGCCCCACGATGCCGCTCGCCGTCAGGACGGCCATCGTCCAGTAGGCCAACCCCGCCAGCCCCTGGGCCTTGAAGGACGCATGGAAGCTGACGACCACCGGGGCGACGAGCCCGAGGAGGATGTGATAGTCGAACCAGTGCTTGGTGCTCCCCTTGCTACCCAGCCAGGCCCAGCGTTTCCGGATCGGGTAAAGATAGATCAAGAATAAAAGCACTATCCCCAGGATGCCCAGCCTGATCCCGACGACGCCTCCGGGCCTCAGCTGGGCGTGCTTGGGAGAATGGGGCCGGCTCACCTGATCCAGCCAGTAGTAGTCGAAGCCGTACAGCGTCAGCGCGACCATCAGCGCCGCGGCCGCGAGCGCGAGAAGCAGGATCGCCGCCCGATGCCCCCGCTCGCGCGGGAGCTCGACGGCGGCGGCGGAGCCTACAACCAGTTCCGTCAGGCTTTTGCTCATTTGGACACCGTGCTCTCGGAGCGCACCGAGAAGAGCCGGTAGGCGGAGAACCGGTGCGTGTTGCGCCACCGCTGCCGCGGCGTTTCCACCTCCACGGTCGCCACGACCGGGAGCGAGTAGGTGGTCTCGATGCCGGGGAAGCGCGTGTCCGCGTAACGCACGTCGGTCTGGAGGGACTGCAACCCCAGGTCCTCGGCGGGGAACTCCAGGCCCGCCGTGATGCGCGCGATGGCAGCCGAGTCGGGATCCACCCACGCCGTCCCTTCCAGGTCGAGCGGGAAGTCCCTGCCGCGCAGCCTCAGGGCTGAGGTCGAGCGCGCTCCCTTGATGTGGCGGAACCGGATGCGCACAAAAACCTTGCCGTCCGCCGGGTCGTCAGGCAGTCGCTCATAGGTGAAGCCGGCCTGGTAGTAGGGGTGGAAGACGAGCTGCAGCGTCGGGAACCCGCTGGTGAGAAGCAGTGGCAGGTTTGCCGCCGCCTTGGCCTGTTTTTGAACCACGCGGGATTCTTCGAGCGACGGCTCCTCGCCCTGGAGATTCATCAGGATCAGGTAATCGAAAGCCGATTCCTGGTGGTAGAGCACCTTCCCCGCCTTGTCGAGCTTCGCCTGTACGACCGATTCGGTGCAGCTGACCTCGGAAAACCTCGTCCCGAAAGCCTCGACGTTCTCTCCGACCCTGTCTATGAGATCCGCGATCGGGAGCGATCCTACCGGGGGCGCAGGTTTCTTCGCACCGGCGACGGGGCTCGTGCCGAGGATGAACAGCCACAACGCGAAAGTTCCGCTTCTCATGCGTCTCCTGCCTTAGTACTGATGTTCACAAATACGCTGACCTATTTTTCAGGACGCGGATTTGCGCGGATCCACACGGATCGGCCTGGCGAAATACCGCGTCCGGCTTTCCGCAGTCAAAACCGGTAGCCCAGGTTCAGGAACCACTGGTCGTAACTCTGCGCCCGCCCGCGATAAAACGTAACGCCCGCCCCGAGGAAATAGTGCGGGCCGAGGAACCAATCGGCGTCCGCGTTGAGCCAACGGGCGCGGTTGTCCCGGGTCATCGCCGACACCAGATCCTGATCGCCGGCCTGCACGTCGAAGCGGAACCGCTCGCCCAACTCCCGCGACAACGACAGCGAGCGGTACGTGCCACGGCCGAAGGAGCTGTCGAAGCTGGAATATCTCGCATCGGCGCGCAAACCCGTCTTCCAGACGCGGCGCACTACGACACCGAACATCCGGTTCCAGGCCGTCCGGGCGTCCCCCGTCCGGTCGCTGCGGCCGAGGCTGAAGTACGGGCTGATGGAATACGGGAGCTCCAACCGGACGCCGCCGCTCACGCCCTGGAACAGGAGCTTGTCCAGCAGACCGGTCCCGACCAGCCGCTCGTCGAAGGTGGGGATGTTCCGGAAGTAGTTGTGATTCAGGTCGAAGACCACAAACCGGTTGGGCTGCACCCGAATCGTAAGGTAGCTCCGGCTGGCCACCAGCCCGCTGGCCGGCGCCTCGGGCGCACCGCGCAGCAGGTCAGCTTCCAGGTTGTGATAGAGCGAAAAGAGACCCTTGTAGAAGAACCCGTTTTCGAAAAAACCGAATTGGCGGTCGGGGTGCCAGTGGACCCTGGCGAGCGCGACGCCCGACGTGCTCGTGTAACGGAAAGACTCGAAGTGGCCGGCTTCGAAGTTGACGAAGCTGCCGGCGATCTGGCGGCCGGGAGTGTAGTTCCAGGTGGTGGGGTCGGGGGTGGATCCGCCGAACAGGCCGAAGACGGTGTGTTTGCCGCGACGGCGTCCGACATAGCCGCCGTCGATCGTGTTGAGGCTGCTCGCCCACGGGAGATACAGGCGCCCGAAACCGGCCACCCAATTCGAGCCGGGGTTGTTGTAGGAAAGGCTGAGATGGTAGGTGCGGTTGATCAGATCGGTCAGGGTCTCCTGCTGCGCACGGCTGCGCGAGGTGAAGCGGCCGCGGTAATAGCCGCTGAAGTTCCAGTGGGTACCGCCCACGCGCGTCATGTCGGCGCGCACCACGCCGCCGAGCTGGCTCGAACCGGTGCCTTGTGCCTCGCGGTCCCGGATGGAGCTGTATTCGAACCCGAACCTCCCGCGCGCGCGGTTGATCTCCGGCAGTGGAGGGCGCGGCACGCTTTCCCTGGCCTCCTCGTCGAGCGGATCTCCTTCCGTGAACGAGATTACCTGCGGGTACTTCCTGGATTCCCGGCTATCCTTGAGCAACCGCAGGCGTTGCACGTCCTCGGTGGACAGGTAGGCGACATCGCCCGGCTCGACCGGCCCGTCCGACGACACCACCTCGCACACGGCCGACGCCGATGCCACGGAAAAAACCCGCAGTTCGGCGACGGCCTCGGCGCCGCTGTTTTCGCCGCGCCGCAGCGTCAGGCGCTGGCCTTCGGCCAACCCGGCGGAGCGTCCGCCTTCGAGATAGACGGCCCCCTCGGCGACGTATTTGACGCGGAAGCGGTCCCTCACCCCCGGGTCGCCCGTCTGCGCGACCGCGTTGCCGCAACACACAAGCCAGGCCAGCCACCAGAGGCCCGCGACGCTAATGCCGCCCGTTCGGATGGCACGAGTAGCAGTTGGCGCTGTTGTAAACATAGTTCCGTACATCCCGGTGTTCCTGGTCCATTTTCGTCTTTTCGTGCTCGTGGCAATTGGTACACGAGAAGACGGAGTAGTTGCTCGAGTTCGGATGGCACTCGCCGCAGGTGTTCCACTTGCCCGCGTGGGACCCCGAATAGATCGGAAAGGTGTGGTTGAACTTCGCACCGCTCCAGGTGGCCGTGGTGTGGCAGAGGGTGCAGTTGGTCGGGAAACCGGCCGCCGCGTGGTTCGGGTCGGTGACACTCCGGTATTCGAGTTGGTGGCACGAGTAGCAATCGGTCGGGGTTCCCTGGTATCTCCCCCCGACGTGACAGTTGACGCACTGGACCGAGGTGTGGGCCCCGGTGAGCGGGAACCCCGTTCTGGCGTGATCGAAGGACGCAGGCGTCCAGGCGGCCGTGCCGTGACAGATTTCGCACTGCTGGGGGAAACCGCCGGCCTTATGGTCCGGGTTGCGTGTGTTGTTGAAATTCGTCAGGTGGCACGACACGCAGGAGGTGTTCAGCCCGGCGTAGACGCCACCGGAGTGACAAGCAGCACAGCTCGCGGCGACGTGCGCCCCGGTCAACGGGAACTTGGTGGCGGTGTGGTCGAACTTCGCGCCCTGCCAGCCTGTAGTCGCGTGGCACAGTGAGCAGTCTTGCGGGAAACCCGCGGCCGCGTGATTCGGGTTCGTGGTTTTGCCGTATTCCGAAAGATGGCAGGCGACACACTGGGTGGGTGTCCCTGCAAACACGTTGTTGACGTGGCATTGCACGCACTGGGCGGTCGTGTGCGCACCCGTCAACGTGAAGCGCGTCCGGCTGTGGTCGAAAACGGCGCCCTGCCAGCCCGAGGTGGAGTGACACAGGGTGCAGTCCCGAGGGAACCCCGAGGACACGTGCGGCGGGTTCTTCGTTCCGGTGTAGGCGGCGCTGTGGCAGGAGTAGCAGTCCGCGGGTGTGCCCGCGAAACGGTCCCCCGCGTGGCACTCCTTGCAGGACACGGCCACGTGAGCGCCGGTCAGCGGGAACTTCGTCGCGGCGTTGTGGTCGAAACGGGCTCCACTCCACTGCGAGGTGCCGTGGCACGCCGCGCAATCCTGCGGGAAACCGGCTGCCGAGTGGTTCGGGTTCGTAGTGCTGTCGTATGCGGCCCTGTGACACGACACGCAGCTCGCAGGGAGCCCGCGGTACTGGCCGTTTTTGTGGCACGACGCGCAATCCACCCGGGCGTGCGCCCCCGTCAGCGGGAACTTCGTTCCCGTGCTGTGGTCGAACTTCGCCCCCTTCCACTGCGTCGTCGTGTGGCAGGTCTCGCACGTCTGCGGGAAACCCGCGGCCGTGTGGTTCGGATCTTTCGTGCCGTTGAAATCGGCCAGGTGGCAGCCGACGCAATCCGTCGACGTTCCCCGGTACTGGCCGTTTTTGTGGCAGGACGCGCAATCCACCCGCGCGTGCGCCCCCGTCAGCGGGAACTTCGTTCCCGTGCTGTGGTCGAACTTCGCCCCCTTCCACTGCGTCGTCGTGTGGCAGGTCTCGCACGTCTGCGGGAAGCCCGCGGCCGTGTGGTTCGGATCTTTCGTGCCGTTGAAATCGGCCAGGTGGCAGCCGACGCAATCCGTCGACGTTCCCCGGTACTGGCCGTTTTTGTGGCAGGACGCGCAATCCACCCGCGCGTGCGCCCCCGTCAGCGGGAACTTCGTTCCCGTGTTGTGGTCGAACTTCGCCCCTTTCCACTGCGTCGTCGTGTGGCAGGTCTCGCACGTCTGCGGGAAGCCCGCGGCCGTGTGGTTCGGATCTTTCGTGCCGTTGAAATCGGCCAGGTGGCAGCCGACGCAATCCGTCGACGTCCCCTTGTACTGGCCGTTCTTGTGGCACGACGCGCAGTCCACCCGCGCGTGCGCCCCCGTCAGCGGGAACTTCGTTCCGGTGTTGTGGTCGAACTTCGCCCCCTTCCACTGCGTCGTCGTGTGGCAGGTCTCGCACGTCTGCGGGAAGCCCGCGGCCGCGTGGTTTGGGTCTTTCGTGCCGTTGAAGTCGGCAAGGTGACAGCTTGCGCAATCGGCCGGGGTGCCGGTGTATTGGCCGTTCTTGTGGCAGGACGCGCAGGGAGCCTGCAGATGGGCGCCGGTCAGCGCAAAGCGCGCGAGGCTGTGGTCGAACTTTGCGCCGGCCCAGCCTGCGGTCGTATGGCAGGTGGCGCACGAGGTGGAAAAGGAACTCTTCCCGTGATTGGGGTTGGAGGTGCGTTCGTAGTCCCGGATGTGGCAGCTGTAGCAGTCCGATGGAGTTCCGGCAAATCGTCCGGAGACATGGCACGCCGTGCAGCTGGCGATCTTGGAGTGGGCCCCGGTCAAAGCGAACCGGGTCGTGTTGTGGTCAAAGGAAGCGCCGGCCCACGACAGCGTCGTGTGGCACTTTGAACAATCGGTCGGGAAGCCGGCAGCAGTGTGGCTGGGGTCGCCGGTCGAGGTGTATTCCCGGGCGTGGCAGCTGAAACAGTTCGCCGGGGTTCCGGTATACCGGCCGCCGGTGTGGCACTCAGCGCAGGACAGCCGCGTGTGGGCGCCGCTGAGGGCGAACCCGGTGAATCGGGCATGATCGAAGGCCACGCCGGTCCACGAATCGAACCGGTGGCAGGAGGCGCAGGTCGCCGGGAGATTTGCCGCCTTGTGATCGGGGTTGCGCGCCGCCTGGTAGTCCTTCAGGTGACAGGACGAGCATTCGGTACTGAGACCCAAAAACTGCCCGGCCGCCGCGTTCTTGTGGCAGGACTGGCACTCGGTCGAGGCGTGCGCTCCCAGCAAGGGGAAACGGTTCTGGTGCCCTTTGATGGCCTGGGAGGTGACCTTCCAGCCGCGGACGGTGTGACATTGCCCGCAGTCGCCGCCGAACTGGCGCCGGTGGATGTCGGCGTGGCAGTCGGCGCACCGTGTTCCCACGTCGCTGAACTCCAGCCGCACGTGGCAGAGTCGGCAGGCGACGTTCGTGTGCAGCCCGCGCAGCGGGAAGCGCGTCTCCCGGTGCGAGAAATCGGGTGACGGCCGGATCGGGCTCCAGCTGGTGGATGTGTGGCAGTTCTCGCAGGCGATATGCAGGGGGCCGTGCGGGTTGCGCGTGCGTCCGCGCGCCTGTTCCTGGCTGGCGGCCACCGGAGCCGTGGCCGCCAGGGAGAGCAGGACCCCGAGCACTCCGAGGAGGACCGGGACCGTGCACGGCGGCAGGCAGCGTGACTGTGTCTGGACGCGATGGATCATGGCGTCGCCGACCCTCCCGTCTCCAGGCTGCCGGTCAGCTGCGGGGACCCGGGTCCGTGGCACGCCCCGCACGTGCGGGGCGTGCCACGGTATACCAGGATGGGGCGGCCTGACGGTGCGCTCTGCTTGACGTGGCAGAGCCCGCAGCGGACCTGTTGGTGCGCCCCCTGCAGCGAGTAGGTGGAGTCCTTTGCGTGGTCGAAGAGCGACGGCTTCCACTTCACCAAGTTGTGGCAGCGGCCGCAGTCGCTGTTCCCGCTGAACTGCCCTCCGTGGGGGTCCTCGTGGCACCCGGAGCACTCGCGGGGCGTCGAGCGGAACAGGGCGCCGCTCAGGCCCGGTTTGAAGGTCGTCGACTTGTGGCATTGTTCGCACGCCAGGCCACGATGGATCCCCCGCAGCGCGAAACGGGTCGAGGCGTGGTCGAACTTAGACAGATCGCGCCAGGTCAGGGTGTTGTGGCACGACTCGCACCCTGCCGGTCTGCCATCGGGTCGCAATGCGGCGGTGCGCGCCGCGAATTCCCCCTGGTGAGGGTCGCGGTGGCAGGCGGTGCATCCGGTGTCCTGAAACCGGTATCTCGCGCTCGTCGAGCCGGAGCCGGCGTGGCACTCGACGCACGCCACGGCCTGGTGGCTCCCGGTCAGGGCAAACCCGGTCTGGCGGTGTTGCGTGAGGGTAAAGGTCGAGGGCCGGAAGCCCCTGGTCGTGTGACAGTGCTCGCAGCGGTTCTGGTGCGGCGGCCCCTGGAACTGCCCACCGTGCGGGTCCTTGTGACACGAGGCGCACGACTGCTCAACCATGGCATAGACCGTGTCGGCCCCGCGCGGGACGTGGCACTTCGCGCAGGCAACGTCAAGGTGCTTGCCCTCAAGCGCAAAGCGCGTCCGCTGGTGGTCGGGGACAGAGAAGGTCGCCGGTTTGAATCCCTCCTCCGAGTGGCAGGAGGAACAGGAACCGCGGTCGGCCCGGCGCTCGAACTGCCCGCCGTGCGGGTCCTTCCTGTGGCAATCGGCGCACTGGCCGTGGGCCACGGGCTGCTTGAAGTCAGGCTGGGAATGGCACGAGCGGCAGGCGAGGCCGACGTGCTTCCCCTTGAGGGGAAAGACGGTCTTGGCGTGATCGAAAGCCGAGGCGACCTGGTTCGGCGCCCAGTTCCGGGTGGAGTGGCAGGACGCGCACTCGGCCCGGAAAGAGCCGCGGTGCGGATCGCGGTGACACGAGGAGCACTGACTGTGGTCGAGGCCGCGGTACAGGGTAAAGGGCTTGGAGTCCTGGCTCCTGTGGTGACAGCGTTCGCACGCGACACGCGCGTGCGCCCCGTCGAGCTGGAATCTCGCGCTGGCATGGTCGAAGTTCAGATCGACTTTCCACCCCCTGAAATTGTGGCAGCGCTCGCACGCGCCGGGCAACTGCCGCCGGTGTTCGTCGGTGTGGCACGACGCGCACTGTCGCGACAGGCCAAGGAAGGTGCGTGCCAGGTCGCGGGTCTTGAGGGCGGCGGGGTCGGCGATGTGCTCGGGTTTGTGGCAGGCCCGGCAAGGGAGCCCGGCGTGCCTGCCCTCGAGCGCATACGCGGCACGATGGTGATCGAATCTCTCCACCGCGGTGTCCCAGTGAATGAGGTTGAAATCGCGGCCGTTGTGGTCGGAGTGGCATCGGACGCAGCTCCGGCCGGTGCGGTCCTGCCCAACCTCGGAGGGATGCAGTCCTCTGCGTTCGTCCAGGCGCTGCCGGATTTCGTTGTGGCATCCCAGGCACTTGTATTCCGGCGGATGCTTCGCCACGTCGTGGCAGTCGACGCAGTGCGACGGGCCGCTCAGAGAGGCGTGGGCTTGCGACAGCGGCCCCGGCGAGATCTGCGCCCACACGGGGGCGCCGCAGGACAGCAGCAGTCCCACGACCGCAGTCCACGCGACCGGGCGCATCATGGGCGGTCCCCGGGACCACCCCCCAGCCGGTCGAGGGCCTGCCGTGCGCGCCTGCCGCTTTCGCTCGAGGGGCTGGTCGCAAGAAGCCGCATCCAGTTCTCCCGGGCCAGGCGCTCGTCGCCCAGGTTGCCGTAGATCGCGCCGAGGTTGTAGAGCGCGTCCGGGTGATCGGGGTGGCTCTTCAGGACAAGGTTGGTTTGCGTCAGGGCCGCGGCGACGTCGCCCGCCCCGAACATCACCTTCCCGAGTTCGAGCCTGGCCTCCAGGTTTTGCGGCTCCCCCCGCAGGATCTGCTCCAGGTATTTCCGTGCATCCTCCGCGCGGCCCGCCGCCTCGGCCAGGGTGGCCAGCCTGAACAGAACCGGCGCGTGCCCGGGCTTCTTGCGCGCGGCGGCCTCCAGGACCTTCAGCTCGTGATCCGGCGTCTCGACGCCAGGGGCGGCGGCGGCGGCTGGGGTCGCGGCGGCGCTCTCACCGTGGGGAGCAGGGCGGGTGCGGTCGCGCAGGCCAACAACGGCGCACACGGCCGTCACGGCCGCGACGACGACGAAGGCTTTGAGCAACCGGATCGTCGATCTGGACGGAACCATATTCACTATTTTCCGCAAACGCGACCGCCTCCTCACCCGTGGGCTCATTGTCGGCCCGGAGGCGACCCCGATCAATCCGCACAAACACCCAAGCCGCGGTAAGTAGAAATACCCAGTCCGAGGCCCGGTGGTTGGATAGACGCACGACGCCGAAGCTTATTAGTCCATTAGATATTCCTTCAGGTGAGCTGCGGGATCCGCCGCAAAGGCTCCGTGGATTGCAGGATCGGCGACGCGGGCACGAACCCGCACGCAGGCCCGAACCGCATTTGACTTCAGAAGTTCCAGTGAGATAATGATGTCCACCCTCCACACGGAGTCCAGATGTCCTCGCAACCGACCGCCACCGTCCTGAACGTGGACGACAACGAAGACGTCCTGTATATGAGGAGCTTCATCCTGCGCAACGCCGGGTTCCGGGTCATCGAGGCGCACACGGGGCTGGAGGCTCTCCGGCTCGTCGCGAGCGAGCGCCCGGAGGTAGCCCTGCTCGACGTCAGCCTTCCCGACATCTCGGGGATCGAGGTGTGCAGCCGGATTAAGTCAGAACCAGGCACGGCCTCGACCCTGGTCGTGCAAATTTCGTCCAAGTTCATCCACTCGAGCGACAGGCTCCAGGGACTCGGCTCCGGGGCCGACAGCTATGTGGCCGATCCGGTTGAGCCCGAGCTCCTGATTGCGACCATTAACGCGCTGATTCGGTTGCGCCGCAACCTGGAGCAGACACGCAAACACGAGAGAGCCCTCGACGCGTTGCTGGAACACATCCCGGAGGGGATCACCATTGCGGACGCCTCCGACGCCGCGATACAGCGCAGCAGCAAGTACGGGCTCGAGATGCTGCGCGGGGCCAGTTTGGGGGAAAATATGGCGCGGCCGGCGCACGAAGCATGGGAAGGCTCCCCTCCGACCGGCGAGCCCGCGCCGGTGGCGCAGCTCCCGCTCACGCGGGCCACGCGCTACGGCGAGGTAGTCACCAACGAGGAATGGGTCCTGCACCGGGCCGACGGTTCGGTCATCACCGCGCTCTGCAACGCCGCGCCGATCCGGGACGACCAGGGCGCAATAACGGGCGGGGTCGTGGCCTGGCGCGACATCTCCGAGCTGAAGAGAACGCAGCGAGTGCTGCAGGTCTCCAACGAGTTCCTGATGCTGGCCAACCGGCACCTGGAAGTGAAGCCGCTGCTTCAGGAGTGCGTCGCCAAGATCAGGAGCCTGACCGGCTGTTCCGCTGCGGGCATCTGGACCTGGGACGAAGCCGGGAGACTGGCACACACCGCCTTCGCCGATTTTGATCCCGGCGTCTTCGAAACATCTGACGCGGTTTCGATGTCCCCGCCACAACGCGAACAATGGATCAGGAACGCCTGCCGAGCGCAGGGGTTCGACGGCGTCGCACTCGCCCCGATCCGCGTGGGCCCGCGCAAACTGGGAGTGATTCACCTAGCGGGGCTGCCCGACTCGAGGGCGATGCTGCCGTTGATGGACCTGGTCAAGGTCGCAGCCGGGCAGCTCGGTCCCGCGATCGAACGCATCAGGGCACAGGAAGGGCTCAAGCGGGCCCACGACCAGCTGGAACAGCGCGTCCTCGAGCGCACGGCACAGCTGGCAGGCCTCAACGAGGAGCTCGATTCGGAACGGCAGCGTCTCTTCAAAATCCTGGACGGGCTCCCCTCCTTCGTCTGCCTGCACGGCGAAGACTGTTCCGTAAAATTCACCAACCGCCGGTTCCGCGAGATCTTCGGGGATGCCGGCGTCAACCCGTGCTACACCGTCATGGCGCGACGCGACGAGCCGTGCGAGGACTGCCCGACCTTGAGGGTCCTCAGGGCTAACACCGCCGCCGAGCGCGTCTGGACTTCGCCGGAGGGGCGGCAATACCACGTCTATCACTACCCGTTCGACCTGCGCGACAACGTCCGGCTCGTGATGGAACTGGGAACCGACATCACAGAGCGCCTCCGCATGGAGCAGGCGGTGCAGGAGGAGCGCAACAAGCTCAAGCGCATCCTGGACGCCATGCCCCAAGGCATCTACATCGCCAACCGACGCAACGAGATCGAATACAAAAATCCCTGGCTCGAAAAGGAGTTTGGACCCGTCGACGGGCGCACGTGCCACGAGTATTTCAAGGGGATGGACGAATCCTGCCCCTCGTGTCCCAGCCTTCCGGCATTTTCGGGATCCGACGTGCACTGGGAGTGGACTTCCCCGAAAACCGGCAAGACTTACGACCTGTTCGACACACCCGTCGAAACCCAAGACGGCAGTATCGGAAAGCTCGAGCTCTTCCACGACATCACCGAGCGCAAACGGTCCGAGGAGGCCTTGCGCGCCTCGGAAGAGGAATTGCGGTTCCTCTCCGCCCAGCTCCTGACGGCGCAGGAAACCGAACGCAGCCGCATCTCCAGGGAACTGCACGACGAACTCGGGCAGTCGATGACGCTGCTGAAACTGCGGCTCGGCTCCTTCGTGAAAAAACTCCCGGCCGAGCAGCGCGACCTCCAGGTCGAATGCGACGGGATGCGGTCGTATATCGACGACATGATCGACAGCGTGCGCCGGCTGTCGCGCGACCTCAGCCCGAGCATCCTGGAGGACCTCGGGCTCTCGGCCGCGTTGAGGAGGCTCGGGCACGATCTTGCCCGGGCCACCGGCATCGAGGTCACGACCGAGTTGGATGGCGTCGACCCCCTGCTGCCGCGCGACCGTCACATCACCCTGTACCGCGTCGTCCAGGAGGCGCTCACCAACGTCGCCCGCCACGCAGGCGCGCACACCGTGGCCGTTAGCCTCAAGGCATCCGCCACCGCCATCGAGTGCCTCATTACTGACGACGGCTCCGGGCTTCGTCCGAATACCCAGCCGGCCACCCCGAGCCTCGGGCTCACGATCATGCGTGAACGCGTGCGCATGCTCGACGGGACCCTCCAGATCACGAGCAGGCCCGCCGCGGGCACCACTGTCCAGATCTCAATACCTATCGCCAGGCAGGAAAAGGCGGAATGACCAGACACCGGATCGTGCTCGCCGACGACCACCTGCTGCTGCGGCAGGGACTGCAAAAGATCCTCTCCGAACGGTCAGACCTCGAGATCGCGGGCGAGGCGGGCAACGGCCCCGAACTGCTCGAATTGCTGCGCACCGCCGACCCGGATCTGGTGCTGCTGGACATCTCGATGCCGCACCTGCGCGGCATCGAGGCCATCCCCGAAATCAAGCGGATGCGCCCGGCCGCCAAGATCCTCATCCTGACCATGCACAAGGACCAGGACTACCTGAACGAGGCAATCTCGGCCGGGGCCGACGGGTATCTCTTGAAGGAAGACGCCGAAAGAGACCTCTTCCTGGCCATCGATATGATTCTGGAGGGCAAGATCTACATATCCCGGTTCCTTGCGGACGAGTCGCGCAACGACTGGGCCCAGATGCGCCGCGGCAAGCGCCCCGCCCTCACCACCGAACCCCTTTCCCTGCGCGAGCGGGAGGTGCTCAAACTCATCGCGGAGGGGAAATCCAGCAAAGAGATCGGGAAAATCCTCTTCATCAGCTCCAGGACCGTCGAGCGACACCGCGCCAACGCCATGGCGAAGCTGCAGGTCAACAAGACCGCCGACCTTGTCAAGTACGCCATCAAGAAGGGCTTCATCTGACGAATCTGGAGTGCGGCGCCTCGGCGCCGCTTTCCACTCGTCCTACGGCAGGAATGCTCGGCGCCTCGGCGCCACGCCCGAATTGCGAGATGCGACTGCGACCTCGGCCTTTGGTGGCGCCAAGGCGCCGCCACCAAAGCGGCGTCGAGCCGCCGCACTCCACAAGCGGCCCACCCGAGCAGTGAGTATTAATACCCATTGCTAATTGGGTACTTTCACAACTTCCCTCCGCCACCCCTTCGCCCGATAATGACCCCATGTGCGCGCTCCGTCTGGTACTGGCCGACGACCACCCGATGATCCGGGAGTACGTTAGAAAGCTGGTCGCCGCGGAACAGGACCTCGACGTGGTCGGGGAAGTCGCCGATGGGCTGGCGCTGCTTCAGATGATGGAAGACGACCGCGCGAGTCCGGACCTGGTGATCCTCGACATCACCATGCCGAAAGTCCACGGGATGGAGGTTGCGCGCAGGATAAAAGCGCAGCACCCGGAAGTGAAGATCCTGATCCTGTCGATACACAAGGAACGGGAATATCTCCAGGAGGCGATTTCGGCCGGCGCCGAGGGTTACGTCCTCAAGGACGTCATCGACCTCGAGCTTCTCCCCGCCATCTCCGACGTGCTGGCCGGCCGCAATTACGTGTCGAAGTATTTCCGCAGTCCAGCCGCCGGCCCCCGCGGCAACTGTCCGCCGAACAGTTCCAGCCACTGACGCCGAAGTGCCCTTGCAGGCCGCGCAGCTGTCGCCACGGGCAATTGGGTAAATCTACGCAGCCTGAAATGAGTATTCCCGCGAATTGACTGCGCCCGCACCGGTAAATTACCTTCACGCTGCACCGGGGTGGTCAACTCGATCCCCCGCCAACGTGCCGGCGGTGACCGCACGTTCAACCCAGTCGAGCTGGCGTCCGTTGACCGCCTGCACGGCTGGCCGCTGCGGTCGATCACCGGGTGGAGGTCCAATCCGCACTGCGGGTTCCACCTCCACCAGGGCCGTTCCTCGATCACGAACCGGAGAGAACATGAGCACCCTTCTCAAACGAGTTTCAGCCGCGCTTTTCGCTTTTGCACTTGCCCTTGTCACCCTGGCCGTCGCCGCCCAGGATCCCGACGGCGAGCTGACCCCGAAGCACCCGAAGGTCCGCCGGGTCCTCGAGGTGCAAGAGGCGGCCACGCCGGCCCTGATGCGCTACGGAGACGTACTCGGGACGGCCGTGGGCCAGGACGACGACGGGGAAATCACGATCCTCGTCTTCGTCAACGCGCAGGGGAAAAACCCGGACAAGACCGCGCGGAACCTCCCGGCCGGCATCGCCGGGACCCGCGTCTCGCTGCAGTTCACCGAACCGTTCCGTTCCATGATGGGCAAGTCCGTCCGGAGCGCCGGAACGCCGCACACGGCCGCCCAGGCTGCCCCGATCCAGCTGGGGACCTCCGGTGGATGGGCCTACGATCGGGCCAACGGCTATTGCTGCGGAGGCACCATCGGGGCCCTGGTTTCGATCGGCGGGAGTCCTCACCTGCTGAGCAACTACCACGTCTTCGAGGCCGACATCGTGGCGGGCGGCAACAGCCGCACCGCCGCGACCGGCGACCCGATCATCCAGCCCGGCCTGATCGATGCCGCCTGCGGCTCGGTCGGCACCATGCACCGTCGGCACGCTCGTCCAGAGCTGGGCTCTGCCCGGCGCCAACATCGACGCCTCGATGGCCCGGGTCGTCCCCGGGATGGTGAGGCCCGACGGAGCGATCCTCGAAATCGGCACGGTCTCGGCACAGACGGCCACGGCATCCATGAAACAGAAGGTCAAAAAGAGCGGCCGCACGACCGGCCTCACCCGCGGCCAAGTCAGCGGGCTCAACGCCACCGTCACCGTCGCCTACGACAACGAGTGCGCCGGCGGCGCCGCCTTCACCAAGACGTTCACGGGCCAGATCATCGTCGGCAACAAGGGGAGCGCGTTCCTCAACAGCGGCGACTCCGGCTCGCTGCTCGTCCAGGACGTGTCCGCCAACCCGAAACCCATCGGACTCCTCTTTGCGGGCAGCAGTTCCCTGGCCGTGGCAAACCCGATCGGCGACGTGTTGAGCTTCTTCGGCGCCTCGATGGTCGGCAACTGAAGGGCGGCCCCCAGCCTCCATCTTTGAGATTCTTCGAGATCTTCCAGTCTTCGAGGTGCGCGTTGGACTGACTTCCAGGCTGAAAGGACTCGAAGAATCTCGAAGGCGGCGGGGAGCGCCAGCGGCGGCGCCCAAGCCCCGCACTTCACCCGACCCGATTCACTCGGGCGGATTTTATGTACTCCGGCGGCGAGCGTTTCCATATAATCCCTGCCTGACCACTACAGAATTCGCCGCCGGCGCGACGGGAGCCGTCCTGCCGGCTCGAGTCTCGTTTCTCGACGAGGTATTAAACACGATGCACCCGCATTCTCCCGCCGCAGCACGGGCCCCGCGTAAGATAACGCCCGAATCCGACATGAGAAGGACTGGCATAGAGGCGATCGGGGACGCCCGATGGGGTACACATTTCTGCCACTTCTACGAGAACTCGCAGGACCTGGCCGACATGCTGGTGCCCTACTTCAAAGCCGGCCTCGAGGGCAACGAGTACTGCATGTGGATCACGGCGCCCAATTTCAGCGCGAGCGAGGCCGAGGCGGCGTTGCGCCGCGCGGTTCCCCGATTCGACGACTACGTGGAAAAAGGCCAGATCGAAATCCTGACCCACTCCGAGTGGTACCTCAAAGACGGAGTGTTCGACCTCAACCGCGTCCTCAACGGCTGGATTGCCAAGCTCGACGACGCCCGGGCCAGGGGATTCGCGGGACTGCGGCTCACCGGAAACACCGTGTGGCTCGAAAGAAAGGACTGGAAGAGTTTCACGGACTACGAGGAAGCCATCAACGCCGTCATCGGGAATTACCGCATGATCGCGCTCTGCTCCTACGCCCTGGCACGGTGCGGTGCCGCCGAGATCCTCGACGTCGTGCGCAACCACCAGTTCGTCCTGCTCAAGAGCGAGGCGGGATGGCAGCTCCTCGAAAGCCACAACCACCGGCAGGCCAGGGAACTGCAGCGCGAGACGGAGGGTCGCTACCGCGCCCTGTTCAACGCCATGAGCGAGGGGTTTGCCCTGCATGAAATCATGTGCGACGACCGCGGCGAGCCGATCGACTACCGCTTCCTCGAGGTCAACCCGGCCTTCGAGCGCCTAACCGGCCTGAAACCCGACGACGTCATCGGCAAGACCGTGCGCCAGGTCATCCCCGATATCGAGCCGTTCTGGATTCAGACATACGGGAACGTGGCCCTGACACGCCAGCCCGCGCACTTCGAGTTCAGCAGCGGCGCCCTCGGGCACGTGTTCGAGGTGTTTGCCTACAGCCCGGCGCCCCGCCAGTTCGCCGCCCTGTTCGTCGACGTCACCGAGCGCAGGCGCGCCGAGCAGGAGCGCGAACGGCTGCTTCTCGAGGCGGACCTCAACCTGAAACAGCTCGAGGCCGTCGTCAACAGCATCAGCCAGGGGCTGGTGATCGGCGATCCCGGCGGAAACATTCTCAGCGCGAACCTGGCCGCGCTCGATCTCTACGGCGTGGGATCGGCGGAGGAACTGAAGACCCTGCTGGCCAGGGCCCCCCAGATCTTTGAAACCACCGAGCCCGACGGCAAGCCGATTCCCAAGAAGGACTGGCCCATGGCGCGGGCGCGGCGGGGCGAGCACGTCGTCAACACGCTCATCCGCGTGACCCGCCGCGATACCGGCAGGACATTCATCGGGAGCTTCAGCGCCACCCCCGTGACCAACAAGGAGGGGCAGACCGTCGTCGCGGTGGTCACGATTTATGACCTCACCGAACTGAAGCGCTCCGAAGACGCGTTGCGCACCGCAAACGAGCAGCTGGAACGGAGGGTTGCCGACCGCACGGCGGAACTGCAGGCTGCCAACAAGGCGCTCCAGGGGGAAATCCTGGAGCGCGTGAAGTCGCAGGAGGCGGTCGTCGAACAGGCGCGCTCCCTGGAAGCACTCTTCCAGCACAGCCTCACCCCGCTTGTCATCCTCGACCGCAACTTCGATTTCATCCGCGTCAATGAGGCGTATGCGCGAGGGTGCCTGCGCGACGTCTCGGAATTCCCCGGCCACAACCACTTCGAGTATTTTCCCAATCCCGAGAATCAGGCCATCTTCGAAGAGGTCATGCGGACCGGGAAGCCCTTCATGACCTCGGCAAAACCGTTCGTGTTCCCCGATCACCCGGAGTTGGGGATCACGTTCTGGGACTGGGCCCTGGTCCCCGTCCACGACGGGAGGGGGGAAATCGATTTCCTGTTGTTCTCGCTGGTGGAGGTGACCAAGGCGAAGCGTGCGGAGATGGAAGCCCGCGCAGCCTCGCAGTATGCCCGCTCGTTGATCGAAGCCAGCCTGGACCCGCTCGTCACCATCAGCCAGAACGGCACGATCACCGACGTCAACCGGGCCACGGAACTGGTGACCGGTCTGCCGCGCGAACGGCTGATCGGGAGCAACTTCTCCGAGTATTTCACCGAACCCGAGAGAGCCGAGGCAGGTTTCCGCAGGGTGATCGCCGAGGGGCAGGTAACGGACTATCCGCTCACGATCCGGAGTGTTTCCGGGTGCTGCACCGACGTGCTCTACAACGCCACGGTCTATCGCAACGAGGCGGGCGAGGTCCAGGGGGTGTTCGCGGCGGCGCGCGATGTCACCGAGAGAAACGCCATCCAGCGCATTCTGCAGAGCAGCGAAGCGCGCTACCGGTCGCTCGTCACCGCCTCGGCGCAGATGATCTGGACCACGGACGCGCGGGGAGAGGTCGTTGCGGATATCCCGACTTGGCGGGCATTTACCGGGCAGGCCCTCGAACAGGCCCTCGGGTGGGGCTGGGTGCAGGCCTTGCACCCGGACGACCAGGAATCCACCATGGAGAGGTGGGCGCTGTCCGTCGACAGCCAGGTGCCCTACGAGACCGAGTACCGAGTGCGCCGAAGCGACGGGGAATACCGGCACTTTGCAGTGCACGGGGTCCCGGTATTCGAAAGCGCGGGGGTCATCCGGGAGTGGATCGGCGCCTGCACGGACATCACCGAAGCCAAGCGCGCCGAGGCCGAGGTGGCCCGGTATCGGGGCCGCCTGGAGGAGCTGGTACAGCAGCGGACCACCGAGCTGCAGCAGACCAACACGCGGCTCCAGCTGGAGATCGCGGAACGCAACCGTGCCGAGCAGACCCTGCGGCGCACCGCCGAGGAGCTCGCCCGCTCCAACCGCGACCTGGAGCAGTTCGCCTCCGCTGCCTCGCACGATCTTCAGGAACCGTTGCGGGCCGTGGCCGGCTACGTGGAGCTGCTGGAGCATCGCTATCGCGACAAGCTGGACGACAAGGCCGTCCAGTTCATAGCAGCCGCCTCCGACGGGGCCGCGCGCATGCAGACGCTCATCACCGATCTGCTGGCGTTCTCGCGCGTGGGGACCAGGGGGAAGGATTTCGAACCGGCCGACATGACGGCGGCTTTGGCCAACGCGCTGTCCAACCTGGAGGTCAGCATCCGGGAGTCGGGCGCCAAGATTACCTGGAAGCTCCTGCCCACCCTCCGGGTCGACGCAACCCAGATCGCACAACTGTTTCAGAACCTGATCGGCAATGCGATCAAATTCCGCAGCACCCGCGACCCCGAGATCGAGGTGCAGGCCGAAAGGCGCGCGGACCAGTGGGTTTTTTCCGTCCGCGACAACGGCATCGGCATCGATCCGCAATACAGCGAACGGATTTTCCTGCTCTTCCAGAGGCTGCACACGCGCCGCAAGTACCCCGGCACCGGCATCGGCCTCGCCATCTGCAAACGCATCGTCGAACGCCACGACGGCACAATCTGGGTCGAGTCCAAACCCGGCGAGGGCTCGACCTTTCACTTCACCATTCCCCAGACGGAAGATCGTTCATGACATTGTCGAATCGTCTCAGGCCTGTCGAGATCCTTCTGGTCGAGGACAGCCCCAGTGACGCCGATCTGACGTTCGAGGCGCTCAGTGAGGCCAAGGGCAGCAACCGCCTGACCGTGGTCGAGGACGGGGTGCAGGCGCTCGAGTTCCTGCGGCGGCGGAACGAGTTCGCCGACGCGCACAGGCCGGATTTGATCCTGCTCGATCTCAACCTGCCCCGCCGGGATGGTCGGGAGGTCCTGGAAGAGCTCAAGTCGGACGCCGCACTCCGCTCAATCCCCGTGGTGGTGCTGACCACTTCCAAGGCCGAACAGGACGTCTCGCGCGCCTACGAGTTGCAGGCCAACTGCTACATCACCAAACCCGTGGAATTCAGCAAGTTCCTGGAAATCGTCCGGTCCATCGAGCACTTCTGGCTGCAGGTGGTTACGCTCCCTCCCGATATGTCAAGGTGAGGTGTGTGTTGACGAGACCGCCCATCAAGGTGTTGCTGGTCGAGGACAGTCTCTCCGATGCGCTCTTGCTGCAGGAACAACTGGCCACCCTGGCCGCCGAACGGTTCGAGGTCACTCGCGTCGAACGCCTGGACGAGGCGCTCGAGCGGCTGGGCGCCGTGCAGTTCGACGTCGTGCTGCTCGACCTCTCGCTGCCCGACAGTACGGGCCTCGACACGTTCCTCGCCGTGCGCACGGGAGCACCGCTCATCCCGCTGGTGGTCCTCACCGGCCTCGAGGACG
Organism: uncultured Acidobacteriota bacterium; assembly: GCA_963843575.1. Classification (GTDB taxonomy): domain Bacteria; phylum Acidobacteriota; class UBA6911; order UBA6911; family UBA6911; genus CAVZBT01. The sequence continues at coordinate 100,415 of CAWJKZ010000018.1, read as the reverse complement.
AGGTGCTCGCGCTGGAGGCCGTGCGCCGCGGCGTGCAGGACTATCTGGTCAAGGGGGAGAGTGACGCGCGTCAGATCGCGCGCGCCATCCGTTACGCCGTCGAACGCAGCTGCACCGAGGCGGCGCTGCGCGAGAGCGAGACGCGGTTTCGCCTCGCCTCCGAGGCTGCCCACGCCCTCGTCTACGACGTGGACCTGGTCGCGGGGCGCGCCCTGTCGGTGCAGGGCCTCTCGCGGCTGCTCGGCTACGAACCCGAGGAGCGCGACCAGACGATGGCCTGGTGGTTCGATCAGGTACACCCGGAAGATCTGCCCGTCACAGAGGGAGTGCGCCGGGGCCTCGCCCACCTGGAGCGCTATTCGGTTCAATACCGGATACGCCACCGCGACGGGAACTTCCTCCATGTCGAGGACAACGGGTCGGTGGTGCTGGACCGCGAGGGACGCGCGGTTCGCCTCGTCGGCGGCATCGTCGATGTGACCCTGCGCAAACAGGCGGAGCAGAAGCTGGAGGACATGCGCGACGACCTGGAGCGCATGGTACAGGAGCGGACGGCCGACCTCAGGCGCGTCAATCAAACCCTCGAAATCATCACCGACTGCAACGAGGCCATCGCACGCGCCACCCGCGAAACGGATCTGCTGGCGGACATCTGCCGCATCATCGTGGACAGGGGAGGTTACCGCATGGCCTGGGTCGGGCTCGCCGAAGACGACCCGGCGAAGACCGTGCGGCCCGTGTGCCACGCCGGCCACGAGGACGGTTTCCTGTCCCTGGTGCGGATTGGCTGGGGAGACGACCCGTTCGGGGCCGGTCCCACGGGAAAGGCCATACGCACCGGTCAGCCGTGCATCGGCCGAGACTTCTTGAGCGACGAGCAGCTCCTGCCTTGGCGCGGCGAGGCGTTGCGCTGCGGGTTCCGCTCCACGGTCGCCCTGCCGCTGTGCGCCAACGGACGGGTCTTCGGCAACCTGACGATCTACGCTTCGGAACCGGACGCCTTCGACGACCGGCAGCTGGTCGTGCTCCGTGACCTTTCCGACGACCTGGCCTTCGGCCTCACCGCCCTGCGCACCCGCGCGGAACGCGACCGCGCCCAGAAGGAGCTGGAGCAGCGCAGCGCTGAGCTGCGCCTGCTCGCCGCCGAATTGACTCACACCGAGGAACGCGAGCGGAGGCGCCTGGCCCAGGCAATCCACGACGAGCTCCAGCAACTTCTGGTCGCCGCCAAGCTGTGCGCAGACACCATCAGGAAGCAGACCGAACCGCCGGCGAGCGCCACCGTCGACCAGATGGAAGAGCTGCTCAAGGAGAGCATCAGCGTCGCACGCTCCCTCACATTCGAACTGAGCCCGCCGGTGCTGTATGACCTCGGGCTGGCGCGCGCCCTCGAGTGGCTCGGCCGCTGGATCGGTTCCAAACACGGCCTTACCGTCTCCGTCCACGCCAGCCGCGAGGCGGACCCCGACAACGAGGACCTCCGCGTGCTCCTGTTCCAGGCCGCGCGCGAACTCCTGTTCAACATCGTCAAACACGGCGCGGTCAGGACGGCCGAGGTCCACCTGTCGAGGTCGGGAGACAACCAGGTCCGGGTCGTGGTCAGCGACGCCGGCGTCGGGTTCGACCCGGAAGCCTGCCTTGGCGAGGGGAGCGCACAGGCGGGGTTCGGGCTCTTCAGCATCCGCGGCCGGCTTGACCTTTTCGGCGGGCGCATGGAGATCGAGAGCAAACCGGGGCGCGGCAGCCGCGTCACCTTGTGGGCACCGATGGACTCGCCGGCCAGGACACCCGTACAACCGCGGGTGGCACCGGTGACCGGCGGCGTGCCGGCCCCGGCCGCCAGGGCAAAAATTCGCGTCCTGCTCGCCGATGACCACATGCTCATTCGCGAAGGGCTGCGCAGCCTGCTACAGGAACACGACGACATGGAGACCGTCGGGGAGGCCGCGGACGGCCAGGCGGCGCTCGAAATGGCCCGCCGGCTGAAACCCGATGTGGTCCTCATGGACATCAACATGCCGCGACTCAACGGCATTGCCGCCACGGTCCAGGTCATGAGGGAACTGCCGGCCACCAAGGTCATCGGCCTCTCCATCTCCGACGAGCCCGATCTGCTGGAGGCCATGCGCGACGCCGGAGCCGTCGCGTTCGTGAGCAAGGCCGCCGCCATCTCAACCCTCGTCTCCACGATCCGCAGCTGCCTCAGCCCCGCCGCCCGTTGAAGAACCTACCGCGAAGCTCGAAGGACTGAGGCGAGCGGTAGTCCCCAAGTCCTCGCTGTGCTATTTTGGTGCCCCCAATTCAAGGAGAAAGAGCCAATGCCGAAACAGACGCTCCTGCTCGCTGCGGCGATGATGTGCGCGTTGGGCATAACACAAGGACAAGTCACACGGGCCCGGAGCCCGATCCGGATTCCCGACATTCCGGGCTATAAAACCCTCAAGTGCGACTTCCACATTCACACCGTCTTTTCCGACGGGAGCGTCTGGCCCGACACCCGGGCAGAGGAGGCGTGGCGGGAAGGGCTCGACGTCATCGCCATCACGGACCATATCGAGTATCAACCGCACAAAGACGATCTCCCCGCCAACCACGACAGGTCGTACGAAATTGCGAAAGGCCTCGGTGACGACCTGGGCATCCTGGTCATCAAGGGTTCCGAGGTGACGCGCAAAATGCCCCCGGGACACCTCAACGCGCTCTTTCTCAAGGCGAGCAAGCCCCTCGATGTCGAGGATTGGCGGGAAGCCCTCAAGGCGGCATCGGATCAGGGCGCCTTCATCTTCTGGAATCACCCGGGTTGGACGGGCCAGCAGCCGGACGGCGTCGCTCGCTGGTATCCGGAACAGACGGAACTGCTCGAAAAGGGCCTGCTGCAAGGCATCGAAGTGGTCAACGACCAGGATTACTATCCCGAGGTCTACCGCTGGTGCCTGGAGAAGAACCTCACTCTCATGAGCAACTCCGACATGCACGACCCCATCGCCCAGAGATGGGAGGCGGGACCGGGGGCGTGGAGGCCCTTCACCCTGGTATTCGCCGCCGACAAGAGTCTCGAAGCCATCAAGGAGGCGTTGTCGGCGCACCGTACCGCCGTCTGCTTCAGACAGACGCTAATCGGGCGCAGGGAATTCCTGGAGCCGATCTTCAAAGCCTCGGTCCAGGTGTCCAACCCGTCGGTGACCATCAGGGGCAAACGCTCTGCATACATCCAGATCAGCAACAGTTCCGATATCGATTTCCAGCTGACCGGAGGGGGGCAGTTCGCCGAGGTGTCGGTCCCGCCCCGTCTGTTGCTCAAAGGCGGCAAGACGGTGCTCCTGCAGCTCAGGGGGCAATCCGAAGTACTGGACGCAAAGAGGAACTTCGACCTCCGTTACGTCGTCACAAACCTGAAAATCACGCCCGAGGATGGGCTGGATGTGACCTTCCCGGTGGAGATCAGCTTCGCACCTGTAAAATGAGGCCGTTCGCCCTGCAGAGGGCTCCTGCGCGGGTCACGGGCCTTCCCGGTGCTGCACCACCGGGAAGGCGGTGAAACTCTGGCCCGGTGGGATGTCGTAGTAAGGCATGTACTCGAACGCCTTCGACGACCAGGCCTCGTCCTCGCGCAGCGCCCAGTAACCGTTCTCGATCGCCACCTGATAGTGCAGCGGCTTCCCTTGGACCGGCATGAGCCAGGCGGGTAGCCGGCCGGGATCGTTCAGGATGCGGATGGTCTGCTGAAAGTTGAATTTCCCGGCGAGGGCGAGCAGGACCGGACCGTATTCGAGCGAGTAGCGCGGGTATCCGGCGATTTGGTCGTAGCCCTCGTAGCGCCGCATCCGGAATGTCATCGGCAGCCGGAAAGACAGCCGGTCCCCCGGCTTCCACTCGCGTTCCATGTGGCAGTAGCCGCCGGGAATCCCGGCCCTGAATCCTGCCCCGTTCAGCCGGATCTCCACGGCCCGGTCCGCCCACCCGGGGATGCGCAGGCTGACCGTGAACCGGGCGGGGCCGGCGGCCTCGAGCTCGAGGGTCACATCCCCGTCCTCCGGGAACGCCGTGGTTGTCCGGAGTCTCCACTCCGCGTTCCCCTGCTTCCAGGTGATCTCGGACGGGGCGTAGAGGTCGACGTAGATGCCGCCCGGTGATAGCGAATAGAGGTATTCGGGCAACGACCCGTACAGGCGGGTGCCCTGCCCTTCGCAGCAGGTTCCCGCGGGGGGAGACACCGGCTCGTCCTTCTTGACGTCGAGCACAGTGTGGTAGCTGATCCCGGAATCCTTGATCTGGTTTCCTATGCCCGCGTTGTAGATCGATTTCTCTATTTCGCCCACGAACGCCTCATCCTCGGGGAAAAGCAGATGCAGGCGCTGGTTGAGCTTGACCCAGAAGACCGCGCAGCAGAGCTCGCCCGACCGGCTCTGGGCACCCATCTGGTAGGATTTCGGCGGGTAGCGCCGCCGCTCGCACAGGGCCCACGAGCCTCCCGGCATTTGCCACTTGTCGCGCAGCATAGTCCAGGCGTTGAGGACCGCTTGCAGGTACTTCATCTCCCCGGTTATCCGGTACAGATCCAGATAGGCCTCGAAGGCGGTGATCTCGTAGCAGTGGGATTCCGGGCGGTCATAGATGGCCTTGTCGTCTCTGGCCAACAGCTGCGCGAGCCACCAATCCTCCTGGTAGTGGTTCAGGATGAGGCTCAGGTCGTCCAGCCGGCCGAGCGGAGACAGGTACATGCGGGTCGAGGAGATCATGCCCTGGTAGGGTATCCAGTGATCGGCGATATAGCCTCGGTTCCTGTCCACGACCTGGGGCAGGTACTCGCACCGGTTGAACCAGTCGAGGTGGCCGCGGATCAGCGGGAGGGCGTCGGTGTTGCCTGCCAGGGCAGCGTCGACGAGCCCGTGGGTAATCCAGGAGCGGACGTAGTTGGCGTTCTCGCGCAACCCGGTTTCCTTCTCCGGGTAAGCCATGATGAAGCCGTTGGGCTGCTTGCAGGCGGCCATCCCCGCAACGAGCGCATTCATCCGCGCCCTGAGCTTCCCGTTCTGCTCCCAGCGCAGGGCGTTGCCGCTCCCCATGAGGAACAGCCCCGCCACCGAGCCCGTCACTCGGGGGCCGCCCTTGTCCCAGCCAAACGGCTTCCCCGGGGGCTGCTGCATTCCGGCGCGCTCGCGGAAAACGTACAGGAGGTCGTCCTCGGCGAAGTTGTTGACCAGATAGGCGACGTTCTGGTCGAACACCCGCTTCAGCACGCCCCCGGTGAGTGTCACGCCGCGTGTGGGCGTCTGAAGCTGGAGGGGGATCACGGCCGGATTAGCCGCCGGCTCAGCGGCCCGGACCGGCTCCGCGCGGACCGTTCCCAGCGCCACAGCGAGCACGACGAGAGACACACCGCTGAAACAGCTTCTGTTCATGGCGTCCGGCATGAAAGAGATAGTGGGCCGCGACGGTCGGCCGCAGCCCCGGTTCGTGATTTCCAGGGGCCAGCACACCCGTGGGCGGGGCCGAACCGTCCCCGCCCACGCTGCTCAAATCTTGTCGGGCAGGACGAAGGGGTGCCGGTATTCGCGCCGCAGCAACCCGTCGGCCTTGGGGTTGCCGATAAACTTCTCCGTCTTCGGATCCATCTTGAGGAACACGCCCAGCGTGGCCGGCGTCTTTTCGGGATCGATGCCGTTGGCCGCCAGGTGTTCCTTGAAGCGCTCGTAGGTTTCGAGCGCCTCCTTGTCTCCCTTGATGGCTTCTCTGATCTCCGCCGGGTGGGATTGTTTCCCCAGCCGGTACGAGATGTTGCCCGTGTGACAGAGCGCGCTGGAAAGGTGGCCTTCCAGGATGTCGGCATTCAGGTCGCTGACCTTGCGGCTGCGCACCGCCTTGATGAAATTGCCGTGATGCCCCTCGTCGTCGTCCGCATCCCTGGTGAACTTCTTGACCTCCTTGCCCGCGCTGGTCATACGCGACGGTGCCTGCCAGGTAGCCGTGTTCGCACTCGATCACGTCGCCCACCGACTGGCCGCGGTACTTGTCCATGGTCTCGTCGCCCGCCTTCGCGGGCAGCCCGCGCACCTCGAAAATCAGAAGCGAGTCGCCGTAATCGTGCACGATGAACTGGGTGTTGGGCGTTTCCCCGTCGTCGATGTAGCCCAGACGCCCTCCGACGCTCAACACCCGCGGCGACAGCGAGTTCTTGCCGAGCGCCCAGCGCGCGATGTCCATCTGGTGAATGCCCTGGTTGCCGAGGTCGCCGTTTCCGGTCGGCCAGACCCAGTGCCAGTCGTAGTGCAGCCGTTCGCGCATCAGCGGGCCCTTCGGGGCCGGACCGCACCAGAGGTCGTAGTCGATCGACGCGGGGACGGGTTGAGGAGCGCTCACCTTGCCGATGCTCTTCCGCCGCTTGTAGCACAGGCCGCGTGCGACCTTGATCTTGCCGAGGTTGCCGGCGGCAACCCAGGCGATAGCCTCCCGGTACGCCGGGTTCGAGCGGCTCTGTGTCCCGGTCTGGACGATGCGGTTGTACTTGCGCGCCGCCTCGACCATCTTGCGGCCTTCCCACACCTCGTGCGAGACGGGCTTTTCGACGTAGACGTCCTTGCCGGCCTGGCAGGCCCAGACCGTCACCAGGGCGTGCCAGTGATTCGGCGTCGCCGTGGTGATGGCATCGACCTCCTTGCTGTCGAGCAGCTTGCGGACGTCGGTGTAGGGGGTGACGGAGATGCCGCCGTTGCGCAGACCCGAAACCTGCTTGTCCAGGACGTCCTTGTCGACATCGCACAGTGCGACCAGCCTTACCCCGGGCACCTTCTGAAATCCCCGGATATGGCTTGCCCCCTGGCCGTTGAAACCGACCACGGCGAGGCGCACATCCCCGTTGGCTCCCAGGACCCGGTCCCGGGAAAGCGCGGAGAAACCCGCCCCCGCGGTGGCCAGGAATGAGCTTTTGACGAAAGAGCGGCGATTGATGGCTGTCATAACCCTGTCTCCTCTTGCTTCGACATTCTTCGAGTTCCTCGAGCCTTGCCTCTTCGGCTGGTCAGATGCGCAGGAAAATCTTTCGCCGGTACATCCAGAGCAGGATCGACCAATAGACCCCGAGCTGCACGGCACCGCGCGTCAGGAGTTCGAGCCGGGCCCCGAAGATCTGGAACGGGGCGGCCCCGAGGTGGATGCGGAAAGCATCGGAAATCTGGCGGCCGAAATAGTCCGCCAGGAAATACGCGGCAATCGAGTTCATCCCGATCACGATGAGGGGAAACGCCCACTTCTTGTACTTCTTGACCTCGATGACCCAGCAGAAGGCGGCGAGGAACAAGAAGCAGATGCCGCCGCTGAACAGCGTCCACGATGGTGTCCAGATGCGCTTGACGACGGGGCAGAGACCGGCAAAGTGCAGGAGCCCGCCCGCCGCCAGCCCCGCCCCTGCCGCGACGAGCAGGTTCCTGAAGGGCATCCGGGGCGCCGCCGCGCGCAGCCAGCGACCCGCGACCAGGCCGAGGATCATGGTGCCCAATGTCGGGATGAAGCTGAGGGTCAGGTATCCACCGCCGTTGAAGACGAAAGGCCTGGTCCGGGGGAAAAGGTTCAGGAACCACTGGTCGAACGCAAGTCCCAGGTTCGCGTTCTTGTTCCAGTGCGCCGCCAGCCCGGGGTAATTGTGCGTCCAGTCCGGCGGCACACCCACGGTCTGGTAGTCAAAACCGGGGCCCGGCAGCGGGTACACAGCCCACGCCAGCCAGTAGCCTGTCAGAATCACAGTCAGCGCGACCCATTGCCAGCGCGCCCGCACGAAACCGAGCAGAAACAGGAAAGTGTAGCCCAACCCGATCTGGGTGAGCGTATCTTCGAACGTGAAGTTCGTGATCGGGCCGCGCTGGGACCTCAGGAAAATGCCGAGGGCAACGAGCAGGAGCGAGCGCCAGAGCGTGTGAAACAACATCCGGCCGAAGGTAGAGCCCTTCGCGAGCCGGCTTGCGATCGAATACGGCAGCGCCACGCCGACCAGGAACGAGAAGGACGGCTGGATGGTGTCGTGCAGGGAGCAGCCGGCCCACGGCACGTGGCTCTGGTTGAACGCGAGGAATTGCCAGAACCAGTTCCCTTCAAAGCCGCGCGCCACCTGCGCCAGTCGCAACACTTCTGCCATCATCAGGAACATCACGAAACCGCGGTATGCGTCCACCGCCGTGTTTCGGGGGAGCGCTCCGGTCGTGCCAGGACTTGTCGGGGTAAGCAGGGGTTTTTCGGCGATAGTCTGCAATATTCACCTCTCGGTCTGACTTCGCGCCAATCCAGTCGTAATCCAGGCCCTCGTGACCGCGATCCTACACCAAACAGCATGCCTGGCGCTTCAACAGAACGCATGGACCCTCCGAAGCCGCGGCGGACCGCGGCGGCTCGACGCGGCCCCGTGGATCAGGTGCGGGCCGCTCCCGCCCGCTTTCATCGCTGAGCCTCCGGGCACGAATCGGGTGTAATATTGTCGTTCACGCGTCTGCATTTTTCAAAGCGACTGGGAGTAGATTATGAGGCCTTCAGCTCTGAAGACAGTGTTTCTGGTTCTGCTGGGTGTGGCCGTCCCTTTGTATGCGGCCAAGTTCTGGGATACCAAGGAATTCAGTTCCTGGAGCGAGAAGGAGTGCAAGGAACTGCTGACGAAGTCCCCCTGGACGTATTCCAACGCCTTTGGGGACCTGCCGCCGCTCATGAATGCGCGGGGCTCGGCGCAGAACTTCCCCGAGGGCGGGTTGGCCGCGCAGCGTGCCTCGTCGCAACCCTCCTTTGGCGAGTCGTCGAACATGATTCTCTTCGAGTTCCGGCTCCTCGCGGCCCGGCCAGTCCGCATGGCTTTCGGGCAGCTCCAGCTCCTGGCGAAGCCGTCCGACGCAACCGTGCGCGACCAGGTACTGGCCAACGTCAATGCGCCGGCGGTCAAGGACATCGTGATCCAGATCTCGTACCGTACGGTGCCGCCGGGATCCGCGTCGGTGCACGACATCCACAGCTACTTCATGCACGCGACCCTGGCCGACTTCCGCACCTCGACGTACATCGAGGGGGGAAAAAGGGAAAACATCTCACTGACGAACTTCCTGCCACCCGACCAGAGCCGCAGCAATCCCGTGTTCGTGTTCCCCCGTTTCGACAGCAGCGGGGAGCCGATGTTCACCGGGTCGGAAAAATCGATAACCCTCAGAAGCGAATTCACTCCGGAAATCCGTGGTCAGAAGCAGAAATACAACATCTTCATCAAGATGAACCCCAAGGACATGCGGTTCAAAGATGAATTCGCGATGTAGACCGTGAGTAGCCGAAAAAAGCCAGCCACGGAAGACGCTGAAGATCTCGTGTTCCGTGGCCGGCTTGCGAAGTCCCCCGTCCCGGCACCCCTTTTTGTGGTGACATCGTCGAGGAGCGGCAACGCCGCAGATGCCCGTCAGCCGCCGCGCCCCGGAGGGCTGACGGCTCCGCTAATAGCAATCTCCTATCGTTGCTTGCTTGGACGCGGATGCGCGCGGATCCCCACGGATCGACCTGGCGACAGGCCGCGGTCGATCCGCGTGAATCCGTTGGATCCGCGGAATCTGCTTGCGCCAAGCGCGAGCGAGACCGCGGCCAGGATGCCGTAAGCCTTTTGTGCTTTCTCCCGCGGCCGTCGCGGCATCGGGTAAGCGTCGGCATGATAACCTATCATCCAAACAGGGGAGCCACAGATGAGACACATGTCACTGATTCTGATCGCGTGCCTCCTCCGGGTCTCTGCCCCGGCTGCGGACGTCGCGGACCGGATCTACATCAACGGGAACATCTGGACCGGGGTGGACGGCCGCCCGCGAGCCGAGGCGATTGCGACGAGAGGTCCCAGCATCCTCGCGGCGGGGACCAACGACGAGATCAGGAAACTCTCCGGCCGCCGCACGCAGATCGTCGACCTGAAAGGTCGTTTCGTCGCTCCGGGTTTCATCGACGCCCACCTCCATTTCATGGAAGGCGCGCTCAGCCTCGACAAGGTCGACCTCGTGGATGCCGGCAACGTCGGCGAAATTCAGAGGCGCGTCGCCGCCTATGCGCGCAATCACCCGGACGCCATATGGATCGTGGGGCGAGGCTGGGCTTTCAGCGACTTCCCTGGAGCGGTGCCTCATCGTAAGCTTCTCGACGCCACCGTGTCCGATCGGCCGGCGCTGATGACGGACCGCGACGGGCACACGGTGTTGGCCAACTCCCGGGCGCTCGCGGCAGCCGGCATTACCAGGACGGCACAGGATCCGCCAGGCGGCGTCATCGAACGGGACACCAGCGGCGAGCCGACGGGCCTGCTCAAGGAAGGGGCCATGAACCTGGTGGAAAGACTGGTGCCGCCCCCTGCCGCCGGGCAGAAATACGACGCGCTCAGGAGGGCCGTGGACCTCGCGGCGTCCTGCGGCCTGACCTCGGTCCAAAATGCCGGTTTCGACCTCGAGGACCTGCCGGTCCACGAGCGGTGGCTGCGGGAGGGCGACCCGAAGATACGCTTCTACTCGGCCCTCATGATGGTCAAGAACCCTTCGCCGGAACACCTGGCGCGCTACAAGCAGCTCGTGTCGGAACACTCCGGTCGCTTCTTCCGCTTCGGCCCCGTAAAAGGGCTGGTGGACGGGACCGTCGACGCGAAGACGGCAGCCATGGTCGAGCCGTACACGACCGGCGGCAAGGGGCTCCTGTTGTGGTCGCCCGCGGAACTGAACCGCGCCGTCGCAATCTACGACCGCGAGGGGTTTCAGATCATGTTGCACGCCATCGGCGACCTCGCGATCCGCGTTTCCCTCGACGCCTTTGAAAACGCGGCGAAGCTCAACAGGACCTCGGGCCGGCGCCACCGGCTGGAGCACATCGAAGTACCCGACAGGGCGGACCTTCCCCGGTTCCAGGCCCTGGGGGTCGTGGCCTCGACGCAGGCCATATTCGCCAACCCCGACCAGACCACGCTGGAGAACTTCGCCCGGGTGCTGGGCCCCGCCAGGGCCGCTGTCGCGGACTCCTTCAGGCTCTTCGACGATGCGGGTGCCGTCCAGGCCTTCGGGAGCGACTGGCCGGTCTTCTCGTTCGACGTCTTGAAAGGGATCTATGCCGCCGTGACCCGCATGACGCCCCAGGGGAGTCCGGCAGGAGGGTGGGAACCGCAGGGTCGCATTTCCGCGGAGGCGGCGTTGCGCCACTTCACGCGCGACGCCGCGTACGCCTCATTCGATGAAGCGTTCAAGGGCAGGCTCGAGGCGGGCAAGGCAGCGGATTTCGTGGTCCTCTCGGATGACATCCTCGCGCCGCCGCCGGAGCGCATCCTGAAAGCACGCGTGCTCCTCACCGTCGTGAATGGGAAGGAAACCTACCGGGCCGCCCCATGACGGTCTTACCACGCCTTTCGCTTTCCCAGGTGCGTCCGGGCTTCAGAGGCCGTCCCGCGGCTGACGCCCGCCCGTCGGCGCAGTACGGTGCCGACCACATCCACGGGGCGATCATCGTCGGGTTGGCCGGCCAGTTCGCGGCCTGGTGCGGCGCGCTGCTACCCGCCGACCCGCCCCTGATCCTCGTCAGCGAGAGCCGGCCGGAGAGCCGGGGATTACTTCGTGGCTAGGGGGCAGAAGCCGCCCTTGGCGTTTCGCCCGGACGATTGACTTTGGCCAGCGGCCGGGGTACACAAGGCAGGATCCGTGCCGCAGGTTTGGGACGTGCGGGACGAAGACTCGAGCGAAAGGAAAATGAGATGAACAGGCGTGAATTCCTCGGGGTGGCGGCCGCGTGCCCGGCTGCAATGGCTGCGCAAGCCGGCGGCGAGGTCGAGCTTTTCGACGGGCGGTCGCTGCAAGGCTGGAGTGTCGAGGAGGGGCCGGAGTCCGCCTTCTACGTCCTCGAGGGTGCGATAGTCGGGTCGGAGTCCTCGCAGTACCCAGCATGGCTGCGTTCGGAGCGGCAGTACGGCGATTTCGATTTCCGCTGCGAGTTCTTCGTGAGGGGTTGGATCGACGGAGGCGTCTACCTTCACGCCCCGCGTCACGGCCGGCCGGCGTCGAACGGCCTGCTCGTGAAGATCTTCCACCAGCGCGACAAGGTCCCACAGCCCAATTCCATGGGGGCGATCTTCCCGCTCGTCGCGCCCTCGACGGTGAACGTCAAGAGCGACGGCGCCTGGAACACGATGAGAATCCTGATGGAATGGCCGCGCTTGAAAGTCTGGGTGAACGACGAATCGGTGCAGGACCTGGATCTCGCTTCGCACCCGGAACTGGCTCGGCGATTTCGCAGGGGGCATCTCGGGCTCAGCGCGCTCGGTTACCCGATCCGTTTCCGCGGCCTCCGCGTCCGCGAACTGCCGGGGCAGGAGTCCTGGGAGAATCTCTACGCGGCGGAAGGCGACTTTCAGAAATGGTTCGTTTCCGAAAGCTCCAAGCAGTCCCCGGCCCGATTTGAGGCCCTCGGCAGCGTGATCCGGGCCGGCGGCGGGGGACACCTGGCCACCCGGGACAAGTTCCGCGACTTCGAGCTGTCGCTGTTCGTGCGCGGCCCCAAGGAGCACAACGGCGGAATCCTGGTCCGCTCCGAGGGCAAAGGGCTGTCCGGTTCCCGCTACTACGAGATCCAGTTGCACAACGTGGAAGACGCACATTTTCCGACAGGCTCCCTCTATTACCACAAGAGGTCCATCTACCCCCGGATCGCAGACGAAAAGTGGTTCCCCATGCAGGTGCGGCTTGAGGGACCCCGATGCACGGTGCGGGTGAACGGCGATACGGTTCTGGAATACGATGGCCTGGAAAACCGGGAGGAGGGCCACATCGAACTGCAGGCGCACCGTCCGGGGAGCTGGCTGGAGTTCAAGGAAATCCGGATCCTGCGACTGTAATCCGCGCCGATGCCTGGAAGAGACCACGCCTTGTCCGAATACGAGCGCTCCGCGGCACGATTGTCACCTCCACCCGCAGGGCAGATAAGCAGGATCGACTGGACATCGCCGCCGGCGCACTGCGGCATTCATTTCCATACAAACCGCTTGCAGTTTCATCCCGCCGGCGCTAGCTTCGGCACGATCCTGCTGCGGTTCATCGCCGAGTCCGGGGACAGCGGTCGAACGCCGCATTCGAGGGAGTAAGATCCACAGCGCGGCCGCTCCTGGCGATACATCCTGTTCTCGGTCCGGTGTCGCCGGTCGACGCAAGAGCCGGAGTACGAATCCTGCCCAGGCGGCCCGGCGCGCATCACACGTTCGGCAGTTCGCGGTGATCCAGGAGGGATTATGTCAGCGGTCAGGAGACGGCGAGTGCTCGGAATGAGTCTTGGTGTCAGCCTCTTCCTCTGGCTGGCCGGAATGGCGAACGCGCAGAGTATCGTGGTGGACGCAGCGCCGTCCCACGCGGTGAATTCGTTCAGTCCTTTTCGTGCGCTCGGAGGGGGAATTGACCGGTTGCGAGGCGGCACTACCCGGGAGGAGAACGAGAGGCATACCGAGAGGATGCTGACCGACCCGGTCCTCAAGGACCTTCTGGGCGGAGGCTGGCAGACCGTGACCTATCGCCAGAACACCGAATTGATGATCGAGGCGTGGCACTGGAATCCGCGCGGCACCTGGAGCAATGCGGCCAGGCAAGAGGGCTATTTTACGGGCAGCGCGGAGCCGACCCCCGAACAGATCCGTCACTCCTGGGCATACCCCCTCCCTCATCGCGGCGCCACCCTGGGCGACGGCAACGGCTGGTCGCGCTTGACCGACGGCAACCTGGGATCCTACTGGAAGAGCAATCCCTACCTGACCAGCGCCTTCACGGGCGAGTACGACGCTCTCCACCCGCAATGGGTGATGATCGACCTGGGCGCCAAGGTGGACATCAACGCCATCAAGATCGCGTGGGCCAACCCTTACGCCAGACGCTATTACGTACAGTTCTGGACGGGCGAACAGGAGCCCTTCTACGAGGGGATCAACAAGGGGACCTGGCAGACCTTTCCGTTGGGCGCGATCAACGATGGTAAGGGCGGGACTGCCCTCCTCAAGCTGGTGAGCTGGAAGATCCCGCTGCAATACCTGCGCATCTGGATGACGGAATCGTCCAATACCTGCGACACGCATGGTTCGCAAGACAAGCGCAATTGCGTGGGATACGCCATCAACGAACTCTATATCGGGACCGCGTCGGCCGACGGCCAGTTCACCGACATCGTCAAGCACCTGCCAAGCAGGCAGCAGACCATCACGTGGCCCTCCTCGGTCGACCCGTGGCATGCTGCGTCCGACCTGGACTACGGAAGAGGGGACCAAATCGGGCTCGACTTCTTCTTCAACTGCGGCGTAACGCGCGGTCTCCCCACCATGGTGCCCGTCGCGCTTCTCTACACGATACCGGAGGATGCGGCCAACGAGATCGCGTACCTGTACAAGCGAGGGTATCCGATCTCGCACATCGAAGTGGGAGAGGAGGCCGACGGGCAGCGCGTGCTCCCGGAGGACTATGCCACCCTGTACATCCAGTTCGCCAGGGCCATTCACAAGCTCGTGCCCGACGCGCCCTTGGGCGGGCCGTCCTACGAGGGGACGCCGGCCGACGTCGATTCCTGGGCAGACGCCAACGGAAGAGTCTCGTTCACGGGCCGGTTCCTGGACTACCTCAAGGCCCGCGGCCACCTGCAGGATTTCACGTTCTTCTCCTTCGAGCACTATCCCTGCTTCAACAGGAGCTGCGCCGATTGGAGCTCCCTGTATGACGAGCCGGACAACGTCAACCACGTGATTCAAGCCTGGAAGGATAACGGCTTGCCGCCCAATGTGCCCTTTTTCATGACCGAGGGCAACGACCTGCGCGACAACGTGAGCCGGCACCGTCAAGGCGGCCCTCTGGCTCGCCGACTATATCGGATCCATGATGACCGCCGGCGCCGGCGGCACCTACTACTTCCACTACATGGCATCGCAGAACCGAGGCGGCGGCGGCTTCCTGCCGATCGACGAAAACAATCGCGTCACCAGCTACACGCCGCAGTACCTGGCGACGCAGGTGATCACCAAGGAATGGGTACAGCCTGTTGATGCCATCCACAAGCTTTACAAAGCATCGAGCGACGTGAAGGACAAGGACGGGCACACCCTGGTGACGGCCTATGCCGTAGAGCGGCCCGACGGGCAATGGTCCCTGATGCTGGTCAACAAGGACCGCGACAACGCCCACTCCGTGAATGTGACGTTCGCCGATCCGGTCGGCGCCCGGAATCGTGTTCTTCTCAGGCACGGTCGACCGTGTGGTGTTCGGCGCGGCTGAATACCAGTGGCACCCCGACCCGGCCCTTACAGATGCTGCACCCCAGGGGGGCGGGAACCGTCGCGGCGGCACTGGCCACGCCGACCCGGACGGCCCCCCCTCCAAGTCGACCGTAACGGCCGCCGGCGTAGACACGACCTACCAGCTTCCCAAGGCATCGATCATCGTGCTTCGGGGCAAACTTGCGGATGAGTGAACCCGCATGCTCTCCGCCGGGTGATATTCGAACGAGGGAGGGAAACACGATGCAAAGACGCAGCTTCATCAAGGCGGGAGCCGGTCTGGCATTTTGGGGATCTGCGCGCAGCGGCCGTCCCGACGTACCCGACCACAGGTGGGACGGCTACGACTTCGGCCCGGGTCCCCGCGTGACCGATCGCCTGAACCAGGGGCCCTTCGGCACGGACCAGGGAGGCGGCGAGCGAACGATCGAATACACCACGATCTCCGATCAGCCTGTCAAGAACTACGGTTTGGGATTGACCGGCTACACTTGGGAAGAAAATGGGCCGTCACTGGCTGCACGAGCGGGGAAAGAAACCCTCGAGCAACACGTCGAGAAGCTGGCCTCATTGCCCTTCCTGGATCTCCTCTATATCCGGTGCGACTGGCGCGACGTGCAGAAGGCTCCGGGCAGGCTCGATCTCCATCCGATCTGGAAGCTGACTTTCGACGCAGCCAAGGCCCACAACCTCAGGGTGGGGTTCCGGATCCAGATGTCCAGTCCCAACATACAGCCGAAAAACATTTCCATTCCCGATTTCCTGAGGGAGAAGGCCCCCGTGGTCAAGGTGGGTTCCCTCCCCGCAGGATCGAGTCACTCTCGCGGCGGAATCGAATACATCGAACCCCAGTACCACCACCCTGAATTTCAGAAGGCCTTCAGGGAGTTAAACGAGCTATTGGCCGCTGAGTATGACGGGAACCCGCTTCTGGAGTTCATGGATCTCATGATGTATGGGTGGTGGGGGGAAGGCCACACTCTGGAGCTGCCCAAGCCCTTCCCCGATTACCTGACGGCGGAGAAGACGTTTGTCGAGATGACCCGGTTCCAGCTCGAGACTTGGAAGAAGACACCGCTGGTGGTCAATACACAACCGGACAACAACCAGGTCGGCAACCGCGAAGTGCAGGACATGGCGGTGCGCGCAGGATGCTGGCTGCGCTCGGATAGCATCATCGGCGACGAACCGATCCAGATAGAAGAACTGTCAAATCGTCCCCCGTGGCTGGCAGTGTTCATGGAGGATGGGAGAAACCGCCATCACCTGATCGAAGAGCAGCAATCGACCCGGTCTGCCCGGGACAGAGTGGACGCGAGGTATCGCGAAAAGGCGGCACTCCATGTGCTTGATCTCGGAGCCAATTACTGGGCACTGTGGACAGAGGCGGACAACCTCAAACAGTATTACGAGAGATTCCCCCGTTCGTTCGACATGCTGCGGCAGAGAATGGGGTACAGGGTTCGCCCATCATGGATCTGGCAAAGAAAACGTTACGATACTGTCGAAGTGATTGTGGCGGTGGCCAACGACGGCGTGGCCGGCGTTCCCGGCGTGCTTAGGATATACGTTGAGAGCCCGGACGGGAAAATCAAAGTCGGCGGCGGCCTGGATGCCGGGCACCCCTATGGGGGCCGTCTGAGGCAGGCTTCGTTCCTCCTCCCGAAAGGCGCGAGCGAGCAGAAAATGATCATTCGCGCCGAGATTGAAACGAAGGGGGGAATCCGCAGGCCTGTCCGCTGGGCCTGCTCCGAGCCCGTGAACCCGGACGGCTCATTCAGCTTTCAGCTGCGCGGCAGCAGCGCCGGAGGCTAGGACCGAAGCTGGGCCGTTTCGATACCTTTCCGGAATTCGGCACGATATCGTGGGAGTGCGGACGCGGGCGGAATTCGCTCTGGAGGGCCAAATCCGAAACATGCCTCCATTAGAAAGACAGGTATCGCCCTGATCCAGGAGCCGCAGCCGCTACTGACGCGACAATTCCAGAAGCAGGCTCTCGGTGAACCTGGCGGAGAGCCTGGGGGCGGAGGCGTCCACGGTCCCCAGGACCTTTTGGTTCACGTAGTCGAACACGCGGTACTTGCCTCCCTCCAGCCCGCGCAGCTCGAGCGTGCCCTCCCATTGCTGAGCCTCGCCCACGTAGAAGGCGTAGTACATCTTGCCGTCCTTGGCGATGGCGTATCCTTCCGGCGTGTCGTAACCGATGGTATAGAGGTTCAAGAACGTACCCCTGGAAAGCATCAGCGAGTTGTAGAGAGGAATCCACTTCTTCCAGATCGCTTCCTTGCGCGGCGTGAGGGTCACGTCGTCGAAGCGCGGCCCGTAGTCAGGCCAGTTGAACTTTGTACCCACCACGCCGCCGGTTCCCACGGTGGAGGCGAAATCCTCGCCGAGATCCACCTCCCGGTCGGGATCGAACCGGATCTTGCTCAATTCCACGTGATCGCCGTAAACCGCCGAGCGCGGCCCCAGCAGCGCCTTATAGAGCTTGATGCGCCGCCGCACCTGCACGGAGCCCACCGGGTCGGCGGTCACGGACTGGTCTTCGAAAGGCAGCCAGGCGAGGTTGGGAGTGGTCCCGCACGGGCAGATCTGCGTCACGCTGTAAGGTTTTATCGCCCGTGACGTCTCCAGGATGATTCGGTAAACATCGGCCATCGCGTACACCGAATCGTCCGGGCTCCTGTGATGGTGGGCGGGGTTATAGCAGCGGGGCACGGAGTAAATGCCGTCCATCTTGGAACCGTCGAAGTCGTAGTCGCGGATCAGCCTCTCGGTCACGCCGCGGAAGTACGCCTGCACCTCGGGAAGGGCGGGGCACAGGGCGGCCAGGCTGTTGTTGCGGAGCCCCGCGCGCTTTCCGGCGGCGTCCTGGATCAGCCACTCCGGATGAGCTTGCGCGACCTTGGAGGCGGTTCCCCGGCCTCCCCGCCTGCGGCCTTGGCCGTCGGCCGCCTCGATGGGCGCCCACCAGACGGTAATGCGGATGCCGTTCCGGTGGAACTCATCCACCGTGCGCCGCACCGCGTCGCCCCCAAAGGTCTCGGGATTCGGATACCAGTCGCCGGAGACGTCGTACCAGCCGGCGTCGAGGGTGGCCCACTTGATTCCGAATTCCTTGAGCTTGGGGATGGTCTTAACCATCTGGTCGGGGGTCACGGTGCCGAGATATCCCCAACCGCACCAGTTGGCCTCGTAGGCGCCCTCCGGGGATTGGGCCGGCTGCCACGCCTGGCGTTGCAGGATCGCCGACCACATGCTCACAGGCTCGTAATAGTCGCCGGAGAACACCGCCAGGAAGGTCCGTGGAGTGGAGAAACGCCCACCCGGCTGCAAGGTGGCGCCCGCGTCGATGCGCACGGACGCCGCCACGCGGCCATCGCCGGCCACCTGCACGGGGAGCGACAGCGTCTCGGCGCGGGGCTCCACGTGTCCTATGGCAGTCCCGCCGGTGCGCGTCCAGAACGCCACCACCGGGATGCCGCCGCCCTCGCCGCCGCTCGGCAGGGTCGCCCCCACCAGGTTGGGCTGGGAGAAACCCTTGGCGAGCGGGAGGACGTCGTCGGCGCCCCACTTGGACGCAGAGCCCTGGAACGACCACATCTGGAAGGGAGGCGCGGCGGGTTCCGTCAGCGCCGCGTTGAGGCGGCGCCGCTGCAGTACGATCTGGTCCAGCTTGACGGCGGTCTTCCCTGCGTTGCGGTAGCTGATAGTGAGGAATGCCGCCTTGGGAAAGTCGTCGTACACCTCCAGCGCGAGGGTCTTCTCCAATCCGGCCGAGCCGCTCTGCCTGGCGGTCACCTCAATCCGCCTGCCTTGCCTGCCTATCCCAGCGCGGGGGTCCGTTAGCCTGGCATGGCGGAAATCGAGCGGCTCGAATACCACCGGGGCTCCCCCGCTCACCAGCAGGTCGCCAGCCTCTCCCGGCGCGGGCTCGTCCAGGGTGATCGGCCGCCCGTTCTCAATCAAGCGGCCTTCGAGGTAACCGGACGCCAGCAACAGGAACTCCGCCGCCGGCGTTTTGACCTGGACGGGGCCCGCCGGCTTCACGACCACGCTCACCGTGGAAGCAGCCCGCGCGGAGGCCGAGAGCATGATTAATGCGGCAATTGCAGCTACGTTTCGAGACATGGTTAAGTTCCTCCCCACGCGGCGGGCCCAACCGGCTGCACGCGCAAAACGGCTCGTCCTCGCAGCCGATTGGGCCCAAATCAGAACAGCCAATCTTACCGGGCTCAGGTCCGCACCCCACAACGACAAATCTGCGGCGCTTCAAATCTGCGGCGCTTCATGTTAACCCACCGGCCCCATCCGCGATTACGCCTTAGTCCTAATCTTCCCAAATACGCCAGCGTAATTTTCAGGACGCGGATGCGCGCGGATCCCCACGGATCGATGGAATGCCGGACACGGCCGATCCGCGTGAATCCGTTGGATCCGCTGAATCTGGGTTCTGTTCCGATAGCCGATTGTATCTGATACAATCGATAACTTAAGCGGGCACACAAGGATCTATTGACGCGCTCTTTCCACAGGCATAACAGAGGAGCTGATACTATGATTCGCCGTGAGTTCATGAAGGTAGCCAGCGCGGCCGCGCTGGCTGCGGCCACGACCTCCAAAGTGACGCGAGCGGATGTTCCCGATCATCTCTGGGCCGGATATGACTTCGGTCCCGGCCCGGCGCCGCGAGATCGTCTCAACCAGGGCCCGTTCGGTGTCGAGCAGGACGAGGGGTGGCAGGTGATCGCGTCCAGCACGCCGTCCAACGCCCACGTCAAGAATTTCGGCACCGGGCTGGTTCCCTATGCCTGGGAGGAGGGCGGCCCCACGCGGGCGGTACGCGCGGGCAAGATGCCCCTGGAAAAGGCCGTCGACGCGCTCGGGGCCCTTCCCTTCGCCGACGTCCTATATATCCGTTGCGACTGGCGCGACGTGCAAAGCCAGCCGGGCAAGCTCAGCCTGGGACCCGTATGGGAGCTCGCCTTCGCGGCGGCCAAGCAGTACCACCTCCGGGTGGCCTTCCGGATACAGCTCTCAACCCCCGAATTCCAGCCCAAGCAGCTTGCCCTGCCGGACTTCCTCCAGAAAAAGGTGCCCCTGGTGAAGATCGGCAAGAACCGCGGTGAGAGATCCCAGAAGCCGCAGGATTGGGACTACGTCGAGCCGCGCTACGATCACCCGGAGTTTCAGAAGGCCTTCCGCGAGCTAAACGAACTGATGGCGGCGGAATACGGCAACAACCCGCTGGTCGAGTTCATGGACCTGATGATGTACGGCTTCTGGGGAGAAGCTCACACCAACCGGCTGCCCAATCCGTTCCCCGACTACGTAACGGCCGAGAAGACCTTTGTGGAGATGACCCGCATCCAGATGGAGACCTGGAAGAAGGTCCCGCTGGCGGTCAACACCGAGCCGGATATCAGCTCGGTCGGCAACCGCGAGGTGCAGGATATGTGCGTCCGCGCCGGCGAGTGGTTGCGTTCCGACAGCACGGTGGCCATCGAGGAGGCCGTACAGGTGGAGAACCTGGCCAACCGGCCTCCATGGCTGGCGGTGGTCATGGAGGAGGGGGGCAACCGGCACTACGATCCCGCCTCGCTGCGCTTCGATGCGGCCGGCATCAGCGACCGGGAGAACGGTGCGATGCACGTCCTGGACCTGAATGCCAACTACTGGGCGCTCTGGACCGAGGCCGACAACCTGCTGGCCTACTACAAGAAATACCCCAACGCATTCGACACCCTGCATCGGCGCATGGGCTATCGCGTGCGGCCTTCCTGGGTCTGGCAGCGCAAGCGCTACGGAACGAGCGAAATCATCCTCGGCATCGCCAACGACGGCGTGGCCGGAGTGCCCGGCATACTGCGCCTCTACGTGGAGAGCGAAGACAAGAGGGTGAGTATCGGCGGCGGCTTGGATGCCGGGCACCCCTATGGCGCGCGCATCCGCGAGGCGTCATTCGTTCTGCCCAAGGGGATGGAAGGCCAGAAGATGAACCTCAGGGCGGAGATCGAAACCAAGGGCGTCCGGCGCCCGGTGCGCTGGGCCTGCGCCCAGCCCCTCAACCCGGACGGCACGTTCAGCATCACGCTCCGAACGTTCGACGACCCCGGTTGGCGCAAAGGGGTCTAGACCTCAAGACGGCGTCGCTTCTTGAGTACTGATGTTCACAAATACGCCAATGTATTTGTCAGGACGCGGATGCGCGCGGATCCCCACAGATCGACCTGGCGACAGGACGCGGTCGATCCGCGTGAATCCGTGGGATCCGCGGAATCTGCGTTCTGTTTTGGCTTTTGTTTTTCATCGCCCGCGTTTTCCGCGTCCTGAAAAATAAGTCAGCGTACTTATGAGACTGTGTACTAAGCACAACCTTCGCGCCCTCGCAACCTACCCCCCGGACTCGTGGCGGGTGCTGATGACACGTCTAAAATGCGCCGGACTTCACAGCCTCGATATGACCCGACAGCCATTCCGCCACGCGTTCGAACGGGTCGAACCCGAATGCGGCGGCAACACTGGGCCGCAGGTTGCTGTTGGCGTTGATGTCGTAGAAAACCCGCTCTCCGGTGTTGGCGTCCAGGTATTCGCTCGCCCCCACGTCGATCCCGGCGGCCGCCATGATGCGTTCTCCGGCGACAACCGCTTCCGCTGGAACCTCCGGATAGGGATAGAACTCCACGGGCCTATGCACGGCCGCCGGAACTTCACATGCGCCGGCGCCGCCGGCCTCAGGGTTGCACACCGGGGACGGGCACAGGTTGAACGAGCCGTAGCTCACCACCCGCATGGCGTACAACAGCTTGCCGCCGAGGAACTCCATGCGGATGATGCCCCGCGCTTCGCTGTGAGGGATGTATTCCTGCAGGAGCATCAGGTGGTCCGGCTCCCACAATTCGGGATTCTGCGCAAACAGGGCCTCTATCTCCTCCATGCCGTTGGCCAGGTGGATGCGCGCGCCGCTGCCACCCTGCTCCGGCTTGACCAGCGCCGGGAACCCCACCTCGCCGGCGCGCCCGCGCAACGCGTCCAAGCTGTTGAAGGTGATGCTCCGGGGGTGTGGGATCCCCAGAGCTCTGAGCATGGAAGCCTGCACGGTCTTGGACAGCTCAAAGGCAAAAGCATTCGCACCATTGAGGACCCTGACGCCGCGACAGGCCAGCGATCGCATGAAGGACAAAGCATACGGCACGGCCCGGGTCGCGCCCCGTACATAGGCGCTTGGTGATGCCTGATTGAAATACAGCGGCGCCAGAGGGTCTTCCTCCGACGAGAACGCCGCGCTCTTGAGATCCACCACCCCGAAATTGACCTTGCGGCGCTTGAGCTCGGAAAACAGCGGCTTCTGCCATTCCGGGTGTTCGTGGATAACCATCAGATCGTGCGGATAATGCGGCACTGGGCTCTCTCCTTTACATTGAATTCCGCAGGAGCGTTACAGATGAGAAACAGGAAAGCAGACTTGCCGCCCCGGGGCCTTACGTCCTGAAATTATACCTTTCGGCGCAAGGGCGTCGGTCATCCAGGCGCGATGTCGTTCCATTCCAATCGCCGCAATGGTATCCCCAAACGGATATGGTTCGAAAACACGGTCCGCATATCGGTCGATATGCGGCTCGGAGATGGTGGAAGTGTCCGGCGTAAGATTACTCACAGTCGAATGGGGCGCGAGCGAACCACGCATAGGCCGATGATGCTTGTTTCAGTTAGTCAGTGTGGAATCGATATATTTGGCGCCAATCGCTGCTGGTGTGATGAAGTCGATAATATAATAGATTCCTAATTATCCCCATCGAGGTATCTCGCGCTGGCCTATTTCGAG
Source organism: uncultured Acidobacteriota bacterium (assembly GCA_963843575.1). Taxonomy (GTDB): domain Bacteria; phylum Acidobacteriota; class UBA6911; order UBA6911; family UBA6911; genus CAVZBT01. The sequence goes on along the minus strand of CAWJKZ010000018.1, from coordinate 77,322 downwards.
CAACAAATATTTGACTCATCGATTGCCCACCGCCTAACATAGATTCACCTGGCTTCGGGAAGAGACTCGGGGTTTTCCAATTCGCTAAGAAGGTCGGTGCAGTAGAACCCTACCGCAGGTACTGTGTATCGACCACATTCCGACGGCTCACGGCCGATTTCCGTCAATGAGGAGGGTGTGATGTCCATGCCACGAGTGCAGAAGATAGCGGTGTGGTGTTGCTGCCTGGTGGGTATCGCCTTAGTCCTGGCATTTGCGACGACTCCGAAGGCTGAAGCTCAGGTCCTGTATGGCTCGATCGTGGGAGATGTGAAGGACGCCTCTGGCGCGTCCGTTCCGGGTACGACCGTTGTCGTCAGCAACAAGGGCACCAACCTGACCCGTGAGGTGGTCACTGATGAGACGGGACACTTCAATATCACCGATCTCCCCACTGGGACTTACAGCGTCAAAGTCACCCAGCAGGGATTCAAGACCTTCGAACAGGCGGAGGTGACGGTCTCCATAAACAGCGTCAGCCGTGTAAACGTGACACTGGAGGTCGGTGCCGCGGATGAACAGGTTGTGGTAAATGCGGAGCCGCCGAGGCTGCAGACGGAAACGTCCGAGGTGGCGGTTGGAGTCGTCGCGTCGGATCTGCAAAACCTGCCTGTAGCGCTGGGTAGGAACTATCAACAGGTCTATCGCATGCTGCCCGGCTTTTCGCCGCCACAGAATTCGCACTCCATCCCGACCAATCCTTCGCGTTCATTGGAGTTCACGGTCAACGGGACGAGCGACAACCAGAACAACACACGCATCGACGGCGTCAGCACTACTCACGTGCAGCTGCCGCACGTTGCGTCCTACGTCCCGACCCTGGAGTCGATCCAGGAAGTCAACGTCGTCACGAGCAGTTTTGACGCCGAGCAGGGCCTGGCGGGCGGTGCGGCGATCAATGTCCAGACCCGGAGCGGAACGAACGACTTGCACGGGTCGGCGTTTGAATACCACACCGACAATCACCTGAAGGCCTGGCCCATGCGGTTCGGGGATGCCGATTTGAATACCGGCACCAAACCGAAGCAGGTTTACAACGAGTACGGCGGCACGGTAGGGGGGCCGATCAAGAAGAACAAGGCCTTCTATTTCGTCAGCTACGAGTCGACGAGGGACCACAGGAACGTTCAGACGTTCGCGACCGTCCCCTTGCCCGCCATGCTGGCGGGCGACTTGTCCGCGTCAACGACGCCCATTTACGACCCGCTGTCGGGCGACCCCAACACGGGTTTGGGCCGCACGCAATTCCACGTTGCACCCGGTGACTCCAACTACTCGCTCTGCAATACCGCAACGAACCCGGGTTGCCTGAACATCATTCCTGCCGGCCGGATGGACCCGATTGCCAAGAAAATCACGGCCTTCTTCGTGCCCAACAACATCAATCGGGAAAACAGAAACTACTTTGTTTCCGGTCCGTTTATCTTTGATCGCCACCAGGTGGATACGAAGGTCGACTACAGCGTGACGTCCAAACTCAACGTGATTGGCACGTTCGGTCTCCTCCACTACAACAGCATCAACCCGACTGTATATGGGGAGGCGGGAGGCGGGGATCCCCTCGCCGGCGGCAATCCGGGGCACGGTCACGGCAATACGTACCGGACCACAGTCATGGGCACATACACCCTCAATCCAAACTTTCTCGTGGATGCCCACTTCGGTTACGCGCGGCAGGGGACTTCTTCCGAGCAAACCGGCCTCGGCAAGAATCTCGGCTCGGAAGTGTTCGGCATCCCGGGAACCAACGGTCCACGCGCCTTCGAGAGCGGCTGGCCCGAATTTGACATCGAGAATTACTCCACCCTGGGAGTGCCCAACAACTTCATGCCCTACTACCGTCACGACCCGCAGTCGCAGTATGTGGTCAACGTGAACTGGATGAAGGGCAAGCACAATATCCGGTTTGGCGGCGACTTCTATCGCCAGGGGCTGAACCAGGCCCAGGCCGAGTTTGCCAGCGGCGGGTACGGCGCGCAGGGTGGCTTCAATTTCGAACGAGGCATTACCGAACGTTGTGAGGGACTCGACCCGGAAAGCGGAAATTGCCAGGAAACCTCGGGTGGGTCCAGGTACAACAGCATTGCCGCATTCCTGCTGGGCCAGGCGAGCCAGGGAGGGAGGACGCTCCAGGTCCCGGATGAATATCACATTCGCGCCTGGCTCTTCAGCGCCTACGCCCGTGACCGGTGGACTGTAACCCCCAGGCTCACGCTGGACTATGGGCTTCGTTACGAATATTTCCCGGTACCGACCCGGCCCGACCGCGGGATCGAATCCTATGATCCCGAGACAAACCAGGTATCCCTCTGCGGATTCGGATCCATACCTACGGACTGCGGCATCAAGGTCAGCAAACTGCGCTTCGGTCCGCGCGTCGGTCTGGCCTATCGCCTGACCGACAAGTTTGTGATCCGGACCGGCTATGGGCTCACCAACGATCCCTACGAAGCCTTCGAACCTTTGCGTGCCAATTACCCGCTTCTCATCCAGGTGAGACGTGAATCTCCGGATGGTCTCACTCCTGCGACCACGTTGTCGAAGGGGATTCCCACGATCCAGGTGCCTGACAACGGAAACGGCATCCTGGATATTCCTGGCGACTACGTCTTCCAGGGATTACCCAAGGACCTGAAGCGCGGTTACATCCAGTCGTGGAACTTCACCGTGCAAAGAGAGCTCCCGTGGGGATTCACCGGCCAGGCAGGGTATGTGGCAACTAGGTCCGTCCGGACTCTGGGCCTGGTCGATATCAATGCGGGCCAGATCATCGGCGCCGGCGAGGAAGGCAGACCCTTGGTGGCCAAGTTTGGCCGAACAGCATCGACCATCTTCCTGCAGCCGGTCGGAACAGGCCACTACGATTCCCTGCAGGCCGAACTGCAACGCCGCTTCTCCGCCGGGCTCGCACTCACGGTGAACTACACCTGGGGAAAGGCGGTCACACCGCTTGAAAACAGCGATGCGACTCCCGAGATCCAGGCACTCGCATACATGAGTCGAAACTATGCGCCCGCCTCTAGCGACCGCACCCACAATCTGGGCATCACCAACATCTGGCAACTCCCCTTCGGCAAAGGCAGGCACTACCTGAACGACAAGGGAGTCGTGTCCTACATCATCGGCGGTTGGCAGGTGAACAACCTGGTCAGCGTGATGAGCGGCGTGCCCTTCTCGGTTACCGCGGACGGCACGTCATTGAACCTGCCGGGAAGCAACCAGTACGCTGATCAGGTAAAAACAGACGTGGCCAAACTGGGCGGGGTCGGTCTCGGGGATCCCTATTATGATCCGACAGCGTTCGCCGACATAACCGCCGCGCGTTTCGGCAATTCGCGGCGCAACACGCTGCGCGGACCCGGACTGTTCAACTGGGATTTCGGCCTCTTCCGCGAATTTGCATTCACCGAGCGCCTGAAGATGCAATTCCGGATGGAGTCGTTCAACTTCACCAATACGCCACACCTGGACGTCCCTGACGGCAATATCGGAGACGGAGCCGATTTCATGACCATCAGCAGCACGATCAACCTGGCCAGGGAGGGTATCGACGAGCGGCAGTTCCGTTTCGGTCTGAGGTTTGTTTTCTAGACTCAGGTCTCCCGAATGTAGAAGCGGGAAGACGCACTCTCACGCTTTCACGGCAGGGCAATTTTGTTGCACTGCCGAGGCCGAGGCGTTCCAGGACGCGGATTTTCGCGGATGGGCGCGGATTTTGACCTGGTGACAGGCCACACGAATCCGTCAAATCCGTGGGAATCCGCGTTCTGTGTTTCGCCGGCGGTAGTCCCCGTTCAGTAGAGCCCCGGCAGGTCCTGCTTGATTGCCGCGGCAGGGGGCGCTCGCCACCGTCTCGTCTCCCGTGCAATGGCCGATTATGAGAGGAGCGGCCATTGGGCATGGAGATGAGCCGTCGCAGGCGTCAAATCAGCTACCCGGGACCGATCCGGGTCGCCTATAATCGCGCCACGCCCCCCACAGGTATCTTCGGCCACTGCGGGAAACGGGAACAGGAGGAAAAACTCTTGGAAAAGAAATTCATCCTGAGCCTGCTGTTGCTCTCCGCAGCGGCTCTGCCTTCAGTCGCGCAGGAGAACCCGAACCTGCTTACCCCCGGCGAAAGGGCGACGGGCTGGAAGCTCCTCTTCAACGGCACCTCCATGGACGGGTGGCGCGGCTACCGGCAGGCGGGCATACCCGCCAGCTGGAAAATCGAGGACGCCCTCCTGAAGACAATCCCGAAGGTAAGCGGCAGCAGTCTAATCACGGTGGACAAGTTCGATGACTTTGAGTTCAGCTGGGAATGGAAAATAGCCGCCGGCGGGAACAACGGGGTGAAGTACTTCGTCACGGAGGAGCGCCCCGCTGCGCCAGGGCACGAGTATCAGATGATCGACGACTCGGCGAACGAGGTCAAGCTAAACGGCCCACGCCACGGAACTGCCTCGTTTTACGATGTCCTGACGCCTGATCCCGGGACGGCTGCCAAACCTGCCGGAGAGTGGAACCTGTCGCGCATTGTCGTCCAGGGCAGCCACGTCGAGCACTGGCTGAACAGCGAAAAGGTGCTCGAGTACGAACTCGGCAGCGCCGAGGTGAAAGCGGGACTTGCCCAGAGCAAGTTCACAAAATTCCCCGACTTCGGGACCAAGATCAGCGGACACGTCATGTTGACCTATCACAGGGATGAGTGCTGGTTCCGGAACATCAAGATCCGCGAGATCCCCGCTAACTGATGCGCAAAGTCCCACCCGGCCCGGCCTCCTGCTAGGTCTACTTGCGGGCTTTCGGTCCCCGTGCCAGCACCCAGTTGGTGATCAAATCCAGTGCTTTCGAGTGAGCGTATCATTAGCCTCGGATGCCCACGCAAGAGCACGGAAGCACACTTGGTGAAGATGGGAAGCGATGCATGCTTCGGGACGCCTGCATCATCGATACAAACGCCGGGGGCCTCAACTCTTCAAGTTCCATGGATCCGGCCGGGGCTCTCCACACCCCGAAACAGGCACAGTCACACTTCCTCCGGCACAACATAGGGATGACGGTAGGCCCGGGTGAGCATGGTATCGGCCTCAGGATCGTTGGCAAACTTCTCGTAATCACCCATGAAATTCAGGGACCGGTCAAGGCGATACGAGATATTGGCCAGCAGAGGAAGGGCGGACGAATAGAAACCTTCATTGATGTCGCTGTGAAGGTCCTCGTTCTTTCCCGAGCGCACCGCGTCGAGAAAATTGGCCCAATGATCGCCCTCCGAGTCTCTCTCACGTTTCTTTGAGCCGGCGAAGGGCTCCCGTTCCCGTTCACGGAAGGCTTTCCAGGTGGACCCGCCGATCTCGAGCCACCCTGTAGAACCGTAGAAGAGATTCCCGACCTCCTGGCCACGGCTTCCTTCGTGATTGGTGTATCGGCCCCGGGCTTCGAACTCGATCATCCTCCCGTCGCGGTACTTGAACACAGCCGTCTGCGTATTGGGCGTTTCCTGGGAGGTTTTGTCGCGGCCATACGTCTCCACTCCGCCATATACCATTTTGCCCGGAGTCGGGTTGTTGCCTTCCTCCTGACGTAACCCGTAAAGACCGCCCGCACTATGGATCGAAACCGGGTGCTCGTTCAGGTTCATTCCCCAGCGCGCAAGATCGAGCTGGTGGGGTCCCGTGTTTCCGGTGTCTCCGTTTCCCGTATCCCAGTACCAGTGCCAGTTGTAGTGACTCCGTTTTTCGTTGTACGGGCGATAAGGCGCCGGTCCCAGCCAACGGTCGTAGTGGAACGTGGCGGGCGGCAGGCTATCCTTGGCAATCCCGTACGAATCGCGGGCCTTGAAGCATAGGGCACGGGCCGTGAAAACCTCTCCGATGCCGCCTTCGTGCAGGAACTTGATGGCCTCGATCACATTCGCCGACGAGCGGTTATTCAACCCGACCTGAACTCTCACGTCGTATTTGCGCGCCGCTTCGATCATCTTCCGACCTTCCCAGACATTGTGGGAGACCGGTTTTTCGACGTATACATGTTTGCCGGCCTGACAGGCCCAGATCGTCGCCAGTGCATGCCAGTGATTCGGCGTGACGATGGATACGGCGTGGATTTCCTTGTCGTCCAGCACTCTCTTGAGATCCCATTGTGTCAGGGGCTGAACGCCCGTCTTTTTGTTGACAATCTCAACCGCGGGCGGAAACAGCCGCTCATCCGCGTCGCAGAGCGTCTTGATGATGACGTTCTTGCCGTTTTTGAGGTCGCAGTACCGGTTGATGTGCACGGTACCCTGGTTCCGGATGCCGATGACGGCAAGGTTGATGCGGTCATTTGCCCCGATAATCGAGGCATAGGAGCTTGCATTGAATCCGATGCCTCCAATTGCCAATCCAGCAGCCCCGGCCACACTTGTCTTGATGAAGTCACGTCTCTTGGTCATTTTTCTTTTTCCTTGAAGAGCATACCTCGTCGGACGCAAGGCCGAACCAGCTGGTGAATCCTGCCTCGAATGACGGCGCGAGGGAGATCACTCGAGGGAACGGAACTCGGCCACCGGCTATTGTGCAGGATTGCCAGTCGAATTCTCCAGCCCTTTTTCTTGACTCGGCGCGCAGCCAGCAGAACGCGAAGTCCGCACAACCCTGAGCGGCCCACTAACGGTAAGTCTCAGATCGCCCGCACGCGGATTGACGAACCACTCCGTGGTGGCGTCTGCGCTGTTCCCAGCCACCGCGACGTATTCCGGCACAACCGGGCAGGTTGTTAAGGAAGCGGTTGCCTCCGCCGGCAAGCGGGTGGAACTGAACCGCGCGGTGGCCTGGTTGCTCGCTGGAAAGTGTTTCGGATGCGTCATGACGGCGAAGCTGTCCCACGTAATCCACAACCCGGCTATCTGGTCGCCGGTCAAGTGGACAACCCCGCAGCAGATCAGTGGTTGCCAGTAATACGGCCTACTTTTTCACCCAGGTGGCCGCAAGTAACGACAACGCGAACATCACCGTGATGACGATCCAGAGGAAAAGCGTGTATGTCATTGTCCGCCTCTTAATACTTGTCGGCCGAAGCGTCCGAACCTTCTACATATTTGCCGAAGTTTGTCCGGATCACGAGCGTTCGGGGGAATGCCAACCTCATCGGCCCTGCCGGCGGCATCGGGTCGGCGGTTGCACCCAAGTGAGAGCGGAGTGGCTCTAGCGACCGGATCCCAACGCCGGCAGCGTGGTATGGCAGTGGCTTGTTACTCGTACCGCAGCACCACGATCGGATCGACCTTCGTCGCGCGGCAGGCTGCATGCTGCCCGAGGAGATTAATACTTCGGCAGGGTGGGATCGACTTTGTCGGCCCAGGCTAGTATGCCGCCGTCGAGATTCCTGACCCTCTTGAACCCCGACTTTTTCAACAACTCCACCGCCTTGGCGCTACGCACGCCACTGCGGCAGTAGACCACGATGTCGTCGGCCGTGTTCAACTGGTTCAGGCTTGCCGACAGCCGGCCCAGCGGAATCAGGTGCGCGCCCGCAATCCTGCAGATCTGCCATTCCTGGGGCTCGCGCACGTCAAGCAGATAGAGGGGTTTGTTGCTGTCGATCAGGTGCTTGAGCTCGGGCGGCTCGATGCTCAGAGCGGTGTCGCCGACATCCGGCGACTCGGAGGTAATGCCGCAAAACTGCTTGTAGTCAATGAGCCGATGAATGGTTCTATTTTCGCCGCAAATCGGGCAGTTGGGATCCTTCCTGACCTTGAGCGTCTTGAAGCTCATGCCCAGTGCGTCAAAGAGCAGCAAACGCCCGGACAGGGGCTCTCCGATGCCGAGAAGCAACTTCACCGTCTCGGTTGCCTGGATGACCCCGATCGTCCCTGGCAGGATGCCCAGTACTCCCCCTTCGGCACAGCTGGGCACGAGCCCGGGCGGCGGCGGCTCGGGATAGAGACACCGGTAACACGGCCCACCCGGCAGGCCGAAGACGGAAGCCTGGCCTTCGAAGCGGAAAATACTGCCGTAAACATTCGGTTTGCCGAGAAGTACGCAGGCGTCGTTGACGAGGTAGCGGGTTGGAAAGTTGTCGGTCCCGTCGGCGACTACATCGTAGTCTTTCAGGATGTCGAGGGCGTTTTCGGAGGTCAGTCTTGTCTCGTACAGTTCGATGCTGATCTCCGGGTTGAGTGCCTCCAGACGCGCTTTCGCCGACTCGAGTTTGGGTCTCCCCACGGACTCCGTCGAGTGCAGGATTTGCCGCTGGAGGTTGGTGAGGTCGACGACATCGAAGTCGACGATGCCGATCTTTCCCACCCCAGCCGCCGCAAGATACAGGGCCAGCGGCGAACCAAGCCCCCCAGCCCCTACAGCCAGCACCTTCCCGGCCTTGAGCTTCAACTGGCCTGCCATGCCGACTTCGGGCATGATCAGGTGGCGGCTGTATCTCAGCACTTCCGCTGGACTGAGGGTGGCTTCCGCCATGACCGTACTCCCACCCGCGATGGAGGGGATGATGCGGATCTCGTCTTGTTCCTTCAGCGGCGTCCTGTCCTGCTGCAGGTGGCGGACGTCCTCATCGTTGACATACACATTGATGAAGCTGCGAAGCCTTCCGTCGTCGTTGTAGAGGTGCCTCCTGATGTCCGGATAGGCCCTGGATATCTGATCCAGCGCCTCTCCCACGGTGTTCCCTTCGACGTCGAGCGCTGCGGTTTGTCCTACATACTGCCGGAGCGGGGTAGGAATATGGACTCTCACGGGCATTGCTCTCTCCATTTCTAGTCTGATACCAGCTCTTCGGCCTCGAATTCCGAACGGTCATCCCGGAGGTGCCAGGATTTCAGGTCCACCGCGTCCCCGCTGGCGATGCTTACGATGACATAGGAGTACCCGGGCAGGGCGTGCTCCCTGTCATACTCCGAGGGACGCGAAGGATGGTCAGGGTGCGAATGGTAGATACCGACGATCTCCAGGCCATTCGCCTGTGTCTCACGCTCTGCCTGCAACATGTCGAGGGCGGAGATCAGATAGCGGTTCCCGGGCGAGTCTTCCCGATTGTTGACCGCAGGCCTCAGCCCGACCACAGATTTCGTGGAGCGGTCGGACCTCCCCAGCAGAAGGCCACAACATTCGTGCGGGTAGGCGCTTCGTCCGTGTTCGCGAATTTTCTCGAGGAGACCGGATGACATTTTCAGGCTCATTCACCTTCGCTCCAGAAGCGGTGGGTCAGGTATTTGTCGCCGGAATCGGCAAAGACTGTCACGACCACGCCCTCTTTCAATCCCGACGCAACACGGAGGGCGCACACGGCAGCCGCGCCCGAAGAGATGCCGACGAGCAGGCCCTCCTCCCGCGCCAGCCTCCGGACCATCGCGTATGATTCTTCGGTGCCCACCCGCATCGCGCTGTCCGCCAACCTAGAATCATAAATTCCTGGAACAATGGCGGTCGCCATGTGTTTCAACCCCTCGAGGCCGTGAAATCCCGAGTCCGGCTCGACTGAGATGAGCTGAATGCGCCCGTTGTACTCGCGCAGGCGCCGTCCGGTCCCCACGAAAGTGCCGCCGGTACCCAGGCCTGCCACGAAATGCGTGATGCGGCCGCTGGTTTGCTCGTAGATCTCCGGCCCTGTCGTCAGGTAGTGTGCCCGCCAATTGGCTTCGTTGTTGTATTGGTCGGCATAGAAGTAACGGCCCGGGGCTTCGGCATACAGCTGGCGCGCTTTTCGGATGGCGCCGTCGGAGCTTTCGCCCGGATCCGTGAAAAGGATGTCCGCGCCGTATGCCCGGAGGATGTTCTTGCGCTGGGGGCTTACGTTCGCGGAGAGGCAGAGTCGGACCCGATAGCCTTTCGCTGCCGCGATCATCACGTAGGCTATTCCGGTGTTACCGGAGGTCGCATCGAGGATGATCTTATCCCGAGTGAGTTCTCCCGTGCGTTCCCCGGCCTCGATGATGCTCAGTGCCGCACGGTCCTTTACCGACCCTCCCGGGTTGAACCACTCGGCTTTTGCGAAGACTTGAACGCGCTGGGGGAGATGCGCCGTGATCCGCGCGAGCCGCAGCAGGGGGGTATTGCCAACATGAGACAGAAGACCGGGGTCGACCCATTGATCCATCCAGAGGGCTTGCTGTGCCATTTTCGTTTCCACCCGACGCTGGTGGCCACCCGAATTGAAACCTTCTGTCCACCATTACGTTTACGTAAGAGTACCAATCTCTTGCCCATCTGTAAACCGGAGTTGTCCCGCAGACCGGGATCGACGCACAGGTCGGCACGAAACGGGCTCCGGACACGGATCTCGACGGTTGCCATCACTCTTCAAGCCTGGCGTCGCGTGAGATGCAATTCAGGGTTCCGAGCGGGCCGGCCAGGAGCCGGAGAGCCACACCCCGAGGAGACTTGCCGGCCCTGGGTCCCGGCGCTCTCGTGTTCGCGGTGGCTCCCTTGCCAGCCGTCACGGCGCATAGGACCGTCCTCGATTCTTTCGGGTGTTTCGGGGCACTCTTGTGGTTAAATCGTTCCCCGTCGGGAAGGGGTGAACTCTCATGCCGCTGGCAGACGCGCTGAGCAGGACCCTCAGCTGTCCAACAACCGGGAATCTGTGGCAACTGCGGGCCGAGTTGCTTGAATCCGGCGTGCCGCCGGGAGGCCGGGTGTGGGTCATCCTCGGCGAGTACCAGCGCTTTCTCGAGCAGGTGCGCACCAGCACCGAGTCCCGCAATTACAGCGAGCTGGCGTCGAAGCTGGACATCGCAAGCATCAGCGGAATCGTGGTGGAGCGTTTTCTCGAACCCCAGGGTGCCCGTGAGCTGGCCCTGTCCATCGTGAGCGGCATCCTGAGCGAGGGATTGATGTCTCTTGCGACGCGACAGCACGTGAAGGCGTGGGAGGCGGGTCTGGCTTCGGTTTGCGCAGGTTCCGCCTGGTTCCTCTACGAGGAAATGTGGCACTGGGCCCGGCGGAAAAAGCCGGAACTCGATGCGGGCGAGCGCCGCCGTTTGCTCGACCTCCTGTTCGCGCCCGTCTGTTCCGCGAATCCGGGCGACGTCAGCGCATTTCACTTCGTCGGATCGCTGTTTCAGGTCCTGCTGATCAGCGAGGTCGCCGACGAAATCGCCCGGCCCTCTTCCGCCCGGCCAGCATAGGCCCGGGTTCTCACATTTTGCTTGCCCCTTCCCCGCCGACGCGATAAACACTGAGAAACTCAATCGGGCAAAGGACTTGATCATGCAACAATCTCGGAAGCAATCGCGTCGCACATTCCTGGCACAGGGCCTGCAGACGTCAGCAGGCTTAGCCTCGGCAGGCATCTTGGGGGGCGCGGATTTCTTCGCCGCTGCCCAGGGTAAGGTACCGGCAGCAAAGACCCGCTTCGGCTTGACCTCCTACCAGTGGGGAAAGGATTGGGATATTCCGGGGATGATAGCGAATTGCCGGAAGGCGCGCGTCTTCGGCGTCGAATTGCGCACCAGTGAGAAATACGCCCACGGCGTCGAACTCGAGCTGAGCGAGTCGCGGCGCCGGGAAGTAAAAAAACAGTTTTCGGACAGTCCGGTGGTCCTTGTCGGCATCGCGAGCGGCGAGCGGTTTGATTTCCCGGACCCCGAGAAGGTCAGGCTCGCGATCGAAAACTCCAAGGGCTACGTCAAGCTGAGCCATGACGTCGGCGCAAGTGGTGTGCGCGTGTTCGTCAACGACTATCACAGCGAAATCCCCCGCGAGAAAACGATCGCCCAGGTGGCCGAAGCTCTGAATGCCGTCGGCGCATTTGCCGCAGACTACGGGCAGCAGGTGCGGCTCGAGGCGCACGGCTCGGCCGGAGACCTGAAGAGCATTCGCGCGATCATGGATCGCGTAACGCAACGCTGTGTCCGGGTGAAGCTGAACAGCGACAGGCGCGACGCGCAGGGCGACGGCTTCGAGGCCAATCTGAATCTCGTCAAGGGACTCCTGGGCGACACGCTTCACTTGCACGAACTCAATGAACCGGGATTCCCCTACCAGCTGCAGATGGATCTTCTGGTGCGGATGGGCTGGGGCGGGTGGCAACTGCTCGAGGCCAGCGCCAAAGTGCCGGACCGGGTTGCGGCCCTGATCGCGCAACGCGAGATCTGGGAGAGGATGCTAGCCAAGTCCATGCAGTCCTGACGCAGAAGATCAACACACCAGTCCGGGACAGGGAAAGGACTCACCATGATCCGGCGTCTTTCGCTCATGCCTCTGGTCGCGCTACTGACCCTGTTGGCCGCCGCGCAGGCGCCTGCACCCATCCGCATCGAGCTGCACCCCGACCGGCGATTCCAGACCATGGACGGCTTCGGGGTGAACTTCAACGGCTCCTATTTCCGCGACTCGCAGAAGCCCATGATCGACCTGCTCGTGAAGGACCTCGGCGCAACCCTCTTCCGCCTGGATCCCTACGGCCAGACAAACTGGGAGGCGAAGAACGATGATGCCGATCCGCAACACCGCAACGACGAGTATTACAGCGACCGCTACACGACGGCCTACTTCGAGCCATCCTGGCGAGCAGCCCGCTACCTGAATTCCTTGGGCATCCGGCCCTTTCTCACACTCAGCGGCATTACGCCGGACTGGATGAACGACGACACCGCCCGGCCGCTCTCGTACAAGCCGTGCAAGTCGCCCGAGCAGATCCGCGCCGGCGGCTATACGCGGCCTTACCATCTGAACCCGACGATGTATGAAGAGTTCGCCGAGACGGCGGTCTCGATGTTGCTTCACGCGCGTTTCCGCGAACACATCGACTTCGAGTTCTTCAGCCCCCTGAACGAGACCGACTGTTTCCCGGTGGAGGGACCGCGGATCGACCCCGATGAAATGCCCAAGGTGCTGTCGACGCTGGTGCGACTCATGCGCCACGAAGGGTTGGGGGACATCAAACTGGTGGCCGCCGATCAGTCCAACGAAAACACCGACTACGTCGGCCCCATCGTCGCCGAAGACGACCTGATGAAGAACGTGGTCGTTCTGTCGCTTCACACCTACGGCGAAGGCAGAGGCGCCTTCGCCCGCCATCTCCAGACCATCGCGAACAGCCGGCATCCGGGCGTGCGTGTCTGGCTCACCGAGTACGGCGACCTGGGCGCGCCCGACCGCTCTCCCGAGGCCGAGTGGAAGCTGCAGTCGCTGAAAGCCACGCGCCGTGCCCTGCGTTCCATCAACGAAGGCGCCCGCGCGGCACTGTTCTGGGATGCCTTCGACAACCACCACGAACACGACCGCGAGATGACTTACTACGGTCTGATGCGCAACGACAACCATCACTATTCGCCCAAGAAGCGCTACTACGCGGCCAAACAGCTCTACCGCTTCGTGCCTCCCGGGGCGCAGCGCATCGCGGCCGACTTCCCCTCGGACCGCGCCGTCGTCTCCGGGTTCCACGACGGTTCCACCGGCAGGCTGATCATCGTGGGTGTAAAGGAGAGCGCCGGGCCGGTGGAAGTCACTCTCCCTCAAGCCGAGAACCTCCGCTGCGAACTGTATCTCACAACGCGGGACTTGGACTGCGCCAGAGTCGGGACCGTCCTCGTGACCCGCGCGGCTCTTGTCCGTTTCGACCTGCCGGACGAAGCCGTCTTCACCATCGTCGTTTCACCGGAACACTGACCTGAAAATCGACTCCCGGCGGCCGACTCGCTCGTGCGAGTTCGGCACACCTGCCTTGCGACAGGCCGCAGCTGATTCCATAACAAACGTACCGGCGCCAGGAGATCGGCTCCAGCGCCGCGATAAGGAGAATGCCGGATGCAGAAAATCAGCCCGTTTTTGTGGTTCGACACCCAGGCGGAGGAGGCGGCAAATTACTACGTCTCGACGTTCAAGAATTCGAGGATCCTGAAGATCTCCCGCTACGGAGATGCAGGGCCCGGGCCTAAGGGTAGTGTCATGACTGTCGCCTTTGAGCTCGATGGGCAGCAGTTCATAGCATTGAACGGTGGATCGCTGTTCAAATTCACCGAGGCCATCTCGTTTTCCGTCGACTGCGAGGCGCAGCAGGAAGTAGACGAGCTTTGGCAGAAGCTGTCTGCAGGCGGAGAACAAGGGCAGTGCGGCTGGTTGAAGGACAAGTACGGGTTGTCATGGCAAATCAACCCGAGAGTCCTGGGCGAGATGCTGAGCGACCCTGATCCTGCAAAATCGAAAAGGGTCATGGAAGCAATGCTCCAGATGAAGAAGATCGACGTTGCAGCGTTGAAGAAGGCCTACAACCAACGGTGATCATGAGGATCATCTGGAGTGCGGCGGCTCGACGGCTCGACGCCGCTTACACTTACGTCCGACGGCCGATACACCCGGCGCCTCGGCGCCATGCCGAATTGCGGCCTGCGGCGGCGGCCGAGCCGCTGCACTCCAGCGATCGTGCGGAGAAACGGACCGTGCCCGAGCCGGGGACGGTTCAGGAAAGCTCGAAGCGGCGCAGGTCGATCTTCTTTTCATCCCACACGCCCAATCCCAGCGCGCCCGCGATCTCGATGTGTTCAGGCTGACGCCGCAGGAACGTGGCGTGACGATCGGGCGCGGCGTCGGCGACCGCGCTCATTCCCATCTGCACCCGCTTTTCATCGATGACCTTCCACCCGATTCGATCGAGTGCAACCGGGTCGGTGGCGAAGTAAAGAGTCTTGTGCTCCCAGACGAATTGGGGATCGGCGCCCGGGCCTCCGTGGTACAGGGCTTTTATGCCGTCCAGGATGTGCAGGACGGTCTTCTCCCGAATCACCGGAAGGTTGACGACGGCAGGGATGAAGACGCCGCACGCGTTCAGGGTAGGGGTGGAGTGGCTGCGAAAGACGTTGTTCACCAGTCCGTGCGAGAGGTTCTTGAGGGCCAGGGTTACGCCGGCCGACTGATGATCTTTCACGACAGGGAGGTTGATGAGTTTGTTCACCTCCCGGGTGAGAAACCTGGCGACATGCGAGCGCCGGGTGTGCGGACTCGAGGGATCCTGCCCCGGGGTGACGAGGGGCATCTCCAGATAGTGCTCCGGGTCATAACCTTGGATATCGAGCTGGACCTGCTCGAAATGATCCGCGGCCGCTGAATACCGCACACCTTCAGGCAGCATTTTGACAAATCCGGCTCCGATGATCTCCCTGCGGTAGCGATCGTAGACGACGATGTCCCCGGCTTGGATCCCGGCGCTCTTCAGCCCGTCGACGACCTGGTGAATGACTTCGGCGCAGGACATCACGTGAGGGGCGCCAACGGGATTAACCTTGATGCCCACGACATCCCCGGGCTCAAAGAACACCCGCCATGCGTCGGCCCACCCCTCGGCTCCCGTCAGAGCGGCCATCCCCTTGTGCATCATCGCGCGGATCGGCGCCGCCTGAAAGGCGCCCGAGATGATGCTGCCGGGGTGACGGACTGCAATCACGCGCCCGGGGAAAGGTCCCGGAATCCCCAGCCTGGATCCCGCAGCTTTCGAGACCGTCCGCACGGACGGGAGAAGCGGAAGCGCAGACCCTGCAAGGCCGGCCCTCAGCAACTCGCGCCGGCTCATCAAATTTCGAGACCTCATGATCCACTCCTTGCTCGGGAATCGGGGACGGACCCGGCTCAATCGCCTGTAGTTTACTGCTAAACCGCATTTTGGTCTCCCTTTATGGGGGCCTTATTTGACATTTTGGGGCCCTTTTTTCGCCACTCGGGCGGATGAACGGCAAATACAGGTCATGCTGCGGTTCGTTGTTTCGTCGGTGGCGATGCCCCTTCATGCGGTGAACCCAGAGATGACGGTTCACGGCGACATCACGCCGGCCCGGAATCTCGAGGTTCAGGTAGCGCTGCTCCGGGGCAGGAGCGTCCAGTGCATCCGGTGCTGCGGAACGCTCGGCAAAATGCACACCGCGGAGGTGGAAAACTCGGGACCCGGTTCGGCGGTTTCCGAGTTGGACCAGGTCGACGTGCGCGGGCTCGCGGTCGTGGAGCCGGGCGCCGCGGCTCCGCAAACCGGAGAAGCCCGATGAAAGCGCGATTCGCCGCACGTTCCGGAATTGGGGTGCCGTGTTTTGGGTCGAATGACCGGCCAAGGATATACATCGCGGTATGGGCTCGGGAGCGATTACGTCGCGGAGATTCTATGCGTCCTTCAGTCTTTGCGATAATCTGCAGAAGTCACCCGGCCCGAATAACGCTGTAACAGGAATCCGACATGCGGACCGGACCAGGGAGCAGACCTCCGTAATTGCCGTGAAGCAGCACCAAGACAATGGAGAGGGCGACCATGAATCATCAGCCTGGATTTGACCGGCGTGCATTTATGAAGTGGGCGGCGGCTCTGCCGCTGCTGGGTTCCATCGCCGCGAAGGACACTCTTGCGAAGGTCCTGGAAACGGTCGGGAAAGCGCGCCCCGATGAGATCTACCGCCGCATTGGAGTGCGCCCGCTGATCAACGCGCGCGGGACATGGACCTACCTCACCGGTTCGCTGGAACTGCCGGAGGTACGTGCCGCGCAACAGGCTGCCGCGGCGCATTTCGTCGACATCATCGAATTGCAGCATGCCGTGGGCAAACGGCTCGCCGAATTGTCGGGCGCCGAATCGGGCATGGTGACGTCCGGGGCCGCCGGCGCGATGGCGGCGGCGACCGCTGCATGCATTGGCGGCGCCGACCCGAACCACGTCTGGCAGCTCCCCGACACGACCGGGCTCAAATATGAAGTGGTGATGAGCGGAGGGCGCAGCGCTTTCGACAGCGCCATCCGTCTTGCGGGCGGCAAGCTCGTGCTCGTCTATAGCGAACCGGAGCTGCAGAACGCCATCGGCGAGAAGACCGCGATGATCTACACCACGGATCTGGGGGAGCGCCTGGAAAAACAGATTGCCATCACGAAGGCCGCGCGGGTGCCGCTCCTCCTCGACGATGCCGCGGGGATACCCCCCATCGAAAACCTGAAGTTGTACGCGAAGATGGGCTGCGACCTCTACACGTTCAGCGGCGGCAAGGGGCTGATGGGGCCGCAGTGTTCGGGCCTGCTCCTGGGGCGCAAAGATCTGATCGAGGCGGCCCTGGCCAACTGCAGCCCTTACGAGGGCGCCGTGTGCCGGCCGATGAAGGTCGGCAAAGAGGAGATCATGGGTTGCCTCGCCGCCGTCGAAGCCTGGATGCACATGGACCTGGGGGCGCTCAACCGCGAGTGGAACCGGCGTGTGGAGCGGATCGCGAAGGTCGTTGCCACCGTCCCCGGCGTAACCACGGAGATCAAGATCCCGGAAAGCGGCAACCGCTATCCGACCCTGACCGTGAACTGGGACGAGAAGGCGTTCGGCCTGACGGTTGCGGATTGCGACAGAAAGCTCCGTGAAGGCGAGCCGCGGATCGAAGTGTTGACCAACAGCAACCCGAGCCTCGTCCCGGCCGTCCACGAGGGCAAGCCCGGGCCCAAGTCCCCGGAAGAGAAGAACCGACTGCAGATCATATCGGTGACCCTCCAGCCGGGAGAAGATATGATCGTCGCAAAGCGGCTGCGCGAAATCCTGGGTGCCGCGCTGGTCAGGTAGTCCGAGGCCCCCAGCGCATAGCCACGGCTCTTCGCGTCCGCAATGGTGGCAGTCCGTCTTCGACCTGCCAGGGCCGGCGACTGTCCTGAGTCAGGGTGCGGGTCGGATCGAGGGCGAATGCAGGGGCACAAACGATGAAGGATCGAATCTGGACGGGGATCGGCCGCAGGGATCTGTTGAGGATTTCGGCGCTGGCGGGCCGTGGAGGCATCTCAGACGCGGCGGCGCAACAGCCGGGGCAGCCTTGGGTTGCCGGCGCCGGCAAAGCCCGCCTCACCTTCGAGGAAGTGCTTATAAGCTGCCGCACTCCCTGGAAATCCGTGGCGTTTGTGGCCGTCGCGGCGTAGGCTGAGGCCATGAAAGCCCTACCTGCCCTCAGTCTCATGTTCGCGCTGGGCCTGGCGCGGCCGCAGGGGCCGGAAGCAACGGTCCGGATCGCAACGCCGATGGAGGCTCCCGCGTGGGCGCTGCTGGAGCGCGAACTGCTGCGCTACAACTCCGCGGCAGTCGAGCGCTTCGCCGCGAAGTACGTCGACGAGCGGGGATACCTGCTTCATACCCCGCGTTGGGGCACGCTTGACGGCCCCGACGACGCCATCGAGACCTTCTGGAACTGGACCCTGCTCCACGCCCTAGGCGGATCCGACGCGGTTCTCCAGCTATACAAGAAAGCGCAGGAAGGGCACTGGAAACAGTACGGCGAGCTCCGCACGAAACTGACCGAGTTGGCAGCCAACGGCGCATACCTCCGCGAGTTCATCACCCAGTCCGACTGGTTTCACACGGGCGAAGGCATGCGCGCCTTCCTGCTGCTCGGCCTGTCGGATCCCGACGACGAACTCTACCGCGCGCGCATCGTGCGCTTCGCCGCCATGTACATGGGCGAGGACCCGGAGGCACCCAACTACGACCCAGAACGCAAGGTCATCAAGAGCCTCTGGAACGGCAGCAAGGGGCCGATGCTGCGCAGGGCAACCACGTACGATTGGGTGGGCGACCCGGTTCCCGGCACCTTCCATCTCCTGCACAATCCCGCCGGCCGCGGCCGCATGCTCGACCTCCAGGCGCATTACGAAAAGATGCTGGCGCACTGCGCCGAGTATCTCGACAGCGTCGGCGACAATTCGCTCAATCTGGCGGCAACCATACTCGGGCTGAACGCGTTCATGCTCACCGGAGACATGAAATATCGCAGCTGGGTGCTCGACTACGTGGGTGCATGGAAGGAGCGCACGGAGCAGACGGCGGGCAACATACCGAGCGATGTGGGACTCGACGGGAACCCCGGAGGCGAACACCACGGGCAGTGGTGGAAAGGCACCTACGGGTGGAACTTCACCATATTTGACGGAGAACTCGGCCAGATCGCGCACCGCAACTATTTCACCGCCGGGCCCTGGCCGGGGTTCAGCAACGCCCTGCTGTTGAGCGGCGACCAGTCGTACGTCCAAGTCCTGCGCCGCCAGATGGACAACATTTACGCGCACAGGAAAGTGGATAACGGCAAGACGCTGCTCCCCCAGATGTACGGCGATCCGCGAGGCTACGGGCACAACGGCGCTCCGGCCTGGTATCACTACACCGACCAGCTGCACACGGATCGCCTGGCGGAGATCTATCTCTGGTCCATGGACCGCCGGGACCTCGAACGGGTGCCCGTGGTGGACCGCTTCGACGCGCCGCCGCCCTCCGATGAGGGCTATGCCGAAGCCGACCGCACCGCCGCGTGGCTCGGCTTCCTGGAAGGCATGCTGCCCGATTTTCCGGAAAAGGCGCTCCGGGCCGATCTCGGGCGGGTGCGGCACAAGATGGAGATGATCCGGACCGATGAGACCACGGCGGATTCTCGGCTGGCCGACTATCTCCTGGACCTGAATCCGGCGACCACCGACGGGCTGACGAACCTGGCCCTCGGCGGGTATTTCTCACGCGGCCGCATCTGGGTTCTGCACAGCAGGTTCCGCTACTTCGATCCCGTGAGGCGGCGTGCCGGACTTCCCGAGGATGTCGGCGCGCTGGTGGAAAAACTCGGCGCCGATTCGGCTGTCGTCGTGCTGGTGAACCTGAATGCGATCGAGCCTCGCGAGGTGGTCGTTCAGGCCGGCGGTTACGGCGAACACCGGTTCGACGGAGTAACCGTAGACGGCAACACAACGCCATTGAGCGGCCCCGTGCTTGCCGTGCGCCTGGAGCCGGGCGCCGGTGCCCGGCTCCAGTTCAGGATGACCCGCTATGCGCTCCGCCCCACCTTCGCTTTTCCCTGGGAGCGCGGCTGGTATCCCGGCACGAAGCACGAATGACGGGGCTTCGGACTGGAATCACGATATGAACAGGAACGACAGCCTGACATTCTGGATGGTGGCGCTGGGCGCCGTCGCAGCGCTGATGAGCGCCGCCGACATCTGGCAGCGCTGGACCTACCTGGTCACGGGTGCCCGCACTGCGGACGCGCTGGTGCTCGCGTCGGGCGTCCTTCTCCTGGCCTCGGGAGCGTGGCGCGGCTCGAGCCGTTCTAGGCCGCGCGCGGTCTCCTGGCTCGCTGCGGCGGCAGCCGCTCTCTTCAGCGTGACGATGGCTGCGGGATTGCTGTCGGGCGCCGTCCCTTGTTCGGGCATAGGCTGAACCTCGCAGAAGATTGCCCTCGTCGGGGGCTTCGGAACACTGGCACTGGCTGCGGCGCGCGATGCGCTCAGGGACACCGGTAACCCTCCCGGGATGTGAGCCGAGGCGCTGCCACCGGGATCTTCGGGGCGGCAATGGAACCCGGATCCCCGCATCCACATCCCGGACTGCCGCGTCCCTCGCTTCACCCGGTCCGACCCGGTGCGAGGAAGAAAGCCGCGAGGAACCCGACGAGAGCCGCGATTTCCAGCGCGGCCGCCGTCCGCGCGCGCGTCCGCCGTCGAGGAGAGCTGGCCTATGACCTCGCCTACCTGCGCAGGATCTTCCCGAAGCAAGAACAAAAACCGGTCGGATTCGTGTCCTTGGTGGCTGGTGCCATAGCCCAGGCAATCGTGCATATCGTGGGTGCTCTTTTCATGCGGCGGCAGGACGGACCACGTTGCGCGCTCCGGGCGCAGCTCAATGCCGATCCGGAGAGCGTACCTCGCCCTGTCGAGCCGTCGGTCCTCCATCTCGAGCTAAAATACCGCCCTCGCAGCAGGGCTTGTCCGTTCGTTCGACTCTCGAAAGACGCGCCCCGCCAAACGGGTGGAGCCGGGGCAGAAATTCGTGGGCATGGTGAATCAGCTCTTTCGCTCGGATATCAGCCGCGCCAGGTTCGTCTGACAGGAAACTGCTCGGATTTACCGTCAGCGGTTCCGGAGACAATCTGATGCTGGATGGGCTTCGTGGCATGCCGGAATATTTCCGAAACCTGGAACGTCAGAAGTGACAGGCGTCGGCTGCAGGCGGTTGACGTCTGAAATCGGAAATGTCGTGATGGTGGGCAGTAGGGGCTGGCACCGACTGCGTGCCGGCTGGAACCCCTGAATTGTTGATTTTATTGGTGAGCCGTGCCGGAATGTTTCTGGGTTCTATGGGGGAGCTGACCGGTCGTTAAGGAGCGCCTCATTTGTTCAGTTATAGGCGTCATCCTGGCGGATGAACCAGGCGTGTCACCCATTTCAACGTGACCGATCCTACTGCCGAGTGGTCGGCAATGCAGATCGGGAAAACCACTCCGTGGTCATTAACTTGACAGTGCCACCTGCTAATTAACGACCACGACGTCGTATACATCGATCCTCGGCATGGTAAATGTCACCGTTGCCTCATGGACGGAGACGTCTTGGAGCTGCCGGGGAACGTTGTCCGGGGAGAGCAGCCGGATGCTCTTGGGGTCAACCTGCTTAACGACTCCCGCCAGGTTTAGCCGGACATTCACATTGTCGGCTGCCTGGCCATAATTCACGAAGTGCGCAATGACCCGCTGGGTTCCCTGCTTTCTGACCAGGTTCGCTATAACGAAGCCGGCGCCCTGGACCGTGACAAGCGGATCTCCCGAGAGCTTGAGCAATTCCCGTCTGAAATCGTCCCTTACAGGCTGTTTCTGAATATCCTGACAAAGAGAATCGGGCAATGTTGCGGAAGCGATCTTCCGGAGTTCCTCAGAGCTTCCGATCGTCAGGACCTGGCCGCCTGCCTGTCTGTATCTCTCGATCACACGCAATTGGTTCTCGTCCGTCCACGGGACATCCGGGATCACGATCGCTTTGTAGCCCGCCAGGCTGTTGTCGTTCAGCCTGGAGAGGAGCACGACATCGTACATGAAATTCAGCTCGGCCAGGGCATTGTAGAGCGGCGCTCTCTGCAGCGACATCTCGAAGCTGGGAATGACCGGAGGCGCCACCAACCCGATGTTGCTCAGGGTCCGCACATCGGTGTAGAGGTCCTCATTATCCGCAAGAAACGTGTTGTACCGGCAAATATCCCCCCAGGCGGTCATGGCGAGGTCGTTGTCTTTCTGGATCCAGCCTTGCAGCAGTTTTCTGCCCGCCTCGGCGATAGCAAAGAAGGACTGGAACGCCGCGGCTTCGGCGATGGGCCGTTTCCAGCCGAGCTTCATGCCGTCCCGGACATCATGCGCGCCGGGATCCGGACGTCCCGGATCGGCTCCTTCGTACTTGCTCTCGTAAGGCTTCCAACCCTCGCCCGCGGCATAGTAAAAGCGTGCCTGAGCGACATTGTGCACCCACCTTCCATCCCAGACGCCTGCTTCCTCTGTACCCTCGGACTTGGTGAAGTCGCAGCGCTCCTCGACGAGGATGTTCCCCTTGCAGTTGCCGTAGATAGGGATGTTCTTGCCTTTGCGGTCGGTCATCTCGCGCACGTCGTTGAAAAAACGCATCAGGTCGCTGGTTCCGCCAATGGCCCAGTCGTAGTAGAAGGCGTCCGCCCCGGAGTCCACAGCAATCTCGGCGGCTTTCAGAACCTCTTTCCGGTAGTCGCTGTTCTTGACGTCCGTCCAGAAAGACCGGCCGGGTGTGCGCCAGCGGGGGAATCCCAGGTCGTCCTTGGCGATCCAGTCTCTCCACTCCGGATGGAGGAGTACGCTATCCAGGGAGATGGCGTTCAGCCGCACGTTGCCCGTGCCGCCGTCGAACATCACCTTGATGCCTGCCGCATGACAGCGGTCGATGAAGTTCTTGTATCTCTTGTATTCTGCGCTTTGCAGGTCTTCCGGCGTCACCGTTTGCAGCATCGCCAGATTGATGCGCGCCTCCTTGAACATCTCAAACAACCGGTCGAGATGGTTGAAGTCGATTCCCGCGCGGTAGTATCTGACCAGTCCCCGCCGCGCCCATGGCACCAGTTCGCTCTCCCGCCTTTTGCCGGCGCCGGTGCTGGCGGCGACAAGGTCGAAATCGGCGATCGAAGGCACCGCAGCTTTCGGAAGATAGCTCAGGCCAACGACGCGGGCGGAGGATTCCTTGACCTCCTCGAGCCGGCAGTCCAGCACGTCGCAGGAGGTAGCCCCGCTTTTCGGATACGAGATTCGGTTCAGGCCGGACCGCAGGTGGTCCGACCTCAGAGGAATGACTATCTTGGCCAAAAGGCCGGCGGGCGCCGTTGGAATCGCGTAGATGTTGCCGTTTACATCGACGCTCCCCTTCCCGGCGGAGTCCAAGCCGTCCGCGAGAATCACCAACCCGGGATTCTCGACGGCCTGGACATCGCCGATCCGGATTACGTAATTCTTCGGCCCCCCTGCTTCGCCCGGCAGGGTTATCGCGGGATAAACTTTGCCGGCGCTGTTCTGGAGAGAATAGACCGGCGTCGCCAGGCACGCGACCACCGGAACAAGCATTACGAAGAAGCAGCATCTTCTGGTCATGGTTTCCTCGCGAATGGCAAATTCGTGGCACATCCTCAGGCGATTTCCCGATTTGTTATGATGCGGCGACGCGCGATCTCGTCATCCTTTTCGTCCAAGTCCTCGCCATCCTTGCCCGGCTCCTGGGTCCGGGCGCGGCACCCAGTGCGAGTATATCCTCAGCGTGATCGACGGATTCGCATGCCCCGGCTGCGCCGAGACGTACGCCAGGTCTGCCCCCAGGTAATCTTTGGGTCTCAAGGGCACGAAGACCGGAGCGATGGACTATTGGCGACAGACGGCCGCGGCCAATTCAAGGCGGCGACGGAAAGCCACGTCTCGGCGTGGGGCAGCGAACACACCGTGATAGGCCGGCGGTCGGCCATGGGGAAACGCACCAAAGCTTTCCCTGATAAGCGTGCGGAAAAGGCAGGCCCGCTATCCTCTGCTGCCGATGGATAGACATGGATGTCCCGCGGATCCACAAGATGAAAGCCGCACCCAAGGGCCTTGGCGACGGCTTCCTTGATAGACCAGAGCAGCGCCGCGGCCTTGGCCAAGTCTCCGCCCGCCATCTCCAATGCCTGGTGAAGCTCCTGAACGTGGAAGACCCGGTGCACGGGGTAACCATCCTGGAATTCGGCGCTTCCGGCCACATCGATGCCGATAGTCGAGTCGTCGTCACAGAGGGCGGCCCAGACTTCTTCGCCCGCCGTGCTGAAGGAGATGGCCGGGCCCCGCTGTTCTCCCAACAGGAGACGAGGCCGACCCAGCGTATCGTGGACTATCTGAATCGGGACTGCGACTCTGTTGGAGAAATGGGGGCGTTTCCAGAGAGGACTTCCCTTCGCCCGAAGGTGCTCCCAGAGGATGGCGACGAGCCGACGACGGTTTTCCGTCCGAATGGTCGCGGATCCGCTGGAGCTTGCGGAGTTCCCTGGCACGGAGGCATAGAAGACAACGCACCCGCAAGGAACGAGACGCACGGACTGAACGATGACTTCCTGGCGATCCTGTGCCACGGCTGCCCCCATTTGTTCGAGCCGCGTCACGGCGAAACCCAGTGCATGCGCATCGTACGAATCTGCATTATAGTGAGGCCTTGATCGTCAAGTCCCCGGGCGTCCCAGGCGAGAGATTCGTGGTCCTGAACCCGCAGGCGGGCCTCCAGGGTTATCTGTTCGCCCGGCCGGCATTGGCGCAGAAACCGCATCTCGCCGATCTCTGTGGGGAGCATCGAGCGGCGATCGTGTGGGTCTATGGCCAGCATGTGGAAGGCGGCCAACTGCATCAGGGCCTCGAACAGGTAGGGAGAGTATTGGTAGCGCGCGGCGTGCAGATGCGCGAAATCACCGGTCTCCCGGTAAATGGTTCGGCCCCGTATCAGCCCCGGACCGGCACCGTCAATGACCTCCAGCACGCGATATCTGCCGTTGAGTCCGGTTCGTTCTTCGTACCATTTGAGCACTTTTTCATGATTCACGGGCGGAGTCCGCAGCTCATCCGGACGGACAGGAAAATCCTGGAACCACTCGGCGAGTTCTCCACGCCCGCCGCCGAGGAGCACCTGGCCCGTGCAGTGTGGGATGAAGCGGTCGGCCAGCCGGCCCGTGGGGGAGATCTCTTGTACGGATAGAGAGGCCTCGCATACTACCTCACGAGGGTCGACGCCGGCTCGGCGGCAGGAGATTCTGGAAGACCGGGGAACCTCAGGAGGACAGGAGATCATGTCCATGAAACGCACCTGGCGCACGCCCCGCACCTGGAGGTGGGGATAGAGGATGCGGGCGGATTCCATGAAGGTCTCGAGCATCATGGCGGCGGAAACCAGAGGATGGGCGAGGGACTTGAGTGGCCGGTGATCCGCGATCCACAGATCGTTCTGCCTGGAGAAGGACCTGGAGGCCTCCAAGTGTTCCCGGCGGAGGTCCAGGCAAGAGATGCCATCGATCATGGGGAAGTCGCGAGGGCTGAAGGCCACGGGGCCGCCATCCAGTTGTCCACTGAGCGCGGGGTGGCTGATATCACCGAGCGGTGCCGTCTTCACGGAGGGCAGGGTCCTGATGAACATGACCCAATCGTCGTCGGCCGGGGCGACGAAGAGTTCCCGGCAGAACAGGCCGGCAAGCTCATGGACGTGGACGTAGGCCACGCCTCGGCGTCTGAGCAAGTCCCGGACCTCCGGGTTCTCGGCCATGCCCGTCCCCTCGACCGGGGGCAGCATCAACGCCTTGAAGCGGATGGCGCCGTTCCTGCGGCGGAGGTATCGGAGTAGCGCCGACATCATGCGGTTGGCGGCAGCGTAGTTGGTCTGGCCGGGATTTCCCTGGATGGCCGCCACCGAGGAAAGGCCCACGAAGAACCTCAAGCCCGCCCCCTCTGCCGCCGAGAATAGATTCCAGGCTCCCAGGAATTTGACGTCCGCGACGAGGGAAAAATCCTCAGGGGTCATTTGGTCGAGGAAACCGTCCCGGAGGACGCCGGCGCCGTGAATGATGCCGTCGATCCGGCCATAGCGGCCGGCCACCTCGCCCAGGGCAACACGAACCGCCTCGGGGTCGGTTACATCGCAGGTCAGGTACGTGGCCTCGATTCCTGAGGCGTGCAAATCCGCCAGGG
Organism: uncultured Acidobacteriota bacterium; assembly: GCA_963843575.1. Classification (GTDB taxonomy): domain Bacteria; phylum Acidobacteriota; class UBA6911; order UBA6911; family UBA6911; genus CAVZBT01. The sequence continues at coordinate 51,365 of CAWJKZ010000018.1, read as the reverse complement.
TCTGGGCGATCTCGCGGGCTCGGGATTTGTCAGGGGCAGATGCAGAAGACGAAGGCTCGGGGTGCGGTTCCAGCTGGGTCCTGCCAAGAAAGACCAGGCGAGGCGCGAAGGGCACCAAACTGCGGGCCAGGTGGGCGCTGATCCCCGTGGCGCCTCCAGACATGACTACAACGTCTCCGGGGTTCAACTTCAGACTTGGCGGATCGCCGAAGACCGCGGGGGCCAGGTGTCCCTGCGAGGTGAAGACCTTGCCTTCGCGATGAATGAGTTCCACCGCGGCGCAGCCCTTGTCCAGAGCGGCGCGCAGGGCCAGGGGCAGGTCGGTGTCCCGGTCGATTTCCAGCGTGCGAAACTGGACCGCGGGGTGTTCCTGGGCGGCGCTCAGAAACAGTCCGAGCAGCCCCTCCGTCAGCAGCCGACCGAGAGTGTCGGTATCCTCGCGGGCATGAATCAGGACGACGAATTTCCTGGATGGTGATTGGAGAAAAGCCTTCAGGAGTTGAAAGAGCCCGGTGAGCAGCCGCGAAACATCCGCCATGCCGGCCAACCGTTCCGACCCGTCTTGAGGCAAGGTGATGACCAGCCCCGCGAGGGAGGCGAGGCCCGAGATTTTCTCTGAGGTCCTGGCGACTCCCGCGGCATTCAGAATGTCGTGGCCCTCTTCGCCCGGCCCCAAGTGCTCTGGCATGAATGGCAGGGGAAAAGTGTCAACACCGTAATCCTGGCGGAGCAGGTCTCCCGCACTCTTGGCCAGTGCGTCATCCTGGTCCGGCGAGAGGAGGAGGACGGCCTCGCCGGGGCTCAATTCCACGGGCATGGAAGCTGCCGGCTCCACAGGGGCGAGGTTGAAAACGAGCCGCTTCAGAAGCGCCTCATCCGCTGACGGCTCAGGGATTCCGGCCGGCGCCGCGCCGGGGTCAGCCGCCTTGGCGGCGGGCCGCTCGCCGGCGCCTTCCTGCCGGGCGACGATCGCGGAGATCCGCTGGGCGATGTCTCTTACGGTGCGGACATGGATAAAGTCCTCCAATTCGATAGTGATCCCGAACTGGCGTTCCGCGGCATCCATGATGATCGGCAGACGGCTGGAGCGGATGGAGAGGTTTCTTCTGAGATCCATATCGGGTTGGATTTCGTCCCGGTCGAATCCGGTGGCATCCATGATGATGCGAATAATCGCCTCCAGGTGGTCCTGACGCTCAGGCGCTTCGGCAAGGGCCGGGGCGGCCTGTCCGTCCGGGGTGGTCGGGGGGCGATCAAGGGGGCGGGGAGGACTGTTCTCCGGCTGGGGCGTGGCGGTGAGACGCGGGAGCCTTCCGGGATGCCGGGAGGGAGACGAACCGCGGTTCTTCCCGAACCTGTAGATGTCCGTGAACGAAGAGCTGCGCCAGGGCGGTCCGGTACGTGTGGCTCTCCGCGGTGGGCAGGCAGGTCTGGAGGCACAGCGGTTCAGGGAGCGTGTCGGCGATGAGATTGCTCAATATGTCGCCGGGACCCACCTCCACGAAGAGCCGGATGCCGTAGTCATTCCAGAGAGTCTGGACATTATTCATCCAATGGACGGTAGATTCCAGGTGGGCCATCAGGATGCGCCTGATCTCACCGGGATCTGATGGGTACGGTGCCATGGTTGTGTTGGAGATGACGGGGATCTGCGGGGAATGAAATGGGATGGAGGCAACGTACGCCTCGAGCTCATCATGGATAAGCCTCATGATAGGAGAGTGGAAGGCCATGCTGACCCGCAGGAGGGTGGACCGGTATCCCTTCTCCTTCAGTCTGTTACCAAGATTTTTGACCGCCTCGGTGTCGCCACTCAGGACGACCTGGTTCGGTGAATTGATATTGCCAATGTGGACATCCTTCCGTCCCCGGATCATCTCTTTCAGCAGATCCAGAGGGGCGTCCGTGGCCTCCATGACGCCGGGGTCCACGTGCATAGCAGCGGCCTTGTCCATGCAGAGGGCCCTCTTGTTCACGATTCGAAACCCGTCCTCCAGGGAATAGACACCGGCCAGGCATAGGGCGGTCAGTTCGCCCAAACTGTGGCCGGCCATAGCCACAGGGTGGATACCAAGAGTGATGAGGTATCGAGCCATGGCGTGCTCCAGGGCGAACAGGGCCGGTTGCTGCCAGCGGGTCTTCTGCAGGTTCTCCTCTCGATCATGGAATAACAATTGCAGAAGGTCGAAGTCCGTGGCGGCGGCGGCCGCCCGATCCATCCACTCCTTGATGACGGGAAAGGACTCGTAGAGCGCCTGGCCCATGCCGGCATAGTGGGCCCCCTGTCCGGGAAAGACCAGAGCGAGCGGCGGCACGGGCGGATCCTCGGGGCTGATGAAGAGGCCCTGCTGCGCCAGGGAACGCGCCGCCTTGGGTGAGGCGACCGCGGCTTCGGCCAGGGAGGCGGAGCGCTCGATGACCGTGAGGGCCTCTTCGGCAGATGGTGCGACAACGGCCATCCGGCAGGTGCGGCCGGCCATCTCGGTCCGGAAGAAAGAGACGCCCTGGAGCACGGCAGGGTCATCGGCCGTCTCCGCGGCGAGACGCGCCTCTCTGCCCGTGGAGACCAGAATCGTATCCTCACCATCCAGGGCCTGCTCCACCTGAACCACGTAGTTGGAACCTCCAAACCCGAAGGCGTTGACCTGAAACCTTCTTGGCCGGCCGGTCTCGCACTTCCAATCGAGCGGCTCTGGGGCGATGAGGAGACCCGATCCGTTCGAGTCGATTTCCGGATCAGGGTGCGTGTAGTTGAGGGTGGGGGGGAAAACCCCCGCCTTCATGGCCATGACTCCTCGAATGAGGTTGTTAATGCCAGAGGCGCCCAGTGTGTGTCCGATCTGGGATTTGAATGACGTGAGCACTGTGCGCTTGGAGGAATTGAAGAATGTCTTCAGGGCACGGACCTCCTCCACGTCCCCTTGGCGAGTACTTGTGGCATGGCATTCCACCAGGTCCACGGCGTCGGGCCCATAGGGCATTCCGCGGAAAGAAGCGCGGATGGCGATTTCCTGGGTGACGCTGGAGGACTCGACCATGCCCAGATGGTTGTTGCTTGCGCCCATGCCGGTGATGACCGCATGGACCGGGGCCCCTCTGTCGCGGGCCAGGCTCTCGCGCTCGATGACGATCATGCCCCCGCCTTCGCCGAGGACCATCCCGTCTCTTTCAGCATCGAAGGGGCGAGAGGTTTCGTGAGGCGGCCGCGGCCGTCCCGACAACCCGTAAAGCGCGCCCAGGGCGGAGAATTCCAGGAAATGCAGATGCGTGAGATCATCCTCGCCTCCGCCGACGATGGCGGCGTCGATGATGCCGTTGCGGATCATCTGCAGGGCGCTGTAGAGCGCGACCAGGGAGGTGGCGCAGGCGGCGGAGACCGAATAGCTGGGCCCCATGAAGCCATAGCGGTTGCAGATGAAGCCGGCGGCGGTGCAGTTGAGTCGGCCCAGAAGCGTGGTGTCGTCCGGGGCCATGCGTCCGGACTTCACCTCCCGTTCGATGGCGCTCTCCTGATCCGGGGTGAGGGGAACGGCCCGCTTGATGGCGGAGAGGATTTCGTGCACGTACTCCCTGATGATCATACCGGTGAGGGTGCCCGCCGCCTCTCCGGAGTTCTGGGAGATGAGGACCGCGATGCGCTCGCGCGGGATACCTGACTCCAGGATGCCGGAGGCCCGAATGGCCCTTTGCGCCAGCCACATGGTGATCCTGGTGGCCGAGGTCATGGTCCGGAAATCCTGTGGGGGAATCCCCAGTTCATTGCGTGAGACATGAAAGTCCACAAAGGCGCCCACCTGGCAGTAGGTCTTGTCCGTGACGCGCGGCCGCGGATCATAAAAGCGGTCGTGATTCCACCGGGAAGACGGCACCAAGGTAACGCCGCTCTTCATGGCCAGGCTTGCCGCCCAGACCTCTTCCGGGCTCTTCCCGAGGGCATTGAGGACGCTCATCCCGCTGATGGCCACCCGGTCGCGATCGTCTCTCAGGCGGGCGACGCCCTTCGGTCCCCGGCCAACCACGGGAGTGGGGATTTCCGCGGGTAGCGGCGCGTCGGGTGAAGGTGCCGAGGTTTTTGCGGTCGACGTCGCAAAGGGCTGATGGAGCAAGAGCGGGCCTTCGGCCAACTCGCGGTGAAAGGACTCCAGCTTCTGGACTTTACCGATCAGTCCGGCGCAGGACCCGCTCATGAATTGCCCGCGTTCCAGACACGCCTGCTCATCCAGCGGCCGCCCGCTTTGGCGGTCCACGCCTCGGGCCGCGACGAAGAGGCTGCCGGCGGTCATCTCCTCCATTTTCTTGCGGAAAGACTGCTCGTCCTGGTGGCCCGCGGCAAACTCCCGTTCCAGAGCTAAGACGGCGGCCACTCTCGGGGTCCTCAAGGAGCGCACGCGAAGTCCGGTGCTTTGGCCCGAAACGACCGTTCCCCCCGGCGGCGATTCCACGATCATCCGCTGATAGAGGGCCGCCAGGGCGCCCGTTTCAACGATCTCCCGGGTGGCCAGATAGGCCGTGCCCATCTGGATGGCGTCGGCGCCGAGCAGGCCGGCCATGAAGGCGGTTTCCCGATTGAAGATGCCCCCGGCCAGGATCACCCGACAGTCCCGGAACAGGGATGGCTGGCGACGTTTGAGGTCCAGCACCATTTGCGCCAGGGTGAGCGTGCTATGTTGCCCCACGTGGCCGCCGGCCTCGTAGCCCTCGCAGACCACGTAGCGGACGCCCGCTTCCAGGGCGAGCTTCAACAGGGCCTCATCAGGGGCGATATACACGACGCCAATGCCGCATTGCAGCAATTCTCTTATGGGGGAGAGATCTCCTCCGGCGATCCAGACAAAACGGGGTCGGTGTTGTTTTATCCAGGCCAGATGCGTTTCCCGGAACGGGTTCTCGGCCAGAGAGACGACATTCACCGCATACGGGCGTCCGCCCATGATCTCCGGCAAGCGTCCCAGCCTGCGGTCACGGGCCTGGGCATCCATCAGGCCGAGGGCGATGGTGGGCAGTCCGCCGGCATCAGCAATCTCGGAGGCAAACTCCGGGATATCGGTGATCGAGGACATGGCACCCTGGATAAAGGGGTATTTGATGCCCATCTCCCGGGCTACGGGGCTGTCCAGGAAGCAATCCTTCTTCGCCTCGGCTGCGCCGCACAAGTTCCGCATCTCCGCCATGAAGGCTTTCACGGCCTTCTCGGTTCCGGTGCCAAAACGCTCGGCAAACGACGCGGCAAAGGCCGCCTCCACGCCCAGAGGGATGACCTCGCTCTGGGTGAAATGGCTGTCCAGGGGGTGGAGGGCGCTGGCCTGCACCTGGCCGACGAAGGCACGACGGCTTTCGTCCGTGATCTCGGCGGCGCACAGCGAGTCCTCGAACGCCTGGATCTTCTTGAAGGCCAGCGAGTTCCCTTTGTTGAAAAGGCGACACGGAACCTGCAGGTCCAAGCCCACCAGAGCAGTGGAATCCATGCGGAGTCTGGCGAGTTGCTGGCGTTGGCGATCGTCCATGACCACCAGATCAGTCAGCCAGTGGACGCTCTCGAAGACGATACCGGCGGCTCCGGTGGACAGGAAGGCCGCGGCCGCCTCGGGGGTGGAGACGCCGCCCCAGATGAGGACGTCCAGAGACTTCGCAGAGGCGCGCAACATTTCCTTGGCCGCCGCATAGAGGACCAAGGTCGTCTCGCCGCTCACGAATCCAGCGGCCTCGCAGCCCTTGAGGACGATGCGCCCGATGCCCGAACCATCCTTGACCATGGCGGCCAGGAGAGGCACGTCCCCGACAATGGGAAAGCAGCGGTAGTCTTCCGACAAGGTCCGCAGTCGCTGTAGAAAGGCCGAAGGATCCCCCGGGAAGAACTGGGACTGGCATTCCACCCAGAGATTCCGGGCACCTGTTTCCTTCAGGATCCGGCCGATGGATGGATTCATCAGGGCGGAGGCGGAAATCTTGATATCGCTGACATGGCCAGCAGGGTCAGCCGTTTGTAAGAACGAATGCAGTGCTTCCGCCCCCATCGTGGAAAAATCGAAGATGGCCCGGCTGCCCGTGCGTTGTGCCATTTCGGACACAGGCGGGCTTATCTCGCCAGGTCTCCAGACAAAAGCAATGATGGGAACCTGCTCCTCAGCCAACATGCCCAGACCTCCACTGAAATGCCAGCCGTTTACGCGACGCGGAATGACAAAGATTTTCTGAATATGCGATATCTCTTGTATGGTCTTGCGCCCGCTTCCACGGCCAAGGTGTTGACGGCCTCATTGTCCTCCAGGGTCCAGCCCAACTCCAGAGAACGGTATTTGTCCTTTTGCCTGCACAACCTCAAAGATGTGGTGGAAGGCCAACATGGGGATTCCCAATTGCCGGTACTTGTCCTTGATCCCGAACATCAAACATCGCAATCCGGTGATCTCCCGGCGATAGAGGAGCGCCTTCAGCAAACCCAGCAGGCCGATCCGCCCGTTGAGACGCTTGAGCAATGGGTTGATGTCGGGGAAGATTACGCAGACCGCCGCCGGTTCGTCCTCGTAATAGATGAAGAAAGCCAGGTCGGGATCCGCGAAGGTCATCACGCTCTTCTGAATGTCCCGCATCTCCTCATCGCTCAGGGGGACGAAACCCCAGTTAGCGGACCAGGAGTCATTGTAGATCTCCTTGATCCGGGCAAACTCGGCGTCCTCATCCTTGGGACGAAAGGGCCGGATGTGGATGCCTTTTTTTCGGGCTATCCGTCCAGCCAGACTGTCCATCCACTCGGGAAGCCGGTAATCGCCATCGATCAGGAAGGCGACCAAGTCCTTCTCTTTGGCGAAACCGCACGATTCGACCAATCTGGAGTAGTACGGCGGGTTGTAAGCCATCATCAACGCCGGCGGATAATCGAAGCCCTCGACGAGCAGCCCGACCTCGTAATTGGTGGACGGGTTGAGCGGCCCCCTGACGAAGGCCATGCCCTTCCGGCGAGCCCACGTCTCCACGGCGGAAAAGAGGGCCGCTGCCGCCGCCGGATCGTCAGCGCATTCGAAGAATCCCCAAATGCCCATCTGTTCGTCGTGGAACTCATTATAGCGACGATCGATGATGCCCGCGATCCTGCCCACCGCCTGCGAACCGCGCCGGGCCAGAAAGAGCCGGCGCTCGGCAGACGACCAGAAAGGGTGCCGGCGGGGATCCAGCAGCCGGCGAACCTCCTTCTTGAGGGGAGGAACCCATCTGGGGTACTCGGCATAGAGATTCCAGGGGAGGTCGATGAAGTCCTTTAGTTCCGAACCTCCTTCCACAACAACGATCTCGATGCCGGCCATGAGCGTTCCGTTTGAGACGGGATTTTCCATAGGACTGTCACCTCACGATCATCGTGGAGCATCTCTCCTTGATTATCTCTCGTCCGCGTAGTACTGCAAGCCCAATTTGAGTGATGAAAACCGCCAGTCCTGACCCATTTTGCAGAAGCCTTTTCAATCGTTGGGCCGGCGCCGCCCGGCCGCGAGGGTTGGTTCTTACTGGAGAACCGCGTATAATCCCGACAAGAATTATGGTTGGTGATCGTTGCCGCCCGGCGGAGGGTACGACGATGAAAACCAGGGAAGCAGAATCCGTGCTGGTCACTGGGGCCAGCGGCTTTATCGGACAGCACCTGGTGCGCCGGCTGATCGAGCGTGGCGACCGGGTGTCGTGCCTGGTGCGGGCCACGTCGCGCATCGACGAACTACGATCATCAGGCGCCCAACTCATCGTGGGCGATGCGACCGATCGCGCCGGCATTGAACGGGCGCTGGCGGAGTCGCAGGCCGGCGTGGTGTTCCACCTGGCGGGCCTGGTGAAGGCGGTGCGGACGGCCGATTTCGCACGCGTGAACGCGGGCGGCGTCGAATCCGTCGCGGCTGCCTGTGCGGACCGCGCCGAGCGGCCGGTGTTGATCGTGGTTTCCTCGCTGGCCGCGGCGGGGCCTTGCGCCGGCGACCAACCTCGCGTGGAAGGCGATTCGCCCGCACCTGTTTCCGCCTACGGTCGCAGCAAGCTGGCGGGCGAACTGGCCGCGGCCAGGCATGCCGGAGAAATGGAGATCACCATCGTGCGTCCGCCGATCGTCTTCGGCCCCGGCGACCGGGGCGTGCTTGAAATGTTCCGGCCGATCGCCCGCTCGGGGCTCCATGTCGTGCCCGGCCGGGAGGAACGACGCGTTCTCGCTGATCCACGTGGCCGACCTGGTCGCACTCCTGCTCCTGGCCGCCGAGAAAGGCGAGCGTCTGCACCCCGACGGAGCGCCGGGCCAAGGTGTCTACTTCATGGCGGCCGGGGCACGATCCGACGTATGCCGAACTGGGACAGGCCATGGCCACAGGCATTGGGAAAGAAGCGGGCCACGGTGGTGCACATGCCCGGGACCGCTCATGCGACTGGTCGGGCTTTGCGGCGACTCGCTGGGCGCGCATGCGGCAACGTCCCGGTTGGGTGAACAGCGACAAGATGGCCGAAGCCCTGGCCGGGTCGTGGACGTGCTCATCCGCCAAGGCCCGCACGCAGTTGGGTTGGTCCCCCGCGGCCACGTTGGCCGAACGCCTGCGCGAAACGGCCCAATGGTATCGCCAGGCCGGATGGCTCTGAGCCTGCACAGCATTTGGATCCTGCGCCTGGCCGACGGCCCGGTCGCCCGTGTCGGTCAGGATTGGAGTCTTCCCCTGAGGGGAAGACTCGCGGAAAAAGCCCGGCGCTTCCAGGCCGCGCACAGCACGGCACCGGCAGCTGCAAACAGGGCGCGGGAAACGCGTGTGGAGAATCTCGTCGCGCAACGGCGGGCCCGATGGCTGCTCGGCTGTATCGCTGAACTGTTTGTGCAACATGAGCGCCACAAGATTAAAGGGGGGCGGACATCATGAAATCGAACGATACGCTTATCTCGGGCCTGCTTGAAAAACTGGGGGCGACTGCTGTCACTGCGGCCATTGTACTGGCGGCGACTATGCTTTTTGCCGCGCAGGCGCATGCCCAAATCAAGGTCAGGATGGCCACGCTTGTCCCTCGAGGATCCTCGTGGTACAAGATCTTCAAAGAGGCGGCTGACAAGTGGAAGAAAGTTTCCAATGGCAAAGTGATCCTCAGTATTTACCCAGGCGGAGTCGTTGGTGACGATCCGGATATTGTCCGCAAGATGAGGCTCGGCACGCTGCACGCCGGCGTGCTCACCGTCGCAGGCGTGGCCGAGATCGACAAGTCGGTCTACGCCCTGGGCGTCCCGATGATGTACGGCTCCTATGAAGAGGTGTACGCCGTCTTTGAGAAGATGCGCCCTACGCTGGAGGCCAACATCGCGAAGCAGGGCTTCGTGGTGCTGAATTGGGCCGATGGGGGCTGGGTTCACTTCTTCAGCCAGAGGCCGGTCGCCACACCCGACGACCTCAAAAAGCTCAAGCTCTGCGCATGGGACAATGACACCGATATGATCGATATCATGAAGTCCCTGGGCTTCAACCTGGTGCCGCAGCCGGCGACGGAGATCGTCACCGCGTTGCAGACGGGACTCATCAATGCGGTGACGATCTCTCCCCCACTGGCGATCATTACCCAGTACTTCCACTACGCAAAATATATGACCGATCTGAACTGGGAGCTCCTGCTGGGAGCCGCCGTCATTGACAAGCGGGTCTGGGACAGGATTCCGACCGACCTGCACGCCCCGTTGATGCAGGTCATGCAGGAGGCGGGCAAGAAGCTGCAGGACGAGATCCGCAAGGAAGGCGAGACCGCTGTGAAGGTGATGAAAGACCGGGGCTTGAACGTCGTGCCGGTTGATGCCAGAGCCCGTGACGCCTGGGTCAAGCTCGCAGAGAGCGCATATCCGAGGATACGCGGCCGGATCGTGCCGGCCGGGGCTTTCGACGAGGCACTGAAGTATCGGGACGAATACCGGAAACGCGCCGGAGCAGCGAAATAACGTGAAACTCGGCGGATAGTCCGAATGAGCTGCAGAATGTTCTGCGGTTGCGGAAGAACGCCGAGAGCAAGATCAGAGTAAATGAATGACCTCTAGCGTCTGAATTGGAGAAACTCGAGGAGTTGTAGGCTGAGAATCCGGATCGTTTTCATGCTCAAAGATAACAGGCAGAGGGCCAGCTTCACAACCTTGCTAATTCCCTGGATCTAAAAGGATATGGAGTTTTTCGCGTAGACTCCCATCTCACATCAGATCCAGGTAGTGCCGCTCCAGCCGGCTGATTATCTGTTCCGGTGAATAGCGCCCCGCAAGCCTCTGGCCCCCCTGACCCAGCTCTCGGGCGAGTCCGGGATTGCGGCTGAGCAGGGCCAGCTTCCCGGTGAGGTCCTCCACGGAGTCCGAGTCAACTATGAACCCGTTCCGCCCATCCTCCACCAGCTCGCGGGCAGCCACGATGCGATTGGTGACGATCACCGGCTTCGCGAACCACATGGCTTCCAGCGCAACCAGACCCTGCGTCTCCGAAAGCGATGGCAGGACAAAAGCGTCTGCGGCAGCGTAGTGCGGCACCAGCAAGGAGTTCTCGACAAAACCCAGGAACTTCACCTGCCTCTCCAGGCCAAGCTTGGAGGCCAACCTCATAAGCCTGGGCTTCTCTCTACCCTCGCCGACGATCCTCAGCTCCGAGCAAGGCTGTTGCCGCACCAACCCCGCGAAAGCCCTGATGAGATAAGGCAGGTTCTTCTCCGGCGAAAGACGTCCGACGAAGAGCACCACGAAGGGACCATCCTCGGGCGACCGCTGCTGTTCCGCCCGGCTGTCGAACACGATGGGATTGCTGAGGTACTCGGTCCGGGCCGTGATCCCGTACTCCCGTATCTGTTCCACCAGGTGTGCAGACGGCGCCAGGATCAAATCGAACCGGTTGCAGTATTCCACGTGCCGCCTGAAGATGACCCGACGGAAGGGCTTCATCAGCCACGGCTGCGTCAACAGATCTACGGTCATGTGGTAGGTGTAGACATGCCTGGCCCGCATCGAGGCGGCGGCGGCGCGCATGCGCATCAGCAGGACGAAGAGATAGTGGTAATGGATGATGTCAAAGTCGTTCTCGTTCAGGATCCGCCGGAGGGCGGACTGGCTGGGCAGGGCCTGGTAGTAGCCGTACAACCTGATCGAGAAGGTCCGGTGGACGCGGATCCCGTGCCACGTTTCCAGACCGGGTTGGCCCCTTCGGCGGCTGGTGACCACGCTGACGCTGTGGCCCCTCTTGACCAGTTCCCTGGCTGCCCACTGGACCACCACGCCACAGCCCGTCGCGGCCGGCAGGAAATCGTCCGATACCATGCAGATGTTCAGGCAGCGCTGCGGAGTTTCCCGATTGCGGTCTTCCGACAAGCTCCCATTGCGAACGGGCAGAGGGGCCAGTTCCGCTATCCTCGTGGCCGTCCCGTTGCCGCGGCCCGGCAACTCCGGATTACCACTCATACCACGGCCTCCACCCCTTGATGCCTGCTCGGACCGCGCTGCCTGCACGGCGATGCCGGCTCCCAGCTCAAGGTCCAGAATCTCTCGAAGACGGCGTCGCGATCGTTCATCGTTCGCGAATAGTTCCTGTGGAGTTCCTCGCAATCGGGCCGCCCATGAAACAGGGCTCGGAACTGCGACTCATAACACATCATGGCGTCGAGCTTAAGCTCTTCCTGCGCGGAGATGTCCTCCAATTGCGGGCTAAGACGCGGACACCTTGCCGGGCTCCGGGCATCTCCAGCCGCACGATGCCGCCGCATTAGGCCCAGCAGATAGGCGGCTACGACCACGCTGGCCGCCCAGCGAACAGGCCGAGGCTGGACGTGGCGCATGACTGCGCTCCGGAGGTAGTGGCTGCAGGACTTCCACCACTCGCGGGTTAGCGACCCCCTGAGGGGCGCCTCCGCCCAATGGCCGATCTCGTCGAGCCGACAACGCACCGCGTTGGGAATGAAGCAATACGGCGAATCTTCGTAGTAGAAGACCCGGCCGCTGAACCCGGATGCCAGGTTCAGCGCCGCCTGGTGGCAGAGGACGTGATCCACGTGCCAACCCACGCCAAGGGGGATATACAGGTTGTCGCTGTCAACGGCCGCCAAGCACTCCGCCAACCTCCCGGTGATCCGGGGCAGGTCCGCGAGGTCTGCCGCAGTCGGGGAGCTGAACAGTCTACCGATCGAGCGATTCGAGCCCTGGCGCAGGAAGGCGTCGGTTTCCTCCAGGCAGATTGCGTCGTAGCCCAGGAAGCTTGCCGCAGCCTTCTCCTCGCGGCGCCGCTCCTCGCCAAGAACCAATGCGTACCTTCTGGCGTCTTCCGTACATCGAGAGAAGACATTCACGACCAGCACCGGCCCGTCCTTGATCAGCCGCGCGATGGTTCCGCCGCAGGAGAAGATCGCATCGTCGAGATGCGGGGAAATGAACACGGCCCGGTAACGCCCTGCGATCGGTTGCGGCATGCCCCTTGTCCCGGGCTCCGGCCCGGCGGAAACCCTTAGGGTTCGCGCAGGAATAGGTTGGCATTTTGGCGCGAGCGCCGGGCGGGCAGGTGCAAGGCGCCGCGACGCAGGCGGTGTGGGGACATCGTCGAGGAGCGGCAAGGCCGCAGATGCCCGCCCGCCGCCGCGCCCCGCAGGGCGATGGCTCCCAGGCCCAGCGGACAATTGCAGTTTTCTGATAGTGCTACATTCGGGCATGGGAGCCGGAGCAAAATGCCAAACTATTCTTGCGCGAGCCCTTAGTCCGGGCATAAAAGCATCTCGCGTCCTGGGCCCAAAGACGAAGGCCCGCGTTCGCCATCGTCCGACCGGTCGCACGGGCAGTCGCTCTGTTCTGAGCAGGCAAAGCGAGTCTCTCGCTCGCGCCACGGCTTTCATCTCACGATGATGGCGGAGGAACTATCCTTGATTATCGCTTGTTCGCGTGAGACTGCAATCCCAATCTAAGCGATGAAAACCAGAGATGCAGAATCCGTGCTGGTCATCCAGGCCATCGGCTTTATCGGACAGCACCTGGTGTGCCGGCTGATCGGGCTTTGCGACAATGCGATGGCGCAGGGTGCCCTTAAACCCGGAAGTCCCCTGCCCCCCCCTCGGGCCTGGCGGTTGTTGATCGGCTTCGCCGGAATGGCGGATTCAACCGGGCCGTGAATGCTTGTCCCTCCTTCCTGCCGGATAACCCCGTCCCCCGCCGCCTGCCGCTCCCGGATATCCGGACCCACGCCCCCGCACTTGCTGCGAAATGAGAAGAACCCGGTTGAGCCCGACGGGCCGATTTTCCGGCGTCAACGCCAGCCCAGGTTGCAGCCTTGTTACGCCGCCGCCTGCGCAAAGATCCAGTCGCACAATCGCAGTAGCTGTTATGTGCGGCGTCTCGTCCTGCGAGGAAGCAGGCCTGAGCGCAAAAACGACTTCACTCGGCCATTCTGTGAAAGAGCCAATAGCACTCAAGAAGTCCGTCCGTGATGTTGTATTATCGTCGGCAAGTTTTCCGGTTTTGGGGCTCGTACGATCGGAAAGGATGATCTCATGCCAGCGCCATTGAACCATCGCAGGCTCTACCGCCTACCCTGGAACCTCCCTGACAATGCCATCAGCTGGTTAGAGCCGACCAGTGCCTGCAACCTTTACTGCCAGGGGTGCTATCGCAAGAACAACCCGGACGCGCACAAGTCGCTCGAACAGGTTCGGAAAGAACTCGACATATTCAATCGCCTGCGCAACGCGGATAGCGTCTCTATTGCCGGGGGAGACCCGCTGATGCACCCTCAGATCGAGAAGATCGTGGAGATGATCGCCGCCGACGGCCAAAAACCGATCATCAACACCAACGGCCTTTGGCTGTCAAAAGAGAAACTCGTCGCTCTTAAGAAGGCTGGCGTTGCAGGATTTACATTCCACATCGACAGCAAACAGCAGCGCCCCCACATGAAGGGGAAGACCGAAATCGAGTTAAATGAACTGCGGCTGCAATATGCTCTCATGCTGGCCGAGGTTGGCGACATATCCTGTGCTTTCAATGCCACCGTCTACGAGGACACACTCAAGGATGTCCCTGAGATCGTGGCCTGGGGGCAGAACCACATCGATATCGTCCAAGTCCTCGTGTTTATTGCTTACCGCTCGGGTTCCATGCGCAAAGGCTATGATTACCTTGTCGGAAGCAAAACAATCGACATGGCGCCAATCGCCTACGTCGTCGACGAAGAGCGGCAGATCTACGCCATGTCGACGGACGTCGTCGAGGCCATACGTTCGCGCTATCCGGACTTCCAGCCTTCGGCGTATCTCAACGGCACGGAGCGTCCGGACCATTTCAAGTGGCTGCTGACCATGCGCATCGGGACGAAGGACAAGATCTTCGGCTACACGGGCCCGAAATTCATGGAGCTTTCCCAAACGCTTCATCACCTGCTGAACGGGTCATATCTGGCCTACACGAAGCCGAAGGTGCACGGCAGGGGCAAGGCGATGCTGTTGCTTGCCCCGTTCGACAAAGGCTTGAGCCGCACCGCTCTTGCCTATCTGCACGATGCCGCCCGTTCACCGGCATTGCTGTTCAGGAAACTCCACATGCAATCGATCATGATCATCCAACCGGCGGACTTCACCGAGAGCGGCGCTCTCAGCATGTGTGACGGGTGCCCGGACATCACCGTGTGGGAGGACAGACTCGTCTGGTCATGCCGGATGGAAGAGCTGATAAACTTCGGCGATTGGGTGCGGGCCGTTCCTAAAAACGGAGATGCAAACGCCTCAAAACCCGAAGAGCATCCGCCTGCGACTTCGGGGAAGCCGTAGTCGGAATCGGCATCGCAGTCGCAATCGGTTATGAAGTCGCTTGTACGGAATAGGCTGGTTTTTGCAGCATAGATGGGGAGGGGGGACACAAAATCGGGCTGATTCGGTCGGATAGCGTAGGCCACGGAACAGATTCCTGCGGAGGTGGGTTGGTGCAGCGCAGTGCGATTAGCTCACGAGTATTGACGGCCAACCTCCTGCGAGTGGCCGCACATCCGCGGATTTTAGCCAAGATGTCGGTCTTGCAGGGAGAGAAGTGGTTTTTCGACACCCTGTATCCCTGCTCCGCAAGGGGCCATGCCAGGCGCATCCGGCAGGTGGGCATCCGCATTACCGATCTCTGCAACCTGCGGTGCCGCACCTGCGGTCAGTGGGGCGAGCGCGGGTTCCTTCACCAGTGCGATCCCAAGGCTTTGAAACAGGATGAGGTGTCTCCTGAGCGGTACCAACAGCTATTTGAGAATCTGGTAGAGCACGGGCATCGGCCGATTCTGTACTTTTGGGGCGGCGAGCCGATGCTCTACCGCGGGATCCTGGACCTCGTGGAAGCTGGGTCGCGCCTGCATCTCCCGGTGGCCATCGCCACCAACGGCACAGGCATCGAGGCGGCTGCGGAACTGTTGGTCCGTGCCCCGCTGTTCCTTCTGCAAATCTCCATTGATGGGCACACCGGCGATCTGCACAACCGCCTTCGTCCTTCCGCCGGTCGGGGAGACAACTTCCGGGCGATCGAATCAGGTCTGGCAGCAGTGCACAGGGTGAGGGCGCGCCGAACCGGCCTGCCGCTGATTGCTTCGCTGACGACGATCTCGCGTGAGAACTGCGCCCATCTCGTCGACATCTACGACGGATTTCGGGATCGCGTGGATATTTTCGTCTTCTACCTTTCCTGGTGGATCGACGAGGCGGATGCGGCAGCCCATGATCAGGATTTCTCACGGCGGTTTGGGTTCACGCCCTCACTCCACCGCGGCTGGATTGGGCAGTGGAAAGCCGACAATCATGCCGCCCTCGCCAGCCAGATCGAGGCCTTGCTGGCGAGATCGCGCCAGCCGGGCGCTGTTCCGGTCACCTTCATCCCGTTCCTGCGCGGGGAGCGGGCACTGACGGCGTACTACACCAACCATCGGGAGCGGTTCGGATATGACCAGTGTGTTTCCATTTTCCAGGTTGTCGAGATCAACAGCAACGGCGATGTATCACCCTGCCGCGACTACCACGACTATGTTGTTGGCAACGTCAAGACCGCCACGCTGTCGGAACTGTGGAACTCCGAACGCTGCGTTGCCTTCCGACGCAGTCTCGCGACGGAAGGACTGATGCCGGTCTGTTCCCGCTGTTGTGGGCTGATGGGATATTGAGCCGGGGGCTGGGATGATCGAGTGGATCATGTGCGGATTGATGCTGGCGTGGGCCGTATCAATGGCAGGCCTGATATGGATGTCCAGACACGCCATCACGGGCATTCCGGTGCCGTCCACGGATGCTCCCAGCTGCCGCGTGGCGGTGATCATGCCGGTCGCCGGTGTGAACAGACCGATTGAAGCCTCGATCCACTCGCTACTGAACCAGACCTATCCTTCCTTCGAGGCAGTCTTTGTGCTGCGGGACCTCGAAGATCCGGCGAGCGAGACGGTCCAGGCGGCAATCCAGGGGAAAGTATCGGCGAGGTGTGTCTGTGCAGGTCCAGCGACTGCGTGCGGGCAGAAAAACCACAATCTGCTGGCCGGGATCGCTGCAGTTTCAGGTCGTGACGCTGTACTCGTTTTTGCCGACGCGGGCCACGGATTTCCTGCCGGATGGTTGGAGCGCTTGGTTGCACCGATTGCCCGCGGCGAAGCGGAGGTGACGAGCGGCTATCATGCTGCCAGGCCTGCAAATGGCGGATTCGTGAGCTGGATCTACGCTGTCTGCGTAGAAATTATGTATGTCTTCCAGAACGTGCCGGGTCTCGGCCTGCCGTGGGGGGGGGCCATGGCGATCTCGCGAGAGGCATTTGAGCGACTGAAGGTAGCAGACACGTGGCGCACCTCAGTGGTGGACGACTTATCGCTGGCGAGAGTCCTCAGGGCGCATGGCGTGAGGGTGCGCACGGTGCCCCAGGTGTGCCGCGAGACTTTGGTGACAGGATTGGATCTGCGCGACTTGTATGAGTGGCTGGTGCGTCAGCTTCAATATGTCCGTTTTATTTTTCCGGGGATGTGGGCTGTGCTAGGCGTGTGGAGTCTTCTCCTGCAGATCCTCGCTCTTTGTTCCGCGGCATTGCTGGTAGTGGCAATTATGATGAGCCTGACGTCAGCACTGTCCGCAATCGTGTCGGCTCTCTATCTTGCGGTGCTGATGGTGGTCTTCCTACAGATCCGGCTCTTGCACCCGTTGCCGTGCCCGCCGGTCCGGTGGCTGGCCGCCGGGGCTGTGTTTTTGCTGGTTTTCAGTGTAGCTCTTGGGGCGGCCGGTCTTCGCCGCGAGATCCAGTGGCGGGGAATCACTTACCGGGTGGGGCGCAGAGGCCGGGTGCTTGCCATGCGTCAATCGAGTTTTCGCGGAGCACGGGCCTTCAACCTTGGGCCAAGCTGGCCAAGCCAGGGCGCTTCTTGAGTGCTCCGGTTCGGGGTCATGAATCTCCTCATTTTGCTATCACTTGCCCTCTTCCCATTTGGTGGCCATTATGCCCAGGATGAAGACCACGGCCGCAAAAATCCCTATTATCGCGGAGTATCGCAGCGCGGTCATGTTGTCGACAAATACCATGGATGCCCGGAGCCCCTCGTTCACGTAGTACAGAGGCAGTATCCTGGCAAGCGTCTGCAGGAAGCCCGGCATCATCTCGATGGGAAAGAAGCTCCCCGAGAGGAACATCATCGGGAACATGATGGCGTTTGCCGCGGCGGCAGCGCTCTGTGCCTCCTTCACGAAGCGGGTGAGTATCATCCCGATTCCGACGAACGCGATGACATCAAGCACAATGAATAAAGGGAGCCAGGCGTTAATTTGTAAGCTAACGTTAAACACCGCATAGCCCGCCAGCAGCATCGCAATCGTGGATACGACCGCGAGTATGAACTGGTACAGGATGTTCGACAGTATCCACTCGGTGCGGGTGATGGGCGTGGTGGATAGCTTCCTGATGATGCCCTTCTGCCGCAGCTCCGTGTTCAAGTTCACCGTACCGAACAGGCTCGCTGTCATCACCGCCATCGCGATGACGCCGGGGATGAAGAACTCGATGAACCGGTACTTCTTGTTGAGTATCGATATCTCGACCGTCCTGATGAACGGAGGCTTCCCGAACACCTGCTGGTCTAACCGGGCGAAGACCGAGTTCAGGATTTGCATCTTTGCGGGCACCGAACTAGAGCTGGGGTCGTATATGTACGTTATGGTAACGGTTGTGTTGGGGTCGTCGGTTTCGATACGCTGATCAAAGGACCTTTCATAGCCTTCGGGAATAATGAGGACAAGGTTCAGCTTGTTGTCCTTGGCGTACTGCGTGGCGTTGATGGCGGGTTCGACTCTGATTATCTTGAACTTCCCGTTGAGCTTTAAGGTCTCGATGAGCCGCGCCGAGAATTCGGTGTGATCGAGGTCCTGCACGTGAAGGTCGAAGCTCACGTTCTCCTGGTCCATGAAAATGGTGCCGAACACGAGTATCAGGAGTATCGGGAACGCAATCGTGAAGAACATTGCGGTCTTCTCGCGGTAGAAACTCTTGACGCTCACGACGAGATTTGCACCGACGACGCGCATGTTCATTCCGCCCCCCTTCCCCCGGCAGGACCCTCGCAGAGCGCGTCGCCAGTAAGCTTGAGGAAGACCTCTTCGAGGTTGGGCTTGCGAACGTCCAAGCTGAGGAACAACGCCCCGGCGTCCTTGATGGCGTTCAGTATCTTCTGGATGTCGTCCGTGTACTCCACCCTGACCTTGATGTCTTTGTGGTCGTCATGGACGGGCTCGAAGCCCATTTTCTTGACGATTTCAAAGACTTTTTCATCGACGGACTGTAGCGTGAGGACCAGGTAATTCGCGTTGCTTACGGTGAGCTCCCCGGGAGTGCCCATCGCAATGATCTTCCCCGTCGAGATTATTGCGACAGTGTCTGCAATAAGCTCCGCTTCTTCCATGTAGTGCGTGGTGAGAAAAACCGTCGTCCCCTTCTGTCTCAGGCCCAGCAGGACTTCCCACACCTCGCGCCGTGCGCGGGGGTCGAGCCCTGTCGACGGCTCGTCGAGGAACAGGACCTCGGGGTCGTTGACGAGCGCAATCGCGATTCCGAGGCGCTGCTTCAAGCCCCCAGAGAGGTTCTTGTATTGCTCTTTGGTCTTGTCCTTGAGGTTGACGAGCTCTATCAGCCTGTCAACATCGGTGCCTTTGCAGCAGAAAAGCCGCGAGTAGTACTGAATGGTCTCCCTGACCGTTATCCTGTCGAACGAGCTGAAACCCTGCGGGAGGACGCCGATGCGGGGGACGATGTCGTGCTTCTTCTTCGTGACGTCCATCCCCAGAAGGCTCACTTTCCCCGATGTGGGCGTGCGGATAGTTTCGATTATCTCGACAGTAGTGGTCTTGCCGGCGCCGTTCGGGCCCAGCAAGGCGAAAACTTCGCCTTTCCTGACGCTAAACGATATGTCGTTAACCGCCAGCAAATCCCCGTACCGCTTCGTCAGTTTCTCGACTTCGATTACGTGTTCAGCGCGGTTCGTCATGGATCGGCGGCTCATATCCATTTCGTTGCAGTTTGACCAGTTCGTCGGCCGTGGCGTGGACCGTGGCGCGGATCTGTTCCTGGCTGTGATTGGTGGTGATAAAGAAGCGGAGGCGGGCGGAGCGGTCGGGCACTGCCGGAGGCAGAATCGGTTGGACGTTGAAGCCGCGGTCGAACAAGGCGCGTGACAAGCGCAAGGCCTTGACCGAGCTTCCGACGATGACCGGAACTACGGGCGTGCCGGCCGCCGAACCAGTGTCCAGGCCGCGCTCCCTGGTCAGTTTCAGGAACAATGTCGCCAACTCGCGCAGCCGGGCCACGCGCTGCGGCTCGCGCTGAAGGACCGTCAGGGCGGCCAGCGCTGCGGCGGCGTTGGGCGGTGAGATTCCCACGCTGTAGACAAACCCGGGGGCGGTGTACTTGAGGTACTCGACGAGCTCGGTCGAGCCGGCGATGAACCCGCCGCAACTGGCCAGCGACTTGGAAAGCGTGCCCATCCACAGATCGACGTCACAGCGGGCCACGCCCCAGTGCTCGCCGAGGCCCCGGCCGGTCGCCCCCATGGTGCCGAGTGAGTGCGCCTCATCGACCAGCAGCAGCGTCTTGTGCTTCTTCCTGAGTTCCAGGAAGCGTGGCAGTTCGGGGAAGTCGCCATCCATGCTGTACACGCCCTCGATGGCGATCAGCACGCGGCGATAGCGGTGGCGCACCTCGGACAACAGGGTGTCGAGGGCCTGCCAATCGTTATGGGCAAAGGCGCGGCGCGTAGCGCCGGCAAGCATGGCGCCCTGGACGATCGAGTTGTGGGCCAGAATGTCGTGGAGGATCAGATCGTCCGGCCCGAGCAGGTGGCCGATGGTTGTGACGTTGGTGGCATGGCCGGAGACGAAGGCGATCGCGGCCGGGGTGGCCAGGAAGGCGGCCAGTGCCTGCTCCAGATCACGATGCACCTCTTTCTCGCCGGAGACCAGGCGACTGGCGCCGGCGCTGGTGCCATAGCGGTCGATCGCGGCCTTGGCGGCGGCGGCGACCTCCGGATCGTGGGCCAGACCGACGTAGTCATAGATGCTGAAGTCGACGAGCCGGCGCCCCTCGATGCAGAGTGCGCTTCCAGCTCCGCCCTGGTCGACGCGGAAATACGGGTTGTCGCCGACCGCCAGCAGCTGGCGTTCCTGACGCTTCGACTCGCCGTACTCGGGGAAGCGGGCCAAATCATAGTGTTCGGGCGGGATCTGGCCGGCGGGAACATCGGGCCTGGGGACATCGATCAGGTGCTTCTGCACGGCTTCGACCAGATCCTCCAGCGTCCGGGCCTGGCTGAACACCGTGTCGGGCAGGCGGCCGGCGAAGGTCTTCTCCAGCCTGGCCACTAGGTCCAGGCGCTGCAGCGAATCCAGGCCCAAGGCGGCAAGGGGCATGTTCGGTGTCAGGTCGGGCAAGGCTGCGCCGGCCAAGGCGCAGGCGTGCTGGCGGACGGCGGCCAGAGCGGCTTGCCAAGAGTGCGGGGTGGGACGCGCAGTGGAAGACCCCGCGTCTTCGGTACCAGGGCGGGTGTCGGCTCTCGGGCCGGCATTGTCGACCGGCAAGCCGCGGTGTTCGGCGAGGGCCTTGAGCTTCCCGGCCAGGAAGGCAGCACGACAAGCATGGCGCTGGATCTTGCCGCTCGAGGTCCTGGGAATCGTACCGTTGCGCACCAGCACGACCGCGTCCAGGGCCAAGCCATGTTCATCGAGCACCGCCCCTCGAACCGCATCCAGCACGGGCGCGAAATTAACCTTCCCTTTGCGCGCGACCTCCTGCACCAGAACGAGGCGCTGGCTGCCGTGATCGTCCGCAACGAAAGCAGCTCCGTAGCCGGTTTCCAGCAGTGGGTGGCTACCGCGGGCGGTGGCTTCGATATCCTGCGGATAGCGGTTCAGGCCGCGGACGATGATCAGGTCGTCCAGCCGGCCGGTGACGTAGAGTTGGCCTTCGCGCATGAAGCCCAGGTCGCCGGTCCGCAGGAACGGGCCTTCGCCCGTGTCGCTCAGGCGGGCGTCGAAGGAACGCCGGGTCTGGCCGGGCTTGTTCCAGTAGCCCTGACCGACCGACGCGCCGGCAAGCCAGATTTCGCCCACGCGGCCAGGGGCGGCCTCCGCGCGGCTGTGCGGGTCGACGATCACCACGCGTAGACCGCCGACGGGCGATCCGCAGGCCACCAGGCGACGAGCCTGCGGCGCATCGTTGGGCACGGGCTCAACGCGGTTTTCGGTCAGCGCCGTGTCGCGGAAGGTCCCGACGGTCGCGCCGCTGTCGCGCCTCGGGCCGCTGACCATGAGCGTCGCCTCCGCCAAACCGTAGCAGGGATAAAAGGCGCCGGGTTTGAAGCCGCAGGGGGCGAACGCGGCGGCAAAGCGTTCGAGCGTTCCGGGCTCAATGGGCTCGGCGCCGACGAAGGCCAGGGCCCAGGAGGAAAGATCGAGGGTGGCACGCTGCTCGTCGGTGATCTTGCGAATACAAAGATCGTAGGCGAAGTTGGGCCCGCCGGAGATGGTGGCCCGGCACTTGCTGATGGCGGCCAGCCAAGTGATGGGGCTCTGGAGGAACGTGGACGGCGAGATGGAGACGTTTGTCACCCCGCTGAACACCGGGACCAGAACGCCGCCCACCAGCCCCATGTCATGGTACATGGGCAGCCAGAACACGCTGCTGTCCTCGTACTGTAGGCCGAAAGCCTTATCGATGGCGCGGATGTTGGCCATGAGGTTCGCGTGACTGAGCATGACGCCCTTGGGCCGGCTGGTCGAGCCGGAAGTGTACTGGAGCATGGCCAGCGTGTCGCGGGCGATGGCCGGTTCTTGCCAACGCTCGGCCAAGGCGTCGGGAATCTCGTCGGTGGCGAGCCACGAGAGCTGGGAGGAAGTGGCCGCTTGACCGCTTTTCCCCGCTTCCATCATGGCCTGGAACTGAACCGCGCTCGAGGCATTGCTCAGGGCGATGCGGGCCCCGGCATCGGCGGCGACGGCCTGGAAGCGATCGAGCATGCGGTGGCGATGCGGCGGGTAGGTCGGCACCGCTACGCAACCGGCGTACAGGCAGCCGAAGAAAGCCGTAATGAAGTCGAGGCCGGGCGGATAGACCAGCAGCACGCACTGGCTGGCAACGCCCATGTCCTGCAAGCGAGCCGCGATGGCTCGGGCTCGCCGATCGAGCTGGGCGTAAGTCAGACTGGCTTGATCGGCCTGACCGTTGAGCAGATGGATGCAGGCCGGTTGCCGCGGGCGTTCGTCGGCGTGGCGGCGCAGCACGCGGATCAGGTGGTCGGGAAGCTGACGCGGACTAACGCGGGTTTGGGCGTAGACCGACATGGTGCGGGATCTCCCAGAGTACGTTTGGCCCACGACCGGCGTGCGCCTCCGCTCGTTTATAGCTGCGGCCGAGCTCGTTTTCAAGGACTTTCCTGTACGCCTTCAGCAAGAGCGGGACCCCAGAGGCCTGTGTGTCGCCAATACCTCTTAAGGCTGTAAATTCAAGCAGTTAAGACGGACGCCAGGATGGATCCATATGATACGAAACCGGGGTCATGCGCCACCAACCCGATGTTGCTCAGGGTCCGCACATCGGTGTAGAGGTCCTCATTATCCGCAAGAAACGTGTTGTACCGGCAAATATCCCCCCAGGCGGTCATGGCGAGGTCGTTGTCTTTCTGGATCCAGCCTTGCAGCAGTTTTCTGCCCGCCTCGGCGATAGCAAAGAAGGACTGGAACGCCGCGGCTTCGGCGATGGGCCGTTTCCAGCCGAGCTTCATGCCGTCCCGGACATCATGCGCGCCGGGATCCGGACGTCCCGGATCGGCTCCTTCGTACTTGCTCTCGTAAGGCTTCCAACCCTCGCCCGCGGCATAGTAAAAGCGTGCCTGAGCGACATTGTGCACCCACCTTCCATCCCAGACGCCTGCTTCCTCTGTACCCTCGGACTTGGTGAAGTCGCAGCGCTCCTCGACGAGGATGAGATCGCTGCAGGTCGCCGTAACCGAGTTCGTGAATCCATTTTCACGCCGAGCGAAACTACCAAGGGCTTGGTAACCGATTGATTGAGCCGGGAGAAGAAATGGGCCGCACAGCCGGTGACGTAGCGTGCCGGGAGCGACTGGGCGGCATACTGCGTTACTAGTACCGGCAAGCGGCCATACTATCTCGCGCGCCGCGCTGCAGCATGAGGTGTGTCCAGGTGACGGCCCCCGCTTTCACTACCGAGCGAAGCAGGGGACATCATGCCCTGCTGAGGGGCGCTCCCTGCTTTCCCCGCGGTTGTTGTCGGCCGGGATAGCAGCCATGTGCCGACTCCAACTGGTCACCTAGGTCGAACTCGCGGCTCGGCTGAATACCTTTACCTTACGCGGTCAACCGCGTCCTGGAAACGTTGGCGTATTTATGAACATGAGTACTTAGCTATAGCTAATAGGTCGCGCGACCGCCGCTGATGTCGAACACTGCTCCTGTGGAGAAGGTGCAGTGATCGGATGCAAGCCATGCTACCAACTCGGCCACTTCTGCCGGCTGGCCCACGCGGGACATCGGAATTTTTGAGACCATGTACCTGACGGCTTCCTCGGTGAGCTGTGACAGGATCTCGGTTTCGATCACGGCCGGCGTAACGCAATTGACCAGAATTCCCCGGGTAGCAACTTCCTTGGCAAGGGACTTCGTCAGCCCGATCACGCCGGCCTTCGAAGCAGAATAGGCACACATGTTCGGGTTACCCTCCTTGCCGGCGATTGAAGCCACGTTGACGATCCTTCCCGAACCCTGCCCGGTCATGACCGGAAGCACCGCTCTGCAGCAATTGAACACCCCGGTCAGATTGGTGGCGAGCACCCTTGACCATTCCGACTCGGGATATTCGCTCAAAGGAGCCGCCATTCCTGCGATACCGGCATTGTTCACGAGAACATCGATCCTGCCCGAACGCTCCATCACCTTGCGGGACATCTCCCGCGTGCTTTCCGCGTCGGAAACGTCGACCCGAACGGCAAACGAATGCGCGCCGTCGACCCCCGCGAGCGCCCGCGCGGCGTCGATCGCTCCCTCTTCGTCCACATCAGCCACCCAAACCGAGAGCCCGTCCTCAATCAGGCGTGAGGCTATGGCCCTGCCGATGCCACGCGCGGCACCCGTGACAACTGCCACTCGGTCGTTACCCATATCGATCTCCTGGAATGTTCGAGTTCTACTCGCGGTCCAGAGGCAATGGCGCGGCTGCCTGCGGGACGGACGCCGTATAATCTTCTCCGGCAAGACGGGCAACAGTCGCGGCGACCTGTCCCTGGGTCACGGGCGAGGTCGCCCTGCGTTCACCCAGGGGGGCAACGTCCGGCCCGGCAACGGCGATCCAGATGTTCTCCGCCCCCTCCACATCCCCGTGGTTTATCCACTTCTCCCCGGTGCCGCGCCCATGGTCGGTCGTCAACACGAGGGAAACCCTCCCCGGAGCGATCGACTGGGCGCACTCCCACAGCATCCGAGTCATTCGGTCCTCGAGTTGGGCGGCCCGCAGGTAGAGCTTGTAGTTACCCTGATGTGCCCACTCGTCCGTCTCACCGAACTGCAGATAAAGTACTCTCGGTTGGTGGCGCCGCAGATAATCCAGTGCGGCGTGGAACGCAAAGCTGTCGAACGGATTGCCTTCTCCCCACGGGGCGATGGTGTCGCGAAGCAGGTCGTTGATCGTCGCCTGCCGCTCCGAAAGCGGATTGTCCAGGATCGGTTCGCTCCCTGCAAGGATGTGCAACCCGCTTCTTTCGCGATTCAGGATATACGGCAGGACGTCCCACGTACCGAATGCAGCCACTCTCCCCACAAGCCCACGCCTGCGGTTCAGCCACTCCAATACCGAGACATTTGGGTTCGGCACTTTGTGGTTACTGTCTATCCGCGCGTCCGGAAATCCGGTCAGCAGTTCCTGATACCCCGGGTAGGAGAACTTCCTGCCGTTCGTCAGACGGGCGACGCTCCCTATCGACTGGTTTCCGAAAACCTGGCCTTTCCTGACAACCACGCTCCACAGAAACGGAAGGAGAATCTCGCGACGGGCCTGTGGGGTATCCCGCAGGAACTCGCGGCGCAGGCCTTCATCCTTTGCCGGCATGAGGCCCTCGTCGGCTCCTTCGAAAACCTCCTGCCAGCGCATGCCGTCCATCGTGACCAGGAGGACGATGCTCTCAGGCTCTGCACCGCAAAGGGCCGTGGAGAGGAACAAAACGACTGCAACCAGGTATCTCATGCGTGCCTGCCCTCAGTTCGGAATCTTCGCTTCTCGTTGGGGACTTCTTCCTTCAAAGAGATCCCTCCCCTGAACAAGGGACCTCAGTTTGCGATCCGCGATGCTGCGATGAAGCATCCAGAGACCGCAGTCGGGGTGAACGTATCGGAGCCTTTGGGCTCCCAGCACCGTGGTGATCTTCTCGATACGCCGCGCGATCAGGTCGGGCGATTCGACCTCATTGTCCTTGATGTCCACGACGCCGGCACCGAGAGCAATTGCCGGATCGAGTTCGAGGAAAGCCGAGATCTCGTCATAACCGCGCCTGGCAAACTCGAGGACGAGATGATCGGTTCGCAGCATGTTCAAAAACGGTATCAGGTCGCGCCAGAGCCCTTTCTGGATCGTCTGCCCCCCGTAATTGCCGAAACATATGTGTACGGCCTTCTCGATCCGTATGCCTTCAAGCACATGGTTGATCGCCTCGGCAGCCCACGGAGAGTCTTCTGGATGCCCGCTGATGTTTGCCTCGTCGAGCTGCACGACGGCCGCATCGATCGGCTCGAGTTGCTTGCGCAGGACCCGGGCAATGTCCATGCACAATTCGCTCAGGTCTCGATAATGGCGGTTGGTAAGGACCTTGGCCAGCATATGGGGGCCCGTGCACGTGAATTTCAGGGGAGAGTGTGTCAGGCTGCGGACAAAGGCGAAATCATCAGGCAGATTGAGGGTCCCCTCCGTGATCGGGCCAGTTACGACGCCCGCAGGAACAGCCCGGTAACCGACCCCGGGATCGGAGCGGAAACGTGCGATATCGGTCATCGAAAACCGGGTCTGGATGCCATTCATGTGCGCTACGAAATAATCGATCATCCCATTGGTTTCGGGGTGGCTGGGATCGAATCGCTGCAACTCGCCATCGCTGATGAGGTCCAACCCCGCGAGCTCCTGTGTCTTCAGGACCGTCATGACAGCGTCTCGCAGCACACCGCGCGCAGTGTTACCAACCAGCCACGAAGGAACCGGGTAGCTGCCGACAACCGTTGTCTTGATTTCGTGCTCCATACAAATGCCCCATAGATGACCACCTCATGATCGGTGTCCCGCTGGGGACCGCCGTTCCATGGGTGAGATCTAAGCCCGACGTAACGTAATCAGTTCACACATATTCTGTCGGGGCAATTCAACGCGAATGCCGTCGTTGAGAAGCTGCGCCCCGCTGAAGCGGGCAGATCCTGGCCTTCGGCGGAATTCCGCAACGTACGCGGCGTCCCGCCGGATGCCTTTGAGCGGGATGGTCCATGCGGACGCCGGGTGCTGGTTGCGGAACACATATACCACTCCCTCGCCCCGCACCTCGTCCCAAAGCTCTACCGCATCCCAGGCTCGGGGATGGGGGCGGCCTATCAGCCGGTGGACCCTTGCCCCGGCAAAGAATTCCCGAAGCTGCTTGTAGAGTGCGATCTCCCTGACGAGCGCGACCTTTTGCTCTGGCGCCAGCAGCCGGGGGTCACTCAGCAGTGTCCAGGGTCCCCCGATCATCGAGCTTTGCAGGACGGTTGTCATATCACCCCGAGAATCCTCGAGCCGAAGGTACCGGTGCTGACGATCGAGCGGAAACATCTGCAGGTGCCCGAAAACCATTTGCCGCAGCCTGAAGGAGTCGTAGGCATCTCCGATCAGCTGCACGTGATGACGCCGGACGACACCGTAGTCTGGAGTGGCGCTGTCGTTCATCCAGTGCTCGCACAGCACGCCCGGGTAGCGTTCGCGAACAAAATCCATGATTTCGTAAAAGGCTTCGCAGGCGGCTATTCTCCCATCGCCGGGCGTGTGGGTGTGGTGTCGGGACTGACACACGGTAAGGAGGTCGAAGTCGTGTTTAAGCCAGTCGATCTCCGCTTCTTCGATGACTCGCGTGAGTTGCTGCTTCACCCACTCGCGTGCCGGACGGTGCGCCAGGCACAGGATCCGCGTCTTCCACGTGGAGGCCCCCGTGCGGATGAAGAAATCGTCCGGGATCGGCTTCCCATGGTACTCGGCGAGCCAGCCTGGGTGTTCCCGGGCTACCCGGGAGTCTTCTGCCGGATTCCCGAACCCGAACCACAGGCCGAGTTTCATCCCCCTCTCGTGGACTGCCGCGCTGACCCTTTTCGGCCCCTGTGGGAAGCGCGCCTGATCGAACCACCAGTCACCGAGGCGTGGAAACCATCCGTAGTCCCAGAGAAACAGCTCGCACCCGATCGCAGCAGCGGCATCGACCTGTCCAAGCAGGTTCTTTTCGGTAGAGAACCAGGGGTGCGTACCCGCCTCATTCGCAGGGTTGCGCTCCGCGTCAAGCGCAGTCGCCCAGGTGCAGTAACCCACCCAGGGAAATTGCGCCTCCGGGAGCGCGGGACCCAGCTGGGTGCGAACCAGAGCGTGGGACAGAGCCGCTCCGTCGTCCAGATCCCCATTCACAAACCCGTACCAGCCCACCGGTGAAGAGATGGACGCGCCGGGTGCCAGAGCCTCCGTCATCCCGTCCGGATCAAGCCCGCCGGAAATGAGGCACGGATCGACGCCGCCGCGGAACGTTATCACCATGGGGCTCGACCACTCCCAACCGCCTGTCAGGCTCTCGAAGACGCCGGGGATGCCGAGACTGAACCAGGCGCAGTCCGGTGAGTAGGGCCCTGTGCGGACGGATTGTTCGGTATTCTCATCGATGGCGCGCAGCTGAATCGGGTTGCCCGGGCTGGGAATCATGGCGCGGCCGAAATTGTTGATCCAGCGCAAATCGAGCGCAGCAGGTATCGGGCTGACGCGCAGACGGAACGTGTCCAGCCGTCGGATCCTCAGCTGCCGGTCCCCGGTGTTGGTCACCACGGTCCACTGGCGGACAATGGGCAACCGCTCCTGCATGACGTAATGGCGCGAAACGCGGATGGGGTGCGACGCGGAATCCAGAGTGATTACCTTGACCCTGGCCCCCCTTTCACCCTGCTTCTCGTCATGACCGGAGAGGCGCCAGCCGCTTGTTCCGGTCAGGGTATACTCCTGATTATCGGCGTCCGAGATTTCCAGCAGGAACTCGTCTGACGGTTCGGCAGGGTGAATCCACTCGCGTCCGGGACCGCTGTTCTGCAGCGACCTGCAGGTAAAGCGGCCTTCTTCGAGCACGAGCTTCTGCTTGATGCCCGCGGCCCCCACAGTCCATTCTTGCGGCTCGGCGGTTACACGAGTGGCGCGGATCATCGTCGTGGCAAGGACGAGCCGACCGAGATCACGTCTGCTGAGCGTTGCCTTTGGCGCATCCGGTTCCATATCTGTTTCCCTGGCAAGTCTAAGAGTCTACGGAGCCGAGAGTCAGGTGCGCATAGAGCTCGACCGCAGCCGCACACTGCCGTCGAGTTCGATGGACTCCACTTCTGCGGGCTCGAAGAGCACCGCCGCAAGTCGAGCCTGCACGCGGGCACCGGCTTTCAGCACGGGGGCGGTTCCGCTGCCGATCGCGCGGGCGAGACCAGCTCCTGGGATGCTAGTGAAGGGTTCGACAGCCATGACGTAGCATCGACCATACCAGGGGTACCCGAAGCTGCCGCGCAATTCCTGCCAGAACCAGAGGTATGGGAAGACATCGCGGGGCCAGGCAAGCCCGAAACCTACACCGGCCGAGGCGTTCGAAAGCGCGTACCAGCCGCCGTCGAGGTCGCATAAATAGCCGAACTCGGTCACCCTTTCGCCGGCAGGCGGGACAACGCTCAGATCGATCCGGCGCCCACCCTTGCCTTCCAGTACCGGCCACTCCCCGCGGGCACCCGCTGGAACGCGGCAGGAAGGAGATACCTCCGCGTCGTGAGCCAGAAATGAACGGGCAGGGACCTGCAGCCGGCATCCCGTGTCAATGAAGGGAGCGCCGAACGCCGGGTGGTGTCCCCACATGAACTGCATGTCCTCTTCAGCGCGGTTCTCGATCTGCTCCTCGATGACCAGAGCTGGGAGCGACCTTTCGACCGTCACGGTGCGACGCAGACGGAAAGGGCTACGCACCAGTTCGGTCGAGAACTCGACTACGACGCCGGTGCTGCTTCGTCGCGCTATGGTGTAATCCCAGGGGGAAACCGACGCTTCGCCGTGAAAATTCAGTTCCGCACCTTTGTAGCTGCAGGCATCCCCGCCATTGGGGAACAGGATCTGCCAGCCGCCTTCGTAATGTTCCAGCCATGCCGCCTCCGACGAGGCTGCGGTCCCGATCGAGCTTCCCGGCTTGCGCGTTGGCCACGGCGACTTCCAGAGGAGATCGATGCCGCGCGGCCTGTACTCGAGAGAGTAGAGGTCGCAACCCTTCTCGGGAAGAATAGTGGCGGAGAGAAAACGATTGGAGATCGTGACCGCACGCATGCCGGCAATAAGGTGCTCGCGGCAGAAGCAGCCATCGTGACTCATACTGGTCTCACTGTATAACCGTAATCGGGCGAGCCAGGCAGCGTGCGACCACCTCTTCGTCCATATGAACGCCCAGCCCCGGCTCGTCGGGCAGTTCCCAGCGGCCGTCGTTGAGTTCCGGCTCAGGCCCGGCGAGATTCGATCGCAGGTACGACGGGAAAAACTCCCGCGCGAAGAACTCGGTGTAAGGACAATTTGGCGCTGCAGCCCCGAAATGGCGGGTAGCAGCCACGGTGAGCCCGGTCTTCCACGCGTGAGGTACGCAATAAACGCCTCGTTCGTGTGCCATCCGGGCACACCTCATGGCCTCGGTCAAACCGCCCACTCTCCCCAGGTCGGGTTGGATCACGTCCGCCCTCCCCCGGTCCATCAGTTCACGGAACTCGTGCCGAGTCTGCAGGAACTCGCCCGCGGCTACGGGGGTGGTGGTGGCGTCGGCAAGCCTGGCGAGCCCGTCGAGGTCGTCCGTGTGGAGCGGCGTCTCGACGAAAAACAGCTTGTCGTCTTCGATGCGCTTCATGACCCAGAGCGCATCGTTGAAGTTCTTCCATCGGTATCCCACATCGATCATGAGGTCCCGCCCGTCGCCCGCTGTCTTTCGGCACTCGTGGATGAAACCGATCAGTTCGCGGTCATCGACCAGGTCATAGAAAAGCATCTCCATCTTCATTGCCCTGAAACCCGCCTCGACGGCCCGTTCCATCAAGGCGATGGAGCATCGTCTCATTTCCGGCCACGAGCGTCCCAGGGGCATGCTCGGGAAGAGGGTCACGTAAGGAATGATGTCCGGACGCGCCGCGCCTCCGAGGAGCCGGTACACCGGCTGGACTGACAGTTTCCCCCTCAGGTCGTGCATAGCGGTATCGATCGCCGACATCAGCATGACACCCAGCCCACGCCGTCCGTGATAGATCGTCCCCTCATACACCTTGTCCCAGAGCCGTTCGACGTCGAGGGGATTCTCGCCCAGGAGCAGGTCGCGGATGCTCTGACTCCAGATGTGGGCCGTTGGGGCATCCAGTAAGGCGGCGATGGCGTTAGGTGGGGCATCCGTCTCACCGAGTCCGGAAACTCCGTTGTCGGCGGTAATGCGGATGACGGCCGTATCCACGGCACCATCGCAGTCGCCGGGGCTGGCCTGAGGAGCGCGGAGCTCGAGACACTCAATCTTGGCGATCTTCATGAGCTGCTCCATCGAAGAAGGTGCACAACCTGCAGCGGAGAGTGCTGCAGGTTCACTCGGTTGAGATCACAGCGCCAATCCCGGGGCCATGGTCCTGCCGGCCCTAACGCGTGCTGAGCTGCGGAGGGATCTACTGTCCCCCTGCCGTCAGAGCTCCATCGACCACGAGGTAAGTACCGGATATGAACGATGCCGCGTCCGAAGCAAGGAACAGAGCGGCTTCGGCGATGTCACCGGGCGTGCCGATGCGTCCAAGCGGGTGGACGGCCAACACCTGGCGCATGGCCGCGTCGCGGTCCGGAACCGTCGCCAGCCATGCCTCAGTCATCGGCGTGTCGATGTACCCGGGGCAGATGGCGTTCACCCGGATGCCATCCCGACCGTGCTCGAGCGCGAGTGTGCGGGTCAGTGCGATGAGCCCCGCCTTGGATGCGTCGTATGCCGCGTTCCCCGGATAAGACACGAATGCGTGCACGGAAGAAACGTTCAGGATTACCCCACGGCGAAGGCGCAGGTGGGGAATCGTGTGCTTGGCAAAGAGAAAGGCTCCTTTGAGATTTACCCCGAGCTGGCGGTCCCACTGGTCCGAGGTATAGTCCGGGATCGCGCCTGCAAGCTCGATTCCCGCATTGTTGACTACGATATCCAACCGCCCGTAGGTCTCGACCGTCTTGGCAACCGCGGATATGACGTCCTGCTCGATCGTGACGTCCCCTACCAGCGCGACGAGCCGTCCCCTTGAACACATACCGTCGACCAGAGTGCTCAGCGCGGGGCCATCGATATCAAAGGCAGCGACTGCCGCGCCGGCATCCACGAACCGCTCTACGATTCCGGCGCCGATACCCTTGGCTGCGCCGGTCACCACGGCAACTCTCTTCTCAAGCCGCATTTATGGGTTCACCCAATCTTGATCCGAATTCTGTGGGAAGGTACAGGCCGGCGTAAGAGCGAAGTGCCGCGAGCAGCGGGCCCTGCCCCCACGGAACGACGGCGCCACAAGGCATCGAGCGGTAGTGCTCGGCGCGCGTGCTGGGAAATGTCTCATACGAGACACCCTCGAGTGCGCCATCCGCGGCCACGCGCCGAAGAAGATATTGCATCGCCAGCTCGATGACACCTGCGTATTCCTCGGCCGTCGCCAATCCAAGCCGGATCGCACGACATATGATATCTACGTAGAACGCCGCAGTCGACGATTCTACGTAGGAGCTGGCATCAGTGAGAATCGTGTGCCATGCGCCGCAAGGATCCTGCAACCCGGCCAGACGGACGATGCCGTCCCGGAGTACCTGGCACAGCCTCTGATTTTCGGACTCGACGCAGCCTAATTCCTCGAGCACCAGCGCGATGCCCAGCAACGCCCATCCGTTGCCGCGCGCCCATAGAATCCCGTTCGGTCTGCCCGTCCTCTCGATCCAGAAATGATGGAAAAGTCGTTCCGACGGTTCGTAGAGAAGCTCCAGCTGAGGCAGGATGTTGGCCACCGCGAGGTCGCGGTAGCTTCGATCCCGTGTCAGCGAGTGCAGGGCAGCGAAGAAGGGGCCGTCGAAGTGCACGGAATCAACGAAGACACAGGGTCCCCCATCGGTAGTTTCGGAGGCGGATACTGGTGCTGAATCGCGAGGTGCTCCGGGGATCTCAGGGGGACGCTCAATATCGGCGTTTTCATAGCGGACGTACGCGCCGCACTTTGTTTTGCGGAAGCCGGCAAGGTAGCCGGCGTGCCTCAGTGCAGCATCGAGAAGCGCCGGGTCAGCCGTGCGCCGGAAAACGCGCAGCAGCGCGACTCCGGGAGCGGTGTAGTCGAACTCGCTGCGGCAGTGCTCGCGCGCAATCCATCCCTTCATCAGGGCATAGACATAGGCGAAATACTTCGGGTCGCCGGTCAGCTCGGACACATCGAGCAGACCCTCAAGCCCGATGGAGTCGCCCCAGAACCACATCTTCCAAGGATGAGGGAGGAGCCGGTCTGCCGCTCTGGACGCCACTTCGCGAAGGAATGCGCCTGTGATCATCGCAAGCTCATAGGAAGTCGAATATCCGCGACCGACTGCTCCTGTCCCTGGATATCCGTGTGGATGCGGAATAGCGGGCCGCCGAATGTACCTGAGTTCGGGTCGTAACCTGCGGGCATGACCGGCAGGACCTCCGATTTTGCAGCGGAGGTAACGAATATCTCGTTACGATCCGGGCCACCGAAGGCCAGAGAGGAGGTCTGTTTGGCTGGAATGCAGATTCGGCGCTCCTCCCTGCCTTCCGGATCATAGCGGACTATGCAGCTGCCGTACCACTGGGCGGACCAGACAAACCCTTCAGCGTCCACGGTGAGGCCATCCGGGATACCTTCCCGATCCGTGACCTGAACAAACACCCTCCTGTTGCGGACTGTGCCAGTCCGGGGTTCGTAGTCGTAGGCATAAATCCGGCGCGCAACGGTATCCGTCGCGTAAAGCGTCCGTTCGTCCGGGGCGAATCCCAGCCCGTTTGCGAGGTGAAATCCCTCGTCCAGGACAGCTAGGGAACCACTCGGATCGATGCGGATAAGCCTTCCAAGGTCGTACTTCGCACCCGGGTCGTAGAAGAAGGAAGCGGTAAGGAGCCGGCCCGCAGTATCCGCTGTGCAATCGTTCACCTGCAATCGGGAACCTTCAACCTCATGCGCCACGGCCACGGGATCACCTACACCGTCCCAGAGCCAGACGCCTTGCAGATTGGTGAGTACAAACCCGCCGGCACGGTTACGCCGGAATCCATAGATTTCGATGCCGGATCTGACGATCTCGTGGCACCCGGTGGTCCAGTCGAAGCGCTGGAATCTCAGGCCAACACAATCGGTCCAGTAGAGGGAGCTGCGGACGGGGTCCCAGACGGGGCATTCGCCACAAAGGTCGGACATGTCAGCAACGACATCGACGTGCGGAGACTGGGCGGCTTGGCTCATGAAATGTTTCACCGATCGTGAGGCGCAGAATAACAGGCGGGCCGCAACGGAGTCAATAGGTCAAAGACAGGGCATATGCTTGCGGCGCTGTTGACATCCGAACCTAAATAGGCCTAGATTCTCCATGTAATGTTTCACCACAATAGGGCTCAGCCATGCCGGTAGGTTCCAGGCCGGCCACAATCAAGGATGTGGCGCGACGGGCGAAGGTCTCGCTCGGCACCGTCTCGCGCGTAATCAACAACTTCCCCGACGTTGACCCAGCCCTCCGCGAGCGTGTGGAGGAGGCCGTCCGTGAACTTCGCTACCGTCCGAACGCGCGCGCAAGGGTGTTCGTGCAGAATTCGACACCGGTGCTCTGCTTTATCTTGAGCAACCGCGATCTGCTCAATCCATTCCACTCGGGAATACTGCAGGGTGTAGAGGAATACTGCTCGAACGCCGGATACTTCGTCCTCTTCGCCCGGTACGATTATTCCGGCGACACGAGGACCTCGGATCTAAGTCTGCCCGGTGTCCTGCGCAGCCACGGCATCGCGGACTGCCTGATCCTGGCGGGCACGAATTACGACAACTTCGTAGAGGCGGTCGAGAAACTCGGCATGCCTCATATAGTGCTCTCGAACCACCACGTAACCGAAAAGACGTTGCCACCGCTGGACCGGGCTGGCTGGGACGACACGACCGGACCGTACGAAGCGACAAAATACCTGATTTCTCTGGGACATCGGAACGTCTGGTATATCGGAGACACTACCCTGCCCTGGTACCGGACGCGCTACGAAGCATATCGGCAGGCGATGCTGGAGGCGGGACTGGAACCGCTGGGCCAGACGGTGGCTCTCTCGGACAATTACTATGCGAACGGCTATGCTTGCACGGAGGTCGTTCTCGAGAAGAAGCTCCCCGTCACCGCGATCTTCGCTGCCTACGACGAGATCGCTTTCGGCGTCTGGGACGCCTTGCGCAAGCGCGGACTCGAAGTGCCGCGAGACGTGAGCCTGATCGGCTACGGCGACAACGACGAGGCCCAGTACAAGTCGCCTCCGCTGACCACAGTGAGGGTGGACAAGGCCCAGGTCGGCCGGCAACTGGCCCGCATGGCCATCGAGAAGCTGCAACAGCCGGGCAAGCATATTCCGGAGGTAGTAATCCCGGTGACCCTGATCAAAAGGGGAACCACGCGCCCGGTGCTGCCTGGTTGAGTGGTCGCTTCACTATGGCGGCGTACTGGCTAGTGCGCCGGGACGGTCGCCGCAGGGTTCGAGTTCCAGCGTCACGGAAACGCCTCCCTGACCGCTCGCCGTGATCGGGGCAGGTCTCAGCGCTATCCCCTGTCCTTTTTCGCGGCGGCGCCAAGGAGGGGCTGGGCATACGCCAGATTGCTCGCGGGTGCGAGCGGCCGGGTTTGCCCCAGCAATTGACGCGGGCGGTCACCCGGGGCGCCCGCGGGATTATTGATGCCCCACTGCGTCCAGGGGTCGCCGCGACCAACGGGGCCTGCGCCCACAGCGAGTTGCGCACGCAGTTTTTCGAGTATGACGGTGCCGAGGCGGATATACCTGGAGTTGCCCGTCACTTCGCCCAACACTGCGAGGGAGTACACCGCGAGCGAGGATTCTCCCGAATCCGGATCCTTCTCACCATCGCGCCCGAACAGGTACTCCAATGCGCGGTCGAGCGCCCTCAGGATCTCCTCGTCGCGCGTTATCGCATAGTAGTCTGCCAGCGCCATTGTAATGTGCTCTACGAAACCCTCGATCGTGTGCTGCGGGTTCCCCAGATAGGCGGGCCAGCCTCCGTTCGGTTTCTGGAACTTGAGAAGGGTCTGCGCAGGCAGATGGCTGGCTTCGAGATATTCGGGCCGGTTTGTGGCATGATGGAACTGGCACATCATGTGCAGATACACGGAGACCGTACGCGCATCGGCGGTCGAATAGTCTCGCGTGAAATTCCGCAGCGCGTTTCCGCAGCGAAAGATCCAATCGGAGGCGACCGGATCCCCGGTCAGCTGCGCCCATATCAGCATGCCGAGCAGCCAGGAGTGATCGGGTTCCCCGCAACGGCCCTGCGCCAGGTAGCAGTGGCCGTAACTGTGGGTCCACATCCCCCAGTTTGGATAATGACAGATGTCGATGTCAAAAAGGTGGCGTGCCACAATGCGGCAGCGGTCCCACGCCCTCGGATTTCCGGTCCGGTAATAGTAAAGCAACAGTCCGAGCAGCACATCACGTTCGTTGTTGTGCCAGAAACCCTCGCGCGGCATCTCTCCCATGTTTCCCCACTTCGTTCCGGGGTGGCACATGTAGTCGGTGCCGGGGGTCATATACCTGAAGTCTCCATAGTCGAATTTGCCGTAGCATTTGAGCAAGTCGATGTGATGGTCCAGCCACTGAAAGTTTTCGTCGAACAACTCTTCCGCCCGTGGAAAAACTTTCGGAAGTCTGGGAGAGAGTATTCCAAGAGCCCCCGATGACGCGGCATGCGACGGGTCCACATGCCCGCGCACGGGCTGGAGCGATTTCCGCCACCATTTCTGCTCGAAATTCGCGTCTCCCTCGGCACCAGCCCAGACGCTGAGTACGACGTCCTGTGTCTTGGCCATTCCCTGCCGCGCATCGAGGCACTTCTTCTCCGGATCCAGGAAGGCGACATAGGGATGAGGTATCACGGGCCAGTATTTCGAATAGGAATAGGGCCGGCCGCCAAAGGGATTCGCGGGGAGCACCGCACCGGCGGCAAGCCGCTCTCCCGCCCTTTCCGGCCAAAGCCCAACGCTCAGTTCCTCGTCACCGAGGTGAAGTTCGTTCGGGTATCCCTCGTAGAAGTCGGGGACGAAGGCGCCCAGGCATCGGTCCGAATTCCGGACGTATATCCATCCAGGGGCCCGCTCCCCATTGCATCCGCCGCTCGACAGATGCTGAACGCGCCCGTCCGGATTCAGAGTCTTGGCCCAATAACGATCGCGATCTTCCTGGAGGATAAATACCGGCCATCCTCTCAGGAAAGGCCCGTCATAGATACCGTGCTCGCAGCCAAACACGGTCCTTTCCGGCGAAAAAGCAATGGGGAAGGAGACGCGAATATCACGAATTCTTTCCGAGGCCGACTCGGTGGTGTTAATCCATGTGACGGCGAAATGTATTTCCGGCCTGGCACGGTAGATACTCCAGCGTAAGATGTAGTTAAAGAACTCGTCCCCGGTGGCATTCCGCAGCCTCCCCTGCAGACGCACCGAAGCCTTCATGGGGCCGTTCTCGTCCACGTTGAATTCGTTGTTGCTACCCCACGCGGCACGGAACAAGGAACCGTCGTGCCTTCGGAGCACGAGATCGCAACATCCCGGCCGCAGAACCGGCTGGAGCCGTCCGTCTCCGTCTTTCGCATCTATGCCGTCGAGTTGCCACCCGTGTTCGGCACGGCGAAACGTGAGAGCCGTCGAGCCGGAATCGGCTCGCACCGTCGCCTCCGTTTGCTGCAGCAAGTCGGGCTCGTTGGGGCGGCTCCCTTCTTTCAGGACATACTCGCCGGGACCCGATGATGGTTCGAAAACTACGGACAACCAGCGCACGCTTCCGTCCGCCCAGGCTGCTGCAATTCGAGTCTGCGTGACTACCGGTTTGCGATCCGGAGAAAGAACTACCAGAGATTCCGGGTGCCGGAGTTGTCCTCGCTTGAACGGAACGCTTGTTTCGACCGGCGCACCCAGCGGGGGCGGGCCGGCCGGTGCCTCCACGCGAATCACGGGAGCGTCTTCAGACTGCAATGCCGGGCTTGCTCCGAGTTTCTCAGGAGCCGCAAACGCCGCTCCAGTGGGCAAGACGGTGCTGATGCTCAGCGCCTGTTCCAGAAATTCACGGCGGGACGGGTGGCTTTCTATTGCAGGGTCCTGCAGGGAAGGTCGACGGTTCATGGTCGCTCCTGGCTGATCGACAGGGTTTGCTCCTTCACGGGGGGCGCACCTCCGCCTACTCGCCTGGCCGGGAGAACTCTATTTCCAGCGTGGAATATCCAGCCATGAAGAACCGCCCTCTCCTCCCGACCCGCTTATCCGTTTCGCCTCTGGCGGTCCCGATAACCTGGGGATACCAACCGTTCTCCATCTTCGTTTGCGACAGATTAGCGCCTCTCATAGCACGCTGAATCGCAGCACGATCCAATATCATCAGCGGTTTGCTCCACCCCTCCGGATCATCGAGTCTCGAGTTGTAGCTGATGATAAATGCCATCGGCATTCAGGCGCGTGTCGACTGCATGATTGAGCACCATGACATACTTGCGCAGATAGGTGTTCCAATGGATGGCAGGGCCCCAGAACATTGCGCCATCCTTGCGGTGGTAATCGACCTCGGCCGGGAAGACCGGAGTCAGGTGCCCCCCGAGGCCGGGTTCTTCCCACCTGCCGTTGTGCCACTTGGTTACTTTACCCGAGGGATTGTCACGATCCGAGAACTTCATGCGGGCCGCCCAGACTCCCTGTTCCTCGGGACGCGAATCGTAGCTGGTGCCGTAGAAGTAGAAGTACTCTCCCGTTTCGTCGAGGACGAACACGAAGTCCCCGGTGCCCCCTGCATCCCACGGGCTCTCGGTATCGCAGCGCACCGCGCAGCGCGGCGCCTCAATGATGAACCCAGGATCCTCCCATACGGCACCATTGTCGCGCGAGCGCAACCAGCCGATGCGCGGCATGGTAGGCAGATGCTTGTTGGAGAAACAGACGGCGTCCGGCTCATAGTGGTACGCTCCATAGAGAGTACCTGTGCGTTCGTCTTTCCACGTCGATTCGATCCAGATCGACAGGTTGTCGTTGACGCTTCCAAGCCGAGTTGACAGGTGATTGGCCAGGTGAAAGATGTCTGGGCCCGAGCTTCGCCAGGGGTGGGAATAGGAATTGAAGACAAACAGAGTGTCGCCATCCCAATGGACCGGGCTGTTGCAGTCCGACTCGTGAGGCAGTTTCCGCTCGGGAACCGCAACACCCGGCATCTGCACCGGGGGCGCGTCCTTCAGGATCACCGGCAAATTCGGCGAATGTCGAAATTGCCCGCCCAGCCCCGCCGCGGGCCAGAATGCGTAGAGGAGGCCGGGTATCGTCCCGAGGAGAGCCGCTACACGGCACCAACGGATAGGCATAACCCGCAGGACATGCCGCACTTCTTTCCTAGCTATTCGTGTTTCCGAGCTCATGTCAGGGCTCTTCCTCCCTCT
Organism: uncultured Acidobacteriota bacterium; assembly: GCA_963843575.1. Classification (GTDB taxonomy): domain Bacteria; phylum Acidobacteriota; class UBA6911; order UBA6911; family UBA6911; genus CAVZBT01. The sequence continues at coordinate 11,900 of CAWJKZ010000018.1, read as the reverse complement.
CGGGGCTTTTGAAGTAATTGCCAGACGCGATATCCCGGTCATGACAGTTTTCCGGGGCGCCCGCCCGCACCGCGTGTCTGTCTCGCGCTGCGCGGTCCCGGTGGTCTGGGCATACAAGCCAGTTGAGATCGTGTCGGCGACCACGGTCCCGTCCGGTAGCGGCCTCAGGTCGCCGCAATAGACTCCGGCGGGATCTGCAGAACGCCATTCACGGTGGCACCGAATGCCTGCGCCTTGAGCACGCCTGGGCGATCGAATCAGAAGTGTTATCCATTACCCTCCAGTACAACAACGAGTACCGTGCCGGCCAGCGTCATGACACCGCCTAACATCATGATTCCGGTCACCTTCTCATTAAGGAAAATTGCAGAAATCAACACTCCGAAAAAAGGGAGCAGGTAAACGGAAACCGAGGCCTGGCTGACATCAAGCCGAGTCAGCAGGAAGAGCCACAGTGCCATGGCCAATCCCCAGACGAATATGCCGAGGAGGGCCAGTCCGATCCATGTGTTGCGTGAGCAGGAGGCAATCCCAGCCAACGAAATCGGTTCGGTCGCAAAGACCAGAGGTATGCTGACTACAGCCGCCACGCCATACCCGAATATCAGCACCTGGAAAGGAGAGAATCGGCGCAGCAACCCCTTGGAGCACACGTTGTAGAGCGAACTGCTGGTGCACGAAAGGAGGACGAGGGCATTTCCGAAAAGGAATTTGTTGCTCGCCAGTTCGAGGTGGCGCCAGTCGATGTCGGAAAGAATCAGGACCCCCGCCACGGAGATGACAAGGCTTGCCCAACGAAGGCGCGTCATTTTCTCGCCCAGCAGGGCGCAGGCCATGAGCGCCGTGATGACCGGGATGGTTAGATTGATCAACGCGGAATTCGATGCGGTGGAACGCGCGACGCCCCATGCCATGAAGGACGAGGCCGGCACCAGTCCGAAGGCGCCGATGACGAAGAATCCCGCGAGGTCGCGCACCGAACGGGTGTGTCCGGGGTTTCCCTGCAGATCCATCGCCCGACTCGTCCGCGCGTATTCCATGGCGGCGAAGGGCGACAGTACGAGGATCGCGATCACGAAGATCAAGGCGCTGACCGTGAGTGGCCCGAGATCGCTGCTCACGAGCTTGTAGGCGGCGAATTGAGCACCCCACAGCGCATTGACCAGCAGCAGTAAACCGATGTCCGCCACTGCATGCCTGGACACTGTCCTCATCTCCGCAACACCCTTAACGGCATCACCGGGGAGACTGCCTAGAATCACCGGTACAAGGTGAGGATTGGATCTTCGGCCTTCAGGAAGCCATCAACGAATTCAGGAACAAGGTCTAGAGCCTACAGCATGCTTCTTTTCGGGAAGAAGCGATTTTCTACGCGGACGGGACCGTCGCCCAGGAGCCGGTTTCGGTGTCCCGTACGATGCCGGCAAGAACACCCTCCGACACGGGATAAGCCGTGCCGGAGGCAGCTGGCAACCGCTGCGGCGGCCTGTCCGCTACCAGGTCATAGCCCAAGAACGACGCCTTCCGGAAGACGTGAAGGAGCGGGCCATCAGGGAACTAGGTTCACCGACACTCGCCGCGGCGTCGGACAGATCGCCCAGTTCGATTACCGTCCGACTCGCTGCCGCAAGAGCTATCGGATGGTGGCGGTCCGGAGAAACCGGACCCTCGAGAAGGGCGAGGCCCTCCTGTTCGATGACGTGAGGCCTTTCTTCTCCTGATGGACGACCGCCAGTGACGAGGTATCGCTCGCAGAGCGCAACCGCTATCTACGCGGTAGCCTCCTTCGGGGCACTGTTATTTCACCACTGCAATCTCAAAGAGAACTCCATGCTTCGCGGATCCGTCTGCACATTGGTAATCTGCCCAAAGGAGCAGCCGAACTGTCGGACAGAATCAGTCTCGCCGTTTGGTCCCGGCGACAGACACCAGTTGGAGTTGGGAATCCCCAGATTCTGGTGGTTGAAGGCGTTGAACACGTTCCAGCGAAAATTGAGATTCCTCGACTCCGAGAAGGTGAAGGTCCTTGCCAGAGACATATCGGCATTCCAGAATCCCGGAGCGCGGCCGGAAGGGGGCCTCAGGCCGGCGTTGCCGAGTTGCCAGAAAGAGTCCACGCTGTTCTGGAAATCGCGATCACCGTTGTAGAGGGCTGTGGTCAGTGCCTGGTCACACCCCCAAGCGGCGCACAGTGCAGCGGGATTGTACCACTGTTGCTGGAGTTGTTGCCTCGTCTTGCTGCTTCGCCCGGCCGAGAGGTCTCCCACTAAATTGGGCCGGCAGGTCATGGTCGAGTAAGCTCCGCCGCAAGGGCCGCTGAAGAACATAGGGACGCCCGTCTGGGCATTCCAGTTTTGCGTTATTTTCCACCCGCCCAAGAGGACGTTGGCCCATTTGTTCGTGTTGGCCCACTTCCTCCCTTTGCCAAAGGGAAGTTCATAGGTGCCGGCTATGTTGAACACATGCGTTGTGTCGTCAGGGGCTAAGCCGCCGTAACGACGCATGTTCGCCAGATCTTCAGGGCCAGTGTGCCTGGAGCCGTCCGCCACGCCGCCTCCTGCCGCACCCGGGACATAGGCAATCCGTCCAACCCCCCGGTTGCCGAGAACGGTCGGGCCAACAGAGTTTGCCACCAACGCCCCAAGGCCGGCGCTCACCATATTTTTTGAATACGTGTAGGCGCCGAGGAAATTCAGGCCGTCCGAGTAGCGCTTTTCAACGCGGAGTTGCCCTGAGTGGTACCTGTTGTAGCCGTCGGGTGAGAGAGTCGCCTGGGCGGACCACCACTGCGGGTACGGTGCCAGGGCATACCAGCCTGAACATACAACCTTGTTGGGATCATACCAACGCCCGCAGTCGCCCCAGAGTCCGTCAAGTGATGAGTCCACTTCGTAGACGTAATCGTTCATTCCCCACCTGTTCTTGGACAGGTCGGCTTTCGAAATCTGGTTGAGGTTCCGAATCTCGTCTCCCAGAAGGTGCAGCCCGTGACTGCCGACATAAGCCGCGCTCACAACGATGGAGCCGGGCAGCTCCCGTTGGATGGAGATGTTCCATTGTTGAACGTAGGGGTCCTTGTCCCCTTTGATGAAACCGTAAAGGCTGGTCGCCTGGCCAACAAACTGGTTTTGAGATTTCCTGTTGGCGTCGAGGTCGGGGAAGTTCAGTGAAGGAGCCCCCTGGCTCAGGGTCCAACCCTGCAAGTACCACCAGTCGGGCCCCCAAGGCGTGAACATTGCGACATAGGATCCCGGGGTGTTATAGGCTCCATTCCCCTGGCCAAATGCTGCCGAAAGGCTGTTGCTGTATACCAGGCCATATCCGCCGCGGATGACCGTTTTGTGGTCGGCAAAGGGGGACCAGGCAAACCCGAAACGCGGGCCGAAACTATCTTTGTTGGCGGGGAAAAGGTTGCGGTCGGGATGGCCCGAAGTTCCCGGGTAGTACATTCTGCCCATGGCATTCACGTCAGGATTCTTCTGCGTGAGGTCGAAGTTGGCCAGCATGTTGTGCCGCTCACGGATCCAGCCGTAGACATCCCAGCGGAGCCCCAGGTTGATCGTGAAATTCTGAGACACCTTGATGTCATCCTGCACAAAGGCGGCATAGTCGTCGTTGGTCTGCCACGGTGAATACTGGATGGCGGAACTGCCCGAGCCCTCCTGGACTGCGCCTAGCAGGAATTGAGCGAGCCCGCTCCCTCCCGACCAGGTTTCCGGGTTGTTCGTCAGCATCCCGTCGAAACCGATGTTATAGCCTGTCGGCATCGTGCCCCAGAGATTGTTCCGCCGGAAACTGAAACCTCCCTTAATGGTATGGCGGCCCCAGACTTTCGTGATGTTGTCAGTCGCGGTATAGGCCTGTTGACCCAAGCTGTTGTTCTGATAGGCGACCGTACCCCAGGAAATATTCTCATTGACGTTATAGAAGGAGATCGTCGGGACTTCCTGACCCGGCGAGAACAGCCAGAAGTTGAGATCCTTGACTCTTTGCTGGACCTCGCTGGTATGGGTCACCGAATCCAGATTGGGCCGGGCCCTGAGAGACTGCCGTCCAAAAGAGAAACGTGCGTCATTGATCAGAGTCGAAGACAAAGTGGATGTCAGTCCAATGATGGCCAGCTGACTGCGGGTGTTATACGGGTTGGCCCCCGAAAGGCCCGTGTTGGTGGGTGCGGTCGGACCGTTCCATGGAAAACGGAAGTTCGTGTAGTAGCTTGGATTGAATAGCCAGCTCACAAAAAGCCGGTTCTGATCGGTGAGTTTGTGGTCCACCTTCACCGACAAATTGTGGGTGGTCATGCTGCTTCCCACCTGGCCTATATAGTTGTTGCAGTAGATGCCGCAGGTCGAGAGCGGATCCACAAAGTTGGGGTCGGGGATGGAGTCAAGATAATACTTGGCCAGAGGATCGATCCGGCTCTGCGGGATGACCGGTGTGGCGAAGGGCTGCCGGGTGTAAGAGCCGGCACTCCCCGCTGTCGTTGCAGGATCGTAAATGCACTGGCCCGGATTGTTGACCACGTCGCAGGTATCCGTAAATCGCGGATCCCCCCTGAAGTCCCCCCGCTTCTCGTTGGGCAACGGAACCGTCAAAACCCTGTTCTGCTTTCGCGTGGAGAAAAGACACTTCGTCAGAAACAAAGAAGAACGTGCGGTTCTTCCCGTTGTAAACACCCGGAATGTAAACCGGCCCCCCAAACGTACCCCCAAAGTTGTTCCAGTTCGACCAAGGGCTGAGGAGGGGCTTGCCGTCGGCGTCGCGTCGCGCAAAAGGATTGGAGGCGCTGAACACCGAGTTGCGGTTGGTCCCGTAGACTGAACCATGCAGATCATTAGTCCCCGATTTGAGCACGACATTGACCACCATGCCGCTGGTACGACCATACTCCGCGGCCAGGTTGTTTTGCACCAGGTTGAATTCCTGCACGGCATCGGGTGAAGGATTGACGGTAGTTGCTTCCGCGCCGACCGTGGCGTTCAGCGATCCTTCCAGAAACCACGCGTTGGCTCCCGCTTGACTCCCGTTGGAGCTGATGCTCGATCCGACCATGTGGAGAGGATCGGGGAATCCGCCAAATTGGCTATTGGTGCCAAACACCGAGGCAGACGGTCCGCTCGACTGCACCACGCCGGGGAAGAGCTGCACAAGCGTCTGAATGTCACGGCCCTGGAGGGGCAGGTCTTCCATGTAGCGTGTGCTCACTCCAGTGCTGAAATTGGACGGGGTGTTCTCCAGCAACGGCGGTTCAGCAGTGACCTCAATACGTTCAGTAGTTTCGCCAATCGTCATTTCACCATCTGCGTTGGTGGTTGTTCCAGCCTTGACGATGACATCAGTGATCTCCAGGACACGGAAACCAGTGGCTTCAAACCGAACCAGGTACTTGCCCGGGACTAATTCCGGAGCGAGAAAAAAACCAACCGAGTTCGAGGTGAGCTTCGTCTCTATTCCGGTTTCCACGTTTTTTACCAGGACTGTAACTCCTGGCATCACTGCTTTTTGCGCATCTACGACCGTGCCTTTAATCACGCCTCGGTTGATTGATGCCTGCAACAGTCCTGCCCCCACCAGGAGAATCACACCACCGACAACGATTCCAATCCAAAAACCGTGTTTCGTGATCACTATCCCCTCCTTCTTTGAACGACTTTCCCGGATTCGGATCCGTCGAGAGGTCACAAGACAACACAGGGAAGTGCAAGAATGCGCAATGCCAATCTGTAGAATGCCAACTGGTCTCCGAGGGCCAATAAGCTGCACTATAGTAAGACCCGTTTGCGAGTGTCAAGTGATAAGTTTCATGAAATTTCATCAACAAGGCATGATCCTGCCTTGCCCGTGCCAGCCAGCAAATCCGCTTCGCATGTGGCCAGGGGCGCATCGGCGATCACCCCGGGGATGGAAAGCGGCGGCTCGGCATTCAGGCCGATCGTGAACAGGGGCCGCTCCACGAGAGCGACCCGTGGATTGCTTCGGATTGCTACGCCCATCTCGACACCGCACATCGGAGGCTGTGGCCGCCTGAAAACACACCGGTTTCATGCAGCGGCAAGGATCTCCGCCGCAAGCCGGCGGTCGAAGCCCGGGCCAGCCTGGTCGGTCACTTCGCCTGCGGAGGGCGCGAGAACCGGGCACACTCATTCCCCCCGGCTCGATTAGATCTTCGATCAGCACGACGGTGCGCCCGCGCTGGTGGAGGTGGATCGACACGCATACTTCCGCACAGGGCCGCAACTGCGGCGAGGACCGGCTTGTCCCACTGGTGGTAGAGGGCGACCCCCGGCATCCATTTATCCTCAGCAACCGGAGCCTGCAGATTGACACTCGCAAGCCTGCCGACATGCCCGCCATCATTCAGTGAAACATTTCATGGCCAGTCCTGAAGATGTTCCTGGTGCTCGAGTGTTACTCCCGTGGCGAGCCGGCTCGAGGCGGCCCGGCGCAGTGGCGATATCAGTTGCGCTTCGCCAGATAAGCTTATCGTGCTCATAGGCACAGTCTCGACGCGGACAATCCCTGTGTGTCGCCAGTACTCCGTAAGGCCGTAAATTCAGCAGTTAAGACGGACGCCAGGATGGACCTATGTGATATAAAAACGGGTGCCATGACTCGCTTTGTTGTCGGCTTCGTGCAGATGCAAATTCACAACGCCCGGGGCATGGCGGCGTATTCCGCTGCAATCGAGGCTGTGGGGGGAATTGGCATATGTTTCGGGGGAGCGAACGAGGCATTCAAAAAGCTCCCAACCCGCGGGATACCGCTTGCCAGTCACGCCAATGTTCCCCGCCAGCTTCCTACGCGAGCATCCCGATGTCACGCTTATCGTGACGGAGTCAGTCGCGGAAGACCCCGGCGTGGAACCGGAATGAAGCCAGCCAGCGGTGAGGGAGTCCGGCACAAGAGCGGTTTGGTTCCCACACTGGGATAGGATCAGGCCTTGCGGACAACAGATGAATAGTGAGGGTGCCGATATGGGGAAATCTGCGGGAATCGTACTGTTGCTTTTGCTGCTTCTCGTCCCTTCCACTTACGCAGGGGAGTACAAAAAAGGTCCCTGGTCCTTCAGGGTGGATGAGGGCAAGGCCATCCTCTCCGTCAGCCACACCAGGCTTGGCCCCGTGTTGACCGGGGTCAGACTGCAAAGCCGGCGAGAAACGGCCTTGTTCCTTTCACCGGCTGGATCGTCACCGATCGAGGTGCCGCAGGTCTCGCCGTAATGGCAAAAGCGCCTTCGCCGGCCGCCTGGGAGTTCCGCACGGCGGAGAACTCCATCGAGGTGCGAACCGCCGTTTCCGGAACGGTCGTGACGGCCGCCGCACCCGCGGGCACTCAGAGGATTCCTGCGCGCCTGGCGGAAACCGGCAGGATGCGGGTGCACCAGGTTGGCAAAGAGGTCGACTACACGGGCGAGCCCATGGAGGAATGGTCCTACATTCCGCCCGACAGCCCGCACGCGATGTACCTTGCGCTCGGCCCGGTCGACTCGCGCAACCTGCATGGCCTCTTTGACCGGCCAACCGATATCGCCATCCGGTTTGCCGACGGCGCCCGGCTGTCGCGTGATCCGCGCGACCCGCAAACCATGCAGGTGACCCTGTCTGTCGCTGGCAGCACGACACTCGTCTCCCTGGAACCCGACTATTACGTCAAGGTGCTGGGAATGCCGCGCTACGTTCCGCTCGACGATACCTACCACAAGACGGCACCCACGGGTGGAACCACTGGCTCGCGTTCTTTCGTGATGTGACCGAGCAGGACATCGTGCAGGCCGCCGACTGGATAGAGGCCAATCTCAAGCAATATGGAATGCTTCACATCCAGCTCGACGACGGCTTCGACCACACGGCGCACCGCCACTGGGACAGGGATTGGGATGCCGAAACCTTCCCTCATGGCCCCGAATGGCTGGCCCGCTACATCAAGTCGAAAGGCTTCGTCCCCGGGCTCTGGACCGTTCCCTACTCCTATTGCGTGGAACATGGCAAGCCGGAGTGGTTCCTGCGGGACGAGCAGGGCAGGATTGCCATGGATTACCAGGGGGCGGGGAGCTGGATTTTTCACGTCCCGACGTCATCAGCGACTATTGGATTCCGCTGTGGAAGAACTTGAAGGCGCAGGGCTGGGAGTACCACAAGTTCGATATGGGCAGCACTGTGCCTCAGTGGGAGAAAAAACAGGTCGCGCTTTTACGACAAATCGAAAACTCCTTTCGACCTCTCGGTGGAGACGCTGAGGATCTTTCGCGAGATCATGGGCCCGGAGGTCTGGCATACCAACCACCCGGACAACTGGGGCGGACGCATGGGGTACGTGGATGTAGTGGGCTGCGGCCGGGACCCCGGCCCGGGATGGCGGCAGATGAACAACTTCTTCGAGGTGATCAGCAACAACACCTACCAGAACCACATTATCTGGTACAGCGACCCGGATTGCATCGTATTGCGGGGCAAACCCACCCGCTCGGACCTCAAGCGCAAGCGAAATACCGAATTCCTGAGCCTGGAAGAGGCACGCACCGCCGCCAGCCTGTTGAGCATCGCGGGCCTCCAGTGGCTGAGCGGCGACGACATGCCGAACCTGGACACGGACCGCGTGGAGCTGATCAGGAAAGCTATTCCAATCCTGCCCATCTTACCAATCGATCTCTTCGGGCGTGGCCGTGCGGTGGAAAGCTATCCCAGGATTCTGGACCTGAAGATCAACATGCCCTCCGGGAGGTACGACGTGGTGGCCGCGACCAACTGGTCGGACGGGCCCGAACAGCGCTCAGTCTCGTTCGAGAACGATCTCGGTCTGGATGCAGGCCGGCATTTCGTGGTTTTCGACTTCTGGAAGGAGCGGCCGGTCGAGGCAGCGGACCGCGGTTTCCAGACGGAACTGCCTGCTCACGGGACCGCCGTGTTCCACGTTCACGCGCGGCTCGAGCGGCCGCAACTGATCGCCAACAGCCGCCATCTCACGGGGGCCGTGGGCATCCTGAAACAGAGTTGGACCTCCTCTTCCATGACCCTGCAAGGTACTTCGGACACCGTTCCTGACGCGCCCTACACCCTCTTCTTCCACGTGCCGGGGCATCGAGCTTCAGAAGGCCCTCGCGCAGGGGAGCTGCAGTCGACCGTGTCGTGGGGACGGTGGGTCGCCGAGGGTAAGCTTCCTGGGACAGAAGGCCCCCGTGGATCGGAGCATCAAGTCGCGAAAAAGCGGCAAGGATAGTGATCGAAATCTTCCACCGGGGACAGTCACCGGTGTCCCCTGCTCACCGTTCACGTCTTTTTGAGCTGCCGGTTCTCTGCAGCGGCGTCGTCGACGTACCTGCGCCGGCACACCCGCCACGTACGGCAAGCAGAGATCTCGGACTGCGTGGGCGTGAAACAACCCCTCCGATGGCGATCGGCCGAGTCTTGGCAAACCGACAGGGTCGGAGGCCCTGCTCCCCCGCTCCGGCGACCCTACGAGGCGGAGCTGCCTATCCCGAGACCGACTACCGACGAGAAAGCCCTTGTGTCCCGATCGCTCACTCACATAATTCGTAACTGCTCTCGGGTAGACAGATCGACGACGGACAACGACACACCCACCATCGCGGCTCCCCCCGCGTGTTTCCGTGCGTGTTGCGAGTGTGCCCGAGAGAAATGCAGATCGAGAGGGGTCACCGATGCGGAAACGACAGCCGCAGCACAGGGGATCGGTGATCGAGGATGCCAGGTCACGCTCGCCGACGGTAAAAGGACTGGACGCAATCCGAGCAGCCCTGACGCTTTGTCCGTTACGATGAAGTTGGCGAGCGGACAGAAAGTCCAGGGAATCGACCGGATCATCAGTCTCGGGCAAGGGTGGGCGACGGTGTTTCGAGTACTCCAAGGCAACCATCGATCGCATCGTAGCAAGCGGGAACACCGCCACGATAAGAACCGACCTGGCGTGGAACCCACACAGATCTCGCGTTGCCCACGGGCACCATCGCCCGACAGGCCGGAAGATCGAGTTTGGGCATGCCAGTGATAGAAAGATCGAGGGGGACAAGACGCGCTCGTCACACAGTACTCTGATCTCGCAGCACTGGCTGCGGTAGATCGGAGTCGCTTTGTGACCACATCCGAGTCGAGGCGACCAGGTTGCCGGAGAGCGCCAATGGCCCGCCCCTGTCCCAGCCCTTCACAGCCGCTGTGACACGGAACTGACGCGATGATCCGGTGCGGTTGGGCCACAGCGCGTCAGTGGACATGAGCGCTTGAGCCGATGGTCCGGCAACGTGAGCCGCGGGCACACGTGCATCAACGGCTCTGCATCGCTGACCAGCCGGCTCTCTCCCCGATGGCAGTCACCGCCGAACAATCCGCCATCGATAGGCAACGGGGCTGGCTGCAAGTCCGCAAGGCGTTGGACAAGTGGAGCCTGAGCCTGGCTCTTCGAGGCCCGACGCCACGAGGCGCGCGACCAAAGGGATGTGCAGGAAGAAGAACGACATGAAGAAGATCGGCTCGAAGAAAGATGGGACCTCCCGCTCAGCTCATCGATGCGAGAATCGAGGAGCTGGACGACTGGCGCGGCGAGACGCTATCCCGGTCCGCGCCCTGACTGGAAAGCCACCCCGTAGTGGTCGAGGAGTGGAAGGGAGAAGGGTCCCGGTGTGATCCACACCACGGACCGATCTGCACCGGGAGACGTACAAGACCGTCGTGAAGCTGACCTTCGCCAAGGTGCATCACTGAACGAACCTCCAGGCCTTTTTCAACTCGAGCCTCGATGGCAACGTCAGCGAGCAATCGACATCCGCGAGGGCGAAGCGATCAACGAGGACGAGGTTCAGGTCGTTGATCCGCGCGGCCGTGAGCCCGAACGAGTCGTCGGGCCGCGCACCGAAAAAGAGACGGAACGGCGCATAAGAACATCAAACCCCGCTTTCTTTGGGCGCACTCCAGGACCGCGCCAGCTCCAGTTGGGCTGGCCAACGAATATCCGAACTTTCGCGCGGCGGTCGGCCCTCTTCGGGGTTCCGCGGGCCCGAGATACCCACAGCAAGTCCACGCGGTACTATCGCCGGATGCTTGTGACTGACAGAAACAATTCCGACTGGCACCACATGGGTTGGCATGTACAGACTTTTCTACGTTTGAGCGAAATAGGCACAAACATCGCCATGTGGCAGAATTTTAAAAGCCCGTAAGTGCTTTAGAATCTTTGGTGAGCCGTGACGGAATCGAACCTTCAACCTACTGATTAAGAGTCCAGCCCAGGACCAAACTGAGAACAGCCAGGAACACGTATCCCCACATAAAACCGAGGATTGGGGCTGTGGGAAACTCCTCCAGGCGCTTCCTGGCCTAAGTTTGGCACCAACTTGGCACCAAGCCGGTAATATTGGAGCCCCCAGCCCTGCAAAACAGCACCGTCCGCCGCCGAGCTTCTCGCTACCGACGGATTTGTTGCGGAGCACAGCTTAGAGCACGTCAATAATCACTAATGTGATGTCATCCTGCTGTGAGCTGGCTCTCGGCTACCAATTGCGCGGCTCGGTCAGCACGTGCTCCGAGAGCTTAGCCGCCAGCTGCGCGTGATAGGTGCGCAAGATCTGTTCGAGCTTGCTGTCGCCGAAGGCACTCCCCGACGTCATTTTCAGCTTCCAGGAGGCCATCCGTATAAAGCAGTAGCCGATCCCCGGCGACGAGCGTGAAATCTCACGCCAAATAATCAGAACCCGGGTGCACACCTATGGGCAATCCATTGCTTTCAATGCGTTTCAGCGGTCGGCGGCCATGGATGCTGTCCGTTTCCCTGTCTGCCGCCTGTGTCATAATGACCGGTTCAAGATTGCGGATCGTCGGTGCTGGAAGCCGATTGACTATGGTCGAATCCAGAAACGGAAGGGGATCGAGGGATGGCCGGACTTTGGATCT
>CAWJKZ010000017.1:0-324733 GCA_963843575.1 uncultured Acidobacteriota bacterium | reverse complement strand
CGCTCGTGGCCGGCAGCGACCACCGGGGAGCTTTTTACGGGATGCAATCCCTGCGGCAGCTCGCTCGCAGCGAGAAGGATCGACTCTGCTTCAAAGGGGTGAACGTGCGGGATTGGCCGGCCAAGCCGTTTCGCGGCATCAAGCTCTACATCCCCGGGCGCAATAACATCCCTTTCTTCAAGCGCTTCATCCGGGATTTCATGGCCTTATACAAATACAACACGCTCATCATGGAAATGAATGCGTCCATGCGATTTGACAGGCATCCCGAGTTGAACACCGGCTGGGTCAAATTCGCTCAGGATACCAATTACTCCCGCCGCCATTCTCCGCCCGGCACGCCGCACGATTGGGACACGAATTCCACGCACCAGGACACTGCCGATGGCGGTTACCTGGAGAAGGAAGAGGTCGCTGACCTGGCGCGCTGGATCAAGAGGTATCACATCGAGCTGATTCCGGAGCTGCCATCTTTTACGCATTGCTACTACCTCATGACCGCGCACCCGGATCTGTCGGAAACACCCGACACGAAGTGGCCCGGCGTGTACTGCCCTTCGAATCCCGCGAGCTACAAACTGCTCTTCGACGTATTTGACGAGTACATCGACCTGCTCAAGCCGAAATGGGTCCATGCCGGGCACGACGAAGTGTTCCAGCCGGTCGGACTGTGCCCCAGGTGCAAAGATAAGGATATCGGTGAACGGTTTGGAGAGGATGTCCGGATCATTCACGATTACCTGGCCAAGAAGGGGGTCTCCACGATCATTTGGGGCGACAGGCTGCTGGAAGGCATAAGCGGCAAGGGTCTGCAAACCAGGAAGGCCCCGGACGGGTTCACGTATCAGGTAGCGGGTGGGATGACTCCGGAGCAGGTAGGCCGCCTCATCCCGAAAGACGTGCTGATCTTCAATTGGGCCTGGTCGACGTTCGATACCGGAGACGGGACCTCACCGACGGGCTGGAAACAGGATCAGGTCGAAGGCTTTGAGGCCGAATTCGACAAATGGGATTCCGGCAGGTTTTCGGCAACCTGCATCCCTACGCGGAGAACTGGCAGTCCCGCATGAAGCGCTCCTCCATTATCGGCGGGGCGCCCTCGGTCTGGTTCGCGACCAATGAAATCGGCTTCGGGAAAGACCAGCTATCCGATTTTTTGGGCGGCGCGCATATGCTCTGGCGCGACGATGCGCTCTACGGCCCGGATCTTTCCGGCGTGATCCAGTCCATGGTACCGGAGATTCGAACGCGGTTCCGGGGCGAAGAACCACCGAGCGCAACGGAGGCATCGATCGTTCCGGTCCACATCGCCGCGGCCTTCAATATGGGGCCGGCTGAACCCGGTTTAGGCATCAACCTGGCCGGCATGGAGAGCGCCACAACCACGCTCGGTAAAGTGCCGTTCGAATTATCCGAGCATGCCGGGAGGGTTGCGATCGTTGTCGGAACCGACGGTGCGGAAAAGACAGGGCTGCCGAAGGATTCCGGTGCAATTCCCATCGGCGAAGACGCCACCAGCCTGATCTTCCTGCACGCTTCCGCGCGGCCGGCCGACGAACCGGCCGGGGTGGGCACTGCTCTGGGATCAGGACGATACCGCCGATCTCCTCGGCTGGTATGAAGTCATCTACGAAGACGGTTTTGTCACAACCATTCCCCTCCGATACGGTGTCAATATCCAGGAGTGGAATTGGGCGAGCCGCCGCTCGGAGTGGGATTATTGCTACGGCGCCGACGCAGTACCTCTCGGAGGGAAGCGCGACAATCCCATTACATTCTATGCAATCGAATGGAAGAACCCGCGTCTCGGGAAGAGAATCACGGAAGTGCGCGTAAAGGGGACTACCGGCTTTTGCGGTGCGTCACAAGGCTTTGGCGGCGACTACGGGCCGGTGATTCCGAAGAATGCCGTCATCCTCAAAGCTATCAGCGTGGTGAAGAAGCGGGGCTGAGGCGACTGGCGTTCGGCCTTCGCGGCACCCTCCGTAGCTGGCGCGGCTGGGGGTGGTTCCCCTCAACAAAACCAAAACTCGTTTCGGTCAGGCCCGGGGTAGTGAGGGCTCTCCCATCCGCAGCCTCGATCTGAATCGCCCCAATTGCACCATTGGGACCCACTAAGGTTCTCGTTGACAGCCGTTTTCGAACGGGCGTAAGGTCGTTTCAAACAAGAGAGAACGGGTTCCAGCACACATCACGTTGCCCGCGGCACCTCGTTCAAGCCAGCGTCTGTTCCCCTGTCCCCTCCTGCTAGCAGTCTGTCGCGTTAGGCGGCTCGGCTGGGCAATTCCCCAACCGAAATTGGCCGTTCCGGCAGAAGTACTTCAAAATGAGGTTAGCGAGCCCGGGTATCTGACACCAATGGAGGATTATCATGCGCAGAATGAGATACTTTCTGATGATTGCTTCGGTCTACGTGTCGTTTACCGCCTTGTCATTGGCGCAGCAGAGGCCCAAATGGGCATCATATCCCGCCCCGACCTGTGACAAGCCGGGGGTTTGTTTCTATGAATGGGAGCCGGGTCAGTGGGCTTGGGGGCAATGGGATGATGAGACGGGCCAAGTGCTCGTGGCGGGCATGATTGACACCAAGAACAACTTTGAACGGCTCAATCCAGGAAACAGTAAGGACTTCACACATTCAATCGATGCCGATGTAGAATTCTGGTACTGCGCGGCAGGATTCGCTGCATGTTTTGCAGAAGACGCCCCCGACGACATCTGGCTTGGGGGCACAGGACGCATACACGTGTCCCTCACTACTATTTACGACGATGTACATGGCGTGTGGCAGAACGGGTGCCCCAGTGTCTGGTATTGGAGGGGCATGGTCTATGACGCGGCTGGCAAGGCCTTCGACGTGACAACAAGCTGGCTCATGCTGCCATCCAAGAAGGATTCCGGAATCTGCTCGGAGGACGGACTGTTCTGCTTGCCCTGCCGCTGGGAGAAATTCGGTATTCAGATTTCGCCGTCCAAATAGCGAGTTTTCCGTTCGTTCGTCGTTTACAGTCGGGGTTGTTCGGTTCCCGCAGGGGCCGCTCTTCCGGGCGGCCTGTTTTCTTTGTGCGCCCGTCCTCTGCCACAGGGCCTGCCACCCGGTAGCAATCCGCGTGCATTCGCGTAGATCCGCGTCATGCGAAGCCCGGCGTCCGGGTCGTCGACGCCGGTCGCCAGGACGTTCCGAGCGCTCGAAATACCGACATGGGCTTCGGTTTCAGCTATCCAGAACCAAAGCGGCCGACTATGATGGCGGCAAAATCAGGATTGCGGTGCGCAAATTGCCAGAAGGGCATGTGGACTTGAATTATCGTCCGGCTCATTTCAAGCGAGGAGGTCCCTTCCATGAAAAGCCGATGTGCCATTGCAGCAGGCTGTTGCTCCGTAGTTGTCCTCGTTGCTGTGGTCTTCAGCCAGGGGGTCGATATCGCCGACACCAGGCTTCTGACGCAGCCTGCCATCAGCAAGACCCACATCGCCTTCATCTATGCCGGCGATCTATGGGCTGCCGGGATCGACGGTAAGGACGTGCGGCGCTTGACCACGTCCGACAGCCCAGAGTCCAATCCGGCTTTCTCCCCGGACGGGAGGCTGCTCGCGTTCAGCTCCCAGTATGAGGGAAACACCGATGTCTACGTGGTTCCCGTGGAAGGGGGCATTCCGAAAAGGCTCACGTGGCATCCCGGCCCGGACATCGTGCAAGGGTTTGTTCCCGACGGGTCCGCTGTCCTGTTCACATCGCCCCGTGCCGTATTCACGACGCGCTACACGCAGCTTTTCACGGTGAAGACGGCGGGGGATTCCCCGGAGGAGCCGCTCCCCATACCGCACGCCAACCAGGCAGCGTATTCGCCCGACGGGGCCCGCCTGGCCTACAATCCGCTTTACCAGGCCTTTACCCAATGGAAACACTATCGCGGCGGTACTAATTCGACGATTTCCCTTTTC
Source organism: uncultured Acidobacteriota bacterium (assembly GCA_963843575.1). Taxonomy (GTDB): domain Bacteria; phylum Acidobacteriota; class UBA6911; order UBA6911; family UBA6911; genus CAVZBT01. The sequence continues at coordinate 320,788 of CAWJKZ010000017.1, read as the reverse complement.
AGATTCGGCGACAATTCGGTCGAGAAGATTCCCCAGCCCGCCGGGCGCTGCAACGACGTCGACCCGATGTGGATGGGGGACATGGTGTGTTTCCGGTCGGATCGCAACAACGAGTTCAACATCTTTTCCTACGACCTGAAGACAAAGGCCGTCAGGCAGGTCACCAATCACCAGGACTTCCCGGTGCTGTCGGCGTCGGCGGGCGGGGGGCAGGTCATCTACGAACAGGCGGGATATCTTCATGTTCTGGACCCGCGCAAGGGACAAAGCAGGAAGCTGACAATCGGGGTGGCCGCCGATCTTGTGGAAACTCGTCCGAGATTCGTAAAGGGGTTCCGGTACATCCGCAACTACTCACTTTCACCCACCGGTGCCCGGGCCGCCCTCGAATTCAGGGGGGAAATCGTCACGGTGCCCGCCGAGAAGGGGGACCCGCGTAACCTGACCAACACTTCCGCCGTCAACGAACGCTCACCGGTCTGGTCCCCGGACGGCAAATCGATCGCTTATTTTTCCGACGAGTCCGGCGAATACGAACTTCATGTCCGCAATCAGGACGGGCAGGGCGAGATCAAGAAATACAGGATGATCGGTTCGGGATTCTACCGGTCGCCCGTCTGGTCCCCGGACAGTCAGAAAATCGCATACTCGGACAATTCGTTGACGCTTTACTGGATCGACCTCAGGACGGGCGCGTCGAAAAAGATCGCTTCAGACTCGATGTATGGCCCGGCAAACAACCTTGGCCAGGTATGGTCGCCCGATTCGCGCTGGATTGCCTATACTTTGAATTCCAGAACCTACATTCAGACCGTCTACGTGTACTCGCTGGACCAGGACAAGTCGACCCAGATCACCGATGGGTTGAGCGACGTGACCGAGCCGGTGTTCGATGCGAGCGGCAAATACCTCTACATGTTCGCGTCCACCAATGCCGGGCCATTGAGGCAATGGTTCGACCTTTCGATTCTCGACATGCGCGCGACACAGTCGATTTACGTTGCTGTTCTCCGCCAGGATCTGCCAAATCCTCTCGCAAAGGAGAGCGACGAAGAGAAGGGCGTTGCTAAGGACGAGAAGCCCAAAGAGACAAAGCCGCAGTTGAGCGACGTATCGATCGACTTTGACGGCCTCCAATATCGTATTCTTTCTGTTCCCCTTCCCGCCGGGGAGTACCTCGACCTGCAGGCAGGCACAGCCGGTCAGTTCTATTACCTCGAAGCGACACCCCGAGCCTCGGAAGCCGATCCGGGCGGAGGATTGAGGTCGCTGCATCGATACGATCTCAACAAGCGAAAGGATGAAATCGTCCTGACCGGCGTTGCAGGTTATGCGCTGTCTGGCGACAGCAAGAAGATCCTCTACTCGACAAGAGATGCTGCATTCATCGTGTCGGCCGGCGAGAAAGTCGAGCCGGGACAGGGAAAACTGAACATCGATGCGGTGGAGGTCCGCATCGAGCCGCGAGCGGAGTGGCAGCAGATCTTCAATGAAGCATGGCGCATCAACCGGGATTACTTCTATGCAACCAACATGCACGGAGCAGACTGGAACGAGATGCGCCAGAAGTATTCGATGTTCCTGCCCCATCTGGCGTCTCGAAGCGACCTCAACCGCGTAATCCAGTGGATGTGCAGCGAACTCGGCGTCGGGCATCACCGTGTCGGGGGAGGCGATTTTCTGTATCAGCCGAAGAGTGTGCCGGGGGGCCTGCTCGGCGCCGACTATTCACATCGAAAACGGCCGCTACCGGTTCAAGAAGGTGTACGGCGGGCTCAACTGGAATCCGGGTTTGCGCTCTCCCTTGACCGAGCCGGGTGTCAACGTGAAGGCGGGCGATTATCTCCTCGCCGTGCAAGGCAAGGAGCTGCGGCCGCCGATGAATCTCTACAGCCTGTTTGAGAACACGAGCGGGAAGCTGATCGACATCACGGTAGGCCCGAATCCCGAAGGAACAGCAGCGAGAACCGTGTCCGTCGTTCCGGTAGCGGACGAATCGTCATTGCGCAACCGGGATTGGGTCGAGGGAAACCTCAAGAAGGTTGACCTAGCCACCGGCAGCCGCGTGGCGTACGTCTACGTGCCGAATACGAGCACCGCGGGTCACGAATATTTCAAGCGTTACTTTTTCCCGCAGGCGTATAAGGATGCGATCATCGTCGATGAGCGTTTCAACGGTGGCGGTTTGCTGGCCGACTACTACATCGACCACCTGCGCAGGACCTTCATCAGCTACTGGAACATGCGCTATGGGGCAGATCTGAAGACGCCGAGCGCGTCGATTCAGGGCCCCAAGGTCATGATCATCGATGAAACAGCCGGGTCCGGCGGCGACCTGCTGCCCTGGATGTTCCGTAAATTCAAGCTCGGAACCCTCGTGGGAAAGAGAACTTGGGGCGGGCTTGTCGGCATGCTCGGATTCCCCGTCCTGATGGACGGCGGAGGCGTAACCGCTCCGAATCTCGCCATCTGGACGCCGGAGGAAGGTTGGGTCGTCGAGAACGAAGGAGTGCCGCCGGACATCGAGGTGGAACAGACTCCGGCCGACGTAATCGCCGGGAGGGATCCACAATTGGAAAAAGCAATCCAGGTCGCAATGGATGCGCTGAAAAAGAATCCGCCCGCGCAGCCGAAGCGGCCACCTTACCCGGTCAAGGTAGTGAAACCAGCACCTGTCAGGCAACCATAGAGAGGGCGGCGCCCCGACTTTTCATTTTCAAAGTCGATGGGATGAAGTCCCGGGCTGGGCAACGGGGACATCCCGGATTTTTCCGATTTTTGCGATATTGGGTATCCCCTTGACTCAGGTAGCCCCAACATCTTGTGGTTGTGGCCAACCGCCACCGCCCCGGTTCTCGTGGTCCTTGGCCGTTTGAGGCAGCCTCGATGCCCGGTCCACGCCGGTGGTAGGATTTTTACCGAGCCTCCAATGGTGACAGGCGCAGCGCTGCGCGCAGCGGGCAAACCGAAGTCCGCCATCACCGGGCGGCAAAAGCCGAGACCACAACCCATAGCGGTTACCTGAGTCAAGGGGATACCCAGTTTTGCGATCTTTGTCAGTATCACCAGGAGCTTCCATGAGATGTTCCCGCACCATGCGCCTGTCAAGTGGACGTAACTGGCTAATCGGGCAGGATTGCGTGGATCGAAGATCTTGTGGCAGACACCCTCGAGTGTGCCCCCTCATTTCCTACACTGCGTTCTCACAAGTTGTTTTTTTGACCCGGCCTTCGTGATGTTGTTATCCTTCCGAGAAAGGAGACGAACGATGGCTAGATACATGTTGCTTTGGGAGTATGACACGAGCCGGTGCCCCCTGGACCCGAAGGAGAAGGTAAGCCAGTGGCTGGCCCTGACGGAGATAGTGAAAAGACAACTCAAAAGCGGAGAGATCAAGGAGTGGGCGCACTACGCGGGCGAGAGCGCTGGCTACGTGATCGTTGAGGGGAACGAGTTGGATGCGCTGAAGATAGCGGACACTTTCGCGCCCTACGTCAAATTTACGAGCAAGGTTCTCTTGACCATTGAACAGTGTGAACAGGTCTGGAAATCCCTTTGATAGCCTGTCGTCAGCGCCAGGAGGGGCCACGACCGTGTCGTAGGGCCGAGGTTGACTCGGCTGCATCATAGGGTCGTTCCATAGACGAATAGGGATTGACGCGTGGTGTGCGCCGAGGGAAAGCGTTCCCGGCGCCGTTTAGGCCACCTGCGAATTAAGCATGCGTCACTGCGGGGCCTGCTCCAGATGCCTCGTGTGTCTTGGCACGCGAACGGTATTTGCGCTTCCCCCTCTGCCTGGCCAAGGACCTGAATGCGCACCTATCCCAGGGGCAACGTCGAATTCCTGAACAAGCTGGTCGACTGCGGCGCCGGGGAGACGCCGCCGCCCGCGGCTGAGGTGCTCGCGCATCGGCCAGAAGCGCGCGGTGCAGGTGTTCAAGTTGATGGCCGCCGGTACGCTTGAGGAAACAATCTCGGCCATCATCGAACGTAAGCGCCGCTTGATGGACTCGATAGTTCAATCCGACGATCCGCGCCTGGACAAGGTTTTCACTCGAGAGGAACTGATCGACCTTCTGCGTCCGCTTTGAGCGGGAAACGGCAGAGTCCTCATTGACGTGATTGGAGCCCGGCCGACGCCCAGCTCCTCCGGGTTTTTCATGTCGTTTTTCGGTATATAATCCCCGCGTGTACTGTCAGCGGAGCATCGGGAAGTGGACATCATCACTCCCCTATCGGGAGAACAATCGGATCCTGCACACACATCAGGAGAGAGCCGTGTCAGACCACATTGAAATCGTGAAACGTGCCATTGAGTTTCGGAAGCCCGACTACATTCCCATGGAGATCCTTGATGTTCCGGCCATATACAATGCCTACCATACCCTCGATCCGAATACGGTGGCACTGATTCCTGGAACGGAGAATTTCGACATTCTGTGGCCCTGCTGTTATTCCTGGTATCACACGGTGACCGGCAAGACACGCGAAGGAGAAATACTGAAAGAGGATCAGTTCGGCGTCAAGCTCAAGACCCCTCTAGATGAAAACTCGACGTACGTGCTTCTGGGGCATCCCCTGTCGGGGAAGGATTCGCTCGATGGATATGAATTTCCGGACCCGGATGATCTGGACCCTCATTTCCAGAAACTCGGGAACACCATCAAGGAGAAATACCCCGATCGTTTCATCAACGCCAAGATTGACGCCGGCATATTCCTGACCGCTCAGTTTCTTTTTGGCATGCAGGATTTTCTGCTGCACATAGCCTGCAACCCGCTGCTTGTGTCGGAGGCGTATGCCCGGGTAGCCGAGTACTACAAACAGGTAGTGGTCAAATACAAACAGGCCGGCGCGCACATGATAACTGTTTTCGAAGACATCGGCGGCGACCACGCCCATGCTCTGCTGATCAAACCGGACGACTGGCGCAAGTATTTCAAGCCCACCCTGACTGGTTTCTATAAGTTTGTTCATGAGCAGGGAATGTATACCGGCATTCTGATTGACGGCAATTCCGGCGCTATTCTGGATGACCTTGGGAAACTGGGTGTCGATGTGTTTTCCGTCGTTGATCACAAGGCAACGGGCATAGAGCTCATCCGAGACAAGCTAAAGGGCAAGATATGCATCAACGCTTCGGTAGATATGCAGCATACTCTGCCGAACGGAACGGCCGCCGAGATAGAAGCAGAAACCGACAGTCTGCATGAAGCCTTTCATTCGCCGGATGGCGGATTCATGTGCACGGTGATGCGCTGGCACCGGCCGACGTATCCCGAAGAAAATGTCCTCGCTTCTGTCAAGGGATTTAACAAATACAGAATGCGATCTCTCTAAGAATCTTGCAGGATGCAGTAGCCTACCCAAGGGGCACTTATGAAATGTCCGATGTTTGCTGCCACACGGCTCTGCCTGCTAGTCGCGCTGTCGGCCGCACCCGCCGCGGCGCTTACGTTTAAAGCCCCCGCCGGGGTGAAGCTGCCCCTGGTCATGACATCCGGTTCAGGGCGGCGACGCCTGGAGCGGCGCGGGCGCGGACCTCGTACTGGCTGCCCGTCAGGGCGGGTTGCTCGAGGCCCCGGCCTGGTTCACCGGCAACCGTCCGCCGCGCGATGAGATGGTGGTCCTGGAGCTGGAGTACTTGGACAATGTGAAGGAGATGGCGACCGTCGAGGTCTACTCCGGTCTGAGCACCGACCGTCCGTTCGACGAGGTGCACCGGTTCGGCGGCTTTGGCGACGGGCAGTGGCGGACTGTCCGCGCGCCTGCCCCGGCGGACATGATTTACCTGCACCTGCCCTCCGGAACCGTCCGATTCCGGCTCGCCTCGCCCGGCGGCGCGCTCAAAATCCGCTCCGCCCGGCTGGTCGCTCCCCTGCCGGATGAGCAGGCCCGTTACGAGGCCGCCTGCCGCGAGTGGGTGGCCCGGGCGCAGAAACGCGGCGGAATCGACCCCACCTACTGGGAGCTGGCCCAGGCTCCGGCGCTGCCCGAAAGATGGACCGGCCGCCGCTTGGTGCCGTTCGCCCGGAATTACATGGATCTGGTCCTGCCGATCAGCGCTCCGCGTGCGGGCGAGGCCGGGGCTGCGCTTTCCGCCCGCATGTTCCTGAACGAGTACGAGCCGCTTCAGCTTGGGGTCTACGCCAACGGCGCGGACCTCAAGGGCGTGACCGTCAGCGTGGACCCCGTGCGCGACAGCGCGGGCAAGGTGGTGGCCGAGGCCGAGCTGCGCGTGGCCGAGTATTCGCTGGTCAAGGGCTGGAATGTCCGCAGCTATTTCGTGGAGCCGTTCCCGCAGCGTCTCTGGCCCGCCTACTCGTTCGACGTTCCGGCGGGGCGCAGCCACATGCTGCTGATCACCCTGCACACGAGCGAGGAATTCAGCCGAGCCGGCAAGTATGCGACCGCCGTGCGGATCAGGGCGAACAAGGACGATGGGGTCGAGGAGGCCTCCGTGCCGCTGGCACTCGAAATCCTGGGCCGTCGGCTGCTGACGATGGAGGAGGCGGGCCTGAAGCTGGGCGGCTGCACCACCGGCCTGATACCCGAGTTCGAGATGGAGTGGCTGAAAGAGAACAACCACAACATGGTCAACATCTGGTTCCAGTCGGACCGTCCCGAGATGAAAAAGAGCGGCGACAGTTTCGACCTGGATTTCCGTCTGATGGATGAGTTCATGCTCTCGGCCCGGCGCGCCGGGATGACCGACATGGTGTATTTCTTAGGCGGCAACCCCTACGGTTTCCCGCAGACCATGCACCTGCCGCGCAAGCTGGCTGCTACGATGCTGGGGTTGGATGATCGCGGCTGGCGCGAGCTGTCTTTCCGCGATCCCTACAACGTGCCGAAAGAGGTCGCTCCGTACATTGTCGAGTGGGTGCGCCGCTTCCGCTCGCATGCCGACTCCACCGGCTGGCCGAACGTGATCCTCACCCCGTTCGATGAGCCGGCCAAGTGGCACCAGTACACCTCGGACAAGGGCATGCTGTATTTCATCAAGCCGCAGTTCAAGCAGCAGGTGGCCCTTCTGCGTCAGGGCGACCCGAAAGTGCAGATCTACGGTTCGATCCACCACTACTACGGCGGGATCGAGTTCCTGGAGGATGTGGACATCTTCTGCACCAACGCCGTGGCCGAGAACTGGAACCTTCCGAGCGAGGTGCGCGCGGGGGGCAAGACTCTCTGGCAATACTCCGGCACCAGCGACAAAGGCCTTCCCGGGGTAGCGCGCTACACGTTCGGCTGGTATTTCGCGGGACACGACAGCCGCGGCTCGTTGGTCTGGGCCTACAACTGGGGCAACCGTTTCGACACTCTGGACGGCGAGAACTGGATGTACGCGTGGCAGACCCCGTTCGGTATGCTGCCCGCTCCGTTCATGACGGGTCTGCGCGAGGCCTGGGATGACCGTCGCCTGCTCGAAACCCTGAAAGCCCGCGCCGCCGAAAAGGGCGTGGACCTGAGCGGGTTCCTCACCACGCTGTTCGGCGAGGTGGCCGCCGGACGAGGCCAGGGCGGTGCCAGCACGCTGGATGATTTCTGGGAGCGGGCCAGGAGCGACCGGGCGATGGATGTCTGGAAAGACCGCTTAGTGAAGGAGTTGCTGGCGTTGTATTAGTTGTCAGGTGTCAAACAGCCGCCCAGGGGCTGTCCGCTGTCTCGAAGCGGTGTTCGACCTGTTGGTTCGACCGATTCGCATCGCACGGCGGATCGGGTGCCGGCGCACATGTTCCTGTGCCTGCTCGCCTACAATGTCGAGTGGCACATGCGCTGGGCACTGGCACCCATCCTGTTCAAGGATGAAGAGCTGGTCGAAGATCGCAAACGGCGGGAACCGATGCTTCCGGCGAAGGCGTCGAGATCAGCCGAGCGCAAGAAGGCCGTGCACCAGACCCCTGAGGGTTTCGATTGCCAGGTATCGCCACAAGTGCTGCTGACTCGGCTACCCAGGGCCGAACCGACCGACTATGATCGCAGCAAAAACCGACGTCTTTCTGATTGCAGTACGCGAAGGCCTGTGGAGCGATTCTCCATGATCGGAACCAGGCTCGGCGCGAGCCTACCGCCCGGACGCCTCTCAACCGGGCAGTCTGGTGTGTGTTTCCCATGCCAGCGCTGGTTTTCCTGGTTGCGGTGTTCGTACTCATCGTGACGCCCTTCGAGAAGCATCAGTAATCTCGGGTTGACACCGAGCTACTGCAGATGGGGAGTCACCAAGCACACGAAAACCACGAAAATGCGGCGCGAGTACATGGAGCAGGGCGCGGTGAGAGGGAGGCGTACAGGTAGGAAGCACGCAGCCCGACAGTGAGGAAGCACGGCATGAAACCATGGATCGTGCGGCATGACACAACAGTCTTTCTCTTGCTGACCTTTGGCATTTCATGGCCTTTGTGGCTGGTATCGGGCGTACTCTCACGTACGCCCATTCGCACTCCCGACATTTCCTGGCTGCTGGCTCAGGTCGGAGTGTTCGCGCCCGCCTTCGCCGGCATGGTCCTTGGGGCCGCCTGCGTCGATACTGCCGGGATGAGGCGCACATGGTGGCTCCTGGCCCTTGTATACCTACCGGCTGTGGCGTTGGGCCTGTGGATCGCGACGCGCGGCTTTTCTTCGTTCATGACGGTCGATGCCATCTCCACGTGGGGAATGATCGTTTTGGCGATCTGGATCCTGGTCTGGTTCAGCACACCGAGGAACCGGCTGGTCCCTTGGCCCGATGTGCCAGCCGATAGCGTGACTACCGTCTTGTGGTCGGCGGGTTGCGTGATCGCTCCGACTCTTCTATTCCTGGCTGCCTGGGCGATGACCAGCGACACAGCCACGGGAGGATCCAGTATCCAGGCAGTGCCGGTCCGGGACCTTACGCCTCTGGGCGTGGCGGCTGCCTTCGCCATGAATCTGGCTTATGGGGGATCGCTTGGCGAAGAGCCCGGCTGGCGAGGCGTCTGGCTCCCTCGGCTGCTGCAACGTCACTCGCCCTTTACCGCCAGCCTGATCATCAGCTTCTGGTGGGCCCTATGGCATGCGCCGATCGATCTTTCGCAGGGCTTTGGCCTCTCGGGCATAGGTGCGCTGGCAATGCGCCAGATCTGGACCTTGCCCTTAGCCATCCTATTCACCTGGGTCATGCTGCGCGTGGGCGGGAGTCTCATCCCGCCGATGATCTTGCATACTGCCATCAATTCGATTCCCCAGTTCGCCCTCGGCCAACCGGTTCGCTACCAACGCGCCTTGGGTACATTCTTTGTATTTCTTCTGGTTATTGTCATCGTGGCGGCCCTGGCAGATTCCCGTCTCAGGGGTGAGCCTTCCAAGGAACAAGTAGCGAGGTCTATATGACAAAAAACCTGCTGATTTCAGGGGCTCTGGGCGGAGTGATGATGTTCATCGTGATGGGGGCCTTCAGACTGTTACTGCCGGCCGCCGGTCACCCTGCACTCCTGGAGATGCCTGATCAAGTTCCGATTCATGCGCAACTGAAACAACGTATTACCAAACCAGGCACGTATGTGGTCCCTTATCTATCGCCGGAAAGAAGGAGCGCGCTTTTCCCTGATTATCTCAACGAACCGATTTTCACAGTTACTTATACGGGATACACCCATGGCACCGTCCCAGGATTTGCCTCCGTCGGGATGCTATCCTTTCTGCTGGCGCCGATGGTTGCAGCCTGGCTGCTTGCGCAGGCGTCGAAGAGGGTCCTGGCGACCTATTTGCGCAGGGTGCTCTTTGTTTCAACTCTGGGCCTATTTGTGGCTGTCTCCGCCGACCTCATGAGCAGCCTCACCGATGAGCTGCCGCTCGCGTCCGTTGCGGGAAGGGCGGTCACCAGCGTGATCACGTGGGCGCTGATAGGGTTCGTCGTAGCCTGGAGAATCAAACCGCAAAGCGCCGGATCATGATGCGCTTATGCGCATCGTGTGAGATGACTTTCAGGTGCTCCCGCGTGGGGGCCCACAATGCTCATGGGAAGGAGCAGCGGCGCAGGGGATCCAATCCTGCTTACCAGTTATTCAGCTTGCACATCTCATACAGTGCGGCGTCTTGCGCATTGCAGGCACTGATTGCAAAAGCGCCTGCACTCACTGCTGAATCGCCGTACCGGATTGGCCTGTATAATGAGTCGTCGCTGTCAGAGCGAAAAGCCCCGAAGGAAGGGGAGTGGAGCACGGGAACCTGCGACGCGTCAGCTGTTGGCCCCGGCTGGCTATCCAGAACCCGCAACGGGCGGTCAAAAGCAACTGCAGCCTGATATCGCGGCATGCCTTTCGGGGAAGAAATGGATGAACGAAGGACAAAACCGTTGAGCGGAACCTCGCCTTCAACGATCACTAATCTAAGTTGAACGCTCGTGCCCGGCGCGAGTCGCTTTCGGGTATGCAGCAAGGCGCCTCCCCGAGAGATGTTGCCAACCTGTATCTCAAATCCCGCGTTGGAACGGATGCCCTTTACCGCCGGAGCGTCTGCTATATTGAAACGGGGCCATCGCCTCGTGCCCGGACCGGTGAATAGTTTGATTTTCAATGCCAAGCTCCCCGTCGATCCACTCCGTTTTCCCAGGGTTTTAGGCCTTCGCTGCTGGAGAAAATAGGCAGCCTTCCTTGCGTAAAGAACTGATTCTGCAGAAATTCCGTTGGCAGACCGAACGGCTGCTGCCCGGCCTGAACATCCCCTCGCGAAATGAGCATAGATCCGAGATTGCCCCAAAACTTGTGACGGTGGTCACAATTCCAGACCTCCTGTTGTCCTCTGATAGCCCGCCCGACCGGATTCGACGGCTCAGCGGAGACTGGAGGCGGGATCCGAGTAACGTGACGGTGCTCCGGTTGAGTTCCTCGCGGAGCGCCGCAATCTCCTTAGGGCGATGCGGCGAGCTCAGAAGTCGGAGCTCGCCCCGAAGGGCGATCGATATCAGAGCACTGTTTCGCTCATAGCGGAGAAGGTTCAGACTGGTCCGATCGAGGGGTCTATCATCATCGAGACAAACGATCCCGAATTCCCGAAAATTATAGTCCCGGTCCGCGGCGAGATTCGGTGACAGGGAAAGCCTCGATGCCCGGGTGTTGTGCAGATATTCCAGTCCCCTACGTTCCACGTCTGGTGCTTTCACGGTCGGTCCTGTAAAATAAGGCACCCTCCACAGCCCTAAACCACACTCAGAAAGGACTACGGCTTTGAATTCACTGCGGCGCGTACCATCTCTACTGCTCGTGCTCGTCTTGTGGTCCGCTATCCGGGTTTCGGCACAGTCGACGGACCCGAGTGAGATTTACTTTGCCCACTTCGCGAGAGGAAACGGTTATTCGACGACGTTCACCCTGATGAATACCGGGACGACGGACGCGACCGGTATCCTGCAACTGTACGACACGCAAGGGAATCCGCTGATCCCAACTCAGGTGATAATTCCCGCCCGGGGGACGAATTCGGTCACATCCGGCGGCGGCGTCCTTCGAACGGGGTGGGGAAAATTCGTCGGCGAGGGGGGGAAGGTAACCGGCGTCGCGACCTTTCTGTTGCAGGAACGGGGCGTTCCCAAGGCAGCGGCCGCAGTGCTTGGCGCGCGTCCGATGCAATCCGCGAGTATCCCGGCGCGCGTAAGCCTCCCCGAGGAAGAATACATGAGTTATGCGCTCGCAAATCCGGGCACGACCCCGATCACGCTCACGGTCAGGGCTTATTCCTCCGAGGGCGTGCCGATCGGCGGAGCACTCACCGTGGACCTCGCGCCTGGGCAGCAGCGCGCCCGGTTCCTACACGAGACCCTCCCGCCAGATGATGTGGATTTCTTCGACGGCTCTATCCAGGTCGTCAGCCAGTCGGGCGAGCCGTTCATTGCCGTGGCGCTTTCCCAGGTGAAGGGACTGCTCACGGTCCTTCCCGTTGTCGGCGAGTGAAGGAAACGCTACGAGTCCGTCCCAAATTCAGCTGATTTCTTTTGATCCTGACGACGGGGTCCTTACGTTATCGAACTGGGCACAGGCATATCGTCCTTGCTGCCCAGAGCAACTGTTTCTGCTGCCTCCAAGTCGTGGCTAGCCCTTCATCACTGCATCCCATTCGTTCCGCACTGCGTCGAAGGGTACAGGCCAGCCAGTGCACTCGCTCGCCTTGGCTCCGAGCGCTTGAGCCAGCGAAATCGACGGGCACTCCTTGCGGATCGGGCGTGGGATATGTTCCCTCATCCTTTGATAGATGCCCCGGAAATCCTCGTCCATGATGTTCCCGAACGTCACCGGCAGGAACACGCACGGATTCACGTTCCCCCTGCTGTCGATCGTCATGTGGGAGAGCCCTCCCATCTGGCAACCCATCCGTTCGGGAGCCTCCGTGTATGCGACGTAGTAGATAAGAGGGTGGTGCCGATACCTCCTCCGGGTGTTGCCCTGGACAAAGAACTCCGTCGCCTTCCTCCGTTCGTCCTCCGTGAGCAGAACGTCTTCGCCAGCAGAGGAATATCCGCCGCAAGGCCTTGGCTCGAGCATTTCAATGAAGCCGGCTTTGAGATCCTTCACGAGGTCGAGATAGGACCAGAGATCCCCCTTCCTGATGATTTCTTTGGTCAGGCACATGTTGGTGTAAGTGAAGACACCAGCGGCGTGGAGGTCCCGTAGCGCACGAACTGCCTGTCGATGTGATCCCTGAAAACCGCGCAGCGCATCGTGACGGCCTGCATCGACGTCATCCAGGCCGACTGCCGCCGCGGTCAGTCCGGCCTTACGCAGCTCCCTTGCACGCTCGGGAGTGACACCCTGGCCGGAAGTGTGGAGGTGGAAATCCGAGAGGTCCTTATTTCCGGATTCCAGGGCCTCCAGCAGTTCCTCATACCGTTGCATCGGCTCGCCGCCCGAAAACACGATGACCCCCGCACCCACGCCCTGGATTTCGCGGATGACCTCTTTCCAGCGACTGAGAGGAACGAGGTCTTCGGAACCGATGTTGAAACGTTCGTAGCAATGGCGGCAGTGGAGGCTGCATTTCCGCGTGAAGCCCAGGAGGATCATACTGATCTGTGACTTCAGGGGCGTTCCGGCCGCACTGATGTTCAAGCCGCCCCCCGCGACCATGTGATCAAAAGCCGAGGATGGATAGTGCGGAAGGACCGGCGTCGTGAAGAAACCTCCATTGAGCTGCACCAGCTTGTGGAGCTTCAGTGCCCGCCCGATCCTGTAGGTGGAGACGGCTCCCCTGACGGTGAACAGCGGGTACTTGCTCTTCCGAAGATACCGGGCCGCGGACAGGGCGAAGGCCGCTTGACGGAAGCGCAGGCGCCAGCCGCTGTGGATCTGGAAGGCCGGCGTCGAATCTTGTGAGCCTGACTTCATAGGCCCTCATGTTCAGAGTCCCGGCGCGGGTTAATGCCGGCCCTGCTGTTCCGTCTGCCAGGCCGCGAAACGCAACCCGGAAAAACGCGCCGCCGCGTCCGGAATGGCGGTAATTCGGGTCAGCATTCCATTGTCCGAAGGTCCTGTCCCGTTCAAGTGGATCCGGTAATACCCGCGGGTGTGGAGAAACACGGTCCGTTTCAAGCCCGGCTTGCCTGGCTGGGCAGTGAAACTCAGGTAGCCCCGATCTCCGATGTTCGGCATCTCATAGTACGAAGCGTCGGCAGCGGCGATTTGCGGCAGTCGATCCCGGCCACCGGAGTCGCGACACTCAACGGGACCGAGAACCTGGAGTTCGACCGGCTGGTCCGGTGTGTAGTCCACTGCGAATGAATTGAAGGCCCAAAATCCTTTTGGCGGCCTCATCCGTACGTTGAGCTGACTTCCTTGGGCACGGCCGACATCAAGATCGACGACGCGGTCCTCCAGCACGAAAGGACCGCCCCCGAGCAGCAACCCGCGCTGCACCCAGCCTTCCGGTTCCTCGACATCAATTTTCAGAATGAAGAGTTCCTCACGCTCGTTCCAGGCCCGCAGCGCGGAACGGTCCGTCGGATTGTTGTCCATCGCGGAGTACCAGGCATTGATGTCGCTCCCGCGGAGTTCTGAGAGCGCCTTGATCATGTAGGAGCCCCACAAAGACGTCGCGGCATTGACAACCAGCTTCGCCCTTGCCGCCGACGGGGGCTTGGGGAACGTGAGGCGTATCTCTTGCCTCACACGTGCGGCCGGATCCTTTTCGGGTTCCGCTTCCCATATGTGCTTGTCCGTCTTTTCGAGCCAAGGAAGCAAGTCGCGCCCGGTTTCGTCGACCGCGGTGTCCGGCTCTTGCATCGACGCCAGGGTGTGTAGTTTGCCCGCATCGTCCATCGCAACGCGGCCGGCACTGTGATCGGCGACGACAAGCTCCATGAGGTTGGTGTACTGCGTTTCCTCCACCTCGTTGCCGATCATGAGACGATAGAGCCCCTTGTCCGGCACCAGGCGTTCGAGTTCCGAGTAGTCGTCCCGTTCCAGGCCGCGTGTGATGGCACCACCGTATGGCTCGGCGTCGAAGACGTATTGTCGTCCGTCCCACGAGTAGATAAATGGGCAGGATTCCTTTGTGGCCGCCACAATACCCGCGATCAGGGCGAGTGACCCGACGGCGATGGCCGCGACCAGGCCGACGGTGCGGGCCGTGGAGTGTTCCCGCCGCTCGATCCAATAACGTTCTATCTGGTCGACGGAAATCTCGTAGGGTTTGTTTCTTACCATCGCCTCGAGCTTGCCATTCCGGACGGTTGCTCCCGGTGGCTGGAAGCTGACATCCTCGCCCCCTTTGGTCGTGATGCCGATAATCTTCTCCAATGCCGGATTCTGCACGTCCGGAGCGCCGACGCGTCGCACATTCCTGGTGCTGCAGCCTGACATCTGAATCAGAAGACCGAGGACTGCAATTGCCGAGATGGTCCGTTTCATCGGATTCGCCTCCTTGCAAGGCAGATGACGGTGAGAGCTTGTCGACGGAAGTTGTCTGCCATCATACGTCCCCTGTCCCCGGACTTCTCGCGGAATCGCAGTTGTCTGTGAGAAAAACTTCTGGCGGAACCGGTGCTTTAGTTTCATTTCGATTGACGCCCTCCGGGAGGCAGCAATACAGTGAAGTTCGCAAGAAAAGCCGCAGAAAGGGAACCTGATGCCCCGACTCCTTGCGGTTGTATTCCTATCGCTGTTCGGAACGAAGTTGGCCTGTGCGCAGGCTCCCGAGATTCCCGGCTGGAAACTGGTCTGGTCGGATGAATTCAACTACACGGGTCATGCGGATCCGGCCAAGTGGGGATACGAGGAGGGCTGACACCGCGCACCCGGGGGAGAAGCCGGAGGAACAGGGGGACCGAGGCGAGCGCGCCGGTTTTCAGGTAATCGAGCGCCTCTGCAGCGCATCGCCGGGAACCGGCATCTCGGCAGGGGAGGGCGGAAGTCCCTGGGCCACTTCCTTCAGGACTTGCGCACGGGAACCCACAGGTGGGCGGTCGCCTTCTCGCCGCGTTCGTTCGCACGCTCCACTTTCACGAGATAGTCGCCGGGTTGCCGGAAAACATGCTGCGTGCGGGCGTAGCCTTCCTTGGCTTTCTCGTTCGTACATCCGTCCGATTTCACCGTCACCGGCTCGGAGCCGTCGCCAAAGTCCCAGGTCTCCTGGCCGTGTGTCGTCCGGCACGTGCGGACCAGAAAGGTGACGGGCTGCCCGGCGAGCACATCGAGTGTCGGCCAGTACGAGGCATGAATGGTAGGAGCCAGGCTTGCCTCGTCCTGTTGTTCGGAGACCTGCTTGCCTGCAATCTGAACGACGGCGAAATCGTAGGCGCTGTGGCCGCGGTCTGTCCGTAACCTTGAGAATCTCGCTGTACGTCCCGGGCTTCCCGTACATGCGGCTTACGGTCGGGCCGCCCGCCTTCGAGCCGTCGCCAAAAGTCCACTCGTACCGGACGATCCGTCCCGAGCGGCTCCAGGAGCGCGTTCCATCCAAGGTGACTGTTTCACCCACCCAGGCGTAGGAGTGGGGACGAGCCACCGCGACGACATCCGGCCCGTATTGCCTCTGGTACGCTTCCCAGAGGAAGGCATAGCCCTCCACGATGCCTGCCTTCCCGGAAGGCTGAGGCCCGCGAATCTCATAATGAAGGTGAGACCAGCAGCCCGCGCTGCCTTCCTTGCCGACAAGCCCTATGCGCTGGCCGGTGGCGACTGCCTCGCCGAGTTTCACGCCCGGGTCGATGGAGAACAGGTGGAAGTACCAGTGATACCAGCCGCGTTCGTCCAGGACGATCACGCCGTCGTAGCTTACTTCGGTGCAGGGATTCTTCTCGTACCCCGGCATGGCACTCTGGCCGCGGACCACCACCAGCCCCCTGGTCGCCGACACGACCTCGGTCAGTCCTTCCGCGCCCCCGGTGTCGAGACCGTAGTGATAGTAAATCCTCCGGCCCCACGGCGTCTCCGAGCCGTCCACGAAAGACGGCTGGTTCGCCATCTGTGTAGTCGTAGCGAACCATCGTTGCTTCACCGGATAGACATAAGTGCCTGAAGCCATGAACGCGGAACCCGCAGGCCACAGTCGCAGCCTCGCGTCCTTGGCAAGACCCCACGGGTTGTCGCGCGAGTTGCCGAGGAACCCCTTTGTCACCGCGCAGTCGACCTGGACGCCCGCGACGGCAACCGGCAAGTTGTAGTTGCCGCAGTCGAGTCGGACTTCCCGCCCGTTCACCTTCACTCGAGCGCGGGCGTTCCGCACGGCGCCGCGCACGTTGTCGCAGATCTCCGTGCGTTCCAGCAACTCGACCCGCGCGCTGGCGCCGTTATGCAGCTTCACCTCCTCGGGTTGCCCCGCGTTCAGATCGACGACGCTCATGAGTGGTGCTACAGGCGACTGAGACAGCAGCAGCGGCGCGATAAGAATAAATCCCGCAACTCTGCTCGCCGAAAGCGTTGAGTTGGCGCCGAATTTTCGCATACTGTTCTATTAGGCCAATCCATCTGCCGGCACAAGGGGAAAAACAGGCGCCGGCAACGAACGACGCCCCTGACCGCCGGGGAGTTCCTCTGCGGTTCCTGCTCGTGGCCGGTCAGCCTCGCGCCTCGCGCGGTGCTGCTCCCCGACGATAGCGACCCCGAGGGGGTCACCGCATTCGGTTACCGACCACAGCGCCGTTTCACGTTCGGAATGTCCCAATTGGGTGGTGATCAGTGTTTCTACCTGCCGCGGTTGGACCTCATGACTGCGGGCAGGGAAGCACGGCTCACGCTGACCGGCCAGGCAGTGTCTCTGGAGCTGGATAGTTCTGTCCAATTATGATTGGAGTGAGGAGAACACCGATGAGAAACGCGATTCTGGCGATGATCGTGGCCCTGACTCTCGTGACCGGACAGCTTCATTCCGGCCCCGCCAAGTCGCCCCCGCCGGATGTCGGCCCCGGCCGCATCGCCTGGTTCGACATCACCACGTCCAATCTGCCGCAATCCAAGGAGTTCTACGGGAAGCTCTTCGACTGGAAATTCGCCCCGCTGGCAGGAACCGATCAGGCGGTGGAGATTGTCTCAGGTGACGCGGCGGTCGGAACGCTGCGGGTTGCGGAGGGCAAGATCAGCGCGTTCAACGGGGTGGTCTACGTTCAGGTGATCGACATCCGGGCAAGCTGCAAAAAGTCGAAGGAGCTGGGGGGGACAGTCGTGGCGGGGTTTCCCTTTGACCTGCCGGACGGCGCCGGCGCCGTTGCCCTGATCCTCGATCCCGCCGGTCATCCGGTGGGCATGTATTCCAGAACAAGTCTCTCATCTGCAGTGCCACCGGCCAAGTGACGATTGCGGCCTGGTGGGCAATCCAGGGCCGCGAGATGGCGGGTTCGCGTGCCGGTGGAGACACAACTGCAAAAAAAACATCCTCATTTCAGGTAGATGGTGGCAAAATTGCTGGCTATGAAAATAAAGACATTTGCAGTCCTGGCTTTAGCGTGTGCGCCCGCGTTCTGTGCCAATGCCCAGTTCAACGGGCGGTGGGATATTACAATCCACGAACAAACTATTAAGGAAGTCAACGAACCTGGGAGTCACCGTCCGCGCGCCTGGTGGTTGAAGGTCGAAGGCGCCGAAACGGATCACCCCAAGGTGGAGTTCATCAGTGCTTTCTCCGGGGACCTCAACAAGACCGAAGAGGTGTCCATCAACGGCAACGAGATCGTGTTCGGGTTTCGCCCCGCGCCACGAGCGCGCGCGAACGTTCAGGTCCAGCCGCAGCACCTGGTCTACAAGGCCCGGCTCGCAAACGGCAAACTCGAAGGTACTTACGAAGTAGAGGGGCAGAAGGAGCCTCCCATCAAGTGGACGGGCGTCCGCGCTCCCGTCATCAAAGATAAGGACGACGGCAGCTGGCGCGAGGGCAAGCCGGTCACCCTGTTCAACGGCAAGGACCTTACCGGGTGGCGTGGCATTGTGCCCGGCGGTGAGGCCGGCTGGTCCGCCGAGAACGGGCTTCTCGTGTCCAACGGCAAGGGAAGCGATCTGGTTTCCACCGGGAAGTTCTGGAACTACAAGCTCCACCTCGAGTACCGGATCCCCAAGGGGAGCAACAGCGGAATCGGCTTGAGGGGGCGGTACGAGGTCCAGATCGTGGACGATCTTGGCAGGGAGCCCAACCTCCATGGTTCGGGGGCGGCCTACACGAGGATCATACCCACCGAGAACGCGTACACGGGACCCGACAACTGGCAGACCTACGAGATCCGCCTGGTGGGACGTGACGTAACCATCACGCTCAACGGCAAGACGGTTGTCAAAGGCGAGCTCGAAGGCCCCAGCGCGATCACCTTCGATCCCAACGAAGCCGAACCGGGTCCCTTCATCCTGCAGGGAGACCATGGCCGGGTGGAGTTCCGGAACATGGTGCTGACCCCCCTGGTGAAGAAGTAACCCCGCAGTTGATTTGAATATCCGGGAGAGGTTTCCCGGTCATCCTCTCCGGCCGCTCTAGCCCTCAGGACTGGAGCGGCCGGACCGCTTCCTGCCCCCCCGCCCCGTTAGTGCCCTGGTACAGAAATACGCTGACGTCTCTGGATGCGGATTTCGCGGATGCACGCGGCCGATCCGTGAAATCCGCTTAACAGGACGAGTCACGAAGACTTGAAGTTGACCCCGTACGTTGTACTATTTGGAGCAAGATCAGGTGTGATTGGCTCGTCCACAAATTGTCTCAGCCAAGGGAATGCTGGCGCCGCCCTTATGGGTCTTGTTCCGGGAACTCGGCTCGGGGCTTACGAAATCATCGGTCCGCTCGGCGCGGGCGGCATGGGAGAGGTGTATCGCGCCGCCGATCCCCGGCTCGGCCGCGAGGTGGCCGTGAAGGTCCTGCCCCAGGCGCTGCTCACGGATCCGAGCCGCCTGGCGCGCCTCGACAAAGAAGCACGGCTCCTGGCCTCGCTGAATCACCCGAACATCGCGTCCATCTATGACGTGCAGGAATCCGGTAATTACCGCTTCATGGTTCTGGAACTCGTCCCCGGCGAGACCCTGATGGAGAGGCTGGCCGGCGGCCCGCTGCCCGTCCGCCGGGCGCTCGAATACGCGCTGCAGATTGCAGGGGCGCTCGAGGCGGCGCACAGCCGCGGCATCGTGCACCGGGACCTCAAGCCGGCCAACGTCATGATCACTCCCGGGGGGATGGTCAAGATCCTGGATTTCGGGCTCGCAAAAGACTTCGAACTCCTGTCGGAACCGCCTGGCTCCGCCACTTTTTCGGCGGACGCGACGGCCCCCGGCACCGTCGTTGGCACTTTCGGATACATGAGCCCGGAGCAGGCGCGCGGGCAGTCGAGCGACAACCGCACGGATGTCTGGGCATTCGGATGCGTGCTCTTCGAAATGCTGTCCGGCCGGCGCGCCTTCCCCGGGGCGACCCTTTCGGACCGAATTGCCGCAATCCTCGTCGGTGAGCCGGAATGGGATGCGCTGCCTCGGCACGTCCCCCCCGTCATAAAGGACATGCTGCGCCGCTGTTTCGAAAAGGACGCAGGGACCCGGGCCGCCTCGGTTTCCGAGCTGAAGGGCACAATAGCCGCCGCCCTGAGCGCCGGCGGCTCCGGCCCGGCGAACCGCGGAGCCAGGTGGCGCGTGGCAGGAATGGCCCTTGCGGCCGCGGTGCTCGTTGCGGTTCTCGCCGTCCTCGTCTCGTGGTGGACGCGCGCCCGTCCCGCGGCGGCCGCCATCCCGGCAGCCAAGATCGTCATGATCCTGCCGTTCAAGGACCTGAGCGGCACCCCCACCGGCCAGCTGATGGGCGACGGGATGGTCGAGACGCTCTCGTCGCGCCTGGCGCAGGTGCCGGGGCTCCAGGTTGTTACCCCGGCCGAAGCGATCGCCGCCGCCGACAAAAACAACGAGCCGTTCCAGGCCGCGGGCAAGGCCGGCGCCAGCCTTCTGCTGCAAGGTTCGGTGCAGCAGACCGGGGAGCGGATACGAATCACCTTCACGGTCTGGAACTCGGGGCAGCGGACTCGCCTGGCGGGCAAAACGATAGACGGGGCCGCCTCGGATCTCTTCGGCATGCAGGATCGGCTCGTAGACGACGTGATTGGCGCCCTCAAGGTCGGGCACGGGCCAGCGGCGGTTCAGTGGAAGGGTCTCGAGACCGCCGCGGAGCAGGCGCGGTATGTCACGGCCATCGGGCGGCTGCAGCGGTACGACCGCGAAGCATCCGTCCAGGAGGGGATCAGGGAACTCGCGGCGCTGGCGGCGGAAAGGCCCGACGTTCCCATCGTCCAGGCTGCCCTCGCCCGCGCCTACCTGACCCGGTTCCGTTTGACCCGCGACCGCAAGTCTGCCGAGGAAGCGATCGCCGCCTGCCGCCGCGCCCAGCAGCTCAATCCCGACAACCCCGACGTGGACATCACGCTCGGCGAGCTTCAGGTCCTCACCGGCGAGGCTCGGGAAGCCGCCCGCATTTTCGAGCGGGTGCTCGCGCAGCAACCGAACAGCTACCCGGCGCTGCTCGGCCTTGCCGACGCGCAGAACGCGCTTGGGAACACGAGTGAAGCCGTCGCGACCTGCCGGCGCGCGATCGATCTGCAGCCCTCGTACTGGGGAGGGTACAGCAAGCTCGCGGGGTACCACTTCGGCGCGGGCGATTACCCGGCGGCGATCCGGATGTTTGTCCGCGTCACGGGACTCTGCCCGGACAACGCCCGGGCTTTCGGGAACCTCGGAGCGGCCTACCAGCTCAACGGCGACCTTCCCCGGGCCCTTGAAGCGTACAACCGCTCGCTGGCGCTGTCGCCGACGCCGCTGGCGTATTCGAACATCGGGACCCTGAACTACTTCAGCGGCCGATTCGAGCTCGCGGCGGAGGCGTATGAAGCCGCGCTGCGGTTGACGCCGGAAAATTACGAACTCTGGGCGAACCTCGGCGATGCCTGCAGGTGGGCGAAGGGCCGGGCCCCGCGCGCTGCCCAGGCTTACGCGAAGGCGATCGAGCTGTGCGAGGGCGAACTGCGGCTCAACCCCGGGGCCGGCGAAGTTCGTTCGCTTCTCGCGGCAGCCCTGGCGAAGACGGGCAGAGTCGGCGAGGCGCAAAAGCACATCCAGCAGGCGCTTGCCGCCAACCCCGGGAACCCGGAACTGCTTCACGACGCCGCCGTCGTGGCCGGCCTTGCGCACAGGAAAAGCGAAGCCCTCGCCTGGCTGATGCTCGCTGTGCGGAAGGGGTACCCGAAGGTGTTCCTCGAAAGGGACCCCGAGTTCGAAAGCCTGCGGGCCGAACCAGCGTTCAAACAGGCCATCCAGCTCACAACCGAATCAAGGAAGGAACCATGAGCAGATCACCACTCCGCCGCAACACGTTCACGGTGGCCGTCTTGGCTTGTGCCGTGACACTCCTGTCTCAAACGTCCGAGGCCCAGGCCCCGTGCAACCAGGTCGGCAACCACACCATACGGATCGGGAAGATCAAGGAGTGCGAGCAATTGGCCGACTGCGACGCCGCCCCCATATCGAAAGGCGCCAAGCACGCGGTCACCTGGGTTGCGACCGGCAACTACACCTTTACCATCGAGTTCCCGCAAGGAAGCCCATTCGATAATTTCAGCTGCCAGGACGCGAAACGCTGCACCAGCGGGCCTGCCGCCGACTCCGCGAATCCGGGATCGGAGTACAAGTACAACATCACGTTGAAACAGGACGGGAACGTCGTCTGCGTGCAGGACCCGCGGATTCTGATCCAGAACTGATAGGCCAGGCGCAGGCCGGTCAGGATCCTGCGCGACGAATGCGGGCACGACGCGGCGCGGGATCCGCGGTCGTCAGGACCGTGTTTGCCGCCTCGCGCGACAGGAAGATCTTCTCCACCTCTTTGCCATTCGCCTCGCTCCTCACCCGCAGCATCGCCGTGTTGGCGGGGTCGCCGGCGGATGCAAGGCGCACCAGCACATCGAACATGGCAAAGATCGTGCTGGTACCGCACCCGTTCCTGTTCGTGGTTTGATCGAACGCGTCAAAATCGTTCATCGCGCTGCCGAACCTGGCGAGCTTCTTTTCAAACTCGCGGGGATCCATCGCCTCCCCGGCTCCGAGCAGCTTGTACAAGTCTTTGATGGCCTGGATCATCGAGTTCTCAATGTTGTACAGCGTCGTCAAGACGGCGATTTTCATACGATCCAGCGCCACCTGCGAAGGGGCCGCAATCCCGGGATTCGACAGCTTGACGGCGAAGACACGCCGGGAGTGATTTCCGAACTCCGCAAAGCCTTCCCTGGAGAAGATGTCAAACACTCCCGGGGAAGCATAGGCAAACGCAACGTCGTGCTGCTCCTGGTTTTTCAGATAGTTCGAGAGAACCATCTGACGCATCGCGTTCCGGACCGCGGCCTCTCCGGCAGCCGAAAGCTGCTTCACCGACAGCAGCGCGTTTACGGCCTTTGGGCCGAAGCGGATGTCGTAGCGGGTTTCGACCTTCCCGAAACCGCCGTTCTGGGCCTGGGGGAGAAATGGCTTCAGCGCCTCGAGGGTGGCGCCCTCGGCGTCGAGTTGCACGTCGGCGGCAAACGCCAGGTAGTCGCGCAGTTCGGCCGTCGAGGTGTCCTCGTCCGTAAAGCTCAACTGATAACGCGCCGTCGTCGACTCGAGTGCCTCGATGAAATAAGCGGAGTCCGCTCTCTCCGACCTGAGCGCCCGGGCGGACTCCCCCAACGCTCGCAGCAGGAAATTGACGTGCGTCTGTTCATCGTTGCGTTTGCGCATTCTTTCGACGGTGAGATCCGCAGTCGTGAGCACTGTGAGGCCCTGGTCGGACGGAATCAGCCGTTGTTCGGTTTCGGTGATGACGCGGTCGAAGCCCTCGTATTCGTAGTTCAGGTGCCAGCCGAGAATGTTGACCTTCCACGAGTGCTCGCGGCGCACTTGGTGGGTGAACACGCCCTCGAGCAGCCGTACCAGCCCGGCGTCGGACGTGGTCAGGATTTGTTCGAAATCACCCCTGCCGGCCTGGGCGAGCAGGTCGGCGCCCCGACGATCGGACACGTTGACCAGGAGATCAATCAGCGCGTCGTCCTCGGAAGCATGGCTGTATGCCGCGCTCAGGGCGACCTGGTAGGAGCTCCTGGACGCCTCCTTGAAACCCTTGTAGAGCTTCTCTTTGAAGTCGTCGGCCCGGTCGAGGACCGCCTTCACCTGCTTGAACGCCTCCTTGAGATTTGTCGCCGAATCCAGCGTTCGGCCGACCAGCCGGGTCACGAATTGCCCTACCTTGTCATTCGCCAGCGCCTGGAGCTCGTCGACCGTGTCGAGCTTGGCCAGCTCGCGGAAGAATCCGTCCACGCCGAATGCCTGCTTCGCAAGGGCGATGGCGTTGCGGATCTCGGCGTGGGCGTCGTTCCTGACGAGGTCGAGCGACGTGGCGGCGCGTTGTTTCAACTCGGCCAGGCTATCGACCCTTTTGCCCTCCACGACGACCTGCTCCAGCAGGAAACCGAGCGGGTCCCCGTCCGTAAGCTGCGACAGTATGTTCCACAGTTGGGGGCTGAGGTTGTTCCTCAACGACTGCACCGTGCCCGGTGCCAGGCCCTGGATCTTCTCGAGAAACGAGGTCAAGTCCGGGAGGTTGTGGAAAAACCGGTCAAACAACGTAACGGCGCGGTCTTCGACTTCCTCGTAGCTGTTCACCACGGCGTGGACGCGTGCGAGAAAGGCATTAAACCTGGGTTCGGATCCGAGTTTCTCGAAGCCCTCGCCGATGAACTCGCTGACATATTTCCGGGCGAGGCCGTCGACGGCGCCTTTGAACTTCTCGAAGTCGGAGAGCTCGTGAGCCTTCTGCAGCACGTTCAGGAAATTCTTGGCATTGACGCCGAGCACCGCGCCGAGGAACTCGTCCGCACTGGAGGGCAGGCCGTCCAGCTGGTTCTTGTATCCCACGTTCACGTCGGCGGCCACCTTGAAATCGCCGGAGTGTTCCCGGTGAACCTGGACCCGTGCCCAGCCCGGCAATCCGGGCGCTGCCGTCACCAGAACCGAGAAATGACCCGCGATTCCGGCCGCCAGCCCGATCTTGCCTAGGACGCTCAGATTGTACTTTTCCGAAAGCGCCATGTGCCCGAGCGAGGTGGACCGGGTGCCGGCGAGCCGATAGCCTGCGGAGGCTTCTGCCGCCATCCGCAGGTAGCCGCCGAAGCGCAACGAAATCGCCTCGCCCGCCTCCGGTTGGGTATTGACCTGTTCGGGAAGCCTCATTGTTCTGAAGAAATCGATCAGGACCTGTCGGACCGGCAGCGACTTGTCGAAAGCCCGCAAGTACGAGTACCCCCCGTCGATACCCGCGTTCACTTCGACGGTGGTCTTCAGCGCCGAATACGCGAACGACCCCGCCGCGGAAACGCCGGCCGAGGCTCCGGTATCCAGAGCGAGGATGAGCTTGTCGGCGTTCTCGCCGTTCTCGAAGAAGTCGCTCAGCCCGCAGGTCCCGGCCAGTTTGGCTGCGGGGCCGGTCGAGCCCGGGAAGATAGCGGTCAAATTGAGAGTCTCCGCGGTAGAGACCGCGACCTTGACGGTGTCGGGCTGGCCCAGAGCCACTTTGTCGCTTCCCTGCGCCGCGAAACGGACGTTGAGCAGGGCCGGGCTTGCCTCGTTGATTGGCCGACCCAGTTGCAGGTCACCCGAATCGACGGAGACTTCCCCGTTGCCGCCGAGCAGAAACGGGAGGTCTGTTCTCTTGAGCGAGAGGCTAGGCATGAAGCTCCTCCAAGGTAGGGTAGTGGTTCGTAGAACTAAGTACTCGCGCTAACGTTTCCAGGACGCCGATCTACGCGGATGCACGCGGATTTCTACCGGGCGCGGCCGATCCGCGTGAATCGGTAAAATCCGCGAAGATCCGCGTTCTGCTGTTGTCAATCGGCGACCAGCTCCATCCCAAGAATACGTTAGCGTACTTCACCCGAACCGGCCGAAACCCGCGCTGATCCTCATCTCGCGAGCACCGCTTTCACCTTGCCGATCCATCTGTCCGTCTTCGGGAAGAGATACTCGTTGCGCGCGACCGTTTCGGCGAGTTGCCGCTTCGCGGATGTCGTGCGGGCCATGTCCTCCAGGTGCGCCATGCACTTGTACCGGACCGTCGCTTGCAGATACGGGTTCAGCCGGTACGATTGGTTCACGAATTCCACCGCACGCGAGGCTTGCCCTGTCTGATGGCTCACCTGCTCGGATGCCGCTGCCATCATCAGCAGCGAGTAAGCCTTGATGGTCGCCGGCGCGGTCTGGCTGCCGACGACGCGGCTGAACAGTTCCAGGGCTCCGCCCCAGTCCTTCCGGAAGATGCGGACGAGTGCCCCGGTGAAGTCGACCACTTCACTTCGATTGCGCGACAGCTGCGGCAGGCGCACCCAACCGGTGATTCCCGCGGACTCCACTTTCGCGCCGTTCGGGCTCTGCTCCAGCGCGCGGAACCGGCTGCCTACGGACCCGAGCACTTCGCTCGACTGCGGGGACCTGTAGAGCTTCAGTCCCTCGGGGGTGTTCAGCTGCAACACGGCTTCGGTCCTGAGCACGATCGGCGCGAACTCATAACGCCAGGCCGGGATATCGACCGAGATGCTCTGCCCGTCGGGAAGCGCAATCTTCCAGATGGCGGTTCCTCCGGGGTGGCCCGGCGAGGTCGCCCGCGGCACCGAGAGGTACGCCTGGACGACGACGCCGTCGCCGTAAGGCTGGGCGCGCCCCCACAGAACGGCTTGGGCTTGCCCGTCGGCGGCTCGCTCGGCCTCGATGTGACTGCGCACAGGCATTGAGCCTTCCGGCATGAAGTAAACCGTTCCACTCCCGAAATTGAGACCGTGTGGGTTCGGGTGCGGAGCGGCGCGCAGAGTCTGCCACACCTGAAGGTTGAGAACCGTCGCCGTGCGAGCCCCCAGGTTGCCCGGCCCTTCGAAAGGCGCCACCAGGAGGCCGACTTCCTGCCCCATTACGGGCACAGCCATGGCGACGGTAAAAACGGCTGCGCGCAGGAAAGTCATATCAGAGCTCTAGTGGTTCTGGGCGGCCCATGCTTCGGAACAGATCGCGGATTGCCCGTTTGAGGCCGGAAGCGCCGGCGACCGACGCGTCGAGCTCGCGGGCGATCGAGACCGCCCGCGCGAGGTAAATGAAGACGACCTCGGACGGCAGGTTGCGCCGCCTGGCGTCCGACGCCAGGGCGTATAGCAGCGCGAGCGAGTGGCTGTCGAGCGTTTTGCCCAACTCCTCCGCATCGATGTTGAGCTCGAGTTCCACGCGTTCTGCCGGACTGCCTGCCGCGAGCTCGCCGAAGTATGGGCGGCTTCGTACGAAAAACCCGCCGCCGCGCTGGTCCAGAAGACCGGAGAGGATCTGGAGCGAGTTGGATTTCTTCCAGTACTCAAGCGTATCGCGCGGGCTGAAATCGAGCTCACGGTCGGAGCGCACCACCGTTAGGCCAGTCAGGTATGCGCAGGCCTCGTTCTGCGAGGCCAGTTCCTGCCCGAGGTCCTGGATCTTCTGGCGGATGATGGTGGAGAACTGATCGAACTTCACGCGGCGTTCCGGCAGCTCCGATGCGCCGCCGTATTTGAAGAGGTGGACGATCAGACGCGGGCCGTTCGCCTGCGTGCCCACGGCGACATACCATTTGCCGGAGCCGAATTCGTACTTCGCCGCCGGGGCCGCGACCTGGAAAGGGCCGGAATTGTCGAGCGATACGGTAGCCGCGGTCCCGGGGCGCAAACCGGCCGTTGCCGGTACTTCGACCTCGCAGCCGCTTACCGGGACCCGCGCCTGCGGCTTGCCGTTTACCGAAACCACCAATTCCGTGGAGAACGGGAGCGGCGGGCAATCGGCAGGTCCTCCCACCCCGTGCAGTGTCACCTTGACGTCTGCCGGTGAAGCCACTCCGGGCTTGAACAGGGCCGACACCGCGATGATCAGCAGGGCCGCCAGCGTCGCGAGATACGCAATAAGAAGATAGGTCCGGGTCGAATCGGCGGACTTCAGTTTCACCCACTCGAGAATCTCCCGGCGCGCAAGGCCTTCCGGAGGCGCCGTTCCGAGCAGCGATGCCAGCGCCTTATTGCGCTTATCGTCGTCCTTGTATTGCTCGAGTATTCGGCGCGCCTCGCGCTGCGGTTTCTGGCGCAGCCAGACGACCACGATCCAGGCGGCAAGCACCAGCGCGTAGGACCCGAGGGCGAGCGGAGAGCTTGCGGCTGCAGGCAGCTGCTCGAGAAAGCTCTTGATGTCCAACAGTTACACCCCTGTTGCCAGCATTATGCTCGTCCCCCCGCACGTCGATCAAGGGTCAGCCCGTACGCCGACGGAAGCGCCGACGGGAGATGCGGGTCGGCGCAGGTCGGCGTACGGAGTGGAGTTCGCATTTCGTACTTCCCAACGCCCGCCATGCAAGTTACACCCTTTAAAGCGCGGTACCACGGATCCATAATGCATGTAATTTGATATTCAACGGAAACGCACCAGAATCGAATCACAGAGCAGGCCATGCCCACACTCTCTTTTTACGGAAAAGTCGATTCCACACCCGAGAACACGGACCTTGCCCGGGCGCTTGGCCCCGGGACCATCCGGCCGAAGTACGGCGTTCAAATCGCGATGGACCGGTCCGCAAGCGCGCCGCGCACCGTGGATGTCGCCGACGATGACCTCGTTGAACTGGAGCTGGACGGAGGAATCCGGCTGTGGACGCGTGCCGACGATCTGAAGGGCGACCTGGCTGGGTGGACGCGGCGGGGTCCGGCTGCGGACAGTTTCGAAATCCCGCAGGTCCTCCCCCTTGGCACTCCCAGCCGCGGTGTCGGCCAGTGGGTGATCAAGGGTCTGAAGATACTCGGCGTCGACATGCCGTCTGAAATCACGGATCTGATCCGGGAAAAAGTCGAGAGTGTCCTCAAGCCGGGAGCCGGCCTCTACCGCTGCGGCGGCGCAAGCCCCGACGACCTGAGCCCGGTCGAACTGGCGCCGGCCGACCAGCCCCTGCTGGTGTTCATCCATGGGACGGCATCCACGACGGGGGGGAGCTTCGGCGGGCTGTGGGAAAACGCGCCTCACGCCCGTATCTCGGACCTCCTCAAACTCTACGAGGGCCGGGTGCTTGCATTTCAGCACCGCACATTGACGGAGAGCCCGATTGAAAATGCGCTGGAACTGGCAAAGGCCCTTCCAAACGGCGCCAGGCTGCACCTGGTTTCGCATTCCCGCGGCGGGCTTGTCGGCGAGCTCCTCTGCCGCGGAATGCTGGTTGGCCGCGCTCCTTTCGAAGAGACGGAGCTGAAACTTTTCGACGGCCCCGGCCGGCAGCGCGATCGCGCTGCGCTTCAGCAGTTGCAGGACATCCTCGCTTCACGGCAGTTGCGGGTGGAACGCTTCATTCGGGTTGCCTGCCCCACGAGGGGCACCACGCTCGCCGGCGGCCGGCTCGATCGTTTCCTGTCGATCGTGGTGAACGTCCTCGAACGGGCGCCCGGCATGAGGGCCAATCCCGTGTTCGACGCCGTCTCGGCGCTTCTGCTCGCGGTGGTCAAAAACCGGACCGACCCACGTGAGTTGCCGGGACTGGAGGCGATGATGCCGGAAGCCCCGCTGATCCGGGTGCTGAACCGCCCCGGGCTCGACACCGGGGCGGACCTTCACGTCCTGGGAGGCGACCTGGCGGGAGAGGGGATGTGGAGCCGGCTCAAGGCCCTGGTCACCGACCTGTTCTATCGGGAGGACCATGACCTGGTGGTCAACACGCCGTCCATGTTCGGCGGCGCCAGCAGGACCGCCGGCATCCGCTATTGGATAGACACCGGCTCGAAGGTGGACCATTTCAGCTATTTCAGGAATGACGACACGGCCAGCCGGCTGCTCGGCGGCCTGGCCGCCGCGGATCAGGACTCCTATCACCTCCTGGAAAAGCCTCCCTACGAAGTCACGGAGGATGATTACAGGAAGCGCGCGGTGGATTCCCAGCCGGTCGTATTCGTGTTGCCGGGACTGATGGGAAGTCACCTGAAAGCTGGCAAATCCAGGGTCTGGCTCGACATCTGCAGTCTTGCGTCGGGCGGTTTGCGCGATCTGCAGGCGGGCGGGCGGAATGTCAGCCCGGACGGGCTCGTCGCCGGCAGCTACAGAGAGCTCGTGCGCTTCCTCGCCCAAACCCACGAGGTCGTTCCCTTCGCGTACGATTGGCGCCAATCGGTCTGTGAAACGGCGGAGGCGTTGCGGCTCCGCATCGAGGAAAAGCTCGCGAAGGCCGAAGCCGGCAGCCAACCGGTCCGAATTATCGCCCACGCGATGGGAGGACTGGCGGTGCGTGCGATGCTGGCGACGCCGGAAGGGTGGAAAGTCTGGGAACGCATGTGCCGGCACCCGGGCGCCCGTTTCATAATGCTGGGCACTCCGAACGGAGGCTCGCACGCAATCACAGCCATGCTGATGGGGCGTGACGCGCTGGTGCGCAAGCTTGCGCTGGTCGACATCAGACACGGATGTGGCGAGCTGCTCGAGTTCTTTTCCGCATTTGCGGGGGTGCTGCAGATGCTGCCGCACGAAGGCTCGCTCGACGCCTACGACGCTGCGACCTGGCGTGTCCTGCAGCAGAACGG
The DNA here is from genome assembly GCA_963843575.1 of uncultured Acidobacteriota bacterium. GTDB lineage: Bacteria > Acidobacteriota > UBA6911 > UBA6911 > UBA6911 > CAVZBT01. The sequence goes on along the minus strand of CAWJKZ010000017.1, from coordinate 290,766 downwards.
CTCGCAATCCGAGTGGCCTGTCCCCGAGGCCACGCACCTGGCCGAGGCGGCGAGGGTCCGGGACCTGCTGCACGCGAGCCCCATAGATCCGGATCGGATGATCTATGTGGCGGGCTGCGCTGCGGCCACCCCCTGCGACGTAACCATCGACACGTCCGCTCCCCAAGGTCACCGCGTCGTCGTGCATGCCACCGCCCAGGGCGATGGACGGGTCCCGTGGGCGACCGGCGTTCCGTCCGATTTGAAGAGCAAGACCTACTACATGGATGTCGAACACGGCGATCTCGCCAACACTTCCGCCGCTTTCCCGGCCCTCCTGGACCTGCTCAATGTCGGGGTCACGACCAAGCTGCCACAGACCCCACCGGCCCTCCGCGGCGCCTCCGGTGAGACCTTCGAGTTGCCGGTCGAGGCTCCCGCCTTCTACCCGGACGAGGAGGACCTCGTCGCATCGGCCCTCGGGTCCACGCGCCATCGCAGAGCAGCCGAGCCCAATCCCAGGGTCCGGGTGCGGGTGGTGCACGGGAACCTGAGCCGGGCGGCTTATCCCGTCGTGGTCGGCCATTATTGCGGGGACACCATCGTCAGCGCGGAAGCGTACCTCGACTGGCAGCTCGACAACCGCCTCCGCGAGATGCAGCGGCTGGACCTTTACCCGGGCGAACTAAACACCAGCGCCGTCTTCCTGAACGAGGAGGGGCGCCGCAGGAGCGGGGCCCACCCCGGAGCTATTGTGGTCGGGCTCGGCACGGTCGGCAGCCTGACGCCGGGCGGGCTCGCGGGGAGCTTCTCACGCGCCGCAACGGCATACGCCATGGGCCTGATCGACAGCGAGCGCGCCGGGCGCCGGCAGGCTCCGCAGGCCCCAGATGGGGAGGGCCGCATAAGTGCGGCGATGGCGGCGCTGCTCATCGGGACGGGCGGCGCAGGCCTGACGGTTACAGACTCGCTGCAGTCCATCCTGCGAGGGGTGACCCAGGCCAACCAGCACCTTCAGTCGCTGCAGACCAAAAAGCCTGCCAGCCGCGGCGGCGCGCCGGGAGCCCCAGATGGGGCGTCGAAGCTCACCGCGTTCATCGATCAGCTGGACATCATCGAGTTGTGGCAGGACCGTGCGATACAGGCGGTCAAGGCCCTGCTGGATCTGGGGCGGTCGGCCGAGTTCCGCGACCGTTTTCAAATAGAGGAGTTGGTCGTCGGGAGTGCGGACGGGCGGAAGCGCGCTTATTACGATGAGGAACCCGGGTGGTGGCAACGGATGCGGATCTCGGTCCAGGAAGACGGCGCGCTGAAGTTTGAAGGGCTCACCGAGCGGGCACGAGCCGAGAGCTACCTGCAGCCGACCCAGCGCAGGCTGGTTGAGAGTTTCCTCGAACGCGCGGTCGCCTCGACGGGCGGCGACGCCGATCTGGGCTGCACGCTCTTCGAACTCCTGGTGCCGAACCTGTTGAAGGAGCACGCCCCGGACCGGCGCAACCTGGTGCTCGTGCTCGACGAACAGTCGGCAGCCTACCCCTGGGAGCTGATGCAGGACCGGTTCTGCGCCGGTGCGAGGCCGCTGTCCGTGGAGGCCGGCATGGTAAGGCAGCTGGCGGTGCCGGTGTTTCGTGAGAAGGTACTGCAGGCGACCCGCTACACCGCGCTGGTGGTGGGGGACCCTACCAGAAGCGACAAATCCGGAAAGTACGCTCCGCTCCCGGGCGCCGAGGCGGAAGCGCGGGCAGTAGCCCGGCAACTCCGCGATCACGGCTATGCCGAAACGGTCGAGCTGGCCGGGGAGGAGGCAACCGCCCAGTCCATTCTGACCGCGTTGTACTCCCGGCCTTATCGCATCCTGCACGTGGCCGGGCACGGCGTGTTCCAATTCCCGGTGAGCAATGGTGCGGTCCCCGGCGAAACCGTGAGTGGGATCGTCCTCGGCGATGGGTTGTTTCTCACCCCTGCCGAAATCGAGCAGATGCGCTTCGTACCCGACGTGGTGTTCGTGAATTGCTGCCACCTGGGGCAGACCAGGGGTGAAGCCCAGCAGGATGCTGTCCAGTACCACCGACTTGCGGCGAACATCGCAACCCAACTCATTCGGATCGGTGTGCGCTGCGTGGTGGCGGCCGGTTGGGCCGTCGACGACGCGGCGGCCGGCGCCTTTGCCGCCACGTTCTACTGCGAGCTCCTGGAAGGCCGCGCCTTCGGGGAGGCCGTGCGCCTCGCTCGGGAGGAAATCCATCTTCGCTTCGGCGCCACGAACACCTGGGGAGCGTACCAGTGTTACGGCGACCCGGATTTCTCGTTGAACACAGGGGCGGCGGCCGCGTCCCGGACCCCGCGCAGCAACCGCATCGTGGCCCCAGCCGAGCTCCTGGGCGAGCTCGAGGATCTGGTGCAGTCGTCCCGCAGCGCCGGGCTCTCCGGGCAGAAATCGTCGCGCCAGCGCCTGGCGGCCGTGGTGAAATCTGTTCCCCGGCATTGGCTCGCCGCGGCCACGACCTGCGCGGCCCTCGGCGATGCCTGCTTCGAGCTGGACATGTTCGAAGAGGGTTTGCGCTACTACGAGTTGGCAAGAACCTGCGAGCCGGCCGATGCCCCCGTGGACTCGCTCGACCGGATGGCGGCTCTGGAAGTGCGCTGGGCTGCCCAACTGATAGCCCGGCTGGATTCCGTATCGGAAAGTGCGGCCGACCAGGAACTGCGCCACAAACCTGGGATCCTCCTGGAAAAGGCGAGCCGCCTCCTGGACGGCTTGAGCCTCGTCAGGGAAACACGGGAACGTCATTCCCTCAGGGGCCGCCTCGGCAAACTGCGGGCGACGCTCGCCCGGAATCCGGCAAGCTGTCGCAAGCACCTGGAGATTATGGCAAGCAGCTACCGTGAAGCGTTTCGGGAGGACGCTGCGCCCATGAGCGCGCGCGGCCTGTACCTGAAGGATCAGCTCGTGGCGGAGATTGTCCTGGGCTGGCGGAAACCGGCACGCGGCAGCGACCGGGAAACATACGATCAACGCCTCGAAAGGATCGGAAGAGGACTCGAGGATCTCGAACGGCTCGCGGGCGTGGGGCAAAACGCCGACGAGCCCTGGAGCCTGCGGCTGGCTGCCGATCACCGGCTGCTGAGCTGCCTGCGGCAACAGGCCATTTCCGAACAGGCGGGGGCGGAAATCCGGGCCGGCTATCTCGCCGCTGTCCAGCAGGGCAGCCCGGCGTGCAACGTGACGGAAGATATCGCTTTCCTGGAAAAGATGGCGCAGGCCGGGGCCGATGCGACGCACCGGCGCCCCCTCGTGGCCGCACTGGCGGCACTGCGGCAGGCGATCTCCTGAAGTTGGCAATCTGGAGTGCGGCGCCTCGGCGCCACCCCGAATCGCGACATTGCGGCGGCGAGTCGCCGCACTCCAAAACCCTTGACACGGACCGAGCCGTGTATTCTCATCAGATTAATCCGGCGTGTGCGGGTGCCACGCCCATTCCCAAACTTGCTAAAGACAAGATCCTCGGGAGAAGCAAAAACATGGCTAAAGGAATATCCATTCACATTGGGCTCAATCGTGTGGACCCGGCGCATTACGAAGGCTGGGACGGGCAGCTGGCGGCTTGCGAGGCCGATGCCCGCGACATGAACACCATCGCCAAGGCGAAGGGATACCTCGCGCAGCAGATGCTCACGGAACAAGCCACCGCCGAGAACGTTACCGGGGCGCTCCGCAAAGCGGCCCGCGAGCTTGATCACGGCGACATGCTGTTCGTGACCTACTCCGGGCACGGGGGGCAGGTGCCCGACACCAACGGCGACGAGCCGGACGGCAGGGACGAAACCTGGGTTCTGTATGACAGGCAGCTGATTGACGACGAGCTCTATGCGCTCTTTTCGGAATTCGATCCGGGAGTGCGGATCTTCGTGCTCTCGGACAGCTGCCACAGCGGCAGCGTGGTGCGCGAACTCTACAACAGGATGAGCGCGGCACTGGGCTCGGCGCCTGCGCCCGCGCCGATCGGCCCCCGATTCAAAGCCCTGCCGCTCGACGTTCAGGAAAGGACGTACAGGGCAAACCAGAAGCTGTACGACGACATCCAGAGGTACTCTCCGGATGGCGAGCGTGTATCGGTCAATGCTTCCATCCTGCTGATCTCGGGCTGCCAGGACAACCAGCTGTCGTCGGATGGCGACAAGAACGGGCTGTTCACGGCCACCCTTCTGTCGGTGTGGAACAAGGGCAAGCTCCGGAATTACGGGGATCTCTACGCGAAGATCCGCAGAAGCATGCCGCCATGGCAGTCGCCGAACTTCTTCCGCGCGGGAGCCGCCGACAGGGCGTTCGAGCGCCAGAAACCCCTCACGATCGAAACCCGCGCCGCCACGGGCCGCGTCGGGTAGGACCCGGCGCGAGCCTTCGGCATCATGAGTCGGCGATTGTGATTTCGAAGTAGAGGTCCGTTTCGACGACGCTCTTCTGAAAGCGGCTCCACATTAGAGCGGTGGCGTCCTCGGGCACCTGTCGGCGGGCGAGCGCAACCGCGTCGTCACTTCTCAGGATCCGGTCGGACGTCTTCTCGCGAAGACGGTTGACCAGGGGTGGGAACGGCATATCCCATTTCTTCTTTTGGGCCACGGCGGAGTCTACGGGGATCAGCGCCATGAGATCCGGACTGCGCATCAGCTCGAGGCCCCCGGCCCGCAGGGTGGCGTTGTGGCTCCCGTGGTGACCCACTTTGTAGAGGACAGTGCGGGCCAGCAGGTCCTGGGCCGTCACGTCCAGGCCTGCAGACTCGCCGGTGGTGAGTTTCCAGGTCAAGCCGCCCCAGGAGAGCCAGTTCCCGACCTGCGCGTCGGCAGCGAAGAGCAATACCCTCCCGCTTACGGTCAGCTCGAACGCCAGGACTAGGCTGGTGTTGTTCGTGTCGCTGTCAAGCTTCAGCGCGATCTGATCCGCCGCATTGAGCCAGTCGTTGTCGATCTGCCGCCACGCCAGATCGTGGGCCCGTCCCGAGCCGAAGTAGTACCTGCGGAAGAAGGACAGCCGTTTCGCGTCGCGGACGGGGATCTGCAGCGAGCGGTCAAATGGCAGGCTGAGTTCCTGCAGTTCGCGCTCCACGATTCCAGGTTCAGACCCGAGGTCCCGGTGCAGAGCGGCGGCAAGAAATGCGTTTTCCAGGTTCAGCGGGACGGAGCTGTCATCATACGTTTCCCTGCCGGTCTTGGTGGGGAGGTCCCGGTTCAGCAGCTGTTCATCCTCCGGCGGGCCGAGCACGTAGGTGCGGAGACCGGGAACATCGCCGAAAGCGGCGGGCGGGTCGGCGGGCCGACAGTATCGGAGGGGCTGCTCGGAGTAACCGCGCACGGCATCCAGTGCGTCCCCCGTGCTGGTGGCTCCCAGGCCGCCAAAGAAATCCAGCAGGCGAGTGACGTGCCCGGCAACCGGGGATTCCGCGGCTTGGAGGTGTTGCACCAAGCCCCGGAGAGCCTCGACCTTTCGGTGGCGGTCTGCGATCAGTTTCCGGGCCAGCGGGTTTGACTTGTCCTCCGTCCAGGCAAGCCAGACCTGACCGATTTTGAGATCTCGCTGGAAGATTTCGGCTGCCTGGGCGAACCCGGAAATGTGATCCCAATGTTCGTGGGTGGCGGCGGCGACGTCGATTCGTCCGCCGGTGGCCGCGGCAATGTCTCGCACCACATCCTGCATTTTGCGGGAAGCGTCGGGCGTCCCGAGGATGACGCCGCAATCGACCAGAAAATAAAACGGCCGGCCGGCGCGGGCAGGGAAGGCCAGGAGAAAACAGTCGCCCAACCCGTGCCGGTACATCCTTATTTTCGCGCCGCCGGTCGGCGGCGTCATGAGTCCGGCCGCGGCGGCGGGCGCGCCTTCAGGCTCCACATCTGTTCGTGGCATAACTCTCCTACAAACCGCGGTGAAGGCGCAGGAACGGTTCGGCCCCCGCGCGCTCGGCGCCGAAGTAGGTCGCGTGAAGCGACTGCTGCGACGAATCGGCCGTGAAATCCCTCTGCCGCCGCAGCCTGTGCTCGCTCAGGATATTCTTGGCGACCGCGCATCGCACCTTGTACGCTTCCAGGTCCACCACCAGCGAGCAGCCGCCGCGGAACGTGAAGGTGCCGGAGTTCCTGTTCCGCTCGTCGAGCAACTCGACACGCTTCTGCGTCAGCTCGACAACCAGGTCGACCATGAGCTGGCCGTCCGGTCCGACGCGCCGGACCGGACGCACGGAGGAAACCTCGAGGCAGGGGGCGCCGCTCCTGTCGCGTGGGATGGTGGCCGGGGCATCGCGGCCGAGCGCCAGGCCCAACTGTTCGGCGTAGTCGCAGGTTAGAACTCCCGAAGCGAGCCAATCCTTGATCACGTTGCGGTTGGCCTGCATCGCCTGCCAGACGGCGAATCGATCGGTCTTCTGGTCCCATTCCAGCTCGAGAGTGCGCTTCGTGCCGGCGAATCCGGGGAAATCGGGCAGCAGCGGCTCATGCCAGCGCAAGCTGTCTTCGGCGAGGTTGCGCACGCCGCCGGGATAGATGCCCCTCCTGCGGAACGCTTCGATCACGGCGAGGCGATATCCCCGGTCATCGTCCGGCACGAGGTCCGCATCCGCCGTGATGAGGGCCCGCAGGTATTCGCCGAAGGTAATATCGACGGGCGGGCAGTAATCGAGCGCCCGGATGCACATGGTCAGGACATGCTGCGCCGATTTGGCGGCCTCCTCGGCAAGCCGGCGGACCAGGTCCGCGTTCAGTTCCCCCTCGGCCAGCACGCCGCTGCCGCCGGTCGCGATGCGGATCAGATCCGCTATGCGCGCCTTATAGATGGAGAGGAAACCATCGAAGACGGCAGCCACCAGTATTGCGCCGCGGTCGTGCGGCTCCGCCGCCGCCGCGTAGTCGGCCGGATCGGGCTGGAGGACCTCCCAGGCATGCGTTTCGGCATTCACCCTCCCGAGGGCATCGCGCAACGCACCGTAGCGACCTATGGCCTGACCGAACTGCTGCGCCAGCTGGCCCAGGAGGTTCTGCCTGGCAAGGTCGCCCCGGGTCCTGGCGATCTGGTGCTGCAGCACTTCCGGGTGGGTGAAGTGCTGCAGCAGCGCAACCAGGTCCGCGAACGCCTCGTGGAATGCGAGCACGTCGGGATTGCTGGGCTCCGCAAACCACGGGTGCAGGCCATCCAGCAGCGCGTGCGTCGTCTCGTGCGCGACGATGTCGTGGGAAAGGCACGTGAAAACCGTCCCGCCGGGCAGATTGCTCCCCGGGTTTTCGAGCGAGGCCGGGAAATACCCAAACAGAAGCGCTTTCCGGGCCGGGCTGTAGTACGCGTTGGCATCGCGCATCGCGTGCGGGTATACGCGCAGGCGCTGGACATACCGCCCCCGCGCGTTCCCACCCGGATCGCGCGCCGACCACAGGGCAACGCGGCCCAGCGCCCTCTCGAAATTCTGGATCGTGCTCATCGAGACGGCATAAACCATCTGCTGGTGAAACTGAGGGTTGCCTTCCGACGGGTCCAGGCCGTCCTGCGCTACGAGGCGGAAATCGTTCAGATCGACGGGCAGGTAGAAACATTCGCTCGCCGGGTCGTAGTCCACGACCTCCACGTATTCGCCTACCGGCCCCGGCTGCAGCAGTTCGGCCCTGGTTTTTGCGTCCCTCTCCCACCGGACCTTGAGGGTCGCCAGGTTGAGCCCTGCCGTCTCGAGTTTGACGAGGCTGGGATCGAAAGCATAGGTTCGCAGCCGCCGGTACGCCGGCGGGGAAACTGCGCTGCGACGTGCGTGCGGCTGTGCCATGTCGTGCACTCCTGGTGAGGACAATCGAATGGCCTAGAAGTAACACAGAATTGTCGGAATATAAACAGCGGGACGTAGATGAACACCGGCCTGGCACTAATGCCTTTGTTTTCTATCTGCGCGGACCTGCGTCCATCCGCGTCCGAAAAAACGGCATCGTATTCCAGCCTGCAATCGGGCTTGACAAGCCGCTGCGCACGGTATCACATTCTGTAACAAGTACGTTCAGTTACTCGGGGAACTGGCTTGAACCTCAATTTCTAGCGCTCATTTCGGGAGAGCTTTGCCATGCCCGCAGACGAACGCCTGTCAAAGGACTGGAGCCGGAGGCGTCAGAAATACGATTTTGCGGTGATCGGGTCTGGATATGGTGGCGCGATCACGGCTGCCCGGATATCCAACGCGTCTCCCAAGCCCTCCGTTTGCCTGCTCGAACGCGGAAGGGAGTGGGTCTCGGGCGAATTCCCGGACCGGCTGAACGAGATCCTCTCCGCCGTCCGCAATCCGCTTCTCAATCCGCTGGGGCTCTACGATTTCCTGGTGTTCCCCGACATATCCGTACTGAAGGGGTCCGGTCTGGGCGGCACGTCGCTGATCAACGCGAACGTGGCGATCGTGCCCGATGCGGACATTTTTGACCAGGTCGCCTGGCCGCGCAATATCACGCTGCAGGAACTGCTCCCGCACTATGACAAGGCGAGGCAAATGCTCGCCGCGCGTCCCCACCCGCGCTCGAATCCGGACCAGCAGGACTGCCTGTTGAAGGTCAAAGCCCTCGACAAGCGCGCCCGCGAAATCGGCAGGCGCGCCTTCGGCCTGGATCTCACGGTCAATTTCGACATAGACGGGGTGAATCCGCACGGCCGGAACCAGACTCCCTGCATAGACTGCGGCGACTGCGTCACAGGGTGCAACACGGGTGCGAAAAACACTCTCTATATGAACTACCTGCCCGTGGCGCACCGAAACGGCACCGACATATTTACGCGGATGCAGGTTGACCGGGTCGAGCGTCTGCCGGGCGGAGGCTGGCGGATTCATGGCACGCGCTTCCTCCAACCGGCGTCCACCGAGAAATTCAGTCTCGAGACCGCCAACGTGATCCTGGCTGCAGGCTCGCTGGGTACGGTTGAGATCCTGCTGAAATCCGAAGCGCACGGCTTGTCGCTTTCGCCGAAACTCGGCACCCAGTTCACGGGGAACGGCGATTTCTTCGCCCTGGCCTACAACGCGGATCAGCAGGTCAACACGCTCGGGTTCGGCGCCGACCCCATGCACCCGTGGCGCAAGCAGGGCAATGCACCGGGGCCAAGCATCGTCGGGTGCGTCAAGTACGATTCCAGCCTGCCGCTGGAACAGCGTATCGCCGTCGAGGACTTCTCGTTCCCAGGCGCCTACGTGGGATCGGCGATGCTCGCCTTCGGCTCCGTGGCCGCGCTCGGAGGCGCCGAGGACATGGACGTGGGAGACGAAAAAGAGGAGTTCGAACGGCGCCGGCGCGACAACGTCTTCGATGTCTACCAGGAACACAACGCGCTCAACCACACCATGCTCTACCTGATCATGGGGCGCGACGACGCCAAGGGGATGCTTCACCTGAAAAGGAGTTTTCTCGAACAGGACGAGCACGTGGCCGTCGATTGGGACAATGTCGGGCGCCAGCCGGTCTTCACCCTCATCAACGAGGAAATCCGGCGCCACGCGCGCGCCCTCGGCGGCAGCTTCATGACGAACCCGTTGTGGAACTTTGTCACGGTGCGCAACCTGATCACTGCCCACCCGCTCGGCGGCTGCCCCCTCGGCGAGGACTACATGCAGGGGGCGGCCGACGAGTTCGGGAGGGTGTTCGCCGGCGACGGCAGCATCCACCCGGGGCTGTTCGTTGCCGACGGTTCACTTATCCCCTCGGCACTGGGGGTGAACCCGTTCCTCACGATCTCGGCCCTCTCCGAGCGGATCGCCGACAGGCTCGTCCGTTCGGTCGGGGGGGAAGCTTATCCGGAGCGCCCTGCCCGGATCACCGTGCCCGGGCTCGATCCGCTGGAGGTGCTCAACTACAAGGAAGCGGACCTGGAGCGTATCTTCAGCCGCGTCGAGAGCCTGGGTGTCGCGACCATCGTCAACGGCGGCGAAGTGGGCATCGATGGCGATCGGGGCATTATCAGGAATGACACGTGCTGGAAGGGTTTCTTCCCGCGACGCCACATCCTGAACCAGTTCTCGACGGCATTCTTCGCCGGGTTTAAAAAGCGGTTTACGCGCACTGCCGGGGGCATCACGGGCGAGACATCCGATTCGGACGGCCGCATTCGCGCCAGGAACACGCTCGAGGAGATCCACATCACCACCAGGACCGCCACCCTGGAACCGGGCAAGTACATCCTGCTGCGCTATCCTGACGATCCCTGGCGCGGTTTCTACGATGTGTTCAAGATCGTCAACGAGGAACTGCTGATCGGCAGGGTGTACCTGGGCGAATTCCCGAACGGTCTCCGGCTCTTCACCTTCCCCATGACACGGGTTTACGGCCTCGACGAGGCGACGGTGGCAGATCACCGCCGTCTCTACGAGAGCGCGCCGGCCCCGGCCAAAGAGCAGCTCGCCGGCCTGTGGGAGATGCGCATGGTTTCCAACGCGGCGAACACCGGCGTCGTGGCGTACCTGAATTTCGAGCTGAAACCAGACGGCCGCCTCGAAACGCGATACCAGCTGCTCGGGTTGCTCGAGGGCATGGCCGAACCCGTGTTCGCGCACGACCACTTCCAACTCAACGACTTTACCCCCTTCCACGACGAGATCCGCGCGATCGGTCCGGATCTCATGGTCGGAAAGTACACCACGGCGTCTCCCCCGGGACTCGCGCAGCTGTTTGGACCGAGCTCCATCGGCCTCTTCCAGCTCGAGTCCGGCGCCGGCGGAGCGCCGCAGTTTTCCTTCTACTACACGCTGCGCAGGAGCGGCCCCGACAAACCGCCGCCCTCCCCCTTCCTGGCCCCACTCCTCGATGTCCGGCTCCCGGATGGGCTGGGCATGACGTTCGACGAGGAAATGACCGGCCACTACTTCCCCGGGTTTCTGCCTCCGCCGGGATTCGAAGGGGATGGGGCAATCGAAGCCAGGGTCTCGGGGCCGGAGCAGAAGCTGCCCTGCAGTTTCCAGGTCCGGATGACGGTGCGCGACCTGAACGAATTTTTCGAAAGCCCCGAACACGAAGCGCGCATGCGGGGGACAATCCACTTCGGCGACTTCGGAGGACAGGGCCCCGCAACCTTCGAGATCAATGCGGACAAAAGCTACTTCAACTACTTGCGCATCAACCCGGCGACCGGCGAAGCGGAAATGCTCTATCACGTCTATTTCCGCGATCCCGCACGCACGGAATACCTGCTGCACGGACGCAAGTACATGCAGAAGAACAAGCGCGGCGGCATTGCCGGGATTCGCGAAATCCTGCGGGACTACACCACGCTCTACTGCCGGCTTTCCGACACGGCATCCGGCGCCGGCCTGGGCTCCGGGCTGCTCAGGTTCCGGACCTTCGAAGACATCGAGGCGGCAGGCAGCTTCGCGGCCTTTCTGCGCTCCTTCGAGGTGACCGGCACGGACAATCCCCTCCTGAAAGCGCGCGGCCTGCTCCGGTTCCTGGCGTTGACCAACCAGTTCGTGATGCGTGAGTACGATCCCCTCAGCGCTCAGGGCGGGTTTGCCGCGGAAGAAGTGCGCGAGGCGGTCCTGCGCGGGGCCGAGATCCCCGACTATTTCAGCACCCGCCCGACGCCGGAACTGCAGACCATCATGCGCGAGACCCCTACGCGGCCGCTCGAAACGCTGCTCAACCGGGGGAGCGTCCGGATCGACTACGCGAATCGCCGCATCCTGCGCGACTCTTTCTGGAAAGGATCGTTCGCGCGGGACACCCTGCTCGGGTGGGAGGAACGCCTGCGTGCCGCCGCCCTGGCGCTGGGTGAACGCCCCCCCGCCGAGCGATACACCGGGGGGAGTTTCTGGAAGCGCTTCGACGGGATGCGGAGCGGGTCGCTTTCAGGCTACGTCGTCAATTACGAGCTTCAGTGCTTGCCCGGGAGGCCCGTCGTCGAGCAGTTGCGCTACCCAGACGACAACCGCAAGTTCGTCAAGGCAGGAGACGACGTCCTGCTTTTGACATACACGAATGCGCCGTACCGGATGGTCTACGACGTCATCAAAGCGGTTGGCGAGAACGACTGTATAGGGGTCATGCACCTGGGCACGTTTCCGACGGGTCTCGAGTTTGCGACGTTCGTGATGGCGCGGCACAACTATCCCTTCAAGAACATGTCCGTCCCCGATCACCTGGCCATATTCACCGGCGACCGGGCACGCGTCCCGAAACCGACCGAAATCGCGGGAGAGTGGAGAGGGCACATCCTCTTTTTGACCAGGCCGGACGTGAGCCTGCTCAACCAGGTCAACCCGGTCGCCTTCCACGTCAGATTCCTGCCCACAGCCAACGGCGCAGAAGCGAGGTTTAGCTTTGGACTCGGCCCTGCAGGCGGCCCGACTTATTGGACCGACGAGTTCGCGAGACTCGTGGCTTCGGCGGGCATAGCGGAGGAGATGCGGATCGTGGACGACCAGACGATGCTCGGCAGGTGGGTGTCCGCCCCTTCGGCCCTGTGGCTCCGGGACCCAGTTCTCCAGCCCGCGCTGTGTGGCTACCTTGAGCCCCGGCAGAATTCGATGGTTCTGAACTACGTGCTCGAGAGAGTGTCATAAGTAAGGCGGCGGCCGTTTGCGGCGACTCAGGGCCGTGCTTCCCGATCGAAGCGTGCCGCCGATCGCAGAGGGATCGATGACCAACAAAGGCGACTTGCTGTTGGATTTCGCAGATGTGAACGGAGAGCGGCCGGACGACCGGCTGGATGTCTCGCTGACCCACACGTTGCTCGGCAACGTGACCCAGGCAAGAGATGTGCAGGCAACAAAAAGGCTGCGTATCCGGGACCTGGAATGCCCGCCCAACGGTTGCTACCGCGTGGGCGTCTTTCCGATGCGCCACCTTCCGGTGAGCCGCTTCGTGCAGGTCAGCGAGGGGAAGACCGTTCGTTACGCCATCACGCTGCCCGTGGACCCCCGACGTGTCATCAAGGCGGAGTTTCCTGATTACGCGTCCTGCGCCGCGGACCTGCAGCAGGTTCTCGCGCGGTCGGTCGTCGAGGGAACCGGGGACCTCGCCGGGCCGGCACTCTATTCCGCGCTGGACGACCTGCGCAAGGCCGGGCTTCTGAATATCTACTCCAGGATGAAGGCGACCCGGTTTCCCAACGGGCGTGACGCTTTTTCCTTTGTGGCCAGCCTGACTCGCATTCGAGGCGACCGTTTTTTCGCGCGTGTCGAAAAGGAGCTGCGCGATGAGGTCAAGAACAGCATCGCCGCGGATCTGTTCCATGAAGTTCCGGGAACCCTGCACGTTCCCCCACCCGGATTCTGCCTGGCAGACAGCTTCAAGACGATGGAGCGCTACGGAAACCTGCAGGTCACATTCTTCAGCAAACCGGAGACGCTGGAGTTCATGGCGGATGTGGACATCGACGACGCCCAAGGGATCGAACACGTGTTTCAGGTCGTGGGCAACACGCTGAGCGGTGAAGAAACCCACCCCTACAACATCCACGAGATCCTGATCGGATACCAGAAACTGGATCCCGGGTACCGGCTCCTGGTCTGACATGAAACCGCGAACGGACAAACCACGGATTCCCCCGGGAATTCCGCGTTAATCGGCGTCCAGGAGGCAGGACCAATGGCCAAATTGCGCATGCGGGACCTCGTGATTCTGCTGCCGGGGATCACGGGAAGCGTGCTTCAGAAAGATGGGAAAGATCTCTGGGCAATCTCGGGTCAGGCCGCATGGAGCGCACTTGTCACCTTGGGGTCGGCGCTGCAGCGGTTGAAACTCTCAGGGGACGATCCGGCGATTGACGACCTCGGGGATGGGGTGCGGGCGGTCCGGGTGATGGCCGACGCCCACCTGGTCCCCGGCCTGGTGAAGATCGACGGGTACTCCGGGATGTCGAGGCTCGTCGCAGGTGAGTTCGAGGTTGTCGCCGGCAGTATCGAGAATGGCAATCCCGCCAATTTTTTCGAATTCCCTTACGACTGGCGCCGCGACAATCGTTGCTCGGCGAGGCGCCTGCAGGCCTTCATCCGGGACCGTCTCCCCCTCTGGCGCAAGCACAGCGGTGCCGCCGATGCGAAGGTCATCTTTCTGGCGCACAGCATGGGCGGGCTGGTGGCACGCTACTACCTGGAAGTCCTGGAGGGTTGGAGGGACTGCAGGGCGCTCGTGACCTTTGGCACCCCGTATCGCGGTTCCGTGAACGCCGTCGACTTCCTCGCCAACGGCTACAAGAAGCTATTTCTCGATCTGACCGACATGATGCGGTCCTTCACGTCGGTCTACCAGTTGCTCCCGATTTACAAAGTCCTCGAGTGCGGGGGCTCCGTCAACAGAATCGCCGAAACGGACGGCGTTCCGGGAATCGCCAGGGAGAAGGCGGAGGACGCGCTGGAGTTTCACAGGGAGATCGAGCAGGCCGTGTCGCTCCATCAGGGCGATCCGGAGTACGCCAAGGCCGGATACCGGATCGTGCCGGTTGTAGGGACCCGCCAGCCGACTCTGCAATCGGCTTGCCTAGCAAATGGGCGCGTCGTGACCAGCCGCACGCTCCCGTCCGGGATCGACCCGTTGCTCGACGACGGCGACGGGACAGTTCCGTACCTCTCGGCCATTCCGATCGAACTTTCCGCGGAGTACAGGGAGAGCTACATACCCGAACGGCACGGGTGCCTGCAAAACAATCTGCAGATGCTCAACGAGCTCCGGAACCGGCTCAGGCAGATGCAGATCCCGGGCCTGGGGGCGATTCGCGGCCCGGAGATCAGTGCGGACAGGGAGCAGGGGGCGGCCATCGCCCTCGACCTGGAGGATATCTATGTGGCGGGGGATCCGGTGCTCATGCGGGCTCGGCTCGTGAATTATGGGGACGACCCGGGTGGAATGGGTGCCCGGATCCAGCCTCTCGCGGGCGGACCGGCAGTGAAGACGGAGTTCCGGGAGTTGGACGGCGAGTGGGTGCTCGAGCGTGACCAGATGCCCCCCGGGCTGTACCGGGTGGAGGTCGGCACGCGGAAAGCGGGTCCCGCATCGCCCCCTGCGGTGCACGACATATTCGAGATTCTGAAGCAGTAAAAGAGAATGACGCCGCCACGGGGACGCCCAGTCCGCGACGCGGCGGCGATGTTTTTTTCCGCACCCTCTGCACTCGACAGGTTCCCCTTGGCGGGGAAGTGCAGGATGGGTCAAGGAGAAAGCGGTGCCGGTCGCCGAGTTTCCGAGGGAATGGTCGAAGGTCGATGAGAGGGGACTGGCGCGTTTCGTGACGCCTGACGCCGTCACACTACTCCGCTTGCCCGTGAACCGCCTGGACTTGGCAGCCGAGCCCGAGGGACGCCGCCGTCTGGTCGAAGCCATCTACGGTGCTCTCCTGGCGAAGCAGATCCGCTATGCCGCCGAGATGTATCATCCCTCCGATGCCCTGCAGCCGATCCGCCGGCCTGCCGACGTCCTGGAGGCGCCCCGCGAGGGAACGTGCCTCGACCTCGCCGTACTTTTCTGCGGTCTCTGCCTGGGCAACGAGCTGCTTCCAGTTCTGGTGGTGACCGAGGGGCACGCGTTTGCCGCCGTCTCACTCACTCACGGCCTGCGCGACTGGAACGCGCTCGACCGGCACGAGCGCGAACTGTTCCAGGCCGGGCCGATGACCGATCCAGGCCCGCTGCGGGAGCTGGTCGACGGGGGCGCTTACATCACGGTCGAATGCACGGGTTTCGCGCAGAGCAAGGTGCTGCCCGTGGGGGTCCCCGAAGCCGCGGGACGCACGGACCCCGGGGTCCTTTCCTTCGAGCGCGCAGCCGCCGCCGGGCGCGAGCAGCTGGACTGCCCGGAGAGGCCATTCCGCTTCGCCCTGGACATCGCGGTTTGTCACTACCAGTGGCGCATCGGGCCCCCGGTTGCGGCGGCCGAAGAACGGTACTCACCGGTCAAGCCAGCCCTGCGCGAGGTCTTCGCCCCCCTCCTGGACGACCGGACCGCTCTTTTCGCGGGCCGCGAAGACATCCAGGCCCGCGTGGAAGAATTCGCTGCCGGGCCCGCGGGGGGGTATCTGATGATCACCGCCCCGGCCGGATTCGGCAAAACGGCCCTGATGGCCAATATCGTCAAACGTAATCCGGAGGCTTTCGCTTACCATTTTTTCACTCCTCTCTACGGTACGGGAAGCCTCGGCGAGGAGTTCTTCCTGCGCAACGTGGTGCAGCAGATGGCCCAGTGGCACGCTCACACCTACCCGATCCCCGAAAAGGTCCACGAACTGCGGGCGCTGTATCACAAGCTCCTGGACGAGTACCTGGACTGCATGCGCGTCCTGGTCATCGACGGGTTGGACGAGGTCACGACCTGGCAGCTGAGGCCGTACCTTAGCCGCCATCTTCCGGCCAGGCTCCACTTGATCCTGACAGTCCGGGATGTGGGTCAGGATTGGTCGGCGATTTACGGCATGCCGCCGCACCAGACGGAACACCTGCCACTTGGGGGCCTGACAACCGCCGATGTTTCCGCGGTCCTTCGTGCCGCCGGGACCTCCGCCGCTGCGGTCGCAGACGACTCCGCGGCGCTGGACGAGGTTGTGCGGATCTCCTCGTACCAGGGCGATCCGACCCTCGGATGCGATCCGTTTTACATGCGCCTGCTCGCGGAGGACCTGGCCGATGGCCGGCTGACCGCTGCGAATCTCGCCGCGCAACCGCAGGGGCTGGCGAACTATCTCGATCAGTGGTGGGAGGAAATCAAGCAACTCGCCGGCGACGCCCCGGCGCGCGATCTCTTCGGGACCCTCACGGCCTGCTTTGGCCCGATGTTCAGGTCGGATCTCGAGGCTGTGAACCCGAGCCTCGTAAACGACTGGGGGCAGGACTTCTTCGAGGACATCCTGCAGCGGGTGCGCCGCTTCGTCGTGGGCAACGACACTCATGGCTATGCCCTCGCCCACCCGCGCCTGCGCCAGTACATGCGCAAGTGCATCAAAACCGAGGTGTATCGGGACAGGCTGCTGGCCTACTGCGCCGACTGGAAACGCAACCGGAGCAGTTACCCGCTGAGCCACTACGCCGAGCACCTCAAGGCGGCCGGACAGCTCGACAAGCTTTACTCCCTCGTGCTCGATCCGCAATTCCGAGCGGCCCAGAGAGAGATCCTCGGCCGTCCAGAGAACACCCTCGGAGATCTGCGGCTGGCCTTGCATGTCGCCCTCGAGCAGGACCACACCGTCAAGGCCCTGGCTTGCGCAGGCGCCTACCGTGAAACGGCTCCCAGAGCCAGCCTCACCGAGGACCTTCTCAAGTGCGTCGACAGAGGAGATTTTACCGAAGCGCTCGCCTGGGCGAGGCTGCTGTGCCATTCGGGAGCCTGGGAAGGGGTCGTCTTCTCCTATCTTGCCTGGGAGGCGGCGCTGGCCGGGAAGCTCGAGGAGGCGGTAACGGCCGCAACCGCGACCTGCGCGATCCAGCCAAGCCACACTCTTCCCCTGTGCGAGACACTGCTCACCCGGGCTGCCCGCATCCTCGCGCCGACCGCGGACGCCCCCTCCGTCTGGATCGGAGCGTTCAGCCGCGGTCCCGAAGCGGGAAAGTTGGTCGAGTGCTGCAAAGAGGCACCACTCGACGCCCGGAAGCGGCAGGAACTAATCGCGACTCTCGACGAACGCATCAACAGCCTCAGGATGCAGGTTCTGCAGGGGCTGCTCCCGGACACGGGCTACGGCGACGATTCGTTGGTGGACGAGCAGCGCACGGGGCGTCTCGACATGGATTTTGGGCCGCTGCGCAAGCTGACCGGGGATTCCGCCGACCGGGGCCAAATCGAGGACGCGCTGGATATTGCCGAAAGAAACCCCTACCCTCGCTACCGCGACATCGCGTTCCTGGCAATCAGCCTCGCCGTGCTTGCGGTGCCCGATCCGGCGTGGGCCCGACAGAGACTCCGTCGCATTCTGCGCGCCGCGATGCAGGGGGAAGGGGTCACTTTTACTTTTGACCTCGCCGCAGTCCTGCTCGCGGAATGCGGGCGCCGCAACCGGGAAGCCCCGGTCCTGGCCGCCTATCTCGGGAAGGCACGCGCCGCCTGCGACCGCTGGGGCACGAGGATGCGGGAACGCTCCGCTCGCGCCGCCGCTCTTTTTCGGCAGGGCAAGAAAGCCGAAGCGTTCTGTGCGATAGGGGAAGCCGAAGCCCTTGCCAGCGGTTACTCTGGTTACATCAGCATGGCTTACATGGCGCTGGCTAACCGCTGCATTGAAATCGGCAACCCCGAGGGCCGGGTCGAGCTTCTGGCCGACCTGGCACTGAAGAGGGCGTCGAATGTTCGAGACCCGAAGTTCCGCGAGGACCGGGTGCGCCTGGTCAAAGCCTGCCGGGGCTGGCTGGCGCGGGACGTGCCCAGCCTCAAGCTCGTGCTCGATGAATTCGCCGCCATGTCCGATCGCGAAATGCGCATTGCATTCCTCGACTCTACTTCCGCACGCTGGTCGTGGCCGCCGGAAAACTCGGACTGGGAGGGATTGAAGGCGCTGCTGCCGCTGGCGCTCCTGGACGGATCGAGTCTCGACGCGGTGCTGGCCCGCATCACGGGCCTGCGCGTCACCGCGTTGACGGACGACGAGCTGAACGAAGCCGTCACCGTGTGCGGGACCCACCTCGTCTCGGGCCGGCCGTGGGAACTGCGGCAGGGGGCGGAGGAATCGCCGCCCCGCACCTAACCCGGTGTTCCGGATTTTACGGGTTCACGGCGCGACCTGTCACCAATGCCTCTTTTTTGATCTGCGAAAATCCGCGTACATCGGCGTCCTGAGAAACGTTCAGGAGGTCCGCTTTCGTTCCACAGTATTGAGGTCCCGGGCCGCCAGCCAGGCCGGCCAGCTGCGGCGTCGGATTCGCCGGAGTCAATGAGAATTTTGCTTGACAAGGCAATGCGAGGGATAGGACAGAAAGAGTCGTCGTTTTGGATCAGGAGTTCGCTTTCTCTTGCTTCTGATAACCGGAGAGTCGCCATGCCTCGCCTGGTTCTACGTGAGCTCTTAATCTAACGTGATGGGATAACCTTATGAAAAAACTACTATTGAAAAGTTTACTATTCTCATTGTTGTGTTCTGTAATCATTCTTGTTTCGCAGGCGCAGCAACGTCAATTCAGAGCAGCCGGGATTGCAGGACACGCTGCTTCTGAAGGATTACAGACCGCAATCCATTTTTAAGACGCCCCAGACCCAGGTTCTAAAGGCCAAGTATCCGGCCATTGACATGCACATGCATGCCCCTCGCGGAGGCGGCGATTTGAATAAGGCCGCTGCCGAGCTGTTGAAAAACATGGATGAATGTGGCATTCAAAAAACCATTCTCTTTTGCGGTACAGGGAAGGCATTCGATGACCTGGCGGCCGTTTTCGGAAAATACCCCGATCGCATCGAACTGTGGTGCGGGTTCGATTTTTCAGGCTACGTCCCTGCTTCGACCATAGCTGAACTGGAAAGATGCGTGAAGCTCGGCGCCAAGGGCGTCGGCGAGATCAGTGATAAAGGGAGCCGGATATGCGCGGTACAACCCCGCCAATGCACCTCGACGATCCGCGCATGGATCCTATTCTGGAAAAACTTGCCGACCTCAAACTGCCGATCAACGTCCACATGGGAGATCCGAAATGGATGTACGAACCGATGGACGATCACAATGACCTGTTGTTCGAGGCTACTCAATTTCCGGCTCGACAATAAGCCGGAACATTTTGAACCTTGAAGAAATGGGAGCTATCCTGGAAAGCGCCGTGAAAAAACATCCGCGAACGACTTTCGTCGCCTGCCATTTCATGAACCAGACATACGATCTGAATCAGCTCGGAAGAATGCTTGATAAGTATCCAAACCTGTATGCCGACGTATCCCAGAGAGAAGCGTATGTAGCAGCCATCCCCAGGTTCGCAAAGCAGTTTATGGAGAAGTACGCTGACCGCCTGGTCTGGGGTACCGACCAGGGTTACAGCCTGCCCATGTATCGGAATTCATTCCATATCTGGGAGACGCTCGACGAACACTTCTACGCCTGGGATGTGGCAAACTACGCGATTTGCCCTCTCCGGAGTAGGGCTTAGCGATGCCACTCTCAAAAAGCTCTATCGGGATAACGCATTGCGGATTCTGAAGAAATAGCAACGAAGAAGCTTACCGGCATTACAGCCGATTGCAGGAACCGTCGAGTGCCCGACGCTTAATCTCCTGGTATCGCCCCATCGCGTGCCTGGCAGTGGCATCCAGGCGAGGTGGATCCGAGCGTTGACTGCTCGCGCGAAGGCTGGCCGAGGTTCTCGGCAGGCTCCAGCGATACGTCCGGCAAAGGCGCGTCGAACACGGTAGGGCTGGCGCCGCGATCCTTTTCGCGGCGCCAGCCGGCCCGGGAGGCGAACCGAGCCGGCGCAGCGACAGCGCGGTGTCCCTGTGTTCGAGGGCACCCGGCGCAACCACGCGGCAAGTTCACCCCCTGATCATTGGCTCCCCTCACTACAGCCAGGGACCGGTCGCGTCCGAAACAACGCTTTTGCACTCCCCATCCGGGTCTTCTGCAGCTCATCTCCTGGAACCAGCTGTTTTATCGCGTTGACCTTCAAGTGTACTGTATAGGTTGTGCGGCGGTGCCGCGCCACCTTGCTTCCGGTTTGATACCACGGAGCCGAAGCGGACGGACAAGATGCCTCGACGGACACGCCACTCTCACCTCACGAGGACGATGCTTGTTGGAATGGCCGCGCTGGGCAGTGTAGTGGGTGCGACTGCAGTCTTCACCCTCGCCATTCCCGTCAACGCGAGCACGGCAGGTTTTGCGTATCTGATCGAGGTGCTCGTCACTGCGGCGTACGGTGGATTCTACGAATCCGTTGCGGCGGCGATTGCGGCTGCGTTCTGCTTCAATTACTTCTTCCTCCCGCCGATCGGGACATGGGAAATCAGCGACCCTCACAACTGGGTGGCGTTTTTCGCCTTCCTGGCGACGGCGCTGATTGCGAGTGAGCTTTCGGCTGCTGCCAGGCATAGGGCGGCGGAGGCGACCAGCAGGAGGCTCGAGGTGGAACGGCTCTACGAACTCAGCCGCGCCATCATGCTGATCGAGCCGAATCCTTCGATTGCCGCGCAGGTCGCCGACGAGGTGCTGCGGATCTACCCCGCCCGGGGCGTCGCAATCTTCGATGCCGCGCGGCGCGCGGTGTACTCGGCCGGGAAGTGCCCCATGACGGATCTGGAACTCCGGTTGAAAGTGGCTGCCCGGGACTGTACTCCGCTGGATCAGCCCGAGAGCGAAAGCATGATCCGTCCGCTCATGTCCGGGCGGGAAGTGCATCGGGAGCGTTCTTCTGGCGGGGAGCACCTCGCCGGACCCGGCCGTCCAGGCGCTGCTGAACCTGATCGCGATTACGCTGGAGAATGCGCGCAGCCACCAGATCGCCACCAGTGCCGCGGCTGTCCGGCAGAGCGAAGAGTTCAAGTCCACGCTGCTCGATGCGCTGGCGCACGAATTCAAGACACCGCTGACGTCCATCAAGGGGGCGACGACGGCCCTTCTTTCCGGCGGCAACATAAACGAAAAGCAGCGGGAGGAACTCCTCACCGTCGTGGACCAAGAAGCGGAGAGACTGAACAGGCTCGTGACCGAGACCACGCACCTCGCGCGCATCGAAGCGGGCAAGGTCGATCTCAACAGGCGGGCGCACTCCGTCTCCGGCCTGATCGGCGGCGCGCTGGACCAGATGTCGCTCGGACGCGACGGGCGCGCCGTCGATCTCTCGATAGCGCCGGGTCTGCCCCCCGTGGAGATCGATCTGCAACTGATGCAGGTCGCTCTCCGGCAGCTGCTCGACAACGCCGTCAAGTATTCGGCGCGACGGTCCCCGGTCGGGATCAGCGCGAAGGCGGTCGGCGGCGTGGTCGAAATAGGGGTGCACAACTGGGGCGAACCGCTCTCGCGCCGAAGAGCAGGCGCGGGTATTCGACAAGTTCTATCGCGGTCCGAATGTGGGGCAGCACGTTCTCGGCACCGGCATGGGGCTGGCCATAGCACGGGAAATCCTGCTGGCGCACGGAGGCACCATCGGCGGTCGCGAGCAGCGCCGAGCGCGGGACGGAATTTGTCCTGCGATTCCCGATCAGGCGCCGCAGCGGGAGGAAGCATGAGTTCCGGACGCATACTCGTGGTGGACGACGACCCGCAGATCCGGCGCGTCCTGCGCACCGCCCTGGTCTCTCAGGGCTACGAGGTCGACGACGCCCGCAACGGGGAAGAGGCGCTCGAACGCGTGCGGGCCGAGAGACTCGACCTCGTCCTGCTCGACATGAACATGCCCGGGATCGGCGGGATCGAGACCTGCCGCTCGCTGCGGTCAGGCTTCAACGGAGCCATCATCATGCTCACCGTCCGGGACAGCGAACCGGACAAGGTGCAGGCCCTCGACGCGGGGGCCGACGACTACGTGACGAAGCCCTTCAGCTTCCCGGAACTGCTGGCCCGCATCCGGGCGGCGCTGAGACGCGCGAGTGCCGGAGCCGGCGTTCCGCAGCTGGTTCGATTCGACGAGGTCGAAGTCAACTTCACCACGCGGCGCGTCACGGCGGGCGAGGCGCGAGGTGCGGCTGACCCCGAAGGAGTTCGACCTTCTCCAGTACCTGGTGGCCCACCCCAACATCCCGATCTCGCACGCCCGGCTTCTGCAGGCGGTCTGGGGGCCGGATTACCGCGACGAGGTCGAGTACCTGCGCGTGTTCGTGAATCAGCTGCGCAAGAAGATCGAACGCAACCCTTCTACGCCCCGCTACCTTCTGACCGAGCCCTGGGTCGGATACCGGCTTGTTCTCCCCGAATAGCCCCGTTTTGCCCGCAACCGCCGGGTAAAGCCCAAAGTCCAAGTCGGTCCTGACTGGCCGGGAATCAATAACTTGCCACGGAAGACAATGAAGGACACGGAAGCCGGGCCGAGTCCGTGTGCCCAGTGTCTTCCGTGGCAGTCCCCGTTCCGGCCTCCACACCGCCTGCCCACTGAGGGATTCCTGATGCTCTCTTTATGACTTCCTTACGGATCGCCGCCTAAAATTCACATCGGATGCTTGTCATGGATCAGGATGGCAGCAGATCGTGCGCCGTCGTGTTGCAGCCGGTTGGTGAACTGCCCTCGACCTTCGGATCGTTTTACCGGAAGCACGCACGGCTTGGGAGTACCTGCGGATCTGCGTGGTATTCACGACCACGGAAGGCACGAGGGCGGCACTCTCAACCGCAATCTCGATGTCAGCCGGTCTGGATGCGCAGGTTGCTCTTATAGTCCCCCAAGTTGTTCCTTACCCGCTGTGCCTCCAGCGCCCCCCTGTTTCTCCGGCGTTTACCTTCCAGAGGCTCAGAGGGCTCGCGTCGTCGGTCGGCGCACGGCCGCACCTTTACCTTTGCCTCTGCCGTGACGTCCTGGAAGGGCTTCTCGGCGCAGTTCCACAAGCACTCACCCCTTTCTGTCGGTCTGCGCGGGTGGGGGATCGTCCCCCGGCCTTTCCTGAAGACGGAGCGACTCGTCGCATCGCTTCGACGGCGCGGCCGCGAAGTGATCAAGGTGACCTACAGGTAGGAATTCAATGCCCGGTTCGGAGAAAACCACGCCCACGAAGGTTGTCGTCGCCAGCACGGTGATGCTCTCGTTCATCTCGTTCTGGCGGGCGGCGGCCATTGTCCTCAACGACCTTGGCTCCAGCGTCTATTACGCCGGCGGCATCGCCGAGCGGGCCATCGGCAGGAGCGCTCCATGGTTCATTCTCGGGGTGATGCTTTTCACCTTCGCCGTTCGCGCGGTCTACATGGAAAGCAGCAGCATGTTCGTGCGCGGAGGCGTCTACGTCGTGATACGCGACGCCATGGGGTCGTTCGTAGCACGGCTTTCCGTTTCGGCACTGATCTTTGACTACATCCTGACCGGACCAATCAGCAGCGTGAGCGCGGGCCAGTACCTTGGGCGACTGATCAACGAAGCAGCCGAGACGATGCACTCGGCCTTGCGGATATCGCCGGAGATGTTCGCGGTGGCGTTTGCGCTGGCCGTTACCGTCTACTTCTGGTGGCTGAACACCAAGGGCATTCCGGAGTCCAGCAGCAAAGCGCTCAGGATCATGCAGATCACCACGGTCATGATCGTCATGTTTTTGGTCTGGTGCTCGCTAACCCTTATCCTTCGAGGACCGGCCCAGATTCCGCCGGCGCCGACCCCGTCGCACCTGCGCTTCAGCAGTGAATCGCTCGGGTGGTTCGAGGGTACATTCTGGCCCACCATACCGGTGGTAGCCATCATCATCGCATTCGGTCACTCGCTCCTGTCCATGAGCGGATTCGAGACGCTGGCGCAGGTCTACCGCGAGCTCGCCGCCCCGAAGCTGAAGAACCTGAAGATCACGGCCACGATCGTGTGCACCTATGCCGCCGTTTCGACGGGGGTTATCACGATTCTGGCGGCGATGATCATCCCGGACAACGTGCGAGGGAATTACGTGGAAAACCTGCTGGGAGGGCTGGCGATGCACCTGGCCGGTCCGGAGCTGCTCCGCCTCATTTTTCACGTGTTCGTCGTGATCGTCGGCATCCTGATCCTCTCCGGCGCGGTCAACACCTCGATCATCGGCGCCAACGGCGTAATGAACCGCGTTGCGGAGGACGGCGTGCTCCACAGCGCCTTCCAGAAACCTCACCGCCGCTACGGCACCACCTATCGCATCATAAACATCATCACGGTTCTGCAGCTCGCCACGATCGTCGCCAGCCGTGGCAACACGTACCTTCTCGGAGAGGCCTATGCTTTCGGGATCGTGTGGAGTTTCTTCCTGAAGTCGCTTGGTGTTTTCGTGCTCCGGTTCCAGCGTCACGATCAGGAGTACAAGGTTCCGCTGAACGTAAGGGTGGGGAAGCTGGAAATCCCCGTCGGGTTGGGGCTGACCATCCTGGTGCTGTTCTCCGTCGCCGTGGCCAACCTCTTCTCGAAGCGGATCGCCACCCTGTCCGGATTCGCCTTCACCATGATTCTATTCGTGGTTTTCACCATCTCCGAGCGGATGATGCGGGCGAAGCGCGTCAAGGCAGGGCTCGAGCAGTTCAGGCTCGACATGCGCGCCGATCTCGACCAGAAGGGGATGCACGTCAGGCCTGGGTGCGTGCTGGTGGCGGTCCGCGACTACAACCGCATGCTGCACCTGCAATCGGTTCTGCAGAAGACGAACACGCTCAAGCAGGACGTAGTCGTCATGACGGTGCGGCGCGTTTCCACCGCGGGCACGGGAGAATACCAGCTGCGCGAAGGCCAGCTGTTCACGAGTTACGAACAGGAGTTGTTTTCGCGGGTCGTCGCGATGGCGGAGAAGGAGGGGAAACCGGTCGAGCTCGTCGTAGTACCCGGGATCGACCCGTTCGAGGCGATGGTTTATTCGGCCTCCAAGCTCAAGGCCGCGCGGCTGGTGACCGGGGTCTCCGCCCGGATGGTATCGGAAGTTCTGGCGCGCCGCATAGGCCAGGCCTGGGAAAAGACGTCCGAGGGGCGGCACGCTTTTTCGCTGGAGATCATCTCGCCCGACCGTCCGTCGATTTACGTGAACATGGGGCCGCACCCGCCCGCGCCTGTGGCCGCAGGACCTCGAACTGCTTCACCAGATGTGGCTCGACCTCACCGAGAAGTTCGGTGTCAGGCTGCACCATCGCGACGTGGTTGGCGTGGCTCTCCGCCGCATGAACCGGGAGCTGCGGTCGGCGACCAGGCAAAGGGTGTTGTCGGATGTCGTTGCCGAACTATCCAACCGCGAGCCTGAGACCGGCGTCCGGGAGGGGGAGGACGAAACCAGCGGTGACACCCAGGAAGACGGACCGAGCCTGCCCGATGACGCGCGCGGTGGGCCACGGCGGCCCGACGCGGCCCAGGGAACCTGATGATGATCGGGCGTTTTCACCTATATTCGTAATCGCTGCTTGTTCGGCGGGACGGGGTCGGGCCGAACCCGCCCACCCGTGCCCGTTCAGAGTGTAATCACCTTGCTCGCCTTCCACTGCGCCAGAAGAATATCGGGCATTCCCCCGGCGACCCCTACCGCCACCTTGTTCGCCAAACCGAAATGCTGAAGGCAGGTCGTGCAGACGACGAGGTGAACTCCCTTCGCTTCCAGCGCGAGCAGCAGGTCGAGGACCGGGGAATCCTGCACCACCATCCTCACCCCGTCGGCATAGAAGCAGATGGCGCCGGGTAACAGCTCATTTTCGAGGAGCATGGTCAGATAGATGCGCAGCAGCTTGCGGCGCAGCGCCTCTTCGGCCGATCCCATGCCGTCGCGGTTTATCAGGATGAGGGTCGAGGCACTCTGTGCCGACAGCTCAGTCGAAAGGCTCATTTCGTCTCCGGATTCCACTCATTGAACGGCACGCCGCGGGGCCTGTTCGCCCGCACCTGTCCCGGCTGCCAGTCGGGCAATTCGTGTCGAAGGGCAACACTGCTTCATCGCTCCGGGCCATTGCAGATTCGGGAGTCTGCAGCCCGGCGCCACCCGTTTGCCGGCCGCTAGCCTGTGAAGTAGAGGTAAGCTCCCAGGATACAGGCGAGCACCACTGCCGACGAAAGGAGATCCCGCCAATCCCAGCTCAAACGTGTGAGTTTGCGGTCCTCCTGGGTGATCGTGCCGTATGTCAGGCTCTTGATCCTCTCATAGTCCGGCTCAGTGGTCATGTAGCTCACCACCACCATCACCACGGCGGAGACGACGGTAATCAGCACGCTGAAGTACTGGAAGTAGATGTTGTTGACAATCCAGAGAAAAGAGCCGGGCTCGTAGCCGTTCTCGAAGCCCTTCAGCCCAAGCGTGACCGGTGTATCCACGAGCATCCGGAAGATACCCAGGACGAAGCCTACGAGCATGGCCCACAAACAGCCCTTGGCGTTGAGCCTTTTGAAGAAAACGCCGAAGAAGAAGACCACGAATATGGGGGGCGCGAGATAGCCCTGAACGGCCTGCAGGTAGTTGTACAGGCCTGAAGCTCCCTTGATCACCGGGATCCAGGCGAGGGCGATCAGGACCATGATGGCGGTCGCGATGCGGCCGGTGCGTACGAGATCATGCTGGGTGGCCTTGGGTTTCCATTTCTCGTAAATGTCCACGGTAAAGAGGGTCGAGCAGGCGTTGAACACACCCGCCAGCGATCCCATCAGTGCCGAGAGCAAGCCGGCCACGACGATGCCGCGCAGGCCCGGCGGCAGCAGGTATTGCACCATCAGCGGGAACGCCCCTTGAGCTTCTTTTGTAACGGAGCCGTCGGGCGCGATCAGGATGCTCTGCAGTTCCGGTACCCTGCCGCTCTTCGCCAGTGCGAAGCAGACGAGCCCCGGGATAATGAAGAGGTAAACGGGAAAAAGCTTGAGGAAAGCGGCAAAAATGCTGCCCCGGCGGGCGATTGTCTCGTTGGGGGCGCCCAGCGCTCGCTGCACGATGTATTGATCGGTGCACCAATACCACAGCCCTATGATCGGTGCGCAGAACAGCATGCCGAGCCAGGGGAAATGTCCGTTGAAATACCACGCCTGTTTTACGACATTCCCGAGCGCATCTCGTTCCATCACGGGAGCCCATGTGCCTTCCACGCCGGGCGGAATGAGGGGTTTCCACAAGTTGAACATGTCCGACCCGCACCAGTGGCGAAGCTCTGCCCAACCCCCCAGTTTGTTGAGCCCATAGAAGGTGAGGAGCGCGGACCCGGTGATGAGGACCGTAACCTGCACGGCGTCGTTGTAGGCAACGGCGCGCATGCCGCCGAGAATCGTGTACAGTCCCGTCAGGACGATCACGAGAATGGAGCCGATCCAGAAGCTGTCGACCTCCACTCCCCAGATGTTGAGGCGCAGTTCCGGCAGCAGGGTACTGAAGACAACGCCGCCTGCGAAGATTCCGACCGCGATCTTGGAGACGATGAAGGTGATCAGGGAAACCACCGACAGCACATATCTCGAAGGAGTGGAGAATCGCCTCTCGAGAAACTCGGGCATGGTGAACACGAGAGAGCGCGCGTAGAACGGGACAAAGACCCACGCGAGCACAAGCAGGCACCAGGCGTGCAGCTCATAGTGGGCCATCGCCACGCCATCGGTTGCCCCCGAGCCGGCCAGCCCGACCACGTGCTCTGAACCGATATTTGAAGCAAAGATCGACGCGCCGATGATCCACCAGCCGAGATTGCGGCCTGCCAGAAAATAGTCCGTGGCGTTGTCTTTGCTCTTGCGCACGACCCACCAGGCGACACAGAGCAGGACTGCGAAGTAAATGGCGATCATCAACCAGTCGAGGCTGGTTAGGTGGGATCGTG
Source organism: uncultured Acidobacteriota bacterium (assembly GCA_963843575.1). Lineage (GTDB taxonomy): Bacteria > Acidobacteriota > UBA6911 > UBA6911 > UBA6911 > CAVZBT01. The sequence continues at coordinate 262,499 of CAWJKZ010000017.1, read as the reverse complement.
GGGGCGCGTTCTGCAGCAAGAGTGTGCACGTGCTGAACTTTGTGCCCATTACCGGCTCCCTGGGATTTCGCAGAAGCCGCATGATATACCAACTTCCTGTTCCGCAAACCGGCAAACTCCGGGGGGGTTGGCGCGTTTTTCGGTCGTCGTCCCCGGGGCCGGCGCACGACCCGGAACCGCCGCTGCAAGTCGCGGCCGAAGTGGTGGGCGGGGGCGGCTCCTCCCTGCCCCGCGGGATGACCTTCAGCGACGGATGAGGGTTTCTTTGCGGGGGGATGAGTGCGAATATGGCGGTACACGACATCGAGGAGTTGAGATGGGTCGAACGACATTCGTCCTTGTGTCCCTCGCCATCGGGTGCTTGCCCCTGGCGGCGCAGCAGGCCCGCATCGACACGTTGCTCTACGGCGCCTCCTACTACCACGAGTACATGCCCTACGAGCGGCTCGACAAGGATGTGGAGCTGATGCAGAAGGCCAACATCTCGGTGGTTCGGCTGGGCGAATCCACGTGGAGTAGCTGGGAACCCCGCGACGGTGAATTCCGGTTCGATTGGATGGAACGCATCCTCGACCGGCTGCACCGGGCCGGCATCAAAGTGATCCTGGGCACCCCGACCTACTCCATCCCCCCCTGGCTCTACGCCAGACATCCCGAGATCGTCGTGGTGCAGCTGACGACGGCTCCGCCCCTGTCCGATCCCACGTCGCCCAGCTATCCCGGAGCCAGGCCGCCGGGGGCTTACGGACCGCGCCAGAACATGGACATCACGCACCCCGCGTACCTGTTCTATGCCGAGCGCGTCATCCGCCAGGTTGTGTCGCACTTCAAGGACCATCCGGCGGTGATTGGTTACCAGATCGACAACGAGACGGGGCCGAACGGGCTGCCGCTGCGCAACGTCCAGATCGCATTCGTCGAGTACCTCAAGCGGAAGTTCGGGACTCCCCAGCGTCTCAATCAACTCTGGGGATTGTCCTACTGGGGGCAGCTCGTGAACGGCTGGGACGAGTTTCCCGCCCGCGACGGAATCCTGAACCCGGGCTACAAGCTGGAATGGGAGCGCTTCCAACGGAAGATCGTGACCGATTTCCTGGCCTGGCAGGCGCGCATCGTGTCCGAGTACCGCAAACCCGGCCAGTTCATAATGCACAATTTCGTCGGCGGCATCCGGACCAACATCGACGAGCAGGACATCGCACAACACCTCGACATCACGGCGGTCAATCCCTACCACGCCATGCAGGACGAACTCGACGGCTTCCCCATCAGCCTTTCCGGGGACCTGTGCCGCTCGCTGAAGCAGCAGAATTACCTGGTCACCGAGACGAATGCTCAGACCATAGGTTGGGACTCGCGGACGCAGTACCCCCCCTACGACGGGCAGCTGAGGCTCAGCGCCTTCAGCCATGTCGCGAGCGGCGCCGAAATGGTTGCTTACTGGCATTGGCATTCGCTCCACTACGGCCAGGAGACTTACTGGAAAGGGGTGCTCTCGCACGACCTCGAGCCCAACCGGGCGTACGCCGAGGTAAGCCGAATCGGGAGCGAGTTCAAAAAGCTCGGCCCCCGGCTGGCCAACCTGCGGCGCACGAGCGACGTGGCGATCCTGTACAGCATCGACTCGTTCAACGGCATCCGCTTCATGCCGTTCTCGGACCAGGACGATTACCTCAGCATCCTGCACCAGTTCTATCGTGCGCTGTACCAGCTGAACGCGGGCGTCGACTTCGTCTTCCCGCAAAGCCGGAATCTGGAACAGTACAAGCTGCTCGTCGTGCCCCCGCTTTACATCGCTTCGGACGACCTCCTGGTCCGGCTTTCGAACTACGTCAGGTCCGGAGGTCATGTGGTGATGTCGCTCAAGAGCGGGTTTGCCGACGAGCACTCGACGGTGCGCTGGGCGATCGCCCCCGGACCGTTGCGTGAGGCGGCCGGATTCCGCTACCAGGAATTCTCAAATCTGAAAGAACCGATCGCGTTGAAAGGGGATCCTTACCAGGCCGGGGCCGACAACCGGGTGTCGGGGTGGGCCGAATTCCTGATTCCGGAGAGCGCGGCCGCCGTGGCTGTTTACGATCACGAATTTTTCGGCCGCTACCCCGCCGTCACGCGCAACCAGTTCGGCAAGGGCACCCTGACCTACGAGGGGACCGTCCTCTCCCCGACGCTTCAGCTCAGGGTGATGGCCGAGGTGTTGGCACGGGCGGGGCTGACCGGTCCGGATCAGCAGCTGCCTGCTGCGGTGCGTGTCAAGCACGCGGTGTCCGCGGCCGGGAAGAACCTTCACTTTTATCTGAACTATTCCGGGCAAGCACAGAAGTTCGCGTACCCGTACGCCTCAGGCCTCGACCTCCTCACCGAGCGGCCGGTCGAACGCGGGACGTCCATGGCTCTCGCCCCGTGGGATCTGGCCATCGTCGAAGAACGCTAACAGGAAAGGGTGATCCTCATGAACCGTGTGTGCGCTGCTTTGGCGCTGTTCTTCGGGTTTCAGTCCGCGACGCCTTCGCCCTTCCCAGGTTTTTACCGCGAAGTGGACCGCGTGACGTGGATCGTGGATGACCTGGATGCCACCGTCCGGGGCTGGAAGCGGCTGGGGTTTGAGAACGTTCGCGAACCCGGGGAGATCGAGCTGGCCGTCAAGTTCCGCGGGCATCAGGACAAGGTGAGATGTCGCGCCGCTTCGGGCTGGCTGGGGAACCTCGCCGTGGACTGGTATCAGCTTCGGGACGGCCACGACGCCTTCTCCGAATTTCACGCCCGGCACGGCAGCGGGATCTTCAGCATCGTACACCGGGTTCCCAGTCGTCAGGCGCTCGAATCGGAGGTGCAGCGCATGCGGGGGTTGGGCGTCGCGGTCCTGCAATCCGTGGAAGCACCCGGCGCCGTATCCCCCACCCACTTCACCTATCTGGACACGGAGCCTGGGGGTAAGTACGTGCTCGGGCTGGCCCTCTCAGCGGAGCCTGTGCCGGTTCCGCCAGCCGCCTCCGGACCGTATGCGACGGTGGTTCAGTATGCGTTTGCGGTCCGCAAGCTCGAACCGGTTCTCGAGTACTGGAGACGGCTTGGCTTCACCCAGACGTCGGTCACCCACCCACCTCTGTCGGACCTGCGCTATCACGACCAGCCGGGCAATTTCGACGCGGAGCTCGGGTGGCAGCGCCACGGGAAGGTTGTCTACGAATGGATCCTGCCGTTGAAGGGGCCGACTGTCTACCAGGACCACCTGGACCGCCACGGCGAGGGCGTGCATCACATCGCCTTCGAGGTGCCCGACCTGGACGGGGAAATCGCGCGCTGGAACTCGCTCGGCTTCCCCTTTGTTCAGGGAGGCGCCTGGGGCGAGAAGGGGAAGCCGGGCTCTGGCCGATTTGCGTACCATAGCACGCAGGCCATAGGGGGGGCCGACATCGAACTTCTGTGGAATTTCCGGTAGCATTGTCCCGCGACCGCAACCCGACCGAGGGACCCCCGCGCTTGCCCTCGGCGTCGATCCCGCAGACGCGGGTCTCATGCGCCAACCGCCGCGTCCCGCCGGCGAGGGCGTGATCACACCACGCATGGGCTTGGTATCGCCTTCGTCGGCCTCACGATGGCGGCTGGAGCGCTGTACCTCCTGGACGCCTCCGCTGCCAGGCGGGTTCGTGCAAAGGGTCAAACAAAAGCGGCCCGCGACTGCCCGGCACACACGCGAGTTAGCGCCTGATTACGTTTCCTACCGCCCTCATCAGGGTGTCCGAGTCGACGGGCTTGGTGAGGTGGAGCTCAAAACCGGCTTCCTTGCTGCGCCGGATATCGTCTTCCCGTCCGAAGCCGCTCAGCGCGATCGCCTTGAGCGTGCTCCCGCGAAATCGCAGTTCCCTGATGAGGTCGAGGCCGCTGCGGTCCGGGAGGCCAAGGTCGCTGATGAGCAAGTCGATCTTGCAGGAGGCGGCGATGTCCAAAGCCTGCCGCACGTCGCCGGCGGTTTCGACCTGGTATCCCGCCGCCTCCAGCAGCATGTGCATCATCAGCGCCGAGTCCCCGTGGTCTTCGACCAGCAGGATGCGGGCTGCTTTCGGCGGCGCGTCCGCGGCGGGCTGTTGCGGTTTCGGCTCGCTGGCCGCCTCCGCCCCGGCGCGGACCTGTGGCAGGGCGATCCTGAATACCGATCCCTTGTCCCTGCCCTCGCTGTGGGCGGTGATCGTGCCGTTGTGCAGCTCCAGGATCCGCTTGCTGATCGCCAGCCCGAGACCAAGACCTCCGAACTGACGCGTCACCCGCTGACCGCCCTGTTCGAATGCGTCGAATATCCGGACGGTCGACTCCGGCTCTATCCCGACGCCGCTGTCGCTGACCTCCACGAGGACCTGTCCATTTTCCTGGCAGCAGCGGATGCCGACGCATCCGCCGTCCGGGGTGAACTTGATGGCGTTCTTGAGGACATTCCAGAACACCTGCTGCAGCCGGGACGGGTCTCCGTTGATAATGAGCGGGCCGCCTTGCATGTCGACGCCGAAATGGAGTTTCCGAGCCGCGATGTCCGGCCTGCATATTTCCACCACGCGCTCAATGACGGTCGGGACATCTATCTGCCTTCGTTCGAGGACGATTTTCCCGCGCACGATCCGGGTCAGGTCCAGCAGGTCGTCGATCAAGCGGGCTTCGAGCTCAAGATTTCGGCGGATGATCTCCAGGCGGTGCCGGGTCTCCGCATCGAGATCCGCCTTGCGTTGCATGAGCTGGACGGCGGCTAGAACCGGGGTGAGGGGCGTCCGAAGTTCGTGCGACAGCACTGCGAGGAACTGGTCCTTTGCGCTGTTTGCGTCCTCCGCGGCCTCCTTGGCTCGCTCGGTGCTGGTGACGGCGGCGCGAAGGTCCTGCTCCAGCCGTTTACGCCCGGTGATGTCGATGTTGACGCCCGTCAGACGCAGCGGTCTGCCGGCCGGGTCCCGGAAGACCTGGAACAACCCGGCGATCCAGTGCACGCTGCCATCCGGCCAGACGACCCGCCATTCGGCCCCTCCCTGCTCGCCGGTGTCGAAGGCAACCTGGATTCTGCGCAGGGCTTCCACCCGGTCGTCGGGATGAACGAGTTGCTCCCATGCGGACTGGGTTCCGGGAAAGCTCGAGGGGGGCAGTCCGTACAGGGCCTCGAGCTGCGGGCTCCACACGTTCACGCCGGTCTGGACATTCAGGTCGAACACGCCTATTCGCGCCGCATCCTGGGCGAGGCGCAGCCTCAGCTCGCTCTCCCGCAGCGCCTCGTCCGCCTGCTTGCGTTGGTTGATATCCTCGACGGTGCCGATGGAGTGGAGGTAGCGCCCCGCGCCGTCGCGTATCGCGGCGACGGTGACGTGAACCCAGGTGGTGGAGGCGTCCCCCCGCACGTAGCGCTTCTCGTAGTCCAGCCGGTTCACCGTCCCTGCGTGGAGCTTTGCATTCAAGTCGTCGCTCAGCGGACGATCCTCGGGGGCCGTGAGGTCGTGAACGGTCATCCCACGCAGTTCTGCGGCGGCGTAGCCGAGGATCTGGCAGATGCGGTCGTTGACCGCGGTGATGCGATCCTGGCCGTCCGTTTCGACGATCCCAAGGGCCGCATTGTCGAAGCAGGCACGAATGCGCTGCTCGCTGTCCCTGAGGGTCGTCTCAGCCTTCCGCAGCCTGTCGCGTTCCTGCCGGAATCTGGCGACGAAAGCGATGATGATCGCGTTCAGCCCGATGTACAGGCCGAGGCTGGGGACGAGGTAGGGGAGGTTCCACCGCTCGACGGCATGTTCGAGTACGAACATCTCGACAACGGGGTATCCCGCCAACGCGCTCAGGATGGCGGGACCGGTCCCGAAGTACCAGGTCGTGAGCAGGACCGCGGTGAAGATTGTCGGATGCGAGAGCGTGGGCCCGAGCCACGGGTCCACCGAGATCCGGAGGAGTGCGGCGAGCGTCAGAAGCGCCAGTCCATAGAGATATCTGACCATGCAGCTCCGCGTGTTGGCGTGAGAATCCGCGAAACAAGTTCCCCGCACATCACGGCTATCCGCAGCGTGACGCCGAGGAGTCTTCAACGAAAATCTTATTCGGGAAATGGTAACAGGCCGTGTCGAAGCAGCAAAGGGGTATCGCGGAGAACCACAAGTCGGCGTTCCGCATCGTCGCTGGGCTGAAGCCTTGCGGCTGACCCGGGCTCGGGCCCTACACCACCATCCGCAGGGCGGCGAGTGCGGAGAGCGCGAGGGCCAGCGCTTCGAACAAGCGCTGGTTGATGTGGCGCACCAGGGCGCGGCCCGCGAGGGCGCCCACGACGACGGCTGCGGCCAGTTTGAGGTCGATCGCCAGCGACGCCGGGGTAATCAGTCCGAGCTGCCAGCTGAACGGGACCTTGAACAGGTTCACTCCCAGAAAGAACCAGGCGCCGGTGCCGAGGAACTCCATCTTCGGGAGCTGCATCGCGAGCAGGTACAGGATCATCACGGGCCCGGCAGCGTTGGCGACCATGGTCGTGAAGCCCGCCAGGACCCCCATGACCGCCGCGAACCAGCGCGAATGAGGCAGGCCGTCGGTGGCTGAATCCGCACGCGACAGCCGGTACTGGCGCCAGACGTGCACGGCGCTCATGGCGAGCAGGATCCATCCGATCAGGTTCTGGAAGCCCCGGTCACCCTGCAGACGCCCCATCGCCGCGTATCCGGAGACGACACCGGCGGCGACCCACGGACAGAGCCGGATCAGGTGGGACCAGACGGCGTGACGCCGGTAGGCGGCCACCGCGACGAAGTCGCCGCATATGAGGAGCGGGAGCAGCACGCCGGTCGAAGCGCGCGCCGGGAGCAGGGCCGCAAATATGGCCACCGTGAGCATCCCGAGGCCCGCGATCCCGGTCTTGGACACCCCGACCAGGAACGACCCGGCGGCCAGCACAACCCATTGCCAGACGCTCACATCCATGAGACCAACCTGTCGTCCTGTATAAAAAGTGGGCCGCGGCGGCGCGCCGCGGCCCGGTGGATCCTGCTCATTCCCCCCGCATTCGGGTTACGCCGAGGTCGAGAGAAAGGAGCCGCGCGGGTTGTCGAACTCGACGGCGAGGAAGGCGGCGCCCACCGCGTGAAGCTCGCCGTCCCTTCGCGAATTCTTCACCACAGCGGTGGCCTCGAAACCGGCACCGGCGAGTTTCAGGACGGCGCCCGGAGCGAGTTCTTCCGGGCACAGGAATCGGATGCCGGTGGGGGAAAGATCGACCATGACCGCCTCGCGGGGCTCCTGCGGCCACCGTGAGCGGTAGTAGACAGGCTCGTGGCGGCTCATGCGCGCGACGGCCCGCCGCGAAAGCCTTTCGAGCTCCGCGGCAGGGCGCGAGCGCAGCGGACACCGGCAGGTCGGACAAAGCTGGCCGGGGTCCGGCTCGCCGTCCAGCGGGGTCCCGCAGAAGTTACAGTCCGGGGCCGGGGGCGCGGCCTCCGCGTCCTGGACGGTCCGCCTCGGGAAACGCGCCGAGAGCGCCCGGTCATAATCGGCGCGCAGCGCCGGGTTGGTCAACACCCGGTGCGCCTCGTTCAGCAACGCGGCGGCCTCGGTGGACCCGCCCAGGTCCGGATGCTGCTTCAAGTCCCTCATCAGGGCGCGGTAGCTCGCGCGGATCACCTCGACCGGTGCGTCCGGCTGAACCTGGAGCAGGCGGTAGTAATTGCGACGATTCCGCACTGGCGCTCCCTGTGGCATGTCGCCCGAGCGCATTACTCGGGTTTGCGGGCGCGGATGAACGCGCTCATGAACTTTCCTTCCACCTGCGGTCCGACGGTCTCCGCATCGATGCTCTGGTCGCGCAGGAACGACGTCGCCTCCTCGAGCCCATAGATCCGGGTCGGCTCGACGTCGATGCCCGAGAACCCGGCCGACGCCAGCTTGGTCCGGTACTCCTCCTCGTCGAGCGCCCCGGCCACGCACCCAGCCCACAGCAGCGCACTCCTGCGGATGTCCGCGGGGATGAAACCCCTCGTGACCACGTCGGACACGGCGAACCTGCCCCCCGGCTTCAACACACGGAACGCTTCGCGCAGGACCCGGTCCTTGTCGGCCGAGAGATTAATGACGCAGTTTGAGATTATCACGTCGACCGAGTTGTCGGGCAGCGGGATGTGCTCGATCTCACCCTTGAGGAACTCGACATTTGTCGCACCCGCTTTTTCCTGGTTCGCGCGGGCCAGGGCCAACATCTCATCGGTCATGTCCAGACCGTACGCCTTGCCCCCCGGAGACACCCTTCGGGCCGACAGCAGCACGTCGATGCCGCCGCCGCTCCCCAGGTCGAGCACCGTCTCCCCCGGCTTCAGTTCGGCCAGGGCGGTGGGATTGCCGCATCCCAGCGACGCCAGCACCGCCGCGTCCGGCAGTTCCCCCTTCTGGCCTTCGTCGTACAGGTCGGTCGTGACGGGGTCGGGGTTGGCGCAGGACGAGGGGCTGCTGCCGCAGCAGGCGTGGCCCCCTCCAGAGATCACCCTCAAAGCGGCCTCTCCATACTTCTCCTTCACGACTTTCTTGACGTCCATCGCGTCTTCTCCTTGTCGTCCGCGCGGGGTCCGGTGCACCGCCCGGAAATCTCCACGATCGATTGCGGTTGTATTGCCTTGTTCCGTGTGCAGCACTCCGCGTAGAGGAACGTCAGGATGTCCTCGGAGCGCCTCTGCGTTGGCGGAGTATCTGAGGAAGGTCCCGTGGCGCCTGACATGGACCAGGTCCTCGGTCCTGAGCTTTTCGAGGTGGTGCGACAGCGTGGAGCTCGGGATGCCCAGCTCGGCCTGGATGTCGCCCACAATCATCCCGTCCGGGTGGGCCGACAGGAGCAGCCGCATGATGCGCAGCCGGGCGTCGTTGCCCATGGCCGCGAACCGGTCGGCGTGCCGTGCGATCTGTTCGTCCGTGATCAGTGGGGCGTCATGCTGTTATTCCCATCGTCACCGAAATATAATTTCGATAATAGCAGAAATACGAAATAAGTCAACAGAAAAAATGAGCGCCGCGGCTTCCCGGCTTCGGCATCCGGCTTCTGCTCTCACCGGGCGGTCCAGCCGCCGTCGATCAGGAGGGTGTGACCGGTGATGAGCGAGGCGGCGGGTGAGGCGAGGAAGACGACGGCGCCGGCCACTTCCATGGGCTGGCCGATCCGGTGCAGGGCCGCGATGCGCTCCTCCGTGTCGGCCCGGAAGCGCGGGTCCGACAGGCACTCCCGCGTTCCGGGGGTGTGGATGAACGTCGGCGCGACGGCATTGACCAGGATGTTGTATTTCCCCCACTCCACGGCCAGGCACTTGGTCAGGTGGGCGATGCCGGCCTTGGTCATGCAGTAGACCGACTCGGTCGGCAGTGCCACGAAGCCGGCCTGCGAACTCATGTTGACGATGCGGCCACGCCGCTGGCGGATCATGATCCGCGCCGCCGCCTGGCTGGCGAAGAACGTGCCTTTCAGGTTGACGGCGAGCGTCCGGTCGAAGTCCTCCTCGCGGACGACTCTCGGCCGGGTTGTCGGGCGCGATACCCCGGCGTTGTTGACCAGAATATCCAGCCTGCCGAAGTGAGCGGCCGCGGCGTCGACGGCGGCGGACACCTGATCCAGCCGGGTCATGTCCATCTGGAGGGGCAGGGCGCGGCGTCCAAGCGCTTCTATTTCCCGGGCCAGGTCGCCGCCGCTGTTCACGTCGCGCAGCCCCAGGGCGACGTCGGCTCCCGCGTGCGCCAGCGCCAGCGCAATGGCGCGGCCCAGTCCGCGCGCGGCGCCGGTCACGAGCGCCACCTGCCCATCGAGGTCGAAGTTCGGAAAGTCCGTCATCGGCGACTCCTTCGAAGTCATGCCGGACGATTCTACCGCCGGGGCGGGGCGTTATGAATTGGGTTTTTCGGCCGGGTGGGCCGCGGCGGCTCGCCGTGGCCCCATGGCTCCTGTGCCGGGCAGGTCACGGAGTGGCGATCGGGGGGACGGCCGCTATGAAATGGAAAGCGCGGTCGTTGATGAGGCCGATGCTGTGCACCGGCTGGTCCGACCGGACCCGGATATTGCCGACGACGTACGGTTCCATGTTGGGGAAGTAGTCGCTCAGGTACAGCGCGGTGCGGGTCCCCGGAGCCAGGGACGACTGTGCGGTCCGCAGCACGGTGCCCTCGGGCGACCAGAGCTCCAGCGTGACGTTGGCGGCGGCGGTGCCGGCGTTCAGCAGCGCGATTCCCGTCTGGTACAAGCTGTCCTCCGCGGCGAGCGGATAGACGAAACCGCGTCAGCGGCGCCCCGGACAGCTCGAAGCTCGTCAGGAAGACATCGTCCTCGTTCGTGAAGCTGACGGTGCCGAGGACGCGGTCGTTCGAGCTGCTGATCTCGATCCAGCCGGTCGTGTTCTGCACGCCGGCGTCCAGCTGGAAGATGTTGTGCAGGTCGTCCTGGACCTTGCCGTTGTGCATGATCTGAAGGGTCGCCGGGGTCCCGAGCACGCGGCCGTCGGGGGCGTGTAGCGTCACGGTCACCTGGGCGTCGTTGTCCGGGTTGGCGTTGATCAGGTTCAGGAGGGTCTTGAAGCCGGTCATGATGGCGAACTGCGGGGAGTACAGCCGGGTGACGTCCCTGTATTTCTGGACATCGATGCCGTTCATCATGGCGCCGTCGCGTTTCATGCCGTAGAACTCGGTGAACACCAGGCCTTCCTGGCAGTCTACCCGGACGTAGCCTTCCCCGCTCGGCTCCAGGAGCGTGGCCGTGTGGCCGTTGCGGGCGGCTGTCATGGAGGCCGACACGGCCGTGAAACTCTGGGTGTCGGCGTCGAATATTTCAGCCGATTTGAGGGCGCCGTCGGTGGCGTTGGTTCCGCCGAGGATGAGCACCTGGGTCTCCGATTGCAGCGCTGCCGTGTGCCCGTTACGGGCTGCGGTCATGGTGCCGGCGACCAGCGAGAACGAGTCGGTCGACGGGTCGTAGAATTCCGCGGAGTTCAAGGCCCCGTTCCCGTCCGTGCCGCCGGCGAGCAGCACGCGGCCGTCGTCGAGCAGAGTGGCCGTGTGTCCGTCGCGCCGTGAGATCATCGACCCGCTCGTGAGCCGGAAGGTTCCGGTGGCCGGATCGTAGATCTCCGCCGAGTTGAGGTAGCTCCCGTCGAAACCTCCCGCCAGCAGTACGCGGCCGTTGGACAACCGCGTGGCGGTGTGGAACACACGTGCGGCCTTCATCGGTTCCGCGGCGGTGAATTTCCCGGTCGCTGGGTCATACGATTCGGCCGTGGCGGTGACCGCGTCGCCGTTGATGCCTCCGGCAATCAGCACCTTGCCGGTCGGCAGGAGGGTGGCCGTATGCGAGTCCCTGGGGGCGGTCATGTTGCCGGTGGTGGCCGTGAAGTTGTTGGAAGTGGGATCGTAGACCTCGGCGGTGTCGTTTACCGAGGTGGCGTTCTGTCCCCCGGCGAGCAGCACCTTGCCGCTGGGCAGCAGGGTGGCGGTGTGGCGATAGCGCACAGATCTCATGACATCGGCGGTGGCCGTGTCTGTTCCGGTGGCGATGTCGTAGGTTTCGGCGCTGTCTAGCCCGGTGGTTCCGTTCTTACCGCCGGCGATCAGGACCTTGCCGTTGAGCAGCAGCGTGGCGGTGTGGCCAAAGCGTGGGGAAGTCATCGCCCCGGTGGCCGTCGAAGGTCTTGCCGGCCACGTCGTACACATCTGCGCTGCTGAGGGTGGCGCTGGAGGTCTGGCCGCCGGCGACCAGCACCTTGTCGGCACCCGTGACGGTGAATAGGTCGCTGAAACTCTGTTCCAGTCTGTTTGTCGGGTATGCGACATTCCCCAGTTTCTCTCCGGAAAGGGTCCCGTCCTTGGCGTAGTGCCTCAGGTCGTAGAGCTCCTGGGAGTAGTTGGCGTTGACCAGGTCGAACTGTGCGCTACCGCCGCCGCCGGTCACGATCTCCGGGATGACCCAGTCGTGGACCTGTTGCCGCAACAGCGGGGCGCCGTCCATCCGGCTCAGGTAGTAGCCGAACCAGGTTGCCTCGATCCGCCCCGACGAGAGGTAGCCGACTACCTGAGGCTGGTCCGACACGACGGAAATCCACCCGGCGAGGTCCTTGCTGGGGTCGAGATTGAAGAGCTGGGAGATGTTGGCCGAGACCTGGGCATTCGGCCCCAAGGTCAGCTCCAGCGGATTGACCAGTTCGTCCTGGGTGACGAGCGCGCCGTAGTTGTCCAGCAGCGAGACGGTCAGGTTTGTCGATTTGCCCGACAGGTTGACCAGGCTGAGGCCGCTGAACTGGCCGCTGGAAACCAGGAATCGCGCCCCGTTCAGGGCTGTGACGTCGCGGATCAAGGCGATGCTGTTGCCTATGTAGGAGACGGCCGCGAGGACCTTCTCGTCAGGGGTGAGGGCGACGGTCGACGCCTGCTCCAATCCCTTGTTGGCGGTGTTTTTCACCGATACTTGCCCGACCACGCCCTGCGTGATCAGGTCGTGCTGGAAGACGAGGTCCTGGGTGGCCGACGTGTAATACGCGTAGCGCGAGTCGGACGAGATCGCGATGTTTGCCGAGCCGAGGGGGTCGCCCTGGGCCGTCGCGATTTCCTGGCGGGCGCCGGGATCGTAGGAGGGGATCAGCGAGATCGTCGACTCGTTGAGGACCACCCAATTCTGCCCGTTCGGGGTGAGCGCCGTGAAACCGGGCTGGGAGCCGACCGTTTCGGTGTCGAGGATCTCGCCGCTCGAGGTCCTGAATACGAAGGCCGTCCCGCTGTACAGGCTGCCGCTCGTGTCGCGGCAGGCGATGATCCCTGTGCTGCCGTCGGGCGCCAGCACCGCCTTGTTGAATATGGTCAAGTCCGCCGTAGCCACCTTCTCCCTCGGTTTGAAGGTGGCCTTGCGCGCCATGGACGGAGCGTCGGCGAAAACCAGTTCTTCGGCCGCCGTGTCGACGACGATTATCGTCCCCCCGTCCTTGGAGACGGTGACCTGGGCTGGGGCCTGCAGGCCCTTCAAACGGCCGGACTCGGCGCCGGTGGAGGCGTTGAACTTAATGACCTCCGCCGTGCCCGTCGAGGAAATATACCCGGTACCGCCGTCGGGCGACAGGGTCAGGATGCTTCCGAACCCGAAGACGGCGTTGGAGAACGTGTAGGCGCCCTTGACCGAAAGCGACGGCATGTCGATCAGAAAAATCTTGTTCTCCCACATCGACACCACGGCCAGGGTCCTGCCGTCGGCCAGCGGCGTGGCGAAGGCCGGTTTGCCGCCCGTCTCGATGAGCTTGAGGACGGCTCCAGTCTCGGGTGAGAAGGCGAGGACGACGCCCGAGCCGGTGAACGCGAGAAATCCTGTGCTTGAGTCGGCGGAGAAGACGACGTTGGGGGCGACGTTGTCGGTCTGGTCCAGGTTGATGTCGAACACCAGCAAGGGAGCGTTCTGGCCCCCGGTAATCAGCACCCTTCCGCTGGGAAGGAGCGTTGCCGCGTGCAATTGACGCGCGATCGTCATCGAACTCGCGACGGCGCTGAAGGTCCCGGCGGACGGGTCAAACAGCTCGGCGTCGCTCAGATAGGCGCCGTTGTATCCTCCGCTGACCAGCACCTTGCCGCCGGTCAGCAAGGCCGCCGCGTGGCCGCTGCGCGGGACGGCCATCGAACCCGCCGCCGCGAAGCGGTTGGTGGACGGATCGTAGATCTCGGCCCCCGTGAGGTAGCTGCCGCTGTAGCCGCCGGACAGCAGCACCTTGCCCCCCTGCAGCAGCGTCGCGGCGTGGCCGGCACGCGCGTCGGCCATGGCGCCTGAAGTCGCCGCGAAGGTGCCGGTGCTCGGATCGAAAATCTCGGCCGAATTCAGATAGCTGCCGTTATCACCCCCCGCGATCAGCACCTTGCCGCTTTCCAGCAGGGTGGCGGTATGTCCTGCACGCGCCGCAGTCATCGAGCCGGTCGCGGTGAAGGTTCCTGCCGAAGGATCGTAGAGCTCGGCGGAACTGAGGTAGCTCCCGCTGTAGCCGCCCGCGATCAGCACCTTGCCGCTGGGGAGCAGGGTCGCGGTGTGGGCGCGGCGCCCCGTGATGAGCGAGTTGGAGACGGACGTGAACGCGTCGGTGGACGGGTCGTACAACTCGGCGGAGCTCAGGTACGAGCTGCCGTCATACCCCCCCGTGATCAGGACCCGGCCGTCCTGCAGCAGGGTCGCGGTGTGCAGGTTGCGCGCGGTCGACAACGACCCCGTCGAGGCAGTGAGGGTGCCGCTTGCCACGTCGTAGATGTCCGCGGTACTGAGATAAGCGCCGTTGTACCCGCCGGCGAGCAGGACCTTCCCGTTGCGCATCATCACGGCCGCATGCCCCTCACGTCCCGAAGACATGCTGCTGCCGACGCGGCTAAAGCCGCCGCCGGCCGGATCGTAAGTCTCGGCGCTGGAGGTCACGGTGTTCGCGTTGGGTTCAACCTTGGCGAACATTCTCTTTTGGGCGCGTGCCTCCGTCCACGCTACGACGATGACCAGCAGGAGCAACAGCACGGGGCGAAATCTCATATGAGGGCGCATGACACACATCTCCAATTCGAAGTGTCGGAGTACACCAGTCCTATACGTTTGATCTGGGGTTCGTGACATTTATTTTGGACTCTTGCTGCGCTAAATCGTCACAATTCGCCCCCGTTCCGTATGTAGCAAGAAAGCGAGAGGGAATTTGCATCCGGGAGGGAGAAGTGTCTCTAAGCCGTACCGTACTTGTCGCACTCCTAGCGCTGATACTGCCAAAGGCGCTTGACGCCCAGATCCCGGCCGCGCGCATCGAAGGCACGGTCCAGAACTCCGCGGGCACCGGCATTGCCGGCGCCGCCGTCACGGCCACGCTCACCGGGACCCCTTGGAGCACGCGCGTGGAAACCGACGACGGGGGCAGGTTCTCGTTTCCGGCCTTGCCTCCCGGCAGCTATACGGTCACGGCCCAAGCCAAGGGGCTTCGACCCGTGACCCACGAGGGAGTTCCGGCCGTAATGGCGGGCGCCGTCGCGGAAGACTTCGTCCTTACGCCCGGGGAGGCGACCGAGGGGGAAACCGTGCAGGCGCGTCAAGGCCGTCTCGACACCCTGGAATCCGCGCCGGGCGGCGCTTTCTTGGGGCACGAATTGGGTGCCCTGCCCCTGCTCGACCGAAATCCGCTGGATCTGGCTGTATTCCAGGCCGGCGTCGAAATCCGGGGAGGGGATTCGGGTTCCTCGCATGTCAACGGCAACCGCCTGGGAAGCAATAATGTCACGCTGGACGGCCTCGACGTCAACGACGCGGTCGAACCGAGGCTGGGGCTTTCGGTGACCGGGATCAACCCCGACTCGATCGGACTTTTTTCCGTCGTCACCAGCCTGGCCAAGGCCGAGTTCGGACGGAATGCCGGGGCGCAAGTGCTGCTGTCCACCCGGGGCGGCGAGACACGCTGGCACGGCTCCGCGTTCGACTATTTCCGCAACAAGGCTCTGAACGCGAACGATTTCTTTAATAACTCGGGGAATCTCTCAAGGCCGAAATACAACCAGAACCGGTTCGGTGTCTCGGCCGGCGGCCCGGTCGGCGACAGCGGCATCTTCGTCCTCGGCAACTACGAGGGACGGCGCACCGCGCACGAAACCGTGCGGAACCGGACCGTACTCACCGCCGAGGCCAGGGAGGGGATCTTCCGCTGGACTGCTCCGGGCGGGTCGAGCCTGAGCTCGTTCGACATCGTTCGCAACGATCCGCGCGGGCTCGGCATCGACCCCCAGGTCGCCTCGGTCCTGAAGCTGATGCCCGAGCCGAACAACGAGGACGTGGGCGACACCGTCAATACGGCGGGATACCGATTCAACAGCGGCGACGGTAGCCACAGCGACCAGGTTACCTTTCGAGCGGACCGCGCAGTCTCGCCAGGCCACCATCTGTTTTTCCGGTACAACTGGTCGGATATCAGCGGGGTCGATGCTGCGGCGGACGCGCGCTATCCAGACTCGGCGGAAGGGACCACAGAGCAGCGCAGCCAGGGCTTTGCGGGAGGCTCGGACTGGGTCGTCTCGCCGCGCACGGTCAACCAGTTCCGAGCCGGGTACCGGACCGCCGAGGTGAACCTCGACCGTCCTGCCCGGCTTTCGGGGCCGATGTTCCTGGCCAACTCGTGGACCGACCCGGTCGACCCTTCGTTCGGGCGCCGGCGCAACTCGCCCGTGACTCAGTTCGAGGACAACCTGACCCAGGCCCGCGGCAACCACACGCTGAAGGCCGGCGCCGACTTCCGTTACACGCGGCAGAAGAGCTCCAACCAGGCGGGAACCTGGCCCGATGTGACTCTTGCCCGGGCAAACGGCAACGTCCCGGCGACCTCGATCGGACCCTCAGGGAGCACGATCACGCAGAGCGACCGCCAGGTGTTCGAAAACCTGTACAACGACCTGCTGGGCCGGATGGACCGGGTGACGCAGACGTTTTACGGTGACCTTCAATCCTATCTGGGGCCGGGGAGCGCGGGCGTGCGCGATTTCGCGTTTCGTGAATATGGCGTGTTCCTGCAGGACGACTGGAAATTCAGGCCGAACGTGACCCTGAATGTCGGCGTCCGCTACGAGCTGGGCGGCGTTCCCTCGGAGCGCGATGGCATCATCGGCGCGCTTGACCAGGCCGGTTCCATCGGCCCGACCGCCCACATCGCGAACTTCACGGTGCAGCGCGGAAGCGCGTGGTACAAGAAAGACGCGAACAACTTCGCCCCGCGCGCAGGATTCGCCTGGTCACCCCGCAACAGCTCCAAGATGGTGGTGCGAGGCGGGTTCGGCCTCTTTTTCGACCGTCTCCCGGGTACCGCCGCGAACTTCGTGAACGACAACACCCCGGGCAGCTTTGTGACCGTGACGAGTTACCCCAACGCGGCTGGTGGCGACCTGCGATTGAGCGATGGCGTCCCGTCGGCCTCGCCCCCGGGCACGCCGGTCCTGACGTTGCCTTCGACCCGGTCCACATCCGCCGCGGTTTTCCTGCAGGACCTGGAAACCGGCTACGTCCGCCATTTCAACCTGAGCATACAGCGGGAGGTGGTGCGCGACACGTTCCTCGAGGTCGGCTACGCGGGTCAGCGCGGCCGCAGCCTCTTCATGAACGCGGACCTGAACCAGCTCAAGATCGACGGCGGCTTCCTGCAGGCGTTCAAGGAGATCCAGAACTTCCGGGCCGGCGGCACACCGGTTTCCTCGACCAACGCGTTGGTGAAGATGTTCGGGTCGGTGGGCGCGGCGGTGCGCGCCATGGGCGGCAGCGCGCTTGACCAGGGGCTGGCCGGGAGCGCGGCGGACACGGTCGACCGTCTCTTCTACGGGAATTACGCCTCCGCCTCCGTCAGCGACTTCTATTTGCGCAATTTCCCCCAGTACGACAGGTTCGTTGTGGGGACCAACGACGGGCGTTCGTCCTATGATTCCCTTCAGGTCAGCGCACGACGTATATCCGGGCCGCTGAAGGTGTATGCGCACTACACGTGGAGCAAGTCCCTCGACAACGTGCCAGGGGGAAACTGCGCCGCGTGTGCGCTCCCGATCGACAGCTTCGTCCCCGAGGCGAACAGGGCGCCCAGCGACACGGACCGTCCGCGCGTGTTCAACTCCTGGCTGTTGTACATGCTCCCCCGCCCTGAGGCCGATGCCAACGTGTTCAAACGCATGATCAGCGGCTGGACCGTCGGCGTGCTCAGCGTGTGGGAGAATGGCGAACGCTTCAGCGTGAGTTCGGGCCTGGAGACGGCGCGGGCCGGGATCGCGAGCAGGGCCGACTACGCCGGGAGCAACAAGGCGGGCGCGCTCATCCGCGCCAGCGACGGCGTGTACTGGTTTTCGGCGGACGATCTGGGCAATTTCAGCCTCCCGGCCGCAGGCCAGGTCGGCTCGTCGGGACGCAACGCCTTCATCGGTCCGAACTATTTCAACTTCGATATGTCGCTGGTCAAGAGCTTCGCGGTGCGGGGACGCAGCCGTGTTTCCGTGCGCGCGGAGGTATATAACGTACTGAATCACACGAATTTCGGGGTGCCCGGATCAAATCTGAGCGAACTGACCTCCTTCGGCCGGTTCAGCTCGGTCCGGGGCTACCCGCGCCAGATCCAGGCGGCGGTGAGATTTGACTTCTGACGTTTCCGTGGCGGCTCGAAGAATTTTCTGAACTCTTTCCGCGGAGGGAATATCGAATAGTAGGCACGGTTTTTTTCCTATTTCCTGTTACATTTGCGCTCTCCCTCGTATGGATGAAGTAACGGCGGCGCCCGAAGACGCGGTCCTGGTCGAACGCACCCTGCAGAAGGATGAACGGGCCTTCGCGGAATTAGTCCGGCGTTATCAGACACCCGTCTGGCGCACGGCGCGGCGCATCCTGGGCAACTCGAGCGAGATCGAGGATGCGGTCCAGGAAGTCTTTCTCAGGGCGTTCGTTTCGCTGAAGCGGTTCAACCCGGCGTACCCGTTCGGCGCCTGGATCAGGCGTATCACCGCGAATTATTGCATCGACCAGCTGCGCAGCAGGAAGGCGCGTCCCTGCCGCCTGTGGTCGGAACTTGAGGAGGGAGAGCAGGAGCGGCTGCTCAAGGGCATGTCGCTCAACGGCGACTTCGAGTCATTGATCACGGACGGGCCGGAGGAATACCAGCGCATCGCGCTTTCCCTGGTCGATGAGTTGAAACCTAAGTACAGGTCGGCATTGGTGTTGCGCGAAATCGAGGGATGGGCTTATCCTGACATCGCGAGGCAGCTCGGCCTCGCCGAGGCTGGGGCGCGCGGCCGCGTGTGCCGGGCGCGCGCCGAGATCCAGCGGCGGTTTCGGCTCCACCTCGACGGTCTGTTGAAGAGAAAAGGATGAAACGGGTTTGCACTCAGTTTGACCAGTATCGGGACGGGGAAATGGATCCCGCGCAGCGGGCCGCCTTCGAGGAGCACCTTCCCGGCTGTGGCGAGTGCCTGCTGCGCATGCGCTTGCTCGACAACCTGGTCCGGGCGATAGACGTCGCCGAACCCGCAATACCGGCAATGTTCGCCACCCGGGTTGCCGCGAAGGCATTCGCCGGCGGCCAGTCCTGGGACCGCATTCTACTGTCGTGGCTGCCGCTTCGCCAAGCCTGGGCCGTCGCGGCGCTCGCCGCCTGTATTTTCGCGGCCCTCGTCCTGGTCTCTTCCCGCACGGCTTCACCGACCTACGGCAAGTACGAGTTGCTGGTGGAGGAAAGCGAACAGCTGGTTCGGGGGGAGAAAGTCCAGGGCTACGACGAATTCCGCGCCCTGGTGTCAATGCGTGGGGACAAGTATGACTGAGCGCGCTCGGGCTTTGACCGTGCTGATTGCGGTATTCCTACTGGGGAGCGTGATCGGGGCGGCGGCATATCACCTGTACACCCTCCGTGCTTCGGCCAGCGACCGCCCATTTGGCCCTCCCGGCAAGGGCGGCAGGCCGAGGATGCTCGATGTGCTCCATCTCTCGCCCGAGCAGCAGAAGAGCTTCGACACCATCATGGAGGAGTCCCGGAGCCGGATGGAGGCTCTCCAGGCCGAAAGCGCGCCGAAATTCAAAGCCATCCGCGTCGAAACCGACGCCCGCATCCTGGCGATACTCGACGAACCCCAGAAAAAGAAATTCGAGGAACTGGTGCGCGAGATGGACCGCAGGATGGGGCGCTGGCGGCCTCCGGGAGATGGCCCGGTCCCCGGGCCACGCCCCCAGCCCTGAAGCCGCCCCGCGCTGACTGATGCGGAGCGCAAAGCGCGCCAGTTCCGCAAGTGTCATGCCGCTCCTCCTGGAAGACAATCTCTTAATTCTTAGCCTCAACCCGGAGAGGGCCAAGGAGCTGTCCGGGCTGCCCCCGTGGCCGCCCGGCCCGCTCCTCCTGGGCCCTTGACCCGGAGACCCCGGGAACCTAAAGTTTGGTGAACGAAGCATGCCAGGCAGCTCAACTATCCGAGGGGAGGAAACATGGCGGACTACAGGCAGGGGGAGTTTTGCTGGTACGAGCTCGGGACGCGGGACATCAAGGCGGCGCGTCAGTTCTACACGCAGCTGGATGGGCTGGGGAACCCACGAACATGACATGGGTGAGCATGGGATCTATTACATTTTCCAGCTCGAGGGCAAGGATGTCGGCGGGGGTTACCAGATGGGCGGCCCGCAGTTCGAAGGGGTGCCCCCGCACTGGATGGCCTACGTGTGGGTGAACGACGTGGACGCCACTGTCGGCAAGGCGGCCGCGTTGGGTGGCAAGATCGTTGCGCCCCCGATGGATGTTCCCAACGTCGGGCGCATGGCGTTCCTGCAGGATCCGCAGGGAGCGCATTTCGCCGTATTCATGGGGCGGGAACACCAGGGCTCCGCGCGCCTGTCGCCCAAGCCGGGAGCTTTCGCCTGGACCGAATTGATGACCACCAGCGTCGAGGGTGCGCGGAACTTCTACGAGGCGCTGCTGGGCTGGACCCACACGGAGATGCCGATGGGCCCGGGCATGACGTACACCGTGTTCCAACTCGACGGCAAACCCGCCGCCGGCATGATGAAGATCGAGGGGCCGCAGATGCAGGGTGTGCCGCCGAACTGGATGTCGTACCTCTCGGTGGCCGACTGCAACTCATCGGTAGCGCGTGCCCAGGCCCTTGGCGGGAAGGTGCTGGTGCCGCCGCAGGACGTGCCGGGTACCGGGCGCTTCTCGGTGCTTCAGGACCCGACCGGTGCCGTGGTCGCGGTCATCGCGTTGAAGCCGATGTAAGCAAGTGGGCGGGGGCGGCCCGCCCACGCCCGGACGTCTCGGGGGCCGCGGCGAGACGCCGCGGCCCACTTCACTCTGGCTATGGCGCGATGCCTGGGACGCGCTTTTCGTACGGCGGGCGCGGCGGGGCCGGTGCCTGCTTTGCGATCCCGTCGGTCACCACCTTGATCGCCCGCTCGAGTTGCGGATCTCCTCCCTTGGCCAGCTGCGTCGGGTCCTCGTCGACCTTAATATCGGGGTCGACGCCGTGGCCTTCCGCGAACCAGCGCCCTTTCGGATCGTACATGCGGAAGGTCGGTACGGTTACGCCGCCGCCGTCGGTCAGCGCGGGTGCACCGCTGATGCCGATCAACCCGCCCCAGGTGCGGGTGCCGATCAGCGGTCCCAGTCCGGCTTCACGAAAATAGAACGGGAAGGCGTCCCCTCCCGACCCGCTCCAGCCGTTGATCAGCATGACCTGGGGGCCGCGGTGGGCGACCGGCGGCCACTGCTGGCTCGGGCCGTCCCGGACGGCCCAGTAGGAGAGTATCGGCCGATTGAGCAGCTCGATGAACCGGTCCGGGATCTGCCCGCCGCTGTTGAATCGCTCGTCGATGACCAGGCCGTCCTTCTTCCACTGCGCCATGAACTGTTTGACGAGTTCATTCTGCGCGTCCCGGCCCGTGCTCTGGACGTAGATGTAGCCCACCTTGCCGCCAGTCGCCTGGTCGACGCGCTGCCGGCGCTCTTCGATCCAGGCCCGGAAGCGAAGCTCGGTTTCGTCGCCCAGCGTCTTGACGACGACCTGGCGCGCGCCCTCCGGAGATGGGGTGGCGTTGACGGTGAGGACGACGGTCTTCTCTCCCAGCCCCTGGAACGCCGCCCAGGGGTCCAGTTTGGCGTCGATGGGGACGCCGTTGACGGCGAGGATATACTCGCCTTCCCTGACATTGACGCCGGGCTCGTCCAGGGGCGAGCGCACCGAGACGTCCCACGGCCCGCCGCGGATGATCCGTTTCACCCGGTAGGCGCCGCCGGAGAGCTCCCAATCGACCCCGAGCATCCCGACCGACCGCGCCGGCGGGTGTTCCTCGTCGCCGCCGCCACGGTAGGTGTGGGAGGCGTTAAGCTCGGCGATAAACTCACCCAGCACGAAATTCACGTCCCAGCGTGTAACCGCGTCCTCCAGCAGCTTGGCGTAGCGTGTGCGCAGCCCCGCCCAGTCGACCCCGTGCATGTTCGGGTCGTAGAAGAAATCGCGCTCGAACCGGTAGGTGTCGGTGAACATCTGCCTCCACTCGGCGCGCGGGTCCACCGGGACCTCCATGTCGCCGGTGGGCATCGTCTTCTCGACTTTCTGGTCCGGCTTGATGTCGACCATCGCGAATTTCCCTTTGGTCGCGACAAACAGCTTCTTGCCGTCGAAGGTGCTTTCGAGGCCGTCGGCGTCGTCGAGGACCTTCTTCTCCTCCCGCGCCTCGAGATCGAAATAGACGACCGGGTTCTTCTCTTCCCCCGAGCCGGTGCGGGGCAGGCGGCGGTAGAGCAGCTTGTCCTTGACGGCCGAAAGGTCGGCGTAGTTTCCGGCCTTGGGAGGGAGCACGACCGCGCGTGCCTCGAAGCCGTCGAGGTCGATCTCGACTGGGGCCGGAGGGGGAGCGGCAGCCGCCTGCTCTTTCTTTTCGCCTTCTTTGTCCTTTCCCTGGCCCGGCTTCGGTTCATCCTTCTTGGCGGTGTCGAGCGCCGGGTTTTCGGCGTTGTTGCGGGCCGCGAGCGGCGACTTCACGTCCTTGCGCAGGGGCACGGCGACGAGCCGCGTCGGGTTGGGGTAGGTCCAGCTGTTGTCGAAACTGCCGTAGACGGGCTCGAACTCGCGATCCGAGGCATAAAACAGGTACTTGCCGTCGGGGTCGAACACCGGCTGGGCGTCGTTCAGGTATCCGGCCGTCGCCTGGTGCAGCTTCGCATTCCGGGTGTCGTAGAGGAAGATCGCGTTGTTGCCCGAGACGGTGGGGCGGGCGTAGGTCAGCCAGCGCGAATCCGGGGACCAGTTCATGACGAAGCTCTCGAGGCCGCCATGGGCGATCCACTGAGGGCTCCTGTCGACATCGGTGATGCGGTCGCCGTCCAGTTCGAGGATGCGGATGCGCATCGCCTGATCGATGAAGGCGATCTTGCGGTTGTCCGGGGACCAGCGCGGCGGGTAGCGGAAGCCGGCGCCGAGAGACGTGTGCTTCGTCTCCCGACCGGGAGTTTCGGAGGGCGCGAGTGTCAGTTCGTATTCGCCGCTGCGATCGCTCCAGAAGGCAAGCGTCTTGCCGTCCGGGGACCAGCGGGGGTAGCGCTCGGACACGCCGGAAGAGCGCGTCACGTTGACGACGGCCCCCTCTTCGGCCGGGACCGTGAAGACGTCGCCGCGCGCCTCGAAGACCGCGCGCTTACCGGATGGCGAGGCAGAGCCCCCGCCGATAAGCGCGTCGGCCTTTGCAGTCCTCGGCCGGAGCGTCGACTCGTCGGTGACGACGCGGACGGGAACCTCGGTCGATTTCTCGGAGGAGAGATCCAGGAGGTACAGCCTGCCCCCGGCCTGGAACACGATCGCGTCGGGGCCGAGGGACGGGAAAGTGAGGTCGAAGTCGGTGAACTGGGTGACCTGCCGCACCTTGCCGCTGGCCAGGTCATACGCCCAGATGTTGTTGCGCTGGTTCGCGCCGCGGTCCGACAGGAAATACAAGGTTTTCCCGTGCCACATGGGCTGCGCGTCGTTTGCCGGGTCGTTCGTGAGGTTGCGCGACGCGTACGTCTTCAGGTCGAAGAGCCACAGGTCGGGCGCCCAGCCGCCGCGGTAGCGCTTCCACGTGCGGAAGTCCTGCGACTGCGGCATGTAGACGAACTGGGTGCCGTCCGGCGAATACACGCCGAACTCGCCGTAAGGGACAGGAAGTTTTTCGGGAAGTCCGCCGTCGAGCCCTACCGTGAAGAACTGGTTGTAGCGCTGCCTGCCGCTTTCCCGGCCCGAGGCAAAAAGGACGCGCTTGCCGTCGGGCGTCCAACCGACCACGCGGTCCGGCATAGGGTGGTAGGTCAACCGCACCGGTTCGCCACCGGAGACCGCGACGACGTACACGTCGGTATTGCCGTCATAGGCGGCGCTGAAGGCGATCCTCGAGCCGTCAGGGGAAAAGCGCGGGAACGACTCCTCCCCGGCTGACGAACTCAGGCGTACGGCCGTTCCTCCTCTCCGGGCCACCAGCCAGATATCGCCCGCGTAGACGAACGCGATCCGCTCCGACGACACTGCCGGGTAACGCAACATGCGGGCGTCGATTTCAGCAAAGGCCGTTGCTTCGGCCAGAAGTGAAGAGAACAGGAAAAGGACGGCGATCGCCGCCCGGTTTCTCAGTGCGCTCATGCGTGCCTCACCTTGTTAAGTTTCCCAGGAACATGGACACTCCGGGTTTTCGGATGCCGGTCGTAATAGTGACTTCTAGCCGCCCGCCCATCAAGTGGGCGGGCTAAGGGCTCGTGCAAGAATAATTCCACATTTTGCTGACGGCTCCCAAGCTAACAGATCCTACACCAAGCAACGATAGGAGATTGCTATTAACGGAGCCGTCAGCCCTCCGGAGTGCGGCGGCGGGCGGGCATCTGCGGCGTTGCCGCTCCTGGACGATGTCACCACATCGCCTGCGTCGCGGCGCCTTGCATCTGCCCGCCCGGCGCTCGCGCCTAAAGTGGGCCTGTTATTCTGTGACAGACCCTAAGATGCGGGGCGCATTCTGAATTGCCACGGGCGTCGGTCGTGTTAACATCGAACCGGATCGGGCGGTTTCGGAAGCTCTTGTATTCGTCTTCAACAGGGGACCGGCATAAATGCGCATCCTACCGTACGGAACGTGCTCGGCACGCTGGGCGGCTGCGGCGCTCGTGCTCGCGTTGTCAAGCCCATGGGGCTTCGTTTCTGCAGGCGCCAGGCAGGCCACGACCACCATTTCGCTGGGAATCTGGAACCCGTGCGCGGGGGAGTTGGTCGGGCTGAGCGGTGAACTCCACACCGTCACCCGGATCACGACGGACGGGAACCGCGTGCACTGGGTGATTCGGACCAACGCACAGGGGCTCAGAGGAGTGTCGGATGCGGGCCGCACCTATCACGCCACCCGGAACCTGGAGGTGGTCGTCAACGGCGACGGCCTCCAGGCCGAGTCGACGGCTCTGCAGTCCTTCAACCTCGTGAGCGAGGGGTCCGGGGAGAATTTCCTCGTTCACCTGACTTCTCACGTGACCGTCAACGCCAACGGCGAAACGACCGTCGAGGTCGTCCAAGCGCACGGGGAATGCCGGGACTGAGAGCGCGACCGCGTCGGCGCCGTCGTGACCCCGCCCTCCGGGGCCGCGTTGCTCGTTGAGCTCTGTCTCGATCCCATCTATTCCGCAGTAGATCGGTGTGCCCTCGGGCGGGCAGGCCGACATGCCTGTCAACCATTACATTTCTTTTACACGGCACCTCCTCGGGCTGGGCGGATAATTTATGCCTCGGTGTGGGTTTTTTCAGGAGTGCAGAAGTGCTTACCGAAACGCAGCATCCAAAGGGCACGCAGGCGCGTGTGCTCTTGACATCCGTGTTCGGGCCGTACGCGCAGGACGACGAATACGGCAGTCGCAGCATGAATCCGATGGAGCTTTATCACAACCAGGTGACGCGTGTGCAGGGGCCGTTTTCACTGCGCATGTTCCATCGTTCCTGGGGACTGATGATGATCCAGTCGAACATCTCTGCCCCGTCCACGTTGTTGGACTTTCCGACCCTGGAACGCTTCTCCGACGAGATCCGCGAACAAGAGTACGACATCATCGGGATCAGCTCCATCGTCATGAACGTTGGGAAGGTCAAGAAGATGTGCGAGTTGATCCGCCAGTACCGCCCGGGCAGCCGGATCGTGATCGGCGGGCACATCGCGAACCTGCCCGGTCTGGAGTTGATGATCGACGCAGATTTTATCGTGAAGGGCGAGGGCGTGAACTGGATGCGGCGCTACCTGGGCGAAGACCCGGCGCGTCCCGTAGTGCACCCGGACATCATTTCCGGCTTTGGGGGCCGCATCATGGGGGTGCCGCTGCGGGAGAGTCAGGGGGACGTCGCCGCCGTGCTGATCCCCTCGGTCGGCTGCCCAATGGGGTGCAACTTCTGCTCGACCTCCGCCCTGTTTGGCGGGAAGGGGAATTTTGTCAACTTCTACGACTCCGGTGCGGAGCTGTTCGAGATCATGAACAGCATGGAAGAACGCCTGAAGGTAGACTCGTTTTTTGTCATGGACGAGAATTTCCTGCTCTACCGCGAGCGTGCCCTGCAACTCCTCGAGCTGATGCGCCGCCATGGCAAGGCTTGGTCGCTTTACCTGTTCTCGTCGGCGAACGCCTTACGCAAGTACACCATGGACGAGCTGGTGGGGCTCGGCGTGTCGTGGCTGTGGATGGGGCTGGAGGGTGAGGAAAGCCGGTACTCCAAGTTGAACGGCACCAAGACGCGGCGTCTCGTGAAGGAGCTCCAGTCACACGGTATACGCGTGCTCGGGTCGACGATTATCGGCCTGGAGAACCACACGCCGGAGAACATCGACCAGGCGATCGACTATGCCGTCAGTCACGACACCGACTTCCACCAGTTCATGCTCTACACCCCGGTCCCTGGAACGCCGCTGTACGAGGAACACAAGGCCGCCGGCACCCTCGACCCCGGGGTTGACCTCGCGGATTACCACGGCCAGTTCCACTTCAACTTCCGCCACCGCGCAATTTCGCGGGAGCAGTCGGGGGAGTTCCTGCTGCGCGCCTTCCGCCGGGATTTCGAGATAAACGGGCCGAGCCTTCTTCGTATGACCCGGACCCTGTTCCAGGGTTGGAAGCGTTACAAAAACCATCCCGAAACGAGGGTGCGCGACAGGTTCCGCCGCGAAGCGCGGCATTTCGCAATCAAGTTCGGCGGTGCCGTGTGGGCTATGGAAGGGTACTTTCGCGACCGGAATCGCGTGCTGGCGCAGAAGATCAGCGCGGTGCGCCAGGAGATCAACGCCGAGTTTAGACTCAAGGCGCGGGTCCTGGCGGCCATCTCGGGCGGATTTCTCAGGTTCAGGATCTGGTCCGAAGAACGGCGGCTGCGGCGCGGTTGGACCTACGAGCCCCCCACATTCGTGGAGCGCCGCAACTGGGGCTCGGTGTCGCACTGAGCCAGTGGCTGGGTCTTGGAGAGTCTTTGAGTCCTCCGAGCCCTGGAGGCAAGTCCCGCGATTTACCTCCAGGGCCCGAAGTTCCCGGAGATCCTCCAGACCCGACTCGCCCTTGTGGGTGCGGTCCACATAATATATACTGAGTAGGTCTGATCAGGTTTTTGTTACAACCGATAGCTGACGACGGCTGCAACTCCTGACGTGGGGAAGCAGCCTTTTTTGCTTTAAGAGGTGTTGAATTCGCGAGTCCTCCGGCACCGTTCCGAACTCTGAAGGGCGCGCATCACTGCAGCAAAGGGAGAATATGCCGAGCAAGCTGTTTGTAGGGAACCTGTCCTTCAACATGGCGGATGCCCAGTTGAACGAGCTTTTTGCCAGTCTCAATATACCCGTCGAGAGCGTGAAGGTGATGCGCGACATGGACACCGGCCGCTCCAGGGGATTCGCCTTCGTGGAACTAGCGCCGGAGGCCGACATGGAATCGGCCATCAAGCAGCTCAACGGGAAGGTGATAGAGGGTCGGCCCCTCACCGTCAATGAAGCCCGCCCGCAAAAGAAGCGCGAGTTCGGCGGCGGTGGTGGCGGCGGCGGTTTCAACCGGGGCGGCAAGTCCGGCCGTCGTGGCTCTGCCGACCGTGATCGCCCGCGGCGCCGGGGGCCGGAACTCTACTGACGCACCGAACTCCCTCGTTAACTTCGGGGAGACTGAAATGCGCCGCGGTCTGGCGCGGGACCTTGCGAAAACAGGGTTTGACTCCGCCCGACGGGGTCTTTCAGGGAAGGAGACAGCATGAACAATCTCGTGTTGCAGCTTCGGTACATCGGTGTCATACCCCAGTCAAGGTACCGGGAATACGGGTTTCACATCGGGGACAAGGAGACCGGGGACCGAATCGTGGTCCTGACGATCGATAACGGGATATTCCTCAGACGGGAATTGATGTATCAGGAAGCGCCGGACCTCTGTTACCAGAAGCTCCTGACAGACCTGCGCAGCGAGACGGCCGAAACACGCATACCCGCGCACGCCCCGGTGAGCACTTCCGACATAGCCGTGTACCGGGACGGCCACCCGAACACGAAGGGGAGAACCAGACCGGGGTCCAAGCGCAAAGAATAACCGAGGCTTCTCTCTTCGGATATGCCGCTTCCGCCCCCCCTCAAGCGCCGGCAATCCTCAATTCCTGTGTCTCCGCTCTCCTGCCGGCGCTGTCGACAGAAACCAACCGGTAGCCGTGCCCCGCCTGGTCCCCCAGTTTGTCCTCGAAGCTGAACGGCGCCTTGCTTGTCTGAGGCTTGTGAGCGATCTGGCCGATCTTCTGCCCGTCGCGCAAGACCTCATAATGGCGGATCGGGTTTTCCGCGGCGTATGCCGTGTGCCAGCTCAGCCGCGCCACGCGCTGATCGCCGCGCCGTTGTTGCGCGACGGACGGTTCTCGCGGTGCCCCGAGCGGTTGTGGAGCCAGCTGGAACCAGTTTGTCTTTCCGTTTTTTGCCTGCGCGGCCTTGGCCTCCGCCTCCCTCCTGTCGGATTCGCCGAGCCCTGAAGGCCCGATCTGAGCGGCAGCCATGTTTTGGATCAGCTGACACTCCTTGTCCTGATCGTCGACCCGGCCGATGCCGATGATGGCCGTGGAAATTCCCGGGGTGGAAAGGGCATATTCGACCAGAGCCCTGCTGGGCAGCGTGGGGCTCCCGACCGTCAGCACCACGTCCTGGGGGTTTCTCGACCAGCGCGGCTCCTTTGTATACATCGCTCCGTCGGCGAAGACCTTCATGGCGATGATGCCCAGGTTTCTGGCCGCCGCGACCGGAATCGCGTTGTACTGGTGGTTGAGATAAAGCCGGTCGTTCGCGTTGATCGCGATAAGCATCGTGTCGATCAGGCTCTGCTCGTCGCGCTGGAGGCACTCCATCATTACGGGCGAGGAGATGTGGCCGGTGATGCCGATGTGCCGGATCAGTTTCTCCTCCTTGGGATTCAACCCGCTGACGTTGGTGCCGTCGCGGTAATCTCTCAGGGCGAGCAAGGCCCCCATGCGATCGGCTTTTGGGTCGGGTTTGTCGAGCCCGACGTAGATCGCGTCCACCTCCGCCAGGGTGTTCAGGTTGTGGATCTGGAAAATGTCCAGGTAGGCCCCCTTCGGATAGTTCCCCTGCCCGTCGCCGAACATCTGGGACAGCGACCGCTTCAAGTCGTCGACCGCTTTGGAGCCGCCCGGCCCCTCGCTGCGGTCGCTTACCTCCGGGTGAGAGCCCTTGGCGTGTCGCACCATAGTCTTGCTCGCAAGCACGATCGAGCGGCGCTTCGCCTCTTGATAACCCGGCACGCCGGGGACGAGATGCAGGGCCCGGAACGCCTTGCCGTAGTTGACCTGGCTGGGCCCGTAGACGTTGGACGTGTCGAAGTAGGTAACGCCCAGATCGAAGGCCTTTACGATGATGCGCTCGGGATCGATGCCCACCGGGGTCCACTGCAGCGAGGCCTGCCCGCCCAGTCCCAAGGTCGTGACCCCGTAACCGGTGCGTCCCAGGGGACGGGTCAGGGGTTTCGCCACACGAGCGGCGCCGCGGCAGATCATGAAGGGTCCGTGGAGCGCCCCTACGGCGGCGGTTGCCAGGAAGGTTCGTCGGGAAAGCGTGTTTGTCTCGGAGTGTTTCATGGTCGTCATCCCCGTGCATAGGTCTGTAGCCCAAAGATACCGCGAAAACGATTTCCCCCCGGGTTTTATTTGTCGAGTTCGCGGTGAGCATCGAACGAAGCATCGACAGATCTCTTGACATCTGCCGGGCGACCGCCGAAGAATCAGCGGGCGGGCCTGCCGTTGTTTCGACGCTGATTTCCGACTATGGGGGTAATGTGAATATGCAACCGAGAACAAATCTCATGAGCCGGCGCGACTTTGCGCGAGCCGCCGTAATCACCGCCGGGGCGCTGGGCGCACAGGGAACGATCCGTGCCGCCGCGCCTGTGGCGGACGTAAAAGTCGGCCTGTACAGCATTACTTACCTGGGAGTCTGGTACCGTGGCGACGCGCTGACGGTCGAACAGGTGATTCAGCGGGCCAGGAAGTTCGGCTACCAGGGTGTCGAGATCGACGGGAAAAGGCCGCACGGCAACCCTCTCGACATGCCCAAGAGTCGTTGCCAGCAACTGCGCAAGATGGCGGCCGACCAGGGCATCGAGATTTATGCCGTCGCCGGCAATAACGACTTCAGCAGCCCCATACCCGAGCATCGCGAATCCCAGCTGGTCTATGCGAGGGAGCTGATCCGGATGACGGCAGACCTCGGGGCGAAGGTCATGCGCGTGTTCCTGGCCTGGCCGGGCGTGACGATGGTGCCCGAGGGCGGCTCGCGCTACGACATCGCACAGTCCACTTGGAAGCACGTCCACCAGGAGTTTTCAGAGGATCAGACCTGGGCTTGGTGCCGCGAGACGATAGCGGAGGCCGCCCGCTACGCCGGGGAGGTGGGCGTCACGCTCGCGCTGCAGAACCACGTTCCGGTCATCAAGGGATACAAGGACTGCCTACGCATGGTGAAGGACGTGGGGTCCCCTCATCTCAAGGTATGTTTCGACGCCCGTCTGGAACATACGCTGGACGACGAGGCCATCCGGAAAGCCACGGTCGAAGTCGGCCCGCTGCAGTCGTTGTGGCACTTCGGCGGCGAATACGACAAGACGCCCGACGGCAAGATCGCGCTGAAGGGAGACGAGCATTGCCTCGCGGAGATGCTGGGCCTCCTCGAGATCGGCTACCGCGGATATGCCGGCTTCGAACTGTGTCATCCCCTGCCCAAGGTAAACGGCCAGACCGTGGGCATCGAGTTCGTCGACAAGAACGCGCAGCTCGCGGCCGAATACATGAAGGGGATTCTCGCCGAAGCGAAGAAGCAAGCTGCATCGAGCATGTAGCCGTTCGTTTCCGGCGCGAAACGGTTTCCCCGATCGGCTGCCCGATCAGATGCCGGTCTGCGCTACCTGGCGACCGCGAAGAACCACCGGGCTGAAGCCCGGACCCACTCGAGGACTTTTGCTGGCTGAGTCACGCACGATGGAGACCGCGAACCTCGTCGCCAGATTGCAGGGTCTTCTGGTGTCCGCGCTGCGGCCCTTGCTCACGGGGACGCCCTGCATCAGCCTGCTCGACCGGCCGGGATACGCGAACCCCGGGGACACGGCAATCTGGCTCGGGGCCCTGCGCATCTGCGCACAACTCGGCTATCCCAGACCTGCCTATGCCTGCGACCAGTCGACCTACTCCCGTGAGGCGCTTGCGCGGGTTCCTGGAACAATCCTGATTACCGGCGGCGGCAACCTCGGCGATCTCTGGGAGAGCCATCAGCTCTTCAGGGAGAAGGTCCTGAAGGAATTCCCGGATCGTCCGATCGTGCAGCTGCCGCAGTCGATCCACTTCTGCTCGACGTCCAGCCTGCAGCGTGCCCGAGAGGCATTCGGCCGCCACCCCTGTTTCACGCTGCTCGTGCGCGACCGGCGCAGCCTGGAGATTGCGCTCAACGAGTTCCACGTGCCGACCCTCCTGTGTCCGGACATGAGCTTTGGCATCGGATCGCTGCAAAGGTCGCCGTCGGTCCGGCCGGTGCTCTGGATTTCACGGAGGGACAAGGAGTCGCCCGGGGCCGTGCAACCTGCAGGAATCCTCGAACCTTGTGATTACCTCTTCGACGGGCCCACGCTTCCCGAACGGGGCTACCTCGGCCTCGCCGCGGCGGTGACATGCAGCCGGACCGCACTCTCCTGGACTCACCCGATGCTTTCTTCCATCTATGACGGCCTGGCCGTCAAACGGCTCGAGCGTGCCTGTCGTTTCCTGAGCAGCGGGGAAGTGGTGATCACCAACCGCCTGCACGGTCACATTCTCTCGCTCCTGCTTGGGATCCCTCACTGCATCAGCGACAACAGCTACGGGAAGTTGCAGAGCTTTTACGAAACCTGGACGCGGGAGTCGCCTTTGGCAATGTGGTGCGAAGACGAAGCCGAGGCGGTGCGGCGGGCCTGGGAAACCCTTGGCGCCCTACCGCGTTCTACGGCTCTTCGAGGAGAGCCGTAGAACGCACTTCAAAGAGCTCCCGGATTCTCCCGGCTCGGGCGCCTCAAGGGCGAGGGTCCGACAGGATCGCCACGAGCTTGTCCGTGGTCTTGTCCCAGTCGAACCAGTCGGCAGACAGCTGCAGGATTCCGCCACTCAGCGTCCGTCGCAGTTCGGGACTGTCCATCAGGCACCGAAGCATCTGTGCAAGGCTCTCCGGAGCGTGCGGGGGACCGAGGAGCAGGTTTTCGCGATCACGCAGGGCGTCCTCCCTGATCTTCCCGCGGATTGCGGCGGTAGGAAGCCCGTGGGCGCTCACGGCCGCCAGCGCCCGGTTGTTCAACTGAATGCCGTAATCGTGTGGCAGCACGCAGGCGTCGGCTGCGCGCAACCAGGGAGAGACGTCGTCGCTGCGCCACCGATAGGTTCCTGCCCAGGTCACGCGGTTTTCCAACCCGCGCTCCCTGGCGTATCGAACCATGTCGGAGGCATAGGTCGGATGAATCCCGAGCAGTGGGTGAGCTTCCGTTCCGAGCACCGCAAGGTGGAGCCTCCTCCCTTCGTTCACCAGTGCCTGCATCGCCTGAAGGAGGTTGTCGATCCCCTTCCCGGGATAGAGGTAGCCAAAGTAAACGAGCAGGAACGTCTCCTCGTCGATCCGATGACGCGCCCGCAGTCGGAGGCGGTCTTCGGGGGAAGGGGGCGCGATGCGCATCAGGGGCGGGGGTGGGAGCAGGACCCACCGTCGGTCGACGCGGCCCGGCCGCTCGGCCAGCCTCTGTCGGTGGACGTCGCTCAGGACGACGATGCTGTTGCTGTCGCGAAGCAGCGTGCCGAAAACAGGATCCATGTCCTTCCTGCCGGCGAAGATATTGGCCAATTCCCGGGCGACGCGCCTGGGGATGTTGCGGGAGTGCGACCGGGGCGGGACGACATTTTCAAACTGCGTCACGAAGCGGGTGGAGGGCTTGAGGGCCTTCGTGATCGCCGGTGCAAACGTAATCATCGGGTGGTCGTGGTACATCCAGGCGACATAATCCAGGAAGACGGCATCGGGCGAGCACCGGCGCAGCACGCTGGCCAGCCGGGGAACCTCGGGCCACGTCCAGTCCCGCATGACGGGGTAAAGCGTGTAGGGGCTGCCGGGCAGGCCGTTGCCGCGTGTGGTCAGCACATGTATATCCATGCCTTGCGCCGCCAGTCGCCGGCAGATCTCCCACGTGTGGTCCGCCTCTGGAGTCTGTTGCGGCGGTAGTGCTGCGCAGATGACCAGGATCCTGGAAGCCATGGGTGGTCCCGTTTCGTGAACTGAAGGGCCTAACCCTCGGAGGCCCTGAGGTGGTCCGCCAGCCGGATGGCGAGCGCAATGATAGTGACGGTTGGGGTCCCTGCCCCGGCAGTTGGGAAGACGGAGCTGCCGGCGATGTACAGGTTGCCGACCCCGTGGACGCGGCAGTGCTCGTCGACCACGCCCTCGCGCGGGTTGGCGTGCATCCGGGTCGTGCCCATGTGATGCCCGCGCAGCCCCTGGAGCGGTCGGGGCGGCCATGCCGACTCGTCTTCCCCCCGGCGCAATCTCATCTGTCCCAGTTCAGCGCGCGCGAATTCCCGGCCCAGAGCGACGCGCCCCCTCGCCGCGGTTCTACGGTCCAGGTCCGTCGTCTGCCAGTTCATCTCGACCTGGTTCATACCCAGGGCATCCCTCTCCGTGCTCAGCGTTACGCGGCTGTCCGGATTGGGCGCCTGTTCCTGGGTATGGGCGAGGCCGACCAGCGGGGCAGGGCGGTCGCCCCCCGGGATCCCTTGGCGATACGCGATCGCCATGAGCGGCGTGATGTACCGGCGCAGCAGGTGGGCGGCGAGCCGGTTGGCCACCGCGGATGAATCGAGAGATGCGGCCAGGCTCTGCACCTTCAGGAACGACCGGTCGAACAGCCCCGGGTAATTCGGCTCCAACATGACGTTGTAGTGGAGGATCCCCTCGCGCTCCTGTGCTTGAGGCGAGAGGAAAAGCCGCGCCGTCACCGGCCTACCCGTACGAAAGTAGATCGAGGGAGCGACGTCGCCCGGCCTGTCGAGGCGAATGACACCGAGGGGAAAATGGAGGTGCTCCATGAAGTATCTTCCGACCACGTCGTGGGCGTTTCCGAGGCCGGCCGACTGTATCCGGTTGGAGATCAGGAGCAGTCGGGCGTTTTCGATCCCTCCGGTTGCCAGGATGTAACGCCTGGCCTCAACACGAAAGCGCCTTCCCTCGAGGGAGCGGGCCGTAACCCCCGTGATGCAGTTCGCGTACTCGTTCGATTCGATCTCGGTGGCGTTGGCTCCGAGCACGACGCGGACGTTCGGAGCCGATTCCATCTGCGCGCGGGACTCCGCCGCCAGTTTCCTCCGTTCCGCGAGGTGGTAAAACCTGGTTTCGATATCCCGCTGGAAAGGGATTCTCCCGGTTCCCGCGACCCGCTCCCAGTGCTCGACGTCGTAGTTGAACTCACCCAGGCCGAGCAGCCTATGCGCCCTCTTGTAATAGGGGACGAGCGCTGCCCGGTCGATCGGCCAGCCGCTGCCGGGAACCCAGGAGCGCCGCTGGAAATCGATGTCGTCCAGCGGCCGGCTCCAACCCGCCCAGAGCCTGAGGGTGCCGCCAAACGCCCGTTGCCGGTTGGCGTGCAAGGGATAGTAGGGGAGGCCGATGTTTGCGGCGCGGGCCAGTGACTGCGTTTGGAGTTCCGGCGCCAGCCCGCCGCTCTCCAATACGCAGATGT
This sequence comes from uncultured Acidobacteriota bacterium, assembly GCA_963843575.1. Taxonomy (GTDB): domain Bacteria; phylum Acidobacteriota; class UBA6911; order UBA6911; family UBA6911; genus CAVZBT01. The sequence continues at coordinate 227,751 of CAWJKZ010000017.1, read as the reverse complement.
CGAGGCGCGCCCCAGCCAGCTCGCGCGCCAGGGTCAGGCCCGCAGGGCCGGCACCGACGATGCAGGTATCCGCCTGGATGGTTTTCTCGTCTTCGATTTCGTGGGAGCGAACGAGCATGGCCTTATCCGAACCGCAGCTCGCAGCCGCAACCTGCCTGCCGGCAGCGTGTCGTCGGTAACTCCCGGATGTGTCTCAGGACCTCGCACACCGCGGTGTCCCAGTTCAGCCGCGACCGGTAGCACTCGTGCGCAGACCGGGCCAGTTCACGGTACCGTCCGTTGTCCCGCATCAGGGACTCGATGCAATCGGCGTATGCCGCCGCGCGCGCGGCGGCTCCGAAGAGATAGCCGTTGACGCCGTTGCGGATCAGTGAGCCGACCCCACCGGTATCGCGCGCCAGGCACGGTACCCCGAACGCATTCGCCTCGCAGAAGGCGATCGGCGTGCAGTCTGCCCGCGAGGGGCCGAGCAGGAAGTGCGCGCGCGCCAGGAGTCGCACGAGTTCCGCGTGCCCGCGCGGCGTCCCCTTGTCGATATATCCCGTCGAGTGAACGTAATCGGGCAGGATGCCCGCAGGCCTGGCTCCCACGAGGGTCAGCTGGGCAGGGAGCCCACGGGCGTTCAATTCCGCCGCAACCTGCAGGGCGATGTCGGTGCCCTTCCGTGTCTCGTTGACGCCGATCAGCAGCAGTCTGCAGGTTGCACGCGGGCGCTCCCGGAGAGCTTCCTCGACCTCCGCAGTCGACGGGCTGCATTCGAGGTTGGCCCCGAACGGGACGACCCTCACCTTCTCCGGCGCGACCCGGTAGCGCTTCAGCGCCGTCTTTGCCGCCCACTCGGAGGAATAGACAGCCAGGGCGCACCTGTCGAGGGCGGCCTGCTCCATACGGTTGCCGTTCCGCACGGTTTCACGACACAGCCCGGTGTAGGTCGGGTAGTAGTCGACCATTCCCGCGAAGGTGGCATCCGTCCAGAAGACGACGGGAACGCGCGTGTCGAGACAGGCGACGGGGAGCGAGCCGGGGCTGAAAACGATGTCGGGATCCAGGCGCAAGAGGCGGCGGGAGGCGATGCGGGCACAGGATTTCAGATGGAGAGGGCTTCTTTCCGGCAGGTAGCGCTGCCCCAGGATCCGGGAGTAGACGAACTCCTTGGCCAACCGAAGCCCGTGCGACGTGCCGCCGAGGTTGCCGACGAAATGGACGTCCACCCCCTGTCTCTGGAAGGCGCGCGCCATGTGGGTGGCTGTGCCCGACCAGTTGTGGCAGTCCTTCGCATCGTATGTGGTCAAGTAGGCGAATTTCATCGAAAAAACGTCCGGCCAGAATACTCATCGACAGCTCTTTCGGTTTTGTTCCTGGAAAAGAGTGCCTACGTTCCCATAGTTCGGTGTGCCGGGATTTCGGGTCGCTTCAGAAATGACCCTCCGTGCCGGAGAGGACCTTGCCGCGGAACATGCGGTAGACGAAGACGAAGTAGCCCACCGCGATCAGCATGCCGCCGCTCCACCAGAACAGGCCGAGCCACAGCGACCGCTCGCCCGCGGCGGCGTTGTAAATCGTTACGCTGTTTGACGGGGACGTGGTCGCCGGGAGCAGGTTCGGATAGAGCGCGAAGGCGGCCCCGGCGAGCATGGCGATGAGATACGCGCACGAGCACAGAAAGGCGTTCCGTTCGCTGCCCGCGCGGCGGAAACGGTAGATGCCCAGCAGCGCGGCGGCCACGGCGGCCGGGATGATCCAGCCCGGCGCGAACGCGGCGTAGTTGTCCAGCACAGCGGGACGGACCCGGATGGTCGCTATCAGGCTCAGCACCGTCAGCGCGACGACGGCCGGCAACAGCAGTCCCGAAATACGCCGCATGCGCGCGTTGAGACTCCCTGCGGATTTCAGCGTGACGAAGAGAGCGCCGTGCAGCATCAGGGCCGCGAGGGTGGCGACGGCCGACAGGATCGTGTACCAATCCAGCACCCCCGGTTCGGGCCCGCCCGGGAGGAAATCAGTCCACAACGGCACGAAGAAGTAATGGTTCGCGTCCAGCGGAACCCCGCGGATGACGTTGCCGAAAGCCGCGCCGAAAAAGATGATCAGCAGCGCGCTCGAAAGCGAAAACACGCCGTCGAAGAAATCATGCCAGAGCCTGTCTGCCACGTGCGCCCGGAACTCGATGCCCGAGCGCGCGCAGCACGAGCAGCCAGAGCACGATCATCAGGGGCAGGTAGAAACCGCTGAAACTCGAAGCGTACAGCAGGGGAAAGGCGTAGAAGAGCGTGCCCCCCGCCGCGAGCAGCCAGACCTCGTTGCCGTCCCACACCGGGCCGACCGAACCCAGCAGGGTCCGGCGTTCTTCGTTCGTTCGGGCGCCCACCAGGTGCAGGGCTCCCGCGCCCAGGTCGAACCCGTCGAGGACCACGTAGCCGATCAGCATCAGGGCGACGAGCACGTACCAGACTGTGGCCACGGCGATCTCCTAAGCGTTGCCCCCGGCAACGGGAGCCGGGGAGTGTTCCTGGCCCGAGGGCAGCGGCTCCGGACCGCGCGCTACCGTCAGGTGAACGAGATACAGGAAGAGGATCGTGAGCAGGGCGTACAATCCCATGAACCCGAGCAGGGTGAAGAGACCGTTGGCCGCCGACACGTTGTGCGAAAACCCCTCGCTCGTGCGCAGCAGTCCGTAGACGAGCCACGGCTGCCTGCCGACCTCCGCCGCCATCCAGCCGGCGGTGTTGGCGATGTACGGGAACGGGATCGCCAGCAGCAGGATCCAGAGCATCCAGCGGGTCTCGGCCAGCTTCCGGCGCCAGAGCAGGATCGCCGACACGACCATGATCGCGACGAATATCGTGCCCAGGCCGGCCATGATGTGATACGCGAAATAGAGCAGCGGAATGTTGGTCGGCCAGTTCTCGCGGGGAAACTCGTTCAGGCCGCGGACTTCGGCCGCCGGTGGTGCCGTAAATCAGGAAGCTGAGGACGCGGTTGAGCCGGATCGGGTTGTCGATGCGCTGCCGCTCGACGTCGGGCTGGCCCACGAGGATCAGGGGCGCACCCCGCTCGGTGCTGAAGATCCCTTCCATGGCCGCCGTGGTGACGGGCTGATGGTGGGCCAGCAACTTGCCGTGGATGTCGCCGGTCGGGAACACCTGGAGGACGGTGAAGAGCAGGCCCGCGACGGTGCCGACGCGCACGAAAATCTCGCCGTGCGTCCGGTGCCGGCCGCTGAGCAGGTAGTACGCGCCCGTGCCCGCCATCGCAAACGCGCCGGTGATGCCCGCTCCGCTCATCGTGTGCGCGTACTGGATCAGCGCCCACGGGATTGGTCAGTACGCCCCAGAACCCCGTCACCTCGAACGAGCCGTCCGCCGAGCCGGTTGTAGGCGACCGGGTGCTGCATCCAGGCGTCCGCGGCGACGATGAAGAAACCGGACAGCCACGTCCCCACGAACACCAGAAACCCGACCCACCAGTGCCCGATGCGCGAAAGGCGTTTCTCCCCGAACAGGAACAGCCCGACGAACGCCGATTCCAGGAAAAACGAGAACACCCCTTCCATCGCCAGCGGCTGCGCGATCACCCCGCCCGTGAGCTGCGAGAACCTGGCCCAGTTGGTCCCGAACTGAAACTCCATCGGGATGCCCGTGACCACCCCGGCCAGAAAATTGATCCCGAAGATCCTGGCCCAGAAACGCGCGGAGTCGTCATACACCGGGTTGTTCGTGCGCAGCGCCAGCGTCTTGAGCACGACGATTAGCGGCGCCAGACCCATCGTGAGCTGCGGGAAGATGTAGTGGTAAGTGACGGTGAATGCGAAGTGAAGCCGATGGATGAACAGAGCGTCTTCCATATAGGGCGACCCAGATCTCCGGACGCGGACAGACTTCCTTGCCAACTCCTCGCCGGTAGCCTAAACCCCCGACCCGACCGAAGTCAAAAGTCGAATTCCGCCGTGCTGCACCCGGCCGACGCCGCCCGGCGTACCCGGCGCGGTTCTCCCGCGCAACGCGTTTTTCGCATCCCGGCGGAAAAGCGAAATTGCCGCCCTTGCGTTTTCATGGCAATATATACGCTTTGTTTCGATTGAACCCCAGGTATAAGGCCCGATGCACTCATCCCGTCTGTGGTTGCTCCTGTTTCTCATCGTCGTTTCGGCGGGTACGCTCCCGGGCCAGGTCCCGGGCGACAACGGTTCCGCCGCCGGCGCCGCGGGCTTTTCCGCCCCTCCGACGGTCCCCCCGCTGGCCCGCTGGCTCGAGCTGCAGGCCGGGACGGTCGCGGCCCGGTACAAGAGGACCGCCGTCAGCAGCAGTCCCTGGACATACCAGTTCCAGTACCAGGTGGCTGCCCGCGGCCGCCTGAAGTTCGATCGGCTCGGGCATTACCACGCCGGGTTCCGGTTTGGGACGGGGGACTCCTTCACTCACTCCTGGAATTCGACTGGGATCGGGGCCGGAGAGCTCGTCTCGAAAGTTTATCTGAAGGAGCTCTACCTGTCCGCGAGTCCCTGGCGCGCCCTGGAAATCCAGTTTGGCGGGATCGGGTTCAACCGGGGCGAGTCGACCGAAGTAACCAGCTATTCGAACAACGGCTATCTGATGGGTGAACGGATCAGCCTGCACCGGCCGGACAAGTTGTACTTCGACGAGATCTCGGCCACCGGCGCTTACGTCGGCGACCCGGAGGCCCCTGGGGTATACGGGCGTTTCAAACGCCTCTCGAGGATGAACTACCACCAGTTCCTCGTCTCCAAGAGGGTCGGGAAATACACGTCGGTTTCCGCGGACTACACCGCGCACGACGGGGTGGACACGCTCCGGCAGGCAGTGAGGGTGAAGCCGCCGTCCAACCGCTTCCTGGACTCGGCGGTCTTCGACAATTACTATCGGATGGAGTTCCGGCCGGCCTGGGGTTGCTCGGTGTCCGTTTATCGCAACCCCCTGCCGCGGCTGGCCCTGTACGGCGGGTTCGTGCACGTCGACCGGTATTACCTGAACTGGAACTCCGACCGGCTGGGGCGGGGAAATCGATTCTATCTCGTCGCAAGCTACAACTTCTGGCGAGAGTTCAGCGCAAACTTTTTTGCGGGCAAGGCCTTTTCGAACGACTTCCCCGTCAGCAACGCGGCGCGTTTCGATTTCGTACTGTCGTACGATTTCCTGAGGGCGCTGAAGCGCCACGAGATCCTGTAGCCGGCCCCCTCCTTATTGCTCCTTGATGTAGATATTGCGGAACTGAACCAGGGCGGGTGGGCCGGCCCATTGGCCGTCCTTCCACTCCCCGTGATGCTGCAGCCCGATGGCCCCCTTCTCCGCGACCCCGTCGAACAGCGCGTTGTCGATCACCTTGTGGCCGTTGAGCACGATCGTAATCCGATCGCCCTTCATCGTGATCTCCATGCTGTTCCACTCGCCGATGTTCTTATCCGCGTGAAGGCGGGGCGTGGCCGCCGCGCGGACCGCAGCGGGCAGCTTGGTGTTTCGGCGCACGCTCCAGAGCTCGCCCGATCCCGCGGGCCAGGCCCAGATGTTCACCTGGGACTGGGACTGCCCGCGCATGAGAACACCCGAATCGGCATCCGGAAACGACAACGGGATCGGCTTGCCCGCCGCATCGATTTTTTCGTTGCCGTCGGGGAGAAGGATCCGGCCGTTCTTGTAGATGAACGGCGTGTCTTTCAGCCGCCATTCGAGCCGGAGGACGAAGTCCTTGTATTCTTTTTCCGTCCAGAGGTGCTTCTGCTCGGCTTCGCTGCGCGCATCGTAGTCGATGACCCCGTCGATCACCTTCCAGTGACCGTTGTCGCCCGCGGGGATCTTCCAGCCGGTCAGGTCGCGTCCGTTGAACAGGGAGACGAAACCCGGAGGAGCGCTCCCGGTTTGAGCAGGGGAAGGTGCCACGAAAATGAGAACGACGGCGACGGCAAAGGCAGCGGTTCGTAGACGCATAGGATCTCCTTGAAGTATCCGGATGCGATTCTATTCCCGTTGCGAGCCGGTGCGCAACGCAAGACCACCGCCGGGCCTCGGGCGCTTCGGTCGAAAGCCAGCGGCCCGGCGGCGCTATCGCACCGTGAAGTATGTCGAGCGGTCCGCCAGGATCCCGCCGGTAACCGGGTCGAGGACGCGGCAACGCAAGGCGTAGCCGCCGTGCGGCAGGTCGGTCGTGACGGCGAGATCGCGGGGGCGGTAGAAGTGTGATTCGGAGCCCGCAGGCAGCACCAGGGATCCGTCGGCCCCGACCCACAGGACCGGCAGTGGTTCTATTCCCGCGGTTTCCAGCCACACTTTGAGCTGCACCGGGAATTCCTCGTCCGCGGTGTTCCGCACCACGAGGTCCGGGACCGAGATGGTGTCGCCGTCCGAGTAGACTGGGGCGCCGAGCTCGGCATCGACCTCCACGCCGTAGGGGGCCTGGTACTCCGGCGATCCGGACGGAATTGCACCCGTCCCAGGCAAGACGGCGAACACAGCCTTTTCTTCCGAGAGGAGATCTCCGGTGACGGGGTCGAGCATGCGCGAGCCGACGCGGTAGATGCTGCCCTCGGGTGGCGCGGCTGCCGCCTCGAGCACCGTGACCGGGCCGAAATCCGACACTGTCGCGGCAGGGAGGATGCAGCCGCCGTCTTCGCCCGCGGCGCCCAGGCTCACGGGTGGCGCGGCGGATGAGGCGAGCCAGGTCTTCAATTCGACCGCTTGTTCGCTCGATCCGGGGTTGGCCACGGTCAAGCCGCTCAGCTCCACGGGCTCGTTGGTGCCGAAAAAGGGTTTGGAGAGCTCAAAATGCACCGTGGGAGCCGGCCTGGCTCCCACGCTCCGGACCACCTCGGTATCGGTGCCACTGCCGGGGAGCAGGTTCTCAACCACAGCCTCCGTCAACGACTCCTCCGAGAGAGGGCCTTCCGGGTCCGATGCGGCGGCGCTCTCGTCCTGTGCCGTTGCCGCCAGCGCCCGAACCTCGGTGCCCAGGGAGAACGTCCGCAGGGTGTTGATTTCGCTGTCGGGCAGCGCCCGGTCGTAGATCAGGATTTCGTCCAGCTTGCCGCTGAAATACCCCGTACCGTCGCGGCCCCCGCCGACCTCGATGGCCGTGACGGCATGGGTGCCCGGGAGCACCGTGGAGGCGGCGCGGACAACGCCGTCGAGATAGAGCGAGTGAGTTTTTCCGTCGAACACGTAGGCCACGTGGTGCCAGGCGTTCGCGGCCGGCATCGCGGCCGAGACCAGCCAGACGCCGGCGTCGTTCCACACTCCTAGGCGCGAGCTTCTGAACCCCATTATCAGGTCCTTGCCCTCGTCCATGTTGCTCGTTTTGAGCATTACCCGCGTCGTGGACGGGTTGCCGGAAACGAAGTAGTAGGCGGACAGCGTCTGCGGGGTGTTTAGCGCCGGGACCTTGTTTGCCAGCGCCCGGGCATGGGACGTTGAACCGTCGAACGAGAGGGCATAGCCGAAACGCCCCGTGGTCCAGGTTGTGCCGGACAGGGCTGCGCTGTTTCCGTTGCCGGAGACGTCGCTCGACGCCGTGCCTTTCCCTTCGTTGAAGGTAAAGGCAGCCCGCAGCCCGCCGGTCGAAGTGACGGCCGGCTGCGCCGTCGCGGGAGCCGCAGCCGATGCGGTGCGGAAACTCGACCCGGTGGACACGGCCAGGTTGCCCGCAGCGTCCCGCGATTTCACACGGTAGTACCAGGTCGTATTCGCCGTGAGGCCGGTGAGGGACTGCCGGTGCGAGGTGACCTTGGAGCTGTTCAGCGTCGACAGGCGGCCGTATGACGTCGTGGTGCCGTATTCGACCTGAGTGTCCGAGGCCTCGTTCGTCGTCCAGGAAACAGTGGCCCCCGTGGAAGTTATGCTCGTGACCGTGATGCCGGATATGGTCGGTCGCGTCGTATCGGCTGGCTTCACGGTCACCGTGACCTCTGTGGAATAGCTGCTTTGGACCCCCGAGGTGTTGTATGCAGTCACGGCAAAATAGTACGTCCCGGCGGCGAGGTTCGATTTGAGGTAGCTCGTGACCTTTCCAAGCGTGACCGGCGTCCCGTAGACGCGAGGGGCTGTCCCCATATAAACCTTGTAGCCTGCCAGGGTGGATTCCGTGTTCGCGTTCCAGGAGATGGTGACCGACTGAGCACACGCCGCACCGTATGAAAAGGCGAGGAAGGAGGTCAGTAAGACAATCCGGTTCATCGGGAGCGCCTGGCGGCGCACAGCGGGCTGCGGTGCAGGGGGTGGCATTCTCATGGGCGGGACACCTCGTTGTGAGATCGATGATTGACCTAACGTGCAACACTCGACGGAATGGTCTCCGCGCTAGCGGAGCGGGGCTTTCCCAGAAGCTCGAAGGCCGCCGGGCCTGATGAACTGCTGGTGTGTGGTTTCCTCCTCCTGCCGATCGGTCCCACGCGAGCCGCGGCAACAAAGGTGCACACTGTCGTGCAGGCCGAAGCATTCGGGTGCGAGGCTTGTTCGTTCACGGCAGCGGTTGTGAGGAAGGCGATTCGGAGACGGTTCGCAGAAGCAGGGGACAGAACCCTCTTCCTCAGGGGTGTGACGCAGATAGCAGCGACTGGACGCGCAGATGTATGCGTCGAACGCTGCTTACGCACTCTCAACTACCGTTGACCCGGCTGCCGTCCGACTGCGACAGCGCCGGCGCAAGCTCAAAATACGACGCGAGTGTAACAAACGGAATCGGCGCACAATGGTGATTGGGATCACCAAATACAGCCTTCACCGCATCCGCAACGGCTTTGGGAAAGTGAACTTCAGGGCCCGCCCGATAGGTGTATCGTGGGGTGGCGGATTCGAGGGTTCCAGCAAACCAGGCAGGGGCTGCGCCCTTGATATCCCGCCAAAAAGCACCAGGATACGGAAGCCTGAAGTCAGGAGTCGGAAGCCAGAATGGCTCGTGCATAAGCGTTCAGTGGTCGGCTCACTTCTTCCAATGGGTTCATCAAGACATAAGCTCAGTTCACTTCGTTATGAGCTCTCGAAGCTCCGAGATGGATATCACAGCCGGTTTGTGAAATCCTCTCAGCGGAAACGCAAATCTGTCAGACGAGAGAATCTGCAATATCGACAAGCGGTATCTTGCGTCTCCACAGCTTTGGCTGATCTGCTTGCAGCCGCGGGCCTGCAGGCTGCATAGGAGCAACTGATGGAATTCTGGCTTCCTGCTCCTGGCTTCTTGCTTCTCACTCGACCCAAATTCACGTAACTGAGCGAATAAGGGTCTAATGTTGCCGGTTCGAGGCCTTATGCACCTGTTCTCCGACCTGGTCCGAGTCGTGCTCCTCGCGGGCCTCGCGGTGCTGGGCGTACAACTCGCCCTGCTCGTGGCCCGCGCCCGCTCTGTGAATCTTGCCGGATCGCCGCCGATTCATTGGGCCCTCTTCTGCCTGGCCAAGACCGCGCTGGTGGTCTCCTTTCTCTGCCTGATCTGGGGGGCGCTCACCCGCAGATCCCTCCTCACGCCCGTCCAGGCGGCGGTCTTCTTTGCGCTCTTCACCCCGGGGTGCTTGCTCATGGCACTCGCTTTTCGGCGGCTCGGCGCGAGCTTGCGGATGGGTCTTCCGGACGATCCCACGTCGCTGGTGACTACCGGCATCTACGGGATCTCACGGAATCCCATCTACCTGGGGATGTTCCTGCTGCTGGGCGCCTCGCTCGTCTATGCGTTCTCGTGGTTGAACCTGGCGGCTGCGGTTCTGTCGATACTCCTGCACGATCGCATAACGAGGGCGGAAGAGAAATTCCTCCTCTCCCGGTTCCCCGCATATGATGCCTATCGGAGGCAGGTCCGCAGGTACCTGTAATCGCTCGCTTGAAGCTCGGCGCCCCGGTCCCAGACGCATACCCATGTCGAGAGGGCGAGGACAGATAAAAAAACCAGTCACGGAAGACACTAAATAAGGGAGGACACGGAAGGGCCCGTTTTCCCGCACTTCGGCGGACCCATCCGAAGCGCGAGATCGCGGGAGCTTTTCTCTCGCTGCGTTCCTGCTTGCCGGCCACTGGGGTCGTGCGATAGAAATGCGCTACATCGACGACGGAGGACCCCCCGATGCGAGGTAAAGCCGTTCGCACCACCGAAGTTTTGCTGGCGTTGATTCTTGCCTGGACGGGCGCGCGTGTTGCCGGCGCCCAGACCGTCACATCTCCCGGGAAGTTCTTCGGGTTCCAGCCCGGCGCCGACAGGAAGATCGCCCGCTGGGACAGGATCGTGGACTATTTCAGGGTCCTGGAAAAGGAAGCGGCGGGAAAACTGAAGGTGGTGGAGATGGGACCAACCACCATGGGCAATCCGTTTCTCCTGGCGGTCGTTTCTTCCCCTGCGAACCTCGGCAAGCTGGAGCGTCTGAGGCAGGTGAACCTGAAGATCAGCGATCCACGGGGGCTGTCGGAAGCGGAGGTCAAGACGCTGGTTGCGGAAGGGAAGGCGGTCGTGTGCCAGTCGATGAGCCTGCACGCGAGCGAAATCGGCGGCACCCAGATGGCCCCGGAGCTGGCGTACGATCTGGTGTCGAGGGGCGACCCCGAGACCAGGACGATCCTGGACAACGTCATCTTCCTGCTGATCCCGTCATTCAACCCGGACGGGGCGATCATGGTGGCCGACTGGTACCAGAAAACGCTCGGAACCGAGTATGAGGGGGCAGGACTGCCGTGGCTTTATCACAAGTATGCCGGCCACGACAACAACCGGGATGCGTTCCAGACCAACCTGGTGGAGTCGAGGTACATGGCCAGGATCCTGTTTACCGATTGGATCCCGCAGGCCTATGTCGACCACCACCACATGGGCAGCTACGGGGCCCGCATTTACGTCCCCCCTTATGCGGAGCCGGTGCGTCCGTACGCCGACCCGCTGGTGTGGCGCGAGCACAGCTGGTACGGCGCCCACATCGCCTACAAGGAGGAGGAAGCGGGTCTGTCGGGCGTGCTCAACATGGCGCAGTACTCCGGTTGGGGCCATTTCGGCTTCCACTGGATCACCCCCTTCCACAACATCGCGGGGATGCTGACCGAATCGGCGAGTGCCAAGCTTGCCAGCCCCATCTTTATCCACCCGGACCAGTTGAGAGGGGACACCCGCGGCCTCCCCGAGTACGTGGAACAGACGACGTTTCCCTCCCCCTGGCCCGGGGGCTGGTGGAGGTTGCGCGACATCCTGGAGCGGCAGAAGGTATCGGCATGGGCGATGCTCGATCTGGCGGCGCGCAACAAGGAGACGGTCTTGTGGAACGCCTATCTCAAAGCCCTCAGGCAGACGGAGCGCGGGGCGCTCGGGAAGCCCGTCGCCTACGTGGTCCCAGCCCCGCAACACGACCCGTCGACGGCGGCCAAGATGATCGAAAAACTCCTGCTCCAGGGCATTGACATCCGGCGGGCGGCCGCTCCCTTCACGACGGCGGCGGGCATGACCTACGCGGCCGGTTCGTACGTCGTCCCCCTGGCGCAGCCGAAGATGGGGGTCATCCGCTACCTGCTGGGGAGGACATTCTATCCGGACAACTCCTACACCCGCGACCGGGAGGGATCGCCCATCCGCCCCTACGACATGGCGACAGACACGATGTTTGAATTCATGGGAGTCCGGGTGGACCCGATCGAGGATATGCCCGCGGGCGACCTGCCGAGATTCACCGGCCCCGTCCAGGCGTCAGGCAGAGCGGCCGCGGCCGCGTCCGGTTACAGCCTGGATGGGCGTCTCAACGACAGCTTCAAGGCCGTAAACCTCCTCCTCGACAAAGGGATCCCGGTGCGGCGCCTGGACCGGCCGCCGGGCGGTCTGCGCGCTGGGGACTTCGTCTTGCCCGGGGCCGAGCGGACGCTGCTGTCCGACATCGCCCGGGAGACCGGCGTCGAGTTCCGTGCTTTTGCCGGCGACGCGGACCAGGGAACTCACGCACTGAAACGGTTGCGGGTGGGGATGTACCAGCGCTACGGGGGAGGAAACGCCGACGAGGGCTGGACGCGTCTGCTGCTCGAACAGTTTTCGTTCCCGTACGCCAGCATCATGGATGCCGAAATCAAGAAGGGTGCGCTCACCGATCGGTTCGACGTCATCATCCTGCCCGATGATTCGACCGCGGCCATCACAGGAGACCGCACCGGCGAACGCAGCCGCTCCGTGGAGTCGATCCCGCCGGAATACAGGAGCGGGATCGGCAACGAGGGGATCGACGCGCTGAAGACTTTCGTGAGCAAGGGGGGGACCCTTGTGACGCTCGGCGGGGCGTCCACCTTCGTGATCGAGAAGCTCGGTGTACCGGTCAGGAACGCCGTGGCCGGGAAGCCCGCGAGAGAGTTCTTCTGCCCGGGTTCGACGCTGCGCGCGACCTTCGACAACGGCAACCCTCTCGCCTATGGCATGCCGGAGCGGGGTCTCGTGCTGTTCTTCAACAGCCCGGTTTTCGAGATCACGCCCGGCGATCACAACGAGCGCTGCGAGGCCCCGGTGATCTATGCGGACCGCAACGTGCTCGAGAGCGGCTGGCTGGTCGGCGAGCCGAACCTTGCGAAGAAAGCCGCCATGGTTTCGGTCAGGCAGGGGGACGGGAGAGTGATCCTCATCGGGTTCCGCACCCAGCATCGCGCCCAGACTCATGGCACATTCAAGCTCCTATTCAACGCGCTGATCGAAAAGTGACGGAGTGCGGCGCCTCGGCGCCGCTTTTCGCTCATGCCGGGACCAACTTCGAAAGACAGCCGCGGAGGACGCGGAAATCGCGGAATCCTACAGGTAGCGTCCTTCGGTGTCCCATCCTGTTTGAACCGCATTCTTGTGGAGTGCGGCGGCTCGACGCCGCCGCAGGTTGAGTTTGCAGGTCGCCTTCAGTGTGTTGGGTGGCAGGTCTTTGTTTCAGCCCACCACGAGCCTCCGGACCCCGCAATGTCAGCGGATGCGGGGCAACTCCTGCCGCTCGGCGAGCTTCTCGAGGGCGTAGCGGTACCCGATCTCGACCCCTTCCCGGGCGCGCTTCCATTCGAAGGTCCCGATGTGCGCGGCAGGCGGGAGGAGATAGACGTCCGCATCGCCGCGGGCACCTGCCATCGTGGAGCTGCTCCACAGCGTCTCAAGAAAGCCCGGCACCGGCTCGGGGCGCCGCAGTGAGCGTCTCCAGAGCAGGTTCCAGCCCGAGGTCACTGCCCGGGGTTCCCGCCAGCTTCCCCCCTCGCATGGGGCGGCATGGCCGGCGTCCACTGCAATCACGTGCCCGCCGCAGCGGGCCTTCATTATGCCGGCGGGCAAGTTGTCCAGGACGGAGCCATCGACCAGCAGCTCGCCGCCCGCGCGCACGGGCGGCAGGATCCCGGCGAGGGAGCTTGTGCTGCGCAATGCCAGCCAGAGAGGGCCCTGGTCAGCGATTATCGGTCGCCGTGTGGTGAGGCTGGCGGAGACGCTGAAAAAGGGAAGCCAGAGATCCTCGATGTCCGATTCGCCGAACCACGATTTCAGCGCCCGCACGTAGCCGCGGCCGGAGGCGAACGAGGCAAATGGCGGGGTCAGGTTGCGCAGGATTCCGCGCCCCGGAAGGCCCTTCGACGAGGGGCCGCCGAAGACCTCGACGATCCTCTCCAGGTCCCGGCCCATGGCCACCTGGGCGGCGATCAGGGCGCCGAAGCTGGTGCCCCCGCAGGCGTCCACGGGGATGCCCAGCTCGCACATCGCCTTGAGCACGCCTATTTGTGCATATCCCCGGGCGCCGCCTCCGCCCAGCACGACGCCGACCGAGTTACCGGTCACGACGCGCGCCAGACGGCCGGCGTCGGCCGTATCCCCTGCCGCCAGGTGGTGGTGGGCGCTCACCGGCCGGGCGGCCAGCCGGCGTCGCGTATCGTCCGGGAGCCGGCTGCGGCCCGAGTGCAGCAGCACGAGCTCGCGGCGAGTCCTGGGCGCGAGTTCGCCTGAGTACAGGGATTGTTCGAGCTCTTCCGGTTCCGGGTCGTCGTCCGCGTCCGTTACCACAAGGATAACATCGGCCTGCATCAGGCAGGTTTTGTTCCAGCTGGCGTGGGGCGTGCCGCAATCGACCACGACGTAACGATTTTTGTTCTCGAGTTCCTGGATCCACTCGGCCAGCCGGCGTTCGGACCGGGAGCCATCGGACAGGTCGGCGCTCCGCTGCTCCAGCCAGCGGCCGCCCAAAACGGAAGTCGCCCCGAAACGGGACAGCGATTCCGCGAACATGGCGACAAAACGCTCGTACGCTTTTCCCCGGCGCGCGGGCACGCACGCGATCACGCAAATGTTGGTCCGGCCCCGCGCCCTGGGGGCGGCTTGCGGGAGGAGCCGTGGGGCCAGCCTCCGGAAGATCTGCTGGGCCGCCTCCGGCTGCTTCTCCAGCACTGACAGATACTGGGCCCGCGAGACCCGCACGACTTCCGAACGGCGCACGGCGCGCACCGTCGCCGGGTGCGGATCGCCGGCGAGCAGTGCCAGCTCCCCCAGGATCGCTCCCGGAGGAAGCAGGTCCAGGACCTCGTCCTCCTGTCCGGGACGTTCCCGGACGACCTCGAGCCGCCCGCTGACGGACACGTAAAGAAAATCGGGAGGATCCCCCTGCCGGACGAGAGTCTCGCCCGCGCCAAGCCTCAGCCAGTTCGACTCGAGATCCGCCGAAGGGCCGAAGGCCCGTTCCGTGCCGGCCAGCAGATGAACCGACGCGATCTGGACGCCGGCCATGCGCCGCGCCGCCATCCCCTCGAGCTTTTTACCGAACTCCGCGTCCTGTGCCAGCATGCGGTCCAGCGTGGCCTTGCGTATCCGGACGAGGTTGGCCTCCTGCACCGCGCGGACTTGGGCCGAGCGCGGCTTTCCCCGGAGCAGCGCGAGTTCGCCGATGACCTCGGCAGGTTCGAGCTCGGCCAGGACTTCGGTTCCATCGGGATCCGCCATCGGTACTTCGACCCTCACCCGGCCGTCGAGCACGACGTACAGCGAGTCTGCCGGGTCGCCGACGCGATACAGCAGTTGTCCGGCGCCGAGAGAAATGGAAGAGGCCTCCCTGCGCAGAATCTCAAACGCCGGGGCGTTGATCTCGCGCAGCAGGGGAATGTTCCGGGCTATCTCGAACCACTGATCTGGACTCACGGCTCACCCACGGACGACACAGGGATTGGGGAAACTATTATCTCACCGCAGAGACGCTGAAAACGCGCTGATTGTAACGACTGTTTTTTCCGGCGCGACTCTGCTTTACACTGGGGTGCGAATCCCGCGAGGAGGGAACATGTCGGCCCGACCCGTCCTGTACTGTATGTTGGCCCTGCTCCTAGTCCCAGCCGCGGCCGGGGCCCAAACGATCACAGCCGGCGCCCACGGCTGGACCATCTCCGCCCAGCCCCGGCAAGGGACGATCCAGGTGCAGCACGCCCGCCTGGGACCGCTGATGCGGGATCTGCGGCCCGGCCTCCTCGAACGCGGGCGCGTAGAACCGCTCGCGTCCTGGTCGGCGGCGCAAGCGGGAGAAGGCAAGTTGACCCTGTTCTCCGATTCACCCCCGACCGCCTGGCTCTTCGAGCCGCAAGACAACGTGCTGCGCATCTCGTGCAACCGCTCTGCCGGCGTCATGACCGGCATTGTCCCGGCGGGCCCGGACCGGATGGTGGTCCGGCTGATGGACCCGGCCGGAGCCCCGGTGGAATGGCTCGGCACGGCCGAGGTCAGGAGCTCGTTCGGGGGGAACGAGACGGCGAACCGGTCCTACCTGGCCCCGGTCAACCCGGAGTGCATGTACTTCAGCCTGGGGCCGACCTCCGGCCTGAATTTCCACAGCCTGTACGACAGGAGTACCGACAACGCAGTCGATTTCCCGCAAAACACCGGCATGAAACGCGGTGGGCGCGACTCGCTCGAACTCGTCCTGCCCGTCGCCGGCAACGCCTTGGTGCGGCTGCTCCCCGACTACTATACGAAAGTGCTCGGCGCGCCCTACCACGTGCGGTACGACGACAGCTACTTCCGGTCCGCCCCGAGCGTATGGTGCAGCTGGACAGGCTATTATGCCGAAATCACGGAAGACGACATCGTGCGGAACACCGAGTGGCTCGCGCGCAACCTGAAGGACCACGGCTTCCAATACGTTCAGCTCGACGACGGCTACGACCGCGGGCCCGCGGGCGAACACTACTGGATCGAAAACTGGAACCAGGCGAAGTTCCCGCACGGCCCCGCATGGCTGACCGGTTTCATAAAGTCCAAGGGGCTGCGCGCAGGGATCTGGCTGGTGCCCAATGCATACGCGGGCGCGCTCAAGACCCACCCGGAGTGGTACCTGCGCTACCGTAACGGCGAGCTCGTTCGTGACTACAGGACTCCCGCGCTCGACTCCTCCAATCCCGAAGTGCTGCAGTTTCTCGGGAAGCTGTTCAAGACCTTGGGCGAATGGGGATTCGAGTACTACAAGTTCGACGGCGAGCACGCGCTGCCAAAGTACGTGCCGAACGTGGACCTCGACAAGGTGTACGACAGCAAGACGGACCCGCTCGTGCAATACCGGAAACGCCTCGAGGTGATCCGCGAGGCCGTCGGCCCGCACACTTTCATAGAGGGATGCCCGGCCGGGACCCCTCTCAACGGCGTCGGCTATTTCAACTCCTATTTTACGGGGGACGACGTCTACAACAGTTGGCAGGGGATGTATGCGTTTTTCAGCTCGATAAACGCGAATGCGTTCCTCAACCACATCCTCGTGTATGTCATGCCGGGCGAGGGGATCGACGTGGCCCCTCCCGTGACCGTCGCGGAAGCCGCGGCGAAGGGATCCCCCTCGGTCGTCTCGGTCGCCAAGTCCAGGGAATCGCCCATGATGGGTTTTGGGACGACCCTGCACGAGGCGAGAACCCTCGTGACCTACGCGTCCCTGACAGGGGTCGTCTACTCCCTGGCGAGCGTGCTTCCGGAACTGCCCGAAGAACGAGTGAAGCTGCTGAAGGCCACGCTGCCGACGCTGCCCATTTTCCCGTCGGATCTCTTCAGCCGTGGCACCGACATGAACTGGTCGAAGTTCAAGACCACCACGCCCGATCGCTACATCCACAACTACCCGGAAATCCTGGATCTGAAGGTAGCCGGACCCTCCGGCGAGTACGATGTCGCAGGCTTCACCAACTGGTCGAGCATGCCCGTGACCCGGGAGATTTCGCTGGCCAGGAAACTGGGACTGCCAAGCGGGGCGCAGCTCGCTGCCTTCGACTTCTGGAGAGAAGCGATGGTACCGGTTGGCAAGAACGCTGCGGGTGAGCCTACCGTCGTGTTGGAGATCGCGCCGCACGAGACCCGGGTTCTACTGATCCACCCGCGCCAGGTCGGCCCGCAATACCTCGGGACTTCACGGCACATCACCGGAGCCTTCTCCATCCTGAGCCTGGGAGCCGGCCGGGACGGCAAGGACCTTGCCGGGGTGTCGCAGGGCGTGGCCGGGGAGCCGTATACGCTCTGGTTCCAAGTGCCTCGCCCGGCCAGCCTGAAGGCGGAGTCCGGAGGGAAATCGCTTCGGGTGGAACAATCGCTCCGGGATGATCTTCTGAAGGCGACCTTTGAGGGGCAGGCCGCGCCGGTCTCTTGGTCCGTCAAGTTCGATTAACATATTTTTCAGGACGCGGATGCGGACGCCCGCAGGCGATCCGCGTGAATCCGTTGGATCCGCGGAATCTGCGTTCTGTTTTGCTTTTTATCTTTCATGCCTGGCGCGGCCGCGCCCCACGGAGGCCGTTATGCGTGGATGCGTCGTCCTGCTTGCGTGTGCCGCTCTTTCAGCTTCGTGGGCGCGGGCCGCTTCGCTCCCGCCCGAAGTGCAATCGGTCGTCGATCAGTTCAATGGCCAGCTCTATTTTGCGGCCCGAAACCTCAAGACCGGCGAAACCGTTGCCTACCGGGCGGACAGCAAGGTGCAGACCGCAAGCATCATCAAGATCCCCATTCTGGTCGAATTGCTCGTCCAAGCGCAGGAGCGGCATCTCGCCCTGGAAGACGTGGTCGCGTGCACCGAGGCCAACCGCGTGGAAGGATCCGGTGTGCTGCAAAACCTCGGTGCCGGACTGCAGTTGACCCTGCGGGACGCCGCTGTCCTGATGATCATCCTGAGCGACAACACAGCTACGAACATGATCATCGACCGGGTGAGCATCGCCGCGGTGAACAACCGGATGCGGGTCCTCGGACTGAAGGAAACCACCCTGTACAAGAAGGTCTTCAAACCCGCGACCGAGCCACTCCCGGACGAGCAGAAGAAGTGGGGCCTGGGGGTGACGACACCCGCCGAGATGTTGTTTCTCATGGAAAAGATCTACCGGAAAGAGGCGGCAACCCCGGCTGCGTGCGATGAAATGATCGCCATGCTGAAGCAGCAGACGGACAACGACCAGATCCCGCGCTACTTGGTCGGGGCACGGTGGGAGAAGGTCCAGGTCGCCCACAAGACAGGGGCGCTCGACCACGTGCGCAACGACGTTGCGATTGTGTTCGCCCCGGAAGGCGATTACATCCTGAGCCTGTTCGCCCAGGAGTCCGCAGACAGCAAATGGACCGCGGACAACGAAGCCACCCTGGCCCTGGCCCGTCTTTCCCTGGCGCTGCTCAACCACCTCCGCAGATAGCGGCGTCCAGGCGGGCGACCCAGGAAGCCGTATTAACAGGATTCGCAGGAAACGAGCCAGACACGTCCCGCCTTGACGACCCGAAGGGAGCATCAGGGGGTGGGCCAAGATTAGTGAATGCCGCACAAGGCCGGCCGATTGCGGGCGAAGCCCCGGCCGGTTTCCCGGGAACCTTCCGGACAAAGATTTCGTTTACCCTGCCGGTAAAGGTCTGCCCAAGCCGGAGCATGCCGCAGGGGCGGAGGAGTGGCCTTAGAGGTTCGCGCAGGTGCCGGTGATATCTGCATCCAGTGATGGACCGTCCCACCCGGCGGACGGAAGTGCTCAGGGAGGGCAGGTCCCGATGGATTCTTTTGTTCAGGACGTGAAGTTCGGGATGCGGCTGCTATCGAAGGACCGTGGTTTTGCGGTTACCGCCGTCTCGACCCTTGCGATCTGCATCGCGGCCAACACGGCCATTTTCAGCATCATCCACGCCGTTGTCATGAAACCCCTGCCGCTGGCGGAGCCCGACCGTGTCCTGATCCTCTACAACAGCTATCCCAATGTCGGAGTGAAAAGAGCCTCCAATGGGGTTCCGGACTTCTACGACCGTCGGCGCGCCGTCACCGCGCTCGAGGACGTCGCGCTGTACAACAATCAGGGTCTGACAGTCGGCGAGAAGGGTGCGGTTCAACAACTCGAGGGAATGAACGTCACGCCTTCATTCTTCCGTCTGCTCCGCGCCAGGCCGGAGCTGGGACGAATTTTCGCGGAAGACGAAGGCGAACTCGGGAACGAGCGCAAAGTCATCTTGAGCCATTCCCTCTGGCAGGAGCTTTTCGGCGGGGACAGGTTTGTGCTTGGCAAGGATCTGCGCATCTATGGCAACCCTTTCACGATTGTCGGCATCATGCCGAGAGACTTCCTCTTCCTGGACCCGGGGGTGCGCCTCTGGCGACCGCTGGCATTCCGGCCGGAACAAAAGCAGGAATACCACAGCAACAACTGGGAAATGATCGGCCGCCTGAAGCCGGGCGAAACCATACAGCGGGTCCACGCGCAGCTCGATGCGCTCAACACGGCGAATCTCGATATTATTCCGCAGTTCAAGCCCATACTGATCAACGCGGGGTTTCACACCGAGGTTTTCCGGCTTCAGGATGAGGTCGTGAAGGACATCAAGGGCACCCTCTACCTTCTGTGGGGTGGGGTGCTGTTCGTGCTTCTCATCGGTGCAGTGAACATCGCGAACCTTGCGCTGGCGCGCGCGAGCGTCCGGGTCAGGGAGTTGGCCACGAGATTTGCGCTCGGAGCGGCCCGTTGGCGCGTGATGCGTCAACTCTTGACGGAGAGCGTCCTCCTGACCACATTCGGCTCGCTGGCAGGCCTGCTGCTCGGGTGGTGGGGATTGCGCGTGGTGGACGCCCTGCGGCTCAACCGGATTCCCCGCGGAAGCGAGATCGCGGTGGACGGGTCGGTGGTGGTTTTCATCCTGGCGCTGGCGTTGTTGGTTGGCATGCTCGTCGCGGCTGTCCCGGTGCTGCATACCCTGAGGGTCGATCTGACCCTCGTGTTTCGGGCTGAAGGGCGCACCGGCACCAGCGGCCGCGGTACCAGGATGCTGCGCAATGCCCTGGTCGTCACCCAGGTTGCCTTTGCCCTGGTCCTTCTCGTCGGGGCCGGCCTTCTTTTAATGAGCTTCCGCCATGTACTTGCCATCAAGCCGGGATTCACACCTGCCGGGGTGCTGACGGGTTCGGTTGCCCTTCCGTCCGTGAGGTACAGGAGCGACACTGAACTCCTCTCGTTCGCGAGGCGATCCCTGGAGAAGATCCGCGCGCTGCCGGCCGTCGAGTCCGCGGGCATGACCACCTGCATTCCTTTCGGGAAAAACAACAGCGACAGCGTGATCCTGGCCGAGGGTTATGTCGCGAAGCCGGGGGAGTCCCTCATCTCCCCCAATCAGAGCGTGGTCAGCCCCGGCTATTTCGAAGCCATGCGGGTGCCCCTCATCGAGGGCCGTTTGTTCGACTCCACAGACACTCCTTCGTCGCCAAAGACGATCATCATTGACCAGAGGCTGGCCCGGAAGTTCTGGCCGAACAGCAGCCCGGTAGGCAAGCGCATGTGGAGGCCGGACAGCCCGCAAGACCTCATCCAGCCGACGGCAACCGCCCGCTGGTACACGGTCATTGGGGTTGTGGGAAGCGTTAAGCTGCGTGCGCTGGTGGATCCTGACGAGCGCGTCGGCGCCTACTACTTTCCGTGGGAGCAGAGCCCGCGTGATGATGTGACCTTTGCCTTAAGAACGGCCGGAGAACCGTCTACCCTGATTCCGGCCCTGCGCAAGGCCATGCTGGAGGTAGACGCCGAGCTACCGCTCTTCGGTGTTCGCACCATGGAAGAGCTTATCGCCGAATCCCTGATTTCGAGGAAATCGCCCTTGCTCGTCGCGCTGGGCTTCGGGCTGGTTGCGCTCTTTCTGGCCGGGATCGGCATTTACGGCGTTCTCGCTTACATGGTCGCGCAGCGTCGACGGGAGATCGGGATTCGCATGGCGCTCGGCAGCAGCACAGAAGGGATTTTCCGGTTGATCGTGCGAGAGGGCCTGCTGCTGCTGGCGCTCGGGTTGACCATAGGGCTCGCCGGAACCGTGGGGCTTGCGCGGTATGTCGAGAGCGTTCTCTTCGGTGTCAGGCCCCTGGATCCGGCCGTTATCGCCTCGGTCGCGGGAGTTCTCGCGGCGGTGGCCCTCGCGGCGTGCCTGCTCCCGGCCCAACGCGCGACGCGAGTCGATCCGATGACGGCGTTGCGGCAGGAATGAGGAGGGCCGGACACGGGCTCCCGGGCTCGCGCCGGCGGCCCCGGAAAATGGGGTCCGGTCGGGTTTGACCGGGATCGTGGCCCGGAACTTGCCCTGACCGCCCCGTCGATCATTGGCCCGCAAGCTTCCTGGCACTCGGCGACGAGCCGGCAGGGGACACGACCTCCTCCGCGCATTCCGATGTCAAGAACTCTCGCCTGGAAATATGCACTCGTTTCCGGGACGTGGATCTGCTCGAATGCACGTGGATCTTGACCAGGCGCCGGGCGCGCGGCCGGCGGCGAGAAGGAGATGGAAGTACGATTGCGAAACTGGTATTGAGGAGCGTCGCCTGGACACTTCCCGGTCCCCTTTTGGGGGGTTCGGAGTCGAATGGCCTATCTCCATTCTGGAGGGTTGCCCCATGAGATGCGCTCCATCGTTTGGGATCATCGTCATCAGCTCATGCCTGATGGCCATGGGTTCGTCCGGCAAATTCCCGAACATCCCTGCCGACTACCTGCGCGAAGCCGAGCATATCCCCTCATTCTGGGTGAGCACTCCGGAAGAAGTGAATAGTTACCTGCGTTCGCATGTCAGGGTCGGCGAGTGCGCCACCATCGGAACCACGGCCGGCGGGCGCGCGATTCGCGCCGTGGTCTATGGGAAGGGCCGTCAGGCGAAGGGGACAACGACCTATTCGGGCTCGCTCGGGCTCGGCAAAACACGGGCCTACATCGGGCCGGACTTCGCCAAACGAGTCTACCTGGGAATCGCTGGCGTGCACGGCGGCGAATTCGAGGGGATTGTCGGGATGGTCAACCTGCTCTCCGTTTTGGAGACAGGCAGCGACCTCCGCGGCAAGCCCTGGCCGGAAATCGCTGGCGCGGCCAAGTCCCTCGACCGCATCATCATCATTCCCATTCTGAATGTCGACGGCCGGGCCCGGGTCCCGCTCCGCATGGGCGTGCACCGGGGAGGCGACGAGACCATCCCGGAATATTTCAATACCGGGGGTTGGCCGAACGGCCAAATCATCGGCTGGCCGGACGTCAAGCAGTTTATCCCCCTCGATTTCTCCCGCACGCAGTTTCCCGGCGGGTATCCGAACGACCGCGGCGTAAACATCCAGCACGACGACTTCTTCGGCCGACGCCAGCCGGAGACCAATGCGCTTTTCAATCTGGTCGCACTGGAACGGCCGGACCTCGTCCTCAACATGCATACGGGCGCCGTTTTTCCGTTGATGCACCGTCCCTTTGCCGAACCTGCCCTGACGCCGGCCTTCGACCTGCTCTTCCGCCGTGTCCATACCCGTCTCACCCGGGAAGGGCTCCAGGCGACGGACGATCCGACGATAGAATCCGACCCTGCCCGCGTCGCAAAGCCGTCGCCCTACAACCTCGACACCGCTTTGAACCTGCACTGCGGCGCGCTGAGTGTGGTGATCGAGTCACCGTCCCACGCGGCCTCCACGGCCAAGCGCAATGGGAAGCCCTTCATCTTCACCCCGGACCTGCTTCTGGACGCGCAATTGCTCTGCCATCAGGAGGCGATGAAGTTCCTGTTCGACGAGGGAGCACGCAACCGCTAGATCCTGGGGAAAGTCTTGACGGGGTCGATGGACGCCACGACTCAAAGGCTCGAAGAAATCTCAGACGAATCTACTTCATGGAAGGCCAGCAGGCCGCCCGCGGAAGTTGATGAGTGATTTGTCCGCCCAATAGAAGACTGGCGCAGCCAATTCCCAGATGGTGGCATCCTCATCGTCCCCCCCAGGCCGGAGGATCGCGTTGGTTATTTCAAACGAGAACGAGCGCATACACGATAAAATGGCACCCGATCCCGAGGGCAGTGCGTATGCTATCCCAAACGCAATATGGCAACATTCAGTTGTGTATCGTGAAAGACAAGGCGGCGGCGGCCGACCATTTCGCCCGCACGATGGTGCGCGCGGTCCAGGAGAACAATCGGTTAAACATGCCGACGCGGCTGATGATGCCGGTCGGTCCTACCGGCCAATATCGCTTATTCGCGGAGACATGTAACGAATTGCAGCTCGACTTGTCCCACCTGCACGTGTTCAACATGGACGAGTATGTCGGTGATGACGGATGCAATCTTCCGGAGAGCCATCCGCTGAGTTTCCTCCGCTTTTTGCGGCAACACTTCTACTCGCAAATTTCCCCCGAGTGCCGGTTGAATCCTCAGCAGATGCATATTCCCAACGCCCGGGACACCTCCCGCTATTCAGGCGCTATCGAGGATGCTGGTGGGATCGATATCTGTTTTGGCGGTATCGGTATCAATGGGCACGTGGCCTTCAATGAAGCGCTGGATTACTGGGAGTTGATGAGTAATGAGGCATTCAAACAGCTCCCGGCCCGGGTCATTAGGATTGCGACGACCACCAAGGTTATCAATGCCGTGTTCGGCACAGGTGGCAACCTCCAGGCGGTACCGAATTTTGCCGTCACCGTCGGCATGAGGGATATTCTCGCCAGCCGGAGGATCATTTGTTACCTGGACTGGTTCTGGCAAAGGCAGGTGCTGCGGAACGTCCTTTTCGGCCCCATCACCCCCATGTTTCCCGCCAGCTTCCTCCGCGAACACCCGGATGTCACACTCGTGGTGACGGAATCAGTCGCTGAAGACCCCAGCGTGGAACCGGAATGATGCCATGGAAGCCATCCGCTATTATGGACAGAATGATATCCGTTGCGAAGAGATCCCAATGCCAGTCCCGGAGCCCGGCGGGCTGCTGGTTAAGGTAGAGGCCTGCGCCATCTGCGGAACCGACCTGAAGATGTTTCTGAAGGGGGATCCCCGCGTGCCGGTAGGCCAGACCATCGGGCATGAATTCGTCGGCGCCATCGTCCAACTTGGGGAGGGGGTCGCCGCCTTTCACACCGGGCAGCGCCTGACCATGGCCACCAGCATCTCCTGCGGCCACTGCCCCTATTGCCGGCGGGGCTTTACCAATCGCTGTGACGCACTGACCCCCATCAGCAGGACGTATCCTGGAGCCTTTGCCAACTACATCGCCATCCCACGGCGCGCGGTAGACGGAGGCAACGTGATCTGCGTCCCCAACGAAATCGGCGACCTGGCCGCGCTTGCGGAACCGTTGAGCTGCGTGATCAACGCCCAATCGCTGGCCGGCATACAGCTTGGGGACACGGTGGTCGTCATCGGTTTTGGACCCCTGGGAGCGCTGCACGTGCAGGCGGCGCGGGCGCGAGGCGCGACGCGCATCTTGGTTGTCCAGCGCTCAGCCGAACGCCGGGCGCGGGCGCGCGGATTCCCCGTCGATGCCGTGATCAATCCGCTAGAGATGGATCCGGTTGCCGAAGTGTTGCGGCTCACCGGCGGGATGGGGGCCGATGTGGCGATTGCCTGCGCGCCCAATCCTCAGGTCCAGCAGCAGGCGTTCGCCATGGTGAGGAAAGGCGGGATGATCAATCTCTTCGCCGGTCTTCCCGGTGGGGAATCGACCATTCCACTGGATACACGGCTGGTTCATTACCGTGAGTTGTCCGTCAGCGGCGGATCGGACAGCACGCCCCATCACGTGGAACTGGCGGTGCGCATGTTGACGGCCGGGTGGATTTCGGACGCCAGCATCACCCACCGCCTTCCATTGGAGCGCTTTGCGGAGGGCCTGTCTCTAATGCGCGAGTCCCGCGGGCTTAAGATCGTACTGAAACCGGAGTAACAGGCATGGTTTTGGATGCAGAGGTAGCGATTATCACCGGCGCCGCTTCAGGAATCGGAAAGGGCATTGCCGGGCGCTTCTGTCACGAGGGCGCCCGCGTTGCGGTGGTGGATATCGACGAGGAGCGGGCATGGCAGACCTCTGCAGCGCTCGGTACGGCGGCCATCGCCGTGGCTGCGGATGTTTCCTCGGGAACGTCCGTCGAGGAAATGGTCGAGGCTGTTGAGCGGCGTCTCGGGCCTGTCACCATCCTGGTAAATAACGCCGGCGTGTCCGAGGTCGTGCCTTTTCTCGAACTGAAGGAAGCGGTTTGGCAGCGGCATTTCGATATCAATCTGACAGGAGCATTCCTCTGCTCCCAGGCGGTTTTGAAATCGATGGTTCCGCGCCGTCGCGGGCGGATCATCAACATCAGCTCGCAATCCGGCAAGCAGGGGAATAGCCAATACCAGGCGTACTGCGCGTCGAAATTTGGGCTGATCGGCCTCACGCAAAGCCTGGCGATGGAATTCGCACCGCACGGTATTACCGTCAACGCCATCTGCCCGGGCATCGTCTTCACCCCTTTGTGGAATGCTATGTTGCCGGCCTATGCTGAAAAGCGGCATATGGCTCCCGAGCAGGTGGAAGAGTACCTGGTCAGCCGCATCCCGCTGCACCGATTGTGTACGCCGGAAGATGTGGCCGGAGTCGCCGTATTCCTGGCAAGCGCGGACGGCAGCTATCTGACCGGTCAGGCACTCAATGTCAACGGCGGCGCGCTGATGTCCTGAACTGCCCGGGACGGAGATACATCCATGCCGTTAGTAACCGAATACCAGGCCGTCAAAGACATTTACCGAGACGCGGTGGAGCGCAATGTCGCGCTACCGGCTTTTTGCTGTGAGGATCGGGAAACGCTGGAGGCCATTCTCGCCGCGGCATTGACGATGAGCCGCCGGCTCGGCGTGGCGGACTTGCCGATTGTTCCGGCGTGGACCTGCCGCTATCCAGCACGCGGGCAAATGCGCTTGATCGCGGCATGCGGCAACCCGGTGTTGGGAACCCGGTTGATGTTCTCCGATCTGGAGACATTCATGGGCGATGATAGCCCCTACCGCAAATTGCGCGTCTTGCCGCATCTGGACCATGCCTATCCCTGGCTGGATGGGGATATCCTGGAAGGCTTTGCCGACCGCTTCGCGTCCGTCATGTGCGATGCCAGCGATAAACCCTTTGAAGAGAATATCCGGCTGACCGCTCAATACGTCGAGAAAGTGCAGGGCAAGGTGGTTGTCGAAGGAGCGGTGGACGAAATCTACGAAGCCGGGGGCGGGGACAAGAATACGCCAACCAGCGTCGAGCAGGCACGGCAATTCCTCGATGAGACGGGCGTAGATATCCTCGTCCCGAATGTCGGCACCGAGCACCGCACCACCGGCAAAAAGGCCCGTTACCTGCCCGAGCAAGCCAGGAAGATCAGCGCCACCGTGGGCAACATCCTCTGCCTGCATGGAACGTCCTCCATCCCTATTGAAAGGCTATCCGCGCTACCGAGCGATGGTTTCGTCAAGATCAATATCTATACCACCCTGACTGTCTCCGGGGGCCAAGCCGTCGCCGACAAGGTGCTCAGGAACCTGGGCAATATTTTCACGGAAGCGCAATTGCGCAACCTGATACGGTCGCACGTTCTCGGAGAAGCCGTCCTTGCCGAGAATTATGGCGACACGAATCCCCCGATCAACCCGAAACTCGCCGCCGTCACGAATCCCACACGGCGAGACGCCTGGTTCACTGCCGTGCAGCAACGGTGTGTGGAATTTCTGGAGATTTTCAACTACGCGGCATTTCAACATGCCGGGAAGATTGAACATCATCCGGGGGTCTAGAATCGTGGGGCAGGAGTCGCCGACACTTCCCCGGGAGAGCAGGACGAATGGAGACGCTCGAAGAGAAGATAGCCCGCGTCGTGAAAGAAAAAGTGGTCCTTGTGCCATACGATCCTCGCTGGGCAGATATGTTTGAACAGGAGCGGCTTCACTTGCTGTCGTGCCTGCCCGCTGACCTGGTTGAGAGAGTCGAGCACTTCGGCAGCACTGCCGTTCCTGGTCTCGTGGCCAAGCCCATTGTGGACATCCTGGTCGAGGTAACGAGTCTGGATGAGACCAGGCGGAGAATTGCACCTATCCTCGAAGCGCAAGGGTATGACTACTTTTGGAGGGCATCGTGGGGAGATGACGCCCTGCCATTCTATGCCTGGTTTATCAAGCGTGACCAGGATGGGGAAAGAACGCATCACATCCACGCGGTTGAGTCTCATTTCGAGCACTGGGACAGCCTTCTGTTCAGGGACTACCTCGTCGAACATCCGGACGTGGCCCGGGAATATGGCGATCTGAAACTCAGACTTTCGAGCGCGCACCCCGATGCCCGCGTGGCATATACGCGGGCAAAGAGCGATTTCATCCGTCAGGTCACTGAAACGGCGAGACGGCATTACGGAAAGCCCCGGCGCGGCGCATGCGCCGGACGGGCATTCCTGCGCCGGGGATGTGTGACGTTCGCGGGCGGAGAAGGCCCAGTCGTGGGTTGGCCGGCGACGAGGGGCAGCCCTCGTGGCGGAATGCCGGGCGTGGTCTGTCACCAATGCCTTTGTCTTTGATCTGCGTTGATCAGCGTCCAAGATTAGACACGTGACGACAGCCGGAAACCGGCGACGGCGTGCACTGGCTGTGCGCGAGATCGCCCCGGGCGTGCACTCTTGTCGGGCCAATCGGCGGGCGCCCGCCTCGGTCCCCTGGCCTTTCCCTTCGCCCTTGACCCCGGGCCCTTCGAACCCTACATTGGGGGTCATGGCACAAGAGGGCTCCCCGGTCGTCGTGCTCAAGTTTGGCGGGACGTCGCTGGCGGATGCGGATCGGATCGGGCAGGTGGCGTCGATTGTTCTCCGGAAGAAGGCTTCCGGGTTGCGTCTCGTCGTCGTCGTGTCCGCCCGGGCGAAACAGACGGACGGATTCATCGCCGAGGCGAGGGGCCTCAGCCCGAACCCGTCACCGCGCGAGATGGATATGCTGCTCAGCAGCGGCGAACGGATCAGCGCCGCGCTCCTGTCCATTGCGCTGGAGGCCCGGGGGTGCCGGGCCGTCGCGCTGAGCGGCTCGCAGGCCGGCATCATCACCGACGACAATCACACGAACGCGCGCATCATCGAAATGCGCCCGTTCAGGGTGCTGCGGGCCCTGGACGAGGGATACGTCGCCGTCGTGGGAGGCTTTCAGGGGGTCAGCTTCGCCAAGGAGATCACGACCCTCGGGCGAGGCGGGTCCGACGTGACGGCCGTCGCACTGGCCTCGGCCCTCGGCGCGGAGCTGTGCGAGATCTACTCCGACGTCGACGGGGTCTATTCCGCCGATCCCAATGTCGTGAGCAACGCGCGGCGCCTGAACCAGCTCTCGTACCAGGAGATGCAGGAGATGGGCGAAGCGGGGGCCCGCGTGCTGCACCCCGGCTCTGTCGAGTTTGCCAAGCTCCGCGACACGGTGATTCACGCCATGTGCACGTGGTCCCCCGAAGGTGCCGGCACCATCATCCGCAACCTCGAGGGGAGAATCAAACCGAGGGTCGTCGGCGTCGCTTCCGAGGAGCGAGTCGTCCTGCTCGAGCTCGAAGAAAGCCTGGCCGGCGACCTGTCGACCCTGGAGAAGCTGCTGGGCCGATTTGAGCAAGACTCCGTAAAGACCAAGCAGGTGTCGTTTCACCCCGGTGTGCGCGGGACGCTCTGCGGCAGCCTGATCGTCCCCGAGAAGGAAAACTACCATCTCGAGTCCGTGCTGGGACGCATTCAAGGCGAATTCGCATCCTCGGTGCGTGTGTGCCGCGGCTATTCCGCCGTGTCGCTGATCGGCACCGGAATCACCGACCGGTACGAGTACCTGCAGCGGGCCCTGTCGCTGCTCAAAAGCCTGCGCATCCCGGTCGCAGGGCTGCACACCTCCTCCTTCAGGATCAGCCTCCTCACCGACCGGCCCCGCCTTGTCGAGACCGTGCGGCTGCTTCACGACCACTTCATAACTCCCTAGAATCTGAAGTGCGGCGCTTCGGCGCCTGCGACGGCGTCGAGCCGCCGTCCCTCAGAAGTGGTATACTCGCGAACAACCAGCACCTCGTCGCATCTCTGCATCGGCTTTCGTTGTCTCGGTCGAGGATTCTGCCATGGGGAATCGACTGAACGGCCCGGCAGTGATTTTCTACCTGGTTCTCGGCGTCACGCACCTTGTCGCGGTTGCCTTCCCAGCCCAGGAAGACCGTATCGCCACGCCCGACGAGGTCGAGCGGGCCATGCACCCACCGGCCTTTTTCCTGCTGCGTGCCGTATCGGTGCCTCCCCGGCTCCTGGCCGCCGGGATGGAAAAGGGCCTCATCAAATACGAGGCGACCTATCAAAGGCAAAGGACCGCCCTCTGGCTCCAGGCGCTGCGCAATAGGGGCATCGCCCTTTATTTTGGCGGCGTGGGTGAAGGGACCGGATTCGGAGGCGGGGCCGGGTATACGGTTGGGGGAAAGAGGACCTCACTGAGCCTCGTCGGCCGCCTGACGACTGCGAAGTACCAGGAATTCGATGTCGCCTGGACGAGTTCAATGGGTCTCAGCCGCTTGATTGTCGAAGGATCCTACCAGTGGCGCCCGCGCGAAAATTTCTACGGCATCGGGCAGAAATCGGTCCGAGAGCAGCACTCTAATTTTGCGTTGCGCCAGACGTGGGCTGGCGTCCGTTACGAGATCACGCCCTACCCCTGGATAAGTTGGGGGAGCGAATACCGGACCGGGTGGTTTGAGACCCACGCCGGGACCAATCCGGCCCTTGCCTCGCCGGAGGCGTTCTTCCCCGATCTGCCGGGGTATGGGAGGCAGACCACGCTCCAGAGCGTAGGTTCATACCTGAGCTTGGACGGGATCAGGGGCGATTATCAACTCGGCGGCGCGCTTCACACGGGGGCGAGTCATCAGGATGGCCTGGGGGCCAGGAATCGGCTGAGCTATTTCACCTACGAGGTGCAGCTCGAGGGGCGGCTGCCTGTGCTGCGGCAGCGGAGCGCTTTCGTCGGGCTGGCCAGCCTCGAGTTCAACCGCAGACGCAGCGGGAGCGATCCCATCCCGTTCTATCTCCTGCCACGCATCGGCGGGTCCTCCACGCTGAGAGGTTTCGGAGTCGACCGCTTTTCCGGGACGAATCTCCTGCTGCTCTCTTTGGAATACCGCTATCGCCTGCACCCGAATGTCGAAGCCGTCCCATTTTTCGACGAGGGACAGATATTCGACCGCACCGACGATCTGACCTGGCTGAACTGGCACCGAAACTATGGATTCGGTTTCCGCTACCACACGGAGACCGGGACCGTGGTCCGCATCGAACTCGGGCACAGCAGCGAGGGGCTCCAGTTCCACATCCTGTTTGGAGACCGGCAACGCCCTCCGCTGCGAGGGCCGACAAGGTACGGAGCATACAAACGATGAAAGCCGCCTGCATCCTACTTGGCTTGGTGCTGTGGCCAGCGCACGCGGTCTTGGCGGGCCCCGAACTCCGTCTGCGGCCTCCTCTGCGCGCCGATGCGGACAGTCGATCCGTGCCGCAACCAGCGGAACGGCAGGTTTCCGAGCTGTATGCGATTTTCTACAACTCCTGGTTCCGGCACCTGGATGCGGAATACAAGGCGATCTGCGCCGCCGATCACGGCGCGCTGAACGTCAACGCGTGGGACGAGGTGCCCGAGTCGGCGTGGTTCTCCACCCGCATGGGGCTCGCCTCGATGACATTCGGGGAAATCCTGTCGGGACTCGAGGGCGCACCGCCCCGGCCGGGGCCGTGGACAATCATCCGGGTCAACGACGAGGGATATACGCCGAAGCTGGACGTCGTCGACGCCGCGGGCCGGAGATACGTGCTCAAGTTCGACCTTCCGACCGCGCCGGAGAGGAACTCGGCCGCCGAGCGCATCTGCACCCTGATCATGCACGCCGCCGGCTACAACGTCCCCCACAACAGCGTCGTGTACTTCCGCCGGGAAGACCTGACGCTCGGGCCGGATTCCTATTACCGGGACCCCACCAACAAGCGCCGCAAGTTGACGCCTGCGGACCTTGAGGCGATGCTGTCGAAGCTGGCGCCCGTCGAGGGCCGTTACCGTGGACTGGCCAGCCTCTACCTGCCAGGCAAACCGATCGGGCGATTCGTATATGCCGGAAGAAGGAAAGACGACCCCAACGACCTGATCCCGCACGAAATGCGTCGCGAGCTGCGCGGCATGAGGGTCATTGCCTCTTGGATTAACCACGTCGACGTGGGCGACAAGAACGCGCTCGACGTGTATGTGGCGGGGCGCGACGGCGGCGGATTCGTCCGACACTTCATGCTCGATTTCGGGTCTGCCATGGGCAGTGGTGATTTCATCAACGGCCCCTACCGGGTCGGCCACGAGTACATATTCGATGGCCCGGCCATGGGGAAGTCCCTGGTCAGCCTTGGTATCTGGCGTCGCCCTTGGGAAGTTCAGGGCAGGATCCGTTATCCCGAGGTTGGCTACTATGACAGCGTCCTATTCGAGCCGGGCAGCTGGAAACCTAATTATCCGAACCTTTCCTTTGAACGCACGGATGCCGGCGACGCCTATTGGGGCGCCAAGATTGTCACGGCCTTTCCCGACGCTGTGATCGAAAACCTGGCCGAAGCAGGGGAATACTCCCGTCCCGAAGTCACCCGGTACGTGAGCGACACGCTGCGGCTGCGGCGGGACCTGATCGGCCGCCACTGGCTGGGCGGGATCACAGCGCTCGAGGACTTCAGGCTGCGCCAGGACGGCTCCCAATTCCGGTTGCTGTTCAGAAACCTCGCCTCCGAACGGAGCTATGGCACCGGGGCGCCCGTTTACCGCTACCACGTCGAGGACACACGCGGCCGCAGACTGATACCCGAAACACTTTCATCCGCCGGCGCGGGCGAACTGGACCTTGGCAAGACGGTCGCCGCGCTTCCCGCCGCGCGTGCCAAACCCGACCGCTATGGCCGCTTCCCCATCGCCTGCGTGTCCATCGAGACGAGGCGGGCGGACGGAGGCTGGGCGTTGCCCGTCGAGGTGATCCTGGGATATCAGGGCAGGGGATTACTGGAAGTGTTAGGATGGACTCACGCGCCGGGCCGCTCCCGAAAGGTGCCCTGACGCGAAGCCCACCCCGGTGTTCGGACGGTCGACTGACCGGGAGCCGGGCCATGGTAACGAACACACGATCCGTTTTGTCGGGCCGATGGATTTCCGGGCTGTTCCGGATGCCGAGGATGAACGCAACGGTGACAGTCGCGGACCCGGCACCGTCACCGGATTCGGACCGCGACGGGGGTGCCGGAGTTCTCCGCCCGATGAAAGAGCGCCTCGGACGATACACGATCGAGCAATGTGTGGGCAGCGGGGGCATGGCCGACGTCTACCGCGCGCACGACAACTCGCTCGGCAAGACCGTCGCCGTCAAGTTCCTAAAGAAAATCGCACTTTCCGGCGACGGGAAGGCCCGATTTCGCCAGGAAGCGCGGGCGGCCGCTGCCCTGAACCACCCCTCCATCGTGAGCGTGCTCGACTACGCGGAGCACGAAGGGAGGGAGTTTATTGTCTACGAGTTTGTCGAGGGGAAGCGGCTCGACACGCTGATCGCGGAAGGGGCCATCCCTGAGAGCACGATCGTCGACATCGGCAGCCAACTGGCGGGCGCCCTGACGCACGCCCACGAAAAGGGCATCCTGCACCGCGACATCAAACCGCAGAACATCATGATCACGCCCGAGGGCCGGGTCAAGATCCTCGACTTCGGGCTGGCCAAGAGGCTCGGCGCCGATTTCGTGTCGAAGACGGAATCCACCAAGTCGGGAACGTTTTTCGAGACGAAGGAGGGGACGATCGTCGGCACGGTGCAGTACATGTCCCAAGAGCAGATTGCCGGCGGCGCCGTGGACGCGCGAACCGATATCTTCTCGCTTGGCATAGTGCTTTATGAGATGGTGACCGGTACCAACCCGTTTCAGGCAGACAGCACGACCACGACGATAGCGCGCATCATGTCGCCGGAGACCCCGGCGCTTCCGCCAGGGTCTGCGAACATCTCCCCCGAACTGCAGTTCGTCATCAGGAGGTGCATGCAGAAGCGGCGGGAGGACCGTTACCCCAGCGCCCGCATGCTCGCCGAAGACCTCGGGCGGCTGCGCTCGCCGCAGGGTTCCGGCGGGATGGCCCTACGGGAGCGCGACCTGGCGGTGATTCCCCGGTCGATATCGAAGGTGTTGACGATCCTCATGCAGGTGATGTATCTGGCGATCTATGGCGTGACTCTCTTCTATTTGGGCGACGCCGTCAACGCGCTACTCGGGCTGACCCGGGAATGGGTCACGACCGACTATACCCGCGCATCGGCCATCGCCCGATACCTGACAACTCTGATGATGATCACCGGCGTGTGCGGGATCGCTGTCCGGATGTACCTGATCGCCTCCGTCGGCTTCGACGATCCCGAAACCGGCATGCAGTACCGCAGGCTTTTCCCATTTTTGTTTCTGATCAGCGAGGTGTGGGCGCTGTCCCCCCTGATGCTCTACCCGCGGTGGCGCCTGGGCCTGACCATCATCTGCGTGGTCCTCCTGGCCTATGCGCCCATCGCCGAGCGCAACCTCGTGCGAAGTTCCTATCCTTCGCGCCGCTCCGGTGTTTTCCGCAGCCTTAGCTGAGGCGGGCCGCGTCGGCCCGACGCGGCCCACATCGTGTTTTTGCGGGACACTCGAGGTGCTCACTTGGCGGAGTCGCTCAGGACGCGCAGGCCTTGCGGTCCGCGCACCGGCCGGAGCTCTGGGTGGCTCGAACGCCGCACGCGGCTCCACCACTGCCCGATCCGGTAGGACGCCCGGTAAATGGTCCCCACCTGGATTCCGAGAGGAAGCCGGTGGCGCCCCACGGCGCCCAAAGCAGCCGAGGCGATGCACCCGCACTGCGAACAGTCGGGCCGCCCTCCGAATTGACATGGTGTGATCACCCGCTGCAGATCTGCGGAAATGGATCGCGTCGTCAGGGCGAAAATGCACCGATCCGGGCTCTCCGGTGGCCTGCGGTAGACCTCGAGCAGGCCCTGGGGCATCTCAAGTTTCGGGAACCGGCCACGCAGTTTCGAAATGGTGCCGATGACCCATTCCCGGGCTGCCGGTGACAGGATTTCGGCATTGCTGTCCCCCTGTTGCGGCGTGAAAAGGCTCATCCAGATCCTGCGCACCTCATCGCGCCGGCTCCAGAAATCGGTGAACCTCTCCAGGTAGTCCACGTCCTGCGGTCATCTGCTGGGTCACCGTGCAGTGCACCGTGATGCGGTGCCCTTCGATGTGCCTGAGAATGCGGTCGTAGGTTGCGGGCTTGCGCCGCGCATCGTGCTCGGGCTGCAGGCCATCGATAGAGACGACGATGTTCAGCAGGCGCAAACGACGCCACTCCAGCGGAATGGGGCGCACGGCGCTGGTGACCACCTGGACGTTGACGCCCTTCGCATCGAGAGCCGGGAGCACTTCGGAAAGCTCGCGGAACCGCACCAGCGGCTCCCCGCCTACCAGCGAGACATGAAGCGGACGGTGGGTGTCGACCAGGCGCAGGATGCCCTCTGTCAGATCCCTGCCCTTGAAGTCCCGCAGGTCGCGCAGCAGAGTGGAGTTTCCGAGATGGTTCTCGCCGTAGGCATAGCAGCCGGGGCAGGAGAGCGGGCATTCACGGGTGATTTCGATGGAGAGGGAAGGGGTTCTGCCGGCTAGAATCAGCCCCCACGCACGCAATATGTCTCGAGTTCGCAGAAAAAGCTCCTCCTCGTGCTTTCAGGGGGACGGAAACCTGAACCAGGTCCCTGCGTGGAACCATACCATGTGGGATCCGGGTCGACCAGAAGGGGCATACGAACTTCCAAGAAGGGTACCCGGTTTGAATGAGGAGGAATGCGCGGCGAGAAGTGAAGACCGACCTCGGGCGGGGCGTCCGGCGTCCCGCCCGGTCAAACGAAACCGTACGCCTCAGGAGAGAGCGCCGGCGAGGAACAGGGTGCCGAAGTGGATCGTGAGCACCGCGCGCCCCTCGAATTTCCCGGATCCCGGGGAGATGTCGATGAGCATGTGGGGTGCAGCGCCTTCGGCCCCCTTGGCATACATCGATTCGAGCTTGATCAGCTTGGCCGCTTCCGGTTCCTGGCCGCGGGCGACCTGGCCCGGATACAGCGCCATCGTCCAGTCGTCTTGCGAGTTCTTAATCACCCCTATCGTGTACTCGCCTGCCGGTATGGTCACCGCGCCTGCCTTCAACTCTGCGGAGAGCTTCAGCATCGGGCGCCGGGGCGTGACGAAGGCCCCGACCGCCGCCTTCTCGGCGTTCGCCTCGTTGGCAGGGGTCGTGTTGTAGGTGATGACAGCCTCGACCCCGCTCGGCAGCTTTACCGTGATGGTCTTGTTGAAATGAGGATGAGCGGCGACGAGTGCCGCAGTCGCCAGCACGGCAGCCAATGCAATACAACCGCGGACTTTCAGCTTCATTGTGCCCCCTTTTCCGCCGGAATCTTCCGGCTCGAATACGATGACAGTCACAGTTGCGGTGGGAGTCGGGCCCGAGCCCGGCTCCCCACCTGCTCCTTAAGGTACACGAAATCGGGGCCGGCGGTCTGTTTTTTGTACTTGAACCCGGTTTTCATCAATGGAAAGATGACAGCTCTCGGGTTTTGTGCGGATAGGGGCTGGTCTGTCGCGAGGAACGATCTTATGTTCGGTCGCCTTTCCGGCTTCTTTATTATTGCTTTAAGTGTATCTGCCATAATGGTTTCCGGCGTCGACTGGCCGCAGTTCCGCGGGGCTCGCCCGGGACAACATCTCTACCGAGACAGGCTTGCTGCGCTCCTGGCCTGCAGGCGGGCCGAAAGTCCTGTGGAGGACTCCCGTCTGTGAGGGCTATGCCGGGGCGGCCATCCGCGACGGGCGCATTTATCTGAACGACTACGACGCGGCGAAAAAAGAGCACGTCGTGCGCTGCATCGCGCTGGCCGACGGGAAAGACCTGTGGCGGTGGAGCTATGCGGTTGAGATCAGGCCCAACCACGGGATCACCCGTTCCGTGCCGTCCGTCGGACCCAAACTGGTTTTCGCCCTCGATCCGAAGTGCCGCTTCCACGCCCTGGACGCTCGCACCGGGAAGCTGGTCTGGCAGAAGAACCTGGTCCAGGAATACA
Organism: uncultured Acidobacteriota bacterium; assembly: GCA_963843575.1. Lineage (GTDB taxonomy): Bacteria > Acidobacteriota > UBA6911 > UBA6911 > UBA6911 > CAVZBT01. Next base: position 191,396 of record CAWJKZ010000017.1, on the reverse strand, counting down.
AGGCGACGATACCCAGTTGGTACGCCGGGCAGAACCCGCTTCTGGACGGCGACCGCGTCATCGTGGCCACAGGCGGCGCCGCGCTGGTGGTGGCCTTCGATCAAGCGACCGGGAAAGAGATCTGGCGGACGCCCAACGTCGAAAGAGACCTGATGAGCCACTCGTCGCTGATGCCGGCGACCATCGGGGGGGTGAAGCAGTACCTGTACCTGACGATGAAAAGCGTAGTCGGCGTCGCCGCCGCCGACGGCAAGTTCCTGTGGAGCTCGCCGTTTGTCGCCAAGATGGCGGCCGTGCCCTCCCCGGTGTCGATTGGGGACGGAAGGGTTTTTGTCACCAGCGGCTACGAGGCCGGGAGCGCGATGTACCAGGTCGAGAAGTCGGCCGCGGGTTTTACGGCCAGGAAACTTTACGATCTGGCGAGCACGCAGTTCAATTCCGAGGTGCACACCCCCATCCTCTTTCAGAACCACCTGTTCGCGGTGGGGAGCAAGACTAGGGGACGTTTCATGTGTGTCGCGCTCGATGGGAAGGTCGTCTGGCAGAGTCCCGTGACGTCCACCGATCCCGGCGGCGCCCGCACCTTCGAGTTGGGCGGATTCTTCCTGGCCGACGGCATGTTCTTCCTGCTGGACGGGCGGACCGGAATGCTCCGGCTCGTTGAGGCGAACACGACGCAGTACAAGGAACTGGCGAGCGCCCAGATCCTCGGCGGCGACGAGGTCTGGGGCCCCCTCGCCCTCTCCAATGGGAAGCTCGTCATCCGCGACATGCACCAGATGGTTTGTCTGCAGGTCGGCGGAGCGGGCAGGTAGGGAGGGAGGCGTGATGGGACCGGGTGAGAAGGAAACGGTCGCAACCGGGCTGCTGGAGCGGTTCCGCAAATCGTGGTTCCCGCCCGCCGCGGCTGTCGGAGCCGTCGCGGCGTTTGCGGCCGCGGTGTTCCGGGAGCGGCCCGAGCCGGTGTTGCCGCCCCGCCCTGCCTCTCCAGCGGGCAACCCGTTCACCGTGTTGCAGCCTGTCGTGCACGCGGCGTCCGACCTCGGCCGGGAGTATGTCCGAACGCTGGTGCTCGGCGGCGCCGGATCCGCCCATCCTTTCCGCGCGTCCCTTGCCGGCGTTACGATCGGTCCCGGGGACGTCCTCTACGGGCTGGGGGATGCGGAGGTCCGCGTTTTTGCACCGGACGGCACGCTGGTCAAGAGCTGGAAAGCGCCCGATTCCGCGGCCTGTCTCGCGGCGGCCTCCGACGGTCGCGTGTTTGTCGGGGGCGCGGACCGCGTCCACATCTTCGAAGGCACGGGCGCCCGTGTGGGAGGTTTCACCGCCGGAACACCGGGTCGCCCCGCAGCGATCACCGCGATCAAGGTATTTGGCGGGGAAGTGCTGGTGGCAGATGCTGCGGCACGCCTGATCCGGCGCCACACGATGGACGGACGGCTCATCGGGGAGATCGGGAGCCGCACCAAGACAGGGACGTTTATCTTGCCGAACCGGTCGCTTGACTTCGACGTCGATTCAAACGGGATCGTGGTTGCCGGCGATACCGGGCGTCACCGGGTGACGCTCTGGGCGCTCGACGGCTCTCCCCGCGGATCCTTCGGCAAGTTCGGGATGACCCGTCCCGAGGATTTTGTCGGTTGCTGCAACCCGGTGGACGTCGCGTTTGCCCCTGACGGCACCATCGTAACGGGGGAGAAGATGGTGTCCCGGGTCAAGGTGTACGAACGGGAAGGGAAGCTGCTGGGCGTCATCGGCCCGGAGCACTTCGACCCGGGCTGCACCACGATTCGCCTGGCCGTCGATTCCAAGGGGCGGATAGCCGCCGCCGACCCGGTCCGGCGGGAGATCAAGGTGTTTATGCCCGTTACCCGGGAGAAGTGAGGCGCACGCGCATATGAGCGAACGGTCCAGCCGCAGGCAGTTTTTCGACCGATCCTTCCGAATCCTCGGTTTCGCCGGGATCGGGGGGGCCGCGGGGCTCCTGGTGCGCCGCGCGACTGCAGATTCCGTCTACCAGGTCGATCCGTTCCGCTGCACGGCGTGCGATCTGTGCCGTACCTCCTGCGTGCTGAGCCTCTCGGCGGTCAAGGCGGTCAACGATTTCGAAAAGTGCGGCTACTGCATGCTCTGCCCGGCGTATTTCGACGTGATGAGCCAGCCGGATGAGCGCGGCATCCCAACGGGGAAGGTCTGCCCGCAGGACGCGCTCAAGCGCCGGGTCGTGGGGAAGGTGGACCCGGACGACCCGAACAACAACTACTACGAGTATTTCATCGACGAAACCCGCTGCGACGGCTGCGGCAAGTGCGTCAAGGCGTGCAAGCCCCCTGCCGGGAACGGCTCGCTGCGGCTCGAGATCCGCTACAGCCGCTGCCTGGAGTGCAACACCTGCGCCATCCAGGTGGCCTGTCCCGACGCCGCGATCATACGAACTACGGTACCGGGCGTGGCGCCCAGTGAAAGTCAGGCCCATGCCTAGCGGTCCCGAACGCCTGGCGGTGGTGCGGCGCATATGGCTCCCGGTCCTCGTCCTGGCGGCCCTCGCGTCGGGCGTGCTGTTCGCCCAATACCAGAAAGCCCCGCCCGATTTCGGCGGCACCTACGCATTCCCCACCCCGACGCATCCCGAGCCCCGCACGGCGTGGGTTCGGGTGCTCGATGTCGCCGTGCTGGCCGCGGGGCTGGGCCTGTCGGCCTGGCTCGTGCTGAAACGGCGCAGCCGCAACGGCGTAATGTTGCTCAGCATCGGCGCGCTCGCCTACTTCGGTTTTTACCGGAAGGGATGTGTCTGCCCGATCGGCGCCATTCAGAACGTGACCCTGTCGCTGGTCGACCCGCGGTACATGGTGTCGCTGGGCGTGATCGTCTTCTTCTTCCTGCCGCTCGTCGCTGCGCTGCTGTTCGGGCGCGTGTTCTGCGGGGGCGTGTGCCCGCTCGGGGCCGTGCAGGACTTGGTGGTGTTGCGCCCGGTCCAGGTTCCCCGCAAGCTCGACAAGGCGCTCGGGTGGCTCCCCTATGTCTACCTGTCGTTGGCTGTCGTCGCCGCGGGCTGGGGGCTGCACCTGAGGGTCGCCGGGCTGAATCTGCAGACCGGGCGCCGTTTTCTGATCTGCGAGTGGGACCCGTTCATCGGGCTCTTCCGGATCACCGGCCCGTTCCACATGCTCGCCATCGGCGCCGTGTTCATCGTCGCCGGGATGTTCATCGGCAGGCCGTACTGCCGCTGGCTCTGCCCGTACGGTGGGATACTGTCCATCCTCTCCCGCGTCGCCTGGAAGAACGTCGTCATCACGCCGGACAAGGAGCTGGATTGCGGGCTGTGCGCGCAGGCGTGCCCCTACGGCGCCATCGAAAAGCTCCGCGCGGATCGCGGCGCGTGCGTCAGCTGTGCCCGCTGCTATGAATCGTGCCCGCGCGAGCTGGAGCACCGCGGCGGCCGCGAAACGCTGGTCCAGGTGGAGACGCGATGACTGGCGGGCGCCTCCGATCGATCGCGTCGAAGTGGCTCGGGGTGGCGGCGGCACTGGTGTCGGTGATCGCGGCGGTCTGGCTCGTATCGGTCTACCTGCACGCTCGCCGCGTTCTCCCCGTCGAAAAAGCGCTTGTGGAATCGCTGAAGGAGAAGGCGAAGACCGACGCGGAAGTCCAGAAGGTTCTGCAACCCGAGACAGACCGCCAGCACGATGCGGCAGTCGCCCGCCGGAACTCCTACAGGCGCGGCGGCCTTACCCTCCTGATCGCCTCCGCCACGTTTCTCGCCTGGGCGAAGTGGTTGCGGGTCCCACGGCCCGCGGCTACGGCTTCCGTTGCGGCGGCCGCGCCCGCTTCCCCGGTCGAGCCGTCGTCAGGGCCTCTGGTGCGCCCCGACGCGGGCGCGGAGCCCCCGCTCGATATGTCGCCCGTCGACGAGATTATTCGAGCGGAAGGGGATCGGCCCGACGCGGCGATCCCGATACTGCAGGCCATCCAGGCGCGCTACCGGTACCTGCCGGAAGCCGCGCTGCGGCGTGTATCGGAAGCGACCTCGATCACGCCGGCGCAGATCGCGGGTGTGGCGTCCTTCTACGGCCAGTTCCGCCGGCGCCCCGTGGGGGAGCACATGGTGCGGGTCTGCGAGGGGACGGCGTGCCACGTGTCGGGGGCGGTGGAGATCAGGACCGAGTTGCGGCGCTCCCTGGGAATCGCCCACGGATCGGATACCGACCCGTCGGGCCGCTTCACCATCGAGCCGGTCGCCTGCCTGGGGTCGTGCAGCCTAGCCCCGGTGATGACCGTCGATGACAGGATCCATGGCCACGTCAGCGCACAGCACGCGGGGCGAATCCTCCGGGAGCACCTCAAAGCCGAGCAGGCCGGCGGCGCACGAGCGGGGAGGGGGCGGGGCCGTCGCGGTCGCAATGGAAACGGACACCGACCGCCGCCGCACGGCCGAAGCGCGGTCGAGATACGGGTCGGGCTCGGTTCCTGCGGCATCGCGAGTGGCGCCCGCGCGGTGCACGCCGAGGTCGAGCGGGCGGTGGAGTCCTTTGGGGGCGGCGCGCGGGTGAAAACAGTCGGGTGCAGCGGGCTGTGCCACTGCGAGCCGGTCGTGGAAGTCATCGAGGACGGCCGGCACACGCTGTACGGGAACGTGCGCCCGGAGGACGCCCGCAAGGTGGTGCGCGAACACGTCCGGCCGCGCGGCGTGGCGGTCAGGTTGCGGGAGGGGCTTCGGGACGCTCGGGCCCGCCTGTTTGAAGATTCGGAGTGGCTGCCGGTCGACGGCAGGAGGGTCGATGCCGGACCCTACCTCGCGAGGCAGGTGCGCGTGGTGCTGGAGAACTGCGGTGAGATCGAGCCGCTCGCACTGGAGGAGTATGCCGCCCACGGCGGTATGCAGGCGCTGCGGCATTGCATCGAGCGGCTTGCGCCGCAGGACGTGATCGAGAAGGTGCGGGTCGCCGGCCTGAGAGGCCGCGGCGGCGCCGGGTTCCCGACGGCGGTCAAGTGGGACATCACGCGCCGCGCGGCCGGCGACGTCAAGTATGTCATCTGCAACGGAGACGAGGGAGACCCGGGCGCTTTCATGGACCGCGCCGTGCTCGAAGCCGACCCGTTCCGGGTGATCGAAGGGTTGACCATCGCCGCGTATGCGGTAGGAGCCACCGAGGGCTTTATCTACGTGCGGCGTGAATACCCCATCGCGGTGCGCCACGTCCGGGAGGCGATCCGGAAGGCCGCCGAGCAGGGATACCTCGGCGACAACATCCTCGGAGGCACGTTCAGCTTCAGGCTGCAGGTGCGCGAGGGGGCCGGCGCGTTCGTCTGCGGCGAGGAGACCGCACTCATTCAGTCCATCCAAGGGGAACGCGGGATGCCCAGGCTCCGCCCGCCGTACCCCGCCCAGTCGGGGCTTTGGGGCAAGCCCACCCTGATCAACAACGTCGAGACGCTTGCCTGCCTCCCGTGGATCCTGCGGCAGGGTCCCGAAGCGTTCGCAGCGCTCGGGACCGAAAAATCGAAGGGGACGAAGGTGTTTTCGCTCGCGGGCAAGATCAACCGCGGCGGCCTGATCGAGGTCCCCATGGGGATCACGATCAGGGAGATCGTCGACGAGGTCGGCGGCGGCATCAAGGGCGGGCACAAGTTCAAGGCGGTGCTCGTGGGCGGTCCCTCGGGAGGCTGCATCCCTGCCCGGTTTGCCGACACCCGGGTCGATTACGAGGAACTGGCGTCGACTGGCGCCATCATGGGGTCCGGCGGCCTGGTCGTGCTCGACGAGCGCGACTGCGCCGTCGAGATCGCGCGCTACTTTCTCCAGTTCACCCAGAACGAGTCGTGCGGCAAGTGCACCTTCTGCCGCATCGGCACGAAGCGCATGCTCGAGATCCTGGAACGCATCTGCGCCGGGAAGGGGATCGAGGCGGACCTGCGCACGCTCGAGGACCTCAGCCAGGGCATCAAGCAAGGGAGTCTGTGCGGGCTGGGCCAGACGGCGCCCAACCCGGTCCTGACGACGCTGCGCTATTTCCGCGAGGAGTACGAGGCGCATATCCGCGAACGGCGCTGCCCGGCCGCGCAGTGCAAGGGCCTGATCCATTACCGGGTCCTCGAAACGTGCACCGGTTGCACCCTGTGCGCCCAGGCGTGCCCGGTCCAGGCGATCGTGCCGCGTCCCTACGAGCGCCACGAGGTGATCGACGACCGGTGCACGCGCTGCGGCATGTGCGCGACGGCCTGCCCGGAGGCGGCGATCGAGGTGGCTTAGAACGCAGTCTCATAAGTACGCTGACGTATTTTTCGGGACGCAGAACAACACGGGCAATGAAAGATAAGAGCCAAAACAGAACGCAGATTCCGCGGATCCAACGGATTCACGTGGATCGGCCGCGTCCTGTCGCAAGGTCGATCGGTAGGGATCCGCGCGAATCCGCGTCCCCAAGAATCTGTTAGCGTATTTGTGAACACCAGTACTTAGATCGGAGATCTCTTCGAGATTCTTCGAGTCCTTCGAGCCTTGGAGGTAGACTGCAACACTTACCTCGAAGGCTCAAGGGACTCAAAGGACCGCGATTTATTTCAAACATGATCCGACTGACGATCGACAACCGGGAAACTTGCGTCGAGGAAGGGACTACCATCCTCCAGGCGGCGCGCGGTCTCGGCATCCGTGTCCCCACGTTGTGCCACGTCGAGGGATTTCCGCCCTCGGCGTCGTGCTTCCTCTGTGCCGTCCAGGTCGAGGGACGCCCGACGCTGTCGCCCGCGTGCGCGATGCCCGTGTCCGAGGGGATGAAGGTCCGGACCGATGCCGACGAGGTCCGCGCCTCCAGGAAGATGTCGCTGGAGTTGCTGCTGTCGGACCATGTCGGCGACTGCATCGGCCCATGCCGTACAGGTTGCCCGGCCCGGCTGGACATCCCCGGGTTCATGTCGCTGGTCACCTCCGGCGACTTCGCACGATCGGCCGAGGTGGTCTTTGACTTCCTCGCTCTGCCCGCGTCCCTGGGACGCATCTGCCCGCGCCTGTGCGAGCAACGCTGCAGGCGCTGCGACCAGGGGGAGCCGCTCTCGGTCGGGAGCGTGCACCGCTTCAGCGCGGACCGCGACCTGGCGTCCCCCGCGCGCTACATCCCGCGCCGGGAACAGTCGACGGGCAAGCGGGTCGCCGTCGTCGGCGCGGGCCCTGCCGGACTGACGGCCGCCTACAACCTGCTCCGGCGCGGCCACGGGGTGACCCTGTTCGATGCGCACACGGAGCCCGGCGGGATGCTGCGCTGGGGCATCCCCGAATTCCGGCTGCCGCGCGGGGTGCTCGCCGCCGAGATCGAGGCCATCCGGCGGCTGGGCGGGGAGTTCCGGATGCAGGCGCGCATGGGCCGGGATTTCGCTCTCGACGGACTGCGGCGCGACTTCGACGCCGTCTTCCTCGCGGTCGGCGCGCAGGTTTCCCGGGGGCTGGACTGCCCCGGCGAAGAGCTGGCGACCGCGGCCGTCGATTTCCTGGCCGAAGTCGCGGCAGGCAGAAGGCCGGACCCGGGGAGTGACGTGCTCGTGCTCGGGGGAGGCAACACTGCGATGGACGCGGCCCGTACCGCCGTCAGGCTGGGGGCCCGCGCCGTGACCGTCGCTTACCGGCGGACGCGCCGCGAGATGCCGTGTCTGATGTCCGAGGTCGAGGCGGCCGAAGCCGAGGGCGTCCGGCTGGAAACGCTGGTCGCGCCGGCCCGGCTCGAGCGCTCGGGCGGAAAGCTGCGGCTGACATGCCTTCGGATGGAACTGGGCGCCCCGGACGAAAGCGGCCGGGCGCGCCCGGTGCCGGTGCCCGGCTCGGAATTCTCCCTCGGGGCGACCTGCGTCATCGCGGCCATCGGTCAGAGCGTCGCCGTCGAAACGCTGGCGGGGACGGGGCTCGCCCTGTCGACACGCGGCATCGCCGCGAACCCGCAGACGCTCGCCACGAACCTGGACGGCGTCTTTGCCGGCGGGGACGGTGTGACCGGCGCCGACCTCGCCGTACGGGCGGTAGCGGCGGGGAAGCTCGCCGCCGTTTCGATCGACCAGTATCTGGGAGGGCGGCGGGTCCAGGGAGATCCCGAGATGCTGAACGTCCTCATGGGCAAGCTCGACGAGTCGGAGCTGGCCGAGCTGTTCCGTGCCATCGAGTCCGCCCCGCGCGCCGCAATGCCCGAGATCCCGATCGGGCAAAGGGTGAACACCTTCGACGAGGTTGAGCTCGGCTTGGGGGAAGACGACGTGCGCCGCGAATCCGGCCGCTGCATCGGTTGCGGCTGCTGGAAGGCGACCACCTGCCAGCTGCGCCAGTGGGCGACGGAATACGGAGCCGATCCGCTCCGCTTCGCGGGCGCCCGCCGGCGGTTTCAGCGCGACCTGTCGCACCCCGAGGTCGTTTACGAGCCGGGGAAGTGCATCCTCTGCGGGGCCTGCGTGACGGCAGCCGCCCAGGCCGGCGAAATGCTCGGACTTTCCATCGTCGGGCGCGGCTTCGAAGCCACCGTCGCGGTACCCCTGCGCGGCTCCCTCGCCGAAGGGATCCCGGTGGCCGCCCGCCGCGCCGCCGAAGTCTGCCCAACCGGCGCTCTCGCGCTCAAGTCCCCCGATCGGGGCGGCTGCGCCTTCGCCCGGTAGAAGCAGAACAACCGGAAGCCGGAAGCTGGCGTCAGTCGAAGTCCCAGTTTGTGATCATGGAGTGCATCCGGTTCCAGGCCCCGCGGCTGCCCGACCGGAGGAACTCCCTGGCGGCGTGCCGCACCCGGCGCTTGTGCAGCGTGACGACTTGCCGGACGGTCTTCTGCTTCATGGCTACCCACCTGGGCTTGTAGTGCAGCCCGACCGATTTCAGGCGCTGCGGACCGCTGATCACTGGAGGCCTCCGAAGCGAACCGAACTTTGTACGCGCGTTCGCCCGGGAGATCAAGCGGAAAACGCCCGTGGCGCTTCCTGCCCGCACACAAGGCATCGGCACCTGTTTCACCGGTTTCGGCTTATACTACGCTTGCCTTGAGATTCTTCGAGCCCCTTGGGACTTGCCTCGAAGAGTCGAACAACCGCCAAGCCCGGCGTACGCCAAGCTGGAGATTCCCGCCATGAGCGATAACGACACCGATCGCAGGACTTCCCGCCGTGAGTTTCTGAAGAGCTCGACAGCCGCCGTCGCCGCCGCGCAGTTCGGGGGCGGGAGGGCGCCCCGGCCCGGGTACGCGGCTGGGAGCGACACGATTCGAATCGGCCTGATCGGCTGCGGGGGACGCGGCTTCGAGGCCGTGTTGAATGCGATAGCCGCGGACGGCGAGGTGCGGCTCGTCGCGATGGCCGACATGCTGATGGACCGGTTGCAGCAGAAGCGCAGCCGGCTCAAGGAACGCAAGCCCGGCCAGGTGCTCGTCGACGACAACCACTGCTTCGCCGGTTTCGACGGCTACAAGGGAGTGATCGAGAGCTGCGATGTCGTCCTGATCGCCAACGCCGCCAAGTTTCACCCGCTCCACCTGAAGGCCGCGGTCGAAGCGGGCAAGCACGTCTTCGTCGAAAAGCCCCACGCCATCGATCCCGCCGGCATCAAGGTCGTCCGGGAGGCCTGCGCGCTGGCGCGGAAAAAGAACCTCTCGGTGGTATCCGGGTTGCAGAGCCGCTACCACCCGGGATACCGCGAAACGATTCGCCGCATTCACGACGGCGCCATCGGCGAGATCGTGGCCATCGAGGAGAACTTCCTGCGCGCCCCCTACGTGCTTTACCCGCGCGTCCCCGGGATCAACGAGGTCCAATACCAGGCGAGCAACCAGTACCATTTTCACTGGCTGAGCGGCGACGACGTGCCCCAGTCGCTGGTCCACAACCTCGACCGCGCCAGCTGGGCGCTGAACGAGCAGGCCCCCGTCAAGGCGCACGGCCTGGGCGGGCGCTCCACGCTCAAAGGCGAAATCTACGGCAGCGTTTTCGACCATCACTCCGTCGTCTACCAGTTCGCAACCGGCGTGCGCCTGTACGCGTTCTGTCGCACCATCCCGTCCTGCTACAACGAGACTTCCAGCATCCTGCTCGGGACGAAGGGGCGCTGCAACATACTCCGGCTGCAAATTGAAGGTGAAACCAGCTGGACCTATGAGGGGAGCAGAGACGACCCGTACGTCCTGGAGCACGCCGAGCTCTACCGTTCGATCCGCGCCGCCACGCCGATCAACAACGGCGACTACATGGCGCGCAGCACCCTGATCGGGATCATGGGCCAGATCAGCTGCTACACGGGCAAGGAGGTCACGTGGGACCAGGTCTCCGCGTCTGATTTCTGTTTTCCGCCGAGGCCTGAAGAGTGCCGGATTGACATGGAGCCCCCCGTCAAGCCGGGCCCGGATGGCAACTACCCGGTGTTCACCCCGGGCATTTCGGCGCTGGTGTAGGCGGCGGTCCGGGAAGCGAGGACGGGTATGCTCCAGATTGGATTTCACACCGACGCGTTCAACAGCTCCTACTGGAGCTTCTCCCAGTGTCTCGATTGGGCCAGGCGCAATGACGTCCATTTTATCGAGTGCGGCGCCATTGACGGCGTGAGCTGGATCCACGGCCTGGGATACCAGCCGCACGTCGCGTTGTGGGAAGATCCGGTGCTGCTGCGCAAGAAAATGGACGGCTGCGGCGTGGCCTTCTCGCAGCTCGACGCCGCTTTCCCGCTGTCGTCGCCCCAGGGGGCGACCCTTGGGGTCGAGTACGTGCTGCACGCGATCCGCTGGGCGAAGCTCGCCGGCTGCCCGCGCATCGACACCACCGACGACCGGAACCGGCCGGAGGGGATGACGGACCGCGAAGCACTGGAGCACATGCGGCGCATCTACCGGCAGATCCTTCCCGTGGCCGAAGCCTACGCGATCACGATCAACGTGGAACCTCACGGGTACTACACGACGAAGCCGGAGTTCATGGCCGAAATGCTTTCCTTCGCCGACTCGCCGCGGCTGCGAATGAACTTCGACACGGGCAACACTTTCATCGCGGGGCAGGATCCGGTCGCGTTTGCCGGCGAGATTCTGCGACAAGATCGACCACCTGCACGTCAAGGACGTGAGTCCGAGCCTCGCCGCGAGCGCCCGGGGCGAACTGACCGGCATCGCGGTGAGTCACTGCGCCGTGGGCGACGGCGTGAACGCGGCCAACATCCGCGGTTGCCTCGACCTGCTCGTCCGCTCCGGATACGACGGCATCGCGAGCATCGAGTGCGAAGGCCAGGGCGGCCCGCTGATCGAACGCAGCCTCGCCTGGGTACGGCAGGCCGTCGCGGACTCCGAGGCGGCCGCCAAGTCGGGGATCGCCTCGACGGATCACAATTCCATTCGAAGGGAGCCGGCATGAGAAACCTGATGCGTTTTGCGTGTGGCCGTGGTGTTTCTTCTGGTGATTGCGGCGCCGAGCCTGGCGGCGCAACCTCCCAGGATCCGGGTGCTCATCCTCACGGGTGAGAGCGACTTCCCCAACCACGACTGGCGCGCGACGACCCCGGTGCTGCGCCGCATGCTCGACAAGACGGGGAGGTTCGACGTCAAGGTGGCCGAGGAGGTGCGCGGGATCACGGCGGCGACCCTGGCCGGGTACGACGTGCTGGTGCTCAACTACAACGGGCCCCGCTGGGGAGCAGCGACCGAGAACGCCGTGGAGGAGTACCTGCGCGGCGGCAAGGGCATGGTGGCGCTGCACTCGGTGAGCTACGGCCGATTCTTCGGCATGGAGTACAACCGGACCCGATGGGTGCCCGCCGCGAACGACCCCGGGTGGGCGGCCTACCCCGACATGCTCGGGTGCAGCTGGAAGCCCGAGAACATAGGCCACGGCATCCGGGGCCCCTACACCGCACGCTGGGTCGACCGCGAGCACCCGATCAGCCGCGGCGTCGCGGAGTCGTTCGTCGCGGACGACGAGCTGTACCACAAGATGGACCTGAAGCCCGGCGCGCACGTCTTGCTCAGCGGATTCAGCGAAGCCAAAACCGGCGGGACCGGCAAGGACGAGCCCGTACTGTGGACCGTGTCCTTCGGTAAGGGCCGGGTGGTTCACACGACCATGGGCCACGACATCGCGTCGATGTATCTGCCCGGTTTCGTGACCGCGTTTTGCCGGTCGGTCGAGTGGGCGGCCACGGGTGGCGAGGTTAACCTTCCGGTCGCGCTCGACTCGCTGCCGGCCCCGCGCGGCGACGCCGTGCGCGTGCTGGTCGTGACCGGCGGACACGCGTTCCCCACCTCGTTTTTCAGCCTCTTCGATGGGTATGACGACGTGCGCTGGACCCACGCCGGCTCGCAGGCCGAGGCGTTCACGCCGCGGATGCGGGAGCGATACGACGTCGTGGTCCTCCACGACATGTACGACAGCATCGGCGAGAAGGAGCGGGCGAACCTGCAGGCGTACGTGGAGGCCGGCGGCGGAGTCGTGTCGACTCACCACGCCATCGTGGATTACACCTCGTGGCCCTGGTGGCACGAGCAGGTCGTCGGCGGGAAGTACTTCGAGGAGGCGCTCGGCGATCACCCTAAATCGCAGTACAAGGACGACGTCAAAATGGTCGTGCGACGCGCCCCGACCGGTTCGGGTCACCCCGTCGTCCGCGGCGTCGCCCCGCTCGTGCTCGAGGACGAGGCGTACCGCGGGATGTGGCTGTCGCCGAAGGCGACGGTCCTGATGGAGACAGACAGCCCCGAGAACGACCGCGCGGTCGTCTACGTGGGACCCTCCGAAAAGGCGCGCGTCGTCTACATCCAGATGGGACACAACGAAAGCACCATCCGCCACCCCGGCTACCGGCGGCTCGTTCACAACGCGCTGCTCTGGACCGCCTCCCGGGAGTAATCCACCCGCGGAGATTCTGCAGGCCAGCGCCGGGGCGGAGGAGTGCCGGCCCCCAAGGCTCTTGCCGTGCGCCCATTTGAATCCTGAGAAAGACCCCCTGGGTTTCAGTTTTCCTTCTGATAAATCCTGACGTAGTCGATTTCAAAGAGGGCGGGGAATTGTGTGGCGGACGGGTCGCCGCCCGAGGTGCCACCGACGGCAAGATTGAGAATGATGTAGTGAGGCTGACGGAACGGGTTTTCCCCCTTCGTATCTTTGTTAGTCGTCTTCGAAAGGTCCACTTCATTCAGGAGTTCGTCGTCGACGTAGAGCTTGATACTCTCGTTGTCCCAGTCCATCCGCCAGACGTGGAACTTCGCAGCCCAGTCGGGAACCTGGAACTCCGATAGGGGCTTCTTTGTATCGTCCCACTCGGGTCCCCTGGCGTCGCCGGCGGACCAGGCGGCGTTTGCCAGCAGGGTTCCCTGGTAGTACTCCATGATGTCGATCTCGCCATTGGCGGGCCACCGGCCGGAAACGCCCAGGGTCCAGAAGGCGGGCCAGAGACCCGGACGTGTGTCGATCCGCCCGCGCATCACAAAGCGCCCGCGGAGCCAACTGTGCAGTCCCTTGGTCGTAACGCTCGCGGAAGTGTAATCCGCTTTCGCGTGCTTCGGATCACGCTCTGCCTCGCGTGTTGCCTCGATGATCAGCAGTCCGTTCCTGCACCGGGCGTTCTCGGGACGATAGAACTGCAGCTCCCTGTTACGGACGAACCCCTGCTCATAAGTCCAGAGCGCGGGGTTGGGACGCCCATCCACGTCGAATTCATCAGACCACACGAGGTGGTAACGTTCCGAGGCATAGGCGTCCTGCGCGGACGGTGAGTCCTGCGCGATCCCGTGCTGCAAAAACACCCATGGCAATATCCCGATCACCCAGCTCGCACTTATTCGCATGACCGACCTCTTCGGCGGGCAATCGCATCACCATCGAGCCTCCGCTCGCCGGGCTCGGCCTGGTCCCCGCGGTGCTGCAATTTCCATTTCCAGCTTCTGCGCCGATGGGCGTTGTTGTTGCCCGGTAACTGGCGATAAAGACATTCTGCACGAACTGTCGTCTCGAACTCTGGCTTAATTCGAAAAAAACGGCACGAAAAACGCAAATAAGGCCTATTCTTGGTATCGTTCTCGCCGCAAGCCATTGCTCTATCTATGCTTGCTCAGGTCCGTCCCCCGGAGGTGAGCGTGGAGGCTCTGATCTTACTTGTTTTGTTCATGATCGTGGGGCTCCCGACGGTGAGCTTCATCCTGATGCTTTCCACTCGCCATCGGCTCCAGGAAGTTGAACGGCTCGTGCATACCCTGTGGAATCGGCTCCAGGAACTCGAGCATTCGCTGAAGACTGCTCCGGCGCCGGCCGCACCCCCGGAGGAAAAGGCCAGGCCGCAGCCTGCACCGGCAAAACCTGTTCATGAGCCCGCCGGCATCCCGCAGCCGGCAGTGATGCGTCCCCCCGCGCCGGTCGCCATTCCGCCCCCTGCCCCGGTCATAGAGTCGCGGCAGCCGCCTCCTGTTTCCAAGGTCGCAGTCCCTCCGCCGCCACGAGTTCCTCCGGCCCCACCGGTCCCTCCGCCCCCGGCAAAGCCGCGGCCCGGCTTTGACTGGGAGGGGCTCGTTGGGGTGAAGCTTTTCTCCTGGATTGCCGGAATCGCGCTGACGCTTGCCGCGGTCTTTTTCCTGCGCTATTCGATCGACCGGGGTTGGTTGAGCGCACCGGTCAGGATGACGATCGGGATCCTGGTGGGGATCACGCTCCTGGTGCTGTGCGAGCTGAAAGCGGCCGGCAAGTACCGCGTCACGGCCAACGCGCTGGATGCGGCCGGGGTGGCCATCCTGTTTTCGACGTTTTTTGCCGCAAACGCCCTGTGGCATCTGGTCGGGCCAGGGCCCACCTTCTTCTTTCTGGTACTGGTGACCGCCGTCGCGGTTCTCCTCTCCATTCGCCACGACTCGTTGTTCATCGCGTTGCTCGGCCTGCTCGGCGGGTTCGCGACGCCTGCGCTTCTCTCGACCGGCGAGGATCGCCCGGTAGCGCTCTTCGGCTACCTCCTCCTGCTCAACGCCGGCCTTGCCTGGGTAGCTTACAGGAAGCGGTGGCACGCTTTGATTGCGTTGTGCCTGGCGTTCACGACGCTGTACCAGTGGTTTTGGGTCGCACGGTTCCTCGGACCCGACAGGCTCCCGCTTGCGGCCGGGATCTTCCTGGCCTTCCCAATCCTCGGTTTCGCGGTGCTGGCGCTTGCACGGGGTGCGGACGCCAGAGGGACGGGATGGGCCGCACTCTCGGGTCAGGCTGCCGCCGCGAGCGCCGTACTCCCTCTGCTGTTTGCGCTCTACATGGCAGTCGTGCCCGGATACGGCGAAAGGTTCGGCATTCTGTTCGGCTTTCTTCTCTGCCTGGACGTCGGCCTGTTTGCGGTCGCGGTGACGCGCGGACCCGAGATCCTCCACGGTGTCGGAGCGCTGACGACGGTGCTCGTGTTCGCGGTCTGGTTGCGTCAGTCCTACAGCAGCGACGCCTGGCCTGTCATTCTCGCCTTCGTTGCGGCCTTCGTGCTGCTGTACCTTTTGGCGCCGTTGGCCGCGCGCCGTCTCTCGCGAGGCTTTAAAAGCCAGGGCGCGCACGCAGTCTTTGCGGCCCCGCTGCTCCTGTTCGTGTTCCCAGCCCTGGCCCTCGTCGAGCGGGGATGCGCCTCCCCCTGGTTGCTCTTTACGGTTCTGTTCCTCCTCGTTGCGGCCATAGCGACGCAGTCGATTGCCACGGGGAGGAGCGCGGTCTATTTCGTCGCGGCGGTGTTCGCCCTTGTGACGGAGGCCGCCTGGTCCGCCAGGCATCTCGAGCCCGCGAGACTGTTGCCGGCCCTCACGATCTACGGTGTTTTCGGACTCTTTTTCCTCGCGGTCCCGGTGTTGGCGGGGCTTCGGAACCGGCCGCTGAAGCCGGACGGGGGGAACGGGCTGGTGCTGCTCGGGAGCATCCTGCTGCTGTTCTTCCTCACGATCCAGCCGGTCGCGCAGGAAGCCCTTTGGGGTCTCGCGCTGTTGCTCTCCGTGTTCAGCCTCGGGCTCATGTGGATTGGACGGTACGCCGGCTTCCCCCTGATTTCGATTGGGGGGATTGTCCTCTCGTGGATGATCCTGGGCGTGTGGTGGTCCGCCGCCACCGTCGCTTCCGTCCTCCTCCCCGTGCTCTTTGTGATCGGAGGGTTCTCCCTGCTGACCCTGGGCGGGTCCGCCTGGCTGGTGCGCAGGGCCGGGCAGGTCGAAACGGCCGCTGTCGGCCCCTACCTGGCTCTCACGGGCCACCTCTTCCTTCTTGTCGCGGCCGCACAACGTCCGCTGGCCGTTCCGCCCTGGCCCATCTTCGGCCTGATGCTGGTCCTGGACCTGGCAATAGGCGCCGCGGCGCTGTGGCTTCGTTCCGGGAACCTGCAGCTTGGCGCCATGTCGGCCTCCGCCTGTGTGGTCTGCGCCTGGGCTGCGATGGCATCGGAAGCGCCCTGGCCGCGTGTAGCCGTGATTTCGGCCCTGCTCCTCGTCGCGTTGTCCTTCATCTGGATCTACCTGGCTCGGCGCGCCCGGATAACGGGTGACACCGGCTTCGTCGCCGCCGGCGTGGCAGCCGCATTCCTGTCACAGATCATCGCAATGGTCGCGGCAAGCCAGCCTGGTTCTCCTTCGATTCTGCTGTTGCTGGCGTGTCATCTTTTGCTGCTGTCGGCCCTGCTGTGGCTGTCCTGGCACATGCGCCGGCACGCGCTGCCGCTGCTCGCGGTCGCCACAACGGGCCTGGCAGGGTTTCTGCTGCAGGCCAGGCCGCAGGCACCGTGGTCCTGGGAGCAGGAGTTGCTGTTCGCCGCCGCAATCTATGCGGCGTTTCTCGCTTATCCGCTCGTGCTCGGGCGGAAGGCGGGGCGGTTGCTGCTGCCTTATCTGGCGCCCGTCCTGTCCGGCGCCGTGACCTTCTTTCTTGCGAGGCGGAGCATGCTCGAGGGCGGGCTGGGGTCCGTTGTCGGGATCCTGCCCGTCGCACAAGCCCTCCTGACCTGCATCCTGCTGGTTCAACTGTTGCGCCTGGAGCCGCAGGGAGAACGGGTGCTCGGACGGCTTGCCCTGGTTGCCGGCGCGGCGCTCGCGTTCGTAACCGTGGCCATCCCGTTGCAGCTCGACAAGGAGTGGATCACCATCGGCTGGGCGCTGGAGGGGGCGGCGCTGGCCTGGCTTTGCGGCCGGATCCCGCACCATGGACTTTTCTACGCTTCGACCGGGCTTCTGACCACGGTCTTCGTGCGCCTGGCGCTCAACCCGTCGGTTGTTCAATACCAGCCGCGCGGGCTCAGGATCTGGAATTGGTACCTTTATACCTATGTGGTTTGCGCCGCTGCGCTGTTTGCCGGGGCGTGGTTCCTGGCCAGGGCGCGCGAGGCGGCGCCGGTCTGGCTGCGGCGCGCACCGGGCCTGCTGGCGGCGGGCGGAACGATCCTGCTTTTCCTGCTCCTCAACATTGAGATTGCCGATTTCTATTCGGTGGGCTCGAGCATCACCTTCAGATTTTCGGCGACGCTTGCCCAGGACCTGACCTACACGCTGGGCTGGGCGGTCGTTCGCCCTGGTTATGCTGGCCGCAGGACTCGTGCTCCGGAACCGGCCCGGCCGGATCGCCTCTCTCTTGCTCCTGGTCGCCACGATCGTGAAGTGCTTTCTCCATGACCTCGGAAGGCTCGGCGGGCTGTACCGGGTGGGTTCGTTTGTCGGCCTGGCCTTTTGTCTGGCCCTCGTCGCGTTGCTGCTCCAGAAGTTCGTTCTGTCGGGTGTCCGGGAGAAGAGATGAATCGCACGGTCAGGATCGCGTTCGCCCTTGCAGCCGCCCCATGCCTTTTCGTCCTAGCGCAGGGTGGCCCGGCCGGTCCTCGGCCGGAATCCTTCCGCTACCAGAGAGATGTTTTGCCGGGGAGCCCTGGTTCCAATCGTCTTGCCCTGGACGCCGAGGTCCTGGCCGGTGGCAGCCCGTTCCGCGTGTCAAGCGTGGCGGCGCAGGCCGAGTACGTCGCCGAGGGGGGCCTGGGGGACTTGCGGCTTTACGACGCATCCGGCCGTGAGGTCCCGTACCTCCTGGTCGGCCCACCCTCGCGGGAACCTCGCTGGCTGAACGGCCGGATCATTCCTGTCGCCGCGACCAGGAAGGCGAGCGGCTTCGAGGTCGACCTCGGACGGCTGGGCGGCGTCGATCGACTGCGGATCGCCGGCCTCCAGGCTCCGTTTCTCAAGCGGGTGCAACTCGAGGGCAGCGGAGAGCGGAGCCGCTGGACGCTCTTGGTGGCCGAGGGCACGCTCTTCGATCTGCCGGAAGAAGCCCTCCGGCGCCTGGAGCTGGAGTTTCAGCCCGGCGAGTACAGGTACCTGCGCCTCACCTGGGACGATCGAACAAGCGGCCGTGTCCCGATGCCCGTTTCGGCTGCCGCGCGGTCCGTCGAAAGCAAGCCAATCTCGTCGCCTCTCAGGATAGACGTGCCTTTCGAGCGGCGCGGGAGCGAACCCGGAGTGAGCCGCTACCGGCTTCGCCTACCGGGCCCCAGGCTCCCCATCACCGCGATCGAGCTGAGCTGCGGCGGCGGGGACATACTGCGCAGGGCCTACATAACGCAGGCCCAACTCTCCGGGGCCGAGGTCGTTCCGGTTCAGCTAGGATCCGGCATCCTGCGCCGCTCGCTTCACGGCGACCTCGCGGCCGCGGAACTCAGGATTCCAGTGCTCACGCCGACGGAGGCGGAGCTGGAACTCGTGGCGGCGGACGAGAACAATCCTCCGCTCGATTTGAGGGGCGTCACGGCTGTGTTCGCCCAGCTCCCCTGGGTTTACTTCGAGAGCCAGGGGATGGGGCCGCTGACTGCGCGTTTCGGTCACCCGGGCCTGCGCGCTCCGCGATACGATCTGGAGGCTCGGCGCGATTCGGTCCTGAAGTTGCGCACGGCCGAGGCACGTTGGGGCGAGGCCGGCAAACCCCGCGCCGAAGCCGAGGCCGGGGTTGGACCGACGCTGCCCGTCACCGGTGCGGCCATCGACGCTGGGGCATTCCGCTATTCACGCCGCCTGCCCGGAGACCGGAGGGGGCTCACCGCCGTGATGCTGGACGCAGCCGCCATCGCGCACAGCAACCTCTCCGACATCAGGATCGCAGGATCGGACGACCGCCAGGTCCCCTATCTGCTGGAAAAGCTCGAGGAGCCACTCACGGTTGACCTGCCGGCCCCGGAGACGGTGAGCCCCCCCGGCCGGCTGGCCGCTCCCCGGGATGGCAGGGCCGGCGCCCGCAGCTTCTATCGCCTTCGCATGCCCTATGACAGCCTTCCCGCCTCGCGCCTGGTGTTACGGACAGTCGCACGCGTGTTCCAGCGCCGGGTCGGCATCCTGATCGAGAAAGACCCCGGGGACCCGCGTCGCGAGGCGTGGACCACTTACGTGGCGAACTCTGCCTGGAGCCACGGGGACCCGGAGACTGCAGCTCCGGCCCTGGTCCTGGGACTTCCACCGTTGAGGAGTGCCGAGGTCCTGCTTCTGGTCGAGGAGGGCGACAACGCGGCGTTGCCGCTCGAAGGCCTCAAACTCCTTTTCCCCGGATACCGCTTGCGGTTCTTCCGCGAAGACGAAGGCAACCTGAGCCTGCTTTACGGGAACCGCGATCTCGCGGCTCCACGCTACGATCTCGCCCTCCTGGCGCCGCGTCTGGTAGGAGCCGCCGCCCTGGAAATTACGCCCGGCCCGGAGGCTGCTCCTGCGGCTGAAGGAGAAACGGTTCCCCGCAGGATCTTCTGGCTGGTCCTGATCCTCGCCGCGGTGGCACTTCTGGCGCTGATCGTGCGGCTGGTCCGCAGGAAGGTCGAGTAATCCGCACCGTTCTGGTGTGTGGCGGCTCGACGCCGCCACATTTCGTCGGGGGGCGCCGCACCCTTCGGGACGGCGCCAAGGCGCCGGGCGTTTCGGCCTTGGGACGGGCGTGAAGCGGCGCCGAGGCGCCGCACTCCAAAGACGTCGATCATGGGCCAATGCCGGAGCTATCCCGCCCCTGTCTGGAGTGCGGCTGTTTATGGGGTTTCCGCGATCTGCACGCGGCTGCCGGGCGCCAGCCGGAGTTGTCCCTCCGCGACCACGATCTCCCCGTCGCTGAGCCCGCTCTGAATGACCACTTCGTCTCCTACCCGCTGTCCGGCGACTACCGGACGGGATTCGACCGTATGGTCCGCCTTCACCACGAATACGTAGGGGCCCTCCTGCCCTGTCTGAACCACCTGATTAGGCACGACCATAGCGTTGGGCAGGGTCCCGAGCCTGAGGATCACGCGCACGAACTGGCCTGGCCACAGGGCGTGGCCAGGGTTCGGGAAGGTGCCCTTGACCCGGATCATTCCGGTGGCGGGATCGACCCCGTTGTCGATGAACGATCACGTGCCCCGATTGGGGCGCGGCGGGGTTGTCCTGTGTCGCTGCCGTCACCGTCTGGGACTTGCGTATCGCTTTCAGCCGGGCTTCGGGGACCGAGAAGGTCACATAGATCGGTTCGATCTGATTGATCGTCATGAGGGTGGTGGACGAGCTCACCACGTTGCCCAGGTCGGCGTCCAGGCTGCCGGTGCGGCCGTTGACCGGGGAGCGGATCACGGTGTACCCGAGCATCACCTTCGCGTTCTCCAGGGCCGCCGTGGTCGCCTCGACGGTAGCGCGGGCGCTCTGGATGGCCGACGCGCTGGCGCGCACCCCTGCCGAGATCGCCTCGGCGTTGGAGCGGGCCTGCTCCATCATCTCTTTGGAGATGAGGTTGCGCTCATACAGGCTGGCGTAACGCGCGGCCGTGGCTTGCGCGTATTTTTCCTGGGCCTGGTCGCGCGCCAGGTTCGACTCGATCTGGGCCAGCACGGCGCGGTCGCGCACCAGGTTGGCCTGGACCTGGTTCACCTGGCCTTCGTAGGTGCGCGAGTCTATGGTGAAAAGCTGGTCGCCCTTCTTGACGAAGTCGCCCTCGTGGAAAAACACCCGGGTGATCTCGCCGCTCACCTGGGACTTTACTGCGACCGTCAGGTAGGCCTCGACGTTCCCGACGGCTTCGATGTCTACCGGCACCTCCTTCCGGGTGACCTTCGCCACGGTGACGGGAACGGCGGGGCCGCCGCCGGAACTGCTTGCCCCTTTTTTCGCCGCGCGCACAGGGGTTTCCTTCCCGGCACACCCCGAAAAGAACAGGGAGGACAGAAGTACCAATGCGCCCACGACGACGAATGCGGCGCGGGGTTTACCCTGAATTATCGAGTGCATACCGGTATGAACCTCCTTGTACCAGAGACGCCGGCGACGGTGTCCTCATTTGCCGGCGCCCACCTCCTGCGCGACAGGCGCGCGCGCCGTCCGCAGGTTGTGCGCCGTTTCGCGCGCCTTCTCGAGCCAGACGTAGACAACCGGGGTGATGTAGAGCGTCAGCAACTGGGAGACGACCAGGCCTCCCACGACCGCGAGCCCGAGAGGACGTCGCGCCTCCGAGCCGGCGCCCATCCCCAGGGCGATCGGCAAGGTCCCCATCAGGGCGGCCATCGTGGTCATCATGATCGGGCGGAACCGCACGAGGCAGGCCTGGTAGATGGCGTCCACCGGGGAGCTCCCCTGCTGCCGCTGCGCCTCGAGCGCGAAGTCGATCATCATGATCGCGTTCTTCTTGACGATGCCGATCAGCATGATGATCCCCACGAACGAGTAAATGTTCAGCTCCTGCCTGAACACGAGCAGGGTTGCCAGGGCGCCCAAGCCGGCCGATGGCAGCCCCGAAAGGATCGTCACAGGGTGGATGAAGCTTTCGTACAGGATCCCGAGCACCATGTAGATCACGAAAATGGCCAGGATCAGCAGCACGCCCATCCCCTGCAGCGACGACTGAAACGCCGCGGCCGTTCCGAGAAAGGTGGTGTTGATGTTGGCCGGCAGGCTCTCGACCGCGGCCTGCTGTATCGCTTCGACCGCCTGGCCGAGCGAAACGCCGGGCTGGAGGTTGAACGACAGGGTGACGGCGGGCATCAGCCCGTAGTGCGCGACGGTGAGCGGGCCGACCCCGGAGGCCAGGCTCGCGACCTGGTTCAGCGGCACCAGACTGCCGGTGGACGACTTGACGTAGAGCAGGCCGAGCGCGTTCGGGTCCCTCTGGTATTCGGGGAGGAGTTCGAGAATGACGTAATACGCATCGGTCGCAGTGTAGATGGTCGAGATCTGGCGCGACCCGTAGGCGTTGTAGAGCGCCGTCTCGATCACGTCGGCGGTGACGTTTAGCCGCGACGCCATGTCGCGGTCGATTTTGACCGTGACCTGCGGGTTGTTGAGCTGCAGGTCGCTCGTGACGTCCACCAGCATCGGCAGCGTGCGCATCCGTTTTTCGAAATCTCCGCCGGCCTGGTAAAGCTCGGCGATGTCGGGGCCCTGAAGGGTGAACTGGTACAGGCTGCGGCTCGACATCCCGCCGATGCGCACCAGGGGCGGGTTCTGCAGATAAGTGCGGATTCCGGGGATCGCGCTCAGTTTCGGCCGCAGCCCCTCGATGACCTGTTCGGGCGTCAGGATGCGCTCGGTGCGCGGTTTCAACCGGATGTTGAAACGGCCGGCGTTACCGCTCCCGCCGAAACCCGATCCGATGTTCGAGGAGTACGCGGCGACGTTGGGGTCCGCGGCGATGACGGCGGCGACCTGACGCTGCATCTTGGTCATGCCCTCGAACGAGATGTCCTGCGGCGCCTCGGTGGTCCCGGAAAGCGTGCCGGTGTCCTGGCTGGGTATGAACCCCTTCGGTACGAACCCGTAGAGATAAACCGTGGCCACGAGCGTACCCAGCGCCACGAGCAGCGTGAGAAAGCGCTGACGCAACACACCCCGCAAGCTCCACCCATAGGCGTCGCGGATCGCGTCGAATCCGCGCTCTGTCATGCGGTACAACCAGTTGTGTCGCCGGCCGTGCTCCGATTTGATCATGCGGCTGGCCAGCATGGGGGTCAGGCTCAAGGCGACGACGCCCGAGATCAGGATGGCCACGCTGATGACGACGGCGAACTCGTGGAACAGCCTCCCCATGATCCCGCTCATGAACAGGACCGGGATGAACACGGCGGCCAGCGAGAGGGTCATCGACAGGATCGTGAAGCCGACCTCCTTGGCCCCGTCGAGCGCCGCCTGCAGCCGCGGCTTTCCCATCTCGAGGTGCCGGAAGATGTTCTCGAGCATGACGATCGCGTCGTCGGCGACGAACGCCACCGAGAGTGTGAGGGCCATCAGGGACAGGTTGTCCAGCGTGTAACCCAGCAGCGCCATGGCGGCGAAGGTGCCGATAATCGACATGGGCAGCGCCAGGCTGGGTATCAGGGTCGCGGTGACGTTGCGCAGGAATATGAAAATGACGAGAACGACCAGGATCACGGTCAGAAGAAGGGTGAACTTCACGTCGTCGACCGACTCGCGGATCGCCTCCGAACGGTCGATCAGGACGTCCATGTTCACCGAAGGGGGGAGGAAGGAGCGGAACGTGGGGAGCAGCTTTTTGACCGAGTCGACGACCTCCACCGTGTTGGTTCCCGGCTGCCGCTGGACGGCCAGGGTGACGGAGCGCGCGTCGTTGAACCACGCCGCCGCCTTGTCGTTCTGCACGCTGTCGATCACCCGTCCGAGTTCCTGCAGGCGGACGGGCGCGCCGTTGCGGTAGGCGACGACGAGCGGCCGGTACGCCTCGGCACTGGTGAGCTGCCCGGTCGCCTGCACCGTGTAGGCCTGCCTGGAGCCCGACAAGGTGCCGCTCGGCATGTTGACGTTGTGCTGGCTGATGGCGGCGCCGACTTCGCTGATGGTGATGCCGCGGCTGGCCAGGATCGTCGGGTCCAGCTGCGCGCGCACCGCGTACTTCATGCTGCCGTAGACGTTCACCTGCGCGACGCCCGAGACCATCGAGATGCGCTGCGCGATCATGTTCTCGGCGTAATTGTCCACCTCCGAAAAGGGGAGCGTCGGCGAGTTGAGCGACATCATCAGGATGGGCATGTCCGCCGGGTTGACCTTGCGGAACGTCGGCGGGCTCGGCATTCCGGGCGGCAGCATCCGCTGGGCGGTGGCGATCGCGGTCTGCACGTCCTGTGAGGCGGCGTCGAGCTCGCGGTCCAGCGCGAACTGGATCGTGATGCTGGTCGATCCGAGGGAGCTCGACGACGACATGGAGTCGACCCCCGGGATGGTCGAGAATTGCCGCTCCAGCGGGCTCGCGACCGAGGCGGCCATCATCTCGGGGCTGGCGCCGGGGAGGCTGGCGTTCACCATGACGGTCGGGAAGTCGACATTGGGGAGATCGCTGACGGGAAGGGTGCGGTACCCGACCACCCCGAAGATGAGAATCGCCAGCATCACCAGCGTCGTCATCACCGGCCGCCGGATGAAAATTTCCGTGATGTTCATTCTCAACCCCGCTTTCCATCAACCCGGTGGGCGCAGGCGATTCGACCCCGCCCACCCCGCGCTAGCACCGGGAGCCCTCGGGAACCACTGACGGAATCCCGAGACAGACCGCGTTCATCTCGTTTCGTCGAGGCTTCCCGTGGACCGGCCAAGCTCAACGAGCGCCTTGGCGTAATTGGATCTGGCCTGGACTTCGGCGAACTCGGCGGCCCTGAGGTCCCGCTGCCGGCGGATCACCTCGTAGGGCGTCGAGACCCCTTCCACCATCCTCGTCTGCTCCGCCGCGGCGAGTTCGCGGGTAAGGGCGACCGCCTTCCGTGCCGCCTCGACCTGCGCCTTGTTCTGGATCAGCCCCACGATCGACTTCCGCACCTCGAGCGAGATGCTGTTGCGCGTGCGCTGCAGTGACGTTTCCGTCTGCAGCTGCTCGAGCTTGGCGCGGTAGTTGTCCGCCTGCGGGCTCCGGTTGCGCAGGTTTATCGAGAGGGAAAAGCCCACCGCGTATTCCGGATAGTCGGCTCCGAACACCCGGCGCCACGTCTGAAACATGCCGCCCGGCAGGACGGTGACGGTACCGTCGCCGTTGTCGATCGTGCGGCTTCCATACAGGCCCGAGGTGTTGTACATCGCAAACACGACCAGACTGGGCTTGAGGAGGTTCTTTTCGTACCTGATCGCGATGTCCTGGACCTGCATGTTCATCTCGGCCTGGCGGATCTCCGGCCGGTTGCGCAGCGCCAGGGCCAGCGCGTCTTCCCTTCGGGGGATATCGCTGTCTTTGGGTTCGGGCAGCGGGTCGGAGGTCTCGATCCGGGCCGCGCCGAGTGCCATGTCGATCTCCTTGCTGATGATGTTTTTGAGGTCCACCTCCTTCATCTGCAGCGTGGCCTGGGCGTTGATCAGGTCGCGCTGCCTGGCGGCCACTTCGGAAGCGGCCGTCACGACCTCCATCGAGGAAATCTTGCCGAATTCCTGCCGCATCTTGTTGTCCTCGTGAAGCCGCCGCGCGACGTCGAGCGACTCCTCCGCCACCCGGACGTTCTCGCGTGCCGAAACGACGTCCCAATAGGTGTTCTGGGCGAGGGCGAGCGTGGTGTTGAGCTGCGAGCGGAAGATCTGCTGCTCGATCTCGGACTGTTTCTTCGTGACCTCCATGAACCTGCGGTTGACCGCGCCACCGCCGCTCAGTAGCTGGTGGGTTACCGTGAAGGAGAGGGTCGAGACGAAATCCGGGTTGTAGAGCAGAAATCTTTGCGTGGAGCTCTGCCGCATGTTGTTGAAGGCGACGCTGACGCTGGTGCCGGTGGTGAACGCCTGGGAATAGCGCGCCTGCAGGGCGGTGCTCGAGGTGGTGGTCTCCGGCAGCCCGGAGACGCGGATGGTGTTCAGCGGGCTCTTCGTCCGATCGACCGAAAAACCGAAGAGCAGGCTGGGGTCGAAGCTCCCGCGCGGGTTGGCGCTGACCTGGCGCGCGCCGCCGGTGATCCCTCCCGCGGAGCCGAATCCGCCCAGCCCTCCGGCGCCGCCTACACCCGCCCCGATGGCCCCGGCAAAAAGGCTGCTGGGGATCGAAACGCCGGGCGCCCCCCGCGGCGCCCCGCCTCCCCTGGCACGCAACGAGTCGGTCTGGGAGTAGAACGTGTTGTTGCGCGCAATCTGGATGTCGAGGTTGTTTTCCCGAACCACTTTTTTCAGCTGCTCGAGCGACAGCGCGAGGGTACCGTTAGCCACCGCCCGCTGGAGGTCGGCGGAATTCGTCAAGTCAACCGCGGGGACCTCCCTTTGCACATAGGGTTTGTGAATCCGCGGGAACCACTCGGGGTTTGCGCCATAATCCGGCGTCGTCCGGGGTTCTTGAGCCGCCGCGGCCCCGCAGGCAAGCCAGGCGCCGCACAGGAGATACAGAGCCCGGTGCCCCCCCCCGGCGGCCACGGCTTTGGAGAACGTCGTCAGGGCGCGCATTACCGGACCTCCTTGCTTCCGCCGCGCAGGCTGAACGGCGTAACCGGCAGGCTGGAGATCTTGCCCGTGAGGGCGTCGTTGTACTCGATCCGGTTCCGGTCGAGCGTGGTTCCGCGGGCGCGGTCGAGCTCGACGAGCGCCTTGGCGTATGCGACGACCGCGGCCACCTCGGCCTGCTGCGCCGTCGTGTAGTCGCGTTCGCGCAGGATCACCTGATAGGAGGTGGAAACGCCCGCCAGGAGTCTCTCCTTTTCGCCCTCCCAGATCTCGCGCGCCAATCGAGCCGCCTGGCCGGCAGCTTCGACCTGTGCCTTGCCCTGGACCAGTCCGATCATCGCCTTGCGGACTTCCAGCGAGACCGTGTTCTTCGAGCGTTGCTGCGTCACGCGCAGCTGGTTCATCTCGAGCTGGGCGCGCAGGCTGTCGGCCTGTGCGGTGCGGTTCCTGATCGGGATCGACATGCTGAATCCCCCCGCGTACTCGGGGAAATCGGCCCTGAAACTCTGCCCCATGGCATCGGCCAGGCCCGAACGGATGGTCGTATCTGACGTCGGTTCCCCCTGGAGCCCGGAGCCGGCATAGAAGCCGAACACCGCGAACGCCGGCTTCAACGCCTTTTCCGTGAACTGGACGGCGATCTCCTGGTTCTGCATGTTGATCTGGGACTGCGACAATTCCGGGCGGCTCTCCAGCGCGCCGGCAAGCGTGGTCTGCAGGTCTGGGATGTCGGCGTCCTGAGGCACCGGCATCGGGTCCTTGATCACGATGCGTGCCGCATCCAGCTCCGCCCCTACCTTCTTGGCCAGCATGTTCTTCAAGGTGGCTTCCTGGACCTGCGCGTTGGTCCGGGCCAGGGTCAGGTCGCGGGTACGCCCGGCGACCTCGGACTCCGCGGAAGTCACGTCCAGCGGCGACATGGTCCCGATCTCAACCCGCATCTGGTTGTCCCTGTAAAGCTGTTGCGAGACGGCGAGCGACTGTTCCGCAACCCTGATGTTTTCCTGCAGCGCGGCGAGGTCCCAGTAGGCGTTTTCCACTCCGACGACCGTGTTGATGACCTGCAGCCGAAAGACTTGCTCGGACACCTTGGTGTTGTTGCGCGCCACCCAAATGTACCGTTCGTTGCTCAGGCGCCCGAATCCGTTCAACAGCGGCTGGTTAAAGCCGAACGCGAAACGGCTCACGGAGGCCGGGTTGAAGATGAGGTTCCGCTGCGTGGAGCTCTGCCGCTGCCCGTTGAGAGTAAGCGAATAACTGGTGCCGAGCCCGAACATTTGAGCATAGCTGGCGGTGAAGGCCGAGGTCTGGCCGATGACGGTGGGGATGCCCGATACCTGGATCGTGTTCAAGGGCGACGTGACCCGGTCCCAGCTGAAGTTGAGGTTGAAGCTGGGGTCGAAATTGCCGGCGGAACCGACCTGCACCGCTCCCCCGCCCCCGGTGATGCCGCCCGCACTCCCCACGCCCGACCCCGCACCCGATCCGCTGATGCCGGCCCCGATGGCACCCGCCGTCAACCCTCCCGGGATCGTGGCCCCCGAAAAGCCGCGCGGGGACTGCCCCGCCTGGCTCCGCAGCAGATCGGTCTGCGAGAAACTGGGGATGAACCGTTGCACCGCGATGTCGAGGTTGTTTTCGAGCGCGAGGGCCAGCGCGTCGGACAGGGTCAGTTCGATCTTCCCGTCCACGATCAGGTTCTCTATGCGGGGCGAGTTCTCGAGTTCCATGCGCGCCACCGGCTTGTCGCGGTAGGTATCGAGAATATTGGAGAACCAGTTCCCGTTCCGGCCTGCGGGCGCCTGCGGCGGGTCGTTCCTCTGCTCCCCGGAGAAAACCAGCGCGTTGGGAACGAGCGAATAAATGCAGACGGCGATTAGGAAAACGACGATACGGGGGCGAACCTTCATGCCAGGAAACCTCCTGCTGCTCATGCTTATAGGTGCTGCACGACGGGTGTCGGGGACCCGAAGATTTTACAGCGAAGCGGGATACCGCCGCTCGATGCCAGGCCTGCTCTAATTTATCGCTTCCATTCTTATACTCTTACGTACGAGCGGGGCGGTAGTTTCGGACTAGCTTGAGGAGGCACCGCACTGGAGGGGATCTGCATACCCTGCTTCCTGAATTCTGGCGATTCTTTGAGATCTCTGAGCCCTGGAGTTGAGCCCTCGGGTTCACTTCCGAGGCTGCCAAGCCGCTTTTCACCGCTTTTTGGAAAACCCAATCATAGTACACTGTCGCCTTAAAACCGAAGGCGAAGCGCAATCGTCAGGCTGCCTCCCGTCCGGCTCAAGGACGCAAGGGACGGGGTTTTTGGGGAAGACAGGCCGGTTTCATCCGGTTAAGCACTCTTGTTGGAGCACTTTGGGAGGTACCGCTATGCGACAGCTGCAAGGAGGGCAAGAGACCCGCGAACTGGGCCGGAGGGATTTCATCCGCGCCGTCGGAGGCGTTCTGGCCGCCGCGACGGCAGGCTCCGGCATCCCGGCCTCCGCTCGGACACCGGCGGCGGGGGCGTCCCGCGTCGCGTTCAACACGGCGAACCTGGTGGCGCGGGTGACGAACTACCGCTTTGAGCTCAAGAACTGGATGGATCAGCACAAGAAGACGATGGCGGCAACGGACGAGGCGGCCTGGCGGACTATCTGCCGCGAGGTCGCGACCGCCGGTTTCAAAGCCGTCGAAGTCTGGGAAGCCCACGCCTCTCCCGGCGTTCTCGACCACGCTAAAGCGATGCGCTGGAAAGAGATCCTGGAGGAGACCGGATTGAAGCCGGTTGCATATGCCGGCACCCTGCGCCAGGAGACCCTCGAAATCTGTCGCTGGCTGGGGATTCCCCACATCGACGGCGGATTGGGGAATCTGAAACCCGATCAGGCGACCGCCCTATGCGCGGAGTACAAGATCGGGCTGAACATCGAGAACCACCCGGAGAAGAGCGCCGAGGAGCTGCTGGCCAAGATCGGCGGCGGCAACCAGTGGCTGGGCGTCTGCGTCGACACCGGTTGGTACGGCACCCAGGGCGCCTTGGTGCCTGAGATGATCCGGAGATGCGGCGCCCTGGTCCGCCACACCCACATCAAGGACGTCACGGCCGCAGGCCGGCATGAGACCTGTCTGCTCGGGGAAGGCGTCGTGAACGTCGCCGAGTGCCTCAAGACTCTGCGGTCGATGAATTATGCCGGCTGGTACTCCTGGGAAGACGAGCCGGAAGACCGCAACCCGCTCGATTCGGCGAAGCGCAACCGCGAGTGGATCGAGCAGCGGCTGGTGTAACGCAACATGCGTTTCCCGGGGAGGAAGCAATGAACGCCAGGGGCCGGTTTTTTGCAGGTGCTCTGTTCGCACCGCTCGTTTGGGCGGGGCAGTCCACGGTTCCGCGGGTAGAGCCGCACCCGATTGCCGAACTGGAGATCCCGGCCGCGGCCGACGGGTCCTGGGCGGCGCTCGACGGGGGGGCCCACGCCTCGTTCGTGTCGACGGACGACACGTTCGAACGCCACCGGCCCCCGGGGGGCGTTCGAGAGCAGCGCAGTTGGTCGGGCGTGGCCTGGCGCGGCGAGAGGATTCACGCCCAAGTCCTGGTCTGGTCGAAGTTGCCGCTCAAGCAGCTGCGCGTCGCCCCCGCGGCCCTCACGGCTGCCGCAGCCCACATACCCGCGAGCGCGATGTCGATTCGATTTGTCCGGTATGTCTTGTCCGAGCTGCCGAAAGGGAGCCGGAAGGTGAGCTGCGATGTCATCGACCAGACTGCCGTCTACTCGCTGCCCGACCTGCTCGAGCCCGCCGCGGCGATCGATCTGCCGGGCTCGAGCGTACGGCCGATCTGGATCACGCTAGACGTGCCCCGCACCGCCGCGCCGGGCGCCTACTCCGGGACCGTGCAGCTGCGGGCGGAAAACGGTGTCACGCTCCCCTTGCGCCTGGATCTCGCGGTCTCCGCAGGGACCGTACCCGCGCCCGCCGACTGGCACTTCCGCGTGGACTTCTGGCAGAACCCCTGGGCCGTCGCCCATCAGCACCGTGTCCGTCCCTGGAGCGACGCCCATCTGGACATACTGCGGCGCCATCTGCGGGTCCTTGCAGACATGGGCCAGACCTACGTTTCCGCGTACATAACCGATTCACCCTGGAAGGACGACACCTACATCCCGGACGGCAGCATGGTCGAGTGGATACGCGCGCCGGACGGCACCTTCTCCTTCGACTATCGTATTTTCGACACTTACGTCGAGCTGGCGATGTCCTGCGGGATCGACGACGCCATATGCTGCTTCACGCTGCTGCCCTGGAACGGCCGGATTCGTTACCTCGACCGGGCCTCCGGCGACTACCGCTGGGAATCGTGGACTACCGACTCACCGCAATACGAGCGGTTCTGGCGCACTTTTCTGCGCGATCTGCGCAGGCACCTGGTCGACCGCAAGTGGTTCGACAAGACCTACCTGGAGGTCAACGAAAGGTCGCTGGAGGATACCCTCAGGGCCGTGAAGATCACCCGGGCCGATTCTCCCGACTGGAAGCTGACGTATGCCGGGGGCTATCACCGCGAGCTGGACGCGGTCATCGACGATCTCTGCACTCTGGTCGAGACGGAGACTCCCCGGGCCGAGATCGCGGCGCGGCGAGCCCGGCGCCAGACCAGCACCTTTTACGTGTGTTGCGCCCCGGCCTTCCCGAACGACTTCCCGTTTTCGCCTCCGGCCGAGAATGTCTGGATGGGCTGGCACGCAGCGGCGCTCGGGCTGAACGGGTTCCTGCGCTGGGCATGGGACAGCTGGCCGGCCGACCCGCTGCGCGACGCGCGCCACTTCCGCTTCCCCGCGGGCGACGCCTTCCTGGTCTACCCGGGCCCATTGTCGTCGGTGCGAATGGAGCGATTGCGAGAGGGTTTTGTCGATTTCGAGAAGATCCGCATCGTGCGGGAGCGGCTGGCGTCGCGCACGGACCCCGCTGCGCGCGAAACGGCCGGGAAACTGGACCGGGTGCTGATCCCGTTTACCTGGGAACATGTGCGGGACACGGGCGGCGGCACGATCGCGGGCGACGTGCGCGAAGCGCGCGAAGTCCTGGCCGCGGCCACGCGAGTCGCTTTCGGGCAATAAACCCGTAGACGGCGTTGCGATCTGCCGCCCTCCGGCGGTTGGCAGGAGCGAGATGAAAGGCAATTCGGGTCCGGTCGGCGTTTTCGACTCGGGGGTAGGCGGCCTGTCGGTGCTGCACGACATCCGGGCGTTATTGCCCCACGAAGACCTGCTCTACGCCGCGGACTCGGCCCACATCCCCTATGGAAGCAAGCCCCGGGGATATATCGAGACCAGGGCGCTCCTGTTGTCCCGCTTCCTGTGCCACGAGGGGGCCAAGGCGATCGTGGTCGCCTGTAACACGGCCACGGCGGCGGCGGCCGAGGTGCTCCGGCGCCGGTTGCCCGTGCCGGTCGTCGCCATGGAGCCGGCGGTGAAGCCTGCCGCGGCGGCTACCCGATCCGGGGTCGTCGGAGTGCTGGCGACCGTCGGAACCGTCGCCAGCGCGCGTCTTGCGGCGCTGTTGGAGCGCTTCGGACGGGACGTCAAGGTCCTCGTTCAGGCCTGCCCGGGCTTGGTCGAGCAGATCGAGGCGGGCGCGCTCGATGAGTCGGAAACACGGCGCCTGGTCGAGCGATATACGGCGCCCCTGATGGCCGGCGGCGCCGACGTGATCGTGCTGGGCTGCACTCACTACCCGTTCATTCGGCCCCTGATCTCGGCCGTGGTGGGCCCGGAGGTCGCCCTCATCGACACGGGCAAAGCGGTTGCGCAACAACTGAGCCGCATTCTCGACAAACACGAATTGCGCAACCTGGGCACCCGGCGAGGGAGCGAACGCTTCTGGACGAGCGGGGACGCCGCGGTCGTGGGCGCCGTCGTCCGGCGCCTCTGGGACCCCTCCGCCACGGTGCTTCCTGCGCCAGTCCTCCGGGACTGATATGGAGTACGGCGCCTCGGCCTGAATTTCACACGCGTCTGGATCAAGGGACCGGGGCAAACGAAAAGCTCGCGTTGGCCTGGTGGGCGTCGAGCCGCCGCACTCCACATAAGCGGCTGGATCCTTATTACCCGGCGCGCAGACGGCGGCGGGCCAGAACGGCGGCGCCGAGCGCTCCGGCGTTGTCCCCGAGGGTCCCGGGGACGATCCGGACGCGTTCGCGACCGTCCTGCCTGAGGAAGTACTTCCAGGCGGTCGCCCGGATCGGCGCCACGAACCTCTCCTGTAGACGTTCGGCAATGCCGCCCCCGATGACGACGGCCTCGGGGTCCAGCGTGTTCACGAGGTTGGCGACCAGTATCCCCAGGTAGAATTGCGCGCGTCGAAATGCCCGGCCCACCACGGGATCCCTTTTCCTCAGCGCGCGCACGATAATGCTGCTGGTCATGCGGGTGCGGCCGCGCTCCTTCAGGATCTGCGGCACGACGCTGTGCGCCCCTGCCCGGATAGCGCGGCGAACGTCTCGCTCCACGGCGCTCCTGCTGGCGAGCGCCTCCACGCAACCTCGTTTGCCGCAGCCGCAGCGCGGCCCATCCTTTTCCACGATGATGTGTCCGATCTCCCCGGCCGCGCCACGAAACCCGTCGAAGAGCCGGCCCCGCAGGATTAATCCGCCCCCGATCCCCGTGCCGACGAAGACCCCCACCATATCGCTGGTGCCTTTCCCGGCTCCGAGCACGTGCTCCCCGACGGTTCCGGCATTGACGTCGTTCTCCACGAAAACCGGCACCTTGAGGATGGATTCGAGCTTGGCGCCGAGCGGCACGTCTTCCCAGCCGAGGTTCGGGGCCTTGTACACGATCCCGCTGGCCGGGTCGACCGCTCCCGGGGCGCCGACGCTGACCGCGCCCACCCGGGACCACTGGACTTCCGCCGCAATCGCTGCTTTCCGCACACTCGCCGCGATGTCGCGGATCAGCCCTGCGGCCGGATTCTCCGCCTTTGTCGGGATCTTCTCGATCGCCAGGATCCGGTTTCGGCGATCCAGGACCACAGCACGCAGGCTGGTACCGCCCAGATCGACACCCACGATGATGTCCGTATTGACACCCACTGGTCTCCCCCGTTCAGGACAGTGCCGGCCGGCTCTCCCGGGATTCTACCGGGTCTTCGGCAGCGGGCGCAGCGCAACTTCCCTGAAATACACGATGTCCTTGTCGCTGTGGTTCTGCAGGCCGAAGAAACCTTCGTTGGGTCTCAATCCGCGCTGCGGTTCGAAGTCGAATTTCCTGGGGGGCACCGGCTGCCCTTCTGTATAGTCCGTGACCTTCACGCCGTTGACGGAAACTACGGTTCGGGGCCCGTCGAGCGTGATCTCCATGGTGTTCCACTGCGGCCCCGGCTTGCCGGGCTTGGCGAGGGGCTTAGTCAGCGAGTACAGGGTGCCGGTGACGTGGTATTCATCCTCGTTCGACGTCTCGGGCTCGTTGTCGATCTGAACCTCGTACCCGTAGTGGACCGGCATCCACTCTTCGCGGGGTTCGATCGGCATCCGGATAAAGACACCCGAATTGCAATTCCGGTCGCGCATGCGGTAGACCACCCTCAGGACACAGTTGCCGATCTTCCCCCCCGTCCAGTAGAGCAGACCCATGCCGCCTGACGTCTTGATCAGACCGTTCTCGACCGACATCGACCCCGGGCCGACGTGTTTCCACCCCGTCAGGTCTTTTCCGTTAAAAAGCTGTTTCCAGTCCCCGGCCCCGGGCTGGGCGAAGACGATCGCCGCCGCGAGCAGGGTGATGCAGATTAGGGAACCCTTGCGCATTTCCGCCTCCATGCCGTCTCCTGAAAAGCGACCATACAAGTTTCTGCGCGGGGTGGATCGGTTGTAAACCACAAAATGGTCCCTGCCCCAAACCCAGGAAACATGTGGAGGGTACGGCAAGCGCCCGGGCCCGCCCGCTGCTGGTACAATGTGCGTGGATCGTGCCGCCTGGACACGGCCGACCCGCGCGTGTTTCCCAATCCGTATCCTTTTCAGAGGGGCAGATGATTGTCCGCGAGTTCGGCAGCACGGGGGAACTGATACCCGTCGTAGGCCAGGGGACGTGGCGGCTGGGCGAAAGCCGGCAGCGGGCCGCCGAGGAGGTGCGCGCGCTGCGCCTTGGGATCGAGCTCGGCATGACGCACGTCGATACCGCCGAGATGTACGGCGACGGCGCGGCCGAGGAGTTCCTGGGTGCCGCGCTGCGCGGGCTGCGCGAGAAGGTCTTTCTGGCCAGCAAGGTCCTTCCCTCCAACGCGTCGTACGCCGGCACGATCGCCGCCTGCGAACGGAGCCTGACGCGGCTCCGCGCCGATCACCTCGATCTCTACATGCTGCACTGGCCCTCCCGGCACCCGGTCGAGGAGACCATGCGCGCGCTCGAGGACCTGGTGCAGTCCGGGAAGGTGCGTTTCATCGGAGTGAGCAATTTCGAGGTCAGTGAACTGCGCCAGGCGCAGCGGGCGCTCACGCGCGAGAAGATCGCTTCGAACCAGGTCGCCTATCATCTGAAGGCGCGCGGCATCGAGCTGAAACTGCTCCCGTACTGCCGTGAGCAGGGCATCGCGGTCGTTGGTTACTCTCCCTTCGGCAGCGGCTCGTTCCCTTCCCGCGGGGAACAGGGTCGCGTGCTTGCGGAAATCGCTGCCCGGCAGGGCAAGACGCCCCGGCAGGTCGCCCTCAATTTCCTTACCCGTCTCCCGGGCTGTTTCGCAATCCCGAAGGGGTCCAGCGCCGCGCACGCGCGGGAAAATGCGGCGTCGGTCGGATGGGAGCTCGCCCCGGAAGACATCGGACGCCTCGACCGGACCTTCCCGCCTCCGGCTCGTGAGGAGCCGCTGACCATAATCTAGCGACCTGCCGGAGCCCCGAGAAGGCCCAGGGCGGCGGCCGCCTCGCTCAATTCCCGCCTCTGCGCAATTCGATGAGGACGACCTCCGGGCGACAGTTGAAGCGCACCGGGAGAAGCGAAGCCCCGACCCCCGAGGTCGTGTACCCTTTCATGCCGCCGAAGGTCCATGTCCCGCGCGCATACTTCCGCGGGCAGCGCGAGTGAACGATAATCGGCAGCCCCCCCGGGGCGCAGATCTGGCCGCCGTGAGTGTGGCCGGACAGGTAGAGGCGGTAGCCCAGGGACTCGGCTTCCCGGTAGAGTTCCGGCGTGTGGGCGACGAGCATCTTGAAGGCGGCGTCGGCTGGGACGCCGGCCGACGCGCCGGCAAGATCGTCGCATCGGTAGAAATGGGGGTCGTCCACCCCGGCGACCCAGATGCTGTCGGCACCCCGCCGCAGTTCGAGCGCCTCGTTGAGCAGCATCCGCACCCCGAGCCGCTCGAGGCCGCTTCCGATCTCGGCGAAATCGTGGTTGCCGAGAATCCCGATCACACCGTCGCGCGCTTTTACGGCGCGGACAACCTTTTCCATGCCACGGAGGACCTTGTCGCACGGGCCGAAGACGTCGAAGCGGTAGTCGCCGCCGAAAACGCAAAGGTCGGCCTCGAGCTCCCCTACGACCTCCGCAGCCTTTTCCGATATGCCCGCCAGGCCGTCGACGTGGAGGTCGGAAAGGAACAGGATTTTGTACCCGGAAAAGGCAGGGGGCAGGTCGCCGAAGATCATCTCCATGGTGTGGAGCCGGACGTCCAGGGCATTGCGGAAACCATGGTCGAGAGTGCCCGTCAGAAAAAGCAGCGCCTTGAGGATCGGGCCGAGCGGTTCGAAATCCTCGAGGTAGAACCTTATGCGGCCGTAGGTGAGCAACGCTTGGAGCGACCGGTGTTCAATTGCTTTGCGTCTCAGTCGATAATCGATCATCTTCTGGTTTTCAGCGCTTCTTCCAGATCGGGTTTTGCCCGGGAAAGACCATTTTCCAGGCCTGTCCCTTGGGTTAGTCGAGGATAATGGTATAGGTGAACGACGCGACTATGGAAAAGAAAACCGGAGCTCAGGGATCCTTGCAGCCGGCGAACGGGTGGCCGGTCCCCCAGGTGGCCGCCCGGGGCCGGCGCCTCCGGACCACGGTCGTGTTTGGGCTGGCCGGGCTCGGGTTATCCCTGGCTGTAGGCTTTGGGCTTCTCGGACTGGACTTCCCATCCGGGCCAGGGGTATTTGCGACCTTGGCAGCGTGGATATTCGTCGCCGTCGTCCTGGGATTTGCCGGTCGCATCGCGCGCCGGATGATCTTTTTCGGCCCGCACCTGAGCCTGCACGAAGCGGCGTCGTTCGACGTCGTTTTTCAGGGCGCCATCCTGCTCCACCCCCAGCTGCCCTATCCTTCGGTCGAGGCCGAGTTCCTCCGCCGCGAAACGGGGGAATCGGCCGAGCTGATGACCGCCTGGTTCCGGATCCGGACGATCTCGGCACCTGCTATCCCGCTGACCCTCGGGGCGATCGCCGCCGCCGGCGGGGGGCTCTGGCCTGCCGCCTTTCTGCTATTCCTCGCCGCCGGTGCGAGTGTCGCGTGGCCGGCCAGGGAAGAAAAGAACGGCGGCGTGAGTTCGTGGAGGTTTGCCACGGCGGTTTCGTTCGGCATCCTCGGGGTCGTCGGCGAGGGGCTTGCCTTTGTCACCGGCTGCCAAGTCCTGCAGCCAAACTGTCCGTTCTGGGCCGGCATGCTCCTCTACCTTGTCACGCTCGCGGCGTTCGAGTTGTCTCCTGTGCCCCTGGCGCTCGGGGTGCTCGAATGCGCGTACCTGGGATTGACCGTCCTCCCGGCCTTTCCCCTGCCGGGGTTGTTCGTCCCGGTGGTCTATCGGTTCTGGCGCGGCCTGCCGGTTGTTCTCCTCACACTGTTCTATCTGCCGCGCTACAAACTCTCGCTGCTCGACCTGTTCGACCCCGGTCTGGCGCTGGCCCTGGCCCGCACGCGCCGCCCTGCGGGGGGCTGGGAGGAGGAAGTTGACCCGGGTGCCCCCGCACTGTCCATCGTGATCCCTGCCTACAACGAAGAGCATCGTCTGCCCCAGTATCTGCCGGACGTGGTCGCGTTCGGGGAAGCGCTGGAGGGGGGGACGGAAGTGCTGGTGGTCGACGACGGCAGCCGGGACGGCACCGTCCCCTATGTCGAGTCCGTCGCCGCGAACCACTCGGTGGTGCGCCTGGTGCGCCAGCCCACGAACCAGGGCAAGGGCGCGGCCGTGTGCCGGGGCATGATCGAGGCCAGAGGCCGTTACGTCCTGTTCGCCGACGCCGACGGCGCCACGCCGATCCGGGAAGCAGCCAAACTCATCTCCGTGGCCGGCGGCGGCGTAGACGTCGTCATCGCGTCCCGCAAGGCGGGAGGCCGGGTGGAACGGTCGGTGCTCCGCGGAATCATGGGGGCGGTCTTCTACAGGCTGACCAACCTTCTAGCGGTTCCCGGGGTCACCGATACTCAATGCGGTTTCAAGCTGTTTCGCCGCCGCGCCGCCCGGATGCTCTTCCCGCGCGTCAGGGAAAAGGGCTGGGCCTTTGACGTCGAGGTCCTGTTTCTCGCGCAAAAGTACGGCCTTGCGATCGCGGAGGTCCCCGTGGAATGGACGGCCGTCGAGGGCTCCAAGGTAAACCCGGTGAAGGATGCCGTGAACATGGTCCTGGCTATCCTCAGGATACGACGGCGCGACGCGGGCCTCTCGAGCGGCGTGCGCTAGAACATGTCTGGAGTGCGGCACCTCGGCGCCGCTTTCCGCGAGGTCCTACGGCCGGAATACCAGGCGCCTCGGCGCCACGCGGGATTGCGAGCTCCGACCGGGCAACCTCGAGCCGCGGTGGCGCCGAGGCGCCGCACGTTGGACAGCCTTTTCAGCGCGGGCGCACCTGTTTTTGCGGAAACCGTTGGGTATCCTGCGGTCAATAAAAGAACAGGACTTTGGGGACGACGCCGGCTGCGCTGCGCGTCACGTCCTTGCTGGCCACCCTATAGTCGGGACGCATTTCCCAGACGGCACGCGCGATGTTCGCCGGATCCCCTTTGACGTGGTAAGCGGAAATCGCCAGCCGGGGCCGCCACCGGCCAATGGCGGCGCGCGCCCCCTTCAGGGCCTGGAGTTCCGCCCCCTCGATGTCCATCTTGATGAAGTCTATCCTGGGCAGCCCGAGATCGCCCGCCAACCGGTCGATGTCGACCACCTCGATGGTCTCCTTGCCCCGCCCCTGAGCGCCGTCGAGCAGCGTGTGGGAATCGTTGCTGCTCCCCGAGAGGTTCAGCGGCAGCTTTCCGGCGCCGCTCCACACCCCTTTTGCGACCAGCTTCACGGTGCCGGCGCGCAGCTCTTTCTCAAAATTCCTTTTGAAGGACACGATGTTCGCCGCCTCGGGTTCGACCGCCACAACCAGGCGGGCCCCGGCGCGCAGGGCAACCCGGGTGAAGAATCCGATGTGGGCGCCGCAATCGAGCACGACGTCCCCTGCCTGGACATGCGCATCCGGGTGGGCATAGACCTTCTGATCCAGCTGCTCCCACTGCAGGTGCGGCATCACGTCGCGGCCCGGCACCGGGATCCAGAACCGGCCGAGGCTGGTTTCCCACAGCTCGAGTCTGGCGCGGGCGTCGGTCTCGGCGATCCGCACCGGGATGCGGCTGAGGTCGGGTCGAGGCGCCTCGGGTCCCGCGGCCTGTCCCCTCAGCAGGGCAGCCTGGCCTAGGATCACGAGGGTCATGGTGCACAGCGTCGTTTTCAGGATCATAAGGGCAGTTGAAAGATGGATCCTCTCGTCCCGAGTGTCAACCGTTTGCACGGGGCCGCACGGCAGCCGGCACGCCGAGCGCCCCCCCCATTTGGGTCCGGGCTTCAGAAGCTGTCCAACGGTTGATTGTGAAGTGCGGCGCCTCGGCGCCGCTTTCACTCGTCCTACGGCAGGAATGCTCGGCGCCTCGGCGCCACGCCGAATTGCGAGATGCGACCCTGCGACCTCGGCCTTTGGTGGCGCCGAGGCGCCGCCACCAAAGCGGCGTCGAGCCGCCGCACTCCACAATCGTTGGACAGCCTCTTCAGCCCGGACGCAGCGCTCACGTCCTACCCGCGCACGATAAACAGTGCGGCGGCCATGCCGAATCCGATCGCGATGACGGCGCGCCGCACAAAGGTGCGGCCCAGCCGGCGTGCCAGTCCGGCGCCGCCGTAGCCCCCGGCGATGGCGCCGAGCGCCATCACCGCCCCGTCGATCCACAGCACGGCCCCCGAGAGGGCAAAATACGCGGCTGCGATCCCGTTGATGCAGGTGGCGAAGAAATTCTTCATCCCGTTCATCTGGTGAATGTCCCGGCACCCGAGCAGCCCAAGGGCCGCCAGCATCAGGATGCCCATGCCGGCTCCGAAATAGCCGCCGTAGATCCCGACGAAAAACTGAAAAATGATCGCCCCCGTCCACCACCGGCGCGTCGGGCCAGCGGACGACATCTGAAGGAAACGCCTCGAAACCTGTTCCTGGGCCGCGACGAGGATCGTCGCGGCGAGGATCAGGTAGGGCACGATAACCCGGAAAGCGTCCGGGGGTGTTTTCAGCAGCAGGACGGCGCCGAGCACGCCTCCTAACACCGAGGGCGCGGTAAAAGCCAGGATCCACGTGCGGCTGCCGGCCAATTCGCGGCGGTACCCGACCATGCTGGCGAAGGACCCCGGCCATAGGGCGATGGAGTTGGTGGCGTTGGCGAGGACGGGATCACGGCCGAGCCAGACGAGCGTCGGAAACGAAACCAGGGTTCCACCGCCCGCCACCGAATTGATCATGCCCGCCGCGAACGCCGCGCCGAAGATCACCACCGCATGCCATGGGTTCATCAGTCCCGATCCTTCCCGCAGAGCTTAAAGACGACCTCGGCGCGACGCAACCCGAAACTGCGCCCGAGTGGTGTGCCGGGCGGCGTATTTCCTTTGGCGCGCCGGGGCGATTCCCTTAAGCTAAGGGCTCGCGCAAGAATAATTTCACATTTTGCTGACGGCTCCCGAGCCAACAGATCATGCGGCAACCAAAGATGGGAGATCGCTATTGACGGAGCCGTCAGCCCTCCGGGGCGCGGCGGCGGGCGGGCATCTGCGGCGTTGCCGCTCCTCGACGATGTCCCCACATCGCCTGCGTCGCGGCGCCTTGCATCTGCCCGCCCGGCGCTCGCGCCAAAATGTGAACTTATTCTTGCGCGAACCCTAGGCGCACTGCAACGTGTGCTCAGGGCTCGCCGGGGAGAAAGCCCGGTTTCAGGAGAGACATGTTTGTTTCGTTTTACAGCGCAGGTTTTTGGAACGGCGAGGTCGCCTGATGCCCGCCCCGGGGAGCTACGCCCGACTTCGGAGCACTGGTGCCCAATTCCTGCGGTTCTCGATGGTAGGGGCAGCCAATACGCTCGTCGACGTAGCCGTGACGAACGCCCTCGTGCTGCTGATCCGCCCGCAGAGCGGGGTCACCCTGATGCTGATCTCGGTGGCCGCCTGCGCCTTGGCGACGCTCAACAGCTACGCCCTGAACCGTCGCTGGACCTTTCGTCATCCCACGGGCGAGGTGCCTGACCGCGCGGTCGCGAAGTTCTTTGTTGTGGCGCTCCTGTCGATGGCGGTCAACACCTCCACATTCCTGTTCTTCATGAAGTACCTTCCCGACCTGCTGACCTTGAACGCGTTGGTCACGATCAACCTGTCCAAGCTCGCCGGCGTGGCGGCTGCCTTCAGCGTCTCGTTCCTGGGGTACCGGTTCGGTGTGTTCGAGACCGACGCGGTCAGGCGCTTTCGCACGTCTTTCCGGTTTCCTCGCCCCTCGGCCGGGTCTCCCGCCGCGCAGATGCTCGTGCTGTTGCTGGCCGCCGCCTTCGTCCGGGCGGCTTACCTCCTGGTGACCCACGCCGTCTATGGCGACGCGGCCAGCTACGGATGGGTTGCGGGCGTGCTGTCGCGGGGCGATTTTACCCAAGCCGACGGATTCTGGACCAACCTCTTCTCCTGGTGGGAAGCCGTGCTCCGGAAGGCGGGATCCGGCCCGGTGCCTGCCGCCGTTCTCGCGTCGTTCATCCCCGGGGTGCTGCTCGTCGTGCCGGTGGTGGCGCTGGCCCGGTCCCTGTACGGCTCCCCGGTCGCCTGGCTTGCCGGCGCGCTCTGCGTCGCCCATCCGCGCTTTGTCGAGTACTCGTGCAACGGGTATCCCGAAACGTTCTACACGCTGGCCTTCACCAGTGCGATCGCCTTCCTGACCCGGGTCGTTCGGCGCGGGGGGCGGGTTCCGGCGGCGTTTTCCGGAGTTGCCTTTGGTGCGTTCACCTGTGTCCGCAACGAAGGAGTGCTGGTTTTCGGCCTTGCCCTCATCCTCGTGGCGGCCGCGCGGCGTCGCACCATCCCCGCGACGCCGGCCGCTCACACCGACCCCCTGCCCCGCACGGGCCCTGGCGGGGAGATCCTGTGCGCCACCGCCGGCTACGCCGTTGTGATCGGCGGGTACGTGTTCTTGTCGATGGTTACAGCAGGCACTCC
Organism: uncultured Acidobacteriota bacterium; assembly: GCA_963843575.1. Classification (GTDB taxonomy): domain Bacteria; phylum Acidobacteriota; class UBA6911; order UBA6911; family UBA6911; genus CAVZBT01. Next base: position 149,649 of record CAWJKZ010000017.1, on the reverse strand, counting down.
AGGCCTGTTCCAGAAGAACCCGAACCTCGCGAAGCAATTTTCCGAGCAACTCGACATGAGGGAAGCGGCCCGCGAGACGTACGGGGCACGGGGCCTGCTGTACGGCCCGCCCCGCCCCGGGTCCTCCGTCGGTGAACACGTCGTTCTGCTGGCAAAACGCCTGCCGCGCAACCTCCTCTACAGCCTCGAGAGGCTGCCCGGCATCATGATCTCACCCGTCCCCCTGTTCGCCTTGATGCTCCCATTCTTCGCGGGAAGGCCGGGAGTCAGGGAAGGCCCGCTTCTCCTGATGCTGGTCTTTCCACTCGTGTTCAACCCGCTCGTGCAGGTCGAACCGCGGCTTATGTATCCTATGCTGGTCCCGCTGCAGATTTTCGGCGCCGCGGGCCTGGCCGCGTTCGCAAGCTACGTACAGGCCGGCTACGACGTGCGCAGGGTGCTGGCGCTGGCCGGCGGTGGAGTGGTCCTGCTGACGGCGGGTCTGGCCGGCTGGCGGGCGTGGGACGTGGAGCGCAATTACGACTTCCAGGAGCCTCTGGCGCAATGGATGCGGGTCAACATCCCGGCCGACGAGACGGTGGTCGGCTGCGGGTACGGCTATGTCTCCACGACCGGGTTCCTGGCCGACCACCGGACCGTTCCCCGGATCTGGACCGAAGACCCGCGGGAACTCGCGGCCTTCGCCTCCGGGAGGTGTGCCCGCTGGATTATCATGTACGAACGCTTCGTCCGGTTCGCCAACGCCGAACTGCAGCCGGTGTTCGACTCGGGTATTCCAGGTTTCGTTCCGGTCTACCAGGTCGTGGACCATCGCGGTTTTCGCACCTGCGTTTTCAGGCGGGACGTCCCGTTCTGAAGACAGGCGGTTTTCACCCAGGAGGATTCGACCGTGGCCAGTCTGCTGACCCCTTTGTCTTTTGCCGGCCTCCGGCTGCGCAACCGGATCGTGATGCCCCCGATGTGGTCCGGCCAGGCGACACCCGAAGGTTTCGTCACCGATGTCATCATCGATTATCACCGGAAGCGGGCAGCCGGAGGGTGTGGGCTGGTGATCGTCGAGCACACGTTCGTGCACCCGTCGGGCAGGCATACGCCCACGCAGCTCGGCATCGTTTCCGACGCCCACGTCGATGGGCTGGCGCGGCTCGCAGCGGCGGTGCGGGGCGAAGGGGCCGTCGTCGCGCTGCAGATAACGCACGCGGGTTCGCGCGCGCGCTCGGCTATCCTGGGGCGGAAGCCCTTCGCCCCCTCGGCGTTGCGCCACCCGAACGAGCCCAACGGCGAGGTGCCGGAGGAGTTGACCGTCGGGCAGATCGCCGGGATCGTGCGGGCTTTCGGCGACGGGGCTGTCCGGGCCCGGGCGGCGGGATTCGACGCCATCGAGATCCACGCCGCCCATGGCTTCCTGCTCTCGGAGTTCCTCTCGCCCCTTACGAACCAGAGGACCGACGAGTATGGCGGCACGCTCGAGAACCGCGGCCGGTTGCACCTCGAGGTGCTCTCGGAGATCCGCCACCGGCTCGGCCCGGCCGTGCCGGTCTTCGTCCGGCTGGGAGCCGCCGACGAAATGCCCGGGGGTCTGGAGGTGAGCGAGTCGTCGCGCGTGGCGCAGTGGCTCGAAGGTCGGGGCGCCGACATGATCGACGTCTCCGGCGGGCTGCAAGGCGCGCGCGGCAGCGGTGGAGAGACGGGCTACTTCGTCCCGTATGCGGCCGCCATTAAGGCCGTCGTGCACGTTCCGGTCATGGTCACGGGCGGGATCCGGGAGGCTGCGCTGGCAGACCGCGTCGTGCGGGGGGGACAGGCCGACCTCATCGGGATAGGCCGCGCGATGCTCGAAGAACCAGACTGGGCCGCCAGGGCCGCTGCGACCCTGGGTGGCGGCGCCGCCTTGGCCTGAACGAGGACGAGCGAAAAGACAAGTCACGGAAGACACGGAAAGAAGCGGGAGGACACGGAAGGACGAGTGCGACCCAACCAGCGGCTCCTCGGGTTCCCTGAGCTCCTGGAGCCTTCGAGTTGAATCCCTGTGATTGCCCTCTGAGGCTTTCCAGTGGGTTCAGACTCGCCCAGGCCAGGTCCTTCGGTGTCCCTCCGTTTCAGGGTTTCAACCATCGGGAGGTGTCATGGGCGGGCACGTATCACGGCGGCAGTTTCTGGCGTCGGCGTCGGCATGCGCGCTTCTGCCGGAGGGGCTCGCCGCCGCCGGCGAGTTGCGCTGCGACGTCGCCATCATCGGAGGCGGTACCGGTGGGTGCGCCGCCGCCCTAGCGGCCGCGCGCAACGGCGCACGCGTCATCATGACCGAGGAGACCGACTGGCTCGGCGGCCAGCTCACGTCGCAGGCTGTCCCCCCGGACGAGCACCGCTGGATCGAGGAGTTCGGACTCACCGGTTCGTACCGCGATTACCGCAGTGCGGTGAGGGACTACTACCGCAAGCACCTGCCGCTGACCGCCGAGGCGCGCTCGCGCCCCAATCTGAATCCGGGCGACGGCACCGTTTCGCACATAACCCACGAGCCGCAAGTCTCAAGGGCGGTTCTCGAGAAGATGCTCGAGCCCTATGTCAAGAAAGGCCGCCTGATCATCCTGACGCAACGCAAGCCGGTCGGCGCCGACGTCGACCGGGACCGCGTCAAGGCCGTAACCGTGCGCGCTGCCCGGGGCGGGCGCGACCAGGTCATCACCGCCCCCTTTTTCCTCGACGCCACCGAACAGGGCGACCTGCTCCCCCTCGCGCGCGTCGAGTACGTGACGGGTTTCGAATCGCGCAGCCAGACCGGGGAGCCGCATGCGCCCGAGCAGGCGCAACCTGCGAACATCCAGGCGTTCACCTGGTGCTTCGTCATCGACCACCTCCCCGGCGAGGACCACACCATCGAAAGGCCGGCCGAGTACGGGTTCTGGCGCGAGTACGTGCCCGCGCTCACGCCGCCCTGGCCGGGTAAGCTGCTCAGCTGGAACACGACCCACCCGATCACGCTGCAGCCGCGCACCCACCCGTTCGACCCCGAGTGCGACACGCGCGGCACCGACGGTGGGCTGTGGACTTACCGCCGCATCGCCCGAAAAAAGAACTTCGCTCGCGGCTACAGGTCCGACATCTGCCTCGTCAACTGGCCGCAGAACGACTACTGGCTGGGAAATCTTCACGAGGTTTCGGCCGACGAAGCCGCGCGGCACCTGGCCCGCGCCAGGCAGTTGAGCCTGTCGCTGCTCTATTGGATGCAGACCGAAGCGCCCCGGGCCGACGGAGGCCAGGGGTGGCGCGGCCTGCGCCTGCGCCCCGACGTGACCGGCACCGAGGACGGTCTCGCCAAGTACCCGTACATCCGCGAAGTCGCGCAGGATCCTGGCGGAGTTCACCGTCCTCGAACAACACGTCGGGACCGACGCCCGCGCGCTCGTCACAGGTCGGCCGGCGTCCGGATTGACCGCGGAGGTCTTCCCGGACTCGGTCGGGGTGGGGAGCTACCGTATCGATCTGCACCCCAGCAGCGGGGGCAACAACTACATCGACGTCGATTCCCTGCCGTTCCAGATCCCGCTCGGCTCGCTAATCCCGCGCCGGGTGGAGAATCTGCTCGCGGCGGCGAAGAATCTCGGCGTTACCCACATCACCAACGGCTGCTACCGGCTGCACCCGGTGGAGTGGAACATCGGGGAGTCGGCGGCGCTGCTGGCGGTCGAGAGCCTGAGGCTGCGGACCGCGCCACGGCACATCCGCAACGAGGGAAAGCTGCTCGCAGGCTTCCAGGACCGCATCCGGGCCCAGGGGGTCCAGATCGCCTGGCCCGACCGGCGCGAGCCTTAGCCGCCTATGGTGCGTGGATTCGCGTCCATCCGCGTCCGAAAGAGTTTATGCAATTGACCACTGAGCTTTCCAGCAGATGCACCCGTAGCCTGACAGGGAATCAAATATGAACTTCACGCCAATCGACTGGATCATCCTGGCCGCGTATCTCGGCGTCGTGTTTTACGTGGGGATCCTCGGCAAACGGTACGTCAAGAATTCGGAGGCCTTTCTCATTGCCGGCCGCGGCATGGGAATGTACGTGGGCATGATCTCGCTCGTCGCGACCGAGATCGGGATCATCACCTACATGTACTATGCGGAAATGGGGGTGGTGTTCGGGTTCGCCGCGTTTCTGTCCGGCATCATAACGGCGGCGGTGTACCTGCTGGTGGGGCGGACCGGGTTCGTCATCAGGCGCTACCGCGAACTCGAACTGGTCACGATCTCGCATTTCTTCGAGACGAAGTACGGGCGGGACGTCCGGGTGTTGGCCGGCGTACTCATGGCGGTCGGAGGAGCGCTGAATTTCGGGGTGTTCCCGATCATCGAAGCGACCTTCCTCAACATCGTCACCGGGGTGCCGCAGCAATACATCGTCTGGACCATGGTGTTCCTGATGGCGATCGTGCTGGTCTACACGGTGCTGGGCGGCATGGTCTCCGTGATCGTCACCAACTACGTTCAATACATCGTGCTCGCCGTGAGCATGCTCATCATCACGTTCTACTGCTTTTACGCGGTGGGCTGGACCTCGATGGTCGACGCGGTGCAGGCCAATCTGGGCGACAAGGGGTTCAATCCGATGGTCCATCCCGACCTCGGGTGGAAGTTCATAATATGGCAGGTGTTTTCCTGGCTTGCGCTCCTGACCACATGGGCCCCGATCGCGTCGCGCACCTTCTCCTCGGAAAGCCCCGAGACCAGCCGGAAGATCTTCACCTGGACGGGCTATCTCGCTCTGGCGCGCGCGATCCTGCCCTTCGTCTGGGGCATTGCAGCGATGGCCTACCTGGGCAACCGGATGGGGAAACCCATCGAGGCAATGCCGACCTTCCTGCGCGACGTTCTGCCTCCCGGCGTGCTCGGCCTCGTCATCGCCGGGATGCTGGCCGCTTCGATGTCCACCTACAGCGGCTATCTGCTCGCGTGGAGTTCGGTCATTTCGCAGGACGTCCTGATCCCCATGGTCCGTCGACCGCTCAGCGGCAGGACCCAGTTGGTCGTCAACCAGCTGACCATCGTGGTCCTGACCGTGTTCATCGTCGGCTGGGGGCTGTTTTACATCGTGCCGACCGCAACGTACTTCTACCTGCAGATGACCGCAAACCTCTTCCTTGCGGGGACGTTCTGGGCCGTCGTGGGCGGGCTTTACTGGAAGCGGGCCCATCGTTTCGGCGCGCTGTGCTCCCTGGTGCTGGGCGGGGCGGCTACCTCGATCTATTTCGTGATTCCCAATCCTCAGGGCTGGACCGGCGCCATCGGGGTCATCAGCTTCGCCTCCGCCCTCGTCGGGATGTGGGGTGGATCGCTGGTTGGCCCGCATGTCCCGTCGGGGATCGTGCGGGGTGTGCTTCTGTGTCTGCTGGGTGCCCTTGTCCCCGTCACGGGCTATTATCTTAACTCGGGAGTGATCGGCGCCGGCACGTGGCGTCTTGCCTGGCCCCTGGTATTCGCGTTGGCGCTGGGGCTTTTCGTGGTAGTGTCGATCATAGCCAGTGTGCGTGGTCTCGGGGACGTGCGCAGCATGCTCCGCGGACTGCTCGGGAAGTGACCCGCAGGTTGGGAGGCTTTGCCATGATACCGGCATGGGTCGCGGTCCTGATGGCCCTGTTCGGCGGGGGCCCCGCAGCGGCCGCGTCGGAGGTTCCGCCGGCGCGGACGATTGTATACAAGAGCGTCGGCGCTTGCCGAATCGGGGCGGACATATACCGGACCGGCGGCGCGGGCGCGCGCCCCGCGCTCCTCTGGCTGCACGGCGGGGCACTCATCTTCGGCGACAAGACCAAGATCAACCGGCGCCAGCTGGCGCGTTACCTGGAGGCCGGCTTCGTCGTCGTCTCGATCGATTACCGGCTCGCCCCCGAAACCAAGCTGCCGGCCATCCTCGAAGACGTGGCCGGGGCCTACCGATGGATGCGCGTGCGTGGGCCATCCCTCGCCGGCATCGATCCGGACCGCATCGGCGTCATTGGGCACTCGGCGGGCGGGTATCTCGCACTCACGTGCGGTCATCGACTGAGTCCCAGGCCGCGCGCGATCGTGTCGTTCTACGGCTACGGAGACATCGTCGGGGAGTGGTACAGCCGGCCGGACCCGTTCTACCTGAAGGAACCGGCGGTGTCCAGGGCGCAGGCCCTCGCCGGGGTGGGGCGGCCGCCGGGATGCGCGGACGCCGCCGAAGAGAGCCGCTGGCCGTTTTACCTCTATTGCCGGCAACAGGGACTCTGGCCGAAGGAGGTCGCCGGCATCGACCCCGGGGCCGAACCGCGCCGGTTCGACCCGTTCTGCCCGGTCCGCAACGTCGATGCGCAATACCCTCCGACCCTGCTCCTGCACGGGGACCAGGATACCGACGTACCTTTTGAGCAGTCGGTCCTGATGGATCGCGAGCTGACGCGAGCGGGTGTGACGCACGAATTCATCCCGATCGCCGGAGGCCAGCATGGCTTCGACCACGACATGGACGACGCACGGGCCGCGCAGGCGTTCGAAAAAGTCGTGGTTTTCCTGGGCCGGCACCTCGACGCGGCGGGCCGGGACCGGAAGGAGGGACGGTGATGCGGGCGATTCGGTGGGCTTGGCTGGCTGTCGCAGTCCTTGTGCCTTGCGCGGCGCTCCGCGCCGACGACGTGATCCGTGTCGGTCTCATCCAGATGAACGCTCGCGAGTTCGATAAGGAGTACAACCTGAAGCGCGCGGAGGAGCTGATGCGGCAAGCGGCGGCGCGCGGCGCCCGCATCCTGTGTTCCCCCGAGGTGGCCCTGCAGGGTTACCCGCGTGTCCGATTGCAGCCCGACACGGCGCTGGACGATCCCACGCTCGTCGATATGCGCCGCAGGATCCTGGAGGCGGCGGAGACGATCCCGGGTCCCACGACCACACGGCTCGGGGCCCTCGCCCGCGAACTGCGGGTCTGGATGGTTTTCGGCATGGACGAAAACCGTGACGGACGGCTGTTCAACACGGCGGTCCTGATCAATCCCGCCGGCGACATCGTCGGGAAATACAGCAAGGTCCACCTGCAGAACTGGATGGTCGCGTCGGGGGTCAACCGCGGCGACGGTTTCCCGGTGTGGCAGGTCGAAATCGACGGCATCCGGACTGTCGTGGGAATTCAGATCTGCTACGACATCCAGCACCCGGAGTCCACCCGGGAACTCGCGCTGGGCGGGGCCGAGATCGTTTTCTCCCCGTACTGCACCAGCGACTTCTCCCGTCCGCTCCTGGTCCACCTCTTCCAGACGCGCGCGCTGGAGAACCGGGTTTACCTCGTGCGCGTGAACTTCGCCGCGCCGCACAATTCCGGGACGAGCTCGATCATCGATTTCGACGGCTCGACGGTGGACGAACTGGATCGGGCAGAGAACGTGCTCGTGGGGGACCTGAACCTGACGGCGCTCAGGAAAGTCCGTTCCGCCTTCAACCAGGTATACGGACCGGCAAACCGTCACCCGCCCGCCTACAAGCGCATCAGGGGCGGTGGCGCGCAGTCCGCCCCCTGAGCTCGCCCTGCTGCGCGAGTGCCGTCACTCTCTGATGTCGATCCGCTTGGCCGTCAACTTGCCCTGGTCCGCGGCGTCAACCAGGCAGATCACCTTCTGGCCGTTCTTCAGGTCGGCGAGGGTGCCGGCCTCGTTGCGGATCGTGATCTTGGTGTTCGGGTCGAAGTAGATTTGGACTTTGTTGTCGCCCTGCAGCGTGAAGGACGAGGCGTCCTTGTTGAGGTCGGCCACCGTCCCGGTGTAGCGGGCCCGTTGTTGAGCGGCAGGTTGGTCCTGCGCGACCATTGGAGCGGCCGCGATCAGGATGATCGACAGTATGAGGCAAAAACCCATGCAGCGTTTCATGCGGTTTCTCCGTTCCGTGGCTGACGTGAACTCAGCTACATGAACCATAAGGTTACGCCGCCAACCGGTTCCCGTACAGCCTGGAGATGAGACTCCCATATACTGACGGTCCGGGCATTCTGTCGTGTCACCCCCGGGAGGATATGCCATGAAGTGGTTCCTTGCCTTCGTGTTTCTGGCCGGAACGGCGTTAGGGGAAGACTGGCCGCAGTGGAGGGGCCCGGCCGGTTCCGGGGTCTCGTCCGAAACGGTCCTGCCGGAGAAGTGGACTGCAGGGGACGCTCGCTGGAAGGTGGGGCTGGCCGGTTCCGGGGCTTCGTCGCCGATTGTTTGGGGTGATCTGGTGGTGGTAACCTCGCAGATCGGGAAGGCCCGGTTGCGCCCGGGATCCCACCCGACCCTGGCTCGGGGCGAAGGGATCGAACCGGAGAAGCCGCTGGCGGCGCGGGCGGACTCACAGGAGGTCCAGTTTGCGGTCGAGGCGTTCCGGCGCTCCGACGGTGCGCGTGCCTGGGAACACCGGTTTGCCGCGGAAGGGGAGCTTCCCGAGCTTCACCAAAACCACAACATGGCCAGCCCGAGCCCGGTCACCGACGGCCGCCAGGTGTATGCGTGGTTCGCAACCGGTCAGTTGGTGGCGCTCGACGCGGCCGGCCGGCTCGTCTGGCAGCGGCACATGGCCAGGGAGTATGCGCCGTTTGACATCGACTGGGGGCACGGCAGTTCGCCCGCGCTCTACCACGACCTGCTGATCCTGCTTTGCGACCACAAGCCGTCGGCCTACATGGTGGCGCTCGACACCCGGACCGGCCGCGAGCGCTGGAAGGTGGACCGCGGCAAGGAGTTGCGTTCCTACAGCACCCCAACCGTCGTTCGTGGCCCGGCCGGCGACGAGCTGATCGTCAACACGAGCGCGCGGATAGAGTCCTACGAGCCTGCGACCGGCAAGCGTCTCTGGTTTACGGGGACTCCGGTTCAGCTCTCGGTTCCCGTCCCCTCCTTCGAGGACGGCGTCCTCTACACCAGCCGTGGCTACAGGAGCAGCCCGTACATGGCGATCCGGCTCGGGGGCCGCGGCGACATCACGGATACGCATGTCCTCTGGTCCGTTCCCGCCGGCGGGGCTTACGTGTCGTCGGTCGTCGCCTACCAGGGCCTCATCTTCATGGCCAACGACGCCGGCGTCCTCACCTGCGTGGATCAGAAGTCGGGTGCGAGGCTCTGGCAGGAGCGCGCCGGCGGGCTCTTCTTCGCCTCGCCCGTGGCTGGCGACGGCAAGGTGTACTTCACCGCCGAATCCGGAGAAACGATCGTCGCGGAGGCCGGGCGCGAGCGGAGGATCCTGGCACGCAACCGCCTCGGCGAGCGCATCACGGCCTCGCCCGCGATCTCGGGTGGCAACATTTTCTTCCGGAGCGACGATCAGCTCATCTGCATCGGCAAGTGAGAGTTCTTCGGGACGTGCCTTCCAGGTGAGCTGCCTTACGCGGATCTCGATGCGGAGGACGGAAAGTCGGAACCTGATTTCATGGTCTCGACGATTCCTTCCGTGTATCCCGGGGCTTGTTTTTTGCCTGCCCTTGCCCTGCGGTTCAAGATGCGTATAAGGTTCATGTCCAGGTTTGTACGATACATCGACACGAGGGGGCCGGGAGTGGGTATGACGGAACTTCGAAAGTTTGCTGCGCTTCTCATCCTGATCGCAGGAGTGGCCATGTCGGAAGCGGCACAGGCACCGTGGTTGAAAGAGGCAGGGACGAGCGCCGAGGCCGAACTGGTGAGGCGTCATGGGGAGGGGATCCGCGACCGGGCCTCGCGCGGCATCGCCCAGGTGTCGCGCCTGTGGCGCGCCGAAGATGGCGACCGGAAGGCGTTCGAGGAGTTCCTCCTGGGGAATTTCGCCGCCGACCAGGCGGCGCTCGACACCATGTTCAACCGCTACGAGCACCTTGTCGAACAGCTCTTCGGCCACATGCAGGAGCTCACGCGCGAGTTCCGCCAGCAGGTCGACCTCGACCGGGGGTCCATCCAGCCCTACGACGAGCTGTTCGCTGGTTACGACCCTTCGGCCCACGCCATCGACGACTTCTTCGACAACAAGATCGCATTCACCGTTTTGCTCAACTTTCCCCTGACGACGCTCGAGCAGCGGCTGGCCCAAGGGGAGGGCTGGACGCGCCGGCAGTGGGCGGAGGCGCGGCTGGCCCAGATGTTCTCCAAGCGCATCCCCGCCGGCGTGAACCTGGCGATCGCTGCCGCCGGGTCGGAGGCCGACCGCTACATCTCCGAATACAACATCTGGATGCACCACCTGATCGACGATCGGGGAAGCCGCCTGTTCCCGCCCGGAATGAGGCTGCTGTCCCACTGGAACCTGCGCGACGAGATCAAGGCCGATTACGCCGACCGCCAGACCGGACCGGCCAAACAGCGCATGATTCAGCAGGTCATGGAACGGATCGTGACCCAGACCATTCCCGCCGCCGTCATCGACAATCCCCGCGTGGACTGGAATCCGTTCACAAACGAGGTGCGGTCTGCCGCCGTCCGGGACGACGAGGGTGCGCGCCCCGGAGCGGCCGCGAACCCGTCACCTGCGCCGGAAGGGGCGCGGCGCTACGAAGAGCTCCTGGGGACATTCCAGGCCGCGAGGAAGGCCGACCCTTACTCACCGACCGCCCCCACCCTGATCGCACGCCGGTTCGACGAAAACCGCGAACTCCCGGAGGCCCGGGTCCGCGCGATGCTCGAGAGCGTCCTGCTCTCACCGGCCGTGCGCCGCACCGCAAGACTCATCGAAACCCGGCTGGGACGGCCGCTGGAACCCTTCGACATCTGGTACAACGGTTTCCGCGCCGAGACCAGGTACTCCGAGGCGGAACTCGACAAGATCGTGGCGCAACGATACCCGTCCGCGGAGGCGTACCGCGCGGACATCCCCCGCATGCTCGAGGCGCTCGGCTTCGAGCACGAGCGCGCCGGGCAGATCGCCGAAAACATCCTCGTGGATCCCGCCCGCGGTTCCGGGCACGCCATGGGCGCATCGATGCGCTCCGCCAAGGCCCACCTGCGCACGCGCATCGAGAAGGGCGGGATGAACTACAAGGGGTTCAATATCGCGGTCCACGAAATGGGTCACAACGTCGAACAGACGCTGTCACTCAACTACATCGACCACTACCTCCTCAACGGCGTGCCCAATACCGCCTTCACCGAAGCGCTCGCCTTCGTCTTCCAGGGACGCGACCTGCAGCTGCTCGAGCTCGCCTCGGCCGACCCGAAGGGAGAGGCGCTTAAGACCCTCAACGATTTCTGGGGCACCTACGAGATCTCGGCCGTGGCGCTGGTCGACATGGCGGTCTGGCACTGGATGTACGACCACCCCGATGCGACGGCTGTTCAGCTGAAGGAGGCCGTCATCCAGATCTCCAGAGACACCTGGAACAAGTATTGCGCTCCGGTGTTCAACCGCAAGGATGTCGTGCTGCTCGGGGTCTACTCGCACATGATCGACGCGTTCCTCTATCTGCCCGATTACCCGATCGGTCACCTGATCGCACACCAGATCGAGGAGCAGATCAGGAAGGCGGGGACAGTCGGATCCGAGTTCGAACGGATGGTCAAGTCGGGCAACATAGCCCCCGACCTGTGGATGAAAAACGCGACCGGTGCCCCTGTCGGCCCGGACGCGCTTCTGGCCGCGACCGGGCGCGCCCTCGACGAACTGGAGGGTAACCGGCGACCTGACCGCTGACCCGCGCCCGCGTTTGGCATGAAACAAGTGGGTCCGGGCTTCAGCCCAGACGCAGTTTGCGGTCGCCAAACCGGTCAGTGAAAAGACGTCCAGGCTGAAGAGGCTGTCCAACGGTTGAACAGCCCGCGCTGCCCGTAAAACAAGTGGGTCCGGGCTTCAGCCCGGACGTCTTTTGATCTGATCTATGTGGCGACGGGCGCACGTTATAGCGACTGCAAACAGCGTCCGGGCTGAAGCCCGGGCCCACTTGTTCTAGAACGCTTGCGCTAGTTCTTCATATCGGAGGAACCAACACCCATGGCCAAGGTCATCCTTTCCCTCATCCTTTTCGCTTCCGCCACCCTCGCGCCGGCGCCGCCTGAAAACCCGCTGCTGCAGGAGTGGACCACGCCCTTCGGGGTCCCGCCTTTCGGCTCGATCCGGGAAGAACACTTCGTCCCCGCGTTTAAAGAGGCGATCGCCCGACAGCGGGCCGAAGTCGACACCATCGCCAAAGACCCGGCCACTCCCTCCTTTGCCAATACCATCGAGGCCCTGGACGCGTCGGGCGAGCTCCTGTCGAAAGTAGGCTCGGTTTTTTCCAACCTGAGCTCTGCGGAGACAAATCCCCGGCTGCAGGCGATCAACCGCGAGGTGGCGCCGATGCTCAGTGCCCTGCGCGACGACATCCGGCTGAACGAGGCGCTTTTCCGGCGCGTCGACAGCCTGTGGGAGAAGAGGGACGCGCCCGGGCTGAATGCGATCCAGGCGAGGCTGCTTGGAGACACCTACCGCAGCTTCGTTCGGGGGGGCGCCAAGCTCGACCCCGCGCAGAAGGAACGGCTGCGAACGATGAACCAGGAGCTTACGGCCCTCGGGATACAGTTTGGCGACAACCTTCTGCGCGAGACGAACGCTTACCGGCTCGTGATCGACAGGCAGGATGATCTTGCGGGCCTGCCGGCTCCCGTGATCGCGGCCGCGGCGGACGCAGCCCGGGCGGCCGGTTTGGAAGGGAAGTGGGTTTTCACGCTGCAGGCCCCGAGCATCTGGCCCTTCCTGCAGTACTCGGAGCGCCGCGAGCTGCGGCGGCAGATCCTCACCGCCTATACGACGCGTTGCGACCACGGCGACAGCTCCGACAACAAGGCCATCCTGGCGCGCACCGCGGTACTGCGCGCCGAAAAGGCGCGCCTCCTGGGATACCGTTCACACGCCGACTTCGTGCTCGAGGAGAATATGGCCAAGACGCCGGACCGCGTCTTCGGACTCCTGAGGCAGCTGTGGGAGCCCGCCCGCGCGGTCGCGCTCAAGGAAGCGGCAGCGCTGCAGCAGATGATCCGCACAGGCGGTGACTCGTTCAGGCTCGAGCCCTGGGACTGGCGTTACTACACCGAAAAGCTCCGCAAGCAGCGGTACGACCTCGACGAGCAGGAGCTGCGGCCGTACTTCCAGCTCGAGCGTGTGCGCGACGGCGCTTTCTATGTGGCCGGCAAGCTGTATGGGCTGCGCTTTGTGCCCCGGCCCGACCTCCCCGTCTACAACCCGGAGGTCAGAGCGTTCGAGGTCAAGGATGGCGACGGGTCGCACCTCGGCGTCTTCTACGCCGACTATCACCCGCGCCCGGGCAAGCGCGTCGGCGCCTGGAGCAGCCGGTTCCGCGAACAGTGGATCAAGAACGGCCGCGACATCCGACCCGTCGTCGTCAACGTCTGCAACTTCACCCGCCCGAGCGGGAACACGCCCGCGCTCCTCAGTCTGGAGGAAACCTCCACCCTGTTTCACGAGTTCGGGCACGCGTTGCACTCGCTGCTGGCCCGCATCCCGTATCGCGGCCTCTCGTCGGTGCCGCGCGACTTCGTCGAGCTCCCGTCGCAGATCATGGAGAACTGGGCGCTCGAACCCGAGGTGTTGAAGGTCTACGCGCGGCATTACCAGTCCAACGAGCCGATCCCGGATGCGTTGATCGACAAGATCAAACAGTCGGAGAAATTCGACCAGGGCTTCGCCACCGTCGAATACCTGGCCGCCTCGATCCTGGATATGGACTGGCACACGCTGCAGGCCGGGCAGACGCCCGACACGACCGCGTTTGAACGGCAGTCGATGCAAAAACTCCAGATGCTACCCGAGATCGTCGTCCGGTACCGCAGCCCGTACTTCAACCACATCTTCGGTCCGGGCGGCGGCTACTCGGCCGGATACTATAGCTACATCTGGAGCGAAGTGCTCGATGCCGACGCCTTCCAGGCCTTCAAAGAGAAAGGGATTTTCGATCCGGCGACCGCGCGCTCGTTCAGGACCAACATCCTGGAGCGCGGTGGAACGGACGAGGCGATGAACCTGTACAAGGCATTCCGCGGCGCCGAGCCCGGAGTGGCACCCCTATTGGCCCGCCGCGGCTTGAACTAGCAGGAAAACACAATTCGCCTCTGTGCCCCCCAGGGAGACCGGGGCTAAAGAGGCTGTCCGACGTCTTTCACCGCGGCGTGTTGCCATCCAGAGCTGCAGGTGTCGATAGGGCGGGCACCGTACTGGGGCGTTCCAGATTCTCCCGCTTCCACCTGCGCACTTTCTCGTACAAGCCGTCGAGATCCTCGCGCGAGACGACCTTCAGCGCATGCTGATTGGCCAGCGACTCCGTATGCAGATAGGGGAAGTGTGTGAATATCCAGATGTGGCCCAACTCGTGTGCTATGGCCGCACTCAGGGCGTTCGCATCCAGGGTGTAGAGGAATTCTTCCTCGAACGAGATGCGGAACACCACCGGCTTCGCTGAAACCTGCTCCACCGAGACGAGCCGCGAATTCCCGTTCCCGATCGAGATCGTAACCTGCTGCTCGATGCCGAGGGGCCCGCTCAGACGCTGGATTATCGCGCAGATTTCATGCTCGGCCCGGGTGCGAACCTCGTCGCGGGCCGCGGATTGGGCCTTTAAAGGGAGCGCTGCTGCGAGAAGTACAGCGAGGCAAACACGGTTTAAGGCAGAAATGCACACGGACTTCATGTATGGGCAACCACGTACTGCGCGTTGTCGGCGCCCCGATTATATCAGCGAAGACAATCGAAAACATCAATACTGCGATTTCTGTGAAAACTGCAGGTTCTGCGAAATCCGTTCCTGGAGCTCAATTTGCATTGCTAATAAGCCAATCCCCGTTGCGTCCTCTGCTCGGGGTTGGTGTGGACTGTCCACACCTTGGAAAGGAGTTCAGATATGAGACATTTGCGTACAAGCGTCGTGGTGCTGGCACTTACGTTGATCGCCGCTCTCTCCGCCGTTGCGGCAGGAGCGCAGTCGGCCCAGATGTCGACGGACACCAAGACGGTTCAGGGACAGCTCGTGAAAGTGGATGCCGACAATCAGGTGTTCACGATCAAGCAGGAAAACGGCGAGGAGGTTCAGTTCCACTACGACACGAATACGGAGGTGCAGGGAAGCCAGACAACCGTTCAGGGCCTCGCCAGCGAGACGGGGACCCGGGTTTCGGTACAGTACACGGAATCCGACAACAAGAAGCACGCCCAGAGGATCGAGATCCAGAAATCCGACCGTTAGTCGGGCGAATACGCTCCCGGGTACAAGAGGTGCCCGGGAGCGCCGCCTGGGTGGTGCGCTCCCGCCGCCATTGACACGGCGGGAAGTCAGGATCGGCGGCTGTGGGCCGCCTGCGCCCATGGGAGATAGAGCAGCCAGAAAAGCACAAGCGCCAACACTTCGAGCGAGACGAGGTACCACGGCCACTGGCCGAGATAATCCAGGAGTGAAGGCTGCAGGGGTTTGCTGCGGAGATAGCCGTAGTTCCAGCCGAAGACGAAATCCAGCAACCCGGCCACCGCGGCGTAGACGTTCAATCCCAGGATGGCGCGCGTCACGCTTCCGGGACCCGGCCGGAAGCTTCGCCTGGAGAGGATGAAAACTATCGCCAGCACGACCGCGCCGTGGCTCCAGAAGAACTGGATGAAGTCCCAGCTGGGGAAGCCGTAGCCGAGATCGGGCGTGACGAGGGCCTGAACGGTCCCGCCGAATCCCCAGAAATAGGCCATCTCACCGGCCGTGCGCGATGGATGCAGCAGCGAGACCAGGCAGGCGATCATGACCCAATGGCAGAGCTCCAGCGGGAGCGAATACTCCCAGCTCAACTCGCCCGCCACTCCCTTCTGGACGTAAGCCACGCCGGCGTAGGACGCCAGCACCAGGGCAAGTGCCCAGGCGATCAGCCGTGCCTGGCGGTCGTTGCGGCCGGCGTGCCAGACGACACAGGCGAGCGACGCGATCGCCAGCAGCGCGACGACGTGGTCGAGTCCGAAAGGGGCGAAGCTCATGGCCGTTGCCGCCAGGTAATGTTGTGCGAATACCCGGCCGCCAGATGGGGCTGTTGCACCGCTTAACACAACAGAACGCGGATTTCCACGGATTTCACGGATCCACGCGGCCTGGCACCAAGTCAGTATCTGCGTGTATCCGCGCAGATCTGCGTCCTCGAATGTTAGCGCATTTCCGGGGGCGGCAATCCCCGGGGAGCGCACCCTTGGCTCGCGGGGCGGCTTCTGACATACTGCGCACCTATGCGACTAGCACTCTTCGACATCGATGGGACACTCGTGCTCACGGGCGGCGCGGGCATGCGCGCCTTCTACCGTGCGCTGCACGAGGTGTTTGCCGTCACCGTCGAGAACGAGGTCATCCGCCCCGACGGCAAGACCGACCCGGTCATCGCCCGGGAGTTGCTGCGCCACTTCGGCCAGGAGGGCCGATGGACCGATCAGTCGAGGGAAGACCTGTTCGCGTCCTACCTGTCCTGCCTGGACCAGGAGATGACCCTGGCGCAGAGAAGCGGTCACATCCGCGTGCTGCCCGGCGTCGCCGGCTTGCTGGACGCGCTTGCGGCCCGGCCCGATTTCGCGCTCGGACTGGTCACGGGAAACCTAGAGGCCGGGGCGCGGATCAAGCTGTCGCGCGCCGGGCTCGACCACTACTTCGGCTTCGGGGGGTACGGTTCCGATTCCGACGACCGCACGGCTCTGATCCGGACGGGGATGGAGCGGGGTGCGCGAGCTGTCGCCCCGACAACCGTGGATTCAGCGGTCGTCATCGGGGACACGCCGCTCGACGTCATCCACGGCCGGGCCGCCGGCGCCTCGGTGATCGCGGTCGCGAGCGCCCGCTACACGCTGGCGGAACTTGCCGCCCACGCGCCGGACCTCCTCGTCCCCGACCTGACCGACACGCCCCGGATCCTCTCGTTCATGTCTGGCAGCAACGGCGGGCGGCGGGCGAACTAAGTACACAGTCTCATAAGTACGCTGACGTATTTTTCAGGACGCAGAACAACACGGGCGATGAAAGACAAGAGCCAAAACAGAACGCAGATTCCGCGGATCCAACGGATTCACGCGGATCGGACGCGGCCTGCCGCCAGGTTGATCCGTGGGGGTCCGCGCGCATCCGCGTCCTGAAAAACACGTTGGCGTATTTGTGAACATCGGTACTAAGGGCTCGCGCAAGAATAATTTCACATTTTGCTGACGGCTCCCGGCCGCGGCGGGCCGCCGCGGCCCACTCCAATGTCGCGAGCGAGGGGCGAATCTGGTATCCTCGGCGGCGACATCGCCTGCGGAGGCACCATGCCCTCACTCTTGCACCGGGTCCTCACCGACAGTCATTTCTGGATCCCCGCGATCGTGCTGATCGTGGGCTTCACGCTCCTCATCCTGCTGCACTGAAGTGGCCCAGCCGAAAAGGAGGCCTGCTTGTCCGCAAAACCAAAACCCGTCCCTGAAAAGCAGACCCGTTCCCTCCACGTCCTCGGCGTGCTGTGCGGCCTCGCAGCGGGCGCGTGGCTCGGTGCTGCTGAAGCGCCCACGAAACTGGTTACCCTGGGTTTCTCGCCGTTCCTGGTGTCGCTCGGGATGGTCACGGGGGTGTTCGTCGCGCGCTGGACGCTGCCGATGGCGTTGAAGGGAAGTTCCTACGTGTTCTGGGACCTGAAGGAGAAGCCCCACCTTGTCGTTTGGGCGATCCTGGCCGGAGCGCTGTGGGCGGTGGCGAACACGCTCACGATCTTCGCGATCCGCGACGTGGGGATTTCGGTGGCGTTCCCGCTGTGGAACGTCAACAGCCTGGTCGGCCTCTTCTGGGGCTGGCTGCTGTTCAACGAGTTGCGCGGCGCGGGGAAGGAGCAGTGGGTCAAGGTGCTGGGCGGCGCCGCCGCCATCGTCTGCGGCGCGTGCATCATCGGTCTGGCGTCCTCCCACGCGCCGGCCGGCGCGGCGGTCCGTTCGGGTGCGGGGATCGCGGCCGCGCTCGGCGCGGGCCTCCTCTGGGGGACGATGTACATCCCTTACCGCAAGGCGTACATCAGCGGGGCCAACCCGCTGTCTTTCGTCACTATCTTCACCGTCGGCGAGTTGCTCACGATGGGGATCCTTGCCCTGTCTTTCCTGGGCGGGTGGTCGCCGTTCGTGCAGGCGATCACGCAGATCCGGCCGGCGCTCTTCTGGCTGTTCCTGGGGGGGTTCTGCTGGGTGGTGGGCGACCTGTTCCAGCAGTACGCGGCCAAGTACATCGGAATCGGCCGCGGCATCCCGCTGTCGAACACCAACCAGCTGTGGGGACTCGCCTGGGGCGCCCTGGTGTTTGGCGAACTGGCGGGGACGGGGGGAGTGCACCAGGGGCTGATCGTCGGCGGGTCCGCCGTCATGATCGCCGGCGCGATCGCGATCAGCCGGGCCGAGGCCCCCGCCTCCGAGCAGGCGTCGTGGCGCGCGGCGCTGCTCCGTGAATGCCGGCGCTATAGGCTCGATGAGAAGCGAGTGGAAGCGGCGGTGGCCGGGGAGGATCCGCTCGGCCAGGAGAAGCGCTCGCGTTCCTGGTGGGAGATGGCGGTGTTCGCCGCGGCGCTGGCGGTGTTCGTCTGGCTGGCGTATGGAGCGGAGGCGCAGTCGCTGCCCATGAACTGGTTCTGGACGATCGTGCTCCTGGTCGCGACCCTCGGCTTCCTCTTGTACTGCGGGTGGGCCCTGTGGAAGCGCACCCGTTTTTCCTGATGGATTGCACCACCAAACTGCCCCTGCTAGGCTGTCCAGCGAGGCTCCTGTGGATACGAAACTTGGATTGACGGTGCGGCTGAACGCCGACTACGAAACCGCGGTCCGGAAGGCCACCGAGGCTCTCCAGGCGGAGGGATTCGGCGTCCTCACGGAAATCGACGTGGCCCAGACGATGAAGAAGAAACTGGGGGTGGAGTTCGGCCCCTATCGGATCCTCGGCGCCTGCAACGCGCCGCTGGCGCACCGTGCGCTGACGGTTGCGCCCGAAGTCGGCCTGCTGCTCCCCTGCAACGTCGTGGTCCGGCAGGTGGACCCGGGCGTCTCGGAAGTGTCGATCGTGGACCCGTTGAGCATGCTCGCGGTCGTCGAAAAGCCCGGTCTCCAGGACGTCGCCCGAGAAGCGCGTGCAAAGCTGGAGCGGGTTGCGGCGGCGCTGGGCCGCGGCTGATCCTGCCGACGCGCCACCGCGGATAGGGTGGTCCGGCGCCACGCCGGCTGAACTCGCGGCAATCGTACCGGAGGTCCATCCCCCTATGGCCTCGCCTGTGTTTTCCGACGAGAAGAACCCGCCGGATGCCGCCCGGCTCATGTGCACGCTGGGCGGCGCCGGCGAACTCTGGAGTGCACTCTGCCGCTCCGTGGCAGCCGGCTATCCGCCCGCCCCCGCCGAGTGGAAACGCTACAGTGCAAAAGCTTGTTGGAATCTCCGGCTGAAGCAGAAGAAGCGCAGGCTCGTCTACCTGCTGCCGGGAGAAGGCTCCTTCTACGGCCGCGGTCGGCATCGGGGACAACTCCGTGCAACGGGCGCGCGCTGCCGCGCTCCGACTCGCCACGATTCCCGCCATCGAAGCAGCCCGGCCCTACGTCGAGGGACGCTCCGTGCGGCTTGCCGTCCGGACGGCCTTCGACGTGGACGAAATCCTGGCCCTCGTCGCCGTCAAGGTCTTCGAAGACAAACCGCCCCGGACCCGGAGGGCCCCATGAGTCGAACAGGTGCCTGCAGTGCGATCGTGCTTGTCCTCACAATCGGTGCATACCTGCTGAGCGGTCAGACGGTGGTGCAAAAGCCAGCGCAGCCGCTCCCCTCGGGCGAGGCAGCGGGGCAACGTCCGTACGAGATCGTGCGAGCGGGGCGTACGCGGCCGAACCCGCCGCTGGTCGGTTTCGACACGCTGGAGGGGTGGTCTGTGGAGGCGCGCAACGGTGCCGAAGCGGACCTCCTCGAGTCGCAGCGCGAGCGGGTCTGGGACTCGCGCGTCGCACGGCTGGTCTATAGCGGCACGTCCGTGGAGAGTGAGGTCCGCATCCTTCCCCCTCGCCCGATTGCCGTGCCGGAGCCCAGCTCCGCCGTGACGCTCTGGGTCTATGGCAACAACTGGCAATGGGAAAACGACCCGGCGACTCCACGGGTCGAGCTCGAGCTGCTGCTGAGCGACGGGGCGGGGCAGTTGCACGTGCTCCCGCTGGAGAAGGTGCGCTGGAAAGAGTGGTGGCTCATCCACCGGTTGCTCCCGGCGGGGTTATTCGAAAAGAAACCGGTGAGTTTTACCGGGCTGCTGATCAAGGGGTGTGCGAACCGGGAGCCTCGCGAGCTCTTCTTCGAAGACCTGGTTTTTTTCGAGGAGCAGCTCCGGCCCATCTCGTTTCAGGCGCGTCCGCAGCGCGGCGTGGATCCCTTCCCGGGTCAGAGCGCCGGCGCCAACACAGGACCCGGGCGGCTCCCCTTCCCGACGCGCCCGGAAACCATACTCCCGCGCAACCTCGTCGCCGGCTTCAAGACGAGCGTCGCCCGTTCCGGCGACCGGTACGCCCTGAGCTACTCCGGGCCCGATGCGAAGCTCGAATACCTGGTCGGGCCCGAAGCGTTCTTCAGGAACATCAAGGTCCGGTTCCACGGGAAAGAGGTGGCGACGGCCTGGGTCGACGCTGGGCCGCGTTTCGGGTCAGCCATCGAAGGCGTCGAGCCGCTTGAGTTCAGGGAAGAAGGGGGCGTCGTGCACGGCGCCTGGAAGGTCAGGGTGGCCGGGGCCGAGCGGCGGGTCGAAATGGCGGCGCGCCTCTGGCAGAAGTCCCTGGTGCTCGACACGTTCTGTCCCGAGGGGGCGCAGGAGCTAGCCTACGGCTCGATCCGGGACGTCGACGGCCCCGAACTGATCCTCCTGCCGTACCTGAACTATGGCGGACACCACCTGAACGTCCTGATGTCGACCGGAAAGGTGCCGTTCTTCGCCGGCATCTGGATGGACTGGTACCGCTCCAACGCGTCGGAACCTTATGCAGTCGACAAGATCGAGGGGGGATCGGTCCTGCTCAACGGCGGGGTGCGCTACCTGCCGAAGACCGACGGGAGCCGCAACGAGCTTTTCGAGCGCACCTTCGTGACCTTCTCGCCCGTCTTCGAGGAGACGCTCCCAACAATCCCGAACCCGCCCGCCCGGCGCGGCAAGGAGGCGGGGACGAGGCTCTGGCAGGAAACGTGGGGCCCGCAGGACTACGGGAAAGAACGCGAACGCTCGGTCAGGCTGCGCGCCTACGGCATCGAACGGCTCACCCAGTGCAACCACGAGATCACCTGGCGCGATTCGGGCGAAAGCTTCACGTTCCGCACGGCTGCGGCGCCGCAGAGGGGTGGCGACGAGGCGCTGCGCGACTATGTCGCGGCGCAGCGGGCGCTCGGGTGGCGTTCGGGGCTCTACACCAACTACTGCGATTTCGCCCCGGTCAACGAGTACTGGGACCCCGACATGGTGATGCGGGACTCCCGGGGAGAGCTGATCCGCGCCTGGGCCAGGTGCTATTCGCCCAAGGCGCTCTTCGCCGTCGAGATGGACCGCAAGCTCGCGCCCGCCATCGTGCGGAAGTTCGGCTCCGATGCCGCCTACACGGACGTCCACACGTCCGTCAGCCCGTGGGAACGCTGCGACTACGACGCCCGCGTCCCCGGCGCGGGGACGTTCGCCGCCACGTTCTACGCCTACGGCGAGCTCCTGCTCCACGACCAGGACGTCTACGACGGCGCACTGCTGGTCGGAGGGCCACCACCAGTGGCTCTACGCCGGGTTGACGACCGGGAACTACGGCCTGACCTACAGCGACCTGCGGCTCTGGCAGTACCCGTACCTGCCGCACTTCGACCTGCTCAAGATGCACCCGCTGACCGTCGACATCGGGGTGCCCTGGACCGCGCAGTTTTTCACCGGGAAGGACGGCTGGCAGAAGCCGGAGAACATCGTCCGGAGCATCGACCAGTTCCTCGCGGCGACCATCGCGTACGGCCACATCGGCTGGCTCGTCGAGGAGGCGCACGGCATGCGCCAGACCTGCCGGTCGTACTACATGCTCCAGCAGCTGCAGAGCCGCTACCTGATGGAGCCGGTGGCCGAGATCCGCTACGGCACGGGAAGCCGGCTGGCCGGCTCGTCCGAGGCCTTGCGGACGGGTGCGTGGAAGCAGAACCGGCTCTATCTCAAGTACGCCAACGGGCTGCAGGTCTGGGTGAACGGGAACGAGCAGACGGCCTGGACCGTCGCGCACGCAGGCCGCAAGTACACGCTCCCGCCCTTCGGTTGGCTGGCGGCCCAGGGGAGGGACTTCGTGACCGCGTCGGCGCTGGCAGACGACGGGAAGCGCTTCGACCGGCTCGCCTCCCCCGACTGCGTCTTCGTGGACGGTCGCGGCACGCCGCGCGATTTCGACGGTCTCGGGAGCGCCGGCAGCGTGGCGGTGCGGGCCGCCGAAGGGGAGAATGGCCTCTCGATCGTCGCGGTTGACGCCGGCGACCGGCTGGTCCTGTCGGCGCCCAAGGGCGTCTTCGGCGGTCGCGACGTGCGCACCCTCATGGCACGGATCGCCGCGGCGGCGCAGGTCTCGCTCCGCGGATACGACGCCGCCGGCAAACTGGTCGGCGAGCGGCGGCTGAGCCGGGACGCGGGCGCCCCGCGGTCAGGTTGGGAGATTCCGCTGCTCCCGGGCGCCGTGCGCTCCGAAGTGCGTGCCGTGCAGAACGGCAGGTGACAGGATCCGGATGACGAAAAGGGGGAGGCGGTCATGACGTCTCGGTGCATTCGTGTCGTAGCTGCAGTTCTGGCCCTGCTCGGCGCCGCCGGTTTCGGTGCGGTCTCGCCGGTTATCCCGGTCCGCGGGCTCCACCTGGCCGCGCCGAAGCCAGCCGACATTCCCGACACCCTCAAGTTCATCCGCGAGGCGCTGCCCAAGGAAGGCGTAAACACGCTCATCCTGGAATTCAACTACGGCTACCGCTTCGCCAAACGCCCGGAGGTCGTCGACCCGGACCCGCTCTCGCTCGAGGAGGTCCAGTCGCTCGTGGCGGCGTGCCGCGCCGCCGGAGTGAAGCTCATCCCGATGATCAACCTGCTGGGGCACCAGTCCTGGGCCAAAAACGACATTCGGGCTGCTGCGGTCTCACCCCGAGTTCGACGAGACGCCGGGGAAATACCCGCAGAACGAAGGGATCTACTGCCGCAGCTACTGCCCGCTGCATCCGGACGTGCACGAGGTCGTGTTCGATCTCGATCGACGAGCTGGCCGAGCGCGTGCGAGGCCGACGCCTTTCACGTCGGGATGGACGAGGTGTTTCTCCTGGGCGAGGACGACTGCCCGCGCTGCAAGGGGACGCAACAAGGCGGAGCTCTTCGCCCGGGAAGTCACCGCCGTGCACGACCACCTCGCGCAATAGAGGCCGGACGACGTGGATGTGGGGCGATCGCTTCCTGGACGGAGAGGTCACCGGGCTCGGGAAATGGGAGGCCAGCCAGAACGGGACCGCCGCCGGCGCTCGCCAGGTCCCGAAGGACATCGTGATCTGCGACTGGCACTACGAGGGCGCGCCCCCGACGCCGCTCTATTTCGCCCTCGAAGGCTTTCCCGTGGTCGCCTCCCCCTGGCGCAAGCCTGGTGCCGCGCTGGCGCAGCTCGACCTGGTGCGCCACGCCCGCAAGCACGCGCCGGCCGCGGTCGGGGCACGCGCCCTGGGGATGGTGCAGACCACGTGGTGCGGCATGGGCCCCTTCCTCAAGGCCTATTTCGGCGACCCCTCCGCCAAAGCCAACGCCGTCGAAGCCGCCCTCTGCTTCAAAGAGCTCTTCCGGGACCTCCGCGGGGACGTACCGCGCTGAGGAAACTGGATGACTAGTAGTTTTGCGCACTGTCGCGCCGCAAAAAGGGTCTTGTTTCGTCCCTTTGGGGCCGTTTCCTCAAAACATCGGCGAGAACGCGCGAAGCCGCCGAAACGGGCCCTGAGGCACTTACGCCAACGAGCTTCCGCAGGTCCTCACATATGAACATGAAGAAACTGATTTGGGTTGTGGCCATGACGGCGATTGCAGTCCCTGCACAGACTCCGTCCGGACCGGATCGAGAAGCACATCTGAACGTGGTGGAAGCAACCATTCCCGAACTGCGGGCGGCGATGGAGCAGCACCGCGCCACGTCGCGGGAAATCGTCCTGCAATACCTCGCCCGGATCGCTTTGTATGAAGACAAGCTGAACGCGGCCATCACGGTCAATCCGAAAGCCCTGGACGAGGCGCTCGCCCTGGATCGGGAACGGGATCGGGGAAAGATGCGTGGACCGCTGCACGGCATCCCGGTGGCGCTGAAGGACAACATCCACACAAGCGACATGCCGACCACCGGCGGGGCGCTGGCCTTCGACGGCCTGGTGCCCCCCTACGAAGCCACCTTGACACGGAACCTGCGCGAGGCGGGTGCCATTATCATCGCCAAAACCGGCATGACCGAACTGGCGAACTGGGTGGCCGAGGCCATGCCGGGCAACTACAACGCCATAAAAGGCTACGGCATGAATCCATACGATCCCCGGCGGGATCCGCGGCCGGCGACCTTCGACGGTCGGCCGGCGCTGGGGACGGGCGGCTCGAGTTCGGGGATCGGCACGGCCGCGAGCTTCTGGGCGGCGAACGTCGGGACCGAGACCTCCGGTTCCATCCTCAGCCCCGCCAACCAGAACATGCTCGTCGGCATCAAGCCGACGGTCGGCCGCATCAGCCGCCGAGGCGTGATTCCCATCACCGCGGACCAGGACACACCGGGGCCGATGGCCAGGACCGTGACCGATGCCGCGATCCTGCTGGGTGCGCTCGAGGGCGCGGCGCCGGACCCCGACGATCCGGCGACCCGAGCCTGCACGCCGCCCGAGGGTCGCGACTATACGCGGTTCCTGAAGGCCGACGCGTTGAAAGGGGCGCGCATCGGCATCCCCAGGGCGTTCTACTACGAGGAAACGACCCCTCCCGGAGCCAAGCGCCCGCGGGGAGGTCTCAACCCCGACCAGGCGAAGGTCATGGCCGAAGCGATGGCGAATCCTCAGGCAACAGGGCGCCGTCATCGTCGACCCCGCAGATATCCCCAGCATCGTCTCCGCCGACCCGAAGGACAATTTCCTGTTGTGGCCGACCTGCTCGGGACTTGACAGCGCCAAGGGCCAGGACGCCGACTGTTCGATCGTGTTCAAGTACGGCATGAAGCGGGACTTCAACGCCTGGCTGGCGTCGCTCGGCGCGGCGGCCCCGGTCAAGACGCTCACGGAGCTGAGGCAGTGGAACGTCGCCCACCAGAGAGCCGGCGCGATAAAGTACGGTCAGGCCCAGCTGGACATCTCCGACGGAATGGAGATTGAAGCGGATCAGGCCCGCTACCACGCCGACCGGGCCAGGGACCTGCTCGTGAGCGCAACAAACGGAATCGACGCCGTCATGAGGCAACACAGGCTGGACGCACTGCTCTTTCCGGGTGCCTCCGGGGCTTCGATCGCGGCCAAGCCCGGATATCCGACGGTGATCGTGCCTTTCGGACTGGTGCCGAATGAGCCGACGCTTCCATTTCCCGCTGGATTCAATCCGGCGCCGGCGCCCTTCGGCGTGAGCTTCACCGGCTTGGCCTGCAGCGAACCCCGGCTGATCCAACTGGCCTACGCCTTTGAACAGGCGACCAGGCGGAGAGTCTCGCCGCGCTCTACGCCATGAGCCTCGGCCGCGGAACGTGCGCTCGAATAGTCACCGGGGAACGCGGCTGTGGGGGGGATACTCCGGAATCGTCGCTATTTGAGAAAAAGAGCCCCTAAAATCGGAAATAAGCCGGTTTTTAAGGCATTTTTGCTGCATCTATTTCTGATTATTTGAGTTGCCTTGGTCCGTCCCCGGAATTACCCAGAAGCTTTCCTGCCAGCGGGCGCCGGGGGGGATGGTTTGCAGCCCAGGGTAGAGACCGGCGTGGGCGAGATTGAAGACGTTCGTGACCCCGACCATGGGCTCGAAACAAATGAAGTCGCGCCCGGGCGGCGCGTACACGATGCCGACGTCGTATTTCGGCCCGAACTGCACCCGCAGTCTCTGGCTTCGTCCCGCGACCCAGAACTCGGCCCGGCCGGAGGCGTCGCGCACCAGGTTGGTGAAGCCGTTGTCGATCGACGAGTTGCGCAGCGGGTACGGGTCTGCCAGGCTGACCGGCCTGGTCTTGCCGTTCGGCACCAGCGCCTCCGACATCAACACCTCTTCCCGGGCGCCGACGTGGACTGTCCAGTCGTCGCGGGGCGAGTCGTCCAGCCGGTAGTACGTGTGGTATCCCAGGGAGAGCGGCATCGGCTCGGACGACAGGTTCTCGATCGCGGTCTGCACCTCGAGTACGCCGTCAGCGAGACGGTAGGTCATCTCGATGTTGTAGGCGAACGGGAATTGGGCCATGAGATCGGGGTAGCGCCAGAACTCGAGGCGCGAGGTGACGCTCGCAGCCGAACCGTCTGCCTTGACGGCCGTGA
The DNA here is from genome assembly GCA_963843575.1 of uncultured Acidobacteriota bacterium. Classification (GTDB taxonomy): domain Bacteria; phylum Acidobacteriota; class UBA6911; order UBA6911; family UBA6911; genus CAVZBT01. Next base: position 123,203 of record CAWJKZ010000017.1, on the reverse strand, counting down.
CCACCCACTTGTCGGAAAAGACCAGCAGGCCGTGAATCGGCTTCCCGTTGGCGTCGCTGCGGAAGTTCTTCAGCTCGGCGTTGAGCGCGTAGCGCCTGCCGTTGGCCCAGTAGGCTGGCCCCTCGATCCGGTTCGCCCAGGGGGACAGGAGCGGATTGCCGAGTTGCACCGGCTTTTGTTTGAACTCCGCCAGGGTCGGGTAGGGGGACCACAAGAAGTTTCTCCCGTTCACCAGCATCGCATAGGCGTTGTTGCCAAGCGACGGGATGATGAAAACCTCGGTCTTGCGGACGGCGTCGGCCAGCCGGACGACGCCGGTGCCGTCGACCTGAATTCTCTCAGCGGTGTAGTTCGCGGGTGGTTTCATAAGCGCAAGGACCAGGATGACGGCGACAGACCACGGCATGGTTCTACCTCGGGCGACAGGGACGGCGACAGCTTAGTACAAAAGCCGGACATCGGCTATACTCAACCCCCATGCTCATGAAGAAGGCCGCCCAAGTCGGCGTCAGCCTGTTTTTAACCCTTCTGATCGGTTACCTCGTTTACCGTGGCGTTCCGGACTGGGGACAGGCGACGCGGGTGATGGTCCGGGGCCGGCCCCTGATGCTGCTGGCGGGCGTGGCGTTTGTGGTGGTCCACATGGCGCTGCGGGCGGTGCGCTGGGGTGTGTTGCTGGCCCCGGTGAAGTGCTCGATCTCCATTCCGCAACCTCTTTTCCCTGACCGTCGTCAAGTACGTCGTCAACGTCATCCCGCCACGCACTGGCGAGGTCGCCGCCTCGGTGGTGCTCGCCCGGAAGGAAGGGATGCCGACCGCCTCGGTGCTCGCGGCGTCGTTGTTGGAGCGGGTCCTGGACCTGCTGACGGTGGTTGTCCTGTTTGGCGTGTACGTCGTCCTGTTCGGCGCCCTGTACACCCCCGCTTCGGAGCGGGGCCGCGACATCCTCCTCCGTATCCAGGACTATTCGATCAAGAGTTTCGTCGTGGTCTGTCTCCTGTGCGCGGTGCTCGTGTTCGTTTTGCGTACGCCGCGGACGTTTGACCGGATCCCGTGGAAGATCCGCCGGCACCTGCTCCCTTTCCTGGAGGGTTTTCGGGGCCTCATGAGCCGCGGGGGTGCGTTCAAGGCGGCGATGCTGTCCCTCGCCATCTGGATGTCGATCGTGACCCAGCTCTGGTTTTTCACCCGCGCCTACATCGACGGTTTCCCCTATGCGGGCACGCTGGTCCTGATGGTCCTGACCGTGGTGGGGGTGGCGATCCCAACCCCGGCAGGCGTGGGAGGATTCCAGTTTTTCATGAACCTCGCGCTCGTCCACCTGTTTGCCCAGTACCTTTCCCCGCAGGATCCGCAATCACAGGCCGCCGGGATAAGCAACGGCACCTATCTGGCGTCGATGCTGCCGGCGATACTCCTCGGGTTGGTGTTCCTGAACTATGAAGGACTGACCCTGGGCAGGATGACCCGCCTCTCCGAACGGGAGTCGGAGAAGGGCTAGCGATTCCCCCCTGTGCTAGATTTACGGACTTATGCTCGACATACCGAAATTCGTCGCCCGTGAACTCTCGCTGGACGAGACGAACGTCCGGTGCGCGCTGGAGTTGTTTGCCGAAGGAGCCACGGTCCCCTTCGTCGCCCGCTACCGGAAGGAACGGACCGGCGAGATGAACGAGATCGAGCTGCGCTCGGTGCTTGAGACGGTTTTCCTATCTGACGGAGCTCGAGGAGCGCAAGAAGGCCGTCCTCCAGTCCATCGCCGAGCAGGGAAAACTGACCGACGAGCTGAAGGCCGCCATCGAGTGCGTGTCTGCAAAAGTCGGAGCTCGAAGACCTTTACCTCCCCTATCAAGCCGAAGAAGAGGACGCGGGCCACGGTTGCGCGCGAAAAGGGGCTCGAGCCGCTGGCGCGGTTGATCGCCGTCCACAACGCCGCTGGGGCATGCGCCTCTGCGACCTCGACGGCGAGAGCCGCGAAGTACGTCTCGGAGGAGCAGGCGTCGCCACCACCGAGGAGGCGCTGCAGGGCGCCTCCGACATCCTTGCCGAGGAAGTTTCGGAAAAGGCCGAAATCCGGCGGCATCTGCGGGAGTTCTTGCTGAACGAGGGCTGGTTCGTCTCGCGCATCAAGGAGGATCACGCGCCGGGCACCACGAAGTTCGAGATGTACCGCGACTTCAAGGCCAGGGTCAAAGACATCGCCCCGCACAGCATGCTCGCGCTGCGCCGCGGCGAGGCCGAGGGGATCGTTATCGCTCACGTTGACGTTCGACGAGGCCGCCGGTCCTCTCCTACCTGGAGGCGGCGGAGATCCGCACCCGGGCGGGAAACCTGGTCGAGTTTTACCGCGCGATGCTCGCCGATGCCTTCGATCGGCTGCTGAAAAACGCGATCGTGGGCGAAGTGCGTCTCGAGAAGAAGGTCGTATTCCGACCGGGAATCGATCAAGACCTTCGAAGCCAACCTGCGCAACCTGCTGCTGGCCAGCCCGGCCGGCATGAAGCCGACACTCGGGATCGACCCGGGCTTCCGCACCGGGTGCAAGGTCGCCGCCATCGACCGGACCGGCAAGTTCCTCGAGCATGAAACCATTCATCCGCACAAATCGGAGGCGGAACGCGCGCAGGCGGCCGCGACTCTCCGGCGGATGGTCGAGAAGCACCGGATCGAGCTGATCGCGATCGGCAACGGCACGGCCGGGCGCGAAACGGACGAATTCGTCGCCGGAGCGCTCGTCGAGTCTGCCGCGCAAGCCCGTTAAGGTGATGGTCAGCGAGGCGGGCGCGTCGGTGTACTCGGCGGGCGCAGACCGCGATCGAGGAGTTCCCCGAACTGGACGTGACCGTGCGCGGCGCGATCAGCATCGCGCGCCGGCTTCAGGATCCGCTTGCCGAGCTGGTGAAAATCGATCCCAAGTCGATCGGGGTAGGGCAGTACCAGCACGACGTGGACCAGAAGCTGCTGCGCGAGAAGCTGGACGAGACCGTCGAGAGCTGCGTCAACTACGTCGGCGTCGACCTCAACCTTGCGTCCAAGGAGCTGCTGGCCTTCGTGTCCGGCGTCTCGGCCGGCGTCGCGCGCAACGTGGTCGCCTTCCGCAACGAGCACGGGGCTTTCCGCACCCGGCGCGGCCTGATGGAGGTGCCGAAGTTCGGCCCCAAGACATTCGAGCAGGCCGCCGGTTTTCTCCGGATCCGCGACGGCGACAACCCGCTGGACAACACGGCCGTTCACCCGGAGAGCTACCCGATCGTGGAGACAATGGCGCGCGACCTGAGCCTGCCGCCCGAGGCGATCACCCGCAGCGCCGACAAGCTGAAGTCGCTCGATCTTCCGAAAGTACGTCACGCCCGAGGCCGGCGAGCCGACCCTGCGCGACATCCTGGCGGAACTCGAGAAGCCGGGGCGAGATCCGCGCGCGGAGTTCCGCTACGCGGAGTTCAAGGAAGGGGTAAAGGAAATCAAGGACCTCGTCCCGGGCATGGTCCTGGAGGGCGTGGTGACCAACGTCGCCAACTTCGGAGCCTTCGTCGATATCGGGGTGCACCAGGACGGGCTGGTGCACGTCTCGCAGCTTGCCGACCGCTTCGTCGACGATCCCAAGACGGTGGTGAAGGTGGGCCAGATCGTCAAGGTGCGGGTGCTCGAGGTCAACGAACCGCTGAAGCGGATTGCGCTGTCGATGCGTTCACCGCGGCCGCCGAAGGAGCAGGGGAAGAAAGAGAAGCCAGCCGGTCCTCGGGCGACCACCCCGACGGTCCAGGACCTGCTCACCAAATTCAACAAGCGTCGCTAGCATTTACATCCTTGTAGATACGCAGAAAGACGGTAAACTTTCCGCATGCTCGCCCATTACAGAGGTCTTCTTGCGGAGGTCGACCGCATCGCGCTCGAGTTGGCCGCCCGCTACGGTGCGCACCTCGAATGCAAGCCGGGTTGCACCTCGTGCTGCCGTCACGACCTGACCGTCTTCAGCATCGAGGCGGCCTCGGTCCGCGCGGCATTCCTGGATCTCCCTTCGGAAGTCCGTTCCCTCGTCGTCGCACAGGCCGAGGAGGTTCAGGCGCGCAAGGCGTTGGGCCAGCGCCACCATTGCCCGCTGCTCGTGCACGATTGCTGCTCGATCTACCCGATGCGCCCCATCATATGCCGCACCCAGGGGTTGCCGCTGCTGATCAAGACCGAGGACGGGACCGACGCCGTAGATTTCTGCCCTGTGAATTTCTCCTCCCCGGGAGCTTATGGCGAACTGGACGCGCACTTCCTGCTCCCGCTCGATTACATCAACATGAAACTCGCGGTCGCCAACCTGGGATACTGCCGTTCGGCCGGACTCCCCCAGCGGAGAGCGGTACCCGCAAGGCGATGAGCGACATCGTGCTCGAGACCCTCCTGGAGCGCGCAGGCTAGACTCCCCGACAGCCCCCGGACGGCGTGTCCCGCGCTGTCCGTCGACATGGTACGATATCCGCCATGGGTGTGCCGATCTCACAGATGTGGACCGTGGCAAGCTACGTGCTGCGGCAGAAATTGTCGGGCCGGAGACGGTACCCCCTCGTCCTGATGCTCGAGCCGCTCTTCCGGTGCAACCTCGCGTGCGCGGGCTGCGGAAAGATCCAGTATCCGACCCACGTCCTCCGGAAGCAGCTCACTCCCGAGCAGTGTTTCCGGGCCGTCGATGAGTGCGGTGCCCCGGTGGTGAGCATACCCGGGGGCGAGCCGCTCCTGCACCCGCAGATCGACGAGATCGTAGCCGGCCTCGTGCAGCGCCGCAAAGTACGTCTACCTGTGCACCAACGCCCTCCTGCTGAAGGAGCTCGATCGACCTTTTCACGCCCGAGCAAGTACCTGACCTTCAGCGTCCACATGGACGGGCAGCGCGAGGAGCACGACGTCGCGGTGTGCCGGGAGGGCGTCTACGACCTCGCCGTCGCGGGGATTCGCGAAGCTGTACGCCTGGGGTTCCGTGTCACGACCAACACGACGCTCTTTGACGGTGCTAACCCCGAGAGCGTGCGCGACTTCTTCGACGAGATGATGGACCTCGGTGTCGAGGGGATGATGCTCTCCCCGGGCTACAGCTACGACAAGGCGCCCGACCGGGATCACTTCCTCGGCCGATCCGCCACCCGGGAACTGTTCCGGAAGCTGCTGAGCCACCGCAAACGACGCTGGCATTTCAACCAGAGCCCGCTCTTCCTCGAGTTCCTCATGGGCCTGCGCGACTACGAGTGCACGCCGTGGGGCATGCCCACCTACAACATCTTCGGCTGGCAGAAGCCGTGCTACCTGCTGCAGGACGGCTATGCGGAGACCTTCGATCGAGCTGATGGAGGCGACGGAGTGGGGGAAGTACGGCGTTGAATCCGGGAACCCCAAGTGCGCCGACTGCATGGTGCACAGCGGCTACGAAGCGAGCGCGGTGAACGATACGTTCAGCTCGGTGCGCGGTTTCCTCGCCACGGTCAAGGCCACCCTCAAGCCCCAGGGCTAGCAACAAGTGGGTCCGGGCTTCAGCCCGGACGTCTTTTGATCTGATCTATGTGGCGACGGGCGCACGTTATACGGACCGCAAACAGCGTCCGGGCTGAAGCCCGGACCCACTTGGGTTGTGTCCGGATCGACCTTCACTTCAGGACGCCGATCTGCACGTAGGAAGCGGCGTCCTTCGTGTGGTAGATCCGCTGGGTCGCCTTGTGAAAGTCGCCGGGACCCGCTCTGTAGATGTCCACGAACTGCTGCGGATTCCGGTCCGTCAGCGGGAACCAGCTGCTTTGCACCTGGACCATGATCCGGTGTCCGCGCACGAACGTGTGGTTCACGTCCGGCAACTTGAACTCCACGCGTGTGACCTGGCCGGGGACGAAGGGCTCCGGTTTCTCATAGCTGTTGCGGAACTTCCCGCGCATCGCCTCGCCCCGCACGAGCTGCTGGTAGCCGGCCATCCGCGGTTCCGTGTCCGCCGGGTCCTCCGGGTAGACGTCGATGAGTTTGACGACCCAATCCGAGTCGGTGCCGCTTGTGGACACCTGCAACGACGCCAGCACGGGGCCGGACGCCGTGATGTCTTTCTTCAATGCCTCGGTCTGGAACACGACGACATCGGGGCGCCGCGCCGCGAAACGCTGGTCGTCGACCATGTGCTCGCGGGTCATCCCGATGGCGATGCCGTCGATGTAGGGGACGGGCTTGGCCGGGTCGCTGACGTATTCGTCGAAAGCGGGCGCGCCGGCCTGCGGCGGGTCGAGCGAAAGCCTGCCGTCCGAATCGAGGTACAGCTTGCGGGCCTCGGCGTTGCGGGGCGGCCAGGCATCGTACCGCCTCCACGCGTTGCGGCCGGTTTCGAACACGAATGCCTCGGGTAGTTTCGGTTCGCGGTTCCCCTTGAGGAAATGGCTGAAGAACGGGAACTCGATCTCCTCGCGGTAGAAGTCGCTGGTCTTGGAGCCGAACCGCACGCTGCCCAGGGCATCCCCATCCGCACGGGACCAGCCGCCGTGATACCACGGGCCCATCACCAGGATGTTGTATGCTGCGGGACTCTCTGCCTCGATGGCCCGGTAGGTGTTGAGGGCCCCGAACAAATCCTCGGCGTCGAACCAGCCCCCCACCGTCATCACGGCGAGTTTGATGTTTTTGAGGTGCGGCCGGGTGTTGCGTTCCTGCCAGAAGTCGTCGTAGGTGCCGTGGGTCATCAGGTCGTTCCAGAACCGCACACGCTCGTGGAGGTACTTGCGGTTGGCGTTCTCCAGCGGGCCCATGTTCAGGAAAAAGCTGTAGCCGTCGACCGAGCCGAACTCGAAATGGGGCGGCCGCGCCGTGCTGTGCCGCGGCGTGGGCTGCCCGAAGTCGGCGAAGAAGTTGAACGCGTGGGCCAGGTAGAGCGCGCCGTTGTGGTGGAAATCGTCCCCGACGAACCAGTCGGCGATCGGGGCCTGGGGTGAAGCGGCCTTCAGTGCCGGGTGGGCGTCGATGGCGCCGAGGGTCGTGTAGAAACCCGGGTACGAGACCCCCCACATCCCGACCTTGCCGTTGTTGTTGGGCACATTGCGGACGAGCCACTCGATTGTGTCGTACGCATCGGTGGACTCGTCGACGTCGGTCGGGCCCCGCTTGTGCGGGTTGAACGGCCGCATGTCGACGAACTGTCCGTCGGACATCAGGCGTCCGCGCACGTCCTGGTAGGCGAAGATGAATCCGTCCCGGGCAAAGAGATCCGAGGGCCCCAGGCTGGCGGGGTATTTCTCCGCCCCGTAGGGGGCTACGCCGTAAGGCGTCCGGGTGAGCAGTATCGGGTACGGCCGGCTCGAGTCCTTCGGCGCGTACACGGCGGTGAACAGCTTCGTGCCGTCCCGCATGCGGACCTCGTGCTCGGATTTGGCGTAGCGGCTGCTGATGTCGTCCGGCCCCTGGGCCGGCAGCAGCGGGAACAGGAACAGGGCGCACAGGGCCGCCGCGGCGCGTGCAAGTCGTGTGATCATCGGTCCCCTTCGGGGGCGGGACCGGGTCGGTGAACCCGGGCCCCCCCGATCATTGTATAGAGAAAAGAGGCGCGGATCATGTAACATTCGAAGCGATCATGAGCACTCAAAAAGTTCGAAAAGAACCCGTGGCCCGGCCTGCCGGACGGGCTTTCGCTGCCCTTGCGGAACTGATCCAGGGCGGGCGCCCGCTGATCTACATCTGCTCCCCGGAGGAGCGGCGGGCCCACGACCTGGTGGAGGAGGCCGCCGGACGTCTTTTCCCCCGTCCGCTCCCGGTCTACTCCTGGAGCGCCACCGGCGGCTTGACCGGTCCCGGGATCGCCGAGGCCCTGCCGCTGGGCGCGCGCGCCGTGCTCGACCACATCGCCCAGCACGCGGAGCCGGCGTTCTTTCACCTCAAGGATTTTCACGAGTTCCTGAACGCCGACCCGGAAATCCGCCGCCGCATGCGCGACCTGTACGAGCTCGGCCTGGACCGGGACAAGTTCGTGGTGGTCACCTCGCCGCTGCGGACCGTCCCGGAGGAACTCTCCCGGCAACTGGCCCTGATGGACCTGCAGACTCCGGATCTGGAAGAGATGCTCGCGTTCGTCCGGCGCGAAACCGATCGGATGAAGGGGCGCGGGGTCGAAGTCGACACGCGGAGCGAAACCGTGTTCAGCGTCGCGCGCGCCCTCCAGGGGCTCACGATCGAGGAGGGCCACCACGCGTTGAGGCGCGCACTTGCGCTGAATGGCAGGCTGGACGTCGGCGCCCTGCCCCACCTGCTGGAAGAGAAGAAGCTCATTGTGAACAAATCCGGGCTTATTCAATACGTCGCGGACGGGACCCGGATCGAGCACGTCGGCGGCCTCGAGTACCTCAAGAAATGGCTGCTGGAGCGCCGAAAGCTGTTTGTCGAACGCGACAGCCTCTCGGCGGAGATCGTGCCCAAGGGGCTTCTAGTCATGGGCGTTTCCGGGTGCGGCAAGAGCCTGTCGGTGAAGGCCATCGCCGCTTGTTTCGGGCTCCCGCTGTATCGCATCGACATGATCGAGGTCTTCTCGGGCCGGCACGGCAACCCGGACGGGGCCTTCGTCGAGGCGTGCCGCGTGGTCGAAGCGATGTCCCCTGCCGTGGTCTGGTTCGACGAGATCGAGATGGGGCTGACGGGCCAGGCGGGCCAGGAGGCCACGAACCTCGGACGCATCTTCGCCTTCTTCCTCACCTGGATGCAGGAGAAGGCGCGCGGGCTTTTTGTCGCGGCCACGGCCAACCGCATCGACCTCCTGCCCGCCGAGATGATCCGCAAGGGGCGGTTCGACGAGGTCTTTTTCATCGACCTCCCTGGCGAGGAGGAACGGGTCGAGATCTTCCGCATTCACCTCGGGAAGCGGGGCATCGATCCCGAGTCGATGCAGTTGAACCGGCTGCGCAGGATCACGCAGGGCTGGACGGGGGCCGAGATCGAGCAGTGCGTCGTGTCGGCCATCACGACCGTGCGGCTGGAGGACCGGACGCTCACGTTCGACGACCTTCACGCGGCCGCCTTGAATGTGATCCCGCTTTCCAAGACTATGCGCGAGCAGGTCGACCACATACGTTCGTGGGCCTACGACCGCGCGGTCCGCGCCTCGCCCCGGGAGGCGAACCGATAGGGCCTGCGGCCGCGAGCTACTCGGGGGGTTTGCCCTCGGCCGGCCGGGGGGCCATCTGGCTGGCGAGCGCCTTGGTGTCGTACAGGGCGTGTTCCAGTTCCATGCCGACGGAGAACCCGCTTTCCTCCGGGAGGCAGTAGATCACCTCGCCCAGGAGCAGGGTGGTCCCCCACTCGACCTTCAACAGCGCGCCGGTAGGGATCCGCACGTCGACAAGGAGGCGCACGCCGTTGGTCGAGAAGTTGGCGAGCCGCGCCGGCGCCGTGGTCTTGTTCTCCAGGTTTGTGACGGTGACCCGCTGATTCAGCTCGAAACGCGGACTGCGACGCAGCTCCATAGACCTCCCCCGGCTGACACCTTCAGTAACGCGTTGTTGGCGCTCATGCCTCGTGAAGCCCGAGACCAGGCGCATCGGGCAGCACCAGCTTGCCCTCCCGCACACTGACCCCGGAGAAAGGGTCGTTCGCGATCAGCAGGTTGCCGTCCAAGTCCGCGTAGTCGACCAGCGGCGAAAGGTGCGCGGCGGCGGTGACCCCGATCGAGCTCTCGATCATGCACCCGAGCATCGTCTTGAGCCCGAGCGCCCGCGCCATCTGGATCATCCGCATCGCCTCGAGCATTCCGCCCGCCTTCATGAGCTTGATGTTCACGCCGTCGAAGGACGCGGCCAGGCGAGGGATGTCGGCCGGGTGCAGGCACGCCTCGTCGGCGATGATCGGGATGTGCACCCGGGAGCGCACCCAGCGGGTCTCCTCCAGCATCGCCGCGGGCAGCGGCTGCTCGACAAACTCGACGCCCTGGCTCTCGAGCCAGTTGATCTTGCGTACGGCCTCCTCCTTGTCCTTCCACCCTTCATTGGCGTCGACACGGAGCGGTTTTTTCGTCACGCTCCGCACCGCCTCGATGGTGGCCTCGTCGGTTTTCAACCCGACCTTGATCTTCAGGACGGGGAACTGTGCCGCCTCGGCCACTTTCCGGCGCGTGACCTCCGGCGTGTCGATGCCGATCGAAATCGTGGTGACCGGCGCGTCGGCGGGGTCCAGCCCGAAGTACCGATACAGCGGGACCCCCAGCTTGCGCCCGATCCAGTCCATCAGGGCGATGTCGAGGGCGGCCTTCGCGGCATATTCGCCCCGGATGCGGCGGAACACCTCGGCCATCACCTTCTCGAACTGCCACGGATCGGCGCCGCGGAAGTAATCGGCGACGGAAGCGACGGCGCTGCGGGCCGATACCGCATTCTCGGAATAGCGCACGATCGGAGCCCCCTCGCCCAGCCCCGTGACGCCGTCGCACGTGTAGCGCAAGTGCAGGTTGTCGCGATACTCGCTGGAGGACATCGTCGTGGTCCATGTGTGCTTCAGGTTCAGCCGGACGATCCTTGTCTCGATCGATGCCGGGCTCGCCGTAGCCCCCGCCGAGAGTGTCAACGTCTTTTCCTCCAGGGCCAGCGCGGTGAACGCGCCCGCGCCCTTCAGCCATTCCCGTCTGTTCATGGGACCTGCCTCGTGTCCTCGCCGCGGACCTCGAACAGGACCGCGTCCTGGATCCGGTTGTGGCCGTCCACCAGCGCCAGTCTGTGTTTGCCGGGTCTCGGCGCCCAGAGGTAGACCGGGTGCGCGGGGCCCAGCGCCCGCCCGTCCAGCAGCCACTGCGCAGCATTGTCGCTTGTATTGGCTTCAAAGAAAACCCTTTGCTGCCCGGCCGGGATGTCGGGATCGAGCGCCACCACGGTTCCGCCCGCAGGCTGGACGATGCGGGCGGGGGCAGCGCTCGACGCCGGCAGCACCGCTCCGGTCTCCGTCCCGCGGACAAACCACTCGCGCCGGTTCTGACCCGAAACCAGTCTCACATCCCTTCGGATGATCCCGGGGGGAGGTTGCGGGGACGAGACGGGCCGGTCCCGGTGCAGCCGGTTCATCACCTCCACCCAGACCGGCGCCGCGCCGGCAACACCGCTCACGTTCCACATCGGCTCGCCGTTGAAGTTCCCGACCCAGACCCCGACGGTGAAGCGGTCCGAGTAGCCGACGCACCAGTTGTCGCGCATGTCCTTGCTCGTACCGGTCTTCACGGCTGACCAGAAACGCGTGGACAGAGGGCTCTCGAGCGTGAAGGTGGCGCTCCGGCTCTCCCGGTCCGAGAGGATGTCCGAGACCAGGAACACGGCTTCGGGCGACAGCACCGGGCGGCCCTGCCCGGCGGCTTCCACGGCGGAGAGCCTCAGGGGTGACGCGACGCCGCCCGAGGCCAGGACGCCATAGGCGGTGACGAGGTCCCACAGGGTGACGTCGACGGAGCCGAGCGCGAGCGAAGGGCCGTAGTAGTCGGGAGACCGAAGCCCCCCGATCCCCATCAGGCCCAGGCGTTCGACCACCGCGTCGATGCCCGTAAGGGCCAGCGTCTTGACGGCCGGCACATTCAGCGAGGACGCCAGCGCCGTCCGGGCGGTGACCAGCCCGCGGAACTGGTTGTCGTAATTCCGCGGCCGGTAGACTCCCCCGGGGACGGGCACCTCGAGGGGGCTGTCTTCGAGCAGCGACGCCGGGGTGAGCAGTCGTTTTTCGAACGCGACTGCGTACAGGATGGGTTTGAGGGTGGACCCGGCCTGACGCGGCGACCGCACGCCGTCCACGTGACGGGCCGGACCGGGCTCGCCGGTGTTGCCCACGTAAGCGAGCACCTCGTGCGTGGCGTTGTCGACGACCAGCACCGCGCCATCGCGCACGTTCTGCGAGGCGATCGACGCAAGATGGCGCCGGAGGGAGTCGGCGGCAAACCGTTGCAGCGCGCCGTCGAGCGTGCTCTCCAGGCGCCCTGTTGCCCGGCCGGCGGCGGCCTCCCGGGCCAGCCGCAGGGCCACGTGCGGCGCCAGAGCGAGCTCCGGCTGGATCGCGTACGGGCGCGCCAGCGCCTCGCCGGCCTTTGCCGCAACGAGACGGGCCTCGTGCGGGAGCCGCATCGATTGCGCCAGGAGGGCCGCCCGGGCGGCGACCTGAGCGGGCCGGGCGTTCGGCGACCGGATCAACGAGGCCAGGATGACACCCTCGATGTCGTCCAGCCCGTGAGGCCGCTTGCCGAAAAGCCCCGCGGAAGCGGCGGCGACACCCTGCAGCTCCCCGCGGAAGCTCACCAGGTTCAAGTACGCCTCGAGGATCCGGGCCTTGGACCAGCGCCGCTCAAGCGCGCGCGCGCCCCTGATCTGACGCAACTTCTGCCATGGCGAGCGCCGACCCGCCGCGGGCTGCAGTTCCGGCCTGAGTCTCGAAACCAGCTGCATCGTTATCGTGCTGGCCCCGCGCGGGGTGGTTAACATGCCGGACAGCGCGGCGGCAAGCGAAGCCCAATCGGCCCCTGTGTGGTTGTAGAAACGCTTGTCCTCCGCCGCAATTACCGCGGCCTGCAGGGCGGGGGAGACGTCCTTCAACTGCACCCAGCTCAGCCGGCGCGCCGTGTGGTCCAGGCGGAGTTCCTGGATGACCTGACCGTGACGGTCGACCAGGACGGCATCGGAGGCGGTGAAGCCCGCCCTGACCTCGTCGAATCCCGGGAGCGCCCCGGGCAAGGTCAAGAAATTCACCCCGATGCCGGCGAGCACCAAAACAAGGAGTCCCAGCTTTGCAGTCGTCCGCATAGGCAATTCAAAGGCCTTAGGTTCTGTCACAGAATAACAGGCCCACTTTGGCGCGAGCGCCGGGCGGGCAGCTGCAAGGCGCCGCGACGCAGGCGATGTGGGGACATCGTCGAGGAGCGGCAACGCCGCAGATGCCCGCCCGCCGCCGCGCCCCTCCGGGATGCTGCCCGCAGGCCCGCTGACTGCGTTGCTCGATCCTTACCTACCACCCCGGATATGCTCGTCGCTCGCGCCTTGTCAGCGGGCCTGCGGGCCTCCAGCAAAGTGGATCTGTTATTCTGTGACAGACCCTTACTGCACCCGGAGCGGGGGGTTCGGGATTTCGCCGAACATCTCGGGCGAGTACAGCGCCTCCACCCGCGTCGGCGGAAGGCTCATCGTCCCCTCGTTGTTGAAGCGCAGGGTGTATTCCACCGTCCAGGTCCCCTTGGGCACGAAATGGTAGTAGCTCCGGAAGGCTTCGAATGACCTCTCTTCGAATGCCGGCCACACCCAACCCTCGCTCTTTTCGCCACGGGTGGCGAGCGAGGAATCCCTGCCGAGCCCGGTCCCGAGCACCGAGCCCCCGGCCGGGACCGGGTCGTCGACGACCACCCACGTCATGTCCGACTGTGCCTCGAGTTCGAGCCTCACCCGGGCGATGTCCCCCCTGCTCCACGTTCCACTTACCTTTCTGCTCCACCGGGGTGTAAGTCTTTCTTATCTTGAATCCGCTCGACAGCGGCTCGCGCAGGGGGATCGCGGCGAGGCTCTGGATGGTCACCCAGGGCTTGCCCGAACCGCTGCCGGTCAACTCGAGCGCACCGGTGCCCGCAGGCCAGGGGAAAGAGACGGTCTTGCCCTGCGGTTCCGCGCCCCAGTCGAGCGCCTCGGTCTTTCCGGCCAGCGTCGCCTTCGACGAGCCGGTCACGGGGGTCTTCTCGAAAGCCTCGACGAACTTCTGCATCGCGAGGACACCCCAGGCGTTGGCGACCGTGGTGTCCCAATGTCCCCGGCGCTGGCGACCGAGCGCCCCGCGCACGAGCCGCGACATGTCCTCTCTCCACGCGGGCGAGTCGAGCTGGCTCAGGATGAATCGGACGGCGTTCGTGTCGGTCGACACCATCAGCCACCAGAGGTAATCGGACCTTTCGGTGGAAAAACCCATCGTGGTCCCCTGCAGGTTCAAACGCGACCGAAGAATCTGCTGAGCTTCCCTGGATCGCTCGTCGCGGTTGCGCACCGGAACCCGCCGGAGGATGTTTGCCCAGTCGATCACGGCGGAGGTGGGCCAGAGGTTCGGTTCGATCGCGATGCTGGAGAGGAGCGCCGGGTCCGCCTTGGTCAGCCGTGAGATGGCCTCGACGGCGGAAAGCTTCCTGAGCGACAGGTCTACCGTGGGGAGGCTCGATCCGCGGTAGACCTTTCCCTGCACGAATCCCTGCAGCCCGGAGATCATTTTCTGGAGGGAATCCGGGGGAATGATCCAGCCGGCCTCATCCGCGACCGCCAGCGCATAGGAAGTCAGCACCTCGCTGCCGTAGGTCATCGAAGGGAAGTACTTCAGCAGCCCGTCGCGGTCGGTGTAGGAGGGGAGCCGTTCCATGATCCGGTTCCAGGTCTCCAGGTCGCGCAGCGCCACCGCCCTGGAGATGAGCTGTTCCAGGCAGGTGTACCGGTACTGGCGCATGAACTCGGTCACCCCGGCCAGGCTGCCCACCAGCTTCGGGCGGAATGAAACCTGCACCCCTCCCCTCCCCGGGAGGGCGTCCGGAGGCCGCGCCACGTCGGTCCGCAGGGCAGCCTCGAGTTGCGTCAGAGTCGCCTGGAAGGTTCGGACGGGGATGGCCGGCACCACTTTCTGGGTCACAGCCAGGCGGTCGCCGATCCCGGCTGGCCCGGCGGCCTCGACCTCGTACCGGAGCGAATCGACCCCGGCGGGGGCCGTGAGGTTCCAGCCGATCACACGCGACGCGCCGGCGGCGAGATTCAACGATTCGGCGGGCAGGGGTTCCTTGTGTTGCGGCACGCGGGCGGAAACCCGCACCTCCAGCGCGCGCTCGGTGGCGTTGCGCACGGTGAATTCCGACCGGAACCGGTCCCCTTCGCGCACGACCGGCGCGATTCCGGAAAAGATCATGAGGTCCTGCGTCGCGCGGATGGAGGTCGAGCCGGTGCCGAAACGGTCCGGCCCGCCGCTGGCGATCGCCACGATCCGGAAACTCGTGATCGAGTCGTTGAGCGGGACCTCCAGGGTCGCTTCCCCTTTGGCGTCGAGCGGCACGCGGCCTTTCCAGAGCAGCAGCGTGTCGAACAGCTCGCGGGTGGACTGTGCTCCCCCGCCGCCACCCTGGAGGAGTGCCTTGAGGCCGAAATGCCTCTTGCCGATGATGTGCATCTGGGCCGTGGACGTCTGCACCGCGTAGCCGCGGGTCCCCATCATGGCTTCGAGCAGTTGCCAGCTCTGGTTGGGCATCAGTTCGAGCAACCCCTCGTCGACCGCGGCCACTGCCACCTCGGCGCCGCGCGGCAAGGGCTTCGCGTCCGCAGTCGAGACGGCGATGGAGACGCGCGCCTTCTCCCGCACCTTGTACACGGGCCGATCGGCGGCGACCTTGACCCGCAATTCGTGGGCGCGCCAACCGACGTTGAATTGCGCGATACCCAGCTTGTACGCGGGCCGGCCCAAGTCCACGGTGGCGGTGGGCCGGATGTCGCCGACCCGGCCGCGCACGACGAGGACGGATATGAAGATGTTGGGCGCGAACTCGCCCCTGACCGGGATCTCGATTACCGGCTCCTTACCCGAGAGTTGGCGGACGAACGCGTCGGCCACCCCTTCGCGCTCGACGCTGATCAGGGCGGTGGCCTTGCGGAACGGCATACGGACCTGCAGCCGAGCCTTATCGCCCGGTTCGTAACGGCGCGCCTCCGGAATCACGTCGATGCGGTCGCTGTCCTCGGCCCGGAACCACCACTCTTCCTTGCCGGCGACCCACACCGGCCGGTTTGCCGCCGCCTCGCGTCCCGCCGAGTCCCGGGTGACGGCCTGCAGGATCAGGTTTCCCGAGGCCGGGGAGACCTTGTCGCACAGAAGCAGCCCCTTGCCGTCGGTCGTGCCCTCGCACAGGGTTTGGAGCCGCTTCGTTTCCGTCGCGTGTTCGTAAGCGTAGAAGCCCCCGACGAGGCGCTTGCGGTGGGAATAGGTTCTGCGCTGCAGCAGGTCCACGCGCACGGGCGCCTGGGCCACCGGTTTGCCGGACGAGATCGGTCACCGCGATCTGGAACTTGAGTGCCTCCCGGTTCAGCGTCCACGAGTCCGGGCGGATCCCGATGTAGCGGTCGGCGGGGAGCAGGGTTATGCGCGACGCCACGGTCTGCACCTCGCCGTTGGGGTCGCGGAACTCGAGCTCGGCCAGAATCTCCTGGGGCGCCTCGACGCGGGGCAGGATCGAGATCACGGTCCGGGCCGACCCGGAGCCGTCGAGCACGAGGTCCGTGCTCTTCAGCTCGAACCGGGTCTCCGGTTCCATCTCCTCGTCGCCGCGCTGCAGGCCCTCACGCGTCTTTCCGTTCGAGAACACGAACTCTTCGAAACCCTCGAGAGGACGGACCCCGCCGGGGTGCACGTCGTACCTGAATTTCACCGGCGTGTTCGCCGGCGGTACCTCCCGGCCAGGTAGGTCACGGTCAGGTCGATGGGAACCGAGACCGGGGCGACGAGGGGACCCGCCGGGGGCCGGATGATGCCGCGCATGAGCGGGACGCGATACTCCTCGACCCTGAACATTCCTGCATAGTAGACGGGGGTCGTACCGGCCGTGCCGCGGGATCGGCTCCTCGCCCAGCACGACCTGGTACTCGCCCAGCTTGGCCTCCCGGGGTATGGTCCAGGAGGACTCCGCGGTCCCGCCGGCATCCCACTTGAGCGCGAGGGGATACCGCTGGTTGGTGCCGAGGTGGCTGATGTGCCCGCGGGCGGGCAGCTCCTCCGGGCGCATCAGGGAGAAGCCCGCCGTGCCGTGCCTGCGTAGGAAATGCTTCATGTGCACGGTTTCGCCGGCCCGGAAGAGCGGCCGGTCGAAAACCGTGTGTGCGGCGGCGAGGCTGTCGTCGTACTCCGTGGGAATCTGGAATCTCCAGGGCTCGATCCCCTCGTTCCAGGTTGTGTGGACGAAGGCCATGTCGGACCCGAGCCGGGCCGTCACCGTGAGCCCCGGCTCGTCGCCTTCCGCGGCGCACTCCGGATACTGGCGTCCCTGCGCGGGGATCCCTGCGGGACGCGCGATGCCGTCTCGGTCTGTCTTGCCCTGCCAGAGCCGGGCTCCCGTGCAGTCGGTGATCTCGGCGGTTGCGCCCGCGACCGGACGAGCCTTGTCCAGCGTGGTGACCCAGACGAGCGACGATTCGAGACCCCGCTTGAAATGGACGGAGAGGTTCGTGACCAGCACCGTCGTCGGTACGTACATCGGCTTGGGCTGGCCCGAGCAACGCGGCGCCCAGGATTTCGCTCTCGATCTCGACGACGTAGAAGCCGGGAGCTTTCATCGGGATGCCGACGACTTCGAACGCCTTCCCTCCGCCGGGCTTCGGGATGGTGAAGGATCCCGCCTTCTCCTTCGTCACCGGGCCGAAGACTGATTTGTCGCGGTCCTCCCAGCTCCGGCCACGCACCTTCGCGATCCAGTGCATCATCTGACCGGCCTGTTCCGTCGGCACCCGCAGTACCCGGCCGCGCAAGCTTCCCGCGACCGGCAGTTCGGCCGCATTCGGCTCGGGCGGGTCTACGTCCCGCTCTCCCCCGGTGACCTGCATCGACCGGCCGGCCACCGTCGGCTCGACGTTTCTCAGGGTCACAGGGAGCACGGGGCTGCCCTTCCACTCGAGGATGCCGAAATGTGAGGAGAACTTCGCCAGCGGCGGATACTCGTCCGTTCGGACCGTGACAGGGAAGGCGCCGGAATTCGACAGGCTGCGCCCGGAGTCGTCCTTCAGCCCCGCGGGGATCTCGATGGAAAATGACGACCTCTCCGGGAACGGCCCCTCGAAGGAGAGGTCCGTGACGAAGCGGGAATCCTCCTCTTCGTCGGGCCCCGGAGGTTTCGGGGACCAGCGCTTGCCGCCGGGGCCCTTCAGCACGGCATCACGGACGTCGGTCCACAGAACCGGCGCCGAGAAGGACAGGCGCATGGGCGACACCGGGACGCACTCGGCCTGGGGGTTTTCGCGCTGGCAGTGGAAGGTGGCGGTGAAAGGCGTGCGCACGACAAACGGGAGCACCTGGTCGGTCTCGGTTGCCACTCCTCCGGGCGTGCTGACGCCACGCCCCCAGACCAGGCTGACGCGCGCGCCGGCTGGGAGCCGCCTCACGGCCTGGATCAGCAGCGTGTGGGCCGGGCGATGCTCGGCCCTTGGAAACTCGGCCTTCAGGATGGCGTCGCGCTGTTCCCCGGTTACGATCCGCACCCCAATGCGGTCGGGGAGCTTTTCGACCGTGAACGACGTGTTCGCGAGAACGCTTTGCTCGGACGCTTCGCTGTCGAGTTCAAGCAGAAAAACCTGCTCCTCGTCGACATAGTCCGAACCCTCCCACGGCCGCGACGACAGGATGGCCGGCCCGCCGGTGGAGAAGGCGAACCGTTGAGGGCCGGAAACCAAGCCGCCGGCGAGCGTCCTCAAACCGTCGCGCAGCCGAAACTCGCAGCGGATCCCGGCCGGGAGATTGCGGTCGAAGTCGAAGACCCAGTTGCGGCCGTCGACCCATCGCCCGGCACCCTTCTCCGAGCACTGTGCGACGAACGGGCTGTCCGGGGAGCGCGGGTCGCCGAACGGGACCATCGGCTCCGAGAAACGCGCGTGCGCCTGGCGCACATTCTTTACGGTGCCCTGGGGCGAGAACTGGTCCACCCGCGCCTGCGGTTGGGCCATCGCGGGCAGGGCCCCGAGGCAGAGGAGAATCACGCGACACTGCAGGAGCTTGCTCGGCATTTTGTACCAGCGATATGGAGGGAGTGGTTTGCGGTTGGGAAGGACAGGCGTACACCCATGCGTCGCTCGGTGGGTTCGTGTTCTGCAAAGCATCGTTCCCAGATGCAGCAAAACTACTACTGCGCGCCGCTGCAATTCAACGAAAACCGGCACCGAACGCGGGCATGCCCACGGATCCCCGGCAGGTTGCACCCGAGGGGGGACGGCTTGGGGTGCGGTGGAGGATGGTTCGGACCGCGTCGGCCCACTTTGCAGCCTCGGCCCGGTCTGCCGGTATTAGGGCTAGTGGCCGAACTCTCGGTCGCGGTACCCGGGCGAATCGCGCCGCGTCTGCGGCCGGGCTTCGTTGACCGTGAGTGCGCGTCCGTCGACCACTTTGCCGTTCATCTCCCTGATGACGGCCTCCATGTCGGCCTCGGGGGCGAGTTCGACAAAACCGAAACCGCGCGACTTACCCGTCTCGCGGTCCCGCATGATTTTTACGCTGGCGACAGGGATGTTCTGGCTCTCGAAGAGTTCCTGCACATCCGTATCGGTCAGGTTAAACGACAGGTTTCCCAAAAAGATTCTGCCTGGCATGTTCCTTGGCCGGCCTAGCAAAAGGCACAAAAAAAGGCTGCGCCCCAGTGTCCCGAAGCCGCAGCCGCATTACCGAAAACGTCGAACGAAAAGCACTGACACCGCGGCACCACTATAAGGGCAGGAAGGCCGCCTTGCAAGCGTTTCGTGGTTTGGACCGGCTCCGGTGCTACAATGGGCGGCGTGCAGGATTGCGGTGCCTACTTCCGGACTATTCCCATGTGTCGGCGCAGACTACTGATCGGCGCGGCGGTCACGATGCTTTGGCTGCTGGCCTCCTGCGGCACGCGCCCGCAGGAGACGACCCTCCGCTACGCGGTGAGGGGCAAGGTCATTTCGGTGGACAAGGACGCCCGGCGCGTGACCGTCGCGCACGAGGAGATCCCCGGGTTCATGGCGGCGATGACCATGCCCTTTGCGATCCGCGACGAGTGGCCCTTCCGTGTCCTGGCGCCGGGCCAGGAGATCAGCGCCACGCTCGTGGTTGAAGCGGGGCGGTCGTGGCTCGAGGAGATCACGGTCGTCCAGCAGGCCCCCGCAGGCGCCTCCGCCCCGGTTGCGGCGTCGACCCTGCCCGATCCGGGTGCGGAGGTGCCGGATTTTGTCCTCACAAACCAGGAGGGCAAGCACATCCGCCTGCACCAGTACCGCGGCACGGCCCTGCTGCTGACCTTCATCTACACGCGCTGCCCGCTGCCGGACTTCTGCCCGCGGATGAGCGGCAACTTCGCGCAGATTCACAGGGCCATGCGGAACGACGCGGACCTGCGCCACCGGCTCCACCTGCTGACGGTCAGCTTCGACCCCGAGCATGACACGGCGGAAGTGCTGCGGGGATACGGCAGGGGCTTCATCGGCGAGGTCGGCCCCGATGCCTTCCGCGACTGGGAGTTCGCCTCGGGCAGCGGCGAGGAAGTTAAGGCCATCACCCGCTACTTCGGGCTGGACTACTGGCCGGAAAAGGGACAGATCGTTCACTCGCTGCGCACGGCGCTGATCGGACCCGACGGCAGGCTCGTCCGCCTTTATCAGGGGAACGAGTGGACCCCCGCCGACGTCCTCCGCGACCTGAAGACGGCGGGTAGCGCCGGCCCGACACAGCCATAGCAAGCAATGATGGATTCCGACGATTCTTGGAACCATCGAGGTGAGCCCTCCGGGAGGTTGACATGCGCTTTCTCGCCGCTCTCTTCATTCCCCTGTTTTCGCTCGCGGCGCAGGCCCAGGCGCCTCAGCCTGTGGCGTCGCCCGAAGTCCACTCCGACGGCCGTGTGACGTTCCGGCTCCGGGCCCCCAATGCCAAAGAGGTCCTCCTGGCGCGGGAGGGGGCCCAGCGCGTCCCGATGCAGAAGGACGAGCAGGGGGTCTGGTCCTTCACGACCGAGCCGCTCGAACCGGACCTCTACGCGTACTCCTTTGTCGCCGACGGGCTCGTCCTGGTCGACCCGGTGAACCCGGTCATGAAACCGAACCTCTTGAACGTGCAGAGCCTGCTGCACGTGCCCGGCCCCTCGACCCTGCCCTGGGAGGTCAACGACGTGCCTCGCGGAGCGCTGCACCGGCACTTTTACCGGTCCGGCGTCGTCGGTGACGACCGCGATTTCTACGTGTACACGCCGCCCGGCTATGACCCGGGAGCGCGGGGCGGCTATCCCGTCCTCTACCTGCTGCACGGTTTCAGCGACGACGCCTCGGGCTGGACGGCGGTGGGCCGGGCCCACGTCGTTCTCGATAACCTGATCGCTGTCCGGAAAAGCGAAGCCGATGCTGGTCGTCATGCCGCTCGGGTACGGCGCGCCGGAGGTGCTCGCCACGCGCGGCCCGCGCGACGCGTCGCTGTGGCGGCGCAACATGGAAGGGTTCCGCGACGCCACGCTCAAGGAGGTGCTCCCCCAGGTGGAGCGCCTCTACAACGCCTCGAGGGACAGGAATCGGCGCGCGATCGCGGGCCTGTCGATGGGCGGCGCCGAGTCGCTGTTCACGGGCCTCAACGCGCTCGACCGTTTCGCCTGGGTCGGGGCATTCAGCTCGGGCGGCCTGGGCGACGACTTCGCCCAGACGTTCCCCGGGCTCGAGCGCGCAGGCCAACGACCGCCTGCGCCTGCTCTGGGTGGCGTGCGGCAAGGACGACCGCCTCATCGCCGACAACCGCAAGTTCCTCGACTGGCTCAAAGCGAAAGGCGTGCGTTTCTCCTGGACGGAAACTCCCGGGCGCGCACACCTGGAGGGTGTGGAGGCGCTACCTCGCCGAATTCGTTCCCCTGCTTTTCCGCGAGGCTCAGCCCGGCCGATAGCCCGCCTGTTGCGGGGCCGGGCCGCGCGCGGCCGCCTTGGCCCTTCCCGGCCCCGCTATAATGTAGCTCATGGGTGAGATCGTCGAGGGTGCCCGCCGAGGTTTCATCCTCGAGAGCACCTACCGGGTTGAATCGGGCCTGCCAGTCGTCATGCTCTATGGCAAGCTCGACACGGGCCAACCGTTCCTGGTCCGGGACGACCGGCAGGTTCCGTATTTCTACATCGGCAGCGACGACGCCTCCCGGCTGAGTGGTTCGGTCCCCGGCATCGAAGCGACGCATCCCCCGAAGACCGACATGGCGGGGCGCCCCGTCGTGCGTGTGCGCGTGCGGACGCCTGCCGACGTCCCGCCCCTGCGGGATGCGCTCACCGCCCGGGGTATCCGCTGTTACGAGGCGGACGTCGGCTTCGCCGCGCGCTACCTGATCGACCGCCGCATCCGCGGCTCGCTCGTCATCGAAGGCGCCCCGTGCCGCACCGACTGCGGCGTGCTCGTGTTCGAAAACCCCCAGGTGCGTCCCGGCGATTGGATCCCCCGGCTCACCGTGCTCGCCTTCGACATCGAGACCGACCCCTCGGCGCGGCGCCTCCTTTCGATCTCGCTGGCCGGTTGCGGCGTCGAAGAGGTGCTGCTCTTCACGCCGCGCGGTTACGACAGCGTCGGCACCGCGTCCTGCTTACGGAGCGAGAAGGAGCTCCTCGAGGCGTTCCTCGCACGCGTGCGCGAGCTCGACCCCGACATCCTCACCGGCTGGAACGTGGTGGATTTCGACCTCGCCACCCTGGCCCGGATCGCGGAACGGTGCGACGTCCGCCTCGCCCTCGGACGCGGCCCGGAGCCCTTGAGAATGCGCGCGCGTCCTTCTTTCGGACGCGGCGCGAGCCAGGCGTTCGTGCAGGGGCGCGTCGTTCTCGACGGCATTCATGCGCTGCGCAGCTCCTTCGTGCGGCTGGAGAGTTACTCGCTGGAATCGGCGGCGCGCGAGATCCTGGGCAAGTCCAAAACGATCCAGGGCGCCCGGCGGGCCGGCGAAATCCTGCGCATGTTCAAGGAGGACCGGGCCCGGCTCGTCGAGTACAACCTGAACGACTCGCGGCTGGTCCTCGAGATCCTGGACAAGCTGCGGCTCGTCGACCTGGCGGTCGAGCGGAGCAGGCTCACCGGCATGGCGCTGGACAGGGTGGGGGCCAGCATCGCCTCGTTCGATTTTCTCTATCTGGGTGAACTGGCGAGGCGCGGACTCGTCGCCCCATCCGTCCAGGCGGCGGCCACTCGATGGGGGGCCACCGCCGGGGGACACGTCCTGGCGCCGCGTCCCGGGTTGTACCGCAACGTGCTGGTCCTCGATTTCAAGAGCCTGTACCCGAGCGTCATCCGCACGTTCCAGATCGATCCCTGCGGATACCTGCCCGCCCCTCGACCGGGGGACGACCCCATCGTGGCCCCGAACGGAGCCGCCTTCCGGCGCGAGCCCGGCATCCTCCCCGGCATCCTCGACGATCTCTTCCCGCGCCGCGAGAAGGCCCGGGCTGCCGGCGACAGGGTCGCGAGTCACGCGATCAAGATCCTGATGAATTCCTTTTACGGCGTCCTGGGGACTCCCGCCTGCCGGTTTGCCTCCCCCGAGCTGGCCAATGCGATCACCAGTTTCGGCCGCGAGATCCTGCTCTGGTCCAAGGCGGCAATCGAGGGCTACGGTTACGAGGTGCTCTACGGCGACACCGACAGCTTGTTCGTCGTGTCGGGCACGGGCGACACCGACAAGGCGCGCGCGCTGGGCGCCGCGCTCCCCGCCCGGCTGAATCGGGACCTGGCCGACCACGTGGCCCGGCGTTGGCGCGTCGAGAGCAGGCTCGAAATGAAGTTCGAGCGGCTCTATCTGCGTTTCCTGCTGCCGGCGGCACGGCACGGCGCGGCCGGGGCCCGGAAGCGTTACGCGGGGCTCGTCGACGAGGACGGCAGGCCGGCAGTGGTGTTTACCGGGATGGAGGCCGTCCGCAGCGATTGGACCGAGCTGGCGCGGCGCACCCAGCGCGAGCTCTATCTGCGCCTCTTCAGCGAACAGCCCGTCGAGGCGTACGTCCGGGAGATCGCCGCGCAGCTGCGGGCAGGCCAGTTGGACGGCATGCTGGTCTATCGCAAGGCGCTGCGCAAGGGGCTGGCCGAATACGTCGCGTCGACCCCACCCCACGTTTCCGCGGCGCGCAAGGGGACCGCCAGGGCGGGGCAGGTCATCTCGTATGTCGTGACCCGGAACGGGCCGGAACCGTCCGCCACGCGCACCTCTGCGATCGACTACGAGCACTACATCCAGAAACAGCTGCGCGCCGTGGCGGAACCTGTGTTCCTGCTGCTGGGCATCGATTTCGACGCCGTCACCGCCATTCACCCGCAGCTACGCCTGTTCTGAGAAGCAGAAGCCGGGAGCCGGAAGCCGAGGACGGAAGGGCTAGGGGCGTTCCAGGCGGGCGCAGAGGGCGGCAAGCGCGGGGCGGTCGAGGTTTTTGCCGATGAAGACGAGCGCGCCCCGGCGCAGCGGCTCGCGGGGCGGGGGAGCGGGCGAGATGTCGAACCGCCCGGCCACGCAGTGGGCTGCGGTCCAGCCGGTATCCCCCGGGGTGCGCAGGATGCCTTTCACGCGATAGACGCCGGCGGGCAGATCGTAGAACAGGTCTTCCAGATGCTCGGCGCGGATGGTCTGCGTCCGTTTCCCAGGACCAGGATTCGAACGGGCTGTGCCGGTGCCCGGCGCGTGGTGGAGCGGGCGCGGCCGGAGCCTTCGCTGGGCCGGGGTCGAGCACGACCGACCAGGGGACGGCCCCGTAGGACGCGGGCAGGATCCGCGCCTGGGCAGTTCAGCCGTCGGACGGCTTCCTCCGCGGCGGCGCCGTTGTCCGGCACGAGGTCGAGCTTGTTGAGCACGAGCAGATCTGCCCGCTCAATCTGGACCTGCGCCTCGATCGCTTGTTCCAGTGCCGAGTCGACATTAGCGGCGTCCACGACGGTGACGATCGCGTCCATCCGGAAGTACGAAACCAGGCCGGGCCGCTCGAAAGTCCAAGCTACCCCGAGGGGATCGGCCAGCCCCGTGGTCTCGATGACGAGGTGGTCGAAGCCGCCGCGCCGGGACAGCGCGTTCAGAAGGCTCTCGAGGTCCTGGTTCAGCGCGCAGCACAGGCAGCCGTTGTCGAGTTCAACGAACAGCTCCCCCCCGAAACCAGGGCGCCGTCGACACCCACAGCGCCAAACTCGTTGACGACCACCGCCAGCCGGAACCCGGCGCCGGAGCGCAAGAGGTGATTCAGCAGCGTCGTCTTGCCGCTGCCGAGGAAACCGGTGATGATCGTGACGGGGACGCGGCTCATCGTTCCTCCTCCGGACCGGTCTTCGCCCCGCGCGTGACGCCCGCAAGGGCGGATATCTCGCGCAGGTCAAGGGTTCCGAACACGGCGCCCGACGCCATGTAGATCAGGAACCCGGCCGCGACGCAGGCCGCCACGTGTAGCCCGGGAAACCAAAGGAGAAAAGCCGCCATCGGCAGGCACATGAGCGCCGGCCCGATCAAGTGCTTCGCGAGTGGCAGCGGAGCCACCCGGCGCGTCACGGCGCCGAAGGAAATCAGGAGCAGCAAGATTTCGGAGGTGACGGAGGCCGCGGCCGACCCCAGGATCCCGAACCTCGGGATCAGCGCCACGTTGAGCCCGACGTTGACCGCAACCGCGCAGAACGCCAGCCAGAGGTTGAGTCTCTGCAGCCCGTGAGACATCAGCGTGACGCGATACAGCACCCTCAGGGACGCGGTCGGGACGATCCAGATCAAAATCGCCAGCGCCGCGGCGCCACCTCCGTATTCGGGGCCGAAGATCATCCGCATCAGGGGTCCCGCGAGTATGGATCCGCCGAGCGCAAGCGGCATCGACAGGAGGAGGCAGTATTTCTGCGTGCCGTCGGATATCTGGCGGAGCGTGTCGGGCCGGCCCCGGGAGCGCGAGACTGCGGGGAAGAGGTTCCGGTTGTACAGCAGGATCAGGGACGAGAAGAACGCGATCACTTTGTAGGCGGCGCTGTACTGGCCAACCTCGGAGGCCGGCTTCATGAACCCGAGCAAGACCATGTCGAAATTGATCATGACCAGGCTCAGCGCCCCCGAAAAACCCATCGGGAGCGACCCGCGCAGCATGTGCGTCCAGTCCCCCGCCCTGAACGAGATCCGCACCGGCCCAAAGAGCTTGCGATAGAGGCAGAAGAAGAAGATCGTCCCGGCCAGTTCCCCGGCGCACTGGAAGACGGGAACCAGGAATATCTGCGACGGCCGCCCGATGGAGAGGAGCACGAGCGAGGCGAAGACCATCTGGCCGAGCACGTTCGCTCCGGCGACGTACTTCATGTGTTCCGTCACCTGGAACACCCACTGGAGCGAAAGCGCCGAGGGGATGAAGCTGAGGCCATAGAGGAGCACGAGGACCTTCACCTGGGCCGGCTTCCCGATCTGCGACGAGACGAGGAGCAGGGCGGGATAGGCGACCAGGGTCGAGACCAGCCGCAACCCCAGGATCGACGCCGCGCGCCGCTGCAGGATGCCGAGGTCGCGCGCCACTTCCTGGATAGCGTACACGTCGAGCCCCTGGCTGACGATCAGGGAGAAGTACAGGGTGAAGGCGGCGGCAAAGGCGATGGAGCCGAAGCCGTCGGTCCCGAGCACTCGCGCCAGGCGGGCGAAGGCGAAAAAGGCCAGGATCTTCGCGGCCACGTCCCCCGCGGACAGCCAGGTGAGATTCAGGACAAATTTGCGCCCGGTAACCATTCTGTTCACGGTCGGGGCCGGCTCGCGTCGGGCCTCGATATGACGCAACCTGGATGGCTGCGTCGCGCGGCAGGGGATCGCGCGGCCCCTCCCATGCCGGTCGGTCAAGAGCTAGCGGACGTGGCGTTTTTCGCGCTCACCAAGTGCAGGGGCATAATCTTGGCCGCGCCGGTCAGGTAAGGCTCCCGGCGCACCACCCGGAGGGTCCGGCTGTCCCGCCACACGTCGGACATCAGCTTCTTGCACGAAGGGTAGGCCCTCAGGAACGCGAGCACCGCGCTCCACGACCTCCGCCTCGTCCAAGGTCCCGACCCGAGGGCTGACGACGAGGCTCACCCTGGGCAAGCCATCCTCCTCTTCCTCGACCAACTGGTAGTCGGTCGGATTCCCCCGAAGCGGGACGGGAGCACCTCGTCGACGAGCGAAATGAGCTCGCTGCCGAGGAACGTCATCCCTTCGCTCGTCAGTTTATCGTAACTCCGGATTTCGGACAGGTGCGTGTGGAAGCCGAGGTCGTCGAGCAGGCAGCCGCACCGGCGCCTCTCCAGCACCCCGTAGTCGTCGCTCTCGACGTTCAGCATCAGCTTGGGGCTGCTCGGCAGCAGGGTCGTGTAATACAGGGCCGGGACCGAGACGGCGGCGTTGGGCAGATACTTGTCGTGCTGGACGACCGCGAGTTTGTCGATCGCGACGTGGACATCGTCCAGCGCCGCGGGAGCGTTGCAGGCGATGCCGATGTTGCCGATCTCGGCCAGCGAGTACTGGACGGCCGCCCGGGCGCCGGCCTGGGCGATCACCCCCGCTTTCGCCGCAGTGTAAGGTTCCGAGTTAAACCGGAAGCAGGTTCCCGAGATGTCGTAGCCGCGCTCCCTGGCAGCGAGGCACACCCGCACGCCCGAGCTCGGCCGCGTGTGTATCTCGGCCGGCGTCCCCTCGGCGACCCGGTCGGCGAGCCACCGGGCCACCCGGTGGGCCTCGTGCATCGGCGTGTATTCCGGCGCCGGAAGCGTGGTTGCGCGTGAGCCGGCTGGCCCACACCGCATAGTGGGTGAATACGAAAGGCTTGAAGTGTGCCGGGGCGCAAGGGCAGGCGGTTCTGGGCGAACCAGCGCTGGATGGGGTGGCCGATCTTGGCGTTGCGCAGGACGTGCTTCATCCCGCTGACCGTCGGCGGGACCGAGTACCAGATGGCCACGGGCCTGCCCGCCACCCCGAGATTGACGGAGGTGAGGCAGTTGTAGGCGGATTCGTGAGTGAGCAGGCCGAAATCGACAACGATCCTGGTGCCCGCGCCACGGGACCCGCCGGTGCGTAGTTCATAGTGTTTCGCCAGCAGCGGGTTGTCGAAGTCGGAGGGGCGCGTCTGGAAAGAGAGCCCGGGCCGCTCGCACAGGGCGTCGCCCCTTGAACTCCTCGAACGCGACATAAACGCCGGCCCGGTAGAGCCTGTCGAGCGTGGCCTCGACCCCCGATTGGCGGACGTGCTCCTCCACCCAGCCGTATTCGATTCCGGCGTGGCGCAACAGGCGCAGGTAGGGGCTGCGAGGGCGCGCGTAGATCGCGCGCCGCACCATTTCCAGGAAACTGGGGGCGCGGAGCTGTAACTGCCGCTCCACCATCAGGTGCGCCGCCTCGAGCGAGAGGGTCGAATTCAGAAAACGCGGCAGACCGGCGAAATACCGGCCGAACATCTTCAGATCGTCGATCATGTCAAAGTGGGCCGGAGCGGCCGAGGTTCGCGCCCGCCTTCATCGGATCAGCCCGATGAGAGGCCAGTACCACAGGAGCAGCAGCACCAGGATCAGGAACTCGATCACCATCAGGCTCAACCCCATCTTCAGGAAATCGCGCGCCTTGAAATAACCGAACGAATAGCCCGCGATGGCGACGCCGGACTGGTACACGAACACCTTTCCCACCAGGGCGAGCGTCCACGTGAGGCCGGTAGCGACGGGACTCCAATTGCGCGCGACCGCGAGGTTCATAAGCGCCGGCATCGAGGTGGCCAGGGTGGTCGGATCGCTCGGGACGAGCATGTGGTAGGCGACCCCTGTCCAATAGAGGATCATCGCGGACGGCACGAAATCGGTGCCGAGCAGGCTCCAGGAGCGCAGCGCCTGGGTGAGGGTATCGAGCGCCCCGCTTTCCATCAGTCCCATCCCCAGGCTCAGGGCGGAGGCGGTAAACAGAAATGGGAGGAAATCGAATTCCTTCAGCTCCCTCGGTCTCAGAACCCCCACGCCCGGCAGCATGGCTGCCAGGCCGACGCCGAGCGCGACCATGGCTGGATGGATGTGGTGGATGAAATCGGTCGTCCAGAAGCCCAGCGCCAGCCCGAGGAACACGGCGCAACGGCGCTCGGCCGGTGTCCACGCGCCGGGCTGGTCGTCCGGCGACAGCGGGGCGGCGGCGCCGCAGTCGCGGTGGGGAAAGAGCAGGACGGCGGCGGCCCAGCAGGCCGGGAGACTCAACAGGATGGTCGGGACGTGCGCAAACAGCCACTGGCTCCAGTAGACGCGGCTCTGCCCTATCTTCTCGATGAAACCCTGGGCGACGATGGTGCTCCCGCCAGTGATCATCATCTTGTCGAACAGGGACGAAGCCACCGTCAGGGTGACAAACAGCCCGCGCGCCGGCACGCTCGTCGGCCCCCACCCCAGCGACTTGGTCACGCCGAGCGCGATCCCCGCCAGGATGATCACGCGGGCGATCCCGGACGGCACCAGCAGGTTCAGCGCCAGACTGGTCAGCAGAAAACTAAGGAGCAGGCGGTTGTAGGACGTGCCTGACACACTCAGAATCCGGCGTGCGAGGCGATAGGCCAACCCCGTCTTCGTGGCCATGACCCCGAACAGCCCGGCCGCAAGCACGAACCAAGACGTCGCATTGGCAAAGCCGCCGAACGCGGTTGAAAAGGGCATCCCCGCCGCGCTCCAGAACAGGTAGCAGCCGATCAGGCCTGCCAGCGCGTGCGGAACGGGCTGGCTTATCCAGAGGACAAGCACGAGAGCACTGATCGACAGGACGCTGCGTGCGTGCGGGGCGAGGGAGGGCAGCCCCAGCCACAAAGACAACGCTACCGCGCCTGCCGCCGCCATGCTCAGTCCTGTCTTCCATCGCGGAGAGAAACTCCTCCGCGCGCCGGCCGGCTCTTCCATGTGCATGCGGACTCTTTGATTTAGGCGCTGAGATTAGCAAGTATGCCATCGCTATGCAATCAATAGTGAACCGCCCGGGGCCGCGGCGAGCCGCCGCGGCCCACCCGCTTCACTTTGACTCCGGCGAATCCGCAGATGGGCCTATAATCGCCGGGACCATTCACACGAAGGAGGATGCACATGGACTGTTCGAGGCGCCGATTCATGATGACCGCAGCGGCCGCTGGCTTCGCGGGGGTTGCCGGCACCCCGGCAAGCGCGATCGATCCGGTCCGCCGTCACGGCGAACCGCGCATGAAGCTCAGCCTGGCGGGATATTCCTTCCGGGACTATCTTCAGGGCCCCAGGAAGTCGATGAGCTACGAGGACTTCGTGGACCTCGCGGCGGGATACCCGCTCGATGCGATTGAACCGACCGCGTATTACTTCCCGGAACCCGTCACGAAGGACTATCTCCACCGCTACCGCCATCGCGCCTTCTTGCTCGGGCTGTCGATCTCGGGGACCGCCGTGGGGAACACGTTCACCTATCCTCCCGGCCCGCAACTCGACAAGGAGATCGCGCACGTGAAGATGTGGGTCGACCATGCCCTGGAGCTGGGCGCGCCGGTCATCCGGATTTTCGCCGGAAGCCTCCAGAAGGGGACAACCGAGGAGCAGGCGCGCAAGTGGGCCGTGGCGGCGATCGAGCAGTGCTGCGAATACGCCGGGGAGCGGGGCATAACGCTGGCTCTCGAGAATCACGGCGGAATCGTCTCCACGCCGCAGCAGACGCTTGCGATCGTCAAGGAAGTAAAGTCGGAGTGGTTCGGGATCAATCTGGACACGGGGAATTTCCGCGGGGCGGACCCCTACGCCGAGCTGGCGATGGTCGCTCCCTACGCCGTGAACGTCCAAATCAAGACGGAGATCGACAACCGGCCGGCCGACCTTGCCAGGGAAATCGACCTGCTGAAGAAGGCGGGATACCGCGGCTATATCGCGCTGGAGTATGAGGGGAAGGAAGACCCGAAGACGGCCGTCCCGCGCCACCTCGCAACCCTGCGCAAGCTGATCTCCTGATGTATGGAGTGCGGCGCCGAGGCGCCCAGTTATTCCGACGCGGGGCGCAGCGTTAAGCGGCGCCGAGGCGCCGCACCCCAAACTCAGGGCGCGGACCACAAGGCGTGGGCTCGGAATGGAAGCAGCCGCCCGGAACGGCATTCGTTGGCTTAAATGTACCCCGCGGGGTTGCTCTTACGCCCCAAGGCCGAACGCCGAAATGCCCGGCGCCTCGGTGCCATACCGAGTTGCGGCATCAGCGCGGCACCGTCGGGCCGCAGCATTCCCGTACCGCTTATCTGGCGCGGTATGTGACGGCCCAATGGAGCGCCAGGCTCTTTCCCTTCGAGCGTGGATCGGCGTCGTCGCGCGTAACGATGCGGACGATGTGCTGCCCCTGTCTCAGCCCGTAGGTGTGCCAGAGGTCGTCGTCGTTGGTCCTCTCCACGATGTAGGCGTTGATCTCCCCGGCCTTTCTGCCGTCGAGGTATACGTCGGCGCGGCCGCCGGATTGCGAGCACGGGCCGACGATCTGGACGGCGCACCCTGTGAACTCCAGGGTCGCCTCGGCTCCGGCTCCTGCGACGGCGCGGGAGACGAACCTATCGCGGTCTCCCTCCCCTTTCGCTTCCTTCCAGGGGCCGCTCCACTTCCAGGCCGGGTCGTTCGTGCCGAGCCGCCTGTCGGGTATCCCGGGATCCCACTGCTCAAGCTTCGCCGCCTTCGCCGGCTGCAGCGGGATCGTGACTTCCTGCGGCCCGACCTTGCCGCCGGCCGCGCGGATCACCTTCAGCGCTCGGTCGAGCGTGGACTTGCAGATTTCGTTGAACGAGTAGTTGGTGTACTGAAACCGGGTGTCCGCGAGGGCCGGGATCCCGGACTTGTAGATCTCCGGTATCCCCTGGTACCCGAGCATTACGCCGAGAATGCCTGCGGCGCTCGACGGGTTGCAGTCGGAGTCCTGCCCGCTGCGGGTGGAAACCTCTAGGGTCCTGGCGAAGTCCTTCTGCCCGTACAACACGCCCAGTGCTACGTAGGCGCCGTTGAGCCGGGCGTCGATGTTGAAGGGGAGCAGCGCCCCGTCCGGGCAGGGATCGTCTCGGTCCCATTTCTCCTGGAGCAGCTGCCAGGTCCTGCGCCAGTCCCCCGGGGATTTCGCCGACCAGTCCAGCACGTCGCGGATCACGCGTCCGTAACCGCTCTTTGCCGGGATGCACGCCAGGCCGGCCTCGACGACGCGGCGCGGGTCCCTTTCGAAAAAGGCGGCCGAGTACATGCCGCCGAAGAACATCCCGCCGTACAGGCCGTCGCCGTAGTTCATGACCCTGCCGACGCGGTCGCAGTACTTGTTGGCCTCCTGCGGCAGCCCCGGCGTCATCAGCCCGATGAAATCGGACTCGATCTGGAAATCGATGTCGTTCGCGTGGGAATTGTACCTGGGATCTCCGGAGAGCGGCGCCTTGATGCCGTTGTTCAGGAGCCTGCGGGCGGCCGCGTTGGCATGCCAGAGCGAGTACCTGGAGTTTCTGAACATCTCGCCGTACTGCTCCGAGGTCGCTTCCAGGCCCACCTTGTCCATCACCTCGGCGAAGGTCATCTCGACGTATAGGTCGTCCTGCTGGATCGCGTTGGACACCATCGCGGGCGACCACTTGAGTTCAGCCTCGTTAATGCGACCGTTGGACCGGAACTCCGTGGGTGCGCCATAGGCGACGCCGATCATCTGTCCGGCCCAGCCGCCGCGGATCTTGTCCTCCAGCGACGCAAGGCTGATGCGCCGCTGGTCCTGGGCCCCGGCGGACAGGGAAAGCACGGCGGAGAGGAGCACAAAGAGCACAAGACCGTTCCGGGCGTGAGCCATGGACGTTTCTCCCGTTATGCCCTCGCCTCGGCGAGCGCGAAGGCTTTTTTCAGGGAATCGATGACCGCGGCGCATGCCGCGTCGTTTTCCAGGTCGTTCAACGGCTTGTTGAACGGCTCGGCACGGACCGGCCCGTCGTAGCCCAGTTGCAGCAGGGCGTTGAGGAACGCGGCCACGTCGATCACCGCCGTGGATGCCGGCAGCTCGCGCTTCGTGTCGACCTGCTGTTCCCTGGCGATGCCGGCGGGCGCGTCGTTCAGGTCCACCGACACGATCTGGTCGTTGGTGAGGGAGAGGAGGTCTTCGACGGTCTCCCCTGCCGTCCACCAGTGCCAGGTGTCGAGCACGAAACCGACGTTCCCGGTGCCGACCTCGGCGATCAACTCTTTGCCTTCGGCCATGGTGTGCAGGAAGGGGAAGCGTTTGCTGTCCCGCAGCGACTGGGTTCCGACGTACTCGAGCCCGAGGCGCAGCCCGTGGTCTCCGAGCACCCTGGAGATCTCGCGCAGCCTCGTCGCGTGGTTTTTGAAATTCTGCAGGTAGGTGGTCTTGTCGTCGCAGGGCATGATCCATGTGCCGACCCGCTTGACCCCGGCGCGTTGCAGCCCGGCCGCGCTGCGTGGCAGCCCCTTCATCCCGTTGGCGAACTTCGCCTCATCTCCGCGGAAATCGACGGGCAGGCCCGCAGTTCCCCAGACGAGGTTCTTCTGCGCCAAGTCTGCGAGAAGTCTCTTGAGTTCGTCTTCGGGCAGGCCGGCCAGAAACTCCTGGTTGACTTCGACCGCCTCGAAGCCGAAGCGATGCGCGAGCGCGATGGCTTCGATCTGGGTGGCGCGGACCCCGATCGATCCCCAGGACAGCTGAAATTTCATCTTCCGCTCGCGCGCCGGTGCGGCGGCGCCGGCGGTTCCGGCGCAGGCCGCCGCCACCGCGGCGCCGATGAACTCCCGACGATTCAGTCGCATCTCGATCTCCTTGTGGGAAATATGGCACAGGCCCTGCGGCCCTCGAGGTGATCCATCTTATCACTTCCCCGCAATTCAGGTCTGGCGCAGGTCGACAATTGCGTGGCTGGTGGGCAATAAAGCATTCTGCCGCCCGGCGCCGCACTCCATAAGGCCGTTGCAATCTCGGGCGGCTCCGCTTACATTGAGGGCCGCATCCTCACCCGCGGAGGTACCCACTTGCCCGGCAGGCGTTATCCTCGACGACGTTTTCTCAAGACAGTCGGTGTGGTTGCGGGCGGCGCGTCCGTGTTGTCGGGGTGCCGCCGGACTCCGCTCGCCTGGCGCTTCCTCACCGACGAGGAGGCCAGGGTCGTTGTGGCAATTGGCGAGCAGATCATTCCGGCGGACCAGGATCCGGGTGCGACATACGCGGGTTGCACCAACTTCATCGACAAACAGCTGGTCGGCCCGTACCGTCGGTTCCAGGGCGCGTACCGGACGGGAATCGCGGGCGTTCAGGAAAGCAGCGCCGCCCTTTTCGGCGCCCCCTTCGAGTCGCTGTCCTGGGACCGGCAGACGGCGGTCCTCCAGAGGCTCGAGGCGGGGAAGGCGCCCGGCGCCACCTGGCGGAAGCATGCCGCGGACGCGTTTTTCGAGATGGTGCGCGACCACGTGATGCAGGGTTATTACGGCAGCCCGCGGCACGGGGGGAACCGGGACTACGTCAGCTACCGGATGATCGGCCTCGACTTCCCCCAGATCATTGGTCAGAACCGGTATCGCGCCAAGACTTAGTCCACAATGGCCTGGGTCGATCCGTGTGGATCCGCGCCAATCCGCGTCCTGAAAAATACGTCAGCGTATTTGTAAGACACCATGGCCTTGAAACACGTGAATGCGGTCGTCGTCGGCGCGGGAGCCGGCGGGGGCGTCGTCGCCAAGGAACTCAGCGAAGCCGGGCTCAGCGTCGTCCTCCTCGAGCGGGGCGGCTGGCCCCGTTTCGAGGACCACGACCACGACGAACTGATCAGCCAGCGCACCACCGTTCTCGGCAACGCTTTCGGACCCGACGACGACAGGTACAAGAGGGTGGTGGTGGGAAGCGATGGCGCGGAGCGCGTAGTGCTTCCGAGCGAAGGCGCCTACAACAACAACGCCGCGTGTGTTGGCTCGGGCACCGTCAGCTATGGCGCCATGGCCTGGCGGTTCATGGAACGGGACTTCCGGATGAAGTCCGTTTACGGAACCCCGGAGGGCTCCACCCTCGACGACTGGCCGATCTCCTATGCGGACCTCGAGCCTTTCTACGAGAAGGCGGAATGGGAGATCGGGGTTGCCGGGTCGCACGGCTCAAACCCGTTCGAAGCGCCGCGCCGCAAGCCCTACCCGATGCCGCCGCACGGGTACACGACCGAAGGGCGACTGCTGGACGCGGCGGCACGCCGCATCGGATTGCACCCGTTCCCCATCCCGATGCTCCGGAACACCGTCCCCCGAGACGGACGCCCTGCCTGCATCCGCTGCCGTTCCTGCGTCGGGTTCGCCTGCGAGGTCAACGCCAAGAACGGCACCCAGAACACGGTCATCCCTCGGGCGATCGCTACGGGCAACTGCGAAGTGCGCACCGGCAGCGTCGCCGCCGAAATCATGGTCGACGACCGCGGCCGGGCCGCAGGCGTCCGGTACTTCTCCCCCGAAGACCGGGAACGGTTTCAGGGCGCCGACCTGGTGGTCGTCGCCGGGTCCGCGACCGAAAGCGCCCGCCTGCTGCTGAACTCGCGTTCGCGCCTGTTCCCGACCGGGGCGGGCAACCGCCATGACTGGGTCGGGCGCAACCTTCAGGGGCACGCCTACTGCGGCGCCTGGGGCACCTTCGAGCAGGAGGTGTACGACGACGTAGGGCCGGGAGCCTGCATCGCGGCGTGCGATTTCAGCCACGGAAATCCCGGGCTGAGGGGCGGCGGGATGCTCGCCAACGAGTTCATCCGGCTGCCGTACCTTTTCACCAAGAAGCACCCGCCCGGCGCACCGACGTGGGGCCGGGAGCACAAGGAATTCCAGCGGCGCTATTACAGGTTTTCCCTGGGGGTGCAGGGGCCCGTGCAGGAGATGCCGGTGTTCGACGCCCGCGTCCAGGTCGATCCGGGCACCCGAGATCACTGGGGGATCCCGGTCGCGCGGCTCTCCGGGAGGCGGCACGAGCACGACCTCGAAATCTGCCGGTTCCTCGCCTCCAAAGCGGAACTCTGGGTCAGGGAAGCCGGGGCGACGCGCACGTGGACCCTGGTCCCGGGGCTGTCGTTGAGCGGCGGCCAGCACCAGGCAGGGACCTGCCGCATGGGCAACGACTCCAGGACTTCCGTCACCAACCCCCATGGGCAGCTGCACGACATAGACAACCTGTTCGTGGCCGACGGCAGCCTTCACGTGACCAATGGCGGCTTCAACCCCGTCCTGACCATCATGGCGCTGGGCTACTGGGTTTCGGATTACATCAAGAAACAATGGGCCGGGACGCGCTTCCGCTCCTGAAACACCCTATGCGATGGATGCCCGCAAAGAGACTCGTGATCATCCTCTCCGCGGTGGGGATCGTGGCCGTGCTCGGTTTCGCCTCGGCCTGGCATTACTCTTCGCCCGAGCGGACGTGCGCCTCGTGCCACGAAATCCAGCCCGCCCAGGAACTGTGGGCGCAGTCGGCCCACAGAGAAGTGCCGTGCGCCGGCTGCCACGGATCGGCCGTCAGCAACGGCCTGCACAGCCTCTGGGAAAACGGCCGCAGGGTCAGCTCGCACTTCACCGCCGATCGGCCGGAGTCGATCCGGCTCAGCGAGGAACAGGCCGTGGAGATGACCGGCCGCTGCAAGGAGTGCCACGAGCGGGAACACGCCGCCTGGCTGGCCAGCGGCCACTCGCTCACCTATGCGGACGTCTTCCTGAACGACAAGCACAACCGCACGGAGCAGCTGAACGAGGACTGCCTCCGCTGCCACGCCATGTTTTTCGAGGGGAATATCCAGGACGTCGTCGCGCCGATCAGCACGAAAGGACCGTGGCGTCTGGTTAAGCCGGAACGGTCGAAGCGGCACGCGATCCCGTGCCTGGCGTGTCACGAAATCCACTTCAAGGGGGCGCCGTCGGTGCGGCCCGAATATTCGGACCCGAAGGCGATCTCCTCGTCCCGGCCGCAACGGCTGCCGTTTGTCAGCCTTTTCGTGCGGCACGAGAAGGCGCACAGGGAAACGACCTTCCTCCCGCATCCCCGGATCGTCGATGGCGCACGGACCGTGGAAGTGTCGCCCGACGTGCGCCAGCGCCTCTGCTACCAGTGCCACGCACCCGACGCCACGCGCCAGGCCGCGACCAGCGACGATCGCACGCCCCTGGGCGTGCACGAGGGGCTGGGCTGCTTCGCCTGCCACGCGACTCACTCGCTCGACGCCAGGCGCTCGTGCTCGTCGTGTCACCCGCGCCTCTCCAACTGCGGTCTCGATGTGGAGAAGATGGACACGAGCTTCAAGTCGGTTTCCAGCCGCCACAACATCCACACGGTCGGCTGCGCCGACTGCCACAAAGGGGTGCCACCCCGAAAGCCCAAGGGGAGCGTCTCGGTCCCCGCCCCAGGCCCCAAGACCCTGGCGGCGCAGCGGTAGATCCTACCGGAAATAGGGGGGTTCGTTCCCGGACTTCCACTTGATATTGCATCCGATCGACGCCTTCTGGCCGCCCTTGACCTCGCGGCCGGCGACGACCGCGTCCAGCGCCGCACGCAGGTCCGCGCCTGTGACGGGCTTGCCGTTGCCCGGCCGGCTGTCGTCGAGCTGCCCGCGGTAGACCAGCTTCCTGTCTTTGTCGAACAGGAAGAAATCGGGCGTGCACGCCGCAGAGTACGATTGCGCGACCGCCTGGCTCTCGTCGTAGCACACCGGGAAAAGGAAACCGGCTTCGTCCGCCATCGCCTTCATGTTCGCAGGCGTGTCGTCAGGGTAGCTTTCGGCGTCGTTGGACGAGATGGCCACAATCCCCACGCGCGCCACGTACTCCCTGCCGACGCGGGCCAATTCGCTCTTGATGTGCTGCACGTATGGGCAGTGACGCGAGATGAACACCACGAGCAACCCCGGTGTTCCGGCAAATGTGTCGAGCGAGACCAGCGCGCCGGAGACAACGTCCGGCAGACGGAAATCCGGCGCCGGTGTGCCCAGCTTAAGCATCACGGACGGTGTCGCCACCATTTTCAACCTCCTGTTCTGCTTACCCTGCGACAGAAGGTAGCGGATTCGTGCTGCGGGATTCAAGATTCCAAGTGAGTCCGGGCTGAAGAGGCTGTCCAACGGTTGAACCACCCGCCCTGCCCGTAAAACAAGTGGGTCCGGGCTTCAGCCCGGACGTCTTTTGATCTGATCTATGTGGGGACGGGCGCACATTAGCGCCCGCAAACTGCGTCCGGGCTGAAAGCCCTCGGGCAGATCAAACCATTGGATAGCCTCTTCAGCCCGGACCCACTTAACAAGAAAACACGCGATTGGGTTCCCGGGGGCCGGCGGGTATAGTTAACGGATGCGGCCGTTGTTTCATCCCCTCGTGCAGGAGTGGTTCGAGCGGAGGTTTGCCGGGCCGACGGCGGCCCAGTCCGAAGGGTGGCCCGCAATCGCTGCAGGTCGCCACACCCTGATCTGTGCCCCGACCGGTTCGGGGAAAACGCTCGCCGCCTTCCTGATCTGCCTCGATCGGTTGCTGCGCGCGGGTTTCCGCGGCGAGCTCGCCGAGGGGGCACAGGTCGTGTACGTCTCGCCGCTCAAGGCGCTGTCGAACGACGTGCACCGCAACCTCTCGGTCCCGCTGCGGGAGATCTCGCAGCTCGCGTCGGAAAAGGGCTTCATCCCTCCGGAAATCCGGATTGCGGTGCGCACGGGCGACACCCCGGCCTACGAGCGGCAGGCGATGGCGAAGCGGCCGCCGCACATCTGGATCACTACCCCGGAGTCGCTGTACATCCTCCTGACGTCGGCCGCGGGCCGGCGCGGGCTGGCGGGCGTCCACACCGTCATCCTGGACGAAATCCACGCCGTGGCCGGCAACAAGCGCGGGTCGCACCTGGCGCTTTCGGTCGAGCGCCTGTGCGCCCTCTCCGGGCGCGCGGTCACGCGCATTGGACTGAGCGCGACGCAACGGCCTATCGACGAGGTGGCCCGTTTCCTGGTCGGCGGCGCCCACCTCGATGCCGACGGCTCGCCCCGCTGCTCCGTGGTTGACACCGGAAGCCGGCGCGAGCTCGACCTGCAAGTCGAGATCCCGGGAAACGAGCTCGGCCCTGTCGTCACCCTGGATCTCTGGGACGAAACGGTGGAGCAACTCGCCCGGCTGGCCGACCGGCACAGAACCACGCTCGTTTTTGTCAACACTCGGCGTCTGGTGGAGCGGGTCTCGCACATCCTCTCGGAGAAGCTCGGCGAGGATGCGGTGGTCGCCCACCACGGCAGTCTCGCGCGACAGACGCGGCTCCAGGCGGAAGAGCGACTCAAGCGCGCCGAGGTGAAGGTGTGCGTCGCGACCGCCTCGCTCGAGCTTGGCATCGACGTGGGTGCAGTGGAACTGGTTTGCCAGATCGGCTCGCCACGCTCGATCGGGGTGCTGCTGCAGCGGGTGGGACGGTCCGGGCACTGGCTCGGCGGCACGCCGAAAGGACGCCTGTTTCCCCTCACACGCGACGAGCTGATAGAATGCGCCGCCCTCCTGTGGGCCGTTCGCCGCGGCGAACTCGACCGCCTGAGCATCCCGCCGTGGCCCCTCGACGTACTTTCGCAGCAGATCGTCGCGGCGTGCAGCGTCGGGGAGTGGAGGACCGACGAGCTCTTCAACCTGGTCCGGCAGGCCTACCCGTACCGCGAGCTGCCGCGCAGCCGCTTCGACGCCGTGGTCGACATGCTGTCGGAGGGCGTTGCACCCCGTCTCGGCCATCGTTCGGCCTTCCTGCACCACGACCGCATCAACGGGGTCCTGCGCGCGAGGCGCTCCGCGCGGCTGGCGGCGCTGACCAGCGGCGGCGCCATACCGGACAACGCGGACTTCGAAGTCGTGTCGGATCCCGACGGCATCCGCGTCGGCAGCGTGAACGAGGACTTCGCCACCGAGAGCATGGCCGGCGACGTCTTCCTGCTCGGGAACACGTCGTGGCGCATCCGGCGGATCGAAAAGGGAAGGGTGCGGGTCGAGGACGCGCGCGGCCAGGCTCCCTCCATTCCGTTCTGGTTGGGCGAGGCGCCGTCGCGCACCCGCGAGCTTTCGGCAGCCGTTTCGGAGGTCCGGGCCGGCATCGACGAGCGGCTCGGCAGCCCGGAGGCCCTCCGGGAGTGGCTGACCGGCACCGTTGGGTTGTCGGCTGCGGCCGCGGAGCAGGCGGCGGCCTACATCGCCGAAGGGAAACGGGTCCTCGGTTCCGTGCCGCTGGCCGAACGGGTCGTTGCCGAACGCTTCTTCGACGAGAGCGGCGGGATGCAGCTGGTCCTGCACGCCCCGTTCGGGTCGCGCATCACGCGTGCATGGGGGCTCGCGTTGCGCAAGCGCTTCTGCCGCAGTTTCGATTTCGAACTGCAGGCCTCGGCCAACGACGACGGCCTCAACCTCTCGCTCGGCCCGCAGCACTCGTTCCCCATGGAGGACCTCTTCGGCTCCCTCAAGTCTCACAAGGTCGAGGAGGCGCTTGTCCAGGCCGTGCTCGCCTCGCCGCTCTTTACGACGCGCTGGCGCTGGACCCTGACGCGCTCTCTCGCCCTGCTTCGGTTCACCGGGGGGAAGCGTGTCCCGGCGCCGCTGCAGCGGATGCGTGCCGACGACCTCCTGGCCGCCGTTTTTCCCGCCCAGACCCAGTGCCAGGACAACAGGGCTGCGGAAGACATCGAGGTCCCGGACCACCCGCTCGTCTTCGAGGCGCTCCGCGACTGCCTCAGGGAGGCGCTCGACGTCGACGGCCTCAGGGCGGTGCTCGAGGGGCTCGAGCGCGGGCTCATCGAGTTCCGCGCCAGGGACACCCCGATGCCCTCGGCTTTCTCGCACCAGATCCTGAACGTCATGCCCTATGGGTTCCTCGACAACGCCCCGCTCGAGGAGCGCCGCGCCCGCGCCGTGATCCTCAGGCGCGCCCTCCCGGAGCAGGCGGACGAGCTTGGGCGCCTCGACCCGGAGGCGATCCGCAGCGCCGCCGAGGACGCCTGGCCGGAGGTGCGCGACCGCGAGGAGCTGCACGACATGCTGCTTGGCCTGGTCGTCTTCCCCGAAAGCTTGATCGCGCGCCTCCCCGAAGACGCGCCCGCCTGGTTCCAATCGCTCGAGCAGGAGGGGCGGGCCTTCCGCGCCGGGAACGGCGGGCGAACCTACTGGTGCCCCGCAGAAGAGCGTGACACCGCCTGCGAGTTTCTCGCGGCCGCGGGCCCCGAAGCGGTCGTACGGGTCGTGCGGGGCTGGGTGGAGGTGAGCGGACCACGCACGGCGGCCGAGTATGCCGGCATCCTCGGATCGGCGGGAGCCGACATCGAGGCCGCGCTGGCGCAGCTCGAGGGCGAGGGGCTGGTGCTGCGGGGTTCCTTCACCGGGTGCGCCGGCGCGGAGGAGTTCTGCGACCGCCGCATCCTCGCGCGCATCCACCGCGCCACTATCGCCCACCTGCGCCGCGAGATCGAACCGGTCAGCGCGGCGACGTTTCTGCGCTTCCTGTTCGAGTGGCAGCACGTCGCCCCCGAATCGAGGCTGGACGGGGATGCCGGGGTGCTCGAGGTCGTGGAGCAGCTGCAGGGCTTCGAGGCGGCCGCGGGGGCGTGGGAGGCCGAAATCCTGCCCCCCCGAATCGCCGACTACGAGCCCGCGTTCCTCGATGCGCTCTGCCTCGCCGGCGAGGTGCTGTGGGGCCGGTGGACGCACCGGGCCACGCAGGCGGAGGTGCCGGCGCGCCGTCCGGGCTTGACCCGCACGGCGCCTTTGGGACTGGCCGTGAGGGAGGACGTCCGCGGTTTGCTCGACCAGGAGCCGCCGGACGAAGCCGCGCTGTCGGTGCCGGCCCGCGCCACCCTGGAGCTTGCTACGCCGCAGGGGCGCCCTCTTTTTCCCCGAAATTGTCTCCGGGACACGCCATCTGCCGGCGGAGGTGGAGGAAGCGCTGTGGCAGCTCGTGGCCGCAGGGTTTGTGACGGCCGACGCCTTCGCGGCGTTGCGCGCGCTCGTCTCCGGGGAGTCCCGCCGGTCCGAACGCTCGCCCCGGCGGCGGCGGCAGCCTCGGCGCGTGCGCGAGGGGCGCTGGTCGTTGCTGGACCTCGGCGGACCGTTTCCCGACAACGCCGTGGAGATCAAGGCGCGCCAGCTCCTGCGGCGCTACGGAGTGCTCTGCCGGGAACTGCTGGTACGCGAGCCGGGCGCACCCCCCTGGCGCGACCTGGCCCCGGCGCTGCGCCGCTGCGAGGCGCGCGGCGAGATCCGCGGGGGGCGGTTCGTGGCCGGATTCACCGGCGAGCAGTTCGCGCTGCCGGAAGCGGTCGATGCGCTGCGCCTGGTCCGCCGAAGAGAACCGTCCGGGCAGTTCACGCGCGTGTCCGCGTGCGACCCGCTCAACCTGGCCGGGATCCTCACTCCCGGCGCACGCGTGCCTGCTGTCTTGGGCAACCGCGTGATCTATCGCGACGGGGTGCCCGTGGCCGCCATCGAGGCCGGCGGCACCCGCATCCTGGCGAGCGTCGAGGACAGCGAGCGTCCCGTGCTCGACCGGCTCCTGGACTGCCGTCCGGTGCGGACGGGGTCGGACGGGGCCGGCCCCGCCCCGCCGCCGTTCGACGGCAGGATTCCAGATAGAACCAGCAGGTGAGCATGGGCCGCGTCGGGCCGACGCGGCCCACTTCGGCTCTGGACTGGCGACGGGTTCGGCCTTAGGATTATTGTTTTTCGTGCGAGGTCGATGATGAGGCTTTCAGACAGGATGAGCCGGCTGGGGACCGAAACCGCTTTCGAAGTCTTCGCCAGGGCCCAGGCCCTGGAGGCGCAGGGGAAGCAGATCGTCCACCTCGAGATCGGAGAGCCCGATTTCGCCTCGCCGGATTCCGCCATCGAGGCCGGCGTCGCCGGTTTGCGGGGCGGCCTGACCAAGTACACGAATTCGGCCGGCCTGCTCGAGCTGCGCACCCGCATCGCGGAGGTCGAGGGTGCGCGCCGAGGGCTGCAGATCTCCCCGGACCAGGTGATCGTCACCCCCGGGGGCAAGCCGATCATCTTTTACACCATCCTCGCGCTGGTGCAGCAGGGGGACGAGGTCCTCTACCCCGACCCTGGTTTCCCGATTTACGAGTCGATGATCCGGTTCGCTGGCGGCACGCCCGTCCCTTACCCGTTGCTGGAGGAAAACGACTTCCGCTACGACCTGGACTACCTCGCCAGCCGCCTTTCCAGCCGCTCCCGCCTGATTATCGTCAACTCGCCCAACAACCCGACCGGGGGAGTGGAGACGCGCGCGAGCATCCAGGGGCTCGCCGGGGTCGTCCGCCGTGGGGACGCCTGGGTGCTCTCGGACGAGATCTACAGCCACTTCATCTTCGAGGGGAGCCAACACTCGATCGCCAGCCTCGAGGGGATGCCGGAGAGGACGATAGTTTTGGACGGGTTCTCCAAGACCTACAGCATGACGGGCTGGCGGCTCGGGTTCGGGCTGATGCCGCGCGCACTTGCGCCCCACATCAACCGCCTGCTGGTCAACTCCGTCTCCTGCACCCCGGGATTCACCCAGAAGGCCGGACTGGCGGCCATGCAAACCCGGGAGGCGACCATCCCCGCGATGATCGAAGAGTACCGGCGCAGGCGACAGGTGATCGTCGACGGGCTCAACTCCATCCCGGGCGTGCGCTGCCTCCTGCCGCACGGCACCTTTTACGCTTTCCCGAACGTGCGTTCGTTCGGGGGAACCTCCAAGGAAATCTCGGAATACCTGCTGGACCGTGCGGGCGTCGCCTGCCTGGCCGGAACCGCGTTCGGAGCCTGCGGCGAAGGATACCTCCGCTTCTCCTTCGCAGCCTCCATGGACAACATCCGGTGCGCGGTGGACCGGATCCGCACAGCGCTCTCGGAACTCTGAGTGGGCCGCGTCGGCTCGACGCGGCCGCGTCCGGGCTTCAGCCCGGGCGCGCAGTTTGCGGTCGCTATATAGCTCAGATCAAAAGACGTCCGGGCTGAAGCCCGGACCCACTTGGGTCAGGCGACGCGCAAACTGGGCCGCGGCGGGCCGACGCGGCCCACTTCAGCCCAGACCCACGCGAATGTTCTTGCGCATGAACACGGTCGGCAACGGGTGGCCGTCGACGTCGACCACGTCTTCGCCCGCGGGACTATATCCCTGGGCCTCGTAGAACCGGGTTGCGGACGGGGCCGAGTAAACGAAAACATCGGGGAACAGCGCCGGGGGAACCCACTCTTCCAGGTGTCGGAGGAGTTTTCGCCCGATGCCGCGGCGCTGCCACCCCGGCGAGACACACAGAAACCGCACCTCGTTCATCTCGACGCCGCCGACCGCGACCACGGCGGACCCGTCCACGAAGACGGCCAGGTAATACTGGCGAGCCCTCTCCAACATGGCCCGGGGCGACTCCAGGCGCAGCAGGTGACGGCGCAGCTCCGGGCCCATGGACGGGTCCTGCTCGACCGTGGCGCGCACGAGCTCGCTGCAAGCCTGGGCATCTTCAGACCGGA
This sequence comes from uncultured Acidobacteriota bacterium, assembly GCA_963843575.1. GTDB lineage: Bacteria > Acidobacteriota > UBA6911 > UBA6911 > UBA6911 > CAVZBT01. The sequence continues at coordinate 79,076 of CAWJKZ010000017.1, read as the reverse complement.
ACTGCCGGATCATGGAGTGGTCTCAGGGAATGTAGGCGACGGCGTCGATCTCGACCTTGAGACCGGTGCGCGGAAGCGCCGCGACCTGGACCGTGGTGCGCGCCGGCCGGTTCTCCCCGAACATGCGGCCGTAGACGGCGTTCATCCGGGGGAACTCACCGATATCGGTCAGGAATACGCCGCAACGCAACACGTGCTGCAGGCTGCTGCCGGCGGCCTCGAGGATCGCAGCAATGTTCTTGAGGACTTGCTCGGTCTGGCTTTCGACGTCGGGGCCGGACAGCTCCCCGGTTGCCGGGTCGACCGCGCCCTGGCCGGAGACGAAGATCAGCTTCTCGAAGATCACGCCCGGGGAATAAGGGCCGGCGGGTTTCGGAAGCGCAGCGGATGTCACGGACTGGTGTTTGGCTTCTGGCATGTCTATCTCCCTGGAAAAGTGCCTCAACATCCCTCAGTATACCCTCGGCGCTGGTATACTGGGCCTTTGATCAAGGGAGTGAGGGCCAACCCCGGCGCGAGGAGTTTTCGGAATGAGGAAGATCGTAATCGCCGCTTGCCTGGCGCTCGTAGCGTGGCAACTGGGCTGCTCCGCGCCCGCACCCACCGGCGAACTGGAGGTGGGGCAACCTGCGCCGGCATTCAAGCTCGCGGACCTGAACGGCAACGAGGTCTCCCTCGATCAGTTCAAGGGCAAGGTCGTGCTCCTCGACTTCTGGGCGACGTGGTGCGGTCCGTGCCGCATGAGCATGCCGCTCCTCGAGAAACTGCAATCCCAGTACACCTCCGACCTGGCACTGCTCGCCATCAACCTCGAGGAGCCCCGCGATCTGGTCGCGGGCTACGTCAAGAGGCAAAACCTCCACTCCCGGGTGCTGCTCGACGAGGAGGGGGAGGTGGGTCGGAAGTACCGCAGCGGCTCCATTCCCATGCAGGTCCTGATCGACAAAGACGGAGTTGTCCGCCACGTCCAGATCGGCTTCAGCCCGAGGATGGGAGACCAGCTGCGAGGCCAGATCGAGCAGCTCAGGAACCCCTGAGCCGCCTCTCCGTGGGAGAGTGGGCCGCCCGCGGCCCCCGAACCCCATTCGGCTGCAGCCTATCGGGGCGGGTTGGGGCCACCCCCGGCCACCGCCGGGATCCCGAACGCGCCGGCCGCGACCTCGGCCAGGGCGTCGATGAATTTCGGGTGTAGATTCGGCGCGGCCGCCCTGTAAAACTCCCGGATCCCGGCGGCCGCGGCCAGGTCGCGATAGAGGATGTCGATCTCCTGCAGGGTTTCGATGTGGTCCGAAACGAAGCTCACGGGGACGGCCAGGACCCTCTCGATCCCCTTCTTCCCCATCTCCTGCAGCACCTTGCTCGTGGCCGGCTCGAGCCACTTCACCGGCCCGACCTTGCTCTGGAAGGCAAGCGTAGAAGGTGACGCATTGCCCAGCCGTCCGTCGAGCAGCTCCACCGTGCGGCGTGTCTGTTCCAGGTAGGGATCCCCTTCGTCGACGTAGCGCGCCGGGATGGAATGCGCGCTGTAGAGCAGGTGGACGGCGCCAGGGTCGGTGCTGGTGAACTTCGCGCGGGCCTCGAGGATCAGGTCTGCCATGCACTCGAGGTACAGCGGATTGTCGAACCAGGATTGCACGTACGAGACTGCGATCCGGCGCGCCAGCCCGGATTTTTCCAGCAGCGGCCGGAGGTAGTTGAAGCACGAGCCCGTCGTGGTGAACGAAAACTGCGGGAAGAGGGGGAGGGCCGCCAGCCGGGTGATGCCGTCCTTTCGGATGCGGTCCACGGCTTCGTCTATCGACGGTTTCCAGCAGCGCATCCCGACATAGACCCGGGCCTGCATCCCCCGCGAGGCGAGCCGTTGCTCGAGTGCGGCGGCCTGCTGCCCGGTGATGCGCCGCAGCGGCGAACCCCCGCCGATCTGCCGGTACAGGTCGCGCGACTTGCGCTGCCGGGTGGTCGCGATCAACCAGGCGAGCGCCCTGCGCGCGGTCGCGTTCCGGATCCGGATGATGTCGGGATCGGAAAAGAGGTTGAACAGGAACGGCCGCACGTCCGCCAGCGTTTCCGGGCCTCCCAGGTTGAAGAGGAGCACGCCGCGGCGCTCTCCGCCGCCGGTATTCTCCGCGAGGGGCATTTTGGGGCCGTTCACAGGGTTTTGGAAAAGACCGGCCGGTCCTTCGGCTTCTGCAGGTACCGGTCGAACACCATCCCGACGTTCCGGATGAAGATGCGGCCGAGCGAGGTCACGGCGACCTGGTCGGCGGACAGCACGACCAGGCCGTCGTCCTCGAGCCGGCGCAGGCGGTCGAGCTCGTCGCCGAAATACTCGTCGAACCGGACGTCGAACTGCGACTCGATCTCCGACTTTGTGCAGCACGCAGTGGCACAGGATGCGGCTGATCACCTCCCGCCGGAGGGCGTCGTCCGCGTCGAGCCGTGTGCCGCGCATGGTCGGGAGCGTCCTCTGCCCGACTGCGCCGTAATACAGCTTCAGGTCGCGCTGGTTCTGGGCGTATGCGCGGCCCACGCCGCTGATGGAGCTGACCCCGACCCCGAACAGGTCGGCGCCGGCTTTGGTCGTGTATCCCTGGAAGTTCCGGTGCAGGGTGCGGTTCCGTTGGGCGAGACAGAGTTCGTCGTCCGGCAGCGCGAAATGATCCATCCCGATATAGGTGTAGCCCGCCTCCGTGAACCGCTCGATGCCGGCGCGGAAGATCCTGAACTTGTCCATCCCCTGCGGTATGTGGCGCGCAAACGACCCCTGCTGCTTCTTCAGCCACGGGACGTGCGCGTAGCTGAACATCGCGACCCGGTCCGGCCGCATCAGGATCACCTTGTCGACCGAGTCGACGAACGATTCCGGCGTCTGGTGCGGAAGCCCGTAGATCAGGTCGACGTTCACCGAATCGAACTTAAGCTCGCGGCAGAGGTCGTAAAGCGCGCGCGTCATCTCGTAGGGCTGGATCCGGTGTACGGTCCGCTGCACCTCGGGGTTGAAGTCCTGGATGCCCATCGAGATCCGGTTGAAACCCAGGCGGCGCAGCACGCGCAGCTGGTCTGACCGGGTGGCGCGCGGGTCGACCTCTATCCCGATCTCGGCGTCCGGCGCGAAGTTGAACCGCTCACGCGTGTACTGGAAGAGCTGCTCGAGCTGGGAGGCGTCAAGATAGGTCGGGGTCCCGCCCCCCCAGTGCAGCTGGACGACGCTGCCGCCCCCGGTCCAGTCTTCCGGCGAGCTGGTCAATTTCCCAACGGAGCGCCTCGAGGTAGTCGAGCGCCACGTCGTGGTTCCTGTTGATGACCACGTTGCAGCCGCAGAAGAGACACAGCCGCTCGCAGAAAGGGAGATGCATGTAGAGGGAGACGGGGGCAGCCGGGCGCGCGGCGTTGGAGGCGCGGACGACCTCGTCGTAATCGTCGGGCCCGAACGTGTCGAGCCACTCGGGCGCGGTCGGATAACTCGTGTAGCGCGGCCCCGGGACGTTGTAGCGGTCGAGGATCGCGCCCGTGACGTTCAGAGTCTCGCTCTGGAGATTGATGTTCAGAGATTCGTTGGGCATAAACGAAAAAAGTACCACGCCGCCCCGGATGTACCAAGCCGGCCGGGCAGCCGTCTTTAAAACCGCTCCATGTAGTTCCACCCGCCCCGCAATTGCGACCGCAAGCTGCGTCCGGGCTGAAGCGGCTGTCCAACGGTTGATTGTGAAGTGCGGCGGCTCGACTGGCTCGACGCCACCAAAGGCCGAGGTCGCAGGGTCGCATCTCGCAATTCGGCGTGGCGCCGAGGCGCCGAGCATTCCTGCCGTAGGACGAGTGAAAGCGGCGCCGAGGCGCCGCACTCCAGATTACTTCAGTTCGTCCGGATTGAACGTCAACCGTTGGACAGCCTGTTCAGCCCGGACGTCTTTTGATCTGATCCATGTGGCGACGGGCGCACGTTACAGCGACCGCAAACTGCCTCCGGGCTGAAGCCCGAACCCACTTGTATCTTGTTTGGATCGGGCAGATCAACCGTTGGACAGCCTCTGAAGCCCGAACGCACTTGTTTTTTGGGCGCGCTGGTAGGGTGCGGGGGAGCTCGACCTATCAATGGCCGGCCGGCAGGAAGTAAAAGGCGATGCCGAGGATCGTGTAGACCGCCAGCAGCTGGACCCCTTCCATCCAGTTGGACTCGCCGTCCTGAGAGATCAGGGCCATGATCGCGACGGCCAGGACCACGGCCATCACCTCGAAGGTCGTAAAGTGCAGATCCATCGGGGCGGGGCCCACGAGATAGCTGAGGAAGAGGATCAAGGGCGCGACGAAGAGCGCGATCTGGATCGAGGATCCCACCGCGATATTAACCGCCAGGTCCATTTTGTTCTTCATCGCCGCGATCACAGCGGTCGAGTGCTCGGCGGCGTTCCCGATGATCGCGACGAGAATGACGCCGACGAAGACTTCGTTCATCCCCAGGCTGCGGGCGGTCTCGTCGACCGCGCCGATCAGGAACTCGCTCATCAGGGCGACCAGGGCCGTCGCGCCCAGCAGCCGGAGGGTCGCGTGCCAGGCGGGTTGGTGCGGCGCCGTTCCCTCGTGCCCGCCGTGTCCCCCGGCGTACAGAAACCGGTGGGTCTTGAGGGTGAACAGCAGGCTCAGAGCGTAGGTGATGGTCAGGACCACGGCGATTTCGAAGCTGAGCTCGCGTTCGACCCTGATCTCGCTGGGTGCGATCAGGTGGAAGATGGCCGGCACGACCAGGCTGACGGCGCTGAGGACGAGCATGGTCGTGCCCACGCTGGCGGCGGTCTTGTTGAACTTCTGGGTGCTGTACTTCGTGCCGCCGACCACCACGCTCAGGCCGAACACCAGCAGGACGTTGCCGATGATCGATCCGGTGATCGACGCTTTCACCAGGTCGTGCAGCCCCGCCTGCAGGGCCAGGACGGCGATGATAAGTTCGGCCGCGTTGCCGAAGGTGGCATTGAGCAGACCGCCGAGTCCCTCGCCCAGCTTCCCGGCCAGCTGTTCGGTGGCGTCCCCCATGATGCCGGCAAGAGGGACGATGGCCAGCGCCGACACGGCGAAGATGCAGATGGCGCTGGGGTGGACCACGTATTCCAGCACGATCGCGACGGGCACAAAAATCAGCAGGTAGTTGAGCCAGTTCGTCGTGGACAGGATCCTGTTCATGGGTGTCAGCCCTTTGCGGGCTCTCCATCCAGGCACCGGTACTCGACGGGGCCGAACCCCGCGTCCCAGAGTTGTGGCTCGATGCGGCTGCGGTCGCCCACCGCCACGATGACGAGCTCTTCCGGGTGCAGGTGTGTCTCCGCCGCGTGCCGGGCGGCCGCGGCGCTCACCGCCTCGACCCGCCCCGGGAGCGTGCGGTAGAAATCCAGCGGCAGGTCGTGCACGAACAGCTGTCCGGCGGTCGATGCCGATTGCGGCGTCGTCTCGAAATAACCCGCGAGGGAACGGGAGATGGAATCCTTGGCGGTCGCGAGCTCCACTTCCGTCGGTTCGCTGTTACGCATCCGCTCGATCTCGTGCAACACCTCCGAAACCGCGGCCGCGGTCACGTCGGTTCGCACGTTGGTGGCGACGACGAAGGGCCCCGGCCCGCGGCGGAAGGCGAAACCCGAGGAAGCGCCGTAGGTGTACCCGTGCGCCTCGCGCAGGTTCATATTGATCCGGCTCGAGAAAAGGCCGCCCAGCGCCGTGTTCATCACGTCGACGGGGATGTAGTCGGGGTCGGAACGGGAGATTCCCACGTGGCCGATGCGGAGGCTTGTTTGCGGAGCGCCCGGCTTGTCCACGATCACAACCCTGCGGCCGCGGGCGCCGGCCGCGGCCGGGAGTCCTGCGGCGCTGCCTGCGCCGCGCCAGGCCCCGAACAGCTCCCCGGCGAGCTCCCGCAGTTCCTCGACCGTGATGTCCCCGGCGACCACCAGCGCCGAATTCCCGGGCGCGTAGCCGCGCTCCCAGAAACCGACGAGTTCGTCCCGGGAGATGGACCGCACCGAAGCTTCCGACCCGATCTCGGTGTAGCCGTAGGGGTGTCGTGGTCCATACACCGTTCCGAAGAACGCCTTGGACGCGATCGCGCCGGGGTTGTCGCGCTGCTGCAGGATGTGGGTGATGCGGTCGTGGCGCACGCGCTCGATGTCGCCGGCGGGGAACTCGGGGTGGAGTGCGACGTCGGCGAGCAGCTCCAAAGCGGCACGTGCGTTGCGTTTCAGACTCCTGATCGCCGCGTACGACATGTCGGTGGAGGAACCGGTCGACAGCGTGGCGCCCAGCTGGTCCGCGTCGTCCGCGATCTGCAGCGCCGACCGGCGCTTTGTCCCCTCGTCGAGCATGTCGGCCGTGAAAGCGGCCAACCCGGGGCGTTCGGGCGGGTTGCACTCGCTGCCGCTGAGGGATACCAGGTTGGCGGAAACCACGGGCAAACCGTGCTGTTCCACGAGCAGGACCGTCAGACCGTTGTCGAGCCGGAACGAGACCGGAACGGGGAGCACGAGCGGCGAAGGGGGTGCGGCGGAAGGAATCGAGGCGCGCCATTGCTGGCCCGGGACGTCCGCAGGCTCGGCGCCCGGGGTACGGTCGGGGTCCGCCGACCTCGGCACGTCGTCCACGATCTTCTCTCCCGGCACGCCGTAGACCACCGCGCGGTTCTCGCGTCGCAGCCGGGTTTGCGCAACCTCCGCCAGGCGCGCCGGCGTGGCCTGCTCGTATCTGGCCAGATCCGCGGCGAGATAGCCGGGGTCCCCCAGATAATGGTTGTACTGGTTGAGCCGGTCCGCGACTCCGCCGAAGCCGCCGAGCGTCTCCAGGCCCCGAATAATGGCCGACTGGATGGTGTTGCGGGCCCCGGCGAGTTCCGCCTCGGTCGGGCCCTCGACGACGAACCTGTCGAGCTCCTCGTCAATGCAGCGCTCGACTGTCTCGGGGGCGACGCCGGGCTTGGCCGTGGCCTCGACGGTGAACAGGGAGCCGAGCGCGAGCGAGTACTGCATGGCGCTCGCGTCCTGCGCGATGCGGTCGTCGTACACCAGGCGCTTGTACAGGCGGCTGGACTTGCCGCCGCCGAGGATCCGCCCGATCAGGTCGCACTCGGCGTCGCCGGGCTTGAATATCGGGTCGGTGATCCAGGCCAGGTAAACCCGCGGCAACTCGACCTGATCTGTGATGACGGCCCGCCGCTCCGAGGATATCGGGGGCGTGCGGACCTCGATCGGCGGGACGGGCGCCCCTGCCGGGATCGGGCCGAAATACTTTTCGATCAGAATCCTGGCGGCTGCGCGGTCGAGGTCTCCCACCACCGCCAGGCTCGCGTTGTTTGGCGCGTAGTACAGCTTGAAAAACTCTCGGATGTCGGCGAGCCGGGCCGCCTCTATGTCGGCATGAGACCCGATCACCGACGCGTAATAGGGGTGCTCGCTCGGGTACAGGAGGTGGAACAGGCCCTCCTGGACGATCCCATACGGCGTCCCCTCCACGCTCTGGCGCCGCTCGTTGCGCACCACGTCGCGCTGGTTCTCCAGGTTCGCGGCGTCGAGCCTGTCCAGCAGAAAACCCATGCGGTCGCTCTCGAGCCACAGCGCAAGCTCGAGCTGGTTGGACGGGAGCGTCTCGAAATAGTTCGTCCGGTCGAAGTCCGTCGTTCCGTTGATGTCGCTGGCCCCGGCGGCTTCCAGCAACCTGAAGTGCCCTTCCTCGGGGACGTGCCTCGAGCCCTCGAACATCATGTGCTCGAACAGGTGGGCGAACCCCGTCAGGCCGGGCCTCTCGTTCGCTGGCCCCACGTGATACCAGACGTTGACTGCCACCAGCGGCAGGCGATGATCCTCAACGAGGATCACCTCCAGGCCGTTTTTGAGCCTGTACTTCTCGAAATCAAGTCTGGGGACGGTTAATTTCAACGACAAGAGCCCTCCCGGCGGATGCAATATCCAACGCTCAAAAAGCCTACCACAAACGTGGCGGGCGATCAGGAATTTCGATTACATCGCGAAAGTGGCCCGGCTGAACTCCGCGGCGGCCGCGGCCCTGGCGAGGGAAGGACGCGGCCCTCGGCCGGGGTTCCGGCTACGACGCCGTCCTGCGCTGGAGCTACCCTTACACTGCCCTGGACCTCGCCGGTTTCACCGTCGTCGTGCGCGCAACCACCGCTCCCGATTGGGAACGCGAAATCTGGGCGGGAAAGGTCAACGAGTTCAGCATGCCGAACACGCCGATAGACCAGCTGGTCTTTGGCGTCAAGGCGGTCGACCTCGACGGCCACGCCCCCCACGCAGATAACCCGCTCCTGGGTCTAATCCCCCACCAGCGGACAGATCCTCCTCCAACAGGGCTGCAATCGAGGGCCGCGTCGAGCCGCCGCGGCCCACTCCCGCAGCGGCCTACTTCAGCCGCAGGCTGCTTCGGGTGTTTTTGCCCTTTCTTTCTGGTGCCTGGGTTGCTTACCATAGCTCAAGAGCTTGGGGATCCATACTTTTTCGAGGAGTCGGCGGGACACTCAGTTTCGCTCAGACCGATACGCCATACAGGAGAGGGAGATGGCCAACGATACGTTCACGATTGTCGACAACAGGAACGGGAAGTCATACACCATCCCGATCAAGGACGGGACCATCCGGGCGATGGATCTGCGGCAGATCAAGACGGACGCCGAAGATTTCGGCATGATGAGCTACGACCCGGCTTTCATGAACACGGCTTCCTGCAGGAGCGCGATCACGTTTATCGACGGCGACAAAGGAATCCTGCGCTACCGGGGTTATCCGATCGAGCAGCTTGCCGAAAAGTGCACCTACCTCGAGGTCGCCTACCTGATCATGTGCGGAGAGCTTCCCACCCGGGAACAGCTGGACCAGTGGGAGGACGAGATCAAGCACCACACCATGCTCCACGAGAACATCAAGAAGTTCATGGATGGATTCCACTACGACGCCCACCCCATGGGAATGCTGATCAGCACCGTCGCGGCCCTGTCGACGTTCTATCCGGAAGCCAAAAACATCCAGGATCCCGCAATCCGCCGGCTGCAGATCCTCAGGCTGATCGGGAAGGTGCCGACCATCGCGGCCTACGCCTACCGGCACAGCCTCGGGCTGCCGTACGTCTATCCGGACAACGACCTGACCTACACCGAAAACTTCATGAACATGCTCTGGAAGATGGTCGAGCCCAAGTTCGTGGCCAACCCGGCGCTGGCGCGCGCGCTCGACATCCTCTTCATCCTGCACGCCGATCACGAGCAGAACTGCGGGACCAACGCGATGCGTTCCATCGGGAGCTCGCACGCGGACCCGTATGTCGCCACGGCGGGTGCCGCGGCCGCCTTGTCCGGCCCGCTGCACGGCGGCGCGAACGAGGAGGTGCTGAGGATGCTCGATGAGATCGGGACGAAAGACCAGATCCCCGCCTTCATCGAGCAGGTCAAGGCCGGCAAGGGGCGCCTGATGGGTTTCGGGCACCGCGTCTACAAGAACTACGATCCCAGGGCCAAGATCATCAAGAAGGCGGCCGAGGATGTCTTCGCCGTCACCGGTCGCAACCCGAAGCTCGAGATGGCCATCGAGCTGGAGCGGATCGCGCTCGAGGACGAGTACTTCATCAAACGGAAACTCTACCCGAACGTCGACTTCTACTCCGGGATCATGTACCAGGCGATGGGTTTCAAGCCTGAGATGTTCACGGTCATGTTCGCCATCCCGCGCGTCGTCGGCTGGCTCTCGCAGTGGCAGGAACTGCTGGTCGACGCCGAGCAGAAGATCGCGCGGCCCCGCCAGATCTACACCGGGCACGTCGTGCGCGACGTGAATCCGTCCAAAGCGACGAGCGCTTAACCGCAACAGTGGGCGGGGGCGGCTCGCCCCCGCCCCGATGAGCTGCAGCCTGGGGGCGCTCGAAAAATCCAAGGATGACCGGGATTCACGGGCGCCCCAGCCCTCCTCCGCAGAGCAGGATCCCATCCCGGGCAGCAAGGACTAAGAGAGATGCGTTTCATCGGCACGTTTGTCGTTCTGCTGGTCTTTTATCTCGGCGACGGCCTCGCCATGGCCCAGGCGCCTGCTCAACCCGACGTCGAGCGCGACGCCTTCGCCAGCGCGACGCAGCCGTCGAACCCGCAGGAGAAAATCAAGGCGCTCGAGAAGTTCGTAAAAGACTACCCGTCGAGCAGCAGGCTCGCTCGCGCCTATTCCGCCCTGTTCGAGGCCCATCTGGCCACGGCAGGGGGCGCCTTGGCCTACGCCGACAAGGCCATCGCCGCGACCCCCGAGTCGGGACGTCCCGAGCGGTACAACGACTTCGCCTGGTCGCTCGCCGAGAAGGGGGTGTCGCTCGACAGGGCCCTCAAGTACGCCTCGAAGGCGGTGGACTCTGCCCGGGCGCAGAAGTCGAGCGACCGCACCCTCGCCGGGTATCTCGACACCCGCGCCTGGGTCAAATACAAGCTGGGCGATTTCGCCGGGGGCGAGAAGGACGAGCGCGACGCGATCGGGCGTCTGTCGACGGGCGGAGACCAGGTGCTCAAGAACGTCGAGTTCACGACCAGGCTGGGCCTGATACTCGAGAAGTCGGGGTCCCAATCGCAGGAAGCCGCCGACCTGCTTGCCACGGGGCTCGTCCTGGGCGAACTCAAGGATCCCGGCCCGCTCGACAGGCTCCTGGCGAGGATGACGTCCGAACCAGCTGGAACCGCGCAGCGGAAGACCGAGTTGGTCAGGTCCGCGGGAGAGCGATACATCGATTCGGCGCCGGACAAGGCGTCGGCGCGGGCACGCGTCGCGCTCGGATACGCCCGGGCTGGCATCCTCGTCGACGAGGCGCTGGGGATCGCCCGGTCCGCCGCCGCCGAGATGTCCACCGGGGACGTGGAAGGCTACCTCGCGACGCAGCGGACCCTGGGGGTGATCTACTCGCTGCGCAACGAGCCGGAGGCGGCCGTCGGCGCACTGCAGGGCATCGCCGCGCTGGCGTCGCCGTTCGAGACCGACGTCTTCCTGCACCTGGGGCGAAACCTCGAGAGGCTGGGGAGGGACTCCGAGGCGCTGGCCGCATACCTGGCCGGTACGCCGGCGACCCAGCCGGCTGCGATCATGGAGCCGCTCACGGCGTTGTACAGGAAGCTGAACGGGTCCGACGCGGGCTTTAAGGAGCGGGTCGAAAACGCCAGCCGGGAGTACTCGAATTTCACGCCGTCCGGCCCGCCGAAGAAGGGCGTGTCGGGCCGCGTGGTGCTCGCGGAGCTGTTCACGGGAGCCGAATGCCGCCCGTGCGTCGCGGCCGACCAGGCGTTCGACCACCTGCTGAACGTCTACCCGCGCGACACGGTGGCGGTGCTTCAATATCACCTGCACATCCCCGGGCCGGATCCGCTGACGAACCCGGACACGGAAGTCAGGGCCAAGTACTACGCCGTGAGAGGCACCCCCACCGCCGTGGTGGGGGGGACACGATCGCTGATGGGCGGGGGGCCGAAGTCGATGGCCAGGGACCGTTACGGCCTGTACACCTACCTCATCGACCGGGACCTGGACGCGGCCCCCGGGGCGCAGGTCGAGGTTTCGTCCGAGTTGAACGGCGGCCGGCTTGCTGTAAAGGCCCGGGCGGAGGCGGACGGGGCAAGCATTCGCGACCTGAGGTTGCGGATCGCGCTCGTTCAGGGTGTGGTGCATTACACGGGGGCCAACGGCTGGTCGGAGCACCGGACGGTTGTCCGCCGGATGATCGGCGGCCCCGACGGCATCCCGCTGTCCGACGGAAAAGCCGTCCACCAGTCGACGGTAGACCTGGCAGAGGTTTCCGCAGGGCTGAGGGCCTATCTGGAAAACTTCGAAAAGAACCCGCCCGAACGTTTCAGCGGCCGGAAGGATCTCAAGTTCAAGGGGCAGACGGACGCGTTCCTCCCCGGGGATCTGATCCTGGTGGCGTTCGTGCAGGACGACAAGACGAAGGAAGTTTTGCAGGCTGCGTTCGCGCCCGTGACCGCTCCTTAAAACCACGACGTGCCAAAAAAACAAGTGGGTCCGGGCTTCAGCCCGGACTTAGTTTGCTGTCGCCAAATAGGGGGGATGGCTTTTCGATGCCCCATGCAGCTACGGCTGCAGTTCCGGCACCCCTAGCTCGCGGGCTGTGGCGTTGATCCGGTCCAGTGCGGCCCTCTTGAGCGGGATCCCCTTATCTCTCCTGTTCGCCTCATTGCGCCATTCGGGGTCGCCCGCCACCATCACCTCATCGTAGCCCGCGGCGGGCGCGGCGGATTTCAGCGACGCTACAAGCAGCTCCATGCGCGACTGGAAGGTCTCGGCGGGGAGAAAGCGCGCCACGTCGAGCGCGAGAAAAAACTGGCTGGTCCCCATCGGCCTCGCGAGAATGTGCAGGCCGCCGACCTCGGTGTTCATCGCTCCGCCGCCGAGGACGCCGCAGAGGATTTCGACCATGGTGCCGAGACCGCTCCCCTTGTAGCCGCCGAGCGGCATGAGCAGGCCGTGCATGGCGGTTTCGGTGTCGGTGGTCTGGACGCCGTGGGAGTCCAAAGCCCACCCGGCGGGGATCGAGCTTTGCCCGTCCGCCGACGCCTGGATGATTTTGTTCATCGCGACGGTCGTGGTGGCCATGTCCAGCAGCCAGGCGCCACGGCCCGAGCTTGGCACGGCCACGCAGATGGGGTTGGTCCCGATCCTCCCCTGTCGCCCCTGCCACGGGGCGACCGAAGGCGACGCGTTGCAGAGAACGATCCCGATCATGCCGTGGGCGGCGATGCGTTGGCCCCAGAAGGCCGCCGCCCCGAAGTGGTTCGAATTGCGCGCGACGACGAGGCCGAGGCCGTGCGCGCGGGCCAGGCGAGCGGCGTGTTCGCAGCAGACCGCCGCGGTGCTCTGCCCCAGCCCACGGAGCCCGTCGTAGACCATGCAAGCCCCCGATTCGAAGACCACCTCGCCGTCGGCCGCCGCGTCGATGTTGCCGGACCGGAGCTGCGCCACATAGTAGGGGATCAGCTGCACGCCGTGGGAATCGACGCCGCGCAGGCTGGCCGAGACCAGCGAATCGGCCACGAGCCGGGCCTTCGGGCCTGGGACGCCGGCCGCCTCGAGGACAAGGGTCGAGCCACGTAGCAGGGCGCCTTCGGAAAAAACCGGTTCGTCGCTCATAAGGCCGCCGATTGTACCCCATTTCCCGCCGCGTGTGCGCGGGATCGACCGCCAGACTGTCCTCGACGGCCGGCGATAAAACAGGGCTTCGCGGCTTGCGCATCCACGACTCACGACATACAATCATCAGCGCATTAGCAGGAGATGGGAATCCTTGGTCAGGTGATGGAACACCATCATATATCTGTCGCCAGGGACGCTGGAGTTTCCGCCGTCACAATCGAGTCCTGGTGACGACGGGTGAATTCCTCTATCCTATCGAACGACAAGCACGCGGAGAGGTGTCCGAGCGGTTGAAGGAGCACGCTTGGAAAGCGTGTGTAGGGGTAACCTTACCGAGGGTTCGAATCCCTCCCTCTCCGCCACAAATCCCTAAACATTTTGTCTGCAGTCCATTGTAAGCGCGCATATCCTCTTGGTGAGAGAACAGCTATTGCGCCTTGCTGCACAGATTTCGGCGTCGCTCCCGCACCTCCCCGTCCCCCACCCACCGGACCGTTTCTGTCACCAGACTTTCCTGCGATGCCTTTGCGGTTCAGAGATCATTAAGCATTGACAGCATCCGGCTCGTCGTTCTTAAATCCACAGGTATACCTCAGGGATGAGACTGATCCGGACACTTCACTGGCCGTTGGCGTAGAGGTCCACAGCTGTTTTTTAAGGCTGGTAGAGAATCCATCGTGCAGCGCTATCCCAAGGGCGAGATCTAGGAGACGCTTTACCTCGCGATGCAGGCCTTACCGATCTGCCGCCCGGGCAGCGGGATTTTGAGATTCGGGATAAGGTGGGTCGGCTCGTTACAGTTCCGGATTTTCCTGGCTGGATTTGAAGGTGGCCGGGTACTGCGACGGGTTCGCAATCCACGGCAATGTCCATACCCTGGAGCTCGACGCAAGAAAGCGGGAATTCTTGCCGGAAGCCGGTTGGGTGGTGCTGACCTACTGGGGCCGCACTATTCCTAAGAATCCTGTCGTATGGGCAGCCCAGGCAGCCGAGGTCTGCAGGCAACGGATGTAGGTGTGTTTTGGACAGAGAGAGTAACGAATGGAGAAGGTGCTGCCGCCGTGGTTCAAAGTCCTGTCGGCAACCGCGGAACCGGAAGAGTACGCGCAGCGGATAATCCGACTGCTCAAGCACCACTACGACTACGGAAGCGCCAGGATGCTCGGCGTGGCACGTAAGACGGCGACGCCGGCGCAGCGGCAAGCGCTCTCCAATCTCGAGGCGGCAGCAACAGACGAGGAGCACCCGATGAGCGAGTACCAGTACTACGAGTTCCAGGCCATCGACCGGCCGCTCACCGATCAGGAGCAGGCCACGCTGCGCAAGTACTCGTCGCGCGCCACGATCACGTCCAGCCGGTTCGTGGTCGACTACTCCTGGGGCGACTTTCAAGGGGAACTCATCGGAGTGGATGGAGAAGTACTTCGACGCGTTCCTCTACCTCGCCAACTGGGGCACTCACGAGCTGATGCTGCGGATGCCGCGACGAGTGCTGCCCCTCGAGACGGCGAAGCGGTACTGCGCGGGTGACTGCGCCTCCGCGCGCGCCAAGGGTGACCACGTCGTTCTTTCATTCCGCTCAGAGGAGGAGGGCGGCGAGTGGGTCGACGAGGACAACGATACGTTGGCCGCGCTCGTGCCGGTGCGCGCGGAGCTCGCCAGCGGCGATCTGCGTGCGCTCTACATCGCCTGGCTCGGCTGTGTCCAGAACGGCGAAGTCGATGATGACGACAGTGAACCCCCTTGTCCGCCCGGACTCGGCAAGCTGAGCGCTGCGCTCGAAGCGTTCGCCAATTTCCTGTGGATCGATCCCGACCTGATCGACGCTGCGGCCGCCACGAGTCCCGACTTGACTGCAATCAATGACGAGGCGCTCCGGCGATGGGTCTCAGCCCTCCCCGAGGAGGAGAAGACGGCGTTGCTCGTACGCCTGACCGGCGGCGCCGAGGCCCACGTTCGTGCCGAGTTGCTCCTTCGTTTCCGCGAGTCGCTCCGCGTCCCCAAGGCTCCAGTCGCCAAGGCCCGCACGGTCGGCGAAATCCTCGAGGCCGGGGCGGCGCGAGCGGAGGAACGGATGCGCCGGGAGGCAGAGCGTGCAGACCGCGAGAACGCGCGCCGTGAGCGAGAAGCAGCTGCGGCGCGGGAGCGCCACCTCACCGAACTCTCAAGGCACGAGGCCGAGGCTTGGCGGCAGGTGGAAGCGCTCATTGCCACCAAACAGCCCAAGAAGTACGACGAGGCCATCGACCTGCTTTGCGACCTCCGGGATTTGTGCATCCGCGGTGGCCGGCAAGCCGAGGCCGAGACACGCATTACCCGGCTGCGCGAGGAGCATGCGAATAAACGGAGCCTCATTGAGCGCATCCGGAAGGCAGGGCTTGCCACATAGCCGGCGGGGGGCCTACTTTGCGAGCATGAGGAAAAAGTCCTGGTTGGCAGATCGACTGAGACGAAACGCAAGTCCTCCACGAGAGAGCCTGGCGCCGCGCCCGGAAGCCGTCCGACGCGGCCAATCGTCAGATCCTGGCAGACCGTGTCGCTGCGGGGATAGAGCTCGCGTGGCGGGCAACAAGGAAGAAGCCGATCACAGCCGACGACGTGGGTTGGGACTCGATAGCGACAGCGCTGCCCGTCTCGACTCACCTCGACGAATCGAAGCTCCTGGATCAGTTGAAGGATGAAAAGGCCCCCGTTCTTGCACGAGCCACGGCTGCAGACCACCTGGCGTGGCTGCGCCGCTGCCGCAAGGGCGACACGGTCGACATCGCTTTGCTGCGGCTGGGCGACGCTCGTGTTTTGCACATGCCCGGAGAGCTGTTCGTCGAGTACCAACTCGCAGCTCAGAAGATGCGGCCTGACCTTTTCGTTGCGATGGCCGCTTACGGTGATTACGCCCCCGGCTACATCTGTACCGATATTGCCTACGAGCAGGGAGGTTACGAAGCGGGTCCCGATGCATCCCTTGTCGCACCCGGAGTCGAGGGCGTCATCACGGCAACGATGCGGCGCTTGCTCGGAAAAGGGAATTGACCTGCAGGCGGCCCCGCCAAAAGACCAGTCACGGAAAACACGGAAGAAAAGCGGAAGGACACGGAAGGACTACCCCGTAACCAGCTCGGCCGCTAGCCCGCCTCCATTTGGCCGGCTGCTAAATCTTGATGAATATCTTTCGCTTATAGAGGAAATAGCATATGTACCAGACGAAAGCGGTCACGATGACTATGGTGATCATGTTGATGGCGATCTCGCCGCTCCAGGAGAAAAGCCTCGAAGTAAACGGTCGGACCATGCGGGCAAGCAGCCTCTTTCCGCCCAGATTGGAAAAGAGGTAGATGAAAATAGGATTCATGCCGACGATGGCAAAGAACAGTCCGACCTTCCGGAATTTCACCACATCGATCAGCCAATACGAAAATGCCATGGCGATCAGACACCACCCTCCGCTCACTATGATGAAAGAGCTGGTGCAGATCCTCTTGATTATCGGGATGAACGGGTTCATGGAATATCCGACGATGACGCCGATCAAGCCGGTTATAAGCAGGCTGAATATCTTTTTTCTTTGAGGCCAATCCTTCAAAAGTAAATTGCCGACAACGACACCCCAGATAGTGTGAGCGGTCGTCGGAATGGCGTTAAATGAGACCCAGTGATCGGAATTCAGATAGCCGGTCATGGTCAGGTCGACCCAGGTGCCGAAGTTATGATCAGGGGTAAACGGCTGATTGTATCCCGGTACGTTCCAGTATCGATAAAGGAGGTCGTTCAAAAGAATCATGGCAAAGGAGACCAGTAGCTGCCATTTGACATCCGCTTGCAGCAGCAGAAAGGCAATGAGATACGTTACCGCTAACTGAGCCAGGACATTGGTCAGATCATAGGACTTCTCGCCGGCACCCAGCATGAAACCGAGCACAAGCAGCCAGAACGAACGGGTCAACGCATGAGTAAATGCTTTTTTCCAGCTATCCCCTCGCGCCAGCCGTTTTGCCAGCGAAAACGGCATGGCGACACCAACTATGAACATGAAGAACGGTTGGATAAGGTCCCATGCATTCAGTCCGCTCCATGGGGCATGTTCCAGTTGTTGATCGATAAAAGTGATAATAGTTCCGCCCTGACCTTGCGCAACGAGTCCTCTGAACAGGCTGGCAATTCCCGTTACCAGCATGAACATGGTGAACCCGCGGAAGAAGTCGATCGAGAGAATCCGGTTCTGCTCCTGATTCAGCTGAACAGTGTTGCTCATATTTTCCGTTTCTGGCCGGGATGCGACTTTTCCCGGGCGACGATTGTTTGGACCGGTTTTCGGAGCTCCTGATTCCGCCGGATTCTAGCCGAACTCATGCCGCCAACGCAAATTACGCTTTCCGCTGTTCAGGCGTCGGAACCAAAGGGCGACCTGGTCGCCGTACTTTTCGCAGGTTCCACAATCGACGAGGGCGCGTCAGAACGCGGATCTCCGCGGACGATTCACTGATATCCGCGTGAAACCGCGATAATCCGCGTCCTGGAAACCTTCGATAGAATGGTTGTGACGCCCGGCAGACGAAATCGGGGATGTCGGCGTACCGCGGCGCCGAGCCGGTCGAGCCGCCGCACTCCAAAGAGGCCCCCGTTAGGTGTGGGAATCGGCGCGGGCGTCCGGGGAAATGCCCAGCCAGAGCGCAGCCGCGACGAGTGCGAGGCCGGCGGCAACATGAAGCGCATTCTCCCAGCCGATCCAGGAGGCGAGTACCGGGGTCAACACCGGGGATATCAGGCCCCCGAGGTTGCATCCCATGTTCATGACGCCCCCCGCCGTCCCGCTGGCGGGCCCGGCAATCCTCATCATCATGGCCCAGAACGGACCTTCGACCGAGAGCACTGCGGCGGTTGCCAGCGCGAGGGTCACGGCCGCAAGCGCCGGGCTGCTCGTGTGGGCGCCGATCGAAATCAGGATCCCGGAAACGGCCATCCCCGCAACCGGCACCAGGCGCCGGCCCCAGGTCGATCCCAGGGCGCCCGCAGCCAGCCGGTCCGATATCATCCCTCCGGCTGGAATCGAGATTATCGACAGCAGCCAGGACACGCTGTTGACCCATGCACCCGCGAGCATGCCGAAGCCCCGCTCCTGGACCAGGTAGAGATAGAACCAGGATACGAAAATGTAGCCGACATACCCCTGAAGCGAGTAGCTCAGGGTCAGCAAGGCAAAGCTACGGTTCCAGTAAGAACCGCGCCGCGCCGGAGGCGGAACTCCCTGGGCAGGCTGCGGTGCTCCCTGGAGGGCAACCGGACGCGGTTCGCGGACCCGCAGCCAGACGACGGCGGCCAGCAGGGCGGGGAGTGCCGAAACGGCGATGGCGGTGCGCCAGCCCCAGCGGACCATGACGCTCGAAACGAGCGGCGACGCGAGCGCCGAGCCCAGCCCCACCGATGCGATCACGACGCCGCTGGCCCGGCCCTGGTGTGACGGCAGGACCCAGCGCGCCACCCCCTGTGCCGACGCCGGGTAGGTCGGTGCCGCCGAAACGCCAAGGACGAACCGGGCGGCCATCAGGGCGCCGGACGCCGACACGGCCGCCGTGGCAAAGGGTCCCCAGCCGACGAGGATGTGTGCGACGGTGATCGCGGCCCACAGCCAGGCGGCTACCCGGAGGGTCTTGCGGGCCCCCCAGCGGTCCGCTGCCGCGCCTCCCGGGATCTGGCAGAGCGCGTACCCGAGCAGGAACGCGCTGAAAATCCGACCCATGGCGGGCTGATCCAGGCCGAACTCCGTCATCATCAGAGCGCCCGCCGTCGACACGTTGACGCGGCAGACGTAGCCCGCGGTGGCGGTGGCGCAGAGGAGCGCGACGATCCCGCGCGGGCCCGGCTCGCGGATCATCCCAGTCTCTTGCACAGGATCGTTTCCGAGGCGCCCTCGATGATGTAGTCCGCGAGCTCGCCAACGGCAAAGTAGCCGCGGCGTTCGTAAAACGCCCTCGCGCGCGTGTTGAAGGACGAAACGCACAGAAAGATGTGCCGCGATTTCCCGCGGAACAGGTTCTCAGCGAAATCCAGCAGCTGGGCTCCAAAACCCCGGCTGCGAGAGCCTTCGGCGATTGCCACGGATTTTACGTATGGGGAGCTCGCCAGCCCGCGGGGATGAATTACCATGCCCCCGCACCGCCGCCCGTCGCTGCGCGCCACATAGACCAGGTACTCAGGATCGTGGCAGCTGGCGCGGCACTTGTCGATCGTCGCTCCCAGGGTTTTCCACGGTTCCGATCCGGCGAGCAGCGCCGCCACCCATTCCCTGTCCTCGTCGTCGGCCGGGCAGATGTCGAGTTGGTTCATGGCCCGTTAGCATAACAGGATTCGTTGTCGGCCGGATCACGTCGATGGACAAATGGCACCGGCGCACACCGGGACCCGGCATCAGGACCGCCCCGCACGACGGCCCGGTCGACCCGCTATACATCGTTCATCTATGAACCTTCCCGTGAATCCGCCGGTCGCGCGCGGCCGATCTGCGTGGATCCGATAAATCAGCGGAAATCCGCGTCCTGCTGTGTTGTTCGGGAACAGCTCCATCCCGAGAATACGTTGGCGCGTTTATGAAATCGGGTACTAAGGATGATTCTGGGCCGCGTCGAGCCGCCGCGGCCCACCAGGACTCAGGACGACAGGGCTTCAACGGCCTTGCCGAGCCCGAGCACCCTGTCCCCGCCCGCCTGGGCGAAGGCGTGCAGGGCCTCACGGTAGCGGGCCTCGGCCCGCCGCACGATGGCCACGAACCGGGTCTCGCCGCGCAGCGTATCCAGCCATGGATCACGGGAGAGAAAACGATAGGGGTAGAACCCCCCCTCCACCGCTTGCTCGAGAACGGTCAGGGCGCGTTCCCGGTCCCCCAGGAACGAGAGGTGCCGAGCCATGTAGAAAAGCGGGCAGGGGTCGCGCGGCCGCCATCCCTCGAGCAGGCGCGCCGTGGCTTCGGAGCACAGGGTGCGGTTGCCCTCGAGCAGCGCGCGGGTGGCGACGACAAACAGGCGGTGTCCCGGGGTGAGCGTGCCCGCTTCGATCTTGCGCAGTAGCGCGACGGCGTCGGCGCGCCGCCCCATCAGCCAGAGTGCGAGTGAATCGAGGGTCGGAGGATCCTCCACGTTGCTTTCGATCGACCGAGTGTATTCCCCCAGCATCAGGTAAGCGTGGTTGATGCTGGTGCGAATCTCCGGATCCAGCCGCCGGGCGCGCTCGTAGGCTGCGACCGACGCCTTCAGGAGCCCACAGTAGCGGCAGGCCTGCACGAGCCCCGCGAAGAGCTCCGCGTCGCCGGAGTGGGTCTGTGCCCGTTTGAGCAGCCGGAGCATCGCCTCGCGCGCGTTGCCCAGCTCCACCTCGAGATTGGTGTAGAGGTTGTGGGCAAGCGGCAGGTCGGGATTCAACGACAAGGCCCGTTTGAAGGCAGCATCCGATTGTCGGTAGCATTCGGCGGAATCGGCGTCCGAATACATGCCCAGCACGCGATAGATGCGTCCGAGCCGGGCCCAGGCCGGTGCGTAGCCCGGATCCTCCTCCAGGCACCGGAGGTACAGGTCGCGCGCCAGGGACCAGTTTTTCGGCTCGTACCCCAGCTGGTTGGCCCGGAGGTAAAACTCGTACGCCTTGGCCGTCCCGGGCACGTCGCTGCGGAGCATGCGCTGATCCCGGGCCGACAGCGGGACGGCGAGCGAGTCCACGATGCGCTGGGTGAGGGTATCCTGCAGCTGGAAGACGTCACCCAGCTCGACCTGAGACGTCATCGACCAGAGGACGGCTCCCCCGGGCGCCTCGACCAGCTGGGCGTTGACGCGCACCTGGCTGCCGGAACGGAGCAAGGTGCCCGTCAGCACGATATCCACGTCGGCGCGCTGGGCCAGCGCATCCAGGTCGGGGGTCTCGGCCGAGTAGCGTGAAGCCGACACGCTCGAGCGCACGATGAGGGACTCCAGCCCGGACAGCGAGCTCGTGACGGCATCGGCCAGGCTGAAGGCGAGAAAATCGGTCTCCGGATCCGAGCGCAGTATGCGGAAGGGGAGCACAATGAGCCGGCTCATGGGGCGCGCCCGCACCGTTTCCGCGGCGTCCGTGAGCTGCAGGGCCTGGCGCACGTCGTCGGCCATGGCGCGCGCGCTGGCATAGCGGTCTTCGGGATTTCTGCTCAACGCTCGGTGGATGATGCGGTCCGCGGCCGCGATCGCGGGGGAGCCCCCCAGCACCGCGGGCCGCTCATACATTACGGCGTGCAGGACCTCCATTACGCTCCCCTCGCCGAACGCGGGCTTCCCGGTGAGCACCTCGAACAGGACGGCCCCTGCGGCGAAGATGTCGGCCCGGGCGTCCGCCGGGGCCCCCTTGAGCCGCTCCGGCGCCATGTATTGCGGGGTGCCAAGCATGACCCCCGGCAGTGTAAGCTCCGTCTTGGTCAGCTCCACGCCCGGCTCGTCGATGCGGGCCAGGCCGAAATCCAGTATCTTCGGGCCGGTCGGCGTGATGAAGATGTTGGAGGGCTTCAGGTCGCGGTGCACCAGGCCGCAGGCGTGGATGGCCTCGAGCGCCTCCAGGATCTGCACCATCAAGCGCAACGCCTCGGAGACCGGGAGCGGCGATCTGGCGATCACCGAACCGAGCGACTCACCCTGCAGGAACTCCATTGCGAGGAAGAGTTCGCCGTCGTGCTCCCCGACATCGTAGATGTGGCAAATGTTCGGGTGGCTTACCCTTGCGGCAGCCCGCGCCTCGCGCCAGAAGCGCCGCCGGGCCAACTCGTTGCCGCGTGCCCGCTGGATCATCTTCAGGGCGACCGAGCGGCCGAGATTCTCGTCCTCGGCAGCATAGACCACACCCATGCCGCCCTCCCCGAGCTTGCGCACAATCCTGTAGTGACCAATTTTGTCCGGCAGAACCACCCCGAGCGATCCTCGAACTAAATATTACCCGGGCTTCCAGGGCTCTCCAACGATTAACTGTTAAACGATTGGCGCCTGGACGACTGCGCCAATCTGGAGTGCGGCGCCTCGGCAGCCTCGGCGCCGCTTTTGTTTATGTCCGACGGCCGGAATGCCTGGCGCCTCGGCGCCACACCGAATCGCGGGATGCTGCAAGGAAGCCCTGCAGCGATGTACATCGGGCGGTGAGCTGTGATATGACGTCTGGCCATGTTCCTCGGACACTACGCGGTGGCGCTCGCGGCCAAAAAGACCGCGCCGCGAGCCTCGCTCGGCACACTGATGCTGGCGGCCCAGTTCGTCGATCTGCTCTGGCCCGTCCTGCTGGTTGCGGGCGTGGAGCATGTCAGGATCGACCCGGGAAACACCTCGTTCACGCCCCTCGATTTCTATGACTACCCGATCTCGCACAGCCTGGTAGGGGCGATGGCCTGGGCGGTGCTGTTCGGCGCCCTTTATTATTGTCTTCGACGCTACGGGCGCGGGGCGCAGGTCGTCACGCTGTGCGTATTCAGCCACTGGGTCCTTGATTACCTGACGCACCGGCCCGACCTGCCGTTGTGGCCCGGCGGCCCGAGGCTCGGGCTCGGGCTGTGGAACTCGATCCCGGGAACGCTGCTCGTCGAGTCGGCGCTCTTCGTCGCAGGCGTTGCCCTGTATGCCGGGGCGACACGGGGGAAGGACCGGGCGGGCACTTACGGATTCTGGAGCCTGGTGGGCGTCCTCGCCGTGATCTACGCCCTCAACGCGCGTGGCGCGCCACCCCCGGACACGCAGGTCCTTGCGCTCGTCGGGAATGGGGCGTGGCTTTTCGTCATCTGGGCCTATTGGGTTGATCGGCGCCGCGTGACGCGCGGTGGTGCGACAGAAGCCAAGACCTGGGATGGAGCTGGCCACTAGTCAACGCGGCCTGCCTCCGGTTCGACATCCGCGTGCGTCCGCGCCAATCCGCGTCCTGGATATTTGAACTTCGGGCCCACCGACAAGAACTTCGGCACCCGGTGGACATTCTTGCTCCACGGATCCCGCGACCGTTCGCCACAGGCGCTGCGGTGCTGCGTTTACCCTCTGGCACGCGTGTTGCTGAGGTATGCCCGGAGGTGACGCCATGCGCAAAACCGCGCTCGCTGTTCTTGCTGTCCTGACTCTTCCCGCCTGGTCCGGCGCGCAGTCTGCAGGGGACCGTCACGGTTGGGTCTATGCTTTCACAGGCGCGGGCTTTCTCTCGGACGGTGGACCGGCTGCCTTCAATCTTGGAGGGGGCGGCACGTTGCTGGCGGGCCGCGGTTTGGGTCTCGGAGGCGAGCTGGGGTATCTTGCGCACTCCGGCGGCAACGGCGTGGGACTGGCTTCGGCAGACGTCTCCTACCACTTCGGTGGGCGCGACGCGGGCCGCCGGCTGGTGCCGTTTGCGGTCGGAGGGGGCGCCGTCGCATTTCGCGCCCGGGGCAGTGCGGGGGGCGGCAGCTTCGGCGGCGGAATCCAGTACTGGCTGCGGGAGCGGGTCGCGTTGCGCGTGGAGTTCCGCGATTTCATCTTCTCCAGCGACAGCCCGCACACCTATCTCTTCCGCGTCGGCCTGGCCTTCCGTTGACCCGGCCGTGCCGCGCCGTTTCCGGGCGCAGCACGAGCGATTGAACCATGTGACGCCCGCGAAACTCCAACTATCAGGACTCAAATCACGGAGGGCGTTATGCAGGCCACGGCGAAGGCTGTGATGCTCGTGCTTCTCGCCGCCCTTCCTGCGGCGGCACAGTTTCGCGAGCGATACCCGAGGGATGGAAACCGGAACCCCGCTTACAGTGCGGGCTACGAGGATGGCTACCGGGACGGTTTGCGGCAGGGCAACCGCGATTACCGTGCAGGTTTGCGTTACAACCCGAGGTTCAGGGGCTTTACCCGGCGCGACTCGTTTTACGACGGGCGCTACGGTCGTCCCGGGGACTTCAACCGGGGATACAGCGCCGGGTATCGGCAGGGCTACGATTCCGGCTACCGCGGCCGCGACCGCTTCCGGAATGACCGGCGCCGGTGGTGAGGTTGGAACGGACGTACGCCTGAAGGCACCCTGGATTTGCCGGAGCGCCTCGAGATTCCTGGAGACCTTCGAGTCTTTGTTTTCGACCTCCAAGGGGCTCGAAGATTCTCAAAGAGGGGGCGCGGCACCCTCACTCCCGATACGCCAGGTCGGGCATGCACTTGTATCGCCCTGGTAGACGGACCGCGCAGGAACGGCGAAAGCCGCCGCGGGAGGGCTGCCTAAAGCCGTCCGTAGTAGATGACGGTGCGGTAGCGCATCACCACACTCCCCTCCCGCGCGTGCTCCCGGAAGAGGGCGTCCAGCTCAGCCAGCATGGGCGCGCAGTTCGGGGAGCCGGTGTTCGGGGCGAAAGACGACGACAGCAGCCGGTCCCTCAATCCATCACGGTCGAGAGTCTGGGCGTTGTCGAATGCCCCGGCCCAGCAGGGGTGCGGCAGGAAAAACCGTTTCAGGTCCTCTTCCCCGATGCGGCTGTGGTCGACCCGGTCGTAGTCGGTGCCCCACTTTCGCAAGAGCCGCTCGTACCCGGCGTGAAACGGGTCGGCATCCTTCAGGCGCTGGTTCCAAGCCACAGCGACCCAGCCGCCGGGACGCAGAATGCGGCTGAATTCGCGCCGCGCTCGTTCCCGGTCGAACCAGTGGAACGCCTGGGTCGCGGTTACGATGTCGACACTGGCCGTGCCAAGCGCGGTGTTCTCCGCGGTCCCGTCCACACTGCGGAAACCGGAAGCCGGCCCGAGCAGGCGCTCGGCCTCCTGGCGCATCGCGGCGTTCGGCTCCACGGCAATCACGGTGCAGCCGGTCGCGAGCAGCAGCCGGGTGAAGATCCCGGTCCCGGAACCCGCGTCGACGACCACGGATGCGGGACAGAGCCCGCATCCCGAACGCAGGAGTTCGATGATCCCGCGCGGGTACGAGGGACGACTCCGCACATAGGCACCCACCCGGTCGGAAAATCTCTCCGTCGGATCGCGCATCGCACTCTCCAATCCCCGCCGGCCGGCTGTTTCGAGCGTCCTCCCGGGCACACGGCGTCACGGCTTCGGGCGGAGGATCTGCTTGTCGCCGTCGCGGCTTTCCACCGAAAAGAGCCGGTACTGGCTGTAGCCGTGCCGGTTCGCGAACCTCCAACCTTTCCAGACGATAAGAATCCGCACCTCGCGGGGGAGCCAGAGGGTCCGGGAAGCGTTGTCGAATCTAACCTCCTCGAATTCTATCCAGGTGGTGTGCTGCTCGAGCCCGACGTCCGTGCGCGGCACCAGCAGATCCAGGCGCATTTTCAGGATCTGGAAGCTGTCGGGGTCGATCCAGGCCACCCCCTGGACATAGAGCAGCACTTCGGTTCCGAGCAGGTTGATGGACCCGGTAGTCTGCGCAACCTCCGCGTTCTGCGCGAAAGCCACCGCGTGGGCGCGACGGCCGCTTCTGTCGCGGCCCAGATAACGGAAGGCGCACCCCGGCCTGGCCCTCGGGTGAAAGTAAATCGGGGAGCTCGCGTGCCCGGACGTGAGCAGGTAGGCGCCCTTCAGTTCGTCGGGATTGAGCGACTCGTCTTTCAGGTCGGTTCGGAACTCCTCGAAGGCGAGCTCGTCCGGGCTTGTGGGGGCGGTGATGATGTAGTGGTAGCGCCGCTTCAGGTACTGCCCATCGGTGCGTCCCGGCGCCTCCCTTTCGTAATTCACGTTTTCCAGGGCGCTCGTGTTCGGGAAGTCCCTGAAAAATGCCTCCACGTTGGCTCCCGACTTCTCCAGCAGGGTGGCAAGCTCCTGCTGCGAGTCGGTGAACTCCAGGGTTTTCAGCTCGGGCATCAGCGCGACAAGTTCCTGCCTGGAGAAATCGACGACAGATCTCGCGTGCAGATAGGGTATGACTTCAGGCCTCACCTCGGCAGGAGCAGGTTTCGGGGCCGGCAGCTGGGCCCCCTGCAGGAAACCGCACAACGAGAGAACAATCACGACGGCGACAGACATCACGACACTCCGCGGCAGCGCGCGAAACACTAACCATCATACCGGCCCGAATCGCGCCTGACCACGAAAACGCGGGCCCCGCCGGCGGTCGGCCGCGAGTTTTGAGGTGCCCTGGAGTCTTGGAGGTGGGTTTCCAGAACTCACCTCCAAGACTTCTCGAAGCACTCGAAGAACCTCAGAAGAGCCTGCTACGGAGGGATGCCGAACCAAGCGCAACCTGCGGGCCGGCGTCCCTAGTGCGTCCCGGGTGTATACTCGGGTCGCCCGAACCCGGCGGGTTGTGGCTCTTCACTCCCGCCCAAGTGACCCGAATCGAACCAAGGAGAGGCTATTTATGAACTCATCCGACCGCGCGCAGAAATTCCTCAGCAGGCGCAGCGTCCTGCAAATTGCGGGCGGCGCCCTCATGGCGCCACTCTGCCGTTCCGAGCGCTCTGCGGTCGCGCCCCAATTGGCCAAGATCCCGTCGGAGCCCTTGATTTCCGTCTGGGAGCACAGCGCGAAAGTAGACATCGCCCCTACCATCAGAGAGGTCGGGTTCAACACCGTCTGGACACACGACAAGCCCTACACGGGCCAGAAGTTCGAAGAAACCCTGATGTACACGCACAGCCGCACGCCGGGCGTGAAGTATGTCATCGCCAAGATCGAACGGGGTATCTGGGGCTGGAAGTTCGATCAGGCCATGGCACACGCCGAGTGGATCGCCGACCTCTCCCGGAGCCACCCCGAGATCATCGGCCTGTACCTCAACGACTTCATCGAGGAGATGGATGAAGTGCAGAAGGGCGGGCACTCCGAAAAGGAGTTCCGGCAGATCATCGCCAAGGCCAAATCGATCAACCCGAAACTGCCGATCTGGGTTCCCTGCTACCCGCCCAAGGAACTGGAACGAAACTTCGATTACGATATCGATGCGATCATCTTCAGTTTCTACAACACGAAAGTGCTGCAGGACCACGCGAAGCTCCTCGACCAGGGTTTGAAGAAGTTCGAGGGGAAGCCCCTGATGGGATCGGTTTACCTGAATGCGGGGAGCGAACGCCGCTGGCTGAGTGAGCAGGAATACAAGCAGCTACTGGACTTCTTCGTTAAGGACATCAATGAGGGGAAGCTCTGCGGCCTGAGGATCTTCCGGGTCGAGAACCTGCAGCAGCGCCCGGAATACGCCACGTGGGCCAAGGAAGCGCTGGCCAACCTGAAGCGTGTCTGACGCCGTGCTTCGAGCCCTGGAGGTGAGCCGCGGAGCTCACCTCCAGGGGCTGCAGGCTAATTCACATCGACGACATCCCTGAGGGTGAAATCCACCCAGACGATGCCGCAATCCTGCCGCGTCTGCGCGGCCAGTTTCTCGCCCATCGTTTTCGGAATCGGCGCCTCGATGCCGCCCCACCATTTCTTGTCCGCACGGTATCCGATCTGATACATGACCGTGTTCGGATAGAACCAGTCCGCGAACTCCTTGAATTCCGACAGGAAGCTATCGAGCCCGGTGAACTGCTGGCTGTCGTCGACAAACACCACGTCCCCCCGGTACCTAGGAGGCAGGTCTTCCTTGCGGAAGTGTTTGACGAAAAGGCGGTAGTTCGGATTGTGCGACTTCACCCTGGTCTCCCAGGCTTTGGCCAGATCGTCCGTGACGACCGCGTTGGGGCTGTCGGTCCTGGCGTTTTTGTACCACTCCACGTCGATGCCGAACCCGACGACGCTCGGGTGGTGCTTGTAACGCTTGAGGACCAAGTCGATGCCGGTTTCGACGTCGGCGAAGCCCGGTTCGATCTGGAGAAACACCTTGATGCCGCTGGCGTCAAACGCGGTGAGGAAAGGCTCGTGCTTGTCGGTGTCGGCGAAGTTGATGGAGGGCCCGTAATCCGCGCCGTCGTCGGGACGCGGGAACTCGAGCGACATGCCCTTGCTGGCGCCGTGCAGCCGGCCGACGATCCAGACCGCGACGGGGGTCGATCCCGGGAAGTAGGATGCCATCGTCTTAAGGCCGTTGGTCCAGCCTTCGGTCGATGGGAAAGGCCTGATGCCGTAGGCGGACGAACGGGCGCCGGCAAACTTGACGCCGGGCCGCGGTGGGTCCTTCGACTGCGAAACGAGGGAGGAGGCGGCAAAAACGGCGGCGGAGAGGAACAGCAGTCTTATCTGCAACATGGCGCGTCCAGGGAAGTGGGCAGCGGCGGCTCGCCGCTGCCCGTGGACCAGGTTCAGTCAATCGGCTTAGTGGGCCGCGGCGAGCCGCCGCTGCCCACTTTTCCCGGAGGTCAGTAGTAGAACTTAATCGCCAGCTGAAGCTGACGTGGGCCACAACCAGAGGCGTAACCAGTTATCTGCCCGAATGTGTCGCTGCCGTATGCCTCGTTTGGTCTTCCAAAGATCGGGGTGTTCGTCATGTTGAACGCCTCGATCCGGAACTGGGCATACTTGCTTTCCGTGAACCGGAAGTTCTTCATCAAGGTCAGGTCGCCGTTACGGACTCCGAAAGTGCGGTAATTGGGCAGCGTCCGTGGGGCATTGCCGTACACATCGGTATCCGGTTGCGAGAAGGCATCGACATTGAAGTACTGGTTGATGCGTTGGCTCGGCGAGCCAGTGGTGCGCGGGTCGCCGACGATGTTTGGCCGCTGGTCTCCCGACAGCAGATCCGGGGAGTCCAGTTGGGGGACGATCGGGTAGCCGGCACTGAAAGTGAGGATCTGCGGGTTGACGGTCTTGGGGTCGTAGGAGTCGAAACCGAGGCCGATGTACGACAGCGGATCCTTGGTCGGGCCCGGCGGCATGGTCAGGCCGGTCGGAAACGGGTTTTGCAGGGTCGCATACTGGGTGAAGTTGCTGTCGCGGCTGAACTGTAAGCTGGAACCGGACCGGAAGGCGGACCCGATTTCGCCCTTGATCGAAGCGCGCGAGACCGAGTAGTAGATCCCGTACCCCGCGCGCACGGACATCTTCTTGCCGAGAGCGTAAGCGATGCCGATGCGCGGCTGGATGTTGTTGTAATCGCCGTCATACGGGGTGCGCTGGGAGCTGTCGGCGTAACGCATCAGGCCTTTCAGGTTGGGATACCCCGGCACCTTGCCCGCCAGCGGGGAAACCGCATTGAAGTCGAACCAGTTCAGCCGGTCGAAGCGCTCCGTGCGCGGGATGTCGAAATCGTAGCGGAACCCGAGGTTCAGGGTGAGCTTGGAGCTGACTCTCCAGTCGTCCTGAACATAGACGCCGAAGTAGCCCGACGAGGTGGCGGTCGGGTAGTCGATGTCCATCTCTCCGCTGCTTCCCCAGCCGAGCAACATCGTGGCGAGACCGTTACCCTGGCTGGAGCTGCTGGTCAACGGATCCCGGCCGGTCATGTTGCGGTTGAAAACGAGCCGGCCCGCCGGGTAGCCGGGCTGCCCCTCCTATGATGTTGGGGCGCCGGCCCCATTACGACCGTCCGAGTTCCCAGCCTTTTCTGTATTCGCGCACGAGGTAGGGGTTCGCCTCGGGCATGTTGGTGAAACGCATGGTTTGGGCGTCGTACTCCAACGGGCCCGTCGTACGGCTCTCATTGAAGTTCTTGCGGGCGATCCGGATGGCGGCGCCGCCCAACGCAATCGTTTCCGAGCAGTTGGCCGCGTTGAGGAAGTTGCCGGCCGACGGAGGTCCGCCTTTGAAGGCTGTAATCCACTCGCCGTCTCCTCGTCGCGCATCCGCCTGGGGTGCCCCGGATTTGGGTGCTGTCCTGCCCGCCATGTACTCCGCCCTGCGCTTTTCGGGGAAGATCTGGTTGCCGAGAATGATTCCCTTGTCGCCGACGTACATAGTCCCGGTGGCGAGGTTCGGTTTTTTCTCCACGCCGCGCAGCGCCTCGGGCGTGTAGGGCCGGAAGCCGCCGTCATACCAGTACAGGGTCGGCATGGGCCTGTCGTCCCGGGACGGGAACCTGAAACAGACCTGGCAGGCAATCGGGAAGGAGAAGTCGTTCATCTTCACCTCGCTGATCTGGTCGTTGATCTCGACCCAGGAACTCACGAGGGCCTCGACGTTGTTCGGGACCGGCAGGTCGAGCGTCATGAAAATCGGCCAGAGGCTGTAATTGCCCATGTCCGCGATGCTTCCTCCGCCGAAGTCGTACCAGCCGCGGAACACGGTGTGGGTGTAATGCGGGTGGTAGGGGCGGTCGAGCGCGGGACCGAGCCAGAGGTTCCAGTCGAAAGTCTTGGGCACCGCCGGCTTGTCGGTCGGGAGCGTCTGATACTGCGGCCAGAACGGCCGATCCGTCCAGTTGTGGACTTCTTTGAGGGTGCCGATGGCGCCGTCGCGGATCATCCCCCTCACCGCCTCGATGTCCTGGCCGCTGCGCCACGCCGAGCAGTGCGTCGCGACCCCGGTTTTCCGAGCAGTTTCGACCATCATCCGTACTTCGGCCAGCCTGTTGGCGATCGGCTTCTGACAGATCACGTGCTTCCCCTTCATCATGGCTGCGATCGAAATGCTGGCATGGTGATGATCGGGCGTGACGACTTTTACCGCGTCGAGGTCCTTTTCCTTGTCCAGCAGTTCCCGGTAGTCCGCGTAGCTACTGCAGGCCTTGAACTGCTCGGTGGCCCTTTTCTGGGCATAGTAGCTTTCGATGATCTCCTTGGCCACGTCCCGGCCGCATCGGACCCCCTGGACGCCCTCACCCCAACTGGGTTTGTCCAGAAGCTTCCGGATGCTGTTGCGCAGATCGTTCTTAGCCCATTCCACATAGTTGGTGTTGTCCTTCTCCGGATCGCAGACCGCGACGATCTGGACCTCCGGGTGGGCCACCAGGCGGAAAAGTTCCCTGAAGCCCTGGGTGCCGCAGCCGATGTAGCCGAGCGTGAGTTTGTCGCTCGGGGCGACATGCCCGCGCCCCCCCAGCACGTGTCTCGGGACGATGGTGAAGGCAAGAGGCACGGCCGCAGACTCCAGAAACTTGCGGCGATCTATACCTTGTTTCGATTCCATTTTGCAGCCTCCGTGGGAAGATTTGATGAAGTGGACGTCGTGACGCCGAAGAAGGAGTGCGGTTCGGATCTATCGAGAGAAACACGCTCGCGCTCCAGTGACTGTGCGCTGCGTCTGACCGCCAAGGCTCGGATGACGGGTATTGTAGGCCCGCAGGCCCTCGTTTGGTTAGAAATAGTTTTAGAGACGCGTGCGGCTCGGTCTGCGGGATGTGAATCGCAGGGCGTGGGCCGGTCCACCTATGGGAGTTGGAGAACTACCGTCGCGTCCCCTGATCCACGCGGACGCGTGCTCGGGCACCCGGCGGTTTCGGTGACCGGTCTTTCATGGGGAGCGCCGCTGAATGACTCGTTTCCAGCACATCCGTGGGAATCAGAACAGCCCGGGCGGGAGGCCCAGGCCACCCATCTTCTCCTGCATCTTCAACTGGATTTCCTCTTCCGCCTTCCTGGAGGCCTCGCGCACGGCGGACAGGACCAGTTCCTGCAGCGCTTCGACGTCGCCCGCGACCTCAGGGTCGATTTGGACGCTCAACAGGTTCTTCTTGCCGTCCATCTCCACCGAAACCATGCCCCCGCCGACACTGGCGGTCACTTTGATTTTTTCGATTTCCTGCTGCAGGGCCTCCTGCATTTTTTGCGCCTGCTGCATCATCTGCTGGAGATTGCCGGGAAGTTTCACGAGTGTGCTCCTTGGAAAAATCGTGCTCAATGGATTGTAACCTGAACTTCAAGCCCGGGCTCCGATTTCCGTGTCCTTCCGTTTCTTTCTGTGTCTTGGGTGACTGGTTTTTATTGCCTTTCCTCGCCTGCAATTCAAGATGGCTGCGAGGCCCGACCTCGCCGACAGGCGTTGAATCTCCCGGTCCATTTGGTACGATGTCGGCTCACGTTTTGCCGCGAGGTCCTGTTGTGAAGAGCCGATTGTGTTTCATCGCCGCACTCGCACTCTGCCTGTGTGCCATCCTGAGCGCGTCCGACGAGGCCGGTCGCCCTGACGATCCTGCACACCAACGACACCCACAGCCACCTGCGGCCGTTCAGCTACCCGGATTCGTCGGGCGCCGAGATCCAGGGACTGCGGGAACACAGGAATATCGGGGGGATCGCCCGCCGGGCGACGCTCGTCAAGCAGATCCGTGATCAATTGCGCCAGCGCGGCACGACGGTGTGGTTGGTCGACGCCGGCGACTACTCCGACGGGACGCCGTTTTCCATCGAGTACCAGGGCGAGGCGGACGTCGCCGCCATGAACGCGACCGGTTACGACTTCGGCACCTTCGGCAACCACGAATTCAACTACCCGGCGGCGCAACTTGAGAAAAGCTGGTCTCGCTCACCGGTATCAGCTCG
The DNA here is from genome assembly GCA_963843575.1 of uncultured Acidobacteriota bacterium. Classification (GTDB taxonomy): domain Bacteria; phylum Acidobacteriota; class UBA6911; order UBA6911; family UBA6911; genus CAVZBT01. Next base: position 46,643 of record CAWJKZ010000017.1, on the reverse strand, counting down.
TGTGCGCCAACGCCTTCGACCGGGAGACCGGGCGGCCCCTGGTGGCGCCCGTATGTCATCAGGACGGTCGGCGGCATCAAGGTCGGGATCTTCGGCCTGCTGACGCAGGAGTCGGCGACCTACCGGGCGGGGAAGGAGGGCATCGATGTCGCCGACGAGTTTGCGGCGGCGCGGCAGATCGTTGCGGAGCTGCATCCCAAGGTGGACATCATCCTCGCGATATCCCACGCGGGGGAGCGCGCGGACGAGAAGCTCGGCGCCGCAGATCCCCGAGATCGACGTCATCGTCGGGGGGCACTCCCACTCCCGGCTTCCGTCCGGGCAACCTGGTCTGGCATTCGGAAGACCTCCTCGCGACCGATGTCAACGGCACCGTTCTCGTCCAGGCGCACCAGTGGGGAGGCGAACTCGGAAGGCTCGATCTGCTCTTCACCCGCAACGACAAGGGCTCCTGGCGCGTCGACCGATACCGATCGCGGCTCCTCCCGATCACATCCGAGATCCCGGAGGATCCGGGCGTCGCCGCCGTCGTGCAGAAATTCTGGCGGACGATCGCCCCGCGGTATGGCGAGATGCTGGGCCAAGCGACGGGCGAGTTCAGCAGCCGCGGGATCGACCTGGCCGAGTACCACCTCGTCGACGACGCCCTGCGCGAGACGACCGGGAGCGATTTTGCCATGGGAAACCTCGGGGGAATCCGGGCTCCCCTGCTGCGCGGTGACATCACACGCGGGGACCTGGTCACGCTCGACCCGTTCAGCAACACGGTCGTGACCTTCAAGGCTGCGGGCCGCGATATCCTCGCGCTGCTCAAGAAGTACGCGCCCTCGGTGTCGGGTATCCGTTACCGGATTCAACAAGGCGCACTGACGGAGGCCACCATCGGCGGCAAGCCTGTCGAAGAGAACCGCACCTACAGCGGTGTCACCAACTCGTACTTCGCCGGCCAGGCGTTGAAGGGCCTCGCCGTTCAGGACAGCGGCAGGGTCCGGATGGAAGTCCTCGCGGAGTACATCCGCGGCAAAGGGACGGTCTACCCGGCCTACGACGGCCGGCGCGTGGTGCTTGGCCGATAGACGGGCAGTCAGCGGGTCGAACTCACCCCGATGGCGATGCTGAATGCCGGCACCGAGTTGCTCTTGAATTCGTCGGTGAGGCCGTGCACCCAGTGATAATCCAACTGGGGGCGAATGAAGATGTTCTCCTTCACGTAAACCCGGAGCCCGATGCCCGCGTGAAGCTGTAAATGATTGCTGCTCCCGGCGAAGTCGCTGCACTGCCCGTAATAGTCGCAGGACAATGCCCCTCCGCCGTAAAAGCGCAGGCTGGTTCCGCCCAGCCCGGCCTGGAATTCCGGCATGATCCGGTCGCCACCCAGCTTCGGCGTGAAGATCCCGTTGAAGTCGTAGAAAACCGGTCGGTACTGCAGCCCCGCGTAGTCATCCTTGGCGAAACGAAACGCCACCTCCGCCCCCACTCCGAGGCTGGGAGTGAGCATGACGCCGCCTCCGACGGTACCGAAGACGCCGCCCATCGAAGGGGTAGGGAGTGCGATGCCGGTTCCGATGTCGATCAGCTGATCGGTTGACCCCACCCTGGCAGTGCCTAGGCCGAAGTAAGCGTCGATGCGCCCCTGCGCCTCCGCGCAGGCGGCGAAAAACGTCAGGAGCAGCGATGCGGTGACGGTGAATCGGAGTGCTTTCAAATGGCTTTCTCCCTTCCGAATTCCCAAGGCTAAGAATGCTCCCCGGCGGAGACGAGGGCAAGGGGACGCGAGGCACGGGCTACAGTTTTCCGCAAAAAACGGTTTCCGCAAAGACAAGTGGGTCCGGGCTTTAGAGGCTGTCCAACGATTGAACCGCCCGCCCTGCCCGCAAAACAAGTGGGTCCGGGCTTCAGCCCGGACGTCTTTTGATCTGATCTATTTGGCGACGGGCGCACGTTCTAGCGACCGCAAACAGCGTCCGGGCTGAAGCCCGAACCCACTTGTTTTTTGGTAAGAATCACACGGTGCGCCCCGTTTCACTTCCGGATGCCGAGCTGGTTGAGGAACCAGGCGTACTCGAAAGCGGTGTCCTTCAGCCTGTCGTAGCGGCCGGAGGCGCCGCCGTGGCCGGCAGGCTCCATCTTGCACTTCAGCAAGAGCTCGTTTCCGTCGGTCTTGAGCGTGCGCAGCCTGGCTACGTACTTGGCCGGTTCCCAATACATGACCTGGCTGTCGTTGAAGCTCGTGGTCACCAGGATCGCCGGGTACGCCTTTTTCTCCAGGTTGTCGTACGGGCTGTAGGATTTCATGTAGTCGTACGCGGCCTTCTCGTTGGGATTGCCCCACTCGAGGTACTCGCCCACCGTGAGCGGGAGCGTCGCGTCCATCATGGTATTGATGACGTCCGTGAACGGGACCGCGGCGTGGACCGCCTTGAATAGGTCGGGGCGCATGTTGGTGACGGCGCCCATCAGAAGACCGCCCGCGCTCCCCCCTTCGATCACGAGCCGATCCTTCGAGGTCCATTTCCTGGCGATCAGGAACTCCGCGGCGTCGATGAAATCGGTGAACGTGTTCTTCTTCTTCATCAGCATGCCGTCGTCGTGCCACGCTTCGCCCATCTCGTCCCCGCCGCGGATGTGGGCGACGGCGTAGGCCAGACCGCGGTCCAGCAGGCTCAGCCTGCTGCTCGAAAAATCCGCCGGGGTACCATAGCCGTACGAACCATAGGCATACAGGAACAGGGGAGCCGAGCCGTCCCGCTTGAACCCTCTCTTGTACACGATGGAAATCGGCACCTTCACACCGTCGCGCGCCGTCGCCCACAGTCGCTCGGTCCGATAGCGCGCAGGATCGTACCCCCCGAGCACCTCCTGCCGCTTCAGGAGCCTCCGGGTTCGGCCGGCCATGTCGTATTCGAAGACACTGGAGGGTGTGACCAGCGACTCGTAGCTGAACCTAAACGTGGCGCTGCCGAACTCCGGCGTGTCGCTACCGGAGGCGGAGTACACCTTTTCGGGAAACCTCACGCCGTGCCACGCCGAGCCCTTGAAGCTGAACACACGAAAACGGTTCAGCGCCTGCGACTGTTCGTGCGCGACCGCGAAGTCCTTGAAGATTTCCAGCGACTGCACGAGCACGTCCGCGCGGTGCGGGATGAACTCCCTCCAGCCGGGGGCACCGGGATTGGAAACCGGCGCCGTCACGACCCTGAAGTTTCTGGCGCCCTTGTTGGTGCGGATGTAGAAGAGTCCCTCCCGGTGTTCGACGCTGTATTTGTGCCCTTTTTCCCGCGGCAGGACGATTGTGAAATCACCGGATGGGGTGCCGGAATCCAGGTACCTGGTCTCCCAGGTGTCGGTGCTCTCGGCCACGAGCAGGAGGTATTTCCTGTCCTTGGTCCGGTCGACGCCGATCTCGTAGAGCTCGTCCTTCTCCTCGTACAGCAGCAGGGCAGTCCCCCCGAGCCCCAGGCGCCACAGCTGGTTGGGGCGTTTCGTGACCTTGTCCTCGGTGACGAAGAAGAGCGTCTGGTTGTCGCCCGCCCAGGCCGCCGTCGTGACCCTTTCGGCCGTGTCCGGCAGGATCCGGCCGTTTCGGATGTCCTTCACGTGAAGTTCGTACTGCCGGAAGCCGGTCGTGTCGGTAGTGTAGGCCAGGAGATTGTCGTCGTCGCTGATCCGGACGTTTCCTATGTTCAGGAACGGGAGGCCCTGGGCCATCTCGTTCTGGTCCAGCATGACAATCTCGGCGGCGTGGGAATCGAGCGAGCCGTCCGGAGCCGCGGCCTTGCGGCAGTAGATCGGGTACTGCTTCCCCTCCTCGGTGCGGGAGTAATAGTAGAACTTCCCGTTTCGCACCGGGACGCTCAGGTCGGTCTGTTTGATGCGCCCGAGCATCTCTTTGTAAAGAGAGTCCTGGAAAGGCACGAGCGTCTTGGTCATCGCCTGCGTGTATGCGTTCTCCGCCTCGAGGTACTTCGCCACTTCGGGGTTGGCCTTCTCCCGCAGCCAGAAGTATGGGTCGACCACGGTCTCGCCGTGCCAGACGTTCTTGTGTTCGATGCGCGGGGCGACCGGGGGCGGGCGGCTGCTGCGCGACCGACAGGGCGGCCGACATGAAGCCCAGGGCGGCGATCAGGCACGTGTTCAGGTGACGTTTCATGAGTGCTGCTCCGAAGGAGTGGGCCGCGGCGGCTCGCCGCGGCCCCTGCGATTATCCCGAGAGATTACGGGAGCGGTTTATGCCCGCGCGGCGGCTATTTCCGGCGCATGCTTCCGGACCCGGGAGACGGCCTCGGCGATCTGCTCGACGTCGCTCCTGGAGCCGAGCAGACACGTCTGTGAGAAGAAAAGGCCCTGGTCGCAGAGTTTGTCGTTTTCAGGGCAGGCGTTCATCTCGCGATGGCGCTTCAGCCTCGCCTCGCCGTAGATCCTTCGGTACGCCTTCGACGCGAAGGTCTTTTGCAGGAACGGCTCCTCGTTGAGCCGGCAATAACCGCCGCCGCACGGGATCCCCTCGCGGTGGATCGCTTCGAGGAACCGCGCGCGCGGCATCCCGGCGAACTCGGAGGCGTCGTAGCGCGCCATGAATATGTAATAGGTGTTCCGCGTGCAGCCCTCGTGCCTCTCGGCGGGGTGGATACCCGGGATGGACGACAGCAGCTGCGCGAGGTAGGCGGCGTTCGCGTCGCGCAGCCGGCACTGGTCTTCGAACCGGGTCAGTTGCGCCAGGAGCAGCGCGGCCTGGTACTCGGTCATCCGCAGGTTGGACCCCTGATACTGGTAGCCGTTGCGTGTCCCGGTGAGCCGGTCGCGGCCGTTGTTTTGAAAGGCGTGGAGCCGATCGTACAGCTCGTCGCGATTCGTGACGACCGCTCCCCCCTCGCCGCAGGGCAGGATCTTGGAAGCCTGGAAGCTGAAGCAGCCGATGTCGCCGAGGGTTCCCGCCTTCTGACCGCGCCACTCGGCGTAGTGGGCCTGGCAGGCGTCCTCGATGACGGCGAGGTTGTGCGCCGCCGCGACCTTGCGCACCCCGTCCATGTCGGTCATGTTGCCGCCGAGGTGGACCGGGATGATGCCGCGGGTGTCCCCAGTGACCAACCCCTCGAGCTTCTTCGTGTCCATCTCCATTGTGCGGAGGTCGGTGTCGACGAACACGGGGAGGGCGTACTGCTGGATGACTGCGTTGACGGTCGCCACAAAGGTGTATGAGGGGACGAGCACCTCGTCCCCCGGGCCGATCTCGAGGGCATACAGCGCCGCGTAGAGCGCGTTCGTGCCGTTCGCGACCCCGATCGCGTGTTTCGCGCCGAGGAGTTGTGCCCACTTCTGTTCAAAGTTTGTGGTGATGTTGGCGCCGAGCCGGCACCATTCCTTCCTCCTCAACGCGTCGAGGAAATTTCGCTCGTCGACCTCGCCGATCACGGGCCACGAGGGGAACGGCCGGGAACGCACCGGGGTCCCCCCAAGTATCGCAGGCTTGCCGGGGACCGCGACGGCGGTCTTGACCGCCACTTGGGAGCCCGCCCGCCGAGGCACCGCTGCAGCCCCGATGCCCGCCGCGGTCGTTGAGAGAAAACAGCGTCTGGACAAAGCGTCTGTTCGCATTCTGCCCCCCCCTTTGGAGTTTGGCGCGATTCTACCCGAGTTTCCCCCGGGCCTTCGAGATTCTTTGAGTGCTTGGAGGCTTTGAGGTGGGTTTTTAAAAGAGCACCTCGAAAACTCTAAGTACACAGTTTCATAAGTACGCTGACGTATCTTTCAGGACGCAGAACAATACGGGCGATGAAAAACCAAAGCCGAAACAGAACGCAGATTCCGCGCGCATCCGCGTCCTGAAAAATACGTTGGCGTATTCGTGAACATCGGTACTAAGTCTCGAAGGATCTCGAAGACCGATTGTCCCGGGTTGGGCGCTAGGGTAAGATCTGCGAACCATTGCCATGCCTGCGAGTGTGAGGGATTGTGTTGCCGGAGAACCGTGTCGAGGCAGTCGCGCCGTTCCAATACCGCGAAGGACAACTCCTGCTGTCGGGCACTACGGTGGTGGACCTCGCGCAGCGGCTCGGCACCCCGTTTTTCCTCCTGGATGAGGCACGCCTCAGGCGCAACTATGCCGCGATCTGCGAAGGGTTGTCCTCCGCCGGCGCAGAGGTGCGGGTGCGCTACTGCGGCAAGACCAACAACGAATCGGGGGTTCTCTCGGTGCTGGCTCGTCTTGGGAGCGGCATGCTCGCGTCGAATCCGGAAGAACTGCAGCTGGCATTGAGCTGCGGGTTTCCCCCCGAGAAGGTGGCCTATCAGCGGCCCGTGTCGGTCCCTGGCGAAGTCCGCAGCGCCCTCGCTGCCGGGGTCCGCTTCTTTCACGCTTACCGCGTCCAGGACCTGCAGGTACTGGAAAGCGAGGCGGAGCGGGAACAGGTTTCCGTGCGCGTCTCGCTGCGGTTGCGCAACGATTCCCGCCGCTTGAGGTTGTCGCCGCTGAATTTCATGTCCCGGAGGCTCGGGTTCGACGCGCGCGCGGTTCCCACAGCAGCCGAATTCATTCGCCGCTCGCGCCGACTGACGCTCGCGGCCATCAATTTTTACCGGGGGACTCAACAGGGCGCCCCCGTGAACTACGCGAACCTGCTGCGCAAGAGTTGCGCGGTCACGGCGCAGCTTCGCAGGCGTTTCGGCGTTCTGCTGGAGGAGGTTAATCTCGGCGGCGGCATCCCTTCGCAGTCGTTGCACAGGAATGGTCTGAAGACTCTGGCGGCGAGGCTCGGCGACGCGGCGCCGCCCGCCGGCGGCGTGGAGGCCTTGCGCGAGTTTGCCGCATCCCTCGCCTCGCAGTACCGGGAGCGGATGCGGGAGGCGGGGATCGACGCGGCACCGGCCATCGGAATGGAGCCGGGACGGTCGATAGTGGGTAATGCCGGTTTTCTCGTGACGCGCATTATCGCGGCCGAGGGGAACTGGCTTTTCCTGGACGCCAGCCGCAACTTTCTCCCGGAATCGCTGCTGCTTTTCTCCCGCACGATAATGCACGGATCGCTCCCCGCGGGTCGCGAGCGGCGCTTCTACCACCTTTCGGGCAACACTCTGAACACCGCGGACATCGTCGACCTGCGCCGCAGGCTCCCTGTGTGCCGGGAGGGGGACGTGCTGGTGCTATGCGACGCTGGCGCGTATTCGATATCCCGCGCGAGCCGTTACGCCGGGCTCTCCCCGTCCGTCCATCTCCTGCAGGAGGACGGGGCGCTGCGCATGATACGTCGCCGGGAAGACGCCCGCGACCTCCAGGCGCCCATGGTCCTGCAATCGAAGGAGAGCGATGCGCCCTGAAGTCCGCCGCACCGAAGGACCGGCGCTGGTCACGGGCGCGACGGGTTTCATCGGCAGGCACCTGGTACGGGCGCTTTTGGGCGGCGACCGGGAAGTCCTGGCCCTGGGCCGCTCCCCGGACGCGTTGCGCGGCCTTGTCGGCCCGCGCCTGCAGATCCTGCCCGGCTGCGTCGAGGATCCGGCCAGCTATCGAAACCGGTTGAACCGGGATGTCGCGGTCTTTCACCTGGCGGCGGCGCGCAACCGGCCCTCCGCGGCGCTGGACAGGTTCCGGGAAACGAATGTCCTTGGCTGCGGCCTGCTGGCCGAGACGTGCGCCCGGGCGCAGGTGGCCGTGTTTGTGCACGTCTCCAGCGCCGTGGTTTTCGGCAGCGGCGCGCGGCCCCGGACGGAGGCAGACGGTTTTTCGACCGACGCGCCTGCGGGCGGCTACCAGTGGTCCCGACAGGAGGGCTGCCTGCGGGTCCAGGAGCTGGCCGCCTCGGGATTGCCGGCGGTGACAGTTTTCCCGACGATCGTTTTCGGCCCGGACGAACGCAGCCATCCCAACCGGGTCACCAGCGGACTGCGTGCGCTGTTGCGTACCAGGGCCGACGTCGTCCTGGGCGGCGGCCGGTGCCGCCGTAACCTCGTCTTTGTCTCCGATGTCGTCGACGGCATCCTCATGGCCGAGCGATCGGGGGCGGTCGGCGCCGGCTACATCCTGGGCGGCGAGGACTGGTCGCACCGCGATCTTAACCGGGCGGCCCTGGAGGCCGCCGGCAGCTCGTCGTTGGTCCGCGCCTCGGTCCCGTTGTCGTGCACCCGGCTGGCGGCCCGCGCGGCCGATCGCGTTCGGGGGTTCCCGCGCGCCTCCGGGTACGAACAGGCCGTCGAAACCCTGGCACGGGACTGGTGCTTCAGCTCCAGCCGGGCGGTCGAGGCGCTGGAGTATCGATGGCTGCCGGTCCGCGAAGGAGTCCGGCGCACAGTTGAATTCCTGAAAGCAGGTTCGAATGAACGTGGATGAACAGCTGAGACGGGAGCAGCGCAAGAAATGGGACGCGGTCGCGGACAAGGTGCCCGACTTCTATCACGCCTCCTCGACCCAGTATTACCGGAGGTGCGAGATCGCCCTGCTGCAGCGGTGCTTCGGCCAACTCCGGGGCAAGCGGGTGCTGAAGCTGGATCTCTGGAACGAGGCGATCAACACCCGCATCCTCCACTGGATGCGCGACCAGGGTGCCGAAGCCTACGGGATCGACATCAGCCGCGTGGTGGCGTCCCGGGCGCGCGACAACGCCGTGTACGCCAGCGGCCCGCTGCACATCGCCCAGTGCGACATACGCGACCTGCCGTTCCTGTCCGAGAGCTTCGATTTCGTCTACACCATGGGGACCATCGAGCACATCGACGAGTACCAGCAGGCCGTGGGGGAGATCTGCCGGGTCCTCCGACCGGGGGGCAAGGCGATCGTCGGCGTGCCCCACAAGTGGAATGTGTTCCTGCGGCCGATGCTGGTCTCGCTGCTCGACCGCTTCGGGAAATATGCGTACTCGCCCGAGTTGAGCTTCAGCGCCCGCGAACTGCGCGAGGTCGTGGCCCGCAGCGGCCTCCGGGTCAGCCGGCGCACCGGGATACTCAGCGTCCCGGGGATCCTGCGGATGGCAGACCTGTTCTTCTTCAGCCGCGGCATCCCGCTGCACCGCCTCTCCCCGTTGTTCCTCTGGCCGTTCGATTTCGTCGAGACCCGCTGGGCGTGGCCCGGCTTTTTCGGCTACCTCATCGCGATGGTCGCCGAGAAGTAATTATGTAAGCGGTACTGGGTGGGCGGGGGCGGCCCGACCCCGCCCCGGGCCGCCCCTGCCCACCAGCTATTTTTTCTCCGAGGCGAGCTTGACGATCTGCTGGTAGATCGCGTCGGCGAAATCGGTGTTGTGGACGGCGACGGCCTTGTCCACCTGGGCGAAGGCGCCCTGAAGCTGCGCGGCGAGCGCGGCGTCGCGCTGCACTCCCTGGATCGCGGCGGCGGCCTTCGCACGGCCCGCTGCCGCGTCGTCTTTCCACATCTGGATCATGTCCGGGTAAGACTTGTCGTGGCAGCCGGCGCACTGGGCGCCGATGTTGGCCTGCGTCTGCGGCTTGCTCAGGTCGTGGCAGGCGTCGCAATCGAGGTCGGCCATGACGGCGGTCGGGGTGCCCGAGAGGCCGGGCAGCACGGGCTTCTTTCCCTGTCTGAAGAGCCTCTGGTCGGTGTGGCAACCGGCGCAGGTCCGCTCGGGGGCGGGCCCCCCGGTGTGACAGGCCGTGCAGTTCAGTCCGGCGTGCTGCCCCTCGAGCTTGAGCGGGTGGGGCGGGATCCCCTGCGCATACTCCCGCGCCTGGCCCGCCGAGGCGGGCCGCAGGAAGTCGTGGCAGACGTGGCACTCCCTGGTGATGGCCACCCCGCCTGCGTCGACGTGGCGCCCGTCGTGGCAGCGGAAGCAGCCGTCAAACACCATGTGCCCGATGTTGTCGGGGTACGTCCTCCAGCTCACCTTCATGCGCGGGAAAAAGTTCCTGTGATATACGGATCGGACCTCGTCGACGGCCTGGGCGATCGAGTCCTTGCGCGTCCCGGCCAGAGCCGGGTCGAGCTTCGCGTAGAAGTCGCGAATATAGGAATCGATCTTCGTGTCGGCCTCGGACTCGACCGCGTAGGGCTGCACGAGCGCCTCCACGGCAACTTTCTTGATGTAAGGGAGCGAGCGGTCGAGCCGTCCCGTTTCGAGGCTGATGTTGACTGCCCGATCCGGGGGCTGGACGACGTGGGTCGGCCGGTTGTGGCAGTCCATGCAGTCCACCCGCCGCAGCTCCCCGGCGGGTGGCGGGTCCTGAGGTCCTTTCCCGTCCGAACGGTAGACCTTGACGTTCCCGGCAGCGTCCGCAGCGCGCACCCAGGGGATCACATGGCGCGAGGCGTCGACGGCCACGTAATCGATCCTCTGACTCAGGGCCATGTGCCAGTGGATACCCGAGGCGGGACCCATCGACGACTCGGCTCCCCCGGTCTTGACCAGCAGCTGGAGCTCGTCGCGGGTGTTCTTCTCGTCCGGGTAGAAGTGGGCGCGGGTCCGGAGCTGGGCCCCGAAGAACTTCTCCGGCCAATGGCACTGTTCGCACGTCTCGCGCGCCGGGCGCAGGTCCTTGATCGGAGTGTGGATGGGGCGATTGAAGGTGTTGAACGTGACGGCCAGCACCTGGCGCACGCCGCTGATCTTCGACTTCACGTACCAGTTGGCGCCCGGCCCGATGTGGCAGGCCGCGCAGCTGACGCGCGCGTGCGGCGAGTTCAGGTAACTCGTGTATTCGGGGTGCATCACCGAGTGACAGACCTGCCCGCAAAACTGCGTCGAGTCCGTGTAATGGTACCCCTCGTAACTGCTGATCGCGATCAGGGGTATGATGAGGAGCGTACCCAGCGCGAAGATCGTCAGCAGACGGCGATGGTGCGGGTCGTTGGGGTCGAAATGCGGCAGCCGCGGCCACTCGCTGACGTCCGGGTAGAGGCGGCGCCTCTTCCTGCGCTCGAGCATGGCGCCCAGCGGGATCATGAGCAGCCCCGCCACCAGGATCGCGGGAAGCACCAGGAAGGACCACAACCCGGTGTACGGGTTGCTGGTGGGCTGCATCAGCTCGATCAGCTGAAAGCTGATGAAAAAGAGTATCGAGAGCGCGGCCAGGATAACGCCGGTTCCCGTCATCCTGTTTTGCCAGACCGATTTCGCATTATCCATAGGAGCCTGTCGATAAGGGAGTCGCTGCACGAAAGAGCGCTATTGTAGCAGATTCCAGGTGGTAGGCTGCTGCAGAGGAGCGCGGGCGCCGCTTCAATTCGGGCGGGCCTGCGTTTCAACCGGGGTATCGCCCCCGGGTCGGCCCGGGATTTTGCTCAGGGCTTGGCGCAGTTGCTGCAGATCGACGGGTTTGTTGAAGTAGGCGTCTATCAATCCCGCCTCGACCGGCAGCTCGCTCAGCTGGAAGGCGGTGACCAGGAAGATCGAGGCCTTCGGCTGGACTCCGCGCACTTTTCGAGCGATCGCCAGGCCGTCCAGGTCGGGAAGCTGGTAGTCCAGCAGTACGACGTCGTAGCCGCACTTCTCGAGCTGTGCGACCGCGTCGCTGCCGCTGAAAACCGGCATCACCTCGAAGCCCCACTTCGCAAGCGACTTGGCCAGAGACCAACTGAGGAGTTTCTCGTCTTCGACGACGAGCACGCTTGTCTTAATCATAAGATTGCCGCAAACCCTGTCCGATCACGGATGCAACTCGCTTGCCAAGCCATCCCGCGACCCGCCGCCAGCGGCACAGGGCAGCAAAACCATAGGACGGAAGGAACTGAAGCCATGGGCGCAGCGGCGGAGAACGTCGGCCCGGCCCTCCCGGTTTACGCTACCCGGCGCACCGCTGGGTCATTTGACTCAGCCGTACGGCCGCCAAGTCTGGAATGCGGCAGGGGCGATGAGGTAATATATTGAAACACAAGGATAACGAGGTGCCGTCCAGATCCCGGCTGCGTCGCCTGCGCGGGAACGGGGATTGCCTCTATTTAACCGGTGTAAATAGCCGGTTTCGCTGGAGGAGTTATGGGCAACGCTGGACGAGGCGACGTACAGATCGCGGCTCACCTGTGCAAAGGGTGCTGCCTCTGCACGGTGGCCTGTCCGCCCGGGGTGCTGGTCCAGAGCAATTTCCTGAACCGGCAGGGTTACTATGCAATTTCATACACGGGTTCGGGATGCACCGGTTGCGGTATCTGCTTTTACGTGTGTCCCGAACCGGGCGCGGTGACGGTTCGGGTTTTCAGGGAAGAGAAGGCGGCGTCCGCGTAATCCGCGTTTGCCGTCTGTCGAGGAGGGAGGCGTTTCAATGCGCCGCTTGCTGAAAGGCAACGAGGCCGTCGTCGAGGCTGCCATCGCGGCAGGATGCCGGGCTTATTTCGGGTACCCGATCACGCCCGCGAGCGAAATCGCCGAAAGTGCCGCGCTGCTGTTCCCGAGGGCCGGCGGGGTATTCCTGCAGGCCGAGAGTGAGATCGGCGCCATCCAGATGGTGTACGGGGCTTCCGCGGCCGGTTTCCGGGTGATGACCGCTTCCTCGGGACCGGGCATCAGCCTAATGCAGGAAGGCATGTCCTACATCGCGGGGGCCGAGTTGCCCTGCGTAATCGTCGACATCATGAGGGCCGGGCCGGGCCTCGGAAACATCGGACCGGAGCAGGGGGACTACTTCCAGATCGTCAAGGGCGGAGGCCACGGCAACTACCGCACCATTGTGCTGGCACCCAACAGCGTCCAGGAGATGTGCGACTTCACCATCCGGGCCTTCGAGCTCGCCGATCGCTACCGCAATCCGGCCGTCGTGCTGGCCGATGGGGCCCTCGGCCAGATGATGGAGCCGGTGGTGTTCCCGAAAACGACGGCCCAGGCTCCCGCAAAGCCGTGGGCCGTGACCGGCGAGGCCGCGAGCCGGCAGAACCTGATCAGCTCGATCTACCTGCAACACGAGGCGATGGAGCAGCACATCCTGAAGCTCGAGAAGAAATACAGGGAAGTCGAAGCCAAGGAGTGCTCCTGGGAGGAATACGCGACGGCGGACGCCGCCATCGTAGTCGTGAGTTACGGCATCACGAGCCGGGTAGCCCGCTCCGCCGTTGAAATGGCGCGCGCCGAGGGGATCCGCGTCGGTCTCATGCGCCCGACCACGCTTTACCCGTTTCCCATGAAGCGTCTGCACGAACTCGCGGGGAATGCCTCCGCGGTGCTGGTCGTGGAACTCAGCTTCGGCCAGCTCCTCGAGGATGTGCGGCTTTCGGTAAACGGGATCGCCCCCGTTCGGCTGTCGAGCAGGATGGGCGGCATGGTGCCCACCGCCGAGGATGTCCATGCGGTTCTGAAAGAGATGGAGAGCGAGTGTGTGGGAAACTACGCATAGCAGGCCGGAGGCTTTCTACCCGCTGTTCGAGCGCAAGGGCGGGGACCTGGAGACGACGCACTACTGCCCAGGTTGCGGACACGGCGTGCTGCACAAGCTGGTCGCGGAGGCCTTGACCGACTTAGGTCTTCAGGACCGGGCCATCTGGGTGGATCCGGTCGGCTGCTCGGTGTTCGCCTACTACTATATGGATGTCGGCCACGTCCAGGCGTCGCACGGGCGCGCCCCCGCGGTGGCGACCGGGATCAAGCGCCTCCGGCCCGACAGCCTGGTCCTGTGCTACCAGGGGGACGGCGATCTGGCGGCGATCGGCGGCAACGAGATCCTGCACGCCGCGAACCGCGGCGAGAACATCACGGTGTTTTTCGTCAACAACGGCATCTACGGCATGACCGGCGGCCAGATGGCCCCCACCACCCCCCTCGGGCTCCGCACCGTCACCTCTCCCTATGGACGCTCCGGCGCCGCCGACGGATATCCGCTGCGCATGTGCGAGTTGCTGGCGACCCTGGAAGCCCCCGCCTACATCGAGCGGGTGGCGCTCACCGACGCCAAGCAGCACATGCGGGCGCGCAAAGCCGTGCGCCGCGCGCTGCAGACGCAGGCTCAGGGAAAAGGGTTCTCGTTCGTCGAGGTGCTCAGCGCCTGCCCGACGGGCTGGAAGCTGTCCCCGCCGGATGCCGTCAAGTGGCTGGAAAAGACGATGTTCCCGGTGTTTCCGCCCGGTTTGTACCGTGAGCGCGCAGGGAATGGTGTTCCAGCGGCCGTGGACCGCAGCCCCAGGGTGCAGCCTCCGCCCGAGGAAACGGCGGCACCGGCTGTGGCCCCGGGGCACGCCGGGATGAAACCCATGGCCCTGAAGATCAGCGGATTTGGCGGGCAGGGCGTCCTCTTCGCCGGCATTGCCCTGGCGGAGGCGGGCATGCGCGAGGGGCTGCAGGTATCGTGGATCCCGTCCTATGGCCCCGAGATGCGCGGCGGCACCGCCCACTGCCACGTCCGGCTGTCGCCCGAAACTATCGCCTCGCCCCTGATCAACCGCCCGGCCATGGTGATGGCGTTCAACGAGCCGTCGGTGGAACGTTTCGAGCCTGAGATCCTCCCCGGCGGCCTCATGATGCTCAACTCGTCGATGGTCCGAAATGGCCCGCGGCGGAGCGACATCAAGGTTGTCTGGGTGCCGGCGACCGAGGCCGCAAACGACATCGGCAATCCCAAGGTCGCCAACATGGTCATGCTGGGGGCCTTTCTGCAGGAAACCCGGACGCTGGACCCGGAATCCATCCTCTCGGCCCTGGTCGAACATGGGATGCGCCCCGAGCTGTTGAAGGTGAACCGTCAGGCCCTGCAGGTGGGCCGGGGGCTGATCGTCGCGTCGTGAGACCGGACATCCGAGTGCAACCGTTCGGGCCGGATTTGTGGTATGATCAGCGGTTCAATGTTCGCCACATATCGTACGCTGCGCCGCAGCCTTGGGCTCCGCTTGGGCACAACCCGGGCCAGGAGGCTATCCGCCATGGTGAGAGGCATCGCAGCGCCCGGTTTGCTGCTCGCGGCGTGCACCCCAGGTATCCTGCCGGGGCAGGAGGAGGCGTTCCGCGTGCTCGACGCGGAAGCCGGCCGGAGATTTCTCCCGGACCGGGTACCGATGGAGGCCGAGATGATCCCGGTGGATATGAAAAACTACTCGGTCGTCCAGTTTGCGGACAAGACGCGGGCGGGCGTGGCCGGGCTGGTCACCGCCGGTCTGACAGCCGAGATGAAGCAGAAGTACGAGTATGTGCTCGTCTCCGAAACGAAATTGAGATTCGGCCGGTGGATCCTGCCGGCCGGTATGGTGGGGCTTTCGCTCGGCGGCGGCAAGGAAACGCCGACCGCGATCCTGACCGCGCGGGACTTCAACGGGTCGATCATCGATCGCCTCACTTTGCAGTTCGATGCTGCCGCACCCGCATCCACCGTGGCGCTGACGCTCAAGGGGGAGCAGTTCACGATGCACTTAGGCCGGTATGTTATCCAGGGCTCGCAGAGGTAGCGGCGGGTCAGAAGGTGAGTTCGCGCTTGCATCGTGAGAGCGTACCGTTTCGGCGCGCGCAGGCCACGCGATGAGTGTCGTCTCCGCCCCTCGTTTCTTCTGGAGGGGCGGCTCGTTATTCGGGACCGTCGCCGGAAGCATTTGAGGAATCCAGTTCAACATTGAGGACCGTTTCGTGCACCAGGCTTTTGAACTAGGAAAGAATTTTCGCATAGCCGACAAACGCTGGCTCAGCGACCGCGTCTTTTCGATGTGGGTTGAAGCCGCGGACATCGCGGCCGCGTTCCGCCCCGGCCAGTTCGTGATCGTGCGCGCGGAGGAGCTGGGCGAACGGATTCCCCTGACGATCGCGGAGGTGGACGCGGGACGCACCCGGATCCGGCTGGTGGTGCAGGTCGTGGGGCACACGACGCGCCGCATGAGCCGGCTGAACGCCGGCGACAACCTGCTGGACGTCGCCGGGCCGCTCGGGCGCCCGATCGAAATTCGCCGCTATCCCGGTCCAGTGTTGGGCGTCGGCGGCGGCCTGGGGGCCGCGCCGCTCCTGCCGCAGCTCGCGGCCTACCGCGAGGCGGGGAACGAGGTCATCGCCATCGTGGGCGCGCGCTCGCGCGACCAGATGATGTTGATCGACGAATTCCAGAGGACAGCCCACGCCCTGCACCTCGCGACCGACGACGGGAGCTGCGCACGCAAAGGGCTGGTCACGGATGTTCTCCTCGACCTGCTCGACCAGGGCGTCAAGCCGGCGCTGATCGTCGCGATCGGCCCGCCCATCATGATGAAGGCGACCTGCGAACTGGCCGTCCGGCGCGGATTCCCGGTCATGGCCAGCCTGAACCCGGTGATGGTCGACGGCACGGGGATGTGCGGCGGGTGCCGGGTGACGATCGGCGACAAGACCTACTTCGCCTGTGTCGATGGTCCGGACTTCGATGGAAGCCGCGTCAACTGGGACGAATTGATGTCGCGGCTGAACACCTACCGGCCCCAGGAAAAAATCGCCCAGGACCACACCTGCAACATCGGCCTCGGGAGATGAACTGATGACTGAGACAGACCGCACGGTCCTGCGCGCCCCGAAGCGGGTGCGCGAAAAAAAGGCCGTCCCGATGTCCGAGCAGCCCGCCGGCGAAAGGATCCGAAACTTCGCCGAGGTCCCGCTCGGCTACAGCGCGGAGGATGCCATCGCGGAGGCATTGCGCTGCTACGAGTGCAAGGCGGAAAAGGCCAAGTGCATTCCCAACTGCCCCGTCGGCATCGATATCCCGAAGTTCATCTCGCAGATGGCGACGGGGAACTTCCGCGGCGCCTACGAAACGATCAGCCGCGACAACCTGCTGCCCAGCATCTGCGGCCGCGTCTGCCCCCAGGAAACGCAGTGCCAGATCCAGTGCATTGCTGCCGTCAAGGGGGATCCGGTCTCCGTCGGGCGCCTGGAGCGGTTTATCGGCGACTGGCACAGCGCGCAGAGCGAACCCCCCGACAGCGAGCCCATCCCGGACGACACCCCCAAGGTGGCGGTGATCGGCAGCGGTCCCGCCGGGCTGACCTGCGCCGCCGACCTCGCCCGCCTCAAGTACGACGTCACGGTGTTCGAGGCGCTGCACGAGCCGGGAGGGGTTCTGATCTACGGCATCCCGGAATTCCGGCTGCCCAAGCGGATCATCAAGCAGGAGGTGGAAAACATCGGCCGCCTCGGCGTGAAGTTCTATTACAACGCGGTCGTCGGACGGCTTTTCACGATCAGGAACCTGATGGAGCAACGCGGCTTCCAGGCGGTCTTCATCGGAACCGGGGCCGGGCTGCCGCTGATGATGGACATCCCGGGCAAGAACCTCCGGGGCGTCTACAGCGCAAACGAGTTCCTGACCCGCGTTAACCTGATGAAGGCTTACCTCTTCCCGGAGGCTCCGACCCCGCTGCTGCCGGCACGCCGCGTCGTGGTGACCGGCGGCGGAAACGTCGCCATGGACTGCGCACGCACGGCGCTGCGCATGGGGGCCGCCACGGTCACCATCGTCTACCGCCGCTCGCGGCAGGAGCTTCCCGCGCGGCACGAGGAGATCGAGCACGCCGAGCAGGAAGGGATCAAGTTCCACTTCCTCGCCACCCCCGTCAGGCTTCTCGGGGACGGCGACAACAACGTCGCGGGGGTCGAGTGCCTCGAGATGACGCTCGGCGAACCCGACGCCTCCGGACGGCCTCGGCCGGTGCCGAAACCGGGTTCGGAGTTCCTCATCGAGGCCGACATCTTTGTCATCGCGATCGGGCAGAGCCCAAACCCGGTGCTGGCGCAGACGACGCCGGACCTCACGACGGACAAGTGGGGCCGCATCAGCGTGGATCCGCAAACACGGCAGACCAGTATCCCGGGCGTGTTCGCCGGGGGCGATATCATCGGCGGGGCAACCGTCATTTCGGCCATGGGCGACGGACGCGCCGCGGCCCGGGCCATACATCGATACCTGCAACAGCGGGCGGTGAAGCAGCAAACGGGAGTATAAACGCAAGGGTTGGAATCACGATCCGGAGCTCGTGCGAAGGCAGGCGGCAGCAGCGGGGGACGCCCGCGACCGCGTGGTTTCGACTCCTAATCAGAGGTGAAAATGAACAGGAACAAGGTCACGATCGATGGTAACGAGGCGGCCGCATACGTTGCCTTCAGAACCAACGAGATCATTGCTATCTATCCGATTACGCCCTCATCGAACATGGGTGAATGGTCCGACGCGTGGTCGGCCGAAGGGAAGAAGAACATCTGGGGCACCGTCCCCTCCGTCACCGAGATGCAGAGCGAAGGCGGCGCCGCGGGCGCGGTGCACGGCGCGCTGCAGACCGGCGCACTGACGACGACTTTCACGGCCGCGCAGGGCCTGCTCCTGATGATCCCGAACATGTTCAAGATCGCCGGCGAGCTGACCTCGACCGTCTTTCACGTTTCCGCCCGCACGGTGGCGACGCACGCGCTCTCGATTTTCGGCGACCACAGCGACGTGATGGCGACGCGCTCCACAGGCTTCGGCCTACTCTCGTCCAACTCCGTCCAGGAGATCATGGACTTCGCCCTGATCGCCCAGGCGGCGACCCTGGAAGCGCGGGTCCCGTTCATCCACTTCTTCGACGGTTTCCGCAGTTCGCACGAAGTCATGAAGATCGAACAGCTGACCGACGACGACATGCGCGCCATGATCAGCGACGAGCTGGTGCGGGCGCACCGGATGCGCCGCATGTCCCCCGACAAGCCCGTCCTGCGCGGCACGGCGCAGAATCCGGACGTCTTTTTCCAGGCCCGCGAAACCTGCAACCCGTACTACCTCTGCCGCCCCCGCGATCGTTCAGAAGACCATGGACCATTTTGCGGCCCTCACCGGGCGGCAGTACCACCTGTTCGACTATCTCGGCGCGCCGGACGCGGAGCGCGTCGTCATCATGATGGGTTCGGGAGCCGAGGCGGCGCAGGAAACCGTCGAGTACCTCACCGGGCGCGGCGAGAAGGTCGGGCTCCTGAAGGTCCGGCTGTTCCGGCCGTTTGCGGTCGAAACGTTCGCGCGGGCGCTGCCCGCTTCGACGCGCAGCATCGCCGTGCTGGACCGCACCAAGGAACCGGGCGCCGCGGGCGAGCCTCTCTATCAGGACGTCGTCACCGCGCTCTCCGAGGCCTTCTTCTCGGGCAAGTCCACCCTCGCGGCCTTCCCGAAGATCGTGGGCGGCCGCTACGGCCTCTCCTCCAAGGAATTCACCCCCGCGATGGTCAAGGGCGTGTTCGACGAGCTGAAGACAAGAACACTCCAAGAATCACTTCACGGTCGGTATTGTCGACGACGTCACCCACACCTCCATCGCCTATGATCCGGCGTTTTCCACCGAAGGGGACGAAGTCTTCCGGGGGCTGTTCTACGGGCTCGGCGCGGACGGCACCGTCGGCGCCAACAAGAACTCGATCAAGATCATCGGCGAGGACACACCGAACTTTGCCCAGGGGTACTTCGTCTACGACTCGCGCAAGGCCGGCGCCGTCACGGTGTCGCACCTGCGCTTCGGCCCCAATCCGATCCACTCGACCTACCTGATCAACAAGGCGAACTTCATCGCGTGCCACCAGTTCGTCTTCCTGGAACGCTACGACATGCTCAGGGACGCGGTCCCGGGCGCCACGTTCCTGCTCAACAGCCCCTTCGGGGCGGACGACGTCTGGGACAAGCTGCCCCGCAGCGTGCAGCAGCAGATCATCGACAAGAAAATCCGTTTTTACGTCATCGACGGCTACAAGGTGGCCAAAGAGACCGGGATGGGCGCCCGCGTCAACACGATCATGCAGACCTGCTTCTTCGCCATCTCCGGTGTCCTCCCGCGGGACGAGGCAATCGACTCGATCAAGCAGTCGATCAAGAAGACTTACAGCTCCAAGGGTGAGGAGGTCGTTAAAAAGAACTTCAACGCGGTAGAGAAGACGCTGGAGAACCTTCACGAGGTGAAAGTGCCCGAGACGGCCACCAGCACGCTGCAGCGGCCGCCGGTGGTTTCGTCCGAGGCCCCCGCCTTCGTGCAGGGTACGCTCGCGACCATTATCGCCAACCTCGGCGACACCCTGCCCGTCAGCGCCTTCCCCGTCGACGGTACCTTCCCGACAGGGACGGCGCAGTGGGAGAAACGCAATATCGCGCTCGAAATCCCCGCCTGGGACCAGGAAATCTGTATCCAGTGCGGCAAGTGCGCGATCGTCTGCCCGCACGCGGCCATCCGGATCAAGGCCTATGACGAGAAGCTGACGGCTTCGATCCCCGCCACCTTCAAGTGGATGAAGGCCAAGGGGAGCGAGTTCGAGCCCGGCATGGCCTACACGGTCCAGGTGGCCCCGGAGGATTGCACCGGATGCGGCGTTTGCGTCGACGTCTGCCCGGTCAAGAACAAGAGGGAGACACGGCTCAAGGCGATCAACATGATCCCGCAGCTGCCGATCCGGCAAACGGAACGCGAGAACTACAAGTTCTTCCTTGACCTGCCGGAGTACGACCGCCGCAAGGTGCGGCTCGCCAGCATCAAGGCAAACCAACTCCTGCAGCCCTTGTTCGAGTATTCGGGCGCCTGCTCGGGTTGCGGCGAGACGCCCTACCTGAAGCTGATGACGCAGCTCTTCGGCGACCGCGCCATCGTGGCTAACGCGACGGGGTGCTCGTCGATTTACGGAGCCAACCTCCCGACCACGCCGTGGGCCCAAAACAAGGAAGGGAGAGGCCCGGCCTGGAACAACTCCCTGTTCGAGGACAACGCCGAGTTCGGCATGGGCTACCGGCTGACCATCGACAAGCACACCGAAATGGCCCGCGAGCTGGTGGCGAAAATGTCCGCGGAGATCGGCGAGGAGTTGAGCTCGGGTTTGCTCAACGCCGACCAGTCCGACGAGACGGGGATCTACGACCAGAGAGAGCGCGTCGTACAGCTGAGGAAGAAGCTTGCGTCGATCAACTCGGCCGACGCCCTCAACCTGGACAGCATCGCCGACTACCTCGTCAAGAAGAGCGTCTGGATCGTGGGCGGCGACGGCTGGGCGTATGACATCGGCTACGGGGGCCTCGACCACGTCCTGGCGTCGGGCCGCAACGTCAACGTCCTGGTCCTGGACACCGAAGTGTATTCAAACACCGGAGGCCAGGCGTCCAAGAGCACCCCGCGCGCGGCCGTCGCCAAGTTTGCCGCCGGCGGGAAGCAGGCCGGGAAAAAAGACCTCGGCATGCACGCTGTCAACTACGGAAACGTCTACGTCGCCACCGTGGCGCTCGGCGCAAATGACGTGCAGACCGTCAAGGCGTTTCTCGAGGCCGAGTCCTACGACGGACCTTCGATCATCATCGCCTACAGCCACTGCATCGCCCACGGGATCAACATGACCACGGGTATGCAGAACCAAAAGGCGGCGGTCAACAGCGGCCACTGGCCGCTCTACCGCTACGATCCACGCCTCGCGGATCAGGGGAAGAACCCGCTGGTGCTGGATTCCAAGCCGCCCAGCATTCCCCTGAAGGACTATGCGTACCTCGAGACACGCTACAAGATGCTCACCCTGAGCCAGCCGGAAGAGGCCAAACGGCTGATGGTGCTCGCACAGAAGGATGCGCGCCAGCGCTATTCGCTGTATCAGCAACTGGCCAGCCTCAAGGTCAGCCCGGACCCGGCTGCCGCCGCGCCGACGGCCGAGCCTGCCGCCCCTCCCGCTGCCCAGAAAGGCGGCGCCAGCTAGGTTTGAGGACGCGGGTTTCCGCTGATCTTGTCGTATCTGGAAATCAGCGGAAACCCGCGTCTCAAATGCCTTTCTCAGGAATTCTTCCAGAAAGATTTGGCGGCGAGACCCGCGATGTGCCGGCCGATGGCGAGCGAGGCGGTCGCCGCAGGC
Source organism: uncultured Acidobacteriota bacterium (assembly GCA_963843575.1). Taxonomy (GTDB): domain Bacteria; phylum Acidobacteriota; class UBA6911; order UBA6911; family UBA6911; genus CAVZBT01. The sequence continues at coordinate 24,948 of CAWJKZ010000017.1, read as the reverse complement.
GACGGGGCGTTCAGGACGTGAATCGCGTTGGACGCTTCCAGGATCAGAAAGTCGTCCACCATCGAACCCTTGGGCGTAACCCCCTGGGCGCGCACGCCTGACCCGCCCGGCGCCAGGTCCGAATCCTGCAGGTCCGGCACGAGCTTCTGCAGCGCCCGCAGGAATGCGGCGCGGCTGAGCGACCGGTAGTACTCGTAGAACCCCATCCGCCAGTAGCGCCAGCCCATGGCCCAGAACCCGCGGTAGCCCAGCATCTGCCCGACATCGGACATCCGGAAATCGCTCTTGCGGTATCCTTCCCGCGCAAAGGCCAGAACCGCGTTCGGTCCCGCCTCGTATCCTCCCTGGATCCGTTTTGTGAAGTGGACCCCGAGGAACGGGAATTCCGGGTCCGGCACCGGGTATATCAAACCGCGAACGAGCTGGCGCTCGGGGCGCAGCGTGTAGTATTCCCCGCGGAACGGAATGATCATGACGTTCGGCTCGAGACCCATGAGCCGCGCAATCCGGTCGGCGTGCAGCCCGGCGCAGCTGATCATGTTGCGGGCCGTGATGGACGGGCCGGCCGTCTCGATCCTGAGCTCGCCGCCGTCACGCCTGATCGCGCGCACCCCGGCCCCGGTGAGGATCCGGGCGCCGCGCGATGCGAGGACCCGGGCCATCGCGTCGCAGACCGCCTTGAAGTCGACGATCGCCGTGTTGGGCGAGTGGAGGCCGCGCACCGCCCGGGCGTGCGGCTCGATCTCCCGCACGCGCTCGCCGCCGATCATCTCCAGCCCATCGATGCCGTTCGCGGTGCCGCGCTCGTACAGGGCCTGCAGCCGCGGCAGTTCCGCCTCGGATGTCGCCACGATCACCTTCCCGCAGCGTTCAAAGGGCACGCCCTGGGATTCGCAGAATGCGGTGATGAGCTCCACGCCTTCGACGCACAACTTCGCCTTGTAGCTCCCCGGGCGGTAGTAGATGCCCGCGTGGATCACGCCGCTGTTGTGCCCGGTCTGGTGGGTTCCCGGTTCCTTTTCCTTCTCGAGGAGAACCACGGTGCGCTGCGGATACGCCTCAGTGAGGGCCATCGCCGTGCCGAGCCCCACGATGCCCGCCCCTACAATCGCCACGTCGAAACTTTCTGCCATAACCCTATACTATCCCGAATCTTCGAGATTCTCCGAGTTCTTTGCGCGCTCAAGCGATACCTGGAATTGACCGATCCTCCGCTGCGACTTTTCCCTTCAAAAAGCACCGGGTTCTGCGGCATGCTCGTTCGGGAGGTGATCGATGTCGGAGGCACCGTCGATAATCGACGTCATCGTGGTCGGCGCCGGGCCGGCCGGTCTGGCGGCGGCAATCGCCGCAAAACAGGCCGGATTGAGCTGCCGCGTCCTCGAGAAGGGCACCCTGGTCAATTCTATCTACCACTACCCGCGTAACATGGTCTTCTTCACCACGCCGGATCTCCTCGAGATCGGCGGCCTCCCGTTCACCACGCCGTACGAGAAACCGACCCGGGCCGAAGCCCTGCGCTACTACCGGAGGGTTGCGGAACACTATCGCCTGCATGTCGAGTTCAACGAGGAGGTCGAGACCATCGTGCCGGGGCAGGCCTTCAGGATCGCGACTCGTCGCGCGCCGGGAGACACGTGCACCCATCTTTCACGGAACGTGGTCCTGGCCACCGGCTATTACGACAACCCGAACCTGCTCGGCGTTCCGGGAGAAGACCTGCCCCACGTTTCACACTACTACTCCGAGCCTCACGCGTTTTTTCGAAAGTGCGTCGCCGTGGTGGGTGGGCGGAATTCGGCGGCCGAAGCTGCGCTGGACCTTTTCAGGTCCGGCGTGCAGGTGCTGCTCGTGCACCGCGGCAGCCGGCTGTCGGACTCGATCAAGTACTGGGTGCGGCCCGACATCGAGAACCGCATAAAGGAAGGATCGATCGAGGCGCGCTTCGAGACGCGCGTCGTCGAGATACGCCCCGACAGCCTGCTCCTGGAGTGCGGCGGCGTGGCCACCGAGGTCGCAGCCGACGCCGTTTTCCTGCTGACGGGTTACCATTGCGACACGGGCCTGCTGCGGCGCGCGGGGGTCGACGTGCGGCCGGAGACCCTGGCGCCGGAGCACGACCCGACGACCTTTGAAACCAACGTGCCCGGGCTTTTCCTGGCCGGGAGCGTCGTCGCAGGGCGCGAAACCAACCTCATCTTCATTGAAAACGGCCGCTTCCACGGGGAAACCATAGTCCGGACGATCAAGAGCCGCGGCGCCGGGGCGTGAGCAGGCACGACGCCCGGCGCCGCGGCAAACCCGACAATCCTGGACAATATCCCTTGGCCTGCCTCGTCAGGGCACGATCTGGGCCGGGACGGCAGACAGTACCGACAGGTTGTTGGCCCCGAACAGCGCAAAGCCCACCAGGTTCGACAGGCTCGAGCTGACCGTGATGTACCCCGAACCGATGCTCTTCCCGTTCAGTTCCGGAAAGTACTCGGTCAGGAGCTTCGAGACGCGGCCCGACGCCGGGATCACCAGCCCCTTGGAGGCGACGAGCTTGCCCTCGTTGTCGAAGACCCGGATCGCCCCAGCCGCCGGCTTCCCATTGGGATTGAGTACCGCGATCCCCGTATAGAACGTGTCGTTGGAGGCAACCTGGCCGAAGACCATTTCGTTATGCGCGGTCGAGACGAGCGGCAGGGCCGCGGCAAACGGGGTGCTGCCGGGATTCCCGAACAGCACGTCCCCCGCCAGTTTCACGCCGTCGCTCGTGACGACGACGTACCCCTGCTCGAGCACGCTGCCGGCATCGATGAAGAACGCCGGGTCGTCGACATAAATCTTGCCCCGCGCCGCAACGGGCAGCGTTCGTGTCGAGCCGATCTGCTCGCCGTCGTCACCGACGAACTTGAAGCTGACGCTCCCTGCCCTGGGGCTGAGGTTGACAACCGAAAGCGTCGCCCGCCATTGCGTTCCACCGGTCACGAACTGCGGAGAATAGAGAACGGTCGCGCCGGAGGCCACATCCTGGCCGTTGAGCGCCACCACGTCCCTGGCCGTCTTGCCCAGGCAGGCGAGCGCGGCCACCCCGTCTGAAGCCGTCGCCAGAACGTAGTCCGGGTTATTGACGGGGACACCTTCGAAAAGTGTTCCGAGCCCCTCTGCCAGCACGCCGTTGGCTTTGATGGTCCGGGTCGCGGCGGCCTTGGCGGTGCCGTCGGGCTGCACCAGTTCGAAGTTGACCGTCACGGCCACGTTCCCGGGGTTGGCGATGCTCAGCTGGTTCGACCCCTCCTTTTCGATCTCGGGGAGGATGAAGGAACTGGAGAGCTTCGAGGAAACGTCGGTTCCGTCAAGCCTCGTCAGGGTGCCGTTAAATCCCAGGAAGAAGCCGACGACCTGCGACACGTCGCCTTCCGCCTTCACCCAGCCGACACGGTCCGGCCCGCGCAACCCGTCGCCGAAAATCTGGTTGTCGATGAGGGGACGCTGCTCGCCGGCCTTGAGAACGAGCGTCGCCGGGTTGGTAACCCCGGGGCCCGCAATGGTTTCGCCGTCCCGGTCGAACGCCGTCAGTTTCACCGTGGCGATTCTACCGCTGATGTTCGACAGGGCGATCCCGGTGAACTCCGTCGCGTCCGCATCCTGCGCGTCGCTTGCGACCAGGCGCGGGAAGTAGAGGCTCAACGCCGGCGGGACGACGGAGAACGCCAGCGCCTTGGATCCCCCCCCTGCACTTGCGGGATTGGCCACCGTCACCATCACGGTCCCGACCCTGGTGATATCGGTTGCCGGGATGGCCGCCGTCAACGTTGTGTCGTTGACCAGTGTCGTGGGGCGGGCGGCACCGTTCCACAGGATTACGGAACCGGGCAGAAATCCGGTGCCGTGCACCTTGAGGGTGAAGGCCGGCCCGTTGACCACGGCCGTGGACGGTTCCAGCTGGTTGACCGTCAGCTCGTACTGGCGCAGGAATCGCGGCCGCGCGAGGTCGGCCGGCTCGGCACAGCCGGAGGCGGGGTCGACCGCCGGCGCCAGCGTGACGGAGGTGGAGAACCCTTCGAGACTGCATCTCCCGCCGCCGAAGACGAACCCCGGGCTTAACGAGAACGACTCCACGGTGGTGTCGCTCGTGCCGACCTGGTCGACCGTTTCGTAACTGTAGGTCGCGGTCGAGACTCCTCCGGCGAAATCGCTCCCGATCAGGTGGAGTGACGCACCTGTCGCGTGATCGCTGGACCTCGAGGGCCAGACGACGTCGGATATGCCATCAGGGATCCCCGCCACCCGGAGCAGCAGCTGGGTGGAATTCGAAGGCGCACCCAGGCCGCCGCCGCTGCTGTCGATACGGTCGTTGGCGTTCACGCCGTCGTTGGACGCGTCGCGATCGACAAACGCCCGGGCGAAAGCTTCGCTGATGCGCACCTCGTAACTCGTGGTCGTGGAGACTACGTCGACGTCGACGCCCTTCAACGATTTCGCCACCCGGACGCTGTCGGGACTGAAGTTGTTCGCGGCAGGGTCGTTCACGCTCTGCAGGTCCGCGTAAAGATCGGTACCGGGCGTGATCCCGTCGCTCGCGTCGATGCGGCCGCGAATGCCCTCGATGCGCAGGAAGTCCCCCTGAGACAGCGCGACTCCGGGCGCCAGGTTGACGGTCAGGTGCCCCGAACAGTGCCCGCCGACGTCAATGTTCCGGATGTCGACGATGACAGGACCGGCGCTCATGAAGCCGGGGCTCGCGACGAGCTTGATCCCGGAAGTGGAGGTGTTGTCGATCTGCAGCCCCGGATTCGAGAAGAGAATGCCGATCTGAGAGGCGCCGCCAGTGGCGGTCCCGGTGACGTTGCCGGATCCGCGCACGACCAGGTTGATGGATCCCAAAACCTCGGAGCGCCCCGTGTTGATCACCTCGGTCGGGGAGCCGATCACGTCAAACCGGACGGCGCCAAAAACCGGGCTGCCCAGCCCGACCAGCGTCGCCACTGCTGCAAAAAGGAAGGAGTTTCTGCATGTTGCCGTCTTCATTCGAGTCTCCGTTAAGCTACGGGCTCCGCAGTGGCAAAGATCCAGCGGATATACAGGCAGGGTGGAGCCCCGTTGTGGCAGCCGCCGGGACGATCCGCGGCGCGATGCTGGAGTGACGTACGGCGACTGGTTCCCGGATCGGGGGCTCAGTGCTCTTTCAACATCCCGACGGCTTAACAACCACATTATATAACGATTCGAGCCCTGGCAGCGAACCACTTGGTCCTTGGGGGGACGAGAGGCGGCGTCGAGCCGCCGCCGCCCACTGGTATAATCCGGGGCTGTGAGTAACCGAAACCACCACCGTGTCTGGAAGACGGCAGCGCTGGCGATTCTACTGGGCGGCTGTTTCCATGGTACCGGTGCACCGGCGGAGGAGGGGTTCGACCGGGCCTGGCGCGACTACCTGCGCGGGGATATCCCGGCTGCGGCGGGGCTGGGGGCATCGTTCGAGGCGGCCCGGGCCGCGGGCGGCGTTATCCCGTTTCTGAAAAGTTACGGAGGATTCGACTGGCCGGGGCGGATTTCGGGGGGCCCACTCGAGGCCTATCTCGACGCCCCGCGCGGCGCCGGCTACGCCTCGTGGGGGGAATATGTCTCCTGGCGGCTGGACGGAAAGCCGGCGGCCGGCCTGCTCCCGGAAGACGTCGTCCGCAACCTGCTGCGGATGTCGGAAGCCGCCGCGGGAGCCGTGGCGGCGCTCCGGCAATGTCCCGGCTGCCGAACCGATCTGAACGCGCTGGCGCTGCTGGGCCGCTACCACGCGCGCCGGGTTGCGGGGGCTGCCGCGCTGGCGCTCTTCGACGCGACGGGGGATCTGTCGGCCTTGCGGATGGCGATGTCGGAAACCGCCGCCGCCACGTCCGTCTGGGAGCGTCTAATCACATCGGTCGACACTCCCGGCATCCTGTTCGGCACGGCCGAAGTGGACTCCTGCAGGCGCGAGGCGCAATTCCTGCGGCGCGACTCTCTGTGGCTCGCGGCGGCGGAAAGGGTGCTCCAACGCTACGGCCTGTTTGACCTCGGCCTCGAGTTCGGGGCTGCCGGCCGGGCGGGCGCGGGGCGCCGCTTCAGGGGGCTCCACCCCGCGGCCGTCTACTCCACTGGCAGCGGCTTCGGCTGGCTCGGAGCGGCCCCGGTGCGCGCATCGCAGCCGGCCCCTGATGCGCCGCCCTTCCGGACCTGGCTGCGCGGCCACGGTACCGCCACGCTTGTGGCTGACCTCGCCGACGGCGACTACCGGGTGACCTGCGTCGTCACGAACCAGCCCGAGTTGGCCGCAGGATCGTTCGAACTGCGCGCTGGACCGTCGTCGATTCGGTACGGCTCCGGCGAAACCGGCGAGAAGTCCATGCACGTCCGGGTGTCCGGGAATCGCCTGGAGGTCGCATTCGTCCCGGGATCGGGCGGCGACTGGCTGGTCTCGGGCCTGATCATCACCCGGCGGGCGCCCCACATCGGGTGGGTGCCGCCGCGCGTCGCTGCGGCCGCCGCGCCGCTTTATGTCGCCCCGACCGTCACGGCCCCCGACGGCGTCGCCCGGGTGGAGCTTCACTGCGAGGCAGGGACCGGCAACCCCGTCACGGTGCCGCTGCGGCCCGACGGGCTGCAGTTCACGGCCCGGGTCGAATGGCCCCGGTCCTGGGCATCTCTCCGACCGCGCTGCCGGGTCGTCGCAACCGACAGTCGCGGCAGCACCAGCACCGCGCCGTAGAACAAGGCGCTGCTGGACAATGGGATGGGCCAGAAGCCACGGGCCGCGTCGAGCCGCCGCGGCCCACTGGGCCTGCCTGCCGAATGCATTGATCTTGGCAGGCAGGCAATCTAGAATCGTACTGATGGCTGGCGGCTTGCTTCCACGATGCGAGTTTCAGATCGACCGGCTGCGGCTGCGGCTGGACGTCACGCTCCCCGCGCAGTATTCGGCCATCACCCCGGTTGTCGACCGCACCCTCGAGTCGGTCCGCGAGATGGGCTGCGCCCGGGAAGACGAGATCAACGTGGAAACGGCGCTCCGTGAGGCGCTCGCCAACGCGATCGTTCACGGCTGCAGGCACGACGCGAACAAATCCGTCCAGGTCAGCGTCATGTGCGAACCGGACCGCGGCATCCTCGTCGTTGTCCGGGATCCCGGCCCAGGCTTCTCGCCGGAATCACTGCCCAATCCCGTGATCGGGAAAAACCTCTATTCGTCGCATGGACGCGGCATCTACATGATCACGCGCTTCATGGACGAGGTGTATTTCGATCGGGGAGGCACCGAGATCTACATGCGGAAGCGACGTGGCGCCGCTTGCATGCCCGCAACTGAACCCGAAAATCGAACCGGAGGCTGAGCGTGAGCCAGACACCGATCAAGTCCGCGTATCTCGCGGCCATCCTGACCCTGTTGCTGCCCGGCGCGCAAGAGGCGGCCGAATCCCAGGCTGCGGGCGGCGCCGGCCGTGAGCCCGGACTGTACATGAACCTGTACACGAACCTGGGCACCATCCACTGCAGATTGTACGAAAACGAGGCGCCCCTCACCGTGCGCACCATCGTGGGGCTGGCAACCGGGAAGAAGTCCTATGTGGACCCCGCGACGAAAAAGACCGTCACCGGCAAACGGTTTTATGACGGACTGACCTTTCACCGCGTGATTCCGAAGTTCATGATCCAGGGGGGGGACCCGCTCGGCACCGGCGAAGGGAGCCCCGAAGGGCCGGGGTTTCCTTTCAAGGACGAGTTCGTGCCGTCGCTCAAGTTCGATGTGCCCGGCAGGCTGGCGATGGCGAACGCGGGCCCGACGACCAACGGCAGCCAGTTCTTCATCACTGAGGTTCCCACCCCGTACCTGAACAACAAGCACACGATCTTTGGGCAATGCCAAGACCTGGACGTCGTGAAGTCCATCGCGAACGTCCCGGCGGAAGCCGACAAGCCGGTCAAACCCGTGATCATCAAGCAGGTCACGTTCGAGCGGGTCGGCCCGGCACCCGCCGACCCCCCTGAAGGGAAGAGCGCCAAACCCTGACACTGAAGCGAAAGAGGAATTCCTCATGAAGGCCCGTTTTCTTTTGGCAGCCCTGCTTTTGTCGGCGGCGGCCATGCCTGGATACGCCCAGTCAGCCCTCATCGTCGTGCGGCACGCGGAGAGGGCCGACCAATCGCAGGATACCAAGCTCTCCGCAACAGGAGAGGCGCGGGCCAGGACGCTGGCCCGGACGCTTGGGGACGCGGGCGTTTCGGCTATCTACGTCACCCAGTTCCAGCGCACCGCCCAGACTGCCCAGCCCCTGGCCGAGCACCTGAACGTGAAACCCGTCGTCGTCCAGGCCCAGGACATCGCCGGTCTCGCGCTCAAGATCAGGACCGACAACGCCGACCAGGTCGTGCTGGTCGTCGGGCATTCCGACACGATCCCGAACATCATCAAGGCCTTCGGCTATCTCGAACCCATCACGATCGAGCACGACGAATACGACAGCCTTTTGGTCCTCGTTCCGCGCAACGGACAGAAACCGACCCTGTTGCGGCTCCGGTACTGACGCGGCACCGGCAATCCGGTGGATGCGCTCGATGTGGTCGGCACGCTCGTGCGCGGCGTGCACGCCAAGGACGGCCTCTTCCCCACCGATCCGAGGAAACTCGGGGAGGAGGTGCCCATCGGCAGAGGAAAGGTCGATTTCCCCAAGGTGATCCAGCGCCTGAAGGCGCTGAACTACACCGGGGCTATCACGATAGAGCGCGAAATCTCCGGCCCGCGTCAGATCGAGGACATCAGGCAATCCAAGGCCTACCTCGAAAAACTGATCGGGTGAACGCTCGAAGCTCCCGCACTACCTGGACAAGTCACGCACGAAGATGTCCTTGAACCGCATTTTCCCCTGGCCGCCGGAATGCAATTGAAGGCCAATGACCCCCTCGGTCGACTTCGGGGCCGGATTGGTGAAGTCGAGGACCTGTATGCTGTTCAGCCACACGATCGTGCGGTTCGCAACCACCCGGATCAGCATGTCGTTCCAGTCGTAGGGCCTGATCACCGTTTCGAATTCGGATGCGGGCCACGCCATCCACCCGCGATTGTCGCCATAAACGCCGCCGGTGTGGTGGTTGAGCACCCTATCGATCTCAACCTGGTAGCCTTCCGAGACGTCGACGGTGTTCGGCTTGAAGCGTGTGCGCAGGTACACGCCGCTGTTGCCGTCGGCCTCGCACTTGAACCGGATGCTGAATTCGAAATCCCTGTAATCCTTGTCGGTGCACAGGTACCCGTACTTCTCCGTGATCCCTTCGCCGTAAATCGTCCCGTCCTCGACAACCCACTTTTCGTTCCCGATCTGAACCCAGCCGGACAGGTCCTTCCCATTGAACAGCGATACCCACTGGGCGGGCACGGGGGCGGGCTTGTTGGCAGGGGGCTGCTGTGCCCGGACCGGCATGATGGCGGCTACGAGCGCGAGTGCTAGCATAAAACTCTTCATGGCCGTTGCTCCTTTCGCTTAGGTGGCCTGAATCCTATCACAACGGGGCCCCCCTGTTTCCGGTGCTTTGCAGGTTGCCGCGACCGCCGTCGGCTGCTACCATCCTGTGCATCGGGTGCGAGAGTACGGTGCCTTAACCTTCAACCGGCTGTTGAGATGCTCACCATAGGATCGTTTACCCTGACGGAAGAGGAAGTCTCGAAGCGCAAGCGCTACCTCGAGATAACACCACTGGACGAACAGCGGTTGCTCGAGGCGCACCCTCACCTCAGCAGCTGCGCAGGCGAGATTTCGGAGCGTTTCTACGACTACCTCCTCTCCCACGAGCACACGCGCCGCATGATCTCCGCCCCGGGACAGATCGAACACCTCAAATCATTGCAGTCCAAATACTTCGCCGAGCTGACCTCTGGACGCTACGACATAAGGTACTTCGAGAACCGGCTTCGGGTGGGCCAGGCACACGAACGCATCGGCGTTGCGCCGGAGTGGTACCTGGGCGCATACAACAAGTACCTGCAGATCATTTCGGATGTCCTCTCACGCGCCTTCGCCGGCGCCCCGGGGCAGTACGTCCGGACGATGCTGTCGCTGACCAAGATCGTCTACCTGGACATGGGTCTGGCCCTGGACGCGTACATACTGGAAGCCCAAAACCGGCTCGAGCAGAAGAACGAGGCTCTCGACCGGCAGAACAGCGAGTTGCGCGAGCTGGAGGCGGCCAAACAGCAGCTGACCGATATGATCGTCCACGATCTGCAGAATCCGCTCGCCGGCATCATCGCCTTCCTGGAGCTCCTGCGCGCCCAGCCCGAGCGCTTGGACGATCCGGAGCGCGAAGCGCTCGAGGAGGCGCTGCGGCGCTGTCACGACCTGGTCGAGATGATCCTCAACGTCCTGCAGGTCAGCCGGGGCGAGAGCGGACAGCTGAACATAGAAGCCAGTGTGATCAATGTCGCGGAAATCGCGCGGGAAGGCGCCGCGGCGTTTCAACTGGTCGCAGCGCTCGACGGACACAAACTCGCGGTCCAAGCCCCGACCTCGGTGACCGCGTGCGCGGACGAGATGCTGCTCAGGAGGATTCTCTACAACCTCATCCGCAACTCCCTCAGGCATACCCCCAAGGGGACGCAGGTCCTAGTGCGGGTGGAACGGACGCCTGCCGCGACCACGCGCCTGAGCGTGATCGACGACGGTCCCGGCGTCCCGCTCTCCCTGCAGCCGCTCCTGTTCGACCGCCTTGGTGCGTCCGCGCTCCGCAACGCGGGCTTGCGTGTCGACAGCGGGCTGGGCCTGGCTTTCTGCAGGACGGCGGCCGAGGCGATGGGCGCCGTCCTGCGCGTCGAAAGCGACGGGCATCACGGCACGACGTTCACACTCGAGTTGAGGTGACGGAGCCGCAGGGCCGCAGTAGTGGCGACCCCGCGGCTCCGCTTTCCGTCAAATGTATTCCTCCGGGCTCTGGTCGAATTCGGTTTTGCAGTCGGCGGAGCAGAAATAGTACGTCTCGCCGTTGAAGGTGGACTTGCCGGCCGACTCGCCCTCCTGCACTTCCATCCCACACACGGGGTCCAGGTGAGTCGTTTCGGTTTTGTTTCTGGTTGCCATGGAAACCTCCTTGTGCCCCAATCCATGCAATCGAGTTGCCCAGCCGGGGCGACGTTAACGCCGGGACCTCGTGCCCCGGAGCGATCGTACCTGGCCTCAGCCGGATCTGCCGCAGGTGGTCCACAAGGCTCTGAAACTAGGGTTTTTTGAGCTGCTCAAGCAGATTCCGGACTCCCTGGGAGGGGGCCGGAGTCGAGCTCGCAGGCGTCGGCGAAAGCTGGGCAAGCTGCTGCTGGAGCTTTGCCCTGTCGGGGTACCCTGGGTTCGTGGCGAGGAGTTTTTCCCAAGTCTCGCGGGCCCGGGCCGCGTCGTTCTTGCCGTGCAGGTAGACGACCCCGAGGTTGTACAGCGTCTGAGCGTGGGTGGGGCTCGATTGCAGCGACCGGTTGAATTCAGCGATGGCCGCGTCGGCGTCGCCGAGGTTCCAGTAGCTGGTACCCCTGTCGGTACGGACGTTCGGGTCGCTCGGTTCGATCTCCAGCGCACGGCCGTACCAGTCCACGGCCTCGCGGAAGCTGCCGTGATCGTAGTAGAGGTTCCCCAGGCGCACCAGCGAGTTGAGGTCTTTGGGATTCCGTGCGACGGCAGACTTCAGGCTCGCCTCGTTATCCCGGAAATCCGCCGGGTTCGCGACCGTAGCCGGGGCCGTGTTGGAGAACGGTGCCGCGGCCGGGGCCGCCGGAGAGTTCGCGGCCGTCTGCCGCCCGAAATAGTATCCGATGCCCAGACCGGCGGCCAGACAGACAACGCCGGTAAGAAGCACATTCAGCCCGCTGTCGGCCTTGGCCTGGTTGCGCTGTTTTGCCATGGCTCAATTGTACACTATGGATGCCGTCCCCGGCTGCGGGGCGAAGCGGGTTGATTCGCCCGGTTTTGGCCAATCCGCGCGGGGTTCATAGTACTATTAACCGATGCTGATCGACGCACACACACATCTGGACGGGGCCAGGCTCGACAACAACCGGGCGGAGCTCATCGGCCGTGCGCGCGACGCCGGCGTGGGCCTCATCGTGACGGTGGCGCGAGCCAAGCCGGCGGACGATTCGATCTCGAAAACCCTGCAACTTCTGCCGGAATTCCCGGAACTGCGCGCGGCCGTGGGCGTGCACCCGTGCGACGCAGGTCTCGCCACCGCGCCTTTGCTGAAGCGGGTCCGCGAATCGATGGGTCACCCCGGGGTGCTGCTCTGGGGCGAGATCGGGTTGGACTATGGTGACCCCACCCTGTCCCGTCCGGCCCAGCGGGACGTTTTCCGGCAGCAGCTCCAGCTGGCCCACGCGGCCGGGATTCCCGTAGTGCTTCATTGCCGGGAAGCCTGGAGCGATTTTTTTGCCGTGCTCGAAGAGGAGCAGGGATCCCGCGGGTTTGTGCACGACTTCACGGGCACCGAGGATCAGGCCCGCGCGTGCCTGGACCTCGGGCTCCTGCTGTCGTTTTCTCCGCGGCTCGCTGGCCCGGATTCGGCGAGCCGGCTGCGCGAGGTGGCGCGCCTGCTGCGCCTGGACGAGGTCCTGGTAGAATCCGGAGGGGGCGTCGAGCCCTCGGCGACGGCATCGGTGGCGCGTGCGCTCGCCGCAGCCATGGAGGTGGAGTTCGACGACATCGCGCGCAACGCCGCCCACAACTTCCGGCGGCTCACGGGGGAACCGGCGTGGGCCGAAGGGGACGTGCTGGTCTATCCCATCCGGGACCGCCTGTACATCAACCTGACCAACCGGTGCACGGCACACTGCGTCTTCTGCCGCCGCGAAACGTCCCCGATCGCCAGCGGCTACAACTTGCGGCTGGAGCGCGAGCACGACGTCCAGGAATACCTCGAAGTCATCGGCGACCCCGGCAGATACGCCGAGATCGTCTTTTGCGGCTTCGGCGAGCCCACGCTGCGCCTCGATGCGCTGCTCGAAATCTCTCGCGCCCTGAAACGTAAGGGCTCCCGGATCCGCCTCAACACCAACGGCCACGGCAACCTCATCCATGGGCGAAACATCGCTCCCGAACTGGCTCCGTGCGTGGATGAAGTCTCGATCAGCATCGATGCCCCCGACCCCGAAAGCTACCGCAAGCTCGTGCGGCCCGATTTCGGCGAGGCTGCGTTCGGCGCGGTGATCGAGTTCGCGAGGGCGTGTGTGGGGGTAGTCCCTCGGGTGACGTTGACGGTCGTAGGCGTTCCCGCCGTGGACGTCGAGGCGTGCCGGAGGCTGGCCCGCAGCCTCAACGTCGAACTGCGCGAGCGCGAATACCAGCCCATGGTCGGTTCGACCGATTTCCGCTGAGCCCCGGCTTCCGGCTTCCGTTCCTACAGATCGATGTCGCGCTGAGGCTTGGTGATAGGTTCGTCCTTGCTCTTCTTGAGCGCCTCCTCGAACTTCCTTTCGAGCAGTTGCGCCTTGCTCTTTTCGTCTTCCGTACTCTGTTTGAAAAGCGCTTCGCGGCGCAGTTTCTGCTGGTGGAGGAGGTCGCCGGCGTGCTCGAGATCGGGAGCATCGTGGCGCTTCTGCGGGGGCGCCTCGTGCGCGACCACCTTGCGCAGCTGCGCATCGATCGTGAGGGTGGCACCGCAGCAGGGGCACGGGATGGTGATGTTGACGGGGTTGGCGCTCATGGAAGGATGCTAACCTCCCGGCGGCGCACCACGCAACTGCAAACTACGCCTCAGGAGCCGTCTCTGATCCGTCGGCGCCGAGGACACGGGCGGCGTAGGCAGGGTCGTTCCAGTCGGGGGTCTTCAGGACGAGGCGGTTCCGGCCCTGACTCTTGGCCTGATAGAGCCCTTCATCGGCGGCCTGGATCAGCGAGTCGAGGTCCTCGACCTTCGGGTCGTCCTTGAAGACGACTCCGAGGCTCATGGCCACCGAGATCGTCAGGCGCGGCAGTTCCATGGGGCGGCTGTTGATGCAGGTCTGCAGGCGCTGCGCCTGGCTGGTCGCCTCCGAGCCGTTGCAGCCTGGCAGAATGAAGAGGAACTCCTCGCCCCCGTATCTCCCTACCGAATCGGAGGCGCGCACCGAGTTTTTCATCCGGCGGGCGGCTTCGTGCAGCACGGCGTCGCCGATGATGTGACCGTAGGTGTCGTTGATTTTCTTGAAGTGGTCCAGGTCGGCCAGCACGACGCTGATGGGGAGGCCGCGCCGATTGGCGGTGTCCAGCTCGTTCCGCAGCGCCTCGAGAATGGCGCCGCGGTTCAGCAGCCCGGTGAGGCTGTCGTGCGTCGCTTGATATCGCAACGACTCCCGGGCGGCGACCAGCTCGGCCTGCAGATCGAGGACGCGCCTGCCCGCCCGCAGCCTGACCTTCAACTCATGGGCGTCGAATGGCTTGGTCACGTAATCATCGGCTCCGGCGCGCAGGCCGGCGATCATGTCCTGCTTGCGCGACCGGGCGGTCAGAAGCAGTATGTAGATGTAGGGCGAGTCCTCCCGCTTACGTATCTCGCGGCAGACGTCGACGCCGTCCATTCCCGGCATCATCCAGTCCAGAATCGCCAGCTTCGGCGCGTTGCTGTCCTGGAGCAACTGCCAGGCTTCGATCCCGTTGCACGCGATGGCGACCTCATAACCCCACTGGACCAGCATGGCCTGCAACACGCGGCGGGACACGTCGTCGTCGTCGGCTATCAGTATTTTCACAGGCTCTACTTCCTATACCGCGGCACACGCAATCTCTGACCCACTCATTGTATTGGTTATATGTGCAGGATCCGAAGGGATTTGCCGCCAAGGCACGCCCGTGATCCCGGAATTCCGCCCCGGTAAATTTGACCCGGGGAGGTCACGGCGCACGATCCCGGAAGCGCAGGGCGGGATGAGTCCGGTCAGTGAAAGTCGTGCGATGCGGCAGCGGCTGTCGCCAGGGGAAGCGGTTCGACGGCGCTGGCCTTGACGGAGACGACGCGGTCGACGTTCTGCAGGATCCCCGAAACCAGCAGAAACGGGTGCTGCACCAACTCCACCCGGCGCAGGTCGAAAAGCTCCGGCTCGATGATGATATTGGCGATCCCGGTTTCGTCCTCCATGCTGAGGAAAACGAATCCCTTGGCAGTCCCCGGGCGCTGCCTCACGATGACGCAGCCGGCGACGCGCACCGGGACGCCGTTGGGCAGCCGCTTCAGGTCCGCGGCGCGCACGGCCCCGAGACGCCTCACTTCTGCCCGGCGCAGCGCCATCGGATGGCGTCCCGTGGTCAGACCTGTGACACGAAAATCGGCCGAGATCCGTTCCTCCTCGGTCATGATTTGCAGCGGCGACCCGGCGTCCGACTCGACCAGGCGCTCGTATAGCGCTCCTTTGGAGCGGCCGAGACGTTCGGCCTGCCACAGAGCATCCCGGCGGTGGGGCGTCGCCGGGCCGGCCTGGATGAAGTTGAGAGCTCCGGAGGCCGCGAGCGCACGCACCTCGCCCTTCTGCAGCCCGGGAACTCGCCGCCACAGGTCGTCGATGCCCGCGAAACGCAGCCGGCACCTCTCAGCGGCAATGGCCTTGCCCGCAGACTCGCGCAGCCCCTTTACGTATTTAAGTCCGAGCCTGAGCGTTTTCCCAGCCTGCTCCGATTCAACCGTGCAGCCCCAGTCCGAACGGGTGATGTCGATCGGTTTCACCCTTAGGCCATGGCGTTGCGCGTCCTTTACGATGGTGGCCGGGTGGTAGAACCCCATGGGCTGGTTATTCAGAAGCGCGGCGGTGAAGGCCGCCGGGTAATGACATTTGAGGTAGGCGCTCGCATAAGCCAGGAGCGCGAAGCTCGCCGCGTGGGATTCCGGAAAACCATAGAGGGCGAAGGAGGTGATCGATTGGACGATCGCGTCCTGCTGCGCCCCCGTGATCCCGTTTTTCTGCATACCGCTGCGCAGCTTGACCTCGACGTCCTGCATCCGGGCTTCGGGGCGCTTGAACCCGAATGCGCGGCGCAGTTCCTCCGCCTCGCCGCCCGTAAAGCCGGCACAGATCATCGCCATCTTCAGAAGCTGCTCCTGGAAGAGCGGCACCCCGAGGGTGCGTCTCAGGACCGGTTCCAGCGAAGGGTGCAGGCAATCCGGCGGTTCGCGCCCCTGCCGGCGCTGGAGATAAGGGTTCACCATTTTGCCGACGATCGGGCCCGGCCGGATGATGGCCACCTGGACCACGATGTCGTAAAAGACACGCGGCTGCAGGCGCGGGAGGCAGGCCATCTGCGCGCGACTCTCGACCTGGAACATGCCGATGGTGTCGGCATCCCGGAGGCTCGCGTAAACATCCGGGTCGTCCGGCGGAAGGTGGGCGAGATCAACCTCCTCGCCGTAGGCATTCCGGATAAGGGTGATTGTATCTTCGAGGACCGCCATCATACCCAATCCCAGCAGGTCGACCTTCAGGATCCCCATGGCGGCGCAGTCGTCCTTGTCCCACTGAACCACGGCCCTCCCCGGCATCGTTGCGGGCTCGACGGGGACAATCGAGTCGAGTTGACCCTGGCAGATGACCATCCCCCCCGAATGCTGGCCCAGGTGCCGCGGCAGTTCCATGACGGATTGGTACAACCGAAGAAAGGTCCGGATGCGGGTGTCCTGCAGGTCCAGCCCGGTATCCCGGAACTGGCGCTCGGCCGTATCCTTTGGGTCGTGCCATTCCCAGGCGCGTACCAGGCTGCACAGCCTGTTCAGCGTGGACCCGTCAAATCCGAGGGCTTTGCCGACCTCCCGCGCCGCGGAACGTCCGCGGTAGGTGATGACGTTGGCCGTCATCGCTGCCCCCAGCTTGCCATAGCGCTGATAGACGTATTGGATGGCCCGTTCCCTCTGGTCCCCACTCGGGAGATCGAGGTCGATGTCCGGCCACTCGCCGCGTTCCTCGGACAGAAACCTCTCGAAGAGCAGGTCCATCCCCACCGGATCCACGGCCGTTATCCCGAGCGAATAACACACGGCACTGTTGGCCGCCGATCCCCGGCCCTGGACGAGAATGCCGTGGTCGCGGCAGAAGTTCACGATGTCCCAGACGATCAGGAAATATCCCGCGAGCCGGAGTTTCTCGATGAGCTCGAGTTCACGCGCGATCTGGCGGCGCGCGCGCGCGTGGTACGGACGGTAGCGGTTTCGCGCCCCCTCATCCGTCCGTTTGCGGAGAAACGACATCATGCTCTCCCCCGGGGGGACGGGATAGCGCGGGAACTCGTACCCAAGGTCGGCCAGGGTAAACTCGAGCCTGGCAGACACCTCGGCCGTGCGGGCCACGGCTTCCGGGAAGTCGGGAAACAAACGGGCCATTTCCCGTGGATCCTTGAGGTGACGTTCCGAGTTCTGGGCAAGCAGCCTTCCCGCGGTCTCGAGAGTCTTTTTGTGCCGCACGCAGGCGAGCACGTCCAGTATGCGGCGCTGCTCGGGCCTGCAGTGCCTGACTCCATTTGTGGCCAGCAGCGGGAGCCCCGTCTTCCCCGAGATTGCGGCGAGGGCCTGGGTGCGGGCCTCCTCCTCGCGGCTGAAATGGCGCTGGATTTCCAGGTAGACGTTTTCCGGCCCAAAGATGCGCGACAAATCTTCCGCCTCGCGGGCGGCGGCCTCGGGACCCTCATCCAAGGACCGCGCCAGAGGCCCGTCGGAGCCCCCGGTGAGGCAGATCAAACCGTCGGAGAACGTGGCGAGGTCTTCGCGGGTGGCGGAGGCGTTCCCCTTGGCGGCTCGCAGCTTCATGCGTGTGACCAGCCTGCAGAGGTTTTGATACCCGGTGCGGTTGCGGGCAAGAAGCGGCAGCCTGGAACCGTCGGCGAGCGTGATCTCCGATCCTATGTGCGCACGCACCCCCGCCTTCCTGGCGGCGAGGTGGAAGCGCGGCGCACCGAACACGCCGTCGCGGTCCAGCAGGGCAAGCGCGGGCATGTCGAGAGCGGCGGCCCGTCCAGCCAGCTCTTCGGGCAGCGACGCGCCTTCCAGGAAGCTGAAGGCCGAGCGCGCGTGCAGCTCGACGTACATCAGTCGTATACCCCTTCCACAAACCAGGCTCCGGCGATGGCGTCACGGTAAATGCGGCAGACCGAACCGCCGTCGAGCTGGACGTCCCACTCGTCGCGTGCCCAGCGAGTTTCACCCCACCAGTCGCCGGAAGTGCGCCAGGGACCCGCGGCCCGGATCACCCTCCCGCGCAGACCCGCCTGTGCCTTGCCGCCCGCTGCCGTCAACCGGGCCGGCAGGTTGCTCTCCAGGCTGACGGAAGCCTTCAGAGGAGGACGGAAGACCCTGAGCGCCGGGGCCCTTTCTCCCTTCTCCCTCACCGTGCCTGTGCTCGAAGGTTGGAAGTGCTTTATCCGGAATGCCTGCGGCCGATGGCTGTCGAGCAACTCGGGCGATCCGACATTCTCCCTGCCGACCAGTTTGGCAATCCTGGCCATGTGCAGCTCGAGTTTTTCCGGCTCAGGGGACGCGGGTGAGAACAGCCCTTTTTGTGTCGTGCGCGGTTTGGCCGGGTCGGCGGATACGGTCACCACCGTGACCGCCGATTCGGGGGGGTGCGTCTCGAGTTCGACGTCAGCGAGCTTTAGAAGCAGCCGGTGGTCGCGGGTGGCGGAGGCGAGCCGGATGGAACGCTCCCTGTCGACGCCCTTTTCCAGGACCAGCCCAAGATGCAGCTCGCGCGCCGCGAACGCGTGCGCCTCGAGTTTCGCGCAGAGCTGGTTGATCAGGCTGCCGAGCACGAAAAGGAGCGCCTCCCGCTCGGGGATCGGGTGCTCCAGTTCGATCGATTGGGAGAGTCCGGGGGCGGGCCGGATCGGCAGCAGGGGCCGCCGCCGCACCCCCCGGGCGAGTTGTTGCAGCGCCACACCCTCGGCCCCGAGCCGCTCGAAGACGCCCGACTCCGGCAGCGACGCCAACTGCCCGAGTGTCCTCACCCCCCACAGCTCGAGGGCGGCGCAAGGATTCTCGGCCGCTTTGCCGGACACTCCACGTCCCGGTTGTTGGCTGAGCGGAAACGCCGCCAAGGCCTGAATGGGCAGGGAGGCGAGGGAATCGCCTTCCCGGCCGGGCGGGACGACGATGTCGGTCTCGAACCCGTGCGCGGCCAGCACCGCCGTATCCGGATCCCCGGCGATGGCCACCCGCACCTTCATTCCGGCGCGGCGCGCTTCGGTGCCTATCCGGGCGCAAAGCGCTTCTGGCGACCCAAACAGCTGCCCGCTCCCCCGGGCGTCCAGGACGACCATGTTGGGCCCCGTCCTCTCCACGTGCGGGGAGAAACCATATCCGCACCGGATCAGAAGCGCTAGCTGACCTTCCGTGAGCGCGGGTCCATAAATGCACGCATACATATTTCGCCCGTTGTATTCGATGGCACCTGGCCGGCCCGTAGCCGGCCGAAGCTCATGCGGTATTCGAGCGAGTCCAGAAATGGAAACTGCCGTGAACCGCGCCAGCGCGGGGTACCGGTTTTCGCCTGCAATGTCAGGGCGGCGCAGGAGCCGGTTATGTGGAGCGGGGAGATGAGGAGAAAAATGCTGCCGGAATCTTCCGCGGCGCGCCGGAAACGGAACCAGTACATCATCTGGATCCTGCGGATTGCCGTCGCCGCCAGGTCACCCAAATCCAGGGATATCAATCCGAAACCGCCGCCATGCAGCAGCATATCCGCTATTTTCAATGCTTTATCCAGCTGGCCGCCGCATCGCACCCAAAGCAGTCGGTTCAGGTCGACACCGGAGCATTGAGCGGAATCCGGGTCAAGGGCATCCCCGACATCGACCACCGCGCAGACCTCTCCCCGGGCCGTGATCTGTGCCAGGGCGGAGTGCAGCACGGTCGTCTTGCCACTCGATGGCGGCCCGTAGAGCTCGGCCATCGCGCCCCCGCGCAGCCCGGCACAAATGCGGTCGATGGCCTCGATCCCGGTCGGCACACATTGTATTGCCCCGGCACTGCGTGCCCCTTTGGGTTCGCCCCGAGGATCGTTCGGCTGGATTTTCACAGGCAAGACGGATTGCATATTCACCTTTTATTCACCTAATTCTGCATTGCCGGCCGTTCGTTAGTCAAGGCGTGATTCGGGGAAGGATGCGGGTGGGAAACTGATCAGGGCGCGGCCGACGCTTCCAGCCCTGAGGAAGGCGGCTGCGGTCTGCCGTGCCTGCCCGTTGTGGAAGCGCGGCACCCAGACGGTATTCGGGGAAGGACGCCGAAGTTCCACGATCATGTTTGTCGGCGAGCGGCCGGGGAATGAGGAGGATTTGGCGGGCAAGCCGTCCGTGAGCCCTGCGGGCTGGCCTCCTGGACGAGGCGATAGCTGCCGGGATCGCGCGGCAGCCGCATCCACGCGAAACCGAACGGGGCCGAAATCAGGGCCTACCGTCCGTGGCTGGAGGCGGAGCTTACCGTGGTCAAGCCGCACGCCGTCTGCCTGGGCGCGACGGCTCGGCGCGGCCCTTCTGTAGTCTTGGAAGTCCGGATCATGCCCCTTCCCGGTTCTCGCTCATTCGCGGCGAATTCGTGGAGTCGCCGGTTGCACCGGTGGTTGTGGCAACAGTCCACCCTTCTTCGATTTTGCGTGCTCCTGACGCGAAACGCGGCGGCGCGAGAAACGGCTTTTCGTCGCCGATCTCGAAGCCCTCGCCATAAGACTCGGTTGATGTCAGGCGGAGTTATTAATACTGCCTGCAGGCCTGGAGGATGCGCATGAGCGCACCCAGTTTCTGCTGGTCTTCGGACATGCTGCGCACGTAGCGGATCGCGGCGCCGAAGTTGTCGCGCGCCAGCTCGGACAGGAGGTTCGCTTCGAGCTGGTCCGCCGCCGAATACCCCGGCTTTGCCGGGGGAAATCCGTCCCTCTCCCGCAGCTCGTCGGCCAGGATAAATCCTTCTTTGATCAGACTGGAATCGACCTCGCCCTCGCATTGCCTGGTGGTCATGACTAACTGCTGGAAGTAGGACAGGCGGCGGGCGGGTGGGTCGATGCGAAGCACGATGGGGCGCGCCATCTCGACCGCGAGGCAGGTCAGGTCCGGATCCTGCCCGACGCTCATCATGGCGATCTGCAGCAACTGGCCCACAGCCTCCGGGTTAGCGACGGAGGCGAGTCTGTTGCGCACGAGCTGGGGATTTTTTGCCGACTTGCCGCGCAGCTCGCTGAAAAGTGTGGGGGCGGAAGGTTTGTCGGGATCCGCAGCCGCGGTCCGGAGGGAACCATCGGGATTTTGCACGAGAATGCGGTCCCGCATGAACCCCTGGCCGTTGAGTGCCCGATCGATCCCTCCCGCCTGGTCGATTTTGGCTTTGAGGGTCGGCACGCTGTCGAGTGCCTTCATCATCAGCTCGGGTCGGGAGCCGATACTCCTCAGGATGTTGAGCGCTGCCGCCTCGCTCGAGTCCAGGGGTATGGCCTGGTCGCCCGCGGGGAGCATGGTGCTGCTTGTTCCCGGGGTTGGGGGAGGCGGGTTCCGGGCCCAGAGGCGGAAGGCTTCCAGGAAGCGGTCGGGCGCTGCCTGGGACAGGGAGGAAAGGAAGTTGCCATAGCTGTTCCAGACCGAGGGATCGGGCTTGGCGGCGGCGAATTCCGCAAGCGTGCGATCGATGATCTTGTCGGCCTCTTCGGTGCGTCCGGTCTGCGCCAGTTGAGCGGCGAGCGGCCCGCGCACATCGTAGTCGTCGGTGGCGCGATCGGGTCCGGCCGACCATATCCTGAGCGCAGCCTCGGGGTCGGTGTAAGCCAGGCGCTGCAGGGCCGATCGGCGGAGTTGCCGTTCGAGTCCGTCGTCGCCGGCCAGTGACTCCGGCCCGAGCGACGGGGAGGGCTTGGGCCACTCCCGTGCCCATTGAATGGACTGGTCGGGGTCGACCTGGGAGAGAGAGCCGATGAGCATCTGGGCGGCGGTTGTGGCGTCGCGGTACTGGCTGGATGCCGTGGCCCCCTGTGCCGCCGTGCGCAGGGTCGCAAGCATGCCATTGATGGCTTCCTCGGCCTTGGCGCGGTTGAGCTGGACCCAGAAGTCGCCGAGCTGAAAGAAGTGCCGCACGGGGATGGGGCGGGCGAGCCTGGCGATGTCGGTCGCCTCCTGCAGCGCCGCGCGCGCGTTTTTCAGCCGCTCGGCAGGCATGCGCAGTCGGAAGGCGCTTCTCTTGAGCTCCCTGGACCCGGGGTTCACGATCTCGAGCTTGCCGTCCTGGGCGTGAAGTGGAAAGACGAACAGAAGGAGGCCTGCGCGGCACAGGAAGCGCTTGGGGATCTTCATGGTGTGTCCTCCCGCGAGTGGGGACGCCGGTCGGACATGGGGACTCGGCCGTTTGAGGTGCTCCCTATTAGACGCCGGACGTCTCTGCCGGTTGCATGAAAATGCGCGGCGCGCGGGGGACGGTTCGGTGCGCCGACTCAATTAGGCCTTGAAAAATGGGGGCTTGAGGCCGCAAAATGCTGCGCTGCCTTGTTCGCGTCCAGAGTGGCGACGTAGCTCAGTCGGTTAGAGCGTGGGATTCATAACCCCAAGGTCGGTGGTTCGATTCCACCCGTCGCTACCAAGCCTGTAAGTCTCATTAATCCAGATACATACCACAACATCTCAGGTTCTCTCCCTTACATGGCCCATAGCCGTTTCGAACTTCATGTCTCTCCGAATGCGGCATGAAAAGACGCAGCATCCGGGATCGGCGGGTTCCTGTCAACCGGTCCGAAACAGGGCTCGCGGCGGCTTCGGCAAGAGCCGCCGCTTCAGTCACTTGCAGACCGGCCGAGTTTTTTCACCCTAGTGTGTCCAGCGAAGGCTGGCGTGTTCCAGTGGGAGGTAGACCCACCAAGATAAGAGTCAGAGTCTTGTAGCTTGAGTCGCATCAGTGGAGGAAACGAAGCTGATGAAGCCGACTGACAAAGCCGTCCTTGGGATGGTGAGCGAGTTGCCGGGCCGTAACGAAAGTGAACCCACAGGTGGCCCCGACAAAAAATATACCCCGGAGGCCGAGCCCCCTAAGGTAGGGCGAAGGCAGCATGGGATGTCGCAAACTGACTGATGCGGCAGGTCACTCCGGCGGGGTGGTAGGGACAGCACGGTGACGAGGGCACGCTGAGCAACTGGAGAAACCGTCCTCTCCCCATCGAGAAATCGGTGGAGCAAGGTAGGCCGTATAACCGGCTCAAACCGGGAAAGCGGCCGAAGGCGAGACGGTGGCGGCCAGGTCCGTAGTAGCGGGGAAGCGGGGTAACACCCGTGGAGCGAAGGGGCCTTGCTGCACATGGCGTCTGAGTCAGAAAGGGAGGCAGGGGTGAGATGACAAAGGCACCCGTGAGTCTGCAGGACCTGAGACGAAGACTATACGTCAAGGCGAAGGCTGAACCGAGTTGGCGGTTTTGGGGTTTGTATGTGCACGTCTGCAAGCGGGAGACGCTCAGGGAAGCCTATCAGCTGGCGAAGAGCAACGGTGGAGCCCCAGGAATAGACGGGGTGACATTCGAGGCGATTGAGGCTGAGGGGACTGAGGGATTTCTCGACCGGCTTCGAGAGGAGCTGGAGCAGCGGAGCTACCGGCCCCAACGGGCGCGGAAGGTGGAGATACCGAAGGAGGGCGGAAAGTTTCGCCAGCTTTCGATTCCATCGATTCGTGACCGTGTGGTCCAGGGGGCGCTGAAGCTCATCCTGGAACCGATCTTCGAAGCAGACTTCCAACCGGGGTCGTTTGGCTACCGGCCGAAGAAGACAGCGCACGCTGCGCTACGGCGCGTTGCGGAAGCGATCATTGAGGGCAAGAGCTACGTCATCGATCTTGATCTGCGGAGCTACTTCGACACGGTACGGCATCACATCGTGCTGGAGAAGGTGGCCCGTCGAGTGAGCGATGAAGATGTTCTGTGGCTGCTCAGATTGATTCTGAAAGCGTCGGGGAAGCAGGGTGTTCCGCAAGGTGGGGTGATATCGCCGTTGCTCAGTAACTTGTACCTGAATGAAGTGGACAGGATGCTGGAGCGGGCGAAAGAGGTCTCACGTCAGGCGGGAAGGGCGGTGATCGAGTACGCCAGATTCGCAGATGATAGTGCGCCGCGAAGGCGCGGAGAGGAGGCCGTAATGGCCACCTGAAGCAGCCATGCTGCACAAGAGATGAGGGAGGCCCCTCGGACTCGGGCTGCAGGGCCAGGGTCCAAACCACCGGAAGTGGCTCTGGTCGAACGGCCGAGGTGGTGAGCGTTTCGAAAAAGGCGGGACAAACCCGTCAGGTGAGGGCTGGGAAGACGAACGTGAGTGAACCGCTGATAACGTGTCGAAAGCGTATTGACGTCATCAAAACCGGGCTCCGGTTGTTGGCTCGGGACGAAGCTCGGGAGAAGCCGCCGACCGCCCGAGTGGTGACCGGCACAAAGGCGGCGTGAGCCCAGCACAGGCTCTGTGCGGAACGCGGGAACCTATCGCCTCGACGTTAAGGAAGATCTCCAAGTGGTGGACCCATGAGGAGCCGAGTACCGATGCGAGGCGAAGGGGCGGATGGGCTCGTCGTAGCGATGAAGCCTGGTAATGCGGGTGGAGCGAGGTAGCCCAACGAATCGGCCGAGGGCATAAGTCAACCAGCGATGGGAGGAGCCGGCGCCGAGGCAAAGCCTTACACCATTCCGAAGCAACTCGTCTGGGAAGCGTACCAGCGGGTGAAGGTGAACCGCGGGGCAGCGGGCGTGGATGGCGAGTCGCTGGCGGCATTCGAGAAAGATCTGAAGGGCAACCTGTACAAGATCTGGAATCGGATGTCGTCGGGTTCGTATTTCCCGCCGCCCGTGCGGCTTGTTGAGATCGAGAAGGAAAGCGGCGGCACCCGCCCACTTGGTATTCCCACTGTGGCCGACAGAGTTGCGCAGACGGTCGCAAAGATGGTGCTTGAGCCGGTGGTGGACCCGGTATTTCACCCTGACTCGTATCAGCTCCCCCGCACCATCCCTAA
>CAWJKZ010000016.1:0-122427 GCA_963843575.1 uncultured Acidobacteriota bacterium | reverse complement strand
ATTGTTCTGCGCGACGCAATCGACGAAAGTCCTGATGCTCTCGTAGGCGAAGCCCGGACGCTTGCCGTGAATGCACGGGGCCACGAGCACATCGGGATGGTTCGCGCCCTGTTCGAGGAACTTCTCGATCAGCTGGCTGTGGGTGAGGTCCAGGCTGATCATCCCCTTGCTGCCGAGGAGGTTGACTTTGAAATCGTTCACCGACGGGTTTGTGTCCGGTACGATCCAGTTGTTCTCGGTGGTTGCGATCATGCCCGAGCGGAACTCGAGGATGGCCTGGTAGATGTCGGGCGCCTCGATTCCCCTGGCGTTGAGCACGCCCGAGCGTGCCACCGCGTAGACGCGCTCCACCTCGTCGCTCGAGAGGAACCGCAGGGTGTCGACGGTGTGGCTGCCGAGGAACCAGAGGATGCTGCTGCGGGCTGCCCACGAGAGCATGCGGGTGGGGACGGAAATCGTATCGTTCAGGCGCACGTATGCCGACACGAGCCTGCCGAGTTCATCCGCGGCGATGCTCTGGCGGGCCACCACGATCGGGGGCGACCAGCGATTGTGGAAATCGACCATGCACCGGATCCCGGACCGGGTGACGGCGTCCGCGATCGCATCGAGTTCCTCGGCGGTCGTGGCGAGCGGCTTTTCGACCAGCACGTCCTTGCGGGCCCGCGCTGCCGCCAGGATCGGAGCGCAGTGCGCAAAATCCGGCGTCACCACCGCAACCGCATCCACCTCGGGATCCTCTATGAGCGCCTCAAAGTCGCGATACACGGCCCGGGCGCCGTATTTCGCGGCCAGCGTGCGGGCCTTTTCCTCGTCGGTGTCGCACACGGCTGCGAGCGCGGCCATCGGGTGCGTCGAGTAAACCTCGGCATGGGCCCGCCCCCACAAACCCGCGCCGACGATGCCAAACCTGATCTTTTGCATGGCAGATCCCTCTATGAGCGGTCCGTTTCACAAATATGATGACGTGTTATTTTGGGACGCGGATCAACGCAGATCAAAGACAATGGCATGGGTGAGAGGCCGCGCCCGGCATTCCGGGCGCGGCCGATCCGCGTGAACCCGTCAGATCCGCGGAAATCCGCGTTCTGCTTCTGCTCGTGTCTTCCTTGACCGGTCCAGACGCAGATGAACACGGATCACCGCCGCGTTACTAAGGCCGAGCCGCTCTGCCCCCGATCGTTGAAGTCAGCGACCCCGCCACCAGGCCGGCCGGAGCCAGCACAAAACTCAACAGCCCGGCATAGGTGGGGTCGATCGCGGGCAGGGCGAGGCAGGCAATGGGAGGCGCGGCGCTGCCGAGAAACGCCCAATAGGCGCCCCGGACGTTCGCGCGCTTCCAGTAGATCCCGCCGACGAGCACCGTCAGACTCGCCGCAAATGAAAGAGCCCCGGTGAGAGTAATGTAGCGGAAGACGGACTCGGGCAAACGATAAAACGCACCCCAGAGATAAACGAATATCCCAATCAGCAGGATGCCCAGCTGCGTGAACCTCACCCGCTCCCGTCCGTTGAGCTGCTTCTTCATATTCGGTCCCACGACGTCCTGGAGCAGGATGGAGCTGAAGGCCAGCAGGTAACTCGAGTACGTGGACATCGACGCGGAGATGAATCCAACGGTAACTACCCCCACCCAGCCCGCGGGCAGGATCCGCGCGAGCGTGATGGGCAAGACCGTATTGGATTGGCGGACGGTCCCCAGGATGGCCAGGGCCCCGATTCCCCAGATCATCGGAAACGCCGCCCGCATGAACATGAACAGGCTGCTGATGCGGTAGAGTTTCAGGGCCATCTGGATGTCCTTCATGCTCAGCACCCGCGCCACCACGGGTTGCCAAGAACTCCAGCCGCTGAGATAGTAAAGAGTCGTGAAACTCAGGAAAAGTATGCCATACCGGCGAGCGCTCCAGAGGTTGAAGCCCGCGCTGCCGTAATGCGCATAGACGGCGTCCACCATCTTGCCCCAACCGCCGGCGTTTACGACGATGCAGTATGTGGTAACGGCGACACCGACAACGATCATGATGAACTGCACGACATCGGTGAGCACCACGGAATACATTCCCCCGAGCATGGTGTAGGCGATGACGACCACCAGCAGCACGGCCATCACCACCAGGATCCGGGATTCCGGTATGCCCATGAGGATTGCCATGAACGAGCTTTCCACCTGCAGGAAAATCCCCATGTTCAGCACCCCGACCACGAATGCCGCGAGCCCCGTGATCGATCGCACCCTGGCGTTGAAACGGCCCTCCATGAATTCCGGCATCGTCCGAACTTCCAGGCTGCGCAGGCGTGTGATCACGAAGCCGGTCTTGCCGACGGCCCACATCGTCAGTGCCGCCAGTGCGGCAATGCTGAAAGCGACGAAGCCGCTGAGGTAGGCTTCCTCCGCAAAATAGATCAGGGTGATCAGGCCCGTCTCGGTGGCCGCCAGCGTCGCGACGCCCCATATCGGACCCAACCTGCGCCCCATGACCAGAAATTCGTCCAGCGAGGACGAGTGCATCCTGGCCCGGACACCGAGGCAGGCGTAGAACACCAGGAACCCGATAACCAGCAGCCAGTCAATCAGCGCGAAATGAGAGTTCAAGAGAAGCTCCGCATAACGATCCCGGCGCCCCCCGCATCGTCAACGGGGTCGCGTGGCGCAAGACAACAGAAACCCCTTCGCAGATTCGCGGAGGGCACAGAGAAGGATCGGATCGCCTCGACCCGCCTGCCGGTTTCGGCAGGTCCCACGGTTGCCGCGAGCGCCCGAGCGGCCAACCCGGCCTCATCGGTCGCCAGGGGCGCGGTGTCGTTGACAAGGCGCGATTGTAGGCCAAAACGACCTTTACCGCATGCGGGATTCTCACTCACGATCGGGTTCCGTCAGCCGTACGATGCAGCCAAACTCAGGTTCGCGCAACGTTGCGATGAGGCGGGCCGTTGCTTTTGCAGCCGGATTGAATAAACATACATCCGAGCGCAGCAACGAATCACATCCGGGAGGTTCACATGGACCGCAGGACATTCATGGCGGGCGTGGCGGCCGCCGGGCCGGCCGCCGCCGGCCTGGCGCGCACGGCCGAGTCTCGCGTCGAGATCATCGTCGGCGCGCTGTCGGACCAGAACTGGCACCGTCAGATCCGCAGGCTCGGGCTGGATCGCGCGGCGCGGCTCGACCACGTAATCCGGAAGACGGTCGCGATCGCGAAGGAATTCGGTTTTTCCCCGATGGCGATAGATCTCGATTTTGCGGCCTTCCCCTCGACCGAGAAGAGCTACATCGACGAGCTGAAGGCACGGCTCAAGGAGAGCGACCTGTGGCCGGTCGTCGAAGTGGGCGGCGTTGCGGCGACCTACGACGAGGAGGTTCGTCTCGCGGCGCTCGAGGCGGGTCGCCGCGACCTGGAATTAGCCGCCCGTCTGGGTGTGCGGACGTGCACCTTCTCCCCCCCGTATCAACGGTCGCGTGACGCGGGCGGCCACCGTCCGGCTGGCGACCGAGTCCGTTCGAGAGCTCGGCCGGTCGGCGAAAGCCCTCGGGCTCCGGATCTGCCAGGAGAATTACGATTACTTCTCCTCGGATGACCTCCTCCGGATTTCGGAAGGGGCCGGTCTCGACAACGTGGGTATCCTGAATGACACGGGCAACTGGCTCATCCTGAACGAGGACCCGTTGTTCGCGACGCGCAAGTGCCTGCCGCGGACGTTTCACGCGCACGTGCGCGACTACGTGCTCGAGAAGGGGGTCTACAACGGTGTGGCGCTGGGGCGGGGCCTCGTCGATTTTCCCGCCCTGCTGCCGGTCCTCGCACAGGCCGCCACCAAAGAACGGATGGCTTTCACCGTCGAGCTCGACACCGATAACCGGGACGAGGACGAGGAACTGCACGAAAGCTATCGGTATGCCAAGGCATGGCTCGTGGCGAACGGACTGATGAAGTAGCTCGCATCGTTTTGAAGCATGGACCCGGCCCTGGACCGGGCCACGCAGCACCGTGTTGTGTCGACGTCTGCTCCGGTATTCCTTTTTGGATGTGGAACATGATCCCAAGTGGGTCCGGGCTTCAGCCCTGACGCTGTTAAAGCCGTTGCATATCGGGACAGATGCACTTTACAGCTACTGCAAAAGGCGTCCGGGCTGAAGCCCGGACCCACTTGAGTGGGACGAGGAGAAACGCAAGAGGCCGCCGTACGAACCTAAGTGAGTTTCGGTCCAGCCTCAGGGAATCCACAGGGCCGGACTCCTCCTCTGCTGCGGCAGCTGTGTCCTGGCGTAATGCCTCTTCACCTGGCTGACGAACGCCTCGAGGACCATCGCGCGCGATGGATCCTCGCCGCCCGAGTAGACCGCGGTGACGATCGGGATGTCGTGATAGTCGCGCCGGATTTTCTCGATGATCGCCGCCGAGGCGTTGCCGACCATGCAGTTGAAGCAGACGGCATTGATGATCCCGTCGGCGCCGCGCCGCGCGAAGTCAACGATCTTCACCGTGTTCAGAAACAGGAGCTGGTGTGCCTCGTTAGGCATGTACGGGGCGGCGAGCCTCCTCATCTCGAGATAGCCGGGCTCCTCGAGGCGTGAAACCCGGGGCCGGCGACGCGGTGTATCTTCCAGACGTCGACGAGGCGCTTTAGGGCGACCGAACCGCTGACCAGGAGGTCCTGCATTCTGCGCTCTGGAGACGCTCTCGAAGAGCCGCCGCGAGATGCCGAAGTCCAGCAGCGTCGATCTGGAACGGCGAGGGCCACACCTCCAATCCCCGGTCCTCGAGCCAGCGATAGAGGTCGTTGTTGGCCGCCGGGTTCACCTTGGTGTAGAGCGTCGCCCGCAATCCCGACCACCGGCCGGCCACCATTCCGCTCGGCGGGTATGAGCGAAAGCGCGTGCAGAGACTCGTCCAGCGCCTGCACGATGTCGCCGGCCGCAATCGCCGCCTCGATGCGGAGCAGGTTTCCGCGGTGGACCATGTCTGCCGTCCCGCGGACCTTCTCGTACGGCCGCACCTCGCAGACAGCCTTCACGCAGGAGCTCGATGGCCAGCAGGCCCATGTAGAAGCGCTCGATCGCCTCGATGCCGAAGGCGTCGATCAGCTCCTCCCCGCGGCGAGCTGACCTGCGGAATCCCGATCCCGAGCTCCCGCAGAAGCACCTGCATCCCGGCCCGTACTGGTGGAGGAGGCAGGGAATCGCGGTGCCCGGGAAAAAGAAGACGATCTCCCTGCCGGGCTCGCGCGGCTGCAGCGTCGACGAGGTCGCCCGACGAGCATCGAGTACGGCGTGGCACTCCTTCCCGAGCGAATGCTTCTCGCCGAGGATGCGGACCCGGTCGCAGGGAGGGGGAGGACGTCGGCGCGGTGCCCCTTGAACTTCCACAGGCCGCTGAAGGCGTAGGCGTGGTCGGCGAAGTACGGGATACGGACCTCGGACGGGGACGCGGGGACGTGGCGCGACTGGGACGTTCGAGTACCCTGGGATCCCGGCCGCGCGCAGGCGCCTCGCTCCCGCCTTCGAGCCGGTCGATGAACGCCTCGAGCCGGGTGATCAGCCCCGCCTCGCCGCGGTGCTCGTCGAATTCGAGGACGAGGTACGGCCGGCCATGGAGCGCCTCCTCGACCTGTTTGAAGGTGAAGGCATCCGGGCCGCAGCCGAAGTTCGAGATGATGACGGGGTGGATCCCGGGGCACTCCGCAACAGCAACGGCGGCGCGGTGGATGTCCGCAGAGAACCGCCACGGAAGGTCCGAGGCGCCGGCGGTCAGGTCGAGTGGCAGATACGCAAGCGGGAGCGCAAGCACGCCCATCCGGCGGAGCCGTCTCGAAGAGGTTCAGGTTCATGAACGTGTCGAAGGTGTTGTACGGTTTGCCGAGGACCGCGAACACATGGCGGTAGCCGCCGGCCTTCAGAAGCTCGCCGGTCCCGATCCTCAGCGACTGATCGAACTCGTCCTGCGCCAGGCGCGCCGCCTGGTAGGCCTCGCGCATCCGGTTTTTCGAGGCGCCGAGACGCCCGCGCCACGCGTCGAATCCCTCGACGAACGACTCCTCGCCCACGAAACTCACGAACGGGGTGACGAATCTGTCGTGGTTCTTGGCGCCGATCATGTACGGCACTGCCATCGCGTACGGGCAGGCGTAGGACTGGGAGGGGACGTCGCCGGGAAACACGACCACCGACGGGACAAAGACCCGGTCGACGCCGTTCTCGAGAAGGGTGTGGACGTGCCCGGCGGTGAGCTTGATCGGAAGGCAGACACCGACGGCAAGGTTTCTGAGCCCGAGGGCGAGCGTCTCCTGGCCGGTATTGCCCGAGAGCACCGGCTGCATACCGATCTTTCTGAAAAACACCGCCCAGAACGGCAGGTGGGCCATGAGCGTCGAAGCGCGCGGGATGCCGATTGTCGGACGACCCTGTGCGGGCGTCGCGAAGTACCGCTCGCAGCGCGTGAGGAATTCGTCGGCGACATTGGGAAAGGAGGGTTTGCGCTCGTTGTCGGAACCGCGCGACGTGAAGCGTTCGCAGACGTCGCCGAAGTGACAGCGCCCCGTGGGGGTCTCGATGACGTTCACCTCGCAGTTGTTCGAGCAATGGCGGCACTCGAACGACCACAATAGGGGCTGCGGTCCCGGATCAAGGCCCTTGAAATGCGATTGTCTCCCCTCCGTCGCCCCGTTGCGTGCGGCGATCGCAGCGCCGATCGCGCCGGAGATCCTGTTGTAGGGGTGCACACATACCGGTGCGCCGATGATATTCTCGAATGCCGCGACGACCGCATCGTTGCTGGCAACGCCGCCCTGCAGGACGATCGTGCTGTCGAGTGGCCGGTTCCCCACCACCTTGTTGAGATAGTTTTTCACGATCGCATACGAAAGCCCCGCGCAGATCGCGCCGGCCGGAGCGCCGTGGCGGACGGCGTTGATGACCTCGGTTTCCATGAAAACCGTGCACCTCGATCCGAGGTCGAGCGGGGCCTCCGATCCGAACGCGAGGGGCGCGAAATCGCTGTAGATATCGATGCCCAGCTCGCGAGCCTGCTCCTCGAGGAAAGAACCGGTTCCCGCAGCGCAGATCTTGTTCATGACGAAGTCGGCGATCCCGGAGTCTTGGACTGCGATGAATTTTGAATCCTGCCCTCCGATCTCGAAGATCGACTCGACACCGGGGATGAAGCGCCGCGCCCCGAGCATCTGGCAGGTGATCTCGTTTTTCACCACGTCGGCGCCCAGCAGCCGGGCGGCGAGATACCGCCCGCTCCCCGTTGCACCGCAACCGAGGACCTCGAGTCCGCCGCGAAAGCGTTCGCGCAAGATATCGAGCCCCTCGCGCAACACGTCGACCGGACGGCCGCGGGTAGGGAGGTACACCGATGAAACGACCGCGTCGTCGCAGCCGAGGAGCACGAAGTTGGTGCTCACCGACCCGACGTCAACGCCGAGCCATCCCTCTTGCGGCGCGCTGAAGGCGCCGGCCGGTTCCTCTCGGCGTCCGCTCTCACGGCACGTATCAAGCCGCTTGAGTGTTGTGTGCCCCCTGCCCGTCGACGCGACGGCCGCCGAAACGCACTGGCGTATGTCCTCGAGCGCCAGCCCCTCACCGTCTTGTGCTGATGCGACCAACGCCGCGCCCGTCGCTCCCTCGAGCCCTGGGTAGACGGACCGCACCAGCTCGCACCCTCCCCTGCCGGCGAGCATCTCGGAAAATGCTCTCAGGATGCCCTTGTTGAGAGCGCAGCCGCCCGCAATCACTGCTGGAGTGAGAGGTTCACGTCCGCGCAGAAGTGTCGCGAGCGCGTTGCGGGCTATGGCCAAACAAAGTCCATAACAGATTTCCTCGGTGGAAGCCCCCCGTTGCTGGAGGTGGATCATGTCGGATTTGGCGAAGACCGAGCAGCGCCCGGCGATGGTCGCTTCTCTCGCCGCCACCGTCGACAACCGCGAGAGTTCGCCGATGTCAATATTGAGGCGACGCGCTTGCTGCTCGAGGAACGAACCGGTCCCCGCGGCACAGGCATCGTTCGTCGAGAAATCGCTCACGGCACCGTCATCGCCGAAGACGATGAACTTTGAGGTGTGACCACCGATCTCAATCACACTCCGGGCCCCCGGGTGCAGCCGTCCGATGCCCTCTGCGATCGCGACGATGCTGTTCACCGGATGAAGGCCACCGTTCCTGCCGGCCTCGATTCCTGCAGCCCCGGCCTTAAAGCGGACACCGGGCATCCGGAGCCCTGCCTCGTCAAAGAATTCGTTGATGACCTTCCGGTCGTCGATCCCCTTTTTGGCATAGCGCGTGAGGTGGACGTTCCCGCCGGCGTCAAGGAGCACTGCCTTGGTGTAGACAGACCCGAAGTCAAAACCAACGGCGTGCATGCGGCCTCTCAAAGGGACAGGGCGTTCCCGTGACGCCCTCTTAGATGGGACGAGAAGGGTTGGCAATAAATCCGGCTGGCTTGCCGTCTCATTCGCGCGGTCGTCCCGGTGCGCTTCAAGGTGCGACCGCGGTTCTCGTGCAACAATACTCTGAAGCAGCTGGAAGATAAATGATATTGGGGTCCACGAGGGGTCCGCGATGGCGTCCCCGAAGGCGCAACGATCCGCGGATCAATCTGCGGCGGGGACGGTGAGGCGTTTCAAAATCGCGTCGGGGATGGTGCCAAACAGGACGAGTGTGGAGTGTAGCCGGAACAAGCTGCGGTTTTGCGCTTGGGGCTGCCGCAGATTACCCATCAGTTCTCCACCGGCATCAGATCGCTGCCGACCTCGTCTTATTGTGAATAGAGAATCGCCCCTCCGT
Source organism: uncultured Acidobacteriota bacterium (assembly GCA_963843575.1). GTDB lineage: Bacteria > Acidobacteriota > UBA6911 > UBA6911 > UBA6911 > CAVZBT01. Next base: position 113,642 of record CAWJKZ010000016.1, on the reverse strand, counting down.
CGGGCGAAACCGCGATTGAAATCCCCAGAAAAGCTTCCGAGGCCTCCCGGTATTCAGCACCCTCGGCAAAGTATCTCTGGCCGGAGTTTTTGACACTCGAGCATCAATAGATATACTGAAATGAATCTATCAAAGCGTTTTAGACCATCAAGCTCGAGCCCGGCGAGGGAGGAAAGGCCCGTGCGACACACGCGCATTATGGTCACTCACTATGGCGGACCCGATGCACTTCGGGTGGTTGAAGAGGAGTGCCCCGAGCCCCGGGTGCCCTTCACGCCGGGTTGGGATCTGGTCGGCGTGGTCGATATTATCGGCGCCGGTGTCTCCGGGATCGAGCCAGGCCAGATAGTTGCTGCGATGCCGATCAGCGGCGCCTACGCGGAGTTCGTCTGCCTGCCGCCGGGTGAGCTTGTTCCCGTGCAATCCGGGTTGGACGCCGCCGAGGCTGTCTGCCTATACTCTTCCTGGAGGCTGTGATAATGAAACGACGTGAATTCTTGCAGGTCGGTCTCGCTTCGCTCCCCTTGCTGGCCGATGCCCCACGCACGGCCTTTGCTCAGGCGGCTCAAGCACAGGAGCGCAAGTACGAATTGCTACTGAAGGGCGGTCGTGTTATCGACCCTTCTCAATCCATGAATATGTTTGCTGACGTTGCTGTTGCCGGCGGACGGATTGCGGCCATCGCGCCACAGATCGAGCCCAGGGAAGCGCTGCGGACAGTCCGGGTGACCGGGCAGATCGTGACACCCGGATTGGTCGACATTCACGTGCACGGTTTCGAGGGGATTTCCCACTGGGGGCTCAACCTCGATCCGCACTGTATCGCCCGGGGCGTTACAACGGCCGTTGATGCGGGAACGTCAGGTTCGGACAGCTTCGCGGGCTTCCGCCGGCAGGTGATCGAGTCGTCGCGGACGCGCCTTTTTGCTTTCCTGAACATCTCTCGCGTGGGATTGGTCGGGGAACCAGGAGAACTTATCGATACACGCATGATTGACGCCGACTCCGCCCTGCGGGTGGCAAAGGCTCACGCGGACGTGATTGTGGGGATCAAGGTTCGCTGCGGGAAGGACCTGACGGGCCCCAACGACGTGGAGGCAGTGCGGACGGCCCGCCGCGTTGCCGATCAGATCGGCAAGCCAGTAATGATGCATGTCGGGGGACCCTATACTCCGGTCGAAAAACTCGTGGAAGAGCTGCGGGCAGGCGACATCGTCACGCATTCTTTCCGCGCGTCTGGCACGGGAGGGGTCATCGCGGCCGACGGCCACGTTTCCGACGGCATCCGCAAGGCGGCGAACCGCGGAGTGCTCTTCGACATCGGTCACGGGACCGGCGGTTTTGGCTTCGCCTCCATGGAAACTGCGCTGAAGGAAGGCCTGCCACCTGCCACCATCAGCACCGATCTCCATTTCTACAGCGCTCACGGCCCTGTTTTCGACCTGACCACGACCATGTCCAAGTTCCTGCTTCTCGGACTCAGCGTCGAAAAGATCGTTGAGTTGACCACGGTTGCTGCCGCGCGCGCGATCAACAAGGCGGACGAACTTGGCTCGCTGAACCCCGGGCGTCGCGCCGATATTTCCGTTCTGGAGCTGGTTCAGGGCGACTTCTCCCTCGTCGATTCTCAACGGCAGGTTCGGAAGGCGACTCAGAAGCTCATATCCGTCATGACCTTCAAAGACGGCAAGCTGCCGTAGACTGCAATAAGGCAGGGGTGCGCCCAAAAAGCCGAATCCAACGACGCGGCTCAGGTATAAAGTCCGGCTGCAGTCGAGGCGCACACACCGAAGTCGCGGCAGCGTGGAGGAATGGTGATGCACGGATTGAGAATGATGTGTGTTCTGGCCCACCCGGATGACGAATCCCTGGGCATGGGCGGCACGCTTGCGAAATATGCTGCCGAGGGTGTCGAACTGTGCGTCGTGACGGCGACTCGCGGAGAGAGGGGCCGTTGGGGAGAAGGGCGGAATCCGGGTCTGGAGGTGGTGGGGCAGATCCGCGAAACCGAGCTCAGGGAAGCCGCAAAAATCCTCGGCGTGGGAGAACTGCACCTGCTCGACCACATCGACGGAGACCTGGATCAGGCAGAACCCGGAGAATCTGTTCTGCGCATCGTCGAGCACATTCGGTGCTTCAAGCCTCACCTGGTTGTGACCTTCGGTCCGGATGGCGCTTACGGACACCCGGACCATATTGCCATCTGCCAGCTGGCGACCGCGGCGGTGGCGGCAGCTGCGGATCCCGATCTGGCACTGGCTCGCTCATCGGTCCCCCACCATGTGTCGAAGCTGTACTACATGGCGTGGTCGCACGGTAAATGGGAGGCCTACCAGTCGGCATTCCGCAAACTGACGGTCAGTGTCGACGGCGTGGAGCGCCGTGCGGCACCTTGGCCGGATTGGGCCATCACCACCGTCATCGACACGGAACCGTACTGGCCGGTTGTCTGGAAGGCCGTATGCTGCCACAAGACGCAGCTGGCGCTTTATGGAGGCCTCGATCGTCTCGCTCCCGAACATCACCGGCAGCTGTGGGGAACTCAGGAATTCTACCGCGTTTTCAGCCTGGTCAACGGGGGTCGAAAGCGCGAGACGGATCTGTTCGAGGGATTGCGCGAGAGAGCCTCTCAAGCAGATCCAACCCCTTTGCTGAACGCCCGGCACGCGCCGCTGGACATGGATCCCGCGCACTTTCGCGCGCTGGGCCACGCCCTGGTGGAGCAGATTGCCGCATTTCTGGGTTCGATTGCAGCCCGCCCCGTTACCAGGGCATCGACGCCGGAGCAGGTCCGTTCGCTCCTGTCCTTGACGGGAGCGGTGCCGCAGAAGGGAATGGATCCGCGCACCTGGTTGCCGGAGGTTGCGGAACGACTGTTTGAACATTCCCTTCACAACGGGCACCCGCGGTTCTGGGGTTACATCACCGCCTCCGCCGCACCCATCGGAATTCTCGGAGATTTGTTGGCTGCGGCGGTCAACTCGAATGTCGGGGCGTGGAAGCTATCGCCCCTCGCCAGCGAGATCGAAAGGGAAACCGTCGGTTGGATCTCCGATCTTCTCGGCTACCGGGCCGATTGCGGAGGGTTGCTTGTAAGCGGCGGGAATGTGGCGAACCTGGTCTGCTTCCTGGCGGCACGACGGGCCAAGGCAGGCAGCGAGGTCCGGGAACAGGGGATTGCCGGGGATGGTTCCGGGCGCCTTCGGGTATATGCTTCAGCAGAGACTCACACGTGGATCCAGAAAGCGGCCGATATCTCCGGGTTGGGAACGGGCGCCATCCGCTGGATTCCAGTGGACGAGGAACTCCGGGCGAAACCGTCCGAACTCAAGGAGCAGATTCGGCAGGACTTGGACCGCGGCGACCGTCCTTTTCTTGTGGTCGGCACAGCAGGCACGGTCGGTACCGGCGCTGTCGATCCCGTGCGAGAGATGGCCTCCATCTGCCGCGAATATGGGCTGTGGTTCCACGTCGACGGGGCATACGGCGCTCCCGCCGCAATGGTGCCGGGCATCAGCCCGGATCTGGAGGCGCTCCGGGAAGCCGATTCGGTTGCGGTAGACCCGCACAAGTGGATGTATCTGCCGCTGGAGGCAGGCTGCGCGCTGGTTTCACGGCGCGAAGCTCTGCATGACGCATTCTCTTATCATCCCCCCTACTACCATTTTGACGAAGAGGTAACGAACTACTTCGATCTCGGCATTCAGAATTCGCGCGGCTTCCGCGCCCTGAAGGTCTGGCTGGCAATCCGGCAGGTCGGGCGCGAAGGATACCGGCAGATGATAGCGGAGGACATTCGCCTTGCTCGGGAGTTTCATCGGGAAATACAGGCTCGCGAGACGCTCGAACCCCTGTCCCAAGGGCTGAGCATCTGCACGTTCCGCTACATCCCGCGGGATCTGCGGCCGATCGCCGCCTCACCCCGCGTCCGGGAGTATCTCGACGACTTGAACCGGCAAACGCTCACCCGCGTCGAGGAGAGCGGGGAGGCATTTCTCTCGAACGCAATCGTGCACGGCAAATTCGCGCTGCGCCTGTGCATCGTTAACTTCAGAACCACACTCCAAGACATCCTGTCGCTGCCGGACATCGTCGAACGGCACGGACGGGAACTGGATCGCAGTCTGAGATCCGGCGCACTGGGTACCGAAAGCAGGGTCGACGGTCCGGAATCCGCATCTTCTCAGTGACCGGTGAGACAAGGGTACCCCCAAGTGCCGCAGTCTGGATTGGGAGAGCGGCAGGGCCATGCTCTATCCTCAATTTCGCCCGACCCTCTCAGCCTCGACCGCTCCGTACCGAATGCAGCGGCAAATCCAGGACTTCGTCGTCTTCGAAGGATGCCGCGGTCGGTTGTTGGCAACTCGCCGCATCAGTTGAGCTCAGCCTCTCAACCCTCGCACTCCAGCCCCCCGTGGGCGGGAGTACTTGCGCGAGTGGGTCGGGCAACGGAAACTGGCACGCTCCCAAGATATGCGCTTCGAAGACATGGCCGCACCGAGTCAGAGATCGTCTGTCGGGTGCGGGATTACTTCCTCGACCGGGACTTCGATGTGTCATGCGCAGCGACTGTGCTCTTCGTTGGGTTGGAGCTCGGACGTTGTTGAGCAGAACCACTGTTCTGGGTGAGAAAATGCTGCTTTAGGTTGTTCAGTGAGTTCTTAACGATTTTGTCCCACTGCGGTCTCAGAAACATGTAGTCACACAGAGAACCGAGCAATGGAACTGGCACGTGACCTTCGACAGCATGAGTAAATCTCGTGGCTGGACCGATTGGCTCAAAGATCCACGTAGTTCTATGGGGTATACCCTTGGTGGAAACCCCGGTCCAACCTCGGTTCTGCACAAAATCATGGATTTCAGTCTCGACACCCGCAGAAATGGCCATGACACAAACCCTGTAAGCGTATCGGGCATTGTTCCCTTCGGTAACTGCTGTTGTGGGCGTGATGTCAGAAACGCCCTCATACCACTCTGGCCATTTCCGGTAATCAGCCGCATAGCTGAACACTTGTTCGACGGGTGCCTGGATGATAGTGCTATGTTCGATCCGAATCATGGGGCGCGCCTCCTGGACAATGTGAATAAATGCCCAACTCTCGTCCTCTCTCCGCTGGGTGCAACGTGTCCGCGTCAGACTGCGGCGGTGAATGGTTGACTGTCGTACAGTGTCGGTGTCGATCCGCTGAGCCGATCTTCTCGAGGATCCGATAGTGGCCAAGCGTCTTGCCGAACATAAGTTGCGGCTATTATAGTCGGCTGGCACCGTTGATAACTGAATCCGCAGCTTATCGGGACATGGCTCGCAAACAGGTCAGTTGGCCCGAAACGGCGATCTGGTACATTACGCGCCCACCGAGAGCTATTCGTATTCCTAGCTCGCCGGTCCGTCGCCGAAAGCACTCGGTCTGGCATGTCTGGGTCCGAGCGAATCGCTGGCTGAAAACAGGCACGCTCCCACAAAACGGCGATCGGGGAAACTGAGATCGGGGCCCTGGGGACGTCATCGTCGGACTTGCACGATGCGGCAGTCGCCAAACCTGCCGTGTTCGTCGATTTCCCCGAACGCCTTCCGGGAGTGTTAGCGAACACCCAAAAGCGGCCACGACCGAACGTTTGAAAAGCGGCCACTACAGGTAGCGGCTTTCCGATATCCTCTGTCGTCTCAGCGACGGAGGATACAGGTGCCGAACTACTTGAAAACGCCAAAGCTACAGCAAGTTACTGCTCTTCTTGAACTCGGTTGGACCTACCGGCGTATAGAAGCTGAAACCGGAGTCCGGCGCGAAACCATTTCCCGATACGATCGCATCCGGCAAGCAAAACCGGCCAAAGTGTTCCCCGGCTCCGAGGCACCAATCGATGGTCCAAACGGCGCGTTTGAGGGATCCGACCCGGCAAAAGCGGCCAAAGTGACCGCCGGCTCGGATTCAAAACCGGCCAAAGCGTTCCCCGGCTCCAATCTGCCGCCGCGGTCGTCAGCGGCTCTCTTCCGTGATGTGATTGTCTCCAAGTTGGACTCCGGTCTGTCGGTTCAGCGTATCTGGCAGGATCTGGTTGAGGAGTACGGATTCGGATACAGCTACGAAGCCGTCAAACGGTTCGTCCGGAAGCTGCCCCGCGGCCGTCGTCCTGTTGGAGTGTTCCACAGTGCCCCGGGAGAAGAAGGCCAGGTTGATTTCTTCCAGGGAGCCCCCACGCTGGATGAGGGAAGCGGCCAATGGAAACGACCTTGGGTTTTCCGCATGACCCTGAGCCACTCCCGGCATGGCTATGAGGAAGCCGTTTGGGACCAGGCGCTCGAGACTTTCCTCCGCCTGCACGAAAATGCTTTCGCCAATCTGGGCGGAGTTCCCCGCATCATTCGGCATGACAACCTGAAGGCGGCGGTCGTGCGGGCATGTCTCTACGATCCCGATGTCAATGAGATCTACGCGGCCTTCGCACGGCACTGGGGCTTCACGCCCTTGCCCACCCGCCCCCGCAATCCCCAGGAGAACGGCAAGCAGGAGCGAAGCGGCGGCTATGTCAAAGACAATGCCCTTAAAGGTCGCCGTTTCGAGAGTCTCGCCGAGCAGAACGAGCACCTCCGGCGTTGGAACCGAACCGTGGCTCGGTTGCGGATTCACGGCACTACCCGCCGTCAGGTTATCGCTCACTTCCTCGAGATCGAGAAACCGGCGCTACAACCACTCGCCTCGGAGCCGTTTGCTTTCTTCCGCTCCGGCGAGCGTACCATCCACCCCGACGGGCATGTCGAGGTCGACGGCGCGTTCTACCCGGCGCCGTTGCATCTCCTGGGGCAAAAGATCCGGGTGCGCTGGGATCGCAACCTTGTGCGCCTGTACCATAACGACCTCCAGGTCGCCGTCTATACCCGCCTGCGCCCGGGACAGTTCGCTCCGCGCCCGGGTGAACCTACAGGGGAGACATCCTCGCAGAGGATCTTCGCCACCAACCTGCTCGCGCGATGTGAGCGCGTAGGATCATCGTTTCGTGAATGGGCGGAAGCCGCCCTTGAGGAACGCGGTGTGCGGGCTCTGCGTCTGATTCAGGGCGTTCTCGGTTTGACGCGCCTGCATCCCCGCGAGCGTGTGCTGGCTGCAGTCCGGACCGCGACCGTTCACCGACTGTTCCGCTATAAAGACTTGCAGCGGCTGACAGAGCAGCATGCCGCAAAATCCACAGCACAGCCTCTCATTTCCGAACACCCAAGCATCCGTCCCTTAACCGATTACCGTCTGGAGAATCTACTATGAACCCTCAACTGCCGTCCCAACTCCGGCACCTTCGCCTTTCGGGCATTGCGGAGGCTTTGCCCGGGCGCCTCCAACAGGCACGCAGCGCACCCCTGGATCCTGCCGAGTTTCTCGAGCTCCTCGTTTCGGACGAGCTTGCCCGCCGTGCCGACCGACTCTTCGCACGCCGCCTCAAACAGGCGGGTATTGTCCAGGTCAAGGAATTCTCGGACTTCGATTTTTCTTTCAATCCCAAGATACCTCGCCCGAAGTTCGTTGAACTTGCCACCGCTCGTTTCATGGCCTCGCATGAGGGCGTCTTGCTGATCGGGCCACCCGGCATCGGTAAAACCCACGCCGCTATCGCCATTGCAGTCGGCGCCATCCGGGCCGGATACCGGGTCATCGTTCGGAGTGTCTTCGACCTGGCTCAGGACTTTGCTGAAGCTGAAGCCACCGGCGAACGGCGAAGCCTCGTCGATCAGCTCACCCATGTCGACCTTCTTGTCCTCGAGGACTTCGGCATGAAGAAGCTCGGTCCAAGCGCTGCGGAAGACCTTCTCGAGATCTTCGTGCGCCGTCATGAAACGGCTTCTACTCTGATCACGACCAACCGACCGACTCAGGATTGGGGGCAATTCCTCGGCGACATCCCGGCAGCAACAGCCATTCTCGACCGATTCCTGGCTCACGCCGAGGTCGTCCAGATGCAGGGTAAGAGCTTCCGCCTTCACCAGCGCACCCAGCGCGCTGCACAGGAGAACGCTTGAACAATCAACAGCTCCGCTTGGCCTATGGAAAATGCCGTCTCTATGGAAATCCGCTGGAAAGCGCGGATTACCACAGAGACTTGGAAAAGCCTTCGGCTTTCCCACATTTCCCACAGGCCCTGCTGGCATATATAGAGAATTTCTTGAATCGGTGAGGAGTCCTATTCGATACTGACTGCCCGCTATCCGAGTGGCCGGTTTTCAAGTGTTCCTTCGTGGCCGCTTTTGAGTGTTCGGTGACAGCGGCTGGCCGGGAGAGAGAAGGTCGTGATGGTGAACCCGGAAAACGTCGTGTGTGAGGAAGAGGTCGCGGATCTGCCGCCGCATTCGGAAGAGCTGCTTCGGGACTGACGGCGCCAGACTCGGCCGGTCTTGAGTTCTTTCCCATATCGCCGTTTCCGGGGATTTACTCTCTGATAGTCATCGTCGGCCTGCTGCAACCTACTATGGATGCATTACTTGGCTCTATCTGGCTTCCGCGCGGAACATGCCTGCCGGTTGGCCCTGGAACTATCGTTCTCCGCGCTGAAATCTCCTAAAACCGGGTCCATAACAGGGACGGAGGTGTGTTCCCAATCTGTCTCCAATGGCGGATCGTGGCACTCCGTTCCGCTCCGGCGCGGGGTGCTTTTCCGAATAGCCGACATAACCGGCCAATCTCTGCCCATTTTCAGGTGTGTGGAGTTGCTTGCTTCTGTGACTATATCACGACCTAAAGCACATGAGCGACGCCAGTGAGGGGCATCACTAGAATCGCTTGCATGCGCAACCTTCGCATCGAAAAATAAAAAGAGAGAAGAATATGGGAAAAGCGATTTACATCTGAAAAGTCATACGAAAGCACTGCAGACCACCTAGCATTGGCCGGTTATTTTCGACTATTCGTCCAGATGAAGGGACTCCGACAGTCGCTCAGCTGGCGCGAACGGGCGGAGTAAGTTCCCATTTTGCGACTCATGGGATTTAAGGGGGCGAGACGGTCCATCAATGACCCGAGCTAGGCGCCGCATCAGCGCATATTTTGGCCGATCTTCAGTAGTAGTCGGTTGAGTGTTTCTATATCGACCGGCTTCACCAGGTGATCGTCGAATCCAGCATCGCGAGACCTCTCAATGTCCTCCTGCTGACCATAGCCCGTGATCGCCACCAATGCCAGATGCTTCAGTTCCGGTGACTGCCGCAGCCGTCTCGCTACTGCGTATCCGTCCATTCCTGGCATCCCAATATCGATCAGAGCTACTTCCGGCACTTGGTTCAAGGCAATGTCGATCGCTGCCGGACCGGAGTTGGCGACCACCACGTTGTGGCCCTCGATTTCCAGCAGAACGGAAAGCAATTCCGCCGAGTCATGGTTATCGTCTACCACCAGGATCCGAAGCGGCCTTGCCTTTTCTTCTCCGACAGCCTTGGCCGGAACACTCCCTTCGACTTTCAGAAGCGGCAGGCGGATACAAAATTCACTTCCGTGGCCGTGACCAGCGCTACGCGCTTCGACCCGGCCGCCGTGCAGTTCTACAATGGACTGCACCAGGGTCAACCCGATGCCGAGGCCACCTTCGGCACGGTCGGGAGAGCGGCTCCCCTGCACGAACAGCTCAAATATGTGCGGAAGTAATTCCGGCTCGATTCCCTTGCCGTTGTCACGAACCCGGATGACAGCCTCCTGGCCTTCACGGTCCGCGCTCAAATAGATTTCACCTTCGGTAGCGGTGTATTTCGCCGCATTGTCCAGCAGATTGCCGATCGCCTGCGAGAGACGCACCGGATCGCCGTTCACCCGCATCGGTTCGCGGGGGTGGGAAACATATAGCCTGTGTTTCCGCGCATTCATCGCCGGATTGCTGGTCTCGATGGCGCTCTCCAGCACAGAGAGTAGGGAAACATCTGCTCTGTTCAGCTTTACCTTTCCCTGCCTGACACGCGCGACGTCCAGGAGATCGTCCAGCAGACGCGCCATGTGAGCGGTCTGCCGCACCGCCGCGTCCCGCGCACGCTGCATCATCGGGTCTGGGGAGCCGCGCATCTTGAGCAACTCGATCGCGCTGGCGATTGCCGCAAGCGGGTTGCGCAATTCGTGCGCCATCATCGCGAGGAACTCGTCCTTCCGATGATCTGCTTCACGCAATTGTTCGTTGGCATTCCGCAGCGAATCCTCGGCCTGTTTGCGGTCGGTAATATCCATGGAGATTCCACAGATCTCCGCTGGGGTTCCCGACTCGTCTGACAGAGGGAATTTCACGGAGATGTTGACGTAAGGGCGACCGTCGCGATCAGTTCCGGTTTCTTCGAACTCCGTCCGCTGGCCTTCCAGTATCATCCGATCGTTCTCGCGCCAGCGATCGGCGTCTTCCCTCGAGGCGAAATCGTAGTCGGTCGTTCCGAGGAGGCGTTCGAGAGGTTGACCTGTGTATTGCTCCAGCTTGCGATTGCCGAACACGAACCGCCCGTCGCGGTTCTTGACATAGATCGCTACCGGCGCGTGGTCAACAATAGTTTGAAAGCGCCGGGTGGTCTCGCTGCAGTTTCGCCTCGGCCTGCTTGCGCTCGGTGACGTCAATGACGGAAACGAACGCGAGCGTCTCGCCGCTGGCGCTGCGGATGAGCCAGCCGGAATACGCGAGGATCTTCTCCCATCGCTGGTCGAACCGGCGTACCCGTATTTCCCAATCGCGCAGCACTTCGCCGCGCAGCACGCGGCTCATCGGCCAGTCCGCGACCGGCAGCGGGCGATCGTCATCGAGGGGCCGGACTTCAAACGTGTCGGCAAACTCGGCGAGCTTGCGCCGGCACTCCTCCATGCTCGCGTAGCCGAACATGCCCAGGGCCGCCGGGTTCCAGTAAAAGACGCGTCCCTCGCCATCGGCAATAATCAGGCCCTCTCTAAGGTTCTCCGTCACCGCGGCCAGCCGTTCCTCGCTCTCCCGCAACGCCTCCTCTGCCCGCTTGCGCTCGGTGATGTCCACGCAGAACTCGACGCACTGGTTGTCGCCGAGCGAGCTGCCGGCGATGAGGAGCCACTGCCGCGTGCCGTCCTTGCGGAAATACTCCTTTTCGTAAGGACCGACCCGTCCGGTCACCTGGAACTTCCTGATCTCCGCCAGGCTCACCTCTAGGTATTCCGGTGGGGTGAGCTTTTGCCATGTGAGTTCGCGTGCCTCCACTTCGCGGCGGCTGTAGCCCATCATCTGAAGGAATGTGTCATTGGCGTCCGTCATGCAGCCGGTCGCCAGATCCCAGAACATCACGCCGACCGCTTCGACTTCCAGCACCTTCTTCAGCCGCGCATGACTCTCGCGCAGCGCCGCCTCGGCTTTGCGCTGCTGAGTAATCTCACGAATGGTAATGAAACCGAACACCAGCTTGCCTTCGGCGTTGTAGATCGGACTGCCGTTATAGCTGGCATCGAACTCCAGTCCTGTCTCTGGTCGGAGGACGTGCAACACTTGGTCTTGGAATCGCTCGCCCCGGAAGACGCGGGACACCGGCCACTGGTCGAAGCCGATGGGATGGCCTTGGTCGTCCCAAGCCTGCCATGTCGCCGGCAGGTTCTTGTGGCTGATCCGTCCGTCCTCCTGGGGCGCATAGCCGTGGATGTGCAAGGACGCGGCGTTCTGGTAAATCAGATTGGACCGCGGGTCGAACAGCATCAGGCCTTCCGACATGTTCTCCGCCACCGATCTGAACCGTTCCTCGCTCTCGCGCCGCGCCTCCGCGGTCGATTTGCGTTCCGTCACGTCCTGCACGAGGATTGCCACGTCACCACCAGTGGCAGGAACGGCCGCGACCCGGAACCACCGTCGCTGCTGAAAAGTATCCTGATCGTAGAAGGCCTCCTCTACAACACGAACCTCACCTGTTTCGGCCACTTCTTTGTATGCTTTGTGGAAAGGCGATTTGTCATGATGCGCCAAAACTTCTGACACCCTCTTCCCACAAACTTCCTTTGGATTGGTATCGTTCATTCGAGCGGCAGCATCGTTCTCATACATCCATAGGAAATCGGTGACAAGACCCGTACTGTCGCGCAGGGGGCGGAAAATCAGGAAACCATCCGGCGAAAGTTCCTGCGCGACGCGGAACCGCTCCTCGCTCTCGCGCAGCGCCGCCTCGGCCGCCTTGCGGGCGGTGATATCGCGGACGATGCCCCACATCCCGACCGGTCGGCCAGCTTCATCTCGCAACAGAATTGTCCGCAATTCCACGGGGAAGACCGTACCGTCCTTTCGACGATACTCCTTCTCGTACACGTCGGAGAAACCGCGCGCGATGATCTGTTCCCTGACAATGCGTTCCTCAAACTCGTGCCACCGTTCCGGCGTTATCGCATGATAGGTGAGCTCCCGGACCTCGTCTGGGGTATAGCCGAGCATCTGGTAATAGAGGTCGTTAAAGTCGACGATCTGCCCTTCCATCGTGACCTGGACGAAAGCGTCGCGCATGGACTCGTGGAGCACGCGATAGCGAGCCTCAGACTGGCGAAGAGCCTCCTCGGTCCGCTTGCGCTCGGTGATGTCCAGGAATGTGCCGATGCACCCACGGGCGCTGCCAGCATGGTCGCGCAGGGGAACGGCGCTGCCCAGCATGGCAATCCGTTTTCCCGAGGGCAGTTGCACGTGCAGCTCGACATCCCGTACATCCTGGTTTGTAGCGATGGCCTTCTGCATCGGCAGTTCCTCACCCCGCAGTTCTTGTCCGTCGGGTGTGAAGAAGCGCCGAACTTCGGGCAGCGTGGTGGCTGAGACATTCTCGCCGGCCTGGGCTTCGTAGAACTCGTTGGCGCGCCGGTTGCCGGTGATGGTGAGGCACTGCGGGTCATGGGCGACCCAGACGGCCGCCGGCACCGCCTCTAGTAGGCGCTCGACCTCCTCGGCCCGCTGCCGCAACGTTTCCTCGGCAGCCTTACGGGCCGTGACTCGCTGCGTGGACTCAATGAGCGTAACCAGAGTGCCGCCTACAGCGCCGGATTCATCGTAAACCGGGCTGTAGCAGATTGTGAAAGATGCCTGCTCGAGAAATCCTTTGCGCGTTATCGGATAGACCTGATCTTCCAAATTGACGCTTTCTCCGCGCGTCATGACTTTTTCGAAAATCGGCTTGTTGAATTCCCACACCTCCGACCATATGTCCCGGCTGTATCCGCCCAGTGCCCGAGGATGTTTATCAGCTGCGATGATTCGATATCCCTCGTTGTAAATCATGGTCAGGTCTTCGCCCCAGAGCAGGCACATGGGAAATGGAGTTGCGAGGACCGTATTTGCGGTTGTACGCAGGCTTTGTGGCCAGCTGTGCCGGGGGCCCAACGGAGTGGCAGACCAGTCCATGGAGCGCACCAAGTCGCCCATTTCCCCCCCGCCGATGAGCCAATCCTGAGACGGTGCACTGCTGCCGAGTTCGGTCGATTTGTCTAGCGAGGACTGCTGCCTGGAGCGCACATCCACCTTACGAGAACGCTTCCTCTGCAATTCCGGCTCGCGGTGCGAATCAGCCATAAAACTCTCCTAAATGGGCATGGCGGAACTTGGTGCGTCCGCTAATGAGCGAACCTGCCGCCGAATAGGCTTGCTCTCTCTTGGCTAATGCAGAACTCTGCCCGAGATCTGCTTGTCGCAGATCCGCTGCCAAAGGTTGGAGCAGCCAATATACCCCTGAAAGCGTTCGCAGTTCAGCAAACTTGAGCTTTGTGCAAGAGCTCGTTGAGGAGTCTGTGGCTGTCGATGACAGGGCTCTGGCCAAAGGTGCTCAGATACTGCCTTCAGGGAGGTTGACAGATCCCGCCACCTGGACGGTTAACGGGCTATCCGCCCCGAGAGGCTGAGCAAGGCTATGCTCATAGCCAGCGTTCAGGAGGCCGCCGGCTATGAGGAGAAAGCGAACGAAGATTTCAAGAAAAATTGCATGAACCAAAACCAGACCTACCCTTCCGGATCTCGATCAAGCCAAGGCAGCTGTTCTGAGGAGTCTTCGCTCCCCGGAATCACAGCGGGGTTATCGACATGCAATTGACGAGTTCATCGCATGGTACTGCTCGGAGCCGCGCTTGTCGTTCAACAGAGCTGTGGTGAGCCGATACAAGGCTGAGCTTGAATCTCGCCAACTCGCACCGGGTACAGTTAACCTCAGGCTTGCTTCTGTGCGTCGCCTAGCGTACGAGGCCGCCGATTCCGGGCTGTTGAGCCCTGATTTGGCCGCCGGCATACGCCGCGTGAAGGGAGCGAAAAGACTTGGCGTTCGCCTCGGCAATTGGCTTTCACCTGAAGAAGGTCGATCGCTCTGGCAGCTGCCGGATACCGGGACCCTCAAAGGCAAGCGGGATCGTGCGATTCTGGCGATCTTATTGGGCTGCGGGCTTCGACGCGGTGAACTGGCTGACTTGCGTCTCGATCATTTTCAGCGGCGGGAGGACCACTGGGCAATAATTGATTTGATTGGCAAAGCCGGGCATATCAGGACGGTTCCCGTCCCGGACTGGGTGAAGAATACCGTGGATCACTGGGTGACCGCATCTGCAGTGACCGACGGGAAACTATTTCGGTGCGTCTGCAGAGCAGGGAAAGCGTGGGGCCACGGCGTGACAGAAAAAGTCGTCTGGCATGTGGTAAAGCAAAATGCTGCAAAGCTCGGATTGTCGAGGTTGGCGCCGCACGACCTCCGCCGCTATGCACGCATGTGTCATGCCGCCGGGGGTGAGTTGGAGCAGATCCAGTTTCTGCTTGGGCATGTCTCAGTCCAAACAACTGAGCGGTACCTTGGATGCAAGCAGCGCTTGAGGGGAGCGGTCAACGACCGGATTGGCATCGAACCGTTTTCCTGAGGAGGGCGTTCACGCTCTCGGCGGATCATTGGACGGTTTGCCGACTTTTCGTCCAGATGAAGGAACTCCAGCCGGGAACTCAGCCTGCTTGGATGTGCGGAGCTGCTCGATCAGCCGCGGCAGCCACCTCATCTTGTGCTTCTTCGGCCGATTCTCTGAAGTACGGTCTTGAGTGTTTCGAGTTCGACGGGCTTTACAAGATGATCATGGAATCCCGCATCGCGGGACTTCTGAATGTCTTCCTGCTGTCCATAGCCGGTCACTGCGATCAGCTTCATGTCCTTCAATTCCTTGAAATTGCGCATCCGTCTCGCCACTTCGTAGCCGTCCATTCCAGGCATGCCGATGTCTACTAATGCGACATCCGGCACGTTTTGCAGAGCCGGATCAATTGCTGCCTGGCCAGAGTTGGCGACCATCACCTTGTGCCCTTCGAGTTCCAGCAGAACCGAAAGCAATTCCGCCGAGTCCACATTGTCGTCTACGACCAGAATCCGCAGTGGCTGCCGGTCCTCTGCTTCTCTGATAGCCTTATCCAAAACGCTTTCTTCAACTGCGGGCAGAAGCGGGAGCCATATAGAAAACTCGCTTCCGGAACCCGGACCATCGCTGCGAGCTTCGACTCGACCGCCATGAAGCTCTACGAGCGATTTCACTATGGTCAAACCGATCCCGAGGCCTCCTTCTGCACGGTCAGCCGCACGGCTACCCTGGACAAAAAGCTCAAAGACACGCGGAAGCAACTCCGGCTCGATTCCCTTGCCATTGTCCCGAACCCGGATCATAGCCTGGTCGCCTTCACGATCGGCTAAGAGATAGATCTCGCCCCCAGGCTGCGTGTACTTCGCCGCGTTGTCCAGCAGATTGCCGATGGCTTGCGAAAGTCGGACCGGGTCTCCGTGCACGTGCATCTTCTGCTTCGGATGAGACACAAAAAGCCGATGGTTACGCGCATTCATGACCGTATTGCTTGCGTCGACCGCGCTCTCCAGAATTGAGTGGAGGGACACGTCCTCTTTTTTCAGGCTGATCTTCCTTCGCGTCACCCGCGCGACATCGAGAAGATCGTCGAGCAGACGAACCATGTGAACCGCTTGCCGAGAAGCCGAATTCCGTGCTCGCATTAATGTCGGATCTGCCGGTCCGCGCATTTTCAGCAACTCTATCGCGTTGGTGATAGCTGCCAGCGGATTGCGCAACTCGTGCGCGAGCATGGCAAGAAACTCATCTTTGTGCCTGTCTGCTATTTTGAGCTGTTCATTCGCAGCCTGAAGCATTCGTTCGGCTCGTTTGCGTTCGGTGATATCGTAATAGGTGCAAATTACCGGGCCTGTTTGCCCATCGGGCCGCAAGATCGGCTCGGCACTGATGAGCATCCATTTGAGGTCCTTGTCCGACGGAGAAAGGACACCGACCAGTTTGTCGCGGACCGGTTTTCCTGTCATAGAGGCTTTTCGTACCGGGTGCTCGTCTGTCTCGAGCAGCTGGCCATTTTCATCATAGACCCGCCATTCTCCCCAGTCCCTGTCATTGACATTTTTGATATCCGCCGTTGCTTCAATGCCGAACATACGCATGAATGCCGGATTAACAATCGAGAACTTGCCCTGCTCGTCGATCAGCGCTACAGCGCTATGCAGATTTTGCATGAGGATGTCTAATTGTCGCCTGCTTTCCTGGAGTGCTCTCTCAGCCTGCTTTCGGTCGGTAATGTCGCGGATGATGCCCCACATCCCGGCCGGTCGGCCAGCCTCATCCCGCAAAAGAATTGTCCGCAGTTCTACAGGGAAGACCGTGCCGTCTTTTCGACGATACTCCTTCTCGTACACGTCGGAGTAACCGCGCGCGATGATCTGTTCCTGGACGACGCGTTGCTCAAACTCATGCCACCGCTCCGGCGTTATCGCCTGATAGGTAAGCTCGCGGACCTCGTCTGGGGTGTAGCCGAGCATCTGGCAGTAAACGTCGTTAAAGTCGACGATCTGCCCGTCCATCGCGACTTGGACAAAAGCGTCGCGCATGGATTCGTGGAGTACACGATAGCGAGCCTCAGACCGGCGAAGAGCCTCCTCGGTCAGCTTGCGCTCGGTGATGTCCAGGAATGTGCCGATGCACCCACGGGCGCTGCCGGCCTGATCGCGCAGGGGCACAGCGCTGCCCAGCATGGCAATCCGTCGTCCAGAGGGCAATTGGACGTGCAATTCTACATCCCGTACATCCCGGTTTGTGGCAACGGCCTTCTGCATCGGCAGTTCTTCAGCCGGCAGTTCGTGGCCATCAGGTGTTAAAAAACGCCGAGCTTCGGGAAGCATGGTGGCTGAGACATTCTCGCCGGTTTCAGCTTCGTAGAACTCGTTGGCACGGCGGTTGCCCGTGATCATGCGGCACTGGGAATCATGGGCAACCCACACGGCTGCCGGCACCGACTCCAGCAGGCGCTCAACCTCCTCGGCCCGCTGACGCAACGTTTCCTCGGCCGCCTTACGGGCGGTAATGTCCGTGCCATAAGCAAAGATGAACTCCCGGCCGCCATATACGACGTGGTTGACCAGAACTTCTGCAGAGTACGTGGTGCCGTCCTTTCGACGGTGCACGGGCTGTAATGTCAACGATTTCCGCTTCCTGACCTCCTGCCAGTGTTCCTCGTACTGTTCCTTAGTAAAACCGGGACTGAAATCCAGAGCGCTCATCTTCAGCAACTCTTCTCGGGAATACCCCAACGTCCGGCAGGTTGCATCATTCGCGTAGTACACGCCGCCATCGGGAGTAAACCAGGCGACCATTTCAGCCGCACTATCGATCGATACCTGGGTTAGCTTCAGGGCATCTTCGGCCTGTTTCCGTTCAGCGCGCAGCGAGTCCTCAGCCTTTATTCGCTGCGTGGTTTCAAGAAGCGTGACCAGAGTGCCGCCTACATCGCCAGATTCATCACAGACCGGGCTGTAGCAGATCGTGAAAAACGCCTGCTCGAGATATCCTTTGCGGGCTACCGAATAAACCTGATCTTCCAGATAGACGGTTTCGCGACGCGTCATGACCCTTTCGAAAATCGGCTTGTTGAATTCCCACACCTCCGGCCATATCTCCCGACTGGATCCGCCCAGTGCCCGAGGATGCTTATCAGCCGCGATGATCCGATATCCCTCGTTGTAAATCATGATCAGGTCGTCGCCCCAGAGCAGGCACATGGGGAATCGAGTCGCGAGAATGGTATTTACGGTTGTACGCAGGCTCGGTGGCCAGTTGTGCCGGGGGCCCAACGGAGTGGCGGACCAGTCCAGGGAGCGGACCAGATCGCCCATTTTCCCCCCGCCGATGAGCCAATCCTGAGGGGGTGCATTGCGGTTGAGGTCGGTCATTTTGTCAGTCAGCGAGGATTGATGCCTGATCTCCTTCACCTTACGAGGACGCTTCTTCTTGAACTCCGGCTCGCCATGCGAATCAGCCATAAAAACTCTCCTAAACGGGCATGGCGGAACCTGATGTATTCACCAATGAGGCGAACCTGCCGCCGAATGCTCTTTTCTCGTGGATAACTGCGAAACCCTGCCACAGAGGGCTGGCTTCGCAGATCCGTTACCCAGGGGGGTGGGGCAGCGGCCCAATATACCTCTGAGGGCACTCGGATTTCAGCAGCTTTGAAGATCTAAAAGACAAGGCTGCGAGACTCCCCCCGATACGGCGTCGCGGAAAACTGAGATCCGCTGCCACCTGTAAGGTTAACGGGCTATCCGGAGACGTGCTGTCTGAAAATAATGAGCTACAACGAGAGCGTAAGTCCCGTGAAGTCGCCTTCGCGGACGTTACCCGGACACGCCGCTCCTGGACCGTTCCCAGGGGATTGCTGTCACTTGAGCCAACTCAGATGACGTACGTGACGCGGAGAGCAGCTGATCCCCGAGGTCGGACGGAGAGGCGGACTGATAACCTTGGCGTGGCGGTTCGTTGCGCTCGTTGTGGTCGTGGATCGCGTATTCTCCTTCGTGTCTCGCTGCTGTACCATCATGGAGACGCGTTCACCTCAAGCACTGGAAATACGACTCGGGAAGAGGGAAATGCCCGGCGAACTCAGCTGGGAACCCCGACAAGCAGACGCGAACCTCAGGCGCGCAACGGCTTTGCAGATCCATTTGCGCAGAGAGGAATCACATGTGCCGCATCAGACGACGTTCGTTCCTAGGATCATCCGTCGCTCTCATAAGTAGCGTTACCACCACGGCCTCCGGTCCGAGCGAAGTGCGGAACCACCGTCGCGATCGCGGTGACGAACTTGCGGCCAACGTACGCCATCACGCGTCCGCACTGTCGCTCATGACCGAATCCGCGAATCGCTTCCTGGCAGCACTCACACAGGATCAGAAAGCCAAAACAACTTTCGCGTTCACTGATAACGAGCGGCTGAACTGGCACTACATACCCAGGGACCGCAAGGGTCTTTCTCTTCGCGAGATGACGCCCTACCAGAAGCATCTGGCGAGCGCGCTCCTGGCATCCGGGCTCAGCCAAGTCGGCTACATCAAAGCGGTCACCATCATGAGTCTCGAAGAGGTCTTGAGGGTGCTCGAGAACGACAGCGGCGAGCGGCGCGACCCGGAGAAGTACAACTTCACGATCTTCGGCACGCCTTCCGAGTCCGGAACTTGGGGATGGCGCGTGGAAGGCCATCATCTCAGCCAGAATTTCACCGTGAGCAACGGGCAGGTGGTGGACGCCCCTAGCTTCTTCGGCTCGAACCCTGCTGAAGTGGGCCAGGGTCCACGCAGGGGATTGCGCGTCCTGTCGGCCGAAGACGATTTGGGTTTCGAGTTGATTGGAATGCTCGACGAGCCGCTCCGGGCGACAGCCATCGTAGATGCCAATGCGTACAGCGACATCCTGAGCGCGTCTAGCCGCAAGGCGGCCCTCGCGGGGCAGCCCTCGGGTCTGCGCGCCGGCAAAATGAACTCAAAACAGTTCGACGCCATGCGCGCCTTGGCGGAGCTGTACGCGCGCAATGTGCCGGATGAGCTTGCGGCGCGGCGCGTAGAACAAATCCAGCACGCAGGACGGGATTCGTATTTCGCCTGGGCCGGCGGCATCAATCCGGGAGATCCTCATTACTACAGGATCCAGACATCGTCATTTCTCATTGAACTCGACGATACGCAGGACAAAGCAAACCATATCCATTCAGTGTGGCGCGACCTTCAGAACGACTTCGGCGGCGACCTCTTGAAGGCTCACTACGAAACGGGCCATCACGGCAGAGCTGAGTGACGATCGCACGACACGCGATCGACTACGCCTGAATGATTTAAAACGTTGTGGTGGATCCCTCGAAGTCCCGTTCGAGGAGATAACGCAAATCGCGGCAGTTCCTTGCTTCTTGGGTATATGGCTCCAAGAGCCTTGGCCTTCGTCCCACCTTGAACGGCTGAGCTCAACTGATGCGGCGAGTTGCCAACCGAACCGTGTCATAATTCAAACCGAATCAACTACCATCATCTGATCGCCGAAGCGCTTTCGCAGGAGGTGCGGCATGACGAAGAATGATTTCTACGAGTTGGTGATGGACGCCTATAAACCCGCCGAAACGCTCATCGGCATGGCGCCGGCGGACAAGTTGGAGTGGCGGCCTGGACCGGGTTTCATGAGCCTCGGTCAGGTCATCGAACACATCTCCCATGGCCTGGGAGACGACGTCCGCTGCCTCATCACCGGCCAGTGGCCTTTCACGCCCGAGCAGATGGTCGAGGGGATGAAACTCGAGAATATGCCGGCATGCGGCGTGCAAGAGGCGCTCGAACGGATTCGTAAGGACAGGATCGGCCTACGCGACGTTATCGACGGCCTGAGCGAGCAGGAATTCACTGAAAAAGTGGTTTCAACGCCCTGGGGCTGGAGCGGGAAGCTGGAGAGAATGCTCGTCCTGTTCCGAGAGCACTTCACAAATCACAAAATGCAGCTCTTTACCTACCTGAAGCTGCTCGGCCTGCCGGTCAACACGGAAACACTTTATGGAGGATGATACGCGAAGGGCGCGGTGCTGCTGATCGACAGGAGAGTTGCGCGCTTCCGCACGTGTCCGTGGGCGAGTGGGCTCGCCCACGAGGGGGCGCAGATTCTGCCTGCAAAAAACCCGCTGTCCACGGAATTTCAAACGGTCGGTCTTCCGTGTTCTTCAGTGTCTTCCGTGGCTGGTTTTCGAACTCTCTTCCACCACCCGGAACCCAGCCCTTTTATCAGCAAATTCTGCTTGCCAAAAATCCGGAGTGAGGGCGTAGTAGCGCTGGAGGAAGTCGACCGATGAACAGCATCAACGCCTCGAGTGCGGTGTTCCTTTCGAGTTTCGTGGCCTTCGTCCTGTGCTTCGGGCAGGACGGCAGGACGAGGTTCCCGGAGATCCCCCCGTCGGTCCTGGCGCCGGCGGCGATCGAATGGGACGGCGGGCAGGACCCGATGGCGAGCCGCCTCTTCCGCACGACGACGAGCCGCGAGCAGATCTCCCTGGGCGGTTTGTGGGATTTCGTCACCGACCCGAAGGGCGCCGGCGAAGAGCGCGGGTATGCCGGCGCGTTTCCCCGCCCCGAGACCCAGCTCTGGGTCCCGGGGTCCTGGAATACGCAGGCCCGCTACTGGCAATACGAAGGGCCCGCGTGGCTCTCCCGGACCTTCGACGTGCCCCGGGACGGGCTCCTGCGGATCCGCTTCGGCGGGGTCTTCTACCTGTGCCGGGTGTACCTCGACGGCGAGGCCATCGGGGACCACGAAGGGGGATATCTTCCGTTCTCCTTCGTCAAGAGCAACGTGAGAAAAGGAAGGCACCGGATAACGGTCCGGGTGGACAACCGCCTCGGCAGTCTGACGGTCCCCAAGGCCGGCGTGGACTGGTTCCCGTACGGCGGGATTTTCCGGCCCGTGTACGCGGAACTGGTGCCGGGCCTGTTCATCGACAATTTTCACGTCGTTCCCGCGGAGGTCGCCCCGGCGCGGGTCTCCCTCGACGTGCGGGTGTTCGTGCGCAACCTCGCCGGGGGCAACGCCCGGGAGCGGATCGCATTCGAGATCAACGGGCGGCAACTCCATGCCGAGGTGCACTCCCTGGAAGGCGGCAGCCCGGAAGTCCGGTTCCGGGTCGCCCTGGACTCCCCGCATCTCTGGTCCCCGTCGGACCCCTACCTGTACGGCGCCCGCGTCGTGCTCGGGGAGGGCCGCGACGACCAGTTCACCCGGATAGGGATCCGGTCGTTCACCACCAGGGGCCCCGCCGTCTTTCTGAACGGCTCGAGGTTCAAGCTGATGGGCGCCAACCACCACGACGACCACCCGGACTGGGGGTCCGCCCTGGCGCCGCACATCCTCCGGAACGACGTCGAAATCATCAAGAGGATGGGGGCCAACGCGGTGCGGTCCCACTATCCCCCGGACGACATGCTGCTGGACTACTGCGACCAGAACGGACTGGTCTTCATGAACGAAGTCCCCGCCTGGCAGCACACGTACGAACAGCTCTCCAATCCGGCCGTCCAGCAGCTGATCAAAGACCAGTTCCGCGACATGGTCTACCGGGACATGAATCACCCGAGCATTTTCAGCTGGAGCCTGGGCAACGAGTGGCCCGATTTCACGAAGAGCTACGACGCCATACAATCCCTGGTCGCCTATGCCCGCAGCGTCGACAGCAGCCATTTCGTCACCTTCGTCACCGGGGGAGCGAAGACCGACCGCTCGACCGCCCTGATCGACATCATCTGCACCAACTGGGCCCAGTACCAGTGGTACGACCCCTTCACGACCCTGGACGAGGAGGAGGGTAAAAAGAGCCTTGCGCTGCTCGACCGGATCCACGAGCGGTTTCCCGACAAGCCGGTCGTCCTGACCGAGTTCGGCGGGGCCGAGTCCCAGGCAGGCTGGCACAACTGGGGCAACGTCAAGTGGAGCGAGGAATATCAGGCGCGCAACGTCGCCGACTCGGGCCGGTACGGGCTCGAGCAGGAGTGGATTTCGGGGGGGTGCGTGTGGCAGTTCTGCGACACCCGCAGCGCGCCGAGCCGTTTCCTCGCCGGACGCCTGCACGGGTGGAACGCAAAGGGGGTGGTGGACGCCTACCGGTCGCCCAAGACGGCCTTCTACAGCCTGCAGGAGCTTTTCCGGTCGCACCCGGCCGGCGAGCGCCCCTGAGACGACCCATGCCGGAACAGCCCCCGATCGAGTTCGTGTTCAATCCCAACTGGTGGTGCCGCAACCACGGGATTTCGTTTGCCGAGCCCTTCTATCTCGATGCGAAGGCCAGGATCGACAACGACGTCAGGATGCGGAAGGCCCTCCGCGAACGCTTCGGCTGGGGGCCGCCGGATCCCCGGGCGCGACCGGTGCTCGGCTCGATGTACGTGGCGGGAGGGTTCGTCATCCCGGCGCTTTTCGGCCTCGAGATCCGGTTTGCGGATGATGCGGCCCCGTGGCCCGTGCCCGCCCTGATGAGCAGGAAGGAGGTCATGGCGCTGCGCCCGCCGGCCCTCGAGCGCACGTGGCCCATGGACAGGCTCATGTCCGACGCCCGCTCGCTCGAAATCGAGTACGGCTGCGTGGTCGGCGACTTCAACACGGACGGCATCCTGAACGCCGCCCTGCAGCTGCGCGGCCAGGACCTGCTCACCGATTTATACGACGATCCCGCCGTCGTCCGGCACCTGTTCGACGTCGTCGGGGAAACCATTGCCGGAGTGGCCGAATTCCTCTTGCGCGCCGCGGGCACCTGCTCGCTTGCGGTGAACCGGTCGATCGCGCGCTTCGACCCGCGCACCTTCCTGCAGGCCAGCTGCTCGGTCGAGATGATCTCGCCGGCCCTGTACGAGCGTTTCGTCCTTCCCGCGGAGCTGCGGCTGGCGGCGCGCCTGAGGCCCTACGGCGTGCACCACTGCGGCGGCAACATGCATCTGTACGCCGGGAAGTACGCCGCGCTCGCCGCCGCCTTCTTCGACGTCGGCTGGGGTTCCGACGTCGCCGCCTGCCGCAGGGCGCTCCCCGGCGCCTTCATGAACCTGCGGCTGAGCCCCGTCCGCCTGCAGCAGAAGGACGCTCCGGCCGTACGCCGCGACGTCCTGCACCTGCTCGAGGCGGCCGGGGACCTGTGCGGCGTGGGCCTCTGCTGCATGAACCTGGATTACGGCACCCCGGACGAGAACGTCATGGAAGTCTTCCGCGCCGCGTCGGACGCGGCCGGGGGAAAGCAAGCCCTCCCGCGCTGAGCGCGAGCCGCGGAGAACAGGTGGGTCTGCTCGCCACGGCGCCGAGGCGCCGAGCATTCCGGCCGTAGGACGTGAGTGAACGCGACGCCGAGGCGCCGCACTCCAGAATTTTCGGCGCAAAAATAGACAAACGACGGTGGCGGGAGTCCTGCGGACCCCGCCACCGGTCTGAGGCGGGCTGCTACTTCTTCGGAGGAACCACGGCGTCCTTCGCGGCCTTGGCCACGCGGAACTTGACCACCGTCTTCGCGGGGATCTTGATGGCGGCGCCGGTCTGCGGGTTGCGGCCCATGCGGGCCTTGCGCTGCGACTTCACCAGCTTACCGAGGCCCGGGACGACGAACTGGCCGTTCTTCTTGGTTTGCTGCAAGGCCGTCGCGGCGAGTGCCTCCAGGATGTCAGTCACCACCTTCTTGGGAACGCCTGCCGTCTCGGCAAGCGAAGCAACCAGTTGACTCTTGGTCATCACTTTTCCAGCCATTTAACCCTCCCCGAAATGAGCTATTGACGAGATGAACGAACGCGATCATACGAAGACAGCCTCATTTTGCGGATATTCCGCGAAAATGCAATGGCCAATTTGGAGAAAAGGGCCATTTTCTTGGGTTTTTGAAAGGAATTTGCGCCATGTGCCCCGCGGGAGGGGCATTTTCGGGGGATCTAAGGGTTCGCGAAAGAATAAGTTCACATTTTGGCGCGAGCGCCGGGCGGGCAGATGCAAGGCGCCGCGACGCAGGCGATGTGGTGACATCGTCGAGGAGCGGCAACGCCGCAGATGCCCGCCCGCCGCCGCGCCCCGGAGGGCTGACGGCCCCGTTAATAGAAATCTTCTATCGTTGCCTGCCGTAGGATCTGTTGGCTCGGGAGCCGTCAGCAAAAATGTGAAATTATTCTTGCGCCAGCCCTAAGGGCGCCGCGCAGTCCAGCGCACGACCACCAGGTCCTCCTCTTCCCACACGGGCGCGCCGGGGGTGGTGGGCTGCTCGCGGCCCGCACAGCAGCGGGCGAGCTCCCGCTCGACGCCGCGTTCCCAGTAGCCGCG
Organism: uncultured Acidobacteriota bacterium; assembly: GCA_963843575.1. Classification (GTDB taxonomy): domain Bacteria; phylum Acidobacteriota; class UBA6911; order UBA6911; family UBA6911; genus CAVZBT01. The sequence continues at coordinate 88,554 of CAWJKZ010000016.1, read as the reverse complement.
GAAGCGCGTGTAGTCGCGCCCGTCGGGGGGGTCGCGCGGGACTGGGCGGGCTTCGTCGGCGCCCGGCGGCGAGCGGAAGCGGCGCTGCGTCACGAGCCAGACGGCGCCGCCGCGCCCCAGGGCCGCGGCGATGACCGGCGCGGGCTCGTCGCCCGGGCCGCCCAGCATCGCCTTTTTGACCAGGTCGTAGCGCATCACGGGGGCATGTTCGAGCACGGGGGCCGTGATCCACTCCGCGCGTCCGCGGTAGTAGCGCTGGAACGACGGGTGGAGGAACCACGGGGACAGCACGACGAGGTCGCGGGTTTCCGCCGCCGCGCCGACGAGGCCCGCGGCCTCGTCGGCGTTGGTGCGTTTCCGGTTGAGCGCCGACCAGGAGGGGGCGGCGACCAGCAGGGCCGCGGCCAGGGCCACCTGGGCGCGCCCGCGGGCGCCGCGTCCGAGCACGTCGGCCGAGAGCGCGAGCAGAACCAGGGCCGGGAGGAAGTAGCGCGGGAACGGCGGCACACCCTGCAGCCAGACCAGGGCGAGCTGGGCCGGCAGGGCCGCGGCCGCCGCCAGCCCGCAGTAGACGTCCGCCGCCCGGCGCGACGCGCCGCGGCGCCGGAACGCCGCGATCGCGGCGGGGGCGCACGCGGCCGCCCACACGGCGGCGAAGACGAGCGAGCGCCAGTCGAGGAAGCGGCCCGAGAAAGCGGCCCAGTCCACCGGCTGCCGCACGATGCCCGCCCAACCGGCCGCCGCGCGCAGCGCCGGGACGTAGGGGAGGAGCGAAAGCGCAGCCGCGGCGCCGGGGAGCAGCAGCGCCCCGCGCGCGCCCGGGCGCGCCGCCACGGTAGCGCACAGCGTGAGGACCCCGACGGCAATGGCGTTGGTGTAGCCGGCCTGGACACACAGGACGGCGCACGCAGAGGCAGCCGCCAGCCGGCCGGCCGTCGCGCCGGCGGCGCAGCGGCCGAGCGCCGCCCAGGTCCAGACCAGGAGCAGCAATCCCGTCCCGTAGGGGCGCACGCTGTCGGCTTCGCCGACGACGAGCGGGCCGGCGGAGACCAGGAGCGTCGCCACGACCGGGAACCGCGAGCCGAGCAGGCGGCACGCCACCCAGACCGAGGCGGCGAGCCCGAGCCCCGTCAGCAGCCCGAGGAGCCGGAGCGACGCGTCGGAGGGCCCGGGGCCCGCGCCGGACCAGGCGCGCAGCAAGGCCGGGTAGAGGATCGGGAAGGAGTCGTAGCGCAGGGATTCCCAGAGCGCGCCCCAGGTCGGGAGCCGCGCCTGGAGGATGCTGTTGGCCTCGTCGCGCCAGAGCGCGCCGGCCGAAAAAAAGAAGAGGGCGTGCAGCGCCAGCGCCCAGGCGAGGAGGGCGGCCGCCGCGGCACGCGGCCAGGGAAACGCGCCGGCGCGGGCCCTCACAGGCGCCGCCGCGCCCGGCAGGCGATCGCCGGGCTGAAACGCCGCCACGCGCGGCCGGCCGCGTGCGCGTAGAAGCGGCCCGCAACCAGGTAGCGAAACACGCCCAGCCAGTCGACGGGGTCGAGGTGCCGCGCCGCGGCGCGCAACCAGAAATCCCGCCCCTGCTTGTGGACGTGGGTCGGGTCGCGGTCGAGCAGGCGCACGGCAAAGCCGGCGGGCCCGTCGTAGACGGGGACCACGAACAGCAGTTCCCCGCGCGGCGCCAGGTTCCGGGCGATCCAGGCGAGAGTCTCGTCGAGCGCGGGGACGTGCTCGAGCACGTCAAAGGCGGTGACGAGGTCGAAGGGCCCTTCGACAGGCATCGCGCCGGGGGGCGAGACCTCGAAGCGGACTCCAGGGACCGTCGCGCGGGCGCGCCCGATGGCGTAGGCGCTGGCGTCGACCCCGGTGCGGTCCCAGCGCCCGCCGAGCCTCTGCAGGAACAGGCCGAAGGCGCAGCCGATGTCGAGCACGCGCGGCCGCGCGGCGCCCGCGACCGCCCGCTCCGCCTGCGCCGCGTAGAAGTCGAGCTTGCGCGGCGGGTTTTGCCGCGCGTAGTCCCGGTACTGCGACTCGAAATAGCCCCGGTCGAACGCCGGCGTCTGCGGCGGCACGGCTACCACCCCATCCTGCGCTTCAGGAGCAACCCCAGCGTCTTCCAGATCGTGCGGCCCACCCGCATCTTGCTCTTTCCCCCCTTCCGGTCGTAGCGCAGCACCAGCGGCACCTCGCCGAACCGGAGTCCCATGCGGCTGAGCTTCAGCAGGATGTCGACCATGCACTGGAAGCCCTCCTGGTTGATGAACTCGTGGCGGTACCGCAGGGCCGCGTTGCGCAGCACGACGGCGCGGTAGGCGCGGTACCCGCAGGTGAAGTCTCTCACGCCGGCGATCGGGTAGACGGTGCGGAACAGCAGCGACGCCGCGTAACTCAGGAAACGGCGTGAGGGAGGCACCCCGACGACCGCGGCCCCGGGCTGGTAGCGCGAGGCGATCACGACGTCGCAGCCCTGGCCGATCCGCGCGACCATAGCGGCGATGGTGGACGCCGTGTGGGTGTCGTCGGCGTCCATGGTGACGACAACGTCCTCGTCGTGGGCCAGGTCGACGGCGGCCAGCAGCCCCGTGCGAATCGCGGCCCCAAGCCCCTGGTTGCTGCCGTGCTCGATCAGGGTGACCGGCAGCGGACCGCCGTGCCCGCGCACGACGTCGCCGGTCGTGTCGGTGCTGCCGTCATTGACGACGATCGCCTGGTAGTTCATCCCGGCCTCGGCCGCGGCCTTCCCCAGCGACACCAGCACCGCGCCGAGGTTGGCCGCCTCGTTGTAGGCCGGCAGCACGACGTAGATATCGTTCATAGGGGCGACCTGGAACCAAGTACGCAGTCCAACGGATTCACGCGGATCGACCGCGGCCTGTCGCCAGGTCGATCTGTGGGGATCCGCGCGCATCAGCGTCCTGACAAATACGTTGGCGCATTTGTGAACATCAGTACTTAGGGTCTGTCACAGAATGACAGACCCTAATATCCGGGACTCGAAGAATCCCGCAGGTCACGCGAGCAGCTTTTTCAGGCCCTGCAGCGCCTGGCGGGTTCGCTTCTGGTTTTCGACCAGGGCGAACCGGACGAAGCCCTCGCCCTGGGGCCCGAACCCGATCCCCGGGGCGAGCGCGACCTTGGCCTCGGCGAGGGCGAGCTTGCAGAACTCGAGCGATCCCATCTCGCGGTAGCGCTCGGGGAGCCGGGCCCAGACGAACATGGTGGCGCGCGGGAGCTCGCAGGGCCACCCGATGCGGTTCAGCCCGCCCACCAGGACGTCGCGGCGGCCCTGGTAGACGGCCACGGTGTCGGCGACGCAGGACTGCGGGCCGCGCATCCCGACGATCGCGGCGATCTGGATGGGCTGGAACATGCCGTAGTCGAGGTACGACTTGATGCGCGCCAGCGCCGAGATGATCCCGGGATTGCCGACGCAGAAGCCGACGCGCCAGCCGGGCATGTTGTAGGACTTCGACATGCTGAACAGCTCGACCCCGACGTCCTTCGCGCCGGGCACCTGCATGAACGACGGGGCGGTGTAGCCGTCGAAGACCAGGTCCGCGTAGGCGAAGTCGTGGATGACGATCACGTCGTTGTCTCGCGCGAAGGCCACGATGCGCGCGAAGAAGTCGAGGTCGACGGTCGCGCAGGTGGGGTTGTGCGGAAACGACAGCACGATGTACTTGGGCCTCGGCCACGTCTCCTGGTAGGCCTTGACGATCGAGGCGAACAGGTCGGCGTTGGCGACCATCGGGATCGAACGGATGTTGGCCCCCGCGATGATCATGGAGTAGGCGTGGATCGGGTAGGTCGGGTCGGGCACGAGCGCCATCGCGCCGGGCTCGACGATGGCGAGGGCGAGGTGCGAGAGGCCCTCCTTGACGCCGATGACGGCGATCGCCTCCGTCTCCGGGTCGATGCGGACGTCGTAGCGGCGGGCGTACCACTCGGCGATGGCGTGGCGCAGCTGGGTGATGCCGCGCGAGGCCGAGTAACGGTGGTTGCGCGGCTTGCGCGCCGCCTCCACCAGCTTGTCGACCACGTGGTGCGGGGTCGCCAGGTCGGGGTTCCCCATCCCGAAGTCGATGATGTCCTCGCCGCGGGCACGCGCGCGGGTTTTCAGCTCGTTGACGATGTTGAAGACGTAAGGGGGAAGTCTCTTGATCCGGTAGAATTCGTTCATGGCCTTCAGCGCGCGAATGTGGAGTTGAGGACTTCGCTCGTGCCGTCGTCCTGCACGAACACCACGACCCCGAGCTTGCCGGGATCGACGACGGCCGGCTTCTCTTCGAACCGGAAGCCCGGGCGGTCTGTTTCCTCTTCCTTCTCGAAACGGTCCAGGTACGCTTTGAGCGAGCCCGAAAGCGCCTCGAGCGGGATCGACTCGGAGAAGGCGAGGGTGTCGGCGCCGTCGAACGTCGCGCCGTTTTCGGGCCCGAGCAGCTTCCGGACCACGAAGTGGTGAAAGTGGACGCCGTTGCCGCCGGTGTAGTGCACGACCTCCTCGACCAGGGCGATCCGCAGCCGGAGGCGGTCCCGGGCGGCGCCGGCATCGACCGTGGCGCGTCCCGACACCCGCACGGCGCCGCCCTCGGAGGCGAACCTCACGTCGCCGAAACGAGCGCGGGGGGGCTTCGGGATCAGCGGTTCGATCTTGGCGGCGTACATCGAGAAGAGCCGCGGCCCTGCGCCGGCGCCACCGCCGCCGTAGACCCTGGCGGTCCCGCCGACGAAGCCGGTCGGCGTGCCGGCGACGCCGTAGTACTCGGACCGGCGGACGCTGTCGGGGTTGGCGAGCGGGTCGGGTCCCGGGGCGTGGATGTGGTACTGGAGCACGGCCACGGTGTCGCGGTCAAACCGGTCGAGGAGGCCGCCGACTGCGATGTCGGCCGCGACGCAGGGCCCGCACTCGGCGCCGGTGAACAGCTCGACGAGCACGGTGGACGCGGCGGCGTCCCCCGGCGGGCGCGCGTAGCGGCCCGGGTCGAACGCCCTGGGCCTGGCCAGCCTGAGGGCGTCGAGCTTCTCGTGCAGCCCGTCGAGGCTGCCGTATTTCTTGGTGTAGGCGTCCCGCAACGCTTCCAGGATTTCGCGTGGGCCCCGCCGGGAGCCGGCATCGAGGTAGGCGTCCAGGGCCGCGTCGTGGTCCCCCCTGGCCTCGTGGATCTTGCCCAGCGTGAAGTAGAGCTCGCCTGGCGGGTCGGGCATGGCCGCCTTGAGCGCCTGCCCGGCGGCGCTCGCGGCCTGGTCGTAGGCCTTGTGGCGGAGCAGCGTGCGGCTGAGGAGCGAGAGGAAGCGCGACCGCACGTCGGCCGGCATTCCCTGCGCGACGGGGCCAAGCGCCTGGTCGATCAGGGCCGCTCGGCGTGCCGGGAGCGAGTCGTGGCGCAGCAGGACGTCCGTCGCGCTGACGTAGGCGAGCGCCACGCGGCCCGAACCCTGGCCGGCCGTCCCCTCGATGTAGCCGCAGACGGCCCGGTCGAGTTCCTCGGAAGCGCCGTCGGCCGCCAGGGCTTCCAGGAGCTGAGGGTAGACGACGTCGCGATACTCGCTCTCGGGGTAGTCCGCCAAAAACGCCTGCATCGCGGCTACGCGCACCCCCGGTGCGGCTTCGACGGCAGCCCGGAAGGCGCGCTCGTCGGCCGCGGCTCCCACGGCCCTCTCCTGCGCGCCGCGGCTCGGCTCCGCCAGGCACACCGCGGCCAGCCAGGCTGCAAACACAAGATTGCTGATGATCGGCCGCATGCGCTTCCCTACCCCGTGAGTTGGAGAGGGAATTCTACACCGGGGCGAGCCCGGAGCCGCCCTGATTTCTGCAATCTGGAGTGCGGCGGCTCGACGCCGCTTTGGGCGCGGCGCCTCGGCGCCGCCGCACTTCAAAGGTTAGTGGCCCGGCTGGTAGTACGGGTTCCGGCCGGCGGCGTGGTCGGTCGTGTCGAGGATCTCACCGACCTGCGGGATCATGTCGCGGATCGACTTCTCGATGCCCTGCTTGAGGGTCACGTTGGCGGCGCCGCAACCCTGGCAACCGCCGCCGAGGCGAAGATAGATGGAGTTCTTCCTGACGTCGATGAGCTCGACCCACCCGCCGTGCATCCCCACCGCCGGGTTGATCTCGCGCTCGAGGAGCTGCAGGACCTTCTTGCGGATTTCGCCCTCCGAAGGGAGGCTCCTGGCGAATTCCTCGGCGACGGCGGGCTGGCCGGAGCGGATGTGCTCGCGGATTTTCGCCCCGATCCGCTTGCCGACGGCGGGCCACGGATCGGAGCCCGATTTGGTCACCGTGATCTCGTTCTCCGCGACGAGGATGTTCTCCACTTCGGGGATCTCGAAGATCTTCAGCGCCAGCGGAGAAAGCTTCGCTGCTTCGCGCTTGCCGAAATACGCGGACCCGCCGGGGTAAACCGGTTGTTCCAACGTGAACTTGCAGACTGTGGGCTGGCCCGTCGGCTCGCCGATGATCGTGATGTCCTTTTCCAAAGCTTTCTCCTTATCTTACGGCATCTACGGTGAAAGTAACCGAGTGCGGGGGCAATGTCAATCGCCCCCGCTCCGCCCCGAAAGATCGAAAGGCAGCCCCGAAAACACAAGAAGCTGAACGACGCGGAAGGACCCGGCCCCGCCGGATGAACGCGCGGCGAAGCGGCCGGGCGGATATACTTCCCTCAGGAGGTGCGGCATGGGTGAGACGAGGACGGAGCGGGACTCGCTCGGCGAGCGGCAGGTGCCGGCGGGGGCATATTACGGCATTCAGACCCTGAGGGCGATCGAGAACTTCCCGATCAGCGGGTTGCGGGCCAAGCCCGGTTATGTCGAGGCAACGGTGCACGTCAAGCGCGCAGCCGCCGTCGTCAACTCCGGCCTGGGGCTGCTCGACCGGGCCAAGGCGGACGCCATCGTGCGGGCGTGCGACGAGATCCTCGCCGGAGCGCTGCGCGAGTGGTTTGTCGTCGACGTCTACCAGGCGGGGGCCGGGACGTCGCACAACATGAACGCCAACGAGGTGATCGCCAACCGCGCCATCGAGCTGCTGGGGGGCGCCAGGGGCGAGTACGGCCGGGTCCACCCTAACGACGACGTCAACATGGCACAGTCGACCAACGACGTCTGCCCGACGGCCATCCGGATCGCCGCGGTGGCGCTCGCGCAGCAGCTGGCCGCCGCGCTCGGCGGGCTCCGGGACGCGCTCGGCGCGAAGGCGGCGGCGTTCGACGCCGTCGTCAAGTCCGGGCGCACCCACCTGCAGGACGCCGTCCCGGTGCGGCTCGGCCAGGAATTCGGCGCCTACGGCCACAACGCCGGGAAGCACCGCGACTCGCTCGAGCGCGCCGCCGACGCCTGCCGCGAGCTCGGGATCGGCGGGACAGCCGCGGGGACGGGGCTTAACGCGCACCCGTCCTACCGGGCCCTGATGGTGCGGGAGCTGAGCCGGGCGCTCGGCACCGCCTTCCGCGCGGCGGGGGACTACTTCGAGGCCATGCAGAGCCTGCGCCCCTTTGTCGAGCTCTCCGGCGCCGTCCGCAACCTCGCCCAGGACCTGGCCCGCCTCGCCAACGACCTGCGGCTGCTGAGTTCGGGACCGAAGACAGGCCTCGCCGAAATCGTCCTGCCGCCGGTGCAGCCGGGATCGTCCATCATGCCGGGCAAGGTCAATCCCGTGATGGCGGAGATGCTCGACATGGTCTGCTTCCAGGCGATCGGCTGCGACACGACGGTTCTGCTCGCCGCGCAGGCGGGCCAGCTCGAGCTGAACGTCATGATGCCCGTGGTCGCCTGGAACCTGCTCCACGAGCTGGAAATCGTGGCCGCTGCGGTCAACGCCTTCGTGCGCCTGTGCGTCTCCGGGATCACGGCCGACGAGGGACGCTGCAGGGCCTATGCCGAGGGGAGCATGAGCGTCGTGACCGTGCTGAACCCGCACATTGGCTACGCCCGCGCCGCCGAGGTTGCCAAGGAGTATCTCGCCTCGGGCAAGTCCATCCGCGAGATCGTGCTGGCCAGGGGGCTGTCAAGCCCGGAGAAGCTCGACCAGATCCTCGACCTGCGCGCCATGACCGAGCCGGGTGTCCGATAGGTTGAAGACGGGAGCCGGAAGTGCAGTGCTTCCGGCTCCCGTCCTTGTTGCGCTATGATGGCTCGACATTCCCCGGAGTCCGCCATGATGATCAGCATAGTCGCTCTTCTTGCGGTCCTTGCCTCGGCCGCGGGGGCCGGCGTCGCGCAGGACGCCGCCTTGCGCGAACGCATACGGGACACCGTCGGGTCGATCCGCATGGTCGACACGCACGAGCACCTCTCTCCCGAAGCGGCGCGTCTGAAGTCGCCGCCCTCGGTCTTCGGGCTGCTCCATTACGTCTCGTCGGACATGTGGGCGGACGGTCTGGACAGGACCTCGTCGGACCGGGAGTTTGCCGACCCGGCCGTCCCGCTGGCACGGAAGTGGGCGCTGATGGCCCCTTACTGGGCGAACGTGCGCACGACGGCCTACGGTCGCGCCCTCCTCCGGGCGCTGCGCGACCTCTACGGGGTGACGGACCTCACGGAGGCGACCTGCGCCGAGCTTTCCCGCAAGATCGCCGACGCCGGCAAACCGGGCATTTACGAGAGGATCCTGCGCGGCAAGGCCGGGATCGACATGGCGATCTGCGACGTGGGGCCCGCGGGGCTCGAACTCGATCCCGCGCTCTTCCGCGCCGTGATCCAGCTCGACCAGTTCCTGGTGTTCCCCGAGTCCTGCGGCCTGGTCGAGAAGCAGCTTGGCGTGACGGTCGAGTCCCTCGCCGACTGGGAGCAGGCGCTGGACAAGGCCTTTCAGCAGGCCAAGGGCCGCTACGTGGCGGTAAAATCCCCCGTCGCCTACAGGAGGAGCCTGGATTTCCGCCCGGTGGACCGCGCGGAGGCCGAGACGCTCTTCAACCAGCTCAAGCCGAGGAAGGGCCAGCCCGCCCGCCCCGACTGGACGCAGAACAAGCCGCTGCAGGACTACATGTTCGACAGGATCGCCGTCAATTGCGGGCGCTACGACATGCCGCTGCAGATTCACACGGGACTGTTTTACGACACGGGGCGGGACGTCAGGCAGGCCGATCCTTCCCTTCTCGCGCCGCTCGTCATCCGCCACCCCGGGACGCGGTTCGTGCTGATGCACGGCGGGTATCCGTATGGCGGCCACATCCTGGCCATGGCCAAGAACCTGCCCAACGTGACCATCGACATGTGCTGGACCTACGTCATCTCGCCCGCCTGGGCGGGCCGCCTGCTGGACGAGGCGATCGAGACGCTGCCCGCGGACAAGGTCCTCGGCTTCGGGGGGGACTACTCCATCCCGGAGGGATCCTACGCCCACGCAATGCTCTGCCGGGAGGTGGTCTCGAAGGTGCTGGCCGACAAGGTCCTCGCCGGCTACTGGAGTGAAGGGGAGGCGGTCGGCTACGCCCGCGCGCTCCTGCGCGACAACGCCGTGCGCGTCTTCAAGCTGCCCAGGTGACCCGAACCTTCACGTCAAGCGGAGCAGGGCTTCAGCCCGGACGCCGTTAGCGGTCGCTGTGTAGGGCAGATGGAATAATGGAGTGCGGCGGCTCGGCGCCACCAAAGGCCGAGGTCGCAGGGTCGCATCTCGCAATTCGGCGTGGCGCCGAGGCGCCGCTCTCCACAATCAACTGTTGGACAGCCTCTGAAGCCCGGACCCACTTGTTTTGCGGTCGCCACAGGGACGCCGACGCAGCCATCAAACCGGGTGGGCGCCCGTCTTGAGGAACGTCCCCTTCTCGAGTTCGTCGAACGCCTGCCGGAGCTCCTGCTGCGTGTTCATGACGATCGGGCCGTACCAGGCGACCGGCTCCCCCAGCGGCTTTCCCGACACGAGCAGGAAGCGCACGCCGTCGTTCCCCGCCTGCACCGTTATTTCGTCGCCGCCGTCAAAGAGGACGAGGGTGCGGTTCCCGGCGTGTCCGGGAGGGGAGGTGTCGGCCCAGCCGACCCCTTCGGCGGGCACCGAGAGGGGGCCGGACACGTTGCAGAACCTTCCCTCTCCGGCGAAAACGTAGGCGAAGGCGTGGCGCGCGGCATCTACGGGAAAGCTCTTCGACAGGCCCGGCGGCACCGACACGTCGAGATAGGCCGGGCCGGCTGCGATGCCCACGACCGGGCCGGCGATTCCCTGGAACTGCCCGCAGACGACGCGGACCAGCGTGCCGTCGGGGTCCTGGACGGCCGGGATGTCGGCCGCCTTTACCTCCTGGTAACGCGGCGCCGTCATTTTGAGCGACGACGGCAGGTTCGCCCACAGCTGGAACCCATGCATCCGTCCCGCGGCGTCCCCCCGCGGCATCTCCTGGTGGATGATGCCGCTGCCGGCCGTCATCCACTGCACGTCGCCCGCGCCGATGACGCCGCGGTTGCCCATGCTGTCGCCGTGCTCCACGGTCCCGGCGAGCACGTAGGTAATCGTCTCGATCCCGCGGTGCGGGTGCCACGGGAAGCCCGCCAGGTAATCCTGCGGGACGTCGTTGCGGAAATCGTCCAGTAGCAGGAAAGGATCGAAATCCGCGGTGTTGCCGAAACCGAACGCGCGGTGCAGGTGCACCCCGGCGCCTTCGATGGTCGGCTTCGCCTTGGAAAGCCGTTTCACCGGTCGAGTGGTCATGTCCGCCTCCCCCCAATTGAGTGTATCGCCTCAAGTGGGCGGGGTCGGCTCGACCCCGCCTTCTTCAGTGGCAACGTGCGGCGCGGCCGCGGCGCGGCTCCTCATTGTGCCTCGAACACCAGAAAATACTGGTAGGGGAGAAAATCGTGTTCCTGCGCCAGCCGAAAGCCGCCGTCCTTCAGCTGCCGCAACAGGTCCTCGCGGGCGACCTTCATCGAGACGGGCGGGCCCACGGGCAATTCCCTCTTCTGGTAGTCGATCATGACGATCTGGCCGCCCCGTTTGAGCAGCCTCTTCAGCAGGGAGAGGTAGCGGGCCTGATCGGGGATGTGGTGCCAGGTGTCGCAGATGAAGACGCGGTCCAGCGACGCGTCCGCCAGCAGCGGGTCGTCCGGGGCGGCGAGAACCGTCTCCACGTTCCGCACCCCGAGGTCGCGGATGCGCCGGTTCAGGTGCAGGATCATGTCGGGGCTGACGTCGACGGCGTAGACCCGCCCCTTTTCGCCGACATGGCGGGCCAGTCGAAGCGTGAAGTAGCCGGAGCCGGCCCCGATGTCGGCGATGGCCTCCCCTTCCCTGATATGCAGCGCCGCGATCACTTCGTGGGGTTTCTGGTAGGCGTCGCGCGACGGATCCTCCAGGAGCGCGATATACGCCCCGGAATCCTGGTGCAGGCGGTGCATCTCCTCCGGGGTCGAGGGCGCAGGCTGCTGTGCCGCCGCAGAGGGATAGTAGAGAATCAATGCAACGAAAAGGAACACCGCTCGCATCGACTCCTCCCGGGCGAAAGACCGCTAAACAATTGTACACGATCGCGCCGCGGGCTGCGGAGTCCGGCCGACGGCATGTAGTCTCCTTGAGATCGACCAACCTCGCCATGCCGGCGGCCGGGTCCACAAGGCCCGTTTGCGCCAGGTCGAGACCGCTGACCGTCATCCGGCCGTCCAGGGGAGTGAGTTCGGCGCCGCCGCGGTCGACAGGCCCGAACTTGCCCTCGACGGCAAGGCTCCCGCCCTCGGGCACCCGGGCGGAAAGTTCGAAGGGAAACTGGGCCTGCAACGAGGCGTCGGTGGCCCGGAGGTTCAAGTCCTCGTAGTTGCTCCGCTTGGGCGAGGCGGTGGACCCGAGCGAGACGCGGCCGCTCTTCAGCTCGAGCTTTTTCACGACGAAATCGGGCGCACCGGTCGTTCCGGCTTCCGGGGCCGCTCCGGTCGCGGGCCGCGGCGCCGGCACCTTCATCCGGCGGCGATACCGGCAGGGGTTCGGGGCGGCTCTCAGAAACGGTAGTTGTAGCGCAGCTTGATGCGGGCGGAGGCCTCGGTGATCTCGAGGTGCTCGAGCGGGCGGAGCGAGCGCGAATTCCACACGAAAAGCACTTCGTTGCCCGGCTTCAGGATCCAGCGGAAGCGCGACTGCCATCCCAGCGTCTGCGAGATGTTGTCGTACTGGAGATAGTTGTACAGGGTGATGTCGGGGCTGAACAGGACGTTGGCGTTGAGGCGCGAGACGTTGACGGCGAAGCGGCCGCCCGGGAGGGAGACGCGGTCGCGCTCGTACTCGGCGCCGACGAACAGCGGCACCCGCACCTTGTAGCCGACCGCCAGGGCGACGTCCCGGCGGGTGCCGTCGTAAAAGCTCCCCCAGCGGTAGGCCGCCGTCGCCCAGAGGTTGCGCCGCTGTGCGCCGAGGAACTCGATCGAGCGGCGCAGGAAGGTGTAGCTTCCCTGGGGGACCCGGTGGCCGGGCTGGATGTCGAAGCCGCGGTCGAGGAACTCGTACTGAGGGGTCACCTTGAAGGCGACCTCGTCACCGGAATTGAACCGGACCTGGGCGGGAACGACGTTTATCCGGCGCGTGAGCAGGCGGTTGTCGAGGTCCGTGATGTAGTCGAGGTCTGCCCCGGACAGGATCTGCAGGATGCCGAAGCGCCGCGGACGCGGGCCAACAAGGCCCTGGGAATAGAGCTGGCGGATGCCGGTGCGCGGTACGAAGCCGACGCCGGCATTGAAGTTGCCGCCGATCTGGTCGAAGCCGAGCCTGAGGTTCAGGAAATCGTTCGGGTAGGCGGCCTCGGCGCCGAACGCCCAGTCGTCGGACGTCACCCCGTCGGTGGTCGATTTGAGCGCAAAGCCGGAGACGGAGATGTTCTTGTTTCGGCGGAACCTCGAGCTGGCGAGCTTGAAGTCCGCCCCCGCGACAACGTTGCCGTCGGCGGAAAAAGAGTTTCCCTCCGTCACGATGAATCCGACGGAGGACTGGTGGCCGACGTTGCGCCGGAGGCGGGCCACGGCGAAATTGCGGTGGCCGTCTGCGCGGTCGTCCATGGCGTCGAGCACCCCGACGTTCCAGCGCCCGATCTGGCCGGTGAGTTTCGCTCCCCAGACGAGCGGGATCGGGTCGCCCGACGAGTCGAGCCCGACGCGGCGGGAGAAGAACGGGATGAGCTGGTTGCCGGAGGGACCGAAGCTGAAGTAGCTGGAGCCCTGGAGGAAGAAATCGCGCTTCTCCGGGAAGAAAAGCGGGAAGCGGGTGAGGTTGACCTGCCGCGCGTCGACTTCCGTCTGGGCGAAGTCGGTGTTGAGGGTCAGGGCGCTCTCGAGTCCAGGCGTGATCCGCTGGTAGACGTCCAGCCCGGCGTCGCCGACCGCCTCCGCCGAGAGTCCCGGCTTCTTGTCAGCGCCGGCCAGGGCGTACGGGCTCACCGCGAGGCCGATCCCCTGGGTGATCCCTTCGAGCCCTTCCAGGGTCCCGGCGTCCGAGACCTGGAAGCGGAAGGTATCGAGGTTTGCGGTGGGCCAGTACGAGGCCTCGAGTCTGCGCTTGATGTTGCGGATGAGCTTGAGCCCCCAGCGGCTCGTGCCGGGCTTGAAGGCGAGGGTCTTAAACGGGATCGCCACCTCGGCGTCCCAGCCCTGGCCGTGGATGCGCGCCTTTCCCTGCCAGAGGCCGTCCCAGTTCTTGTTGAGGATTTCGCCGTTTTCGCTGAGGAGCGCGTCGCCGATGGAGCCGCGGGGGCCGATCTGGAACCAGTAGCCGTTGCGGCCGTCGAGGAAGGTGTCCAGGATGATCTGCACCCTGTCGTCCTGCCCGAGGTCCGCGTCCCTGGCCATTTCCTTGGCCGTGATCGAGGAGGGGTCGCCTTCGAAGCAGCGGAAGGCGAAATAGAGGTTGTCGCGGTCGAAGCAGATCAGCACCTCGGTCCGTTCCGACGCCTGCTCGCCGGGCCGCGGCTCGCGCTGGGTGAAGCGATCGATGCGGGCCGCGGTGCGCCACGCCGCGTCGTCGAGGCGCCCGTCGATTCTCGGGGGCGTACCGGTCAGCGGCGCCGTGACGGCGTCCTGCGCGCGGGCCACGGGCCGGGCACACAGACACACCAGGGCCGCAACGATCACCTTCCGCACGCGCCAGGCTCCGCAAGGAAAGGCGTTACCTTAACACGGAACGGGGAACTCCTCGAGGTTCTTCGAGCCCACGAAACCTCCGGAGTCCGTCCTGGGCAGGTCCAAGGGTTCGCGCAGGAATAAGTTCTCACTTTGGCGCGAGCGCTAAGGGACCAGCCGGGAGGTGATCTCCCCGGTCGGGTCTCCGGCCGGGATGTTCTGCGCAACGATCAGGTCCCTGGCCTGACTGCGGAGCATGGGGAGCCGCAGGGTGAAGATCGCCGAGCCGGCCAGGCAGCCGATGGCGCCGGTCATGATGGTGAGCGGGGCGCCGAGCCTGTCGGAGAGCAGGCCGGCCAGGAGCGAGCCGAACGGGGCCATCCCCATGAACATCATCGAATAGACCGCCATCACCCGGCCGCGCAGCCGGTCCGGGACCATCGACTGGATCAGGGTGTTGGAGCTCCCCATCTGCACCATCATGGAGAAGCCGACCGGCACCAGCAGGGCCGCGGAGAGCCAGAAGGACCTCGAGGCGGAGAACAGCACGAGGCTCAGGCCGAAGCCGGAACTGGCCAGCGCCGCCCATCGGCCCAGGCCGCGGATCCCCGAACTCCGGGAGGCCAGCACCAGCGCCCCGACCAGCGCGCCGATCCCGGTGGCCGACATCAGCACCCCGAGCCCGCGGGCGCCGCCGTGCAGAATCCTGTCGGCGAAGATCGGCATCAGGACGACGTAGGGCATGCCGACCAGGCTCACCAGGCCGAGCAGGAGCAGCAGCGAGCGCACGGGGGCGGTGCGGCGCACGAAGGCAAACCCTTCGACGATCCGGCTCAGGGTGGATCCGGTCCTCGCCTCCACCTGGCGCGGCGGCAGCTTCATCAGCGCCAGCCCGGCGATCACCGCGACGTAGCTCACGCCGTTGGCGAAAAAACACCACCCCTCGCCGATGGCCGCCACCAGGATGCCCGCGATCGACGGGCCCGATGATGCGCGCGCTGTTGAACATCGACGAGTTCAGGGCGATGGCGTTCATCAGGTCCTCCTTCCCGACCATGTCGACGATAAACGCCTGGCGCGTCGGGATGTCGAACGCGTTTACCATCCCCAGGCACGAGGCCAGCACGAAGACGTGCCAGACCTGCACGTGCCCGGACAGGGTCAGGAACGACAGCGCCAGCGCCAGGAGCATCGACGCGCTTTGGGTCGCGATCACCACGCGGTGCCGGTTGTGGCGATCGGCCACAGCCCCGCCGAACGAGGCGAGCAGGAACACCGGGAGCTGGCTGCAGAACCCGACCGTGCCCAGCAGCAACGACGAGCCGGTCAGGCGGTAGACAAGCCACGACTGGGCCACCGTCTGCATCCAGGTGCCGATCAGCGATACGAGCTGGCCGCCGAAAAACAGGCGGAAGTTGCGGTGCCGCAACGCGCGCACCGTGAGCCGAAAGCGGCCAGATACCGAAGGAATGCCTCCCACCATCGCGACGGAAGTGTAACGCAGGAACGGCCGCGAGGGAATCGCGCCGAGACGTAGGAACGGACGGCCCTCGCCCCCCGGTTGAACGGCTCAGACGCGGTACTTCCTGACGAGCTCGGGATCCGGGTCTATTCCCAGACCCGGCGTGCCGGGCACGTCGATGTAGCCGTCCTTCACGGGGAAGAGCGGCAGCGCCGGGTTGTACCGGCTCTCGACCGCGGGATAGGTTTCCATCACGATGGCGTTCGGCAGCGAGGCCAGAAGATGCACGGCCATGTGCGGACTGCCGTGCGGCGACACGGGGACGTGGAACGCGGAGGCGAGGGCGGCGATCTTCCGCATCTCGGTGATGCCGCCGGCCAGCACCGTGTCGCACTGCAGGATGTCCACCGCCTGCGCCTGAATCAGGTCGCGCGCCCCCCAGCGCGTGAACTCGTTTTCCCCGGCGGCGATCGGGATGTCGAGCGTGCGCTTCGCCTCGGCGCAGCCCGCGAAGTCGTCCGCCTCCACCGGTTCCTCGAACCAGAACGGTTCGTACTTCTCGACCATACGTCCGAAGCGGATCGCGTCGTAGGCACTCCACCGGTTATTGGCGTCGATCATCAGGTCGATCTTCGGCCCGAGAGCTTCCCTCACCGCCCGCACCCGCTCCACGTCGGCCAGCATGGCCTCACCGCCGACCTTCATCTTGACGGCGCGGAAGCCCTCCCGGACGTATCCCTCCATCTCCTCGACGAGTTCCCTTACGCCCTTCCCCTCCTCGTAGTATCCGCCCGCGGCGTAGACCCGGATCTTCTCCGAGTACACGCCCAGCACCTCGCACACAGGAAGCTTCAGCGCCTTCCCGATGATGTCCCATACGGCGAGGTCCACCGAGCCCATGGCCGAAATGTAGAGGCCCTTCGCCACCGGCTTCCGGTTGTACCGATACATGCGGTCCCAGATTGCCTCTACGTGGAAGGGATTCAGGCCCAGGATGCGCGGCAGAAGTTGCGACCGGATCAATTCCTCGCTCCCCGAGAGTATGCTGCGCCCGACGATCCCGGCGTCCGTGTAGACCTCGAGTTGAGCCATGCCGGGCGCTCCGCCGCCGCTGCGATGGTCGCGTTGCGCTTGCGCGGCGTCGTGCCCGGATACCGCAGGCGCAGGAACTTGACGTCGGTGATCTTCATCGGCGGGGCGCTCGCCGCGCGAGGCGCGGCGCGGCTCGCAGGGCGCCGGCCCCCAAAGCGGTGCCCAGGAAAGCGCGTCTGTTCAGCATACTCTCCCCCCCTGGCTGGATCTGTCTGCCGGCCAGTGTACGCCTGATCGCCCCCAGCCGGATTCAATAGTTTCGCAGCGCACCCACAAGATCTGCGCCGTCCAACGGTTGATTGTGGAAGTGCGGCGGCTCGGCGCCGCCAAAGGCCGAGGTCGCAGGGTCGCATCTCGCAATTCGGCGTAGCGCCGAGGCGCCGCACGCCAGATTACTTCAGTTCGTCCGGATTGAACCTCAACCGTTGGACAGCCTCTTCAGCCCGGACGTCTTTAGGTCTGCCCTACTCAGCGACAGTTTCACTCGACAGCGCCCACAAACTCACCCGCCCTGCACGCAAAGCAAGTGGGTCCGGGCTTCAGCCCGGACGCCGTTGGGCCGCTTAATCCGAAAAAAGGGGTCGAAAATCGCAAATAAGGCCCGTTTTTCGTACTGCATTCTTGCTTAAGCATCGATAACGCTTAGTTTCCTGGGGTCCGTCCCCTGGTCATTTCCAGGTAGCCGAGGGCGTGCTGGGCGGTGACGGCGCCCTCGTAGTAGGTCACGCCGGTGGAGCGGGTGGTGCGCAGCTCCTGATCGTCGAGCGCGGCGCGGACCGTGAGATGGAGGTTCTTCCCTGGGATCCGCACGAGCCACTCGAGCGGGTAGCTGTAGCCGCTGGCGGGCGATTTCCAGGCACGGCCGGGCAGGAGTTCGAACTCGTCGGCGCGCAGCGGCGACGCGCCGCCCGAGGAGTCCACGAGCGTCCCGCTCGAGTACGGGCTCCGCGAGCCGTCGGCGAGGCGCAGCTGGAACAGCATCAGGTCGCGGCCGTCCTCCAGCTGGAGGGAAAACCAGTCCCAGCCGGTCTGGCCGCCTTCGAGAAAGCTGGTGCCGAACTCGTGGTCCATCCAGCTTGCGCCCTGCACGTCGAACTGCCTGCCGTCGACAGTCAGCTGGCCGCGGGTCGGCATCCTGGTCAGAGAGTAGTATTCCGACGCATTGCCCGCGGACGGCCCTTTGCGGCTGTAGCCGCGCTCGCCGTGCAGCACTGGGGGTTTGCCCGGAGCAAGCGTCAGGTCGACGCCGATGCCGTCGGCGGAGGCGCGCAGCCGGTGGTCGCCTGCGGGGTCGAGCCGCGCCTCCCAGCCCTCGTTCCACACGCGGTAGGTTTCCGCATCGGCGCCGGCCCAACCCGGGCCGGCCCGGTTGAGCAGCTCGGAGAAACGGAACCGCCCCCCGTCGATGTCGCTCACGGCCAGGTGCGCCATGAACAGGTCGCGCACGGCCCAGCGCGACGGGTTCGCCGGGCTGTAATCCACGCCGACGCGGAAAAAGGTCAGCTGGTAGCCGAAGCGGCGCCCGTCCCCGGCGCGAAGGTTGCCCGTGTAGTACCACCACTCGATCCTGTACTCGGGGTGGCTCCGGTGGTCGAGCGGGAACTGGAAGGCGTAGCCGGGCTGGGCCTGGCGCCAGGTCGCGGCGTCGAAGCTGGACGCGAGCGCTGCGCACGCGAGCGCCGCGCAGGCCAGGTTGCGTATAAGGGCCATGGGCCTCACTCCTCCGCGACCTGGTCGCTCAACCGGAACCCGCAGGCGCGGCGCGCGGGGTAGAGGCCAGCCAGGGCGGTCGCCGCGAGGATCCCGGCCGTCATCTGCATCAGGAAGGCGCGCGGCAGGTGGAACTGGATCGTCCAGCCGAAGCTTTGCACGTTGACGACATAGATCAGCAGCAGCGACAGCAGCAGCCCGACGGAGACGCCGACGGCCTGGCTCGCGGCCCCGAGGAGGCCCGCCTCGGTCACGATCATTCTGGTGATCTGCCGCCTGCCGGCGCCGATCAGCCGGAGCATGGCGACGTCCCGCCGCCGCTCGTAGGTCAGGGTGAGGAGCGTGGAGGAGACCCCGAGGATCGCGACGAAGATGGCGATGGCCTCCAGGGCCCAGGTCACCGCGAACGTGCTGTCGAAGATGCGCAGCACCTCGCGGCGGAGCGACTCGTTGGTGTTGAGGAAGACGCGGTGGTTGTCGCCGAGGGCGCCGAGGATGCGCGAGCGCGCCGCCGCCGGGTCGGAACCCGCCTTCAGGTAGAGCCCCATCCCCGTGGGCGAGGCGTCGCCGAAGTGGCGCAACCAGGTGCTCCGGTCCATCAGGACGACGCCGCGGTCGCTCGAGTAGTCGTAGTATACGGCGGCGATCCGGAGCCGGACGCGCCCCCGGGGGGCCGGCAGCTCGACCCAGTCTCCGTCGGCGTAGCCGTGCCTGAGGGAGAAACTCTCGGAGACGACCACACCCTCGTGGCCGGCGGCTGCGAGCGCGGCGCGGCGGCCGTCGCGCGGGCTCTTGAACAGGAGGCCCCCCCGCGCCAGGAGCACGCCGAAGTCGCTGCAGCCGAGCGTGACGGTGCCGCCGGCGAAGGGAGCGTCCTCGCGCCGAAAGGGGTCGACGGCCTCGACCGCCGGGTCCGCGGCGGCCGTCCGCACGACTTCCGGGGAGAGCGCGGCCGGGCGGCCCGCTCCGTGCAGCGCGGGGCCGAGGTAGAGGTCCGCCCGCAGCGTCTGCCCCACCCAGTAAATCACCGTCTCCCGGAAACTCCCCACCATGACGGCGATCGCGACCATCATCGAAAGGCTCAGCGAGAGTGCCGCCACCGACACCGACAGGCGGGGGACGGAACCGGAGAGGTTGGCGTGGGCGAGCATCCCCTCGACCTTCAGGAGGCGCGTCAGCGGCCGGCGGCCCGCCCGCGCGAGCAGGAACAGGACGAGCGGCGTCAGGGCGGCGCCGCCAAACACGATAAAGAGCGCCGAGAAGAAGCCGAAGACCGGCAGCCCGCCGACCGGCCCCAGTCGCGCCAGCTCCCACCCGGCCAGCAGCAGCAGCGCCGGAACGGACAGGTGGCGCAGCCGCAGGCGGTGTCGCGTCTCGAGCCTGTCGGCGCCCCGGACAGAGTCGGCCGGGGGGACCCGGGCTGCCTCCAGCGCCGGGACCGACGCCGAGAAGAGCGCGAGCGGGAGGCCGACGGAAAAGGCCAGGACCGCGTCCCAGGGGCCGAGCCCCGGCGGCGGCGACACCACCCCGCGGTACAGAACCGAGACGGTCGTGGAGGTGAGCGCGACGGCGCCGCGCGCGAGGTACGGCGCAATCAGCAGTCCGAGACCGCACCCGGCCACGGCCAGAACGGCCGCTTCGCCCAGAAAGAGGCGCAGCACGGTGCGGCGGCTGGCGCCGAGGGCCCTCAGGCTGCCGATCTCCTGGCGGCGCGCCGCCACCGAGACCGAAACCGTGTTGTAGATCATGAACAGGCCGACCAGCAGGGAAACGTACGAGAGCGCGGAGAGGTTGAAGTGAAAGGCCGCCAGCATCTTTTCGACCTCGCGCCCGCGGCGGGCGGGGCGGTCTGCCGACATCCCGGCCGGCAGCCGCGGGGCGATCCGCCGCTCCGCCTCCTCGACGCCGATCCCGTCCTTGAGGCGCACGTCGATCCGGGTCAGCCGCCCGAGCGACGCGAACACCCACTGGGCGGCGGCGACGTCCATCAGGGCGACGTTGCCGTCGAGCGCCTGGGCCGGCCCGGTGTCCCGCAGCAGGCCGCGGACCGTGAACCTCTGCGCGCGGTCGCCGGCCGTGATCTCCACCTCCTGGCCCGCCGCGAGCCCGAAACGCGCCGCGAATCGCGCCGTCAGAATAATGGAATGCGGGTCGACGAGCAGCTCCAGGAACTCGCGGCTGTCGGGCTGCCGCCCTCCCCCGAAGTCGAGCAGGCGATAGTCGCGCAGCGTCCTGTCCCTGAGGATGTCGACCCCGAGGACGCGCACGACTTCGCCGCCCGAGGCCGCACGCACCCGGGCGTCTGCCTCCACCACCGGGCTCACGGTCCCATAGTCACCCAGCCAGGAGAGTTCCGGTATCCGCGTCTCGTCCACGCCGCCGGGCGCCGAGATTTCGAGAGAGGTCTTGCCTGAGATGAGGTCGAGCGCCGACTCGAAGCCGCGCAGCGAGCTGGCGTTGGCCATCCGGATTGCGACGATGACGGCGATCCCCAGGGCAAACCCGAACACGGCGCTGACCGAACGCGCCCGCTCTCTGCCGAGGTGCCTCAGGATGAACAGCCTAAAGAGGCGCAACGGGTGTGATCCGCCTCCCCGCCGGCAGGACGCTCCGCTCCTCGACGCTCTCGATGCGCCCGTCCTTCATCCGCAGGACCCGGTGGGCGGCCGCGGCGATCGCAGGGTCGTGCGTGGCCAGCAGGATCGTCACGGCCGTCTCCGCGTTCAGCCGCACCAGGAGATCAAGCACGCGAGCGCCGTTCTCGGAGTCCAGGTTGCCGGTCGGCTCGTCCGCGACGACCAGGGCAGGTTCGTGTACGATCGCCCGCGCGACCGCCGCCCGCTGCATCTCGCCCCCGGAGAGCTGCTGGGGGAAGTGTCGCAGCCGGTGGCCCAGGCCGACCAGCTCGGCGACCCGCGCGGCCCGCCCGTCCGCCAGGGCCGGCGGCGCGCCGGCCAGCAGCAGGGGCAGCCCGATGTTTTCGCCCACCGTCAGGGTTGGGAGGAGGTTGAAAAACTGAAAGACGAAACCGACCCGGCGCCGCCGCAGCGCCGTCAGGGACTCCTCATCCAGTCCCGCTACAGGCGTGCCGTCGAGCTCGAGTCGGCCCGCGCTGGGCCGGTCCATGGCCCCGCACAGGTGCAGGAGCGTGGATTTTCCGCAACCCGACGGACCCATGACGGCCGCGAAGTCCCCGGGGTCGAGCGACAAGTCGACACCCCGAACCGCTTCGACAACCGCCTCGCCCGTCGTGTAGGTCTTGCTCAACCCCTCCGCGAACAGAATCGGCATAACGGATAAGATTACATCACCGGAACGTAAAACAAGTGGGTCCGGGTTCGAGAGGCTGTCCAACGGTTGATCTGCCCGATCCAAACAAGACACACGTGGGTCCGGGCTTTCAGCCCGGACGCAGTTTGCGGCCGCTGTAACGTGCGCCCGGCGCCACATAGATCAGATCAAAAGACGTCCGGGCTGAAGCCCGGACCCACTTGTTTTACGGCTTATCTCGAGAGCCTGCGCGTCCAGAGCGACATGAGAACGGCCAAGCCGGCGAGCCAGGCGGCGGTCTGGGCGAGGCCGAGGACGGGGATCATCACCAGGCTGGCCGCCAGGGTGCCGAGGCATCCGCCGGCGAGGTCCGCGGCATACAGCGGCGCGGCCAGCTCGGCCTGGTCGACACCCTGCTCCAGGCTCGCGTAGGCGAAGAAGCCGGCCACGAGAAAGCCGGAGGCCGCGAGCTCGGCGCCGATGGCGACGAGCCCGGCCTCCACCCCGGCGTGGATCTGCCACCAGACCAGCGCCGGCAGCAGAAGGGCCGAGAGGCTCAGCAGCGCCCGCCACGCGTCCCGGCCGGCGGCGCGGGCCAGGGGCGTGTCGACCGCCGCCGCACCCGCCCAGAGTCCCGCCATGAAGCTCATCAGCAGGACACCGAGGTTCTGGTAGAGCACCCCGCTGGTGACCTGGTAGCGCAGCATGAGCACCGTCTCGAGCACCGTACCGGCCAGCCCGGCAGAGCCGACGAGCAGCAGCCGCCGGGCCCGGGGCCTGCGGGAGGCTGCCACGAGGCCCGCGAGCGCCAGGACGCCCGCCGACCAGAGCACCGCCGACCACCAGGGGGGGAAACCGCGCGCTTGCATGGCGGCGAAGCTCGGGAAGAACTTCGACAACCAGATCATGGCCGTGTACTGATAGCAGACCGGTCGGGCATCGCTGTTGACCGGGGCGGAGCTTTGCTCCAGGAGGCCGGCGACCTCGCCGAAGCGGTCGTTGGTGAACACGTAGCGGAGGTAGGGGGGAGAAACGAGCCGCAGCGACAGCCTGCGCTCGGCGAGCCGGGCGGCGAGGACCTCCGGATCGCGGCAGAGCGCGGTCATGGAAGCCGCCAGGACGTTCGTCGATCCCGGGACCACGACCACGTCCCGGAAGACGGAGCGCAGGGCGCCGTGGATGCTGCCGGCCCGCTGCGCGATCTGCGGTGTCCAGAGGTTCTCGGACGAAGCCAGCCGGAGGGCGAGCACGCCTTCCGGGGTCATGCGGGCGCGGCACTGCGCGAAGAACTCGCGCGTGTAGAAACGGTTTGCCTGCCCGGAGGAGGGCTCGGGCATGCCGACCAGGATGAGGTCGAAGGGCGGCCCCTCGTGCCGCAGGTAGGCGCGCGGATCCTCGAGCCTGAACTCCACCGCGGGGTCGAGTTCGGCCTTGCGAAGCCCTGACGGGAGCCTCGACCGCACGACTCGCTCCAGGACCGGGTTCAGCTCCACGTCCACCACCCTCCGGGGCCGGTGTGACAGGATCTCGCGCACGAGGCCTTCAATACCCCCGCCGAGGATGAGGACGGATTCGGGCGCCGGGTGCTGCAGGGCGGCGAGCTGGACGAACTCCTCGGCCTCCGTCCCCTCGGTGTTGAACGAGAGCGCGTCGTTCTCAAACACCGACAACTCGCCCCCGAGCTGCTCGACGGTGACGCGGCCGTAAGGCGAGTCGCGGATCTCCACCAGGTTCGGGTGGGTCCAGGCCGTGCTGCGGAAGTCCAGCGCGTCCGAGAACCACAGCCCCAGGGCAAGCACGCCCGCCACCGCCATCGAAACGGGATTGGGCCAGCCGAGCCTCAAACGGTTCCCCGGGAGGTGGATTTGGCCCGCCGCCACCGACAGCAGGGCGCACACCAGGGCCGACGCCAGGTTGCCCGCCCCCAGGGCGAGGAGCACGGTGGCGAGCAGGCCGCCGCACACGCCCCCGAGGCTCTCCACCGCATACGCGCGCGCCAGCGTGCCGCCGCCGGAGATGCCTGCCGCCGCGGCCCACTGGAACAGGGCCCCGAGAGGAAGGGCCACAGGAAACACGACGAGAGCCAGCGCGGCCAGCTGCGCCGCAAAAGGAAGGAAGGCTCCCGGCACCCCGGAGAACATGAGGCGCACCGAGCGCGCCAGGGCAATGTCGGCCGGCAGTGCCGCGGCGAGCAGGACGAAAGTGGCGGGCAAAAGCGGGCGCCCGGCCGCACGCGGGACGGAGCGGCCGAGCAGCGCACCGGAGGCCGACGCGAGGAGCCACGCGCCGAGGGCGAGGACGTAGATTAGTTCGACGCCGTAGAGAGCGACGCTCAGTTCGCGCAGGATCACGACCTGCGCGAGGATCGAGACCAGGCCAACCGCGAACGCAAAGCTCGCGGGCCCGGGCTTCAGCCCGGACGCCTTTTGATCTGCCGTAGGTAATGAAGCCTGCATTGAAGAGGCCATCCAACGGTTAAACCACCCGCCCTGCCCGTAAAACAAGTGGGTCCGGGCTTCAGCCCGGACATCTTTTGATCTGCCCAATGTGATGAAGTCTGCACTCAACAGCGACCGCAAACTGCGTCCGGGCTGAAGCCCGGACCCACATGTTTTGGGCGTGGGCCGTGCAGGTCAACTTGCACGGCTTCCAAAATTCACGGGAGGTCCGCTTCGCTGAAAACCTCCGCCTGGAACACGGAGAAGCGGGCGCCCTGCATCCAGCTCCCCGGCCGCAGGCCGGCCTTGCGGCAGAGGTTGTCGAGCATCTCGTCGAGCCCCCACTTGTTCTCGGTGGCGACCTGGGGGAGGAAAACCGCCGATTTCCCCTCTTTGGACAGGATCACTCCGTCGCGGCCGAGCTCGATCTCGTCGGGGTCGCGGATCGGGTGCGGAGGCGTCAGGGCGGAGATCTCGATCTGGATCTGGGCGAACTCGCCCGCGGTGAGCGGCGGGAACCTCGGGTCGTTGAAGGCCGCCTGCGCGGCCATGGCCCCGACGGTCTGGGCCAGCGGGGTTTCCGGCGGGATGTGGCCGATGCAGCCGCGCAACACCCCGCCTTTCTTCAGGGTCACGAAGGCACCCCGGGGGCACGACAGGGTCGGGCTGAAGCCCCGGGCGAGCGGGAGCGTCTGGGTGGTGAGGTAGCGCCGGATGGCCTCGCGGGCAAAAACGAGGAGCGCCCTGCGATCCGATTCGGGCAGGGGGCCGGGTTGGGCCGCCGGGGGCGGCGCGGGTTTCAGGATGCGCACGTCCGGGCCGCCCTCGTTGGCGCTGTACAGGACGGCGCCATAGCCAACCACGCGGGAGCGGTCGCCCAGGAGCGTATCCCCCGAGTTGGCGTAGCTCAGCACGACGCCGCGGCGGGCGCCCAGCGCCTTCGCGGCGCTCATCGCCGCAAGGACAGGCGCCTCGCCGCACGCCCCGACTTCGAGGTTCGCCACCCCGCTGGTGCGCAGTGCGCGCGCGACCTCGTCGAGCTTGCGCGGGGACAGGCCTGCCATCGCTTCCAGGATCTGCCGGTCGGCGCTCGCCGCATCGTCGTACGCGGGGTAGTGGGACAGGTCCGAGCTGGCCACGACGAGCGCCCGGCGGCCTTTCAGGGACACGGCCAGCGCCCCGCCGAACTTGGAGCACATGTCGAGGTCCGGTTCGCCGACGACGACAGGTACGATCCTGGCCTTCGGGAAGAGCGCCTGCACGAACGGGACCTGCACCTCGACCGAGTGCTCGCGGACGTGAGGCTGCCCGCCGGACGTGCAGTCCCGGTCCGCGGCCAGCAGCCGCGCCGCAACTTCCTCGTCGACCAAAGCGTCTCCGAGCGGGGTCCGGAAGGCGCCGTGCGCGTAGACGGAGATGCCGCGGAAGCCCCCGGCCGTGTGGTTGGTCCCCAGGATCGCGACCACGTCGAAGTTCTGTCCCGCGACCTGCCGGTAGGCGTCCGCGCAGATCTGCCCGCAGTACACGTAACCGGCATGCGGGACCACGAGCGCCACCGGCTTTTCGCCGGGCAGGGGCGCGACGGCGCTCTTCATGAACTGCTCGATCGCCAGCCTCAGGCGCTCGGGCTCGGCCGGGTAGAACTGGCCCGCGACCGCGGGCGGGCGCGTGCCGGGGGCTTCGCCGGCGGCGCAGGCCGCACAGGCCAACATCAGGATGGCGAGCGGGGCTCGGGGGGTGCCAGACATGCGTTTCCTTTCTGTGCGCCGGCGGCCGGCGGGGCCCTCAGGACCAGACTCCTGCGACGGCCCTGCCGCAGAACCGGCATTTGCCGCCCTTCAGGTGCATCTCGAGCACGAAGAAAGCGTTTCTCCTGATAACGATCTTCCCACAGCCCGGGCAGTAGGTGTGGTTGCCGGGGTGATCGGGCACGTTCCCCACGAAGACGTAGCGGAGCCCCCGGGCGAGCGCGATCTCCCGGGCGCGCTCCAGCGTGGAGACGGGCGTGGGCGGGAGGTTCAGGAGCTGGTAGTCCGGGTGGAACCGCGTGAAGTGGAGGGGGACGTCGGGGCCGACCTCCCCCATGACCCACTCCGCGAGCGCCCGAAGCATGGGCTCGGAATCGTTGAGAGTGGGGACCACGAGATTGACAATCTCGAGGTGGACGCTCCGTGTCGAGGCGATCTGCTTGATGGTGCGGAGCACGGGTTGAAGTTCGGCACCGCACACGTCGCGGTAGAAAGCCTCGCCGAGCCCCTTCAGGTCGATCTTGATCGCGTCGAGGACGCCGCAGATCTCGGCGAGCGGCTCGGGTTGCGCAAAGCCGCAGCTGACCATGACGCTGCGGATCCCTTGCGGCCGCGCCCGCCGCGCGATGTCGGTCAGGTACTCGGCGAACACGGTGGGTTCGTTGTAGGTGAAGGCGATGACCGGCGCCTTGCGGGCGGCGGCGTTTTCGACGACCGCCCCCGGTGGGGTAAAGGGCGCGTCGTGGTCCTCGGGGCTGGACTGCGAGATCTGCCAGTTCTGACAGAACTTGCAGCGCAGCGGGCACCCGGACGTGGCGAGGGAAAACGCCGCCGACCCCGGCAGGAAATGGTAGAACGGCTTCTTCTCGATCGGGTCGACGTGGACCGCCACCGGCCGGCCGTAGACGAGGCTGCGCAGGTCGCCGGCCACGTTCATCCGGGCCCGGCACTTGCCGCGTTCTCCGGGCGCGAGCGTGCAGCGCTGCGCGCACAGTCCACAGCGGACGATGGTGCGGCGCCGGTCGTGAGGGCTCGCCCCGGGTGCCGCCTCCCCGGCGTGACAGTCGCGGCAGTGCCCGGGCCCGGACGCGGTCGAGACCCAGTACCGCGCCTTCGGAGCCGACCGGAGTATCTCGTCCAGCCGGTCGGCGAAACCGAACCCTCCGGAGCCCGCCGCGGCCAGGAGCCCGAGCCCCGAGCCGGTCATCATGAAATCGCGCCGTGAAATCCTGGGCATGTCGGGTCCGTTTATAGTCCCGCCGGCGCGCCGATGTCAAAGCCGGAAGCCCGAAGCCCGGAAGCCACTCCCGCGACGGCGCTCACTGCGTCGCCTCGCTTCTGGCTTCCGCTTCCGGCTTCCGGCTCCTGGCTCCCGGCGCTATAATGCCCGGCAGACACTGCAGCACTTGCCGGAGGGGTCATGACCAAAGAACAGTCTCGCCGTGAGTTCCTCGAACGGGTCGCCGCGGGCACCGCCGCGGGCGCCGGGTTGAAAGTCTTCGCGCAGAACGCCGGGGCCGAGCCGCCGGCCAAGAAAACGCTCCCACACCGTGTGCTCGGGGCCACGGGAGTGAGCGTCTCGATACTCGCCTTTGGCTGCGGGAGCCGCTGGCTGATGTACAAGGAGGAGGACAAGGCGCTGGCCGCGCTCAACCGTGGGATCGACCTGGGCATCACGTACGTCGACACCGCTTTTTCCTACGGTGACGGCGAGAGCGAGACGAGGGTCGGCAAGCTCATGCCGTCGCGCCGCAAAGAGGTGTTTCTGGCCACGAAGATCCCGGACCGCACGCGGGACGGTTTTCTGCGCAGGCTCGAGGCGAGCCTGAAGCGCCTGCAGGTCGACCAGGTGGACCTCGTCCACATCCACAGCCTGGGCAAGGCGGAGGACCTGGCGAAGATCGAGGCGCCCGACGGGGCCCTGAAGGGGTTGCTGGAGGCGCGCGAGCGGAAGCTCACCCGCTTCATCGGGATGACGAGCCACACCGACGGCGCGGTCCTCGCGCAGGCGATTGAGCGGCACGACCTGAACTGTGCCCAGATGGCGCTCAACGCCAGCCGCAACGGGCGTTTCGAGGAGCTCGCCCTCCCGGCCGCCAACAGGAAGAAGCTGGGTGTCATTGCGATGAAGGTGGCGGGGCAGGAGTTCCTGGTTGGCCACGAGCCCGGCAAGGCGGACATCGGCCTGCTGTTGCGCTACTCGATGGGGTTGCCCGTCACGGCGGCGGTCATCGGCATGCCCGCCGTCGACCACATCGACCAGAACACCGATATCGCCCGGGGCTTCGAACCGCTCAAGCCGGCCGAGGTCGAGCAGTTGCGGCGCAACCTCGACCCGTCGCGGGCCCCGCTGGAGAAGAGGCTGGTCGGGCACCTGGACGGGCCGACCCGGATTCCCGAGATCTTCTGGGCGTAGCCGGGCTTGAGATACGTCAAAGACCTTCTCGTGACGGACGACTTCCTGATCCGGGGGCACGTGGCGACCGGCGGGCGGCGCCTCACGGATTTTCTCAACGCCACCCCGCGCGCGTTCCTTGAGGTGGACGAGGCCACCATTGTCCGCCACCGGGGTGGCGCGCCGGACGGGCCGGGCGCGGCGCTGGTCAAGGTCGACGAGGTGCTGCTCGCCCACGAACTGGTCGAGGCGGGGGGCGACGAGGGGCTCAGGGCGCTGGCCGCCGACGCCGACCGTGAACTGACCGGCATAAGGCTCGAGCTGGCGTGCCGCTCCGGGCTGTCGGTCACGGGCAGGGTCGGCCGGAGGCTTTTTGCGGACCTCGGCGCAAACCGGTTCATCGTGGTGGACTCGCCCGAGGTCGCCGGCTTCTTCGGCCTGGCAGGCGGCGTCCCCGGACCGATCCGGGACCTGCGCTACCTGATTGTCAACCGCACCCGCGTGGCGCTGGCCTCCCGGACGGACTGATCCGCGGCCGCCCGCCGAACGGCCCGTTTTCGCCGGGGGAAACCCGCCGCGCAGCGTGACTTGGGGTGGGTGCGCGCGCTTCAGATTTTCGTTGCTTTCGGCCGCTTCCTCTATGATCATTCCCCGCGGGAGACAGTCCCCGAATTCATTCATAACCCGTGTGGTTGCGGCAAGACGAGGGTCGAGGAGTCATACATGACAAACATAAGTGATCGAGTCGAGTGTACCGAGTTGTTGGGCAAGCTCATGCCTGTGGAGGAGGCGGTCAAGGTGGTGAAGAACCACGACCAGATCGGCATCAGCGGCTTCACCAAGTCCGGCGAGCCCAAGGCATTCATACCCGCGCTGGCGCGGCACCTGGAACAGACCGGCGCCAAGACGAAAATCGCACTCTTCAGCGGGGCCTCGCTGTCGGAGGAGGTCGAGAATCCCGATCGCGCCGTTCGTCGGCAAGCGCGGGCCGTACATGTCGTCCTCGGCCTCGCGCAAGCTGATCCACTCCGGGCAGATGGAGTTCACGGACGTCCACCTCTCGATGTTCGCGCGCAACCTCATGTACGGCTTCTACGGCGACATCGACCTGGCGGTGGTCGAGGTCTCGCGGATCCGGCCGGACGGGAGCGTGATCCTGTCCTCGTCGGTCGGCATCTCGGCCGAGGCGCTGACGATGGCGAAGAAGATCGTCCTCGAGGTCAACACGGCGATCCCGGACTACACCGGGTTCCACGACATCGTGGTGCCGGCGGTGCACCCGCACGTGGGCTGGCCGATCCCCATCATCAACGTCAAGCGACCGGGTCGGCACCCCCTACGTGGAGATCGACAAGAGCAAGGTCGTGGCGGTCGTCGAATCGAACCAGCCCGACTACCCGGTCAGCTTCAAGCCCACCCAGGAGATCGACCGGCAGATCGCCCAGAACGTGATCGATTTCCTGCTCCGCTGCCGCAAGCAGTACAACTGGGGCAAGCGCCTGCCGCCGATCCAGTCCGGCGTCGGCAACGTCGCCAACGCCATCGTCGGCGAGCTCTACGAGTCCCCCTTCCAGAAGATCCGGTTCTGGACCGAGGTGTTCCAGGACGGGATGATGCGCTACGTGGAGGACGACGACAAGTTCGACTGCGCCTCGGCGACGGCGGTCTCGTTCTCGGCGCCGGCGCGCGCGGAGTTCGAGCGGCTGTTCGCGCGCTGCCGCGACAAGCTGGTCCTGCGGCCGATGTGGCTCTCCAACTCGCGCCGAGATCATCTCGCGGCTGTTCGTCATCGCGATGAACACGCCGATCGAGGTGGACATCTACGGCCACGTCAACTCGACGCACGTCGACGGCTCGCGGGTGGTCAACGGGCTCGGCGGCAGCGGCGACTTCTTCCGCAACGCCTACATCAGCATCGTGCACACGCCGTCGATCCGGAGGCTGAAGGACGGCCGGACCGTCAGCTGCGTGATGCCGTACGTGCGGCACATCGACCACACCGAGCACGACATCAAGTGCGTCGTGACCGAGCAGGGCTTCGCGCTGAACACCGAGATCCGCTCGGCCCGGCACCGGGCCGAGGACATCATCGACAGGTGCGCCCACCCGCACTTCCGGCCGCTGCTGCGCGAGTACCTGAACCTGTCGGGCGGCGGCGACGAGCCGCGCGCCACCGACATGGACGTCCTGCGCGGCTGGTGGAAGGAATACGACGCGGCGTGTCGCGACTTCTCAGACCCCGTCTCCACCGCGGGCTGACACCGATGCGTTTCCCTTCGGCGCAGCGCCCCGGCGGGGCGCTGCTGCTCCTCCTCTTCTGCACGCTCGCCTCGTCGCTGGCCGAGACGCCCGTCGACCGCGCCCTGCGCGCGGTCGACAGCGCCGTCGTCTACCAGACCTGCCGCAGGCTCGCCTCGCCCGAGTTCGCGGGGCGCCTGACGGGCGACGCCGGTTACGCCGGCGCGGCCCGTTGGATGGCTAGTCGGATGCGGGAATGGGGACTGCAGCCGGCCGGAGACGGGGGCACCTATCTGCAGGCTTTCCCGATGCAGCACACTTCGGTCGAGGAGTGCGCCATGACCCTGTTCCCGCCCGCGCAGGGGCCTGAACCCGGGGAGGTTAAGCTCGAGCCCGGGCGGGATTTCCTTCCGTTGATGTTCAGCGACACGGGTGACCGCACGGGAGAAATAGTTTTCGCGGGCTGGGGCATCAGCGCCCCCGAAATCGACTACGACGATTACGCTGGCCTCGACTTACGCGGCAAGTTCGTGCTCTGCTTCCGGGGCACCCCGGACCACTCCGATCCCCGCTACCGGGACCACGACGAGCACCGGACCCGCATGGCCCGCGCGCACGCCAAGGGGGCTCTCGGGGTCATCTACATCTACGACGACCCGATCGCCAACCCGAACGGCGACTGGATCCAGGACTTCACCCCAGCGGTCGTGAGCCGCAAGGTGGCCGACACGATCCTCGCCCCGCGCGGCTTCCGGGCGGAGTCGCTGCGTGCGGACCTGCTGAAGTACAGGAAGCCGCTGTCGTTCGCCACCTCCACGCGCGTGCGCCTCGCCGTCCGGACCAGGCACGTCCCGCAGGGGACCGGGTTCAACGTCGTCGGGATCGTGCCCGGTTCCGACCCCGCCCTGGGCGGACAATACGTTCTCGTCGGCGCGCACGCCGATCACTGCGGCACCATAACGAGCCTGCTGTTCCCGGGCGCCAACGACAACGCCAGCGGCACCGCCGCCGTCCTGGAGATCGCCCGGGCGCTCGCCGGCATGCCGCTCAAGCCGAAAAGGTCCGTGGTCTTCGCGCTCTTCGGCGCCGAAGAGTCCGGCCTGAAGGGATCGCGGTACCTGGCGGCGCACTTTCCCGCGGGGCTGGGGCCGCCGCTGGCCATGCTGAACTTCGATATGGTCGGGGCCGGCGACAGCATCGGCTGCGGCTACACCGACGGCCGGCCCGAGCTGCAACAGGCCCTCGCCCAGGCCGGAGCCGCGGCCGGCACCCTGCGCGGCACCTCCGCGATCCGGGGACTCGGGGTGCAGGGGAGCGACTTCGCCCCGTTCTTCGAGCGCGGCATCCCCTGCCTTTCTTTCTCGTCCAACGGACCCCACCTGGAATACCACCGGACCGGCGACACCATCTATCGCGTCAATCCCGACATCATGGCCGACGCCGCACGCATCGGCCTCGCCGCCGCTTACCATCTGGCCAACCGGTAATACTTTGCGCTCGATGTGAATTCATTCACCGGCACGGCGCCGCGCGCTTTGCTATCCTGCTGCGGAAAGCTGCCGCTCGCCGCTCGGGGGCGGGCGGCCCCATCCAAAAGACAGGGGGGTATCCATGAAAACAAGACAGGAGGAGCAGCCGTCCGCTCGCAGGCAGCAGGAGTTCGGCATGCCGCAGCTGATGGAACTTCACCTCGGCTTCGCTCCGGCCCGCATCCTGATGAGCGCGGTGGAATTGGACGTGTTCTCCAGGATATACGACGGGCACAGGACCGCCACACGCATCGCGGGCGCGGCGGGGGCAGCAGAGCGCGGTATCCGGATGCTGCTCGACGCGCTGACTGCGATGCGGTTGCTCGAGAAAAAGCGCGACCAGTATTCCCTTACTCCGTTCGCGGCGCAGTACATGGTGCGGGCCAGCCCCGATTGTCTCGGCGATTTCCTGACCATGGAGTCGCTGTGGGACTCCTGGGGGAGCCTGACCGAAAGCGTGCGCACCGACCGCCCCTACCGTCGGGTGGAGACGCAGAAGGAGGCCGAGGAGTTCTTCCCGAAGCTGGTCCGGGGGCTGCACATCGTCCACCGCGAACCCGCGCAGCGGATCGCCCGGCTGCTCGGCGCCGGCAACGGGCGCGGTCAACTGCGCATCCTGGACGTCGCCGCAGGGTCGGGCGTCTGGGGGATCGCTTTCGCCGAGGCGGACGCCGGGGCGCGCGTCACCGCCCAGGATTACCCGCGGATGCTCGACGTCACGCGCGAGCAACTGCGCCGACACGGGGTCGAAGCCCAGTACGACTTCCTGCCGGGCGACCTGAAGCGCGTCGAGTTCGGAGAGCAACGCTACGACGTGGCCCTGCTCGGCAACATCGTGCACTCCGAGGGCGAAGAATCGTCACGGGACCTGTTCCGTCGACTGCACCGGGCGTTGCGCGACGGCGGCGAAATGGTGGTCATCGACATGATCCCGAACGAGGAGCGGACAGGCCCGCCGTTTGCCGCCATCTTCGCGCTCAACATGCTCGTCAACACCGAAAAGGGGAGCACCTACACGGTCTCCGAGTACCGGCGCTGGCTGCAGGAGGCGGGGTTCCAACACGTTGAAACCGCCGACATCGAGTGGCACTCCCCGATAATCCTCGCCAGGAAGTAGGGGACGGACCAGAACAAACTTCTTGTTAACAAGAGTTACCGCAGAAATGAGGCTAAAAGAGGCCCTTATTTGCGATTTTGGGGCCTCTTTTTCGCGAATAAGGGCTTCCGGGCGATAATCGGGAAAGCCGGCAGCGAAAGGAGCCCTTAAACGCGAAAAGGAGAGGCAAAAATCGCAAAATAAGAGGGCTTATTGGGTCTATTTTTTCCATAAGTAACTGTATTCAAATAGTTTAGCCCGGTCCGTCCCCGAACTTGATCCCTTGGGCTAAGGGGCAGGTGGGTAGACCAGTTGATGGTGTTGGTCTGGCGGCGCATGTAGGCCTTCCAGGCGTCGGAGCCGGACTCGCGGCCGCCGCCGGTTTCCTTCTCGCCGCCGAAGGCGCCGCCGATCTCGGCGCCGGAGGTGCCGATGTTGACGTTGGCGATGCCGCAGTCGGAGCCGCGGGCCGACAGGAATTCCTCGGCCTTGCGCACGCTCCCGGTGAAGATGGCGCTGGAGAGCCCCTGCGGGACATCGTTGTGCAGCCTCAGGGCCTGCTCGAAGGCGTCGTATTCGAGCAGATAGAGGATCGGGGCGAAGGTCTCCCGTTTGACGATCTCGGTCTGTGCGGGCATTCGGACGATGGTCGGTTCGACGAACTGGGGTCCGATGTCGGGGCGCCGGCGTCCGCCGCAGAGCACCTCGCCCCCTTCGGCACGCGCCTGTTCCATGGCTGCCATCATGTCGTCGACCGCCTCGGGTGTGACGAGCGGGCCCATGAGGGTGGCGGGATCGAGCGGGTCGCCGATGCGGACCTGCGCGTAGGCGCCCTTGCAGGCGCTCGGTCAGCTGCCTCGCGATGGCACGTGTGCACGATGATGCGCCGGGTCGAGGTGCAGCGCTGGCCCGCGGTGCCGACGGCGCCGAACAGGATGGCGCGGGTCGCCAGGTCGAGGTCGGCGTCTTCGGCGACGATGATGGCGTTGTTGCCGCCGAGTTCGAGGATCGTGCGCCCGAAGCGGCGCGCGACGACTTCGGCCACGTGCCGGCCGACGAGGGTGGAGCCCGTGAACGAGATCAGCGGCAGCCGCGGGTCCTTCAGCAGGCGCTCGCCCACGGCGCTGCCCGGCCCGATGGCCAGGTTGAAGATGCCGCGCAGGCCGTGGTCGGCCATGACGCGGTTGGCGATGTGCTGCACGGCGACGGCGGTCAGGGGCGTGGGGCCGGCGGGCTTCCAGACGACGGGGTCGCCGCAGACGGCGGCGATGGCGGCGTTCCACGACCAGACGGCCACCGGGAAGTTGAAGGCGGTGATGACCCCGACGACGCCGAGCGGGTGCCACTGCTCCATCATGCGGTGGCCGGGCCGCTCGGACGCGCATCGTCAGGCCGTAGAGCTGGCGCGACAGCCCGACCGCGAAGTCGCAGATGTCGATCATCTCCTGGACTTCGCCGTGTCCCTCGGCGCGGATCTTGCCCATCTCCAGGCTGACGAGATCGCCCAGCGGCTCCTTGGCGGTCGCGCAGGGCGTTGCCGAGATCGCGGATCACGTCGCCCCGTTTGGGCGCCGGGATCATACGCCAGGACTCGAAAGCCGCGGCGGCGTCCCGGACGACTTGGTCGCAGGATGCAGCCGTCGCCAGCGCGACCCTGGCGATCGGCTCGCCCGTGCTCGGGTTGAAGGAAACCGCCAGTTTGCCCTCCGGATCGGTGATCCAGCGGTCCGGGCCGGAGCAGGCGCCCGGGTTGACCTCTCCGATGCTCAGTCTGGAAAGCAGCGCGGTCGATGTCGATGTCGTCGCCATAGGGCCTCCCGCGCACATTGTACCGCAGCGCTCATCGGAAGTCGTTTGCCTGGCGAAAATGGAAACCCCCACCGCGGCGGGATCAGGCCCGCCACCGGTGGGGGTTTATTCCGCACGCGCGGAGAGGGTCTCCCCGTGTGCACCGCGTCACTAGAACATGAACTTCAGCGCGAGCTGGATCGACCGGTTTCCGCCGCTGAACTGGCTCGCATTGAGAAACAGCGGGCTGGCCGCGTTGGCATATGTCGTGCTCAGGGCGTTGTCGGTGAATTGGAACACCGTACCCGCACCGAGGGCCGGTTGGCGATGGTTGAACGCGTTGAACAGCTCCACGCGGAACTGGACATACCTGGTCTCCGTGAGGTAGGTGTTCTTGAAGAACGAGAGGTCCCAGTTGTTCAACCCCGGGGCGCGCAGGATGTTGCGTCCCGAATTCGGGAAGGAGCCGGGCTGCGCGACCACGAACCGCGCACTCGGATTCTGAGCCACATAAGCAACCACCTGGGATCCCGGGCAATCTGATGTGGCCGGGTTGCAGATGGAGCTGGCTCCTGTCACCGGATTCCGCAGGACGAAGTTGACATCGCTCCCTGTCCGCACAGTGCCGTTCGGATTCTCGAAGGCACGCGCGCCCGCGGCGTCAAAGGTCCCCATCGTATCGACGGGTGACAGAGGGGTGATCGGCTGGCCGGACTCGGCCAGGTACGTGCCGTTGATCTGCCACCCATGGACGATCTCGTTGAGGAATGAGTTCCCGAGATTCGGGTTCGGAACCTCGACCAGCCATCCCATAGCGAACTTGTGCGGCCGGTCCAATACCGAGAGCCCGCGCTCGTTCCGCATGTTGTAGGAATCCTGCGGTCTGCGCGGGTTCACCCGGCTCGTGAACAGCTCGTTGGTGGCATTGTCGATCGTCTTCGAGAAGGTGTAGCTTCCCTTCAGGAAGACGTGGTTGGCCAGCCGGCGGTTTACGTCAATCGCGCCGCCGTGATAGATCGAACTTCCTATGGGCTGGAAGGCTGTTACGAAACCGCCGACGAACCCGAGGCTCGAATAGCGCAGATCCTGGGCATTCTGGAATGCCTCGAGAGTCGGCGCCGTCTCCGGGAAACTCGCGGGGACCTGCGACGGGTCGAAATAGGTGGTCAGCGCGAGTTCCGGATGCGACTCGAATACCGAAATGGCGTTCATCCGCATTTGAACCGGGAGGTTCAGGCCGCGCGTGCCCAGGTACCTGAGTTCGACCTGCCAGCTCCTGAAGAACTCGCGCTGGACACTCAGCATCCAGGTGAATGTCTTCGGGGCGTGCTGGTCCACGATGATGGCCTGCGTCGCTGCCCGGGCTTCCTCAACCGTAGTCGGAGGCACATTTACGCTGAGCAGTCCGCCGCCCGCGAGGAATCCCTGACCCGAACCGCACCAGGAGGGAGCGTTGGGCAGAGAGCAGGTCAGGCCGGCGTTCTGCTCGGTCTGCAACTGCGGAGGCAGCTGCAGGGTAACGAGGTTCTGGAACGAAACGTCGTAGGCCGTGCCGAAGCCGGCGCGGATCGAGGTCCGCCCCGTGCCGAACGGATCCCATGCAAGGCCGATGCGCGGGCCGAAGTTGTTCTTGTCAGTTTTCGGCACACGGAAGTCGAACAGTCCCGGCACGCTGGCAATCGAATTCAGCGCCTGGAGACTCGCGTCCCGCGCATTTGTGACGTACTCGTACCGCAGGCCTAAGTTAAGGGTCAGACGCGGCGTGACCTTCCAGTCGTCCTGGGCGAACGTGTAGAAAGCCTGCTGGTTGCCGGCGAAGAAGCCGGTCCCGGCGCCGCGCAGGGCTCCGTTGCCCCCGGTCGGCACAAGGTCGCTCACGAATTGGCTGAAGTCGACGTAACTCCACTCCCCGCGCTCGCGGGGAAGGAAGTCCGAGGGCGCGATCCAGTTCCTGTATTCGAATCCCCACTTCAACGAGTGGCTTCCTCTGGTCCAGGCCACGTTGTCGAGAGCCTGGTAGGCGTTCTGAATACTGGACTGTGGAGCGTTTGCTTCCGGCCCGACATCGAGCCCGAGCGTGTTGATCTCGATGTTTGGAAAGTTGGCGAACGTCGAGGGAACTCCGAAGCTCTTGACATCACGTGAATACGATAGCCGGAAGTCGTTCACCCAGCGGCTGTTGATGGTCCAGACATCCGTGAACGCGACCTTGCGGTTGTCGTCGGCATTGTCGCCCGTGAATTGTGGCAGCGGCAGGTTGGGATTGATCCACGGCGCCCGATAGCGGTCGTAGAGGAAACGGCCGCGCAGCTGGTGAGATCCCGCATTGTAATCCGCGTTGATCTGAAAGTCGTGCTGGTTGAAATAGTCGGGCGCGAAGGCCTGGAAGGTTCCGACCGGGATTGCCTGACCGTTGACAAAGACCGAGTCTGTCGCTGTGCTGGCGATGGGGAACTGGGCCAGATATCCTCGGACGACATCATTTGCAGCCTGGGAGTTGAGAGTGGACAGACCGGCAGCGGTAGGGGCCAGGACGGAAACACCCGTCGCTTCCCGTCCGCGCGTCTGGTACTGGTACGCCCCGAACATGAAGAACTTGTCGCGGATCACCGGGAACCCGACGGTGCCGCCCACCCGGGCGAAGTCGTATCTCGGTTTTGCCGGCAGCCCGGACGCGAGCCGGTCGGAAATCGCGGCCTTGGTCAGATTGTCGTACGCGTTGAGTTTCTTGTTCTGCCCGAATACGAAAGCATTCCCATGGATATCGTTCGTGCCGGACTTCGTCAGGATATTGAACTGACCTGCGGTCGAATGCCCGAACTCGGCGCTGAACATGTTGGTCAGCAGGTTGAACTCGGAAACAGCGTCCTGGATAACTGGAGCGAGCGGGCCCGTCAGGCTGACGTCGTTGTTGTCGACCCCGTCGATGGTGAAGTTGTTGTTGCGCGGACGGTTCCCACCAACCGAGCCACCCTGCCCTGCCACACCACCCGGCATGGTAGTGGTGTTCGGGAAAATGATCGCCAGGTTCAGAGGTGAGCCGTCCAGTGTGGGATTCGGCACCTCTTCCACGGCCTGGTCACGGATCGTGCCGCCGGCCTGCGTGGTGCTTGTCTGAACCATGTCGGAACCCGACGTGACCTCGACCGTGTTGGTCACCTGGCCGAGCTGCATCGTGGCGGTCACGTCCGTCACCTGGTTGGCCTTCACAGACACGTGCGTCTGGACGTACTTGCTGAACCCGGCCAGCTCCACCGTCAGCGTGTAATCGCCCAGCTGGAGACCGGGGAAATTGAATGTCCCGTCCAACGTGCTCGCCATCGTCCGGCTGTCGTTCGTGGCTTCGTTGACGGTGGTCACGGTGGCGCCTGGGATGACCTCGCTTGACGTGTCCTTCACTATTCCCCTCAGGGTCCCGTTCTGGCTCTGCGCCAGCGCCAGTCCCGCAGGCAATAGCGTGATCGCAAGTGCTGCTGTCACCGCCAGCAGCAACCTGCGATAACGGTTCTGCAACATACTCTTCTCCTCAGATTGCGGTTCGATGCTGGGGGGCAGCTCGGGGGGGCAAAATGCCAGGACGTACCCGGGGGGAGAATGCGGTACGCCACTAAGGTGCTAGCACTTAGTGTGCCTAAACTATAAGTTATTGTACTCTAGTCTATTAACCTTGCGAATACCACGGCGTGAGGGCGCCCATCCGGAGAATTGGATTCAAGAGTTTGGACGGGAACGCACTTGGCTCGGGGGGTCTCCGGCCGATGCCGAAGCCCTCACCGGTCGTCCCACTGGTAGACGATACCGAGGGTCACGATCTTGTCGTGCAGGAACCCTTTTGGCCGGAAACCGGGAACGAGCGAGCCGCCGGAAGCGGCGGCAGTCGAAGGCAACCCGTACCCGGGGACTCCGGATACGGAGTCGGTGAACTGCAGGGAGGCCGCCCAGTGATCCATGAGGAGGTATTTGACGCCGCCGCCCCAGTTTACCGTAGCCTTCCAGGAGCTGCTCAGCCGCGTGTCAGGGGCGGAGCCTTCGGCGACGGATTTCCGGGTGGCGCGAAACAACGACAGGCCCGGGCCGGCGAACGCGTAAGGTCGGATCCTCGCGTAGGGATCCAGCGGATAGTAGGTCAGGTCGTAGGCAACCCTGTGGATGGAGTGACTCATCCCGAGCGACGCCGGCTGGTCGAGGAGAGCGGCAAACTCGAGCGGCTGGTTGGCGAAGGTGTATTCCAGGCTGGCCCCCGCGTGGCGCGAGAGCTTTTGCGTGACGCTCGCCCCGACGAGGTAGCCGGACCCGTAGCGCAGCCCGACGTCGCGCACCGACGCCGTGGCCGAGCCCGTGACGGCCGTCGGGTAGGACCGTTCGCCGAGGAAACTGCCGCCGCCGAAAAACGACACCTCCCACGACCTGTGGAATAGCTGCAACTGGGCGTGGGCGGGGCGTGGGACGGCTGTGACGAAGAGCAACATCAGCGGCGCGGCCGTAGCCGCCAGCCTGCGGGCACATTTCATCGCGTTCTCCTGGAGACAGCCGGGTGGCGCACTGTCGCCCTCTAGGGTACCACCTGTGCCGGTCGCAGGTGAACTCCGAAGGTGTTCACTGTGTCGACTGCGGCGCTACTGCAGGGCATCGTGCTCGGTGCGGGCGATGATCTCCTCCTGCAGCTCGGGCGACAGGTCGCAGAAGTAGTCGCTGTAGCCGGCGACCCGGACGATGAGGTCGCGGTGCTTTTCCGGGGCCGTCTGCGCCTCGCGCAAGGTGGCGGCCCGGACGACGTTGAACTGGACGTGGTGCCCGTCCGATCTGAAGTAGGCCCGGACCAGGTTGGCCCACTTGGCGATGCCGTCCTCCCCGGCCACGAGCGACGGCGTGAATTTCATGTTGAGGAGGGTCCCGCCCGTCTTCAGGTGGTCCATCTTGGCGGCGGACTTGATGACGGCGGTCGGCCCGTGGCGGTCGGCACCCTGCACCGGGGAGATCCCTTCGGACAGGGGAAGCCCGGCCTGGCGCCCGTCGGGCGTCGCGCCGGTGACGGAGCCGAAGTAGACGTGGCAGGTGGTGGGGAGCATCTCGATGCGGTACCTCCCGCCGCGGGAGTCCGGGAGGCCGTCGATCGCGTCGAAGCACGCCCGGAACGCCCGCACCATGATTTCGTCGGCGAAGTCGTCGTCGTTGCCGTACCTGTGGGTACGGTTGACCATGCGCAGCCGAAGGGGCTCGTTCCCCGCGAAGTCGGCGTCGAGCGCCGCGACCAGGTCCTCCAGCGCCAGGAGACGCTCCTCGAACACGAGTTGCCTGATGGCCGAGAGACTGTCGGTGAGGCTGGCGATGCCGACGAGCTGAATGAACGTGTTGTTGTAGCGCGCGCCGCCCGCGTTGTAGTCCACGCCCCTGGAGATGCAGTCGTCGGTGAGGACCGACAGGAAGGGCGCGGGCATGAGCCGCGCGTACATCTGCTCGATGAGCCGGTTTCCGGCGATCTTGACGCGGACGAAGTGGCGCAGCTGGTTTTCGAAGGCCAGGAAAACGTCGTCGAAGCTCCGCAGGGACCCGGCCGCGCCGCTCCCCACCCCGACCCTTGTCCCGGAGCGCGGGTCGACGCCGTCGTGCAAGGCAAGCTCGAGCGCCTTGACGAGGTTGAAGTAGCCCGTGAGGATATAGGCTTCCTTCCCGAACGCGCCGACCTCGACGCACCCGCTGCAGCCGCCGGCCCGCGCGTCCTCGAGCGTCTTCCCCTGCCTGAGCTGCTCCGCGACGACGGCGTCGGCGTTGAACACCGAGGGGAAGCCGAAGCCCTTGCGGACGACACGCAGCGCGTGTTTCAGGAGAGCGTCGGGGTTTTTGCGCGAGAGCTGGATGTTGGTGCTCGGCTGCAGCAGGTGCATGTCGTCGACGATGTCGAGCAGCATGTGGGAGATCTCGTTGGAGCCGTCGGAGCCGTCGGCGAGCAGCCCGCCGATGTTGATGTTGGCGAAGTCGGTGTAGGTCCCGCTCTCGGCCGCCGTCACCCCGACCTTCGGCGGGGCCGGGTGGTTGTTGAACTTGATGAAGAAGGCCTCGAGCAGCTCCCGCGCCGCGTCGGGCGTCAGGGTGCCGGCCGCGAGGCCCTGGCGGTAGAAGGAGGCAAGGTGGTGATCCAGGTGCCCGGGGTTGAAGGCGTCCCACCCGTTGAGTTCGGTGATCACGGCGAGGTGGCAGAACCAGTAGTGCTGCAGGGCGTCGTGGAAATCGCGCGGCGGGCGCGCCGGAACGTGGGTGCAAACCTCGGCGATCCGGAGCAGTTCGGCGCGCCGCGAGGCGTCGGGCTCATGGGCCGCCCTGACGCGCGCCAGCTCCGCGTGCCGTTCCGCGTACAGGACCAGGGCGTCGCAGGCGATCTCCATCGCCCGCAGCTCTTCCCTCTTTTCCCAGGCGGCAGGATCTGCCATGAAATCGAGGGCGCCGATCGCCCGGGCGATGTCCTCTTTGAAGCCGGTTATCCCCTTGCCGTAGATCTTGCCGTCCAGGACCGTGTGGCCGGGGGCGCGCTGCTCCATGAACTCCGTGAACATCCCGGCGTCGTAAGCCTGCCGCCACTCGGGAGCCATCTGGTCGAAGATGCGGTCCCGCATGCTGCGGCCGCGCCAGTACGGGATGACGCGGTCCCGGTAGGCCGCCAGGCAGGCGGCGTCGACGGCGTAGCTGGTCTTGGGGCGGCTGTCGAGTATCTCCAGATCTTCAAGGCTGTGGCAGGTCAGTTCCGGGAACGTCGGGACCTGCTTGGGCGCCGGGCCGCGTTCGCCGACGATGAGCTCGCCGTCCCCGATGAAGACGCTCTTGCGTTCGCAGAGCCAGTGAAAGGCCCGCGCGCGCATCACGGGGACCGAATAGCGTCCCTCGTTGGCCCGGTAGAAGTCGGTGATCAGGACGGCGCGCTCGGGCGATATCGAGGGTTTCGCATCCAGGCTCTGCTGCCTGAGTCTTGCGGTTCGAGCGTTCACTGGATTCAACCTCCGGGTTGTGCGTGCACGCCAAAGGCCCTGAACCGCGCCGCCGCGGCCTCG
The DNA here is from genome assembly GCA_963843575.1 of uncultured Acidobacteriota bacterium. GTDB lineage: Bacteria > Acidobacteriota > UBA6911 > UBA6911 > UBA6911 > CAVZBT01. The sequence continues at coordinate 46,732 of CAWJKZ010000016.1, read as the reverse complement.
AGCCGGTCGGGGCCGGGGGGACGATTTCCGCGAGCGGGCAATCCCGGCCGAGCCGGCCGTACTTCGCGATGCCGGCCCTGTGATAAGGGATGAGGTTCACCCGGCGCACGGCCGGGAGGGAGCGGGCGAGCCGGGCCATGGCGTCCAGCTCGCCGTCGCCGTCGTTGACGCCGGGGATGAGCGGGATCCGCAGCCATATCTGGCCGTGGGCCTGCGCCAGCGCCTCGAGGTTAGCCAGGATCGGCGCGTTGGAGACCCCGGTATACCGCAGGTGGAGCGCGTCGTCCGCGAACTTCAGGTCGTAGAGGAACAGGTCGGCCGCCCGCGCGGCCTCGAGCAGATCCTCGAGCGGCGCGTAGCCGCAGGTGTCCACGGCCGTGTGGAGGCCGCGGCCGCGGCACGCGAGGAGCAGCGCGCCGAGGAACGCCGGCTGCATCAACGGCTCGCCCCCGGAAATCGTGACCCCGCCCCCGGACTCGTCGAAGAAAACCGTGTCCTTCTGCAATTCCGTCATCACGGCTTCGACGGCCATCGGTCTGCCGGTCGCGCTGCGCGCGCCGGTCGGACAGGCCTCCACGCAGGCGCCGCACCGTGCGCACGCCGCCCCGGCTGCGCTCCCGGGCTCGGCCGCCCCCGTCGGGCAAACGTCTGCGCACTCGCCGCAGCGCGCGCAGCGCGCCTCGTGGACGATGATCTCCGGCTCGGGCGACCGCGACTCTGGGTTGTGGCACCAGCGGCACCGCAGCGGGCACCCCTTGAGAAAGACGGTCGTGCGGATCCCGGGCCCGTCTTGCAGCGAGTACCGCTGTATGTTCCCGACCATCCCGACCACCATTGGCATCGCCTTCCTAGCCCGTGGACGCGAGGAAACGCGGTGACGGTGGTTAGCGACACCGCTCCGACCGCACTTCGGAGGACCTCGTATCGTCGCGGCCTTTGATTTTACACCGGGACGGGTTGGCGGCGGACACGTCGTCGCTCCGGGAACGGGAGATCGCCTCGTTGCGGCCGAGGTTCTCGCGGGGATTCCGGGAGTGAGCGGCGTTCAACGTGAGGTCCCTTGCCTTCCAAACGATGTTGCCTGCGGGCTCACGCCCTGTTCATGCGGAGGGGCGCCCGGGGTTGTGCCTGCCCTCCGCACGATGCAACAGTCCCTATCTCAGGCCCTCCACGAGATAGAGCTCGTCGAGGACCCGCAGGTAGCCGTAAGCGTAGCTGCGTGCATCGCGCGTGGTGTGAAAATTGGACACGCGCACGCCTGCCCGCCTCCCGGTCGCCATTTCGTACAGCACGCAGCCCAGTGCCCACAGGTCCGTTCGCGCGTCCGCCTGCTTCCCTTCCAGCTGCTCCGGCGCCATGTACTGAAACGTTCCGACGATCGCGCCTTCCGTCGTGATCGGACGGCTCCCCGTCGGCGATTCGCTCGGCCCCCCGGCCACCGGCGCCAGTCGGGAAGGGCGTGCAAGACCGAAGTCCATCAGCTTCGCCCCGCCCTTGGTCAGCATGATGTTTTCAGGCTTCAGGTCGCGGTGCACGATCCCGTTGCGATGCGCGCAATCCAGCGCGTTCGCCATCTCGACTCCATAGCGCAGCACTTCCGGAAGCGGAAGCGGCCCCTTCTCGAGACGCGCAGCCAGCGTCTGTCCCTCCAGGTACTCCATCACCAGGAAATCGATATCACCCTGCCGGCCGATGTCGTGAAGGGAGCAGATGTGAGGGTGGTTGAGCTGGGAAATCGCCCGCGCCTCGCGCTCGAACCGGGCACGGACCTCGGGATTCGCCGAGAGGTGCGTGGGCAGCACCTTGACCGCCACGTTGCGGCCGAGGCGGGTGTCGCACGCTTTGTACACTTCGCCCATGCCGCCGGCGCCCAGGGGGGTCACGATCTCGTAGGGTCCGAGGCGAGCACCCGTTGCCAGCGTCATCGTTACGCCTCGAATTCGGGTTGTTTCGCACCCGCGTCAATAGCGCTCGACTGCCGCGCTGTCGACGCAGAGCCGCACTGCGCAACCCAATGAGATGCGTTCAGACCCCGAGGGCGCCGGGGGCTTGTGAACGGGGCCGCGGTCACCTTCGCAGCGCCCGTCGGGACTGCTCCGCACCCTGGGCCGATTACTGGCAGGATTCTACGCCCGGGACGATCTTGCCGGAGAAGGAATTCTCTCGCAGGCCTCCAGCCAGAAACGGATCCCTGTGCCGGAGCGGCCCCCCCCCGGGTAATGTCACGCCACGGCGGTCCACCCGACTTCTATTTTGAGGGCGCGCCGTCGTCGTCAGCCGACGTCCGGCGCTCCACGGTCTCGCTCCCGCTGGGCTCGCGCATCGCGATCCGCTCGACGGACCGCGTCGACGCGACCCGGGGCGTCGCACGTCCAGTGCGTGACGGTGCTCGGGTGTGGCAGCCTGTCTTGCCCGTCCTCTCCCGGCTGGCTACGACCGCCAGTGGCGGCACACCGGCAATCAGGCGATCAAGCCGTCGCGGCGCCCCCTGACCCGCAGGCGCAGTTGCGCGCCTGGAGAAGGGGCAGCCACAAACCGAAATCGTTTTGCGGCTGCCCCTGTCTTTCACGCGGCCGTCGCGGGTTTGATGTTCTGGTTGACGCGAAAGAAGTTGGTCGGGTCGTACTTTGCCTTGATCCCGGCCAGCCGCTCGTAGTTGTCGCGGTACGTCGCCCTGATGCGGTCGTCGCCCTCCTCCATCATGAAATTGACATAGGCGCCGCCGGCCGAATAGGGATGCAGGGCCTCCCAATACCGGCGCGCCCACTCGCTGATGCGATCCTTGTTTTTCGGATCGGGGTCCACGCCGACGATGACCTCGGCCCACGTGCTTTCGCGGTAGCTCCAGGCCGTCTCGTGATTCCCGACGCGGCGCGCAGCCCCGTTGATCGGGTACAGGTGCATGGTGGACCACATGGAGGGCAACTCGGATCCGTGCTTCACGTGCAGCGCGATCGCCTCGTCGCTCAGTTCGTTGACGAAGTCGGCCTTCCAGTACCACTGCAAGCCGGGCGGGTAGATCGGGTCGAACATGCCCTGCAGGGCGGGGTGCGGCAGCGGCCCCACCAGGTCCAGCTCCGGCCGCAGCTGGGCGCGCACGGGCTGGAACACCTGTTCCGCTTTCTCGAGCGGTCCGGTGTAACACCAGACTATCGCGCACATCTTTTTAAGGTGAAGCTGCTCCGGGAAGGGCGGTCCCGGGGGCACCGTCATGAAGGCGAAGAAGCCCGTGATCTCCTCCGATGCGGTGGCGATGAACTGGCGGTACCACTTCATCACGTCCGCGGCCCGGTCCAGATGCCAGAGCATCGGTCCCGCGTAGTCGGTGTGCACCGGGTGAGCCTTGAACACGAAGGATGTGACGACGCCGAAGTTTCCGCCCCCACCGCGTATAGCCCAGAAGAGGTCTTCGTTGCGCCACTCGTTCGCGGTCACGAACCTGCCGTCTGCCAGCACCAGGTCGGCCGAAACCAGGTTGTCGATCGTCAGGCCGCAGCTCCTCGTGAGGTGCCCAAGACCTCCCCCCAGCGTGAGGCCTCCCACGCCGGTGCTCGAGATGATCCCGGTGGGGACTGCCAACCCGAAGGCGTGGGTAGCGTGATCGACTTCGCGCCACGTGGCCCCCCCGCCCACCCGCACGGTTTTGTTTTCGGGATCGACATGGGTGTAGCGGATGAGCGAGAGGTCGATCACCAGCCCGTCGTCGCACACGCCAAGCCCTCCCGCGTTGTGCCCTCCTCCCCTGATGGAGACCAGCAGGCCATTGCTCCGGGCGAAATCGATCGCGGCGATGACGTCTGCGACGTCGGCGCAGCGGGCAATGATGCGAGGGTGCCGGTCGATCATCGCGTTGTACACTTTCCGGGCGCCGTCGTAGCGCGCTTCGCCGGGTTCAATCAGCTCACCGGCCAGTTTGGATCTCAGTTCCTGGATCTTCTCTTTGTTCAACATGGGTTCACTCCTCTCCTGATTTCTTACCTTGCAGTCGAGAGTGTAGAACCCGTGGCGTTCCGGGAGCGTTCTGCAGAGCGTTCTGTGGAAGGAAATTTTCAGCCGGCAGTCCCGGAAGCACGGAGGGCGGACGTTCTGAAGGCGTTCGCGGGATACCGGGGGGATCACTCACGCCAGCGCCTGTGCCGGGTCGCGCCCCCCAGCAGAGAATCCAGCTCCGCCAGATCCGGGGCCTCCGCCTGCCCGGCAAACCTGTCGTGCACCTCCCGCACGAGCCTTTGTGCCTGAATGCGCTTGCCCTGCATTATCCACAACCTGACCAGCGAGATGGCGGCACGGAGTGCAAACGAACGGGCCTCCTGTCGACTGGCGAGCGAATAGGCGCGCTGGTAACTCTGTTCGGCACCCCGCGCGTCACCCTGGTCCTGAAGGAGCATTCCTCTGACCCTGTGGATCTCGGCCTCCGCCCAGGTTTCCCCGCCGTGCTCGATAGCGGCGAAGGCGTCTCTGACGTGCTTCAAGGCTTCGTCCGATCGGCCCGCGGCGATGCAGGCGTGTGCCAGCAAGCCGAGATAATACGGTTCCCGAAGTCGTGATTGAATTCGCCTGAGACTGTCCACTCCTTCGCCGATCATGGCCGCCCCCTCTTCTGCCCTGCCGGAGGCGGCCATGGCCCAGCCCCTGATTATGGGCGGCCACGCCTGGTAGTATCGGAAGCCGTGCTCGTCGCACAGGGCTGCGGCCTGTTCTGCCAGGTCCCGTGACTCGCCGGGATTCCCAAGAAACTGGTGGAGCATGGCGGAGTAAACAAGCGCCAGGGTGACGCTGAATGGATCGTCGAGCTCGCGGGCCCGGGTCACCGCGCGGGAGATTCGATCGAGGGACTGTTGCGGGCAGCCGAGGATCCAAAGGCAGTGCGCCAGGTAGGCCTGGCAGAACACGCCGAGTTCCGGCCCGTACTCGTGCAGCAGAAACGGGTAATGCTGCGGGTCATAGCGCTCAAGGGCGTCGGCGAAGTGGCTGCGTGCCTCGGCGGTCTTGCCGACGTGAAACAGCGTGCACCCCATCATGAAGTGGCCGGCGGCAGCGAGGGTCGGGTTGCCGCCGTCCTCCGCGAGATGGCGGAAGCGGTTGGCGAATTCCCTGGCCGTCTGAAAGCTGGCCCTCACGACATGGAAAACCCACGATCCCCAGAGCACCGGGAAATAGGGCTGTCGTGCGTCCAGGAACTCGCACAGCAGGCGCGCGCGGTCGTAGACCCGCCCAACCTCGGTTGCCGCGTATCCCTGGACGGACACCAGCGCCGCTCCCAGCAGTACCAGGATCTCCAGTTCCTGTTCGTCGCGCTTCCGGGTCTGAGCCAGCGTCTGGAGAAGGTGCAGGGCCCTGGTCAGATATTCGATGGCGTCCTTGTCCGCATAGCGGGTCCTGCTCGACTTCGCCGCCTTGACGTAGTGCGGGATAGCCCGGGCCGGCATGCCGGCCCGCTCATAATGGCCGGCGACCTGCGCGGTCGCCGCCTCCGCGTTGTCCGCCGCTTCGAAAGCTTCCGCCACCGAGCGGTGCAGCAACGTTCTTCGCCCCGGACCGACTTCCTCGTAGGCGACTTCGCGCAGCTTGTCGTGCGAAAAATCATACAGTCCCTGACCCGCGCCGCGAATGATCCGCCGTTCCCAGAGTTCGTCGACAAGAGGAATCAGATCGGCCTCGCTGAGTGTGCAGGCTTTGAGAAGCAGCTCGAAACCGAAGGCGCGGCCGATCGCAGCGGCTGCCCCCGCCACGTCGCGAGCGGGCGGGGATAGCTGGGCCAGGCGGGAGGCCAGCACCGCTCGCACCTTCGGCGGGAGGGGCGCGTCCAGGCCCGGGGGCGATCTATCCGCCTCGCCTCGGTTCTCGCCGTCAGCCGCAGTGGCCAGTCCGGCCAGCACACTCTCCACCACGAAGAGGGGATTCCCTTCCGTGTAGTGATGGATGCGCTCCGTGGAGCGGCTGTCGAGTTTCTCACGGGACACGTGTCGCACAAGGGCCGCGGTCTCGTCTCTGTCGAGCGCCGGAAGCACAATCTCGCTCGCGATGTTTTCCTTGATCAGCCGATCGAGCAGCGGCCGAAGAACATGCCTGCCGCCGATCTCCTCGGCTTGCGTGGCGCCCAGGACCAGCAGCTTCGCCTTCGGGTCGAAGTGGAGCAGGAACTCCAGCCACTCCAACGTCTCCGGGTCGCACCAGTGCAGGTCGTCCAGCACCAGCAGGAGCGGCTGAGCCGCATCGAGCACCGCGCGGGCCAGAATCTCAAGGAAACGGCGTCGATGCCACCCTTCGGCCAGCGGCTGCGGAGGTGCAAGCCCGGGGTGTTCCCTCAGAAGTTCAGGAACGACCCGCACCAGCTCGCTTAGGTCGGATTCTGGGAGCCTCGAGATGCCGCTCCGGATCGGCTCGCTTCGCAGCCAGTGGGTCACGGGCGCATAAGCCAGATCGTGCTCCGCCGCATAACAGCGCGCGTACGCCGCGTGGGATCCCTGGCCCACTTCGCTGATCGCTTCTTGGGCCAGACGCGTCTTCCCGATGCCGGACTCGCCCAGAATGAGCACAAAGAGAGCCCGGCCGCCGGCCGCGGTGTGCCACGCGTCCAGGATTCGATTCAGCTCTTTCCGCCTCCCCACCAGGGGCAAGCAGGAATTGGGCGACCCGGATTCGGAGGTTTGCGCTACAGCTGGTGCCGGAGCAAGCCGCGCCATCTCCTCGTAGAGCTTTCGCGTGGAGATCCCCGGCTCGACGTTCAGTTCGCTCCGCAGCGCGGCGACGCACTGATGGTATGCGCGCGTCGCCGCCGCCCGGTCCCCGTTCAGAGCGTGCAGGCGAATCAGGGTCTGATACCTGGCTTCGCTCAGCGGATCGCAGGAGAGCAGCCGCTCGCCGTACGAAATGGCGGCAGGATATTCCCCCGCCTTCTCGAGGTGAGCGATCAACCGGGTGAGCACACCGATGTAGCTCTGTCGCAGCAGCTGGCGCTCCGCCCGGATCCACTCGTCATAAAAACCCGGGAGCAGGTCGCCCCGGTAGAGCCGGGCAGCGCTTTCGAGGCGTTCCCGGAGAGGACGCGAGTTATTGTGGCCGGCCTCTTCGACCTGGGCTGCGGATGCGGCGCGCTCGAATTCCGCTACATCGGACGAAAAGTCCGAGTCGCTCCTCCAGCGAAGAGCACGGGAGCCAACTTCCATGTAGGTGTCGCAGTCCGGCAGACCGGAGCGGAGGTGGTGCAGGAGTTGCCGCAGGTTTGTGCGTGCCTGAGACTCCGAGGAGTCCGGCCAGAACAGGAACGCAAGGTGCTCGCGCGACTGACCGGCCGCGCCCTTGAGCACCAGGTACGCCAGCAGGGATTGCAGGCGGCTGGTATTGACGGTCGTGACCGTTTTGTCCCCGTGAGTGATACAGAAGCCACCCAACATTTCGATGCGAAGTGCCGCCAATGCCGTGATCCCTTCGAAGCGTCTTGCCGCATTAGGGCGTGGGAAGAAATTCTGCCCAAACCATACCGCTTCCCCCGTGGGCCATCAATACCGCCCGCGGGCCCGCGCCGCGAGGGTCCTCAGGGCTCGCGCAAGAATAATTTCACATTTTGCTGACGGCTCCCGAGCCAACAGATCATGCGGCAACCCAAGACAGGAGATTGCTATTGACAGGGGCGGCGTCATTCAAATCAATTACGAGAAGAGCTTCCTCGACCAGGCCTACAACGACGCTAATGAGAGTGCGGTCGGGGGCGTCGTGGCTCAGATGGAGGAAATCGTCAAGTCGTGCGGCGAGGACAGCGAGTGTGCGGGTCGCGCCATGTCGAGACGCGAACGCCTCCTCACCGAGCAGGGAACGCTGCCGCACGTGAGTTGGGAAAGGATAATCGAACACATCGATCACGTTGTACGCCTTGCCGGCCCCGACCACGTCGGACTCGGGTCCGATTTCGACGGGGCCAACATGCCGGACGGGCTGGAAGATTGCTCGAAGCTGCCGAAAATCACCGAGGCGTTGCTCCGCAAGGGCTATTCGGAGGACGACATCCGGAAGATTCTCGGCGGCAACCTTCTTCGCGTCATGGAGCTGGCCGAAAAGGTCAGCCGCACGCCAGGGGTGGGCGATCAACCTCGCTGACTTACGCCGCCCGTGTGAGCCGGCCCGGACGCTGCGAGGGGGCCCGGCATCCAGCCCGCCTGTGCCCGAACGACCTCCCCGCGTGAGTCGCGGCCACGCGTTGGAAGCCACCCGGGCTACCTGCGTTTCAGGCCGTGGAGTATCCACTCGGCAACGTCGGCGTCCCCGGCAGGGTCGCCCACCACTAGATTGGCGGCAGCACCCGCCGCCTGGTAGGACTGGAGGGCGGGCTGGTAGATCGATCTTGCCGTTGGCAGATCCACGCGACGATTCAGCCCGTCGACTAATCCTTCCAGCCTCAGGCGCTTCGGTGCCAGGCCCGCGGCGACGTCGCAGAGATCGCCGACGGTCAGGACGCCGGGAATGACGGTGTCGTAAGGCAGGTAGCAGAACTGACTGTGGAGCACCGACTCGAATCCCGTCAAGCCGCCGCGGGCATAAACCGTCTTCACGTCTGCTTCAAACAGGGCACTCAGGAAGGCCAGCAGCGGTCCATCCGGTTCGGAGAGCGACGGTTCGTTGGAGATTCCGAGGGGAACTCTCAGATCGCGGCCGGGCGGGTTGACGGAAGCGAATGAGTCGGCCCACACGGCAATGCGGCCGGCATCGAGATCCGGTCGCAAACGCAAAGAGCGGAGCGTGCTTCGGACATCACGCAGGCGTGCACCGACCAGCGTCCCACCCAGCATCAGCTCCGTGGCAGCCACCGAGGTAGCATCGCTGCTCCGCCCCCGGTAACTGTCCGGACTCGTCTCGCCGGTGCCCCGCAGATCGGGCAGGCAGACGGCAGCGCCGCCTCTCAACAATCCGGATACAGCCGCAGCACGCTCCCGCAGAAATGCGGCCTTGCCCGCGTGCGAGAGCGCAACGACGACGGGTCTGGGGACGCGGCCGGGCCCATATCTCAGGATGAGGACTGGAACGACGATGCCAGGTTCTGTCTCGAGTTCCACCCGCTCCACATGCAGACGGTTGAGGACACTCGTGCTCGACCTGATGATCCGCGGCTGGCCGGGTTCGATATCGCCCAGGAGGGCTCTCCACTCGCCCTGCAATCGCTGAGTCCGCGCCGCAGGCGTGAGATCGCGGCCCTGTCCCCGGTGCTGCAGGGCTCTTGCACGCCCCACCTCAGAGACGAGCGACTGGAGCGATCGCGGTTTCAGTTCGGCCGCCAGGGCGCCCGTCATGCATTGCAGGTCCCCGTCCGGGAGCCGGTTCTGGTATTCCTGCGCCGGGCCGCAAGGGATGCCGAACCACCTTTGCAGGGCCGCGTGGATGCGCTGCCGGTGGGGTAACCCGATGTTGTTGCAGTGCGAGGCCTCGGGAGGACGACCCGCCAGCAATCCGAAACCGCTCGTGTAGTCGAGGACCTCCGGGGATCGGTAGAAATCCGCGTAGATCCGCTGCAGCCGGTTCCAGACAGGGTCGTTCTCCCGGTCCCAGCCGAACTCGTGGGCGTAGACGAGCCTGCGCGGCGCGATGCTGCCGATGATGACCCACGGCAGAAAACCGTCACGGCACGAGAGCCGCAGGTTGCGCGTCGATTCCCAGCTGCCGCTGCCCGCATAATTGAATGTATTTTCCGGGTCCGCCGGGAGGGGAAAGGGCGTCTCCGGCTGGGGACCGCCGAAGTTGAAAGGAACCGCGGCGCCGATTCGGTCGTCCAGGGCCGAAGCGACCGCGGCGGGATCGCCACCTCCTGCCACGGAACCCATGAGGACGATGCGTTTCGGATCTATCCCCGCGCGTGACAGCAACAGGTCCACCCCGCGCCTCAGATCCCACACCATCCACCCCATCAGGCTGTCGCCGATCAGCTGCAGCTGAATGCCGGTATTGTAGCGGAAGTAATAGTCCTGCCTCCCCACTGGAAACTGGCCGGGATAATCTCGCTCGGAAGTGAAAGGATGCTGCCGTCGTTCGCCGTGGCCCGGTTGGTCCATGACGAGCACGAGGCAGCCGGCGCGCGCCCAGGTCATCCCCATGTCCTGCAGTTCCACCTGTGACTTCGGATTGTGGTGGCTGTGGCACAGCAGGATCCCCGCCATAGACTGCCGCGCCGGTTCCGGACGGTAGAGATTCGCCGTGACCCACAAGCCGGGGCGGCTTTCGAAAACCAGGTTTTCGACGGCATATCCCTCGCCAGGGAGCGTCCTGGTCGTGCGTGTGTTCAGGTTTGCGGCGATCTCCGGGAAACGTCCAAGCGAGGTCCACAGCGCGTCCAGTTTTTCGCGCCGGAACCGTACCCACTGCGCCGGTGTGGAGACCTGTCGCCATTGATCCGTGGAACGCCGGTTGGCGACTGCGATCCCCTGACGCGCATGATCCTCCAGCATCCGGGTGAGCCGCTCGCCCGGCACGTCCGCGAGGACGCGGGGATCGAGGTTTCCGATCGCCTCTGCAATCGAATCGTGTTGCGAGGGCGAGACCCACGCCGTGGCGGACGTGAGAGAAACAGCCAGGACAACGACGGATACCGATTTCCCGTTCACGCTTCTCCTCCGGTCGTTTCGCCTCGGGGTTGGACGGACCGCGAGTCACAACCCTGAGAACCTGCGTTAAAGTACGGGTCGCGCCGACGTCATACATGGATCGTACGATGCCGGATGGCCAGTGACAACTGCCGGCCCCTCCTATCGTGAATGCGGACGCCCAGATCGCCCGGTACGCGCGCCACATTCTCTCACACATCTCCAGCTCCTGCCGCCGAAGGCAACAGGCTCACAACCGGCCGCGCAGGGCTTTCCGTACGCCGACATGCGCCGAGCCGCTCACCTTGTCGGCGCTTCCCTCGGCGTCCGTCGGCGAACCGGTCGCGGGAGGTTCTCCATACGCCGACATCGCCTTCGTCCTGAGCTACACCGCGATGTTTTCCTTGGCGGGCGCCTCGATTTTTGCTGCCGGACGGGGTCCGCGTCCGGTATTCTGGGCCGGATCAAGGAGGCCTTACCGTGAGAGCGCTGGTTGCCCGGCTCGTAGCATTGCTGTTGTTCGTCGTCGCCGTCCGGGCCGAGCAGTCGCCCGCTCCTGCCGAGTTGACCGTCGACCGGGCGGTTGAGCTCGCGCTCGCCGGCCACGCCACGCTCCAGGCGGCGGCGGCGCGGGTGCGCGGGGTCGCGGGGCTCGAAAGCCAGGCCGCGCTGCGGCCGAACCCGGAGATTTTCCTCCAGTCGGAAAACTGGCGTTTCGCCGGCAATCCGGGATTCCGCCCCTTGCAGGAACTGGATCTGTTCGCCTATGTCGCGCAGCCGGTCGAGCGCGGTGGGAAGCGCTTCCTTCGGACCGAGCTGGCGCGCCGGGATGCCAGGATCGCGGAGGTCGAGCTGGAGGCGCTGCGCTGGAAGGTGCGTCAGGACGTGCGGCAGGCCTTCCTGCGCGGCCTGCTGGCTCAGAGGCAGCTGGAGCTCATGGAGGAGAACGGGCGCTACTTCCAGCAGATCATCGACTACCACCGGGCGCGCGTCGAGCAAGGGGCGTCGGCCGAGGCGGACCTGATCAAGGTGCTGCTCGAGCGCGAGCGCCTCAGCCTGGCCGAGAGCGCGGCCGCGCTGGACGTCGACCGGGCGCACGCCGAGCTCGTCCGTGCCATGGGGCTGCCTGGGCCGACGCAGGCGCTGCGGCTGGCGGACTCCCCGGCGCCGCCCCCGGCGGGGCCGCCGCAGGACCGCGATGCTCTCGTCGGGCTGGCGCACACGCGCCGGGCCGAGGCGCAACTGGCCGAGGCCCAGGTCGCCCGGGCGCGTGCCGAGAGTGACGTGCAGAAATCCCTGGCCAAGCCCGACTGGAACGTGCTGTTCGGGTACAAGCGCACGGCCGGGTTCGACACGCTCCTCGGGGGCCTCTCGGTGCCCCTGATGGTCTTCAACAAGAACCAGGGGAACATCGTCCACAGCCTGGCCGAGGTGGAGCGGGCCGAGCACGCGCAGCGCGCCGTCCTGGCGCAGATCGACGCGGAGGTGGCGGCGGCGCTGGCCGGGCTGCGCCGCCGCGCCGCCATGCTGGGCCAGCTGGAGAAGGGGATGGTGGAGCGAGCGGACGAGTCCTGGCGCATCTCGCTGGCGGCCTACCAGCAGGGGGGGGCCGACCTGCTGCGGCTGCTGGACGCCCAGCGCGTCCGCAACGAGGTCCGGCTTCTGTTCACCCGCACCCAGATCGAGTACCGGCTCAGCCAGGCCGAGTTGGAGAGTTCGGTCGGGGTGGAAAACGTCGTTCCGGTGGAGGGACTGCCACGTGTTCAGCCATAGGATCAGTTTCTTGTCTGCGGTGCCGGCGCTTGCGCTGACGTTGCTCGCCGCGTGCGGCACCCGGCCGGCCGAAGCCCCCCCGGCCGCCGCGACCCCGGCCCCCCGCGACCCGAAGCTGGTCAGGGTGGACGCCGCCCCGGTCCGCGACGGGCGGATCCGGTGGCAGGCGGTCAGGCTGGCGCCCATGCCCGAGGTCCTGCAGGTGACGGGCCGGATCGGGGTCAACGAAAACCTCACGTCCCGGATCGGTTCCATCGTGGACGGGCGGGTGATTGCGGTGTACGCGAACGTTGGCGACCGCGTCACGCAGGGGAAGCTACTGGCGCGGCTTCACAGCCACGAGGTGCACGACGCCCGCGCCGAGTACGCCAAGGCGATGGCCGAGCTCCGACGCCGCCAGGGGGAGCTCGAGTTCGCCACCAACGCGCGCAACCGGGCCGCCCGGCTGTACGAGCTGAAGGCCGCCTCGCTGGAGCAGGTCCAGCGCACCGAGACCGACATGCACAGCGCCCAGCTCGGCATCGCGTCGGCCCAGGCCGAGATCAACCGCATCGAGGAGCACCTGCGGCACCTCGGCGTTTCGGCGGAGGGGGCCGAGGAGGAGTACGCCAAGCCGGGCAAGCCCGGCGAGTTCGAGGAGGACGAACTGGTGCCCGTGCTGGCCCCGATCGCCGGGACGGTCCTGAAGCGCTTCTGCAGCCCGGGGGCGGTCGTTTCGCCCGCCAGCGACCTGATGGTCGTGAGCGACCTCAGCGTGCTGTGGGTCAACGCCGAGGTGGCCGAGAAATACCTCTCCGCCCTCAAGGTCGGCCGCGTCGTCGACATCACGGTCCAGGCCTACGGCGACACGGTATTCCCCGGCCGGATCACCCACATCGGCGACAGCCTCAACCCCGAAACCCGCACGGTCGAGGTGAGGTGCGAGGCCCGCAACACCGACGGGAGGCTCAAGCCGGAGATGTACGCGACGGTGTCGCTGGAGGTCGGCGAGATGCGCGAGGCCGTGCTCGTCCCGACTGAAGCAGTGCAGGACGTCGACGGGCAGGCGACGGTCTTCGTGCGGGAGAGTGACACGCAGTTTCGCGCCCGCCCGATCACCGTCGGCCGGCAGTCCGGGCAAGAGACCCAGGTGCTGGAGGGGCTCAAGCCCGGCGAAAGCGTCGTGACCGGCGGGAGTTTTCTCCTGAAATCCGAACTGCTGAAGAGCCAGGTGTCCGAGGACTGATGTTGCTCCGCAAAATCATCGACTTCCACTTGCAGCACCGCCTGTTCGTGCTCGTCGGCCTGGCCGGGCTGATCAGCCTGGGGCTGTGGGCGCTCGCGCGCCTCCCCATCGACGCCTTCCCGGACCTGACCAACAACCAGGTCGTGGTCATCACGGAAGCGCCCGGGATGGCCCCGGTCGAGGTCGAACAGCTCGTGACGTTCCCCATCGAGGCCGCGATGATGGGGCTGCCACGCACCGAGAAGGTGCGCTCGATCTCGAAGCTCGGGCTGTCGATCGTCACGATCGTGTTCGAGGACTCGGTGGACGTCTACTTCGCCCGCCAGCTGGTCAACGAGCGTCTGCTCGAGGCGCGCGGGCGCATCCCGGCCGGACTCGAGCCGGCCCTGGGGCCCGTAGCCACGGCCTTCGGCGAGATCTACCAGTACACGCTCGAGGGGAGCGGCCACTCGGCCATGGACCTCAAGACGCTGCACGACTGGCAGCTGAAGTACCAGCTGCGCGCCGTCCCCGGCGTGAGCGAGATCAACACGTGGGGGGGGCTGACGCGCCAGTACCACGTCGTCGTCGACGCCGTACGCCTGCGCAGCTACGGGCTGACCCTGCGCGACGTCTTCGAGCGGCTGCGCGACAACAACGACAACTTCGGCGGCGGCTTCATCGAGCACGCCTCCGAGCAGTACACGGTGCGCGGCCTGGGACGCGCGCGCGACGCGCAGGAGCTCGGCCGCATCGTGCTCACCAGCCATTCCGGCACCGCAGTCTACCTGCGCGACGTCGCCGAGGTGCAGGTCGGCGCCATGCCGCGCCAGGGCGCGGTCACGCGCGACGGCAACGGCGAAACCGTCGCCGGCATGATCATCATGCTGAAGGGGGAGAACGGCAACAACGTCATCCAGCGGGTCAAGGCCCGCATCGCCGAGATCCAGAAGACCCTCCCCTCGGGCGTGCGCCTCAACCCCTTCTACGACCAGTCGGAAGTGATCGACCGGACGATCGGGACGGTGCGCAACAACCTCGTCGAGGGGGGCGTCCTCGTCATGGTGATCCTCTTCCTGTTCCTCGGGAACATCCGAGGCGCCCTGATCGTGGCCGCCGTGATCCCGCTCTCGATGCTGGTGAGCTTCATCGGGATGGAGGCCTTCGGGATCTCGGCGAACCTGATGAGCCTCGGAGCCATCGATTTCGGCCTCATCGTCGACGGGGCCGTGGTGATGATGGAGAACTTCGTGCGCCGGCTGCACCACCGCGAGGGCGGGATCGTGCCGCGCGAGGAGATCCGCTCCGCCGCCCACGAGGTGGCCCGCCCCATCGTGTTCGGCATCGCCATCATCATCGCCGTGTACCTGCCGATCTTCACGCTCGAGGGCCTGGAGGGGCGGATGTTCCGCCCCATGGCCGTCACGGTCTGCTCGGCCATCCTCGGATCGCTGGTACTGGCCCTGACCGTGGTCCCGGCGGCGGCGGCCCTCGTCTTCCGCAAGCCGCTCCCGCCCCACAGGGAGCGCTGGTTCGGGGCGTTCCGGGAGCGCTACGTAGTCCTGGTGCGTTGGGTCCTGCGCAATCGCCTCCAGACGATCGCCGTGGCCGCGGTCGTCGTGGTGGCGGCCCTGGGCTCCCTGTATTTCATCGGGACCGAATTCATGCCGCGTCTCGACGAGGGCTCGATCCTCATCGAGACCCGGAAGCTCCCGAGCATCTCGCTGACCGAGTCAGTGGCCCTCAGCACGCAGGTCGAGCGCGTGCTGAAGCAGTTTCCCGAGGTCGTCAGCGTCGTCACCAAGCTGGGCCGCCCCGATGTCGCGACCGAGGCGATGGGCATCTACCAGGGGGACGTCTACGTCCTGCTCCGGCCGCGCGCGCAGTGGCCCGGGCACAAGACCAAGGAGGAGCTGATCGAGGGCATGTCGGAGGCGCTGTCGAAACTCCCCGGCGTGACCTACAACTTCACCCAGCCGATGGCGATGCGGCTGGACGAGGTCGTCTCCGGCGTCAAGGCCGACGTGGCGGTGAAGATCTTCGGGGAGGACGAGCGGGTCCTGGACCAGAAAGGGGACGAGGTGCTGCGCCTCCTCGGCACCGTGCGCGGCGCCGCCGACGCTCAGAAAGAGGTCTTCTCCGGCGCCGCCGAGTGGCAGATCCTCCTCAACCGCACCGAGCTCGCCCGCTACGGACTGAACGTCTCCGACGTGCGGGACGTCACCGAGACGGCCGTCGGCGGGCACCTCGTCAGCGAGATGATCGACGGGCAGAAGCGCTTCGAGGTGACGGTGCGGCTGCCGGAGGCGTGGCGGCAGAGCCGCGAGACGCTCGGGCGCGTGCAGTTGCGCGCCCCCGGCGGGGAGATCGTCACCCTCGATCAGGTCGCGGCCATCCGCCAGGTGCACGGGCCGGAGATCGTCAACCGCGAGGACAGCCAGCGGCGAATCGTGGTGCAGGCCAACGTCCGCGGCAGGGACCTCGGGGGCTTCGTCGCCGAAGCCCGCGGCCTCATCGAGTCGCGGGTGCAGCTCCCCCCGGGCTACTACTTCCAGTGGGGCGGCCAGTTCGAAAACCAGCAGCGCGCGATGGCGCGCCTCGCCCTGGTGGTCCCCGCGGCGATCCTGATCATCTTCGCCCTGCTGTTCTCCACCTTCAACTCCGTCCGGCAGGCGCTCCTGATCCTGCTCAACGTGCCGTTTGCCAGCGTCGGGGGGATCGCCGCGCTCTGGCTGCGCGGCCTCAACCTGAATCTCTCGGCGGCGGTCGGCTTCATCGCCCTGTTCGGCGTGGCGGTGCTGAACGGGGTGGTGCTGGTCTCCTACATCAACCGCCTCCTGGACGACGGGCTCGGGATGGAGGAGGCCATTGTCCAGGGGGCGGCCGTGCGGCTGCGCCCGGTGCTCATGACGGCGCTGGTCGCCAGCCTGGGTTTCGTCCCGATGGCCTTCGCCACCTCGGCCGGGGCGGAGGTTCAGCGCCCGCTCGCCACGGTCGTCATCGGCGGACTGATCACGTCCACCGTCCTGACGCTGGTCGTGCTCCCTGCCCTGTTCGCGTACTTCACCGAGCCGAGGGAGGCCTGAGCCGCGACCTTCGGGTTTCGAAGTGCCCTTCGGGCCCGCCACGCCCGGGGGCCCGATCAAAGGAGGAACTCTTGAAACACCTGCCGCTGCTTCTGCTCCTCGCCGCCTCGCTGTGCGCCGCCCCCGCGCGGCAGCAAAAAACCTACCCGGAGCGCTGGTTCTACCTGAGTACGGGCCTGCGGTCGGATCAGGACGTCGAGAAAGTCCGGGCGATGGTCAAGACGGCTTCGGAGCACGGGCTCAACGGCATGGTCTTGTCCGCCGGTCTGGACCGGCTGGATCTGCAGCCGCCGGAATTCATGCGGCGCCTGCAAGAGGTGCGCCGGATCTGCGCCGAGCACCGCGTCGGCATCATCCCGTCCTTCCTCTCGGCCGCCTACGGCAGCTCGGTCCTGGCGCACAACAAGAACCTCGCGGCCGGGCTCCCAGTTAAGGACGCCCTTTTCGTAGCCACGGGCGCCGAAGCCCGGCTGGTCGCGGACCCGGGAACGGCCGTGGTCAACGGGGGGTTCGAACAGCAGGCCGACGACCGCATTCCGGGGTTCGAGCTCAAGGGGAAGCTCGGCGAGACGGTCGCCCTCGACCGGCAGGTGTACAAGGCCGGGAAGGCGGCGCTCCGCTTCTCCAACCTCGACCGGGCCCCCGGCGACTCCGCCGGCGTCGTGCAGGAGGTCGCCGTGCGGCCGTACCGCTGCTACCGCCTGCGCTGCTGGGTCAAGTCCCAGAACCTGAACCCGTCCGATCCGTTCGGTTCGGGCAACCTCACGCTGGAAGTACGCGGCGCCTCCGACGAACGCCGGCTCCAGTACCTGAACCCGAGCATGAAGCCGACCGGCGACTGGCACGAAGTCGCCGTGGGCTTCAATAGCTGGGGCTACGACCGGGTCCGCCTCGCGCCGACGGTCGAGGGGAAGGCAGGCGGGAAGCTCTGGCTGGACGACCTGCGGCTCGAGGAGGTCGGCCTCGTCAACGTCCTGCGCCGCTCCGGAACGCCGCTGACCGTCCGCTCCGAAAAGGACGGCACCGTCTATGAGGAGGGCCGCGACTACGAGCCGGTGGCCGATCCCGGCATCGACTTCCGCTTCGGCCACGACGGCCCGCCCATCCGGCTCAAGCCCGGCTCGAGGATCCGCGCCGGGGAGCGGCTGAGGGTCAGCTACTACCACGGCGTCTCGATCTACCGCGGCCAGACGCCCGTGTGCATGTCCGAGCCGGAACTCTACGACATCTGGCGCACCCAGGTGCGCCTGCTCCAGGAGGCGCTGGCGCCGCAGAAGTACCTGCTCAGCATGGACGAAATGCGGGTCGGCGGCTCGTGCGAGGCCTGCAAGCGCCGCCACCTGTCCATGGGGGAAATCCTCGGCGACTGCGTCACCCGGCAGTTCGAGATGATCCGCGCGGCCAACCCCAAGGCCGAAGTGTTCGTCTGGTCGGACATGCTCGACCCCAACCACAACGCGAACCCCGCCAAGAAGTACTACTACCTGGCCGAGGGGAACTTCGCCGGCTCCTGGGAGCACGTCCCCAAGGACATCAACATCGCGTGCTGGTATTACGAAATGCGGGAGAAGAGCCTGCGGCACTTCTCCGGCCTGGGTTTCCGCACGCTCGCGGCCGCGTATTACGATGCCGACACGCTGGAAAACCCCGAGGGCTGGCTCAGGGCGCTCGACGCCACCCCGGGGGCGTGCGGGATCATGTACACGACCTGGCTGGACAAGTACGCGCTGCTCGCCGCCTTCGGCGACCTGGTGTCGCATCGTTGAGCCTTCTCGGGCGCTGGCGGAGGCAGGTGTTCCTGTGGTAGCGTGCCGGTCGATAACGCGGAGGATCCACGTGTCCAAGTCCCACCACAAAGAGAAGCACCCGGCCAAGAAACAACCGCTGGAGAAGAAGTTCTACGAACAGGAACTCGCCGCGCTCCAGGTCGAGCTCGTCAAGCTCCAGGAATGGATCAAACACGAAGGCCTGAAGGTGGTCGTGATTTTCGAAGGGCGGGACGCCGCCGGGAAGGGCGGTGTGATCAAGCGCATCACGGAAAGCCTCAACCCCCGCATCTGCCGGGTCGAGGCTCTGGGAACCCCGACCGAGCGCGAGAAAACCCAGTGGTATTTCCAGCGGTACGTCGCACGCCTCCCCGCCGCCGGCGAGATGGTCCTGTTCGACCGGAGCTGGTACAACCGCGCCGGCGTGGAACGCGTCATGGGGTTCTGCACCGAGGCCGAATACATCGAGTTTCTCCGCTCGTGCCCGGAATTCGAGCGGATGCTCGTGCGCTCGGGCATCGCCCTGATCAAGTACTGGTTCTCGGTGAGCGACGCCGAGCAGGAGGCCCGGTTTCAGGCCAGGCTCGACGACCCGACCAAGCGCTGGAAGCTCAGCCCTATGGATGTAGAGTCCCGGGCCCGCTGGGTGGATTATTCCAAGGCCAAGGACGAGATGTTCGCCTACACCGACCTCAAGCAGGCACCCTGGTATGTCGTGGACGCCGACGACAAGAGGCGGGCGCGCCTGAATTGCATCCGCCATCTCCTGAGCCTCGTCCCGTACCAGGACCTCACCCCGGACGCGATCAAGCTCCCCCCGAGGCAGTCGGACCACGGTTACGTCCGCCCACCCCTCGCGGACCAGACCTTCGTCCCGGACGCGTACTGACCGGGCGCTGTCGCGGAAGCGAATAGAACGGGCGCGCCGGGGTATATGAATCAACGCCCGGATGGAAGGGCGGGAGAGCGGGAGGGGACCGGCATGAGAACCCACGTCCAGATACTCGGCGTCTTGAACATTGTCTGGGGGAGTCTTGGCTTCCTCGCAGCCATGATCATCATGATGGTGTTCGGGGGGGCCATGGGCATCATCGGCGTGGCCGCCGGGCATGAGCCGGGCGCGGACGTCGCCATCCCGATCGTCGGGCTCGTGGGCGGCGTCATCTTCCTCATCCTGGTGCTCACGAGCGTCCCGTCGCTCGTGGTCGGCATCGGGCTGCTGCGCCGCTCCTGGTGGTCCCGCGTCGCCGGCATCGTCCTGTCCGCGGTGCACCTGCTGAACATCCCGTTCGGCACGGCCCTCGGCATCTACGGGCTCTGGGTGCTGTTGTCGCAGGAGACGCTCCCGCTGTTCTCGGAGACCCACAGCCCGGTCCGCATCTGAAGCTGCGGCCTCCCGACTCGAACGCAAGGCAAGTGGGTCCGGGCTTCAGCCCGGACGCTGTTTGCGGTCGCTATAACGTGCGCCCGTTGCCACATAGGTCAGATCAAAAGACGTCCGGGCTGAAGCCCGGACCCACTTGTTTTACGGGCAAGGCGGGCGGTTCAACCGTTGGACAGCCTCTGAAGCCTGGACGCACTTACCTGCAGCTTTCTATGCGCGCAGCACGCGGGTGAGGTGGGCCACGGTGTCGGCCACTTGCGTCGGCTTTTCGAAACCGATCGTCATCGCGTCGACCAGCCGGTTGCCCCACACGTAGCGCAGCGAGGCGTCGCGTTCTTCCTGGGTCACGAGCTCGCCTGGGCGCGTTCCTGTGAATCCGCTTGCTTTCGGCGGTGTCGCGGGATAAGAGGTAGGAATCAACCAGGAGGACTGAAATGAGCGGCATTCTTGTCGGATGGAACCGTCGGCAGTTTTTGCGCGGTGCGGGGCTGATCTCGACGATAGCGGCCGCGGCGGCCGACAGGCTGGCGCGGAACGGTTACGCGGTCGCGGCCTCTCCGGCGCTGCACAACAGCGTCTACGCGAAGCTGGGGTTGCGCCCGCTGATCAACGCGGCGGGCACCTATACGCTCCTGAGCGCCAGCACCATGCCGCGCGAGGTCGCCAAAGCCATGGAGGAAGCGTCGCGCGCGCACGTGGCGCTCAACGAGCTGCACGAGGCCGTCGGCAAGAGGATCGCGGCCCGCGTCGGGGCCGAGGCCGCGCTCGTGACCTCGGGGGCCGCCAACGCCCTCCTGCTCGCGACGGCGGCCTGCGTCGCCGGAAAGGACCCGGAAAAGATCCGGCGCCTGCCCGAGAGCGCGGGGATGAAAAACCAGGTGATCCTGCAGAAGGCGCACCGGGTCGCCTACGAACACGCGATCCGTGCGGCGGGGACGACGCTCGTGGAGGTGGAGACCCGCGAGCAGATGGAGAACGCCATCGGGGACAAGACCGCGATGATGTTCTTCCTCAACTACGCCGACCCCAAGGGACAGGTGAAGCGCAGAGAGTTCGTCGACATCGCGCGCCAGCACCGCGTGCCGACCCTGATCGACGCCGCCGCGGACGTCCCGCCCCCCGAGCGCCTGTCGGAGTACGTCAAGCTGGGGTTCGATCTCGTCGCGTTCAGCGGGGGCAAGGGGCTGCGCGGGCCGCAGTGCTCCGGGCTGCTGCTGGGCCGCAAGGAACTGGTCGAAGCCGCCTACCTGAACGGCTCGCCCCACGCCGACAGCGTGGGACGCGGCGCGAAGGTCGGCAAGGAGGAGATCGTGGGGCTGTGGACCGCGGTCGAATTCTATCTCGACAGCGATCACAAGGCGGAGTGGCGCGAATGGGAGTCCAGGATCAGGGACATGGCCAGGACGCTCGACGGCATGCGGGGCGTCAAGACGGAGCCGTTCGTGCCCGAGATCGCCAACGAGAGCCCCCACCTGCGCGTGACCTGGGACGAGCAGATCCTCCCCCTGAAAAACTCCCAGGTGACCAAGCTGCTGCGCGATGGGGAGCCGCGCATCGAGGTGCGTCCCTCGGCCGGGGACAAACCGGTGGTGGAGATCGCCGTCTGGATGCTCCACCCCGGAGAGCACCGCATCGTCGCGCGCCGCCTCCGGGAAGTCCTCGCGAAGAACCTGACCTAGCCCAGTGGGCCGCGGCGGCCCGCCGCGGCCCCTGAATATTGATCCGGTGGATTTCCAGATATCCTCCGGCTCGTCGCCCACACGGCCGGGGGCTGGCCCGGCGGCGCCCACCCCTACTGGGTGCGCGCCGCGATGAACGACGCCCGCACCTTGACCGCGTTCTTCTCGATTCCCGAATTCGGCATGAGGCAGGTGCGGACGCCGGGCCCCTTCGAGAAGAACTCCTTGTACACCTCGTTGAACGGCTGATAGTCGTCTATCGTCCGCAGGTAGACGTGCCCGGAGACGATGTCCTCCAGCTTCAGCCCCGCGGCCGACAGGATGTCGATGTCGCCCTGCGCCATGAGCCGGACCTGCCTGTCGAGGTCGTCGCTCAGGCGTCCGTCGGACGGGTCGACCCCGTAGAGCCCGGAGATGTAGAGCGTGTCCCCCGCCCAGACCGCCGGGCTGGCGGTGAAGGCGCGCTCGTCGGCCCCGTACTTCATCGAAGCCGGACGGACCACCTTGCGGCCCGCCAGGTTCGAAGTCGCCGTGCAGGTGATCTCGAAGTGGGACCCGCCGGGTATCCAGTCCACGAACACCGTCGCGCGCGCCGGCTCGTTCCCGTGTTCGAAGAACTCGCTGTACACCTTGTTAAGGACCGCGTAGTTGTCGTAATTGTCGAGAAAGACGTTGTTGAAGACGACGTGGCGGAAATCCAACCCGGCCTGTTTCAGCACATCCTCGACGTTGCGCAAGGTCTGACGCACCTGCTCTTCGACGGTGGCGGGATGGCTGCCGTCGAGAAGTTGATCGCCCTTGCCGGAGATGTAGAGGGTGTCCCCGGCAAGGATCCCGGGGCTGAACGGGAATCCGGCCTTGGGCGTGCCGATCTGCCTGATGCCCGCCGGATCGGCGTAGGCGACGACCGTGATCTCGACCCGGGAATCCCCGGGTACGTTGGGCACTCCCAGGGTGGTCCGGGCCGGGGGCCGGTTCGGAAAGAACTCGCCGTAGACCTCGTTGAACGTGGCATAGTTGGAGGGGTCTTCCAGGTAGCATTGGGCCGACACTACGTGGCCGAGGCTCAGGCCGCCCACCTTCAGGGTCTTCTCCACTTCGGCCAGGCAGTTGCGCACCTTCTGCGGGAACTCCCCCTTAGGGCTGTAGTCCCCCTTACCCGCGATGTAGACCGTGTTCCCGACGGCGACCCCGGAGGCAAACAGCCCGGTCGGCCTGGCGCCGTTTGCGGTGAAGAACTTCTTCGAAGGTGCCTGGGCAGGGCGCAGTGGGGCCCACGTGGCGCAGATGAGGGCGATGGCAAGGCAAATTCGTGTCGAAAGCCGCATATGGTAATCTCCTATGGCTCCAGAGTACACCCAAACGGGCCTCGTCTGGCAACGGCGATTCAGACACTGGGGATCCTGCAAACTTCCTGGAACGCGGATTCTCGCGGATTTACGTTGTAGCTTAGGGCTCGCGCCAAAATGTGAACTCATTCTTGCGCGAACCCTAAGTTTGCTTTGATCCGTGTGCAAAGCTCGACGGGGCGCTCTGGATGTGGTTCTCCGGGGTGGGCTTGCGGCAAACGCTCTCGTGCCAGGCCGGACCCGCGCTCCGAGCTCCGGTGCGCTTGCCGCAGCCCACCCCGGAGAACCACCCGGCGCTTTGCGCCGGCCGTCCGTGCGGCATCCAGGGCGCCCCGTCGAGCTTTGCCAGCGTTCGTCCGCGTCCGAGGGATTTTGAGTCGCCTGCGCACTGTCTGAATCGCAGTCTGGCAACGGCGATCGTTGTTGGGCGGGGTGCGAATATGGTAAAAATGTGTCATCGATGCGACGGAGCGCATGGCGCGGCCGACGGCGCCGACGGGCTAACGGATGCTGCGGCGCGACCCTGACATTTCACCCGGGGGGGGGGAATAGCTTGGACCGAAGGACTTTTCTCAGGAGCTTGGGAGGTTGCGGGCTGGCGTCGGTTTACGGCGGCGCGGATGTGTTCGGCCGGCCATCTGCGTCAGAACGCTACATCGGGCTTCACCCCTTCATAGAGGCGCACCCCGAGGCAGTCTTCATCCGCAGGACGTCGATCGCGGCCAGGGAGGACGCGGAGGCCAAGAAGAACGCCTCCCTTGCCCTCGCGCGCCAGATCTTTACGACCCGCGACACGCCCGGGATACCGCTCACCCACAAGTTCGCGATCAAGCCCAACCTGACCTCGGCCAAGGGGACGGGCCTGACCCACGCCATCGTGACCGACCCTTACGTGATCGAGGGCGTGATCGAGGGGATGAAGGGCCTCGGTGTGGCCCCCTCGTCGATCTTCGTACGCGAGGGGCTGGCGGTCAAGCAGGCGGGCGTCGGCTTCGTCGAGATGAGCCAGCGTACGGGCGTCCACTACGACGACCAGGACTCGCGCGAGCCGACCGCCCGGGAGTGCCCCGACGGAGTCGTGTTCCGCCGGACGAAATACCTGGGCCCGTTCAACTACCCGGACAGCTGGCTGCTGAACATCTCAAAGTTCAAGACCCACCAGATGGGGCTGACACTCTGCGTGAAAAACCTGCAGGGGACCAACGCGCCGCCCCACATCCGGTTCTGCGGCGGGCTGCTCCCTTCCATCGCGCAGGACTTCCAGCCCGATGCGGCCGACCACGTGGACGAACTCTACAACCAGCACCGCCAGGCCGGCTTCGTCCGCTGGGACACCGAGAAGGGCCCCTGGATGGAAATGTGGGCGCAGCGGACCCTGGACTCGTACTCGCTGATCAAGCCGACCGTCGGGCTGAACATCATCGAGGCGATCTACGGGCAGAACGGCGATGGGTTCGACGGCGGCCCGGGGCGCGACGGCATCCCCGAAAGCTTCCTGACGAACCTGCTGATCTTCGGCAAAGACGCGTTCCGCGTCGACATCGTCGGCCACTGGCTGGGCGGCCACGAGCCCGGCAATTTCGGCCTGTTTCACATCGCCAGGGAGCGGGGCGCGTCGACGGCGCTCAACCCGGCCAACATCCCGGTCTACCTGTGGGAAGGCACGGGCCCGAAGCTCACCCCGCTTCAGAAGCTCCCGCGCACGCCGCTGCGCGCCCCCTACCTGGGACGGGTCGGCGAGCCGCGTTTCCACCTCTGCGACGAGCCGTTCGCCTACGCCGGGGAAAAGACCGCGGCCTGCCTGTCGGGCGGCCCGCGCCCGAACCTCCAGGTCCTCGGCCAGCGGCGGTCCGGCGGGAGGCCGTCCCTGGTCATCGAGTACGGTCTCCCCGCGGAGGGGAACGCCCTGGTCGACGTGTGGAGCGCGGCCGGGGAGCGCGTCGGCGTGCTGGCCGAGGGCCGCGCCACGCGCGGCATCCACGCCGCAGAGTGGAGGGTACAACCGGCTTCCCCCGGCCGCTACTGGTGCCGGCTCCGAACGGCGGGGACCAGCGTCGTCCACCCCGTGTCTCTCGTCTGCTGAAGGTGTTTTGCCGTTTCGGAGTCCTGCGGTTTCAGCCGTGCGTCCTTCGAGCTCAGAGGTCAGGTGTGGGCATTCACCTCGAAGGTTCCCAGAGCACAAAGAACTCGAAGGGTGGCGGGCCGGTTCGGACTCGTTCCGTGTCCTCCCGCTTTTTCCCGTGTCTTCCGTGACAAGTTGTTTTTTGTTTGTCCCCGCTCTGCGGTCCAAAATGCGTGGAAGGTTCGGGCCAAGGCGCCGCACTCCAGTTCACCATGCTGCACGCACACAGGGATGTTCCGCATGACCGAGAAAGCCCCTCACCGTTTCCCGCCCGTCTTCTGGTACGCCAACGTCACCGAGCTGTTCGAACGCGCAGCCTACTACTCGATGGCGAGTTTCGTCGTGATCTACCTCGGCCAGCTGGGGCTGGGCACCTACTGGCCCGCCATGCTCAACACGCTCCTGTGGTTCCTGATCTATTTCCTGCCGATACTTTCCGGGACGATGGCCGACCAGATCGGCTTCCGCCGCGCGCTGCTGGGCGCGTTCGTGCTGCTGGCCGCCGGATACCTCCTGCTGGGCTGCCCGGTCTGGCTTGGCGGCGCCGAGCTGGCCCCCACCATCGAGCGGCAGGTGACGGCGGGCGCGAACGTCGTGCTCCCCGCCGTCCTGGGGATCCTCCTCATCGGTTTCGGCGGCTCCGTCGTCAAGCCCTGCATCCTCGGCACCACACAGAAGACCGCCGGGGCGCGCGCCACGCTGGCGTTCGCGATCTTCTACGTGGTGGTCAACGTCGGCTCGCTCTTCGGCCGAGGCGTGGCCTTCTACGTGCGGACGAGGCCCGGAGCGGCGCTGTCGGCGATCTTCGCCGTCGCGGCCTCGATGGCCGTCCTGGCGTTCTTCGTCGTGGCGGCCCTCTACCGCGGCCCGGAGACCTCCCCCGGAAGCACGCCCTCCGGAAAACCGAAACGCACCGTGGCGGAAATACTGGTCGGGATGGTCACGGTCATCTTCAACCTGCGCTTCTTCCTGTTCCTGCTGGTTTCGTGCGGCTTCTTCTTCCTCTACAACCAGGTGTACGTCGCGCTGCCGCTCTACTTGAAGACGGTGGTGGAGTCGAGGCCGGCCATGGACATCTACACCATGGCCAACCCGCTGGTGATCGTCTGTTTCCAGCTGCTGGTGACGAGGCTGTTCGGGAAGATGCGGCCGATCCGCTCGATGATCGTCGGGACGGTGATCATTGGCGCGGCGATGGCGCTCAACATGGTCCCGATCTTCACCGGGAGCGATTTGAGGTTGCCCTGGGCGGGCCTGATCCCGGTCGGCTCGCTGATCATCGTGGCGTCGATCGCGCTGGGCGCCTTCGCGGAGCTGTTCACGTCGGCCCGCATGTACGAATACGTCGGGGCGATGGCGCCCAAAGGGCAGGAGGGGCTCTTCCTGGGTTACGCCAACCTCCCGCTGGCTTTCGGATCGCTGGCCGGCGGACCGGTGGGGGCGCTCATCTTCAACGAGGTGATGGCGCGGGGCGCGACGCGGCGCCCAGACGGGCTGCTCGAGCTCGTGCCCTCGCACAACGCCCTGGGCTGGGTGATCTTCATGGCGATCGGCCTCGTCTCGGCCCTCTCGATGTGGCTCTTCAACACCTGGCTGGAAAAGCAGGAAGCGAAGGACAGGGCCGGCTTGGCCTGACGATCCCCGCTGGAGACTGTTCGGGCGCTTGAAGCCTTCGAAGTAAATTTCAGATCTTGATGAAAATCCGCCTCTTGTACATCCAGTAGCAGAGCCCCCAGAGCATGGCCCAGACCACGAGGCTCGTGGCGACCTCCGGGTACGGATCCGCCGCCCACGCGAAAAGCCCGTGCACGAAAGGCTTCGCCATCCTCTGGAACCAGTCCGCGCCGCCGGTGTTGGTGACGAGGTAGATGAACAGCGAGTTCATCCCGACGACGTTGAAGAACAGGACGCCGCGCCGGAAGTTCTTCACGTCGATGAACCAGTACGACAGCGCCAGGCCGATCAGGCACCACCCGCCCGACACTATGACGAACGAGCTCGTGCAGATCCGCTTGATCACGGGGGTGATCGGGGTGATGCCATGGCCCAGCACGAGCGCCGGGTCGAGCGCGTAACCCACGACCAGCCCGATGACCCCCGCCAGGCCCAGGATCTTCAGCTTCTGCATCGGCAGCCGGGCGCTCCTGATCACCTGGCCGGCCAGCACGCCCCACATCGTATGGGCGGTGGTGGGCAACGCGTTGATCGCAACCCAGTGGCCCCGCGACAGCTGGCCCATCAGCAGGTAATCCATCCAGGAGCCGAAGTTGTGGTCCGGCACAAACGGCTGGTCGAATCCAGGGACGGGCCAGAGGCGGTACAGGAGCTCGGTGGCGACCAGGAGCAGGATCGTGACGCCGATCTGCACCCGCGCCGGCTTGCGCATCAGCAGAAAGGCGACGAGGTAGGTAACCGAGAGCTGGGCCAGCACGTTCCAGAGCTGGAAGGTGATCCGGCCTGGCCCGATGCAGTAGAGGCCCCAGCCGAAAAGCAGCAGCAGCGCCGACCTGCGCAGCGCGTGCTTCAGGCTTTCACCCCACGTCTCCCCCGCCTCCCAGCGCCGCGCGAAAGAAAATGGCATCGCTACGCCGACGATGAACATGAAGAAGGGCTGGATAAGATCCCAGAAGTGCAGCCCGTTCCACTCGTGGTGCTCGAGCTGCCACCCAATGAAACCCAGGACGGAGCCCTGGAACGCCGGGCTGCGCAGGAGCGAGTAGAGCTCGGTGGCTTCGCCCACCAGGAGGAACATCGTCACACCGCGGAAAAAATCGAGCGACACGAAGCGCTGCGGCGCCGTCGGCTTCTTCTCGGTTGTTGAGGCACTCGCGACCTGAACTGGTTTGTCCATTCACATCCTCCCCAAAGCGGTTGCCGGCCGTCCATGTGAGCCCACCCCGCCCCTGTCCGTCAAGGAGATACGCATTAGAAAACCCCAAGCGTCTTCGGCTTCCGTCTTCCGGTTCCGCCTCTATCTCCCTCCACCCGCGGGGATCACATACTTCTGCCCCTGGCGCAACTTGTGGTAGCGCTTTTGAAGGGTATTGGAAAGGCGCGCCTTGAGCTCGTCCGGGTAGCCCCGGGTCCAGAACGCGTTCTCATCCGTCTGGCGGTACGTTTCGAAGTGCTGGGGGAAAATGTAGGCCGGCTCGAGACGGTTGATGAGGATCATCGAGCGATCGATGTACATGTTGTGGACCGTGGGCGAGACGAACAGCGCGTCGATCCCTCTGAGCCCGAGGTGTTCTTCGGTCAGGACCGAATCACCCGGCTGGAGCAACCGTTTCCCCCCGATGGTAAACACATAGCCGCAGTTGTGCGCGATCGACTCCGCGAAATCAGCCTCGCGGGTCAGGACCGTGAACTCCTGGTTGCCGTGGATGGCGTGAATCGGCTCGACCCGTATTCCCTTGACCTCGAACGGGTGGCCCGGTTCGGGCACGATGACCCGCTCTTCGGGCAACGCCAGGCCCGCGGCTTCCTTCAGGCACGGCCGCGGCAAGACGAACGAGCACCGGGCGCCCCGCGCCAATTCCCGCAGGGTTGGGATGTTGCAGTGGTCGCCGTGGTGGTGGGTGACAAAGGCGACGTCGAGTTCCCCAGCCAGCTCTTGAGCGCGGACGGGCGGCGGCTGAACCTTGTCCTCCGTCTCCAGGTCGGGGTCGATGGCCATCAAAGTGCCGCCGGACTTGATCAGCCAGCCGTCGTTGCCAAGCCACCACAGCGCGATACCCGATTCGTGCGCCCTGATCTCCCGCACCAGGGCGCCTTCCTGCGCACCGGCACAGCTCAATGCCACCGCCAAAGCCATCACCAGCCCAAGTGCCTTTTTCATCATCCGCTCCTCGCCGATGCGGGTCGACGCCTCCCGGCTCCCCGCGCCGGGCCACTTATATCACGATTCCCTGCCGCGCATTTCGGGGACAGTTGACGGGTATTCGGGCACTCGCCTGCCGCCGGACCTCCCGCAAACCCGCGTCAGATCACCGGCCCCCCCACTAATTCGTTGCCTGCCGCCGGCGCACCGTGATAACAATCCGGCGATTACCGGTCTCGCGGATAGCAACTATGAAAAAACGCAGCATCCCACACTTGCGTTGGTACATCGTCCTGCTGCTGTGCCTCTCCACCGAGCTGAACTACCTGGACCGCCAGACCCTGTCGGTGCTGGCCGACACGATCCAGCGCGAACTCGGCCTGAGCGCCGTGGATTATTCGCGCATCACCTCATCGTTCCTGATCAGCTACGCGATCATGTACGCCGTCGGCGGCCGGCTCGTCGATTCCATTGGGAGCCGCCTGGGGCTGATGATTTTCGTGTCCGCGTGGTCGGTAGTCAACATGCTGCACGGCCTGGCGCGGAGCGCGCTGCACTTTTCCATCTTCCGGTTCATGCTGGGGATCGCCGAGCCGGTGAACTTCCCTGCCGGCGTCAAGGCCGTTTCGGAGTGGTTTCCCCTGAAGGAGCGCGCGCTGGCGGTCGGCATCTTCAACGCCGGTACTTCTCTCGGGTCGGCCTTCGCGGCCCTGCTGGTGCCGTGGATCGCGCTCACCTGGGGGTGGCGCTGGGCTTTCGTCGCAACCGGGGCCGTCGGCTTCATCTGGGTGGCCGTGTGGGCGGCGCTCTACAGGCTGCCCCAAGACCATCCCTGGATCACCGCCGAAGAGAAGAAGCTCATCCTTTCGGACGCCGGCGAGGCGCCGGCGTCCGAGACGCCGGGCCGCGTGCCGGTCCGACGGCTCTTGAGAATGCCGGAGACCTGGGGCTGCGTGCTGGCGCGCGTCCTGACGGATCCAATTTCCTATTTCCTGTTCTTCTGGACTCCGCAGTACTTCCAGCGTGAGCGCGGTTTCAACCTCGCCGACGTGGGGGTGTACCTCTGGATCCCGTTCGTCGCGCTCACCCTCGGCAACCTGGCCAGCGGCGGCATCCCGCGTTGGCTCATCGCCCGGGGGTGGCCGCTGAGCCGGGCGCGCAAGGGGACGATGCTCGCGGTCTCGCTTTCGATGCCCGTGCTCTGCCTCATGATTACGCGCGTCGCCAGCCCCACGGTCGCCGTCGCGATCATGACCGCCATCATGTTCGGCCACGCAGCGTGGGGAAACATCATCCTGCCCGCCGAGGTCTTCCCCAAAAGCGTCGTCGGGACGGTATCGGGCATCGGCGGGGCGCTGGGCGCCGTCGTGGGGGCCGTCACGCAGTGGAGCATCGGCTGGATCGTGCAGAATCTCTCGTTCGCACCCATCTTCGCCTTCTGCGCCTTCGCCTACTTGATCGCGCTCGCGCTGGTGCATCTGCTCATCGGTCGGCTCGGAGTCATCCGCCAGGTCTCCTGAACAAGAGGCAGCTTAGGCCACCGGGCAGTTGGGCCGGGCAGACGCCCGGAGGCCGCTGCATCAGGCATTCAGGGCAGCGCCGGGCCCGACCTGCGACAAAAAGACGTTGACTTACGGCGCGTTCTACTCATACTCGCAGACAGCGTGAGGAGTGCCGTGGACCACGGCGCTGCCGCTCTTCACCGGGGCACCCCCACGGCCGGAACGGAAGGTAATCCGCAGCCGGTCGCAGTCAGATTTCATCACTGCCATCGCTATCTGAAACTCACATCAGGAGGAAAACCCCATGGTGCGCAAACGGCTACCGATAACCGGTTTTCTTGCTTTGAGTGCAGTTCTGGCAGTTGCACAGGACCGCGCCTCCCGTTCAGGAGGCGGCGGTGACGACGGCACCGCGTCCCTTCTGGTCACGGCAGCGGCCCGCGAGGACCAGGTGCGCTTCACCGCCCTGGGCGTTGGCCTGAAGATACGGCTGGAAGTCCTCGATGCCGCCGGGGACCAGGTGTTCGACTCCGACTTCAGGGATGGGAATCTGCTCGACTGGAGGATCCAGGATCAGCGGGGCAACCCTCTATCGGACGGCCTCTACGGCTGCCTCGTCACCTTGCAGGACCTGACGGGTCAGTGGAGCCGACGGCACGGCATCCTGCGGGTGGTCGACGGAGCACCGGCGCTGGTAGCGTCGCAGGTGGACGGGCGCGCGATCGCCGCGTCGTCCGAGCGTGAGGAAGCCGTCACGATCCTCGACGAAGGAGACGACGTGCCGACGGTTCAATTGCTGCACGACGGGGTGTCGGGTCGGATCGTGAGCGGCAAGGGCGAATTGAGCTTCCGGATCGGCAACGGGGTCGCCGGCGGCGACGTCGAACACATGCGTCTGACCTCCGACGGCAGGCTGGGCCTCGGCCTCGAAAAGCCCTCGGCCAGGCTGGATGTGAACGGACTGATCCGGACGTCGGAAGGGATCGTGTTCCCGGACGGGACCGTCCAGAGAACGGCGGCAAATCCCGTCGTCGTGAGCTCGGGGACGGCCGCGGGGAGGACCGCTCTCGGGCTGGGCCGTGACGCCACGCCAGCCCTGCGTGCCTTCTCTCGGGGCACTCCGGCCGGACCGACGCCGCTGGCAGCATCGCTCGGCGCTGCCGGCCGGGTCGAGTATACCGAAGGCGAGTTCAACACGCTGCTCGGATCCGGTGCCGGAACCGCGCTGACGTCCGGCATCTACAACGCATTCGTCGGTTACCACAGCGGGAACGCCACCACTACCGGCAGCTCCAACTCGATGTTCGGCGACAACGCGGGAGCCTACAACGTGAGCGGTCAGTTCAACACCTATATCGGCTCGGTGACTGGTTACTTCGGCGCGTCGGGATCGAACAACACATTCCTGGGTTTCGGCGCAGGCAAGAACAACACCGTCTCGGGCAACACCTTTACCGGCTACAACGCCGGGTTCGCCAACACGAGCGGAGGCTTCAACGCCTATTACGGATTCGAGGCCGGAACGTCCGACACGACCGGCGGGGGCAATTCCTTCTTCGGCTGGGGCGCCGGTAGGACCAACCTCACGGGCAACGACAACTCCATATTCGGCGCCGGCGCTGGCTCCAACAACACCGCCTCGTACAACTCCTTCTTCGGTCAGAACGCCGGCAACGCCAACACCAGCGGCACCGATAACGCCTTTTTCGGCAGGAGCGCGGGCATGAACAACACGACGGGGGACGATAATTCCTTCGTCGGCATGAACGCGGGGCTGTCCAACACCACGGGAGGCCAGAACGCCTTTTTGGGTTTTGAGGCAGGAGTCTCGAACCTGTCGGGCAGATACAACTCCTATGTCGGGAACCGGGCGGGCCGGTACACCAACAGCGGCTGGTATAACGTGTGCCTGGGATCCGGTACCGGCGCAAACAACACCTCGGGTTCGTCCAATACCTTCATCGGGGTAGACGCCGGCGTCGCCAACACCACCGAGAGCTACAACAGCGCCTTCGGGCGGAGCGCGGACGTGAGCGCGGGAATCACCAACGCGACCGCCCTCGGCTCCCGCGCCAAGGTGACACAGAGCAACAGCCTCGTCCTCGGCGGCATCAACGGCGTCAACGGCGCAACCGCGGACACCAGGGTCGGGATCGGAACCACCAGCCCCGCCCAGATGCTCGAGGTGAGAAAGGACCAGGCCGCGTCCACCTACATCCAGGTGACGAACCTGGACAACACGGGCGACCCGAGCCGTTCGAGGTTTGCCCTCGTGGCCGGGACCGTCACCCAGGAGATGCAGTCCATCGCCAAGGACGGAGGGTATTTCGGCACCACCAGCAACCACCCGTTCCGCATCTACACAAACAAGAACACGAGGGTCACGGTCGATGCCAACGGCAACGTCGGGATCGGCACCACGACGCCGACGACCCGGCTGCACGTGGCGGGCGACTTGCGGGTCACCGGGGCGATCCTCTACGGTGCGCCCGACGAACCCCTGCCCGACTACGTCTTCGAGCCGGGGTACGCGTTGATGCCGCTCGAGGAGCTGGGGAAATACCTGGGACGCGAAAGGCACCTCCCGAAGATGCCCTCCGCCTCCGAGATAAAAGAAAAGGGCCTCGACCTGGCGGGCTTCCAGATGAGGCTGCTCGAGAAGATCGAGGAACTGACGCTCTACACCGTGCAGCAGGCGAGGACGATCCGCGCACAGCAGGCCGCCGCGAGCCTGAAGGACGCCGAGATCGTGTCGCTCAACGCACGCCTTGCCGCCATCGAGAAGGCGCTGGCGGGCACGGCCAAGCCGGAAAAGTAGGTTGCTGAAACAGCCGTCCTGGGGCTGCGTCGGGCCGACGCGGCCCACCTTGGCCCTAACGTTCGGGTGCCGCAATCCCTTGTCTTTGCAGGGCGGCGAAGTTTCATGGGCGGCGCCGGATCTTCTGCCGGCTATTTGACGGGAGAGACGTAATGAAGCGATTGTGCGTTTTGGCTGTCGCCGCGTGTGTCTCCGGATCGCGCGCCGTGGCGGCGTAGGAGCCTTACAGGCTCCCGCCCAAAGAAGTCGTGCGGATCCTCGATGCCCCGCCGCTGCCGGGCGTCTCGTTGAGCCCGAGCCGGGAGACCATGCTCCTCGTCGACAGCGACAGCACGCCGACCGGATCAAGACCCCGATCCTGCTGGTCCACGGGATGGCGGACAACAACTCCGGCACCTTTCCGATTCAATCGGAGAGGCTTTTCGCGGCCCTCAAAGGCTTTGGCGCCACGGCGCGGTTCGTCTATCTCCCGTTCGAGAGTCACGGGTACAGCGCCCGGGAATCGGTGCTGACCGTGCTCGCCGAGATGTTCGAGTGGTTCGACCGGTACGTGAAGCACCGCCCGGTGGGGGCCGCGGCGAATTGAAGCGAGACGGTTCGGCTTCGAGGCACCGCACATTTCGGCCGCAGGACGCAGGCTCAGCGGCGCCGAGGCGCCGCACGTCAGGTCACCGGGCTTTCAGGTAGGCGATGATGTTCCCCATCTCTTCGGGGGTGAGCGTCTGCCAGGCGGTGTTGCGAGCCACCATGCGCGAGAGCATGCCTCCGCCGTGACGCCAGAGGCCGGCAACCATGACGTACGCGTCGGCGCGGCCGGCCAAGGGGGAGAGCGAAGGGGCGCCGCTGTAGGAGTCGTCGTGGCAGCGGGCGCAGAATTTCGCCTCGTAGACGGCGCGGCCCTCCCGCGCTGAGCCGGGCTTGTCCGGCCGGTTCTCCCCGGCAAACCAGGCGAACAGGTCCGCGGCCTGCTGTTCGGTAATCTGCGGGCGGCGCACCCCGGCCCGGTCCATCGCCGGCCACATCGCGGTCACGTGGCTCCACATCGCGCTGGCCATCGCGTTGGGCGTATACGAGCGGTCGTCCCGGCGCCCGAGATCCGGGGCCGTGCCGCCCCCCTCGCCGGCCACCCTGTGGCAGGTGGCGCACTTCAGTTCAGTGAAGACTTGTCGCCCGCGCCCGGGGTTGCCCTGGAGATCCGCACCTGCCGCGCAAGCGCCCGCCATCAACCCGACGGCCGCAAACAGGATAGCTTCTCGTGGTTTCATGGCCATCTATCTTATCCCGTCCGCGGGCTTTTCTATCAACAAGAAAAGAGACGGGCAAGGCGGCGTATAATCGTCCCGCCGACCGTGGTGCGGCACAACCTCCAGGCGGGCGTCATCAGCCGGAGAGGATTGGAGCGACCCCATGAATCAGACCATCACAGGTTTCGTTCACGACGCGCTTTCCCGTGGCGTCTCCCGGGAGAACGTCGCCGGCGCCCTGCAGAAGGCGGGCTGGGCCCGGAAGGAAATTGCCGCGGCGCTCGACGCCTACGTGGAAAGCGATCTGCCGGTGCCGGTGCCCCGGAAGCGCGTTTCGACTTCTCCCAGGGAGGCGTTCTTTCTGCTCATGCTGTTCGCCACCCTGTACACGGCTGCTTTTCAGCTGGGTTCGATACTGTTCAACCTGATCGACCTTCT
The DNA here is from genome assembly GCA_963843575.1 of uncultured Acidobacteriota bacterium. Classification (GTDB taxonomy): domain Bacteria; phylum Acidobacteriota; class UBA6911; order UBA6911; family UBA6911; genus CAVZBT01. Next base: position 11,982 of record CAWJKZ010000016.1, on the reverse strand, counting down.
CCTGCCGCAGGCCGGCGAGACGGCGCAGGCGTCCATAGTGCCGATGCGCTACGGCATCGCCTCGACGGTCGTGGCGTTCCCGATTTTCCTGTTCATGTGCTCCGTCGTCGCGCGGGAAACCGCGCGCAACCCGGGCCAGAGGACCTCGCCGGTGCGCAGCTGGCTGACGTATCTGACCCTGTTTGTGGCCTCGATCACGATCGTGGTCGACCTGATCGCCCTGATCCTGCGATTCCTCGAGGGCGAGATCACGCCGCGGTTCGGCCTGAAGGTGGCGGCCGTCGCGCTCCTGGCCGGCGGAGCTTTCCTTTATTATTACCGCGAACTGCGGCGCGACGAAGCGCCGACGCCGGTCGAGGCCGGCCCGGCACGCCCGGCGAGGCTCGGGCTGGCCGCCCTGGTTGCGGCGGTCGTGGCGGTGCTGGGCGTGGCGTTCTGGTTCGCCGGCAGTCCCATGAGAGCGGGGTTGCTGGCACAGGACCGTCAGCGCGTCCAGGACTTGGCGGCCATCGGCCGGCAGGTCGAGCGGTACTACTCCAACAAGGGTGCCCTGCCGGAATCGCTCGACGCGTGCGACATCAACCCGGGCACTTTCGTCGAACAGAAGTCGGACCGGGTTTCGGGCCGGCCCTACGAGTATCGCGTCGTCGATGCGACGCGCTTCGAGGTGGCGGCGCACTTCGAGCTGCCGAGCGTGCCCGGGCTGCCCGAGGGGCGGGGGCGCCGGACCGGCGAACCGGTGGTCGAGGGCGAACGGTTCTGGAGCCACGGCGCCGGTCGGCAGGCGTTCCTGATCGACGCCGCGCGGCCGAAGCCCTGAAAGACCTCGCGAGAGGGGCGGGGGGACAGGAGCGTCCGACGGGGGAGCTTATGGGCGGCGCGCGGCCGATGCGGGTAGAGATCGCGTGGAATGGCGGACTGCTTTTCCAGGGGACGGCAGGAGGACGCGGGCTGGCGATCGACGGGAGCGCGGTCGCGGGTTGCTCGCCCATGGAACTCCTGGCCTTTGGCCTGGCGGGCTGCATGGCTGTCGACGTCGTTCACATCCTGGGGAAAATGCGGGCCGGCCTCGCGGCGCTGAGGGTCTCGGTGGAGGGGACGCGGGCTGAGGTCGAGCCGCGCCGCTTCACCAGAATCGTTCTGCGCATGGAGCTCGCCGGAAAGGAGCTGCGCCCGTCGGATATCGACCTCGCCCTCTCCCTGTCGCGCGAGAAATACTGCTCGGTCTATCACTCGCTGCGCACCGACATCGAGCTGGATGTGTCATATTCAATAGTCTCCTGATCCGCCAATTTCGCTTTGCCCCGCGGGGGGTCCCGCGATACAAATGCTTGCGCACCGCATACAGCGAGGCCCTCAAATGAACCAGTCCGCTCTCGAGCGCTTTCTGCGGTATGTCCGGATAGACACCCAGTCGAAGGACGACTCCGACACCTACCCCAGCACCGCAAAGCAGTTCGACCTCCTCAACCTGCTCGCCCGGGAACTCGGCGAGCTCGGGATCCGGGACGCGCGCGTGGACGCGCACGGCTATGTCATGGCGACGATCCCGTCCAACCTGGGGCCGGACGACCCGGCACGAGGCCGCGTTCCCCCCATCGGGCTGATCGCCCACGTCGATACCTCCCCGTCGTTCAGCGGCGCGGGCGTCAATCCGCAGGTGATCGAGTACGCGGGCGGCGACGTCGTCCTGCCGGGCAACCCCGAGGTGGTGATCCGGGTGGCGGAGAACCCCGAGTTGCTCGACAACGTGGGGAAGACGATCGTCACGGCCGACGGGACGACACTTCTGGGCGCCGACGACAAAGCCGGCGTCGCCATCCTCATGACCGCTGCCCAGAGCCTCGTCGGCGACGCTTCCCCGCCGCACGGCGAGGTCAGGATCGCCTTCACGCCGGACGAGGAGGTGGGCGGGGGGACGAAGTACTTCGATCTCGACGAATTCGGGGCGAGGTTCGCCTACACGGTCGACGGCGAGACGGCGGGCGAGCTGAACAAGGAGACTTTCAGCGCCAACCTCGCGGTGATCACCGTGCACGGCCGGAACATCCACCCGGGAAACGCCAAGGGGATCATGGTCAATCCGCTGCGCGCGATGGCCGACGTCATCGTGCGCCTGCCCCGGGACATCGCCCCCGAGGCGACCGAGGGCTACGAGCCGTACATCCACCCGCACGTCCTGCAGGGGGAGGAGGCCAAGTCCACGCTGAAGGTCTTGCTGCGCGATTTCAACACACCCGGGCTCGAAACGCTCCGACAGAAGCTGGAGCAGGTCGTCGCGGAGGTGCGGCCCCTCCACCCGGAAGCGCGCATCGAGCTGAACGTGATCGAGCAGTACCGCAACATGAAGGATCATATGGGAGAGGACAGCCGCGTCCTCGACTACCTTTGGGAGGCGGCGTGCCGGGCCGGGCTGGAGCCGCGCTGGGTGCCTATCCGCGGGGGAACCGACGGTTCTCGCCTGACAGAGAAGGGACTCCCCACGCCCAACCTCTTCACCGGGGGGAGAAACTTCCACGGCCCGACGGAGTGGCTGTCGGTGGAGGCGATGAACAAGGCGATCGAAACCATCCTCGAGCTGGCCCGCATCTGGGTCGAGAAGTCCCGTTGACGAACTTGCCCGCAAACCACACGGAGCCGCCGCCATGGAGCACGAAGCCGGAAGAATCAAGGGCCTGCCCGACAACGCGTACAAGGAACTGGACCCCGGCGAGGAATACCGGCCGATCATGCCGCCCGAAGCGCGCCGCGGGAAGTGACCCCGTGGTCGGTGGTCTGGGGACTGGTGATGGCCGTCCTCTTCTCGGCGGCTGCCGCCTACTCGGGCCTCAAGATCGGACAGGTCTTCGAGGCCGCCATCCCGATCGCCATCCTGGCCGTGGGCCTCTCGGCCGCCTTCGGCCGGCAGAACGCCCTCGGGCAGAACGTCATCATCCAGTCGATCGGCGCGAGCTCCGGCGTCATCGTCGCCGGCGCCATCTTCACGCATCCCGGCCCTGTACATCCTCAAGCTGCCGGCGAGTTTCTTCCAGGTTTTCGTCGCCTTCGGCGCTGGGAGGGTTTCTCGGCATCCTGTTCCTCATCCCGTTCCGGAAGTACTTCGTCAAGGACATGCACGGCAAGCTCCCCTTTCCCGAAGCGACGGCGACGACCGAGATCCTCGTGGCCGGGCGAAAAAGGTGGCAGGCAGGCGGCGGTGCTGGTCGTCAGCGGACTGATCGGCGGGCTCTTCGATTTCGCCTTCAGCGCCTTCGGCTCGTGGTCGGAGGTGATCACCTCGCGCATGTTCGACGCCGGGGCGGCCCTGGCCGACAGGTGACCGGCTGGTCCTCCGCCTGAACATCTCCGCGATGGTGTTCGGGCTGGGCTACATCGTCGGGCTGAAATACTCCACCATCATCGCGGCCGGGTCCTTCCTCTCGTGGTTCGTGCTGGTCCCGCTCGTCTACGAGATCGGCAACGGCCTGACCGTGCCGCTCGGCGCCGACGGCGACCAAGCTGATCTCCGCCATGACCGCCGAAGAGATCTTCCGGACCTACGTCCGGCAGATCGGCATCGGCGGCATCGCCATGGCCGGGATCATCGGCGATCCTCCGCTCGTCGAAGATCATCGCCGGCGCCTTCTCGCTCGCCTACGGAGATCTTCCACAAGATCGTCGGCCACCGCCGAGGACGCGCCGCGCACCCAAACCGACCTGCGGATGGTGTTCAACCTCCTGCTGATCCTCCTGACGGCCCTCCTCATCTTCGTCTTCTTCTACGGCGGCGTCGTCTTCAACCTGACCCACGCCGTGATCGGCCTGCTGATCGTCGTCGTCGATCTCCTTCCTCTTTCACCACCGTCGCGGCAAACGCGATCGCCATCGTCGGCACGAACCCGGTCTCCGGCATGACCCTGATGACGCTTGATCCTGTCGTCGCTTCGTGCTCGTCCAGGTCGGCCTCTCGGGCCCGTCGGGCATGGTGAGCGCGCTGATCATCGGCGGCGTCGTCTGCACGGCCCTGTCGGTGGCGGGCGGGTTCATCACCGATCTGAAGATCGGCTACTGGCTCGGCTCGACGCCGAAGAAACAGGAGACCTGGAAGTTCCTCGGCGTGCTGGTCTCGGCGGCCACCGTCGGCGGCGTGATCCTGATCCTGGAACGGACCTTCGGGTTCACCGGCGACAGTGCGATGGTCGCGCCCCAGGCCAATGCGATGGCGGCCGTGATCCAGCCGCTGATGTCCAAGGCGCCCGACCCCGTGGATCCTCTACATCGTGGGCGCGATGATCGCGCTTCTCCTGACCGTGGTCAAGATCCCGCCGCTGGCCTTCGCGCTCGGCATGTACATCCCGCAGGAGCTGAACATCCCGCTGGTGTTCGGCGGACTGGTCGCCTGGTGGGTCTCGACCCGTTCGAAGGACGGCAAAGTGAACAACGCCCGGCTCTCGCGCGGCACGCTCATCGCCTCCGGTTTCATTGCCGGCGGCTCGCTGTTCGGCGTGCTCAACGCGTTCCTCCGCTTCGGCGCGACGGAGTTCGGCCTGCCGCTGAACTGGTATGCCGCAAACGCCCACTGGGCCGAGTCGCGTGCCGGCGAAATCACCGGCCTGATAATGTTCGCCCTCCTCTTCACCTACCTAGTCGCCGACTCGATGCGTGGGGACGGACCGGGACAATCTCAATGATTTCAACAGTTAGCTGCATTTTAGCCCTCAAAACAGGCCTTATTTCGGTTTTTTGACCTCATTTTCTGCAAATAAGGGCTCTGCTTGGGCGGGACCCGTTTCGGCTCGGCCTTATTTTCGATTTTCGGCCTCAAAAGTGTCGATTAAGGCCTATTTGAGGCCTCGTTTTGGCCGCATATACATCTATTCAAGCGATTTAGCCTGGTCCGTCCCCTATTCCGGCGGCGCGGAAGTAGCGGCGGATCTCCGGGGTGCCGATGTTCACGGTGGTGTGGTCCCAATTGCAGCGCGTGCAATAAGGGGCGCCTGCGGCGTCCGCGGCAGGGGAGGGCGTGCCGGCAAAGGAGGATCGCGCCTGCCGGTGCCTCGCCGAGTTGAACGGGTCTCCCTCGCCGGTGAACGTGGTGAACACCAGGTTTGCATCGGGCCGCGGCGCCGCGCAGCAGGGGAGGACCCTGCCGGCCGCGTCCAGCACGATATTCTCGTAGAGCCAGTGGCAGGTGTGGCCGGATCTGGTGGCCGGAGGCGCGCCGTCTTTCCCGGGCGCCTCCCAGCCGGCTTCGAACGCGCGGGCGATGGCACCGGCATCCACGCTGTCCGGGAACGGGTTCCAGTTGGCAGCCGGGTTGCTGGTCGAGAACCAGCGCAGGCGGGTGACGCGCGGCGTCACCGCGGCGGGCCGAACCTCGGGATCGTCCCACGACACATCGAAGGGGCGCACCACGCGGAACTGGTCGACCCCGAGCCTGCGCGCCATGCGCTCGGCCGCGGGGATTTCGTGTACGTTGTGTTCGAAGGCCAGGAAATTCCAGGACAACACCGGCGTGCCCCGTCCCAGGTCGCGCCGGGCCGAGACCAGGCTGCGGACGTTCCGGAGAACCAGTTCCAGGTCACCGTTGCGGCGGTAGCGGCCGTAGACGGGCTGCGTGGCCCCGTCGATTGAAAGCACCATGAAATCGAGACCCGACCGGACATATGCTTCGGCGTCGAAGCGAAGGACCGAGAGGCTCGTCGAAAGCGACGTCCAGAGCAGGTGGTTCTTCGCAGACCGGATGAGCTTCGGCGTCCCGGTGTTGAGGAGCGGTTCCCCGTAGTTGCAGAAGTACATCCCGATCCCATAGGGGCCGTATAGACTCAGCAGTTCGGCGAAGCGTTGCCCGCGCAACGTGCCGTTGGGCCAATCGAACAACCCGAGGGCCTCCGAACGGGTCGAGTGGACGCATCCCGGGCACGCGAGCCGGCACACGTTGGAGGGATCGAGCACGATGCCGAACGGCCGGGACGACACCGACACGTCCCGCGCGCGGAGGTGATACCCTGCGAGGAGGATGTTGAGGACCTTGAGGGTGAGCGCCTGCGCCACCTCCGGTGCAAACCGGTCGCGCAGGCGCGCGCACACCGCCGCTCTGTAGCCGTCCGCCAGGGCGGCCGCCGCGCCGGCGCCGGAGCAGAGTTGGAGCTCGCGCTCGATTTTCGGCAGGAGGGGCAACGCATGGCGGGCGCCCCCGAGAAACCGCGGCACGCAGCGATAGAAAAACACAATCGACGACTCCCCTTCATAAAGGACGCCCGCGCGGAGATTTCTAGCGGGGCTTGTGCAGGGTGAGGCGCGCGGCTGACAGACGGCGGCCGGCGGCCTTATAATCCCGGGCATGCCCAAGCAAACGATAGCGTTCATCGGTCCCGGGGTGATGGCGGAGGCGATGATAGGCGGACTCATCCGCGAGAAGCTCGCCGAGCCGGAGCACCTGCTCGCCGCCGGGCCTCGGGCCGAGAGGGTGGAGCAACTCAGGGACAAGTACGGGGTTCGCCCCTTCACGGACAACGCGGAGGCCGCGGCCCACGCCGATGTGGTGGTGTTGTCGATCAAGCCGCAGAGGCTGACCACGGTCATGAGGGGGCTCAAGGTGATCCGCCCCGAGGCGCTGGTGCTCTCGATCGTCGCCGGCGCATCGATCCGCAGAAGCTCGGCACGGGGCTCAAGCACCACGCGGTCGTGCGCTCCATGCCGAACACGCCGGCCCAGATCGGCGAGGGCGATCACCGTGTGGACGGCCTCCGAAGCGGTCACGCGAGGAGCAGCGGAGACGGCCCGCGCCATCCTGGCGCGCTCTCGGCGAGGAGGTCTTCGTCGAGGACGAAGACTACCTCGACATGGCGACGGCCCTCTCCGGCACCGGGCCGGCCTACGTCTTCCTGTTCATGGAGGCGCTGATCGACGCGGGCGTGCACATGGGCTTCCCGCGCCGCATCGCCGAGCAGCTCGTGCTGCAGACCATCGCGGGCTCGCGTCCTTCTACGCGCAGGCAGCGCCGGCACCCGGCCACGCTGCGCAACCAGGTCACGTCGCCGGGGGGCACCTCGGCCGAGGCGCTGTACTACCTCGAGAAGGCCGGCTTCCGCACCGCGATCTCGCGCGCCGTCTGGGCGGCCTACCAGCGGTCGTTGGAACTGGGCAAGGAGAAGCCCGTCCACATCCCGGGAAAAGCGGAAGCCTGAAGCTGGAGGCCGGAAGCCAGGCGTCCGTCTGCGGATTGCGCCGCGATCTCATGCGGTGTCCGGGGAGTCGTCCAAGCCGAAGCCCCCGGCTTCCGTTTTTTGTGATAGAACAGTGACGCGCCGGCCCTGCCGGCGCACCCAGCCGGGAGGGCTCACCATGAAGCGAATTCTTGCCGCGCTGTCGCTGATGCTTGCGTTGTCGCTGTGCCTGTTCTGCCAACCGGCGACTATCCAGGAGGAGAAGCAGTCCTTCAAGACCTACCCCTTCTCCGGCCCGGACCCGACGCCGATCATGACCCGCTCCAGCATGTGGAGCAATGGAGCCAGCCTCTACCCCTATTACTTTTTTGACGAGCTGAGCTATGAAGGCGTGAGCAGGGACTACAACATCATCCGCCTGGAGAACGCCTACCTCAAACTGCTCGTGTCGCCGGCTGACGGAGGCAAGCTCCTGGCGGCCATCGAGAAGAGCACCGGCAAAGATTTTCTGTACTTCAACAAGGTCCGCAAGTACCGCCAGATTGCGCATCGCGGCCCGTGGACTTCGGGCGGCATCGAGTGGAATTTCGGCCTCGTCGGCCACACGCCCGCGACTGCCTCGCCCGTCGATTACATGACGCGCAAGAATAAGGACGGCAGCGTCACGTGCATTGTCGGAACGATGGACCTGCCGTCGCGGACCGAATGGCGCGTCTCCATCACGCTGCCGCCGGACAAAGCCTACTTCCTCACCGACGCGCTGTGGTACAACCCCCAGCCGCTCGACCAGTCCTACTACGTGTGGATGAACGCCGCGGCGAAGCTTGGCCCGGACCTCGAGTTCATCCTGCCCGGCACGAAGTATATTGCCCACGATTACTCCGTGCCCGTGGAGCCGTGGCCGCTTCTGCCGGACGGCCGCAGCCTGGCTTTGTACAAGGACCATCGCGAAATGGACGAAGGCGGAAGCTACTTCGTGCATGGCAAACTGCAGGAGTCCAACGGCGCCTATTGGCACGACTCGAAGTTCGGCTATGGGCACTGGGCCCTTCACGAGGAGGTGCCCGGGCAGAAGTTCTTCCGCTGGCCGCTCTCCCGCGACGGTGCAATCTGGGAGAACCTGCTCACCGACAGCGACGGGCCGTACTTCGAACCGCAGTCCGGCAGGCTTCTCGACCAGAACGATCACGAGTTCTTCGCTCCCTACACCACGGACCGCTGGCGCGAATTCTGGTTCCCTTATAAGCAAATCGGGCCCATGGTGGTGGCCACGCCCGCAGGCGCGCTCAACGCCAGAACAACTGGGAAGGAGGTTCAATTGGGCTTCAGCGCCCTGGGGAAGATCGACGAAGACCTGGTGGTCTACAACGGAGACAAAGAAATCTATCGGGAGCGCCTTCGTCTCAACCGATGGGCATTTGAAAAGAAGAGCGTGCCGGTGGAGGTGCCCAAAGGCGCGCTGCGCGTCCGCCTCGGGAAGCTGCTGAGATACACTGACGATCCTCAGGACGGGCTCCTGAAGCGCCCGCTGAACTTCCACAACTACGACAGCTCCACATTGGAAGGGTTGTATCAATCGGCCGAGCGCGACGAGAGGGAGCGGAATTACCGCAAGGCTCTCGATCAATACCTCGAGTGCATCCGGCGTGATCCCACACATGTCCGCGCCCTGACACGCGCCGCCGCGGTCTATTATCGCCGCGCCGAGTATGACAAGGCTCTGGAGTATGCCCGCAGGGCTCTCGATTTCGTGATGTACGACGCTGACGCCAACTATTTCTACGGTTTGATCTCGCGCCGCATGGGTAACTTCGTGGATGCCAAAGAAACGTTCGGCTGGGCCGCGCGGTCGATGAAGTACCGCTCCTCGGCATATTGCCAGCTTGCCGAAATCTACCTGATGGAGGACAACATGGAGCGAGCCGAGGAGTATGCCCGGCGCTCGCTCGAATACGACGCGCACAGCGTTAAGACATATCAGGTCCTGAGCACGATCTACCGCCGCGGGCAAGGGCCGGCTCAGGCCCGCGAGACGCTGGCGCGCATCCTGGACATCGATCCGCTGAGCCATCTCGCGCGTTTCGAAACCTATCTGCTGCAACCGGGCCCGGCCACGCTGGCGAGCTTTCGCTCGATGATCCGCAACGAAATGCCGCATGAGTCCTACCTCGAAATTGCCGCTTACTACGTCAATCTCGGGCTGGACGAGGACGCGGTGCGCTTGCTCGATGTCGCGCCGGATCAGGCGGAAATCCGCTACTGGCAGGCCTACCTGCTCCGCAACAAGTCTCCGGAACAGAGCCGGAAAGTGCTGCAACAGGCGGCGGCGCTTTCACCGTATCTGGTCTTCCCCTTCCGGCAGGAAGCCATCCCGGTCTTCGAGTGGGCCGACCAGGCTCTGACCGCCTGGCCGGCGCCTGGAAAGCCAAGTACTATCTCGGCCTAATCGATTGGGGACTGCGCCGCGAGGAAGATGCGCGCAAGGTGCTGGCGTCGGCTGGAGACCGGCCCGACTATGCGGCCTTCTATGCCAGCCGCGCGTTCCTCGAGCAAAGCGTCGATCCGGGGAAAGCGCAGGCCGATTACGAAAAAGCACTCGCCGTCGATCCCAAGGACTGGCGCAATTCGAAGCGCCTGACCGCCTACTACGCCTCGCGCGGGATGCATGACAAAGCCCTGGCAGTGGCCGAGAGCGCCGCCAAGCAGTTCCCGAAAGAGGACGTCATTAAGGTCACGTTGGCCCGTGCCTACTTGAACGCCGGCCGGTATCAGGACTGCCATGCCACCCTCGAACACGCGGCCATTCTGCCCGCCGAGGGGCAGAGCGACGTCTATAGCCTGTTCGCCGACTGCCAGATGGCTCTGGCGCTCGAAGCGATGAAGCAGGGGCGGTACGAAGAGGCGCTCAAGCGGCTGGAAGGCTCGAAGGAGTACCCGGTCCGGCTTGGAACCGGGCGGCCGGGCGACCCGGACTTCCGGGTGCAGGACTACCTGATGATGATCGCCTACGAGCAGACGGGTTCGGCGGCGAAGGCCAAGGAAGCGCTGGAGAGAATAGGCGCCTTCGCAGCCCGCAACTCGCGGGCGGCGGTCGACAGGACGAGCATCGAGCGGTGGTACCGGACGAGTTTCAGGGACTCCGGCCAACTGCAGGCGCTTCGGGAACTGGTCAGCCTGATCCAGAGCCCGGCGTCGGCGGGAGTAGCGCATGACAGCGCTGATTGCGACTGCGGCCGCCGGAGCGCTTTTCTACCTCTCGACGAACCTGGGAACCCTGTGGCCGCTCGCCTGGCTCGCCCCCGCCCCGGTGTTGTGGTACGCCCTCGGCGGTGCGGGAGCGCGCCGGGTCCTCGCCGTCGCATTCACCGCGTTTCTCCTGGGCGAGGTGAACGTCGCGCCGGTCTATGCCGGCCTGGTCCCGGCGCCGATGCTGCTCGCCGCCCTGGCCGTCCCGGCGGCGGCCTTCGCCGCGGCCGCCCTATCGACGGGCCGCCTCGCACAGGCCCTCCCCCCGCGGCGGGGGTCCTGCTCTTCCCAGCCCTCTGGACCGCCTGGGAGCACATTTTTTCGCTCGTCTCCCCTAACGGTACCTTTCTCAGCATCGCCTATTCGCAAGTTCCCTTCCTGGCGCTGATCCAGGTGGCGAGCGTCGCGGGGGCGGCGGCGATCACCTTTCTGGTGTCGCTGGTCCCCTCCGGGATCGCGCTCGCCCTCCGATCGAAGCCGCTGCGCCCGGGCTACGTCCTGGTCCCCATCCTTGCGGTGGCCTCGTGCCTGGCCTTCGGCATCGCCGTGCTCCTGCGCCCGGCACCACCCCTGCGGTCCGGGTGGGGATGGCCACCGAGGGTGGTATCCGCGCCCGCTACGGCACCCGCGACCGGCAGACCGCCATCGCCGCGGCCGCCGCGAACGCCAACATCGTCGCCTTCCTGGCGGGCGGCGGCGCCGAGATCGTGCTCCTGCCGGAGTCCTTTGTGACGCTCCGGCCGGAATGGGCTGCCGAAGCCCGCGCCATCGTCGCCGAAGCCGCTCGCAGGAGCCGGGTGCAGGTGATTGCCCCCTTTGACGAGTACCTCCCCGACGGGACCCACCGCAACGTGGCCGACGTCGTGTCCGCCTCGGGCGAGTTCGTCGCCCGGTACGTCACAGAGCGCCATCTCCCCGGCCAGGACTACCAGAAGGGAACGGACATCGTCGCGCTCCCGGGTGGCCGTGGGGTGGCTATCTGCAAGGACATGGATTTTCCCGAGCTCGGCAGGCGCTACGCGCGCGCCGGGGCCGGCCTCCTGCTGGTCCCCGCCTGGGACTTCGGCAGGGACGGGCGGCTCCACGCGCAAATGGCGTGGCTGCGCGGCGTGGAAGGGGGGTTCTCGGTGGCGCGCTGCGCCGAAGACGGCCTGCTGAGCGTGACCGACAGCCGGGGAGGGATAGTCGCGGTCAGGGAGAGCACCCGGCGCGACGCTCGCGGCCAGCGTCAGAGGAGGGCCGGGCCGCACTCTTTACTCCCGGTCCGGCGACGCCTTTGCCTGGGCCTGCGTGGCGCTCGCGGCGCTCCTGCTGGCACTCGGCTTGCGGGCGCACCTGCCTTCGAGCACTTCAAGCCTCCGAGGTGAGATCCAAGTCTGAAGGGGTGACGACGGTGAAGATACCTATCTACCAGGTCGACGCTTTTACCGACAGCCTGTTTCACGGCAACCCGGCGGCGGTCTGTCCACTGCACGAGTGGCTCCCCGACGCCGTGATGCAGGAGATCGCAAAGGAAAACAACCTCTCGGAGACCGCTTTCTACGTCAGCCGCGGGGACCGCTACGCCATCCGGTGGTTAGCAATTGGC
>CAWJKZ010000015.1:0-315910 GCA_963843575.1 uncultured Acidobacteriota bacterium | reverse complement strand
GGATTCCTGGGTCTCCCGGTATTTGCACTCCTCGGGCTCAGGGCTCGCGCAAGAATGATTTCACATTTTGCTGACGGCTCCCGAGCCAACAGATCATGCGGCTACCAAAGATAGGTGCGATTGACGGAGCCGTCAGCCTTCCTGGGTGCGGCGGCGGGCGGGCATCTGCGCCGTTGCCGCTCCTCGACGATGTCACCACATCGCCTGCGTCGCGGCGCCTTGCACCTGCCCGCCGGGCGCTCGCGCCAAAATGTGAACTTATTCTTGCGCGAACCCTTGGCAGAAAAACCTCGGAACGGGGCTTCCATTTCTTGAAGTCCTGGGGCAGCATGGTCGCGTGAACCGCTATCGCACTGTCGGCGTCGCCGTCTACATCGTCGCGTGCACGACGATTCTCGCATGGTGGGTCAAGGGCGAGCTTGAAATGGGTTGGTTGATCGGAGCCCCACTGCTGGTTGCCGGTGCGGCCCTGGTCGGACTCTCGACCGCACTCTTGCTTCGCCGCCTCGTCCCAGTCCTCATCGCGACGGGATCGTCGGTCGGGCTCGGGATCGTCTTCGTTTGGATCGCCATCCAAACCCCAAACGGGTGGCGGGTGTATCCGCCCCGCGGAATGGCTGATGCCGCAGCGCAGTTCTCCAATGACCACGCGGCAGTCCAGGCTGCCGCCGGTCGAGCGACTGGGATTCCGGTCGAGGTCATGGAGACGAAGGTCGAGACCCAGCCGGGATGGGTCGTCAAAGAGGGATTCAGCTTCCACCTCCGGCGCCGCCCCGCCGGTGCCGCCGTAGTCGCCAGTTTCGCTGCCGGCCCGACGGATTCCGTCTTGTTCCAAATCCTGGAGCAGGACGGCAAGTGGGTGCCGGTCGCAAGTACAAGGGGAAAGGCAGCCGGGATCGCTTTTCGCGCGTCCGCATTCGAACGGCGGTTCCCATCCGCGGGGCTGATTGAGGTTGGCGGCCAAGGTTCCCATGCTCCAGGCGCTCTGCTGCTCGTGCGTGCGGCACGCAGCGCCACCGACTGGGAACTGGTGCTGTTCCGCGTCGCCTCAAACGGCAAACCCCTGGACGAGTTCGGCCGCCTGAGCAGGGCGGAGATAGCACAGGATTTCGAAAGGGAAGTCGCCGCACGCGGCTTGGGGGGTCTGGGACGGGTATTCATGCATTACCAGCCGTCCGGTTCGAATCCGGTGCTGTTCCTCAACACCCCCGTATTCCGCTTCTTCGGCACCCTGGACCATGCCACCTTCGGCAGCGTCGCCCTGCTGGCTCGGCTGCAGGGCGGCCGGGTGGAGTTTGAAGTCGAACGGCCTTTCGGGTCTCTGAGGTGACCTTTCGGGCTTGCCGGGTGCGCGAGCCTGGCGAAAGTGGAGGCTCAGGAATGATTCGGGTGCAGGTGGTGTTGCCGGCTCTCGTGGGGTGGCTGGCTGTCTCCCAGCCCTCCCCTCGCCTGGCGGTCGGCGACGTCTTTCCCGCTCTGACGGGCCAGTTTCTCTCGGGGCGCAGGGCGACGCTCCCCGCGGACGCAAAAGGCCGCGTCGCCATGGTGGCGCTCGGTTTCAGCTACGATTCCCGCTTCGCCGTCGAAGAGTGGTCGAAGCGTTTCCGCGCCCAGTTTTCGGGACACCCGCATGCGACTTTCTACCAAGTCCCGATGATCGGCGGCCTGGGCCGGCTCGGCCGCGTGTTCATCGACCGGGGGATGCGCAAGGGAACGCCGAAGGAGCTATACGAAAATGTGATCACCGTCTACGGCGGCGTCGGGCCCTGGAAGGAGCGTCTGGCGGTCTCCGACGGCAAATGGGCTTACCTGGCGCTCATCGACGGGCGCGGGGTTGTGCGCTGGCTGCACGCAGGGTTTTTCGACGAGAGCCGCTTCCAGGAGATGGCGGCCGTCGTCCGGAGAATTGCCTCCTGAGCCTGTGGTCGGCGATCCTGGTTCCCTTCCCGTCACACACGTTCCCGAGGACCGCGTTGGACTCCGCTGCTCCCGAAGCAAGGCAGCACAGAACATCGCCATTCCGCTGGCTGGTGATCTCGCTGGCGTTTTTCGCGACGGTGGTCAACTACCTCGACCGGCAGACCCTGTCGGTGATAGCGCCGGAGCTGAAACGCCAGTTTCAGATGAGCGACGAAACCTATGGGTTGATCCTGTCTGCCTTCATGCTGGCGTACACGGTCATGAACGGCGTTTCCGGGCCTGTGATCGACCGGATCGGTACCAGGGTCGGGTACGCCGTATGCATGGCGTGGTGGTCGACCGCCGGGATGCTGCACGCCTTCGCCACCGGCCCTTTTTCGCTGGGGATCCTCCGCTTCCTGCTCGGAGCCGGAGAAGCCGGGAACTGGCCCGCGGCCGTAAAGGTGGTGAGCGAGTGGTTCCTCCCGAAGGAGCGCGCGCTGGCATCGGGGATCTTCAACAGCGGCGCGGCCATCGGGGCGCTCGCAGCGCCGCCCCTGGTCGCCTGGCTCGTGCTCAGCTGGGGCTGGCCCACGGCCTTCGTCGTCGTGGGAGCTTCGGGGTATGCCTGGCTCGCCTGCTGGTTGCTTGTGTACCGGACACCGGAAGACGTGCGTCAGGAAGTCGAAGCGCGCCCGGCAACGCCCTGGCACCTGCTGCGCACACGCTTCGTGTCGGTGCTCACGCTGTCCAAGATCTTCGCAGACCCGGTGTGGTACTTCTACATTTTCTGGATCCCGAAGTACCTCAGTACGGTCCACGGCTTCTCGCTCGCCCAGATCGGCAAGACCGCGTGGATACCGTTTCTGTCGGCGGACGTGGGAAACATCCTTGGAGGCGCCTTTACCCAGTGGCTCATCCGGCGCGGAACGCCGGTCCCGAAGGCCCGCAAGATCGCGGTGTCGGTTTTCGCGCTCCTGATGACCTCCGCCATCCCCGCCGTGTTCTCTGGGAGTGCCGGAATCGCTCTCGCATGGGTTTCGGTGGCGACGTTCGGCTACGCCGGCTACAACGCCAATTGTCTGGCCTTCCCGGCCGACGTTTTCCCCAGGAACATGGTCGGTTCGATCTGGGGTCTGGCCAGCATGGGGGCGGGATTCGGCGGAATGCTCTTCAGCTGGCTGTCCGGAGCCGTGATTGACCGCTTCGGCTATTTTCCGGTGTTTATCGGGTACGGCATCCTGCCGGTCATCGCGCTGGCGCTCGTCCTCGGCCCCATGGGCCCCCTGGTCCCGCACCCTGAGTTTCAAGGACGGGCGACGCCACACCCGGGCCCGGCGGCGGATGTCCCGTGACGCTCAGAATCTCTGGACATCCTGAGGTGTGGCTGGGGTGCCGGAGTCACTCCCCTTGCTTCATGCCCTCTCCTCCTGTGCTGTGCGGCCGGACACGTTCTGCCGGGCCGCGTGATTCTATTACGCCCGGGGCAGTAGCGGCCCAGCCCAGCAGGCGGCGGCGATTCCTAAAATTATACGTATCTTCGGCGTGCACCCGTTAAACATTGGCTGGGGGCGCCAGATCTCAATAGCATAGTGCAAGACTTGCGGAGCATAGGCTCGATCGGATGCAAAACCTGCATCGGGACGGGCGGCCCGCCGAAACTCCGCTTGAGGATTTCAACCTGTAAGCTAAGCCGTGGATGGAGTTTACACGAAAGTCTAGAGGCCGTCGACCCCAGTGGCACAGGGACTGCAACAGGTAAGGACGCCGGCACGATAGTCCGGCGGAGGAAACCAAGATGAAAGTGAAATCAGTTCTAATGACGGCCTTTCTGGCGTCAGCGTTCGCGGCGGCACCGATTGTGTCGGCGCAGGTCAGCAACTCGAACGCCGGCGGCAGCAGACAGCACAAGATAAACGATGCCAATCACGACGGTGTCTGCGACCTGTGCGGAAACCCGGTGGGCAGCGGGATCTCGAATGCGCAGGGACAGCAGGCGAAAAAGGGCAAGCACTTCGGTCCGGGAGACGGCACGGGGAACAACGGGGCCGGCCCTCGGGACGGCACGGGCTACGGAGCGCAGTCCGGGCAGAGGTCCGGGCCACGCGACGGTTCGGGAATGGGCCAGCGGGGAAGCACCGGCTCCGGCCGTGGCCAGGGGGGAGGCCATCGCGGAGGCAGGCCGTAACACTTCCGCGTGGGGGATCGCACACGTGTGGTCCCCCACGCACCTCACCGACGATTAATTCGGAGACACCACACAATGTCGCAGAAACGATTCAGCTGGCGCAGCTTCACCACCCTCATGCTCGCATGGGCATTCCTGACCCTGATAGCTTCGGGAACCGTGCTTTACATCGCTCCCCCGGGGAGGATCGCAAATTGGACCCAATGGCGGATCGTTGCGCTCACGAAGGCCCAGTGGCAGGCCATCCACGTCCTGACCGCGGTCGTCTTCCTTACCGGTGGGCTTTTCCACCTGCTGAAGTTTAACTGGAAGGTCTTTGTCGCTTACATGAAGAAGCGCGGTGATTCGGGGATCCGGTTCGGCCGCGAGATTGCCCTGTCGGCCGGGCTGTTTGTGTTCGTCCTGGCGGCGACCGTCGCGAACCTGCCTCCGTTCGGAACGGTCATGACGGCAGGCGAGAAGATAAAGGAATCCTGGGACCAACCCGCGCAGTCGCCCCCTGTTCCACACCTCGAAGAACAGAGGATGTCGGACATCGCGGCCCGGCTGCAAATCCAGCCGGAAGCTGCATCCCGGTTGCTGGCTCAGCGGGGGATCGCGGTCCCGGCCGGCACCGAGACGAAGCTCAAGGAAGTCGCCCGGCAGAACCGCACGTCGCCGCAGGCGATATATGAAGCGCTTCAGCCTGCGGGGACGAAAACGAACGCAGCGCCCGCCGTGACAGCCGATGCTGTACACCAGCCCGGCTCGGGATCGGGCTTGGGCGAGCGCACGATGTCTGCCGTCGCCCGGGAACTAGGAATGACCCCCGACGAGGCACTATCGGCACTTGCGGCTCAGAACCTGACGGCGAAGCCCGAAGAGACCCTTCGCGAAGTCGCCTTCCGGCAAGGCAAGCGCCCCTTCGAAATCATGGAACTCCTGCGGCAAAGAGGGGACGGACCAAGGTAATCTGCCTTTTTACAGCAACTTACAAACATAATGAGCAGAAAAAGAGGCTCTATTCGCGATTTTTCACCCGATTTTTCGTGATTAAGGCACATCCCGAGTTCGTTCGGGCCCGCAAGCGTGTCGTTCCGCTAAGTACCCAGTCTCATAAGTACGCTGACGCATTTTTCAGGACGCAGAACAACACGGGCGATGAAAGACAAAAGCCAAAACAGAACGCAGATTCCGCGGATCCAACGGATTCACGCGGATCGGCCGCGTCCGGTATGCCACCGTGAGGGCTACCTTGGGCACACAGGACTTTCCGGGCCCCACCGGAGGTCGATCCGGCCTCACGGCAGGTCCTCCTCCGAGTGGAAGCGTCCGTCCGCGCATCGGCGGTCCTCGGTGGTTTCACCCAGCCAACCCGCGGCCGAATCGGCGTGCGCATCGAACGCCGGCACGTAGGGTTTGAGGTCGATGAGCGGCGTCTGGTCGAGGACGTCGAGTTCCGCGACGTAGAGGATGCACCCTTCCCGTCGGAGAAGCCGGACCGCTGACATGCCGATCGGATTCGGGCGGCATGGGGAACGCGTCGCGAATAGCCCGCGCGGGACGGTGTCGCGGTACGGCAGCACGCGAGCCTTGAACGGGGCCGCGCGGTCGAGCCAGTAGATGAGCCACACCCTCCCAAATCCCTCGATGTCGGAGAGTGCGGCCTCGTACTCTTCCCGGATCTCTACCTCTCCGGTTGCCTGCAGCCCATAGGCGGGTTGAATCGGGGTCCCGGACGCCGTCCTGAAGGGCGTCCTGATGACCCCGATCGGCCTGACGACCAAGTGCAGGTCGTCCGTTTCAGTGGGATTCATATTCCTGCCCCTTTTCGGCGGCGCGTCAGATCCCGTGCGAACCCGGTTCCCCCTGCATTCCGCGACGGTGATGGCCGCAGGCCGTGCGGGGTGTCACGGTCTTCAGGGGTGCCCGAGCGGAACGCCGCCAGCGTGGAACATATGCTCCAAATAGTCAACCGCGGCAGAGGGGCCTGGGCAGAGAGTGCAAATACTGCGCACCACTGCAGAATCTGCATGCGAGCCGCGCCAACCCTGCAGTCTAGGTGTCGGCCAAGTGCTTGCGTACGTTTATGTTGTAGCTTTGGCACTCCGCGCAGACGCGCTGGCGCCATCCTTGCACCATTACCTGTTGTCGCTGGTGAGCAGCGGCCGAACCCAATCGATACCAAGGAGTTTGAAATGACAAAGCGGTGGATTGCGTCAATGGTTCTGATAGGTGGTCTTATGGTTGTGCCGGTCCAGAGTTGGGCTCAACAGGGACAGGGCATGGGGATGGGAATGGGGATGGGGGTGCGCGGCTGGGGTGACTGCGGCGGATGCCAGGCTTTAGCTTCGCTTCCCAAGCAGGATCTTAGCTCCGCAGAAGTTGCAGGTCTCTCCTACATGCGTGAGGAGGAAAAGCTCGCGCGCGACGTGTACACGAAGCTGTACGAGAGGTGGGGCTCGCGGGTCTTCGGCAACATAGCGCAGAGCGAACAGCGGCATTACGATGCGCTCAAGACGCTGCTGGACCGGTACCTACTCCCCGATCCGGCGGAGAACAGGGACGCGGGAGTTTTCTCCGACCATGCGCTGCAGACACTCTACGGGGACCTCGTCGCGCAGGCTGAGACTTCGCTGGCCGCAGCGCTGAGGGTGGGAGCCACCATCGAAGATCTCGATATCCGCGACCTCGACCGGGCGCTCGCCGAAACCGACAACGACGATCTGAAGCTGGTGTACGAAAACCTGCGGCGGGGCTCGGGCAACCACATGAGAGCCTTTGTCGGGCAGCTCCAATCCCTGGGCGAGACCTATGCGGCGCAGTACATTGGTGCCGAGGCGCTGGCCGCGATACTCTCGGGCCAAGGTGGTCGGGGAATGGGCAGCGGCCGCGGCCGGGGAGGAATGGGAGTCGGGCGCGGCAACGGCGCGTGCCTCTACGGCCAGCCAGCCGGATCCAATCCGGGAGCAGGGACGAAGGGTCCCCGGTAGGAGGAGCCCGGGTGGGGCCGCGTCGGGCCGTCGCGGCCCACCGGGGGATTCGGCTTTACTCGCAGGTCGCCGTTTGACTATGATCCCGCCGATCGGAGCCACTAAACCTTCTTCAGGCGGGATCCACATATGAAAACGAAAATCGATCGGCGGGAATTCATTCAGGCAGGCGGTCTCGTTCTGGCCGGCGCGGCAGGCTCGGCGCTGGCCCCACCCGCGTCGGCACGACAGTCCGCAGGACGCATCAGGAAGGCGGTCGGCTGGGGCATGATCGATCGTACGCTCCCGGTCGAAGACAGGCTCCGGCTGGCCAAGGACACCGGGTTCGAGGGCGTGGAGGTGTCCAGGCACACCCGGGGAGAAGAGACAGATCCGCAGGTCCTTGCCCGGGCTAGTGAAAAGGTGGGCATACCCATCCACGGCGTGTCCAACGGCAGCAACCCGGACCTGGAGGCGGCCATCGACGACGCCGCGACCTATGCCGCGGATACCGTCCTGCACGTCGTCCGCACCGATCCGGGAACCCCGTTCATGGAGAACTATCGCCGCACCCAGGAACTGATTCGGGCGGCAATTCCGTACGCAGAGAAGAAGAAGGTCAAGATCCTGGTCGAAAACGTCTGGGCCACCTTCCTCATCGAACCGCTGACGACGGCCAGGTACATAGATGAGTTGGGCAGCCCCTGGGTGAAGGCCTACTTCGACGTGGGCAACGTCATGCGCTGGGGCTATCCGCAACACTGGATCGAGGTGCTCGGCAAGCGCATCGAGAAAATTCACCTCAAGGAGTACAGCCTGAAAGTCGCCATGAAGGAGGGAATGGGCAAGGGATTCGATTTCCCCATCGGACAGGGCGACATCGACTGGATGCGGGTCCGCGAGGAGTTGAAGAAGATCGAGTTCCACGGTTGGGCCACGGCCGAGGTGCCCGGCGGGGACCGCCAGAAGCTCGCGGACATCTCCGCGCAGATGGATCGTGTATTGTATGCCTGATGTGTTGGGTCCTTCGAGCCTTGGGGCAGGATCTAGAGCTCACTTCTGAGACTCCAAGCACTCGAAGAATCTCGAAGCGGCTTGCTTGGGCGGGCGGTTGACCGCACTCAACCGCTCAGCAGAAAGAAGGGGGCAATTTATGCATGAGCGAAAAGTGGTTGGACGGAAGGTATCCCGGCGGCGATTTTTCGGCACGGCCGGCGCGGCGTTTGCGTTGGTCCCACTGCATCACTCGGCCGGGGCCTCCCTTCGCATGGACAGACCCAACTCCACGTTCGGCGGCGTTCACATCGGGGCTATTACCTACAGTTGGCGAAGCATGCCCAGCACGCCCGAGGACATCGTCGGGTACTGCCTGCAGGCGGGAATAGACTCGATCGAGTTGATGGGCAATGTGGCCGAGGATTACGCCGGCATACCCAGCGGACCCCAGCGGCCGCCGCGCGGCGCGACTCAGACCGAGGAGCAGAGGGCGGCGTTAAAAGCCGCCTCGGCCGCCTCGACCGAGGCCCGGCGCAAATGGCGGACTTCGGTGCCGATGAAAAAGTACGAGGATCTCCGCAAACTCTTCAACGATGCAGGGATAAACATCCACATCGCCAAATTTTCGCCGGCGGCCTGGACCGACGAGGAGATCGACTATTCATTCATGGCGGCCAAGGCCCTGGGTGCTAAGGCGGTATGCAACGAGATCGGCGAAGAGGCCTGCAAGCGCCTCGCCCCCTTTGCCGAGAAGCACAAAATGTATGCGGTCTTCCACCAGCACGCTCAACCGGCCGAACCCGGCTTCAGCTTCGAGAAGTTCCTCGCCTATTCCCCGGCGATCATGCTCAATTTCGACGCCGCACACTACTACGGCTGCACCGGTCTGCACCCGAACGGAATCATCGAAAAACTGCACGACCGGATCCTGAGCCTGCACCTCAAGGATATGACCGGCCCCAAGAGCACGCCCGCCAATACCAATCAGGTCTGGGGGAAGGGAGAGACCCCGATCGCGGATATCCTCCGGCTGATCCAGAAGCAGAAGTGGCCCATCCACTGCGACATCGAGCTTGAATACGATGTTCCGGCGGATTCGGATGCCGCGAAGGAAGTCAAGAAGTGCGTCGAGTTCGCCAGGGCGATTCTTGTCTGAGCCTGTGTCCCGTATTTGACGCTGGATGGCGTGTAGATCCCGATCTGGAGACGCCCATGGAAACCAGGTTCTTGCGCACCCTCTTCGCAGCCCTGTTCATGGCCGCGGCAGCGTGTTCCTCGTTCGCCCAGGCCGAGCAGACGATAAAACTTCCTCCTGCGAATAAGGAAGGGGGCAAACCGCTGATGCAGGCGCTCAATGAGCGCAGGTCCGGCCGGGAATTCAGCCCGGAAAAACTCCCGCTGCCCGTGCTCTCGAACCTGCTCTGGGCTGCTTGCGGCATCAACCGGGCGACAGGCCAGCGCACGGCTCCGTCCGCGAACAACAAACAGGAGATCGACGTCTACGCCGCCCTGCCCGAGGGCTTGTATCTTTACGACGCCAAGGCGCACGAACTTAAGCTGGTGGTGGCGGAGGATCTCCGTGCCGCCACGGGCGGGCAGGACTTCGTCAAGGAGGCCCCGGTCAACCTGATCTACGTCGCGGACTTGTCGAAGGCAGGCCGCAGCAAGCCGGAGGACGTGGAGTTCTACACCGGCGCGAACACGGCATTCATCGCCCAAAACGTCTACCTGTTCTGCGCCTCGGAGGGGCTGTCTTCGGTCGTGCGCGCCGGCGTGGACCGGGAAGCCCTGGCGCAGGCGATGAAGCTGCGTCCCGACCAGAAGATCGCACTGGCGCAGTCGGTCGGCTACCCGAAACGATAGCCGTGCCGGTGCCCAAGTGGGTCCGGGCTTCAGCCCGGACGTCTTTTGATCTGATCTAGGCGGCGACGGGCGCATGTTATAGCGACCGCAAACACGTCCGGGCTGAAGCCCAGACTCACTTGGGCGCGCGGAGCTTCTGGAGGCGGGATTTGCCTCTGGCCCGTACTATAATCACCGCATGAATTCGAGTCGGAGGTCCCGCGGGGCAACTGTCATCCTGTTTGGATCCCTGCTGCTTGCGACGCTCAGCATGCTCGCGCACCGAACCGCCAGGCCCGCACCTCAGGCAGCCGGCGCCGAAGCGGCGGCCGGCAAATCCGCCGGTGTGACCTTCGTCGACATCGCCAGGCAGGCAGGCCTGGCCACTCCCAACGTCTGGGGCGGCCTCAAACAGAAGAAATACATAATTGAGGTCAAAGGAAGCGGTATCGCCTTCTTCGATTACGACCAGGACGGCTGGACGGACGTCTACCTGACCAACGGCATCCGATTCGAAGAGACGTACACGCCCGAGAACGCACCCGTCCAGCACCTTTACCGGAACAACCGCGACGGCACGTTCGCGGACGTCACCGGGAAATCCGGCCTGGCGCGCACCGGCTGGGGGACGGGCGTCTCCGTCGGGGACTACGACAACGACGGCCGGGACGACCTCTTCTGCGGCTACTGGGGCCACAACGTCCTCTGGCGCAACAACGGCGACGGCACATTCACGGACGTCACCCAGAAGGCCGGCTTGCGGGAAGAACGAGAGCGTTGGGGTACCGGCAGCACCTTCCTCGACTACGACCGCGACGGTTTCCTCGACCTGTTCGTCGCGAACTACATCGAGCTCGACATCAAGAAAGTACCGGCTCCCGGCCAGGCCGGCTACTGCCAGTGGAAGGGTATCCCCGTGCTGTGCGGCCCGCACGGCCTGCCGGCCGGGATCAACATCCTCTACCGCAATAACGGGGACGGCACCTTCACGGACGTTTCCCAGAAAGCGGGCGTCCTGAAGCCCGGTCCCCGCTACTCCATCAGCACCGTTTCCTACGATTTTGACAACGACGGCTGGCCCGACATCTACGTCGCGGTCGATTCCGAGCCCAGCATCCTCTTCCACAACAATCACGACGGCTCGTTCACCGACGTCGCCGTCACGGCGGGTTGCGCCTACAACGAAGACGGCCAGGAGCAGGCCGGCATGGGTCTCGGGGTCGGGGATTACGACTGCGACGGCTGGTTCGACATCTTCAAGACCAATTTTTCCGACGACACGCCCAACCTCTACCGTAACAACGGCGACGGCACCTTCAGCGACGTGACTTTCGTCTCCGGCCTCGGCGTCAACAACCAATACGTCTGCTGGGGCGCAGGCTTCATGGACTACGACAACGACGGCTGGACGGACATCTTCCACGTCACCGGGCACGTCTACCCCGAAGTCGACTCCTATCGCCTGGACGCCCACTTCGTTTCGCCCCGCCTCGTCTACCGCAACCTTGGCAACCGTAAGTTCAAGGACGTCTCGAAAGAGATGGGCCCGGGGGTCAACGCGCTCTTCTCGAGCCGCGGTTCCGTCTACGGGGACTTCGACAACGACGGCGACGTCGACGTGCTCGTGCTCAACATGAACGATTACCCGTCGCTGCTGCGCAACGACGGGGGCAACCGGCAGAACTGGATCGAGCTCAAGCTCCTCGGGACACAGTGCAACCGCACGGCCATCGGCGCGCGGGTACGCGTCGTAACGGACAAACACGCGCAAATGGACGAAGTCCACTCCGGGACGAGCGTCATGTCGCAGAGCGATCTGCGGCTGCACTTCGGCCTGGGCCAGACCCGCCGCATCGATCTGATCGAAGTCAAGTGGCCCACCACCCAGAAGGTCGAGAGATTCACCGGCGTGGACGCCAACCAGTTTCTGACCATCAAGGAAGGCTCCGGGATCGTCAAAACCGCGAAGTGATTTCTTCTTCCGCAAGGCCGACGGGTAATCTGAACTTGATTTCAGGTGCGATCCTGGTCCTACAATTTGTCCATGCGGTGCAAACTCCTGGTCGCGCTCCTGCTTTTTCTTCCTGGGGTCACCCCACTCCGGGGTCAGACGCCCCCGCTCCCCGAATTGCCCCGGGTGGACATCGCGGATTTCCCCGAAGCGGCCAGGGAACAAGTCAAGGAGGCCTACGACGCAGCCCGCGGCAACGCCCGCGACGCAGCTGCCAGCGGCAAGCTCGGCATGGTGTTGGACATCTACAAACAGCGTGACTCGGCCGCAATCTGTTATCAGCGTGCTTGCCGGCTCGACCCCGCGGCATTCCGCTGGCCTTACTACCTCGGATCGCTGCAGAGCGCCCAGGGGAAGCGTGCGGAGGCGACGGCCACGCTGCGCGCCGCGCTGCGCCTGAACGCGGAATATTTGCCGGCCCGGTTGAAACTTGCCGAGAATCTCCTTGGGACCGGGGACTGGGAGGCGGCGGGCGTACTCTACGAAGCGATCGTCAGGGAGCATCCTGACGCGGCCGAGGCCTACTACGGGATCGGCCGGATCCGCGCCGCCGCCGGAGAGGTGGCGGCCGCCGTCGAATCATACCGGAAGGCCTGCGACCTGTTCCCGGCCTACGGCGCCGCCCACTACGGGCTTGCCATGGCCTACCGGAAGCTGGGCGACGCCCCGAGGTCCGAAGAGCACCTCAAGCTGCACACGGCCAACAAGACCCTCGTGCCGCCCGTTCCGGACCCGCTGCGCGACGAGATGCGCGCGCTCGACCGCGGGGCCGCGTCTCTCCTGCAACGCGGGATCGCCTTGCAGGATGCCGGGCGGGTCGAGGACGCCATCGCGGAGCACGAGAAGGCGCTCGAGCTCGACCCGGAATACGTGCTGGCCCACGCGAACCTGATCATCCTTTACGGCAGGACAAACCAACCGCGAAAGGCAGAGGAACACTTTCGCGCCGCCGTTCGCCTCAATCCGAACAGCGCCGACAGCTACTACAACTATGCCGTGCTGCTTTTCAACCAGCGCGAGTACGCCGAGGCGGAAGGGTTATTGAAAAAGGCGGTGGAGATCAATCCCTTTCACTCGCAGGCGCTCCACAACCTCGGAGTCATACGGGAACAGCAGGGGCAGTTGGAGGAAGCGCTGGAGTTTTACCGCAAGGCGGTCGAACGGCAGCCGGTCTTCCCCCTGGCTCATTTCAACATGGGAAGGATCCTGGCCAACCAGAAGAAGTACGACGAGGCGATAGGCCAGTTCCTCCTGGCACTGAGCCCCGAAGAGGAGAACACCGCCACCTACCTTTACGCCCTGGCGGCGACCTGCGCCCGGGCCGGACGCCGGGATGAGGCGTTGGACTATGGCCGCCGGGCGCGGGAAATGGCAGCCGCCCGGGGTCAGACCGAATTGCTCCGCAGCATCGACCGGGACCTCCGCGCCCTGGACCCGGCCAATCCTCGCTGAACCGGGCAGTTGTATTTCAGCGGCCCACACAGGCAAAAACTCGCCCGCCGACTATCGCCTCGGCGATTTCAGCCGGAAACTCGGAGCGCAGGTCCTGGATGCCAAGGGCAACCAGATCATGATCCCCACCACCGAGGGTGGGTCCGTACCGCTCCAGCGCGGGATGGTCTTCGACCCTTACTCCGGCAACCTGAACGGCACCGGCCGAAGCGTCTTCTCGAGCGGCGGCAAGCTCAACGTCATCCCCGCCTCTCGGCTGAACGCAGCCACGGCAAAACTGCTGGCGCTCGTTCCGATGCCCAACCTGTCCGGGGATAACACCAACTACTTCAACTCCGGCATGCAGCGCGTGAACCGCAACAACATGGACCTCAAGATCAACTGGAACCGGACCGAGAAGCACCAGCTCTGGGTCAAGTACAGCATCATGAGGGCGCTGGTTACCTGCAAGCCCGGGCTGGGAGAGGCCGGCGGCAGCGGGCTTTGCACCGGCGGCGGCGTCGGGGCCGGAGACACCCAGGTTCAGCTGGCGACCATCGGGCAGACCTACACGGTTTCGCCAACCTTCCTGATCGACGGGACGTTCGGGTGGACGCGGTTCGGCCAGACCGTGGACCCAGGCAACCTCGACAAGAACTTTGGCCTGGACGTGATGGGGATCCCGGGGACCAACGGCGCCGACCATCTGGAGGGCGGAATCCCGTATTTCACCATCTCCGACATGTCGACCATCGGCAACTCGGAAGGCTGGAACCCGGTAGCGCGCAACGACCAATCCTACCTGTTGAACGTCAACGCGAACAAGATCAAGGGCAATCACGACATCCGCTTCGGTCTTGATCTGATGCACCACCTGATGAACCACTGGCAGCCGGAACTGGGCTGCGGCCCGCGCGGATGCTTCGGCTTCGGCAACGGCATCACGGCCCTGAATCCCAGCGCCATCCGTGACTCTGTCGGATTCACGGGAGGCACCCCGTCGTTCGAAAACAGCTGGAACAGCATGGCGGCCTTCATGCTCGGCGCGCCCTCTTCCTCCGGGAAGAGCCCCCAGTTCATCAAGATGACCAGCTTCGAGAACACCTGGGGCCTCTACATCCGCGACCGCTGGCGCGTCACTCCCAAGCTGACCCTGAACCTCGGACTGCGCTGGGAGCTCTACCCCACGCGGACCCGGGCCCAGGGCATGGGCATCGAATCCTATGATCCCGAGACCAACGAAGTCCTGATCGGCGGGAAGGGCGGCTTACCCCGAGACATGGGCGTGGGCTACAGC
The DNA here is from genome assembly GCA_963843575.1 of uncultured Acidobacteriota bacterium. Taxonomy (GTDB): domain Bacteria; phylum Acidobacteriota; class UBA6911; order UBA6911; family UBA6911; genus CAVZBT01. The sequence continues at coordinate 301,295 of CAWJKZ010000015.1, read as the reverse complement.
AAGAAGCTCTTCGCTCCCCGCTTCGGTTTCGCCTACCAGGTGACGAGCGACATGGTGGTCCGGGGCGGCTACGGCATCACGTTCCACTCCCATCCGTGGGGCGCCCAGGCGCTGCGCGGCTTCTATCCTCTCACGATCGTAGCGGACTTCTCGGGTGTCAACGGCTATCAGCCTGTGACAAGCGATCCCAACTACGTGAAGGCGGGGGTGCCGAACGCACCGCTCGGCGGCAACGTCGGTATCCCGTCGATCTGCTGCCCGGACATCAGCAAGGGCCGGATTCCGCTGCCGCTGTCGGCCGAAATGGGCTATCCCCAGGCCAACAAGCAGCTGAAACGCGGCTACATCGAATCGTGGAACCTCACGGTCGAGAAGAAGCTCCCCGGCCAGATGGTGACGTCGATCGGCTACGTGGGGAGCCAGTCCATCAACGGCTTCTCGTTCATCCAGCTGAACGCATCGCAGATCCCCGGCTCGGGCAACAACGGGCGGCCGTTCTACATCAAGTTCGGCCGTACCGCGAACACCCGGCTGTGGGATGGACGCACCCACAGCGACTACCACTCGCTGCAGGCCACCGTCAACCGGCGTTTCTCCGGCGGCTTGTTCCTGAAAGGCGCCTACACGTGGTCGCACGCGATCGGCGAGGCGAACTACGGCGATTGGACGACCTTCTCGTTCAACGCGCTGAGCCAGCTCTACCGCAACCGTGCCAACACGGCCTTCAACAGGCCCCAGACGCTACAGCTTGCCTACGTCTATGAACTCCCGTTCGGCGCGGGCAAACCGCTGGCGCAGAACGGCGCCGCCAAGGCGATCCTCGGCGGGTGGCAGGTCAACGGCATCTTCAGCTCGTACATGGGCGGCCAGTACACGCTCAGCGCGTCCGGCACGTCGTTGAACATGCCGGGCGGCAACAGCCAGACGCCGGACCAGGTCAAGCCCGACATTGCCAAGCTGGGCAACGTCGGCGACCTGCCGTTCTTCGACACCACCGCCTTCGCCAACATCTCGGAGGTGCGGTTCGGCACCGTGGGCCTGTACAGCATGCGCGGGCCCGGCACCGTGAACATGGACTTCAGCCTGTTCCGCAGCTTCAAGGTGACGGAGAGGCTGAAGGCTGAATTCCGCGCCGAGGGATTCAACATCAGCAACACGCCGCACTTCAGCAACCCGACGGCCGGCATCACCAGCTCGAACTTCGGGAAGATCACGGGCGTGGCCAACGACCCGAGGTCGTTCCGCTTCGGGCTGCGCCTGGCTTTCTGATCCTCTTTTTGTCCCTTCGACCGGGCGCAGGCAGCGCTGCCTGCGCCCGATTTTTTTGCCGCCGTGGTCCCTTCCGCAGGACAGAAGCCGAAAGCAGGAAGCCGGGACGGCTCCGTTGGCATCTGGCTTTTTCATTAATAATTACTAATCTTAGGTCTTCTTCCCCTTGAATCGCGGGCGCAACCGAACTATTATGGCGGTCATCATTTGCCTTCCCTGGCATCTGGCGCGGGATTTGTTCGTGAGTTGTGGATGAGGGTGGACCTCATGGACTTTCTGTCGTCGGGGCATCTCACCACAGCAAGTACGCAAACGAGTTCCTGTGACTCTTCGGAGGTGTGCGCATGTTTCAAAGAGCCAGATCAGTGCTGCTGGCGTTCCTCGTGGGCGCGTTGTGTCTCGCGCCCATGTTCGTTCCTCGTTTGAATGCCCAGGTTCTTTACGGATCTGTTGTGGGAACCATTCAGGACCAGACCGGGGCAGTGGTGCCCGGGGCCACGGTCACGATCACCAACGCCGAGACCGGACAGGCTCGAGAAGGCACCAGCGACGTCGCCGGAAACTACTCCATTCTCGAACGTGCTCGAAGGCACGTACGACCTTAGCGTCTCGATGACCGGGTTTCGCAATTACGTGGAGAAGGGAATAGTCGTCTCCATCAACACGGTCACGCGCGTCCCTGTGAACCTGCAAGTAGGGCAAGTCACCGACACCGTCACGGTAGAGGCCAGCGCGGCAGTCCTCCAGACGTCGAAGGCCGACGTTGCGGTGAATCTGGAATCGAAATCGATTGAGAACCTGCCGCTCGGCGGCTACCGCAACTACCAGAGCCTCATCAACCTGGTTCCCGGCGCCACGCCGGCCGACCTTCAGAACGCCGTCACCGACACACCCGGGCGTTCCTTGACCACGAACGTCAACGGCCAGGACCGCGGTGCCAACAACACCCGCCTGGACGGTGCGGCCGATATCCTGGTCACGATGCCTCACCACGCGGTGTACGTCCCGCCCGTGGAAAGCGTCGAGACGGTCAACATCTCCACCAACAACTTCGATGCCGAGCAGGGCATTACGGGCGGCGCCGCGGTCACCGTGGTGACGAAATCCGGAACCAACGAATTCCACGGCACCCTTTTCGGCATGCACGACAACAGCGCCTTGCGTGCCAACCGGTGGCAGGAGAATCGCAACGCAGCAGAAGAAGCCCAACAGCATCCGAAACATCGACGGGGGCAGCATCGGCGGACCCATCGTGAAGAACAAGCTGTTCTTCTTCGCCGACTGGGAAGGCACCTTCGAACGGGTGGGCTATGGCGCCGTCGCCTCCGTCTTCCCTACCGACTACCGAACCGGCGATTTCAGCCGGATGTTGGGGTCCGGGATCCTCGATGCCAACGGCAACCCCATCATGATCCCCACCACCGAAGGCGGCTCGACAGCACTGCGGGAAGGGATGGTCTTTGACCCCTTTTCCGGCAACCTGGACGGCACGGGCCGCAGCGTCTTCTCCAGCGGAGGAAAGGTCAACGTCATCCCCACGTCTCGCTTTAACGCACCCATGATGAAGCTGTTGTCACTGGTGCCCAATCCGAGCCTTCCCGGGGATACGAACAACTATTACACCTCCGGCGGCCAGCGCATGAACCGCAACAACTTCGACGTCAAGGTCAACTGGAACCGGACTGAGAAAAACCAGGTCTGGGTCAAGTACAGCATCATGAAGGCGAAGGTTACCTGTGGTTTCAGCCTGGGCCAGGCCGGCGGGCCCGGCTCGTGCACTGGCGGCGGCCTCGGTGAGGGTCTAACCCAGGTGCAGATAGCGACCATCGGGACGACGTATACCGTCTCGCCCACCTTCCTGGTTGACGCAACGCTCGGCTGGACGCGATTTGGCCAGCAGGTGGACTCCCCCGACCTCGGCACCAACTTCGGCTCGGAGGTCTTGGGGATTCCCGGGACCAACGGCCCCGACAAGCGTGAAAGCGGCATGCCGGCCTTTTACTTCTCGGGTTATACAAACCTGGGCAATGCGGAAGGCTGGAACCCGCTTCAACGCAACGACCAGTCGTACACCTTCAACCTCAACCTGAACAAGATCAAGGGCAATCACGACATCCGGTTTGGCCTCGACTTGATGCACCACCTGATGAACCACTGGCAGCCGGAGCTGGGGGAAGGTCCGCGCGGTGCGTTTGATTTCGCTCCGGGCACTACGGCTCTGAACCCCGATGCTCTCGATGCCGCGGTCGGGTTCCAGGACGGCACCCCGTCGTTCGAGAACGACTGGAACAGCGTGGCGTCGTTTCTGCTTGGTGCATCGGATTACACCGGGAAGAGCAGCCAGTACATCAAAATGGACAGCCATGAGAACACTTGGGCTCTCTACGTCCGCGACCGCTGGCGCGTTACTCCCAAGCTGACCCTCACCCTGGGGTTGCGCTGGGAGCTTTACCCCAATCGAAGGCGTTCGCAGGGCATGGGCATCGAATCGTATGATCCGACGACCAACGATGTCCTGGTCGGCGGCTGGCCGGGTGTGCCGCAGGACAACGGCGTGGGCTACAGCAAGAAGCTCTTTGCCCCCCGTTTCGGGTTCGCCTATCAAGCGGCCAGCAACACGGTCATACGAGGCGGTTACGGCATCACGTACCACTCGCATCCCTGGGGTGCCCAGGCCTTGCGTGGTTTCTACCCACTGACGATTGTCGGGACCTATTCGGCGATCAACGGCTACCAAACCATCACCACGGACCCCAATTACGTGGCGGCGGGCATTCCGAACGCACCGCTGGGCCCCAATGTCGGTATTCTGTCGATCTGCTGCCCCGACAGCAGCAAGGGCAGACAGCAGCTGCCGCTGGCGGCGATCATGGGTTACCCCGAGGCCAATAAAGAGTTGAAGCGTGGTTACATCCAATCGTTTAACCTCATCGTCGAGCATAAACTGCCGGGCGAGATGGTAACGTCCCTTGGCTATGTAGGGTCGCACTCCGTAAATGGCTTTGGGTTTCAGCAAATCAACGCCGGGCAAATCCCGGGCGCCGGCGATGATGGGCGACCACTCTACGCCAAGTTCGGCCGCACCGGAGATACCATGTTGTGGGATGGCCGATATGGCAGTGTCTACCACTCAATGCAAGCCACTCTCAACCGGCGCTTTGTGAGCGGCCTGTTCCTCAAGGGTGCCTACACTTACTCGCACGCCATCAGCGAGGCCGAGTATAGTGATTGGACGGAACCTATCTGGGGCGCGTGGAGCGCAATGTCTCGCAACCGCGCCTCTGCGGCGTTCAACATCCCCCACATGTTGCAGATGGCCTATGTGTACGAACTCCCCATGGGCACCGGCAAGAAGTGGGCGCAGAGCGGTGCCGCCAAGGCGGTCCTGGGCGGCTGGCAGATCAACGGCATCTTCAGCGCCTACCAGGGACGGCAGTTTACGATGAGCGCTTCCGGCTCCTCGTTGAACATGCCGGGCAACGCGCAGACGCCGGACCAGATCAAGCCCGAAATCGCAATTCTGGGTGGTCTCGGCGATACCCCGTACTTCGACACCAGCGCCTTCGCGCGGGTCACGGAGTCCGGTTCGGCAACGTGGGCCGGAACACCATGCGCGGGCCGGCCCGCGTGAACATGGACTTCAGCCTGTTCCGCAAGTTCGCCCTCACGGAGAAGCTCGGGATGGAATTCCGGGCGGAGTCCTTCAACATCACCAACACGCCGCACTTCGGCAACCCGAACGGCAATGTCAACAGCTCGAACTTCGGGAAGCTCACCAGCGACGCAAACGACCCGAGATCTTTCCGGTTCGGGTTGCGCATGACCTTCTAGTCTCGTTCAACCCATCAGCCAGGGCGCAGGCAAATGCCTGCGCCCTTTTTTTCTCTGCCCGACACAAACACAAACCCCAAGTGGGTCCGGGCTTCAGCCCGGACGTCTTTTGATCGACTCGATAGCGACCGCAAACTGCGTCCGGGCTGAAGCCCGGACCCACTTGAGTTTCGGCGAAGCGCGGCGTGCTCTATCGAGCCGTCACGCCTGGCGGCCGCTCAATTCGGCTGCGGGTTTCCCATCCTCTCGCGGGCACGCTTCAGGTACGCCTCGGTCTGGGCGTCGGAAGGATTCAGGGACTTGGATATCTCCAATTCTGCGAGCGCCTTGTCCCACCGCTCGTTCGCCAGATACAGGTACCCCAGTTTTCTGCGGATCACCGGGTCGTTCGGCTCGATCTCGAGCGCCCGCTTGAAGGCACCTTCGGCCCTAGCGAAGTCGTTCAGCTGCGCATAGACCACCCCCATGTTCGTCCAGGCGTCCACATAATCGGGGTAGATGTCTACCGCCCTCCGGAGCGACGCCAGCGACTTTTCCCAATCCTTCTTCCCGACATCACGGAAAAACTGGTTCAATTCGTTGCGAGCCTGCCTGGGAACTTTCAAAGATTTGACCGAGATGCTGTTGCCGGAATCCGCGGCGTGGCGCATGGCCTGCACAAAGAGCGGCCGCACCACGACGGTGAGGTTCTCCGGCGGATCGGCATCCAACCCGACCTGGACGCGGATCGAGTCATACCCGGGAGCGAAAACCTCGAGCGTGTAGCTGCCGCGGCTGACGCCGCAGAAGGCAAATAGACCGGAGGGGGAGGTCCGGTAGGTCGAGGAGTAGTCGAAGCCGTTCAGCGTGACCGTCGCGTCGACATTTTGCGACGTCGAAGAAACCACCGTTCCCCTCAGGCAGCGGCTGGGGGCATCCCGTTCAGTGAACTGTCCGCCGAGCGGCGCCGGCTGCAACCGCCGGCCGCAACACACAGCAGACGAAGCAAAGCAGCAAACCTCGCATTGCCATTTCCAACCTCCTGCATGGCGCGCTTCACCCGAATGGCGGGGGGGTGGGGGGGCTGACTGCTATCTGGTAATACGTTTCGGGGAGGGAAAAGGTGCCGAGCGCTCGACCCGGATTGATTGAGGTTTCGCCGAGGATTTGCCGAGGGTAACCGGGCCGTGTCCGGTAAGTTGAGCTAATAATCACATTAGCTCAGTTACACCTCCCACGCCCGCTCCCGTGGGAGGGGGAGAGATGAGTTTTTCGGCTCCACGCTTCAGAATTAGCAAACCAATCCCCCGCCACCGTCGTCTTAACTAGGTACCGGGGAGGGATGGTCCTGTCCCCCTTGTGCCTTCGTGAACTTTTCTCGACCCATCATGCCCCCCTATCGCGAGAGGTCGAATTTCCGAGGAGCAAACCAGTGGGCGACGCCTTTCGAATCGGAGAGTGGCTGGTCGAGCGCGACCTTAACCTTATTTCCTGCCGCGACAAGAAGATCCAGATAGAACCGAAGGTCATGGAGGTGCTCGTCTTTCTCGCCGGGAACCCGGGGCGCGTGATGCCACGGCAGGAGATCCTGCGCGCGGTCTGGCCGGGGACGTTCGTCACGGAAGACGTGTTGACGTACTCGGTTTCCGAGCTGCGCAAGTCCTTCGGGGACCAGGCCAGGCAGCCGCAGTTCATTCAGACCATCCCCCGGCGCGGCTACCGGCTCATTGCGCCGGTCGTGCAGGTTGGCCCTGCCGAAGAGAGGCCCGAGCCGCCGGCCGTCAGCCCCCGCGCCAGCAACCGGCGGACGTATCTGACCACCGGGGCGGCTACGCTCGCCGCAATCGCGCTGCTCGTGTTCTACCTGCAGTGGCGGCGGCCGGCTCTTACCGAGGCCGATGCCATTCTCCTGGCCGACTTCGTCAACACGACCGGGGACCCTGTCTTCGACGACACGCTGAAGCAGGCCCTGGCGGTGCACCTCGCGCAGACACCGTTCCTGAACATTTACTCGGACGAGCGTGCCCGCGAGACTCTCGCGTATATGGGACGTTCCCCGAACGAACCAATGACGCGGGAAGCGGGACGCGAAATCTGCCTGCGCCGCGGCATCAAGGCCCTGCTGGCCGGTTCGATCTCGAAGCTCGGGCGGGAGTACGTGATCTCACTCGAAGCGCTCAACGCGCAAACCGGGGATGTGATCGTCCGGGAACAGTTCGAAGCGGTCACCAAGGAAGAAGTGCTGCGGACTCTCGGCAGGGTTGCGACCAATATCCGGAAGGGGCTGGGGGAATCCGTCGCTTCGATCGAGAAGTTCGACGTCCCGCTCGAGCAGGCCACCACGGCGTCCCTTGAAGCGTTCAAGGCCTATTCGCTTGGGAGAAGGCAGCTGTTGTCCGGGCACATGGCGGAAGCGCTCCCCTACTACGAGCACGCGCTGGAGTCCGACCCGAACTTTGCCAGCGCCTACGACGACATCGCCTGGTGTTACAGCTACACGGGAAGGCCCGACCTCGCCGCGCAAAGCGCGAGCAGAGCCTATTCCCTGCGGGACCGGGTCAGCGAATACGAGCGGTTGTCGATCGAGGCGATCTACCACACGTTCGCCACCGGAGACGCCAACAAGGCCATCGAGGTGCTGGAGCTGATGCGGGCGATCTACCCCCGCAACGCACCGGTGCACAACACGCTCGGGGGACGCTACGCGGATGCCGGCCAGCTGGAGAAGGCCGTGGATTGCTTCCGCGCGGCGATCCGAATCAGCCGGCACTCAAACGCCTATCCGCAGCTGGCCTGCGTCTATCTGCGGCTGAACCGGCTGCCGGAGGCGAAAGAGACCATCGCGCAGGCGCGCGCGCAGGGCCTGGACAACCGCGATCTGCGCGCCCTCGCCTACACGGTCGCGTTCCTCGAAGGCGACCGTGCCGGCATGACGGCGCAGGCTGAAAAGGCTGCCGGCCAACCCGATGAATACTCGATGCTTGCCCTGCAGGCGGCCGCCGCCGCCTCGCGCGGCCATCTGCGCGAGGCGCGCGCCTTCCAGCAGCGCGCGATCGAGGTTGCGCAAAACCGGAATATGCCTGAAATGGCCGCCGCGCTCGTCGCCGACGCCGCACGCACCGAGGCCCTGTTCGGCAATTGCCCAAAGGCGCGCGAGTACCTCGGGGCGATCCACGACACCCGGAGCTGGCTGGTCATGGTGAGAAATGCCCAGGCCGAGGCCCTGTGCGGCGAGGCGGCGAGGGCCCGGGCCCTGGCCGAACAGCTTGCCAAGTCGTATCCGGACCATACCATGATCCAGTCTGTCCACGTCCCGTTGATCCGGGCCATGGTCCAGATCCGCAGCGGAGATCCCACCGAAGCCCTGGCGATCCTCAACACGATCGGTGGGGGGAAACTGTCGGCAGCGCTGTGGCCGCCTTACCTCGCCGGCGAGGCTTACCTTGCGCAGGGTGCAGGCTCGAAAGCCGAAGGGGAGTTCCGGAAAGTGCTCGAGCGCAGGAGCGGGGAGGATCCGTTCTCTCCAATCTACATCCTGGCGCAACTGGGGGTCTCAAAGGCGAGGCGGCTCTCGGGAGAGCTGGCCAAGAGCAAGGAGTCCTATCAGCGTCTGTTCGCCCTGTTGCAGGCGGCGGACCCGGACCTCCCGATCCTGCTGCAGGCCCGCGTCGAATACTCCAGGATTGGCAGTCCGGCGCCCACCTCGGCCTATTAGCCGCGCCGCGGCAACCTTGACTACAAGTGGGTCCGGCCTTCAGAGGCTGTCCAACGGTTGACGTTCAATCAGGACGAACTGAATTAATCTGGAGTGCGGCGCCTCGGCGCCGCACTTCACAATCAACCGTTGGACAGCCTCTGAAGCCCGGACCCTGTCTGCGGTCGCTATAACGTGCGCCCGCCGCCAAATAGATCAGATCAAAAGACGTCCGGGCTGAAGCCCGGACCCACTTGTTTTGCGGCAGGGCGGGTGGTTCAACCGTTGGACAGCCTATTCAGCCCGGGCCCACTGTCGTTGACAAACCGGATTGCCCCGTTTAGCATCATGACAGCTGTCTGCTGAAGTTGCTCGCAGCAGGACGAGCAACGCGGGGGAACCGTCGCTCTGCATTCAGGCAGAGTCTGGGGCGTATCGCAGCCAACGGCTGTGTAGGGTACTTCCAGCCCGAGTCCGTCAGCTAACCTCGCAGGCACATGGGAAGGGCATTCGCGACGCGCGAGCCTCAGGAGAAGCCCGGGGGCACCCGGTGCTCCTTTTTTTGCCGCAGGCGGATCCCGGTCAACTCGTCACAGGAGCGTTCCCAGCGCGGAGCGCAGCGAGAAAGGCTCCTCCATGACCGAGAAGTACAGGCGCATCGTCGCCAGGCCTTTTCTGCTCTGGCTGCGGCCGGCCGTTATGGCCTTTCTGTTCATTCTCCCCATGGCGTTTGCAGGCTGCTCGGGTTCGCGCACCACGGGTCGCGACTCCGTCACCCTGACCCTGGGAGGGTACACGACGCCGCGCGAGGCTTACGGCAAGGCGATCATCCCGGCTTTCCAGAAGTTCTGGAAGGGGAAGACCGGAAAGGACGTCGAGTTCCGGGAGTCCTACCAGGGGAGTGGCGCGCAGTCCCGGGCGATCATCGCCGGATTCGAAGCCGACATCGCCGCGCTCTCGCTCGAGGCCGACATCGACAGGATCGCGGAAGCCGGCCTGATCACGCACGACTGGCGCGCGAACCCGTCGCGCGGCATGGTGAGCACCTCGATCGTGGTCATCGCGGTCCGGCGGGGGAACCCGCTCAACATTCTTGACTGGCCGGATCTCACGCGGCCGGGCCTCAACATCCTCACGCCCGACCCTAAGACCTCGGGCGGCGCGCAGTGGAACATCAACGCCATCTACGGTGCCGCCCTGCGCGGCTACGCGGGCACCCCGAAAGGCGACCGCGCCGCGGCGCAGCAACTCCTCAAACGTATCTTCGCCAACGTCTCCATCCTGGACAAGGGAGCGCGCGAATCGATCACCAACTTCGAAAAGGGGGTCGGCGACGTCGCCATCACCTACGAGAACGAGGTGCTCGTCGGCCGGCAGGCGGGTCAGACCTACGAATACGCGATCCCGCGCTCGACGATCCTGATCGAGAACCCGGTGGCGCTGATCGACAAGTACGTCGACGACCACGGCACCCGTGAGGCCGCGGAGGACTTCGTCAATTTCCTTTGCAGCCTGGAGGCCCAGCGGATCTATGCGAAATACGGTCTGAGGCCCATCGATCCGAATGCCGCCGAGGAGAGCAAGGCCCTGTATCCGCCCGTGGAAGATCTGTGGAAGATCGATTTTCTCGGCGGATGGAAACAGGTGAGCACGGAGATATACGGGGCCGACGGGGCATACAGCAGGGCGGTCGGGGAAATCCGGAGGTCCCGGTGAGCGCTGTGGCGGAAAACCTCTGGCGGGGCGGAGCCTCCCCGTCGCGCCTCGGATTGCGCTTCACCGCGGTCGTCTACCTGGGATTGATTATTGCCCTGCCCCTGGCCGCGGTCTTCCACAAGGGGCTGGAAGGGGGGCTCGACGCGTTCTGGAACGAACTGACGGAACCGTCTGCCTGGGCCGCGCTCAGACTGACGGTCGCGGCAGCGCTGGCCGTCACGCTGATCAACACCGTCATGGGGACCCTCACGGCATTCGTGCTCGTGCGGTACGAGTTTGCCGGGCGCGTGCTGCTGAACGGACTGGTCGACGTCCCGTTTGCCATCCCCACGATGGTCACAGGAGTAATGCTCGTGGCGCTTTACGGCCCGCAACGCACCGTGGGGGCGTGGCTCGCCGGGCACGGGATCCAGGTCATTTTCGCCACGCCTGGGATCATCCTCGCCCTGCTTGTCGTCACCTACCCGTTTGTCGTGCGCGCGGTTCAGCCGGTCCTGATGGAAGCCGAGCGGCAGCAGGAGGAGGCGGCCTGGACCCTCGGCGCCTCCCAGTGGACCACCTTCCGGCGGATCGTCTTCCCCTGGATCCGGCCGGCCATGCTGACCGGTTCGCTCCTGAGCTTTGCGCGGGCGCTCGGCGAGTTCGGCTCGATCGTCGTGGTCGGGGGGAACATCCCCATGAAAACGTTGACGGCCCCGGTATACGTCTACGGCCAGATCGAGTCGCAGAACCCCCGGGGCGCGAGCGCCGTCTCGGTCGTCCTGCTGCTCATGTCTTTCGCCCTGATGCTGGCCGTCGACCGCCTCCAGCGGGTTGCGGGGAGGAAAGGATGAACGGGCGCACGCCGGAGAACCTGCCCGCCGTGAGGCGGAGGCCGGAGGTTTCGCGCCAGGCGCTCGTCCGCGGCGCCCTGATCGCGACGGCCGCAGTTTATGCCGGGGTGCTGCTGCTGGGGCCCCTGGCGGCAATCTTCTGGGGTGCCCTGTCCAGCGGCCTCCCGGCCTTCGTGCGCGAACTGAAATCCTATGACGCGGCGAGTTCGTTTCAGCTGACCCTGCTGATCGCCCTCGGCTCGGTGGCCGTCAACACCATCCTCGGGATGTGTGTGGCCTGGGTCCTCGTGCGCGACGATTTCCACGGCAAACGGTTGCTCAATGGACTCGTCGACCTGCCTTTCGCCGTCTCCCCGGTAATCGCGGGCTTCATGCTGATCCTGCTGTTCGGCGCCGGCGGCTGGTTCGATCCCGTGTTGAAACGCACGGGGATCAAGGTCGTCTTCGCCTGGCCGGGCATCCTGATGGCGACGATTTTCATCTCTTTTCCCTTCGTTGTCCGTGAAGTGATGCCCGTCCTGGAGCAGGTGAGCCGGGATCACGAGGATGCGGCCCGCACCCTGGGTGCCAGCTCGTGGCAGACTTTCCGCCGCGTCACCCTGCCTGCCATCCGTTGGGGGTTGCTGTACGGCATCTCGCTGACCTTCGCCCGGGCCCTTGGCGAGATCGGCGCCGTGCTGGTCGTGAGCGGCGGGGTCAGCCGCAGCACCGAAACGTCGACCCTGTACATTCTGCGCTCGCTGGACGACCGCAACTACACCGGCGCCTACGCGATGGCCATCGCTCTCGCAGCCTTGTCCTTCGTCCTTCTCATGGCCATCGAGATCGTCAGGAAGCGTGCCGAAAGGCTTTGAAAACGCCGGACCGGCCTGTCGCCAGGTCGATCCGCGGGGATCCGCGCGCATCCGCGTCCTGAAAGGAGAGTGCTTGAACTCGCGAACTTTGCTGCTGACGGCCGCAATCCTCTTTCTACTTCTGTCGCATGCCAGCCGGGCGCAGGCTCAGGACGCCGGCGGGCGCTAGCGTCGACGGACCGGCGCTGCGTGTCTTTGATCGAGCAACTGCAAAGCACGGTCGAGCGACAACAACGCGCGATCGCCGAGATGCAGAAGCGCATCGACGCGCTCGAACGCACGGTGCCCGCCTCCGCCGCCGCGACCCGGTCAGACGGGGAACAAACCGCTGGCGGCAGCCTGCCAGAACCTCCCCGGGCCGTGTCGCAGCCCGAGGGGAAACGCGAGGGATCCGCGGGCTGGAACGACAGCCACGCCTTCATCCGGAACGGGGACGGCAGCTTCGAAACCCAGATCGCGGGTTACGGCCAGCTCGACTTCCGCGGCTACCAGGCGGGCGAGCATCCGCCGAACACCTTCCTGGTCAGGCGAGCCCGTCTGAGCGTGGAGGGGAGGCTGCAGCGCTATTACGAATACAAGCTCGAAGGTGACTTCGCCGACACCGGCAGCACGCTCCTGCGCGATTTCTACGTCAACATACGACGCGCCGACCAGCTGCAGTTCCGTTTCGGTCAGTTCAAGATGCCGTTCAGCCAGGAGGAACTCCGTTCCGACAGCGTCCAGGACTTCGTCGAACGCTCGCTGGTCAACAACCTCGCGCCGAGCCGCAGCCCGGGCATGGCGGTAACCGGGGTATTCGGCAAGGGAGTGTTCGAGTACCAGGCCGGGCTGTTCAACGGCAAAGGGCTGCTCGCGCCCAACAACAACGGCACGCCGGAGAGCGCGCTGAGGCTGCGCTTCTCCCCGTGGAAACACACGGGATCGTTCTGGGCCAGGGGGTTGATTTTCGGCGGCGCCGGGACGAGCGGCCGCAGCGTCGGCGGCGTGGGAGTGCGCGGTCAGACGGAGAGCCGCAGCGCCTCTTTCTTTACCCCCGATACCCTGAACGGCAGGTACAACCGGGCCAACGGCGAGTTCACCTGGCTCCTCGGCCCGGCTACCATCCGCGCGGAATACGATCAGACCAACCAGCGGCGCGACGGCCTCGGCCCGGCCGGGGCGAATCTCCCCGGGGTCGTCGCCAAAGGCTGGATGGCCCAGGCCACCTGGCTCTTGACGGGGGAAACCAAATCGGAGGCGGGGGCCGTGGTGCCGCGCCACGAGCTTTTCACCCGCGACGGCGCTCGGCCCGGCTTCGGCGCGTGGGAGCTGAAGGTCCGCTATGCCAGCCTGCAGATCTCGGATGGAAGCGTGAAAAACAACCGGGCCGAGACGTTATACTTCGGTCCGAACTGGTATCTCAACCGCTACGTCCGCTACATGCTCGATTTCGGCTGGGAGCGGTTCGGTGACCCGGCGCGAGCGCCGCGGAAAGGGGAGCGCGGTTTTGGCGTGGTGCTGAGCCGGATTCAAGTGGCTTTCTGAACCCGTGACGTCAGTTCCAGGAAGCGAAAGTAGACAGCAGGGGACCCGAGAGTGTCAATCGTCATCGAGAACGTGGCCAAATCCTACGGCAGCCTCTGGGTCGTCGACAACGTCTCGCTGGAAGTGCGGGATGGCGAACTGTTCGTGCTGCTGGGTCCGAGCGGAGGGGGAAAAAGCACGATCCTGCGGATCATCGCGGGCTTGACGGAGCCGACGAAGGGCCGAATCCTGCTGCACGGCCGCGACGTCACGGCCTTGCCGCCCCAGGAGCGCGGGACCGGGTTCGTCTTCCAGAACTACTCGATCTTCAGGCACATGAGCGTGATCGAGAACATCGAGTTCAGCCTGGCGATTCGCAAGGTCCCGAAGCGGGAGCGCAGACTCCGCTGCGAGGAACTCCTGGACATGGTAGGGCTGGCGGGCCTCGGCAACCGCTACGCTCACCAGCTGTCCGGCGGGCAGCAGCAGCGCATCGCCCTGGCCCGCGCGCTCGCACACAAGCCGAAGGTCCTGCTGCTCGACGAGCCGTTTGGTGCCCTCGACGTCAAGATACGGGGCCAGCTCCGGAGGAACCTGAAGGAAATCCAGCAGCGCCTCGGGGTGACCACCATCCTGGTGACGCACGATCAGGACGAGGCATTCGAACTGGCGGACCGCATCGGTGTTCTCGAACGCGGCCGGCTGATTGAAGTCGGATCTGCCGAAGAGCTGTACCGCTGCCCGTCGACGCTCTACACGGCCTCGTTTCTCGGGGCCGGGACCCTGATCGTGGGGCGGGCCGAGGCAGGGGAGGCGCGCTTCGGATCCCTTGCGGCTTGCCCATACCGCCGGACAATCCCCACGAAGACGGGGCGAGGGTCCTGCTCCTTGTCCGCCCCGAGCAGGTGATTGCGGGATCCCGATTCCGCCCGCCGGCACGCCTGTCCTGGGCATGGGGAACCTGGTGGAAGAGAGCTTCGCCGGTTCGTGCCGTCGCGTCAGGCTCAGGCTCCCCCATCTGCCGGGAACGCGCCAGGTGGCTCCGGCCCTCGCTTTCGGCGAGGAAGGGCTGCTCGTCGACGCCACGTTGCCGCCCGATACAAGGCTGACCGGCGATCCCGTGTGGACGTCCCTGTCCGGCTGGACCATCCTGAAGAAGGCCGCGCGCCGTGTGCTGTACCACCCGGCGGGCGAGGACCCCGCATCGCTGGAGGTGGCCTGCCACTTCGCGGAACGGCTGCAGGCCTCGGTGACGGTGCTCGGGATCGCGCCCGCCCCCGAATCGGGCGGGGGCCCTCCGGGCTGGTTCGCTGCGATCGCAAAGGGAATCGGCGCTGCGCAGCGCCCAGTGGCACGCGCGCTACGGCGATCCCACCGAGCAGATGGCGGCCGAGCTGGTCCGAGTCGCTCTACGAAATGGTGATGCTGGCGCTGCCGCCCCGTCACGGCGGCGCTGCCGCCCGGATGGCCAAGGTGCCGGGCCTGGAGGTCACGGGCCAAGACCAGGCAGTTGGGCCCGACCGTGATCTCGGTGCTGCAGCACGCGGATGTCCCGGTGCTGCTGATCAAGGGGACGAAAGTCAGGATCGAGAAGATGATGATCTGCACCGCCGTGGGCGAGCCCGGCAAGCGCAACGTGATCGAGGGGGGCAGGATTGCGCGGCGCCTCGGCGCGTCGGTGACACTCTTCCACGCCAGTGTCGGGCAGAACGACACCGAAACGTTGATGCGCCAGCACCTCGACCGGGCGGTGGCGAGCATGCGAGCCGTCGATATCGAAGCCAACGCGCTCGTCCGACGCGCCACGACGCCGGCCGCCGGCATACTGGAGCAGGCGGCCGAGCACGACCTGATCGTGATCGGAAGCTACAGCCCTCGTCTGAAATCCTTCCTGGAGCACAACGAGGTGATGCTCGACGTGGCGGCGCGGGCGGATCGTCCGGTCCTGGTCATACCCGCCGACAAGGTGTGACCCTGCATCCTCAAAGACTCAAGACTGAAGCTCCGAAGGCTAGAGTTGCCCTATTCCTCGAACTTGAGCTGGTGGGTATCGCGCTCGAGGCCGGTCGCTACCGGCCAGCTCGCCGTAGAGATCGGGTCGCCGGGCGCGCAGCCAGAGCCGGCCGGTGGCCTGTTCCAGCAGCGCGGCGTCGAGGTCCGCGACCACCATGTCGTCGCCGGCTTTCCCAGATCTCGGCCAGGATCCGGCCGTACGGGATCCAGGATCATCGCGTTGCCGGTCCGGACCTCGTCGTCGTCGATCCCGACGCCGTTGCTGAAGACCAGGAAGAGGCCGTTGTCGTGCGCGCGGCTCGGGAGCCAGCGCATCAGCCACCCCCTGCCCTTGTCTCCCCGCAGCTCCTGCTCGATCGCCCCGGGGTCGTCGCGGCGGTTCTCCCACAGGGAGCGATCGATTACCCCCATCAGGTGCGGGTTTCGTGTCCGGCAGCCACCGGTTTGGTGCGGCGCCAGCAGGACTTCTGCGCCGCGCAGCGCGGCAATCCGGACATTCTCGACGATGTTGACGTCGTAGCATATGAGCAGGCCGGCTCGGAAACCGTGCGGCGTGTCGAAGACCGTGTACTCAGCCCCGGGGTGAATCGCGGGGTGCTCGAACGCGTGCAGTTTTCGGTGCCGCACGACCGTGCCGTCGGGCATGGCCACCACGTAGGTGTTGTGGAACACACCTACGCTCGTAGATTCGAGAAGACCGGCCCCGACGCTGATGCGTTGCCGCACGGCGATGGCGCGCAACCTCGCGCAGCTCGGGCCTTCCGGCACAGATTCGGCAAGCTGCGCCAGTTGCGGCACCGTCAGGTGTCGCATGAACCAGTACCCGGTCAGACAGCATTCGGGGAATACCACCATGGCGGCACCCTTGCCGGCCGCCTCGCGGGCAAACCGTTCCACCTTCTCGAAATTCGCCTGCTTGTCTCCCGCAGCGCTCTCAAACTGCACGCTGGCGACCCGTACATCCCTCATCCTTGTTTCCCCTCGTGCTTCAGTGGGTCCGGGCTTCAGCCCGGACGCTTTTAAAGCCGTTGCATATCGTGACAGATGCACTTTACAGCTACTGCAAAAGACGTCCGGGCTGAAGCCCGGACCCACTTGTCTTACGGGCAGAGCGGGTGGTTCAACCGTTGGACAGCCTCTTCAGCCCGGACGTCTTTAGGTCTGCCCTATTCAGCAACAGTTGCGCTCGATAGCGACCGCAAACGGCGTCCGGGCTGAAGCCCGGACCCACTTGTTTACGCATCATTGCCGCAGGCGGAGGGCGCGCAGTCGGTCCACTTTCGATTTCACGACCATCAGGGCCAGGCCGGCGGGACTGAGTTTGCCGCGCGACCGGCCCAGCTCGATCACGGCCCGGATCCCGTCCTTGGGCACCTTCGGCTGTTCCGACGCGGGTTTGCGCACGAGCACCAGCGAATCGGTCGGGCAGGTGGAAACGCAGAGGCCGCAGCCGATGCAGCGCTCGCGAATGAGCTCGACCTTCCCCGCCTCCAGCCGCAGCGCGTCCATCTGGCAGCGGTTCGTGCAAGTGCCGCAGCCGCTGCATGAATCCGCCGAATACTCGGCCACAAACGGTGACGAAACCAGCGACGCGGGTTTGGGGTACTTCTTGATGCTCCGCAGCACGCCGCAGCAGCACCCGCAGCAACAGCATATGTTCATCGAGGCCTGGCTGTTCCCGGGTTGAAGCACCAATCCCGCGTCGTCCGCACGCCCGAGGATGTCGAGCGCCTCGCGCCGGTCGATGAACCGCCCCAAGCCGTTGCGCTCGAACAGGTCGGCCCCCGCGTCAAACACGAGGCAGGCTTCCTCGGGGGCGCTGCAGCCCTCCCCCGCCATGCGCCGCTCGCGTCGGCAGATGCAGGGGGCTACGAGCAGTTTCTTGCGCCCTCGCGACCAACGCTTCCGCCTTCTCGTACGAAAGGACCGTCAGCTGGGGCGCGAGGCTGCGGTTGACCGGGATGGTGCGCAGTTGTGGGAACTTCAGGGCTTCGCCGGCCAGGGTGGGCAGGTACTCGTTGAAGTCGCGGATCAGCTCGGGATCGAGGTCGTTGAGGTGAAACTCCCAGATCCCGATCACGAACTGGGCGGCAGCGTATTGGGTGGGTCCCGACCCTTGTGTCAGCTCAAAGATGAGCCCCTTGCGCCCCATCGCCGACAGCCGCAGGCCGGCTTCATTCAGGCCCAGCCCCGCCCGCCGGGCGATGACGCGCGCCTCCTCAGGTATGAGGCTGACATGCAGCGCCAGTTCGGCCTCGTCGGGGGAGAAGAGCCTGCGCAGGATACGTAACTCGACACCGCTGTCCGTCGGGGGGAATCCCCCGGGCAGGTCGTCGAGATGCTTCGCCAGTCTTACGTGAGGGTCTGTCGAGTATTTCATGATGTGGGGCAGGATACCGCAAATCCGGGCGGCGGGATCGGGATCTTTGCGGCCCAGAGTGCGGGGGATTCGGGCGCGGTGCCGCGCGCCCGCCGCGTCACGCGCACGGCTCGAACTTGAAATGGAGCAGTCGCGGCCACCTCGTCGAACGTCCGCTGAAGTTCGACCCAGGTGCCGGCGCAGAGGTTCACGAGCGCAAAACGGTAGCTCTCGTCATCCTGCAACTCGTCCGAGAGCCGTTCCCCTTCCTTAACCAGCACTTCTACGAAACTACCCGGGAATCTCGCGGCCAGACATTCGAGATCTTCCGGCGAGGGGGCGCGGGTGACGCGGCCGTCCTCGAAGCGTCGCAGGACGAAGCTCGACGCGACGCCGTTGGACTCCAGCCCGGCAGACCAGACGCCGCGGCATCCGGGGTCCCGTCCCGAGGCTCAGTTCCAGCTGCATGGCATACATGTCGATGCCGCGCAGCATGCGGTACAAGGGGGCGAACTGCGATGCCATGCGTCCATTGATTTCGATGATTCGGATCGAGTCCAATTCCCGATCGTAGAAAAATTCGATGTTGAAAAAAGTCCGGTCGAGCCCGATGTGCCGGACGACTTTCTCGGCGATGCGGCCCATGCGCTCCAGCACGCTGCGCGGGAGGCGGGACGGGTAATCGAAGCGCTCGAACGACAGGGTCCCGGGGTAGAAGACGGAGTCCACGACCCCGAGGGGCACAACCTCTGCCCGGTGAGCGTAACCGTCCAGGGTGACTTGCCGGCCGGAGAGGATCTCTTCCAGGATCAGGGATGAAGCCGAAACGGGGTACTTCCCGGCGAGCGGCGATGCCCCGACGAGCGCGTCGAGCATACGGGCCACCGGGCCGAGGCGCCGCATCGCCTCGAGTCGAGTGAGGGACAAATCCTCGGGCGTGTCGAGGCGCCGCGCCAGGATGGAGAGGTAGGACTTCACGGGTTTGACGAACACCGGGAAGGGGAGCAGCATGTCGGCCGGCGCCGGCGGCCGCTCGAGCTCGACGACGGCAAATTGCGGGGTGGCCTCCGGAGCGGCTTCAAGTTGCCGCAGGCGCGAGTAGTACTTGTGCTGGCACAGGAACAGGGACTCGAACGACGGGGTGGAGAAGCCGAGGGCGGCTCCGGAGAGAGCCGCGAGCAGACATGCGGGAAAATCGTCTATGCCCACGACCCCCTGGAACTCGCCGCTCCGGCGGCGGAGCTCGCAGACCGTCTCCCGTAAGAACCGCACCGCGTCGAAGCCCGGAGCGCGCGTCGCTTCGTCCGTTCCCCGGAATTCCAGGTCATACTTGTCCCGGATTTCCGGCCTGGAGAAATGCTTCCGGTCCCGTGCGGTGGGGCAGATCACGAGCAGATGGCCGCCGGGTCCGACGGCCGCGCCCTCGCCTGTTCGAGTGAAACTCCTCCCTCCGCCACGACCGCTTTTCAGTGTCGATTCCCCGGTTGCCCCGCGGCCCGCGCTGTCGAACAGGATGGGGGTGCCTGTCCGCGGCAGACGTGCTGCCGGATTGAGAGTCTAAAGCGATCAGGGGGGTTGGTGTAAGTTATAGCCCCGAGGTTCCGGGCGGTCAAGCGGCCGGGCTCCACCCGGGCCACGGATGTTTCGCCATCGAGGCGGGTCCGGGAGTTCGAGCGCGGCCGACACGAGCGGCGTTTACAGGCGCTCCAGTTTCAGATCCGTCACGAAAATCGTGCCGCGGTCGACGAAGATGCCAAACTGGCCTGCGGCGCCCGGTTCGGCGGAGGCTGACAGGTTGAGCATGTTTTTCCACGAGGCGGAGACCCGGCTCTCGCGAACCTCGAGGACCAGCCGGTACGCGATGTTGTCGGCGATGTTAAACCATGACCGCGCCAGCACGTCACGCCCGCCGGGGCGGACCCCGGCCAGGTGGACCTTGCCGTCGGGCGAATAGCGGCTGGTCACCGCGGCTTCGATCCCTCCGGTCCCGTCGGTGGCCGCGAGCGCCACGCCACCCATCCTGTCGCACCCGGACTTGACGAGCGTGACGGTCATGCGAGCGTTCCGGAGTTCTGCGGTGTCGATTAACACCACAGCCCGTTCGTTCCTCCCGGTCAGCCGCAGATGCCCGTTCGTTATTTCCGCGCGGGCGTCTGCGCCACGGATCTTCAAGCGGCCGAGCGGCAGCTGTGAGCTGCCGCCTAACGTCAGGTAACGATCCGCTTCGGAGCCCAGGCCGCTCGGCTGCATCTTCGAAGAAATGAAATCCTCGAAAGGAAAATGCTGTGATTTCTGGATCACCAGCATGCGGCCGTCCGGATAGAAGTGCACCATCGTGTAACCGAATGGGGAGGTGACGTTCGCCACCCGGACCAGGACAGGGACCCCGCCCAGGAGACCGACGGAGTTGCGATGTGTATGGCCGCACAGGACCGCCTTCACGCAACCCGCCGAGGTGATCGCGGCTTCGAAGGCGGCCGCGTTCACCCAACCCGCCGGGGGGACGTGCGTGCAGACTACCGTCTTCAGTCCGCGCAAGGCTGCTTCGTTCAGGCGGCTTCTGAGCCAGTCGAGCTGCGCCGGGTCGAGACCATAGACGTTGGCGAAGTCGTCGCCCCGGCCATGCCGGCCGTTCGGGTTGGGCATCAGGCAGTTGACCCCGATGATGCGCCAGCCCTTCAGGTCGTGGTGGCGGTAGGGTGCGCCGAAGTGCCGGCTCCATGCTCCGAGCTGGGCTTCGTCGACGTACTCGGGCTCGAGGGTCTCGTGGTTGCCGGGCAGCGGCAAGGTGGGGTGCGAAAGGCTGTCGCAAAAGCCTCTGGCGAAGGCCAGCTGCCGCGCGTATACCTCCGGCGGCGGGAAGAACGAGCCCCCCGCGCTGATGACATCACCCGCGTGGACGGACAGATCGGGGCGTTCCTCGTTGAGCGCCTCGGCCAGGTCCGGCATCCTCCGGTCGGTGCTGGTCGTGATCTGGCTGCCATCGCCCCAGTTCTCAAGGTGCCCCGGCCAGTAGTGGTGGTCGCTCACAAAGGCCATCCTGCATTCGGCCCCCTCGGGAACGAAACCGGCGGAGTACAGCATCTCCCCGGCCGCAGAGCCCTGGGGCAGCACAGGCCTCCCCGCGTGGGGAACGGCTGCCAACGCTGCTGACGATAGCTTCAGAAACGAACGACGATCGAGATTGGTCATGGGACAGATTCGCTTTCCAGGCGAGCTTCTTTCCGAGTGCGGCTTCCATTCTACTCCGAACATGGGTTCCGGCTCGTTTCCGGCTTTTCCGGCTTCCGGCTTCCGTTTTGGGCTTCTGTCTGCGGCTTCCGCTTCATCTGGCCGTATCGGTCTTGCCGGGCCAGGTGTCGGAGCGGAAGGGCCATGCGGGCATGCCGTTGGCGCCGGCCAGGTTGCATGATGGGCTCGCTGCCCAGGCATAGCGGACGGAGATCGGCTCGGGCACTTCCGGGCTTTCGACGACGACGGTGTCGCCGTCGATCAGCGCGGTCGCCTTGTGGAAGGCGCGATCCTCCCCCGCGACGGCGAATCCGCGCAGCGGCCCGCCGTCGATCGACTTCAGCCCCGTCCCGATATCGGCGAACTGCACGCGCATCCGGTTCCCTTCCGCTTTTGCGGATAGGAACCTCGGGCCGGCGTACTCGACGTCGATGCCGTACGTCCTCGCCAGGGCGAGCTGGTACAGCCGCACCCCGACCTCGCTCTTGTTGCGCGGGTGCACGTTCCGGGGTTCTCCCAGGTCGATGGTGCAGACGAGCCCGGTGTTCGGCAATGCGAGGGCGGCGGCCTGCGCCTCTCTCAGTTCGGCCCATTCGCTCTGCTCGGCGTTTTCGCTGACCGGCCCGTAGCCGGGCAGCTGGACGATGTAGAACGGGAAATCGCCCTGGCCCCACGCGCGCCTCCACCCGCCGATCAGCGCCGGCAGCAGGCGACGGTACTGATACGCACGTCCGGCATTCCCCTCCCCCTGGTACCAGAGCGCACCCCGGATCGCGTGGGGGATGACCGGCATCAGCATGGACAGTTGAAGAGCGACGACGGTTGCTCGGGGACGGCCATGGCGGACTCGACGCAGAGCGCGACGCCGGTGATCCGATCCAGCGTCAGCGGCTTCTGCTCGCCCCAGGACGGCTGCACGAAATCGGCCAGTCGAAACGTGTACTCGGTCCAGTCCGGCCTTGCGAAAAACGAGGGCACCGCGTGCCAGGCACCGTCGACGACAGAGGGCTGCCGGAGCTGCAGAGAAAACGCCCCTTGTCCTCGCGCACGCAGCCGCAGGGCTGGAATAGCCGGTGAGCTCCGCGCCGCCCAAGTCGACGCAGGACGCTCGCCGATTCGGCGATCCCAAGGGAACCCGAGAAAATGGCTCGGGAGCCTCGGCTGATCGTGGCGCGCGACGAGTCGCCAAACTCGGGCGGATCCCAGGCCGCCATCCCCGCCTGTCCCGAAAGTGCCAGGCGCGATCCGTCGGGCCGCACAAGCTCCATGGCGTCGATCTCGAGCCTGAACGGGAGATCGTCCCGCAGCACTTCGGGATTGCGCGTGAGCCGCTCGTTCCAGCGGCGCAGGATGGGCGCGAACTCGCCGTCGGCGGCAAGCGAGGCCGGGTCGGTCCAGACCTCCGCGGTGGTGCCGCCCCAGGCCGCCATGATCAGGCCGACAGGGATCTTCAACCTGCGGCGCAGCTCCCGGCCGAAGTAGTAGCCCACGGCCGAGAAATCCGCCGCGCTCGACGGCCCGGAGTGCTGCCAGCGTCCCCTGACGTCCTGCACGGGCGCGGCGGAGGCGATCCTGGCGATCTTGAAAAGCCGCAGCTGCGCAGTCGCCCGCCCGGGGGAGCTCCTCCTCGGCGCCGAGCGACGCCGCCACGCTCATCTGCATGTTGGACTGCCCGGAGCAGACCCAGACTTCTCCGGCCAGCAGGTCCCTGACCGTGACGACCTGTTTGCCGGCACGCACCGTCATGTCCCCGAGCGCTCCCGCCTCCATCGGCTCGAACGAAAGCCGCCACCTCCCATCCGGCGCGGCGACGGCGGTCTTCGTCTGGCCGTGCCAGCAGCGCCTCCACGCGGGTCCCCGGGGCGGCCCATCCCCAGACGGGCACGGGGATGCCGCGCTGAAGCACGGCGCCGTCGCCGAGGATGGCGGGGAGCCTCAGATCGGGGGACCGGGCCGGCAGAAAGTCCAGCCCGGAAGGGCGAGCGCGGTCAGCAGCCCGACGACGCGAAAAAGGGTCATGGCATCTCTTCTCTTTCAGTACCGGCACTGCGCGCTGTCGGACTTGACGAAATACGACTTGTAGTTGCGCGCCTTGGGGTCCATGCAGCCGGCCAGGTTCAGGAGTTCGACCTTGCGGAACTCGACCGGGTGGCTTTCCGCCTGGAGCGCGATGTAACCTTCGGTCAACGCCGTTCCGTCCCGCTTGACGGCGGGATCGAAGCCGGTGACGTTCTCACCGCCGATCTGCGGCTTCGAGTACTCGAGGACGGTCTGCCCCTCGACGACGTGCTTGATGCTCTCGTCGCCGAGGACCACGGCTTCCACCCTCACCCACTGATCCCCGTGGTAGGTCCGCGACTTCGACTGGATGCAGTGGTCGGTGTACAGCTGCCCGTTGATGACGACGTGCGTCCCGGGGGTGCAGAGGTTTGCCGTCGGGCGCTCCCCGGAGCCGGGCCCTCCCAGGAGCTGGACCTCGATGGAAATCGGGAAATCCTGCTCTTTGCGCATGCTCCGGGCCGATTGGGAGTGCACCATGATCCCGCTGTTGCGGAAGGCCCACTCCGGCGCATCCGGCGTCTGGTTGCCAACGAACCTGTACTCGACCGCGATGATGTAGTGTGAGAACTTCCTGTTGTAGAAGATGTGGCCGAAGCGGTTGCCGAAGGTGTCGTACTTGTCGTAGGCCACCTTGAGGAGTCCGCCCTCGGCCCGGAACGTGTTGCCGAAGTTGTCGTTCAGGTCGTAGCCGGCGATCTTGACGTCCCAACCCTGCAGGCTCCGGCCGTCGAAAAGCTGGATCCACTCCTTCCTGGAGGGATCGTTTTGCCCGAAAGCGGCGCCAGCCCCGGCGAGCGTCAGCAGCACGGTGAACTTCGTGAGAGTTCGCATCGGTTTCCCTCCTTGAGGTTCCTCGGTCTGCGCCGAACAACCTCACGGACGTCAGTTGAACCAATAAGAGATTTTCATGGCGAGCCCGCGGTTCTTGTTCTGAAAATCGCCGGGATAGGAGTTGTCGCTGTAGACGATGAACAGGTCCGACACCGGTGCGAAGCGCCACTGCAGCCGCACATTAACGTTGAGGTTGTCGATCTGGTTGTTGTACTGCACGTAGGTCGTCAGGAAGAGCTTGTCGGTGAAGGTCAGATCGAGTCTCGGGCCGATCAGGAAGAGGTTCGCGCTGTTGTAAGGGCTGGGGAGCGAGATCTTGTCGTAGGACCCCACCATGGCGAGGTTGCTGTAGGGCTGCACCCGCCAGTACAGGTCGCCGTTGACGTTCCAGCGTGTGCCGTTGTAATAGCTGCCGTAGCGCGTCCCCAGCTCGTAGGCGAAGAGCTTGCGTGAATCGGAGCCGTAGGTGATCCCGGCGTCGCGCCACTGGAACACCGAGCCGGTCTCGAGCTTTTGCCCGCCCTTGTTGGTCGGATCGAACGGGGCCCGGAGCTCGACGTAGTAGTCGCGGAAATCGACCGAGATGGAATCGCGGCTCTGCCACTCGACCGAGTAGCCCAGCTGGACCTGGCGGTCGGTGAGCCTGAAGTCGGAGTCCCGGAACATGTCGAATTTCAGGCTGGGGCCGTGACTGATCAGCTTGCCGGATTTCGGCAGGAACCTGTAAGAGACGGTCGGGTTGACCTCGTAATAGCCTTTTCTTCTGATGTAGCCGACCTCGGCGAGGTAGTCCGATCCTACCCACGCCTGGTTGAGGGCGACGGAGAAGGAACGGGTGGCATACATGAGGTTCGCGGCCGCGGACGACGCATCCCCCGTAGCCCCCGGATAGAACGACTTGTGGTAGAACGCTTTGCCGGTCCAGTGGTTGTCCGCGCTGGCGAGGTTGTATTCCAGGCCGGCCACCCTGCTGTAATCGAGGCCGGCATAGGGTTCGCCCTGGTCGGTCACCTGTTTGTTCACCATGAACATGACGAAATTGGAGCGCCGGAAGACCTTGCGCTGCAGGGCGGCGACGGCGAAGTTGGCCGCGGGGGCGCCGTCGGTGGTCGCCACCTGCATGTCCATCAGTCCGAGCCGCCAGTTGTCGCCGAGGTTTCCGCTCAACCTGGCGCCGCCGTCCACGCGCCGGTCCAGACCGATGCGCCGGGAGAAGAAGGGACGGAGGTTGTCGGCACCCAGGCTGGCGAACAGATCGCTGTTCTCGAGAAAGAAGCGCCGTTTTTCCGGAAAGAACAACTCGAACCGGTCCAGGTTGGTCTGCTGGGTGTCGACGTCGACCTGCGAATAATCGGGGTTTACGGTCAGGTCGAGGTTCATCGACGTCGACAGGATGACCTTGGCGTCCATGCCGCCGGTCGCGTCGTGGTCGCTCGTGCCGGCGACGTTGTCCTGCGTGAACTTGGCCGAGACGTATGGGATGAGGGAGTAGCGCAGACCCGCCTCGCTGAGCGGCGCTTCCCAGACCAGGGTCCCGGCATATCCGAGATTGGCCGTCTGCAGGTTGCGGGGCATCGGGGCCCAGCTCGACTTTTCGTTGGTCTTGAGGTCCAGGCGGCTGAAGTTGATGCCCCATTCCGTCGCGCCGCCGCGGTAGCGCATGCTGCGGAACGGGATGCCGAACTCCGCCACCCAGCGATCTTCATAGTTCTTGACGGCCGAGTGCCACTTGATGTCCCAGTCGAGCGACACGAGCCCGCCGTTGGCCTGTGACCCCTCCCACTGGGCTCCCGCGGCCGAAACGCCGAAGGCGAAGCCATTGGTCAGGTCGTTGTAGGTATCGATAAAGGCTATGAAGTTGTCGTTTTTCCCGAAGGCGAAATCCCGCCGCAGCGACTCGACGGGCCGCTTCTTCCCGGGCGTGGGATCGAAACAGACGACGCCGACATAGAGGTTGGCGTCGTCGTACGCCAGCATCACTTCGGTCTTGGCCACCGCAAGGCCTTCGTCGGTCGGGGTCACGCGCTGGAAGTCCCTTGCGCGTTCGGCCGCGGACCATACGGCTTCGTCGAGCAGGCCGTCGACGGCGACGGGCATCTCCGTCTTCCGGATGTGGATCCGGTACTTCTCGCGGTTGACGCCTTTGGTCTGCCCGAACAGGCTCGGGGAAGCTGAGAGGATTATTGCGGAAACGACCGGCACACAAAGAGCGCATCTGAACAGGAATCTAGTCATCACCAGAAAACACCATCTCCAGGTCGAGAAATCCGGGGGATTATACCCGCATCCGGCCCGAAATGCATTGGGAGTGCGGAGGCTCGACGCCGCCCGTTACAGGCACAGGTCCTAAGTGGTCGTTTCGTGAGTATGGTGACGTGTATGTTTCGGACGCGGATGGACGCGGATCAAAAACAAAGGCACCTTCAATGCTCCGCTTCTGATCTTGCCTTCCCGGCCGGTCAAGGCTGGACAACGTCGTCCGCGGTTCTTGTTGACAGCCCCGGCGCGGGCGGGAAAGAATCCGAGCCGACATCAGACGGAGACGCTCGCGCATGCCGCAACAATGGCTTCGACTCAAACCAATCCTTCTCCTCGCCTGCGTGCTGCTGTTGTCGTACCTGACCACGGCACAGACCGGCACGACCGGGGCGGCCGCCGTACGCGAGAGCTACACGAAGTTCGAGTATCGAATCCCGGCGCGCGACGGCGCCCGGCTGTTTACCTCCGTGTACGTGCCCAAGGAAGTATTCACTGAGGGTTCGGCTTTCCCCATCCTGCTGCAGCGGACGCCCTACAGTGTTTCGCCATACGGGATCGATCAGTACCGCTCCTTGCTCGGCCCGTCGGAACTTTTTCAGGGTGAGAAGTTCATTTTCGTGTACCAGGACGTGCGGGGCCGGTACATGAGTGAAGGGGAATACACGTTCAACCGCCCGCACAAGCCCGTGAAACGCGGTCCCGCCGACACCGACGAAAGCACCGACACCTTCGACACCATCGAGTGGCTGCTGAAAAACGTCCCCGGCAACACGGGCAAGGTGGGCTTGTACGGCGTCTCGCAACCCGGTTTCTACGCCACTGCGGGGATGATCGACGCCCACCCGGCGTTGGCCGCCGTCGCTCCTCAGGCGCCCGTGACCGACTATTACCTCGGGGACGACGTCTATCACAACGGCGCCTTCATGCTGGCGCACCGCTTCGGCTTCTACATGGGCTTCCGCCCGCGCGAAGGGGAGCCCGAGCCGCCGCAGCCCTCGCTCCCCTTCCGTTACGGCACCCCGGACGGATACGAGTTCTACCTGGAGATGGGTCCGCTCGCCAACGCCGAGGAGAGGTACTTCAAGCACAAACAGCCCTTCTGGACGCTGAACGTCGAACACACGACCTACGACGCGTTCTGGCAGTCGCGGGCCATCTGGAAGCACCTGCGCAACATCAAGCCCGCGGTGATGCTCGTGGGCGGCTGGTACGACACAGAAGACCCACAGGGACTGCTGCGCCAGTTCGACTTCATGCAGCAGAACAACCCTCCGGCCTCCCACATGCTGGTCATGGGCCCATGGAACCACGGGGGCTTTTCACGCGGCGACGGCGACCGCCTGGGAAATGTCAACTTCGGGTCGAAGACGGCCCGCTATTACCGCGAAAAGATCGAGCTCCCCTTTTTCCTCTACCACCTGAAGGGACGAGGCGACGGGAAGTTCCCGAAGGCCTGGCTCTTTCAGACCGGCACAAACCAGTGGAGGAAGTTCGACTCCTGGCCTCCCTCTGCAGCCAGGCCGACGGACGTTTTCCTGGCCGACGGCGGGAGACTTGCGTGGCAGCCCACCCCGCAGACCGGCTCCGACGAATACGTCTCCGATCCCGCAAAGCCCGTGCCTTACGTCGGTCAGGTCACCATGGGCATTCTGAACAGCTACATGACGGAGGACCAGCGCTTCGCCGCGAAGCGCCCCGACATCCTGGTCTACAAGACGGAGATCCTGGACCGTGACGTCACCGCCTTCGGCCCGATCGCCGTCGACCTGAAAGTGTCCACGACCGGCACCGACGCCGACTTCGTCGTAAAGGTGATCGACGTCTATCCTGGTGACATGCCCGACTACAACAATCCGCCCCAGCCGGGCCGGACGTCCCCGGCGTCCTCCATCGGCGGCTATCAGCAGCTGATCCGCGGCGAGCCGTTCCGCGGGAAATTCCGCCGCAGCTTCGAGACGCCGGTGCCGTTCGAGCCGGGCAGGCCGGACCGCATCACATTCAAGCTCCCGGACGTCGCGCACACGTTCCGCCAGGGGCACCGGATCATGGTTCAGGTCCAGAGCAGCTGGTTCCCGCTCACCGACAGGAATCCTCAGAAGTTCATGGACATCCCGAAGGCCCAGGCAGCGGATTTCGTAAAGGCAACCCAGAGGGTGTTTTTCGGCGGGAAGGACGGCTCCAAAATCACGCTCCTGGTCGCGGAGTGAGTCCGGCTTTCACCGGAGCGGTGATAGTATGATCGGGATCAGGAGGAGGACATGGCCGGACTGGTTTTCAACAAGAGCGTAGTGGTCTGCACGGCTCACCCCGACGACGCCGAGATCTTCTGTGCCGGCACCCTGAAGCTATTGCGTGACCGCGGATACCGCATAACGATCTGCACGGCCACCGGGGGCGGGATGGGAGGCATCGGGTCGAACGAGGCCACGACGGTGGCGATTCGCCGCAAGGAAGCCGAGCACGCGGCCGCCATCCTGGGAGCCGAGTACTGCACCCTCGGGGGGCGCGACGGCTTTCTCTTCGACACCGAGGAGATGCGCATCGCGGCGCAGGACGTGATCCGCCGTGCCGAGGCCGGCATCGTCATCGGGCACCTCCCCTTCGACTACCATGCGGATCATCGCGCCTCCTCGGCAATCACCGACGCCGCGGCCATGCTCGCGACCCTTCCCAACGTCCCCTCGAAGTATCCGCCCCTGCCGGTCACGCCGCTGCTCTACCACTCGTCGACCCTCGGACTCTCCGACCCGCTGGGGAATCCGCTGCCGCGGCCGCACTTTTTCATCGACGTCTCGAGCGCCTGGGAGACCAAGACGCGCATGATCGAATGTCACGTCAGCCAGATCGAACTGATGCGCGTCATGCACAAGATCGACGACTTTCTCGGCGCCATGCAGGAACAGGACGTGGTCTGGGGAAAGGAAGCCGGGGTGCGTTTTGCCGAAGCCTACTGGCAGCGTCTCGGCGGCGGGTTCCAGAAAGTGCCGCTCATCCAGACCGAACTCCGGGACTACCTCCGTACTTGAGCCGCCGCTCGTTCTTGGAGATTCTTCGAGGTCTTGGAGCCTTCGAGGCGCGGGCTCCCACCGATCCGGCCTGCCCTCCGGCGCGGTCCGCCGAGGCTAAACCACCTCCATGGTCGACGGCGGCTTTGGCGCGATGTTGTAGGTGACGCTGACGACGCCGGGCACTTCGTCCAATATGCGCGCGCTGAGCCTCTCGAGCGTTTCCCAGGGAAGCCGTGTCGGGGTGGCATGCCGGGCGTCGACGCTGTCCCAACAACGGATCTCGATCTGCAGGCCGAAGTCGCGGCGGCCGCCGCGCATCCCGGTGACTCGGTCTTCGTGCAGGATGGCCATGCACTGGAACGCACCGCGGGAGGCCAGTTCGGACTCCGTGATCGCCGTCGCGCCGCGGACCAGTTCCAGCCGCTCCGCCGTCGCCTCGCCGACGATGCGCGCGGCGAGGGCAGGCCCGGGGAAAGGCATTCGGTTGTATATGGCGGCCGGCAGCCCGAGAGCCTGTGCCACCTTGCGGACCCCGTCCTTGCGCAGCTGTATGAGGGGCTCGAGTATGCGGTAGCCGAAGGCCTCCTGCGGATCGATGCCCAGCTGCTCGAAGACGTTGTGCTGCCTCTTGATCCCCGCGACCGTCTCGTCGACGTCGGTGAGGATCGTCCCCTGCAGGAGGTGTCTGGCACCGCTTTCCCGCACGAGGCGACCGAAAACGTGACGGTAGAAGGTCTGGGTGACGGCCTCGCGTTTCTCTTCCGGATCGGTTATTCCCTTCAGGGCTCCGAGGAATTCCGCGCGCGCGTCGTGCAGTTCGACGGGCACCCCCAGCCCCTGGAAAGTCGAGACCACCTGCTGCGGTTCCCCGGCGCGCATCAGGCCGTTGTCGATGAAGTACGTCTTGAGCCGGTCGCCGAGGGCCCGGTGGCCCAGCATCGTCACGACAGACGAATCGACGCCGCCCGAGAGAGCGTTGACGGCCAAACCGTTCCCAACCGCACTCGAAATGGCTCTGGTCTGCTCGTCGATGAACTGCCCGGGATTCAAACCTCCGCTCGTGATTTCCTGTATGGCCATGCCGCCTCCCTGTCCTCAGAAATGTCGGTCGATGGTAGGTCCGGCGTGGCCCGCTGTCAACAGGCGCTTCCGAGGCGCTTCCGAACGGCGGAACGTTGCCGCGCGAGACTGTGCTAGAATCGGCGCACCCCGGCTTTGACATCATATCGGAGGAGAGCGTATGAAGTGGTTACGGGTTTGCTCCGTCCTGCTACTGGTTCCCATGCTCCTGTCCGCGCAGAGCCTGCGCACGGACCCCCAGCTCGACACGTTGATCCGCACCGTCAGCTCCGAAGTCAATCCGAACGAGGCGCTGGATTTCGTGCTGCGCGTGCGCGAGAACGACCGCTGGTTCAACTTTCAGAAATTCCACAAGACCGCCGAGTACATTCAAAGCACGATGAACGCGATCGGCTTGAAGAAGGTCGAGCTGGTTGAGACGCCGGCCGATGGGGTGACGCAGTACGGCTTCTGGACGATGCCGCTGGCCTGGGACGTCAACCGGGCCACCCTTGAAATCGTCGAGCCCGCCGTGCCCGCAGGAACCCGCACGCTCGCGGATTACAGCCAGGAACCGACTTCGCTGGTGATGTGGAGCGGCCCAACCCCGCCCGGCGGCATCACGGCGGAGGTGGTGGAGCTGAAGTCGTCTGCCCCGGAAGACATCGCCCGTGTCGACGTCAAGGGGAAGATCGTCTTCTTCACGGAGGTGAAGAATCCCAACGCCCGCGACAGCGCCACCATCAAGCTGGGCGAGATCAAGGCCGCGCTGGCCAAACTCGGCGTCGTGGGGATCATCAGTGATTCGACGGAGAACCCCGACCTGGCCACCGACCACTACTGGGTGAACTCCTACGGCGACGGCGGCTGGGGCTTCACCAAGGCCGGCAGCCCCATGCCGGCCTTCTCGATCACCCCGAGGCAGGGCACCTATCTGCGCAACCTGCTCGTCCGTTACGGCAAGGTCAGGGTCAAGGCGCTCGTCGATGCGCGCCTCTACTCGGGGTCCTACCCCTACGCCACGGGCGTGATCGAAGGAAGCGGATCCGACGAGGAAGTGCTGGAGCTGGGTCACACGACCGAGCCGGGCGCCAACGACAACGCCACCGGGGTCTCCTCGATGCTCGAGGCCCTCGCCACCCTCAATCGCGCGATCCAGGCCGGAAAGCTGAAGCCGCCGCGGCGCAGCATCCGGGTGCTGGCGATGCCGGAACTGTACGGCTCCATGCACTACGTCGCCACCAACCCGGAACGCATAAAGCGGACCATCGGCGCGATCTGTGTCGACTCCGCCGCCGGCCCCTACGAGCTGTCGGGCACGGAGTACTTCTTCCGGATGAACCCGGACGTGGCCCGCTCCTACCAGGATGCGCTCGTCATGCGCGTCGCTGAGACTTATTACGGATTCACGGGCGCAAGGCGCCGATTCCCGCACTGGAGCGCCTGGGGGCCCGGCACCGACACCTACCTGAGCGATCCGCTCATCGGCGTTCCCAACGTGGCAGCGAGCGGCAGCGCGGGCGTCAACGTGCACCATAACGGCGCCGACACCGTGGACAGGGTCGACCGCCGCTCGTTGCGCGACATTAGCTCGATGCTGGCCGCCTACCTTTATTACCTGGCGAACGCCGGCGAGGCCGAGATCCCGTGGCTGGGTGAAATCACCGCCACTAGGAGTCTCGAAAACGTCGCGCGCTCGGCGGAGCCGTTCCTGGACAGAATCGCACGCGTCGACAAACCCGAAAACCTCGGGAAGGAGTTGCACACGGGGCTCGAGAAAGTGGCCTACACCGCGAGCCGTGACCAGGACGCGCTCCTGTCCGCGCTCCGGCTGGCTGCAGCCGCGCAACGCGACCGGATCCGCCCCACGCTCGATCCGATGCTGAAAAACATCCAGCGGTTCGCGGATACCCAGGCCGAACGGCTCCACCAGGCCGCCGACCGGCGCGCCCGGGAACTCGGAGCGCCGGTGCCGGTCAGGGCCGTGGCGGCGCCGGCCGACCCGCGCCGGGCCCAGGCTCCCCAGATTGTCGTCAAGCGCAAGCGGATCGGGAGCATCACCTTCGACGACCTCCCAGTCGAGAAGCGCGAGGGCTGGCCTGCCGGCGCGTGGGATAACCTGCTGCAGACCGCACTATACTGGTGCGATGGCAAG
This sequence comes from uncultured Acidobacteriota bacterium, assembly GCA_963843575.1. Classification (GTDB taxonomy): domain Bacteria; phylum Acidobacteriota; class UBA6911; order UBA6911; family UBA6911; genus CAVZBT01. The sequence goes on along the minus strand of CAWJKZ010000015.1, from coordinate 268,640 downwards.
CGAAGCCTGGCCGAGGTCATCCGCCTCACCGAACTCGAGCTGGGGCCGCAGGATTTCGACTTCGTCGGCTACTTCCAATTCCTGGGCCGGCGCGGGTACGTCGACATCGCCACTGCACCGTAGCGGCTCCGCCTGCGTGATCAATATCAGGAGCCAGCCACGGAAGACACGGAAATCACGGAGTTTCAAATGTGATTTTTCCGTGTTCTTCCGTGCTTTCCGTGGCCGGTCTTTTGCTTGTGTTCGCCGCGCAGAGCTCCTGCAGCGCATCACTCCACCTTGTGGTGGTGCGTGAAGCCGTTCTGGTGCAGTCGGTTGTGCAGGGAGCGGTACGCAGCGGTCAGGACAAGTCGCATCCGCCTGTAAGCGGCCGTTTCGGCACGGGTGCCAAGCGTGTCGAAGAAGACGAGCGTACCTTCGATCTGCTCGAGGATGCTCAACGCGTCGGCGGCGGCAAAGAACGGCAGCCCCTCCACCTCGACCATCACGGGCGACGAGTGGGCTGCGACGATTTCCGGCTTGTCGGGGTGGTGGCCGCGCACGAGCAGGGCGAGCCAGGAACTCCGGTCGACCTTCACCTCCCAATGGCCGCCCTCGTCCCCGGAATCCACCGCTCGGCTCTCGCGAATCTCGCCGTTGACGACAAGCTCGACGCGGGACAGCGGAACCGTCACGCTCGCGACGCGCCACTCGACGCTCATGGCTGCGCCGGTGTGGGTCATGCGGATGCGCGCCCCGGGAGGCCTCCCGTCGACGGAAAACTCCATGAGGGGCCCATAGGTCACGAACGTGTTCCCGGCCCGGACTGCGTCCTTCCAGGCGTCGTAGTCGAACGCGCGGCCCGGCGCCAGCAAGGCATACGTGCGGACGGTCCCTACCGCGGTGGTTGCGGCCATCTTGTCGGTGCCGCCGACCGCGGCGACGAAGTGGCCGTTGTTCAGGTAGCGATACCAGTCCGCGAGAGAGTAGGGGTCGATACCGCCGTGCAGGTTCTCCCACGACGTCATCTCGATCCCGTCGACGTCCCCGCTGACGATCGCGGCCGCGTGTTCGGCGCGCGGGCGCGGGAAATGCGGCACGATCACGATCCCGCCCTGGCTGCGGCACTGGCGCGCCCACTCCGTCAGCAGCGTCTCGATGGGGTCCCCCAGCGCGGATTCGTCGGGTCCACCCGTGGTCATCGGAGCGATGATCCGGCCGTTGTAGCCAAGCAGCGAGATGTGCCCGAGCACGTGCTGGCGGTTTTCCGTCCCGACGCGCACCAGGTACTGGCCGTCGCCCCCCGTCTCGCGCGCGCCATGGGTGGTGCGGCCGTCGAAATCGCCTACGTTGGTCATCAGCTCGCCCCACTGGCTGGCCAGCAGGTTGACGACGTTGACGTCCTCTCCCGCGCCTTCGAGCCAGGCGCTCGGCGGAGAGAGGAAGTGGACGTGCGTATCGGCCGTAACCCAACCCTTACCGCGCCAGTCCAGAATCCGGTCGAGCGTAAAGACCAGTTCGGACGTGTCCGGGCGGACGTCGACAACCCGGCGCACCGGCCGGATCTCAAACCCCTTGCTGATCTCCACGTAGACCTTGCCGACGGGGAGGTCTATGGTCGTCTCACCCGTGATATAGGAGCAGGCGTGCCCGCCCGGCACCACGTAATCCACGCTCAAGTCCTCGTACCAGAACGTGTTCGGAAGGCGGTGGCGGTCGACCGGCGCGAGGTATTCTCCGGACTCCCCGTGGACGTGCAGTTTCACGGCTACTGGGTTACCGGAGGATCTCTCGACCACACGAAGCCGTACGCGGTGCGTGGCCGGCGCTACAGGCATCAGACGGTCCGCGGGCCCCGTCTCGAGCGCGGCGACGGGGATTGTCGCTCCACCGGACAGGTGGAACACGGCTTCGGGGTGTGAAGCGTATTCGACGAGGATTTCGTCCGCGGACAATTCTGGCGTCTGGTTGTTGTACGTGCCTTCCCATGAAGCGCCGGGATAAACCGTGCGCCGCCGCGCCGAAATGACCTGGCCGAGATCGACCTGCAGGTTGGCAAGCAGCCCCATGTCGCTCAGGCTGGGGTCGAAACCCTCCTCTTTCCTCAGTCGCAGGATCGCTTTGCGCCGTGGCCCCCAGCGCAACGGGTGATCCGCCACGGTTCCGGCCGCCAACGCCGAAAGGATGACGGCGGCCGCGCCGGGCTTGACGCGCATGCCGACGATTCCTTTCCCCGGATGAGGGTTCGCCCAGGCCCAAAGCCAGTTGGTCCACGCCAGGAGGTCGGGTTGAACGACGAGCGACTGCGACCCGCCCCAGGTCACACCCGGCCTCGGCTGTTCGGACAGGGTGCGGCCGGGAGCCGGCTTGCGGTGTGCCACCGCCTCGAAGCACGGGAGTCCCCAGTCCTGAAACACGACGCCGATCTGCTGCTGCCCCCGGACAGGGACGCCGATCTCGGTTCCGTCGTCGAACAGGAACACATACTCGGCGACCTGCTTCCCCAAGGCTGCCGGACCGCGGACAGACTCGATGAGCCCGTGGCGGTCGAGTCGCGGTGCGACGATGTCGGTCGTGTGCATCAACACGAGCCAGCCGGCCAGAACGGGCGGCCACCTCAGCTCGACCGGGCTGTCCTGCACCAGAACCACCTTGCCGATCCGAAACGGGATGCCCCAGCCGACGCACTCGCCCGAGGGCGCCCACGCCAACCGCTCCCGCAGCGCACGGGAAAGGCGGGCCGAGGCCAAATCGGGCAGCCCCATCGTCCCCGGCAGCGGGACGGGCGAGAACGCAGCCGAAGCCGGCCCGTCAACGCTCCTGTGAAGCCCGACCTCTCCCATGCCTCCTCCAATCTGCCCGATCCCGTCAGCACAACAAGTGGGTCCGGGCTTCAGCCCGGACGCGCTTTGCGGTCGCTATAACGTGCGCCCGCCACCACATAGATCAGATCTAAAGACGTCCGGGCTGAAGCCCGGACCCACTTGTTGTGCGGGCGGGGCGGGTGCTTCAATCGTTGGACAGCCTCTTCAGCCCGGACGCGGTTTGCGGTCGCTGTAACGTGCGCCCGCCACCACTTAGATCAGATCTAAGACGTCCGGGCTGAAGCCCGGACCCACTTGTTGTGCGGGCGGGGCGGGTGCTTCAATCGTTGGACAGCCTCTTCAGCCCGGACGCGTTTGCGGTCGCTATAGCGTGCGCCCGTCGCCACATAGATCAGATCAAAAGACGTCCGGGCTGAAGCCCGGACCCACTTGTTCTTTGCCGTTCTTACCGGGGCTGTTTCCCCTCGGCTGGGCGGACGAGGTCCTCGTAGGTTTCGTGACGGCGCTCCTGGGGGTAGAGGTTCTTCCACTCGCCATAGCTGCCAACCGAGAGCCACCGTTCGAACGTGCGCGCATCCAGGTTGATGTCGGCGGTGACGAGTCCCTCTTCCCAGGCGGTGTCGGCCAGGATGCGGCCGTCCGGACTGATGATCAGGCTCCTCCGGTTGCTGTAGATCGACGCCACCAGGAAAACGGCGTTGTCAATGGCCCGCGCGCGCGCAACCACGTCCCAGGCGTAGTCCTGGTTCCGCAGGTCGCCCCAGATCGGCAAAAGGATGATCTCGGCCCCGTTCAGCGCAAGGTTGCGCGCCACCTCGGGAAAGAAGTTGTCGTAACAGATCTCGATCCCCAGGGTTCCGAAATCCGTCCTGAAGACGGGGTACGTGGAGCCCGGGGTGAGGCCGGCGATCACTTCGGTCTCGGGCAGGTGGGTCTTGCGGTACTTTCCGGCCACGTTCCCTTCGCGGTCGATCAGCAGGGCGGTGTTGTAGATCAGCGGGCCCTCGCGCTCGTAGATACCCGCGACGACATACATCCGCGTTTTGCGGGCCGCTTCCCCAAGAGCCCGGCTGGTAGGCCCGGGAACCGGCTCGGCGACGTCGGCGTAGCTCCTTCCCGTCGACACGACCGTGATGCCTTCTCCCAGGCAGAGAAGATCGACACCGAGTTTGCCGGCCGCCGCGATCTTCTCGGCGTAGAAGGTGCGGTTCCTTTCCGGGGTCGACCGGCCGGGCGGCTGGTAGCTCACGGTGCCGACCTTGATCCGGCGCTGCGCAGGCGCTGGAGCCTCTTCGACGCTGACGTCGTCCCACCACACGGTGCCCCCGGGGGTCCACTGCAACGCGAGCTGGAGGGTCACGCCGCGCGCCGGCCGCGGGGCGGCCATCACCTGTTCGGCCCGATACCACTCCCCCTCCCTGACGAACCGGGAGAGAAGCTGCGTGAACACCTCGCGGCCCTCCCCGTCCAGCCAGCTCACGCGGATCCAGACGCTGCGGGAGGGCGATTCTATCCCCTGCGTCTTGAAAAAGCAGCTCACCCGATAGTGCTTGTCGCTCAGGAAGTCCCCGCCCCGGACCGTCAGCTGGGTCGGCCCGGAATCGTCGGTCCCTGCGTGAATGCCCTTCACCGTCGTCGTCCAGTACCCCAGGGTCCCGGGACTCCCCTGGGCAGTCGTGCGCGCCGACGAATGTCCCGAATGCGCTACCGTGGAGTCTATTGAAAATGCCGGTGCCACCTCGGGGCGGGCGAACCCCGTGTTCCACGCCGCCGCCAACCCGCCGGCGCCCGCGGGCGTCTCGAACCCGGGGTTGTCGACCAGGTTCCGCCCCGGCTGCTGCCGGGCGGCTGCCGCTTGCGCCCCGGTCCACACCGTCCAGACAGGCAATAGCAGAAGGAGTGCCTTCTTCATGGAGTTCTCTCCTCTCGAGTTGTCCCCCGGACTTCGGGAGCGGCTCTCCCGAGTATTATCGCGAGAGTCGGCAGGCTCAAAGCGAATTCGGCCGCCGCGCCCGGAAGAAGCTCTTGAACGGTATTATAATGCCGCCACCGCGAAGGAGACGGGCCAGGGATGACACGCAGCACGCGACTTGCCGCCGCGGCAAGAAACTGGGCTTTCCCTCTTCTGCTCGCGGGCCTGGTCCTGGCGGCCTACGCACCCGCATTCAACAACGGCTTCATCTCGGACGACTACGTGGTGCTCGGCCGGCTCGAGGACCTCAAACGGGACCCGGCCTATCTGTTGTCCATACCCCCGGAGACGTTCAGGGCCACGTGTTATGCCTGCTTCGCCCTCCTCAAAATGCTGGCGGGCTACCGCCCGGAGTTCTTCTACGCCTTCTCCATGGCCCTTCACCTCGCCAATACCTTGATGGTCTGGAAGCTGACGGACCGGCTCGCCGCCGGGCGGCAAATCGCGGCGCTCGCGGCAGTGTTCTTTGTCGTCTACCAGAATCCGCAGGAAGGGGTGATGTGGCTCGCGGGAATGAACGAGCCGCTGATGACAGCGTGCGTCCTCGGAGCGCTGCTGGCGTGGACGCACGAGCGGTTCGGCTGGTTCACGGTGCTAGGCGCAGCCGCCCTCTTCAGCAAGGAATCGGGGCTCGTCCTGCTGCTCCTGGTGCCCCTCGTGGACTATGTCGACTCCGGCAGGTGGCGCTTCCGGAAAGAGTACCTGTTGATGGCCGCCCTGGTCGCGCCGTTTGCTGCGGTCTACATCGCGACCATGAAGACGAATGCCCTGCTGAGTCACGGGCTTTACGAGGTCCACCCGCGCGCCGCCTGGGTGCTCGTCAACAGCGCGCACCGCATGCTTTTCCCCTGGGGCTACCTGGCCGTCGCGCTTGCCCTGGCCCGAGGCGTTCGGCCCTCACTCAAAAAAACGACCGCGTCGGCGGCCTGGATCGTCTTCTGCCTGCTTCCGTACATTTTCCTCACCTATCAGACGCACGTCCCGAGCCGCAACCAGTACCTCGCCGCCGTGGGGCTCGCCTGGCTCATCGCGTCGCTGGTTGGTGCGGGGACACGCGGCCGCTGGCTCACCGGGTACGTCGCCGCCTTTGTTGTTGTCAATATCGCGTATCTCTGGCTCGTAAAGGACCCGCAGTACATCGCCAGGGCCGCCCCGACCGCCGAGCTGGTGGCGCGACTGCGAGGCATGACACCGCGGCCCGTGCTGGTCACCCAATTCCCGGAAAACCCGTGGATTGGCGCGAACACCGCCCTGACGCTCCCCGGCTGGCAGCCTTCGCTGATTCATGTGAACGAGCCGGCGGACGCCTGCCCTGGCTGCCCGCAGCTCGCCTGGAATCCGGGCACCCGGAGTTACACGGTGGTGCCGGGTCGTTAACCTGTGGCGGTTGTATTTGCGCGGCGCAGACAAGCCAAACCTTGCCACGGAAGACGCGGAAGAACACGGAAAACCCAATTTTGAAATTCCGTGGATTCCGTGGCTGGTTGTTGCAGTTGTATTTGCGCGGCGCGACTCAGATTGTTGCCAGGAGGACGCAGGCGGCCGCGCACGCCCCCACAACCCAGCTGGGCGGGTCCTTTACGACAAACACCAGCGGATCGCTGTCTATCTCGCGGTGCTCTGCGAGCATCCAGAGGCGGGTGTGCCAGTAGATCAGGAGCGGGCCGATCGCCCACAACCACTCCGGGTGGCGGTAGAGGGTGACCGCCTCGCGGCTGTTTGCTATGTAGAGGAAGAAGATGACGACGCTCATGTACGCGCTGGCGATACCGGAAATACGCACGACCTGGACATCCTCGGCGCGGTAGTTTCTCCCCGGGAGGGCACCTCCCGGCATCGACTGCCAGTCCCGCAGTTCGACATAGCGCTTCACAAACGCGATCCCGAGGAAGAAGAAACTCGAGAAGGCTAGCAGCCACTGCGAAATGGTCACCGCGGTCGCGACCCCACCCATGAAGATGCGGAAGGCGTATAACCCCGACAGCGCGAGGACGTCCAGCAGCGGGACACGCTTGATCCGCAGGGAATAGGCCAGCGAGAAGGCGAGGTAGAGCAGGAGCGTCACGGTGAAACCGTACCCAAGCAGCAGGGCGCTGGCCAGTAACGATATGGCGAGCAGGACGCCCGCAAGCGTCCACGCGGCGGGGAAAGGGATCTCGCCGTTCGCTATGGGGCGATTCCTTTTGACGGGGTGGCGACGGTCGGATGCGACGTCGAGGAGGTCGTTGAAAATGTATGCCGCGGAGGTGCACAGGCTCAGCGCGGCGAAAGCCGCCAGGAGCCTCCCATAGAGGGGCGCATTGCCGAACTCGTGCGCGAGCAGGAGCGGCGCGAACAGCAGGAGGTTTTTCACCCAGTGGAGCGGACGCATCTCCGTGAGGTACGGCCACAGGGACGGCCTGGTGTGCGGGCGTGGCGTGCGTTCTTCAGACAGCTGCATACCATCACCCGCGCCGCGGATGGTGTCGCGCGGCCGTGAACTCGGGGGCCCGAACGATGCAGGCTCCGAGGACCCGGAACGCCTGGCCCATCAAGTGCAGCGTCCTGGTGCGGTGGCCTGGCGGCGGCTCGCCGGTCGAAGCCCAACCGGCCACTTCGAGTTCCTGCGGCGGCGGCGCGAGCGATTCCCAGTTAGCGAAGAGCCTGCCCCACTCGCTGCTGAGCGCCTCTTCGACCCTCCGGCGGTGGGCCGGATACCAGAACATGTCGTGATACAAGACGCTGGCGATATACGACCAGGGGGCAAGGACCGTCTTCAGCGACCATTCCAGCGGCCGCTTGAAGGCCCCCCAGTAGATCTTGTGCTGCATGCGGCTGGCGAAGGTCATCTTCCGGAACGGGCCGTCGAAATGCCAATTCTCGTCGGCCGCGTCGCTGTCGCCGACTACTTCCAGTTCGGCCGGATCGCCGCACCCCAGCCCCGCGTCGTGCGCCAGACGGATGAACCGGATCTTCATCGGATCGAAGCCCATCAGCCTGGCCGCCGCGGCGTCTATCGCCACCTGGTCGGCAGAGGCCAGCAGGACGTTCTTGACGTGGGGAGTCATGCAGCGCGGCCCCGGCCCGTCGCCCGCAAAAGTGCCGTCCATTACGGCGAATACGCCGGGGTGGATCTTCCGCTGAATCCTCAGGAGATCGACCAGGGTCTCGTGGATCACCGGGTGCGTCCAGTGGCGCCGTTCGTTCAGGAGCCCGCCGAAGGCGTTCTTCATCGCCCCGGTGACGGTCGTAAACACGTGCGTCTTCACCGTGGGCAGGTGGATGACGTTCTCCCCGATCAGACGGCGCGGGATTGAAAAACCCTTCGGATACACCTCGTTTAAACAAAGGAACTGTTTTGTCAGGTCTCCGACGGCGTCACCGATCCGCACCCACTCGGGTTCTTCGTACAGGTGAACGTTGCGCAGCCCGTGTGCCTGCAGAACGTTGAGCTGCTTGTTTTCCCTCTCACCCAGGCGGGCGTCGATGACGACGGTGCGGTTGTGGCAGCCGTGTATGCGGGACCTGTCGTACCCGTCGCTGATCATGCTGCGGACGACGCCCTCGAGTTGCCACGGGGTCGTCGAACACGCGGGGTAAAAAAAGTGCCAGCTCACGTTGATCTTGAGCGCGGTGTCGGCGTTCCGGGAAATCGTCTCCTGGTAGCCGGCGAGGTTCATCAGCCGGTGATAGTCCGCCAACACCGTGCCCGGCCGGGTGCGAACGATGGCGACCTTCGACTTCTTCATGGCACCCGGATCTTAACACGCGCGCGGCATCGGGGGTCAGGCCTTGAGAAGTGTCTTTTTGCTCAATTCTCAGGAACTGATCCCGGGAGCCTGTTATAATCAAACCATTCGGGTGCAGGTCGGGCACGTTCCAACTCTGACGTTCTCTTTTTTCCGGGCTCGACCTCTTCGTCACAACTCAAATGCAGCAGTGGGCTGCGGCCGCCGTGTCGCGCATTCCAGATTTGCCTCCTGGCAGTCGTACCGGTCGGACGTTCGAGCAACGCACGCGGTGAAGCCCGCCCCCCACTGCCTGCCGGTCTAGGAGACCGCATGATCGCGTGTCGCTGTTACTTCGGGGTCATCGCGACTTTATGTCTGTCTCTCGGAGTCGTCGCTGCGGCGGACCAGGCCGTGCGCACGCGGTTCACGGCATATTCTGAATCCGGCGCCGTACGGCCCGACGGCGTGAGCGTGGCAGCCGCGGGGTCACGGGCGCGCGTCCTCTCCGCGGCCGCACCATCGCAACATCGCCCGCTCCTGATTCTGATCGATCCGAATTCCTACTCCCGCCAGGAACTGCGGGCCCGCCTCGGCCGGTTTGCGCAGGCACTGGCGGCGCCCCGTTCGGGCCCGTGGCGGGTGCGGATCGGCATCCCGGTCCTCGACGGCATCCTCGGCCCGGAGGTGGCCGACATGCGCGAGGTCGCAACCGTGCTCGATCATGCCGTGACGAGCTATGTCCCGGAGCAGCCTGCCGAGCCGTTGACGGCAGGGCGCACGCTGGACTCCATCTCCGAGTTGGTCGGTCGCGCCGAGCAGGAGGCCGCGGGCCCGGTGGACTGCCTGCTTCTGTTCCGCGACCGCCTCTTCGAGGGCGAAGCGAGCGCCTACCTGAACGAGGGCATGGCGCGCCGGCTCGCCTCCGCCGCATTCGGCCAGGGAAGCACACTCTACGGCTGGCTCGACGGGGACGGGATTCTCAGACGCGCCTGTACCGGCAGCGGCGGGATGGCGTGGGGGACGGGCACCGCTCCGACAAACCTGCTCGAGCGGCTTGCAGGGGCGCGCGGACGCGCCATCACGCTGGACGTCGAGCTTCAACTCGAAGAACCGGGCCGCACGACAACCCTGGACGTGCGCTGCCCGACGGCGGATGGATCGGAATCGAGGCTGCGCGCCCCAGAGGCGTTCTGGGGGCGGGACGGCGGCCGGCCACCCGGCCACCGTGGCATGCAGCAGGCCCTGGACTGGATCCGACGCGCGCGCGATGCGCGGTCCGACGGCAACTTCACCCTCGCCCGGCGCTTCGCCGACTCGGCCATCGAGGAGGACCGCTGGAATCCGGAAGGTTACCTGCTTTCAGCCGAATCCGCCCTGGAACTCGGGGACTTTCCCTCGGCCCGGGAGGCCGCGGCACGGGGGATCGCCGGGGCGGGTCCCGACGAACGCATCCTCGTACTCTTCGCATCCGCCTCCCGGCGCATGGGAAATGCGGCCGACGTGCTGCCGCGGCTGCAGAAACTGCTGCCCAAGGATCGCGCGCCGTCGCCGGAGCTGCGGCTCGAGTTGGCCCGCCTCTACGCCGCGACCGGGGAACTTGCGGCGGCCAGAGAATTGTTTGCCGACGCACTCGAGGGCCAGCGGGACCCGGGCGTCCTGGCCGAGTCCGCCGACGTCCTGTTGCGTCTCGGGCTGCGCGACGAGGCCCGCTCCCAGCTGACCGTCGCGTTGGAAGCCGACCGGAACAACGTGCGCGCGATGGTGCTGCTCGCACAGACCTTTGCCGCAGAGGGGGATTCCGCCCGCGCCCACGAATGGGCAGCCAAGGCCGCGGAGCGTAACTCCACGGAGCCGGAGACACTTGCCGGTCTCGCGGCAGTGCATGCTGGGCTCCGGGAGTGGCTTCCGGCGATCGAAAGCCTGCACAGGGCGCTGACGCTCGCTCCAGGGCGGCGCGACCTGGCCCGGCAATATGTGGACGCACTCAGGCGTGCCAGGCGGGAACGCGACGCCATCGCCTTTCTCCAGAAGTCGATCGAGACCGATCCATCGGATCAGGGAGCCCGTCGCACGCTGGGCGACATCCTGAGCGACATCGGGGCGCTGGAGGAGGCCGCAACAATCTGGGAATCCGCGGCAGCCGCGGCTGGGCCGGACGCGCACGACCTCTACCGGGCCGCGGCGGCGCTGCGCGAAAGACGGGGCGAGTATGGCCAGGCGCTCCTCGACTACCGGGCCATGTTGCGCACCGCGCCGCCGGAAGTGTCCGGACAGCTCCGGGCAGCCTGGCGCCCCCACCTGTCGGCCATTGCACTGCTCGCCGGCGCGGGAGGGCGGGCCGCCGGGGACCCGCTCGCGAAGGAACTCGACCTGCCGGCCTCATCCTCGCCGTCTGCGGTCCCCGTGCCCGACAACGGTTCGCTGCCTGCCGACTTCGGAACGATGGAGGTTCCCGGAGGCTTGGCCATTCTCGCCCGCACTGTCGGAGTAGGGGTGCCGGCCCCCGGTGACACGGACGTGCTCGAGCGCATGTTCACCCTCATCCTCGACAGCGGGTCCACCCACAACAGCCGGTTGCAGGACGACCCGGTCCGGCGCGACGCGGTTTCGGCGTTGCGCACCTCCGCGGCGTTGATGCGGCACATGACCGCCGAGGGGCTCCTGCCGCCGGATTTCGATCCCCACCAGCCGAGGGAACTGGCATTCCCCTTGTACGGTACGGCCGAGACCACGAACCGCGCGCGGAAGTTGCTGCGCTTCTTCGGGGTGCACCTGGGCATCAAGCAGGGCCGCGACGGCGCGGTTCACCTCACCCTCACCCTCAAGCAAGGCGGTGCTGCCGCGGCGCGGCAGCAATTTCTGCGCAACCTGGGCGTGCCCCTGACCGACCGTGCGGTGCGCGAAATCCGCTTCACCCCGCAGCAGGACCGCATCCCGATCCTGCTGGATTCCCGGGTGTGGGCCGACAGGATCCTCCCTCCCGCAAAGAAACAATACGGCCTGCTCGAGCGCTTCCTGTTGAATCCGTCGGCGATGCGCCTCTATCTGGCACTGGCCGGATGTTCGAAATCCGCGCGCGCGGGACTGGTTGAGGCTTACGGGCCCGGCGAACTGCTGGAAGTCGTCGAACAACTGTCGGCGTATGGCCGATACCTCGATCTCCCAGACGGAAACCTTGCCTTTCCCGGCGAACGGAAATCCTGGGAAGCCCTGCTCGGCACGGCCGGGCCTGGAAACCGGCCTGCGCTGAACGCGTTGCTCCGGCGCGACGACTGGCGTGCCCTGCGCATCTACGCTTCCCTCACCCTCGCGCCCCCCTCCGTCCGGCAGTACTTGACCTCTACACCCGAACGGTTGAAGAGGCTGCACGAGGTCTTCCTGACATCCGCGCGTGGCGGCAAGACCGCGTCGCAGCTCGGCCAGCCCGACCTGGGCCGCCTGTTCGCGCTGATGGAGGCGGACGGACGCGGCCTGCTCCTGCCGATCGACAGGCGTCTCGCCCCGGCGGTGTTCCCGGGAACCCCGGCCGGTGGAGACGCGGCCCGGCCCGGGACGACTGAGCCGCTTGTTGTCCGGGATCAGGAACTGGGCCGGTTCATGGGCTGGGCGGGTTCCGCCGGTTCCCAGGTTCCTCCTTCCCCGCTGGACGCGATCGAGTTGATCTGCTGGCTTCAGACGACACACCCCGTGATGCTCGACGGGGAGACCGCAGGCGAGATCGTGCGCAATCCGGCCGCGGCCGCATCCATGGTGGACCTCGTCGTCGATCTCTCGCCGCCGGCGCCCCTGCTGCGGCGTTACATCGCGTTTGCCGGCGATCTCGCGGCGCCGGGCCCGCGCGGAGCGGGGCGCATGCGCACGGGCCAGGCGCTGATCTGCCTCATCTCACTCCTGACGCGCCAGGGAGCGCTCAACCGTGCCGCCGGCCTGGGACTGCTCGAAACCGCGCTCGCGCAGCTGAACGGTTCCGAGGACGGCACGTTCGGCCGGGCGGCCGTCCGGTTCCTCTCGCAGGAACTGCTGCCGAGCCTCCGGCAGGCAACCGTCGGGACAGGCGCGGACGAGACCCTGTTCGGCGGATTGGCAGGGCCCGTGGAAAACCGCGAACTGTCGTACGACGGCAGGCGGTTGCGGTTCGATGCCGCTGCCTACCAGCTGCAGCGCATGAAATCGGCAATCATGCACCAGAGCGTCACCCCCCTGGACCGTCTCCTCGAGGCGTTTCGATTGACGGGAACCGGCGCGACCGTCGAACAGCTGCGCAGCGCCGTGTCGCTCATCCGGGCGGTGGATCTCACCCGCGCAGGCGAGGGCCGGACCAGACGCGAGGGGATCGCCGGGGCCGACCTGGAAAAACTGGCGGGCAAGCTCGCCTCCGCCCCAAGCGCGGGGGGGGCGGCGCCCGCAACTCTCGCGCTCGAGGTCGCCCAGGCGTTGAACACCGAGTTAGGAGTCACCCTGCTCAGCTTCTGCTACGCCTTTCACGGGGCGCCGGAAGCCGACGTGCTGGCCTTCGACCCGAACTTCGTCCGCAAGCACGATTTCTTCGCCGGGGCACCCGACCGGGGCGGGCCGTGGGCGGCGACCCGTCTCGAGCAGAAAGCCGGGACAGGGTCGTACTGCACCGGGTCGCTTTCCGGGCTCGGGTTCGAGTTGAGCCGTCTCGAAACAGCACAGTGGGCCCAGGACTTGGGCGATCGGGAGGAACGCAGCCTCGTTCCCACGGTGCTGGCAGGCATGCGCTCGGTGCGCCGGGCGCTGCGGAGCGACCGCGCGCAGGAGTACGTGGCGCTCTCCGTGCGGCTCGGACGCGAGCTGCTCGCCACGGCCGCGGTCGAGGGCGAGACGCGCCGATGGTGCGAGGCGTATCTGCGGCGCAGGCTGCTCCCGCGCAGGCGCGACGAGGTGTTGGAGGCGCTCGCAGCAGGCAGCCCCCTGCGGGCAGCCGCAGCCCTGTCCGCATCGGAGCTCTTGCTGCTCGGCCGCCAGTGGTTGGGGGAAAAAACAGTCGAAAACAGCCCCGTCCTCTCCTCCCCGGTGGCCATCCGACTGAAGGCGATCGTTCCGGCGGCAGACCAGTCCGCGTCTTTTCAGCGCGAACTCGATCAGTACGGCATCTTCCTGCGCCGCCGCATAGGGATCAGCCAGACGACGGCATCGATCCCCGACAGCTACGAGCAACTGGACCAGGCCGGCGGGGAGGAAGTGCTCTTCGAGCGCATATGCGACCTGAAAATCCGGCTGGCGGACCTGCACTACGGCATGGGGATCCCGGCATTCCTCGGCGAAGCCGAGGGGGAGCTGGCCGTGCAGGAAATTCTGCCGCGCAGCCTGGCGGCCCGGGCCGGCACATGGAAGACCGCGCTGGAGCAGATCGGCCGGCTCGGCGTCGACGACGCCCGACGCTGGATCGAGGATCTCGCGACCCGCGGGGTCCTGGCGGCGGAGGACGGTGCGACAGAGGCCGCGGCCAGGTTGAAGTGACCGGGCAGGTGGAGACCGGGTCTTCGAGAACTCTGAAGCCTCTGAGACGAGTTCCACGGCTCGCCCCAGACAGCTCCGAGGCCCTCGAAATATCCGGACAACGGAGGAGAAAGGAGTCGCGTGCCGCCATGAGAAAAGCCACGATCCCGCATCACGGCCTTTTGCGTCCTGCTCGCCGCCGCGCGGGCGCTGCCGCAGGAGTCGAGGACGACGCCGGCCGGCGACCTGACGATCCAGGTGCAGTCCCAGCTGGTCCAGCTCTACGTCAGCGTCACCGAGGGAAACCGCCGGGTCACGGACCTGACCGGATCGGACTTTGTCCTGACCGAGGACGGCGGCAAACGGGAGATACACCGGCTCGACAGCGAGACGGTGCCGCTCCAGGTCGCGCTCCTGCTGGACACGAGCGGAAGCATGACGGAGACGCTCGCCGCGACTCAGGAAGCGGCGGTCGCCTTCGTCGAATCGCTGCAGCCCGAGGACCGCGTCAGTTTCATTCCGTTCAATTCCGACATCCGGCTCGTGCCGCAACTGAGCGACGACCGGATCGCGATCGTGTCGGCAATCCGGCAGGCGCAGGCCCGCGGTGCGACCAAGCTGTACGACGCGCTCCTGTTCGCGATGAAGCACCTGGGCAAGGCGGAGGGACGAAGGGTGATCGTCGTCTTCTCGGACGGGGAAGACACGGCCCGCATCTCCTCGCTCGAAACCGTCCTCAATGCCGCCGCCCGCCACGGTTTCCCGATCTACACCATCGCCGCGCGCGCGGCGCTGCGGACCGACGCGTTGAGTCGCGTGTTGCGGCAGCTCGCCGAAATCAACAGCGGCAGGATGTTCGTTGTCGACGACCCCGACAGCCTCAGGCACACGCTTTGTCGAGGTGGCCACCGAGCTCCGATCGATCCTCGTGGTCAACTACTACACAGACGTGCCGCAGGACGGCCGCTGGCACGACGTGACCCTCGCGGCGAACAACCCCAGGCTGAAAGTGCACAGCCGGAAGGGCTTTTTCGCGGGCTCAGGAAGGGCGCGAAACCCCGCATCGGAGTCATTCGAACCCGCGAGACCGCGCACGCTGGCGCGCGCCGAGCCCGAGGTGCGGGACCCGAACGCACAGAAAGCGCTCCGGGAACTCATCCATTCGCCTGAGATGGATCGGGTGCTGCGGTTCAAGTCCGTGTCACTGCCCCTCCCCTCCCCTCGTGAAACGGAACCGACGGGGCGTGCGGCACCGCTGTTCCGTGTCGAAACACGTTTCGTCGAGATTCCCGTCCTGGTCGAGTCGCCGCCGGGGCGGGAGTCGCCGGAGCTCGGGGAGCGCGACTTCCGCATCTACGAGGACGACCAGCTCCGCGAGATCGCATTTTTCGCGCGCGACGTGGGGTCGCGCAACCTGGCGGAGCCGCGTGCGCGGGCCATCCGCAAGTTGAGCGCGCGCGACGGCACGCCCATTGCCGTCGCGACAGACAGCCCGGAGCTGAGGCTCGGCCGTTATTACCTTGTGCTCGACGACATCATGTCGGACTCGGCCGCGTTCCTGCAGATCAAGAAGGCCGCCGAGAAGATCGTGCGGGACTTCCAGGACCCTCTGCGTCCGTTGTCCATTCACCTCATGAGCGAGTTGAGCGCGGAGATCGCGCCCGAACTCACCGCCGAGAAGATGATCGAAAAGATCCGCAGGACCTCGCCCCGCGGAAACCCGTCCCTGTCGAGCAACGACGGTCTGATGACCGTCTATCAGGCGTTCCTGATCGACCGGGGTGACCGGGAGGCGCAGCAGGTGGCGGAGCTGCGGTACGCGTCGAGCATCGGGGCCCAGTTCCGCAACGACATGGGCGAGGTCGACGGCCAGCCGGGGACGACCCGGGAGATGATCCAGACGATGGTGGTCAACCTGGCAAGGCAGCTGCTGACCGAAAACCTGGGCCAGGTGTCACACGCACTGGACGGGCTCCGCGCGGTCGTCAACGCTGCGTCGGCCGACGCGGGGAGCTACCCGAAGGACGTCCTCCTTCTGTCGACCGGATTCACGCTGGGCCGCACCAGTACGCGCGGCGACCTGTCGGGGCGGCTGGAGGGAATCATCGCCGAGGCCAGGCGGAGCAAAACTCGTTTTTATACGATCGACGCGGCGGGACTCGATGTCGACGAGGCCATCGGGTTGCGGGCCAACGGCTCGTTCCTGGTGCGCAATCCCCACCTCATCGCCCTGCTCCACGAGCACGCCCGCGCCTGGCGCATGGACCGGCAATCGCCGCTCTCGCAGCTGGCGGTCGAGACGGCGGGACGTTTCATGAACTCCACCAACGATCTTGCCGGCGCAGCCGACAAGCTGATCGGGTCGCGGGGGCGGGTCTACTACCTGGGCTTCGTATCCCAGCAGTCGACCGACGGCCGGTTCCACCCCATCCGGGTGACCGTCTCGATCCCGGACGCGCGGGTCCACGCGCGCAAGGGCTACTTCGCCGGGCGGCCCGCCGAGCCCGAAGCGGCCGAGGCCGCCCCGGGGGAGACCCGGGAAGCGCTGCTCGCCCGGGCCGTCGCGGCGCAGAAGGCCGGCGACATGCAGGGCTTCGCCGCAGCCGTCGAGCCCCTCGCCGCCCGCTACCCCGGCCAAGCCGACCTCTGGTACGGCCTCGGCATCGCTTACTTCAAACTCGGCAACCACCAGCGCGCCACGGAGGTGCTCCAGAGGGCCTTCGCGCTCGCACCCGATGAGCGCCCCGTCGGGCTCCTGCTCTCGCGCGCCTTGACCGCGGCCGGGTACCGGCAGGCCGCCGCCGAAACCCTGCAGATCATGGCGCGACGGCGCCCCCAGGACGTCGCACTGCTCATCGACCTGGGCCGGGTCTACGAGTCCGACTCTCGCGTGGCGGAGGCCTACCGGCTCTACCGGCAGGTGCTCGACCTCACACCCGCCCTGCCAATCGAACTCTACGTGTTGCTCGCCCGCACCTCCGCGCAACTGGGCCGCCGGGTCGAGGCGGAAATCTTCATCGGCGATTTCCTCGCGCTCGGCGGGTCGGCAGCAGAAGTCGAACCCTGGCAGAAGCAGGTCGCCGGCACCGCCCCATGATTGCCCGCCTCCAGGGCCCAGGGGCCCGCCGGTGCGCTGGATCACCAAATTGCCAGATTAGGCGTGACTCCTAGTCAGGCATCACCGTCACCTCGCAGACGTCTCAGGGTTTCAATTACTCCGTGGCATCTGCCAGGCAACGCCGCACCGGCACGATCACGGTGAACGGGCAGGTGTTCAGTGTGACTCAGAATAAGAAGTGAGTTTGTGGGGGGGCGGATTAATACGCTGACATATTTTTCAGGACGCAGAACAACGGGCAATGAAAGACAAGAGCCAAAACAGAACGCAGATTCCGCGGATTCAACGGATTGACGCGGATCGGCCGCGTCCTGTCGCCAGGTCGATCCGTGGGGATCCGCGCTAATCCGCGTCCTGAAAAACACGTTAAACCCTCCTGCACCTTGCCTCCCTGAAGCAAGCCGTGTTCCAGGTCGGGAACGAATCGCTTGTTCGTTGTGTACGCCGACGGCCGCGATCGGGCCCGACCGCAGCGCCCGGGCGAAATTCCCCCGCCCGGCCGGCTCCGGAGCCCTGTTGCCGCCGCTTGCGGCTCTGCTATCCTATTAACCAGTTGGTTCCTAAACCGCAACGCGGTAAGCAAGAAACCGGGAGCCCGAGCTTGCACGGGCGTCCGTCCATTCAGATGGTTCAATTCGGGCGGAGTACAGGGTGGAGGCGGAGATGAGTCTTGGTGGCGGAAAAGTGGGGTTAGTGTCGGGAACGATCGGGTCGAGGAGGGAGACGCGGCGCGAGTGGCTGGAACGAGTGCTGGCGGCGGCGGTGGTGGTGCCTGCGGCGGCCAGGGTGCCCCTGTTTGCCGAATCAACCTACGGGAAATCGCGCAGGACGAAGTGGTCGATGCCCGGCCTGTTTCCCGGGCGCGTAGTCTCGGTGCACCATCCTGGGGCCATTGTCGACGGGCGGTACCAGCGCGAACCCGTCACCGCGATGATCCGGCGCGGGATGGCGGAACTGACCGGGGCCCCCGACTGGGTGTCGGGCTGGCGCTCATTCTTCGAACCTGGGGAGGTGGTCGGGATAAAGCTGAATCCGGCGAGCGTGCCCTGGGTGATATCGGCGCCCGAGGTCGTCCAGGAAATCGTCGCGGGCCTGGAAGCAGCGGGCGTGCGGCGCAAGGACATCGTCATCTACGACCGGTATAAGAGCCAGTTCGTCCAGGCGGGGTTTGCCGGCTGGGTGCCCGAAGGGGTGCGCACGTCCTGGGCGACGGATTACGTCGACAACGTCCAGCAGCGGATCGACGGCTATGACCCCGACCACTGGATGGATATGCAGCTCACGCTTCCCGGCTTCGGCTTCGACAATGAGAGGGCCCGGCGATCCTACGCCGCCCTGTTCATCACGCGCGAAGTGGACAAGCTCGTCAACCTGGCGCTCCTGAAGCACCACCAGTCCGCCGGGATCACCTGCGCGCTCAAGAATCTGTCACACGGGCTGGTCAACAACGTCAACCGCAGCCACTCCTCGCCGATGCTCAACGCCTGCGGCGCCTTCATACCGTCGTCGGTGTCGATCCCCGTGATTCGCGACAAAGCCGTCCTGCACATCTGCGACGCGGTCCAGGGACTGTATCATGGGGGGCCCGTGATGCGGCAGGAGGCCAGGAAGTTCATCTGGGAACCCAAACGCATGTATTTCGCAACCGATCCGGTCGCCCTCGACAAGATCGGTTGGGAAGAACTCGATCGCAAGCGTGTCGCGGTCGGGATGAAGCCGCTGGCCGAAGCTCAGCAGGACGACTTCAGCCACTTCGTGCGCATGCAGCCGGAGCACGTCGACATCGCCGGCGCGCTCGGCCTCGGCGTCGCCGACCGCGGCAAGATCGACCTGCGCGAACACAACCTCAGCTGATTGCGCACATGAGCCAAAACTCGCCACGGAAGACGCGGCAAACCACGGAAAACCCAGATTTGGAGATTCCGTGGGTTCCGTGCTTTCCGTGGCAAGTTGTTGCACTGTTTTAGCTCATTCGAGTTGTGGGCGTCTCCGCCTCGCGGTACAATGCAGCACTTTTACAGGAGCTCGAGATGGCAAAGATCGATTTCGGAGGAGTTCAAGAAGACGTGGTCACCCGCGAGGAGTTCCCGCTGGAGAAGGCGCGTCAGGTCTTGAAGGACGAGGTGGTCGCCGTCCTTGGCTACGGCGTCCAGGGTCCGGCCCAGGCCCTCAACATGAAAGACAACGGCATCAACGTCATCGTCGGGCAGTGGGAAGGCGACAAGGTTGCGTGGGAGCGCGCCCTGAAGGACGGGTGGCAGCCCGGCAAGACGCTGTTTTCCCTCGAGGAGGCCGCACGCAGGGGCACGATCCTCCAGTACCTGGTGTCGGACGCAGCCCAGATGATGACGTGGCCGCGGATCAAGCCCTGCCTCAAGGAAGGGGATGCCCTTTATTTTTCGCACGGGTTCTCCATCGTTTACGGCGATCAGACCGGCGTACTGCCGCCGGCGTTCGTCGACGTCATCATGGTGGCGCCGAAGGGTTCGGGCCGAAGCGTCCGCGCCAACTTCCTCGCCGGCAGTGGGATCAACAGCAGCTATGCGGTGCAGCAGGACCACACAGGCCGCGCCATGGAGCGGACGCTGGCGCTCGGCATCGCGGTCGGATCGGGGTACCTCTTCCCGACCACCTTCCGCGAGGAGGTCTACAGCGACCTCACCGGCGAACGCGGCGTCCTGATGGGTGCCCTGGCAGGCATCATGGAGGCACAGTACAACGTTCTGCGCAAGAACGGGCACAGCCCCAGCGAGGCCTTCAACGAGACGGTCGAGGAACTCACCCAGAGCCTGATCCGACTGGTCGATCAAAACGGCATGGACTGGATGTACGAAAACTGCAGCGCCACGGCGCGGCGCGGTGCCCTCGACTGGCGGCACAAGTTCCGCGGTGCGGTGGAACCGGTGTTCGACCAGCTCTATCGCAGCGTCGTCGCCGGCGAGGAGACTCGGCGCGTGCTGGAAACCAACAGCGCCCCCGATTACAAAGAAAAACTCGACGCCGAGCTCCGCGAGATGCGCGACTCGGAGATGTGGCGCGCCGGCGCAGCGGTCCGCGCACTGCGCCCTGATGAATGGAAGAAGTGAGCCTGAAACCTGCGCGAGTCCGGCCATGCGGATAAAAGACGCACCTGCCCTTGTGCTGGCGCTCTGGGTCCTCTCGGCGGTTGCGGGGTCCGCGTCCGCCGATCGTCCGCCGCTCTTTTTCAGGGAGGACTGGAAAGAGACCCCGGCGGAGCTCCCGGTCAGCCAGGAGCATGTCTCGAACCCGGCTCTCCTGCTTCAGCTGTACGGCCCCGGCCTGCACGGGATCAAGAAGAGCAACCACCCCCCGATCCCCAATGACCCGTACTACATCTGGTCGGGCGCCTGCCCCGGCAACTGGGCTGTGACCCTGAAGCACCGAGACCAGGACGTCGACCTGCGCGGCACGGCTTCGATTCGCTGGCGCGCCAGGCAGTCCGGCTTCCGCCAGCTGCGCATCATCCTGAAGACCGCCGACGGCGTCTGGCTGGTCAGCGACCTCTTCGACGGCGCCTCCGACGAATGGCGCGTGCGGGAATTCGATGTCCGTGCCATACACTGGCACGCGCTCGATATCAGCCGGGTGGCGGAAGGAAAACCCGCCGCCACCCCGGACTTGAGCCGGGTCCGGGAAGTCGGGTTCACCGACCTGATGCCGGGAGGGCTGAGCGATGCCTGCTCTCGCCTCGACTGGATCGAGGTGTTCGGTGTCCCGGTACCCCGGACTCCGTAAGACCCGCGCCGAGCAGACTCGCAGCACTCGGTATTAACCCAGTGCTGGGGTATATCCCACAACGAAATCGGCACCGGCATCCGCCCTCCTGCGCCGCACCAATTGTCCTACTGTAATTACAACAACCCAATAGATTTACCAGCCCATCCCCACCGGCATCCGAGAGCTATCCTGGCACGCAAATTGCGAATGGAATTAGTTTCTCTTTGTCGAGGTTGAGGAGGTACGACATGCCGCTGGCTCTGAAGAAGCCATCGCCGCCATCCGAGGACAAGCGCTGGAAGATCGTGGACGCCACGATGCGCCGCCACGGGCACGCGCCAGATGCGTTGATCGAGACGCTGCACACGGTCCAGGAGTGCTTCGGTTACCTGGACAAGTCCGCACTGCGCTATGTGGCGGAGTCACTGCGGGTTGCCTTCAGCCAGGTGTACGGCGTCGCGACCTTTTATCACTTCTTCACGCTGAAGCCGCAGGGGCGGCACACGTGCGTGGTGTGCACCGGGACGGCCTGCTACATCAAGGGGGCGTCGGGACTCCTCGCCGGCGGTGGAAGGGGCGCTCAAAGTCAAGCCAGGCGAGACCACGGAAGACGGCAGCCTGTCGCTGCTCACGGCGCGCTGCCTGGGGTCGTGCGGCCTGGCCCCGGTGGCGGTGTTCGACAACGAGGTCGTCGGGAGATTAACGCCGCAACAGGCGGTGGACAGGGCCCGGGAGGTGGCGCAGCGATGACGCCGGAAGAACTTAACGAAATCGCCGAAACGGAACGGGGAACCCAGCAACAGTATCCTCACCGGCTGCATGTCTGCATGGCGGCCGGGTGCCTCTCCTCGCACAGCGACCGCGTGCTCGAAGCGCTGAAGAAGGAAGTGGGCGACCGCGGCCTGGAGAAGTCCTGCCAGGTCAAGGGCGTCGGCTGCATGGGGCTCTGCTCCGCGGGCCCGCTGGTGTCCGTCGAACCGGAAGGAGCCTTGAATCAGGGGGCCGTGCCCGAGGACGCTGCCGAGATCGTGAGTCACGCGGTCGAGGGGACCGCCGTCCCGCGCCTCGACTGCCCCACGTCCGCCCCGTTCTTCCAGCGGCAGAAGAAGATCGTGCTGGAGAACTCCGGCAGGATCGATCCCGAGCGGATCGAGGACTACATCGCCGCCGACGGGTATGCCGCGCTGCTGGAGGCGCTGACGGAGATGACGCCGACAGGAGGTGGTCGAGCAGGTGCTGAGCAGCGGCCTGCGCGGCCGCGGCGGCGCCGGCTATCCGACCGGCCTGAAGTGGAGCACGGTGGCAAAGGCCGAGCGAGGAGCGCAAGTACGTCATCTGCAACGCCGACGAGGGCGACCCGGGCGCGTTCATGGACCGCAGCGTGCTGGAGAGCGACCCGCACCGCGTGCTCGAAGGCATGGCGATCGCGGCCTACGCCGTCGGCGCGCAACCAGGGCTACATCTACGTGCGCGCCGAATATCCGCTGGCGGTCAAGCACCTCAAGACGGCGATCCAGCAGGCGGAGCGGACTGGGTCTGCTGGGCAACAACATCTGCGGCACCACGTTCAGCTTCCACATCGACATCCGGCTGGGCGCCGGCGCGTTCGTGTGCGGCGAAGAGACGGCGCTGATCGCCTCGATCGAAGGCAAGCGGGGCACGCCGCGCCCGCGCCCGCCGTACCCGGCGGAAGCGGGCTGTGGGGCTACCCGACGCTGATCAACAACGTCGAGACGTTCGCCAACATCGCGCCCGATCATCCGCAACGGCGGCGGCGTGGTTCGCCGCGATCGGCACGGAGAAGAGCAAGGGCACCAAGGTCTTCGCCCTGGCCGGGCAGGGTCGAGAACACCGGCCTGATCGAAGTGCCGATGGGCATCACGCTGCGCGAGATCATCTTCGACATCGGCGGCGGCATTCCGGACGGCGAGCAGTTCAAGGCGGTGCAGACGGGCGGCCCGTCGGGCGGCTGCATCCCGGAGGAGTACCTGGACATGCCGGTCGACTACGAATCGCTGGCCAAGGTCGGCTCCATCATGGGCTCGGGCGGCATGATCGTCATGGACGAGACCTCGTGCATGGTGGACGTGGCCAAGTACTTCATGGAATTCTGCATGATCGGAATCGTGCGGCAAGTGCATCCCCTGCCGCGTCGGCACGCACGCAGATGTACGAGCTGCTGGAGCAGATCACGCAACGGGACGAGGCCACGACGGCCGACCTGGCCCTGCTCGAAGAGCTCTGCGACCTGGTCCGGAACACCAGCCTGTGCGGCCTGGGCCAGACGCGCGCCCAATCCCGTGCTCAGCACGCTGCGCTACTTCCGCGATGAGTACGCGGCGCACATCGACGACAAGCAGCTGCCCGGCCGGCGCCTGCCAGATCGAAGCCGCCAAGGAGGTGACTGCCATGACAACCACTGTTCGCGTCAAAACACTGCAACATCGACGGCGTGAGGTCGGCGCGCGCGAGGACCAGACCATCCTGGAAGTGGCGCGCGAAAACGGGATCTACATCCCGACGCTGTGCCATCTCGAAGGGCTGTCCAACGTCGGCGCGTGCCGCCTGTGCCTGGTGGAGGTCAAGGGGTCGTCGCAAGCTGCTGCCCGCCTGCGTCACCCGCGTCGACGAAGGCATGGAGGTCACGATCGAACTCCGAGCGCCTGGCGAACTACCGCCGGATGATCCTGGAACTGCTCTTCTCCGAGCGCAACCACGTCTGCTCGGTGTGCGTGTCCAACGGCCACTGCGACCTGCAGAGCCTGGCGCAGAAGCTCGGGCATGACTCACGTGCACTTCCCGTATCTGTACCCGCGGCTCCCCGTGGACGCCTCGCACGAGCGCTTCGTGGTGGACCACAACCGCTGCATCCTGTGCTACGCGCTGCGTGCGCGTGTGCGACGAGATCGAAGGCGCGCACACCTGGGACGTGATGGGGCGCGGCATCGAGTGCCGCGTGATCACCGACCTCGAGCAGCCCTGGGGCGAGTCCGAGACGCTGCACCGGCTGCGGCAAGTGCGTCCAGGTCTGCCCGACGGGCGCGCTTGTTCGAGAAGGGGAAATCGGTGGCGGAGATGTCCAAGCGGCGGCAGTTCCTGCCCTACCTGACCTCGATGCGGGAGGGACGGCGGTGACGGCAAAGCTACGCGCTGGCAACAGTCTGGCTGGACGGCTGCTCGGGCTGCCACATGTCGCTCCTGGACATGGATGAGCGCCTGATCGACACTGGCGGCGAAGGCTGACGTTCGTGTACAGCCCGCTGGTGGACGCCAAGGAGTTCCCGGAAAACGTGGACGTCACGCTGGTCGAAGGCGCGGTCAGCAGCGAGGAAGACCTGCACAAGATCAAGATGGTGCGGAGCGCGCACCAGGATCCTGGTGTCGCTGGGCGACTGCGCGGTCACCGGCAACGTGCCGGCGATGCGCAACCCGTTCGGCGCTGGACGCCGTGCTCGAGCGCGCCTACCTCGAAGAACGGGACGCTGCAACCGCAGATTCCGAACGAGGTCGTGCCGACGCTGCTGCCGCGTCGTCCGGCCGATCCACGAGGTCGTCACGGTGGACGTGTTCGTGCCGGGCTGCCCGCCGTCGGCGGACATCATTTTCCGCGTGCTCGCAGCGAACTGCTCGAAGGCCGGATGCCCGACCTCGCGGACCGGGCCAAGTTCGGATAGCGAAGGCGAGGCAATGATGCCACGACAAATCATCTCATTGATCCGGTGACCCGCATCGAAGGCCACGTCCAAGATCACCATCCAGCTGGACGAGCAGGGGCGCGGTGGCCGATGCGCACTTCCACGTCACGCAGTTCCGCGGGTTCGAGAAATTCTGCGAGGGGCGGCCCTTTTACGAGATGCCGTCGCTGATGGCGCGCATCTGCGGCATCTGCCCGGTCAGCCACCTGATCGCGTCGGCCAAGGCCTGCGACGCCCTGCTGGCCGTGCGGATCCCGCCGACCGCCGCAAGCTGCGCCGCATCCTGAACCTGGCGCAGATCGTGCAGTCGCACGCGCTGAGCTTCTTCTACCTGTCCTCGCCCGACTCTGCTGCTGGGCATGGACGCGGACCCGGCGACGCGCAACATCTTCGGCGTGATGCGAAGCGCACCCCACGATCGCCCGCGACGGCATCCGGCTGCGCCAGTTCGGCCAGCAGATCATCGAGTGGCTCGGCGGCAAACGCATCCACCCGGCCTGGGTGGTCCCGGGCGGCGTCAGCGAGCCGCTGTCGGCGGAGAAGCGCGACCAGATCGTCGAGCTGATCCCCGAGGCCAGGAGCATCGCCTCAGCGACCCTCGACTGGTTCAAGCGCTCCCACGAGAACTTCCGGGAAGAGATCCAGTGCTTCGCCAACTTTCCCACCCTCTTCATGGGCCTGGTCAAGCCGGACGGGGGCATCACCTTCTACGACGGCAAGTTCCGCATCATGGATGCCGCCGGCAAGATCGTCGCGGACCAGCTCGACCCATCCCAGTACCAGGAGATCATCGGCGAGGCCGTCGAGCCCTGGACCTATCTGAAGTTCCCCTACTACAAGCCGATGGGATACCCGGACGGCATCTACCGGGTCGGGCCGCTGGCGCGCCTCAACATCGCGGACTCGTGCGGCACGCCGCTGGCCGACCAGGAATTGGCGGAGTTCCACTCGATCCAGCGCACCCCGTGCTGAGCTCGTTCCACTACCACTACGCGCGCCTGATCGAGATCCTCTACTGCATCGAACGGATCGAGATGCTGCTCAACGACCCGGACATCCTCAGCAAGCACGTCCGCGCGATCGCCGCGCCCAACAGCCTCGAAGGCATCGGTGTCACCGAGGCGCCGCGCGGCACCCTGATCCACCACTACAAGATCGACGAGGACGGCCTGATCGCCTGGGCCAACCTGATCATCGCCACCGGCCACAACAACCTGGCGATGAACCGCGGCGTGCTCCAGGTCGCCCGGCATTACGTCAACGGCGACAAGATCGAGGAAGGCATGCTGAATCGCGTGGAAGCGGTCATCCGCGCCTTCGACCCCTGCCTGAGCTGCTCGACCCACGCCTCTGGGAGAATGTCGCTCGCGATCCGGCTTGTCGGGCCCGACGGGACCCTCCTCGACGAACTGACCCGCTCGTAATATTTGGAGTGCGGCGGCTCGACTGGCTCGACGCCGCCAAAGGCCGAGGTCGCAGAATCGCATCCCGCAATTCGGCGCGGCGCCGAGGCGCCGAGCATTCCTGCCGTAGGACGTAAGTGAAAGCGGCGCCGAGGCAGCCGAGGCGCCGCACTCCAGAGTCAACCGTTAGACAGCCTCTGAAGCCCGGACCCAATGGTTGTGTGCTGCCGAAGCTGGATGCCGGACACGCCTGTCCGCTGGTTCCGTGCTAACATGACCCCCCATTGACGACACCCGGAGGGGCACATGAAGCGGGTTTCCAGACGTCGGTTCGTGCAGGCGGGCGCAGCCGCCATCGCCGCGCCCTACATCATCCCGGGCCGAGTCCTGGGACAGGACTCCCCGAGCCACAAAATCACGGTCGGGTTCATCGGGGTCGGGGACCACGGCAGATCGGGCACCGCGTCGCGACCGTCTGCCACCTCGGCACCCTCGCGGTGAGATTGGGGCGCAGGCTGAGGTGGGATCCCAAGGACGAGCGCTTCCTGGACGACGACGAGGCAAACGCCCTGCGCACGCGGCCGATGCGCAGTCCCTGGACGCTTGCATGATACGGACGGCTGGGGCGGGGTCGTTCCGGCTTCCGAAGCTTGACCCGGGGTTCGCTACCACGACTCGCGCGCGCGCCGGATCGCGTTCTCGATCGTGCGCTCGACCAGCGGCCCGTCGCTGTGCGGCGCAAGCGGAACTTCAGGGAAGGCGCGGAGCCGCTCCAGCAGGGAGGCCGTCTCGGCGACCAGCAACTCGTCGCACTGTTCGTAGAGCCCCGCGGGCTGTTCTTCCACCTCGTTGTGGGGCGTCAGCACCGACACGAGTTTTTCCACCACGGCGACCGTGGGCGTCGGCACGAGCAGGCTCGCTATCGCGCCGTGATCCAGGCGCAGCCGGCGCGCCAGCGGTAGCTGCTCCCCTCCCCGGGCACGCCGGGCCGCAGGCAAGAGCACCTTCTCCTCCATCCCGATGTGCTTGAGCAGCCCGGCGCGGAATTCCTCAAAGACCGGCAGGTCGATGCGGCCGGGCTGGCCGATTGCCCGCAGGAGCAGCCGATTCAGTCTGCGGTGATCGGTGCTGAAAAACAAAAGGACAGGCCCCACCTGAACCTCCACAGAGAGTTTACCTGGGAAAGACAAAGGCAAAAGCGGAACGCGGATGTTCGCGGATTTCAACGATTCACGCGGATCGGCCGTAGGCATCCGAGGCCAATGCCTTTGTTTTTGATCTGCGCCAGTCGGCGTACGAAAAACGCGCCGCCATATTCATGAAACTGACCACTGAGTAGACGCAATCACGCCACCGGTTCGTAGCACAACAGTACTTTCCCGTTGCCGAAGGCTCGTGTCTTCGCCAGCTTCAGGTGCAGTTTCGCTTTCATGCCGTCGAACATCGTCCGCCCCCGGCCCAGAGCCACGGGATTCACCACGGCCTGGTACTCGTCGATCAATCCCTCCGGCGCCAACTGCGCAACAATGCTGCCGCTCCCCAGGATCACCATGTCCGGCCCCGGTTCTCCCTTCATCCTGCGCACTTCCGACGCGAGGCCGTCCCTCACGAGCCTGGTGTTGCTCCAGGACACCCTACCCAGCGTTCTCGAAAACACGACCTTCGGCATGCTGTTCATGCCCTTGGCCACCGCGGGATTGTCCCTGATCGCATTGGGTGTGGGCCAATAGCCGGCCATCAGGTCATAGGTGATCCGGCCGAGCAGCAGTTCGCCGCCGCCGCCGGCATTGCCTGCGACGAACGCGTTCCACTCGGCGTCGTCGTTGCCGCCGTAAGCCCAACTCATGTTGCCGGCCGCGTCGGTGAAATACCCGTCGAGCGTCACATGGTTGAAAACCACCAATTTCCGCATGTCTTTTCCCCCGTTGTACCCCGAGCCATCAGAACCGTTGCGGACCAATGCCTGGCCCGGAAGGTTCGTGCTTGCCAGTCGTAATCTGGAGGGATGATACCAATTTCCGGACGTCCTTCCGGACCCGATCAGGAGTTCCAGGGCGCTCGCGGGTAGGTGGGTTCCGAAATCAGGATCGCAAACGCCCACCGACAGGCTATCATGGTGCAAACCACAACAAGGGGCCGAACAGGTTACATATCATGAAGAACATGCTTCTGGAAAAAGTGGAGTACCAGGTCGAGGAAACGCCGCGCGGCTCCTGGCGGCGGTTCGTTTATCCCGACGGCCGCTATTTTGCAGAGTTTCGCAGTAACACCCAGGTCTTCGGAATGCCTCTCGTACATTACACGCGAGGCATCTGCCCGGAGACAGGCAGGCGGGTGGTTGCGAGAGGGTTTCTGGCGGTGGGACGGCTCGCGCTGGGCGTGATCGCGATCGGCCAAGCCTCGGCCGGCGTCGTGGGTATCGGTCAGGTGAGTATCGGGATCATCCTATGCCTGGCTCAGGCCGGGGGAGCGCTGTTCGCGGCAGGTCAGGTAGCGCTGGGCGTCCTGTATGGTTTGGGCCAGTTTGCGACCGGCGATACCGCAATCGGGCAGCTCGCCGTCGGCCGGTATGTGCTGGCACAGCTGGGTATCGGCCAGCACGTCTGGACGCCGACCCGCGTCGATCCGGTCGCCGTGGAATACTTCACCAATCTCTGGGACGCCATCCGCCATCTCGGCTCGGCGCGCTAGCGCCACGGTGTCGGCCGCACCCGTGGTTGCAGTCGCCAAACCGACCAACCGCCACCCTGACCTTAAAGCGACACTCGGGTATCGCCACAGGGCGCCGAAAGCGGCAAGAAGCAACTATGCCATCATCTTGCCACTCATGGTTGCCAATATCACCAGCTATGTCCTTTCGACGAAGCTCAGTCTCAAAGTGCTGAAACCCATCGCGAAAGATCCCAATCATGCGGTCCACATCGACAGTGAACTCCTGCGGTTCAGGGCCGTGTTCGTTGCAGACGACAGGGACAGGTTCACTGGGTCCGACTGTGGACAGTCACTTGGCTTTTGAGCGGTTCTTCCAGGCCAGATAGAATATGCCTCCAAAGAACAAGGTCGCTAGAACGAGCACTACGATTTTGTCTAATGCCATGACTGGCCTCTTTTTCGCTGCACTCCGACCGCACAAACGGGAGGAGAGGATTCGCCTAGGCAATTTTTCTGATCGCAGTGAAGAATCGGCTCTGGATTTTGCGGTGCAGAGTAGCTGCGAGGGAACGCTCTGCAGCGTTCAGGGGATACGCGGGAGGGGCTGAGAGAATAGAAGCGAAGCGAAAATCTCGTTACATCGCACCGCGCCGCAAACCCGCCTTGCGAGCCGACCGAAGAAACCATTTTCGAGCAACTGCCCGGCGCCGGTTTTCAAACATGCTGCAACCGGCCCCTTATGGCGCCCTATGATTCTTCGGATGGCGGCCCGACCAACCGCGGATTCCTCCTGAAGGAGCATCCTCCAGGACCCGGCGCATGCGAAATTGCAGCATGCGTGGTACTAGGGTGCATTCTAAGGCCCGGCTGTTTTGCTGTCAACCGCGATACGGCGCCACCAATATTGATACACCCTGTATTCAGCGTTGCAGATGCAAGGCGCCGCGACGCAGGCAACTACGCTGACGTATTTTTCAGGACGCAGAACAACACGGGCGATGAAAAACAAAAACCAAAACAGAACGCAGATTCCGCGGATCCAACGGATTCACGCGGATCGACCGCGGCCTGTCGCCAGATCGACCCGTGGGGATCCGCGCGCATCCGCGTCCCGACAAATGCGTTCGAAACCTGCTGGGTCATGTATCGATCGAGATGACCGAGCGGTACTCCCACCCGGGCGCTACGGAGCGCCGGAAGGCCGCGGCTCTGCTGAGTGATGGACACCACGGGTGATTCCGTGGTACTCTACGAGTCCGCTAAGTCTTTGAAAACAAGCAATGTGCGCCTGTAGCTCAGTTGGATAGAGCAACGGTTTCCTAAACCGTGGGTCGCAGGTTCAAGTCCTGCCAGGCGTACCACTAAGCCATTCTCCTCGTAGACTTTATTTCGGAATACCTTCTGGCCTCTCATTGCGCCATTCCCCTTCAGGGGTATGGCAGGATTCGCCAGGCTATTTTGGACTTCCTCTATCTTTTCTCTTTGTTATAGATGTGTTCGGATTATGTTGCATTTTCGAGTGCTGCTGGAAAAACAACGTCACGGCGCCCTTATCTATTCGGCCACTTGCTGCACCAAGAGTTAGTTCGACCGCCTCTTCTTCCGTTAATGAGTAGGGTACGAGGTTGATTTTGAAAAATAGAATCGCGCACGCCAGGGCGACTCGCTTGTTTCCGTCAATAAAGGCGTGATTGCGAACAAGGTGGAAAAGATAGGCCGCTCCCATCTCATGAGGAAATTCGTGAAAATATTGGCCTCCAAATCCGGCCTGTGGCATAGCCAGTGCTGCTTCCAGCAGACCGGCATCGCGCAATCCGGGAGTCCCTCCATATCGCCGGATCAGCTCTCCTTGCAGCGCCAGAACGTCCTCCAGGGTGAGAAACGCGATTTCCATCTGAGGCCTCATTCAGCGAGCTTTTTCAGCGCATTCCCAAACTCGTGATGGATCTCATCAATGGCGGAACGGACCATCTTGCGACGGGCGGTGCTGGATGCACGCGTAACGATCACGCAGCGACCATCAAATGCCAGCGTGAGGGGCGTGGTCTCATCAATACCCATCTGCTCCAGTATCGGTTTGTCGATTACCAGTGCCAGACTGTTCCCATGCCTGGTTAATGTTTTGGTCATAAACGGCCTCCATCTATTTGTTAATACATTGTATCACCTGCCGCAAATATCCGAACAGGGAGCCGGGCCGATTTGTGCAACCGACGACGGAAGCGATGGGAGAACCTTGCCGTGGAACAGAAAGTCTGATGGCTGGTTCTTGCCTTTGCGCCTAAGATGGCTTCATGAGTCCGATACCCGTCTGGAACAGCCGCACCCGTTTCCGCGAAGTCATGCGCCTCGGGACCCCGGACCGGGTGCCGTATTTTGAAGAGGGTCTGCGCGACGACACCCTGCGGGCCTGGCGACGACAGGGCCTGCCCCGCGGTTCGCGCGTCTCGAGGCTGTTCCAGTCGGACCGGCGCGAAGAACCGGAACTCGACTTGCGCCCACTCCCCGAGCCGGATTCATGGCCGACGTCGGTTTCCGAGTTGGACAACTTCTCGCGCCTGCTCGACCCGGAAGACCCGGACCGCCTGCCCGAGGACTGGGCGAAGCACGTGCGGGCGGGATCCGATCGCGATTATGTGCTGATGCTCCGGGTCCATCGTGGATTCTTCTTGTCCATGGGGGTTCGGGACTGGAAACGTCTCACGGAACTCATGTTCCTGATTAACGACGACCCCGCGTTCGTGAGCGCCGCGATGGCGCTGCAGGCTCAGTTTGCCGCCTCTCTGACCGACCGCCTCCTGGACACCGTGGAGATTGACGCGGCCGTGTTCAGCGAGCCGATCGGCGGCAACCCGGGTCCCCTGGTGTCACCGCGCCACTACGAGGAGTTCGTGCTGAGAAACCACGAGCCGGTCCTTCGGGTCCTCCGGCGGCGAGGCGTCGAGACGATCATTTTCCGTACCTACGCAAACAGCAGAATCCTCATCCCGTCGATTCTCAAGTGGGGTTTTACCTGCCTCTGGGCTTGCGAGGCGAATACCAGCGCCATGGACTACCGGCAACTGCGGGGCGAATTCGGCCGGGACCTTCGACTCATCGGAGGCATCGACCTTGATGTGCTGCGTCGCGGTAAAGAGGCGATACGACACGAGGTCACGAGCAAGGCTCCGCTGGTAGCCGAAGGCGGATATGTGCCCCTGGCGGACGGCAGGGTCCGGGACGATGTCCCTTTTGAGAACTATGCGTACTATCGCAAGCTCCTCGCCGAGCTGGACCACTAGGTACGCTATTTCATAATTGCGGTGACATATTATCGGGTCCAGGAATAACGCGGCCGTGATCGGTGTTCATCTGCGTCTGGACCGTTCAGGGAAGACGAGAGCAAAAACAGAACGCGGATGTCCGTGGATTTGACGGGTTCACGCGGATCGACGGTAATCTTCGGCAATCCGCGTTCCAGAAACGCGTTATCCTATACTGGCATTGTGGAAAAGGAATAGCGTGTTCGAGCACGACGGAGGCAACCTCATGCGGCAGACACGGGGAACACCAACGCTCCAGTCCCGGCGCACCTTCCTGCACGGCTCCGGCGCGGCAGCCAGCGCGCTTCTGCTGGCGCGGGCGCCGGCCTTGGCGCAACAGACCGGCACGCCGCCCAGTGTCGTCAGCAACCCTCCCCGTCAGTGGGAGAGCGACGCGGCTCCGACCATCTATCCCGATCCCGATATCATCGTGATCGAGCCGTCGTTCAGGGAACTGATGCTCGGGATCACCGCGATCCGGCGTGTCTGGACCGGCTCGAAATGGGCGGAAGGTCCCGCCTGGTCCAGTCAGGGCCGGTACCTGGTGTTCAGCGATGTCCAGGACAACACCCAGTATCGCTTCCTCTGGGACGACCGGAAGGTGACTGTCTTCCGCCGCCCCTCCTTCAATAGCAACGGCAATACCTTCGATTTCCAGGGGCGCCAGCTTACAGCGCAGCACTTCCATCGTCGCGTGGTGCGGTGGGAACACGACGGCTCCATGACGGTGGTTGCGGACTCGTTGGACGGCAAACATCTCAACTCGCCCAACGACCTCGTGCCGCACCCGGACGGTAGCGTCTGGTTCACGGATCCACCCTACGGCGCCCGGCTGTCCGAGGGCCACCCGGATGTCGCGGGCGGTAAAACGAACCCCGGAGGCATCTTCAACCCGCGCATCGGCACGGAAAACGTGGAGGTCGGCGGCCAGCAGCGCGAATTGCCGACGAATGTCTACCGGTGGAACCCGGCCGGCAGACTCGAGATCGTTGTCCGGGAAGATCAGTTGCCCGACCCAAACGGCCTCTGCTTTTCGCCGGACTACAAGACGCTCTACATCGCCAGCACAGGCAAGGGGCCAGGGGACACGGGACCCGGCGGCAAAGGAGTCGTCTATGCCTTCGACGTGCAGGGGAGCAAGCTGGCGAACCAACGGCTGTTCACCGACATGACCGTCGATGGGATCCATTGTGGGCCGGACGGCCTGCGCGCGGACGTCACCGGCCACGTCTGGTGCAGCTCCAATGCGCCGCTCGGCTATGCCGGCGTGCTCGTATTCAACCCACTGGGAAAACTCGCGGGACGCATACGGCTGCCGGAGGCGGCCGCCAATCTCGCGTTCGGCGGCCCGAAACGGGACCACCTCTTCGTCACCGCGAGCCAGTCGCTGTACCTGCTCCAGGTGCAGACCCAGGGCGCCGCGCCCGGGTAGTGAGGCGCAGGAAGGCCTGGGTCACGCAGCCGAACTCGAGCGGGGAATCCGGCGGGATGCAGGGCAGGGCGCCACCGGAAGGGCGCCAGCAACACTGGGGTTAGCGACGCATAATTAAAGGTACGAACCGGCCGGAGGACCGCCGTCATCCTTGTGGTTTCGTGCGCTACTTCGACTGCGGCGCGGCGCTAGTCCTCAGCGGCCCGCGACCCAGGCCATGCCGTCCGGTCCGGATCCGGTGGATATCCGGCCGGCCAATTCCAAGCCAGTCAGGTTTTCGACCTTCCGCTACGTCCTCGAGAATTGTGCCAATATTCGCCCGGTTTCGGCAACGTCCTTTCTAGGGTTGATTACGCTTCGGGGATGGTATGGGTCAGTTCGGGCATGTCTGGTTGCTGTTTCCCCTCCTGATTGCTCCACCTCAGAACGATCGCGCGGGCTTGGGTTTGCTCGAGGCCGTCCAGTCCACCTTGCGATTGCACCCGCAGTTGCGAGTGCAACAGCAGCAGGTTGAGCTCGGCCGGGCTATTCGACAGCAGCGCAGCGGCGACTTTGATACTCAGCTGCAATGGTCGGCGGATCAGAAGCGCAGCAACAGCCCGATGACGGAAGCGGAACGTCTATTCGCCCAGCAATCGGGCTTCAACATCGACAACCAGGCACTGAATCTGACGACACTCAGTACCGGCACCGCGCGTCTGCTTCGTTCGGGTGTAGTGATCGGGCCGCGATTCGAAATCATCCGAACGACGGATAATCTGCAGATCCGGGACGGGACCAACCGAGCGCGCTTGAGCCTCGATGTGACTCTGCCGCTCCGGCGCGGCCGAGGAAGAGAAATCGTGACAGCGCTGGAGAGTTCAGCCGGATTCGCGGTTCAGGCCAGCCAGTACGATCTCAACCAGACCGCTGCCGAACTCATTGTAGCCACCGCGACGAACTATTGGGACTACGTCGCTTCGCTGAAGCGATTGGAGATCATCACCGGGTCCGAGGCGCGCGGAAGGGAATTCGTCGAGAATGTGGGTGTCCTGATACGGGCAGACAAGATTCCACGCAGCGAAATCTATCAGGTGCAGGCGAATCTCGCGGCCCGGGCGTCCGATCGAATCCTGGCAGAACAGCAGGTCGTCGACTCACGCTACCGTCTGGCATTGGCGATGGGCTTGACGGACGTGCAACGTATGGATTTACCGGCCCCCTCGGATGCCTTTCCTGATGACGCGAAGCAGAAGCCTCCCTCTACTTCGCCGGAAAGTCTCAGATTCTACGTGGAGCAGGCGCTCCAGCGCAGGGCCGACCTGTTCGCCGCCGAGTCGCGCAGGGAAGAAGCAGACACACTGCGCAAACCCGCCCGGAATAATCTTTTGCCGCAGCTGGATTTGACGATGAGCGGCGGCTACTCGGCGTTGCAGGAGGGCCGTCGCCCGGATGAATTCCTGATCTCGCCTTTTACGCGCAGCCGCGGTCCTGATTTTGTCTTTGGTCTGCGCTATTCGTTCCCTCGAGTGAACAACTTTGCCTTAGGCAAAGTGGCCGAGGCGGAGGCTTCGTACCAGGAGACCGTATTGCTGCGTTCCGACAAAGAGCGAGCCATCGCGAGTGCAGTCCCGAGCACGGCCGCAGCCGTATCGAACAGTATGAGCCGACTCAAGCAAGCTCGCGAGTCTGTCAGTGGCTTCGAGGCCGCGCTGCAGGGCGAAAAGGACAAATTGCGCCTGGGTGCGGGTTCGCTCACCGACCTCCTTACGATTGAAAGCCGTCTGACGTCTGCGCTGCTGGACCTTGTGACCGCCCAACAAGCGTATGCGGTGGCACTGACCGAGTTCCGATTCGCGACAGGGACCTTGGTGGCTCCGGATCGGGACGTACAATCAGTCGATCGAGATTTGTTCTTCACCGTCCCGTTTCAGGATTCCTCGTCGAACTGAGGTACTGAAGCCATGTCTGTAAGATCAAAGCAGCTACGGATGAAAAAACAAAAGCGGAACGCGGATCTTAAACGATTTCACGGATTTAAGCGGATGGACGCGCCCGAGTACAATCCGCGTTCTTCCACGGGAATCCGCGTCCAATTTACTGGTTGCGGCCCTTGGCCGGGCCGTGTAATCCGTGGCAGTCTTTGTCCTTTGTAAGGGAACTATGAGTTCACCGACTGTTTTCAGAAAGGTCGCCCTGGAACGGCTGTCCTCACCGGAACAACTCGATCGCCTGCTTCACGTGACCAACCCCAAAAACTGGCTGGCGCTCGCCGCACTGGTCGCCTTGATCGGCGTGAGTGTGGGATGGGGTTACATGGGACAGGTCACAACGAAGGTTGCCGGCAACGGCGTGCTCATACGCTCCGGAGGCGTACAGAGTGTGGTCCCGCTCGGCACTGGACGAGTTACCGATCTGAGTGTACATGTCGGAGATCACATCACGGCGGGCCAGGTGATTGGGACCATCGCCCAGCCCTCCCTGCTCGAGCAGATTCGTGTTGTGGAAAGCCAATTGACGGAGGCAACCAGACAGCGAAACGAGTTACTCAACGTCCGGGCGGACCGCAGCCGTTTGCAGCTTGCCTTCCTGGCGCGCCAACGCTCGAATCTGGAGCAAGAGATTTCCGATCTGCAGCACCAGGCGAAGCTGGTCCAGGAGCAGATCCCGGTCGACGAAGAACTTCTGTCCAAAGGGCTTATCACAAAGCAGCAAACCTATCTGACGCGTGAGAAACTTGTGGGTATTCAGAGCAACATTGGGTCCCGGCACGCTCAGATCACCCAGCTGGATTCTATGGAGTTTCAGACGCGCAACGAAAGCCTGGAGGCCAACCTGCAGTCAGACAACCGAATCGCGGAGTTCAATCGCGAATTGCAGGTCCTGCAGAAGGAACTCGAGATGCAATCGAAGGTGGTTACGCCCTACGCCGGACAGGTGGTTGAGGTGCAAGTTTCACCCGGCAGCCTGGTTCAGGTAGGCACACCCGTAATCAGCCTGCAACCCGACGTCGTCAAGCTCGAAGCGGTGCTGTTCACACCCGCCGCGAGGGCCAAAGAAGTCCAGCCTGAGATGGATGCCGAGATCTCGCCCACCGAAGTGAGACGCGAGGAGTTCGGCTACATTCGCGGCAAGGTCACCTTCATCGCCGACTATCCGGCGACTGAAGAGGCGCTGATGAGAATCTTCGAAAATGCGCCACTGGTCAGGACGCTTATTTCCGGGGGCCCGGTCACGGAAGTTCATGTCGAGATGCAGGCGGATCCATCGACGCCCACCGGGTATCGTTGGTCCTCCGCGCAAGGCGCACCGATCAAGCTGAGCGGCGGCGCTCTGTGTCAGGGGGAGATCGTGACCAGGAAACAACGTCCGGTCACTCTGGTGTTTCCGTACATGAAAGAGAAGCTCGGCCTAAGGTAATCGGCGCGGTTGATCCGTGTACGTCAGTGTTTGTCCGTGGGTGCGATTTGGGGACAGCCATCGTATTCGCTCGGACACTTCCAGCTTTGGCTCATTCGCAAGAGCGAATTCCGTGGCTGTCCCGTGTCCGCTTCCCTTAGAGAGCATTGAATATGTACAAGATTTTCCGGCGCCGGCGTGTCAGGACCCCTACCACTATTCAGATGGAAGCAACGGAGTGTGGTGCGGCATCTCTGGGAATGGTCCTCGGCTACTACGGCCGGCACGTGCCTCTCGAAGAACTGCGCGTGGCCTGCGGCGTTTCCAGGGACGGGAGCAAAGCCCTCAACATGCTTCAGGCTGCCCAGTCCTATGGACTAGCGGGCAACGGATACACGAAGGAGCCGGCGCAACTCCGCGACATGCCTTTGCCCATGATCGTTTTCTGGAACTTCAACCACTTTCTGGTGGTGGAGGGTTTCAAGCGCGGCAAAGTGTACCTTAACGATCCCGCCGAAGGGCCGCGTGCGGTTTCCGATGCGGAATTCGACGAGTCGTTTACCGGCTTTGTCATGGCCTTCCAGCTAACCCCCGCGTTCAGGAAGGGAGGGGCGCGCCCCAGCATTCTCAAGGCCCTCGCCGCGCGCCTTCCAGGCAGCCGGCTCGCCCTAGCCTACGTCGTTTTGGCCACACTGGCATTGGTCGTGCCGGGAATCGTGATCCCGGTCTTTTTCAAGATCTTTGTCGACAACATCATGGTGGGTGGGGCGCGCGCGTGGCTGCAGCCGTTGCTGCTGGCCATGAGTGTTGCCGCAGTGCTCCGGGCGGGACTCACCTACCTGCAACAGCAGGGGCTGCTACGCCTGGAAATGAAGCTCGCGCTCGGGCCCTCGAGTCGATTCCTGTGGCACGTATTGCGGTTGCCGATCGAATTCTTTGCCCAGCGCTACAGCGGCGAGATCGCATCACGAGTCGAGCTGAACGATACCGTGGCGGCCTTGCTGTCCGGCGGTCTGGCGACCAACCTGGTCAATCTCGTGATGATCGGTTTCTTTGCTGCACTTATGTTCCAGTACGACACTGTGCTTACGCTGGTGGCCATCGCCATCGCCGTGGCCAACCTCCTGTTCCTGCAGTTCATCGCGAAAAAACGGCGGGACTCCAACCGGAAGCTGCTGCAGGGGCGAGGCAAACTGATGGCGGCCTCGATGGATGGGTTGACAGGGATTGAGAGCCTGAAGGCCACGGGAACCGAATCGGAGTTTTTCGCCAACTGGGCAGGTCACCAGGCTAAGCTCGTCGGAGCCGAGCAGGAGCTCGCCGTGTCGGCACAGTTTCTCTCCGCGGGTTCTCCGCTGTTGATGTCGTTCTACGCTGTGACCATAATCGGGTTGGGGGGGATCCGGGTGATTGATGGTGTGCTGACGATCGGGATGTTGATCGCTTTTCAGACGCTGGCAGCCAGCTTCACCGAACCCGTCAACGGGTTGGTTCAATTGGGAGGGAAACTCCAGGAAGCACACGGGGATATGAACCGCCTCGACGACGTGCTCCGCTATCCGGAACAGAGGCTGCTCAACACTCAAGTCAGCGGAGATCCGGCACAGAAGCTCGAGGGCTCTCTGGACATGCGGCAGGTCGCGTTCGGCTACAGCCGGCTCGAGCCACCCTTGATTTCGGATTTCAACCTGAAGCTCAAGCCCGGGCAAAGGGTAGCCGTCGTCGGAGCGTCCGGGAGCGGAAAATCAACGGTGGCCAAGCTTGTCTCCGGGCTTTATGAGCCGTGGAGTGGCGAGATTCTTTTTGATGGCAAGAAGCGCGACGAACTTCCCCGCGAGGTGATGAATAACTCGATCGGAGTGGTAGATCAGGACCCGGCGTTGTTCGAGGGGGCGATCCGAAGCAATCTGACGCTCTGGGACGACACACTGGAGGAACCGACGGTCATTCAGGCCGCCCAGGACGCCTGCATCCATGACGATATTGCCGACCGGCCGGGCGGTTACGATTACCGGATAGAAGAGCAGGGCAGGAATTTCAGCGGAGGACAACGGCAGCGGCTCGAGATCGCCCGGGCTCTCGCGGGCAATCCGCGGCTTCTGGTGCTCGATGAGGCGACGAGCGCGCTGGATCCGATTACCGAAAAGCGCGTCGACGACGCGATCCGGCGGCGCGGTTGCACTTGCCTGATTGTCGCCCACCGGCTCAGTACGATCCGTGACTGTGATGAAATCCTCGTCCTCGACGCCGGAAAAATCGTCGAGCGCGGCACCCATCGGGATTTGATCAGGAAACGCGGCACTTACGCCAGACTCATGGGAGCTAACTGAAGTTTCGCGTTCGTTTCCACACACGGATTTCTCAAAAACACTATGGATATGCAGACCAGTGGGCCTCATCAGGATCAGTCATCCGCGGGATTTCTCGCCGACGCGGGTCCGAGAACTCCTTTCTTTATCGATGATGTCGACCGAGTTCTCTTCGTCCAGACGGGTACGCTCGACTTGTTCCTGGTAGAGAGCCGCGATGGCGAGGCGGTCGGAGCGCGCACGCACGTGCTTCGCCTTGGTAAAGGCCAGGCACTGTTTGGCATGCAGCATCCGGATTCGGTGTCGCAGAAACTGCTTGCCATGCCCAGCCCGGGGGGCCAGGTGCTCGAGCTATCGCGCACGCAGGATCTGTCCGACATCCCGCGTGCCGCACAACTGCTCGAGGATTGGATTAGCGCCCTCTCCCGTGCCATCGCGCAGAACAGAAAGGCAAAGAGTTTCGAGTTTCTGCAACCGGACACTACCCCGGTGTTCAATCACCCTCAGTCTGTGCTGCCGAGCCAGGGCGTCGTCTGGGTCAGGCGACTGGAGGGCACCTCGAGTTTCCTGGGCGATTGGAGCCTCGCTGAAAGCGAAGGTTTCTTCCCGGTTTCCGTCAACGCGTGGTTGGACGTATCCAAAGGCTCCAAGCTGATGATAATCGGCACCGTCGAGTTCCTTGCACTCGATCCGCTCTGGACGGGACTGCAACGGTTCCATGCGACGGCACTGCACTGCCTGATCGAGAGCCTGAAGGCGTCCGAGGACAGAGAGCGTGCGCGTCTGCAGCGGCGGAAGCAGACCGAACAGACACGCCTGGATCTGGCGATACGGGTGCTGGCCTCCCCCCTCGAGGGCCCGGAAGAAGCGCCCCATGCTGCCGAGGAGACGGATCCCTGGTTCCTCGCCTGCGCTGCATTGGGCAAACCGCTCGGAATCGACTTCAAGCCGGCCCCGGACCGGCGGCGGGGTGTGCAGATGGATCCGGTGGGGGCGATTGCCCGCGCCTCCGGTGTCCGGATGCGCATCGTCGCCCTGAAGGGAAAATGGTGGAAACGGGACAACGGTCCGTTGCTGGCGGTAAGCGAGCGAGATCACACCCCGATAGCACTCCTGCCCGTGACGCCGGGAAAATACGACGCGTTCGATGCCCCGAGCGGAACACGAACCCGCGTCAGCCAGAAGTTTGCGGCCTCGCTCCAGCCCTTAGGTTACAGCTTTTATCGCCCGTTTCCGCTCAAAAAGCTGAACGCACTCGATCTGATCCGGTTCAGTTTCCACGGTTGCCGGGGCGAATTGACCACTCTGCTCATAACGGCCATGGCGACGGGTCTTCTCGCCCTGGTTGCGCCGGTGATGACCGGGATTGTTTTCGATTCCGTGATTCCGGGTGCCGACCGAAGCCTGCTGCTCGAGATTGTTCTGGTGCTACTGGTCGTGTCCGCATCCATCGCGCTTTTCCAGGTGGTCCAGAACTTCGCCATGCTGAGGCTGGAAGCCAAGATGGATTCCTCGACCCAATCCGCGGTCTGGGACCGCCTGCTGAGCCTGCATGTGCCATTCTTCCGCAACTACGCCGCCGGCGACCTGGCGATGCGCGGTCTGACCGTGAGTTCGATTCGACAGGTCCTGACCGGGTCGCTGTTGTCGACGCTCTTTTCGGGAGTTTTCTCCGTCTTTACGTTCGCCGTGCTCTTCTACTACAGCCCGAGCCTGGCCCTGCTCGCGACCGGTTTGGCTCTTGTCATCTTTCTCGGTGCGTTTGTGATCGGCTTTCAGAATCTCCAACACCAGCGGGAAGCGACGAGAATCAGCGGGCACCTTTCCGGCGTGTTGCTACAGATCATCCAGGGAATCGCTAAATTACGCGTGTCGGGTGCCGAGGCTCGGGCATTTGCGGCCTGGGCCAAGGAATTTGCGCAGGAGAAAACGGCTGCGCTTCGAGCTCGCAAGACGAGTGCCATGCTTGTCGTATTCATTTCGGCATTCCCCGTCTTGAGCTCCGTCGTTATTTTTTATGCCGCAGGCCGCCTCCTGGATTCCCCCGCGGGCAGCGGATTCTCGACCGGCGGTTTTCTCGCCTTCAATGCCGCCTTCATGCAGTTCCAAGGTTCGGCGCTCAGTCTGTGTTCTGCGCTTATTTCGGCTTTGGCCGTGATCCCGCTTTACGAACGATGTCGCCCCATTCTTGAAGCACTGCCCGAAGTGGATCGGACCAAGAGCTATCCGGGCGAGCTGTCGGGAAGGGTCGAGGTGAAACATGTGAATTTCCGATACCGGGCCGATGCCGCGCCGGTGCTCCGGGACGTTTCAATCAATGTCGCGCCGGAGCAGTTTATCGCCATCGTCGGGCCCTCGGGGAGCGGCAAATCGACCTTGCTGCGGATGTTGCTGGGTTTTGAGACTCCTGAATCCGGTTCCATCTATTTTGACAACCAGGACCTCGCGCATCTCGACGTACAGGCCGTGCGGCGGCAGATCGGGGTAGTGCTGCAGACGGGCCGTTTACTGACCGGATCCATCTACCAGAACATCGTGGGATCGTCCGCGCTCACCACAGAGGATGCGTGGCAGGCGGCAGTGGCGGCGGGGCTCGAGAGGGACCTCAAGGCCATGCCGATGGGGATGCATACGGTGATCGCCGAAGGTGGCGGCGGGCTTTCGGGAGGACAGCGGCAGCGGCTCATGATCGCGCGCGCGATCGTCAGGAAACCGCGCATTATCCTGTTTGACGAGGCGACGAGCGCGCTGGATATCGAGACTCAGGCGATTGTCATCCGCAGTCTCGCCAGACTGCAGGCCACGCGGATCGTCATTGCGCACCGGCTGAGCACGGTCGCCAGCGCCGACTACATCTATGTGATCGAGAGGGGTGCGGTCGTTCAGGAAGGGACCTATCGCGAGCTGCTCAACAAGCCGGGAGCCTTCTTCGATCTGGCCCATCGCCAAATCGCGTAGGAATTCAGGTACTCGGAAGGATTTTGGCCACGACGTGGGGGGGCGATGAGAAAGGCACTCTATTTTCTCGGCATCCTGAACGATCCCGACATTGATTGGATGATCCGCAACGGCAGCAGGATTGCAGTGCCGGCAGGAACGGTGCTGATCCAGCAGGGAAAACCGACAGATTGGCTTTACTTCGTTTTGGACGGCGCGTTCGTTGTCTATACAACGACCGCACCGAGACTGGCTGTTTTGAAAGCCGGCGACGTCATCGGAGAAGTCTCCTTCGTCGATTCCCGCCCGCCGACCGCCAGCGTGCGCGCCGAACTGCAATCGTGGGTCGGGGCGATTCCTAGGGGCGTGCTGCTGGAGAAACTGCAGGATGATGTGGGTTTTGCCGCACGCTTCTATCAGTCGCTTGCGGTGTTTCTGGCGGACCGCCTGCGGACCACCCTCGGAAGCCTCGGCGTTGAGCCGGTGCAGCGGGAGCAATCTCTAACGGAGGACCCCGATGAGCTGGCGCCGCACCTGCTGAGCAACATCTCCATCGCCGGAACGCGTTTTGAGGAGATGCTGCGGCGCCCGTGGGGAGCATAGATCGCTCACATCCGCGTCGGCAAGGGTCGAAGCCGGTTTCCGAAGCGCAGAGAGCAACAGGCTTCAAATATTGGGCGCGGATTCACGCGGTGCCGTCCAAGTCCGCGCAGATCCGCTTCGCCCAACCCGCGAATTCAATATCACGAGCCCTCCCTCCGGAGGTCACTATTTACCCAGCCGCACGCGAGCTTGGAGACCTGCACGTTGCTGGTGCGTCAGAATCGCTGTCAAGAAATGCGAATAGGATTTGACTTCGATGCCCTTCTGAGTAAAACTTCGAACACATTGACCCCCTGATTATCCAACAGACATCCTGAAGGGTTGAGCAGCATCAAAAACGCAAGTTCTTTGCCGGGCCTGTCGGCGCGCATCGATCCTTTACTGGAATCACTTCTGCCGCCGATCAGCCATGATGAAGCCCGTAGTGTTCTCTCGCGGTTGATTGCCGCGCATGCCGAGCCGGTAATAAAAGGTATCATCCGATACAAACTCCACCTTTCCTATCATGATGCGTCGGGACAGGCAGATGCCGATGATTTGTGCCAGGAAGCCGTACTGCAATTGCTGGCCGAGTTGCAGAAATTCGGTTACCGACCCGATGCCCACCCGATCGGCGATTTTCGGGGACTGGCCGCGGTCATCACATATCGCGCATGCTCCCGCTGGATGCGGCGCCGGTTTCCTGAACGGCACGCACTGGCCAACCGGCTCCACTACCTGTTGACGCGCCAGAAAGGGTTCGCGCTGTGGCAGAGCGCACGCAGAAAGCTGATTGCCGGATTCGCAGCCTGGCAAGGGCAGAATCAAGCCGCAAGCGAAGAGTGCTTCAGGCAGGTGTCTGGGGACGAGAAGCTGCTTACCGAAATCTGCGCGAGCGGCGGAACCCAGACAAGAATCGGCCCCGCTGTGGCTGCAATTTTCAATCGCCTCGGCTGCCCGCTTGAATTCGACAAACTGGTCAGCTTGGTTGCGGCATTATTGCCGGTACGCGAGCGGCGGACGGAACCTATCGACCAAGGCGAAGATGCCATGACTTTTGCGGCTTATCCGCAGCCGGATCCCTCGTGGCAGCTCGAGAAGCGAGTCTTTCTGCAGCGGTTGTGGGAGGAAGTAAGGCGGCTTCCGCTCAACCAGCGTACGGCTTTGCTACTTAACCTCAAAGATGCGGACGGGGGCGGTTGCATTGCTCTTTTTCCGGCTACCGGGGTGGCTAGTATCCGACAACTGGCGGAAACGCTGGACATCAGTGCCGAACGGCTCGCCGAGCTGTGGAATGAATTGCCGCTTCCGGATTCGCGCATCGCTGAGCTGCTGAATGTGAGGCGGCAACACGTGATCAATGCCCGCAAATCGGCGCGCGAACGGCTGACGCGGCGATTGAAGGGCTTTCTGTGAGGTGACGTGGTAATAACTACGGAGGTTCAGCAACTTAAGGAAACGTAAGGACTTGGTGATAGCCGCTTGCTATCATCAGGTTCCTGCCGAACATCCTGGGTTGCGATTCGTGAGTCAAGAGCCGCTTGTCCGAGCATCTTGCAGAAACTCAAATTGAGAAGTACTGCCGGCAAAGCCCCTCTGTGGCGGAATTGCTGCCGCTTTCAGACCATATCGCCGTGTGCGAAGTCTGCCGGGCCCAGGTGGAAAGAGCCATCGGCGCGGATGCGCTGTGGCTTGCGATTCGATCGGAAGTTTTTGACGCAGCAACAGAAGCGGGCTCTCCCGACGCGCCGGCGAACCATCCGGGGATTGGGATCATATCGGACTACGTTGACGGAACGCTGTCTGGTGAAACCCTGCGAACCGTGGTGGATCATCTGTCAGCCTGCGGTCACTGCCTGTCCGTTGTGGATGATCTGCGATCGTTCATAGTCACTGTGTCGCCGGCGGTCGATTATCGATTCGAACAGGCTGTGCTTCGACCCGTCGGCAGTCAGACGGAACCGGCATGGAGGAATACGCAAATGGCCTACGGTGACTCGCAAGAGCTGCATGATCGCATCCAAGCCCTCGAAGAGGTCTTACGCTCCACCCTGAATGAACTGGAGAATCTGAGAAAGGCATCTGACTCCCTGGCGGACAAGGCGGGAACAGGCCTGGATTGTTTCAAAGTCCTGGATGTCATGGGAATGCTCAAGCCATCCCCGGAATCAGAGGAACTTCTGGATACCATTATCAGCGTGGCC
The DNA here is from genome assembly GCA_963843575.1 of uncultured Acidobacteriota bacterium. Lineage (GTDB taxonomy): Bacteria > Acidobacteriota > UBA6911 > UBA6911 > UBA6911 > CAVZBT01. Next base: position 223,941 of record CAWJKZ010000015.1, on the reverse strand, counting down.
ACGGTCTCCGTCGAGGCGGAGGGCGGATCGATCCTCCTCCTCGACGAAACCGGGACCCAACTTGTCTTCTCTGCCGTTCATGGAGAGAAGGCGGATGAATTAAAACACTTCAAAGTGGCGATTGGCCAGGGCATCGCTGGCTTTGTGGTGGCCAGCGGCCAGCCACTGAACGTGCAAGATCTGGCGGAAAACGCACAGTGGAACCGGTCCATTTCCGAGGCCATTCAGTTTGCAACCCACTCCATCCTTGCTGTGCCGATAGTTTCCGGATCCAGCGTGTTAGGCGTCCTGGAGACTGTGAACAAAGTCGGTGGAGGGGGTTTTTCCGAGCAGGATATGGAGCTTCTCACACAGTTCGCCACGATCGTGGGAGCGGCTGTGGAGAAGCGCCATATGTTCTTGCTAGGGCAGTCGTTGCTGGCAGCGGCCAAGGAGAGGTTGGGGGCAACGGATATCGTCCCCGGCTCACGGGAGGTGGTGGCGGCGATGGCTTCAGGTCTCGAAAGGGCTAGCGCCTCACACGAGTACAGGATGGCGTTAGAGATTGCGACCAGGATCGTCAGCATTGTCACACGAAGGCCGCAAGATGCGCAGCTGTGCCTCGACATCCTGAATGCGGTTCACGCGCGATTGGAGTTCCGCCCCCTGAGTCTCGGCGGCTCATTGAGAAGGTAGAAAGCCCAACCCATGCCCCTCAGAGGCACAACAGGCAATCAGAGGTTTCAGGGACATCAGCCGGCGAACTCGGGCAGTGTGTACTCGAGGCTCGATGGGCCCATTTCCCGACTCGCGGCTCCTGAGAATGCCTGGGGAGACTCCACGGGAAGAGGTATCAGAGTGGCGGTTGTCGACAGCGGCATCGACGCCTCCCATCCGGACATCACGGGCAGCGTGAAGGGGGGCGTAGATGTGTGGATGACTCCGTCGGGGCCCCAACTGCTTCCCTGCAGTTTTACCGATGCTTTTGGGCACGGCACGGCGTGTGCCGGCATCATCAAGGGCATCGCGCCTGACGTGGAACTGTTCAGCGTCAAAGTCCTCGGCCCGTCCTGCGGCGGAACCGGTGAGGCTTTTCTCCTGGGCCTTCGTTGGGCCATTGAGAACAGAATGGACGTGGTCAACCTCAGCTTGGGCACAACGAGGGAGGAGTACTTCTCCCAGTTGCATGAGCTGACGGATCTTGCCTATTTCGGCCGCTCAATTCTCGTGGCGGCGGCCAACAACGTCCCCCCTCCGAGTTTCCCATCCATCTTCTCGTCTCTGATCTCGGTCGGAAACTTGCAGGGGGGCGACTCGTTCACCTTCGCCTATCGTTACGGGAATCGAATCGAGTTAGCCGCTCCCGGCACCAATATTCGTGCGCCCTGGGCGGGCGGCGGTTATAAGACGGTTACCGGCACCAGCTTCGCCGCACCGCACATCTCAGGCATTGTGTCGCTGGTTCTCTCCAAGCACCCCTATCTGACCCCCTTTGAGCTGAAGGCAACCCTCTACGCTATTGCCTCGAGGCGTCAGGAGTGAGATTTCCCTGCACCACTATCATGGTAGCCGAACCTCCCGGCGACTCTTTCAGTTCGGCGAGCGCATGCCGATCTTCCATCTCCGCAGGAGATGATCGCGGCCTTAAGTTCTCGTGACAACTCCGCCTGCACGCCCGTGTCTCGACCGGAAAGGTGAAGACTGTCGCTCCCCTCCCGAGGTATTCCCAGTACGGGCTTTCTGCCTCGCCTGAGGCACCCTTCTGTATTCGCAGCTTGATACTGGAGGCACCGATCTGAGGATGCTAGAAAACATCCGATAATCGATTCCACGATCAGGCACGACCAATGCTCTTTGCCGTTTTAATTGGCGCTCAATTCCTCATGCTCGACTCCGTTTGTCTTCGCCCAGTCGAGGATCATGGCGCGGTTAGCCGTTCGTAAATCCGGCGCACCGCCATTCCCGAGGAAAATGCGTACCGCCGCACTTGTGGTGGCTCGGGTCGCGAGCAACAGCTCAATCCGTCCTTGCGCCAGCTGCTCGCCGCTGCTCCGGGCTCGCCGCCAGGCCGTGTTTCCAAGATTCCCCTCCGACCACGGTCACAGCCGTGGTCTGAATCGATTTCGTAATTGCCGCCGTCGGGTCATTCACTTCCACTCGAAGGCATACTCTCCATACGCAGCGACACCTTCAAATCCGAGTTTCTCATACAAACGTATGGCGCTCGCGTTGCCGGCTTCCACGTTCAGCCCGATATGTTCCACACTCCCCATCAACGACTTGGTGAGTTTGGCACAAACTGCAGTTGCCAAGCCCTGTTTGCAATAGTTCGGGTGTGTTGTTACGCTGCCTAACGCGGCGATTCTGTAATGTGCGGAGTATACATGCACCCCGGCGACGCTCACAAGCTCGGTATCGCGGTGTATGCCATAGAAGTAGCCAGTCCCGACCATCCGCGGATCGAACCAATTCCCCGGATAGCTTGCGCGGTAGAGCCTTTGTAGATCATCGATGTCGGACAGCGTCATAGAGTCGACTGCAGACGTGTCCACTCCTTCCAGGCATGAGGGGCGGGTCAGCGCCATCTTATGGAACGTGCCGTGCGATTGGATTTGGTAGTCGTCTGCAAATACCGCCGCCAGATTCAGACTGAGATGAGCAAGAAAACGTTTGGGGAGAAGAGGGATGATAGATCGCAGCAACTCTGCCATTTCCTCTATGGGCCCCTCGGTGAAACCAAGCAAGGCGGGAGGAGATGCTCCAGTGTAAAGTAAGACGAGTTGGGTAATCTGGCCTCTGTCCTTCAGGCCATACCATAGGGTCCGCGGCCAGAAGAAGTCGTCCAGGTCACCGATCTCATAAAGATGCAAGTAGGTATTGTGGCGGAGAAAGGCCTCCATTTCAGGCTTTGAATGGAGGCACAGGGTCGTCATGGAATTGCGCCTCGCTTGTTCCCGGGTGAGGCACCTTGGTTCTCTAACCCAACACTCGATACGCCTGAGGAGTTACCTCGAGGTTTCATGCCGACGAAACGCGATGGTGCGACACTGCGATGTGCCATGTGAGAATCTCACCCTCTCCCGAAGGAGAGGGTGAGTGGTTGCTACATTCCCATTCGGAAACTACCCATTTGCTGCGTGCCCATGGGGTAGCCCATGCGGACTCCTCCCATCATGGGTGACATCATCTGAGAACCGCCCATGGGGTAGCCCATGCGGACTCCTCCCATCATGGGTGACATCATCTGAGAACCGCCTCCTCCCATGCCCGCGCCGCCCGCCACGTTCACGTCGGCGCCATATCCCATGACGGCAGGGTATCCCATGCGCACGCCACCCATCGAGGGCGCCATCATTTGAGAACCGCCCATGGGGTAGCCCATGCGGACTCCTCCCATGGTGGGGGACATCATCTGAGTACCGCCCATGGTGGGGTAGCCCATGCGGACTCCTCCCATGCGCGCGCCGCCCGTCACGTCCGCGCCGGCGCCATATCCCATGACGGCAGGGTATCCCATGCGCACGCCACCCATCGAGGGCGCCATCATTTGAGAACCGCCCATGGGATAGCCCATGCGGACTCCCCCCATTGTGGGGGACATCATCTGAGTACCGCCCATGGGATAGCCCATGCGGACTCCTCCCATGCGCGCGCCGCCTGTCACGTCGGCACCGGCGCCATATCCCATGACGGATGGGTAGCCCATACGCACACCACCCATCATGGGGGACATCATCTGAGCACCGCCCATGGGATAGCCCATGCGGACTCCTCCCATCATGGGGGACATCATCTGAGTACCGCCCATCGGGTAGCCCATGCGGACTCCTCCCATGCGCGGCATCATGCCCGCACCGCCCGACACGTCCATTACGTATCCCATGACGGCCGGGTAGCCCATGCGCACACCACCCATCATAGGGGACATCATTTGAGTTCCGCCCATGGGGTAGCCCATGCGGACGCCACCCATCATGGGTGCCATCCTCTGAGCCCCGCCCATGGCGTAGCCCATGCGGACACCGCCTGCCGGATTCATTGCGGTCAAACCCGTGGCACTCGGTGGTACGAATATCCGTTGTTCGTCGGTCATGACAAACTCCTCTCCTCGGTTATGGTTTGGAGATACCGGCCGCCTCCGACTTGTATTGGAAATAAATGCTCCCTCCGGGAGGCTGCCTCAGACACGGGGTGCACAGCACGCATGGGCATCCCTGAACTTTTTAAAGCAACTTACCGGGCGCGGTACCTGCAGCTTTCACACTGCACGGTACCATCGCTCCAGAAAGATACGTTTAGCCTCGCAGAATTCGTCCGGGGTGGACAAACAGCCGTTGTTCGCATACGCGCGAGCGGGGCTGCCACCACCACACACGATCCAGTGCGGGCAATCGCGACATGCCGGCAGACCGTCCTGCCGTTCTCTGGCTTGCGCATAAAGGACACGGACGCGCTCCGACAGGAAGCACTCCCGCAGGTTTGCTTCCTGCAGACTTCCCAAACGGAATGCCTCATCATCCACATACGCGCTCAGGTAGACTTGGCCCGTAGGGGCCACACGCAAGGTTCCCTCAATCGGGTCGCCGAGCCCATCCGGTTTTCCCAGGAGGCGCTCAAAAAAATACGTCAGATGGCCTGTATCCACGTGCATTGCCAGGCTCGGGTCGGTGAGCAAGAGGACCAACTGGGTCAACAAACGAACCCGCTCCCCAGTGTCCAGCGACAGCTCCCGATCGTGGGCTCGTTTCCGGCCACGATCTTCCAGGAGGGACACGTAGAGCTGATGAAATCCGTCCCGGTGGAGCGCTTTGGCCAAAGGAATTAAATCGTTCAGATTCCGTCTCATGGGTGTGAAGCAGACAATCACCTGCCCTTGTGCTCCAATCGCCCCGAGATTCTTCAGAGCCGTCTGGACCCGCGCGAAGTTCCCGCGGCCCCGAATCGCGTCGTGGGTCGCGGCCTGACTCCCGTCGATACTTAGCGCAATCCTCGCGCCCAGACGCACCGAGGCGTCAATCGCCTCCTTGTCGAGCATGGTGCCGTTCGTGATCAACGTGCACCCGAGGCCGAGCCGAGCCGCGTGTGCCAGCAACGATTTCCACTCGGGATGCAACAGCGGTTCACCACCGCTGAACGAAACGGTGCGACCGCCCATGGCGGCAAAGTCCGACAGCGCTGCGCGCACAGCCCGGCCCTGCATCATGTGCCTGCCGCCGGGGTGCGCCCCCAGATAGCAGTGCTTGCACCCGAGATTACAGCGATCCGTGATCTCGAGGTAAAGGTGGTCTGGAGATCCCGGGGCTTCGCCCTGTCTTGGCCCGGTCACGGTGGGTGTGCCTCGCGGTATTGACCGCATCTAGCGGTCTTGCAGCAGGGGAAATTCCCTGTATAAAGCCTGACGCAAACTGTTGCAATTCAGATAGCGCATGTCGCATATAGGGTTGGATGTCCGGAACTCCCGCCAGTCCTTCGCTCGGATCACGACCCCGAGTTCCTCCGCACGTTCAGCGAAGGGCGTTCCCGGATAAGGGGTCATGACTGAGAAGAAGGTGATGGCCCCTTTGGAGCGCAAGTCAGCCGCGAGCTGATGGGTCTTTTCCAGTGAGGCGGCGGTCTCGAAGGGAGAACCGATCTGAAAGGTGAACATGGGCTGCATGCCCGCGCCCAGGACGAGGTCTGCGGCTCGAAACACCTGCTCCAGGGTAATGTGCTTTTTCAAAGCCTCGATGATTTCCTGCGACCCCGATTCCACACCGATCTCGATGCGTTCGCATCCGGCGGCCTTGAGGCAGCGAGCGAGCTCCTCGGTCATGTAATCCGCCCGTGACACACAGTGAAACCGGATGCCGAGTTTCCGTTCGATAATCTGCGCACAGATGCTCTGTACCCGGGCACTGTCGACTGTGAAGACATTGTCCAACAGGTAGACTTCCCGCAGGCCCCAGGTGTGCCGGAGCACTGTGAGTTCTTCGACGACGTCATCCGCGCTGCGCGGGCGGTAGCATCCCTCGTAGGTACTGGAGATGCAGAAAATGCACTTCATCGGACAGCCGCGGCTGGTCATGATCGTGCCGGGCCTTCCGTAACGGCCCATCGGCAGCAGATGGCGCGCCGGATGCGGGATGCGGTCCAGTTCTTGCTCGCGGGGTCTGGGAGAAGTCAGCTCATTATGCCCCCCATTCCGGTAGGCGATGCCGGCAATGCCGCTCCAATCCGGTTGTTCCTGCTGCGCCTGCCGGTAGAGTTCGACAATTGTGCGTTCACCCTCAAAGAGCACGACGACGTCGATGGCGGGTTGTGCCAATGCCTCGTCCCAACGGTAGGAAACGTGGGGACCGCCGATGGCGACCAGGGTCTTGCTGTTCATGGCCTTTACGGCCCGCGCCACATGCAAGGCGAGGAAGTGGTTCTGCGTAAGGCTGGTAATGCCCACCAAGCGAGGCGCCCGATGGGCAAACGCCTGTCGCAGTTCCGCATCAGGATCCGGACTGACGTCCAAATCCAGAATATCGACGCCGATGCCCTCCCGTTGGAGGCAGGCGGCGAGATACCCGAGACCCAAGGGCGGGCACAGCCCCGTGAAAGAGCTGTGGGCTTTTGGGGACCACATCGGTGGATTGATCAGCAGCACTTCAGCCATGGATGTCTCCCTTCGGGACGGATGGCTCTCGAGCGACTCGGCTCGGCACCAGGGTGCCCATGCAACGGCGACACAGCGGTTCGGCCAGAACGCCGTGTTCGGCCAGACCGCGGATTCGGGTGAGACTCTCACCTGTCCAGATCGCATCGATGCCTTGTTCAAAGACATTGCCCAGATTGACTTCGTTGTCGTAATCAAGCGAACAAAAAGTACAAGAGCCGTCCCAGAACACGCAAAACGTCCGATAGGCGTTCCTGAAGTGGCAGACCCCGCTGGAGGTCTCAAGCACCTTCAGGTGGTCCGGCAACAGCTCGTTGCCGAAGTTGCAGGCCAGCTTGAAAGTCAGCGACAGGTTCAGTCCCAGTTCGAAGTAGATGCCCCGATCGTTGGTCTCGCGCTCCAGGACGGTCTGCCAGCGCGCTGCCTCGGCGGGTTCGAGCCCACAGGAGATGACACCGCTCGCTTTCTCCAGCGACTGCACGAAATCCGACCAGAACACGAGTTGCCGCGCCACCTGCTCAGGTTCGTCCACCAGGGGGAAGGCCGACCAGCGGACCCGTTTGGAATTGATGAGTTGAAGCTCCAGGCGCGGAAGCGTGCTGCCGCGCCGATACCGCTCCCGCACAAGCTCCTGAACCTGTGCAACCAGACGGCCGTACGAAAGGGGGGCACGCGCTTGAGAGAAGGAGGCCTCGTCCGGAGCGTTGAGGCTCAGGACGATCGAATTCAAGTTGCTTTCCAGCAGCCGGCGAACCATCTCCCCTTTGATGAGGCTCGCATTGGTGACCAGGCAGAAGTTCAGTCCGAGATCCTGGCCGTGTCGGACGATTTCAAAAAAATCGGGGTGCAGGAGAGGCTCGCCCATGACGTGCAGGAACACCGGATTCTGGATCTGTGCGTATAGGGAGAACAGAGGATGGCGCCGTCGATAGGCGGCGATCTCCTCCATTAAGACCTTGGCTCGAGCCAGCGGCATGGCGCCGCGTCCCCGCGCCATCTTTACGCTGGGACACCAGGCACACCGGAAATTGCATCGGTTGGTCAGCTCAACAAAAAACCATTCGATCGGGGGGACCCGGCTGAGCCGGAGCCGGCGTTTCATCCCATCAAGCTCGTCCGGCGGCACAAACAGATCCACCTCGAATTGAGACCATCCCGCCCCCCCGACCGTCGATGACGATACTTCAAGCACCATACGTTCCGAAAAATCGAGATTTTTCGCCTCGCTAAACGTATGAGCCAGGCACGTGCCTTGACTGCTGCGCAGACGCATCGAACGGAGGTCGAATCGCCATAAGGAGATATCCAATCCCTCCACGGAGCCGGTGAGCGGTCCGAACTCCCAGACGGCGGTGGGCTGAGTCCACGGAGCAACCACGCGTTGAAACAACCGGATTCTGATCGCGCCATTCCCGGCTGTTCGCCCGTTCGTTGGCCACGGGACAAAACACGTGGACTGGTCGATCGTGTGTCGTTGCATGTTGATTCCTGATAGCCACGGACGTGAAGAGAACCACGGGATGAAACGGTTCCTTCATGGGGGGGGCGGGGGGGGATCCGGACAGTTCACGAACCGAGTTGCGCCTAAGACTGCTTCTTCTTGGCCTTTTCTCCAGGCGGCTCCGAGACAAGATCAACAATCCCGTGCGAGGTCGCGTTCAGAACGAACTCAACGGTGAGATATTTGATCTGCTGAGAATCCGTGCCGGGGTATTCCTTACTTAATTCATCGACGATTTCTCCCACGCGCTTCCCGAGACGGAGCCAGAGCGCCCTCGCCGTCTCGTTCAACTGCCATTGGACGCCGAGACGCATGACAACGAGGGACTTGTTGGCCTCGTCGTCGTACCAGATATCAGTGGCCCTTTCGCACTTGGCCTCCAGGACCGTTTGCATGACCGCCTCCTGCAGCATTGGGGGAAACGGCGCGAGGGAGGCAATGTTGCACGGGCTCGCCATTTGTGGCGACGCCCCAGGGCTTCCCCATGTTCCAGCCGATTGTTGGGCCGTAGTTTCGTTCATAACGGTACCTCCCGGTTCATCAGCGTAGATTTCATAGTGGCTTGAGTATGGACTGAGGTTTGACGAAAGTTTTCTGCAACATGCTCAGGAGTCTTGCAGCCACAGACCACCACGGACACAGCACGTGGTTCGAGCGCAAAACGGATGGCCAGTTGAGCCATCGTTTCTCCCGGCCGGCAATAGGGCGCAAGCATCTGCACCCGATTCACGACATCCCAGAGGACCTCGGGAGGCCAATGGCTGCGGATGTCGCTCGGCGGGAAAGACGCGTTCACTCCGTATTTCCCCGATAGAAAGCCGTTGGCCAGTGGCTCCCTGGCGATCACTCCAACCCCGCGAGCATCGGCCAAGGGGAAAAGCGTCGCTGCGGCCTGGGGAGCCAACATGTTATACGCAATCTGAATGGTGTCCGGCCAAAGGGCGTCGATGGCAGATAGTCCGTCTTGGACTGTAGCAGCCGAGATCCCGAGCCAGCGGATTTTGCCTTGGCTCTGCAAACGTTTCAGTTCGTCGACGACCGTCGAACTGTGGATTATCTCAGGCGGCGGATTATGAAGCTGATAAACATCAACATGGTCGGTCTGCAGGCGTCGAAGGCTCTGGTGGAGTGCAAAGCGAAGGTATGCGGGGTGGAAATTTGCGCCCACTGATCCGTGGTAGAAGTCAAGTCCCCCCTTGGTGGCAATGACCGCGTCGGAGCGTCTGGAATTGAGCGCCTTCCCCAGCAAAACCTCGCTGTGTCCGTGCCCGTACCAGTCGGCAGTATCAAAAAAATTGCATCCCTGATCGAGTGCTGCTTCGGCAGCCCTCAAAGATGTTCGATCGTCGGTAGGGCCATAGCCCCAGCCGGACCTATCCCCTCCAATGGCCCAGGCGCCAAAGCCGACATCGAGAACCGATAACCCTGTCCGTCCGAGAACCCGCCGCCGCTCGACCATTCTCGCAACCGAGGCTGTTGTTCAATCACATGGCGTAGCTTGCTTCTGTGAGGTCGAATCTGCGCCGATTATTGAACCATCTCACACGGTATGCAAGTTAAATGTAATGCAGAATCCAATCTTGTTCCGACGTGCTCTGAAAAGCCGATCGACGCGCAGGAGGGCTTATGCGTCTGACGTCGAGAGCATTCGGGAGCACAGAGGGAAGTCGCGGAGCACAAACCGGAAGGTAAGCCAGGCCTGGGTGAGTGCCACGCGGACTTATCAGTGCCGGTCGAAACTACGCTAACGTATCTCTGGACGCGGAAAAACGCCGACGTACGCAGCCATCGATTGTGGTGCGGACGCCGTGAATCGGTTCTCCGGGCGGGGGGGCGATCTGCGAGACCACAAGCGTTCGCAGAGGATGCTCGCCGATGCGCGTCTGTCGGGCGGAGGAAAAGGCTGATCGAGGGCATCGATCGGCGGCGAGCGTAGTGCCGACGCGCCTTCCCGGCTGAGTCGTCCAGCGTGAGGTCGGAGGCGGAAGGCGAGCACGTACTCACCTTCCACCTCCGGCTCCTGGAACTTCTCAAGCGGCGAGCTTCACGCTCCCGCCGGTACCTTCAGGATGCCTTCCCATTCCTTCCGGTATGGACGCCGGATGAATTGGCTGGCTTCCGGTGCGTTGGGGCAACGCAGGTTTTTGAAATCCCACTCGAGCTTCTTCCCGGTCCGGTAGGCCACGTTGCCGAGGTGATTCGACTGAGTGACCCAGCTGGAATACCCGAAATGAGAACCAGCCGCAGGCCCCTGGCCCTTGCACGCCTGGATCCACTCGATGTAGTGACCCGGCGAACGGGGGAGTGTCTCCGGCGGCATCTGGTAGCCCTTGAAGTTCTCTTCGGGCAGCAACTGGGGCCCGGTGGTGCGGCTACCGCTGTAAAGCATGCCCTTGTCTCCGATGAACAGCTGGGCGCGCTCACTCATCTTGCTTGCGTCGAACTGAGGCGGCCGGCCTTCACCCTGGTACCAGACCAGCTTCACCGGCGGGGCCGAGCCGCGGGCCGGGAACTCGTAGGTCACGGTCAGCGACGCCGGCGCCAGTTCCGGGTGCGCCTTGCCGATCGGGGACACGGCCTCGACCGTCAGGGGCTGGGTGAGGTCCAGCACCTGGAAGGCAACGTCGTTGTCGTGCCCGCCGAGGTCGCTCATGGTGCCGTTGCCGAAGTCCCACCACCGGTACCAGCGCGGTCCGGGCAGGTAGGTCGCGTGGAAAGGCCGCATGGGCGCAGGTCCGATCCAGAGGTCCCAATGGACGTTCGGCGGCACCGGCATCTCTTCCTTGAATCGTTCGGTTATCTGGATGCCGTTGTAGAAGCCGTGGGGCATGTCGTACTTCTTGGCCGATTCGGCGTTCTGCAGCCCCCAGGCGCGACCCGCCCAGATGTGCACTTCGCGCACCGGCCCGATGGCGCCGGACATGATTATTTCTTTCATCGTCCGGCGGCTCGGCGATGCGTGCCCGCCGTTGCCCGTCTGCGTGGCGAGCTTCGGATATTTCGCGGCGGTCTCACGAATGAACCTGGCTTCCCAGATGTCGTGAGTGAGGGGCTTTTCGCAGTAGACGTGCTTGCCGTGCGTCAATGCCAGGTACGTTGCCACGGTATGGGTGTGCTCGCACGTGCTGATTATGACGGCGTCGAAGTCGTTCGGGCTGTCGAAAACCTTGCGGAAATCGTTGTACTTTTTCGCATTCGGATATTTCAGGGCCGCGGCGTCCACGGCGTCCTGGTTGACGTCGCAGAGGACCGTGATGTTCTCGGCCGGGATTCCCTTGGGCGGCCCGGGCGGGGTAGCAGCCTCCGCGCCACCGGGCCCACGGCGGGTTCCACCGTCGCCGTTCATGTTGTCGAGCGCGCGACCGCCGCAGGCAATCATCGCGATATTGAGTTTGCTGTTGAGGTTCTGCCCCCTCAGAAACGCCGGCGCGTGGGTGATCGCGCCGGCAGCGGCCAGGGCGCCGCCGAATTCGCGTCGGGTCAGCTGACGCTGTAGCGACTTCTTGATGGTTTTGTCCTGCATAGTGACTTTCCTTGGTTAGTAGGTGAATTAGGCAGCATTGACATCATGCTCAGGCCAGGATTTCTGATCCGAGTAGTCCACTTCCGCGAATGATCTCGAAACTGCAGTGGGTCCGGACGAGCTGATGTTACTCCAGGACGAGCCCAAAGGCTGCAAAGTTTCGCGCATCTTGCCTTGTCCGGGTCACGCGCGAGTCCCTTCGCGCATCGGGGGCCGGCTGAAGCCCACCCGCAGTTGGGGTCCCGGGCAGTTTGCGCCCTGCGGCCCGGCCGCGATTCTTGCGACAGAAACGGCCGCGTCGAGCCGCCGCGGCCCACTTGGTGGTAGAATCCAAAGCATTTCGTCAGGGGGCCCCGGATGGAGAAACTGCTGATGTGCATCCTGTTTGCCGTCGTCACCCAGTCGCAGGGCGCGGTCATGCTGTTCACATCTTCCGGAGACGTCGGCAAGGTCGGATCCCCCGGGTCGCTGGTTTACGATCGTGACGCCGGCGCCTACCGCATCACGGCAAGCGGGGCGAACATCTGGGACAGGGTTGACGGGTTTTACTATGCGCGCAAGGAGGTGCGCGGCGATGTGACGCTCACCGCGACCGTCGACTGGGCCACCCCGGGGGGAAACGAGCACAAGAAAGCCGGCCTGATGCTCAGGGCGGGGACCGGACCCGACGACCCGCACGCCAGCGTGATGCTCCACGCCGACGGCCTCATCTCGCTGCAGTACCGGCGCGAGAAGGGTGGGCCGACGCTCGAGGTCCGGGCGCCGTTGAAGGCAAAGACGGCGCGCGTCCGTCTCGCCCGCCACGGGGACGTCGTCTCGCTCGAGGCGGGACCCGCGAATGAAGACCTTCAGCCGATGGGCGCACTTACTGTGCAGCTGCCGGTGAACCTCCAGGCGGGGCTGGCCGTGTGTTCCCACGACGACGCAGACCGGCAGACCGCCGTGTTTAAGCAAGTCGGGCTCGACGAGCGCGGGACGGTGCCGGCGAAGGCCCGCATCGTCGAGAGCACGCTCGAGACCGTCGACGTCCAGACCGGCGCTCGCCGGGTCGTTTACCGCGCCCTCCAGCACTTCGAGGCCCCGAACTGGACCCGGGACGGGCAGACCCTCTATTTCAATGGAGGCGGCAAGCTGTACCGCGTGCCTGCCGCGGGCGGCACGCCGGAGATCGTACCGACCGGCGACGTGATCGTGAACAACGACCACGGCCTCTCCCCCGACGGGAAGCTGCTGGCCATCAGCGGCCGCATCGGCAAGGGAGAATCGCAGATCTACGTGCTGCCGGCGCTGGGGGGCACCCCTCGGCTCGTCACCCCCAACACGCCAAGCTACTGGCACGGCTGGTCCCCCGACGGTAAGGTGCTCGCGTATTGCGCCAGCCGCAAGGACGAGTACGACATCTACACCGTTCCTGCGGAAGGTGGGCAGGAAACCCGGCTTACCACGGCTCCGGGGCTCGACGACGGGCCGGAATATTCGCCCGACGGTGCGTTCATCTATTTCAACTCCGAGCGCAGCGGGCTCATGCGCATCTGGCGGATGCGGTCCGACGGCAGCGCGCAGGAGATGTTTTCGCGCGGACCCGATTCGGCCGACTGGTTTGCCCATCCCTCCCCGGACGGCAAGTGGATCGTGTACCTGTCCTACGACCCGTCGGTAAAAGGGCACCCGGCCAACAAGGACGTGACCCTTCAGCGTGTGCCCGCCGAGGGGGGCGTGCCGCGCACCATAGCAACCTTGTTCGGCGGCCAGGGTACGATCAACGTGCCGTCATGGTCCCCCGACAGCCGCCGTGTGGCTTTCGTCAGCTATCGCCTGGTCCCCCCGCCGCGCTGAGCGCTTGATCGGGTGGGCCGCGCCGGCCCGACGCGGCCCCGGAGCTGCCGGAATGCCGGGATATTCCTTGCCGGATGCCCTGTTCGCCAATCTTCTGGCAGGTGCGGTCGCGCTGATACCCGCGGATCTCGGCGGCCTTTGGGGCCGCGTGCTGGTTCGCACGGCGGAAGACGCCGCGCGCTTCCGGAACGTCTGCTGGCCCACCGGCGGCGCATTGCGCAAGTCACGGCCGTCGCGGCCGCGATCCTGATCGTGGCACCGCCGCGGATCCCGATCCGGGCCCTGCCTCGGGGGACGAAAACTCCCTCTGCGGCGACGGCGTCGTGGCAGAGTCGTGGAACGGGGTCCCGGCGCTCTGGGGGACTTCTCCGGCGAGGTGGCCTGTGGCTGGGGTCTGGTCGGTGCCGTGCCCTCGCTTCCCGTGCCGCGTCGGGCCGACGCGGCCCACTATTAGTCACCGCGGCGGATCTTTGCGATGGCGCGGTCGCGCTCGGAGGTGGCGCGCTCCACGTCCCGGCGGTAATTCCGCTGCAACGCCTCGAACGCCTCCGCGTCCTGGACGCCGGCAAGCTTCGATTTGTGCATGATTTCGAGCTCGGCCAGCTTGGCTTGGCAGGCGCGCTGCGCCTCGGCGATCGCCTGTTTCTGTGCTGCGGTCAGTGCCTGCTCGGTGACCCCCTGGTCGGTGTCTTGCTTGCGCAGGCGTTCCATCGCCAGCTCGTACGCACTCTTCGGTTCGTCTTCAGACATGTGATCCTCGCATTATGGCTGTTCGAGCGGAGGGAAGCCGGAATCGCGCCAGGCACGCAGCCGGCGGCGGGCTTCTTCGACCAGCGCCAGAACCGCGGCGCGCTCTGCACCGTCCGGTGAAGCACCGGCCCACAGCTTGTCCAGGAACGCGCCCGTTTCTGGTCCGCAGCCCGCCGCGTCCAGGGCCGCGGCCGTGCCCAGAGCGTATCTTACAGGAACCAACCCCTGCCGCAACGCCATCCTCATGGTCCCGACCAACCGGTCGTCCCAGCCGAGTTTTCGCTCGGCGTCCCGTCCGACCCGCTCCACGGTGTCGCGCAGAAACGGGTTTGTCATACGCTGCAGAAGGTCTTCGGCGTAGGCGCGGTACCCTTTCCGGGTGAACAGCGGGTCAACGCCCGCGTGCGTCCGGATCAATCCCTCGCCCGATTCCTCGAGGAACGCCGCCTCGACGAAGCGGAGGATCCCGGGGAACTCCGTCAGGTCGGCGATGCGCCGCAGACCTCGCACCGCGGCGACATACGCGGCGAGCGCATGGGTAGCGTTGTGGCCGAACAGCTTCGCCTCTTCGAAGGGAATGAGGTCGTCTTTCTCCTCGAACACCTCGATCCCGCGCCGGAATCCCGGTCCGTGTCCCGCCGGGTCGAACCGGATGCGCGAGATCAGTATCCGGTTGAACGCCTCCACCAGGAATGCCCGTCCTGCCCCGGGGGTGATGGTGGCGAGCGGCGCGTCACCGGGATCCGCCGCCCCGACCATCCCGCTCATTTTCCCGATCACGGTATTGAGGAAACAGACGCTGGGGCGGACCGCGTCGCGCTCGGCAGCAGGGATACCGTCGAACACGGACTCTTCCAGGAGTTCGGCGGCGTGGTTGTGGTTCTCGGCCGTGTAGACGATCGCCCGCGGCCCAGCCTGCTCCGCTTTGCGGCGCAAACCCTCGGCCAGCATGCGGTCGATGCTTCCCGGCAACCCCGATCTGTAATAACGCACGCTTGGCACGGCGGTGGCGATTTCCTGTGCAGCAGCGAGCACCTCGATCAACCGGAGCCTGTCGTTCGGGCAGGCCGGGTCGAGCATTTCGACAGGGCCGATGCGGGAAACCCGCACCCCGTCGCCGTGAGCGATATTAACCGAGACCCACCCTCCCGACCCGCGGATGGCCCGGACCAGGTCTGGCAGGACTTCCGCAATCACGAGATTCCGGAAAGCCCCGGAGAGGTAGGCTTCGTGCAGGAACAGTCCGGCCTGGATGGCCCCGAAGCCGAATCCGACAAAGGTGCGAGTCCCAGTCAATGCCATGTCGCGTCGTCCGTTTCGAACCGTCTAAAACGACTTGGTGCGGTGCCAGAGCTCCTGAATCGGCAGCCTGGGGTTGCGGCACACAAACACCGGGATCATGTTCTCGTAAAAGATCGCGTACGGGTGCGTGATGAGCGCCGCCTGCTGCACATCCCCGAAACCCCGCACAAGAGCGGACTTGTCCGTCTCACCCAGCGTGATGACTACCTTCGTGTCGTCGGGGCCGGGGCCCCAGTAGTAGTAGTTGAAGTGCCCCGAAACGGCACGTGGCAACCCGTATTTCCGGCCGAAGAGATTCACCGCGCCCGCTTCCCCGTAGTTGTCGGCGTATATGACGGTCTTGGCCCGCTCAGCGGCGCCGAGGCTGCGGTAGACGCGGGCGACCGTCTCGACCTGGTTTTCCCACCCGAACATGTCGGCGAAATGCTGCGGCAGGGGTAGCTTCCGTCCCGTCTCGAACGTGAACGCCGCATCCAGATGGACGACCCTGGAATAGGCCAGGAACCGTTCCACCGGGAGCACGGGCAACGCATAGGGCAGCAGAATAAGCCCGGCGAGCCCGAGCGCCGCGACGGCGGCCGGCTTCGTGAGGCGCCAGCCTGGACGGGCCGCCAGCCGCTCCGCGCCGACGGCACCGGCCGCCAGCAGTATCGTGTAGGCCGGCGCGGGGTAGTAGGGCTTCGATCCCACGACCATCAGGAGGATCAGTATCGCGGCAAACGCAAGCGCGAACATACGGAAACGCCGTAATCCCGGCACGAACAGCAGGCAGAAAAACCCGGCCAGCGACAGCGCAAAACCCGCCACCCCGATGAAAAACACCTGCGCCAGCACGTAGAAGTGCACCGGGATCCACTGCATCATGTGTTCGTGGATCTTCTGAGCGTAGGAGACGAACGGCCACTGGTGTGCCCGTTGCCAGACGAGGTTGGGCAGGAACAGCAGGAACGCCACGAGCGCCGCCAGCCATGGCCACCGGCTTGCGGCCAGCCTGCGCTCGCGGGTCAGCAGCAATCCGACGCCCAGGCCGGCGCCGAGGAATGCCATGGCGTACTTGGTCAACAGCCCGGCACCAAAGACCGCGCCCAGGGTGAGCCAACGGCGCCCGGTGGGGAGCTTCACGATCAGGAGCATAAGGTACAGCGCCAGGACCCAGAACAGCGTGTTGATCCCTTCGACCGAAATCATGCCCGACGTCACCAGGTAGACCGGCGCCAGCAGGGCGGCCAGCCCGGCGAGCAGCTGGGCAAATGGCCCGCCCCCGAGCTCGCGCGCCATTCGGGCGGTGAGCAGGACGACGGCCGTCGAGGCCAGCACCGCGGGAACCCGGATGGCGGTCAGCGAGTCCCCCAGGAGCCAGCGCGTCGGCGCGAGGAGGAACTCGAGAAAAGGGGGGTGGTCGACGTAGCCGAAGTCGAGGTGCGAGGCGCAGTCGAGAAAGTACAGCTCGTCGCGATGGTAGCCGTACCGACCGATGGCCGCCACGTGGATGCCGACGTTCATAACCGCCAGGGCCGCCAGCACACCTGTTTCTCGCGCTTTGGAATCGCCCGGCGTCGTACCCATCCAGTCCCCCCTATCGGGCTTTGAGATTCGTCGAGGCCCCTAAGTACTCGTGTTTAGAAATACACTAACGTTTCCAGGACGCGGATTTGCGCGGATGCACGCGGACTTCTACCTGGTGGCAGGCCGCGCCCGGCATTCCTCCCCGAGGGCTGCCTTTGGCTCGCATCAAAGCCCGGCTCCCGCAGAAAAGCGTGGACCTTGAATCGAGCGGCATCCTTCCAACCGCGCGCTTTCCTGCGGGAGCCGGGCTTTGATGCATCGGCGCGAAGCGCCGGCCCTCGGGGAGGAATGCCGGGCGCGGCCGATCCGCGTGAATCCGTAAAATCCGGAAAGATCCGCGTTCCCGCGGCTCACCCCCAAGGCTGGAAATATCGACCCCACAGGATAACGGCGCGGCGCTGTCCGCGCAACACGTTGCACATACTCTTTGTTGACAGGGGGGTCGGCTTTCGTTAGGGTTCTTCGCTATGTCCGATCTGAAACTGCCGTCCCGATCCGAAGATTTTTCCGAATGGTACAACCAGCTGGTGCTGCGCGCCGAGCTGGCCGACTACGCCCCGGTCCGCGGCTGCATGATCGTGCGCCCGTACGGCTGGGCCCTGTGGGAGAACATACAGCAGGCGCTCGATCGCCGGTTCAAGGAAACCGGCCACTCCAACGCCGCCTTCCCGCTGCTGATCCCCCGCAGCTTCATCGAAAAAGAGCGTTCCCACGTGGAAGGCTTCTCCCCGGAACTGGCGGTGGTCACGATCGGCGGCGGGGAGGAACTGCAGGAGCCGCTGGTCGTGCGCCCAACCTCCGAGACCATCATCGGGCACGCCTACTCGAAGTGGATCCAGTCCTACCGCGACCTGCCCGTCCTGATCAACCAGTGGAACAGCGTCGTGCGCTGGGAGCTGCGCACCAAGCTGTTCCTGCGCACGCTGGAATTTTATTGGCAGGAAGGGCACACCGCCCACGCCACCTTCGACGAGGCCGAGGCCGAAACCCGCCAGATGCTCGACATATACGTCGACTTCGCCCGGAACGAGGCTGCCGTCCCAGTCATCCCGGGACGCAAGTCCGCCTCAGAGCGCTTCGCCGGCGCGGATCAGACGTACTCCATCGAAGCGATGATGGGCGACGGCAAGGCGCTGCAGGCCGGGACCTCGCACAACCTCGGGCAGAACTTCGCAAAGGCTTTCGAAATCCGATACCTGGACCGCCAGGGCGAACTGCAGTTCTGCTGGACGACCTCCTGGGGGCTGTCGACGCGCTTCATCGGTGCGATTATCATGGTCCACGGCGACGACCAGGGCCTGATCTTCCCGCCCCGACTCGCCCCTATCCAGGCCATCGTGGTGCCCATCTTCAAGACCGACGCCGAGAAGTCCCTGGTCCTCGAAGCCGGCCGCAAGATCCTCGGTGCACTCCAGTCCGCCGGGATACGAACCCGCATCGACGACCGCGAAGGGACCAGCCCCGGCTTCAAGTTCAACGACTGGGAAATGCGCGGCGTCCCGCTGCGCGTCGAAATCGGCCCGCGCGACGTCGCCAAAGGGACCCTGGTGCTCGCCCGCCGCGACAAGCCCGGCAAGGAGGGCAAGTCATTCGTAGCGCAGGAGAACGTGTGCGACACGACCCGGAAACTGTTGGCCGAAATCCAGCAGGCGCTCTATGACCGAGCCCTCGCCTTCCGCACCTCGCGGACCGGCGAGCCGCGCGACTACGAAGAGTTCAAAACCGCAGTGGAGACGGGATTCGCCTCCGCGTTCTGGTGCGGAAACCCGCAGTGCGAGGAACACATCAAGCAGGAGACCAGGGCGACCACGCGCTGCATCCCCCTCGAGCAGGAACCAGCCGAGGGAACGTGCATCTACTGCGGGCAACCCTCCCGGGAAAAAGCCATCTTCGCCCGCGCCTATTGAGGCGCGCGGAATGTAGTTTCCATGGATGGAAACTATCAAAAAAGGTGCGCGGGCCGCATGTCGCGCGGCCGCGGCTGGATATCCTGTGGAAATCTTTTTCACAAATAAAGGCGGTTGACGGCCGCGAACTAATTTGAGAAATTGATTGTGGTCGCTGTGATTTACGCGGCCCTTGAACACCGGCAGATGGGCGACGGACGGGCTTAACAGGTTTGTTCGTTGCGCTAGGAGGTCGAAGCCGGCCGGCGTCGAAGCCGGCAGGTGTCACCGGAAGAAAGCTCTGGTGACGGCCAGCTACTTTCGACCGATACTCGATCCCGGGCAGCGGGAAAGAGGGTTCCGAAAGCGTCGGGTCAAGGGAACGGGGTCGCAGCGACCATTTTTTTTGCCCGCAACACACTTCGAGATCCTCCACGGCTCAATTAATCCCAAGCGAAACTCGACCAGCTACCAAGTGGGTCCGGGCTTAATAGGCTGTCCAACGGTTGGTCTGCCCGCCCTGCCCGTATAGCAAGTGGATCCAGGCTTCAGCCCGGACGTCTTTAAATCCGTTCCATAGAATTCCACCTGCCCTGCATAGCGACCGCAAACAGCGTCCGGGCTGAAGCCCGGACCCACTTGTTTACCGGGGAATGAAGTATGTCTGTCGGTCGGCGGCCGAGCTGGGTTATTCTTGGGCGCTCCGTTTGTGAAATGGGGGACCCTATGAGAGCATCCGGCTGCCGTTCCGCACTTCCTGTTTTGATCCTGGTTTTCCTCTGCGCGAGTTCCGCCCAGGCCCAGCTGGGTATGTGGTCGGCCGAGCAGCGCAAGGAATTCACCCGCGAATGGAAGGGGGAACGCTTCCCCGACGGGCGCCCGAAGGTTCCGGACGAACTGCTCGCGCGCCTGAAAAACGTCACCGCCGAAGAAGCCTGGGGGGTACTGCAAGGGGCGGGGTATCGTTACCAGTTCGAGGGTGGATGGCACAGTCGTCAACCCCGGGGAACGCCTGGTCGGACGCGTCGTGACGGCCGCTTTCATGCCGCTGCGCCCCGACGTGAACGCGGTCATCGCCGACTACGGCAAGAAGGAGGGGAGAAACCAGGCGGGAGGACAGAACTCCTGGGTCATCGATACGCTCGTGCGCAACGACGTCCTCGTGGTGGACCTGTACGGCAAAATCAAGGACGGAACCTTCGCCGGCGACAACCTCGCGACCTCGATCTCTTCCAAGACCGGCACGGGCCTGATCGTCGATGGGGCGGTGCGCGACGTCTCCGGCATATCCGAGATCGCCGGATTCCGCTGCTTCGTTCGGGGCTTCGATCCTTCCGCGCTCCGGGACGCGACCCTGATGGGCATCAATGTCCCGATCCGGATCGGGCAGGTGACCGTCATGCCGGGCGATGTCGTCGTGAGCGATCCCGAGGGACTCACATTCATCCCCGCCCAGCTCGCCGAGAAGGTCGCCGACTCGTCCGAACTAGTCCAGCTCAGGGACGAATGGGGGCATCAGATGCTGCGCGAGGGGAAGTACACCCCCGGGCAGATCGACAGCCGGTGGACAAGGGAGATGATGCAGGAGTTCAACGGCTGGGCCGAAAAGAAAGGCTCCAAGGTTCGCATGAAGGTCCCCGATTGACTCGGGGAACCGCATGAGCCTCCCCCGGTTTTGACTCACCGGGCGGGGCGCCCGCGTCGGGAGGCTTGACGGCGAACCGCATCGACCGGATCTGATATGATGGGATCTTCACCAGGATAGTCGGCTGCATGAATCACGTGTCGTTCGCGTTTATGCTCACGTTCATCGCCGGGTTGGCGACCGGGATCGGCAGTTGCCTCGCCTTCTTCACGCACCGAACCAACACCCGGTTTCTCTCCATCGCGCTCGGCTTCTCCGCGGGCGTGATGATCTACGTCTCGTTCGTCGAGATTCTGGCCGAGGCGCGGGTTGCTCTGGGCCTCGAGTTCGGAGCGCGCCCGGGCGCCTGGGCCACCGTCGCGGCCTTCTTCGGGGGCATCGCCCTGACGGCGGCCATCGACCGTCTGGTTCCCTCTTACGAAAACCCCCACGAAACCCGGATGGTGGAGGAAATCGACCGCGAAAACGGCAGAAACCGCCAACTGATGCGGATGGGGGTATTTTCGGCTGTAGCCATCGCGGTACACAACTTCCCCGAGGGGCTCGCGACTTTCGTCTCCGCCCTCAGCGACAGGACCCTGGGGGTCTCGATCGCCGTGGCCATCAGCCTGCACAACATCCCGGAGGGGATCGCGGTCGCGGTGCCGGTCTTCTACGCGACCAACAGCCGCAGGAAGGCATTCCTCTATTCCTTCCTGTCCGGCATGGCCGAGCCGCTGGGGGCCCTCCTGGGCTACTTCTTTTTTGTGCGCTACTTCGGCAACGGCGTCCGCGGCGTGGTTCTAGGGGTAATCGCCGGCATCATGGTGTTCATTTCGCTCGACGAACTGCTCCCCACGGCACGCGAGTACGGCGAACATCACCTCGCGGCCTACGGCCTGATCGCAGGGATGGGCGTGATGGCGGTAAGCCTCCTGCTGCTTAGCCACTGAAAGACCAAAACCCGAAGGCCTCGAAGAACCTCGAAGTTCCTTACGGGTAGAGGCGCTCTTTGCGCCAGGCCGCTTCGTGGCGTGTGAAGAGGATGCGGTCGTGAAGCCGGTCCGGCCGGCCGTACCAGAACTCGACCTGGTCGGGAATCAGGCGGTACCCTCCCCAGAACGGTGGACGAGGCACGTCCCCGGCACCGAACCGCCTCTCCACTTCGCGATAGCGCTCGTCCAGCAACTCCCGGGCGGGCAGGGGCGCGCTCTGTTCGGACGCCCATGCACCAAGCTGGCTGCCGCGCGGCCGGGTGGCGAAGTAGGCATCCGACTCCCTCGGGCCCAGGCGCTCGACGCGCCCCTCCGCACGGATCTGTTGCTCGAGGGCAGGCCAGTGAAAGCACAAGGCCGCCTGCGGGTTGGACGTGAGGTCGCGCGCCTTCCGGCTCAGATGGTTCGTGTAGAAGACGAAGCCGCGCGCGTCGGCGTGGCGGACCAGGACCATCCGGACGGACGGCCGCCCGCGCACGTCCGCGGTCCCCAGCGCCGCCGGCGCGGTGTCGACGCCGGCGTCCTGCGCCCTCTGCACGGCCTGCAGAAATCCGGCAATCGGGTCTGTAGCTATCTCGGCCATAGTCCTTGTCCCCGGTGCCTCCACGTGCCGGGCGCGATTCCGTTTGACGCCGGCGGCACACTGAATAATATTCGAATCGCACAAACCACAGCACGTCCTGGAGAGCTCGATGAATCTCACCGGCACGTACCGGATCCCCCGGATCATACTCCTGGTTGCCTCACTTCTGCCCCTGTTCTGCGCCGCGCAGACACCCGGCGGCAGGAAGACGATGTCCTTCATGGACGTACTCTCGCTGCGCACGGTCGAATCCACTGCCGTCAGCCCGGACGATCGACGGCTCCTGTACACCCTGCGGGTTCCCGACTGGAAGGTGGGCAAGAGTTTCACGGATGTCTATTTGGTCTCGATCGAAGCGGGGGCCTCCTCCACCGGGCAGATGACATTCACCAAAGCGAAGAACGAGACCTCTCCGGCGTGGGCGCGCGACGGGAGCTATTTCTGTTTCCTGTCCAACCGGGAGGCACCCCCGGGCGCGGAAGACCAGGACCAGCTTTACGCGATGCGCCCCGACGGCGGCGAGGCACGCAGGATCAGCGAAGCGAAGGACGGGGTCGCGTCGTTTTCCTTCAGCCGGGACGGCCGGTGGCTCGCATTTGCCGCCGGCAAAGCCGAGTCCCGGCAGATCTGGATCGTCCCGGCCGGCGCGCTCGACCAGGAAGCCCCCCGACAGCTGACGCATCACGCCACGGGCGTGAAGTCGTGGCAGTTCTCGCCCGATAGCAGGCGCATCCTCTTTGTCGCTCCCGACAGCCGGGATCAGGATGACGAACGACGCATGGAGCAGAAATTCAACGCCCAGCTGAGAAACCCGGAGCGTCCGCTCGACCACCTTTGGGCGCTGGAACTGCAGGGCGAAGAGGAAAGGCGGCTGACATCGAGCCCGGAATACAGCGTCGGCGACGTTACCGTCTCGAGGGACGCCAGGTGGATCGGGTTCCGCGGCACCCCGAAAGACCGCTATCGCCGCACCGTCGCCGAAGCGAACGACTACGCGGATCTCTACCTGCTCGGTCCGGGCGGACGTATCGAACGCGTGACCGACAACGCCGACATCGGCGAAAGCAGGCTGAGCTTCTCGCCCGACGGCGCGGCGATCGCCTTTCATGCTGCCGCGGATTTCGCATTTTTCCGCAACAACCGAGTCTACCTGGGATCCACGGCCGGAGAGGGACCGAGGAAGCCCATTGGCTCCGATTTCGACGGCGACGTGACCATCGGCCCGTGGTCGGACGACGGCAAGACGATCTACTTCAACGCGGGGTTGCGCGCTACATCCCAGGTGTTTGCGCTCTCCACCGAGACCGGGAAGGTCCGGCAGGTCTCGAAAGAACAGGGCACCGTCTCCGTGTCCCGGCAGGAGGAGTCGGGCATCTGGCTGATCCAGTACTCCGACCCGAATACGCCGTCGAACCTGTACGCCGTGGCCTCGCCCGAGCAGGTGGGCAACCGCCGCGCGTGGAAACAACTCACCGACACAAACCCGCGGGTCCGCGACCTGGCCCTGGGGGCGACCGAAACCGTCCAGTGGCGGTCGTCGGACGGAACGACCGTCGAAGGAGTGCTCGTCAAGCCGGTAGGGTACGAAGCCGGCAAACGCTACCCGCTGATCGTCCAGATTCACGGCGGGCCCGCAGGGGCCGTGACCCTGGGCTTCAACGCGAGCTACAGCTACTACCCGCACGTGTTCGCGGCGGCCGGTTACGCCTGCCTGCTCCCCAACTACCGGGGCTCGACAAACTACGGCGAGAAATTCAAGATGGAAATCGCGGGTGACTACTTCAACCGCGGATACGAGGACATCATGACGGGGGTCGACGCCCTCGTCGCCTGCGGGCTGGCGGACGGGGAGAAGCTGGGTGTCATGGGCTGGAGCGCCGGGGGACACTGGTCGAACTGGATCCTGACCCACACCAACCGGTTCAAGGCCATTTCCTCGGGGGCCGGCGCGATGAACTGGACGTCGATGTATGCCCAGAGCGACACGCAGCGTCAGCGGGAGTATTACTACCTGGGGAAGCCCTACGACCGTTTCGAACACTACTGGGACGTCTCCCCTCTCAAGTACATCAAAAACGCCCGGACCCCGACCCTGATCCACGTCGTTGACGGCGATCCGCGTGTCCCTCGACCGCAGAGTGAGGAACTCCACATGGCGCTCCGGCAGCTCGGCGTCCCGACGGAATTCCTCGTCTACCCCGGAACCACTCACGGCATCCCCGACGCGCGCAACCAGCTCGTAAAGATGGTGACCGAGTTCAACTGGTTCGAGAAATATGTCCGGGGCAAGCAGACGTGGTTCGACTGGAAGGAGCTGCTCGACACCCTGGGGAGCGACGAGCCTAGGCCTTGAATTCCTGGAGCTCGTCAGGCCGTTGAGGTTAGTTCAGTTAAGGCGCCGACCTCCAAGACTCCAGGAACTCGAAGAATCTCGAAGAAAGCGACTAACGCAACGCCTCGCGCATCGTTGCGGCGCCGTCCTGATCCGGCGCCAGCTCCAGGCTCCGCCGTATGTGGACCTGCCCCTCGGCCCGCTTTCCCAGGAACTGGATGTATATGCCGCCGAGGTTCCGGTGGGCCAGAGGATCGGGCTCGAAGAGCGCCAGGGCTCCTTCGTAAGCCGCCGCGGCCTGGTCCCATGCTCCGAGGCCCATGTGAGCCCGGCCCACTTCGCGCAACCGGGCCGGCTCGAACTTGCCGCTGCGCTCCGCGAAACTGGCCAGCAGCGACAGTGCCTCCCCGAACCTGGCCTGGGCATCCAGGCTGGCCGCAAGGTTGATCGCCGCCCCGGCATATTCGGGGTACAGCCCCAATGCCTGCCGGTAGCCCTCCTCCGCACCGCGGTAGTCGCCCCGGCCGAAGTGGTAGTCGGCCAGGAGCACCCGCGCTTTTGCGCTGCCAGGCACCGCGACGACCGCGGCCTCCGAAATCGAGCCGTCGTCGCGCCAATCGCGGTTGCGCAGCACCGTCCGGACGCTCCAGGGCACAATGAGCAGGAGGCAGAGCCCGACGACCCCGGGGCTGCGCAGCAGGGCGTGCCGGTTCAGACTGTCCGGATATCCTCCCAGGTCGCCGCCCAGCCGGGCCGCGGCCCAGCAGAACGCGATCGACGGCAGATAGAGGAACCTCTCGGCCATCGTCGCCCCGATGGGCACCGGGACGTTCGACACCACCGAAATGGACACAAGAAAGAAAAGCAGCGCGAACAGGTAATCGGGCCGCCGCCCCCGGACCGCGACCGCCGCCGCTGCAAGGCCTGCCAGCACTGCGGCGCACACGACAAACCGGGGATCGAGCGCACTGCCCACGAGTGGGACCGCGTTATAGGAATAGTCCGCGGAAAGCGTGAACGGCCAGGCGAGCAGCCCGAGGTAGCGCACCAGGACGGTCACGGCGGTCAACACCCTCGTCCCCGTGTCGACGAACGCGAGCGGGTTCTCCACGAAGGTGATTTCGGGCTGCACGCCCGGCGCGACCGTACCGAGCACGGCGTAGCGGAGGGCGAGGTAGGCGGCCGAGACGAAGAACAGCACCCAAAGGACGCGATTCCGCGCCAACGCCAGCACCCTCCGAGAGGGAGAGTTCGAAGCAGGGGTGAACAGGAGCATCAACACCCAGATGCCGACGCCGACGATCGCGTTTTCCTTGGAGAGCAGCGCCAGGAGGTAGAGCATCCCGCCGAGGAGGAGGCTGCCGAGCCGTCGGGTCCCTCCGGCTTCGTACCGCCGCAGCGTCAGGAAGCTGCCGACCAGGAAGATGAACGCCAGGACCTCGGCCCTCCCCACCACATTGGCGACCGCTTCAACATGGACCGGGTGTGCGGCGAAGAGCAGCGCCGCCACGAAAGCGCGGGGGTCATGCCCAAGCACCACGGATCCCAGGCGGAAGGCCAGGAGGCAAGCCGTGAGGTGCAGCACCAGGTTGACCAGGTGGTAACCCCAGCCGGATGGTCCCGTGGCGGCGTAGTTGAGCGCGAGACTGAGGCTGGTTAATGGGCGGTAGAGGCTGTTCTCCGTCGCATGCCGGTACCCGCCGAGCAGCAACTCGGGGACACGCCCGAGGTCGCGCACCCTGGGGTCTTCCAACACCAGCGTCCGATCGTCCAGGGTGAAGCCGTTCGTCAGGGACCCTACGTTGAGAACGACGACGAGCACGGCCAGCGCCGCATACCACCAATACAGTTTTCCGGCCGGTGCCGGTCGAGCCTTCTTCGCTTTTTTCAATCGCGGCAACCCGAACGGCTAGTCTAATGAACAAAAAAACAAGTGGGTCAGGGCTTCAGCCCGGACACTTCTTGCGGTCGCTGTAACGTGCGCCCGTCGCCACATAGATCAGATCAAAAAACGTCCGGGCTGAAGCCCGGACCCACTTGTTTTACGGGCAGGGCGGGTAGTTCAACCTTTGGACAGCCTCTGAGGCCCGGACCCACTTGAGTGCCTTAAGGGTCAGGCCTTGATCCTCCCGGGGGTCAATGGCAGCCGGAAGAGCCTCACGCCGGTGAAATCGAACAGAGCGTTCGCGAGCAGAGCCGCCATGCAGGTGATGGTCGGCTCGCCGCAGCCCTGCGGGGCCAGTTCCGGGTTGTCGACAAGTACGGTCTCTATCTCGGGCACCCACGAGAACCGGGTGATGTCGTACGTGTCGTAGTTGCGGTCCTTGACGTCGCCGCCCTTGAACCGGATCTCCTCGGTCAGCACGGAAGACAACCCCATCTGAACACACCCTTCCATTTGGATCCGTGTCCCTTCGGGGTTGATGACCTGCCCGAGGTCCTGTGCCACGGTGACTCGCTTGACCGTCATGCGTCCGCTGGACTTGTCCACGGCGACTTCGGCGAAAGCGGCCACGGCCGTGTTCAGATAGTCCAGCAGGGCGACGCCGTAGCCGCGCCCGCTGGGGCCCTTGGCAGGGGTGTATTTGAACTGGTCTGCGGCGGCGCGCAGCACGCGGATCAGCCTCGGGTTCGTCAGGTTCTTCAGCCGGAATTCCACGGGGTCCACGCCGGCCTTGGCAGCCATGACGTCGATGTGGGACTCGCGAGCAAATATGTTGGTGTTGCTCCCCGGCCCGCGCCACGCGCCGGTGGCCAGCGGGCTGGGTCCCGGCGTTCCCCGGGCTGCCCCGCCCGAAATCGTGCGCAGGTGGGGCACTTCGTAGATCATCTGGGAACTTCGTTCGCCGGCGAAGTACACCTGATAGTCCCAGAACGCGATGCGGTTTGAACCGTCGAGGCCGGAGCTGATCTTCGTGAAGGCGGCCGGCCTGAACGTGTCGTAGAAGAACTCCTCTTCGCGGGTCCAGGCGACGTGGACGGGCACCCCCGCCGACTTGGAGAGGCGGGCCGCCTCAAGCGCCTGGCGCGCCTGGCTCTTGCCGCCGAACCCCCCTCCGACGTACGGGGTCACGACGCGCACCTTTTCGACGGGGAGTCCCAGGGTACGGGCAAGTTCCTCCTGTACTCCGAACGGGCGCTGGGTGGAGGCCCACACGGTGGCCTCGCCGTTTTCGACGCGGGCGACGGCAGTGTGTGTCTCGGTGGCCGCGTGGGCGATGTACGGTGTGAAATAGGTCTCCTCGAACAGGACCGACGCCTGAGAGCGCCCGGCCGCCAGATCGCCCTTTTGTTCGATCGGCTCGGCAGGCGAGGCCGCCGCCTTCAGTACATCGAGGATGTTGCGGTCGTCGACGGCGCTCTCCGGGACGGTGAACTCCGCCTTCAGGAGGCTCAACGCACGTTCCGCCCCATCGGGCGTCGGGTGGAGCACGGCGATCAGATCGCCGTCGCGTACGACCCGCGCACCCTCGACCGCTCCCGCGCCCGAGACGTCCACGTCCTTCAACTGCGCCCCGTGGGCCGGAGGCCTCAGGATCCTGGCGTATAGCATCCCCGGCAACCGGATGTCGCCCGCGAATTTCGCCGCGCCGGTCACCTTCTCGAGCCCGTCCTTGCGCGGCAGCGGCTTGCCGCAAACCTTGAATTCCGCCGGAGCCTTCAGCGGAGGCTTCCTCTCGAGGTGTCTCTCGATTTTCTTCCCGCGGGCCAGCGAACCGTAGGACACGCGTTTGCCGGGATTGTCCCGGTCGAAAACGAACCCATCCTTAGCCGCGAGCCTGGTTGGTGCAACCTTCAGCTGCTCGGCCGCCAGCTGGACGAGCACCTCGCGGGCTTCGGCGGCCGCGGCGCGCAACGCCGGGCCGAAGTACTTTATGCTGCGCGACCCCACGGTGCCCCCGTCCCAAGGACACAGGCGAGTGTCCCCCATGATCATATCCACCCCGGCAAAGGGCACCTCGAGCTCCTCCGCCAGCATCTGGGCCAGGGCGGTCGTGTTCCCCTGCCCCTGCTCGATCTTGCCGGAATAGCAGGTGACACGCCCGTTCTCGCCGATCAAAAGGTACGCGTTGAAATCATCGGGGTAGGCACGTTGCTGCCCGGGGGCGAAGGGTTCCTCGAGCGAGAAGAAGACGAA
The DNA here is from genome assembly GCA_963843575.1 of uncultured Acidobacteriota bacterium. Taxonomy (GTDB): domain Bacteria; phylum Acidobacteriota; class UBA6911; order UBA6911; family UBA6911; genus CAVZBT01. The sequence continues at coordinate 195,286 of CAWJKZ010000015.1, read as the reverse complement.
CACGCCCGAGCCGAGGAGCTTCAGGAATTCCCGGCGTTCCAGCGACCCGCATTCTCTCAATTCTTCAGGATTGGTCATGCCTCACCCCCTTTTGTGCCGCGGGACGCGGACTGGACCGCCTTGACGATGCGCGCGTACGAACCGCACCGGCACAGGTTTCCCTCCATGGCCTCGACAATCTCGGACTTCGACGGTTTCGGTTTCCTCAGGAGCAACGCGTAGGCGTTCATGAGCATCCCAGGAGTGCAGAAACCGCACTGGTACGCCCCTTCGTCCAGGAATGCCTGCTGCAGCCGGTGCAGCTTCCCGCCCGGCGACAGGCCTTCGACCGTGGTCACCGACTTGCCGCGCACTTCCCTGACCGCGACCCGGCACGACCGGACCGCCTCACGCTCGACCACGACGGTGCAGGACCCGCACAGGCTCTGGCCGCAGCCGTATTTCGTGCCGGTGAGGCCGAGCTCGGTGCGCAGCACCCAGAGGAGGCTGCGCTCGCCGTCGACGGTCAACTGCACGGGACGATTGTTCAGTTTGAATGAGATGGTTTCTTCCATAATTTTTCCATGGGATAAAAACGATCCAAAGAAACTCACCGCGACAGCGCGCATCCGCGGCCGAGGTCCGACGAACCTCGGGCCGGGCCTATTTTAGGCTCTAATCCCGAGGAGTCCGTTAAGAAAACGCACCAGCGGGAGGGCGGCGACAAAGCCCTCGACGACAAACCGGAACAGTTCCGGCCCACGGGCGAGCGCACCCGGCCGCTCGGCCCAGACAATGTAGTGTTTGTAGCGCAACAGGTCGAGTTGCGGGTGATCGGCGGTGTACCCGCGAGGCGGCCGGGTCGTCTGCTCGCCCTGCAGCCCGCCGTAGAACCGCTTCAGCCGCGGCTCGAGCAGGAGTGCGCGCAGCTGGTCCCCGTGCTCGGCCAAGTGGTCGCGGATCTGGCGGAGCTCCGCGGACCCCGGCATGTAGATTCCCCCCGCGACCAGCACCTCATGGGGCTCGATCTGGAAATACAGGCCGGCGTAGTTGCGCTTGACGGGGATCCGGGGCGAGAAGTGGGCCGCCACTTGGGTCTTGTACGGCGTCTTGTCCGCGCTGAAACGCGTGTCCCGATAGATCCGGAACATCGCCCGCTTCGGGTCCGTGTTGAGCTCAGGGGCGAGCCCGTGCAGCAGGTTCCCGAGCTCCCCGACCAGGTCAAGCATCGGCTGCTTGACCTTCTGTTCGTAGGTCTCTTTGTTCTGGAGAAACCACTCGCGGTTGTTGTGCCGCTTCAGATCCCGTAGGAAGCGGAACGCATCCGGCGGAAAACCGGGAAAGGGCGACGTCATGAGGGTACCCCCGACACGTGAAAACATCACGGCTGAGACGCTGAGGATCACAAAGATAACACCAGCCGGTCTCAGTTGCGAAGCTCAAGTGGGTATGGCTCCGGAACTCACCTCCACGGCTTCCAGAGCTCAGAGAATCCCGAGGATGACCAGCTCGAAAGACAACGGAGCGACGCCGCCTGTCGACAGGCACCCGAGCGCGACCTGCTGCCGCACGCGGAGCACAATGGGGATTGTCACCGGACCCGATTATTGATATCCAGTATCCATGACAGAGGTCCCGAAAGAATGAGCCTCATTCACGAAATCCTCCCCGTTGGCGCTTTACTGTGCAACTGCTCGATCCTGGGCGATCCGCAGACCGGCGATGCCATGGTGATCGACCCCGGAGACGACGTCGATCGAATAGTGAGTGTGGTCCAGGCCCACCGGTTGAGGGTGAACCGCATCGTGATAACGCACGCCCACATCGACCACGTCGGGGGAGCGATGAAGCTCAAATCCCTCACGGGTGCGCCGATCCTCATGAATCCGCACGACCGACGGCTCCTCCAGGAACTCGGCACGCAGGCCGCCTGGATCGGCGTCCGGCTGCCCGACCCGGTGATCGTGGACGCCGCGCTGGACGACGGGGACCGCGTCGGTGAGGGTAACCTTGCCGCGCAGGTCATCCATACGCCGGGTCACACCGAGGGGAGCGTCTGCCTACTGCTCGGGGCCGAGAAGCTCCTGATCGCCGGCGACACCCTGTTTGCCGGTGGCATCGGCAGGACCGATCTGCCCGGCGGGTCGTATGAAAAAATCATCGCGTCGCTCCACGACCGGCTGATGCCACTCCCCGACGACATCCGGGTGATCCCGGGTCACGGCCCGCTCACGACCATCGGGGAGGAGCGGCAGCGTAATCCGTTCCTCAGCAGGCAGGAATTCCTGTGATTCGAGTACCCCCCCTGGGACCAGCGAAAGCTAACCACGGAGGAGGATATGGCAGGAAAAACAAAATCGATTCCGGACGGCTACGGTGCCGTGACCCCCTATCTGATCGTGAAGGACGCGGCGCGAGCGATCGAATTCTACAAGAAGGCATTCGGCGCCACCGAATTGATGCGGATGGAGGGGCCCGGGGGGAAGATCGGCCACGCCGAGATCAGGGTCGGCAGCGCCCCGATCATGCTGGCCGACGAGCACCCCGATATGGGGGCGCTCAGCCCCGAACACTTCGGGGGCACGCCCGTCAGCCTGCTGCTTTACGTGGAAGACGCCGACGCAGTCGTCAGGAAGGCCGTCGACCTCGGTTCAAAACTGGAGAGACCGGTCAAGGATCAGTTCTACGGAGACCGCTCCGGCGTGATCCTCGACCCGTATGGCCACAAGTGGTCCATCGCCACCCACAAGGAAGACGTATCGCCGGAGGAGATGAAGCGGCGCATCAGCGCCATGGCTGCGCAGAAGTAGCGACCGAGTGCATCTAGGAAACAAGTGGGTCCGGGCTTCAGCCCGGACCCGTCTTGCGGTCGCTATAACGCGCGCCCGTCGCCACATAGATCAGATCAAAAGACGTCCGGGCTGAAGCCCGGACCCACTTGATAAAACGCTGGGCCGGGTCACTTCTTGCGCTTCTGGAGCACGGGGGCCTGGCTGGGTTTGGCCGACGCACTCCGCTGTGCCTCCGCGTTGGGTGGTGCCTCCGGGTCCACGCCGAAGTCCCAGACGAACGTGTTGATCCCCTTCTTTCCCAGCAACTCGACCAGGGCGTACTCACCCGGCTCGAGGGAATCCGCCGGCGACACCTTGACCCAGCGCCCGGCGACGGGCACCACGGCGGTCTCGAGAAAACCTGCCTGCTGCTTCACGCTGCCGTACACGGCGACGCTGACCATCCCGACGATCCGGTTCCCCTTCTTCTTCTCGCAGCGGACGATTCGAAAGTGCTCCTGGGCCGTGCGCGGCGAGTAGTCGCCTTCCAGGTCGATCGCCACGTAAAAGACCGGCGCGGTCACATGAGACTGGACCGGCGCGTGCGGACCTTTCAACTCGATCGTTCGTTTGGAGCCGGCCACGGGGTTGATGATGCCGCGGAGTATGTTGGCCCCGGTGTTTTTGTTCACATCGGCCCCGTTCTGATGGACTGGGGTCAGCTCCTGCCTACCCTGGTAGACGTCCAGCAGGAAGACGCCACCCGTGTCGGGCAACCGTATCCCTGGGGCCACGGTGGGGGTGGACGACTCTGTTTCGGCGCGATCGCTGGCCGAGCTCTCGGCGAGGTCGCGAAGCCGCGACCGTTTTTCCGCAGCCGCATCGGCGGCATATTTCTCCGTGGCGGGCCAATCGATGAGGGAAGCGGGCATTTCTTCCCACTCGCGCCGTTCGGAGCTGAGAAAACGCACCCGGTCCCCTTTGATTTCGTATCGATTGACGTTTTCGTACGTTCCGTCCTTCAGGACCAGGCGCCGTATCTCAGCCTTCTGCGCGGGCGTCCCGGCCGGAGCCGCCTTCTGCGCCGTGCCCTGCCGCCAACCGGCCGGTGCAACAGCCAACAGGGCGAGAATCGCGAGTTTTGCGATCTGCATAGCGTTAGTGTAGCCCCGGCAAGAGCGCCTTGTCAGCAGCTCGCTCGCAACTGTAACTACCTGCCACGAAAATGGCGGGTTTCTGGTTTTCGGGGTATTCGTGCGCGCACGTCGAAGATGCGTGCAGGTGCGGGCACGGGCGCCACACTCCAGATTCTGGCCTCCCTTTCCTTCGGGTCAATGCTATGATCTTGCCCGACAACAACCTAACCGTTCCGTTACTCTTGTGAACATCGGCAAATACCAGGTCATCGATACCGTCGGGAAAGGGGGCATGGGGGTCGTCTACAAGGCGCTCGACCCTCGCATCGGGCGCACCGTCGCTATAAAAACCCTGTCGGCACAGCTCAACCCGGATCCCGAACTCCGCAACCGCCTCTTGATGGAGGCCCGCTCCGCCGGTTCCCTCTCGCACAAGAACATCGTCACCATTTACGAAATGGACGAAGCCGACGGCATCGCATTCATCGCGATGGAATTCCTGGATGGCAGCGAGCTCAAGGAACACATCGCACAACGCACCCCGATGTCGCTCGAACAAAAGCTCCGGATCATGGTGGAAGTCTGCGAGGGGCTCGCCCACGCGCATTCGATGGGGGTGGTCCACGGCGACATCAAGCCCGGGAAACATATTCCTGACCCGCGCCGGACAGGTGAAGGTCCTCGACTTCGGCCTCGCCCGGATGGTCGGGTCAGATCCGACGCACAGGAGCCTGGCCGGCACCCCCTCGTACATGGCGCCCGAAAAGGTGAAGGGCGAGGCGCCCGACCACCGGTCCGACATCTTCTCGTTTGGCGTCGTCTGTTACGAGCTTCTCACCCACACCAAGCCTTTCTACGCCGACTCCGAATACGCGATCACCTACAAGATCCTCCAAAGCGAGCCCGAGGCGATCGACAAGGTCGTCCCCGACCTCCCCCCGGAGTTGGAGACGGTGATAGCAAAGGCGCTGGCAAAAGACCCGGGCGCGCGCTATCAGAACATCGAGGACATGCTGAACGAGCTGGAGATTTTCCGGCTGACCCTCGACGACCGCAAACAGAGGCTCCGGCAAGAAAATCTCGACGTCATCGCGGAGCTCGAACGGCTCGTCGGCGCCAACCCCGGGCTACTGGGTGAGAGTGCACCTCGGCTGGAAGAATTGAAGCGGGCACCCGAAAACCGCGACGGCACCAGGTCCGACGGGGGCACCGGCTGGAAACGCACGTCGCAGTTCGAATACATGGCACTGGCCAAGCAGCGCACCCATATCGAGCGCGAGCGCGACCGGGTGAACGCCTTGCTCGATAAACGGAAACGGTCGTCCTACCTCCTGATGGAAGTGCAGGACCTGGACCGGACCGGTCAGCTGGAAAACGCCCTCCAGATGCTGAACTACGTCGTCGGGGACGACCCGACGTACAGCGAAGCCGCCTCCCTGCGGTCCGAGCTGGATGCCCGGCTGGAAAGTGCAAGGGAAGAGCGCCAGCGGCTTGAGCAGGCGCAGGAGCTCTTCACGAAGGCCGCCGCAGCAGGGGCCTCAGGCGACCTTCAGACGTGCGCAAGCCTGTTGGACCAGGCGCTCCGGCTCAATCCGGCGCACGCCGGGGCCCTGGCGATGCTCGCCGGCACCAGGGATCTCTTGAGAGAACAGGCGGAGCTGAACGAAAGCCGGAACCTCGAAGCGCTCGCGGCGGCACGCAGCCGGCTCGAAGCCGGAGACCTCCCCGGTGCGCGCACCGAGGTCGCGCGGGCGCTGGAACTGGCCGGAACGAGCACCGCCGCGGCCGAGCTGACCTCGCGGATTCAGCGCGCCGAACAGGAGGCAGCGCAGCGTGAGCGTCTCCGGGAAGAGCGTCGGGCACGGGTCTCGTCCCTGCTCGACTCGGCACGCCAATCGCTCTCCACCGCTGCTCACACGGACGCCGTCCGCATCGCCAACGAGATACTGGCCCTCGACCCGTCGTGCACGGAGGCGGCCGAACTCCGAAAACAGGCGCTGGCGGCCGTCGAAGCCGAACATGCGCAGCTCGAACGCAGGACCGCCGGAGAACGTGAGAAGGTCGCGGGATTCAAGCTGCTGGGGGAAGGGAGGTACAGAGAGAGCCGCGCCGCCCTGCACCGCGCGGCCGAGTGGCTTGGGGATGACCCAATCGTCCGTGTGGGGATCGACGAGGCCGAGGCCGGCATCCGCCAGCAGGAGCTGCAGTCGGCAGTCGAGGCGGGCCTCGTCGAGGCGCGCCAGCTCTTCATCACCGACGCGCCCGAAGCCGCGGAAGAACAGGTAAACCGCGTCCTGGGACTCGCGCCGCGCAACGAGCAGGCCTTGACGCTCCTAGCCAGAATCCGGGAGGCCCGCCGGTCGAATCCCACGGAACCGGCCCGGGAAGCTGCGGAGCCTCCGGCCCCGGTGCCCCGCCAGCAGCCGCTGTCGAACCTGAACCTCGGCGCAGCGCCGCCGCGCGCTGGCGAACGGGGCTTGCGGGTCGTCGTACTGGCGGGCGTCGCGTTACTGATTTGTGTTGTCGCCCTTCTAGCCTACATCCTCTTCGCCCGCCCCTGACTCTTGAAGCGAAGACTTGGAGGTGCGCTTCAGAACACACCTCCAAGACTTCAAGACCGCAAAGAATCACGAAGCTATCTATCTTAAAAACACAAGATTGGGGCGCAGTCAGGCTCCGCGGCACATCTCCCGACTATTGCACGCCCGCCGCCGAAAGGAGCACGGCCATCAGGGCCGTGATGCCGCGCACGCTTACGGTCTTTTCAACGTCGATCCACTCCTGGAGAGAATGGCCCCGGCCGCCGCGGCCACCGGAACCGATCGTTATGGCCGGAATCCCGAGGCTGATCGGGATGTTGGCATCGGTGCTGCTGATTTCGTACCGGGGCTCCATCCCCTGGCTGCGCAACACGGCTGCGGTCGCTTGAACCAGCGGCGCGGTCAACGGGGTTTGCCCGGAGGGCCGGTCCCCGATCAACTTGCATTCGACCGTGACACTTCCCTGCTGCGTGGAACGCGTCCGGTTCTCGGCATCGGCCGCTTCCTGGACGATTTTCAGGAACTCGCCCGTGACCCGCTTCAGCTCCTCCGGCGATTCCGATCTCATGTCCACTTCCATCCAGACCTGATGGGGGATGGAATTGACCGAAGTACCGCCGCCGAGCACCCCGACGTTGAAGGTGGTCCTGGGATCCGCCGGCACGCGGAGCCGGGAAAAATGGTCGATCGCCTGGCCTAGGGCGAACGCCGGGCTGACAATGCCGAAGGAACCATAGCTGTGCCCGCCTGGCCCGCGAAACACGACCCGGTACCTCTTGCTTCCCAGGGCACCGTTAGTGATCCGGTTCATTCCCGCGCCGTCGACCGAGATGAAGGCTTTGATGCGGTCCTTGTAGCGGCCCGACCCGAAGATGTAGCGCATGCCGCGGAGGTCGCCCTGTCCCTCCTCGCCGACGTTCCCGATAAACAGGATGTCGCTCGCGGTTCGGATGGCTGACGCGTCCAGGGCCCGCAGGATGCCGAGCAGAACGGCCAGGCTGCGCGAGTCGTCGCCGACGCCCGGCGCAGTCAGGATCGTCCCCTCCCTCTTGACCTTGACGTTCGTCCCCTCGGGGAAAACGGTGTCGAGGTGCGCCGCAATCGCGAGCAGAGGGCCTCCGCCGCTGCCGCGCCGCAACCCCATGACGTTCCCTTCGGCGTCCCGCTCGACGTCGCTGAGTCCGTGCTGCCGCAGCATGGCCAGAAACGCCTTCGCGCGGGGGCCTTCCTTGAAGGGCGGGGCCGGGATTTCCGTCAGACGGACGATGTCCTGCACGATCCGTTCGTGGTCCTTCTCGATGTAGGCGGCAGCGTCCCGGAACTTCGGATCGCTGAGGACGCGAGCCACCACCGCATCGGGGGTTTGCGCAAGCGCGGAAGAGCAAAAAGCCAGCAGGAGCGGCATCAGTGTTTTCATGGTTCGCGGATTCTTCCTCCGTTCGGTCTTTCGGTCTGTTCTCGTGATGGGTTTCGCCCGACAGGCCACCCCGGGTCAGGCGCCGAGGTCGAGCTCCTTGCGGAGCATGCGCTTCAGCACTTTGCCCGTGTTGCTGTACGGGAGGGTATCGCGGAAAATGATCCGGCGCGGCACCTTGAAGTTCGCGAGCCGCGACCGGCAGTGCTTGATCAGATCCGGTTCCGCCACTTCCGCTCCCGGTTTCCGGACCACGATGGCCAGGACCTCCTCGCCTTTCAGCGGATCGGCGTCGCCGATAACGGCGGCGTCCAGTACCGCCGGGTGGGTGACGAGCACGTCCTCGACTTCCCGCGGATAGACGTTGATGCCGCCGACGATCAGCATGTCCTTCTTGCGGTCGACGATGTAGAAATACCCGTCCTCGTCCTGCTTCCCGAGGTCTCCGGTGTGGTACCAGCCCGATCTCATCGCCTCGGCCGTCGCCTGGGGCTGATTCAGATACCCGAGCATCACATTCTCGCCGCGCACGACGATTTCACCGACCTGGTTGCGTGGCACCTCCCGGTCATCCTCGTCGAAAATGCACATCTCCACCCCGGGGATCGGGAGCCCGATGCTCCCTACCTTGCGTGGACCGTTGAGAGGATTCACCGCCGTCACCGGTGAGCATTCGGTGGGTCCGTCCCCTTCCAGCACCCTGGTGCGGAACTTCTTCTCGAATGCCTCCATGATGTTAACCGGCATGGGCGCCCCGCCCGACACGCAGGCCCTCACCGTGGAGAAGGCTTCCGGGCGGTCGCCGGCAAATTGCAGGAGGGCGGCGAACATGGCCGGCACCGCCGGGAAAACGGTTGCCCGAAAAGCGGCGATCGCTTCCAAAGTCCGCGCCGGGTGAAACTGCTCCAGCAGCACCACGCGTGCGCCGCAGTTCAGGATGGTGTTCTGGCACACCGTCGCGGCAAACGAGTGAAACAACGGGAGCACGCAGACCACCGTATCATCCCGGGTGAACTGGAACGCCTCGGCGACCTGTCTGGAATTGGCGAGCAGGTTCTTGTGAGACAGCAGGGCGCCCTTGGGCCGGCCGGTCGTGCCGGAGGTGTAAATGCAGACAGCCGGATCATCTTCTTGAATACCATGGAGTTCCAGGGCAGGTGGGGGGGCCGCCGCAAGGATGTCCTCGAGAGCCAGGGCGCCGGCTGGCGCGGGTTCGGGGCCGATGCTCAGCACCGAGCCCAGGTGCGGCAGGTTGCGCCCCGCCTCCAGGACCCCCGGGACGAGCCCCGGTGCCGTCACGACCATCCGGGACCGGCAATCGCCCCAGATGTACTCGAGCTCCGCGGGCTTCAGGAGCGGGTTGGCCGGGACGCAGAGGGCGCCAATCGAGGTCGCGGCATAATAGACGAAGGTAAACTCGAGGCAATTCGGCAGCAACAGGGCGACCGCGTCCCCCGGTCCGATCCCGTGGGCGCGCAACCCTGCAGCGATTCGGTTAACCTCCGCCGCGAGTTGTCCATAGGTGATTGTCCTGTCCCGGTACAGGAGCGCGTCCCTGCCCGGATACCCTTCCGCCCCCCGTCGAATCACGTCGTACAGCAGCAAAGTCCTCCTCCTCTCTCCCGGCCGCCGATGTGCGCTCCGGGACACGCCCGCCGGGGTGAATCACTTGGCGACCCTCAGCAATTCGATCTCGAAGTCCAGGGTCGCGTTGCCCGGAATCGAACCCGGGGCCCCGGCGGCGCCATAGCCCAGCTGGGGAGGAATGATCAACTCCCGCTTGCCCCCGACCTTCATGCCCTGAACACCCTCGTCCCAGCCATCGATCACCTCTCCCCGGCCGAGCTCAAAACCGAAGGGTTTGCCTGCCCCGTCGCGCGAGCTGTCGAACTTCGCCCCGCGCTTGCCGTTTTCGTACAGCCACCCGGTGTAATGCACGGAAACCATCGCACCCTTCACAGCTTCGTCCCCTGCTCCCTTCCTATGGTCGTAGTACTTCAGACCGGACGGGGTGGCGACAAAGCTGCTCTCGCCGGGAGCGGAGCACCCCGCGAGCAGCCCGACGAACATCAGAGCGCCAAATTTTCGCAACATAGCCGTGCTCTCCTAAATATGGTATATGGCGACAGCAGCTGATGATAGCACGCCCGCGGCTCCCGGCGCTTTGGCCGCATGCTACAATCTGCGAAATGCGCTATTCCCGGGACGAAAAACGGCGCATCCTCCTCGCCTTGCGCGCCGAAATGATGATCTACCTCGACAGGGAGCACGAGGATACCCGCTTCTGCCCTCGCTGCCTGCTGCCTCTGCCCGAGGACCGATTCGAGGAGTACAGCTTCTGCCCCTGGTGCTGCCTTTCCCTGAACGGCATGGAACCGGAGTTCGACGAGGCGAGACGAATCATCGAAAACGAATGGGAGCGGCTCACCGACATACAGTGCGGCAACTGCGGGTCGGATTACCAGCAGCCCGGACGGTACCGCTTCCGCTTCTGCGCGCACTGCGGTTCCCCGTTCGCCGAGGAGGACGAACTCGTCATCGTCCTCCCGTTCATCGTCTGACCGCGGGTCCGCGCTTCAGAGGCTTAACTGCAGTAATCTGGAGTGCGGCGCCTCTGCGACCTCGGCCCCTTGGTGGCCGCCGCACTCCACGATCTTCATTCCTGAGAGATTCCTCGGCCAATCCTCGTAGTCGCCTCGGCGCCTTGGTTCGTCTAACTCGTCGAAACAGAAACGATCCCCCGCCCGAAGTCGGACCGGGGGGCGTGGGGATGAACCTGGAGGGCCTATGAAACACACTCTGACCACGATCGTCGCATTGAGCGTTCTCGTTCTCGGCATGACCTTGACTGCATCCGCAGACGGCGCAAACCGGCTGCGGGCGGACATTCCGTTTTCGTTTTTCGCCGGCAGCCAGCAGATTCCCGCCGGAGTATACGTCTTCGACCTGCAGGGAACGCTTGGCCGGGCGTCGGGATCGACGGTCCTTATCCGGAACATGGACGGAAGGGTCGTTCACCTGTTCACCGCCATCCCTGGTGCGAGCACCCGCGCTGCGACCTGTCTGGTCTTCAATCGTTACGGCAGCTCCTATTTCCTTTCGAAGTTACAGAACACCAGCGTTGCAGCCGATGTGGCCAAGACCCCTGCCGAGCGCGAGATGGCGCTCGCGTACTCAAGCCAACCCGGAAAGAGCGTCGTGATTGCGGCTGCCAGATAAGCAGCCCAGGGGCAGCCTGATCCCCGCCCCAAGTAGGCTACAACTGCGCGATGTCAGGACCCGAACTGCGCAAACGAGATCCACCGGGCCGCGGCGAGCCGCCGCGGCCCACCACCGCACCCCCCCCCTGAAACCCTCCCTCCTCTGGAAAAAACGACCGGAACGGGATAACCTCTTCATTGAACCGTGCACAACCGGGAGCATGGAGGGGACGAGATGTTGAGCGTTCTGACTGCGGTCATCCTGATGACGCCGTTCCTGGGCCCCGAGGCGATCACCCGCGACAAGATTCTGGAAAACGGAAAGGAATGGCGGGAAAACTACGAGGCGTACAAGGCGGAACCGGAACTGCTCGACCTCCTCAAATCCAGGGTAGACGAGCACTTGCGGATCGACGTGTACCTGGGGCTCTGGTGCTCCGACTCCCGCGTCAACATCCCCGCCTTCCTCAAGATAGTCGACAGCCTGAACTCCACGACAGCCGTCAGGTACTACGCGGTCGAGCGCAAACCCTCAAACGACGTCAAATACTTTGTCGAAGAACTGCAGGTCGAGCGGGTCCCGACGTTCATCGTCTACCGGGACGGCAAGGAGATCGGCAGGATCGTCGAAAACCCGAAAGTGACCCTCCTGGACGACCTTATCCAGATCGTCATGAGTTCCCAATAGGGAGAGCGCGGCCCGCGGGAACCACGGCCCACGAATCCGAACGGACCAACTCAGCCATGAACGAAGGCAAGAACTCGCCGGTGATCATTGTCGGCGCCGGGATCGCCGGCGCAGCGACCGCATATTTCCTGACCCGTAAAGGAGTCCGCAACGTCCTGCTCCTCGAGAAGGAGGCCGTGGCCGGGCTGCACTCCACGGGCCGGAACGCTGCCATCCTCCGATCGGTGATCCCGGACCGGGCGCTGTATGCCCTGGCCTCCGAGTCAAAGGGCTTCCTGCTCCGCCCACCCCGTGGGTTCGCCGAAGCACCGCTGGTCAATACCGTCGGTCTGTACATCGCGGCCCCGGAAGACCAGGTGAAGGTGCTGCAGGGATGGGCGGAGGCGGCGCAATGGGGCGACGGCATCGAGGAAGCGGGCTCCGAGCAACTGTATAGCCGCATCCCGTGCCTGGCCCCGGGAATAGCGCGCGTGCTCTACGGCGCCGACGAAGGGGTCGTCGACGTCGACGCTCTACACCAGGGGTTCCTCAGGGCCGCCCGGAACGCGGGGGCGGAGTTGCGACTCAATTGCCGCGCGCTTCGAATCCATGCCGAGGATGGACGGATCGCCGCAGTCGACACCACGGAGGGCAGACTCGAGACCGGGCGCGTCGTCCTGGCAGCAGGCGCCTGGGGCGACGAGCTCGCGGCCGCTGCCGGCTATCCCCTCCCCCTGGCCCCGCGCCGCCGGCACCTGATGGTGACCAGCCCGCTGACGGAAGTCGATCCCGCGTGGCCTGTCGTTTGGATAATGGGAGACGAATTCTACTTCAGGCCCGAAAGCGGGGGCCTGCTCCTCTCGTCCTGCGACACGGCAGGGGTCAAGCCGGAGCAGGGGGAGAACGTGGACCCGGAAGTCGCCGGCCAGATCGCTTCCAAGGCGGCACGCTGGCTTCCCACCCTGGCCCACGCGGGCGCAGCGCGCCTCTGGGCCGGGATGCGCACCTTTTCCCCGGATCAGCACTTCGTCGTCGGGCCCGATCCCCGGGTCTCCGGGCTCTTCTGGGTCGCCGGACTGGGCGGACACGGGATCACCTGCTCCGCGGCCGTCGGCTCCATCGCCGCGGATCACATCGTCCACGGCCACAGCAGCCACCCGGCCGCTCCCGTGCTGGCCCCGGCCCGCTTCTTCCGCCCGTAAGGTTTTTTCGGATGCGGATTCGATTGAGAACGATCCACGCGCTGCGCGTCTAATCCTACATGAAGCGCCTTACCTCGAAAGTGGCCGCCGGAGCCGTTCTGCTGCTCCTCGTGGCGGCAGCTCTGTGGGTCGTGCTTGGCCGTCGCGGCGCGCCGGACGGCGCGGCCGTCGTTTCCCCGGCCGGCGATCGTGGAATTGAGATCGTGCAGGGATCGCGGAAAACGGAGCTGTGGCTCGTAGCGTATCCGGGAAATTTGCGGCGCCTGGTCGCGACCCTCTCCGAGGGGGAAACCGCGCGCAACGTCAGCTGGTCGCCAGACGGGCGCCTGGTGGCGTTCGAGTCGTTCGACCTGGAGGGGCACAGCCCCATGACCACAACGCACGTATGGGTGGTCGAAGCGGGCTCCGGCGCGCTCCGCGAGGTGAAGCTGCCTCCCCCTAACGAGCGCTTTTCCACTTACTTCGAGGGTTGGGTCGACAAGGAAACCCTGAGACTCCGCGCCACGCTGCTGGAGCGTCCGGAGGACCTGTATTTCCTCTACAGCTGTGCCGCGGGCGAGGTCCGCGGTCCGGCCGGTTAGCGTCCTATGAAGCGCTGCTTGTTCGCCATACTGCTTTTGTCCGTCTGGGCCGTGGCATACGGCGCCTCCGCCCGTCGGCCCTCCTCATTTGACCAGAGCCGTTACGTGGGGAACGTGGTCGGCAAGGTGGTCGACTCCAAGAGCGGCCGGGGGTTGCGCGGCGCGACCGTGATCCTCATCGAGAAACCCTGGCCGCTGCGGGGAAGTGGCGGCTGGACGTCGGAGTTGCACAACCTGCTGCTGGCGGCCGGCGTACGGCGGTCGGAGTCGAACGCTCGTGGGGAATTCATCGTCAACCGGGTGCCGACCCCGTACCCGTCCCGCCCGTACACCGTTGTCGCATTCGCGCCCGGATACAAGATTCAGGTTTTCGACCAGGTGGCGGTCCTGCCAGGCGCCGTGATGGCCCTCGAATGCCGCTTTGCCTTGACGCGCGGCAGCGGTGTGGGGCTGGTTTTTTCCAGGGACGAGGCGGGCGCACCCTACGGATACGCGCACGAACGGCGACTCCGGGTCCCGCCGGTCCGCGGGGGCCGCAGGGAGGCCTCCGATGGGAGCCGGATCTTCGCGACGCGCGAGGGCCTGGTCGGCCGCACGACCGCCAACGGTCACGTTGTGAGGCGCAACGACCGGTTTGTCGCACTGCCGTCGCGCCGCGCCCTCTCGAGCGCCGGCGGACGCGAGTTCCAGGTCAGGCTGACCTATCAGGGCACGTCGGTGGTCGCGCCCGTCTGGGACGTCGGCCCCTGGAATATCCGGGACGACCACTGGAATCCCGCGGCACGCCGGGAACAGTGGCGCGACCTGCCACAGGGAGTGCCCCAGGCCCAGGCGGCGTTTCTGGAGGGCTACAACGGCGGGAGGGACGGATTTGGCCGGCGCGTCTCCAATCCGGCCGGGATAGATCTGGCGGACGGCGTTTTCACCGGGGCCTTGAAGATGAGAGACAACGACTGGCTCACGGTCGACTATCTGTGGTCGCCCGAGGCGGGCCCGGCCACGACGGAACGGCGGGCGCCGAGCGAGCCGGCGTCGACCCGATACCCTTCGGGCCGGTTCCCGTCGCGCACGGCGGACATCGTGTCGGACATCCTCGCCGTCGCACGCGTCATCCTGAACCGGTAATATGGAGTGCGGCGGCTCGACGCCGCTTTCGAGGCGGCGCCTTGGCGCCGCACTCCAAAATCACACAAACGCCAGAAGCGATTCCTCGACCGCCCCTTTGACCATCTGCACCTTGTAGGCGTTTTGATCGAGGGGGGTGGCGCCTTCGGCTGCCGCCTGCCCTGCGGCAGCGGCGGACGCGGCATCCAGCTTCTTTCCGACGAGTGCCTTTTCCGCGGCCTGCGCGCGCCACGGGAACGGACCGACGCCGCCCAGGACCACCCGCGCCCGGCTGATGGTCCCCTGTTCGACCTGAAGGACGAGTCCGACGCTCGTGAGCGCGAAGTCCCAAGCACCGCGGCCCCGCACTTTGCGGTAGGAGCTCCGCACCGAAACGGCCTGCGCCGGGAGATGGATCTCGGTCACGATCTCGTTGGGGGCGAGTACGTTTTCCTTTTCCATGTTCTTGTCGGGCCCGACGAAGAACTCGGAGATCCTCACGGCCCGCGGCCCGGCCGGCCCGGCAACCATCAACTGGGCACCGAGCGCCACCAGCGCCACGGCCGTATCAGACGGGTGCACGAAGAAACAGGGGCCCCCGCCGAAGATGGCGTGGTACTGGTTCTCGCCCTGGACGGCGTAGCAGGTGTCGCCTCCCTTCCTGGCGCACAGGAACTCTCCGCGGAAATACCAGCAGCGCGGCCGCTGGCAAATGTTCCCGCCGATCGTCCCCTGGTTCCGCAACTGGGGGCTGGCCACGTCGCCCGCGGCCTGCGCCAAGACAGTGAATTTCTGCCTGAGCCCCGGGTGCGCAGCGACCTCCGCGATGGTGGTCAGGGCTCCGATCCGGATTCCGCCGTCGGGCCGTGTCGAGATGCCCTGCAGTTCCTTGATGGCGCTGATGCTCACCACCTTCTCGACCGGCATCACCCCGTCGCGAATGCAGCCGAACAGGTCCGACCCGCCCGCGTGAATCCTGGCACCCTTCGTTCCGAGGGCCTTGATGGCCTCCGCAACCGAGCCCGCCTTCACGTAAGAGAAGTTATTCATCATGGCTCATCCTCTTTTCTGATTGCCGAGCAGATCAAGGATCGTCTTCGGATCGATCGGCCCGTGCGTCGGCCTGACGCCGATGGCGTTGTAGATGGCGTTGGCGACCGCAGCGGCCGTCGGGATCGTCGCAGGCTCGCCGGAGCCCTTGCACCCGACGATGTTGCACTCTGTGTCCTTAGGATCGATCGCCAAAACCCGGTGATCCACGGGCACGTCCAGCGCCGTGGGCACCTTGTAGTCGTGCATGTTCAGGTTGCACATCTTCCCGGTCTGCCGGTCCAGGACCCGCTTTTCCATCAGTCCGAACCCGACACCCTGGGCCATGCCGCCGAGAACCTGATTGTCGAAGGTCTTGCGGTTGATGACCCGGCCGCTCTCGTTAGCCCCCACCAGCCTCAACACCTTGACCTCCCCGGTCCTGGTGTTGACCTCCACCTCGGCGAAATGAGCGGCGAACGGCATCGTGGCCTTGGGCGGATTGGGGTCGCGATTGCCGATGCCGATGACGTCCATCACGCCCTTCGAGCGGAAGATTTCCTCGACGGTCTTCTTCTTTTCCGGGTTGCTGCGTGAGGAGATCGAGTTCCCCTTCAGTTCCAGGTCGTCCTCGGGGACGCCGAGGGCTTCCGCCGCCCAACCGAACACCTGGCGCTTGACGAGCCAGGCACCCTTGCGCACCGCCGGGGTGACGCCCGGCAGCGTCATGCTGCCGCCGCTGTTCTGCCCGTATGGCGTCGTCGCGGTGTCGGCGTTCTCGATCCGGATGCTGTCGACCGGCACGTTCAGTTCCTCGGCCGCCACGATGCAGCAGGCGCTCTTGGTGCCGGTGCCGATGTCGGTCGCCCCGACCTTGACGGTCACGCCGCCGTCCGCGAACATCTTCACCTCGGCGGTGTATGGCGGGCTGCCGTTGCCCCCCTGCCACATGCCCGCCGCCATGCCGACACCCCGTTTGACCGCCCCGCTGCTCTTCTGCGCCGCCCGGGCCTCCTGCCAGCCGAACGCCCTGGAGCCCTCCGTCAGACACTCCCGCAACCCGGTGCTGGTGTAGGGCATGTTGCGGGTCTGGCTGAAGTCGGTGAAGTTCTTGAGCCGGAACGCCACCGGGTCCATGCCGATCTTTTCCGCGAGCATGTCCATCATCTGTTCGAGCGCCCAGGAACACTGAGGGAAGCCCGGGAGCGCGGAACGCACGGCCGCGCCCGGCGTTGATGTAAAACGAGCTCTCGTTGATCGAGACGTTCGGGCACTTGTAGAGTTCCCCAACCTGGAACCCGACGTTGGTGCCGCCGGCGTAGGCTCCCGGGGTGCCCAGGTTGGTCAGCTTCAACGCGGTCAGGGTGCCGTCCTGCTTCACCCCGGCCTTGAGCGTCATTTTCGCGTCGGGCCTGTTGCCGACACACAGCAGGCTCTCCTCGCGGGTCAGCGCAAGTTTCACCGGCCGGCCGGTCTTACGCGAGAGGAGCGCGGCGATCACGGTGTGCTTGCCAAGCTCCAGCTTCGAGCCAAACCCGCCCCCCATGTACTTGCAGATCACCCGGACCTTGTTGAACGGCATCCCGAGGGCGCGCGCGGCCGGGAAAAGCACCGCGTCGTAGACGCCCTGCGACGACTCCCAGATGGTGAGCTGGTCGCCGTCCCACTTCACCGCGGAAGAATGGGTCTCCATCGGGACGTGGATCTGCACGCTCGTGTAAAACGTCTCCTCGAGCACGACGTCCGCCTCGGCGAAACCCTTCTCGACATCGCCCCGTTTCAACCCGCGCGGCTCGCCAAGTGAGTTGCCGCTCTCGTGCACCTTCGGGGCGCCCGGCTTGAGGGCGCTGGCCTCGTCGTAGCACGAACGGCAGCTGCTCGTACTCGACCTTGATCGCCTTGACCGCGTCCCAGGCCTGGTAGGGCGTCTGCGCGGCGACGGCCGCGACTTCTTCCCCCTCGTAACGGCAGCGGGGGTCGAAAAGCTTGCTCTGCGGCGGCTTCGCCCCGTACCACGGGATGTCGGTGCCCGGGGACTTGCCCGTCAGAACGGCGAGCACTCCCGGCATCTTCTCCGCGGCGGCCGTGTCGACGCTCTTGACCAACGCGCTGGCGTGAGGGCAGCGCAGGACCGCCGCATACAGCATGTCGGGCAGGATCACGTCCTGAGTGTACTGGGCCGCTCCCGAGACCCGATTGTAGGCATCGACGCGCGGCAGGCTCTTGCCGACTACCCGGGTTTCGCCCCACGGCTGGATCTTGTCGTCGGGCGCTGGCGTGGCAGGCTCATAGGCGTGGCGCAACGATTCTTCCAGATCTTCGTAGAAGTCGCTCACAGCTGGCCTCCCTTCTCCTTGCGGAGTTGCGCCGCTTTCAGCCCGGCGTTGAAGATGTGCTTGTAGGCGGCGCAGCGGCACAGGTTACCGCTGACGCCGAGCCGGATGTCTTCGACCGTGGGGTCGGGCTTCTGCCTCAGGAGGCCCTCGACCGCCATGATCTGCCCAGGGGTGCAGAATCCGCACTGGAAGGCGTCCTCTTCCGCAAACGCCTGTTGCACCGGTCCGAGTTGCTCCCCGTCCATCAGCCCCTCGAGGGTGGTGATCGCGTGCCCTTCCGCCTCGACCGCGAGCGTCGCGCAGGCGTAGCGGGGCTTCCCGTCGATGAGCACCGTGCAGGCACCGCATTCGCCGCGTTCGCAGCCCACCTTGGTCCCGGTGAGCCCGAGCATCTCGCGCAGCACGAACAGCAGGGACCACCGCGGCTCCACCGCGACCTTGCGCGCTAGCCCATTGATGCGCAGGTTGACGGTGACGCTGTTCTTGACCGTTTCGATTTCCTGAGCGGGAGATGCCGCGGCACCCCCGATCGAGACCGCCACAGCCCCTGTCCCCACCGAGGACAGGAAGCCCCTGCGGCTCAGCCCCGGCTGGGAATGACAGCTCTTGGTTTCGGGATTATCCGCCATAAGAAGTCCTTTCTGAGTTAACTCTATAACAGCCCAAACCGGCCGGAAGAATCAAGCCCATACATCCTGGTAGGCTGCGAAGGCCCGGCGCGGCCCTTCTGCTGGAAGTCCGCTCCGGGTCCTGCCCCCTTCCCGGCTCTCGCTCATTCGGGCGTGGGCGGGCCGCCCCCGCCCACGTTCCCATTACTTCAGAGGCTTGATGCGAATATTGCGGTAGGCGATCGGCGTTCCGTGGTCCTGAAGCCCCAGGTACCCGACGCGCGCAAAGTCTTTCAGCGCCTTCTTGAACTTGTTCGGGGTGCCGTCCGGGTTCTTCGCCGTCTCGCTCCACTGGTCCAGATCCATTTCGCTCACCAGGGTTCCGTTCAGCACGACCGAGATTTTGCTTCCCTTGCAGGTGATGGCGTAGTGGCTCCACTCGCCCGGCTTCACGTCGACCGGTTTGGGTTGGACGAGGTCGTAGATCGACCCGACCGGGTTTTTTCTCGCCGGGGCGCCGACGAGGCTGCCCACCTGGACCTCGATCCCCGTGTAGACGGGGTCCTTCACGTCCGATGTGCGCAGGAATATGCCGCTGTTGGTGCCCTCGCTGGGCTGGAAGTCGAGTTCGAGGACAAAGTCGCCGTACTGCCGTTGCGTCCAGAGGTAATTGTCGTTGTGTTCCTGGCGATCGGAGCGGTCTTTGAGGACGATCAGGCCGCCCTCGACGGCCCAGTTCGTCGCCGGCTGCCAACCCTTCAAGTCCGTACCGTTGAAGAGCGGTATGAATCCGTCCTGGTCCTTCCGCTGGGCCGGGGCGGCGGCGAGGACGAGGGCGGCGAGCAAAATCGCAGTTATCGCGAAAACCGGAAATCTCATTTTAGAGTCCTTTCAGCAGGATGATTGCGCCCGCGAAGGCCGGTCGGCGCTAAGCGCGGGCGGCTTTCAGATAGTTGCGGCAGGCCGGTGCGAGCACCGACTCGAAGGCCACCGAAATGTAGCGGGCCCCGCGCGCCTTCCAGAGGCGAGCCGCCTCGACGTTCGGCACCATCACGCCCAAGGCCACGCGGGAGTCCTTCAGCGCGCCGGCGAAACGTTCGAACGCCGCCTGCACCTCCGGGTGCTGCGCCTCCCCGGGGTGCCCCAGCGAGTTGGAGAGGTCGGTCGGGCCGAGGAAGGCGACATCCAGCCCTTCGACGGCGAGGATCTCGGGCAGGCGCGCGACCGAGTCGCCCGTCTCGATGTGGGCGACGACCAGGGTCTCCGAATTGGCCCGCGCGATGTACTCGCCGAAGGCGAACGGGAGCCGCTGAGCGTAATCCGCCGCACGGATCGCCGCCAGCCCGCGTGACCCGCGCGGCTGGTATTTCACCGCCTGCACGACGGCCTCGGCGTCGGCCGCCGACTTGACCATGGGTACGTGCAGGCCGTGGGCTCCGGTGTCCATGAACCTGAGGATCACGTGCGGCTGATTGACCGGAACGCGGATGATGGGGGTGACGCCCTGCAGCTCGGCCGCGCGCACCATCTGTTCGCAATCCGCGGGCTCGATCGTGCCGTGCTCTCCGTCGAAAACGATGTAGTCCCACCCGAAGTAACCCAGGACCTCCACCAGGGTAGCGTTCGGATACCGCACAAAAACACCATAGACAGTCTCGCCGTTGTTCAGCTTCTCTTTCGTGCTGTTGTGTCGCACGGGATCCTCCACCGGAATCCGCGTCGCCGCGCATTGAAATTTGGAGAACGAAAGATATCACAGTTGAGCCCCCGGATTCCGCAAGACATGGCGGAGTGACCGCAAACGGCGTCCGGGCTGAGGAGGCTGTCCAACGGTCGAACCAACCGCCCTGCCCGTAAAACAAGTGGGTCCGGGCTTGAGCCCGGACGTCTTTTGATTTGATCTATGTAGCGACGGGCGCACGTTATAGCGACCGCAAACAGTGTCCGGGCTGAAGAGGCTGTCCAACGGTCGAACCGCCCGCCCTGGCCGCAAAACAAGTGGGGCCGGGCTTCAGCCCGGACGTCTTTTAATTTGATCTATGTAGCGACGGGCGCACGCTATAGCGACCGCAGACAGCGTCCGGGCTGAAGAGGCTGTCCAACGGTCGAACCGCCCGCCCTGGCCGCAAAACAAGTGGGTCCGGGCTTCAGCCCGGACGTCTTTTAATTTAATCTATGTAGCGACGGGCGCACGCTATAGCGACCGCAAACAGCGTCCGGGTTGAAGCCCGGACCCACTTGTCATTTCACAGTGCCGGCACCACATTTCCCTCGCGATGTGGGCAATCACGTGGCAGATTAGGGGGCCATGGCCGCTGGAAATGTTCTGATACTGCTCACCCTGGGATCTATCGTCCTGCTGCTGTTCCTCATCCTCTACCTGAAGCTGCACGCATTCGTCGCGCTCCTGCTGACCAGCATGGCGCTGGGGCTTGCCACGGGGATGCCGCCGGCCAAGGTGCTCAAATCGATCCAGGCGGGATTCGGCGATGCCCTCGGCTTCATCGCGGTCGTGGTCGCGCTTGGCGCGATCGTCGGGCGCATGCTGGAGCACTCCGGCGGCGGACGCGTGCTGGCCGACTGGTTGTTGCGGCGGTTCGGCCGGGAGCATGCGGTGTGGGCGGTGCTGACCGCGGCGTTCCTGGTCGGGCTGCCCATCTTCTTCGAGGTCGGTTTCGTGATCCTGGTCCCGCTGGCCTGGAGCCTTGCCCGGGAATCGAAGAAGTCGCTTCTCTATTATGGCTTGCCCATCGCGGCGGCGCTCACCGTCACCCACGCCATGGTCCCCCCGCACCCGGCTCCGGCGGCGGCGGCGCAATTGCTGGGCGCGGATCTCGGCCGCGCAATCCTGTATGGGATCGCCGTTTCGATCCCGATGGCCATTGCCGGAGGGATCTTCTACGGCACCTGGATCGCGAAAAGACTGTTCATCCCGGTCCCTGCGCACGCCTCCCCGGACAAAGCGCCCGACGAAGCGGCACCGCATGTCGGCACCGTGGTGTTCCACCTGGTCCTGCCGGTGCTCCTCATCCTGGCGGCGACGGTCACCGAAATCAGCGGCAGTCCCGGGCGGACGGTGCTCGGGTTCCTGGGCCACCCGTTCACGGCCTTGACCGTGACCGCCCTGTCGGCCATGTGCGTCTTCGGATTCAAGGCCGGGCTGAGCCGCGCGGACGTGGCGCGCCTGAGCGCCGAGTCGCTGGCCCCCATGGGCGCACTGCTGGCGATCATGGGGGGAGGCGGAGCGTTCAAGCAGGTCATCATCGACTGCGGCGTGGGCCCCTACGCCGGACAGGTGCTGGCGGCTTCCGCCATTTCCCCGCTCATCGTCGCCTACATCGTGGCTGCGGCGATGCGCGTAGCGCAAGGGTCAGCCACCGTCGCGATCATCACAGCCGCAGGGATCGTCGCCCCGCTCGTGAAGGACGTCCAGGGATACACACCGGAGATGATCCTCCTCGCCCTCTCCTGCGGCGGCACCGTGCTGTCGCACGTGAACGACGCCGGATTCTGGCTCGTCAACCAGTCTTTCGGGATGTCGGTACCCCAGACCCTGCGCTCGTGGACGGTCATGAAGGTCGTCACGTCGCTTGTGGGCATCCTGATCGTGCTCGGCATGCAGGCGCTGTTCTGGTGAGACGACCGGGACGCCGGCAGCCCCTTAAAAGCACGCGCCTGCCGTCCGACCAAGGCGCGTTCGTGCTAGAATTTCGGTCGCGAGCCAATATTCTGAAGGGAGAAGCTACCCACCATGCAAGAAAAGACCTCAACAATTGTCGTCGCCGCCCTGGCCCTGCTCCTCGTTTCATTCCCCCAACCCGCAGCCGCGCAGGAGTACCAGCCCAGCGTGGGGCAGGAGGGCAAGGATGTGATCTGGGTCCCGACCCCGCCGGAACTCGTGTCCGCGATGCTGGACATGGCGAAGCTGACTCCGAGCGACTACCTGATCGACCTCGGTTCGGGGGACGGGCGCATCGTGATCGCGGCGGCCAAGCGCGGCACCCGCGGCCTCGGCATCGAGTACAACCCCGACATGGTCGAGCTTTCCAAGCACAATGCGGAGAAAGAGGGCGTCGCCGGGAAGGCGGACTTCATGCGCGCGGACATTTTCGAAGCCGACTTCAGCAAGGCAACCGTCATCACCATGTACCTGCTTCCTGACCTCAACCTGCGGCTGCGGCCGAAGATCCTCGACATGAAGCCGGGCACCAGGGTGGTCGCGCACGCCTTCTCCATGGAGGAGTGGGAACCCGACCAGACCATCGAGGTTGAGGGACGCACGGCCTACTTCTGGGTCGTACCCGCAAAAGTCCAGGGCACCTGGACGTGGCACACCGAGGCGGGGGACGCCGAACTGACCCTCAGGCAGACGTTCCAGAAGATCGACGGCACCCTCAAGGTCGACGGCAAGGCGATTTCGATAAAGGACGGGAAACTGGAAGGGGACCACATCAGTTTCGTCGCCGGAAACGTCCCGCGCCAGTATGACGGGCGCGTCGTGGGCGACTCGATCGAAGGCATCACCAGACCGCCGACCGGCTCCGGGCAGCAGAAGTGGAGCGCCATGCACAGGGCCGCCCAGTAGCCGGATGTCGCGCAACGGACGAACTCCAACCGTGAAAGGAGCCCGAAACATGCCGCACTTCTCCCGTCGCACCTTCCTGAAGCAATCCGCGGCCGCCGCCGTAGCGGGCCGCGTCCTGTCGGCCGCCACCGGGCCGGACATGAAGTTCCCGGCCGCAATCCGCGATCGGCTGTCCGTCGCGTCCTGGCCGTTCCGCGCCTTTATCGAGGCCCCCGGGAACAAGTGGGCGCGCAACCCGAAACTGCCCGGGATGGACCTGAAGGATTTCGGCGCCATGGTGGTCTCCAGGTTTTCCGTCCACAACATCGAGCCTCTCGATCAGCACTTCCGCTCCACGGATGCCGCTTATCTGCGCGAGCTCCGGACGGCCACCGAGAAGGCCGGGGCCAGGATCATCAACCTCCCGGTCGACCCCGGGGCGAGTTACTACGATCCGGCCCCAGCGCAGCGCGACAAGGCGGTGGCGAACAGCCGGAAGTGGATCGATATCGCCGTCGCCCTCGGGTGTCCGTCGCTCCGGCTGCACGTCGCCGGCGCCAAGGGGGAGAAACCCGCCGTTGATCCGACCGTGCAGAGCTTGAGACAGGTCGCGGACTATGCGGCCACCCGCAACGTCGTGGCCAACCTGGAAAACGACGACAACTTCACCGAGGACCCGTTCTTCCTCATGCAGGTCCTCGAGAAGGTGAACAACCCTTACCTGCGGGCCCTGCCCGATTTCTGCAACTCGATGCTGACCCACGACCAGGAGTTCAACGACCGCGCGCTACGCGCCCTGTTCACGCGGGCCTACAACATCGCGCACGTGAAGGACTCCGAGGTGGGGGACAAGGACAAGCTCTTCACCGTCGACGTGACCCGCTGTTTCCAGATCGCCAAGGCCAGCGGGTACCGAGGTTACTACTCGATGGAGTGGGAAGGCGCCGGGGAACCCTACGCGGGCACGCGCACCCTGCTCGACCTGACCCTCAAACACCTGGGCTAGGAAACGCACAACAAGTGGGTCCGGGCTTTAGCCCGGACGTCTCTTGTCTGTGCTAGATAGCAATCGGCGCACCGCATGGCGCCTCAAACAGCGTCCGGGCTGAAGCCCTGACCCACTTGAGGGCTTGCCGAAGGGCTGCTGCGTCGAGCCTTGAGTTTCGACACGGTGTGGATTACGGCCCGGCAGACGTAGTTGTCGGCGTCGGATTGCGACCTTTCGAGGTCCGGCAGCGCCGGCAGAGCACGGTCCCCGATATTCTCCAACGCATTGGCGGCCTGCAGCCTCACACTGCCGTTGTCGTGCGCGAGCGCTTCCCTGAGGGCCGCGACCCCTTCGTCGGCGCGTCCGGCGTAGCACAGTGCCTCTGCCGACGCAACCCGCACCGACGGGGAAGGGTCGCGCAGCAGGCGGGCCAGCTCACCGGCCGCCTGGGCCGCGTTGTCTTTTAGCATGACGCAACCCAGCGCCGCCCAGTAGCGAACACACTCGTGATCGTGCCCCATCCAACGGATCAGGCGGGGGATACCGGCCGGGTCGCGGCGCGTGGCCGCGTCTGCGACGACGAGGATCTCCTCCAGCGGATAAGCCCTGCGGTCCCGGGTCGGCTCGTAACCCTCGAGTGGTGAACCTTCGGGGACGAACCCGTTGTCGCGGATCTCCAGCATGTGGGACTCGAGCGCACGTCGCATGCGCGCCACGCGGTCCCGGTGGGCGGGATCCCCCGCGAGGTTGCGAACCTCATCCGGGTCGGCCGACAGGTCATACAGTTCTTCCTCGGGCTTCTCTTCCCAAAACCGCCGCTGCGTCGCATCCAGTTTGCCCGCGCGGTAGAGCCTCTCCCAGAGGGCCACACCGGCCTGCTGCCACATGTATTCGATGTGCTGGCCCCAGATCAGGTGCGGCTTGTAGTTCCGGATGTAGCGGAAGCGCCGGTCGCGCACCGTCCGCGACATGTCGTAGCGCTCGTCCATACGGTCGCGAAACGAAAAGGCGTACTCGCGCGGGGCCGCGCCGGGGCCGGCAAACGGTCTCCCCTGGAAATAGGACGGGGGGTTGACCCCCGCGAGCGACAGGACCGTCGGTGCGAAGTCGACGAACGAAACCGGAGCGGCGATCCGGGTTCTCGCGGCAGCTGGGGCCAGGTGTTTCCACTTCGGTGGAAACCGCACGATCAGCGCCACGTGAAGGCCGCTGTCGTAGGTGAACCGCTTGGAGCGGGGGAGCACTCCGCCGTTGTCGCTGTAGTAGAACACGATGGTGTCGTCGGCGAGTCCGTCCGCCTCGAGTTCCTTGAGCCTCTCCCCGATGAGGGCGTCCAGGCGCGCCATCTGGTCGTAGTAATGGGCTCGGTCTCGCCGCGTCTCCGGGGCGTCGGGAATGTAGGCAGGAAGCCGCACACCGGCGGGATCCGTCGGCCGCGCCAGCGGGGTCTGCCGGGCCTGCGCCTCCGGAAAGATCTGGCTTTCGTGGGTGACCTCGTAGTTGAAGACGGCGAAGAAGGGCTTCCCCGCGGGGCGCTTGCGCCAGTGCCCGGACTTGCCCGACTCGTCCCATGCGTCTTTGAGATCGATGGACGCGTTGTAGTCGGTCTTGGCGTTGTTGCTGCAGTAGTAGCCTGCCTCACGCAGGTACGCGGGAAAACCGCGCAAGGCGGTGGGCCCTTTGCCGGAAGCACGCATGTGGCTCGCCGGCCCGCAGCTCGTCGCGTACATGCCGCTGATCAACGTGAATCGAGACGGGGCGCAGACGGGCGCCTGCGAGAAACAGTGCTCGTAGAGGATGCCGTCCCTGGCCAGGGCATCGATGACCGGAGTGCGGGCGACCGGATCGCCGTAGGCGCCGATGTAAGGGAAGTTGTCTTCGCTGACAATCCAGAGAATGTTGGGTCTCGAAGCCTTCGAAGCGTCCTGCGCGGGCTTGGAGACCAGCGCCGTCGCGACCGCGAGGAACTCGCGCCGCGTGGTTTGCTGCTTCATCTGTCCTCCTCACGAACAGCCGGATGAGGCGGAGGGGGCTCGCCCCGGGGCAGCGCAGATCGGGCCGCCCTTGTCCACTTCCGGGTCGGATTGCATTGCGGGAGCCAGAGTATTAGACTTTTGAAAATTCCCATAACGGAAAGGGAGGCTCTATGAAACGCAGCGTCGCCTGCATGCTCGCGCTCGCGCTGGTGTGCTCCATCGGGCTGGTGTCCGCGAGCTATGCCCAGGCCACCAAAGACACTCAGACTAAACTCGACCGGATCGAGGGAACGGTACAGGCAGTGAACAAGGACAAGTCCACGATCCTGGTTCGGCAGCGGGGTACCGCCAACGCGGTCTGGACCGTGGTCTATTCGGCCGAAACCAGGTTCACGTACCGCAACGAGCCGTCGACGGTCGACGAGGTGAAGGACTCCCGCCGTGTCATCGTGCTCGGAAAGGTCGGCCTCAAGGATCAAATCAACGCGGCCAGGATCGATATTCGGACCGGCCAGTAGCGACCGGCATCCACGGAATTCCTAATGCCAGCCTTCCGTGTTTCCTCCGTGTCTTCCGTGGCGAGCTTTGGCTTGTAGCCTAGCGAATCGGGCGGATCTTGACGTTCCGGAACCAGAAGATGCTCCCGTGGTCCTGGAGCGCGATGCGGCCGGTTTTCGCCAGACCATAATCGGGTGCTTCCTTCCACTTCCCCGAATCGCGCAGCTTGTTCCAATCCTCGTTCCAGCGTTCGAATTCCAGGATCTTCTTGCCGTTGAGCCAGTGCTCGACGTGCGGGCCGTTGACCACGATGCGGGTGTTGTTCCACTCGCCCACGGCCTTCAGCTCCTTCTGATCGTTCGGCAGGTGCATCGCGTAGTCGGCCCCGGCCTTCTGCCACTCTTCCAGCTTGTCGGGGAAGCCGATGTCGTCGATGAACTGGTACTCGGGCCCGGTCATCCAGGGCGCCTTGTACTTCGGGTCCTCCACCACGCCGTACATGAGCCCGCTGTTGCCCCCCTTGCTCGCTTTCCAGTCGATGTTGATCTCGAAGTTCTCGTACTCCTTGTCGCTGACGAGGTCCGCGCGCGTGTCGCTGCCGTAGTTCCCCTCGGTGCCGGTTGTCTTCAGCGCGCAGTCCTCGATTTTCCAGGCCGCGGTGCTCTGGCCGTTGTAGCCGTGCCATCCGGCGAAACTCTGCCCGTCGAACAGCAGTTCCCACCCGGCGGCCTTCTCCTGATCGGTGAGGACGTTGACACCCTGGCAACCGGAGACCGCCGCCGGCGCGGGGGCCTGAGTGGCCGTCCCGCACCCGCATGAACCGAGAAGCACCGATAGTAGCAATAGGATCCAGATCCTGTTCATGATGTTCCTCCCGAAAACTGGCCGATACCCATTTCGCACAGCAGGCAGAGCAAGTGGGTCCGGGCCTATTTTATCCTCCACTCCTGGATGCCCGTCGAGAAGGCAGCGGGCGCCTGCAATTCGAGTCGCACCGCCGTCGTGCGGACGGGAGCGAAGCGCACGGTGTTGAACTTATCCTCTGCAGTGCCGAAGGGCCCCGCCGCCTTGACCGGGAGCCAACCGCGGTCGCGGTAGAGGATCCTCCAGGAGACGGGGACCCGGCACTCGCCCTCTTGAGCGTCGTCAAACCAGTAAACGGACGATTCCGACAGCATAACCGGACTGGCAAAATCGTATTGCACCCACTCCGTCGTCCCCTTTCTGGGCCACCAGTGGGCGTAGCCGGTTGCCTGGTCGGCCGAACTCTCCGGGCCGCGCAGGTTGTGGATGCCTTCGAGCCCACGGATCCCCTCGGAAGCGCTCACGTGCGCGGTGGAAGCGAGTGTCGGTTCCGGAACGGGGCGCGCCTTTGCGGGCTCGCGGGCCAGCCAAACGGTCATCTCACCTTTGCCGCGGTACGCCCAGGCGTAGTAGGGGATCAAGGTGAGCCGCTGCTTCGCGGACACGGTTTTGCCGCCCTCGAGCCGATACGCGGTCGCCTCCCCGGTCACGGCCGTGACACCCTGGGCAATGTCCGGACGCAGTTCCGCGGTGAGCGGTGTGGAGTCTTCCAGGACCAGGTTGGACACCGCTCCGCCGTTGTCCGGCCACTCCGCGCAATAGACGAGCGGGCCGCGTTCCACCGCGACGCGGCCGGCATCCGCCTTGACGCGTTCATCGGCCAGCACGCGGCGAATCTCCATGGGCAGGAAGACCTCAACGATGTCGTCCCGGAACCAGGTTCGATCGATCGGGGCATAGCCCTTGTCGAGGCCGTAGGAGACGTTTTTGCCGTTGACCTTGACAACCGGCTGCCCCGCACTTGCGCCGGCATACCTGTACAGGCCGCTCGGGAGCGGCCGGCCCACAGCCCACCCCGGTATGCGCAGCATCAGGATGAGCCGGCCGGGCTTGTCGGGGGAAAGACGTATCCTGATGTTCCCGCTCCAGGGATACTCGGTGCTCTGTTCGAGGCGGACCTTCCCATCGGCTGTCGTGATGGTAGCCGTTCCCTGGGCGTACAGGTTCACGTACACCTTGTTCCCTTGGACACCATAGGCGAACCCGCCCATCGCGGCTATGAACCGAGCGACGTTCGGCGGGCAGCACGCGCAGGTGAACCAGGGGCTGCGCTCGTGCTGGCCAAACGACGCCAGCGGATTGGGATAGAAATAGCGGTCTCCGCTCAGCCCGGAGCCCGACAGGAAAGCGTTGTAGGCCGCACGCTCAAACAGGTCCATGTACCTGGCGTCCCCGTGATAGCGGAACATGCGGTAGTTCCACAGCGCATAGGCGATGGTGGCGCAGGTTTCCGCATAGCCCGTTTCGTTCGGGAGGTCGTACGGGGGTCCGAACCCTTCGATCCCGCCGGCGGCGCCAATCCCCCCGGTCAAGTAGAGTTTTCGGGAGACGATGTCTTGCCAGATCCGGTTCAGGGCGGCCATGTAGCGCGGGTCGCCGGTCAGGGCGGAGACGTCGGCCACTCCCGAGTACAGGTAGGCTGCACGGACGGCATGGCCGACGGCTTCGGTCTGCTCGAGCACCGGCTTGTGGTCCTGGTTGTATTCGCCGTAGAGCTCGTGTCCTCCCGCGTCGCCGCGTTCGTCCACGAAGAACTTCGCCAACTCCAGGTACCGGCGTTTCCCCGTCTCACGGTAGAGCTTGACCAAGCCGATCTCGATTTCCTCGTGCCCCGGCACGAGCTTCAATTGCCCTTTGGCGGGCCCGAAAGTCTCGCCGACAAAGTCGGCGCTCCTGAGCGCGACCTCGAGGAGCGTGCGCTTGCCGGTCGCCTGGCGGTGGGCGACGGCCGCCTCGTAGAGGTGGCCCAGGTTGTACAATTCGTGGCTGTCCTGAAGCTTGACCCACCGTTCGGGGCCGGACATGGAGGGTGGATGCCTGGGGTCGATCGTGCGGGCGGTGTACAGGTAGCCGTCCGGCTCCTGCGCGGCCGCGATCTTCCCGATCCAATCGTCCAACACCTTATCCAGCGACGGGTTCGGCTGCAGCACCAGGGTGTAGGACGCGGCCTCGATCAGCTTGTAGACGTCGGAATCGTCGAAGGCGTAACGGGTAGCGCATTTCGCGCCGGTCGCCCCCTTCAGCGCGTCCGCGGCGAGCTCGAAATTCTTGATCCGGCCGGTCTCTTCACTCTGCCTGATCTGGTGCGCAATCGTCACCCGGACGTCCGTCTGCTGTCGGGGCGCCCAGAAACCGTCGGTCAGCCGGACGGCGGTGAGCGGCACGTCTGTGACCGCGTAGTCTGAAACAGGCCGAAAGCCGCATCCGGTCACGCAGAGTACTGTGGCGAGACAGACGGAGGACCGGATCATGCCGTACTCCTTTCGAAGGTACGGGACGATTCTACACAGAACTCCGTACATTCACGGAGATTTTGCCACGTCTCGCAATTCGGCATGGCGCCCAGGCGCCGCGCTCCCTAGTGCAGGTAATCGACGTCGAGGTATTTCTCGTGCGGAGAGATGAGGCCGAAGCGGTACCGCACAAACGCGGCATTGGGCGCGGTGTAGATCAGGAGCCGCTTCGGTTCCCAGGTCCAGAGGCTGTCGCCCGCCACCCCAAGCACCTCGTCCTCTCCGACCACACCCCCCGCGCTGTCGAACTGGATCACGGTGAAATAGGCCGTATCTGCGGCGGCGTCGAAAAAGAACCGCATGCGGCTCTCGAGGAGGTAGGTTGTCCCGGGAGTCACGGCGGTGGGGTCGGAAAGCACGAATACGGATCCGCCGCCCGGGCCGACGTGGAGTCTCAGGCTCGAGTACCAATCGAACGAGTCGTGGCCCCCGCTGTCGTACTGGCTGGCGTCGCCGGTGCCGGAGTTCGTCCACCAGGTCGTCCACGCCTGGGGGAGTCTGAAATCGCCGGGCCCTTCAAAACCGCCGTTCGGGATTGCGGGGGGGCGAAGGCGCGCCAGAAAGATCCCCTCGACATAGGGACCGCAGCAGAGCGGGGCCTGCAACGCGACCGTACCCGACTCGTTCAGGGAGAAGGACCTGAGTTCGCGAATCGAGTATTCGGTCCCCTCCACGGGGCCGGTCGGGCCTCCGTTGAGGGCGACCGCGGCACGCTTCCCGTCCAGGGCGAGGAAAATCCCGGCTCCGGCCGGATTGAAGGCCGTCATCCCGTTGTTGTTCAGCAGGAACGAGATGTCCTGACCCTGAAAGCCGAAGCTGATGCGCTGCCGCGGGTCATCCGGCCGCGGATCGCCGTCGGCGGCCACGGTCGAGATTTCCCCTTTCCGGTACGAAAATAAACCGGCCGACGTCGGTCCCTCGCGCACGGGCGTGACGAATAGGACCATCCCGGAGTCGTTCAGTTGCAGCGAGGTGCCGACCATGACCTGATGCTTGTAGCCGAAGCGGTCTGTCTCTTCCCGCCAGAGCGCAAACCGGCCTCCCGCCGGGGTGGCATCCCCGTCCGCCAGGAGGCGCTCGATGCTACCGTCGCGGCGCATCAGGTAAATTCCCTGCTGCGCCGGCTCCGGGCCGAACGATGCGTGGAACGCAATATCGCCGTTTCGGTTGGGGACCGCCTCGTGAAGGCTCGTGAGTGTCTCGGCCGGCCCGAGCGAGGCGCCGGCCGATAGGACGGTCGAGAGTACTCCGCCTGAGTAGCGGCATACCGCGCCGGCAAGGGGGCTGAAGAAGACCACGTTGGCCTCGTCGTCGATCGTCAGCTCGAACCCCGGGGAATTCACATCCGTCCTCGGTCTCCGCGGCGTCGTCTCGACGAGGGCCACGGTCTGGAGCCGGCCCGCGCTGTAAACGAACAGACCGGCCACCGACTCCGACGGCTTTGCAGGATCGTAGACGTGGCCCCGGAAGGCGATGTCGCTCCCCGTGTTCAGCCAGATCCGGTCGAAAGAGCGGAACAGGTAGCCGGGGTGGTCGGGAACCGAGTCCCCTTCGACGACGATCCGGCTCCCCTGGTCGTTGTGGATCCTGAACAGGCCGTTCAATCGGGGACTCGTTCTGAGGCAGGACTCCAGGTCGTAGCTCGCACAGGCAACCATGCTTGCGGAAAAGACGACGTCCCCAGCCCGATTCAGGGCCAGATCGCCGAAATACCGCCCGGGGAAACCGGCGAAGACCATCCCGGGGGACCCGGGAGGCTCGTACCCGAGGTTCGCGAGCCGGTAAAAGCGGGACGGGGCGGAGAAGACAATCCCGTCGGCGCTCCCCTGGAAGTCGCCACCCGCGAATACCACCGCGCCCGTGTCGTTCAAAACGAATCTCTTAATTGGCCAGCCGTTGCTGACCACAGCCGCCGTGAGGCTCATCGGCTGACTCGAAGCGAAGCCGGCAGGCACTGCCGCAAAAATGAAGGCGCCCACAACGGCCGCCCCATACACCGAAAATGCTCGCATTTGTTCCTCGAATGAAGCCGTTCACTCATATCACGTTTATTAATAGACGAAACAGCAGCCCTTTCTTAGCAATGGAGTGCGGCGGCTCAACGCCGCTTTGTGGGCGGCGCCTGGGCGCCGCCGCATTTCGAGCTGGCAGAGTACGATTCGGGAAGGCGCCGAGGCGTCGCACTTCCAGGCAGGAATCAGAGCAGAAGGAGCAGCGCGAGGTCCGTGGAAACCCCCGAAGGATCGTCGTCGGCCGCACCGGTGATCAGGCCGGGGCCGAGCTGTTCGAAGAAGCGGGAAACCTTGCCGTTTTCCAGTGTCGGTTCACAATCCGCAGTGCCGGTTCAAAGGACCGCACCGCCGCAATTTGCCAATCCATACCGGGGGAGGGTGGTCGTCCCAAAGCAATATTCGGTCCGATGTATGCCTTCGACGAGAAAAATTTCGGGTTTGTGGCTTGTCCGGAAAGTGGCATGATGCTCTTTTTTTGTTACGGACGGTTTATCGCGGCCTGGCCTGCGCGATGGAAGAACCATGCTTCTGAGACCTCTTGGCAGAGTACGCAACATCGGGATCATTGCGCACATCGACGCGGGGAAGACGACGGCGACGGAGCGTTTCCTTTTTTATGCCGGCCTGACACACAAGATCGGCGAAGTCCACGACGGCGATACCGTCATGGACTTCCGCGAGGACGAGCGTGAGCGCGGGATCACGATTTCAGCGGCGGCGACGACCTTCCTCTGGAACGACCACCAGATCAACCTGATCGACACCCCCGGCCACATCGACTTCACGGCCGAGGTGGAGCGCAGCCTCAGGGTGCTCGACGGAGCGGTCGTGATCTTCTCCGGGGTCGAAGGTGTGCAGCCGCAGAGCGAGACCGTGTGGCATCAGGCGGACCGCTACGGCGTGCCGCGCATCGCCTTCATCAACAAGCTCGATCGGGCGGGGGCGGAACCCGAGCGGGTGCTCGCTGATATCGAGAAGCGTCTCGGGGCCCGGGCCGCGTTCATAAACCTGCCGCACGGCCTGGAAGACCGGCTCGACGGCGTGATCGACCTGCTCGCGATGAAGTGGGTCGTGTTCGATCCGGCTACCCGGGGCGGTGAGCAGGAAACCCGGGAGATTCCGGTGGCAGCCGCCCCGGCCGCCGCAGCGGCCAGGGACAGGCTGGTTCAGCGCACGGCGGAAGCCGTCGACTGGCTCGCGGACCTTTACCTCAGCGACGCGACCATCCCGGCCGACACGCTCCGGCGCGCCATCCGTCAGGCGACGCTCGCCCGGGGGTTCGTACCCGTGCTCTGCGGTGCGGCCCTGCGCGACCTCGGCATCAGGCCGATCCTGGACGCGGTCTGCGACTATCTCCCCTCGCCCGAGGAGCGCCCTCCGGCCCGGGGACACGTCCCCAGGACCGGGATGCCGGTGGAACTCCGAGCCGAGCCGCTCGGGCCCGTTCGCAGCCCTGGTGTTCAAGGTGGTGACGGCGCCGAGCTCGGACCTGTTCTGGTTGCGCGTCTACTCCGGTACCCTGACCGAGGAAGACCGCTGTCTGCACCCGCGCACCGGAGCCCAGCTCCGCCTTCGACGATTCCTGCGCATCTTCGCAGACCGCACCGAGCCGGTCGCGCGCGCCGAGTGCGGGGACATCGTGGCGGTGGCCGGTCCGAGGACTGTTGTGACCGGGGATACGCTTTGCGACATCGCCCATCCGGTCACCTTCGAGCCGGTACACTTCCCCGAACCCGTCGTCTCGGCCGCGGTGGAAGCGCAGACCTCTTCGGACCGCGACCGGCTGCTCGAGGTCGTGAGCCGGCTCACCCGGGAAGACCCGACATTTTCCTACCACACGGACGAGGAGACCGGGGAGCTGATCTTGTCGGGCATGGGTGAACTCCACCTCGAGATCCTGCAAAACCGGATGCGGCGGCAGTTCAACGTCGCCGCGCGCTTCGGCAGACCCAGGGTGACCTACCGCGAAACCGTGGCGACCGCCGCAACCGGTGCGGGCGACTTCGCCAAGAAAATCGGCGACACCATGGTCTCCGGCCGCGCCGCCGTGGAGGCGCACCCGAGGCCGCGACCGCCCGGGGAAAGGGGCTGGCCTCCCGTGGAGATGGAGTTCGCAGGCCACGCCCGCTCGCTCACCGCCGAGCTGCAGTCGGAGGCCACCGAGATCCTGGCGGGCGTCTGCAGTGGAGGAGGCTCGAACGGCTACCCGGTCGTGGACGTGAAAATCCGGGTGCTCGAGGCGCGCTACAACGATTGCCCGGACCCCTTGATACCCCTGCGCGCCTCCCTGACACTGGCGTTGCGCCGCGCCTTCGCCGCCGCCGGCACCATCCTGCTGGAGCCGGTAATGACGCTGGAAGTCAGGGTGCCGGAGGAGTTTCTGGGCGCCATCGTGCGCGACCTGGGCGCGCGCCGGGCCGAGATCACCGAAAGCAGCATCGCTGGCCCGGTCGCCGTGATACGGGCGTTCGTCCCGTTAGCGGGCATGTTCGGCTACTCGACCGAGGTAAGGTCCCTCACCCAGGGACACGGCAGCTTTTCCATGGAACCCTTCGACTACAAACCCGTCTGAAACGCGCAGCATGTGTACGTCACGCTACCCAACGGGCGCCCCGCAGGGCGACCGCAAGCTGCATCCGGGCTGAAGGGATCGTCCAACGGTTGACTGCCCGTAAGACAAGTGGGTCCGGGCTGAAGCCCGGACGTCTTTTGATCTGATCTATGTGGCAACGGGCGCACGTTATAGCAACCGCAAACGGCGTCCGGGCTGAAGCCCGGACCCACTTGTTCTTCAGGGATAGGCCGTCGCTTCTCCGTTGGCAGATAGGTGCTGCTCGAACAGCTTCACCAGCCGATCGCGTCTCTTCAGCAAGGTGGCAAGTCGTGCGTCAGGGATGCGGGGGTCCCGGGTCAGCCACTGGTGGACATCGACGAGGGCGTCGTTCTGGAGTGCGGCGCCTGGGCACCGCTTTCCCCTACGTCCGAGGGCCGGAACGCTCGGCGCCTCGGCGCCGCGCCAAATTGTTGCTCTCCTGTTGAGGCTGGAAGGCGGGGTGTCGGTGAGGTAAGCTATTGTTTTATTAGAGTTTGCTGTACTGGACCATGGTTATGACTGAAAATGTAGGCCGTACCCGCCGGCAACTGCGGACATTCGCAGTCTTTGCATTCGTCCTGGCGCTGCTGTCCGGCGGCTCCACGTGGGCTCAGTCCGAGTTCGAGACCACCGGCCGGATCGTTGCCGTCGGCGACATACACGGCGGTTTTAACCAGTTCGTCTCCCTGCTGCGTACCGCCGGTCTCATCGACGGGCGCAACCAGTGGAAGGGGGGAGACTCGCACCTGGTACAGACGGGGGACGTGGTCGACCGGGGAGCCGATTCCAGAAAAGTGCTGGATCTGCTCATGGACCTCGAACGGCAGGCGCCGAAAGCCGGAGGGATGGTGCACGCCCTGCTGGGCAACCACGAAACCATGAACATGCTGGGTGACCTGCGCTACGTGGACAGGGGGGAATACGACGCCTTCCGGACCCCGGAGTCCCGCGCCCTGCGCGACCACAACTACGAACAGCTGGCCGATCCCGCGAAGAAGGATGACGGGAAATACCGCAGCAAGTGGGAGGATGAACACCCGCTCGGCTGGGTGGAGCATCGCCTCGCCTTCGGGAAGACCGGGAAATACGGCCGCTGGCTCAGGGAGAAGAACGCGGTCGTCAAGATCAACAAAGCCCTTTTCATGCACGGCGGCATCAGCCCGAAATACGCCGCCTTGAGCCTTCAGGAGATCAACGACCGGATCAGGGCGGAATTGCAGGATTTCTCCAAGATCAACGGCGGGCTGGTCACGGACCCAGAGGGACCCCTGTGGTATCGGGGATTGTCCGAACAGACTGGACCGGAGATGGCCGCACACGTGGATTCGGTCCTGGCCCGGTTTGGTGCGAGCCACATCGTCGTCGCCCACAGCCCCACGCCCGGGATAGTGCTGCCGAGATTCGGCGGCAAGGTGATCCTCATCGACGTGGGCATCAGCAAGGTCTACGGGGAAGGGCGGGCCTGCCTGGTGTTCGACGGAGCGAAGCCGTTTGCTCTACACAGGGGCACCAGGCTGCCCTTGCCCTCCGGCGACGACGTCGGCGCGTTCATGGAGTACCTGAAGGCGGCCGAATTCCTGGAGCCGGCCAATTCCCACCTGCACGAATTCGTGCGCACGGCCGGCCGCGCCCCAGCCACCACCTCGAAATGACCTGGAGTGCGGCCGACGAGGTCGGACTCGTCCGTCCGTATCTTCCGTGGCGGGCTTTTGATTTTCGGGGCATCCAAAAACGACTTTGGCGCCGCATCTCCAAGTCATTCGAAGGTGTACGATCCCGGCACGGGCACCGGGGCTATCGGCAGGTCGCCGAACTCGTAATTCGGCGGCGACAGATCCTGCTTGGAATTGAGGACCTGCTCCCAGGTCAGGGTCTGCCCGGTGTAGGCCGAATTGCGCGCCATGATCCCCATCAGAGTGCTTTCGGCGACGGAACGAGCCTCGTTCAGCGGTTTGCCGGCCCTGATGCTCGCGATCAGTTCCGCGTGCTCCACCTCGTACGGGTTGGGATTGGGCCCGCCGTAGCGCCACTCCTGCGCCCCCTTGATCGAGTCCCTGCAGTTTGTCGTCCCTTTGGTCCCCACCATGGCTTCGCTCACGTTACCCGGAGCAGCCGTCGATCTGGCGGCACTGGCTGAAGAGCCGCATGCCGTTGTCGTACTCGAACTCGGTGGCGAAATGGTCGAAAACGTTGCCGTACTCCGGGGCGGTGCGCACCTGGCGGCCGCCGAGGCTGGTGGCCTTGACCGGCGGCTTGCCCAGGATCCAGTTGATGACGTCGTAGTTGTGCAGGTGCTGCTCGACGATGTGATCGCCCGACAGCCAGGTGAAATAGTTCCAGTTGCGAAGCTGCCACTCCATGTCGGACCAGCCGGGCTGGCGCGCGATCACCCACAATCCCCCGCCGTTCCAGTAAGCGCGGCACTCGACGATCTCGCCGATGGCACCGTCGCGGATCCTCTGCGCCGCCTCGACATAGCTCGACTGGTGCCGTCGCTGGGCGCCGCAGGCGATGCCCAGCCCCTTTTTCGTGGCAATTTCGGCCGATTCGATGACCGAGCGCACGCCCGGACCGTCCACGGCCAGCGGCTTTTCCATGAACACGTGCTTGCCCGCCCTCGACCGCGGCGCGCAGCGTCGCAGGGCGGAAATGCGGCGGGGTGGCGAGGATGACGTAATTCACATCCGGGAGCATGCGTCAGCTTCTTGTAGGCGTCGAAGCCCGGAGAAGCAGTGGTCTTCGGCAACGGGGTTGCCCACTGCGGCCAGCTGCGTCCGGCAATGATCCAGCCGGTCTCGAAACAGGTCGGCCAGCGCCGTCACCTTCACGTTCTCCACCTGTACCCGCGCATTCGGGAGGGCGTTCTCCGTGTGGTAGCCCGTCCGCGGATAGACAACCCTCGTCTGCGCGCCCAGGATGTTGAGCGCCGCACCCGTGCCGCGCCCGCCGCAACCGATCACGCCGACCCGGATCGGATCGTCCGGCTCGGCGTGCCCCGTGACGACGTACGGGAACTGCGTCACCGCCCCGCCCACCGCCAGGAGCGAAGTCTTTTTTACGAACTCGCGGCGGGGCATGCTCCCCGCACCGTCCGACGTGGATTTCCGTTCTGCCATGGCACCCCTCCAGGATGAGCCATTCTCGTCCGGAGCACCCCGAAAATCCACAAGATTGGGTTGGCCGGCGGATCCCGCGATCGGCCGTGCGAGCATTTGCAAAGATGGGAACCGGGCCGGTTTACGTCAGCCCGGACCCACTTGAGTGCGCGCGTCTTCGGCGCGGCGGCCTGCTTCCGCATGTGCTTATTTTTCCGTACTTTTTGTTGCGATTCCTTGCCCAACTGTAGGAAGATCGACGCCGATCTCATTGACGGGCGGGTGCACGTGGTCGGTTTCAGGAACTTGCTGTGTACGCTGCTGCTGGCGCTTCTCTGGGAACATGCCGCGGGTTTCTGCGGCCAGGCCCCTGCGGCGGATGCGCCGAACCGGTCCGCGGCGATTTCCCGGACGTCCCGGGCCCCGGTGATCGACGGCGTCCTCACCGACGCCGCGTGGCTGGATGCGACCGTGCTCGGGGATTTCACCCAAAGGGTGCCCTACAACGGGGAGAAGGCTTCCGACGAAACGGTCGTCCGGATCATGCGGGACGATCGCTACATCTACGTCGGCGCCTACATGTACCAGGAGCCGAGATCCATAAGGCGGAACAAGATCCGGCGGCACGACAACCTGCCGCAGGACGACACGATCGAGGTGATCTTCGACACCTTTCACGATCACCTGCGCGGGTTCATATTTCTCACCAACGCCAACGGCGCCAAACACGACACCCAGGTGGACGGGTTCAAGGGGTTCAACAACAACTGGGACGAGGTCTGGGATGTGCACTCGTCGCTGCAGCCCGACGGCTGGTGCGCCGAGTTTCGGATCCCGGTGCGCGTGCTGCGCTTCCAGCCCGGGCGCGACGTCTGGGGCTTCAACGTGCAGCGCCGCATCCAGCACAAGCAGGAGTGGGATTACTGGTCACCGGTGCCGACCCAGTACGACGTCTCGCACCTCGGGTATGCCGGCAACCTGTCGGGTTTCGCGGACCTCGCCCAGCAGCGGAACCTGCAGGCGATCCCGGCGCTGGTCCCGACGAGGCTGCAGGCCGAGGGGCTCGAGCGCGCCCGGTACGACGTCGAACCCAGCCTCGACGTCAAGTACGTGTTGGGCTCGAACATGACGCTCGACCTGACGGCCAACACCGATTTCGCGCAGGTGGAGGCCGACGAGACCCAGGTGAACCTCACGCGGTTCAGCCTGTTTTTCCCCGAGAAGCGCGAGTTTTTCCTGGAATCGGCCAGCGTCTTTGATTTTGGCGTTGCCGCCGACACGCAGCTCTTCTTCAGCCGCAGGATCGGGATCGCGAACGGGCACGAGGTACCCATCTTCGGCGGCGCGCGGCTCACCGGGAAAGCCGGCAGGTACGACGTGGGCGTCATGAACATGCAGACTAAGGAATCGCCCGACCAGCCTGCCACCAACTACTCGGTCGTCCGGCTGCGCCGGGGCCTGCGCGGCCGGTCGACCGTCGGCGCGATCTTCACCAATGCCGACAACACCAGGTACGAGAACCGCGCGTATGGGCTGGACACCAGCCTGTGGCTCTCCCCGACGCTCCAGTTCAAGGGTTTCGTGGCTTCGACGGTCAACAGCGGGACGGACCCGGACGGCACGGCGCACCTCGCCTCGCTCGATTACCAGACCGACTCGTGGGGCCTGACCCTTTCCGAGAAAACCGTCGGCGCGGGCTTCGACCCCGGCATCGGTTACGTGCGGCGGCGCGACATCCGGTCGGCCGAGGGCGTCGGCCGGCACCGGCATCGCTTCAACCGGGGCTGGAGCCGCAACGTCGACCTCACGGCCGGCATCTCCTATCTCACCGACACGGGAGGACGGCTGCTGACGCGCGTGGCCGCCGTGGAGGCCAGTAACGTCCTCCCCTCGGGCGCCCACTTCGGCGCCGCATACTCCCGGCAGTTCGAACAGCTGACCGAGGATTTCCGCATCATGCCCGAGGTGACGATCCCCCTCGCCCCTTACGGCTTCCAGCGGACGACCCTGGATTTCACCTCCGCCAACAGCCGCCGCGTGTACGGCCGCGCGGAATGCTCATGGGGGAGCTTTTACAACGGCACCGAGCAGACCGCGCTGCTGTCGAACACGGTGCAGTTCTCCCCCCGGTTCCGGACGACCTGGCAGTACGAGTACAACCGGGTGCGCCTGCCGACCGGCGGTTTTTCGACGTCGGTCGCCCGCGTCCGGGTCGGCTACGACCACAACCCCAACCTCGGCATCAGCGGGCTGCTGCAGTGGAACAGCATCACCCGGGAGTTCTCGGCCAACATCCTGCTGCGCGTCATCTACGCCAGGGATTCGAACGTGTACCTGGTCTTCAACGAGCGCCAGCTCGACCGGGCCGGCGGCTGGATGCTGAGCCAGCGCGCCGCGATCTTCAAGATCACCTACCGCCTCTACCTGTAGTATGCGGGCGCCATCGAGTGCACGGCAAACCACAAGTGGGTCCGGGCTTCAGCCCGGACGTCTTTAAATCCGTTCCATAAGCTCCACCTGCCCCTGCATGGCAACTGCAAACTGGGTCCGGGCTGAAGCCCGGACCCACTTGTTTGATGGGCAGGGCGGGGGGTTCAACCGTTGGACAGCCTCTTCAGCCCGGGACCCACGTGTTTGCGTGTTTTTCTCTTGACAGGAGACATACGTTTGTTTTATTCAAACGTATGTTTGATACGGTCGTTCGGGCCGGAGAGTAACCGATGAGCTCCACCAAGGAACGGATCCTCGACGCCGCGGAGGGGTTGTTTGCCGAGCGCGGCTACGACGGCAGCTCGCTGCGCGCCATCACGGCCCGGGCCGGGGTCAACCTCGCGGCCGTCAACTACCACTTCAACTCGAAGGAGGCGCTGATCGGCGCGTTGTTCAGGCGCCGGCTCGGGCAGTTGAACCGCGAACGCCTCCGGCTCCTGGACGAGCTCGAGGCGGCGGCGGGGGACGGACCGGTGCCGGTAGCGCAACTGGTCCGGGGGCTGCTCGAACCGCCGCTCCGCCTGGCCGGCGACCCCGGCACGACGGGTTTCGGAGTCCTGCTGGGTCGCATGTATTCCGACCCCGGGGGCTTTCCGATGCTGGCCGAGGAGGTACGGGAACTCTCGGGCCGGTTTGTCGCCGCGTTCCGGCGCGCGCTGCCGGGCCTTTCCGACGTCGAGCGCATCTGGCGCGTCTTTTTTGCCATCGGGGCCATGGCCCACACCCTCGCAGCCCCGGACCTGCTGCGGCTGGTCTCGGGGGGCACCTGCGACCCGGGCGACGTGGAGACTGCGGTGAAGATGCTGGTCGCCTTCATCGAGGGGGGCATGGAAAGCCCGCCAGCCGGCGCGCGCAACCGCAAGCGCACGCCCGGGAGGCGTCCTGCGCACGCGCGCTCCCGCCCCCGTCGCGACACACTCAATTCCCGGACCTCCGGACGGTAGGCGCCTATGAATCCGAGAATCGCCAAGCTTCTGACCTGCACACTCCTGCTGCCGGCGTCCCCGGCTCCAGCGCAGCAACCGCCCACCCCGGCCGAACCCGGATCCGGGCGCCCCGTGCTCCAGCTGAGCCTGAAGCAGGCGGTGGCCGTCGCGCTCGGCCCCGACGGCAGCGCCCGCGCCACGATCGCCGAGGAGTTCATCCGGCAGGCGGAGTCGCGCGCGCGCCAGTCCAGGGCGGCGCTCCTCCCGAACATCGAGGGCTCCGTGGCCGAGCAGAGCGTCACGCGGAACCTCGCCGCCTTCGGAATCAGGCTGCAGATCCCGATCCCGGGCTTCCAGAGCCCGACCTTTGTCGGGCCGTTCAGCATCTTCGACGCGCGCGCCACGGCCAGCCAGACGGTATTCGACCTCGGGGCGGTCCGGCGCTACCAGGCGTCGCGCGCCGGGGTCGGGCAGGCGGAGGCGGAACAGGACAGCGCGCACGACCAGGTGCGCGATCAAGTCGCCCGCGCCTACCTCGGGGGGGTGCGGGCCGAGGCCAGCGTCCGCGCGGCCTCCGCGGACGTGAGCCTCGCCGAGGCGGTGCTCAAGACCGCCGCGGACCAGAAGGAGGCGGGCACGGGCACCGGCATCGAGGTGACCCGGGCGCGCGTCCAGCTGGCCGACGCGCGCCAGCGGCTGCTGGTCGCGCAAAACAACCGGACGCGGGCCGGGCTGCTGATGCTGCGGACCATGGGGATCGCCCTCGACCGGGACGTCGAGCTCACCGACCCCCTGTCGTTCGTCCCGGTCGAGCCGCACCCGGCCGCCGAGCGGCTCCGGACGGCGCTCGAGTCGCGCTCCGACTACCGGGCCCAGAAGAAACGCGAGGACATGGCGCGGCTGAACCGGAGCGCGACCGCGCTGGAGCGGGTCCCGGCCGTGAGCCTTTTCGGCGATTACGGTGCCATCGGGACCTCCGCCGACAACGCGCTCCCGACCCGCACGATCGGCGTGGCCGTCCGCGTCCCCGTCTTCGACGGCGGCCGGCGCGACGCGCGGCGCGCCGAGACGGCCTCTCTGCTGCGGCAGGAACAGGTCCGGACGCGCGACCTCGCCCTGCAGATCGAGATGGAGATCCGGGTGGCCCTCGACACCCTGAAGTCGTCGGAAGAGCAGTTGAGGACGGCGGAGGAGGGGCAGGCGCTCGCCGAGGACGAGGTGGCGCACGCGCAACGCCGCTACGAGGCCGGCCTCGGAAGCAGCATCGAGCTGACCGACGCCCAGACCCGCCTGGCGCGGGCGCGGGAGAACCGGATCCTGGCGCTCTACGGCTACAACGTGGCCCGGGTCGACCTGCACACCGCCATGGGCACGATCCGCGACATCACGCAATGACACGGGACGCAGTCCGGGGTCTCCCCCGGGACAAGGAGATACCATGAAGCCGAAGACCCTCCGAGCCCTCCCACTCCTCGGGCTGGCCCTGCTCTGGAGCATGTTCCCGGCAGGCTGCCGCTGGTGGCGTGGGGGCAGCACCGACAGGATCCTCCTCTCCGGTAACATCGAGCTCACCCAGGTCGACATCGCCTTCAAACTGCCGGGCAGGCTGATCGAGCTCGCAGCCGAGGAAGGGACGGAGGTGCGCCAGGGAACGCTGCTGGCCCGGCTGGACGCCGACCAGCTCCAGAAGCAGCGCACCCTGAACGAGGCCGGTGTCGCCGTCGCCGACTCGCAGACGGCGCAGCAGGGCACGGCCGTCGATTACCAGCGGGCCACCCTGGAGGCCGATGTCCAGGCGCGGAAGGCGGCGCTCGCGCAGGCCGAGGCGAGGCTGGCGGAGCTGCTGGCCGGGTCCCGCGAACAGGAGATCCGACAGGCAACGGCGGCGGCCGACGAGGCGCGCACCCAGCAGGCGCTGGCCGCCCAGGATTGGGAGCGTGCCCAGGCGCTCTACAAGACCGACGACATATCTACGGCCCAGCGCGACCAGTTCCGGGCCCGTTTCGACGCGACCGGCGCGGCGCTCAAGAGGGCCGAGGAGCAGCTCTCGCTCGTCAAGGCCGGGCCGCGCCAGGAAACGATCGAGGCCGCCCGCGCGCAGGTCGGGCAGGCGCGCGCCGCCGTGCAGCTCGCCGAGGCGGCGCGCATCGAGCTGAAGCGCAGGCAGCAGGAGCTGACGACCCGCAAGGCCCAGGCCGAACAGGCCCGCGCCCAGGTGGCCGTCGTCGAGTCTCAGCTGGCCGACACGGTCATCCACTCGCCCATCAACGGCGTGGTCTTGGTCAAGTCGGCCGAAGCCGGCGAGGTCGTGGCGGCGGGAACCACCCTGCTCACCCTCGGGGAGATGAACAAGCCTTGGCTGCGCGCCTACATCCGGGAGCAGGACTTGGGCCGGGTCAAACTGGGCGCGCCGGTCCGGGTGACGACCGACTCGTACCCCGGCAAGGCGTACGGCGGCCGCGTGTCGTTCATCGCGTCGGAGGCCGAGTTCACGCCCAAACAGATCCAGACCCCCGAGGAGAGGGTCAAGCTGGTCTACCGCATCAAGATCGACATCGAGAACCCGCAGCACGAGCTGAAACTGAACATGCCCGCCGACGCCGAAATCCTATTGGGCGGGGGCAGGTGAAGCGATGCCGCCCATGGTGCAGAT
The DNA here is from genome assembly GCA_963843575.1 of uncultured Acidobacteriota bacterium. Classification (GTDB taxonomy): domain Bacteria; phylum Acidobacteriota; class UBA6911; order UBA6911; family UBA6911; genus CAVZBT01. The sequence goes on along the minus strand of CAWJKZ010000015.1, from coordinate 151,547 downwards.
CCGGGACCTGACGCGGCGCTTCGGCGGGCTCACGGCCGTCGACGGCCTGAGCCTCGACATCGCGCCAGGGGAGATCTTCGGGCTGGTGGGCCCCGACGGCGCGGGAAAGACGACCACCCTGCGGCTTTTGTGCGGCCTGCTGGATCCGGACGGGGGCACCCTGTCGGTCGCCGGGCTCGACGTCGGCGCGCAGCCCGAAGGGGTGAAAGACCGTATCGGCTACATGGCGCAGCGCTTCGGGCTCTACGTCGACCTCACCGTCCAGGAGAACATGCTCTTTTACGCCGACCTGTTCGGCATCAGCCGCGCCGAGCGGCAGGAGCTCATGCCGCGGCTGCTGCAGATGACCCGGATGGAGCCGTTCCGCAACAGGCCCGCCGGGAAACTCTCGGGCGGGATGAAGCAGAAGCTCGCCCTGATGTGCACCCTGCTGCACCGCCCGCAGGTGCTTTTCCTCGACGAGCCGACCAACGGCGTCGACCCGGTCTCGCGTCGCGACTTCTGGGCCATCCTCTACCAGCTCGTCAACGACGGGCTGACTGTCCTCATCGCGACCGCCTACCTCGACGAGGCCGAGCGCTGCAACCGCGTCGGCCTGATGTACCGCGGGAGGCTCATACGGTGCGACGCGCCCGAGCAGCTGCGCACCCAGATGGAGGAACCGTGCTACGAAGTGCTCGCGCCGGACCGGCGGGCTGCCAAGGCCTTCCTCGAGACGCTCCCGCAGGTACTGAGCGTCCAGCCTGCCGGATCGTCCCTACACCTGTTCCTGGCGCCGGGGCCCGCGACACCGGAGCAACTGCAGGAGGCGCTCGACGCCCGTGGACTCGGCCCCGCCCGCCTCGCCCGCATGGTCCCGTCGCTCGAAGACGTGTTCATCGCGCTCGTGCAGAAGGCGGGGGCGGACACGGACAGACCGCCCGGAGCACAACCATGACCCCCGCGATGGCCGTGGAGGTGAGGCGCCTCGTCAAGCGGTTCGGCACGTTTGTCGCCGTCGACGACGTTTCGTTCGAGGTGTCCCGGGGCGAGATCTTCGGCTTCCTGGGCCCGAACGGCGCAGGGAAATCGACCACGATCCGGATGCTCTGCGGGCTGCTGGTCCCCACCGCCGGCCAGGCGCTTGTCGGAGGGGTCGACGTCGCCCGCAAACCGGAAACCGTGCGGGGCAGCATAGGCTACATGTCCCAGAAGTTTTCCCTCTACGACGACCTGACGGTCGGGGAGAACCTCGATTTCTTCGCCGGCGTCTACAGCGTCCCCGGCGCGATCCGCAACGAGCGCAAGGCCGAAGCGCTGCGCATGGCCGGGCTGGAAGACCGGGCTTCCTCCATGACCCGAGAACTGGCCGGAGGCTGGAAGCAGCGCCTCGCGCTCGGCTGCGCCATCCTTCATCAGCCCCCGATCCTGTTCCTGGACGAGCCAACGTCGGGCGTCGACCCGCTCGCGCGGCGCACCTTCTGGGAGCTCATCTACCGGCTGTCGGACGCGGGCCACACGGTGTTTGTCTCCACCCATTACATGGACGAGGCCGAGTACTGCCACCGGCTGGCCCTCATGTACCGCGGCCGCATCATCGCGCTCGGCACCCCGGACCACATGAAGCGGGATTTCGGCGCAGGCAACCTCATGGTCCTGGAGTCCTCCGACACGTCGGCCAGCATGAAAGCGCTGCGCGGCGTGCCCGGCATCGGGGACGTGGCGGTGTTCGGCGGCGGCCTGCACGTCACCGTCGACGAGCCGGCGGCGGCCGGCGCCGCAGCGCGCGCCGCGCTGACCCGGGCGGGAATTTCCATCCGGCGCTTCGAGCCCATCCCGCCTTCGCTGGAGGACGTGTTCGTGGCCCTGATCGAGCGGGAGGAGCGCAAGACGTCATGAACCTCCGCCGGACCAAGGCCGTGGCCCACAAGGAGTTCCTGCACATCGTCCGGGATCCGCGCAGCCTCACGCTCGCGCTCGCCCTCCCGCTGCTGATGATCCTGCTGTTCGGCTACGCCCTCACCCTGGACGTGGACCGCATCCCCACCGTCGTCTACGACTCGGACCGGAGTCCGGAGAGCCGCGCGCTGGTCTCGCGCTTCGAGGGATCGCGGTACTTCGAGCTAGTCGGCGAGGCCGAAACGTACCGGACCGTCGAACGGGAGATCAACCGCAGCAGCTGCATGATGGCCCTGGTCGTTCCGAGGGGTTACGCACGCGACCTGCTGGCCGGGCGCGAAGCTCAGGTGCAGCTGATTTTCGACGGCAGCGATTCGAACACCGCTTCGATCGCCTCGGGCTACGCCAACGCCCTCCTTCAGGCCTATTTCGCGGAGATGCGCGGGAAAGCGCTCAACGCCCGGGCCGGCGCCCCCGTCTCCCCTCCGCCGGTCGAAGCCCGGCTGCGGATCTGGTACAACAGCGAACTCAAGTCGAAAAACTACATCGTCCCCGGGCTGATCGCCCTGATCCTGATGATCATCGGAGCCCTGCTCACCTCGCTGACGCTGGCTCGCGAGTGGGAGATGGGCACCATGGAGCAGCTGCTCTCGACCCCGCTGCGGCCGTCCGAAGTGGCGTTCGGGAAGATGTCGGCGTACTTCGGCCTCGGGATCGTGGACATGACGCTGACCATCGTGGTCGGTGTCGGCGTGTTCCAGGTGCCCATGGCCGGGAGCCTCCTCCTGCTGGCCTTCACCGGCTCGCTTTTCCTGGTCGGCGCCCTGTTCTGGGGCATCCTTCTCTCCGCGCTCGCACGCACCCAGCTCGTCGCCTACCAGCTGGCTATGCTGACCTCGTTCCTCCCCGCCTTCCTGCTCTCCGGGTTCGTGTTCTCGATCGAGAACATGCCCTTGCCCATCCAGGTCGTCACCTACGTGTTCCCCACCCGTTACTTTGTCACGATCCTCAAGGGGATATTCCTGCGCGGCGTGGGCATCGAAATCCTCTGGTTCGAAACGGCCCTGCTCGCCGCCTACGGCGGGCTCGTTTTCCTGCTCGCAACCCGCAGGTTGAGACAAAAGGTGGCATGACATGTGGGGAAGGATCCGGGAGATCATAAAGAAAGAGTTCCGCCAGACCCTCCGGGACGCGAGGACGCGCGCCCTGCTGTTCGGTCCGCCGCTGCTGCAGCTGGTCATCTTCGGGTACGCCGTCAACCTCGACGTGGAGCACACGCGCACCGCCTGGATGGACATGGACCGCACGCCCGAGAGCCGCGAACTGCTGGCTGCGTTTCAGGGATCGCGCTATTTCGAGATTACCGCCACCCCCGCGCGCGAGGACGAGGTGCGCGGACTGCTCGACCGCGGAAGGGTCCAGGCCGTAGTGCGCCTGCTCCCCGGCTTCGGACGCGACATCCGCCGCGGGAACAGCGCCGCGGTCCAGATCCTCGTCGACGGGACCAATTCGAACACCGCCGCCATTGCCTCCAGCTATGCCGGGCAGGTCGTGGCGAGCTACGCGGCCGCGGTGGCGGCCCGGCGGCAGGCGGCGGCAGGCGGAGGGTCTGCGGCCGCCGCGGTTCCGTCCGTCTCGGTGCGCCACCGCATCTGGTTCAACCCCGAGCTGAAGAGCCAGGACTACTTCGTTCCCGGCGTGGTCGTGAACATCATCGCCCTGGTCACCATCATGCTCACCGCCATGAGCGTCGTCCGCGAAAAAGAGATCGGCACCATGGAACAGCTCATGGTCACCCCAATCCGGGCCGTCGAGCTGATCCTCGGCAAGATCCTTCCGTTTGCCATCATCGGAATCTTCGAGGTCGCCCTCGTGACATTGGCCGCCCTCGTGGTGTTTCGAACTCCCCTGCGCGGCAGCGTCCCGGCCCTGTTCGCCTGTTCCGTTCTGTTCCTGCTTGCCACCCTGGGGATCGGCCTGTTCATCTCCGGCATCTCCCACACCCAGCAGCAGGCGATGATATCTTCCTTTTTCTTCTTCATGCCCGCGCTGCTGCTGAGCGGGTTCGCCTTCCCGATCCGCAACATGCCTGCCCTCGTGCAATACCTCACCTACCTCAACCCGATGCGGTATTTCATGGAAATCGTCCGCGGCCTCTTCCTCAAGGGGATCGGAGTCGAGTTGCTCTGGCCGCAGATCCTGTCGCTCACCGTGCTCGGCGCCTCAATCCTGACCTTGAGCGTCATCCTCTTTCGCAAGCGCCTCGACTGACACCGCCTAAAAACCAAGTGGGTCCGGGCTTCAGCCCGGACGTAGTTTGCGGTCGCTATATAGCTCAGATCAAACTGCGTCCGGGCTGAAGCCCGGACCCACTTGTGTTGTGTTGTCTTCGATCGAGGATAGCGGCTGAGCCTTGGACTCGCGTCGTGCTATACTTATTTGTAGAGGTTAAAATGCCCGAATGGCTCGTGATGGTCTTGGTCTTCGCCGCCTATTTCGCGGCCATGCGCTGGGTGCTCCCGCGCCTAGGCGTGCAGACCTGAATGTCCAATTCGTGCGACGTCGCGTCGCGACGCGAAGAAGAAAAGCCCCCCGACCCGGCACAGGAACTCTCGCGGCACCCCTGAGATCGACGACAGCCCCGCCTTCTAGTTTCGATAGCCCGATCATTTCTGTCGATTCGCTTCGAATCGTCATATAATCGCGCCCTGCCGCGGTTCGGCGCCTGCGACGGGAGCCGGACACGGCCTGTACGCGTAACTCATTGGGAGCACACATGGAAACGACAAGGCGGGAGTTTTTGTCCGCTTCGGCAGCGGCTGCCGCGGCGGCGGTGACCAGCGGCGCATTGCGCGCCGCGGACCGTCCGACAAAGGACGATATCTCAATAGCGGCCTGGTCCATCAATCGCAGCTTCTTCCAGGCGAAGAAATGGAAGCTGCTCGACCTGCCCAAGATCGTGCGGCAGGAGTTCAACATCAACGGGATCGAACTCGTCAACCAGTTCTTCGAAAACCCGGTGCAGCGCTACCTCCAACAGCTGAAGAACAACGCCAACGCCAACGGGATCACCTTCGTACTCGTCATGGTCGACGGCGAGGGGGACATGTCGGCGAAAGACAAGGCGGAGCGCATGCAGGCGGCCGTCCTGCACCGCAAGTGGATCGACGTCGGCCACTACCTGGGCTGCCACGCGATCCGCTGCAACATGGGGGGTGGACGAGGCGACGAATGGAAACAGGATAGGGACCTTGTCAGCCGCGCGGCGGAGAGCTTCAACCACCTGCTCGACTATGCCAAGCAGGCGGACATGAACGTGGTCATCGAAAATCACGGCGGGGCCTCCTCGGACCCGGGAATTCTGGTCAGCCTCATGAAGACCGTCAACAACCCGAATTTCGGGACCCTCCCGGATTTCGGCAACGTCAACGAGGGAGACGACAATGCCGAGGTGCTGCGCAAGATCGTCCCCTACGCCAAGGGCATCTCGGTGAAGGCGTCCTGGAACGCCGACGAGACGCACACGGGCTGGGATCTCGAGAAACTGCTCACGATCTGCCGCGACTCCGGATACCACGGTTTCTACGGCATAGAATCCTCATATCCCAGGACGGAGCGCCGCGCCCCGGGTGCCGCAGCCCCGCCCCAGATCCCTCCTGAACAGATCTGGGAAAACGAGCTGAAGGGGGTCAGACTGACCAAGGCCGTCCTGGAACGTACGATCCTGGCGAAGACGTAGAAACAGAAGCCAGAAGCCGGCAGCCGGAAGTTGGATTCCGACTCCCTTAGTACTCGTGTTATACGCTAACGTTTCCAGGACGCGGATCTTCGCGGATGCACGCGGATTGCTGCCTGGTGGCAGGACGCGCCCGGCATTCCTTCCCGAGGACTGCCGGGCGCGGCCGATCCGTGGGAACCCGTTGGATCCGCGGAATCTGCGTTCTGTTTTGGCTTTTGTCTTTCATCGCCCGTGTTGTTCTGCGTCCTGAAAAATAAGTCAGCGTACCCATGAGACTGTCTACTTAGTTTCGAAAGTGGGACGGCCGCATTCCGTTTGCGGTCCGGCGCACGCGCCTCGGCGACGGGCCCCGAGCCTGAAACTCCCTCTGCACAGCACTGATATTCCATAGCAAACAAAGAGCTAAGGCCGGTAATTCGATGCGGCCGGTTCCGTGTCGCGGGTGGGCTTCAGTTCCGCTCACCGGTGATGGGCACAGGTATTGCCCTGTCGCAGGCTTGGGCCATAGACTGGAGCCATCATGGATATCCTGCTGCGGGACTTGCGTCACGGGTTCAGATTGCTCCTGAAGCACCCTTCGTTCACCCTTGCCGCCGTCCTGTCCCTCGGGCTGGGGATCGGGGCAAACGCCGCCATCTTCAGTGTCGTGAACGCCGTCCTGCTGCGTCCCTTGCCCTTTGCCCACTCGGAGCGTCTGGTGACGGTGCACGAAGCCATGCCCAGGATGGGGGCGGCGAAGATCCCTTTTTCGGCGCCCGACTACGTGGCGTTCAGCCGGCAGGTGCGTCTCCTCGAGCGCACGGCTGCGTACCAGAACCGCACGTACGAGCTTTCGGGTTCGGGGCAGCCGCTAAGGATCATCGGCCTGCGGGCCACGGCAGACCTGTTCCCCCTGCTCGGGGTGGAACCGGCGCTGGGGCGGGTTTACTCCCGGGAAGAAGAATCGATCCGGGCGAAGGTTGCGGTTCTCGGCAATGGCCTCTGGCGCAGGCAGTTTGGCGGGAATCCCGAGGCGGTGGGCCAGGCAATCTACCTCGACCGCACCCCATACACCATTTTGGGGGTCCTGCCGGTCGGTTTCGAGTTTCCGCTTCGAGGCCCCGTGTACAACGACGAGCCGGCCGAAGTGTTCTTGCCGATGTCGTTTACCGACAGCGAACTGGGCGGTTTCGGGATGATGTACAACAACGGGGTCCTGGCGCGCCTGGCCCCGGAGGCGACGCTCAGCCATGCGACGGCGGAAGCCGAGGTCGTGATTCACCGGTTCCAGGAGCAGTACCCTGCTTACCTCCGGAATCTGCCCAGTTTCGAGCTCGGGGCCGTGCTCGTCCCGCTTCACGACGAGGTCGTGGGCGCGGTGCGGCGTCAGCTCCTGATCCTGCTGGCGGCGGTAGGGGCGGTGCTGCTGATTGCCTGCGCGGACGTCACCAATCTCCTGCTTACCCGGGCAGTCGTGCGCCAGCGCGAGATGGCCGTCCGCAGCGCGCTGGGGGCCCCGCGCCGCCGCCTCGTGACCCAGGTGCTGACGGAGACGTTCGCCGTCGCCCTGTCGGGTGGGATAGCAGGGCTGATGATCGCGCAGTGGGCGACCGATGCCCTCGTCTCGCTCGCCCCGGTCAGCATCCCGCGGACCGGCGAGATCGGCATCGACGGCCGCGTGCTCGCGTTCACCCTCACCCTCTGCGTGCTGACGGCGGTGTTATCGGGGGTCGCCCCGGCACTGGGGACCTCCGGCCGGGACCTCGTCGAGGTCCTGAAGGAGGGCGGCCCCACCGGGACGGCGGGAAGACGGCCCGGCCGTGTTCTCGGGGCCCTGGTCGTTACCCAGTTCGCCCTGGCGGTCACTCTCCTGGTAGGGGCGGGGCTCCTTGCGCGCAGCTTCATCCGGCTCGTCTCGACGGACCCTGGATTCCGGTCCCAGCACGTGCTGAGTCTCTCGACGAGCTTGCCAGGCACCGCCTACACCCGAGCGTACCAGATCCGGTCCTTTCATCGCGGACTGCTGGAGCGGGCCAGGGCCGTGCCGGGGGTGCGCGCAGCCGCAATCGCCACGGACCTGCCACTGTCGGTCCATGAAAGGAGGGTCTTCTCCCCCGAACCCGCGTATGCGAGGGAAAACGGCCCGCCCCAGGTCGTGTCGTGCGCCCGCATTTTCGGCGATTACTTCACGGTCCTCGGCATCCAGTTGAAGCGGGGGAGGTACCTGGCCGATCGGGACGGCGACGCAGGGGAAGGCGTGGTTGTCGTCAACGAAACGATGGCGCGCACGTTCTGGCCCGGATTGGATCCGGTCGGCCGCCGTATGAAGTGGGGCATCGCAAACTCCTCGGCGCCGTGGTACGAGATTGTAGGCGTGGTCGCGGACACAAAGAACGGACCGCTCCACACGGAAACCATCCCGCAGGTGTACGAGCCCTATCTGCAGGTACCCGACGAGGAGCTCTCCGAAACCGTGACAGGCTGGCTCCGCGCGGTCGATCTGCTGATCCGGTCGGACCGCGAGCCCCTGGCGCTGGTGACCCCGCTGCGCGACGCCATTCGGGAGCTGGACGCTTCCCTCCCAGTAACTGCAGTCCAGACCATGGACCAACTGATCAACGCGTCCGTCGCCCCGCAACGGTTCAACACGTTCCTGCTGATCGTCTTCGCCGTCGTCGCCCTGCTGCTGGCGGCCTTGGGCATCTACGGCGTCATGGCCTACTCGGTGAGCCAGCGCCGGAGAGAGATCGGCATTCGCCTGGCGCTCGGCGCGAGCGGGACGGACGTGCGCCACATGGTGGTGCGGCAGGGGTTGCTGCTGGCCGGTGCGGGGATTGCGGCCGGCTGGGTGCTCGCCTGGCACCTCACCCGTGTCATCGGGTCGCTGCTGTACGGCGTCGGCCCCCGCGACTTGTGGACGTTTGTCACGGTGCCGGTCTTGCTGCTGATCGTGGCCGCCATATCGATCTACTTCCCGGCGCGACGGGCGACGCGCGTGGACCCGCTTCTCACCCTTAGGCAGCAATAGGGTCCTCGCCGAATCGCGGTTCCCCGGTCAACAGCGATCCGGCATCCAGAGCGGCGGATCACCCCGCGGGTTCTTCTCTTTCCGGACCCAGCACCAGCGCGGCGTGGCCGGGTATGCGCCAATCCTCCTCGGTTTCCGCCTCCGTCGTGCCGCTGCCGCCGTAACGCGGGTCCTCGCTCGACCAGATCGTGCGCCAGCGCATGCCCTCAGGCGGCGCCAGCAGCGGCTCCGGGGCGGGATCGAGGTGCAGGTCGACGCCGAGGTTGAGGATCAGCAGGCGGTCGTTGGCGCCGTCGTCGAAGAAGCGCAAGACAAACGCGTTGGGCCCGAGGACGGCACCGTCCACCCCTCCCCAGCGCTGCGCCACGAAGACGGGATCCTCCCGTCGAAGCCTGATGAGATCGCAGTGCAACGCGTAGGCCTCCGCGTGGAGGGCGCGCTCGGACAGGTCGAGCTTTGAACGCATGAAGGTCTCGTCGGAACCGGGGTCGGCCAGCAGCGCCTGCGCCTCGGGGGAGGGGAATTGCGACAGGAAGACCGCCCTCCCTTTGCGTACTGCGGAGCCCAGGCCGGCCGTGTGATCGGCGAAATACAGAAAGGGAGACGAGGCGGCAAACTCCTGCCCCTGAAACAGCATCGGCGTGCCCGGGGCCAGTAGCATCAAAGCCGTCACGGCGCGGCACACCCCGGGACTCGTCAGGGCGTGGACCCGCAGCCCTCGGGGCGAGTTGGCCACCTGGTCGTGGTTTTGAATGAACAGGACGAACGCCGCCGGCTCGATGCCGGCCGAAGGGGTTCCGCACCGCTTCTTCTTCATCCACTTGCAGCGCTGCCCCTGGTACAGGTAACCCCATTTGACCGCGGAAATGAACTCCTGGGGGCTTCCGAAGTAGTCCGTGGTGTAGGCCTCCTTCCGCCCGGTCATCGCGACCATGGCGCTGAGGTGGAAGTCGTCGTTCCAGAGGCCGTCGACACCGTATCCGCCCTGTTCCTCGCGCCGCACGAGTTTGACGTCCCTGCGCTCGTTCTCGGCCAGCACGAGCGTCGTCCGGCCGCGTGCCGTCTGACGCACACACCGCCTCACCTCCGCGATGATGTGGTCCGGGGAGCTGTCGAAGATTTGGTCGGTGGCGGCGAGGCGCAGCCCGTCGATGTGGAATTCCTCGACCCAGTAGCCTGCGTTGGCGAGGAAAAATTCCCGAATGGGTCCGGAGTCCGGGCCGTCGAAGTTGATGGGCCGCCCCCACTCGTTTTCGTGACGGTCGGTGAGGTAGGAGTCGGAGAATTCTCCCAGGTAGTCACCATCCGGTCCCAGGTGGCTGTAAACGACGTCCAGGATCACGGCGAGTCCGAGCGCGTGGGCGCGGTCGACAAACCGGCGGAAATCGTCGGGCTCGCCATAAAGGCGCGTCGGGGCAAAGAGGTTGACCCCGTCATACCCCCAGCCGAACCTGCCGGGGAAGTCCGCCACGGGCATGATTTCCAGGACGGTCACCCCCGTCTCCGCCACTTCGGGGAGTTCGCGCGTCGCGCTCTTCCACGTCCCGGTCTGGGTGAAGGTCCCGATGTGCATCTCGTAGATGATTTGTCCCTTCAGCCCGGCGCCCCGCCACCGGCCGTCCGTCCATTGAAAGCGCCTCGGATCGATCACCTGTGATGGCCCGTCAGGCCCTTCGGGCTGGAAACGGGAGCCTGGATCGGGGTATGCCGGCGTGCCCCCGTCCAGCTTGAACCGGTACAGGGTTCCGTGGGCTGCGTCGGGCGCAACCACCGAAAAATATCCGGCCGGCTCCGGCGCAAGCTCGAGCGCGACCCGTTCTCCTGTGCCGGAGCCGGGCCCGCCCTCCAGCACAACTTCGACCGAGCGCCGGCGCGGCGCCCACACCCTGAAATGCACGCCCCCCTGCGGGAGCACCTCGGCCCCGATCGCGTACCGGCGGGCAACCTCCCTGCCGACCTTGAAGAGCACTCCCGGTTTCAATGACATAAATCGCCGATGGACAGTGTGCTGGAGGCGGCGGCACTGGAAGCGGCCGCATGCCATACAGGGAGGGACCGAATAAGATTAGTACATCGGGGCGCCGAAGACTATGGCGCACACAAGCCAAAACTCGCCACGGAGGCCACGGAAGAACACCGAAAACTCCACTTTTGAAATTCCGTGATTTCCGTGGCAAGTTGTTGTGGTTGTGTCTCTACCCCGCTTCGCACCAGGCACGCGCATTCTGGAACATGCGCAACCACGGGGATGCGCGCAGAGAAGCCCGCCAGTCCTCGGGCATCCAAGGCCACTGCCATTTCAGGAAGGAGCGCTCGGGATGCGGCATCATCGCCAGGTGCCGGCCGTCGGCCGAACAGAGCGACAGTTATCCCGAGGGTCGATCCGTTCGGGTTGAACGGGTATTTCTCCGTCGCTTCACCCGAGTCGTCGACGAAATGCATCGGCGCCAGGTTCCGCCGCCGGATCTCGTCGAGCACCGAGCCGTCCGGGCAGAGCAAGCGCCCTTCGCCGTGGGCGACCCAGATGCCGAGCGTGGAGCCTTCCATGCCGCTCAGCATGACGGCGGGGCTCTCGACGATCTTCACCGTGGCCCAGCGGGACTCGAACCGGCCCGAGGTGTTCCTGATGAACCTGGGTTGGCTGGTGTCGGGGATACCAGCCCACGGGATCCATCCGAGGAGCGCCATGAGCTGGCAACCGTTGCAGACGCCGAGCGAAAACGTGTCCTGGCGCCGGTAGAAGCCGTCGAACATGTGGCGCAGCGACTCGTCGAACCGGATGATGCCGGCCCAGCCCTTGGCGCTGTCGAGCACGTCGGCGTAGGAGAAGCCTCCGACGAACACGACGCCCCTGAAGGGGTCGAGCTCGACGTCGCCCCGCTGCAGGTCCGACATCGTGATGTCCCAGGGCTCGAACCCGGCGGCATAGAATGCCGACGTCATTTCCCTGTCGCCGTTGCTCCCCTCTTCCCTGATGATGGCCACCTTCGGCTTGGTCTTTCGCTGAAGGACAGGCGCCGGTCGTGGGTTCGGGGTCGAACGCAAGCGTGTAGCGCGGACCCGGACGGTCGTGCGCCAGGGCCTGCTCCCGGGCGCAGTCGGGGTTCATCTGCAGGCTCTCGATGCGGTCGGAGGTCTCCTCCCACCAGGAGAGCAGCAGTGGGGTCGGTAGATCCAGGAGGCGGAGGCCGCCCCGGCGCATCGTGACGCGGCGCTCCCTGATGGTGTCGCCCAGGACGCGGAACGGGACGCCGCACCCGCCGAGCAGCGTTCGGATGCGTTCCTCGTGCTGCGGGAGGTATTCCAGAACCAGCCCGGCTTCCTCGGCGAAGAGTTGAGAAACATCGTCGAACTCCCCCTCCAGCCCGATGTCGACGCCGCAGTTCCCGGCCATGGCCATCTCGGCCACGGTGGTGACCAGGCCGCCGTCGCTGCGATCGTGGCCGGCGAGCACCAGGCCCTCCCGGATGAGGTCCTGCAGCACGACGAAGGCGCGCTTGAGCAGGGCAGGATCGTCGATGTCGGGAGATTCATCCCCGACCTGGCCAAGCGCCTGGGCGAGGGCGGAGCCCCCGAGGCGCGCCTTCCCTGGAGCCAGGTCCAGCAGCATCAGACGGCTCTCGCCGGGACTCTTGAGGTCCGGGGTCACGACGCGGGTCACATCGGGCATCGAGGCGTACCCCGAGACCACCACCTGGCCAGGGGCCTTGACCAGTTCCTCGCCGACGCGGGCCGCCATCGAGAGGCTGTCCTTCCCGCCGTCGGCCGCGATGCCGAGTTCGACCATCAGGTCGCGCAACGCGACGGCGGCATCGTGCATCGCGGCACCCTCGCCGGGGGTCTTCGCGGCCCACATCCAGTTGACCGAGCACTTGACGTGCGACAGGTCGGAGATGAGGGCCCAAACCATGTTGGTCAATGCTTCGGCGACGGCCATGCGCGCCCCGGCCCGCACGTCGACCAGGCTCTTGACCGGTTGCTCGCCGATGCTGAGGGCCGCACCGGTCAGACCGAAGTGACTCTGAGCGACCACCGACACGTCGCAGACCGGCAGGTGGAGCGGCCCGCAACACTGCTGCCGGGCGATCAGGCCCGTGACGCTGCGGTCCACCTTGCGCACGAGAAACCCCTTCGAACCGACCGCCGGGAGGCGCAACACGTCGCGCACCGCATCCACCAGCCTCAGATCCGGCGGAAGGCGCAGGGGCGAGCGAGCCTGCGCCAGCCGCTCCAGCTCGAACCGCTTCTGGGGTATGTTGGTGAGGATCGGGGCGAGCTCCAGGTCAACCGGGCACGAATCGTCGATCTCGTCGTGCACCGTGATACTGCCGTCACCGGTCACTTCCCCGAGGATTTCGCAGCTCACCTTCTCGCGGGCGCAGATCTCCTGGAATCCCGCCAGGCGCTTGGCATGCAACAGGAGGGCTACGCGCTCCTGATACTCGGCACCCCAGATCTCGAGCACCGACATCGTCCGGTCGCCCAGCCGGATGTTTCTGATCTCGATGCGCCCGCCAGCCGGGTCCACGAGTTCCGTGACGACGTTGCAGGGTCCGCCGGCGCCCTGATCGTGAATGCTCACGATGGGGTTGGCCTCCCCCAGTTCCACGCAGGCGCGGATGACCCGGTTCATTTTCTGCTCCATCTCGGCGTCGCCGCGCTGGACGGCGCTGAAATCGAGCTCTTCCTTGTTTTCCCCCTGCATCATGCTCGAGGCGGCCCCGCCGCCGATACCGATGCGGTACGCGGGCCCCCCCACCTGCACCACGAGCATCCCCCGACGTGGTTCGCCCTTGCGAATGTGCCGGGCGTCGATCTGCCCGACGCCGCCCGTAAACATGATCGGCTTGACCCATTCGCGCCGGCTCCCGTCCGGCAGCCGCAACCCGAAGGAGCGCGCGAAACCCTGGATGAGCGGTTCTCCGAACTTGTTGCCGTAGTCCGACGCGCCGTTGCTTTCCCCGATGAGGATCTGCAGCGGGGTCGCGAGATTGCCCGGATAGGCGAATCCGGGGTCCTCCCCGGGAATGGCGTGGCCCGGGATGTTGAGCCCGCCCGTGCAGTAACCCGCGGTGCCGGCGACGACCAGTGCTCCGCGGCCCGTCGCGTGCACGTCGCGGATTCGTCCGCCCGTTCCGGTCTCGGCCCCGGGAAATGGCGCGACCCCGCTCGGGAAGTTGTGGGTCTCCGCGGTGAAGATGATGTCGTAGGCATTTCGCGTGACGTCGAACGGCGAGCATCGGCCGGGAGCGCGGGGGGAGATCGTGCATACGTCGTAGCCCCGGATGGCGCTGGAATTGTCGTGGAACGCGATGACGCTGTTCGACGGGTTCGCTTCGAGAGTGGACTTGATGATCTGCAACAGTGTTTCGGGCGCCGCCTGGCCGTCGATGATGAGCTGACCCTTGAAAAACCAGTGCCGGGAATGTTCGCTGTTGGCCTGGGCAAGCTGGAAGCACTCCACGTCGGTGGGGTCGCGCCGGAAATGGTTGCGGAACAAATCGTAGTAGAAATCCAGGTCCCAGGCGTCCATCCCGAGGCCCAATTCACGGTTGAGGGCGCGCAGGGCTTCACATCCCTGCTCGAGCACGGGGATCCGCCGCACCGGCTCAGGCACGAGTCCGGTTTCAAAACTGGCGAGGGGTTCCGGGTAACGGCACTCGGTCATGCGGTCATGGTGCGCGGCGACGAATTCCGCCGGCGCAACCCCGGTCGGGAGCAACCAGCGTCTCGACTTTTCGACGCGCACGACCTTGCCCAACCCACAGGCGCGGCAGATCGACACGGCGTTGGTGGAGAACGCGGTCTCGAAATTCAGGCGCGGGCCGACCTCGGCCACGGCGCCGCCGGCTTCTATCAGCGAGGAGAACGAAAACGAGTCCGGCTCGAACGTCTCGGCCAGAAGCCATCTCAGTACCTGGAGTTCGTTCGGCTCCAGCGGCTCGCAGGCCTCGACGTAAAAACAGTTCTCGAATCCGGCACCGGCCATCCGGTAGAAACGGTGTAGGGCTCCCATGCGCACCCCCGGGGGAACCCACAACTTTACCCTGAAACCAGTGAGCAGGCCAGCTATTGTGGAAGTGCCGCGGATTCTCGGGGATTTACGTTGTAGCTTGGGGCTCGCGCCAAAATGTGAACTCATTCTTGCGCGAACCCTAAGTACTCGTGTTCAGAAATACGCTAACGTTTCCAGGACGCGGATTTGCGCGGATGCACGCGGATTTCTACCTGGTGGCAGGCCGCGCCCGGCCGATCCGCGTGAATCCGTTAAATCCGGGAAGATCCGCGTTCTGCACGTTGTCAATCGGTGACCAGCTCCATCCCGAGAATACGTTAGCGTATTTGCGAAATGTGGTACTAACTCTATTCCTCGATAACGGTGCCGCGCGGGACCACGACGAGGCCTGAATCCGTCACGGTAAAGCGGCGCGCGTCCTCCTTCGGGTCGTAGCCGATCTGGAACCCGGGGGGCACGTGCACGTCCTTGTCGATGATGGCGCGGCGGATCCGGGCGTGACGGCCGATCTGGACGTAATCGAACAGGATCGAGTCCTGCACCAGCGAGTAGGAGTTTATCCGCACGTTGGGCGAGAGGATCGATCGCTCGACACGTCCTCCGCTGATGATGCAGCCGCTGCAGAGCAGCGAATCGAGCGCCATACCGGCGCGCCCCTCCTCCTGGCCGCCGAACACCATCTTCACCGGAGGCCTCGGCTCCATGAAGGTCCGGATCGGGAAACTGCGGTCGTAGAGGTTAAAGGACGGATTGACCCTGACCAGGTCCATGCTGGCTTCGTAGTAGGCGTCCAACGTGCCGATGTCCCGCCAGTACTTCACCTGTGCGCGGTTTTCGTCCCGGAACGGGTGCGCGAAAACCTTGCCCGTACGGATGAGCGAGGGGAGGATGTTCTGGCCGAAATCGTGGGCGGAGTCGCGCCGCGAATCCTCCGACACGGCCTGGACCAAGGTCGCGGTCTCGAAAACGTACACCCCCATGTTCACCAAGGCGACGGCCGGCTGGCCGGGCATGGGCTTCGGGTCGGCCGGCTTCTCCGAGAAGCTCACGAAGCGGTTGTCCGCGTCGACCTCGACCACCCCCATCCTGTTCGCCGTCGCCCTGTCGTGTTCCACGACCGCCACGGTGCACAGCGCCCCGGTGCGCGCGTGCGCCTCGATCATCTCGCTGTAGTCCATCTTGTAGATGTGATCTCCGGAGAGGATCACGACGTGGGACGGGCGCTCGTTTTGCAGGATGTAGACGTTCTGGAAGACCGCGTCGGCAGTCCCAAGGTACCAGCGGTTGCCCGTCCTGAATTGCGGGGGGATGGTGTACAGGAATTCGTCGAGCGCGGTCGCGAGGATGTTCCACCCGAGCTTCAGGTGCCGGTCGAGGGAGTGGCTCATGTACTGGGTCAGCACGTAGATGCGCTTCAGGCCGGAGTTGACGCAGTTGGAGAGCGTGAAATCGATGATGCGGTATTCCCCCGCGAACGGGACCGCCGGCTTCGCGCGGTCTTTCGTGAGCGGGTAGAGTCGCTCCCCCTGTCCACCGGCCAGTATTAAGGTAAGCGTCTCGTGAAGAAACCGCTGGATGGACAAGAGTGCACCTCCGCGTCGGTCTTGGCCTTCAACGGGAAGCAAGCTCTGCGCTTGCCGGGAAATACTATGACCCTACTTGGGACAGAGAATACATTCCCGGGCACTTCAAGGGAAGAGGGGAGCCGGGGCCAAATCTTGATTAGGGGTTGCCGGGCAGTGCTTTCGCCCGCCTCAGCGGGAGAGGCAAGCCCGACAACCCCACAAACGAGAGCAACCCCGGGCAGGCGTGACCTAGGCGGGGCTGTCTCCGGCGAGAATCTTGTCCATCCGGGCGCTGAGCTCGGTCAGGTAGGCCTCGTCGCCCCCGCGGACTTCCGCGGTGATCCAGCCGGTGTATTTGACTTCTGCCAGAGCGCTCCGAACTTCAGGCCAGCCGACGCCCTGCCCGCGCCTATCGGCCGGATCGTATTTCGGGTAATCCTTCCCCGGTTCGAATCTCTTGATGTGGATGCTGCAGAGCCTGGGGCCCAGGGTGCGAATCCAGTCCTGGGGCCAGCCGTTCGAAACGATGTTGCCGACGTCGAAATAGGCCTTGACCCAGGGGCTTTTAAATTCGTCGACGTAGCGGGCGAATTCAAGAGGGCTGAGAAGGAAGCGGTTGCCGACGTTTTCGATGCCGATGATGACCTTCAGGTCCTTCGCCATCGGGAGCAGCTGCTCCGTGATGATCTTCTGCGATCTCGTGTAGGCGTCCGCATAACGGACATCCGCGGCGACCACCGCTGGCACCAGGAGGATGACGGGGGCTCCCAGTTCCGCCGCATTCTTCAGCGACGTCTTCACGCCGTCGATGCTCTTCTTGACCACTTCGGGATCGTTATCCGAAAGCGGAAACTTCCAATGGTCCGAGTTCATGATCGAGAGAATCTTGACCCCGGTGTTTTTGGCTGCTTCCTTGTATTCGGCTACTTCCTCGGGGGTTGTCAGGGTGTTGGGCTCGATGCCCTCGATGCCGACCTTCTTGGCCAGCTTGAACTTGTCCAGTACGCTCATCTCCTTCGGGAGGACGCCGATGCAGAATCCCTTCCAGGGGCCCGCCCCGGGGGCCGGCGCCGCCGGCGCCGCTTCCGGGCGCACGGCCAAGCCGGCGCCTAGCACGGCGCCGCTCACGGCGAGAGACGAAGTGGCTTTCAGGAACTCGCGGCGATTCACGTTTTTCATCATGTGTCGTATCTCCTGTTATCGGTTTGACCCCGGGCCCCCGCGGTGGAGGCCCGAAGTCCTCAGAATCTAGGTCGCCACCGGATAGGCCTTGCGCTCCAGTTTCTCGTTCTTTTCCCAGAGCTTCGTCCACTCAACCTCTTTACGGGTGTAGGCGGCTTCCCGGCCCAGGATCGTGGTGAACGTGCCGTCGACGGCGTGAGCCGTGTCGGCACGGGGCTGGCCGTTCTTGACGCTGTTGACGAACGCTTCCCACTCGTTCTTGTTGGAGTCGCTATCGCCTTCGTACTTCCACGGGTCCTTACCCTCGATGCGCATCCCGCCGGTCGTCATGAAGGTGCCATCGGTGCCCAGGACTTGCTCCGAACTGTCGTGCAGCGTGGCGAACTGGCCCGACATGAAGGTCAGGTGTACGCCCCCGGGGTACTCATAGGTGACGTTGAAGTGATCGAAGATGTCTCCGATGTATTTGCGCCACTTGCGCCCGCCGTAGCCGACGCAACGGTCCGGGTGCGATCCCAGGACCCAGTTGAGCGCATCCAGGTTGTGTATGTTCTGTTCCGTGATCAGGTCGCCCGACAGCGCCCTGAAATAATACCAGTTCCGAGCCATCCAGTGCTGCTCGGAAGGGAAGTCGGCGCGCGGCCAGGTTCTCCCTTTCCACACGTCGCCGGTCAGATAGAATCCGCGCGCCGTGACTATGGTGCCCAGCCTTCCGCCGGCGATGAGTTTCTGCGCCTCCTGGTAGGCTGTGCTGTAGCGCCGCTGCAGCCCAACCACCACGCTCAACTTCTTCGTCTTCGCCTTCTCGCCGTTCGCCAGCACGTCCCGGCAGCCCCAGGCGTCCACCGCCAGCGGCTTCTCGGCGAAAATGTGCTTGCCTGCCTCCACCGCCGTCCTGAACTCGTCGGGCCTGAATCCCGGCGGCGTCACCAGCATCACGGCGTCGACTTTCTGGTCACAGACTCTCTTGTAGGCATCGAAACCGGTGAAACACATGCTGTCGTCGACGGTGAAAATCTTGCGCGCCGCGTCAATCCGCTCCTGGAACACGTCGCCCAGCGCCGTGATCCGGGCGCCGGCAGCCGCGAGCCCCTTGGCATCGGCGGTGCCGCGACCGCCCAGGCCGACCCAGCCGAGGGTGATGGCACTGTTGGCCTGCGTGCCCCGAACCGATTCGGGTTTGACGATGGTAATGGTGGCCGCGGTCCCTGCCGCTGCTGACGACAGGATGAACTCGCGCCTGGTAAGATCAAAGCGTCGTTTCATGTCCTTAACCTTTCCTGCCCTGCGCGGAATCCTCCGGACGCAGCGGCTCAAGTGGGAGCTATCATAACGAAAGTTCGTGCCAGCTCGCACCTATTAAACGATGAACGTCCCCCCCGAGTCAAACGAATGCTTTCGCTTCCTTTCAGATCCTTATAAAGTGAGGCGGAAGTAGTGACGCAGTTATGAAGTGCGGCGGCTCGGCGCCACCAAAGGACGAGGTCGCAGGGTCGCATCTCGCAATTCGGCGTGGCGCCGAGGCGCCAAACTCCAGGTTACCATTTGTTTGGGTCCCGCCAGGGAGGAACTCCCCTTAACTCAGGAGCCGCTTCGCGACCGGCGCCCCCGGAGGTGATTGCACCTGCAGCCGTTCCGCTTTCGGCGCGCGTGGGCCAGAAATTGCTCTCTCGGGGGCGGGGTTTTCTGTGTCACTCAAGGAGGAGCAGCCATGAACCGGAAAATTGCACTGTTGGGCGGAGTAGGCCTTGGCGCAGGCGTCGTCATGTATTTCCTGGACCCGGCAGCGGGGCGACGCAGACGTGCGCTTGTGCGCGACAAGATTTCGAGTTGGTGGAGGAAGGGGCACAGGGCACTGGACGCAACCGCCAGAGACATCGGCAACCGGGCACAGGGCACCCTGGCCAGTGTGGGCGTGGCAGGACAGGAAGGGGTTGGCGACGACAGCGTTCTGGAAGCGAGAGTCCGGTCACGGATTGGACACGTGGTGTCGTACCCGTCCGCCATCTCGGTCAATGCCCAGGGCGGCAGTGTCATCCTGACCGGCGATATCCTGAGGGACGAAGTCGACGACCTTATGACCGAGGTGGCCCGTACCCCTGGCGTGACAAGTGCGGAAAACAGAATCTCCGTGCACGATTCCGCCGACAACGCCCCGGCACTGAAGGGACACCGGCGCCACCGCCGGCGCGTACCGGGAGGAATGCCGCGGGCGTGGAGGGTTCTCGGACTCACGGCCGGCGGGATCGGAACGTACTACGGCGTGCGTTACGCGCTGGAGCGGCACAAACCAGTTTCGCGTTGGGACAGGGTGATGCGCCGCATGCCTTCGTACGACTTCGGACGGCTGCGTCGATGGTCTCCCGAAAACCGTGCGCTTGCCGGAACCGCGGCCGGCGCGCTGGCATACTACGGCGCCAGGATGGCGCTTCGTTACCGCACCCCGGCCCCACGATGGCGCAGGATGGTCCCATCCTTGCCCGACCTGAGTACCCTGTCGGGAATGATCCCGGACATCCCGGCCTCGGCCAGGAAATCCTTCTCGCGCCTGACGCACGGGATCGGACGCTGGGTGCATTAAAGGTGGGGGGTGGGGACTGGGTTCTGGGTGTTGGTGTTTCCCGGAAGGGATTCGCCCACACAGGTAAAAACTCGCCACGGAAGACACGGAAGAACAGGGAATACTGACATTTGAGACTTGGTGTATTCCGTGGTTTCCGTGGCAGGTTGTTGCAGTTGTATTTGAGACTTCGAGGGCGGGTGTTGGGTTCAGGCATCTCTGCCAAAACCCAACACCCAAAACCTGCTTTTCAGCTATTCCGCTGGAAGCACGACCTTGCTGGTGCCGGGGACCGGAATGGTCGCCTGGATAGTGGGGATCGGGCCCATGGCATATTCGGCGGGCCCGAGCTTCAGATCCAGGGACATCATCTGCTCCCAGGTCGTTTCCTTGCCGGTGTAGGCCGAAATGCGGCCCATTATTGCGGTCAGGGTCGACTTGGCCGTGCTCTCGGCCTCGTTGATCGGCTTGTTCGTCCGGATTGCGGTGACCAGGTCGACGTGCTCCTGATCATAGGGCGAGACGTCGGACTTTTCGGGATCCAGCATGGTGACCTGTCCAGGGGTCTCCTGTTCCTTCGCGGCTTCCTGGAACTGCCACACTATCTTGCCTTCCTTGTCCCAGATCGTGCCCCTGCAGTTGGTGGAGCCTTCGGTGCCGACCAGGTACTCGGAGATTTCGTTGTCGCAGCCGTCGATCTGGCGGCACTGGCTGAGCAGGTGCACGCCGTTCTCGAACGTGAAGTCGGTCGAGAAGAAGTCGAACTGGTCGCCGGTCACGCGCCGCATGCGTCCGCCCATCGACACGGCCTTGACCGGGTGAGCGCCCATGAACCAGGCGATGACGTCGATGTTGTGCACGTGCTGCTCGACGATGTGGTCGCCGGAGAGCCATGTCCAGTTGACCCAGTCGCGCAGCATGGCTTCCATGTCGCTCCACTCCTTCTGGCGCTGCTTGTACCAGAGCTGGCCCTGGTTCCAGTAGCAGCGGGCAGCGAGGATCTTGCCGATGGCGCCGTTGCTGACGTGGCTGTAGTTCTCGAGGTACTGGCGCTGGTGCCGGCGCTGCGTGCCGGTCACAACGTTGAGGTTGTAGGCCTTCGCCTTTTCGCCCGAAGCCATCAGCGCGCGGATGCCCACCGGGTCGACTCCGACCGGTTTCTCGGCGAAGACGTGTTTCTTCGCTTCCACCGCATAATCGAAGTGGATGGGGCGGAAGTGCGGCGGAGCAGCCAGCAGGACGATGTCGACTTCGGAATCGATCAGCTTCTTGTAGGCGTCGAACCCGAGGTATGTCCGCTCGGGGGCGATCTTCTGCTGATACTTGCTCTCGAGGCGTGTCTTGCACTTGTCGATCCGGTCCTGGAACATGTCGGCCAGAGCGACCACCTGGAGATTGGGGCCGGCCTTGAGAAAATTCTCGGCCGCACCCGTGCCCCTGCCGCCGCAGCCGACCAATCCGGCCTTCAGGACGGGGCCGTCCGGTGCCTTGTCCGTAAAGGTCATCTTTGGGAAAGTCTTCTTTTGAGCACATGAAGCCATGACGAGGCCGGCGCCGGCTACGGCAGCCGCCCCAAAAAAGTCTCGACGACTGAAGTCCTCTTTCATTCCTGCCTCCTCGGATAATGACAGATCAATGCACTGTACCGCAGTTCGGCAAACCCCGGGACAAAAATCTCACCCTCCCCGCCGCGGTGACGGGGTCAGTTGCCCTGCGCAACCGTCTGGACCGCGGCGGGCTTCGGCCCTCCCGGTATTTCTCCGGGTTCATACTCGCGCACAACGCGGAACCCGACATCCGTGCAGTCCGAATACCACCAGATGCTCTTGGGGGACTGAGGGTCGGTGACCATCCACCGGTCGTGACGCGTGAAATCGCGTGCGGCCGAGCGGAGGTCCGCGGCGTCGGACTTGTACGATCCGCCGCGGACGACGTGTTCCTTTCCTTCTTCGGGACCGCGCGGATTCTCGACCCCGGAAGCCGGGTACTTGCCGTACGCCTTGGCGTCGTACCAATCCAGGCAGAACTCGCGCACGTTCCCGAGCATGTTGACGATGCCCCACGGGTTGGGTTTGCTCGCGCTCGGGGGGAACGTCCGCATGCGGCTTGTGCCCGCAAAGCGGGCATAGTCGCCGATCGGCGTCAACTTGGCGCCGACCAGCCGGTTCCACCAGGTGTGGGCGGTAAACCTGGACGGGTCGCCGGGGAAGAAATACGGCGTCGTGGTGCCTGCCCGGCAGGCGTATTCCCACTCCGCCTCGGTCGGCAGGCGGAATTTCTTGCCCGTCACCGAGGTAAGCCACTCGCAGTAGACCGTTGCCGCATGGTGGGTCATGGTGATGACCGGCCGCGAACCGCGCCCCCAACCCTGGTCGGGCGAACCGTATGGGGGGGTGGGGCCGGACACCGCCTTGTTGGGATCGTAGTCCGAATCATTCTTGCCGGCGACGCCGCGCTGAGCGTAGAAAACCTCCCACTCGCGCCAGCGCACTTCCGTGCGCCCGATCCAGAACGGGCTCAGCTTGACCGTCCGCTGGGGGCCTTCGTCCACCCGGCGATACGGCTCCGTGTCGGGGCTCCCCATCTGGAAAGACCCGCCGGGCACGGCCACCATCTCGAACTTCACCGGCGTTCCGGGAAGCACCTCCGTGTAACCCTTGAACCCTTCGATCTTTTCCGGGTAGGCAGTCAGGTCGAACAGGTCCTCGCCGGCCTCCACTCCTTCGTCGGCCTTCTTGTCCCGATAGTGCCCTGCGGTCAGATGACAGCTGATGCAGCGCAGCGACTCTTTCGCACGCTGATAGTGCAGGTGGCCGTCCACGCCTTTCTTTGTGAGCTTGGCGCTGAACAGATTCTGATGGCAGCGGACGCACGCCGAGTCGTAGGTGAAGTCGGAGGCCGCCTCGATGCTGCGCTTCGAAATCCAGTCGAGTTTGGCGGGGTCTTTGAACAGCTTGCCGTAGGCGTCGTGCAGGCCCAGACGCGCCTTCTCGGTGTAGTACTCAATGCCGCCGCCCGGCAGGTGGCAGTCCACGCAGTGTGTCACGACGCCGCTCTTCGTCGTGAAGTGGGTCGACTTGATCCACGTCTGGGTCGCATGGGGGTGCGAATGGCATAACTGGTCGCAGAATTTGTCTGTCGAGCTGTAGTCTACGCCTGCTTTTGCCCCAAGGATGGCGGCCACGCCGATGACCATGCCGGCGAGAAACAGGAAACGGGACTTGCGTCGTGCTTTCTTCTTTTCGGGATTAAGACTCATCGGGGACAACCTGTGTTCAAGCCGGAGGGCGCAGCGCGCGTTCGCCCTGAGCCGGTGAGCGTATATGTAATCAGCGCCGCCCGGAGGCGGTGGCGCTCTCGCGCAGTGCGGGTCGAACGCCCGCCGCCTTCGGGAACCGCTTCGAGGAGGTGCGCCTCAACACGCCGTCGCTTCGCCTCACGACAGCGGCGGAGACCCCCTCCATCGATTCTACTAACCTCATACCATCCGCGACCGGCATCACGCTCAGCGCGGTAGCCAGCGCGTCGGCCGTGGTTCCATCCGGGGCAATCACGGTGACACCGGCCGACCCCCGCAACCCCATCCCGTCTCCGGGATTGACGATGTGCGAGTAGCGCCGCCCGTCGACCTCCAGATACTGGAAGGCATCCCCGGAGGTCGCGACGCCCACGTCGTGCAGGAACATGACGCCAGGCTCGGCACCCCGCGCCGTGTCCGGGTTGCGGAGCACGATCCTCCACCCCGGCGTCCCCGGAGGCGAGGCACCCAGCGTCAAATCACCTCCGGCATCCACCAGCGCGCACGCGATACCCCGCTCGCGCAGCAGCGCCAGCGCCTGGTCGGCGGCGTACCCCTTGCCGATCCCGCCGAAGTCCAGCTGCATCCCCGGAAGCTTGAGCCAAACGGTCCGCGCATCCGGGTTCAACTCAACGTTGCCATATCCTACGGCGGCGCGGGCCTTCTTCAGCGCGTCGGTGTCCGGGACGCGGCCGCTCCTGCGCGCCTCCCGCCAGAGCCGCACGACGGGGCCGACCGTGACGTCGAAAGCCCCCCCGCTCAGCCGCGAAATCCGGAGCGATTGCTCCAGCACCGAGAACAGTTCCGGACTCACCCCGCGGGGCGCATTGTTCCCGTCACGACAAAGGCTGGTAACCTCGCTGTCCTCGCGATAATCGCTCAGGACAGCCTCGAGCTCCTCGATGCGCTCGAACGCAGCCGTCGCCGCACTCGCTGCCCTGGACTGTTCCGAATCGTACGCCACGATTCGAAACATGGTGCCCATGCGGGCAAGTGCAAACTCGTATGGCTTGAGAGACGTCTTGCGGGTCTTCGCCGCCAGTCCCTGCACCACGCAAAGAAGCGCGAGAAAGAGCAAGGACCAACCCAGACGATGCCGGCACACCAATTCCATAACGGTTCGTAGCTCTCTGAAGATAAAGGGTTCCGCGATCCGATGCAATCATTTTGTAGCCCCGATCGCGGGCAACCCGTGCCGCCGGTGCTGTAAAACCTTCCGTCAGTGTCGGCGCGGTTGGTCGCGCGGGATTACGGGCCTGCAAAGTATTAGTGCAAAACAGATTACAGCCGCCGGCTGCTGCCTCGGGCCCTTCGCGCGTCGGAATACTTTACGAATACCCACATTCACCTGCTGAATCGCCTTGTCGGGTCGGATCCAGGCAATTCACACCATTAGAGTGAGTTGAGTCGATCCGACGGGGCGCGCCCGGATGGTATGCGGTTTGCTCCTTCCAGGATCGTCCGCATCTCCCCGGTCTTTCGCTCGTGAGTAAATGGTGAACTAGCCCACCAGGGGGCCGGGAGTTTACCCCCGGCCTCCTTCCAACACTCGACGGATCGGCTGCGGCCCGTCACCAGGTGCCGTTCCTCGATCCACGTCAATCTGCATCCGAAAAAACCCCAGCCCGCGTTACAATGACGCATTCTCAAACCAATCCCGGAGGTCGCTATGACGGCAGCAGGTGCATCCGGTCGAAGGCAGTTCCTATCGATGGCGGGCACGGGGATCGGGCTGGCAGCCCTCTCCTCCGCCACGGTCGCCTCATTGCTCGGCGAGATTCGCGCGGCGGCGCGCCGCGTAGAGCATCTCGCCCCGGATCAGGCTGCGCTGGACGAAGATTTCTGGTTCGACATTCAGCGCGCCTTCACGGTCACGCGCGGCATCACCAACCTCAACAACGGGGGGGTCTCCCCATCGCCCCGCATCGTGACCGAATCGCTCATCCGCTACATCTGGGAACAGGAGGACGTCACCGCCTATACCATGTGGCAGATCCTCGAGCCCCAGTCGGAGACGGTCCGAAGCGGCCTCGCCCGGCTGTTCGGCTGCGACCCGGAGGAGATCGCCATAACCCGGAACGCATCCGAGTCGCTGGAGATCCTGCTCATGGGTATGGACCTCAAGTCCGGCGACGAGATCCTCACGACGACCCAGGACTACCCCCGGATGCTCACGACCCTGAGGCAGCGCGAGGCCCGCGAGGGGATCGCCTTGAAGATGGTCAAAATCCCGGTGCCGCCCAAGGACCTCGACGAGATCACCGACGCGTTCGCGCGCGGGATAACGCCGCGGACCCGCGTCATCCTGATCTCGCACGTCGTGAATATCACGGGACAGATCACGCCGGTCAAAGCGATCTGCGACCTGGCGCGCGCGCGGGGCATCGAGGTCATCGTCGACGGCGCGCACTCGTTCGCCCACTTCGATTTCAAACAGGCCGACCTGGGTTGCGATTACTTCGGCACGAGCCTGCACAAGTGGCTTTATGCACCCAAAGGCACCGGGCTCCTGTACGTAAAGCGCGAGCGCATCCCGAAAATCTGGCCGCTCATGGCGGCGGAGCGGAAAAACGCCGCCGACATCCGCAAGTTCGAAGAGGTGGGCACCCATTCCGCCGCCCCGCGGCTGGCCATCGGGGAAGCCATACTCTTCCACGACGGGATCGGACCGCAACGCAAGGAGGCGCGCCTCCGTTATCTGGCCCGGTACTGGATGAACCGTTTGAAGGATGCGCCGAACGTGCGCTTCAACACCTCGTTCGACGACCGGCAGTCCTGCGGGATCGCCAACGTCGAGATCGAGGGAACCGACCCGGTCAAGCTGGTCGGCTACCTGATGGACAAACACAAGATATACACAACTCCCATCGTGCACGACGAGTTCAGAGGGATCCGGATCACCCCGAACGTCTACACGACCCTTCCCGAGCTGGACCGCTTCTGCGAAGTCATGGACGGGGTCGCGCGTCGCGGGATGATGTGACGGCAGCGCAGACAAGCCGAACGGAAACAATGTATTTATCAGGACGCGGATGCGCGCGGATCGCCACGGATCGACCCGGCGGCAGGCCGCGCCCGGCATTCCTCCCCGAGGGCTGCCCTTTGGCATGCATCAAAGCCCGGCTCCCGCAGGAAAACGTGGACCTTGAATCGAAGCGGCATCCTTCCAACCGCGCGCTTTCCTGCGGGAGCCGGGCTTTGATGCCTCGGCGCGAAGCGCCGGCCCTCGGGGAGGAATGCCGGGCGCGGCCGATCCGCGTGAATCCGTAAAATCCGCGAAGATCCGCGTTCTGCTGTGGTCAATCGGTGACCAGCTCCATCCAAAGAATACGTGAGCGTACTTGCGAATTGGGGTGCTTAGGGCCCCTTCTGTCCGTAATCGAACTCCGACCCGAACAGGCTGTGAGGGATCAGGAACACGGCCAGCAGCAGGACTGCCGCGAGCGCGGCCCAGAGGCGCGGCCGCCGTGAGCGGTTCAGGGCAAAATAGGCCCCCACCCACCCGGCAAGCGCTACCGCCGTCTTGTTGTCGGTCAAGTCCGTGCCGAACGGCCACCCGGTCCAATAGGCTCCGAAGGCGTACTTCTGGACGATCGGGCCGAGCACGGCTCCGCCGATGGCCAGGAACACGATGGTCCACAGCGCGAGCCGGCGCAGGTTGATGGTCGGCTGCAGGAACTCCAGGCCGGCCCGCGTGGACAGCAGCATCCCGCCGAACATCGTGATGATGTGCAGGACCAGGACCGAAACGGGCACGTCCCCCTTGAAACGCGTCACGATGGGGCCCCCCTCGGGCAGCGCGGCCCGCTCCCCCGCGGCGGTGAGTTCCACGCGGTATTCCAGCTTCCCCGCCGGTGGCTGCCACGGCAGTTCGCCCGAAAGGAAGCCGTCGCGGAATTCCATGGGGACGCGCGTCCACTCTCCCCCGGCACGATACCTGCGCCACAGCAGGTCCCCCTTGATCTGCGGGTCCCGGGTCTCGACCGACACGGGCTGGTTGGTGTTGCCGCCGTGGCTCCTGGCCAGCTTGTACGCGATCGGCCTCCCGGAAAGCGTCACGTACCCGGAGACCGGGTGGGTTGGGCCGGTGATCCTCTGATACACCGCCGAAGCCGCCGTCACCACAAACGCCAGAACCCAGAGCTTGACTGCCTTGCTCAATTCGCCCCCTTCCCCACTCGTCGATGTCGCTTCCGGATCTGCTGCGGGAGTGGAATATTACCACGCCCGCAGCAAGGCCGTTACGCTATGATGGTCGCGTTCCGACAGGGATGGAACGCCTTGGCCCCACCCGGGAGAGAAAGGAATTTCGCATGAAAGACCAGGTGTTGCTCATGCTCCTCCTTGGAGCCGTCCCGCTGGCGGCCCAGGAACCCCAGCCGAAACCAGAAATCAAGGCCGAGGAAGCTACCCCGGCGCTCCCGGCATCCGAACAGATACTCGACAAGTACGTCGAAAGCATAGGGGGCAGGACCGCGCTGGAGAAACTGACCAGCCGCGAGTCGAAGGGGACTTTCGAGGTCCCCGCCCTCGGCTCAAGCGGCACCATCCTCATGCTGGTCAAGGCCCCGGGGAAAGCGGTCATGGTCTTGGACGTGCCGAAATTCGGGGTCATCCGGCAAGGGTTCGACGGCACGAACGGTTGGGATCAAATGCCCCAGGCCGGCGTGCGCGACCTCGCCGGCGCCGAACTGGAGGCCAAGAAGCTCGACTTGGATTTCTACCGGCCCCTGCACCTGAAAGAGCTCTACCCGGCTCGAACCGTGAAGGGCAGGCAGAAGGTCGGCGAGCGGGACGCGTGGCTCATCGAGGCCGAGCCCGCCTCGGGCACGGTGGAAAAGTGGTATTTCGACGTCGATAACGGCCTGCTCCTCCGCCAGGACGTGCAGCGCGAGAGCCCGCAGGGGAGCGTCGAGCTGCAGATGTTCTTCCTGGACTACCGGGAGGTCGACGGCGTGAAGCTTCCCTTCGGGCTGCGGCAGGTCCTGCCCGGTATGGAAATCACGATCAAGCTCGACGAGGTCAAGCACAACGTCGAGATCGATGAGTCGAAGTTCGCCAAGCCCGCGGCGCAGTAATATGTCGACACCCGAATCGGGGAATAGCCCGGAATGATCATTTGCCTCGGCACGACGCCGGCCCTGCAAAGGACGATGGTCTTCCCTCGGCTGACTGTCGACGCCGTCAACCGCGTCGTCGAGTTGCGCGAGACCGCCTCGGGCAAGTCGATCAACGTGGCCCGCGTCCTGCACTCGCTCGGCGAGGACGCCCTCGCCCTCGGCTTCGTCGGCGGCCCGGTTTCGGACTTTTTGAGGGCGGAACTCGACCGGGCGGGGATCGCGCACGATTTCGTCACCACCACCGCGACGACCCGCACCTGCACGACCCTGCTCGACCGAGGCAGCGGCACGGCCACCGAACTGGTCGAGGAGCCGCGGCCCGTCGCAGCAGAGGCCTGGGAAGCGCTCGCCGCAAAACTCTCGAGGCTGCTCCCCGGCGCGCGGGCCCTCGTCCTCTCGGGCTCCCTCGCCCCCGGCGGCTCGCCCGGCGTTTTACCGCGACTGCGTGGAGCTCGCGCAGCGCGCCGCCGTCCCCGTCGTGCTCGACGCGTCCCGGGAGCCGCTGAGCCTGGCCCTCCCGGCTGGCCCCTGGGTCGTCAAGCCCAACCGCCTGGAGCTGCAGGAACTGACCCACGCGCCGGCCGACACCGACGAGGCGCTGCGGTCGGCCCTGCGCCTGCTGGTCGAGGCCGGCGCGCGGTGGGGCTGCGTGACCCTGGGCGCCGCCGGCATCGCCGTATCCGACGGCTCCCGCTGCTGGCGCGCGGCGGCGCCACGCATCGAGGCCGTCAACCCGATCGGCTCCGGAGACGCGGCCGCGGCCGGATTCGCCGCCGGCATCGTGCGCGGCACACCGTTCCCGGAAGCCGCCCGCCTCGCGGTGGCCTGCGGAGCCGCCAACGCCCTGACCGAGACCTCCGGCACCATCGTCCTCACCGACGTCGAGCACCTCCTCCCCCAGGTCACCCTCGCCCGCCTCTAGTGCTTTTGGCTTCTGCGATTCAAACAGTGCGCAGGCGACTCAAAATCCCTCGAACGCGGACGAACGCCGGCAAAGCTCGACGGGGCGCCCTGGATGCCGCACGGCGGCCGGCGCAAAGCGCCGGTTGGTTCTCCGGGGTGGGCTTGCGGCAAGCGCACTGGAGCTCGGAGCGCGGGTCCGGCCTGGCACGAGAGCGTTTGCCGCCAGCCCACCCCGGAGAACCACATCCAGAGCGCCCCGTCGAGCTTTGCACACGGATCAAAGCAAACTTAGAGTTCGCACAAGAATGAGTTCACATTTTGGCGCGAACCCTAAGCCGAGCTACAACGCAAATCCGCGAGAATCCGCGTTCCAGGAAGTTTGCAGGATCCCCAGTGTCTGAATCGCAGTTTTGGCTTCCGGCTTCTTGCTTCCGGCTTCTGTTTCTGGTAATCTTTCGCACCTGTAGTTAATTGCTATGAAGGATTCAGCGATGTCCGAGCACGAGCACTTCATCGAGCGCTGTCGCGCCCAGGGGATGCGGGTGACGCCACAGCGCCTGGCGGTCTACCGGGCCCTCGCGCGCGACACGAGCCATCCCACGGCCGAGTCGGTGCACGACCGTCTCCGCGACGGCATGTCGTCGCTCTCGCTGGCGACGGTCTACCGCATTCTCGACGCGCTGGAGCGCGAGGGGCTGGTGCGCCGCGTCAGCACCACCGACAGCGTAAGCCGCTTCGACGCCAACGTCTCCCCCCACCAGCACGCCGTCTGCAGGAAATGCGGGACGATGAGCGACCTGGAGGACGCGGCGCTGTCGCGGGTCGGGCTGCCCCGGACCTTGCCCGGAGGATTTCAGGCCGAGGAACTCGACATCCGCATTCTCGGGATATGCGAGTCGTGCCGGCGCGGCTTGCGAAGAAGCGGGCGCAGTCGCTGAGCCCGAGGATACAACCCGGGGAGCAGGTCTCCCCACAACCACGGAGAGAAACATCATGGCTGAACTGAAAAACACCAAGACCCACGAGAACCTCAAGGCCGCGTTCGCCGGCGAGTCGCAGGCGAACCGCCGCTACCTCTATTTCGCCAAGATCGCCGACGTCGAGGGCTACCCCGAGGTCGCCGGCAATTTTCGCGAGACCGCCGAAGGCGAAACGGGCCACGCCCACGGCCACCTGGACTACCTGCGCAAGGTGGGCGACCCCGCGACCGGCCTGCCTATGGGCGGCACCGAGGACAACCTGAAGGCGGCCATCGAGGGCGAGACCCACGAATACACCGACATGTACCCCGGGATGGCGAAAACGGCCCGGGCGGAGGGCTTCGCCGAGATCGCGGACTGGTTCGAAACGCTGGCCAAGGCGGAAAAATCGCACGCCGGCAGGTTTTCCCACATGCTGCAGAGCATCAGCTGATCAACCCGAGGGGGGGCGCGACGACCGCGCCCCCATCCCCCTGGATACGGCTCACCACAAGGAGGTCCGATGGCCGAAGGCGGAAATATCTCATACCAGCCGACGGACGGGCTCTCGTACGATCCCACGGAAGAGAAATACTGGGACCCAGCCGCGCTCGACAAGGAAATTCGGCGCGTCTTCGAGGTCTGTCACGGCTGCAGGCTTTGTTTCAAGTTCTGCGATACTTTTCCCGATCTTTTTTCCCTCATAGACAACCAACACGACGGAGACGTGCGCAAAATCAGCGCTGCGGAGACGCGGAAGGTCTTCGACACCTGTTTCCAATGCAAGCTGTGCGAGGTCAACTGCCCCTACACACCCCGTGACCGGCACCCCTACCAGCTCGATTTCCCCAAACTGGTCCACCGGCACCGCGCCGTGCGGGCGCGAGCCGAGGGGGTGAAGTTGCGCGACCGCGTGCTGGCGGACCCGGACGCGACGGCACGGTTCGCCCGTGCCAGCTTCGGGCTGGCCAACGTCGCCAACCGCATTCCCCTGAACCGCTGGCTGATGGAGAAGGCCATCGGCATCCACCGGCACAAGCTGCTCCCCGATTTCGCCTCCAGCACGTTCGAGCGCTGGGCCGAGAAGACCGGTCGGATGGCGGCACCCGGGGGGGGATGCGAGGCCGTGCTCTTCCAGACCTGCTTCGTTCAGCACAACGAGCCGGAGATCGGGCGAGACACGATCTCCGTGCTCGAGCAGAACGGCGTCGACGTCCGGTGCGTCGCCGGCCTGCGTTGCTGCGGCATGCCCGCCTGGGAAAAGGGCGACCTCGGATCGCTCCAGGCCCAGGCGCGGGACAACATCCGGCGCCTCCTCCCGTTCGTGGAGAAAGGGGCCAAGGTCATCGTCATCAATCCCACCTGTTCGATGATGTTCCGGCGCGAATACCCCGAGCTGGTCGCGCCGCAACTGCGCGACGCAGCCGCGAAACTCGCGGCCGCCACCATGGACCCGAGCGAGTACCTCTGGTCCATTCGCGACCAGCCGCGGTTTAACACCAACTTCAAGAGCGCACCCGCGGGGCCCGTCGCCTATCACACGCCCTGCCACCTGCGCGCGCAGGCAGTCGGATTCCGCGCGCGGGACCTGCTGCGCAAGATACCGGGGGTAAAACCCGTGCTCGTGCAGGAGTGCTGCGGCCACAACGGCACGTACGCCATGACGGTCGACGGCTTCGGCCCGTCGCAGCGCATCGGGAAACGGGCGTTCGACGGGATGAAGGAGGCCAAGGCGGACCTTTGGTCCACGGACTGCCCGCTGGCGGCGCTGCAGTTCCAGCAGCACGCCGGGGTCAAGCCAATGCACCCGATGTCCATCCTCGCTCGCGCTTATCGCGAGGACGGCTTCGAACGCAAACTTCCGCCTGCCCTGGGAGGGACACAGTCATGAACGCCGTCCAACGGAGCCAAATCGTCGATTACCAGACCTACGAGGAGACGCGCGACGCCTTCCGAGCCCAGGTGCTGCGGGAAAAGGAGCGCCGCAGGGTTCACGTCGGTGCCCACTTCACGTTCCTGTTCGAAAACCGGCTCACCGTCCGCTACCAGGTGCAGGAAATGATGCGGGCCGAGCGTATCGTCCGCGAGCGTGAGATCCTGCACGAGCTGGCCACCTACAACGAGCTGCTGGGAGAGGACGGGGAACTCGGGGCGACACTCCTGATCGAGATAGAGGACGCCGCCGAGCGTCCCTCCAAGCTGCGCGACTGGATCGACCTGCCCGCCCACATCTACGCGGCGCTCGAGGACGGAAGCCGCGTGCGTGGCAGGTTCGACGGGCGGCAGCACGAAGGCGGCCGACTTTCCTCCGTCCAGTACGTCCGCTTCCCGGTGGGGGGCCGCGTTCCGGCCGCGGTGGGAATCGACCTGCCGGGGCTCGAAAGCGAGACCCGTCTCACCCCGGATCAGCAGGCGGCCCTCCGCGAGGACCTGGCCTAAGTACTGATGTTCACAAATACGCCAACGTATTTTTTAGGACGCGGATGCGCGCGGATCCCCACGGATCGGCAGGCTGGGTCCGGGCTCGCCCGACGCTAAGTCCGTTCCATAGAGTTCCACCTGCCCGCATAGCGACAGCGGGTCCGGGCTTACAGCCCGGACCCACTTGTCTTCTTACGAAAGCGGCTGTCACATCTTGGTCGTGAATATCGGCTCGATGTCGGTCGGGATCGCCTGGAGCTTTTCCAGCGCCTTCCCGACCTCCGGCCGCACGACACCGAGGCGGGCCAGCAGGTCCTTCGCCTTCGGGTAACTCCCTTCCGCCTGCAGTGTCATCAGTTCGCGCGTCAACGCGGCCACCCCAGCCTTGATCTTCGTGGGATCGACCGCGAACGTGCCGTCCGGCTCCACGCGGAAGCCGCCGAAATCGAGCAGGTAATTGAGCTGCAGCGCCGTGCCGCGACCGTGCGCCTCGTTGATCCCGAACCGGATCGACCGGAATGCCGAAGCCAGGAAGGTGTCGTATATCGACGCCTCCAGCTCCTTCCCCAGCACCCCCTTGTCCACCAGGTACTGGAGCGCGAACAGGCCCGAGACGTCGGCCTTCGCCTCCTCGATCGTGCTGTAGGTCTCCTTCAGTTCCTGCCGCACCGTGGTGGCGCGTCCCGCCGGCCGGATCTGGTGCGGCCCGAGACCGTGCATCAGCTCGTGCATCACGATGTGGGTGAAGAACGCGTTGAACGTGACGTCCTTCCGGTCCGGTGCGGCCAGCAGGATACGGGAAACCGGCACCAGCACGATCCTGAACTTGGCCTCCTGGATATTCTTCAGCATGACGCGCTTGGAGCCCTTCTCCCGGACCACGCGCTCGTCGTTGGGCAGGTTGAAGGCGGCTGTCTGGACGGCGCGGTTCCCGTCCCCGGCCGCGAGGACCTCGTTCACGACGCGGATAGGCGCCAGCGCGCCGAGCTTCGGGTTACGGTACTTCGGGTCGATCGGGAGGTGGTCCTCGATCTCCTGCAGTTGGCTGCTCAGCTTCTGCAGCTTGTCGGTTTCGGCCTGATCCTTGATCGTGATGAACGCCTCAAACGCCGCCTTCGCGTTGAACAACTCGTCCTCGTAGACCTCGTACGGCCCGATGGTCGGCTCTATGAGGCCGTCGAGCTCCATCCAGGCGACGTCGCTGGCGTAGTAGTCGTCGTTCAGGAAGGCGTCGGCGCGCTTGGTGAGAAACGCCTTCAGGGTGGGTTCCCCGGTGAGGGAGGCCGCCTCGCGCAGCAGACCCGCGGCAATCGCCAGCTCGCCCTGGTACTCGACGCTGTAGGGCACCGCCCTCAAGCCCGCCGGGGTTCGCCGTATGACGGTGAAGAAGCCGGTCGCCCGCGACCGTTCGTCTTCGGGGAGCCCTTTGAACCAGGATTCAAGCTCCTCCTTTGTCGCGCCGGCCGGGTAAAAGCCCGCCCCTTCCGGCTTGGCAGGGACGCCGGGGACGAAGGCGGCCGCGTGGTCGAGGCGCGACCACGGCCCCTTGTTGATGAGGAAGTAGTGCAGGCGTGCCGCCCCGAGCGGGCTGGCGTCGCGCACGAGGTTCAAGAGCGTCGTTGCGTTCCCGGCCCACACCTGGCGGAGAAACAGCGCGTCCATCACCCGGCCTGCCTCCACCAGCTTGGCCAGCGCCTGGCGTTCGCCCGGCGGAAGTCCCGACAGGTCGGCCCCGATTTCTACCGGGGCAAACCGGGCAGCCATCGAATGCAGCCGGGCAGCATCGGGCAGCGGGCCTTGCTGGGCGAATGAGAACAGGCCGATACCGGCCAGAAGCAGCGGCAACGACATGATAAGGAACTGAGTTTTCATAGCGATAGGTTAGCCGAGCGCCCCCACCGCAGGCAAGTGACTGTGGGCCGCGGCGGCCCGACGCGGCCGCCGGCAGCTCGGGGGGGGGTCGGGCCGCCCCCGCCCACGTCCGGCCTGAGGCTCTCCATCCCACACTTCTAGTACGCGTCAAGTGGGAGCTCGATGCCCAGCCCGTCGAGAGCGGCCAGGAAAGCGGGCGGGGGCGGGGCCTCGAAAAAGCGCACCGGCGTCAGCCGGCTTTCGGGAAGCGCCAGGCGCCACGCGTGAAGGAGCGTGTGGGGAGCGGAGAGCAGCAAACGGAGATGCGGGTCCCGGACGGCCCTGTGCCGTGCGCCGGCATAGAGGTCGTCGCCGACGATCCAGTGCCCGGCGGCGGCGAGATGCACCCGGATCTGGTGCGTCCGGCCGGTCTCCGGACGCAATTCGACGAGCGAGACGTGAAGCGCGGCGGCCAGGCTGCGGTACCGCGTCAGCGCCCGTCGGCCGGCAAGGTCGACGGCCATGCGTCGCCGGTCCCGGCGGTCCGGCCCGATCGGCGAACCGTACAGGCCCGCCGCTGGCGACGGGTGTCCCCACACCACCGCGAGGTACACCCGTTCGACCGCGTGGCCGCCCATGGCGCGGGAGAGCTCGCGGTGCGCTTCCGGATCGCGGGCCAGCAGGACCAGGCCGGACGTGCCCACATCGAGACGATGCACCAGCAGCAGGTCGCGGGCGTCCAGGCCGTGAGCCGCAACCTGATCGGGCGGAAGCGCCCCGAGCAACCGCTCCACCGCGGCCCCCGGCTCCGCCCTGCGGGTCTGAAGGCTGACCCCGGGCGGTTTGTCGAGCACCACGATGCGCTCGTCGACGTAGACAATCCCTTCTGGCACTCCCACAGCATAAAACAGTTGCCTCCGGTGTATATCGGATAACGCGGCTGATCTTATAATCGGCACATTTCGGCCGCATTGGCCGAAGAGGAAACTATGCGCCGCATCCGGACGAATGGTCTGGCCCTCTGCACCCTGGCATTCCTCGGCTGCGCCGCCGTCGCCCGGGCACAGCACTACATCGAGCTGCGCGGAGCGGACACGAAGTACCGCTTCGTCGATTGGAACTACACCTTTCCAAACGCCGCACTGGTCGACGTGTTCTACGTCGGCGTACCGGGCAACAACGAAATCAACGTCGGGGGAGGCTATGGGTTCAGAGTCCGGCCGTGGCTGACCCTGGCGCCGCTCCTCTACGCGACGCTGGCGAAGGAGGACGGCGAGCGCGGCATCAAGACCGCCCTCCTGTTCACTCTGGACAAGGACGGCTGGAAGCTGAATTCCTTCCTCGCGCACTTTGCTCCGCTGTCCGGCGCAGTCGGCCGCTACCAGGTCCTGGACACGCTGGACTTCAGCCGCACCTTGGGACGCCGCTGGGAGCTGGGCATTTCCAACGGGTTGTTTCACTCCGGCGGGAAGTGGAATCCGCAATCGGGCCCGCTGCTGAAGCGAAGCGACCGGCTGGGCTCCTGGGCGGTGTCCTACCGTTTCGGTCCGCAGCGGGAGTTCCGCGTGGCCCGCACCTTCGTGAAGACAGCCGCCCCCACGAACTGAGCGCCCCCTCTCATGTACAGAACAAGTGGGTCCGGGCTCTGCCAAGCCCGGACGTCTTTAAGTCCGTTCCATAGAGTTCACCTGCCCGATGCGAGCACAGCGTCCGGGCTGAAGCCCGAACCCACTTGTGCAGTTTACAGGGGTCCCCCAGAATCAGCGCGCGGCGGTGCCGATCCCCATTTCCTTGAGCAGCCGGCCGGCGCCGTCGACTTCCGTCATGTTCCAGAGCATGTAGCGACTGTCGACGTGGATCGATCGCGTCTTGACCTGGTCGAAGAGGAAATTGGAGGCGACCGACTCGTAGGTGCCGTCGAAGAGCAGCCCGACCAGTTCGCCCTTGCCGTTCAGGGTCGGTGAGCCTGAGTTTCCTCCGGTCGTGTCGACCGTGGACAGGAAGTTCACCGGGACATCCTTGAGCGCGGGGTCGAGATAAGGCGTCTTCTTCCCGGCGCGCAGCGTCTTGATGGCCTCCAGCTGTTTCGGAGGGGCGTTGAATTCCCCTTCGCCGGTGTTCTTCTCGACGATCCCCTCGAGCGTCGTGTGGGGCTTGTAGAACAGCCCGTCGCGGGCGTCGACGCCCTTGACCTGGCCGTAGGTCACGCGCAGGGTGCTGTTGGCATCGGGGGCGACGAGGCCGCCGGCCCGGGCGAGGAGCGCCTCCATGTACCGGGGGCGCAGACGCGCGTAGGCGCCCGCGCGGTTCTTGGCCCGCTCCCGCAGGCTCTCGTTCAACGGCTCGAACTTGCGGGCCAGCTCGATGAACGGGTCGCGGGTGGCGTCGAGCTCGGCCGTGCTCTTGTCCATGAGGCTCAACCGGAATTCCCGGTCCCCGAGCTTCGTCGACGCGTACAGCCCGTCGAGGAAAGCATCGACGGCCTTCTGGGCGTCAGCCCCGGCCATTCCCGCCGACAAGCCGGCAGCGCCGTCGAGCGGCTCAATCCTCTGGTCGGCAGGGAGCGCGGCAGCCGCGAGCAGGGCCCAGCGGAGCAGGGCGCGGTCGGCGACGGGGTCTATCGTGCGCTGGAGGCGTTCCTGTGCCTCCCGCAGGCGTCCCCAGTCGCGCTCCTGGTACCCGGGGTCGCGGTCGAGATCGTTTTTCGGCCGCTGGATCGACAGCCGGTACAGCGTCTGCGCCGCGCCCAGGTACGAGGAGGAGCCGGACAGGGTTCCCAGCGCGGCATCGCGTTCCCGCGTCTTCTCCCCCTCGGCCTGCAGGGCATTGAGCGCCGGCAGGATGTCGCCGTACTTCTTCTGCCGGGCGGGATCGGCGGCGATCCAGGCCGTCAGTTCCTTCTCCTGCGCTTCCTTGAGGGCCAGGCTGCCGCCCTTGACGAGGCCTTCGAGCATGCCTTTCTGGTTGGTCAGCCCGTTGTTCAGCCCCTGGATGCGCCCGGCCAGCTTGAGCGCGAGCGCCTTGTTGTCCCGGGTCAGGGTATCGATGATGGCCAGTTGCTCCTGGGCGAGGCGTATCGCCCGCGGGAAGGCCCACTCGGTGGTTTCCCGCACCTCGCCGTACGTCTGGTGGCGCTGCGTGCGGCCGGGGTACCCGACGACGAACACGAGTTCGCCGGCCTTCGCCCCTTCGGTAGAGACCTTGAGCCAGTGCGCCGGTTTGTACGAAACGTTGTCCTTGGCGAAGGGGGCCGGTTTGCCGTCCTTGCCAATGTAGGCCCGCAGGAAGCTCCAGTCGCCCGTCTGGCGGGGCCAACGCCAGTTGTCGGTCTCGCCGCCGAAGACGCCGATCCCCTCGGCCGGGGCGTAGACGAGCCGTACGTCCCTGATCTCCAGCTGCGCGATCTCGAAGTACTTCAGCCCCTCGAAAAAGGAGGCGACGGTGCAGCGCAGGCCGCCCTTTTCACACGCAGCCACCCGCTCCTTGATGCGCCGCTCGATCGTGTCGTAACGCTGCCGGTCGGCGGACTTCGGGTCGATGCCGCCGGTGATGGCGTCGGTGACTTCCTTGACCGAGGTGGTGACATAGACGCGCGACCCGGGCCCGTTGGAAAGTTCGTCCTCGCGGGTCCCGGCGAGATAGCCGTCGCGCAGCAGGTCGCGCTGCGGTGTGGAGTTGAACTGCAGCCCGCCGGTCACGCAGTGGTGGTTGGTCGCGATGAGCCCGTCGGGTGAAACGAACGACGCCGTGCACCCGCCCAGCGAAACGATGGCCCCCATCGGCTGCCCGGTGAGGTCGGCGAACTCCTTGGAGTCGCCCTTGAAACCCAGCGCCTGGAGCCGCGACGCGAGCGCCGGGATCTGCTGCGGCATCCACATCCCCTCCTCGGCGCGGAGCGCCGACAGCGGCACGAGCAGAACGGCTACAAGAAACGATTTACGCAGAACTATCATGACTGATCTCCCTCCAACAGAGACAATCATTCAGAATAGAACAATGCCCCCGGCGTGGGCAACGAATTTGGAGTGCGGCGCCGGGTCGGGCGCCGCCCACCACTTCAAGATCACCGCGATTCGGGTTGGCGCCGAGGCGCCGCACTCCACCTCAGCACCTTGACGCGACCCAGCCGCTGCCTTGGAGGTGATTGGGAACCCCGAGCGTCCCGGGTTAGAATGCCGGTGTCATGCACGACGACGCGCTGCTGCTCAACCTGCGCCGCTACCCGACCCTGCGCGAGTTGCACCGCTCCCCCTTTTTTGCCGAGGCGGGACCGGGGCTGAGGGAGTTGCTCGGCACACCCCGGAACTTCTGCTCGCCGGATGCCAGGCCCTGTCTGCGGTCGTTCCTGCGCATCGCAACCTGGAACATCGAAAAGGGGAAGCGCCTGCCCCAGATCGTGGAGACCTTGCGGTCCGACCCGGTACTCCGCCGGGCCGACGTCATCCTCCTGAACGAAGTTGATCTGGGGATGGCGCGGTCAGGAAACCTGGACATCGCCCTGACCCTGGCCCGCGAGCTGGGCATGCACATGACCTTCGGGCCGGCACACCTGGAGCTGACCAAGGGGACCGACGACGACCTCGACGCGCCCGGCGACAACCGCGAAAGCCTGCAGGGAAACGCCATCCTGAGCCGCTACCCGCTGTCCGAGTCGCGTGTCGTCCCGCTGCCCGCCTGTTTTGAGCCGTTCGAATTCCACGAGAAGCGCTACGGTACGCGCACCTGTCTCTGGGCGCGGGCCGACCTGGGGACGAGGACCCTCTGGCTGGGGGCGGTCCACTTCGAGGTCCGCAACACCCCCGGGTGCCGGGCTTCCCAGATGGGCCACGTGCTGGCGCACCTCCCCGGCGGCCGCGGCGAACCGCACATCCTGGCGGGCGACTTCAACACGGGCGGCTTCGCCCGCGGGACGCGCGGGCGCACGCTGCGGTCCGTCGCCCTCCTGCTGGCCCGCTCACCCGCGTTCATGCAGGAGCGGATGTGCCATCCCGAGCGGGGTTCGGAACCGCTTTTCCGCCTCGCTCGTTCCGCGGGCTTCGAGTGGGAGGGGCTGAACACGCACGAACCGACCGCCTGCACGCCGCTGGGATCCCTGGAGGATTCTTCCCTGCTCCCCGGACCGCTGGCACGCTTCGCCCAGCGCAGGCTGGCCGCCTACCGGGGCTATCTGAGGTTCAAGCTGGACTGGATTCTCGGCAGAGGGATTTCGCCCGCGCGCGCGGGCGAGGTGCGCGACGCGGGTTCCGGGGAGGAGTCCCTCGGCTCCGGCACGCGGGACGTCGAGAACGCCGGCCCTGGCAGGATTTCGGATCACCGCCCCATCTTCGCCGACATCCACCTCTGACCCGAAAGCAGTGGGTCCGGGCTTCAGCCCGGACGCTGTTTGCGGTCGCTATTGAGTTCGTCTGTCTCCAAACAGGGCAGGTCTAAAGACGTCCGGGCTGAAGCCCGGACCCACTTGTTTTACGGGCGGGGCGGGTGGTTCAATCGTTGGACAGCCGCTGAGACCCGGACCCACTTGCCGGCTCGTTACCGATAGACGGCCTTGATGGGCAGAGCCGTGAACTGGCCGGGGGCGCTCCCCAGCTGCAGCCCGGTGACGGAAATCAGGGCGTTGGTGCTGACGATCCGCAGGGTTCCCTTGAAGCCGCGGAAATCGAAGCTCGGCATCAACTGGTAGAGGAAGGCCGCCTGGTGGCCGTTGGGCGGCAGTTCCAGGCGGAGGATCCCGTCGCCGCGCCGGCCGACATCGTCCCACAGCTCGAGGCGGATCACCGCGGTTTTCGCGGTCATGTTGCTGATCGCCAGCCCGGTGTAGACCTCGATGGGTGTGGTCCCGGTCGGCTGCTGCACGACGGGGAGCACGAAGCCGCCGGCCACTTCGCTCGGGCTGACCCCGGTCGTCCCGAGCCCGGGCGCGTAAAAGATGACGTTTCCCGTAATGTTTGGCGAGGAAGCACGCACCGTGACGGTGCCGGACTTCAGGGTACCGACGCCGTCGGTCGTAAACGTCAGGGTCTGGTTCGCGGGCATGGCGGAGGTTGCGAAGGTGGATGCCGCGCCGTGCCCGACGAGATTGGGGCTGAAGGGGGAGCCGTCGTCGCCGAAGAGCTTGACGGTCGCCACGGACGACAGGATGTCGGTATTGGTGAGGTTCAGCGACGAGACGTTGTTCTGGCCGTTGGCAAACTGCGGGAAGACGAGGTGGGGCGCGGAGGCCGGCGCCGTGGGGTTGCACAGGAAGGCCACGATGTTCATTACCAGCGCGTCGGTGACCGGCACGCTCGGCTCGGACCCGTTCGGGTCGACCGTCCGGTTGTAGGTGGTCAACTGGTCGGTGTCGGAAATCAGCAGCACGGCGCCCGACCCCGAGCTGAGCACCCCGCGCGGGATGAGGACCATCGTCGGCCCCATGCTGTTGGCGGCCAGCAGGACGGCGCCCTCCGGCCATCCGCGGAAATGCCCGATCTGGCCGGCGCCCCGGAATTCGGTGATGCGCCCGAAGGGTCCGGCGAAAATCGGGTGCTCGGCCGCGACGGCCGTGTTCGTCTCGGGCTCGTTGTTCGCCTGCACCAGGGTGGTCTCGAAGAGGTCCGCGATGCTGTGGCCGATGTCGTCCGATGTGAGCACGAGGTTCATCCCGCGGCTGACCATGCTCTGGAGGGCGCTCCGCTCGGAAGGCGTGTAGCTGGAGGCCTCGGTCCACCCCGTGAAAAAGACGTGGGTGCCGCCCAGCGTCGCCTCCGCAGCGGTCTCCATGCCCGATCCGACGCGGACCGGCCGGGCCACCACGCCGCGTGTCCCGAAAAACGCCGGGTCGACCAGGTTGGCCCGCGCCCGGCTGAAATGCGCCCCCTCCACGAACGACCACTCGTTGCCGGTGCGCGCACCGTTGAACCCGTTGCAGATGCACTCACTCGTCTGAGCCGGGAGCCACGAAACCGCTGAAACGGACAACAGCGCCAGCAGGGCAAAACGCATCATCGAACGCATGGGGGTCTCCTCTCGAGGAAGGTCCGCGCCTGATACTAACAGAATTCCCTGCCCGGTTCTTGTGAGAGCCGACACGTGATAGATTGTCTTGTTTGTGGAGTGCGTCCGGCTCGACGCCGCTTTGGGGTGGGCGCCTCGGCGCCCGCCGCTCCAGCATCGGCGCCAGAGGCGCCGGGCATTTCTGCCGTCGGCACAAGTGAAAGCGGCGCCGAGGCGCCGCACTCCACATTGCTTCAGTGCAGGAGGACAACCGATGGCGCGGAACGACAGGTTCCTGGACGCCTGCAGGAG
Organism: uncultured Acidobacteriota bacterium; assembly: GCA_963843575.1. Lineage (GTDB taxonomy): Bacteria > Acidobacteriota > UBA6911 > UBA6911 > UBA6911 > CAVZBT01. Next base: position 109,764 of record CAWJKZ010000015.1, on the reverse strand, counting down.
GCGCACGGCGGACTGCACGCCGATCTGGCTGATGCGGCAGGCGGGACGCTACATGCGGGAGTACCGCGACATCCGCGCCCGCTATCCCCTCCTCACGATGTTCAAGACTCCTGAAATCGCAACCGAAGTGACCCTGCAACCCGTGCGGGCCTTCGAAGTGGACGCCGCCATTATTTTCGCGGACATTCTGTTGCCGCTCGAGGGAATGGGGATCCGGCTCGAGTTCGCCGAAGGCGAAGGACCCGTGATCCGCAACCCCGTCCGGAGCCCGGCCGACGCCCGGGCGCTGCGTGTGGCGGACCCGGAGAGGGATCTGGCTTATGTGTCGGCGAGCCTCCGCGCGGTCCGGGACGAGCTGAACGGCCGCGTGCCCCTGATCGGCTTCGCCGGCGCGCCCTTCACGCTGGCGAGTTACGCGATCGAGGGGGGCGCATCGAAAAACTACGTGCTCACCAAGAAGATGATGTATCACGAGCGCGAATCGTGGAACGTCCTGATGAGCAAACTCGCCGAGACCATACGCGCTTACCTCCTGGCCCAGGCCGCGGCCGGGGCCCAGGCGCTCCAGCTGTTCGACTCCTGGGTCGGGTGCCTGAGCCCGGACGACTACCGCGAATACGTGCTGCCGCACACTGCGGAGGTCTTCCGCGGCCTGAAGGAGGCGGGGGTGCCGTCGATTCACTTCGGCACCGGGACTGGGGACCTGCTGCCGCTCATGCGCGAAGCGGGTGGAGACGTCCTGGGAGTCGACTGGCGGACGCCGCTGGACGAGGCCTGGGCCAGGATCGGCCACACGGCCGCCGTCCAGGGCAATCTCGACCCGGTGCTCCTGATGGCTCCGACGGACCTGCTAAGGGAGCGGGCGCAGGACGTGCTGGATCGCGCCGCCGGGCGTCCCGGCCACATCTTCAACCTCGGGCACGGAATCCTGCCGTCCACGCCGGAGGACGCCGTGCGCGCCCTCATCGACTTCGTGCACGGTCAATCGAAAACGACCGTCTGAAGCGTCGTGATCTCGATGGTCTTGCCGCAGCGCGGGTTGTTGCAGCGGATCTTGTCGTCGAGGCGGATGCGGTAGTTGCGCGCCTTGGCAAAGCGCGCGCGGTCCCGCTCGTCGGCCCGGGGCGGCAGAGACCCCTTCTTCGTGCGCCGCCGCCACTTGATCTGGTACTCTCCCGTCACGCGGCACTTCGGACAGTAGATCTGTGCGGGGACCGACTCGTCCTTCTCAATGAAAAAATCCCGCTCTTCCATACCGGTAACCCCCGTCCTTTGGTTTCCGGCAGATTATAGGTGGAAACGCGCTGCCAGTCACCACTGGCGGCGTATTTCCGGTCCCCGGGACAGCCATTGATGTAAGATCAATACGATATGGGATTGATCCGGAAGCTCTTCTCCGCCGAGAGCGGACCATCGGAACGGCAGGTGCGCCGCGCCCTCAAGCAGGCTACCCAGCCGCACGGCGACGCCGGCACGCGTGTCGGCGCCATGGAGCGGCTGGCCTCGTGGAAAACCCCGGCCGCCGCGGCCGCGCTGCTGCGGCGCTTCACCATCCAGGTCCCCCAGGCCAGCATGGACCTGGAGGAAAGACAGTACACCACCCGTCTGCTCGCGCAGATGGGACGGGTCGCCGTCGACCCGATCCTGAAGTACCTGCGCACCGAGAGCGAAGTCACCTGGCCGGTGCGTGCCCTGCGCGAACTCCTGTCGCCGGAGGAGTACCGGGGAGAACTCAAGAAGATCATGGAGGAACTGGGCAGCGGCTACACGCGCTGGCCCGAGGCCAAGACCGTCCTGATCAACCACATCCCCGACGACGCCTTCCCGCTGATGCGCGACGCCGTCCTGAGATTCCTCAAAGACGAAGACGACGACGTCTGCATCGCCACGGCCGAGTACCTCGCGCGCAACGGCGAGGAGGAGAGCCGCGAGAAGCTGATCGAGACGTTCCTGGAGGCCGAGGGGCGGCCGCGGGTAAGGGGCCGCATCCTCGACCTGTTCTGCGAGCGCGAGTGGCCCGTGAAGGGCTACCGGAAGCGGGTGGAAGAGGCAATCGCCGAGCCGTTCTACCTGACCGCCAAGGGCACCGTCAAGCGCCGCCCGCAGTAAACTGATGGTACAATCCGAGTGCCGGAAGCATTTAGTTTGAAATCGCTTCAATGGAGGGGACAGATGAAGAGAGTATTGTGCCTGGTTGCGGTGCTTGCGCTCGCCTGTGCGGTCGCCGCATCCGCGGCGGAAACCTGGAAGGGATCCATCAGCGACAAAATGTGCGGCGCGGACCACAAGGGACAGGACCCGGTGACCTGCACGCTCGACTGTGTGAAGCACGGCAGCCCGTTTATCTTCGTGGTGAGCAAGGACAAGATCCTGGACATCCAGAACCAGAAGGACGCGAAGATCAACGCCGAACTCACCAAGTACGCCGGCAAGAATGTTACCGTGACCGGCACGATGAGCCAGGACGGCAAGGCCGTCACGATCGAAAGCATCAAGGGGCAATAGCAGAAGAGTACGACCCAATGTCCAGGGGGGCGTCTGCCCCCCTTTTTTTTGCACGCGAGGAGCTGAAATGGCGGAACTGCGGAAGGTCGGGGTGCTCTCGGTGATGAAGATCAGCTTTGTAGTCAACCTTGTCGTCGGGTTTTTGGCCGCACTGGTCATGATCGTCTTTACGATGGTGCTGACGCCGTTTTCGGGGATGGCCGGCGCGGACCGGCCGTCGATGATCTGGGGACCGATCGCGATTGTCGCGATCCCGCTCTTCTACGGCATCGTGGGGTCGCTGATGGTCGGGCTGGGCGCCCTGGTGTACAACCTCCTGGCAGCACGCCTGGGCGGCATCCAGGTGCTGCTCCTGTTCCCGGTCCGCAGCTCCGAGAAATAGACCCAGTACGATAAGTGGGTCGGGCTGAAGCCCGGACGTCTTTTGATCTGCGCTATTTAGCAACAATTGTACTCAATAGCGACTGCCAACTGCGTCCGGGCTGAAGCCGCCCATGGGAGCCGCACTTGGCTGAAGCCCCGACCCACTGGTTGATTGCTTTTGTTGTTTGATTACGGTTCCGCCAGGAAGGCCTCCAGCACCTGGTTGAAAGTCTGTGGCCTGTCGAGGAAAACCGCGTGGCCGGCTTCGGGGATCGCCTCCAGCTTCGCGCGCGGGATTTTGGACTGCATGTATTCGCCGAGCAGGCGGCTGTCGGGCGAGATGACGACCAGGGTCGGCACCGACACGCGCGCCAGCAGCGGCCGCCGGTCTCCCGTGTAGAGGTCGAAGAACAACGAGATCAGCGTGCCGGTCGGTGTCTTGAGCGACGCGTCGCTCAGTTCCCGGTAGAGGATCTCGGCCTGTTTGTTCTTGAACATGCCGCGGACGAACTTGTCGGTGGCCTTGGCGCGGTCCTCCTGGAACGCCAGCGCCAGCGAGCGCGCCTGCTGGGGGGTGAAGCCGCCGGGGTAATCGCCGTCCTTGTACCCGCAGGGGAAGCCGTCGACGAGCACCACCTTGTCCGGCGGCATCGCTTCGGGGCTTGCCAGGAACTCGAGCAGCACCGGGACGGCGGCCGACCAGCCGACCAGGGCTGCGTGCTCGACCTTGAGCGCCTGCAGAAACGCGTGCAGGTCCGCGGCGTGCTGCTGATAGGTGTTGCCCTGGTCCGTCTTCGTCGTCAGTCCCTGGCTGCGCGGGTCGTACGCCAGGACGCGGTAATTCCGCGCCGAGAAGTAGGTCATCTGCTCTTTCCAGACCTCCGCAGGCATGCTCAGCCCGGGGATCAGGACAAGAGCGCGGTCGCCCACCCCCGCCTCGATGTAGTGGATCTTGATATCCCCCACCTGGACGCTCGCGTCCTTCCACGGCTTTTTGTCCGCGGCTCCTGCCGAGATCGCCGAGAGCATCAGCGCCAAAGTCACAGAAGTGCACGTTCCTTTGCGTGTCATCGCAACCCCCGTTGTACGAATTGAACTACACTCCACGGCGGCATGCAACCCCGCGCAAGGCTTTGGCGTCGATCTGCTATCATGCTTCCATGAGACGAACGTGCGGGGTTTTGCTGCATCCCACATCGCTTCCGGGCCGGTTCGGGATCGGCGACCTCGGCCCCTGGGCTTACCGTTTCGCCGATTGGCTGGCCGACGGCGGCCAGAGCCTCTGGCAAATCCTCCCGCTCGGCCCGCCGGGCTACGGCAGCTCGCCGTACCAGGCCCACTCGAGCATGGCGGGAAACCCGCTCCTGATCAGCCTCGAACTCCTCGCCGACCAGGGGTACGTCCCGCCCCATGCGCTGGATGCGGTACCGGCCTTCCCACGCGACCGGGTCGATTTTGAGGCGGTGACCCTCTTCAAATGGAAACTGCTGCGCCAGGCCGCGGAGACCTTCCTGGCCTCGGCCCGGGAGGACGCGCGCCGCGAATTCGACCGGTTCTGCGTTGAGAAGCGTTACTGGCTCGACACGTTCTCTCGCTTCGCCGCGCTCATGGAACGGAACCCGGGCACCACCTGGCCCGAGTGGGGCCCGCAACCCGAACCGGACCCGCACGAGATCGAGGTGCAGAAATTCGTGCAGTTCGAGTTCTGGCGCCAGTGGACCGCACTGCGCCGCTACTGCAACGAGCGCGGGATCGCGATCATGGGGGACATCCCCATCTTCATAGCCCACAACAGCGCCGACGTCTGGGGGCACCCCCACCTGTTCGACCTCGACGAGCTCGGCTACCCCCGCATCATCGCCGGGGTTCCCCCTGACTATTTCAGCGCCACCGGGCAGTGCTGGGGCAACCCGCTGTACCGCTGGGACGTCATGGCCGAAGACGGCTACGAGTGGTGGTTCCAGAGGGTGCGCTCGATCCTGGAGCAGGTCGATCTCGTCCGGCTCGACCACTTCCGCGGGTTTGAGAAGTATTACGAAATACCGGGCGGCTCCAAGACCGCCGTGCACGGCCGCTGGGTCGAAGGACCGGGAGACCGTTTCTTCTCCCGGCTGAAGGAAGTGTTCGGCGCGCTGCCGTTTGTCGCCGAGGACCTGGGGCTGATCACCGACGAGGTGCACGCCCTGCGCAACCGCTGGGAACTGCCCGGGATGAGGGTGCTGCAGTTCGCATTCGGCAGCCGGGACGTCGACGACCCTTTCAAGCCGTACAACTTCATCCAAAACTGCGTCGTGTACACCGGAACCCACGACAACGACACCACCCAGGGGTGGCTCCACACGCCCCCGGGCAGCAACAACACGCAGACCGCCGCGCAACTCCAGGACGAAAGGGAGTTCGCGCTGCGCTACGTGCAGAGCGACGGCAGCCAGATCCACTGGGACTTCATCCGGCTGGCCATCTCGTCGGTCGCCGCGACCGCGGTGTACCCGATGCAGGATGTCCTGGGGCTCGGATCCGAGGCGCGCATGAACCTGCCCGCGACCATAGGAAACAACTGGATCTGGAGGTGCGCAGAGGAGGATTTGGCGCCCGGATTGAGCGAGAGGCTTCGCGAGCTCGCCCGCACCTACGGCCGAACAGGCCGCGACGCGACGCGCTGAGTCGGCTGGCGGAGCGGGCGGCGCCCAGGCGCCGACCCCAAAGCGGCGTCGAGCCGCCGCACTCCACAGCCCGTCACGCCTTCACTTCGGTGCGCTGGTACACGGGGGCGCACAGGTCGCGGTATTTCGTGACGCGGCCGCGCACGACGTCGAAGTACAGCTTCCGCAGGTCGGCCGTCAGCGAGCCGAGGCGCCCGGTGCCGATGAGCCGGTGGTCGATCTGGGTGATTGCGGCGATCTGCACCCCGGTGCCGCAGAAGAATATTTCGTCGGCCAGGTAGAGCTCGGTCCGGTCGATCGAGCGCTCCACCACCTCGACGCCCAGTTCGTCGCGCAAGAGCATCATCACGGTGCGGCGGGTGATCCCTTCGAGGATGTTGTCGGTCACCGGCGGAGTACTGAGGACACCCCGGCGCAAAACGAAGATGTTTTCGGCCGAGCCTTCGGCGACGTGGCCGTCCTGGTTGAGCACGATCGCCTCGTCGAAGCCCGCGCGCTGCGCGTCGGTCTTGATCAGCGCGGAGTTCACGTATGAGCCGGAGATCTTGCCGCGGGCCGGAACCATGTTGTCGTCCACCCGGCGCCAGGACGACACCGTGACGTGGATCCCTTCTTCGTTGTCGACATACCCCCCGAATGGCACCGAAGCCATCGCGACGTCCGCGTGCAGGTCGTGCAGGCGCACCCCGATGATCTCGTCGGCGAAGTACGCGATGGGGCGGACATAGCAGTCCGTGCGGAAGTTCTCGGCCCGGACGAGATCGTACACACCCTGGACGAGGTCGTCTTCCGAGTAGGGAAGCTCCATGCAGAGAAGCTTGGCCGAATCCAGGAAACGCCGGAAGTGGTCGTGGGGACGGAAGACAAACAGCTGTTGCTCCTCCTCGTTCCAGTAGCCGCGGACGCCACCGAAAAGCCCGGTGCCATAGTTGAGGGTATGGGTAAGAATGCCGAGTTTGGCCTCGCCGTACGGAACGATGCGTCCTCTGAAGAATGCATAATTGGGCAGACTCACAATTTCCTCCTGGATTCAAAGTACATTCACAATGTACCACCACGGCAGAGCCGCAGACCAGATTTTCACAGGTGGGGCGGCATTTGTGGAGTGCGGCGGCTCGACGCCGCCGCATTTCGAGATGGCGCCGAGGCGCCGGGCATTCCGGCCTTAGGATGCAACGGGAAAGCGGCGCCGAGGCGCCGCACTCCAGGTGTATATTCACAGGCGGGAGGGGCTGCAGATGACCGATGGGCGGGAATTCACGTTGCGGGCCGTGGTGGTGGGGATCGTGCTCAGCCTCGCGATGGCGGCGGCCAACATGTACCTCGGGCTGAAGGTCGGGATCACGATCTCGGCCAACATCCCGGCGAGCGTCATCGCGCTGATCCTGTTCCACACGATCATGAAAACGCGCTCGGTCGCCGAGGTGAACCTGTCCCAGGCCACGGGTTCGGTGGGCGAGGGAATGGCCGCCGGCGTGATCTTCGTCTTCCCCGCCCTCGTCCTGTCCGGGGCCATGAAGCCTCTCGCGGAGTGGGGCGCGAGGGAATACACCACCGTCACGGTCGCGGTGCTGGCCGGCAGCATCCTCGGAGTGGTCCTGACGGGGTTCCTCCGGCGCCCGATGGTCGTGGAATCGACCGAGTTGAAGTACCCCGAAGGGGTCGCGACGGCCGAGATCCTGAAGACCGGCATGGCCGCATTCGGCGGCGGACGCCGCGAAGGGATCGCCGGTGTGGTGGGGGCCTTCTGCGCCGGGCTGGCGGTGAAGGTGTTTTCATCCGGATTCGCCGTGCTGCAGGAGACGGTCTCCGGGGCGTTCCGGGCCGGCAACGCTGCGTTCCGGCTAGGCTCGGATGTTTCGGCCGCCCTGGTCGGGGTCGGTTTCATCATCGAGTTCAACGGCGCCGCGCTGGTCGCCCTGGGCGGAGCCCTGGCCTGGCTCGTCTTCATCCCTCTTTTTACGTGGCTCTACCCGGCGCCCGGCCCCGCCGCGGAGGCGGCCCAGACGATGTGGGCGGACCGCGTGCGCTACATCGGGGTCGGCGGTATGACGGTCGGCGGGATCTGGTCCATCGTCCAGATCCGCAAGCAGCTCCTGGCGGGGATACGGTCGGCCGTCGCCGGCCTGTCGAGTGCCACCGCGCAGGAGTCGGCGGGATCCGATCCGCGCGACGTCGACCTCTCGCGCGGCGTCATCTGGACCCTGATCGTTCTCGGGATGGTGCTCGCGTCCGGGGTGTACTTCTTCAATGTCGGGGTAGTGGGCGCTTCGATCGCCACCCTGTACACATTGCTCGCCGTGTTCTTCTTCGTCGCGATCTCGGTCTACATCGTCGGGTTGATCGGAAGCACCAATCAGCCTGTTTCGGGGATCACGATCTGCACCTTCCTCCTGGCGGCGCTCTTCCTTTTCGCCGGCCGCGTCACCGACGCCGAGGCCGTGCGGACCGTGCTGCTGATCTCCGGCGTCGTGTGCCTCGCCGCCTGCCTCTCGGGGACGGCCTCCCAGAACTTCAAGACCGCCCTGATCGTCGGCGGCACTCCGAGGTCGGTCCAGGCGGGGCTCATCGTCGCGGTCGTGGTCACCTCGTTTCTGGCGGCGCCCCTGATGGCGTTTCTCGACAAGGCGTTCGGGATCGGCTCCGAGCGGCTCCTTGCGCCGCAGGCAAGCATGTTTTCGGCTATGGCGCGCGGGCTGTTCATGCAGGGCTCCAGCTTGCCGTGGGGAATGGTGGGGATGGGTGCCGGGCTGTCGGTGATCCTGATCCTGGTCGGGCAGGAACTGAAGCGGCGCGGCTCGAGTTTCGGGATCAGCCCGATGGCGGTTGCCGTCGGGATCTACCTGCCGTTCACGACGACGCTGCCGATCCTCCTCGGCGGGCTCGTGCACCTGATGATCACCACCCGGACCAGGGACGAAGCCAAGCTCGCGGCCGCGATCCAGAACGGGACGGTCCTGTGCGCCGGGCTCGTCGCAGGCGAGGCGCTGACGGGCATTTTCCTCGCGGTGCCGATCGGCTTCGATGTCGCGCTACCGTTGCCGGCGATCCCATGGGGCTGGCTGCGCGACCTGCTGTCGGTCGCCGTCCTGATCGCGCTCCCCGTCGCCATCTACCGCGCCATCCGGAGAACTTAATCAAGTGCAAGTGGGTCCGGGCTTCAGCCCGGACGCTTGTTGCGGTCGCTATGCGGCGCAAGCGTAGCTGTATGGCACGGTTTTAAAGACGTCCGGGCTGAAGCCCGGACCCACTTGGCTTTCGTTACCTCTTGCCGCGGCCGATGAGTTCGCCGGAACCAGAGACGCTCTTCGTCAGCTTGGGTTCACCGTAATACTCGACGTCCCCGGACCCGGAGATACTCGCGGACAGCGCCTCGGTCACCCACAGCTTTGAGCCTCCCGACCCGCTGATCGACACCGAGGCGGTGCGGCTCTGCAAATCCTGGGCGTCGTAGTCGCCCGATCCCGAGATGTGGATCTCCTGGCTCTCCACGGTTCCCGGTATCTTGATGTCGCCCGACCCGCTGATGTGCGCGACCAGCTTGGTCGCAGACAACTCGTCGAACCGGATCTCGCCGGACCCGGACAGGTGCACGTCCATGTCGTCGGCGCGCAGCGCCGCCGTGCTGACGGTGCCCGACCCGGAGAGCCCGACTTCCTTCAGGTCTTTAACCACCAGCAGGTAGCGAATCGGGACGCGGGCTCGCACCGAATACCCGCGCTCGAACCCGATCCTGAGCTTCCCCCCTTCGATGTCGCTGCGGATCTTGGGGATGATGTTGTCGTCGGCCTCTATTTTCAGCGACTCCGGATTGCCCGTCTCGATCCTCAGGTCGCCGGTCCCGGTTAGAACGACAGCGTTAAAACCGGACACGGGCCGCTGCTCCGTCGCCATCTTGCCGGAGCCTTGAAGTTGAATTGCGTCGAAATCAAACCCTTCACAACCGCAGAACGCCAGCGAAACCAGCGGCAGCAACCAGCGAGCCCACGTAGCCATGGCCTATCCTCCCATTTGACCTCCAGTACGAGATCCGCCCCCGGAAAAGTTCCGGAATTCAAGTCGTGGGTGGCGTCCAGGCACCGCTCATGGACCCACGTTACCGATCCAATACCCGCGTAGAGCGGTACCGAGGCGGCCGAGGCCTGCGCCCCAAAAACGCAGCACACTGCCGTCGGGATACTACGCAATTCAAGGAATTGTCCGCAGCAAATACGTTGTGTTAGATTATGTGTAGAAGGGAGCATCTGCATGCCGACCAATCTTGCAATCGACGATCAGTTGCTCGAAGAGGCCCTGAAAATAGGGGGCCGACCAACCAAACGGGAGACAGTTAACGAGGCGCTGCGCGAGTACATCCAACGTCGCAAGCGACTGAAGGCGCTGGAGGCGTTCGGGACGGTCGCTATGGACCCCTCCTATGACTACAAGAAGCTGCGGAGGAAGCGATGATCGTCGTCGACACCTCCGTCTTGTCGCTCACTTTCCGCCGCAGAGTCGGCGGAAGCCCCGAAGCGCCCATTGTGCGAGTCTTCCGCAGGATGGTGGAAGAAGACCAGTCCGTATCCGTCCCCGGAATTGTATTGCAGGAATTGCTCTCGGGTGTGCGAACCGAAATCGACTTCGAACGGCTGCGGGACCTCATGGAGGGATTCCCGGTGATCCTCGCAGCGCGCGAGCATCATGTTGCTGCGGCAAGGATCGCCAATGCCTGCCGCCACTCGGGCGTAGCCGCGTCGGCCGTGGATTGCCTGATTGCGGCCACTGCAGTCGAATGCAAATCGCAGCTCCTGACCACTGACGAGGATTTCCTGCGGATGGCTCCCCACTGCGGGCTGGAGTTGTTCGAGATTCTTTGAGTGCTTGCTCCTCACTTCCTTCCTTCAAGCCCCACCTCACGGCGACTATGACTTCACCTCCATCATCCGCCAGTCAACCTCGGAATCCCAAGCGAGACGATGTAAGCATTGGGCAGAGACATATTGAGGGCGGGGCTGTTGGAAGGACGCCGCGGGCCGTGGGCGCTGCCCGCGGTTTGGGCCGCGAGATCTTCACCCACACCACGTTGACGCAGTTCAGCGAACCGCACTGATCCTCGTTTCCACTGCTTCCAGATCACAGACCATAGCCTGCGCCGTACACACGCTTCAAGACCGAAAATGGACATTCGGCCGGCATTGAACGTGAGGCCGAATCAGAGTACCGAAATCATGCGCGTTTTCCCGGATTTCGTCGCGAAACGGTTCAGCAAACCCGGGGGGAATCGAAGATGCGAATCTTGTGAGCGTAGAGATAACCGGCCGTCGAACATGCTCGGCACACCAAAAGAAAGGGGCGGATCCCGGAGGATCCGCCCCCTTGCGTTTGTGGACGAGTCTTACCTAGAAGGTGATGCGAACGCCAAGCTGAATGGTTCGGCCGCCGCCATACTTGCTAAAGATACGGCCGAAAGTTTCTTGATCGCTAATATCCGTATTCGGATCGGAAATCCAGGTGCGATTTAGGGGATTGGTCATATCCGCTCTGAGCTCGAAGGTACCGCTCTCCCTGAACGGCAGCCTCGTCCGTTTGATGATCGACAGCTGCTCGCCGTTTTGAGCAAAGCCGCGCAGGTTTGGCTGCCAGCGCACGCCATTAGGCAGTCTCAAGGGCACACTGTTGTCAGTAACCGGCACCGGTCCCCAGGCTGCCGGATTCAGATAAGGGGTCCCCAGACCACGATCCGGATCGCTGGGTTTCGAACCGATGATCTGCTGATCTCGCGCCAACAGGGTGTCGACATAGAAGCCGGGGTTGGATAGCGCGCCCGTATCCGGGCCGCTGCCGTTGCTGATGCTGAGCGGGGCGCCGGAACGCCAATTGTTGATCCCGCTGATGGTCAATCCGCCCAGGAGATAACTGAGAGGCCCGGACTTCAACCAATGCCCCTGCGCACCAAAGGGCAGGTCATAAATCCAGGTGACCTTCAGGTCCTGGGGCACGTTCAGCGAGGTGACAGAGTAATCGAGTCTACGGTTATAAATCGTCTGTCCGTAACCGCCATAATACCCAAGAGAATCATCGGCGCTCCCAAGACTCTTGGAGAAGGTGTAAGCAACCAGGAAACTCAAGCCCGTGGACACGCGCTTCGTCGCAGTTATCTGCAACGAATGGTAATTGGACCAGCCCGAGTTCTGGCGAGGCGTGGAAATTCCGCGGTATTGCGGGAATGGCAGCAAGGCCTGGCCGACTGTCCCGGAGAAGCTGGGATAGGGCATCTTGATTTCCGGATGATCAGCGATGTCTTCGAGCAGAGTATCGCCGAGTGACAGATACGATGGATTCAACTGCTGGATGTTGCGATGAGTAGCCGTCGCTTAACCGGGTCCCCTTGGATCCGACGTAGTTGGCCTCCAACCGTGTTTGCCAGGGAAGCTCAAACTGAACGCCGATGTTCCAGTTCTGGACCTTGGGGTACTTGTTAAGGTCTTTCGGATAGTACCCGATACCTCCATCGTTTAGCTGGGCGGGGTCGTAGTTCGGCAGGCTGGCCGTATATACGGGATACGGGTTATCCCACCAATACGCCGGATCGTTAGCGTTCCCTTTGCGCCCCGTTTTGGCCGAGATAAAGTTGGTCCCGTCGAATCCATCAAAAAACTGCGCTCCAAAACCGTCAGCAAGTGGCGGGGCATAGTTGATTCCATATCCCCCGCGGAGAATCAGTTTGTTGTTCACCGCGTAGGCGACACCAATCCTTGGTGCCCACTCGCCGTAGTAGAGATCCGTCCAACGGGTCTTACCGTTGCACTGGGGGCAAGTACCGAGAAAGACCAGCGCACCGGGATAGCCGTCAGCGCCCGGGTTGGGAGCGTTCGGATCCAGTCCCGACATGAAATTGTTGGGGTTGGTATATCCGGTCGGTATATCCCAACGCAGCCCCAGGTTAAGCGTCAGCTTCTGGCTCACCTTCCAGTCATCCTGGACGTACATCGCGGTCGTCCTGGATCGAGTTCCCTGGGTTATGCCGTAGACAGGTGCGCTCGAGTTGCGAACGGCCCCCAGCAAAAAACTTGCGAAGGCGAAGCCGGTTTGCCGGTCAAAACTGGAAAGGGCTGTCTGGTTGCCATCGAAGTTGTAGGTGCCGACATGATCCGCTTGCGTGACGTTATTGTAGTAGCGTCTGTGCTCGACACCCATTCTCAGGCTGTGTTTTCCCCTGATCCAGGTGAAATCGTTCTGCACGATACTGCTGCCGTTCGGTGAGACGCCGTTGTAACTATACCCCCAGCGCAGGTATGTGCCGCTCTGCCAAACTGTGGGACCGTTAAAGGTCACTGTCGGCGTTGACGCTCCTCCGACATTGACAAAACCCAGTTCCTTCGCCCAGTCTTTGCCGGAGTAGAAGGAGTTGGATACGTTCGCATTAACGAAGCGGTTGTAGCCAAACCCGAAGTGGTTCAGCATGGTCGGACTGATCGTCCAGTCTTCGGCCACACGGACCAGAGTCCCGGGCGTGCTCTGCTTCTTGTCTCCCGCAGCGGGCACGTTAGGTATATTGCCCGGCAAGGCATAGTAACTACCACCCCCGTAGCGAAGGCGGTACCTGTCGTTCCTGGTGTAGGACCCTGAAAGCCTGTGCTGCGCCGTAAGAACGTTGTCTACCTTGATACTGTAGTTCTTGATGTACAGTTCCGGGCAGCAACCGCTGATGCGAATGGTGTTTCTTCGCAGCGTCTCGCCAAGCTGACCTACCAGTGGGAAGGTGGGATCCGGCAGCGCGTAACCGGGATCAAGCATCCTCTTGGTCACGGCGCTGAACCGGCTCGACGGAATGATGTTGCCGGGGAAGGGGTCCCGCACATATGCACCGTTGGGAGCTTGACGGGTGGTGAGCGGATCGTAGATCTGTCCGAAAACAATCGGGCGCCCCAGGGCATCCGTGCCGACGACCTTCCCCGAGCTCGCGTTCTCGGTGAAGGCGGGATCCAGGAGTTGCGAAAAATCACCCTTCTTCATTTGCGCGGTCGGAGAGTTGTTGTAGGTGGTGCTGGGGTTGTAGTTCGCCTGGCGGTTTTCCTCAAACGAGAAGAAGAAGAACGATCTGTCCTTGCGGATAGGCCCGCCGAACGTAGCGCCATAATTGTTGAGCTTGGTCTTGGCCTTGTAGGCCTTACCGGTTTCGGGATCAAGCCTGCCGTTGTTGTTGGCTCCCCAACTGTTGGCATTGAGGGCCGAATTCTGGTGGAACCAGAAGGCACTGCCATGGAACTCGTTCGTGCCCGACCTCATGCCGAAGTTAGCTAGGCCGGTCTGGGTGTTGCCATACTGCGCGCCGAGCGCCCCTGTCTGCAGTTTGGACTCGCTGACGGCATCCATCGTCACGGTGAATTCGCCCGTGCTGCCGCCATTCAGGTCAAACCGGCCGAGCGAAATTCCGTCGATCAGAATCTCGTGGGAAAACTGCTGGCCGCCGTTGATCGAACCTTGCCATTCACCGCCCTCGGTGCCGGGCATGCTGGTGAAGATGAAGGTCTGGATCCCGCGGGTGCCATCGCCAATCTGAATGGGCCAGTTTGCCATCTCCTTTTGAGTGGTCACGGTACCGATTTCAGCCGACGCCCTCTCGAGCATCGGCGCTTCGCCGGAAACCAGGACCGTCTCCGCGATCTGGCCGACTTCCATCACGAAGTCGACGGTCGCCGTACCAGTGACGTGAATCTCGACGTTCTCCTGCACAGCCGTCTTGAATCCAGTCAGCGAGGCGGCAACCTTGTACCTGCCCGCCGGAACATAGGGAATGCGGTAAACACCGGCATCCGTGCTCTGCGTGTTCGTTTCGACGCCGGTCTCAATGTTGGTGAGCACTATCTCGGCTCCCGGAACCAGCGCGCCGGTGGAGTCCTTGACCACCCCCGTGATGTTTCCGCGGCCGCTCTGCGCCATCAAGGACAGAGGCAAGAGGCAAAGCGTCAGCACCGCGCTGACGCAGAACGTTACTCGGGCGAGTTTTGTCATATCAACCTTTCTTCGGTGAAGATGTACAGTCAACGATCGGCGCAACTCCCCGTGAGGTGCACGTACCCCGTCGCCAGCAGCTCTTCCGAGAGCCGGCGGCAGGAATCCACAAGCTGGGCGGCGATCCGCTTCGAGATCTGCGGCGAATAACGCACCTTCGGCAACCCGACCGAGATGCTCGCGCAGACCCGCTCCCTCGAGTCGAACAGGGGCGCTGCCAGGTACACCGCCCCCAGAATCGTCTCCTCGTTGTTGACCGCATACCCCCGGCGGCGCACCCGCTCCCAGTCCCGCGCAATGTCTGAGGGCTTGGTCTTGGTGTGGGCCGTCGGCGCATCATGACGATTACTGCACAGATATCGCGGCGCGCTCCTTCTCGCTGAAATACGCCGCCATCGCTTTCCCCGCGGCTGTCGCGTGAAAACGCACTTCCTCTCCAAGGTTGCCCGTGAGCCGCAACTCGCCCGGGGCCTCCTCGGAATCGACGAATACAGCCCTGCCCCCCCGCATGACCGCCAGGTAGGCGCTCTCCCTGAAACGCTCCACCAGCTCGTGCAGGCACGGACGCGCCATCTTGACCAATCCGATCCTGGAATGTGAGGCCGCTCGCCACGATCAGAAACTGCAGGCCCAGGCGATATGGCCGCCCGTGATGTCCTGCTCGATGTAGCCGTGCCGCCTCAGGCTGTGCAGAATCCTGTGGAGCGAGCTTTTGGCGTATCCCGTGCGACGGGACAGTTCCTTGAGACTCAAACCGGTCGGTTCGTTCTGCAGAGTGTCTGCAACACGAACGACTTTTCCCACCAACTCTATGTAGTGGTCGTGGGTCACACGATTCCAGTCTTCAGAATGGGTTCCAGAAACTGCTCCATTAATATGGAGATGCGGCGCAACTGTCAAGCTTTTTTGGGGATTTCCGTGTGGAGTGCGGCGGTGGGCCGCGGCGGCCTCGACGCGGCTTTGTGGGCAGCGCCGAGGCGCCGCACTCCACAAACACGGACGAGTCTAGTCATATCCGCCTTTCTTCGTTGCGAACCTGATCAACGATCGACGCAATTTTCCCGTGGTGTGTGAGTCCCCGCCGGCGGCGGGGGTGATGGGAGAGGCTAAAGTCAGGTCGCGCCACGAAGGCTGACATCGGGGCCGCCAGGGAGACGCCCCACCTGCCGTGTCGTTTGCCGCTTTTAGCAAATTTCGAAACGCATTCCGCGTATCAGAACTGACAGTAATTAAAGTAGGGCACAGACCCTTGTCAAGATCGCAAAACAGCGCCGACCGCCTGCGGGGTCGGGCCGCGGCGGTCTCGACGCGGCCTCGACGAAGGGCGCGAGGCGGGCCGCCCCCGCCCACCTCGAGTTGTGTTACGCTTCCCGCAATATGGGCAACTTCCGGTTGATCCTGCTGCTGGCGTGGGCGGCCTGCGCGGCCCAGAACACCGGAGACGCGCTCAACCTGGGCCTCGCCGCCTTCGGCCGGAAGGATTTCGTGAAGGCGGAAGAGTACTTCCGGCAGGCGGTCGCCGAGCAGCCGGGCCGCGCCCTTCCGTACAAGCTGCTCGGCATGACCTTCGCGGCCCGCGAGGATTACCGGCAGGCGCTCGCCCCGTTCCAGCGCGCCTGCGCCATCGACCCGGCCGAGGAAAACGCCTGCTACTACCTCGGCAGGACCCTCTACAGCCTCAGCCGTTACGAGGACGCCCGCAAGGCCTACGACCTCGCGCTCCGGAGCGGGCAAGGGCGAGGCCGCGCGCTGCTCGGACTCGCCCAGGCGTTCGAGGCGCTCGGGCAGTCGGCCGCCGCCGAACAGCACTACCGCGACGCGATCGCCGCCGGCGAGCGGCGCGCGCGGGTCGACTACGGGCTGTTCCTGCACCGCAACGGGCGCGGGCGCGAGGCCATCGACGCCCTCAAGGACGCCGGGGCTCCGGAGGAATTGGAGAACATCCGCCGCTCCGTCGAGGGGGCGCACCTCGGGGCCGCCCCGCCCCCCAACGAGACGGCATCCGTCCGGTTCGAACCGACCCCGCTCGGGATGGTGGTCCGCAACGGCGCCGCCGGAAAGAAACACCTGATCGAAACCATGGTGGCGGGCGTCGCAGTCCTGGATTACGACAACGACGGCAGGCCGGACGTCTTCGTCAGCAACGGTGCCGAGATTCCCTCGCTCGAGAAGACCGGCCCGGAATTCTGGAACCGGCTCTTCCACAACGACGGCGGAGGGCGCTTCAGCGACACGACCGAACGCGCGGGCATGCGGGGCACAGGCTATTGCATGGGGGCCGCCGCCGCCGACTTCGACAACGACGGCTGGACCGACCTCTTCGTCGCCGGGGTCCGCGGCAACACCCTGTACCGCAACCGCGGCGACGGCACCTTCGCCGACGTCACCCGCGACGCCGGCGTCGCCGGCAACGGCACCTGGTCCGTCGCGGCCGGGTGGTTCGACTACGACGGCGACGGCCGGCTCGACCTGTTCGTCGTCAACTACGTCCAGTGGGACCCGGGACGCGAAATCTACTGCGGCGTCAGCCAGGAAGGACACCGCTCCTACTGCCACCCCAAGTACTACGGGACCCTGCCCAATTCCCTCTACCGCAACCTCGGAAACGGCTCCTTCCAGGACGTCTCCGCGGCCTCCGGCGTCGCCGCACTCCAGGGGAAAGGGATGGGGCTCGCCTTCGGCGACTACGACCACGACGGCCGCATCGATGTCTTCGTCGCCAACGACACGGTCGCCAACTTCCTGTTTCACAACGAGGGGAACGGCACCTTCCGCGACACCGCGCTCAAGGCCGGGGTCGCCTACAACAACTACGGGGTCGCCATCTCGTCGATGGGAGGCGATTTCCGGGACTTCGACAACGACGGCTGGGAAGACCTGTTCGTCACCGCCCTGACCAACGAAATGTTCCCGCTCTTCCGCAACCAGGGGGACGGCACCTTCGTCGACGTCTCCGGACCCGTCCGGATCGCCGCCGCCAGCATGCCCTGGAGCGGCTGGGGAAACGGCTCCTACGACTTCAACAACGACGGCCGCAAGGACTTCTTCGCCGCCAACGGCCACGCCGTCGACAACATCGACATGATCTCAAACCGCTCCGCCCGCCAGCCCAACGTGGTCTTCCTCAACCAGGACGACGGCTCCTTCCGCCCCGTCCAGATCGCCGGATCGGCCCTGCACCGCGGCGCCGCCTTCGCGGACTTCGACGGGGACGGCCGCATCGACGCCGTCGTAACCCGGCTCAACGAGGCCCCCGTCGTCCTCTGCAACCGCTCCGACCCTTCGGGCGGCTGGATCCGATTCCGCCTGCGCGGCACCCGCAGCAACCGCGACGCCATCGGCGCATGGATCGAGATCGAGACCGACTCCGGCCGCCAGTGGAACCGCGTCACCACCTCCGTCGGTTACGCCGGCTCGAGCGAACCCACCGTGCACTTCGGCCTGGGACCCGCCCGGCGCGTCCGCCAGGCCGTCGTCCGCTGGCCCTCCGGCGCGCGCCAGACCCTGCGCGACCCGGAACCCGGGCGCGTCCACCTGGTCGTCGAACCGGAAGAGAATTGAAAGGGAAAGAAAAAAGAAAGAGGGGCAGGCTGGGCCTGCCCCTCGAAGGGCCGGAACGCGATGCGCAATGCGGCGCTCCGCTTGAGAGCACCCCGACGATTCCCGCATCCACGGTCGCGTCCCGATGGAAAACTCGCAAAGATCCCGCGATCCAAGCATCGGGCCGGACCCGACCCGGGGGCGATCTTTTCCGCCGACGTCCCGCGCACTATGCCGCTCCCCGGGCGGGGCCAACCTAACGCCGCCGTTTATAGCACAATGGCAAAGCAACAGCAAAGATAAATAAACAATAACAAGCCACAATCGTGCGTAACGCAGATCTTCCCAATTTCGTTTGTTTGTGTGACGGCAAAGACAAGTGGGTCCGGGCTTCAGCCCGGACGCAGTTTGCTGTCGCTGTTGAACGCAACTATCGCCAAACAGGGCGGACCCAAAGACGTCCGGGCTGAAGCCCGGACCCACTTGTTCTGCGGGTAGGGCCGGTGGTTCAATCGTTGGACAGCCTGTGGAGCGCGGCGGCTCGACGCCGCTTTGGGGTGGGCGCATCGGCGCCCACCGCTTCGAGTTTGCTGTCGCTACTGAATGCAGACTTGTTCTGCGGGTAGGGCCGGTGGTTCAAACGTTGGACAGCCTGTGGAGTGCGGCGGCTCGACGCCGCTTTGGGGTGGGCGCATCGGCGCCGAGGCAGGCCGAGGCGCCGCACTCCATTACTCGGCCATCAGGACCATGGCGATGGATGCGAAGACGATGCCGGCGGCGACGACGGGGGTCGGCACGACCTGGTAGAGGATGAGCGAGAGGACGACGGTCAGGACGGGGGCGAGCGCCGTCATCGGCACCACGATGATCGCCTTGCCGTAGCGCAGGGCGTAAACGAGCGTCAGGGCCCCGATGGAGTTCAGCGCCTGGATCAGGGCGGCCAGGTAAGGGCCGCGGAATCCCCACTCGATCGGGCGCGAGAAATCGGTCATCGCGATGGCGAAGGGGATGAGCAGGACGGCGGTCAGCATCATGTAGAAGAAGACGCTTTCCGCCCTGATCGTGTTGGTCGCGAACTTCATCACGTAGGCCTGCAGCCCCCAGGCCAGCGAGACGAGGGCCGCGAGCGCGAGCCAGCCGTAGCCGTGGACGGCGGTGTTCCCCGGGGGGACGTAGGAAAGCATTACGACGGCCGGCAGCGCCAGCCCGATCCCGATCCAGGAGCGGCGCGACGCGCGCTCGTGCAGCAGGGTCGTCGACATCAGGACGGTGATGACGGGGTACATCGAGATGATGGGAAACACGAGGTAGGCCGGGCCGGTGCGCAACGCTTCGAACAGGATCAGCTGACCGCCGGCGCCGAGCAGGCCGACGGCGGATCCGAGCGCCACGGCGCGCAGGTTGTACTCCAGCTTGAAACGGATGACGGCCAGGGCGACGAGTGCCGGCGGGATCATTACGAGCGCCCAGACGGTGTAGCCCAGCGTCGCCGGGAATCCGGCCTTCTCGGGTATCTCGATGAAGGCGCCCCAGATGCCCCAGAAAACCGTGGTGACCACGGCGAAGACGAGCCAGAGCCTCTTGAACGTGGCGGGTGCGGGATCTTTCCTGCTCTCATCAACCTTGGGATTGCTCATCTCGGTGCCACCTCGTCATCAAAAGGGAGGGGCCCGGCGTACCGGGCCCCGTTTGCTGCCAGCCGGAAAAACCCGATCAGAACGACAGGGATTCCTGCAGCCTGCGGAAGCGCTCGTACACCTTGCCGTCGGGGTCCTTGCGCACCCGGTTACGCATTTGTTCCTTGGTTTCCGGATCCATCTCGGGGCCGGTGTACTTCAGGTTCCCTTTCCCGAACTGGCTGGTGTGCTTGGTGGCGGCTTCCCACTTCAGTTCGGCCACGCTGGAGATGTCGACCTTGAAGTTCGGCTCGTGGGAGCTCCAGAAGAACCAGTCGCGGACCGTGAAGGGCTGGAGCCCGTCGTTGATCCGGTGTTGCGGGAAATAGAGGTGGTAGGCCGCGGCGCGGGCGCCGTCGGCCGTCAGCAGGGCGGAGGCGCGGTGGTCGGTCTTGTACCACTTCACCCACTTGTCGCCCGGGTCCATGCTGAACAGTGCGTCGGGCCGGTACTTGCGGATGAACCAGCAGACCTTTTCCACGATCTCCTTCTGAGGGACATATTCGAGCATCCCGTCGTCGTAGCCCAGGTAAAAGATGTTTTCCGGCGGAATCCCCACGACCTTGTTCGCGGCCAGGTCTTCCTGCCTGCGGATCTGGGCGAGCCGCTCGGCGGTCATGTCCAGGTCGCGGGAGCCCTTGTTACCGCTGGTGTACATGACGATGTAGACGGTGTTCCCGTTCTTCCTCAATATGGCCATCGTGCCCGCAGACGCCAGATCGTCGTCCTCGTGCGGGGCGAACATAATAATCGTCTTGCCGCGCCAGGTCGTGATGTCTTCGGGGTTCGCGGGGGTTCCCCGCGGGGCCTGTGCCCAGACCACCATCACGGCAACCAGCGTCAGAATGACACACAGAGCGATTCTGTACCGATTAAGCATGTATTTTGACCTCCATCAATAATCCGGCACTGGACGCCTTTTTGGCGCCTCCGCCGGCCGTTGCCGGAAGGCGCGCGTCCGCCGGGGCCTGCAACCGAGGGTTGCTGCCCCCGCGACCTCTTTAACACAAAAGAAAAGATAATGAAAAGGAAAAAACCGGAATGACGCCGGCGTCACGGGCGCCGGTAGAGGACACCGTTCTTCATGACGAGGCGCACGTCGCGTGCCGCCTCGATGCGCGCGGACGGGTCCCCGGCGACGGCGATGACGTCGGCGAGCATCCCGGGGCGGATCTGGCCGATGCGGTCCTGCATGCGGAGGATTTTCGCGTTTACCGCGGTAGCCGCCATCAGCCCCTGGGTCGCAGTCATCCCGTAGCGCACCATCAGCTCGAGTTCCCGGCAGTTGGTGCCGTGCGCAAACACGCCGACGTCGCTCCCGAGCCCGATCGTCACGCCCGCCTTCAGGGCGCGGCCGAAGGCGGCGATCGCGTCCTTCATGGCCGGTGTCGGCGGCTGCCCCTGCCTGTAGCCGTCGAAGTACTCGGCGTAGGCTTCGTCCGCGGCCAGGGTAGGGAGGTACGCGATCCCCTGTTTGGCCATCAACTGGAACACCTCGTCGGTGCCGCCGTAACCGTGTTCGATCGAGTCGACCCCGGCGAGTGCGGCGCGGCGCATCCCTTCGGGCGTGGTCGCGTGAGCCGACACGGGCCTGCCCGACGAGTGGGCCTCGTCGACCAGGACGCGCAGCTCTTCCAGGCTGAAAGTCGGGGCGGCGACGCCGCCGGGGCCGCGCCGGTAATCGGCGTAGACTTTTATCCAGTCGGCGCCGTGTCCTGCCTGTTCGCGCACGGCTTTCAGGATCTCCGCGGCCCCGCTCGCGGGCTGCGCGCCCTGCGGCAGGACCAAGTCCGGTGCGAACCCGCGCGGCCCCGGCCCGTAGCTCGCCGTGGCGACGATCGCCAGGGTCGCCACCGACAGACGCGGCCCCGGGATCAATCCCTCCTCGATGGCCTGCCGCATCGAGAGATCGGCATAGCCCGCCCCTTCGGTGCCGAGATCGCGCAGGGTCGTGAACCCTGCCATTAGCGTTTCCCGCACGTGCTGGACGGCCCTGACGGTCCGGTATGCCGGCGCCTCCTTCAGGACTTGGTCGTTCCAGAGCGTTTCGTTGTAGGGGTGGAGGAAGATGTGCGAGTGTGCGTCGATCAGCCCGGGCAGGAGTGTCATGCCGGGGAGCTCGATCCTCTCGGCGTCCGGCGGCACGGGCGTCTCGCGGGAGGGTCCGACGGCGGCGATACGGTTGCCCGTGACTACCACGATCCACCCGTCTCGCGTCTTGCCGTCCGTGGCGTCAAAAACACGCGCCGGCTGCAGCACCCAGGATCGGTCCTTGCGCTCCTGCCCAACCGCGAACGGTCCCAGAGCGCAAACCGCCAGCAGCACGGCCACGATCTTGCGCATATTTAAATGAGTATAGCACCTGGAGTGCGGCGGCTCGACGCCGCTTTCCAGGCGGCGCCTGGGCGCCGCCCCTTCATGCTCACCGCAATGTCGGGATCCGGCATGGCTCCGAGGCGCCGGGTATTTTGGCCCTAGAACGTACGGGAAAGCGGCGCCGAGGCGCCGCACTCCACATGAAAGAGCGCTCCCGGCACGCTCACTATCTGGGCGGGCGCCGCAACCGTTAGGGGCTTCCGCCTGGTGCGCGGGGTGGCCGGGGTGTTGCCCTTGCCGTCGACCGGGTCCCCCTGGCCTTCCTCCCACCATACCGTGGAATCGGCCGCGTACCGTGAAATCACGTCCATGACGACCCGCACCTTCGTTGCCTCGTTTTCGTTGAAGCGACGCGTCTCACCGTTGTACGTCATGGTGGCGTCGTCCATGTAGATCTCGTAGTGGTCCGTCGAGACCGGGTGGTATTCCTTTTCCCCGGTTTTGTGCTCGCCCCGGGAAATATCCCAGGTCAGCCGGTGTTTTACCGGGTTCCACGAGAACGATTCGAGGCGGCGGGGTGTGTCAACCGAATCCTGAACGGTATCGATGCGGGCGGCCGCGCCCCGTCTGGAAGCGCCGTCTGCGCCGGGCTTGCCCTGTTGGCGGGCGCAACCGACCAGCAGGGCGGCGGAGATCGCTAAGAGGTAAAGTCGGGAGAGTTTCACGCGCGTGGTCTCCTGTGTGAGTTTCGGGCCCCCTCCCTCACAGGAGACGGCTTCCTGGTACAGGCAATATCCTGACCACAGCGCGGAGTGTCGCCGGCGTTGAGCCGAAACTCGCCGGCGGGATCGTGTCTCGGCCCTTTTCAGGGAAATTTTCCCGTCCCGCACAACGCAACCCAACTTGGACTGTAATTCGGGATCAGGCTGCGGTACAAGAGTCCCCCATGCCAACCCTCGACGAAGTTCTTCTTATGCTGGAAGAGGACATGCAGCCCGGCGCCGCCGGGCCGTACGTCCGGATGGCCGTCCGATACCTGCAGACCAGCCGGGGCGGGGGAAAGCCGGTGCCAGGGGCACCGGGGAGCCTCCTGGCGCTGGCGCAGGCTCCGCCGGAGCAGGGGAGCCCGTCCGCGGAGGTCGTCGAACGGCTCGAGCGGGACCTGCTGCCCAACAGCAATTGGCTCTATCACCCGCGCTGTCTCGGACATCAGGTTTCGCCCCCGCTTCCGGCGGCGATCTGGGCCGAGCCAGTGATCGGCGCGTTGAACCAGTCCATGGCGGTGGCGGAGATGTCGCCGCTGGCGACTGCGCTCGAGACCCGGCTCGTACGCTGGATGTCGGGCCTGGCCGGGTTCGGCGAGGGAGCGGGAGGGGTGTTTACCTCCGGGGGGACCGAGGCCACCTTTACAGCGCTGCTGGCGGCGCGAGCCGCCGCCTTCCCCGACTCCTGGGAATCCGGCGTCACTGCCGGAGCCGTCGTAATCGCGGGAGAGCAGTCCCACTATTCCGTCTCGCGCGCCGCGGCCGAGTTGGGGCTCGGGGCGCGCAACTGCCTTTCGCTCCCCCCGGCATCCTTCCGGGAGGACACCGGCCGGCTCGCCCGCGAACTCGACCGCCTGGCCGTCGAAGGGCGCACCGTCGTGGCGGTCGTGGCGACGGCCGGGTCCACCGCGACCGGGCGCTTCGACGACCTCGAGCGGGTCGGCCGACTCTGCGCCGAGCGCGGGATCTGGCTGCACGTCGACGGCTGCCACGGCGCCTCGGCCCTGCTTTCCGCACGTCACCGACACCGCCTGGCGGGGCTCCACCTCGCCAGCTCCCTCTCGTGGGATCCGCATAAGATGATGCTGCTGCCGCTCTCCACGGGCGTAGTCCTCGTGCGCGAAGAGCGGCTCCTGGAGGCGGCCTTCGCCCAGCGGGCCCCCTACCTGTTTCACGGCGGCGGCGGAGAGCGCGTGTGGGACCAGGGGGTCCGCAGTTTCCAGTGTTCGCGCCGGGCCGATGTACTGAAACTCTGGGTGGCGCTCGAGCGCTACGGCACCGCCGCGTTCGGGGTACTCTACGATCACCTGTGCGCGACGGCCGCCGCCATCCACGACGCGGTGCGCCGCCGGGGAGACTTCGAGGCCGGCCCGGAGCCCGAATGCAACATCCTCTGCTTCCGATATGTCGGCGACCGCTCCCTCGACGACGCCCGGCTCGACGCCCTCAACGCGGAGCTGCGCCGGCGGCTCAACGATTCCGGCCACGGCTGGATCACGACGGCGAGGCTCGAGGGACGCCAGGTTTTGCGGATGACCGTCATGAATCCGCGCACCCGTCTCGAAGACGGCGAAGCCATCCTGGATCACCTCTCCGGCCTCGCCAAAGTGGACTCAAGTGGGTCCGGGCTTCAGAGGCTGTCCTAATCTGGAGTGCGGCGCAAGTACGCCAAAGTATTTGTCAGGACGCGGATGCGCGCGGATCCCCACAGGTCGACCTGGCGACAGGCGGCAGTCGATCCGCGTGAATCCGTTGGATCCGCGGAATCTGCGTTCTGTTTTGGCTTTTGTTTTTCATCGCCCGTGTTGTTCTGCGTCCTGAAAAATATGCCTGCCAAATCCGTCCCACGGGAATTTTCCATATTTTTTCCGGGCTTTCCGGCTTCTGGTATCGTCTTAATAGAAAGATCCGGGGGTGGACATGGAGAATTGGCTGAGGGACCTCAGGCACGCGCTACGGCAATTCCGCAAGGCACCCGGCTTTTCCTTCGCTGCGGTGGCGGCCTTCGCCCTGGGCATCGGGGCGAACACGGCGATCTTTTCGGTCGTGAACGCGGTGCTGCTCAAACCGATCCCGTTCCCCAAACCCGACAGCCTCGTGATGTTCATGAACACGGGGCCTCGCGGCACGTCTTCCGCCGCCTCGCCGGCGAAATTCGCTCACTGGCGTCAACAGTCGGCAGCCTTCGAGTACGTCTCCGCGTTTCGGGACGGCATCGTCAACTACACGGGTGGAACGTTCCCCGAACAGCTCCGCAGCGGTCAGGTGAGCGCGGACTACTTCCGTCTTTTCGGGGCGTCGATCCTCCGGGGTCGCAGCTTCTCCGCGGAGGAGGACCGCCCTGGCGGGGAAAAGACGATCGTGCTCAGCCACGGCCTCTGGGTGCGGCGCTTCGCCGCCGATCCGGAAGTGCTCGGCCGGACGATCCTGCTGAGCGGCGAGCCGTACGTCGTGATCGGGGTCGTGGAGCCGGGATTCAAGGCGGAGGAGTTCGGCCCGTCGCCGGAGGTGTGGCTTCCCTTCCAGCTCGATCCCGAAAGCACCGACCAGGGACATTACTTCAGGGTGGCTGGCCGGTTGAAACCCGGGATCGCGCTCGGGAAGGCCCGGGCGCTGCTACAGGTCTCGACCGAGACATACCGGAAGAAGTTCCCGAACGGGCTCGGGGCGAACAACGGGTTTACCGTTACGCCGTTGCAGGAGGCGGTTGTAGCCAACGTGCGCCCGACGTTGTGGGTGATGGCGGGGGCGGTGGGGTGCGTGCTGCTGATCGCGTGCGCGAACGTGGCCAACCTGCTGCTCGTGCGCGCCACGCGACGCAGCCACGAGATCGCCATCCGGGCGGCCATCGGGGCCGGCCGGGCATCCATCGTCCGCCAGCTGCTGGCCGAAAGCGTGGTGCTGTCGGTCGCGGGGGGCGCATTGGGCCTGATCCTCGGGCTGGCGGGCATCAAGGCTCTCCTGGCCATAAACACGGCTGACCTCCCGCGGCTGGGCCCGGATGGTTCCCTGGTCGGGCTGGACTGGCGGGTGGCCGGTTTCGCCGCCCTCCTCTCGGTGGGGACCGGGCTGCTGTTCGGGCTGATCCCGGCGCTGCAGGGGTCGCGCCCTGACCTGAGCACGACGCTCAAGGAAGGGGGCGGGCGCTCGGGCACCGGGTTCCGGCACAACAAGACGCGCTCCATCCTGGTCGTCGCTGAGGTGGCCCTTGCGCTGGTGTTGCTGGTCGGGTCCGCGCTGCTGATCCGGACCTTCGTCGCGCTGCGCTCGGTCGATCCCGGCTTCGACGCCCGAAACGTCCTGACGATGCGCATGTCGCTCACCGGCCCGCGTTTCGCCAAGTCGGCTGCGGTGGACCAGATCATCCGCGACGGGGTTGAGCGGATGAGGGCGCTGCCCGGCGTGGAAGCGGCGAGCGCGACGTGCTGCGTGCCGCTGCAGGGCGGCTACGGACTCCCCTTCGTCATCGTCGGCCGGCCGCTGCAGGACGGGCCCTTCCACGGCGGCGGCGGCTGGACGACCGCGTCGCCGGGCTACTTCGACGTGTTCAAGATCCCGGTCAAACGGGGCCGGGCGTTCACCGAGCGCGACGACAGCCTGGCGCCCCGGGTCGTCGTCATCAACGAGACCATGGCCCGGCAGTACTGGAAGGACGGCGATCCGCTGAACGACCGGCTACTGATCGGCAAAGGCGTCATGAGGGAATTCGCCGACGAGCAGCCGCGCCAGATCATCGGCGTCGTCGCAGACAGCCGCGACGGCGGGCTCAACAACGAGCCCGCGCCGACCATGTTCATCCCGCAGGCGCAGGTTCCCGACGCCGCGAATGCCTTGAACGTCGGAATCTCCCCGATGGCGTGGGTCGTCCGCACCCGAATGGATCCCTACTCGCTCAGCGCCAAAGTCCAGGAGCAGCTGCGCCAGGCTACCGGGCTGCCGGTGTCCGACATCCAGAGCATGAGCGAGATCGTCTCGCTCTCCACCTCGCGCGAACGGTTCAACATGTTGCTCATGTCGATCTTCGGCGGTTCCGCTCTCCTGCTCGCCGCGATCGGGGTCTACGGACTGATCGCGTTCTCGGTCCAGCAGCGGACCCGCGAGATCGGGATCCGCATCGCCATGGGGGCGGGCTCGACGACCGTCAGGAGGATGGTCGTTCGGCAGGGGATGATCCTGGCCGGGGCGGGGATCGCCCTCGGGCTCGCCTCGGCGTTCGGGCTGACCCGGTTGCTGTCCGGCTTCCTGTTCGGCGTCGGCGCGTGGGACCGCACGGTGTTTGTCGGAATCCCGATCCTGCTGGCGGCCGTCGCCCTTGCCGCCGTGTGGTTCCCGGCTCAACGGGCGAGCCGGGTCGACCCCGTCGTCGCGCTGCGCTGCGAATAGCGCTTCGAGATTTCGAAGTTTGAGGGCAGCAACCTCTACCGCACCAGTTTCAGCGTCCACGCCGGCTGGCTCATCAGCGCCTCCGGCATTTCGGGCAGTTCGATCGAGATCGTTCCGCCCTGCGCGCTGAAGCGCACCGGCGCGGGCGACCCGAGCAGCGTCACGGCCTTTACGGGGCCTGACCCGGCGTCCCTGACGACGAAGCGCCGTCCCGGCCAGCGCGGCAGGATGACGAAAAGATCGCTTCCCTTCGCGGTGAAAAACGCCTCTATGGCCGCCTTGCCCGCCGCCTGCTTCTCCGTCAGCTTGGTGACGTCGTACGCCGACATGTACTCCTTGTTGTAGTCGATCTTCGGAACCTCGCCGGCGCTCCATTGCCGGGTGGCCTTCCACGGTTTCGTCCCGTAGACGGCCTCGCCGTTGACCTTCAGCCACGCGCCGATCTGCAGCAACCGGTCCTCCATCACCCCCGGGATCGTGCCGTCGGCCGCGGGCCCGATGTCCAGCAGCAGGTTGCCGCCGCGGCTGACGAGGTCCGCGAGCATGATGACGAGGTCGCGGCCCGAGTGGTAGTGCTCGAGGCGCTCGGCCCGGTTGAACCCGTAGGAGAAGCCCATGCCCCGGCTCTCCTCCCAGGGGTGGTCCATGCCGCTCATCCCGGGGGTGTATTCGGTCGTCCAGTACCCTCCGTGCCGGTGCCGCGAATCCTTGCCCCAGCGGTCGTTGACGACGACTTCGTCCTTCACGGGCGACTCGTTGAAGAGCCAGGCCAGCAGCTCGGGGCTCTTCCACTCCGACGACGGGAGGTCCCACTCGCCGTCGCTGAAGATGAGGGAGGGCCGGTAGCGTGTGACGAGGTCTTTGAATTGCGGCGTCATGTGCTCGGCGATGTACCGCGATTTGTCGGAGAGCCAGAGCGGGTTGTACCACTCGTAGAGCGAGTAGTAGAAACCCATCTTCAGGCCCTGGGCGCGCACCGCCGCGGCAAGGTCGCCGGCAAGATCGCGACGCGGCCCGATGTCGACGCTGTTCCAGGGGCGGCCCCAGGTCTTGGACGCCTCGCGGCTCGGCCACAGCGCGAAACCCTCGTGGTGCTTGGAGGTCAGGGCGACGTACCTGGCGCCGGACCGGCGAAACACGTCGGCCCAGTGATCGGGGTCGAAAAGCTCCGCCCGGAACATCGGGGCGAAGTCCTGGTAGGGGAAGTCTGCGCCGTAGACGCGCCGGTGAAAGGCCCAGGAACCCGCCTGGACCGGGTTTGCCTCGCTCTTCTGCCCGGCCGTGATCGCGTTCCAGTACCACTCCGCATACGCCAGTTTGCCCGGCAGCACCGGGGCGTAGGACGGGACCGAGTAGACGCCCCAGTGAATGAAAATGCCGAACTTGGCGTCCGTGAACCAGGCCGGTGTGGGACGCCGGTCGAGCGATTCCCACTTCGGCTCGTAGGGCTGCGCAAAGAGCGTGGTCGCTCCAAAAAGTAATGCCACCAGGAGTTTTCCCGACATGGCGAAGATCCCTCCGAAAAGCCGCAACGTACGGTTTTAAGAACGGACTCACCGCAAGGCGCGGTAGATCCGGCCGATCTCTTCGATTTTGTCCGGCTGCTGCCGCAGGGCGCCCCAGGCGAAGATCATGACGCCGGTCGCGGGGGCCCTCGTGCCGTGGTCGAGGACAGAGGCCAGTTGGGATACCGGCACCGCCTCACCCCAGTCCGAAGCCTGCACGATCGGCCATATGCGCAGCCGCTCCCGGGGTTCCCCCCGGACGCCGAGGTGTTTCCCAAGCCAGCTCACCTGCCGGGAAATCCAGCCGGGGTCCGAGCCGTGCCCGAAGCGGGCGTGGTAGGCCATCGGGCTGAACACGTCGACGTAGCGCGCCTGCGCCTTCAGATCGATCGCCAGGCAGGCCTCGAGGGCGCCGCCGAAATCCGTATCGGTCCAGGGGCAGTGGTAAGTGCCGAGCAGCGCACCCGGCCTCGTGCGGTCCAGGACGGCGCGGTACTCGCGCACCCAGTCGGTGAAAACCCCGCAGCGCCACCGCACCCAGCGTTCCCTGTACTCGCCCAACAGCAGCCGTGAGACCTCCGCGGCGGGCACGCTTGGCAGCCGCAGCCCGGTCTGCTCCTGGAAAACCCGGAGGCAGCGCCGGCAGAAGCAGGTGTTTGGCAACGAGGGGACCGCCTGTTCCCAGCTGGCGTGGCCGTGGTGATAATCCAGCCAGACGCCGTCGACCGCGTGGTCGGCCAGCACCGCCCGGAACGCGTCCATGCGGTCCTTCCGATAGCCGGGGTGCGTCGGGCAGACTCCCTGCCAGCCGTCGGGCGGGGGCGAAACCTGGCCGTCCTCGCCGACCGGCGCGGCGTCCGGGTGGCTTTTCAGGTACTCGGCGTGGTGCATGGAGTTGAATTCGGCGAAAACGCGCGCCCCGGCGGCGCGCAGCGCTTGCACCCGTTCGGGGGTGACGCTGCCGGAGCCGATGAACACGGCGTTGACGCTATATCCCTGCAGGGTCTTGCCCCCCTGCATTATTTCGTGCGGCACTCCCCCGTAGATGCCGCGCATCTCGAGCCAGGGCCGCCTCTCGGGAAGAGATTGAGGCACGGCCCAGGCTGCGACACAGGCGAGCACCGGCAACCAGATCAACCGCGTCATGTTGACTTGCCTCGGGCGGCGCTTTTCACATAACGCCGCATTACCGGCTTGCCCCGCGAGCGACGCGCCGCTTCCTCGAAGCCCGCACCCCGGTAACTGGCGACGAGCCCCGTCCACACGAACGCGTCGGGCAGCCTGGTGCCGGTCTCCTGCGGATAACCTTCGACGATTTCCGCACCGTGTTCCCGCGCGAACTCGACGGCGGCCTCGAGCAGTTTTACCGACAGCCCCTGGTTTCGATAGGTTTTCTTGACGAAGAAACACGAGACCGACCAGACGGGTCTTTCGTCCACCGGGGCCCACACCCGCGAGCCTTCCAGCCGGACGAAGTCCCCGCGCGGCGCGATCGAGCACCAGCCCACCGCCTCATCGTTGCGGTACAGGAGGATGCCTGGAGCCCGGGGGCCGGCGGTCAGCTTTTTGAGCGCGCGCTTGTTCCCCCCGGCCTTGCCGGCATCGAAATCCTTTCGGGTCCGCCGCCAGGCCATGCACCAGCAGCCTCCGCAGGCGCCCCGCGCCCCGAACAGCGTCTCGAGGTCTTTCCAGCGACCGGCGTCGGCAGGCACCGAATGGAATTCGTCCTTATTTGAGAGAGGGCTCATGATGGACATAAGCTAGCCCAACCCGAGCCGGATGAACAGCGCTTTGCTGACGATATCGCGAAGCAGGGGAGTGCTGCGGGGTGGGCTCGATTCCAGGCCGAGTCCATTCCGTATCCTCCGTGGCAAGTTTTCAGTTTTGTGATGCGCACGGAGTCGAGGTCGGACAAAAACCTCTGCGTGTTTGGCGTATTGCTTTAGAATCGCCTCCTTTGCCATTAGAACTTACCCATGGAGGAACAGATGGCCGGACAGATTGAGACCATGAACACTTACAGCATTGCACTGCAGAACTTCGATGCCGCCGCGGACCTGCTCGATCTTGACGGCGCCGTGCGCTCGCGCATCCGACTGCCGGAACGTGAGCTCATCGTGCACTTCCCCGTCAAGATGCGCACGGGAAGGATCACGATGTTCACCGGCTACCGCGTGCAGCACAGCACGGCCCGCGGCCCGGCCAAGGGGGGCATCCGCTACCACCCGGACGTCACCCTGGACGAAGTCAAGGCGCTGGCTTCGTGGATGACCTACAAGTGCGCGACCGTGAACATCCCTTTTGGCGGCGCCAAGGGGGGCGTGGTCTGCAACCCGAAAGAGATGGACTTGCACGAACTCGAGAACCTCACCCGGCGCTTTACCTCCGAGCTCTCCATCTTCATCGGTCCGGATCGTGACATCCCTGCCCCCGACGTCTACACCAGCTCCCGCACCATGGCCTGGATGGTCGACACCTACAACATGCACCGAGGCTATTACTCGCCCGGACGTCGTGACCGGTAAACCCATTTCCATCGGGGGATCCCAGGGGAGAACGGAAGCCACGGCCCGCGGGTGCGTGTTCGTGATCGCCGAGGCGGCGAAGCACCTCGATTTGAAGTTGAAGGACGCTCGGACCGTAATCCAGGGGTTCGGCAATGCCGGTTCGATCGCCGCCCGGCTGATCCACGACGAGCACGACGCCAAGGTCATTGCCGTCAGCGACTCGAAGGGAGCCATCTTCTGCAGGGAAGGTCTCGACCCCCATCGCGTCATCGAGCACAAGGAGAGGACCGGCTCGGTCGTGGGCTTCGCCGGCGCCGATGCGATCACGCCCGAAGAGCTGCTGGCGCTCGAGTGCGAGGTCCTGATCCCGGCCGCCCTGGAAAACGTCATCACAGCCGAAGTGGCGGGGAAGATCCGCACCCGCATCGTCGCCGAAGCCGCCAACGGCCCGACCTTGCCCGAGGCGGACACGGTGCTCGCCGAGAAGGGCGTGTGGGTTCTGCCCGACATCCTCGCCAACGCCGGCGGGGTGACGGTGTCCTATTTTGAATGGGTTCAGAACAATCAGGGGTACTACTGGAAAGAGGACGACGTCAACTCCCGGCTCAAGGAAATCATGGTCGACGCCTTCAACCAGGTGCTGCTGACCTCAAAGCGCCACAAGGTCAACCTGCGGCGCGCCGCCTACATCCTGTCGATCGGCCGCGTGGCCGAGGCGGTCTCCTGGCTGGGCATCTACCCGTAACGCCAGGCGCAGCGGGCCGCGGCGAGCCGCCGCGGCCCTCGCAAAGGGCTAATGCTTTCCCGTGGTGTTCCGATTAATTGGGCATAGGGGTGCGACCCATGGGGACCGAAGCGGGGCGGCGGGGAAATCACGATCTGAGGTCCTGCTATCGCCTGGGCACCTGCCTTCGCTGCAGCATCACGTCGGACGGCGTTTCCTCCCAGGCCTTCCTTATGAACGTCTCCCTGACCGGCGCCTCGATCTCATGCAGACAGATTCTCCCCAACGGGAGCCTGGTGTCGATCGTGGTCAGCCTGCCCGAGCTCAAGAAAAATCTCACGCTGGAGGGCTTCATCGTCCAGGTAGCGCACCCCAGGTCCGACACAACCAACGAGGTTGTCGACTACGGCGTGCGCTTCAACAGCCCCCGACCCGACACGCTCGTGCTCATCAAGACCCTGATGGCCAAAAACCTCACCCGGTTGGCGTCCCGCTGAACGTTCCGGCATCTTCCCCTTCATATGTTGCACCCCTGCCGCGAAAGTTGTGCTAATAATCTGGCCAGGCAATCCCGGGCTTCCAGGAAGGAGCGTTAGAAATGTGTCCAGACACCAGGAGAGCGTTTCTGAAAACGGCGTGCGGCATATCCGCGGGACTGATGGCCGGCGGATTCCCTGCTTCCGCAACCCCCGGCGCGATGCCGCAGATCCGGCTGGGCAAGTTCCTCGTTTCCCGTCTCGTGCTCGGCGCGAATCCCGTGTGGGGTTATAGCTATCAGGGCGAACTGATGAGCAAGTTCATGGTGCAGTATTTCAACGACGACAACATCGTCAAACTCCTGCACCAGTCCGAACGGGCGGGGATCAACACCTTCCAGACGAACTTCACGAAACGCTTTCCCAACGCCTGGAAGCGTTATCGGGATGAGGGCGGGAAGATGCAGCTGGTCATCCTGTACCATCCCAAAGAGGTGACCGTGAAGGAGGCCGCCGGCTACGGCCCGATCGCAATCGTCCACCATGGCGGGGTGACCGACAATTACTGGAGGAACAACAAATTCGAGCTCGTCCACGACTTCGTCAAGGAGGTGAAGGACGTGGGGGTGCTCGCAGGGGTGTCCTGCCACGAACCGGAGGTCATCGACAGGATCACGGACGAGAACTGGGAGAACGACCTGTTCATGGGATGCTTCTACGTGATGAGCCGGCAGGAGGCCGACTGGAAAAAGATCCTGGGATTCAAGCCGATCCAGAGCACGTTCAGGCCGGCCGATCCAGAGCGGATGTGCCAGTCCATCCGCAGGACGGGAAAGCCGTGCTTCGGATTCAAGATCCTGGCCGGCGGCTGGAGTGCGGGAGACCCAGCCCAGACGGAGCAGGCCTTCAAATACGCCTTCGAGAACATCAAGCCGACCGACGGCGTCATCGTCGGCATGCTCCCCGCCTTCACCGACCAGGTCACCGAAAACGCCACCCACGCCCGCAAGTACGGGGACGGACCAAGGCAAAGCCAATTGTTTTAATGCTTTATGGCATATTTTGCCTCAAAATAGCCCGCTATTTTCGTCTTTTGCCAGCGTTTTTTTGAATTAGCGCAGTAATCTGCGCCGACGCGTTCGTCCGGATCGATCAGGGTGGTGAGTTTGACGCTGGCAACCGTGAACCATTCGGCATCGCGGCGCCATCCCTCGGCCGGCAGGGCACTGGTTGGGCGCCCCCGAGGGGATTATCGACGAGCGGCTGGCGCGGCGCTTATGGCCCGACAGCAGCCCCGTGGGGGGAGGCGGATGTGGGCATAAAGATCAGATTAAGTGGGCTCAATACAACCAGGGCGCACACGCCTGTCGTGTCCACCGAATGGCTGTGATCGCGTCAGCTTCATCAACCGGCACAATGCGGGGAGGGTTGTTCACCTCCCCGGTTGCGCGGGCTTGTCCTGTCTGGCTTATTTCGGGAAAACGGGGCCAAAAAGCGCGATTAAGGGGCGATTTGGGCGCCAAAATTACGTCAAGCAATTGATTCTAAATCGCTTGTCTTGGTCCGTCCCCGATTGTTACGCGGTGCGGCTCTTCCGTATCAGGCGATAGACGATCAGCACAAGGACGGCACCCACGACGGCAGCGATAAAGCCGGCCGACTGCCCTTCCTGGTACCAGCCGACGAAGCGCCCCAGGAAAGTGGCGATCAGCGCTCCGCCTATTCCCAGCCCCGTGGTGATGAAGAATCCTCCCGGGTCCTTCCCCGGCATCATGAATTTCGCGACAGCGCCGGCGATAAAGCCGATGATGATGGTCCACAGCAGATGCATCATACTTGCCTCCGCGCTATTCTGGGATCTTCAGGACTTGTCCGACCTTGATCATGTTCGGATCGCTTAGCTGATCCTTGTTGGCTTCGAAGATCTTCATGTACTTATTCGCGTCCCCGTAGAATTGCTTCGCGATTTTCGAGAGGGTGTCGCCGGGCTGTACCTTGTGAGTCTTCGCTTCCGGCGGCGGCGCGATGCTCGGATCGACAGCGATATCGCAGGTGAGATCGGCAAAGACCCGATCGACGCTCTTGATCTCTCCCCACACCAGGTTCTTGAGTTCCTGGGTGCCGGCCGAGGCCTTGAGGAAGAGCTTGTTGTCCTGCACGTGCAGGTTGTGGATCCGGAAACCCGGCCGTCCGAGGACTTTCAGTGCGGATTGGTACTTCCCCTTGAGTTCTTCCAAGCGATCCATAATTCCTCCATCCAAATTGTTAGCTATCCGGTCTGAGTGTTCCCGGTTCATTTCTGAAAAAACCGGGATGCGATCCCGAGGACGTCGTCGACGACGGAGCCGTCGCGGTTGCTGTCCAGGAACCCGCTCAGCAAGCCCATGAGGCCGTCGGCCGGCGAACTGGTCGGCGCTGCGCTCTGTCGGCTGAGAGTCCCCATCATCATCGCCGCGACCACCGGCAACATTTTCTTCAGCACGTCGGCTCCGACTCCGGTCCTGTCAGCCGCCTGTTGGGCAACCTGGCGGCTCACGTCTTTGCTGCCCAGTATGTGGGAGAGGATTCCGTTGCCGTCCCGGACGGTTTCTTCCTGGCCGAGAATCGAAGGATCTTCCAGGTACCGCTGGTGCCCGCCTGCCCCCAGTGCGCCCAGCAGGCCCTCGAGCCCACCAGGTGTCGCGGCGTTACGAGCCAGTCCCTGACCGAGCGCCGGCACGAGGTTGGAGATCGCGGACACCGCCTGCTCCTCGTTCAGGCCGAAATTGCCGGCCAACTGGCGAACGGTATCACCACCGCCCTGATTCAGCAGCATGCTCAACAAATCCATGACGGCCTCCTAAGGAGTTTTCCGCCCCCGGGGCTGGGCGAAATGCGATTCCGGGTCTGCCGGGGCGGCTCTCTGCTTCCGTTCGTGACGCGCTTACTATATACCCGAAGCACCGCCCAGGACCATACCAAGCGCAAAGCCAGGGGACTGCGATTCAGACACTGGGAGCCGCCCGCCGCCGGATAATTCCACAGCCGCTGCAGTTGCGGGTGTCAGGACATTCCACTTCCTTCGTTTGACTGCTTACCGATGATTTTTTCAACAACGTGATTTTGGGGGTTGCTTTGCTTGGCGGTCTGCATGTTATACTGCATAGCGACATGCAGCCACAATCTGACCGACTCAGCCGAATCCGCCAATCTCTCTCTCAGCTTGCTGAGGAAATCCAAGAATTGGTGCCTGCCTTCACGGACCGCCGGCCCATGATCAAGGGGACCGTCTATGAGCAGCGGCGCAAGTGCGGCAAGCCGAATTGCTACTGTGCCGGCGGCGAGCATCACAGTTCGATGATGCTGAGCCGCAGCGAGGGCGGCAGGACCAAGCTCATGACCATTCCTTCCGGCGAGTTGAAAGACTTTCAGGTTTTGACGGAACGGTATCAGAAGTTTCGGCGCGCCCGTGCTCGGCTGGGGCAAATCTATAAGGCGATGATCCAGCTCATCGATCAGTTGGAAGCGGCCAGGCGAAAGGAATCCTGAGGCTCATGGATCTTGTCGTATTTGAATACGATCAGAACTATGTCTTGGAATGCTTCCGCGGTGGGGAATTCGATTTTGTCGACGGGGTCAGCGAAGTAGCCGAGACGGAGTTCTTCCGTTACATCGGAGCGAAGAAGGTGCTGGGGAAGCTGGCCGAAACCTATCCTTCGCCGCGCGAGAAGGAAGAGGTGCCGCTATGGATGTATGTGGCGAGCAATCTGTCCATGCGACTGCACCAAGTTCACAGTTTTCATGCGTATCCGTACGTGATCCGCTGCGGTGGAATGTTGAACGCGTTTGGGCCACTGAATAGCGCGCTTCCACAAGGTCCTGGCTCATAAGATGGTCACGAATGGAGATCACGTCCTTGTCCTTGATGAATTCCTGCAGCGGAGCATCGTCGAACGATTCATTCAGCGTGTCGAATCGGATTGTCAAAACTCGGGCGCGTAACAACTCGGGTACCTCATACGTTCATAGTCACAAGGCCGTCCACCCTCAGGCAACATTTTTGTAATGCTGCGCCGTCGCCAAAATCCGAAGCCGGGCAGGGGATCTGGCGCTGCGGAGGGGCTGAGATGCGCCCCTTTCCGCCTCGCCAGTCCCGCCGCCCGGCTCCCTTGAAAATGCCAAGGGTAAAAGGGTAAAAGAGCAAAGCGTCAGCGGGCCGTCCCCACAAGGCGGAAGCCGAGGCTGCCGTTGCGGTCGCCGGGCGAGTCGTAGCTACGATCGGCCGACCGGCAGCCCCCGGCGACGCCGTACCAGCTGCCGCCGCGGTCCACCCGGCCCGAGCCTGAGGATGGCCCCTTGGGATCAGTAGCCGACCCTGAAGTATAAGGACCGTACCAATCCTCTACCCATTCCCATACATTCCCGTGCGTGTCATACAAACCCCAGCGGTTCTTCTCTTTCTTCCCCACTGGATGGGTAGTGT
The DNA here is from genome assembly GCA_963843575.1 of uncultured Acidobacteriota bacterium. Classification (GTDB taxonomy): domain Bacteria; phylum Acidobacteriota; class UBA6911; order UBA6911; family UBA6911; genus CAVZBT01. The sequence continues at coordinate 72,886 of CAWJKZ010000015.1, read as the reverse complement.
TCCCCGAATTAGGACCATACCATCCCATGCTGTCCAGATTCCCTGCATAATCCCCCGTCGTCCCCGCCCGGCAGGCATACTCCCATTCTGCCTCCGTCGGCAACCGATACTCCCACCCGTCATTGCGCCCGTTCAGCCTCCGTATGTATTCCTTGACCTCATTCCAGCTCACGCTCTCCACAGGGCAATCCTTCCCGCAGTTCTTGAAATTACTTGGGTTGCTTCCCATCACCGATTCCCACTGCCCCTGCGTTACCTCCGTTGCCTGCATCTGAAAGTCCCGGCTTATCGTTACCCGATGGACCGGCTTCTCATCCGAATCACCAGAATTCGAACCCATTTCAAACGAGCCCGCCGGAATCTGAACAAAGACCATACCAAGGCTGTTGGTGCCGCTCGGCGATTTGACCGCAGCGCTATCCCGGGTCGCGTTCTGGTAAATCCAGACAACAGCGACGGTTAGTAGTACACCCAGGGCGACAAAGATAATCTGATTGCCAACACCGCCCTTAGTCGGTATTGGCGCCGGAGATGAGCGGCGTGGCGCCTCCTGCTGCTGCGCTAATCGACCAGCGGCTCGCTCAATCGCCTCGCTGATCCATGTATTGCCCGGAGAAATCTCCAGCGCCGCATTCCAGTGCTGGATTGCCGCCTCATACTGCCCCTGCTGAAAGGCTGTTTCGCCTTGGTCCTTGGCTGCCACGAGCCGCTGCTGACGTTCATTCTCCAGCTCTTGGAGCGTGGCAACTTTTTCAGCTTCGACCCGCCGGCTCTCGGCTTCCGCTCTTTCTGCATCGACTTTCTTTCTTCGCGCCCGATCGATGGCTTCGTTTAATGTCCGGTCTTCCGGCTTTAGTGCCAGTGCAGCCGCCCACTGCGTAATCGCTTCAGAGTAGTTGCCGTCATCGAAGGCCCGAGTGCCTCGACGCTTGAACTCATCGATTTTGGCGGCAAGCCGGGCGGCCTCCTTTCGCCGCTCTTCGCCTCTCCCCGAAAGTTCTTCCATCAGGTCACGGACATTCGTAAAACGGTCTGCCGCATTTTTCGCAAGACAGCGTGATACCAGGGTATTGAATTCCTCGGATACATTCTCCAACGACTTTGGCTGCTTCGTGCGGATCTGACCGGCTATGTCACCGGTTCGAAAGGGCGGATCCCCGCTTAGCATTTCATACAGCACAACCCCCAGCGAATACACGTCGCTCGCCTCCGTACTCTCCCCGTCCAGCTGCTCCGGCGACATGTACAGCAGCGTCCCGGAATCCATCTGTGAAGTCAGCCGTGACATCGAGTCCCGGCAGACCCGCGCAATTCCGAAGTCCGCGATTTTCACCGAACCGTCTTTCCCAAGCAGGATGTTGCCTGGTTTCAAATCGCGGTGGATCACTTTCTTCGCGTGCGCGTGCTCGAGTCCCTTGCAGATTTCAGCTCCCAGGCGCCGCGTCTCGCTCTCCGCAAGCCGGCTCTCGCGATCGATCCGATCCTTGAGCGTCTCCCCCTCGACATACTCCATCACCAGAAACTTCGTGAATCCATCATCTTCGAAATTGTGCACCCGGATGACGTTCGGGTGAGAAAGCTGCATGGAAAGTTGCGCTTCGACGATGAGCCGCTTTACCGAGCCGCCGTCGCGGCTAAGCATGTCTCGCAAAACCTTAATGGCCACCGGCATATTGTTCAGCTTTCCATCCTGGCCGAGGTACACCCGCCCCATCCCACCGCTGCCGATCTCCCTCGCGATACGGTAGCGGCCCGCAAGGGTATACCCGGCAGAGAGACCCAGCTCGGTTTCGGCAAAATCCATGGCCGAGGCGCCTTGCGCTCGGCTCGGCGTGGAGGTCATGGTCTTTCCGCATTTGGAGCAGAAATTTCCTACGTCGGGATTTTCCGAGCCACAGTGTATGCAGTACATCGAGTTGCTCCCGTGCCTGCGCTATCTAACATAGAACCTGAGGATTCGGCGCCGGCGCATCACACAAGCCGCAGTGCCATGCCGGATCGAATTTATGAACCCGAAACCAAAGAGGTAAAACAATCGCATGCTCCTGTCACCGGGGAATTGCGGCAGGAAACACGCGCCACTATAACACGGCAGGCTCGACTGGTTTTTGCAAGTCGTGGTCCGCGAAAACCCGATATGGCTTCGGAATCCAGTGGAGCGTTCTTCCGTTACATCGGAGCGAAGAAGGTGCTGGGGAAGCTGGCCGAAACCTATCCTTCGCCACGCGAGAAGGAAGAGGTGCCGCTATGGATGTACGTGGCGAGCAATCTGTCCATGCGACTGCACGGAGTTCACAGTTTTCATGCGTATCCGTACGTGATCCGCAATCGCTTTGCTCTGTTCACCCCTGCGGAGCATACCGAGCTTCTGCCGACGCTCTCGGCAGACGCCGGCACGAAAATCCTCGAAAAGATCAGAAGGCTCAGACGAGATCTCGAACAAGAGCTCAAACTTGTCCGGGCACCTTGATTGCTCTCGTAATTATCCGCAAGGAAACTCCGCCAACTTTTCCCGCCGATACGAACCCCAGGATCTCGCCGAGGTGTCCGTCAACATCACAAGAAGCCGTGTCCTTTCGATTTCCCAAAGAGGACAAGTCGCTCCTGTGATGAAAAACTCACCAGCCGGACCTGCCAAAACCTGAGCCGGGACCCAACGGGCGGCTCCCAGTGTCTGAATCGCAGAGCCAGGGGAGCCAGCTGTTGTGGGGGGGGAAGCCCATGGTGTAGCATCGGAGCCGCAATCCGCAAGTGTGAAAATGTGACCATCCGTGTCTGTCTGGAGATGCCGTGAACTGATCTGACCGGACGAGGATCTGGTGCGGAACGCGCGGCCGGCGCTTGAGGTTGACACACGGGCGCTTTCGAAGAATTGGTGCGGCGCTGCCGGAGAAATGTCGTCGCGAACCGCAGTTGACCAACGCGGGATCCTCTTGCCCGGAATCATGAGAAGGAGGGTTGCACAATGACGAAGAAAGTCGCAGCGGAGTTCATCGGGACGTTCTGGCTGGTGCTCGGCGGTTGCGGGAGCGCCGTCCTTGCGGCGGCATTCCCGAACGTCGGAATCGGGCTGCTGGGTGTGGCCCTGGCTTTCGGATTGACCGTCCTTACGATGGCCTACGCGATCGGGCACATTTCAGGCTGCCACTTGAACCCGGCAGTGTCTGTCGGTCTCTGGGCGGGCGGGCGCTTCAAGGCTTCCGAACTCATCCCGTATGTGCTGTCCCAGGTTCTCGGGGCCATAGTCGCCGCTGGGCTGCTCTATTTCATTGCGAGCGGCAAGGCGGGCTTCGACCTGAGCGGCGGCCTCGCGTCCAACGGGTACGCCGGGCGTTCTCCGGGCGGGTACTCGCTCGCCGCCGGGTTCGCCACCGAAGTGGTCATGACCTTCATGTTTTTGATGATCATTCTGGGCGCCACGGAGGAGCGTGCACCGAAGGGCTTTGCCCCCATCGCCATCGGACTTGGTCTGACCCTGATTCACCTTATAAGCATCCCGGTCACAAACACCTCGGTAAACCCTGCCAGGAGCACCGGACCGGCGTTGATCGTCGGCGGCGAAGCCCTGTCGCAGTTGTGGCTCTTCTGGCTCGCTCCGCTCATCGGTGCCGTCATCGCAGGGGTCGTGTACCGCTGGCTTGGCTCGACAGAGCCGGCGAAGCGCTAATGCTAGGAGCGCACCACGAGTGAAGTGGGCCGCGGCGGCCCCGCCGCGGCCCTGTTTCCCGAACATACACAGGACAAGTAGGTGGGTCCGGGCTTCAGATGCTGTCCAACGGTTGACCTTCAATCCGGACGAACTGAAGTAATCTGGAGTGCGGCGCCTAGGCGCCGCCACCAAAGCGGCGTCGAGCCGCCGCACTCCACAATCGACCGCTGGACAGCCTCTGAAGCCCGGACCTACTGGAGCATAAAGTCCTTATTATCATGGTTTACTCCCATTCTCGAGTTCTCTCACGGGCCACCGGGGGTAACAAAGGTGTCGTGGGAAGGCCCGGGAAAAAGGAGTCTCCGGATGGATAGAAAACAGACGCTTCGGCTCAGTTGTACGATCCTGTGGCTGGCTGTCCTGGCATTCCCGGAATGCCCCGCACAGGATTGGCCGCAATGGCGCGGGCCTGGCCGCGATGGCGTGGTGGCTGCGCCCAGCGCCCCCGCAAGCTGGCCGGAGCAACTGCGAAAGAGGTGGCAGATCCAGGTGGGATCGGGCCATTCCTCCCCGGTCGTCGGCGGCGGCCGCGCGTACCTGCACACCCGTCAGGGGGGACAGGAAGTGGTGACCAGCCTCGACCTGACCTCCGGGCGAATCCTGTGGACCGATCGCTACCCGGCTCCGTACACGATGAACCCGGCCGCCACCGCCCACGGGAAAGGCCCCAAATCGACCCCAGCGCTTTCCGGTGGAAAGCTCTATACGCTGGGGATTGCGGGCACACTCACGTGCTACGACGCCATGAGCGGCCGCGTGCGCTGGCGCAGGGAAACCGGAGCGACGTTCAAATCGTCTTCCCCGCTCTACGGGACCGCGATGTCGCCGCTCGTCGACGGTGCCGCCGTCATCGCGCACGTCGGCGGGCAAGACAGCGGGGCCCTTGTGTCTTACGACGCGGAAACAGGCCGCCCGCGCTGGTCATGGAAGGGCGACGGGCCCGCCTATGCTTCCCCCATCGTCGTCGAAATCGAGGGGGTGCGCCAGCTGGTGACACAATCCCAGAAGCACCTCGTCGGCGTTGCAGCCGCCGACGGCACCCTCCTGTGGAAACTGCCCTATTCGACCCCTTGGGATCAGAACGCGGTGACGCCTCTCCACCACGACGGTCTTCTCATCTTCTCCGGCCTCGAACAGGGCGTTCTCGCGCTCAGAGTGAGGCGTGCCTCGCCCCTCTGGACGGCCGAGAGAGCCTGGGAAAATCGGGAGGTGTCGTTCTACATGAGCACGCCCGTCCTGCACGGCGACTCCCTGATCGGCCTCTCGCACAGGAAACGCGGCCAGTTCGTGTCCCTCGACGTGCGCACGGGAAAGGTAGGCTGGACGGGGGACGGCCGCGCAGCCGAATACGCAGCGGTGGTCCTGCTCGGCGACACGGTCCTGCTCCTGAGCGATTCGGCCGAACTCACGGTAGCGCGCGTTTCCCCGGCGCGACTCGAACCGATGCGCCGCTACACGGTCGCCCGGAGCCCGACCTGGGCCCATCCCGTCGTGGTCGGCCGGACGATACTCGTCAAGGACTCCGACACCCTGGCGCTGTGGAGCCTCGATTAGGGCCAAGAAAGACAAAAGCAGAACACGGATTTCCGCCGATTTAATCGATTCACGCGGATCCGCGTCAATTCGCGTGCACCCACACGCACAGATCAAGTCTCAGCAACCCGGGGCGTTCCGGATCAGTAGGTGACTTTGTTCCCGTAGTTGCCGTCCTCGTCGTAGTGAGGCCAGGGCCCCACCCTGCGAAAGCCGGAAACGATGAAGTCGTCGAAAAACGGGGTTGGCTCGAAATACCCCGGGTACCTGAGGTGCTCCTTGATCACCGCTTCGTTCAGCTCGACTCCGAGCCCCGGCGTATCGGGCACCCGGATGTACCCGTCCTGGACGATCGGTTTCGGCGTGCCGGTCACAAGGTCCTGCCACCAGGGCATGTCCACGGCATGATTTTCCATCACGACGAAGTTCTTGATCGTCGCCGCGAGGTGAACCGAAGCCATGCAGCCTACGGGCGAACCCGCGAAGTGGAGCACGGTCGGAATGCCCTTGAGACCAGCCATCTCCGCGATGCGCCGGGTCTCGGCGATCCCCCCCGATGTCTCCGGATCGGGCTGGATGAGGTCGACGGCGCGGTTTTCGATGAGGTCCTGGAAACCGTCCTCGTATCCGAAGATGTCTTCTCCGGTCAGGATCGGCGTGGTCGTGGACTCCGTGATGGTCTTGAACCCGCGCCAGTCGTTCCAGGCAATGAAGTCTTCGGCCCAGGCCAGTTGATACGGCTCGAACGCCCGGGCATAGCGAACGCTGTCCTTGACCGAAAGCCTGCCGAAGTGATCGGCCCCGAGCGGAGCATCCCATCCGATGGCCTCGCGGACGGCCTCGATGTGCTCGCAAAGGTACTTGAGCCCTTTGTCGGTCGCGGCGCCGTTCTCGTGTACGGCTCCCGGACGATCCGCCACGAGGCTCGTGTAGAGGTCCATCTTGAAGAAGGTGAAGCCCAGTTTCTTTCGCTTCAGCATCCGCTCGCCGTAGACCTTCGGGTCTTTGTGCCCCGTCGTATCGCAGTAAACCCGGATCCGGTCGCGGTACTTCGTTCCTCCCAGGCGCCAGGCCGGAACCCCATAGACCTTGCCGGCGATGTCGTGAAGCGCCATGTCGACGGCGCTGTAGCCTCCGCCCATCCGGCCGTGCGCTGCGAACTGGCGCAGGTTTGCCAGGATCGATTCCATCTCGAGCGGGTTTTTCCCCATGACATGCGCCTTGAGGATCAGCGCAATCCCCTTTACACCCGCATCCCGCACCTCACCCAGTCCGTACACTCCCTCGTTGGTGTCGATCCGGATGATCGGGTAATCGTAGTTGGCCGCCACGGTGCATGCGCGCATGTCCGTGATCTTCAAGCCGCTGGGCGCGGACAACCTGTTGATCTCACGCTGGGGCTGTGGAGTCACTTCCGGGGCGGCCAGACCCGCGCCGAGACCGGCGATCCCTGCCGACGTGTGGAGCCACTTCCGCCTGCTGATTTTCGCAGTCATGCATTCCTCCTTCGGGGATTGGGTCACCGGGCCCTGAACGGGAACAGGGAACGGGCGGCGAGGATCCGGGCCCTGGGCTCGCCTTCCTTGTTTCCCGCGTAAAACCCGACCGTGCAGTTCAGGCGGAAGAAATACGCGTCCCCCACCTTTGCAGGGTAACGACCTTCGATGCCGTCGGCGCCGCTGCCCGCAACCATTTCACCGTGGCCGTCCAGGACGAGATAGATCTCCTCCTCGGTTTCGTGATGATGCGGGTGATTCGTCCCGCCGGCGGCGAACTCCATGGTAAACAGGCTGGTCAGGATCTGCGCGGCCGCGAGCCTGTCCCGGGTGCTGCGCGTATCTCCCATCAGCAACTGATACAGGGTCGACGGCGGATGTCCGGAGACGGTCTCCTTCTTCACGTCTCCGACGTTGGCGATGAGCAGGCGCGGCGGGGCGGACGCCCGCCCGTCGCGCGGCACGCGAAAACCCATGGCGAGGATACGGCAGGGAGAACCGGTCGTGTTGTTGAACGCGTGCGGCGTGGCCGGGGAAACATAGAAATAGTCGTTCTTGTGGATGGCCTGGCGCTCCGCCCCGTAGAGCAGTTCTCCGCCCCCCTCGAGAACGACATAGACCTGCTCCTCGTCCGGGCGGCTTACCTTGGCGCTGGCGCCGCCGGGTTGCACGACCATCTCGCCGAAGCGGGCAATTCCTTTAAGCAGTTTTTCGTCCGGGTCGCCCGCGCCAAAGATCGGCGTGTATCCGCACCCGGCAGTGGTCACATCGGACACCCGCTGGGCCAGGCTGGGCACGAACCGGTGCAGAAAAGTCGGATCGATCGGCCTCTCCTGTGTCCAGGCGAGGGATGCACAGAACACCAGCAAACAGAATGAGCGCATTTCGTGCCTCGAGTCACCACACGCCGGGGTTCACTTGAACCGGTACAGCAGGATCCCGTACCCGACGCCGGCTTCATCGGATGTGTTGGCGAGTTGGAACGCCATGTACCTGCCGTCGGCAGACGCGACCGGGTTTGACGCTTTGCCCCCGACGTAGTCGTTGAAAAACGTGAGCCGCGTGAAATCCTTGCCGGAGCCGTCGAGCTTCAGCTTCCAGATGTCGATGTCGCGAAAGAGTTCCGTTTTGCCCCGGAGCACCGCCTGCCTGTCGCTTTCGACCAGGGTGTATTCGCCCCCCGGCAGGATTCCTTCCACCTCGTTATAGCTGCCGATCGTTTCAGAATGGTTCAACCTTCGGTGCGTTTCGAGGTTGATCGTCCACACGCTGGCGAGGCCTTCCGGTTCATAGCAGCTGTAGGTCAGGAAGTGGTCGTGGTCGAAGAAGTCCTGCGCCTCGATCACGCAACCCCTGTCCGGGCTCTCCAGCAGCACCTCACGCTCCGTAATGGCCGGACCGGCCGCGTCGATCCGGGCGACAACGAGCTTCGAAGAACCCGGACGCATTTCCGCGTCCTGCCCGCTGGTCACGGAGAAGGCAATCCTCATCGACTGCTTGGACACGGCGGCGCCCTCGCTCATCTTCTGTGCGAGCTTCACGGGCTTTGAGCCCCTGGCCCGGCTCAGGTACCAGAGCTCGTTGTCGCGCCCCCGGCTGGTCTGGATGTCCGTGAACTTCTCCGGGCCGATCAGCAGGTAGTCGCCGTTGCGGAGGTGCATGACACGCAGGAACGCCGCGCCCGGCACGTTGCAGGTGAGGCACCGGATTGCGCGGGTCTTGAGGTCTACGACGAACGCGTCGCCGAAACTCTTCGCCATGAAGGCGACCTCGGTGCCGTCCGGGGAGAAATCGGCGCGCTCGCCGAAATGTGTAAGCACCTCCACGTTGCCAGGCAGGTGCTCGAGAGGGCTTCCCTGCCTCTGTTGAGCGAGACAGCAACAAGTGGCCAGCAAAAACGTCGCGAGACGTTTCACAGCAACCTCCGCAGGATCGCCTGATACTAACACGGGACGGACCAGCACAAAAACAACTGAATCAGTGACTTACGTCTAAAACACCCTCGAAAAGCGCCCTTAATCGCGATTTTTGGCCCTGTTTTCTTCATTTAAGCGGGGAAGACCCGGCAAGTCGCGCGCCTGCCGACACGCGCAGTCCCGAGGGGACTTGCATGCACCTTGACACCCCCAGCAGCCGTCAGATAATTTTTTACTAGCTTTCTCGGGTTCGGAAAAGGAAATAGCAAAGTTGCGCCGCCCTGACGACGATTCTCGGTACCGGCTGACGTGGGCGGGGAGTTCACGAAATTTCCCAAAAGCGATGCCGAGTTTGGATCGTCTGGAGCACACTCAGGCTCTTTGTGGACTGTGCCCGATGTGCGCACCTCAGTTGCATTCTCTTAAAGGAACCACAAGGACATGTATCGAAGGTTCGTCAATTTGTTCTCGATCGCAGTGACGCTGGCGGTGGTTTCCGCAACAGCATCACGCGCCTTTGCCCAGGAAGTCGTGTTCCCCCACGTTGCGGACGGCGGGGGGTACAAGACGGTTCTGCTGCTGACAAACGCCACCGGGACAGCCACCACGGCAACGATCTCGTTCTTCTCGAAGACCGGGGTCCCGCTGACCGTGACGGTTGGGGGTAACAGTTCCACTTTCTTCCAGCTCCCTATCCTCGCCTTGGGTTCCGCAAAGCTGACGACCTCCGGCACGGGATCTGAAGTCTCAACCGGGTGGGCCAGAGTGGCCACGTCGCCGGCGGTCGACTTGAACGGGAACGCCGTCTTCCAGCTCTTCAGAGGATCGGACCTCATGTCCGAAGCTTCAGTCCCAGCAGCATTACCGGTTTCCTCGGCGGATTTCTATGCCGACGAGGAGGGCGGGTTCACGACGGCCGTCGCCCTGGCCAATCCCGGTTCGACCACGGCAGTCGGGACTCTGACGCTGAGGAACAGCGGCGGCGAGACGGTCGGCGCGTACCCGATTTCTCTTCCTCCGGGCAACCAGATGTCGGCATTCCTCTTCCAGCTGATTGCGGGTGCGTCTTCGGGGAGAGCGCAGATCGACCTCTCCTCGGGGTATGCGTCCTTTTCGGCTTTGCGCTTCCACACGTCATCGGTCTTCAGCACCGTGTCGGTGGGGCAGCCGGGATACGCCCTCTCCGGCATCGCTCCTCTGTTCTCCCCGAACGGCTCGGTCCGCGCCAGGATCATCTCGGAAATCGACAAGGCTCAGTCCAGCCTCGACATCGCCATCTACAATTTCACCACCGAAGAAATCCGCGACGCCCTGGTGGCAGCCAGGTACAGGGGCGTGGCGATCCGCATCATTGCCGATTCCAGTCGCGCGGACGACATGTTCAGCGAGATAGGCTACCTCGAGTCTCATGGATTCAATCTCAAGCGTTCTTCCGGGGCGTTCAGCGGTAACATGTACAACAAGTACATGATCATAGATGGAAGGGTGCTCCTGACGGGAAGCTACAACTGGTCGGCAAACGCCGAAGAGAACAGTTTCGGGAATGCCGTCTTCGTTCAGGGGTCGCCTGTAGTTCGCAAGTTCATCGAGGATTTCGAGAAGATCTGGGACCGCTGAGCTATGCTTGTCGAGGGTCAAGGGGCGGGACCACGAGCGCGCAGGCCGAGGCCACACCCCTATCGAAAGCAATGCCAGGAGGACTCGTAATGGGAAGCCCGATCGAAAATTTCCCGCCCACGCCCAACCTGTCCAGCGACTACCCCCTTACCGATCGACAAGTAGCGGAATTCAGGGAAAACGGGCATCTCTTTCTGCCCGGGGTGTGCACTCCGGAGGAGATAGCCGCGCACCGGGAGGTGTTTCGAAGTGTCATCCGGAAACATTTCCCCGCACCTCCCGCTCTTGGGGACCGGGACATCTTCGGACGCGCGTTCCTTGCGCTGACCAACACTTTCCTCTCGGACGAGGAGACCCGCCCTTTTGTCCTTGCGCACCGTTTCGCCAGGATGGCCGCGCGGCTCGCGGGCGCGGACGCCGTTCGCATCTATCACAACCAGGTCTTCTTCAAGGAGCCGGGCGGAGGCCCGACACCGTGGCACCAGGATCACTACTACTGGCCCCTGGATACCGACCACATGCTCACGTGCTGGGTCGCCCTTGTCGACGTCACACCGGAAATGGGGGCGCTGCGCTTCGCGACGGGTTCGCACCGCTTCCCCTTTACGGACGATCTCGGCATATCGGATGAGGCCATGGCCCACTTCGACCGCTTCATCGCAGAGCATCAGCTCCCGGTCGTCACCTGCCCCATGAAGGCGGGGGACGCCAGTTTCCACGCGGGATGGACGCTCCACTCGGCGCAGGGAAACGCCACGGACCGAGCGAGGGAGGCGGCGGCAATCTCCTATTTCCCCGACGGCACGTATGTCTGGAGGGATCTGACCCCGATCCGGCTGAACGATCTGCGCATCTGCATGCCGGGCGTTGAGCCCGGGGCGCTCGCGGCCGGCGACAAAAACCCGCTCGTCTACCGGGACCCGGGCACCGGACACGTTTGATCTGCGAACGCGCTGCGCTCCCGAAAACCCCGCCCCGAAAACACGCGGCATCCCGCCCTTCGCCAATCTCCGGTCACTGAGCGGCTAAGATTTTCAATACGCGGATCCACGCAGATTTTTACTTGCTGACGGGTCGGCGCGCGCTCAAGCCGAAGTCCGCGCCGCGGAGTTTGAGCACGCAGTCCGTGGGAAGCGGGGAGCCCGGGGCGCGCAGGAAGGCCGTCACGAGTTCGGCGCCACACGCGTTGAATCCCGCCCCGTGGCTGTGCCCGCGGAACTCCACGTAGCGCGCGTTGGGCATCGACTCCAGGAGTCGGCGTCCCCAGTCGGGTGGCGTGTCGGGATCAAACTCGCCGGCGAAAACCAAGGCCGGAACGTCACTTTTCACCGGCTCGTTCTCGACCGCCGGGGCCGGGGAAACGTTCCACGCCCGGCACACCTCCGGCGACGCGGTGGTTTCGTCGATGCCGCCCAGTCCCAGGGCGGGCGAGAGCTGGGCGGCGATCCTGTCGGCGCTCTGGAACGGCGATTCCTCCGAACACCAGACCGAGTACCGCATCCCCCAACTCGAAGACGAGGGGCCCTGGTTCTCCTTCACCAGCGGCAGCAACTCGGCGTACTCTCCGGCAGCGGCGGCGCTGATGATCCGCGGAATCCGCGGGATCGCCTGAGGCTTGTGCAGTGCGTTGTAGATTGCATCCACGATCTGCGCGCCGCGTATCTCGGCGGGACGCCCGCCGGCGTCCGCCGCATCGATCGGTAACCCGAGCGGCCGCCGGTCGGCGCCGGCCACGAGATCGGCGAAGCGCTGTCTCAGGTTCGGATAGGCGGTGCCGCACTCCCGATCACTCGCACACCCGTCGAACACCGCGTTCAGGGCGCGCAGCAGGTTGCTGGCGGCTACTTCGTCGAAATTCACCTCGGGCGGCAGCACCGAATCGAGTACCACGCTGCGAACCCCGGACGGATGCCTGCGGAGCACCGTCAGGGCGAGACGGGTGCCATACGAAATCCCGTAGAGGTTCCAGTTCCGGTAGCCCAGCGCCTTGCGCAGATCCTCGATGTCGTCGGAGCTGGCCTCCGTCGAGTAGCCGTCCAGATCCGTTCCCGCCGCCGTCAGCTTGTCGCGGCAAGCACGCGCCGCCTTGACCAGGTCGGCGTTCGCAGCGTTTCCACGCAAGCGTCCCGCGGCGATCTCGCCCTTTAAAGCGTTGACGGCCGGGCACTCGAGCGCCGGTTGAGCATACCGCGTGCCACGCTGTTCCATCACCACGAAGTCGCGCTCATCCAGGAACGGATTCCCGCGGGCCGATCGCCGCCCGGCCACGCCGCTGTTGCCCGGGCCTCCGGTCAGGAACAGGATCGGGTCCGGTGCCGGCACCGACGAGCGGCTCCGGAATATCATCACCGGCAGCCGCACCGTTCGGCTCCCCGCTCTGCGCCGGTTCTCCGGCACAAGCAGCACGCCGCAGTCGATACGCTCGTCCGCAGCAACTTCGACCGGGCACGCCGCACCCTCGAACCGGGCTGCGGCAGGTTGGTGCGCCTGGCCGGCGCCGGCCGCCGCCAGCTGTAAGGAAAGGACAAGGACTGAGAGCGACATGCAGTCGTTATAGATGACCGCGCGACCGGTGTCCAGAGGCCACCAGGTCAAAATCGGACGCTGATGGACGCGGGTCCACGCAGATCAGCAGAACTTCATGCGCCTGATCTTCGTCTAGCGGGATGGAGGAGGCCCGTGGTTTGGAAACGGACCTTCACAACCTCACTTCTATCGCGCCGGGCCTAGGGCAGCGACTCGTCCGGGACCGAAAGGGAGACACTGATGGTTGCCAAGAGAACCACCCGCGTCGTCCTCGTCATGCTACTGGCCTGCACTCAACCGCCACGCGTTTTCGCCCGCTCGCCCTTCGGCCCGCACGAAGACCAGCGCGTCGGAGCCGGAAACAGGGTCGCGGCCGCCCCGGTCTGCAACAGCATCGGGATGCGATTCGTCGAGATCCCTGCAGGCAGCTTCGAAATGGGTTCCACCGTTCGCGCAGCGGAGCAGCCGGTCCACCGCGTGGACGTGCCGGGCTTCTGGATGGCAGTGACCGAGGTTACCCAGGCACAGTGGCAGGCCTTAATGGGCGGCAACCCATCCCACTTTCGTCAGGCAGGCCCCGATGCTCCCGTGGAAGGGGTCAGCTGGCAGGAAGCTCAGGCGTTCATCCGGAAGCTGAACGCCCTCGAACCGGGCCGGCGCTACCGTCTTCCCAGCGAGGCCGAGTGGGAGTATGGCTGCCGGGCAGGCGGCAAGGAGGAGACCTACGGCCCGGTGGACGCGATCGCGTGGGCTGCGGAGAACGCGGGCGGCACCACCCACCCCGTGGGTGTGAAGCAGCCCAATGCCTTCGGGCTCTATGACATGCTGGGCAACGTGCCGGAGTGGTGCCAGGACACCTGGCATCCCGATTATAAGGGAGCGCCGACGGACGGGAGCGCCTGGGAAGGGACCGGATCCACCCACCACCCGGTGCGCGGGGGCGGATGGGACCTTCCCGCCTTTTTTGTTCGTGCCGGCCTCCGGGACCCCCTCAGCCCCATACACCGGCTGGGCTTCCGCGTCGTGTACACCCCGTTGAGCCAGGTGATCCGCCGGAGTTCGACGGAGAGCAGCCCGGACGCTTTTTGCGGTCGCTAGATCGTGCGCCCTTCGCCACATAGATCCGATCAAAAGACGTCCGGGCTGAAGCCCGGACCCACTTGTTTTACGGGCAGGGCGGGCAGATCAACCGTTGGACAGCCTCTTCAGCCCGGACGCTTGGTGAAAGCGGCAGGATCGGGTGGCAAAATGACCTGCATCGGATATAACGTGGCATCCATCTGCGTCCGCAGGGTTGGCCGCGTCCGGAAAACACCCGACTGAAGGAGGGCAGAACGGATGAACAACTCAAGGCCTTCCGACCCGGCCGAACGCAGCGCGCTGATGCGGCTGTTTTACTGCAACTGGCGCCCGCCGCGCGTCAGGCCGCGTCCGTTCAAACCCCGTGGTGAGGCCGGCGCCGCGCACGCGGATAAACGCTGGCAGACCGAATCGTCAGTTCTGATCCGCGTTTCTCCGCGTTCATCCGCGTACCGCTCTCCTGCCGCTCGGTTGTTCATGAAGTATCGAGGTCGAGCGCAATACCCCTCACACCGGAACCGCGTTGAAACCGAGTAAGTGCCCTGCTATTGAAGTCATTACAGTATTCGACTACGATAATCGACAACAGGCTCGGGAGTCATGAAAGACGTAGAGCGAGAGATCCTGCTTTCCTTCTGGAAGGTCCATATCCTTCATCACGCGGAGAAGAAGCCCGTCGTCGGCCAGTGGATTATCCGGGAATTGCGACACCACGGATATGAGGTGAGTCCCGGAACAGTCTATCCCATGCTCGCCCGCATGTCCGATCGCGGCTGGCTGAAGTGCAAAGTCGACCCGCGGGGCGGTCTGCGCGCCCGCAAGGAGTACTCGCTTACCAGGAAAGGCAGTGAGGTACTCCGCCTGCTGCGCACCAATGTCGGGGAACTTTATCGCGAAGTGATCCTCGGTGAGGACGATCGCGAGTCATGAATGAGTCGTCTCCCATTAAGCCGACCTAACGGCGCACAGGCCCTCGTCGTGGCTGCCGGTTTTCGGGTGCTGTTTCAGACAGCCATGCTGGGCGGGGTTGTCTTTGCGGATCGTCGGCGGCGATGCCCGGCGCCCGGACATCGGCGGCAAGGTTGTCTCAGCTTTGAAGAATGATTTGGCCGGCGTCAGCCTGGCGCCGCCCGCCAACCAGGGATCGAGATCGTGAATTCATGGTTGATTTGTCGAAGGGGAATAGCGGCCGTGGTCAAGACAATTAAACGCGGGTGTGGCTACGCGGTAAGAGTTCTGGTCCTGAGTCTAATGGGCAGCTTTGCTCTTGCGGCCCAGCAGGCCGGTCAATCGGCTGGCCTGACGCTCGCGCAGGCGGTCGAAACCGCATTGCGCAACTATCCTTCCGTACAGGTCTCGCAGGAACAGATCAATGTGGCGGCTGCCGCAATTCAGCTCGCGCGGACTGCGTATTTGCCGCGAGTCGATGCGCTGGTACAGGTGAATCGCGCCACGAGAAACAACGTCTTCGGCCAGTTGTTGCCCCAGGGCGTCGTCCCTTCCCTGTCCGGCCCCGTGCTCGGGACGAACAATTTCGGAACGGTATGGGGCAGCGCGGTGGGAACGCTCGTCAGCTGGGAGCCTTTTGATTTCGGATATCGACGGGCGGGTGTTGCGGCTGCAGCGGCCGCGCGGGCACGGTCCGAGGCGACGCTGGAGCGAACGCGGTTTGACATCGCAGTCACAACGGCGGAAGCC
This sequence comes from uncultured Acidobacteriota bacterium, assembly GCA_963843575.1. Classification (GTDB taxonomy): domain Bacteria; phylum Acidobacteriota; class UBA6911; order UBA6911; family UBA6911; genus CAVZBT01. The sequence goes on along the minus strand of CAWJKZ010000015.1, from coordinate 57,311 downwards.
TACGTCACGCTCATGGCGGCACAGGAGACGGTCCGGGCGGCGCAAGCCGCCGTGGATCGAACAGAGGTGATCGCCAGAACGATCAATGCGTTGGCAGACGCGCAACTGCGCCCCGGCGCAGACGCCTCGCGGGCCCAGGCCGAGGTTGCCGCTGCGAGGACCCAGATGATACAGGCTCAGCAGGCGGTCGAGGTTGCGCGCGCCCACCTTTCGCAATTCGTGGGAATGGAACCAGTCCAGATCTCGACTGCTGCGCCGAGATTGCTCCAGCCGGCGCCGGAACAGGCTATAAGGCCGCTCGACACAGCCGCAAATCCCTCGGCCCGGGAGCAGAGCGCCGCCATCGAACAGTTGACAGCGCAACTCAGGATCCTGGAGCGATCGTACTTTCCCCGGTTCCTCCTGCAGGGTTCCGCATATGCGCGCGGGACAGGTGCCGAGACGAACGGAAATCGGCTCGGAGGGTTGAACGGCCTAGCTCCCGACACTCAGAACTATGCCGTGGGATTTACCGTTACATTTCCCGTGTTCGACCGCTTTTCGTTACATGCGCGAGAGGCCGGGCAAGAAGCGGCCATTCGTGCGGAGACCGCCCGATATCAGCAGATCGCCGCAGACCTCAAAGCGCAGTGGAATGCGGCCACAGCCACTCTGATGGGCGCCCGAAGGGTGGCGGCCAACACGCCCATACAGGTCTCGGCCGCACGGGCCACCGTCGAACAGGCAACGGCTCGCTATCAATCGGGGCTGGGGAATATCGACGACGTGGCGGAAGCAGAGCGGCTGCTCGCACAATCCGAGATTGACGATGCCCTTGCCCGGCTGAACGTGTGGCGCGGCCTCCTGGCAGTCGCTGCCGCGGCGGGGGACATTCAGCCGTTTCTCGCCGAAGTCAGCCAATAAGTTCAGGAGATGAAGATATGCGCCTCGTTCTGGCCGCTCTCAACAGGCCCATGACGGTCGTTGTTGCCTTGATTGCGGTCGCGCTTTGCGCGGTCCTCGCAATTGAGCGAATGCCGGTCGATATCTTCCCGCAAGTGGGGGACCCGGCAATCTACGTGGCGCAGCCATATGGCGGCATGGACCCGGCCCAGATGGAGGGATACCTCACCTACTACTACGAGTACCACTTCCTGTACATCACCGGCATAGATCGCGTCGAAAGCAAGAGTATCCAGGGGGCAGCGCTCATGAAGCTGGTGTTTCATGAAGGAACAAACATGAGCCAGGCCATGTCGGAGACGGTGGGATATGTGAACCGGGCCCGCGCCTTCATGCCGCCGGGGACTGTTCCGCCGTTCATCACCCGTTTTGACGCGGGGAGCGTGGCCGTGGGCCAGCTGGTTTTCAGCAGCGCTACCCGCACACAGGGCGAGTTGCAGGATTATGCCTTGAACCGAGTACGGCCTCTGTTCGCGACGCTGCCGGGAGTCTCCGCCCCGCCTCCGTTCGGCGGAAACCAAAGGTCGATCGTCATTACCCTCGATCCGGGCAAGCTGAAGCAGTATCACATCTCTCCGGACGAAGCGATTTCGGCCGTGAGCAAATCCAGCCTGGTTATGCCGTCCGGGAACATGTGGACGGGATCCATCAATCGCATCGCGAGAACCAATGCCGCGCTGGGGGGCAACCTCTCGGAGCTGATGAGCACGCCGATCCGTCCCGTGTCCGGAACTACCGTTTTCCTCCGGGACATCGGGACCATCGAGAACGGCACCGACCTCGTTACGGCTTATGCGCACGTAAACGGGAAGCGGACGGTCTACATCCCAGTGACGAAGCGAGCGGACGCCTCCACCCTGGCGGTGATCGACGAGGTGAAGGCTGCCATTCCCGATTTCAGGAAGGCAGTTCCCGAGGATGTCGATGTGAGGCTGGAATTCGACCAGTCTCCCTACGTCACGAACTCGATCCGCGGCTTGATTACGGAAGGGGCGCTTGGCGCCGTTTTGACCGGTCTGATGGTATTGATCTTCCTGCGCGACTGGCGAAGCGCGCTCATCGTCGTCCTGAACATCCCGTTCGCCCTGCTCAGTGCCGTGATCCTGCTGTGGGGCGCGGGCCAGACGATCAACATCATGACGCTGGGAGGTCTGGCGCTCGCCGTCGGCGTTCTGGTCGACGAAGCCACGGTGTCGATCGAAAATATTCATACCCAGATGCTCCCGGGCGTATCGCGGGCCCGCGCAGTGCTTCAGGCCTCCAGCCAAACAGCCGTCGCGCGATTGCTCTCGATGCTCTGCATCCTGGCCGTGTTCGTTCCCTCATTCTTCATGATCGGCGTCAGCCGCCAGCTGTTCGTCCCTTTATCCCTGTCGGTCGGGTTCGCGATGATCGCGTCCTACCTGCTTTCCAGCAGTCTGGTTCCGGTGTTTGCGACGTGGCTGATGCGGGAATCGCATCGCGGCGAAGCGCTCTTCGGGCGCCTTCGGGCACTCTATTCGGGATACCTCCGGCTTGTGTTGCGGTTCCGCTGGCCGGTCGTTCTCACTTATCTGATGGTCTCCGTTGGACTCGTCTACCTCATCCTGCCGCGCATGGGGACCGAGATCTTTCCCGATGTCGATGCTCCGGTGCTGCGGCTGCGCCTCCGCGCTCCGACGGGCACCCGGGTAGAAGAAACGGAGCGAATCGTTCTGCGCGCACTGGATGTGATTCGCCGCGAAATCGGACAGGAAAACGTTTTAATCACCAGCGACTTCGTGGGTGTCGTGCCCTCCAGCTATCCGGTGGATTTGATCCATCTGTTTACCAGCGGGCCTCAGGAAGCGGTGATTCAGGTGGCCGTCAGCCCCAAGACGCAACGAGGAGACGCCTTGCGGGAAGAGTTGCGTGCCGCCCTGCACCGGGAACTCCCGGCCTGCCGGTTCTCCTTTGAGGCGGGCGATATAGTGAGCCAAGTCATGGGCTTCGGTTCCCCAACGCCGGTCGAGGTGGCCATTCAGGGGACTAATCTGCAAGACAATTACGCATACGCTCAGAAGGTCCAGGCGGAGATTGCGAAACTGCCTTTTCTGCGTGACCTCCAGTTTGCCCAGGAACTCAACTATCCGACGCTGGACATCAACGTCAACCGTGACCGGGCCGGGCAGTTTGGCTTGACCATGGCCGATGTCGTGCGCTCCGTCGTACCGGCCACATCCTCTTCGCGATTTACCCAGCCGAACTACTGGCGGGATCCGAACTCAGGCAACGCCTTTCAGATACAGGTCCAGCTGCCTCAGAACCGGCTGCAGAGCTTGGAGGATCTCGGCGAGCTCCCGGTGATGCAAAACGGCCGCACCGATACCGAACTCACGAACATCGCGGACCTGAAGCTCGGAACCATGCCCGGGATGATCGAGCGTAACAACGGTCAGCGAGTGATCAGTCTGACTGCAAATCTGAATGGCATCACCCTCGGTAAAGCGGCACCCGCTCTGAATGCCGCGCTCGCCCGGGCCGGAACGCCGCCCAGGGGCATCAGCGTCAGGTATCGGGGACAGATTCCTCCGCTCGAACAGACGATTTCGGGCCTTCGAACCGGACTGCTGCTCGCGATCGCCGTGATCTTTCTCCTGCTCGCGGCTAACTTCCAATCCATGCGGCTGGCCCTGGCCGTCATTCTGACCGTTCCCGCGGTGCTTTGCGGCGTTCTGCTGATGCTCGATTTGACCGGGACGACCTTGAACATTCAATCGTTCATGGGCGCGATCATGTCGATCGGGATTGCAGCGGCGAACTCGATTCTTCTGATCACCTTCGCCGAACGGTTCCGGCACGAGGGGAGGCCTTTATTCGAAGCCACGCGCGAGGGTGCCGCGAGCCGCCTGCGTGCCATCCTCATGACCGCGGCCGCGATGATTGTCGGCATGGTGCCGATGGCCATCGGGTTCGGCGAAGGCGGATCACAATCGGCGCCTCTTGGCCGAGCCGTCATTGGCGGCCTTATCGCATCGACCTTCGCGACGCTGACCGTTCTGCCGTCGATCTACGCCATTCTTCAGGGCGGGGCATCCACGGCTTCCTCTTCTCTCAACCCCATGGATCCAGCGAGCCGATATTATGACGCGACATGACACTTCTCTCGTTTTGACAATCTCGGCGTTCTCTGCCATCGCCTGCATCGCCTGGTCGCAAAGTCGCGATCTCGTAGCGGTGGTATCTAAGCCGGTGTCGCGAACGATCGATCTGCCGGGCGAAATCGCGCCATACCTGAGCGTCTCGCTTCACGCCAAAGTGCCGGGATACGTCGATCGCATCCTCGTGGACAGGGGGAGTGTCGTCAAACACGGGGACCTCCTCGCCGAACTCTCCGCTCCTGAAATGGCAGCCCAGATTGCCGAAGCCCAGTCAAAGGTGCAGGCGGCAGAATCTGAGCGCCTCCTGGCCGAAGCTCAACTTGCAGCCGCGCAGAGCACCGCGGATCGCATGCAGAGGGCGGCCCAAACTCCGGGAGCCATCGCAGGCAATGAAGTTGTTCAAGCCGAAAAACAGGTCGATGCAGCCAAAGCCCTCCTCAATGCGCGCCAACAATCAATCAGGGCAGCCGAGGCGACGGTCCGTTCCCTGATGGATATGCAGGCCTACTTGAAAATAGCGGCCCCATTCGACGGGGTCGTCACGGACCGCCTGGTACACCCCGGGGCCCTGGTCGGTCCCGGTGCCGATCCTGTCTTGCTCGTTCTCCAGCAGGTTTCTCATCTCAGACTCGTTGTCGCGATACCCGAAGAACACCTCGGCGGAATCATGCACGGCGCCAGGGTGAACTTCACGGTTCCCGCGCGCCCGGGACGTACCTATGCGGGAACGGTGGCGCGAATAGCACAAGTGCTGGATCAGAAGACGCGCACCATGCCAGTTGAAATGGATATCGTCAACCAGGACGGCTCACTGGCCCCGGGTATGTATCCGACGGTCAAATGGCCCGTCCGGCGCACGCAGCCGGCGCTCTTTGTCCCGAGGACCAGCGTAGTTACCACCACAGAACGCACGTTTGTGGTACGGAACCAGAACGGACGAATTCATTGGGTAGATGTCAGGAAATTGGCTGCCGAAGGTGATCTTGTGGAGGTTCTTGGCGACTTGAAGGCCGGCGACCTGGTCGTCCGGCGAGCGACGGATGAACTTCGAGAGGGCACCCTTCTGCAGATGCCCGCAAAATGATTGAGACCTGGAATAATCGCCGCACCTCTCTGGGCGGCAAAGGAGAAATCCCGTCATTCCCAGCGGTTTGACAGGTGGGAAAACAGGTCGGCATAGGCCTGTTCGGCGGAGGCAACCTCTTTATCGGACATTGCCGCCAGTTCGCCCTCGCGGGCTCGCATGGAAAGACGGCCGCCATTCTGCCGGAGAAACCGAAACAGAAGCTCCAAGGTACGCCCCCCGGCATGTCGACCATGGCCCCGATGCGCGCGCGAAATTGGTCGTACCGGGCAAGCAATTCGGTTTCGCGCGGCAGGTCTTCCTCGATGGTCCTCCGAACGCAGGAATAGAGAAACTCGGCGTGCGGCGTGGCGTCGAAGAAGCGGTAAGAGTCAGCCGTGTCGTTGAGCGTGCGCACGTTCCCTTCTATCACATGAGCAGGGGGTTTCCGGAAAGACAAATCACGCTCTGCTATTTTCAGGATCCGACACCCTGTAGATCCGATAGAATGAGGGCGCTAACCCTTTGCCCGAGGGGGGAAGTTTGTCTGCCTCGCCCTCCCGGTTTCCCCCGAGCCGCCGGGTTTTGATGCAGAGGCTCGAGAATTGGCTTCTCAGCGCTGTTCAGGTCGAGCGAGGGCCCGACTGCGGGGGCGTGGTCGGCTCCACGAGCAGCGTCTGTGGTCCGGAATACCTCTACCCCGAAGCGACGGGTTATTTCCTGACGTGGCTTGCTTTCCTGGGCTTGATGCGCGGCGTCACCCCTGACCTTTCCACGCGCGCTTTGCGTGCCGCGACCTGGCTCTCGTACCAGGCCGGGGATGGGCTGACGACACGCCATCATCTGAACAGCAAAGCCCAGGACTGGCGCAACAGGGGACTCTTTTCTTTCGACTTGGCCATGGCGTGCAGGGGCGTTGCCGCCGTCCGCGACTGGATCCCGCGGGCGCTCGCCGACGAGTGTCTCGACCGGTTGTTGCGGCTGTATTCCCGGCTCTGCCCCTTCGACGGCTCCCTGATGCCAGTACTCCCCCGCAGTAACGCAAAAACTGGGGACCTACCCTCCCGATGGTCGACCCGGCCCGGCCCTTGCCAGCTGAAACCCGCAGCGGCGATTCTGGGGATCCCGCGCGAGATCGCTGGCGCCCGCTTGCACGAGGAGATGGCGCGCGTTTACTTCAGATGGCGCGATCACTACCGGGAACACCCTGCGGACGATGAGCTCCACCCTCTGCTGTATCACATCGAAGGACTTGTCCTGGGTTTTGCCTGCGGAATCGATCACGGCGGCCTGACTGCCGCCGGCGCCCTGTACCCCGCGATCCTGCGGCGCGTCGGGAATTGCGCGCGTTCCGACGTCCTTGCGCAGACGCTCCGGGCAGGTTGCCTGGTGCCCCTGCCAGCCGGCGGCCATCGCTCGATGACCCGGTCGCGTGAAGCGCTCCTGGGCCTTCTGGACGAAAACGGCGCCCCCGTGTTCAGGAGAGTGCCATACGGCGGAGCACGTCACTGGAATACGTGGAGCGCGATCTTCAGCCATCAGGCGCTGACACTTCTGGACCGGGTCGAATGCGGGGAGACCCCGGGGCGGGCAGAAATGGAGTTCCTCGCATGATGACCGCGAAACCGAATCCAGCCTGCCCGGAAGCCGACTACGCCGCCGCCTCGGTGCCGATCACGCTCTGGATCGAACTGACGTCGAAGTGCCCGTTCGCCTGCGTGTTCTGCTCCCGCCACGCGCGCCGGGGAAACGGCGAACACATGAATTTCGGGCTGCTGGAGGAATTGATCGGCGCGCTGGAACATCCGGAGTGTATCAGGCTGAACTATTCGGGCGAGTCGATCCACTACCCTCGGCTGGCTGACGCGATCCGGCTGGCGAAGCAGACGGGTGCCCCCGTGGAGCTCGTGACCTCGCTGGCCTCTGCCGACGAGGAGACGCTGCGGGCGGTTGTCCGCTCCGGATTGGACCGCCTGGGTATTTCGCTGCACACGGCTTCTGCGGGGGAGTGGACCGCGATTTACGGCGGCGGGGCGCTCGAGCGGCTGTTCTCCAGGCTCGACCGGCTGCTCGCGCTGCGGGAAGAGTGCGGGACTGGCCGGCCCGCGCTGGAAATCGCGTTCGTCGCAATGGAAGCCAACCTGCGCGACCTCCCGGCGGTGGTTTCCCTCGCACGGCGCAAAGGGATCACGCTCGTGACGGTGCTTCCGGTCATCCGGCGCGGCCTGGCGCCCGCGGCCTTTGCGGCGGAACGGGACGACCGCGGGGTACTGCGGGGTGAATTCAGAACGGCTCTGAGAGAGGTGGTGGCGAAGGCACGTGGGGCATTCCCGTCTGTCGAAATCCGGTGCGGACCCGAGATCGACTGTGCGGGCGCGTCCGCTCCAGGCGCCGTCACGCCGGGCACTCGGATACGGACCTGCGATCAGGACCCCTGGACCACAGTACACATCCTGTCCAATGGCGACGTCGTGCCGTGCGAGGTGCAGGACGCGCTCGTGCTGGGCAATCTGCGGGACCAGAGCCTGCGTTCTATCTGGCAGGGCGACGCGTACCGCGAATTCAGGCGCGCTTTCGTTTCGGGGCTGAACCCGGCATGCCTCTCATGCGAGTGGAAGGTGCCGGGCCCGATCCCGGCGTCGACGCGCGAGCTCTCGGCTGCCGATTGGGAAAACGCCCAGTTCTTGCGCGGGTGGCACCCGAGGGATGGCGCGGGCACACTCTGGAGCAAGCGCGAGGGTGTCTTGTTGCTCCCGCGCGGAGGCGGTCTCGTGCTCAGGGGAGCCTTGCCTCCTTCGGGCAATGAGCAGCCCAATGGACTTGGAATCAGCTGCGACGGCATACCGGCCGGGCGTGTGGTCAATCCGACCGACAGCCTGCTGCGATTCAACACGTGTGTGGAGGTCGACGCGGGCAGCGGGCCGATGATCGTGAGTCTCAGGGTCGACGATACCTTTCGTCCGGCGCACGCAGGCGTGAGCGGCGATGCCCGCGAACTCGGCTTTGCGCTATTCGGGATCGAGGTCCTCCGATGAACACGCTGCCCGCAGCAACGAAAAGGGCGAGGTTGCTCCGGTTGCAGGGTGCAGTGGCGTTCTGCGATCGCGTCGGCGCATACATACGGTCGCGCCGCGGGTCCCGAAGCATCAGGCTCCCGTCATCGATCGGCCAGGGCGTTTCGGTGATCATCCCGGAACGCGGCAGCCCGAAGCTCTTGCGTGCCTGCCTCGAATCGCTCGAACGCGCTGCCAGGGAAATCGAGGAACCGCTCGAGACCATAGTTGTAGTCAACGGTTCGGACCCGGAGGACTACCAGGAAGAGGCGCGACGGTTCGGGGACGTGCGCTGGATTTTTGATCCCGCCCCGGCGACGTTCTCCGAGGCCGTGCGCCGCGGTATGAGCACGGCGCGGCACCCGTGGGCCTATCTGCTCAACAGCGACGTCGTGGTTGAGCGGCGGACACTCGTCGAGCTTCTCCCCTGGCGGGCGCCGCACGTGTTTTCCATCGCCTCGCAGATTCTGCCGCAGGATCCGTCCCGCAGGCGCGAAGAAACCGGGTGGACGGCGCTGCGCTGCCCTCAGGGAGTTGCCGAGATACTCGACACGCCGCCGGAGGACGAGACCAGCGTGCGCGGCGGTGTTTATGCGGGCGGCGGGTCGTCGCTGTTTCAGTCGCGCCTCTTGCGCCGCCTGGTCGCGTGGAGCGACGCGTACGCGCCGTTCTACTGGGAGGACGTCGAGTGGGGTGTTCTCGCATGGAGGCAGGGATACGAGACCCTCTTCTGCCCGTCGTCCAGGGTATGGCATGCCCGGCGGGGAACGATCTCGAGGTATTACGACCACCGTGAGATCGAACGGGTGTTCCGCCGCAATGGATTGCTTTTCCACCTGCGCAACCTGGACACGATGGGATCCATGGAACGGGTGTATGCGGCCGCGGCAGAACTGGACGACGTTTCTTTGCTGCAGCTGACATCCAAGCGGAACGCGGCCGCGATCCTGCGGACGCGATTGTTCGCTGCCCTGCAGCCGTTCGATGATTCGTGTCTCGGGTTCGCACAGCTGAAGTACTTCCTGCGGCCTGCGACGTCGTTGAATGCGCGTCCGGTGGTCCTGATGGTCTCGCCGTTCGCAATGTATCCGCCGGCCCACGGCGGCGCGGTCCGAATGTGCCGTCTGGTGGAGGCGCTTTCGGAACGGTACAACGTGGTCCTGCTCGGCGACGAGGCCGAGGCCTTCGCGGGAGGGCCGGGGAAGCGCTTCGGGAACCTGGCGGCTGTTCACCTGGTTGGGGGGAGAGCGGCCGTGCCCGCCGGGGCGGGGCGGAGCGCGCGGGGTGAGGCGCACTGTCACCCGCAGCTGCGGCAGGAGCTTCTGAGATTGATCGGCACCGTGCGGCCGGATGCCGTGCAGATAGAGTTCTCGGAGCTCGCCGGGCTGGTCGCAATGAGGCGCGGCGGTGGGAGCTGGTCCATAACCCTCCACGACGTCAACCTGGGGGTGGACGGTTCGCATGCGGATGATGCGCGCGAGATGGATCAGCTGTCGCGGTTTGACGGTGTGTTTGTGTGTTCGGACGAGGATGCGGCGCTCGTCCCGGGCCTGCGCCCCGTGGTGGTGCCGAACGGGATGGAGGAGATGGAATACGTTCCATCCGAGGACGGCGGGCGTGGGATTCTCTTTGCGGGGCCTTTTCGTTACATGCCGAACTTCGAGGGAATCTCGGAGTTCGTGCGGGACGTGTTCCCGCAACTGCGGCGGCGCGTCCCCGGGGCGGAGTTGTGGATCCTGGCCGGTGCCGGCGCGGCCGAACGCGAAGACCGGGAGCTCGACTTATTTCGGGTTCCGGGCGTGACCATTTACGATTACGGCGAGGATCCGCGGCCATTCCTGAGGCGGTGTGCGCTGACCATAAACCCGGTCTCGGGAATCCGGGGCTCGAGCGTGAAACTACTGGAGTCCGCGGCGGCGGGGCGCGTCTGCGTATCGACCAGGGAAGGGGCGCGCGGGTTTCTCTCCGACCGTCCGCCTTCACTGATCGTCGTCGAAGGCACGCGCGACTTCCTGGAGCCGCTCGAGCGTCTATTGCTGGACGGCGCGCTCCGCAAGTCGATAGAGCCGCCGCCCGCCGACTATCTCGCGAGACATTCGTGGCGTGCGTCCGCCGGGAAATCTATGGAGGCATATGACAGGCTGCTGGGAGAAGCAAACCTTCGACAGCCCCGCCAGGGTCTATGACGCCATTTCAGAGTTCTACGACGACGACATGGGGGTGACGAATCCAGGGGCCGACATCGCCTTCTACGCGAGCCAAGCCCTGGCGGCTTCGGGCCCCGTGCTCGAACTCGGATGCGGGACGGGCCGGGTCTCTCTGCCGTTGGTCAGGGCGGGATGCCGGGTGGTTGGCCTCGATGTTTCGCCGCGCATGCTGGAAGCTCTGCGGAGGAAGGCCGATGCGGTGCTGGATCCTCAGGAGAGGACACGGTTGCAGGTGCACTGCGCCGACATGAGCGGATTCGAGCTCGGTGCCGTGTTTTCGCTCGTGATCTGCCCTTTTTCCGCCTTCAACTACCTGGTGGAGGAAAGCGCGCAACGCTCGGCTCTGGCCTGTATCTCCAGGCATCTGAAGCCGGGGGGCAGGTTCGTGATGGACACGTTTCTTCCTGATCCCGACGTGCTTCTGCGTTCCGACGATTGCGTCTATCTGGATTACCGGAGGACCCGTGCCGACGGCACCGTTCTTCAGAGAGAAAAACAAATCCTGAAAAATCCCTCGAAACAGGTCAATATCGTGGAGCGCACCTACACCGTCATGGCCGCGAACGGCTCGCGCTCGCGTACGGTGGTCACCCGCGAGCGCATCCGCTATTTCTACCCGACCGATCTCCAGAACATCCTCGCGTCCGCCGGCTTCACCCCGCTCGAAACCCTCTCCACCCCCTCCACCCTCTCCATAATAAGCAGGAAGGGACGGGCCTGAACGAAACGTGCTGGGAATAGTCTCATGTGAAGCAAACGACCACCCGCCTTTCTTCTCAATGATTCGCCTCCTTTACCCACCACAATCACCGCGTCCCGCTAGGCTCTCCTATGATTCAACCTGAGCCGCCTGCGCGACTAATTTGCCTTGCTGGCGCTGGATCAGGGGCGGGGGTGCCACGGGTTACGCCCCGGGCGAAGCACCCCCTCCCAGGGCGCTGTCTGGCAACTACATTTTTCGTTGACAGTCATTCTTGAGCGGGCGTAGGGTCGTTCCACAAACAAGAGAGAACAGGCTCCAGCACAGATCACGTTCCCAACGGCACCTCGTTCAGGCCACCGTTTTCCCTTCCTGTCCCTCCGGCCAGCAGTGAGGCGTGTAAAGCGGCTCCGTGAGGAGCAATCCCACGAGATGAACGAGCATGGCGACGACAAATCCGTGTTCGAGCTCCTGGCGTTCAGAGTCAGGAGGCGTTGAGGATCAGAATGTTGAACTGCTTGGGGAGAGACCAGAAAAGCAGCTGTGCCTGATCTTCGGAGAGCCAGATCTCGAGCGATTCCCGATAGGCCGATTTCCTTCCGCCAAGTACATTGCGGGCTCGGTCGAGCAACTGGCGAAAACCGCCTATGATCCAGCGGGTGAAACGGCTGCGCGATTGCGCGGACGGCAACGAGCGGACTCCAACCAAGCGGTTTTCTTTACAGACCAAATCATAGTCCAACGGCATCCTTTTCGGTCCCCAGGGATTCTGGCTTGCGATGGATGATGTGGTCTCCTCTCCCGATCCCGGGACCACCTTGGCCCGCGCAGGAAGCTCCAGCGGCTTGGCTTCAGTTTCCTCCCAAGTCTGGGCCGCGGACGGCGACCCGCCCGACCGGCTGATCTTGCCGACGGGAAAGCTGCGCAACGTCCGGCCTTGAGCCCTCAATTCGATTTTCCCGCTCAGGAAGTCAACAGAGAGATAAGGTGTGGGGGCCTTCGCAACTGAAACTTCCGCCGATAGAATCTGCTCTTGACGGGTCAGCGTCGCGATCCGCTCCTGAATGTTCTGGTCTTCGGATGAACTTTCGGATGGCTGCCCGGAGCGCGAACGACAGGAAACCGCCAGCGAGCCTGCGAGAATCGCAGCCAGAGCCAATGCGCGTACCCGCACGAAAGCCGTGATTCCTGGTTTCGTGTTTTCCGTGTGGGGCATCTCAGTAGATCCAGATTGGGGTCCCGGGTTGCGCGACCTGGAAGACCTTCTTCAACAGGTCGTCGTCGATTCGAATGCACCCGTGGGTCACATTGGCGCCCAGCAGGCGGGTATAAAGAGTGCCGTGTATAAAGAAGCCGTTGCCGAAGGCAAGGGCATAATCCCCCAGTACATTCGCCTCGGCACGCTTGGAACGGTCTTTAGGAATCGGCTCCCCTTCTTCAACATAGGACCAGTCGGGCCGATACCATACCGGGTTGGCCACCTTGCCGAGAACGCGGAAATATCCCCTGGGCGTGTCAAAAGTCCACGAGCGTTTGCCGGCACCGTCGGTCAATTCCATGCCGTTACCGGTGGAGCACGTCCCCGCGGCAATCACCCTGGATCCCGCCACCAGGCTAAGGCGGCTTTGAGCGGTATCGACCAGGATAACCGGCGCGCTGGGGTACAAACGGTCTCTGGTGGCTTCCAGCTTGCGCACTTTGTTCTCCAGGGCTCGCGCTCGATCGCGCAGGGCACCCCGCTCTCCGTGCCCTCTTACAGTTCCACCCTTGCCAGCTGGCGAGGCCTGTGTCTGCTCCGATCTATTTGAAGACGAGCAGGCTTGCAGCAGGGCAATCGCAGCCAGGCATCCAAGGCATGCGCAACTTATCCTCGCCAGTTTCCGTGCCGCACCAGGCATGACAACCCTACTCTTTCACCGAGGCTCCAAGACTGCTTGTACCCACGATCGTTACCGGCATGCCGACATACGCCCGTCTGTACAGACCGGCCATTTCGGGATTCTCCAGAGAGACGCAGCCATCGGTCCAGTCCGAATTACGCCGACCGCCTCCGTGAATCTCGATGTTGCCTCCGATCCGTGCGCGCGCCGAGATCACCCCCATTTTTCTCAGCGCATTAAAACGCTGCCGGTCGGCGGCATTGGGATAGTCCAGAAGCAAGGCCCAGCCAAAACTGCCGGAGCGGAACTTGCTCTTTATCCTGTATTCCCCTTCGGGCGTGGAAGCATCGTTCTCCTGTAACTTCGATCGATACCAGTTTCTGCCGAGGTTGGCAACATAAGCTCTCTCAACGCGTCCTGCGGCCAGCAGCAGGCAGCGATGCTCCAGCTTGTCCACGAGAATTGCCGCGCGCCCCGTTCGCCTGGTCCAGCGCAGCAGATCTTGCGCGCTGTTTTCCCATTGGGCCCGATGCCCGGAATCATAAAAACGACCCAGATCAGCCGATATGGAGTTTTCGCTCCGATCCCATGCGGCGCGGGCGCGCATGGCGGCAGTGAGAGCAGAATCGGTTTGGCCGAGCGCGATCAGGTTGCGGGCTGTCTCAATCTCAGTCCTGGCCTGGGACTGAGCGAGGTTCCGGATCTCGAGCTTGATCCCTGCCCTCCTGGCGCGGGCATCGCTGTCCAGTTCCGATTCAAGTGGTTTCAGCGTGGCATTAAGACGGGCTTTCTGGTCTCGCGCCCGCTGCTCCTGGGTTCGGCGGACTTGGAGCGCAGTCAAAGCGCAACTTGCCAGTTTCTGATAACAGGGGGCGTAATCGCGGCCAACCACCCATCTCTCGTCTTCTCTGTTCAGGCAAAGCCTTGCTTCTTGCGCCTGGCTGGCCAGAGCGCGCAACTCCTCTGCAAATGCATAGGCTCCCGCATCTGCCGCACAGCGCGCCGACATGTTGTCGACATAGGACTCAAACTGCCAGGGGTGGTTGCGCAGTGCCGTGTAAAGCCACAGTCGATTCGCCGCCACCCAAAGAATCAGGACCATCAGGGCGACGAATACCCAGATGATTCCCCGCCTTATTTCAGACGCCATTTACCTTCCCGAAACTGCGAAGGAACTATCTGCGACCCTTAATCTTCGCTTTCGCAGCTGTAACCTGTTCGATAACGCCATCGGCCTTCGCCTTCGCCGTCTTGGCCTGGCCGAGGGCATCCATGAACTTCTCCTGGGTCATCGCCGTGGAAGCCGCTGTCGCAGCCTCGCCCGCGCTCTTCAGATCGTTCTGAAGCGCTTCTAGCTCCGCCTTGGTATCTTTCCCCTTTGGGGCGGTGGCGAGAGCCTTCTTGGCATCGGCAAGCTGCGTCGCCAAACCAGCAATCAAAGCCTCGGCTTCGGATTTGGTCTTGGCCTTGTTAGCCTGGGCATCCGCTTGGGCTTGGGCTGCTGCGTCGCTGACCTGCTTCAGCAATTGGGAGGCAGCCTTGTAGTCGCGCGAAAGTCCGAATTTGCCATCCTGGGTCTGCACTTCACCGGTCGCCTTGGCAAGGGTGTCTTCAGCAGCTTTCAGGGCCTCGGGAGCATAAGTCCGGACATCATCGGCCTGCGCTGCGGTGATAGCCGCCTTGGCTGCATTGATTTCCGCCGTGGGGGCAGATGCACATCCTGAGAGAGATAGGGATACCGCTACGCAGACGGCCACAACCAAACTCAATCGCATCGTTACCGTGTTCATAGCTACTCCTAAAGGGTTGAGTAGGCGATCTCAAGTTAGCGCCATTAACGCACATTTGCATTTGAAGGTACTGACACAGCAACCCTGTGCCCATGGGGAAGTGTAGCGTGTTCGGCAACCAGTTCATTGTGGTTCAATCCACGGGTCGCCCTCAATAACAGGGGGCGATTCTAGCAGTGCAGGGCACGCCAATGCAATGCGTCCCGGCCCAAACGAGTTAACGCGACCTCGAAGGACAGCGGCTACCCGCGCGCGTTCCTGCAGGAGCTCGGCCGGGACTGCTGGGCCCGGCGAACCCCGCCATCGAGCGCGCGCACCGCTTCGAAGCCGGCATCAACCACTCCAGGCTATCCGGCGAGCTCCGCCGGGTGAGGGCTGAACAGGCCGTGCAGGGGGTCAGGACGAGCGGCGCCGCCCGGGATACGTGACATAGAGCGGGAAGAGCGCCGCCAAGGTACCGCGGTCCCATTAACGGACAGGGTATCGAGGTGTGTAAGGATCACCGATTGGGCCGTTATCGCTATTGGCCGGCGACGGCGAATTCACTGCGACTTCGTCACCGGTCAATGTAGTTGACGTCCATCATTCGCCCATGTAGGTGAACTGAAACAGCGCCGCCAGTTCCAGCCGCTGCTTCGCCTGCACCAGGCCGGTGTCGGTCGCTTCGGTCATCACATACAGCGCACGATTGCCATCGTGTGCGAATCAAGGAGGTTCAGCATGGCCGCCGTCGCTTGCGGTGGATAGTCGTCCCAACGGCCGGTCCCCCACGAGAGACCTGGAGCTCCGGCATCGGCGCACCGACGAAGAGCCGCCTCGCCAGCCTGGCGAGCACCCGTGCGCGACGCGCCGACCGGGCGACGCGAGCGCTGTCGGTGGCGATTCCCGTGTTCGCGTACATCTGGCGGTACAACTTCGAGATCAACACGAAGGCGACCCGGGCTTTCAGCGACTTGACGCATCCCTTCGAACGTTTCCAGATGAGCGGGAGACTATAGAACTCGTCCCACGTCACTTGCGTCCGCCGGCGAATCTCGTCGGCGGACATCACCGGGTGCGACAAGTAGATCTTCGGCCGCTCGGATGAAGGGATGAGCCAGTATCTAGACAAAGGGGTCGACCCGACACGAATCGAGGCCGACTCCCCCTTCTCCCACTTGGCGAAATCTACGGTGCCGGGAAACGGCTGCAGCATCACAAACTGCGCGAAGGAGAGGCCAGCCCGCTGTGCCAGATCGGCTGTCGCCTTGAACGTGCCCTCCCTGTCGGTCGGCAAACCAAAAATGAACGATCCGAGGACGTGCACCCCGTTATGTCCAAACGCCTGCAGACGAGTCACAAGCGCGTCCCCTGCCGGGTTGAAATCCTTGTAGACCGCCTTGAGGCCTTCAGGCGTCACCGACTCGATGCCGACGAGCGCCCCGCGAATCCTGGCTCTGCGCATCGCCTTGAGGAACGCCGGATCCTCGGCAGCCTCCATCGTGATCTGCGTGTAGAACACGAGATCGTCGGGCAGCTGCTCCAACCGCGACATCAGCTCGAAGCGCTCCCGCCGCAACGTCTTGAGATTCTCGAGTCGCGCCGGATCGGCACGCCGGGCCGCCATGGCGAGATCGGCCAGCGTGACCGGGTAGAAGTTGTCGTCCGAGAGAAGAATGAACCGGAAGCCGCGGCGTCGAAGCTCCACGATCTCGGCCACCACATCCTCCACGCCCCGCTGTCGCGGCTTCTGGCCGTCCGTGCGCCACACGGAACAGAACGAGCAATGCTTCGGACAGCCGCGCACCGTCTGGACTGAACCCCACATGTAGCGGTCCGCCGGCAGCAGATCCCATCGCGCCGGAATGAACGAGTCGCCGTCGACGCGCCCGCCGTCGTAGACAGCCTTGAGCGTTCCGGCGGTACAGTCGGCGAGCACTGTCGGCCAGACGAGATCGCCATCCTCTCTTACGACGGCGTGAGCCGCGCCGTAATCAAGAGCTTCGTCGGGGTACAGGCTGGAATGGACCCCACCAAAGACGACCGTTGCGCCGCGTTCGCGTGCCAGTCGACCGACTTGATAGCCGCGAATCGCATTCCCGGTGTGGATGCCGATGCCCACTACGTCGCCGGGAGCCACGCGGTCGGGGTCGAACGGCTCGAGCGTTTCATCGACGATGGACGGCGTGCCGTAGCGACCAGGCGTCGCCCCGGCAAGCACGTACAGCCAGCGAGGCGTGATGACCGCAGTGCCGAACGAAATATCCGACGGGTTGACGAAGTGTATGCGCATAGGGATCTAACGGGACGATCCTGCAATGGACTCGCTGATCTTTGTGAAGAATCCAGTGGGTGCCAGAGAGTGGCTTCTTGAGATCCTCGTTCACAAATACGCCAACGTATTTTCAGGACGCGGATGCGCGCGGATCCGCGGAATCTGCGTTCTGTTTTTGGCTTTTGTCTTTCATCGCCCGCAGGCCTTCCACATGTCGAGCATAGATCAAAACTACGGATACTACACAAGGGAAAATGGATGCAAGTGCCGCGAATTATTGAGTCCCGCATAATATAGTGACGCTGAGAGTCGCTTGTTTCCAGAATGCGGCCACGAGCGTTGGGCGCGGGCACATTCGGTGCAGTGCCTTTCGAGCCTGTTCACTGCGCTCACACGGTGCGGCGGGAGGCCGTCGTCGTCCGGCGCAGCGCCCACTTCCAGGGTTCGACGGCGGCCAGCACGGCAAGGCCGGATCCGAAGGCGATCAAGAGGTCGCGCGCACCGAGCGGGGAGGTCGAGAAGACCTTCTGCAGGAACGGCAGGTAGACGACCGCCACCTGCAGGCCGACCGTCGAGAGAAACGCCACGACCATCAGCGGATTGGTGAACAGCCCGATGCGGAAGATCGATCTCCGCTCGGAGCGCACCTCGAGAGCCAGGATCACCTGCGAGAAGATCAAGGTCGTGAAGAGGAGCGTCTGCCAGGCCGGGTCGCCGCTGCGGAACGCCCAGGCGCCGATGCCGAGCGAGATCAGACTCATCACGATGCCCATCACGACGACGAACCCCACGAGGCCTCGCCCGAAGATGCTCTCCTCCGACGAGTAGGGAGGGCGCTTCATGATGTTCTCTTCGGCCGGCTCCACGCCGAGGGCCAGGGCCGGTAGGCCGTCCGTCACCAGATTCATCCAGAGGATCTGGAGTGGAAGCAGGGGTAGCGGCATGCCGAGGAGCGGCGCCAGCAGCATGACGGCGATCTCGCTGGCGTTGCAGCTCAGGAGGTACTTGATGAACTTCCGAATGTTGTCGTAGATCTTCCGGCCTTCCTCGACGGCCGCCACGATCGTGGCGAAGTTGTCGTCGAGGAGGACCATCGTCGGCCGCGTCCTTGGAGACGTCGGTTCCCGTGATGCCCATCGCCACGCCGATGTCCGCCTTGCGGAGCGCGGGCGCGTCGTTGACGCCGTCCCCGGTCATCGCCACGACGAGGCCCTGCTCCTGGAGACTCGTGACGAGCCGGATCTTGTGCTCCGGCGAGACGCGGGCGAAGACCGACACGCCGTTCACCCGGTCGCGCAGCTCGGCGTCGGTGAGCCGGTCGAGCTCCTGCCCGGTCAGGAACTCCTCGCTCTCGGTGATGCCGACCTGCTTCGCGATGTGACGCGCCGTCAGCGGGTGGTCGCCCGTGATCATGACGGGGCGGATGCCGGCCGCACGGCACCGGGCCACCGCGTCCGCGACCTCGGGGCGGGCCGGGTCGAGCAGGCCGAAGAGCCCGACGAGCGTCAGGTCGGTCTCCAGTCCGTCCAGCTCAGGTCCGATCGGAGGATGCTCGAGTGGGCGAACCGCCACGCCCAGGACGCGCATCCCCTTCGCCGCGAGGTCGTCGTGCGCCGCCATCACGCGGCGGCGCCCGTCCTCGTCGAGCGGCGCGAGCGCTCCCTCGACCCAGAGGTGCCGGGTCTGCGTCAGGAGCCCGTCGACGGCCCCCTTCGTCACTGCGAGGAAGTCGGGCGTCTCGACGGCCTGGCTCCGCCGGGCCCAGAGCGACCGCAACGCACCGGGGACCTCCACGTCCTCGGCCGGCATGCGGTGCACCGTCGTCATCCGTTTCCGCACGGAGTCGAACTGGAGCTCGGCCACCCGCGGCAGGGCCCTGTCGAGGTCGTCCTTGCGGATGCCGTACTCCGCCGCGGCCAGGACCAGCGCTCCCTCGGTCGGGTCGCCCACGGCGTGGCAGCCGCCGGCCGGCGCCTCCTCCTGGACGAGAACGGCATCGTTGCAGAGCGCGCCGCCCACCAAGAGCAGGTCGAGGGTCGAGGCCAGCGCCCCCCCTTCGGCGGAGCCGGCGCGCCTCAGCGTCAATCGCCCCCCATCCTCCCGCTGGACGAGGTCGATTCGCCGGTTGGCGACGTCGATCGCCGTCACCGTCATCCGGTTCTGGGTCAGGGTTCCCGTCTTGTCCGAGCAGATGACGCTGACCGAGCCGAGCGTCTCGACCGCCGGCAGTTTCCGGATCAGCGCCTTGCGCTTGAGCATGCGCTGCGCGCCCAGGGAGAGGGCGATGGTGACGACCGCCGTCATCGCCTCCGGTATTGCCGCGACGGCGAGGCTCACGGCGGTCAGGAGCACCTCCAGGACCTGTTCGCGCGACTCTGCCTTCCGGATTCCCAGGAGGAAGACGACCGCGACCAGCACCCCCGCCGCTATGGCCAGTCCCCTGCCCAGGCGATCGAGCCGCCCCTGGAGGGGGGTCTTCTCCTCCTCCACCGACTGGAGCAGGCCCGCGATCTTCCCCAGCTCGGTGCCCATGCCGGTGGCGGTCACGACGATCTCGCCGCGGCCGTAAGTGACGATGGTTCCGGCGTAGACCATGTTGCGCCGCTCGGCCAGCGGCCTCTCCGCCTCGAAGACGAGCGCCCCGTCCTTCTCCACCGCCTCCGATTCGCCCGTGAGCGCCGACTCCTGGGCGCGCAGGTTGACGCTCTCGAGGACTCGGCCGTCGGCCGGTACGACGTTTCCGGTCTCCAGGAGCGCGATGTCGCCGGGCACGAGGTCGCGCGATGAGATCTCCTGCACCTGCGCCATCGCGCCGGACCCGCACCGTCGGGACCGACATCCGCTTGAGCGCGGCCATCGACTGTTCGGCGCGGTACTCCTGCGTGAAGCCAAGGATCGCGTTGAGGACCACGATGGCGAGGATGACGACGGCTTCGATCCAGTCTCCGAGCGTGACCGAGAGGACCACGGCGGCGAGGAGGATGAAGGTCATGACGTTGATCAACTGCTCGCGCACGATGGCGAGTCGGCCGCGCCCGGCCCGTTCCGTCAGTTCGTTGGCGCCGGTCGTCTCGAGACGCGCCGCCGCTTCGGACGCACCAAGACCCGCGACCCGATCGACCGCCAGGCGCCGCAGCACGTCGTCCGCGCTCAGGCGCCAGGCGTCGGCCAGGGCATTGCCGCGCGCTGGTGCCACCGGATCGTTCGGTCGAGGGCGGTCGGTCACCGGATCGAGCATATGCTCCCCAGCCTTGAGAGGACCTCTGTTTCAGTCGTTGGAGCGAGCGGATAATCGGAATGGGCTGCATTCGGAACCTGACCGGCAGCTGCTCCGAAGGCTGGCCTCCAAAATGTCAACTTCGGCGCGTCATTCCGCGGCTCCCGCATGGGTCGTCGAGGTCGATTATAAGCCGGCATGGGTGTTCGACATCGAGTTTTGGCACAAGTCTGCATTGAAGCCCTCGGACGAAATGTTGCCATCCCACGTGCCGCAGTAGGCGGTTTCCGATCATGGGCGTATGACCCTGCATCGTCTACGACCCCACTTCCCCGAGCGCCGCCGATGCATAACGCAGCGTTTGTCCGCGTCAGGACGATGCAAGGGGCGAAACGATCCCCGCCGCCCGCGGCAGTGGGCTGCGCCGCGGTGCGTTCGCGAACTAGGACGACCGATATCAGCCGAACTGGACCGATCGCTTCGTGAACGCCCCCTCCATCCAGTAGCCGGTAATCGGGAACGTCGTCGCAGGGCGAGCGCCGCGACCGCGCCCGCGGCGACGAGCACGGGGGCAAAGTGCTCCCAGGTCGGCAAAGCCGTCTGGGCCGCCGGGGCGCGGCGGCGGAAGTCCAACAGGGCGTCGACGTCGAAACGCGACAACGCGTCCGCCGCCCAGGCATCGAACTCCCTGGCCCATGCCGGGATGTCGGATCGGAACGCGTACCTCATGTTGTGGGTGAGGAAGCCGCTGCCGAACACGAGCACGCCTCCGTCGCGCAGCGGCCCGAGCGCCTGTCCGAGCGCGAACAACTCCTGGGGGTCGAGGCGCGGCATGGAGATTTGGAGCACGGGCACGTCGGCGCCGGGGTACATTGCGACGAGAGGCACATACGCCCCGTGGTCGAGCCCGCGCTCCGGTCCGTCGGTGAACGCCATGTCCCGCCGGCGGAGCAGCTCGCGGACGCGGGTGGCGAGTTCGGGCGCCCCGGGGGCCGGGTACTCGGTCCGATAGTACCGGTCGGGAAAACCGTAGAAATCGTAGACCAGGGGCACAGTCTGGGTGGCGCCCAACGCCGTCGGCCGCTGCTGCGCCCATCTGCGATTCGCTGGAGCATGGATGCCCTCCGCTGGTTCTGGGGTTACGGGTCTGCCTCTCGAAAGTCTATAATAGCGTGTGGGAAACAACAGGCGCGTTCTTTGAGGCTTTTGAGCCTTCGAGTCGGCTTCCGACCCGATCCCGAACCGTAACTCGTCGGGTTAGCGTCCTGAAGGAATTTCGGGAGATCTCGATTTCATTGCGACCAGGATCGACCGGCGCAGAACGGAAAACACCAGTTTCATCAGTCACCAGCGATTGTTCGGGCCCGTTCGTACCCTTGCTCAGAAGCAGGTTTGCTCCCGGTACTGATGCATGAGTTGGATCCATCACTGTTCCCGAAATCACAAATCGATCAGGAGTTGTCTCGGCAGTACCGTGCGAGCCGCAGAAGGATTGTGATCCACGGGATCGGTAGTGTCCTATCGGCGCATAAGTACCCACCATAAATGAGTACAATTGCTCATTATAGCTAGTTTTACTTGCCGAGTTGTGCACTTATTGCTACTATTTGTGAGCACAAGTGCGCATAGGAGCAAGTCATGCGATCGGTCGATTTCTTTGAGGCTCATCCGGTATTCAGACATGCCGAGTACCTGGCAGCACACACGGCCTCGGGCAGGAGCCCGCGGACCAGCAATAATCTGCTTGCCAGGCACCTCGCATCGGGCCGTCTTCTCAGGGTGCGGCGGGGTCTGTACGCCGCCGTTCCACGTCGTGCTGAGGGCATCGGCTCCAGTCTGGATCCATACCTGGTGGCTTCGAAGGTTACGGATGACGCGGTGGTCGCCTACCACGCCGCTCTTCAGTTCTTCGGGAAGGCCTACTCGGTGTGGAAACGATTTCACTACCTTACCGCCATGCGGGCGCGACCCTTTTCATTTCGTGACCTCGAGTTTGTTCCGGTCCAAGTCTCGTCGGCGCTCCAATCCCTTCCGGACGAGGCCAAAGGAGTTAGGGAGGTACGGCACGTGGGCGGCCGGGTGCGGGTGACCACCCTGGAACGGACCCTTGTCGATGTTCTCGATGAACCGGATAAGGGCGGCGGCTGGGAAGAACTCTGGCGTTCGCTTGAAATGGTCGAATTCTTCGATCTCGATGCCGTGATCTCACATGTCCGGGCGCTGGGTTCCGCGATATCGGCGGCACGCGTCGGTTTCTTTCTGGAGCGGCATCGCGAGAGTCTAATGGTGGAGGACAAGCATCTCGAAGCGCTCCGGGAGCTGGCTCCAACACAACCGCGGTACCTCGATGGCAGCCGCAAAGCCGGTAAACTGGTCCGGCCGTGGAATCTGATCATTCCAGAATATGTGCTGAGTCGCCGTTGGGAGGAGACCGTCTGATGCTCTCTTTAGATGACCTGCTAGGCGAGGCTGCGGCATCAGGATTTCATGCCGAATCGCTGGAGAAGACGCTCGCCCTCTTCGAGCTGCTCGAATCCCTGCGCAGCCATCCTTTCCTCAAGGAGCGGATTGCGCTGAAAGGCGGCACGGCACTCAATTTATTCGTGCTTCAGGTGCCCCGCTTGTCCATTGATATCGACCTCAATTACATCGGGTCCGAGGATCGTGAGACCATGCTCAGCGAGCGGCCGAAGGTCGAGCAATCGGTGCAGGCGGTTTGCAGCCGAGTCGGAATGCAAGTCAGGCGAGCTCCGAGCGAGCATGCCGGCGGGAAATGGCTCCTGACCTATGTGAGCGCATGGGGGCACCCGGGTTCGCTTGAACTCGATATCAACTTCCTGTTGCGCACTCCGCTCTGGCCTCCCGTACTCATGGATTCGCATCCCATCGGCTCCTTGCGCGCGATGAGAGTGCCGCTGCTGGATGTGCATGAACTGGCTGCCGGCAAGCTCGCAGCCCTCTTCGACAGGAGCGCTCCCCGAGATCTGTTCGATACGTGCCGCCTATTGCGTGAGGTTCAGCTCGACAAAGCACGGCTGCGACTCGCTTTCGTTGTATATGGGGGGATAAGCCGCCGGGATTGGCGAAAGGTATCGGTCGACGATCTCCGGGCTGACGGCAATGCTGTGGCGCAGCAGCTTCTGCCCATGCTTCAATCCGAGCAGGCCCCGAAACGCGCCGATGTCCGTCCATGGAGCGAGAATCTCGTGATGGAGTGTCGCCGGCTCCTGTCCGCAGTCCTGCCGCTGACCAGCTGTGAAATGGAATTTCTTTCGACCTTAAATGACAAAGGTGAAATCGTAACGGGGCTGTTGACGCAAGATCCCGACTTGCAGGCGATTATTCGTTCTCACCCTGGCCTGTTGTGGAAAGCCCAGAATGTTCGCGAGTATAGCCGGCGAGGCAGTCAGGATTCGGATCTCCAAACCTGACAAATCCGGAACCGGAACTCCATCGTGACCGGGGTTTCATAAAATGGATGCACGACTTGTCGACGCCGCGTCAAACTGCGGCAACCTGTCCGCCCGCAGGTTGCGAGGACCTGTGCGGCATTTTCTATAGAAAACGCACAGGTTCGCACACGTGCCTCCTGACCGGACGATGGGGATCCAGGTGAAGCTGGAGGACGGACTGCACTGCCCGAAGGTGATCTGCGACTCATGCGGCCGTCCGATAGACGACTGCAAGCTGGCGGGTACCGGGAACAGCTCGCGTCGAGTGGGACGACAACGTCTTCGAGACGTTCAGGCTCAACGTACCGGTCTGGCAACGGCGCCATCGCCAAGCTCTTGGTCTTGAGGGGAGGGTAAGGCGATAAGTCTTTCGTTTTCAATGGAGCCAGCGGTCGGACTTGAACCGACGACCTACTGATTACGAACTACCTTTCGCACCTTTAGAATCAACAAGATACGCGGTTACCGGCACGATTTTCCGCATTTTGCCGCCGTTTTCCACCTGAATCAGCAAACAAATCGGCAAGCAATCGGCAAGCGCAGACAGGAGTTTCTCAATGGCGTCACGGTCTTCATAGCGGAGGTACCTCCCGCTGACCGTTGCCCGCTATGCCTTCTGATGGATCGGGCGGGTCAGCCGGTCCTCGGGGACGTCGCGCAGATCCGTACCCCTCTTCCAGAAGCTCCGCCGCCAACGCAGCACCGCTGGGGAGAATCATGACGGGATACTCCGGCATGGTCATCCCTGCGGTTGCGACACGGTGCGACGGCTGGCGAGGATTGTGAGCGAGTTGGAGTTGGTCAAGGTCGAGAAGGACGAAGCGTCGCCCATCCACTGACGCTTTCTCGTTAGCAATACATTCATGCGCGGCGATGCCTGACGCTCTCTGGACATTTGCTGGATCGGGGGCAGGTTTGAGCCGGTAAACGAAAATCAAACCTGCCCTGTCGATCAGACTTTTTTCAAGGGTGCCCGGACCTCCCGGGCAATCCTAGCGTGGCCCTTTAATGCAGCACGTTAGAAAGACATTGAGCCCGTAACCCTCCGGAATATCTCATAGACCTTTTCGCTCTTGGCGATTCTATCAGCATTGGCTTTCAACTGCTTATTGAGGTTTTCCTGATCTATTGCCGGGCCCGCGTACTTTAAATTCCCGTCACCGTGCTGGCTCGGATACGAAGCCCCAACGCGGATCTTTTTGTCGCTTACGCCGGTGACGTCCACCCGGTAATTCGGCTCATTGCTGGAAGTGAAGAAAAAGTCGGTTACGGTAAAGGGTTGCAAGCCTTCATGGGTATACTGGCTTGGGAAATACAGCCAGTAGGCGGCCGCCCGAGCGGCATCGAGGGTGATCAAGGCTGACGCCCGATGGTCTGTTTTATGCCATTTCACTGACTGGTCACCGGGATCCATGGTGAACAATGCATTCGGGCGGTATTGCCTTACCAGCTTGCAGACTTTTTCAGTCAGCTCCTTGGCAGGAACATATTCCAGCATTCCGTCATCGTATCCCAGCCAGATGAAAGTAGAGTTTTGCGGCGTTATCCCCATCTCTGCGCAGGCATTCTCCGATTCAGCCTTCCTTATCGCCGCGATTTTCTCGCCGGACAGGGTGAAGTCCCTTGTTCCCTTGTTACCGGTTGTATACCACACCATGACTATCTTGTTGCCATTGGCCTTCAGTAATCCCAACGTTCCCAGGCTGCTGGCTTCATCGTCCTCGTGCGGCATGACGCACATAATGGTTTTGTTCCTCCAGGTGGTCGGATCTTCCGGAGGCGTTTGCTGTCTCCGGGGCCTTTGGGTCCTCTCGGCCTTTAGTACTGCCGGATCCACTGGACCTGTCTGGGCTAATGCGCTCAGGGGAAGCATGGCCATCACCAAAGAAATCAGGACATATAACACACTCTCTCTTTTCATGGTAAATCCTCTCCAATAGTTAGGTTCGTTCAATCTCGGAATGAGTAGGAATTTTAAGCTGCGTGATTGATTCCCATCCGCTCTGATCCAGACGCGGCAGGCTCTCCCTCTCGCCTCCAATATGTTAACCAAGTCCTTATTCTTGGACTTGGGTGGCATCTTAACTCAAAACGATGCTGCGGGAGAGTCGATTTTGGGCACACCTCCGATTTGCAGTGCGGATAAGCGGTTTGCCGACCATGCGGCCTCGATCAGAAGTAGCCCGGCGGATAGCTGAGCTGGAAGAATCTCTTGCTTGCGATGACAAAGGAACTAAACTACCACCCGAATTGGAAGCTCAGAAGCCCTTCACACCCAAGAAGGATTAGCCACACCTCGCACGGGTGCTTTAAGGCGCAACGGGCTGCTCGGAGTAGTGAAATCTCCCATCACACCTCAGGGATGACGTCTCCTGGGAAACTCGCAGTTCCCATGGTCTTCTAGATTCTCAATAGGAAATCGGCAAACAATCGGCAAATGTTGGAGGAAAACGGAGGGGAGGAAGGAACGGAGACGACCGTAATCCGTTGATTCTATTGGTGGAGCTGGCGAGGATCGAACTCGCGACCTCCTGACTGCCAGCTCGGTCCAGAACCAATGGAATCAACAAGATACGCGGTTCTAATAACGTTTTGCCGCCTTTTTCCGCCCTTTTCCACGCAAATCAGCAAACAAATCGGCAAGCGATCGGCAACCACGGCTTCTCCTCGACCGGGATGGAGACTTCCCATCCGCTAGAAAACGCGTAGTATTTTGGCAGCCACAGAAGCAAGGCGAAGTCTGATGTATTACTTCCAAGGCAGGTTGGATTCAGGACATTTCACAAGATAGCTTCCCTGAACGCCGTCCTATGAAAGCGGATGTCAAGGACAAATCTCTCCGCCCCAGGCACGGGGGCGCTTTTTGTCGGTGCACGACATCCAGCCAACGCTCGTTAATGCTGCCCCGCCGAACCTGCACTACCACTTCATGGATTGACGCCTGCACTTGCCGTCATTGCAGCTGACTGCGTAAGGGGCAGCGGGATTCAGGTCCGTTCGAGACTTTCAAAGCGCAGCGGCCATGTTGCCGACCATGGTCCTATCTGAGACTTGGAAGCCTATTGCTTTATTTGGTCATGCGAGGGGGCCTATGGTATCTGGGAGACTCCAGCTCCGGGCCTAACGGCGTTCTTGAGACTCACCCTCGACCTCGCGTCTCGTTCGGGTTTCAACCGGAATACCCTTGCCGACTTGTGCAGTCAGCCTTCGAGACGCCTCATGCCGCGTGCGACATTTTCAGTTTCTTCTCGCTATAGCGTTCTCCTCTTTTCCAGAGTGCCAGGGTAATGGAAGCGATTTTCCTGGCCAGAGTCAGGTATGCCAGGGATTCGGGTGTTCCGTTTCCGATCATGGCCTCGAAATACGACCGCCATGGTCCCGAGGCGACAGTCCTGGCCGCACTCTTGAATACCGACTTCAGCGGACGGCTGTAGTTCTGATTCAACCCTCGAACAAGTGGCCGCCTGCCGGATCGAAGGACTTTCCCATCGACGATCCTGTATTCCGAACTCGCCTCGGTGCGTACCGCCAGGCCGCAGTAGCTCCAGAACTGCCTCTTGGTTCGAAAACGGTGGGGAGTGCCAGCCACGCCGATAATGACGGCTGCCCGGACAAATCCGATTCCGGGTATGGTGCGAAGAATCCTTACCGCCGGATGTTTCCGTGCCTCGGCCGTCATTTCCTGCTCTGCCTCTATAGACAGACACTCGAGGCAGTCCAGTTCAGTGCAGAGTCGCTCCGCCCGGGCACGGACCGCTGCCGTGTCCAGTTTCGCCAGCCACTGTTCCCGTTCCTCCAGGCTGTAGACTCCGGCGCCTTCACAGGCGATTCCCCGGGCTCGGAACAGAGCCTTCAGGCGATTTTTGACGCGGGTCCGGTCCGAGATCAGGCAGGTGTAACCTTGCGTCAGTTCCTTCAACCCCTGCGTACTCTGCTCGCCATGATAGACCCGCCTCAGGGCATTGGTGCGAAGCAACTCCGCCAACCGCATGGCGTCGGACTTGTCTGCCTTGTTGTTGCTTGCCCTGGCGATCTTTCGTGGATCGCAAACCAACACGTCCGCGACGTGCGGCCGGAGCAGGTCGTAAAGCCAGGCCGCCTGTGCACACTCCTCCAGAGTGACATGCAGCGTCCCGCGCTGCCCGTTGATGAAATCGAGGATTTCCTGTGGGGACGTTTCAACAACGGTGTCCATAATCCACCTGCCCGATTCACTGATGACCGCTATCACCGTTGTTGCTTTGTGGACATCCATGCCGATATACTTTTTCATCAGACGCTCCTTCGACGGTTTGGAATGGTTTTTTTCACCGATACCAATCTTACCGCTGTTGGAGCGTCTTCTTTTCATAATGGATCTCCCCGACAGCTCGCGCCGATTCTTCAACCTGCAATTTCCTGTGTGCTAGACTGAACCCGCCTGGCGAAACCGAGTCAGGCTCTGCGGGGACGCAACCTGGCAAGGGATAGTCAGGCCGACGGTGCGCCGATGGTGCATCAGGCCTCTGACATATGACATTCATCAGATGCCTCACCTAATCTATCGGACACCAGAGCCATGCCTCAGAAAATCCCGGGGTCAGGGGCAGAGCCCCTCGCCTGTCGCCAGACAGCCGCCATTACTGTGCCCATCCCGATTCCGCGGGGCGGGCTTTCATAATGCGTATTTGTCTGATAATCCAAGCACATGAACATTCAGTCGTTTCTCGGTGACCTACTGTTCAATACCGCAGCGGCCATTGCTGGCGCGATGGCAATTCTTACGGCCGATATATCCGCCAACCTGCATCACATAGCGAGTGCGTATCCGAGTACGGAAAGCGGCAAGGATTCAGTGAAGGCACCGAAGCGGGGACTCATACCCCCACGGACCTGGCGGCCAGGGCAATGAAAGAAAGCACTCTCAGCGAACGCCTTGTTGACTCTTGGAAAGTTGATCTGCTTGCGATCCGCAATTTCGCCCACACTTTCCCCGGTCGGAACATCACTTTCGTCATCAACAGCCGGAAGCGAAGAATCGCGCGGCCTCTATTGCGTTTTCGCCCTTTTGAGGCAGTCCTCTCTAACAACATTTTTTGTTTATTCTTCTCTGAATCTTTTCTAGAAGGAGGGGCAGTCGCCGCGCCCCAAATACGGAGGTTGTAATGGAGATCAGTGAGATTCGAGAGCGTATCGCCGACAAACTCTCTTCTGACGAGACGCATGACCTTTGGAATGAACATCTGGACGAGACCAACCCCGCGAACTATGGGTACGAATTGGACAGCGTCTACGTGGACATGAAGGACATATTCGTAGATGTCCCGGCACGGACTTTTACCTTCAAAACTCTCGACCCTTCCCGAATGGGAGCGGCGGGGGATGCGGTAGCATCCCCGAACTCCCGGCGTTTCGTCCTCGCATAGGCGAGCCAAAGCCACTCTCCCCTTGAGCACGGGTCACACCTGTCATTTCAACCCGAGTGCAACCTTTTCGTCTTCTGAAAGTAAACGATTGAGCAGGCCAGGAATCGGCTCGACCTGGGAAAGCAAATGACTGACCTTTTTTGCAAGGTCGAAAGCGCCACGGCCGAATAGGACACGGGCGAAACCGGACGATTCCTTCGTTGCCTCGGCAAAGCCTTTCACTATCCCAGCTGCGGCACCGATTAAGGGATTCCCACCTGACAATTGTGCCTCTACTGCACCCGCGCCGGATTCACTCACAAGCTCCCATAAAATCCGCACCGGATCGACGCCAGTCAGAGATCCAGGCAACAATAGCTTTGATGCCTCCTGGAGCTGCTTCTTTATGTCGTTTGCTTGCTCTAAAGTGGCGGCAGTCGAAAGCTCATCAATCAAGCCCCAGACCTTTGCCCTCGCTGCGGCCCATTCGTCCCTTAGGTCTCTGAGAATGGTTGGGAGATATTCCCGTTTTTGTGTCCGTGACAAGATTACGGCCAGCATTGGCGGGAGTTTCAAACCGATATCGCCCCCATGAGCCGCCTGTGCATACTCCTGCCAGGATCGATCGAGTTCCGAAAAAAGCTGCTCGGGATAGGATGAAGAGGTTTTGATCACTGCTGTTCCGACTTCGCCTGCGCAGATCGCGCTCCCACCATCTCTCACTGTCGTTACAAGTCTGCCGATGTAATAAACATGGGCCTCGTGATAGGGGTCACCTGGTCCCGCGCCGGAAAAGTCCTCTGCCAGCTTCAGCAAGCTCGGAGCCAACTGAACTTTTAAACGTTCATGTGGCCCCTTCCTCATTGACACGAGTTCTTCATATCCATCAAGAGTAGGACCGAAAGCAGTGATAACGTTGCGCGCTCCGAAGGCAATCTGCTCCTCCGTCCATTCGGGTTCCTCCAACGGAGCGGGGATCGGTTGATATTCCATGACAACTTCGTCATGAAGCAGAATGCCTCTGATGAACCTCTCTGCCTCCACGAGCTCTTCGGGACTGCGTATATGGCCCTCAACGAGCGAACGAAATGGATAAAACGCATCCTGATCACAAAATACGATTCTCGTCTTCTTCCTATCCATGGACTACCCCTCGCAATGTCGAACCACAATTTAAGGTCAAAAGTTCAGAGATGGAAAGCAAGGCATTTGTCAAATTTTGCCCAGTCCCGGATCGATCTTACTCGGAATTCATGATCTGCTGCCGATCTTCCAGATAGTAGACGCCGTCGAGAATTAGACTGTGCAGGTGGACATTCGCCGCCTAAGCGCTGCACGAGGGTTACGGCGCCGCATTCCGCTTTTCAGATGCCGCAAGCGTGCGCCCGGCGGTGCAGCGAAGCAAAGAAGCAAATACGGCCAGTCATGAAAAATGAGGACTTGTTTGTACTGGGCCTCTGGGATGCGCCGGATTTCGGCCCCAGTTCCTGATACGACACATCGGCAAATGTTCGGCAAATGTGGGTGGTTTTAGGTGAAAGAAGGGAAAGAGGAAAAGATGTAAGTCTTTTGTTTTCATGGAGCCAGCGGTCGGACTTGAACCGACGACCTACTGATTACGAAGCGCCTTCCCGCCCCTTTCCCCTCAGCAACTTGCAGCAGAATCAACGACTTACAGAAAGGCAATTCCGTACTTTTTGGCCCAAAAAGGCAACTATACGGCAACCTGGGTTGCTAGCTCAGCGGCCTTGCCCAAACCAAATCAATTGGTTCAATTAATGGCATCGGAGTATATTGGGTCGCCCTACCCCCTGGGGATCATGAACTCTATTACGGTACGAAGAAAACGCCGGGCTGAAGTAAGGCCGAACGTCCTGGTCAGGAGAAAGCATCATGGGTGGCCCGCGTAAGCAGACAAAGATTCAGCGGGAGAGTCATCAGGCTGACTCTGACTTGCGGAGAAGCACCACACAAGAGGAAGCGCTGGAACTCCAAGGAGCCTTCCGCGAAACGGAAGAACGTTTGCGACTGACGCTCGAAGCTGCGCAGTTCGGCACGTTCGAATACGATGTCCAGACGGGCAACGTAGTCTTGGATTCGCGAACGAAACAGATATGGGGGATCTCAGAGGACGAAAACCTCGACTACCCAGGGGCCATAGCGCGGATCCATCCTGAAGACAGGGAAAGGGTCACTCGGACATTCGCCGAAGCAATGTCTCCGGACGGGAACGGCAATTATGAATCGGAATACCGCATCCTCTGGCCTGATGGTTCGGTTCGTTGGACGAGTGCAAGAGGCCGGGCCATCGTTTCAGGAGAATGCGACAACCGTCATGCGCTGCGCATAATAGGCATCCAGCAGGACATCACCAAACGCAAAGAGGCCGAGGAGGCCCTCGCCACTGAAAAACAGCGGCTGGATGCGCACATTGACAATTCACCGCTGGCAGTAATCGAGTTTGATCCGGATTTTCGCGTGATCCGCTGGTCACGCGAGGCGGAACGGCTTTTCGGTTGGTCTACCGCCGAGGTTATCGGCCGCGCGATAGCTGACCTGCGCTGGGTTCACGAAGACGACATAGATGAGGTGCGCCAGACATCGACGGAAATGCTCAACGGTAAAAGCCGTCGCAACCTGCACGTCAACCGCAACTATCGCAAGAACGGCACAGTGGTGCTCTGCGAGTGGTATAACTCGGCGATTTTTGATGCCAGCGGTCGGTTGAGCTCCGTCTTCTCCCAGGTCCTCGACATCACCGCACGCCAACAATCAGAACAGGATCTGCGCTCCAGCGAGTCGAGATTCCGCCGCGTTGCGCAGGCCGGCCGCATCGGAATTTTTGAGTGGAATGCGTCAAAGGAGACGGCCTACTGGAGCCCTGAGCACTACGAATTGTTTGGGTACGAGACAGGCTCGCCGATAACGTGGGACCGTTGGCTGCAAGCCGTACATCCCGATGATCGGAACCGAGTTGCCGAGAATGCCGCCCGCTTGCTGGAACGCGCCCGCTCGGAAGGAGAGGTTGTAGGCCATGAGGACGAGTATCGGTACATCCATGCGAACGGTTCGGTGGTGTGGCTCCAATCCAATGCCTCGGTTGATATAGTCCGGGATGAGGCCATCATTCGCGGAACGGTCCGCGATGTCACCGAACGGAAGCAGGCCGAGCAGAAACTGCAGCAAAGCGAAGCCGAACGATCCTTCATGCTGCAATTGAACGATGCGTTAACACAAATCGACGATCCGATTCAGGTCAAGGCCGTCGCAGCCCGTCTGCTGGGTGAGCGCATGCAGACAGACCGCGTTTTCTTTGGTGAGATTCTCTTGGAGGACGGCATTGAAACCCTGGTGATCGAGCGCGACTACCATCGGCCAGAAGTATCTTCACTTACCGGCCGATTCCCTTTTAGAGAATTCAGCCACACCGATTACGAGGATTACAGAGCGGGTCGAACGGTATGCTCCCCGAACGTATTCACCGACGAGAGGGAGCCGAGTCAACGCGAGGCGTACCGGGCCGTTAATGTCGCCGCCTTCATCGGCGTCCCATTGGTAAAACAGGGGAAACTGGTGAGTGTCCTGGGAGTTCTTCAGAGGCGGCCGCGGCACTGGACAGGGGAGGAAATAAGGCTCGCGGAACAAACCGTGGACCGGACGTGGCACGCTGTAGAGCGGGCGCGGATTGAGGCGGAGCAACGACGTACGGCGACCGTCGTGCAGCAGGAGCGCGACCGCCTCGCAGCGCTAGTCAATAGCATCACCGACGAGATTTGGTTTGCCGACGCAGAGAAGAGGCTCACTCTCGTAAATCCTGCCGTCTCGAGACAGTTCGACTCCGGCCTGGGCGACACGGAAGACGTGGAGAAAATTGCGGCTGCTTTCGAGGTCTACAGGGGGGACGGCACCCCCCGACCAGTAGAGGAAGCCCCGCCATTGCGGGCTCTGCGGGGAGAAATTGTCACGAACGAGGAAGAGATCGTCCGGACTCCAGCGACTGGCGAACTGCGGCACCGACAGGTGAATGCAGCACCGGTCCGTGGGCCCGATGGTGCAATCATCGGCTCAGTGGCGGTCGTCCGCGACATCACGGAGCGCAAACGAGCCGAAGAGGCACTTGAGAAGATGCGGTTCATGCTGTCCGAGGGCCAGCGGATCGCGCATGTTGGAAGTTTTGAATACATTATGGAGAGCCGGACGACACTGTGGTCCGACGAGGAGTGCCGCATTTACGGCCTCCCCCCAGACGCCCCATCTCCACCTTACGAAGTGATGCTCGAGAGATTTATTCACCCGGACGATGCTGCCCTGCTGCATGAGACCTTCACCTCGGCCATGCAAAGCAACGGAATCTATGAGCTCGAACACCGGATCGTGCGCCCCGATGGGACTGTGCGCGTCGTTTTTGACCGGGCGAATCCTCATTTCGATGAGAATGGCAAGCTGGTCCGATACGTAGGCGCCACGTTGGATATCACGGACCGCAAGCACATCGAGGAAGCGCTACGCGCGAGTGAAGAACGACTGCGGGCCATCATCTCGACTCTTCCAGTAGGCGTAGCCGTTATGGATACAGCCGGACATACCGTGCTTGCGAACGAAACCATGGACCGGATCTGGGGCGGCTCTAAACCCGCTCCTGAGTTCACATCGGACATTCCCGATACCGGTCGCTTCAAAGGATGGTGGGCAGACACGGGCGTGCCGTTGACAGGCGAAGATTGGGCATCATCTCGAGCGCTTACGAAGGGTGAGATGTCGGTGGGTGAGGTCATCGATATCCAGCGTTTCGATGGATCACGAGGAACGATTCTGAACAATGCGATGCCTTTGCACGACGCAAATGGAAGAGTGAACGGGGCGGTCGTT
Source organism: uncultured Acidobacteriota bacterium (assembly GCA_963843575.1). Taxonomy (GTDB): domain Bacteria; phylum Acidobacteriota; class UBA6911; order UBA6911; family UBA6911; genus CAVZBT01. Next base: position 23,381 of record CAWJKZ010000015.1, on the reverse strand, counting down.
GCGGTCATGGATATCACCGAATTGACGCAAGCGCAGAAAGCATTAAAGGTGGCCGACCGCCGCAAGGACGAGTTTCTCGCAATGCTGGCACATGAATTACGCAATCCGCTCGCCGCTATCGCTTGCGCGAACCAGTTGCTCCAACAAATTGGCTCTTCGGACCCGATGGTCCGGCGTGCGCGCGACGCAGCAACACGCCAGACGGCTCATATGGCGCGGCTGTTGGACGATCTGCTGGACGTCGCGCGTGTAACGCAGGGAAAGGTAACGCTGAACAAAACGGATGTCTCTCTCCTCTCGGTGCTGGAGAGCGCTGTAGAAGCGAGCAATCCGGCCGTGAACTCACGGAAACACAGACTGTACGTTTCCCATCCCCGAGAACCGATGCGCCTGCAGGGTGATCCGGTTCGGCTCGCGCAGGCAATCAGCAATCTGGTGGACAACGCCGCGAAGTACACTTCACCTGGGGGTGAAGTCTATCTGACTGTGGACCGAGATGGCAGCCAGGCGTTGATTTCCGTGCGAGACAACGGCAAGGGGATCGAGCCGGAATTGCTTCCGCATATTTTTGAACTATTTGTCCAGGGGAGCCGATCCCCTGACCGCGCAGAGGGGGGCCTGGGTATTGGATTGACCCTCGTGCGGTCCATCATAGAACTGCACAGCGGCAGCATCGAGGCACGCAGTGAAGGTCCCGGCCGCGGGAGCGAATTCCGGATTCGGCTGCCGCTCCTATCCGATGAAAAAGAGCATGCGACTGAAAAGAAACCAGGGACAATAAAGGAGCGGAGACCCCTCCGTATACTGGTCGTCGACGATAACGCGGATTCCGCCGAACTGCTCGCTGCTTTGCTGCAAATCCAGGGGCATGAAGTAATGACCGCCAACTCCGGTCCGGCAGCGATTGACCTGGCTCTCGCTCAATTGCCCGAAATGGCGTTGATGGACATCGGAATGCCGGGAATGGACGGGTTTGAGGTAGCAAGACGGTTTCGCTCTTCTCAGCAGTTGAAGCATACTGCACTTGTAGCAGTTTCTGGATACGGACAGCAGGAAGATATAGAGAAGTCGCGGGAAGCCGGATTCGACGATCATCTCGTGAAACCCGTCGATCTGGAGGCCCTGGGGCGAGTTCTCAAAAAGATCTCCGAACGCTGATTCATCTCCTTTTTTCAGAACCAAGATCTTCTTTCCGCATTCGGAAAATTAATTCCGCGCATTTTCCATGCATCCGAGGAACAATTTTCCACGCATGCTACGCGGGAGAGGATCGGCCGGCCCGGATCCTCGAACAGGCGGAGTCGCAGATCTTCAGGATCGCGTCCCGCGAAATCCGTGGCGGTTTCGAACCCACGAGCGAACTCGCCCACTCGGCTTATAGGGAAATAGAGGAAACCGCCCGGAACCGCGGAGCGGTGTCCGGGATAGATACCGGTTTCGCCGACCTGAATCGGATGACCGGTGGCCTCCACGATCAGAACCTTGTCGTGGTTGCCGCCAGGCCGGGTCTCGGGAAAACGTCTTTCTGCCTCAACATCGCCTGTCACGCGGCGATCAATGGCCGGCGGCCAGTCGGCATCTTCAGCCTGGAAATGTCAACGCCCGAGATCATGAAGCGGATGATCTCGTCCCTGTCCGAAGTGGATGCGAGCAAAATCCAGAGCGGATACATCGGCCGGGACGACTGCATGAAAATCGGCCAGGCCAGCGCTTCCCTTTCCGCCGCTCCCATCTACATCGACGACTCCGCGAACCTCACGATGCTTCAGGTGCGGGCCCGGGCGCAGCGGCTCGCTCTCGAGCACGGCATCGATCTTCTGGTCATCGACTACCTTCAGCTTGTATCCGGATCCCGCCGCTACGAGAACCGGACGCAGGAGGTGACGGAGATCAGCCGCGGGTTCAAGAACCTCGCCAAGGAATTGGACATACCCGTGATCGCCGTCTCCCAGTTGAATCGGGAGGTCGAGAAACGTTCCGGCGGCAGAAAGCCCCAGCTGTCCGACCTCAGGGAGAGCGAGGCGATCGAGCAGGACGCCGACCTCGTCCTTTTCATCTCGCGCGAAAACATGGACGACGACATCGGCGCCGGGGACAGCACGGCGGAGATTTCGATCGCGAAACAACGGAACGGGATGACGGGCACCTTCAGGCTGACGTTCCGAAAATGCATCACACAATTCGAGAACCAGTACAAGAAATCCGACTGACGACATTCTGAGGAACATAATGAAGCTGCCCTCTTTTCAGTTCTATCCCGGGGACTGGATGAAAGATCCAGCACTTCGTTCCGTCTCGCTTGAAGCGCGAGGCCTCTGGATAGACATGCTCTGTCTGCTCTTCGAGAGCGGCCGCAGGGGCTACCTCCAACACGCAACCGGCAAACCCGTATCCGACGAACAGCTCGCTCGAATGACCGGCGGTTCCGCCGAACAGGTTTCCCGGCTGTTGCGGGAGCTCGAAGACTCCGGCGTTTTCTCCAGGACTGAACACGGCATGATCTACTCGAGACGAATGATCCGGGACGAACGGAAAAGGGCGGCATGCAGCGATGCGGGAAAGAAGGGTGGCGGAAACCCGACTTACAGGACACATTTCGGCAAGAGCAACGAAACACGCGACTTGCCGTCGACCTTTAAAGGTCATCTCAAAGGTGGCGTGAAAGGTGACTCCAAAGATGGGGCCAAACAAAAACCAAACCCTTCTTCTTCTGCTTCTTTTTCATCTTCTTCTTCAGAACATACCCCCCTACCCCCCGACGGGGGGCTAGATGCAGACAGCCTGTTTCTGATTTTCTGGGAACACTACCCGCTGAAGGTCAAAAAACCCAAGGGGCTGGCGGCTTTCCTGAAGCTCAAGCCGGATCGGGCTCTGCTCGACCGCATGCTCGAAGCGATTGAACGGCAGAAACAGAGCCGCGCCTGGCGCAAAGAAAACGGTCAGTTCATCCCTCACCCTGCGACCTGGCTCAACAACCGGCAATGGGAGGACGACGTTCAGCCCGATCTGCCTGACGGTTCCGTGTGGGACGAGTTCATCGGCGAACCCGGGAAGGAGGAATCGTGAACGAAAAGCAGCTCGCGAAATGGCTGATGGATCTGGCCGCCTGTTACGACTACGTGCCGCAGAAGGCCGCAATCGCAAGATATCTGCGGATTCTTGTCCGATGGAAGCTGACTCCCGGGCAGTGGGAGGACCTTGCCGACCGCGCCGTCATGCGGCTCACCCGGAAGTTCCCGATGCCCGGCGAGCTTTACGAGATCGCGTCGGAAATCACGCATGAAGCGCAACTGGCGGCAAATTCGGAACACCTCGACAGGATGCGTTCGGAATGGGAGGCGCGAGGCGATGCCGGCATCGATTGACATCCATTTCTCTCGGCTAAGACCGGGAGACCGCGTAACCTGGCTCTACTCCAAAAAGCGTTCTCTTCTGCTTGGTTACGGGGTGCAGAGAGTGCCCGCGGAGGTCATCCGGGTCTGCAAGCATCGGATCAGGCTCAAGGTGAATCTGCAGGGATCCGAGAAACTGGTGAACGTTCATCCGGACAGCATCATCTGCGAGAAAGAACCAGAGTAGTTTCCTACATCGCCGTATCTGGACAACTGACCCGGCTCCGCCCCCTTTCTCCCTTACCAGCGGCTCCTTTTGACCCTGTGGTACCATTAGAAGCGCACACACACATCCCAGACGGCTCGGGTGGGAGCTGTTGACCAACAGGCGGGCGCGATCCTCATGAGGCTTAATCCCCAGGATCGCACCGGGAATGGTTCGGCGAACTGCGGTCAGCCTGCTCTTATGATAAGCACCGGGATATCCAGAAGGAGCCACGCATGGAAGACGAGACGCGAGTCCCAACCGGTGTGCCCGGCCTGGACCCGATTTTGGGGGGCGGGCTGCCCCCGGGAGCGATCTACCTCCTGAAGGGACAGCCCGGGACGGGCAAGACAACCATCGGCTTGCAGTTCCTGCTGGAAGGCGCCCGGCGCGGCGAGAAGTGCCTGTATCTCTGTCTGGCGGAGACGAGCGGGCAGTTGAATCACATCGCGGAGGCTTACGGCCAGACGCTCGACGGGATAGAAGTCCACGAGATGCGGCGCCGTGGCGGCGCCGATTCCGGCAACGAGCGCACGGGCTACACCGTGTTCAGCCCTTCGGAAGTTGAGCTGGGAGAGATCTCCCGGGAGTTCCTCGAGCAGCTCGAGAGGGTGCAGCCGACAAGGCTGGTTCTCGACTCCCTCTCCGAGATCCGGCTGCTTGCGGAAGACCCTTCCCGATATCGGCGCGAGCTGCTCACGTTGAGTGACCAGATCGCCGGCCGCAACTGCACCGGGTGGCTCATCGACGTGGAGCAGGAAGCCAGCGCGGCAAGCGTTGCCGAGACGCTCGTGAGTGGCGTAGTCCACCTGGAGAATCTCTCGCCCGCATACGGCGGAGAGCGTCGGCGGCTCCGGGTTCACAAGCTGCGCGCGTCGAAGAGCATCGGCGGGTACCACGACTTCACCATAGGGGACCACGGGATCGAGGTCTACCCTCGCCTCGTGGCTGCGTCCCATCGCAGCACCCATTCGAGCGCTGCGGTGCCGAGCGGCGTGCGCGAAATCGACGCATTGCTGGGCGGCGGTCTCGATGGAGGGACAAGCACTGTATTCATGGGGCCTGCCGGCACGGGAAAGTCCACGGTCGCGGCTCAGTTCGTTGCTACCGCCGCCAGTCGCGGCGAGCGCGCCGCGATCTTCTGTTTTGACGAGAGTCCGACGAACCTGCTCATTCGTACCAGCAGCCTGGGGATCCCGCTGGCCGAGCACGTGAAGGCAGGCAAGGTACACCTTCTGCCCGTCGATCCAGCTGAATTCACTGCCGGCGAGCTGTCGCACCGGATTCAAAAAAAGGTCGACGAGGGAGCTCGTGTTATCGTGCTCGACAGCATCAACGGCTACCTGAACTCCTTGCCTGAGGAGCGGTTCCTGAGCGCGCACCTGCACGAGCTGCTCGCATTTCTTTCCGAGAAGGGAGTGGCCACGATCCTCACGCTCGCGCAGCATGGCTTTTTCGGCGCCGCCGATTCGCCCGTGAATATAAGCTACATAGCGGATACGGTCCTCCTGTTTCGATACTTCGAGGATGCCGGCGTGGTGAAGCAGGCGTTTTCGGTCGTGAAGAAGCGCACCGGCAACCACGAACGATCGATCCGCGAACTTCAGTTCGGACCGCACGGCCTGCACGTCGGGCCGCCTCTGACCAGGTTCCAGGGCGTTCTCGCCGGCGACTCCGTCTAGGCTGCAGGATCCGTCTCCCGGAAGGCGTCCGTGAGCCGATGGAATGAATCCGCCGCAGAGCGCGTGCTGGTCCTGACCCCGACCGGTCGGGATGGCAAGATGATTTGTGAGCAGCTCGAAGCGGACGGATTGCCGTGCGAGATCTGCGCCGACCTGGAATCGCTGCTGGCGGGCATTTCCTCCGGGGCCGGGGCAGCAGTCATCGCCGACGAAGCGCTGTCGCCAAGCGGGGCTGCCAGCCTGCTGACAGCGCTGGAGGCTCAGGAGCCGTGGTCGGACATCCCCGTACTCCTCCTTTCCGCAGCCAAGTCGAGGAGGCAAAGTCGCGCACATTTTGTTCCGGGCTTCTTTGAGCGTGCCAACGTCACCCTCCTGCAGCGCCCGCTGGGCATTCAGTTTTTCCTGAGCAGCGTTCGATCGGCTTTGCGCGCACGGCGGCGCCAGTACCAGATGCGCGATCTGTATCGTGAGCTCGAGCGTTCGATGCAGCTCAGCGACATGTTCGTGAGCATCCTGGGCCACGACCTCAGAACGCCGATTAACGCGATCAAACTCGCCGCGGAGATTATCGTCCGGCTTTCTCCCGACACGCGGGCGCTTCGTCCCGCCGGCCGCATCCTGGCGTCGGCCGACCGAATCACGCGGATGATCGAACAGCTCCTCGACTTCGCCCGGATCAGACACGGAGGAGGCATTCCGATCCACCGCGAGGGCATGCACCTCGGAGAACTCTGCCGGGGAGTGATGCAGGAACTGCAGGATGCAAACCCGCAAGCGAGCATCCACATCCAGGAGGTCGGGAACCTCTCCGGTGTCTGGGACGCCGATCGCCTTGCCCAGATGCTGTCGAACCTCGCGGGCAACGCGGTGCAACACGGGACGAAGGACAAGCCCGTCAGCGTCGAGCTCGACGGCACGGAAGCATCGACCGTGCATGTGCGAGTGCACAACGTGGGTGCCATCCTGCCGGAGGCGCTTCCGAACCTTTTTGAGGCTTTCAAGCGAACGGCGGGGGCTGGATCCTCGAGTTCTGGCAGGACGGGCCTCGGTCTGGGCCTGTTCATCGCGCGCGAGATCGCGCGGGCTCATGGCGGCGAGATATGCGTCCAGTCTTCAGACGATAGCACCACCTTCGGTGTGTCGCTGCCACGCGAGATTCGGCCTGCCAATACTGCCGCGAATCGGGGTCTGTAAGAAGAACCGGCAAGGTACTCGGATGACTTGCCGACCCTGCTGCATTTCCAGGAGTTCTCCCTCCAAGCCGTCGTCGCCTCGTTGCACTTTGAGCCGTCGATCACTCAAGCAGGGTTAGACAAGGAAACCGTCAGCTTCTCGTTCGAAGCCCGAAGATCAGCCCCATACTCCGCGCGTTCGCGTTCGGCATTAATGAGGTTTGTAACGTCCTCGACTATTGCGGCCACTCCGATCAGCTCGCCCGATGAACCGCAAACGGGATACCAACTTTCCTTCCAGTAGTGGTGCTTTCCCGCAGTTGCCGGTGTCTCGCCTATCAACAACCGGTCGATCACTGGCTTCGAAGTTCGTTTGACCGACTCGAATACAGCAAATGCCTGGTCGTGGATTGAAGGGGCCACTTGTAACACCATTCTTCCGATGTGTGCCTCGGCGGGGACTCCGTTAATTTCAGCGAGCTTTTCGTTGATAAAGCGGTAACGGAACTCGGTGTCGAAAAAGGCAAATCCGACAGGTGCCTGTTCCACCATGAGCGTGAAGAGAGAGGCCAATTCCTGGTTGGTTAGCGACTGGGTTAGGCTGAGGGTCTTTCGCAGTTCAATTTCCATCGTGACTCCGACATGACACAGTGAACGACGGAGGGGAAGGGCAAGGACTGCCTCCCATTGTAACACCGAAACTCGTATTTCACAGCGTTGCTGCCCTCACGCCTCTTGACTGGCTGAAGTGAGAGCATTTACGGTGAGTTCGTAGTGGCGGGTGCTGCCGAGCAGTGATCTGGCAGCGGCCCAGAGACAACCTCCGAGAGAGCGGGCTGGAGCTCCGAAATCAACCAGCTTTTCATTGGCGAAGCTTTGTCCGACGAATTCGACGGCAGGATCCTCAATCCTCACGGCGTCGAGATCGATCTCCCCTTCTGGGTATTCAAGCGGCTCAAGAAACTGCACCTGCTCGAACGCGATCGTGAAACCGGAAAACGGCGCATCCAGGAGCGCGTGTTCGGGCTGATCGATCTCTGGGAAGGCCCTGACTTCCGGCCGGACCGCCGATTCCGCGCATTCGACCCCGGTTACCAGCGGGCGTGCTCCAAAGACAGCGGCTATGCGAGCGCATTTCTCAAGGCGCTCGGGCGTGACTGTTCCGGCCTCGTAAATCCCGCAATCGAGCGCACGCACAACTTTGAATCCGACCTTGATCACTCACGCCTTTCGGGCGAATGCCGGCGGGTAGCAGTGGACGAGGCGCTGCGGGCAGTCAAGGCAAAGCGGCGGAAAATATCGTGACCACCGACTGGAAGGACGTTTACCGCGAAGAGAGGCGGCGCCCGGCATACGTGCTTGAAAACGGGAAATCCATCGCCAAGGCACACGGTACAGACTCGCAGCGGCGAGATGCGACGCCTGCCCCGCGCGAGAAGAAAAAGGTGGCGTGAGTCCTGTCGCTCCTAAGCATCCCTGCAATTATCCAGGCTGTCCGGTTCTTGTGGATCCGCCTTCAAGCAGGTGTGAGCGACACCAGGCGCGCGCACGCAAGGAACAGGAGAACCGCCGAGGGTCCGCCAACTCCAGGGGCTATGGTTCCAGATGGCGGACTGCAAGGAAACTGTTCCTCGAGCTGAATCCTCTGTGTGCCGAATGCAATCGCATGGGACGCGTGACTGCGGCAACTGTTGTGGATCACATCGTGCCGCACAAGGGAGATCCCGCGCTGTTCTGGAATCAGGCGAACTGGGCACCGATGTGCAAGTGCTGTCACGATCGAAAGACCGCCGTCGCCGATGGCAGGTGGGGATAGCTTTTCGGCCCGCGCTCCGATCCTCAATCCCAAAGCCTGCATGCGGGCCGGTGTGGAAAAATTTTCCGGACCTGATAAATCAGGACTTACGACCATAACATCCGGGAGTGCTTGGCACTACGATGCTGGATCCCAGAGTCTTCGAAATCAGTTAAAAAGATTGGGCTGCAAGTATGTACTCCTGCACGAGAGCGGTTACCAAACTGGCCTGGCGTCATTACTAGTCAGAAACTATCTTCAGAGGCGAACCTACCAGAATTCTGAGCCTGGTACTGGGTAGGGGGGCTCTAAAAGCTGACGGCTCAAATACGTAGACCGGTCCCGTGCCTGATTTTTCGCGCATCCATAATTGAGGGAAAATCCTGAAAGACTACAAGCACCTCTGCCCGGCCGACAAGATGCGCGGGAAGGCACGGAGTGTCGCATCCGACTGGAAGGACGTTTACCGCCAGGAGAAGCGCCGCCCGGCATACGTGCTGGAAAACGGGAAGTCCCTCGCTAAAGAAATCGTACCTGCAGATCACGATATCGCATAGTCGGCGCGACAGTCACGGACAGCCTCTGTGCAAACGCTGACCAGCGTCGCCGACGGGTAGGTGGGGATAGATGCGGGTCCTGTGCGCCGTTCTTGAAAAAATCCTGCGCAGTCAGCGCCGGATTCTCGCAAATCAAAATCGGATTCTCGAAAGGATCGAAGACATGTCACAGGTGCTTGAGCAGGTGAAGGATTTCGCGGCAAAGATCGACGACGCGACGAACGCGATTGCCGCCAGGATCCAGACTCTCATCGACAAGGTCAACGCCGGCACGGCCACTCCCGAGGAGATTGCAGCCGTCCTGCAGCCCGAAGTGGACCGCTTGACTGAATTGGGGAAGGATCCGGCCGTCGCGGGAACATAGATCAATCTTTCGGGTAGAGCTCGGTTTCGAGCACGGGGGATTCGGTTTCCGCCTCGCCGGCTCGCTTCCCCCGTGCTCGTGCCGAGAACATCGCTCCGCGCGCGGGATGAACCGGTGCAAACTTCAGAAAGCCGGTTGCCTGGACCATGTCGTCGTAGACAGCTTCCATTCCGCCACGCATGAAGTACGTTTCGTGCCAGAAACCCGTGCCGCCCGAATTACGCAGGAATTGCTGCCACCAGACACGATGAGGTTCGGACCGTGCCCAGCGTTCCAGGGAGTCGAAATCGCGCCAGTACTGGCGCATTCCCGTATGCAGCGGGAAAAGAGAGTAGACGATGTTTTCGTGCAGCAGCAGTCCGTCAGGTTTGGCTGCCACGGAAGCGGAAATCCTGGGCCCGAATCCCATAAGGGTCTTGAGTCCGGTAATAGTGTTCACCCGCATTCCGAGGTAAATGACCACGAGGTCAGGAAAGTCGCTCAGATCGACTGTGCGCCGAGTTGTCTTGTACATCTGACTACCTCACAGACTCAGGATGGATCTCGTTACGAACGGCCCCTTCAAGATAGTAGCAATCGGGGTAGGCCACGGCGAATGTCGAGACCAGGCGGAAGCGGTAGGGCGGGTCGAATCTTCAGGGACTGAGTTCCGTTGCGTGATTCTTCGCGCATCAAAAATTGAGGGAAAATCCTGAAGGGCCGCAAGCACCTCCGCCTGGTCGACAAGAAGATGCGCGGGACTGCGCGGCCGTGCCGCATCAACCGGAATGCGCCGGCAGCCCAGGACGAACCGCCGCGGGCTCCGGCTGAACTGTCGAAGCGGGCGACCGAGATATTCGGGACCCTCGTCGGCCGCCTGGAGTCCATGCGCCTCGCATCGGCGACGGACACCGAGCTTCTGGCGCTCCTGGCAGCCAGGCTGGAGGAATACGAGCTAGCCACGGAGAACATCCGGGCGAACGGGTCGACCTACGCGAAGATCGAGATCATCGACGTTCCGGACCCGGAGCATCCCGGCAGGACCATCGCCAGGGCGCAGAAGATATGGAAGGCCAACCCGGCCGTCGCGCAGCGCTCTGAAGCCATGCGCCACTGCCAGTCGCTGCTCGCCGAGTTCGGGCTTTCCCCCGCCAGCAGGGCAAGGCTGGCCGCCCCGGGCCACGGGAAGGCCGCAGACGAATCGAACCGATGGGAGGCATTGGTCTAGGGATGGGCAAAAACAAAGCCACGGCGGCCGCCGTGCGGCCTTCTGACTGCACTCTGGCGATAGAGTACCGCCCGGTTTCCGCCCTGATCCCATATGCCCGAAACGCCCGCACCCACTCCGACGAGCAGGTTGCGCAGATCGCCGCCAGCATCAAGGAGTTCGGCTTCACCAACCCGGTGCTGGTCGACGGCTGCGACGGGATCATCGCCGGCCACGGGCGGGTCTTGGCGGCGCAGCTGCTCGGCCTGCAGGAGGTGCCGTGCATCAGGCTGCCGCACCTGAGCGAGGCCCAGAAGAGGGCCTACGTCATCGCCGACAACAGGCTGGCGCTCAGTGCAGGGTGGAACGAGGAGCTGCTGCGCCTCGAGCTGCTCGACCTCAAGGAAGTTGATTTCCCCCTGGATCTGACCGGTTTCGACGGAAGTGAACTGGCCGACATCATGTACGGAAAGGACATCGAGCAGAAGGAATACGACGAGTCGGCGGCCGACGACGTCGAGCTGACGACCCGCCCGAAATGCGGACACTCCTTCCCAAAATAGAAGACTACCCGGCTCACCTCGAGGCCTGCTGGCGGGAGCACCTGAAGCCGCGGGAGTCCGACGCGCCGACTGTGATCTCGCTCTTCGCCGGCTGCGGCGGATCCTCGCTCGGCTACAGCATGGCCGGGTTTCGCGAGCTCCTGGCGGTGGAGTGGGATGACCACGCCGTGGAGACCTTTAAGCTTAACTTCCCGGACGTGCCGGTCTGGCACGGGGACATCGCTGAGCTCTCGGTCGAGGAATGCCTGAAGATCACCGGACTGAAACCGGGGGAACTGGACGTCCTGGACGGCTCACCGCCCTGTGAAGGGCAAGATGAAGCTGATCTTTGCGGAGATTCTGCGCGAGCTGAAGGCCTCCGGCTACACGGTCTCGGCCAGGCTGATGAACGCGATGTACTATGGTGTTCCCCAGTCGCGGGAGCGGATGATCTTTATCGGGGTGCGGGAGGACATTTGGGATTCCAGCGAGGCCGCCGGATGTGCGTAACGTCTGAATTCACCGGACTGCGCGGCTTTTCGCGCAGGTCCGGTGGAATGATGGGTTGGGCGCCACGCCCGACAACCCTGGGCAACCAGATTAGCCTTTCACCTTCTCGATCATGTGATTGATGACATGGCTGTGCTCCCGCTGCGGGCTAAACATGATGATTTCCGCATCTGCATCGACCTTGACGTTGTGGCCAGGCGGCCAGTAAAAAAGATCATTCGTCTTGACCGTCTCTTGCACACCGCGCTCGTCAGTCGTCGTCAGTTGGCCGCGCAAGACGAAGCCCCAGTGCGGGCACTGGCACGAATTGCCTTGTAGTCCCTGGAACAACGGCGTGGTATCGACGCCTGCTGCAAGGGTGAAATACTCACAGCTGATCATGCCTAAACCGGTTGCGTCGCCGAAATCCATTTTCTGACGGATCACGGCGCCCGGAATCTCCATCTTGACGTCCACATCCTCTTTAGCTATGCGCATGCTTGTTCCTCCTACCGATCAACGGATGCTTCTCAGTGACCTGCCTATTGCCCCATCCGTTTCAAACAATAGGCGACCAAGACCAACTCGAAATCGATGGAACTCGCGAAATCTTTCACCTAGAGGGAAGTGGCGAGGTATCCCGGAGCATCGTCAGCCAGAATGTTTCCATCTTGCAGTAAAATCAGCGCTTTCGGCAAGAGCCGTCTCACCCCCGTAGGCGTATATCCCGCGAGGCCGGTCTTGCGAAGCGAATACAAACCGGCCAACGCGAGGAGCTCGGCGGGATCTCCGGGACACAGTGGCGCAAGGCGCGGCAGATCTCCTTCGGCACGACCGTCCTGGCGCTGAACTCCGAGGCCGGGATGGTCTGCTCGCTGACGCACCCGAACATGCCGGGAGGCGCCGGGGAATTCCGCATCCAGGGCTGGCGGCTGAACCGGGACTTCTCCATTGCGATCCAGGGGCGCACGACCGTCGACGAGATGTACGACATGGTGGTCGGCCCCAAGCCCGCCGACGTGGGCGCGGATCCGCTTCCCGTCGAGCCCGCCTCCTGGAACCAGCGCGCGCCCGGAGGAAAAGCCGTGGCCGGCGCGGGCAACGCGACGGGAACCCCGACCCTCACGGAGCTCTTCGTCCAGGACGACCGGAATCCCGACCTCTATCACCGCAAGGTCAAGGTGGAGTTCACGCCTCCTCCGACCGCTTACGCCGACACGCTCGCCAGGCGCGCCCAGGTCGCCACCCCGGCGGTTCAGGGGGCAGGCGGAGCGATCCCCGGAGACCAGACGCTGTACGTGGAAGCGTGCGCGCGCGCGGGCGGCGTCGACGGCCTGGCATCGGACCCGCTCGAGGTGGTCATCCCGGCGGGAACGAACACGAACAGGTTCACGATCCAGTGCCGGCTGCCGGATGCGGCGATGACGCACTACCAGATCCGCGTCGGCCCGCGCGTGGGCCGGATGTTCGCCCTCGGCGCCGAGATCGCATCCCCCGGAACGAACTGGTTCGAGATCTCCATCGCCGACATCTCTGCCCTCGACTCGGCATCCCTGTCGCCGGATCCCCGATTCCACCACGTCCGCGCCTTCTACTTCTACGACGGATCGCCGGAAACGGTCCGCGACGGCGGGACTACCTCGGCCCCGGCGGACTCGGAGCTGATCTTCCAGCCGGAGCCTCCGGAGGCGGGCGACACGAAGATCACCGTCGTCCTGTGCTCGGAGAACTCCGCCGAGACCGACCGCTACCCCTACGGCTACGCCCCGGCCGCGGAGCTCGTCCTCACGAAGGACACCGGCAACCCCGCCGGCGCGTCGGGCCTCCAGATCCTCACGAACGACGACGACGCGAAGGTCCCTCCCGGCATGATGGTGTTCCAGTTCAGCCGCGACACGACCAACTACCGGTCCGTCTACGGCGTCGAGGTCAGGCTCTCGGCGGCGCTGCCCGGGCAGGAGCCGTACTCCGCGGAGCGGGCCGCGTTCCCGACCTCCGTCGTCGAGGGCCCGATCGCGGTCACCGTCATCGCGGGCGGCAGGCGCGTCGGGTGCGTCAGGGCGGCGAGCGCGTCCGTGGTCGGCCGGCCTCTGGTGATCTTCACCAACGACGCCAACCCCGACAGCGACCTCGAGGGCAATATCATCCAGGCGCAGGGGCTGAACTACTACGACGTCGACAGGCCGTTCACGAAGTCGGGCTCTTACACCGGCTATGTCCTCAAGCGCTGGTGGGATCTCGGGACCGCCGGGGAAACCGCCAACGGCTGGTACGAGTGGTTCCCGGTCGAGAAGCTCGGGGACGTCAACCAGGCGACCTGGCGCACGCCGCCCGTGCCGTATCCGGTCGGGACCTTCCATGCCACGGCCTGCTCCCGCAACCTGTTCGGCGTCGGGACGCGCATCACCGCCGGCCCGAAGGCCTTCGTCTCGACCGCGCTCCCCATCGACGCGGTCCTGCCCGGAGCGGTCGGGAATTTCCGGGTCGCAGGAGCGGGCGGCACCTTCAAGGCGGACTGGGACGATCCCCTGGCCGGCGCTAACTCCCTGGACGACTGCGTGATCCAGTACGCGACCGACGACTGGTCCTCAACCCCTTTTTGCCAAAGTACTTGCCCCCGATTTTGAGCTACGTGGAATTGCTCAAGCCAAATTTGGCTGTAACCTGCTGCCGTCTAAAGCCTTACACTGATCAGACTAACAATTGATGAGGGAAGCAGCTGGCGTTCGGGCTGTTCAGTGGTACTTCTTGACCGCCGCTTCAATGGCACTGCCAGCCTTGGCTAGATCATCGGGCACCATCACTGGATGAATCTCAATACTGGCGTTGAACGCAAGGAACCAAGGCTCGGCAATCGCGGGGATCTGTGAGGCGTCCCGCATTTCGAGGAAAAGAAAAGCCGTCCGCTGACCATTGTTGTCCGTGAAATAAACGGCCTCGGGCTTCAGATCCCCAAGTATAGACTGAATGGTTGTGCCGAGCTTTCCCGCCCTCGCTGCCTCGTTCCCGGCCTCGACAGGGATGTTCACTTTGACAAGAAATCGCATAGTTCACCTCCAAAATAATGATGGACTCCTGCTGTTCCAGTGTCGCGGCTATTTTTTTCCAAGTACCGCCAGACTGCCGAATCGTGAATACTGCCGCCGCCAGCCTCAACCTTTTAGAGTAAACAGGTCGATTTGCGTGATCTCCAGTGCCGAAGGGTTGTGTGAGGCCACCGATTTCGGCGAGGTCCCCGTCTCCTGGACGGGCATGAAGGCGAACGATATGGAAAAGGTAAGCAAAATGGTGAAAGAAATGGCCATACGACAGCTCCAGTTCCGTCCTGTATTTTACGCTCTTGTTACCAGTTCTGTCGTGGTCGACCTCCATCACATCAGACCGGGGTAGCCTCCGGTCCCCAAAAGTCGGCTTCGAGGAAGTAATACGGATAGCACCCGGGATTGTCAATTCCAAATCTAATTTGCTTTAACAAGTGATTAAGCTGAACGTCGGGGACGCGGCGGATTTCGGCTGGCAGTCCTGGATACGGCATCGGCAAATGTTCGGCAAATGCGGGCTGTTTTCGGCGAGAAATTGGAAAGATGAAAAGCTGTAAGTCTTTTGTTTTCATGGAGCCAGCGGTCGGACTTGAACCGACGACCTACTGATTACGAATCAGTTGCTCTACCAACTGAGCTACGCTGGCTCCCTGGTGAGATGTAGCTTGTACCATTTTGGGGCACGGAGGGTCAAGCAGGCCAGCTCGCCCCCGCCGTCTCTCCCGACTTCCCGTGCACCAGGACCTGGATTTCGGTCAGATAGTTGCGCGGGTTGCCCCGGAACACCATCCCGGGCCCCTTCAAATACACCTCCCGCGTCGGCAACTCCACCTCGTACCCCTTTCCCTGCACGTACTCCATCACCTTGGCGTGCCAGCGGCCCAGCTGATCGTACGGGCCCTTGTGCACAAGGTAGACGCACCGGCCGCCCGCGAGGCGGCGCACCGAGACCTGCCCTGCCGGCTTCATCTCGCTCACCGGGAAACAGGATTCGATGTCCGCGTCCTCGTGTGCTCCCCATCGTAATAGAGATTCATCGCCTTACCCCGGATGTGCCGGCCCGCGTGTTTCCCCACCTGCTGCATCGCCTTGCCCGTGTCTTCGTACTTCCCCTTCCACCGCACGCCGGCCACCAGCATTTCCGGCAGTTACTTCTCCCCTACTGTGAACGGATTCCTATCGGTCATGGCGCTCGCCTCCCTCTCTGTCTCGATGATCTGGTCAATCGACCGGGCGGCCCTGTCCAGCCGGAGCTGTCTCTCCCGGATGACGTCTCGCTGGCGCTCCAGGAAGACGAGGAGTTCCGGGTCCTCCTGGTAATTGTCGAGTATTCCCCTGATCTTACCGAGCGGGAACTCGCGTCCGCTCAGGCCTGGCCGCAGTTGCGCGCCTCGCGGTTCCGCCGGATCTGGGCCAGCGCCTCTTCCTCGGTGCCGTAGATTTCGAGCACCGTGTCCAGGCGGCTCAGCTTGAGCAGCGTTACGACCCTTTCGGAGAGGTTGCACAGGCGCACGTGTCCGCCCGCCTGCCGCACCGAGATGTGCGCCCGGATCAGCCGTCCCAACTCGGTCGAGTCCACGTAAGGAAGATGCTGCAGGTTCACCACAACGTCGAGCGAGCCCTTGCGCGCGAGCTCGTCGAGCCGTTCCCTGAGCGTGACCTCACCGGGGCCCTTCAAGGCCCTTTCGACGTACATGACGACGATGCCGTCCTCGATGCGTTCGTGCAGCACCGATGTCTGCGGCTCCCGCGATATCATTGGATGAACCCGTCAGTCGAGATGAACCAGCGCGCGCCCCCGCAGTCCACGCAGCCGGGACGTAACATTCACCAGCGCCTCCACGGCGGCGTCGATCTCCTGCTGGGTGTTGTGCCAGCAGAGGCTGAACCGCAGCGAGCCCTGCACCACCTCCGGGCGCAGCCCCATGGCGATCAGGACATGGGAGGGTTCCAGCGACCCGGACGAGCACGCGGACCCGGTCGATACGGCCACCCCTTCGAGGTCCAGCGCGATCACGGCCGCCTCCCCCTCCAGTTTCCCGAAGGAAATGTTGCTGATGTTGGGCAGGCGGGGCGCCCGCCCGTTGACGGCCGTCCCCGGAATCCGCTCGAGAATCCGCCCCTCCAGCGCATCGCGCAGGGCGGTCACGCGTCCCGCCATGTCCGGGAGCCTCTCGGCGGCGAGGCGCGCCGCGGCGCCCAGCCCGACAATCCCGGGAACGTTCTCCGTCCCCGCGCGCCGCTTTCGTTCGTGCGACCCGCCCGTCATGAACGGTTCGATCTGGACGCCGCGCCGGACGAAAAGGGCACCGACACCCTTGGGCCCGTGAATCTTGTGCCCCGAAAGCGACAGCAGGTCAACGCCCAGGTCTTTCACCGCGAACGAGACTTTCCCCGTCGACTGCACGGCGTCCGTGTGCAGGAGGATGCCGCGGGACCGCGCGATGGCGGCCAGCTCGCCGACCGGCTGCAGCACCCCGGTCTCGTTGTTCGCGTGCATCACGGAAATCAGGACCGTCCGGTCCGTGAGCGCCGCCTCGACCGCGGCCGGATCGACGCGCCCGGACGAGTCCACCGGCACGTACGTCACCTCAGCCCCGGCAGCCTCGAGAGCCTTGCAGGTGGCCAGTATCGCCGGGTGCTCGATCCGGCTCGTGACGATGTGGTTGCCGCGCGAGCGGGCGCTGCGGAACGCCCCCCAGAGCGCGGCGTTGTCGGCCTCGGTCCCCCCCGAGGTAAACACAATCTCCCGGGGCTCCGCGCCGATAAGATCAGCGACGGCGCGGCGCGCCTCTTCGACCGCCGCCCGCGCCTCCTGGCCGAACGTGTGGATCGAGCTGGCGTTCCCGAACGTCCCCGTGAGCGCGGGGAGCATCGCTTCGACGACGAGGGGGTCGGGCCGGGTCGTGGCGCTGTTGTCGAGGTATATGCGAGGTTTCAAGGTGCTGAATAAATACCGGAGCCCGGCCGCCAAGTCAAGGCGGGGCCCCCTCGACGGGCCATTGCCCGAAAGACCGAGCGGGGGCGGGCCGAAAGTCGCCCGGTTATTCCGAGAACTCCGAATGATAAAATGTCGCTGCCTAGCGAGGGACCTGCCATGGACAGACGGATACTGACGCTGCTCACCGACTTCGGCCTGCGCGACCATTATGTGGGGGCGATGAAGGGCGTCATCCTGGGCATCAACCCGTCGGTCAACCTCGTCGACCTGACGCACCTGGTGACTCCCCAGGACATCCACTCCGGAGCGTTCACCCTCGGACAGGCCTATCGCTGGTACCCGGAGAGGACGATCCACCTGGCGGTGGTGGACCCGGGGGTGGGGACGGATCGCAGGGCGCTCGCGGTTTCCGCGGGAGGCCACTACTTCGTGGCCCCCGACAACGGGCTGCTCTCGTACGTCCTGGAACGCGAGGAGGACGCCACGGCATACGAGATCACGGCAGACCACTACTTCTGCAAACCGCTCTCGTCCACCTTTCACGGGCGCGACGTGTTCGCCCCCATCGCCGCGTGGATCAGCCGCGACATCCCGCTGCACCAGCTCGGCCCGGTCTGCGAGAACCCCGTCCGGCTCAAGATCCCCGCGCTGAAGCGGGTACGCGACTCGCTGATCCAGGGCGCGGTGCTCGCCGTCGACCAGTTCGGCAACCTGGTGACCAACCTCAGGCCCGAGGACATCCCGGCCTTCGCCGGCGTCGCGCGCCCCTGCAGGGTGCTCGCCGGCCACCGGGAGATCACCGCATTCCACAAGACCTTCGGCGACGGCGCGGCGGGGGAGGTGTTCCTCGTGCCGGGTTCGGCGGGATTTGTCGAAATCGCGGTGCGCAACGGCTCCGCCGCCTCGCTTCTCAACCTCTCGGCCGGCGCTCCCATCGGCGTCGTACTCGGATAGCGCTACCGATGTCCACCCAGGGCTCGCTGTTTCACCCCCCCTCGCGCGACACGTCGCTGCGGGTGGGGCCCGCGGGCTGGAATTACAGAGACTGGGATGGGATCGTCTACCCGGCGGGCGCCGGGAAATCGTTCGACCCGCTCGCCTACCTCACCGATTACTATGACACCGTCGAGATAAACTCGTCGTTCTACGCGCCCCCGCGCCCCGAGGACGCGGCGGCCTGGGCCCGGCGCGTGCGCAACAACCCGCGCTTCCGGTTCACGGCCAAGGCCTGGCGACAGCTGACCCACGAGCGCCCCGAACCCGGCGCCGCTTTGCTGCGCGACGGCTGCGACCAGGTGCGCCGGTCGATGACCCCGCTCGCGGACGCGGGCCTGCTCGGCGCGCTGCTGGTGCAGTTCCCCTGGAGCTTCAAGCGCACTCCGGAAAACCTCGACTACCTCGCCGCCGTCCTCCGCCTGCTGGCCGGATTCCCGCTGGTCGTCGAGGTGCGGCACGGCAGTTGGGAGGATCCCGAGGCGGACCGGTTCCTCTCCGCACACGGGGCAGGCTTCTGCAACGTGGATCAACCCGTGATCGGCCGGTCGCTCCGCCCGGCGGCCCGGGTGACCTCCCGGGTCGGATACATCCGGCTGCACGGACGCAACTACAAAACCTGGTTCCAGGAGGGGGCCGGCCGGGATGCCCGATACGACTATCTCTACACCAGGGACGAGATCGGCCAGATCAGCACGCTGATCCGGAAAATCAGGCAGGGGGCCGAGGAGACGTACGCCATCACCAACAACCACTTCCGCGGGCAGGCGCTGGTGAACGCGATCGAGATCCTTCGGGAACTCGACCCGACCCCCCCGGCCGCCCCGCCGACGCTCGTCGCGGCCTACCCGAGGCTGGCCTCCGGCTGAGATCTGGAGTGCGGCGCCTCGGCGCTACCCCGAGATCTGCATCTCGAAACAGAGGCGGCGCCCAAGCGCCGCCCTTCCCGAATTTTGGAGTGCGGCGGCTTGACGCCGCTTTGGTGCCGGCGCCTCGGCGCCGGCCGGATCCTGAACGTAAAGCGGCGTCGAGCCGCCGCACTCCATAGCGCCTTACCGCTTCGGGGGCAGCGGGTCGGGCACTTTGTTTGCGATCGGTTTCGTGCTCTGCAGGTACGCAAAGACCGCCTTCAGGTCCGCGTCGTTCATCTTGCCCACGCTCTGCCACGGCATGGGGGGCAGGATGTCGCGCAGCGTGCCCTTGTGTTTCCCGGTGCGCATCGCCTTCAGGAACGACGCCTCGGTCCAGCTGCCGAGGCCCGTGGCCTTGTCCGGAGTGAGGTTCGAGGCGAAGCTGACCCCCCAGGGACCGGCCCAGACAGTCATGTCGTTCGACCCTGCCGCACCCCAACCGTTGGGGGAGATCAGTCCCGCCGGCAGTGGAGGAACCTTGGTCCCGGCAGCGGCCCCGGCAAACCGGCGGCTGAGATCCGGCACCGGCCCTTTCTCGGTGAACAGCTTGGGGCTGTGGCAGTCGTCGCATCCGCCGGCGTTGACGAGGTATTCCCCGCGCGCAACCAGTTCCTTCGAAGCGCCCCCCTGGGCGCCGTAAACGAGCAACGCGAACGCAGCCAGAGAGCAAAACGCAGATCCTACCGAAAGGAGTTGAGTTTTCTTCATCGCTATCCTCACCCGAATGTTTGGTGTAACGATACCATCAGGCCGGGCGATTGAAAATGCGATGTAGGGCTTCAGGAACTTCCGGATTCTCTGCCATAATGGGTTCGCAAACCGCGGAGGGGAGCAGGTGAGATATCCGTTCTGGGACGTGGCTGCCGGCTACGGCATCCTGATGGCCGGGGTGGCCGTCATTCATGTCTTCATCTCGCACTTTGCCATCGGCGGCGGGCTCTACCTCGTCGTCAGCGAGCGGGCCGCACACAAGGCCCGGGATGCGCAACGGCTGGAATTCCTCCAGAGGCTCAGCAAGTTCTTCGTGCTCGTCACCCTCGTCGGGGGCGCGCTCAGCGGGGTGGGGATCTGGTTCGTCATCGGGCTCCTGAACCCGGCGGCGACGGCGGTGCTGATCCACAATTTCGTCTGGGCCTGGGCGACCGAGTGGACGTTTTTCCTGGTCGAGATCCTGGCGGCAATCCTGTATTTCTACGGCTGGAAGCGGATGGAGGCCGGGCCTCACATGGTCCTCGGCTGGATTTACTTTGTCGCCGCCTGGCTCTCGCTCTTCGTCATCAACGGCATCCTGACGTTCATGCTCACGCCCGGCCGCTGGCTCGAGACGGGCAACATATGGGACGGCTTTTTCAACCCCACGTTCTGGCCGTCGCTCGTGCTGCGCACCGCCGTGGCCGTCATGCTGGCCGGCCTCTACGGCCTGCTGATCGCGGCTCGGGAGCGCCCTCCGGAATTCAAGCGCCGGATGGTGCGGCAGACGGCGTCCTGGGGTCTGGTCGGGCTGGCCGCGGCGATCCCGGCGCTCCACTGGTACTGGACGGCGATCCCGGCGACGGTCACCGCGGCGGCCATGAAATCCATGCCGATCCCAATGCTCGCCCTGCGTTTTTCCTTCTGGTGCGCGGGGGCTATCGCGATTCTCCTCGTGCTGTTCGGGCTGCTGCTGCCGCGGCGGCAGCATGTGCTGATCGCCGCCGCCGCCCTCGCCGCCGGCCTCGGTTGGTTCGGCGCGGTCGAGTGGTTTCGCGAAGCCATCCGGAAGCCGTACGTCATCACGGGCTACATGTACGGAAACGGCGTCGAACTGGCCCGGGCCAGCGAGTACGGCAAAACCGGTGCGCTTGCGGCCCTGGCTTACCGGTCGGGGGACGCGGGGGCCGACCTGTTCAGGCACATGTGCCGCAGCTGCCACACGCTCGGAGGATACAACCCGCTGAAGCCCGCCTTCGACGGCACCGACGCCCGCTTCATCGCCGCCGTGGTCAAGACCGTTCACATGCTCAAGGGGAACATGCCCCCGTTCGCCGGCACGCCCGAGGATGCGGACGCGCTCGCCGCGTACCTGGAGCGCCACACAGACAGGCGCCCGATGGCCGCCGTCTACGGCCTGCAGGGTGTCGACCTGGGGAGAAAAGTGTTCGCCGTGCGCTGCGGAAAGTGTCACACCACGGGAACCGTCAAAGATGTGCACGGCTCCGTTACCGGCCTGGCCGACGACGACTACCGGGGCATGCTCGAGAGCGCGGCCGATCTGGGAGAGGGGATGCCTCCTTTCACCGGCGACGTTTCCGAACGCGATGCTCTGATAGCCTACTTTAAAACCCTGGGGGCAAAATGAACCTCCCCGACTCCAACGTACTTCCGGCGCCGCTTTGGTTGATCACGAGCCTCCACATCCTCACTCTCACGTTGCACTTCGCCGCGATGAATTTCCTGGCGGGAGGGATCGTCGCGGTGTTCGCGGGACGGTTCTCCAGCCGGTGGGAAAACCCGGCCGTGCGCCGCATGGTGGCGCTCTTCCCGAGCGTCATGGCCCTGACGGTGACGCTCGGGGTGGCGCCGCTTCTGTTCCTGCAGCTGGTCTATCCGGCCCAGATGTACTCGGCGGCGATCGTGAGCGGCTGGTTCTGGATAATGGTGATCCCGGCGGCGATCCTGGCCTATTCCCTGCTGTACGGGGCCTCGTTTGCGTCGAAGGCCGGAGTATCGGCCCAGGGACGGTACTTGTGGCCGGCGCTGGCTGCCCTCGTCTACGTTTCGCTCGTTTACAGTTCCGTCTTCTCGCTGGCCGAGCGTCCGGGCCTGATGCGGGAGCTTTATGGGGCCAACCAGACGGGCCTGGTGTGGAACCCGCGCGTCGGCGAATACGCCATGCGGTGGCTGCACATGCTGACGGGGGCGGTGACGGTCGGGGGATTTTTCCTGGGTGTGATCGGCAGGGACGATGCGGAAGCCTTCCCGGCCGGAAAGCGGGCCTTCACGTGGGGCATGGCCGCGGCGGCGCTCGCCGGCGTGGCGTACCTCGGGTCGCTGCAGGACATCATGGTGCCCCTGATGCGTTCGCCCGCGATCTGGGCACTCACGGTCGCGATCGTCCTGTCGGTTGGCTCGCTCCACCTGTTCTACCGGCGCGCGTTCGCCGCCTCGGGATTGACGCTGTTCGTGTCGCTGCTTTTGATGGTGGTCACCCGCCACGAGGTGCGTCTGCTGCGGCTGGCCGGGACGTTCGACCCGTCATCGGTGAGGGTCGCGCCCCAGTGGTCGGCGTTTGTGGTCTTCCTGGTGTCGTTCGTCGTGGCGCTGGCGCTCGTCGCCTACATGCTCCGGCTGTTTTTCCGCGTGGGCGGGGGCGGCTCGACCCCGCCCGCCTGAGACCGGCCCAGCCTCGCCAGCCACGGCCAAATCGGCCTAGACACTGCGTGCGGCTAAATGTTATAAACGTGCGCACCTCAAGGCATGCCGGGGTAGCTCAGTCGGTAGAGCAACGGACTGAAAATCCGTGTGTCGACGGTTCAATTCCGCCCCCCGGCACCAGCTTCAAAGCCCGCGTCCGTCAAGGATTTGCGGTCGTTTAACCTCCTCCGAAGAACCGACCGAAATACCCTCAAAATACCCCAGCTGTGTCCCAAGCTGTGCCCGCGAGAATCTCAGCGTAACCACCTCCAGCCAGCCGCAGCCAAGTTGGAAGGCTTCTGGTGCTGAATTCCTCGAAGATGGCGCCCTGCCTTTGACCGGAACCAATGGTAAAGCCGACGCCGATACTCGCGGAAGCCAATGCGTGGAGTTCCTGAAGGATCTCCATAGACGAGTGAGAGGATACAAAAATGTTGGGTCTATTTCTGACGGTTACCCGTACCTGAAACGGATTCGTATTATTATGCCGATAGAGTCATTTTGCCCTGGTGTCGATCAGAGTGGGGCGAGGCTCTAAACCTACGCGTAGCCCCTTACCCGGTACGTCAGGCTGACATTTCCTTTGGCAAGAACTATGACAACTGATGATAAGAGAGTAATGAATTTGGCCCTTCCCGACCGTCTCAACCGCCTTAACGAATTGGCCGGCAATTTATTGTGGAGCTGGATTCCGACGGCGCGCGAGGTATTCCGGCGC
>CAWJKZ010000014.1:0-940540 GCA_963843575.1 uncultured Acidobacteriota bacterium | reverse complement strand
GACCACGTAATCCGGAAGACGGTCGCGATCGCGAAGGAATTCGGTTTTTCCCCGATGGCGATAGATCTCGATTTTGCGGCCTTCCCCTCGACCGAGAAGAGCTACATCGACGAGCTGAAGGCACGGCTCAAGGAGAGCGACCTGTGGCCGGTCGTCGAAGTGGGCGGCGTTGCGGCGACCTACGACGAGGAGGTTCGTCTCGCGGCGCTCGAGGCGGGTCGCCGCGACCTGGAATTAGCCGCCCGTCTGGGTGTGCGGACGTGCACCTTCTCCCCCGTATCAACGGTCGCGTGACGCGGGCGGCCACCGTCCGGCTGGCGACCGAGTCCGTTCGAGAGCTCGGCCGGTCGGCGAAAGCCCTCGGGCTCCGGATCTGCCAGGAGAATTACGATTACTTCTCCTCGGATGACCTCCTCCGGATTTCGGAAGGGGCCGGTCTCGACAACGTGGGTATCCTGAATGACACGGGCAACTGGCTCATCCTGAACGAGGACCCGTTGTTCGCGACGCGCAAGTGCCTGCCGCGGACGTTTCACGCGCACGTGCGCGACTACGTGCTCGAGAAGGGGGTCTACAACGGTGTGGCGCTGGGGCGGGGCCTCGTCGATTTTCCCGCCCTGCTGCCGGTCCTCGCACAGGCCGCCACCAAAGAACGGATGGCTTTCACCGTCGAGCTCGACACCGATAACCGGGACGAGGACGAGGAACTGCACGAAAGCTATCGGTATGCCAAGGCATGGCTCGTGGCGAACGGACTGATGAAGTAGCTCGCATCGTTTTGAAGCATGGACCCGGCCCTGGACCGGGCCACGCAGCACCGTGTTGTGTCGACGTCTGCTCCGGTATTCCTTTTTGGATGTGGAACATGATCCCAAGTGGGTCCGGGCTTCAGCCCTGACGCTGTTAAAGCCGTTGCATATCGGGACAGATGCACTTTACAGCTACTGCAAAAGGCGTCCGGGCTGAAGCCCGGACCCACTTGAGTGGGACGAGGAGAAACGCAAGAGGCCGCCGTACGAACCTAAGTGAGTTTCGGTCCAGCCTCAGGGAATCCACAGGGCCGGACTCCTCCTCTGCTGCGGCAGCTGTGTCCTGGCGTAATGCCTCTTCACCTGGCTGACGAACGCCTCGAGGACCATCGCGCGCGATGGATCTTCGCCGCCCGAGTAGACCGCGGTGAGGATGGGGATGTCGTGATAGTCGTTCCGGATTTTCTCGATGATGGCCGCCGATGCGTTGCCGACCATGCAATTGAAGCAGACGGCATTGATGATCCCGTCGGCGCCCCGCCGCGCGAAGTCAACGATCTTCACCGTGTTCAAAAACAGGAGCTGGTGTGCCTCGTTAGGCATGTAGGGGGCGGCGAGCTTCTTCATCTCGAGATAGCCGGGCTCCTCGAGGCGTGAAACCCGGGGCGCGGCGACGCGATGTATCTTCCAGACGTCGACGAGGCGCTTTATGGCTACCGAACCGCTGACCAGGAAGTCCTGCATTCTGCCTCTGGATACGCTCTCGAAGAGCCGCCGCGAGATGCCGAAGTCCAGCAGGTCGATCTGGAACATCGAGGGCCACACCTCCAATCCGCGGTCCTCGAGCCAGCGATAGAGGTCGTTGTTGGCCGCTGAGTTCACCTTGGTGTAGAGGTCGCCCGCAATCCCGACCACCGGCCGACCACCATTCCGTTCGGCGGGTATGAGCGAAAGCGCGTGCAGAGACTCGTCCAGCGCCTGCACGATGTCGCCGGCCGCAATGGCCGTTTCGATGCGGAGCAGGTTTCCGCGGTGGACCATGTCTGCTGTCCCGCGGACCTTTTCGTACGGCCGTATCTCGCAGACAGCCTTCACGCACAGCTCGATGGCCAGCAGGCCCATGTAGAAGCGCTCGATCCCGTCGCTGCCGAAGGCGTTTATCAGCTCCTCCCCGGTCGGGGAGCTGACCTTGAGGAAATGGATCCCGAGCTCGCGCAGAAGCACCTGCATGCCGGCACCGTATTGGTGAAGCAGGCACGGAATCGCGGTGCCCGGGAAAAAGAAGACGATCTCCCTGCCGGGTTCGCGGGCTGCGACATCGACGAGGTCCCCGACGAGCATCGAGTAGGCGTGGCACTCCTTCCCCAGAGAATGCTTCTCGCCTAGAATGCGGATCCGGTCGTCAGGGAGGGGGAGCACGTCGGCGTTGTGGCCCTTGTACTTCCACAGGCCGCTGAAGGCATAAGCGTGGTCGGCAAAGTACGGGATACGCACCTCGGCCGGGGACGCGGGGACGTGGGCGGCTGGGCCATTTGCAGTACCCTGGGATCCCGGCCGCGCGCAGGGGTGCACACATACCGGTGCGCCGATGATATTCTCGAATGCCGCGACGACCGCATCGTTGCTGGCAACGCCGCCCTGCAGGACGATCGTGCTGTCGAGTGGCCGGTTCCCCACCACCTTGTTGAGATAGTTTTTCACGATCGCATACGAAAGCCCCGCGCAGATCGCGCCGGCCGGAGCGCCGTGGCGGACGGCGTTGATGACCTCGGTTTCCATGAAAACCGTGCACCTCGATCCGAGGTCGAGCGGGGCCTCCGATCCGAACGCGAGGGGCGCGAAATCGCTGTAGATATCGATGCCCAGCTCGCGAGCCTGCTCCTCGAGGAAAGAACCGGTTCCCGCAGCGCAGATCTTGTTCATGACGAAGTCGGCGATCCCGGAGTCTTGGACTGCGATGAATTTTGAATCCTGCCCTCCGATCTCGAAGATCGACTCGACACCGGGGATGAAGCGCCGCGCCCCGAGCATCTGGCAGGTGATCTCGTTTTTCACCACGTCGGCGCCCAGCAGCCGGGCGGCGAGATACCGCCCGCTCCCCGTTGCACCGCAACCGAGGACCTCGAGTCCGCCGCGAAAGCGTTCGCGCAAGATATCGAGCCCCTCGCGCAACACGTCGACCGGACGGCCGCGGGTAGGGAGGTACACCGATGAAACGACCGCGTCGTCGCAGCCGAGGAGCACGAAGTTGGTGCTCACCGACCCGACGTCAACGCCGAGCCATCCCTCTTGCGGCGCGCTGAAGGCGCCGGCCGGTTCCTCTTGGCGTCCGCTCTCACGGCACGGATCAAGCCGCTTGAGTGTTGTGTGCCCCCTGCCCGTCGACGCGACGGCCGCCGAAACGCACTGGCGTATGTCCTCGAGCGCCAGCCCCTCACCGTCTTGTGCTGATGCGACCAACGCCGCGCCCGTGCTGCCGCAGATTACCCATCAGTTCTCCACCGGCATCAGATCGCTGCCAACCTCGTCTTATTGTGAATAGAGAATCGCCCCTCCGTCGGGCGAAACCGCGATTGAAATCCCCAGAAAAGCTTCCGAGGCCTCCCGGTATTCAGCACCCTCGGCAAAGTATCTCTGGCCGGAGTTTTTGACACTCGAGCATCAATAGATATACTGAAATGAAACTATCAAAGCGTTTTAGACCATCAAGCTCGAGCCCGGCGAGGGAGGAAAGGCCCGTGCGACACACGCGCATTATGGTCACTCACTATGGCGGACCCGATGCACTTCGGGTGGTTGAAGAGGAGTGCCCCGGGCCCCGGGTGCCCTTCACGCCGGGTTGGGATCTGGTCGGCGTGGTCGATATTATCGGCGCCGGTGTCTCCGGGATCGAGCCAGGCCAGATAGTTGCTGCGATGCCGATCAGCGGCGCCTACGCGGAGTTCGTCTGCCTGCCGCCGGGTGAGCTTGTTCCCGTGCAATCCGGGTTGGACGCCGCCGAGGCTGTCTGCCTATACTCTTCCTGGAGGCTGTGATAATGAAACGACGTGAATTCTTGCAGGTCGGTCTCGCTTCGCTCCCCTTGCTGGCCGATGCCCCACGCACGGCCTTTGCTCAGGCGGCTCAAGCACAGGAGCGCAAGTACGAATTGCTACTGAAGGGCGGTCGTGTTATCGACCCTTCTCAATCCATGAATATGTTTGCTGACGTTGCTGTTGCCGGCGGACGGATTGCGGCCATCGCGCCACAGATCGAGCCCAGGGAAGCGCTGCGGACAGTCCGGGTGACCGGGCAGATCGTGACACCCGGATTGGTCGACATTCACGTGCACGGTTTCGAGGGGATTTCCCACTGGGGGCTCAACCTCGATCCGCACTGTATCGCCCGGGGCGTTACAACGGCCGTTGATGCGGGAACGTCAGGTTCGGACAGCTTCGCGGGCTTCCGCCGGCAGGTGATCGAGTCGTCGCGGACGCGCCTTTTTGCTTTCCTGAACATCTCTCGCGTGGGATTGGTCGGGGAACCAGGAGAACTTATCGATACACGCATGATTGACGCCGACTCCGCCCTGCGGGTGGCAAAGGCTCACGCGGACGTGATTGTGGGGATCAAGGTTCGCTGCGGGAAGGACCTGACGGGCCCCAACGACGTGGAGGCAGTGCGGACGGCCCGCCGCGTTGCCGATCAGATCGGCAAGCCAGTAATGATGCATGTCGGGGGACCCTATACTCCGGTCGAAAAACTCGTGGAAGAGCTGCGGGCAGGCGACATCGTCACGCATTCTTTCCGCGCGTCTGGCACGGGAGGGGTCATCGCGGCCGACGGCCACGTTTCCGACGGCATCCGCAAGGCGGCGAACCGCGGAGTGCTCTTCGACATCGGTCACGGGACCGGCGGTTTTGGCTTCGCCTCCATGGAAACTGCGCTGAAGGAAGGCCTGCCACCTGCCACCATCAGCACCGATCTCCATTTCTACAGCGCTCACGGCCCTGTTTTCGACCTGACCACGACCATGTCCAAGTTCCTGCTTCTCGGACTCAGCGTCGAAAAGATCGTTGAGTTGACCACGGTTGCTGCCGCGCGCGCGATCAACAAGGCGGACGAACTTGGCTCGCTGAACCCCGGGCGTCGCGCCGATATTTCCGTTCTGGAGCTGGTTCAGGGCGACTTCTCCCTCGTCGATTCTCAACGGCAGGTTCGGAAGGCGACTCAGAAGCTCATATCCGTCATGACCTTCAAAGACGGCAAGCTGCCATAGACTGCAATAAGGCAGGGGTGCGCCCAAAAAGCCGAATCCAACGACGCGGCTCAGGTATAAAGTCCGGCTGCAGTCAAGGCGCACACACCGAAGTCGCGGCAGCGTGGAGGAATGGTGATGCACGGATTGAGAATGATGTGTGTTCTGGCCCACCCGGATGACGAATCCCTGGGCATGGGCGGCACGCTTGCGAAATATGCTGCCGAAGGTGTCGATCTGTGCGTCGTGACGGCGACTCGCGGAGAGAGGGGCCGTTGGGGAGAAGGGCGGAATCCGGGTCTGGAGGTGGTGGGGCAGATCCGCGAAACCGAGCTCAGGGAAGCCGCAAAAATCCTCGGCGTGGGAGAACTGCACCTGCTCGACCACATCGACGGAGACCTGGATCAGGCAGAACCCGGAGAATCTGTTCTGCGCATCGTCGAGCACATTCGGTGCTTCAAGCCTCACCTGGTTGTGACCTTCGGTCCGGATGGCGCTTACGGACACCCGGACCATATTGCCATCTGCCAGCTGGCGACCGCGGCGGTGGCGGCAGCTGCGGATCCCGATCTGGCACTGGCTCGCTCATCGGTCCCCCACCATGTGTCGAAGCTGTACTACATGGCGTGGTCGCACGGTAAATGGGAGGCCTACCAGTCGGCATTCCGCAAACTGACGGTCAGTGTCGACGGCGTGGAGCGCCGTGCGGCACCTTGGCCGGATTGGGCCATCACCACCGTCATCGACACGGAACCGTACTGGCCGGTTGTCTGGAAGGCCGTATGCTGCCACAAGACGCAGCTGGCGCTTTATGGAGGCCTCGATCGTCTCGCTCCCGAACATCACCGGCAGCTGTGGGGAACTCAGGAATTCTACCGCGTTTTCAGCCTGGTCAACGGGGGTCGAAAGCGAGAGACGGATCTGTTCGAGGGATTGCGCGAGAGAGCCTCTCAAGCAGATCCAACCCCTTTGCTGAACGCCCGGCACGCGCCGCTGGACATGGATCCCGCGCACTTTCGCGCGCTGGGCCACGCCCTGGTGGAGCAGATTGCCGCATTTCTGGGTTCGATTGCAGCCCGCCCTGTTACCAGGGCATCGACGCCGGAGCAGGTCCGTTCGCTCCTGTCCTTGACGGGAGCGGTGCCGCAGAAGGGAATGGATCCGCGCACCTGGTTGCCGGAGGTTGCGGAACGACTGTTTGAACATTCCCTTCACAACGGGCACCCGCGGTTCTGGGGTTACATCACCGCCTCCGCCGCACCCATCGGAATTCTCGGAGATTTGTTGGCTGCGGCGGTCAACTCGAATGTCGGGGCGTGGAAGCTATCGCCCCTCGCCAGCGAGATCGAAAGGGAAACCGTCGGTTGGATCTCCGATCTTCTCGGCTACCGGGCCGATTGCGGAGGGTTGCTTGTAAGCGGCGGGAATGTGGCGAACCTGGTCTGCTTCCTGGCGGCACGACGGGCCAAGGCAGGCAGCGAGGTCCGGGAACAGGGGATTGCCGGGGATGGTTCCGGGCGCCTTCGGGTATATGCTTCAGCAGAGACTCACACGTGGATCCAGAAAGCGGCCGATATCTCCGGGTTGGGAACGGGCGCCATCCGCTGGATTCCAGTGGACGAGGAACTCCGGGCGAAACCGTCCGAACTCAAGGAGCAGATTCGGCAGGACTTGGACCGCGGCGACCGTCCTTTTCTTGTGGTCGGCACAGCAGGCACGGTCGGTACCGGCGCTGTCGATCCCGTGCGAGAGATGGCCTCCATCTGCCGCGAATATGGGCTGTGGTTCCACGTCGACGGGGCATACGGCGCTCCCGCCGCAATGGTGCCGGGCATCAGCCCGGATCTGGAGGCGCTCCGGGAAGCCGATTCGGTTGCGGTAGACCCGCACAAGTGGATGTATCTGCCGCTGGAGGCAGGCTGCGCGCTGGTTTCACGGCGCGAAGCTCTGCATGACGCATTCTCTTATCATCCCCCCTACTACCATTTTGACGAAGAGGTAACGAACTACTTCGATCTCGGCATTCAGAATTCGCGCGGCTTCCGCGCCCTGAAGGTCTGGCTGGCAATCCGGCAGGTCGGGCGCGAAGGATACCGGCAGATGATAGCGGAGGACATTCGCCTTGCTCGGGAGTTTCATCGGGAAATACAGGCTCGCGAGACGCTCGAACCCCTGTCCCAAGGGCTGAGCATCTGCACGTTCCGCTACATCCCGCGGGATCTGCGGCCGATCGCCGCCTCACCCCGCGTCCGGGAGTATCTCGACGACTTGAACCGGCAAACGCTCACCCGCGTCGAGGAGAGCGGGGAGGCATTTCTCTCGAACGCAATCGTGCACGGCAAATTCGCGCTGCGCCTGTGCATCGTTAACTTCAGAACCACACTCCAGGACATCCTGTCGCTGCCGGACATCGTCGAACGGCACGGGCGGGAACTGGATCGCAGTCTGAGATCCGGCGCACTGGGTACCGAAAGCAGGGTCGACGGTCCGGAATCCGCATCTTCTCAGTGACCGGTGAGACAAGGGTACGCCCAAGTGCCGCAGTCTGGATTGGGAGAGCGGCAGGGCCATGCTCTATCCTCAATTTCGCCCGACCCTCTCAGCCTCGACCGCTCCGTACCGAATGCAGCGGCAAATCCAGGACTTCGTCGTCTTCGAAGGATGCCGCGGTTGGTTGTTGGCAACTCGCCGCATCAGTTGAGCTCAGCCTCTCAACCCTCGCACTCCAGCCCCCCGTGGGCGGGAGTACTTGCGCGAGTGGGTCGGGCAACGGAAACTGGCACGCTCCCAAGATATGCGCTTCGAAGACATGGCCGCACCGAGTCAGAGATCGTCTGTCGGGTGCGGGATTACTTCCTCGACCGGGACTTCGATGTGTCATGCGCAGCGACTGCGCTCTTCGTTGGGTTGGAGCTCGGACGTTGTTGAGCAGAACCACTGTTCTGGGTGAGAAAATGCTGCTTTAGGTTGTTCAGTGAGTTCTTAACGATTTTGTCCCACTGCGGTCTCAGAAACATGTAGTCACACAGAGAACCGAGCAATGGAACTGGCACGTGACCTTCGACAGCATGAGTAAATCTCGTGGCAGGACCGATTGGCTCAAAGATCCACGTAGTTCTATGGGGTATACCCTTGGTGGAAACCCCGGTTCAACCTCGGTTCTGCACAAAATCATGGATTTCAGTCTCGACACCCGCAGAAATGGCCATGACACAAACCCTGTAAGCGTATCGGGCATTGTTCCCTTCGGTAACTGCTGTTGTGGGCGTGATGTCAGAAACGCCCTCATACCACTCTGGCCATTTCCGGTAATCAGCCGCATAGCTGAACACTTGTTCGACGGGTGCCTGGATGATAGTGCTATGTTCGATCCGAATCATGGGGCGCGCCTCCTGTACAATGTGAATAAATGCCCAACTCTCGTCCTCTCTCCGCTGGGTGCAACGTGTCCGCGTCAGACGGCGGCGGTGAATGGTTGACTGTCGTACAGTGTCGGTGTCGATCCGCTGAGCCGATCTTCTCGAGGATCCGATAGTGGCCAAGCGTCTTGCCGAACATAAGTTGCGGCTATTATAGTCGGCTGGCACCGTTGATAACTGAATCCGCAGCTTATCGGGACATGGCTCGCAAACAGGTCAGTTGGCCCGAAACGGCAGATCTGGTACATTACGCGCCCACCGAGAGCTATTCGTATTCCTAGCTCGCCGGTCCGTCGCCGACAGCACTCGGTCTGGCATGTCTGGGTCCGAGCGAATCGCTGGCTGAAAACAGGCACGCTCCCACAAAACGGCGATCGGGGAAACTGAGATCGGGGCCCTGGGGACGTCATCGTCGGACTTGCACGATGCGGCAGTCGCCAAACCTGCCGTGTTCGTCGATTTCCCCGAACGCCTTCCGGGAGCCAAGTCGTCCTGGGCGGTGTTCCAGTGCTTGATGTCGGCCGGGCTGTTCCAGGCATCCCACACGGCCTCGAGCCCGGCTCGCACGACCTTCTCGACGGTGATCTTCATTGATGTCTCCGCTGGAGTCGACTACACCCTGGCGTCGAACGTGAAAAGCGAAAATCGACATCCGGCATCCCGATGCTGGCCTTTGCGCGCAGCGCGGGTGACATGCGTTAGAGCTCTGTCACGAACGCATAGTGCCTTACGAGTTGCGGATAGATCGCTGCAAACGCCGCCTCGGTCCACTCCTTGCCCCTCGGCTTGTCGAGATCGATCGATGGCAGTGCGAGCGATGAGCCCTTCCGGAGAAAGTAGGCCTCTTCGATCATCGGCACACAGTGTCCATCCGGAAGATCGGGCTCGGGCGGGACACACTCGGCGGCTCGGGTGGGGTCGGTGACGGCCAGCGCGACAAGGGCCGGATCGCCC
This sequence comes from uncultured Acidobacteriota bacterium, assembly GCA_963843575.1. GTDB lineage: Bacteria > Acidobacteriota > UBA6911 > UBA6911 > UBA6911 > CAVZBT01. The sequence goes on along the minus strand of CAWJKZ010000014.1, from coordinate 931,181 downwards.
TGCAGGATCAACCACGTTCGGAATGCCTCGAAAGCCGCGTCCGAGCAACCGCCGCGGGCGGCGTAGGCGAGGGCCCACACGTTCCAGTGGTAAAGGTGTCTCATGATTCTGGTATAGAGCGAGCCAAACCGCTTGATCTCGGCGGCCTCGAAGGCGCGCAACGACTCGCCGAGGGCAGCAAGCTGTTCGAGCGTCGTCGGCGCGTGTGACCGCGCTTTTGCGATCAGCTCCCAGAAGACCGGCTCGTCGATCCGGCGAAGGTCCGAAGGAGCTGGCAGGGAGGGCCAGCGCTCGTCGCGCAGCGCGTTCCGCTCCTCGGTCATCCGCCTGGCCGCGTCGAGACGATCGAGTCTGGTCAGCCAATCGATGCCCTGCGCGTAGGCTTCCAGAGCGTAGTTTTTGAATTCCTCGGCCCCGGCGTGATCGCCGTGGTCACGCCGGGGACGCTGATAGAAGAACTCCGCGCGGGTCAGCCGAGTGACCGACGTCCAGAAGCGCTCGATCAGATCGAAGCGCTGCGCCTCCTCGAGACGTTGGAGCAGACGATCGAACCTTGCCGCGACCCGGTAAGGTTGGCCGCTGTACGCTTTGACGAGAGGCTCCAGCGCGCCTCTTTCGTAGTAGCAGTCGAGCACGAACTCGCTGGCCACCCCATACAAACCTTGACCAGCGCGATTCGCCTCGGCGAACATGCCCCGTTCCGTATCCTCGAGTACCAAGTCCGTATCATGGTGCAAACTGCGGTAGCTGAGCGCGTCTTTGAGCGCCTGCTTCTCCCTCACGACGGCCGCCGGGTCGATGTCGGTCATGGCGTAGTCTCCGCGCTCGTTAGGTTGCCTGCTCGAAATAGCTCAGGTGCATCGGCAACTCATCTGTCCGCGAACATGCACCAGTCCACCGACAACGCACTGCACGTTTGTCTCTCGACGGAGATCTTCCAGCCTGACGCAACGCGCTGAGCTCGTGGCTGCCGAAGGACTCAGTCGAGACGAACCGACCGACGAGATGGCTCGAAGCGCCAGAGGGTCGTGCGCTGCTTTGCCCGGGCAAGGGCGAGAACTCTCGTGTCGCAGAGATAGGAAGGATGAGATGCCTCATCGCCCGTCAGGCTTCTGATCCGGTAGCTTTCGCCCCCTGGTGCATGCCCTCCCTTAGGCACGTCTGCGCCTGAAGTGAAGCCCTATTTTACACCGGAGCTGCTCCCCGAATGCGGCTTTTGGGGCATACACTCCCTCATTACAAACGGCACGTTCCCTCGATACGGCAGATCTCTATCGGAGGGGCTCCGTCAGGTGTAGCAGGATTTGGGAGCGGAGACCGGTCCGGAGCCGTTTCGATAGAGTCGTTTGAAGTGAGCCGCTGGCGCGGCGCCCGATAGGGTGCCGCCTGTGGGTATTCAATAGCTGCAACAGGTGCGATAACGCCAAGCAGAGGTGTCGAACGTAATGCGGAGAGAGGATTGGTGGCAAAAATAGAGGTGAACTGGAGATCAAAATCGGGGAGATTGCTGCAACCGCCAGAGTGCCGCGATGAGATAGTTCGGGGAAGGCTCGCTGGCCGCGCATAGTCCGCCCAGGGCATTTTCCGACCATTCCACTCCAGTGCTATGATTCCAGTATGAAAACCACCGACCACATTCCGCTGATTGCCATCGCCATACTGGCTGCCCGTGCCGACGGTTCTGTGGATAGCGCCGAGCAGCGAGCCGTTGACAACGTCGTGGCCCGCACCGGGAATCGCGACGTCACCGGCCTCACGCAACAGGTCGCCGCCGGGCTGTTGCGTGTGGGAGATCTGGCGTCTCGCCTGTCGGATGATGAATCGCGCCGTGCGGCGTATGAGAGCGCTCTGGCTATCGTCAACGCCGACGGCTCGGCCAACTCGTCCGAACAGGCGTTCCTCGACGAGCTACGCTTGGCTCTGGGTTTCAGCGCCGCCGAGGTCGCCGATGCAACGCGCATGGCGGGAGCCATCGCGGAGGCGCCCGCCGCCGAGGTGCGCATCGACAAGCCGGCAGGCGGTCCGGTGGACGAGTTCATCCTTCAGCAATCTATCCTCACGGGAGCGATTGAGGTCCTGCCGGACCGGTTGGCCAACGTTGCTGTCCTGCCAATCCAGCTTCGCATGGTCTATCAGATCGGCCAGCGCCACGGCCAGACGCTCGACATCAGCCAGATCAAAGACCTCGTCGCCACCCTTGGTCTTGGCGCCGCGGCGCAGAGTCTGGAGAGCGTCGTGATGAAACTGGTCGGCGGGATCGCGGGCGGTCTCTTGGGCGGAATGGTGGGTGGAGCAACTAGAATCGCTACCGGCGCCGTCATCACGTTCTCGGCGACCTACGCCCTGGGGCACGTGGCGGAGCAGTACTATGCCCAGGGACGCCGACTCAACACGGCCGACTTACGGGCACTTTTCGCCCGGTTCCAGGACGAAGCAAAAGAGATCTACCCGCGTTTGCAGGACCAGATCCGGGGGCAGGCCAGCACACTCAACCTGCAGAGCCTGCTGCAGGGTCTGAGTAGCGGCTGAGCGCGGACGTGCGGCACCTACGCGGGGTCCGGGCCCGCGGCCTTGTTCCCGGCAAATGCCCGTCACAGGAGATATTGTTATGTTCCCCACGGTGTTCGCGTATCCTGGAAAATGTGCCGGCTGTCACATGGGTTTGGCCGCCACCCGCAGCACACTGGTTTCGAACGATCTGATGGACGAGCCAGAGAAGGGTGCCAGCGCCCTTGGCTTGAAAACAGATTCTCGGGCTGGGGAGCTATCAAACGGCGTGGGCGTGGTTGCACAAATTGCGCCGCGCGAGGGTGCGGCGTGGGCGGCAGCGGCTCACCGGCCTTTCCCGCGCACCAGTCTGCGCTCACGGAGCAGAAGGTAACAGCTTTCACAGTCGACGGATTCGCGATCGAAGACCGCCGGGAGATGCAGGGGCATGCGTGCAAACTCGTCCAGACCCTAGTGACGGCGAATGACGGCTGTGACCACGACCAATGCCGGTAATCGGGATACGGCCCGCGAAATGGTTCGGCGCGTACGGGCTGGTCAGGTCGAGTTAGTCTATCGTCAACTACCTTCATTCCTATTTTCTGCCGTTATCACCGCGACCCTGATGGCCGTCGGCTTGTGGACCTGGATTTCACAGGCGGCGTTGATTGTGTGGGTGCTCTTGATAATCGGGCTGTCATGGGTGTGCTACCGATGGGTTCAGGATTACCGAGGTTGCCACCCCACTTTCCCGGACAGGTCTCGTTGGGTGGGACGTGTCGTGATCGGAATCGGCCTCCACGGCGTACTCTGGGGTGGCGCGGGTTTTTACTTTTTCGTGTCAGGCAGCATTGTTCATCAGATCTTGCTGGTTTTCGTGCTGGCCATCATGAGCGGCGTGTCCTTTTCCACGCTTTCGCCGCTGCGCGGCGTATACCTGCTTTTCTTGCTCCCTGCCTTGCTTCCATATGCTGTGCGGCTTCTCTCTGCCCGCGACTCGATTCATCTGCTCACGGGAAGCTTTGTTTTACTCTTTATGACGCTGATGTGGATTGTCTCCGAACGTATTCACGCCTTGGCGACCGACTCTCTTCGTCTGCACTTCTCAAACCTCGATCTCATCGATGATCTCACCCAAGCTCGACAGGAGATGGCTCACGGCCAGGCGCTAGCGGAGGCGGAGGCCAGGCGCGAGGCGCGAAGCGGCCGGCAGCGTTACTCCGAGCACCTCGAACGCCGGGTGGAGGAGCGCACCGAGGAACTGGCCCGATCCAATGAGCGATTGATCCTGGAAAAGGAGCTCTTCCGAACCACTTTGGCCAATATCGGCGATGGCGTCATCACGATCGATTCCAATCAAAAGATCACTTACCTGAATCCAGCAGCAGAGCGCTATACCGGCTGGCCCAGCTCTGAGGCCCACGGAGTTCCACTCGATAAAGTGTTCCGAGTCGTCGACAAATCCGTCCAAGGCATGGATGCCGGTGGGGCCGAAACACTTTCGACTGAACGGAACGATGGCCGGCAATTGAATCTCGTCTTGATGGACCGGCAGGGAGAGAAGCGATACATCGGCTGTTCGAAAGCTCCAAACCTCGACAGCCGCGGCATTGAGGTTGGGACAGTGGTAACTTTTCGCGACATCACGGAGGAACGCAGACTCGCGCAACAACTCTCGCATCAAGCCACCCATGACGCGCTGACTGGCCTGATTAACCGGCGGGAATTCGAGCGGCGCCTCTCACGCATCGCGCAGGCTGCGAGTCCCCTTGACCCGCACGCACTAATCTACGTCGATCTCGATCAGTTCAAGATCGTGAATGACACGTGTGGTCACGTTGCGGGAGATGAGCTGCTGCGGCAGATCGCAGCCCTCATGAGGACTCGAATCCGCGCGCGCGACACCTTTGCCCGGCTCGGCGGCGATGAATTTGGGATTCTTTTGGAGCACTGTCCACGCGACGAATCCATTCGGATCGCTCAAACACTCCGCCAGTTGTCTCAAAATTTCCGCTTCGGGTGGCAGGAGAAGAGTTTTACCGTGACGTTGAGTGTCGGTTTGGTGTCGATTACGGACATCTGGGGGAGCGCCGCCAGTGTCTTGCGCGCGGCGGACAGCGCCTGCTATGCAGCGAAGGATTCGGGCCGTAATCGGGTCTGTGTTTTTGAGCCAGACGATTCCGTTGCGACCCGGCGCTTCGGTGAAATGCAGTGGATGTCGCGCATTCAGCAGACCTTGGCTGAAGGCCGCCTGCGTCTTTATATGCAGCCAATTTTGCCTACCGACCCCAACGGGGAGGACATTGAACTCGGAGAGGTACTCCTGCGCCTCTTGGATGAGCAAGGCCGGGTCGTTCTTCCGGGTGCCTTCCTGCCCGCGGCTGAGCGCTACGGTTATATGAGCAAGATCGACCGCTGGGTCGTAGGTGAGACTTTCACTGCTCTGAAGACACTGGGCACGGATCAACGCCGCACCCTTCTTTCGATAAACCTATCCGGACAGTCGCTGAGCGACGAGAATTTTCTAGATTTCGTTGTCGAACAGATCAAAGCATGCCACGTCAAGACTCCCAGCATCGGGTTCGAAATTACCGAAACGGCAGCCATCTCGGACTTCACACGTGTCAGAGCGTTCATCACAACGGTCAAGGAGTTGGGCTGTCGTCTCTCTCTGGACGACTTTGGCAGTGGTCTGTCTTCGTTTGGATATCTGAAGAACTTGCCGGTCGACTATCTCAAAATAGACGGCCATTTCGTCAAGGAAATCCTGATCGATCGCGTCGACGGGGCCATGGTCGAGGCCATTCACAGTCTGGGACATGTGATGGGTCTCAAGAGCATCGCCGAATGGGTGGAAAATCCCGAGACACTCGAGAAACTCACCGGCATGAGAGTCGATTATGTTCAGGGATTCCACCTGGCAGTCCCCAGGCCGATGTGAAGCCCTCCGCCAGTAACACGCCTCTTCACTTGGGAGAACCAGGATTTCAATAATTTCAGTTCAGCGGTACCATGGACTCGCCTCCCGCGCCCCAGCATAGGAACTCAGCACCCCTGCCTATATGGGTGAAGATCGCGTGCGGATGACTGCGATTAATTGAGCCGCAAGGAGTGAACAGTACGCTCAGGCAGGGAATACCATATTTCCAAACGAGCACGATAGAGCTGGCCTATCCTTGCCCGAATCCGCTGGCGCGAAGTTCTCTCCGGATGGGCATCGCGTATGTATCCAACGAGTCTGGGCAACAGGAAGTCTACGTGCAGGCGTTTCCTGGCCCCGGAGTCAAGCGACAGGTGTCGCTTGAAGGCGGCATGTCACCGTTCTGGAGCCACACTGGCCGTGAGCTATTCTATCACACAGACACTGCCATGTTTGCTGTTCCGATACAAGACGCCCATGATCTTCGAATGGGAACGCCTCTACGTCTCTTTGGGCTCACGAGGCTCGACGTTCCTGCGACATCGACCAGCGCGGATGACCAGCGCTTCTTGATGCTGGAAAGAGCCAACCCGTCCTCGGAACTCAACCGCGTCCAGAACTGGTTCGAGGAACTCAAGCGCCTCGTCCCGACGAAGAACTGATCGGCAAGTCAAATGCTGCCTGTTTCACCTGCGGGGCACACGTAAGCTACGCGACCCTCCGGAATCCAAAGTCAGTTCTGACTTCCCCCGAAATCCAATAAGCGTTGATATGTTGGTTTGCCACGATTGATCCTGAACTTCTCGCCCCGTGAGGCCGACACGTCCGCCACCCACTCCGTCCCCATCAATACCTGCGACCACTTGGACGTAAAGTCCGCCGGACAAGTGGCGCAGAGCCAAACTCCGAGATTACGGCGTTCGCGTCAATCACCCCTCGCTGGGCGAGGTGAGCGACGGCCAGTGGCAGTCATCTCCTCGAACGGGACATAACCGGCCAATCATGCTGCCCGCTTGGATCTAACCTCTTCACCTTATGAGATTTGCCGGCGCGTGCACAGATTGGACCCGTTATGTCCAAAAAAACCAGCCAACCCGCCGATATTTCAATGATTTATAGGTGCGGCAAGGGTTGGCCGTTTTTTTTTAACTTTTGGACAACTGACACGCCTGCGCGAGCGGAAGGGTGGAGGAACGCAACAGGGTTCCGACCCATCATGGCGGATAGGGCGGCTGCGTCATCAACCTCGGGTCTTCGACCGGCCATCCGATTGTGAAGTGATAGAGCGACTGAAACGCGAAACCTTTGAGCCCGAACACCTGGTGCACAGGATCATCGAAGAAGCACCCGATCCCGGTGCCGCGGACTCCGGCCGCCTCCGCCTCGACGTACAGGACTTGGCCGATGATGCCGGTCTCCCAGAACAGCCGTCGATAGAACCATGCACCGTGGCGGCAAAGCCGACCCTCGAACTCCGCGATCATTCCCAGCGAGAAGCAACTGTCCCCGGCAATATCCTGGCCGCAGCTGACCTGGACCGCAAGATGACGCGCATCCATCTCTTGCAGGAGGTACAGTGGCAGGCTCGGGGGACTGCCCTCAGCCTTCCGCCACACGAATCGATCGTGCATAGACTGTCTCAGGACATGCTCTCTGGAGCCGTCACGGACCAGCACGTAGAGCCCCGGTTCGAGGCCGTCGACTCGATGGACAAAAAGCGCCAGATGAACCGCAGGATCCCACGGAATCGCATCCCAGGGGACGGGACGCCGCGTGATAGGTTGCTCGGCGAGGGGCATGGTCCGCTCGAGTATCTCGAACAGGCGCGAAGCCGGTATCGAGGTTCTGCCGTCGAACGAAACTGCACTCCGTCTCTTCCGGAAGATCTCGCCGGCCGCAGTTCTGCGTGGCTCCCGGGGCAGGGCTTCCGCCTCGTCTGCTTCGAAGGCGACGGAAGTCTCCAATCCCAATGCCTTCGGGCGAACTTGGACCGCGGTTCGGTCATCGCCGGTCTTCCATGTGGCCGCCGACGCTTCATCGATGATCTCCCACGAGACCGGGTTGTCGCGACTGAGCCGGTTTGCCCGGCCGTGCCAAGGCTGCCGGCTCTGCTCAAGTACGGCGGCCGGGTTCAGAGAGAGGGGCATCTGGCAGCTATCATCATGACCGGGAATCGTCGCCCCGGCCGGCCACAGGACCAGCAAGCAGTCCGGGTGTTCCCGCTCCGCCCCTTTGAAGTCCTCCTCTCGATCCAATCCCAGCAACGTCGCGATCGTCGCATCCGGGACTCCGTTCAGGAGCAGCATCCCCCAACCGAGGGCGGCCGCGCCCAGCCGGACCGCACCGACCGCATGGCCCACATCATGCTGACAGTAACGGAAGGCCCGCTCCCCGTATTTCCAAGCCTCCCGCCAGTGAACCGACGACAGCCCGACCAGGAAAGCGTTCGGAGGGAAGCCTTGCATGATTCGGGAGGAGACGGCTCCTGTACTCTCGGCTCTTTCCTCCAGCGCATGTTCCTTCGGGGCATAATGGTACAGCCCGGGAATGTCCGTCAGGCCGGCCGCAGAGCCAACGTAGAGATAGCCCTCTGTGGGATGGAGGTTTCCGCTGGAGGGATTACTGCGTAGAGCCCAGCGTGCCGCCCCCGCCTGTTTCCATGCGGTCAGTGCCAGCGAGTACTCGAAGAATCGCGATAGCGAACGTAATGATACCGGCTGAACCGGCACCCCCGCGGTCTCATAGATTGCCTCATAGCAAGGGGAGACCGGGGATTCGTCAGGTTTCAAGACGGGTAAGGGAAGCAGCCGGGATCCCCGGTATCGGCGGAAGGGATCCGGTTGATTGGCCCAGTCGAGGTATCCCAACGACCGCGCGTATCGACCATAGTCGTGCTTCGTTTCGCTGTGATATCGAAGCACCTCCGCCAAGGAATCCAGTGGTTCCGTAACATTCGCCAATGAGTACCTCGCAGTCGAGGGAGCCGATCGTCCGTTCCAGTCTACCTGCGCGCATTAGAAATGGGAAGGGAGGTGCCGGGGTTTCGTTCCCGAGTAGCAAGATAGCAGCGGCCAAGTGTCGAAAGCCGTATGGTTCTGATATTCGGTGAGCTGCAAGCGTCCGAAGGAACGCGGATGGTGATGGCCCGCCAACGCCGCCGCACGTGGCCGGCCATGTAGGCGACACCCATGCCTCCGCGGCCGAGTTTCTCGATGATTCTGTGGCGCGAGATGGTGTTGCCGACCATGGAGAGTCCGTCCGGAGGCGATTCGCACCACCATCATCAGCACCCTGAATCTGCCTCGATTACAGTCGGTTGGCATAGCTCTAATTAGCTGAATCCTCAGCACTTATCTGGATTTTGAGAACTCGAAAACAGGTCAGTTGCCCTGATACGGCGTTATCGGAGATGACCGGGACTGACCAGGGAGGAGCTCCGACAGAACTTCAAAGACGCCGTACGGCCTCGCGCTCCAGTGCGGGCGTGAATCTATGGACGCTCGCCAGATCCCGCGGCCCTTACCGTGATCACCGCTCTCCTCTCCGCCTCGGTCCGCCCGAGCCCGTACCGGCGTAACGGCTTAGGCGATCTCCCATACCACGACGTCGCAGAAGTCAGGAGATTTCATTGCTGTTTAATCACGCCATTGCTGACGAAGCGCTCCGCTCTTCCGGCGCGGGGCTCGGTCTCCTCAGAGACCCCAGGGAATTCACGCCTCATGCTCTTTCACTTATGATAATGCGAATAAGTGTTCGAGAGACGCTCCCCCGCGATTGGTGCCGGCGGCGTGATCATTGAAATGCCGACCCCGGCCGGAACGGGGCATCGCGCCTTGCGGTGGCGAGCTCCACGCGGCCATAGGCGGCAAGCATTTCGCGATTGTCGATGCGCAGCTGGTTCGATTCCTGATCGGCAAACTGCCCGACGACGACGTCCTCTTCGAGCGGCTGCAGGACGCTGAAACCGAACCTGTATGCGGCAGTCCGCGCGCCGCCCCGGAACCAACTGGAGAAGCTGGCGTTTCGCCTCGCCGGCCACTCGGAACCATGGTTTCGCTCAATCGATATCGGCCGAGAGAGCCGTGCCCTCACACCTCAAACCATCGAAGAGATGCGCAATTGACCTGCGTCGGAGTAATTTCGCCTAACCGCCAGTCTCTTTACCTCGCGAGGTGGGTTCTAAGCTTCGGAGGTGATTTCTCGGGGATTCTCCCGACTTTGTTTTCGTCTTTGCCTTCCAATGTGGGGTCCTTCATCGGTTCCTGCAATCGCTTCTCAGTCTTGTCTCTCACCTTTTGAAGCGTATTCCGTGCCCCATTCTTAATTCTCGATTTCATGATGTTCTCCGCTTCGAATGGAGTGACCTCAGGCCACAGCCATGATATTGAAAACTAATGAGCCGAAGAGATGCCGGGCCACTCCAATGCGGAACCGTGTCCGGTTCCGCTCATACGTCCGCCGGCGAATCAAGGAAACGAATCCCGACCCGGCGCCAAATGGAATCTTTTTCAAATGGCGCCGCTGGTTATTTGTCGCGATCAACCCCGGGCTATTTTTCAAGAGTGTCGAAGATCGCAGGGGTTCGCCGCTGAGCATTTTCCCTGGGTGAAAGTGCTGAGAAAGAAAGGTGCTATTCTCAGCAGCATTCACCGGAGAGCGCGCGCTAACCGCGCCAACGGGAGTAGCCCCATCCCCCGCCACCCAACAAAAACAACACTAAAAGCACAATCAATAAGGTTGACATATCTTTCCTCACCACTCATCGGAGGAACTCGGTGGACTGGTCGTTGTGACCGTCCCGCCACTTCCCCATCTGCACTATTATGGACGTGGCGGGGACGGACGTCAGTTCACTTATGGCCACACGTCTGTTCACTTATGAACACCTATAGGTTATTGGAAGCACCGTGGGGATGATGGGGGAAGCTGCACGGCTGGCGGTTCCCAGCAATATCCGAATAATAGGTCCGCTCGGCGGCAGATCCTGGATGCGGACGACCCTTTTGAGCAGTATCAAGCATACCTCTGAGCAATATTGCACAGACACCCTCTCTTTGTGGTGGTTATATAATGGTCGCTGGTGATACGGGGCCGCATCGCAATGTTCCGCGCAATATGGATCGCAGGCGACGTGTGGTGGGGCGGCGAGTGCGTTTCCGCCGGTATTCGGCAGAAGGTATAGCGGGGATGAACCTGCAAAAGGTGCGGTCTATCGTGACCCAAGCCAGGGAGATGACAGGGGAAGCTGGGAAAAGCCGGCACACATGGTTGAGATGAGACCTCAGACTGAGAGGAGGATGCAAATGAAGCAATTTGTTCAAAGTATCATCATAGCGTTGATGATGATCGTCCTGATGGTGGGGCTGTCGGGTTGCACGAAAGAGGGCCCGGTCGAGAAAGCCGGCAAGAAGGTCGATAAGGCAGTAGAAAAAGCCGGAGATCAGATCGACAAGACGAGCGAGAAAGTGAAGGACGCCGTAAAGGACCCCAAGAAATGAGTGCCTTGGCAAATCGCTCCAGACGCTAGAGACAATCGCTCCGCCCTATATGAGCAGGCTTTTTTTGAACCCGGTAACCAGCAATTCGTGCCGGAGGGCCGGGGTGTGCGTGAACCGCTGATTATTCTGCTGGTTGTGGCTCCTGAAAACTCGATTTAGGGGGTCTCTGCCGGTTTGAGGCGGCTTTGGATGCACAAATCAACAGACGCTCTAATGGGATTCTGCTGCGTTGGGAAGAGGTTGGCGGATCTCCGGCAGAGGGCGTTGCACCGGGCGTAATATTTCAGGCGGCGAATGGTTTCAAGCGGCTCTACGCTCGTATCGATGATGAAGTCCGCCTACTTTGGGAAGCGCAAAGATCTCACCTATCTCCGGCGGTTGCACGGCCCTGCCGTCCGGGGAATCCTTCGTGTACCGTGGTAATAATACAAGATAAGAAACCAAATGGCGCCGGAGCGAAATCTCTAGGGAGTTTCTGGCAGGGACGACCGGTTTGAGACCCTCCATTGCTCGTGCCGACACCGCTCTCCGGTTCAACCCCTGCGAGTCGCCGGTATTCCGTGAGGCGGCTGGTTCAAGCAGGGAATGAGAGCGTCGGGGCGGACCCCCTTGTTATGAATCCGGTCCCATGATTCCGTTTTTCACCGTCACAGCTCTTACACCAGCTTGGTTTGGCCGGGGATGGCGACTGGATAGATGCCGTCGGCGCCCGGGCTTCACCGGCGGTTCCGTGTTCATCGTGATCTCGCCCGGCGGCGGGAAGGCGAACTTGGAATCCAGAGCTTCCTTCCACGTAATCTTCTGGCCGGAATAGACCGCCATTTGGCCCAGCACGGTCGCCATGGTCGAGTCGGCCAGAACCTTCGCGCGCTGAAACGGTTTGCCCGCGCGGATGGATTGCAGAAACTCCAGGTGTTCCTGCTCGTAGGGCGACTTCTTCGACAACGCGGCATCCGCGCGCCACGTGACGTTGCCTTTGAGATCGGTGAAATACGGCGCGCTCGAAGGCCGCGAAGTGGCAGCGGCCTTTGGTGCCGTGGAAGCACGTCCTTGTTGGAGCCGTAACAGCCGACCGCGGTCCGGCAGGAGCCGTAGATGCAGCGGCCGTCGGCGTACTCATACGTGACATGGTGATGGTCGAACGAGGTGCCCATCGAGGCCTGGAAATGCGTCGAGCGCCCGCCCATGCCGTAGGCCTGCCTCCGGCATCACGTCGCCGAGCGCCCACAAGGCCGAGTCGAGATTGTGGATGAGCGACTGGGGGATGTCGTCGCCGCGAGAGCCACGTGAAGTGATACCAATTGCGGAACTGGTACTCCATCTCGCTCCATTCCGGCTGGCGCTCGATCAACCGGTAGGGTCCGCGCAGGTAAGTCGCACTGGATGGCGACGATGTCGCCGATCTCGCCCGCCTGCATGCGCTGGACCGCCTCGCGCCGGCCGAGGTGATAACGGTAGGTCACGCCGGCCAGCACGCCCGTGCCGTTCTTCTTGGACAGTTCGTCGGCCTCCAGAATCTTGCGGATGCCGGCGACATCCACTCCGGCGGGTTTCTCGACGAACACGTGCTTCTTCGCCTGCACGGCCGCCAGCGCATATTCCGGGTGGAAGCGCGAGGCGCAGGCGATCAGCACGACGTCGCAGTTTTCGATGACGCCGCGATAGCCGTTCAGTCCGGTGAACTGTCGCTCTCGCGGGAACCTGAATCCGGTCCGGGAACATCGGCAGTCAGCGTCTTGATGGCGGTCTCGATCTTGTCCGGCGAAGATGTCGGCGACGGCCCAGAGCTTGGTGCCCGGGTCGCCCGTCAGCGCGTCGCCGGCGGCGCCGGTGCCGCGTCCGCCGCAGCCGATGAGGCCGAGCTTGATGGTGCTGCTCTCCGCCGCGTGGGCGAAGCGGCCGACGTCCAGCGCGCCGATCAATGCGGTGCCGGCCACGGTGGCTGATGTCCTTAGAAAACCGCGACGGTTGGTGGATGTGGTCTCGATCGGTTGTTCTGCTATCTTCATAGTTGTTTCCTCCAGTCGGCGAACAGGATATCACTTCAGTCGGTTTGGTCTAGCAAAACGAAATTCGTTTGCGGCGCAGATTTTATCCGTGACTCATAAGTGATTGGATCGCGAGCAGCCCTGTTGGACTGCGGCTGCACGCTGCGAGCAGACTTTCCGCAGCCATGAAGCTTTTGTCGAACTCAAATCCCAAGACGCGCGCATCTATCGCCTGTTGCCGATGTCTTGGGGATCCATCATCATCAAGAACTTTGCTGCGGACATCCAAAGGGGCCCGCGATTCTCGCCGGGTGGAAACTTCGTGAAGTCGATCGAGTAGTCGGACGGGATGAAACGTGGAATGCCGGCCTTGATCGCAGCCTCGAGCAGAACCGTCTGCCTTTCCAGCATCACGTCCCGCAACCCTGCAGCGCGGATACCACGCAGCACGCAGACGAGCAGGCGTCTGTAACCTGGGGAACGCTGCCGAAGTCGACGGTGGCAATCGTGACACCGATCTGCTGGTGCCGCTGAAGCTTGTCTGGGACAGTGCCGCGGCGAACCAGCGCGCTCTGACGGCGGCTCCCCGTTCGAGCAAAGCCCGAATGATGCGTCCGCCGAGATGACCAGTGACGCCCGCCACAACGATGGTCGCATCATTCATGATTGCATATTAGAAATTGAGGGCAGCGTCGATGTAAAGTAGAAGGAGTCCCGACGGTAGGAATGCCCGGGGATATTTCCCACATCAGGGCTTCGGGAAAATGACCTGCTCAGGAATGGTTGAAGCGGCTGACGCGCCGCTCTCCTTCGTTAATCGAGGACGAGCAGGGCAGGGTGGTGCCGGAGGGTGCACCCGGTCCGGAACTGTTGGGGACTACTTCTCTCAAGAATGGTTCTGGCGTGAGGGTATAATCTTCTGACCTATGCGAAAACTGCATGGTCACGAATCCAGACCAACGCGCGGAGACCACTTTAGTGCCGAAGCTATTTTCGTTCACCAGTGGTTGGAATCGCACGGGGCGGCCTGGACCGCAACCCAATTGGGAAGACAGGGTGCCAGCCGCCCGCACCGAGCTGTCAGCTTGTCTAAAGTGCGGCGGCTCGGCGCCGCCGTTGCGGGTCCGACCATGCCGTTCGGTGTGTTCTGGTGAAGATGCGTATAGTCAGGCGAGTCGCCGCATTCCAGATTGCGCGGGGCAGGCTTTCAACCCTTCGGGGTCACAGGGGGATCGATGAGTTTGGTCATTGCGTTGATGGTGACCGGCATGGCCTTCGCGCAAGTCGGTGGAATTGAGGAGGGGCGCCGTTTGTTCAGCCGGCACTGCGCGTCCTGCCACGGGGCCGATGGAAGGGGTGGTGAGCGTGGTCCGGACATCACGGCGAGTAATCTGGAAAGCCGCACTGACCTACCCGGGCTGATCCGCAATGGGCTACCCGGCGGGGGAATGCCGGGCACGCGTATGACGAATCCACAGGTCGACGTGGTGGTGGCCTACCTGCGCAGCATCGCTCAGCGCGTGACGCCGGCTCAAGCCCCTATGAAGAGCCGTGGGCCGACGGCCGCGGAGCTTGCGGCTCCCCCCGAGGGTTCCTGGCCGAACTACAACGGCGTCCCGAGTGGGAACCGTTACAGCCCGCTGCGGCAGATCAATCTCACGAACGTGCGACGGTTGCGGATGGAGTGGATGTTCCCGATCCCAGGCTCCGCGCGCCTGGAGACGACGCCGGTGGTCTTCGACGGGACGATGTTTATAACGGGGCCGAACGAGGCTTTCGCCCTCGATGCGGAAACGGGGCGGCAGATCTGGCATTTTCGTCGCAACCGGACGGAAGGAGTCGCCGGTGACGCCGGCGGCGGCATCAATCGAGGCGTGGCAGTCCTGGGAGACAGCGTCTTTCTCGCGACGGACAACGCCCACCTCCTTGCGCTGGACCGGGAGTCCGGACGCATCCGCTGGGAGATCGAGATTGCGGACTGGCGGCAGAACTACGGCGTGACCTCGGCGCCCCTGGTGGTGGGCGACCTGGTAATCACGGGAGTGTCAGGCGGCGATGAGGGCGTGCGCGGGTTCGTAGCCGCCTACCAGGCGGCGACCGGCGAGCCGGTCTGGAAATTCTGGACCATCCCCAAGCCGGGCGAGCCGCTTTCGGAGACATGGCAGGGAAAAGCGCTGGAGCACGGCTGCGCCTCTACCTGGCTGACCGGCACCTTCGACCCGGAACTGGACCTCGTCTTCTGGCCGACCGGAAACCCTTGCCCCGACTTCAATGGCGAGGAGCGCCAGGGGGACAATCTCTACTCGGATTCAGTGCTGGCTCTGGAGCGGGCGACGGGCAAGCTGCGCTGGTACTTCCAGTTCACGCCGCACGACCTCTGGGACTGGGATGCGCAGCAGACCCCGATGGTGCTCGACGCGAACTGGCAAGGCAGATCGCGCAAACTGCTGGTGCAGGCGAACCGCAATGGGTTCTTCTACGTGCTGGACCGGACGAACGGGAAGCCGCTTCGTGCCGAGCCGTTTGTGAACAAACTGAACTGGGCGACGAAGATCGACGCTTCGGGCCGTCCCGTGCTTGTGCCCGGCGTGGAACCGTCGGCAGAAGGCACGAAGGTCTGTCCGCCTGTCGAGGGTGCGACCAACTGGATGTCGCATGCCTATGATCCCGGGACTGGTCTCTACTACGTGATGGCCCTGGAAGGCTGCAGCATCACCCGCAAGTCCGCAGCCGTATGGGCGGCGGGACAGTCGTACTATGGCGGCGATTCGAAAAAGGTGCCCGGCGAGAGCAGCCGGAAAGTGATGCGGGCGATCGAACTTCAGACCGGCAGGATTGCGTGGGAACTACCCATGGAGGGGCCCGCTCGCACCTGGAGCGGAGCACTGGCCACGGCTGGCGGCCTCCTATTTTTCGGCCATGACAACGGGGACTTTGTGGCCGTGGATGCACGCACCGGCGCCCCTCGCTGGGCATTCCGGGCGAACCAGTCGTGGAAATCGTCGCCGATGACCTACAGTGCCCGCGGCAGGCAGTTCATCGGCACAGCGGCGGGCACTTCCGTGGTGGTGTTCGCCCTTCCCGGACCCTAAGCGGGTGATGTCCTACTTGATTTCGATGTCTTTAAACAGGACGTGCATCACGGTGCCCGAGTGCATTTGCAGCGCGAAGTGGCCTTCGGGCCGGCTGGGGTCGTCTTTCAACTCGGCGCTCTTGATGCCGTTCACCTGGACCACCACGTTTCCGCCGTGCGCGTCGATGACCATCTCGTTCCATTGGTCATCCCTGGTATAGGACTTCTCGAGTTCGTCCGACGGCTTGCTGATCCAGGCTCGCCCGTAACTCTCGTAGATCCCGCCCACACCGCTCTTGACTCGGCCGACCTGCACCTGTAGCCCGTTCGCCTTTTCCGGTTCCTTGATGATCGTGCGGATGTAGAATCCGCTGTCGCCCGAGAGGCACTTGAACTTGAACCGCACGGTGAAGTCCCGGAACATCTTGTCGCTGACCAACAACCCGTACAGCTTCTCGTTGTTGGCCCGCCCGACGAAAGGCCCCGTCCTCGACCGTCCACTTGCCATCGCCCACCGGATGCCAGCCGGCAAGTGTCTTGCCGTCCATCAGCGGCTTCCAATCGCCCTGCGGCTCCCCCCCGCGGACCGTACCCGCAAACACGCAGAGCGCCAGCGCCACCAAAACCTTCATTCCAGTTAGGGAGTGAGTCATAGGTGATCCTCTCTCGCCGGATATTATCTGGCTGGCGCGGAGTTGGCAAGCATGTAGCGAAGCCGTCGCCGGCGCGCACGCGCAAAGCCTCCTCGAATGGCAGACGGGTGCGGCTTTCCAAGACCAGCATGGCGATCAGCGCCGTTGGCGACGTCAGCATATTTATAAACACGAGTACTCATCTTTTGTGCGTGATAGTGACGGTCCTTGGAACGCAGCCCTGTCGTTCGTCCCCGGCGGCTTGTGCGGCATCGTCCATGCGATGCCTCGCGCCCGATGTTCGCCGCCCGTTCCGAGCGGGTGCGCGGCACGGCCACGCTCATCGCCGGCACGTGGCCGGCAGATCGCCAACCTTCGATCTGCGAAAACGAACTGGGCAATACGCGATAGAGGACAAGAAGACCCCAAAAAGGTACGATCTGGAGAAGCCGATGAAAACGCTCCATCGCGTCAAGGGACTGGTGCACGACCTGGTGGTCACCCGGGACGGGACCGTGGTGACCCTGTGGTCCCCGAACGGCGTGCGCCACACCGTGCTGGATCTGGGCGCCCCGCACCAGCCCGGTCTCGAGTACGCGCGCAACACGCTCCTGGCTCTTGCCTTCAGCCCCGCGGCGCAGTCGGCCCTGGTACTCGGGCTCGGCGGCGGCTCCATACCCCGCATGCTGCTGGCGGCGAAACCCGGCCTGCGCATCGATGCCGTGGAGATCGACCCGGTGGTCCTGGAGGTGGCCCGCAGGTTCTTCGGCATGGGGGAGTTCCAGGATCTCCTCGTCCACCTCGAGGACGCGGCGGCTTACCTGGCGCGCTGCCAGACCCGGTACGACATCATCGTGCTCGATGCCTACATGGGCGAAACGATGCCGGCCCAGTGCACCTCGCGCGAGTTCTTCGGGGACGTCCGGTGCCGCCTCTCGGAACGCGGAGTGTTGGCCGTCAACTGCATGACCGGCGACAAGGCGGGATACCGGACGCTGCTTTCGACCATTCAGGCCGTTGTGGGTCCGGTGTCGGTCCTGCATGGTCGGCGTTCACACAACGCGGTGGCGTTCGCCCCCATGTGCGCCGAACGGCCAAGCCTGGTCGATGAAGCCGAGCGGCTCGAAAGCGGACTGCGCTTCCCGGCGGACTTGGTCCGCATGGCAAGGTGCCTGCAGCCCTTCTGCTAGCCGGTCGGTCGCACCTGACCCCCATGCGCGGGGCGGCGCTGAGACGCTTCCTGCGGCCCGAGGTTCACAGCGACGCCGGCCGGGTGGCGGAGAAGTCCCGGGAAAACGGTTCGGGGTGGTCCTGGATGATGCGCGCGAGGATCTCGATGCACTCGGGCCCGACGGGGGCCAGGGGGGAAACGCTGATCAGCGCGGCAATCTGCCGGCTCGCATCCGTCTCCTCCTCCAGTTTTCCCACTTCTTCGATGATCACCTTGCGCGCGTTGCGCAGGGCCTTGCGGAACTGCTCGATGCCGTCGCGGACGAGCCTGTTGATCTGGCTTCCGGGATCGGGCAGGTGCTGCCTGACGGCGGGATTGAAGTTGCAGTAGCAGCGTGGGTAGCGTTCGAGGATTTCGCGGGCGGGCAGGTCGCACTGGTTTCGCCGGGCCCAGCGCCCGATCAGTTTCACCTTATGCCAGTTCGTCGCGTCGGCGCCGGGGAGGCCGGAGAGCAATTCGAGGGTGCGGAGCGAGGTCGAGTCGATTTTCGCGTGCAGGCGCCCGAGCGCATCCTGGTGCGCGGCCGCGTAGGCCTCGATGTATTCCCTCTTGAAATCGAGGAACTCCGCGTCAAACAGGTCACGCCGGTTCGACTGTAGGAAGTCGTGTGGCTGGCGGGCGCAATCGAGCAGGGTGTTCCGCTTCCCGTCGATGACGCTGCTGCCCGTTCCGAGTGCGGCCGAGAGATAATCGTGTGCGTGCTCGTAGGCAGGGACCCAGCGGGCGAGCGCCGCGAGGCCGTCGAGGGACGCGCGCCAGCGGGCGACGCGCGCCTCGTCGTTTCCGAAGTGATGCGCAACCTGCCGGAGCGCGTCCAGGAGCGAGATCTCCCCCATGCGCAGCCGCTGAAACACCGATCGCATCAGGCCGAGCGAGCCTTCAAAGACACGGATCTCGTCCCACATCCTGGTGGTCAGCATGCCTTCGGGGAGCGCGTGCAGTTTCGCAACCAGCGCCGGGCAGTCGACCTCCAGCCGGGCCGCCCACCACGCGAGCAGGTCCTGCTCGGCGTATTTCCCGTTCGGTGCGCCCGCGGGCCCCGGCATGAGCGCCGCCCAACGTGCCTCGGGCCCGGGGCCCTGCCCGTCCGTGCCGGGTGCGGCCACGGAGCCGGCGAGAACCGAGACGTCCGTCCCGAGCAGCGAGGCGAGATTCCTGGAAAGACACAGCGCGAGGTTGGAGGCGGAGACTTCCTCGGCAATCGGCCATCGGTCCGAGGCGTTCCGGAACGTGCCCCTGGACACGTAGAGCGAGCCGAGCGTCCGGCGCGCCGTCGCCTTCGCCCTCGCACGTCCCGCCGAAGCGCGGGGCGGCAACGGGTAGGCGGGCGCGGCCCTCTGCAGACGCCGCAATTCGTGCGGAGTCGGGGCCGCGGGCTCCCAGATCAGCAGGCGGTCCCAGCGGCCCGCGAGTTGGGCCAGGTGATGCTCGAGGTCCCTCGAGCGCTCGAACGGGCTGAGCACCAGCAGCGCCCACGACGCTTTCCCGGCCCGCAACCCGGCGATGTCGCGGTCGGACCAGAGCGGGTCGTCGGGACCCTTGAAGCAGACCATCCCGCTGACGGCGGGCTCGAATTCAGGCAGCGGCACCTTCCACGACTCCGGCCCTTTGAAGGGCTTCACGCCCACCCCGGGATTCCAGCCGGGGATCTCGAATTGGATCCAGTCGAACAACATCAGGGGGAAGCTCGCGCTCAACCGTTCGGCGGGCGTGGCCCGGCCATCGGGCCCGGCGGACTCCGGGGAGGGCTGCGAGCGGAAACGGTAGGTTCGTTCCAGCCGTTCTCCCGCGCCGGCCAGCGCGGTGTCTTCCGTTTCTTCCAGTTGGGCCAGGATCGCCGCAGCCAGGGTGTAGCCCGAAAGGGCGCCGGTCGGGTCTTCCAGCAGGCACTGGTGGGCCAGGGCCCGGACCGACGTCCCCTTGCGGGAACAGGCGCTGCCGAGCGCAAGGGCTTTCACCAGGGCTGCTGCCGCCGGGCGCAGGGGAGCGCCGAGCCGCGGCACCAGGCGCCTCATGCACTCGTCATAGCCC
Source organism: uncultured Acidobacteriota bacterium (assembly GCA_963843575.1). Classification (GTDB taxonomy): domain Bacteria; phylum Acidobacteriota; class UBA6911; order UBA6911; family UBA6911; genus CAVZBT01. The sequence goes on along the minus strand of CAWJKZ010000014.1, from coordinate 911,321 downwards.
GCCAGCGCGCCCCGGGCCCTGTCGGCCCGTCTCAATTCGGGCTCGACCAGGCCGAAAAACCTGTCCACGGTGATCATCCCGGAGGCGGGCGAGTCCAGGCGCGCCTTCAACGCGGTGTAGGTAAAATGCAGGGGAGAGAACCCGGGGATGAGAGCTCGCAGCCGGAACAGGGTGTCGAACACCGAGGCGTGGAGTGGATAGAGGTCGATGAAATCGTCCGCATTCTGGCCGAACGACGGAAACCCGGCGCGCAGGCCGTCCAGGATCCTCCGGATCTCGACGCGTTGCGTCGGGTTCTTGACGGCCGTGGCGGCGATGACCTGCAGCAGGTTGTTCCGGCTCACCGTCAGGGGCTCGCACAGCTCCCGGAGCGACGACAGGAGCGGGCGCGAACCCGGACGTCGCCGGACGTGAGCCTCGTCGATCACCATCACCAGCAGGACGCCGCCTCGGGAAAAGCCGCGGGCGACGGCGCCGTAGTGCTCGAGGTCGCGCTCGAGGATCGCGGCGTCCCGGGACTCCCGGATCCTCCGGGACACGTTCTCCAGGACGACCATCCCGACGCCTCGTGCCGCGAGGCGCGACGCAAACGTTTCGAGGAAGTTCGCCAGCTCCGCTGCGGTGCGGGTCTGCCCTCCGGACGGGGCGGCCGCGGCCTCCTCCGCCGAGAATCGGGCATGAAGAAAAGCACCAAGGTCGACGTGGGGGCTCGCAGGCACCGGAACAAACAGGGACCGGATCGGTTTGACGGGCCTGGGTGCCTGCCGCAGGACAGGGGACGGGTCCTCCCAGGCGGGGCCCTGCGGCTCGGCCAGCAGGAGTTCGACGTAACGCAGGATGTGGGTCTTGCCGGATCCGGGCAGGCCAGTAAGCAGCAGCGGCCGGTTCTGCGATCCAGCGCCGGAGGCCCGCTCGAGGATCCGGGTGCACACACGACCGGCATCGTTGGTGAAGACAAACGAGCGGCGGACGTCCTCCGCGACCGCCTCTAGCGGCTCGGGCAGAACGGGCCGGCCGCGCAGGACGATGAGGTCGCGTGTCAGCATCGTCAGGGACACCCCTCCTTACGACGTCGGCTTCTTTTTCTCCTCGGCAGGGGCCGTTTTTTCGTTGCCCGGCTCTTTCGCCGGGCTGGCGTAGATGCTGGTGGGGTTGACTCCCAGCATCTGTTCGTAGCTATTCCCGTAGCAGAAAAGCGTCGGCTCGGTTCCCCTGATGAAGTACTCCGTCTGGCGTTCGATGCATCGTTCTGTCGCGCGCAGCCCCGTGGTGGGGTCGATCTCAACTTCCGGCAGCCCTTCCGGGACGGGGAATTCCCCGCCGCGCAGGGGAACGATGGCGGTCGCCTTCTTCATGAACGATGTCCATATCGGCAGCGCGCTCTGCGAACCCGAGAGATTTAGCTCGCGATTGTCGTCGAACCCCACCCAGACGATGCACAACAGGTCGGGGGTGTAGCCCGCGAACCAGCCGTCCCTTGACGTGCCCGTCTTGCCCGCGGCCGGCAGCGTGAATCCCCGGGAGCGCACGCCGGCGCCGGTCCCGTGGTCGATCACCGAGCGGAGCAGGGAAGTGACGAGGAACGAGATCTCCGGGCTCAGGACTTGGGTCGGTTTGGGTTCGCTCAGGAACACGCGCCGCTGCCCGGCGTCCCGGATTTCCGAGATCGGCGTCAACTCGGCGAGCAACCCACCGTTTGCGAAGGCGGTGTAGGCGCGCACCATCTCCAGCGGGGTGACTTCGAAGGCGCCGATGGCCATCGCCGGATATGGTTTGATCAGCTCGTTGAGTCCGAGCCTGTGGGCGATCTCGGTCACCTTGGCGTACCCCACCTTCTCGGCGAACTTGATCGTCGCGACGTTGAGCGACTTGGTGATCGCCTGGCGCATCGTAACCTGGCCAAAGTACTCGTCCTTGAAATTGCGGGGTTCGTAGGCGAGGTCCTCGAATGCAAACTGGGTCGGCTCGTCCAGCACCGTCGACACCACGGTCAAGGGAGTCGAGCTGTGATAACCGCTCTCCAGCGCCGTCGCGTAGACGAACGGCTTGAAGATGCTTCCCGGCTGACGCTTGGCCTGGGTGATACGATTAAACTGGGTCGCTCCGTAGTTCCGCCCGCCGATCATGGCCAGGATCTCGCCCGACCGCGGGTCGACGGCGATGAGGCTGGCCTGAACCGTGCCCGGCGCGATCGCCCGCTTCCCCTTCGCGAAGTAGGCATCCATATCCTGGATCCCCTCGCGGACCGACTCGAAAGCCCTCTGCTGGAGCTCGGGGTCGAGGGTCGAGTACACCTTGTACCGGGCGCCGACAAGGGCCCCGTCGCCGTACCTGTCCACGAGCAGGTCCTGGACGTAGTCCACGAAATACGGGGCGTCCGAGTAATTCAGGATCGTGGACGGCTTCACGTCGAGCGGCTTCTGCTTCGCCTCGTCCCGCTCGCGGGGCGTGATCATGCCCTCCTCCGCCATGGCGTCCAGAACGAGATTGCGGCGGTTGGTCGCCCTGTCGGGGTATCGAATCGGGTTGAACCGGTTGGGCGCGGTGATGATGCCGGCCATCATTGCCGCTTCGCCCGCGGTCAGCTCCCTCACGTTCTTGTGGAAGAAGGCCTCCGCGCCTTCCCCGACCCCGACGATGCTGAACGACCCCCGCTGCCCGAGGTAGACGTCGTTGCAGTACAGCTCGAAGATCTCCTGCTTGGACAGCCTCTGCTCGAGGAGGATCGACATGTAGGCGTCGGTGATCTTGCGTTTCCAGGTCTTTTCGGGGGTCAGGAAGTAGTTTTTCACGAACTGCTGTGTGAGAGTGCTCGCCCCCTGTACTTTGTCCCCCTGGCGCATGTCGACGAAGAGAGCCTTGATGATGCGGATCGGGTCGACGCCGCCGTGGCTGAAGAAGCGGCGATCTTCCGAGGCCACTATGGCGTCCACGACGATCTTGGGCAGATCGCGGAAGGCCACGTATCTGCGCTTCTCGCGGTTCTTGTTGATCGTCGTGCTCAGCATCTCCGGCTTGAGCGCGAACCGCTCGACGACGGCGCGGTTCCGGAGGCTGCGGATCGAACGGATCGCGGAGGTGGAGCAGAGGACTTCCACCGAATCGCCCGCGTTGTGGGGGGCGGACGCGTCGTTGTGAATCGAGATGCGGTCCTTCACGACCTCGTAGGTGGAGCCCGTCGTGTCCCGCGTGCCGGAGGCCTCCGTGTAGCCAAGCCTGCGCAACCGGCCGATCAGCTCCGCGGGCGCCATCTGCCGTCCGGGGTAGAGCAGCACCGGCCGGGCGTAGATCTCGGTTTCCGAAACGTCGTAGCGCTTGGCCAGCTTCTCCTGGATCAAGCCGTCGAAAACGTAGTAATAGCGGATCAGGAACGCGGCCACGACGATAGCCGGGAGCGCGCAAACCGCCACCAGGATCTTCAGCAGCCAATGCTTCCGAGCTGGCTTTTTGCCGGTCCTGGGTCGGACGGTGCGCTTCTTCTTTTGCATGGTCGAAGTTCCATTCTAGCACGTCCCTTTCCCTCGCGGCCCGCATTCGGGCAGGCGGGCGCCCTCCGGGGCGGCGGGCGGATGCGGGACGGGAGTCCCACTTCAAAGTCGGTCCCCCGGGCAGGCCCGTTCTGATATCATTTCTGGGACTATCTCCAGGGTGTGCGATGTTTGAGGGGCGTTATTCGCGTCAGATCCTGTTCCGGGAAATAGGGGTTGAAGGTCAGGCCAGGTTGGGCGGGAGCCGCATCCTCGTGGTCGGCTGCGGCGCTCTCGGCTCCGTCATCGCGGAGATACTGGTGCGGGCGGGGGTGGGGCACGTCACGCTCGTGGACCGGGACTACATCGACGACTCGAACCTGCAGAGGCAATCGCTCTACACGGAGGCCGACTGCCGCGAGGGGCTCCCCAAGGCCGAGGCCGCGGTCCGGCACCTGCGGGAGATCAACAGTTCGATCGAGCTCGTCGGGAAGGTCGAGGACGTTCGCCCCTCGACGATCGGGCCGCTGGTTGCCGGGATGAACCTGATCCTGGACGGCACCGACAATTTCGAAACGCGTTACCTCCTGAACGACGCCGCGCTGAAATGGCGCATCCCCTGGACGTACGGTGCCTGCGTGGGGGCATACGGGATCTGCATGACGATCGTGCCGGGCGTCACCTCCTGCCTGCGCTGCGTGATGCGGCAGCTCCCCGTCCCGGGCAGCTCCCCCACCTGCGACACGGTCGGGGTGATCGGCGCGGTCGTGCACCTGGTCGCCGCCTTCGAAGCCGCGGAGGCCATGAAGATCCTCACCGGGCGCCTTGACCAGGTGAACCGGAGCTTGGTCGCGATCGATTTGTGGGAGAACCGCATGTCCGCCATCGGCACCCGGGGGGAGAGGGACGCCTCGTGTCCCGCCTGCGCCGAGGGGCGCTACGAGTTTCTGGCGGGAGAGCGGGAATCCAGGGCGGAAGCGCTCTGCGGCCGCAACGCGGTCCAGGTGTGGTCGGCCCGGGCCGGGTCCGTGGACCTGGCTGCCGTCGCCGAGCGCCTCGCCGGCGTCGGATCGGTAACCTCCAACAGTTTTCTGGTAAAAGCCGATCTCGGCGAACGCGAGGTGGCCGTCTTCCGCGACGGGCGCGCCATCATTCGGGGAACCCAGGACGTCGGGGAAGCCCGAAGACTCTACTCGAAGCTGGTTGGCAACTGACGCGTGGCGGAGTCGGGGGAGGGACTGCCGTCCACGTTTTGGCACATTCCAATCCCTATGAAGAAAACGACGATCGCTCTTATTGCCCTCATCGGCCTCGCGCTGTCCCGCGCCGCCTCTGCGCAGGACGAGGAACGAATCCAGAAGCTCTTTGCCCAGGCGATAGAGGCCATGGGCGGGGAGGCCTACCTGGGCGTGAAGGACATCGTGTCGGAGGGCAGCCTCTTCTTCTTCGACCGGGACGGCAATTCCTCAGGGTTGATCAAATACAGCGACTGGACCAAGCTGCCCGACAAAAGCCGGAACGAGGTGGGGAACAAGAAGAAACTACGAGATGTGACCGTGTTCAACCTCGAGACGGGCGAGGGGTGGATCCTGGAGGGTCAGAAGGACACGCGGGCGGCCACCCCGGAGGAGATGAAAGGTTTCCGTAACGACGTCAGGCACAGCATCGACGCCATCTTCCGCTATCGCTACAAGGACCCGGGGAACAAGCTCTTCTATCTAGGCCCGGGAGAGGGGGCGGATGTAAGGCTCGAGATGGTGAAACTCCTCGACTCGGACAACGACGAGGTGACGGTGTACTTCGACCGGATGTCGTCGTTACCCTCCAAGATCGAGTACCGGAGCCTCGACAAGAAGGGTGTCAGGCAGCGGCACGTACAGGAATTCAGCCAGTGGCACACGATCCAGGGAGTGAACACGCCCCTGCGCGTCGACGGTTTCGTCAACGGGGTCAAATCCTCCCAGCTGTTTGTCCTGAAGCTCACTTACAACAACAGCCTTCCGGACAGTTTTTTCGTCAAACCCGAACCGCCGAAATAGCCTCGGTGGGATGATGCCGGGGTGGGGACGGGGCTCCGTCCGGCCGGTCAGGCCGGGACGGCCCGCGCGGCCGTCAGGCTCTCGATTTCCGCGCAGGAACAGATGCGGCAGCACCGGCCGCGCGATCGGTCGATCTGGTCCGCCAGCGCCGTGTGGATCGCGTGTCCGGCCTTGCTGGCAAACAAATGGCCTATGACGGGGTAGCCCACCAGCGATATGTCGCCGAGCAGATCGAGCAGTTTGTGGCGCACGAATTCGTCCGGAAAGCGGAGGTGGTCGTTGACGATGCCGGATTCGTCGAGTACTACGGCGTTTTCGAGCGATCCCCCGCGGATGAGGCCGCACTTCTTGAGGTATTCGACGTCGGCAACGAACCCGAATGTCCGGGCCGTGCCGATCTCGCGGCGGTACGACGCCGGGGTGAGTTCGATCTCGATCTCCTGCCGGCCGATGGCGGCGTGCTCGAAGTCGATCATGTAGGTGGCCTTGGGCACCAGGTTCGGGTAGACGCCGGCCACCTTGTCGCCCTGCCGCACCTCGATGGGTTCCTGGATCAGCAGGTAGCGCCGCTCCTCCCGCTGGTCGACGATGCCGGTCCTCTGAATCTCCTCCATGAACAGGCGCCCGCTGCCGTCCATGATCGGGACTTCCATCGAGTCCAGGTCGATGTGCAGGTTGTCCACCCCCAGCCCGTAAAGCGCCGACAGAAGGTGCTCGACGGTCGAGATCATCACCCCTTTCTTCATCAGCGTGGTCGCGTAGCTGACGCGCGCCACGTGAGCCCGGGTCGCCTCGATCTCGAAGTTTCTGAGATCGGTGCGTCGGAAAACGATGCCGGTGTTCGCGGGTGCCGGCACCAGGGTTACCTTGACCGGGTAGCCGGTGTGAAGTCCTATGCCCTCGAGGTGTATCTCCTGGCGCAGCGTCCTCTGGAATCTCAGCATCGAATCCTCTCGCGGGGGTTTGGCTCGGCAATGACACGATCCGGAACCTCGTACGCCAAAACGCTACATTCGAGCAAATTTCGTACCAGTCGAAGGGTACATCGCAAAAAACTGCAATCCATTGAATACCCTCATCATGGATGGCGGCGGCCGCCGGCATGAAGTGCGTGCGGGCGGAGCCGTTGTTGCAGTTCGGACACACGGGGCAGCCGCACCCCCGGCGCCGGATGCCGCCGCGCCGGGGGCAAAGGAAAGCCGGGAAAGTGTTGCTCCGGCGCCCGACCTGTGTTAAAAAGTAGCGCCAAGGGCAAAATGAGATATACGTTTCAGGTAAATTACTGGTATTGGCGATGGGCGTCGCGGTACGCCCGAGTTCGTTCGCTGCCGGTACCCTGAAACCTGGAAATAAAAGGGGTGATCAAAAGCCGTGAACGACTCGAGGCGTTCACGGCTTTTTTTGTTTCTTGACGAGGGGGAGATGGCCGAAACGCCGTTCGGCGTGATCGAAGAGCTTGCCGCCCGGGGAAACGTGATCCCGGTGCGCAGGACCCTGCTGGCCGACCTGCTGACGCCGGCGGCTGCGTTCCTGCGGGTCGCCCAGGGCCGGAGGCGCGTTTTCCTGCTGGAAAGCGTCGAGGGGGGCGAACGTCTGGGGCGCTACTCCTTCATCGGGTGGGATCCGTTTGTGGTCATTCGAGGGACGCGGGGACTCGATCACGATCGAAGAACTCGGGGAACAGCGTACGGTCAGGGGGGACCCGTTCCAGGTGCTGCGGGATTTCGCCGCGTCGTTCCGCCCGGCCCCGGTGCCGGACCTGCCGCCCTTCGCCGGAGGGGCAGTCGGCTACTTCGGCTACGACCTCGTGCGTTCGGTCGAGTCCCTGCCGTGCCGGGCGGTCGACGACCTGGAGCTGGACGACTTTCACCTGATGTACTTCTCGACGGTCCTGGCGTTCGACCACCTGCGGCACCGGATTCACATCATCGCGAACATCCTGAACGGCCGCGGTGCGCCGAGCCTGGAGGCGCGATACGGGGATGCGGTGCAGCGGCTCGAGCAGATCGAGCGCCGCCTCACGGATCCCCTCTCGATGCCGGCGCCTCGCGCCGCGGCGCTGAATCCGGCCCCGGTCGTCGAATCTGTCGGAGGAAGAGTACGGCGCCCGCGTGCTCAGGGCGAAGGATTACATCCAGGCCGGCGACATTTTTCAGGTGGTCCTCTCCCAGCGCATGGGGCTCGAGATCGGCTGCGACCCGTTCGACATCTACCGGGCGCTCCGGTTCATCAATCCTTCCCCATACATGTTCTTCCTGCGGATGGACGCGCTGCAGCTGGTCGGCTCGTCCCCGGAGATGCTGGTCAAGGTGCGCGACGGGAAGGTCGAGTACGGCCCGATCGCGGGAACGCGGCCCCGGGGCGCGACGCCGGAGCAGGATGCGCAGCTGGCGGCGGAGCTGCAGGCCGACGAGAAGGAACGCGCCGAGCACGTCATGCTGGTCGATCTGGGCCGCAACGACGTCGGGCGGGTCTGCGACTACGGGAGCGTCAAGGTGACCGACCTGATGCGGGTCGAGCGGTACAGTCACGTCATGCACCTCGTCAGCAGCATCGAAGGCAGACTGAGGGCGGGACTGGATTGTTTCGACGCGCTCCGCGCCTGCCTGCCTGCGGGCACCGTTTCCGGCGCTCCCAAGGTGCGGGCGATGGAGATCATCGAGGAACTGGAGCCCTGCCGGCGCGGGGTCTACGGCGGGGCCGTCGGGTATGTCGACTTTTCGGGGAACCTCGACACGTGCATCGCCCTGAGAACCCTGGTCATCAAGGGCAACCGGGCGTTCGCGCAGGCGGGCGGAGGCATCGTGGCCGATTCGGTCCCGCAGCGCGAGTGGCAGGAGTCGGTGAACAAGGCGCAGGCGCTGCTGCGCGCGATCGAATTTGCCCACGGGGGGCTGCGCTGAAACAGCGGGGCCGGGTCGAGCGACCCGACGCCCTGCGAGTGTGTTCCCGACATGATCCTGGTAATCGACAATTACGATTCGTTCACGTTCAACCTGGTGCAGTACCTGGGAGAACTCGGCGAGAGCGTCGAGGTGGTGCGCAACGACGCGATCACCATCGAGCGGATCCGGGCGCTGGGCCCGGAGAGGATCGTGATGTCGCCGGGGCCGGGCCGGCCGGAGCAGGCCGGCATCATCGTCGACGCGATCCGCACGCTGGCCGGCACCGTCCCGATCCTCGGCGTGTGCCTCGGGCACCAGGCGATCGGTGCGGCCTTCGGCGGCGACGTGGTCTTGTCCCCGCAGCTGATGCACGGCAAGACGAGCATGATCCACCACGACGGCAGAACGATATTCCGCGGCTTGCCCGAACCCGTTCCGGGCGACCCGGTACCATTCGCTCGTGGTCGCCCCCGAGAGCCTGCCGGGCTGCCTCGAAGTGTCCGCCCGAACCGCGGACGGCATCATCATGGGGTTGCGGCACCGCGCGTTTCAGGTCGAAGGCGTGCAGTTCCACCCGGAGTCGATCCTGACGGATTCCGGCCGGGAGCTCCTGGCCAACTTTGTGCGCATGAGGTAGTGCATGACTACACCGGACTACAGTCTGCCCGCCGGCCTGGAAGGGACCGTCCTGGAGGGCATCGTTCGTACGAAACTTCGGGAGCTCGCCGGGGCTTCGGCGAAGTGGCCTGCAGCCGCCATCGTCGATGCGCTCGATCGGGCCCCGGAACCGAGGTCGCTTAAGCGGGCGCTGACGCGCCGGTCCCCGGCGATCATTGCGGAGCTGAAGAAGGCCTCGCCCTCCGCCGGGCTGCTGCGCCCCGACTTCGACGCCGTCAGAATAGCCCTGGAATACGAGGCGGCGGGTGCCGCCGCCATCTCGGTGATCACCGAGGTGCAGCACTTCCACGGGTGGGTTGGAGAACCTGGCGCGGCTGCGCTGGCACACCCGGCTGCCGCTGCTGCGCAAGGACTTCCTCCTGGACCCCTACCAGGTGCTGGAGGCGCGTCACGCGGGCGCCGACGCCGTGCTGCTGATCGCAGCGCTCCTCGACGAGGCCTCGCTGCGCGCGCTGCGGATGGAAGCCGAACGCTGGGGGATGGAAGCGCTGGTCGAAGTGCACGCGGAGGACGAACTGCGGCGCGCGCTCGGCTCGGGGGCCACTCTGGTCGGGATCAACAACAGGGACCTGAGGACGTTCGAAGTCTCTATCGAGACGGGAACACGCTTGGCCCGCCTGGTTCCCGAGGGAGTGGTCCTGGTGGCCGAAAGCGGCATCAAGACCCCGGCGGACATCGCGCTGCTGCGGGAAGCCGGATTTCGCGGTTTCCTGGTCGGAGAAGCGCTGATGCGCGCCGCATCGCCCGGAGCCGCGCTGCGCGCGCTGCTGGGTGGCGGCTCCTGAGGCGGATGCGATGAAGGTGAAGGTCTGCGGGATCACGTCCTACGAAGACGCGGCGCTGGCGCTGGACTGCGGAGCCGACGCGCTCGGTTTCAACTTCTACGAGGGGAGCCCGCGCCGGGTGAGCATGGCGGACGGCGCGCGCCATCATCGGCCGGCTGCCGCCCTTCGCCGCGCGGGTTGCCGTGCTGGTCAACGAGCCCGACGGCGTCGCCTTCGCCGGCGCGGCGCGCGCGTCGGGAATCACGGCGCTGCAGCTGCACGGCGATGAGACGCCGGCCTACTGCCGTTCGCTGGCGGGCTGGACCCTGATCAAGGCCCTGCGGGTTGGGCCGGAGCCGACGCCGGAATCGATCGCGGAGTTCCCGGTGCACGCGTTTCTGCTCGACGCGCGGGACGAGCTCCTCTTCGGCGGCACCGGGAGGGTGTGCGACTGGGAGGTGGCGGCCCGCGTGGGTCGGCAGCACCCGGTCATTCTCGCCGGCGGACTCAGGCCGGAGAACGTGCCGGTCGGCGATTCGCACCGTTCGCCCGTACGCCGTAGATGTGTGCAGCGGGGTCGAGTCGGTCCCCGGCAAGAAGGACAAGGCCCGGCTGGTGGCCTTCATGGACGAGGTTCGAAAATGCGAATAGCGCAATCGGGGCCGGACGAACTCGGCCACTTCGGCCCTTACGGCGGCAGGTTCGTCCCCGAAACCCTGATGAGCCCGCTGCGGGAGCTCGAGCAGGCGTATGTGGCGGCGCGCCGCGACCCCGCGTTCGAGGCCGAGCTGAACGAACTGTTCCGCACCTACTCCGGGCGACCGACGCCGCTGACCCCAGCCCGGCGGCTCGGCGCCCACCTCGGTTGCGGACGGCTGTATCTCAAGCGTGAAGACCTGAACCACACGGGCGCCCACAAGATCAACAACGCACTCGGCCAGATCCTCCTCGCCCGCCGCATGGGGAAGTCGCGCATCATCGCCGAAACCGGCGCCGGGCAGCACGGTGTGGCGACGGCGACCGCCTGCGCCCTGTTTGGCATGGAATGCGAGATCTACATGGGGACGGAGGACATGCGGCGCCAGTCCCTGAACGTGTTTCGGATGCGCTTGCTGGGGGCCCGGGTGACCGCGGTCGACAGCGGCAGCCGCACCCTGAAGGACGCCATCAACGAGGCGATGCGCGACTGGGTCACAAACGTGGCCCACACGCACTACCTGCTGGGTTCGGCCCTGGGAGCTCACCCGTACCCCTGGATGGTCAGGGAATTCCAGTCCGTCATTGGCCGGGAGGTGCGCGCGCAGGTGCTCGCGGCCGAAGGGCGATCCCCGGACGTGCTGGTCGCCTGTGTCGGCGGGGGGAGCAACGCCATCGGGCTGTTTTACGAGTTCGTGGGCGAATCGGGCGTGCGCATGATCGGGGTGGAGGCCGGCGGGCGGGGAACGGGACTGGGTGAACACGCGGCGCGGTTCGGCGGCGGGCGCGTGGGGGTCTTCCAGGGGACCAAGAGCTACGTGCTCCAGGACGACGAGGGTCAGATCGCCGCGACGCACTCGGTTTCGGCCGGCCTGGATTACGCAGCCGTCGGGCCCGAACACTCCCTGCTGCACGACGCGGGGCGCGTGGAATACACGTCCGCCTCCGACCAGGAGGCGCTCCAGGCCTTCCAACTCCTGAGCCGTCTCGAGGGGATCATCCCGGCACTGGAGAGCGCCCACGCCGTCGCCGAAGTGGTCCGGCGCAAAGCCGAATTCGGGGCGGACGCGGTCGTGGTGATCAATCTGTCGGGGCGCGGCGACAAGGACGTCGACGAGGTCTCCAGGCTCCTCGACCTGCGCGGCAGCGGTGTCTGAGCGTTTCCAGAAAGGCGCGTATCATGAGCGGGGCGATCAGCAGGGTTTTTGACGGACTCCGGGCTGAGGGGGGGAAGGCCTTTATCCCCTTCATTACGGCCGGGGATCCGGATCTGGAAACGACGATCCGGCTGGTCCCGGAACTGGCCCGGTCGGGTTCGCACGTAGTCGAGCTGGGCATCCCGTTCTCCGACCCGGTCGCGGACGGCCCCACGATTCAGCGTGCCTCCGAACGGGCCCTGGCCCATCGCTACAGATTCTCGGACTACCTCGAGGGGCTGCGGCGCATCCGCCGGGAGACCAGCATCCCGGTCGTGCTGTTCAGTTACTTCAACCCGATTCTGCAGTATGGCGTGGCGCGGCTTGCGGCCGACGCCGCCGGCGCCGGTGCGGACGCCTTCCTGGTGACCGACCTCACCCCCGAAGAAGGGGACGAATACTGCGCCTGCCTGCAGCGGCACGGGCTCGATCCCATCTTCCTCGCGGCGCCGACGAGCGCCGACGACAGGCTGGAGCTCATCTGCCGTGCGCGCGCGCGGTTTTGTCTACGTCGTCGCGCGCGCGGGGGTCACCGGGGCCCAGGGTGCGATTTCGTCGACGATGGCGCCGACGATCGAACGGGTACGCCGTTGGACCGACCTGCCCATCGCCGTGGGTTTCGGCATTTCCCACCCGGCGCAGGTCCGGGCGGTCTGGGACGTCGCGGACGGGGCGGTGGTCGGAAGCGCCATCGTCGCCCGCATCGAAGAATTGAGGGACTCGCCGGATCTGGTGTCGCAGGTCGGGGCCTATTGCCGCTGGCTGACCGGGGCTCCTCGAACAGGGAGGGAATCCTAAATGGTAATCGTGATGCAACGCGGAGCAACAGAGCAGGAGATCGCAAAGGTGAGCGAGCGCCTCAAACGCGAAGGGTTCGACGTGCACCGCTCGACGGGAGTGGAGCGGACGATCATCGGCGTCGTGGGCGGCCGCATCGTCGACCCGCGCGATTACGAGCTGCTCGACGGCGTCAAGGAAGTGATCCGGATCACCCAGCCGTATAAACTGTGCAGCCGCACGTTCAAGCCCGAAGGGACCGTCGTGCGCGTGGGCGACGTGTGCATCGGGGGCCCTGAGGTAGTGGTCATGGCCGGCCCGTGCACGGTCGAGAGCCGCGACCAGATAGAGGCCGCCGCGACGGCCGTGCACGCCATCGGGACGCGCATCATGCGCGGGGGGGCATTCAAGCCGCGCACCTCGCCCCACTCGTTCCAGGGCCTGGGCGAAGAGGGGTTGCGGCTGCTGCAGGCCGCGGCTCACCGCCACGGGATGTACGTCGTATCCGAGGTGATGGACCAGACCCAGATCCCTCTGTTCGTGGAGTGCGCGGACATCCTCCAGGTGGGCGCGCGCAACATGCAGAACTTCACCCTACTGAAGGAACTCGGCCGGGTGGAGAAGCCTGTCCTGCTGAAACGAGGCATGTCCGCCACCATAGAGGAACTGCTCCTGGCGGCCGAATACATCATGACCGGCGGCAACCACCAGGTCATCCTGTGCGAACGGGGCATCCGCACGTTCGAGAACTACACGCGCAACACCCTGGACCTCTCGGCCATCCCGGTGGTGAAGAAGCTCAGCCACCTCCCCATCGTGGTCGACCCGAGCCACGGGACGGGTCGGCGGGACAAGGTGGCGCCCATGGCGCGGGCGGCGGTGGCAGCGGGCGCCGACGGCCTCCTGCTCGAGGTGCACCCCGATCCCGATGCCGCCCTCTGCGACGGGGCGCAGTCCCTCTACCCGGAGCAGCTGAAACAGCTTATGGGCGAGTTGCGGCTGATCGCCGCGGCGGTCGGCCGCACGGTCCAATAGGAGGAGCTCAGCGATGGAGGTGCCTTTTCAGAGAGTCGCCATAGTCGGGGTGGGTCTCATCGGGGGGTCGCTCGGTCTGGCGCTGCATGGTCTCGAGCCCAGGCCACACGTGCTCGGGGTCGGCAGGGACCGGGGGCGGCTCGACCTCGCCAGGCGCCTCGGCGCCGTCGACGACTGCTCGCTGTCCGTCTCCGACGTGTCCGGTTGCGACCTGGTCGTCCTGGCCATGCCGATCGAGAGCATCCTGTCCGCGCTGGATCGGCTGGGAGAGAGCGTCTCGGCCGGGAGCGTCGTGACGGACGTGGGCAGCACCAAGCGCCGCATATGCGCCAAGGCGTGGCAGCGGCTGCCCCGAGGCGTGGAATTCATCGGCGGCCACCCGGTCGCCGGAAGGGAAGTGGCCGGCGTCGAACACAGCCTGCCCGGGTTGTTCCGTGGGGCGCCCTACATACTGTGCCCGCATCCCGGCCGCGAATCGGGGGGCGTTGACCGGCTTCGTGCGATGCTCGACCGGATCGGGGCGCTCACGTCGGTCCTGACGGCGGAGGAACACGACCGTGCGCTCGCCTGGGTCAGCCACCTGCCGCAGTTGCTGTCGACGGCGCTGGCCGCCGGCAGCACGGCGGACGCGGCCCGGCTCTCCGGCTCCGGTTTCCGCGACATGATCCGGCTCGCCGGCAGCCCCTTTTCCGTCTGGAGCGGCATCCTGGACACCAACCGCGATTGCGTCGAGGCGGCGCTGTCGGAGTACATCGGGCTTCTGGAGGCGATGCGCGGCCGGTTGAGGGACGGGGGTATCGACAAGGATTTCGAAGCCGCCGGACGGATCTACCGCCAGACCCGCGGCAACCCGTGACGACCCGCCAGGGGGCGAAACGAGTCCCGTTCGAGTCGAACGCAGGGGGTCTACTGGCGTCGCACTGAACCCTCAGTACACAGTCTCATAAGTACGACGACGTATTTTTCAGCACGCAGAACAACACGGGCGATGAAAAACAAAAGCCAAAACAGGACGCAGATTCCGCGGATCCAACGGATTCACGCGGATCAACCGCGGCCCGTCGCCAAGTCGATCCGTAGGGATCCGCGCGCATCCGCGTCCTGAAAAATACGTTGGCGTATTTGTGAACATCAGTACTCAGCCCGGGTTCTAGCCGCCGCCCGAAAGGGAGTTCAGGAAGTCGGAGTTGCTCTTGGTCTTCGAGAGTTTCTCGAGGAGCAGTTCCATGCTTTCGGTGACCGACAGGGGATTGAGCACTTTCCGGAGGATCCAGATCCTGTTCAGGTCGGCTTGCGGGAGGAGCAGTTCCTCCTTCCGGGTGCCGGACTTGTTGATGTCGATGGCGGGGAACACGCGACGGTCGACGAGCTTGCGGTCGAGGTGGAGTTCCATGTTGCCGGTTCCCTTGAACTCTTCGAAGATGACGTCGTCCATGCGGCTGCCGGTGTCGATCAGCGAGGTCGCGATGATCGTGAGGCTGCCTCCTTCCTCGATGTTCCGTGCGGCTCCGAAAAAGCGTTTCGGCCGCTGCAGGGCATTGCTGTCGACGCCTCCCGAGAGCACCTTCCCGCTTGGGGGCACGATCGTGTTGTAGGCGCGGGCCAGGCGCGTGATGCTGTCGAGCAGGATCACGACGTCCCGCCTGTGCTCGACAAACCGCTTTGCTTTTTCCAGCACCATTTCCGCGACCTGGACGTGGCGCGCGGCGGGCTCGTCGAAGGTCGAGCTGATGACCTCTCCCTTGACGGAGCGCTGCATGTCCGTGACCTCTTCCGGGCGCTCGTCGATGAGCAGGACGATCAGGTAGACCTCCGGGTGATTCCGGGAGATCGAGTTGGCGATGGACTGCAGGAGCATCGTCTTGCCGGTGCGCGGCGGCGACACGATCAGTCCGCGCTGGCCCTTGCCGATGGGGGCGAGCATGTCCATCACCCTCCCCGACAGGTTGTCGGAGAGCGTCTCGAGCTTGAGCGCCTCGTGGGGGTAGAGGGGCGTGAGGTTGTCGAAAAAGATCTTGTCCTTGGCGGCATCCGGGTGCTCGAAATTGACGGCTTCGACCTTGATCAGGGCGAAGTAGCGCTCGCCGTCTTTTGGAGGCCGGATCTGGCCGGACACCGTGTCGCCGGTGCGCAGGTCGAATTTCCGGATCTGCGAGGGAGACACGTAGATGTCGTCCGGTCCCGGGAGGTAATTGTAGTCCGGGGCCCGCAGGAATCCGAACCCCTCGGGCAGGCATTCCAGCACACCCTCGGAGAAGATCAGCCCGCTTTGTTCGGTCTGGGCCTTGAGGATCTGAAAAATCAATTCCTGCTTGCGCATCCCGGTATAGCCCGGGACGTTCAGGTCTTTGGCGACCTGGGTGAGGGCGGAGATGTTCATCTCCTTCAGGTCGCGTATGTTGAGGTGGCCGTTTTCGCGGCCGCCGCCGGTGCTCTCTTTGGTGCTCTCTTTGACGTTTTCTTTTGCGTTTGCGTTGGCATTCGCACTTGCGTTTGCATTTCGACGTTGCGTCGTTTCAGGCATAACTGCTCTCCAGATGGGCGAGTTGCGGTAGGTTAAGGGGATTCAGGGGACACATTCCTGCTGTGGGTGGCTTCGACCACCCGGTGCCAGATCTCGGTACAACCCAACCCTGTCAGGGCGGAGGAAAAGATCACCGGTTCCCCTCCAAGGGTGGCGGATATCACGCGCATCTGGTTGACGCGGCCGTTGCCCGAGAGCTTGTCGGCCTTTGTTCCCACCGTGATGCGCGGGATATCCAAGTGTTGCAGCCACTCGGCCAGCTCCAGGTCCAAGGGTGTTGGCGCGAGGCGCGCGTCCACGAGATGAACGACCAGGGCGATGACCGCACGGCTCCGAAAGTACTGCTCGACTGCACGCTTCCATTCCCGGCTGGCGGCCTTTCCGGCCTTCGCGTAGCCGAAACCCGGCAGATCGACGAAGTAAAAAGAACCGTTGAGCCGGTAGAAGTTAATCGTCTGAGTCTTGCCCGGCGTGGAGCTGGTTCGGGCCAGGCTCTTTTGATCCGCAAGCCTGTTTATCAGGCTCGATTTCCCCACGTTCGACCTCCCCGCGAATACGATCTCGGGGCTGCCGTCGCGCGGGAAGTCGCGCTCCGACACTGCGCTGATTACGAAATCGGCCAAAACGCGGTGTCCGGTCTTGGACATCGGTTCCATCACCGGGTTGGCTGCTGCTGCCCGCTCAAGCCAGGCCGGACCCGCCTTCTCATGTTAGGAGCTGGATTAGTGCGCGATGTTCTCGTTGGGGCGGTTGCCCTTAAGGTCGGCCATCTCCGACACCTGGTCCAGCGGCACGGGTAGACGTTCCAGCGCTACCCGCAGCACATCGTCCATCGTTTCGACCAGGGTGACACTCAACGACTCCAGGATCTCGGGTGGAATGTCCTGGAGGTCCTTCTCATTCTCCTTCGGGAGCACGATATTCCTGATGCCGGCGCGGTGTGCGGCCAGCAGTTTTTCCTTTACTCCGCCGATCGGGAGCACCTTCCCGCGCAGCGTGATCTCCCCGGTCATCGCGACGTCGTTGCGCACCGGTATCTTGGTGAGCGCCGACACGATGGTCGTGGCCATGGTGATTCCTGCCGACGGCCCGTCCTTCGGGATTGCGCCTTCCGGGATGTGGATGTGCAGGTCCATCTTGCGGTGGAAGTCGCGCCCGATGCCGTACGCCGCGGCTCGGCTGCGCACGTAGGACATGGCGGCGCGCGCCGACTCCTGCATGACCTCGCCCAGTTTCCCGGTCATGGTGAGCTGACCCTTGCCTTCCATCAGGGTGGCCTCGGTGAGCAGGACCTCTCCCCCCACCTCGGTCCACGCAAGACCGGTCGCAAGCCCGACCTGGTTGGATTCGACCCCCTGCTGACGGAATCTCGGCTTGCCGAGGAACTTCTCGACCAGCTCCGGGGTGACGTCCGCCTGCGGCACCTGCGAGATGACGATCTGCTTGGCGGTCTTGCGGCAGATGTTCGCGATCTCGCGTTCGAGGTTGCGGACACCCGACTCACGGGTGTACTTCCGGATCAGCTCGAGGATGGCGTCGTCGCCGAAGTCGATCTGGCTGTTCCGGAGTCCGTTGGCCTCCCGTTGTTTCTTGACCAGGAACCGCTTCGCGATCTCGAGTTTCTCGAGTTCGGTGTAGCCGGACAGCTGGATCACTTCCATCCGGTCCTGCAGCGGTCTGGGGATGGTGTGGAGCACATTGGCCGTGGCGATGAACATCACCATCGACAGGTCGAACTCGGTGTCGAGGTAGTGATCGACGAACATGTGGTTCTGCTCGGGGTCGAGAACCTCCAGCAGCGCCGCGGACGGGTCGCCCCGGAAATCCATGCTCATCTTGTCCACTTCGTCGAGCATGAAGACCGGGTTGCGCGTCCCGGCTTTTTTCAGCATCTGGACGATCTGGCCGGGGAGCGCCCCGATATACGTCCTCCGGTGCCCTCGGATCTCAGCCTCGTCGCGCACGCCGCCCAGCGACAGCCGGACGAATTTCCTGCCCGTGGCCCGCGCGATCGACTTCCCAAGCGAGGTCTTCCCGACCCCGGGAGGGCCGACAAAGCAGAGGATGGTGCCCTGGGGCTTCTTGACCAGGCGTCGGACGGCCAGAAATTCGATGATGCGGTCCTTGATCTTTTCGAGCCCGTAGTGGTCTTCCTCGAGCACCTTCATCGACCACTTCATGTCCTTGATTTCCCGGGACTTCTTGTTCCATGGCATCACCAGGAGCCAGTCCAGATAGGTGCGGGACACGGTTGACTCGGCCGACATCGGCGGCATCATCTCGAGCCGCTGCACCTCTTTGATCGCCTTCTCGTGGGCGTCCTTCGGCATCTTCGCCGCCTCGACCTGCTTCTTCAAATCGTCGAGTTCGGTCTTCTCGTCCTTGCGACCCAGCTCTTTCTGGATCGCCTTCATCTTTTCGTTCAGGTAGTACTCTTTCTGAGCGCGCTCCATCTGACGCTTCACGCGCCCCTGGATGTTGCGGTCGACTTTGATCTTTTCGATCTCGACCTCGATGATCTCGTTGATCTTCTCGATGCGCTCGGCCAGGTCGACCATTTCGAGCAGCTGCTGTTTTTCCTCGATGCTGACGGGCAGGTTGGCGCAGATGTTGTCGGCGAGCTTCGACGGTTCCAACGTCTTCATCGCGTTCAGAATCGCGTCGTAATTGACGTGGTGGCTCAGCTTCGAGAACTGCTCGAAGACCGACTGCAGGCGTTTGACGAGCAGGTTGGTGCGCGCGCTCGCGACGGAGCTTTCCTCCAGCAGTTCCACGTCGGCCACAAAGAAGCCGGGTTCGTTGGCGAAACGCAGCGCACGTACCCGCTGAATCCCCTCGACCAGGACCTTGATATTTCCGTCGGTCAGTTTGACGCTCTGGACGATGTTGGCTACGGTCCCGACCGTGTATATGTCCTTGGCCTTCGGCTCATCGACGGACGCATCCATCTGGGTCGCGAGAAACACCCGCTTCGACCCTTCAAGGGCAAACTCCAGCGCCCGCACGGAAGAGGGCCTGCCGATTACGAACGGGATCATCATGTGGGGGAATACCACCACGTCCCGTATGGGGATCATCGGCAGCCGTTCGACTTTTCGAGGGGATTCTTCGTTTGGCATTCGGTAGATTAACCAGCCTTTTCCAGTAATGCGAAGACGATCTCTTTGTTCTCGACCATCTCTCGCGTAATGACAAACTCCTTCACCTTCTTTTGGGAGGGGAGTTGGTACATGACATCCAACATAAGATCTTCGAGGATGATTTTCAACCCCCGGGCCCCCATTTTGCGTTCCAGAGCCAGGCTCGCTACGCCCCCGATCGCGTCGTCGGTGAATTTGAGTTTGACGTTCTCGAACTCGAAAAGTTTCTGGTACTGGCGCACCAGGGCATTCTTGGGTTTGGTGAGGATGTCGACCAGCGCGGCGTGGTCCAGCTCAGAGAGGGAGCCGATCACCGGAAGGCGGCCCACGAATTCCGGGATCAGGCCGAACTTGATGAGGTCGCGCGGTTGTGTCACCTCGAGGATGTTGGCCGGGACCGAGGTCTTGGACTTCTTCTTGGAGTCCTTGTCGCCGGACAGAAATCCGAGGCTCTTCTTGCCTACACGGCGCTCGATGATCTTATCGAGGCCGACGAACGCCCCGCCGCACACGAACAGGATGTTCGTGGTGTCGATCTGGATAAACTCCTGGTGTGGGTGCTTGCGGCCCCCCTGAGGCGGGACGTTGGCTACGGTTCCCTCGAGGATCTTCAGGAGCGCCTGCTGCACCCCTTCCCCGGAAACGTCGCGCGTGATCGAGGGGTTCTCATCCTTGCGTGCGATCTTGTCGATCTCGTCGATGTAGACGATCCCCTGCTGGCATTTTTCCTTGTCGCCACCGGCGTTCTGCAGGAGCTTGAGGATGATGTTTTCGACATCCTCGCCGACGTAGCCGGCCTCGGTCAAGGTCGTGGCGTCCACGATGGCGAAGGGTACGGACAACATCTTGGCCAGGGTCTGGGCGAGGAGGGTCTTGCCCGTTCCGGTAGGCCCGATGAGCAGGACGTTGCTCTTCTGCAGTTCGAGGTCGCCGCGCTTCTTGCTGATCTCGAGGCGCTTGTAATGGTTGTAGACCGCCACCGCCAGCTTCTTCTTGGTCGTTTCCTGGCCGATGACATAGAGATCCAAGAACTCCTTTATTTCCTGGGGCTTGGGGAGCTTCTCGCCGATGGGCGAGGTCACCACGTCGTCGGCGATGATCTCGTTGCAGACGTCCACGCACTCGTCGCAGATGTATACGGTCGGCCCTGCGATGAGCTTTTTGACGTCGTTCTGGCTTTTCGAGCAGAACGAACACCTCAAAATATCATCGCGCTCGTCGTCTTTTCTCAACGGAATCCTCCAAATCCGCGGGAGGCGGACTACTCTTTCTTGGAGATGACCTGATCCACGATACCATACTGCTTGGCCTGATCCGCGGTCATGATGTAGTCACGTTCTACATCCTTCTGGATACGTTCAACGGACTGGCTGGTGTGCCGGGCCAGGATCTGGTTCATCGACTCGCGCAGTCTCAGGATTTCCCTTGCGTGGATGTCGATGTCGGTAGCCTGACCTGCCAAGCCGCTCACCGACGGCTGATGGATCAAGATCCTTGAGTTCGGCAGGGCAAAACGTTTGCCGGGAGCGCCCGCGGCGAGGAGGAGAGCACCCATGCTGGCGGCCTGACCTACACAGATGGTCGTGACGTCCGGCCGGATGAACTGCATGGTGTCGTAGATGGCCATGCCGGCCGAGATCGAACCGCCGGGCGAATTGATGTAAAGGGAGATGTCCTTGTCGGGGTCTTCGGCTTCGAGGAACAGGAGCTGGGCTGTTACGACATTCGCCACGTTATCGTCGATTGGGGTCCCGAGGAATATTATGTTGTCCTTAAGCAGGCGCGAGTAGATGTCGTACGCGCGTTCGCCGCGATTCGTTTGCTCGACAACCATGGGTATAAGTGCCAAAGCTCGTCACCCCCCGCTAATAGTAGCATTGCGATATATGAAATCAAGCGTCTTATTGTTCCTCAGATGTTCCGTAAATCCCTGAATTCGCTTGTCCTTGTCGAATTGCGCCCGAACCGCCGCAACCGATTTCCCGCTCGCGTCGGCGAGTTTCTGGAACTCGCTTTCGAGTTCTACTTCGGTCACTTCCAAGCCCTCCTGCCGGGCGACGGCCTCAAGCACGATCGAGCGCCGCACCGCCTGCTCGGCGCGGGGGCGTTCCTGCTCGAATAGCTTGCCCCAGTCAAACGACGTCTTATTGATGTCGATTCCCTGGTGGGCAAGGTTCGCAGCCACGCGCCGGGCGCGTTCCTGGAGTCGGTCCTGCACGAGGCACTCCGGCACGTCCAACGGGTTGCGTTTGACGACCTCGTCCAGCACCGCTTCCCTGGCGTTCATTTCGGCAGTTCTCTTGGCCTTCGTTACCAAATCGTCCCGGACCCGGGTCCTGAGTTCTTCGATGGAGGCGGCCCCGACATCCTTCGCGAAGTCCTCCAGTTCCGAACGGTGTTTCTCCTTTATTTCCTTGATTTTAATTTCATACCGGACCGTCTTGCCAGCGAACCGCTTCCGGTGGTAGTCGGCAGGGTAGCTCACCGCGAAGGTCCGCGTCTCCCCGGTACGTCCCCCCCGGAGATTCTCGGAGAAGGTCTCGTTGGTTTCGGGGTCGCCCACGACGCAACTTACGTCGTCCTCGTGAATCGGCTTGCCGCCGCCCTCGAACTCCCCGTCCACCAGGAGGTTGACGAAGTCGTGATCGCGCACCTCACGGTCCTCGACCGGGACATACTCGGCGTGCTGCTCCCGGAGTTCCTCCACGGCTTTGTCGACGTCCGCGTCGGACACCTCGGCCGCGGGCGATGCGACGCCGACACCCTTGTAATCCTTGATCTCCAGCTTGGGAAGGATCTCGAACGAGACGGTGAACCGCAGCGGCTCGCCCGGCTCGCCCTTGACGTCCTCGATGACGGGTTCGTCGAGGGGTTCGAGGCTGTGCTCCGAAAGGGCGTTCTTCCAATAGCGCTGGATCAGGTCCTGGGTGGCGTCGTTCCGCAACTCGGAACCGAAGCGCTGCTTGACGATGTTCAGCGGCACCTTGCCCGGCCTGAAGCCGGGAACCTTCACCTTGCGGGCGTAGTCGTGGGCGAGCTTGTCGATTTCCTGGTCGACCTGCTCTGCCGGCACTTCCACCACGAGATTCCGCTTGCACTGGCTGACGTCTACTATTTCGATGCTCAAAGTGATCCTGTTCCTTTCAGGATTTCCGCCGCGTCCTACGACTCCCGGGCGGTCTGCCGTCGCGCTCCCAGGCGTCCTGCGGAGGCTCGATGGTGCGAAAGGGGGGAGTTGAACCCCCACCCCTTGCGGGACTGGATCCTAAGTCCAGCGCGTCTGCCAATTCCGCCACTTTCGCAGCAGTCCGACCTCGGGGCTCTATTCCGGGTAGTCCGGGACAGCTGAACCGGGTTAGGCGGGAAGTAGAGTGAGCGAGGATATACTCGGAGCGATGTCCGCAAAACAAAATCCGAATGTAACAGAGCACCACCGGATCTGTCAAGAATCGGGGGGACCTCGGGGCTGCGATTCAGACAGTGCGCAGGCGACTCAAAATCCCTCGGACGCGGACGAACGCTGGCAAAGCTCGACGGGGCGCCCTGGATGCCGCACGGCGGCCGGCGCAAAGCGCCGGTTGGTTCTCCGGGGTGGGCTTGCGGCAAGCGCACTGGAGCTCGGAGCGCGGGTCCGGCCTGGCACGAGAGCGTTTGCCGCAAGCCCACCCCGGAGAACCACATCCAGAGCGCCCCGTCGAGCTTTGCACACGGAACAAAGCGAAACTTAGGATTCGCGCAAGAATGAGTTCACATTAATGGCGCGAGCCCTAAGCCGAGCTACAACGCAAATCCGCGAGAATCCGCGTTCCAGGAAGTTTGCAGGATCCCCAGTGTCTGAATCGCAGGGACCTCGGGACCTCCGGGTTGTGATCAAGCGATCTCGCCCGCGTCGCAAAGCCGCCGGCTCCCGGAGCAATGCGCCTGTTCAGGCTGCTCTGAGTGCCGGGCCGCGGTTGCGCCCCGGGGCGAATCTTGATTCTTTCCAGCGATTGCCGTAAGGTCACAAACCGGACAGTCGCTGCCGACGGGGGAGGGCGGATGAGGCTCGGGATAATGGAGTACATGGATTGCGCGCACTTCCTGCCCGGTCACGCGAGGTGCGGCACGGTTCACGGTCACACATACAAGGTGGAGGTGGTCATCGAAGGCGAGAACAAGGGAGGGATGGTGGTCGATTTCGCGGAGTTGCGGAAGGTCCTGCGCGAAACGCTCGGGACGTATGATCACCGGTCGCTGAACGACTTCCTGGAGTACCCCTCGGTTGAGAACATCTGCGAACTCATCCACGGGCGGCTGAAAGGGAGTATCGTGTTTCCGTTTTCGGTGAGGGTCTGGGAAGGCGAAGGGAAGTGGGCCGAGATTTGAACGGGCTCTGCCGGCGGTTACTGCTGTGGGGTAGTCGGTGCGGTGGTGGAGCGTGCAATCCAATACTGGGCGATCAAGCCCTCGGCGACGAGTTTGTCGCCGGCCGCGGTCGCTGTCCCACGGGATTTGAAGCCGTGCAGACGTACGCGAAACCACATGCCTTTGTCCCGCATCTCGATTGGCTCTACCCTCGGGCTCAGCCCGGTTTTCTTCAGTTTCTCCGCCAGGCCCTCAGCTTGGGCCCTGCTCCTGGTCGCCACCACCTGTACCTGAAACCCGTCGGGGAGGGGCGGGGGCGACGTCTTGTTCGCTACCGGGCCTGAACCTTCGTTGCGGCCTGAATCGCGGGCCCGAGCTGGCGGGCTGGGCGAGGGAGGCGGGGCCGGCGCCGGTCGAGTGGTCAAGGAGATCCGCTGGGTGAAGGATTTCGGTGGGGGCACGAAGACGTCCTCGTCCTGTTCGAGGTTGCGTTCCGGGGCGGAGGCTGCCTGCGCCGCCGGCGGTGACGAGGCCTGGGCTGCCGAGACACGAGGCGGAGGTTCGGAAGCCGCGGCTGCCGCGGGGCCGGGCGGAGCGCTCGTCGGGGCCGGGGCGGCCTGGGGAGCGGGTTTCGCCGCGGGTCTGGCCCCGATGCCGGGGTAGAGGTTCGGGTTGAAAATCAACTCTGCGATAGCCTGGTTCGAGCGTGCGAAGCCGATCACGACGGCCTCGGACTTGCCCGGCTCGGCGGCCACGGACCAGCCGTACTCCCGGTTGAACGCCTCGGCCACGGGGCGCAGGGAAGCCGGGTCGGGGAGCTTCTTCTCCGCGAGGGGTTCTGCCACGAGGTAACGCAGGAACTGATTGAACGCTTCCCGGAAGGAGCTGTTCAGTCCGGACACGGCCACTTTCTTCTCGTACCTGAATGGGACGAGGGTCGGCTTCGCCGGGATGAAGTCGAGCAGCAGCGCGGCTCCGGCCTTGTCCGGCGAGACGCTGCAGAGCGTGGCCCATCGGGCACTGAGCCGGCTCGCCACGTATGCGGCGTTTTCCTCCGTGATGGTTCGGGATTCGCCCACGGTTTCAATGGTGATCGGCATCGACTCCCACAGTGGGACCACTTCGATGTCCGGAGAGTCCTCCGTGGCCTGGGCCATCAGCAGCGGGGTGGCGGTCGCGAGCCATTGCAGTTCGTCGCTGCCGGCCGGCACGTTCCCGGGGAGCAGGGCGATGCGGATCGGCGACCGCGTCTGGGGCACTTCCACCTTGTGCTTCCGGAAGAAGCATGCCGAGTTCAGCGCCAGAACCACAAGCGCCAGCGCGGCTGCGCCAACCGGGATATTTCCTGGCGCTCGGCCAACCCTGAGGCGACGCCCGGGTGCGCGCCCCAGGGTACTGGTTACTCCACAATTCTTCGCCATATCCGCATAATCTCCATGTTCTGGAACAGTGCCGGAGCTTGAGGCCGGACAGGAGGAACCCCCCATCACCCAACGGGATCGACGGCGTTCGCCCGTGCCCGGCACATTGTAGTGCGTGACGCTGTGGTTGAAAAGCACCATTGCCGAGGTTGCCGTTTCGTGCCGATCAGCTCAAAGGATTGGATCGGCGGCCCAAAGCTGCTATAGAGTATTGTGTGCTCCGGTCGCTTGTGTGGGCGGGAATATCGACGACATTTAAAACCGGCAGGTGGACCATGATCCCTCTGAAGGCGGGTTGTGCTGTCGTGCTGTTTGCGGTGGTCGTTGGCCTTGGAGGGCGCACGAGTCCTTCCGCGGAGCTCCCCGTTTTCACCGCGGATCGCACCGCGGTGCCGATCGTGGTCGACGGAGTGCTGGACGAGCCCGTCTGGGCCGCCGTCGCCCCGATCGCCTTCGTCCGGAACCTGGACGGCAGGCCGTCGCCCCTTCCGACCCAGGCGAAGATTCTCTACGACGACCGCTTCCTCTATTTCGGTTTCCGCTGCGTGGACACCAACATCTGGTCGACGATGAGAGAGCGCGACCAGCACCTGTGGGAAGAGGAGGTGGTCGAAGTCTTCCTGAAGCCTGCCGCGAACAATACGGGTTATATCGAGCTGGAGGTCAACCCTCTCGGCACCTTGATCGACATATACCTGCTCGATACGCGCAAGGCCATCCCGTACAAGAGCTGGAACAGCGAGAAGATCGCGTGGGCGGTGCGCGTGGACGGAAGCGTCGACGGCAAGCCGGGGGACCGGGAATGGACCTGCGAAATAGCGTTGCCCCTCGAAGACGTCGTGCCCGCCGCCAACATCCCGCCCAAGGCGGGGGATCAGTGGCGCTTGAATCTCTACCGTGTGGAAAAGCTCCCCGAGCCTGTCGACCTGGCGTGGTCGCCCACCCTGCGTGAGGACTTCCACGTGCCGGCCAGCTTCGGCACCCTCGTGTTCTCCGGCAATCAGGCGCGCTAGCCCCCGTTCGGGCGTGTGATAGAATTTCCGGAGATACCCCTCTCGGGCAGAGAACACGATTGGCAAACGGCTATTATTCAACACACACCCGGGCCCTGATGCGGGAGCTCGCGGGGACGTTCGACCGCGATGCGCTGCGCCAGTTGCACCGGCGGCGCCCTGACCGCCATTTCCTCGTCGCGGCACGACACTTTGGCGTCGGGGGCCTGGCGACCGCGGGTGTGGTCTGGTTCAGGGACTCCTGGCTCTGGCTCCCCTGCGCCGCCGTGGTCGGGCTGACCGTTTTCAACTGCACGGTGCTGCTGCACGAGGTGCTTCACGGCCTGGTCTTCCGGAGAAACCGCCCCGGGCTCTCCCGGGCACTCGCCTTGCTCTACTCGATTCCGAGCGGCATCTCGGCGGCGCAGTTCACGCGCTGGCACCTGGATCATCACGCGCAGCTCGGGTCCGAAGACGATCCCAAACGCCACTACCTCTCGCCGAAGCGGAACAAGCCCTGGTTTAAGGCTCTCTACTTCACGCCCGCGCTGTTCCCGATTTACTTCCGCGCGGCGGCGCGGGCGGCCGCGTCCTACCCGGCCCCGCTTCGCAGGCAGATCGCGGTCGAGCGCGCCGTCGTGATCCTGTTCCACGTGGTCCTGGTCGCGTCGGTGTGGCTGGCCGCCGGGGGAGCCTTGCTCGCCCGCGTGTATCTTGTCCCGGTATTCCTGGTGTTCCCCGTGGCCTTTGCCTTGAACCGGCTGGGGCAGCACTACGACATCAACCCGGCCGACCCGGCACAGTGGAGCACGCTGATGAAGCCGAGTCGCGTCTGGGGATTCATCTACCTGTGGTCCAACTACCACCTGGAGCATCACTATTATCCCGGGGTGCCTTTCTACAACCTGCCCCGGTTGCGCCGCCTGCTCGATCCGTATTTTCAGAAGAAGGGGATGCGTCCCCGATCCTACGCGGAATTGCTGCACGGTTTCCTGATGCTCAACCGCAGACCGCACACGGACTGGGCCCTGCAGGAGCCTGCCGCGCGGTGGGCGGAGTCCGCCCGGCCCCGATGATGCCCGGCCAATCCTCCGGTACGGTCTTCTCCCGCCGGCGTACCCGTTGACACTGTCCGCCCCGGATCCTCCCGCCCGGGCAACCCGTCGGTCACCGCCCCCCCCCGGCAGGGCCGCGTCGAGCCGACGCGGCCCACTTGGGGATCTGCCGGAAAATCCACACACCTCCCGAGATATTTCGGTGGCTTCCGAAACAGTGAAGTGAACGGTGATCGCTCCGGAGGGCTGCCATGAGAGGCGCTGGGATTCGAAGGGAGGGGGGCGGCGTTGACCGAAGCGGACGGCTGGCAGGCGATGCGGGAATCGCCCTGGTCTCCGCCCTGATCGCGTTGGCCCTATTCTCCCTGATCGGGCTCTATTTCTCGCTCGGCGCCGTCACCGAAGTGCGCATAGGCGACAACTACGAGGCCCTGATCCAGGCGCGCTACGCCGCGCTTTCGGGCGCCGGCCACGCCCGGGCGCTCCTGCGTGGCGTCGATTTCGACGATCTGCTGAGGGGGCCGGACGGAACGTATGCGACCACGCCCGAATATGCTGCTTCGGCCCGCACATTCGAGTTTCGTAATCCTTTCGAGTGGGGCCTCGCGCGTTTCGTGGACTGCGTGGATCCGTCGGCCGACGCCAGCGGGCGCCCGGACGACGGGCTGATCAACACGGGGGCGTACGGCGGCGCCGGCGGCACCGTGCTGATTCCCCAGACCGGAGTTCCCCGCACCTGCCCGGACGACCGCGGGCGGGAGGTCGTCTGCGCGCGCTACTTCGTGAAGGTGGCCGACAACAACGGCGAGTCGACCGAGATGGAGGAAGACGCCTCGGACAGCCCGTTCCACGACGGCGACGGCGTCGTGGTTGTCCGCTCGATGGGGCTCGCGACCACGGTGCATGAGATGACGGGGGCGGTGCTGAGGCGCAATGCCGTCGCCGTCTTCGAGTCCAGGTTCAAGCGCCGCTCAACCTTCGAACCGGACGCGCCCCTGGTGGTGGTGGGAGACGCGGTCCTGCCGGCCGATGGCGCGGTTTTCGAGGGGGAGGGGTTTTTCATCCAGGGAGATCCGGCCGGGTTCGGGATCGCCGTGATCGACACCGATGCGGGCAACGGCACCTCGCCGGCGCTGCAGATCGCGGCGCAACTCCCAGCGGATCGGGCGGGCAACGTTGCCGGGGCGGGCTCACCCCCGTCGATTGGGGACATCACGGCGCGGGCAGCCGTCGTCGGCAGCGACAAGGCGTTGCTGCTCGACAGGGACTACTTGCGGAAATTCGTCGACCGGATCGCACCGCAGTTCGCCGACAACGTGTTCCCGGAGAGCCAGACCTGGGATGGTCCCGTGAGCCCGGAACTGGGAGCCTACGATCCGGCATTGCCCTTTAACGCACCCGGCCAGCGGCCGATGGCGACCCTGGTGGAGGGGGATCTCGCGGTGGGGGGCAGCGTCTCCGGGGGTGGGTTGCTGATTGTCACCGGTCGGTTGCGCGTGACGGGCCGCTTCAGTTTCAGCGGCGTCATCCTGGTCGTGGGGAACGGGGAGATCGAGCTGGCGGCGGCGGATCTGTCGATATCGGGTGCCGTGCTGCTGGCCTCCGTCTCAGGGGGCGCCGGGCCTTTGTCCTGGGGAGTCCCGAAGCTGACGATCGGCGGCAACAGCCGCCTCACCTGGAACCTCGAAGCCGTGCGAACCGCGTCGCGCCTGATTCCCCCCGCCCAACTCGGTTTCCGGGAAGTCACCAGCGGCCTCGATCCGAAACCCTGAAGTCGTCAGGGCGCCGTGCCGGCGCTGCAGATCGCCTGCACGTCGGCGTCGGTGAGCCTGGCCTGGGCGTGCACGAGCCGGTAAATCCACAGGGGCATGTCGCCCCCCTTGACCTCCGTGCAGGCCTCCTTCAGCTTCAGCCTGGACATCTCCGGGCTGTAGTATCCCCACTCGGAAAAATTCAGGTGGGCACGGGCTTCCTTGACGTCGTCGGCCACGAGCCAGGATACGGGTGCGATCTTGCTGTACCAGGGCCAGGTCGTTTCGTTGGAGTGGCAGTCGCGGCAGGCACGGTTGACGACGCCCGCCAGCCCGGGACCCGGCTTCGCAACGGCCTCGAAGGTCGAGGCCGGGTTGACGGGCGGGTTGGTCCGTTCGGGCTGGAAAAACTGGATGACCACGAGCAACACGGCGACAACGGCAATTCCGTATTTGATCACTTTTCGCATGCCCAGCCACTCCCCACAAGCGCTTTGGAGCACAGGGCGCCGGCCGCGGGGGACCGGCGCCGCCTCGGCCCGTTGTCGTGAGGCTAGTCGCCCGCGACCGGTTTGGGCGTCTTGGGCGTGCTCTTGGGCAGGACCGGCTCCTTGATATAGTCGGTCGGCAGGTCGCCGGTCAGGGTCTTGAGCCACGTCACGATCGATTTTACCTGCGTGTCCGACAGCTTCTTCCCAACCTGGTATTCGCCCATCTTGGAAACGGCGTCGTCCAGACTGGCGATCTTGCCGTCGTGGAAATACGGGCCGGTCTTGTCGATGTTCCGCAGCGAAGGGACCTTGAAGACCATGTGGTCCGCACTGCTCTTGGTGACCTTCTCCCGGCCGGGATCGGTGGCGTCCGGCCAGGGGCGCGCAACGCCCAGGCGCTGGTAAAGGTTGCCTCCGACATAGGGCCCGATGTGGCAGGTCGGGCACCCGGCATCGACATAGGCCGAGAACCCGGCCTTCTCGTCGGGAGTGAGCGCGCTGTCGTCGCCCGCAACGAACTTATCCCATCTCGAATGGGTCACGAGCTTGCGTTCGAATGCCCCGATCGCCTTTGCCATGTTGTCGTAGGTGATGGCTTCCTTCTCGTCCGGGAAGGCCCGTTTGAAAGCGTCCACGTATTCCGGCATGGACTTGAGGACGGCCATGACGTCCTTCTCTGATCCCATCGCCATTTCGACAGGGTTCATCACCGGCCCTTTGGACTGCTCCTCAACCGTGGCCGCCCGGCCGTCCCAGAACTGGGCCACGTGGCCGGCAGCGTTGTAGACCGTCGGCGAGTTGCGCGTCCCCTTCTGCCCCTTGTGCCCGTCCGAGGTCACCTCCCCGTCGACGCCGTACTTGTCGAGCTTGTGGCAGGTGTTGCACGCGATCGTCTGGTTCTTCGAGAGCCTCGGTTCGTAGAAGAGCATTCGGCCGAGGGCGATCTTTTCCTCGGTGATGGGATTTGCGTCCGACGCTACCACGTTCGGCAGCGGCGCGAACAATTCGAGCTTGGCTTTATCGATCGCTGCGGGTCCCGCCGGATGCTCGGGCGGCTTGCTGCATGCGGACGTGAGTGCGGCAAACAAAATCAGGGAGCCTGCAATTGCTGTTTCCCTTCGCATCGATTCCTCCCGGTGCAGTGGAATATGGAGATCCGGAGCCGGCCCTCATTTCTCCTGGTAATCAGTTCAACAGAAGGCCGAGCCTTCACGCTATTTGTTTTCGTACACGACGCCGACGACCGTTCCCTCCGGCTGCGCTGTTGCCGTCACCTGAACGCTTCTGTTCGAGCTCTTGTCCTTCGCGGTCAGGAAGATGACGGCAGGCTGGCCGGGAGCGTTCAACGTCGTCTTCTCCACGGCGAACCCGGTCCCGGTCAGGGCGTTTTCATAGAACGTGATCACCCGGTCCGGGCCGTCTCCCGTCCTGAAATTCGCCGTTCCCCCCTTCGGTACTTTCGGTCGGTGATGCCCATGGAAGCGATCTGCTGTGCCCCCGCGTAGGAGGGCAGCCAGTCCGGGAGCTTCAGGCCCGTCCCGAGCTGCATGGTCCCCTTCTGGGTCTTGACGGTGAGCGAGCCGGAATCGCCTCCGCCGGTCGCCTGCAGCTCGATCTTCTCGCCGTTTTCGTCCTGGAATTCGATCTTGCCTTCCTTGGCGGCCTCGAGGTTGACCGTCATGGTCTTGCCGGTCTTTTTCTCCCGGACGCGGATGATCCCCCGGTTCTCATCCACCGAAACCATCTCGAGGTCCGGGTTCGCACTGACCATCATTTTGGCCACTGCCAGCCCGGGGTTCTTCTCGATCAGGGCCGGGTCCAGCCCGGCCTGTCTGACCTTGTTGGCCACGAAAAAGCCCGTGAATACCGCGATCACCGCGGCGATGACGAGCAGGCCGAAGCAGCCACCGACAATCCAAAGCACCGGACTTATCTTCTTTTTCGCCGGCACGGGCTGTCCGGCGGACTGGACGGGGCGGGCCGGCGGCTGATACACCGGAGGGGGTATCGGCCTGTCAGGCTGGGGCGGCGTCCCGACCCGCGCGCCGCAGCTCGTGCAAAAATCACCGCTAATTGCCGCACCGCATTTCGTGCAGAAAGCCATGAGCCACCTCCTTGGCCCCATAACTTACCCGCGATGCCCTGTTTTGGCACCAGAAAAAGGTGACCCTGCCCTGAGGGTTCGGGCAGCCGGGGCCTCGCCCCTGGCCCGACGAGGCGTCCCGACGGTGCAAACTGGAGTTGCAATTCCCACGCGGGTGCGGCGACGATAGGGTTCTGTGACGTGATTCCGTTCTCCTGCTTCGGGCGATCCCGCGGTCGGGGCCGAACGTTTTTCCACTCAAGACATGGAGGGTTACATGCGTTTTCTGCTCGCCGCCGTCGTATTCATTCTTCTTCTGCTGCCCGCGCTGCAGTCGCAATCGCGCGGCGCCCTGGACTCGGATCCGGCCGGGTGGCAGGACCTGCTTGCCGACAAGAGCTTGAAAGAGTGGGTCCGAGGCCCGCTGGGCGCGGCCGGGGCCCTCAGACCGGGACAAATGACGGACCCGTCCCCCTGGCACCTCGACGCTTCCGGCACGACCGTCATCTGCGACGGCGACAGGGTCGGCCACGAGTGGCTCCGGTGGGGCCAGGATCTGTCCGATTTCGTCGCGCGCGTCGAGTGGCGCTTCCCGGTCGTCGAGGGGCAGCCCGCGGTACAACGCCGGCGTATTCGTCCGCACCAGCCCGGACGGCTCGATATGGCACCAGGCGCAGGCCACCGCCGGTGGCGGGTATCTCTTCGCAGACACACTCGTCAACGGCGTCATCCAGCGTGTCAACACTCGCGACAAGATGCCCGAGAACCGGATCAAACCGGCGGGAGAGTGGAACACCTACGAGTTGAGCGCCGTCGGCGATCAGGTCAGCCTCTGGGTGAACGGCGGGAGCGCCAGCGAGATGAAGTGCGAGGTGCGCCGCGGCTTCTTCGGCCTCGAAGCGGAAGGTTACCGCGTCGAGTACCGCAACATCAGGCTGAAGGCGCTGCCCTGACCGTCGGCGGCGGTGCGGAAGCGGCGGCTACCGGGAAAAGGCGGCGAGCAGCTCGTGCAGGGTCCCGACCGCCCGGACAGGGTCCCGTCCGATGGCGGTCTCGTCGGAAAGCACGAAGCCTCCGTACCCTCTGCGGCAAAGGTCGAGCAGGTGGCACACCTCCGAGCGGGTGGGGATCGGGTGTTCGGTCATGTGTTCGAGGACCTGCCCCGCCATGAGTACGGGGCCGTGGTCGGTGCCCGGGGTGTATTCCGAAATCCAGCGCGCCATCCCGGCGACGCCGAGCTGCGCGCCGAGGTCGCCGCGGCAGATCCAGAGCGCGTCGACGGCGGCGGAGATGGTGCGCACCCGCGCGGCAGCTTCTCGGCGCTCGATCTTGCCGATCACCGCGCAACCCGGGGCGCGCTCCCGCACCCAGCCAGCCTCGCGACCGTCCTCCATGAACGAGAACGCGTACGCGACGCGGCCCAGGTGGGACGTCCCGTCGATCGCCGCCGCGTCGGCTCCGGACAGCGCCTGGAGCTTCACCGGGTGTTCGAGAACGTTGACCCCTTTCCTGGGCAGGAGCATCCCCGCGGTCAGGGTCGAAGCATTCCAGCACGC
Source organism: uncultured Acidobacteriota bacterium (assembly GCA_963843575.1). Classification (GTDB taxonomy): domain Bacteria; phylum Acidobacteriota; class UBA6911; order UBA6911; family UBA6911; genus CAVZBT01. The sequence goes on along the minus strand of CAWJKZ010000014.1, from coordinate 878,427 downwards.
CGGCCGAGTTCCGGAGCACGCGAAACCGCAAGCGATCGTCGTCGCAACTCAGGGTGCAGCCGGGCTCCGCGGCCCCGAACAACTCGGGGTGCGGGAGCCGGAGCGCCCGGTGCGCGGCGGCGAGGGAAAAGCGGACCCGGTCGCCTTCGGCGAGGCGGACCGGCTTGAACGCCCCGAGGCGCATCTTGGCGCCCTGGAGGTCTACCGCGAGCGTGACGCCGGGGGCGGCGCGCCGGCAGCGGGTGGCGAGGCGCGCGAGGGCGCGCGGGGCCATGTGTGAGGCGTTCAGCCGAAACGACGTCGCGCCCGCGTCGTGCAGCTCGACGACCAGCCCGTGGCTTGCGGGTCCGACGGTCGCGACGATCTCCAGCGATCGGCCCGGCATCGATGCGGCGGTCACTGCTTAGAGAGCCACGCCCGCACGGCTGCCCAGGTCGGGTCGTCGACGCTGCTGAAATGCCAGAACCCTATCCCGGGCAGATCCAGTTCGTCGACCGTCTCGAGATGGACCTTGGTGCTTTCCGCGTCGCTGCCGTAGAAGATGTGCCGGGCGCCTGTCGGATCGGTGTACACCGACACCGGCAGCCGTTCGTACCACTGCCAGGCCTTCTCCAGTTGGACCGGTGCGGCCACGGGCGGCACCGGCCCGTAGACCTGCTTGCCCTTGCCCTTGGGCGACAGGTCGTAATCGTTGGAGTACGCCGGCAGGCCCATGATCAGCTTTTCGCGCGGCGCCTGCCGCACCCAGAAGCGCATGGCCTCCCGGGCCCAGGGATAGCTGGAGGTGGGCCCGATCCCCTGGGTGTCCGGCCGGTCTGCCATCTTGGGGTCGCCCCTCCCGGGCGCCCAGTACATGTCGTAGCACATCACCCGGATCATGTCGCAGGTTTCGGCGACAACTTTCGGGTCATAGAAGATCTTGCGCGGCGGAGTCAGTTCCATACCAGGGTAAAAACCGACGCAGTGACTCAGCTTCTTGGAGAGCCGGTGCAAGGTCGAGGAAACGAGGCGCAGGAAATCGGAATACCCGTCCTGGACCGCCGGGTCCAGGTGCTCGAAGTCGAGGTCGATGCCGTCGTAGCCTCTGGAGCGGCAGGCTTCGACGTATTTTTCGAGCGTCGCCTGGGCACGGGCCGGCGTGTCGAACGCCGACGCATTGCCCGATACGCCCCAGTAGACCTCGATGTTCAGACCGTGGCAGCGGTCGATGAACTCGCGCGGCGCGTCGCCGAAGACGCTCAAGGAGCTCAGGATGTCCGCGTTCTGACGTATGCGGTCGAATCCCTTTTCCTCCCTCAACACAAGCCACGGTGCGATCTGTTTTCGCGCCTTGGGCCGAGTCTGCGCCGCGGCCACCGGGTCCGCGAGCAGAAACAGGGTTGTCGAAACCAGGAGAACGCGCCTGGCGCAGGTAGAGAGCGTTAGTGCCATTGGTCACCTCACAGCGTATCCGCCCGCTTAGGGCTCGCGCAAGAATAACTTCACATTTTGCTGACGGCTCCCGAGCCACCAGATCCTACAGCAAGCAACGATAGGAGATTGCTTTTAGCGGAGCCGTCGGCCCTCCGGGGCGCGGCGGCGGGCGGGCATCTGCGGCGTTGCCGCACCTCGACGATGTCCCCACATCGCCTGCGTCGCGGCGCCTGGCATCTGCCCGCCCGGCGCTCGCGCCAAAATGTGAACTTATTCTTGCGCAAACTCTTAGTTTACACCAAGTGGGTCGCGTCGGCCCGGCGCAGCCTACGAAAGTGGCCTTTCGGGTTGGTCGCTGGCGATGCCTACCTGCGTCGGGGTCTGCGGTCGATGACGGTGTCGGAGAGCTCGTTCGAATCGTCGGGCTTGCGGGGAAAGTGCTCGGCGAGGCGCCGGCCGCAGATCTCGATGGCCGCGCAGATCCCCGCGCGGGCCTGCCTGTCGCGGATGCCGCGCACGATCGTGTCGCAGACCTGGTCCCACTGGCCGCCCATTTTTTCGTTGATCGCGGTGTCGCCCAGCACGACGACGCGCCGCTCCAGCAGCGAAAGGTAGATCAGGACGCCGTTGGCGTCGCGCGTGCGATAGAGCCCGCTCGAATAGAATTCCATCATGGCCGCGTCGTGCACCCGGCGCGCCATTTCCCGCTTCGGGATGAACCAGCGCCGCCACGGCCAGTAGGCGAGCACGGCGAACGAAGAGGCAAAGGCGATCGTTTCGGTCCAGAGAAGCGCTTTGATGGAGTGCTGGAGGGGAAGCGCCAGGTAGACGGCACAGGCGGCCGCCATGAACACGAGGGCGCCCTGGAAGCTGGCCTCGAGGTAGCGGGCCGAGGCGTCGGTGAGCGCGAAGACGATTTCGCCGGACGTGCCGGTCTCGGCCCGGTTGATCGCCTCGCTCACTGCCTGCTTGTCCTGCTCGCTCAGCAACTCCATCCTGTCCACCCAATCGCGGCCGGACTACCAACTGCCGGAAGAGCCTCCGCCGCCAAAACTCCCTCCGCCCCCGGAGAAGCCGCCTCCGGAGAAGCCGCCGCCCGAGAATCCCCCCCCACCCCCGGAGAAGCCGCCCGGGAAAAACGGGCCGCCGCCCCAGCGGCTGCGGTGCGGCTGCCGGTTGCCGGCACGCACCAGGGCGCCGAGGAAGAGGCCGGCGAGTCCACCCAGTGCCCCCCCGGCGAGGATCGCGGCCAGGAACGGACCTGCCAGGGAGTATCCGAGAAACGCCCCGGCCCCGGCCCCCAGCAGCCCTCCTCCCCACTTGCCCGTCGCGCTCAACACCCAGAACAGGGGGAGCAGCATGATGATGATCCAATCGAACGACCTGCCCGATCGTCGGCCGGATCCCGCGGGCTCGGACGGGCCCCTGGTATTCCCCGCGCACCACCTGGATGATTGCGGTGACGGCGGCGTCGATGCCGCCGTAGTAATCGCCCTGCCTGAAGCGTGGGACCAACTCGTCCTGGATAATGCGGTGGCTCTTCAAATCGGTGAGGGTCGGTTCGAGCCCGTATCCCACCTCGATCCGGACCTTGCGTTCCTTCATCGCCACCAGGAGGAGCGCCCCGTTGTCGCGCCCCTTCTGCCCGAGCCGCCACGCCGTGGCCACGCGCTCGGAATAGTCCTCGAGCGGCTCGCCTTCCAGGCTGGGGATGATGAGGACGGCAACCTGCGTGGAGTCGGTCGTCTCCAGATCGCGGAGCTTCGAGTCCAGGCCCGCGACCTGCTCGGGGGTGAGCAACCCAGCGAGGTCCGTCACCCGGTGATCGAGCCTGGGTACATCCAGCCCGTAACCGGGGCGCACCTGCACCAGCAGCGCCAGGCCGATCAGAATCTTGAGCATCGCAGTCCGTTTCTTACTTGAAATCGACGGTGGGGGCCCGCTCGCTCCCTGCGGCCGCCTGGAAGTACTGCTTCTCCTGGAACCCGAACAGCCGGGCGATCAGGACGGCCGGGAACTGCTTGATCCGCGTGTTGTAGTTCTGAGCCGCGTCGTTGAACCGGTTGCGCTCGACGTTGATGCGGTTCTCGGTCCCCTCGAGCTGGCTCTGCAGGTCCATGAAGTTCTGGTTCGCCTTCAGATCCGGATAGCGCTCGACGACCACCAGCAGGCGCGACAGGGCGTTGGAGAACGCCGCCTGCGCCTGCTGGAACTTCTCGAACTCCGCGGGCTTGTTCAAGGATGTCGGGCGATGCCTGCACGGAGCCGACCTGCGCCCGGGACGCCGTCACGGCCTCCAGGGTTTCCCGCTCGTGCGCGGCGTAACCCTTGACCGTGTTCACCAGGTTGGGCACGAGGTCCGCGCGTCGCTGGTAGGAACTCTCGACCTTCGCCCACTGGGCGTTCACCGCCTGTTCCCGCCCCACGATGTCGTTGTAGGTGCCGCTGACCATGAAGCCGACGATGAGCGCTCCCACGACGACGATGCCGAGGCAACCCAACCACATTTTTTTCATCCTGTCCTCCGGTTCTCAAGGTTCCTATACTACCGCAGCACGCGGATTATTCGAAAACGGCGTGGCCCTTCGTTCCAGAATCCGACAAAAACAGGCTCCGGCGCAAGGTCGACGCCGAACACGGCGCGCACACGGGTCTGAATCTCCTGCGCTAGCGCCAGCAGTTCGGCGGCCGTCGCTCCGCCACGGTTCACCAGGGCCAGCGTGTGGCGGTGCGACACACCGACACGGCCCGTCCCGTATCCCTTGGCGAAGCCGGCGCGTTCGATGAGCCACGCCGCGGGAATCTTGAATCGGCCGTCCGGGGCGGGGAAGCAGGGGGGCGTCTCGGCCGCGGTACGATCCGGCGGTTGCGGGCGGCTTCGACGACTCGCGTCAAACTCGCGCGCGATCGACCACCGGGTTCCTGAAAAAGGACCCGGCGCTGCGCGCATCCGGGTCGCCGGGCACGAGCACCATGGCCTTGGCCGCCCGGGTCCGCAGCACCGCTATCCCGCACCTCGGCGAGGGTCGCCGCCCCGGATCGTCCCCTCGAACTGACGCTTGCAGGTCCGGGTAGGAGACCCGCGGCGCCCCCGTGCAGCCTCAGGGCGAAGTCGACGCTGAGGATCACGTAGCGGTCGGCGCACGTCGTGTTGAAGATGCTCGAGCGGTACGCGAAACCGCACTCGGCCCTGCCGATCTCCACGAACCGCAGTGACTCGCGGTCGAGCACCCGGACGCGCCGTGATCACTTCGGCCACCTCCTGTCCGTAGGCGCCCACGTTCTGCACGGGCGTCGCCTCCCGCGCTTCCCGGTATCCCGCTCAGGCACTCGATCCCTGCGTACTCCCGCCGGACGCAGGCCTCCACGAAGGCGTCCCAACCCTCGCCGGCGGCGACCCGCACTACGGCGTCACCGGGACCGTCGAGCCCGTCGATGCCGAGCAACCCCACCCGCAGCACCAGCCCCGGGAAGCCCGCGTCCGCCACGAGCACGTTGCTGCCCCCGCCGAGCACGAACACGGGGCACGATCGGGCCCGAGCGAACTCCAGCGCCTCGGCGACCGAGCCCTCGTCGCGGGCATCGACCAGGAAGCGGGCGGGGCCGCCGATGCCGAGCGTCGTCAGCGGGGCCAGAGGCACATTTTCAAGAACCGGAATGGGGGACACTGTCCAGGAATCCTCCGTGACCGGCACGATCCCGATTGCGCGCCGCGCACATCGCCGTCATGAGCCGGATCCGCTCTCCGCCCCTCTGCAGCGCGGGATCGCCGCGCGCGCCATCCTCGGCTATCGCCGCCGAAGGGTCAAGCAAAAGCGTAACCGGCGAGCCGCGCCGGAACTGAGACCCCCATGGGTCAGGATCTCCCGGACCGTCCCGCGACACCCTCGCGGTATCGGGTTGTGGTCTTGACAAGAGTTTATAGAACAATTATATAGAACAATAATGAAAATATATTTCATCGTGAACTGAGGGGTGGGGCGGATGTTTCAGGCGTTTGTCGTGACACTGCGGGAAGGGATCGAAGCTTTTTTGATCGTGGCAATAAGCTTGTCTTATCTCCGCAAGACGGGCCGGCAGGACCTGGTGCGGCCGGTGTTTTGGGGAGTCGCGGCGTCGGTGGCGACCAGCGCGGCGGCGGGCTATCTTTTTTCGTTTCGCGGCCAACCAATCGTTGTGGGAAGGGGGGCTGGCGCTGGTGGCGGCGGCGCTGGTCGCGACGTTCGTCGTCCACATGTGGCGCACGGCGCGCAACCTCAGGGCGCAGATCCACCGGGAGCTGGGTGCGGCCGCCGGATCGGGCCGTGCGGCGTGGGCCGGGGTTTTCCTATTTACCGTTCTCATGATCACCCGCGAGGGGATGGAAACGGCTCTGTTGCTGGGGACGCTGATGTTTCAGATGAAGGCGGCGCGTATCGCCGCCGGCGCCTGCCTCGGCCTGGCTGCCGCAGCTCTCCTGGCGGCGCTCTGGGCCCGGTACGGCAGCCGGGTGGACCTGCGCCGCGTCCTGCAGGTCACGGCGGTTTTCCTGCTCGTCTTCACCCTCCAGCTGGTCATTTACGGGGTTCACGAACTTGCGGAGGCGGGCGTGTTTCCCGGGAGCGTCGCGATCCACGATGCGACCGAGGCCTACGGGCCCGACGGGATATACGGCAGCTGGCTCACCCTGGTGCTGGTGCTGGTTCCGGGGTTGTGGCTGGCGTGGGCATACCTGGCGTCGTGGTTGCGGAAGCCGCTGCCGCGGGGTGCAGCGCAGGGGGCGTAGGGCACAATTTCAAAAGTACGCTGACTTATTATTCAGGAGGACGCAGATTCCGCGGATTCATGCGGAATGCCGGACGCGGCCTTTCGCCAGGTAGATCCGTGTGAGTCCGCGCAAATCCGCGTCCTGAAAAACGCCGTAGCGTATTGGTGAACATCAGCACCAACTATACGATTCGCGTCCATCTGCGTCCGAAATAACGTCATCGTATTCATGTAAGTGACCACTTAGGGCATCGGCGGGGCAGCGGGGTCAGTCGAGGTATCTCCGGGTGATGTCGTGGTAGGCCTCGAGCCTGCGGTCGCGCAGAAACGGCCAGTGCGTGCGGACGATGTCGATCTGCTGCAGGTCGCAGGGGACGACGAGGGTCTCCTCGCGGTCGTGGGACGCCCTCTGCACGATGGTCCCTCCGGGATCGCACACGAAGCTCGCGCCCCAGAACTCGATCCCTCCCGACAGCCTCGCCTTCATGGCCGACGCGATTGACGGCGACGACGTAGACGCCGTTGGCGATGGCGTGGCTCCGCTGGACCGTCTCCCATGCGGCGTGCTGCGTCGCGCCGAATTCCGCCTTCTCCGCCGGGAGCCACCCGATGGCAGTGGGGTAAAACAGTATCTGAGCTCCGCCGAGTGCCGTCAGGCGTGCGGCCTCGGGGTACCACTGGTCCCAGCAGATCAGGACGCCGATCCGGCCGTAGCGCGTGTCCCAGGCCGCGAATCCCAGGTCCCCGGGTGTGAAGTAGAACTTCTCGTGAAAGAGGGGATCGTCCGGGATGTGCATCTTCCGGTACTTGCCGAGGTAACTGCCGTCGGCGTCGATCACGGCTGCCGAGTTGTGATAGATCCCCGGGGCGCGGCGTTCGAACAGCGGAACGATGAGGACGACCTCGAGTTCCGCGGCGAGGTCCGACATCTGCCGAGTGGTGGGGCCCGGGATGTCTTCCGCGAGGCCGAAGTTCGCGTGCTGCTCGGTCTGGCAGAAGTAGAGCGACTTGAACAGCTCGGGGAGGCAGACGATCTGCGCCCCGCGCGCGGCGGCCTGCCGGACCAGTTCCACGGCCTTTTCCAGGTTCCGTTCCGGGTCCGGTCCGGGCGTCGTCTGGATGAGCCCCACGTTCACGATCATGGCGCGCATTATAGCACGCGCAGCCGGGGGCTTTTGGCGCTTGCGGTGCCGCCGATTCTCATTCAAACTGTCAGGCCTCGATTGTGCGGCTCGCGCACGCTTCGGCCATGAGAAATCGGTGCGACACACGGAGACGACCATGAGTGACGTGAACATCACCTGCAACAAGAACGGCCCCCTGCGGGTATCCGGGACGTTCGTCATCAGGGACGCCAGCGGCAACGCGTTTGATCTGGCGGGACGGGATGCCATATCCCTCTGCCGCTGCGGCGCGTCGGCCAACAAGCCGTTCTGCGACGGCAGCCACAACCGGATCGGGTTCCAGTCCGAGGTGGAAGCGCGCAAGCTGCCGCCGCTGACTCCCAAGCCCTGACGGATCGACCGGCGCGCCGCCCGGCGCGCGCCGGCGCCCTCTCTCTCTCGGCAGGCGTCGGCGATGGCAACGGCAGTCCCCCTGGAAAAGGCGATGCGAAGTGCGGCGGTCCCCGAGCACGCGCGCGGGCACGCGCTATGCGTTCATAGACCTGTTGCGGGGCTTCGCGCTCGTGGTGATGATCGAGACCCACGTCGTGAACGCCTACCTCGGCGCGGGGGCGAGGCACGCCCCCGTTTTCTTCTGGCTCTCGTTTGTCAACGGCCTGGTCGCCCCGACCTTCTTGTTCGCCGCCGGTTTCTCCGTTATGCTGCTGGCCAGCCGCCAATGGGACGACTGGCTGCGGTTCCGGCCTCCCTTCTGGCGGCAGATGCGCCGGCTCGGTTTCATCGTCCTCGTGGCGTACTACAGCCACCTCCAGGGATTCCGGTGGAGCAAGTACGCCCGGCCGGACGACCCGGGTATCTGGAAGGAGAGCGCTCCAGGTCGACATACTCCAGTGTATCGTCGCGTCCCTGCTGCTGGTGCACCTCCTCATTTTCGTGCTGCGCAGGCCGCGCCGCGTCTTGTGGGGGGCGGGCCTCGCCGCGGCGGCCATCGTTGTGGCCACACCCCTGGTGTGGAGCATCGATTTCACCCGGCGGCTGCCGCTGTCGCTCGCGCTATTTCTCAACCCGCACGGCACCTCGTTGTTCCCGCTCTTTCCGTGGACCGCTTTCGTGCTGGCGGGAGCGTGCGCCGGGCGTCTTTTCCTGGAGGCCGTCGCCGCGCGGATCGGTCGCCCGCTACATGCGTCGGGTCGCGCTCGTCGGTGCGGCCGTGATTCCCCTGGCCTTGCTGGGCCGGTCCCTGCCTTTCACGCTGCCGGGCTATGTCAGCTTCTACACGACCAGCCCACTTTACGTGGCGCTGCGCATTGGTTGCGTGCTGCTGATCTGCGCGGTGCTCTTCCGCATCCAGGGGGTGCCGGTCCCGGCTGCTGGACGCGGTTCGCGTGGCCGGACAGGAATCGCTGCTCGTCTACGGGGTTCACCTGTGGCTCATCTTCGCGGTGATGCGGGGGAAGCACCTCGGGCCTGTCCTGGGGATGGAGAAGGGCTACCTGGGCTGTTTCGCGTGGAGCGTTGCGCTCGTGGCCCTGCTGCTGTGGCTCGCCCGCTTCTGGCACGATCTTAAGGCCCGGCACCCGAGCGGGTCCGGCGCGCCCAGGCCGTCGTCGTGCTGATCATGATCGCGGTGTTCGCGGCGCGCTGACCTGCTGCCGACTCCGACGCGCGCAGCCCCGGGTGCTACAGGCCGCCGGCCGCGTGGGTGCGCAGGAAGGCGCGGAATTCCTCGGGTTTCCGGGTCATGCCCGGAAACGTGGCGACCGTCTCGCCCTGCGGGTCGAGGATGACATACAGCGGCAGTGCGACCGTTCCGTAGGTCTCCTTCTGATACTTCTGGTTGTCCTCGTATTCCTGGCCGGTGCCGTCGGTGTACAGCTGCACGCGGACGAAGCGCTGCAGTTCGGAGTGGATCTCGGGCCGCGGGAAGATGTTCGCTTCCATCCAGCGGCAGTTCGTGCACGTGTAGCCGGTGAAATCGACGAACACGGGTTTCCCCTCCTGCCGCGCCTGAGCCAGCGCCGCATCCAGCCTGGTGTGCCACGTGAGTTCCTGGCCGGGAGTGCCGCTCCCCGTCAGGTGCAGGCCTCCGGAGGTGCGGGGAGGGAGAAACGCGTCCAGTTCTCCGAGGCTCCCTCCCATCAGGCCGGTTAAAAGATAGAAACCAAGCGCCAGAAAGACCATGGCCGACATCATCCGCATCACCCCGAGGTTCTCCACCGGGGTGTCGTGGGGCAGCCGGAACTTGCCGAGCAGGTACACGGTGGCGAGGACCGCGACGGCGATCCACACGGCCAGGACCACTTCCCGGGTGAAGACGCGCCAGCCCCAGACGAGGTCGACGTTCGAGATGAATTTCATCGCCGCCGCCACCTCGAGAAAACCCATCGTCACCTTGACGGAATTCAGCCAGCCGCCGCTGCGGGGCAGGCTGGTGAGCATTTGCGGGATCAGCGCGAGGACGAAAAAGGGAGCGGCAAACACCACGGAAAAACCGAGCATCCCCAGCGCGGGCCAGAGCCATTCGCCCTGGGCGGTGGCGACCAGCACGGTGCCGACAAACGGCACCGTGCAGGTGAAGCTCGTCAGGGTAAAGGTCAGTCCCATCAACAGGGCCTGGAGGTAGCCGCCGCCGCCGCCGGCCTTCGACAGTCGCGTCAGCACGCTCGATGGAACGCCGATCTGGTACAGCCCGAACAGGTTCAGGGCGAAGCCGAGGAACACCGCCGTGATCAAGAGGTTCAGCCAGGGGTTCGCGGCGAACTGGTTGATCCCGGTGGCGCCCAGAAGCGCGGCCAGCCCGAGCCCCAGTCCCGTGAACGTCGCGACGATCCCGAGGCAATAGACGAGCGCCTGCCGGATCCCTGACGCGCGGTGCGATTCCGCGCTCTTGGTGAAATAGGAGACCGTGATCGGGATCATCGGGAACACGCAAGGCGTCGCCAGCGACAGGGCCCCCATCGTCATCGAAAGCCAGAGGAACGGCAGGAACCCGCTTGGACCGCGCTTCCTGCACCTCGGCCGCGGTCCCAGTGGGAGCACGCGGACCGGCCGCCGGGGTCTGGGTCGGCGCGGTTTCGCGCGACCCGGGAGGCGGCGGGTGCCTTGTGCTGAACAGGGGCGGAGCCCACGTCCGGCGCCGCGGGCTGTGCGGCAGCGGCCGCCGGTGCAGGCGGGCCGGCGATCGTGACCTTTACGGGCACGGGAACCTTCGTGGGCGGCAGGCACACCTGGTCGTCGCAGACCTGGTAGACCGCCTGCACTTGCACCGTGTAGTCGCCGGGTCGCGCCGTCGCGGCCGACGTCACTCCGAGCCGGAAATCGGCCGACTCGGCGAAATACTCCGTCTCGATGCCGAAGTTGGCGTCGAACTGGGTCTTCGGGGGCGACTGACGGATCGCGCCCGTCAGCTTGAACGGGTCGCCCGACACGAGGGAGAAACGTGTGGGATTGGGCCCGCCCGGCGGCTGGGTGGCGGAGTACAGATGCCATGCTCCGGCGATGGCGGCCTCCAGGCGGACTTCGAAAGTCTCGCCCGGCCGAACCGGTTTGTCCGGGCCCGCGCCCGTCCACTGGACGGGCCTTTCGGCGGCTCCCTGCGGGTAGGCCGGTGACACGCAGGCAGCCAGAAGGAGGAAGAGTGCTGTCGCGGCTTTTTTCATGACCCTAGCAGTATACACAATCAGGTTACCGAGTGCGGCACCCCGGCGCCCCGCCAGCGTCCATCCTGCAAGCCCGAAGTTGCGGTGGCGCCCGGACGCCGTGCCCAACGCGGCGCACTCGCATGGTGCTAGTGGTATCCTTAATAGTCGGTTTCATTTGGCCGCGGATCAACGCAGATCAAAGATACAGACATTGGTAACAGGCCGTGCCCGAGGCAGTCCTCGTGGCGGAATGCCGGGCGCGGCCGATCTGCGCGAACCCGTCAATTCCATGGAGATACCGTGCCTTATCTGATGCCCAAACTGGTGAAGCGGGTCAGCCCGGCCCGGACCGACGTTTTCTGGAGCGACGGGCATGTCAGCTCCTACCCGTCCTGGTACCTGCGGGAGAAGTGCCCCTGCGCCCTCTGCGTCGAGGAATTCAGCGGGGTCCGGCGCGTCGAACCCGGAAGCATCCCCTCGTCCCTCGAGAGGGTGAGCATCGATCCGGTGGGAAACTACGCGCTGCACTTTGGCTGGAGCGACCGGCACACGACCGGGATCTACACCTTTGACTACCTGCGCGCTATTTGTCCATGTCCGCAGTGCCTCCCCGGGGGCCTGGCGGAACCGCCGGCGATCGGCCGAGCGCCCGGTTCGTTCGAGGCCTGAAGACAATCCCAAAGACGAATTTGAATCCGTCGGGGAAAGCCGATAATCTCCTGACTATAGTCGGGATGTCAGCCATCGGGGGAAATTGTTGAGAACCGAGAGCGCCGCAGTATTCGAAAACTCGTTGAGGAAGAGGATCCTCGTGCTCGACGGGGCGATGGGGACGATGATCCAGCGCTGCCGCCTCGCGGAGTCGGACTATCGCGGCGCCCGGTTCCTGGACCACGGCTGCGACCTGTCGGGGAACAACGATCTGCTGTCGCTGACGCAGCCCGCGGTCATCGAGGACATCCACGTGCAGTACCTCCGGGCAGGTGCGGATGTTATCGAGACGAACACCTTCAACGCCAACGCGATCTCGCTCGCGGACTACCGAATGGAGCACCTCGCCCGGGAGATCAACGCCGCAGCCGCGCGTCTGGCGCGCCGCGCCGCCGACAGGCAGATGGCGCTCGACGGCGGCCGGCCCCGGTTTGTCGCTGGGGCGCTGGGCCCCACAAACAAGACCGCGTCGATGTCTCCCGACGTGAACAATCCCGCCTACCGGTCCGTGACGTTCGACCAGCTCGCGGCTGCCTACCTGGACCAGGTCAGGGGGCTTGTCGAGGAGGGCGTCGACCTGTTGCTGGTCGAGACCATATTCGACACGCTCAATGCAAAAGCAGCCCTGTTCGCCATCGAGTCTTGTTTCGACGAGACCGGCTGCCGGCTTCCCGTAATGATCTCGGTGACCATAACGGACGCCAGTGGCCGGACCCTCTCGGGGCAGACCCCGGAAGCGTTCTGGAACTCGGTTTCGCACGCCAGCCCGGTGAGCGTGGGGGTGAATTGTGCCCTCGGGGCGCGGGAGATGAGGCCCTACATCGAAGAATTGTCCGGCCTGGTCCCCGTTTACGTCAGCTGCTATCCGAATGCCGGCCTGCCGAACGCGTTCGGCGAGTACGACCAGTCTCCAGGGGAGATGGCCTCGATCCTGGCGGGGTTCGCGGAAGCCGGCTGGCTGAACGTGGTGGGTGGCTGCTGCGGCACGACCCCCGAACACGTCAGCGCGATCGCGGAGGCTGTGGCCCCGTTCGCCCCGCGGGTTCCCGCCCGGCCCGAACCCTACACGCGACTGGCAGGGCTGGAGGCGCTGAACCTCAGACCGGATGCGAACTTCGTCAATGTCGGCGAGCGCACGAACGTGACCGGCTCGCCGAAGTTCGCGAAGCTGATCCTCGCCGGCCAGTTCGAAGAGGCGCTGGCGGTGGCACGGCAGCAGGTGGAGGGAGGGGCGCAGATTATCGACGTCAACATGGACGAGGGGATGCTCGATTCGAAGGAGGCGATGGTCCGGTTCCTGAACCTCGTCTCTTCGGAGCCCGACATCGCCCGTGTCCCGGTCATGATCGACAGCTCGAAGTGGGAAGTCATCGAGGCGGGGCTGAAGTGCCTGCAGGGCAAGCCGGTCATCAACTCCCTGAGCCTCAAGGAAGGGGAGGAGGTCTTTCGCGGGCATGCGCGGCTGGCCCGGCGCTACGGGGCGGCCGTGGTCGTGATGGCGTTCGACGAGGCGGGCCAGGCGGCGACCACGGACCGCCGCGTCGAGGTCTGCGCCCGGGCCTACACGATCCTGACCCGCGACGTGGGATTTCCCCCGCAGGACATCATCTTCGATCCGAACGTCCTGACGGTCGGGACCGGCATCGAGGAGCACAACGACTACGCGGTGAGCTTTTTCGAGGCCACGCGCCGGATCAAGCAATCGCTCACCCTGTGCAAGGTGAGCGGCGGGGTCAGCAACGTATCCTTTGCGTTTCGCGGCAACAACCCGGTCCGCGAGGCGATGCATGCGGCGTTCCTGTACCACGCCATCCGCGCCGGGATGGATATGGGGATCGTGAACGCCGGACAGCTGGCCGTCTACGAGGAGATCCCGCCCGACCTGCGGGAACACGTCGAGGACGTGCTGCTGAACCGGCGGCCCGACGCCACGGAGCGCCTGGTTAAGTTCGCCGAGTCTTTCAAGTCCGGCGGGAAGCCGCTGGTGGCCGAAGACGCCTGGCGCGCGGCTCCAGTGGAGGAACGCCTCAGCCACGCCCTGGTCAAAGGCATTACCGACCACATCGAGGCGGATGTGGAGGAGGCCAGGGTGAAGTACGGCAGGCCGCTCGCCGTGATCGAGGGCCCGCTGATGAGCGGGATGAACGTCGTGGGCGACCTGTTCGGCGCGGGGAAGATGTTCCTCCCCCAGGTCGTCAAGAGCGCGCGGGTGATGAAGAAGGCGGTCGCTTTCCTGCTGCCGTTCATGGAGAGCGAGAAGCACGCGTCCGGATCCTACAAGAGCTCCGGTCGAATCGTCCTGGCCACGGTCAAGGGGGACGTTCACGACATAGGGAAGAACATCGTGGGGGTCGTGCTCGGCTGCAACAACTACGAGGTGATCGACCTCGGCGTCATGGTGCCCTGCGACAAGATCCTGAAGACGGCCCGCGAGCAGCGCGCCGACGCCATCGGATTGAGCGGCCTGATCACGCCGTCGCTCGACGAGATGGTGCACGTGGCGCGTGAAATGGAACGCTGCGGTTTTGAGCTGCCGCTGCTCATCGGCGGGGCCACGACGAGCCGGGTGCACACCGCCGTGAAGATCGCCCCCGCCTATCACGGCCCGGTGGTCCACGTCCCCGACGCCTCCCGTGCCGTGGGGGTTGTCGGGAGCCTGTTCGGCGATGCGCTGCGCGGCGCGTTCGTCGAGGAGAACCGGAAGGCGCAGGAGGAAGCGCGTGCGCAACACAAGGGACGATCGCCGCAGCGTGCGCTGATCCCGATCGCGGAGGCGCGGGCGCGCTCCCCGCGCCTGGAGTGGCGGCCCGAGGACATCGCGGTCCCGGCCTTTACGGGGACCCGCGCCCTCGACGATTTTCCCCTTGAGCGGCTCGTCCCCTACATCGACTGGTCGCCCTTCTTTCACGCGTGGGAGCTCCGCGGGAGATACCCGCAGCTCCTGGACGACCCCGCGACTGGACCACGCGCCCGGGAGCTGTTCCAGGACGCTCGTGCCCTGCTGGAGCGAATTGTGGGCGAACGGTTGCTGACCGCCCGGGGCGTCTACGGATTCTTCCCGGCCAACAGCGTCGGGGACGACATCCACGTCTTCACCGACGATGCCCGCGCGCTGGTGCGCACCGTTTTTCACACCCTGAGGCAGCAGGTCGAAAAGCCGGACGGCCAGCCGGACCTGGCCCTGGCTGACTTCGTGGCGCCCCGAGCGACGTGCGTGCCCGATTTCATCGGCTGCTTCGCGGTCACCGCGGGGATCGGCGAGCGGGAGTTGTGCGCACGGTTCGAGCGCGACCACGACGATTACAGTTCGATTCTGACCAAGGCCCTGGCGGACCGCCTGGCCGAGGCGTTTGCCGAGGCCCTCCACCAGACCGCGCGGTCGGACTGGGGCTACGGCGCCGGCGAGAATCTCTCGGCCGAGGACCTGTTGCACGAGCGCTACCGCGGCATACGGCCGGCGCCCGGCTATCCCGCCTGCCCCGATCACAGCGAGAAACAGCTCGTGTTCGACCTGATTCGGGCCGAGGACCAGACCGGCATCCGGCTGACCGAGAATTTCGCCATGTGGCCGGCGAGCTCCGTGTGCGGTTTTTACCTCGCTCATCCGCAGGCGCGGTATTTTGCCGTCGGCAAGATCGGGCGGGACCAGGTCCTCGACTACCAGCGGCGCAAAGGGGTGCCTCTGCAGGTCGTCGAGCGCTGGCTCTCGCCCAATCTCGCGTATGATCCGGCGCAAAGCGCGGCGCCCGTGGGCACCGGCGGATGAAGTGCGGACGGACTTTCTGGAGGTCGGCATGTGCGTGTTCTGGAGATACGTGAGCGCAGGCGTTCTGGCGGCGATTCTGGGAGTGCATCCTATGCGGTCGGCAGGCGAGGAGCAGGTACAGGGCAGGATCCCGTCCCGCTCCGAAATCGATCCGAAGTACACGTGGGACCTGAGTGCGCTGTACCCCGGTGAGGCCGCCTGGGAGGCCGATTTCAAGACGTGCGAGAAAGGGGTCGATGCGCTGCCCGGCATGAAGGGCACGGTCACATCGTCGCCCGGCGCGCTGGTGAAGTTTCTGAAACTCTCCGACGACGTGTCCTCGAGAGTCTCGCGGGTGGGCGCTTATGCCTCCCAGCTCAAGGACCAGGACACACGCCAGCCGGCGCCTCAGGCCATGTACGACAGGGTGATGAACCTCGGGGTCCGGTTCGGCGAGGCCACCTCGTGGTTTCAGCCCGAGGTGCTCGCCCTGCCCGAAGGCCGGCTGCTCGAGTGGTGCGGGACGACTCCGGAGTTGGCCGTCTACTCCCATTATTTCCGGAACCTGCTGCGCCAGAAAGAGCACGTCCTCAGCGCGCGCGAGGAAGAGTTGATGGCCATGACGGGCAAGATCGCCGCCGCGCCGCGCGAGGCGTACTCGATGCTCTCGAACGCCGACATGAAATTCCCCTCCATCAAGGACGAGAAGGGCATCGACGTCCAGCTCAGCGAGGGGCGCTATGCCTACTTCATGCGCTCCCCGGACCGGGCCGTGCGGGAACGGGCCTTCCGGAAGACCCTGGAGGCCTACCTCGCCTACAAGAACACCATGTCGGCGACGCTGGCCGGATCGATTCAGGGGGACGTGTTCGAAGCGCGCGCGCGCCGCTACGGCAGCGCCCTTGAGGCGGCGCTGGCCCCCGACAACATCCCGGTTCGGGTCTACGACAACCTGATCTCGACCGTCCACGCCAATCTCCCGTTGCTGCACCGTTACATGGAGATTCGCCGCAGGAAACTGGGCATCGATAAGGTGCACCTCTGGGATACCTTCGTTCCGCTGATCGAGGGGGAAGCGCCGCGGATAAGTTACGACGACGCGGTCAGGACGATCACCCAGGGGCTGGCGCCGCTGGGGAAGGAATACCTCGACCCGATGGCCGCCGCTTTCCGGGACCGCTGGATCGACGTGTACGAGA
The DNA here is from genome assembly GCA_963843575.1 of uncultured Acidobacteriota bacterium. GTDB lineage: Bacteria > Acidobacteriota > UBA6911 > UBA6911 > UBA6911 > CAVZBT01. The sequence continues at coordinate 861,848 of CAWJKZ010000014.1, read as the reverse complement.
CCGAAGGGAAGAGAAGCGGCGCCTACAGTTCGGGAACCTACCTGGCTCACCCCTACATCCTGATGAATTACAACGATACCTACGACGCCATGTTCACGACGGCACACGAGATGGGCCACTCGATGCACAGCTGGTTTTCGCAGCACAACCAGCCGCCGGTCTATGGCGACTACCCCATCTTTCTGGCCGAGGTGGCCTCGACCAGCAACGAGGTCGTTCTGAACGACTACCTGCGCAAACACGCGCAGAACGACGCCGAGAGATTGTTCCTGGTAAACACGGCGCTGGAGAGCATTCGCGGCACCGTGATTAATCAGACGATGTGGGCCGAGTACGAGAAGCTGCTGCATGCGGAGGCTGAAAAGGGTGCGCCCCTGACCTACGAGAGCATGAGCGGGATTTACCGCGACCTGGTCGTGAAATACTTCGGCCCGGCGTTTTCCTACGACGACGAGGTCGGCGGCTACTGGCTGAGGGTGCCGCACTTCTACCGCGGGTTCTACGTGTACAAGTACGCTACCAGCTACAGCGCCGCGGTGGCGCTAGGCAAAGGCATCCTGGGCGGCGATGCGGTCAGGCTCCGCGACTTTCTCGGCTTCCTCAAGGCCGGGAGCAGCAACTACCCGATCGAGATCCTGAAAAAGGCCGGCGTCGACATGATTTCGCCCAAGCCGATCCAGGACACCATGGACCTTTTCGGTCAGTTGCTGGACGAGTTGGAGAAGCTCCTGTAGCCGCCGGACCGAGTGTTCTTCCGCGTCCCCGGTGGCGAGTCTTGGTTTGTGTGCGCCACTCAAACACAACCGCAACAACCTGCCACGGAAAGCACGGAAACCGCGGAATTTCAAATCTGAGTTTTCCGTGTTCTTCCGTGCCTTCCGTGGCGAGTGTTTTTCCGCGTTCCTTGTGCCAGGATATGAATCCGGTCCGGGTCGAGCCGCCGCCGCCGCACTTTAAATGTCCTATGGCAGGCGGTCGATAAAATCGCGCACCCGGGCCGTGTACTCGCTGCCCGCGACCCAGAGCAAGTCGTTGTGACCCGCGCCGGGCACCCGGTAGAATTGTTTAGGCCCGGGCGCGATCTCGAACAGTTCCTGCCCCATCCGGAAAGGCACGATTTCGTCTCGGTCGCCGTGTATGACGAGCGTCGGACAACGAATGAGGCGGAGTTTGGCCGCCGAATCGAAGCGGATGCGCGACAGCGGCTGCAGTAGTCCCACGGGCAACATCGTCTTTGCCATTTCCCACGCGGAGGTAAACGTGGATTGCAGGATCAACCCGGCGACCGGCACGCGGCGGGCCAGATCCACCGCGACGGCGCCGCCGATCGACTCCCCGATGAGCACTACCCCTTTGGGTCCCGACGGCGGGTGGTCGGCGCACCAGCGGAACGCCGCGGTCGCGTCCGAATAGAGCCCGTCTTCGCGCGGTCGCCCTTCGCTTCTGCCGTAGCCGCGGTAATCGATCAGCAAGACGTGCCCGGGCACGCGATGGAGCAACTCGATCCAGGGCAGCCGGTGACCGATGTTGCCGGCGTTGCCGTGGAAGGCCACAAACGTGCAGAGCGCCGACTCGTGCGGCACGAACCAGCCATGCAGACGAATGCCGTCCTCGGTGGTCAGCGACAGCTCGGTGTACCGGAGACCTATGACGGAGGGATTCGTCTCGACCGTCCTCGAGGGAAAATAGACGAACATGCGTTCCAGGCATCCCGGTGTCATGATCGATATCCCGAGGCAGGCCAGGGCAACGGCCAGCGGCCAGTGTCTCCTCGTCCAGGCCACCGCGCGTTTCCAGTGCTGTCGCATGAAATTTCTTAATCTGGCACCCGAACAATGCCAGAATGGACCTGCCTCGCCTACTATAGGTCTTTTCGATGCCGCGGTCATCAGCGAAGCCGGCCTCGCAGGACGTGGGGGCCGGGATCCGCCGCGAACGGCGGGTGGGTTCTCCGGGGACCTCGGACAAACCAAGACCACCAGGGTTGGCGCATGTCGGAACGGCTGGGAGTCATCGCGCTCGACGTCGGCGGGACCAAGATCGCCTGCGGTCTCTTCCTGGCAGACGGAGAGATGCTGTTTGAACGTACGGTTCCGACGCCGCGCGACTCGGCGGAGGCCTCGGTCGAGCAGATCGTCGCCCTGGCCGAGGAAGCCGTGTCCCGCGCGCCGCGGGATGTTTCGACGTCAGCGGTGGGGATTGTCGTCCCGGGCTGGGTCGACCGCAAGGCCCGAACCGTGTGGGCTCCCAACGTGACCGGGTGGAACCACATCCCGCTGGAAAGCAGGCTGGCGGAACGCATTCCCATCCCGATCGTGCTCGACTCCGACCGCAGCGGCTATGTGAAGGGCGAGTCCTGGCTGGGGGTGGCGCGCGGCCTCGCCGACGTCGTCTTCCTCGCCGTGGGAACCGGGATCGGGGCCGGTATCCTGACCGGTGGCCGGCTCGTTCACGGGCACGACGACCTCGCCGGGGCGGTCGGGTGGCTGGCGCTGGACCCGCGCTACCGGGAGGCCTATGCCGCGATGGGGTGCTTCGAAGCGGAGGCGTCGGGAAACTCGGTCGCGACAAAGGCGGCACAGAAGATGACTCCGCCGCCCGGATCGGTCCCCGGTGTGTTGGCGGCCGCGCGGCGGGGCGACCCGGTGGCGTGCGAGCTCCTGACCGAAGTCGCCCTGTACCTGGGGATGGGGGTGGCGAACCTCGTGAGCACGCTCAATCCCGAGATGGTTGTGCTCGGAGGCGGGCTGCTCCAGGAGGGCAATGAGCTGATCGACCGTGTGCGCGCGGAATTCGTCCGGTGGGCTCAGCCGATTGCCGCCCGGCGGGTCCGGATCGAGCTGTCGGCGCTTGGTCCCCGGGCCGGCCTCGTCGGGGCGGCTCGCATTGCGCTCGACTACGCTTGAACGCAGCCGCGACGGTTTCAGGGGCGGGAGATTCACGATGAACGGGGCTGGGCCCGAGTTGCCCCCACCCTTCTGCCGCAGGTCCTGACTCAGGAGGAGACAATGTCAGCCAACACATACCTGGACCGTATCCAGGAAATCACTCAGCAGATCAAAGCGACGCAGGCCGAGGCGATCGAGACCGCCGGTATCCGGATGGCCGAGAGCATTGCCAGCGGAGGCCGGGTGTATGTTTTCGGCAGCGGCCACAGCGTCATTCCCGTGCTGGACATCTACCCGCGCTACGGGAGCTTCGTGGGCTTCTACCCGCTTTACGACCCGCGCCTCATGTGGACCAACGTCATCGGGCCCGGTGGAGCCCGGGAGCTCCTCTGGCTGGAGCGCCGCGAGGGATACGCGGCGGTCTTCCTGCAGAGCTACGCCCTTGAACAGCGCGACTGCATGCTGGTTTTTTCGCACGGGGGGATGAATGCCGCCCCGATCGAGGTGGCCCTCGAAGCGCGCAAGAAGGGGCTGACGGTCGTGACGGTCTCGTCGCACCAGAATGCCAGGGTGGCCACCCCGACACACAGCTCGGGTTTCCGGCTCTCGGACGCAGGGGACGTCAACATAGACAACTGCGTTCCTCCCGAGGACGCGCTGGTGGATGTCGGCCAGGTCGAACGGATCGCCGCGGGCTCGACGGTTGCCGCCGTGACGATCGCGATGGCGCTCGTGGCCGAAACGGGAGCGCAGCTCGCCCGGCGTGGCGGCGTGCCGCCCACATTCGTGTCGCCGAACGTGCGGGGCGTGCCCTCGGGCCACATGGATGGCGTGTACCAGGCGTTCACCGATTTCTACTACGCCCGCGGGAAGAAATCGTAACCCGGGACGCTGGGGGAGGGGCTGAGGGTGGATTCCACACACCCGCGATTCGGCGGGTTGCAGGCCTCGGTTTTTGCCGGGGCCTTCGTCTTCGGCATCGTCATGTCGTCGCTTGGGTCGCTCCTTCCCGCGCTCTTCGTCGCGGTCGGGTTCGAGAAAGCGGACGCCGGGCGGCTGTTTCTTGCCATGAACTTCGCGATGCTAGTCAGCTCGCTGTTCTTCGGGCCGATCTGCGACCGCTTCGGTTTCCGGGTGCTGCTCCTCTGGAGCACGGTCCTGGTCGGGGGCGCGTTCGCGGGGCTGGCCCTGTCGCGCACGTACGGCCTGGTCCTGGTGTCGCTGGCGGTGCTCGGGCTCGGTGGCGGTGCGCTCAACGGGGGCACCAACGCCCTCCTGAACGACATCAACCCTGAGCGGCGCGCGAGCGCGTTGAATCGGCTCGGCATATACTTCGGCTTCGGTGCGCTCTTTATGCCGTTTCTGGTGGGCACCCTCCTGCAGTTCGCCGGGCTGCAGCGGATCCTGGCGGCGCTCGCCTGCCTCGCCGGCGGGCCGTTCATCCTGTTTGTGGTGGCGCGGTTCCCGCCCCCCAAACACCAGGGGGGGATGTCCGTAGCCGAACTGCGCCGGTTTCTCGCTGATCCCCTCCTGTTCATTTTCGGATTCCTGCTGTTTTTTCAGAGCGGCAACGAATTCACCATGGGCGGGTGGATCTCGACTTTCCTGGGGGAGCGCCTCGGGTTCGAGCCGCGCGGTGCGGCCTACGTCCTGGCCGGCTACTGGGCGGCGATGATGGCGGGGCGTTGGGGGGTGAGCAGGTTGGGGGCCCGTGTTGCGCCGGCCCTTCTGGTGATGGGAAGCGCGTTGCTGGCCCTGCTGGGTTCGGCCGGCCTGACCCTGGTGCATGACCCCGTGCTCGCGGCCGGCCTGGTCGCCTGTGTCGGGCTCGGTTTTGCGGCCATCTTCCCCACGACACTGGCCCAGGCGGGAGCGGCGTTCGCCAGCTATTCCGGCTCCGCCTTCAGCGTGATTTTCGTGATGGCTCTGGCCGGCGGCATGACGTCGCCCTGGGTTTTCGGCAGGGTTTCCCAATCCCACGGCGTGGGCATAGGATTCTGGATAACGGTCGTCAGCTGCGCCATGATTATCGGCCTGCAGTGGGCCATCCGTCGCCGGCTGCCCCCCTACGGGGTTCCCGGGGCGCTCTCTCCAGCATCGGGCAGGGAATCGCGGTAGGGGCGCGGCCTGCCTCGCGGGGTTCATGTAGCGCATGCGTCAGAAGCTCAGTCTCCTGCTGCTGATCCTGCTGATCGGCGGCGTGTACCTGGCGACGGCCCGAAGCCGCGCGATCCTCGACGACGGGGACGCTCTCTACGCCACCGTCGCCCGCGAGATGTTCAACCGGGGCGATTGGGTCGTGCCCTATGCCAACGGGGTGCGCTTCCTCGACAAGCCTCCGCTGATGTACTGGTCGATGGCCCTTTCCTACAGCGTCTTCGGGGTGACGGAATTCGGCGCCCGGTTTCCTTCGGTTCTCGCCGTGCTCGGCTGCGCGGTCCTGCTGTTTGTCATGGCCCGGGAGGCGGCGGGCGAAACCGCCGGATATACCGCAGCGTTGGCGGGGAGCCTCTCGATCGGGACCTTCCTGTTCACCCGGATGGTTTTCCCGGACATGCTGTTTTTGTTCTTCCTGACCCTGTCCTTATGCGGTTTTGCCCGATGGTACACGCGCCCGAGCCCGTCCCCACGCGCCGCGCTGCTGTTCTACGCAGGGGCTGCCGGAGGGGTGCTGTCGAAGGGATTGATCGGAGTCGTTTTCCCCACCGCGATCGTCGTGCTGTTTCTGGTGTTGAGCCGGGACCTCGGCCGATTGCGCAGGTTCTACCCGTGGCGAGGCAGCGCCCTGTTCCTGGCGCTGGCCCTGCCGTGGCATCTGGAAGCTGCGCGCCGGGTTCCGGGATTCCTCTGGTATTACTTCGTCAACGAGCATTTCCTGCGGTTCCTGGGGCGCCGGCAGCCATTGGATTACGAGTCCATCCCGCTCGGTGTGTTCTGGGGCCTGGTGCTAATCTGGTTTTTCCCCTGGAGTGCCTTCCTGCCCGCGATCCCGCGTCTGCTGCGGGCCGGAGGGGATTCGGAGCGTTCGAGGACCCTGGTCAGAATAGCACTCGTGTGGGTGGCCGTCGTGGTGGTGTTCTTCAGCGCTTCGTCGCGGATCGAGCACTATGCGATGCCCGTCTTGCCCCCGCTCGCCCTGCTGGTGGCCGTTGCGACGGCTTCGGGAAACAGGGAGGCGTGGACGGGCCGTGCATTCTCCGCTCTCGCGGTGCTGGGCTGTCTGATTGCGCTTGCGCTGCTCGGTATGCTCCTGCACTGGACGACGGCTGTCTGGAGGGGAAGCGGCGGCGCCGGAGCACACGTCCGCGCGTATCAATATTACTTCGCCCCGGTCTACGACCTTCCCGCGGAGGTGCGGGCCCGCCTCGTGGGTCCGCTGGTCGGGGCGGGAACGGTGCTGTCGCTGGGGCTGCTTTCGGGCTGGTGGCTCAACCGGCGCAGGCACTTCCGGCCGGCGATACTGGCCCTCGGCGCGACGGTCGGGGCTTTCTGTCTGTTCGCATACCAGAGCCTCGGGATTTGCGAGGGGATGTTGTCGACCCGGCAGTTCGCCAGCGCCATCCGGGCGGTCGCGCGCGAGGGAGATCGCGTCGTGGTTGCCGGCGACTTCGAGACGGCCAACTCGTTGAACTTCTACACCGACCTGCGGTTGGAGGTGTACGGAGGGACGGCCGCGGTCCTGCAATGGGGGCTGCGTTACCCGGACGCCCCGAAGATAATCCTGTCGCGGGACGATTTCGAGAAACTGTGGTCCGGACCGGCGCGGGTCTTCGTCCTGGCCGCGGACGAGCGTCTCCCTTCTCTGGCGCTCGGCTCCTGTCAGGTGCTGCTCCGGTCGTCGGGCCGCACTTGCCTGTGCAACCAGCCCCTGGATTAGCGGGAGATCCTCGAGCTGACCCCCAGGTGGTGGTGGCTACCGGTCCCGCCGCGACTTCGCGAGACTCTGCGGTGCTGCTATTTCCCCCACTTTGCGCGGAACCACTCGACCGTCTGGCTTAGCCCGTCCTCGAACTCCACTGCGGGCTTCCAGGCGAGTTCGACCTGCGCCTTTTTCGCCGAGACCTGCTTCCCCCCGAAATCGCCCGGGCGCTCCGGGACGAACTCGATGCGGACGTGGTCGCCGATGCTGCGCCGGATCCCCTCGGCGACCGCCAGGACAGTGACCTTCCGGGTGCCCTCGAGGTTATAGGTCTGGTTGGCCGCGCGCTCGGACATCGCCAGCACGTGGGCATCGGCGAGGTCCCGGACATAGATGAAGTTGCGATACTGACTTCCCTTGCCCGCGATCGTGAGGGGTTCTCCGTCGAGCGCTTTCCTGATGAAGATCGGGATCAGGAGTTCCTCGCGCATCCGCGGCCCGTACGGTATCCCGAGCCTCAGGACGGTGAATGGGACTTTGTACAGCTGGTGGTAGTTGTGGCAGAGCATCTCGCCGGCCATTTTTGTCGAGGTGTAGATGTGCCCGGCCCCGTCGAGGTAGAAGGGAGTCGCCTCGTCGAGAGGCTCGCCGTTCGGGGAGCCGTTGTACACCCAGACGGTGGAAGCCATGTACACCCGCGCGTTGCCGTGGATGCGGGCGGCCTCGAGCACGTTGGCGGTGCCTACCACGTTGAGCGAGGTCGTGTAGACGGGATACTTGTACGCGTAGTTGACGTTCGAGACAGCTGCCAGGTGAAAGATGTGTTCGGCGCCGCGGGTCGCCGACAGGACGGACGAGAGGTCCATCAGATCGACGTTTTCAAACCCGACGTCCGTCCTGTGCGGCTTGACCCGGTAATCGAGGATCGTGACGTCGTGGCCGGCGTCCTTGAGCGCGTCGACCACGTGAGATCCGATGAAACCACTTCCGCCGGTAACGATAGTCTTAGCCATGTGGATTCCCCTTAGCCAATGACGGCCGCAAGTGCCTGGATGACCTGCTGCGCTTCGCTCTCCTGCATCCCGGAAAACACTGGCAGGCAGATGTGCCGGGCGCAGAGGTCCTCGGACACCGGCAATGGTCCCGAAATGTAAGGCGCGAAGACGGGTTGTTTGTGCAGGGGCTCCTCGTAGACCTCGCCGGCCAGGGAGACGCCGTAGCGTTCCCGCAACAGGCTCTTGAGCGCTTTCCGGTCGCGGTGTTCTTTCAGGACCGCGATGTACTTGTAGTAATTGCAGACCCCTCCCGCCGGGGTGTGCACCGCGCGCAGCCCGGAGAACTGTTCCAGCGCGCGGTCGTAGATCCGGGCGATCGCCTGCCGGTCGGCGATCATGCCCGGCAGGCGCAGGAGGTGGCGAAGTCCGATGATGGCGTGCGGTTCCGACATCCGCCAGTTGTACCCCATGCGGACGTGCGCATTCTGGGTGAAGCTCGCCTTGCCCTGGTCCCGGTAGATCCGGGCCTCTTCCGCGATGCGCGTGTCGCGGGTGACGATCATGCCGCCCTCCGCGGAAGTCATGACCTTGGTCGGGTAAAAGCTAAAGCCCGCCGCGACCCCGAAGGCGCCGGCCGCGATCCCGTCCATGGACGAACCGTGTGCGTGGGCCGCATCCTCGACGAGCCACATCCCTTTGCGGGCGGCCAGGTCGGCGAGGGCCGGCATCTGCCGCGAGACGATCCCCCCGATGTGCACGGCGACAATCCCGGCGGTGCGCGGCGTGATCCTCCGCTCGACGTCGGCCGGATCGAGCGCGAACGACTCGGGCTCCATGTCCACCAGGACAGGGTTGCCTCCGGCGTGCACCACGGCGGCGGCGGTGGCGAAAAAGGTGTTGGTCGGAACCAGCACGTCTTTTCCGTCGACCCCGAGCGCCCTCAAAACGATCTCCAGCGCGCTGGTGCCGCTGTTTACGGCAACGGCGTGGCTCACGCCGCAAAGGTCGGCGAACTTCCGTTCAAACTCCTCCCCGTACCTGCCCAGCGTCAACCGGCCGGTGGCCAGTACCTCCTGGATCTTTTCCGCAATCCAGGCGCGGTCTTCGGGAAGGAACTGGATTTTCGCCGCCGGTACCCTCCTGCGGGCCTCGGCAGCTGTATCGGATTTCTGTTCTGTCATGAATGCGTCCTTGTGTTATTAGGTTGAGCGAGCGTGAAGATGAACCAGAAACCGGCGGGGCGCTACGTCTCCCCCCCTCCCAGCGCAATGAGTATAACCCCCGCGGCAACAAGCGCAATTCCACTCCAGCGCAGGGGGGAGACCGCTTCGTGCAGGAAGGCGACCGCCAGCACGGCGGCGAAGGCGTACTCGATCGCCGTCATCGGCAGTGCGACCGTGACGTCCGTCCAGGAGAGCGCCGCCAGGAAAAGAAAATAGAAGATGGCATTGAGCGCCGTCCCGGCAATCACGTAAGCATTGGTCAGGGCGTGCCAGAAGTACACGGCGAGCGGCACGGGGGACCATGTCTCCAGGCTGCCGACTTGCTGCATGCCGCGCCGGACGAGGATCTGCCCCACTGCCGCGGAGGCCGCCGCGATGGTCATCGCCACCAGTACTCGGAACATGACGTGCTCCTCTCTGCTATGGACGGCGCCGGGTCAGAGATCGCTGAACGCGATGCGTTCGATCCCCTCTCGTTCCAGTTCGGCCGGGAGACCGGGTTGCGTCAGGGCTTGGAACTCCCCCTGGTGATCGTACCCGGGCATGGCGCGGTCGAGCGCCGCGCAGCGCCGGGTTGCGGGGTGGAAGTAGATCTCCGTTACCCCTTCCGGCAGTTCCCGGAGAAAGGCCCGAAGGAGATCCGCGGTCATCGCGCCGCTGTCGGACATCCCGAACAGGTAATCGTTGCAGCGTAAGCGACTGTGTCTGAGCCTCGCTTTCAGCAACGCCATCCAGGGCGCGAAGAAAAGCCAGGCGGCCGCCTTGCCTCCGGCCGATTTCCTGGACGCCCGGAAGGAGCGGATCGGCGGCTCGTACGGCACGCGGACCGCGTGCATCCCGTATTCCCGACCGACTCGGAGCAGAGCGCCGAGGACCGTCGGATGAAGGTGCATGTGGTTGTGCGCGTTCACGTGATCCAGCGCGAGTCCCGTCCTGCGAAAGGCTTCGAACTGGGCCCGCACTTCGGCTTCGATCTGTCTCCGCACCCCGGGCCGAAAAAAGAAATTGACTCCCGCCCGCACCAGTTTCGTGGAGAAACGCCCTTCGGCATCCACCAGGTCGGGAACCTCTTCCGGGGGAAGCGCTGGGCGCCCCTCGACCAGCACGAGGTGCAGGCCGACGCGCAGGCTCGGGAGCCGCCGCGCGCGTTGCAGGGCGTCGGCAGCGGCATCGGCCGACACCATCAGGCTGGCGGCCGTCAGGATGCCGCGGACGTGGGCTTCGGCGATCGCCTCGTTGACCGGAACCGCCAGGCCGAAGTCGTCCCCCGTCACTATGACCCTTCTCACGACTCGCGCGCGACCAGGCGGCCGTCGCGCGTCAGCACGAATTCGGAACCTCGCCAGATCGTCGTCCTCTTGGTGAAGGCCAGCAGCCAGGAGACGAGCGAAGCCACGTCCCTGAAAAACAGGAGCCCGACGTTCTTCAACCCTTCGCGGTCCTTGAATCCCCAGCCGAGGATCAGGGCGGCCGTCAGGGTCCGGACCGCGACGGCCGCGGCGAGCAGCGCGATCCCGGGGACGCCGGTGCGCAGCAGGGCGTACAGTAGAGCGAAGGGTGTGGAGCGAATCAGCGCCGTTGCGAAGAAGGCGAACGGTCTCGCTGCCCGCGTATTCTGATCCCAGTAGACCTGGTGATTCCACCATTGCCGCGGGGACTTGAGGTCCACCATGGTGTCGACGAAATAGGGCACGATGACGACCTTCTTGCCCGAAGTCCAGATCCGTCGCCCCATTTCATAGTCTTCCACGAGATAGTCGGCGAGGGTCTCCAGCCCCCCGATGCTCTCGAGCACCTCGCGGCGCAACGCGACCGACGCTCCCAGGCAGAACCTCGATGCGCCGGTGATGTGCGCGAAGACGACATTGGCCATGAAGTCCGCATTCAGGGTGAGAAGCTCCAGCTTCTCGTACCAGGTGTCGGCGCACGCGGCCTTGTAGAACGTGCAGGAGCAGCCGACGCCGGGATCGGCAAGCGGGGCGACGATCGCCCGAAGGTAGTCGGGCCGGAGGTTCACGTCGCTGTCGCTGATGACGAGCACGTCGTGCCGCGCGTGGCGCAAGCCGCCGATCATGTTGTTAATCTTGCCGTTGGGACCCGCGACGAAGTTCTCGACCGCCACCGTCACCCGGAGGCTGCCGAATTCGCGCTGCAGGTCGTACAGCAAGGGTAGAGCAGGTTCGTCCTCCTTCTGCACCGAGAAGACGACCTGGTACTCCGGGTAGTCTTGCTGGCAAGTGCTGCGGAGGTTTTCGCGCTGGTTCTTCTCGATCCCATACACCGGTTTGAGGACGGTGACGGCCGGCCAGGGGCCTGACGGGACGCGGGCCGCCTTGTTCTGGCGGATGCGCAAGCCGACCACCGCAAGCAGCGAGAGCAGGGCGTAGACGGAGCCGCCGATGGCCGGGAGCAGGAACAGCCAGCGCAGGAGATCGAGCACGGAGTGGGTGACGGCGGCGGCCATGCCTAGGGTACCTCCACTGCAGGCGCCGGGGACACGGTCCCGAATCCCAGGCCGCGGAGAATGCGGGCGAGCGGCCCGTCGTGGACCGGCACCGTCACGATGAAATGCCGGAATTCGGGGCGATAGTCGTAGTGGTTGCGCAGGTCGTCGAACGTCTGCGCGGCCGCGTCGGGAGGGGCGCCACGGGCGGCACGGAGCCGTGCGTCGTCCTTCAGGATGTCGTAGGCCCGCAGCACGACCGATGCAGTTGCCTCCTGGACGCCCGGCCCTCCGTCCGGGACCATGGCCTGCTGGGGGGGATAGATGGCGTCCGTGCCCCAGTGGAGGGAAAGGCCGAAGAAGCGGGATAATGCGTCGAACATCATCTCGGTGCCGCGCACCTTGCCATCCAGCGAATAACCGGCGATATGGGGCGTCGCGAGGTCGACCAGGTCGACCAACTCGTAGTCGATGCGCGGTTCCCTCTCCCAGACGTCGAGCGCCGCCCCGGCTATCCGCCCGGCGTGGAGCACCTCTTTGAGTGCTCCGCCGTCGACGACGGCACCGCGCGCCGAGTTCATGACGAACTGGTCTTTGCGGAGGCGGTGTAGCACCTCGCGTCCGATCATGCCGCGGGTTGGGTACGGCCCGTCGGAGGTCAGCGGGACATGCATGGTCAGGATGTCCGCGCCGAGGACGTCGTCCAGCGCGCCGAAGCGCGGGTCGCCGCTGGAATCCCGCAGCGGCGGATCGCACAGCAGCACCCGCATCCCCAGGGCGCGCCCCTTCTCGGCGACGCGCGTCCCCACGTTGCCGACCCCGATCACCGCCAGCGACTTCGTGGAGAGCTCCCATTTCCTGCGCGCGGCGACGACCAGCAGCGACGCCACGACGTACTCCGCCACGGAGTTCGCGTTGCTCCCGGCGGCGTTGGCGAAGCGGATCCCACGGGTGTGCAGGTAGGGGAGATCGATGTGGTCTGTCCCGATCGACGCGGTGCCGACAAATCGGACCGAGCTCCCCTCCAGAAGTGCGGCGTCGACCCGCGTCACGGATCGGACGACCAGGGCATCCGCGTCGCGGACGTCCCCGTGGCGGAGCTTCGGGGCGGAATACACCCTCAGCCGGCCCAGGGGGGAAAGGGCAGCCTGGGCGTACGGGATGACTTCATCGACGGCGATCAGCATATCGGGCTCGTGAAACCCCCTATAATGCAGGCTGCAGCCGCCAAATGCAAACACAGACGGACCCACCGCTGCGATTCAGACAGTGCGCAGGCGACTCAAATCTTTTGGACGCGGATGAACGCTGGCAGAGCTCAGCGGGGCTGGATGCCGCACGGCACCCGGCGCAGATTTCATAACACGCTAACGTATTTCTGAGATGGGGTTGGCAACGCGGCCTGTTACCAAGTCAACATCCGCGTGAATCAGCGCAAATCCGCGTCCTGGAATCGTTAGCGTATTTATGAACGTGAGTATTAGCTACCCGCAGCCGGACCCCGTCTCGCTGACGAGCCTGGCCAGCGGGGGTTCGTCCTCGTCGACGGCGGGGAAGCGGCCGATGGCGGGGTCCGCGAAGTAGTTGTCGTGCGCGTCGTCGTTGGCGGTGGAAACCTCGCCGATGACGCAACCGTCGGACGAGGGCCAGAACTCGTGGTACACGCCGGGCCGAAGGGTGACGCGCTCGCCTGCGCTCAGGTCGAGGATGCTGCCGGTCGGGAATTCCCGTTCTTCGCCGTTGACCCGTACCGCCACCACGCCGGCATCGCGGCCCGGCGCTCCGTTCCAGAGCTGAACGCGCAGCACCCCGCTGCGCACGATGATGTCTTCCTTCTTGGTGCCGTGGCTGTGGGCCGGCGTGCGCTGCCCCCGGGCGGCAAACATCAGCTTCTCGCAGTACTCCGGTTCTTCCGCCAGGTTCACGAGCACGAGGCCGCGCTCCGGGAATCGGCCGAGCCCGAAATCGGTGACGTCCCAGCGCGGCTTGGGGGGAAGCGTCCAGCCCGCCTTCCGGAAGGCTTCACCGGCGCAGCGGATGGCGGCATTGATCTGAGATCTTTTCATGGCAACCTCGGTTCAGGAACTTTCCATATGACCGGGGCCGGACCCGGAGTGAATCCCAACCCGGTCCCTGTTTCAAGAGTAGTATTTCTCGCGCTTGACGTCGATGTCGGGCCTGAAGCCGCGCGCCCCGAGGGTGCGCAGCACGCTGTCGATCGTGCCGGGGTGGCCGCAGGCGTACACCGCGTGGGTCTGAGGAAGCATCATCGTCACGAGCAGGCCGCGCACGATCTCCTGCAGCCCGGGGGGCAGGGGGCCGACCAGCGGCAGCGGCTCGAGCAGGGCTTCGGCGCGCCCCTTCAGGCCTGCCCAGGCCGCGTCCACGTGCGGACGGCTTATGGTCGGCAGGTAGACCAGGCTGAGCTTGCGCCCCGGGTGCCGCAGGCTCTCCGAGGCGAGTCCCGAGAGTTCCTGGTGGTAGCCCAGATTGCTCGAGAGGCTGGCACCATGGATCACGACGACCCGGCGCGGGCTGAAGCCTTCCGGATCGGACAGGAAATCCTCGTTGAGCTTCCGGATCATGCTCATGAACGGGGCCAGGCCGGTGCCGGAGGCGACGAAAACCAGGTCGCGCCGGTCCTCCGGATCGAGCACGAACTTACCCTTGGGACCGGTGATGGCGGCTGCCGTCCCCGGGTCGCCGTTCTCCAGGCCCTGCAGAACCTCCGGGTCCCACAGGGAGTGGGTCAGGCGCCCCTCGCTCACCAGGTTGATGTAGAACTCGAGCACCCGCGTCTCCACAGGGGACGACGCGATCGAGTACGGGCGTGGAATCGTCTTCCCGCGATGGGTCAACCACAATGTTGCATACTGGCCGGGCCTGAAGTGAAAATCTCTCTGCAAACCGAAGCGAAAAATGGCCAGCCCTTCGGACAACTCGATTTTGGCGAGCAGGTGCGCCGGTATCCTCGATTCCTGGGTCATGGGTTCCGCGACTGCGTCGCTCAGGCCTGCGTGCATGGGCCGCCGGCGTTCCCTCAAGGCCTGCCGCGGTCGGCGGAAAAGGCGCCGCTGTCGGTGCCGTCGATCGACGACCACTTACCGGTGAGTTTGTCGCCCGCGAGCGTGGCCTCGATGCGGTACAGGCCGCCGGCGTACTCGACCTGGAAACTCAGCTTGCCGTCGGAGAACGTCACCTTCTCGAGCGGGACGCTCTCCGCTCCGGCGGTGATTTTCCCCTCCAGGGCCGGGCCCGACCGCTTCAACTCGATGGTGAATGGGAGTTCACCATCGGGGGAAGCGGCGACGGAGTTCCACGTCCCCTCGATGCCGGCGGCGCCGGGTGCGGAGGGGGCGGTAGCCGTGTTGTTCTCGGCGGCGGCCCGCTCGGCTTTCCAGGTGCCCTTCATCTCGCCCCCGATCTGCTCCCAGCCTCCGACAAGCGTGTCGTCCTTGAGGGCGCCCGCGATCCGGTAGTCGCCTCCCAGGAAATTTATCTGCAGCGTAAGCTGCGGATCCTCGAATTTGAGGGCCGAGGCGGGCATCACGCTCTCGTGCACGGTCACGGTCCCGACCATCCGGTCTCCGTCCATGCGGAAGTCGAAGGTCAGTTCCAGGGGGCCCTGCGGCGTCTCGGCGTGGGCCAGCCACTTGCCGACCACGGAACCGGTGTCCGCCGACGCGGTGGCAGGATACGCCAGGACTAGACACACGAGCGCGAACGCTCCGAAGCAACTCCTGTTCATAGATTGCCGCCTCTCTCTGTCCGGCCCCGGGATCACAAGGGGCGAAAGTGTGTTCGGGTTTTGGCTAACCTGCAATTCTGCCCACATCCCGCGAAATAATCAACCGGCGGTACGCATTCCCGGACGGGGACCGGAGCGGCCTGCGGGGAGCCACGGGCCTCCGGGGCTGCCTTATCGGTCGACGCCGATTCCGCTCACGATCTCGCGGGCCCGCGCGAAGATCGCGTGGAACATCTCGCGTGTCAGTCTTCCGGTTTGCGTGTTCTGCTGGCTTGGGTGGTAGGAGGAAATGAGCAAGGTGCCTTCAGCCAGGCGGAATTCTCGGCCGTGGCCGAAGCGGGGAGAGGGTTGCGGGCGCCGTCTGCCCGACTCGTGCCACGCCTTGAGGAACGCGCGGAAGGCGATCTGCCCGAGCGCGACGACCACGAGCGGCGGTGGGATGATGCGCAGCTCGGCCCTCAGATAGCCGCGGCACGCATCCATCTCGGCCGGGAGCGGTTTGTTGTCCGGCGGGGCGCACCGGACGGCGGCGGTAATGAGGCAGTTGGTCAGCTCGAGTCCGTCGTCGCGGCCGACCGAACATGGCCGGGTGGCGAAACCGAAGCGGTGGAGCGCCTCGAACATCCAATCGCCGCTGCGGTCGCCGGTGAACATGCGCCCGGTCCGGTTGCCGCCGTGCGCGGCCGGGGCAAGGCCCACGATCAGCAGCGCCGCGGCAGCCGAGCCGAAAGCCGGGACGGGCCGGCCCCAGTACGGCTGGTCCTGGAACCGCCGCACCCTCTCGGCGGCGACCCGCTCGCGCCACGCCACCAGCCGTGCGCACCTCCGGCACCGGGTGACCTGGTCCTGCAGGGCCTGAAACTCGCGTGCGGGTGCGGCGTGTTTTGCCATCGTCTCCCCCCACCGGGTGTATTATAGGTCCATCAAGCACGTGTTTACCTTGGGGTGGGTCGCCGCCATTCCCCGATCGCGTGCCTCCCACGAATGGCCCCGCCCCCGCCCCGCCTTCCGTCCCACGTGGGAGGACATATGAACAACTCTCGCAACCAGCAATCCGTAAAGGTCGACTTCAGGACTTTCTCCATCCTGCTCGTCCTTGCTGCCATCCCGATCCTGTGCGGGACCTGGTGGTTGTTCGCGAGCCACGCCGACGTCGAGCTCGCTGCAACCGGGGCGAACCTCAGCAACATGGCGGAGACCGCGTTCAGTTCGGTCAACGGCTATCTGCAGAACCAAATCATAGCAGTTGCGGGCCTCACAGAGGTGGACGTGCTGCGCGCGGCGGTCGTCAAGGGCAACCTCGACCTGGCCGGCAATCTGTTCGAGGTGCGCAAGTCCATCCCTCGGATGGAGGCCGCCTGGCGGGCTGGCGACCGCGGCGCCCCGGTGGTCAAAGCCGTGATGGAGAGCCCCGGCTCGAGTTTCCTGAGGCGCTACACCTCCGTCAACAAGTACTACCGGGACATCTTCGTCACGGATTTCCTGGGCCGCCTGGTGGCCGCGACTTCGAAGAGTCCCGCATACTACCGGGCGCACGAGGACTGGTGGAAGGAAACCTATGGCGACGGTTTCCGGGGCTCGGTCTACATCGGCGATGCCCGCTATGACGATCAGGCCAAGTCGTACGTGATGGAGGTGGCCCAGCCGTTTGTCGAGCCCGAGGGCGGCGTGATCGGCGTGATCCGGGTATCCATGAGCCTGCAGGGAATCGATTCCCTGATCGGGTCGATCGAGGTCGGGCCCGGCGCGACCGTCGCCCTGATTCACGCGCGCGGGGACGTGATCTCCGCGCCAGGGTACAGCAGCCTGCGCCAGAGCATTTATCCGTCCACGCTCGACATCCTCAATGCCCGGGACAAATCCAAATCCTATTTCCTCTCGACGAACCCTCCCGGCTCGGTCTTCGGCTTGACGCAGCGGAGCTTTCCGCAACTCTATCCCCACCTGAACTGGATCGTGGTCGGGAGCGAAAAAGTGTCGGGGGTGCTGCATCCCGTGCGGCGGTTGCGCACCTACATCATGGCACTCGTCGCCGGCGTTTTTATCGCGGCCATGATCGCCGCCCTGATGCTTTCCCGCGTCGAAGCGAAACCGGCAATAGAGGAGGACCCACACCTCGAAAGGCTGTAGCGCCAGGGACGCGCCCGGACCGCCGCCGCCGGTGACGATCCGCCCGGCGGCGGGCGCGCCCTGCGGATGCAATCGCCCTCCGGACATGGTACGTTAAGAGGCCCGGGCGCGCGCCTGGGCCTATCCCCGTCACACCTGGAGAGGGGGCGATGGACCTTGCCAACGATGTCAACCTGACGATCGCACGCCTGCACCCGCTCATCCGACGCCGCAAGCTCTCGCCGGTCGAACTCACCGATTTTCTGCTCGCGCGCATCGAGAAGCGGCAGCCGGAGCTGAACGCCTTCATCACGGTGACGGCCGATCTCGCCCGGAAACAGGCCAGGATGGCCGAGAGGGAAATTGGGCGAGGCCAATACCGCGGCCCTCTCCACGGCATCCCGCTGTCCCTCAAGGATCTCTTCTACACCCGTGGCATCAGGACCACCGCCGGGTCCCTGATCCTGCGCCGGTTCAAGCCGGCGGAGAACGCGTGCGTAGTGGACCGGCTGCTCGAAGCCGGGGCGATCCTTCTGGGGAAGACGAATCTGCACGAATTCGCGTTCGGAGCGACAAGCGTCAACCCACATTATGGTCCCGTCCGCAACCCCTGGGCGCGCGGCCGTGTCCCGGGCGGGTCTAGCGGTGGAAGCGCCGCGGCCGTCGCTGCCGGCCTCTGCGTGGGGTCGCTCGGGACCGACACCGGCGGCTCCATCCGGATACCTGCGGCGGCTTGCGGGTGCGTGGGGCTCAAGCCGACCTACGGACGTGTTCCCCTCCACGGTGTTATTCCCCTCTCCTCGAGCCTGGATCACTCGGGACCGATCACCCGCTGTGTCCGGGACGCGGCCCTGCTGCTCGAAGCGATTGCCGGAGCCGACCCGCGAGACCCGGCCACGTTCGGACCGCGGGGCGAGTCCTTCACTCGCGGAATGACAATGGGACTGAAAGGGCTGCGCATCGGGGTGCCGCGTCAGTACTTCTTCGACCGGCTGCAGCCGGAGATCCGGCGTTTGACGCTTGCGGCCATCGCGGATATCGAGCGTGCCGGCGGGGAGCTGCGCGAGGTCAACCTGAAGATGATGCCCGAAACCGCGACGCTTGCCGGGGACATCACGGTGGGCGAGGCGCTGGCCTACCATTGGGAGTGGTTTGGGAAGCGGCCGTCGGAATACGGCGACGATCTGCGGTCGAGGCTCGAAGCCTGCAAAGAGATGACCCTGGTGGCGTATCTCCGCGCGCAACGACGCCGGGCGGAGTACCGGAGGGCGTTTCTCACGAGTCTGGAACATGTCGACGTGCTTGCAGCCCCGACCCTACCCGTGACCGCCCCGGCGATCGAGGCGACAGAGGTCTCCACCGGGAAGGGCCCCGAAGACGTCCGGCTGGCACTGCTCCGTCTGACCCGTCCCGGAAACCTCACGGGTTTTCCCGCCATCTCGCTCCCGTGCGGTTTCGCATCCGACGGGCTTCCCGCGGGCCTGCAGCTGATCGGCCGGCCGATGGAGGAGTCCACGGTCCTGCGTGCCGCGCAGGGCTTCGAACAGGCGACCGCCTGGCACGCCAGTTTCCCCCGTGACTGAACCGGTGGCTCGGAGGCTCAGATGCAAATCGCGATGGCGCAGATCAACACGGTCGTCGGGGACCTCGACGGCAACAAAGCCCGTGTGCTCGACTGCATGGACAGGTCGCGCCGGCTCGGTGCGGACCTGGTCGTATTCCCGGAACTCTGCCTGACGGGATATCCTCCTCGCGACCTGCTGTCCCTGAACGGTTTCGTTGACGCCAACCTGACGGCGCTGGAAGAGATCGGCCGACGCTCCGGCGAGATCGCGGTGCTGGTCGGCTTCGTCGACCGCAACCGGAGCGGGCAGGGGCGAGAGTATTTCAACGCAGCGGCGTTCGCCTTCGACGGCCGCGTCCAGTCCGTGTACCACAAGATGCTGCTACCCACCTATGACGTGTTCGACGAGGACCGGTACTTTCAGGAGGGGTTCGACAACAGCCTCGTCCGGTTCCGAGGGCGTTCAATCGGGGTATCGATCTGCGAGGACGCCTGGAACGCCGAGGACTTCTGGCCGAAGCGTATGTACCCGATCGACCCGATTCGCTTTCAGGTCGAAAAGGGCGCGGACCTGCTGATCAATCTCTCGGCTTCCCCCTTCGAGATGCACAAGCCCGCCGCCCGCTACAGGATGCTCTCGGAGCACGTCCGCAAACACGCGGTGCCCCTGTTGTATGTGAACCTGGTCGGCGGCAACGACGACATCCTCTTCGATGGCAACAGCCTCGCCCTCGGACGGACCGGGAACGTACTCTGCCGGGGAGGCAGTTTCGCCGAGGGCTTGTATGTCGTCGACCCCGACTCCGCGGGGGACGTCGGATATGACGAGGCGGAGCCGATGCGCGATCTGTTGGACGCGCTCGTGACCGGGACGCGCGACTACGCGCGCAAGTGCGGGTTCGGCTCGGTAGTCCTCGGGCTGAGCGGCGGGATAGATTCGGCGGTGACCGCGTGCGTGGCCGCACGCGCCCTGGGTCCCGACAGGGTGCACGGAGTTTCCATGCCCTCGGTCTACTCGGCACCCGAGAGCCTCGACGACGCCCGCTCCCTCGCCGCGGCTCTTGGCATCCGGTTCCAGGTGATCCCGATAACCCCCGTCTTCTCGGAATACCTGCGGCTGCTCGCCCCGCCTTTCGCCGGCCTCGCTCAGGACACCGCCGAAGAAAACCTGCAGGCCCGCATTCGCGGCAACATCCTGATGGCCCTGTCGAACAAGTTCGGTCACCTCGTCCTCAGCACCGGGAACAAATCCGAGCTTGCCGTAGGATACTGCACCCTGTACGGCGACATGGCAGGCGGACTGGCAGTCATTTCCGACGTGCCCAAGACTGTGGTCTACCAGTTGGCGGCCTATATAAACCGTGAGGGGCCGATCATTCCGGAGAACACGATCCACAGGGCGCCGACGGCGGAACTGCGGCCCGACCAGACCGACCAGGACAGTCTGCCTCCGTACGAGTTGCTCGACGGGATCCTGCGGCTTCGAGTCGAGGAGCACATGAGCGTCGACGAGATCGTCGGCCGAGGTTACGACCGCGACACGGTCCGATCTATCGTCCGGCTGGTCCACCTCAACGAGTACAAACGCCGCCAGGCCGCGCCCGGACTGAAGGTGACCACCCGTGCTTTCGGCACCGGCCGCCGGATGCCGGTGGCGATGCGCCTGCAGATTTGAGCGCGGCAGACCTCGGAGGTTCCACCTTGCCGACAGAAGCGTTGCTGACCGACTACTACGAGCTCACCATGGCCGCAGGCTACCTCGATCAGGGAAAGCACGCGGACAGCGCGACGTTCGACTTGTATTACCGGCGCAACCCGTTTCGCGGGGGGTATGCGATCGCCGCCGGCCTCCAGGACGCGGTTGAGGCCGTGCTGGGCCTCGCGTTCACCCCCGACGACATCGATTACCTGCGCTCGCAGCGTTCCCCGGACGGGGCCGGAGTCTTCAAAGGAGATTTCCTGCGGTACCTGTCGACCTTCCGTTTCTCAGGCACGATCCGCGCCGTCCCCGAGGGGTCGGTAGTTTTTCCGAACGAGCCGATCGTACAGGTCAGCGGGGGGCTTCTGGCGGCGCAGGTCGTCGAGTCGGTCCTGCTTTGCCACATCAACTTCCAGACGCTCGTGGCGACCAAGGCCGCGCGGATGTGGGAAGCGTCCAAACATGGCACCCTGATCGAGTTCGGCCTCCGTCGGGCGCAAGGACCCGACGGCGCCCTGAGCGCATGCCGGGCGGCCTACATCGGCGGGGCGGAAGGGACGTCCAACGTCCTCGGTGCCGCCACGCTGGGAATCCCGGCGAAGGGGACGCACGCCCACAGCTGGGTTCAGGTCTACGGGTCGGAACTCGAGTCCTTCCGTGCGTTCGCCCGCTCATTCCCCGAGGAGTGCGTGCTCCTGGTGGACACCTACGATACGCTCAGAAGCGGTATCCCGAACGCGATCACCGTCGCCCGGGAGCTCGAGCATACGGGCCACCGGCTGGCCGGGATACGCATCGACAGCGGCGACCTCGCCTTCCTGAGCCAGCGCGCACGCGAGTTGCTGGACGGCGCGGGCCTCCCCTATGTCAAGATCCTCGCCTCCAACGAGCTCGACGAGTTTGTCATCGAGGAGGTGATCTCTCAGGGCGGGAAAGTGGATGCCTGGGGCGTCGGGACCAACCTGGTGG
The DNA here is from genome assembly GCA_963843575.1 of uncultured Acidobacteriota bacterium. Classification (GTDB taxonomy): domain Bacteria; phylum Acidobacteriota; class UBA6911; order UBA6911; family UBA6911; genus CAVZBT01. The sequence goes on along the minus strand of CAWJKZ010000014.1, from coordinate 840,351 downwards.
TCGGCGCCGGCCCCGGCGGGTGTGCTCTCGGGGGAGTGTACAAGCTGGTGGAATACAACGGCACGCCCAAGATCAAGTTGAGCGGCAACCCGGAAAAAATGACCAACCCGGGTGTGAAGAAAATCGTGCGATTCTACAAGGGCGAGTTCATGGAAGCCGACGCCCTGGCCGACCGTTCGGAGGACGTTTATCGCGGAAGCGTGCTGATCGTTGATCCGAACAATCCGCTGCGCCGCAAGAAGCTGAACATGGCCCGGCGCGCGGACCTGATGGAGGACGTCGTGCGCGACGGAGCGCTCGTCTGCCGGTTTCCCCCGCTCGCCGAGATCCGCGACCGGCGCAGGGAGCAGCTGGGGCACCTCCACGAGAGCTACAGGCGGCTGCACAACCCTCACGAATACAAAGTGGGAGTGACCCTGAAGCTCTGGCAGACCAAGGAGCAGATGATTCACCAGGAATCCCTGTGAGCTCGCGGCCCGAGCATCTCGCCTCGGATCGAACGGTTTGAGTGACGCTGCCCGGCTCCGTCCGGGCCCATCGCCGGGAGAAGGTCGAATGAAATACTACGCTGCGTTGCTGAGAATGCTGGACGTCGCCAAGAGCCGGGACCTCAGGCCCCAGCACCTCGCCTTTTTGGACGAGATGACCCACAGAGGGAATATCTTCGCGCGAGGTCCCTTTACGGACGGGGCGGGGGGGCTGGTGATCTATATCGCCGAATCGCTGGACGAGGCGACGAAGATCGCCCGGAACGATCCGTACGTCCACCAGGGGGCGCGCTCGCTCGAGGTGCACGAGTGGGACGTGAAGCTGAAATAGCACGGCACCGGCGGACGCTCCGTACCTCAGGCGTAGGTGGATGCCGTGCCCACGTCGCGACCGGAGCGTTCCTTCGTCACCCGCTCGATGTATCCGCTCTGCCGGAAGGCGAGCAAAGGTTCGGCAGGCAGCCCCTTGGCGCGCCGCCACTCCCGCACGGCCGGCCTGACGTCCGTGTAGAAAGCCGCCCTGAGGCACTCCTCGGCATCGACGAGCGCGCACGCCTCCTGGTGCGCGGCCAGGAGTTCGTGATCCACCAGCACTGCCTTGGCGAAAAGCTCCTGAGCTGTCGTCGCCGTCTGGATCATCGCCTCGATCTTGCCCTTCAGGTTGTGGCTCTGGTCGACCACGTAGGCGATGTCGGCGCGGGTGCCTGTCTCCCACTCGAAGAAGAGAATCTCGTGGAAAATACGGAAGACCTGGTAAGGGTCGATCGACCCGATGGTCAGGTCGTCGTCCGCGTAGCGACGATCGTTGAAATGAAATCCGCCCAGCATCCCCTCGGCCAGCAGCCAGGCGACGATCTGCTCGATGTTCTGCGCCTGGTAGTGGTGTCCCGTGTCCACGAGCACCCGGGCCTGCGGTCCGGATGCGCGCGCCAGCAGCAGCGCCATCCCCCAGTCGGCGATGTCGGTATGATAGAAGGCGGGCTCGAACGGCTTGTACTCGATCAGCATCCGCTGGTGGGGAGAGAGCTGGCTGTGGGCTTCCCGCAGCGCGGTTTCGAACCACTCCCGGCGACGGCGGATGTTGGCCGTTCCCGGATAGTTCGAGCCGTCCCCGAACCACAGGGAGACATCGCGGCTGCCGCACTGGCACCCGATGGCGATGCTGTCCAGAATGTGGTCGAGCGCGTGGCGGCGCACCTCCGGGTTCGGGTTGCCGAGCGACCCGTGCTTGTAGATCTGGTCCTGGAAGACCGTGGGATTGATCGCCCCGATCCGCACGCCGTGCCGCGTCGCCGCCTCAATCGTGCGTGGGACGTCCTGGAGCCCGTTTTTGAAATCCCAGAGCACATGGACGGCCACGGTCGGGCAACACCCGGTGTAGGCGTGGACCTGACCGGCGTCGCGGAGTTTTTCCTCGATGGTCGTGGCCGCAGCGGGTTGAAGAAACTTGCCGAACCGCGTCCCGGTGTTGGCGAAGCCCCAGGATGGGAGCTCGATCTTGAATCCGTCGAGGGCAGCGCCAATCCTCTCGGTCTGGCTGGTTGGAAGCGACCTCTCCTCGCGATTCATAGTTCCTCCTTCGAATCCCACGCTCCATAATACCAAGGCAGGGCCGTGGACCCAATCCATGACCGACTTACTGTTGCTCAGAACACGGAAATTCTCAAGACCCGATCCCGCGCCGCGCCCGGGAAGCTCGCCGCCGCCGTTTGCCCGTGCGGTTTCGCGTCCCGCGTTCGCCGCGCCTTTGGACCCGGTCCCCGTACCCCGGGGGGCGCGATGGATTCCATCAGAGCGCAGCTGGCGCGCCGCCCCGGATTTCGTCCCGATCGGATTGGGCACTTGCGCCGGCAGGATCGCCTCGACCTGGGGCGGCGGGCTGCCTTCGGGCGACTGCAGCGAGCTACTTCGGGGGTCCCTGCAGGGCTCGCCCCGTCATGGGCACGAACCGGACTGGTATGGTGGACCTGCGGTGGGTCCCGGACTCGGTCTTTTCGACGACCACGAGTTCCTGCTCCAACCGTCCCACCGGCAGAACCATCCGTCCGCCGGGTTTCAGCTGGTCCACGAGCGGCTGGGGAATGTGGTCCGGGGCGGCCGTGACGATGATCGCGTCAAACGGAGCGGCGTCAGGCCACCCTTGGTATCCGTCTCCTGTTCGGAACTGAATGTTGTGGTAACCGAGCGACTGCAGGATCGTGCGCGCGCGCTCCGTCAGTTCCGGCAGTATCTCGATGGTATATACCTGCGGGACGATCTCCGCGAGTACGGCTGCCTGGTAGCCTGAGCCGGTCCCAATCTCCAGCACGCGCTCCGAGCCTTCCAGGCCGAGGGCCTGCGTCATGAATCCTACGATGTAGGGCTGCGAAACGGTTTGCCCAAGGGCCAACGGCAGGGCACTGTCGTCGTACGCGGACGGGAGCATGTCGTGGGGGACGAACTCGTGGCGGGGTACCTTCAGCATGGCCGCGAGCACCCTGGGGTCTGTGATGTCGCGAGCGCGCAATTGCTGGTCGACCATCCGTTCGCGCATGGCGGCAAATCCAGTCGTATCCTGGACCTCGCTCACGCTTGACCTGTCCGTGGTGCACCCTCCGTGACCGCCGGCCGCGCCAGAGAGCAGCAACGCGGCCGCGCATTTGAGGAAGACCCCGGTCATCTCTACCTCGCTTGAGGCACAGTTTACCGCAATCGGACGCAAGCGGCAAAGCGAGGCAGGGGGAGCGCCGCATTCCTTTGGGAATCTCGGCGGCCCTGCGTCCGCCGGCTATGCTGCCCTGATAGGCCAGGAACAGAGCCCGGAAATAGCGCATCACCCGCAGCGGATCGGGGCTTTCGGGGATTTCGGCGCAGCAGTATCCGGCGAAGTTGATTCCTCCCAGAAGGGCGATGAGCCTGCGCCACGGATAATCCGGTTCAAAGAGGTCGCGCATGTGCACGTGGCGGATCTTCCCGGACACCCGGACGAAGTTCTGCTCCAGGGAGCCGCCTTCGAGGTCGGACGGGTTGGAGTTCCAGTTCACGGTGACCATTGGGTGGTCGGCGACCTGCATTACTTTCTGGATGTACTCGACGCGCGCTGTTCCCGATCCGTGCACCTCGACGCGGATTTCTATGCCCTGATCCGCACCGGTCTTGCCCAATTCCGCGAGCGACCGGCCGATCTGTTCCAGGGTTTTCTCGACCGGGACACCCGCCTTGAGCTGCAGCCCGTTGGGCCGCACCTTCACCGCCGGTGCGCCGACATCGCGGGCGAGCTGGATGTAGTCCTTGCATCCTTCTATGTTTTTCCGCACCTCGGCGGGATCCAGCGAGTGAAACTCATACGTGCTCCCCAACTGGGCGATCCGGACCGACGAGTCCGCGAACCGCGCCCTGATCTCGCGACGCTGGTCCGGCGTCAGAGCGATCTCGACCTTGTGAGCATGCCCGGTCCGAAGCTCGACACCGTCGAACCTGGTCTCGGTACAGTTCTTGATGATCGTGGGGACGTCCCAGTCCTTGGCGATGTTGTAGGTGACGATACCGACTTTCATGGGCGCGGCGGGCGATGCCAGGCCCTCCTTCGTCGCGCGGTCCAGCGTGTGCCACGCGCCCAGGACGCCCGCGCCCGCTGCAGTGTTCAGAAGGAATCCTCTCCGGGTGTTTCGGTTCATGAATTTCCCCCCATCCTGTTTGCCTTAAACCTGCCCGGCCATTCTGCGGATTTGGTACACTGACAACTCGACTCGGGGCGAGCAGAACACCAGAAACATCAGACTTGTCTACAACCTAAGGAGGTCGCATGTCAAGAAGACTCAAGACTGTCGCCGCTGTCGTGGCAGTGCTGGCGGCGCTTGCCGCCCTGGCGGGCGCACATCCGCATTTCAGAAAGACCGTCGTGGCCAGGATGCCCGATCTCGAGGTCAAACTGGATTACACGACCTATCCGTGGAATCCCGTGCACCTGGCCGAGGTGAAGGACGGGTTTATTTTCAACTGTGGCAACGCCACCGTCGAGTTGAGCAAGGCGGTCAAGCCCGGCGCCGTCGAGATTCCGGCAGGGAAGTACCTTTTGCGCGCGCGCGCCCAGACGGCCGACAGCTGGACCCTGATCCTGATCCCCGCCCCGGCCGACAGAAACACCCAGCCCGACATGACCAAGGCGGTTGAGCTGCAGACGCGCTCGTTGGGTGGGCGTCCGGTGGTCGACCACCTCCTCCTGGATGTTTCGGCCGGGCATGGCGAGACAAACAACAAGGGTCTCCTCGTCCTGGCCTGGGGCGACCGCCAGCTGGAAGGCGTGCTGGCCGACTTTGCCGCGGCAAACTAGGCGATCACGGACGCGGGAGGTCCATTGGCCGGCCTCAGAACACCGGGTCGGCGAGTTTGGCTAGAAGCGTGGCCGAGGCTTTCTCGACATCCGCGTGAAGCGAGTTGCCGTGTGCATCCATGGTGACGACCGCAGGGAACCCCTCGACCTGCATGTGCCACATTGCTTCCGGGATGCCGAATTCGAGCAGGTGCACGTCCTTGACCCCGAGGATGCAACGGGCGTAGTACTGTGCGGCCCCCCCGATGGCGTTCAGGTACACCGCCCCGAAGTCCTTGAGGCCCGCGAGGGTCCTGGGACCCATGCCTCCCTTGCCGACGATCGCCCGGATGCCGAAGCGTTTGATCACCTCGGCCTGATAGGGCTCTTCCCGGATTGAGGTCGTTGGTCCCGCGGCGGTCATTTTCCACGACCCGTTCTCCTTCAGCACGACGGGGCCGCAGTGATAAAGGACGGCGCCGTTGAGGTCCACCGGGGCCGGGTTTTTCATCAGGTAGGAATGCACCGAGTCGCGACCCGTGTACATGTCGCCGCTCAGCAGTACGATGTCGCCGACCTTCAGTTTCCGCACGTCGGATTCGGCCAGCGGCGAATGCAGTTCAACTTCGCTCCCGGTACGGACGAATCCCTGCCCGACCGCGATCTTCGGTTCGGCCAGAGACGGGTCCCGATACAACCATCGTTTGATCTCGCCGGTGGCGGCGTCGAGCACCACTCCCAGCCGCCGGAAAGCCCAGCAGTCATACGCCACGGAGACAAAGAAACAGGCGGGGAGGCGGTTGAGGGCGCCTATCTTGCAGCCAAGCAAAGTCACGGCGCCGCCAAACCCCATCGTGCCGATGCCTAGAGTGTTCGACGCGGAGAGGATGTAGTCTTCGAGCGCGGCGAGTTTGGGGTCCGGATTCTTGTCGTCCAGGGTGCGGAACAATTGCTCCTTGGCGTGCTGATAGCCCGAACTCCTGTCTCCGCCTATGCACACCCCCAGGGCCCCGGCCGAACAACCCTGTCCTTGTGCCTGCCAGACCGCGTGCAGTATGCACTTGCGCACCCCGTCGAGGTTGCGGTCGACCCTTCCCAGGTGTGGCAATTCGCACGGCACCGAGTATTGGATGTTCTTATTCTCGCATCCCCCCCCCTTTAAGAGGAGTTTCACTTCGACCTCGCGCTCGTTCTCCCATTGCGTGAAGTGAATCACGGGCGTGCCTGGCCCGAGATTATTGCCGCTGTTTTTCCCGGTAATGGAATCCACGGAGTTCGGGCGCAGTTTGCCGCGGCGCGTCGCTTCGGCGACCGCCTCGCGGATCTCCCGGGCCGCCTGGATCTGATTACACCCGCCCGGCAGCCTGATTTCGAAAGTGAGCATGCCCGTGTCCTGGCAGATCGGGCTCTCGCACGATGCGGCCATGTCGATGTTGGTCGCGATCACGTCCAGCGCCGATGCGGCCTGGCTGCCCCGGAATTCCGTCTGCACCGCGGCGCTCATGGCCTCACGCACGTCGGCGGGCAAATTGGCGGAAGTCTGCACTATCAGTTCCAATACACTGGGTAGAAATTGCTTCATTACACACCTCGTTGGCGGGGATTGGATTCGAGTCTGCATTATAGCACCCCATAGACCGGGCGAGGCACTCGGGACTCTCCCCAGGAGGATGGCGCCGTGGTATTCTGAAAAAAGGAATGCCCGTGCGACCCGCCCCCCCGCGACAGAGGGCACGCTGTACCGACGGAGGATCCATGTTTTTGTCGCTGGACAAGTGGCTGCTTCCCGCAATCGCCGCTGCCTCCTCATCCTACCTTGTTTGCCTGGGCTGGGAACGGTTCCGCACCCCGACTGCACCGGATGGCATGCTCTCCGGCTTCCTCGCTGCCCTGAGTTTCGTCATGGGAGCCTTCAGCGCCTACTACCGGTACACCGTCTACGCGCCGAGCCTTGAAAACAACATCATCATCATGTTCGCGGTCGGAGCCAGCACCACCTATCTGTGGCTGTTGTTGCGCAAGTATCTGCTGCCCGGCGCCGGACGCCAGGGCCAGGCGGGAACGACGGCTTTTCCAGACGATTAGTTCGTGGCCGCCGCACCTGGTTCCAGCGCCTGATTGATTCCTGACTAATACCGTTACATGTCAATGGTTCAGCGGGTGTGTCGGCGGGACGTGTATACGAGGAATTGGCGCGCGGGAGCACTGTGTGGCAGGCGGTCCCCTCACCCGTTTAGTAAAACCGAGCGCTTCTCCGCCTGAAACTCAGCGTCCCGCGCATAACTCGACGGGAATAATGATGTCCCTTTTCGGGATCTTGTTCTCTGATCACCCTCCATATCGTCAGGCCACCCGGCAATGTTTAGCCCCTTATTCGTTCTTTAGTACTGATGTTCTGATGTTCATTTTTCAGGACGCGGATGCGCGCGGATCCCCACGGATCGACCTGGCGAGAGGCCGCGTACGGCGTTTTCCGGCCATCCGCGTGAATCCGTTGGATCCGCGGCATCCGCGTTCTGTTTTGGCTTTTGTCTTTCGTTGCCCGTGTTGATATGCGTCCTGAAAAATTCGGCAGCGTACTTATGAGACTGTGTACTCAGGGTGCGAGCAAAAATCGGGTACTTACCAAATTGAGGACTTCACCAGTGATCCGGGAAACACTCCCGTATTGATTATTTCCTAATTACTAACTACAATGCGCGCCGGCTATTAATATCCGAATGAGAGGATTGCATATGACACCTGAACGGCGCAGATTGCTGGAATTGGCGATGGAATCACTTGTGATCAAGAAACAGCAGATCGATGCGGAGATCGCACTTATAACGGGAGAATTGGGTGGGGCCCGGAACGGAAGGTCAAAGCGCGTGGCCAAGGCTGTTGCCCGGAAACGTTCCCGACTGACGCGCGCCGAGAGAAGCAAACGGTCCAAGCGTATGAAGGCTTACTGGGAGAACTGGCGCAAGCAGAAGGCGGCGGAAAACAAGTAACCCCCGCGTTCGGGCCCTCGCCTCCCCCCGGGTGGCCGAGTTCTCGGCCACCCGTTAGCTGGTTGGCGTGGTCTGGCTGTCGCCTGAAGAGAATCGCGAGGGACTTCGAGATGCCGTTTGCGAAGAACCAGCTCCTTCCCGACGAGAACCTGATCATCGTTACGCACCAGCACGCCCTTGTCCTGGTCAAACCCGTCGTGCTGAACATCGTCTCGCTGGTGATACTGGGTGCGCTTGCCTACGCACTCGATGGTCGGTATTGGATTCTCCTGTTTGATGTCGTGCCGCTCTTCTATCTGTTGTGGGAGATCATAGTGCGGCGCAGCCTTGAATACATCGTAACCGACCGGCGGGTGGTGAGGCAGGAAGGCGTATTTACGAACTACTCCTACGACGCGTCGCTGGACAAAATAAACAACGTGTTCCACGAGCAGAGCCTGCTCGGCAGAGTATTCGGGTTTGGGAGCGTTGGGCTCGAGACCGCCAGCGAACAAGGAACCACGCTGTTCGAATTCATCCCCGATCCGGTGCGCTTCAAGAACAGCATCCTGAGCCAGCGGGAAAAGCGGCTGCCGACCGCCGGACTGCCGCCCTCCCCGTATCCCCGCGAGGACATCCCGGCGCTTCTGCAGAACCTGGCGGGGCTGCGGGACAGCAAAATAATCTCGGAGTCCGAATTCGAGGCTAAGAAGAAAGAACTGCTCGATAAACTGTGACGGGCGCGGTGTTGCCCGCCTGCCGATCGGTCCGGGCCCGGGCAGCGCTCTCCAGTTTTTCCCTCCGCGTGTACCGGGAGCTCCCAGGGGGCAAGGTCCCCCAAAATCACCCCCCGTGAGCCGGAATCCGGTTCCGGCCAGACGGGATCTGAAAGGTGCGAGGCATTCGCCACGGTGGGCAAAGGGCGCGGCCGATTCTCGTATCTCCATGAAAGCCAAAAACTTTGACTGACAACGGCTAAAGGCGTAACATCAATCTTCCTGATGAACCTTGCGCTTCGGAAGTTGTTTCTACCCCACCCCTGTCCACGGCGCGGCGTGACCCTCGTGCATGAGGTTTCCTGATGCCACACGGGCGCCTTTGGCTCGGAAGTATCGTCCTGGGGGTGGTGCTCGCAACGCTGCTCTGGCTGCACTGGCACACGACCCGATACGACGACATGATCGGGCTTTCGGCCGACCGCTACGGCATCGAATTCGACCTGGTGAAGGCGCTTGTTTTCGAGGAAAGCTGGTTCCAGTCCGACAGCCGGGGGAGCGCGGGCGAAATCGGACTCATGCAGATCACCGCGGCGGCTGCCAGGGACTTCTCCGACCGGAAAGGATTCGATCCCTTCCCCGAGGCGCGCCTGATCGAGCCCGAGTTGAACATCGAGATCGGGTGCTGGTATCTGCGCCAGTCCCTCGACCGCTACCGATCGTCGCCGGCTCCGACCCTTTTTGCCCTGCTGCGCTACAACGCGGGGGAGATGCGGGCCGATTCGTGGCTGCAAAGCGCCCTCGCGAAGCCACCGCCGCCGGGTGTTTCCGAAGAGCGTTACTTCCTGTCCCTCGTCGATTTTCCGAAGACGCGCGAGTACGCGCGGCGCATCCTGCAGAGGTCTCGGTCGCGCAACTTCTGGTATTGAGCGCGCCCGCCGCGGCGGCAGGCCGTTGCGGCCTCTAGCGGGAGCCGGCGAACCCCTGGGCCATTGCCGCGACCACGGCGTCCGCTGCGGCCGCAGGGTCGGGTGCCTGAAGGATGGGGCGTCCGACCACCAGGTAGTCGGCGCCCGCACGGATGGCGTCAGCGGGCGCCGCGGTGCGCGACTGGTCCTGCGCCGCGGAGGCGGCAGGGCGGATGCCGGGGATGACCAGCTGGACCGAAGAACCGAACGCCCGCCTGAGGAGCGGGGCTTCGAGCGGGGAAGCCACCATGCCGCGGAGCCCGGCGCCGTGGGCCATCTCGGCGAGCCGTCGCACCCACTGCGCGGGCGTCGTGTCGACGCCGACCGCCTCACAGTCCTCGGAATTGAGACTTGTGAGGACCGTGACGGCGAGGAGGAGGGGAGGGGCGGCCGACTCCGCAGCGGCCGCGCGGGCGGCTTGCAGCATCTTCGGCCCTCCCGAGGCGTGCAGGGTCAGCATCCCTACCCCGAGGCGGCAGGCGGAGCGGACCGCGCCGGCGACGGTGTTGGGAATGTCGTGCAGCTTGAGATCGAGGAAAACGGACGGCCCCATCGCCCGGAGTTCTTCGATCAGCCGCGGCCCTTCGGCCACAAACAGCTGCAGTCCCACCTTTACCCACCCAGCGCACCCCTGCAGGCGGCGCGTCATTTCGAGGGCGTTCTCCCTGTCGGGGAGATCGAGTGCGACGATCAGCCGCGACCTGGCATCGATCATACTTTGAGGCTCCCGATGATCTCGTTGACGTCTTCGACCCCGTGCGCCCTGCAGTGCTCACGCAACCCGAGCGCGATCTGCTCGGAGGCGGCCGGGTTATAGAAATTCGCGGTGCCGACCTGGATCGCGCGGGCGCCGGCGATCAGGAACTCGAGGGCGTCTTCTGATGTTGTGATTCCTCCGATCCCGATGACCGGTATCCGCACTGCCCTGCAGGTCTCCCACACCATGCGCAGCGCGACGGGCTTGATGGCAGGCCCGGAGAGCCCTCCCGTCACATAACGCAAACGAGGTCGCCTCGTCTCGACGTCGATGGCCATTCCGACGAATGTGTTGACGACCGACAGGGCGTCGGCTCCAGCCTCCTCGCAAGCCTTGGCGAAGTCCCGTATGTCGGTTACGTTGGGGGAGAGCTTGACCCACAGGGGCAGGCGCGGCGAGGCGGCCTTCGTCTTCGCGGTGATCTCGTGGGCGTCGCGCGGGTCTTTGTTGAAGTGAAAGCCCCCTTTTGCCACGTTGGGGCACGAGATGTTGAGCTCGAGCGCGGCGATCCCGGGGCAGTCGTTGAGGAACCGGGTGACCTCGAGGTACTCGTTCAACTCGAAACCGACGATGTTGACGATAACCTTGGTGTCATACGCCTTCAGGGCCGGGAGCTTGCGGGTCACGAACTCCACGGCCCCGATATTCTGCCACCCGATGGCGTTGAGCATGCCCGACGCGGTCTCGTAGATGCGTGGGGGCGGGTTCCCCTTGATCGGCCGCATCGAGATCCCCTTCACGACGATGCCGCCGATGGAGTTCAAGTCCATGAGATGGGCGAACTCCACGCCGTAGGCGAACGTTCCGCTGGCGGTCATGACGGGATTCTTGAGACGAACGCCGCCGACTTCGACCGACATGCGGGGGGCCGCCGCCGCGGTCCCTGTCCCTGACTTGCTGCCCACGGTCTAATGTCCTCCCCAAGTGCGCGGGGCGGCTTTCCAGGCCAGACCCGCCACGACGGTCACGGTTCGGTCAGAACGGATACGTTTCCCAGTCGACGGCGCGGCTGCTCATGACCGGGCCCTCGGTGCAGACGCGCAGGTACTGCTCCTCTCCCTGCTCGTCCCACGCTCGGATCACGCAACCCATGCAGGCCCCCAGGGAACAACCCATCCGGGCTTCGAGACTCACCTCGCACGGGGAGTGATACCGCACGGCCAGTTCGTGCACGGCACGCATCATGCCCCACGGGCCGCATGCATACAAGTGCACCTCGCTCCGCGGGCGCCCCTTCATGAAGCGCTCCAGCGGCTCCGTCACGAAACCTCGCTCGCCGCACGACCCGTCCTCGGTCGTGTAGACGCAATCGATCCCCAGGCGCTCGAAGTGCTCCCGCAGTACCAGGTCGCCTTCGCCCCGGCCCCCATAAAAGAGGACCGGCACGATCTTCCGGGCCATCAGGCTCCGGGCCAGAAGGTACAACGCGGCTATCCCGACCCCGCCGGCGACCAGGGCGGCGGTGCGGACCCGGTCGCGTGTCTCGGAGGAGACGCGGAACGGACGTCCCTGCGGACCCAAGACGTGGATCATATCCCCCGGACTCAGCGCGGCCAGCCTGCGGGTCCCCGCGCCGACGCTCTTGACCAGCAGATCCAGCCCGCTGGGGCGCCCGGTGCGCGGGTGGGGGTGGATGTCGAATATGCTGAAGGGTCTGCGCAACAGGGGGTTGTCGTCAACCTCCCCGGAGCACTTGAGCATGACAAATTGGCCCGGCTGAGCCAGGCGCGCCTGTTCCGGGGAACTCAGGACGAGAAGGTAGTTGGAAGCGCCAAGGTCCCTTATCTCCTTGACTTTGACCTTTTTATCGAGCATTTCAAAACCCAGTATAGAAAGTAACTCGGCGTTTGCAACGCAATTTTGCGTGTGCTATGATCGCCCGGTTTTGGGCAGTCTCGACCCCGGCACGCGCAGATAATCCGATGAAAAAAAAGACTGAGGGCAAGGTCCTGATGACTTCCGCCGAGATGGATCTCGCGCTGGCCAGGATCGCCGCCCAAATCGTCGAAAACCTCGGCCCGGCCGAGGATTTCGCGATCATCGGAATACGCCGCCGCGGAGTCCACCTGGCGCAGCGGCTCTGCACCAGGATCGAAGGGATCCTCGGCCGGCCGCCCCTGAGCGGCATCCTCGACATAACGCTCTATCGGGACGATCTGACGACCGTCAGCAACCGGCCGATGCTGCGGGAAACGTCCATAAACTTCGACGTCAATAATGTCTCCCTGGTGCTGGTCGACGACGTCCTGTATACGGGACGCACGGTGCGGGCTGCCCTGGACGGCCTCGTCGACCTGGGCCGGCCCCGGCGAGTGCAGCTGGCGGTGCTGATCGACCGCGGCCACCGTGAACTCCCGATCCAGGCGGACTATATCGGGAAATACGTCCAGACCGGCGACGACGAGATCGTCGAAGTCCGGATGAACGAAGAGGACGGCGAGGAACGCGTCATCCTTGTCAGGAAGCCCTAGGAATCCGTTCGGGGATTGAGAAGGTCTGCCCTTCGGATCCCTGGACCGCCTGCTGGCAACTCCCATGACCTCACTCAGTTCAAAAGATCTGCTCGGCATCGCTCAACTCTCGATCGAGGAGATCCAGCTCATTCTGGACACCGCCGACGCCCTGCGCCAGGTGGCCGACCGGCCGGTGAAAAAAGTGCCGGCGCTGCGCGGCAAGACCGTGATCAACCTGTTTTTCGAGCCCTCCACGCGCACCCGTTCGTCCTTCGAACTCGCGGAGAAGCGCCTCAGCGCCGACATCCTCAATTTTGCAGCCTCCACCAGTAGCGTGTCCAAGGGTGAGACGCTGCTGGATACGGCGTGGAACCTGGAATCGATGGCGCCGGACATCATCGTCGTGCGGCACGCCTCGGCCGGCGCTCCGCACATGCTGGGACGCGAGTGCCGTTCCTCCATCGTCAACGCGGGCGACGGTATGCATGAGCACCCCACCCAGGCGCTGCTCGACGCGCTGACGATCCGGGAAACCAAGGGCCGCCTCGACGGGCTGAAGATCGCCCTGATCGGGGATATCGCTCACAGCCGCGTGGCGCGCTCCGACACCATCCTGTTCCACAAAATGGGTGCCGACGTCTGGGTCTGCGGCCCGCCGACGCTTATCCCGTGGGATTTCGACAAGCTCGGCGCGCGCATCACCGGACGACTCGAAGAGGCGCTCGAGGGGGCGGACGTTGTCATGATGCTTCGGGTGCAGCACGAGCGGCAGACCGAGGCCTTCTTTCCCTCCACCCGCGAGTACTACAACTTCTATGGCCTGACCCGCGAGAGGTTGCGCATGGCCAAAAAGGATACCATGGTGATGCACCCCGGGCCCATGAACCGCGGAGTGGAAATTGACTCGGATGTCGCCGACGGCCCTTCCTCGGTGATCCTGAACCAGGTGGCCAACGGCATCGCGACCAGGATGGCAGTCCTGTATCTCCTGTCCGGCAACGCCGGACTGAAGCCCAAACGACATTCTCGGTAGCCCTATGCACCTGATCCTGCGGCAGGGGAGGGTGGTCGACCCCTCCCGGAAACTGAACAAGGTCGCCGATCTCGGCATCGAGGACGGGCGGATCGTCGAAGTGGCCCCCCGCATCCGTAAAAAGGGGCGTCGCGAAATCGACGCGCGCGGTCTCATCGTCGCTCCCGGCTTCATCGACATGCACGTGCACCTGCGCGAGCCCGGCCGCGAAGACGCCGAGACGATCGAGTCGGGCGCCAACGCAGCGGCCCGGGGCGGGTTCACGGCCGTCGCCTGCATGCCCAACACCCAGCCGGTCAACGACTCCGAGGCCGTCACTTCCTTCATCCTTGAGCGCGCCCGCGAGGTCGCCAAGGTCGCCGTGTACCCCATCGGGGCCATCACCAAGGCGAGCCAGGGCGAAACTCTCGCCGAGATAGGCGAGATGCACCGGGCAGGCATCGTGGGGATCAGTGACGACGGAAAGCCCGTGCAAAACAGCCAGACGATGCGCCGGGCCATGGAGTATTCGCGCCTCTTCGATCTCCCCGTCATCGATCACTGCGAGGACAGGGACCTAGCCGCCGGCGGTTGCATGAACGAGGGGTACTACTCGACCATGCTCGGCCTGCGCGGCATCAACTCTGCGGCCGAGGAAATCCAGGTCATCCGGGATATCATCCTGGCCCGGCAGACCCGCGCGCGGGTCCACATCGCGCACATCTCGACCCGCGAGGCCCTCGACGCGGTCCGCCGCGCCAAGAAAGAGAAGATAGCGATCACCTGCGAGGTGACACCGCACCATCTGCTCCTGACAGAAGCCCAGGTCGCCTCCTACAACACCAATACAAAGATGAACCCGCCCCTGCGCACCCAGCGAGGACGTCGATGCCCTCGTGCAGGGCATGGTCTCCGGGACGATCGACGCGATCGCGACCGACCACGCGCCGCACAACGCCAACGACAAGATGCTCGAGTACGACCGGGCGCCTTTCGGCGTGATCGGGCTGGAGACCGCCGTCAGCCTGATCCTGGACCGGTTCGTGCGCACCGGCATCCTGCCCCTCGAACGGATGGTCCAACTCCTGTCGTGCGCCCCAGCGCGCATCCTGAAGCTCGAACGCGGCACGCTGGCCCCGGGTGCCTGGGCCGACGTCACGGTCATGGACCCCGAACTCAGCGTGGAGGTGCGCGCGCAGGAATTCGCGTCGCGCAGCCGCAACACGCCATTCGAGGGATGGAAGCTGAAAGGCGGGCCCGCCTTTACCATTGTCAAAGGCCGGGTCGTGTCGGGGAGGCCCTGAGCGGGCGCCCCTCACTTGGTGGGCTGAGGCGCGGTCCGCACGATGATCTCGCCCGGACGCGCGTAATGCTGCTTGCGGGCCAACTCCTCGATGGTCCGCCTGTCGGACTTCAGATTCTGCACCGCTTTCGCCCGCTCGTCGATCCGTTGCCGCAAAGCCTCGATGCGCACCCGATGGGATTCGAGCTCCACCTGGTTTCTCCTCATCTCGAGGTATCCTCCCGGTCCCCAGATGGTGAACAGCCCGAAGATGACCACCGCAAGGATGAAGACGATGTAGTAGATTTCCCGGGCGTGTGAGACTTTACTTCTGCGCTGCGTCATCGTATTCCAGGGGCGTCGGCGTTGAGCGGATCAGCCAGGACGCATGATACTGATCTGTCCGAGGCGAATGCAACGGATTTTCCGGGAGCAATTTCGTAATGGAAGGAATTATCGTATTCACCACGACGGATTCGCGCGAGGTCGCCGACCGGATCGCCCGCGGTCTGGTCGAGTCCGGCGCGGCGGCCTGCGTCCAGATCGTCCCCGGCGTGCGCTCCGTTTACCGATGGCAGGGAAAGGTCTGCGAAGAGGGGGAGTGGCTCCTGATCATCAAATCGGTTGCGGAGAAATTCGAGGCGCTGAGACGCAGGGTCCGGGAACTCCACACCTATGAGGTTCCGGAGATTGTGTGCGTCGCTATCGCCGACGGCGATCCCGACTATCTGAAGTGGCTCTCGGGGGCGTGACGACGGGTTCGCGGCACCCGCCTCTCAGTGGTTCGCCCAATTTGGGGCACGCCGCTCGACGAAGGCGCGGACCCCCTCCATCCGGTCGTCCAACTCCATCAGCTGGTTGAAATACATGGCCTCGGCTGCACGCACGTGCTCCTGCATATCGGCCAGCCTGACCCGCCGCACGGCTTGGACCCCGAGTTCCAGCACCGGCAGCGACAACTCCCGCAGGCTGCGCAGAAGTTCTCCGAGCGCCGCCGGCAGCTGTTCCTCCGGCACCGCCCTGTGAATCAGCCCGATCGCCTGAGCTTCTCTGGCGCCAACGAGCCGCCCGGTCAAAAGCATTTCGGCGGCGCGTCTCTGGCCGACCAGGGGAGGCAGCAACAGCGGCGCGAGCGACGGGAGCGAACCCATCTTGATCTCGGGTTGCCCGAAAGACGCCGATTCGGACGCCAGCACAAAATCGCAGCACGCCGCCAGTTCGTTACCGGCCCCGAGCGCCATCCCGCGCACGACCGCGATGGTTGGCACGGGGTAGGAGCAGAGGGCCGTCGCCAGCTTGTGAAACTGCTCGATCAGCAGAAAAATGCCGTCGCGGGTCTGTTCCTGTACTTCGAGACCGGCGCAGAACGCCGCCCCTCCGGATTCGAGGACCAGCGCACGACGGCCGGACGGTTCGCCCAGCGCGTCCAGGTGGCGCTCAATCTGTCTCAGGAGTTCAAGGTTCAGGAAATTAAGGGGCGGCCTGTGCAGTTTGAGCCTGACCACGCCATCGTCGTCTTCCAGGGTCGCGAGCTCGGTTGTCATGGGAGGTTACACTAGCACAATTCCGGACATAAATCGTAAGCAGCCGAAACTTTCCGGGGGAGAGTATCAGGACTGCGACGATGCGATCGCTCGGTACAACTCATCTGCGCAAGTGCCGAACACTTCTGTCGTTCCTCGACTCGGCTCCGGCGGATGCCGTGGTGTTCTGGGACGGCCAGCGGCTGGGGGACCTGTCCGAGGTACGTATCCGGTGGCGCTGCTCCGGGGAGGCCGTGACGGTATCTGTGGAGGCAGCCGGCCGCCGGATTGACGTGCGGGCCACCTCGGTGCGTTCCGTCACCGGGGGGATGGAGATCCTCGCCCGGAACGAGACGTGCGCCCCGGCGCACCACCTGGCGGTGATCGGGGAAGCCTCGCGCGCGGCCCCCCCCGACGGCATTCGTTCTCTGTGGCTGCCGGTGCGCCGCTGGCTGGCGGAGCGTTTCCCCGCGGCACGCCTCCGCAAGGTTGCGAAGGTGCGGGACCTGGCGCACAGCATCTCGGGCGTCTTTCTCCGGGTCGTCTTCAGTTGGCGCGAACGCGAGTTTCTGCTGCTGGCCGCCGACCCGGCCACGGCGCTTCCGGAACCTCACGCCGTCGTCACCCAGGCGCTGCTCAGCCTGGAGCAACTCGCCCGCCGAAGTTCCCACGGCAGGGTGGCGCGGGTTCTGCTATTGGTTCCTCCGCCGCTGTCGGGGGTCGTCTACCACTGCGCCCGGCACACTGACCGCGCGAAGGTGCGTGCCTCGCTCTGGGAACTCTCCCCCTGCGGGGAAGGAGTCGAGGTGCGACGGGCCCACGCTCCCGGACCGCCGGTGGAAAACCGGGATTTCCGCTGGCCGGTGCTTGGGCCCTTCCGCTGGAGCGCGCTGCTCGCAAGGGTTCTCGAACTCGCGCCCGAATGCATACGACGCTACCCGCGATTTCAGGACTACGACTCGCTGCGGCTCTCGGGCCTGGAGTTCGCTCGTGCCGTCGGCGAGGACAGGAGCCGCATCATGTTCGGCGTGGGTGGGCAGAAAACGGAACTGACCGACGACAACTTCGAGTCGTTGCGTGCGTTGGTGGGGGAGATCCTCTACTTTCGCCGCGCCGACAGCCCCTCAACCAGCCATCCGTACTACCGGATGCAGGCCGAGCGCTGGCTCGAGTCCCTCATCCTGGACGATGCGGCAAGGTTGTTCCCTGAGATGGCCCCGGAGGCAGTCTATTCGCAGATACCGGTGTACCTCGGGTCGGACCCCGGCCGCGTCGATATCCTCGGGGTTGACCGGCAGGGAACCCTCGTGGTCATGGAATTGAAAGTCTCCATGGATCCCGGGCTGCCTGTCCAGGCGCTGGATTACTGGGGGCGGGTGGTACAGCACAACAACCGCGGCGACTTCGAGCGCCGCGGGTATTTTGCCGAAACTACCCTGAACAGGCGCCGGCCGAGGATCTACCTCGTCTCGCCCGTGTTCTCGTTTCACGACTCGACGGAAAAAATCCTCGGCTACCTGGATCCTTCGCTTGACGTTTGGAAGATTTCGGTCAATGAGGATTGGCGGTGTGGGGTCCGGGTGCTCAACCGCACCCGTGTCACATGTGGTGCGGAGCCAGACGGCTCGGCGGATCCAAGACGGTAATGCTCCGCGAGCCTCAGTGCTTCTCGGACTTCTCCGATTCTTCCTGGCCGGCTTTGAGAGAGGACTTAAAGTTACGGATACCTTCGCCGAGCCCTTTCCCCAGCTGCGGAATCTTGTTGACGCCGAAGATAAATATCACGATTACGAGGATGACCAACAGCTCAGGCATCCCTAGAGAGCCGAACATAAGTACCTCCACTGATTTGGCATTGGGCCCGACCAAAGGGTACTTGAGGCCCCCTGGGAAGTCAATCACCGCTTCGGCGCCCCCCGTGCTGCGGGGGACGGTCAGAGCAGGATCCGGTCGTTTCCCATCCGCCGCGTGAAGCGCTCCCGGTCGAAAAACTCCAGCAGCGGGATCGCGTGCTTGCGGGTCAGGTCAAACATCTGTTTGAAGTCCGCCACCCCGAACTTGTCACCCGGCGCAAAACGACCGCGGATGGAGCTCCTGATCTCGTCGAGCGTCTCGTTGTGGTAAGCCAATTCGTCTGATATCTTTACGAGGATTTTCTCCTTCAGCATCCAGAAGTATATCCGTCGGACCTCTTCGAGGGGCGCGGCGACTGCCGCCGCCAGTTCCGACACCGGCGGAGGCTGATACCCCGCCTTGCGGAAGAGGGACTCGATCCTTTCCCGCACCTGCTGGCCGTCGGTTGACAGGTGCACCTCCCGGCCGTGCAACAAAACGAGTTCCTCCTGCAGGGCGATTGCGCGGCGGGCGACCAGGCGTTCGAGACAGTACCGGAAGGCCTCCGCGGGAAGGTCGTCATAGCTTTTCTTGCGCAGCTCTTCCCGCGAGATCCCCTTCAGCAGGGGATTGCTCTCGTGAAAGCCCGCGACGAGGGCGAGTGTCTCGCTTTCGAGCGCCGACACAACGGACGGGAGGAGCAGGATGGGCGAGGGTGCGGCGACCATGACGAGGGTGCCTGACGCGACGAGCTCACCGCAAAGGCGCTTGAGCTCGGGTTCGGGCAGACCGAGGATGGAGTTCAGCTGGCCGAGGTCTACGGCCCGGCCGGGAAGGGACGCGAGGAGAACCGGGATCTTCTCCATCATCGTTCCGCGGGCAAGCACGTCGAGGCCGGCGACCACATCCCGATCCGTGCTCCTGTGCTTGACGGGGTGCGGATTCAGGACCCGTCCCCCCCCAATGGTGACGGTGGGGGAGAACTGGCGGATGATGAACGCGTCCCCATGCAGGCAGAAGACCGGGGAATCCAGCCGCAGCTGGGCAAATCCGGATTTCCCCGGGGCAAGGGTCTCCTGGTTGAGGAGTGCGACCCGCGCCAGCACCTCGGCGGTGCCTTGGTGGAAACGGACCTTGAGGAGATTCCGCAACGGACGCGCCGACGGGAGCAGATGGATGTGCGCATCGAGGATACTGGTGGCCTGGAAACGGTGGGGAACCGTGACGACCATCCCGCGCGAAACCTGCGACAGGTCGATGCCCTGCAGGTTCACCGCCGTGCGCTGGCCCGCCACCGCTCGTTCGGTGGTCGACCCGTGCACCTGCAGCCCGCGAACCCGCGCGGTCGCGCCGGAGGGGATCAGCTCGACCTCCTGCTCCCTGTGCAGCTCGCCGGAGGTCAACGTGCCGGTGACTACGGTGCCGAAGCCGTGGATGCTGAAGGCGCGGTCGACCGGCAACCGCAGCAACTGGTCCGGGCGCCTCGGCTTGAGGCCCATCGCGCAATCGTGCAGCGCAGCCTTGAGGGCGTCGATGCCCTCTCCCGTCTTTGAGCTGACTGCCACCACGCGGGCCGATTCCAGAAAGGAGCCCGAGACGGCGTCTCGCACCTCCTCGCGCACGAGCTCAACCAGTTCCGTTTCGACGGCGTCGCACTTGGTCAAGGCGATGACCCCGGCAGGGATCCCGAGTAGGCGGCAGATGTCGAAATGCTCCCGGGTCTGGGGCATGATCGATTCGTCGGCTGCCACCACGAGCAGCACAAAATCGATCCCGCCGATCCCGGCCAGCATGTTCTTGACGAACTTCTCATGGCCCGGAACATCGACAAAGCCGATCTGCAGGTCGCCGAGATCCAGGTGCGCGAACCCGAGATCGATGGTGATGCCGCGCAACTGCTCTTCCTTGAGCCTGTCGGGATCGGTCCCGGTGAGCGCCTTCACCAGGGCGCTCTTGCCGTGGTCGATGTGACCGGCGGTCCCGACTACGACGTGTCTCATGATGGAGCCGTCCTGAATTCGCTTGACTGAAAAAACCCGCGCAAGTAGCCTTTGTCGATTGCCCTGTTTGGGCAAGGCGGTCTTACTTTGCCCAAAACTGTTATCTTAGTGCAGGAACCCCCCGTTCGCTAGTCGAATCCCGGCTGGTTTCCCAGGAACGAAATGCTGGAGAGTCTGTCCAACAAGCTTCAGAAGATCCTCAAAGACCTGCGCGGCCAGGGCCGAGTGTCGGAGCGGCACGTCGAGGAGACCACCCGCGAAATCCGCAACGCTCTCCTGGATGCCGATGTCCACTACAAGATCGCCAAGGACTTCGTCGAGCGTGTCAAGCAACGCGCGCTGGGCCAGGAGGTGATGGAGGCGCTCACTCCCGGCCAGCAGGTCGTCAAGGTCGTGCGCGACGAGCTGGTGACCCTCCTCGGCGGCAGCCAGAGCGAGCCGGTCTTCTCCAAGCAGCCCCCTTCCGTCTACCTGATGGTCGGGCTGCAGGGATCCGGCAAGACGACCACGACCGCGAAACTCGGCGTCTGGCTCACCAAGAACAACCACACGCCGCTGCTGCTGTCGGTGGACGTCTACCGTCCCGCGGCGGTCGAGCAGCTGCGGGTACTGTGCGCCGACAACCGCCTCGGGTACTTCGACGCCCCGGGGAACGACGACCCGGTTGCCCGGGCGGAGCAGGGCCTGCGGCACGCGCGCAACAGCGGCTATGACGTGGTCCTCGTCGACACGGCCGGCCGGCTTCACATCGACGAGGAGATGATGCGGGAGCTGGAGCGCCTGCGCAGCGTCGCGCCTCCGACGGAGATCCTGCTGGTGGCCGACGCCATGACGGGCCAGGACGCGGTCCGCAGCGCGAAAGATTTTCACGATCGGCTCGGCTTGACGGGCGTAATCCTGACCAAGATGGACGGCGACGCCCGCGGTGGCGCCGCGCTGTCCATCAAGAGTGTCACGGGCCAGTCGATCAAGTTCGTCGGAACGGGCGAAAAGGCGGACGCGCTGGAACCGTTCTATCCCGACCGGGTGGCGGGCCGGATCCTGGGGATGGGCGACGTCCTCTCGCTGATCGAAAAGGCCGAGCAGGCGGTCGATCAGGAGCAGGCGCTCGAAATGGCGGAGAAGATCCGCAAAGACGAGTTCACGCTCGACGATTTCCGCGACCAGCTGCGCCAGATCCGCAAGATGGGCCCGCTCGAGCAGATCCTCGGCATGCTCCCGAACATGGGGCCGCTGCGGGGGCTCGGCAACATGAAGGTGGACGAGAAAGAGCTGATCCACATCGAAGCCATCATCAATTCGATGACGCCGGAGGAACGAGCTCACCATCACCTTCTGAACGGCAGCCGCCGCAAACGCATCGCACGCGGCAGCGGCCGTCCCGTCCAGGAGATCAATCGCCTCCTGAAACAGTATGTCGAGACCCGCAAGATGATGAAGAGCCTGAGCCGCGGTATCATGCCGCGCATGATGCGCGGCATGCGGTTCCCGGGCTAGGCGCGTTTCGGACGGTTGCATCCAACGTACTTATGTGTCAGAATTAACAAGGTTTATGGACCCTTTCAATTGAGGAGGAGTTTTGTTAAGAATACGTTTGACGCGAATGGGTGCGAAGAAGAAACCATTCTATCGTGTGGTGGTTTCTGAGCAGAGACAGGCTCGTGACGGGAGTTTCGTCGAGATCGTGGGACACTACAATCCTCGCACGGACCCTCCATCGGTCGAGCTCAACATGGAGAGGGTTCAGCACTGGATGGAACGGGGCGCTCAGCCTTCGGAGACGGTGAGCTCTCTGCTGAAAAGGGCGACCCCTGCTGCTTCAGCCCCCCAAAGCTAAGCTGTCGTTCACCCTGTACCAGCACCCAAGGTAGCTCCCGAGCAGGCAAGGTGTAGATGTGCGATCGGAAGGGGACCCGGTTATGAAAGAGCTTGTGGAAATGATTGCGAAAGCGCTCGTGGACAATCCTGAGCAGGTTGTCGTGACCGAAGTGGAGGGGGAACAAACCACGGTGCTGGAACTGCGCGTCGCACCGACCGACTTGGGCAAAGTGATCGGCAAGCAGGGCCGCACCGCGCGCTGCATCCGCACGCTGCTCGGTGCCGCCGGCATGAAGTTGCGCAAGACGGTTCGTCCTGGAAATCCTGGAATAGTGGAGCCGATCACCCGCCCGCCCTTCGTCAGCATCGCCAGAATCGTCCGGACCCGCGGCATCCGCGGAGAGTTGGTGGCCGAGTCCTACACGGATTTTCCCGAGCGATTCAGCCTCGTGGACGCCGTGTGGCTGGAGTTCGCCGACGGCTCGCGGGAGCGGTACGCCGTCGAGCGCATTTGGGAGCACAAGGGCCGACCGGTCCTCAAACTCACGGGAGTCGATTCCATTTCCGCTGCCCAGAGGTTGGTCGGGGCCTGGGTCCAGGTCGAGGAGGCCGAAGCCGTCACGCTTCCGGCCGGCACGTACTTCGACCACGACCTGGTGGGGTGTGTCGTCGTCGGCCGAGGTGGACGCATCCTGGGAAGAGTCGCCGATGTCTTGCGCCTCTCCGGAAATCGCCAGCTGGTCATCCGGGGCGAGTCCGGCGAGTTCATGGTCCCGGTCGCCGCAGACGTGTTTCGGGAGATCTCGATACCCGACAAACGCATCGTCGTCGATTTGCCCGAAGGATTGGTGGACCTGAACGAATGAGATTTGATATCATCACGATTTTTCCCGAACTCTTCGCCGGCGTTCTGGAATGCGGGATAGTGCGGCGCGCCCGCAGCTCGGGAATCGTGGACGTCCGGATAGTCAATCTCCGGGATTTCACGACCGACAGGCACCGCTCGGTTGACGACCGCCCCTATGGGGGCGGCGAAGGGATGGTTTTTATGCCCGGCCCGCTGTTTGAGGCCGTGGAATTCTGCCGGCGCGACGCCGTCCCGGGTTGCCAGGTCGTGCTGCTCACGCCGCAGGGACGGACGTGGAGGCAGAATACAGCCGAGGAATTCGCGGCGCTTCCTCACCTGATCCTGATCTGCGGGAGGTATGAGGGTGTCGACCAGCGGGTCGTCGAGACCCTGGTGGACAGGGAAGTCTCGGTCGGCGATTTCGTGCTCACCGGCGGCGAGATCCCGGCCATGATCGTCCTGGATTCCGTGATTCGCCTGATCCCGGGGGCCCTGGGCAACCGGGACTCCGCCCGGAACGAGAGCTTTTCGACGGGATTGCTGGACTATCCCCAGTATACGCGGCCTGCCGTCTTCAGGGGAATGGCGGTCCCGGAAGTGCTCCTGTCGGGCGAATCACGCCCGCATCGAGCGGTGGCGCAGGGAACGGGCGCTTGAGAGGACCCGCAGATCCGTCCCGAGCTGGCGCAGAAGGACCAACTAAAGTTTTATTTTACAATACTTGCGGGATCTCTGGCGAGCATCCGGCAGGCCGATTTGTCCTGCGCGCGGTTCCAGGCTTTCCGGCAAGGCGGCACTTTTTTGCCAAGGAGTGTGTCATGAACTTGATGCAGGCGGTCGATAATTCTCAAATGCGGAGTGATCTTCCGAGGTTCCGCTCGGGCGATACCGTGCGGGTCCACGTCAAGATCAAGGAAGGAGACAAGTACCGCATCCAGATCTTCGAAGGTGTCGTGCTGGCCTTGAAGCGGAACCGGATCTCTTCGACCTTCACGGTCCGAAAGGTGTCTTCGGGGTACGGGGTCGAACGGATCTTCCCGGTCCACTCGCCCGTGATCGAAAAAGTCGAGATCACGAAGAGCGGGAAAGTACGCCGGGCGCGACTCGTACTATCTCAGAGGGCCGCCGCGGCAAGGCAGGCCGGCTGAAGGAAATCGGCCGGACCGAGCGCGAACCGAGCGCGGTGTCGAGCACGAACTAACCGACTCCTGCGGGGCGGCCGGGACCCTTCGATGGCGATCTGGGCGGTAACGAAGCCGACATGGCCACGGAGTGAAACAGGTGAACCGACCGTCAGCCGCACAGACCGGCGCGGCGCGGCGTCAAGAGGCGGAACCGCCGCTTGTCGCCGCTGTCGCCCGCACCCGCGTGGCCCTATCTCCAGGGCGGCCCAGTCCGGGCTGACGTTCGGTGTCGCTGCACCGGATCTGCCTAAGGCTCCCGCCGTGGTCTGCGCGCGAGTGCCTCGTCTTACCATCTGCAGGTCTCAGAATCCCGTTCCGTCGACATTGGACACGTATCCCCGGGGCCGGCGGGTCTAAGCGTATGCCTGTCGGCCAGAGACCGTGGGGGGGGATCATGGCTGTTGACACCAAGTCCAGACTGCTGAGGGATGCCGAGAAGTACGTGATGCAGGGCAAAGTCCCTCAGGCGATAGCCGAGTACCTCAAGGTCGTCAAAAGCGACCCGAGCGACGTCCTGACCCTCAACACTATCGGCGATCTTTACCTCCGGCTGGGGCGGACCGAGGACGCCAACCGCGCGTTCGTGCAGGTCGCGGAGGCCTATGCGCGCAACAACTTCCTCCTCAAAGCCATTGCCGTCTACAAGAAGATCCTCAACGCGAACCCCCAGAATTTCGAAATCAACCAGACGCTGGCCGAGCTTTACGCAAAGCAGGGGCTGAGCGTGGACGCCCGCAACCAGTACCTGCGGGTCGCGGAGATCTGCACGCGGGAGGGCAAGACGCAGGAATCGCTCGACGCCTACGCCAAGGCTGTCGAGATGGACCCCGCCAACTCCGCAGTCCAGCTGAAGCTTGCGGAGATTTACCTGGCGGAGGGGATCAAAGAGAAAGCCCAAGTCTATTTTGCCGGCGCCGGCCGGGCTCAGGTGAAGGCCGGAAATCATGGCGCCGCCGCGCACTCCTTCCGCCGGTCGCTCGAGCTCGACCCCATCGACGTCGAGACGATGAGGGGATTCCTGGACTGTTCGATCCACACGTCCGACCTTGCGCCCGCGGTCGAACAGCTCAAACACGCGCTCTCCATCGTGCCGGACAGCGTCGACTTCCGTGAGATGCTGGGTGAGGCCCACCTCGCCAACGGCGACATCAAGAGCGCATCGATCGCTTTCGAAATGACGGTCGCGCTCGACGAATCCCGGTACCCGCATTTCTTCGACGTGGGCAACGCGTTTTTCGAAGCCGGGGACCTCGACGGCGCGGCCTCCGCGCTCGACCCGATCTTCCCGAAGCTGGTCAGCCGGCGTGAGACCGACCGGGCGGCCGAGTCCTACGAGCGGATCCTGGAGAAGGAGCCGTCTCACGTCCCGGCGCTCAGCCGTCTCGGGGACATCTACTCGGCCGTGAACGACCAGCCGAAGTACATCGACACCCTCGAGCGAATCGCCCTCCACCACCTGGATTGTCAGGCCCCGAAACTGGCGCTCGAACCCCTCGAGAAGATCCTCCAGATCGCAGCGGAGGACAAGTATCTGCGGCTGCACCAGGAGGCGTTCGCTCAGGCTTACCCGGACTCCCCCTACACTCCGCCGGTTATGCCCGTCGAAGGGCTCCGAAAACCGCCGCTGGACATCTCGGCAAGCGCGCGCGATGCGGTGGCCGCGGGCGAAGGGGGTGGCGCGAAGTTCGTCGAAATCGACCTGCTCCTCAGCTATGGGATGACGGACAAGGCCCTGGACATGCTTCAAGAACTGGCGGCCAAGGATCCTTCCGACAAAGCCGTGCACGTGCGGCTGGCTACTGTGTTCCGCGACTCGGCCAGCCCGGCGAAAGCCGCGGAGCAGTGTGCCATACTGGCGGCGCTCGAGCGCCGGTCCAACAATGAGGAGGCCGCCCAGCGGCACATGGACGAGGCGCGGAAGCTCAGTCCGGAACTCATCGACGCGCGCTTCGACCTGGCAGCCTTCGCCCGGCAGCACGGCATAGAGCTGACACTCCCCGGTATGACCGAGGGCGGCTCCCAGAAATCCGGCAGCCTGGAGGTCGATCTCTCCGGCGATCTCTCGGAGATTTTCTTCAAGGACGGCGGCGGGACCGACGCCGTGGAACCGGACACTGCGATTCCTCCGAGCGAGTTCGTCGAGGAATACAGCCAGGGCGTCGCTACCCCGAAGGCGGCCCCCGAGTCCCTGCAGGACCAGCTCCAGGAAGTGGACTTTTATATCCGGCTCGGGTTCGCCGACGAGGCCCGGGCGAAGCTGGACGAAATAGCCCGGCTGAACCCCGATCACCCCGAGCTGCCGTCGCGCTATGCCAAGCTCTCCGACGCCGCCTCGATGTCGCCGTCGAACGGTCTGGCGGAAACCGCCACCGGCGCACCGGCGTTCGAGCCGCAGTTCGGCGAGACGGATGCGGACGCTCCGGACGACTTTTCCGTCCTTGATGTGCCGGTGGAGGCGGTCGATCAGCTATCGCTCGATCTTCCGCCGCAAGCCGAAGCGCCCTCCGCGGGGGCGGCCGCCGCCGCGACCGAGGTCGTCCCCCAGGGGGCCGGGGCGGCCAACGCCATCGCCCACGAGGGACAGGTGAACGCCATGTTCGCCGATCTCATAGATGAGGTCAACGCGCTGACGGACAGGGAAATCGCCCGCGAGGACTTCGAAACCCATTTCACCCTTGGAACAGCCTACCGGGAAATGGCGCTGATTGACGATGCCATCTCCGAGTTCCAGGCCGCAGTCAAGGCGCTCGACGCTTCGAGACACCGGAAGGAAGTGATCCAGTGCTGCGGGATGCTCAGCACCTGCTATCTTGAAAAAGGGATGCCGCGGTCCGCCATCCGCTGGTGCCAGACCGGCTTGGGCCTCACCGAGTTTTGCTCGCACGAAGCCCTCGCGCTCCGGTATGATATGGGGGTTGCCCACAGCGGAACCGGTGATGCGGAACGAGCCTTGCAGTGCTTTGGCGAGATTTTCGGCGTCGATCCGAGTTATCGCGACGTGGCCCAGAGAATTGACGAGCTGAAAAACGGCCCAGGCAGGCATGTCCCTTAGCATCTCTCCTCCTTCGCGGGAATTCTCCATCGACGACCGGGGCAAGCTGCGTTCACCGTCGCGCATGGCCTGGGTCTGGCACATCCTCTACATCATCTATTCCCTGGAAGTCGGTGTGTTTCTTCTGTTTCTCCCCTGGCTGGATCTCTGGGAGAACAACTACCTGATCTATAAACTGCCCGCGATCCGACCCGATCGTGGCCAACCCGTTTCTCAAGGGGGCGGTTCTCGGTCTGGGGATCGTGAACATCCTGATCGGAATCCAAGAGATTGTGCAGTTCCGGAAGAGCTACAGATCCTACTTTCCCAAGTAAGCGTCCGCTCTACTATTACATCACCAATCGCTACGAGCTGACGGGAACGACCCTGCTCGCCTGCATCCGCCGCCAGATCTCCCGGGAGTGTCGACTTTGTCCAGATCCGCGAAAAGGACCTCACCGACGGCAAGCTGTACGAGCTCGCCCTTCGCGTGGAGCGACTCGCGCGCGGAACCTCGACCAGGGTGATGCTCAACGGCCGTGCCGATCTCGCGTTGGCCGCCGGTCTCCACGGCGTTCACCTCCCTGCCAACGGGCCCGAACCGGCCGACCTCAGGCGCTGGACGCCTCGCGGATTCCTGATCGGTGTATCCGTCCACTCCGGGCCGAGGGTGTTCAGGCTTCCCTGGCGGGGGCGGACTACCTCCTGCTCGGCCATGTCTTCCCTACCCGGTCGAAGGTCGGCCTTGGCTCCCCTATCGGACTTCCGCCCTGGGAGAGGTCTGTGCCTCGGTCCGTATCCCGGTGTTCGCGCTGGGGGGGATGCGCCGGAAAGCCTTCCGGCTGTGATGGTGCCGGGAGCGGTCGGAATGGCGGGGATCAGCCTCTTTCAACAGTGTATTGACTTCCGCATCCCGAGCGGACAGAATCGGCCCTACTGATCGAAGAGTAGTAGGCCGGTTCGGGCGTGTGAAGTACCGCAATCGCGTAATTCTCCCGATATTGGAATTCCGATAGCGTGCAGTTTTTGTCTTCTAATAAGAACGCGCGCGTGCGACTACATTGCAGAGCGCTCCCAAGACGTAAAGGCGAGGGGAATGGATCCGACTTCTGATCTGGTACGTCGGTGCGCAGATGGAGATCCCTCTGGCCTTCGACTGCCTTGTTCGCGAATATATGAACACGGTGCTGGGACTGGCCTACAATTATGTCGGTAACTTCCACACAGCAGAAGATTTAGCCCAGGAAACCTTTGTCCAGGCCTTGCAGTCGATCTCGAGCCTGCGCGACGGCAGCCGGTTCAAAGTGTGGCTGCTCCGCATCGCGAGGAACAAGTGCATCGATTACATCCGGCGCAATCCCCGCTGGCTGTCCATCGATCACGATCCGGACCTGCACAAGGAGGTGTCCCTCAAGGCCAATGTCGGGCCGCCGGACGAAAAGGACGATGGTACCGACTTCGCCGAGGCCGATCTGCTCGCCGCGCTGAGCTCACTTGCGAGAGGACTACCGCGAAATCTTCGTCATGAAGCACGTGGACAACCTTTCCTATCGTGAGATTTCGGACCTGCTGGGCATGACGGTGTCGGCTGTTGGAGAAAAACTGTACAGGGTGCGCTCCATGATCAGAGAAAAGCTGATCGAGAACAGATCCGGGAGCAGTGCATCATGAGCTGCACATACTACTTTCCCCTCATATCCAGGCTGCTCGATGGCGAGCTGTCGCCCTCCGAGAAAGAGGACGTCGACGGCCATGTCGTGGGCTGTGAAACCTGCCGGCGGGCGTTGGACGACTGGCGGGCCCAGGGAACGCTCCTGCGGGGTTCTTCGCCAGGGCCGCGCTTGACGAAGGCTTTGTGCGGAGGGTCGGGCGGCGGCGCAGGCGCCGTCCGTCCCCGGCTCCGGTTGCGGCACCCAGGAAGGCGCGGGCGCGCATTTTCCGCTGGGCCCCCGCCATCGCGGCTGCCGTCGTGCTCGCCTTCGTCGTGGTCCAGTTCTTCCCGACAGTGCGAACGTCACAGCCTGGGCAAGGTGCTCAACGCGGGCGACCGGCTGGAGGTGCGCTACCTCCGACGCGCCGGGTTGGAGTGCGATCGGCCCGGGCGCGCTGATCAGGGCCGGCGATTGGATCAGGAACCCGGAGCGCAGCCCTGCGCAGATCCTGCTGCTCGAATGCGTCAGGCTGACCCTGCACCAGGGCGCCCTGGCGCAGGTCGGTGCGAGCTGGTCAGGGTACAGCCGGCCAGCTGGCCTTGCTGCACGGGACCGTATCTTCCGAGGCCGACGCCGCGGGTGACCTGCAGGTGCGCACCCCAGCGGGGACCTGGCGCGCCAGGAAGGCAAGTTTCGACGTGCACCTCGACCAGTCTCCCTGCCGAACCTCCTGATGTCGGAAGACCGGTCTGAAATCCTCAATGCGACCGTTCTCCCGGTCGGGGGTGTGCGGATCGGTGCCGGTACGGTCAGGCTGGAGGTGCTATCGGGGTCTCGTGAGATCGGAGCTGGAAATGCGGCGTATTTCACGCCCGACCCAGATTGCCGTCGTCCCCGAAGGCGGGGACTGCGGCGCTCGCGGTCGTCGCGTCGCTGCGGCCGGACCGCGCGGGCTTCGCACGGAGCGGATCTGCTGAGCTCATCGGTAGTGGCGACCGATGCGGGGCTCCTGCTGCAGGTGCGGGCCGACAGCGTGCCACTCAGGAAGCTGCTCGAGACGACCACGGGGGAATTCGTGGCGGGTGCGGGTGACGTGAGGGTGACCGGGAATCTTGCCTACCCGGTGCAGAGCAGCGACGAGAGCATCGTTGCGGCGATCGGAAACCAGCTCGGGCTCGCCGATCACCGTGGCGCAACAGGGAGGCAGCGCCAAAACCGCTCGCCTCGGGCAAGCCAGGATCCCGCTGGTCTCGGAACTCGATGCCAGGCCCGAATACTCGGTGCGGAAATCTCCTGCGGGCGCGCTGTCGTTCAACTTCCGCAGCCGTCTCGGCCGCACGGGTGTTTCACACGCTGCGGTCCGAAGACGTCGACTTGCCGCAGCTTTCAGCCGAAGACAGCTGGGTGCCGATCACGCTGGAAGCGTCAGAGATGGAGCCGCAGCAGGTAGGAGCGTTTCTGGAGAAAGAGCTTGGGCTCGTCGTATCGGACGGCGGCGCCAGCGTGCGGGTCGTCCAGGTAGGCGGCCAGGCGCGCGGCGACAGGGTGCAGAACGCGCTCGTCGACCCGGTCTCCGCTGGTCCGTCCGCGGTACTTTCCACCTCGACCGGCCTTGAAACCTCGGCGGACGAAGGGCGGGCGGCTTCCTCGCTCCCGGTTACCGCGTCGTATGGCAACCACGGGTGGTGGGCGATGCCGCGACCGTCGGCGGCCGCCGTTCCCCTGGAATCGACCTGGGTGGCCGGCACGCCGTCGTCCACCTTGCCGGGGCGGACCGGCACCCGGGGGACACGGCAACCGTCACCGGGAAGTTGACTTCCAGAGAGTCGCACACGATCCGGGACGGCGCTCACCACCTGACGTGGCCTGTCCTGGCGCAGACCGGCGAATCGGTCTCGTATGTGCTCGCGAACGTGTTCAACCGCAGGATTTCCACCATCTGGAACGGGTTCGATGCGGCGGGAAACCTCGTGGCCGTTCAGGAGATAGTGATCGAAGCGTTTGCCGCGCTGTCGGTCCTGCCCGGCCAAACCCTGACCGCACTGGATGAGGGCGGGCACTGGGAGACATACAGCGACAGCCTGCTGTTCAGCCTGGAGGACGCGGGCGCGCAACCGGAGGCCGTGGCGGCGATCGAGTCCGACGCGCTCCCTCGCTCATGGGAGTTCGAAGCCGGGCCGATAGGCGCGAGCGGGCGTATATGGATCGCCAACCCGCTCGACCAGTTAACCACGGCGGTAGTTGCCGTCGTGGCCGGTGACCGCGTCTTCTCGACTCAGCGGATCGTCCTCGGTCCACACCAGGGCGTCATCTGGTCGCTCCAGGATGTTCTGGCCAGCCACCCGGAATTGTACGGTGTGCTGTCATCGGCGATCGTGCTGGTGCAGGCGGGCGAGGGCACCGTCGCCGCGGATGTCGCCGGCTCCGGCGGCAGAACGACCAGGGGCAAGTCCGGCGAGTGGGTCTACTGAGCGGACCGCCGGGTTGGCCCGGTTCGTCGGAGCCGCCCGGCGTCAAGGTTTTTTCCTGCCTTTTGACGGGGCAGGGTGTTGGCGAAGCCCTGCTTCCGCACCCTGCCGGGCCCCCTCGGTAATCTCCGACGCCTGGCTCAGCAGGTTCCACATCTCCTCGCGTTTCTTCTCCTCGGCGATTTTTTTCAGTATGGCGAGATCCTTGGCCGCTCGTTCCGTGCTGTCTTTCAAATTCTTCAGGGCCTTGCCGATCTTCTCACGCTCGACGGCCTGATTCTGGAATGCGCTGTCGAGATTCAGCATGACGGCGCGGAGAATCTGGTAGTAGCCGTCTACCATCTCCTCGGCGCTGAAAAACTCGAGGGGATCACCTGGCTCGGACTCTTTGCCGTTCAGGCGGTCCTCCGCGGTTTTCAGACGCAGCGCCGCCGCTTCGAGATAGACCTTCACCCTGCCGTCGATCTCCTGGGTATCCTGGATCTTCTCGATCTCTTTGGGTGTGAGGAATTCCTTGGCGGGCTCGTGGGCGGGGGCTGGGGCCGAGATCGTGCAGGCGGCCACCAGGGTCAGCAGCAGGGTCGGCCTCATTTTGCGGAGCGGCATCGAAACCACCTCCGTGGCTCACCTCTGAAACAAGATGTCCACAAATCTCTTGCGGATCGCGTCGGCCCGGGTGGCCCAGGCGCTGATCTCCTCCATGCCTTCGTACGACGCCTTCATCTTGGCGTCCTGCACCTCGGTGATCGATTTGCGGAGCTGGATTTCGTATCGGATCAGCGCCTTGGATTTCCGCTTGCGGTCCGCAGTCTTCTCCACGTCCTTGAGCGACCGTTCGAGCAGCTGCATCCAGTTGGCAAGGGCGGCTGAGACGGGCGGCGGGTTAGGTGCGGCCAGTGCGCGCTGAACGGAGTCGGCGCAGCGGGCGGAAGCGGCTTCGTAGATCCTTATCCGGTTGTCGAGTTTCGGCTCCCTTTGCAGCCTGAGCTCTTCGGCCGGCAGAAGGCAGGGTGCATCCGGAGCGCCGCTCGATTGCGCTTGCACGACCGGGGCGAGCATCAGGCAAAGAGAGAGCAACGACCAGGGCATCATCTACATCATGCGGGGGACATCGGTCCCCAGGAGATTGAGCGCCTTTTCCAGTTGGCGGCGGACCACGTCCACGACCAGAAGCAGGTGTTTTTTTCTTTCGGCATCCGTTTCGGCGAGGATTCTGCAGCTCGGTTTCTGGTAAAAAAGGTTGAATTTCTGGGCCAGCGCGTAGGCGTATTTGCAGAGCTGTGACATTTCCAGCGAGGTGGTGACCTGTCTTGCGACTTCGGGCAGACGCGCCGCCAGGTACACGAGTTCCCAGATGTCGTCCGAGGCCGCGAAGAATTCGCGCAACGCGTCTTCATCCACGTCGGCGCGCCGGGGCGGGTTGGCCGGCCCGGTTTCGGCGAGCTTGCGGAAGATGTTGTTGGCCCTCACGACGGCGTACTGCACGTAGGGGCCCGTTTCCCCGTCGAAGTTCAAGGCTTCCTTGAAATCGAAGGCGATGACGGTGTTGCGGGCGAACCGGAGGAGGAAATAGCGGAGCGCGCCCACCGCGATGGATTGGGCGACAGCGGCGGCATCCTCATCGGGGAGCTCGCGTCCGATCGGCCGCGCGCGCACCTCGGCGAGCGCTTTCGACAGGAGCTGGTCCAGGAGGTCGTCCGCCTTGACCCCGAGTCCCTTGCGTCCGGATACCTCGACATACGGCCGCTTCTTGTCCTCTTCGGAAAGGTCGTATCCGAGATCCTCGCAGCACGCGGGGCTGAGGGCCACCATTTCGTACGAGAAGTGTATCGAATTCCGCGCCTCGTCCTCGTAGCCGAGTGCCCGGAGCCCCTGCAGCACGATCTGCTGCAGGTAGGACTGGCGCACGTCGATGACGTTGTAGACACGCCGCCCTCGGCCAAAGGCGGGTGACTCAACCCCCGGCAAGCTCTCGGTCGCGGTGATCCAGACGCCGTGCCCGTCCTGGCTCTCGAAAGGGCGGTAATGGAAGTCGAGCCCGAGAAGCCCGAATTTCCACAATTGGTAGGCAATATCCTTCCCGACGTAGGTGACCGTCCCGTCGGACCGGACGATGATCTTCTCGTCGTCCTCGAGTTCCTCCCGGCTGGCCTCGCCATCGCCGGTTTCGGCCGGCCCGCCTGTCTTCATCACCCAGCAGCCCCGGTTTTTTCCCTCCTCCACGAAATAGATCGCGCCACGTTCCTTCAGCAGTTCAAACGCGCGCTCCCAGAAGTGCAGGTGCAGGATTTCGCTTTCGCGCGGCAGGAGGTCGTACTCCACGTTGATGCGTCTCATGGTAGCGAGGTGCGCGCGGACGACGCGCATCGCGACGTGCTGGGCCAGTTCCGCGGTGGGATTGTCGCCGCCTTCGATCGCCTGCATCGTGACGCTGCGCAGCTTCTTGTTCTCCGGCGACCGGCCGTAGAACCCGGAGACGCGTGCGTATACATCCCAGCAGTAGTAATCGAATTTCCCCTCGATGGCCGCGACCTGCTCGAGCGTCTGGCCCTGCATCCGCTCCAACCCAACGACGACGTCGGCAACCTGCACCCCGGTGTTGTCGAGGTAATTCTGGACTTCGACGGTGTGGTCGAGGAACCGCAGGCATCGCACGAAAGAGTCCCCCAGGGACGCGTTGCGCAGGTGCCCGATGTGGGCGGCTTTGTTGGGATTGATGTTCGTGTGCTCGACGATGATCTTGCCTGGAAACTTGGGGGGCGACGTTCGGCCAAAACCTCCGCCGTCGATGCTTTCAGCGAGCGCAAGAGCCAGGCTCGCGCGGTCGATGAACAGGTTCAGATAGCCTGCGCCCGCGACATCCACCTTCCATATTCCCGGAACCTTCCGGGCGTCGTCCGCGAGTTCTTGCGCGATTTCCCGGGGCGGGCGCTTGACCTTGCGCGCCAGCTCGAAGGCGATGGGGAGAGCGAGCTCCCCCATTTCGATCTTGGGGGGCAGCGAGAAATTCAGCCGCTCGTACCGAACCTGGTAGCGCTCGAGGATTCTCTGCAGGAGGACTCTTTCAACATTCTGGGTCAGGGATGTGAGCATGAATGGGTGCCGGCCTCGTAAGAGTTGGACGCCCAAACATTACCCTATGGGCCGGCGGAAATGCAACGCGCGCGCGCCACGGCGCCGCTGACCCTGGATGTGCCCCCGACCACGTGCCCGAGGCCGTTCTGGGCGCCTTGACTTCGCCCCGGTCGGCCCATAAACTCACGACCGTACTCTATGGGCTCGCGCAAGAATAATTTCACATTTTGCTGACGGCTCGCGAGCCAACAGATCATGCGGCGACCAAAGATAGGAGATTGCTATTGACGGAGCCGTCAGCCCTCCGGGGCGCGGCGGCGGGCGGGCATCCGCGGCGTTGCCGCTCCTCGACGATGTCACCACATCGCCTGCGTCGCGGCGCCTGGCATCTGCCCGCCCGGCGCTCGCGCCAAAATGTAAACCTATTCTTGCGCGAACCCTAAGTGAGCGCCTCACCGCACAGGTACTGGACAATGTCCCCAAACCGAATCGTTTACCTCGAACCGTTCTCCGGCGTCGCCGGCGACATGATGGTCGGCGCCCTGCTCGATCAGGGTTTCGATCTCGGAGAGCTGATCCGCCAGCTCCAGTTCCTGCCCCTGCGCGGTTACCGCATCTCGAGCCGAAAGTGCAGCCGCGCCGGGATACAGGCGACCAAGTTCGACGTCGAACTCGACCCGCACGACGGTCCCTCCCCGCACCACGGCCACGGGCACCACCACGGTGAAGGCGGCCACGAGCGCACGTTTCGGGAGATCCGAACGATGATTGAGTCGAGCGGGCTTTCCGATTTCGTCAAGGCAAAATCCGTCGAGGCTTTTCTGCGCCTGGCCGAGGCCGAGGGGAAAATACACCACCAGCCCCCCGATGAGGTGCATTTCCACGAGGTGGGCGCCGTGGACTCCATCGTCGACATCGTCGGCTGCATGATCGCGGTCGAAGGCCTGCAGCCGGCCAGGATTGTCTGCGCTCCCGTCAATGTCGGTCAGGGCACGCTCGAGTGCCGGCACGGGCTCTACCCCGTGCCCGGCCCGGCGGCGCAGGAACTGCTGCGCGGCGTCCCCACCTATTCCAACTCGGTCACGGGAGAACTGACCACCCCGACCGGAGCCACTCTCGTCGTCACCCTGTCGGAAGGATTCGGCCCCCGTCCCCTGATGAAGATCCAGGCGACGGGATACGGGGCCGGCGCCCGCGAGGTCGCCGGGAGCGCGAATGTCCTGCGCGTCACGACAGGCGAGGAACTCGCGGAATCGGCTTCCGCCGCCGACCAGGAAGTTGCGGTCATCGAGGCGACCATCGACGACATGAGCCCGCAGGTCTACGGCTATTTCCAGGAGCGGGCCATGGCGCAGGGTGCGCTCGAGGTCTATGCCACGCCCATCCAGATGAAGAAGAACCGCCCCGGTCAGCTCGTGACCGTGCTGTGCGCCGTCAGCAGTCTCGACTCCCTCGTCCGGCTGGTCTTTGCCGAAACCACGACCATCGGGATCCGGCACACGCGGGCCGAACGCCGGGCGCTCGACCGCAGATTCGCCGAGGTGCGGACCGAATACGGTCCCGTGCGGGTGAAAGTCTGTTCCCTGGACGGAGCGCGCATGAACTTCGCGCCCGAATACGAGGATTGCCGGCGACTCGCTTCCGAGACGGGCGTGCCGCTGAAGGAAGTGCTGGCGGCGGCAACCCGCGCATTCCTCGACGAAGAGGGAACGGGCTGATCGGGCGGCGTGTTTCCGCGTGGAACCCCAAAACATCTCACAAGGACTGGAGTGACTGCCATGGCCGACGAACAACCCCCCAACACCGGACCGGAGACGCCCAAGCCGGCTCCCGCACCGGAGTGGATCGGCATCGAGGAATTCAGGAGGATAGAGATGCGCGTCGGGCAGGTGCTCGAAGCAGAGAAAGTCCAGGGGTCGCGCAAGCTGGTGAGGATGAAGGTCGACCTCGGCAGCGAAGTGCGGCAGGTCGTGGCGGGGATCGCCGAGGCGTATGAGGCGGCCAGCCTCGTCAACCGCAAGGTGGTCATCGTGGCCAACCTCAAACCGGCGCGGTTGATGGGCCTCGAATCCAACGGCATGGTGGTTGCCGCGACTGCCCCGGGCGGCCTTCCCGTGCTGGCCACCTTCGCCGAGGACG
Source organism: uncultured Acidobacteriota bacterium (assembly GCA_963843575.1). GTDB lineage: Bacteria > Acidobacteriota > UBA6911 > UBA6911 > UBA6911 > CAVZBT01. The sequence continues at coordinate 803,845 of CAWJKZ010000014.1, read as the reverse complement.
TGCCCAACGGCGCACTCCTGACCTAGCTCTCGGCGGGAGCAGCCATGATCGCAGACTCGCACGCGCACCTGGACATGCCCCAGTTCGATGCCGACAGGGACGATGTCGTCCGCCGCGCCCGCGCGGCGGGAGTGGAGCTGATCCTGACCATCGGCACCGCGAGCCCCGACGACCGTTCGATCGAGACGACCCTGGAGCTGGCCGAGGCGTACGACTTTGTGCACGCCGGAGTGGGTGTACATCCTCACGACGCCCGCCTTGCCGACGAAGCCCTTTGGCAGCGCATGGAGCGGTGGTCACGACACCCGAAGGTCGTGTTGTGGGGGGAGATCGGGCTGGACTACTACTACGACCACTCCCCGCGGGATGCCCAACTCGAGGTGTTCCGGCGTCAACTCCGGCTTGCCGCGGACCGCGGCATCCCTGTGTCTCTCCACTGCCGCGACGCCTGGCCGGACTTGGTGGAGACCCTGCGTCAGGAGTGGCGCCACGCTTCGCGCTCGGGCATATTGCACAGCTTCACGGGTACCGGAGAGCAGGCGCGCGAGTGCGCGGACATGGGCTTCCTCATCTCCTTTTCCGGAATGGTCACCTTCAAGAATGCCGGCGCACTCCGGGCGGCGGCCCGGACGATTCCCCTGGACCGGCTCCTCGTGGAAACCGACTCCCCGTATCTGGCCCCGGTCCCGCACAGGGGAAGACGCAACGAACCTGCCTTCGTGATCGACGTGGCGCGCGGCCTTTCGAGGTGTTGGGGCTGAGCTACGAGACACTGGCGTGCCGGACGACGGCCAACCTGCGGCGCCTGATCCGAGTCCCCGATCCCGGGTAGGGTGCCCCGAACCTTGCGCGCAGACGCAGCCACGAACCTGTGGTAAGATCTCGCGTTCGGAGGCACAGGCCGACAAGGGTCGAGAAGAAGAGCCAATTGAATCCACGAGCGATCTACAGACTAGTCGAACACGGGCTGTCGGAGGTGGAAAAGGAGCTCGCCTGCCACTCGAGCTCGAACATCCAGCTCATCGATCACATCGGTCGCTACATCCAGGCGAGCGGCGGCAAGCGCATCCGCCCCGCCCTCCTGCTGCTTTCCTCGCAGATGTCCGGCTACGAGGGGCCCGTCTGCTATCGGCTGGCCGCCGTCGTGGAGCTCATCCACGCCGCCACGCTCGTGCACGACGACATCATCGACGACGCGCGGGTGCGGCGCGGCCGCGCCTCCGTCAACGCCCGGTGGGGCAACGAGATCACTGTCCTGATGGGCGACTGGCTCTACATGACTTCCTTTAAAATCGCGCTCGGAGAGCGACAGCTCCAGATCATGGACATCCTGACGGATTGTCACCCGCAAGATGGTCGAGGGCGAACTCATCCAGCTCACCACAAACGGCAGCCTGGATGTCACCGAAGAGCAGTACCTCGACATATCCATGCGCAAGACGGCCTTCCTGTTTTCCGCGTGTTCTCAGATCGGCGCCATCCTGGGCAGCGCGAGCCCCGCTACAACAGGAGGCTCTCAGGCAGTACGGCTTGAACGTGGGGATTGCCTTTCAGCTGGTCGACGACCTCCTGGACTTCACCTCGACCGAGTCGGCGCTCGGCAAGCCGGTCGGGAACGATTTGAAGGAAGGGAAGCTCACCCTCCCCCTGATTTACCTGATGGAACGCGGCGGGCTCGAGCACCGGGAACTCATCCGCGCCGCGCTGAGCGACAACGGCTGCGGCACCGAAGCGAAGGACCTGATCCTGCAGCTCCTGAAAGAGCACCGGACCATGGAACGCGTGCTGAATAAGGCGCAGGACTTTGCCTACCAGGCGAAGGGGCACCTTTCCGGCTTCCCCGATTGCCCCGCCCGCACCGCCCTCATGTCGATCCCCGACTACATCATCGAACGCGACCGGTAGGTTTGCAGGTCGGACCAGGAGACCTCACCACGGCGCTGCGCCACTTGGCTTGGTCACGGAGATTTGGTCTTGGGGGCCGCGGAGATGGGGAGCTCCTCGACGAACAGTTTCTTCTGCGGCAGCGGCGCGGCGTCTGTGTGTTCCCCGCTGGTCAGCAGTTCGTTGGTCGGCTCCGCAACGGGAAACTGCTCGACGGGCTTGTCCTTCAGCACGGCCGCCATGTACTTGATCCAGATCGGTAGCGCGACCACGGCGCCCGTTTCCTTGTTGCCCAGCGAGACCTTCGCGTCGAATCCCACCCAGACCGCGGTGGTGTAGGACGGGCTGAAGCCGACAAACCAGGCGTCGGTGAAGTCGTTCGTCGTACCCGTTTTGCCTCCCAGGGGCCGGCCCAGCGACTTTGCCGCCGTGGCCGTCCCGTTCTGCACCACATTCTGAAGCAGCGCGAGCATCGCATCTGCCGTCTCCGGGCTCCAGGACTTTTTTCAATTGCGGCTGGGTTTCCTCTTTCTTCGCGCGGTCGTAGTCTTCGATCCTGCGGATGAAGAATGGTTTCGGCTGCAATCCGAGGTTTGGGAAGACGGTGAACGCGGAAGCCATTTCCAGCGGCGTGGCCTCGCAGGCCCCGATGGCCAGGGGAAGGTACGGCTCCATCGGCCCGGCCAGGCCGAACCGCCGGGCCATCACGACCACGTTCTTGATTCCCGACCAGTGAGGCGACCTTGATGGTGGGTACGTTCCGGGATTCGGTGAGCGCCTGCCGGATCGTGATCTGCCCCTTGAACTTGCCGTCGTAGTTGGCGGGACGCCAGACGCGCCCCAGCGTGTCGGTGAAGCTGATGGGCGCATCGATGATGGTGCTGTCGGCGGTGAGGCCGCTTTCGAGGGCGGTCGCGTATACGAAGGGCTTGAAGGTCGAACCGACCTGGCGCATCGCCTGCGTCGCGCGGTTGAACTCGCTGGTCTCGAAGTTGTAGCCGCCCACCATCGTCTTGATCTCGCCCGTCGAATTCTCGATCGTGATCATGGCGCCCTGCACGGCGGGAAGCTGATCCAAGCGTCACGGAAACCTTCCTGTGCGGCCTCGTCGAGCGCGACGATCTGGAAGTAGGCCAGGTCCCCGGGTTTCAGGAGAGCTCCCGGGGTCTTGGCGTGCGTCCAGGCGATTTCCTTGGGCCCCACGGTCGCCGCGGTATCTGCCGATCCGAACCGTCAAGTCGGCATCGCCGACGTTTTCGACCAGCCCGGGACCACGTCACCGACGCGGAGCGGGTTTTTCCAGTCGGGATGGGAAAATTCCTCGAGGCTGCCCGCAGGGGATTTGAGCACGTTGTCCAAGGGCCCCCGCCAGCCGTGGCGTTTGTCGTACACCCTCAGCCCTTCGCGGAGACGCACTTGTCGCCGCTGCCTGCATGTCGACGTTCAAGGAGGTGTAGACGCGCAGACCCTTGCGCCAGATCGCCTCGGTCGAGTACCGGTCGGCGAGCGCCTGCCGCACCCACTCGACGAAGTAGGGTGCGGTTTCCACGTCGCGGTTGCGGGGCTTCAGGACGAGCGGGCGCTCCTTGGCCTCGGCGGCCACTTTCGCCGGGATCATCTGCTCCGCCGCCATGCGCTCGAGGATGTAGTTGCGCCGGGCGAGCGCCGCGTCCGGGTGCAGGCGCGGAGAGTAGATCGTGGGGTTGCGGGGCAGCCCACCGATCATCGCGCACTCTTCGACGGTCAGGTCCTTTAGCTGTTTGCCGAAATAGGTATCGGCCGCGGCCGCGACGCCGTAGGCGCCGTGCCCCATGTAGTGCTGGTTGCAGTACAAGGTCAGGATCTGGCGCTTGGAATAACGCTTTTCGATCTTCCAGGCGATCAGGAGCTCCTTGATCTTGCGATCGAAGGTTTTTTCATTCGACCGCAGCAGCAAGCGGGAGAGCTGCTGCGTGATCGTGCTGGCCCCCTCGGCGCGCGACATCGAGATGAGGTCCTTGTACGCGGCGCGGAGCAGCGAGATGTAATTGATCCCGGAGTGGTTGTAGAACTGGTCATCCTCGGCGGCGAGAATGGCGAGCTGCATGTACGGCGGGATTTCCTCGAAGGGGACCACGATGCGGCGCTCGACGGCGAACTCACCGATAACCTTGTTGTCGTCCGAGTAAACCGCCGTGATCACGTCGGGTCGATAGTCCTCCAGGCTCTGGATCTGGGGCAGGTTGTATTCGTAGCCCACCAGAATGCCGAAGACGGTACCGGCGACCAGGACGATGAGGATCAGGAGACTATAAAAAACGAGGAGCCAGCGCGGAAGCCCGCGCCTCCTCCCCGTGGCAGACTGCTCGCTCGTCATAATCGGAGCGGATTATAGCATGCCAGACCCGATTTGACGCGCCACCGTCCGGCAGCGGCGCCGGGGGTTGACCGGCCCGCGGTTCATCCACCCCGCCTGCTCCGCCCGCGGCCGGGATTGGCCTGATGCCGCGCGGGCAAACCGTTTCAGGGGCAGGGACGCGGACTCCAGCCGTGCGCTCGGGCGGAGGAGTTTCCGGATTGGGTCGGCCCCGTTGGGTCGCGCGCCGCACTCATCCTTCGTCCTCGGATGATTGTTCGGGTTCGTCGGCCGGCGCCGCCGAGTTCCTGTCGAGAAAGGTCACCCGGGCGACGATGACCTCGGTCGAGTAGTGCTTTTCCCCCGCGGGTTTCTCCCACGATCGTGTCTGCAACGAACCCTCGATGCACACCAGCCTTCCTTTTCGCAGGTAGTGGTTGCACAGTTCGGCCGCCTTGCCGTAGGCGACCACCTTGTGCCACTCGGTGGTTTTCTGCGGTGTGCCGTTGCTGTTGCGGACCTGATCAGTCGCCAGGCTGAAGTTCGAAACCGGCGTGCCGCCGCCGGTTATGTGCTCGTTCGGGTCCTTGCCGAGCCTGCCGATGAGAAGCACTCTGTTGAGGCAGCCCATCTCGGTTCCTCCTCGCTTTTGTTGACGGGTGAGGACCGTTTCGCATCGGGTCCCTCCCTGCGTGTCTAACGGGTGGGCGCGCTCCCCGGGCAAGAAATTCTTGCGAATCCTGCGCGGGGGGTGGATTTTCGACTCGGGGACAGGTATCCTTTGCCGCTTGTCCGATTCGTTGTCGCTGCGAGGGGTGCAATCGGGCTATTTGCTTGACAGCATTTGGCTCGTTTGCTATATTCGTGCGGTTTTTCGCTGTATTTATCAAGGGCTGTGGCCGGGGCACGCAAGTACCGGAAGCACAGCCATGTAGGGCAAAGGAGAGTATAGTTTGCCGACCTTCAATCAGCTGGTTCGTTCTGGCCGAAAGAAGATTCGTTACAAGACGAAGAGTCCGGCTTTGCAGGGAAGTCCTCAGCGCAGGGGAGTTTGCACGAGGGTGTACACGTCTACACCCAAGAAGCCCAACTCGGCCCTGCGCAAAGTTGCGCGTGTCCGTCTGACCAACGGGATCGAGGTGACAACCTACATCCCCGGTATCGGGCACAATCTGCAAGAACACTCCATCGTGTTGATTCGCGGTGGACGTGTCAAGGACCTCCCTGGGGTTCGCTACCATGTTGTGCGGGGCACTCTGGATTCCGTGGGAGTTCAGGATCGCAAGAACTCCCGCTCCAAGTATGGTGCCAAGCGGCCCAAAAGCTAATCACTCCTTTCACAAACAAACAAAAAGGGTGACGGGTTTACGCCCGGCGATTCTTCGGTTGGCAATTGCCAGAGCCGACGAAGTTCGCTCTCAGGGGACGATACCCTTGACTCGAGAGCGGTGACGAATACAAGGAAGCAGCAGGAGATCTTTCAGCATGCCGAGGCGAAGAGAAGTACCCAAGCGGGAAACCTTGCCGGATCCACTTTACGGCAGCACGCTCATCACCAAGTTCATCAATTGCATGATGGAGGAGGGGAAGAAGAGCGTGGCCGAGCACATCTTCTATGGCGCCCTCGACGTGATCAAGGACCGTGCCAAGGAAGATCCGGTCAAGGTGTTCAAGAAGGCGCTCGATCAGGTCAAGCCGATCCTGGAGGTCAAGTCGCGGCGCGTGGGCGGCGCCACGTACCAGGTCCCGATCGAGGTCCCTCAGGATCGCAGGACTTCGCTGGCCATCCGATGGATCATCTCGAATTCGCGCGGGCGGAGCGAGAAGACGATGAGGGAAAAGCTGGCCTCCGAGATCCTGGATGCATCCAACAACCGCGGCGGTGCCATCAAGAAGAAGGAAGATACCCATCGGATGGCGGAGGCCAACAAGGCCTTCGCGCATTACCGCTGGTAATCGAGGTTTTAGGTGGGACGCTTAGTACCTCTGGATCGCACCCGGAACATCGGGATCATGGCGCACATCGACGCCGGCAAGACGACGGCGACCGAGCGAATCCTCTATTACACCGGAATCACCCACAAGCTGGGCGAGGTGCACGAGGGCACCGCGACCATGGACTGGATGGAGCAGGAGCAGGAGCGCGGCATCACCATCACGTCCGCCGCGACGACCTGTTTCTGGGGCGACCACCGGATCAACATCATCGACACCCCGGGACACGTGGATTTCACCGCCGAGGTGGAACGCAGCCTGCGCGTGCTCGATGGTGCGGTCGCCCTTTTCGGCGCAGTGGAAGGGGTCGAGCCGCAATCGGAGACGGTCTGGCGCCAGGCCGACAAGTACCGCGTCCCGCGCATCGGGTTCGTCAACAAGATGGATCGTCCCGGCGCGGATTTTCCCCGCGTGCTGGAGATGATCCGGAGCCGGCTTAGTGCAATCCCCGTGGCCGTGCAGATCCCGCTGGGCACCGAGGACCAGTTCCGTGGCGTCATCGACCTCGTCGAACAGAAGGCGATCGTGTTTCGGGAGGAGTCGCTCGGCGCTTCGTTCGAGACCGAGGAGATACCGGATAGCTACAAGGCGGAGGCCGCAAAATACCGGGATCTGATGCTCGAAACGATCGCCGACGTCGACGATCACCTGATGGAGAAGTATGTGGCCGGCGAGCCGGTTACGGCCGAGGAAATCCAGGCCGCCGTGCGCAAGGGGACCATCGCGCTGAAGTTCGTCCCCGTTCTGTGCGGTGCTGCCTTCAAGAACAAGGGCATCCAGCAACTGCTGGACGCCATCGTGGCGTATCTCCCTTCGCCGCTGGACATCCCGCCGGTCGTGGGCGTGGCGCAGGGTGAGGCCGAGCCCCCGATGCGCCGGGCTTCGGACGACGAGCCGTTTTCGGCGCTGGTGTTCAAGATCATGACCGATCCTTTCGTCGGCCAGCTCGCGTTCTTCCGCGTCTACTCCGGTTGCCTGAAGTCGGGTACGTCGGTTTTCAACTCCACCCGGGACTCGGTGGAGCGCGTGGGCCGCCTGCTCAAGATGCACGCCAACAAGCGCGAGGAGATCAAAGAGGTCTACTGCGGAGACATCGCCGCCGCCGTCGGTCTGAAGCACGTCAGCACCGGCGACACGATCTGCGATCAGGCACGACCCGATCGTGCTGGAGGCCATCGAGTTCCCAGCCCCGGTCATCGCGGTGGCGATCGAGCCCAAGACGAAGGCGGACCAGGAAAAGCTCGGGATCGCGCTCGACAAGCTGTTGCGAGAAGATCCGACCTTCAAGGTGCACACGGACCAGGACACCGGCCAGACCATCATCTCGGGGATGGGCGAGCTCCACCTCGAGATTCTGGTCGACCGCATGGTGCGCGAGTTCGGCGTCGCGGCCAACATCGGCAAGCCGCAGGTCGCCTACCGCGAGACGATCCGGGCCAAGGCCGAGGCCGAGGGGAAGTTTATCCGCCAGACCGGCGGCCGCGGCCAGTACGGGCACGTGAAGATCGTCCTCGAGCCGGGCGAACCTGGATCGGGGTTCGAGTTCGTCAACGAGATCGTCGGCGGCACCATCCCCCGGGAGTACATCGCGCCCGTCGAAAACGGCGCGAGGGAGGCGCTCGAATCCGGCGTGCTGGCCGGCTATGAGATGGTCGACGTGAAGGTCACGCTCATCGACGGCTCGTACCACGAGGTCGACTCGTCGGAAATGGCGTTCAAAATCGCGGGCTCGATGGCGCTCAAGGAAGCCGCCCGCAGGCGCCAAGCCGGTCCTGCTCGAGCCGATGATGAGGGTGGAAGTGGTGGTCCCCGAGGAATTCATGGGGGCCGTGACCGGGGACCTGCATTCCCGGCGCGGCAGGGTCGAGTCGACGGAATCCCGCCTGAGTTCCACGATCATCCAGTGCAAGGTTCCGCTTTCGGAAATGTTCGGTTACTCCACCGACCTCCGCTCCATGACCCAGGGGCGTGCGACCTACTCGATGCATTTTTCACACTACGAGGAAGCGCCGAAGGCGGTCAGCGAAGAGGTCATTGCGAAGGTCCGCGGGAAGCTGGTCAGCAGATAGAGGATCCGGGAGAGACATATGGCGAAGGAGAAATTTGATCGCAGCAAGCCGCACGTGAACATAGGGACGATCGGGCACATTGACCACGGGAAGACGACGTTGACGTCGGCGATCACGCAGGTGCTGCACAAGCTGGATCCGAAGATGACGGTGCGGTCGTTCGATTCGATCGACAACGCGCCGGAGGAGAAGGAGCGGGGGATCACGATTGCGACGGCGCACGTGGAGTACTCGACGTCGAAGCGGCACTATGCGCACGTGGACTGTCCTGGGCACGCGGACTACATCAAGAACATGATCACGGGGGCGGCGCAGATGGACGGGGCGATCCTGGTGGTATCGGCGGCGGACGGGCCGATGCCGCAGACGCGGGAGCACATACTGCTGGCGCGGCAGGTGGGGGTGCCGTACGTGGTGGTGTTCATGAACAAGTGCGACATGGTGGACGATCCGGAGCTGCTGGACCTGGTGGAGCTGGAGGTGCGGGAGCTGTTGACGTTCTACGAATTTCCCGGGGACGAGATACCGGTGGTGCGGGGGAGTGCGTTGAAGGCGTTGGAGGGGGATGCGGAGGCGGAGAAGCAGGTGCTGGCGCTGATGGATGCGGTGGACGGGTACGTACCGATACCGCAGCGGGAGATGGAGAAGCCGTTTCTGATGCCGGTGGAGGACATCTTCACGATATCGGGGCGGGGGACGGTGGCGACGGGGAGGATCGAGCGGGGGAAGGTGAAGGTAGGGGAAGAGATCGAGATCGTGGGGATCCGGCCGACGGTCAAGCGGGTGGTGACGGGCGTGGAGATGTTCAAGAAGCTGCTGGACGAGGGGATGGCGGGGGACAACGTCGGGCTGCTGTTGCGGGGGACGGACAAGAAGGAAGTGGAGCGGGGGCAGGTGATCGCGGCGCCGGGGTCGATCACGCCGCACACGCACTTCAAGGCGTAGGTGTACGTGCTGTCGAAGGAAGAGGGGGGGCGGCACACGCCGTTTTTCAACGGGTACCGGCCGCAGTTTTACTTTCGGACGACGGACGTGACGGGGGTGGCGGAGCTTCCGGAAGGGACGGAGATGGTGATGCCGGGAGACAACACGAACCTGACGATCAAGCTGATCACGCCGATCGCGATGGAGAAGGGGCTGCGGTTCGCGATCCGCGAGGGGGGCCGCACCGTGGGTGCCGGCACGATCTCCGAGATCTTGGAATAAGCGAGACCATATGCTGAACGAAAAGATCCGAATTCGATTGAAGGCGTACGATTACCGGGTGCTGGATCAATCCACCTCGGAGATCGTCGAGATAGCCAAGCGCACCGGTTCGCGCGTGTCGGGACCCATCCCGCTGCCGACGGTCAAGAACAAGTTCTGCGTACTGCGCTCGCCGCACGTCGACAAGAAATCCCGGGAGCAGTTCGAGATCCGCACGCACAAGCGGCTGGTCGACATCCTGGAGCCGACGCCGCAGACCGTCGACGCGCTGATGAAGCTGGACTTGCCCGCGGCCATCGACGTCGAAATCAAGGCCTTCGGCACGGAACACAAGTAGGCTGCCGGCGCGGGCTTCTTCGGGCCCGACGTTCGCCTTTCCCGGCGAGCGGCCGGAAAGAAGACGCGGCACCGGACGAGGGGAACCAAAATGGTGGATGGACTCATTGGCGTGAAGGTCGGGATGACCCAGGTGTTTGACGCGGACGGAACCGTCATACCGGTCACCGTAATCAAGGCCGGCCCCTGCGTGGTCGTGCAGCGGAAGATGAAGGACAAGGACGGCTACGACGCCCTGCAGCTCGGGCTGGTCGAGTTCGTACGCCCCGGACGGGTGAAGAAGCCGCGGGCCGGGCACTTCAAGAAGGCCGGCGTTCCTCCCTGCCGGGTGCTGCGGGAGTTCCGGCTGGCCGACGGGGACGCGCTGAACGTCGGGGACCAGGTGCTCGTCAACCAGGTTTTCCAGCCGTCCGACGCGATCCGCGTCACGGGGACGAGCAAGGGTCGGGGCTTCGCCGGGCTGATCAAGCGCCACCATTTCCGCGGCGGTGCCGCGACCCACGGGTCGATGTTTCACCGGGCCCCGGGATCGATCGGTGCGTCCGCCTACCCGAGCCGTGTCCTGCCCGGGATGCGCGCCGCCGGCCACATGGGGGACGAGCGCGTGACCGTCGACGGCCTGAAGGTCGTGCGGATTCAGAACGAGGAAAACCTGCTGGTGGTCAAAGGGGCCGTGCCCGGGCGCAACGGCGGATATGTCATCATCGAGAAAGCCTGACGAGGCGGGGCGGGGGATCGCCCGTCATTCAGAGGTGAGGGTCAGCCATGGCTGAGATTGAAGTGCGAAACCTCTCGAACGAGATTGTCGAGAAGCTCGACCTGTCCGACGAGGTTTTCAAGGCCGAGTTCAACGAGCCGCTCATCTGGGAGGCGGTCAAGCACTACGAGGACTCGCAGCGCGCCGGGACGGCAGCGACGAAGACCCGCGGGGAGGTCAGCGGCAGCGGCAAGAAGCTGTGGCGGCAAAAGGGCACCGGACGCGCCCGCATCGGCAGCGTCCGCAGCCCGGTCTGGCGGCACGGCGGCACCGTGCACGGCCCGCAGCCGCGCGACTACCGCTACAACTTCCCCCGGAAAAAGATCCGGGGGGCGTTGCGCTCCGCGCTGTCGGCCAAGCTGGGGCTGAACTGCATAACCGTAGTCGATGCGTTCCGCCTGGAAGGGCACAAGACGCGCGACTTCAAGCGGGTCCTGCAGGTCTTGGGCGGGTCCGGGAAGGTCCTGCTGGTGAACACCGGGGAAAACCGCGACCTCGAACTGTCGTCGCGCAACCTGCCGGGCGTGAAGCTGGTTCCCGGCACGGGCGTCAACATCAGGGACGTGGTTAACAGCTCCCAGCTGATCTTTTCCAAGGACGCCATACTTCAGGTCCAGGAGGTACTCAGCCGATGAGCCGCTCACACGAAGTCCTCAGGCTGCCGGTCATTACCGAAAAGAGCACGTTCCAGAAGGAAAACCTCAGGACGCTCACGTTCAAGGTCGCCCGAGACGCCAACAAGCAGGAGATCAAAGAGGCCGTCGAGAAGATCTTCAAGGTAAAGGTCGACAGCGTGCGCACCGCCATCTTTCACGGTAAGAACAGGCGTCAGGGGCGTTATGCCGGCCGGCGTCCGGACTGGAAGAAGGCCTACGTCACGCTGAAGCAGGGCGAGAAGATGGTCGAATTCTCCGAGGCGGTTTGACGCCCGGCGGGAGCAGGTGAAGACATGGCGATCAAGACATACAGGCCGACTTCTCCGGCAATCCGGTTCCGGACTACCCTGGACAAGGACGAACTGAGCCAGGACAGGCCGCTGAAGCGCCTGACGACGCACAAACGGCGGATTTCTGGGCGCGACAACAAGGGGCACCTGCAGGTGCGGCACCGTGGGGGCGGGCACAAGAAGCTCTACCGGGTCATAGACTTCCAACGCGACAAGCGCGAGATCCCGGCCAAGGTCACCTCGCTCGAATACGACCCGAACCGGTCGGCCCGCATCGCGCTGCTGTCCTACGCGGACGGGGAGAAGCGCTACATCCTGGCGCCCAACGGCCTGAAGGTCGGGGCCACGATCGTCGCCGGGGCGGGCGCGGACATCCTGGTCGGCAACGCGCTCCCGCTCAAGAACATCCCGCTCGGCACGATGGTGCACAACATCGAGCTGAAGCTGGGCCACGGCGGACAGCTGGCGCGCTCGGCGGGTACGGCCGCGCAGTTGCTGGCCAAGGAGGCCGGTTACGCCCAACTCAAGATGCCGTCGGGCGAAACCCGCATGGTCCACCTCGAGTGCTACGCGACCATCGGGCAGGTCGGCAACCTCGACCACGAGAACGTGTCCATCGGCAAGGCCGGCCGGACCCGGTGGCTCGGGAGGCGCCCAACGGTGCGCGGGGTCGCCATGAACCCGATCGACCACCCGCACGGCGGCGGCGAAGGCAAGACCTCCGGCGGGAGAAACCCCGTCAGCCCGTGGGGCCAGCCGACGAAGGGCTACAAGACGCGCAACAACAAGCGGACGCAGCGGTTCATCATCAAGCGCCGCGACAAGAAGTAGGAGGAGTGGTTCATGGCCAGATCCGTCAAGAAGGGGCCGTTTGTCGACGATCACCTGTTGAAGAAGATTCGCGCTGTCTCCGGCACCGGCGGCCGCACCGTCATCAAGACCTGGTCGAGGCGTTCGACCATCACACCGGAGATGGTCGGCCACACCGTCGCGGTGCACAACGGCAAGAAATTCATCCCGATCTACATCTCGGAGAACATGGTGAGCCACAAGCTCGGGGAATTTGCCCCGACACGCATCTTCAAGGGGCATACCACCAAGGTGGCCGAGAGAGCAACGGCGGTGAAACCGCCCGCGTAGGCCGGGCCTGCCCGCGCGGCGGCCCGCGATTGGCGAATTGCGAACCGAGGTAGATATGGAAGCGAGTGCGAAAGGAAAATACATCAAAGGGTCTCCACAGAAGGCCCGGCTGGTCATCGACCTGATCCGCGGGAGAAATGTCCAGGAGGCGCTGGGGATCCTGCGCTTCACGAACAAGCGCGCGACGCGTTCCATCGAGAAGGTGCTCCTTTCGGCCGTGGCGAACGCCAAGGAGAAGAACGCGGCGGCGGATGTCGACCAGTTCGTCATCGACCGGGCCGTCATCGACACGGGCCCGACCAAGTGGAGACGGAGGGTGCGGCCGGCCCCGATGGGGCGCGCCTACCGCGAGCAGCGCCGGTACAAGCACATCACGATTTCCATCAAGGGCAGCGACACCGAGGGGTAAGGAGGTTCCACCGTGGGTCAGAAAGTTCATCCATACGGGTTCAGGCTAGGCGTCAACCGCACGTGGCGCTCGCGCTGGTTCGCGCGCAAGGACTACGGGGAGTTGCTGCACGAGGATCTCCACCTGAAGGCGATGCTCAAGAAGAAGTTCGCGCACGCGGGCATCTCCCGCATCGAGGTGGAACGCGCTGCGAACAAGCTGACCATCATCATCTTCACGTCCCGTCCCGGCATCATCGTCGGGAAGAAGGGGACGGAGATCGAGAAGCTCAAGAAGGATCTCCAGACGCTCACGGGTCGCGACATCAACCTCAAGATCCAGGAGGTCAACAAACCCGAACTCGACGCGCAGCTAGTTTCCGAGGGGATCGCACAGCAGCTCGAGAAGCGCATCGCCTTCCGCCGCGCCATGCGGCGGGCCGTGGACAGCACCCTGCGCTTCGGGGCCAAGGGGATCAAGGTACGCACCTCGGGGCGCCTCAACGGCGCGGAAATCGCGCGCACCGAGTGGTACCTGCACGGCCAGCTGCCGCTGCACACCATACGGGCCGACATCGACTACGGCTTCGCCGAAGCGCACACCACCTACGGTGTGATCGGGGTCAAGGTCTGGATCTACAAGGGCGAGGTTTTCGAAATGCAGAGGCCGGAACGGACGCGCGAAGCCGGCCGGCGGGAGTAGCAGCTCATGTTGATGCCGAAGAAGGTCAAGTATCGCAAGCAGCAGAAGGGGAAGCGCCGCGGCAAGGCATGGCGCGGCTCCGAGGTCACCTTTGGGGAGTACGGCCTGAAGGCGCTCGAGGCCGGGTGGGTGACCGACCGGCAGATCGAGGCGGGTCGCGTCGCCATCACGCGCTTCATCAAGCGCGGCGGGAAGATCTGGATCCGGGTTTTCCCGGACAAGCCGATCACCAAGAAGCCTGCGGAAACCCGTATGGGCAAGGGGAAGGGCGCCCCCGAAGGCTGGGTCGCCGTGGTCCGTCCCGGCAAGATCCTGTATGAGATGGAAGGCGTCAGCCGAGGAACTCGCCCTGGAAGCCATGCGGCTGGCCGCCAACAAGCTGTCGGTCAAGGCGAAATTCGTCAAGCGGTTCGGCAAGGAGGAGGCATGAAAGCTTCCAAAATGAGGGACATGTCCAGGGAGGACTTGGTCCAGGAGGACGGCGAACTGCGGCAGCAGCTCTTCAAGCTGCGTTTCCAGACGGCCAGCGGCCAGCTCGAGAGCGCATCACGCGTGCGGTCTGTCCGCCGGGACATCGCCCGGATACAGACGATTCTCCGGGAAATGCAGCTCGAGGAAGAACGGAAGCAGAAGGTCCCAGGCAAGGCAGGGCTGAAATGACGACGGAGCAGACGAAACGGGGATTGCGGAAGAATCAGGTGGGCATCGTGACCAGCACGGCTATGCAGAAGACCGTCAAGGTCGCCGTCGACCGGCTGGTCAGGCACCACTTGTACAAGAAGACCCTGCGCAAGACGTCCACGTTTCTTGCGCACGACGAGAAAGGCGAATGCAAGGTCGGCGACCGGGTGCGCATCGTGGAAACGCGGCCGCTGAGCGCCCGGAAACGGTGGCGCGTCGCCGAGATCCTGGTCAAGGCGCACTAGCGGGAATCCAGTTTGCGGCCGGCGCCGGGCAGGCGCCACCCGCGGGGAAGACCCGCCGGCGGCCGGCCGAGTGAGAGGGTTGTCATGATTCAGATGCGGACGATTTTGGAGGTGGCGGACAACTCCGGCGCACGGAGGATCTCGTGTATCCACGCCATCGGGAACCAGGTGGGCCGGGTGGCGAGCCTGGGCGACATCATCACGGCCAACGTGAAAGAAGCGTCGCCCGACGGCACCGTCAAAAAGGGCGATGTCGTCAAGGCGGTGATCGTCCGCACCAAGAAGGAATTCAGGCGCAAGGACGGGACCTACATCCGGTTTGACGACAACGCGGCCGTTCTGATCAACGACGACAAGGAACCGATCGGCACGCGCGTGTTCGGCCCCGTGAGCCGGGAACTGCGCGACAGGGAGTTTTTGAAGATCGTCTCGCTGGCGCCCGAGGTGCTCTAGCGCGATCGAACGAGGCCAGGAAAAAATGCCCAAAACACGTGTCAAGAAAAACGACCAGGTTTACGTCCTCTCCGGCAAAGACCGGGGCAAGACCGGGAAAGTCCTGAAGGTCATGCCGGACGCCAACCGCGCGATCGTCGAGGGGATCAACTTCATCCAGAAACACACGCGTGCCAATCCGCAGCGCAACGTCAAGGGCGGCATTCTCCCCAAGGAGTCGCCCATCGACTTGTCGAACCTGATGGTCATGTGCAAGCGCTGCAACAAGCACTCGCGCGTCGCCGTGAGCACCATGCAGGACGGGCGCAAGGTGCGGGTCTGCAAGAGCTGCAACGAGTTGCTGGACGAGTAAGGCCTGAAAGGTCATACCATGAGTCGATTGAGGGAATTCTACAAGACGGAAGCCGTCGCGGCGCTGACCAAGCAGTTCGGGTATAAGAACGTGATGGCCGTGCCCAGGCTGGTCAAGATCAACGTCAACATGGGCCTGGGCGAAGCGATTGCCAACGCCAAGGTGCTCGACGTGGCCGCCGAGGAACTCGCCGCCATCACCGGGCAGCGCGCCGTCGTCACCAAGGCCAAGAAGTCGATCGCGGCGTTCAAGCTGAGACAGGGGATGCCGATCGGCGTAACCGTCACGCTGCGCGGCGACCGCATGTACGAGTTCTTCGACCGCCTCGTCAACATCGCCCTCCCCCGCGTGCGCGATTTCCGGGGCGTGCCGCCGAGGTCCTTCGACGGCCGGGGCAACTACACGCTCGGCCTCAAGGATCAGCTGAACTTCCCCGAGATCGATTACGGGAAGGCCGACAAGGCGCGCGGGATGAACATCACGGTGGTCACGACCGCCCGGACCGACGACGAGGCGTTCGAGCTTTTGCGGATTATGGGGATGCCCTTCGCGAAACGGGGGCAGGAGCGCGGCGCCGAATAGTGCGGCCGCAGAGGAGTCGATGTGGCAAAGACCAGTATGATCGCCAAGTCCAGGATGAAGCCGAAATTCCAGGTGCGGCAGCACAACCGCTGCCGCCGCTGCGGGCGGCCGCGCGGCTTCCTGCGCAAGTTCCAGCTCTGCCGGATCTGTTTCCGGCAGCTGGCCCTGGCCGGTGAGATTCCCGGAGTGACCAAGTCGAGCTGGTAACCGCCGCGGCGCCGGTCCACCGATCGAGGGGTGGCCCGGGCGTGGCCGCGCGTCGCACGACGAACAATGGAGTTTCTGGTATGACTATGACCGATCCCGTGTCCGACCTCCTGGGCCGGATACGAAACGCCAACGCTGCGAAGCATGAGACGGTGGATGTCCCTTCGTCCAGGATGAAGCTGGAGATCGTCCGGATCCTGAAGGAAGAAGGGTACATCTCCAACTTCGTCTTCTCTCCCGACGGCAAGCAGGGGACCATCCGCATCCAGCTCCGGTACACGGCGGGCAAACAGCCGGTGATCTCCTCGCTCAGCCGTGTCAGCCGACCCGGGTGCCGCGTCTACGCGGCCAAGTCGGAGATCCCGTCGGTGCTCGGCGGCATCGGCGTCTGCATCCTGTCGACCTCTCAGGGGCTGCTCACCGGGAAGCAGGCCCAGGACAAGGGTCTCGGCGGAGAGGTGCTCTGCACCATCAGCTAGCGGTCTGGCAGTTCCGAATTCATAGGTGCAATATGTCGCGAATAGGCAAGAAAATCATCAAGGTGCCCGCCGGCGTGAAGGTGGCGATCCGGGACGGCGTCGTCGAGTTCGAAGGGAAGAAGACGAAACTGTCCAGCCCCATCCCCCCGGGCATCCGGTTTGAGCTGAAGGGGGACGAACTCACCGCCGTGCGGGAGTCCGACGAAAAGCCGTACCCTGCGTACCACGGGCTCGCCCGCGCGCTTGCGGCCAACTGCGTCAAGGGCGTCAGCGAGGGCTTCTCGAAGGAGATCGACGTGATCGGGATCGGCTTCAAGGTCGATGCCAAACCCCGCGCCGTGACGTTCACCCTGGGGTACTCCCACCCGATCGAGTTCCCCCTGCCCGAGGGGATCAGCGTCAAGGTGGAGAAGCAGCCCCGGACGATACAGAACTACGTGGCGACGCTCACCGTGTCCGGGCCGGACAAACAACTGGTGGGCCAGGTGGCTGCCGACATGCGCGCGCTGCGCCGTCCCGACCCCTACAAGGGGAAGGGCATCCGCTACGCACGCGAATATGTCCGCCTGAAAGTCGGGAAGAAGGGGGCGTAATGATTACAGCATTGGACCGCGCGCAGGAGCGCAGCCGGATTCACAGACGCATTCGGCGCAAGATCTCCGGGACTGCCGACAGGCCGCGCCTATGCGTCTTCCGCAGCCTGAACCACATGTACGCCCAGCTCGTCGACGACAGCAAGGGTGTGACCCTCGTCGCCGCCTCGACGCGCGAGAAGGACGTCTTCGGCGACGTGAAGGGTGCGGGCAACATCAAGTCCGCCAAGGCCGTAGGCAAGGCGATAGCGGAACGGGCGCGTGCCCGCGGCATCGAGGCTGTCGTGTTCGACCGGGGCGGGTACATCTACCACGGCCGGGTCAAGGCGCTCGCCGACGCTGCCCGCGAATCGGGATTGAAGTTTTAGGAGGGATCTTGGACAGAGTCGATCCGAATCAAGAGTTCAAAGACCAGGTCGTTTCGATCAACCGGGTAACCAAGGTCGTCAAAGGCGGCAAGAACCTGAGCTTCAGCGCACTCGTCGTCGTCGGCGACCAGAACGGACGTGTCGGTTACGGCATGGGCAAGGCGAAGGAAGTCCCCCAGGCCATCCGAAAGGGGATCGAACAGGCGCGCAAGAACCTGATCCGGGTCCCGCTCAAGGGGCGCACGATACCCCACGCGATCGTCGGCCGGTATGGCGCCGGCCGCGTGATGCTCAAGCCGGCCTCGGAAGGCACCGGCGTTATCGCCGGCGGCCCCGTCCGCGCCGTCGTCCAGTCGGCCGGCATCTCGAATATCCTGACGAAGTCCCTCGGAAGCACCAACCCACACAACGTGGTGAAAGCCACTTTCGACGGCCTTCTGCGGCTCAAGGAGCCCGAGCAGGTGGCGAAGATCCGCGGCAAGCAGGTCGAGGAACTATAAGGTATGGCAGCCAACAGCACACCAGAAGCAACCCCGGGCCCGACCCTCCGGATCCAGTACTACCGCAGCGCGATCGGAACCCCCGGCAAACACAGGCTCGTCGTCAAAAGCCTCGGCTTCAAGAGGCTCAATCAGATCGTCACCCGGGAGGATTCGCCCGCGGTCCGCGGCATGGTGGCGCAGGTGCCCCACCTGGTGAAGATCCTGGACTCCAAATAGGCGGTTGACATGGCGCTAGAACTGAACTCCCTGAAGCCGGCCAGGGGCGCGAACAAGAAGGTCAAGCGAGTCGGGCGCGGCATCGGCAGCGGACACGGCAAGACCGCGACGCGGGGCTACAAGGGCCAGCTGTCCCGCTCCGGCACCCGGACCAGGCCCGGGTTCGAAGGCGGCCAGATGCCTTTGTACCGGCGCCTGCCCAAGCGCGGGTTCACCAACATATTCCGGAAAGAGTACGCGGTGGTGAACCTGACGGATCTGGCGGTCTTCGAGGCGGGTGCCGAGGTCGGCCCGGAGATCCTCAAGGAAAAGGGGATCGTGAAGAACCTGCGCGACGGTCTGAAGGTGCTCGGCGTCGGCGAACTGCAGCACCCGCTCAAGGTCCGGGCGCACCGGTTCAGCAAGAGCGCCGCCGAGAAGATCGCCAAGGCCGGCGGCAGCGTTGAGGTCATCAGTCAGCAGCTTTGATTCGGCGTAGCCGGATGGTTGAAAAGCAATGCCAGAAGAACGAAGTCCGATATTCAACTCGATAGTCAACATCTTCAGCATACCGGACCTGCGCAAGCGGGTACTGTTCATGCTGGGGCTGCTGGCCGTCTACCGGGTGGGGGCCTTCATCCCGACCCCCGGCATCAACCACACCGCCCTCGAGCAGCTGTTCCAGGCCCAGGCCGGGACGATCTTCGGCTTCCTCGACATCTTCTCCGGCGGCAACCTGCGGCGCTTCAGCATCTTCGCCCTCGGGATCATGCCGTACATCACGGCATCGATCATCCTGCAGCTGGCCACGGTAGTCGTCCCCTACCTGGAGAAGCTGTCCAAGGAAGGCGAACTCGGCCGACGGAAGATCACGCAGTACACCCGCTACCTCACCGTCGTCCTCACCCTGTTCCAGGGATTCATGACGGCCGTCGCGCTGGAGCGCTCCGGCAGCGGCACCGGACCCCAGATCGTCGAGGTGGCCGGGCTGGCATTTCCGGTTCATGGTGATGATCACGCTGACGACCGGGACCGCGTTCATCATGTGGGTCGGCGAGCAGATCACCGAGCGGGGGATCGGCAACGGCATCTCGCTGATCATCTTCGCCGGCATCGTCGTGGGACTGCCGCACGCGATCGGCGAAATCTGGGTCAACCTGCAACAGCGGACGTGGTCGATTTTCACGGTCCTGATCCTGCTGATCGCGATGATCATCACGGTCGCCTTCGTCGTCTTTGTCGAGCGCGGTCAGCGCAAGATTCCGGTCCAGTACGCCAAACGCGTCGTGGGCCGGCGCGTCTACGGCGGCCAGGCGACCCACCTGCCGCTGCGCGTGAACTCGGGCGGCGTGATCCCGGTCATCTTCGCGGCGTCGATCGTCTCCATCCCATCGACCCTGGGAGTCGTGTTCCCGAACACGTTCATGCACAGCCTCTCGACCCAGCTGGCCCAGGGCATGCCGCTCTACAACCTCCTGTATGTCGCCGGGATCATGTTCTTCGCGTTCTTCTACGTGAGCATCATCTTCAACCCCATGGAGGTCGCAGACAACATCCGGAAGTACGGCGGCTACATCCCCGGCATCCGCCCAGGCAAGCGGACCGCCGAGTTCATCGATCGCATCCTGAGCCGGTTGACTGCGGCCGGCGCCGTCTACCTCGTCCTGGTGTGCCTGCTCCCCGAGTTCCTGATGACGGGATTCAAGGTGCAGCCGATCCCCTTCATCGGGCCGGCACTCGACGATTTTCTCAACTCGATCAACATGGCTTTCGTCACCACCGGGCTCGGCGTGACGTTTTATTTCGGCGGCACCTCGCTTCTGATCGTCGTCGGCGTCGCGATGGACACCGTGCAGCAGATCGAATCGCAGCTGATCATGCGCCACTACGACGGCTTTCTGAAGAAGGGCCGAATTCGCGGCAGAAGGGGATGATCCGGCCGCGGGCAGGAGAGTTTGTATAATGTCGGCACAAGCTGTTATACTTTTAGGCCCTCCGGGCGCCGGCAAGGGCACGCAAGGACGCATGCTCGGTGCCGCCCTTGGCTATCCGCGGATCTCGACGGGCGACATACTCCGGGAAGCCCTGCGCGACCGGACAGAACTCGGCAAGCGGGCGCAGGGATACATGGAATCCGGCAGCCTCGTCCCCGACGCGCTCGTCGACGCGATCGTCAGGGAGCGGCTCAAGCGCGCGGATTGTGCCGAGGGATTCGTGCTGGACGGCTATCCCCGGACGGTGCCCCAGGCGGAGTTCCTGGACGGGCTGTTCGCCGCGGAAGGGACGCGGCCGCTGGCCGTGGGGATCCAGGTGGACGACGAGGCGCTGGTCGCGCGGTTGTCCGGGAGACTGACCTGTCCCTCGTGCAACAAGATGTTTCACGTCGAATCGAGCCCGAGCCGGACGGGAGACCGTTGCGACGAGTGCGGGGCCGCGCTGGTGCAGCGCAAGGACGACACCGTCGAAGTCATCCGGGAACGGCTTCAGGTCTACCACAGGGAGACCGAGCCCCTGGTCGAGTTTTACAGCGCCCGCGGCTGGCTACGTCGAAGTCGACGGGGACGGGGCGGTCGATGAAATCCAGCGGGCCATTATCGAGGTCGTGAAGGCCAGGCAGCAGAACCGCGGCGCGACGCGGTAGCAGACGGTCCGGAATCACATATGCCAAAAGAGGACGCGATAGAAGTTGTCGGTACCGTGATCGAGACCCTGCCGAACGCCATGTTCCGGGTCGAACTCGAAAACAAGCACATGGTCTTGGCCCACATCTCCGGGAAGATGCGGAAGAATTTCATCCGCATACTCCCGGGCGACAAGATCCTCGTCGAGTTGTCGCCGTACGATCTCTCCCGTGGCCGGATCGTGTACCGGTACAAATAGCGCCGTATGGAGCAAACAACATGAAGGTGCGGGCATCCGTCAAGAAGATCTGCAACAAGTGCAAGGTGATTCGCCGCAAGGGGGTCATCCATATCCGTTGCACCAATCCGAAGCACAAGCAGCGCCAGGGATGAGCGGAGCCGTGCGGACTGAGTGCAGGGAGGTAAACATTGGCTAGAATTGCTGGAGTGGATCTGCCGCTGAACAAGCGTGTGCAGATCGGCCTGACGTACATTTTCGGCATCGGCAAGAGCCGGGCCACCAAGATCTGCCAGGAAGCCAACATCGACCTCGCCACCAAGGTGAAGAACCTCACGGAAGAGGAAGCCGTGCGCATCCGGAACATCATCCAGAGAGACGGGATGGTCGAGGGAGACTTGCGCAAGGCCGTGTCGATGGACATCAAGCGGCTCATGGAGATCGGGAGTTATCGCGGTCTGCGACACCGCCGGGGCCTGCCGGTCCACGGCCAGCGGACCCACACCAACGCGCGCACGCGCAAGGGGCCGCGTCGGATCGTGGGGAAGAAATAGCGGACCGCGGGGACGGCCGGACCTTCCCCCGCGCGTCAGGAGCGACTAATGGCAGAGAAGACGACGACCAAGAAGACGGGCAAGAAGAAGACGGGGAAAAAGCGCGAAAAGGTGAACATCCCTTCGGGCATCGTGCACATCCTGGCCAGCTTCAACAACACGATCATCAGCATCACGGACCTGGAGGGGAACCTCCTTTCGAGTTCGAGCGCCGGGGCGGTGGGATTCAAGGGTTCGCGCAAGGGGACCCCGTTTGCAGCCCAGCAGGCCGCGTCCATCGCCGCCAACACCGCCAAGGAATATGGGTTGCGCTCGGTCCAGGTGCACCTCAAGGGCCCCGGTGCGGGCCGGGAGTCCGCCATCCGCGCCCTGCAGGCGGCGGGGATCGAGGTGAAGTCGATCACCGACATCACCCCCATTCCCCACAACGGGTGCCGGCCGTCCAAGCGCAGGCGAGTTTAGGAATTCAAGCCACCGGGAGGGGAGCGGGCCCGGCATGGGACTCCCGCAGGGCGGGACCCGGGCCAATGCCCCTGCAGCCGTTGGCGAGTTTGGAACAGGAGAACGCATTTGGCTAGATATCGCGAAGCAAAATGTCGGCTGTGCCGGCGGGAGGGCATGAAGCTCTTTCTCAAGGGCGACCGTTGCTTCAAGGACACGTGTGCCATCGAGAAGCGGAACTATCCGCCCGGCCAGCACGGGCGCGATCACCGCCCGAAAATCGCCGGGTACGGTGTCCAGCTGCGTGAAAAACAGAAGGTCAAGCGGATTTACCGCGTCCTCGAGAAGCAATTCTCGAACTATTTCAGCAAGGCGGACAAGAAAAAAGGAATCACGGGCGAGATGCTGTTGATGAGCCTCGAACGTAGGCTGGACAACGTCGTCTGCCGTCTCGGCTTCGCCGCCTCGCGCGACCAGGCGCGCCAGCTGGTCACCCACGGGCACGTGCTGGTCAACGGCAAGAAGGTCGACATCTGCTCCGCCGAGGTCGATTCCGGGGACGTCATCACTCTCCGGGAGAGCGCGCGCAAGACCCCACAAGTCCAGGATTCGATCGCCAACGTCAGTGGCCGCGGCGGCGTGCCGGCCTGGCTGGAGCTCGACGCCGACAATTTCAAGGGCACGGTCGTCGGCCTGCCCAAGCGCGACGACGTGCAAATGCCCATCGACGAGCAGCTCATCGTGGAGCTCTATTCGAAGTGAGTTCGGGTGTCAGTGTCAGGCGGCAGGTGCCGGTCACCGGACTACATGCCGATTTTGATCCATCCCGACCCCGACGCCTGGGACGTGGACGTGAGAGTCTGAACCTGCTGTTCAGAGGCGATCCACCGAGGCCTTGAAAGGAAATGAGATTATGACGAAGGGTTTCCAAAAACCGAAACGACTGATCTGCGATCTGGAAACGCTCAGTCCCAGGTATGGCCACTTCTACGCGCAGCCGTTCGAGCGCGGTTTCGGCACCACCATCGGCAACGCCCTGCGCCGGGTCCTCCTGTCGTCGATCGAAGGGGCCGCCGTCACGGCCGTCAAGATCGAGGGCGTGCTGCACGAGTTCACCCCCATCCCGAACGTCACGGAAGACGCGACCAACATCATCATGAACCTGAAGCAGGTCCCCTTCAAACTCCACGTGGACCATGCCAAGACCATCTATCTCGAGTCCGATCAGGCCGGGGAGCTCAAATCGGGTAACATCACCTCCGACCCCGACCTCGAAATCCTCGACCCCAACGTCCACATCGCCACCATCGGGGAAGGGGGACGACTGAAGATCGAGATGCGGGTGAAAAACGGACGGGGCTACATCCAGGCCGACGAGAATTTCGAGGAAGACCTCCCCATCGGCTACATCCCGCTCGACAGCGTCCACTCGCCGATCAAGCGCGTCAATTACGCGGTCGAAGCGGCCCGGCTCGGACAGACCACCGACTACGACAAGCTCGTGCTCGACGTGTGGACCAACGGCTGCATCCTCCCGCAGGACGCCATCGCGCAGGCGGCGAAGATCGTAAAAGACCACATGTTCATCTTCATCAACTTCGAGGAGAAGCCCGAGGAGGAAGAGGAAGAGGTCGACCGCGAAGCCGAGCGGATCTACGACAATCTGAAGCGCTCGGTCGAGGAGCTGGAACTTTCGGTCCGGTCCTATAACTGCCTCAAGAACGCGGACATCAAGACCATAGGCGAACTGGTTCAGAAGACCGAAGCCGAGATGCTCAAGACCAAGAACTTCGGGCGCAAGTCGCTGAACGAGATCAAGGAAATCCTGGCCGAGATGGGCTTGTCTTTCGGAATGAAGCTCGGCGAGGACGGCAGGCCGGTTCTGGCCCCGAAGCCCGAGTAGCCCCGCAGGGCCCCGAACCAGAGATCGGAGAATGGATTCATGAGACATCGACAGGCTGGCAGGAAACTGGGACGCAAGACCCCGCACCGCATTTCCATGTTCCGGAACCAGGTGACCTCTCTCCTGGACAAGGAACGGATCCGGACCACTCTGCCCCGGGCGAAAGAGCTGCGCCCCATCGCCGAGAAAATGATCACCCTCGGCAAGCGTGAATCCCTCCACGCCCGCCGTCAGGCGCTTGCCTTCATCAAGGACCCTGGCGTCGTCGCGAAGCTCTTCGAGACTATCGCCCCTCGCTTCTCACAGCGTAATGGAGGCTACACCCGCATCATCAAGGTCGGCTTCCGGGACGGCGACGGCGCACAGATGGCCATCCTCGAGATGCTCGGCAGCGAGTTCAAACCGAGCAAGGGTGGCGAGAAGGGGAAAAAGGGAAAGGGGAAGAAGGAAGCTGCCGAGGCGGCCAAAGAGGAGAAGGGAAAGGGCAAGGAAAAGGCTGAGGCCGAGTAGTCCTGCCCCGCCATGCAGTTCGACAACGTACCACGAGCCAAACTCCCCACGCGCTTCGGGGAATTCGCAATCTACGGTTTTCGCGACCCGGAATCCGGCGAGGAGGCGGTCGCGCTCGTTTCCGGCAATCCCGACCCGGACCACACCGTCCTTGTGCGCATCCACTCGCAGTGCCTGACCGGCGACACGCTCGCCTCGAGCCGCTGCGACTGCGGCGATCAGCTCGACGCGGCCATGCGCCTTATCGCAGCCACCCCTCCAGGCATCCTCGTCTACCAGCAGAAGGAAGGCCGCGGCATCGGGCTGGTCAACAAGATCCGCGCCTACGAGCTGCAGGACCAGGGACTCGACACGGTCGCCGCCAACACCGAACTCGGCTTCGGCGCCGATCTGCGCGATTACCGGTTCCCCGCCGCCATTCTGCGCTACCTCGGCGCCGTCCGGGTACGGCTGCTGTCGAACAACCCCGACAAGGTGATGGGGCTCGTCAACGAGGG
The DNA here is from genome assembly GCA_963843575.1 of uncultured Acidobacteriota bacterium. Classification (GTDB taxonomy): domain Bacteria; phylum Acidobacteriota; class UBA6911; order UBA6911; family UBA6911; genus CAVZBT01. Next base: position 778,665 of record CAWJKZ010000014.1, on the reverse strand, counting down.
CATCGAGGCGGAACGCGTGCCCCTGGAGATCCCCCCGCAGTCCACCACACGCGACTACCTGCGCATAAAAAAAGAGAAGCTCGGCCACCTGCTGTCAAATCTGTAGCGGGCCGGGATCAACGGCAGCAGAAACCACCGCGCGACGCGCCCCCCCTTTGCCTGTGTTACGGGTAACTGCGGATCAGCTCGATGTCGTCGCCGGTGCGAGGTTGGCCGTCCGGCCCGGCCGAGCTGAGCCGGATGGTGCTGCCATCGAGTCGTTCGGCCAACAGAGGCCGGTTCCATGCGTCCAGCCGGATGATGTCTGCGAGGTAATTCGGGTAGAGCGCGTCGGAGAGCGCCACGAAGTCCTTGAAAGCGGGGATCGAGCCGTTCTTCCGGAAGTACTCCTCGATGGCCGACGACAGCCTCTCGAGCGTTCTGCGGGTCTCTTCGACCTTCACGCGCTCGAGCGCCTCGAGGACCCTTTCGAGTTTTTCCCACTGATGCCGCCCAATGCGCAATTCCCGCACGACCCAGCGGCCCCGTTCGTTTTCCACTCGGAACGCCACCCGGACCCGGGCTTCGATCACGGCATTGCTCGACCCGGTCCGGCCCACGGACTCGACCTCCACGTCCTCAGGGTCGAGTTCGCTCGGGGAAATGTCCGCGATCACGTTGCGGGCCGACTTCTTCCCGATGGTCCGGCCGCCACAGCCGGCGGCCAGAAACGCGACCAGCAGCAGACAGACGATCCGCCCGGAATGGGAGAGTCTCAGCACCGTTCTTTTATAGCAGGAAACGGGGAGCCAGTCATCCGGCGCGACACTCCCGGCGAAATAGTGGGCGGGCCGGGATTTCACGCGGATATAATGTTGCCATGGTTCGTGCCGTCGTGGACTCCGGGACCGGCCGCCGGGCTGTCCGGTTCGACACGCCCGTGCAGTATGTGAAGGGGATCGGGCCGCGACGGGCCGAGCTCCTGGCTTCACACGGTATCCGCACGATCGGCGACCTGGTAGGGTACCCTCCATTCCGCTACGAGGACCGGACCGAGTTCCGGCCCATCAAATCGCTCTTCGAGGGCGAGTGGGTGCTCACGCGCGGGCGCGTCTGCAGCGTCGGGGGTTTCGAAGGCCGGTCGCGCCGCGTGTCCGTCGTCGAGGTGCTCGTCAAAGACGAGAGCGCGGCGATCACGCTGAAATTCTTCAACCAGCCCTATCTCAGGCAGAGCCTTTCCCAGGGTCAGATGCTTATCATCTTCGGGCAGGTCAAGCGAGACGAATACGGCCGCCGCCCGCTGGTGCTGGTCAACCCGGAGTGCGAAGCGGTCGGAGACGAGTCCGGCCCCTCCTGCCATTCGGGACGGGTGGTCCCCATCTATCGCAGAATCGGAGACCTGCGCACCCGGGCGCTGCGGCAGATCATGCACGCGGCGGTTGCGGACCTGCCCCCCGTCGTCCAAGGAGCGCTGCCCGCACACCTGGAGAAGCAGTATCGTCTCCTGCCCAGGGCGGCCGCCCTGCAGCAGCTTCACTTCCCGGTGCTCCGCAGCGCGAACGCATCCGAGCGCGCCAGGGAGATGGAGCAGCTCAACAGCGGCCATGGCCCGGCGCACAGGCGCCTCGTTTTCGAGGAGCTGTTTCAGTTCCAGGTCGGCATCCGCATGATACGGGAGAGCCGGGTCCGGGTAACCAAGGCCCGAACCGTCAGCCTCGACGACCGGGTGAGAGAGGCGATCAAGAAGGTACTCCCTTTTCATCCGACATCCGCCCAGAAGCGCGTGCTGGGCGAGATTGCACAGGACATGCGCTCCCCGCGCCCCATGAGCCGGTTGCTGCAGGGCGACGTCGGATCCGGCAAGACCATCGTGGCGGCGCAGGCCGCCATCATCGCGGTCGAGAATGGTTACCAGGTCGCGATCATGGCCCCGACCGAGATCCTCGCCGAGCAGCACCATTTCAACTTCAGGCGATTGCTGGCGCCACTTGGCTACGGCTTGGGCCTCGTGAAGGGGAGCCTCACCGCGAAACAGAAGAGGGAAACCCTCTCCGCCATTCGCGCCGGCGACACACGGGTTGCGATCGGCACCCACGCCCTGATACAGGAAGGGGTCGAGTTCGACAACCTCGCGCTGGCCGTCATCGACGAGCAGCACCGCTTCGGCGTCGCGCAGCGCAACGTGCTCCGAGAGAAGTCGCTGCACCCGGACGTCCTCGTCATGACCGCCACCCCAATACCGCGCTCGCTGGCCCTGACCCTGTATGGCGATCTCGATGTGTCGGTGATCGACGAGCTTCCGCCGGGACGAAAGCCGGTGCTCACCCGCTGGTTCAAGGAGAAGGAGCGGGCCGGAGCCTATGACGCCGTGCGGCGCGTGGTCGCCGCCGGCCAGCAGGTGTACGTCGTTTATCCCCTCGTCGAGGAATCCCGGAAGAGCGACCTGCGCGCCGCGACGGAAATGGCGGAGCACCTCCGGGAACGCGTGTTCCCGCAGTTCAGCGTCGGGCTCCTGCACGGAAAGATGAAGAGTGCCGACAAGGATGCGGTCATGACCCGCTTCGCTGCCGGGGATATCCAGATCCTCGTGGCCACGACCGTGATCGAGGTCGGCGTGGACGTCGCCAACGCCTCTCTCATGGTCATCGAGCACGCCGAACGTTTCGGCCTCGCCCAGTTGCACCAGCTGCGCGGCCGCGTGGGGCGCGGCGCCGCCCAATCCGAGTGCATCCTGGTCGGAGACGTCCAGGGGAGCGAGGAGGCGCGCCGCAGGCTGGAGCTCATGTGCGAGACCAACGACGGATTTCGCATCGCCGAGGTGGATCTGGAGCTGCGTGGGCCGGGCGAGGTGGCCGGCACCCGGCAGTCCGGCATCCCGGCCTTTAAGTATGCCAACCTCATCCGCGACCGCAAGGCGCTGGAAATAGCCCGGACCGAGGCAGACCGCTTTCTGGAGAAACTCCAGGCACGGCCGGACGAGGATGCGAGACAGGCCGCCGCGGCGATCCGCCGCGTCTGGGCCGACCACTACGGGCTGGCCCTCGTCGGCTGACCTGATGCCCTGATCGGATTCGATGCGGTTCGTGCACGAAGGGAAAGCAAGATGCGGATCATAGCGGGGGAATTGCGGGGCAGAAAGCTCCGGGGGCCGCGCGGCTTGGGGTTGCGTCCCACGAGCGACCGGCTGAAGCAGACTCTCTTCGACATACTCGGCCCAAGCGTGCGCGGCTCCGTATTCCTCGACGGGTTCGCCGGGACGGGAGCGATCGGACTGGAGGCCATCAGCCGCGGCGCGCGCGAGGTGCTCTTTGTCGATTCCGGCACCGACGCCGTAAGACTGATCCGGCAGAACCTCGAGGGCTGCCGGGTGCGTTCGGGTTTCCGGATCCTGCAACGGGACATCTTCACTTCCCTGCGCGAGCTGGCACGCCAGGGTTTCGTGGCCGACACGGTCTTCTTCGACCCTCCGTACGCCTGGGCGCCTTATGAGGACCTGCTGGAGCTGGTGTTCCGCACCGGCGTCGCCGGTCAGGATACCCTGGTCGTCGTCGAACACCACGCAAAAGCGAGTCTTCCCGAATGCGCGGCCGACGCAAGCCGCGCGAGGACCGTCGTCCAAGGGGACAAGTGCCTCAGTTTCTACCGGTCCGGCAGGAACCCGGAAAGCGCCGCTCCCCCAGGATCGGACACCACCCGGCCACCCTAAGCACTGATGTTCACAAATACGCTAACCCATTTTTCAGGACGCGGATGCCTGCGGATCCCCACGGATCGACCTGGCGACAGGCCGCGTGCGGCGTTTTCCGGCGGGGCCCGGAAAGTCCTGTGTGCGTTCTCCTGACGTCGCGTACTTATGAGGCTGTGTACTAAGGACGTCTCCCGCCGGCCTTGAGAAAGGCCCGGTGGGCATACTTGCGCAGGCGCCGCAGCCCCTGCACGCTCCGGTGGCGCAGGGTCGAGTACGGGATTCCGCTCGCGACCCCCGCATCCCGGATCGAGGCTCCGCCGGATTCGAGCACGGTCAGGCGCACAGCCTCGTACTGCTTGGGAGGCAGACGAGCCAGGCCGTCGCTGAGAATGGTCACCATACGGTCGCGCTCGGCCGCGGCCTCACGTTCCTCCAGCAGTTGGTCCGGGCCCTGCGCTCCCGTGTCGGCGATCGCATTTTCCCTGACCGGCCGCAACCGCTCGCGCTCCTTCCGACGCTCGTGATACAGCTCGATCGCCATGTTGCTCACCGCTCTCCCCAGGTACATCCTCAAATCCTCGCTGGTATTGAACGGCCGACCCCTGGCGAGCACGCGTCGCACCGCCTCCTGCACGGCATCTTCCGCGTCGGCCTCGTTGCGCACTACTCGCCGCGCAAACCGGACCCATCCCGGCCGGTGACTTCTCACGACCCGGTCCACGAAATCCAGCAGCTGGCGTCCATCTGACTCTGCGGGGCTGATCATTTGTTGGCTCAAAAGCTGACGGGTTGGTTATTAGGGGAGAGCAGTCACCGGTAATGTTTCAACCGGACCCGACACATTTCAGGGAAAGGCGAGGAAAGTGGCTCCAGAGGATTGGGGGACGATCGGCGCCTATCGCCAGCTGCTGCAGGCCCTGGAGGGGGCCCGAAACCGCCTCGCCGTGGCAACGGCATGCGAAACCAAGCGCACCACCCCGGACAAGCGCAACGAGTACATCCGGACCGAACGGCGGACGCTTCGCTGTCTACAGGGCCCTGCGCTCCGGGACGGCGGGGGCGGGAGCCACGCAGCGGTGGCTGCGGGCACTCGAGTCGCTTCGCGCCCCGGCTGCGGCGGAGGAGGGACCTATGCGGAGCGAGGCGGAACGGATTGCGCGACGCCTGCAGAAGGCTCTCGCCCACCTCGAATGAGGACCTGCGGATTGGAAATTGTGATCCGAGCCGCAACAGGAGCCCATTCGTCTTGAATTCCCACGGCCCTGTTCATATAATGGCGCCACTTTCCAGCATCCGTGTGACGTGGAAGTTCCAGTGCCGCCGAGAGATGCTGGTTTTTTCACGGTCCGCGCCGGCCGCAGGCGGCGCGGTGCGGTGCAGAGGCTGTGGCGGATGTCGATTCGGGCCGTTTATCCTGGTACTTTCGATCCGGTGACAAACGGGCACATCGACCTCATCCAGCGCAGCGCTGCCCTCTTCGACGAAGTCATCGTCGCGATCCTGAACAACACCGACAAGACCCCCCTCTTTTCCATCGAGGAAAGGGTGGAGATGCTCGCCGGGGTCGTGCGCGACATCGACAACGTCGAGCATAACGACCTTCGGCGGTCTGCTCGTCGATTACGCGCAGCAGATCGGTGCGTCCGTCATCGTTCGGGGTATCCGCGCCGTTTCAGACTACGAATACGAGCTGCAGATGGCCCTGATGAACCGCCGCCTCTCTTCAGCCGTCGAGACGGTTTTTCTGATGCCGGCGGAAGCCTACTCCTACCTGAGTTCTCGCCTGGTAAAGGAGATCTCACTCCTCGGGGGATCGGTCCACGGTCTGGTTCCCCCGGTCGTGGAGCAACGGCTTCAGTCGAAGAGAAATGCGGCGACGTTTTAGATCTCGACCAGCTCAGCCCTCGGTCCCCGGCAGGGCAGTCTTTCCGCTGTCGCGCGGGGGGCGCTGAACAAGGAGGATGTTTTTTGTTCAGAAAGAGCCCGAAATCACATTCGTTTTCCGCCCTGCTCGAGAAACGCTCGACTTCCGTCCTTTTTCCCCGTTCTGTTGATGGTGTTCTCCGCTGGGGCCGGCTATTTGATCCTGCAACGGGGGCAGCCTGTCGCCGGATCGTCGCCGCCGGTCTCGCTGGCCACCGTCGCCCCGGTGCCCTCGGTCCTCACGGTGCCAGCCCTGCGCCAGTTCGTTGGCTCGTTCGACCCCCGCCAGACCGTCACGGAGGCGCTTCGGGTGCAGGGGATCGCGCACGACGTCATCCATGAACTGATCGATTCCACGCGGCCGGTGTATAACCTTGCCAAGGTGGCGGCCGGGAGGCCGTACTGGCTGTTGTTCACGGAGGGGGGCGAATTCAAGGAATTCCGCTATCCGGTGGACGACGAACGCTACCTGACGGTCTATCGCGACGCCGAGGGTTTCGTTCCCGTGATGAAGCCCTTCCCCTACACCACGCGCGTCGAGGCGGTCTCCGGCTACATCGACGGATCGCTCTTCGCGGCCGTGACCGACGCCGGCGAGCAGGAGATACTGGCCATGGACTGGCCAATATCTTTACCTGGGACGTCGACTTCTACACCGATATACAGAAGGGCGACTCGTTCAGGATGCTCGTGGAGAAGAAGTACCTGGACGGCAAATTCGTCAAGTACGGCGCGATCCTGGCGGCATCCATCAGCAACCAGGGCAAGACCTTCGCCGGGTTCCGTTTTGAGAACGAATCGGGCAAGGCGGAATACTACGACGCGAAGGGGACCTCGCTGAAAAAGTCGTTTCTAAAATCGCCCCTGAGGTTTGCGCGCATCTCGTCGCGGTTCTCGAGCGCGCGCCTGCACCCGGTGCTGAAGATCGTGCGTCCTCACCTGGGCGTCGACTACGCCGCGCCGACGGGCACGCCGGTAGTCGCCGTCGCTTCCGGGACGGTCGTGCTCGCCGGCCCCCGTGGTCAGGGGGGCAAGACCGTCAGGCTGCGTCACGCCGGGGGGTGCGAGTCGATGTACCTCCACCTCTCGCGGATCGCCGTCCGCCCCGGCGCACGCGTCGAGCAGGGGGAGATCGTCGGGACTGGTGGGTTCCACCGGACTCGCGACGGGACCCCACCTGGATTTTCGCCTGTTGCAGCACGGGAAGTTCATCAATCCCGCGAAGGCGATCTTCCCGCCGTCGCCACCCGTTCCCCAAGCGCGTTTCGTTCCGGTTCGAAGGGATCCGCGATTCGCTGCAGGAACAGCTGCAGAAGATCGATTTCTGAGAGGCTTTCATGTTCGTGCGCCTGCGTAATGCCGTCCTTCTCCTGGTGCTGCTGACGGCCGCCTGTCTCGGGCAGGCGGCTGGCGGGCGACTTCACCTTCTTCGTCGGCGGGGCCAAGGCCGGGAAACTAACGGTGGACAACGTCCGCACGGCGCTCGACGGGAGCTTCATCTACGGGTTCCGGCTGAGCACCAATTTCGTGCCGCTGTTCGGCATGGAACACACGCTCGCCTTCAGTCCGGATTTCCTGTTTCCGCGAGACCTCTCACAGGTTCAGGACGCCAAGGGATTCATCTACAGCTCCAACCTCATTCTGAACGTGCCCGCCACGAAGGTCGTCCCCTATGTGACGGCCGGAGTGGGCCTGATTCGGCAGTACGGTTCGCCGAACCTCCCGATAGGCACAAAGCTCGCGTTCAACTATGGAGGTGGTCTGAAAATCCGCGAACTCTACGGCCCTGTCGGGCTGCGGCTTGGACGCGCGCGGCTACACGGCTACCGGGGTGCTGTCCCGGAGCCTCAACCTGCTCGAGGTGTCCGGAGGCATCCTGATAAGCTTCTAGTCCGGCATCCCGCTCGCGCGGCACAGGGCACCGAACGTTCAAGCACTCGGGCCGAAAGGAGCACGACACGTGAACGAACCGAGCATGGTCTTCCTCAAGGCATGACCCCGCGAAGCGCGTAGCGCTCTGGGGGGCCCCATCCTGAGTATCGCGCGCTTCCCGTTCCGAGTCGGCCGCGAATCCGGGTGGCGGGAGGGTTCGCCCCAATTCCCGGGTCGCGCCGGCGGTCCGATTCGGCCGCCAACAACGACCTGTACCTCATTGACCCCGGCACGGTCCTGAACGTCTCACGCGAACACTTCCTGATCGACCTCCACGAGCAAGGCTACTTTCTCGCGACAGGGGCAGCGCCTGCGGCACCACTGGTCGAGGGCGAGGTGGTCGGGGAGCGGAAGAAGGTGGGGAGAAGGCAGCTGCGCGACCAGGACGTGATCATTCGTCGGCACCTCGGAATCGCGTTACGTCTTCAAGTTCCTCATCGGCCGTGCAGGCGAGGCCGGTCGCGCGGCCTATAATCCCGTATGAGCGAGCGCTGGGGATTGCGGCTTCCGTGGGTGCGGTCCGGTCCCCCCAAGTGCCGGCCCGGCTGCACGACTTCGTCGTGACACTTGGCCAGCCGCGCCCTGACGATCCTGGAACCGCGGGATCGCATCGGCTTCATGGAAGTCCGAGATCTGTCGTGCATTCGGGTTCCGGCGCGTCGAGGTGCTCGTCAGGCCGGAGCGCTCGGAGCGATTTTCTTCCGAGAGCGTCCGGGTGCGGGACCTGCTGTCGCGCATCGGCGGGGTTTTGCAGGGCACACGCAGGACCTTTCTCAACGAGTCGGTCGCCAGGGAGATCGGCGTCCCGTCGATCCTCGCCGGACATGAACGCCACCTACGCGTTCCCGCATCGGCTCCCTCCCGGGCTGGACGGGTGTCCTGATCGTGGACAGCACGCCCGGTGACGGCAACTCGAGCCGCCCGTCGAGTCCCTCCTCTTGAGCCTGTGCGGCCAGATTGCCGTCGTACTGGACAACTCGAACCTCCTGAAGGCCAAGCTGGAACTGCAGCACACCCTGGTGCACCAGGCCCAGATGGTGCAGCTGGGGGAAATGACGGCCCGGATCGCCCACGAAATCAAGAACCCGTTGAGCTCGATCAAGACCATCGTTCAGGTGATGCAGGAAGACCCGGAATTCCGAACCGAAATACGCCAAGGACCTGTCCCTCATCCGGGGAGAGATCGACCGTCTCGCCTCGTCGGTGGTTCAGCTGCTGAACTTCGCCAGGCCGGTGCCGGACCAGCAGGAGCCGGTGAACCTGCGCGACATCGCCGAGGCCGTGATCGGATTTCTGCGCCACGACATCGAACAGGGCAACATCAGGGTGGACGACGGCCTGCCGGAGCGCCTTCCGAAGGTCATGGGCAGCCCGTCGATTTTCCGTGAGATCTTCCTGAACCTCTTTCTGAACGCAATCCAGGCCGCCGGCGCAGGGATGAGCCTGGTGCTGCGGGGCGGGGAGGTGGTGCTGGAGGACGACTCTGAGCGGTTCGTCCTGGTCACGGTCGAGGACGACGGCCCGGGGATCGAGCCGGAGATCCGGGACAAGATCTTCGTCCCCTTCTTCACCACGCGCCAGCGGGGGACAGGTTTGGGGTTGGCCATCGTAAAGCGAAACGTCGAGCTTCTGGGGGGCGAAATTTCGGTCGAGAGCCCCGTGCGCGGCGACCGCGGCACGCGCTTCCTCATCCACCTGCCCGTCGCTTGAACGGCGGGCGTGCCGCCGGGAGGGACCTTGAGATACAAGATTCTGGTTGTCGACGACGAAGAGGCCGCCCGGTTCGGGATACGAAAGGCCCTGCAGGCACGCGAGGTCGTGATCCTGGAGGCCCCCGACCTCCGCTCCGCGCGCTACACGCTGCAGAACGACAATCCCGACCTCGTCCTGCTCGACGTCAACCTGCCGGACGGGTCGGGGATCGACCTGCTCAAGGAGATCGCGGGGCATCCCGGGGCCGTCCCGGTCATCGTCATCACGGCGCACGGTTCGGAGCGCATGGCCGTGGATGCCATCCGGGCCGGGGCGTACGAATACCTCTCAAAGCCATTCGAAATCGACGAGCTGCGACTCCTCGTGCGCAATGCGCGGGAGCGGGCGCAGTTGGCGGAGGAAAACAGGAGGCTGAAGGAAGAACTCGGCGGCGACACGGGTTTTGGCGCGATGGTGGGGCGCAGCGGCGCCATGCAGCGCATCTTCGAAATGGTCGAGCGGGTGGCCCCCACGGACGCGACGGTGTTCATCCAGGGAGAAAGCGGCACGGGAAAGGAACTGGTCGCCCGCGAACTGCACCGTCGCAGCGGCCGCGCCCCGATGCCGTTTGTCGCCGTCAACTGCGCGGCCCTTCCGGACGCCCTGATCGAGAGCGAACTGTTCGGGCACGAGAAGGGGGCCTTTACGGGGGCGGTTGCGCGGCGGCGCGGCAAGTTCGAAACAGCGGATGGGGGGACACTGTTCCTGGACGAGATCGGGGACATGGCCCTGCCCACCCAGGCCAAGATCCTCCGGGTGCTCGAGGAGAGGCAGTTCGAACCGCTCGGTTCCTCTCAATCCGTCGATGTGGACGTGCGGGTCGTGTGCGCCACGCACCGTGACCTGGCACAGGCCATCGCGGCATCGGAATTCCGCCAGGACCTCTATTACCGTATTCACGTCATCCACCTGGAAATACCTCCGCTGCGCGAACGGCGCGAGGACATCCAACCGCTGCTCGATTACTTCGGCCGCACTTTTGCGGAAAAATACCGGATCGAGTGGAAAGGGTTCACGGCGGGCGCCCTGGACCGGCTCGTGGAGTACCCGTGGCCGGGCAACGTCAGGGAGTTGCGCAACGTCGTCGAGCGCTGCGTGGTGCTGAGCGTCAAGGGCTCGATCGATGTCGGCGAACTGCCGGGGGAGTTCGCGGCGGCGCACGACCCTGGCCTGGCGGCCGGCGGGGATTTGAGCCGGCTCCCGTACGAAGAGGCGCGCGCGGCCTTCGAACGGAACTACCTGATGCAGGTCCTCGAACGGCACGGCGGCAACGTCAGCCAGGCCGCCTCCGCCATCAAGCTCCACCGTCAGACGCTTCAGTACAAGCTCAAGCAACTTGGCATCCGGCGGGCGTGGTCCGAGTGAAGCCGGGAGTAACGGCCCCGACAGGCAAGGTCTGGCATGTGGCAGAAACCAGTTATGGCGGCGGGTTCCGTGCCCCGGCCGAAGAGGATCGTGATCATCGCGAACCCCGCGGCCGGCGGCGGCAGGCCCTACCGGAAGCTCGGTCGCTACTTGAAAACCTGGCCGCACCGCGATTGGCAATTCGAACTGCTCCCGACGCGTTGCGCGGGCCACGCCGGTGAACTGGCGCGCGAGCTGCTGGAGTGCCCGCCGGACCTGCTGGCCGTGTGCGGCGGCGACGGAACGATGAACGAGGTGGCGGCCCGCGTGCCGGATCCCCCGTTCCCGGTCGCGCTCCTCCCCGGGGGCACGGCCAACGTCCTGGCGCGGGAACTCGGCATCCCGCTCGAACCCGTCCGCGCCCTCGGCGATGTTCTCCAGGGGGTCGTCCGGCGCATCGATCTCGGGACGGTCGCCGGGCGCACCGAACACCGTTTCCTCCTCATGGCGGGGATTGGTTTCGACGCCTACGTGGTCTCGAAGGTGCGCCCACGCCTGAAGCGGCGCACTGGGAAGTTCGCTTTTTTCGTATCGGTTCTGCAGTCCCTCGCGGGATACTCGTTCCCGGAGTTCGAGGTGGTCGTCGGGGAGGAGACGCTGAAGGCGACCTCGTGCATCGTCGCCAACGCGCGCGGCTACGGCGGCGGGCTGTTGCTCACCCCGGAGGCCGACCTGACCGACGGCTTGCTCGACGTGCTGGCGGTGCAGGGAAGGAGCCGAGCCAGGTACGCGCAGCTGCTCTACTCGGCATGGCGCGGTTCTCAGCTGGAGGCCCCCGGGATCGAACGCCGTCGCGCCCGCAAAGTGACCGTCCAGGGGCCTCGCGGACCGTGGGCGCACGCCGACGGCGAGCTGATCGGCACGCTGCCGCTCGAGTTCGGTGTCGCGGCCGCTGCGTTCCCCGTCGCCCTGCCGCGCGCCGGGTTGATAGGGGGTCGACATTCCGGGACAGGTTAGCTATCCTGTGCCCGGATGCGGCGAAGCAATCTGGATGAGCGGCAGCCGAGCATGGCGCCGCCGACCGGGCCCCGGGCTTCTTCGCGCACGAGGGCCTTCGCCCCCCGATTCCGTTCCCTGTTTCTCTGTCCGGCTCGCAGTTCGAGTCTTACCGCGGATCCCCGCTGCCCATGTTCCGAGTCGCTATCGTAGGCCGGCCCAATGTCGGTAAATCCACGCTCTTCAACCGGATCTGCGGCAACCGCAGGGCCATTGTCGGCGACGAGCCCGGGATTACGCGGGACCGTCTTTATGCCACCGCCGAATGGCTGGGCCGGACCTTCGAAGTGCTCGACACGGGCGGGCTTATGCCCGGAGTCCACGAGGTCATCCCGACGAAGATCCTCCAACAGGTCGAAGCCGCCATCCGCGAGTCGGACCTGCTCCTGATGGTCGTGGACGGGCGGGCCGGCGTGACCCCGCTCGACGAACAACTCCTGCCGATACTGAGGCGTTCCGGCCGCCCTATCTGGGTGATCGTCAACAAGCTCGATACCTCGTCGCTGGAGGACGACACCGCCCCTTTCTACGCATTCGGGGCGGAAGAAGTGTTCCCGGTATCGGCGGAGCACAACCGCGGAGTCGCCGACGTGCTCGACCGGGTGGTCTCAGTCGCGGGGGATCCCGGCCCGTCGACCGGTCGGGATCCCGTCGAGGATACGCCCGAAATCGCCGTCGCCGTCGTCGGCAGGCCCAATGTCGGCAAGTCATCGCTCGTCAACCGGCTACTCGGTTCCGAACGCGCCATCGTAAGCGAGATCCCGGGTACCACCCGCGATTCGGTCGACACGCTCGTGGTGCGCGACAAGAAGGGGTTTCGCATCATCGACACCGCAGGAATCCGGCGCAAGGGGCGGACCGAGGAGCGCACCGAGATAGTCAGCGTGATCGTGGCGCGCAAGAGCCTCGAATCGGCCGACGTCGCCCTGCTGCTGCTCGACGCCGAAGAAGGGGTCACAAAACTGGATGCCGGGATCGGCGGCTATGCCGAACAGTCGGGTTGTTCGGTCATCATCGTCGTGAACAAATGGGACAAGGTTGCCGAGAAGGGTACCCACACCGTCGAGGAATTCGCCGAAACCGTCCGCCGGCGCATGAAATACCTGGCGTACGCCCCGATCGTCACCGTTTCCGCTCTAACAGGACAGCGTGTTTCTCGTCTCTTCGATATGATCCTGAGGGCGTACGAGGGACGGCGCGTCAGGGTGCCCACAGGGGTTCTGAACAACATGTTCGTTCCGGACCTGCAGCGCACGTGGCAAACCGATCATCCGAACCAGGGGCTCGACATCCGCTACATCACCCAGGTCCACGGTGAACCACCCACGTTCGTGGCCTTCACTCCGTCGCGCAAACCCCTCCATTTTTCGACGGAAAGGTTTATCCTGAATCAATTGCGGGAGAAATTCGGTTTCTACGCCACACCGATCAGGCTCCGGCAGCGTCTGAAAGAGCAACAGGGTGCACGGCACCGGGCGGGGCATTGACAGTGCCGCGGGCTCGACACTAGTATTAGCTCTGTCGAACCACTCCAGCCATCTCCACCTTCCGCGCGGAACGGGCGCTCGATGTGAACAAGAAGGACTTGAGCAAAGCAGTTTATGATGCGCACGGCGGATTGTCCCAGGCGGACGCCCAGAAGGTCGTGGAACTGATTCTGGAGATTATCAAGCGAAGGCTCGGCGAAGGGGAAAAAGTCCTGATCAGCGGTTTCGGTTGTTTCCGCACCGTCCGCCGGAAAGACAAGAAGGGGGTCAATCCCAAGACCGGGGATTCGATGGTCATTCCCGGACGCAAGGCGATAACTTTCAAGCCCTCGAAGTACCTTAAGTCGGTCTGATCCTCATGCCGTTCACGCCCACGAAGCTCTACTACAAAATCGGCGAGGTTTGTGAAATCCTCGGCGTCGAAGCTTACGTGCTGCGCTACTGGGAAAGCGAGTTTTCGTGCCTCGCCCCGCCGAAGAACAAGGCCGGGCAGCGGACGTACCGGCCGAAAGACATCGAACTGCTGCTCGAGATCCGGAGGCTGCTATACGAGGACGGTTTCACGATCGCGGGAGCCCGAAAACAGCTCGCGACCGGAGCGCCCCGCCCGGCGACGCACCCTCCCCGGCCTGCCGACCGGAGGGGGCGCCGCCGCCAACCCGCTCAACCTCCTGCGCAGAAATCGAAGGCGCCCTCGCAGTTGAAGCAGGTTCGGGCCGAACTGGAGAACATATTGACTTTGCTCGAACGCGAATGATACTGTGCTTTTTGTCGGTCGGGACGTAGCGCAGCCTGGTAGCGCACACGCTTGGGGTGCGTGTGGTCGGTGGTTCAAATCCACTCGTCCCGACCATTTTTCTTTTTCTCGTGGCACTCATTCTACTTACCAACGACGACGGTATAGAAGCCGCAGGGCTGGTCGCCTTGGAGGTATCCCTCCAAGGCATTGCGGATATCCTCGTCGTGGCGCCCGACCGCGAGCGCAGCGCCGTCAGCCACGGCCTCACCATCCATGCCCCGCTCACCGTCACCAAGCTCTCGCCGAACCGCTTCAGCCTGGACGGAACACCTGCGGACTGCGTGATATACGCCCTGAGACACATCGCGCCCCAACGCCCCGACCTGGTCATTTCCGGCATCAATCGCGGGTGCGAATCTCGGAGACGACATAATGTATTCGGGCACCGTGGCCGCCGCGCGGGAGGCCTCCAAGAACGGTCTTCCCGCCGTCGCCATCTCGCAGGCGTACGACGACAAGCCCGTGCAGTTCAAGGACGCGGCCAGGTTTGCCCGCACCCTGGTGCGTTCGCTGCTCGATCGGGATGTGCGGCTCGGTGTCTGCCTCAACGTCAACGTACCGGTCCGCAAGGTGCGCGGGGTGAAGATCACGCGGCAGGGATGCGCACCGCACTACCCCGGCTTTAACGGGGCAGGGGAGGACCCCGGGGCGGGGAAGCCGGACCTCGGGGGGATGCCGCTCGACTTCCATGCCATCCTCGAGCACTACATTTCGATCACCCCCCTTCAGCGCGACCAGACGGACTACGATGCCGCCCAGTGGCTGATGGGCGAAGAGACAAACCTGTCGCATCCTGTTCGACTGCCTGGAATTGGGTTGATCGGTCGCAAGAATTAGGCTAGGATTTGCCTCTACTTGGATACGGGGCGTGGCGCAGCTTGGTAGCGCGTACGGTTCGGGACCGTAAGGTCGGAGGTTCGAATCCTCTCGCCCCGACCACCTTTCTTTGTTTTTTCAGTCCCGTAAGCTTCATGATTTCAAGCACCTGCAGGCTTGGCAGACCTGCGTGGCCTTTGCGTTAATTGATTGTTCCTGTTCCCGATTATGGGAACAATTGGGAACAGATTTCCGAAAATTGTCCGTTCCAAAACCTCGGCTGCCTCCCGCTGGGCCTCGGTTGAGGTGTGCGTGTAGGTGTCCGGGTCATCTGGAGAGTGGAGTGGCCGAGGAGATTCTGCGCGAGCTTCAGATTGCCGGTCTCGTTGTTGATCGGACTGGCGGCCGAGTGCCGGAAACCGTGAAAGCCAGCTGAGCGTGAAGCAATAGCGATTGTCTTCTTTCATGCCGGTCACCATCCGTGCAGCCGACTTCCGGGCTGTGACAATGTATTTCGGCTGGTCAGCGGGAAGTCGCTACTAACGCGTTGCGTTGCGAAGACGGACTACTTCCTGTGGCACTCGCATTCGAGGCCCACAAGGTACAGACGTCCGGCGACGCGCAGGAACTTTCTTGCGCGAAGCCTGTTTGTGCACGGGTCGTAGGTTGCCTCGGCGACGGCGGTGTCGCCGGCAGTGGCGTCGAGCGCGGTCGCCTTGCGCTGTGGCCCTGCCGCGATGCCGAGGACGATCGAATTCGGGTTTTCCTCGAACTCGCCGGTTTCCGCGCGAATCCATGGACTCGTCTGTGTAGTAGACACTTGTCGTGATTGTGAGATTGCCGGCAGGGATTGCGCGCCAGGTTCCGTTTCAAGCGTTCGGGCGACACGCCGGCCTCCAGCCCGTCGCGCCCAATCCGGGTCAGCGCATTGTCCGTCTCCGGCCGGGACGCGATCGCGGCAGCGGCCGTCATCACGGGTTGTTCGCGGGGGGTCCCTCCCCTTTTCTCGGGAACTTCACTCCGAGGAGTTCGATGTTTGCCGGTTCCGTCGCGGTCGCCGGGTGGAAAGCGACGACGAGGCCGTCGAAATTTCCGGACCCGGATTTAACGAGGAGCGTGCTGTCTTTCCGCGCTTCCAGTATCCACGGCGCGCCCTTCGATCCATCCGCTTCCGTGGTGATCAGGACCAGACGGCCGTCGAGGATGCTGATGTCGGCGACGCCGAACTCGCAGGCGTAGTGCCCGGTGTACCTGGCGGCGTCGGCGGGGAGCGGCGGCTTTTCCTGCAGCGAACGCTTCTTTGCCACCTGTTCGAAAGCGGGAATGAGCCCCTCGACCAGCTTGCGGCTCAGTTCGTCCGAATCCGTATCCTGGTTGACGAGCAACACGAAGCCGAGCTTGAGGTCCGGCACAGCGCGGACCTTGCTGGCGAACCCAAGGGTGCCGCCCGTGTGACAGATGCCCACATGGCGCGTGTACTTTTCGACCTCCCAGCCGATCCCGTAACCCCATAGCCAGTTCTCTGCGGGGACCAGGGAGGAACGCATTTCCCGCAGGGTTGTGCCCCCGAGTATCTGTGCGCCTGCGGCGGGGCCCTCACCGAACTGCAACGAGATGAATTTGGCCATGTCTCTGACGGAGGACTGAATCCCGCCGGCCGAAACGCCAAAGTCTCCCGGGACGAAGAGCGGCGCAACCTCCCTGCTGCCGTCCGGCTTTGCGGCCAAATAGCCAATCGCCCTGTGCGGCTTCATCGCCTCGGTGTACTCCCACCCGGTACTCCGCATCCCGAGCGGGTCGAAGACGTTTCGTTGCATGTACTGCGTGTAGGGTTCGCCGGCGATCTTCTGCAAGGCCTGCCCGATGATATAGATTCCAAGGTTGGAGTAGTGAAAGCCGGAATGGGCGGGGTACTGCATTTCCTTGTCCTTGATCCCGGCCAGCACCACCGCGGCCGGATACTGCTGAAGGTGGCCGGACTTGCCCACGTCGAACCCGAACTCCCGCGGCAGGCCGCTTACATGGGATACCACCTCGCGAAACGTCGGGGGTCGCGAATCCGGGAAACTGGACTTGACCTTAAACTCGGGGAGGTACTTCTCGATGGGATCGTCCAGGCTCAGCCGGCCCGCGTCTCTCAGCTTCATCAGCATCACCGCGTTGAACAGCTTCGTAACGGAACCGATCTCGTAGATGCTGTCCGCGTCCGCCGGAACTCGAGACTCCAGGTCCGCGTATCCATACCCCTTGGCCCAGATCAACTCCCGGTCATAGACGACGCACGCCGAAAGACCGGGTAGATTGCGTTCCTTCAACACGGCAGCCAGCTGCACATCGAGTTGGGTCAGTGCCGCGCTTACCGCGGGATCGCGTGCGACCCCGCTCTCGGCAGCGCCGAAGGAGAAGCGAGTGAAAGCCAGCACAACCATCATCAGTGCAAGGCTCATCGGTTTCATGGCGGTATCCTCTCTTGTCATAAGCATACGCAGGAGATCCGCTTGAGGTTCATCCCAGTTTCGGATACCGCCTGGAGGTGAGTTTTTGAAGCTCACCTCCAAGGCGATCTCTACAAATCTCCACGGTGTCGTCAATTTTCGGAACAGCGGCGCGGAGATCGCAGAGCAGACCACGTGGCTCCTCGAACTCTTCGTCGTGGAGGGTCTGAAACAAGGAATCGTCTTCCACCAGGTCACCGGGCCCGGTCCAATGAATGGCCTTTGCAGCGGAAGATCGGGTGATCATCCGGAATCGGCGGGAAACGGTGATTGGGGTAATCCAGGGGACCGACTGGTGCGCTTCATTGCGCAAGATCAGCGGGGGGATGGCTCACTGGGCTTGCGCCCCGCCGGCTTTGTGCTTTGCGCATTCGCGGCAGCCAAGCTGCCAGCAGACGACGCAAAGCGGTGCAGCGCAATGCGCGCACACCCACACCGGCGAGAAGGTCCCGATTCTGCCGAGGTAGTGTTGGCCGCAGCGATGGCAGACGCCGGGCTCGAACTGCGCCGGTTGGATCGAAGCACTACCTGCAACTGCCGCGGGGAGGGGCTCCGGATGTCCACCCACCTGTTCCACTCTCGCGGCGCTGTCTATACCCTGGGAAGCGCGCGACGAGGCCTGCCGCTCTGCTTCGCGGAACGCCGCGCGCATATCCACCAACCCATGGCCCGCCTCGATGTCGCTGCGGTATTCCCGCCCGGCTGCATTTCTCAGCGGCAGGCATGCCGCGTAAAACAGATCCGCCAGCTCCGCCGGGCTGATGTCCCAGCCGTGAGAACGTGCCTTGGACTTCAGCAGCGCCAGGCATCCGGCAACGGCCGGCGTCGCCATGCTTGTACCCGAGAGCCGAACGTGCAGCTGGTCCACGATTTCCGCGGGCCCGTAGGTTGCCGAAGCAGAGCGGGCCGCCACGATATCCACCCCGGGGCCGACGCAGTTGGGCTTTCCGAATAGCGGCGAGTTTGGATCGGTGCTCCCCAGAGCGGAAAAGCCGGCCAGTTGACGTTTCCGGTCGATTGCTCCAACCGTGACGGCGTGGACGGAATCGCCCGGCACGGTGATGGATTGCGGGTAGGGAGGACACGGATTGCCTGCTGCCACGCAAACCACGGTTCCCTGGCGAAAGGACTCTTCGCAAGCCCGTGTCCAGATGGACATCCCGTTGGGCGGCGTCCCGCAGTCGCCGAGCGACAGGCTGAGGATGTCTGCGCGCTTTTCGAAGACGGCCCAGGCCATCCCGCGAAGGACGGACTCGAGGGTTCCGTCCTGCCTCCTCGACATGACTTTCGCCGCGACCAGGTGACTCCGGGGGGCGATCCCTGAATATCGGCCGTCGCACGTTCGGTCGTTGCCGGCGGCAATGGCCGCGACGTGCGTGCCATGACCTTGAACGTCCGTATCTTCTTCTGCTGTGAAGTTCGCGTAATCTTCGTGCGACATTGCGGCGAAGGCCGGATGGTTGCGATCGAGGCCCGTGTCCAAGACAGCGAGCGTGACATCATGGCCGTATTTCTCAGCCATGTCCGGGGTGATGCCGAGGATTAGCCGGGTTTCCACCATCGTGGTGCTCACCGACATCGGTTCCGGCGCCTTCACGGGGGTCAACGCGTCGGCGACCGCGCCGGTGTTGGGAAGGCTGGCGACGTGGCGGACAAAGCTCTGTTCGGGAGGGCAGCCGCAGCAGACGATTCCGAGTCTCTCCAGTAATCCTTCGGAAAGGACCGGGAATCCGAGCGAAGCCAGGCGTTCCTTGAGGCGGCCGGCCTCTTCGAGTGCCCGAGCTATGCACAGGACTACCGGCCACTTGTGTTGCGGCAACATGTCGGCGTACCGCCGCAACGATCCCTCGACGTCATCCCGGACGTTCACGGCGGAAGCAACGGATCCGAGGTCCCTGGCCAGATGCGCCCTGACCTTCGCGTCGAGGTTTTCCCCGGCAAAACCCTGCTTGCGAAGCCCGGAAACGATGCGCGAGTAGCGGGCGTAGGTGTCGCCCCGGAAGACCTTGCGATCGATCGTGCGGTGGACTCGCAGCCGTTCCTGTTCGTCGTACTCGCGTTCCTCGATGTGTTCGTCGGCAAACTCGAAATGGAGAGCAGCCTGCACATGCTCGGCGATCAGCAGAGTGCGCCTGTCGGCGAGCGACCTTGTCAGAAAAGGGTGTATCTTCTCATCGGTTGTGGTCATGCGGGGCTTGGCTCTCGGGCCGGAGGGGCCGGATTTCACTCTCCTCCTGGTACGTTTCCACGAGATTGAGTTCGAGCACCTGGCGCAGCATCTCGTATGAGACCAGCGCCCGGACGCCGGGTACCATCGGGAGCGTGAGAAAGGTCTCGAGTGTCTGGCTGCAGGCAGGACACTGGGGGGCGCCGCCGGCATCAAAGGCCAGCCGATGCCCACAGGCCGGGCAAGCGTCGGGCAATCCCCGCAGAGTGCCCGAGACGGGGAAGCCGCCGTGCTGGGCGATCCCCTTCAACAGCGTGCAAAACGCCTCCCGTTTCGCAACTTGGAGGTAGAAGCGCAAGAGCGGGATGCGCAACAGCCGGCCGAGATCCGCGCGCAGGCTCTCCGGATGCAGGACCCCAAGCGGGTGTGCCGACTCCAGCGCCGGCGACCCGGTGAGACCCCTGATCAGGACGGAAACTGGATCGGCCGCTCTCGCGTCGAAAACGGCATGTTCGGGAACCCGGTAAGATCCGGCTGCTTCGGCATACGATACGGCCTTGTCCCCCGCCGAAGGGTGAAGCGCCGGTATCCGCATCAACCTGCCGAATTCCCCGGCGAAACGTGCCGCCGTGCCCAGGTGCACACGGCTGTCTTCAAAGCCGCGCAGGAAGCCGCCCATGAGCACGGCGACCTCCTCCAGATGCATGCCGAGAGGTCGATTCACGGTTTCTTGCCTTGCAGTTCCTTCCAGCGCAGGGCCGCGGCCCGGGCCGCCCTACGGGTCAACGGGTCGTCGCGGTGCGCCAGCAGCGCGCTGGCCGGAACGGCAGCGGTGTCCGGCTTCAACTCCAGGCGTGCCAGAAGGTCGCGACGGAACGATTCGGTTCCCGACATGCAGTTGCCGGAATCGATCGAGTCCTGGATGCCTACGGTGATTTCGGGACCATGCTCCCTCAGCAGCGCATCCAGTTCCGGGATGCGCTCGCTCAGCCAGTGCGGGCTCGGGGCCACGGCCTTGGTGCCATACGCGGGGTAGTTGTCCGGGGCTTCGACGCGGTAGCCGCGGGATAGATCACTGTCCGGACTCCTGAACGCCTTGTCGCCATAGGAAGGATAGTTGTCCGGGGCCCCGATCCGGCCCCTCAGTCTGGCCGACGCGGCTGCGGCGACGGACCCGGGCTCGATGTGCCGCGCCACGGCCCGCTCGGTGATGCCCCCTCGGGCCAGGGCCATTCTCGCGACGTCCGCCCGTTCGCCTTCGGGCAGCACGGAGCAGGCATAGAGGACCGCCCGCCTGTCCCACAGATCGAAGGTGTCCAGCTGAGCCGCGTGCCTCCTGACCCAATCCACATCATTCTTCCGCAGTGCAATCAGGGCCTTGCTCCTGACATCCACGAGCTCGCTGTAATGCGCAGGCAAATCGATTTCGTTGAAAGCAGGGTGGGTCAACACGTGCCCCATCCACTCGTTGATGAACGAGGAGGAGTGGAGCCTCCCCTCCCACATCTCGCGGATTTCCTTGGCGTGGGTCCGGACGTTCTCCGTGTCCAGAACCGATTTCAGGTAGATCGCCGTTTCTCGAATCACGGGGGCAAGCTTGTCGAAATGCGCCAGCACGCCCGGGAGGAGGGTGCGGACTCGGTATGCCGCGGCTTTGCGCAGGATGCGCCGTGCGGCGAGGAGATCCGGCGGGCTGCCTTCGACCGCGCGGTTGAAGTGAACGACGTACGCCGTCCCAACCTCCGCGTGCTCAGGTAGCGATTGCAGGGTGGCGTAAACGCCTGTTTCCTGCGACGGGGGTGCAGCTGCATCCGAGGACATCCAATGGTAATGCAGGGCATGGGGGCTCTGCCCGACGAGCTGGCTCAACCGGACCTCCGCGGCCCCGGCATCCGCGGATTCGTCGGGCCGGCTCTTGAAGTGGTGCGCCAGGAATTCATCCACCGGCACAATGCGCGTCTTCAGCGGGGCGAATCTCAATTCATGGATCGCATGCAGATGCGTGGTCACATCGCGTAGCGCCGTTTCCGCCGCCTCTCGCGTCCGGAAGAACATCCGCAGGTCGTCGCCCCACCGCGTGAAGTCGGTCGTGTACTGGAGGATCTTCTGATCGATGCCTGCGAAGAGCAACTCGGCAAGGACCCTGCTGGCCCCCGGGCCGGCGGGGATGCCACGCCCGGCCCCGGTGCAGACCGCGGGAAGGAAGCGCCCGAGCGCTTGGGCTCGCTCCGCGCCCACGGCGCCCGATTCGAGCAGCATCTGGATCAGCCGGCGTGGCTGGATGTTGCCGAAGAAGTCGTGGATATCCGCCATGAATACGAACCCGCCGGTGTTCTGAGGCCCGCAGCAGCGGTACTGCTTCGCCAGGTTTTCAAGTTTTTCGGTGTGTTGCTGCCACGAATTTCGGCCGCCGAAGAATGACCCGTTGGCGGAGGGCTCGATGCGGAAGGGGTGAATGGATGCCGTGGATCCCATGCCTCGGGATTTTTCCAACGTCTCGTTGATCTCGTGCACAAGGGCGGTATAGATCAGCGAATCGATGGGGTCGAGGCGATGGAGTATCCGGAAGGATCCCGCCAGCTTCGGAGCGAAGCGAACCAGCGGCGGTCTTGGAAGGTGCGCCTGCAGGTCAATGGCGAGGATATGCATCCTGACTTCATTCCAATCCCCAGCAAAGACATTGAATTCGAACATAGCCGGGAAAAAGTCGTTGTCGCAGAATCGGGATACGTGGGTCAGCGCCCAGTCCAAGGAGTGTTCCTGGAGCACAGTTTTCATGGCTGATCTCCAGTTCGGTGCGGCACTTCGTCCGCAGAATTGAGATGCTGTAGGGCGGCCTGAGTCTATTCGACAATGCCACTGGTTGTCCAGCATCCGCCGAAATCGGGTGCCCTGGGAGTCGTTCTGGCTGCGCGCCATGACATACCAAGAACGGCTCCCGGTGTGGCTCCTTCAGCGCCACATGCAGAGCCTGCGCGCAAGCGCGCACCGGCACAGGAGCCTCCTCCGGCCCCCGATCGGCACTGCAATCGTCTCTTGAAGCACTTCGCAGCCGGAATCAAAGCATGCTGGACCAGATCAGAAGCGATGTGTCGCGCTCCGTCGACGAGATTTCAGGCATCCTCGACCGCAGAGGCGCCAGTCCCTCCCATCGGACAACGTCACTGCCATCCGACCTGTCCGACGCAGAAATTGACGAGCTGGCCGAGGAAGACGAAGACGAACTACCCGATCTTCTCAGCCACGCCGAAATCGATCCCCGCCTGCCAATCAAGAACACGGGTTACAGGCTTGACCTGCTGATGCAACAGGCCGGAGCGCCCCTTTTCCAGCGAATCGCAATTCGGGACCTGAAGCTCAAAGTCAAAGGCATACCTCGCCTCAACTATTCGCTGGTGCACTCGGGACAGCCCCTCATCACTTCGCTGCAGCTCAACAACAATTCAAAGGAGGTCCTTCAGAATATCCTGGTAAAAGCCTGGGTGGCTCCAGACTACAGTGAACCATTTCAGAAGACGATCCCTGACATCCTCCCCGGCAAAAAACACGTGGAGAAAAGCCTCTGCCTCCCCCTGATTCCAGACCTCCTGACATAGGCGCCTATTGAATTGTCCTCTTATGGCACGGCCGACCGAGTTCCACCGCGTAGCGGAGACGGAGGCGGGATCCAGGGAACGTGGCCGCGCTGAGGTTCAGTTCCTCGCAGAGTGCTGCAATTGCCTTGGAGCGATGCGGCGAGCTGAGGGGAGCCAACGTGACGTGGAGTTCTTCCGTCGTGACCCGGAGATTCCCGGTACACGCGAGGGCAGACTGGATCAACGTACGGCCTTCGTCGGCCGCCCGCTTGTAGTGAGGCGCCACGAGATGCACGAGATCACTCTCGGCCTGGTAAGCGACCATCTTGATGATGTTCGTGAGCAGTTTATGTTCCGGTGCAAGCTGGACCACCTCGTCCGCGACGACACTGGCGACGGGAACCCGCTTGGGCAGAGCCGATCGCGCCACTTCGAGGTTCGAGATGCAGTCGAATGCCTTCCGGATACGATTTGCGAGGTTGGATTGCGCAATCTTGAATCCTCGCATCGTCGGTCGGGACTGTTCAGGGTTGATGAAGGCCTCGGCTCCGTATTCTGCGGTGAGGCGATTAAACTCGGCGCGCACCGCCTCGAGTTGCGCCGTCATCTCGGCTCTTTTGGGGTTGGGCACCTCCCGCGCCGGGTCCGCGGCAACAGCGCCGTAGTCCGCCAAGGCATCCAGCGCGTACTCCTCGCGGAGATATTTGAAGAAGTTCTCCTGCGTCCACCGCTCAAACATCCGGAAGGCGACCTCGATGGCCGGGATGTCCCGGCGGGAAGTCAGAATGGGGGTCTGGTGTCCATCCTCAACGAGACGCGTCACCTGGCGCAGCCGGAGCTTGCCTTTCAGCAAGCGAACCCCCTGATCCGCCAATGTGTAAGCCACCTTGCGACCATGGATGACCGCCTCGTGTCGACTGAAGTGCGCTCGGGCTATACGCCGGATGCGCCCCTTTCGATACGTGAGAATGTCGAACCCGTCAGCGATGAGCTCCAGAAAAAGCTTCGGGCTGTACCCGCCGCGGTCAAACGCCACGGTAACCCGCCGCTCACCCACGAGCGAGCGCACCTCCTGGAGCAGGACAGGCAACATCTTTGTCAGTCCGGCATTGGCTTCCGCAGTGACGACAAAAAGCGGGTCGCCGACCGCATCATTGACCCAGTAGTCGGTCGTGGCCGGCATCGACAGACGCATCCGCGCGACGTGAGCCTTGGGCAGGGTCCGCTTGCCGTGATAGACCCGCACGTGTCCATCCACATAAAGGAATCCCATGGCGGCTCCTCGCTCTGCGACGCGCTTTTGCGCCAGAGCTCTTCCGAAGTCGGCGGCCCGACCGGATGCAGCCAGCCGGTCGAGCTTGCGCCGCATCGTCTTGACCTCGGGAGCACGATCGAGGCCAAGAACGCGTCCCAGATCATCCGGCGCATGCTCTTTGAGTGCCTCGGGGCGCTTGATCCTCAGCAGCGCCATCAACACCAAAGCCATGAGAGTCGTGCGAAGACCGTAGAAGGCCGGGCCGATGCTGCCATAGACGCTCCGGGCAATCGCAAAGACGCCGCTCGCCACCAGGGCCGGCACCGCCAGCAGCACGCCGGCATGGGGCACACGGGCTTCGGCACAGAACAGCGGTGCCGCATCGTCCAGGAGTCCCAGACAGGCAAGGATGCGATCCACGCGCCGATCGGAAGGATCCGCATCGAACGATATCGGAACCGGTTCTGCGGCATCAGCGACAAAAGTGGACACGCTTGGGTCCCCGCCCGGCGAGGGTCTTACGGATGCCGTAACCGCCTGCTTGGATTGAAAAGGGGACAGGTTTGGGTCCCCACCCGACGGCGCCAGCGGCAAGCGGACCTGTTCGGGTTCGTGGTCGTGCCAACCCGACCGCTTCAAGAGTTTCCTGACCGCTTTCGGAGTGACGCCGAGCCGACGGGCCACCTCACGGTTCGCCAGACCCTCATCCTTGAGTCGATGGACCATCTGTACGCGCGAGCGCGTCAATCGGGGGAGTCCCGCAGGATACCCGTCCCGGTGGCCGAGCGCAGTCAAGCCGCCTGCGGCGAATCGAAGTTGATGCCGACGAACCGTGCGTACGGAACACCGGAACGCTCGTGCTACTTCCCGCTGGCTTGCCCAGCCCTGTTCCACGAGACTGACCATCGCGTAGGACTCCGCCATACGGTCGGCAATATCGTACTGGGCCAGGACGATACCGGAGACGACAACGACTCGGTTGCCCAGATCCGTGCGAACCGTGCAACGGTCATTGACGACAATGGAGCCGGCATCCTTGACCGGTTGAACGAACAGACTCTGTTGCCTTTGTGCTCCCGCCATGACAGGAGCATCGCAGGTAGAACCGGGGTATCAGAGTCGAAAAAAGAGGACAGGTTTGGGTCCCCGCCCCCCTTGAGGAATCACCAATGGAAATGTGGGTTCCAGGGGGCTATGTCAGGAGGTCTGGATTCATTCGATCGCGCTTGCGGCAAGTGCAGGAAGCGGAAGAAGGCTGTTTGCGGATCGACGTGGTTGCAGATGAAGAGTTGTATTTCTCCGACACTTATCCGATGCAGGTTCTTGCCTATAATGAATGATATTACCACCCGCACATGGCGGATGTCATGGCCTGTTTCGTCCGGCCCAACAACGAAGCGGTCGAAAAAATCATCAACATGGTTCGGGACCGCTCGCGCCGCGAGAACAAACAAACCGACCTCAGCGGGTATCAGCGCGGCAACCCGGAAAAAAGCCTTCGAGATGATGGAAGCTCTCTATAATACGTTGCAGCAGGATTTGAAAATCACTTACATCAATCCCCCCCCCCAGCTTTGAGACTCCTGAAACCCTGTGGAATTCATTTCGCACCGTTTCACA
Source organism: uncultured Acidobacteriota bacterium (assembly GCA_963843575.1). Lineage (GTDB taxonomy): Bacteria > Acidobacteriota > UBA6911 > UBA6911 > UBA6911 > CAVZBT01. Next base: position 752,777 of record CAWJKZ010000014.1, on the reverse strand, counting down.
GAAGGTTTTTTTGCGGAAAAGACTTTCGAGCATCGCCGAGGCACATGCCTTGATTTGACCCTGCTCTGCGCAGCCAGCGTCGAGCGAATGGGACTGTGTCCGATATGATTTCTGATGCGGGGCCACGCTTACGTCGGTGTCTGGCTGAACGTCCAGCACTACATCAAAAACATGCTCCGCAATCTGGATTGCGTGTGGAAAAACCACGCAAGGCTGCTGAAACTGGTTGAGTCCGACGATATCATGCCGCTGAATTCCACAACGTTCGCGGTTTCCCGGGACACACCCTTTGTTGCCTGCAGAGAGGAGGGAATGCGTTTCTTTTTGGATTCGAAGGTTTTTTGGTGCGGAGTTGATGTGACTTTGGCTCATCTCCATGCTACCAAGCCGTTGCCATAGTCCTGCGAGCGCAACGTGGCCATGGAGGAGGAGTTGCGCAGCAGACGGGTTGCTCACACCGGCCAAATGGCTGGACACCCTGCAAGTTTCCGAATAGACTGGCTGACATCTCAAACTGAACGTTTCCATGGGTTGCCCGGCGTACCGATCGACACGAGCGATTCTCCCTGAGAATCGCGTTGCTGCATGGAGCATCGTTCCGGTCCCCGGCTCGAAACGGGCACGCGCCCGATTGCGGCGGGCGTGCTCCTCGTGGTGCGATGCCCGATGCGGCACTTCCAAGTCGACTGAATTCCTGCCGCCGGAAGGCGGGACACTTCTATGCACTGCAGCTACTGCCGTACCGTGAATCCAGATGATGGGCTGTTCTGCTCCGCCTGCGGACGAGACCTCGCGCCGACCTCAAACCGCAAACCGGTGAGCGATCCGATCGGGGCCGCTGCGACGGAATTCGGCCTTGCGGCGGGGACGATCCTGCTGAAACGCTATCGCATTCAGAGGCAGATTGGAATCGGGGGCATGGGCCGGGTCTACCAGGCCGAAGATGAGGCCCTCCGGTTGCCGGTTGCCATCAAGGTTATGCGCGACATCCTCAGCCGCGACGCGGGTTCGGTTGCGCGACTCAAGTCCGAGGCCAGGCATTCGATGGCTCTTACACACCCGAACATCGTCCGCGTGCACAACTTCGAGGAGGACGGGGACTTAAAGTTCCTCACCATGGAATTCGTGGATGGGGAAAGCCTGGCCCAGTTGCTGGCGGCGTCGGACAGGTTCCCGGAAGGCGAAGCGAGGAGAATCGCGGTTGAAATTTGCCGGGGCCTCGAACATGCCCATTCGAAGGGCATAGTCCACCGCGATCTCAAGCCGGGGAACGTGATGCTCGGTAAGGATGGTTCGGTGAAAATCGCGGACTTCGGCATCGCGCGCGCCTGCCGTGACTCGGTATCGCGCCTGACCGGCGCACTCGACTCTGGCACCCTCCTTTACATGTCTCCGGAACAGGTCATGGGGGAGACGTCCCCCCAGAGCGACCTGTATTCGCTGGGTGTCGTCCTCTACGAGCTCGTCACCGGCGACCCGCCGTTTTACACGGGCGATATCACGGCCCAGATCCGTGGGAAAGCGCCGAAACCCATCGAGGGGGTATCGCCGGCCATGAACGCCCTCGTGCTGCGCTGCCTCGAAAAGCAGGCTGCAGATCGGTTTCCGACAGTCGCGGAGCTCTGCCGGGAATTGGATGGCACGGCGGAGCGCGAGCGGCAGGAGGCCCTGCTCCGCATACAGGCGGAGGCCGCCGAGCTCAGTCCTGCAAGGGAGCGGAGTCATGCGGCGAAGGAACCGCGCCCGCCAACTGAAGAACGGAAGAGCGCGGAGTCCGCACCTAGGGTCGGCAAACCGCCGGATCGGGGAACGCCGGTTTCGCCGGTCGGCAGCGCCGACGACCGGCTCCCGCAGTCCACGCGAGGAGTCGAGACGGACATAGCAGCGCAGGAACGAACGGACAAGCCTGAGAAAAAAGCCGCAGCATGGAACCGGCGATCGGTTTCCTCGCGAATTGTTCCGTGGTTGGTTCGCCTGGCCCTCGGACTGGCGGCCGTGGTCCTGATGGTTGCCGGGGCTTATTTCGTGTGGGCCTGGCACGGCGGTTATGTTGCCGCCAAGGATCTCCCGGCTATCCAGCGTCTAAAAGGCGAGGACCCGGATCCCCGGCCTGGTGATCGCTGGACCAGCCCGGGCGACGGCCGCGAAATGGTCTGGATACCTCCAGGAAGCTTCCAGATGGGCACTCTGTCTGTCCTCAGATCCAACGGTTTCTCGGAACTGAAGCACACGGTGAGGGTGGAGCGGGGCTTCTGGATGGATGTGAACGAAGTCACCAACGCGGACTATCAGCGATTCGTGTATGCCAACCCGCAGTGGCAGAAGGGGAGGGCCGGGCAGCGCCTTGTAGACGAGGAATACCTCAAACTGTGGAACGGTTTTGATTATCCGCCAGGTAAAGCCGATCACCCGGTGCTCTGCGTGAGCTGGCATGCATCCCGGGCCTATGCGCAGTGGGCAGGCAAAAGGCTCCCGACTGAGGCCGAGTGGGAGTACGCCTGCCGTGCCGGCACCCAGTCGGAATTTTGGTGGGGCGATACCTTCGCGGATGTCTTTGCCAATAACAGCCACAATACCCTGCCGGTCGGCGATGAGCGCCGCAGAAATCCGTGGGGCCTGTACGACATGCTCGGCAACGCCGGCGAGTGGACCTCCAGCCTCTCCTCGGACTATCCGTACCGCAGTGATGATGGGCGTGAGGACCCCGAAGCCTCGGGAGACCGTGTTGCGCGCGGCGGCTTCATTCACGGTCATCCAACCGTGTTACGCTCGGCCGTCCGGTTGCCGGGCGCTCCAACGTATTGCACCGAATTGCACGGATTCCGCTGCGCGCGTTGAGGCCCCCGAACTGGAGCAGAATTCAAGTCAGCGGTAGACTCCAGCCGCCTGCCTAATAACTCTGACTGCGATTCCTCGCGACTTGCTGGCTGAAGATCGCTTGGCGCGCCAGATCGTGTCGTGTGAAATCGTCGCGTTTTTTGCGAACCTACGGGAGGGTGAAGCATATCGCGCGTGACCCAGCGGGACAGAAGCACAACCATCGAGGCCCGGGTGATATCGCAAACCCGCTCCGGTTGCGGCCACGTGTAGATTACAGTGCTTCGTTGGGGAGGCCCATGATGAGCAAATCGATTGAGACCAAAAAGCCTATCTGCTAGAAGTGACGAGGCTCCTGGGAAGTGCTGGGCCCGCCCGTGGTCGTCTGCCTTGAGAGCCCCCGCAGCCGCGAGACAGTCGCCCGAATGGGCGGGCGCGGAGATTTTGCGCATCCCGTGGCTTGGTCGACGAGCTCCGGTTGTTCCCTGTTCGGTCGGGGTCGGGCCGACCCCGACCACTGAACCCACGGATCCTCGGCGGCCTCAGCGGCGCATGTATTCAGTGAGAAGGCACCTGTAGAGGCGGTATTCCTCGAGGGAGACGCCCGGGGGCGTCTGGTGGTCGACGCTCGGGATGAAGCCGCCGGTCCGCATCAGCGGCAGCAGGCGCTCAAACTCGGCACGCATGGCGGCCTCGCCCTGGTTCATCACCAGCTTGTTGTAGTGTCCCACCATCCGCAGCTTCGGGTACTGCCGCCGCAGCGTCATCCCGTCCACGCCGGCCTGGCGCTCGAGGGGCAGCACACCGGAAACACCCACGGCTTCGAGCCACGGCACGAGCTTCGTCACGTCCCCGTCGGTGTCGACGATCAGCATGATGTTCAGCTCGCCCAGCGCCTCCATCAGCCGGCGATAATACGGCGCGAGGAACGTCTCGAAGACGCGCTGTGAGATCATCGGCCCGAGGTTGTAGCTCATGTCCTCGGCGAGGGTCATGAAAGTCGGCACGCAGACCTTCGCCATCTGCCGCACCAGCCCGAGATTGAACTCGAGCAGATCGCCATTGATGGCGTGCACCACGTCGGGCTGATCGTAGAAGGCGAAGCTCAACCGCTCGATGTCCATCAGGGTGCGAGGGAACCAGAAGAAGCCTTCCAGCGTGGCCCACACCACAGCCTCGCCGTGCGCCTGCCACCGGGCCCAGGCGCCCATCGCCTCGATCGCCCTGCGGTGGTCCGGGTACAGCCGCGGCCTTACCCGGCGGTAGTCGTCCATGCTGCCGACGATCCCCTCCACGTGGTGCTGGGTGGCCTCGATAGTCGATTCGGTGGTGCTGAACCAGAACTGCTGGTAGGGATCGAGCCCGAAGTACTGCGCGACGTCGAACACACGACTGAACGTGAGTTTCCTCGGCAGGCCTTCGCCGTGCCAGCGGGCGATCGTCTGGTCCCACCACATCGCCCACTCCCACATCGGCAAACGGTCCACCGGCTGGAAGTTCATGACCGCCCGGAACCGTTCCACATGGTTCATGGCCTCCATGCGCTTTTCCCTCGCTCATGTGGTGACGAGGCACCGCTTTCCGCAGTTCCACTGCAGCCGCCCGCCGGAAGGCGCCTCGGCGCCCGGTGAGTTCTACCGGGGTTTCACCGGATCCATCAGGCGGTATCGGGCCAATGCCCTCCAAATTGGTCCGGCATCCAGTGACGCACCCGCTCGGGTTCAATCATCGCTCGGTTTTGCCTCGGCCATGAAAGGACTTTAGCATATGCGCGGGACCTGTGGCTGTGCTGCGGGAGAACAACTCGATCATCCCGGGAGTTCTCAAAAGGCACGCCAATGCCATTTACGGAATTACAGATGGGCCGAATTGATGAAAAGAGTTCTTGAGTTGGACGTCGTGGAATGGTCGCGGTGCCGCGGCCCAATGCGCATCATTGCTGCAATCCAGGCACCCGAGGCTATCCCAACGATTCTGGATTGTCTGGGCCTTCCTTCCCGGCCTCCTCCTATTTCTCCCGTCCTATATGAGCAGGTTCTTTTCTAACCCGGTAACCAGCAGTTCGCGACAGAGGGCCCAAGTGTGCGCGAACCGCTGATTCTTCTGCTGGTCCCTGTGCTATATTGGCCGTCGTGGCGGTATGGGTTCCTGGAACAGGCTGGGGAGCCGACATAGTGCATCAACTCAGAAGCCGGGGAGAGTTCATGGGGCGGCCTTCAGCGAGACTAAAAACGTGCGCAGACCGCTCACCCGGGCATGTGCACAACCGCTCAATCCCGATGGTTCCCTGACCATCCAGCTGAATGATTGTGGATAATCCCGGCTGGCGGAAGGACATTTAACTTCGAACATGCAGCCTCGCAAATGTGGAGAGAAGAAGGTCATGGCGCAATCAACAAACATCAGATGGGGCAATGCATTATTCATAATTCTGTTGATATGCAGTGCGCTCCCAACTGCCGCTCAAGATGGCAGTTCGAAAACCAGCACAGCGCTGGGGCCCTGGGACTGGGGGCATATACGCATCGTCCGCTCAAATGACAATATCGAGTTCTTGAATCGATTGCATGCGACAGTCAACCAGAACGGCGGTCCGATCATTTTCCCCAAGGACAAGGAGAGCGGCCTCTATATCACCGATCTGACTGAGTTCAATAAGATGATCGCAGCGGCGAGGGAAAAAGTCGACCGGTTTCATCATGAAGGCATGCATGTAATCGCTTATACTACGATGGCCCTTGCGGGCGACAGTCCGACCTATGAAGACCAGCCAAAACCGGACGAGCTTTCTTTAAATGAGGCGTACAACACACCGGGACTGTGGGAAAAGTATACGGAGTATTTCGGCCCGAAACCGGCGGAGGGGCCGGATAAATGGGTCCGGCGGACTTTTGATGGGAAATATTCCTTTTATCGCTTCAGGCATCCCAACGCGCCCAAAACCGGCGGCCGGTTTGAGATGTTCGGCTGTCAGGATAATCCATCTTATGTGCACTATTTCAAAGGAGTTATTAAGCTTGTGGCCATAAGCGGGCACGACGGGGCCTATGTCGACTGGACAAAGGTGCACGAAGGTACCTGCTATTGCGAGCACTCCCGCGAGGCATTCAGAAAATATCTCCGCGACAAAGTATCTCGCGACTATCTGCAAAAACGTTACGGCCTTACCGATGTCGCGAAAATCGAGCCCCCGCTGGATAATACGCAAGCGCTTTGGCGGGAATGGCTCATGTTTCGCAGCTGGTCGCTGACCGAATTTCAAAGGGAGATCCGCGCTGCAGCGAGACTGATCAATCCGAATTTCTTGCTCTCCGGCAACATCAATGGTGGCGATTACGGCAACATGGCCTATACCAATGGTGATGACATGGAAATGATGGGCGGGGTCGAGGACTTTTTCTATTCGGAAATTCAGGCGGGTCTGCGATCCGTCCCGCGTGCGGAAGGGGATGTTAAGATCTCCAATTCCGGTCCGCTGAAATTTCTGGCTGCCGCGGCCATGCAAAAGCCGGTCTGGATGTACTGTATCCAGCCCTCCACGCCCAAGCCGATTCCCAATGAAAAGGCCCTGTTCAACCTGATCAAACTGAGCATCGCCGAGGCATTTGCCAACCATAATACCTTCAGCGTGGTACGCGAGACTTTTGGCGAGATGATCTCGCCGATGGTCCATAAGGGCGCGGAACAGATCTATGCTTTCTTCAAGGAAAACGAAGAAAACCTGGTCGGAGCAAAACTGGCAGCCAACACCGCCATCCTCTGCTCAATTAACCAGTTCTACAGCGATGAGTTCAGTTATTTTAGTCCGGCATCACGGGTCCTGGCCGATAATGGCATCGCTCATGTGATGGCGGTGGAACGGGACTTGAACCCGGCCGAGCTGGCAAAGTATAGAACGCTGATCTTGCCGTACGTGCCGCTGCTGAGCGATGAACAGATCAGGACCATCACCGCTTTTGTGCAGAATGGCGGCGGTCTGGTGGTGATGGGCTTGTCATCAGCAAAGGATGAAAACGGCCTGCCCCGGCTGAATCTGGGCCTGGCAGAGCTGTTGGGCTTTGATCTGCAGGACGCCCCAGTTGCAGTCACCCGCAAAGAATTCGATAAAGGCCGCGTGGTATTTATCCCGTTGAATCCGATACCGGTCGGCCGGGGCGATACCGAAAAAACGCCGCTTCCCGATGATCAGATGATGTATGGCCAGGGTAAGTTTCCTGACAGGATAAAAGAGGCGTTCGCTTCATTGCCGGAAGCGGTCGCATGGGCTGCGACCGAAGGAGTTTCGGGAAAGCTCTTTGCGCCCAACATGGTTGAAATGACCACAATGGAGCAGAAAGAGAAGAATCTGCAGCTTGTGCACCTGGTAAATTATCAAGTGACTCTGGATGGCGTGGTTACGCCGGTCGCAAATGCCAGGGTACGCCTGCAGATACCGGAAAACAAAAAAGTCGCGCGGGTGACTGTCGGATCACCGATCAACAAGACTGCGACGGTCAGCTTTGAAAGAAAAGGGAGAAATATCGAATTTGTTTTCCCACCCTTTGAAGTTTACAGTCTGGCTACGGTCTATTTCGAATAGCATAACCGGCTGCTCATGTATGCAATAAGGTGGGGGTGCGCCTTGGGCGACACAAAACCTTTATCGGAACCTAAGTGCACAGTCTCATAAGTACGCTGACGTATTTCTCAGCAGAACAACACGGGCAATGAAAGACAAAGAGCCAAAACAGAACGCAGATTACGCGGATCCAACGGATTCACGCGGCCTGTCGCCAGGTCGATTCGTGGGGATCCGCGCGCATCCGCGTCCCGAAAGTTCGCTGGCCGTCAGTTCCCGGGGCATTTCAAAATCAGCGGCAGCTGCCGCGACGTCCGCCGTCAACTGCGCATTCCATTCGTTGCGGGCGCGGATCAAACCTGATATCGTCCTGCCCCATGGAGAAGTCGGTGCGTCACCCGGGTAGAAGCGTTGGCCATCGGTTGGGGGTGCGGATTGCCGGTGCGCTGACGCTGTTGCTTTTTTCGGGTCCCGTTGCGGCGGGATTGTGCGCCGGACCCTCGAGTGGCTGGATTCCGGCACGCTGGGACGGCGGACCGCTCGAGGTAGTGCGCCGCGCCAAGGACAAGTCAATAGCCGAAAATGCCGCGCTGCGCGAAGCAATCGCCCAATGGTACAACCCCTCCACTCTGACCCTGCTCGATGGTACGCCGATCAACTGCCTGCTCGTGACTTTCAGCGCAGGTGTGGGATCAGATATCGAAAGGCAACAGCGGCAGTTGGTCAAAGAATATGCCCGAGTGGCCCGCAAGCGAGGAATCTCAGTCTTGGGAATCGTCTACCCGGGAGCTGATCCTCAGGCGGTTGCGTCTGCTTCCGATGAGGCGCTGTTGGATGGATTGGTGCTGGATGCCGCATTCCCCGTCGGAGCCGGATTTGCCGGAGAGCTGGAGACGGCGTTGCGCTCCAGGAATAGCAGCGGCACTGGTGGTCACTATCGCACGAGAGCCTGCGGTGGCGCGAAAAGCAAAGGCCCCGTTGGTGGCGCTGGAGGGGGTGAGACCAAACGCGCGCGATCTGGCGGACATGGGCATACACGCGGGTGCGTCGGCCGAACCCTGGATCGAGTCCAATATCTGGCTGGTGCGATCGTTACACCTGGAGCCCGGTTGGCGGCCGGTATGGGTGAATCAAGAACCCAACCCCGGCTCGCAGGGGGATTATGCCCGATGCGTGGCGGACTCGGCGGTGGCAGGCGGCCGTTGGATCGTTGCACTCGATGACGATCTGCGCGTGAGGCTGTTGCGGAAGGATGCGGACGCAGTGGCCACCTGGCGAGGCGTTGGAACCTACCTCAAATTTGCCGAAGATCACTCGGACTGGCGGAGCTTTGAGCCTTACGGGAACGTCGCAATGGTCCTGGACACCGGCGGCGAGAATCCTGATTTCTCCGACGAATACCTCAACCTGGTGGCGCGACGCCAGGTGCCGTACCGCATAATCGAGCGCTCCCGGCTCAGCCCGGCATCTCTTGCCGGCTTCCAGGCGGCACTGGTCGTGGATCTGACCGTCCCAAGCGATGCCGAGCGGAAGACACTGCGTGATTTCGCGGAGGAGCGGCGGGCTGATCGTGGCCGGCCCGTCCTGGGGAGGTGCTCCCGAGCAGGACAACTATGCCGACATTCCTCTCGGAAAAGGCCGCGCGGTGGTCTACAAAGACCAGCCGCCGGACCCTGAGATGGTGGCCAAAGACATGCTGGACCTGCTGGAGCCCGACGTGATGGGTCTCACCGCATTCAACGTTCCGTCGCTGCTTACCTACGTGAGCACCGCACTTTCAGGAAAGCGTGCGCTCATCCAACTGCTCAACTACGCGACGACCCCCTTCAATAGCCGGGTGACCCTCCGTTTCAACGGGATCTTCAAGACAGCGCGCCTGTTTACTCCGGAGGGCCCGCCTTTGGACTTGGAGGCGCGCACGATTCCGAAAGGCCGAACGGAGATTTCCATCCCGAAACTCGCGGTCTGGGGGGCAGTGCTTCTGGAATAAGGGGCAAGAAATCGAATTCGGATAATTCTCAGGAGGTCAGGATGACCGGTATGAAAGAGCCTTAACGGCGGTGTTTCACGGCGAGATCTTCTCACTCTGTCCGGTCTTGCCGTCGGCGCACTGGCGGCGGATCGTGCCGGACTGGCAACCCCGGCACTCTCGGTTCCCACGGCTCCGGTCTCAGTCGCAAAGGTTGCGGATTACGACCAGGACCTGGTCGCGCAGTTCGAGCGCATGTTCGATGAGCTTGGTGGGATCGGCACCTCGGGTTCGGGGCAAGACGGTCGCCATGAAACTGAATCTGACCGGTTCTTCCGGCAAGGGTCGCCGGGTAGGCATCAGCGCCGGCCAGACAACCTGGGTACATCCGAACGTCGTCGGTGCACTCGTCGCCGTTTTCGGCAAATTGGGAGCCAGGCGAATCCGCCTGCTCGAGAGCACCACCCGCAAGCAGGAGGGCGGACCGCTCGAAGACGCCATGCTGCAGGATGGGTGGGACGTCAACGCGATCAAGACCGCCGCACCGATGGTGGAGCTCGAGGACACCAACGGGTTGGGCCAAGGGAAGCAATATTCCATTCTCAAGGTCAAGACGCAGAATCCGTACATCTATCCCGCCTTCGCCCTGAATCATTCCTATGAGGACTGCGACTTCTTCGTGAGCGTGGCCAAAATGAAGAACCACGAGGAGCTGGGTGTGACCCTGTCGATGAAGAACCTCTTCGGGATCACTCCCGAGTTGGCCTACGGAGGGCTCGACCCGGTGCCCCCGGGGCGTCCAGGTGGACCCGGGAGAGGGTATTCCACTACGGTCAGGTGCAGCCCGCCCGCCGGTGTGCCTCAGGAGATTGACTTCAAATCAAACCGCTATGAGGGATGGCGGATGCCGCGGCTTATCACGGACATCTGCGGGGCACGCCCGATCGATCTTGCCGTCCTGGACGGGATCGAAACCCTTATTGGCGGCGAGGGTGCGGGTGTTCCGGGCGCCAAACCCGGGAAGCCCAGGCTGCTGGTCGTCGGCCTGAACTGCGTCTGTACCGACGCGGTCGGGATGGCGACGATGGGGTACAACCCGCGGGCAGGTCGTCATGAACCACCCTTCCGCCTGTGCAAAAACTCCGCACGTCCACCCCCCGGAGCAACTGATTCCTCCTGGAGAAACGCATCAGTATGCCGACAGCACGGTGCTGATGGGCGAAGCAGCCGGAATCGGCACCGCAGACCTCAGCCGGATCGATCTCCGAGGTGTGCCCATCAAGGACGCCGTCTACGACTATGAGGCACGCTGGAAGGGCCAGATAGCGCTCTAGATCGATCGGCTCCCGCAGATCGCACCTCCTCCCTTTCAGGGCAATACGGGCGCTCCCGACACGAATGCCGAAAGAAAAGGACCAAAACTGTGACAACATTCTCGAGAAAGTGCGGCTTCGCTCTATTGTTCCTTTTCATTCTGATGTCAATCGGCGATCTAGCGGGGCAGGAGAATTGCAGTGTTGTGCCTCCGACGGCTTCTCTGTCCATACCGTATCGCAAAGGATCCCCGCCGCTGAACACAGACCCGAGATCGGGAATCTGGAAGGGGGCTGCGTCCGCCTGGATAGCAAAAGACTGCACCAGAACGATCGACTACGCCAAACTGCAGACGGAGGTTCGAGCATTCTGGACAGACGAGCACCTCTACTTTCTTTTCATCAGCCCTTACGAGACCCTGAACGTATTCCTTCCTCCCCAGAACGACAGGCCACGCCACGGATTGTGGGACCGGGATGTCGTCGAAATTTTCCTGGGAGCCGATTGGGAAAACATCGGACGCTATCGGGAGTTTGAAATCGCGCCGACTGGCGATTGGATTGATTTGAGTATCGATTTCGACCTCAAGACGCGCCGCAGCAACGGCGATGAGAACTGGACATCGGGTTGTCTCCGGGCGGCGCGGGTTGACGATAAGGCTCATGTCTGGTACGCATGCGCCCGGATCCCTCTGAAATCAGTCACTTCCCAAGCTGTCCGGGCGGGAACGCGCTGGCGCGCGAATCTGTATCGCATCGACGGTCAAGGGCCCGATTCCCAACGTCATTTCATGTGCTGGCAACCCACTTGTTCGCCAGGCCACGACCCCAATCATGTGCCGGAGAACTTTGGAACTTTGATCTTCGAAAGGGCCGTTCCATAGAACGGCTATTGGGCCAGCCATGCGCCGGTTTTCAGGGTGATCGTTCGAGCACGGAATTTGGCGGGTCTGCAAGCGCAAGAAAAATCAGATCAATAATCCTCACACCGTTGTTGCCCCGTATTTGGCGCGCGCGGCACGATTTCGGTGGGTGCCGATGCGAGCCGGGTCCTGGGAGGGATGTCTCCCAGCAGCCGGGACGCAAACCGATTCGAAGTCCGGCAGCTGCTACGTTGACGGGAGTCCTGTATCCATGAGGAGTACATACAATCCGCTCCGCAGCGGACAACCGTCGCAAACGCGAAGGGCTTGCCTCGTGAAGCGGCGGTCATCGGGGCGGATCCTTGTGGTGTGGGTGGTAGCTTCTATCTTGCTGACATCGGCCGCTCGCGCCGAACCGGGAAGGTACGAATACAGCGCCGACGCTATGGGGGTAAATCTTTCCGTTGCACTCTATTCTTCAAGGCGCGCCCATGCGGATGCCGCTGCCGCGGAAGCCTTTACTGAACTGCGCCGGCTCGACTGCATGCTCTCGAACTACCGTCCGGATAGCGAGTGGAGCCGGGTGAACCGGTATGCGGCCGGGCGGCCGTGGTCCCTTGTTACGGTTTCTGGAACATGTCGAGCCCAGGGGCCGCGGGACTAAACGGGGAGGCGAAAATGGAGCTTCGAGTCTCTCTATCTTCGGGTTAAACTCAAAGTCTCGAAGACTCAACGCGGGTGGCCGCAAAGAACCGCCCCGCATCCGGTATTAAGGGCATTCACTACAACGGCAGAACGAATATCCGACCGCGCGGCGCGCGGCCGCGGCCGAGCCGATCGAGGCGATTCGAAGCGAAATGGGAAGTACAGGTCGGCACCGCACTGCGCAGGAGATTTCATGACTTTCACACGTGGTCGGGTCCTGCTTGTTGCACTCGTAATCTCTGGGTTGCTGCCGGCGTCACCCTGCTGGCCACAGAGGACCGGCAAGAAACGGGAGGAGTTCTGGAATCCTGCCGGTGGGGCGCCGCCGATTATCCGGCGAGCGGAACAAGAATATGCGAAAGAGAAGTATGCGCGTGCATTGATGCTGTACAAGGAAGCATTGGTAACGCTGCCGGAAAACTACCTGAGCGGCTTCGGGGAAGCGAACATTCACTTCGAGATAGGAACCTGCTATACCAGGCTCCATCGTTACCGCGAGGCCATCGAGGCGATCCAGAAGTCCAATTCCTTTTATCCTGAGCCAGATTACCTTGCGACGCATTGTGCCTGGTTGGGGATGGTCTACAGCAGGATGGAGGACTACTCGAAGTCCGAGCAGTACTGGCAAAAGGCCACGGAACGGGATCCACAGCAGGCGCTCTATTTTGCCGGGCTTGCCAACAATAGCGTCCGCCTGGGACATTATGATACGGCTCAGGAGGCAATCGACAAAGGGCGCCGGGTCGCGGTGACGGCGGAGGCGCAGGAGGATTTCAGGGAATCTCAAATTATCGTCTTCCTGGCAAAGGGGAACTATGCAGAAGCGCATCGTCTCGCGGGCGATGCCAGGCTGCTGGGCGCCTACCTGCTGGACACCCAATCAGGCGCGATCCTGGTGAATTACGTATTCCGGGGTGGGCCGGCGCAGCTTGCGGGGTTGGCGGCGGGCGACCTCATCGAATCCTTCAACGGAAAATCGGTCAAAAGAGTGGACGACGTCTTCAATGCGCTGTCGGCGGTGCCGTTCGCTTCCACCATCGTAATCCGCACCAGGCGGCAGCTCGCCTCCCGGGACACTTACGTAGTCGCGGGCGTCGCACCGAACCTCCCTGAACTGGCTGCGGCCGCAGCGAACCAGGGCAAGTAGAGGGGACGGACCAGGACAATCTGTTATTTATCTATAACTTATCCAATTTTTTATCCTCAAATCCGGCCTTATTTGCGATTTTTGACCTTGTTTTCTGCAAATAAGACTAGGGACGCACTCCACCCGCAACCCTCCAGCGCCTCACCTCGGGCGAACATCGTTGCCTGGCGGGCCCGGAAGCGCCGCCGTTCAAGCCGACCGCCACCGCAGCAGGCGGCCCCGGCTTGCGCCCAGGGACATGCGGATGGCGATTTGGCGGCGCCGTCGCGCGGCGCGCGCCAATAGCAGGTTGGCCACGTTGGCTCAGAGATGCGACTTTAGTTCCTGAAAAGGCCGGGTGAGTTCAGCCGCGTGTCTGCCGGCAAAATCGGTTATACTGCCGCCTCTAAGGCACGGCAGGAGATCCACTTTGCAGCCGCGGTTCCGCCGATTCGCCGCAAGTCCCGTACAAAACGGCCCTGAGTATCTGTCTCAACCCATGGAGGACGTCCAGATGGCGCAACCTGCCAGGATTCTACTGCTCGCTGTCGCGGTACTGCTCAGTTCTCATGCCTCGGCCCAAACCGGTTTTTACCTGAAGGACGGAGACCGGGTTGTTTTCTACGGCGACAGCATCACCGATCAGCGCCTGTACACCACGTTCACCGAGACCTATGTCCTGACCCGTTTTCCGCGGATGAAGGTGATGTTCGCTCACTCGGGTTGGGGCGGAGACCGGGTCACCGGCGGGGGAGGCGGCCCGATAGAGCTCCGCCTTAACCGCGACGTTATCAGCTACAGGCCCACCGTGGTCACGGTCATGCTGGGGATGAACGACGGCCGCTATCGTGCGCTCGACCCCGAGATCTTCGGCACCTTCAGCACGGGGTACGAGAAAATGGTCCAGCTTCTGCGGGCTTCTCTGCCCTCGGTGCGCATGACGCTCATTCAGCCATCGCCCTATGACGACGTCACGCGGGAGCCGGGTTTCGAAGGGGGATACAACGCGGTCCTGGTCCGGTACGGACAGTTCGTCAAAGAGTTGGCGGAGCGCCAGGGACTCGACTCGGCCGACCTCAACTCCTCTATCGTCGAGGCACTGCGGAAGGCCAAGGCTGCCGATCCGGTCCTCGCCCAGAGGATCGTCCCGGATCGCGTGCACCCTGCGGCACCGGGGCACCTTCTTATGGCGGGAGCCCTGCTCAAAGCGTGGAACGCCCCGGCGACGGTGAGTACGGCCGCCATCGACGCCGCCACCGGGCAGGCGACAAAAATGGAAAACTGCACGCTGTCCGACCTGAAGACCGGCCCTGCCATAACCTGGACCCAGACGGACAACGCCCTGCCGATGCCGGTGGATTTGAAGGATCCGGTTTCCGACCTCGCAATCCGTTCCTCGGATTTCGTCGACACCCTCAACCGGCAGATTCTGTCCGTCGCCGGGCTCCGAGGGAAAGCCTTCTCCCTGTTCATCGACGGGGAAGTGGTGGGAGTGTTTGACGGGGAGGCTCTCGCTGCAGGCGTTAACCTTGCCGTCCTGGCGACCCCGATGGCGCGGCAGGCGGCTGCGGTACACGTGCTGACGCTGAAGCGCAACAACATCCACTTTTCTCGCTGGCGCCAGGTCCAGCTGCCTCTGGAGGACGAATCGCTGGTTCAGACGCCGCTCGCGCTCGGCGCGCTGGACTCCCTGGAAGCCGAGCTCGTCGCGCGCCAGCACGAGCTGACACAACCCAAGCCTCACAGGTTCGCGATCCGCGCCGCCAAGCAGGAGCCCTGAACGGCCGGCCGGGCGATCCGCGGGTGAAGGGCGGGCCGCCGTCGGCTGAATCCCTGGCAGCGTGCGGCGCACTGGTCCGGAGAGGGATCGTCGGACGCCATGAAAGTCTTCGCGAAGGGATGACATCGCAATGGAAACAACCAGGTTAGGGAATTTGCCGGTCTCGCGGCTGCTGCTGGGGAGTAATCCCTTCAGCGGCTTTTCGCATCAGGGGAGCGCCCGCGATAGGGAGATGATTCGTTATTACACCGTCGCGAGAATCAAAGGGGTGCTTTTCGAAGCGGAGCGGCTGGGCATTAAGGCAGTGGTTGGACGAGCGGACCATCACGTCATGCGTTTCCTGATGGAATACTGGGATGAGGGAGGCAAGCTCGCTTGGGTGGCGCAGACATGCCCGGCCGTCGGGCCGAGCGAGTTTTGCGCGCGCATGGCCATTGACGGCGGCGCCAGCGCGTGTCACATCCACGGGGGCGTCATGGACCACCTTCTGGCCCAAGGCCGGGCGGATGAGGTGAGGCGCGCCGTGGACATGCTCAAAGAACACGGGCTTCCCGTCGGGGTCGCCGGACACAGGACAGCCGTGTTCGAGTGGGCGGAGAAAAACCTCGCCGTCGATTATTACATGTGCTGTTATTACGACCCGACCGCCCGGGACGACGATCCCGAGCACCACAGCGGGCTGGAGGAAGCGTACCTGGAAGAGGATCGGAGGGCGATGACGGCCCTGATCCAGACGCTCTCCAAGCCCGTCATCCACTATAAGATCCTGGCGGCAGGCCGAAACGATCCCCGGGACGCGTTTACCTATTGCAGCCGGTACTTGCGCCCGCAGGACCTCGTCTGCGTCGGGATCTACAAGAAGGACGACCCTAAAATGCTCCGGAAGGACGTGGCGTTGTTCGAGAGCATCGCGGCGATCGCGGCCGCAGCCCACTGAGTTCCTTTTCCGCACGGGGCTCTGCTGTCGGCGTGAGGAGACCGGCTCCGGGGCACGGTTTTTCATTTGACCTGGATTGACGGGCAAGGTTCAATGGGCTCATGGCGATGGTGGGGAAGCGCCTGATCGTGCACGGCCGAGTCCAGGGGGTGGGGTTTCGTTATTTCGTGCAGCATACGGGGATCAGGCTCGGAGTGACGGGCGACGCGCGCAACAACCCCGACTCGACCGTGGAGATCATAGTCGAGGGCACCCCAAAGCGGGTCGAGCAGTTCCTGCGTGAAGTGCGGAAGGGTCCGTCCCTGTCCCACGTAGAGCGGGTGGATGAGTTCGACATCGAAGCAACAGGCGGATATGGAACGTTTCTCGTGGAAGGATGGTGAGATGGAGCGGCTCAAAGCGGAAATTCGCGAAGTCCCGGACTGGCCCAAGAAGGGGATCCTTTTTTACGACGTAACCACGCTCCTCAAGAAAGGCAAGTGCTTCCAGCAGGTGGTCGACGCTCTGATCGCACCCTACCGCGACAAGAACATCGACCTGGTGATCGGTATCGAGGCGCGCGGTTTCATATTTGCACCAACCGTTGCCTATGCCCTCGGGGCGGGATTCGTACCGGTGCGTAAGCCGGGCAAGCTGCCGGCGGCCGTGCACCGGGTCAGCTACGATCTCGAATATGGAACCGACAGCCTCGATATGCACCAGGACGCCATCGAGCCCGGGCAGCGGATCCTGATCGTCGACGATCTCATCGCGACGGGCGGGACCGCGAAGGCGGTGGCGGAACTCGTCCAGCGCGTGGGCGGCGTCGTGGTGGGTCTGGCCTTCATGGTGGAATTGGATTTTCTGAGAGGCCGGGAGAAGCTGGCCGGCTTCGAGATCACGAGCCTGATGCACTACTGAGGGGAAAGGGGGCCGCGTCGGGACGACGCAGCCCCGGAACGAGCTGCAGGTCCGGCATCAGGTAGTGGCCCTGGGTGCCGACCCCGCCCGATACAGCCGATGCCGATAGTGTCGTTCGGGCTGCGCTGCGAGATGAGCGCCGGCGCACAAGATCGGCGGTGAGGCCGGCTCCTGCCGCGGGTATTGCCTTCAGAAAGCTTCGCCTTGGCATTTTGTCGTCGGTCACGAGAGCTGTTCTTCCGTGAGGGCTCGACAATTGAGGATGCGTCCTGCCGCAAAGGCGGGGAGGCCCGGTGCGCCGTCGCGGCAAGGGCCGGAAGGCGCACCGGTACCCATGAACATCCGTTTACAGGTCGCGGCGCCACCGCACCGTCGCGAACTTGTCCTCCGGTGAATACTTCAGCTGCAGGTCACCTCCAAAATCCCGCTGAATGGCCTTCCCAATCCTCGCCGCGAGGTGTTCGGTGGTCGCCGACACCAGGATCTCGCCGTTTTCTTCCTTGATGCGGATGATCCTCTCGAGCGGGCGTTCCTCGGTTGTCATGGCTTCGACGTTCTTGATCCGGTTAAGGACATCCTGCCGGTGCAGGGCCGTGAAGGTGCCGCCCAGATGAACGACGCCCCCCGCGAGGTGGTCACGCACTTGCATGCACGCGGGGCAGAGTTTGGGCCGGCTCTCGCGGACGGCCCTGGCACCGGCACGCTTCCAGACACCGTCCTGAAATACGAGGCCGCACTGCGGACACCGTGTTTCTGCAGGGTGCTTCTCATTTCTCCCGGGTGGAACACGCTTCTCATTGCGGTACGGTTCAGTCACTCGGAGCCCCTTTGGCATTGTGCCTCCTTGAGTCGCTGTTGCAGGATCGGGGGGACTTCACCTCCTCCGGGCCGCGTCAGTGTCTCAAGACGCTGAAACTCCCGGCGTGCGGCAGGACCAGACGTTCGAAGTCCGCATAGCTCATCTGGATCGTCTCGACGTGAGTACCGGCGTTGAAGACGATGTTCTGGTGCCCTCGCAGTGCGGTGTCGACCCAGACGTCCATGTTGTACAGGTTGCCGAACGGAGGCATCGCTCCGAGTTCACAGTCTGGAAAAAGGCCTTGAAACTCCTCTTCGCCCGCGACACGGATGCTATGGGCGTGCAACAACTCCGCCAGCCGCTCGATCTCGATCCGATGACTCGCCGGCAACACAGCCATGACCATTCGTCCATCCACGACGACCATGACGACCTTGGCGAGCTCCTTCCCGCTGACATGCTGCACGTGCGCAAGGCCCTGGGCCGTATACGCAGGAGAGTGTGTACAGTACTGGTACCAGACCTGCTGCGAGTCCAGGAATTCAGAGATCTGCCTGGGAATGGCCATGTGGATACTCCTCTCTCTTTGGATCGTGGGTGGAGGCGGGAAGAACCCCCGCGCAGCCGGGAGCGGTTTGTCGCGCTGGATGTTTCAGCAGGCGCCAAGTTGCCGCATGCGCGCGTCGGCGCCACGGCGATCCCGACCACCGCCTTGGGGGGGGCGTGGGATATTGCGAGCGCCCGATGGACATCCTGATCCTCCGCTGGAGGTCCTAGGTGACGCCATTATAAACCCGCGCCTTGAGTCCCGGCCAGGAATTCGAGCGGCGTGCCGGCGCTCCAACCCGGGGAAAATGCAGGCATGCTTATCGCACCAGGTCTGTGCCATCTTCCGCGACGTCACAATCTCCCCGGCGGCCAGGTACCCACGGAGGACCTGCGCATCGCGCTGCAGCGCTACCGTTCGTCCTTTGAGCGGTTTCTCTCCATGCGAGGCACGCCACGCATCACCGCAGCCGGATGGAGGATTTCGTCATGAACAGGAGCTTCGTCTCCGCGGGGAATATCGACGTCTCTCCTCCCGGTGGCCGTCGGCGTCGACCGAGCCTGCGCCTGCGCCCGCAGCAGCGCCATTCGCCGCGCCCCTTTGCCCCCCCGGCGGCCGCGCCGCCGCCGGCCGCGGCGACGTTACCTCTTCGCGTGCGAAGGCCCGACCGCACCCGCCCAGCGCGACTCCACCGCGTAGGATTGCTCCCCTGCCTTCAAGCTGACAAGACTCAGATAAAGCCGGGCCGCCGTCCGCAGTCTGCCGGAAGGCTGAACGCTGGCGACCAGAAGGGTCGCAGGCGAACCGCGAGGAACCAGAACCCTGCCGTGGAAGACCACATCTTCAGCAACGCTGCCCGCCACCCGCGTCCCCACGCGAGCCGACTTCGAGCTCACGGAATCGTGGAGTGTCACCGATATCCTTGTTCCGGCAGGTATTGTCCTCTCCTCGGCCGATGCTCTACCGGCAATCAGCGCCGACAGGAGCGCGCAGAGCCGCCGCTCGTCTCATATGCTTGTCCTCCAAAAGAGTACCGTCGCAGGATACACGATTCCGCACGATCTTCCTCGCACGGCGGGCCGTGCCCGTCTTGACACGCCCGCGACCGCCCCCTAAACTTCGCCGAACAGGGTGTGGTGGTGCGCGCATGCGCTGGGTGCTCGAATCGCCTCGGATCCGCTTTCGTGAGATGTCTCTCCCGGATATCGATTATATAGCCTCGCTGCTCGGCGATCCGGAAGTGATGCGCTTCTGGCCGCGGTGCTATACGCGGCTGGAGGCCGAAGCCTGGGTGAACCGCATGGAACAACGCTACGCGCGTGACGGCCACGGCTACTGGCTCGCCCTGGACCGCGCCACGGACCAACCCATCGGACAGGCCGGACTCCTGATGTGTGATGTGGACGGTGTAACCGAACCTTCTCTCGGCTACATCGTCGACCGCAGGTTCTGGCGCAGGGGACTGGCCACCGAGGCTGCGGCCACCATACGAGACCACGCCTTTCATGTCCTCGACATGCGCGCGCGTCATCGCCCTCATCCGGCCTGAAAATATTCCGTCCCAAGGGGTCGCGCTGAAGATCGGGATGAAGCCGACCGCCAACACCATGTACGCCGGTTTCGACCACATCGTTTTTTCGGTTGAGCGCATCGACCAAAAGCAGACCCGGGGCGGCGCTTCTGGTACCATGCAGTGTTTTTCGTCGAACGAGGCGAAGCCGAATTGATCATAACGGTGGAGGCAATGATGCGGAGATGGCTGCCGGCGCTGTGCGGGATTCTGGTTTTGGCCGTGTCTGGTTTGGGTCAGGGGAAGGCCGTCAAGACGCCCTCGGGTCTGCGTTACATAAATCATGTGCCCGGCACAGGGCAGGCGGCCAGGACCGGCGACAAGGTGAAGGTGCATTACACCGGATGGCTTTATGAGAAGGGCGCCCGTGGTGCGAAGTTCGACAGTTCCAAGGACCGCGACAAACCCTTCACCTTCACGCTCGGCGCAGGGAACGTGATCAAGGGATGGGACGAGGGGGTGAAGGGAATGAAGGTCGGGGGAAAGCGCGAGCTGATCATTCCGGCAAACCTCGCCTACGGGTCCCGCGGGCGCACCGGGATCCCGCCCAATGCCACCCTGGATTTTGAAATCGAACTCCTGGGGATTGCCCAGAAGTGAGGGCGGGCCACGGCAAAATGTTTCAGTTCAACCGCGATGCCCCACGCAGCCTCAGCCCCGAGCTCAGGACGTTCGAGGCGTGGCCTGCGGAAAACAAACGTCGTATACCGATCGGATAGCGCCATTCGGGCCGTGGCCGCTCACGGCGAACGGGGATCTCCATGAAGATCAGCATCGGTACCGACCACGAAGGGTTCCGCTACAAAGGGTCGATCAGGTCGCATCTCGAGCGCTTGGGGCACGTGGTCCTCGACTTCGGCACTCACTCGGACGCTCCGGTGGATTACCCGGTCTTCGTCCGCCCCGCGGCCCTGGCCGTCGGTTCGGGCGAGTGCGAGCGTGGCATCGTGCTCGGTGCGTCCGGAAACGGCGAAGCGATCGTGGCGAACCGCGTCCGGGGTGTCCGTTGCGCCCTCTGCTGGAACCAGGAGAGTGCCCGGCTGGGGCGCGCGCACAATGACGCCAACGTCCTGGCGTTGGGAGCGCGTTTCGTGACCGAAGACGAGGCGTTGCGGATCGTCGACGTCTGGTTGACCACCGTGTTTGAGGGTGGCCGGCACGAGCGCCGCGTGCGCATGATCGACGGCTAAGGGCTCGCGCAAGAATAACTTCACATTTTGCCGACGGCTCCCGAGCCAACAGATCCTACAGCAAGCAACGATAGGAGATTGCTGTTAGCGGAGCCGTCAGCCCTCCCGGGCGCGGCGGCGGGCGGGCATCTGGGGCGTTGCCGCTCCTCGACGATGTCACGACATCGCTGGCGTCGCGGCACCTTGCATCTGCCCGCCCGGCGCTCGCGCCAAAATGTGAACTTGTTCTTGAGCGAACCCTAAATCGGGCGGCCGGCTGCCTTCATCCTCTCCCATTTCTTTGCCTGCGGATTATGTCCGGTTTCCGCACCGGCCAGGCATTGTCCGCTAAAGTATTTCCCGCGATTGACGAATACGGTGATAAGCACGGAGTGTTTGTGGTTCCAGTTTCATCCGGAGGTTTCAATGGCGGTAGCGAAGAAGGCGCCGAGGGCGCCGGGGGGAAAACGACGGCTGGCCGCACAGAAACGCGCCTCCGGCCGGCAGGACAAGGCCATCGTAATTGCGTGCCTGGTCATCGCGGTGATCGCGGCGGTTTACTATGGGGTCTTTCGCAAGCCTCCCGTCAGGGAGGTCGCGGCAGCCCGCAAGGTTCCTCTCGAGCTGGTCATGAAGACACCCGCAGCCGCTGCCCCGACGACGGATGAGGATGTGCAGAAATTGATGCAGAGCAGCGTTTTTGGCCGGCTGACGGCGGACCCAAGGGTCAAGACGCTGCTCGCGGACCCGGCGTTCGCCAGGCTGGCGAACGAGCCCGATCTCGAGAAGTTGAGCGATCCCGGGTTCGTGAAGCTGGCCGGACAGCCCGACCTGGCGATGCTGGCGTGCGACCCGGTTTTCATCAAGGCGGCAGCGGCACCGGGGTTCGTAGCGCTGGCCGGCGACCCCGAGTTCGTGCGACTTCTGGGCGAACCTGCCTTTGTCTCGGTAGGGGTGGATCCCGCCTTCATGCGCATGGGGGCCGACCCGGCTTTCGCTCAGATTGCCGCCGATCCGGATCTGGCCAAAAAATCAGACAATCCCGGGATAGCCCAGCTTGCCGATTCGGCGGCATTCAGGAAGCTTTGCGCCAACCCCACCTTCGTCCGGCTCGCCGGAGACGATGCGTTCGTGCGGTTGATCACCACAACCGGGTTCGACAGCCTGGCCTTCGACCCGGCGTTCCGTAAGATGCTCGCGGACCCGCTCTTCACGCGGATCAGCCGGGACCAGGAATTTGCCCGGCTTGCGGCGCGGCCGAACTTCGCCCGTCTAGCCGCCAACCCCACGTTTTCCGAACTGCTCGCCGACCCGAGGTTCCCACAGCTGGCCGCCGACCCGGCCTTCGCGAAAGCTCTCTACGCACCAGAATTCGCCAAGGGCGGAGGCCAGTAGGCCCGTTTGCTTCCATCGCCTTCCCTAAGACACAGTGGGTCCGGGCCTCGGAGGCTGTCCAACGATTGACGTTCAATCCGGACGAACTGAAGTAATCTGGAGTGCGGCGCCTCGGCGCCGCTTTCACTCGTCCTACGGCAGGAATGCTCGGCGCCTCGGCGCCACGCCGAATTGCGAGATGCGACCCTGCGACCTCGGCCTTTGGCGGCGTCGAACCGCCGTACTCCACAATCAACCGTTGGACCGCCTCTTCAGCTCGGACTCACTTTGAGCATGCGACGAACCCGATTTTCCTCTATGGGTCGATCTCGCTCGTGATTTCCCGGAAGCCGAGCTGGACGGGCGGAAGTAGTCCAACCGACATCGCGAGGGCAGCTGAGTCGTAGTAGATGTGGCTGTTGCCCGACATGCGGAAGCTCGGTGTGCCGAACTGGGGGACCCCACCGACCTGGTGTACGTTGGCCACGAAGACACCGCCGTACACACCCTGATTCAAACCGCCCGCGTCCATGTAGCCATTGCCGATCACGATGATGAGACCATCCCACGTGAGGCGACCGTTTGTGTTCAGATCGCCGGTCACGACGAGCAGCCCCCCTCCGGTCATGTTTCCGCTCATCGAGAGGTTGCCGTCCACGAAGGTGACCTTGGGATCCTGTCCGGGTGCATTCAGCGGAAGCGTATGGTTAAAAGCCCCCAGGTAAGGGGCGCTCCCGCCGTTCCAGCTTTGATTGCCTGTATATTTGTAGTCGGCTATTCTCGGAATCTGGTTATGGACAAAGTTCCACAGGTAAACAGGGTCCATCAACTTGGCTTTCTCGGAATCGCTTGCGGTCGCCGCGGTGACGTCCTGGATGGATGGGTTGGGGAGCCCCCCCCCGGTGATGGAGCCGCTGCTACCCACGGCGGCCCGAATTATCTGATCGGGATGGACTCCGTTGCCGGTGTTGGTGTCGATGGTGCCCAGCCCGGCTGCACCGGCTCCGCCGGCGATACCCCACGGCATGCCGTTGAATGTGGCGTTGACGTTGTCCCCTTCTATGATCAACGGGCAACTCAGGTTAAATGTCTGTCCTCGTCGGAATCGCGTTTCGACTACCGCGACCGAGTTGCGCCGGACGACCCCCCCGGCCTCCGAGATGGTGCGCGCGATCCCCATAGATCGCAGGATGATGACGTTATCCCCGTCGAAGAACGGGTTGTTGGCGCCGTCGGCGGCAAGCTCCGTCGCCTCCCCGTTGTTGTCGGTCACCTTGGTGAAGTAGCGCGCGGTAGTGATCGTACCCGAACCGTACGGGTTCGGCGGGGTGAAGGGCCTGCCGATGGCGGCAATGAGCACCGTTCCGGGAGTGGTGTTGTAGAGGCCGGTATTCACCAGGCCGTCATCGCTCACCCCGCTGAAGCTGCTGGACGGGTCGACGATGTTCAGCGCGCGTGCCACTCCCCAGTCCACGGGGTTGCGAAAGCCGAACGTCCGTGCCTGGGTCAGGTAGGCGCTGGTGTTGGCATAGGCTCCGTCCGGTCCCTTCAACTGGTCGCTCCAGGCCAATCCCCTGAGCACCTCACGCGCGTGGTTCAACCCCGCGCGTGCGGCCATGTTGGCCTGCAGCCGGGATTCGTAGTTGTCGCTGATCCGCACTTCCACGGTCGCGTTCAGGCTCATGTACATGGCGAGGATGGAGAATATCGACAACGCCACAAGCGCGATCAGGACGGCGATGCCTTCTTCCTGCCGTGCCGATCCGGGCCGGGGAACCGCGCCGGCGAGTTGACGGGTGTTACGGCGGGGTGGAAATGACATGGTAACTCCCTCACTGGTCACGTGCGCAGAGGGGGTGCACCGGTAAGAATGCATGGCGCTCCAACTGGACTTTATAGAGCTATTCCCATTCCTCATCGGCGCTCCGGCGCGATAGTTTAGGCGTATTTGAGCGATAACGACGCAAAGCACGGGCATGCTTGGATGATCCGGGTTAGGCAGGGCCGCGCGAGTGAAAAAATTGCCGATCCGACCGCACAAAAATCAGAAGACGCTCGCCCTGTCTGCCGATAAAGCCTGCCAGAGCCGCGAAAGCTTCGTGGGAGATATACTCGAAGCCTGGAACCGGGAGAGTTCCTCACGGTGTCCAGGCCGGAGCAGTTCACTATGCCCTCGACGAAAGTCCCCATCGGACTGCTGATCCCTTCTCTCGAAAGCCGCAAGTACTTGCGCCGGCTGGCGGAGGAAACAGGCCTGGTGTCGGTGGAAGTCGAGTCCGCGCAGCACTGTGCAGAACCTCGAGATGAAGCCGCGCGCCTTTTCGTCGATGCCCGGCCGGAGGTGATCCTGGTCGGCATAGACGACGCCCATGCCGGGATACTTTCACTCGAGGCGCTGCAGGCCGCTCTGCCGGAAACCCGGCTGCTCGCCCTCTCCGAGAAGACCGACCCGAACCTCATCATGGAGGCCGTCCGCGCCGGTGCGCGCGAGTTCCTTCCCATGCCGGTCCAGCAGCGTCGCCTGGTGCAGGCCATCGACCGGCACGTCGCGGAAAAACAGCGAAAGCAGGAAATCAGGACCGAGGGGAAGATCTACTGCCTCACTGCGGCCAAGGAGGGGAGCGGAGCCACTTCAATCGCCATCAACATCGCCAGTGTACTGGCGGCGGTTCCGGGAAACCGGGTCGCGCTCATCGAACTCGGCAATCGTTTCGGAGATGCCGCGTTGTATCTGAGCCTGACGCCGCCGTTCAAGACGGCCGAGGCTCTTGCGGCAGGGTCCCGCCTGGACTCCGTGCTCCTGGACACCTGTATGGCCAGGGCCGAGGGGCTGTCCGTGCTCCCGGCTCCGAAGGACTTGGGCACAAAAGAAATTGTGGATGTGGCGGCCATGGCCAGGCTGCTCAAGGTGGCCACCCAGACCTACACCTACACCCTTGTCGACATCCCGCAGCTTCTGCCGAAGGAACACATGCAGGTGCTGATCAAGGCCGCCGAGGCGGTGCTCGTGATTGCGAATCCCGAGCTTTCCTCGATCTCCCGCACCGGATATCTGATGCGTTACCTGGCGACATTCGGGGCTGCGGGCAAGCTGAAGCTGGTGATTAATCGCATTCGCGCCGCGGACGAGATTACCGCCGGACAGGTCGAAAAAGTACTGGGGCAGCCCGTCTACTTCAAGATACCCGACCGCGACAAGGACTGCGCCCGGGCCTTGATGTCCGGTAAGCCCCTTGTCCGGAGAAACGGCTCCACCCTTGCGCGCAGCTACCACGACTTGACGCGCCAACTGGCCGGCATCCCGGCGCCCGCGCGCCCACACCGTTTTCCGAGGCCGTTCACCGCGGCGCGAGAACCCTCGACCGCCGGGAAGGACGAAACCACTGAAGGAACTGCTCATGGGGAGGAGCGGGTTCCAGAGCAGCATCCTGCGACGGCCGCCCCCTGGCGGCGGCCGGGCCTGCGGATCGTCGCTCCACGGTTTCGCGTGAACCTGCGGCGGGACTTGGCGTAGTCGGGGAACAGGGCTCTTGTCGAGTCGCGAAGGCCCTCAGAGGACGCGCCTGCACGCGCTGGGACACGAAATCTGGAGTGCGGCGGCTCGATTGGCTCGATGCCGCCTCCGCTGCTATGTGCTCGATTTCATAATCGAGGTGATGTGTTTTTCGGGACACGGATGAACGCGGCGGTAATCGACGTTGTCCTTGGTCTGCGTCAACGCGCGCAAAAAAACATGTCGCCGTATTCATGAAACTGGCCACCAAGGGTCTGTCACAGAACGACAGGTCCACTTTGCTGCAGGCCCCCAGGCCCGCTGACAAGGCGCGGGCGACGAGCATACCCGGGGGGGTAGGTGAGGATCGAGCAACGCAGTCGGCGGACCTGCGGGCCGCAGGCCGGAGGGGCGCGGCGGCGGCGGGCATCTGCGGCGTTGCCGCTCCTCGACGACGTCCCCACATCGCCTGCGTCGCGGCGCCTTGCATCTGCCCGCCCGGCGCTCGCGTTGCCGCACTCCTCCCTCCCGCTCAGGCGGAAGCCGGCTCAATGACGGACGTCGTGACTTCCACTTTCGGCGGGTGTTCGAATTGTTTCTTGACCTTGCACTGCGCAGCTGCCCGGATCACCGCCGGCTTGTATTGCTGCGGGAAGTCCGGCGGCAGTTGAATTTCAAGGTTTACCGTACCTGCCAGCGCCGTCGCCGGATCGATGTCTACCCGCTGCACCAGCCGGATACCGTCGGTCGCCAGACCGCGCTGCCGGCAGAAACCGAGCACATAGATCCCCGCGCAGGTTCCCAGTGCCGCCAGGAATGTTTCGTACGGGGTGGGGGCAGAATCCTGTCCTCCGGCGGAGGAAGGCTGGTCGGTGGATACGGTCAACCCGCGAAGGTGCGCGTCGACCCGGGCTCCACCGGGAAAGTCGATTATCATCTCCATCATTATGCCCTCGAGCTCTGCTATAGCGTGCTGAATAACAGTGAATAACAGAAGGTGGGCGGCTGACCGCCGCCCTGGTCACTTCCAGCCTCAGCCCCCGGCGGGCTTGCACCCCGCCGACCGTGAACCGAAGCCCGCATTCCCCGTGCGCGACGCGAAAGTGGAGAGCATTTGATCCAGCTTGCGGCTGCTGCAGACGGGACAGGTGATTTCCGCGCCGGCACCGGGATTGCGTACGAGCTTCTCAAATTCGGCGCCACACTCGGCGCAACGATACTCGAACAGGGGCATTTGGCAACTCCTTTTTCGAAATAAGTGCTGTTCGGCCTCGCGGAAGCGGGCGTTGCACGGTTCGCATTGTTAGATGCGGCTGCGCGGCGCCGCGGACGGGACACCGTCGCCGTGCCCAACGATCACGCCTGATACAGCTGGATGAGATTGCCGCACGTGTCGTTGAAGACCGCGACGGTGACTTCACCCATCCTGGTCGGCTCGGTGGAAAACGCGACGCCCCGTCCCTTCAGCCTCTCATATTCCGCGTGAATGTCGTCCACGGCAAAGGCGTTCAAAGGGATCCGCTGCTCGAATAGTGCCTTCTGGAAGGTCCGGGCGGCGGGATTATCGTTGGGTTCGAGAAGCAGCTCGACACTGTCCGGGGCTTCGGGGGAGGCGACCGTCAACCACCTGAAATCCCCGCGGGGAGGTCGGTTTTCTTGATGAACCCCAGAACCTCGGTATAAAACCTGAGGGCCTTTCCCTGGTCTTCCACGATCACACTGCTCAGTTTGATCTTCATAAAGCCTTCGTTGCCGGAGGTTGTGGTATCCCCTTTGAGATACCATCGGCGGGCGAAGTATGCCAGATAAAACCGGCCTGCACCTGGCCCGGCGCACGAGGGCGCCGGGGGGAGGCGGCTCAGTTCCTGGAAACCGGCGGGTCGGTCTCGAGATCATGGGCGCGGCAGTAGTGCCGGATGGCCTCGAGCATAGCGTCCCCGTACTGCGCGAGCTTCGCATCCCCGACGCCGCTCACCTGGAGAAAGGCGGCGGGCGTCGACGGCCGCCGCCGGGCCATGTCGCGCAGCGCGGCGTCGCCAAAGATCAGATAGGCTGGCAGAGCACGTTTCGCGGCCAGGCTTCGCCTGAGCTTCCGCAGTTCGTCGAAGAGCCCCTCGTCGACTCCTTCCCACGAATCGCCGACCGCGCGCGGCTTGGCCGGCTCTTTCTTCCTGGCGGGTTCGAGAAGGAGCGGCTGCAACTGCCCTTTCAGCATGCTCCGCCCTTTGTCGGTTATCTTGAGGATGGCGTATTCCCCGACGCGCGCGGCGCCCCCCTGTTCTACCAGCTGCTCGATCCAGTCTCGCACCGTGGAACGGCTGTGTTCCGCGAGAATGCCGTAGGTGCTCAGCCGGTCGTGCCCGTTGGAGACAACGCGATCTTCCTTGGACCCGGTGACGACGGCCGCCGTGTAATCGGCTCCAAACCGTTCTCCCTGGCGGAGAATGCTGGAGAGGATCTTCTGCGCGACGACAGTGGCGTCCCCGACGGTTTCGATTTCCCCCAGGCACACGTCGCAGGCGCGGCAGTTGCTGTGATCGAGTTCTTGTCCGAAATAGCTCACGAGCGCGCGGTGGCGGCACGATACCCCGGCGCAGTAGCGATACATCTGGCCGAGCTTGGCCAGTGCGACCTCGGACACCTGTTGTTCGGTTTCCTCGACGATCCCCTTCCAGGTGACGTAGTCCGCACCGGAGTAGAATAGAAAGCACCCCGCCTCGAGACCGTCGCGCCCCGCTCGCCCGCTCTCCTGCTGATAGTGTTCGAGGGACTTGGGCATGCCGGCGTGCACCACATACCGGACGTTGGACTTGTCGATACCCATCCCAAAGGCGATCGTCGCCACGATCGTGTCGACCTCCTCGCGGATGAAGGCCTCCTGGCTGCGCTTCCGGTCGGCGTCCGTCATCCCCGCGTGGTAGGGGGCGACCTTGAAGCCGCGCGCGGCCAGATGCCGGCACATGCCGTCGACGTCGGCCCGCCGGATGCAGTACACGATGCCCGACGCTCCGACGTGGCTCTCCAGGATGGCCGACACCTGTTTCTGGATGTTGGTGCGCCGGCGCACGCGATAGATCAGGTTGGGGCGGTCGAACCTCCCCACCAGCACGGCCGGATCGTCCAGGTTCAGCTGTTCCCGGATGTCGCGGCGCACCTGCTCGGTGGCCGTGGCCGTGTAGGCGCCTATCGGCACGCCCGGGAGCGCCTCCCTGAGCACTTTCAGTTGACGGTACTCCGGTCGGAAATCGTGGCCCCACATGCTCACGCAGTGGGCTTCGTCGACGGCCACCGATGACACCCCCGCAGCCTTGACCGTCTGCAGGAATCCGTTTGTGACGAGACGCTCCGGCGACACGTAGAGCAGCCTCAAGCGGCGTTCCCTCAACCGTTCGAACGTGTCCTTCCTTTCCGCGAGGGTCATCGTGCTGTCGAGGCGGGCGGCTACGATGCCGCACTCCAGCAGGCCGTCGACCTGGTCTTTCATGAGAGAGAGCAGGGGAGAAACGACCAGCGTCAGGGCGGGCAGCACGAGGGCGGGCGCCTGAAAGCAGAGCGACTTTCCGCCGCCGGTCGGCAGGACGACGATCGAGTCTCGGCGCGCGCACACGCATTCCATCGCCTGCTCCTGCAGAGGCAGGAATTCGTCAAATCCCCAATATTTTTGTAGAGCGTCCTTTATTTCCTGCAACACGTTATTTGCGGTGCCCCTCCACTGAAGTCTCTCCCGGCTGGGATTTATTTCGCCAAAACACCGGAGAGCCCCCCGTCGGGACTTCAGCGGCGCAGCCGAATCGCGCTGATCACCGCGCCGATTGTACCGCGGCGGAACCGCGCGTTCGTGGGAAATTCCCATCTATCGGTGCCGAAGCCGCCCGGTCGCCGTCAAATAAGAGGTTTCTGTGGCTGGGGTCACTTGACTTTGACTTTGCGGCCGGATTAGATACACTCGTTCCAATAATCCATCCAAGGAGTGTCCGCGATGTGGAAGAAATCAGAACCCGACGACCCGCAGCCGCCGTATCAGCCTCAACACCAGCCGCCACCTCAACCCCAGCCCGTCACTCAACCGCGCCCGAGCGCGCCACAGCATAAGGAGCGAGCCATGATTGGAGCCACCATATACATCAAGGGAGATTTGAGCGGGCAGGAGGACCTGCTGATCGAAGGCCGGGTCGAGGGGAAGATCGAGCTGCGGCAGCACAACGTGACCGTAGGAAAGAACGGCAAAGTAAAGGCGGACATCTACGGCCGGACCATCACCATAGAGGGGGAAGTCCAGGGCAACCTCTACGGTGAGGAACAACTGCTCCTCAGACAGACCAGCACCGTACGCGGGAACATCATCGCGCCCAGGGTGAGCCTCGAAGACGGGTCCAACTTCAAGGGCAGCATCGACATGACCCCGAAAGAGGCCGGGCGCACCCCCGAGCCCGAGAGAAGCAACCGCCCCGGCGAGGTACGCACCAGCAGTGAACCGGCGGGGGCCGGGGCCGTAAAGGTGCCCGGAAAGCCGTAACGCCTCGAGTGCTTATGTCCAAAACACCGTTGTCAAGGACGCCCGTGGTCCCGGCCACGCCTGAACCTGTCACCCACAAGTCCCTCGGGCTGAGCGCACTGCTGCAGCAGCTCGAGGGACGCGTGGGGTTTTCGATCCTTGACCTCGGCCCGGCGTCCGGGACCAACATCGAGTTCTGGTCCCGGTTCGGCGGCAAGATCTATGTCGAAGCCCTGTACAACAGCCTGCGCCCTATATTGAGTGCGCCCGCCGAAGAGAACGCCCCGTCCCCGTTTCCCGAGCTCCTCCCATACGACCCCGGTACGCGCTTCGACGTGATCCTGGCCTGGGATCTGTTTAACTATCTCCCGCAGAAGCACCTCGAGGAACTCGTCAAGCACCTGGAGCGTTTCTGCCGGGTGGGAACATATGTGTTTGCGCTCGTTTCCGTGCTCCAGCAGATTCCCTCCGAGCCCAATATCTACAAGATCGTCGATAATGAGTCCATGGTCTACGGCTCCCGCACCGCCGAGACGACGCCTTGCCCCCGATATCAGCCGCGCGACATCAACCGGCTGATGTCGGGGTTCAAGGTCTCCAGTTCGTTCCTGCTCAGGCACGGCGTCCAGGAATACCTCTTCATCTACGAAGGAACCGGCCAGTCCGCGGGGGTCTAAGGGCTCGCGCAAGAATAATTCCACATTTTGCTGACGACTTCCGAGCCAACAGATCATGGGGCAACCAAAGATAGGAGACTGCTATCGACGGAGCCGTCAGCCCTCCGGGCCGTGGCGGCGGGCGGGCATCTGCGGCGTTGCCGCTCCTTGACGATGTCACCACATCCCCTGCGTCGCGCGCCTTCCTCTTCCCGCCCGGCGCTCGCGCCAAAATGTGGACTTATTCTTGCGCGAACCCTGAGTGTGGTGAGAACCGGCGCGCGACGTGTTTCCGAATGCTTGATGCCGTCGCTCGACGTGTGGTATCTTTTACAGCTCCAACGAGCTGAGAGGGACTCTATCGTGAGCACTACCAAGCTGACCCGCAAGGAGATTCTTGCCGAAGACCCGATACACGAAGGCATAATCCGATTCTTGGAAGCATTCCGCAGCAACGGCAAGCTTATCGCGATCGCGCTGGCCGGAGTGGTTGTGATCGCGCTTGGCATCTACTTCGGGCTCAATTACCTGGAAACCCGCGACCTGCAGGCCCAGCAGCAACTTGGCCGCGCCATCGAATTCTATAACGGCCGGATCGACCCGACCGCCCTGGACGACCCCTACGGCAAGACCCCCGATCCGATCTTCCGGACCGAAGCTGCCAAATACGAAGCCGCCTCCAAGGAGTTGTCGTCCATAGTCTCCAAGTACGGCTCGTCGAAGCTGGCCGTCATAGCCCGGTATTACCTTGGAATGAGTCAGTTGCGGCTGAACAAGAAGGACGAGGCGATCCGGTCCCTCGAGTCGGTCAGCAACAACTCCAAGGACCGCACCGTCGCCTACCTCGCCAGGAAGGTCCTCGCCCGGACGTACGTGGAATCGGGCAATTACAAGGGCGCGCAGGCATTGCTCGAAGGCATGGTCAAGGACCCGCAGTGCGAGCTGCCGCGCGAAGACCTGAAGCTGGAGCTGTCCCGCGCCCTGGTCGGCCAGGGGAAGCGCGACGAGGCCCTCAAGCTCCTGCGCGAGGCGCGGGACGATGCCGGCCGAAGCATGCTCCAGTCGATGGTGGCACAGGAGCTGACGCGCCTCGAGGCCAATCCCGGCGCCAAGACGGGGACCGTCCGCCCATAGGCGCTGCCCACCCGCAAGGAAACTTCCGGAGCAATCGAAACGGCCAATATCTCTGCGGCTGTAAGTGATTGTAAAACCGGGACATTGTTCCTTGACAAAGGAAATGGTGCAGTGTAATTTTCACCAGCGCTCGAAACTGGAGCATTTGGCAGTGTTCATAGAAATTGAAGCCCTCAAACCGGAACCTCTGCGCGTACACCACACGTATGCGGCCGGGGAGCTTCCGTTTGAGTACCCGGGTGCCGTCATAGAGGAGCCAGTCACCACCGATTTCCTCCTGAGTCACAGGGAACGGGACCTGCGCATCGGCGGCACCGTGGAAACGGGACTCCGTGTTGGCTGTTCCCGTTGTTTGAAGCAGTCGACCCGCCACGTGACGGCCAGCTTCGACTTGGTTTATCTCCCGCAGCCAAAACCGGACCGCACGGGAGAGGAGATCGAGTTAAGGGATGCCGACCTGGAGGTCGGGTTCTACGACGGCATCAGGTTCGACGTTGACACCATGGTCGTCGAGCAGATCGTGCTCTCGCTGCCGATGCGGTTTGTCTGCTCCGAGGACTGCAAAGGGCTCTGCTATAGTTGCGGCGCGGATCTGAACCAGGGGCCCTGTCCCTGCAAGCATGACGAGGGCGACGCGCGCCCCGCGGTGCTGAGGGAGTTTCTCAAGAAGACCGACAAATAACTGGTTGGAACGGGCGGGACTGCGGCAGCGGCCCGCGCGCGGAACGTTTTCAACGGGAGAACGAGCGTTCATGCCTAATCCTAAACGGAGACACTCGAAGTCGCGTCGCGGCAAGCGGCGCGCGCACGATTTTCTGCAGCCTGTGACACCGGGGGTCTGCCCCCAGTGCCTGGAACCCAAGCCCCCGCACCAGGCCTGTCCGAAATGCGGCTACTACCGGGGCCGCCAGGTCATGGTAGGCGAGGAAGAAATCTGACCGCCGGCTTATTCCATGACGGGTCGTGCCTGAGCCCATGATCAAGATTGCCGTAGACGGAATGGGAAGCGACAACTCTCCACTCAGCGAGGTGGAGGGGGCCATAGCTGCAGCCCAGGCGTTCAAAGTTCACGTCATCCTCGTCGGCAAGGAGTCTGCCCTCGTCCCGCTCCTAAAGGAAAAGGGGGGGGCGGATCTGCCGATCGAGATCCGCAATGCCACCCAGGTGATCGCCATGGACGAACAGCCCACGGTGGCGTTGCGCAAGAAGAAAGACTCGTCCCTGCGGGTCGCAGCCGAACTGGTGCGCGACGGGAGCGCGGCCGGGTTGGTCAGCGCCGGCAACACCGGCGCCGTGATGGCCATATCGAAGATGGTCATGGGGGTTGTC
This sequence comes from uncultured Acidobacteriota bacterium, assembly GCA_963843575.1. GTDB lineage: Bacteria > Acidobacteriota > UBA6911 > UBA6911 > UBA6911 > CAVZBT01. The sequence continues at coordinate 719,243 of CAWJKZ010000014.1, read as the reverse complement.
CCGGGAGTAGATCGGCCGGCGCTGGCAGCCATCCTGCCGACCCTGAGCGGCCACGCCGTCCTGCTTGACGTCGGCGCCAACGTAGCCTGCAAGCCTCATCACCTCGTCCAATTTGCCGTCATGGGGCACCTGTTCAGCAAGAAGATCGTCGGCGTGGACTCGCCCCGCGTGGGCCTGATGTCCGTCGGTGAGGAAGAATCCAAGGGGACGGATCTCATCAAGGAAGTCCACAAGATCCTGAAAGAGATCCGCCTGAACTTCATCGGCAACGTCGAAGGGCGCGACATATATAACGGCCGCGCCGACGTCATCGTGTGCGACGGCTTCACCGGCAACGTCGCCCTGAAGACGAGCGAGGGGCTCATCGAGGCGGTGCTCAAGCTCTTGAGAGACGAGTTGTCCAGCAACCTGCAGGCCAAGCTCGGGGCGCTTCTGAGCCAGCAATCGTTCAAGCGCCTCAAGAAGCGCCTGGATTATTCCGAGTACGGTGGGGCCCCCCTGATCGGGTTGCGGGCGGTGTCGATCATCTGCCACGGGCGTTCGAGCGGAAACGCCATCAAGAACGCCATCCGGGTCGCCAAGGAATACGCCGAGAACCAGTTGAACGCGAAGCTCGAGGCCGAGTTGAGCCAGTTGGGCGGCTACACCAAAGGCAGTGCGCCGATCTAAGGCACAATGGGGAAAACAGCTTTCGTCTTCCCGGGACAGGGCTCTCAGTACGCCGGCATGGGTAAAGAGATCCACGACGCGTTCTCTTGCGCCCGCGACGCCTTTGTCGAGGCGGACCTCACGCTCGGGTTCCCCCTCAGCACCCTCTGTTTCGAGGGGCCCGACGAAGATCTGAGGCTCACCCCCAACACCCAGCCCGCGATCCTCGCCGCCAGCGTGGCCATATTGCGGGTCCTGGAGATGCGCGGCATGCACCCGAGCTACGTCGCGGGCCACAGCCTGGGGGAGTACACGGCGCTCGTCTGCGCGGGCGTGCTTTCGCTCTCCCAGGCCGTGCGGGTGGTACGCAACCGGGGGCAGTACATGCAGGATGCCGTTCCCGCCGGGCAAAGGGGCGATGGCCGCGATCCTGGGCATAGATCCCGGTGTCGTGGCGGCTGCGTGCCGGGACGCGCGCGGGGCGGGCGTAGTCTCGTCGGCGAACTTCAACGCGCCCGACCAGACGGTCATCGCCGGGGAGGCGGCGGCGGTCCAAAAAGCCTCCGACAACGCCAGGGCGCTCGGCGCCAGGAGGGTGCTGCCGCTGGCCGTGAGCGCCCCATTCCACTGTGAACTGATGGCCCCGGCCCGCGACCGGCTCGCGGCGGACCTCCAGGAACTCGAATTCCGCGATCCGGTCGTGTCGGTGATCTGCAACGTGGATGCTGCCGAGGTGACCAGCGGGCATTCGGCGCGCGACTGCCTCGTGCGGCAGGTGTGCTCCCCGGTTCGCTGGGTCGAGACCATCCAGCACCTGGTCGCCTGCGGGGTGGATACGCTTTGTCGAGGTGGGGCCGGGCAAGGTCCTCACCGGGATGATCCGGAAAATCGCGCCCGACGCGCGGGCGCTCAACGTCGACGGGATTCGGGGCATCGAAGCGCTTGCTTCTGCCTGAACGGATGCTACAATGTCAGCCTTTCTTCGACGATTCTGCGGTCTGGACTGCGTGTAAACATAAGGAGATAAGGTAATGGCCTCTGTTGAAGAGAAAGTAAAGTCGATCATCGTCGATCAGCTGGGTGTCAACGAGGGCGAGGTCACGCCGGCCGCATCCTTCGTCGATGATCTGGGCGCCGATTCGCTGGACACGATCGAGCTCGTCATGGCGTTCGAAGAGGCTTTCGGTATTGAGATCCCGGACGAAGATGCCGAAAAGATCAAGACCGTCAAGAACGCGATCGAATACATCGAAACCCACGTCCATTAATTGAAAGAAGAGGTCGTCGCGTGAAACGGCGTGTCGTCGTCACGGGCGTTGGCCTTGTCACCGCCCTGGGAATCGGTTCGGAAGAAACCTGGCAATCCCTGCAGCACGGGACTTCCGGGGTCGGGCCGATCACCCACTTTGACGCGAGCCGCTTCCCCACGCAGATCGCGGCCGAGGTGAAACACTTCGATCCGTCGGCCTATATCGAGCGCAAGGACGTCAAGAAGATGGACACGTTCATCCACTTCGCGATCGCCGCCGCCGAATGGGCGATGAAGGACGCGGGCCTGGGGGGCATGAACGGGTATGAAGGAGAGCGAACCGGTGTAATCATAGGCTCAGGCATCGGCGGATTCGGCACCATCGAAAACGAACACGAGACGCTTCTGCGGCAGGGTCCGAAGCGGGTGTCGCCGTTTTTCATCCCATCGAGCATCGTGAACCTGGCCGCAGGGCAGGTCTCGATCCGGTTCGGCGCCCGCGGCCCGAATTCTGCCCCATGCACCGCCTGTTCCGCCGGCAGCCACGCGATCGGCGACTCGTTTAGGATCATCGAGCGCGGCGACGCCGACGTCATGATCTCCGGAGGCACCGAGGCCGCCATTACACCGATGGCGGTGGGTGGTTTTTCCGCACTCAAGGCCCTCTCCACCCGAAACGACGAGCCGCAGCGCGCGAGCCGCCCATTCGACCGCGAGCGTGATGGTTTTGTCCTCGGCGAGGGTGCCGGGATCGTGATCCTCGAAGAACTCGAACGCGCACGCGCGAGGGGAGTCCATATCTATGCCGAGATCGTCGGCTACGGGATGTCCGGGGATGCCCACCATATCACTGCGCCTCCTCCCGACGGAGATGGTGCCATCCGGGCCATGCGGTTAACCCTTCGGGACGCAGGTATCGCTCCGGACGAGGTCGACTATATCAATGCGCACGGCACGTCCACGCCCCCGAACGACCGTACCGAGACCGCGGCCATCCGGGCGGTTTTCGGGAAACACGCCCGCAAACTCGCCATCAGCTCCACCAAGTCGATGATAGGTCACCTCCTGGGCGCCGCAGGCGCGGTCGAAGCCGCCGTCGTGGCCCTGAGTATCCGCGACCAGGTCCTGCACCCGACGATAAATCAGGAAGCGCCCGACCCCGACTGCGACCTGGATTACGTCCCTAATGTCTGCCGCCCGGCCCGCGTCCGTTACGCTCTGTCCAACAGCTTCGGTTTCGGCGGCACCAACGCATGCCTTCTGTTGAGACGGTTCGAAGGCTGAGAGCGCGTCCGAATTGCCAGTCAGGTGAGGCACCCTATGAGAATTGTCGCGTGCGTCAAATATGTTCCAGACACCGCCATCAAGGCGAAAATCGCGGGGGACGGCAAGACCGTCGATGTCACGGACGCCACTTTCGTGGTGAACCCCTACGATGAATTCGCCGTCGAAGAAGCGCTCAAGATCAGGGAAAAGGTCGGCGGGGAAGTGATCGTGCTCTCGGCCGGCAGCGAGAAAGCCACCGCCGGTTTGCGCAACTGCCTGGCCGTCGGAGCGGATTCCGCGATCCTCATCCAGGACAATGGCCTGGAAACTGCCGACTCGTTCGCGGTTGGCTCCGCCCTCGCGAAAGTGTGCCGGGACCTGAAACCGGACCTCATCCTTTTCGGCAAGCACGCCATCGGGGTGGACAACGGCCAGGTTCCGACCGTGGTCGCCGAGCTTCTGGATCTGCCCCAGGCTTCGGTTGTCGTGAAGCTCGACGTGCAGGAGGGGAAGTTCCGCGCGGAGCGCGAGATCGAGGGGGCACGAGAGATCGTCGAAGGACGCCTGCCCGCCGTCGTCACCGCGCAGAAGGGGCTCAACACGCCGCGCTATGCCGCGCTCAAGGGGATCATGGCGGCCAAGAAGAAGCAGATCGAGGTGCGCAAGCTGGAGGCGCTCGGCCTGTCGGCCGATGACCTGCAGCCGCGGCTCGCAGTCCAGGAGACGACGCTGCCGCCACCTAGGCCGCCGGGCAAGATCCTCACGGGGGACGCGGCCACGGTCGTGCCGGAACTTGTCAGGTTGTTGCACGAAGAAGCGAAGATCATATAGACACGCATCGGTCATGGCTTTCGGGCAAGGAATAACGCGAGGTTTACCCATTCGGGTTTTCAGGCTGCAGGGTGGTCTTGGATGCAGGTTCCAGCCCGGCGTTTTGCCGGGAGCCACCGCGGGCAAGGAGGGGTGATGGCGCAGGGAGTATTGGTGTTCATCGAGGAGAGGCAAGGGGCCATCAAGAAGTCCTCTCTCGAAGCTCTGGCGACCGCGCGCAGGCTGGCGGACGGACTCGGCGAAGTCGTCACCGCGGTATGCGTCGGGCCGGGCGAGTTTCCCCCGGAACTCGCGCAGCAGGGAGCCGACCTCGTGGTGCGCGCCCGGCACGAATTGCTCGATGTCTATTCCACCGAAGGATTCACTGCGGCGCTCGCGCAGTTGTCCAGCCGGAAGAAGCCTCGCGTCATCCTCGGCTCGGCGACTGCGCTCGGACGCGACCTCCTGCCCAGGGTCGCCGCCCGGTTGCGGGTCGGTTTGGCGCAGGACTGCACGGAAGCAAGGCTGGTCGGCAGCGAGCTCGAGTGTGTCCGGCCCGTCTATGCGGGGAAGGCTCTCAGCCGCGTGCGCTTCACGCTGTCCCCGGCAGTCGCGACACTCCGCCCCAACGTCTTCGCCCTGAATACCCCTGGGATGGCTCGCTCCGCTGAAAACGAGGACTTCACGCCCGACATAACGCCCGACGGGATCAGGGCGAAAGTCGTCGGATTACAGGGCTCCGCGGGCGAAAAGGTGGAGCTGACGGAAGCGGGCGTTGTCGTGTCGGGCGGGCGCGGGCTGAAGGGGCCGGAGAATTTCCCGTTGATCCAGGCGCTGGCCGATGCGCTCGGCGGTGCCATGGGAGCGTCGCGCGCGGCGGTGGATGCGGGCTGGATCGACCACCAGCACCAGGTCGGGCAGACGGGGAAGACCGTCTCTCCGACACTCTACATCGCTTGTGGGATCAGCGGGGCGATCCAGCACCTGGCGGGGATGTCCTCTTCGAAGTACATCGTTGCCATCAACAAGGATCCCGAGGCCCCGATCTTCAAGCTGGCGGACTACGGCATCGTCGGCGACCTATTCGCCATCGTTCCCGCGCTCACCGAAGAAGTGAAAAAGCTGAAATCGTCGTGACGGCGCCCCCGGGCCCGCGGCCGCAGAGGCGGGCCCCGACCTCCCCATCTCACGAAACGTTTCTCCCCGTCGGCCTGAGCCGGGCCGGCCCTCTGGCAAGTGTATAGGTGTGCTATACTTAATTACTCTACGGGGCAGATGCAAGAATGCCTAAAGTCGCCAAACTCGCGAAGCGAGAACGGCCCCCCAGCAAAGCCGCAAAACTCTTCGACAACGTCCGGGCGGGACTCACCTGGCTGGATCTCCTGGTCGGTTTTGCTGCGGCCTTGGTTATCTCCAGCCTGCTCGTCGGTTTCCGCTACCAGTCCATCCCCGATCTGAAGGTCGGCGCCATTGCGAACCAGGACGTGCGGGCGCTGCAGGACGTCACCTACGTCGACCGGCCTGCAACCGAGCAGCGACGACAGATTGCACGCGCAGCGATCCCGGCGATCTACGAGCTCGACTCGGATAGGATCGCCCGCCGCGAGGCGGAAATCGCCCGGGCGTTCGCCTCCGCCCGGAATGTGCTCGCGCGCAAGAACGTCCCGCCGAAAGGGCAGTTGCGCAGGATTGAACAGGAGCAGGTGCTGCAGGAGCTGGAACGGGAGGCCGGCGGCTCATTCCCCGCGAGCATTCTGCCCGTTCTTCTACGTCAGCGGTTTAACCCGGAGCTGGAAGGACAGGTCCTGAAGGTTTTGGATACGGTCATGCGCGCCGGCATCGTGACGGACCGCGGCCAGTTTGCCAAGGACCAGCGCACCGGCATAACCCTGCGCGACAATATCACCCCGCTCGGCCGACCCGTGACGGAAGCCTACATGGTACGGGATCTGGCGGGTGCCCGGGATTTCCTGCGCCAGTTCCACCTCGAGTTCTCCGCACTGCAGGCGCAGGACAGGGCGGCGCTCATCCAATACATGGAAGGGGTGCTCGTCCCGACACTCACCTACCGCGAGCGAGACACGAATGCGCGGCGCGAATCCGCCGCCGCGCAGGTGACGCCGGTGGAAACGCAGATCCGCCAGGGTAAGGTTATCGTCCGTGCCGGCGAGGAGGTGAGCGAGAGCACGGTGACCCAGCTCGAGGCCCTGCGCAACCTGCAGCGGCCCAGGTCCCTCGCCCGGCAATCGCTCGGTTTCCTCTTTTTCGCACTGGTATTCACCTACTCGATCTGGCGCTATTTCGTCTTCTACCAGACGCGCCACCGCAAGATCCGCGGCCACACGGTCCTCATACTCCTGATCATCGTCGGTCTGCTCGGGGTGACCCGCATCCTGACCGCGCTGGCCGATATCCTCAGCGATCGCATCTCGCTCGATCTCTTCCGCGACCCGTTCAACCTCTATTACGCGATCCCGTTCGCGTTCGGGACAGTGCTCGTCACGCTCCTGGTCGATACCAATCTCGGCGTGATGAGCTCCGTCATCATTTCGGTGCTGATCGGCCTCTTCTACGGCGACATTCATCTCGCCGGCTACACGCTGGTCGGCAGCTTCGTGGGCATCTACAGCATCCGCCAATACAAAGACCGGGCGGCCATACTCAAGGCAGGACTCACGATCGGAGTGATGAACTGGGGTGCACTGATCGCGATCGATCTCCTGCGTCTCGGTCCGTTCCAGCTGTCCGAGGCGCCGGGGAAGCTCGGCGTCGCGCTCGTCAGCGGCATACTTACCTCGACCCTGGCCTCCATGCTCCTGCCGGTCCTCGAGTCGCTCTTCAAGGTGACGACGGACGTGCGTTTGCTCGAGCTGTCGAACATGAACGCCCCGGTCTTGCGCCGGCTCTCGGTCGAGGCGCCCGGCACCTACCACCACAGCCTCATGGTCGGAACACTCGGCGAGGCCGCGGCGGAGGCAATCGGGGCAAACCCGCTGCTCGCCCGCGTCGGCGCCTATTACCACGACATCGGCAAGATGCTCAAACCCGAATATTTCGTGGAGAACCAGGTCTTCGGCATCAACAAGCACGAAACCCTGTCACCCTCCATGAGCTGCCTCATCATCGCGAGCCACGTGAAGGACGGCCTGGAACTGGCCAGGGAAATCGGGTTGGCGCAGAAAATCCGCGACATGATCCCCCAACACCACGGCACGAGGGTCATGACCTACTTCTATCAGAAGGCGAAAGACTCCCTCGACCTGAAGAACCAGGAAATCATCGAGGGAGACTTCCGCTACCCAGGCCCCAAACCCCAGAGCAAGGAGGCCGCGATTATCATGATGGCGGACTCCGTGGAGGCTGCCTCGCGCACCCTTTCCAACCCTACGCCGGCTCAGGTTCAGGGTATGATCAACCGGTTGGTCGACGCCATCGTGGCCGACGACCAGTTCGACGAATGCGACATCACGCTCCGCGACATCCGCCTGGTCAAGGAAAGCTTCTTCAAGATCCTGTCCGGCATATACCACCGCCGCATCGATTATCCGGGATATGACTTCAGCGAGAGCGGTATCGAGGCCGAAAAAGCGCTGCAGAATTCAGGTCCAAGACCGGCAAAAGCGATTTAGAATCGACTCACGAGCGGTGGCGGCCTTCTGCAGTGCGATACTCGACACCCTCGACAGGCCCGGGCGATCCCTCTGGGTCGCGTTCGTTGGGCCCTCGAGCATGCGGGCTATCAACCGCCGCTTCCGCGGCCGCGATCGCGCTACCGACGTGCTCAGTTTCGGGTACGGGAAAGCGTCTGTCGAAGGAGCGCCGCTATTGGGGGAACTTGTGATCGCCCCCGGGGTCGCGGAGGTGCACGCGCGCCGCTGGAGGACTACCCTGGATCGCGAAATCCGGAAGTTGCTGGTTCACGGGATGCTACACCTGCTCGGGTATGACCATGAATCCGACGACGGCACCATGATGCGGCTGCAGGGCGCGGTTCTGCGTCGCAAACCCGCCTCGGCTCCCGGACCACTCATCACACCCAGGCGGGCCGCATGAGCTACATCTATCTGGAACTGGCCGTAATCGCCGTCTGTCTGGGATTTCTGTTCTTCCTCTCACTCGTGGAAGCGGCGATCACCCAGGCGAGTCCCGTTGCCCTCCGGATGATTCTCGAGCGCGAGGACGAACCTTCGCCGCCGCTCCTCGACCTCGTGCTTGACGACGAGCTCCAGATCCTGGTGCCGCTCCACTTCGGAACCCAGGCCTGCCTGATCGTGACGGCGATCCTGACCACCCATCTGTGCCTGCAACAGTGGCAAGCCATGGGCGTCGCCTACTCGTTCGGTGTCATACTTCTGATTTCGCTGCTGTTCAGGCAATTCTTGCCGCGGCTCCTGGTTCAGAACACGCCTGAAGCCAAGATCCCCCTGCTGCTGCGCATGTTCAGGCCCTCCTATAGTCTGCTCCGCTCTTTTGCGCTGCCGCTGTCGAGCCTGCTCAATTTCACCCGGCGCCTGCACGACGACGCGGCCAAGGCCGAAGAGCCCCCAAGCGCCGAGACGACCGGACAAGAGATCCAGGCCTACCTGGAGATCGGGGAAGACGAGGGTATCATCGAGAGGGAAGACAGCAAGCTGATTCAGTCTGTCGTCGAGTTCGGCGACACGCTGGCGCGCGAAGTCATGACTCCCCGCACCAAAATCGTTGCCTGCGAGGAGAGCGCCAGCATCGCGCAACTCCGCGACGTCATGGTTCAGAACCGGCATTCCCGCATACCGATCTTCCGCGGCGACATGGATCACATCATCGGAATCGGCTATATCCGACAACTGCTGGCGCACTACGAACCCGGGAAAGAGAACGAGCCCATTACCGGGCTGGTCCACCCCGCCTATTTTGTCCCCGAGACGAAACTCGTGTCGACCCTCCTGAAGGAGATGCAGGAGCGCGGGGACCACATCGCCATCGTGATCGACGAGTTCGGCGGCGTTTCCGGGCTGGTCACGATGGAGGACCTGCTGGAGGAGATCGTCGGCGACATCCGGGACGAGGACCAGGTCAAGGTGAGCGAAATCGTGGAGGAAGCGACGGGAACGTACGTGTTGCGGGGCAGCACCGAACTTGACCGCCTGGGAGAACTGCTGGGGAAGAAGTTCGACGGCCTGGATTGCTCGACCGTCGCCGGCCTGATCGTGTCGTACCTCGGGCGCGTGCCGGCACCGGGGGAGGAGTTCGACATAGACGAAATGCGGATCCGCATCCTGGACGCGGACCGCAAACGCGTTCACAGGGTGCGCCTCCATTACGCGGCGCCCGCCACGGAACCAACTCCCGAACCGTAGATGATGCTGGAGTGCCGGCGCGTTACGGCTTCGACGGCAGCGGCCGGATGGGGACTTTCAAGACCCTATTCCTCGGGAGCCGCGCCAGAACGACCGAGGACCTCGGGTTATAGCTGAATTGTGCCGGAAAGGCCTTCTCGAAGAATTCCAGCGGCAGATAGTAGTCGTTATCACGAGAGACGGGCGGCGTTGGCAGAGTAACCTGGTGGTTGTCGACGACTGCGGTCTTGCCGTCGAGCAGCATCGAAATCTTCTTCTCGACGATGATCCCGACGTGGCGCCCGCTGGGGCTGATGTTTACGACATAGCCGGCGTCGAGGGTGAACTTCTTCATGGGCAGGCACGGTTTGCCCTGGACGAAGTAGCCGACGAGGATAGCGGCGCCCGTTCCGGGCTTGCCCACCATCCCGATAGTCGGGCTCACTCGCGCGGGGGGTGCGGTCGCGGCCTGTCCGGCCGCCAGAAGCAGCGCCAGTATCTGGACCACGTCAATTCCTTTCCGTAAGCAGGACCTCGGTAATACTACCCCCCGTTCTCGGCTTTTTTCAGCAGAAGATTCCCGGGACACACGAACGCCGACGGCAAGAGGCCGCAGACCCTGCGCGTGGCGCAAAACGCTTGCGGAAAGCGCGGCAGCCTGTGATAGGCTCCGCATCTTATCACTGTTCGGAGCCCGACTGTCATGGCTGATACCGACAGGCGATTCATGAAGGCCGCGCTGCGGCTGGCGCTGCAGGGGATCGGTTGCGCGAGCCCCAACCCGAGTGTCGGGTGCGTTATTGTGGCGGGAGGGAAGATAGTCGGCAGGGGCTGGCACGACTACGGCAGACTGGACCATGCCGAGGTCGTCGCCATCCAAGAGGCTGGGGAGCGCTCCCGCGGGGCTACCGCGTACCTCACGCTCGAGCCATGCGCGCATCAAGGCCGGACGCCGCCATGCGCCGAACTGCTCGTCCGGCGGGGCATCCGCCGGGCGGTCGTTGCCCTGATCGATCCCAACCCGAAGGTGGGGGGGCGCGGGCTCGAGTTTTTGCGGAACAACGGTGTTGAGGTCCACCTGGGACTCATGGAGCGGCAGGCCGCGGAACTGATCGAGCCGTTCGCCTGCCGAGTCACGTCGGGACGCCCGCTCGTAGTGAGCAAGGTGGGGATGTCGCTGGACGGGCGCATCGCCGCCCCGCGCGGTGAGGAGCACCGCCTGACCTCTCCGGAGGCCGGCGATTTCACCCAGGGCCTGCGTTTGCGGTTGGACGCCGTGCTGGTAGGAATCGGCACGATTCTGGCGGACAATCCCGAGTTGACCTATCGTGGCATGCAGAGAAAACGGCGGCCGCTGGCCCGCGCTATCCTCGACACCGATCTGAAGACGCCTCCGGGTGCCCGACTCTTCGACAACCCGGGTGCGGTGCACGTATTCTGCAGTACGGGTGCACCGCGCAGGCGTCGGTCCGAACTCGAAAGGCGGGGCGCTGAGCTGATCCCGTGGCCGGGCGGGGAGCCGCGCCGACCGGAGATCGGTTTTGTACTGCGGGAACTGGCCCGGCGCGACCTCCTCGGCGTGTTGGTCGAAGGCGGCGGTCGGACCCACTGGGCGTTCCTCTCTCACGGCCTCGTCGACAAGTTCTACTTCATCCTGGCCCCGCTGGTGCTCGGCGGCGCGGCGGTTCCGGCGGTGAGTGGCGAAGGGTACGCCTCGATTCCCGAGGCGCCGCGCTTCAGGATCCGCCGCACGTTCGCAGCCGGCCCCGACCTGATCGTGGAAGCCTTCCCGGAGTACTCGAAGTCTATCCTGTCCCCGTGGCGCGAATAAACTTCTCCATCTGCCGGGAGATGCTCGCGGCCCCCATCAACGCCGAGATGACGGCGACGCTGCATGCGCCGCAATCGAGCACTTCCCGCACCTGTTGCAGCCCGATGCCGCCGATGGCGACCACCGGCTTGTCCGAGGCCGCGCAGACACGGCGCAGCAGCCGCAGCCCCGTAACGGGATTGGTGCCCGGTTTTGTCGCGCTTTCGTAGATCGGGCCAAATCCGATGTATTGGACGGGCAACGAGGCGGCGGCACGCGCCTGCGCGAGCGAATGAGTCGAGTAGCCCACTACGCGCGCGTCTCCGAGCAGCCTGCGGGCTGCCGCGGGGGGCAGGTCTTCCTGGCCGAGGTGTACCCCGTCGGCGCCGGTGCAGAGCACGAGGTCGCAGCGGTCGTTCACCAGCAGAAGCACGCCGTGCTCGGTGGCGAATTCGACACAACGTCTCAGGTCTCGAAGGAGGTCGCCGGTCGGGGTTTCCTTGTCGCGGATCTGCACGAGGGTGGCGCCGCCGCGCACAAGCTGCTTTAGGATTGACAGGTGAGTATCGGCGTGCGCGAGCGCTTGTCGGTGATCGGATAGACCCTCGGCGGCGAAAACGCCATGATTCCCCCGTCCTGGCAGCCGCAGGCTATCGGCGCGAACGGAGCTGATCCAGGTACCGCGTGTTGAAACGCCCTTCCTGGAATCCCGGGCTCGCGAGGATGCGCTGGTGCAGCGGGATCGTGCTCTTGATCCCCTCGACGACCATCATTCCCAGGGCCCGTTGCATGCGGCTGATCGCTTCCTTGCGCGTGCCGGCGTAGCTGATCACCTTGGCGATGAGCGAATCGTAGTACGGCGAGACTTCACCCTCGGTGTAGGCCGCCGTGTCGACGCGGACCCCGAAACCGCTCGGCGGGTAAAAGGTGGTGAGCTTGCCCGGGGACGGGAGAAACGTGTCGGGGCACTCGGCGTTGATCCGGCACTCGAGCGCCGAGCCGCGAAAAACGATATCCTCCTGCGCGAACCCGAGTTTCTGCCGCGCGGCTATCCTTATCTGTTCCTTGACGATGTCGATGCAAGTCACCATTTCGGTAACCGGGTGCTCGACCTGGATTCGCGTGTTCATCTCCATGAAATAGTATTTGCCCTGGTCGTCGAAGATGAACTCCATTGTGCCGGCATTCGCGTAATTCACGATTCTGTGCGGCGTTTACAACCAGGGCGCCGACCTCGGCGCGAGTCTCCGGCTTGATGTAGGGTGACGGCGATTCCTCGATCAGCTTCTGATACCGGCGCTGGATCGAGCACTCCGTCTCCCCGAGGTGCACGACATTGCCGAAGTGGTCGGCCAGGATCTGGAACTCGATGTGGCGCGCCGTCGGTAGGTATTTCTCCAGGTACACATCCGGCGAGCCGAACGCCGACAGCGACTCGCTCTGTGCGATCTCCAGGGCTCCCGGCAGTTCGGAAGCCGAGTTGACGATGCGCATGCCCTTGCCGCCGCCGCCGTTGGCGGCCTTGATGATCAGCGGGATACCCGATCTGCTTCGACGGCCGGCAAGAATCGAGGCCGCCGGGCCCTGGACCCGGCCCGTCCCGGGCACGATCGGCAGCCCGGCCTCCTGCATTGCCGTCCTGGCCTGTCTCCTTGTCTCCCATCAGCCGGATCACCTCGGGCGACGGGCCGATGAACGTCAGGCCGCACGCCTCGCACACCTCGGCGAAATAGGCGCTCTCGGCCAGAAAACCGTACCCCGGATGGATTGCGTCGGCGTTGGTGATTTCGGCGGCGCTGATCACGGCCGGGATGTTCAGGTAGCTCTCCGAGCTGGGCGGAGGCCCGATGCAGACCGCCTCGTCGGCAAACCGCACGTGCAGCGAGTTCTGGTCGGCCTGGGAGTAGACGGCGACCGTCGGGATCCCGAGCTCTTTGCAGGCGCAGATGATCCGGAGCGCGATTTCACCCCGGTTGGCGATCAGGATTTTTCGAAACATCGTCGATCTGGTCCTATTTCCGGGGCCGGATCGCGAACAGCTTCTGGCCGAATTCCACCGGACTGGTGTTTTCGACGTAGATCCGCACGACCTCGCCCGCGACGTCGGAAGGGATCTCGTTCATCAGCTTCATCGCTTCGACGATGCAAAGGATTGTCTCCTTCCTGGACCATCTGGCCCATCTTTGACGATACGGCTGAGCCGTCGGTGACGAAGCGTGGTAGAAAGGTGCCGACAATCGGTGACGTGATGATGTGCAGGCCGGCCTCAGAGTCCTCGTCCTTAACTTCGGGTGCGGTCGTGCCTGGAACGGCTTCTTCCTTCCGGACCGTCTGCGGCGCGGCGGCTATGGGGGTGCCTACAGCGGAGGGCACCGAGGACGTTTCGACCGCCTGTGCCTGCCCGAAACCACGGCGCAATTTCAATTTCGTGCCCGTGTGCTCCAGTTCAAACTCGCTGATGTCGCTCTGGAGTATTTCCTGAATCAGGTCCTTGACTTCTTTTATGTTCATGAGCGAGTTTTGGGCGTCTGGACCACGATACCGGTTCCAGAACGGGAATCTCGTCGGAAAATGTCCACCACGCCGGTCGATTTTGGCTCTCGTTTCGGTTGTACTGTCCACACTCGAATTGCGGCACCCGTGAAAACGGCGGGGATCATAGCACCATTGACGTTTGATGTAAAGCGCACCGGGATATGGGGTGCGGCGGCTTAGTCTGAACTTTGCACATATCTCCACCCTGCGCCGCGAAAGATTTCAGTTTCGGAGGCGCCCAGGCGCCGCTTGCCCGGGGCCCCTCAGGGCCGGGGTCTGGTTCGCCCACTCGATCTCCCGTTGCCGGGCGACGGTTGAATGATGATGTCTATCGTTGAGAGAGAGGGACAGGGTGCAGGGCGAGGCCCCGCATTCCGAACGCGAACTGGCTAAAAGACCAGTTCGCGTTCGAGGGTGCTGCGGGCACGTGCGATCTCGAAGGCGGCCTTGCCGGCATGGCCGTCCGGTTCCAGGAAAATCAGGAGGAAGTAGTCGGGGGTGAGGTCCTGGAAGAGTATCCTGCTGCCACGGGTCGCGAGCGTTGCGGCGGCCAGTTCGTCGCCACTGTTGGCGACGGTGCGGTGCATCGCACCTGAAGAGAAGCCCGTACTCGGCGGCGACAACGTCTCCGTCGGGCAGCGCGGCGGGGGAACTCTCGAGGAGCACCCCGTCGGTGGCCACGAGCATAGCCCAGCGTGCTCCCCGGATACGGGCGGTCAGATTGGCCAGAATCGACTGAAACATGAACCCCGTTACTTGATGATCCTCGGTGTGATGAAGAACAGGACTTCCTGCGTGCTGTGCGACACCGCCGAGCGTCTGAACACGTTGCCGATAATCGGCAGTGACGCCAGGCCCGGGACCCGGTCCTCCTGGGTGGTTTCGTTGTCGATCAGGATGCCGCCGATGACGGTCGTGCCGCCGTCGCTCACCAGCACCCGTGTCGACGACTCGGAGGTGCGAATCGACGGGATGCCGTTGACCTGCTCTGGCGAAGTCGGGAGTGTTGTTCTCGACCTTCAGGTCCAGGACCACGTTGCCCTCGTAGGTGATCTGGGGCGTAACGATCAGCGTGAGGGCCGCGTTCTGGAACTGCACCGTGATCGTGTTGTTGGCGATGATCTGGACGGGGAAGCGCAATCCCTGGGTGATCGTCGCGGCGCTGTTGTTCTGCGCGGTCACCTTGGGCTGGGAGATCAGCTTGGCGAGTCCCTTCGTTTCCCCGGCCGTGATCGCCGCGTCGAGCAGGAAGGTATCGAAGATGTTGCCCACCGAGATGCCCAGTCCGCCGAATGCTTTCTGCGCCGGCAGGTTGACGTTGTAGTTCCCGGCGTTATTGGTCGAGGTTCCCGTGCTGACCGCCCCCGTTCTGGCTGGAGGTGCTCTCCGAGGCGCCTCGGCCGGTCGAGGAATTGCCGGCGGCATAGGTGTTGGTCGGGGTTGCCGACGGGCGGGTGCCGCCGATGGTCCCGAACGTGTTCGGACCGCCGACGCTGACCCGTTCGAGGTTGCCCTGGACGAAGCCGAACTGCACGCCGATGTCGCGGGCAAAGTCGCGGGTGGCGGAAACGATGCGCGCTTCGATCTCGACCTGCGGCTGCGGGATGTCGAGGCTTTCGACCAGTTGGACCATGCGCTCGACCGAACTGCGGAATGTCGCTGATGATCAGGGAATTGGTCCGCTCGTCGACGACCACCGTACCGCGGACGGTCTTCTGCTCGCGTGAGCGGCGGGATGAACGCGGCCGCCTTCGCATAGTTCAGGCGCTTGATCCTGGTCTCCAGGTCCGCGGCGAGGAGGTTGGCCTTCTTGAGTCGACTCCCGCTGCTTTGCCTCTTCCTGGAGCGTGCTCTTGCGTGCGATCCGGACGAGGTTGCCGTCGATCTGCTTGTCGAGGCCGTTGTTCATCATGGCGGCTTCGAAGATCTGGTCCCAGGGGACCTTAACGACCTTGATGGACAGGTTGCCCTTGATCTCCGGATCCATGACGACGTTGATCCCTCCCTCTTCCGACATCAGACGGAAGAAGTCGACGAGGGAGATGTCGATGAGGTCGAGCGTGAGCGGGTGACCTGAGAATCTCGCATCGGCAGCTCCCACCCGTAGAGGCGGAGGAGGAGGGGCGACGGCGCAGCGGGAGCGGAACCGGGGGCGGTTGGGCCGGGGCTTCTTTGGCCGCGACCGGGGCCGGTGCTGGCTGGCGGTTTCGGTCCCGGCAGATGGACGCACAGCGCGCTGCGGGGGATCTCCGACACGGCCAGGTCCCGGATGATCGGGACCGTGGTTCTCTTTTCGGCGGGTTTTGCTGCGACGGCTGTCTGCTCGGACGCGCGTGCCGGGGCCGTGCCTCCAGCTGGGCGACTGCGGTGTTCTGTCGCGGAGGAACCGCTTCGGCGGCGACCGGCTTCTTGGCAGCGCTCTCGGCCGCCTCGACCACCGGCGGCCGTCTTTAGGACGGCGGGGCTCCCGGCGGCGGATTGGCCTTGGGGTGGAAGACGATTCGGACCGTCGTGCCTTCCGACTGCGTGACGTGCCTGCCGTGCGCCTGCGTCCAGGTCGAAGACGAGCCGGGAGATCCTGGGCTCGGTGCTCTGGAACTGTCGGACTCGGAGCTGCTTGACCCCGGCGCTGTTGATCGGCAGATTGAAGAACGGCGCCTTGTTGTCGACATTGATCAGGTCGACGACGAGCCGTGGCGGGTCGCTCAGGATGAACTCCTGCGTCTTGGCCGCGCCGTCGGTGGTTGGCACGGAGACGACCAGGCTGCCCTCTTCCTGCGCGGTCGTGACATTGGTGAGCGAGCTCACGATGCCCCGCCGGTGAAGGATTGACGGGAAGGGGCGCCGCTGCCGTCTGTCGGACGCGGCACGTTGCTCTGCGCGGCGGAGGTGGCCTGCCGGGGAGTTTCTGCCCGGCAGCCTCCTCGGCGAGAGCCGCCGTGCCGGATGCCAGGCAGCAGATCACGATGACCGCCGCCAGAACACGGAGCGCTTGTTGGCCAGCAATTCACTGGAAATCGACACATCGCATTTTCATACGGCAACCCTATGGTGTCCTGAGCCTCTTTTGAACGTCCTGGGTGAGTACCTTCCCGGATCTCAGCTTGGTCTCGCGGATCAGCAGAACGGAATCAGGCCCGATGTCTTTGAGATAACCGTCGAACAACCTGTCCCCCGATTGGAGGAAGTACGCCCGTTTGTCGGGTCCGCGGAAAACCGCCGTGCGGCCGTCCTCGCGCGAGGAAATCCCCAGCAGCACCACCTCGGCGATGTACATGCCGGAGATGCCCGGCGGGGGTGCCCCGCGGCCCACTTCTTCGTTGAGATCCTCGGCCGCCTTCTTGAGCCGCAGGGGATTCAGAAAGGGGTCCCGGCGATTGGTGGAGTCGTAATGGACTCCGGCCTCGAGCTGGGCCTCCACGGGGCGGCTTGAGCCCCGGGACCTGTTTCTGAGGAGCGTTCTCTGACCACGCCGGCGCCGGCAGCGCCAAGGTGACGGCCGATGCGGCGAGCAGAGCCCATCGATAGAGGTTCTTGGTCATGGCTTTCGACTTTAATTCCCGCTGCTGTTGCCCCCGACGACCTGTTCTTCCCGGAACACGAAGGTCGTGGCGGTGCAGGTGGCGGTCAAGGTACGGTTGAAGTCCGTGGAACCATCGATCCCTTTTATGCTGATGTTCCCGACATTGATGATCCGGGTCGCCTCGCTGACTTTTTCAAAGAACCGGCCGAGCGCATCGTAGGAGCCCTCGACCTGCATCTGGATGGGCCAGTCGGAATAAAACGCGCGGGGCACGACCGGTTGCGGAGTGAATTTGCTGATTTTCAGGTTGCTGGACGATGCCATCTCCTGCACGCTGCGGAGCACGGTCGGGGTTTCCTTCTGGGCCGGGAGGATGGCGCGCAACAGTTCCAGACGGTTCTCCAGCTGCGCCACTTCCTTCTTGAAGCGCTCGAGCTGGGACTCGACGGCGGCACTCTGGGCGACAGCCGACTGCAACTGCTGAACCTCCGCATGCAGGGCGTCCCGCTCCTTGATCCAGTCGCTCAGATAGATGAAGTAGAAGACCGCCATGAGCGAGATCAGGAGTCCCGCGAAGATCAGCAGTTGCGCGGAGCGGGGCAGGTTTTCGAGTTTGAGGCCTTTCAGCGACATGCGTTACTCCGTAGGGGTTTTTCGTTCGGTCGAAACGCAGACCAGGGAGAACTTGGCCGCTTCCTTTTCCTCTTCGATGTTCTCGAGGTCGACCGATTTGAAGTAGCCCGAGGTTGCGAGGCTGCTCATGAAGTCCGGGATCGACTGGCTGTGGTGGGCGTAGCCGGTGATCTGGACACGCTCGCCGCGTCTGGTCGAGCAAGGTCAGCCAGACGTTGGAGTCGCGCGGGATGCTGTGAATGCACGTGGTTGAGCAGGCGCACGGGGCCCGTCTGGAATTCCTTGAGGGTCTCGATGACCTCGATGCGGCTCTCGCGCAGCCGCTTGGCCTTCTCGTACTCGTTGATCTCCTTCCGGAGGGCCTGCAGCCGCGTCATTTTCGATGCGGAGCCGGTCGCGCTCGGCGGTGAGGGTGGTGATCTGGCGGCGACACGGTGTACCACCAGGCGCCCATGGCCGCGGTGGCCAGGACGGCCACCACGGCCAGGAGCAGGCCGATGCCCGAGATGGTCGGCTTCACCGTGATCTTGCGGACGCGGTCGGTCTGATCGCGGAGAAGGTTGACTTTGATCATGGCTGCCCTATTCCTCCCCGCTCCTGAGCGCGAGGCCTACGGCGATGGCCAGATCCGGGGAGCGGCCTGCTGATCATCTCGTCCGGAAAGCGCCGGGGGTCGTAGGAAATGTTTTTGAACGAGTCGAATTTTTCCGTCGGGATCTCGAATTTCCGGTCCAGCGTCTCGATGAGACCAGGCGTATGCGCCCCTCCGCCGCTGACCAGCATGCGGTCGATGTGGTCGATGGTGGTGGTGGACTTGAAGAAGTCGAAAGTCTTCTGGATCTCGAGGCAGAGGATTTCGGTGACGGAATCGATGATGTGGCGCGCCTCGGAGGGATCGATACCCTCGACCGACTCCCCGTGTTTCAGCGACTGCGCCTGCGCGAAGCTCAGATTGAATTCCTTCTGGATGAAATCGGTGTACTGGCGGCCGCCGACCCCGACGTCTCGGGTGAACAGAAAGTCCGTGCCCGCGACGATGTTTATGGTCATCACGCTCGCGCCGATGTCCAGGAGCGCCACCGAGGTGCGGGTGGTGGGCGCGTAGTTGGCCTCGTAAGCGTTCTGCAGGGCGAAGGCGTCGACGTCGACGACGACCGGGTTCTTGCCCGCCATCGTGATGACGCTGGTGTGGTCGGTGATCTTTTCCTTTTTCACGGCGACCAGCAGCACGTCCAGGTTGCCCGTCGTGGAGCTTTCGCCCAAGACCTGGTAGTCGAGATTGACGTCGGAGATGTCGAAGGGAATGTACTGCTCGGCTTCCCAGCGTATCGACTCGGCGAGGTCCTCGTCGCTCTGTACGGGGAGGGAGATCTTCTTGACGATCACGGAGTGTCCCGAGATGGAGGTGGCGACCCGCCGGTTTTTCACCGACTGGAGGGTGAAAATCCGGTTGATCGCGTCCGAGACCGGCAACTTCGAGATGATCACACCGTCGACGATGCAGTCCGGCGAGAGTGCCTCCATCCCCAGACTCAGGAGTTCGTACCCCCCTTTGCGCAGCGGACGGAGTTCGACCGTTTTGATGGTGCTTGACCCGAGGTCAAGACCGACGACCTGTCTGTTTCGATTTAGAAAGTTAATGGCCATGTGGGATCGAAGCTTTGAACCATCGCCGACCGGGCGAGAGTTCCGAGGGGATGATTGTTTAGAACCGGGTCTGCCCCGGAACGGCAATCTCAAGAGAAACAATCGGTAACTCGACCAGGGTCCCGACAGGTGCTGAGCCGTCCCTGGGTTCCTTATCGTACGGAGGTGGGCCAAACGTTCACGATTTTTTCGCTGCTATTGAGGATGCCGGTCACGGAAACCCGGGAATGCGGCGCCGTTCAGGAGTACAATTCCTCGATGCGCCCGGGCCGGTGACCGCGACTGTGCGAAATCCCGGTGTCGTGAGCGTTTAAGTGCTTGACAGGATGACCGTACTTGGCTAGCCTAAAGGTTTGTTCTGCATTGCGGCTATCCAGTGGGGGCATGATGAAGAGCTATATACCCGGTGAGGGCGAAATCAAGAAGCAGTGGCACGTCGTGGACGCCGAAGGGAAGGTCCTGGGGCGGCTGGCGGCGCGCGTGGCGCGGCTGCTGACGGGCAAGGACAAACCGATCTACACTCCGTTTCTGGACACCGGGGACTACGTCATAATAGTCAATGCCGCGAAGGTGCGGCTTACGGGAAATAAACTCAACGACAAGTTTTATCACCACCACACCGGCTATCCCGGCGGGCTGCGTTCCATTGCCGCGGGCGACCTGATGGCCAGGAATCCCGAAAAGCTCGTACGCGAGGCCGTTGTCGGGATGCTGCCCAAATCCAAGCTGGGCCGGGCGATGAGGAAGAAACTGAAGATCTACCGCGGGCCGGAACACCCGCACCAGGCGCAGCAGCCCGAGGCCCTGGCCCAGTAGGGGCTGCGCGGAGCCTTCACGGCGAGAGCCTCTCGTAAAAGGAGTTCAAGGTTGGCGACAGATCTGTTTTATGGAACCGGCAAGAGGAAGAGCTCGACCGCCCGCGTCTATCTGGTCCCGGGATCGGGTCAGATGACGATCAACAAGCGTGACCTGAGCGAGTACTTCTGCAACGAAACCCAGCGCACCATCATTCGGTATCCTCTTACTATTACCGACAACGTGGGGAAATTCGACATGCGTGCCATCGTCGATGGCGGCGGTCCGTCGGGGCAGGCGGGCGCCATCCGGCTGGGGATCGCCAGGGCGCTCCTGCAGTTCAACGCGGAGTTGCGGTCCAGGTTAAAGCGAGCGGGACTGCTGACGCGCGATTCCCGCATCAAGGAACGAAAGAAATACGGTCAAAAGGGAGCTCGCAAGAGATTCCAGTTCTCGAAGCGATAACCTGAGGGAGGTCTGTTTGGTTTCCATTACGATGAAGCAGTTGCTGGAGGCGGGAGTTCACTTCGGCCACCAGACCAAGCGCTGGAACCCGAAGATGAAGGAGTACATTTTCGGGGAGCGCAACGGCATCTATATCATCGATCTTCAGAAGAGTCTGAGGCTGTTCAAGAACGCCGTCCAGTTCGTGCAGGACCTGGGGGCCCAAGGGAAGACCCTGCTGTTCCTGGGCACGAAGCGGCAGGCGCAGGACGTCATCCAGGAAGAGGCAGCCCGTTGCGCGATGTACTTCGTCAACCAGCGCTGGCTCGGCGGCCTGCTCACCAACTTCGTGACGATCCAGAAGAGCCTCAAGCGATTCCGCGAACTGGAGGCGATGCGGACCAACGGCCAGTACGACCTGTTCTCCAAGAAAGAGGTCGCGCGCTACGAGCGTGAGCGCAAGAAGCTCGAGAAGAACCTGTCGGGCATCAAGGACATGGCCAATCTGCCCGACGCGCTCTTCGTGATCGACACCAGGAAAGAGGCGATCGCGATCCAGGAGGCCCGGAAGCTGGCATACCGATCATCGGCGTGGCCGACACCAACTGCGACCCGGACGAAATCGACTACATCATCCCGGGCAACGACGACGCGCTGCGCGCGATTCGCCTGATCACCGGGACGATCGCCCAGGCTTACCTGGACGGCCGGTCGGTGTATCGAAGCCCAGCAGCGCGAACTCGCGGAGCAGGCCGAGAAACAGCGCCAGCTGCAGGCCCAGCAGGCCGCAGCGGCGCGGGAGGCTGCCGCCAGGGCCGCCGCCGCCGATGCCGCCCGTCGCGCCGCAGAGGGGAAAGAGGGCGAACCCGCTGCGCCGCCGGCCGAAGGCGAGGCTAGGCCCAGGACCACCGTCCGCAAAACGCTGCAGCGCAAGGCCAAGCCCCGCAGGGCCGACGGGGAAGCCGGCGCGGAACTCGCCCCGGCCAAGGAAGAAGCACCCCGGCTCGCAGCCGAGGTTGTGGAGAGCGCGCCGGAACCGGCCGAGGAATCCGAGACTCCGGGTCGCTAGCCGACCGTTCGGCGGCTCCTTTTCAACAAATCGTTCTCTTAGTTTTGACGCGGGCCGCGACACGGCCACATCGGAGTCGCCCGTGTGCGCCGTTGAGCGCTTCGCGTCCCTGCCGTCAGCCGGGATACAACCTCAGGAGTTCAGCCGAGATGAGCATATCAGCAGATCAAGTGAAGAAACTCCGGGAAATCACCGGGGTCGGTTTCATGGAATGCAAGGGCGCGCTGGAGGAGTCCAAGGGAGACCTCGAGCTCGCCGTCACCATCCTCCGCAAGAAGGGGCTGGCGTCGCTGGCCAAGAAGGCCGGGCGGGAGACCAAGGAGGGGTTGATCGGCTCCTACGTGCACAACGGCAAGATCGGCGTCATGGTCGAGGTCAACTGCGAGTCGGATTTCGTGGCCCGCAACGCCGACTTCCAGACGCTGGTCAAGGACATCGCGATGCACATCGCCGCGAGCGATCCCCGCTTTATCCGCAAGGAGGACGTGACAGAGGACGTGCTGGCCAAGGAACGCGAGATCTATCAGGAGCAGGCCCGTGCCACCGGCAAGCCCGACAACGTCCTGGACAAGATCGTCGAGGGGCGGATGTCGAAGTTCTATTCCGAGACCTGCCTGCTGGAGCAGCCGTTCGTGCGCGATCCCAACGTCAGCGTCAAGGACCACATCGCCGCCCATGTCCAGAAAATCGGCGAAAACATCCAGGTGCGCCGGTTCACGCGCTACAAACTGGGTGATTAACACTCCCCGGTCCTCAGCTCCGGGTCTCATTGTGCGGGAGGGGTAATGGAGCCGACGGCTGTCGTTACGCCGCGCTTCAAGCGGGTGCTGCTGAAGCTCAGCGGTGAAGCGCTCATGGGTCAGCAGGGATTCGGTGTCGACCCGCGCATGGCCGACCGGATTGCCCAGGAGATCCAGGAAATCCACGGCATCGGGGTCGAGATCGCGGCCACCGTGGGAGGAGGCAACATCGTCCGCGGCATCTCGGTGAGTGCGGCGGGCATGGATCGGGTGAGCGGCGACTACATGGGCATGCTCGCCACGGTCATCAACGCCCTCGCCCTTCAGAACGCGCTCGAGAAGCGGGGCGTCTTCACCCGGGTCCAGTCCGCCATCGAGATGAAGGAGGTGGCCGAACCCTTCATCCGCCGGCGGGCGATCCGCCACCTGGAAAAAGGGCGTGTGGTCATCTTCGCCGCCGGGACGGGCAACCCCTACTTCTCCACCGACACCGCCGCGGCGTTGCGCGCCATCGAGATCGGCGCCGAGGTCATCCTGAAGGCGACCAAAGTCGACGGCATTTACGACGCCGACCCCGCCCTGTTCCCATCCGCCAAGCTGCTCAAGGACCTTACCTACCTGCAGGTGCTCGAAAAGGGACTGCGCGTGATGGACACGACCGCCATCACCCTGTGCATGGAGAACAACCTCCCCATAATCGTTTTCAACCTGCTCCGGCAAGGAAATATCAGGGATGTCGTCCTGGGTTCCACGATGGGCTCCGTCATACGCGCTTAGCCTCTCGGCCCCCGTTATCGCTCCAAGGAGACGGAATCTATGATTCGACAAACACTCGACAGTGCCAAGAAACGCATGGAAAAGTGCATCTCGGACATGCAGCAGAACCTCTCGAGCATCCGGACAGGTCGAGCGTCCGTCAGCATACTGGACCACATTCAGGCCAACTATTACGGCACCCCGACGCCCTTGCACCAGATGGCGACGCTTTCGACGCCGGAGCCGAGCATGATCGTGATCCAACCCTGGGATCCTTCCACCATCCCGAACATCGAAAAGGCCATCCTAGCCTCTGATCTCGGTCTCACCCCCACCAACGACGGCAAGATCGTCCGCCTGCCGATCCCTCCCCTGACCCAGGAGAGGCGCAAGCAGCTGGCCAAGTCCGTCTCCCACATCGCCGAACAGCACAAGGTCGCGGTGCGCCAGGTGCGGCACGACGCCAACGACCAGCTCAAGGCGTACCTGAAGGATAAGCGGATTTCCGAAGACGACGAGAAGGAGGGGCTCAAGAAAATCCAGGACCTCACCAACGAGTTCATCGCCAAGGTCGACTCCCTGCTGAAGAAGAAGGAGTCCGAGATCCTGGAGCTCTGAGGATGATTGGGGTTTCATCCGCCGCCGCCCGGCAGGTATGATTCAGAGATTGGCAGGGCATCCCTGCCCGGGTGGTGGGTCCCGATGGTCGCTTCCGCGGAAAGCCTGATCTACGACTGGAACGCCGGGTCGGCAGCACCCGACCGGCGCGAGGCGCTGTTCGCCGACGAGACGCTGCGCGACGGGCTGCAGTCCCCCTCGGTGCGGCCGCCCGGCACCGAAGAGATGCTTCGCATCCTCCACCGGATCGAGTCCCTGGGAGTCCACTCCGCCGATATCGGGTTGCCGGGCGCCGGAAACCATGTGGTGCGGGAGACCGAGCGGCTGGCGGCCGAAATCGTCAGGTGCCGCATGCGGGTGCGGCCCTACTGCGCCGCTCACATCCTTATCCGAGGCCGAACTCCTCGCCGCCGTCAGCGCCGGATGAGCGCGGGCACGGCATCGACGGTAACCGAATGATCGAATTCTTGCGAGAGGCGTTCCACTACCTGACTGATGTGCAGGGTCTGATCCAATGGGGCGGGACGCTGCTGGTCTGCGTCATAGTGTTCACCGAAACCGGGTTGTTCGTCGGTTTTTTCCTGCCCGGTGATTCCCTGCTGGTCACGGCGGGGATTTTCGCCGCCGCCGGCCATTTGAGCCTGTCTGCACTGCTTGGGATCGTCGCCCTGTGCGCCGTGGCGGGCGACCAGGTGGGGTATATCATCGGGCGGAAGGCCGGGCAGGCTTTGTACCGCCGCGAGGACTCGTTCTTCTTCCGGAAACAGCACCTTGTCCGCGCGCAGCAGTTCTACGAGAAATACGGGGGGAAAACCATCGTGCTGGCGCGGTTCATCCCCATCGTCCGGACGTTTGCCCCGGCCGTCGCGGGCGCGGCAAGCATGAACTACCGCCGCTTCGTTTCCTACAACGTCGTGGGAGGCTTGCTCTGGGTGTGGAGCATGGTGCTGATCGGCTATTCGCTGGGTTCGGCGGTACCCGATATCGACCGGCACATCCACCTGATCATCATCGTCGTGGTCTTCCTGTCCATCCTGCCGGCCGTCATCGAGGCTCTGCGGTCGCGCCGCAAGGGCCGGTCGGCTCCCGCGGCGCGGCGCGAACAAGAGCCCACGTAAACCGCCGTCGGCGCCCCGAATGTCGCACCCTCTGCTTGATCGTGCGGGGACGGTCGAGTAAGATTTCGCGTCTGGATTCAACTCGAGGCCTACTCCCATGATCGCTGCAACGCAAATCAAACGTGGTATGACCATCAAGCTCAACGGCGAGCTCTATCGCGTGTTTTCCTTCCAACACATCACCCCGGGGAACTGGCGCGGGATGGTGCAGACGAAGCTCAAATCCATCAAGAGCGGCTCGATCATCGAACACCGGTTCCGTTCGGAGGACCGCGTCGAGCAGGCCTACCTCGAAACCCATGAAATGGAGTACCTCTATTCCGACGGGTCGGACTATTTTTTCATGAACACCCAGAGTTTCGAGCAGTTCCACCTCCCGGCCGATCTGCTCGAGGATGCCGTCCCTTACCTGATCGCGAACATCAAGCTGCAGGTCGAGTTTTACGAGGGCAAGCCGATCGGCGTGGAGCTGCCGACGTCCGTAGAGATGCGCGTCGTTTCGACCGAGCCGGCACTGCGCGGCGCCACCGTGAGCAACGTGAACAAACCCGCGACGCTCGAAACCGGGATGGTGATCCAGGTGCCGCCGTTTGTGAACGAGGGGGAGCTCATCCGCGTCGACACGAGCGACGGAAAATACCTGGAGCGCGTGAAGGGCTGATTCCCCCGCGCCCCCCCGGCGAGCCCCGTCCGGGGACACGGCCCGGCGCCCGCCTGTTGCGGCCCCGGCGAACAGACCCGCAAATCCTTCCCCGGTCAGTCGCGCCCTCCCCGCACATCTCATTGATTTCCCAAGGCGTGTCTGTTATTTTTTTTGGCTCATTCCAACGCGAGGTGGCCCGCCAATGAAAGAACTCACCCAGACGCTGCGGCTCTCTCCTAGCGAAATCCCCAACCGCATCTACGGCGTCGACAACTGGGGGGCCGGGTATTTCGGGGTAAGCGAGCTGGGTGCGCTCACGGTCCACCCGACGCGTAACCCGCTGATGGGCGTGGAGGTGATTTCGCTCATCCAGACGCTGCTGCAGCGCAAGGTCACGGCGCCGATTCTCTTCCGGTTTCCGCAGATCCTCGACACGCAGATCAAGGAGTTCCACGAGGCGTTCCGCAACTCGATCGCCGAATTCAACTACGGGGCGCGGCACCGCGGCGTTTTCCCGATGAAGGTCAACCAGCGGCGCAGCGTGGTCGAGCGGCTGATGGCCGCCGGCCACCGCTACGAGTACGGACTGGAAGTAGGCACGAAAGCGGAACTCGCGGCGGCCTTGACCCTCTCGATCCATCCCAACGCCCTCATGGTCTGCAACGGCGTCAAGGACCGGCGTTACCTCGAGTGGGCCATGAACTCTGTCAAGATCGGCAAGAACCCCGTCCTGGTCGTCGAGGAGGTCAGCGACCTCAAGCGCCTGCAGGAGGTCGCGGTAGCCCTCGATCTCAAACCGACCATCGGCGTGCGGGTCCGCGTGTTTTCGCGCGGGGCCGGGAAGTGGGAGGAATCGGGGGGCGAGACCTCCAAGTTCGGGATCAACACCATCCAGCTGCTGGACTGTCTCGCGCAGGCGGCGGACGACCAGCTGAAGCGCCAGATCCGGCTGCTGCATTTTCACATCGGCTCCCAGATCACCGACATCCGCAGGATCAAGAGCGCCATCAAAGAAGCGGCTCGCGTCTACGCCAAGGTGCACAAGATGGGGTACCCCATCGAATACCTCAACGTGGGTGGCGGGCTCGGCGTCGACTACGACGGGAGCCGGACCGCCTCGGACTTCAGCGTCAATTACACGATGCAGGAATATGCCAACGACATCGTCTACACCATCAACGAAATCTGCCTGTCGGAAAACGTCCCTCCGCCGACCATCGTGACCGAGAGCGGCCGCGCCGTGACCGCCCACCACGCCATGTTCGTGATGAACGTGATCCGCACCCTGAACCCGGGACTGGGCGGGCCCGAGATCAGCCCTTCGAAGGTGGATTCGGAGGTGGTGCGCGAGATGATGGACCTGCACAAGGACATCAACCCGAAAAACTTCCGGGAGTACTACCACGACGCGCTGCAGCACCGGGAAGAACTGCAGTCGCTCTTCAACCTGGGCTACCTCAACCTGCAGAACCGCGCACACGGCGAGTGGCTCTTCTGGGAGATCTGCCGCAAGGCCATCAAGTTTTCCCGATCGATGAAAGAGCGCCCGGAGGAATTCGCGGATCTGGAAAACATCCTCGCCAGCAAGTACATGTGCAACTTCTCGGTTTTCCAGGCCGCCCCGGACACCTGGGCGCTCGACCAGCTCTTCCCCATCCTCCCGGTGACGCGCCTCAACGAGGAGCCGACCGAGCGCGCCACCCTGTGCGACATCACCTGCGATTCGGACGGCCAGATCGACAAGTTCGTCGACCTGCGCGACGTCAAGCAAGCGCTCGAACTCCACGGGGTCAACTCTGACCCCTACTACCTGGCGATCCCGCTCATCGGGGCTTACCAGGAATCCCTCGGCATGAACCACAACCTGCTCGGCACCGCCAACGAGGCGCACATCCTGGTCGACGACGCCGGAAGGCCGCATCTGGACAAGATCATCCGGGGAGAATCCCTGAGACAGGTGCTGAACATGGCCGGCTACGACGAGCTCTCGCTCACCGAGGGATTCCGCACCATGGTGCAGTCCGCGGAAGCGCAGGCGCGGATCACCGCCGAGCAGGCCGCGCGCGCTGATCGACGCCTACCAGAACACGCTCGACAGCTATACTTACCTGGAAGACTAAGAAGCCGGAAGCCCGGAAGCCCGGTCTTGGCTTCCGCTGCACCTCGCTATGGGGCGGTACGAGGGCCCGCCCCCTGGCCGAGACGCCGCCGGAAGCGGGCCAGCGCGCGCCGCACCGCAGCTGGGGCGGTTCCTCCCTTTTCGGTCCGGCGCGCGAGTCCTCTTTCGAGCTTCAGCCAACCGAACAAGTCCTCCGAAAAGAGCGGCGAGAAGACCCGGTAATCCGCCATCTCCAGTTGCTCGAGCGGTACGTTGAGCTCCGAGGCTCGGAGGACAATCCGGCCCACCAGCCGGTGGGCCTCCCGGAACGGCATTCCCCGGGCGACCAGGTAATCGGCCAGCTCGGTGGCGTTCAGATAGCCCGACAGTGTAGCCTCGCGCATCTTTTCCGCGTGCACCCGGAGTCCCGCTAACACGCGCTGCATCATCCGGACGCAGTTGACCGTGGTGCGGATACTGTCGAGCAACGCCTCCTTGTCCTCCTGCAGGTCCTTGTTATAAGTCATCGGCAGGCCCTTCATCACCGTCAGGGACGACATCAGGTGCCCGTAGACACGCCCGGTCTTGCCGCGGATGAGCTCGAGGGAGTCGGGGTTTTTCTTCTGAGGCATCAGGCTGCTGCCGCTTGCCACGCTGTCGTGCAGGGAGACGAAGCCGAACTCCGACGAACTGAACAGGACCAGGTCCTCGGACAGCCGGCTGAGGTGCATCATGAGGACGGCTGCGGCGTACAGGAAGTCGAGGACGAAATCGCGGTCCGCCACGGCGTCCATGCTGTTTTCGGTCACGGCCCCAAACCCGAGGTCGCGCCCCAGGGCTTCCCGGTCCGACGCGGTACACCGTCCCCGACAGCGCCCCGGACCCGAGCGGGCTCACGGCTGCGCGGGCGGCACTCTCCCTCAGACGCGTCCGGTCGCGCAGGAACATCTCGCCGTAGGCCAGCAGGTAGTGCGGAAACAGGACGGGTTGAGCCCTCTGCAGGTGGGTGTATCCGGGCATCATCACCGACACGTGAGCTTCAGCCAGATCCGCGATCGTTTCGAGCAGGCGCGCCAACTCCGATTCGAGCGCCGCCTCGCCGACGCCTGAGGAACAGCCGCAGGTCGGTGGCCACCTGGTCGTTGCGGCTCCTGCCCGTGTGCAGCTTGAGCGCCGCTTCACCGGCGCGGCCGGCGAGTTCCTGCTCGACGAAAGTGTGGATGTCCTCGGCCCCGCTCCGGACGACGGCCTCGGGGTCCCGCGCGTAGCGGGCGAGGACTTCCCGAAGGCCGCGGTCGATGCGGCGCAGTTCGGCGTTGCTGAGCACCCCTGCGCGCCGCAGCGACCGCGCATAGGCGCGGCTCCCCTCGACGTCCGCCTCCAGCAGCACGTGGTCAAACGGCAGCGAGTCGTTGAATTCCGAGAAGAACGGGTCTTCCTTCGACAGGAAGCGCCCGCCCCAGAGCCTCTTGCCAGTCATGTGAACTCCGTCCATGCAAACGGGTTGTCGTGCGCGTGACGGCACGCCGCCCAGCTTATCACGGCGCAGGCGCTTTCGGCGGAGCGGAAGGGTAATATCCGGTTTTCGATGGCACAATCCGCAAACCCGGCTTCCTGCTCTCGATGCGGACTTCGTGCCACACCCCGTCGGCCGGCCTCGCCGGGTAGTACCCGAAAGCGTACTGTTTGTGCATGCGATCGGAGATGGCCGCACAGACTTTGCCGAGCTGCCCTGCCTCGGTCACCGTGAAAGCCTCCCCGCCCCCCGATCGCGTCAGCTGATCCAGGACCGAACGGGTGACGAGAGCCTCGACCGCGTTTTCGGCGTTGTCGTCACTTCCGATGCCGATGGCGAACAGTTCGACAGGCTGCCGGCGCAGCTGCTCGATGGTTTCGCGCAATTCCGCCTTGCCGTAAGTGTTGATTCCGTCGCTGATCAACAGCAGGGCACGGCGCCGGTTCTGCGAGTTCCGGCTGAAGTCGACTGCCGCCAGGATGGCGTCGTACAGCGCCGTCGAACCGCTCCCTTCCAGTTGCTTCAGGTTGCGTTTGATGAGGCGCAGGTCGTTCGTGAACCGCTGCACCACGCGCGGCCGCGTGCGAAACGTGAGCAGCATCGCCTCGTCGCCGCGGTTGAGACTCCCGACGAAGCGCCCCAGCGCGCGGACCGCGTTGTCCAGCTTGCGGCCGGCCATGCTGCTGCTCGTGTCGAGCAGGATCGAGACGCTGAGCGGGGCGTATTCACGGCTGAACTGGCTGATCTGCTGCGGCGCGCCGTTGTCGTAGATGATGAAGTCGCCCTGGTTCAGACCGGTGACGAGTTTGCCCGATCCGTCCTGCACGGTGGCGTAGATGCCTACGAGCTCTACTTGCACCCCGTACCGGAACTGGGCCGTGGCGCCCGTCTGGGCCGGAGCGCGAGCGTGCCAGAAGAGCGAGCTGCAGAGGAGGAAGGCAACCGGACAGTCTCTGCAGGGGAAGGTTCGACACCCTCGAATTGTGACCGAAGCGGCGCGGCCAATGCAAGTAGCTCCAAGCGGGTCCGGGCTTCAGAGGGTGTCCAACGGTTGATTGTGAAGTGCGGCGGCTCGACATGCTCGGCGCCACGCCGAATTCGAGATGCGACCCTGCGACGTCGGCCTGGTGACGCCGAGGCGCCGCCAGCCAAAGCGGCATCGAGCCTGCCGCACTCCACAATCAACCGTTCGACGGACTCCTCAGCCCGGATGCACTTGTTTCTTTTTAGACGGCAGCTTCGGCCTCGAGATCCGCAGAGTCCGTCTCCATCCCCATGCGCTTGAGCTTCTCGACAAAGGTGGTCCGTTTGAGATGCAGCAGCGAGGCTGCCCTCTTCTTGTTTCCGCCCGGTGACTTCCAGGCTCTGCAGGATCAGCCGCCTCTCGAGGTCGGAGACGACCGTGTTGAAGTGAATCCCCTCCTCCGGGATGTCGATGTTCCCGAAGTGCGGCTTCCTGGGAAGCCGGGTGCGCCACGGTGGGGAAGTCGGCGACGTCGAGCAATTGGCGGTCGCCCGACAGCGTGACCGCCATCTCCACCGCGTTCTCGAGCTGCCGCACATTGCCCGGCCAGTCGAAGGCGACCAGCTGCTTGATCGATTCGTGGGAAACCTGCTTCAACGGGACCTGCTGCTCGGAGCAGAACCTCCTCGTGAAGTGCGACACCAGCAGCGGTATGTCTTCGCGGCGCTGCCGCAGCGCGGGGATGGCGATCGGGATGACGTTAAGCCTGTAATAGAGGTCCTCCCGGAACTCCCCTTTGCGCACCCTCTCGTACAGGTCGCCATTGGTCGCGGCGATGATGCGCACGTCCACCTTTATAGTGGTGTTTCCGCCCACCCGCTGCAGCTCCCGTTCCTGCAGGACCCGAAGAAGCTTGACCTGCAGGTCCGGAGGCATGTTGGCGACCTCGTCCAGGAACAGCGTGCCGTGGTTGGCCTGCTCAAACCGGCCCACTCTGTGCTGGTATGCACCGGTGAAGGCTCCCTTGACATGGCCGAAGAGCTCGTCTTCGAGCAGGTTCGCCGGGATCGCGCCGCAGTTTACCGAGACGAGGGGCTGGTCCTTGCGCGTGCCGTTATAGTGGATCGCGCGGGCGATCAGCTCCTTTCCCGTGCCCGTTTCACCCGTGATCAGGATCGTGCTGGTCTTGTGCGCGACCGCCGCCACCATCCGGTAGATCTGCTGAATGGCCGGGCTGTGCCCCACCAGGTTGGCGAACTGGTACTTGCCCTGGAGTTCGGAACGGAGCATCGAGTTCTCCGACTTGAGCTGCCGTTCGTGCAACCCCTTCTCCACCCGCATCACCATCTCGTCGAGCTGGAAGGGCTTCGGCAGGTAGTCATACGCTCCCATCCGGATGGCGTCCACCGCCGTCTGGATGTTGCCATAGCCGGTCATTATGATGACGATAGTCTCCGGGAAGATCGACAGCGCCTCCTGCAACACCTTCTCACCGGCGACGCCCGGAAGTCTGAGGTCCGTGATAATGACGTCATACGGATACTGCCTGATCATCGACAGCGCCGCGTTCCCGTCCGCCGCCTCCTCCGATTGAAAACCCGAAGTTCCCAAGGCCTGCCGCACTATCTCTCGCATGTAGTCTTCGTCGTCGATCACCAGAATCCTGACGCCTTCTCTGCCTAATGTACGCATGGGGGTGCTTCCTGCTCCGTTCGGGAGTCAAAAAGTTGAGCTCGAGTTGAGATCGCTGGACCAATGGCGCGCTGCCGGATCGATTTTGATGTCAGATACCTGCCACTTCGTATCAAAACGAAGAAACGGAGTATACATATATCTCACAGAATTCCCATTTGTCAAACAGGAACGATCAAAATTCTGACACGAGAGATCGAATTCCTATTTCGTACCGGTGTGTGGTCGCCGGCCTCTCGGCCGGGCCTTCGCGCGTCAGGTCCTCATGCCGCAGCCGTTCGCGACCCATTGTCTGCCGCTGCGCCCGTCAAATTCCGGGGTAGCGCATGTCAACAATTTGACCTTGCGGTGGGGCAGGCAAATCCCAAGACCGCCGCCTTGCTCAGGTCGTCGTTCTCAACCATTTGAAACGCCAAGAGATCCCTGAGATTGACAAAGCGGTCGGTTTGCCTGGCACGTCTCTTGCCTCAAGAGCGGCGGGTTTCCGGAGATAGCCGTGCGGCGAGGAGCGCCGTTTCGTCAGGAGCGTTGATGGGCTGCGTGCCAGGCACAACGGTGGAAGCTGATTCGGCCGTATTGGAACGCGATTCGGCCGAAGCGAGGCTTCTGCTCCAGGCGTTCGAAATCTTTACGCGGGCCTCGGGTTCGCTGGAGACAGCCTTTCAGCAGCTGCAGGCCCGGGCGCAAAGGCTTTCCGAAGAACTCGAGCTGAAGAACCGGGCGCTCGAGCGCAGTCTGCGCGAGAAGGACGAAGTACAGAGCTTCCTGAACACCATCCTCGAGCGGCTTCCGTGCGGTGTGCTGGCGCTGGACAACGCGGGCGACGTGATCCTGTGCAACCCGATGGCGTCGCAGATCCTCGAGCAGGCCCCACGGCCCGAGGTGGTCGGGAAAGCGCACGCGGCGGAGGAAGAGTCCGGTCCTGCGCGACTATTTTGCGGCCTCGGTGTCGGACGACGGAAGCAGCAGGGAGGTGGAGATCCCGTTTGTGCGGGGCAACTCCACGCGCATCCTGGCGACGTCGGGGACGCCGCTGGCGGGCAGTTCGGGCGAGCCCATCGGGACCCTGCACATCATAAGGGACGTCACGCAAGTCAGGGCCCTCGAGGAGCAGGGGAAGAGGGGGGAGCGGCTCGCGGCCATGGGCGAGATGGCGGTCGAACTTGCGCACGAGATCCGGAACCCGCTGGGCAGCATCGAGCTCTTCGCGTCGCTGCTTCAGAAGGAGCTTCCCGCCGAGAGCGACACGGCGCGCTGGGCGGACAACATCCGGGTGGGCAGCCGGTCCCTGAACAACATCGTCAGCAACATGCTGCACTTCGCCAATCCGCTCTCGCCGAGTTTCGGCGAGGTCGACCTGCACGAGGTCGTCAGCGAAATACTGCAGTTCACGGAGCCCCTGATGCGGCAGCGGGCTGTTTCGGTGCGGCAGCGGCTCGAGTCGAAGAATCCCGAAGTCTGCGGCGATCGCGAGCTGCTGAAGCAGATGCTCCTCAACCTGGTCCTGAACTCGATGCAGGCAATGCCCTCGAACGGTTCGCTTGTGGTCGCGACACGCGGGGTCGGAGAGCTGCCTGGCGGCGCGCCGTGCGAAGGGGTGGAGCTGCGGGTGCAGGACACCGGGGTGGGGATTACGCCGGAAAATCTCGGGAGGGTGTTCGATCCGTTCTTCACCACCAACCGCAGCGGAACAGGGCTGGGGCTGTCAGTCGTGCACCAGATCGTGGACAGGCACTCCGGCTTTATCCGTGTCGAGAGCGAGGTCAAAGTGGGAACGACCTTCACCATTGTGCTGCCGAGCGCCCGCATCCCGTCGGGCGCCGCCTAGGGGGACGCCGGATGTCGCAGGAACTTCTGGTTGTGGACGACGAACCACAGATGCTCATTGCGATCAACGAGACGCTGCGCCGCCAAGGTTACGCGATCACGACGGCGGGGAGCGGCATGGAAGCGATCTGCCGGCTCAGGGAGAAGTACTTTCAGCTGGTGTTGACCGATGTCCGGATGCCCGAAGTCAGCGGAATCGACCTGCTCCGCAAAGTCAAGACGCTGTCGCCCAACACGCCGGTGGTACTCCTGACCGCATATGGAACCGTGCAGAACGCCGTGGATGCCATGAAGCAGGGCGCATTCGATTACCTGCTCAAGCCTTTTTCTTCGGAAGCGCTCGAAGGGGTCGTGCGGCGGGCCCTGGCATCGGCAACCAGCCGAGACGACAGGGTTTCGCATGACATCCTCACGCAGGACCCGGCCTTCAGCCGCGTGCTCGGGCGTGCGGCCCAGTGCGCGCCGACCAGCGCGACGATCCTGATCCAGGCCGAGAGTGGGACCGGGAAGGAACTGCTGGCCCGCATGATCCACCGGGAGAGTCCCAGGTCTGCCGCCCCTTTCGTCGCCGTCAACTGCGCGGCACTGCCTGAGAACCTACTCGAGAGCGAGCTGTTCGGTTTCGAAAAGGGGGCGTTCACGGGAGCTGCCGCAGCCAAGCCTGGCAAGTTCGAACTCGCTCACCGCGGTACCCTCCTGCTCGACGAGATCGGCGAGATGGCCCCGATCCTCCAGGCGAAGCTGCTGCGCGTGCTCCAGGAGAAAGAGGTGGACCGCGTCGGCGGAACTGCGCCGGTCAGGATCGACGTTCGGGTGATCGCGACGACGAACCGGAACCTGGCGGAGCTGGTCCGGACGGGCGTCTTCCGCGAGGACCTCTTCTACCGACTGAACGTCGTTGTCCTGACGATCCCGCCCCTGCGGGAGCGGACGGGCGACATCCCTCTCCTGGTGGACTTCTTTTGCCGCCGATACGGCCGCGAGTTGGGCAAGAAGGAGATGCGCTGCAGCGCCGAAGCGATCGCGCACCTCGAATGCCACTCCTGGCCCGGCAACGTGCGGGAACTGGAAAACGCGATCCAGCGGGCCGTAGCGCTGTGCCGCGGCGATGTGATCGACCCCGAGGACCTGTGCCTGGTCCAAACCGGGTCCGTCCCCGCCGCCAACAACCCGGACTCCCCCTCCGCCCCCGGCACCACGATGCGCGAAATGGAACGACAGCTGATCTGCCGGACGCTGCAGGACACCGGAGGCAACCGGACCCACACCGCCAGAATCCTGGGCATCAGCCTCAGGACCTTGCGGAACAAGCTCAACGAATTTGGTCTGCAGGACCGCCCGGCAAAAACTGCCCAGCCGCGGTCGGGATTTTGACGCTTTTCTGCCGGCGCCGGACCGTGCAGGGGCGTCGCGCGCTACGAAACGCCCGTCTGTGGAGGGTTTCCGGCGCGAGAAGGTTGTTGGCCCCGCAGTTGCATGTTAGGCCCGGGAGCAGGTCGCATGAAGATTGATCTGATGCAGGACCCGATGGTGGACGCGATGGCCGGTTACATGACCCGCCTGTCCAAGAGACAGCAAGTCGTGGCCTCCAACATCGCCAACATCGACACGCCGGGATACAAGACAAAAGACATTTCATTTCACGCGACATTGCAGGAACTGCTCTCGAACGAGGCGGCCCCCCTGGCGACCCGCAGGGCGGGGCACGAAGACCTGGGCCAGTGGGCCTTCCGCCCCTTAGAGCCCGAGGTGTTCGAGGTCCCCGACCTCCCGTCCCGCCCCGACCGCAACAACGTGGACATCGACCGGGAGATGCTCAAGCTGAGCGAAACCTCCTTCGGCTACTCCCTCATGTCACAGTTGCTGCGGGCGAAGTTCCGATCCCTATCCAGCGCAATCAACGAAGGGAGGGCAGGCTAATGAGTCTCATGACCGCAATCGAGATCGGCGCATCCGGTTTGACCGCGCAACGCCGGCGCCTCGAGGTCCTCGTCAGCAACCTGGTGAACGCCAACACGACCCAGCCGGCAGGCACCGAGCCGTACCGCCGCCGGGATGTCGTATTCACCGCCTCCGCGCCCAGCCAAACCTTCGGTGCGACGATGGACGACGCCATGTCCAGCCTGCGCGGCGTGGAAATCTCCGCGGTCACCACCGACAAATCGGAGCCGGTAAAGAGGTACGAGCCGGGACACCCCCACGCCGACAAGGACGGTTACGTTCTCTATCCGAACATCAACCCGATGGAAGAAATGGTGAACGTGATCTCGGCAACGCGTTCGTACGAGGCGAACCTCCAGGCGGTCAACGCCGCCAAGGACATGGCCGTCAAAACCCTCGAGATCATCCGTTGAGGAACCCCAGATGACAGAGACCCCTGATCGGTCAAATCAGCCCGAACATGCAGGTGCCCGAGATCCGCAAGCCAGCCGGGATTTCCAGGGAACCGGGCGCCAGTTTCGGCGAGGTGCTCAAAGACGCCATCTCCACGGCTGACGAACTGCAGAAACAGTCCAATCAAGAAATACAGAAGCTGATGACCGGTGAGTCGCAGGACCTGCACTCCACCCTGGTCGCCGTTCAAAAGGCCGACCTGTCGTTCCAGATGATGATGCAGGTGCGCAACAAGATCGTGCAGGCTTACCAGGAAATCATGCGCATGCAGGTGTGATGTCGCGCGCGTGAGCTTTCACCCAACGACGATTAGATTCGGGAGCGCCCACCATGGCAGGACCCCGGGCCCCTTACGTGAGACAACTTGGTCGAGATCTGGACGAGACTCCAGCCTTTGCAGCGTCTTACGATCTTGTTTTTTGTCATATTAGTCGGAACTTCCCTCGGATTGCTAATCTTTTTCATGAACCGCGTGGAGTACGAAGTCCTCTACCGCGACCTGAGCCCGGAAGATGCCCAGGCAATTGCGGGCAAGTTGAAGGAGGAAAAGAAGGACTACCTCGTCCAAGGGACCTCGATCCTGGTTGCGGCGCCCACGAACGATCTCGACAAGCTGCGTCTGGAGATAGCGGGTTCGGGCCTGGCGCGCAGCGGGCGCGTCGGGTACGAGATCTTCGACAAGAGCCAGTGGGGCATGACGGATTTCACCGAGCAGGTGAACCTGCAGCGGGCGCTGGAGGGGGAACTGGCGCGCACGATCTCCAGCCTGTCGGAGATCTCCCAGGCGCGGGTGCACATCGTGCTCGCCAAGGACTCGTTGTTCGAGGAAAAGAAAGAGGAGGCCAAGGCGAGCGTGGCGGTCCGCCTCAAGCGCGGCGTCGAGCTGTCCAAATCGAGTATCGCCGGCATCAAGGGGCTGGTGGCGGGTGCGGTACCGGCGCTGCGCTCCTACAACGTCTCGATCGTCGATGACGAGGGGAACCTGCTCTCGAATCCCACCGGTTCGGGCGACGGGAGTGCGGATGTCGAGTCCGGCATCCGCGAGGAGCTCGAGAAGGAGATGGTCAGCAAGGTCGTCTCGATCCTCGAGCCTGTGGTCGGCAAAGGGAAGGTCCACGCGAACGCCTCGATCGACCTGGATTTCAACAGCACGGAGCAGACCGAGGAATCGTTCAATCCCACGCCAAGTGCGGTATTGAGCCAGCAGAAGAGCGAGGAGCGCGTGGGCGGTGCCGCGGCCGCTTCCGGGCTGCCGGGCACGCAGTCCAACGCTTCCGCCTCACAGCCCCAGGGCACGGCCGGCACCACCCCCGAGAGGATGCGTCAGAGCGAGGTCACCAACTACGAGGTCAGCAAGTTGGTGCGCCACACGGTGCAGCCCAAGGGCACGGTCCGCCGGGTGTCGGTGGCGGTCATCCTCGATCACAAGGCGATCTACAAGAAAGAACCCGACGGCAAGGTGACCACCTCTTATCAGCCCCGCACGCAGGAAGATCTGGACGCGTACCGCGAGCTGGTCCTGGCGGCGGTCGGATACGACAAGGAACGGGGCGACACCGTCACGCTGGAAAACGTCCCGTTCTACAACGAGACGCGTCCGGAAGAGGACCAGCCCCCCGCCCCTTGGCACGTCAAGTGGCAGCCCTACCTGCTCCCGGCGATCAAGTACACCGCGTTTATCGTTCTTTTCATCCTGGTCTACCTGGTCCTGTTCCGCCCGATCCGAAGGCGCGTGTACCAGAGCCTCGCCGGGACACCGCCCTCCC
Organism: uncultured Acidobacteriota bacterium; assembly: GCA_963843575.1. Classification (GTDB taxonomy): domain Bacteria; phylum Acidobacteriota; class UBA6911; order UBA6911; family UBA6911; genus CAVZBT01. The sequence continues at coordinate 681,364 of CAWJKZ010000014.1, read as the reverse complement.
TCCCCGGCCAGCAGCAACCTTCCGCAATAGCCGCCGGGACGGTCCAGAAGGCGATACAAGGGGCCGGGACAGGCACAGGGGAAGTCGGATCACCCGCGGGGACGGCAACGGCGCTTCCGGGAAGTCAGGAGACGCCTTCCGCGGAGGCTTCGGATATCGACGACCAGATCGAGCGCGAGTTCCTGAAAGAAGCCCAGATTCTCGACGCGGGCGTCCGCAAGTACACCGTGCTTCGCAAGAGGCTGACCGAGCAGGCCAAAAAGGAGCCGGAGTTGGTCTCGCAGCTGATTCGTTCATGGATGCACGAAAAGGATTGAACGGTGACGACGGAACAGATTGCCGGGATTAAAAAGGCCGCGATTCTGATGGTGCTGTTGGGAGATGAGCCCAGCGCAAACATCTTCCGCTACCTCCAGGAGGATGAGATCCAGGAGCTCAGCAAGGAGATTTCGCGTCTCGGCAAAATCGATCCCGAAATCGCCGACAACGTCCTGGAAGAGTTTCACCGCATGAACATGGCGCAGAACTGCCTGGCTCAGGGTGGGGCCGATTTTGCCAAGAAACTCCTGGTGAAGGCGTTTGGGAACGAGTCTTCCAAGAAGCTGCTCGACCGCCTCAACATCTCCCTGCAGGGCACGATCGTCGGGTTCGACAGCCTGCAGAAAGCCGACCCCGCGCAGCTGTCGAGGTTTATACAGTCGGAACAGCCGCAGACGATTGCGCTGGTGCTGGCTCACCTGAACTCGTCGCAGGCTGCGGCCCTGCTCGGCTCGCTCCCGGCGCAGCTCCGGGCGGATGTCGTCATGCGCATGGCCAACCTCGAACAGATTTCGCCGGACATCATCAACAAGATCACGACCATCCTCGAGCAGAAGCTGCGGTCGCTGGGCGACTTCAGCCGCGAATCGTACGGCGGCGTACGCGCCGTCGCCGAGCTGATCAACCGCATGGACACCAAGGCGGCGGCTTCCATCCTGGAAAGGATCGAAACCGACAACCCCCCGCTGGCTTTGAGCATCCGCAACCTCATGTTCGTCTTCGAGGACGTGATGCTGATCGACGACCAGGGAATGCGCGAAATCATCCAGCGGCTCGACAAGAAGGCGCTGACGGTTGCGCTGAAGGGGTGCGGCGACGAACTCAAGACCCAGTTCTTCCGAAACATGTCGTCGCGCGCGGTCGAGATGCTCCGCGAAGACATGGACGTGATGGGCCCGATCAAGCTGAAGGAAGTCGAGGCCGCGCAGCAGCAGATCGTGAGCATCGTGCGGAAGCTCGACGAGGACGGTGTCGTCAACCTCAAGGGCGGCGGCGGGGACGAGTACGTGACATGACGATGCTTGGGGACGAGTTTCCCGGGATTGCATGGATGGGCGGCGTCGGGACGCCGCACCCCTCAGGAGCGACGCGAAAGTCAAAATGGCGGTCAAAATCATAAAACAGGACTCACCGTTGGCGAAGAGGATCCGGCCGTTTTCCTTTGAAGCGCCGGTCCAGGGAAGTTCGCCCGAGACGGCCGAGATCCCTGCGTGGATGCGGGTGGCGGAAGCGGTCTCTCCGATGGCGGGGTCCGAGGCGGCCATTTCCCCGGCCGTGCCCCTGGAGGTGAACCTGGCCGAAGTCGAGAAGGCGGCGTACGAGCGCGGCGTACTCCAGGGCGAGCAGGTCGGCAGGGAGAGCGCCGAAGCAAAGCTCGACGGGCTGATGCGGCGGTATGCGGACGCGCTGTGCGAACTCGGGAAGGTGAAGTCGAAGCTCTACAAGGATGTCGAGCGACAGGTGGTCAAACTGTCCCTGGAGGTGGCGCGGAGGATCGTGCACCGGGAAATCCAGGCGGACCGCGAGATCGTCCAGACACTCGTCAGGGTGGCCCTCAGCCACGCGGCCGAGAAGTCGGCAGTCACCGTGCACCTGAACCCCGTGGATTACGACTACCTGGTCGAGCACAAGGGCGATCTCCTGGCGGCGGATGAGCATGTGCGGGAAGTCGTCCTGTTCGCGGACAAGGCTATCGAGCGCGGCGGGTGCGTGGTGAGGACCCAGTGCGGGGACGTCGACGCGCGCATCGAAGAGGAGTTCCGGGAACTGGAACGAGGCTTTTTCGAAGGGACCACTGCCAATCAATGAGCGACCCGGAGATCGACCTGAGCGTCTACCTGGAAAAGCTCCGCCACATGAACCTGATCAAGACGGTCGGGTCGGTGAAACGGGCCATAGGGATCGTCGTCGAATCCCAGGGACCCCCGGTTTCGGTGGGTGAGCTCTGTGAGATCGCGGGCGGCGATGGCACCGAAGCGATTCCGGCCGAGGTTATCGGCTTCCGGGACAACTACGTCGTGTCGATGCCGCTCTTCAAGGTGGACGGGGTGAAACTCGGTGACAAGGTGGTCTGCCGCAAAAAGCAGGCGACCGTGCCCGTGTCGTCGGCGCTCCTGGGCCGTGTCATCGATGCGCTCGGTAATCCTATCGACGGCCTCGGGCCGATCGCGGCTGCCGAACGATACCCGCTGCAGCATTCCGGCACCAATCCCCTCGAACGTCAGAACATCGACGAGATGCTGGGGACGGGCATCCGTGCGATCGACGGCCTGCTGACCTGCGGCAAAGGCCAGCGGATCGGCATCTTCGGGGGCAGCGGGGTTGGGAAGAGCACCCTGCTCGGCATGATGGCCCGGTTCACCTCCGCCGACGTCAACATCATCTCGCTGGTGGGCGAGCGTGGCCGTGAAGTCCGCGGCTTTATCGAGAAAGACCTCGGGGAGGAAGGGCTGAAGCGTTCGGTGGTCGTCGTTTCCACCTCCGATCAGCCCCCCCTGCTGAGAATCCGTGCCGCCCTCGTCGCGACGACGATCGCCGAGTATTTCCGGGATCAGGGCAAAGACGTGCTGCTCGTGATGGACTCGTTGACCCGGTTTGCCATGGCCCAGCGCGAAGTGGGGCTTGCGGCGGGGGAACCCCCCTCGGCCAAGGGGTACACCCCTTCGGTCTTCTCGTTGCTGCCACGGTTGCTGGAACGAGCCGGCAACTTCCGCTCGGGCGGGAGCATTACCGGGTTCTACACGGTGCTGGTCGAAGGGGATGACATGAACGAGCCGGTGGCCGACGCCGTTCGGTCGCTGCTCGACGGGCACATCGTGCTCAGCCGCGAGCTTGCCTGGCGGAATCACTACCCCTGCATAGACATCCTTGCCAGCGTCAGCCGTCTCATGCCCGACCTCGTCTCGCAGGCTGCCCTGGAGAAGGCGGGCCGGGTGCGCGAGTGGCTGTCGACCTACTACAAGGCTGAGGACATGCTCAACATCGGGGCCTACGTCAAGGGAAGCAATCCCAAAATCGACCAGGCGCTGAAGAAAATCGATGCCGTGAACGCCTGCCTCAGGCAACGGAGCGACGAGCGGGTAGGCATCGAAGCCGCCCTCTCGGCGGTCGAGGACGTCGCCCGGGAGAAGTGAGATGAAGGGATTCTCCTTCAGCCTTGAAACGCTGCTGCGGCACCGCGGTAACATCGAAGAAAGGGAAAAGACCATCCTGTCGCGCATCCGGTTCAACCTCCAGAACGAGCAGCTGCGCCGGGAACAGGTCGTGCGCAAGCACCTGGAGGCGCTCGGTGAGCTGGAAGCGCTGAGGCGCGTCAATTCCGAACAGGACGAGATCCGTCTTTATTACCCCTATCTCGAACGGCTGCGCCGCGAGGCGGACGCGATCGACGGCAACATCGTTCGACTCGAGAAAGAGCTGCAGGAACAAAAAAACGCCGTGCTCGCGGCATCCAGGAACAAGAAGGTCATCGAGACGCTGAAGGCCAGGAAGCGAACCGAGTTCATGACGGAACTGAACCGACAGGATCAAAAGACGGTCGACGAAATTGTGGTCTCGCGACTCGGTCGGCGGCAGGACTAGCTCTGTCCAAGGAGACACCGTGAGAATCGATGTGCTGGCAACCCCGTTCCCCACCGCCGCAGCAGGCGAAGCAACCGAGCGGGCCGATCCCGAAGCCGATCGCGGTGGAGGCTTTCTGTCGGTGATGAATGAAGCGGGTGCGGCACTGGAGCCGCGGACCCCGGAGCAATGTGATGCCGACCCTCAAGTCGATGGGCAGCTCGCCGGCATCTTATTGAACCGTGGTGTGCTTGAGCCGGACCTCGGCATCGGCGGTCACTCTTCTGAAACCGAGATCTCGGCGGAAGCCGGCTCGACCTCGATTGTCGAAAGCCCGCCGGACGGGAATGCCGATCCTGAGCAGGCCCAGGAAAGTCAGGCAGCGCCCGTCCTGTCACTCGCCGCGACCGTGCCGCTGTTTCCGCTCTGTGACATGCAGCCCGACCCGACCTGCGCCACGCCCGCGGTGCAAGCTGCCACGCCCGCGGTGCAAGCCGCCATGCCCGTGGCGCAAGCTGCCACGCCCGCGGTGCAAGCCGCCATGCCCGTGGCGCAAGCTGCCACGCCCGCGGTGCAAGCCGCCATGCCCGTGGCGCAAGCTGCCACGCCCGCGGCGCAAGCTGCCACGCCCGCGGCGCAAGCTGCCACGCCCGCGGCGCAAGCTGCCACGCCCGCGGCGCAAGCTGCCACGGACGACACCCCAGCCGCTTCGCCCGAAGTGCCATCCGATTCCGGCGCGGGAGCCCCGTCCGCTGTTCGGGACGGACGTCTGGTCGGGTCCCTCTCGTTGCCAGAACAGGCCCCCGGGCTGGGCAGCAGTGGGTTGCTGCTATCCCGCGGCCAGGCCCTCGTGGAGGCGACGCGCGGCCAGATTTCACGACTCGACGCTGCGTCGGACGGGAGCCTGCCAAACGTCGCCGTGTCCGACCGAATGGCGCGGCCGGACCCACCCCAGGAGAGCCGCTAGTCCGCTCCACCCAGGAAAAAGCCGTCGGGCGCGCGGGGGTAGTCGAGTCCGACCGGGCCACTCCCGCCGAACCCTGGTCCGCAGAGGCTGCAGTTAAGGCCGAGGCTTCGGGGGAATCAGTCTCGTTCCCGCGGCTGGCCGAGCCTGCCGTACGGATCGAGGCCCCTGCAGCTCCGGACAATTCGGCGAACAAGGGGGCCCCAGGGGGTGAGCGCGCGCCGGCGAAAGCGGAAACCCAGGCCGCGGCTCCCTCGGACGACAGGGGCGGGATCGACGCGTCCAGGTTGCAGCCCGAGACCCAACGCTTCGGAAGCTCTTCGACCGGGGCATCGCGGATTCCGGCGCGCGGCTCGTTCGAACCGCTCGCACGCCGGCAGCCGCAGGAGTCGGTGCAAACCACGGTCCTGGCGGCAGGGTATGCCGTTTCCGGGTCGGCGCGCGCGTCCACGCTCCGGTCGGCGCCCGCCGTCGCCACCTCGCCCCAGCACGAGTTCATCGTGCAACTCGCGGAGCGCATCCAGGCCCAGACGGAAAGCGGGGTGAACGGGTTGCGCATTCAGCTGAGGCCCGCGCACCTGGGCCGGCTCGAGATCAGCGCCGAGCCCGGGGTCGCCGGCGTCGTGGCCCGAATCGTGACGGAGTCGACAGCCGTCAAACAATACCTTGAAGGCAACCTTCACGTCCTCGAGCAAGCGCTCCACGATCAGGGCCTGCGGGTGGATCGCCTCGACGTGATCGCCCAGCCCTTTGACCCGCGCCAGTCGGCGGGACAGCAACACCAGGCGGGATCGTGGTCAGAGCGCAGGACCGGGACCTCCCACCCCGATGTCTCCGCGGGGCCGTCGGGTGAAATCGCCGTAGATCCATCTGTCCTGGGCGTGCTCGGCCCGAACAGTACGTTTCACACCGTTGCATAAACTGCCTACCCGGCAACTCTTGCCTCGGGAGATCCTGATGTCCAACGACACACCGCGACGGGAAACACCTTCAAACGAAGCATTACGAGCACGTTGCCACCCCTGTCCGCGGGAATGCCTCGGATTGGCACGCGACTTGCACCAACTTGTTGCGCGCGGGTCCGGCGAGACAACAAACACCCTATAGGAGAAGCGATCCGTGAGAACCGAATTCCCGAACATGTCCGGTATGGCGGTGTCATCAGCGGTAGCGCGGGGGATTGCGCAGAAGTCCGAGTCGACCGAGGGCAAATTCTCACACAGCCTCGCTTCGGCGACCGCGCAAGTGAACGCCTCGGTCCGGGAGCCCGTCGCGACATCGCGGGATGCCCAGACCCCCAGCGTCAGCACCACCTCGGAGGCATCAAGCCGCACCTCCCCGGCAGCCACCAACCCGTTCGCCGCCGAGACGCGGCAGGTCCTGGACGTGGGGGGCGATTCGGAGTGGGCAGTCTACTTCAGCACGCACGCGCCGGGCGAGTGGGCGTCCAACCCGGCGGCGCGGACGAAATTTGTGGAAACGTATTCGGAGGCGGCCCTCGTGACGCTCGACTGGACGGGTACCGTTCCCGCTAACATGGATCTCAACTGGGTCACCAGCTGTCCGGTGGACTCCACCGGCAAGCCTCTCCCGCGTGTGCCTTCCACGGAGCTCACATAATGACCGGCATAAACTCGATCAGCTATACCCCGACAGCCGCAAGCGACACGCGACAACGACCACCGAAAGACCTGCAGGAGCTCGGAAAGGACGAGTTCCTGAAACTCCTCGTCGCCCAGCTGCAGAATCAGGATCCCCTGAATCCGCTAAAGAACGAAGAATTCGTGGCCCAGCTGGCCACGTTCAGTTCGCTCGAGCAGTTGATTGCCATAAACAAAGGGGTCACCAGCATAACGGAGTTCATCGACCCGGCCACCGGCACCGGTACCGAACAACCCAATCCGCGTAAACAGGAGACACAAATGCCTCTCACATCCGCCTTCAACGCAGCGTTGACGGGTCTCAACAACAACGCACTGCAGCTCAATGTCATCGGCAACAACCTCGCCAACATCAACTCAACGGGGTACAAGGCCAGCAAGGCCACGTTTGCCGAGCTCCTCAGCAGTTCGAGCGACAGCTCCGGGAACGGCAACCCGATCCAGATAGGGCTGGGCAGTTTTGTCCCCAGCGTGTCGCCCTTCTTCAGCCAGGGTTCGATCCAGTACACGGGCAAATCGACCGACGCGGCCGTCAGCGGTAACGGGTTCTTCATCGTTTCGACCGGGGACGGGGAGGCGTACTCGAGCGCCGGCAACTTCGGGCTGACGCGCGACGGTAAGCTTGTCAGCGCGGAGGGTTTCCAGGTGCTCGGGTATCCGGCGGTCGACGGCGTCGTCGGGCAGAACAGCGTGCTCGTGCCGATCACGGTGCTCAAGGGAAGCGCGATGCCTCCGAAGACCACCTCCTCCGCCAGCATCGTCGCGAATCTCGACAGCCGGACGGCCGTCAACGGACGCCTTTTCCGCCGCGGTCCAGGTCTTTGACTCCGTGGGCGCGACCCACGCGGTCACCCTGACGTTCACCAATACCGGGCCGGGCGCGTGGAACTGGGATGCAACGATTCCGGCGGTGGACACCGGAGGGTTGGCGACGGCGCCGCCCGTGTCGGTAGGCAACGGCAGCCTTGACTTTCGATGAGAACGGGATCCTCACGGCGCCGACCGACAACCCCGATCTTACGATCACCGGCCTGGCGAGCGGCGCCGCCGACTTGACCGATCAGCCTCGGGCTCCTCGACGACAGCGGCACGCCCCGGCTGACGGGATTCGCCTCGATCTCGGCGGTGTCATCCACAAATCAGGACGGCTACACCTCGAGCGTGCTGAAGGACATCAGCTTCGACAACACGGGCGTCGTCAACGGCATCTATGACAACGGCCAGGTGCAGGCGATCGCACAGCTCGCGCTGGCAAATTTCGCCAACGTCGAGGGTCTGCTGAAATTCAAAGGGACCACCTTCGTGAGTTCGCTCGCCTCCGGGGAAGCGTCTGTAGGCGCCCCGGGGAGCGGTGGACGCGGAACCATCAGCGGCAGCTCGCTCGAGCAGTCCAACGTGGACATCGCTCAGGAGTTCACGACCCTGATCATCGCACAGAGAGGCTATCAGGCGAACTCCCGGGTCATCAGCACCACGGACGAGCTTTACCAGGATGCGATCAACATGAAGCGCTAATCCCGGCACTGAGCGACGGCGGTCAGGGCGTGTCCCTGGCTGCCGCTTGCCCGGAAGAGGTGCCGGCAGCTCGCACCGGAGATGAGCTATGGCGTTGTCCCCCCACCTGCGATCCGCAGCAAAGGGTTTCTGAAGGCCCTGCGCGAAAGCGTTCCTACCGAGGAACGCGGGCTCGAAGTCTATCGGGACCTGCTGGCCATGAACGAACTGGCCACGCGCATGAACGTGGCGGAGGACCTCGAGGAGCTCAAACGGTGCCTCGGGGACACCTTCCAGAACTGGCTCCCCGAAGAGTCGGTGTACATCTGCTTCAGGAACGGCAGATCCTACCGCCGCTGGGCGCTGTCCGGGTCCGGCGACCGTGACAACTATGAGACCTTTCCGCTTGACCAGGGTTACGTAGGTAGTGTGCTCAAGGCGGGCGCGCCGCTGTGGATCTCCGACGTCACGACGGCCAGACGCGGGAACCCGGCCGGAACACCGCACGGGGCCGCTTCGGTCATAGTGTTGCCGTGCCAGGCCATGGGCGAGGTCTTTGCGGCCCTGCACATCGAATCCACACGCCCCAAACGTTTCAGCAAGATCGACTACCACCTGGCGTGTCTCGTCTCCGCCCACCTGTCATCTTCGCTGCAGAACATCCTTACGAGGCAGCAACTGTCGGCCGCCAACGAGCAGTTACGTCAGAGGGACCTGCGGCTGACGCAGCTGAACCAACGCCTCAAGGAACAGGCGAACACGGACGAAGCGACAGGTCTCCATAACCGGAGGCGCCTCATGGAACAGCTCGAGGCCGAAGTGGCGCGCTGCCGGCGTTACGGTGGGACCTTGAGCTGCCTGATGCTGGACTTGGATTTCTTCAAGCGGGTTAACGACACCCTCGGCCACCAGGCGGGTGACGACGCCCTGCGCCAGGTGGCCGTCTTGCTGCGGTCGAGGCTAAGGGTCACCGATTTCGTGGCCCGCTATGGCGGAGAGGAGTTCACGATACTGCTGCCGAACACGCCGGCGTCCGGCGCCCACCGGGTGGCGGAGCACTTGAGATGCTCGGTGGCCGACCACACATTCGTTTTTCCGCAGATGGACGTCCGCCTCAGCGTCAGCATCGGCATCGCCTCGTATACCGCCTTCGACGGTCTCGACGCGCACCAGGTGATACTTGCTTCCGATGCCGCCCTGTATCGCGCAAAACGAGAGGGCCGCAACAGGGTCTGCTTTGCCGACAGTCCCGAGGAGACCGTCAAAATATTGGCAACGGGCTGAGAGCCCTTGACACCCGCGCCCGCGCTCGCCGCGGCAGAAGCCGGACAATCCCGGTCCGGCCCCTCCCGAATGGCTGAAAATCCCCGCATTTACGCACGGCCACGGCCGACGCCCGGCAGGGGGACTCATGGCATGTGTTTTGCATTTGCTGCTGTGAGTCCACCCGTGACAGGAGACGGCCATGGTCGAGTCCAAGACCGATACTGAACCGCAGAAGCCCAAATCACGAAAGCTGCTGATGGTCGTCGGCGCCGCCGTTGTGCTGGCCAGCGGCGGCGGCTACGCCAGCTGGCGCTACTTCAAGCACTCGCGAGGAGGGCCCGCGGCCGCCACCGGTGCCGCAGCCAAACCCGAATCGAGCGGCAAGCTCGAGATGAAATCCACCTTGAACCTCGATCCGTTCTTGGTCAACCTCGCGGATCCGGACAACCCCCGTTTCCTCAAAGTCACCTTCCGGCTTGGCCTCGCCGAGGCAAAGCTGGGGGAGGAACTGGCGGGGGATCCGGTAGTGCTCGCCGCCACGCGGGACACCATCATCTCGCTGCTCAGCAGCAAGACGGCAGACCAGGTCATGACGGCCGAGGGAAAGAACCGGCTGCGAGAGGAAGTGCGCACCAGGGTCAACGCCGTGTTGCCAAAAGGGAAGATCGGCGAGGTTTATATCGTCGACTTCGTGGTCCAGATGTAGCGGTCTCCTGCCTATTCCGGAGTTCACCATGCCCGATTCCAGCGCGCAGCACGAAAGCGACGCACAACGACACACCGAAGAGATTCAGCACCTGTTCGACGTGCCCCTCAAAGTCACGATCGAGCTGGGGCGCCGGAGTATGAAGGTGCGCGAAATCCTCCAGTTGAAGCCAAACTCCATCCTCGATTTGCCGAAGTCCGCGGGTGAAAACCTCGACGTCTACATCAGCGGGAAGCTGGTGGCTTACGGCGAGGTGCTCGAGATGGAAGCCAGGACGGGGATCCGCCTCACTGATCTCCACACAAAAGCATAATGGAGAATCCCATGAAGAAGTCGCTGATGCCGCCTCTTGCCGCGTGTGCACTGTTCGTCTGCGGTGCCTGGGGTCTCGACTCCGGCGCGCGGCCGGGAGCGTTGATTTCAAACCAGGGTCCGGCGGCTTCGGAAGAGGTGCCGGCCGTCGAGGCGGCGAGAACCACGGCGCCGGGATCGGCGGTGGCGGTGCCTGCTCCGGCCGCCGCCCAGACTCCCAAAACGGCGTCCCCGAGACGGCATATCCGGACAAAGAGCGCCACGCCGGCCGTGGTGGTCCCCCAGCCCGTGGCGGCAGAGCCGTTGTCGCCGCCGATCGCGCCGCAGGCTCTTCCGGGGCAGGAGACGGATCCGGAGGCTGGCACCAGTCAGTCCGCCTCGTCGAGGGCGCAGGCGCCTCAACCCGCCGCCCCCCCGGGAGCCGAAGCGCCGGCCGCCACCCCTGCTGCTCCTGTGGTGCCGCCGCCGGTGGCCGCGCCCGCAGAAATCCCCAGCCTGGCGGCAGACTTCCCGTTGACCAGAGTGCTCGGAGGGTTCGGCATCGTCGTCGCCCTCATGTGGGCGACGGTCTTCGGCACCCGCAAGTTTGCCCCGCAGCTCTTCAGGAAGGCGGCGCAGGAAAAGAGCCTCAAGGTACTGGAGACCATCCCCATGGGCGACAAGCGCAGCATCTCGGTCATCCAGGTGGAAGACAAGCGTTTTCTGATCGGCAACACGGCCGGCCAGATCACGCTGCTAGCCGCGCTGCGTGGTCCGCTGTCTGTCGAGGAGGATTCCAGGGCGCAGGCGGCCTCAGAGCAACCCGTGGCTCCGCGCCCCAAGCCGGCGGTCGACCGCTTCCGCAACATCTACCAAATCGAGAAGGCCCCGACCGTGAGAAATGAGGCGAGGCCCAAGACCCTTCCGCCGGACGTGCGCGCCAAGATGCGGCAGCTGCGGGAAAGCCTGGAGCAGTAACGCCATCATGCCCGGATCATCCATGCGAGCCGCAGCCCTGCTCCTGATCATCCTTGCCCTTGCCTCGGCCGCCTCTGCGGCACCGGCGGAGAAGAGTTTTTCCGGTATCGAACTGCGCGTCGGCGGAGGCTCCGGGAACGAGGGGGGGCTCAGTCTGCCCGTTCAGATCCTGGTTTTGATGACGGTGCTGGCGCTGTTGCCCGCTCTGCTCGTGTCGGTGACCTCCTTCACCCGCCTCATCATTGTCTCCCACTTTCTGCGCCAGGCGCTCGGGACGCAGACCATGCCGCCCAACCAGGTGCTGATCGGGCTGTCGCTGTTCCTGACCTACTTCATCATGCAGCCCGTGGGCGAGCGCATCAACCAGGAGGCTCTCCAGCCGATGCTGAGCGGGAAAGTAACCGAGATGCAGGCGCTGGACCTGGCGAGCGGGCCGATGCGCCAGTTCATGCTGCGCTACACACGCGAGAAGGACCTGGCGCTTTTCATGAACATCGCGAAGATCCCGAAACCGCAGAATGCCCGGGACCTGCCGATGCGGGTGGTGATCCCAAGCTACATGATCTCCGAGCTGAAGACGGCGTTTCAAATCGGGTTTGTGCTGTTCATCCCTTTCCTGGTGATCGACATGGTCGTGGCCGCCGTGCTCCTATCCATGGGGATGATGCAGCTGCCCCCCGTAGTGGTCTCAACTCCGTTCAAGATCCTGCTGTTTGTCCTCGTCGACGGCTGGAATCTTGTCGTCGGGTCGCTGGTCCGGAGCTTTTTCTAAGGGTATAGGACGGCAGCAGTGGCATCTGCAGGCTTCCAAGAGCGAGGCGCGATGCCCGCGCGACACGGTGCAACGCGCGGCCTCGTTTGGCGCATTGCTGGCCGGCCGGCATCTGTTCGGCTGTGATACGCCGCCGGTCCGCCGCGGGCCCGGCAGGGGGCAATCCAGGTGCCCAGGGTCTCCAGGGTTTAAAAACATGACGCGAGATTCACTCAGGTGTTTCAAGAACGCTGTTGGAGGAGGCGCCGCATGTCGCAGGACATCGTTTTGAAGCTGGCCAGGGATACCCTGCAGATCACCCTTATGGTGAGCGGGCCTCTGCTCATGGTGTCCCTGGTGATCGGGCTGTTCGTCAGCATCGCCCAGGTGGTCACTTCAATCCAGGACATGACGCTGTCGTTCGTGCCGCGTGTGATCGCAGTATTTCTGGCGTTTCTCCTCCTGTTCCCCTGGGCCATGAGCATCATGACGTCATTCACCACAGGGCTGCTGGGCCACCTCGAGCGCTTCGCGCACTAGGCACGGCCCGCTCCCCGGGTGCGGCGGTATGGAACCCATTTTCTTTTCCAATGCAGAGATCGTGCGTTTTGCCGTCGTCCTGTTCAGGGTGGCGGGCATCATGGTCTTCGCTCCTTTCTTCAGCAGCTACTCGATCCCGTACCAGGTGAGGGTCGTGCTGACGCTGGTTGCGACCGTGGCTCTCGTTCCCGCCCTGCCGCTCGGGCGCCTGCCGGCGGAGCTCACACCAGTTTCCATGATCGGCATGGCTGCGGGGGAGGCGGTTTTCGGGCTGGTGCTGGGGTTGTCCGCCCTGTTTATCTTTGCGGCCATGCAGCTGGCTGGCCAGATCATCGCCTTCCAGCTGGGGTTTTCGATCATCAACCTCATCGACCCGCAGAGCGAGGTCGAGATGTCGGTGATCTCGTTCCTGGAGAACTTCATAGGGCTCGTCCTGTTCCTGCTGATCAACGGGCATCACTGGTTTTTCATGGCGGTCAGCGACAGCTTCCGTTACGTCCCGGTCACCGGGCTGAAGCTGCACGGGCCACTGGTGGCCGAAGTCCTGCGACTTTCCTCTCAAGTGTTGTCGGTGGGGGTGCAGATTGCGAGCCCGGTGATCGCCGTTACGGTCCTTACCGACATCGTGCTCGGGATCATCGGCAGGGTGGCCCCGCAGATCAACATCCTAATCGTGGGGATGCCCGCCAAACTGCTGGTCGGTTTCTTCTGTCTCAGCCTGTCCTTCTATTTCCTGCCTCAACTCCTGGGCGAGCACTACGCGAAGCTGTTTCGCGAGTTGTTGGGCCTGGTGCAAAAGATGGCATAGGAGCCCATGCCGGGCGGCAAAGACAACAAGACCGAAAGGCCGACACAGACGGAGGCTTCAGAAAGCCCGTGAGAAGGGGCAGGTGGCGCGGAGCAAGGAAGTGCCCGCCGCCCTCGTCCTGCTCGGCGGGCTCATGGTCCTTTCTTACTCGGCGCAGTCCCTGATGGGTACCCTGGGGATGGAAATGCAGAACGTGCTGCGCCTGAGGGTTCCGCCGGAGCTCTCCGTCTCCTTTCTCAACGGCCTGGGACGCCAGATCATGACCCGGGTGGCGTTGGCCACCGCGCCGCTGATGGGGGCGGCGCTCGTCATCAGCGTGCTCTCTAATGTCGTGCAGGGAGGCGGGCTCACCCTGTCGGCACACGCCCTGGGATTCCGTTTCGAGAAGCTCAACCCAAGCAACGGACTGTCGCGCGTCTTTTCAAAACACGGAACGGTCCAGCTCGTGAAGAGCCTCTTTGTGTTGGCAATAGTGTCGGCAATTAGTTATCAAGTGATCTCACAACATCTGACGCTCTTCCCACGCCTGGTCCTGATGGACGTGCGCCAGTTGATGCACTGGACTGGCGTGATCAGCTACGAACTGTTGTTCCGGGTGGCGGTTTTTCTCGTGATACTTGCGGGGCTCGACTACGCCTTCGAGAAGTATCGATTCCTGGAACAGCTGAAGATGACCAAGCAGGAGGTCAAGGAAGAATTCAAAGAGATGGAAGGGGATCCGCTGACGAAGGGCCGGATACGCCGCATCCAGCGCGACATGGCGCGGAAGAGAATGATGGCGGAGGTGCCGAAGGCCGATGTGGTCATCACCAACCCCACGCATTACGCCGTTGCGCTGTCCTACAAGATGGACTCGATGGAAGCTCCGAAAGTCGTCGCGAAGGGTGTCGGCTTTTTGGCGCTCAAGATAAAAGAGTTGGCACGTGAACACGACATTCCTACCGTCGAGAACAGACCTCTCGCCCAGACGCTGTACAAGACCGTCGAAGTCGGGGCCACCATTCCCGCCAGCCTGTACAAAGCCGTAGCCGAAATCCTCGCATACATTTACAAAGCACGCGCCGCCTGGGGGAAGTAGGGCGCCGGGACCCTCCAGGATTGCCGGAGCACACGCTTCCACGCCCTCTGCCGCCCCGCTGAAAACCGCCGCAACGCCGCCTGATTCCGCCGTCTCCAGTGGCATACCAATTGCGTTAATGCCTTCCGAACAGCAGACAACCCTCTGGAGATCGAGGAAGTTCGATGAGCGTCGCAGAGAGTGCCACTTCAAGCCCCGCCCAAATCCTCGGCAAGGTCCACCTGATCGTTCCCGTGGCGGTGATGGGGATACTGGTTGTCATGGTGCTGCCCATGCCGACCATGGCGATGGACCTCCTGATCAGCCTGAACATCACCCTCTCGATCCTGATTCTGCTGGTCTCGATGTACATTCTGCAGCCGGTCCACTTCTCGGTGTTCCCGTCGCTTCTCCTCATCGTCACCCTTTTCCGGCTCGCCCTGAACGTGGCGTCGACCCGTCTCATCCTGCTGCACGGATCCGAGGGGGAGGACGCGGCCGGGAGGGTGATCCAGTCGTTCGGCCAGTTCGTGGTCGGCGGCAACTACTTCGTCGGTATCGTCGTCTTCCTGGTCCTCATAGGAATTCAGTTCATCGTCATCAACCACGGTTCCGTCCGCATATCGGAAGTCACCGCCAGATTCACCCTGGACGCGATGCCCGGCAAGCAGATGGCCATCGATGCCGACCTGAGTGCGGGACTGATCGACGAACACGAGGCGCGTGCGCGCCGCGAGATGGTCTCTCAAGGAGGCCGAGTTCTACGGGGCCATGGACGGGGCCATCCGGTTCACGAGCCGCGACGCCATCGCCAGCATGCTCATCCTCACCATCAATATTGTCGGCGGCTTCCTCATCGGCGTCTTTCAGTTCGACATGGATCTGGCCGAGGCGGCGAAGCGCTTCACGGTGCTCACGATCGGAGACGGACTGGTGACCGCCATCCCCTCGCTGCTGATCTCCGTCGCAGGGGGCATCATCACGACGCGCGCGGCCTCGGACGCAAACCTGGGCGACGACGTCGCGAGCCAGCTGTTCAAGAACCACATCCCGATCGCCATCGGCTCGGGTTTTCTGTTCTTCTTCGGCCTCGTGCCCGGCCTCCCAGGCCCCCCGTTCTTCCTGCTGGCGGCGATGACCGGGATCATGGCCGTGCGCACCAGACGCCTGCGGGAAGGGGAGCGGGTGCTGCTGGAAAAGCACAAGGCTGATCGGGCCGAGGCCGAGCGCCCGAAGGAAAAGATCGAATCCCTGCTCAAGGTGGATCTGCTGGGGGTCGAGGTGGGTTATGGCCTGATCCGTTTCGTCGACGCGAGCCAGGGTGGCGATTTCCTCGGCCGGATCAAGTCCATCCGCCGACAGATCGCGCTCGACATGGGCCTCGTCGTGCCCCCGGTTCACATAACCGACAACCTGCAGCTGGGCGCAAAGGAGTACTCGATTCTGCTGAAAGGTGTCGAGATCGCCCGGGGAGAACTGTTCCAGGAACATCTGCTCGCGATCAACCCGGGGACCGCGCGCGAGGAACTCAGCGGCGTGGTCACGCGGGAGCCGGCATTCGGCTTGCCGGCGCGATGGATCAAATCGAGCGACCGCGAACGTGCACAGCTTGCGGGCTACACCGTCGTGGACCCCACAACGGTCCTCGCCACGCACGTCACCGAGATCATCAAGTCGCACGCCCACGAACTGCTCGGACGTCAGGAAACCAAGAGCCTGCTCGACACCGTGGCCGAGACGCACCCGAAGGTGGTGGAGGAGCTGGTGCCGAAAGTGCTCTCGATCGGCGAGGTGCAGAAGGTGCTCCAGAATCTGCTCAAGGAGCGCGTCAGCATCCGGGACGTCGTCTCCATACTGGAGACCCTGGCCGACTACGGATCCTTCACGAAAAACATCGGTCTGCTGACCGAGTACTGCCGCCAGGCCCTGGCCCGTTCGCTGTGCCGGCCCTACCAGAACGACAGCGGCGAACTGCCCGTGTTCACGGTGAGCCCGGAACTGGAGAAGGCGGTAACCGACGGCGTGGTGCACACCGACCAGGGAGCGTACCTGGCGCTGGAACCTCGGCAGGCCAAGGACATCATGAGCCGCTTCCGGCGCACCCTCGAGTCCGCGGCCGGTTCAGCAAGCCCCGTGATCCTCTGCTCGCCGAACGTCCGCATGTATGTGAGGCAGCTGCTCGAACGCTATCTGCCGGGCGTGGCCATCCTTTCGCACAGCGAGATACCGCCAAACGTCCGGGTCCTTTCAGTGGGGATGGTGAGCTAGGATGAGGATCAAGACTTTCTACGCCCGGACAATGGCTGAGGCGTTGCGAGACATCAAGGCCGAACTCGGCCCGGATGCCCTGCTGCTTTCCACTAAGGAGAAACCCTCCCGGTCGGGCGGCGAGACCACCGTCGAGGTGGTTGCCGCGGCCGACAATTGCGACGGGGTGGAACTCTTCAGGGGACCTGCGAAAGCGCCGCGAGCGTCCCAGGGCAGCAACCCAGCCGCAGTCGACGGTCCTGACCGTGCGCCGGCCGAGGCCGACCCCGACCTGTACACCCCCGCTTCACTGCGCGGGATCCCCGGGCAGGCGACCTCCACGACGAAAAGAACCGCGCAGCAGCGCGCCAGCACGGCCGCCGTGCTGTACCGCGATCTGGTCACGGCCGGAGTTCACGCCTGGCTCGCCCGAAGGCTGGTCAGGCAATCGGTCCGAATGCTCGACGTCCCCCGGCGGCGTCATCGCGCCGCGTTGCTCTCGGCCTTGAACTCCCTCTCCGGCGGGTTGATCTCGGGCGCAACGGGGAAGAACTTCCGGGCAAGCGCCTCGTCGCGTTCATAGGGCCGACGGGCGTTGGCAAAACGACCACGATCGCGAAACTGGCCGCGCGCCTGGCCCTTCAGAAGAGACGGAGCGTCGTGCTGGTGACGCTCGACGGGTACCGTATCGGCGCGGTCGAGCAGTTGCGGACTTACGCCTCCCTGATCGGGGTCCCTTTCCGGTTTGCGAGGGACCTTGACGGTCTCAGGGCCACGCTCGAAGAGCACTCCCGGCGCGACTACGTCCTGATCGACACGGCTGGCCGGGCACCCAGGGACAGCGCAGCCATAGGCGCTCTGGCGGACCTGGCCGGCGTTGCGCCGGACATGGAACGGCACCTCGTTTTGAGCGCCACGACGAGGTCCGCCGATCTGGAAGAGATCGTGACGCGATTCGGTCCCTGCAAGCCGGATCACCTCCTGTTTACCAAGCTGGACGAGACGGGGGCCTTCGGCCCGGTCTTCAACGAGCTCGTCCGGACGGGGATGCCGCTGTCGTTCTACACAGACGGCCAGCGCGTGCCCGAAGACATCCACGTGCTGCCGAAGGAACGCATCCTGGACATCGTCCTGAAAGACGCCTGACACGGAGTCTCAAGTGGAAAAACCACGGAAGTTGGAAGTTTCGAATCGCATCCCCCACCAGGCGGCCACCCTGGAACGTACATCGGGGCAGGGAACAACCGCGTCGACCGAGAGGCAGGCCGGGACCCGGATCATCGCCGTAACGAGCGGCAAGGGCGGGGTCGGCAAGACCAACGTGGTGGCCAACCTGGCGGCGAACCTGGCGGAGTTGGGCAAGAAGGTGGTCGTGCTGGACGCGGATTTCGGGTTGGCGAATCTCGATATCTTGCTGGGCTTGACCCCGCGGTTTCACCTGGGGCACGTGCTGTTCGGCAACAAGAGCCTCTCGGAGATCATCGTGGACGCCCCCAACGGCTTCCGGGTCATCCCGGCCAGTTCCGGGTTGCAGCGGCTTTCGGAACTGACTCTTGGACAGCGAAACCACCTTGTCGAGAGCTTCGCCGATTTCGACAGGGACAGCGACTTCTTCATCATCGACACCGCCGCGGGCATTTCCCGCAACGTCACGCACTTTCTGCGCTCGGCCCACGAAGTGGTCGTCGTGAGCGATCCCGAGCCGACCGCGATTGTCGATGCCTATGCGGTCGTCAAGATCATCCTTGCAGAACAGCCGCAGAAGCAGGTCAGCGTCCTCATCAACTCCGTCCGCCACGGGGACGAGGCGAGGGACGTGTTCAGGCAGATCAATTCGGTAGTGAAGCGATTTCTCAACCGCGAGGTCGAGTACCTCGGGCACATCGAGCGCGACGCGCATGTGCCCCAGGCTGTCCGGAGTCAGGTGCTGGTGAGCCAGCGCTACCCCAACTCTCCGGCCAGCCGGTGTTTCCGAGTTCTCGCACGGGCGGTCGCCCGGCAAGGGTCGTCGTTGCCGGCCGTCGACAGCCTCGTCTGGGAAAAACTTCTCAATGATTGGGTCAACTGACGTTTCGAACGGGCGACCCTTAGCCGCGTCCCGGAAAGAATGATGGAAAGCACGTCGAATAGCCTGCAGGAAAGTGCCGTCAGCCGGCCTTACCTGCGTGTACGAGGATCCCATATGCAAGAGTTGGCACGCCAAGCGAGAGTCTATGAAGCCCCCGCTCCCCGGGAGGCCGAGCGCGAGCAGCTCATCCTGGAACATCTGTCGCAGATCAAGTACATCGCCCAGCGTATCTCGACCAAGCTCCCCTCCCACGTCGAGCTCAACGACCTGGTCAGCGCCGGCGTTCTTGGCCTGCTGGACGCGATCGAGAAGTTCGATCCGTCCCGCGGCGTGAAGTTCAAGACCTATGCCGAGCTGCGCATCAAGGGGGCCATCCTCGACAGTCTCCGAAACCTCGACTGGGCTCCGCGCTCGCTACGCAAGAAGAGCAAGGACCTGGAGAAGGTCTACCGGGACCTCGAGCAGAGGCTGGGGCGCCCCGCGACGGACAAGGAAGTGTGCGAGGAGATGGAGATCTCCTACGAGGAGTTCTACGAACTGGTCGACCAGATCAAGGGGCTCAACCTCGGCAGCTTCCAGGAGCTCGCGCCGCAGGACGACGACCGCAACAGCGAGCCGCTGGTCAGGTATATCCCGGACGCCCCGCAGATGGATCCGTTCTTCCTGTTTCACAAGTCCGAGATCCGCGGCCTGCTCGGGGGCGCCATCGACCTGCTCCCGAAAAAGGAACGCCTCGTGGTCTCGCTCTACTACTACGACGAGCTCACCATGAAAGAGATCGGGAAGGTGCTCGGCGTCAACGAGTCGCGCGTTTCGCAACTGCACACCAAGGCCATGCTGCGGCTCCGCACGAAGCTGCGCAAGGTCAAGGACCAGGAGTAGCGGGATAGCCCCATGGACAAAATTCTCTCTCAGGACGAGATCAATGCCCTGTTCTCGGCGATGGCCACCGAGGAGCTGCCCCTGGCGCAGGCTGCCGAGCCGCCCAAGGAAAGCCGAAAGGTCAACGGGTATGACTTCCGGCGCGCGGACCGGATCTCGCAGGACCAGATGCGATCCCTGCACCTGATGCACGACTATTTCGCCCGTAACTTCGCCTCGTCCCTGTCGGCCTATCTGCGCGCCTTTGTGGATGTCACGCTGGCGCGCGTCGAGCAGGTCACCTACGCGGATTTCCTGAAGACGCTGCCCGATCCGACCCTGTTTAACAGCGTGCTGATGAGACCGTTGGACAGCAATATCGTGCTCGAGCTGAATCCCGGGCTGGTCTTCCCCATGATCGATGTCCTGCTGGGCGGGCCGGGAGCTCCCTCCACCGTCGATCGGAGCCTAACCGAGATCGAGATGAACATCATGGAAGGAGTGGTGAAGCTGGCCCTGAAGGACCTGCGGGAGGCCTGGCGGCCGATCATCGAACTGGACCTGTCGCTCGAAGGGACGGGGATGAAATCCCAGATGTTCCAGATTGTCTCTCCCGGCGAGACGGTCGTTGCGGTGGCGCTCGAGGTGAAGCTCACCGAGAGCTCCGGCAAGATGAACATCTGCATCCCCTCAAGGATGCTGAAGATGATCAGGACCAGGTTCGACCAACAGTGGAATATCCGCCGCCAGAAGGTCTCCGGGACCGAGTCCCCGCGTATCCTGAGCCTGCTCCAGCCGGCGCCGGTGCCGGTCGCCGCGGAGCTTGCGGACAGCTCCATGACGGTGGACGACCTGCTGAAATTCGGAGTGGGCGACGTCGTGCGGCTCAACGCCCGCGTCGGCGACCCGCTGGTCCTTTCCGTAGGGGGCGTGCCGAAGTTCCTGGGCAGGATCGTCGCGCGCAGGGGGAAGCGGGCGTTTGAGATATTCCGGAAATTGTCGACCTAATTCGCAGGCGGCCGGCCCGGCGGTCCGGGGCGACAGCGGCGAGGAGAACGAGGGTTTGCGATGAACGCAGAGAATCCGGCGGAAACCGGGGCAGCCTCGAACTGGAACATGGACCTGCTGCTCGATGTCGAGTTGCCGATCGTGGTGTCGTTCGGCGACACGGAAATGCAGCTCAAGGACGTCCTCAAGCTCGGCGTCGGATCCGTCATCGAGCTGAACAAGGCGGTGAACGACCCCGTGACCGTCGTGGTCAACGACAAGCCCATCGCCACGGGGGAAGTGGTGATGGTCGACGGCAACTACGGCGTCCGCATCCTGCAGGTGGAAAGCACCGCGGACCGCATCCGGTCGCTCGGCTGAGCGGCAACGCGCAGGACCGCACCCGTGGCCCATTGAAGAGAGGAGCTGTCATGTCTATCCCACACCTCAACGCGATCGCACTCCCGGCCCTGGCCATGGCGGGGACTTTTGTCATTCTGCACCTGGCCTGGAGGCGGCGCACCCGAGGCCTGGAGCGGGAACTGCTGGCGTGCACGGAGGCGATCTGCCAGATGGCCGACACGCACATCGCCACGCACCGGAAGTTGACCGACGCGATCGCGGCGCTGGAGGAGAGGATCGTGGAACTCTCGGTCCCGGGACCCGACCCAGGGGTGGCGCTCGACAAGCGCCACCGCGTCCTCCGGCTGGCCAGGAACGGCGTCGCGCTAGATGACATCTCAAGACGCCTGAAACTGCCCAGAGGGGAAGCGGAGCTGATATTGAGCCTGCGGAAGTACGTCGAAACCGGACCCACGCACAACCCGGCCGTCAACGGAGACTCCCAAAGCCATGGTCAAAGCTAGCTGCCAGCGCAAGGGATGTGGACGAACCCGCTCCGAGTTCAGCCTGTTGTTGAGCCGGCGCAGGGTGCCGCAGTTCAACGGGGACTCGTTTTGCAGTCTGGCGTGCCTTGAAACGCAGGTCAGGAACGACCTGACGGGCCGGTGGAAGCGCCTGCTCCTGGAGCGGGAACGGCGCTTCCCGCGCCCGCGCCTCGGGTCGATCCTGCTGGATCATGCACTGATCACCCCCGAGCAGCTGCAGCTGGCCGTGGCACGCCAGCGCCAAACCCAGCAGGGGCGCATAGGGGAGTGGCTGATCCGCCTCGGATTTCTCGAGGAGCACCAGGTCACAGTCGCCCTTTCCCGGCAGTTCGGGCTTCCGCTGCTGAAGCTGAGCGAGGCGGATCCCCGTCCGCCGTCCGCCGACCTGGTCCCCGGCAGGGTGGCGAAATGCGCCCGGGCCCTGGCGGTGGGCTACGACGACAAGAAGCGCTCCGTGCTCCTTGCGGTTACCGCCCCGGTCAGCCCTTTCCTGCACGAGGGGATGCGCCGGATGTTGCGCAGCGACGTGGCCGCCTATCTTGGTGACGTGTCGGCCATCGACCGTCTGATCGAGCACTGGTACGACCCCTCTGATCTCGATTTGTCCGACTGCGGGTGCTTCGGATCATTGCCGGAGTTACACGAAATTGTCAGTGGTGTCATCAGGACGTCATACGATCGCCGGGCCGAGAACCTGCAGATGGAATTGCTCGAGGGGTGTCTCTGGGTGCGCATGGACTGTGCGGGGCGCTCGGAGCACGTGTGCCACCTCGGCGGCCCGCAGGCGGGGCTAGGCGTCCCTTGCATCCCGGAAACGCGCTTCGCCTTTGCTTCCGGGGGTGTCTGAAGCACTTCTTGCCCACCGCCCCTGGGCAACAATTGCCGCGCTCGCAAGGGAGTTCGACACGAAGGTGGCCGGGAACGGCCTGGCAGCGAGCCGGGCGAGTGGCACGGATGTTGCAACTGGATAGATAGGAAGATCGACCCACAGGAAGGCGAACAGTGAACAGCGGGATCTACACAGCCTACTCTGGACTTCGCGCTCAGATGAACGCGCTGGATATCCTGTCGAACAACCTGTCGAACGTGAACACCACGGGGTTCAAGGAGGAAAAGCCCTTTTACACGCTGCTGAATGAAAGCCTGCAGGACTCCTCCGGCGGAGAACTGGGGGCGGTCATAAACAACCACGCGGTCCTGTCGCGCGGCTCCCTGAATTTTGCGGGCGGTTCCCTGGCGCTCACCGGCCGGGACCTGGACGTAGCCCTGAGCGGCAATGGTTTTCTCTCCGTGCGGGCCCCGCAGGGGGTGCGCTACACGCGCAACGGCAGCCTTGTGTCGACGCGAAATCGGTCCTCTGCACCGTCGACGGTTTCCCCGTGCTGGGCGAAAACGGTGCGATCACGCTTGGGCCCGGCAAGGTCGCCATCAACGAACAGGGCGAAGTCTTCCTCAACGACGTGCGCATAGACCGGCTGAAAACAGCGTCATTCGAAAATCCCGCCGCGCTCCTGCGCGAGGGAAGTTCGCTGCTGGCGCCGGCGGAAGGGCAGGTGGCCGGGGCAGCGCCCGGTCTGGAGATCCAACAGGGGTACCTGGAGCAGTCGAACGTGAACCCGATCTCGTCGGTGGTCGGGCTGGTCGGCATCATGAGACAGTTCGAAGCCATACAGAAGAGCTTCAACCTGCTCATGAACGATATCAACGCCAAGGCCATCGAGAAGCTTGGCCGTTAGGAGATCAATATGTTGCGCGCCCTGTACACCGCCGCGAGCGGGATGGAAGCCCAGCAGCTGAACATCGACACCATCGCACACAACCTGGCCAACATCAACACCACCGGATTCAAGCTGCGCAGGGCCCAGTTCCAGGACCTGCTTTACCAGAACATCCGCCAGGCGGGGGCCGCCAACACCGCCAGCACCGAAATCCCCGTCGGGCTGCAGATCGGACTGGGGACCAAGCCCGTCGCCACCGAGATGATCTTCACCCAGGGGGATTTCGCCTCCACGAGCAGCCCGCTCGACATGGTCATCCAGGGGCAGGGTTTCTTCCAGGTCCGGCAGGTCAACGGCCAGATCGCCTACACGCGCAACGGCAACTTCCACCTCAACCGCGACGGCGCGATGGTGACTTCGGAAGGGGATCTGCTCGACCCGCAGATCACGATTCCACAGGACCAGATTGCCATCACTATCGGCAACGACGGCACCGTTTCGGTCCTGCAGGCGGGACAGAACACGCCGCAACAGGTGGGCAGGATCGAGATCGCGCTCTTCCAGAACCCGGCCGGTTTGCAGAACATGGGCAAAAACCTGTTCCTGCCGACCCAGGCTTCGGGGGAGGCGATCACCGGGACTCCCGGCGAGAACGGTCTCGGCACCCTGCTGTCGGGTTTTACGGAGCAATCCAACGTCAGCGTCGTCGAGGAGATGGTCAACATGATCATCAGCCAGCGCGCGTACGAGGCCAACTCCAAGGTCATCCGCACGGCGGACGAGATGTTCACCCAGGCAAACGGAGTCGTCAGGTAAACCAGGCATGCTAGCTTCGGACTCTCTCCTCACCCGGCACCCTTTCCGTTACACGGTCGATCGGCTCGCCCGTGCATTCCCTCGAGAGCGTGCACGAACGGGAGACGACCTCCTCACCCCTTTCCTTTCCAACCGGGAGGATGTCGCGGGGTTATCCTGCGCTCTCCCGGACTTTCCATGCCCGCCACGCAGTTCTTACTGCCCTAGGTTGGGTGAGGGGAGTGTTCGGAGCTTGCTGGTCCTGGTCATCCTCTCGCTTCTCTCCGCACCTCTGACCGCCGCGGTCTGGGGCGAAACGCCCACGCCGAAGCGGGACTTGACGGGGGCTGCGGAGCTGGTCTCCGCACTGCAGGGTCACATCATGCAGGGATGCCGTTGTCCCGCCGAAAATATCGACATCCGGTCGGTGACGGGCGTCGCCGGGCTCCAGCTGCCTCAGGGAGATGCGAGTTTCCGGGTGTTTCCGAAAACCGCACCCGCGAACTATCACGGCGTCCTGCTGGGCGTCGAGGCTGTTTCGGGTGGGAATCCGGTTCTGTCGTTCTGGGTGATCGTCGACGCTTCCGTCCGGGGCCGGTTTGTGAAGGCGAAACGGCGGATTCCCTACGGGGCCGTCCTTGCGCCGGAGGACGTGGCGTTGGTCGAGGAAGAGGTTCCCGACGTGCGGGCCGAGTATATCCGGGAACCCGAGCGTGTGGCCGGCAAGGTGGCTCGACGCGTTCTCGATGCCGGCGCCGCGGTGACGCGCGACGCGCTTTCCGACCCGTTCCTGGTGCGCAGCGGGGACGTGGTGCGCCTTCGGGTCGAGCGGGTCGGCATTGTTCTGTCGGCTCTGGCCCGGGCGGAGCAAAACGGCCGTCTCGGCCAGGTCGTCCGCGTGCGCAACCTGGAGTTCGAGCGGCCGCTGAAAGCCCGCGTGGTCGCGCCGGGCGAAGTGAGGATCGACTGACAGGAGGACGATAGATGAACAGGGTCCGCGGAGTTGTCGTTGTCTGCGCCGGCGGCGCACTGGCCTGTCTTGGGCGCAGGGTGCGGTCCGAAGTCCGCGCGGTCAACGGCTATCCCCGCCTTGCAGGCCTACGTGTCCGAGGCAAAAGCGCAGCCGGCAGCTCGCCCCTCCACCGAGGGCTCGCTCTGGGTGCCCAACGGTCGCCGCTCCGAACTGTTTCGCGACTTCCGGGCCCGAAACGTCAACGATGTGGTGACGATCCGGGTGGCGGAATCCACCCTGGCCAGCGCCAGCGCCGATGCGACAAACAGCAGGAACACCGAGGCGAATGCGGGATTCAACGGCCTCTTCGGCCTGGAAGGCAAGGTCAAGGAACTCCCGTCGCTGGTGGCGGGGAAGAGCAGCAGCTCTTTCGAGGGGAAAGGCTCGACCACCCGGGCCTCCACGCTGCAGACGAGCCTGACCGCCCGGGTGACGGACGTTTTGCCGAACGGATACCTCCTGGTCGAAGCCGTGCGCGAGGTGCGGTTGAACAACGAAACCCAGAACGTCTACCTGACCGGGATCGTCCGAGCCGAGGACATCAACCGCAACAACATCGTTTCCTCGTCGGCAGTCGCCCAGATGACGGTCCGGGTCCAGGGGCGCGGGATGGTAAGCGAACCGATCCGGCCGGGTTGGCTGTACAAGATCCTCAACGGCATTTTGCCCTTTTAGAGTGAAGAGCATGGCGCGGAAGATCGCCTGGGTCCTGTTGTTGGTTGCGGGTATCGTGCCTGCGGCACCGGCCGCAAGCCGCATCAAAGACGTCGCCGCGTTCGAGGGCGTGCGCGACAACCAGCTTGTCGGTTATGGGCTCGTGGTCGGGCTCAACGGGACCGGCGACCGCAGCCAGACGTTCTTCTCGACCCAGACCCTGGCGTACATGCTCGAGCGCAGCGGGCTGTCGATCGTGCCCGAGCAGGTCCGCGTCAAGAACATCGCGGCCGTGATGGTGACCGCGACCCTCCCTCCCTTCATCCGGCAGGGAAGCCGCATCGACGTGACGGTCAGTTCGATCGGGGACGCCCAGAGCATTCAGGGTGGCGTCCTGGTGATGACTCCGCTGAAGGCGGCCAACAACCTGGACTATGTCACGGCCCAGGGCCAGATCGTGCTCGGCGGATTCAGCGCGTCCGGCGGCGGCAACAAGGTGCAGATGAACCACCCGACCGTGGGCCGGATTCCGAATGGCGGCCTGGTCGAGCGCGAGGTGGTCGTCGACCTGCAATCCAAGAACCGCCTGGTCCTGGTGCTGCACCAGAACGATTTTACGACTGCGAGTCGTGCAGCACGCGCGATCAACGAGCTGGTCGGCGCCAGCGTGGCCGGGGCTGTGGATGGCCGGACCATCGCGGTCGCGGTGCCGGAGGCCTACGGCAAGCGGGTCGTGGAGTTCATGGCGCTGGTCGAGAATGCCAGGATGGACGTGGACGTCGCCGCGCGCGTGGTCCTCAACGAAAAGACCGGCACCGTGGTCCTGGGCAAGGACGTGAAGGTCGCCGAGGTGTCCATCATTCACGGCAGCCTGTCCCTGCAGGTCGGCACCATCTTCAGCGTCTCCCAGCCCACACCCTGTCCCAGGGGCAGACCGCGGTCGTTCCGGAGACCCGGGTTACGGTCCAGGAAGACAAGAGTCACACCGTGACCCTGCGCGAGGGGGCAAGCGTGGAGGAGGTCGTCCGTGCGCTCAACGCAATCGGGGCCGGCCCCAGGGACATCATTGCGATCTTGCAGGCCATAAAGGCTCAAGGCGCCTTGCAGGCGGATCTCGAGATCCTCTGAGATTGGGCCACGGGTAACAGGGCGCAACCGAACCCGGCGATGGTCCGGGTGCCTCGGTCTTCGAAGCGTCGAAAGCACATCGAAGGGACGAATCTCGCGTGAGCTCGGATCTGCCGGCGATATCCAACCCGTTGAACCACCCTCTGATGACGGCCGGGGAGCGGTTCGAGCGCACCGCGAAGGCAAAAGGCAACGATGAAGCCGGACTTCGGCAGGCGGCGCAGGAATTCGAGTCGCTGTTCGTCTCCTACCTTCTGAAGGTAATGCGGGAAACCATCGAACAGTCGGAGGATCCGGGGAGTGGATTCGGTCGCCAGATCTACACCGAGCTGTTCGACCAGGAACTGGCGCGCGGGATGGCGCAGAGGAGCGTCCTGGGAATAGGGGACCTTGTCGTGCGGCACCTGGAGTCGGACAAGGCCGCCACGACGGGGAAGGGCACTGCCGCCGATCCGGCAGGCGTTTCCGGTGCCGCGCTCGGATGCGGTCGAGCCGGACATCCCGGATTTTCAGCTTCCCGTGCGAGCCCCGGTGAGCTCCGGCTTCGGGCCGAGGCGTGACCCGTTCACTCACCGGCTGCGGGTGCACCACGGCATCGACATCGCCGCGGCGGCAGGGACCGAGGTCCAGGCTGCGCTCGGCGGCCGAGGTCGTGTCTGCGAGGTATGAGCCAGGCTACGGGAACACCGTGGTGCTCCGTCACGCGGACGGCCTCGAGACGCGCTACGCGCACCTCGAAACGATCTCGGTAAAGGAAGGGGCGGTTGTGCCTCCCCTGTACGTTCTCGGTTCGGTCGGAAACACGGGTCGCTCGACCGGTCCTCACCTTCATTTCGAGGTGATCCGCAACGGCGCCTGCATCGATCCGAAACAGGCACTGGCGGAGTGGGAGGGAGGGGCCTCGCCCGGAAGTGGCCTATCTGTGCGGTTTTCAGGCGGTTCTGGCGATTAAACTTTAAAGTGCTATCATGTCGCCGACGATATGATTACCGTACAGAGAAGTAATCTCTTGAGGACGCTATGGAGATTAACGGCAAGAATCCGGTAGCCCTTAACGCGAGCATTTCCAGGCTCGATATCCCGCACCCGCAGAACGCCCGGAGCGACAGGAACGTGGAGGAAGGGTCGCGGCTCGAGGCGGACCGCATCGAACTCTCGGTTCGGGGCCGGGAGATTCAACACCTGGACGAGATGATCCGCTCCACGCCGGACGTCCGCGAGGCGCGTGTCGAACAGGTGCGCCAGGCGCTCGAAAATGGGACCTACAACGTCAAGGCGGAGATGATTGCCGAGAAAATCGTTGGTGGTGATCTGATCGACGAGGTCTTCTAGTGTCCGATTCGACGCAGCCGGGGGCGGCTATGTCGGACGGTCTGGGATTCAGCAGCATATCGGGGACGTTTCTCGAGAAGGTCGCGAGAGATGAACGCCTGAACCACGACCATCCCCGGAAAAGCCGGGATCAGCGGCCCGAGAAGGCCCGGCCGAACGGCGCAGGGAACTCCGAACAGGACGCGGATCCTGAGGAATCCCCGAAACCCTCGGCGCACATCGACCTCAGAGTCTGAACATGGACAAGATGGTTTCAGATCTTCTGGGAATCGTTCGCGAGGAAGTCGTCGCTTTACCGCGAGCTCATCGAGCACGCGCGTCGGAAGACCGCCCTGCTGGTGCAGGGCCGCCTGGAACCGCTGGTCGAGAGCAACAAGGTCGACGAGACGTTCAACATCAAGCTGCGCATCCTGGAGAGCGAGATGGAACGTTTGTGCGACGACGTGTGCCGCACATTCCACATCCCGCGCGAAGATTTCACCCTTTTGAAGCTCGCCGACGGGCTCGAACGTTCCGTCGCGGCCGAGATCAAGTCCCTCTCCGGCCTGTTCAAGAACCTGGTCGAACAGCTCAAGAGCGTCAACCAGCGCAACATCCGGCTGGTCGAGAGCTCGATCCGATACTCCCGGGGCCTGCTGGACTTCTTTGCCGGCGCCACGACCTCCTACCAGGGCACCGGGTTGTTGCGGCCAATCTCCGCCGGCCAGAGCACGATTTCCCGCAGGGCGTAGCCGGAGCCGTTTCAAGAGATACCGAAGAAAGCAAAGCCTCCTTGTCGGCCTCAACCGGCCGGGAAACGGACCTCATGTCGACGATCTTCAACAGTCTTGCCTTGGCTCAGCAGGCGCTTCAGGCTCAGCAGTTCGGGCTCGAAATCGCGCAGCGGAACATCGCCAACGTCAACACGCCGGGGTATTCGCGCCAGCGCTTGAACCTGATGCCCGGCGACCCCTACGGCGCGGACGCCGCCCTTGGACTGGCCGGGGTGAATTCGGGGACGATCGAGTCGTTCCGCAACCGCTTTCTTAATTATCGCATCAGCCAGGAAACCGAGGCGCAGGGGTGCTACGATTCTGTCGCGACCGCGCTGCGGCAGGTGGAGACCCTGTTCAACTCCGGGTCGGGCCAGGGACTCGACCGGAAGCTGGAGGACTTCTTCAACAGTTTCAGCACACTGGCGAACGCGCCGGAAGATGTGACGCTGCGGGAACAGGTCCTGTCCAGCGCAGCCGACCTCGGCGTCGAGTTCAACCGGGTTTACGACCAGGTGCAGAGCGTGCGCGGCTACCAGGAGTATTTCATTTCCGATACGACCACCCAGATCAACGCGCTGACCGCCGCGGTCGCAGGCCTCAACAGCAGGGTGGCGCAGGCCATCGCACTGAAGGCCCCCGAGGCGTCGGAACTCGAGGACCAGCGCCAGGTCTTGCTCGAAAAGCTCTCGGGGCTGATGAACGTCTCTTACTTCGAGACGGAGGGGGGCCGCGTCACGGTCCTGACCAAGCAGGGAGGGACCCTCGTGCTCGGCGACGACAGCTATGCGCTCGAGACGGCGAGGTCCGGCTCGGACGGCATGCTCCAGATCGAGCTCGGCGGCGCCGACATCACGTCGACGATCAACGGCGGGAACCTGGGCGGGCTGCTGAGCGCCCGGGCGACCCTGAGCGGTTACCTTTCCACCCTCGACGACATGGCGGCCGGCCTCATCCAAAGGGTCAACGCACAGCATAGTGCAGGGGTTGATCTGAACGGTGCCGCCGGCGGGAACTTCTTCAACCCGTTCGTGCAGTCGGTGCCGGGCTCCAATGCCGGCGCTGCCCAGAGCGTGTCGCTGGCGTTTTCGGATCCCGACCGCGTCGCCGCCGGCGTAGCGGGCAGCGGCAGCGGGAGCAACGCCAACGCGCGCCTGCTCGCGGACATCGGCGACGAGGGTCTTTTTTCGTCCGGGACGGCGACCGCCACCCAGTTCTACGCGAACCTCGTGTTCAAGATCGGCCAGGACACGCGGGCGGCCGAGGACGGCATAACGCTGCAGAAGGCCATGCTCGACCAGCTCAAAAACCAGCGCGACGCTTACTCCGGAGTGAACCTGGATGAGGAGGCGATCAGCATCGTGCGCTACCAGAAAGCCTTCCAGGCCACGGCGCGTTACATCAGCGTGCTGGACGGGCTCACCGAGGACCTCATCCAAATCCTGAGTTGACGATATGCGAATCACTCAAGCGATCACCTACCGCAATTTCCTGTCGAGTGCCGAGAACCTGAATGAGGCGCTCGAAACCGCCAGCCGCCAGGTCTCGTCGGGCAAGAAGCTCAACCGGCTGCAGGACTCGCCTTCCGGGAGCGCCGAGCTCGTGCTGCTGAAGGCGCAGTTGGCGGACATCGACCAGTACAAGACCAACATCGACGACAGCACGTTCTTCCTGAATGTGGCCGATTCCGCGTTGAGCAGCGCCTACAACCTGGTCACGACCATTTTCACGCGCGGGAGCGCCGCCGCCTCGGGCACCACGGACGCAGCGGGCCGGGCCAGCATCGCGACCGAGATCGGACTGCTGCGCGACGAGTTGCTGTCCCTGGGCAATACGCAGACGCGCGGCCGTTCGATTTTCGCGGGCTCCGACGTCAAGGAAGCCGCGTTCGTCATGTCCGACGGCACCGTGACGTACCAAGGCAATGCGGACGTGAACCGGATCGAAATCGAGGCGTCGCTCGAAGTGAGGCAGAATATCCCGGGGTCCGCCATCTTCCTCCCCATCTTCGAAAAGGTCGACGCTTTGCTGCAGGCCATCGACTCCGGTGACTCATCGGCGATTCAGGGGGCGCTCTCCGGGATTGCGCCGGCGCTGGCCGAAATCACCAAGGCCCGCGTCCAGGTGGGCGTGGATCTGCGGAGGCTCAGCGACGTGACGATCGACCACGAGGCCCAGCAACTCAACATCGAAACCCGCCGCGGGAATGTCGAGGACGCGGATATGGCCCGGGCCATCACCGAGCTGAACCAGATTCAATCGGCCCTCAAGGCTACCCTGACCGCACAGGGGAGCGTGCAGCAGTACAACCTCTTCGATTTCCTCGGATGACACCCGAAGGGACTGCGCCGACGCAGTCACACCGGGACGGCTGCCCAGATTTCGCTTGAACCTGTGCGCCGTCCCAAGGCTACAATGACATGATTTCCCGCCTTGAAGCGCGGGACAGGTGTGCAGGATGGCCGAATCGCAGACGCTGGTCGTAAAATCGGTGAATTTCGGAATGCTCGAGGTGCCTCAGGACAAGGTGATCTCGTTTAAGGAGGGCCTCCCGGGATTCCCCAACCTCCGCCGGTTCACGGTGCTCGAAATGGACGAGCTGAAGCCGTTTCAGTACCTCCAGGCGCTGGACGATCCGCCCATCGCGCTGCTCGTGGTGAATCCATTCTTGGTCGATGCGGGCTACAAGTTCCAACTGGCCGAATCGGACATGCAGGAAATCCGGAGCAGGGAAGCCGAAGGCGTGTCCGTCTACGCGGTAGCGACGGTCCCGGAAAACCCAGAGGACGCTACGCTGAACCTGATGGCGCCCATCGTCATCAACCACAGGGAGCGCCTGGGGAAACAAGTGGTGCTCCACCAGAGCAGCTACCAGGTGAGGCATCCCTTGTTCGCCGGCTCGAAGAAAGACGAGTCGACGGAGCGCTGATCCCCGGTTGCCCGGGTTTTTGGGCCGGGCCGATGAGACAGAGAAACGCATGCTGGTTTTCACGCGCAAGAAAGGGGAGAGCCTGGTCATCGGCAACGAGATCGAGGTGACCATACTCTCCGTCAGTGCCGGCAGCGTCAAAGTGGGCATCCACGCCCCTGCGCACATCTCCGTCCACCGGAACGAGGTCTTCGAAGCGATCAAACGGGAGAACCTCGCCGCGTCGCAGTCACAAATTCCCAGACCGGACATCCTCAAGAAGCTGCTGGGCTGATCCCTGCCCGGAGAAATTGGTCGTCGAACCAGCCGAGTCGGCGCTGACATCCGGCTGCTGCGGCCATGGCATCCTCGACGAATAGTCAGCACGAGGATGCCGGAGACGAGTCTTGAGGACTTGGTGGTGTGGCAAGGCCCACCGGTTCGTGCTTGCGGCCTAACTCTTGTTCTCGCGGCGGTGCTCCCCGTCAAGCCATATTCTGCAGAGGCCAGCAAGCCGTTGGTGGGCCTTTGCGCAGGCCACTCTGAATCGTCGCTGCTGAATCCTACTTGGGTGTCAACCCCCAAGGATTGAAGTCCGGCAGCCGCGTATGAACCCGGGTCAAGAAAACGCCACCCGGGCATTCTACGGTATCAGCGGGGGTGCGGGGTTCGGTCCGATCGTCTCAGCCCTTGAGCCCCGTCTCAAGGCCAGCATCCTGCAATCGGGCGGCCTTCCTCCCGGAGGTGCTCCGGCCCGGTTTGGCGCTGCGAATCCGGTCAACTTCCTCTCACGGGTGAAGATCCCGGTCCTGATGATGAACGGCAGAGATGATTTCATTTCTCCACTGGAGGAAAGCCAGATCCCGATGTTCCGCCTCCTGGGCACTCCCGGGAAAGACAAACGGCACGCCATTTTCGACTCCGGTCACGCTTTGCCACGGGCCGAGTTGATCAAGGAGGTTCTTGCCTGGTTGGACCACTACCTGGGTCCCGTGAAGGCATTGGAACCATGATCAGATTGCGGGGGCGGACAAGCCACTCGAGAGAGCATTGGCGGGGATGCCGCATTTCCTGCTTTCAAGGTGAAGGTCGGAAAGCGTGAGCACCAGGCCGGGCCGAGGGATGCCTGGACTCGGGTCAGCCCAGCGAATCCACAAATTTGGGGTAGTTGTTTCTGGGTGGCTTTACGCTGTCCAGGTAACGGAAGCCGGTCCGCAGACGGCCCCGCTCATGTCCGAGCCGGTCGAGACGCGATTCGAGCCTGTGGCCATGTTGTGCGCAGGTACGCTGGAGGTCTGCCGCGTGCGCACGAACCGTTCGGATGAGCGACTCGACCTGCGCCCGCATCGGCGCGTCTGCCCGTTCCCTGAAATCTTTCCACGCGGCAGTCGTGCGGGCCACGCGTTCGTTGAGCTGCCCGATGCGGCAAAGCAAGTCTTTGTTGCGCAGTACCGTCTCCACCAGCGAGGCTTCCTCGGCTTCAGTCGTGCCCGGCGAGAGTTCGTGCTGCAGAGCCTGGTAGAGTCCGTCGATGTACTGCAATTCGTCGATAAACTGCATCGATTCACCCCGAGATGTTGAGCCCCGTGAGCTGGAGCGAGCCGGTGGTTCCGTCCTTGAGCATGCCCGGGTCGCCTCGCATCGGCTGTGGCTGCGCCTGCCTGGCGATCTCGCCCCATGCCGACCGGAGATTCTCGAGCAGCGCGACCACCTCGGCGAGGGGTTCGCGGTTCATCTCGAGATTTCCTGTGAAGATCTGCTGCTTCATGTAGGTGTACAGCCTGTCCAGGGAATGGGCGATGGCCCCCCCGTTGCTGAAGTTCAGGCACGCCTGGAGTTCCGACAGGATCGCGACCGCACGGTTGATGCAGCGCGCGCGGTTGGGAATGTCCTTCTTCCCGAGGTGGTCCTGCGCTTCCTTGAGTGCCTGGATGGCTCCGTCGTACAGCATGACCACAAGCTGCAGCGGGTTCGCGGTCCTCACCGCGACTTCACGGTACCGACCCGCAGAAGGTTGGCTGCCTACCATCAACTACTCCTTCGGCTCAACGCGTACGGTTAGCTGGAAAACGAGCTGATCTGGCTGGACAGCGCCGACTGGGTGACTGTCATCAACCGCAACGCCTGATCGGCCCGGGAATACTCTGCGGTGAGCAGTTCCTCTCTGACTTCCATGCGCTCTTCGTACTCCTCGATCCGGTCCGCGATCGATTTGATTGTCTGATGGAGCGCATCCGTGGCCCTTTGAATAGGCCCCGACAGGGGGTCGGTGATCGCCTTCAGGGCGGTGCGCAGGTTGACCAGGATGCTGGCGCCTTCCGACCCGGAGACGGCCTGGGTGAAGCTCACGGAGCCGTAATCGCCCGTCGATTCCTGGTTGATGGCGATGCCGAGGCCCTCCTCCGGCTGCCCGGCGGCCCCGGTGAGCACCAGCCCCGCACCGGCAGCCGTGTGCCCGTTGATGGTGCCTTCGATGTCTGTGCCGGTCGCCGTTGCCGCGGTGGTGCCGAAACCGCTGGATCCCGTGGCGTCGACGTTGGATTCGACCGAGATGCTTTCTCCGGAGCCCCAGCCCGACGTGGTGATTCGAATCCTGCCCGTGCCGTCGTCGGAGGCGGTTGCGGCAACCCCGGCGGCGACAAGGCCCTGGTTGACTTTGGACAGGACGGTGGCGAGCGAATCGCCGAACAGAAGGTCGATCAGGGTCGTGGTTCCGCCGTGGCGGATGGTCAGCTGTTCGTCCTGTGCCAGCGCCGTCACGATATCGCTGCCGGTCACCGCAGCCTGGGCTGCAAGAGCGGTGACCGATACATCGTAGGTCCCCGTCTGGGTCGCCGCGGCCTTGCCGTAGTAGGAGACGCGGGCGTCGGTGGCGGCGAAGCTCTCCGCCGTCCCTGCAGCCCCGTCGCCGAGCAGGAGGGCAGCGACCTGTGTCGAGTTGGAGGTCAGCGCCTTGCGCAGCTTGGTGTCGTCCACGACGAGACTGCCGTCGTTACTGAACGAGATCCCTATCTGGCTGATCGTCCGGTAAGGCGTGAAGGCGTTGCCGACCGCCTGCGCCAGGATGTCACGGATTCTCGTCTGGGTGCTCCGGAGGGTTGCGTCACCCGAGAGGACGCCGGCGGTCTTGGTCGTCTGGTTGTACCTGAACTGCTGGTTGGCGAAGGTGTTTACTTCGTTGAAAGCCGTTGCCAGTTTCTGGACGGCGGAGACGATGGCGTCGTAGTCCTTCTGCACGGTGAGCATGACCGGCGTCGCGGTCGTGTTCTTGAGCGTGAACGTCACGCCGTCGACCACGTCGGAGACGGTGTTGGACGCCTTCGTGATGTTGACGCCGTTGACGGAGAATTCGGCGTCCTGCGCCGCCATTTTCTCGGCGAGATTCAAGGCTTGGCCGCCGGTCAGGTTGTCGGTAATGCTGAAGGAGTTCGCCGTCCCTGTCTCGTTGGCGGTGATCGTCAGCCGATAGGGCGTGGAGCTTCCGTCATTGACAATAGTTGCGGTAACCCCCGCATTAGCCGCATTGATGGCACGACGGACGCCCTCGAGGGTGTTGTTGGTCGAATCGATCGTGACCGTAACTGGTTCGGCGGAGCCGACGCGAAAGGCCAGCGTGCCCGTGCCGGTGCGGGTCGTGGTCGTGTCGGCGAAATTACCGGCGGCCACGGTCCTGGCCTGTGCCAGCCCGGTCACGGCGAGAGCGAACGTCCCGGTGGACATGCCCTTGGTGGCGGTGGCGCTCACCGCGTCGTCGTCGGATGAGGTCACCTGGCGTGCACCGAACACGCTGTGGGCGAGCCTGTCCTCGAAGGAGTAGACGGGCGCAAGCGAGGCGGTCTCGTCCTGGAAGATCATCTCGTTGACCTGATCCAGGAGAGCCGACACCTTGGTGTTGAGCGACTGGTAGGCGGAGACCTTGCTGTTGAGGGTCTTAGTCTGAGTTTCGAGGCGGCGTATGGGTTCGCTCTCGACGTAGATGAGTTTTTCGACGGTTCCCTGGACGTCCAAACCGCCGCTGAGGAGATTTATGGATGACATCCTTCTGCCTCACTCGCGCGCAAATTTTTCCGGCTGTTGCGCATCGTCAGGAGGTGACGCCCGCATTCGGGTCGGCAACCCTGGCGCCGGGCCACAACAGTGTGCTTATCGGCATTTTGGGGCGGGGGCTCACCGGAAAATTGACGAAATAGGATCCTCGGGAAGCTCGAATCTGCCGTGCGAAACAGCCGGTAGTTCTTTCGATCCGAATGGGTCGGTTTGGCAGGTGCGAGGGAGGTGTGGGGGGGTGCGGGTTGGAGTGGGGAGAGTGTGGCCGGGAGGCGGGTTCCCCTTTCCAAGAAACCCGCGCTCCAAGCTCGCCACGACGGTGCCGGCCGGTGCCGGCCTTTACCTACTTCAGGAGGTTGAGGACGATCTGGCTGTTGCCGTTGGCCTGGGCCAGGGCGGCAACACCGGATTGAGCCAGAATCTGGTACTTGGTCAAGTTCGCCACCTCTTCGGCGATGTTGGCGTCGCGGATCGTCGATTCCGCGGCCTGGGTATTCTGGGACTGAGCCTGCAGCACCGCGACGGCCGTCTGCAGACGGTTGATCCCGGCGCCGATGCCGGCACGGCCGTTGGCCACGCCGGAGACAGCGGCTTTGATGGACGTGAGCGCGGAAGCCGCGCCGGCCTGGGTGGAAAGATCGATGGTGGTTAGGTTCTGGCCGCCGAGGGAGGTGACGGTGCCGGCGCTGGAGTCGGCCGTAATGGTGGCGATCGAGACAGCGATCGAACTGGCACCGGAGGTGTCGCCGACGAAGACACTCAACGAGCCGTTCACGCCGGCAGCCGTGAACAGCGCGACGCCGTTGAAAGTGGTCTGGCCCGCGATGCGCGCGATTTCCGCCTCGATCTGAGTAAACTCATTGTTGAGCGAGGTGCGGCCCGCGGTGTCCGTCGTCTCGGTTGCGGCTTCTTCCGCGAGGGTGACGGCACGGGTCAGGAGGTTGGTGATTTCCTGCAAGGCGCCATCGGCGACCTGAGCTACGCTGATCCCATCGTTGGCGTTGCGCACCGCCTGGTCGAGGGCTCGGATATTCGCGCGCAGGCTGTCGGCAATCTGCAGACCTGCGGCGTCGTCCGCGCCGGAATTGATCCTTTTCCCCGACGAGAGGCGCTGGAAGGTGCGCGCCAGGTTGATGTTGTTGAGGTTGAGTTGGTTTTGGGCGCCGAGCCCGGCGATGTTGTTGAGAATGCTGAATGAACCCATGAGCGAATTCCTCCTTGAATTCGAGAGAATGGGACAGCGACAGCTCGGGGCCGTGTGCGCGGGACTGCCTCCTTGGGAGGCCCACGCGAGCAGCGCCTGGTGGCTGTCGACCGGATCAAATTGTGTTGTTCGTGAGACGTTATCGACCGGGGTGCCGCCGGAGATTAGGGGGAAAATGCGGGCGCTGCGGCAGGGAGCGAGATTCCGGGGTAGCGGTCAAATGCGGCGCGTGGCGAGAGCCGGGCCGTGGGTAGGCTGCGCAGGGGCTGGACCGCTGTGCTTGCGGAGTGGCCAGGAGGGGAAGGCGGAGCCCCCCCTTTCAGAAAGCCCCGCCTTTGTTCCCGCCACTTCCCGGGTTGGAGTGAGGAGTCTACCGGTTCAACAGCGTGAGGACGATCTGGCTGTTGGCGTTGGCCTGAGCCAGGGCGGCAAGCCCCGACTGTGCCAGGATCTGGTATTTCGTCAGGTTGGAGACTTCCTGTGCCACGTTGGCGTCGCGAATCGTCGACTCCGCGGACTGCGTGTTCTGGGACTGATTCTGCAGGACAGCCATGGCCGCCTGCAGGCGATTGATGCCCGCGCCGACTTCCGCCCGGTTGCCCGAAATGACCGACAGCGCATCCTTGATGGTGCCGAGCGCGTTCGCTGCGCCTGCGGCGGTGGTGAGATCGACGGTCGACAGGTCGAATCCGCCGAGGTCGGTGACCAGGTCCCCACTGGTGGAAATCATGCTGACCGTCACCGAGATCGAACTGGAACTGGTGGTGTCGCCCACGAAGATGCTGACCGAGCCATTCAGGCCCGCCTGCGTGAAGAGCTGCACGCCGTTGAAATTCGTCTGGTTGACGATCCTGGAGATCTCCGCCTGGATCAGGTTGTACTCCGTGTCGAGTGACGCGCGTCCGACGTCGTCGGTGGTTTCCGTGGCGGATTCCTCGGCCAGGGTTACGGCCCGAGTAAGGATGTTCGAGATCTCTTCCAGCGCGCCGTCCGCGATCTGCGCCAGGCTGATGCCGTCCATGGCGTTGCGCACCGCCTGATCGAGCGCCCGGATGTTGGCGCGCAGGCTGTCGGCGATCTGCAGGCCGGCCGCGTCGTCGGCGCCCGAGTTGATCCGTTTGCCGGAAGAGAGGCGCAGGAATGTGCGGCTCAGGTTGTTGTTGTTGACCGAAAGCTGATTCTGGGCGTTGAGGGCTGCAATGTTGTTGAGGATGCTGAAGGCTCCCATTTTGAATTCCTCCTTGAATTCTGACGGGATTGGATGAGTTTTTGTCGGGTGCTCGCCCGGGCTTCCCTGCCCGTCGGCTCTCCCGGCCGCGTCTCATGCTGGAACGCGGTCGCCCACTCTATCGACCCGAAGCCGTCGCGGTATTACACCAAAATCGGGCCAAAGTGGATCTGCGACAACCCGGGGTCCCAGGGACCCGGCAGAGTCGTCGGATCTGGTTATTACCGGGGCGGCTGCCGCCCCTCCTCCGGGGTCGGAGACCCGTGAACCCCGGCGGACTGGCGCCCAAGTTGCATTGACACCTGCGGAATCAGCGCGCGCAGCCTTCTGCACACGGAGAAGTCATGACCAGACTGTTTGTCGACGCCAGGGAAATCCCGACCCCCCCCTCCGCCTTTTCCTCGATGACCGAAGTCATCCGACACGTCGAGGCGGGACACCTTCCGCCGAACTCCGTAATCAGGCGGATCGATGTCGACGGGATCCCGTTTGCCTCCAGCGGTGGGCCGGACGCCCAGCCGGCCCCACTCGTCGCCCGCGACAAGGTAGAGGTTCTCACCGGAAACCTGCGCGACGTAGCCCGGGATTCGATCGGGGAAGCTATTTCCTACCTCGAGCGCGTGGAAGCCTTAACTCCCTCACTGGCAGGCAGTTTTCGGGTTGCTCCCGGCCCGGACGCCTTCGGGCGTTTGCGGCAGCTCTACGAAGGATTCCACTGGCTGAACCTGCTGACGGAGCGGCTGCAGGCGAGCTTTGGTCCCGTTCTGGCCGGCATCCTCGTCACGGGTGTTTCCGCTCGCGCGCAGCAGGATCGACTCCTTTTGGTACTGAAGCAAATGGTGTCCGCCCACGAGCGGCAGGACTTCATCTGCGTGGCGGATCTCCTCGAGTACGAGATCCTGCCCTTGGTGCCCGCCTGGAGGTCGATGTATCAGTCGATGTCCGAGTTGTTTTGAGCAGCAGGATGAGTCGTCAAAGGTCCGACAAATGAACTGCCGGAGTGACAATTCCTTGACGCGTCCACCCGTCGCTGTGCAGGCGGGACAACCACTCCCGCGCCCCGGGGCCGCAGAAGACGACTGCGTCGTGTGGATCCACACGGCGGCTGCGCCGTCCCTCGGTTTCGGACATCTCCGGCGTTGTCTGGTTCTAGCCCGCCTGCTCCGAGCCGACGGCATCGGAGTCTTGTTTCTGCTTGCGGCAGACGACGCGTGGAGCGGCCCCCTGGTGGAGGAGGGCGGCTACGGCCGGGTGCGGATTGGCCCGGACATTCGCTGGCCTGCGGCAGGCAATCCGGCGGTGCTGCTGATCGACGTCCGCGGATCGCGGCACGCCGCCGCGCTGTGCCTCGAAGCGAAGCGCCGCGCCGTTCCGGTGCTGAGCATTCATGATCTTGGCCTGGACCCGCTGCCGTCGGACGTCGTGATCGACGGCAGTGTCGCCCCACGCACGAGTGGGTTCCCCGGAAGCCCGACCGCGCATCTGGGGCCGTTATACACGGTGCTGGACTGTGAGTTCGGGTCGTTGCACGCCCGCCGCAAGGAGATCCGGCACTCGATACGCAAGGTCGTCGTGGCACTGGGCGGCGGCGACGCCGGCCGGTATTTCCCGCGGATTCTGGAGGGCTTGCGCCTCTGGGGCCGTCCTGTCGAGGCGACCGGATTCCCCGGATTCGCACGGTGGGGCCAGGGGCAACTCGGCTTGCTTGACTGGTCGCCGGTCAGGTTTCGCTGGGCGGCGGCTGCGGAACCGGTCGCCGAAATCCTATTTGACGCCGACTTGGCCTTCACGGCCGGCGGCCTGTCCGTGTACGAGTCCCTCTGCGCCGGCACTCCGGCGTTGGGCCTGGCCTACGACGAGCACCAACACCTCACGCTCTCCCGGCTTGCGGACCTCGGTGCCTGCATAGACCTGGGGATGGGAGCGGAGTTGCCCGTCGAGGGGCTCCCGGGCTTCCTCGAGCGTCTGGAGGGTGACCACGGGCTCAGGGCGAGGCTTTCGGAACGGGGCCGGGAGCTGGTGGACGGGGCCGGCGCACACCGCGTCGAGCAACTGGTGCGCGCCGCCGCGCGCCGTAACACGCAGGTCTGCTGATGATACAGGCACTGGTGTTCGATTTGGACGACACATTGTACCCGGAATCGGATTTCGTAAAGAGCGGATACCAGGCCGTGGCCCGCTACGTCGCCGGGAGGTACGGCGGCAGCTGCGGCGACATCTTCTGTTCCATGATGGCGTCGCATGTGAATTCCGGGAGGCGGGCGGTTCTCCCCATGGTGGGGGAACGCTTCCTGAGGGGGGCGGTCCCGGTCGGGGAGCTGGTGGAGGTTTACCGCACCCACGTGCCTCAGATCCGGCTCTATCCCGGTTACGGTCGCCTGCTCGAGAAAATGGGCCGCGAATACAAGCTCGGCATCATCACCGACGGGTTCCCAAAAGTGCAGCGGAACAAAGTCAGGGCGCTCGGCCTGGAATACCGCGTCGACAAGATAATCTACACCTGGGATTATGGCAGCGAAAAAGGGAAGCCGCATCCATTCACGTTCTCCTTGATGCTGGATTACCTCCGGGCCGATCCCTGCGAGGCACTGTATATCGGCGACAACCCCGACAAGGACTGTCGAGGCGCACACGGCGCGGGCATGATGTTCGCCCAGGTGAGCGCCCCCAACGGACGGACCGACTCGGTTGCCCCCCGGCCCGATTATGTCATCGGTTCACTGTATCAACTGCCGCACATACTGGAGCAGGCAAATCCATGTCACATCGTGAGCTCTTGATTGACGACCGGGTCGTCGGCGACGGGGCGAAGGCATTCGTCGTCGCTGAGATCGGGATCAACCACGGAGGGAGCCTCGCGGAGGCCTTGAAACTGATCGACGCGGCCGCCGACGCCGGGGCGGATGCGGTGAAGTTCCAGACCTTCCGCACCGACCGGCTCATGGTTGCCAACCGCGACCGGCTGGCCCAACAGGATGACGGCACCGAAACCGCGTATCACATGTTCCGACGGCTGGAACTAGGGTGGGAAGACTACGGGAAGCTGAAGACACACGCCGAGCGCCGCAAGGTCGTGTTCCTTTCGACCCCGTTCGACGAGGAGAGCGCGGATCTGCTGGACCAGATCGGGGTCGCTGCGTTCAAAATCGCCTCGTCGGACATCACCTATGTCCCCCTGCTGAAGCATGTCGCCTCGAAAGGCAAGCCGGTGCTGCTCTCGACCGGGATGTCCTTTTTGAGCGAGGTGGCGGAGGCGGTCTGGACGCTACGGACGGCGGGCGCCGCCGAGATCGTGCTGCTGCACTGCGTGTCGTCGTACCCGGCCCTGCCCGAGTCCCTCAACCTTCGGGCCATCCAGACGATGGCCGACTACTTCGACCTGCCGGTCGGATTCTCCGACCACAGCGAGGGGATTCTTCTCCCGCTGGTGGCTGTTTCGCTCGGCGCCGTTCTGATCGAAAAACACTTTACGCTGGACCGGCAGGCGCGGGGGCCGGACCACAAACTGAGCCTGGAGCCCGGCGAACTCCGGTCGATGGTGCAGAGTATCCGGGCAGTCGAATCGAGCCTTGGGGACGGCAGGAAGTGCCCGGCGGCATCCGAGGCGGAAAATCGTGCCCTGAGTCGCCGGAGCGTCGTGGCCGCCGTGGACATCCGGTCTTACGAGACCATCGAGCCCTGGATGCTCGGTTTCAAGCGGCCCGGCACCGGTCTGGAGCCGAAGCAGGCGGAGCGGCTCGTCGGCATGAAGGTGCGCAGGAATATCGGGCGGGACAACGCTCTGCAGTGGGACGATCTGCTCCCGTCGCTGGGACCGGCCAGGGAAAAGGACGCGAACTCCATGGAGCAGCTCAACCATTGAAACGGGAGCCAACGCGATGCGCGAAGTCAACATCCTGATTACCGCAGCAAGCCGCCGGGTTCCTCTCATCCAGGCGTTCGTGCGTGCCCTGGAGAAGCTGAGTCTCCAGGGGAACGTTGTCACCACCGACATGAATACGCTGAGCCCCGGCCTCTATTTCAGCGATCGTCACTACCTCGTCCCGTTGACGACCGACCCTGATTACATCCCGATGATCAAATCGATCTGCTTCAAGGAGCGGATACACCTGCTCGTGCCGACCATCGACGATGAACTGCCCCTGTTCGGGGCGTATGCGGAGGACTTTCTGAAGATGGATGTGCGGGTGGCGGTGTCCGGCGCGCAAACCGGCGCCATCTGCAACGACAAGCAGCTCACCTCGCGTTTTCTCCTGGACCACGGTCTTCCGGCCGCACGCACGTGGCTGCCCGCGGACCTGGACTTCCTCTCGCTAGGTTACCCACTCTTCTTAAAGCCTCGCTCCGGCCGTGGTAGCGTCGGGGCTCATCCCGTATACAACGAGCGGGAGCTCCGCTTCTATCTCGATGCCGTCCGCGAGCCCGTGGTTCAGGAGTTCCTGGCTGGCCGCGAGTTCACCATCGACGTGCTCGCGGACTTCAGCGGGAGAATCGTCAGCGTCGTTCCCAGGGAGCGCCTGGTGATCCGCTCCGGCGTGACCGACCGCGGCCGCACCTGGAATAACCCGCGGCTGATCGAATTGGGGGCGCGCACCGCGGAGGCGCTGCAGATTCGCGGCCCCGCCAACATCCAGGTGATGTACGAAGGCGGTGAGGCCACCATATTCGAGGTCAATCCGCGCTTCTCCGGGGGCATTCCCCTGACGATCGCCGCGGGAGCGGATTTTCCGGCCTGGCTCGTCGAGATGCGCTGCGGCAGGCGGGTAAATCCGTGCATCGGGAAATTCACCGACGGGCTCCTGATGGCGTGCTACGAGTCGGCGATCTTTTTGCCCGACCGCAGCGAGACGTCGTGCGACGCGGTCGAAAGTGCTTCGGGAGCGGCGGCCGACCCGGTCGTCGCGGAGGTGCGCTCATGAAGGCCATCATCCTGGCAGGAGGGAAGGGGACAAGGCTGGCGCCTTATACGACCGTGTTCCCGAAACCCCTCGTTCCCATCGGCGAGCGCCCGATCCTGGAGATCATGATCCGGCAGCTGGTGCGGCAGGGTATCGGCGACATCTGCCTTTCGGTCGGCCACCTGGGCGAGCTGATCGAAGCCTATTTTCAGAACGGGCACAAGAGCATTCCCGGGCTGAACCTCAGCTACTATCGGGAACGGCAGCCCCTGGGCACCGCCGGCCCCCTGGCGATGATCCCGGGTCTGGACGAGACCTTTCTGACCATGAACGGGGACGTGCTGACCACTCTGGACTGCCGGGTCCTGACCGGCTTTCACCGCGATTCCGGGGCCGCCTTGACGATCGCCATGCACCGGAAGGAAGTCCGCATCGACCTGGGTGTGCTGGAGACCGATGAGAGCTCACGTCTGGTTGCCTACAGGGAGAAGCCGCTCTATTGCTTCGATGTGAGCATGGGCGTCTACGTCTATGAGCCCCGTGTTCTGCGCTACATCGACGCGGGCTCCTACCTGGATTTCCCCGACCTCGTCGTGCGCCTGCTCGACAACGGCGAGAAGGTGGTCGGGTATCCGTCCGGGGATTATTGGCGGGACATAGGGCGGCGCGAAGACTGCGAGCTAGCCCAGCAGGAGTATGAGGCGAGAAGCGCCGAGTTCCAGCCGGCCTGAACAGCGGGCCTTCTCAGCCCGCGCTCCAGGCCTCGTGTCGATGAGAGATCTTGATGCCAAGGGGAGGACCCCCGTTGCCCGGGACAGTTCATGCGTATCTGCAGGCCAGGATGGGAAGCACGCGGCTTCCCGGAAAGGTGCTGCTGCGCATACAGGGGCGCTCACTCCTCGAACGGGCCATCTGGCGTCTGGGCGCCGCTCGGACGGTGGACGAGGTGATCGTGCTGACCACAACGCTGGAGGAGGACGACGCCGTCGAGAGGGAATGCGAGCGCCTCGGGACACGGGTGCACCGGGGCCCGTCGCTGGACGTCCTGAAGCGGTACCAGCAGGCTTCCGAGCGGTTCGGACCGGGCATCATCATCCGGGCCACCGCGGACAACCCGCTCGTCGATTTCGGGTCTGCCGACCGCATCGTCCGGGCCGTCCGCACGAGCAAGCTCGATTACTGCATGGAAGCCGATCTGCCGGTTGGCGCCGCGACCGAGGCCATTACGGCGGAGGCACTGACGAGGGTCGAACGCGAGGCGACTCTTGCACATCACCGCGAGCACGTGACCCTGTATGTGAAGCACCACCCGGAGCGCTTCCGGTTCGCGCTCCTGGCACCCCCGGACGCGATGCGGCAGCCGGAACTGCGCATCACGGTGGACACGCCGGAGGACTTTATCGCGGTCGAAGAGCTGATCCAGCGCGTGCCCGAGGCACGGTCCCCCGTGCCGCTGGCCAGGTACCTGCAGGCGGCCGCCGCCTCGAGCCTAAGGCGATGAGGCTCGGTTGCCGATATGCCCGACGGGTTCAAACGCCCATGACCGTATGATACTGCTGACGAAGATCAACAAGGCCCCGATCGCGGTCAACTGCGATCTGATCGAGTACATCGAGGAGACGCCGGACTCCGTCATCACCCTGACGACCGGCGACAAGGTCGTCGTCCAGCAGTCGATGGCCGACATCATCCAGAAGATCGTGGCGTACCGCAA
This sequence comes from uncultured Acidobacteriota bacterium, assembly GCA_963843575.1. Lineage (GTDB taxonomy): Bacteria > Acidobacteriota > UBA6911 > UBA6911 > UBA6911 > CAVZBT01. Next base: position 636,529 of record CAWJKZ010000014.1, on the reverse strand, counting down.
GACCGTCGCCGGACTTGTGGAGGCGGAAAGAAACATCCGGCGCGTGCCGGCAGGCGACGCGGCAGACTGATTCGGGGAGCAACGATGGATCTGGCTACCATTCTCGGGATTCTGCTGGCGTTAGGCGCCATCCTTGGCGGCCAGGCGCTCGAGGGGGGCAACGTCCACTCGCTCCTCCAACCGACGGCGGCTATCATCGTGATCGGTGGGACCTTCGGAGCGTGCCTGGTTCAGTTTCCCCTCCCCGTGGTGGTCCGGAGCTTCAAAGCCGTGCAGCAGGCATTCCTGGACCGGAAGGTGAACAACAGGGAAGTGATCGCCGAGATCATCCGGTTCGCCATGAAAGCCCGCAAGGAGGGGATCATCTCGCTCGAGGCGGAGATGCAGGAATCCACCGACCCGTTCCTCAGGAAAGCACTCACGATGGCGGTCGACGGGGTGGAACCGAAAATCCTCCGGGAGACGATGGAGATGGAGATCTCCAACATCGAGGACGAAGCCGAGCACCCCATCAAGTTCTGGGAGTCTGCGGGCGGCTACTCGCCCACCATCGGCATCATCGGCGCCGTGCTCGGGTTGATCCACGTGATGGAGAACCTGAGCGACCCCAGCAAACTCGGCAGCGGCATCGCTGTGGCTTTCGTCGCCACCGTGTATGGGTTGGTCACCGCGAACGTGTTCTACCTCCCGATCTCGGGCAAGCTCAAGCAGAAGACGCGCTCCCTGATGGTCGCCAAGGAGATCATGCTCATCGGGGTCATCTCCATCCTGGAAGGGGAGAATCCACGCCTCATCGAGGACAAGCTCAAGAGCTTCCTCAGCCGGAAGGAACAGGAGGAGGCCGCCGCCGCGGCGGAGTCGGCGCACAAGAAAGCCGCGTAACGTCCAGTCCTCGAGTGGGAGTCCAGCATGGGCCGCAGGAAGAAAGCGCCGGAGCACGTGAACCACGAGCGCTGGCTTGTCTCCTACGCCGATTTCATCACTCTCCTCTTCGCTTTTTTTACCACGCTCTACGCCATCTCGACCGTGGACGCACAAAAAATGGGGAAGATGGTCCAGTCCATGAGGGCTTCCTTCGACAGCACCATGTTCGAAACCGGCAGCAGCACGCTCTCGTTGAGCAAAGGCGAGGGGAACGGCAAGGAGGGAGGGAAAGAGGCTGCCGCCACCATAACCGTTTCGAAGGAAGGAGCGCTGCGGGACCACGCGCTGCGGGCGGGTTTTTCTCCCGGGCCTGGGGGAAAGCCGGGGGGCGCGCTGGGCGCGCTCAAGCGCAGCATCGAGTCGCTGGTGGGGCCGGAGGCGCTGCGTAACGCCATGGTCCGGACCCGGTTGGAGGGGCGGGGCCTGATCATCAGCCTTGGGGAGGGCGGCTTTTTCGATTCGGGATGCGACCAGATCAAGCCCGAGGGGCGCAGACTCCTCGACGCCATCGCGACCGGACTGACCTCGGCACAGAATCACATTCGGATCGAGGGTCACACCGACAACGTGCCGATCCGCAACTCCCGTTTCCCTTCCAACTGGGAGCTCTCCACCGCGAGGGCCACGGCGATCGTGGCCTACCTGGTGACTCAGTTCGGCCTTTCCCCGGACAGCATGTCCGCCGCCGGCTATGCCGAATACCGGCCCGTGGCGACCAACGACACGGAGGAGGGAAGGTCGAAAAACCGCCGCGTCGATGTGGTCGTCCTGGATCCCCGCTATGCGGAGCTCGAGCCGAAGTAGCTCAGCCCCGGTTCCACACGTATGCCCCGAATTCCTTGCGCAGCTTGAATCCTAGGCGCTGGTACCATTCGAAGGCGCGGCGGTTTTTCTTGGTCACCGTGAGGCTCACGGTACGGTATCCGAGCGCCTTGAACGCAAACAGAGCGTGGCGCATGAGGGCGTTGCCGAGACCCTGACCCTGGAACGAGGGGAGCATGGCAACCTGCGGAATCATCCCGGCGCCTGCAGATATCCGGGAGCCAATGATGAAGCCACAAGGCAGGCCGCGACCGTCCAGCGCCAGGAACGAAGCGCCAGGAACGAAAACGCCGCACCCGGGATTCTCGACCAGGCTGCGCAGGTACCCCTCGCATCCCGCCGTCGAGCAGTAGTCCTCGCAGATCAGGGCATCCATCTGGTCCTGGTAGCTCCTGAAGGCGACGTCGGCCGCCAACCGGAGGAAGGCCGAATCCCAGGGTGCGATGTGCCCGGAGCGGGGTTGGGCGCGGTGCCACTCCGACTGATCGAGCTGCAGTTCGACGAAGTAGCGGGTGTAGTGCTGAAATCCGAAGCGGGTGAATGCCGGCGTCGGGTTGAGGTGGTGAAACGGCATGAGCTGGGCTTCGATGCGCCGCGCCGTCTCGGGTCCCTTCAGCGATTCCAGCACCCGGCCGAGGACGTCGAGCGCGACTTCCTGCGCGTGCTCGGCCCTCGCGGCGTATAGTGCGCCGACAATCCCTTTCCGATTGTGCGAGAGATAGTAGCTGTAGCTGAGGGGACGATTCCCGTCCAGGGCAACATACCCGGGAAGGAGGTCTTGTTCGAGAAAAGAGAAGAGGATCTGCCGGATCGGCGCGTAGTCCCAGGACAAGTCCTCCAACCACGCCGCCTCCTCCTCGAGCATCAGGGCTCGGATCGACTCGCGCTGCGAATGGTTGATCGGGACTACCCTTGCTTGCGGCATATCACATTGTAGCATCCGTCCGCCCGGGCTGTGCGGGCAACGTCCTCATGAATGCTTTCCCAGAAGTCAAGCGACACGCTCAGGAAGGCTTCGACGACGTACGGATCGAACTGCGTCCCGGCGCAGCGCCGGACTTCCTCCGCGGCGGTCTGGAAGGACATCGCCTTCCGGTAGGGGCGGTGGCTCGTCATGGCATCCAACGTGTCGGCCACCGCGAAGATGCGTGCCCCGAGGGGGATGTCCGCTTCGCCGAGTTGCCCCGGATACCCTGTGCCGTCCCACCGCTCCTGGTGACACAGGACGATCTCCGCGGCCGGGGCCAGGAAACTGATGTTGCGCAGGATGTCGTAGCCGATGGAGGGGTGGCGGCGCATTTCGCACCACTCTTCGGCCGTGAGCCGGCCCGGTTTCAGCAGGATCGAATCGGGTACCCCCATTTTCCCGACATCGTGCAGGAGTGCGCCGCGCCCGATGTTCACGAGTTCGTCGGGCGGGAACCCGATCCGCTGCGCCAGTGCGAGCGTGTAGGCACGCACCCGCTGGGAGTGGGCCTGGGTCTCGTGTTCGCGTGCGTCCAACGCGCTGACCAGCGCCTCCAGTGTCATCCGGTAGCTCTCTTCGACGTCGTGAAGCGCGGCTTTCAGTTCGATCGAGCGCTCCTCGACCTTTCTCTCGAGCTCCTCCTGGTAGTGACGGTTTTCCAGTTGGAGCTGGCGCCGTTCCAGGGCCCCGTCGACGGCGCGGCGCAGCGAGAGCAGGTCGAACGGCTTCGTGATGAAGTCGCACGCGCCGCTGCGCAGGGAGTCCACCGCCGCCGAGATGTCCATCACCCCCGTGATCATGATGACGGCCGTGTCGGGGCTGTGCTTCTTGACGAAGCGCAGCAGCTCCATTCCGGACATGCCCGGCATCATGATGTCGGTGATCACGAGTGAAAACAGGTTGTGTTTTACCTTGTTCAGGGCGTCGAAGGCGCTGTGCGAAATGACACACTTCCCATATTTGCCAGAGAGGTTGTGGGCGAGAATTTCCCGAATGTGCGGCTCGTCGTCTACGATCAGTATCGTCGGGGGAATGCTGTTGGACATGGGCAATCCGGGCGTCGGGTCACGCGGGCCGGAGAATCCGGACTTTCTTGCTCTCCAGCTCGCGGATGACGTTGTAGTGCTGTTTGTGCATAAGCTCGACCAGTTGGCTGCGGTCAGCCTGTTGCTGCACCGAAGCGGGATACTCCGACTTGGTCGAGAGCAGAACGCGGCCGTCGCAAAACACCTGGGTCTGGATGCAGCGGCCGGTGTAGCCGAGGTCCTCGGTCTGGATGTGCAGCTGCCGCCCCAGGAAGTCGAGGTTGTCGTTCAGCCCCATCGTCGGCGTGCCGGGCACCGGGCGCTCGTTCCCGTCTTCCTGGGGCCGGCGCTCCGAGTAATTCAGCAGGCGTTCCGCTGCCTTGCGGATCTGCTGCGCCGCGACGCAGCCGGGGGCGTCGAAGTTCAGGACCGTCATGCGCTGGCATGCCCGCCGCACGGCGGGATCGGACGCGACCAAGCCGCAGAAGCGGATGTCCACGTTCAGGAAAGTCTTCGACGCCGATTGAAGTATCTCGGCCACGCGCTGGTCCTGCTCGGCGCCGGCCATGTTGACGATCATCATCGGCCGGTAGCCATCGACGAGTGTCGCCACCGCCTCGGCCGCTCTCGGGTCCGATGTGCAAAGCAGGTCGTAAAAATCGACCATCCTGCGAGGTTTGTTCGGCGGCATCTCGCGAGACTGCTTCAGGGCCATGACCACGGCCTCGTTGTTCCCGAGCTGCCGCTGAATGCGCCGGTAGATGGCGCTCTTGATGAAGGCATAGGCGTTCTGCATCGACGCGGGATCGGGCGAGACGATCACGATGCCTTCGTCGGACATATTGAAGAAATCCAGCACATTGAATGACGTTCCGGCCCCCAGGTCGACCAGGACGTAGTCGGCATCCAGATCGGAGATGACGCTCATCATCCTTTCTTTTTCGCCGAACAACGGGTTGGCCATTCCGAGGATATCGCCGGCGCAGCTGATGATGCGCAGCCCCGCAACGGGCGTCGGCAGCAGGATCTGATCGACTGAAGCGCGATGCTGCAGCAGGTCGGTGAGGGTGTGGCTGGGACTCTTGATCCCCAGGTACGTGTGGAGGTTGGCCGAACCGAGGTCCGCGTCCACCGCGATCACGGACTTGCCCATGCGGGCGAGCACCACCCCGATTGACGCCGTCAGGAAGCTCTTGCCGACCCCCCCCTTGCCCCCGCCAAACGTCCAGAACTTTTGATGCTTCCCCGCCATAAACCTCTTCCAGGACTGAATCCCTTATCGTCTCACGGGGGCCAAACATTACTGGAGCGGGCGTGCGGCGGCAAAGCCGCGGGCGACGGCAATAATGCCCGGCGCACCGGCTTCTGAATTAATGCAGTACGGGGACTGCGGGATGGTGCTTTGCCCTCGATCCCGGCACAGCGCAGCGGATGGTGAGCTTGGCGCCTTTGTCCGGGGCCGCTTCGGATTGATACCCGATCGTGTAAAAGGTCCGGATCTGACTGAGGAGCCGGCGTGAGATGTCGTCCAGGTGCTCCCGGTAGTCCGCCGCGAAGAAGGCCTCCCCGCAGGTCGCCCTGGCGAGGTCCCGCGCGGCGGCCTGACTCAGGACGGAAGACATCCCGTCTCTGCCGGTGCCGGTCCGCGACCCGAAGCTGATGGTGAACACTTCGACGTTGGAGGCGGCGAGGAGATTTTTCAGTGGCTGGACTTTGTCGGCGGTCCTGGCATCGACCTGGTCGAGGAGAACGATGAGGACGCGGCGTCGTTCCGGACGCTCGGACATCTTCTGCACGGCGGCAAACAGCGCGGAGTAGAGGAACGACTGGACTCGCCCGGCCCCGCGGATGCGGTGGATCGCGTCTTTGGCGCGAAAGCCGTCGGCGGTCGGCTCGAGAACCACCTCGAGCTCCTCGTCGTATGCCCCGACCCAGACGGCCTGCTGCCCGAGGCTTTTATCGATCAGCTCATAGGCGATTTCCTGCGCGGATTGGATGCCTGGCAACCGGCGCGTGTCGGCCCTCCTGTCCTGCCAATGCTCGTCCTCAATCAGGCCGCGTTCGAAGATGATCCCGTACGCGACTTGGAGCTCGTTCATGGCGAGGAACTCGATCGGGCGGGGGGTGCCGTCTTCGAAAACCTGGAGGTCGGCCTTGGAGAGGTTTTCCAGAAACAGGCCGTTCCGGTCCTGGAAGCTGGCGGTCACGAAGACCGGCGACGGAGACGCGCCCCAGCCGAGGAGCGCACCGACGACCAGCCACAGGGCGGCGGTCACGAACGGGGTCGCTTGACCAGACATCGGAATCCCGACGCATTCCGTGCTTCAGCTCACTTCGGGTTCGGGGAAGAACAGCCCGTGCAGCACGGTCGATTTCAGAAAACGCCAGACATATCGCGGGCGCAGGTGATAAGAGACATAGGCGAACTCGCGCAACCGGTGTAGCTCCCCGGACGGGATCGAGGGATGGCGGAAGACGCTCGTCCAGCCGTTGAAATGCTCCCAATCGGAATCGAAGATGAGGTGTTTGACCTTGTCATAGAACTGCGTCCCGGGATACGGGGTCGTCACGGTGAATTGTATGGCAAACGTGTTGAGCTTCTTCGCGTACCGGATGGTTTCGTGTATGCCTTCGGCAGTGTCGCTGAGCAGCCCGAAGGTGTAGTTGGCGATAACCCTGATGCCGAGCCGGTGGCAGTGATCGATGACGCGTTCCTGGTGCGGCTTGGGAATCGCCTTTCTCAGGTTTTCCCGCAGTGTGTTCTCGTTCGCGGACTCAACACCCACTTCGACGCTCCTCAGTCCCGAACGATGGAGGAGCTCGATCAGATCCTTGTCCAGCCGGTCCGTTCGGGCCTCCATGCCCCACCGCACGTTCAGTCTCTTCCGCAGGATCAGTTCCGCAAATTCGTGGGCGCGCGCCTTGTCGAAGGTGAGGTTCGGATCCCTGAAGGTGATCCCGCGTATCCGGTACTTCCTGACGAGGTACTCGATCTCATCAACGATGTTTGCCGGCGTCCTCATCCGGTATTTGGAGTTGACCAGGTAAGGGCAGTAGTTGCAAGTGTAGGGGCACCCGCGGCTGCCGAGCATCGGAAGCGTGATCCCCTTGTTGGTTATGATCTGGTACCTGAACCTGGACGTGTTGAACTGGTCCCAACTGGGAAAGGGGAGGGCATTCAGGTCCCCGACATAGCCGGCCGACACGACTCCGGACGGCATTTCTCCCCGCGCCAGGTTGGGCGCAATGTTTTCGATTTCGTCCCGGACGATGAAGTCGGCTGCCTCCTCGTAGTAATCGGGGACCGCCGCCGCAAATGTCCCGAAGTAACCGACCTTGCAGCCAAACCGCCGTCTTGCCTGCAGGCCGATCTCGTGCTCGAAGCGGCAGTCGACCATCGAGGACGCGATCAAATACAGGTCGGCCGGCACCAGTTGGTCCATCCGCCGCACGTCCAGAACCCGGACGCGCGCCCCGTTGGCGGTCAGGATCGAGTCGAGGTATGCGAGAGTGATGTTGGGGACGGCCGCTATGCGCCGCTTGGCCACTTCGAGGAGACGGGCGAACGGGGAGTTCCCAACCGTGAAAACGGTTCCGAATCCGCCGGCGACATCCTTGAGAGTGCAGTTCTTCTGGCGGGACGCGCTGAGTACGACGATGTCCATGTCTGCCTTATTCCGTCCATGAGAGCGGGCGGCAACCGCCGGTCTTCTCCTCCCGCATGAGTTGCGGCCCCGGCTCCTGGACGAGCAGGCGGCTGCGCAGTACCCGAGGGTGCATCGGACCGACGCGCCCAACTTTAAGTGTTTGCTATCTAGCTGGTTAGGGCACTGATTGCACCTGCCGCCGGAAGGCAACAGGGCATTATAACAACTACGCCCCGAAAATCAACGGAGACGTCGCCCGGCCAGCGGTGAACCTTTTGCCCGCGGATCCGGTATTAAGGTGTGGCCCGGCACTTACAAAGGTGTTGAGTTACCCTGAGCCGTTTGTTAGCTTAATGCTCTGAGACAGCCCACTGCGGTTTCCGGCATACTACGGATGTATTTTGACAATGGACGAAACTGGCGCAAAACCGGCAGATCCTCAGCCGGTTGTTCACGCTGACGATAAAGGCATGCCCCACAGAATCTTCGCGGAGCTGAAGTCGTGGTTTCGCGACATCCTGTTCGCCTTTGCGACGGCTATTTTCATCGTCATTTTTGTGATTCAGCCCGTGAAGGTCGAGGGCACGAGTATGCTCCCCAGGCTCGTCGACCAGGAGCGGATATTCGTCAACCGCTTCATTTACCGGTTCTCGGACATCCACCGCGGCGACATCGTCGTCTTCTGGTATCCCCGGGATCGCTCGAAGTCCTTCATCAAGCGGGTGGTCGCCGTCCCCGGCGACGAGCTTGAGATCAGGTACGGATCGGTATACGTCAACGGTCGGAAGGTCGACGAGCCGTACCTCAAGCCCGAGTACCGCGACCATGATTCTCTGCGAACAGAAAGAGTTCCGGCCGGAGAGTACTTCGTGCTGGGCGACCACAGGAACTCCAGTAACGACAGCCGGAACTGGGGTTTCGTCTCGCGGGATCTGATCTACGGCAAAGCGGTGTTCCGGTACTGGCCGATGTCGCGCGTAGGCCCGGTCGATTGACCGGGTGATCGAAAGGGTCGCCCGGGTCGCCCGGTGAAAGATGCCGATCCCTTATCCCTGACCACCCATTTGCGGGAAGCCAGCCGGCGCCAACCACCTCGAAGGCCCCGCACGGGACTCGACGAAATCTCAAGCGGATTCCGACGCCGCCGGCGCAGTGCAACGAGACAACTGCCAGTTGTCTTTGAACTGTGTGCGCGGTTTGGGTTAATATGCCAATGGTCCGCTGCCACAGCCCTGCGGGCTCCACGTATGCATGACACTCCGTTCGCGTAAAACGACTGCTCGAGCTTTTTCTCGCCCTGATGCCAAGGTCCGGTTGCTGACCATACTGCTGGCCGGCGCATCTATGCTTTTCGCGCAGGGGCCGAAATCGGAGGACTTCGGGCGATTGAGCCTGCAAGAGGCTGTCGCGCTGCTCACTCGGTCCCCGTGGGCGAGGCAGGAGACCTACACGCGCATTCTCGGCGGCATCGGCAGTGGGCTCTCCGGAGAAAAGGAAATCTACAGCACTTTCTTCGTGCGTTTCCTGTCCGCACGTCCCATTCGGGAGGCCTATGCCCGCGTACGCCAGATCCAGGCGAACTACGACAAACTCCCCCCGGAAGAGAAACTGAGACTGGACAGGGCGCTCGAACCTGGGTTGACGCTCGATGTTTCCCGGTGGATCGTATTGACCGTCGGATTCCGCTCCAACGATCCCAGTGTGGAGTTGCGCGTCCGTCAATTCCTTGAAGTGCAGACGACGGAATCGATGAGGCTGCGGGCGTACCTTTCCACCGTGCGGTTCCCGCAGTTGAAGCTGGCCGCATACTTCCCGCCTCACGAGGACGAAGTCGGTGCGAAGTTCGTCTTTCCGCGCTCGGTCGGGGGCGTCCCGGTGATTTCCGGTGAAGACGCCGCCGTCTCCGTTCGAGCTGGACATCGCGAACTTCGACCCCGACCTTCGGGCCAGTTTCGCGGTTTCGGACATGATGGTGAACGGGGTTCCCGTCATATGAAAAGGACCTTCCTGATCCCGCTATTGTGGTGCCTGGTCGGCCAGGCGCATGCGGCCGTCCTGAAGGGAAAGGTCGTCGACGGGCAGGGAAATCCCATAGTCTCGCTCGTTCTCTCGGTCGTCGGGAACGTCCCGGGTGCCGGCTACGCGCCGCGCACCGACGAGCAAGGCTCGTTCCTGCAGGAAGTCGCCGCCGGAGTCTACGCCATTTCCCTGGCCACGGGTTCCGACGAGATCCTCATCAGGGTGGAGGCGACCGAGGAAAGGGAACTGGTGCTACAGGCGGAGAACAACCGTCTCGTTGCCCTCGAGACCCGCATCAGCATGGAGCCCCCGGGCGATCCGGAGAACGACCCCTCGCTGGCCGGAATCCGTGACTACGAGGTCGAGCGGGATGGCGGCGAGACCGACGCGCGGCAAGTCAGGGCGTCGGCGGAGATCGTGAACCCCTTTCCCGCTCAGAAAGGGGGAAGGTTACACGGATCCCTCTACCACTTCCACCGCAACGACAATTTCGATGCGCGTAATTTCTTCGACCCCCTCGGAGAGCCTCTGCCCGAATACAAACGGAACCAGTTTGGGGCTACCCTGGCGGCCGCGGTGACGAAGAGCGTCAACGTGCTCGGGACTTTCGAGGGCCTGCGAATCGTCCAGGGATCCACCCTGCTGTCTCACATTCCGACCTCCGCGATGAAACGGGGGGACTTCGGCGGTCTGTCCCAACCGCTGATCGATCCGGTCACGGCGACTCCATTCGATGCGAATCGTATCCCCGAATCGAGAATCCACCCGGTCTCCCGCGGGCTGCTCTCGCTGCTTCCGGATCCAAACCGCGAGGATCCGGACCGCAATTACGTCAACAGCAAGCCGGTCGTGCGCAACCGGAACACGTGGTCGGTCAGGTTGGATCACCAGCTGTCGGGCGGATCGAACTACGTCGTCCGCTACTGGCTCACACGGGGCAACGACGTCTTCGTGCACCCGCTACCGTCCTTCGGCTCCAGCCGCGAATCGAGCGACCAGGACGCGAGCTTGTCGCACACGCAGAAGATCACCAACCGCCTGATTGCGACCGGACGGATCGGGTTTGCGCGCAGCACGACCTTTCTCTCCTCCGTGAACGCGGGGCGGACCGGGCTCCTTGCATCGGTGGGGATCCCGGGCCTGTCGGTGGAGGATCCCGACGAGGAGGGCTTTCCCGATTTCCGCTTGTCCGGCTACTCGTCATTCGGGGATTCCGGGTTGCCGGTCGACCGCGACGCTCAACAGGTTTGAGTACGAGGGCGCAATCTCCTACACCCCCTCGAACCATTCCATCCGGGTCGGGTTGGGTGTCAGCGCCATCCAGGCCAACAACAACCGTTCCGATGGCTTGCGCCGGGGGCGGTTTTCGTTCAACGGCTATTACACCGGAGACGCTTTCGCCGATTTCCTGCTCGGCCTTCCAGACACGGCGAGCCGCGGGATAGGTTCGGACCGGTCCGACCTGCGACGCAGAACCTGGTCTGCGTATGCGCGCGACGAGTGGAAAGTCGGCCCGAGGCTGTCCCTCTCGTATGGACTGACGTACAGCTATTTCCCCCCATTTCGTTCGCTGCGCAACAACGTCTCGGGATTCATCCCGCTCCTGTTCGATCCGCCCCAGGACGGCGAGATCGTGATCGCCGGAAGCGAAAACGCGAAACACCTTGGTCTAGGCGGGGCGGGGAAGGGGGGACTTGTTCTGCCGGATCGTAACGACCTGGCCCCCAGCTTCGGAGTCGCCTATCGTCCTACGGGCAGCAACCGCCTCGTGCTGCGCACGTCGTACTCCCTCGCCTACAGCCCGCTCGGCCGCGACAGTTTCGTTTCCTACCTGGGGCGGAACTTTCCTTTCTACTACGTGCAGACTGCACTGTCCCCCGTTGACCAGGCTTCACTGGACCTTGGCAATCCCTTCGCCACCACCGTGCCGGCCGAGCTCTCGGTCCGTGGGATCGAGCCCACGCTGCGCACGGCATACATCCACTACTGGCAGCTGGGTTTGCAGAACGAGATCTTCCGGCAGTGGAAACTCGAAATGTGGTACCAGGGGAGCAAGGGCGTCCACATGGCGCGAGCCATAGCCGCAAATGTGCCGCTACCCGGTCCCGGGGCGGTCCAGCCGAGACGGCCGAACCCGGATTTCGGCCGCTTCAACATCCTTACCGGAAGCGGTGCCTTTACCCGGCAGAGCCTCGATCTCGCGCTCGAGCGGAGGCTCTCGAACGGCATGTCCCTCAAGTCAGGATTCGACTGGCAGGTTTCGCTCGGGGACACTTTCTACGGGAACCCGTCGAACCCGCGCAACCTCGCGGCCGAGCGTGCGCAGTCGGACTACCCGCCCGCGCGGCAGCTCTACCTGAACTACATCATCGACCTGCCGTTCGGCAAGACCGGTCGTTTACGGGCGGAATCTCGGGCCGGTGTTGCGTGAGCTCGCCAGCGGATGGCGTCTCTCGGGGATCACTCGCTGCCCAGGGGGGGAGCCGCTTCTCGGTCACATCCAGCGGAGACCCCAACAACGACGGCGTGTCGGACGACCGTCCCGACCGGTTGGGCCCCGCCGTCCTTGCTGCGTCTGATCGGGGTGTCGACGCCTGGTTTTCCGCTGGAGACTTTGCCGCGCCCCTCCCGTACAGCTATGGGAATTCGGGCCGCAACATCCTGGTGGGCCCCCCATACGTCAATTGGGACCTCAGCGTCATCAAGCAAACCCGCTTCTCGGATGGGAATCTCGTCGAGTTGCGGGTCGAGTTGTTCAACGCCCTCAACCAGGTGAACTTCGAAACCCCGAACGCGGTTTACGGCACCTCCGTCTTCGGCAAGATTTTCGGGGCCCACCGCGCCCGGGAGATCGAGGTCGCGCTGCGCTACTCGTTCTGAAGCCCAGGGCAAGCCTGCGGCAATCCCTACTGCTCGCCCTGGTCAGTCTGACCGCGGTCGTCCGGATGTGCGACAGGCTGGTCCTTCTCCTGGCCGGGCAACCCTATCGTGGGGAAGAGTTCAAAAGCCTGCCCTTCGGCGATGAGGTGCAAGCCCTCCGTATAGAGCCTCACGAAGTGGGTGCAGTATTTCCGGCTCTCGCCCCCGATGCAGTGGTCGATGCAGAACAGGTCCGTGTCGGTACAGTTGACGCACTCTCCGAGAGATACACACGCCTTCGGCACCGTGATCCCGCAGGCTCCGCAGATCGTGAATAGATTCTCGCTTTGAGCGTAGTGGGCGCACTCGGCAAGCGAGGCGTTGTTTTCGACGTAGCCGAACAGCCGGCAGCCCATGAAGACGTGTTTGGCGGGATCGGGTTCTGCTTCGATGCGGGCGAGACTTTCGTCGGTCCAGTTGATGCAGTTACGGCAGTTTATCATGCTTGGATCGTTCATTGCGCCGCCGCACCCAGTCCGCTTTGTTAACCTGCCTTGCCCGGGCTATGCCGAGCGCACCGGGGGGAACGTCCTCGGTGACACAGCTGCCCGCGGCTACAAAGGCGCCACGTCCTATCCGCACGGGTGCGACCAGTTGGGAATCTGTGCCGATGAAGACGTGATCTTCGACAATGGTAGCATTTTTCCGAACGCCGTCATAATTGCAGGTTATCGCGCCCGCTCCGAAGTTCACGTCCTCACCGATGGTGGCATCGCCGATATAGCTCAAGTGAGCCGCCGTCGTCCTGCTGCCGATGGTGCTGTTCTTGATCTCCACGTAGTTGCCGATGCGGCATTGCTCCCCTATGAGCGCGCCGTCGTGGAGGTGCGCGGCCGGCCCGACCGTGCTCCCGTGGGCCACCTCCGAGTCCGAGATCACACAGGAGTCCAGCACCTGCACCTCCTCCCCGATCACGGAATTGGAGATGCGGGAGTTGGTGCGTACGGTCGTGCCTGCGCCGATCCGGGTTCTCCCCTCGAGGACGACCATCGGATGCAGGATCACATCCTTTTCCACGATCACGTCCAGATCGACGTAGGTGCAGTCCGGGTCGACGAGGGTGACGCCCGCGGTCATCAGTTCCTCGTTCTTCTGCCGCATCAGCAAGTTCGAAAGCTGCGCCAGCTCGCCGCGCGTGTTGATGCCACGGAGTTCCTCGTGGTCTTCGTGCAGGATGGCATCGACGCGGAGTCCTGCCCGCCGCTGTATCCCGATCAGGTCGGTGACGTAGTATTCCCGCTGGGCGTTGTCGTTGGAGAGCCTCTCGAGAGCCTCAAGCAGCGGAGGGACCCGAAAGCAGTAAAAACCGGGATTGATCTCGTGTATCAGTCGCTGCTCCGGGGTGGCGTCCTTCTCTTCAACGATGGCTTCGATGCAGCCGCCGTCTCCCCGGAGAATGCGGCCGTAGCCGAAGGGCTCCGGGACTCTTACGGTCAGGAGCGTCGCCGCCGCACCAGAATCCTGATGGTGTCGAACCAGCTTGTCCAGAGTCTCGGTTCGGATCCGGGGCGTGTCGCCGAACATGACCAGGAGATCGCCGCTCCGGCCCTGCAGACGCTCGCGTGCGACCATCACGGCATGACCGGTCCCGAGCTGCTGTTCCTGAATGATGAAGGTGGCGGGATACCCTGCCAGGGAGCCGCGCACGCGCTCGGCGTCCTGGCCGATGACGACCATGATTTCGTTGGGGTTCAGGCGCGCCGTGGCCCGGTAAATCATTACAATCATTGGCACTCCACACACAGTGTGTAGCACCTTGGCGTGGCGGCTCACCATCCTGGTGCCTTTGCCGGCGGCCAGGATGAGTGCGGACAGATTATCCATAGTTGTTGGAGAGCGGACGATTGTGTACGGGGCAGCACCGGTGCGGCTTATACGGCACCCGAATCAGTACCCGCTGTTCGACGCGGACGAGATGGTGCCTACCAAGCTCATGAAGTCCCTGGTGATGTGCAATGCCGCGAAATCCGAGTCGTTCTTGGCATAGACGCGGTTGTCTTCGTTCAACTCGATTGCGCGCTTGAGGTTCTGGATGGCCTCGGCGGTTTCACCCTTCATGGCCAGGGACGCGGCCAGGGAGTAAAACACGTAGTCCGCGTCCGGGTGGTTAACCAGCGACTGGCGAAACAGCGCAATCGCGCCGTCGTAGTTCCCGCGATTGTGATCGAGTACCCCGAGGGCGTACAGCTGATCCGAACTGACCGTCGGCTTCCGGTGCCCAGCCTCCTCACGATCGCATATGTGCAGGTAGGTCCGGGCGCGCGAGAGGATCTCCGGTTCTTCGGGGTAACTGTCCAAGAGGGACTTCAGCTCGTGGCGGGCTTTCTTGAAGTCCTTCTGATAAATAAATTTGATTCCCTTTTCCAGCAAGGCCAGCGCGGCCGTCGTGTTCCTCGAGTCGCCCAGCACAGGAGGCGGGCGGTCGGGCGGCGGGGTCGGAAGCCCAAATTCCGCCCGCTTCCGGGTTTCGCCTGAGCCCGAAGCCTGTTGTTCGGCCGCGCGCCGTTTCCCTTCCTTGTGGGGCTTCTTCTCGGTCCTCATCGGCCTTTTCGCGGTCTTGCCAGCCGAGTCATTGAGGACGGACGACTTCGTCGATCCCGAGCTGCTTCCGTGTGCCGCCTTCGCCTTCGATGTGGCCGGTTTTTCCGTCTTGCTGCCCGTTGGCTTGTTGTGAGCCGCGGCCCGTGCCATTCGATCGCCCCTAAATCATGTTTTTTCAGCAAATTGCGCGGCTTAAGGAGCTCATACGCAAATTTGTCAGTTATTATTAAGAAAAATCCGTCGATAAGTCAAGCGCAACGTCCGATGCGCAACATGTGATTTCCGGGTGATTCGGGCACCCGAGTTCCCGCCCGACCCTGGCATACATTGCCGCATTCCTGACGAGGTGGATGAGTCTGAGCAATATCGTCCTGCACGAAGCCGAGAACTCCCGCTTGCGAGCCATACTGGTCAGAACGCAGCGGGATCTCCGGGCGGACATGGTCCTTCTGATCGATCGAGGAGGACACCAGATCGCCTGGGAAGGACCGGCACACGACATCGATCTGACGGCGCTGTCCTCCCTTGCGGCCGCCAATATCGCAGCGACCGACGGGCTGGCGCAGGTGGTCGGAGAGGCCGATTTCTCAATAATTTACCACCAGGGTAAAAACCGCAACATCCACATCTCGGACGTCGCGCGGCGGTTTTCGCTCGTGCTTGTGTTCGACGATGCGGTTTCCCTGGGGATGGTACGGTGGAAAGTCAAGCGTGCGACCGCGGCGCTCGATGACCTCTTCAGGGCGCTGTCGCGCAGGCATGAAGCCAATCCCGGATCCAGTCCCACCTCGACCGGTCCGGCACCCCCCCAGTTTACCGACGAGGAGATCGACAATCTTTTCGGGCACTTTGGCTCGAAATCCTCTCTTGAGCGAAAGGGCTAGCCTTGACTTTCATCAACTATGTAGCACGGGAGATCAACTGCAAAATCGTGTACTACGGACCCGGTCTGGGCGGGAAAACGACCAACCTGCAGCACGTCTTTCAGATCACCGATCCCGAGAACAGGGGGAAGATGATCTCGCTGGCGACCGAGACCGAACGCACCCTGTTTTTTGATTTCCTGCCGATCGATCTCGGACAGATACGGGGGTTTCGTACCCGATTTCACCTGTATACGGTCCCGGGACAGGTGTTCTACGACGCGAGCAGGAAGCTGATCCTCCGAGGGGTGGATGGAATCGTGTTCGTCGCCGATTCGCAGGAGGAGCGGCTCGACGCCAATCTCGAGTCGATGTCGAACCTCACCCAGAATCTGAAGGAATACGGTTTCGACCTGAAGAAGATGCCGTATGCGCTCCAGCTGAACAAAAGGGATCTGCCGACCGCTCTCCCCGCAGAGTCGCTGGTCAAGGAACTTCAGGTCAAAGGCGAACCCGTTTTCGAAGCGGTGGCCACCAAAGGCACCGGCGTGCTTGACACCCTGAAGGCCGTGGCGCGTCAGGTGTTGGTCGAATTGCGCAAGAGCGCGTAGCCGTGCCTCCCGTCAACACAGTGAGCCGCGGTGCGTCCGGGCGGCGCCCTGCCGTTTCCACTCTTTTCAACCGACGGTTCCTGCTGTATAAACCAGTCCGGGAGGCATGCGCATGATCCACAGCGAGGGGTTTCTGAGAGTGGTCGACGACGCGAAGTCCCGGATCAAGGAAATCAGCGCCGGGGAAGTGCGGGCGCGACAGCAGCACAACGAGGATTTCGCCTTTGTCGATGTCCGCGAGGATTCCGAGTGGAGCGACGGGCATGCTGCGGGGGCAATCCACCTGGGACGCGGCATCATCGAACGCGATATCGAAAGAGTGATCCCGGCAAAACAGGCCGACATCGTTCTTTACTGCGGTGGTGGGTTCCGATCGGCGCTCGCGGCCGACATGCTGCAGAAGATGGGATACACGAACGTCAGATCCATGGGCGGTGGAATCCGAACCTGGCGCGAACTCGGCTATCCCACCGTCGCGGGGTCTCCCGCGCGCCCATAATGCCCCTGATGATCAGCCAACCTCGTCCGGGCCCCCTTACCCTCGGCGCCATCCCGAACGCGCTCCTGTCACGAGCGGTCAATCCCTCCGGCCTGCCTGCAGCGCCCTTATCCTGCTGTGGTGGCGGCTGTAAGTGAAATAGATCACGAGTCCTATGGCCAGCCAGACGACCAGCCGGAGCCAGTTGACGTAACCCAGCTTGTACATCATATAGCCGTTAAAGGCGATTCCCAGTACCGGCACCCACGGCACGAGCGGGGTCCGGAAAGGGCGGGCCTGGCCGGGGTTTGTGTGGCGCAGCACCATGACCGCGATGCATACGATGACAAATGCCAGAAGGGTTCCTATGTTCACCATCTTGCCGATGTCGTCGATCGGGGTCAAGCTCCCGACAACCGCGGCAAGCAGCCCTACGAGGATCGTGTTCTTGTATGGGGTCCGGAACCTCGGATGAATGGCGGCAAAGAATTTCTTCGGCAGCAGGCCGTCGTTGGCCATTGAATAGAGCACACGCGTCTGGCCGAGCAACATCACCAGCATGACGCTTGTCAGGCCCGCCAGTGCGCCCGCGGTGATCAGGTGAGAGGCGGCGGTCAAACCGCGATCCATGAAGGCGCGCGCTATCGGGGCTTCGATATTAACCTCTCTCCAGGGCACCATGCCGGTCAACACCGCCGCCACCAGGATATAGAGCACCGTGCAGACCAGCAGGGATGTGATGATACCGATGGGCAGATCGCGCTGCGGGTTCTTTGCCTCCTGAGCGGTGGTTGAAACGGCGTCAAAACCGATATAGGCAAAAAAGATATACGCGGCGCCCGCTCCTATACCCGAGAAGCCCATTGGGGCGAAGGTCGACCAGTCGCTCCCCCAGTTCGACGTGTTGACGTAGCGCATCCCAAGCGCGATCACGAAAAGGACGACCGCGAGCTTGATGACGACGATCGTGGCGTTGAAGCGGGCCGACTCCCGTATCCCGATGACCAGGACGGCCGTGATCAGCAGAGCGATGCAGAAAGCGGGCAGGTTGAAGCCGACTTCGAATCCGAACAGGTGGGGGGCGCCCACCATGTCGTGCGCCCGCTGCACGAGTTCGGGCGACCGGGCGCTGATGATTCCCGCCACCTTCTCGATGAATTCCTTGGTGCCTTCGACGAGGTTTGGATCGGCGGCCTTCGCCATTTCGCGCGCGACCATGTTCTGAGCCGCCCGCAATCCCGTCCAGTGGTCATAGGCGAGCCACAGCGGGATGTCGATCTTGAAGATGCGCATGAACTCGATGAAGTGGTTTGACCAGCCGGAGGAGACGGTGCTCGCCCCCATGGCGTACTCGAGCGTGAGATCCCAGCCGATGATCCAGGCGAACAGCTCGCCCAAGGTGGCGTAAGCATACGTGTAGGCGCTGCCCGCCAGCGGGATCATGGCCGCAAACTCGGCGTAGCAGAGGCCAGCGAAGGCGCACCCGAGACCCGAAACGACGAACGACATCATGAGCCCCGGCCCGGCATAGTGTGCCCCGAGCCCGGAGAGAACGAAGATCCCCGCCCCGATGATCGCGCCGACCCCGAGTGCTGTGAGCGAAACGGGGCCCAGGGTCCGTTTCAGCGTGTGTTCGCCGGACTCCTGCGATTCGTGCAGCAGCAGGCTCATGGGTTTTTTGGCAAACAGTGCGTTGGCCATGCGTAGCTCCGTTCAGTGTCGATCCGGCTGCGACCTCCTCTGCCGGCCCGTATTAATCATCGAAAACATCCGCGGAAACTAGCACCTTTTAGGGGCGCGCTGCAACATCAGTGTTCAGTCATTCGCGGCGAAAAAATCCGCGGGTTTCGCGCAGGAAGACCTGCGGTTGATCGTGGTGGACCCAGTGGCCCGCTTTGGCAACGTTCACGAGGCGGTGGCGCGGGATCGCGCTGATGCGTGCGTCTGCTTCGGGGTCCATCGCCCGGCTGTCTTCCCCCTTGAACAGGAGCGTCGGACAGGTGATCTGGCGCCATATTTCCTCGGCGTCCTGCATGTTGAATCCGTAAGGCGAGAACGCGCGCACGTAGTTGTCGAACTTCCAGGTGAGAGAACCGTCCGGGTTCCAGTTGGAGCCGAACAGGGTAAGGTGCCGGGCTAGGTCCTCGGTCAGGTAGGCGTTGGCCTCCCGCATGCGCTGGACCGCGGCCGCGAGGTTCGGGTAGTGGTGCGGCTCACGGGTCTCGTAGACCCGCATGTTTTCAATCCAGCGCCGCGAGCGTTCGTGGGCGGGTCGGGGTACGAGTTTTTCGGGGGGAGGGCCGTACCCTTCAATGGAAACCAGCCTGCGGACGCGGTCTGGATAGATTCCCGCATACTGCAGGACGATGGCGCCGCCCAGGGAGTGGCCTATGAGGTAAATGGGGAAATTCCCCACGATGTCGATCAGGGCCGAGACATCCAGGACATACTCGGGGATGCTGTACATCGCCCCCGGCGCCCAGTCGCTGTCGCCGTGACCGCGCAGATCGGGGGCCACGACCCGGAAGTCGAGGCAGAAGTCCGCGGCGATCCTGTCCCATGAGCGCGCGTGGTCCCGGCTGCCGTGCACGAGCACGAGGTTCGGCTTGCCGTCCCCTCCCCAATCCCAAAAATGCAGTTTCAATCGGTGAGAGTGGTAGTACTGCGAGATAGGTTCCATTCGAAAGTGCTCGCGTCCCAGAGCGCGCCGGAATCGACCCGCGATCAGTTCACGTTGCACAGCCCGCGCTGGGCTGCGCCGCACGATCCGCAGGGCCCTGGCTCGGCCGGCAGTTTGCCGCTCGAGCTTCCGACCGCGAAGGTGGACAGCAACTGCACGACATTCGTCGCGCCGCACTCGCGGCACGCGACTTGCGTCCCGTTGTTATACACCAGCTTCTCAAAACGCGCATTGCAGCTACGGCACTCGTATTCGTAGAGCGGCACTAGGGTTCCTCCTTATGATCATCCCGGGCATTCGATGTTATCAAACCGTCTTCGGGAATTGAAGAATCGGGCCGGTTCCGCGGCGGCCAGCAGACCGACAGCACGATCGAGCCGACCAGGACGACCGCCACAACCGCCAGCGAGGCGGCGATCGGGATATGGTAGATGTCGGCAAGCAGCATCTTCCAGCCCACATACATCAGCACAACTCCCAATCCCGTGGAAAGATAAGCAAACCGGCCCACGACGGCCGCGAGCAGAAAATACATGGATCGCAGCCCGAGGATGGCGCAGATGTTCGATGTATAGACTATGAAAGGGTCGTTGGTGACCGCGAAAATGGCGGGAATGGAGTCGACTGCAAACACGAGATCCGTCGTTTCGACCGTGACGAGGACCAGGGCAAGCGGGGTGGCTGCCCAGCGCCCCGCCTGCTTGACGAAAAAGCCGCCCGACTGGTAGCCTGATTCGATCGGGACAAGTTTCTGGAAAAGCCGCACCACAGGATTCTTCCTCGGCTCTACCTTCGTGTCGCCATGGTGCAGGATCTTAAACCCGGTGTAGACCAGGAACACACCGAACAAGTAGATCACCCAATGGAACGCCTGCAGGAGCGCCGCCCCCGCCAGGATAAACGAGGCGCGCATGACGAGAGCGCCGAGTATTCCCCAGAACAGGACGCGGTGGTGCAACAGGCGGGGCACCGAAAAGTACGAAAAAATCAGGATAAAGACGAAAACGTTGTCCATGCTCAGGGCATACTCGATCAGGTACCCTGCATAGAATTCCAGGCCGGCCTTCGACCCGAAGCGCCAATACACCCACGCTCCGAATGAGACCGAGAGCACGACCCAGGCGATACTCCAGAGGAAGGCCTCGCGGACTCCGACCACGTGTGCCCTCTTGTGAAAAACCCCGAGATCGAGCGACAGCAGGAAAAGGACAACCACGATGAACAGGGTCACGAGAAGGGGACTGCCGATACTGTTTGCCATGTGGGGCTTTGGGCTCCTTCGAGAGAATCAGGGCTTACTTGGTCCCGAATCCCGCTGTTTCGTGTATTCCTCGAATTGCTCGAGTACCGAGAGGTAGGGTCTGCACCGGCGGCGCGTCCTCACATAATCATGGGCCAGTCGGGCAGTGGCGCCCCGCGCCTGGATCAGGTAGCCTGCCGCAACCGTCGGGGACCGGTTCATGCCCGCGGTGCAGTGAAGGTAGACGCGGGCTCCTTCCGGGGCGAGCGCGCCCGCCAGGACTACCACGCATTCCGGCAGTTTTCTGGCGAGCAGATCGGCGCTGAAGTCCTCGACCGGGACACGCCGAAGCGCAATGCCGGCCGCAGACAGCGCCCGGGTCAGTTGATCGGCCGAAACTCCGCAATAGGCGAAGTTCCCATCGGTTTGGAGGCTGACCACCGTCGTAATGTGTCTCTCCAGCAGGCCATCGATCTCACCGGGGCGGACGAAAGTCCCCACCCAGAGAATTCCCGGCAGGATTTCGTCACAATCGATGGGCATCGGTCACGCGGCTCCGCGGTTACTTTACCCGACAATACCTCGCTGCGAGACAAAAACTTCAATGCCCGGAGCCTGCCGGCGCGAAGGCCGGACCGGTTGACGGCGCGGCGCCCCGCCCAACGGATACGCGATACTTCCCGCCCGAACGAAGACATGAGAGACGGAGGCGCGTCCCCGGAAGCGCCGGACGAGTCAATCCCGCCCGGCGGAACAGCGACGGAGCCTGTCCATGATGGCGAGCCCCAAACCCTCTTCGGGTACTCGGACGGCGAGGATACGGTCCAGTGCGAGCTGGTCCAGTCGGCGCAGGGAGGAAAACAGGTTCGCCGCGGCCTCCCTCAAGTCGCGGGACTCCGACAGGACTTCGACCGCTGCATACCTGCCGGGGTGCCGCGGGCATTTCAACGCAAGTACCCCCACGTTATCCCGTGGCCCCGTTTCAGCCGCAAGATCCTCCTCCTCAACAATCTCGAGGCGCGTGCGCGTTGCATAGTGCCTGGAGAGCTGACCTGGGCTGAGGGGGACTTCAGGGGTGCTGGAATCCAGCCGAACGGGCCCAACCACCCTCTCGATCTCCTCCACCGAAACGCCCCCGGGTCGGAGGAGCCTCGGCTCGGGCCCGCCGAGGGCAATGATCGTCGACTCCACCCCGACCGGGCACGCTCCCCCGTCGAGGATGAGGTCCACATCGGGCAGCTGCTCGCAGACGTGGGCGGCGGTCGTTGGGCTCACATGCCCGAAGAGGTTGGCGCTGGGGGCCGCAATCGCGCTGCCGACGGAGCGGATCAGGGAGATGGCGGTTTCGTGTGCGGGCATCCGTATCGCCACGGTATCGAGCCCGGCAGTGACGATGCCCGGCACCGTAGCCTTGCGCGGCACCACGAGCGTCAGGGGACCGGGCCAGAACCGTTGGATCAGCTCATTGGCATGCCGCTGGTCGAGGTCACCGTAAACCCTCGCCGAGCCGGGATCGGCTACGTGGACGATGAGGGGGTCGAACGAAGGGCGTCGCTTCAGCTCGAAAACTCGCGCCACGGCGACGGGGTTGGTCGCGTCCGCCCCGAGCCCGTACACCGTTTCCGTCGGAAATGCGACGACCCCTCCGCGCCTTATGATCGCGGAGGCTTCCTCGAGCGCGCCCGCGGCCAGTGCGTTCACGACCCTCGACCGATTCACCAAACCTCCCTAGATTGCGGCCTTTCTGCACGGAACCCCAGACCCGAAGGGTTTGACGGCCCGATGTTGTGTGCTATATTCGGGCGCGCTCCGGCACAGTTCCCGGTGTACCAGGGTCTGTCGTTCGCTCTAAGCCCTGGCAACCTCTCAGGCGGACAATACTTCATTTGGGTATGCGAATGGAAGTGACCGGCAATGATGCCAAGGCCAGTGATTCCCCGGAGTGGTATGCGGTCTATACCCGAAGCCGCTTCGAGAAGAAGATGCTCACGGACCTGACCGACCGCTCCATTGAAGTCTTCCTGCCCATGCGCGAGGTCTTGAGCCGGTGGAAAGACAGGAAGAAGCGGATCTGGATGCCGCTCTTCCCGGGATACATCTTCGTCAACCAGGTCAACACCCCCGAGAATCGGTACCGGATCCTGAACCTGCCCGGGGCGGTACGGTTTGTCGGTCACGAGGGCCACGCTGATCCCATTCCCGAGAACCAGATCGAGGCGGTCCGGCGTTTCCTCGAGGTAAGTATCTCGGTCGATCCCTACCCCTACATGCAGATCGGCCGCCGCGTCGAAATCGTCGCCGGTCCCTTGAAGGGAATCCAGGGCATCCTCGTCCAGAAGAAGGGGCGCTTCCGCTTTGTTCTCAAAGTCGATCTCATCCGGCAGGCCGTTTCCATCGAGATCGATGCGTCCGACGTGCGCGCCCTATGATCCCTTCTGCAGCGCGGCGGCGGCCGCCGGCGGAGACTGACTGAATCAGACTGCCCCGCGGGCGGCGCCCGGCACTTCCCGCGTGTTTCCTGCAGCCCGGCACCCGCCGCGCCACGGCGTCCCGGACATCCTTGCAGGATGTGCGCGGTCCCATGCGATCTTGTCGTGATCGCGTCAGCATGATCGCGTAGAATTCATTCTCTTATGCGACAGACGGTTACCAGTTATCTCGACGATTTCGCCGCGCGGGGATCCGAGATTGCCTATGCGCACCGACGCGGCTACCGCACCGTGCGGTGGTCATACGGAGAGGTGGCTTCGACCGCTAGGCGCTTTGCGAGGGAACTCGAGACTCGAGGGGTAGCGAAAGGGGAAAAAGTCCTGATCTGGGGAGACAACAGCGCCGAGTGGGTTGTCGCCTTCCTGGGTTCTCTCTTGCGCGGTGCGGTGGTCGTCCCCATGGATCGCATCGCCTCCCCTGACTTTGCCCTCCGGGTCGCGAGCCAGGTGAGCCCGCGCCTGTGCGTCTGTGCGCGGGAACAGGAGAAGCAATTCCCCCGAGGCACCGCCATTTTGCTGCTGGACGAGCTCCGACAATCCCTGGCGCACCTGCCCGATTCGCCATATCCCGGGGAGGCACGGCGCGACGATCCCATCGAGATCGTCTTCACCTCAGGCACCACCGCGGACCCCAAGGGAGTCGTGCTGACCCACCGGAACGTGCTGGCAAACCTGGAGCCACTCGAGCTGGAGATCAGCAAGTACCTGAAATACGAACGGCTTTTCCACCCGCTCCGGTTCCTAAACCTGCTCCCCCTCAGCCACGTCTTCGGACAGTTCCTCGGGATTTTCATCCCGCAGCTGTTGGGTGCCACCGTATTGTTCCACGACACGCTCAATCCCTCCGAAATAGTCCGCAGCATAAGGCGCGAACGTGTCTCGGTGCTGGTCGCCGTGCCCAGACTGCTGGAGACCCTGCGGGAGAAGGTGCGCCGCGACTTCGAGTCCGCCGGCCGCCTGGAGTGGTTCGAACGGCAACTGGCCGCATCCCAGGGGGAGCATTTCGTCAGGCGCTGGTGGCGTTTTCGCCGGATCCACAGCCAGTTCGGCTGGAAATTCTGGGCATTCATCTCAGGAGGGGCGGCCCTGGACTCGGCCACCGAACTCTTCTGGACGAAGCTCAGCTTCGTCGTTATCCAGGGGTACGGGCTCACCGAAACCACCTCGCTGGTCAGCGTCAACCACCCGTTCAGGCTGGGGCGCGGGTCCATCGGCAAGGTCCTGCCCGGGCACGAAATGAAGCTCGACGCCAGCGGGGAGATCCTCGTGCGCGGCGAGAATGTGGCCGCTGCATACACGAAGGGCGGTGAGACCATTCCGGTACTCGAACAGGAAGGATGGTTTCACACCGGCGACATGGGCGAGCTGGACGAGCAGGGGAACCTCTATTTCAAGGGTCGGAAAAAGAGCGTCATCGTCACCCCCGAAGGCATGAACATCTACCCGGAGGACTTGGAGGCCGCGCTGCGGCAGCAGCCCGAGGTACGCGACTGCGTCGTCATCGGTCTGGGCCGGGACCAGAACGCGGAACCCTGCGCAGTCCTGATCGTGCACGGCGACGCCGAGACGGCAGTCCGGCGCGCCAACCAGTCGCTTGCCGAATTCCAGCAGATACGGCGCTGGCACGTGTGGCCCGATGAGGACTTCCCCCGGACGTCTACCCAGAAGCCCCGGCTCAACCTGATCGAGGCCTTCGTCCGTTCCCAGGCAGGCAACGCAAGCCCCCACTCGTCTCCCCATTCCGGATCCTTGGTGGATCTTCTCGAGCGCATCACTTCCAGACGCTGTCCGGGGATCTCCGAATCCACGAACCTGAATGAAGAACTCAACCTCACCTCCATCGAACGGGTGGAACTTCTCAGCGCGCTCGAAGACCGCTACCAGACCGACCTCAACGAGTCGAAATTCACTGGGGCTACCACGGTTGGAGACCTGGAGAAGATGCTGCGGCAGCCGATCGTGCGCCGCTCCGACTACCAGTATCCCCGGTGGCCGCGCAACTTGATCTTCACTGCACTTCGGCTCGCGGTCTACTACCTTGTTTCATTCCCCGCAACCCTGCTCATGGCCTGGCCCCGGGTCCGCGGCAGGGAGAACCTCCGGGGTGTCTCCGGTCCGCTCCTGATTGTCTCCAACCACATCACTCAGGTCGATGTCGGTTTCATCCTCGCCGCGGTTCCCGCGCGCATCCGGCACCGCCTCGCGGTGGCGATGCTCGGCGAGATGCTCGAAGGGATGCGCAACCCTCCGCGAGACCTGCCCCCGCGCAAGCGGTTCGTCGAACAGATGTCCTATTACCTCGTCGTGACCCTTTTCAACGTCTTTCCCCTGCCACAGCAAACCGGGTTCCGGGAAAGTTTCGCCTTTGCCGGGGAGTCCGCCGACAATGGGTACTCTATCCTGGTGTTTCCCGAAGGGCGGCGTACCCAGGATGGGAAGCTGTCGCCTTTCCGGAGCGGTATAGGGATGCTGGCCAGGAGTCTGAACCTGCCCGTCGTGACCATCCGGATCGACGGCTTGTTCGAGCTGAAGCGAATGGGAAAGAAGTTCGCGCCGGGAGCCGTGACGGTCACCGTCGGCGCCCCAATGCGCATCGACCCCTCGCGCGATCCAGAGTCGATCACGCGAGACCTGGAGAAGGAAATGCAGTCCCTGGCCGCACCCGCGAAGTAGACAGCAAGGTTAATGTAATTGTTTAGATTGATCTACCTAAACTATTTATAAAACGGAATAATACATATGAAGAAGGTCGTACAGCGAGAACTCAACAAGACCTACTATCGGATCCTCCACCTCCCCATCTGGATATGGGTGTTCTTCATTCTGCCGGGCCATCTGACCTACGCGCTTTACCTTAGCGGCCCCGACCGCAGGCACGCGCTTTGGCTGGCTCTAGTCGTTTCGGTGTGCATCTGGCGGGGGGTAGCCGGGAGGCTTCCGGGAGTCGAACCGCGGCCTTACATTACGCACTATGGACTCGACCAACCGAACCTCGGATATCGCCTTGTCTGCTATACGGCTGCCTGGATTGCCATCATCGTGCCCTTTACCCTCAATCTGATAGGGCTGGTCATTGCGATTTTCACGGGAGCGTGGGTTTTGGAGCAGCTCTATTTCTGGCTCTATTACCCTCTTGCGCTGGCTGTTGTATGCGCCACCTTGCTTGACTGGACGCCCCGGGCGCGCCGTTCCACCAAGGGAGAAGGTGCCGAGAAAGCGTGGTTTTACATCGGGGTGTGGACCGTGGTGCCCGCGCAGGTAGCCATTTGGGCGGCCTGGAGGCTGGGCGGCAGGCTGGGGCTTGGGCCCATGGAGCTGGCTTGGCTCAGGCTGGGCGTGTTTCTGCTGGTGGCCGGAGGTTTCCTCGTGGCCGGATTGCGGGCGCAGCTGCCGAGGACGGCGCGATACTATGCTCTGGCGAGTGGCAGGGCGTGGCCGGGCCACTCCGAGAGCGCCGACGGGTCGACGGTTCGTTGACGAGTTCGTCTCGGCACACGCCGCGACAAAACCCGGCCGGCGTCAGCTGGCAGCGGCGGCGGAAGCGGCGGCCGCCTCGTCCCTGCGCCGTTTTGCGGCGGCCACGGGGGTTTGCAGGCCCTCGGCTGGAGCGACGGTACAGAGGCCGAATCCCAAGCCTCTCAATGGATTGTGCCAGTGAACGTGGCCCGTCGCGCTGTCCAGGCAGTATATTTCGCCCCGGGTGGTGGCCAGAAGATCGCCGCCGCTTGCCGTGACGTTGACGAAATCGCTCCCTTTAAGCGCCGCGCGCCAGATTTCAGTTCCTGTCGCCCGGTCCAGCGCGAGAACACACCCTTTGATCCCGACATAAACGGCAGTGGGTGAACCCATCGTCCCTCCTCGTTGTCTTGCTCCGTCGAATGCGACGCCGGGGTATTAAACGCCGGGCAATTATAGGTCGTGCTGGGCCACCCGCAACGTGCTTTTGAGGTGCGTCGGACGGAATTCGAAGGGAAGGATCCGGACTGCGGCATGCGGAAACGGGAAGAGTACACCCTGCGGGACAATCACAAGGTCACGGACGAGGTGAAGGCGGACTGGGAGTTCTTCAGCGCGGGCGAGGATCTGCGACTGCTGTTTCTCCCGGGTATCGCGTGGCACAGGGCGACAGGATACCCGGGTGAAAGCCCTGCACGGAGTCCGAATTGCGCCGCCACGAGATGATGCGCAAGCCTTGATCCCGGGAGGAATCGATCAGGGCGGCGCGGAGGGCCCGCCCTGAATTGAGCAGCCGCTAGTCCTTCATCGAAACCTTTTTGTAGCCGGCAGGGACGGCGAATGTCGACGCGGGGACCGGACCCTTTTCGACGGAATTGACGATCGTGGTCGTGGTCATCTCCCGGCCCATCATCTTCATTGTGGAAACGCTCTTGAGCGCCATGCCGTTGATCTTCTTGAACTCGTCGTACATCTTGGCCATGTCGAAAAGGGGATTGGGTCTCATCCGCGCTTTCATGGCGTCGTAATAGGCGGCCGGGACCTTCACGTCGGGAGCCGCCCAGATTTCCATCTCGACGGGCCCCTTCACCAGGTATTTTTCCGTGGCGTACCCGGCAATTGGCTCGCCCGGCCCAACCTTGGCAACCGAGAACGAGATGTTGCCGTTGCCGCCGCCCATCATCTTCCGCATCGCCGCTGCTGTCTCGCCGTCCATTTGCTGCATCGCCCCGGCGGCCTTGTCGAGCATGGCCTGCAGTTCCGCCATGGTCATTTCGGTGTAGGTCTTTTTCTTGTGATCGATCGAGATCATGGTTCCCGTGTCGAAGCGGATGATGGTGTCGTTCCCGTCCGAAGACGAGCGCTTCATGGCGTTGTCGCTTAGATAGGTGGTGGTGGTGACGTTGGTACCGCCCCCCATTCCTCCGGTGGTGGTTTCGTGGAGCGTGAGGTCTTTGCTGAACAGTCCCTGGGCGGCGGCAGGCGCCGGCTGCGCCGCTGCGATGGCCAGGCCGCACAGAAGGATCGGAATGAGCCTTGAAGTGAGCGCGATTTTCATTTCTGTCTCCAGATAGAATTGCACAGTACGCCTTCCCCGCGGTGATTCTAGTCAGGAAGCGGCTCCGACACAAACGATTTGGCGCCCGCGGGCGTGCCACCCTTGTGGCCGTCGAATTGTGGGGGGTGTCGAGCTGTTTGGCCCTATAATTCCAGCCTGATATGGAACAGCAATTTCTCCCGCTAGGGAAGGATGCGCCCGGCAAGCCCTTGATGACACGTTGGAAGTGGTTCGGTCTGGCTGCCTTCGCAGCGGTGTTGATCTTTCGCCCGTGGTTGCACGGCCTCGTGGTTTTCCTGGGATGGTCCTTCGGAGCGGTTGTGATCGGCCTGGTGCTCGTTCGGCTGCTCCGAAGCCTGAAGAACCGGTTTTTCTGGCGGGTCCGCAACCGCGTGATGGGGTCGTTTGTCTTCGTCGGTTTTCTGCCGCTGCTGCTGCTGGCGGGCACTGCGTTCCTCGCTTCTTACGTGTTGGCCGGGCAGCTTGCCGCGAACTACCTCGAGTCTTCGCTGAACTCGATGGTTCACGAGATATCGTCCGTCAACACCGAGCTGGCCCAGCAGATCCGGCCCGATGATCCGGCCGAAGCCTTGGATCGCGCGGCCGCGGCAGTTTTTGAAAGCCACGAACCGCAGTTCCCGAAGATCTTCGCGCGGCTTTCGCGCAAGCTCCCGGACGGGAGTTTCGCGGTCTCCTGGATTCATGGCGAGTTTTCGCCGGTGCCCCGGGGAGGTCCATACCCTGCCGGTTTGTGGCTGGGATCCAATCCTGAATTCGAAGGCCTCCTGCGCTACGAGCGGACGGTCATCTTCACGGCAGTGCATCCCTTGCTGCGGTATCCGCCCTACTATCTGGAGGTTTCAGTCCCGCTGGAGCAGGCCACGGAGCAGCGTCTAGAGCGGGAAAAGTCGCTGTATGCGATCTTCGAGGGGACTGGTCGCTCAACTGTCAAGAAAGGGGGCGGGATCGAGATCCGCGTCGACGACGGCGCGGCCGAGAGGACGGTCCAGGTTGATGGTCGGGCGCAGACGCTGGAGAGTCGGCGACAGGGAGACACCCGGCGCATGGTGTGGTGGTGGACCCTCCTGGAGGCCAGGAACTACCGGACAGGATCCAGGGATCTTGGCGCTTTCTCGGTGTTTTATGTCCCGGTCAAGGTCCTCTATCAGACCTACCTTTCGGGCAAGTACAATCAGGGAGAGGTGTTGCTTCGGGTGATGTATGTGCTGGTGGGACTGTTTGTGGTCGTTGAACTTGTCTCGGTGTTCATCGGCGTGAACATCAGCCGGCGGATCACCGGCTCCATACACGACCTGTACCAGGGGACCATGGCGTTGCAGAGCGGGGATCTGCAACACCGGATTCCGGTGCGCCGCAAGGACCAGCTCGGCCTCCTGGCGCACTCGTTCAACCAGATGGCCTCGTCGATGACCCGGCTGCTGGAGGAGGTCAGCGAGAAGAAGCGCCTGGAGCAGGAGCTCGAGATCGCGCGCGAGGTCCAGGCGACCTTGTTCCCGAAGCTGCTCCCACGGGCGCCCGGCCTGACCGTGTTCGGCGGCTGCGAGCCGGCGCGCGTCGTCAGCGGCGACTACTACGATTTCATAATCCAGGATGAGACACGGCTGCATATCCTCGTGGGCGACATCAGCGGCAAGGGCATCTCGGCTGCGCTCCTGATGGCCAACCTGCAGGCGGCCATGCGCAACCAGCTGCCGCTCTTCAAGCAGGGGGGGGCAGAAGACATCGGTGAAACGCTCGCTGAAATGATGCGGCGCCTCAACCAGCAGATCTACCTGAACAGTCCCTCGGAGAAATACGTCACCCTGTTCGCGAGCCTGTTCGATGCTCCGCGAAGGATGCTGCACTTCTGCAACGCCGGCCACCTGCCACCCGTCCTTGTGGATGGCGGGACCGTCAGACGGCTGGAGGACGGTGGGACGGTCCTCGGGCTCTTCGAGACGGCGCGGTTTCAGACCGGGTCCGTAGAGCTCAACCCGGGAGCCTTGCTGGCGATTTTCACCGATGGCGTGACCGAGGCTTTTAATGACGCCGACGAGGAGTTTGGTGAAGAACGGCTGATCGGCATTCTGCGCGACCGGAGCACTCTCGATCCCGAGTCGATTTACCGGATCGTGACGGAAGAGGTCAGGCGCTGGCAGGGGAGTCTCAAGCAACACGACGACATCACGCTGATCATCGCCAAGGGTGTTTGACCGGGTTACGGTGACCAGTGCGGGCCGTCGAAGGGTTCTGCCGCATATCCCTCTTGAACCGGGGCCGCGATTTTGGCAACTTTCGTTCGTCCGTAACAATTCGTTTCAATGAAAGGGGTCCCCAAATGGCTACGAAGCGTAAAAGCACATCCACACCAGTTCCCCTGTCCGAAGTTCCTGGAGAGGGTTCTTCCCGCAGGATCCGGAGCCGAAAGGGCGCCGGCAGCAGCTCGGCAGGGAAGGGGGCGCGTCTGGATGGTGTTGACTCCGCGCAAGTCGTGGCCGCGAACGAAGCCGCTGCGCCTCAGCCCGCTGAGCGTCCTTCCAGCAAGCGGGCTCCCCAACCGACGCGTGAGGCCGTAAGGCAGGACCGCAGCGAAACCTCCGAGCAGGAACGCATAGCACTGCTGGCCTACTCGATGTGGGAAGCGCGCGGCAGGCAGGTTGGTTCTCCCGAGGAGGATTGGTACAGGGCAGAACGGGAGATACGGGGCGAGCGGGGATGATCGGTTGAGGGCGGCGCCCGGTCGGCCGGGCGCCGCCCTCAACCGGGTCAAGGTCCTGCGCAGCTGAGAATCTGGAGAATTCCAGGGAAGCAGCGACCGGTCTTTCTCAACCGGGCGGGCCCCAGAGGGGAATTATTACCCGATGGCTGGTACGATGTTGGCCAAACCCTGTGCTTCGGGGGTCATGGAACGCGGCGCTTCGGCGAACTTCTGAGAAAGAAGTCGGCTTGAGGGGTATCCTGCGCCGTGTCTTGAGTCTCGCGATAGCGCTAGCTGCTAGCCGGCCGCCCCGAGCAGAAGCCGCCACGAGATCGGCGGAACCCACCCCGGTAGCTGGGAGTCCAGCAGTGCAGCCAGGGCGTAAAACGGCAGGATCACGATCATCACGACGATTGCGGCGCTGCCTGCGACGAAGATCCAGTCGGCGGTCGTCGGTTCCGCGCTGCCGCTAGCGTGCCGTTCCAGGAGTTCCAGGTTGCGCGTGTTGGCCTTCCAGATGAGATCGAAAAGGTCTCCGAGCAGGGGAATCGCGCCGATCGTGACGTCGACGATGACATATATGAACATGCGGGCCCTGACAATGCCTGGGATCCGTATACGGAAGGCCTGCACGAGGAGGAAAAGGGAAACGAGCGCCGTGACTGCGTCCCCGACGCCTGGCACTAGGCCGACGATGGAATCCCAGCCGAACCGGATTCGGGTACCTGGCACCCGGAATACTCTGTCGAGCAAATAGCTCCAGCGCCGGATCCTCGCCAGATCTTGGGTGGACGCGAGTTCGCGATTCCCGGCAGGTTTGGGCATCATCACAAAACCTATCATACTCTTCGGGTCTGGAGGTTGCGGCGCTTATCCGTTCGGCCGATGACGGCCAATCCGCGTGCACGGCCGGCACGCTGATCTGAAGGGCTTCAGCTGCTGGGATCAAAGACGAATTTGAGTTCGTATTTTCCGTCGATGACGAGCCTGTAGGCGCGGCCGGCGAAGAAGGACCCCACCATGGCGACTTTGTAGTGACCGTTGGCCGTCCCGAACTTCTCCGTCGCAACCGTAACCCCCGAATCGTCGATCACCTTGTGGACGAGACTTTTGCGGTTTGCCTCGGCCGGGGGGAGGAAAACTTCGAAGACCGCCAGGTCGTTTGCCATTTCCGAAATCCTGATCGTATATCCGGTGCGCACCGCCCCCTTCGGCGCGGGTTGGGCACCGGCTTGTGTCAGTAATAGCCCCAGGGCTGCCAGAAACATCGCACCAGCAATCCGCATCACAATTCCTCTCTTTCCGGACGGGGTACCGCGTGGGCCTAACCATGCAATCGGCGTGCCATCCACCAGCGTTTTGGAGTGCGGCGCCTCGGCGCCACACGGAATTGCGCAGTGCGCTGGCCGGACGCCGCCACCCAAGCGGATTACCCCAGGACTAACCTTTGGACAGCCTCCAAAACCCGTGGTCGTTTTCCGTTGACTCCCGCGTCGGTCGCAATAAGACTTAGCCGGAGGATCACATGGATAGACGAACCTTTCTCGGAGCGGCAGCCTTGCCGCTGTGGACCAGCCTTATGCGACAGGCCGGGGGGGCGGGATTGCGGTTCAAGTACGCGCTCTGCAACGAGGTCTTCCAGAAGGCGGATTTCGCCGCAGCCTGCCGGACCACCAAGGCCGCAGGATTCTCCGGCCTGGAAATCGCCCCATTCACCCTTGCGGAGCACCTCGACGAAATCACTCCCGCGCGCAGGCGCGAGCTCGTCGACATCCTGAGGTCCGAGGGGCTCAGATTCGCCGGCCTGCACTGGCTTCTCCTCACCCCCAAAGGGCTGCACGCAACCACGGCGGACCCGTCCCTGCGGCGCAAGACCTGGGATTATGTCTTGAAGCTGATCGATTTCTGTGGCGACATGGGAGGGGGGATCATGGTCTTTGGCTCGCCGCAGCAGCGGGGTTCGCAGGGAAACACCGCGGCAGAGGCCCGGCGCAATTTCGCCCAGGGGCTTGCGTCGGTGGCGGCGCACGCTGCCGATCGCAAGGCGACCATCCTGATCGAGTCGCTCCCGCGGAAGGACACCGACGTCGTCAACACGCTCGCAGAGGCCGTCCGGATGGTCAAAGAGGTCGGCCATCCCGCCATCCAGACGATGTTCGACTTCCACAATACCCTGGACGAAACCGAGCCGATGGAGGTCATCGTCAGGCGGGACTTCCGTTTCATCCGCCATGTGCACATCAATGAGATGGACGGCCGCTATCCCGGCGCGGGCGACCTGAACTTCCTCCCCGTCCTCAAGGTCCTGGCGGAACTCAAGTACAACAACTGGATATCGGCGGAAGTTTTCGACTTCAAGCCGGGCGCGGAGACAATCGCGCGCGAGACCATGGCGTGCGTGCGCAGACTCGAGGGACGGCTGCGCGGTTAGGGTCTGTCACAGAATAACAGGTCCACTTTGCTGCAGGCCCCCAGGCCCGCTGACAAGGCGCGAGCGACGAGCATACCCGGGGTGGTATGTAAGGAGCGAGCAACTCAGTCAGCGGGCGGGCATCTGCGGCGTTGCCGCTCCTCGACGACATCCCCACATCGCCTGCGTCGCGGCGCCTTGCATCTGCCCGCCCGGCGCTCGCGACAAAGTGGGTCTGTTCTTCTGTGACAGACCATTGCCGCTGCCCTCAGTCCCCGGTGTGCCAGCCCTGCTGCATTTCGATCGCGGTCCGCACCGCCGGCCACTCTGAATCGATGATGCTGTAGTAGACCGAATGGCGATAGCGCCCGGTTGCCGTGATCATGTGGTTGCGCAGCGTACCCTCCTCCCTGGCGCCGAGACGACAGAGAGCGGCCCGCGAACGCTGGTTGAGCGAGTCGGTCTTGAACTCGACCCGGATGCTGCCCAGCGTCTCGAACGCGTGCCGCAGCATCAGGTACTTGGCTTCCGTGTTCACATGGCTGCGTTGCCAGGGTGAGGCAACCCACGTCCAGCCGATTTCGTATCGCCGGTTCGTCCTGTCGATGTTGCCGAAGCGCGTGCTGCCCACGATGGTGCCCGACGCCCGATCGAGGGTGACGTAAGGGAGCGTGGTGCCTGCGGACCCGCAAGCCAGTGCTTCGTCGATGTACCCCCTCATATCATCCCAGGTTAGGACGGCTGCGGTGGTCCAGCGCCAGAGCTCCGGATCGAGGCCGACGGCGCAGAGCGCGTCGAGGTGTTCCAGCGCCATGGGTAGGAGCCGCACCCGGCGCCCTTCCAGCGCGATGTGGTCCAGTTGCATCATTGAACTCCCGTCACAGGGTATTCGAGCATGGGTCGCCTGAACCGTCACGCGCGGGGGGAGGGTTTCCATTGGCTGCCCGCTTCGCTGCCGATCATCTCCCGCGCCTTCCTCAGAATGCCCTTCTCGGTGGGATAAGTGGCTTTGCGGATGGCCTCCTCCAGCGAAAACCACGCCACCTCCTCCACCTCGCGATCGTGGTCGGCACTGTCGCCTCCCGTATGTTCCATCAGGTAGAAGGTGACGATCTTGAACACGCTCACCGGTGGGTTCTCCCATGCCGCGGTGTAGCTGTACTTGATGGTGTCGATCCGGCCTTGGAGGACGCCGGTGTAGCCGGTTTCCTCGGCAGCTTCGCGCATGGCTGTATGCTCGGGCCGCTCGCCGGGCTCCAGGAGCCCTTTGGGCAAAGCCCAGGCGTTCCGGCCGCGCGGGCGCGTCAGCACGACCTCGGTGCCGCTCGGTGTGATCCTGAAGACGACACATCCAGCCGAAATCTCCCGGCGTCCCACTCGTTCACCTCGCGATAGCCGCGGTTCCGGATTGAGCCCGGTACTGCCGTGCATACTGCACGTAACGGTCGGCGGAATCGCGTATCCAGTCGATCTCACCCTCGGTAACGCGGCGCACCACGCGCGCCGGGGAGCCCAGCACGAACGACCCCGGAGGGATGATGCGTCCAGGAGGAACCAGGGCGCCGGCGGCGACGACGCACCGGCTGCCGATTTCCACCCCGTCCAGGATAATAGCCCCGATGCCGACGAGCACGCTGTCGGCCACCCGGCACGCGTGCAGGACGGCGCGGTGCCCAACGGTCACCCCGTCGCCGACGACGACGGGACCCTCGTCGCGCCTGACGTGCAGGACCGACAGGTCCTGGATGTTGGTGCGGCGGCCTATCGTGATCGAGTGAATGTCGCCCCGAACCACGGTGTGAAACCAGATACTCGATTCCTCCCCCACGGCCACGTCGCCGATCACCACGGCGCTGTCAAGGACCAATGCCGAAGCGGCCACGTCAGGGAATTTACCGCCGAAGGCTTGCAGCATGTCCGAGTCCTCAAACAACAAAAGGCTACCACGGCCGGCACATTCCCCGAACCGCGGATGTGGTCCGTTCTCATGGAAGATCGGGCCACGCATGCCGCGGGTAGCGGCGTTGCAGCTGGCGGCGCAGCGCCGGGTAGTGCTTCTGCCAGAAGCCGGTCAGGTCCTGGGTGACCTGCACGGGGCGGCCGTTGGGTGCAAGCAGGTGCGCCACGAGTGCGACCCGGCCGGAGCAGATCCTCGGGGTCTCGGTCATCCCAATGAAATCCTGCAACCGGGTAGCGATCCAGGGTGGCTTGCCCGCCTCGTAGTGGACCTTTACAGTTCGGCCCGAGGGGAACTGAATTTTCTCCGGCGCTTCGCGACGCAGTGCCTCCCTCTGGCTGGGCGATAGGCCCTCCAGCAGTGCCGTGGTCAGGGACAGCGGTTTGAGCTCGGCCAGGCTCTGGCGACCGGCGGACAGGCGTTGCACCGCGGCCGAGACCGACTCCTGGCTGAGTTTCGGGAAGTCACCTGGAAGATTTGCGAGCAGGGCGGCCCGGGCCTGCAACGCGGGAACCGCGTCGGCGTCGGGGAAGACCGACAGGCGTCCATCGAGAACGCAGGCGGCCAGGACGCGGCTCGCTTCATCGGTTGCGGAAGCGGGCAGGGCGCGTTGCTCGAGGGTCACCTGGTCGTAGCGGGTACGCCGCACTTCGTCCACCCGGCCCGCTTCGGGGTTCCACACGAGCTGCCGTTCCTCGACGACGTCTGCCGGGGAACAGGGCCGCCAGCCATTCGGGCTCGATGGCGGAGGCGACCCGGATCAGGACCGCGGCGTCGCGCGGATCGCTTGAGCTCCTCTCCTCAGCATCGACCGCGACGACCAGATCCGCGTGGTGTACGACGCTCGCGTCCGAAAGGGCCGCCTCGCCGCCCCCTGCGAGGAGGAACACCCGGGAGCCGCGCGCGCGGCAGCGGGCTACGCGGTCGGGAAAGCCAGTCAGGGTGGCGATGCGCAGCGCCTCCTCCCTGTCCTCGGGGGTGCCCGGGGGCCTCGACCTGTCGTGCGCCAGGCGCACCAGCTGGCGGCGGGCTCTGGCGACACGCTCCGCCGCCCGCGGTTCCAGCCCCATTTCCAGCAGGCGCCCGGGCAGAAGTCCGGCGTCCTCGGCCTCGGCGAAGCGTTCGGCCATCTCGATAAGGTCGGAGTGGCCGGAAGTGCGGAATCCGGTTCTCCCCGCCCCAGGTGTGAGGCCCGTGCGTGTTCCGAGCCGGATGTCCCGTTCCGACAGCAGGGCCGCCAGCAGGCAGGCGTCGCCGGCCACCCCCGCTCGCTCCCCTTCGATTATCAGCCGCGATTGCCTTGGGTGGAGCGGGAAGGCGAGCATTCTCCGCCCGTCGTGGCTCAGCTCTCCCGAATCGCCGAGGGCCCCGAGCCGGCGCAGGAGGTTGCGCGCGTGTTCCAGGGCTGCGGCCGTGGGGGACTCGAACCAGGCAAAACCGTTCACGTCCCTCACGCCGGCGCCGTGCAGCGTCAGGAGGGCTTCGCTGAGATCGGCCCGTTTTATTTCGGGAACGTCGAATTCCGGCCGGGATTCGAAATCGGCCCGGGTGTAGAGCCGGACCACGAGGCCCGGCTGCTGGCGCGACGCGCGCCCGGCCCGCTGCGCCGCGGAAGCCTTGCTGATCTTTCGGATGGCCGTGGTGGGAAGCCCGCTCCAGGAAGAGTGGCCCGCCACCCGGGCCAAGCCCGAGTCCAGCACGACGGTGACCCCCGGGATCGTCACGGAACTTTCAGCGACATTCGTGGAGAGGACTATCTTGCCGCGGTCCATTTTTCGCACGGCACGCGCCTGTTCGGCAGGCGGCAGGTCGCCGTGCAGCGCAACCACGACACGGCCGTGTTCCGCGGCGAGCGAGTGCAGGATTGCGGCTGCCTGGCGGATTTCAGCCGCGCCCGGGACGAAGACCAGAATATCGCCCGCGGTTCCTCCGTGCAGGACCGAGGCCACCGCGGCGCGCACCTTTTCGTGTAGCGGGCGTTCGGAAACCCTGTCGGCATACTCGATCTCGGTCGGGAACCGAATCCCCTCGCCGACCAGCACCGGCGCATCTCCAAGGAAGCGGGCGACTGGGCCGGTGTCCAGCGTGGCGGACATCACTACCAGGCGCAGGTCGGGTCTGCAGGTTCGCTGGATGTGCCGCAACAGCGCCAGGCTGAGGTCCGTTGCCAGGTGACGCTCGTGGAATTCATCGAGCACGACTGCGGAGATCCCGTCCAGCCGCGGGGCCCGGACGATCTTTCGGGTCAGGATCCCCTCGGTGACGAACCGGATGCGGGTGTCCGGGCTGTCGATCTTCTCGAACCGTACCGTGTACCCGACCGTTTGGCCGATCTTCTCCCCGGATTCCTCCGCCACGCGAGTGGCGGCCAGCCGCGTCGCCAGCCTTCTGGGTTCGAGGACGACGACTTCTCCCCGGAGGCAAAATCCCGCCTCGTGAAGGGCGCGCGGCAACCGCGTCGTCTTGCCGGCCCCCGCAGGGGCCGACAGCACCAGGTTGTTGTGGTTGCGAAGCGACTCGACGGCCTCGGGAAGCAGCGGGTCGATCGGCAGCGGCTCCAGCTCTGGGATACGGATGGCGCGTCTCCTCGGGGTGCCTTCGACTCTCAGCGAGGCGCCGAGCCCGTGTCCGGCGCGACGGCCCGTATGACCGCGCGGACAATCGCCTCGACGGCCTCGTCGAAGAACTGGTGATTGTCCCTGGATGGGTACACGCGGTTGCTGAGCAACACCATAAAGAGCTGTCGGCCGGGATCGATCCAAACGACCGTCCCCGTGAATCCGGTGTGGCCGAAGGCCTCGGGGGAGAAGACGTGGCTCGTCCAGGAGGAGGGAGTCGGTTTGCCCCATCCAAGGCCTCGCCCTCCGGTTTCTGGGGATGCGGTGAACTTTTTGACGGTGCCCGGATTGAAATACCAGCGGTGATCGTACCAGCCCCGCTGAAGGAGCAGGTCGGCGAATACCGCCAGATCGCGGGCGCTGGCAAACAACCCGGCGTGGCCGGCCACTCCCCCCATGGCAAACGCATTCTCGTCGTGCACTTGTCCGCGGACGACCCGTTTGCGCCAGGCGTCTTTCTCGGTCGGCGGAATGCGAGCTGCAAGCGCCCTGAGTGGCTTGTACAAGGTCGACCTCATGCCCAGGGGAGCAAACAGACGCTCGGAGAGAAAGCGGTCGAGCGGCTCGCCGGCGACTCGCGACACGATTTCCCCCAGCAGTATCATGCCCAGATCGCTGTAGACGGTCCGCGCGCCCGGTGCGCTCTGAAGCGGGGTGGCGCAGACGGCCTCGAGCATCGGCTCGTAGCCCCGGGCCTTCAGGTACAACGGCTCGAAACCCGGCAGGCCGGATGTGTGGGCCAGAAGGTGCTGCACCAGGACCTTCTCTTTGTCACGGCCACGGAACTCCGGCAGATAGTCCTGTACGGGCGCATCCAGCCGGAGTCTTCCCGCGTCGACGAGAATCATGGCGGCGGAAGTCGTCCCAACGACCTTCGAGAGGGAGGCGACGTCGTAGATGGTATCGGCGTCGACCGGGCTGGATTTCGGCTGATAGTCGAACCTGCCGGCTGTCGCCTCGAGCAGTATGGACCCGCGGTAGCCTACGACGAGTGCGGCGCCCGGGTAGGCCTTGGACTGGACGTAGGAAACGAGCAGCTCCTTCACCTGCGCCAGCGCCTCCCGGGGCACTCCGAGCCTGTCCGGATCCGCGGGCTTCAGCGTGAGGTCGAGCCGGGGCACCTTCAGCCCATCGCCCACGCGCACCAGCCCCGGAATCGACACGGGCATCCGGCCCGAGATGGCGATCTCGCCCGAGAGCGCTTTGGCGGCGGCCAGGTAGGAGACGTCGGCATAGCTGAAGGCGCAAGCGTAGGTCTCCGCTTGCGGAAAGAGCCTCAGGACGTATGGGCTGCCGAAGGCGAACCAGACAAGGGGCTTCCCGGAGTCCATGAGCCTTTCGAGCATGACCCGCAGGTTGTCGGGGAGCGCCACGCTCCCCTTGCCCGACAGGACCCGCACCACGGTTGCACACACGATGAAATCCGCCCCCTGCGCGCTCCCGAGCAGATCCGAGATCGCGTCCTGCGACGTGCGGGGATCGACGGAGACGGTCCGTGCCGAAGGAAACCGCCGGCGCAGTTCCACCTGGAAGACCCCAGCGGGCGCCGGGTCCGGTTCCGAGGACAGAACAACGCTCAGGATCCGGGCGGGGGAGACCGGGCTGAGCGGCAGCAGCCCCCTTTGGTCCCGCAGTAGGGTGATCGAGTGGTCGGCCACTTCCTGTGCGAGCATGAGGCTGTCGGGGGCGGCGACGAGGTCGTCGACGCGGTCGAGCGGGACCGTGCGCCGCACCGTCAGACCGACCCTCGTCTTGGCGGCGAGCACTTTTCGCACCGAACGGTTGATCTGCACCTCGGGGATGTCGCCCCGGCGCACGGCCCGGACGACCTCGTTGATCGCTACGGTCGCGTCGGGGGGCAACAGCAGCATGTCGGCCCCGGCACGAAGGGCCTCGACGGCTGCCTTCCCGGTCCAGTAGTGGCTGGTAATGCCACCCATCTCCAGCGCGTCAGTCACCACGAGTCCCTCAAACCCAAGAGAGTCCCGCAAAAGACCGGTCAGTACGCGTGACGAGAGGGTCGCGGGCAGGTCCGCATCACCGGTGATCTGCGGCACGGCGACGTGTGCGGTCATGATGGAATCGACGCCCGCCTCGATGGCCCGCCGAAATGGGACCAACTCCACGGTGTCGAGCCTCGCGCGATCCGAAGGCACGACGGCCAGGCCGATGTGCGTGTCGGTCGCCGTGTCCCCATGTCCCGGGAAGTGCTTGGCGGTGGTCAGGGCTCCGCCGGCGCGGCAGCCGCGGATGAAGGCCGCGCCGAGGCGCGCCACGAGCTCAGGGTCTTCCCCGAAGGACCGGATATTGATGACCGGGTTGTCGGGGTTGTTGTTCACATCCAATACGGGGGCGAAAACCCAGTGGACACCGAGGGCCCGGGCTTCGCGTGCGGTGATGGCCCCCTGCCGGAAAGCGTATTCCTCCGAACCCGCGGCGCCGACGGCCATCGTCCACGGGAACGATGTGGTGTCGGCGATGCGGAAGGAAACGCCCCGTTCAAAGTCCGCCGAAACCAGCAGCGGCACCTGCGAGAGCGATTGGAGTTTGTTCAGCAACACTGCGGATTCATAAACGTTCCCGGCAAACAGCACGACCCCGCCCACGTGGTTGCGACGCACCTCGCCCGCGAGCTGGTCGAACTCGGGGCTGGAGGCATTCATGAACTTCCCGAATGCACGCACCTGCACGAGCTGCGCGACCTTGTCGCGGAGCGACATGCGGCTCAGCTTCTCAGCCACCCACGCCTTGTCCGGTTCGAGCAGGGGAGCGGGTTCCCGGAGCCGTGCCCGTGAGGTCTGGGCACCCGATCCCGGACAAGATAAGAGCGCGACGGCCAGTAGGGAACCGAGCAAGGAAACGACCATCGGGCTGCAGGCTGGGATTTTCATATCGACTGGCGATAGTACCTCGGCACGGCCGGGCCCGCAACCGAACAGGCGATTCTTTGAATCCTCCAAGCCCGCCGCTGGAAGCCAGGAGTCTGAAGGCCCAGAGAATCCAGATTCCATTCGCTCAGGGCGATTTGGTATCGTGCGGGCGTGCAGTTGATCTGAACGCAGCGTCGCACCCTCGGATACGGAGGCGGCAGGCATGGGCCCGGTCTCGACGATACACACAACCCCCTATCCCGGCCAGCGCCCGGGTACCTCCGGGCTGCGCAAGAAGACGCGCGTCTTCATGCAGCCACGGTACCTGGAGAACTTCGTCCAGTCGATCTTCGACGCCGTGGGGGAGGGCACGGGCGCGCGGTATGCCGATGAAACCCTGATCGTGGGCGGCGACGGTCGATTCTACAACCGGACCGCGATCCAGGTGATCATCCGAATGGCGGTCGCCAACGGTTTCGGCCGGGTCCTTGTCGGACGCGGCGGCATCCTGTCGACGCCGGCGATGTCCGCTGCGATTCGGCGCCGCAAGGCGCTCGGGGGCGTCGTGCTCAGCGCCAGCCACAACCCGGGAGGGATCGACGCCGATTTCGGCATCAAGTACAACGTCCGCAACGGAGGTCCGGCGCCGGAGACGGTGACCGAACTCATCTACAAGAGAACCCAGAGCATCGACCGCTACCTCACGGTGGAGACGCCCGACCTGGAAATCGACCGCGAGGGGGAGACGACCCTGGGGTCGACCACGGTTACCGTGATCGACCCGCTGAAGGACTACACGGCGGTGATGCAGTCGCTGTTCGATTTCGACGCTCTCCGCCGCCTGTTCGCCGGCGGATTTCGTCTGCTCTTCGACGCCATGCACGGGGTCACCGGCCCGTACGCCAGCCACATTTTCGTCCGCCTGCTGGGGGCGCCGGAAGGGAGCGTCATGAACGGGACGCCTCTCGAGGACTTCGGCGGACACCATCCCGACCCGAACCTCGTTCACGCCGCGTCGCTCGTCGCACGCATGTCGGAGACCTCGGCGCCGGACCTGGGTGCTGCGTGCGACGGCGACGGAGACCGCAACCTCATCCTGGGGCCCGGCTGCTTCGTCACCCCGGGCGATTCGCTGGCGCTCATCGCTGAACACGCGCAGGCGGCCATCCCCGGCTACCGGGACGGTCTGTCCGGGATCGCACGCTCGATGCCGACCAGCACGGCCGTCGACCGCGTGGCGCAGGTGCTCGGGATCCCGCTCTACGAGACGCCGACGGGTTGGAAGTATTTCGGCAACTTGATGGACGCCGGGCTGTGTACCGTGTGCGGCGAAGAGAGCTTCGGCACCGGGTCGAACCACGTGCGCGAGAAGGACGGCGTCTGGGCGGTGCTGGCGTGGCTCGCCATCCTCGCCGCGCAGCGCAGGCCGGTACGCGGCATCGTCGAAGCGCACTGGGCCCGCTTCGGGCGGAGCTATTTCCAGCGCCACGACTTCGAGGGGCTGGATCCCGCAGCAGCAGCCGGCATGATTGACGCTGTGCTCGTGACCCTCCCGTCGCTCGTCGGTAAGCGTTTTGCCGGGCTCCGGGTTGTCGGCGCCGACGATTTTCGCTACACGGACCCGGTCGATGGCAGCGTTGCCGACCACCAGGGTATCCGGATTATGCTCGACGGGGGGTCGCGGGTGGTTGGCCGGTTGTCCGGCACCGGGACCGAGGGCGCTACCCTGAGGCTGTACTTCGAGCGATACCGTGCCGACGGCTCGGCGCCGGTGGAGGAGATGGTACGACCGCTGGTCGCCGCGGCGCTCGAGTTGCTGCAGGTCCGGGAGCGCTGCGGCCGCGACAAAGCTACCGTGATCACCTGAGCCACAGGGCGATCCTCCGACATCTTAAAATCTCGTTTCATCCCGGCCGGTCTCGGTGTACCCTTAACCCTTTCGTTTGTGGCCGCGGGAGCACCGGGCGGCCGTAGTGCAGCTGCAAGTCGCGGTCGTTCGGCCACAATCACGGCAAACGTATCTGTTGCGGCGTTTCGGGGGGCACGAGGTATGCGCAATCTGATTATCGTCGGTTCCGGCCCGGCGGGCTACACTGCAGCGATCTATGCCGCGCGAGCCAATCTGGCACCCCTGATGATCGCTTCCGAACCGAAGGCCCTGCAGCTGCCGGGCGGGCAGCTGATGTTCACGACCGAGGTCGAGAACTTCCCCGGATTCCCGGAAGGCATCACCGGACCCACCCTGATGGATTTGATGAGAAAGCAGGCGGAGCGGTTCG
Source organism: uncultured Acidobacteriota bacterium (assembly GCA_963843575.1). Classification (GTDB taxonomy): domain Bacteria; phylum Acidobacteriota; class UBA6911; order UBA6911; family UBA6911; genus CAVZBT01. The sequence continues at coordinate 593,458 of CAWJKZ010000014.1, read as the reverse complement.
GCACCGAGATCCTGCTGAAGGATGTCGACGAGGTTGACTTCGTTCCGGGAGGGCCCTTCCGGGTCAGGACGCACATGGAATGGCACGCGGCCCGCACGGTCATCATCGCCACGGGCGCGGCCGCGCGCTGGCTTCACCTGCCCGACGAAATGAAATACCGGAACCGCGGCCTGTCCGCCTGCGCGGTCTGCGACGCGCTGTTCTTCCGGGGCCAGGAGGTTATCGTCGTTGGCGGGGGGGACACGGCCATAGAGGAGGCCCTGACACTCGCCCACCATGCGTCCAAGGTGCTGGTCGTCCATCGCCGAAACACTCTGCGCGCCAGCAAGATCATGCAGGAGCGCGCGACGGCGAATCCGAAAATCGCTTTCCTCTGGAACACGGTCCTGACCCGCTATCTCGGCGATCAGGTCCTGGAAGCAGTGGGTCTCAAGAATCTCGTCACAGGCGAAGAATCGGTCATGCCGATCGGCGGGGTTTTCATGGCGATCGGGCATCACCCGAATACGGAGTTTCTGAAGGGCGTCATCGAGCTGAACAGCCACGGGTACATCCTCACGCGGCACAATGTCGAGACTAGCCTGGACGGTGTTTTTGCCGCCGGCGACGTGCACGACAACCACTACCGGCAGGCGATTACCGCCGCCGGGTTCGGCTGCATGGCGGCCCTGCGGGCTGAACGGTGGCTGGAGCTGCATCCCTATGACGAAGGCCGCCCCGCGGAGTCGGCCACGACAATCCGGCCCATCGCCGAATAGCCTCTGACGTCTGGGGTCCTTGCGTGCTCGCCTACTTCATCACGGCTCACGGTTACGGGCACGGCGTCCGCTCGTGCGACATCCTGGCTGCGATCCGCGCGCTGCGGCCCGACCTCCCCGTTACTATCGTCACCGATCTCCCGCCCTCCTTTTTCGCGAGCCGGCTCCCCCGGGGTTTGTTCTCGCTCGTCCCGGGTTCGTTTGACGTGGGCATGGTCCAGCTGGACTCGGTCCGGGTCGATGTCGCGGCAAGCCTCGACAAGGCGATGGAACTCTGCGGGCGGCGGCACGTCCAGGTCGGCGATCTGGCGCAACAGCTCGTCAGTCGCGGTGTTCGGTGCGTCGTGGCGGATATTCCCGCCGTCCCGCTCGAAGCTGCGGCCCAGCTGGGGATTCCGGGTGTCGCGATCGGCAATTTCGGCTGGGACTGGATCTATGCGGGCCTGGCGGAAAAGGATCGGCGGTGGGAGGAGATCTCCCGTTGCTTTGCAGAAGGCTATCGTCGAGCGACTCTCTTGCTGAGGCTACCGTTTTGTGAGGGGATGGACGTGTTCCCGCGGGTGCAGGATATCCCGTTGGTCACCACCGCGGGGAGGGAGAGGCGACACGAAATCGCGCAGCTCCACGGGTGCGATCCAGGGCGCACGTGGGTGCTCCTGTCCTTCACCACGCTCGCTTGGGACGCGGATGCCCTCGAGAGAGTGCAGCGGCTCTCGGAATACGAGTTCTTCACGGTGCGGCCGCTCTGCTGGGAAGGGACGCGCATATACGCGGTCAACCGGGAGCAGGTCAGCTTCCCCGACCTGGTGGCATCGGTCGACTGCGTGGTGTCCAAACCGGGTTTCGGGATCGTGTCGGACTGCGTGGTCAACCGCAAACCGCTGGTGTATGCCGACCGCAGCGATTTCCGGGAGTACGCGGTTCTGGAGAGCGCGATCCGCAGGTACCTGCAGCATCTCCACCTCCCGGTTGCGCGCCTGTATCGGGGCGACCTGCGGGACGCGCTCGAAAGCATCCGGCGGCAACCGCAACCGCGGCAGGCGGCCCCTCAAGGGGGAGCGGAAGTGGCGGCCCGCCGCATCCTGGAGTTGCTCGACGGGAGTCACCCTTGCGCCGGCGCTTGATCTGGTGCGCCAGCGCATCTACTCCCCGATGATCTTGACCAAACTCCGCGTTTCTGGAACCAGAAGCGCGGCATCACGATGGGCGATGCGGTGTCCGGCCGGTTGGAGGTGATAGAAGTAAGAAAGGTGGTCAAAGAGCTTCGGGACAACGCAGACTTCAAGCTGTGAAGGAGGTGTCGGTATGAAATCCCACCGCAAGGTAATCGAGGTCAACATCCCGAGCCGCATGGCTTTCCTCAACATCACCCCACAGGTGCAGCAGGCCGTGAAGGAAAGCGGCATTCGGGACGGGCTTACGCTCATTAACGCCATGCACATCACAGCCTCGGTTTTCGTCAACGACGATGAACCGGGTCTGCACGAGGACTATGCCCGCTGGCTGGAGCAGCTGGCGCCGTTTGACCCCAGCCCTGAGCGCTACCACCACAACCGCACCGGCGAGGATAACGGGGACGCACACCACAAGCGCCAGATCATGGGGCGCGAAGTCGTGGTGGCGGTAACCAACGGAGCGCTGGATTTCGGCCCGTGGGAACAGATCTTCTACGGCGAGTTCGACGGCAGCCGCAAGAAGCGGATCCTCATCAAAATCATCGGCGAGTAGATAGGGGGCGAGAGCATGGCCCCAAAGTGATTTGCTGCACTCGTCCGAGTCAGGGTGCCGGGGCAGAGCAAGGACCGGAAAACCATCTTTGCGGTGCAGAAGGACTACATCCACGACTGCGTCGACATTCTGGAAGGCGCCATTCCGCCTGACTGCTGGTACATCGGGGATGAACACGCCACACCCGATCATCCCGTCCGCGAAGGGATGTTGAACTCGAGGACTTTCCTGTGACTCTTCCCGATTACCTCCGTTGTCGAGGGTCTCTCCGAGGCAGTCCCCATTCGGCGGGGTCGAATGCGTCCAGACCTCGCAGGACCTGATGGGCTTGCCCACAGGCGGCCTCCAGATTGGGGTCCGGTACCGCCACCGCATACATCCCGGCCCGGAGTGCCGCCTCGATCCCGGCCGGCGCATCCTCGAACACGAGGCATTTCTCCGGCGCAACACCGAGCCTGCGCGCGACGACCAGGAAAACATCCGGGGCCGGTTTCCCCTCGTGAACCTCCGGGTCATCTCCGAGCACGATGCAGTCGAACATGGAGAACCACTCCCTGTGGCGGGTGGTCTTGAGCCCGAAATACTTCCCGTCGGAACTGCTCGCCACCCCCAACCGGACGCCGTGCTTCTTCAGGTGCGTGGTCAGTTCCCGGGCACCGGGAAGCGCTTCCGCCAGGGGGAACAGCTCCTCCAGCATACGCTGGCGAAGCTTCAGATACTCGGGGATCGAGAGCGGTATTGCCAGTTTCTCCAGGAAAAGCCTGGCTGAGTCGGGTGCCCTGAGGCCGATCATCCGGGACTTGAGCGACCAGTCGAACACGCGGCCATAGCGGGCCGCGATCTTCTGCGCCACCTCCGTGTAATATGGCTCCGTGTCGAGCAGGAGCCCGTCCATGTCAAAAATGACATGGGTTACCACGGGAAAACTGTGCCGGTTGGTTTCCATGGTCCTCGCGTTCCAGGTGAAGTCGGCGTTTGAAGTCGGCGTCCGTGACGCGGACACTTGTCGCGCCCGCCGTTCACGCCAGGATGAGGCCGACCAGGATGTCATACAAGGCGTGCGACGCGGCCGTGACCCCGAAGCCGCGGGTCACGAACAGCACGGAGAAATAGAGACCGCCCAGGGTCCGTTGCAGAAAACCGGCGAGCGAGAAACTGTCGGCGGCGGGGCCGACGTAGTGAAACACGGCGAACACCAGTGCCGCCGTCGCCACGGCCAGAACCGCCGTCTTGCGTTCTCTCCAGCCGGTGGAGCGGGTCAGCAGCAGCATGAGGGCGCTGAGTAGGAAGCCGCGGAAGACCAACTCCTCGTAGACGCCCGCCCCACAGTACAGGATCAGCTTCTGCAGCTTTCCCGCGACCGAAACGGCGGGGACCGCCATCCCGACCTGCGACCACAGCCAGCCGACCGAGACGAAGAGCAACAGGGCGAAGGCGGCACTCTCCAGGAACAGCAGGGCGAGCTTGCGCGTGTCTATCGTCCACTTGGCTCCGGTCCGGACCTGCCACACCACGAAGCAGGCCAGCAGCACCAGCGCGGAGGCGAACATCGAGTGGACCGAAAGGAGGCTCAACAACCGTATGATGAGGGCGTCGGCGCCATTGATGTACGTCGTGCGCAGGAAAAACGTCCCGATGTGGTATATCAGGAAAAAGGGGAGCAGCAGGGCGGCGGAATAGGCCGGCCTTCTGGTCTCCTTCAGATACCCCCGAAACGCGCGCGCCATAAGCGCGGGATGATAACCCAACGCAGCCGGCCGTGCCAGCGGTTCAATCGGCACGACGCGGTTCCGGGATGCCCGCAGGGCATGGTCGCGCCGCAGTCCGGAGCCGGTAGCGAAGTCCAAACGGAGCGTGCGCGTGCTATTATTTTAGCCTGTCTCCACGCCGCGTGGGGAGCCGGCGAGGATCGGGGGGGCGGATCGGTTTTTTGGCCTGCGGGCCGGGGGAACGCCATAGTGCAGGACAAGCTCAGCCGCGAGGCCAAAGACCTCCGCATTTCCGTTACCGACCGGTGCAATTTCCGTTGCGTCTACTGCATGCCCCTCGACCGCTACGAGTGGCTCGATCGGAGGGAAATCCTCAGCTTCGAGGAGATCGAACGTTTGGCACGGATCTTTGTCGCGCTCGGCGTTGAGAGGATCCGGTTGACCGGGGGTGAGCCGCTCCTCCGGCGTGATCTGGAGAACCTGGTCGCGAGGCTCGCGCTCCTCGACGGGGTCAAGGACCTGTCGCTGACCACCAACGGCTCGCTGTTGCTCGACAAGGCCAGAGCACTGCGGGACGCGGGTCTGCGGCGGATCAACGTCAGCATCGACACGCTCGATGCCGGGAAGTTCCGGCGCATCACCCGGCGCGAGGACCTGGGACGGATCATCGACGGTCTTTTCGCTGCACGCGATACAGGCATGTCCCCCATCAAGTTGAACGCCGTCATCGAGCGTGGCGTAAACGACGACGACATTCTGGACCTTGTGGAGTTCTCGCGACTGCACGGTTTCGCGGTGCGCTTCATCGAGTATATGGACGTGGGGAACGCCAACGGCTGGAGATCCGAAAAAACGGTGTCCAAGCGCGAGATCCTGGAAATCATCGGCCGCCGCTACCCGCTCGAGGAGATCGGCAGGAAGGGCAGCGCCCCGGCGCTGGACTACCGGTTCGCGGACGGCATCGGGGACCTCGGGATCATCGCCTCGGTCACGGAGCCGTTCTGTTCGGGGTGCACGCGCGTCCGACTCACGGCCGACGGGAAACTCGTGACCTGCCTGTTTTCCGAGAGTGGCCGCGACCTGAAGGGCCTGCTGCGTTCGGGAGCTGGCGATCCGGAGATTGGCGCGGTGCTCGAGTCGGTCTGGGGAGCGCGCCAGGACCGCTACTCGGATGAGCGACTCGAGGCGCTGCGCTCCCCCGACGGCTATCGCGCGGCTGCGCGCAAGAAGATCGAGATGATCACCCTGGGCGGTTGATGCGGCGGCGACAGAAGGAGGCGCGGAAACGCGCTCGATCCTTTATGCGCCCGGCCCTCCCGGCCAGGCTATACCGTCACTTTGGACAGCAGAGACAGGAGGATGGAGGCGGCGGTGAGCCCGAGCAGGACCAGGGCCGCGATCACATGCGCGATTTTTTCAGGGCGCAGCGGGTCCAGCCAGCGGGCGACGGCATAGCCGCCCAGGAATCCCCCCAGGTGCGCCCAGTTGTCGATGCCAGGCATGATCAGCCCGAACACGAACATGACGACGGCGTAGGTCATCGCCTGTCCGCCGATGTGACTGCTCCCGCCCCGGCGTCCGTACACGACCAGGGCTCCCAGGAGGCCGAAGATCGGCGCGGAGGCTCCCACCGTAAACGACGCCCCACCGAGTATGGGGATGTTGCCGAAGAGGAGTCCCGCCCAGCTGCTCAACAGGAAGCCCGTGGCCGAGGAGAGCGTGTAGATGATGGCCATCCGCGGCCCGCCATACAGCTCGGCGGTCGCGGGGGCGAGCTGGCGCAGCCACATCATGTTCAGCAGGATGTGCAGCAGGTTGCCGTGCAGCCAGCCGGCGCTCAGGACAGTCCACCAGCGCCCGAGGAGAAAGAACGGGATCGCGCCGCTTGCGCCGAACGAGAGCAGGCTGCGCATGCTCGGGGCCAGGAAAGAGATGCCGTTATTGCCGATGCCCCGAGGGTCCCAGGCGAGGCTCGCGAGGTACAGCAGGCCGCATCCGCCCATCACTATTGGGGCAAATCCGAGATCGTAGCCCAGACGCCGCAATACCGGGGCGAAACCCCACAGGCCGGGGTTGCGGCGGCCGCAGTTCCAGCACACGTCGTCGCGGACGCCGACGAGCTTGCCGCAGGCGCTGCATAGCACGGACCCCGACTTCTGACGTCTGAACATGAGCACCCCTTTCCGAAATGCCCTAGTATTATGCGGGCGGGCGGGACAAATGAGAATTCGTAATTGCCACAGGGTGCTCTCGGGCGCAGCGGCCCGCTGGTGAGGCAGGGAACACACCGCGCTGCGCATCGAGCCTGGTGGCGCCCCGCCTGGTTACGCCTGTAGGCTGCCGCCGCGTGGCGCGCCTCCACTGGAGGGACCGATGACGTATCGCAACCGGATCTTGTCTGCCGCAGCGGCGTTGCTGCTATGCGTGGCGGTGCTGGGTTCGTCCACACCCGACGGCGGGCCGCTGCGATTTCGCGTGTCCTTCCCCGGCGACGCACCCCAGGGCGTGCGGGGGCGGCTCCTCGTCTTCATGACGGACCAAGCCGGGAAGCGCGACGTGCTCACGACGGGTTTCGTCCCCGGTGACGTGGCGGTTGCGGGCGCCGAACTCGACTACCTCGCGCCTGGAGAGAGCTGCGGGCTGGACCCTGACCGGAAGGCTTTTCCCCGCCCCTTTTCCCAGTACGGCAAGGGCCGGTACCAGTTCATGGCCCTCCTCGACACCGATCACTCGTTCGCATACTCCGGGCTAGGGCCGGGAGATCTCTACAGTCCCGTCGTGGTAGAGGAAGGGCTGGATCCGGCCGAAACCCCGCCCGTGGAACTGATCCTGAGCCGGACCGAGCCGCCACGGCCTCGACCCGACACTCCACAGGTCCGACTCGCGGAGTTCCGGAGTCCCCTGCTGTCCGCGTTCTGGGGGAGGCCCATCGTGATGCGCGCCGGCGTGGTCCTGCCCGGCAAGGCGTCCGGCAGGCTGTACCCGGCGGTTTACCACGTCCACGGTTTCGGCGGCAACCACCTGGATGCCTGGGACCAGGCGCCGTCGCTTACCGCCATGATGCGCGCAGGAACGCGCGCCCGGATGGCACACGTCTTTCTGGACGGCTCCTTTCCGAGCGGCCACCACGAGTTCGCTGATTCGGTCAACAACGGCCCGTGGGGGAAGGCGCTCACGACCGAGTTCATCCCCTGGCTGGAAAAGAACTACCCGCTCGAGCCGTCACCGAAGGCGCGTTTCCTGACCGGCCATTCCTCGGGCGGATGGAGCACCCTGTGGCTTCAGATCACCTACCCGGACTTCTTTGGCGGCACCTGGTCCACCTCCCCAGACCCCGTCGACATGCGGAGCTTCACGGGTGTAGACGTCACTCCCGGCTCCAGAGACAACATGTACCGGAAGGCGGACGGCTCCGCCCGCAACCTGGTGCGGGAAGGCGGCCGGGAAGTGGCCTCGATCGAAAGCTTCGCGCGCGAGGAGGAGGTCGTCGGCCCCTACGGTGGGCAGCTGGCCTCGTTCGAATGGGTGTTCAGTGCACGCGGGCCGGATGGCCGCCCGATGCGTTTGTTCAACCGCGTGACCGGTGAGCAGGACCCGGTCGCGCAAGAGTCCTGGCGCCACTACGACATACGCTTCACCTTGGCCACCCACTGGGCGACGCTGGGGCCGAAGCTACAAGGCAAGCTCCACATCATCTGCGGGTCGGAGGACACCTTTCACCTGGAGGAAGCCGTCGTGCTGCTGTGCGGATTCCTGAAGGAGCAGGGGAGCGACGCCACTTGTGAGCTTGTGCCGGGACGGGATCACATGAACCTGTATGCGAGCTCTCCGGCCTATCCTCGAGGGCTCGAGGCGCGCATCGACCGCGAGATGAACGCTACCTATCGCTCCTCCCAACGGCGCACGAAAGCCCCGGCAAACTGAGAGAAAGCACAATCAAATGCGCCCGGTCGAGACTCAACCGGGCGTTTGCCCCGATTTGGCCTAAGACAAATTCCGGCGGAAGCCGAAAAGACAGTCTGGAACTGAATAGAGGCAGCGCTGTATTTTTGCGCCGAACTGCCGCCGACAGCAGACCCGGCTCACATGCGGCTCCAGGCGGGAGGCGCTTCTCCTATATGCCCGAAAACAATGATGTCCGCGGAAACAGCCGTCCAGATGCCGGCGAGTTGCTGCAGGGGCTCATGGATTGTGTTTCCCACGGCGTCTGTTTCAAGGACACCGAATCCCGGTACATCAAGGTAAACCGCCCGTACGCCGAGGCGCTTGGCGTCATGGATCCCGCCGAAGTGGTTGGCAGGACGGACTTTGATTATCTGGGCATCGATCAGGCCGAGGCTTTCTTTGCCGAGGAACAGCGCATCCTGGAAACCGGTGTGCCCCTGACCGAAAGGATCGCCCCGACGCTTCATCCCGGTGCCAGTCTCGCCTGGGTCTCTTACACGAAAGCTCCACTCCGGGATTCCTTGGGACAAATTACTGGGCTGGTCGGTTTTTTCCGCGATGCAAACGCTGCCGTCGCCGCCAAAGCCGCACGCTGCCAGGACGAAGCCTGGATCGCCTCGCTGTTCGACAACACCACCGACATCATCTACACGCTCGACCCGGAGGGCAACCTCACCTCCGTCAACTCCGCCATCGAACGGGTCACGGGGTACTCCAAGCAGGAAGCCCTGGGTATGAACTTCGCCCAGATCGTGACAGCCGAAGATCTCGACAGGGCGCGCGGCCTGATGGGGTCAATGGCAGGCCCGGAGTGCGGCACGACCTGCGACCTGGTGATATGCGCCAAGGATGGGCGGCGTGTCGCAGTTGAAGTGAGCGCGCGCCCGATCGTGGTGAACGGCGTGACGACCGGGGTCCATGGGATCGCTCGAGATGCGACGGGCCGCAAGGACACGGAACGGGCCCTGCGGGAGGCCGAGGCCAAGTACCGCGCCATTTTCGAGAACGCACAGGAGGGAGTCTTCCAGACCACCCTCGACGGGCGTTTCCTCACCTGCAACCCGGCGCTTGCCCGGATCTATGGATACAATTCGCCTGAAGAGCTCATCGCCAGCCGGGGTGCAAGCCGCCGAATATACGTCGAAGAAGGTCGCCGGGAGAAATTCGTCCGCCTGACCAGGGAAAACGGTTCCATCACCGGCTTCGAGTCGCGCGTCTACCGCAGGGACGGCACCATCATCTGGACCTCGGAGAAGGCCCGCACCGTCACCGATGAAGACGGCGAACCGCTCTACTTCGAGGGGTTTGTCGAGGACATCACGGAGCGAAAGAAGGTAGCCGAGGAACTGAGAAGGGCCAAAGAGGCGGCCGAGTCCGCGAGCCGCGCCAAGAGCGAGTTCCTGGCGAACATGAGCCACGAGATCCGCACCCCGATGAACGGAATCATCGGGATGACCGAACTCCTGCTCGATACGTCGCTGAGCCGGGAACAGCGCGAGTACATGCAGACCGTGAAGGTGTCAGCCGACTCGCTGCTCGGGCTGTTGAACGACATCCTCGATTTTTCCAAGATCGAAGCCGGAAAGCTCGAACTCGACCCGGTCGAATTCCGGCTGCGCGACACGCTGGGGACTGCCCTCAAGATGCTCGCGATGCGGGCCCATCAGAAAGGGCTCGAGCTGTCGTGCAACGTGCTCCCCACGGTCCCCGATGCCCTGATCGGCGACCCGGACCGGCTGCGTCAGGTTGTGCTGAACCTCGTGGGGAACGCGATCAAGTTCACCGAGCGCGGAGACGTCATCGTCCACATCGATTCCGAGGCGCATTCCGAGGATTGCGTCGCGCTGCATTTCGCCATCACCGACACCGGCATCGGAATCCCGCCCGAGAAACAGGAAGTGATTTTCAAGGCGTTTTCGCAGGCCGATGGTTCCATGACCCGGAAGTACGGCGGAACCGGCCTCGGGCTGACGATCTCGTCGAAGCTGGTCGCGATGATGGGGGGCGAGATCTGGGTCGACAGCGAGCCGGGACGCGGGAGCGAGTTCCACTTCACCGTACTGTTCCAGGTTGCCGCGGAGGCGTTTCGATAAGGGGGCTGACCCTCAGGAGCTGCACGATCTGCCCGTACTCGTCGTCGACGACAACCAGGTCAACCGCAGAATACTGCAGGCGATGCTCCTGAACTGGGGGATGCGCCCGAAACTGGCGGTGGACGGTCCTTCCGGGCTGAAGCTGCTGGAGGCCGCCCTGGACTCGCCCGATCCTTTCCGGATCGTGCTCGCTCGATACCATGATGCCGGGAATGGACGGTTTGGAGGTCGCGCGCCGCATCCGGCAGAACCCTCGGCTGGCGCGACTGCGCATCCTGCTGCTGACGTCGGCCAACCTCGGCGGTCTGCGCGAATACAGTGAGTACGGTGTCGACGCATTCCTGAGGAAACCCGTTGTCCAGTCGGATCTGCTGAATTCGCATCTGCGAGCTGGCGGGGAAGACCGGTTCTCTGTCCGGGCCGTCGGCGGACGGCCCTTCCTCGACCGCGCCGGATTGCCTCCGCATCCTCGTCGCTGAGGACAACGCGATCAACCAGCAGATTGTGTATCGGGTCCTGGAAAAGCGCGGCCATCAAACGGTCGTTGTCGACAACGGCCTGCTCGCGGTCGAGGCCCTGAAACGAGGCCGTTTCGACCTTGTCCTGATGGACGTGCAGATGCCCGTCATGGACGGCTTCGAGGCGACTGCGGCCATCCGGAAGCTGGATGACCCGGTCCTAGCGCAAGTTCCGGTCGTCGCGATGACCGCCCACACCATGAAGGGCGACCGGGAACGTTGCCTGGCCGCCGGCATGGACCGGTACCTGTCCAAGCCGATCCACCCGGCAGAACTGCTTCAGACGATCGAATCGATCGCGCAGGGCGGACTCAGATCCTCTACCGAAGCCCGGAAGGTCGAGGCGACACTCTCGCGCGATATCGTCAACCTCGACGAGGTCGTGGCCCGGTTCGGCAACGACGGCGAGTTTCTCCTGAAGGCGCTCCGGTTGTTCCGGGAAAAGGCCGGCGGCCTCCTTCAACAACTTCGGGAAGCCATCGAGCACGAGGATTTCGTCCTGCTCGAACGCACCGCCCATTCCGTCAAGGGCAGCATTGCGAACTTTGGTGCCCAACCTGCGGTCGAGGCCGCGGCCCGCCTGGAGGCGGCGGGCCGGGAGCGACTCCCGGACGAAGCGCGTCGGGCCTTTACCGAGTTGAAGTCCGAGATCGAACGTTTTGTGCCCGTTGCGGAGGAATTGGGGCAGGGGATGCTGGCTTGAAAGTGCTGCTTGCGGAAGACGACGAGATCTCCCGGCACATCCTCAAGGAGACGCTCGTACGCTGGGGTTACGAGGTCGTAACCGCCTGCGACGGAGTAGAGGCCTGGGCATTACTATCGGCCGACAACGGCCCGGAACTGGCCATCCTCGACTGGATCATGCCGGGCATGGACGGCATCGACGTCTGCCGCAAAGTCCGGGAGCAGTTGGGCGAACCCTACCGCTACCTCATGCTGTTGACCTCGAAGACCCAGAAGGCCGACGTCATCCACGGCATGGGAGCGGGAGCGGACGATTACGTCTCGAAACCGTTCGACCCTCAGGAACTGCGGATGCGGCTGAATGCCGGCCGCCGCATCATCGAGCTGCAGGGACAGTTGCTGGCCACGCGCGAATCCCTCCGCTACATGGTCTCCCACGACAGCCTCACCGGGCTCTACAGCCGGGCCGAGGTACTGGAACAGCTCCGTCGGGAACTCGACCGCTCCGGCCGCGACCGCTCTTGCCTCGGGATCATCCTCGCCGATGTCGACCACTTCAAGGTCATCAACGACACCTACGGCCACCTTACGGGCGACGTCGTGCTCGTCGACATTGCGCAGCGTCTCCGCCGTGCGGTACGCCGTTACGACCTCATCGGGCGCTACGGTGGGGAGGAGTTCCTCATCCTGATGCCCGGATGTGATGCCGCCGACGGCGTCGGCAACGCGGAACGCGTACGGGCTTCAGTCATGTGCGAACCGGTGGTGCTACCCGAGGGCGACGTCCGGGTGACCATAAGCGCCGGAGTGGCCTGCGGGTCGTTTGATGACGCCACCGACGTGAACGGCCTGATCCGCGTGGCCGACGCGGCCCTGTACCGCGCCAAATCCATGGGGCGCAACCAGGTGGTCCTGGGTTCCGTCCCCTGCGGGGGTCAGGTGGCCGTCAACAGCTAGTCCACAACCGACACACAGAGTTGAATCAAGTGGGCCCGGGCTTCACCCGGACGCAGTTTGCGGTCGCTATTCGAGATCGACCTGTCGTCCAATCAGGATGCAGATCGCCTAAAGACGTGCCGAGTCGTGAAGCACCGGACCCGACTCTGGTTTCGCGGGCGCCGCGGCGCGGCCAGTTCAATCGTTGGACAGCCTCTTCAGCCCGGACCCACTTGAGGATATTGCCGTTCACAACTGAATAAACCGCTGGAATTCCGCGTATAGGTCACGGCCGGGAGTGAGTTGCGGCGCGGCAGTTGACACCGGAGTTGTACTTGCTTAATGTCTCTCCCATGCTTCCGAGATGGTTCGTGGCAATACGCGGCCGCGTTCCCCGCGGTGCGGCGCTGGTGCTCGGTCTGGTGCCCATCCTCGTCCTCGTGATCCTGTGGTGGTATGCCACCCGGGGGGCGGCCGAAGAGCGCGTGCTCGGCCCCACGATCCTCCCGAGCCCCGCCGAAGTGGTCGACAGCCTGAAGGACCTGGTAGGCAGCAGCGATCAGGACAACCGTGGGCTGCTGGACCACACGATCATCAGCCTGACCCGGGTCGGGCTCGGGTTCATCCTGGCGCTGGCCGTGGTGCTCCCGCTGGGGATCGTCATGGGGGCCTTCGGAAGCGCGCGGAGCACCTTCGGTCCGCTGGTGACGGCCAGCGGGTACATACCGATCGCCACGCTGGTCCCGTTGACCATGTCGTGGTTCGGCGTGGACGAGATTCAGAAAGTGGTGTTTCTGGCCCTCGCCTTCTCCATTTTCCTGCTGCCGGCTGTAGTCAACGCCATCGACGCGGTCCCGGACGTCTATCTGAGGACCGCATACACCCTCGGGGCAGGGCGCTGGCAGGTGATCCGCCGGGTCCTCGTGCCTGTCGCCGCACCGGAGATCTGGCACTCGATGCGGCTGGCGTTCGGGGTCGGGTGGACCTATCTCGTCCTGGCCGAGGTGGTCGTCAAGGCGGGGGGGCTCGGCGACCTGATCGACACCGCGCGGCGGCGTGCGATGTCCGGACGGGTGTACCTGGTGATCGTCATCATCACCCTGATCGCGTGGGTTGCCGACCTCGGATGGGCCCGGCTGGGGGGCGTGCTGTTTCCGTACCGAAGGGATCGAAGATGACGCTCACAACCGATGCGCGCCGGGTCCCGCCCGTCGTCGAGCTGCGCGACGCCAGCGTCCGGTTCGGCCAATTTCTCGCCCTGAACGACATCTCGGTGGCCGTCCCGGACGTTCCCGACCACGGCGAGTTCATCACCATCATCGGACCGTCGGGTTGCGGCAAGAGCACGATGCTGAACCTCATCGCCGGGTTCCTGCTGCCGACCGGCGGGGAGGTGCTCGTCAAAGGGAAGCCCGTACAGGGGCCGGGCCGCGACCGGGGCATGATCTTTCAGCAGTACAGTTCTTTCCCCCACCTGACCGTTTTTCAGAACGTCATGTTCGGTCTGGACATCAACAGGAAGGGGTTGCCGCTGGACGGCGCCGGACGCAGGGCCCGCGTCGAGGAACTGCTGGAGCGGGTCGGTCTGGCCGATCACGCCGCAAAATACCCCCACCAGCTGTCCGGAGGCCAGCAGCAGCGGGTTGCGATCGCCCGCTCGCTCGCCATGGAGCCGCGGATCCTCCTCATGGACGAGCCGTTTTCCGCGCTGGACGAACCCACTCGCCTCGAGATGCAGGAACTGGTCGTGCGGCTCTGGCACCGCGTCCACCCGACAATCCTGTGCGTGACCCACAGCGTGACCGAAGCGGTTTACCTGGGGGAGCGGGTGTGGATATTTACCCACGCCCCGGGGCAGATCGCTTATGATATTTCCGAATCCATTCCGCGCAGCGTGGAGATCCCTCCGCTCGTGGCGCAAGAGCGGCCGGAATTCAAAAACGCCGTGTCGGTCGTCACGGAAGCCTTCCGCCGCGTTTCGGAAGCGGTGGGGCTCCCGGCGGGCGCCGGCGCGGGGCCCCCTCGGGTTGGCGTATGAAACCGGGATTCTCGGACTATATTCGCGAGGCTTTCCACGCCCGGCCCATCGGTATGTTCGTACCGCCGAACTGGGTCGGCATCGGCGCGTTCGTCCTGCTGGGCCTGGTCAGCCCCGGGTTCTGGGTGATGGGCCTGGGCCTGGAGTTAGCCTACCTCGGCGCCCTTTCGACCAACAACCGCTTCCAACGTTTTGTCGACGCCACGCTGCAGTGGAAAGAGAGGCGCACGTGGCAGCAACGCGTCGATCAGCTGGTCGCCCAGCTCGGGCCCGACGGCCAGCGACGGTACCGGGAACTCGACGTGCGTTGCCGGGCCATCCTCGAACAACAGTACCGGCTCAACGCCCCGGCATCGGGCATCGACGCCCAGGGGCAGGGTCTGGGCCGGCTGCTCTGGGTCTACCTGCGGCTGCTCCTCGCCCGGCAGGCCATCGAGCGCATCGTACGGAGCGCCGACAACACGCAGGAGGATACGGAGCGCCTGCGGCAGCGCATCTCGGGCCTGGAGAGCCGCCTGAAAGACGAAGCGATGGGAGAGGAGTTGCGGCGCAGCCTCACCGGTCAGGCGGAGATCCTGCAGCAACGCCTCCAGAAGAGGCAGGAGGCGCGCGACAAGCTGGCCTTCCTCGACGCGGAGTTGACGCGGATACAGGATCAGGTCGAGCTCGTGCGCGAGCAGGCGGTCTTGGCCGCCGACCCGGAAGCCCTGTCGCAGCGCATAGATCAGATCACGACGACACTCGGGGGAACCACCGAGTGGATGAAGGAGCAGCAACAGATCTACGGCGCCGTGGAGGACCTGCTGGCGGAGCCTCCCCCGCTCTCCGTCAACGTTCCGGCTTCTGAATCGCAGTAGCCCCGCAGCGGAGGGTGTGCCCGCGGAGATTGCATGAGTCCTGAACTGCCGTCCTGGGCGGCCGAAATGCGCGACCTGTTCAAGTCGGGTTCGGTGGCCCAATTCGTCGTGCACGGAAACATATTCGACGTCGTTCCCGCCGTCGGCCCGTCGGGGCCGCGGCTGCTGTCGCTGAAGGCCTTTCTCGAAGAGGTCATGTTCGAGACGTACGACACGGTGCTGCATTACGACCGCGGGAAGGGCATCCGGGCGACCCGTGGCGCCGAGGACTGGGCGGACTGGCTCAAGCAGGCTCTGGGAGAACAGGCCTTCACCATCGGTCAGACGCGTGAG
This sequence comes from uncultured Acidobacteriota bacterium, assembly GCA_963843575.1. Lineage (GTDB taxonomy): Bacteria > Acidobacteriota > UBA6911 > UBA6911 > UBA6911 > CAVZBT01. The sequence continues at coordinate 577,859 of CAWJKZ010000014.1, read as the reverse complement.
CCGGGCCCCGCGATGGAGCTGATCGACCGGTACCTGCTGCGCACCCTGAACCTCCAGTCGCTGCGCGGGCGCGACGCCGGCGGCTCGCGCCGGATCGCCGTGATCATCGATTTCGCCGAGTTCGTGGTGCCGCGAGGCGATCCGATCCAGCTCGGCGGGCCCTTCAGCTCCAACGTCGTGAAGGTGCTGGGTTGGGCCAACGACCCCGCCATCCTGCAGTCCAACATCGTCACGGTGCTGCTCACCGAGGGGCTGCACGACCTGAACGATCTGATCGTGCGGAACCCGCACGCGCGCACCCTGCGGATGCCGCTGCCGGACGAGCCGGAGATGTGCCGGTACCTCGAGGGATTGGTTGCGACCACCCTGCCCGAACTCCCGTCCCGGTGCGAGGTCCCGATGGACGTCCTCGGGCGGCGGCTGACAGGGCTCAGCCGGGTCGGGGCGCGCACCGTTCTCGCCATGGCGCTGAAAACCGGCCGCACCGTCTCGTCCGCATGGCTGTCCCGGATGAAAAAGGAGCAGATCGAGAAAGAGTGCCAGGACCTGCTCGAGTTCCTGGAATCGCCCTTCACCCTGGACAACGTCGCCGGCTCCGACGCGGTGAAATCGTGGCTGCGCGACGACGCGGAATTGCTGCGGCGCGGGACCCTGCACGCGTTGCCGATGGGCTACCTCATCACGGGCCGTATCGGCACCGGGAAGACCTTCCTGGTGCAGTGCTGGGCCGGGGAGCTGGGGATACCCTGCGTCGTGTTCAAGAACTTCCGGGACCGCTGGGTCGGGGCGACCGAGTCCAACCTCGAGAAGATCTTTTCCGTGCTGAGGGCGCTCGGGCAGGTGGTCGTCTTCGTGGACGAGGCCGATCAGGCCGCCGGGAAGCGCGGTGGGGGCGACTCCGACAGCGGCCTTTCGGGCCGCGTCTACTCGATGCTGGCCAAGGAGATGTCGGACACGCGCAACCGGGGCCGGATACTCTGGGTCTTTGCCACGTCCCGGCCCGACCTGCTCGAGGTCGATCTGAAACGGCAGGGCCGCCTCGACGTTCACATCCCGCTCTTCCCGCCCGAGAGCCCCGAGGAGTTGCGGGCGCTGCTGCTGTCGGTGGCGCGCAAGCTCAAGTTCCCCTTGGCGGAACAGGACCTGCCGGAGCTCGCTGGCCACGCCGCCCTGGGGGGGAACGAGATCGAAGGGGTGCTCGTCCGGGCACTGCGCGTGCACGAGCTGACGCCGGCGCCGCGGCGGCCGCTGAAGGAGACGCTGGCCGAGGTCTTCAGAGAGGTGCGCCCGAGCGCGCACACGCGCAAGCTGGAGTACATGGATCTGGTCGCGGTACGAGAATGCACCGACAGCCGCTTCCTGCCCCCGCGCTTCCGCGACCTGCCGCCCGAACAACTCGAAGCTCGAATCGAAGAGCTGAGGAGATTCACCTAGCCATGCGACTGGTCGAGATCATGCAGGCTCTGGGGGACCGTCTCGGGATACTGGAGAAGGCCCTGCCCGCGACCGTCCAATCCCCGGTGAAACTTCGGACCCGCACCATCACCCTCACTGAACTGATGACCGAGATCAGGTCCGAGGAGGTGCGCACGCTCGCGGACCTGCCGGCCGAACTGAGCGTCCCTTTCCATGAGGTCTTTCAGGCCGCCGGGATAGCTGCGGCCGCACGGGGTTGGACTGTTGAGAAACTGTCCGAGGTGCTCAGGGACGACGCGTTGCAGAAGCTCGAACGGGCGGAGATCCAGAAGCGCATCCTGGACGCGCTCGCGGCGGACGAGGTCGAAGTGCAGGACGTCATCCGGGACGCAGTCGCCCGCGACCGGGCCCTGGATGCCTTCGAGGAGTTCGCGCGGAGGAAACTCAAGGAGCGGGAGCTCGTGCGGGAGCGCAAGGCTGCCGAAATCGAGGCCGGGATCGCGGCGCTGCAGACAGAGCGCGACGCGCTGCGGCAGAAGGCCGAGGCCGACCGGGAGCAGTGGCGCGAGTGGCGGCGGCGCAAGCGTCAGGTCGAGCAGGAACTCGCCCGCAGCGTCGGCTTCCTGATCGAGGACCGAGTGATAACCACAGACGAGGACGACGGCTGAGATCCTCCCCGCGCCGCGCGTGGGTTCTTCTGTCGCTTTGCCGCCGGTGTGGACTAGAATGGGCGAATTATTCCTGACAACGATTGTACTGGAGACATGTCCCAACCTCGAAGGGGGGCGCAATGGCTGTTTTTGCACGGATCGGCAGACTCTTCCGCGGGTTCATCAGTATCTTCGTCAGCGGTCTGGAGCAGAGAAATCCCGAGGCGCTGATGGAGGCCGCCCGCCAGGAATTCCGCGACAAAATGGCGCAATACAACATGGCCCTGGCCCGGATGGCCGGCGTTGCCGAGCGCCTCAAGACCCAGATCAAGGGGAAGACGACGAGGGCTCAGGAGCTGGAGCGCCGCATCCTGGCTAACCACAGGGCGGGCAACATGGAACTGGCCGGAAGCCTGGCCCGCGAGCTGCAGGAACTGAAGGGGGACTGACCACAGACACGCAGGAGTTTGCCGAAACCGAGGAGGCCTACCAGGGCAACCTACGTCAGGCGAAGGTCGCGCAGAAAGAGTTCGAGGACAAGGTACACCGGCTGGAGAAACAACTGTCGCAGGTCAAGATCAAGGAGGCGCAGGCCGAGGCCGCGGCCGCGCTGGGCAGTGCCGCCTTCAAGGTCGGGGACCTCGGGGACACGATGAAGACGGTCGAGGAGATCCTGGCGAAGCGCTACGAGGAATCGGCCGGCAAGGCCCGCGTGGCGCACGACCTGGTCGACATCGAGCAGGTCGAGGAGAAGGAGAACGAGCGCAAGGCCCTGGAACAGACGGCGCTGGCCGAGTTCCTGGCGAGCCAGGGGATTCAGGCCGCCCCCCAGCCGGAAGAGCCGGCCTCGGCCAAGGAGATCGGCCCGACGCCGGGCGGCGGGTCCTCCGGCAGCTGACCCTCGCGGCTGACCGCGAGGGGTCCGGGCGCGTTTGATCATCCGTGCTCGCAGATAGTGCCGGGGGCCGTGGCCCCGGCTTCATGACAGGAGGAATCCTCATGGCAGACAATGGTGCGCGACTGACACCGTTGGGCAAATCCATCTCATTGCTTCTCATCGTGGGACTGATCGGGCTCGGGGCATTCCTTGTCTGGAAGCGGGGACCGTCCGCAAAACCCTCACAGCAGTCCGGCGTCGCCGAAGGTCCGGAGGCCGAGGCGCCCGACACCGGGGGCGTGACGACGGTCAAGGAGTACAAGTACATTCCCGCCGACAAGCTCCCCGCGGTCAAGGCCGCCAGCCAGTACAGGTGGAACGCCAACGAAAAGATCCTGCGCTTCAGCTACAACGTCTGGGCGGGGTGGCTGCCCGTGATCGCCGCCAACCGCGGGACCAAGCCGAACCCGGACAGCGTCTTCGCCAAGAAGTACGGTTTCCGCGTCGAGATGGTGCTCATGGATGACCCCGTGGCTGCGCGCGACGCCTTCGCCGCCGGCGAGGTGCACACGCTCTGGGGCACGGTCGACATGATGGTCCTGCTTGCCCCGGAACTCATGCGCGACTCGCGCACCGCGCCGCGCATTGCACAGCAGATCGACTGGTCGAGCGGGGGAGATGGGATCGTGGTGCGCAGTTCCATCAAGTCCGTCGCCGATCTGCGCAAGAAGACCATAACGCTCGCACAGAACTCTCCGAGCGAGTACTACCTCACGTCGCTGCTCCTGTCGGCCGGGCTGCGCCCGGCCGACGTGAACGTCAAATACACCGCCACTGCCTTTGAGGCGGCCGCCGCGTTTGTGGCCGACAGGAAAATCGACGGGTGCGTTTCGTGGGCACCGGACATCTACAACATCCCGGAGCGCGTAGCCGGCACCCGGATCCTCTCCAGCACCAGCGACGCGAACAAGCTGATCGCTGATGTCTACGCCCTGCGCGCGGATTTCGCACGGGACCATCCGGAGATCGTCGACGGCCTCATCGCCGGCATATTCGAGGGGATGGACGCCGTCAAGGACAAACCCGAGCAGGCGGCCAAGTGGATGGCGGACGCGTTTGGCATGAAGCAGGAAGAGATCATGTCCATGCGCAACGACGCCCACGCGACCAATTTCGCGGAAAACGTCCAGTTCTTCCTGAACTCCTCCAACCCGACCAACCTCGAGCGCACCTGGAAGAACGCCAGCTACGTCTACCGTGAGCTGGGCCGCATCAACGCCCCCGTGCCGTTCGATCAGGTCATGGACTTCTCCTTCCTGCAGAAGCTGCAGCAGAAGGGGACCTTTGCCCACCAGAAGGACGAGAGCATCGCCACCTTCACACCGTCCAGCTTCCGCAAGGTGCCCGCCGAAGCACCCATCCTGACCCAGACCATCCGGATCAACTTTTTCCCGAACTCCGCCAATCCCTATGAGCCCGCGCGGGACGAGTACAACAACGTCGTGCCGGGCAAGCTGTACGATCCCAACGTCGACGCCACCCTCGAGCAGGTCGCGCGCCTTTCGGGCCAGTTTGCCAGGGCGGTCATCCTCATCGAGGGTCACACCGATTCGAGCATGAAGGGGAAGGGGGTGCCGGTGCAGTTTGTGCGCGACCTCAGCCTCGCCCGCGCCGAGGCGATCAAACGCGCCCTGATCGAGAAGTTCAAGTTTGACCCGAACAAGTTCAGCATCGAGGGGAAGGGTTGGGACTCGCCCGCCGATTCCAACGATCCCGACAATCAACGTCTGAACCGGCGCGTCGAAATCAGCGTTTACCCGCCGGAACAGAAGTGAGCGGCCGGGGGCGCGCGCTCCGGCCGCGCGCCCCCGCTCCGGAGGAAGAGATGAGCCAGCCGCTTCGCGTCGTATCGGCCGTCTGTCTGCTCGCCCTAGGGGGAGCGGGGTGCTTAGAAATGCCGCGCTCCCGATCAGGCGGCGACTCCGCCTTGGGGATCAACCCGCTCGAGGCGATGCTTCGCCCGCCGGCCTCCGCCACATGGCAGGATGGCATCGCCGTCCTGGTCTTGGTCGACACCTCGGGCAGCATGCGCGACGGGGTGAAGGATGCCGACGGCCAGGACAAGCCCAAGATCGAGATCGCGCGGCGGTGTGTGACGACCCTCGTGCAACAGATGAGCGGCTTCGTTCAGCAGCACCCGGATCGCAGGCTCGTGGTCGGGATTTATGAGTTCAGCGCGCGCGACGGCGAACCCTCGCCCCGTCGGGTCGTGAGACTGGGAGAACCGGACCCGGCCGCGGCCGCCGCGGCGGCCCGCAACATGGTTCCCAGCGGAGGCACCCCGATCGGGAACGCCATGATCGTGGCCAAGCGTGAACTGGACGCGTCGGGCCTGGCTCGCCGCCACATGCTGGTCATCACCGACGGCCAGAACAATAATGGATACTCGCCGGGAGACGTGGCGGACGCCATCGCGAGGCAACCTGCGGAGGGTCGCGCGGCGATCTACTTCGTCGCCTTCGACACCGCCGCGAAATACTTCGACGCCGTCAAAGACGCCGGCGGCCTGGTGCTGGCCGCCGCCAACGAGAACGACCTCGGCCAGACCCTGGATTTCATCCTGACCGGGAAGATTCTGGTCGAGCAGCCGCCGGCCCCGGCCTCGAACAGGCCCTGAACCCGCCAGGGTTTAGACTTCGGGCCGCGCAGCACGATCTGCCCCAGATGCGACAGGTTGACGGACTCCGCCAGGACCCTGCCCGGGAATGCGACCGAATTCGCTTGATTTTCTATACCGACCGGTAAGAATTCAGACGCCCGTCGGAGCTGCGATCATGCGAGGAACCCGCGACGCGATTCTGAATGCCGCCACAGAGGTGATCTCCCGGAAGGGATATGCCGGCTCGTCCATCCGCGAGATCTGTGCCGTTGCGGGAGTCACCAAGCCGGTCCTCTACTACCATTTCCGGAACAAGGGCCACCTGTTTCAGGAACTGATGGTCGATTCGTTCGGTTACTACCTCAAGGCCCTGCTGCGGGCGTCCAACCTCAGGGGCGATTTCAGGAGCAGGCTCGTACACATGACGTACAACGACCTGCATGCCGCAAGGGCCGATCCCGCGCGGATGAGGTTCCTGCTGCGCATGGCGTTCGCTCCCGAAGAGCAGATGCCCCCGTTCAACATCGTCCGGGAAATGGAGAAGCAGCGCCAGGTGATCGCCGGGGTCCTGGAGGAAGGGCTCCCTCCGGGGACCGCGCGCGGCGCGGCGCGCCAGTTGGCGACGGCCCTGATGGGGATGAATCTCATGGCCATCCTCGAAAACATGTTTACCGGAAGACCCGGTCTGACGCGCAAGAAGGCGGAGAGCCACGTCGACATCCTCCTGCCGCGCCGGCACGCGTAGCGGGGTTTACCGATCGGTATAGGGATTGGTGCAGATATGACTCTGGTCTCCAGGCTCACGCTCGTTCTGGTCATTCTCGGGGTGCCGCCGGCGACCCCCCTCGCGGCACAGGCGCCGGCGCACCCGCTGACGTTGCGCGAGGCGGTCGATCTGGCGCTGAAGCGAAACCCCGAGGTGCTGCTGGCGGAGGAGCAGATCGTTGAGGTGAAGGGGAGGATCGCCGAGGTCAAGGCCGACGCCTTTCCGCAGATTCAGGCCGAGGGCGCCGGTTTGCGGATGCGCGACCCGAGCATCCTCAACAGCGGCAGCTTCGATCGGGTCCCTCAGGAATTCCGGGACGCGCTGGTCCCGCAGGCCGCCAACCTTTTCGATGTCGCCCTGAACGTGCGCCAGCCCATCTACACCGCCGGCAAGGTGCGCAACGCGATCAAGCTGGCGGACCAAGGTCGCCAGGAGAAGGAAGCCGGGCTGGACGCGGCGCGGCAGCGGGTGACGTTCAAAGTGTTCCAGGCCTTCCACGACCTGCTCCTGGCCCAGGCCAATGCGGACGTGACCCGGGAGACCCACCGGCAGCGCGGGCAGCACCTCGAGCAGGCGCGCAACCGCTTCAACCAGGGGGTGGCCACCGAGATCGACGTCCTGCGGTCTCAGGTGAACGTGGCGAACATGGAACCGGAGCTGATACGGGCGGAAAACAGGGTTCGGATGGCGCGCTCGGCGCTCAACAGCCTGATCATGGTGGACATCAACGCCCCCACCGAAGTGGAGGGCAAGCTGGCATACCAACCTGTGCCTCCTCCCGAGATCGTCCGCGAGCAGGCGCGGGCCCTGGAAATTCGTCCCGACATCGAGGTGGCGCGCCACCTGCTCGAGGAATCCCGCCTCCTGGTGGCGCTGGCCGACGCGCAGAACAGGCTCAGCATCGACATGGATGCTCGTTGGGGGCACTCTGCGCGCGAGCCGCGCAATTTCCTCAAAAGCGATTTTTCCCGTTGGACCGTCACGTTCAACTTCAAGCTCCCGTTTTACGACGGCGGGCGCAAGGCGGGGCAGTTGATGCAGGCACAGTCGCGGCTGAAATCCGCCGAACACAATCTTGCCCAGCTGCAGAACAACGTGCGGTTGGAGGTGAAGGCGGCGTGCGACGAACTGGAATCGTCGGCGCGGGCTATCGAGGCGGCGCGGCTGAGTGTGACGCAGGCCGAGAAGGTGCTCACGATGATGCAGGCGAATTACCAGTACGGGGCGGCGACCACCCTGGATGTCGTCGATTCGCAGACCGCGCTCGCCCTGGCGCGCAATGCGGAGATCAACGCCACTTACGAATACGGTATGGCCAAGGCCCGTCTGCGCCTCGCGCAGGGCACCCCGATTCTCGACCCGGAGGAGACACGATGATGCGCACAAAGGCATCGCTGTACCTGGCAACGCTGCTCGCGACCGTGGGCGTGGTCCTGTCCGGGTGCAAGGCCGAGACCGCAACCGCTCCGGCGGTGGTGGAGCCGCCCCCGTTGGTCGTCAAGGCCCTGCCCGTGGAGATCCAGGCCTGGGCGGTCACGGTACCGTTTTCGGGCAGCCTGCGGTCCCGGTCGGTCGTCGAGGTGAAGTCCGAAGTCGCCGGACGCCTGACCGACGCCCATTTGTTCGAGGGGGACGTCGTGCGCGAGGGGGCGGTGATCGCCGAGATCGACCCCGTCAACTACAGGCTCGCCCACGAACAGGCGCTGGCGTCCCTGGGGGTGGCCGAGGCCGGCGTCGCAAGGGCCACGGTCGCTCTCGACCACGCCCGGCGTGAGAAGGAACGGGCCGACAACCTGCTGCGCACCGGCGGGATCACCGAGAAAGACCACCAGGCGGCAACAACCGGCGTGAGGGAGGCCGAAGCCCAGCTCCAGTTAGCCGAAGCCCAGCGCGAACAGGTCAAGACCACGCTCGCGATCGCCGAAAAGGCGATCAGGGATTGCCGGATCGTGGCTCCCGCCAGCGGCCGCGTGCAGAGGAAGTTCGTCGACCGTGGGACTCTGATCGGGCCCGCCCAGTCCATCTACACCATCGTCGACAACAGCCGTCTGGAGCTGGACTGCCTGATCCCGTCTTACCGCCTTGCGGAAATCCGGCCCGGGCTGCGGTCCCGCTTCACCACCCCGACCTTCGGGACGCGCGAATTCCAGGGGGTCGTATCGGCGATCAACCCGATGGTCGAGTCCGACAGCCGGTCCGTCAAGGTGGCGCTGCGCATCGAAAACGCGGGCGGCGAGTTACGCGCCGGCATGTTCGCGCGCGGCTTCGTCGAGGTGCGCCGGGAACCCGGCGCGCTCGTCGTGCCCCGCTCCGCCCTGGTGGGCGAACAGGACAACTCCTCCTCCGGCTCCGTCTACACGGTGAAGGACGACGTGGTGCGCGCGCGCGCCGTGAAGATCGGGGGTGTCCGGGACGACCTCATCTGGATATCCGAGGGGCTCGCACGGGGCGAGTTGGTCGTCGTCGAAATCGGGCCCGCACTCAAAGACGGTTCCCCGGTGAAGGTGCTCAAGAATTCATCCGACGCGGGGCAGTGACTGCCATGTTTCTTTCCGACCTGTCGATCAAGCAGCCGGTCTTTGCGACCATGATGATGGCCGCCCTCGTGGTGCTCGGGCTCTTTTCGTACAAGGAGCTGTCGACCGACCTGTTCCCCAACATCGACCTCCCGGTCGTGAGCGTCGGGACGGTCTACCCGGGGGTCGCCCCGGAGACCGTCGAAACCGAGGTCACCAAGCGCATCGAGGAAGTCGATCAACTCCGTCGAGGGGTTGCGCCACATCACGTCCATCAGCACCGAAGGGTATTCGTCGATCGTCGCCGAATTCAAGCTGGGGACCAACATCCACACGGCGGCGCAGGACGTCCGGAGCAAAGTGAGCGCGCTGCGCAATCAGTTTCCGACCGGGGTGGAGGAGCCCGTAATCCAGCGACTGGATCCCGGCGGACCTGCCGATTCTTTCGCTGTCGGTGACCTCCTCGCAATACACGACCAAGCAGCTCACCAGCCTGGCGGAGAAAATCATCAAGAAGCGGCTGGAAAACGTCGAAGGCGTGGGTTCGCTCGACTATTGTAGGGGGCCAACGCCGCGAGATCCAGATTCTGCTCGATCCCGACCGTCTCAAGACCTACAGCCTCACAGTTCCGGAGGTCGTCTCCGCGGTGCGGGGCGAAAACCTGGAGGTGCCGGCGGGCAAAATCACGCAGGGGCCGATCGAGGAGCTGGTGAGGGTGGAAGGGAAGTTCGTCCAGCCGGAGGCCTTCCAGGACCTGATCGTCAAGACCATCCGCGGCGTGCCGGTGTACCTGCGGGAGGTGGCCTCGATTGCCGACGGCTACGAGGAACAGCGCACGCTGGCCTTGATCGACGGCCGGCGCGCCCTGGCGCTCGAAATCCGGAAGCAGTCCGGCGGCAACACCGTCGACGTCGCCGAGGCCGTCAAGGCCGAGCTGCCCAGGCTGAACCGGGAACTGCCCGGCCAGACGACGATCCAGGTCGTCAAGGACATGTCGTTGTTTATCCGCGACGCGGTCGAAGACGTGCAGACCACGCTGCTCCTCGGCGGTGTGTTCACGGTCCTGGTCGTTTTCCTGTTCCTCAACAGCTGGCGCAGCACCGTCATCACGGGCCTGACGCTTGCCGGTGTCCATCATCGCGGCGTTTCTCGTGATGCGGGCCCTCGGGTTCACCCTGAACATGCTGACCCTCATGGGGCTTTCGCTCGCGGTCGGGCTGCTCATCGACGACGCCATCGTCGTGCGCGAGAATATCGTCCGGCACATGCAGCACGGGCGCAGCCACTTCGATGCGGCCCGGATCGGGACCTCGGAAATCGGCGTGGCCGTGATGGCGACGACCTTCTCCATCATAGCCGTGTTCGTCCCGGTGGCCTTCATGGGTGGCATCGTCGGCAGGTTCTTCTACGAGTTCGGGATCACGATCGCGTTCGCCGTGCTCGTCTCCCTGTTCGTTTCGTTCACGATGGACCCCATGCTTTCGTCGCGCTGGTACGATCCTGCCATCGAAGAGGGGATCCGGAGGCGCGGGCTGGCGCGGCTGCTGGCCGTGTTCGACCGGTGGTTCGAAAACCTGCACTTCCGGTACGAGCGCTCCATCGGGTTCGCGCTCCGGCATCGCTGGCTGGTCATGTCCACGGCTCTGCTGCTTTTCCTCGCGAGCCTCGCCGTGTTCCCGCATCTCGGGACGTCGTTCTTCCCGGAGTATGACCGCGGCGAGCTGCAGGTGTCGTTCAAGACTGCGCCGGGCAGCAGCCTGGAGCAGACCGAGGACGTGGCCCGCGACCTCGTACGGAGCATCCGGCAACAGCCCGGGGTCGGCTACACCTTCGCCACCATCGGGGCCAACGCCTCGGGTGCACTCAACGAAGGGCTCGTCTATGTCAAACTGAAGCCCAAGGAAGAGCGCCAGGTCGGGTTCCAGGAATTCCGCACAACCCTGCGCCGCGCGTTGGCCTCCTACGGGCGCGCGATCACCAGCGTCGAGGACGTCGAAGAGATGGGGGATGCCAAGCCGATCCAGATCAGCGTGCGCGGGCCGGACCTGGCCGAGCTGGACCGCCTGTCCGCCCGGATGGCGACGCTCGCCCGCTCGGTTCCCGGGGCGGCGGACGTCGACCGCAGCCTTGACCGCGACAAACCCGAGGTCAAGGTCCGGATCGACCGGAAGATCGCCTCTGACCTCGGTATCCGGCTCGATGCGCTCGCCGTCACCCTGCGCGCGCTGCTGAACGGAGAGGTCGCGACCCAGTACGAAGATGCCGACGGCGACGCCTACGACGTGCGCGTCCGGCTGGCACGCGGGACAGGAGCTCGCTCGAGGCGCTCAGCCGACGTCGAGATACTCAGCACAAAGAAAGACGCGGCCGGGCACGACCTGCTGATCCCCGTCGACCAGGTGACGCATTTCCAACGGGGCACCAGTTCCTCGCAGATCCGGCACATGGACATGATCCGGGAGGTCCGCGTCTCGGCCAACACGGCGGGCCGACCGCTCGGAAACGTGATCGAGGACATCAAGCAGGCCGGCGGCAGGGTTGAACCTACCCCCGGGATTTGAGATCTCCTACACGGGCCAGAGCGAGGACATGAGCGAGAGCTTCGGGTACATCTACGATGCGCTCATCCTGGCGGTCGTCTTCATCTACCTGATCCTGGCCTCGCAGTTCGGCAGCTTCGTCCACCCGTTTTCCATCATGCTGTCGCTCCCCCTGTCGCTGATCGGTGTCGTAGCTATGCTCTGGGCCGTGGGCGACACGCTGAACATCATGTCGATGATCGGGCTCATCCTGCTGATGGGGCTGGTCACGAAAAACGCCATCCTGCTGATCGACTACGCAAACAAGCTGCGCAAGGACGGCACGAGCCGCGATCCGGCGCTGGTGAAGGCCGGCGGCACCCGCTTCCGGCCGATCGTCATGACCACGCTGGCGATGATTTTCGGGATGCTCCCGCTCGCCTTCGAGATCGGTGCGGGATCGGAGATCCGGGCCCCGATGGCGCGGGCGGTGATTGGCGGGCTCATCACCTCGACGCTTGCTCACCCTCGTCGCGGTCCCGGTGATGTATTCGCTGCTCGACGATCTGACCGCCAGACTCACTTCGCGGCGCGGACGGAACCACCGGGGAGGCGCCGGCGAGGGCGCGGAATCGGGCAATAACGAAGCGCTCGCGGAGCCGGTCTTGCGCCGGGCAAACCTCCCGCAAGGGTGATCCTGCCCGGGCAGCACATTGCTCTTTATCCGGACCTGCGTCAGGTCGTTGACCGTCTTCGGTGTGACGATCACGAGAGCCGAGCGCCGCCTGCACCGATTCCCTGCTTGACTTCACAGGTTCCGCCGAGTGGTTCAGGCTTCGCATGAGGTCAACAAACACGTCTGCACACCCGGGGAATCCGGGAGTGTCGGGGGCGGCAGCGCTGAATGTTCAGCGTGCCGCCTGCGTGTCTTGTCTGACAAAGTGTCTGCCGATCAGCGCGTCGTAAATCCACGTCCCGGCAATGCCGCCTGCCAGTGGACCGGCGATGGGAACCCAGAACCAGAAATGGCCGGCCCGGAAAACCTCGACACCCCAGCCCGCCAGCGAGGTGAACAGTCGGGGCCCGAGGTCGCGGGCCGGGTTGATGGCATAGCCGCAGTTGAAACCGAAACACATCCCGATGCCGACGACGAGGAGGCCTGTCAGGAGCGGGCCGACGTTGGCGGAAGGCGCCATGTTGCGCGCGTCGCCCAGCGCGCAGATGACCAGCATGAGAATCGCCGTGCCGACGATCTGGTCGACCAGCCCGCCGAAGGTCGACAGGAACGGCGCGGGGTAGGTGGCGAATATCCCGGCCGTGGCCTTGGCACCGGCGACGGCCCGCACCCCACCGTCGAAGGCGCGGAAGGCGTCGTTGTACACCGAAAAGACCACGAGCGAGGCTGCGAAGGCGCCCGCGGTCTGGGCGAGCGAGTATGGCAGAACCTTGCGCCACGGGAAGGTCTTCCTGAAGGCGAGCGCCAGGCTGACCGCGGGGTTGAGGTGCGCTCCGGAGACGCCGCCGGCGATGTACACTCCCATGGCGACCCCCAACCCCCAAGCGATGTTGATCGCCAGGTAACTCCCGTTCCTGCCCTCGCTGAGTATGTTCTGGGCGACGACGCCGGCCCCGAACAGGATCAGCACCATCGTTCCCAGGAATTCGGCGTACAGCTCTCGTCTCAGGTTGTCAGGGGCCATGTGCAATTCCACTCCGTCTCGATCAGTGTTGGGCTCCGCCGCTCTTGAGGAACTCCTCGATCCACCGGTTGACCCGGTCCACCTGCTCGGGCACGCTGCCGTGCCCGGTTTCCAGCGCCAGCAGGAGTTTCTTGGGTCCCGGGATGACGTTGTACGCGGCAGTACATCGACGTGGGCGGGCACGTTTCGTCGTTGAACCCCCACGTGTAAAGGCCGGGCACACGCACGCGCCGCGCGAAGTTCACGACGTCGTAGTAGCGCGAAGTCTCGACCTTTTCCTTCATCCGCAGGGTCGGGTCCTGTTCCGACCGGAAAATGTGGGGCCAGCCTCCGGCCCGGCCATTGAGGTATCCGGTGACGTCGGACAGGGCCGGGTAGTACGCCGCCAGGCCCTTGACTCGGGGGTCGAGCCCGGCCGTCACGATCGACAGCGCTCCCCCCTGGCTCCCGCCCGTGACGAGGAGATTGCCGCCGTCCCATTTCGGGAGGCCGACGATGAAGTCGTTGGCGCGCACGCAGCCGAGGAACACGCGGTAGTAATAGTAGCGGGTGCGGCTGTCCAACCCGAACCCCGGGTATCCTGCCAGGGCGCCGACCCGGAGCGATTCGTAAACGGCCGGGTCGAGGTTCACCGGCAATCCGTGTATCCCGATCTGAAACGTGATCAGCCCCTTCTCGGCCAGTTCCACCAGGCCGCGGTAGGGCCGCACGCCCGCCCCGGGCACGGACAGGACCGCGGGGTACTTACCTTCCGCCCTTGGCTGGCACAGGATCCCGTAGAGCCGGCTCGGTGCGCTCTCCCCGATGTTCTGGAGGTTGACGTGGTAGACCTCCACGGTCGAGGTGCCGTAGTCGGGGAGCGGCGTCAGGCGCGCATCGAGAGGGATCTTGGCCAGTGCCGCCTTCGCCCCGGCCCAGAAGGAGTCGAAGTCGGCGGGGTCTTCCGTCGTGGGCCGGATCTCTCCGGGCTGGAAGCCAGCGGTCGCCAGGCCGCGGTAGCTCCTTCCCTCGTGCTCGATCGAAGCGATGCAGCGAAGAAACCCTGGCCTCCTCATGGTGCCCCCCTCGACGGTGGCGCCCTCGGCCGGCAGGTCGACGGTCTTCTCGATTTCGGGAGGCATCATCTCCGGGCCGATCCTGACCGTCGTTCGCGCTCCCGGGAGCGGTTGGCCGTCGCGCACGGCGCTGATGCGGAAAAGCACCGGCTGGCCAGGGGTGTAGGTCCAGTCGGGGTGATCGAGTTGCACGCGCACCTGCACCTGCCCGGTCAGATCCTGAGACACGAGGCCGGGCGCGGCCAGCACAACCGCAAACAGAGGAATGATCCAGCGTGGTGTTGCCGATCTCATGTGCACCTCCCAGTCCTGAATCGGATTGCGCTCGTGTGAGGGCCCATTCTACAATTGAGGACGCGCCGTAGGTAAACACAACTTGGGGCGTACCTCCCCGGCAACCGGCGCCACGACATCTCCAGCACGATGATTCAGCTCACCGCCTGCGGCGTGTCCCTGATCCCTAACCTGGTGCTTCTGGCGGCCCTGCAAGCCGGGCCCGGCTTGCAGCGGGTGTACTTCTCCGCCCTCGGTCCATCCGAGCGGCCGGTGCTGGGGCTCACCGCCTCCGAATTCGAACTCCGGATCGACGGGCGTCGTGCCGAATTGACCGGTTTTCGCGGCGGCCTGCATCAGGCCGACCAAAGCATTCCCCTGGCTGCCTGGGTGCTGATCGATTTCAACCCCGGGGTGGACGCCCGGATGATCGAGAACCAGTCCGGCGCCGCTGAGGCGATATTCGCGCTCTTCCACCCGGCGTCGGCCATAGGGGTGAAGCTTGTCAGCGACCGGTTGGAGACGCTCGCCCCGCTGGCGCACGACGCGGCAGCCCTGCGCGATGCGTTCCGCCGGTTCGCCCGCAACCGCACCGAACTGAGTGCGGTCGGATCGGGGGAGACCGTGAGGCTGGGGCGGGGGGGCTTGATCGACGGCCTCAGTTACTCTGCGGGCGAACTGACGGAGTTCGCGGCACGGGACCCGTCGTTGGCCGGGCGGGAGGTCCGCAAGGCCGTGGTCATCCTGTCGGACGGCAACCTGAATCCCGGGGCAAAACGGGCCCCACTGTTCGCCACGCTCGCCCGGGAGCGCGTCTTCCTCTACCCGGTGTACGTTCCGCGTCCCCAGTACGGCAGCTGGCTCGCCGACTATTTCGAGTTGGCGCGCCGGTCCGGAGGGGTAGCCTCCGTGTTCGGTGCGCTGGCACCGGGCTCGGATATCCTGAGGCTGCCCCGGGAGAGCACCGGCCGCGGTGCCCTGACCTTCAACTTCATCCATCTCGCCCGGGATCTCAACGGCAAGTATTCGTTTCTGGCCCCCGCAACGGCGCGCCGCCTCTCTCTGAGGTGCAAGTCGAAAAACGTGCGGGTCCTTCTGCCGTTCGAAGAACGCTAGGGACGCCGGTCGGGGTTCCACGCGACGTGACCGCTCGACAGACCAACCCCCTTCAATCAGCACCCTGTTCTTACTCGTTCACATGGCACGACCTTGGCGGGCGGGAAGCCGTTGAACCAGGTCGAGGAGGCGTTGCTGTAGGCTCCGATGTTCTCCGAGTACACCAGGTCTTCGAGGTCGAGCTCGGGCAGTTCCTCCGAATGCGAGATCGTGTCGAGCCCGTCGCAGGTCTGGCCGAAGACGGAGCAGATCTCCGGTTTGCCCCCCTTGAAGGCCTTTATGTGGTACTGGCAGTGGTCGAAAATAATGCCTGAAAACGTGTGGTAGACGCTGTCGTCGATGAAGTAGCAGGTCTTGCCGTCGCGGACGGCTTTCCCGATGACCCTGGCCACCAGCGTTGCCGCGGTCGCGACGAGGAACCTCCCGGGCTCGGCGAGGATCTGGATGTCTTCCGGAAAGAGCCGGTTGATCTCGGCATTGATCTTGCGCGCCAGGAGACTGAACGGTTTCACGTGCCGGTCGTAGGGCACCGGGAACCCGCCGCCGATGTCCAGGATCTGCAGCGCGTGCCCCCGGGCCGACGACTCGCGCATCACCGCCGAAGCCATGTTGAGCGCCTGGACGAAGTTGTCGAAATTCGTGCACTGGCTGCCGACGTGGAAACTGAGCCCTTCGACCGTGAGACCGATCCTGAACGCCTCGACGATCAGGTCGACCGCCTCCCCCGGGTCGCACCCGAACTTCGAGGAGAGTTCGACCATCGAGCCGGTGTTCGGCACGCGCAGCCGCAGGACCACGCCCGCGTTCGGGGCATGCTGTTTGATCTTGTGCAGCTCGTTCACGTTGTCGAAAGTGACCAGCGGCCGGTACGGATCGAGCGCCTCGCAGGGTCTCCTTGGGCTTGGTCGGATTGGCGAACACGATCTTGTCCCAGATGAAATCCTGCTGTTCCCCGACGGGCAGGTGCCTGATGTTGTCGCACACCAGCATGAACTCCGGGAGGGAGGCGACGTCGAAACTGGCCCCCGCGCGGTAGAGGGTGCGCACTATCTCCGGCGCCGGGTTGGCCTTCACCGCATAGTAGGCCTGCACCTTGGGCAGGTGTTTCCTGTACCGCGCATAATTGCGGCGGATGATTTCGTGATCGATGACGACCACGGGGGTGCCGTGGGTTTTCGCAATGGCCTGCAGTTGTCTCGCGTTCATCGGGAGTCTCCGCGATCTAGCCGAGCACCGGGTCGGAGCCGTCGACCATCTTCACCCTGGTGTGCTTGAAATACTCCCGGGTGAGGGCATTGACCATCGGCCCGCGCTGGTCGTACAGGCGCTTCGAGGCGCGGGCTTTGTGGCGCGCCAGGGCGTAGTGCGTCAGCAGCGGCATGGCAATGGTCGTATCCGTGTAGCAGACCACGGCGTCCGGCAACCGCTCGGGATCGACCTTGCCCCAGCTCACCGCCTCGCTAGGAGTCGCCCCGCTCAGACCGCCGGTGTCGGGGCGCGCGTCGGTCACCTGCAGGAAGTAGTCCTGGCCGAACTCCTTGATGCGCAGGACCTCCTGGATCTGCGGCTCGGTCTGGAGCATGAAGTTCTTCGGGCTGCCGCCTCCCCAGAGCACCACGGCGCTCTTGCCCCCGCCGCGCTTGGCCGCGAGCACGAAAGCCGTAGTTTCGTTCACGTCGATCGAGGGATTTAGCCGTAGCTTGTTGCCGCGCAGTTCCACCCCGGCGACGTTCATCCCGATGGTCGAGTCCCCGGGAGACGATGTGTAGCACGGAACGCCAGCCCGGTAAGCCGCCGCGAGCACGGAGACGTTCTTCAACCCGGCCTTGCGCTCCCACTCGGCTGCATAACGGCCAATGAGGTAGTGCAACTCGGCCGTCCCCATCTCCTTCTGGAACTCGGGCTGCACCAGGATTTCGCGCAGGATCTCGTCCGTTGCCATCAGGCAGTCGCTGTAACCGAGCAAGACGTCGTACACGCGCACGATGTCGTTGTTGCGCAGGTCGGTGTCGTCCATCTTGAAGCTGCCGGCATGCACCGGGTAGTTGAGGGCAAAATGGAGGTCGTGGTAGAGGTTGGCTCCCGTGGCGACGATCCAGTCCACGAAGCCGGCCCTGATCAGCGGGACGATGCAGGAACATCCCAGGCCGGCGGGGGTCAGCGCCCCCGAAAGGCTCATCCCGATGGTGACGTCGGGATCGAGCATCTTTTCGACAAAGAGTTGGCAGCCTTCCCTCAGCCGGGCCCCGTTGTATGCGAGAAAGGTCCCGTCGACCAGGTCTGCCGGCTTTTCCCGTCCGGTGATGTTGGGCGGCATGATGCGCTGGCCGGAGAGGTATTTCTCCCTATGCGGGCATTTCTTCTTCTTGAGCCAATCGGGCGTCTCCGAAAGATCTTCCCGGTACCGAGCGTTCTTCTTCCGATCCTTGGCCATGGCGCTGTCCCGTTCCCCTCGTGCAAAAGAAATGAATTATACGGCTTCAACCATCTTTGAGACTGTCAAGCGTAGCACAAAAAAAATTGCCGCATTTCGTCAAATCCATGGCAAGTTCTTCACATGGCAAGACCGGAACCTGCGTCAGAAGACACCCCCGCCGCGCTCGGCTTTTCGATGCCGGCGGAATGGGAGCGGCACGCGGCCACGTGGCTCGGCTGGCCACACAACCCGACCGACTGGCCCGACAAGCTCGACACCATCCGTTGGGTCTACGGGGAGATCGTGCGCAAGATCTCCGCGGGAGAGAAGGTGCGGATCCTGGTCGACTCGAGGTCCGAGGAGCGGCGCGCGCGCCGGTACCTGGCGCGTGCAGGGGCGAGTACGGCGTCCGTCGAGTTCGTCGTTCAGCCCACGAACCGCGGCTGGATGCGCGACAGCGGCCCCATTTTCGTACGGCGTACGTTCCGGCGACGGCTGGAGACGGCGATCGTCGACTTCCACTTCAACGCGTGGGCGAAGTACCCGGACTGGCGGCGCGACCGCCGCGTGCCCGCTCGCGGCCGGCCGGTGTCTCGGAAAACGGCTGTTCCGGGCCCGGCACGGCCGCCGCAATTTCGTGCTGGAAGGGGGAGGCGTGGACGTCAACGGCCGGGGAACTCTCCTGACTACCGACGAGTGCTACCTCGATCCTGCCGTGCAGGTCCGCAACCCCGGGATGAGCCGGCGCGCGTTCGAAGAAGCGGTCCGGGACTACCTGGGCGCGAACAACGTGCTCTGGCTCGGACGGGGCATCGCGGGGGACGACACGCACGGCCACGTTGACGACATCTGCCGGTTCGTGAACCCGGCGACCGTGGTGCTGGTGAGGGAAGACGACCCGCGCGACGCCAACTATCGTCCGCTGGCGGAAAACTGGGAGCGCGTGCGCGACTTCCGGCTCGAGGACGGAGCGAGGCCCGAAGTGGTGCCGCTGCCGATGCCGGGACCCCTGTTTTTCGACGGCGGGCGGCTGCCTGCGAGTTATGCCAATTTCTACATCAGCAACGCCGCGGTCATCGTGCCCACGTTCAACGATCCCAGGGACCGCCTGGCGCTCGGCATCCTGGGAGAACTTTTCCCGGACAGGAGCGTCGTCGGGATCCACGCGGTCGACCTGGTGCTCGGTTTCGGAACGCTGCATTGCCTGACTCAGCAGGAGCCGGCCGGATCCGGCGTCCTGCGGATCGGGCGCGGGAGGTCAAGCCGATGAGCACACTGGATCAGGGAGCCCTGCGGGAGTTAGTGCAACTGCTCGGGCCCGAGCGCGTTCTGAGCCGCCCCATCGAACGGGTTGCCTACGCCAACGACGCCAGCTATTTCCGCCTGGTGCCGCAGGTGGTGGTGCAGCCGTCGACGACGGGCGAAATCCGCAGCCTGTTCCGTTTCAGCGGCAGGACGGGGGTCCCGGCCACGTTCCGTGCGGCGGGGACGAGCCTGTCGGGCCAATCGGTGACCGACGGGATTCTCGTCGACATCACGAAGGCCTGGCGCCGCGTCCAGGTCGAAGACGGGGGGAAAGCAGGTGCGCGTGGAGCCTGCCCTGATCGGCTCCTACGTCAACGCCGTGCTGAAACCGTACGGCCGCCGGATTGGTCCCGACCCAGCCTCGCTGGACGTGTGCATGATCGGAGGCATGCTGGCGAACAACTCGAGCGGCATGTGCTGCGGAGTCTCCGAGAACGCCTATCGAACCGTCCGGTCGATGACCGTCGTGCTTCCGAACGGCTCGGTGCTCGACACGGGCGCTGCCGGCGCGCAGGAGAAGTTTGCAGCGGAAGCGCCCGAGGTGGCGCGTGGGCTGCTGGAGTTGAGGCGGCGGTTGCTTTCCGACGCCGGGCTGAGCGAACGAGTCCGTACGCGCTACCAGATGAAAAACAACAACGGGTACTCGCTCAATGCGTTCGTCGACTTCGATTCGGCCCTGGACATCCTGGTGCACCTGATGATCGGATCGGAGGGGACGCTCGGCTTCATCGCGGAAGCCGTGCTCGACACCCTCCCGGAATACCCCCGCAAATACACCGGTCAGCTTTACTTCGGCAGCGTCCAGGACGCGGCCCGGGCTATCGCTCCTCTGCGGGAGTCGGGCGCGCGCGCCGCGGAAATCATGGACCGGGCCTCGCTCCGCTCCGTCGAAAAGCTGCCTGGGGCGCCGGCACTGCTCGCGCAACTCCCCCCCGGAGCCTCCGCCATCCTGGCGGAATATCAGGGAGCCGACCGCGACGTCGCCGCTTTCCGGTCCGCGGCGGAGCGCACCTGCAGGGAACTGACCCTGATCCACGATCCCGAATTCACCGAGGATCCAGCAGCCCAAGCCGATCTATGGAAACTGCGGAAGGGGATGATCCCGTCGTTGGGGGCGATGCGGCGTCCGGGCACGACCATCCTGATCGAGGATATTGTGTTTCCGGTGCCGCGGCTTGCCGACGGTGTGACCGACTTGCAGGGTCTGTTCCAGACGCACGGCTACGAGGACGCGATCATCTTCGGCCATGCCAAGGACGGCAACCTGCACTTCGTAATGTCTCAGTCCTTCAACACCTCCGGCGAGGTGCGCCAGTTCGAAGCCTTCATGGGGGATCTCGTGCGCGTCGTGTCGGGCAAGTACGACGGTGCCTTGAAGGCGGAACACGGCACGGGGCGCAACATGGCGCCGTTCCTCGAGACGGAGTGGGGTGCCAACGCGTGCGCGATCATGGCCGATCTGAAGCAATTGCTCGACCCGGGCGGCATCCTCAGCCCGGGCGTCATCATCAATGCGAATCCCAGATGCCATGTGACGGATCTCAAAACGCTTCCGGCGGTCGAGTCCGAGGTGGACAAGTGCATTGAGTGCGGGTTCTGCGAGCCGCGCTGCCCAAGCCGGCGCCTCACCCTGACACCGCGCCAGCGCATCGTCGTGCGCCGCGAGATGGCGCGACTGCGCACGGACCCCGCCTGCTCGACCGAGCTCGCCTCGCTGACCGAGGACTACGACTACTACGGCGTGGAAACCTGCGCTGCCGACGGGCTGTGCGCGACAAGCTGCCCGGTGGGCATCAACACTGGCGACCTGACCAAGAGGCTGCGAGCCGAAAAGGTCGGCCCGAAGGGACAGCGCGCCGGCGTGTGGGTCGCAGAGCATTTCGGGGTTGCCGAAGCCACGTTGCGCGCCGCGCTCCGGGCCGGGCACGCGGCGGAAGCGGTGCTGGGCTCGGGCACGGTCCGGGCGGTCACGCGTGCAGCCGAGCGGGTCGTGGGCCGCACGCTCCCGAAGTGGAACGAGGCGGTTCAACACGTGCCCCGCCGCCTGCCGCGCACCGAACCTGCGGGGGCGAGCTTCGTCTATTTTCCGTCGTGCATATCGCGCACCATGGGGGTACCGGCCCGCGGCGCCCCGTCGCTGGCCGAAACGCTCGTCGAGGTCGCACGACGCGCCGGCGTGCGGGTGTGGATCCCCGGTGATGCAAAAGGGCACTGCTGTGGGATGCCCTTCGGTTCGACCGGGTACACGGAAGCATTCAAGGCCACGCTGCACCGGACCCTGGCCTTCATGGGGACATGGACCCGTCAGGGAGAACTCCCGGTCGTCATCGACATGACGTCGTGCGCCTACACGCTGCGCACCTGCCGCGACGTTCTCACGGAGCAGGACCAGGCTCTGTGGGAAAAGCTGACGCTGCTCGACAGCCTGGAGTTCGTTCACGATGTCCTTCTGCCCAAGCTGGAGATCCGCGCCCTGGACGAGGATGTCGTCCTGCACCCGAACTGCGCCGCACGGAAGATGAACCTGCAGGACAAAATGGTCGCCGTGGCCCGGCGCTGCGCCAGGTCGGTCCACGTTCCCCTGGACCTGGACTGCTGCGCCTTCGCCGGGGACCGGGGCCTTCTGTTCCCGGAGTTGACGCAATCGGCCACGATGCTCGAGGCGGCCGAAGTCAAGCGGCGCTCTTACGACGGCTACTACTCGAGCAACATCCCGTGTGAGACCGGCATGTCCAGTGCCACCGGCCGGAACTACCGCTCTGTCCTCTACCTGGTCGAGAAAGCCACGCGGAGATGATGCCCGTGCCGCCGCAGAAAATCAGCTTGTCACCCGGGTTTGCCCTGAACCAGAATCGGTTGCGGACGACGCGCTTCCTGCCCGCGTTCACCCTTTTGAGACTAAGGAATGGATCATGACCACCAGACGGAAGAGGGTTCTCCTTGCGGTTGTCGCCATCACCACGTGCCTTGTTTGTGTCTGCCTCGTTGCGCAGCAGAAAAAAGAAGGGTACACCGACACCCCGTTCCTGCCCGACGGAAAGTGGCGGGTGCACGACGCGGACCGTCCTCAACCGGTGGCGGTGAACCCGGCACCGCCGAATACCCCGGCCATGCCTCCTTCGGACGCCGTCGTCCTTTTCGGGGGGAAGGATCTGTCCCAATGGCAGCTGCAGGGAGGGAAGATCCCCAATGGTCAATGGAAGGTCGAATACGGATACTTCGAGATCGCCCCCGGCACCGGCAGCCTCGTTACAAGAGAGAAGTTCGGCGACTGTCAGCTGCACGTCGAATGGTGCATACCGTCCGGAACGCCCGGGTCGAGCCAGGGACGCGGCAACAGTGGCGTCATGCTCATGAGCCGGTACGAGATCCAGGTGCTCGATTCCAACGGCAACGTCACCTACGCCGATGGGCAGGCGGCCGCGATGTACGGCCAATACCCACCGCTGGTTAACGCCTCGCGCAAGCAGGGTGAATGGCAGACCTACGACATCGTGTTTGAAGCTCCCAGGTTTGAAGGGGACAAGGTCGCCAAGCCGGCATACCTGACGCTTCTCCACAACGGCGTCCTGATGCACAACCATCAGGCGTTCATAGGCCAGGTGGCCCACAGGCTTGTGGGAAAGTACGCGCCGCACGGGGCGCAGGAGCCGCTCCTGTTGCAGGATCACAGCAACCCGATCCGGTTTCGCAACATCTGGGTACGCCGGCTCAAGTTGACTTACGATTAGCGATCTCGTGCCGCGGGGTGAATTCCGTTCGATAAGACCGCGGGAAGCCGGAACTCGAAGCCAGTGGGCGACGGTGGATGCGGTGGACGGAGTGACACTCGAACCGTGTGCGCAGGGAGCCAGAGCAACGAGGACAGATCGGACGCCCTTCGACCGGCAGGATCGAGGGCTCCCGGCTTCCCGTTTCCGGCTTCCGCATTTAAAGGAGGTAAGTACCAATGTTTCGACTCATATCCGCCTGTGGCCTGACCCTATTGATGCTGGGTTTCTCCGCGGCGCGAGTCGCCGCGCTGGAGCGGGACGTGGTTGTCTCCGTCTACCAGGGGCCGTGCCGGGACGGCGACTTCGCCGCCAACCTCGAAACCGCGCGACGAGCGGTGGCCGAGGCCCTGGCGCGCGGGAGCGATTTTCTCGCGCTCCCGGAGACCTTCCTGTCGGGCTACGATACGCCGGAGAATATGCGCAAGGGGGCACGTCGGCTGGACGATCCCGGATTGCAGGCCTTCATCGCCGAGAGTGGGGCGCACCAGATGGTTGTTATGGTCGGGATCGCCCGTGTCAGCGAAAAGGGCATCTACAACACGGTGCTGGTGATCCACCGCGGCAAGCTGCTCGGGATGTATGACAAGACGATGCTCACGGAAGGGGACCGGGACGAGCTGCGGTTCCTCCCTGGAACCGAAATGCCCGTGTTTACCGCCAACGGCGCCCGCTTCTCCGTCATCATCTGCCACGACAGTTCGTTTCCGCACCTCGCCCTGATCGCCAAGATGAAGGGGGCGGAAATACTTTTCTCCCCCCATTACAACGACATCGACGCGCAACGGGTCAACTATCACCGGATCTGGGTGCGCAACTGCCACGTGGGCCTGGCCTGCCAGATGAAGCTTGTCGTGGCCCGTTCGAACGTGGTGGTCACCGGAAAGCCGTCCCGCATCGGGTATGGCGACAGCTTCATCATAAGCCCGCTCGGGGAGATGCTCGCGGAAGCCCAGCTGTTCCGCACGGAGATAGTCACGGCGAAGGTGACGCCTGCCCACTTCAAGTCGCCGGTGGTCTGGGCCGACCTCGACGAGGTCCCTGCCCACGTTAAGGCAGAATTGGCCCGGCTGCTGCTGAAGTAGTTTCCGTCGCGTCCGAGGGGTGAGCGGCCGCTCGCCGCGGGCTCAGCCCCGTGCAATGTGGAATAACCTGCCCCATGCGGCCGGGAACGGGTATCTGACGATCGATTGGAGGATCAGATCCCGGACCTCGAGCCTGGTGACTCTGACGGTCTGCCGCGCGTCGAGTACGTTCGCCCTGCGCAGCCGTGCGAGCGTCTTCAACCCTATCAGGATCGGCCAGGCGCAGGCCAGCCGCACCCGTGGCTGTGTGATGGGGACGGTGCCCGTGTAGTGCCAGCCTGCCGAGAGATGCCCCAAGGCCCGTTCGGCATACTCGTCGTACAGGGGCCGCAAAACCTCCATCGTGGAGGCGTCGAGCAGCCGCTGCGGCTGCAACCCCAGCGTCTCAAGCCGGCGAAGCGGCAGGTAACAGCGCCCCTGCCGCAGGTCCGCGGGAAGGTCCCTCAGGATGTTGACGAACTGCAGCCCCTTGCCGAATCGTACGCCCTCGGCCAGGAATAAGTCGTAGTCGATTACGGCGTCGGGGAAGAGATGGGCGCGGCAGGTGCGGGTCCAGAACTCCCCGACGCAGCCTGCGACGCGGTAGGCATAGTCGTCCAGCTCCGCATCGGTTTCCAGGGAGTGGATCCCGGTTTTTGCGGGGGACCCGAAGCGAAGCAAGTCGTCCTGTTGGCCGGTCAGGATTGTCTGCAGCACGGTCCCGAGGCTCGACCTGTCCTGTTGCGGAAGGTCGCGCATGATCCGGAGGATCGCGGGGATGGATTCGAGGAGCAGTTCCTCGGCCGGGGAGCAGGCTCCAGCCGAGCCGCCGAGCCGGGCAGCGGCCGCCCCCATAATCAGTGCCGGGTCGGGGTCCGTTCCTTGGGCTGCGTCGAGGATCGCGGCGGACAAGCGGCGCAGTGCCGCGCTGCGGTATTCGGCGGGGACGAGCCGGGTGTCGGCTATCGTGTCCCCGGCGCGGGCCAGAAGGTACCCCAGACTGATCTGGAGACGCACCGCCGAGGGGAGCACCCGGAGGGTGAGATAGAACGACCGGGAGACGCTTCGGAGTATCTCGTTCAACCCGTCCGGCAGGCGTCGCACGCGTGGCCCTGTTAGGAAAAATTCATCGTACCCGGTTTCTGTCGCAAAATTCAACCGGTGGCCGGCAAAGCCCCCGGGCCATTTCCGCTTGCAGAGCCCAAACGATAGCTCATATGATACGGAAGGATAAGTAAAATGCGCGTTCCGGGACGCGTCACCGCGTCGCCGGGACCGTCCCGCTCCCGAGGAGTTCCGCCGTTCGGGGGTCAGAGCAGCAAGGCGCAGCCGGAGCAGGCGCAGTGCCGGCAGCCCTCGTTTTTCGGAAGCCCCGTTCTCAGGTGTTTCTGCTGGAGAAGGCTTTGGCCGACCAGGTTGAAGGAAAACTTTCCCTGCTCGATTGCCGCCGGTTTCTCGGTGCCGCCCAGCGCGCGTTGACGGCGCTCACCCGTCTGCAGAAGGCGGACGGGGAATGGTGCGGCGAGTTACAGGGCGACTCGATCCTGGAGAGCGAGTACATCCTGATGAAGTTCATTCTCGGGCAGGAGCGGCAGCCGACGTCGCCGGCCGCGGATGGCAGCGTCGCCGACGGTTGGCAGACTTTGCTCAAGCTCTCGGCCTATCTGCGCAGCCTGCAGCGGGAGGACGGGGGTTGGGGATTGTATCCCGGATCTGCCGTGGATGTGAGCGGCACCGTCAAGGCCTACTTCGCCCTCAAGCTGCTCGGCGACGATGTCGGAGCGCCTCACATGGTCGCTGCCCGAGATGCGGTGGTGCGGCTCGGCGGGGCGGAAAACTGCAACAGCTTCACGAAGTTTTACCTGGCCTGCCTGGGTCAGGTGTCATGGAACGCGGTGCCGGCGATGCCGCCGGAACTGGTGTTTCTGCCGCACTGGTTCTATTTTCACATGAACAAGGTGAGCGCGTGGACGCGTACGATGCTGCTGCCGCTCTCCCTCGTCGTCACTCTCAGGCCGATGCGCGCGCTCCCCGCGGGCATGGGGATCGACGAACTGTTCGTCGATCCCCGCTTGCGCCACCGGTTGAGGAACCGCACCAACGCACCATCGGGCTGGGCGACCTTTTTTTTCACCATGGATTCGATCATGAAGGCCGTGCAAGCCCTGGGAGGGACGCCGGTGCGGCGCATTGCCATCCGGCGCGCGACCGAGTGGATCGTCAGGCGGGCCGGGCAGGACGGGACCGCCTGTACGGACGGGCTCGGCGCCATCTTCCCTCCGATGGTCTACCTGCAGATTGCCTTGAAGGCGCTCGGTTTCGGCAGGGAACACCCGGTGATCCGCCGGGCCGAGAGCGAGCTGGACGCCCTGATGATCGAGCAGGACGGCAGGATCCGGTTGCAGCCGTGCTTCAGCCCGGTCTGGGATACCGGGACGGCACTCTATGCGCTGACGGATTGCGGGATGACCTCCGCTCAGAAACCGGCCTTGCGGGCGTCGGAGTGGCTCCTCACAAGAGAGTGCCGCCACCTCGGCGATTGGGCCGCCAATGTCGCACCTGGTGTCGAACCGGCGGGCTGGTATTTCGAATACCACAACGCCTGGTACCCGGACTGCGACGACACCGCCATGGTCGCGATGGCGCTCAGGCGCGCCGGCAGCCGCGCGGGGCTGCGACGCCGCCGACCGCGGCGTCCAGTGGTTGCTCGCCCTGCAGAACGAGGATGGCGGCTGGGCCGCATTCGACAAGACCACGCATCGGCGAATTCTCGAGTACATACCCTTTGCCGACCACAACGCCATGCAGGACCCGTCGTGCGCCGACATCACGGGGCGCGTCCTGGAATGCTTGAGCTGGCACGGTTTTGACAGCCGGCACGAGGCGGTGCAGCGGGCGGTCGAGTACATAAAAGCCCACCAGGCCCCGGAGGGCTGCTGGACGGGCCGTTGGGGGGTGAATTACATTTACGGGACCTGGCAGGCTGTCGTCGGCCCGATCCGTTGTGGCGTCGAGCGCCAACAGCCATGGATCCAGCGTGCGGGTGCGTGGATCAAGTCCGTCCAGAAGCCGGACGGTTCCTTCGGCGAATCGGCCGACAGCTACGTCGACTCCTCGCTCAAGGGGAGGGGCCCGTCCACGGCGTCGCAGACGGCCTGGGCCGCTATGGTGTTGCAGGAGATTTTCGGGTGCAACGACCCCGATCTGCTGAGAGCCCTGGATTGGCTGGCCTGCACCCAGCTGTCGCCTGAGCAGGCGGCCGACCCGCGCGTCAATCCGGACGGTGACCCCGCGGGAGCCTGGGTCGAGACCTGGTTTACCGGGACCGGATTCCCACGCGTGTTCTATCTTCGTTACCACCTCTACCGTCTTTACTTTCCCCTGATGGCCCTGGGGCGCTTCCTGGCTGCACATGGTGTTTCCGTCGTCGCGACGGGCGCCGAGACAGCTCAACAGGACGCGAGGGAGCGGGATTGCTGCCTCCCGGGCTGACGCGGAGGCGCCGGGCTCGGAGCGGCCCGTCACAGCCGCACCGCGGCCCGCGAGCGGTGCCTGTCAGGCTTTTCGAGCGCTCCCCGGTCAAACCGTGACCGCTGCCTCAGAAGATCTTCCCCCAGAGGGCATCCACCCGGGCGACCGTCTCCTGGAGAGGCGCGACCGGAGGCGGGTGCCAGGGTTTGATGCGGCAGTCGAATACGAGCGGGGCGGTTAGCCGGACGTGATAGCGCTCCAGGGTGACCGATCGCGCGTGCAGGTCCGCGGCCGGTTCAAAGCGGGTGAACACCGTCCAGAGAAACGAGGCGTCGTCACGCACGACGTCTTCGGCGGCATCGTCGACGAGACAGACCAGCCGGAACGGCTGAACGGCCGGTTCCCGGAGGAGCTGAGCGACGGCGCCGTCGCCCTCGCGCCACGCCGGTCCAGAGACCACCAGCACCCCGGGGGCATACACGGCCTGTCTGCTAAACCGGAGGTCGCGAAGAGCCTCCCGCGGCTCCGCCACCAGCGCGTGCCGCGCCTCACCCAGCCCGAGCAGGATGGCCTTGCTCCCTTCGTTCAGAGTCCTGGTGCTGTAGTCGAGAGTGTCCTGAGAGACATTCGAGAAGACGAACAGGTCGGTCGCGAAGTCCGCGCGTTCGAGAACATGCACCAAGACCTTGCGGAACTCCCGGAGATCGATGACCGCATCGGTGGCGATCAAAACCTTGGTCAGCGAGAGTTGGCCTTCACCGAGGATCCGCAGGGCAGCCATGAACGCCTCCCTGCGGTAACGCTCACGTACAACCGCCGCAGCCAGGGGGTGAACGCCGGCGTCGTCGTAGGCCCACACCTTCAGGACCCCGTTCATCACGAGGGGGAACACGGGTGCGAAGAGGTCCTGCAGGTACTCCCCGATATAGTGGTCTTCCTGCGGCGGCCTCCCCACGACGGTGGCAGGGAAAATCGCGTTATTGCGGTAGCACATCTTCTCCACCTCAAAGACCGGGTACTCGTGGGCGAGGGAGTAGTAGCCGTAGTGGTCTCCGAACGGGCCTTCAAGCCGGCGCAGGCCGGGTGGAATCCGGCCGATCAGGGCGAAGTCGGACTCGGCGATCACCGGGAGCGGACTGACTTTTGGGTCGCGCACCACGTGAAGCCGCCCGCTCTGCAGCAGGGAGGCGAGAGTCAGCTCAGGCACATTCTCCGGAAGCGGAGCGATCGCCGACAGGATAAGCGCCGGCGGGCCACCCAAGAAGAGAACGGCCGGTAGGGCAACTCCGGACTGCTCGGCGGCGTGATAGTGGAAACCGCCGCCGCGATGGATCTGGAAGTGCATTCCGAGCGTCCGTTCATCGTAAATCTGGGTTCGGTACATCCCCAGATTGCCCCTGCCCGTCAAGGGGTGCTCGGTGTATACGAGCGGGAGCGTGAGGAACGGGCCGCCGTCCTCGGGCCAACTCTTGAGCTGGGGCAGTTCCGTGAGCCGTGGCGGTTGGACGAGGTTGTTCAGGACGGCGCCGGTGCGACGTTTGCGGGAACCCAACCGGACAGCGGTCCAGGCGAGGTCGCGAAACTGCAGCAGGTCCGCGAACCGGGCCGGCACGAGCATCTCGGCCGCCTGCGCCAACCGGCGGATAAACCGTCCCGGGTCCTCGCCGAAGGCTATATCGATGCGGCGCCGCGTGCCGAACATGTTCGTCACAACGGGGAAGCGCGTGCCTCGGACACGGGTGAAGAGCAGCGCCGGGCCCTGCTGGGCGACAACGCGCCGCTGTATCTCGGCCAGCTCGAGGCAGGGATCCACTTCCTGCTCGACGACGTGCAGTTCCTTTTCTTTCAGGAGAGTGTCGAGATAACTCCTCAGGTTCGGATGCTTCATGGCACTGATCCGTAATCTCTCTTCAGCGCGGAGATTCAGCGAATCTCGCACGGTCGCTGCGGCTGTTCGATTTCCTTGAAGCGTCGAGTCCTGGAGGCGGACCGCGGCAAGCGCTTCGAAGGCTTCAGCAAGGATTCACAACCTCCGAGTTCAACCCCCGATCAGGCCCGCGGCCGTCTGGTCGACCATCCAGGTGAGGCGCCCGCCGGCGAGACGGATCCGCGCCGCAGGCAGCGCCCGGTCCGTTGCGGAGAGGACGTCCCTGAGGGCCTGGGCCTTTGCCTGGCCGGCCACGATGAAAAGGATCCGGCGGGCGGCGTTCAGCAGCCGCGGGGTCATGCTGATGCGGAAGGACTTCAGCGCCGGGGCATAGACAGGGACGACCAGGCGCCCTTCATCCCACGTCGCACCCGGAAACAGCGACGCCGTGTGGCCGTCGGCGCCCATCCCGAGCAGGACCAGATCGAACGAGGGCAGGGCGGCCCCGGGAAAGAACGCGCGGATCTGGGCTTCGTAGCGCTGAGCGGCCTCTTCGGGATCCGCCAGCTCTGCCTCGATCCTATGCACCTGCTCGTTCCGGACCGGGACGCGGGAGAGTAGAGACGCGGAGGCCATCCGGAAATTGCTCTCCGGGTCTTGAGGGCGCACGCAGCGCTCGTCCCCCCAGAAAAAATGGACCCTGCGCCAGTCGATGGCGTCGCGCAGCGGAGGATCCGCCAGGAGTTCGTACACGGGCGCAGGCGTCCTGCCTCCGGTCAACACCAGGGGGACGTTACCCCTGTCCTGCAGGAGGCTCGCCAGGGAGTCCGCTATGGCGCGGGCAGCGGCTCGGCACAACGCGGCCTCGTCCGGGAACACCAGCAATTCGGGGCGATCGGCGGTCATCGCCGAAATCCTTTTTCAAGTTCGAGAGCTTCGGTCAGGGCTGCGCGAAAACCGGCATCTTCGCCGGTGAGCGAAAGCTCGCCCGCGAGGAGATCGGCTTCGTCCATCGACTTCTGGGGGACGGAGTGAGCGAAGGCGGGTCCTCCCTGACCGGATGCGGTCGCCTTCAGGACGGACGATC
This sequence comes from uncultured Acidobacteriota bacterium, assembly GCA_963843575.1. GTDB lineage: Bacteria > Acidobacteriota > UBA6911 > UBA6911 > UBA6911 > CAVZBT01. The sequence continues at coordinate 547,331 of CAWJKZ010000014.1, read as the reverse complement.
CGGTGTCGCGGAAGACGGAAAAGGTGTTCCCGCTGCGTGTCCGGAGCTTGAGCGAACTGATGTCCGGCTGCTGGTCCGAAAGGGCGGGACGGCCCGTGAACCGCACCTTCACTTCCCCCGAAGGGCTCTGCCAGCGCGAAATCCAATCGTCGGTGGAGCGCTCGGCGGAGATCCTGCGCCACCTGAGCCGCGAGGCTAGCCAACCGGTGAGCAGCAGGGTGCGGGTCGGCAGGTTTCCGGGCGCGCCGAGCGCCCGCGAGATGTCGACCTCGGAAATCCGGTACACGTCGTCGCGAAAGGCGGGATTGTCGAAGAATTGAGTGACGAGATCACGCCACGCGGTGAGGCGCGACCAGTTCAGATCTCGCACCGGGATGGCGCCGGGGGAGTCCGTCAGGGTTTCGAGGATGCGCTGGCGATTGCCCGGGTCGTCCTTCGACTTGTGCGAGTCCACGATAAGGAGGCTCGAAAACCGGGCAACCCGCGCGACCCACCCCCAATCGAATTCCCTGAAGGAGCGCCAGTACAGGTAGACCCGAAGATCGGGCACGAGCAGCGACAGGAGCGTGTTGGGAAGGTCGCCGGCAGCGCTGTCGGGAGATGCGAGGGTGATGACTTCCGAACAGATCTGCGGGCGGCCCGCGACGGGAAGGGAACACTGGGCGCTGATCCAGGCATCCATCCGGGCTTCAGCCGCGCGCGACCCGTCGGACGGTTCGCGATAGGCAACGAGGCAGCGTGCGGGGTGCGATTCGGATACTCTCGCCAGCACGGGGAGAACGGCGGCAGCCTCGGCGCGGTCTTCCGCGATCACCACCAGGTTGCACGAACAGGCCCTGATCACGGCCGTTTCGCCCTCGGACGCCGAGGCGGCCTTCCAGAGCCCGGCGAGTTCGCGTTCGATCGAGGCGACATCCACCGGGACTGGCGTCCCCAGGTTGTTTCCAGGTTCGCGGTCGCTCATCGGGTGCGGGTCCTCATATCAGCCGCCAGTGTTTTCCGTCCTTCAGCAGGAGTCCGTCGGCCTCCGCAGGTCCCCAGGAGCCGGAGGCATAGGTCGGGAGGGGCGCCTCGTCGGCAGCCCACCCCTCCATGAACGGCATGACGATCCGCCAAGCGGCTTCGACGGAATCGGCGCGGTCGAACAAGGTCGGATCTCCAAGCATGCAGTCAAGGAGAAGGCGCTCGTAGGCGCTCGCGAGGTGCAGGCCGAAGGTCGTGCCGTAACGGAAATCCATGTTGACTGGACGCACCGACATGGCCTGCCCGGGCGGCTTCGCGTTGAATTTCAGGGTGATCCCTTCGTCGGGCTGTATGCGCATGGCTAAAACGTTGGCGTCCGCGTGCTCGGCCCCTGCCTCCGCGAAAATCAGATGGGGCGTGCAGCGGAAGGTGATGGCAATTTCCGTGATGCGCTTGGAGAGGTTTTTCCCGGTGCGCAGGTAAAAGGGGACGCCGGCCCAGCGCCAGTTGTCGATCACAAACCGCAGCGCCGCGAAGGTCTCGGTGCGAGAGGCCGGGACGACGCCCTTTTCGTCGAGATACCCGGGGACCGCCTTGCCGCCGATGAACCCTGGGCCGTACTGCGCACGCACGGAGTTGGCACGCGCTTCGGCAGCTGTGGATGACCGAATCGACCGGAGCACCTTGGCCTTCTCGTCTCGGACCGAGTTCGGGGCGAAATCGGGAGGCGGTTCCATCGCCACGAGGGCCAGGAGTTGCATCATGTGGTTCTGGATCATGTCGCGCAGCGCGCCTGCCTGCTCGTAATACCCTCCTCGGGTGCCCACCCCGATATCCTCGGCAGCCGTTATCTGGACGTTGTCCACATACTGCCGGTTCCACAACGGCTCGAAAATCCCGTTCGCGAACCGAAACACCATCAGGTTCTGGACGGTCTCCTTACCCAGGTAGTGATCGATCCGGTAAACCTGATCCTCGGCGAAGACGGCGCTGACCTCCTCGTTGAGGCGGCGGGCGGAATCGAGGTCGCGTCCGAACGGTTTCTCGACGATGATCCTGACCCAGCCGGCGCCATCGACGTGTTCACGCGCGAGGCCGGAGTCGCCGAGGCTGCGGATGATGCCGGCGTAATCCGAGGGGGCTGTGGCCAAGTAGAAGATCCGGTTACCCCCCGTTCCCCGGGTTTGGTCGAATGCGGCCAGGGCTTCCTTGATCTGCGGATACACGGACGGATCGTGGTAATCCGCGGAGAGGTAGTGCAGGCCATCGGCAAACGGATTCCACGTCTCGGGGTCGGATCGTTCCTCCTCGGTGCTGCTGTCCACCCACTTCCGCAGGACTTCCCGGTAGTCGGCGTCGCTCAGGGCCGAGCGCGCGAGCGCAAGCACGGTGAATCCGCCGGGGATGAGTCTCTTGCGGGAGAGGCTGTACAGTGCCGGGACGAGCTTGCGGCGGGTCAGGTCGCCGGACCCCCCGAAGATCACCATCGTGCAGGCGTCGGCGCTGCGGCTCATGCGGCGGCCGTGCCGGAGTGGGTTGGCTTCTACCTGTACCGCAGCAGCGGAGCGGTTTTCGGTCATGCGGCGTATCTCCTCGAAGGTGTTCCGCTGCGAACGTTCATCGTGTCTTGACGCGCGCCAGGATCTCGTTCGCGACGGCCTCGGGGGTGAACCCGAATTCCCGCATCAGGGTCTCGTAAGGAGCCGAGGCGCCGAAACGATCCAGGCCGACGATGAGGCCGTCCTCACCGACCCAGCGTTCCCACCCGAAAGAGGTCGCGGCCTCGATGGACACTCTCAGGCGCGCGGCCCTTGGGATCACGGATTCCCGGTAGTCCGGGTGCTCGGCGGCGAACAGTTCCCAGCTCGGCAGGCTTACCACGCGCGTGGGGACGTCCTGCTTGCCGAGCAGGTCCTGGGCCCCCAGGGCCACCGAGACTTCGGAACCGGTCGCGACGATGACTACTTCCGGGGCTCCCGATTCGGCTTCGGACAGGATATATCCGCCGCGGTGCAGCCCGTCGGCGCGGCCGTACCGGCTGCGGTCGATCGCAGGCAGCTTCTGTCGGGTCAGAGCGAGCGCCACGGGTCCGGACGTGTGACGCAGGGCGGCGCGCCAGGCCTCGGCGGTTTCGGCCGCGTCGCAGGGCCGGATGAACACCAGCCCCGGGATCGCCCTGAGCGCCGCGAAGTGCTCGACCGGCTGGTGGGTCGGGCCGTCCTCGCCCAACCCGATGCTGTCGTGCGTCCACACGTAGATGACGGGCGTCTTCATCAGCGCCGCGAGCCGGACGCTCGCCCGCATGTAATCCGAGAACACGAGGAACGTCGCGCCGTAGGGGCGCAGCGCGCGGTCGACGGCCATGCCGTTCAGGATGGCCCCCATCCCGTGTTCCCGGACGCCGAAGTGAAAGTTGCGCCCCTGGTAGTTGTCGGCGGAGAAATCACCGAAGGACTTGACGTACGTGTTGGTCGAGGGCGACAGGTCGGCCGATCCTCCGAGCAGACCGGGAGCGTGTGGGAACAGGGCTGCGAGCACCCTACCCGAGGCCTCTCGGGTGGCGATCGGCTTCGTCTCGCCGGCGAAAGCGGGGACGTGTGCCTCCCAGTCGGGGCGCAGTCCACCGGCGCTCAACACCTGCCACTCGGCGAAGCGCTCGGGTGCCTGCACGGAGAGCTTCCCGAGCAGCAGCAGCCACTCGGCCTCGAGGCGGCTGCCCCGGTCGACGGCGCTCCGGAACGTGGCGAGCGCCTCGTCCGGGACCAGGAACGCGTCGCCGGTCGGCCACCCTAGATTCTGCTTGGTGAGACGCACCTCCTCTTCGCCCAGGGGGGAACCGTGCGCCTCGGCGGTGTCCTGCTTGTTCGGGCTCCCGAAGCCGATGTGTGTGTGTACGTTGATAAGAGAAGGCCGGTCGGTCACGGACTGCGCGTTTCGTACGGCGCGGTCGATGGCTTCCAGGTCATATCCGCCAATTTCCTGGACGTGCCAGCCGTAGGCTTCGAAGCGGGCGCTCACGTTTTCGGTGAAGGTCAGCCCCGTGCTCCCCTCGATGGTGATGCGGTTGTTGTCATAGAGGTAGATGATGTTGCCCAGCCGCAGGTGACCGGCAAGTGATGCGGCTTCGGAAGCCACCCCTTCCATCAGGTCCCCATCCGAGACGATGGCGTAAATGAAGTGGTCGATCACGGGGAGCTCGGGGGTGTTTACGCGGGCGGCCAGGTGCCGCGCGGCGATGGCCATCCCGATCCCGTTTCCGAAGCCCTGCCCGAGGGGCCCCGTCGTGACCTCAGCCCCCGGGACCTCGCCGAATTCCGGGTGTCCCGGCGTCTTGCTCCCCCACTGTCGGAACCGCTTAAGCTCTTCGAGCGGAAGGTCGTAGCCCGTGAGGTAGAGCAGCGAGTACAACAGCATCGACCCGTGCCCGGCCGAGAGGATAAACCGGTCGCGGTTCGGCCACGCCGGGTTGCGCGGGTTATGGCGCAGAAAGCGCGTCCAGAGCACATAGGCTGCCGCGGCCATGCCCATCGGCATGCCGGGGTGTCCCGACTTGGCTTTCTGGACCGCATCCATGGACAGGGTCCGGATCGTATTGATGCACAGGTCGTCTATATTCAGCTGGGTAGCCATCAGTCAGCCTCGCAGGGAACGGGAGCCGGAAGAACCCGGATACACCAGACTAAAACCCTATCGTAAGCGGGACACGATGTAAACCCCGGGGAGAAATTGGCGGCCCGCCTGGCGGGCTGCGGCGGCTGCGCGGATCTCGAGTCTGTGTTTTGCCCCCGCCTTGAAGTATTATGACGCGTTTCCGCCTGGCGTTTTTCTGAAACCGAAGAACGGGAGGATCTATGAAATACAAGATCGGCGTGGTCGGGTTGGGTGTGATGGGTCACAACCTGGCGCTCAATATGGAACGGAATGGTTACCCGGTGGTCGGCTATGACGTGGACCCGGCCAAGACGGAGGCGTTTCTGAAAGGGCCGGCGGCCGGAAAGAAGATCGCGGGGGCGGCGTCGCCTCAAGAGCTCATGGAGGCGCTGGAAAAGCCGAGACGCATCCTGATCATGGTGCCTGCCGGCTCCGCGGTCGACAGCGCCATTGCACACCTCAAACCCCACCTGGAAACCGGCGACATCCTCATGGACGGCGGCAACTCCCTCTTCCTGGACACCGAACGCCGCAGCAAGGCGCTGGAGGCGGAAGGGTTCAATTATCTCGGCACAGGGGTGTCGGGCGGCGAGGAGGGCGCGCTCTGGGGACCCGCGATCATGCCGGGCGGACAGCGCGACGCCTATGATGCGACCGCCCCCATCCTGCAAGCGATCGCAGCCAAGGCCGAAGACGGCCGGCCCTGCGTGGAGTACATGGGGCCCCGGGGCGCCGGCCACTACGTCAAGATGGTGCACAACGGCATCGAATACGGCGACATGCAATTGATCGCCGAGACCTACGACCTGCTTCACCGCGGCCTGGGGCTCGGTGCGGGCGAACTGGCTGGCGTCTTCTCCGAATGGAACGGCGGGGTGCTGAAATCCTACCTCATCGAGATCACGGCGAAGATCTTCGAGAAGATCGATCCTGAAACCGGTCGTCCCATGGTGGACGTGATCCTGGACGAGGCGCAGCAGAAGGGAACCGGGAAGTGGGCGAGCCAGAATGCGCTGGATGTCGGCGCCCCGATCCCGACCATCAACGCGGCCGTGGAAAGCCGCATCATCTCAGCCCTCAAACCGCAACGCGCGCGGGCCGCCAAGATCTTGCGCGGACCGCTCCCGCCGTATGGCGGCTCCCGCGAGAAGCTGATCTCGGCGGCGCGCGACGCGTTGTACGCGAGCAAGATCACGTCCTACGCGCAGGGGATGGGCCTTCTCCGGATCGCGTCGGACGAGTACAAGTACGACCTGCAACCCGGCCAGATCGCCAAGATATGGCGCGCCGGCTGCATCATCAGGGCGACCTTGCTGGGCGATATCATGTCGGCTTATGACCGCAATCCCGGACTCGTCAACCTCATGCTGGACGAAGCCTTCCGCGATGCGATCGAAAGGCGGCAGGAGGCGTGGCGCCTCGTCGTCACGACGGCGGTTTCGATGGGCATACCCGTACTGGCGACGAGCGCCTCGCTGGCGTATTTCGACGCGTATCGCAGCGAACGGCTGCCAGCCAACCTTACCCAGGCGCAGCGCGACTATTTCGGGGCCCACACGTATCGGCGGGTGGACAAGGAGGGCGGAAGCTATCACACCGAGTGGGTGTGAAAAAGACGGAAGCCGGAAGACGGAAGCCAGGCAGCAGGAGTTGCTTCCGGCTCCAGGCTTCCGGCTTCCGCCGTCACGCCCTGCCGATCCCGATTTTTTTCAGGATGTCTTCCATCAGGCACCACCGGGTCAGCGACGACTGAAACAGGTTCGCCCCAACGAACGCAGTGAACCACAGCCAGTTCGGGTTCACCCAGTGGGCCAGCGCCAGGCTTATAAGGACAAACGACCCCGCGATCAGCCGGATCCACCTTTCGAGACTCATTCCCATCCCCCTCTCCTGAAAGACAGAACGCCTACCGCCGGCTCAGCTCCCAGCGGCGCAGCATGAAAAACAACACCGGGACCGTCATGCGGCTCAACAGCAGCGACGCGACCTCCCCGGCCATCAGCGAGATGGCGAGGCCCTGGAAAATCGGGTCGAACAGGATCACGGCCGAGCCGACGACAACCGCGGCGGCCGTGAGCATCATGGGCCGGAACCGAACGGCCCCCGCCTCGACGACAGCCTGGCGCAGCGATTCGCCCGCCTGGAGCCTCAACTCGATGAAATCCACCAGGATGATGGAGTTGCGCACCACGATGCCGGCGCCGGCGATGAAACCGATCATCGAAGTTGCCGTAAAGAAGGCGCCGAATCCCCAATGCGCCGGCAGGATGCCGACCAGGGAGAAGGGGATCGCGGCCATGATCACCAGCGGCGTCTTGAAACTCTGGAACCATGCTACCACCAGGATGTAGATCAGGACCAGGACCGCGGCAAAGGCCAGTCCCAGGTCGCGGAAGACCTCGTAGGTGATGTGCCACTCCCCATCCCACTTCATCGCCAGGCGGTCGCTGTTCTCCGGCTGACGGGCCGTGTAGGTCTCCATGGTGTACCCCTCGGGCAGCCTCATCGAGCGCAGCTCGCCGTCGAGTTTGAGGATGGGATACACCGGGCTCTCCTCGTGGCCGGCGACGTCTGCGGTCACGTAGACCACCGGCATGAGGTTCTTGTGGTAAATGCTGGGTTCGCGCAGCGATTCTTCCCAAACACCGAGCTCGGACAGCGGGACCAGGCGGCCTGCCGCCGAAGCTATCCGCAGCTTGTTCAGATCTGACACCTCGGTGCGGGCCTCCAGCGGGAGCCGCACGGTTATGGGCACGTCCTCGGACTCGCTCGAGAGATGTGCGAGGCCCGCGATGCTGCCGGAAACCCCGACCTGCACGGTCTGCTGGATGTCGCCGAGAGAGACGCCGGCGAGCGACGCCTTCAGGCGGTCCACACGGAAGCGCATCTCGCGCTGCGGGTCTTCGACATACCAGTCGACGTCCACGATCCCGGGCGTCTTGTCGAGGGTGTCCCGCACGCTGCGGGCGAGTTCCACCTGCCTGGAATAGTCCGGACCATAGATCTCGGCGACGAGCGTTTGCAGTACGGGTGGGCCGGGCGGCACCTCGGCCACCTTGATCCTCGCGCCGTGCTTCTGAGCGATCGGCTGCAGCAGTGTGCGGGTTCGCAGCGCGATCGCGTGGCTCTGCGCCGAGCGCTCTCCCTTGGGGGTGAGGTTGACCTGGATGTCGGCGACGTTCGACCCGCGCCGGACATAGTAATGACGGACCAGCCCGTTGAAGTTGAACGGGGAGGCCGTACCCACGTATGTCTCGTAATCGGTAACCTCCGGGACCTGCTGGAGCTGCACGGCGAGTTCCCGCGTGACCGCGGCGGTCTTCTCCAGGCTCGTCCCTTCGGGCATGTCCACGATGACCTGGAACTCGCTCTTGTTGTCGAAGGGGAGCATCTTCACGACAACCAGCCGGAAATAGACCAGGCTCATCGAGGCCAGCAGTAGCACGGAGACCAACCCGAGGAACGCCCATTGGTACCTGTCGCTGGAAAGGAGCCTCCCCATGAAGCGGCGGTAGAGCCGGGTCGACCAGTCGTCCCCGTCCCCATCCTCGTGCGCGTGGCCGCCCCCCGCGGGCCGGAGTAAACGCGCGGCGGCCCAGGGTGTCACGACGAAGGCGACCAGCAGCGAGAAGATCATGGCGGCCGAGGCGCCGATCGGGATCGGGCGCATGTACGGACCCATCAGGCCGCGCACGGCGGCCATCGGCAGGATCGCCGCGATGACGGTCAGGGTGGCGAGAATCGTCGGATTGCCCACCTCGTCGACCGCCTCGACGGCCACGTCGACGAAACTGCGGCCGCGGTTTTCGGGGAGCCTCTTGTGCCGCACGATGTTCTCGACCACGACGATCGCGTCGTCGACCAGGATACCGATGGAAAAGATCAGGGCGAAGAGCGTGATCCGGTTCAACGTATACCCGTACAGCAGGAAGACGATGAGGGTCAGGGCAAGCGTCACCGGGATGGCTACCGCCACGACCCCCGCCTCGCGGAATCCGAGGATGAGCCAGATCAGCAGCGTGACCGAAAGGACGGCGATCATCATGTGGAGCAGCAGCTCGTTCGATTTCTCCGCCGCGGTTTCGCCGTAGTTCCGGGTCACGGTCATCTGGAGGGATGCCGGGAAATAGCGGGCCCGGAACTCCTCCGCGCGCTGCTCCACCTGGCGGGCGAGGTCAACGGCGTTCTTGCCCTTGCGCTTGGCCACCGAAAGCGTCACGCCCGGGAACAGCCCGGCACCAGGCGTGCCCGACCCTCCCGTGGCGGGATCCAGGGAGACGAGGGGCAGTCCCCTCCGCGCCGGACCCCGGCTGCATGTCTATGCCCTTGGAGCTGGCAGCCGGCCCCGGGGCGAAGAAGACGTAGTCTTTCGGTTCCTCCGGTCCATCCAGCACGCGCGCCACGTTGCGCAGGTAGACGGGCGCGCCGTCTCGCATCCCGACGACGAGGTTCTGGAGGTCCTCGGCGCTCCGGAGAAAACCGTTCAGGCGAACCGAGAAAACCTCGTTGCCCCGGGTGATCTCGCCGGCGTCGGTCTCGCGGTTTTCCGCCTGCAGTGCCCCACGCAACTGGCCGGCGCCGATCCCGTAGGCCGCGAGTTGTGTTGCGTCCAGTTCCACCCGGAGCTGCCTGCGCTGGCCGCCGATGATCTCGGTGGCGGCGATGTCGGGGATTTTCTGGACCTCGTTGCGCAACTCGGCGGCCGCGCGTCTGATCTGGTAGCCGTCCAGCTCCTTGCTCCACAGGGTCAAGGCCAGGAACGGGACATCGTCGATCGAGCGCGGCTTGATCAGCGGCTGCGACGCCCCGGGCGGGATCAGGTCGAAGTTCGCGAACATCTTCTGGTTGAGCCGGACGATGCTCTTCTCCTCATCCTCCCCGACGAAGAACCGGACGATCGTCATGCTCGAACCGGGGCTCGCCGTACTGTAGATGTACTCGACTCCCGGGATCTCCCACAGGAGCTGTTCCATGGGACGGACGATGCGGGTCTCGACTTCCTTCGGGGAAGCCCCCGGGTACGAGACGAAGATGTCGATCATCGGGACGACGATCTGCGGTTCCTCCTCCCTGGGGAGCAGGACGACGGCGGCCGCGCCCAGTGCGATAGAGGCGATCAGGATCAGCGGGGTCAACTTCGAATTGAGGAAGGCGTGGGCCACCTTGCCGGCCATTCCGGGCTTGCTCATGACCTGACCTCCAGCGAGGCTCCGTCAACCACCTCGATTCCGGGGCTGTCGACAACCCTGTCGCCCGGTTCGACGCCGGAGAGCACCTCCACCCGTTCGTTGTCGTATGCGGCGGTCCTGATCAGGCGGAAGCGCGCCTTCGAGGCCCCGTCGACCACGAACAAGCCGGTCAGTTGTCCTACTTCCCGCACCGAGGAGCGCGGCACCAGCAGGGCGTTGCGGGTGCCCGAAGGGATGAGGATCCGGACGAAATTCCCGGAGATGCCGGCAAAGCCCGCGGGCAAATCCACCTTGAAACGGATCGTGTGGGCTCCCGGCGCCGTCACCGGTATCACCTCCACCACCTTTCCCGGCAAAACTTCTCCTGGCCGGCCTGCACGGTGACGTTCATTCCCAGGGTGAGGTGGCGGGACTCGACCGTGGGCAGATCGCCGACCGCCTGCGGTTTCGTGGCGGACTCGAGGACAAACAGCGGAGTCCCCGGGAAGATGACGGCGCCCGGGTCCACGGGCCGTTCGACGACCCGTCCTGCCGCCGGCGCCTTGACGACCGTCCAGCTGAGCGCCACGTCCGCGCGACGCGACTGGGCGCCGGCCTGGGAGATCCGGGCCTCGATCTGTCGCACCCGGTCTTCGGCCGCGGCGGCCATCGTGTCGCGGGCGGCGAGGTCGGCGGCGGCGGAGTCGCGGCGGGAGCGCACCTCGTCCAGCTCCTGCGGAGACACCGAGCGGGCCTCGAAGAGCTTCTGGAACCGGCGCGTAGGTGCTGGACGCGAGTTCGTTTCCGGCGTGTGCCGCCTTCAGCGCGCTTTGGGCGGCCTGGGCCGACTTGCGCGCCTCGTCGAGGGCGGCTCGGGCTTCCTGGATCGAGGCTTCGCTGAACTCCTTCTGGCTTTGGGCGTCGCGCGAGTCGAGCGACGCCAGCACCTGCCCCTCGCGGACAAGGTCACCCGCGCGCACCTGGAGGGCGCGGACGTAGCCGTTTACCTGGGAGGCCAGCACGATGCGGTTCCGAGCCTGTACCGAGCCGGGAGCCTCGACCGACGAGGACACGGTCTCGTACCGCGCGGGCAGGACGCTCACCGCGACCGGCCTGGACGGGCCGGTCGGTTTCGTCGCCTCGTGGCAACCGGAGGCGAGCAAGGCCCCGGTGAGGGCGATTATGCCTGTCGAAAATGGTATGCGCATGAGTCTACCTTCAGGGTTGCATGGCTTTGGATGTTGGACTGAGGATGCCCGCCGCATACTCGAGCTGGGCGAACGTGAGCCGGTGGCGGTAGATCGATTCGGCGAACGCGGCGCGCGCGCCGGCGCGCGCGCCCTCGGCGGAAAGTAGGTCCGTCAGGGTGGCCAGGCCGGCGTCGTAACGGTTCTTGAGGATGAGCACGCTTTCCTGGGCCTGCGCCTCCGCCGCGCGGGTCACCTCGACCTGCTGCTCGGCGGACCTCAATTGGACCGCGGCCCGGTGGATCTCGAGCGCCATGGCGGATTCCACTGCCGCGATCTGGCGCCGTTTCTGTTCCAGGCGCTGGCGTGCCGCCTGCAGCCTCGCTGCGTCGCTCCCCCCGGCGAACAGGTTCCAGCGCAGGCTGACCCCTGCCGACCAGTTCGTCCCCCCGGCGCTCCGCAGCGACGGGTTGTCGGCCTCCCAACCAGCGAACGCGCCGACGACGGGGTAGAATTCCGCCTTCCTGGCGCCGGCCTCGAGTTCGGCCTGCCGAAGCTCGAGTAGCAGGCGCTGGTAGTCGGGCCTCCTCTGCCGCTGCGCGGCGATCAGCTCTTCCTCGGTGGGTACCGGGAAGAGCGCGGGCGCAAGGGCCGCGGTGTCGCCGGTTGCGGCAGCCAGGGGCTCCCCCATGAGACGGTTCAGGGTGGCCCGCGCAACGTCCAACTCCCCCCGGGACTGAATTTCCTGCTGGCGCACGGACGCCAGGTGCGCTTCGCTCCGCAGCACGTCGGCCTCCACGGCGAGGCCGGCGGAAACCCGCTGCTTCGCCTGCGCGCTGATCGCCTGCGCGGAATCCAGGGCGGCGCGTGCCGCGTCCCACACCTCGCGTGCCTGCGACACGCCGAAATAGGCGGCGAGGACCGAGAGCAGGACCTGCCGGACGTGCTCTTCATGATCGCGGTCAGTCAGGCTCAACCCCAGGCTGGCTGCGTCCACCTTCTGCCGCGTCCGGCCGAAATCCCAGACGGTCTGCTGGACCGTGAAACGGCTCTGCAGGTTGTCGACCGGGTCGGGGCTATTCAGGGAAGGGAGCGCGAAATTGGCGGCGCCGAACCGGCGTTGCGTCAGGAGCGTCCCGAAGACGTACACGGGGTTGTTGCCGCCCGTGTAAGACTGCTCGAAGTCGACCCTGGGAAGGAAGCCGGCCCGGCTGGCGGCCAGATCGAACCTGGCGGCCTCGCGCCCGGGCGCGTCGACGGCCAGCTCTGGATTGCGTTCCAGGGCCCGGGCGGCGGCGGCCTGCAGCGTGAGCTGCTGCCCGAAGACGGCCGGAACGGCGGAGGCCGCGAAGATCACTGCGGTCATGCTGAGAACTGTGGCTAGCTTCGATGTCATGGTGTCACGCCTAGGAGACGGTTGGGACGATCGCTATACGGCTCGCCGGCTTCAGGGCCAGCGCCAGTTTGCCGCCGGTCTTCAGCCGGCGGAACAGGATCGAGCGCATGATCGTGCACGCTTCGTGGATTTCCGGATAGGCCAGGCTGTAAGAGACCTGCCTGCCGTTGCGCCTCTGCTGGACGATGCCGGCGTTGATCAGCAGGTTCATGTGCTTCGAGAGGTTCGCCTTGGACGTGTCCAGGGTGTCGATCAACTCCGCCGCGGCCATCTCCCGCCGATGGAGCCGTTCGACGATCTCGAGGCGGAGCGGGTGCGCCATCGCCTTGCAGATCTGGCACTGCAGTTCGAAGACTCTGCGCAGCGACGCCTTGTCGGTGATCGGGTTTGCGGCCATGAATCCTTCCTGTTGATAAAAGTTTCTAAATTGCGAAACATTTATACGATCGGCAGCGTCGGCTGTCAAGGGTGAATTTGCAGGACGGCGGGGAGCGAAACGGTGCGCCGGTCGGGCGGCGTCGCCCGGCCAGCGGATGTTCAGCTCTGTCGCGGCCGAACCGTGAGAGACTGGCCCGGCTTGAGGGAAGCCGGACGGCTCCGTTGGAGCACGCTCGCTCCCGGCTGGTAGGCGCTGTCGAGCATGAACAGGCGCCCGACGCCGAGCAGCCGCGCGCCGGGGCGGGAGACCGGGGGCTTCCCGCCGCGCGCTGGTTCGGGAAGACATTCTATCCGTAAGGCGCTGATCTGCCGGGGCAGGGTGCCCGGGGGCAGCTCGACGGACGAGCGGAAGCAGCCGCTCCGCTCGATGCGCGCCTTCGGGTCGAGGTGGTCGGAGCTGAACCAGCGCCCGCCGCCGTCGAGCTGTACCTCGAACCGCAGCTCCGTCCCGCGCTGTTCGGCACAGACTTCCACGTAGGCGTAGTTGCGCAGGTCGGAGACGGCCGCCGTCGCGGGATCCGCCGGGGACTCGAGCTTCCCCTCGCGCTCCATCTCGTCGGCCATCACCCCATAGAGCCACGGGAATCGTTCCATGACCGATTCCCTGGTGCTGCGGGCGAGGTCTGCAAACACCGGGAAAGGACGGACCCGCACCGTCTGGGCGGCCCCGGCGGGGGTGTCGGAAAAGACGTTGTTCACCGTCACGTCGTAGAGGTTCGGGTGCCACCCGTCGTAGCGGCCGTGGAACGGGATGGTCTCGTGGTCGCGTCCCTGGTAGGTGTCTTCGCGGTCGGCGCCCGAGCCTTCGTGGGCGTAGCACCACTCGATGTCGGTGGTGCGACCCCACCGGGCCATCAGCCTCTCGGTGTTGGTCCCCCCGTCCTCGTTGGTCATGATGACGGTGTAGACGAGCCGCTCGCCGCGCGGGGTCTTCAGGCGTTCCCAGTACAGCGCCAGCGGCACGTCGCTGAAGCGGCCGATGGTGTCGGCCCGAAGCCAGAGGCTGGGTGCGCGCAGCACGGGTTCCAGCGCCGGGTCGGCCTGGCGCAGCGGCTCCAGCCGGATGTCCCGCAGTTCCGGCTCCTGCGTCAGGTCGGGTGTCCAGTCGCGCATCCAGTCCAGGCGGATCGTGTGCGTGCCGGGGGCGACCGGCCCCACGACGAACTCGTAGGTCGGTCCACTGGCCGTTTCCGGCCAGGAAGACATGCTGGTCGTAGCGTCCGTCGACCGACACGGTGAGTACGCCGCACGCGCGCCGGGCCTCCTTCCACGAGGCGCCCGGCACGCGCGCGCTCAAGTGGACGCGGAACTCGGCTACTGCTTCGTTGCCGGCGAGGGTGCCGGACCAGAGGGTGGTCGGCGGCCCGTCGGGGTGGGCCGGGCCGAGCGGCGCCGAGATCAGATGGAGCAGCAGTCCCAGAATGTGCATGCGCGCCCCGCGCACGGGCCCGGGGGGGAAACGCCTCAACCGGGCTGTGCTTGAAGGACGACCTCCCCCTCGAGGTGGAAGACCGCCCGAACACCGGCAAGCATCAAGGTCGTGCCGGAAATTGAGAAAGCCCGGCCGGCTCGGCGCCACGCGGCGCGCCGCGGCCCGGCGCCGGCCCTCGCCGGTAATCCGGGGACAGGGTCTCGCGGGTGGTGTCGCGAAGGGCGGACTCGATCAGACGCGGAAGATCCAGCGAGGCCTCGGCCTGCTGCATCTGCTCGATCGTGCCCATCGTCTCCGGGTGGCGCGGCACGAACATCGTGCAGCAGTCCTGGTCCGGCAGGATGCTGATGTCGTAGGTGCCGATGGCGCGGGCCGAGTTCATGATGTCTTCCTTGTCGTCGCCGATCAGCGGCCGGAAGATCGGGAGCGACGCCACCGAGGAGACGGCGCGCAGGTTCTCGAGGGTCTGGCTGGCGACCTGCCCCAGGTTGTCGCCGGTCACCAGGGCGGCAGCTTTTTCGGCCGAGGCGATCGCCTCCGCTATCCTCAGCATGAAACGGCGGTACAGCAGCACCCGCAGCGCCGGCGGCGCGTAGGCCACGATCTCGCGCTGCACCTCGGCGAAAGGCACGAGGTGCAGCCGCGCGTCCAGTTGGTAACGCGCCAGGACTGCCGCGATGAGGCGCACCTTGTCCTGCGACTCGACCGTGGTGTGCGGGAAGCTGTGAAAGTGGACGAAGACGACCTGGCACCCCCGGCGCATCAGCCGGTACGCGGCCACGGGAGAGTCGATCCCTCCCGACAGGAGGCAAAGCACCTTCCCCCCCGTTCCCGAGGGCAATCCGCCACCGGCCTGCACCTTCTCGAAATAGATAAAGGCGTGCTCCTGTACGATCTCCACCCAGCAGGTGAGATCGGGATCCTGCAGCCGCACGGCGGCGCCGGTCATCTCCTGGACGAACCCTCCGAGCTCCTCGTTGAGCTTTTGCGAATTCAGCGGGAAGTCCTTGGTGGCGCGCCGGGCGTCTATTTTGAACGTGGCAAAATCCTTCCCCTCGATCAGCTGCTTCAGCGCGTCTTTGATCTCGCTCAGGACGGCCGGCACCTCCCACGCCACCGCGATGTTCGCCACGCCGAACACCCGGCTCAGCCTGGCGCGCAGCTCCTCGACGGGGGAGTGTGCCATCAGCGGCACCATCATGCGGCCGCCGTACTTGCGCACGCCCCCCTGGGGCAAGTCGGCAAGCAGACGCTCGACGTGCCGCTGCAGCTTCATCTCGAACCAGCCGCGGTTGCCGCCCTTGAGGTTTATCTCGTGATAATGCAGCAGAATTACCCTGTTCACACCCGCTCCACACGCAAACACCATCGCAACTGTAGGGGGAAAGGGCCCGGGGGTCAAGTGCGCCGGGGTGCAGACGTCGCGCTATCCACCCGGTAGTCTCGAAATCGGTGGCGCCGAGGTTGCCCGCCGCGGGGCAGCCCCACGGTGGAAGCCAAACCGGGTCCGAGCGTGCCGAGCTCGTGTCATCGCAGACCCGCGCAAAGCTTGTTTGAATCTATGTCCCTCGGTGGCGGGTTTTCGATTTTCCCCCGTTCTCGCGCCGGGATGAGGGCAAAGTCCAGGCCGCATCCCCGTCTGATCCCGCAGACTGCGGGAGGGTCATACGTGTCAGGAGCCGCCGTCGTAGCCTGCGGTTACCCGTCCCCCGTCGACGATGAGTGGGACCTCTCGCGCCCCGCCGGAGTATTTCAGCATCATGTCCATTTCACGCCGGCTGCCGAGCACGTTGTGGTATTCGACCGGGACATTCCTGGCGGCGAAGTCCTCACGGGCCGCCTGAGTGTACGGTCAGGTGTCCTTGCCGAAGATGATCACTTTCTCTTGCATATCGCCTCCGTCCTTTGAGTAACATGGGAAGCATGCACTCTTCCAGCGGATTTGCGCGGGGCGTCGGCCGGGTCACCCGTCGTGAATTCGGCGCGCTGGCCATCGCCGGTGGGATGCCGGCGCGGTCGAGGCAGGAAACCGCGACACCCCGCCCGTCGACGGTGGCCCTCGTCGGCGCCGCGGACCGCGGCAAGGCGGTCGCGGCCGCCCTCGACCTTCTGGGGGCGCCGGATTTCCGCGGGAGAGACGTCTTCATCAAAGCCAGTTTCAACAGCCCGGACCCATTCCCGGCCACGACGCACCCCGAGACGCTCGCGCGGGTGGTTGAGGCGCTGCGCCGATGCAACTGCGGCCGGGTCACGGTGGTGGAGCGCAGCGGGATGGGGCTGGCGGCGGAGGTGTGGAAGGCCCTGGGCATCCCGGAGCTTGCCCGCCGGCTCGATGTCGCGTTGCTCCCGCTCGATCAACTGGCCCCGGCCGAGTGGCGCAAGGCCGAAGTTCCGGATTCACACTGGAAGAGGGGCGTCGAGCTGCCGCGCTTCCTGGACGACGACGCCCCGGTCATCCAGATCTGCGGTGCCAAGACGCATCGGTTCGGGGGGGTCTTCAGCGCGAGCCTGAAGAATTCGATTGGGCTGCTGGCCAAGTACAGCCACGACGCCCAGCCCTACAACTACATGCAGGAACTGCACGCGTCGGCGGACCAGCGGCTGATGATCGCCGAGGCCAACCTGGTGTATTCACCCTCGTTGATCTTTCTGGATGCGGCGCAGGTGTTCATCAGCGGCGGGCCGGAGCGCGGCGACCTGGCGGCACCGGGGATGCTGGCCGTTTCCACCGACCGGGTGGCCATTGACGCTGTGGCCGTCTCGATCTTGCGCATCCACGGCGCCGGCGCCGCGATCCGACGCACGGACATCTTCGAACACGACCAGATCAGGCGGGCAGCGGAGTTGAAGCTGGGCGCGGCGTCGGCCGAACAGATCACCCTGCTTACCGCGGATTCGGCGAGCAGGAGGGCTGCGTTGCCGATCCGGGCGTTGCTGACCGGCGTCACGGAAGGGACAAAACCGTGACCGTCGAATACCGCGCGGCCCGGGTGCGGTATCGGCCGCGCTGAGCCATAACCGTCCGCTGTCAGCCAGCAGCAAGAACAAGACCGTGCTCGCTTCCTGCAAAAAACACGAAATTAAGCCGTGGAACCATGGAAGGGCGTAAAATCTAAATAATCGGTCGATTTCCGGATTCCCTCGTATGTACTTCTGGTAACATGAACGCCATTTTTAAGTGTTCGGAAGCAATACGACGGTACGGTACGTCTGCGGAGAAAGCTTTTTCCCGTCGGAGGCGGAAGTAATGAAGAGGGACCTAGACTCAATAATACTGACACGCCAGGAACTGCACATCATGAAAGTGGTGTGGGAACGCGGCTCGGCAACCGTGAAGGACGTCTGCGAGATCATGTCGCGGCGCAAGCCCACGGCATACACAACCATCCTGACCCTGATGGGGATCCTTGAGGAAAAGGGGGCGCTGTCGCACGTGCGTGCGGGACGGGCCTACCTGTACAAGCCATTGCTCACGCGCGAACAAGCGGTTCGCAACTACATCCACGACCTGGTCACAAGGCTCTTCGACGGGCGGCCCGAGAAGCTGATAGAGACGGTGCTCAACGGCGAGTTCGGCGGGCCGGACGTCGAGGGGAACGTTCGCACCCTTCTCGAAGCCCGGCGTCGCTGAGAGGCGTAACCACCGCTCGAATGGCGTCAGGCGGTGGGTGCGTAGTATCCCTTCCTGTAGTTCAACCGCAGTCCTTTTTCGGGGACTTTGATCTCGATCTTCCGGTAGCTGCCGTCGCGCTGCGTGTTGCCGGATAGATAGCCGATATTGTACTGACTGCGCAGTTCCTGGTTGATCTGCCGGAAGGCGTCCTCGAGCTCTTCGACCTTAAAAGGAAAGAAAGCACGTCCGCCGGTTTCTTCGGCGAACTGCCTCATGATGCGGTCCCCGTTCTTGGTGGGGCCGACGCCGAAAAATCCGCCCCGGTTTACGCTGATCGCGAAGATAGTGGCCTCCGCTTTGAGCGCCATCTCCATCGCCTGCTCGAATGTCATCTTGCTGGACTGGTCCTCGCCGTCGGAGAGGATGACCAGGGCCTTACGGCCGATCTCCCGGATCAACTTCTCGTCACAGGAAAGGTAGATGGCGTCGTAGAGTGCGGTGCCGCCGGCGGCGCGTAGGGTCTTGATCTGCGCGGCCATTTTGTTCGGGTCGCTCGTGAAGTCCTGCACCAGGGTGACGCCCGAATCGAATTCCACCAGCATGGCCCGGTCCTTGTCGCGCAGCACACTGTGAAAGAAGTTCGTCGCGGCGTCCTGCTCGAACTTCAGTTTGGGGGACACGCTCTGGCTGGTGTCGATCAGCAGGGCCAGGGTCAGGGGGAGGTTGGTTTCCCGGCTGAAGTTCCTGATTTCCTGCTTCTGTTCGTCCTCCAGAACGGTGAAGTCTTCCCGGGTGAGATTGGTGACGAACGAGTTCGTGTTCTTATCCCAGACCGAGCAGAAGACGTTGATCAGGTCGACGCTGACCCGGTAGGTCTGGTCGTCGATGCGCGGAGGCAGTTGCCTGGATTCTGCCGGTTTGTTCGGAGGGTTCTGCCCGGAAAGGGAGGGGTGCAGAACGGCCAGCAGCATCAGGACCGCCGTCAGGGACAATCTCACGCTCGGTAATCGCATTTTGTTTCCTGTGTCTCCGGTTGCGCGTTAACAGCGAAATTATAGGTGTCCGCGCGAAACCCAGTCAAGGCGTGCCCCGTACTCACGGGCGCAGCCGGCGCAACACTTCCTCCAGTTCGGGCGGGAGAGGGGCGACGAAGCTGAGGGGTTCGCCCGTGCGCGGGTGGTGAAATGCCAGGCGGTGCGCGTGCAGAAAAATCCTGCCGGGCAGATCGACGAGGCCACGGAGTAGTGCCGGCAGGTTCCGGTCGCGGCCTCGTCCGTAGAGGAGATCGCCCAAGACAGGATGCCCCAGGCTCGCCATGTGAACGCGGATCTGGTGCGTTCTGCCCGTCTCGATCCGTAGGCTCACCAGTGACAAGGGGCCATAGGTTTCGAGGACCTGGTAGTGTGTGGTTGCGCTCCGGGTGCGCCGTGCACGGGTGGAGATCTTTTTCCGGTCCGTCGGGTCCCGGCCCAAGGCCTTGTCTACCGTCCCGGATGCCGGGGACGGCGTGCCGTGAACGAGCGCGAGGTATTCCTTGCGGACTTGGCGTTCCTTGAACTGCCGAGCGAGCCCCCGGTGGCTCGCGGGGTCGCGCGCGACCACGAGAAGGCCGCTTGTCGGCTTGTCGATCCGGTGCACGATCCCCGGCCGCGCGGGGTCGCCGGTCTCGACAGGCCCGAGGCGGTGGAGCAGGGCGTTGACCAGGGTCCCGGAGCGCACGCCGGCGCCCGCGTGGCAAGCCATTCCGGCGGGTTTGTCGACCACGGCGATAAAATCGTCCTGGTAGAGCACCACGAGGGGCAGGTCTTCGGGCATGGGCGCCTCCGGGCCAGGCGCAGCCGCCGCTTCCAGCGTGATCGTGTCGCCGGGACGGACGAGATACCCGGATTTCTCGCGCATTGCGTTGACGCGGACCTGGCCGGCACGGATCCAGCCCTGGATGTGCGATCGGCTCTGGCCGGGCAATTCGAGGGTGAGGTACTGGTCCAGGCGCATCTTGGGAGCGGACGGCGGAACGGTCCAGCGAGCGCTTGTGCCGTTCAAATCTCCGCAACCTCCTGACGCCGGTTCCGCAGGTAGTAAAGAACGCCCGCGGAGACGAGCACCGTCAATACGGCGATCAGCTGCGAGGTTGACAGGAGGCCGCGAAGCACGAATCCCCTCTCGTCGTCGCGGAAAAACTCGACCACGAACCTCAGCAGCGCATACAGAACGAGATACTCGAGGATGATCTGCCCGGTGACGTGTTTGCGCGAGAGCCTCCACAGCAGGAAGAGGGACAGGGCCAGGCTCCCCGCAGCCTCGTACAACTGAGTCGGGTGCAGCGGCGTGTTCAGAGGTACCCCGACGTTGTCGTAGGAGTAGCGGTCAGTGAAGGTGATGCCCCAGGGGAGCTGCGTCGGTTTGCCGAAGCAGCAGCCTGCCGACAGGCATCCCAGCCGGCCGATGGCCTGGCCGAGCGCAATCCCGGGTGCCGCCAGGTCGGCTACCGTCCAGGGTGGCAGATGCCTGGCCCGCAGATACCAGGCCGACGCCGCCAGGGCGAGCAGCAACCCGCCGTAATACACACCGCTCGAACGCAGCGTCGAGAGTGCGAAGATCTCCCGCGGATTCTGGGAATAGTAAGTGTAGTCGGACAGGAACAGGAGGAGCTTGGCGCCGACCAGGGCGGAAAAGATGACGATCAGCCCCAGGTTCCAGATCGCATCGGGATCGACCCCCTGCCGGCGGGCATTGCGACTCGTCAGCCAGATGCCAGCGATAAACGCGACGGCAAGCAGCAGGCCGTACGTGTGGATCGTGATGGGTCCGACGTCCAGAATCTTGGGATGCATGGCGGCGCTATTCTTCCTCTTGCTTCCGATCCTTGCTGGCCTCTTCGATGATCTTCTGGGCGACGTGGGCCGGGACCTCGTCGTAGTGCGAGAACTCCATGTGATAGGTGCCTCGCCCGCCGGTCACCGACGTGAGGACCGGGGCGTAACTGACCATTTCCGACATGGGGACCTGCGCCTTGATGATCTGGGTGTCGCGTTTCATGTCCATTCCCTGCAGCCGGCCCCTGCGGCTGGTCAGGTCGCCCGTCAGCGCCCCCGCATACTCCTGCGGTGCGAAGATCTCGACGTTCATTATGGGCTCGAGCAGGACCGGGCGGGCGTCCTCCATGCCTTTCTTGAAAGCCATGCTGCCGGCCACCTTGAAGGCGAGCTCGGACGAGTCCACCGGGTGGTAGCTTCCGTCGTAGAGGATCACCCTGAAATCGACCACGGGATAGCCCGCGAGGAACCCCTTGGCCGCGGCGTCCACGATCCCTTTCTCCACCGCCGGGATGAAGTTGCGCGGGATGGATCCGCCGAATATCTCGTCGACGAATTCGAACTGCGCTCCGCGCGGCAGAGGTTCCATCTTGATCTTGCAGTCGCCGAACTGGCCGTGGCCGCCCGTCTGCTTTTTGTAGCGCCCCTGCACGTCGGCGCGCCCCTTGATAGTCTCGCGGTACGGGACCTTGGGTGTTTTCAGGACGACCTCGACGCCGTACCGCCTACGCAGCTTCGCCACCGTGACCTCGACGTGCAGCTGCCCGGAGCCGGAGAGCAGGAGCTGCTTGGTCTGGGCGTCGCGGGTGTACTTGATGGCGGCGTCTTCCTCGGCGATGCGGGCCAGGGCGTTGCTGATCTTGTCCTCGTCGCCGCGGCTCTTGGGCTCGATCGCGAAGGTGATCGAAGGCTCCGGCACCTGCACGCCGGTGAACTGGATGGGGTGCGCGCTGTCGCTGAACGTGTCGCCCGTCGTGGTCTCGCGCAATTTGGTCAGGGCGAAGAAATCACCGGCGTGCACCTCTCCCACCGGAGTCATCGACTTGCCCTGGGCGACCTGCACGGGGCCGAACTTCTCGGTCTTGCCCTTGGTGATGTTCTGGTAGACGGTGTCGGACCTCATCACGCCCGAGTAGAGCCGGATGAGGCTGATGCGGCCGGCAAACGGGTCGGCGACCGTCTTGAATACGTAAGCGGCATAAGGCTGGTCGTTGCTGATCTTGCGCTCGACGGTCTCCTTGGTCTTCGGGTCTATCCCTTGCACCTTGCCGACGCGCGCCGGCGAGGGTAAAAGATCGACGATCGTATCGAGCAGTTGGGCCACGCCCACGTTCAGCGACGCGCTCGCGCACAGCACGGGCACTATGCTGCGCCGGAAAATGCTCGTCTTGAGACCCTCGACCAGGTCTTCGGTCGTGAGGGTTCCTTCGGCGAAAAACTTCTCCATCAGTTCGTCGCTCGCCTCGGCAACCATCTCGATCAGTTTCTCGCGGCGGCCGGCCACCTCCTCCCGGAGATCGGCGGGGATCTCGATTTCCTGAAACTTGCCCGACCCGTCGCGCTCGTAGCGGTAGGCCTTGTTCGTCAGCATGTTGACCAGACCCGAAAGCTCGCGCTCCGCTCCGATGGGGATCTGAACCGGGATCACCGAGCGGCCAAAGGCTTCCTCCAGGGAGCCGACGGCCCGATCGAAACTCGCGTTGTCGCGGTCCATCTTGTTGACCACGACGAGGCGGGGCAGGTTGAACTGGTCGGCGAATTCCCACGCCTTCTCGGTTTGGACCTCGACGCCGGCGACGGCGTCGACGACAACCAGCGCCGCGTCCGTGGCCCGGAGCGCCAGCTCCGTCTCGGCAAGAAACGGCCTGTACCCAGGGGTGTCGAGGATATTGATCTTCGTCCGGTTCCACTCGCAGTAGGCGAGGGCAGCGCTGATGCTCACCTTGCGCTCGATCTCCTCGTCGTCCCAGTCCGTGACGGTGTTGCCGTCTTCTACCCTGGCGAGCCTGTTGATGGCCCCGGAGGTGTATAGCATTGCCGAAGTCAGAGAGGTTTTTCCCGATGCGCCATGTCCTACGACGCCGAGGTTGCGTATGGCGTCACTCTCATAGACCCTCATAAAAAGGACTCCTTTCCCGGTGCGAAGCGCGAATGAGGTCAGAAAACCGTGATACTACCACAGCGGCCGGACGCTCGCAAACCACTTGGCCCAACGGGATACGCGGTAGGTGCGCCAGGCGTTTTCGTACTATACTCCGCTCCATCGTATCGACCGAACGGGGGTTACATGCGTACCGGCACCGTGTTGCTGATCCTGGTCTTTTTCCTGAGTGCAGCCTGCGCCGGGGCTCCGCGCGCCGAAATGGCGGACTTCAGCGCCGAAAAGGCGATGCGGCACGTCAGGGCGCAGGTCGCCTTCGGTCCCCGGCCACCGGGTTCCGACGCTCTGGAGCAGTGCCGCCGCTACCTCATACGGGAGCTGCAGTCGTACGGATACCAGGTCGAGCAGGATGCCTTCGACACCGACACCCCCTACGGCAAAAAACACATGGTCAACCTGATTGCCCGGAAAGGAAAGGACGGCGGCAGCAGAAAAGTGGTGGCTCTGGCAAGCCATTACGACGGCAAGCTCATGGAAGGTAAGAACTTCGTGGCAGCCAACGACGGGGGCAGCAGCACGGGGCTCCTGCTGGAACTGGCGCGCGTACTCTTCGGGCACGACGGCGGGGTCGACTACTGGTTCGTGTTTCTCGACGGCGAAGAAGCCTTCGTCGAATGGAGTACCTTCGACAGCACTTATGGCAGCCGACACCTCGCGCAGCGGTGGAAACGGGAGGGAACCGCCGGCAGAATCAAGGCCCTGGTCCTGCTCGACATGATAGGCGACCGCGATCTCGACATCATGAGGGAAACCAATTCCACCCGGTGGCTCATGGAGCTGGTTTGGGAGGCTGCCGGGAAAGCGGGCCTGGGCGGCATACTCTCGCGGTATCAGGGTGCCGTCGAGGACGACCATCTGCCCTTTCTCGACGTCGGCATCCCCAGCGTCGACATCATCGACCTCAATTATGGCCCGGGCAATTCCTTTCACCACACGGAGCAGGACACGCTGGACAAGGTGAGCGTGGACAGCCTGGACAAGACGGGAAGACTCGTCCTGACGTTTCTCCCGATGCTCGAGCAGCGTCTGCGGGAGTAGTCGCTTTGCCCGGCAATCGCGCTCCCGAGCCTGTCGTGGATGGGATCAGGCGATTTCCGACAGCGCTTCCTTGAATTTGCAGGTCTGGCAGAAGCGGATGGTACCGGTTCGCTTGGTGGTTTTGATCAGGGTAAAGGGCGCCTTGCAGTCGGGGCAGGGTATAGCCAGGGGTTTGCTCCAAAGCACGAAGTCGCACTCCGGATACCGGGCGCAGCCATAGAAGGTTTTCCCCCGTTTTGATTTCCGTTCGACGATGTCGCCGCCGCATTTCGGGCAGGGGACTCCGGTCCTTTTCAGCTTGATATACTTGCAGTCGGGGTAGTCGCTGCAAGCCGTGTATTCTCCGAAGCGGCCGTGTTTGATCGCGAGATTCTTGCCGCACACCGGGCATGTCTCGTCCAGGGGCACGTCTTTCTTGACCGTCACCGAGTTCATCGATTTTACGATTTTTTTGGTGTTGCGGCATTCCGGGTATCCCGAACATGCCATGAACTCACCGAAGCGGCCCCGCTTGAGCACCATGGGACGGCCGCATTTTTCACACTGGGTGTCCTCGGGGGCGTCTGCGTCCGTGTCGTCCCCGTTGAGGCTGCAGACCTTCGGGATCTCGCGTGTGTTTTTGCAGTTCGGATAGCCCGAGCAGGCCATGAACCGGCCGAAGCGCCCCCACTTGATCACCATTTTGCTGCCACACTTATCGCAGATTTCCTCGGTGGGGATTTCCTCGCCCTTGACGTCGCGCATCTCCTTTTCCGCGACTTTCAGCCGGCTCGACAGGAGCTCGTAGAACGACTTCATCGACTGGGTCCACTTCTCGCGTCCGGACTCGATCCGGTCGAGGTGGTCCTCCATTCGGGCGGTGTACTCGTAGTCGAACAGTTCCCGGAAGCTTTCGACGAGCAACTCGACCACCACCTCGCCGGTTTCTGTCGGCCGGAACTTCCCCTCCTGTTTCACCGCGTATTCGCGATCCTGGATAGTGCTCAGGATGCTTGCGTAGGTGCTCGGGCGGCCGATGCCCCTGGCCTCGAGCGCCTTGACCAGGCTGGCTTCGTTGTAGCGCGGCGGCGGCTGGGTGAAGTGCTGGCTGGGGGACAGGGAGCGCAGCTGGAGGATCTCCCGCTCGGCGAGCGCCGGCAGGACGGCTTCCTGCTCCACCTGGTCGGTTGCGGGCGCGTCCTCGGCCCGGGCCTCCTCGTAGACGCTGAGGAAACCGTTGAACTTGACCACCGACCCGGTGGCCTTGAACTCGACGCGACCGGCCTTGATGTGGACGTCGGTCTGGTCGAAGACTGCCGGGTTCATCTGCGAGGCGACGAACCTGTTGTAGATCAGGGTGTAGAGCCGCAGCAGGTCGGGTTCAAGGAACTCCTTGACGCTGTCGGGTGTACGCTCGACGGACGTCGGTCGTATGGCCTCGTGCGCCTCCTGGGCCGTCTTCTTGGACTTGTAGTAGATCGGATGATGCGGGAGATACTGGTCCCCGTACTGGCGGCGGATCAGCTCGCGCACTTCCTGGAGGGCTGTCTCCGAGACCCGGGTCGAGTCGGTGCGCATATAGGTGATAAGCCCCACCGAACCTTCACTGCCTATGTCGATCCCTTCGTAGAGGCGTTGCGCGAGCATCATGGTCCGGCGAACGAGGAAGTTCAGCTTGCGCGCGGCATCCTGCTGGAGCTTGCTGGTGATGAAGGGGGGTACCGGGTAGCGCTTCTTCTCACGCCGATGGATGCGGTCGACCACGAAGACGGCGTCGTGCAGCTCTTCGACCACCGCGTTTGCCGTCTCGCCGTCCGCGACGTTCC
This sequence comes from uncultured Acidobacteriota bacterium, assembly GCA_963843575.1. Taxonomy (GTDB): domain Bacteria; phylum Acidobacteriota; class UBA6911; order UBA6911; family UBA6911; genus CAVZBT01. The sequence continues at coordinate 521,663 of CAWJKZ010000014.1, read as the reverse complement.
ACTTCTCGCCCCCCAGGGCGCGCGCCTTGGCCCCAAATTCCGGCGGCGCCCCGGCGGCCAGCTGAGCCACGAGATTCCAGTACTCCTGGGGGTGGAAAGCGCGGATTTCCTGTTCGCGCTCGACGATCATTCTGAGCGCGACGGTCTGAACCCGGCCGGCCGAAAGTCCACGGCGGACCTTGTCCCAAAGCAGGGGGCTGATCTTGTAGCCGACGAGTCGGTCCAGGATCCTGCGGGTGAGCTGGGCATCGACCTTGTGGGTGTTGATCGGTCCCGGCCTCTTGAATGCCTCCTGGATGGCGTTCTTCGTGATCTCATGAAACAGCACGCGGTAGATCTTGCGGTTTTTCCCCCGGAGTTCCTCCTCCAGGTGCTGGCAGATCGCCTCACCCTCCCGGTCAGGGTCGGCGGCCAGATAGATGGCCTCCGTCCCCTTCGCGGCGGCGCGAAGCTCGCGCACGATCTTCTCCTTGCCGGGGATAATGGTGTACTCGGGGGTGAAGTCGTTCTCGGTGTCGACGGCAAGCCTGTTTTTGGGGAGGTCTTTGATGTGACCGACCGAGGCCCTTACCTCATAGTTACGGCCGAGATACTTCCCGATCGTTTTTGCTTTCGCGGGTGATTCGACAATTACGAGTGACTTAGCCATAGAAGGGCGCACACTATACCAAGCTTTCTGACAAAACCAAGACAAATCATTTAAGCGGTTTAGCCACTTTAAGATAAAGGCTGCCGGGCATCTGCCTCACCTTGCCGCGCATCTCCAGGTTGAGCAAAAGGTCGCTCAACCGCGGGATGGCGACCCCGCTTTTGCGGAAGAGTTTATCAAACTCGATCGCACGATCCGGTTCGAGCAGGTCCAGGACTCGCGTTTCCTCATCGGTCAAAAGGTCCAACTCCTCCGTCCGCCTGTCTTGACCGGACTGCTCTTTCGCGAGGATCGCCGCCCGAAGCTCCGCCGGAAGCTCCTCGACGACGTCCCGCCACGACTGAACCAGCTTCGCCCCCTGCTTGATCAGAAAATTGGGTCCGAAACTCTGCGGCGAGGTGATGTTGCCGGGCACCGCGAATACGTCCCGATTCTGTTCCATGGCCAGCCGCGCCGTGATCAGCGACCCGCTGTACTCGCTGGCTTCGACGATCACGGTGCCTATCGACACGCCGCTGATGATGCGGTTGCGCACCGGGAAATTCTGGGGCGCCGGCGAGGTGCCAGGGGGAAACTCCGACAGGAGCACGCCCTGTTCGGCTACCTGAGCGGCGAGCCGCCCGTGTTCTCGCGGATAGACGACATCGATGCCGCACCCGAGCACGGCGACGGTCTTCCCGCGTGCCTGGAGACAACCCCTGTGGGCGGCTCCGTCAATCCCGCGGGCAAGTCCACTCACGATGATGATACCGTGTGCTGCCAAGTCCCCCGCAATCCCCTCGGCCATCTGCAGACCGTAGCAGGTCGGCTTTCGGGTGCCGACCACCGCCACGCAGGGCATGTGGACGGTCTCCAGCTCGCCGCGGGCATAAAGTATGAGCGGAGGGTCCGCTATCTCCGCCAGGAGGGCCGGATACCCAGGCGTGCCAAGCAGGAGAAGCGAGCAACCCTCGTGGCGGGCCCAGTCGAAAATCTCCTCGGCCATGCCCCGGTAGCGCCGTGACGACACCGCGTGGCAGGCCTCCGGAGTGATCCCGTGAGATTCCATGACGCGGCCGGTCCAGGAAAAGACGTCGGAGATCGCGCCGCACGCCCGGGACAACCGCCCCTGGGTGAGGCTCCCCAGGCCCGGCACGAGCGTCAGTTCAATGGCGTGCTTCAGCAGAACATCATCGCAGTCGGCCATGCCGTCCCGCCTGCCCGGGTTCGTCTCCGAAATCGTCCTGATGCAAACAGCGCCGCGTCGTTGCAGCTGCAAGGAAAGACCGTTCCAATTCGGCAACCGGCTCTCTATAATCCCTCGGGCTATTTGTTTCGCTTTGGCCCTCGATATTTCAGCCATTTGGATGAGGAATCGACTGGTGAGAATCCGCGTCGCGCTTGTGGACTATCTGAATTCCGCCCCCCTCGGCTGGTTTTTTTTGCACGGCCCGCGCCGGCGGGAGTTCGAGGTTGTCCCCGCAACCCCGGCGCACTGCGCGGACCAGCTTGCCCGGGGTGAGGTCCACGCGGGGATCCTGCCGTCGATCGAGTACCAGCGCATCCCGAATCTCAGGGTGGTCCCGGGCGTCGCCGTGGCCGCTTCGAGCAGGGTGCGATCGGTGGTCATGATCCGCCACCGCGACCGGCCGATACGGTCCGTCGCGCTCGACAACAGCTCGAGGACCTCGGTCGTTCTGTTGAAACTCCTGCTGGGAGAACGTCTTGGTCTGAATCCCGTGTTTGTTCCCCATGCTCCCGACCCGGAAGCGATGCTGCGCCACCACGACGCCGCCCTCCTGATCGGGGACGCAGCCCTGAAGCTCTCTCCTGATCGCTGCGAGATTGTCGACTTGGCGGGGGCTTGGATAGCGTGGCAGGGCAAACCCTTCGTATTTGCGATCTGGGCCTGTGTCGGAGACCCCAGCTTGCCCAAGGATCTGGCTTCGGTCTTTCAGGAAGCCAGAGATTGGGGGCTGGAGCGACGGGATGAGGTTGCCGACGTCTACGCCGGGAAGCTGGGGCTTCCCAAGGCATTCTTGCTGGAATACCTGCGCGAAAACATCGACTACCGCCTCGACCGCGAACACCTCGAAGGATTGGACCGCTTCTACCGGCTCGCGCACGCGCGGGGACTGATCCCCGGGACGCTCCCCGTGCGCTTCCTGCCCGTCTCCGACCGCGCAGGTGCAATCACCCTATGACCGCCGCGTCAGGAATCCCCTTCGAGCTCCACGTTCCAGTAGAAGTAGTCGCGCCAGGATTCCGGGGCGCTTCTGAACCCGATGGTCAGGTGCAGCATGCTCGGGACCCACTCGGGTTCCTTGGGCACCCTGATTAGCCGCATGCCGGCTTCCTCGGGGGTCCGGCCGCCCTTGCGGTGGTTGCAGTCGAAGCAGCACGTGACGATGTTGTCCCAGGTCTTGCCGCCCCCCTTTGAAATCGGGGTGACGTGGTCGAAGGTGAGGTCCTCGGTGGCGCATCTGCTGCCGCAGTACTGGCACGTATGATGATCTCGCGCGTAGATATTCGCGCGGCAAAACTTGACGTGCTGAAAACGCCTCCGGATTTTCACGTACTTGAGAAGGCGCAACACGCTCGGCATCCGGATGCTGAAGCTTATGCTGCGCACCTCGTGATCGTACTCGGCCAGAACCTCGACTTTGCCCTGGCACAATAGCGTGACGGCGCGCTTCCAGGAGATTATGTTGATCGGTTCATACGTGGCATTGAGGACTAACGTGTGCTCCATCGATCATCCTTGCGGGCTTGTACATCGCGGACGTTCGGGCTACTCCTTTTGCTCCCATACTCCTACGTACCCGATATGGGAGCCACATCGTGCGGGAAGGTGGGTTCATCCGGAACACTGCGGTTGACTCGCTGCCCAGATTTGTGAAACAAGTGTAAATAAATGACATAGGCGACTGCCGCAAGTCAAGTGTTTTTAACATGTTCGGCTGGTGACGGATGGCGCCGGCGTCGCCGCGGAGGGCATCATGACGGTACGGCTTGGGTTAGAGGTGTTGATGCACGAGCGACGGTCCCTGCTCGAAGGCGCCCGCGTCGGGTGCGTCGTGCATCCAGCGTCCGTGTTGCCCGATCTGCGTCACACCGCCGATGTGTTGTCGGGCGAGGGTTCCTTCCGGTGCGTTTCGCTCTTTGGCCCTCAACATGGAGCCCGCGGCGAGAAACAGGACAACATGATCGAGTCGGAGTTCTACCGCGACCCCGACACCGGGCTCCCCGTCCACAGCTTGTACAGCGACACGCGCCAGCCCACACCGGGGATGCTGGAGGATATCGACGTGCTCCTCTGCGACCTGCAGGATGTGGGAACGCGCGTGTATACCTTTATCTACACCATGGCGGGTTGCATGGAAGCGTGCGCGCGTGCGGGCCGGCGGATGATCGTCGCGGACAGGCCGAACCCAATCAACGGTCGCTGCGTCGAAGGAAGCCTCCTTGACCGCGCCTTCAGCTCCTTTGTGGGAATGTACCCCATCCCGATGCGGCACGGAATGACGGTGGGCGAGCTCGCCCTTCTGTTCAACGCCGAGTTCGGCATACGGTGCGACCTGACCGTCGTACCGATGGAGGGTTGGAAGCGGGATCTCTGGTTCGACCAGACCGGTTTGCCCTGGGTTCAGCCGTCTCCCAATATTCCGACGCTGGATTCGGCGATCACTTACCCGGGTACGGTCTTGGTGGAAGGCACTCTGCTGTCGGAAGGGCGAGGCACAACCCGGCCCTTCGAATACATAGGCGCCCCCTATATAAACGCGCGCATGCTCGCGGAGCGCTTAAACCGACTGGAACTCCCAGGCGTGCATTTCCGGCCGGCATACTTTCAGCCCACCTTCCAGAAATGGGCCGGAGAGATGTGCGGAGGGGTTCAGCTGCACGTGTTAGACCGCGACGCCTTTGAACCGCTCCTGGCCGGTGTCATGGTGATCTCCGCCGCAAAAGCGCTCTACCCGGCAGCCTTCGAATGGCGCAAGCCGCCCTACGAGTACGAGTACCACAAGAGGCCAATCGATATCCTGTGCGGTGGCACTCGCCTCCCGTCCCTGATGGATGCGGGCGCCGGTCCCGTGGAGGTCCGGCAGAGCTGGCGGGACGATGTGGAGGCATTCGAGCGCCGCAGGCAACCCTACCTCCTCTATCGCTGAGCGGCCCGGCTTACGATGACTGCCCTTGCCGGACCGGACCCGAGCCGTCCAGCCCCAGCGCCTTCGCGTTCCCCTCGAGCGCTTTGATGCAGAACGCGATGTGCTCGTCGAGCTCGATCCCAAGCTCGGCTGCGCCTCGGAAGATGTCGTCGCGACTGACGGACCGCGCAAAGGCTTTGTCCTTCAACTTCTTTCGGACCGATTTCGCTTCCATCCCGAGAATGGATTTCCCTGGCCGCACCAGCGCTGCCGCGACCAGGAATCCGGCGAGTTCGTCGCAGGCGAATAGCGCACGGCACAGCAGGTTGTGCCGTGCCAGATTCATCGCCTCGACGTGCGACGAGATGGCATAGACAATCTCTTCCGGGTAACCGTGACTCCGCAGGAGCTCGGCCCCTTTCGACGGGTGATCCGGAAAATGCGGGTACATCTCGTAGTCGAAATCGTGCAGCAGCCCGACAATCGACCAGATCTCGCTGTCCTCCCCGAACTTGAGGGCGTAGGCCCGCATCAGGGTTTCAACTGCCAGCGCGTGGTGGCGCAGGCTCTCCGACTTCGTGTACTCCAGCAAAAGCGCCCAGCCCGCATCCCGGTCGATCATGGCTAAACCTCGGCAAAATGGAACCCCGAAAATATGCCAATTTGTCCAGGAGATCAAGTCGCCCGAGGACCCGCTGCCCAAGCCCCGCTTCGTCCCGATCCCATCCGTCGGCCGGGATCCCGCACGCGGCCGCCCGGAGGGTGTCGTTAAACCTTACAATCTGCGAAGCACGACCTAAGGTGAACCGGTGGTGCGGTTTGCGTCGGAGGAGGCGGCCTTCGGCGTCACAACCGATATCGGCAAACTTTACATACACGTCCGGCGCTCGCGGCTACCCGGTGTTGGGGCACAACAGAAGGGAAGAAGCAAACCACTGCATTATCAGTGCAATAGCCAAATACTACTCTCCAATGATCCGGTGCCGACTGCCACTGGTCAGCCGATTGCACTGCCCTGGATGTCCTTCCTCGAATAGCCAAACGAATCTGATTCGTGAGGAAGGTAATGAGAGCAAAAGCTGTCCTGCTGGTCCTGCTGGCTGTTTCCGTCCTGACCCCCGAACTTCCGGCCATCGAGATAGTCACCGAGTTTGTGGGCGGTGAGGCCCCGGGCAACACCGTCGGGGCCGGAAACCTCGCCGACACCTTCAACGCCGCCGCCGCGCGCTGGGCTCTGGCTTATCCCGACGACTTCACTCTCAGGCTGTACTACGGCTGGGCGCCGGTGGGTTCCGCCGGGGTGCACATGACCGTGGAGCAGCGAGCCACGCCTGACCGCGAGGTCGCGGGCATGATCCTGTTTGACAACAGCGGGGCGGTGTCGTTCTATTTGGATCCGAGCCCTATGCAGGACGAGGAATACCTGCGCTACAGGGAGGAGTTCCAGGACATGGGCGCCGGGCTGGTCAACGTGGCGCGGGTCTTCGCCACTCCGACCGGAGATGCGGCGGGGCATTGCGATCTGCTCTCGGTGGCCCTGCATGAGATCGGGCACGCCCTTGGGTTGGGAAGTGCAAATGCTGCTTTCATCCGCGAGGCCACCGGCGGCGCCGTGGTGATCGACGCCCGACTCCCGTTTGCCGGATCGGCGGTACCGCTGGCGTCAAACAATGCCGGGATCACCACCCACATCGATCCCGAAAAGGTCGCCTACGGCACGCTCATGTCCGGCGTGTGCGGCGACGAGCGCAGGCTCCCGTCGGCGCTCGACATACTCGCCAATGCACAGATAAGCGGATTCGAAACGGTCAACCTCGCGCCCCGCGCGGAGGGGCCGGAGCAGTCGACGCGTGGGCTGCCCGAGGCGGGACGAAGCGGTCCGGTAGAGTAGCGCAAGGATATTTCTCGCATAGCCACCAGGGGAGCCGCCGCGTGGCGGCCCCCCCAACTCCTCATTTGACACGGCCACTCCGAGTCTTTAACATCGCACGCCATGATCATCGGGTTGACGGGCCGGAACGCGTCGGGTAAGACCGAGGTGTCGGAGTATCTCAAAAGCAGGGGGTTCGAATACCACTCGCTGTCGGACGAGATCCGGGAAGAGATCCGGTCGAGAGGGCAGGAGATCACCCGGGAGATACTGATCTGTGTCGGGAACGAGCTGCGGGCGAAATTCGGTCCCGGAGTTCTGGCGGAACGGGTGCTGCTTCGACTCGGTCACGAGCGCAACTACGTCGTCGATTCGATACGAAACCCCGCGGAGGTTCAGGTTTTGAAACGTCGGAAGGACTTCATATTGCTCGGCGTGGAGGCGGACGAGCATGTGCGGTTTGAGCGCAGTCGGGCCCGGGCGAGGGAAGGTGCCGCCCAGACGTTGCAGCAATTCATGGCCGAGGAGGAGCGTGAGCTGAACAGTGACGACCCCGCCAGTCAGCAACTCGTTGCGACGCATCGCCTGGCAGACGTGGTGGTGAACAACAACGGCTCGGTCGAGAATCTACACCAGAAACTCGAGATGCTGATCCCGCGGTTCATGGCGGGGTTTCAGCGCCCCGACTGGGACGAGTACTTTATGAGTATCGCGCGCGTGGTTTCCTCCCGCAGCAACTGCATCAAGCGGAAGGTCGCGGCCATCATCGTCAAGGACAAGAGGGTGGTGTCGACAGGCTACAACGGGACCCCGCGCGGCGCCCGGAACTGTAACGAAGGGGGTTGCCCGCGCTGCAACAGCCTAGCGCAGAGCGGCACTGCTCTGGAGGAGTGTCTCTGCTCGCACGGCGAGGAGAATGCGATCACGCAGGCCGCATATCACGGAACGAGTCTGAAGGGGGCCACCCTGTACACGACCTTCGCCCCATGCCTGCTCTGCACCAAGATGATCATCAACAGCGGCATCGCCGAGGTGGTCTACAACCAGGAGTACCCGCTCAACGACCGCGCACTCGCGCTTTTGCGCGAGTGCGGCGTCGCACTTCGCCGGTTCAAAATGTAGTCGATTCAAGTGCGATGGCGACGGGGCCGAAGAGGCGGGCGGGCCCCCGCCCAGCGGGGCCCGCCCTTTCCGGTCAGTTGGAATACTGCAGCACCTTCTGCTTGAAGGCGTCCAGTGAGAGGCGGCCGGCCTTGTAGTCCGTGATCGTGGACTTCTGCACGGAGATGACCTCGCGCCTTCCGTCGCCCCCAAAAAAATCGCCCCCGTCCGTGGTGATCACGATATTGATGTATTCGTTCGGCTTGACGTGGGTCAGCGAATCCCCGTGGTTCGCAACGGCTTCCACGAGGTAGCCCTTGACCTGGTCGACGGTCTCCAGCATCTTCTGCCGCCTCTGCTCGCTCTGCTGCCGGCGCTCTTTCACCCGCTCCTGGGCTTCCGCCAGCTGCTTGCGGTAGTCCTCGGAATTGCGAGCCGCCCGGGGGGTCCGGGACGGCTTGGCTGCCACGGCGGGGGCAGGGGGTGCCGGCGGGGCGGGTGCGGCCGCCGGAGCGGGTGGAGCGGGCGGCGCCGGGGGCGGCGTCTGCGCGTACCCGCTGCTTGCCTCCGCGGCAAGGGCTGCGGCCTGCGCCTCCATGCTGGCGCTGGCGGCTTCGAGTTCGTGTTGCACTTCCTCCATGGCGTCTACGCTCCCGCCGAGGTCGAATCCGGCAAGCCGGCCGTAAGAGAATCGGGACATGGGGACGATAAACGTGGCTCCCTGGCCATACAGGTAAAAGGCGTTGACGTTGCTGCCCCATCCGAAGCTCCGGACCAGTCCCTCTTCCCGCGCTGCGGTGCCGGTGCTCCGGCCCTGCATTTCACGGGTCACGAAGCTCAGGGTAGTGCCCAGGATTCCGCGCATGACCTCGAGTTCCTGCTGCGATTTCTTCGCGTCGAACAGATCCGTCCGGGCGGTCTGGGTCGAGCCCGAAGACAGTGTTCCTGCAGCTACTATCAAGACTAGGGCTATCAGGTGCCTCTTCATTGTTGTTCTCCGGTTAGGGGATTATTTCATCCTCAACTCCGCCACTTCGAGCAGCGTCTGCAGAATGGCGTCGGTCTGGTTGCTCTTTGCTTCGCCGTTGACGGCGAGCCTGTCGATCCGGTTCTCGATCGCGCTGCGGTCCCGCTGCTGCTGAAGCGAGACGGCCTCGTAAAGGTCCGCGATTGACTTGTCGCTGCGTGCCTGCACTGCGGCCATCGCGCCGGTCACGTTCTGGTCCACGCGGTTCTCCACCCGCGCGAGCGCCGTCTGGAGGAGCGCTCGCTGCTGACCGGTAATTTTCCGTCCCGAATTGGAGATCTCGTCGCGCAGCGTGCTCAGGAGTTTCGCGGATTCGAGGCGGCCCCGTTGCTCCACGGCCTTCAACAGGCGCGCTTCGAGGGCGGCGGTGTCGACGGGGGGAGGGGCGGGGACAGGGCTAGGCAGCGCCCCGAAGGCCACCGTCAGGGCCCCGTCCGACACTCGGACCCTGAGTCGGGTCAGCGCCGCCGTGGAGAGGATAGCCAGGACGATGGCCGCCGCGGCCATCGACGTCTGCCAGGCGCGCGGCATCTGGCGGAAAAGCCACCAGGGGGTCCTGGCGCTCGGCTCGTCGTAGACGAAAAAGTGCCGCGGCGTCGGAACGTCGCAGGCCGCCCGCACGTGCCCGAGGGTATTCCGATAGAGCTCCTGTTCGTCCCGGCAGGGGGCGCATTCGGCGATGTGACGGTCGAGGTCGGCTTGCGCCTCGGGCCCGATGTCACCGAGCATCGCCATGGGGATCTGTTCCCGGAATCTGCCGCAACCGGACGTCATGTTCTCCACCTCCATCAGCTGTGCAGCGGGATGCCGCCCAGCCTTGTCTTGAGCATCTCGAGCCCGGCGTATAGCCGTGACTTGACCGTGCTCAACGGGGCCTCTACGATTCCTGCGATTTCCTCGAACGTCAGTTCCTGGAAGAACTTGAGTTCAACAACGGCCCGCTGCTCCGCGGGAAGAAACGTCAGGGCAATGCGGACCCGCTTCTGGCTTTCGTCCCTCAGCAAGTCGCCTTCGTGCGAGGCGACGGCCGGCAGCCTTTCGGAAAGCGGCACGTCGTCGCGTGTGTCGTCGAGCGAATAGTGAACACCCGGCGGTCGTCGCCTCAGCCTCGTGATGCAGTGGTTTACCGCTATGCGGTAGAGCCACGTCGAGAACCGCGCGTCCTGCCTAAAATGCCGTATGCTTCTGAAAGCGGAGAGGAAAACGTCCTGTGCCGCCTCCGCCGCTTCGTCCGGGTCCTGCAGCATCCGGAGCGTCAGGTTGAAGATCGCCTTTTCCCACTTCAACACCAGCCGGTTGAATGCCAGGGTGTCGCCCCTCTGGCTGGCGCTCACCCAGCTCCGCTCCTGCAGACCTTCGTCAGAGACCGAGTTCGGCAGGTGGCCCTTGGGGATCGCGGGGTCCAGGCTGTTTTCCATCCACTGCACCCATTCGAGGTTCGATTCCTTCTCTGTCTACGCCTGTTTTGACTCGGGGGTAAGGCAAAAAGTCGAAAAATAACGCAGGCCTGCCGCGGACGCCGCCTAACCGCTTTTGTTCTTGCCAAGAGCAAGGGGCGGGAATTAGCTTTTGGGGCGGAGGCTGCCCGTTGAACGAGACGGAAATCAAACTCAAGATCAAAGATCCCGAGAGCTTCCGGCGCCGTGTGGACGAGCTCAAGCCGATGCTGCTGTCGGCTCGGCACCTTGAGGACAACTATCTGCTCGACTACCCGGACGGGCGGTTGCGCGGACAATCCTGCGTGGTGCGGGTGCGCTCGGCAGGCGCGAACTCATCGCTGACCTTCAAAGGGCCGGCGCAGCCCACGGGTGTTTTCAAGGTTCGCGAGGAGATCGAGACACCCGTTGCCGACCCGGCTGCGGCCCTGGAGATTTTCGCCCGGCTCGGACTGCAGGTGTGGTTCCGGTATCAGAAGTACCGGGAAGAGCTTGAGGTGCGCGCCCCCGGTGCCGCCGCATTGCGCCTGGCGCTGGACGAAACCCCGGTGGGGGATTACGCCGAGCTGGAAGGGCCGGAGCCGGTGATCCGGCGGGTCGCGGCGTTACTCGGCTTCGACGAGTCCGAATTCCTCAGGGACAGCTACTACGCTCTCTATTTGAAATTCTGCCAGAGTTGCGACACACAACCGGGCCACATGGTATTCTCGGCCGGTCACGAGAACCCCGACCGCCGCGTCGAGAAAGGACGAAGATGAGTTCCGTTTATATCGAGGATATTGGTCAGCACGAGGGGGGCGAGGTGACGCTGCGCGGCTGGGTGTACAACAAGCGCAGCAGCGGCAAACTGCAGTTCATCCTGCTGCGCGACGGGACAGGGATCATGCAGTGCGTGGCATTCAAGGGGAACTTCACCCCCGAGCAGTTCGAGGCTCTCGACCGGCTGACGCAGGAGTCGAGCGTGCAGCTGAGCGGGAAGGTCCGGAACGATCCGCGGGCGCCGGGAGGCTATGAACTCGAAGTGACGGGCTTCGAGGTGGGTCAGATCGCAAGCGATTACCCCATCACACCGAAGGACCACGGCACCGCGTTCCTGATGGAACACCGACATTTGTGGCTGCGCAGCTCGCGACAGCACGCGATTCTCAAGATTCGTCACGAGGTCATCCGCGCGTGCCGGGACTTTTTCGACGACAGGGGATTCACGTTGGTGGACACACCAATATTCACCCCCAACGCGTGCGAAGGGACCACGACCCTGTTCGAAACGGAATACTTCGACCAGAAGGCCTACCTCACCCAGAGCGGCCAGCTTTACAACGAGGCCACCGCGGCGGCTTTCGGCAAGGTGTACTGTTTCGGCCCGACCTTCCGGGCCGAGAAATCAAAAACTCGCCGGCATCTGATGGAGTTCTGGATGATCGAGCCCGAGGTGGCCTATGCCGACCTCGAGGACACCATGGAGCTGGCGGAATCGCTCATATTCTTCATCATTCAGCGGGTGCTCGCGCGGCGACGGAACGAACTGCAGACCCTGGAGCGCGACATCGCGGCGCTCGAGAAGGTCGTCCGCCCCTTCCCCCGTGTCTCCTATGACGAGGCGGTCGCAAAACTGAGGCAATCAGGCTCGGAGATAGAGTGGGGAGGCGATTTCGGAGGCGGCGACGAGACGATTCTGTCGAACCAGTACAACTCGCCCGTGATGGTTCACCGCTATCCCTCCGCCATCAAGGCATTCTACATGCAGCCCGATCCGGAGCGGCCTGACGTAGCGCTGTGCGTCGACGTGCTGGCGCCCGAGGGGTATGGCGAGATCATAGGAGGCGGTCAGCGCATCCACGACTTCGAGCTGCTCCGCCGGCGCCTGGACGAGCACGGCCTTCCGAGCGAGCCGTTCCAGTGGTACCTGGACCTGCGCAAGTACGGCACCGTGCCCCACGCCGGTTTCGGGATGGGGATCGAACGCGTCGTCGCCTGGATCTGCAAGCTGGATCATCTGCGGGAAACGATCGCGTTTCCGCGCATGCTCTACAGGATCTACCCGTGACCCACGGAACCGGCCCCGAGGGCAAGAATGCGCCGGCGCAGCGAGGGTGGCCGGTGCTCCTGCTGGGCACCGGCCTCGGGGGTGCGGCCTTCCTCCACTATTTTCTGGGGGGAATGACCACGGCGCACTACGACGCAAAAGCGCACCTGGTGGTCGCCCGACGCATCGTCGATTCCCTGGAACCGGGATACATGCAGCTAGGCGGCCACTGGCTGCCTTTGCTGCACGTGCTGTACCTGCCGTTTGTCTTGATCGACTCCCAATATCGCTCAGGGCTCATCCCGAGCCTGATCTCGGTGACGGCCTTCGCCCTGTCCGGTTGGCTCGCCTTCCGGATCGCCCTGCGCGCGACAGGGCTCCCCGCGGCCGGCTGGTTTGCCGCGATCATGCTCCTGGCAAACCCCAACCTGCTCTATCTGCAGAGTTGCCCGCTCACCGAGCCGGTGGCGCTCGCGCTTCTGCTCGGCGCGACCGACGCCCTGATGACCTGGAGGGCTTCTGAGCGAGAGTCCGGCCCCTGGGTGGCGGCCTTCCTTGCCAGCCTTGGCGCCCTCTGTCGTTACGAAGGGTGGGTATTCCTGGCAGGAGTCCTGATACTTCTGTGGGCGGATGCCTGGTGGAAACGGATGCCGTGGGCGCGGGCGCTTCGTGCCGCCGCCGTGTTCGCCGCACTGTTCGCGGGTCCCCTGGTGCTGCATTTTGGGTACATCTATCTCCGACTGCGCGACGGATTCCTGGTCCGCGTGGCGCGGGGCAATCCGGCACCGTACGAGACGTTTCACCACCCCCTGTTTTCCCTCGCCTACCACGCGGGCGAGCTGCTGCAGATCGCGTCGGTCCTGGCATGCGCGGTCGGTGTGGCGGGCGTCTGCTACGGGCTTATGCGCCGGGACCGGATGCGAGAATGGCTCCCGCTTGCCTTGCTCTGGACACCCTCGCTCATCAACGTGGCCGCGCTGTATTGGGGACACATCTACCGGGTGCGCTACTCGGTGCTGCTGCTGCCAGCCGTCGCTATCTGCGGCAGCCTCCTGCTGTGCTCGGAGCGGGCAGTCCGGCGCACCTTCACGACCGTCGCTTGCCTGGCGATCCTGCTGCCCTGGCTGGCATGGTATTTCCCGGCCGAATGGCGGTACCGGGCGTTTCAGCCTGGCCCGGGCATCCTGTTGCTGCCCGCCTCGGCGCTCGTGCTGTTCCTGTTCGCGTCGGCGTCCGGGTGGCGGCGTTGGCCGCTGCTCGCCCTGAGCTTGCTCGGGATGCACCTGCCGGTGCTCCGCGGCGAGTTGAAACCGATTATGTCCGAGACGCTGGAACACGCGTTTATCGAGCCCGAAAGGGAACAAGTCCTCCGGGTTCTCCGCGCACAGTACGATTCGACCCGGATCCTCGTCGACATGGGCAAGTTGGCCCCGCTCGTCTACGACTCCGGCCTGCCGGTGCGGGAGTTCGTCTACAACGAGGGATGGCGCCGGCGGTGGGACCAGGCGCTGCGTGCCCCCGGCTCGCAGGTCGGTTGGCTCTGCCTTGAGAAGGGCGACGAGTTCTGGAACGCGCTCCAGATTGACCCGAGGTTGACGGATGGGTATGCTCTTGCCGTACACACGGACAACCTGCTCCTATTTCGATTGACCCCGGAGAAGCGCCAGCTGCTTCTTACGACTAGGCGACTCGAGTGAAGACCGACAAAACCGCGGCGGGCCAGCAAAAGAAATTCGATTTCTCGCCTCCCCGCGCCCGCCCGTTTCTGGGCGGTCTCCCCGCCCGAGTGGATTCCTACGAGGAGGGGATCTCACGTTATTTTCACTGGCGCACCGGCTTGGATTACTACGCCACCGTCGAACAGGTCGTCGATTTCGTGATCAATACCAGGCGGGTCAGGATCGTCGACATGCTCACCGACACCGGCACGTTTGCGTTGCGTCTGGCGGGGCGCAAAGGATTTGTCGGGAAGGTCTACTCCTTCGATGCAAACATCACGCTGCTCGAGCGCGCCAAGCAGCGGGCGCACCACCTCAACCTCGATCACTCGCTCGAATTCAAGCAGACCGAGCCGGGCCGCTGCCCTGTTCCGGACGGCTTCGGGGAGATCGCCGTATCGATCTTCGATTTTCACCGCCACGATGCTCCCCAGTTTCTTGCCGAAGCCGCCCGCATCCTCGCTCCGGAGGGGCACCTGATTCTTGCGGAAGTGCTGGAGCCCGGATCATTTAGAAACAGGTGTGTCTGGGGGCTCAGAAAGCTGCAGCTGCGATATCTCCAGAAAAACCCCACCGAGGCCGACGGCACGTATTACGATCAGGAGGAGGCCCTGAAGCTCCTGTTTTCCGCCGGCTTTCGGCAGGTCATCATCCAGGGGCTGAAGGCAAGGCGGTCGCCGGACAGCGGTGTCTTCAGCCTCATAGCGGCAACCAAGTAGTAATATAAACAAACCGCGGGCCATGGCCCCGAACGGAAGGGCAATTCGCGAGATGAAGTACCGAAAACCGATCGCCGTCCTGTGTGCAGCCGTTGTCCTGGCCTTCGCCGCCGTCGCGGCAGCCAAGGTGGTGAAGGTGAAGAAGGTTGGCGAGTACCCCAATTTTGTGGCGCTCAGCCCGGACGGTCGCACCGCTTACGTGACCTCCTATGGAACCGGGGATCTGGTCGAAGTGGACTTGGTGAAGAAAGTCGTGGCGCGCACTCTGGCGGTTGGGATAGCCCCCCTCGGACTGGCCGTGACGGACGACGGCAAGACGGTGTTCGTGGCGTGCAGGGACGATGGGACCGTCGCTGTCGTCGACATCGCCGGTTTCCGGGTCGAGGCGAATATCAAGGTCAACGGGGCCCCCAACGCCGTCGCCGTCGGGCCCAAGGGGTACCGCGCGTTCGTGACGAATTTTGGCCGGAGCCGCGAGGGGCAGCTGCACGTCATCGACATCCGGGAACGCGCAGTGGCCACCACGATCAAGGTCGGGATGGCCCCGATTGCGCTCGCCGTGTCACCCATCAACGAGCAGGTCTTTGTGGTCAATGGCGGCTCCAACGACGTTTGGGTCGTCGATCCGGCGCAACGCGCGGTGATCGCCAAGATCCCGGTTGGCGACGCCCCGGACGGGATCGCGATTGCTCCCGACGGAAAGCGCGCCTTCGTCGCCAACAGCCGATCCAACGACTTGACCGTGATCGACGCGGTGGCCCACAAGGTGCTCGTGACCGTGCCGGTAGGGAAGCGGCCGTTCGGCGTTGCCGTCAGCCCGGACGGCAAATCGGTCTACGTCGTAAACACCGAGTCGCGCAACGTTACCGTGCTGCCCGCTGACATGAAAGAGCTTCAGGGCCGGACCTTCGAGGTGGAGAAGGGGCCCGTCGACGTCGAAGTTTTGCCCGACAGCCGTTCGGTGGTGGTCGTCAACGAGCAATCACACTCGTTGCTGATCGTGGACATCCCCTGAACGAGAGACGACCTGAAGCCGATTCCGAGTGCGGCGAAAATCGAAAGCTCGCCACGGAAGACAGTGAGGCGCACGGAAGACGGAGTCGGAAGCCACCGGACAGATTCCGTGATGTCCCTGTCCCTCCGTGGCTGGTTTTTGACGTTGATCCCGCGTTCTGCTCCAAGATGCATACAATGTTCAAGCCGAGGCGCCGCACTCCGAATTCGGCTGTGATATGATCCGCGCCATGTTGCGTGTGGGGCTGACCGGCAACATCGCCTGCGGCAAGAGCTACGTAACGCGGGTCCTGGCCGAGCTCGGCGCATATATCATCGACGCAGATGCGATCGTCCACGAACTGCTCGCCCCGCAGACTGCAACTCACAGGAAGATCGTCGAGGTCTTTGGTCCGTCGGTCCTGGATCGGGACGGCGGCATCCACCGTAAATCCCTCGCAGCCATAATCTTTGCCGATGCCGGGAAGCGCACGCTGCTCAACAGCATTGTGCACCCCGCGGTCGGGCAGGAAATCCGGCGCCGCGTGGACGCCATCGAGCAAGCACGGTTGGCCGGGATCGTCGTGGTCGACGCCGCCTTGATGGTGGAGACCGGTTCGTACCGGGGGTATGACCGGCTGGTGGTCGTGACGTGTGCGCCGGAACTGCAGCTTCGGCGCCTGATGGACCGCGACGGGCTGACCGAGGGCGAGGCCCGCGCCCGGATGGCGGCGCAGATGCCGTCGAGCGAGAAGGTCAAGGTGGCACACTACATCATAGACACCTCCGGGTCCTTCGAGGCGACCGGGGCGCGCGTCGAGGCTGTTTATCTCTCCCTGCTGGCCGATGCCGCCGGGGCGGACCGCGGAAGCGGGCAGCCCGGTAACGGCACCGCTTGAAGGAGCTGATTTCGCCCTGCGAACGCGCTCTCGGACTGCCCGGCTGCTTGCGGGCTGCCGGCCGGGGTTTTGATTGACAAGTCCCGGAACACTGTGGTACTAAAAACGCTCCATTTACAGTTGCTAATATTTGAGGCCTTTTGCTTTAGCGTATTTCTCCAGAGCTGGGAGCGGGTGCCGGACGGGCTGCTCCGGCGCCGTCGCTGGTCCGAGCCTGCCGGAACTGGTCTCGGCCCGCAGCCAATGCCCTAGTCCCTATCGAAGTCAACCATATGCTTGATTATGTCTGGCTCATCCCCATCCTGCCGTTGGCCGGCAGTGCGATTATCGGAATAACCGGGCTGTACTCGTTGCGGCTGGCGGGGCGGAAACTGAACAAGAGGTTTGTTTCCGCCGTCGCCCTGCTCTCGGTCGGGCTGGCTTTTGCCCTTTCGGCGGCGGTGGTCTACCAGGCCTTTGTGCTCGATGGCCGGGAAGTCTTCACGCAAGACCTGTTCAGCTGGCTGCGGGGCGGGCTCCTTCCGCTGGCGAACGGGCAGCTGGCCGAGTTTGAAATCCCCTGGGGTGTTCAACTCGATCCGCTCTCGGCGGTCATGATCCTGGTGGTGACGGGCGTGGGATTCCTGATCCACGTGTATTCGACCGGGTACATGTGGGACGATTCGGGGTATTACCGTTTCTTTTCGTACCTGAACCTCTTCATGTTCGCGATGTTGACGCTCGTCCTGGCGAACAACTACGTGATGATGTTCGTGGGGTGGGAAGGGGTGGGTTTGTGCTCCTACCTGCTCATCGGTTTCTATTTCGACAAGAAGAGCGCGGGGGACGCCGGCAAGAAGGCATTCGTCGTGAACCGGATAGGCGACGCTGGTTTTCTCCTCGGCATGATGCTGATCTTCGTTCACTTCGGCTCGTTGCGTTACGAGGAGGTTTTTACCAGGGCTGCCGCCCTCCCCGTTCAGGAGGGCCACGGGTTTCTGTTCTGGGCCTGCATTTGCCTGTTTATCGGGGCGACGGGGAAGAGCGCGCAGATCCCGCTGTTCGTCTGGCTGCCGGACGCGATGGAAGGTCCCACGCCGGTCTCGGCGTTGATCCATGCAGCCACGATGGTCACCGCCGGCGTCTACATGGTCTGCCGGTCGAACGCCCTGTACAGCCGTTCGCCGGAGGCGATGATGATCGTTGCGGTGATTGGTGCCGCGACCGCCATCTTCGCCGCAACCATCGGGTTCGCTCAGACAGACATCAAACGCGTGCTTGCCTACTCGACCGTGAGCCAGCTGGGTTACATGTTTGCGGCCCTCGGGGTAGGCTCGTTCGTCGGCGGCATCTTTCACCTGATGACGCACGCATTTTTCAAGGCCCTCCTCTTCCTCGGTTCCGGGTCGGTCATCATGGCGCTGCACCACGAGCAGGACATGATGAAAATGGGGGGATTGCGGCGTTATCTGCCGTGGACCTACGCGACGATGCTGACCGGCACGCTGGCCATCACCGGGGTCCCGGGCCTGGCCGGGTTCTTCAGCAAGGACGAGATCCTGTGGAGAGCGTGGAGCAACGGCCACCCGGTCGTTTGGCTCATGTTGTGGCTCAGCGCCGGCATGACCGCGTTCTACATGTTTCGGCTTCTGTTCCTGACCTTCTGGGGACAGGAACGCATGGATGCGCACGCCCGGCAGCACATCCACGAGTCGCCGAAGAACGTCGTCTACCCGCTGGCCGCCCTGGCGGTACTGTCCGTCATCGGGGGCTATGTCGGGCTTCCCGGCTGGACGGGGGTCTCAAACGGTTTCGAGCATTTCCTGGAACCGGTGCTGCGACTGCCTGCCGCGGAGCACGCCGTCGAGCATTCTGCCGGACAGGAGCTGCTGTTCACGGTCTTGTCCGTTGCCATCGCGCTGGCGGGCATCGCGCTGGCGTATCGCTTCTATGTTGCCAGACCCGGCACCGCCGACAGGGTTACCGCGCGGGTGAAGGGCGTCTACGAGCTGGTGCGCAACAAGTACTACGTCGACCAGCTGTATGACGCGCTGTTCGTCAACCGTACCAAGGACCTGGGCAGCGCGTGTTGGTTTGTGGACTCCAGGTTCGTCGACGGTGCCGTGAACGGGACGGCCGCGACGACCCGGGGCTCGGCGTCGCTGTCGGGCCTCTTCGATAAGTACGTGGTGGACGGGCTGGTGAACCTGATCGGCTGGATAAACATGCGGCTCAACAGGATTGCGACCGCGTTTCAAACCGGGCTCGTGCAGCGCTACGCCCTGGTTGCCGTTTTCGGCATCGTCGTCATCGTATTGATTTATTACAACGAACTGTTCAGGTTTTAGCGGGGTGTCCGGGCCCCCCGTCTCCAACCGAGGAGCTGTGGTCGATGGATTTCTTCATGAACAACATTCTGAACATCGTCTGTTACCTCCCGCTCGCCGGGATGGTGCTGATCATGTTCACCAGGCGGGAAAACGCCGCGGCGGCCAAGTGGATCGCCAACATCACCGCGTTCGCAGGTTTCCTGGTGTCGATCCCTCTGATGACGAGCTTCTTCGACCCCCGCTACATCGATCCCGCATCAGGGTTCCGGTTTATTTACGAGAGACCCTGGATCGACTTGATCGGTGCGAAATACAAGTTCGGAATCGATGGGATCAGCATGCTGCTGGTGCTGTTGACAACCCTCCTCGGCTTCATCGCGATCCTCTCGTCCTGGAATGCCATCACCGAGCGGGTGAAGGAGTACTACGCTTTCATGCTCCTGCTCCAGACCGGGATGCTGGGCGTTTTCATGTCGCTGGATTTCCTCGTCTTCTACGTCTTCTGGGAAGTGATGCTGGTCCCGATGTATTTCTTGATAGGTGTCTGGGGCGGCCCGCGCAAGCTCTACGCCGCGATCAAGTTCTTCCTGTACACGCTGGCCGGTTCCGTCCTGATGCTCGTCGGCATCCTGGCCATCTACTTCTACCAGCATGACGCCACCGGCATCTACTCGTTCGACATCCTCGCGTTTCAGAAACTGGGTTTCCCGACGGATTTGCAGTACTGGGTCTTCGTGGCGTTTTTCATCGGTTTCGCGATAAAGGTCCCGATGTTCCCGTTCCACACCTGGCTGCCCGACGCTCACGTCGAGGCCCCGACGGCAGGATCGGTGATCCTGGCCGGCGTCCTGCTGAAGATGGGGACCTACGGCTTCGTCCGTTTTTCCCTCCCGATGTTCCCGTGGGCGACCATGCACTTCCTGAAGCCGCTGTTGATCCTGGCGTTGATCGGAATAATCTACGGCGCCCTCGTCGCGATGATGCAGAAGGACATGAAATCGCTGGTGGCCTACTCTTCGGTGAGCCACCTCGGGTTCGTGATGCTGGGCGTCTTCGCGGCAACCCCCGTCGCCCTGCAGGGCAGCGTGCTGCAGATGGTCAATCACGGCATATCCACGGGTGCGCTGTTCCTCATCGTCGGGGTGATCTACGAGCGTCGCCACACGCGGCTGATCTCGGAGTACGGCGGCCTCAGCCACATCATGCCGCTGTATGCCACGGTCTTTCTCATCATGACGCTCAGTTCGATCGGGATGCCCGGGTTGAACGGCTTCATCGGCGAATTCTTCATCCTGCAGGGGACGTTCGCCGCCCCAGGACTCTGGATCTACGCGTCCGTCGCTGTGATCGGCATCGTGCTCGGCGCCGCCTACATGCTCTGGCTCTACCAGCGCGTGATGTTCGGCAAGCTCGAGAACCCGGCAAACAAGGCGCTCCCCGACCTGAGCCTGCGCGAGTTTGCGACCTTCGTGCCGCTGATCATCCTCGCGTTCTGGATCGGGATCTATCCGAACTTCTTCACCAAGTACCTCGACCAGCCCGTGAACTCGATCGTCGAGCGGGTGCGGACCGACTACTTCAAGACGAATCGCGCGCAGGTGATCCCCCCTGCCGCCGTGCAGCCGCCCGGCACCCGCTGACTGGGCGAGCGTTCTTTCCCCCGAAGGGGCGGGCCTCGGCCCGCCCCGCCGGATCCCTGCTTGCGACAGCATCAGCTGCCTCCCCCACCCCGCCGTTGAGGAACCTCAGTTGGTTTTGCCAATAGGGTCCCCCGCTACGACTCCGGACGGGAACGAAGCTCCCGCGACCACGCCCTGAAACCGAACCACCTGATCCGGCGCGACCGAGTAGAGAAATCGGCCGTAGCCGGTGCGGGGTGTGGCCAGGAAGCCAAACGAATCCGGCGGCGCGCCGTCGATGCTCGTGCCCAAGACGTCCCCCACATCATAGTTGTAGTTGTTTACCGACCCTGTCGCCCCGAAGCGGCTGTCGAGGTATTCCCCGGTCACGAGCGCGGCGAGCGTCGTGTACTGCTGGTTGTTCGTTGCCGCAAACGCTATTTCGGCCGAGCCGATGGTCCTGCACCCCTGGATGGCGGCAGCCTCGTTTGCCGCCTGCCTCGAGGTGAGCAGGCTCGGAACCGCGATGGCGGCCACGATGGCGATGATGGCCACCACAATGAGGATTTCGATAAGGGTAAACCCCTCCTGTGCTCTCACGGTATCGTCTCCCACTCAATGCTCGACCGCAGGCTCCGCCGTGCAGTCGTGCTTCCACACCGAAAGTTTCCGGAGAGCCCGCGTTATTTCATCCCGGCAAAAAAGCGGGTCCGGGCTTCAGAGGCTGTCCAACGGTTGATGTTCAATCCGGACGAACTGAAGTAATCTGGAGTGCGGCGCCTCGGCTGCCTCGGCGCCGCACTCCACAATCAACCGTTGGAAAGCCTCTTCAGCCCGGACGTTTTTTGACCTGCGCTATAGAGCGGGCGCACGAAGCGTCCGGGCTGAAGCGGACCCACTTGTTCTACTCTCTGCTTGGGTAGCTGACGAAGTGAGTGCCGTTCTGCTAGAATCGCTCCAACTTTTTCGCGAGAGTTCGCCCATGAAAGAAACCATCAAGTTCAAGCTCAACGGGAAGGCCACGAGCCTGAACGTCGAGGGGGACCGTGCGTTGCTTTGGGTTTTGCGCACGGACCTCGAGCTGACAGGTACCAAGTTCGGCTGCGGAGAAAACCTGTGCGGTGCGTGCACCGTCGTCGTCGACAGAGAGGCAGTGCGCTCCTGCAGGCTGCCCGTCCGGGACGTTGGCGGGAAGGACGTGACGACCATCGAAGGCCTGGCGCGCGACGGCAAGCTGCACCCGCTGCAGCAGGCGTTCGTCGACGAGGGCGCGCTGCAGTGCGGCTTTTGCACCCCCGGGATGATCATGACCGCATATGCGCTGCTGCTGAACAAGCGCCGCGTCACCCGCGACGAGATCGTCGCGGCGATGGACGACAATCTGTGCCGATGTGGTGCGCATAAGCGCATCCTGCAGGCGATCGCGAAGGTCGGGAGGTCGAAATGAGCCGGGAAAAGCGGAACCGGGGGCAGGAGCCTGCGGCGACACTCTGGGGCAGAGCCCTCGAACTCGACCGGCGCGATTTTCTGAAGTCGTTCGGTGCCGGCATTTTCGTGTTCTTCAGCCTGGAGATCCCGCCGTCGAAAGGCCAGGAGAGCCGCGGCCGAGGTTATCCCACGGATCCGAATGCCTACCTCCGGATCGGTGAGGACGGGCGTGTTACGGTCTACTCAGGCAAGATTGAGATGGGCCAGGGCATCGTAACCTCGCTGGCCCAGATGGCCGCCGACGAACTCGGGGTCGCGCTGGAGGCCGTGGACATGATCATGGGGGACACGCAGGTCTGTCCCTTCGACATGGGGACCTACGGTTCGATGTCCACCCGGTTTTTCGGCCCCGCCCTCCGGGGAGCCGCCGCGGAGGCGCGGACCGTGCTGATCGGCTTGGCCGCCGAACGGCTGCGCATCCCGGCGGGCGACCTCAGGGTTGAGCGCGGGATCGTCTTCGCCGCCTCGGATCGCAGCAAGCGCGTCTCTTTCGCCCAGCTGGCCGGCGGACGGACGATCACGCGGAAGTCCGAGGGGAAGACGGCGCTCAAGTCCCCATCCGAGTTTTCGTTGATGGGAAAGCCGGCGAAGAGGACGGATGCCGTCGTCAAGGTCACGGGGAAAGCCGTGTACGCCGGCGACGTGCGACTTCCCGGCATGCTGTACGCCAGGGTCCTGCGGCCTCCGGCCCACGGAGCGCAGCCCAAGACCGTCGACACCACCGCGGCCGAGAAGCTGCCGGGCGTCACGGTAGTGAAGCAGGACGGCATGGTGGCCGTGCTCCACCCGGACCCTGAAATGGCCGCTCGGGCGCTGGGCGCCGTCAAGGCAGATTTCGAGTTGCCCGCACCCGCCGCCGACAACCGCACCATTTTCGACTACCTGGTCGCGAAAGCGCCCGGAGGCGCGGGAGAGCGAACGCAGGGGTGACATTGCGCAGGCGCGCGCGACCGCCCCGGCCGTGTTCGAGCACACCTACACCGACGGGTATGGCGCACATGCCCCGATGGAAACACACACGGCGCTCGCACACATCGAAGGGCAGAAAGCGACCCTTTGGCTTTCCACCCAGACCCCTTTTCCCAACCAGCAGGAAATTGCGCGCGCGCTCGGCTTCGCGCCGGAACAGGTGCGGGTGATCACGCCGTTCGTGGGCGGGGGATTTGGGGGAAAGAGCGGGAACGCGAGGCAAGGCGTCGAGGCCGCGCTCCTGTCGCGCATCACCGGCAAACCGGTTCAGGTCGCCTGGAACCGGGCCGAGGAGTTCTTCTACGACAACTTCCGCCCGGCGGCGGTGGTGAAGGTCGCCTCCGCCGTCGACGGAGCTGGCAGGATGAGCCTGTGGGACTACCAGGTCTACTTCGCGGGCTCCCGCAGCGCCGAACAGTTTTACGACGTGCCGAACAACCTGATCAGAACCTACGGTCAGTGGTCCGGGGATGCCGTCCGAGTCCATCCGTTCGGGGTTGGTCCGTGGCGGGCCCCGGGTGCGAACATCAACGTGTTCGCCCGGGAATCCCAGGTTGACATCATGGCTGCCAAGGCCGGGGTCGACGCCCTCGAATTCCGGCTCGCCAACACCACCGACAAGCGGATGCGCAGCGTCCTGCAGGCGGCGGCCGAGCGGTTCGGCTGGAAGAAGGGGATCGCGCCCAGTGGACGCGGCGTCGGCATCGCGTGCGGCATTGACGCCGGAACATACGTGGCCGAAATTGCCGAGGTCCTGGTGAACAAGCAGACGGGGAGGGTGAGGGTGGCCAGAATTGTCTGTGCCCAGGAGATGGGAATCGTCATCAACCCCGAGGGTGCGACCATGCAGGTCGAAGGCTGCATCACGATGGGGCTGGGCTACACGCTCAGCGAGGAGGTGCGGTTCAAGGGCGGCGAGGTGCTCGACCGCAACTTCGATACCTACGAACTCCCGCGATTCTCCTGGCTTCCCGTGATCGAGACGGTCCTGGTCAAGAACGACGATCTTACGCCCCAGGGCGGCGGCGAACCGGCGATAGTCCCCGTGGGCGCGGTGGTCGCCAACGCCCTCTTCGATGCGACCGGTGCGCGCCTGTTCGAAATGCCGCTCACGCCGGAGAGAGTCAAGGCCGCCCTCCCGGCCGCCTGAGTCGCAGCCTGAGCCCCCCTTGAACCCCGATGCCCCGCAAGGCACAATACTCCTATCGGGTTCGGGATCAATTGCAGCTCAGACCAAAACGGGGGTTGTGCATGTTTCTTTCACTGCGGATGCATTTGTTTGTCCTTGCCCTGGTCCTCTCGCCCCTCCCGGGTCGCGCAGAGCGCCGGACGTTCCTGCCCGACCGGAATCACTGTCAGATCAACTTCGTCGGCGATTCGCTGTTCGTTTCGGCGCACGGCTTTTTTGAACGGTGGGACGGCGATTTCCAGATCGATCCCGGCAAACTGGAGGACTCGAGCATCCGGTTGACCATTGAGGCGGCCAGCCTGAACACGCGCGTGGAGCGGCGCGACAACCACCTGCGCAGCCCCGATTTCTTCGACGTCGCCAAGTATCCACAGGTGACGTTCGTTTCCACCGGGATCTCCCGTGTCGACGAGGCCAACTTCACCATGACCGGGGACCTTACCATGCGCGGGGTAACCCGGAGCATCCAGGTCCCGGTCCGGGCCGTGTTCGTGCGCGACGAAGACGCGCGTTTCCGAGGCGAGATGAAGCTCAACAGGAAAGACTTCGGGATGATCTACACGTCGCGCCTCAACCCCATCGAGGACATGGTCGTCGTGCAGTTCGACCTCCACCTCTCCGACAAGGAGGCCCTCGAGAAGAGGCAGCGGCAGCAGGCGCCGCCCCCCGCTTCGGCGCCCTGACCCAGGGCTCGATTCCAGGCTCGGCGCGACCGGCCGGCCTATGAGGGCGTGCGGCGGCGCGCCCCGGCGAGTTCCAGAAAGCGCGACGCCATGCGGCTGTCGGCCTGCCTGAGCCCTTCGATGGTGAAGTCGGCCGAGCGGCAGTACCGGATCAACTCCCGCTCGGCCGCATCGACCTCAGCCGCGGCCTCGGCGACAAACGACGCAATCTCACGTGGGATCACGACGACGCCGTGTCCGTCCCCATGAAGCAGGTCGCCGGGGGACACGACGGCACCGCCGATGCGCACGGCGCCCCCGTAATCGACCATGTGAACGTAAGCGTGGGAAACCGAGACCACCCGGGCGAAGGCGTGAAACCCCAGAGCTTCCATCTCGTCCGTATCGCGCACGCTGCCGTTGGTCACCGCCCCGACGAAGCCGAGCGCCCTGTGGATGTTGGCGTTAACTTCCCCCCAGAAGGACCCCGTGCCCGTGGGGCTGTCGAGATCCTGAATGACGGCGACGCGAGGCAAGGGGATCCGGGCCGTCGCCTCCCAATACTCGGCGCGGTTGAATTTCCGGGCCGCAGCAGGGAGATCGGCCGTGATGACCCCGGTCGAGGCGTATCCCACCAGGCGTCCGAGGCCGGGGAACATGCAGCGCACATCCGGCCCCAGGTATCCCGCGTTGCGAGGTCGGACCTCGAACAGCTCGATGGCGTTCGAGATGGTGGGCGTGGAGATCCTCTTCAATGCCTCGAGCTCGGAAGCTCCCAAGGCCGTCATTGGCTTGCTTTCCATGCGTCCGGTTCTCTTTTCAGTAGATGACGTCGGCCGACTTCTGGGCCAACTGTTCGAAAAGCGTCACGATTTTGTCCCGGCGCTTCATCACGGCGCTCACCTCGACCTTGCTCAGAAGCCCTTTGGTTACCTCGGCGAGCTGCTCCGCCTTCAGGGTGCGGAGCTGCTCGAGGAGCTGTTTGTCGCAACGCCGGAGATTCTGCGGCGTGCGGAGGTCCGAGTAGTGGCGGAAGGCCCGGGTGAAGTCGATCATATAGAGCTTCCAGTCCTTGCCGATCAACACGTTGCCGAGGTTGCGGTCCGTGTCGTACACCAGCTCGGTGAAGATCCGCATCCTGTACATCTGCTTGTTCCAGGCATCCGGATCGGGAGGCTGCACCTTGTTGCGGAGGCGCGACTCCTCGTCCATTTCGACGGGAAGCCACCACGCGAGCGCGCCCGTCTTCCCGTTCCACTTGCGCAAGACCGTCACGGGCATCATGTGGCCAAGGCCCAGTAGCTTGGCCAGTTCGTAGGCAGCCAGGTCGTACTTGTAGGAGTCGACGAAATTCACCTCGACTCTGCCGTCGGCAAACTGCATCTTCGATCTACTCTCGTCGACCGACTTAAAGGCTGCATCGTGAGTGATATTCCCATCGCTGAGGGTCAGTCGATAGGGTGACGTCACCCCCTTGCTCGTGTGCTTGCTCTTGATCACGTCGGCCTTGAGCAGGAATTCCTTCATCTGCTCTTCGGTGAGATCGGCCTCCTGGGCTGCGGCATGGACAGCTATCGCCAACCCAAAGAGGACCAGCACAGCCAAACGGTTCCATCGCGTAGCCATTGGTTCGCTCCTTCATCGCGCGGTCGACGCCGCCCGTCGCGGACACATGGCACAAGTCCGCCTTTTAATCCGCCGCCACTCGGTCGCGTAACGGAAGCACCGTTCTTGCAGGTTGGTTTGTGTCGCGATGGTCGAGTGCACCCGGGAACACAACTGTGACTGGCTTTGGCCCGCACCGCGTAAACGCAGCCCGAGCCAGCCACGATCGACGCTGCAACCCTCGCGCCTTTGAATGCGGATCTCGACTTGCGCGACAGAAACCGGTCAGTACTTCCCGACCCTAATCCTCTGGGTACGAGGATACCCGCGGTGCGCAAATACCGCAAGAATCTTCACCCCGGGCCTTCCGGAACGACAGGAGATCAGGCGCGCGACACTATCGGGAGTCGTTCCGCCACGGGCGGCAACACCGGAAAATCGGTGTAGGGCTGATCCTGGTACCAGTAGCCGCAGGAATAGAAGTTGTCGCCCCGGTTGTTCGCGTGGCCGTGTTCGATCGTGTGTTTCAGGTACCTGGTGAAGCTGACCGGGTTGTCTCCGTGGAAGCGATAGCAGCAATACCGGCCGCCGGTTCGCTCGGGGCTCTGGATCAGGGGCGCCCCGTACTGGTGGTGCGAGAAGGCGTGAGCGCCGTCGCGCCCGCCGAAGTTCCAGCTGCCGAGGAAGTAGTCTTCGGAGCCGGTTCCGATGATCGCGGGTTTGGCCTCATCGTCGACAAAGATCATGTCGTCGCCCTCGCCCATCCAAGCCTCGGCGTTCTGCACGACCCCCAGGGTCACCCCCATCAGGTGGCCGCGGCCGCGGCTTACGCAGATCACGTAGTTCTGCCGCCCGTCCGGGTTGTTGATGTCCCTTCCCTCGGCGTCCCGTACCGGGCGGTTGGGGACTGCTTGACGGTACTGGGCATGGAAGTAAAGCGCTTCGGCAGGGAGGGCGTCGGTTTTGAGAAAATCGATGTTGGAATAGAACGCCCCGACTTCCCGGGAACCCTCGTTGGTGACCGTGAACCGGGCGGACTTGCGAAAGGGCATCGCGAAGTAGCAGTTCAGGGATTTCCCCGGCGAACAGGCCAGGTACTGGCTTTCAAAAAGCACGTAGTCGCCGAGGTTCAGCCCGAAAAAGTCGCCGACGGGCACCTCGACGCTGGGTTTGGGGTTGCCATCCCAGTAGCCGCGCAGCACGAGTTCCTTGAGGTGCGTCGGGCTCTGCGCCGAGATGGTAAACCAGATGTGTGTGATCGCTCCTGGTCCCTGCTCGTTGAACAATTCCTGGGTGCCTCCCCCCTTGATGGGCCAGAAATCGCGGTTGCCGCCCGTGGGGTCGTGGCTCGAGTGCTTCAGCGAACGATAGGCCTGCAGCCTGGCGTGGGTGGGGAGCCAGTCGGCTCGCCCTCCCGCGGCGCCGCTCGTTTGTGCCTGTGCCCGCGCGCCGGGTGCGGCGGCGAAGCCGGTAGCAACAAGGAATCCCTGCAAGAAACCGCGTCTACCCGAACCAGGGGCCTTTCGCGTCATGATTGCCTCCTTTGGCAGCGATGCGCGGCATTCTAACACCAATTTATCGCGGGGCGGCGGGCTGAAGAGGCCGTCCAACGACGTGCGGCGCCTCGGCGCCGCTTTTGGCTGCTCCCTGCGGCCGAAACTCCCGGCGCCTCGACGCCATACTGAATCAGAGGTGCGAACTGCAAACTCAGGCTGCGGCGGCGCCGAGGCGCCGCCAGGAAAGCGGCGTCGAGCCGTCGCACTCCAAATCCAAAACCTCTGTACCCGACGCCGGTTGTTAGCTTAGTATGTGGCCTTCCCCCAGCGACAGGGAATGGCGTCAATTCAATCCTATTAGGAAAACGACTATGAAGCGCATTTTCGTTTTATTCGGCCTGATGGTCTTCGCCACCCAGGCGGCGAACGGCCAGGCCAAGAACGTAATACTCTTTCTCGGCGACGCGGCGGGAATCCCGACGCTGAATGCGGCGAGCATCTACCGCTACAACCACCCGCAGAAACTCTATATCCAGCAGATGCCTCATATCGCACTCGTCGATACTTCGGCGGCAGACGTATGGGTAACAGACTCCGCCGCGGGGATGTCGGCTATCGTCACCGGTCAGAAGACAAACAACGGCGTCATCTCGCAGTCGGCCGGGGCGAAGCGCGGCAAGCAGGACGGGGAGATCCTGAAGACCATCCTGGAGTACGCCGAGGAGCGCGGCCTTTCGACCGGCGTCCTCTCGAACATGAATATCACCGACGCGACGACTGCCGCCTGCTATGCCCACTCCAACGACCGCAGCGCCTCCGGGCCGATTTTTGCTCAGGTGTTCAAGCCGCGGTTTGGCGACGGTGTCGACGTGTTGATCGGGTCCGGGCGCGACCTCGTGCTCGCGGCCACGGCAAAGATCGGTGTCGACGTCGCGGCTTCGGCGCGCCAAAAAGGGTACGCCTTCTACGACTCGCTTGCCGGCGTCAACGATCAGGACAAGCGCATCATCGTCCTGTCGAACACAAAGGACTTCGACGTGTGGGAGGCTACGAGCCGGGCAATCCGGATCCTGTCGCAGAACAAAAAGGGCTACTTCCTGATGGTCGAGTGGGATGCCCACACCGACAACCTTGAGAGGGGCCTCCAACAGGCCATCGAGCTGGACGACACGATACGGAAGACCGCCCAGACAGTTAAAAACGATACTCTCATCCTCTTTGCGGCCGACCACTCGTTCGATATCCGGCTGCGCGGGGGCAAGAGGGGCGATCCCCTGCTGCCGGAACCTGCCGCGGGCACGCCCCCGGCCAACCCACCGAAGCCGAACGTCAGGGTCGACGACGGTCACACGGGCGAGCAGGTGCTCGCTGCTGCCCAGGGCCCGGGTGCCGAGCGGCTGCACGGGTTCATCGAGAACGCGGACCTGTTCCGCGTGATAATGGCCGCCTTCGGCTGGGAGAAGTGGGTCCCGAAGCAGATGACGCAGCAGTAGACCGTTGCAGGGATGAGGCGCCCGGGGCCCGCACCGGGCAAGTCGTACGGTCCCGCTGTCCGCCCCACCCGCCATTTAGGGTCTGTGACAGACCCTTAGTTGTCGGGGTCAGGGGGCACCCAGTCGATCACGGTGCCGCCCCCGTCCTCGTAATAGGGGCTCACCAGCCAGTTGAACCCGTTTTCGCGGGTGACCCGGAACTGCCGCACCTTGAACCTCCTCCCCGAGTGCAAATCCAGGAACTCCTGCTCCAGAGACGGGATGGGCCGGAACAGGTAGAGTTGCCGCAGCACCTCGGCCTTCTTCTCCTCGGGGATGACGTATTCCTCGAGTTCTTCCCCGTTTATGATCAGCGGCTTCGTGGGGTACGGCAGGCGTTCGTTTCTCATCGGTTTCCCTCCTGTGATATCCGAATGGCAGCGAGAGTGACGCTGCACAGAGAGAGTTTCATGCCCAGCTGGGATATCGCCGGATCGTGGAAGGTTTTTATCGCGAAACTCGATTTTCGGCCGAATCGCGGGGCCGTCGGCAGCCGGGGACCGCAAGCTAACTAACTAATAACCGGGACTTTGTTATTCCAGATGTTCTCGGCGGCGAGTCAAGGGCGCAGCCCTTGACTGTCAGAGCGATCGGAGGAGGAAAGCGGAGATCTGGTAGCCGACGACGAACTTGAACGGTGCCTCGCCCAGCGTGTAGTGCCCGCAAGGCATGACGACGACCTTGTGAGGGATCCCGTGCTGCCGTGCCTTTTGGATCATCGCCTCGGAATAGGTCGGCAGGAAGGTCGTGTCGCAATTCCCGTAGATGAACAGCGATTTCTTTTCGTACTCTGCGTAACGGGGGAGGTAACTGCAGGGCGTAATGGCCTCCCAGGCGTCGCGCAGCTGCGGGAGTTCGATGTGGCCGTCGAAGCTCTGACGGACGTGGCGCGTCGTCAAGCCTGTCCACACTACATCGGCGAAATAGAGGGAGAACAGGTTATAGACGTTGGCGCGAAGCCGCGCGTCGTGCGCGCTCGTCAGGAAAGCGTAGCAGGAGCCGAGGCTGGTGCCGACGATTCCCAGCCTTTCATAACCTTGCGTTTCGAGCCAGTCCAGGCAGGACCGGGCATCGATGACGGCCTGGCGCGTGGCGTCCACGGTTCGGCCCACGTTTGACGACACCGCGTAGTCGGCGCGTTGCAGCTCGGGGGGCATCCGCAGGTCGTGGTAGGGGAGGCTGAGCCGTAGGGTCGAGACCCCGAGCGCGCCGAGCACGCGACAGAGGGACACGTGCTGGTGGGCTTTCGCATTCCAGTGCGGCAGCACCAGCACGGCGCGGCGACGATGCCGGCGGGCCGGGAACCACTGCGCGTGCACGGTGTTGTTTTCCGGACAGGGGGTGGCCACGGCGGACGTGAAGCGGAGCCAGTTGTCGTCACAGCGGAAGTCCGTAGGGGGGCGGTAGTCGAAAAACTCGGCACTTCCACTGACAGCAGCCGCGTTCAGCTGTTTGAGATAGTGGCCCGGATCCCCGTTACCGGGCGAGCACCCGCGTGCGCAGGGCCAGTCTGCGGTCCACTCCAGTCCCCAGTCGAATTCGCGCACGACCCGGTCGGTAGCGCGGGAGGCCAGGATCTCCTCCCTTCGCTCCATGTACTGGCGATAGCGCCGGCTCAGCGCCTGCCGGGCGCGGCCAGCCCAAGACCCTCGCGGAGCTGACTCCGCCGCAAACTCCTTCGCCATGATCCAAGACCTCGAGAACGCGTCATGGTACACGATTCGGGGGGGCTTGAGAATTGAGTTCTGCGGGGCATAACCTCAGTTCGCAAGACCATCTGCCGGCAACTGGTGTTATGATCTTGGCAGATCCTCAATTCTCGACCAGAACAGGAAGAATCCGATGATGAAAACGGTGGGCATGGCAGGGCTGGCACTGCTGTTTATCGGAGCCGCAGCCGGTTGCGGCTCGGGCCCGGGATCGGCGGATGGCACCGGCAGGATCACGAATGCCGAACTGGCGGCGCAGGTCAGGGCAAAGCTGAACTCGGATCCCGAACTCGCGCGCCTGAGCTTCGACACCGATGCCGCGAACAAGCAGGTGTCGCTGTCGGGGACGCTCGGTTCCGAGGAGCTGCGGGCGCGGGCCGTCTCGATGGTCGGCGCCGTATTCCCGGAGCTGTCCGTCAAGGACTCCATCACCGTTGCGGCGCCGCAGGGCGTTGCGGCGGCCAGCCCCAGCCCGAAGACGCCGGCCAGGAAGGCGTCGAGGTCGCCCGGGAGAAAGCCGGGCGGGCGCCAGCGGCGTTGACCTTTCAGGGTGTCGCGCATTAGCTGCGAGGCTTGGGATCGCTGCGCGAACAGGCGGGGCCGATCGTGGGCATGATTATCGGAGGCGTCGTTCTGCTGCTCAAGCGCAAGTCGGCCGCGCCGCCGGCCTCCGCCTAAGTCGGGTCAGCGGGCCCCGACGCTCCCTCCCAGATTCGGTCGCGGCTGGCATGCACCGGCAAGCTCCACGACTCCCCAGGGAAACCTCTCCCGTCGTCAGATCCCTTGCCGCGCGCGTCTGTCCTTCGAGTACGCCAGCGGCCCGGGCATGTCTATGCTCGGGTTGGTCTGGGTGAGCTCGGAGCCGGAATCGTTGGGCCTCTCTCCGCGTTTGGCCCCGGGTTTGGGCGGCCCAGTATACTCCTGCCTCGAGCGGGGCGGACCTGTGGCGGCCCTATTCCGCATGGTAGGATTTGCACTCCAGCCGGAGGGCTCCGCAGATGGCTTCTCGCGAATCGGTTTCTGAGTTCCTGTCGCAGAGCACCCTCGCTGTGGTCGGGGCTTCGCGCGGCGGAAGGAAGTTCGGGAATGCCGTGCTGCGGGATCTG
Organism: uncultured Acidobacteriota bacterium; assembly: GCA_963843575.1. Classification (GTDB taxonomy): domain Bacteria; phylum Acidobacteriota; class UBA6911; order UBA6911; family UBA6911; genus CAVZBT01. The sequence continues at coordinate 489,411 of CAWJKZ010000014.1, read as the reverse complement.
AGGTCTCGAGGTTACCGGGTGTTTCCCGTGCATCCGCTCGCCGAGCAGATCGAGGGCGAGCGCTGCTGGCCCAGCCTGCGCAACCTGCCCGCGCCCGTCGGAGGCGTCGTGATCGTCGTTCCCCCCGCCGAGACCGAGAAGGTGGTGGTGGACGCGGTAGCGGCGGGCATTCGGCGCGTGTGGATGCAGCAGGGAGCCGAATCTGCCGCCGCTATCGCCTACTGCCGGGACAACGGGGTGAGCGTCATTTCGGGCGCATGCATCATGATGTTCGCCGAACCGCGCACCTTTCCGCACAACGTTCACCGCTGGTTGTGGCGTGTCCTGGGAAAGCTGCCTTAGTACCCCATTTCGCAAGTACGCTAACGTATACTTGGGATGGAGCTGGTCACCGATTGACAACAGCAGAACGCGGATCTTCGCGGATTTTACGGATTCACGCGGATCGGCCGCGCCCGGCATTCCTCCCCGAGGGCCGGCGCTTCGCGCCGATGCATCAAAGCCCGGCTCCCGCAGGAAAGCGCGCGGTTGAAAGGATGCTGCTTCGATTCAAGGTCCACGTTTTCCTGCGGGAGCCGGGCTTTGATGCGTGCCAAAGGCAGCCCTCGGGGAGGAATGCCGGGCGCGGCCTGCCACCAGGCAGCAATCCGCGTGCATCCGCGTGCATCCGCGTTGATCCGCGTCCCTGGAATCGTTAGCTTATTTCTGAGCATGAGTACTTAGGGTTCGCGCAATAATCAACTCACATTTTGGCGTGAGCGCCGGGCGGGTCGCCGCAAGCAACGATAGGCTGTAGGATCTGTTGGCTCGGGAGCCGTCAGCAAATTGTGAAGTTATGCTTGCGCGAGCCCTTAGACCGTCGCCTGGTCCCGCCGTCAAGCCCTGCCGACAAACTCCCCGGTTTGTGTGCTGATGCGGACGAGTTCACCCTCCCGGATGAAAAGCGGGACGCGGACCTGCAGGCCCGTCTCGAGCGTGGCGGGTTTGGTCGTGCCTCCGGAACTCGTGTCTCCGCGGACTCCCGTCTCGGCGGCCGCGACCGTCAGATCGACGAAGGGAGGGAGCTGCACGGCAATCGGCGCGGCATTGTATCTGCGGACCTGCAGGGAAAGCCCCTCTTTCAGGAAAAGGCGGTCGTGCCCAAGCTGCGCTTCGGTGAGGGCCAGCTGCTCGAAGGTGGCCTCGTCCATGAAGTGGAAGTGTTCGCCGTCGGAGTACAGGAACGACGCGGGGGACAGGGTTACGTCGGGCTCTCCGAACTTCTCGCTGGTCTTGAAGGTCTTTTCGAGCACCGCGTCGGTAATCAGGTGCCGAAGTTTGGTCCGCACCATCGTGGAGGCCCCGCGCGCACTCGGGGAGGCGAAGAAAACCTCGAGCACGGTGTACGGTTGCCCGTCCAGTTCGATAAGCATCTTGCGTTTGAGCTCGTTGGCTCCGATGAGCGCCATCTGCCGGCCTCTGTGCCTGTTCCGCGGCCCGTCGCGGGCAAGCCGCCCGTCTGAATGCCTTGCGCCAACCCTCGCGGGACCGGCCGCCGCGCTCGGCCCGTCTGGAAGACCATTATTGTATAAACCTCCTCGAATTTCAGCCCGGTTGTGAACGAGCGGTCTGGAACCCCTCACCCGTGCGGCCCGGTATCGACAAAGCTAAGGGTTCGCGCAAGAATAATTTCACATTTTGCTGACGGCTCCCGAGCCAACAGCATGATGCAGCTACCAACGATAGGAGCTCATCGCTATTAACGGAGCCGTCAGCAAAATGTGAAATTATTCTTGCGCGAACCCAAAAAGGCAGCTTGAAGTGACCGTATCGTTACGGGAGAATTGCTGCGATCGGAGCCTCTCTCGCATCCGCCCATCCCCCGGCGGGGAAAAACAACAGCGCGGGTCCATGCGAAATCGGCTCTGTGTAGGATCTATGAAGAAACCGGCCTTCGTCCAGGGATTTGCAGCACAACTGCCGCCGTTTCACCGTCCGCAGGAGGAGGGGCTGGAATGGCTGGCGGCAGCCCACGCGCGCGCGGCCGCAACGGCGTGCGGCCGCGACGACGAGTTGCCTCTGTGGCACGAACGGATGGGCCGCCTCGCGCGCCGCTATTCCTGTCCGCCCGGGCACATCGGGTGGCGCCGTTCGGAACTCGCCGATTTCATGCACACGGATTGGCCGCGCATGCACATCTTCAACCTGCACGAAAACCCGCGGGGCCGGGGGCTCGGCGTGCGCAACCGGTTCTTTACCGAGACGGCCAACCGGGTGGTCCAGTGCCTTTTCGCGGGAGACTCCCACCCACCTTCGGATCTCCTGCACGTCTCATGCACCGGGTACGCTTCCCCCAGCCCGATCCAGCGCCTGATCGAGTCGAAGAAGTGGAACACCCGGACCCACGCGACCCAGGTCTACCATATGGGCTGCTACGCGGCCTTGCCCGCCCTGCGGGTGGCGGCCGGCCTGCTGAGCGACGGACGCGGGTCGCCGGCGCGACGCGCCGAGATCGTCCACACCGAACTCTGCACGCTTCATTTTGATCCCGGAGACCATTCGCCGGAGCAATTGGTCGTACAGAGCCTCTTCGCCGACGGCCACATCCGCTACACGTTGACCCCCGAGGCCGCGCAAACCGGCGGCCGCTGCTTCGAGCTTCTGTCGTTGCGTGAGGAGATTGTGCCGGACTCCCTGGATGACATGACGTGGGTATTGTCGGAGTGGGGCTTCCGGATGACGCTCTCTCGCGACGTGCCCGGCAGGGTCGCTGCCTGTCTGCCTCGCTTTCTGTCGGATCTTCTCTGCGGCGCGGGGTTGAAATCTGACGACGCCGTGGGGGACGCCCTGTTCGCGGTGCACCCCGGGGGCCCGCGTATCCTCGACTCGGTGCGCGAGTTGCTGCGCCTCAGGGAGGACCAGGTGGCGTTGAGCCGGGAGGTGCTCTTCCGGCGGGGCGACATGTCGTCGGCGACGTTGCCCCACATCTGGATGGCGGTCGCAGACGATCCGGCCGTCCGGTCGGGTACCGTTGTGGTCAGTCTTGCCTTTGGACCCGGATTGACCGTTGCCGGGGCGCTGTTCAGAAAATGCTGACCTCCCACTGGCTGGCACTGCCGGCAATTCTCCAGATGCTCTGTACGACCGTCGACGAATGCGTCTTTCACAGGAAACGCGGATTGCCCCGGTGGGAACGGGTGGGGCACGTCTTGGACACCCTTACGGTGTCTGCCTGCTTCGTCTGGGTCGTTTTTATGCCGCCGAGCGCTCGAAACGTCCTGGTGTTCGCCGGGCTGGCTATCTTCTCCTCCCTGTTCGTGACGAAAGACGAGGTGGTGCACTACCGGCACTGCGGCGCCGGTGAGCAATGGCTGCACGCCTGCCTGTTCACACTGCACCCGGTCGTACTCGCAAGCGCCGGCCTGCTCTGGCCGGCGGCACACGGACTTTCCGGGGACCTGGCAGGGTGGGTGCGCTTTCACGGGTTCGAGCGCGCCTTCCTGTCCTTCAGTTGCGCTGCAACCCTGCTGTGGGCGGCATATCAATTCGTGTACTGGAATCTCATATGGCCTCGAACCGGCGCCAGGTAGACAACACACTCTACGACCGCTATGGGGAACGGTGGTACACGGCCGACGATGATCCCGTCGCCCTGCTTCGAGCGGAAGGGCGGGCCCGGACCCCGTGGATCGTCGAGGAGACCAGGAGACGGATGCCCACCGGGAAGGTGCGGGTCCTGGACGTCGGGTGCGGCGCCGGGTTTCTTGCCAACGAGCTTGCCCGGCATGGGTTCGAAGTGACCGGAGTCGACTCGTCGGAGGAGAGCCTCGGCGTCGCGCGCCGCCACGATGCCACCGGGGGCGTCGACTACAGACCGGGTGATGCCCGCCGACTGGGATTCGGCGACCGGTCGTTCGATGTCGTGTGCGCGCTCGACTTCCTGGAACATGTCGAGCAGCCCGCCCGCGTCGTACTCGAGGTCTCACGTGTGCTCAGGGATGGCGGACTTTTTTACTTCCACACGTTCAACCGGAATCTTCTCTCGTGGCTGGTCGTCATCAAGGGCGTCGAGTGGTTTGTCAGGAACACGCCGAAAAACATGCACAGCCTTCGATACTTCATCAAGCCTGCGGAGCTGAGGGAGATGTGCCGGGCGAGTGGCATGCAGGTCGTCCAGTGCCGGGGGTTCATGCCGAGAGTCGCCCACCCGGCGTTCGGCAGGATGCTCGCAACCGGCAGGATCGGTTCCGACTTTGCCTTTGGCTTTACGCGCCTCTGCCTGATGGGCTACACCGGTCTGGCGGTTCGGCAGTAACGGGGGTGGAGCGTGCCCGGCCGCTTGTCTCCATGCAAGCGCGGATCTGCGGTCGGGCTGCCCGGCCGCGTGAAAGGAATCGGGAAAGTGTCCACTGAGGTGATCGACAAGGTCGTCGGGGCAATCGCGAAGGTCAAACGTATCCCAACGGGCTCAATTTCGCTCGAGAGCCGCCTGGAGGATCTGGGCATGGATTCGTTGGACGGGCTCAATGTCTTCTTCGAGCTCGAGGAGGCGTTCGACATGAGCATCCCGGACGAGCAGGCGCGGTCGATGCGTTCGGTGCGGGAGATCGTCGACGGGATAGAAGGGTTGCTCGATCGTGAGAAAAGCGGCGGCCCCGGCAGGGTGCACGTCTAGCGGGGTTCGCCATGCAGGGACGCAGGGTGGCGGTGACGGGGCTTGGGGTCGTTTCCGCCCTCGGCCTGGACCGGGCTGCCTTCTGGGATCGCATCGTCCGCTGCGTCCCCGGGATCGGTCCGATGCACCTCGTCGACAGCAGCCTTGTCCGGTTCCGAAACGCGGCGGAAGTCTGCGGGTTTGACGCCTCCCGGTACCTCAGCGCGGAACGTGCGGCGTTGTTGGACCGTTTCTCGCAGCTCGGCCTTGTTGCGGCGCACGAGGCGGTCACGCAGTCGGGCATTGAGTGGAACGCGGGCCTGCGGGAGCGCACGGCGGTGGTTACAGGCTCGGCCGTGGGCGGCCAGACCACGGAGGATGCGGCTTTTGCCGACCTCTACCGGGATCGGAAAACCCGCTTTCACCCCATGAACGTGACCCGGGTCATGGCCAGCGCGCTGACCAGCCACATATCGATGGAGTTCGGTCTGGGCGGTCCCGGCCTGACCATGTCCTCGGCCTGTGCGTCGGCGAGCCACGCCATCGGCCAGGCTTTCTGGATGGTACGCGACGGCGTGGTCGATGCGGCGGTGGCCGGCGGAAGCGAGGCCCCGATGAGCCTCGGACACCTGAAGGCGTGGGAGGCCATGCGAGTCGTCGCACAGGAGACCTGCCGCCCGTTTTCGCTGGGCAGGGACGGCATCATCCTGGGCGAGGGGAGCGCAATCCTGCTGCTCGAGTCGATGGACCAGGCCGCGCGCCGGGGAGCGCGCCTCCTGGGTGAGATCGTGGGATTCGGCATGTCCTCCGACGCGCACCACCTCACGGCCCCCTCGCCGCGCGGTGCGGCGAGGGCGATGTGCGCCGCGCTGGCCGACGCCGGGCTACAACCGGACCGCATTTCCTATATTAATGCGCACGGCACCGGGACGGCGATCAACGACCCGGCGGAGTGCGCCGCCATCCGCAGCGTTTTCGGCCCGCATGCCGAGCGGCTGGCCGTCAGCTCCACGAAATCGCTGCACGGTCACGCGCTCGGGGCATCGGGTGCGCTGGAGGCGGCAGCGACCCTCCTCGCGCTGCGACACGGCATCCTGCCGCCGACGGCCAACTTCATCGCCCCGGATCCCGGATGTGACCTCGACGTGGTACCGAACGCCTCCCGAAGCGCGCCGCTCGAATACGCGCTGTCGAACTCGTTTGCCTTCGGCGGCCTTAACGCGGTGCTCGTGTTCCACAGGGGCGAAAGCTGACCTCGAGGTCCCCCGATCCTCCGGGCCTTCAGATCAACTCCTCCAAGGCTCGCAGGACTCGTCAACCTGGGGCGCAGCAGGTGGTGGCCGAAGGCGTCGAAACGCCCGCCCGACCAACTGCTCGTGCTTCGGGAGTTGGGCTGCGAATTCGGCCAGGGCTATCTCTTCTCGGTCCCAATGGACGCCAGACCTCATCGCCGCAAATCCCAAATGGTAGCCGCCGCTTCCGATTGCGGCGGACTTTCCCCGGTGGCTTTCATGAGACGCCGGAATCGGCATTGACTCCCTCGTGAAGCCACCCTGGCAACCTCGGGGCAGACAGACTCGCGCTTTGGCGTCGGAGGCTCGCTATCTCCCTTTGTCGTAGTACTTCCGCATATCTTCGGGATCGTCCATCTTGTCCGAGTGCACGACGGCCTTCCAGTTGAATCCCCGGTCGAACGGTTTGAGGGCGCGATCGGGATCGAAGAGGCGCCTGTCGACCGGACGAACCTTGAACCCGGCGAAGTCCGGCTCGCCGGTGAAAAAGTCCCGGGGCAGCGAGGCGGTGGCGTCGAACTGATTCAGCGGCGGCAGGTCAAGCAGGGTGAAGATCAGCCTGATTACGGAAGCGAAGCTCGCACCCTCGTGCGAGACGTACCCCCTTTTCACATAGGGGCCTAGCATCATCAGTATCGACCGGTGCGCCTCGACGTGGTCTTTTCCCCCCTGCGGATCGTCTTCGGTCACGATCACCAGCATGTTTTTCCAATAGGGCGTGCGCGACAGCGTCTGGACAACCCGGCCGAGTGCCAGATCGTTGTCGCCCATGTACGATTCCCTGAAGGGGTAGCCGTCCGCCGGGTGCTCGTCGGTCAGGTGGTCGTTCGGCAGCACCATTGTGACGAGCCGCGGGAATGGCTCCCGGCCGCTCAGCCACCTCTCTTTCAGCTCTTCCTCGAACATATCCACACGGAACTGGTCGGGAATTGCCATGTTGAACGTCGCGTACTTGCGGGAGGTGCGATCGAACAGCGGTTTGGGAAGAGGGATGCTGACGTTCATGTGGATTCCCGTGTATTTGAACGCCTGCTCTTCGAACGCGGCGGGCATCTCTGTCCCGAAACCGAAATTGTAGAACGGGACGTGGTTCCGGTGCAGGTGTTCCCAGAGCGCGCCGGCCTCGTTGTAGTCCTCGGGGAAAATCGCGGCGCTCGACCCCGCGACGTAACGCCGGCCGGGGGCCGAGCTGAAAATGCGCTCCTCGATGCGCGACCGCGCGTTGACCTCGACCCACTCGTTCGGGTAGACCCCCACGACCCAGCGGTGGCCGGTGTTGGACTGGTCCGAGTCGCAGTAGAAATTGTCGGAGATCGCGAATTGGTCGGCGAGCGCGTGGTGGTTGGGGGAGACATCGATGTCGCGCAGGGTCCGCGAACCGTCTTTGCTGGCGAAAGAGCGCTTCAGGCCCAACTCCGCATTGGCGGGATCGCCGTCGACTCCTGCCCGCTGCCCGAACACCTGGTCAAACGTGCGATTCTCCTTGACGATAAACACGACGTGGCGGATGGGGCTCTCACGCAGACCTGGCGCCGGTGGCACGGGATTGAGGCCATTGTCGGCGACCTCACGCTCCGCGTACGTGTTGGCGACGACCTGCCTTGTGTATGCCTCGAGCTGGGCCTGATCGGGTACCGGGATGACCTGGAACGAGCCCTGCATGATGTCGCCGGGGTGCGTTCCGCGGGGCGGAGCCACGAAACCGGCGCCGCCATTGGGCCCCGAGCCCAGCCCCTTGGCGCTGGCTACAAACAGGTGCCCGCCGTCAGAAGCCACTTGCACCAGCGAACAAAACCATCCCGCCGGGATGTATCCCAGGGTCTCGCGGCGCTCGAGGTCGATCACGGCGACCGCGTTGAGCGCCGAGCAGGCGACATAGAGCCGCGTTTCATCGGGGCTCAGGCAGATGCCGAACGGAAGGACGCCACGCAGCTTCTCCAATCGAGGAACGTTAAGCGCAATCTGGGCGATGACGCCGTCGGCCTCCGGGTCGATCACCGATATGGTGTCGTTGGTCGCGTTGGCGACATAGATGAACATGCGGCCCACCGCCAGCGCGCTGGGACTAGCGCCCCCGACCGTGGTGATGTCGTCGCGTTCAATGCCGACGAGGTAACCGGTCTTGATCTTCCGCTCCACGGCGCCCGTTTCCAGGTTGACCTTGAAGACCGACATGGCGTCCGGGTGATTGGGGCTGCCCAGCCCCGGTATGAATTGGCCGTCCACGGTCACCCCTTCTTCTGCCTCCCGGGACGGCACGCCGTAGGCGGGGAAGGAGAGGCCCGCGACGCGCCGGTTTGCGGGGGTCACCCCCGGTACCAGTGGGTACTCGTACATCCCGACATTGGACACCCACGCATGGCGTCCATCGCGCGACAGCCGGATCCCGAACGGGTTTCTCCCGACCCGGATGGACCGGACCGGCTTTCCCTTCCTGAGGTCGACGGTGACCATCCGGTAGTTGAACTGGTCGACGGCATGCAGCAGGGTGCCGTCGGGGCTTATCACGAAATCGCCCAGGAAGCTGTCCTTATATTGTCTGTCGTTGATGTCGAGGCTCGCCACGACGGCGTTCTTGCGGGGGTCGAAGACCTTGACCTGCCCCTGGTCCGCGCTGCCGTAGTAGACGAGCTTGCCGTCGGGAGAAAAGGCACACCCCATATAGCTCCCCGCGCCGTACTTCTTGTCGGGCTTCGCGCCGTGGGGCGGGATGCGCCGCGTCCGGAGGGTATTGTCGAGGTCAACCAGGGTGAGCGCGTCGCGGCTGATCAGCACGGCGCGGGACTGAGCGCGGTCGAGGGCCATGCCCCAGTTGTAGGACTGCACCATGGCCAATTGACCTGCGGGTGTGATTCTGCGCCCGTTGACCAGGATCGCCCCGTTTGGCCCGACACGCGGGACCCAACCCGCTTCGGGTGGCTCGAGGACGGTAACCGTCTTTGCCGGTTCCGGTGGACAACCCCGGAATCCTGCCAGAATCAGGATGCAAACCAGCGCGTATCGGCTCATTTCGCTTCCTCGGTGCCGGGCGCTCCGGTCTGCTGTTCCCCCAGGCAGTAGCACAGGCCGTCCGGCGCGATGACGAAAAACACCTTGTAGGATTTTCCCCCGTGTCTGTCGATCCTGAATTCACCCTCGGTCTGCAGCCCGTTCGCCTTGAGCTCCGCCAGCGCCGTCGCTATGCTGTCCACCTCGAAAAAACAACCTTCCTGGGTCGGGTCGCCGCCGTTCTCGGCAATGCCGATCTGAACCGCGTCCCTCCCGAGGATCGCAGAACGCACCGGCCCGCCGACGTGCGACACGACGCGAAAGCCCATGACCGTCTGGTAGAAAGGGAGTGCCGAAACCACGTCCTTCACGGGCAGCGCCAGGGCATCGCCGGCGTAGGGGACGGCTCTCAGGTATGTGGCCTTCATCTGCATACCCCCTCGATGATCGCGGCGCGGTGCCGGAACACAGCTAATTCTCGCACGTTTCGCGGCCGCGGCGAACGGAGAATGGAGTGGGCCGGCGGACAGGAACCGGCGGGATCCTCAGCGTGGTGAGCAGATAGAAACTCAGCGCGTCGCCCTGTCGGCACTCTTCAGGCTCCGGCAAACAATGCTCTTGACCCGAAGGCGCGGTAAGCGCAGCATTTATGACATCGAAGTTGGTTAAGGGATTTGCAGGGCCGTCTCGGGTGGCGTCCCTGAGTCGTTCAACTGCCGTATCCGTTTCAACCGAGTGGAAGCGTTATTCCGTGGTGTGGTTGCGGGAGTTATCGCGGTGTAACGCCAAACCTTCGAATGACCGACCAGAAAGGGTGGGTGCTATGAAGAGGAGACTGTTGTTTGTGTCGTCTGTAATTGCGATCGTGCTGAGCGTTGGTGGGATGGCTGCGTGGGCGCAGAACTCTGGGGCGGTAAAGATCCCATTTGTGTTCACGGCTGGGGACAAGGAGCTTCCGGCAGGACAATACACCATCCGGCCGAATGCCAACGGAAACGGCTTGACCGTTATCAACCTTGACACCAACGTCACCGTAATCGTCCCGGTCCTCACACGGCTCTCGGCGCGGCCGGGAAAATCGGTGCAGATGGTTTTCGACAAGACTGAGGATAAAAGCTTCCTCACGGAAGTCTATTTTCCCGGCATGGACGGTTTTCACCTCCAGGGAGCCCCGGGAAAGCACGCCCACACGAAGGTGGAAGGAAACTAGACCGACCACCGCCGTTGGTCAAAGAGGTCGCCCCGCCGATTGGCCGGAGGCGGCCTTTTTGTTTTGGACCCCGTGCGAAACCCGAATCCGAACTAAAGCATCAGGTGGGAGCGCAGGGACCTGAGGACCCGAAACCGGGCAGGCCATCTGAGGTCATGGCGGGGAGATCGGTCAGTGTGGTACCGCTTTCCGCTGCACGCTGATTGGATGCATCGCAATCAGTCCACAACATCTGTCAGCGGAAGTTGTCGATCATCATGATGTCGGAAGTGCAGATCCCACCGGAGTAGAGAAGCCACTTGCCGTCGGGCGAAACACTGAAACCCACTCTTACCCCAAATCCCGGATCACCATGAACAGGAGCCAGAGTACTTACGGACCGGGTCGCAAAATCGTAGAAGCATATGGCCATAGGCTTGGCTGTTTCATCGATGAAGTAGATGCCCCGGTCTGACAAATCCCAAACCATGGAGCCAATCTCTTTGTCCAGTACGAGCGTCTCCGAGCCGCCCGAGGCCGGCACCCGCCAAATACCTTTTTTCTGGAGATCATTGTAGCCATGGTAGTACACATACCCGTCAGCCGATTCGCAGGCATCCAGGCCTTCGTCCGTGGTGATCTGAATCGCCTTGCCTCCATCGGAAGGCACCTTCCAGATCATCCAGCGTCCGCTCCTGTTCGAGCCGAAGTAGATCCAGCGACCGTCCCTTGACCAGCGAGGGACCGCCTCTTCCGTGGAATCTGTCGTGATCCGGCGCACCGGCCCCCCTTCGGCGCTCACCACATAGATGTCGTTATTCCCCGATTTGGTGGAATCGAAAGCAATGTTCTTCCCGTCGGGAGACCAGGTCGGACTGCCGGTGCTTCCGGCTTTCATGTCGGTGAGCTTCATCGGCTTTGTGCCGTCGGCACTGCAAACCCAGACTTCCATGCTCCCTGAACTGTCGGACACGAAGGCGATCCTGCTTCCGTCCGGTGAAATACGCTGGTCCGCCTCAGATGACGACCACGAGAATAAAGGCTTCGATGGCGGTTTCATCGCATCCTGCCCGGTCAGTTCAAGCCTCCAGATGTCCGAGTTGCCAGTTGAGCTGACGTACGCCAGACGATTCCGGCTGATGGTGGGCCCAAAAACCCGCTCGCCACGTGCCGGGACTCTGCGAGGCTCTCCGCCGTCCACGAAGATCCGCCACAACGCCACATCTCCTGTCGAGAGGCAACTGTTGAAGACAATCTCGCGGCTGTCGGCAGTCCAGCATGGCCGATAAGGACAGTGATAGTCGGTCACAAGCCTTGGCTCTCCACGGGGAAGATCCATGACATAAAGGGCGGGTCTCACAAGCGTCACTAACCCTGACGAATGCAAGGTAGCGACCGTCGGGTGAAAAGGCCGGCTCGCTCGTCGCCGTAGTAACTTACATCCGGAGCGGTCATCTGCTCTCTTTTCCAGCGTTTCCACCGATAGCAACCAGATGCTCAGCGGATCTTTCGGCGATTTCCTGTCCACAAATGCGATGTTCTTTCCGTCTGGCGACCAGCTCAGTTGATCGCCGCCTACCTCAGCCAGCTTTCTTTCTCCACCGCCCAACGGGCTGATGAGGTACAGTATCCATCGATCACCCGAGGCTCGCAGGAAAGCGATCTGGCGGCCATCGGGAGACCATGCGGGAGATGCGGTCATCTGCCGGGTCGGTCGTCAATCGATTGAATCCGGGGCCATCCAACTCCTTGACGTAGATGTCCCAGTTGTCCTGCTTCTCACCCCTCCAGGGAAACGCGACCCAGTTGCCGTCTGGTGAAAGCGATGGAGAAGCCTTTTCGCCACCGGACGTTGTTACGGGCACAATCCTCGGCGGGGGCAGCGCCGCCCCGCGAGAGAAAAACTGGAAAAACGTCCAGATCCCCGCGCCGACAACCACCAACGCGGTTGCGGCAATCCAGTACAACGGGTTTCAGCCCTCGACGTTTCCCCGGTGCCGGCCGATTCGACTCCTCCATCAACTCCTTCAGGTCGGTCTTTACATCGTGCATCGATGGATACCGATCCTGAGGATCTTTGGCGAGCATCTTCTTCACAATGTGCTGGAGAAGAGCGGGAGTATCCGGGCGGAGCTCGCCAAGAGGCTGAGGGGCGGAGTTGAGGATCGCACCGGCCGTGTCCATCCCCGTCTGTTTCCTGAAGGGATGAACTCCCGCCAGCATCTCGTATAGAACCACGCCAAATGAGAATATGTCCGACCGGGCGTCGGTTGTCTCGCCCCGCAACTGCTCCGGCGACATGTAGGCCAGCGTCCCGACGGTCGACCCGTCGCGGGTCAGGGCAGTGACCGTGGCCTCCTGACCGTCGATGCCTCCAGGCGGAATCAATTGCTTGGCCAGCCCGAAGTCCATCACCTTGGCATGACCTGTCCGCGTCAGCATGATGTTCGCGGGCTTCAGGTCCCGGTGGATGATCCCCTTCCCGTGCGCCGCCTCCAGCGCCTCCGTAACCTCTGTGGCGATCTGCAGTACTTGCTTCAGCGGCAGATGCCCCCGACGGAGCCTGTCCATCAGCATCTGACCGTCCACGTACTCCATCACGATGAAGTCCTTGCCTTCGAACTCGCCGACTTCATGGATGCTGCAGATAAAGGGATTGTCCAGCGCAGCGGCCGAATGGGCTTCCCGCAGGAAGCGCTTTCGGGCGACGGGATCCCGCTGCATTTCCGGCGGCAGGAATTTCAGCGCGACTTTGCGATGGAGGGAGGTGTCCTCGGCAAGGAACACCTCTCCCATGCCCCCCTGGCCGATCTTCTCGATGATGCGGTAATGCGAAACGGTGCGGCCCGCCAGCTCTCCCGCCAGCGCGTTTTCCTGGTCTTTCGCCAGACCTCGGGCCGCCACTTCCATGGCGGGATCCTTCATGAATCCCTCGGCCTCCGGCAGGTTGGCCAGCAGAGCCTCCACCTCTTGCCGCAGGGACTGGTCTCCCCCGCAGGCCTCTCGCAGGTAGGCCTCGCGCCCTCCCGGCTCGAGATCGAGGGCCGAGTTGTAGATCTCCTTGACCCGCTGCCACCGATCGATACTCATCCGCGCGCCCCTCGTTTCAACTCCTGCAGCAACCACGCCTTCGCATGATTCCAATCCCGCTTCACCGTCATGCCCGAGAGTTGCAGGATCTCCACGGTCTCGTCCACGCTCATTCCGCCGAAAAAACGCAGCTCCACCACCCTCGCCTCCCGCGGATCGATCGCGGCCAGCGCAGTCAGCGCGTCGTCCAGCGCTATCAGGTCGGTATCGCGTTCCGGCGACGGAATGAGCGCTTCGTCGAGGTCCACGCGCCCGGCGCCGCCGCCCCGCTTTCGGGAGCCGCGCGAGCGCGCAAATTGCACCAGGATGCGGCGCATCACATTGGCCGAAATGGCAAAAAAGTGGGTGCGGTCCTGCCACTGGACCTGGTTGGCATCGATGAGCCGCGGCCGCTCGCGCACCATGTGGATGTGGGCCAGCCTGTGCAGTTCGTCATAAACCAGAGGGACGAGCTTATCCAGGGCCGCCTGGTCGCCGCCGCACCAGGCCTGGAGCAGATGAGTGACTTCGTGCGGGGATGGCATCTCGGCAATCCCAAGTTGGTGAGAAGCTGATCCCGAATTGTCCGCAATTATACACCCATCTTCCGACTCTCCTCCCCGCAGGGAATGATCACCCTACCCGCTCGGCTCTCCATGTCCCTGGGCCTTACCACGGCGGTGCGAGCTATTGAAGATCGACGGCATGTTCCCCTTTCCGAACAATCTGCGCATTAGGGGCCGAACGCGGCAGGACAAGGCCGCGGAAGGAGAGGCCCCATGGCACACCGATCGATTTTATCGAAGCTGATTTTCGTGGTTTCGTTGCTGACGGTGACTCCCGAAATTCCCGAAACTCTGGCGGCTATCCGCACCGATCGGCTCTCTCCTCAACAGGTTCGAGTGTGGAATTCGATCCGGGAGATCGTGTTTGCCAAAGACGGCGCCAACCGGTTGCTGCATCCGAGACTCCAGGAACTGTGGCAATCCGCAGAGGGGAGCGGCCATCTGATCTTTGTCGAGCTGGGCAAACATGCGAAAAACGCACCTTCCAAGGCGGGCGAAATGGTCCTCGAAAAGGTCGATCAGGGCGGCGGTCAGCACATCATATCCGTCCGGCTATTCCTCTCGACCATCAACCGGGCTTCTGCGGCAAAAAGCGTGCCCCGTGGCGCGGATCAATTCAAGCCGTTGGCAGGACTCAGCAGGAAGGCACGGTACGCGGAAGTCCTTGGGCATGAACTCGCGCATGTCGAGAGAGTCCTCGCCGATCCCAACTACCTGCGGCTCTACACGGAGCTCGACAAGGAACTGAGCTCCTATTGCTCCGGACGCAATCTTCGGAAGGGCCGGAATTTGGATCAGGAAGAGCAGAAACAGCTGGAGAGGATAGACATTCTGGTGGACGAAATAGAAAGGCCGGTCGTAGCCGTTGAGGTGGGAATCTGGCGCGAGCTGGTGAACAGCTGAGAGGTACTCGTGTTCAGAAATACGCTAACGTTCCCAGGACGCAGATTTGCGCGGATACACGCGGCTTGCTACCTGGTGGCAGGCCGCGCGCGGCCGATCCGCGTGAATCCGTAAAATCCGCGAAGATCCGCGTTCGGCTGTGGTCAATCGGTGACCAGCTCCATCCCAAGAAGACGTTAGCGTACTTGCGAAATGGGGTACTTAGTATTGTCTGTAAGTTATTGATTTTAAGTGGATGTGGCGGAGAGGGTGGGATTCGAACCCACGTAGAGACTTTTGGTCCCTAACTCGATTTCGAGTCGAGCCCGGTACGACCTCTTCGGTACCTCTCCGGCGCCAAAGACTACCAAACTCCTCGGGTTTCGCCAAAGAGTTTTCTGGGCGCGGGCGCGATTGGCCGCGGCTATAATGATTGGGCCGTCGCATTCGGGGGAGCAGATCGTGCCGGACCGGACGTTTTACGCCAGGATGTCGCGCCTTTCGGCCATTGTGATGATCCTCCCTTCTTCGATGGGGGCGGGATGGTTGCTGGGGTGGGCTGTCGATCGCATGCTCGGCACCTTTCCGGTCGCCGCCGTCGTCCTGACCCTCTTCGGCGCGGGCGCAGGGTTTTACGAGATCTACCGGATCCTCAGCCGCGAACAGCAGAATCCAGATGAGTAGCGTCCCGGGGCATCCTGAGAGACGCATCCCCGTCATCGGTGGCGTGCTCGTAGCCGCAGGGAGCGTCCTTGTCTTCCTGCTCTACGGCGCCTTTTCGGGGCTGTCGTTCCTGGCCGGGGGCGGGCTGGCGGCGCTAAGCATGCTGTGGTTGCGCCGGAGTATCGAGGGGCTCCTGCTCGACGACGCGAAGCGGTCGAAACGGCGCGCTTTAAGCGGATTTTTCCTCCGCCTTTTATTGATTCCCCTGTGCCTGTATGTTATGATCCGCTTTCTTTTTATGAGCGTTTTCGCTGCAGTGGCCGGTTTTGCGGTCTTCCACTGCAGCGTTTTTGTTGAAGGCCTCCTCGAAGCCTTTGAGAGCCGGAAGTAGTATGCATGAGGCAAGCGAAGTAGCCCTGTTCCTGAACGAGCACCTGTTCGATCCGCTGGCCCGCATGCTGGGTTTGGTGCCCGCCCACGGGCACCACGCCTTGCCCGACCACATCGTGATGATCCTGCTCATCGCGCTGGGCCTGGTCGGGTTTGCCCTCTGGATGCGGACCAAGCTGAGCGTTGAGAATCCCACCCGGCTGCAGCACATCCTCGAGATCCTGCTGGAGGCCATCCAGTCGCTGATGAAGGATGTGATCGGGAAGGACACGCGCAAGTTCGTCCCGCTGATCTTCACCCTGGCGATATACATCCTGCTCGGCAACCTCCTCGGCATGATGCCGGGATTCCTGTCGCCGACCAGCAACCTGAACGTGACGGCGTCGTGCGCCATCTGCGTTTTCCTGTATTACAACTACCAGGGGATCCGCAAACACGGGTTTCTGAAGTACCTGAAGCACTTCGCCGGTCCGGTCTGGTGGCTCGCCTGGCTGCTGTTCCCGGTGGAGATCGTCAGCCACATGGCACGGCCTTTTTCGCTCAGCATGCGGCTTTTCGGCAACATCTTTGCCGAGGAACTGATCATCGGGTCGCTGAACCAGTATATTTTCCCGTTCCTGACCTCGGTGCCGGTGATGTTTCTCGCGCTCTTTGCCGGCACGATCCAGGCATTCATTTTCGTGCTGCTGACCATGGTCTACATCTCGGGCGCGGTCGAAGACGCGCACGAGGAGGCGCACGCGGAACCGCACGCCGACGCCCCCGTGCACCCACAAACTCAAGCGGCGGCGGCTTAAAGGACAACCGTCCGGACAAATCCGCGCCACGGATATCTGATTCACTGAAAGGAGACTTCTGATGGGCCGAAAGTTAGTTCCTGCTCTAATCCTTACATTCGTGTTCCTGATGCTGGCCGTACCGGTTTTTGCGCAAGGGGAGGCGGGTGGGGCCGCCGCACCCGCGAAGGGGCAGTGGCTGGTGATCACGTCGGGTTTCGGGATGGCGCTCGCCGCGGCCGGTTGCGGCTACGCGCAAAGTCGCGCGCTGACGGCCGCCTGCGAGGGCGTGTCGCGCAACCCGGGTGCTACCGACACGATCCGCATCTTCATCTTCCTCGGACTGGCATTCATCGAGTTCCTGGCGCTGCTGACGTTCGTCGTCATCATGATGCTGCTCTACGTCTGAGTTCAGCCCATCCTGCACTGGCAGACGCGCGCGCCTCGGGGCCGTGATCACCAGGGCCCCGAAGCGCGGTGCGCACTCCGGCCGCTCCGCGCCTCACGGCGCATCGTGCCCGGGCGTCCTCCCGCGGTCTCTATTCCTCGATTTCGTGGATTGTGATCAGGCCGCGCAGTTCGTAGTCCCGACGGCCCCCGGGGGTGACGATCTCCACCCCGTCCCCGACCATCTTCCCGACCAGGCTGCGACCGATCGGTGAGGTGATCGAGATGAGCCCCTTGGACAGGTCCGACTCTTCCGGCGTGACGAGGCGGTATTCAACCTCACGGTCCGCCTCGAAATCGTACAGGACCACGCGCGACCCGTAGGCGGCGCGGTCCGTCGGGATCTTGTCGAGGTTGACGAGCGACAGCGACGCCAGACGCTTCTGCAATTGCGCCTTCCGCCCCTCGAGATAGGATTGCCGCTCCTTGGCGGCCTTGTACTCCGCGTTCTCACTGAGGTCGCCGTGTTCCCGCGCCCGGAGAATTTCCCTGGGCAAGTCGACGCGAAGCTCGCGCTCGATCGCGTTCAGATCCTCCTGCAACTTCTTGCGGACGTCGATCATGGGAAAACTCCGGCGTTACGAAGGGCGTTAGACTATTTTAGGCCAGGGATGGAGTGCGCCGCAAGATTCAGAATCTCCGACGGGTAGACTCCAAGCCAGATGATGCCGACCACGCCAATCGCAATGATGGCGAGCACCGGCAGCGCCACGGGGGCGGGCTCCTGGAGCGCCTCGGCCGGTTCCTTCATATACATGACGATGAGGATGCGGAAGTAATAAAAAACCGACAACAGGCTGTTGAGCACCCCGATGATCGCCAGGCCGATGTAGCCCTGCTGGATGGCCGCGCTGAACAGGTAGAACTTGCCCATGAAACCGCCCGTCAGCGGGATGCCGGCCAGCGACACCAGGAAGACCGAAAGCGCAGCGGCGAGAAAAGGGGAGTTCCGGCCGAGGCCCTCATAGTCCTCCATGTTCACCCTGCGGTCCCCTTGGCGGCTCAGGGAGAGCACGATGCTGAGGGCGCCCAGGTTCATCACCGTGTACACGACGAGGTAGAACAGCACCGCGCCGAACCCGGCTTCGCTGTTGGCCACGACGCCGACGAGGATATACCCCGCGTGCGCGATGGCCGAGTAGGCCAGCATGCGCTTGATGTTGTTCTGGAGCACGGCGACGATGTTGCCGAGAGTCATCGTCAAGACTGCACAGACCCAGAGGAGCAGGGTCCAGTCGAAACCGAGGAACGGTATGGCCTCCGTCAGGACCCGGATCAGTGCCGCGAAGCCCGCGGCTTTCGGCCCGACGGTCATGAATGCAGTCACGGCCGTCGGCGCCCCCTCGTACACGTCGGGCACCCAGGCGTGGAAGGGGACCAGCGCGATCTTGAAGCCGAACCCGACCAGCAGGAGGACCATTCCCATGAGCATCGTGGCTTGCGGCGCCGTCGAAGCCGAGGCCATCGTGCGGATCACCATGTAGTTGGTGCTCCCCGTGCTGCCATAGACGAGGGCGATGCCGTAAAGGAGGAACGCCGTCGCAAACGACCCGAGGAGGAAGTATTTCAGGGACGACTCGTTGGACTTCGGGTCATTGCGCTTGAATCCGGCCAGGATGTAGGTGGCGATCGACAGAATCTCAATGCCGAGGAAGGTGAGGATCAGGTCGCCGCTCGAGGCCATGAGCGACATGCCCGAACAGGCGAACAGGAGCAGGGCGTAGTATTCACCCCGGTCGATCGACTCCCGTTGGTTGAAGCGCATGGAGACGAGGGCGCAGACGCCCGTGATCACCAGGAAAAGCCACTGGAAAAAGGTGCTGTAGCGGTCGACGATGATCATGCCGCCGAAGACGCTGCGAGGCTGCCCCGTCCACTGAAAGGCGAGGCTGTAGGCGGCGACCGCCGTGGCCATGACGGCGATCTGCCCCATTCGGCCCTTGCGCTCCGCAGGGGTGAACGGCTCCAGGAGCATCAGGGCCATCCCGGCGATCACCAGGATCAGTTGGGGCACCAGGGGGACGAGATCGGAGATCATCACCGTTTCGCCTCCTCGAGGGCCGGCAGGCGCAGCTGTTCGACCCGGAACCCGCCTTCGGGCGCGCGCGCGTGCTGGATGCGGTCCTGCACCACCCGCAGGCTGGCCTCCATGCGCCCGAGGAACGGCGCTGGAGTAGACTCCCATCCAGAACATGAGCGCCACGATCGGTACCAACAAGGCCACCTCGCGCGCACCGATGTCACCCATGCTCGCGTTCTCGGGGACGGTCACCTTGCCGAAGAAAACCCGCTGGTACATCCACAACATGTAGACGGCGCCGAGGATCATCCCGAGCGCGGCGATTGCGGCGTAGGTGCGGTTCTGCACAAAGGTCCCGAGCAGGACCAGCACTTCGCCCACAAAGCCGTTCATGCCGGGGAGACCGATCGACGAGAGGGTCACCACCAGGAAAAACGAGGCCAGTATGGGGCTGACGTGCGCCAGCCCTCCGAATTGCGAAATCTGCCGCGTGTGCCGGCGCTCGTAGATCATGCCGACCAGGAGGAACAAGGCTCCGGTCGAGAGACCGTGGTTCAGCATCTGGAGGGTCGAACCCTGCAGCCCTTGGGTCGTGAAGGCGAAGATCCCTACGACGATGAGGCCCATGTGACTGACCGAGGAGTAGGCTACCAGCTTCTTCAGATCGGGCTGCACCATGGCGACCAGCGCACCGTAGACGACCCCAATCAGCCCGAGGATCGAAAGGACCGGGGCCGCGCTGAGCGATGCGGTGGGGAAGAGCGGGAGACAGAAGCGCAGCAGCCCGTAGGTTCCCATTTTCAGCAGGACCGCGGCCAGGATCACGGAGCCTGCGGTCGGGGCTTCGACGTGGGCATCCGGAAGCCAGGTGTGGAAGGGGAAGAGCGGCACCTTGATCGCAAAGGCCAGTAGGAATGCCAAAAACAGCCAGAACTCCTCGTTCGGGGTGATTTGCACGGCCCCGGAGGCCAGGTTCTGTGAGATCCGCACCCAGTCAAACGTCGATCCCGCGTGGTAGAACAGGTACAGGATGGCGACGAGCATCAAGAGCGAGCCCGCCATCGTGTAGAGGATGAACTTGACGGCCGCATATATCCGGCGCTCCCCCCCCCAGATCCCGATCAGGAAATACATCGGGATCAGCATGACCTCCCAGAACACGTAGAAGAGCACGAGGTCGAGGGAGCAGAAGACGCCGACGATCCCCGTTTCGAGCACCAGGATGCACGCCATGTACTGGCGCAACCGCTGCGCCACCGAGCGCCAGGACGAGAGGATGGCCAGGGGCATGATGAAGGTCGTGAGGAGCACCAGGAACAGGCTGATGCCGTCGATGCCTAAATGGTGCGCAATGCGAAACCCGCCCGCGTCCATCCAGGGCGCCGACTCCTCGAACTGCATGCCGCCGCGGCTGCCGTCAAAGGTTCCGAGCAGGGAGAGCGAGAGCAGGAAGACGGCCAGGGAACCGGCAAACGCCATGCTCTTGATCAGTCGCTCCCCGCGGGGGGGGAGGGCCAGCACGATCAGGCCGAAGAGCGCGGGCAGGTAGGTAATCCAGGACAGGATATTGCGTATTTCCATATCAGGCCCGCCCGCTCATGACTGCGACATAAAACAGCAGGACGACCGCACCGAACAGTATCCAGGTGGCATAGCTGCGGACAAACCCGTTCTGGACGTTCTTCAGATACGCAGCCCATGCCTGTACGGAGAGCCCCATCCCGTTGACGAGCCCGTCCACCACCTGCACGTCGATCCCTTTCCATAGCACCTCGCGCGATCCCGCGACCACGGGTTTCACGAGCGCCGCGTCGTAGATCTCGTCCACGTAGTACTTGTGGAACAGCAGCGTATAGAGCCAGCCGAACCTACGCGCAAGGGCGTCGGCCGAACCCGGCCGCGCCACATAAAGCCGGTACGCAAGGTAGATGCCCAGCAGGGCAACCGCGACGGAAACTGCGGCGAATCCAGCTTCGACCGCGTGGCTCGTCCCGTGATGCTCCGCCACCCGGGCGAACTCGAGGGAAGGCTCCATGAAGCGGGCAAACGCGTTCGGCCCCAGCCATGCGGGCAGCCCGACGAAACCGCCGACCAACGACAGAAACGCCAAGGCCATCAGCGGCAGGGTCATGCTCGCCGGAGACTCGTGCAGATGGTGGCTCGCCTCGTGCGAAAAACGCTCCCGCCCGAAAAACGCAAGGAACACCAGCCGGAACATGTAGAAGGCAGTCATCCCCGCCGTCGCCAGACCCACGATCCACACGACGGGATGCCCGTTGGACCAGGCCGACCACAGGATCTCGTCCTTGCTGAAGAATCCCGCGAGCGGAAAGATGCCGCTTATGGCCAGGGCCCCGACAAACATGGTGCGATACGTTATCGGAATGTGCCGCCTCAACCCGCCCATCCGGGTAAGGTCCTGTTCGCCCCCCAGGGCATGGATCACGCTGCCGGCTCCGAGGAACAGGAGGGCCTTGAAAAACGCGTGGGTCATAAGGTGGAACACGCCTGCCGAAAACGCCCCGACCCCTGCGGCCACGAACATGTAGCCCAGCTGGCTGACGGTCGAGTAGGCTAGCACGCGCTTGATGTCCGTCTGCACAAGTCCGATGGTGGCGGCGACGAGCGCGGTGAGGATGCCCACGAGCGCCACGACCTCCATGGCAACGGGGGCGCGGCTGAAAATCGGGGCGCAGCGCACGACCATGTAGACCCCGGCGGTCACCATCGTGGCCGCGTGAATGAGCGCGCTGACCGGAGTCGGACCTTCCATGGCGTCCGGCAGCCAGACGTACAGCGGTATCTGTGCGCTCTTGCCCGTCGCGCCGACGAAAAGCAGCAACCCGATGGCGGTCAGTAGCCCTACCCCCTGTTCAACCGGAAATCGCTGACCCCCTTCGGCGATCTGGCGGAACACCTCACCGAAATCGACGCTGTTGAAGGTGTCGAAAACTAGGAATATCCCCAGGATGAACCCGACGTCGCCGATCCGGTTGACGATGAAGGCCTTTTTCCCGGCGTCCGCCGCGCTCTTGCGGTCGAAATAGTAGCCGATCAGGAGGTACGAGCAGAGCCCTACCCCCTCCCACCCGACGAACATCAGAAGGAAGTTGCCCGCCAGCACCAGCACCAGCATCGAGAAGAGGAACAGGTTCAAGTAGGAAAAAAACCTGTAGTAGCCGTCCTCCGCGTGCATGTACCCGATCGAATAGACGTGGATCAGGAAGCCGACCCCGGTGACGACCAGCAGCATCACCGCCGAGAGCGGGTCGAGCAGGAACTCCGCCCGGGCGACGAAGTCCCCCGAGGAGATCCAGGTGAAGAGGGTGTTGGCGAGGTGCCGATCGGCCGGGGCCCGCTTCAGCAGATCGAGTACGGCCGCCATCGCGACCACGAAGGCTCCCCCAGACGCCCCGCAGGCGGTCAAGGAAACGAAGACTTTGGGCAGCCGCCTACCTGCCAGGCCGTTGAGCACGGCGCCGGCGAGCGGAAGCATGGGGATCAACCAGAGATAGCTGGACATGCCGTCTTTCTACCACTTCATGAGATCTGCGTCGTCGACACTAAGCGTGTTCCGGTTCCGGTAGATGCTGAGCGTGATTGCCAGCCCGACGGCGGCTTCCGCGGCGGCTACCACCATGACGAAAAACACGAAGATCTGCCCGTGTACCTGGTTGAGGTAGCGAGAGAAGGCCACGAACGTGAGATTCACCGCGTTGAGCATCAACTCGATGCAGAGGAACATCGAAATAATGTTCTTCTTGACGATGAACCCGACGGTTCCCACGGTAAACAGTAGGGCACTCAAGACAAGATAGTAGGAGATCTCCATCGCGGCTACGACTGCCTCCTCGCCAGGACTACCGTTCCGATGATAGCCACCAGGATCAGGATCGAGGTCACTTCGAACGGGAGCATGTAACGGCTGAACAGGGTCGAGCCGATGGTGGCGACGGTTCCGACCGCTTCGGATCCGGGGGGACTGCCGCCGCCCGGCCTGTAGCTCGACAGAAGAGGGCAGACCAGAGTGAGCGCCGCGGCTCCGAGGAGCACTCCGACCGTCGTGAGGTGGCGCTTCTTGTCCTTGAGGGCGGTGGCTGAAAAAGGATCGAGCAACATGATCACGAACAGGAAGAGGACCATGATGGCCCCGGCGTACACGATTATCTGGACGGCTGCGATGAACGGGGCCTGCAGCAGCATGTACAGTGCCGAAACGGCGCTCAGACAGACAATCAGCGAGAGGGCCGAGTAAAACACCCTCTTCAGCAAGACGACGCAAAGCGCTGCTATCAGCGCGACGCCGCCGAACACAAAAAACAGGATCGTTTCCATTCAGGCCAGCTTGTCCAGGATTTCGTCCAGCTTTCCCGGTGTGAGGTCCTCGTGATAGTCGTCGTTGATCTGGACAACGGGAGCCGTGCCGCACGATCCGAGGCACTCAACCTCGAGCAGGGTGAACTTCCGGTCCGGTGTGGTCTCGCCAGCTTTAATCCCGAGCTTTTTCTGAAGGTGCGCCATGAGCGTCTCCGAGTTGCACAGCAGACACGAAATGTTGGTGCACACCTGGAGCACGTATCTGCCGACCGGTTGCTTGTAGAGCATCGTGTAGAAGCTGGCGACCTCGTACACCTCGTTCGGCGTCAGCCGGAATATGCCCGCGATTTCGGAGATGACCTCGAGGGTCAGGTACCCCGCTTCGGACTGGGCCAGCCGCAGCGAGGGGATGAGCGCCGACCTATCCTGCGGATAGCGGGTCATCAACTCGCCGATTTTCTGTCTGGTGGCTTCCGATAGCATGCCGGCACACGCCGCGCGCCTCGCCGCGGGCAACTGCGCGCGTGCTCCACAAGAACCGATAAATCAATTATTTAAAACAACTACGGGCGCTCTAGATAAGCTTCGATATTATTGGCACCCTCCAGACGTGTCAAGGCTTTTCTGGCGCGCCCGGGCTGGTGCGGCGTGCGCGGGGGGCGAGCTCCACAGACCACTTGATTTGCGTCCAAGTGACTGAGTATCATAGCTTTTGTGTCGACTACATGGACGCTGGACATAAACGGAGAGCCGCACTCCGTCCCTCCGCTCGCCAACGTGCGCGAACTGCTGTCCGTCTTGGGTATCAAGGAGGACAGGGTTGCGGTAGAGTTGAACCGGCGCATCGTGCGACGGGGAGACTGGGGCACGACGACGATCAAAGACCGGGACAAGATCGAAATCGTACAGTTCGTGGGTGGCGGCTAGGAATCCTTGGCCAGAGTAACAGGAGCGCAGAGTGGCATACAAGCTGGCAGACGACCCTCTACAACTGGGAGGGCGCTCGTTCGGATCGCGCCTCATCGTCGGGACGGGAAAGTACACCACATTTCCGATAATGAAAGAGGCGCTGGAAGCATCGGGAGCAGAAATGGTTACCGTTGCGGTCCGCCGCATCAACCTGGGTGACCGTTCCAGGGAGTCGCTCCTGGACTACATAGACACGCGCCGCTTCACGCTCCTCCCGAACACGGCCGGGTGCTACACGGTGGAAGACGCGGTCCGGGTGGCGCGACTCGGCCGGGAGGCCGGGTTGTCCAACTGGGTCAAGCTCGAGGTGATCGGTGACGAGCGGACCTTGTTCCCGGATACCCTCGGGCTGCTCGAGGCGACTCGCGAACTGGTTAAAGACGGTTTCGTCGTGCTGCCGTACACGAACGACGACCCCGTCATGGCGCGCCGGCTCGCGGATGCGGGCGCGGCCGCGGTCATGCCCCTGGGCGCTCCCATCGGATCGGGCATGGGGCTGCAGAACCCGGCCAACATCAGGATCATCATGGAGACCGTCAAGATCCCGGTGATCGTCGACGCCGGGGTGGGAACTGCCTCCGATGCCACCGTCGCGATGGAGCTTGGCTGTGATGCCGTGCTGATGAATACAGGCATTGCCGGCGCGGAGGATGCCGTGGCGATGGCTGAAGCCATGAAGCTGGCCGTCGAGGCGGGTCGGCTGGCTTTCAAGGCGGGACGCATCCCGAGGAAGCTCCACGCCGCCGCGAGCAGTCCTCTCCAGGGTGTCCCCCGGTAACGGGAGACCATGCAGATCGAGGAGTATCGCGCACAACTCGACCGGTTTCACGAGGCGCTGCTGAGCGAGTCGCTTGCCTATCGCTCGGGCCGAAGGGAATTCCCCGACCTGGCGGTTGTCTATGCCGATCACGCCGACCTGTACAGCGCCGACGCCGTCCGCGAGCTCGGGGATCAGCTCGATAAGACGCCCGCATCCTTCCCGTCGCGCCGCAAGTCGCTTGCCCGGCTGCGGTCCTTCGCCATAGCAGGACACCTGGCGCACGAAACCGCCGGACTCGATCAGGAAATCGCCCGCCGCGAGTTCGCCGGCTCCTTCCTGTGGGATGGGAGCCCCGTGGGCTTTCCCCAGCTGCCGTGGCTCCTGGTCAACGAGCCCGAAACCTCCCGCCGGAAGGCCCTGCAGCGGATTGCCGCCGCCCGGACCCGGGAACTCGAGCCGCTGCGTCTCGCGCGGCTGGAGCAGATGCGCGCGGCGTCGGCCCGGATCGGTTACGCAGGGTATCTGGAAGCCCTGGAGGCAAGCAGCGGGCTCGATCTGAAGAGCCTCTCCGCCGCGCTGGAGCTTGTGATCGCGGGGACGGAAGCGGAATACTGCGACGCGCTGGCCCAATCGTTCTGCGCCACGCTCGGGGTTGGCGCCGGGGATGCGGGGGAATGGGATGCAGGGTGCTGGGAAAAGAGAAACGAGCCCGCGGGGTACTTCCGCAAGGAGCTGCTCGCACCGGCACTCGACCAGACTTTTGCCGGGCTGGAGCTCCAGCCGGAGATCCCGGGCGCGATCGCCTGCGATCTCGACAGCCGCCCCGGTAAGCCTCCCGGCGCCTGGTGCATCCCGGTGCGGGTTCCCCGGCGGATTCACGTGGTCGCCACCCTCGGAGGCGGCTTTCGGGACTATCCGTTGCTTTTGCACGAGATGGGCCACGCGCACCACTTTGCCTGGACCGGGGAGGGGCTCGCGTCCGAGTACAGGCTGCTCGGGGATGCGGCGCTCGCGGAGGCCTTCGGATTCCTCTTCGAGCGGTTGGCTCGCAGTGAGAACTGGCTGATGGAGAACTTCGGTTATGCGCGGCAGGGGGCGTTCGGGCGCTTCCAAGGCTTGAACGAGTGCTATGCCGTCCGGCGCCAGGTCGGCATGTTGAGATTCCAGATCGACGTCAACGAACCGTCCGGCGCGGCCGATGCGCCCGAGCGCTATGCCGACGTCATGAAAAAGCACACCGGGCTCCGCCATGCTCCCGAGTTCTGGGCGGCGGACACGGATGCCGTGCGCTGCGCCGGCTATCTGCGCGGCTGGGTGCTGGAGGCCATGCTGCAGGAATACCTCAGGACGAAGTACGGTGCAAGCTGGCACCGCAACCGGGCGGCGGGAAGGCTCTTGAAGGAGATCTGGGAAACCGGGCAGCTGTATGGCGCCGAAGAGTTGAGCCGCGAGCTCGGGCTCGGTGGCCTGGACCCTCAGATCCTCACGGACCGTTTACTGCTGGGACTGCGCACATGAAAACCCTGATGGTTGAACTTGCCGACCGCCGTTATCCCATTGTCGTCGGCGCCGGCGTGCTGACCCGCGCCGGGCAGATCCTGCGCCGGCAGGGTTTCCGGAGCGCGCCCATCGTGGTCACGAACCCTGTCGTCTTCCGTCTGCACGGCGCCGCCCTCATGCGCTCGATCGAGAGCGCGTGGGGTCCGGCCCGGGTGATACGCATCGGGGACGGAGAGCGCTTCAAGAACCACGAGACGCTGCTGAAGATATATGACGCCCTCTTCCGGGCGAGGGCGGACCGTCGCTCTTGGATATTGGCGTTCGGCGGCGGGGTCGTGGGGGACATCTCGGGATTTGCCGCGGCCACCTTTATGCGGGGCATCCGGTACGCGAGTGTGCCCACGACCCTGCTGGGCCAGGTGGACAGCGCCATCGGGGGCAAGGTGGGGATCAACGTGCCCCAGGGGAAGAACCTTGTCGGGGCCTTCCACCAGCCGAGTGCGGTCCTGTCGGATACGCGCCTGCTCCGGACCCTGCCGGCGCGTGAACTCGCGGCCGGCCTCTTCGAGGTCATCAAGTCGGCCGCTATCCGCTCAGTGCCGCTGCTGCATTACGTCGAAAGGGAGTTGCCCGCCATAAAGGGGTGCCGCGCCGGGGCGCTCGAGCACATCGTTCTCGAATCGTCACGGATCAAGGCGGAGGTCGTGTCGGGGGACGAAAAGGAAGAAGGGCTGCGCATGATCCTCAACTACGGGCACACCGTCGGGCACGCCCTCGAGGCGGCCACCTCCTACAGGTGGTTCAAGCACGGCGAGGCGGTCGCCTGGGGGATGGTGGCGGCGGCACAGTTCGGCCGGGATCTCGGACTCATGAACGAGGAGGAAGCCGGCCGCCTCGTCTCGCTGATCCATCGGGTGGAGCCCCTGCCGTCGCTTGGGCGGATCCGGCCGTCGGAAGCCTGGGCCGCCCTGAGACGAGACAAGAAATTCCGATCCGGCGCAATCCGAATGGTCCTGCTGCCCCGCCTGGGCCTGACAGAGGTGCGCTCCGACATCGACCCCGGTCATCTCAGGCGCTTCCTTTCGGCCTTCCTGGCGCAGGCGGGCCGGGGCGGGCGGGAACCCGCAGGCCATGGCGCATAACGCAGGGGCGGAAAAAGCTCGCGCGGTGCGCGACATGTTCGCCGCCATCGCCCGACGCTACGATTTCCTGAACCACTTCCTGTCCCTGAACGTGGACCGCCGCTGGCGCAAGGCGTGCGTGCGGGGCGTCGCGACCCGGATGCCGGAGCGACCGCTGCGGATTCTGGACGTCGGCTGCGGCACCGCGGACCTGTCGATCGAATTCTCCGGATTGGGCGAGGTCTTCGGCTGCGACTTCTGCCGTCCCATGTTGAACATCGGATTCCAGAAGACGCGCCACCTGAGCCTGCCCCACCGTGTTGACCTCCTTGAAGGTGATGCCCTGGCGCTGCCGTTCGCGGACGCCTCGTTCGACGTTGTGGCTTCGGCCTTCGTGGTGCGCAACCTGGCGGGCATCGATGCCGGATTGGCTGAAATGAGGCGGGTGCTCAGGGACGGGGGGACGCTTGCGGTTCTGGAGTTTTCGATGCCGCGGCTCCCGGTCGTAGGAACCGTGTACCGGGCATATTTCACCCGGGTGCTGCCGTGGCTGGGGAAAGCCGTGTCCGGGGTCGAGGCTCCCTACCGCTATCTGCCCGAGAGCGTCGGAAAGTTCCCGTCGCCGCCGGAACTCTCGGCCCGGACCGCGCGCATCGGATTCTCGCGAATCGAACACCGCAGCCTGTCGGGCGGCATCGCGTTTCTGCTGCTTGCGGACCGCTGTGCCGCGGAGGGTAGCTGACCTCTACTTACCTGGGGCGAGCCAGCCGGGCAACGCCCCGCTTTTCCGGGCCTCCTTCTCGAGGTCCTGGAGTAGCGCCTTCGCCTTCGCGAGTTCCTCCTTGTTGGCGTCCTGCTCGTAGAAGGACTTCTGGATGTCCCGCTGGATCGTCTGCTGTCGGAATCCGTCCGCTTCGCGATAGAACTGCGTCTGCAGGTCGACGATTTTCAGCACGAGCACATTTGCCTGGTTTTCCAGGTCCGCGACGCGTTTCCTGGCGTCGGCGAAGGTCTGGCGCCAATAGCTCTCGGGCCTCCCTTCGAAATCGACCGGCTCGTCGTTTTGCTCCTTGTTCCCGGATTCGGCGACGGCAGCCTTGTCGCCGGTCTTTTTGTCGGGGGGCGTTGGGGTGGGTGGTGTTCCGGTCGTCACGGCGCCGTTGGAGTACCTCGACGTGTCGTTGTTGGTGATCACCTTGCCGTCGGCGCCGACGTTGTCGCGCCGCTCCTTCTCTTTTTTGGCCAGATCGCCCAGGGACTGGGGAAAGGTGATTGCGGCGGAACCCATCAAAATCATGGCGGACAGGACCGCGAGGGCAAGTTTCATGGGGTTACCTCGAGGCATGGGGTACGGCCGGCTGAACGGCCGGCCGAAAATAGGTGTAAGCGCTTGCCTACTATCGGGTTGCAAGTTGGACATCGGTTTTGAGCTGCAGGCTGAAAGGTTGACGGGTCTTGGGATCCAGGATGGTACTGTTGCCCGTAATCGTGATGCTGACTTTGCGCACGTCAGCGCCTGCGGCCGCCGCACCTCCGGCGGTGTCGAAGTACTGCATCGAGAACGCCGAGATGTAGTTTGCGACGGGCTGCGCGCTTCCGCCGGTCGGGGAGACCTCGACGCTGCGCGTACCGGCGTTGTAGCGTATCGTGAGGTCCTCGCCGGAATCGGAGGTGTCGCCGTCGGGATCGCCCTTGTCGGGGTAGGCCGGTCCGGCGGACCCCGTCAGGTCGGCACGCACCCGAGCCTCGGTGGCGCTCACAATTGTGAGTCCGTCGAACCCGGTGGCATGCGGGTCGTTCCCCGCCTGGCGCAGGACGCGCTCCACCGTGTCCATCGCGATGCGCGTGTTGTCGAGCACGGCCTGGACTTCCGTCTGATAGCTGGCCGCCCGCTGGGTGTCACCCAGCATGCCGAATATGCTCGCCGTTATGACGAGGAGGATCCCGGTGGCCAGCATGAACTCGGCCAGACTGAATCCCTCCGCGGCTCCGACTACCCCCCTCCCCCCGTTCGAATCGTCGTTTTTCATCAGCTCACCCTCGCACTGAAAATGGCGGTGACACTTACGACCTTGTTGAGCGAGGTCTTCGTGTTGACCGTCGTGGAAGTGGCGAGAATCGGGGTCACGGTCACCCGGACCTGTTTGGCCTTCAAAGTCACCCCCGGGCGGGGGTCGGAAACGGTGGCTACGGTCCACGCGACGTTGAATCGGTTCAGCACGCGGCCATTGTCCGTGTTGAGCACCTGCACCTGTTCCGGGCCATGGCTGCCGTCGGTGAGCTCCGCTGCGGCGGAAGTCTGCCGGTATCGGTCGGCCAGGAACTCCAGCTTGTCCTGCGCAACGATGGCGGCACTGCCTTTCGAGCGGGCCAGCGACGCCGAGCCCATGGCCACGTACATGAGCCTCCCTGCGGCCAGGAGGCCGAAAGTCATGATGGTCATGGCGATCAACATTTCGACGAGGGTGAACCCCGCGGCCGACGACTCGCGTTGTGAAGCCGCTTTCTGCGTTGCGGAACCCATCACAGCAACCTTCCTGCGGCGCGGAGGGCTAACCCCGCTCATGCGTGCGCCGCTGCAAAGGGTAGCCGAGTACCCGGATATCGCCATACGAGGCGCGCCTCTGCCCAAGGAGTCTCTTCCCTTATCGGGCGCGCCGGGCGCCGGCATTAATGCAAAGAGAGAGGTCGCCTCCGGGCGCAGTGTCTGCCTCGGGTCTTGATTTCGGCAGGGCGATACCTTACTTTCAGAACTCACATCTCCATATCGGCAGGCCACGCCCTGCACGGTGAAAGAAAGGGCGGAGATCTTTGGACATCGTTGAAGCCATCCGAAGGGTCGTGGAAGGGGAACACCTGAGCCGGGCGGAGGCCGAGTCGGTCATGAACGGCATCATGAGCGGCAAGGCGACCGACGCTCAGATCGCGGCGTTCCTCACGGCGCTGCGGATGAAGTCGGAAACCGTCGAGGAATTGATCGGTTTCGCCCGGGTCATGAGGGCCAAAGCCATTCCGGTTCGGACCCGCTCCGGGGTCGGCACGGCCCTGTCGGGCACGGATCGGGAGATGCTGGTCGACACGTGCGGAACTGGAGGCGACGCAACCGGCACCTTCAATATCTCCACAGCGACCGCCTTCGTGCTGGCCGGCGCCGGCGTTCGGGTGGCGAAGCACGGCAACCGCAGCGTCTCGAGCCTGTGCGGGAGCGCGGACGTGGTCGAGGCGCTCGGCATCCGGATCGACCTTGGCCCGGAGGCGGTGGCGCGCTGCATCGACGAGGCGGGAATCGGGTTTCTTTATGCCCCGCTCCTGCACGACGCGATGCGTTACGTCATGCTGGCGCGGCGTGAAATGAAGATCCGGACCGTCTTCAACCTCCTGGGACCGATCTGCAACCCGGCCGACGCGAATGCCCAGGTACTGGGCGTTTACTCCGAGAAGTTGACCGAGCCCATGGCCCAGGTGCTGTGCGACCTCGGAACGCGGCGGGCGTTCGTGGTGCATGGCTCCGACGGGCTGGACGAGATCTCCATCACCGGCGAAAGCAAGATCTCCGAAGTGCGGGACGGCGCGGTGCGCACCTACTACGTCACCCCGGAGGATTTCGGCATCGAGCGGGCGCCCATTGCGAAGATTCAGGGAGGGGACGTGAGGCGCAACGCCCAGATGATCCGGGAGATCCTCTCGGGCGCGGAAGGTGCGCATGCGGACATCGTGCTGCTCAACGCCGCGGCAGGGCTGGTTGCGGGCGGCCGGGCCGACAGTCTCAGGGCGGCCATCGAGCCGGCGCGCGCATCGATCCGCTCGGGCGAGGCCCTCCGAAGGCTGGACGTGCTCGTCGACCTCTCGCACCGGCTTGCCCCTCCGCCTGATGCTCCCCTCAATTCCGCTGCACCCGAATCCGGCCCGCCGGATTCACGATGACCCGGTACGAGCCCGTGGATCCTGTCAGCACGTAGGTGCCGGCGGGCACCGCGTTGCCACGCTGGTAAAACCGCAGCGGCTGGCTCGGAGATCCCGTGATCCGAACACCCGGAGGGAGAACACGTACTGTGGCTTCGTAGCGCTCGCCGGATTCGGGGTCGGACCAATGAAAACCCCGACCTCCCGAGTCGATCTCGAAACGAAGGGGCGCATTGGCTGAAACCGCGTACATGCGGCCCCACTGCAGCGACATGTCGAGCACCTGGGCCGCCCCCCAAAGCGCCCACCGCTGCTGCAGCCTGTGCAGGTTCGGCACCGCCATCCCCAACAGGACAGCGCTGCACAGCAACGTGATCAAAGCCTCGACGACGGTCACCCCTTCCTGGTCTCGCATACTGTCCCCGCAACCTGTCTAACGGCGGCCGGCCGGATCGGGCGAAGTTTTTTGCAGCGAGGCCCCACCGACTGCGGGTCCAGGAAGATGTAAGAGAACAGTGCGGACGTCAGACGCGGGTGTACCAGGCCAGAATACCGACGCCGAGGAACACGGCCAGGATCGCCCCAAGGGCGAGGAAGGTGCCGAAGGAGAGTTTGGTCTGCAGGCTTCCGCCGCGAAAGATAACGACGAACACCCCGATGATGCTTCCCAGTACCGACCCGGCAAAAATGGTCAGCAGGACGAGCCGCCAGCCGAGGAACGCCCCGACCATACCCATCATCTTCACGTCGCCCATCCCGAGTCCCTGTCTGCGCCGCACCTTTTCATAAAGCAGCGCGACGGAGAGCAGGAGCCCGCCGCCGACCAGGCCCCCGATAAGCGAGGCCGCCCATGAGAGCGCCGCCTCGGTCGCCCGGGGGAAGATCATCGTTGCGACGAGGCGCGCGAGCGGCTCATCGAAAAACGCCGGGTCCTGGAAGGGGGAGAGCGCAAGGCCTGTGAGCCATCCCGGAAGGGTGATGACGTTGGGCAGCAGACGATGGTGGTAGTCGATCAAGGCCAGGACGATGACTACGGCCAGGAACAGGGAATTGACGTAAGTCGGGGCGGCGAACTCCCATTTCAGTGCGCAGCCGAGAAACGAGGCGCCGGTGACGAGTTCTACAACCGGGTACTGCGGGGAAATCGGGGCGCCGCAGTCGCGGCAGCGTCCTCGGAGCCAGAGGTAAGCGAGCACCGGGACATTGTCGTACGGACGGATTCCGGTGCCGCAGTGCGGGCAGCGGGATCCGGGAAACACGATAGACTCGCGGCGCGGGATGCGATAGATGCAGACGTTCAGGAAACTGCCGACGACCAGGCCGAACACCAGGTAAAGGATCTCGAGCGCGAGCATCCCGGTACTGTAGGCAAAATCAGCATTTGGGGCAAGGGGATTTGACGCCGCACGTCGCGGCCAAAAAAAGCCGCGCGGATCCTAGACCCGCGCGGCCTCCTTTCCTGCAAGCGTGACCTCTCACTTCAACGCCGGCACGCTGACGCTGTCGGAACTCGTCTTGGCGATCTGGAAGTCGTTCGCTTCCAGCAGGGTGTACATGGCCTTCTGCAGTTCGATGATCGATTTCTTGTAGGCGATGAGCGCCTGAAGCTCGACCCCCTGCGCGGTTGAGAGCCCTCTCTGACGGTCGAGAACGCGGAAGTTCTCGCTCAAGCCGGCCTGGAACCGCTTTTCTTCGCCCTCGAGCTGTTCCCGGGCCAGTTCGCGGGCGACCCTGGCGGTGTCGACCTGCTTCTTGTTCGTCTCGATCTTCTGGACAGCGTTGCGTATGTCGACCTGGACCTGCTGCTCGACCGACTTGCGGTTCATGAGCAATTGCCGCTTCTGAATCTTGACCTGCGCCAGCTGGGCCTCGAGACTCCGGTTCTTGAGTGGGATCTGCACGTTGAATCCCACTGCCCAGTTGGTAAACCCTCCGGTGAACAGGGTCTTATAAGCGTTCGCCGGGCCGCCGACGAGGCTATTCGGAATGCACCGGGAATCGCCGGGACAGGTGATTGGGTTGCCGGTCAGCGGGTCTATGGTGGCCTGCGGCCCGGCGACCCCCATAGACCCGAAGGATGCAACAAGGTCGAACTGCCATTTCTTCAGGTTTGCATCGAGGTTGTAGGTGATGTCTGCCATCTGCATTTTGATCGCGAGCTGCTCGAGTTCGGGACGGTTCTGCAACGCCGTGTCGATGGCGGTGTCCAGACTGACCTTGTACTCCTTGAAATCCGGAGTTTCTGAGGGAACCACGGTCTGGCGCCAGATCTCGGCGTTGCGGTCGCTCGAGATGAGTGCGCGGAGGTTGTTTTCGACGTTGTTGATCTGCTCCTCGGCGGCGATCATTTCCACTTCGCGGCTGGCCATGTCGGCCTGCGCCTCGGTGATCCCGATGGGGGCGAGCGTCCCGATTTCGACCTTCTTGCGGTTGTTTTGCAGGGTGATCTGGGCGAGCTTCACAGACTCGCGTTTGATTTCATAGTTCCGAATGGTGCCGACCAGATCCCAGTAGAGGGACTGGATTCTCGCTACGGTATCGACCACCTTCTGCTTGAACTGGCTGTCGTTGGTCTTGACGTCGAGGTTGACCAGCTTAATGTTGCTCCGGATCTGGTCGGTGCGGAAGTTGCGCCGCAGCGGTTGCGTGAACTGCACACGGGTAGAAGCGTTGTACTGGGGCGTAAACAGCGCGAACTGCTGGTTGGTGTCGCTGCGTTGGGTGTTGTACTCCGCCGTGATCCCGCCGCCGGTGGGGAGGTTCTGGGTAAACCCGAAGTTCCAGAATGCGTTGTCGCTCTTGTTGAAGTTGTCCTGGACAGACTTGGTGCTCAGGTTGGTGTTCGCCCGTTTGCTCGATTGGACACCCAACCCTGCGGTGATCGCAGGATCATAGGGGCCGTACGCCTGGAAGATCTTCTGCTGGTACAGCTCCTCGTTGGTGTCTGAGATCGCGATGTCCAGGTTGTTCTGGAGCGCCAGCTTCGTCAGGTCCTGGAGGGAGAGGCGCAGTGCCGTCCCGTTATTCTCGGCGACCTCGATCGGGCTCAGCGGGAGCGGTAGCTCGTCCGCCTTTGCGACCGCAGGCTGCTGCGGTTTGGCCGCGGCGGGTGGCTCCTGGCCGAGCGCCCCGAATGTCCAGAGCGTCAGGGTTAGCGCCAGGATCCCCAAAAGCGAGAATAATTTCGTGCCTGCCGCCCGCCGGCGGGAAGCGGTTGCGAGTATCATGTCAAGGCTCCTTCAAAATGCCGCAGTCTTACATCGAACGTGTCACAACCCAATACGAGCGCGGGAACCAAAATGTTTCAAAAACGAAGAGGCCGGCACGCGGTTAACTGCGTGCCGGCTCATGGAATCCGGGGTGGGTGCAAGTGCAGCCTGGTTCAGGGCTGCGGCGTCGGTTCCGGTTGGGTGTCGGTCGGCCGCTTCAGTGTGGGCCTGCTCTTCTTGGCAGAACCGTCCTCGTCAGGGTCGGCGGGATCCTGGGAGCCGCCTCCACCGTCCGTGTTGGTCCGGCGCTTCAGTGTCGGCCGCTTCTGGTCCGTCGTCGCTGTCGCCCCCTCC
The DNA here is from genome assembly GCA_963843575.1 of uncultured Acidobacteriota bacterium. Taxonomy (GTDB): domain Bacteria; phylum Acidobacteriota; class UBA6911; order UBA6911; family UBA6911; genus CAVZBT01. The sequence goes on along the minus strand of CAWJKZ010000014.1, from coordinate 454,363 downwards.
GCGCGCTGAGAGTTGTCGATCGCCTGGAGCCGGGACTTAACCCTGTCGAACTCGGACGTGTTGACGACGTAGTTGTCCTTTTCGGGCAGGAAACGCTGCTCGTCCATGGATGCAGCAATGCGGGTTTCTGTGTACGGGTGGGTGCGGAAGAAGCCTGCGAGGCGTCCCGGCTTGCTCTTTTCCTGCTCCTGCAGCTTCTCAAAGAAAGTGACGAAGCCGTTCGGGTCATATCCCGAATTCCAGAGGTACTGGATGCCAAGCTGATCGGCTTCGCGTTCCGAATCGCGGGTGATTCCGAGCAACTCGAGGTTGATACCCAGCCCGAGGCCGTTCTGGATCGCCATCTGGGTCCAGTAACCGCCGACGAACAGCGCCGGTATTGCCGCGAACTGCAGGTACTGGGCCTTCGACAACCGTTCGGTCGCATGGCGCGCCGCAACGTGCGAGATCTCGTGGGCCATGACGCCGGCCAGTTCGGACTCGTTCTCCGCTGCCAGGATAAGCCCCTTGTTCACGTAGAAATAGCCGCCGGGGAAGGCGAAGGCGTTCACTTCGTCCGTGTCGACCACCTTGATGTGAAAGGGCACCTTGGCGTCCGAGTGCTTTACGATGTTCTGTCCCACCCGATCGATGTAGTCGGCGATAACCGGGTCCTCGATCAACCTGGCGGTCTGCTCGAACTGCTGGGCGACCTGGGCCCCTATCGCTATTTCTTTTTCCAGAGAGACAAAGTTGGGCAGGATACCCCAGACTTTGCCGCTGATGTTCCGATTCCCGATGTTCTCGACATCGCCGTGCTTGCGATCGGCAAAAACGGGAACAGACAGGCTGAGGAGCATCAGCGCCGCAACAGCAATCGCCCTGATTCCGGCTGACTTCATACGACCTCCGTGGAAGCGGTTGTCTTATCCCCTGCGGCCCGCTATTCTAAACCATGCAACCAGGCTGCCAGCACGAACACACATACCGTTCCAACGCTTTAGATACTCAGAGGGAGGCAAATGTTTCACTTCATTCTAGGCCGATGCTCTCCCGGGTGTCAATCAATCCTCAGGCCTTAGGACCAGGTACGGCGCGGCCATCCGCGAGGTCCTGGAAACGCGTATGAAAATCCTCACCGCACGTCAGATGGGCGAGGTGGACAGGCTCAGCACCGAGCGTTTCGGGCTCCCTTCGCTCCTGCTCATGGAAAACGCGGGTCGTTCGGTGGTCGACGAGCTGCAAAAGGCCGTGCCCCGGTGGAGGTTCGCCCGTACCTTGGTCCTTTGCGGTCGGGGAAACAACGGCGGGGACGGGTTCGTGGCCGCCCGGCAACTGCAGATGCGGGGCGGACGCCCCGAAATCCTGCTACTGGGCGACCCCTCAGGCCTGAAAGGGGATACGCTCAAGAACTGGGAGATCGCGCGCGCACTCGGGCTGCGGAGCAGCGCTTTCGGCGAGCCGGCGGAAGCCCTGGAATACCTGCGCAAGACCCACAGGTTCGATGTCGTGGTGGACGCGGTTTTCGGTACGGGTCTCTCGCATCCGGTCGGCCCGGATCTCGGGGGAGTGCTCGACTGGGTAAACGAGGAATCGGAAGCCTTCGTTGCGGCCGTCGACCTGCCTTCGGGCTTGCTCGCCGATTCACCCTCCGTCCCCGGTCCGGCAATCAGGGCGGCTCTGACGGTCACCTTTTCGGCTCTCAAGCTGGGACTCGTGATGCCCCCCGCCTCTGACAATGCGGGCAAAGTGGTGGTGGTGCCGATCGGTTCCCCGGCGGCCCTCGTGGAAGCGCCGGAGCACCGCCTGATCCTCACCGATCCGTCAATCGTGTCTGGTGTCGGTGCGCCCGCGTCCAAGAAACTCGCACAAAGGCACCTTCGGGCACGTTTTCGTGGTCGCGGGATCCCGGGGGAAGAGCGGGGCGGCCGTGATGGCCGGGTTGGCAGCCCTCAGGGCCGGTGCGGGCCTGGCTTCGCTGTATGTCCCAAGGAGCGTGCAGGCCGACCTCGCCGGCCGAGTCCCGGAACTCATGATCGAAGCCGCACCCGAGACGGCGGAGGGGGCTTTCTCGCTGGCGGGACTAGATCCCATACTCGCGGCCCTCGGGCAGTCGGATGCGCTCGTCGTGGGTCCCGGCCTGACGACCGGTTCGGAAACCCGGGAGTTTGCGGTCGAACTGGTTCAGCGCTCGAGCGTACCGGTGGTGCTGGACGCCGACGGTCTGAACGCATTCGCGGGCATTCCCGAGCAACTGCGCAACTGCAACGGCCAGCCTCTCGTCATCACGCCTCACCCCGGGGAGATGGGCCGGCTCACCGGTCAAGCCATCGCACAAGTCCAGTCCGACAGGCTGAGCACGGCCCGCGATTTCGCGGGACATCACGGGTGCATCACCGTACTTAAAGGCTTCCAGACGGTCACGGCCACGCCGGAGGAGTCGGTATACATAAATAGTAGCGGCAATCCCGGAATGGCGACCGGCGGGTCGGGGGACATTCTCGCCGGGATCGTCGGCCGGTTTGTCGCACTCTGGAGACGCCTGGACCGGGCGGGCGACCGCGAGGCGCTCGGGGACCACGTTGCCTCTGCCGTTTACATCCACGGGCTCGCCGGCGACCTCGCGGCGGAGGAAAAGGGAATGGACTCGCTCATAGCGACGGACCTGCTGCCCTTTCTGCCCGGGGCGTTCAGGAGGGCGGGGCGTGCCTGAACGCAGCGCCGGACGCACCACCTACCTCACCCGTTCCGCCGAGGAGACCCAGGCGCTTGGACGCCGCTTGGCCGCATCGCTGCGGGTCCCGAGTGTGGTATTGTTGCGCGGGTCGCTCGGCGCGGGCAAGACCACCCTGGCCCGCGGGTTTGCCGAAGGTTTGGGGGTCGCCGACCCTTCGGTGGTGACGAGCCCGTCGTTCACACTGGTCAATGTTTACCAGGGTCGCTGCCCGGTCTATCATGTCGACCTCTACCGCCTCGACGGGAGCCGCGATATCTACTCCATAGGACTCGAGGAATTCATGGGCACCGTCGGGGTCACCGTCGTCGAGTGGAGCGAACGGCTGAATTCCCCGGTTCAACCGGCGACCGTCGTCGCGATTTCGGATCGCGGGGGGGACTTGCGCTCCATCGAGGTGAGGCCCGGCGGGGCCGGGGCCGCCGCGGGAACCGGGCGCCCTGCTGCCCGTCGACGCCCCGGCGGGAGGAAACGAGGATGAGCAAAAACCTGTGCGGCGTGTTTCCCCCGGTCACGACGCCGTTTGACCCCGAGGGTGAACTGCTCCCCGACCGATTCCGGGAAAACCTCAGGAGGTGGGCCGGGTGCGGGCTGGCCGGGATTACCGTGCTCGGCTCAAACGGCGAAAGCGCCTACCTCTCGGATGATGAGAAGATCGTGCTCGTCAAGGAGGCCCGCGCGCAGGTCGCGTCGGATAAAACGCTCATCGCGGGGGCCGGCCGCGAATCGACACGATTGTGCGTGGCCTTCGTAAAGCGCCTGGCCGACCTGGGCGCCGACTTCGCCCTCATTGGCACGCCCTGTTATTTCAAGGTGCGGATGACGGACGACGCACTGTTTGCCCACTACTGGACCATCGCGGACGAATCCCCGATCCCTATCCTCGTGTACAACGTTCCCCAGTTTACCGGGGTAAATACCAGCCTGACGCTGATCGAGCGGCTGGCGGCTCACGAGAACATCGCCGGCATCAAGGAGAGCTCGGCGAACCTGGCGCTGCAGGCGGATATCCGGCGAAACACGCGTAAGGATTTCCACGTTCTCGTCGGGTCGGCCCCGACTCTGCTGCCCAGTCTTGTCCAGGGCGCTTCGGGGGGCATAGTCGCCGTAGCCTGCGCCTTGCCCGAGTTGACCGTCGAGCTTTACGAGACGTTTCGGGATGGCGACTGGAAGAGGGCTGCCGCCGTCCAGGAAAGGCTGTCGCCCCCGGCCGCGGCTGTCACGACGTCCTTCGGCGTCCCCGGCTTGAAGGCCGCGATGGACCTGATGGGCTACTTCGGCGGCAGGCCGCGGCTTCCGCTGCTGCCCCTCTCTGCGCAGCAGCAGGCTTCGTTGAACTCGACATTCCGGGCGGCGGGGATTGACCGGCGCCGCCACTCACGCATAAGCCCTTGAGACTGCGCGACCTTCCCGATTTCCCGGCGCTCTACCTCGATTTTGTCGACCAAACCGACGCGGCTCGCGGAGTGTTTGCGTGGAAACCCGGCCGCGATTCGCTGATGCGGCGTGTCTCGGATCTGGCACGAAAACACCCTCGCCCTGAGCTCGACCCGTTCCTGGACCGGATGACGGCCGGCCTGAACCCATCGTCCGCCGCGCAGGACAACATCCGGCGCCTGGCGCTTCCCGGGACAGTGGCGGTCGTCTCCCCCGTCCCTCCGGCGGTGCTGGGCGGGAGCCTATCCCGGCTCTTGCAGTGTCTTTCCACACTCAAACTGGCCGAAATACTCCAATCCGAGGGACATCCGGCCGTGCCGCTTGCCTGGCTTTCGCCGTCGGCACCCGTCGAAACCGATCTTCGGCTGCTGGACGGGAACGGCCGCATCGTTCACCCGAAATCTAACGGACAGACTGAAGTATTACTTGATGAACTAATACATATCTATGGAGAATTACTACAAAACACGCATTTAGTTGATGCACGGCGAGCCGGCAGCGGCCAAGGAGGCCCCGGGCGGGCCACCGGCCTGTTCCTCTCCTCGCTCCTTGGGGACCGTGGCCTTGTGGTGATCGACGGAGAAGGCCTTGTCGGGTGGACTGGGGGGTGGCCGGGTCCCCTGCAGACGCTGGATCCCGTTGCCATCGAGGCGCATATCTCGGCGGCCCGGCGCCGGCTCTCGGAAAGCGGTTACGGCGCCTGCGCCGCAGAGGAGCGACAGGCTGCGGCTGTCCCCGATCTCCTTGTGATGAACGCGCTGCTCCCCGTCGCCGCTCAAGTCGTCTCGGGCCCGGATGTCTGCCGCACGGCGGAGCTGCTCCCGCTTTCTGGTTTGCTGGGGATCGACGAACCCCCGGTCTGGCCGGCGCTGAGCGCGACACTCCTGGATGCGCGGAACCGGAAGACGCTCGGCAAGTATAGCCTGGAGCTTCCGGATTTGTTTGCCGGGCAGGAAGAGCTTCTGGCGAAGCTGGATCGGGGATCCCGGGGCGAGGAGACGATTGGCCGATTCGATGTCCTCCTCCGGGAGATCGACGCACGCGTCGAGGCGCTGACTCATTTCGTCCCTGCGGGCGACCCGCTGGCGGAAGTGGTTTCCGACTCCCGTTCCCGTATGCAATACCAGGTGGCGAAGCTCAGGGAGCACTATGCCTCCTCGCTCGCGCTCAGGCGCGAGGCGGCTGGCCGGCAGCTCTCGCGGCTGTGCGACTCGCTTGCACCAGAAGGGCGGCGACAGGAGAGCCGGATCTGCGCGATTCATTTTGTACTGCGCTATTCCAGCGCGCTGCTTGACGAGGTGTTGCGCAAGACGGACGTGTGGGACTTCCAACATCAGATCATTTTCCTGGACTGACGATGCAACTCGATGTGCTTGCCTTCGGTGCGCACCCCGACGATGTTGAGCTCTTCGCCGGCGGGACTTTGGCCAAGATGGCCGCTTTGGGCTACGCTGCGGGGATAGTGGATTTGACCCGCGGCGAAATGGGCACGCGCGGCACTCCGGCGGTCCGCGCCCGCGAGGCTCGTGCGGCGGCGCAAATCCTCGGCGTCAAAGTCCGGGAAAACCTGAACCTGCCCGACGGCCGACTGACGGCGACGGCGGCGAACCGCTTGAAAGTAATCCGGATCCTGCGCAAGTACCGGCCTCCGCTGGTGCTTGCCCACCATTGGGACGACCGGCACCCTGACCATGTCGCCGCGAGCCGGTTGGTTTCGGAGGCGGCGCACCACGCCGGCCTGTCCCGGATCGACACGGGTCAGGAGCGTTTCCGTCCAGGCACGCTCCTGTATTTCATGGTCCCGGTGCATGAGACTCCGACTTTTGTCGTCGACGTCACCGAATTCGCCGGGCGCCGTCTCTCCGCCATCCAGGCGTATCGCTCCCAGTTGTTCGACCCTGCAAGCCGGGAACCCTCGACGTACCTGAGCCAGCCCGATTTCCTGGCCCACATCGAGAACATCCACTCGTTTTACGGCACCCTGATCGGCAAGGCGAAGGCCGAAGGATTCCATATGCGAGGCGTCCTCGGCATCTCCGACCCGGTCGATTTCTTCCGCAGCCAGAGTTACGTACGATTTCGTTAAATAGTGCCGTTATAAACAGTGCGGGCTTCGTCTGAACTGTTGAGCCGGAAGATCATGCGCATGAAGACTGCAGCGGTTGCCGCGATGTGTCTGGGGGTGATGGCGCTGGCCGGGGGGATCTCGCACTCGGCGACGGTGCGTAGTCTGACGCTGGATACCCTCGTTGCCCGTTCGGACCGGATCGTCCACGGGCGTGTGGTCGGGTCTCACGCCGCGTGGGATTCGGAAACCAGGACGATCTGGACGCACACCGAAGTCCTGGTGATCGACTCGGCGAAGGGAAGTTCCGGGAGGACGGTTACGGTCAGCGAGCCTGGCGGCGTAGTCGGGGATGTGGGGCACCTCTTGCCCGGGGTGCCGCGCTTCCGGCTGAACGACGAGGTGGTCTTGTTTCTGCACGGTGCAACCGGCAACCGGTTGCGTGTGACGGGCCTGCGTCAGGGGGTTTACGGGGTGACGCGGGACGGGGCCGGGAGTCCGCCGATGGCGCACGCGCTCGACCGGCAGGCCGAGCCGGTGTATGAGAGCGACAGCGTGCGCAGGCCGCAGGTCCCTGAGCCTCTCGGCGAGCGCCGGCTGGACGAGTTCATGCGCGACATCCGTCAGAGAATCCGATGAAGCTCCGGCCCCCCTTGAAATCGCGCCTGCTGCTGTGGCTGGCTCCCGCCCTGCTTTTTCTGCCGGCTGCCTCGGCCTACGTCCCCATGAGGTGGGGGACCGAGGGCCTGCGTCTCTTCTGGCCCTCGGATAGGTTTCCCATCGCGCTCTGGGTAAACGACGCCACGGTGGGGGGAACTCCGAATCTGGCCGCGGGGAGCGATGTAATGGGGGCCGTCAAGGCCTCGATGCTGGCATGGCAGAGCGTGCAGACGGCGGCGGTGCGCTTTTCGGAGTTGCGGATCTCCGGGTTGCAGTCGGGAGGCCAGGACGGGACGAACCTGCTCACCATGGCCGATACGCCGGGCAACCGCCAGCTGATCGGGGATGCAGACGGGCCGGTGGCGCTCACCCGCGTCGTCTTCAGCGTCGGCACCGGGGCGATCACCGAGGCGGATATCGTCCTCAACCCGGACTACAGATTTTCGACGAACCTCGCGCCGGCCACCTACGACCTCCAATCGATCGTTACGCACGAGTTGGGGCATCTTCTCGGATGCGACCATGCCGTCGCGCAAAACGACACGATGTTTTTCCTGACCGGACCGGGTGAGTTCTTCCAGCGGTACCTGTCTGCGGACTCCGTGTCGTTTGCCACCTTCACCTATCCTGACAGGAGCCGCAGTTCGGGGCTCGGCCGCATTTCGGGGCGGGTGACGCAGCAGGGCAAGCCCGTCTTTGGCGCGTCGGTGGCGGCTATGGAAGTCGATCGCAACCTGCTTTACACCACCCTGTCCGAGCCTGACGGCAGCTACTCGATCACCGGGCCGGTGGCGGGCAGGTACACGGTCTACGCCGAACCGCTGGATGGTCCGGCGAGGGTCGACGACCTGCAGTTGCAGGGGGACGAGGCGTACTACCGGAAGCTCAACACCACTTTCCGTACGGTCTTCAAGGAGCAGCGGGTCTCGTCGGCGGACGACGTCTCGAGTCCGGAAGAGTCCTCGGACGAGGTGGATTTCGAGGTGCCGGCCAAGAGCGCCGGCCTGAACGTCGACCGCATGGGGATGGGCGATCCGCTGACGGGAGCCGGTTACCTGGCCACAGGGGGGGTGATCGTGCACCCCGGGGACCTTGTGACGCTGTTGATCGGGGGAGCCGGCGTGTCGAAGGTGGCAGGGATTCCCGACGTGCGCATCCTAGGCACCGGGATAACGATCGACGGCGCCCGGCCGCTGAAGGTGCTCAAGAACACGGCGGGGACCGAGGTCGGCGTTTCGGTGCTGATTCACGTGGCTCCCGATGCCGTGCCCGGCCCACGCACGGTGGCCGTGCGGGCGGGGGAGGAGGAGGCCGCCAGCACCGGTGGGATCATCGTCATGCAGCGGACGCCACCCGCGCTCACCCTCTATATCCCTTATCTCGTGACCTCGCCCGACCAGTACACGGGAATCGCCCTGGCCAACCCCGCATCGCTGCCCGCGTCGGTCCGGATCACGAGCCGCGACTACGCCGGCGAGCTGATCTACGACCAGGACGCAACCGTCCCGACGGATTTAAGCATCGCGGCCAATGCCCAGACCGCGCGGCTGGAGCGGCAGATCTTCAACCTCCCGCCACTCAGCCGCCAGGCGGGTTCGATCGTGCTGGAGTCCGACACGGCCGAGCTGCAGGGATTTTTTCTGTCGGGTGACACGGCAAACAACTACCTCGACGGTGCGGGGGCGTTTACCCGGGGTTACAGGCAGCTCTACTTCGCCGACGTGTTGCAGAACTCGTTCACTGCCACCGAAATCCACCTCATGAACGTGTCGGACTCCCCCGCGCCGGTGGCGCTCACGCTCGTCGGGCCATCGGGGGAGGTGCTGCGGGGGCCGCTCAAACGCACCATCCCGGCGCGGGGCAAGATCGGCGAAAGCGTGTCGACGATGTTCGGCTACACCCACCCGCTGGTCTCGGCGCATGTCCAGGCGACCTGCTCCGCGGAGGCGCTGGCGGGTTTTGCTTTCGTCCGGCAATCCGGGACGGTGTTGGGGCTCAACGCACAGCCGACCGAGGAGGCTTCGGCCGTCCTGTACTCGCCGCAGCTTGCCGTCGGAGACTTCGGCGTGGCCTTCGGCACGCGCCTGAATGTCGTCAATGCCGGGTCCGCGCCGGCTGCCGTGTCGGTGACGCTGCACGGCAACAACGGGGAGTTGCTCCCGGGATCGAGGGCGGGCAGTTCGATTGCCATCCCAGTCGGGGGGCACTTTACGGTGGATGTGGGCTCGTATTTCGGCCTCGCAGGCAGCCCCCCTGTGGAGGGCTCGATCAGGATTACCGGTTCCGCCGGCGCCCGCCTGATAGGAAATGTGATGTTCGGCAACGGGAATCCTGCTTTCCAGGAGCTGGATTTCGGCGCTGCTCTCCCGCTCAGCGCCGCCGGGGAGCGCGAGTTCCTGTTCTCGCAGGTGGCGCAGGGCCAGGGATTCTACACGGGCCTGGCGTTCCTGGCGCCGGTCGGAGGGGAGGTGCGGGTCGAGGTCTACGGCCGGACGGGTGCCCTGACCGGCAGCGCATCGCTCGTGCTGCGCGCGGGCGGGCGGCTCGTCGCTTTGCTGGAGCAGCTCATTCCGAGCACGGCCGGACAGGTGGGTGGATTCGTCAAGGTGCTTTCCAGCAACCCGATCATAGGATTCGAGCTTTTTGGGGCGACCAACGGCCGGTACCTCTCCGCCGTGCCGCCGCAGCAATTGCCGAACTAGCCGGCCCACCGGGCCGTGCTATAATTCGACGTTTTGTGGGGTCCGAAAAGCGATGTTCCGAGAGCGCGCCAAGCTTTTCACGACTTTGCAGTTCGTCACCGACCTGTTGCTGACGTGCGCGGCGTTTCCGCTTTCCTATCTCGCGCGCATTCATGCGGGCTCGGCCGTCCCGGGCAGCCTCGAGGGATTGCTCAATCCGGAACTGCACCCGCTGCGGGCCTACCTCTGGATGGTGGTGTTCGCGATCGCGTGGTGGGCGATCGTCGCCTACTCGCTCGGCCTGTACCGCATCTCGTTCACGCGCTCCGGGTGGGGGAGGATCCGGATCATCCTGGAGTCGTCGGTCCTCCTGGGCCTGTTTCTCGGCTTCCTTTCGTTCGCCCTGACGCTGAACCTGAGCCGACTCCTGATCGCCCTGTTCGTGCTGCTGCAGGCGAGCCTGCTGTCGGTTGCCCGCCTGGCGGTCCTCATCCACAGCAGCCGGCGCCGGCACTCGTCGCCGCCGCTGCGCAACATCCTGATCGTCGGGGCCGGGGACAAGGCGCGTGCGATGGGCGCCCTCATTTCGCGCTATTCGGATTGGGGGTCTGAAGATCCTGGGCTACGTGCGTGCCAACGGTGATCGGGGGGGCGGCGACGGGGAACTCGGGGACCTCTCCGACATCCCTCAGATCATCGAGAACAACGTCGTCGACGAGCTGATCTTCGTCGGCAGCGAACCCCGCGACCTCGAGTCTTTCCGCGAAGTGCTGGCCATCTGCAAGGAGCAGGGAATCCAGACCCGCATAGCCGCGGACTTCTTCCCCGTCAAGGTCTCCAAGGTTTCGATGGAGTTCCTCGAAAACGTCCCGCTGATAACCTTTGGCAGCCGGCCGGATCACCCGCTGTCGATGTTCCTGAAGCGGGTCATGGATGTGCTCATCGCGTCGGTCCTGCTCGTCCTCCTGGCGCCTCTGATGGTCGTCTTCGGCATCCTGATCGGTTTGACCTCCAAGGGGCCGATCATTTACAGGCAGATCCGCTGCGGGTTGTACGGGAGGAAGTTCGTCCTGTACAAGTTCCGCAGCATGCGCGAGGGGGCGGAGGACGTCCTTTGGGAGATCAAGCACCTGAACGAGATGGACGGCCCGGTGTTCAAGATGCGCAACGACCCACGGGTCACGCCCCTGGGCCGTTTCCTGCGCAAGAGCTCCATCGACGAGTGGCCGCAATTCTGGAACGTCCTGACGGGCGACATGAGCCTCGTCGGGCCCCGGGCCCCGCTGCCGGAGGAAGTGCGCGAATACACGCGCTGGCAGCGCCGGCGCCTCTCGGTCAAGCCGGGCATCACGTGTCTCTGGCAGGTGTCGGGGCGCAACGAGATCGATTTCCACGAGTGGATGAAGCTGGACCTGCACTATATCGACAACTGGTCGCTGCTCCTGGACGTGAAGATCCTGCTGCGCACGTTTCCGGTCGTGCTCATGGGCAAGGGGGCCCGCTGACTTCCGGCATCCCGGTTTGTCCCGCCATGCCCGCCGGTCGTCAGCTGGTCCTTGTACTGCAGCTGGTAGAGTCTCCAGTAAATCCCCTTCGCCTTCAGCAGTTCCTGGTGGGTGCCCGTCTCGCGCACGCGCCCGCGGTGCAGCACGACGATGCGGTCGGCGTTCTGCACGGTCGACAGCCGGTGCGCGATGATGATCGAGGTGCGGCCGGCCAGCAATCTGGCCAGCGCGTCGCGGATCAGCAGCTCGGTTTCCGTGTCGATGCTGGAGGTGGCTTCGTCCAGGACGAGGATTTTCGGATCGTACGCCAGGGCGCGGGCGAAGGCTAGCAGCTGCTTCTGGCCGACCGACAGCGACGAGCCGCGTTCCCCGACCCTCGTGTCGTACTGGTTGGCCAGCCTTTCGATGAAGCGCGCGGCGTGCACCGTATCGGCCGCGGCGCGCACCTCCTCCGCCGTGATGCGGTCGTTGGCGAGACGGATGTTGTCCCCCACGGTTCCGGAAAACAGGAACACGTCCTGAAGGACGATGCCGATCGAGCGGCGCAGTCCGTGCAGGTCGAACTCGCGGATGTCCGTCCCGTCGACGCGGATCTCGCCCTGTCCGACCTCGTAGAAACGGCTGAGCAGTCCGATGATGGTGGATTTGCCGGCTCCGGTGGCGCCGACCAGCGCCACCTTCTCCCCGGGCTCGACCGTGAACGACACGTCGTGCAGGATGGTCTCTCCCGGGTTGTAGCCGAAGCTGACGTTGCGGAATTCGACGCGGCCCGACCGGACCTCGATGGCCTGGGGCCGTGCAGGACTGATGATGGCCGGCGGAGTGTCGAGGAGCTTGAAAATCCGCTCGGAGGAAGCCATGGCCGCCTGCAGGATCGTGTACTTCTCGCTGAGATCCGAAATCGGTCGGAAGAAGCGGTCGGAGTACTGGATGAAGGCCACCAGGGCTCCCAGGGTCAGCGCACCCGCGAACACCTGGAGTCCGCCGTACCAGACGATCAGTGCGACCGCCAGCGCGCCGACGAGTTCGAGGAGCGGGTAGAAAATGGCGTAGTAGAAAATCGACTGCAGATTGGCGTCCAGGTGCTCGCGGTTGATGCGGGTGAAACGCTCGTGTTGTTTCGCCTCCTGGTTGAAGATCTGCACCACGGCCGTCCCGGTGATGTTCTCCTGGAGGAACGTGTTGATGCGGGCAATCGCTGTGCGGACCCGGCGGAAGGAGTCGCGCACCTTGATCTTGAAGAGAAATGTGACCAGGAACAGGAGCGGCACGACGGAGAAGACCGCCAGGGCGAGCCGGAAATTCATCAGGAACAGGGTGATGACGATTCCCACCAGGGTGCACACGTCGCCGAAGATGGTGATCACCCCCGAGGTGAACAGCTCGTTGAGGGCGTCGACGTCGGTAGTGACCCGTGTCATCAGGCGGCCGACCGGGTTGTGGTCGAAAAACGCCACGTCGAGTCGCTGCAGGTGCCGGAAGATCTGCAGGCGGAGGTCGTACATGATCTTCTGGCCCATCAGGTTCATGACCCAGGTCTGACCGTAGCTCAGGCCGAAGACCGCCATCAGGGTGAGGACGTACAGCGCTGCGATACGGTCGAGCCCCGTCCGGTCGCCGGCCGTGATGTATCGGTCGATGGCGACCTTGGTCAGGTAGGGCGGGAGCACCGACAGCGCCGACGCCGCCGAGGATGTAGATGATGGCGAGGGCGGCCGAGCCGCGGTACGGGCGGATGTAGGTCAGCAACCGCCGCATGAGGCGGGCGTCGTACGCCTTGCCGAGAACCTGGTCGTCGTGCGCTTGGGGAGGCATATGTCAGGCGGTCGCCAGTTCCTCCTCCAGAAGCTGCTTCTGATAGAGGTCGGCGTATGCGCCCTGACGCGCCATCAGGGACTCGTGCGTGCCGCGTTCCACGATCGCCCCATCCTGCAGGACGATGATCTGATGGGCGTTGCGCACCGTCGAGACCCGGTGTGAAACCAGAATGGTGGTGCGGCCCTCCATGACCTGCGCCAGTTCGCCCAGGATGCGCTCTTCGGTGTAGGTGTCGACATTCGACAGGGAGTCGTCCAGCAGGAGGATCCGGGGGGAAAGCGCCACGGCGCGGCTGATGGCCACGCGCTGTTTCTGGCCGCCGGACAGCGTGATGCCGCGTTCGCCGACGAACGTCTCGTACTGCTGGGGGAAATGCCCGATGTCCTCGGCGACCTGGGAGACGCGCGCGGCCCACGCGACGTCGTCCGCGGGCACCTCCCCGCGCCGTCCGAAGGCGATGTTTTCAAATATCGTATCCGAAAACAGGAAGGTCTCCTGGGGGACGTAGCCGATCATGCGCCTCAGTTCGGCCAGGGGCCACTCACGGACGTCCCGCCCGTCGACGAACACGGTTCCGGGCGGAGGGTCGAAGAGCCGGGGAATCAGATTGATGAGGGTCGACTTGCCGCTGCCCGTGTGACCCACGATGGCAAGGCTCTGGCCGGCCGGGACGGAGAAGGCGATGTCGTGCAGCACCGGGATTTCCGTCCCGGGGTACGCGAAGGACAGGTGCCGCACCTCGAGGGCCCCCTGCGGGGATTCGGGAGCCGCCGCCGTCGCCGAGTCCCGGATCGCCGGCTCGATCTGCAGGACGCTCAGGATCCGTCCCATGGAGGCGGAGCCGCGCTGGAAGATGTTGATCACCCACCCGACGGCGATCGTCGGCCAGGTCAGCATCGCCAGGTACCCGATGAAAGCGACAAATTCGCCCAGGCTCAGGGCGCCCGAGACCACTTGTCTCCCCCCCACCATAGCAGAGCGGCCGAGGAAAGCCCGATCAGGGCCGACATGAGCGGGTAAAACACCCCCCAAAGCCTGATCAGCGACACGCTGCGGCGGACATAGTCCTGGTTGAGGGCCTTGAACTCCTCGACCTGGGATTCCTCGCGGGCAAACGCCTTCACGACCCGGATGCCGGACAGGTTCTCCTGGACCATCGTGCTGATGCTGGAGAACTGCTCCTGGATCTTCTCGAACCGGTCGTGAATCTGCTGTCCGAAGTGCTTTACGGTAAACGAAGCCAGGCCGAGCGGCACATAGGCGAGAAGAGTAAGGTGCCAGTTGATGCGCAGCAGTATGGCGGTCGCGGCGACGACCGTGACGATGGTGGTGGCCGAGTACATGATGCCGGGCCCCAGCACCGAGCGGACCGCGTTCAGGTCGTTGGTGGCCCGCGACATGATGTCGCCCGTGTTGCGGGCCTGGAAGAAACTGAGCGGCATTTTCTGCAGATGGGCGAGGAAGTCGTTGCGCAGGTCGTATTCGACCTCGCGGCTCACCCCGATCAGGATCTTCCGCATCCAGAAGCGGAAGAACCCTTCCGCCACCGAAATCCCGATGATCATCCCCGCATATTGCGGCAGCTTCTCCCGCGCGAAGGCGGACTGCAGGTCGTCGACGACGTATTTGAGGACCCACGGCGCGAACATCCCCGTCGACACCGTGAGGAAAACCATCGCGAGGCCGAGCGCCAGTTTCACCCGGTACCTGGCAAGGTACGGAGTGAGGTGGGAGAGGTTGCTGTTGGTCATAGCCAGGATTTCGAGCCTGCGGGCGTCAGTCTTTTCCCCGAGAGGCGCGCATGTCTTTGTAGGGCACAGGCTCGCCGTCGCGCAGCATGAAATCGACCGAATAGCTGCCGAACTGGGCTCGGTAGTCGGGATAGATCAGGTTGAATTGGGCGATCCCGTCCGGTGCGATGGTCTCGGCGTCCATCCGGACCACCCGGGTCTCGAGCAGCCGCCCCTCTGCCGAATACAGCCGGACCGTGGCGTCGAGTTTCTCGACAGGCACGGTTGCAATGTTGCGCACCACTCCCCGGATATGAAACTCGCCTCCCGCGGCTTCATCGCCGAGATAAAGGAACGCGATCCTTTCCGGGAGGGCGGGCGGGGCTGTGCGCGCCCGGAGGGTGGCTGCGGTCTTGTCCACGGCCCGTTGGGGCAGAAAGACGAGGATGAATCCCGCGGCGACGACGATCGCCAGCGCGATCAGCAACCCGCGGAGCAGCGCAGCGAGCAACGGGAATCGGGACACGCCCGGCGAAATAGGATAGCCGGGATCGGGATCCGCGCCGGAGCGTGACACATCATCCTGGGAAAGCGGTGGTGTCGACATGGCAGGGATCAGCGGGGGCGCGTCGGATAGGGCCTCGGCTGACGCGAGTCGACGGGTTGGGGATTCTTGTCCCAGAATCCCTTTTTGTCGTCGAACGGAAGGTCGTTTCCCAGGAGTTTCATGCTGACCCTTCCCAGTATGCGCTTCTCGATCGTGCCGAGCGATTCGATAGGGACCCACTTCTCGCTGCCGTCCAGGTCGCGGTTCAGCGCCTCCATCCGGGTGCGGATGGTCAGCATGGTCTGGGTGGGGGTCACGATCTCGAGCAGCGCCTCGACCGTGTAGCGAGCCTTCAGCCAGCTCCCGGTAATGGTGTCGTTCTTGATCGCAACCTTATCGACCTCGCTCGAAGTCAGCGAGCCGGTTATGAACTCGTACGGCTTCGTGACGATGCGCCCGCCCTTGCGGTCTTCCAGCTCGGTGGCGAAACCCATGTCATCGAAGATCGCCCGCACCACGTTCCAGACGATGTCGAACTTGTTTACAAACTTGACAGGGTCGGGAAGGGAGGGCTTCTGAGCCTGGGCACGCCCTGGGATCGATCCGGCGAACAGCAGGACAACGACGAGCAAGCCGATGCGTCGCCGTGCCATAAACTGTTGACAAGTATGAGATTTCAAGATCACGCACAAATCCTAACATCGCGATTTCCGCAAGTCAACAAATTGCCGGGATTGGGCGCCCGGCACTACGGCACGCGCTTCTGGAAGCGCAGCACCGCCTGCGTGTGGCTGCGGTAGTCCGTGGAAAACTGGTGGGTACCGTCGTTCCTGGACACGAAGTAGAGGAACCCCGTCCTCGCCGGGCTGATCGCGGCCTCGAGAGAAGCCATCCCGGGACTGGCAATAGGGCCGGGGGGCAGCCCCGGATGGACATAGGTGTTATAAGGAGATTGCATGCTCAGGTCGGGCTTGCGGATGTTTCCGTCGTACCCGCGGGCGAGCTTGAGCGCGTAAATGATCGTGGGATCACACGCGAGCGGTATGCCCCTTTCGAGCCGATTGACAAATACGGACGCGACGAGCGGCCTTTCCTCATCGTTGCCCACTTCCTTTTCCACCAGGGAGGCGAGGGTGACGACCCGGCGAGCGTCCCAACCGGGCCCCGGAGGATGCTCACGGACCAGTTTCTCGTAATTGGTGCGGAATTCGGTGACCATCGTGCGCACGATGTCAGCGGAACGGATCGACCGGGTGAATCGATAGGTGTCCGGGAAAAGGTATCCCTCCAGGTTGCGTGCGCGCGGGTCGAGATCGCGGATCCATTCCGTGCGGACCAGCGCGGCTTCCATTTCCTCCATCCTACCCAATCCGCTGCGCGCGACCTGCTCGAGCGTCTCGCGCGCGGTGAGACCCTCCGGTATGGTTACTGCCACGAAATGGATGTCGCCACGCATGATCCTGTCCAAGACCTGGACCGGCGTGGCCGGGCTGTCGAAATGGTACTCCCCCGCCTGCAGCCGGCGGCCGGCTCCCGTCCAGCGCACGTAAACAACGAACGGCAGGGAATGGCGCAATACGCCCGACTGTGAAAGGAGCCCGGCGATGTTGCGGGTGCTTGCTCCGCGGGACACCTCGACAAAAATGCCTCCCGGAGCGCCCCCGAAGTACGGCGTCGTGAGCTCGTTGGCGATCCACCAGCAGAAAGCGACCGCCGCCACGACGACGAGGGCCAACAGCAGTGCGATCCTCTTCCTCCAAGAGATCACGGTCGAGGCTCCTCGAGATATCGCTGGAGGATCAGGGCGGCCGCCAGCGAGTCGACCGTGCGATACCGCCGCTTCTGCCTGGAGCTCATCTGGTTCCAGAGTTCCGCCGCCTCGACTGTCGTGAGCCGCTCATCCACCGGGGCGAGGGGGAGGGCGAATTCGGCGCTCAAGGTTTTCATGAAGCCGCGGACCCGATCAACGGCGTCGCCTGCGCTCCCGTCCATGTTCCAGGGCAAGCCTATGACGATAAGAGAGATCCCGTGTTGTAGCACAGCGTCCCTCAAGCGGGCGACCAGGTAGCCTTTACCGTTGTTGGGCACCGATGGCAGCGGTTGGACTGTGACGCCCAGTTCGTCGGAGCAGGCCAGCCCGACGTTCCGGGTGCCGTAATCCAGTGCGAGGATCCGTCCGGTCGACATGCTTTCATTGGAACACAACCCCCGGCGGCCGTCAATTTGAGGCATGGGTGACGATCGCGTGCCCGCGCGCCAGCCGCACGGGAAGATGCCCGGCCTCCGCGTGGATCCGGCGCCCGATTTTCATCTTCAGGACTGAAAAATTTGCGCCTCCGGGGCCCTTTCGATATAATTTTGCGGAATTTCTGCGCGGTAGAGTCGGAGGTGTGATGCTCCACAAGGGAAAACTGTTTGTCTTTCTGGGATCTGCCCTGATCGTGTTGTACGGCATATCAGCGGCGTTTTACGGCAAGGTGGTCGCCAAAGACGATGCCTACCGGGAGCTGGCCGTCTTCATGGATGCGCTCAAGAAGATCAATGAAGACTACGTCGAGGCTCCGGACATGAGCAAGGTGCAGGAGGGGGCCTTCCGCGGCCTGATCGATGCCCTCGACCCGTACAGCAGCTTCCTGACGAAGGAGCAGGTGCAGGCGCTCGAAAAACGCAAGGCAGGGAACACTGCCGGCCTGGGGATGATCGTCTCCAAACGTGCCGATGTGCTGTATGTGGTTTCCACGCAGCACGACGGCCCGGCCGACGCCGCTGGCGTCCGGTCGGGGGATTATCTGGTCGCGCTGGACGACGCGAGCGTTGAAGACAAGAGCATCCCCGAAGTTGAGAGCCTGCTGCGAGGGGCGCCCGGTTCGGTCGCCAAGGTGACGGTCTTCCGGAGCACCCAGCCGAAGCCGATCGACATCCAGGTGACGAGGAAGTCGGAGACGCCGCCACAGGCGACTTCGCAGATGCTCGACGGTCACGTCGGCCTGCTGCAGGTCTCCTCGCTCGTGGGCAACTCGGTCGAGCAGATCCGCGTGCGTCTCAAGACGCTTGTGTCGGCCGGCTCCCAGAAGCTCATCCTAGACCTGAGGGACTGCGCCGACGGCGAGACCGCGGCCGGGGCCGAGCTGGCGAACATGTTCATGAAGACCGGGACCATTTATTACAGCCAGAACAAACACGGGGAGAGGGTGCAGGAAGTCGGCGCACAGCCCGACAAGAGCCTCACCGACGAGCCCATGGCGGTCCTCATCAACGGCTCGACGGCCGGTGCGGCCGAAATCGTCGCCGGCGCCCTGAAGGACCAGAAGCGTGCGCTGGTGATCGGGGAGAAGTCTTTTGGCGTCGGCTCCTCTCAGAAGCAGATCGCGCTCAAGAGCGGCGCTCTGCTCATCCTATCGACGGCGAAGTACTACACTCCCGGCGGCAAGATGATCCAGGACGAGGCGGTTCGCAACACCGGCATCAAGCCGGACGTGCAGGCCCCGGACGACGAACGGCGGCAGGATCTGATGGTCGAAGCCTACTACGACGACCAGGACGACCTGCTGAAGTACCGCGCCCTGCAGGACAAGATCAGGAAGGAACAACTCGATAAGGCCCTCGAGGCCCTCTCGAAAGGTCAAGTCCCGGCAAAGCGCGCCGCCTAGCGGCGTTGCGGCGCAATTGTATTGACACTGTTTTATCGTTTCTGGTAGGTTTAACCTCTTATTTTTTAGGCGCGTAGCTCAGGGGGAGAGCACTTCCTTGACGCGGAAGGGGTCAGCGGTTCAAATCCGCTCGCGCCTACCAATTCGCTGCATCGTGTGCTTGGAAAGTCCGGGATCGATCTCGATGAACTCCGCCGCAACGACCCATTCTTATTCAACCGCTTCGTTCACATTTTGATGACCGGGGATGCCGGCAAACTGGACTCGAGGGAGAGGCTGGATACGGCTCAGTTAACCATGGCGCTTAAAGTCAGATACGCAGACGGCAGAGTTGAAGAGATCGAGAATCCGGGCGAAGCCCTGGAAGTCTACCGCCACAGCACGTCTCACCTGATGGCGGCGGCGGTCAACAGCCTGTTCCCCGGAACTCACCTCGGTATAGGTCCCGCCATAAGCGACGGGTTCTACTACGACTTCGAAAGGCCGGAGGGATTCGTCGAGGAAGATCTCGCCCGGATCGAGCAGCGGATGCGTGAGCTGGCTGCCCGCAACCTAGAGTATCAGCCCTCGATCGTCTCCAAGGAAGAGGCGGTCAGGCTCTTCTCCGAGAGCGGAGAACACCTGAAGGTAGAGCTCATCAGGGAGAAGGCGGGACAAACGCTGTCGTGTTACAGACTCGGCGACCTCGTGGACTTCTGCACGGGGCCGCACGTGGTCTCCACGGGCGACATCGATCCGTCGACGTTTCGTCTCCTCAGCATTGCCGGGTCCTACTGGCGCGGCGACGAGCACCGCGAGAGGCTGCAAAGGATCTATGGCACCGCGTTCCTCACGCCCGAGGCCCTGAGCGCCCACATGCTCCAGCTGGAAGAAGCCCGCAAGCGCGATCACCGCAAGCTCGGGCGGGAGTTGGACCTGTTCAGCATCTCCGAGGAGGCTGGCCCTGGGCTCATCTTCTGGCATCCGAAGGGGACGAGGATACGGCTGGAGATCGAGGATTTCCTGCGCAAGGAGCTGTTGCGACACGGATACGAGTTCGTCACGACCCCCCATGTGGCCCGCAACACGCTCTGGAAAACTTCCGGACACTACGACTACTACCGGGAGAACATGTATGTCTTCAACATCGAAGACGAAGAGTTCGTGATCAAGCCGATGAACTGCCCCGGGCACATCCAGATCTACAAGTCGAGGATGCGCAGCTACCGGGATCTGCCCGTGCGTTACGCCGAGTTCGGCACGGTGTACCGCTTCGAAAAGAGCGGGGTGCTGCACGGCATGCTCCGGGTGCGCGGATTTACGCAGGACGACGCACATCTTTTCTGCACCCGCGAGCAAGTGTACGACGAGATATCGAGCCTGCTCGACCTCGTGCTGTTTGTGATGAAGAGCTTTGGGTTCGACCAGTACAAGGTCGAGCTTTCGGTCCGCGATTCGGCCCGGAAGGAGAACTACGCCGGGACGGAGCAGGACTGGGAGATGGCCGAGGGTGCCCTGGTCGAGGCCATGAAGGCCAAGGGCATGGAATGGACACGGATGGAAGGCGAGGCCGTCTTCTACGGGCCGAAGATCGACGTCAAGCTCATCGACGCGATCGGCCGACCCTGGCAGCTCTCCACCGTGCAGTTTGACTTCACCCTGCCGAAGCGATTCGATCTTACCTTCGTCGGCCCCGACGGGCAGCCGCACCAGCCGGTGATGCTGCACCGGGCGCTGCTGGGATCCGTCGAGCGCTTCATGGGAGTGTTGATCGAGCACTACGCGGGGGCGTTCCCGATCTGGCTTGCCCCCGTGCAGGTAGTGGTCATCCCGATCTCCGAGCGCCACCACGGATACGCCCGGCAGGTTCTGGCGCGTTTGTCCGCGGCCGGACTGCGCGCGGACGTGGACGACAGAAACGAAAAGATGGGATACAAGATCCGGGAGGCCCAGACGACCAAGGTGCCCTATATGCTCGTGGTCGGCGACAAGGAGGCCCAATCCGGACACGTGTCGGTGCGCAACCGCTTCCAGGGCGACGAGGGGGCCCAAGACCTGGAGGACTTCATTACAAAGATAAGGGGATTCGTCGAAGCGAGGGCAGTCCGGCCGTAGGTGCCGGAACGCTTCACCTTTTTTGCCTCAAGGAGGTCGCCTATCACCACGACAAAGCAAGTACGGGTTCGCGTGAACGAAATGATCCGGGCGAAAGAGGTCCGGGTAGTCGATGAAGACGCGGGGCAGCTTGGCATCATGACTCCGGAGCAGGCCCTGGCTATAGCCCAGCAGCGCGACTTGGATCTTGTCGAGGTGGCCCCGAGTGCCAACCCTCCGGTTTGCCGCATCATGAATTACGGCAAATTCCAGTACCAGAAGAGCAAGAGGGCGCATGAGGCAAAGAAGCACCAGAAGCAGGTGGTGCTCAAGGAAATCAAGTTCCGCCCCAAGACGGAGGAGCACGATTTCCAGTTCAAGAAGAACAACATCGCGCGGTTTTTGAGCGAAGGGAACAAGGCCAAGGCGACGGTCGTTTTCCGGGGCAGGGAAATGACGCACCAGGAGATCGGGCGGAGGCTGATGGACCGGTTGGTGGAAGAGCTGAAGGATGTCTCCGAGCTGGAGCGCCCCCCCAAGATGGAGGGGTATGCGCTGGTGACGATCTTCATGCCCAAGAAGGTGCAAGGAAGCGCCAAGGAGTAGCGATGAAGCGGAAGACGAACAAGAGTGCGGCCAAGCGGTTCAAGGTCACCGGAACGGGCAAGATCATGCGCAGGCACAGCCACGCGCGGCACATCCTGACCAAGAAATCGCGCAAACGCGTGCGCCACCTGGTCTCGTCGGACCTGGTGAGCAAGGCGGACAAGGCCCGCGTCAAGTTAATGTTGAACATCTGAGTGCCCGCGGGCGCCCGGAGCTTGGCCCCGCGCCCGGTGCCATCACCATTCTGGAGCGAATGAAATGCCGAGAGTAAAGCGTGGAAACAAGCGCGTCCAGCGCCGCAAGAAGATATTGACACTTGCCAAGGGCTACCGCCTCACCAAGAGCAAGCTCCATCGGTCCGCAAAGGAGTCCGTGGACCGGGGACTGAGGTTCGCGTATCGGGACCGACGCAACAAGAAGCGGGACTTCCGCAGCCTCTTCATCATCCGGGTCGGCGCCGCCGCTCGTCTGAACGACATCTCGTACAGCAAGCTGATGAACGGGCTGAAGAAGGCGAACGTTCAGCTCGACCGCAAAGTGCTCGCGGAGATCGCGTCCCAGGACCCGGAGACTTTTACCCGCCTCACCGAAACTGCGAAAGCTGCACTGGCGGCTGCCTGACAGGACACGACCCAGCGACTTTGTGATGCGCCCGGCGTGCCGCAACGCCGGGCGTTTTTTTTGACGGCGGGCGCCGGCAACCGTCGATGGCGCCGGGCCGCCTGACGTTCAACACCGAGGTTGAGACGATGAGCGAGGGAATTGCGCAGATGCGCCGGGAGTTCGAAAACGACCTGTCGCGGATCACCACCGCCGACGAGTGGAAGGCCGTGCGCGACAGGTGGCTGTCCCGGGAAAACGGCATCATCACGGCCGGGATGAAGCGACTGCGCGAACTTCCCAGGGAGGAGCGGCCGGTCTTCGGCCAGGCGATGAACGAATTCCGCGCCGCGGCGGAACAACGCCTGGAGGAGCAGCGCGCCCTGGTCCGTCAGGCCGAGCGGCTCGCCGAGGGATCCCACGTCGACGTGACGCGGCCCGGCTTCCCGTATGCCCTGGGGAAGGAACACCCCATCAGGAAGCTGCAGAACGACATCGAGCAGGTCTTTGTCGCGATGGGGTTCCGGATCTTCGACGTGCCGGAGATCGAGCACGACTACTACAACTTCGAAGCTTTGAACATGCCGCCCCATCACCCGGCCCGCGACGCACAGGACACGTTCTACTTCGACGACGTGACGCTGCTGCGCACCCACTGCTCGACGGTGCAGGTGCACTCCATGGAGGCGATGAAGCCGCCCGTCCGGGCCGCGCACACGGGGAAGGTGTACCGGCGCGACCCGTTCGACGCCACGCACTCCCCGATGTTCAACCAGCTCGACGTGCTCGCCGTGGACAAGGGGATCACCATGGGGGACCTCAAGGGTACCCTCGAAACCTTCCTCAAACAGCTCTTCCACCCCGACATCCGGATGCGGCTCCGGCCAGGCTTCTTCCCGTTTGTCGAGCCCGGGGCCGAGGTCGACATCAGCTGCATCTTCTGCTTCGGCGCAGGCTGCCGAATCTGCAAACAGAGCGGCTGGATCGAGATTCTCGGAGCGGGCATGGTGCACCCCAAGGTCCTGCGCATGTCGGGCGTCGACGACTCCGTCTACACGGGATTTGCCTGGGGGATGGGCATCGACCGGGTCGCCATCCTGAAGTACGGGGTCGAGGATATCCGCCTGTTCTTCGAGAACGACCTCCGGTTCCTGACCCAATTCTAGAGGAACGGCACTATGCGAATCAGCGTCGAGTGGTTGAAGGATTACGTGGATGTCCCGGCCGACCTGGGACAGCTCAAGCACGACCTCACGATGGCCGGGCTCGTCGTCGAGGGGGTGCTCGACCCGGAAGGCGCTCCGGTCCTGGAACTCGAGGTGACCTCCAACCGCCCCGACTGCCTCAGCCACATCGGGGTGGCGCGGGAGATCGCGGCGCTTTACGGGGCGCGGCTCCGCAAGCCGGAGACTTGCCGGGAGCTGTCACCGGTGCGGGACCGCGTCGCGTATGACATCGAGATTCGGGACGCGGAGCTGTGCCCGCGGTACGTCGGGCTGGTGATGGACGGGATCCGGGTCGCACCTTCTCCCCCATGGATGCAGCGTCGCCTCGAGGCCGCGGGGATGAGGCCGCTCAACAATATCGTCGACATCACCAACTACGTGCTGCTCGAGATGGGACACCCGCTGCACGCCTTTGACTTCGGGCGCCTGCGCGGCGGCAGGATAGTGGTGTCGCGGGCTGCGGACGGCCAGGCCATGCGCACGCTCGACGGGCTGACCCGGGAGTTGGATGGGCAGATGCTGCTCATCAACGACGCGGTAGGCCCGGTGGCGATCGCCGGGGTCATGGGCGGGCTCGAGTCCGAGATCTCGGAACGCACCCGCACCATCCTCATCGAGTGCGCCTACTTCCTGCCCGCCTCGGTGCGCCGTACATCCAAGAAACTCGGGCTGTCGACTGAAGCGAGCTATCGGTTCGAACGGGGCGCGGACTGGGACGACGCGGTCGAGGCGGCCGCGCGGACGGGCCGTCTGGTGCAGGAACTGGCCGGAGGGCAGGTGGCGGCCAGCCTCAAGGACGCCTATCCCCGCAGGATAGAGCCGGTCCGGATCGACCTGCAGCGTTCCCGGGCCGAGAGGCTTCTTGGAGTCGGGCTGACCGACGCCGGCATCGAGCAGACCCTGTCGCGGCTCGAGTTCACTCTCGAGCGCGTCGGGGAGGGAGCCTGGCGGGTGACGTGCCCCAGCTTTCGCGCAGACATGGAGCTCGAAGCTGACCTCATCGAGGAGGTCGCGCGGTTCTACGGCTACCAGAACATCCCGACGACTGCGCTGCCCAGCAAGGGCGCCGGGGTGCCTTCGCCCGTATACCACCAGCAGAGTGCCGCGCGGCAGCTCCTTCGCGGTTTCGGGTATTGCGAGGCGGTCAACCTGAGCTTCGCCGGGCCCGAAGATGAGCGACTCTTCCCGCCGCGAGCGGGGGCCCGCCTGGAGATCCGCAACCCGCTCACGGAAGACACGCGCTACATGCGGACCAACCTGACTGCAGGTCTCGTCCGGTCGGCTCGCAGGAACTTCAATCACGGCACTACCGAAATCCGGCTGTTCGAGATCGGCAAGGTGTATCACACCAGCGAGGATGGGCGCCCCGTCGAACGGGTTGCCGTCGGGATCCTCGGGACAGGCGGTTTTGCCGGCCACAACTGGCATCACCAGGCCACGAGCTATGACTATTTCCATCTGAAAGGGGTGGTCTCCGGCCTCCTCTGCGGCATGCGGAGCGGGCCGGTCGATGTCGTGCCCGCGCAGGAAGTTCCATGGCTGTGCCCTGCGGACGCTTCGGCGGTGCGGGTGGACGGGAAGCGGGTAGGGGTGCTCGGGGCGCTGCACCCGACCGTCGCGGAGGAATACAAGCTGAAACAGGCGGTTTACGTCGCCGAACTCGACTTCGAAGAGCTATCCGGGCTCGTTTCCCGGCCCGTGCGGTATGAGCCTCTGCCCAGGTATCCGTCGGTCGAGCGCGACATGTCCGTTATGGTCGGCCGCGACGTCACCTACGGGTCCATCCGCGAGGGGGTCAAAGGGTTGGGGATACCTGAACTGGCCGCATTGGACCTGGTCGATGTCTACGAGGGCGAGAAAATCCCCCCGCACAAGATAAGCCTGACCCTTCGTTTCACGTTTTTGGATCGTGAGAGGACCCTGACCGTTGACCGGGTTCAGGGCTTCAGCGATAATCTCTTAACCTTTCTCCGTCATACGTACGGCGCAGTACTCAGATAGGCAGATATGATCGAAACAAAAGCCCAGTGGGAGCCTGCGGGCCTGGAGCGGTTCAGCCACCTGGAAGACAAGATCTTCCGCGTAGTGGAAGCCTTCAAGACGATCCGCAAGGAGAACGAAACGCTTCGCGTGGAAAACAGCCGGCTCAAGAGCGAGGTCGAGGCCCTGCACGAGCAGGAAACCGCCGCCAGTGAGAACCTGTCCCATCTGCAGAAGGAGCGGGAAGAACTGAGGGACAGGGTGGAAAAGGCGTTGAACCTCCTGGCTACGCTGGAGATGAAGTAATCCCCGTCCGCATGTCAGCGCGGAGGCCCGCAGTGAGCGATTCCCAGCCCGACGTGGTGCACGTCAAGATCTACGATCGGGATTACTCCCTTCGGACAAGCGGCGATCCCGAACGGCTGAAGGCGCTGTGCGACGCGCTGGACCGCCTCATGCGCGAGATCTCGGACGAGTCGGGATCGGTCGACACCGTCAAGGTCGCCATCCTCTCCGCCCTGAGCCTCGCCGACGACCTGCGGCGGGCGCGCGAACAGCTGCGTCAGATGGACGAGTCGCTCAGCCGTCGCTCCCTGGAGTGCGTGTCGATGCTGGACCGTTTCCTGCGCTGACCGGCTGCGGGGTTCATCCGTGCTGGTTGACCCGCACGATCGATCGGGCCCGGCCGGTTTCATCATCGACGTCGATGATGACGCCGCAGAGCCTCGGGTTGCCCGAGGCTGGTTCGAGCCGCACCGGTATCCCTGTCAGGAAACGTTGCAGCGCGAGGTCGGGCACCGAGCCGATCACCGAGTCGTAAGGCCCGGTCATTCCCAGATCTGTGATGAACGCCGTCCCCCTGGGCAGGATGCGCTCGTCGGCGGTCTGCACGTGGGTGTGGGTCCCCACCACCGCTGTGACGCGCCCGTCCATGTACCATGCGAAGGCCTGCTTCTCAGAGCTGGCCTCACCGTGAAAATCGACGAGGATAATCGGGGTCTGCTTGCGGATGTAAGCGACAGCCGACTCCCCCGCGGCGAATGGGCAATCTAGGGTCGGCATGAAGACGCGCCCCTGCAGGTTGAGCACCCCCAGCTGCACCCCGGAGGCCGTGTGGCCGATGTGGACACCCGTGCCGGGAACCGAGGCGGGGTAGTTCTGGGGGCGGAGCAGTCGGGGCTGCTCCGCAAGGTATGGGATGATCGCCCGCTTGTCCCAGATGTGGTTGCCCGAGGTGAGCAGGTCGATTTCGCACCGCAGCATCTCGTCGGCTATTTCCGGCGTGATCCCGAAACCGCCCGCGGCATTTTCAACGTTGGCGATGCAGTAGTCGATCTGGCGCTCGTGTATCAGGCCGTGCAGACTCTCGATCACGATGCGCCGTCCGGCTTTGCCGAACACGTCCCCGACAAACAGCACTCTCATCGCAGCGGTCCGCCCCTGCCCGCGAAAAAAAAGGCCCCCGCGCCGCCGTGTGGCAAATTCTACTTGAACCTTGTCACCAAGGGGGTGCCCTAGCTCCACTTCAGGCGCTCGAGTTCCCGAAGGAAAGGTGCGCTCACCGCGAAGCGATTCAGGCTCCCGTCAAATAGAATGTTGGCTCAAATATTGGTTGCCATCACCAACATTGCAGGGGCTGTCGCTATCATACTCAATACCTGGCCGAAGGGTCAATGGAAGTGCAGGGAATGGCACCTCGGTGATCGGCATTGCGCCCGGCACTCCGCGTTTCTTCAGGGGATCTGGCAGGGTTGCTGGATCTGTCCCTGATTCGGTGGGAACCTATGCAGGCTGTGGCCCCTTCACTATTACCAACAGCTATGAGAAGACGTTTTCCCCCAATGAGAACAGCGGTTCGATTGGCCCGGTGAACCGGAGCTCGCTTTCGCTCGCGTTTTTTCCACGGCCCACAGCGGTGCGAGGTGCCCCCTACCTACACGGAGGATCCTCCGTGTGAGGCCAATAACCCGGACCGACCTATGGTCTGGCCGGAGAGCAGCACGATCTGGGGTGGGCTGGGATTCAACTGGCCGCCGTGGGGCAGGCGGGTGACGGTAGTCCCAAGGCTGAACTTTCACCAGACTCAGACGTATCCGGTCACCGACGGATCTGGCGGGAGCTACTGCGTGTACCGGAGCGTGCGGCGCACCCACAGGCTCGCTGGACCCCCAGCCGATCTGGTCCAGCGGATTCCCGCCTGATGTTACCAGCCGAAGCGAACCGGAACCGGTGTTGAGAAACGCGCTGCGGGCGGATGTACAGTCGCGTCTTCAACAGAGTTTCTGCCGTCGAACAGGATGAGAAGCAGCGATCCGGCAGGAAGGGATTCCAGAGTCGAAGGGAGCCGGTATTGCTCTCCCGCTTCATTCTCCAGAGACAGACCCGCCAGGCGGCCGGGTGCGTCTGCCGGCATCTTGAGCTCGACGGTCCGTCTTGAATGCCTGCGAATCCCGCAGACCTGTCGGTGGCCACCCGAATTGAGCTCGCCGGCGCGGGACCAGTATGGCGTGGTTTCATGCCATGGTGTCTCTTGACTCAATGATATCCCTCCCGATCTCCATCGAAAAGGGGTAGCTGCCAGAATGGCCTGAGAAGAGCCGGCGTCACTCGAGGCTGGATTCAGACACAAGCGGCCGGCTGCGGAGTTGCGCGCGCCGATTCGTGGAGGGGTTTTCATCTCCCGGTAGCAAGGACAATGTCCAGGAGCTGTTCAACACTGCAGGGCGGGACCCTCACTTCGGGTAGAATCCGGATCCGATGGTGCGTACGAGGGGCTGGTCGGCGAGTTGCTGCCGGCGATTCACGGCCTGCTGTCGTGGCTGCCCTCGAGGTACTTCCTGAGGAACCGCCCCGTGTAGGACGACTCGCACCGCACCAATTCGTCGGGCGGTCCCTCGAAAACGACCCGGCCGCCGGCCTCGCCCCCTTCGGGGCCCAGGTCGATCACCCAGTCGGCGGTCTTGATGATGTCGAGGTTGTGCTCGATGACGACGATCGAGTTGCCCGCGTTCAGCAGCCGGTCGAAAGCCGCGATGAGCTTGCGGATGTCGTCGAAGTGGAGGCCGGTGGTCGGCTCGTCGAAGATATACAGCGTCCGCTTCTCCGTTTTCCTTGAGATGTAGGACGCGAGCTTGATCCGCTGAGCCTCGCCTCCGGAAAGCGAGGTAGCCGACTGGCCGAGCCGCAGGTACCCGAGACCGATCTCCTCGAGCAGGCGCAGCTTGCGCGTGACGCCGGCGTTGCCGGCGAAGAAACCGATCGCCTCGTGAACGGTCATGTCGAGCACTTCGGCGATATTCTTCCCTTTGTAACGCACCTCGAGGACCGCACTCTTGAAGCGCTTCCCCTTGCAGTCGTCGCACACGAGTTCGACGTCGGCGAGGAACTGCATCTCCACCGTGATGGTCCCACTCCCCTGGCAGGTTTCGCACCGGCCGCCGGCCAGGTTGAAGGAGAAGTGCCCGGGGCCGAGATTGCGCGCGTACGCGTCGCGCGTCTGGGCGAAGACGGCGCGGATCTCGTCGAAGGCCTTCACGTAGGTGGCAGGGTTGGAGCGGGGCGTACGCCCGATCGGCGACTGGTCGACGAGGACCGCATCGGCGAGGTGTTCGCCACCCCGGATTGCGTCGCACGCTTCGAGCGGTTCGTTGATCTCGCCCTTGGCCCGCTTAATCGCGGTATAGAGAACCTCGTGCACGAGGGTCGATTTACCGCTGCCGCTGACCCCGGTGATGCAGACGAACACCCCGAGCGGGAGGCGGACGTCGATCGATTTCAGGTTGTGCTTGCTGGCCTTGAGGATCTCGATGCAGCGGCCGTCGGGTTTGCGCCGGAAAAGCGGCACCGGGATCTTGAGTTCGCCCCGGAGATAGCGGCCGGTGAGCGATTTCGCGTCGCGTAGGACATGCGCGTAACTTCCGGCGGACACCACGCTGCCGCCGTCCTCGCCGGCCCGGGGACCGAGGTCGATCACGTGGTCCGCGAAGCTCATGATCTCCGGGTCGTGTTCCACGACCACCACGGTGTTGCCGATCGTCTTGAGGCCCTGCAGTATGTCCACGAGACGCCGGCTGTCGCGCGGGTGAAGGCCGATGCTCGGTTCGTCCAGGACGTACAGCGCTCCGACCAGGGTCGACCCGAGCGAGGTCGCCAGCTGGATGCGCTGCGACTCGCCCCCGGACAGCGAGGAAGACAGGCGATCGAGTGAAAGGTAGTCGAGCCCCACGCGCAGCAGCAGGTCGAGACGGTGTGCGATCTCCTGGAGGATCTTTCCCGCGATCGCCTCCTGGGACGGGCTCAGCGCGAGCCCTCCGACGAAGGCGGCGGCCTCCCGGATCGACAGCCGCGTGACCTCGGTTATCCGTTTCCCTCCCACCAGCACGTCGCGCGCCTCGCGGCGCAGCCTCTCGCCGCCGCATGCCAGGCAGGTCGAGTATCCCCGGTACCGGCTGATGAAGATGCGCACGTGCATCTTGTACTTCTTGCCTTCAAGGTAGTCGAAAAAACCGAGGATTCCGGGGAAGCCGAATTTCCCCCGCACGATCGCATGTTGGTCGGCCTCGGCCAGGTCGGACCAGGGGGCGTCGACGGGGATCCCGCGCTTTTGGGCAAACTGCAGCAGCTTCGCCTGGAAGGTGCGATAACGCGGCTTCGTCCAAGGGTGCACGGCACCTTCCGCCAGGCTCCTGGACTTGTCCGGGACGACCCTGTCCAAGTCCACCGTCATGGTGTTGCCGAAGCCCTGGCAATCGGGGCAGGCGCCGAAGGGGTTGTTGAACGAGAAGAGGCGCGGTTCGGGCTCCTCGTAGGGTACACCGCAAAGCTGGCACTCGAACTTCTCGCTGAACTTCACGAGCGTTCCCGCGGGATGGGCCAGCCAGCGGACCTCGGGGTGTTCGGCGGGGATCAATTCCCGCAGATCGACCGGTTGCGGCGCGGCGGGGAAGACGAGCTCGATGCGGCCCTCGGATTCCCGGCCGCAGATTTCGAGAGAGTCCACCAGGCGTTTGCGGATGTCCCCCTGGATCACCAGTCTGTCCACCACCACGTGCACCTGCTTGGAGGCGCTCTTTTGCAGCGCTTCCATTGCCTCCGACAGCTCGACGACGCGCTCACCGATCAGCAGCCGCACGAAACCCTGCTGCAGGAGCCCGGGAAGCGACATCGCCAACTTTGTCTCGGGTCCCCGGGCGCCGGCCGTTGCGCGTCCGCGGCCCGGAAGAGTCGCCCCGGCTTCTTCGAGCGACAGGGGCAGGCAAACCAGGACCCGGGTCCCCGGCGGGAGCGCGAGCACGAAGTCGGCGATCTTATCCGGGGTGTCCTTCTCGACGCGCCGCCCGCAGACGTGGCAATGAGTCACCCCTATCCGGGCATAGAGCAGCCTCAGGTAGTCGTTGATCTCGGTGACGGTCCCCACGGTCGATCGCGGGTTCCTGGTGTAGTTCTTCTGCCGGATCGCGAGGGCCGGGCAGATGCCTTGAATGTCGTCGACATCGGGGCGATCGATCCGTTCCAGGAACTGTCTGGCATAGGCGGACAGGGAGGCGACGTAACGCCGTTGCCCCTCGGCGTAGAGCGTGTCGAAGGCGAGGCTGCTCTTGCCGCTGCCGGAGACGCCGGTGACGACGGTCAGCGCATTCAGGGGGATGTCCACCGTAATGTTCTTAAGGTTGTGTACCCTCGCGCCCACGACTACGATCGCGCCCTTGTTCTCTGCAGGCAAGTGTCAGTCTCCCGGCGAGGTTTTTACGGTGGTGAGCAAACGAAAAATGGTAGGACCGGCACCCGGGGTTGTCAACTTGATCTTCCCGGCGCGCTAATGCATAATCCGGCCACATGCCATCCGAACGTCTTTGCATCACAGAGGTTAAGCCTGCTCTCGGAGTCCCTGGAGGCGAGATCACGATCCTTTGCCGGGGATTTCGCCCCGGCCTCCCGTCGCGGTCCCGCGTCCTGCTCGGGGATACCGAGGCGGAGATCGTGAGCGCGTCGGAGGACCGGGTAATCGCACGGCTGCCGTGGAGTTCCAGAAGCCTGGGGCTCATCCTGAAGGTGGGGGCCAGGGAGTCGGCTGTCTATCCATTCGCGGTGGCGGCCCCGCTGGCCGGAGAGTTGCACCCGGTCACCAGCCCCGCCCTGGCTCCGGACGGTTCGATCGTCACGACGATAAGCGGCTCGCGCGGCCAACAGGTGCCTCAACCCATCGTGCGGGTCACCCGCACCGGAGAGAAGACGGCGTTCGCCTGCGATATCACCAACGCGACCGGGCTCGCCTTCGGCCCCGACGGCCAGCTGTACGTCTCGAGCCGCCATGATGGCACCGTCTACCGGTTCAGGGATTTCGAGGAACTGGAAACTGTCGCGGACGATCTCGGGACCGCGTGCGGCATCGCGTTCGACTCCAATGGCTCCATGTATGTGGGCGACCGTGCGGGCCGGATCCTGCGTCTCGGGGCATCGGGCGAAAGGGAGGAGTACGCGCGACTCGAGCCGAGCGTGTCGGCGTATCACCTGGCCATCGATGCCCAGGACCGGCTTTTCGTGACCGGCCCGACGCTGGCCATGAGGGATCCGCTCTATCTCATACCGGAAAAGGGCAGGGTGGAAATACGCGCGACGGGACTGGCCAGGCCGCAGGGGATGTGGTGCTCGCCCGAGGGTGAGCTGTGGATTGCGACGGCGTTCGCCGGCCGCAAGGGGATTTTCCGGCTGGTGCCCGGGGCCAATGTACCCGAGCACCATGTCGCCGCCCCCATGCTGGTGGGCCTCGTCGGTTCCCGCGACGAGCTGTTTATGCTCGACAACAGCACCGCGTATTGGCTGCAGCGCCAGGGCGGGTACGCAAGCGTTCTGTGACGCCTCGCTCCCACCCCGCACTTTCTCGGCACGAACCGGGGTTCCTCCGATCCCGTTGGACTCAGAAGATTTCGAGGTGCGTGCTACCGGTCACGAGCGACATTCGGAGGTCTCGCAGGATCGCCTAGGCGATCGGAACGGCGTCGGCGGAATCCCGGGCCCGGAACGAAGTGTTGCAGAGGGCCTCCACGAGGATCCGCGGGCTGCGCACGATCAGCTGTCGGCGCAGTTCGAGGTAGGTGCTTTTCCCCGAGATGAGCGCGTCGGTCATGCGCTGGGCGGTGGGGCTCAGGCGTGCGATCTGCACCGCGCGGTGGATGAAGGTCGTAAACAGGAACGTCCCGGCATAGAAGCGGTCGCGCCATGCGGCCGCACGCTCGAGATCCCCGCCGAAGTCCTCGCGCCATTCCTGCTCGAAGTCCTCGGGCCTGCCTCGCCTGAACACGCCGGCGAGCAGTTCGGCGGAACGGAGCGCGTAGTGGATCCCTTCGGCGGTGATGGCGTCGGCGAAGCCGGCGGCATCGCCGAGCAGCGCCCAGTTGCGGCCGCAGACACGCTGGTCGAGCAACCGCCTGCGGCTGAGACACGGGATGCGAGCCGCGTAAAACTTCTTGTCCTCACCGGCCCCGGGGTACCTTGCCGAGATGAACTCCAGCACGCGCCGGCGCAATTCCGCCGCGTTGGCCTCGGGCAGCCAGCGGAGGATTCCGACCGACGAGTGATCGAGACGGGGGAACGACCAGAGATAGCCGAAGAAACCGCTTTCCTGGAAATGGGCGAGCACCGCGTTCGGGTGATACAGTCCCGGGAGGTAGTAGCCGAGGGCCAGGGAGAGGTCCTCGGCCGCATAGCGGCCGGCGAGGGCGCTACGCACACTGCTGGTCGCGCCGTCGGCGCCCACCAGGTAGTCGACCTCATAGGCGGTTCCCCTCGTGTGGACAGCCCAGCCGCGTACTGCGGGTTCGAAGCGGACGGCACGTTCCTGGATGAAGCGGGCTCCCGCGGCCATGGCGGCGGCGCGCAGGGCCGCGTCCAGAGTGGCGCGGGAGAAGATGTGGATCGGGTTGCGCAGCTTGAGCTTGCCGCTGTAGCCGAACAGGGTTGTCAACCGCACTGTGTCGATGGTGTTGTGCGGCAGCGGGTTTTCCCTGAACCACGACATTGTGCGGAGGGCCTTGGATGTGACCCCGCCGCCGCACGGCTTCTCCCGATCGGTGGTGTGGTCAAAAAGGAGCACCTCGTGCCCCTGGGACGAAAGTAGCAGGCTGGCGTAGGAACCCGCGAGCCGAGCGCCGATCACCGCGATTCGCATGAGCCCAATATACTCGAATCCCTGGGTTCCCGCACAACTGCTAAATCACGCCGGTGCCCGAGACCGGAGCAGTTCGCGCTTGTCCCCGGATCGGTCCCTGTGCTCTCATTTACGCTCCTGGAGCCGGGGCCATGTTTAGTTTCGAGGTGACCAAAACTGATCCACGTTCTTCGGCCCGGACCGGGGTGCTGCACACCGAGCACGGCGACATTCCGACGCCCGTGTTCATGCCTGTAGGAACCGCCGGGACGGTCAAGGCGCTGCCGCACGAGTTCCTGGAACAGCTCGATGCCCGGATAATCCTGGCCAACACGTACCATCTCTACCTCCGGCCCGGCCACGAACTCATCCGAAGGTTGGGCGGACTGCACCGGTTCATGTCCTGGGATCGGGCCCTGCTGACCGACAGCGGCGGATACCAGGTCTTCAGCCACCGCGAACTGAGGCGGATCGTCGAGGACGGCGTGCACTTCAGGTCGCACCTCGACGGGAGCGCGCATTTTCTCAGCCCCGAGACGGCGGTCGAGATCCAGCGGGCGCTCGGGGCCGACATCATAATGGCGTTCGACGAGTGTACGCCCTATCCGAGCAGCCCGGCCGATGCCGAGAAATCCATGGAGTTGTCGATGCGCTGGGCGCGGCGGTGCCGCGCAGAGTGGCTCCGGTGCGAAACGCGGTCCGCGCTTTTCGGCATAATCCAGGGGAGTGTCTACCGCGACCTGCGGGAGCGTTCCGTGGAGGCGCTCCGGGAACTCGACCTGCCCGGTATGGCGGTCGGCGGGCTGAGTGTGGGTGAACCGAGGGAGCTCATGTTCGAGATACTTGCTGACACGGTACCCCGCATGCCGGCCGACAAGCCCCGCTACCTGATGGGCGTGGGCTCCCCGCGCGACCTGATCCGGGGGGTGGCCCTGGGAGTGGACATGTTCGATTGCGTCCTGCCGACCCGTAACGCGCGCAACGGCTGCCTTTTCACGAGCCGCGGTCGGGTGCTTATCAAAAACGCCAGGTACGCCGAGGATCAGGGGCCCCTCGACCCGGAGTGCTCCTGCCCGACCTGCGCCCGCTACTCGCGCGCCTATCTGCGGCACCTTTTCATGGCGGGCGAATATCTTTCGGCGGTGCTCAACACGGTCCACAACATCTCGTTTTATCTTGACATGATGCGCAAAATAAGGGAATTTATCTCGTTTTACGCGAATGGTAACTTGCTCGAGCTAATGGGGAAAGCGCCCGAGTGAAGGGATCGGCGGGCCGTCTCCGTCCACCAAGTCCACCCGGCTTCTCCAAAATCAAGAGGCATCCGGAACTGAAAGGTTGGGAGTTCAATGCAACAGCCGACACTGATGCAGGCTGCGACGCCGGATATCCTGGTGCAATTTGCCCCTATCATCATTATCGGCGCCATCTTTTACCTCCTGATCTTTATGCCGATGCGCAAGAGGCAGAAAAAGGTGGACGCGATGATCGCCGCCCTCCGGAACGGCGACAAGGTAATCACCAGCTCGGGCATCTATGGCACCATCGCTGGTGTAAAGGAGAAGACGTTCATCCTGAAGATCTCCGACCAGGTCAAGATCGAAGTCTCGAAGAGTGCCGTCGCGGGCATTCAGGGCCCGGAGGAGAATCAGGGCAGCTGATCGACCCCTTCTCACGGCGCGGTTCGGCGGCCCCGCCGGATCCACAGCGTAAGGTAAAAACATGCAAAAGAATTTGAAGTGGAAACTGATGATGATCGGGGCCGTCCTTGCCCTGGCCCTCTACTGGTTCGTGGCGCCGCGGGCTTCCGGCCAGTCTCTGTTTTCCCGGATCAACCTGGGTCTGGACCTCAAAGGAGGGATACACCTCGTCCTGCAGGTGGTCACCGACGACGCCTTGACCCAGGAGCTCAATCAGACGGCGAGCAAAATAGCGCAGGATTTGAGCGACAAGGGCATCGGCGTCGTCTCCGCGAAGAAGTCGGCAGGCTACAGCATCGACGTGGTCGGGATCGACCCGGCGAAGGAGAAAGACGCCCGTCAATATCTCGACACGACCTTCGGCCGCGAGTACACGATCCGCGGCACGATCGTCGAGGGCAAGAACAATTACAGCCTGACCTTGATGGGGGCGGTGCTGCGCCGGCTGCAGGAGACGACGGTGCAGCAGTCGCTGGAAACGATCCGGCGCCGCGTCGACGCGCTGGGCGTCAGTGAACCCACCCTGCAGATTTACGGCGGCAGCGGTACCGATGTGCAGGACCAGATCATCGTGGAACTCCCCGGGATCGACGACCCCGACCGGGTCAAGGAGCTGATCAAGGGAACGGCGCAGCTCGAACTGCGGTTGGTCAAGAAGGACCAGGGGGGGCCATTCTCCTCCGTCGAATCGGCGATCCAGGCCAACGGCGGCCGGATCCCGGACGGTTACGAGATTCTTCCCTATCGCGAAGACCGCGGCGACCAGACGCAACTCGAGTACCTTGTCGTGTACAAGGTCCCGACCATCACGGGGCGACACCTCAAGAACGCGCGGCGTTCGACGGACTCCAACGGCGCCCCCGCCGTCGGTTTCTTCCTCAACGCCGAAGGGGCGGCCCTGTTTTCGCGCGCCACCGAGCAGCACGTGGGCGAACGCCTCGCCATCGTGCTGGACAAGGTGGTGAGCTCGGCGCCCACCATTAACGAGCGGATCGGCGCGGAGGGCATCATCCACGGACGTTTCACGGTGCAGCAGGCGGAAGACCTGTCTCTGCTGCTGCGCTCCGGCGCGCTGCCGGCCAATATCCGGGTGCTCGAAGAACGCAACGTGGGCGCATCGCTGGGCAACGACTCGATCCAAAAGGGGATCGTGGCGTCCCTCATAGGTTTTGGACTGGTCCTGCTCGCGATGTTGGTCTATTACCGGAAGTCGGGCATCAACGCGGTGATCACCCTGATTGCCAACCTCATCCTGCTGCTGGGGTTCATGGGCAAGGTGGGGGCGACCCTGACGCTGCCGGGCATTGCCGGGATCATCCTGACGATCGGGATGGCGGTGGACGCCAACATCCTGATCTTCGAGCGCATACGCGAGGAGCTCCGTACAGGGAAAACCGTCCGCGCCGCCATTGACGCGGGCTTCTCAAAGGTATTCTGGACGATTTTCGACACCAACACGACGACGTTGATCGCGGCGGCCTTCCTGTTCCAGTTTGGCACGGGGCCGATCCGCGGGTTCGCCGTCACGCTCACGGTCGGGCTCATAGCCAACGTGTTTACCGCGGTCTACTTCTCCCGCCGCCTGTTCGAGCTGGTGCTCGGCAGCCGGAAGGTTGAGGAGTTGTCCATCTGAGAAATGTCGGAACTTCGGGGCGACAAAGGGGTCCAAGACGTTCTGAAGGCGAAAAGCCAAAACGACGGATACCTCTGGAGCACGCCCCCGAAGTCCCGGCCGGATACCTGGATCGACGGGAGAACTTAAGTGGAAATTTTTCGCGATATATCGATCGATTGGATCGGTAGAAAATGGTGGTTTATAGGGGTGTCGGCGGCCCTGCTGGTATTGGGCATCGCGGGCTGGATCCTGCGGGGCGGGTTGGCCTACGGAATCGATTTCACCGGTGGCACGGTGGTGTATCTGAAGCTGAGAAACACGCCGAATCTCGATGAGATCCGCGGTGCGCTCAGGCCCGAGTCCGTTGGTACAACGATCATCCAGCGCTTCGACGTGCCCGAGAAGAACTCCGTCCAGATAAGGATGCAGCGGGTGTACCAGGCGGGCGAGGATGTCGACTCGGGGCAGCGGGTTGTGAGAAAGCTCCTGCAGGAAGCGCTGGACAAGGAGAACGTGAACAATCCCAAACCGGACTTCAACGGCAACAATGTCGGCCTCGACATGCTGCGGACGCGGCTGCTCGAAGCCGATCCTGACGGGCTGAAGTCCCAGGGGAAGACAAGCCAGGAACTGGAGTCGCACTACAAAGAGGTCGCGACCTCGCTTCTCGACTTCCGCAACCGGGTGAAGGACGGTCTGGTGGGCTCGCTCGACGAACTCAGCCAGGCGCCCGGGGTGAGCGGCGCGGTGGTGCAGTTTGCCAAGAACAACTTCTATGCGGGAGCGTTCGCGATCAAGGGCGTCGAGAGCGTCGGGGCCGTGGTCGGAGCGGACCTGCGGCGCCGGGCCGCGCTGGCTGTCGGGCTGTCGTTCCTCGGCATGCTCGTGTACATCGGGTTCCGGTTCAAGCCGATTTTTGGTGTGGCAGCCATCGTGGCGCTGCTGCATGACGTCACCATCACCCTGGGTTTGTTCGCGCTGACCCAGAAGGAGATTTCGCTGACCGTTATCGCCGCCGTGCTGACCTTGGTCGGCTATTCGGTCAACGACACGATTGTGATTTTCGACAGGGTCAGGGAAAACCTGCGGGTTATGCGGAAGGAATCCCTGACCCGTATACTCAACACGAGCATCAACCAGACCCTGTCGCGAACCATAATGACTTCCGGTATGACCTTCCTATCCGTATTTGCCCTGTTTGTGTTCGGGGGGGAGGTGCTTAACGGATTTTCTTTCGCCCTGACGGTGGGGATCATAATCGGGACGTACTCTTCGATTGCGATCGCCTCCCCGATTGTGGACTGGTGGTACCGGACCATGGATCAGAAATCGGGGCGGAAGGCTGCTTAGAACATTGTTGGAGTACAGCATTCGTCGAAAGGTAGAACTATCTCCGAAAACGCCCAAAAGGGTTGAAAATTCACGGGAAAGCGGGCGAAAAACTGCTTGACAGTTTTTGCGGCGCGATATTAAGATCGCCTCCTCAATTCGGCACCGCAAGCACCCCAATTCTCAGGCCCACGGGCAGTCTACGAGGGGGATCAATGTTTGAATCCTTAGAAGAAACCAGTCGTTCGGATCTTGCGAAGCGTCTTATCACGCTCGCACTTTCGATCGTTCTGCACATTGTCGCGATCATCGTGATTGTCATAATCCCGTTGGTCTTCTTCAACGTGCTCCCGGAAGGCGAGCTGCTGACGTTTCTGATCGCGCCGCCGCCGCCACCGCCACCACCGCCACCGCCACCGCCGCCGCCGACGCCCTCACGGGTGATGCCCCAGAGGGTGACGGTCGACCCAACGAGGTTCGTCGCCCCGACGGAGATTCCGAAAGAAATCCCGCCGCCGGTGGATGAGCCTCCGGTTGTGGGCGTCAGCGGTGTTGTGGGCGGCATACCCGGCGGTGTTCAGGGTGGAGTGGTAGGAGGGGTCCCCGGAGGCGTAGTCGGGGGTGTGCTCGGTGGGGTTCCGCCACCGCCACCGCCACCGCCGCCGCCGCGCCCTGTGAAACGAGAGCCGATTCGCGTGGGCGGAAACGTTCAGGAGTCCAAGCTCATCAAGAAAGTTGAACCCGTTTATCCAGAGCTCGCGAAGCGAGCGCGTGTCTCGGGCGTCGTCATCCTCCAGGTTACGGTAGACGAGGATGGCAACGTGTCCGAGTTGCGCGTGCTGAAGGGTCATCCGCTGTTGGATGACGAGGCGGTCCGTGCCGTGAAGCAATGGAAATATTCACCGACCTTGCTCAATGGGGAGCCGGTTCCGGTTATCGCTACCGTGACTGTTATTTTCAACCTGAGATAATCTTGGCCAAACTTTAGTCGGAGGTTAGATAAATTCGATGGGACAAATGAACATAGTAGAACTTTGGAGTTCGATGGGCGGAATCGCCAAGGGTGTCGTGGTGATTCTCGGCATCATGTCGGCCTACTCGATCAGCGTCATGATCGAAAGGTGGATCACCTATCGGGCAGCCCGCAAGCAGTCCCGGGTCTTCACCCCCGCGGTGGCGGAATGCCTGAAGGAAGGCAAGATCGACGAGGCGATCGCCCTGGGCGAACAGAACAACAAGAGCCATCTGGCTAAGGTCCTGATATCGGGGCTTCATGAACTGCAGGCGCACTCCAAGAGCAAGGAAATTCCCGGCGAGACGATCGAAGCCGCCAAGCGGGCGCTCGAGAGAGCGACGGCGATCGGCATCGAGGACCTGAAACGGGGTCTGGGTGGTCTGGCGACCATCGGATCGGTAGCCCCTTTCGTCGGACTGTTCGGGACGACCATCGGCATCATCAATGCGTTCCAGGGCATGAAGACCGAGGAAACTGCTGGTATCGCGGCGGTCGCGGGCGGTATTGCCGAGGCGTTGGTGACGACGGCGTTCGGTCTGTTCGTGGCGGTTCCCGCCGTGATGGCCTTCAACTTCTTCACCAACAAGATCGAGACCTTCACGGTCGAGATGGACAATTCCGCGTCCGAGTTGATTGATTATTTCTTGAAGAAACGGGGACAGATCGGTGGCTAAGCGAAACTTAGGGCGAAGCAACGTCAACGCCGACATCAATGTTACGCCGATGGCGGACATCATGCTGGTGTTGCTGATCATCTTTATGATTTCGACGCCGCTGCTGCAATCGGGTATTACGGTCAACCTGCCCAAAGCCAAGAACCCCCTCGACGCGCCCGAAGCGGACAGCAAGGATGCAGTCGTGGTGGCCTTGAACCGGGAAGGGCGCATCTATCTGTCCAAGACCATGGTTACGGAAAACGACCTGTTGGATTTTCTCGTCAAGCGATTCTCGAGCGGCGAGATCAACAAGACCATTTACCTGAAGGCGGACAACGCCGTCGCGTATGGTCGTGTGGTCCAGATCGTCGACCAGTGCCGGAAGACAGGTGTCGAGCGCATCGGTTTGATGACCGAGAAAGAAAAAGAGTAAGTACCCGATTGGGCCCTGTTTGTGTGATGATCCTTGTCGCGGTGCGCGGATAGACGTGCCGCCACACAGGTCGGGGCGCACGCGGCGTCGTCGGTATCGTGAAGCCGGCCGGGGACCGTTTTCCAGGAACCCCGGCCGCCACCCGCGAAGCAGATGCGTGCGGTAATAGATCACCGTCACAACGGTGGTCCGTGATCCCGCGTTGTTTGAGGGCGACCGCTTCTCAGTGAAAAGGGAGTGACATCTTATGTCAATGGCAGTTGGTTCAAAGAAGGGGCCGAAGTCCGATATCAATATCACCCCTTACATTGATATCCTTCTCGTGCTCCTCATCATCTTCATGGTTATCACGCCCGTCCGGCAGATGGACTTGGATGTCAAGGTGCCTCAACCCGCGCCCGAAGATGTAAAGGCCGTGGTTGATCCCAGCGTCATCGTGGTCTCGGTCGGCGAAAGCGCCCAGATAGCCATCAACCAGGATCTGACCGATATCGGATCACTCGGCGCCAAGCTCCAGGAAATCTACAGCGCCAGGGCAAACAAGAACATGTTCATCAGCGCCAGCCCGAAGCTGCCGTATGGCGACGTCGTCAAAGTCATCGACATCGCAAAAGGGGCTGGTGTCGGCGATATTGGACTGATCATCGAAGCGATTCGGTGATGTGCTCGCTCGCGCAGTCAATTAATTTGTTTGGAGGCCATAATGAAGGTCAATGCTAAGTGGCTGGCCGTTTTGGTGATCATTGCGGCTCTGCCCCTGTCAGGCTGCGGCTTCGTGACCAAGCTGCGGGCGCGCGACAGCTTGAATAAAGGCGTGAAAGCTTTTACAGAACAGAAATACGACGAAGCCGCGAAATTCTTCGAGGAATCCATACGGCTGGATCCCACATTCCAGGTTGCGCGCATGTACCTGGCGACCACCTACACCTCTCAGTTTGTGCCGGGCTCTCCTGATCCCAAGAGCAACGAGATGGCGGAGAAGGCCATCGCTACGTTCAAGGACGTCATCGAGAGCGACAAATCCAGTCCCACTCCCAACATCAACGCGATGCTCAGCATCGCCAGCCTGTACTATCAGCTGAAAAGATACGACGAATCCAAGGAGTGGTGCCGGAAGATCCAGGAGATCGACCCGCAGAACGCGGAAGCGCTATACCGCATCGCGGTGATCAACTTCGACGATTCCCTCAAGAAGACCGGCCTGCAGGGCGAAAACGTGGAATTCCTAAACGCCGAGGAAAAAACGCACACTCTGAACGACATCGACGAAGGACTCCAGGTTCTGGACAAGGCGATCCAGATCCGGCCGGACTACTTCGACGCGATGGAGTACCAGAATCTGCTGTGGAGAGAAAAGGCGAAGTTCGAGAAGGACGACAAAGCGAAAAACGAGCTGATCCGGAAGGCCGACATGGTGGCCCAGAAGTCGCTCGCGCTTCGCCTGAAGGCGCAGGAGGAAGAGGCAAAGAAACCAAAGAAACTTGGCAAGTAATCCCGCCGCTTTCAGCCGCTTCAGGGGGGGCCCATTTCGGCCCCCCTTTGCATTTGGCGCCGCCCCTTCCGCCCTGCCGGCATCAGGCTCGGGCCTTAATGGTCGGGGCGTTTTCCTCTATAATGGTAAACTGTACGAACAGGCGCCATGATCCGTTATGAGGACCTCGCAGAACGAGTGCTGCGCTACCATCCCGATGCGCCGATCGAGCTGATCCGGCGCGGGTACGTGGTTTCCGCCAAGTACCACAAGGGGCAGGTGCGCATGAACGGCGAGCCCTACCTCACGCACCCCCTCGAAGTCGCCAACATCCTGGCCGAAATAAAGTTGGACGTCGTGACGGTGACGGCCGGTCTGCTCCACGACGTGCTCGAAGACACCCTCATGTCGCCCGACGAACTCAAAAAACAGTTCGGCGAGCAGGTCTACCAGATCGTCGACGGCGTCACCAAGATCTCGCAGGTTCATTTCACCTCACGCCACCAGAAGCAGGCCGAAAACTTCCGCAAGATGCTGCTGGCGATGGTGGGCGACATCCGGATCCTGTTCGTCAAGCTGGCCGACCGGCTCCACAACATGCGAACCCTCCAGTATCTGTCCCCGGACCGGCGCGAACGAATCTCGCTCGAGACCCTCGAGGTGTACGCCCCGCTGGCACACCGGCTCGGCATGGCGAAAATCCGCGGGGAACTCGAAGACTTGGCCTTCGGTTTCCTTGACCCCGCAGCCTACCAGAGCACCGTGGCGCTCATCGACGCTCGGCGCGCCGTGAGCAAGGACTTCATCGACGAGACCATGCGGGTCATCGAAAGCGAGCTCGCCGAGCATCGCATTCCCGCGCGCCTCGAGAGCCGCATCAAAAGGATCTACGGCGTCTATAACAAGATGAGGCGCCAGAAGATCGGCATAGACGAGGTGTTCGACCTCTTTGCGATCCGGGTGATCACCGACACGGTCAAGAACTGCTACACCGTGCTCGGCATCCTGCACAACCTGTGGAAGCCGGTGCCGGGGCGCATAAAGGACTACATTGCCATCCCCAGACCGAACCTCTACCAGTCGCTGCACACGTCCGTGATCGGCAAGAACGGGCAACCGTTTGAAATCCAGATTCGCACCCAGGAGATGCACCGCATCGCCGAGGAAGGGATCGCCGCCCACTGGAAGTACAAGGAGGGTAAGCTGGGGGT
Source organism: uncultured Acidobacteriota bacterium (assembly GCA_963843575.1). Lineage (GTDB taxonomy): Bacteria > Acidobacteriota > UBA6911 > UBA6911 > UBA6911 > CAVZBT01. Next base: position 411,496 of record CAWJKZ010000014.1, on the reverse strand, counting down.
TGTCGAAGGAGAGGAACAGTTCAGGTGGCTGCGCCAGCTCATCGACTCCCAGAGCGAAATCAGCGATCCACGCGAATTCCTCAGCAACCTCAAAGTGGACCTCTACCCCGACGAGGTGTATTGCTTTACGCCCATGGGAGAGGTCATCACGCTGCCGCGCGACGCGACCCCGGTGGATTTCGCCTATTCGATTCACACCGAGGTGGGGCACCACTGCGTCGGCGCCAAGGTCAACGGCAGGATCGTCCCGCTCCGGCAGAAGCTGAAGAACGGCGAGATTGTCGAGGTGCTCACATCGAAGGATTCCGGCCCGAGCCGCGACTGGCTGTCGTTTGTCTCGACGGCCCGGGCGCGCAGCAAGATAAAACACTGGATCAACCAAAGGGAAGGAGAGGATGCCTCCGAACTTGGGCGCAAGCTCATGGAAAAGGAGGCGCGGAAGTATAAGACGAGCTGGAAGAAAGCCATGGACCAGCCCGACCTGCCCCGCATCCTGGCAGACCAGGGACTCCAGCGCGTCGAGGATCTCTACCCCGAGGTAGGCTTCGGCAGGATCGCTCCCCGGCAGATTCTCAGCGCCCTCTACCCCGATCTGGCGCCCAGCGAAGCCAAGGCGAAACCGTCGACAATCGCCACCGTCGTCAACAAGGTGCTGCGGCGACCGGGGGAGACCCCAATCGTCGTCAAAGGTCAGGACGGGCTCCTCGTCTACCGGGCCAAGTGCTGCAACCCGATCCGCGGAGACGAGATCGTGGGATACATCACCCGGGGCAAGGGCATCTCGGTTCACACGACCGGTTGTCCCAACCTCGTGAGTTTCCTGGGGTCCGACCGCATGACGGACGTCGAGTGGGTGACCGATTCGGGAGAGGAACTGTTCAACGTCCGGCTTTCGATTGCCGTCGAGGACCGGCAGGGTATACTCGCCGACATCACTTCGGCGATTTCTAACCTGAAAACCAACATTCGGGAATCCCGCTCGTCGACCGACGGGGGAAACGGGACCGTGGAGCTGACGGTCGAGATCAACGACGTGCGCCACCTGCAGAAGGTGGTGCAGGTTCTGAAGGCCATCCGCGGGATCAGGGACGTGGAGCGCGTCAGCAAGATACCCTAGGATGCGCCGTGCTGCCTCGCCGCCATCAGCGGCGCGTGTATGGAGGAACCGTATGCAGGAGGAGATCGAAACGGATCGCGCGCCCATGCCGATCGGGCCGTACGCGCAGGCGGTGCGCGCCAACGGGTTCGTCTTCGTGTCCGGCCAGATCCCGATTGATCCGGCGACGGGCGCCGTCGTTCCGGGAGGCATCGCGGCGCAGACTCACCAGGTCATGAGAAACCTGGCTGCGATTCTCGATGCGGCCGGGAGCGGGTTGAACAGGATCGTGAAAACGTCTGTCTTTCTGAAAAACCTGGACGATTTCCCCGAGATGAACCGGGTGTACGCAGAATATCTCGGCGCCACCAGGCCGGCGCGGGCAACGGTTCAGGTCGCCCGTCTGCCCAGGGAGGTGATGGTCGAGATCGAGGCCGTGGCGCTGGCTTAGACGGCCTTCTGCACCTTTCCCGACCGCAGGCATCGCGTGCAGACGCGAACCCGCTTCACCGAACCGTTTTCCAGGATCCGGACGCTTTGAAGGTTGGGGTTGAACTTGCGCGGGCTGACGTTGTGGGCGTGCGAGACAGTGCGACCGAAAACGGGCGTCTTCTCGCAGACGTAACACTGCCGGGGCATGGCACACTCCTGTCAAAAAACTTAAATGCTAACAGCCCGGCGCCCGGGAGTCAATGGAGAACACGGCGCCGATCGCATGCCGCCGTCCGGACCCAGCCGGTCCCCGCATCAGCCCGCGAGGTCCTCCGCCCCGTCCACCCCGATCACGTTGCCCGTGAGCCACGTGCCACGGGAGAGGCTGAGCGACACGATCACCTCGGCGACGTCTTCCGTGGTCGTGAGCCGGCCCCCGGGGTTGGCCTCGAGCGCGCGCGCGAACATGCGCTCGTTTCCGGGTATTTTTCGGGCCGCCGGGGTTTCGGTGACCCCCGCGCGCAGGGCGTTGGCGCTGATGCCGTAGGGAGCGAGCTCGAAGGCAAGCTGTCGAATGTGGGATTCCAGCGCGGCCTTGGCGGCCGAGACGGCGCCGTAGGATGGCCAGACCCGGTGTCCCCCGGCGCTCGTCATCGCGAAAATCCTGGATCCGGATAGGAGCAGTCCCGCAGCGAACAGGTCTTGGACCCAGTAGACGAGACTGTGCGCCATCACGTCGACGGTCATGTTCATGTCGGCCGGCTTGATGGCCGAATCGCCGTCGCGCGCGATGTAGGGTTTGAGGGTGCCGAAGGCCAGGGAGTGCACGAACGTGCCCACGCCACGGGATCCCGGGGTGGCGGCAAGCTCCCGGCCTGCCGCCCGCACCACTTCGGCGCGGCGCTCCGCGTCGGCGGCGTTGACGTTAAAAAAGAGCGCCTTGCGTCCCTCGGCCCGGACCTGTTCGACGATCCGCTCGGCGGCCGCAAGAGTCGCCCTGCGGTCGAGGTGCACGCCGATAATGTGAAACCCGCTGCGGGCAAGCGCGCAGGCCGTGGCGGCGCCAAAACCGCTCGAAGCTCCGAGAATCAAGGCCCAATTCTGTGCCGCCGTGCTTGTGCTCTCCAATGCCTTCTCCTTTCTGCAGTGTGGGACCGTAAATTGTAGAGAGTGCGGTGCGGCAATGCAACATCCGTTCACAGCCCGCATTTCCGGTTGCGGCAGATTGCGCGCGCCGAGGCGATCCTGCCGTGGTAGGATGAGCGCGGGACTCGCAGGCAGCCGTGCCGGTGCGGTCCGGGAACTTAAGCACCTTCGACTCAATCAGTTCTCGTGGCCGCGTGTTTTAGCGGCGTGCCGAGCCTGCGCTCGCGGCGCAACACAATTCCCGGCTCAATTCCTCGCGGTGGCAGTTTAACAAGATAAGCGGGCTGTGGGCGTGTCGGGATCGAAACTGGAGGCGGGATTGGGGGCTTCGGAGCGGGGAGCGATAGGGGTCGTGGGCTCCGGGACCATGGGGAGCGGCATCGCCCAGGTGTTTGCGCAGGCGGGATACCGCGTGCACCTGTGCGACGTGCGGCAGGACCTGCTGGACCGTGCTGTGGACGGTATCGGCAGCAGCGTGGCCCGATTGGTTGCCCAGGGCGTTCTCGGGGAAGGCGCGCAGGCGGAGATCCTGGCCCGGATTGTCCCGGCCGTTGGCCTCGGCGGCCTGGCCGCGTATGGCGTCGTGATCGAGGCCGTGAACGAGGACCTGGAGCTCAAGACCGGCGTCTTCCGGGAGTTGGACAGGCTGTGCCCGAGTCAAACGATACTGGCCAGCAACACGTCGTCCATTTCGATCACCCGGCTCGGGACCGCAACCACCCGGGCTGACCGCTGCATCGGGATGCACTTCATGAACCCCGTCCCGGTCATGAAGCTCGTCGAGGTCATCCGCGGGCTCGCCACCTCGGAGGACACCGCCCGACGGGTGCTGGAGATCGCTTCCGATCTTGGCAAGACGGCCGTCGAAGTGCAGGACTACCCTGGGTTCGTTGCCAACCGGATTCTGATGCCGATGATCAACGAGGCGGTGTTTGCGCTGATGGAGGGTGTTGCGGACCGGGACGCGATCGACACTGTGATGAAGCTGGGTATGAACCACCCGATGGGGCCCCTGACTTTGGCCGATTTCATCGGGCTGGATGTGTGCCTGAGCATCATGCGGGTTCTGCACGAGGGACTGGGCGACCCGAAATACCGGCCGTGCCCCCTCCTGGTCCGAATGGTGAACGCGGGGCGACTGGGCAGGAAAACGGGGCGCGGGTTCTACGATTACCGCACAATGGAAGGAAAAACCGATGTCAGATGACCGGATGAGCAAGAACAAGGCGATCGACGTCGCCTTGACCCAGATCGAAAAGCAGTTCGGCAAGGGCTCCATTATGCGGTTGGGGGACCGTCCCGAGCCGGTCGGTTTCCAGGCGATCTCGACGGGTTCGATATCGCTCGATGCGGCTCTGGGAGTGGGGGGGTTCCCTAAAGGGCGCGTGGTGGAGATCTACGGCCCCGAGTCCAGCGGCAAGACCACGCTCGCCCTCCACGCCATTGCCCATGCCCAGGCCGACGGGGGTGCCGCCGCCTTCATAGACGCCGAGCACGCCATGGACGCCAAGTACGCCAAGATGCTCGGGGTGAACACCGACGAATTGCTGGTGTCCCAGCCCGACAGCGGAGAACAGGCCCTGGAGATCGCCGAGGTCCTGGTGCGCAGCGGCGCGATCGACATCCTGGTGGTCGACTCGGTGGCGGCCCTGGTGCCCAAGGCCGAACTGGAGGGCGAAATGGGCGACTCGCTCCCGGGTCTTCAGGCGCGCCTCATGTCCCAGGCGCTCCGCAAGCTGACCGCGATCGTGTCGAAGTCGAACACCTGCCTGGTGTTCATCAATCAGATCCGGGAAAAGATCGGGGTCATGTTCGGCAATCCCGAGACGACCACCGGCGGCCGGGCGCTGAAGTTCTACTCGTCCATCCGTGTCGATATCCGGCGGATCGGGTCGATCAAGGAGGGCGACGCGGTCGTGGGCAACCGCACGCGGGTCAAGGTCGTCAAGAACAAGCTGGCACCGCCGTTTCGTGAAGCAGAGTTCGACATCCTGTACAATCAGGGGATCTCTTACGAGGGGGACCTTGTCGACCTGGCCGTGGACAAGAAGCTCATCGAAAAGAGCGGGGCCTGGTTCTCGTACAAGGGCGAGCGGCTCGGCCAGGGCCGCGAAAACGCCAAGCTCTTCCTGCGCGAGCACAAGGACGTCTCGGCTGCGCTCGACGTCAAGGTGCGCGAGATGCTCGGGCTGCGGAAGCCTGCTGCGGCCGCGCCTCCTGCCGGCGACACCAAGGCCAAACAGGTCTGATGCCGTTGCCCTGCTTCGAGCGGAGATGTATCATGAAGTGCTTGCCGGAGTCGGACAGGCAATCGCGGCCCAGCTTCTCCGGGCCGAGGAAAGTCCGAACTCCACAGGGCAGTGTGCCTCGTAACGCGAGGGAGGGGCGACCCTACGGAAAGTGCCACAGAAAACATACCGCCCCGTTCGCGGGGTAAGGGTGAAAAGGTGCGGTAAGAGCGCACCGCGCCACTGGTAACAGGGGCGGCAGGGCAAACCCCACACGGAGCAAGGTCAAATAGAAAAGCGCATCCCGAAAGGGATTAAGGGCGGCTCGTCCGACGCTTTTGGGTAGACCGCTTGAACCCCGGAGCGATCCGGGGACCAGATGAATGATTGCCGCCCTGCTTCACGCAGGGACACAGGATTCGGCTTATGGACGGCTCCGGCAAGCCTCCGTTCAGAACTCCGCCGACTTCAGCTTCCCGGTCACCGTTCCGATATTAACCTTCGCTTCGAACTGCACGGGGAGTTTCTTTTCGTCAGCCGTGAGCCAGAGCCTGAACTGGCCCCCTTCTTTGAACAACCCGCCGACAAGGGCGACCGTGTCGACACGCCAGGTAGCGTAGGTCCCGCTCGGGGTGACGACCGTTTCGCTCTTCTCGACGCGCGACATCACCTCCTTGAACTTGTCGTCGTCGCCGACGAGCGACTTGTGAGCGGCCCCAGGGTAGAACTCCAGCCTCCTGACGTAAAACAGAGCGGAGAACAGGTCCCTGACGCACTTCGGGACGTCGTCCTTCACCATGTCGCGTTTCACCTTGGGGGGCGCGACCGCCAGGTCCGTTTCCACCATGTGGAGCTGGTTGGTGTCGGGGAGGTACTCGACGTCGATGCTCCGGCGCCGCTTGCCTTCCAGGATCTTCTTGCTGACCTTCATGGTGCACAACGTGTCAGGGTCGGTCAGGAACTCGAACCGATCATCGATCTTCATCCCGGCGAGTCTGACCAGCGTGCCGCTCGAGCGCGCCTGGAATACGATCTGCAGGACCTTTCTGCCCTGGGGATCGACCTCGCCTCGCCACGCTGAGTTCGGCCTCGCCCGCCTCCATCTGCGGGAGGAAGAAGAGGTACCACGGCGGGTTCCACTCGACGTGGTAGACGGTCTTTTCCGCGACGTCGAAAGACGCGAGATGGGCGGCCTCCCGGGTTGGCTCGGCAGGCCCGGCCGGGCGGGCGATGGAGCAGAGGGCAACCAGGAATGCTGCCGGAAGCGCCAGTCTCTTCACGCCGCACCACCTTCGCGCTCCGGGCCCGGCAATCGCTTCAGGCGCAGGTCGACGGCGCGAAAAACCTCGTCCACCGAAATGTCCATGCACTCGTTTTGGGTGGGGCAGCAGCGCAGGTGGCAGAAGCTGCAGGTGAGCTGGCGCAACGACCGAGCTGTCCGAGGTGGACCATGGACCGTTGCGCAGTGGGGAAGTCGGGCCGAGGATGGCGACGACCGGGGTGCCGACCAGGCAGGCAAGATGGAACGGTCCCGTGTCTCCCGCCACCATCAAGCGCGCCCTCTCGAGCAGCGGCACCAGCTGAAGGAAGGAAAAGCGGGCGTGAAAGGGCCGGGCCTGCGAGGCCTGCGCCGCGATTGCTTCGAACAATTCGTCCTCCCCGGGCCCGGTTGTTACGACGGCGCGCAACCCCATGCCCGTGTGAATGAGCGCGGCAAGCTCCCCGTACCTTCGCGGGCTCCACCGCTTGGTGGGCCAGCCCCCCCCTGGATTGATGACGACGAAATCCCGAAGTTGCTCCTGCCGAAGCGTTCCTTCGACATAATCGCGGTCCAGCTTTGAGATGTGCAGCTCGACCCGGGCCTGGCCGGGTGCGGCGCCGGCAGCCTCGGCGAGTCTGCGGTTCAGCGTGGTCACATGGGCCGGCTTGCCATTCCCGGCCCGGCGGTTGTAGAAGTGGTGGGCGGGACGCTCGCGCACGAGTTCCCGGGTGAAACCCACGCGGAGCCTTGCGCCCGAGGCTGCGGTCAGCAGGCCCGTCTTGATCAATCCCTGGAAGTCCAGGGCGATGTCGTAGCGACGCTCGCGCAAGGCGCGGACCACCGAGCACAGCCGGCCCCACGCGCCCGGATGCCAGGGACGGGTCTTCAGGGAATGGGTGTCGACGGCATGGATGCGGTCGATTCCCGTGACGGCGTCGAGCAGGAAGCGGACCCTTTGCTCGACCAGCCAGTCGATGCGGGCGTGCGGGAAGGTGTCACGCAGACTCTGAAACGCGGGGAGGGTGTGCAGGATGTCCCCGAGAGAGCTGAGCCGGACAATGAGGATCGCGCGCGGTGCTGTCATGAGCCGAACTTGAGAAGGATACTCCGGATCAGATCGCGGGTCGAGTGGCCCTTGGGATCTCCGACGATCTCCACGTGGCCGCCGTAAGCGCGGACCGTCTCGCGTTCGGGAACGGTTTCGCGCGTGTAGTCGGTTCCTTTGGCGTGCACGTCGGGTCGGATCTCGATCAGCAGCGGCTCGACGGTCGGCGAATCGAAGATGGTGACGTAGTCCACTGCCTCCATCGAGGCGATCATCTCCGCGCGGTCGTTCTGAGGCTGGAGGGGACGCCCCTCACCCTTCAGACCGCGCACGGACGCATCGCTGTTGATCGCCACCAGCAGGAGGTCGCCGAGGGACTTGGCCCCCTCGAGGTAGCGCACGTGGCCGACGTGCAGTAGGTCGAAGCAGCCGTTGGCGAACACGACCCTCCGGCCGGAGGATTGGGCGCGCCGGACGATCGGGACCAGCTCGCGCGGCGTTTTGATCTTGTCGGAGGGATTCATGGGCCGGCGCTCAGGGCAGGTCGCGGTTGACTGCGGACCGGAGCTCGTCCCGATTCAAGCGTGGCCGTCCCTCGCTTCATCACCACGATGCCCCCGGCGTAGTTGGCGAGGCGCGCGGCGTCGCAGGGAGAGGCGCCGGAGGCGAGCGCAAGCGCGAAGACGGCGATCACGGTGTCACCCGCGCCCGTGACGTCGGCGACCTCGTCGCTCCCGTAAATCGGGATGTGGAGCGGAGGCCTGCGGCGCTCGAAGAGCGTCATGCCGAAGCGCCCCTGGGTGACCAGAAGGCAGCCGAGATTCTGCCTGTTGAGCACGGCCCGTCCAACCTTGTGCAGGAGGGGAGTGTCGCTTCCGATCGAGGTCCCGGTCGCGGCCTCCAGCTCGGTGATGTTCGGTGTGATGGCGGTGACCCGTTCGAACTCCGACATGCGGAAGCGCGAGTCGACGAGGATCGGGATGCGGCGTCGCAGCGCCTCCCGGCGCACCTGGCCGAGGAGGGCATCGGAGACTGTCCCGCAGCCGTAGTCGCTCACGACGACGCGTCGCTCTCGGCCAGCGCGGCCGCGACGGTTTTCCGGGACGCACCAATCGTCGAGTTGACCGATACGGTCCACGCGCACGATCTGCTGGGGCGCGGAGTGATGCGCGCCAGCCAGAATGCGTGTCTTTACCGGCGTGCGATAGGACCGCCACCCGCGGAGGTCGGACGTGTCGGCGCCCTTGGACTTCAGCTGGGCAGCGAGTTCCCGCCCCGCTTCGTCGCGGCCGACAGCGCCGATGATGGAGACGCGGCCACCCCAGTTCGAGAAGATTGTTGGCGGCATTGCCGGCTCCGCCCGGAACGCGCACCAGCTCGTTGTACTGCACGACCAGCACCGGGGCCTCGCGCGATATACGCGAGATCTCGCCGTAGAGAAACTCGTCGGCGATCAGGTCGCCCACCACCGCGGCCCTGACTCGTGGAAACCATCGATGATCGACAGCAGTTGTTCGCGCATCATCTGCGAAATCGCTCGATTATCCACCCGGCGGCGTCCAGCACGTGCTCGGCGACGTGATCCGGGGGGCGGGGCCACAAGTGCCTTTCATATTCGCGCTTCGCCCCGCCCGTAACCGGACAGCACCAGCACGCCCGCGGGTTCCGGCGGCCTGGCCGGTCCGAATATCCAGATACTTATCCCCGACCGACAAAAGAGGCGCCCAAGTCGAGGTCCCAATCGCGTGCGGCCTGCAGGAGCATGCCCGGCTTTCGGCTTGCGACAGTCGCAAACCCGCCGGAACTCGTCGACCCGCCCCTCCGGGTGATGCGGGCAATAATACACCGCATCGAGATGCGCGCCCCCGCGGGCGAGTTCCTCGGGCCATGCCGGCGTGCACCTCCCGGACCAGCGATTCAGGGAAGTGACCGCGCGCAATGCCGGACTGGTTGCTGAAGAGGAACACCTTGAAGCCGGCTTCGTTCAGAGAGCGGATGGCCTGCGCGGACCAGGGAAGCATCCTGAACCGGGAGATGTGGTTGACGTATCCCACTTCCTCGTTGATCGTCCCGTCGCGGTCAAGAAAGACGGCTCGATGCATCGCATGCTCCGGAAAACCAGTGAATTTAACAAAGAACAGGCCCCGCCCACAACGGAAATGCATCCTGGCGGTGACGCGGGCGCGGCCGGCGATTCCTCGAACCGGGTGACACGGATCACAGAAGGTAACGGGCCAAGGCACTATGCTATCGAACGACTCAGGAGAACATCGCGGGCCGGAAACGGAGTGGGGCTATCGGATGTCCGGGGGGATGCTTCCGGGCCCAGGCTCGTGCTTCCGGCCGCGATGGTTTTCATCCTCAAGATCCGCGCGGCTGCGTCCAGCTTCTCGGAGGCCGCCGCCGCCACCTCGTCCACCGAAATTCCCGTCATGCAGCGAAAGTCGATCGGACACTCCCGCAGGAAGCAGGGGTTGCAGTCGACCTGCTTCTTGACGACCCGTGCGTGCGGGCTGAGGGGGCCGGTGGCGATCTCGCTGGTCGAGCCGAAAATGGCGAGCTGGGGCGTGCCCAGGGCGGCGGCCAGGTGCATCGGGCCGGAATCGTTGGTGATCAGGAGCCCGCATTCCGCAATCAGGCCCATGAGCTGGCCTAGCGTGGTCCGGCCGGCGAGCACCAGCGCCGGCGTGGTCATCAGGCGGGCCACCTCGTCGGCGATGCGCCGTTCGCTGGGGGCGCCGAAGATCACGATGCGCGCGCCGTGCCTGGCCGCGAGCAGGTCGGCGACCCGCGCGTAGCGCTCCGATAGCCAGCGCTTGGCGCCTCCGTAATAGGCCCCGGGATTGATGCCCACGACCAGGTGCCCCGGTTCGACCCCGCCGGCGCGCAGCATGCCCCGGGCCGCCTCGCGGTCGGATTCTCTCACTCCTATCGAGATCGAAGGGGGGCTGGGTGTCGTTTCCCAGTGGCGTTGCCGCAGCAGGCCCGCGCCGGAAAGGATTCCGAGGTAGTAGTGACACTGGTGAACCTTGCGCACCGCCGGGTCTATGGCGGGGGCGTGCGTCAAGAGCAGGGCGCGCCCGTCCCGCGCGTATCCGAGCCGACGGGGGATCCCGGCCCACCAGGCGATGAATGCCGCCTCGAACGCATTCTGAAGCAGTATCGCGAGGTCGAAACGTCGCGCGCGGAGTTGGTGCCCGACCCGCAGTGCGCCGCGCCAGCCGCGGTCTGGCCCCGTTTTGTCGTACTCCAGGACCTCGTCGACGAAATCGACGGCCGAGTACACGTCGCGCACCCAGGGGCGCACCATGAGCGAGATCCGGGCGCCGCCGAAAATGCGGCGGATCTCCCGGAGTGCGGGCACCGACATCACGGCGTCGCCGACCCAGTTCGTGCCGCGGATCAGCACGCGGTCGATCTTGGCGGGATCGATGGTGTTCACGCGCCCGCCCCGACGACCGATTCGAGCGTACGCTCGAGAAGCGACTGCTCTGGCATGCGGGTCTCCTGCACGGCGACGTACAAGGGAAACGCCGGCGGCCGGTCGAGCTTGACGGCGTCCTTTTCCGTCGTCAGCAGCGCCGCGGCCCCCGCGCGCGTCGCCTCTTCGATACACGACTGCCAGCGCGCGGCGTCTAGCGCGCGATGATCGCGGAAAAACCTGGCGCCGCGCACCTCCATCCCCGCCTGACAGGCGTCGCGCCGGAAGCGCTCCGGGTTGCCGATTGCGGCGACCAGGAAGACGGGGCGTCGACGGGGAGGGGCTCCCGCGTCGTCGGCGCGCGCCATCCAGGCCTCAAAGCGCACCACGGAACTGATCTCCTGGGTGCACCGGAGAATCATAGCACCGGGTGCGAGCCAGGGGCCGGGGCAGACCGTCGTCCCGGCGGGTCCGTTGAGCAGAACGACGTCGGCGCGGCGCAGCCCGGAGAGAGGCTCGCGCAGCGAGCCGCGGGGCAGGATGCGGTTGGTTTCGAAGGGCTGAGTGACATCGATCACGACGATGTCGAGGTCGCGATACAAGCTTCTGTGCTGGAATCCGTCGTCGAGGATGAATACCGGGCGGCGGCATCGGCCCTCGATGGCGCGCGCGGCGCGGTAGCGGTCCGCATCCACCCCCACCCAGGCATCGGGGCAACGACGGCGCACGACGGCGGGTTCATCCCCCAGCAGGGCGGCGTCGGCCGACGACGGCTCCCCCGGCGGAGAGATGCGCGGCGCGGCAGCCGTGGAACGGCCATACCCGCGGCTGAGCAGGACCGGCGTCGCGCCGAGCTTGAGCACGATCTCGCACGTGCGGAGCGCGAGCGGGGTCTTCCCGGCCCCTCCCATCGTGAGATTGCCGATGCTGATCACGGGGCGGGAAAGCCTCCGGACCCGCAGGACCCCCGCCGAGTACAAACGGTTCCGGCAAGCTGCGGCGGCCCCATAGAGCACACCCGGGGCCCAGAGCAACGGGTCTAGGCAGCGAGGAGGCTCGTACATTGTTCAACCCAAACAGGGCGTAAGCAGGGAAAGTGTGCTCGCGGCGGCTCCCTGGTTCTGCCGGCACACGAGGCTGGCCCGCTGGCCCAGCAGGGCGCGCGCCCTGTCGTTGGCGAACAGTTCCCCGAGCGCGGCCGCGAGCTCTGCGGGGGCGCACTGCCGGACCGCCTGCTCGCGCACGAAGAGCGCAGCCATGTCGCTGAAATTGGACATCCTGGGTCCGATGATGACGGCTTTGCCGAGCGCGGCTGGCTCGAGCAGGTTGTGCCCCCCGAAGGGGCCGAAACTCCCGCCAATGACCGCGACCGAGGCCAGCCGGTACACGGAGCGCAGTTCGCCGATCGTGTCGAGCAGCAGGAGGTCCGCCGCGCCGTCCGCCGCGTCCGCCGCACGGCTGCGGCGGACAAACCGGAGCGCCGACCGCCCGAGAAGCTCCGCGACCTCGTCAAACCTCTCGGGGTGACGGGGAGCCAGGATGAGACGGGCATTCGGAAAGCGCCGCCGCACCTCCCTGAAGGCGCCTACGAAGAGCTCCTCCTCCCCCTTCATACTGCTGCCGACGACGACGACGGGTGTCTGGGGCGTGACGCCCAGCACCCGTGCGATCACTCCCAGCCCCTCGGCGTCGCAGTCCACGGGCGGCGGCGGAAAGTCGAACTTCAGGTTGCCGGTGGTGTGGACGCGCTCTTCGACCGCGCCCAGGTCGATGAACCTGCGCCGGTCCTCGGCGCTCTGCGCGGCGATCAAGCTCACCTGCGAGAGCATGGCCCGCATTACCCGCGGCACCCGGCGGTAGCGCCGGTGCGATCTCTCCGAGATCCTGCCATTGGCGAGAAACACGGGGATGCCGCGGCTGTTGCAGTTGTGGAGAAAGTTGGGCCACAGCTCGGTTTCGAGCAGCACGACCGCCCTCGGGTCGAGCCGCGCCAGGAAGCGCCGGACGCAGAAATCCCAGTCGAACGGAAAGTAGATGATGGCGGCGGCTTGAGGGAATTCCTTGCGGGCCAGCGCCTGCCCCGTGACGGTCACGGTGGAAACGACGACCGGGATCTCCGGCCGAGCCTCGCGGAGACTGGCGTACAACGGCTTCGCGGCGAGCACCTCTCCGACCGAGACGGCGTGAATCCACAGCGGCCGGGTCGGGACCTCCGGCAGGCCGGCCATCCCAAGGCTCAGGCGGTCGAGGACATTGTCCAGGTACTTGCGCTCACGGAGCGCCTTGACGAGCCAATACGGGCTCGTGAGAACCGCCCCGATCCCGAGCAGAACCGAGTAAAGGAAATACATAGGACCGCCGCACCCCGCGCGCAGAATACGAACCTTAAGGCAACGCAGGCCCGAGATCAAGTTCGGACACAGTGCGCGGCCCGTGAATATGCGAAACACAAACAAAAACTTGTCACGGAAGACACGGAAGAAACACGGAAAGCACGGAAATACAAAATATGCTCATTCGTGTCCTCCGTGTTTCTTCCGTGTCTTCCGTGACAAGTTTTTTGGGTCTGTGAGTGCAGGACAATGCCCGGAGAACGCTCGGGAATGTGTTATACTCCGCGACCTCAGCTGCGTTTGAACACATCGTATAATCCAGACGGAGCCGCTGCCATGAAGCCATTAAACAAGCCGCGACTGTTTACCCCGGGTCCCACCCCCCTCCTCCCCGAAGCGATGGTCGAGGCGCTCGTCGCCCCGATGCACCATCGCAAGGAGGATTACAAGGCGGTGTTCCGCCGCGTGCAGAAAGGACTGCAGCAGGTCTACAAGACCGCAAACGAGGTGCTGGTGCTTTCCTCCTCCGGCAGCGGCGCCATGGAGGCCGCGGTCGTCAACCTGACCGACCCCGGCGACCGCGTCCTGGTCGGCGTTGCGGGGAAATTCGGCGAGCGCTGGACCGAGCTCGCCAAGACCTATGGCCTCGAAGCGGACGTGATCCAGGTCCCCTACGGCGAATCGATCGAACCCGAGCAGGTCGCCCAGGAACTTCAATCCGGAAAAGACTACGCTGCCGTCTTCGTGCAGGCGACCGAGACGTCGACCGGGGCCGCGATGGACTTGGAGGCCATCGGCAAGCTCGTCCGCGGCCGGGAGCATACCGCGCTCGTGGTCGACGCGATCACCGGGTTGGGCACCATGCCGCTCGAGACGGACGCCTGGGGGCTGGACGTCGTCGTCGGCGGGTCGCAAAAGGCCTTCATGGTGCCGCCGGGCGTGGCCATGATCTCGCTGAGCGAGCGCGCCTGGAAGCGCGTCGAGAAGTGCCGGCGCCCCCGGTACTACTTCGATCTGGCCAAGGAACGCAAGGCGCAGCGGGAGGCGCAGACGGCCTACACGCCGGCCATCTCGATCGTTCAGGGGCTCGACCGGGCGCTGCGCCTGATTCTCGAGGGAGGCGGGGTCGACAACCTGGTTGCCAACGCGGCGCTGCAGGCGGGCGCCACGCGCGCCGCCGTCAGCCGCTGGGGCATGAAGATCTTCCCGCGCCGCCCCGGAAACGCGGTCACAGCCTTCGTCCCGGGCATCGAGCCGTCGCGCATCCTCTCGACGATGCGCTCCCGGTTCGGCGTGCACATGACCGGGGGGCAGGGGAGCATGAAGCCTTACCTGCTGCGGATAGGGCACCTGGGTTACTTCGACTTTTTCGAAACGATCGGGATTCTCGGCTGCCTGGAACTGGCCCTGACGGAGTCGGGCTGCGGCATCGGACTGGGCTCCGGGACGCGCGCGGCACTGGAATTCTATCGTGAAGAGGCAGACCGTCTATGACAGCTATCCTGGTTTTGGAAGAGATATCGCCGGCGGGGATCGACGCCCTGAAGGCCGAGGCAGGTTTTGAGGTGATCGAGCTGTACGGGGACGACCCGAAAGCGGTGCAGCGCGCGCTCGCGACTGCGGAAGCCCTGGTGGTGCGCAGCAAGACCAAGGTCACCGACGCGTTCATGGAAGCCGCACCGATGCTGAGGGTGATCGGCCGGGCCGGCACGGGCGTCGACAACATCGACGTGCCGGCGGCCACACGGCGCGGCCTCATCGTCATGAACACCCCGGCCGGCAACAGCATCAGCGCCGCCGAACACACAATGGGCCTGATGCTGGCGCTGCTGCGCAAGATCGCGCAGGCCGACGGGTCCGTCAAAGGCGGCCGCTGGGAGCGGCAGAAGTTCATGGGGACCGAGTTGCACGGCAAGGTGCTCGGCGTGGTCGGGCTCGGCAAGATCGGCACCGAGGTCGTCAAGAGGGCCCAGGGCTTCAAGACCCACGTGCTCGTCTTCGACCCGTTTGTCTCCGATTCGGTGGCCCGCGACCTCGGTGTGAAACTCGTCAGCCTCGAGGACCTGCTGCGGCAGTCGGAGATCGTGACGCTGCACGCTCCCCTGAACCCGTCCACGCGCAAGTTGATCAACGCGGAGGCCCTGGCGCTGATGAAGCCGGGGTCCTTCCTGATCAATGCCGCGCGGGGCGACCTGGTCGACGAGGGGGCGCTTGTCGACGCCCTGAAGTCGGGGCGCCTGGGCGGCGCCGCGCTGGACGTCTACGCGGGCGAACCGAAACCCAACCCGGAGCTCATCGCTCTGCCCAATACAGTCACGACGCCGCACATCGGGGCGTCGACCGTGGAAGCCCAGGAGAAGGTGGGGGTTGATCTGGCGCTGCAGGTGCGCGACTACTTCGTCGGCGGCATCGTGCGCAACGCGGTGAACTTCCCATCTGTGTCGCTGTCGGAATACCAAACGATCGCCCCCTATCTCGAGCTCGGACAGCGGCTGGGGAGCTTCGCCAGCCAGCTCTCCAACGGCAGGATGGAGGAAGTCGGCGTGCGCTACTACGGCGAGCTGACGGAGCTGAACACGCCGCTGATCTGCAGCTCCATCCTGGTCGGCGTCCTCAAGCCGATCCTGTCCGAACGCGTCACCCTCGTCAACGCGCTGACGACGGCCAAGGAACGCGGCATCCACTTCCTCGAAACCCGCAGCACCCGCGAGCGTAGCTACAGCAACCTGATTTCGGTCAAGCTGAAGACCGATGCGGGGGAGCAGTGGGTCGAGGGGACCGTCCTGCATAAAAACCACCTGCACCTCGTCTCCCTCAACGGCATCGACGTGGACGCCCCGCTGTCGGGGGACATGCTCATCATCTGCAACCTCGACACGCCCGGGGTGATTGGGCGCGTGGGGACGATCCTGGGCGACCACGCCATAAACATCGCCAACTTCGCGCTGGGACGCAGCGAGCAGGCGAAGGAGGCGGTCGGGGTCGTGAACGTCGACTCAGAGATCCCGGTCGGCCTGCTGCGCGAGATACAGGCGCTGCCGCAGGTGAGAGCGGCCCGGGTGGCGCGCGTGTGACGCGACCCCCCGGGCCCGGCCCGATTTCCTCTTGCCGCGAGGGCCGCCCTCTGTATAATTAGCGCTTTTGCTGCATAAATATGGAACCACCGCTATGATCTCTAAGAGAGCGCGGCAGGCGAGAATCGTGGAGATCGTGCGCCGGCTGCCCGTCGCCAGCCAGGAGAGGCTCTCGGAACTGCTCCGGGGCCAGGGGATCGAGGTGACCCAGTCGACCCTCTCGCGCGATGTCAGGGAACTGGGGCTGGTGAAAATCCGCGGGATCTACCACCACGCCACGGGGGCGAACGCCCCGGCGGGACCCGACCACGTGAGGCGCTCGCTGCAACAGCTGGTTGTGTGCACCGACTCCTCCGGCAACATCGTGGTGCTCAAGACCTCCCCGGGCAACGGTCACGCGCTCGGCGTCGTGCTCGACTCCGCCCAGTGGCCCGAAATCATCGGCACCGTCGCGGGGGACGACACGGTGTTCGTGCTCCTGCGCAGCCCCCGGCAGGGCAAGCAGGTGTTGCAGCGCATCGAGGAATGCCTCTCATGAGATTTCCCGTCGCCGTCGTCGGGGCTTCCGGCTACTCGGGGCTCGAGCTCATCCGGCTGGCGTTGCGCCACTCCGGCATGGATTGCCGCGCCGTCATGGCTTCTGAATCGACGGGGCGCAAGCCGCTGGCGGACATCCACCCCGAACTGCGCGGCCTGTCGGACCTGGAGTGCCTGCCGCAGGACCCTGCGGTCGCGGTCGCGCTCGGAGTCGACACCGTATTCCTGTGCACGCCCAACGAGGTGTCCCATCGGCTCGCGCCCCGGTTCCTTTCCGAGGGAATCCGCGTGGTCGATCTGAGCGGCTCGTTTCGCCTCCACGACCCCGAGAGCTATGCCCGGTGGTACGGCTTCGAACACTCCGCCCGCGCGCTGCTGCAGCAGGCCGTCTACGGCCTGCCCGAGTGGAACGCCCAGGCGATCGCGGCGGCACGCCTGGTCGCCAACCCGGGATGTTACCCGACCTCGGTGCTGCTGCCGCTCCTGCCCCTGGTGAAGTCCGGGCTGCTCGAGGCGGGGTCCGACATCTTCTGCGACTCGAAGTCGGGCGTGACCGGGGCCGGCCGCGCCGCCCGCGTGGACATGCTCTTCGGCGAGGTTTCCGAGGACTTCCGGCCCTACAGCCCCATCACCCACAGGCACGCCCCGGAAATCTGCCAGGAACTCGGGTGGGATGGCGACAACTTCACCTTCGTGCCGCACCTGCTGCCGGTCAACCGAGGAATGCTGTCGACCATCTACGTGAAGTTCGACCGGCCGATAGGTTCCGAGGAGCTGGAGACGGAGTTCCACCGCCGGTACGATAAGCACCCCTTCGTCCGCATCCTGGGCGCCTCGCGGTTGCCGCAGCTGCGGGCGGTCGTACACTCGAACTTCTGCGACATCGCCTGGCGACTGACCTGCGGGGGACGCCGGGGAGTCCTGTTCTGCGCGATCGACAACCTCGTCAAGGGGGCCGCCGGCCAGGCGGTCCAGAATTTCAACCTGATGCACGAACTCGAACAGGACACGGGCCTGTGGGAGGGGGAGAGCCTTGCGCTTCACGGTTAAACTGGGCGGGAGCCTCCTGGAGGAGCCGACCCTGTGCCGCGCCATCCTCGCGCAGGTCGCGGAACTGGAACGGGACGGCCACGAGATCATACTCGTCCACGGCGGCGGAAAAAGCCTGAGCCGGCGGCTCGCCGAGCTGCAGATCCCCTCGCGTTTCGTGGAGGGGCTGCGGGTTACCGACGCCCAGACTCTCGCCGTCGCTGTAATGGTCCTCGCCGGCGAGGTCAACAAATCGCTGGTGGCCGATCTGCAGGTCATGGGCAGCTCGGCCATCGGGATCTGCGGCGCCGACGGAGCCGCGGTCCGCTGCCGCTCCGTGGCGGGGTCGCCCGGATATCCTCCCGACCTCGGCTACGTGGGGCAGCCGGTTTCGGTCAACCGGGCGCTGTTCAAGCTGCTGCACGGCGGCGGACTGGTCCCCGTGGTTTCGAGCATAGGGTACGGCGACGACGGGCAGCTCTTCAACGTCAATGCCGACCAGATGGCCGCCGTCTGTGCCTGGGGTACCGGGTGCGAGGCCCTCGTCTACCTCACCGACGTCCCCGGGGTGAAGGACGCGACGGGAGCCGTAGTCCGCAGCCTCACCCGTGAAGGGGTCGCCGCGATGACGCGCGAAGGCGCTCTCTCCGGGGGCATGCTCCCAAAGACGAGCTCCTGTCTGGAGGCCTTGAACTGCGGTGTCGCTGCCGTGTACATCCTGCCCGGTGCAACCCCGGGAATCCTCAACTCGTTCGTCAGCGGAACCCTGACGGAAGGAACGTGCATCCATGCAGACTCCTGAGCCCGACCCTTACCTGAAACTCAGCGAGGCCGAGATCGCGGCGCTCGAACAGGAGTGCCTGTTTCCGACCTACAAGCGTTACGACCTCTTCGTCTCGCACGGGGCCGGCGCCTTCGTCTACGATCTTCAGGGACGCCGCTACCTGGACATGCTCGCCGGTATCGCCGTCAACGCGCTCGGCTACAATCACCCGCGGCTCACCCGGGTGTTGATCGAGCAGGCGCAGAAGATCGTGCACTGCTCGAACCTGTTTTACCACCCGTTCCAGGGCGTGCTCGCGCGCCGGCTCACGCTGATCTCGGGCATGTCGCGGGTCTTCTTCACCAACAGCGGGACCGAAGCCATCGAGGGGGCGCTGAAGATCGCGCGCGCCTACGCGCGGTCGCAAGGGAACGCGCAAAAGAGCGCAATTCTGACCCTGAAGAACTCCTTCCACGGCAGGACGCTCGGCGCGCTGAGCATCACGGCCCAGGAGAAATACCAGGAGCCCTTCCGCCCCCTTCTGCCCGGCGTCTCCGTGGTCGAGGACTTTACCGTGGAGGCCCTGGAACACGCGTTTCACGACGAGGTGTGCGCGCTTGTGCTCGAACCGATACAGGGCGAAGCCGGCATAGTGCCGCTGCCGCGGGAATTCCTCCACGCGGCCCGCCGGCTCTGCGACCGGTACGGCAGTCTGCTCGTCGTGGACGAAATTCAGAGTGGGATGGGGCGCACGGGCAAGTTTTTTGCTTTTCAACACTTCGGCATCCGCCCCGATCTGGTGACGCTGGCGAAGTCGCTGGCCGGGGGCTACCCGCTCGGAGCCGTGCTCGGGAGCGCCCGCGTCGCCGAAAGCCTGAAGGCGGGGGACCACGGCACCACGTTCGGCGGAGGACCCCTGGCGTGTCGGCTCGCGCTCGAGGTGCTGGACATAATGGAGGAGGACCAGCTGCTGGACCGCGTTAGCACGATGGGCGATTATCTCGTGACGGGACTGAAGGCCCTGGCCGAAAAACACACCCTGATCGGCGCGGTGCGGGGCATGGGCCTTATGATCGGCGCGGAACTCGGAGCCTCCGCCCGGGACGTGGTGCAGCGGCTCCTGCGCCGCGGCGTGATCGCCAACGCCGCACACGAGACCGTTCTACGTCTGCTACCCCCCTACATCGTCTCGACGGGCGAATTGGACCTGTTCCTGTCAACCTTGGATGCCGTCCTGACGGAGGTCGAGCGCGAAAAAGCGGTGTCCAGGCAGGCTTGAGCCAGGATCCGTCTCCCGAAACGAACTATCGATGGTGCGCCCCGCTTATGAAACGTGAACTCCCCCGGACCGGTGCGAAACGGCTGCCTTGGAAATCCGTTCGAGGAGGAATTACCGCCCCGCAAGGCTTCCTCGCCTCAGGGGTTGCGGCGGGGATCAAGAAGGCCGGGCTCGACCTGGCCGTCCTGTTCTCCTCGCAACCGGCATCGGCGGCGGCGGTCTTCACGACGAACCGGGTTCAGGCCGCCCCGGTCGCGCTCACCCGGAAACACCTGCAGTCCTCGCGCGGGCACATCCGGGCTGCCCTGGTTAACTCGGGATGCGCCAATGCCTGCACTGGCGACGAGGGTTTGCGCGATGCCGCGACCACCGTCGACAGCCTTGCCTCTCTCCTCGGTATCCCGGCCAGCCAGGTTGCCGTGGCAAGCACCGGGGTTATTGGCGAGCCTCTCCCGGTCAGGAAGATGCTGTCGGGTATCGCTGCCGCCGTGTCCGCCCTCAGTTCCCGGGGCGGGGCCTGTGCCATGCGCGCCATCATGACTACCGACACGCGCGAGAAGACCTTTGCGGTCGAGGGGCGCATCGGCGGGAAGATCGTCCGCATCGGGGGGATGGCGAAGGGATCCGGGATGATTCATCCGAATCTGGCCACGATGCTCGCCATACTCACCACCGACGTCCAGATGCCCCCCTCGCAGCTCAAAAGCATCCTGCGGCGCGTGGTCGACCGCACGTTCAACTGCGTAACCGTCGACGGGGACACTTCGACAAACGACACCGTCCTTATTATCGCCAATGGCGCCTCCTCCGGCCGCGTGGACGGGCGCTGGGCTGCCCACTTCGAACGCGGCCTCGAGCGGGTGTGCGAGGAGCTGTCCAAGCGCATCGCCGCAGACGGCGAAGGGGCAACGAAACTCGTCGAAATCACCGTCCGTGGAGCTCCGACTTTCCAGGCCGCCCGGACCGTGGCCAAGACCGTCGCGCACTCGCCGCTCGTCAAGACCGCACTGTACGGGGAAGAGCTGAACTGGGGACGGATCCTGTGCGCCGCCGGATACAGCGGCGTCCCCTTCAATCCCGGTAAGATCACCCTCACCATCGCCGGCATCCCCATCTTCCGCGACGGGGCCGGCGTCACAGCCTCGCGCGCCCGGGCCGAACGCGCCCTGAAGGCCAAAGAGGTCAGGATCGGGATCGATCTCGCCGAGGGAAAGCACGGCGCGAGGGTGTGGACGTGCGATCTCAGCCGTGAGTATGTGGACATAAACGCCAGCTACATCAGCTGAATACGCGCGGCCACCGGGCACTGAGCCCCGGCTCGAGAGGCTGTCCAACGGATCCAAACAAAATACACGTCGGTCCGGGCCTCAGCCCGGACGGCGGTCGCAGAACGTGCGCCCGTCGCCAAATAGATCAGATCAAAAGACGTCCGGGCTGAAGCCCGGAACCACTTGTTTTACGGGCAGGGCGGGCGGTTCAACCGTTGGGCAGCCTCTGAAGCCTGGCCTCACTTGTTTTGAATTGCACTTGACTATCCCTGTCGGCAGTCTAAGATACGGCGATCGGCGTACCCCGCTGGGGAAAGGAATCCCTCATGACAGACCGCATATATGTATTTGACACCACGTTGCGAGACGGCGAGCAGTCTCCAGGCGCAAGCATGGATATCGAGGAGAAGCTGATACTCGCCCGGCAACTCGAGAAGCTGCGGGTCGACGTCATCGAGGCCGGCTTTCCCATCTCATCCGATGGCGACTTCGAATCCGTGAAGCGGGTTGCGGAGGAGATCCGAAGTGTCACCATCGCAGGCCTGGCGCGTGCCAGCAAACTCGACATCGACCGCTGCTGGGATGCGGTCCGGCACGCAGCAAAACCAAGAATTCACACATTTATCGCAACATCTGACATACATCTGAAGCATAAGTTGAAGAAAACCCGGGAGCAGGTGCTCGAGGACGCCCGGCAGGCGGTGCTCTATGCAAAATCGCTTTGCCCCGACGTCGAGTTCTCGGCCGAGGATGCCTCGCGCAGCGACCTCGACTATCTCTGCCAGGTTGTAGAGGCGGTGATCGAGGCGGGGGCAGGCGTCGTCAATATCCCGGACACGGTCGGCTACGCCGATTCCGTCGGAATTCGCGGAGACGATCCGATACCTGCGCTCGCACGTGCCGAACATCGGGAAGACTGTCCTGTCGGTGCACTGTCACAACGACCTGGGCCTGGCGGTGGCCAATTCGCTCGTGGCGATCCAGAACGGCGTCCGGCAGGTCGAGTGCACGATCAACGGCATCGGCGAGCGCGCAGGCAACGCGTCGCTGGAAGAGATCGTGATGGCGCTGCACACGCGCAGGAATTTTTTCCAGGCGGGGACGGAAATTGCCACCCAGGAGCTGTACCCCTCGAGCCGCCTGCTGACGAATCTGACTGGGCTGATCGTGCAAGCCAACAAGGCAGTAGTTGGGCGGAATGCCTTTGCGCACGAGGCCGGAATCCACCAGGACGGCGTTCTGAAGGATAAGTCGACCTACGAGATCATGAAGCCGGAGACCGTTGGCATCAAGGACAACAAGCTGGTGATGGGTAAGCATTCGGGGCGCCACGCCCTGAAGCTCAAGTACAAGGATCTCGGTTTCGAGTTGACCCAGCCGGAACTGGAGAAGGCCTACACGCTTTTCAAGAAAGTCGCCGACAAGAAGAAAGAGGTGTACGACGAGGACCTGGTCGTCATCGTCCGCGACGGTCTGCGGGTTATCCCTGAGCTCTACAGGCTCAAGTACATCCAATCCAGCGGTGGCAATCAGATCATCGCCACGGCCACGGTCGTGCTGGAGAAGGAGGGGCAGCAGCTGCGGGACTCGTCCATCGGTGACGGACCGGTGGATGCCGCCCTGAAGGCAATCGACCGGGTTACGGGGATTGCCGGGAGGCTGATGGAGTACAGCGTCCACAGCGTCACCCGCGGCAAGGACGCCGTGGGCGAGGTCTTCATGCGCGTCGATTTTGGGAAGGTCTCGTTTATCGGCAAGGCGGCCAGCACCGATATCGTGGACGCGAGCGCGCGAGCATATCTTAATGCCTCAATAAGATGGCGCATTATCAGGCGGCGCTGGCGGAGCATCAGGAACGCGCGGAGGGTGCGGGCGCATAATCGGTATTGCACGGGACTGCGGAACGATGAGTACCCCCGAGACTAGCTCTGTGAGCATCCAGCCGGGCGGCGGTATCGGGCCGGAGGTGCTCGGAGCTGCGGTCGGCCGCCCCGACACCGGCGCCGCGATCCACAGGGCGGTCGGGTGCATGGTGCAGGCGCAACTCATTTCCGGGCCCGCGGCGGCTGGTCGATCATGAAGAGGACCCTAGGGGCGAAACCCGGCACAAGCGTCGCCTTCCAGGGCGAACTGGGGGCCTTCAGCCACCGCGCGAGCGTGCAGATCTGCGGCCAGGCAATCCAGCCGGTCCCGTCGGCGACATTCGACGACGTGTTCGCCCGCGTGGCGCAGCGCCGTGCCGACCTCGCGGTGATCCCCATCGAGAACTCGCTCGCCGGAAGCATCCACCAGAACTTCGACCTGCTGGTGACGCACGCGCTTCAGGCCGTGGCGGAAACCTATGTCCGGGTGGAGCACCAGTTGATCGCGTTGCGCGGCACGCGGCTGTCGGACATCCGGCAGATTTATTCGCACCCGGTCGCCCTGGCGCAGTGCCGGAAATTCCTGCGCTCGATGAAAAGGGCGGAGCAGGTTTCCTTCTACGACACGGCCGGGGCGGTCAAGACGATCAGCGAGCGCGGGCTGGCCGGGGCCGCGGCAATCGCGTCGGCAGACGCGGCGCGGATCTACCGCATGAAGATCCTCCGGCGCAACATCGAGGACAACCGCGAGAACTTCACCCGCTTTCTGGCTCTGGCGCCTCGCGGGCGCTTCCCGCAGGGGGGCGAGAAGACGACGGTCGTGTTCGGACTCAAGAACGAGCCCGGGGCCCTGTTTAAGGCGCTCTCGGTTTTCGCGCTGCGCAGCATCGACCTGACCAAGATCGAATCGCGTCCGATCCACGGCAAGCCGTTCGAATATCTCTTCTACCTCGACCTGCACAGCGACGTGCGCAGCCGCGAATGCGCCAACGCCCTCCGTCATCTCAGGGAGATGACCCTTTTCTTCCGGGTGCTCGGCTCCTACAGGACCTTCTGAAGCGGAATGCGGGCCTGTTCACGGGCGCCGCGGATGTGGTAAACAATCGTTATGGGATCGGACCCGTTCAAGATCGTCGATGCAGCCCCCGCGCGGCGCCCCGCACGTCCCGATTGGCTCAGGGTGCGTCTGCCGCAAGGAGAGGAGTACTTTCGGCTCAAGGGCCTGGTGCGCGGGCATCGGCTCAACACCGTGTGCGAGGACGCGCGTTGCCCCAACATCGGCGAGTGTTGGGGGGCCGGCACCGCGACCTTCATGATCCTGGGGGACGTCTGCACACGGGCCTGCAAGTTCTGCGCGGTGAAGACGGGACGACCGCCGGAATACGACACAGACGAGCCCCGGCGGGTTGCCGAGGCGATCGCCAGCCTCAACCTGAGATACGCCGTGATCACCTCGGTGGACCGCGACGACCTGAAGGACGGCGGGGCCGGCATCTTTGCCGAAACCATCCGGCTGACGCGCCTGGCCTCGCCGGCCATCCGCATCGAGGTCCTCATCCCGGACTTCCGGGGCGACGGCGGGGCCCTGCAGGTCGTGGTCGGTGCCAGACCGGACGTCCTGGCGCACAACGTCGAGACCGTGCCGCGCCTGTACCCGGCGGCACGCGCCGGATCCCGCTACCGCCGTTCGCTCGACCTGTTGCGCCAGGCTAAGGCGCTGGGCGGGGACCTCACCACGAAATCGAGCATCATGCTCGGCCTCGGCGAACGCAGGGACGAGGTGCTGGAGAGCCTCAACGACCTCCGCGACGCGAGTGTGGATATCGTGACGCTCGGACAATACCTGCAGCCCACGCGGGACCACCTGCCCGTCGAGCGGTTCTATACGCCCGAGGAATTCGACCAGCTGCGCGACTACGGGCTTTCGCTGGGCTTCCGCCACTTCGAGTCGGGCCCTCTGGTCCGCTCCTCCTACCACGCCGAAAAGCAGGCGGCCATCCTGAAGTAATCCGGAGTGCGGCGCCTCGGCCGCCTCGCGCCGCTTTCACTGCGTCCCACGGCCGAAACAGCCCGGTGCCTCGGCGCCGAATTGCGCGCCCCCATCCCGGAACTCGGTTGGTTTTTGGCCGGCTGTCGTGTGCTATGATGTCCACTCCAGACAGGCCAGGCCATGTCCTCCCTAGCGCGCCTCTGCGTAGCGTCTCTGTTGGTTCTCGCCGGCGGATGCACCCGCGGCGCATGGGGTAAGATCGCGCGCATCGACCTGAACGGCGCCATCGATCCCATCAGTGCAGAGTTTGTCGTGGGGGCCATCGACCGGGCGCAATCGGAACGGGCCGAACTGCTGTTGATCCGGCTGCAGACCCCCGGCGGGTTTGCCGGATCGATGGAGGACATCATCACGAAGATGCTGGGCAGCACGGTCCCGGTCGTCGTGTACGTGACGCCGAGCGGGGCCAAGGCCGCCTCGGCCGGTTTTTTCATACTGCTGGCGGCCGACGTGGCGGCCATGGCCCCCGGGACCAACACCGGGGCGGCTCACCCGCTCATGGCGATCGGCGGTTTCCCGGTCAGCGGCGGGGAGGCGGGCAAGACGCTCACGGAAAAAATCACGAGCAACGCCACGGCTTTCCTCCGGAGCATCGCGTCGAAGCGCAACCGGAACGTGGCGGAGGCCGAGAAGGGTGTCACCGACAGCAAGTCCTTCACGGAGGCCGAGGCTCTGGACCTTCGCCTGATCGATCTGGTGGCGCGCGATGAGGGAGAGCTGCTCCAGAGGCTCGAGGGCTACAAAGTCCACCTTTTTTCCGGGGAGGAACGCTCCTTGTCCACCCGCGGCCAGGAAGTGGTGGACTACCCGATGTCGTCGCGCCAGAAGTTCCTGTCTACCGTGGCTCAGCCCAACCTGGCGTTGCTGCTGGGCGTGGCCGGCCTGATCCTGCTCTATTTCGAGTTCACCCATCCCGGTTTCGTCGCGCCCGGTGTGGTTGGCGGGATCTGCCTGCTCGTGTCCATCCTGGGCTTTTCGTTCCTTCCGATCAACTACGTGGGTGTGCTGCTGATCCTGCTCGCCGTCGGGCTATTTGTCGCGGAGGTCAAGGTCCAGGGGTTCGGGGTGCTCGGCTTTGGGGGCGTTGGTCGCCATGATAATAGGAATGTTGATCCTGGTCGACACTCCGGACCCGGCGGTTCGCATCGGCCTGGGGACCGCGGTGTCGGTTGCGGTGCCGTTCGCGCTGATTTTCATCCTGCTGCTGGTGGCCGTGGTGAAGTCGCTGCGGCAGCGCGTCACTACGGGTGCATCCGGGATGATCGGGCTCGTCGGGATCGCCGACACGGAGATCCATGGATCCGGGCGGGTCAAGGTGAGGGGCGAGTACTGGACCGCGCAGGCCCGGACGCCGATCCCGCCCGGCGCGCGGGTCAGGGTCAAGGCCGTTCAGGATCTGACCCTCGAGGTAGAGGAGTTGAAATAAGACAGCGCGGCTAATCTGACGGCATCAAAGTGAGGGTGTCATGGACCAGTCCAATGTGCCCTGGCTGTTCGCCATCGGCATCGTTCTGCTGTACGGTTGGAGCACCGTCAACATCCTGAGGGAATACGAGCGCGCCGTGGTGTTCCGGCTCGGCCGGCTCATCCCGGAGGCGAAGGGGCCAGGCTTGCTCTTCGTGTTCTGGCCGGTGTTCAAGATCGTGCGCGTGAGCCTCCGGACCATCACGCTGGAGGTTCCGCCGCAGGACATCATCACGCGCGACAACGTATCCGTGAAGGTCAACGCCATCGTCTATTTCCGGGTCATGAACGCGCCCAGGGCGATCGTGGAGGTCGAAAACTACCTGTACGCCACTTCCCAGCTCGCCCAGACCACGCTGCGTTCGGTGCTGGGCGAGGTGGATCTCGACGACCTGCTGAGCAGGCGCGAGAAGCTCAACGTCAAGCTCCAGGAGATCCTCGACCAGCACACCGACGCCTGGGGCATCAAGGTCGGACTGGTCGAGGTCAAGCAGGTCGACCTGCCTCAGGAGATGCAGCGCGCGATGGCCAAGCAGGCCGAGGCGGAACGCGAAAAACGGGCCAAGATCATCCACGCCGAAGGCGAGTTCCAGGCAGCCGAAAAGCTCGCGGACGCCGCGGCCGTGATCAACAGGGAGCCGGTGGCGCTGCAATTGCGGTACCTGCAGACACTGACCGAGATCGGCGTCGAGAAGAACACCACGGTGATTTTCCCGGTGCCCGTGGATATAATCCGCCATTGGCTCGAAAAATAGCGGGTGGAGCAACATGGACCAGCGCATGGACAGGGGCATGGAATTCGTTCTGGACAACCGGAGGCTCATTGTCGGCTTCTTCGTTCTGGTCGCCGTCTGCGGCTGTTTTTTCGTCATCGGTTTCGTGGAGGGGAAGCGGCAGGCGGTCGGGCTGGAAGCCCGGGTGATCCCGTCGACGCCTGCGGCACTCCAACCCCAGCAACAGGCGCTCGGGAGTGACGGCGCGCCGGCCCAACCGGAAGGGGACCGCCCGGTGCGCGAGCAGCTCGACTGGTACAAGAGGGTGAACAAGCCCGGCGAGGCGGCAAGAGGGCTCGAGCCGCCACCGGAACCCGTCAAGACCGTCGTCCAGCCTTCCGCCGCGCCGACGGCCCCGCCGGAGCCGGCGCCCGCGGCGAAGCCGAAGCCCAACGCCCCGAAACAGGCGGCGCTCGGCCAGACCTACTCCGTCCAGGTCGGCGCGTTCCGCCAGCGGCGGGAGGTCGAGGCGAAGGCGGCGGTCCTGAAGTCCAAGGGGTACGACCCGCTGATCGAAGCGCCGGTCGCGCCAAACACGCTGTTCCTGCTGAAGGTCGGCAGGTTCACGAGCCGCGCGGATGCCGCCGCGATGCAGCTGCGATTGAAAAAGGACGGGCTGGGCTCGTTCATAAAGACGAACCCCTGACGACCCCGTGTCTCCGACCGCACGATTATTCCTGCTGCCGGCTCTCTCCGGCATTCTTCAGTTCGCGTCTTTTCCTCGCGTCGACCAGGGCTATCTGGCCTGGCTCGCGTTTGGGCCGCTGCTGCTGGCAGTGGTGCGGTCGCCGCAGCATCCGCGACGCCGCTGTCTGCGGTCTGATGGCCGGCGCCGTGCGGCACCTTGCCGTGCTGCATCTGGATCCCGCCTGTCCTGGCCCGCTACGGCGGGAATCCCGGTCGCGTTGTCCTGGGTGCTGTTCGGCTTGCTCGTCGTCATGCAGGCGTCGTTCCCCACCGCTGCGTGCGCCTTGCTGCGCTCGATGATGGCTCGTGACGGCGAGCGTTGGCTGCTCGCCTTCCCGTGCGTCTGGGTCGCGCTGGAGTATGCCAGCAATTACATACTTCTTCGGCGGCTTCCCGTGGCTGCTGACCGGGTATTCACAGACGGACTATCCGCGGATGATACAGATCGCCGACTTGACCGGGGTCTACGGCGTCTCCTTCCTGGTCGCCGCCTCGAACACGGCCCTGTGCCGGCTGTGGATCTACCGCCGCAGGCTGCGCTCTTTCGCCGCCCTGTGGCCGTCCGTTGTCACGGCCGCTCTCTGCGCGGCTGCGCTGCTGTACGGCGGGCGGGCGATCCGGCGGTGGGACGAAGTCAAGCCGGACCGCCGGGCCGCGTTGCTGCAGGCGAACCTGTCGTTGGACGAGACCGGGGAGGCGCTGGCGTCGAAATTCCTGCACGAGTATCCCCGGATGGCGGCGGCGCTGCCCGCGGGCGTCGACCTCCTCGTCCTACCGGAGTCGCCGTCGCCCCTGACCTTCCAGTACGACGCGGACTACCGCGCCTCGATGCAGGAACTGGCGCGCCGCTTCCCGCTCGGGGTCGTGTTCAACAACATCGCCCAGTCCGCCGACGGGCCGAGCCGCCGCTATTACAACAGTGCCTATTTTCTTGACCGGCACGGCAGGGAAGTGGCGCGCTACGATAAGCTCCACCTGGTCCCCTTTGGAGAATACGTGCCGCTGAGGCGCCTGTTGTTCTTCGCCGAGTCGATCACAAAGGATGTGAGCGACTTCCACCCCGGCACCGAATACGTCACGGCGCGGTTGGACGGGCACCTGGCGAGCGCCATAATCTGCTTCGAGGCAGTCTTTCCCGAGGTCTCGCGGGACTTCGCGTGTCGGGGGAGCGAGCTGTTCCTCAACCTGACCAACGACGGCTGGTATGGGGCCACGGCCGCTCCGTACCAGCACCTGGAGATTGCCCGATGGCGAGCGCTCGAGAACCGGCGCTACCTCTTGCGCGCCGCCAATTCGGGGATCTCGGCCGTCATCGAACCGACCGGCCGGATTCAGACCGCCACCGCACTGCTGAAGGAGGATGTCTGTATCGGCAGATTTGCGTTCATTTCCACCCGGACGGTTTACACCCGATACGGCGACTGGTTCTGCATCGTCTGTGCTATCATTTCTATTTTGTTGTGGTTCCGCTGTCTCGGGCTCCGAAGCAGGCAGCAGAGGGGCCGATGAGCCCAGGGGAATCCCGGCCCCTCCTTTCACGACGCGGGAAACAACACTGGTACACGGCAACCCAGAAAGAGGAATGGGCATGTTGGAAGAGCTGCGCGACAAGGCTGCCGCCATAGAAGAGAAGATCGGTCAGATACGGGGTTATCTTTGACGCGGATCGGAAGCGCGCGGAGCTTGCCGAACTCGAAAAGAAGGTAGCTCATCCGGAGTTCTGGAGCAACCAGGAGACCGCGCAGGTCACGATGCAGGCTCGCCGGCGGCTCGAGGTGGACGTGGAGTTGGATGCCGGGCTGGCGCGGGACGCAGCGGACCTCAAGGCGCTGCTCGAGCTGGCTTCGGAGGGGGAGGATGTCCTCCCCGATCTCCGGAGCGAAGTGGAACGCCTGGATCACGAAGTCCAGCACACCGAGATCCGGATGCTCCTGTCGGGCCCGCACGATCGCGCCGATGCGATCGTGACCATCCACCCGGGGGCGGGGGGGACAGAGTCCCAGGACTGGGCGGAGATGCTCGTCCGCATGTACCTGCGCTGGGCCGAGCGCTCGGGCTACGCCACCGAAACGCTGGACTATCAGCAGGGGGAAGAGGCGGGGATCAAGTCGGCGACTTTCCTGGTCAAGGGGGAGTTCGCCTTCGGGAACCTGTCGGCCGAAATCGGAGTGCACCGCCTGGTCCGGATCTCGCCCTTCGACGCCGCCGCGCGCCGTCACACGAGCTTCGCCTCGGTTTTCGTCTACCCCGACATCGACGATGAGATCGAGGTCAAGATTGAGGAGAAGGACCTGCGCATCGACACCTACAGGTCTTCCGGGGCGGGGGGGCAGCACGTGAATGTCACCGATTCGGCTGTCCGCATCACCCACCTCCCTACAGGGATCGTGGTTTCCTGCCAGAACGAGCGCTCGCAGATCCGGAACCGGGAGATGGCCCGGAAGATTCTCCGGGCCAGAATCTATGATCTGGAACTCGAGAAGAAGCGCAAGGAACTTCAGGCGGTGGAGGATTCGAAGCTGGACATCGCCTGGGGGAGCCAGATCCGGTCCTACGTACTTCACCCGTATCGGATGGTGAAGGACCATCGCACCAAGTACGAGAGCTCGGACACCGATCGCGTGCTCGACGGCGACATCGACGGCTTCATTTACCAGTACCTGGTCTACCGCGAAGGCCGAAAGCGCGATTTGGCGGCAAAATAGGGGGAGGGTCCATGGCCGACAGGGACAACGAGGATCTGAAGTCGCAGGCGTTCGGCCTGCGCTCGCGCCCTTTGTTCTTGAGTCGCCGCCAGGCTCGGGCGGAGCGCTTCAGGTATTGGTTTTACCTGGGGCTGCTGGTCTTTGTCGCGGCGGCCGGGCTGCCGATAGTTGGGGTTCCGGCGCTCAGGCAGCGCCTGTCGACCCGGGTGCAGGTCTTGGAAGACGCGCTCCGGCCAGGCCAGGGGCCTCCCCCCCTGATGGCCCGTGTAGGCGAAAACACGAGCGAGTTTCCCAAGGAGTACGAAATCCCCGTGTTGCCCCGTGCGAACGCCGCACCCTACTTCATCCCCTCGGCCGACCGGGTCTACGGAACCGGGGCTCGGCCCCCCGTGGTGACCTTGCCTCAAACAGGTGCGGCGCCTGCGGGTTCCGATTCGTCCGGGGAAGACCGGGGGAGCGCGGCGGATGCGGAACCCGTCTACCGCCAGGGCAAGATCGAGCGGGAGGCTTTCGACCTGCTGGTGCAGTTGAGCGAAACCGTGGCGGGCATGATCCAGGGGAAGGATCCGGCACTGCGGTTCAAAGAATGGGCGGCAGCCAGAACGGACGAGGAGACTTTTCTCGTTCGGCTCACGTTCACGCAGGTTGCCGACAAGGCAGACGTGCCCTATATCTGGCAGGTCAAGGTTCCCTCCAGACAGGTCACGCCGCTCAACTATTATGCGCGGTCCCTGCCGAAGTAACCTGCCATGCCGGGAAGGCCGCCCGGAAGGACCTGATCGATGAGCGCCGTGCCCGCGGCTCCGCGCCGGCGAAAGCGAACGGTGCGCCGCGGCCTCTCCGGTGACCCCGCCCTTCGTTGACTCGCTCCGCTGCGGACCCCTATACTTCGCTTTTGGCTAAAACGCACAGGAGATGGCTTGCACCTCACCGGCATAAAACTGCTTCGCCGCTCCCTGATCGCCCTGATTGCCGTGGTCCTCGTGGCGGTTGCGATCAACTGGGTGCAGACTTGGCGCGCGCGCGCGCGCATGGTCCAGCGGACGGCCCAGATCCTCAGCTCAGAGATGATCCGGTCCGCGGATTCCATCGAATACTCGGAGAACGAAAACGGCGTCACACGCTTCAGGCTGCGCGCCGAGAAACTGCTCGAAACGCGTCAGGGCAAAAGCCTGCTGCAAGGGATCGAGGCGTTCGACTTCAACCCGGACGGATCGGTTCGGAACCAGATCCGCAGCCGCAATGCCGAGTACGACCGCGAGGGGCGCAGGGCCCGTTTTCAGCACGACGTCAGGATCGCCGTCGGCACCGGCGTGGTGCTCAGGACGGAAACGCTTCTTTACGATATGCCGAACAACATCGGCGAGACCAATGACGGATTGCTGTTCGAGTCGGAGCAGGCAAGGGGACGAGCTCAATCGGCGCGCTACGACAGCACGCGCCGGATACTCGACCTGAAGGGAGACCTGGATTTCGTACTGCAGCGGCCCATCGCCCGTCCGGATGGCACCCATGCGGTCGAAAACGTGCACGTGACGTCCGACGCCGGGTACTACTCCGAATCGGACCTGCTGATCGTTTTCCGCGGGCGGTCGCATCTCGATTCAGAGACCTCGTCGCTCTCCGGCGACGACATCGAGGCACGCTTCACGGCCGACCGCAAACGTCTCACGTCGCTCATGTCCCAAGGCAACGCCTCCTACGAATCGAAGAACGACGCCGACCGCCGCCTCCTCCAGGGCGACCGCATCGATTTCAGAATCGTGGATCCGCCCGGAGCCCTCGAGCGCATCGATGTGTTCGGGAACGCGCGGTTCTCCTCCGATTCCGACTCCGGCCGGCAGCAACTCCAGGGGGGTGAAATCCACGTGCAGATGGACGTGGAGCGGGGTCTGCCCCTCAAGATAGACAGCAGCGCTGGCGTCGAGTTCACGCTGACCCGGGGGGCGGAGTCGACGAGCGTGTCGGGAAACCGGCTCGAATCCGGTTTCGTCCCCGGGGGAAACCTCCTCGAGCAGGTCCATGTCTGGGGAGGGGCCCGCATGTCGACACGGGGCGCGCAACAGGGGACCTCCGACGAGTTGAGGGCAGACGACCTGCGGCTCCGGTTCGGCACCTACGAACAGCGCAACGTCCCTCGGCAACTTGATGCGCAAGGGAGCGTCCAGTGGACGTCGGCGCCCGTGACGGACCAGAAAGGGAAGCAGACCCAGGCTGGACGGAGTCTCACGGCTTCGGGACTGGTGCTGCGCTATGCGGAATCCGGAATAGCCTTGGAGTCGGGGGACGCCACCGGGAACGTGGTGCTGGAAGGGCTGCAGGCGGCACAGGCCGACCGGACCGAATTTCGTCGTTTGCATGCCGACACCGTGCACTTCCTGTTTTTCCCGGGCGTAAACCGCCTGCGCGAGTTCACCGGGGCAGGCAACGTGCGCGTCTTCTACCGGAGGCCGCCCGATCCCGCCCAGGAAGCCCCCGCCCAGGACATCCAAACGTCCAGCGCCAACATCAAAGCGACCTTTGCCCCGCAAGACGGCAGCGCCGAGTCCCTGGCACAATGGGGGGCCTTCAGCTACCAGGACGGCGCGAGGTCGGCAACCGCTGGCCGCGGTGACTACGATGCCCGCACCGGCGCCCTGCTGCTGCGGGAGTCGCCCCGGATCGTCGATGCCGGCAGCACGACGACCGGCGAGACGATCGAGTATGACGAGAGAGGCAAAATCCTGACGGTGAAACGCCGCGTCCGATCCGTTCTCGGGACCAGGGGCGCCGGGCAGAACACGCCCTTCGGAGCGACCACGGCTGGTTCCGCCCCCAGCGTCGTTACGGCCGAACACATGCAGTACTGGACCGCCGACTCACGCGCCCGATACGCCGGTTCCGTCCAGATGCTGTCGGAAAGCAGCCAGCTTCAGGCAGAGACCCTCGAGATCAGGGACTCCGGCGACCAGGTCGAAGCCCAGGGACAGGTCCGACACCTTGTCGTCCGCCGGGGAACGGCGAACTCCGCCGGAAAGAACCCGCCGCCGCGCGCCGAAGGAAGAGAGTCGAAGCCCATGCTCATCCGCGCCGCGCAGCTCAAATACGCCAAGAAAGAAAACACGATCCACTACTCGGGAGAAGTCACGCTCGAGTCCGAGGACCTCCGCCTTTCCTCCGACAGCTTGGACGCCGCCTTCGACGCCGAAGGGAGGCGGATCGAACGGGCGACCGCGCGGGGGAAGCTGAACATCCTGCAGGCCGGACGGGAGGCCAAGGGCGATCAGGGTGAATACTACCTTGCGCCGGGAAAATTCGTGGTCACGGGCAACCTTGCCGAAATCCGCGATCCCGCCCGAGGAAAGTCGCAGGCGCGTCGATTGACTTTCTTTACCTCGGATGATAGGATTCTCCTCGAAAACCGTTGAAATTCAGCGACTTATGTTATTTATTATGAATTATTTCTAAATGACAAGCAAATTGAAGACCCGTGGACTGAGCAAGTCCTATCGGGGCAGAAGGGTGGTGGATGAGGTAAATCTGGAACTGCTCCAGGGTGAGGTGGTTGGGCTGCTCGGTCCGAACGGCGCGGGCAAGACCACGACGTTCTACATGATTGTTGGGCTCATCGCCCCCGACAGCGGTCAGGTGATCTTCAACGGCGACGACATCACGTCGGTGCCGATGTATCAGCGGGCCCGCTGCGGCATCAGTTACCTTCCGCAGGAACCCTCGGTCTTCAGAAAGCTCACAGTTGATGAAAACCTCCGCAGCATAGCGGAAACACTCCCGGGAACACCGCAAAAACTCCAGATAGGCGTGACGGATCTTCTCAAGGAGTTTGGCATCGAACACTTGCGCGGGCAGGGTGCCTATACGCTATCAGGGGGCGAGCGGCGCCGGCTGGAAATCGCCCGGGCACTGGTTCTGACCCCCAAGTTCGTCCTCCTCGACGAACCGTTTGCCGGTATCGACCCGCTTGCGGTGCTCGACATCCAGAGGATCATCGGGCGCCTCAAGGCTCGGAACATCGGGATTCTCATCACAGACCACAACGTCAGGGAGACTTTGAATATCACCGACCGTGCCTATATAATAAACGACGGTAAGATCTTACGCGATGGTTCTCCGGAGGAACTGACGAGCGACGAAGAGGTTAAGAAGGTCTATCTCGGCGAGAATTTCAGATTGATCTGACGGTATGAACACTCGCAGACAACACTTGCGGCAATCTCTGGACATCAGGCTCAGCCAGAGGCTCGCTCTGACCCCGTCCCTGCTCCAGAAGATCGAGCTGCTGCAATTGAACAAACTGGAATTGCAGGAGATGCTCAACCAGGAATTGATGGAAAACCCTATCCTGGAAGAGGTTGTGGAAACGGAAGTGCCCAAGGAGGCCGGGGTCACCGAGGAACGGCCCGCCGAGGAACCGCCCCGCACCGAAGCCGCCGAAACCGGGGAGCGCGACTCGTTTGATGAAATCGATTTCCGATACTTTTTTGATGAATATCTCGACACCGGGTATAAGAACCGTGAGGTCGAAGACTCGGAACGACCCTCCTTCGAGACGTTCCTGGTTCGACCGCCCTCCTTGCAGGACCACCTCGAATGGCAGCTGGGCCTGTCGGACGCTACGCCCAGGATCGTTGAAATCGCCGGGGAGATCATCGGCAACATCAACGATGACGGCTATCTGCTGCTGACCCTCGATGAACTGTGCGGCCTGACCGGGTGCACGCCCGAAGAGGCCGAAGCCGCGCTGAAGGCTGTCCAGGCCCTCGACCCCATCGGCATCGCCGCCCGGGACCTGCGGGAGTGCCTGCTGCTGCAGCTGGAGAGCATGGGATTGCAGGACTCCCTGGCCGGCGCCATTGTCCGGGAGCATCTGGCGCTGCTCGAGAATCACAAGTTCAAGGAAATTGCCGCCAAGACCGGCTCGACCTTCGACGATGTGCTCAAGGCCGTCGACGTCATCAAGCATCTGATCCCGAAGCCGGGCCAGAAGTACAACGGCCAGAAGGCCACCTACGTGCAGCCCGAGGTCACCATCGCCAAGGTGGGCGACGAGTTCGTGATTCTTCAGAACGACGAGGGCATGCCTCAGCTCCGCCTCAACGCCGGATACAAGGAGCTGCTGAAAAGCAACGGAGTTTCCGGAGAGACCAAGACCTTTCTGCGGGAGAAGTTCCGCTCGGCGGTCGACCTGCTGCGCAGCGTCAACCAGCGCAAGCAGACGATCTACAAGGTCTGTGCCTGCATCGTGAACCGGCAGAGGGAATTCCTCGAGCAGGGGCCGTCGGCCCTGCACCCGATGCTCATCAAGGATGTCGCCAGCGAACTCGGTGTTCACAGCTCTACCATCAGCCGCGTGGTGACAAACAAGTATGTGGACACGCCGCAAGGGGTCATGGAACTGCGGAAGTTCTTCACGATGGGGGTCGAGAGCCCCGATGGCGAGGAACTCTCGATTGTCCAGGTAAAGCTGAAGATCAGGAAGCTCATTGAAAACGAGCACAAGGCCAAGCCGTACTCGGATAATCAGATCGGGCAATTGCTCCGGCGCGAAAACATGTATATCACTCGACGCACCGTCGCTAAATACCGGGAACAAATGCAGATACCTGGTTCGCGAGAGCGGAAGATAGGTTATCTGTTCTGACGTGGCCCGGAAGAACCGGGCGCCCGCCGCTGCACGAAATCCCGGGGCGCGGACAAGCACCCGATCCTTTTCAGAGGGAACAGCACGATGAACGTGGAGATCACGGGCAGGCACGTCGTCATCACTCCGGCAATCCGATCTTATGTGCTGAAGCGAATCCGGAAATTTGGCCGGATTGTGGGGGAGGATGCCAGCTTTCACGTCATCATCGGTGTGGAGAAGGACCGCCACACAGCGGAGCTCCTGCTCAAGTCCAAGCTGCTGGACCTGACCTGCAAGGGCGAAACCGACGACATGTACGCCTCGATTCTCAGGGCCATCGAAAAGCTGCAGCGCCAGACCCTGAAACACAAGAGCAAGAGGATAGAGACCAACAGGCAGAGGGCTAAGGCAAAGTCCGTGGCCGAAAAGTCGGGGACAACGGCGGCGAAACGCACCTCGGCCCGGCGCGGCGGCGGCATCCTCGACGAGGAGGCCCACAAGAAGCCGATGGCCGTCGAAGAGGCCGTCCTGGAACTCGGCCACTCGGATTACCCTTTCGTGGTCTTCCGCAACGTCGAGTCCGGGGACGTCAACGTGCTTTACCGGCGCAAGGACGGGTCTCTGGGCCTGATTCACGCCTGACCGCTTCCCAGTCTCGACATTGGGGGCCGGCGCGCGCAAGCCGGCCACGGCTATGACTGATCCTGTGCGGCCTGAGGGGGAAACCGTCGCCGTCGGCGAGTTCGCGTCGGCCAGCGAGACCCACCTCGATTTCGAGATACTGCACGGCGGGGAGAGCCTGGCCCGGGAAATCCGTTCCGCCCGCATTCAGAAACTCGGCTTGGCCCTGGCCGGCTTCACGGGCTACATCCATCCCGATCGCGTGCAGGTGATGGGTGCCAGCGAAATCAACTACCTGCGGATGCTCGACGCGGCGGGGCGCGCGGCCGCGCTCGAACGCCTCGCGGGGACGGGGATTTGCTGCATCGTGCTCTTGAAGGGGTTGGAGGCACCCCACGGTCTCCTGGAGTTGAGCGTAAGGGAGAAGATCGCGCTGCTGCGCACGGCGGTGGTGAGTTCGCTGGCCGTTGCGCGGATCACCGCGTACCTGGAAGAACGCCTCGCTCCGCACTTCACGGTTCACGGCGTGCTGGTCGAGGTGTTTGAGCTGGGGGTGCTCCTGCTCGGGCCCTCGGGCATCGGGAAGAGCGAGTGTGCGCTCGAGCTTATTCTCAAGGGACACAGGCTGATTGCCGATGACGCCGTCGAGTTGATCCGCCGAGGGACGGACCGTCTCATCGGTTGCGCGGGCGCGGTGCTCCGTCATCACATGGAGTTGCGCGGCCTGGGGGTGATCGACATCAAGGACCTGTTCGGTATTTCAGCCACGGGCGCCGCTCATTCTCTTGACCTTGCCGTACGATTGGAGCGATGGCACCCCGATGCCGACTACGACCGGCTGGGGCTCGATCGATCGCACCTGGAGTTCCTGGGGATTGCGGTTCCGCTGATCGTGATGCCGGTTGCGCCCGGGAGAAACGTCGCTACCCTCGTCGAGATCGCGGCCCGGATACAGCTCCTGCGACAGCGCGGTTACCAGCCGTCGCGGGCGCTGCTGAGAATGTCGGGGGATGCGCCCCCCCGGGAGGGAACCCGCAGCACGGAGCCGGACGGAGCGTCATGAGTCTGCAGGACCTGGTCGTCGTCACGGGAATGAGCGGCTCGGGTAAGGGCACCGTGCTGAAGGCTTTCGAGGACATGGGATTCTTCTGCATCGACAACCTGCCCGTGCAGCTCATCCCGAAGTTCATCGAGGGAATCCACGTCAGCGGCGGCGAAGTCGAGCGCGTGGCGCTGGTCATCGACGTCCGGGCGGGGGAGCGGCTGCGCGATCTGGAAAAGACGCTGGCGCTTCTGCGCGAGAATGACTTTCGGATCTTCGTGCTCTACCTCGAAGCGCGCGACGACGTGCTGGTGCGCCGCTTCAGCGAGACCCGGCGACCCCATCCGCTGACCGCCGAAAGGCCTATTCGCGACGCCATCCACCTGGAGCGCAGGCGGTTGCGCAAGATTCGCGACGTCGCCGACGTCATCGTGGACACGTCGGATTACTCGATTCACC
This sequence comes from uncultured Acidobacteriota bacterium, assembly GCA_963843575.1. Classification (GTDB taxonomy): domain Bacteria; phylum Acidobacteriota; class UBA6911; order UBA6911; family UBA6911; genus CAVZBT01. Next base: position 373,301 of record CAWJKZ010000014.1, on the reverse strand, counting down.
AGGTCAAGGCCCTGGTGACCAGCAAATTTCGCGCCCGTCCCCGGTCGGCCGGTCTCGGTGTGACCCTGTTGAGCTTCGGCTACAAGCACGGGATACCGCTCGAGGCCGACTTGCTGTTCGACGTGCGCTTCATGCCCAACCCCTATTTCGTCGGCGGCCTGAGGGCGCTCTCGGGGCGCGACCGCAAGGTGGCGCGTTACATGCGCAAGTTCCCCGAAACGGCGGGTTTCGTGCGCCGCGTGGCGTCGTTCCTGCGGTATCTCGTTCCGTTCTACGTGCGTGAAGGCAAAAGTTACCTGACGGTCGGGATCGGGTGCACCGGGGGTCGGCACCGCTCCGTGTTCGTGGCCGAGGAGCTGGCGAGGCAGATGAAGCTGAAAAAGGCCACAGTCCGGATCCTTCACCGCGACGAATCCCGGTGAAGGCAGAACCTAAGGGTCTGTCATTCAGTAACAGACCCTAATCTTCGGGGATGCATATGATCGGCGCACTGGTGGTGAGCCACGGGCACCTGGCCCAGGAGCTGGTGGCGGCTGCCGAGATGATCGTGGGGGACATCTCCCACATCCAGGCGGTTTCCATAGGCTGGCACGACGACGTCAACGACGCTCGGAAGGACATCGAAAGGCGGATCACCGAGGTGGAGTCCGGCTCCGGAGTCCTGATCCTGACGGACATGTTCGGCGGCACGCCGTCCAATATCGCTTTTTCCTTCCACGACCCGGGGCGGATCGACGTCGTGACCGGCGTGAATCTCCCCATGATAATCAAGCTGACGAGCCAGAAGGAAGGGGAGAGCCTCGAGTCGCTCGCGCGCACCGTGCGCGATCAGGGGCGGTCGAGCATTTCCACGGCAAGCGAGTTCCTGGGTTCATGATCCGGCACACGGTGGAGGTAGGCAACAGGCTGGGGCTGCACGCGCGCGCCGCCGCCCGTCTCGTGCGGCTGGCCTCGTGCTATGCCAGCAGCATCTACCTGTGCCGGGAGGGGGCACCGCAACAGATCGACTCGAAAAGCATCCTCGGCATCCTGATGCTCGCCGCCTCGCAGGGGACCCGCATCGTGGTCACCGTCAGCGGCGAGGACGAGGTGGAGGCCGGCGAGGCCATCTGCCGTCTGTTCGCCGCCAAGTTCGGAGAGGAAAATTGATCGCCACGAAGCCTGAACGAGTCCTTAAGGGAAACGGGGTATCTCCGGGAGTGGCGTATGGGGCAGGCGCTCAAGCTCGACAGCCACAACCGGGTGATCCTGAAGCTCCTCGTCGACCCGGAACGCGTGGAGGACGAAGTCCGGCGCATGCAGCGGGCCGTCCAGGTTTCACGGGAGCAGCTCGAGATTCTCAAGGCCAGGCTCGAAGAAAAGGTGGACCCGGAACACAGCTTCATCCTCGACGTCCACCTGCTCATGCTCGAGGACCGGACCCTGATCGCGGAGATCGCCGACCTGATCCGGCGGCACCGGGCCAACGCGGAATGGGCCGTGCGCGACGCCACCGACCGCATCCGCCAGGCCTATGCCTCGCTCGACGACGAGTACTTCCGGGAACGGTGGGCGGACATCGAGAACGTGGTAGAACGCATCCTGCAGAATCTCTCCGGGGACGAACCGATCCACTGGGCCCCCCTGCCACACAACCTCATCATCGTGTCGCGCGACTTCAACGCCTCGGCCTTCGCCGCAATGGATCTGAACAAGGTGCGCGGGCTGGTGCTCGAAGCGGGCGGGCGCACCTCGCACAGCGCGATCATCGCGCGCAGCCTGCGCATACCGGCCGTCATGGAGGCGCGCGGGTCGCTCGCGGCCATCGGCACCGGAGACATGGTGCTGGTCAACGGCGATGAAGGGCAACTCGTCGTTAACCCTGGGGCGGAACGTCTCGACTCGCTCCAGGCGCAGCTGGCTCAGGCCGACAACGCGGGCCAGCCCGCGGCGCAGCTCAACGGCGGCGGGTGCACCAGGGACGGCACGGGGGTGAGCCTGCGTGCCAACACCGAACTGCCGAGCGAGGTGCACGTGGCAAAGCGCTATGGCGCCGAGGGGATCGGACTCTTCCGCTCGGAGTTCCTGTTCTTCGGGCATCCGCGAGGTTTCCCGGGAATGGAAGCCCAGCTCGAGACCTACCGCATGCTCGCGAGGGAAATGCACCCCTACCCGGTTGCCATTCGCACCCTTGACTTCGGTGCCGACAAGGTCGGGACGGGTCCCGACGCCGTCTCGGAGCCGAATCCGAGCATGGGATTGAGAGGCATCCGCCTGAGTCTCAGAGGCGGGGGGCGGCTTCTGGGACCGCAACTCGAGGCCATCCTGCGGGCTGGCGCCGAAGGGAATGTCGAAATCGTGCTGCCGATGGTTTCTAGCGTCGAAGAGGTGTGGGAGGTCCGCTCGGCCATCGGCAGGATCCAGGCGGGCATAGGCGCGGCCTCCGGCATCATCGGGGGCGGGGTGCCGGTCGGTGCCATGATCGAGATCCCGTCGGCCGTGCTGTCCCTCGAGTCCATCGCGGGAGCGGTGGATTTCCTGTGCGTCGGCACCAACGACCTCATCCAGTACCTGCTCGCCGTCGACCGGAGCAATCCGCAAGTCTCCCACCTTTTCCAGCCGCTGCACCCGTCAGTTTTGAATTGCCTGGGCCACATCGCGGCCGTTGCCGCGCGATTGGGAAAACCTGCGCGGATATGCGGCGAGATGTCCTCAAACCCGTTTTTCGTCGTTTTGCTGCTGGGCATGGGGTTCAGGCAACTCAGCATGAACTGCGCCTCGATCCCCACTGTCAGGCGCGTCATCGGCCAGTTGTCCCTGGACGACTGCCGCCGGATAGCCTCCGAGGCGATGCACTTCATCACAGCCAGGGAGATCGGCGAGTACCTGATCGACGCGGTTCAGCCCCTGATCGGATGGGACCTCGGACCGTTTGCCCGGGAGGTTCGGGGATCCGGGGCCAGGGCCACCTGAGATGGACGCTCGTCGCACGACGCGGCCGGGCGGGACCGTGACGGTGCCGAGCCGCGCCGGCTGGATTGATCCCCTCCGGCAGGTGTGCGATAATTGGAACGCAGGGTTTGGTTTAGCTCCCATCGGGACGAGCCTCGGTGCGGTCACCGTTTCGATCCTCCGCCTGACACTTCGCGCCCGGACTTGCATCTGCATATATGTGAAGTCCTTAGATGGCTAACCCTGGCACCCGTGGAGGTGTGTATGATCCGCAGGCTATCCTTCGTGCTTCTGGTGCTCTGGTTCGGTGGCGCGGCGGCGTATTCCGACACCGCCGAGTACAGGATCGCGCGGCTGTCCTACATCGACGGCCATGTAAGCTTGCAGCACTCGGGTGACGTCGACTGGTCTGCCGCCAGCGTCAACATGCCGTTGCAGCCGGCCGACAGGGTGTACACGGGCGCCGACGGCCGGGCGGAGATAGAGTTTGACGACGGATCCATCCTGCGGCTGGCCGAGAAGACCGACGTCGAGATCCTCTCGACGAGAGACGACCTCGTCCAGCTGCGCCTGCTGGTCGGCCTCAGCACCCTGACGGTACAGAGCGGCCTCGATTTCGAAATCAACACGCCCGCCGCGGCCTTCAACACGGTCAAGAAGGGAGTCTACCGTTTCGACGTCGCCGACAACGGCGACAGCGACGGGATTGTCCGCAAGGGGGAACTGGAAGGGGCCAGCAACAGTTTCACGCGGCGTGCGGAGGCCGGAGAGCTCATCCACGCCACCCCGGGCGAGCAGGGGACCAACGTCCTGTCGCGCTACGACGGCCGCGACGAATGGGACGAGTGGAACGACCGCCGCAACGCAGAACTGACCCCCTTGCAGAGCCGGCGCTACATCCCCGACCAGGTGTATTCGGGAGTGCGCGACCTGGACGTGTACGGCCGCTGGGTGGACGTCGAATATGGTGCGGCCTGGGTGCCGTCCCAGGTGGCCGCCGACTGGTCTCCATACTGGGAAGGCCGCTGGGTCTATCGCCCGCTGTGGGGCTGGACATGGGTGTCCTACGAGCCTTGGGGTTGGCTGCCCTACCATTACGGGCGGTGGTACCGGCACTCGAACTTCGGGTGGTGCTGGCTCCCCGGCGCATCGTTCGGCTTCAATTTCTGGTCGCCTGGCCTGGTCCGGTTCTATAACGGCCCATCCTGGGTCTCCTGGGTGCCGCTTGGCCCCGGGGACTACTACAACGTAAACAACTTTTATTATCGCGGCAACTACGGCTACCAGCTCAACAACCTGCGGCTGGCGCAACGCCGCTCACCCGACGACCTGTTTAACCGTCACATCCCCGGGGCGTTCCGCACGGTGCGCACCGACCAGTTCCTGAACGACAGCTTCGGCGCCCGCAGCCGGATCGCCCCGGTGTCCGGCGCCGACGAGCCGTGGCGCGGCGGGCGCATGGTGACCGATCGCCTGAGCCTGCAGCCCGGGGCCCGCAGCTTCGCAGCAGCGCCGGATCGCCAGGCCGTGCGCCCGGCTTCCAGCGAGGTGAGGGCTGTTGTGGTGCGTTCCGAGCCGTCCGTTCGCCCCTCGGGGCCCGACCGCTTCCTGCGGATTACGACCCCGAACGCGGCCAACCCCGCGGGATCCCGCTACGACGGCCGCAATGCGGCGGGCGCGGGTGTGGCGGATCCGTCGGGCGGATCGCGCATCTACTCCGTCCCCGGCAATTCACGCGAGGGCGCGGGTACCGGCGGTTCGAGTATCTGGAACCGTCGCACCCCCGACAACCCGCAACCGGCGCCTGGCGCTCAACCCACCCAGACGGCACCGCAGAATCCGCGCACCCAGGGTTACCGGCCCTATGGGCGTGACCAGGCCGGGGAAGGCTCGTCCGGCGTGCGCAGGATGGAGTCCCCCTCGCCCCGGAATGCGACCGATGGTGTGATCGACCGCGGGCGCAGGGACACGTCGCCGGGTTCCACCATCCGCCCCGACGCGACCCCGCGGCGCATGGAAAGTGCACCTGCGGCGTCGCCGAGGATCGACCGCACGCCGTCCCCGGGGCTGGAGCGACGACAGCCGGAGCGGCCGCGGCAGGAATCCAGGGCTTCCGATCCTGGCGGCCACTCGTTCGGCTACGCGCCGCGGACGTACACGGCGCCGCAGTACCGCAGCCTCGACGCCGGCGCGGGCAGCAGCACGCAACGGTTTTCGGACGCGGACCGTTGGCAGAACATGGGTGCACCGGCGGACCGCGCCACGCCGGCGCCGCAGTACCGCAGCTTCGACGGCGGCGCCGGCAGCGGCGTGCAGCGGTTCCCGCAGGCGGGCCGCTGGCAGGATTCGGGGGCGCCGGCCGCCCGGTACACGCCGGCTCCCGCCCCGCAATCTGCGCCCTCCTGGGGCAGGGGCGGCGGGTACACCCCCCGCGGTAACATTACGGCGCCACCGGCGCGCGCCCCCTCCGCGGGCTTCGGCGGCTCGGGGATGCGCGGCGGGAGTCCGGGCTTCGGATCGTCTCCGAACCGGGGCCAGAGCGGTATGGGGCACCGCCGCGACCGGTAACGCAGCGCCCGGCCCCCGGCCTTTCCATTGACTCGCGAGTTCCGAAGGCCTAGAATCGCGGGTTTCGGACCCGAGCCATGAACGACTTCCGCAGGCTGTTCCCATTCGTCCGGCCGTACCTTTCGCTCCTGACCGCGTCGCTGATCCTGCTTGTTTTTGCGGGTCTGTTCGAAGTCCTCACGACGGCGCTCGCCATCCCCATGTTCGACGAAGTGCTCATCCCCAGCGCTGGTGCCGCCGCGCCCGCCGTGGCATCGGGGAAGCTCGAGCTGCTGCGCCGGAGTCTCTCGCTGCTCCCCGGATCGAAACTCACGCAGCTGTCGCTCGCGCTCGTCGGTCTGACGCTTCTAAAGGGTCTCGCGCTGTATTACTCGAACTACTGGATGAGCCACGTGGGGCAGGGCGTCGTCATGGATGTGCGCAACGACCTCTACGATCACGTGCTGCGCCAGTCCATGGGATTTTTTGCGCTGAACTCGACCGGACGCCTGATGTCGCGGATGAGCAGCGACGTCGAGCAGGTGCAGGAGGCGGTTTCGACCTCGGTGGCGGAACTGTTCCGCGAAACCGTGCTGCTGGCCTCGCTCGTGGTGTGGGTGCTGTACATCGACTGGAAGCTGGCGGTGGTGTCGCTGCTGATCGCGCCGGCGGCCCTGGGGCTCACCCTGTCGATGGGGAGCCGCATACGGCGCGTGAGTCTCAGGAGCAGGGAGAACATCGCGGCGCTCAACGACCTGCTGCAGCAGGCGATCAGCGGGGTGCGGGTGGTCAAGTCCTTCGTCATGGAGGAGCACGAAAAGGAGCGATTCCACCAGTCCGCGGCCGCCCTCTTCCGCAGCAACATGAGGGCGGCCCGCATCCTGTTCATGAACTCGCCGCTCATGGAGTTGCTTGGCGTCGTTTCCTTCGTCCCGCTGCTTTACTACGCGCACCACCGCATCGAAGCTGGCACCTTGACGTTCGGGCTGTTCGGGGGCTCCCTGTTCTCCCTGTTCCGGATGTACGATCCCATCCGGAAGCTGAGCCGGATGCATATCCAGTTCCAGCGCGCGTTTGCCTCCGCGTCGCGCATCATGGAGGTATTCGACACGCACGTCGAGATCCAGGACCGTCCCGGCGCCCGCGAGTTCGCGCGGGCTGAGGGAGTCGATCGAGTTCAGGGACGTGCATTTCCACTACCGCGACGCGAGCGGTGGCACGCGGGTGTTGCACGACATCAACCTGAGGGTGCGCCGCCGCCAGGTGATCGCCCTGGTCGGCAGCAGCGGTTCCGGGAAGTCGACGCTCGTCAGCTTGATCCCGCGCTTCTACGATGTCGCCGCCGGAGCCGTTCTGGTCGACGGGGTGGACGTGCGCGAGTATACCCAGGCGTCGCTGCGCCGCAGCATCGCGATCGTCAGCCAGGACACGTTTCTGTTCAACGACACCGTGCGCCGCAACATCGCGTACGGCGACATCGACGCGTCCGAGGAGCGGATCATCGCGGCGGCACAGGCGGCCTTCGCCCACGATTTCATCATGGCCTTGCCGATGAAGTACGACACCGTCATCGGCGAGCGCGGCCAGAGGTTGTCCGGCGGGGAAAGGCAGCGCCTCTCCATCGCCCGCGCCGTGCTGCGCAACGCGCCGATACTGATCCTGGACGAGGCCACATCGTCGCTCGACTCGGAGTCAGAACAAGTGGTCCAGCGGGCGCTCGTCAACCTGATGCAGGACCGGACCACCTTCGTTATCGCGCACCGCCTCTCCACGATCCGCAACGCGGACGTGATCGTGGTGCTCGACCAGGGGCGCATCAGGGAGATCGGCACCCACGAGGGCCTGCTCGAGTCCAACGGGTTGTACAGCCGGTTTTGCAGGCTTCAGGGGCAGGAAACCCTGCCCGGTACTTCGCCGGCGCTGCAGGCGACCCGGGTGGCCCTCGAGTAGCCGCCGTACGTTCCTCGCCATAACGTGTTGCCTGTGCTTTACATATGCATCATCTTGCGATAATATAACCTGATTTTCTTGCATGGTGGGATGTCGATGATCCAGAGCATGACGGGTTACGGGACCGGCTCGGCGCAAACCGAGGATGTCAGGGTGGTGGTCGAGATCCGGACCGTCAACCACCGGTTTCTGGATCTGCACGTTCGAGTGCCGCGGGAGCACGCCTACCTGGAAAGCGAAATACAGCAGCTCGTCCGCGGGGCGCTGGCGCGGGGCCGCGTCGACCTCACCGTGACGATCGGCCGCGACACGACGCCGGACTGCGTGGTCAACGCTTCGATGGCCCGCAGCTACCTGGAAGCGGCCGCGCGGCTGCGCGACGAGTTCAGCCTCGACGACGCGCTCGACCTCAAGACGCTGCTGAGCCTTCCGGGTGTCGTAGGCAATGCGGAGGCGGAGGCCGACGCGACGCCGGACCGTGGGGTGGCGGAGCCTGTGCTGGCGGGCGTACGGCAGGCGCTGGAGGCGCTGGTGCGCATGCGCGGCCAGGAGGGGGAGGCCCTGCGCGCCGACATGGCGCGCCACCTGGAGTCCATGCGCGCGAAAGCGGACGAGATCCGGGACCACGTGCCGGCCGCCGTCGAGGAATACGGCAGGAAGCTCAGGGAAAGGTTGTCCCAGATCCTCCCCCCGAACGCCGTCGACCCTCAACGCCTGGCCCAGGAGGTCGCCCTCATGGCCGACCGGTCGGACATCTCCGAGGAGATCGCGCGGCTGGACAGCCACGTCGCACAGTACGCGTCCATGATGGACAGCGGTGCACAGGCCGGCAAGAAGCTCGATTTCCTGCTGCAGGAGATGCAGCGCGAGGTCAACACGATCCTGTCGAAAGCCTCGCATCTCGAGATCACCCGGCTGGGGATCGCACTGAAATCAGACATCGAAAAGCTGCGCGAGCAGGCTCAGAACGTCGAGTGATATGACGCGGACCGGGATCCTGTTCATCGTCTCGGGGCCTTCGGGGGCGGGCAAGTCCGCACTGGCGGGCTGCGTGCTCGAATCGGTGCCCGGCCTGAAGTTTTCGATCTCCTACACCACGCGCGCGCCACGCGGACAGGAGCGGGACGGGGTGGAATACCGGTTCGTCAGCCGGTCCGAGTTCGACGGGCTCATCGCCGGCGGAGAATTGCTCGAGTGGGCGGAGGTTTACGGCAACCTGTACGGGACCTCCAGGAGTTGCATAGACGAGATCCTCGCCCGCGGCGACGACGTGCTGCTGGACATCGATGTCCAGGGGGCCCGCAGCATTCGGGAGAAGCGGCCGGAGGCGGTGAGCATTTTCATCCTCCCCCCCTCCTACCCGGTGCTGCGCGAGCGTCTCGAGGCGCGCAAGCTGGACAAGGACTACGTCATCGAACAGAGACTGCGCATCGCGTGCAGCGAGATCAGGTCGTACCGGGACTACGACTTTCTGATCGTTAACCAGGAGCTCAACCGGTCCATCGACGAGCTCAAGGCCATCATTCTGGGCTCCCGCTGCCGCCTGAGCGCGCGCGCGGCCGCCGCCCGGATCATCATCGCCACTTTTGGAGGACTGGATGCAGACCATCCCTGACAACATCGGCTCCAAGTACCGCTTCATCATCATCGCGGCCGAACGGGCCAAGCAGCTGCAGAACAACGCGAAGCCGAAGGTCAAGAGCAAGTCGAACAAGCCCGCCCACATCGCCATGATGGAAGTCGAGCAGGGATTGGTGGCGTTTGAAATCGTGAAACTGGAACAGCCCTGACACTGCGGGTGGCCCTTGAGAATCGCGCTGGGAGTGACCGGCTGCATCGCGGCCTATAAGGCGGTCGAAGTCATGCGTGGGTTGCAGAAGGCGGGAGCCTCCGTGCATGTCGTCCTGACGCGTTCCGCATCCCGGTTTGTCGGCCCGTTGACGTTTGAATCGCTCTCGGGCAATCCGGTCGTCACCGGCATGTTCTCGCGCGGGCTGAACCTGGAGATCCGCCACATCAGCCTTGCCCAATCCGCAGACGTTCTGGCTGTCGTCCCCGCCACCGCGAACGTGCTGGGCAAGTTCGCACACGGCGTTGCCGACGATTTCCTCTCGACGCTTTACCTGTCGTGCCCCGCCCCGGTGGTGCTCGCCCCGGCCATGAACGTGGAAATGTGGAACCACCCGGCGGTGAGGCGCAACATCGAGATGCTGCGCGAGCGCGGTCACTGCTTCGTCAACCCGGAATCGGGGAGGCTGGCCTGCGGCATGGAAGGGGAAGGGAGGCTGGCGGAGGTCGAGGACATCGTTGCCCGAATCCTCCAGGTCGCGGCGCGGCGGCGGGCGCTCGCCGGCTTGACCGTCCTGGTGACGGCGGGGCCGACCGTCGAGGACCTGGACCCGGTCCGCTTTCTGTCCAACCGCAGCTCGGGGAAAATGGGGTATGCGGTCGCCGAGGCGGCCGTCGCGCAAGGGGCGGAGGTCGTCCTCGTCTCGGGCCCGACCGCGCTGCGCCCCCCGGCCGGCGTGCGTCTGGTCGCGGTCCGCACGGCTGCCGAGATGAAGGAGGCCGTGCTGCAACACTACCCGGGTGCGGATATCGTGGTGAAGGCCGCGGCCGTGTCCGACTACCGGCCGCGCGACTATGCGGCGGACAAGATCAAGAAGGGCCCGCGCGAGATCTCGCTCCCGCTCGTTGCGAACGACGACATCCTGGAGTTGCTCGGCGCGGCCAAGAAGGGGCAGGTGCTGGTCGGGTTCGCCGCCGAGACGCGCGACGCGGCCGACCACGCCCGGGAAAAAATGGCGCGCAAGAACCTCGACCTGGTGGTCGCCAACGACGTGTCCCAGGGTGTTTTCGGTGCCGATTCCTCCACGGTCCACATCCTGGACGAGACCGGCGGCGTCCTCACCCTCACGGACCAGAGCAAGTCCGCAATCGCCGAGCGCATCCTGCAGATGGCACTCTCGCTGCACGGTGCGCGCCTGCGCGCGCCCGCGCGGAACTGAGATGGGCGGGGTGATGAAATCTGGGACCGCAGCGATCGTCGGACGGCCCAACTCGGGGAAATCGACCCTCCTCAATGCGCTGGTGCGTCAGAAAGTCTCGATTGTGTCGAACAAACCCCAGACGACGCGGCACCGCATCCTGGGGATCCTGACCGAGGAACGCGGGCAGATCGCGTTCGCGGACACGCCGGGGATCCACAAGCCGGGCTACCGGATGAACCAGCGCATGCAGCGCACCGCGACGGACGCGCTGCGCGAAATGGACATGGTCATTCTCCTGGTCGACGGCTCGATCGCCTTCGGGGCGGGCGAGAGTTTCGTTCTGGAGACGGTGAAGGCCTCCGGCGCCCGCGCCCTGTTGGCGATCAACAAAATAGACCGCGTCGCGAAGCCGAAGCTGCTTCCGATCCTGCAACGCTACGGCGCGGAATACGCATTCCTCGAGCTCATCCCCCTGTCGGCGCGCACGGGTGAGAACCTGGGGCTGCTGGTAGACAAGATTTTTGATTACCTGCCGGAGGGTGACCCGCTTTTCGATCCCGAGCAGGTCACGGACCGCACCGAGCGCTTCCTGACGTCCGAATTCATCCGCGAGAAGATCCTGGCGCGCACGCGCGAGGAACTCCCGTATGCGACGGCGGTGCTGATCCGGAAGTTCGACGAGAGCCAACGCGAGTCGAAGAAGCTCGTGGTGGTCGAGGCCGACATCCTGGTGGAGAAGAGGTCGCAGCAGGGGATCATCCTCGGCGCGGCAGGCTCCCAGATCAAGGAGATCGGGATGGCGGCCCGCCGCGACATCGAAGAACTCCTCGGTTGCAGGATATTCCTCGCCCTGCGGGTTCAGACGGTCCGCAAGTGGCGCGACAACGATTCCGTGTTGGACGACCTGGGGGTGGGGACGTGAACGACAGACGGCGGCTGGGCGAGGAGATCATCAACCACCTCCGCTTCTACCAGGACATCGGCGGCAAATGGGTGGCGCGCCGCGCCCCGAGGCCGGCGGTGCAGCCCCGCGGCGCGGAGCCGCGCCGTCCCGCGCCTGCGGCCCCCGCCGCGCCGGAAGCCCGCCGCGCTCCGGCGGTGCCTCCCCCGACGATGTTTGCCGAGCCCGAAGGCCCGCAGGAGTCCCTGGAGGGGATACGCGGCGACCTGGGCGACTGCCGGCGCTGCAAGCTCGCCGGCGGGAGGAAGCACATCGTTTTCGGCTCGGGGAATCCCGCGGCCGAGCTGATGTTGGTCGGGGAAGCCCCGGGCGCGGACGAAGACGAGCAGGGCCTCCCCTTCGTCGGCCGCGCGGGACAACTGCTCACCCGCATCCTCGAAGCGATCGACATGCGTCGGGAGGATGTCTACATCTGCAACATCCTGAAATGCCGGCCGCCCGAGAACCGGAACCCCGAAAAGGACGAGGTCGCGGCGTGCGAGCCGTTCCTGTTCCGGCAGGTCGCCGCCGTGAAGCCCAAGGTGATCTGCGCGCTCGGGCTCTACGGCGTCCAGACGCTGCTGCGCACGAAGGCTCCGATCTCCAGTCTGCGCGGGAGATTCTATGACTACCGCGGCGTGAAGCTCATGCCGACCTTCCACCCGGCGTACTTGCTGCGTAATCCCAATGAGAAGCGGAAGGTGTGGGAGGATATGCGGATGGTCCGCGACTACCTCCGTGCGCCCCGTTGACCCTGACGCCTCCAATCCCGGCTGCATGCTGCCTATGCCCGCCTTTGCCGATGTTGCCGTCGCGGTGGCGATCCGCAAGTCGTTCGCGTACGCGGTTCCCGAACCGCTGCGGGGCCGCGCCGCGGTCGGCATGCGGGTGCTCGTCCCCTTCGGGCGCAAGCTTCTGACGGGTTTCATCATTGGGCTGTCGGACCAGCCGCCCGGAGGGGAATTCCGACTGAGACCCATCCGGGAGCTGCTCGACGCCGCCCCCGTCATTCCCCCGTCGCTCGTCGAGACGGCCCTGTGGATCGCGGAGCGGTACTTCAGCCCTCCCGGCGAAGTGCTCAAGGCGCTCTTCCCCGCGGGAACCCAGGTGTCCGGGGTGCGCCGCGTCCGGATCCGCCCCCGCATCGCGCAACTCCTCGCGGGCGGGCTTCGCCCCCCGGGCCTGCGCCCGGCGGAAATCGAGGTGCTGGAGACGCTGGCAGCTGCCGGCAGTCTCACGGAGGCGGAGGTGGCCGCCCGCAGCGAGGTGGCCGACGCGGCGCGCTGCATCGACGCGCTGGCCCGTGCCTCGCTCGTCGACGTGGAGGTCGAGGTCGCCCGCCCCCGTGTCGACACCAAGGAACAACTTGCGATCGCCGCGCTCCCCGCGACCGCGGTGTCCCCGCCCCGCCTTCCGTCCGCGCAGCGGAGGCTGCACGAGTTTCTGCTCGGCCGCAATCCTCCCTTGCTCCTGAAGGAGGCCCTCGAGGCCTCGCGCTGCAGCGCGAGCGTCGCCAGAGCGCTGGAATCCAGGGGGCTGGCAAGAATCTACCCGGCGCCGTTGTCCCGCCTGCCGCTGGACCTGAGCACGGTCCCGGAGCGCAAGCTGGTCATCCTGACCGAGGCCCAGGAGCGGGCGCTGGCGGAACTGAGGGAAATGGTCGCCACGGGCCGGCCGCAGCGCTGCCTCCTGCACGGGGTCACCGGAAGCGGCAAGACCGAAATCTACCTGCGTCTCATCGCCGACGTGCTGCGGTCCGGCGGAAGAGCGCTGCTGCTCGTCCCCGAGATCGGCCTCACCCCCATGCTGAGCCGCATCGCCGTCTCCCATTTCCCCGCTCAGGTCGCCCTCCTGCACAGCGGGATGTCCCCCGGCGAGAGGTTCGACCAGTGGAACAGGATTCGCAGCGGGGGAGCCGGGGTGGTGGTAGGGACCCGTTCGGCGGTGTTTGCGCCGCTGGATGCGATCCGGCTCATCGTCATCGACGAAGAGCAGGACGCCTCGTACAAACAGGACGAATCCCCCTGCTACCACGCCCGGGAGGTGGCCTGGCAGAGGATGGGGCAATCGGGCGGGCTGCTCCTGATGGGCTCGGCGACCCCGTCGGTCGAGACCTTCCACGAGGCTTCCACCGGGGCGATGCGGCTCCTGGGACTGCCCGAGCGCGTCGAGGCGCGCCCGCTCGCCGACGTGCAGGTGGTCGACATGGGGAGGGAGTTCCAGGAGGTCGGCAAGCGGCACGTCCTGTCGCGGGCACTCCAGGCGGAACTGCGCGAGCGGCTCGCGCGCGGGGAGCAGTCGATCCTCCTGCTCAACCGGCGCGGGTATTCGCGAACGCTGTTCTGCCGCAGCTGCGGTCACGTCTACACCTGCCCGGACTGCAGCATCTCCATGACCTATCACCAGGCTGAGGGGAACCTGGTGTGCCATTACTGCGGCGGTGAAACGACGGTGCCCGCCGCGTGCGGAAGCTGCGGCGGACCCTACATATATTTCGCCGGCGTCGGCACCGAACAGCTCGAACAGGTCGTCAGGACCCTGATGCCCTCCGCCCGCGTCGCCCGCCTGGACCGCGACACCACCCGGCGCCGCGGCGCACTGCGCAAGACGTTGCTCGATTTCGCCTCGGGCGGCCTCGATGTTCTGGTGGGAACCCAGATGGTCGCCAAAGGGCACGACTTCCCCAACGTGACCCTCGTGGGTGTCCTCGCCGCCGACGCCAGCCTCGCCTTCCCGGATTTCCGCTCCGCCGAACGCACGTTCCAGCTCCTGACCCAGGTGGCCGGCAGGGCCGGCCGCGGAGCCGTCCCCGGCAGGGTGGTGATCCAGGCGCAGTACCCCGACCACTATGCGCTGAAGTACGCGCGGCAGCAGGACTATGCCGGTTACTTCCGCCACGAGCTGGACTTCCGCAGGCTCATGGGATACCCGCCGTTCCGGTCTCTCGTGCAGTTCCTGGTCGCCAATGAAAGCTATATGAAGGCGTTCGACCTGGCGGAGCGCGTGGCCAGGGCTCTGAAAGACGCCTGCGCGGGCCGGCCGGGCGAGCCCTTGCAGGTGCTGGGCCCCGCACCTGCGCCGCTCGAGAAACTGCGCGGCAAACACCGCGTCCAGGTGCTGCTCAAGTCCCCCGGCGCCTCCGGCCACATCCCGATCCTCGGCGAAGCCTTCGAGGCGCTGGCCGCGCACAGGGTCGCCGTCAAGGACGTGCACGTCGACGTCGATCCGCTCTCTTTGTTGTAGCGCCGCGCGGGCGCGTGCCGCCGATGTACGAAATGCATTGTATGTCGCACGCGCTTTGTGCTATTGGATCTCAGTACGCGCCATGCACCTTGTTTCTGCAAGAGCAAGCCATTGCATTACATTGCGGTACGTCGGGTGAACCGCTCACGTCTTCTTTTCGCAGGAGAGCCAAAATGGCATTTTGTGGGAAATGTGGAGCCCAGGTGAACGAGGGAACGGTTTTTTGCAGCAAATGCGGCGCGCCGGTGGCCGCGGCGCCCCAGGGCGCGCCCCCCCCGGTGCCGAACGCGCCTGCGGGAACGGCGATGTCCCCGAACGTCGCGGGACTGCTGTGCTACGTCCTCGGGTTTATCACCGGCATCATCTTCCTCGTGCTGGAGCCCTACAAGAACGACCGCTTCGTGCGGTTTCACGCCTTCCAGTCGATTTTCTTCAGCGTCGCCATGACCGTGTTCTGGATCGTGTGGACCAACCTGTTCTGGCTGATTCCCTTTGGCTTTCTCATGACGTTGTTCGGCCTGATCGGGATGCTCGTGTGGCTGGCCGTCCTTGGGTTGTGGCTCTTCCTCATGTTCAAGGCCTACAACGGCGAGAGGTTCATGATCCCGGTCATCGGCGATCTGGCAGCCAAGCAGGCCGGCGGCTAAGCTCTCTTCAAGCGCGGGGGAGGAGCCAACGGCCCTCCCCCGTATCCAGGCAAGTCACCCTCGGGCCACGGACAGCCGCAACGGGCCGTGACCCTGTGCACCAAAGTCGTCCCAATGACGGATCAAGCTGATTCCCATCCGCGCAGCGGCAGGCAGGCGCTTGCGCTCTCGCTGGCAATAACGTGCAGCTGGTTCCTGGTGGAACTGGTCGCCGGCTTTTACACCAACAGCCTCGCCCTGATCGCCGACGCCGCACACATGCTGACCGACGTCGCGGCGCTCGCCATGAGCCTGCTGGCCCTGAAGATTTCGGCGCGGCCCGCGACCCACGAGATGACTTTCGGCTACGTGCGCGCCGAGATCCTGGCCGCCCTCGCCAACGGCGTCCTGCTCGTCCTCATCGCGGTCTACATTTTCTACGAGGCCTACGAGCGGTTCATGGACCCGCCTGTCGTCAAGGGCGGCCAGATGCTGACGGTGGCCGCCCTCGGGCTGGGCGCCAACCTCGCCACCGCGGCACTGCTGCACAGGTCGCAGCGCGAGAGCCTGAATATCCGGGGGGCGTTTCTGCACGTCGTGGGGGACACCCTCGGCTCGGTCGGGGCCATTCTCGCGGGCGTCATCATGGTTTTCTGGCAGTGGTACCTGGCGGACCCGCTGATTTCGGTCATCGTCGCGCTGCTGGTACTTTACAGCTCGTGGAACCTCGTCCACGAGAGCGTCGACGTGCTGCTGGAAGGGACCCCCCGCCACCTGAACATCCCCAGCATCCTGGCCGATCTCGGTTCCGTCCAGGGAGTCGTCTCCGTGCACGACCTTCACGTCTGGTCGATCACCTCCCACATGCCTGCCATGAGCTGCCACGTCGTGCTGCGGCGCGGCAACGATGCCGGGGCCGTGCTCTCGACGCTGAGCAGCCTCATGAGAGACAAGTATCACATCGAACACACCACCATTCAGATAGAAACCGAGGATCTCGTGCGGCCACTCCCCGGGCTGAATTCCGTTTTCTAGAGACGGAAGCTGGAAGCCCCGAAGTGGGAGGAGGCCGAGGGGGCGACACATGCTGTGCCGTCCCCAAAGGAAGGCGGAAGTCCACTACCTGTTACATGCTGCCTGCCCTGCATACGTTCCCCGGCCGGGGCAAACCTGTCTGCGGCGGCGGCTCAAGTAAGATCGGCCGGCGGAGGCGGCGGAGGCGGCGGGGCAAGGTCGCTCGCGGCGGCGGCTGGTAGGCCGGAGGGATCACTGCCGGCGGCTGCATGCCGATTTTGCGTTTCTCGAATAGCGCCACCCCGAGCGTGCCGCCGATCATCGCCATGATACTGTAGATGAACAGCTTGAAGACCCCGGAAAGAAGCACGAAGAAGATCCCGACCCCGCCGCCGCCCAACACCTTGAGCAGGGTATCGCGGGCTTCGGGGGCCATGGGGACCTGCTGGATGGCTTCGCGCAGTTGGCCGACGCCGAATCCCATGCCTGTGAGGAGGAGGTGCATGGGTATGGAAAAGATGGTGTCAACCACGGCCCCGACCGCACCGGCAATCAGACCGATCAGGGCGCCCGTCCCGAGCGTCACGGGCAGGGGGGCCGACTTCACGTAGAGGTTCGCCGCCAGCACGCCGCCGGCGATAACCCACGCGCAACACAGGCAGTTGAGGGCACTGACAACCGGTAACGCGGAGAGGACGCCCAGCAAAACCCCGCCTATCAAAGCGGGCTTGAACATGCCTTCCTGATTCATCAGAAGCCTCCTCGAGGATCCGGAGCGGCAGCCGCGCGCAAACCAGCGCGAGACCCTGCCAGCAATTCAGCCAGCGCAGGGACCAGCAGCGTGCCGGTCGCCAGACCGAAGGCCAGCCCGGAAAGGACGCGGCTGGCCGGTGTATTTACCCAGATGTTGACGAATGGAAGCAACGCATCCAGCAGCAGTGGAATAAGTCCCAGGAGCACCCACGCCCTGCGCCACTGGGTCTCGTACCAGACGCCCGAAAGCCGGGGGGAGAGCAGGGCCCCGAGGCAGAGGCCGAGGTAGATGCCCGAGCAGCGATGACAGAGGGCCCAGCCGTAACCACAACAGGAGAAAGACCTGTCCGGATTCTGATGACAGACCGGCGCGGTGAGCAGATACAGGGCCGCAGCCGCGGTTCCGTGACCGGCGGCCTTGAGCCAGGGGGCAGCCACGGCGACGGCGAGAATCCCTCCCCAGAGCAAGCCGAGGGCGGCGCGGGCGCGGGCAGTGTCGGGCCGGGATCCGGAGATCAAAGTTCCAATATTCAATGTAGTGGCCTGAACAGGGCGTCATTATAACCGATAGAGGGATCCGGGAGGAGGCAAAATCTCGAGGGTAAAGGGGAATCCGACTGCCACTAATCAGAATATTCTAATTATGGAATGCTTGTTGCTTGGACAGCTGCCCATACAAGATTTGGTACCCATGGGAGGCCATGCCCCCTGCATGTTGTGTCAGAAGGTTGAAATAAATCTTGACAAGCAATTGCGATTCCCTTATATCAACTGAGCGAAAAGCGAGGGTGGGATGAGAGTCGGACTGACGTACAACTTGAAAAGGGGGGAAACGGAAGAAGCTGCACAGGAGCCCCCCAGTAGCATCTGCGACGTACAGGCCGAGTGGGACGACGCCGAAACGATCGATGCGGTGGCGGTGGCGCTCGGCGAACGGCACGAGGTCATCCGCATCGATGCGGCGGACAACCCCTACGAAGCGCTCCGGATCTCGCGTCCGGCGATCGTGTTCAACATCGCGGAAGGGAGCCACGGTCCCTGCCGTGAAGGGCATATCCCCTCCATCCTCGAATTCCTGGACATACCATACACGGCCAGCGATCCTCTGACGCTGAACCTCTGCCTGGACAAGGCGCGCGCCAAGGAAGTCCTGGCTTACCACGGACTGCCGACAGCCCGTTTCCGGGTGATCGCGGAAAAGAACTTCTCTTTCAACAGCCTGCACTACCCGCTCATGGTCAAGCCCCTGCACGAGGGCTCCAGCATAGGGATCCGGGACAATTCCTTTGCCAGGACGCGACAGGAAATGCGCGACCGCGTTTCCTGGCTGCTGGACACCTACCGGCAACCGGCACTCGTCGAGGAGTATCTGCCGGGGCGTGAGTTCACGATCGCAATCATCGGCAACGGCAGCGAAACACGTGCGCTCCCGATCGTGGAGATCAAATTTGATTCCCTGCCGGGTGGAGTGAACCCCATTTATTCCTACGAGGCCAAGTGGATCTGGGACCAGACGGACAACCCGCTGGAAATCTTCTCATGTCCGGCGGAGTTGAACCCCGAACTGCAGGCAGAGATCGAACGGATCTGCCTCGAAGCCTACCGGGTCCTGAGGTGCCGCGACTGGTGCCGCATCGACGTGCGGCTGGATGCTCTGAACCGTCCGCATATTATCGAACTGAATCCTCTGCCCGGAATACTCCCGCGACCGGAGCAGAACTCCTGTTTCCCGAAGGCGGCCCGCGCTGCGGGGATGAGCTACGGACAACTGATCAACACGGTTCTGGACATCGGCTGCAAGCGTTACGGGATGGGGTGATGGGACGACACGACTGCCTGGTTCTCTACAACGCCGCCAACATCTCCGAGGTGGAAGGGTGCCAGGAAAAGGTGTACCCGTCGACCATCCTGCGCGAAGAGGTCGGTGCCATTGAAGAGAGCCTGCGCGAGTCGGGCTTCAGCCCCTATGTGCTTTCGGTCGACCACTTCTCGAAGGAGCTCGTCCAGACCATCATCCGCATCGCGCCGAAGTTCATCTTCAACCTCTGCGAGGAGATCAACGGGCGTTCCGAGCTGGAGATGTCGGTCGCGGGCCTGCTCGAGCTCATCGGAATTCCGTACACCGGATCGGGACCGTTTGCGCTCGGCCTGGCGCTCAACAAATTCTACGTCAAGCAGATCCTGCGCGCGGCAAGCCTTCCGGCGGCCAAGGGGTACCTGCACTCCCCAGGTCAGAAGGTGCGCAGCCGGGCTGCGGCTCCCCGTCATTGTCAAACCCGTGCACGAAGACGCGAGTCTGGGGATCAACGCCGGGTCGGTCTGCTACGACCTGGCGCACCTCGAGCGGCAGGTGGCCTACATCCACGACGTCTACAAGCAGGACGCCCTGGTCGAAGAGTATCTCGACGGGCGGGAGTTCAACGTCTCGATCATGGGGGACCGGGAACCGGAGGTGCTCGCCATTTCCGAGATCGACTTCTCGACCCTGCCCGAGGGCGAGCCGCGCATCGTCAGCTACCGCGCCAAGTGGGACGAGGACAGCCCGGTGTACATCGGGACGGTGCCGATCTGTCCGGCCGATCTGTCGAAGCGGCTCGAGACCCGGATCAAGGACATCGCGCTGCGCAGCTACCAGTGCGTCGGCTGCCGCGACTACGGCCGCGTCGACATGCGCTCCGACGCGCGAGGCAACATCTATGTTCTCGAGGTGAATCCCGAATCCCGACATCTCGCCGAAGGCCGGCTTTGCTCGGGCGGCGCGCGCCGCCGGTTACAGCTACGCCGAAATGGTCGTGCGCATCACCCAGTTCGCACTGGAGCGCGGCACGAAGGTGGCCGCCGCCGTGTATGCATTCTGAAACGGACCCACCCATACGCATCCGGCCTGATGGTGCCCCGGGACCGGGGCGCCGTGGCCGACGATCGTCGAGCAGGTCGGCAACTTCAGCAGGGCCGAGATCGCCTGCGCTCTCGAACTCGTCGATATTTATCTCAGGGACAGCGCTCAGCAGGATTACAGGGCGGACGTGGCGGTGGACCGTGCCGGACAGGTCCGCGGATACACGTGCTGGGGGCCGACGCCGCTGACGCACGGCACCTACGATCTGTACTGGATCGCGACGCACCCGGCCGTCCAGGGGCTCGGCTTCGGCCGCTCGCTCGTCGCCCACGTCGAGGCACGCGTGCACGGCGAAGGGGGACGACTCCTGGTGATCGAGACTTCATCCAAGGAATCATACGGCAACACCGTCGGGTTCTATCGTCGACTGGGGTATGAGGAAGCCTCGCGGATACGGGACTTCTACGCCGCCGGCGACGATAAGCTGATCTTTGTCAAAAGACTTTCCCGGTTAAGGAGCTACTTTGAACATGGAACAATGGATGCTCGATCTGAGAAACAGCGTCACCAAGGGCGAGACCGTCGACCAGGATTTCGACGCCGACGTCGACGACATAGACGAGGTGCGCAAGGTGTATCCGATGCGGATCCCGCGCTACTACTACAACCTCATCCAGGCCAAGGGGGACCCGATCTGGAAACAGTCTGTCCCCTCGATCAACGAGCTGCAGGATGAGGAAGCGCTCGAGGATCCCCTCAACGAGGACGAGGACAGCCCCGTCCCGCGCCTTACGCACCGCTATCCCGACCGCGTTCTGCTGCTCATCACCGACCGCTGCCCGATGTATTGCCGGTTCTGCACCCGCAAGCGCATGGTCGGCCGCGCCAGCGACGTGACCGACAAGACGATCGCGATGGGACTCGACTACATCCGGTCTCACCCGGAGATCCGCGACGTGCTCCTGTCGGGTGGGGATCCGCTGATGGTCAGCGACCAGAAGCTGGAGCACGTCGTCTCCAGCCTGAGGGCGATCCCGCACGTTCAGATCATCCGCATCGGCACCAGGTTCCCTTGCGTGCTGCCGAGCCGGATCACCGACAACCTCTGCAACATGCTCAAGAAGTACCACCCGGTCTTTCCTCAATACGCACTTCAACCACCCGCGCGAGGTCACGCCGCAGGCCAGGGAGGCGTGCGAGAGGCTCGCGAACGCGGGCATCCCGGTCGGGTGCCAGACCGTGCTGATGAAGGGCGTCAACGACGACCCGGAGATCATCAAGGAGTTGATGCACAAGCTCCTGATGATGCGGGTACGCCCGTACTATCTCTACCAGGCGGACCTGACGCGCGGCACCAACCACTTCCGGGCCCGCGTCGAGCTGGGCCTGCAGATCATGCAGGCGCTGCGCGGCCACACCACCGGGTTCGCGGTGCCGCAGTTTGTCATCGATGCGCCGGGTGGAGGGGGGAAGATCCCGCTCATGCCCGAGTACGTCGACCCGGTTTGACGACAAAGAAGTCGTGCTGCGGAATTTCGAGGGCAAGGAGTACCGCTATCCGCAGCCCGACAACCAGTATGTCAAGGACACGCGGGAAATTGAGCTGATCAATTTCTAGCGGTACAAGGCCCCATGCGAGTCGCGGCCGTCATTCCTGCGCGCATGCAATCGACACGGTTGCCGGGGAAGCCCCTCCGCAGGATAGCCGGGGTCCCGATGATTGTACGCGTTCTCGAGCGGGCGAGGTCGTGCCCCGGCATCGACCGGATCGTGGTCGCCACCGACACCGAGGAAATCGCCCGCACGGTCGAACAGAGCGGCGGCGAGGCCTGGATGACCTCGCCGTCGCACCGCACCGGCTCGGACCGTGTCGCCGAGGTCGCCGAAGAGCTGACCGAGGAACTCATCCTCAACCTGCAGGGAGACGAGCCGCTGCTCCCGGCCTCCACCGTGGCTGCGCTCGTCGCTTTCGGGCGCGCCCGTCCCGACCTGACCGTGGTCACGGCCGCCATCCCGCTCCTGCGCGCCACGGACGTCTTGAATCCCAACATCGTCAAGGTGGTCTGCGACCGCGAGGGCAGGGCGCTCTACTTCTCCCGCTGGCCCGTTCCGTACGACCGGAACGCCCCGTTGGATTGGGGGGGCGGGGCAGGCCGCGAAACGCTGGGCGGCCCGTATCTGAAGCATGTCGGGATTTACCTTTACCGCCGGGAGTTCCTGCTGCGCTACGTCCGGATGGAGCCCGGGCCCCTCGAGCGTTCGGAATCGCTCGAGCAGCTGCGCATTCTCGAGCACGGGCACGCCGTGCACGTCGTGCGGGTGTTGGAGGACTCGATAAGCGTGGATACACCCGAAGACCTCGCCGAAGTCGAGGCGCTCTTCTCCGGGAAGGCCTGACGCCAGGAACCCGACGCGGCGCACCGGTTCCCGCCGGCGCCGGCCCTCGTTTTGCGGCTTGCCGCGGGGCTCCGGGATTGGTAACCTGCCCCCGGTCGCCGCCATGAACGTCGGACAATTGAAATTAGGCACGTCGCGTCCCTTCTTCATCGCGGGCCCGTGCGTGATCGAGAGCGAAAGGCACTGCCTGAAGCTCGCCGACCGCCTGGCGGCGGTGGCGGACCGGCTGCGCATCGACCTGATCTTCAAGGCTTCGTACGACAAGGCCAACCGCACCTCTTCCTCCTCGTTCCGTGGCCCCGGCCTGCGGGAGGGTCTGCGGATTCTCGGGAAAGCGCGCGCCGTCACGGGCCTTCCAGTCCTGAGCGACGTGCACGAGACCGCGCAGGTCGCCGCCGCCGCCGAGGTGCTCGACGTCCTGCAGATCCCCGCGTTCCTCTGCCGGCAGACGGACCTGATCCGTGCCGCCGCGCGCAGCGGACGGGCGGTCAACATCAAGAAGGGTCAGTTTCTCTCTCCCGGCGACATGCGCAAGGTGCTCGATAAGGCGGTAGGGACAGGCAACCGGAACGTGATGGTCACCGAGCGCGGCACGTTCTTCGGCTACAACAACCTGGTCGTCGATTTCCGCTCGCTCATCCTCATGCGTTCCTTCGGCTGCCCGGTCGTTTTCGACGTCACCCACAGCGTGCAGATGCCCGGGGGGGCAGGAGACCGGTCGGGGGGGCAGTCGGAGTTCATCCCCTACCTCGCGCGCGCGGGTGCGGGTGCCGGGGTGAACGCCTTCTTTTTCGAAGTCCACGACCGTCCGGAGAATGCCCTCTCCGACGGCCCAAACGCCCTACGGCTGGCGATCTTCCCCGGGCTGGTGCAGGACATCCTGCGCATCCGCTCGGCGCTCCGGAGGCCGTCTTGAGCGCGGCGCGGGCACTTGCCCTGCAAACCGCATTGCGGGTCCTGCATGCGGAGGCCGAGGCGATTGCGTCCCTTACGCCGCGCATAGGGGATTCGTTCCTCGTGGCCCTCGAAATTCTTGCCGCGTGCCGGGGCAAGATCGCCGTCACTGGCATGGGCAAGTCCGGGATCATCTGCAAGAAGATCGCCGCCACGCTCTCGAGCACCGGCTCGCCGGCGATATTCCTGCACGCCGCGGAGGCGCTGCACGGCGACGTCGGCCTGCTGGGTTCGGAAGATGTTGTCCTTGCCCTGTCCAAGAGCGGCGAAACCGACGAGATACTGCGGATCCTCGAATTCGTGAAGCGGCTCGGCGTGCCCCTGGTCGCCATGACCGGCGACCCGCAGTCCACCCTCGCGCGTCACGCGGAGGCTCACCTGGACGTCGGCGTAGCGGAAGAGGCCTGCCCCTTCGACCTGGCGCCGACAACGAGCACGGCGGCGGCGCTGGCCATGGGCGACGCGCTTGCCATGGCGTTGATGCAACGAAAGGGATTCGGTCTGGAGGATTTCGCGAAGGTTCACCCGGCCGGTGCGATCGGCCGCAGGCTGCTGCGGGTTGCCGAACTGATGCATCGTGGCGAGTCCGTGCCCCGGGTGTCGCTGGCCACCTCCATGAGCGAGGTGATCTACGAGATGTCGCGCAAGAAACTGGGCATGACGACCGTCGCGGACGAAACGGGTTGCCTCGCGGGTGTGATCTCCGACGGCGACCTGCGGCGGCTGCTGCAGAAATCCCCCGACCCCTTGCGCCTGGTAGCGGAGGAGTGCATGACGCGCGACCCGAAAACGATTGCCGCGGAAGAACTCGCCACGGCTGCCCTGTCGAAAATGGAGCGGTTGAAGATCACGAGCCTGGTGGTCGTGAGCCCCGGGCAAGAGATCGTGGGCGTGGTCCACATCCACGACCTCTGGCGGACCCAGATGTTTTAGGGTCTGTCACAGAATAATAACAGGCCCACTTTGGCGCGAGCGCCGGGCGGGCAGATGCAAGGCGCCGCGACGCAGGCGATGTGGGGATGTCGTCGAGGAGCGCTAACGCCGCAGATGCCCGCCCGCCGCCGCGCCCCTCCGGGCTGCGGCCCGCAGGCTCTTATTACCGATGTTCACAAGTACGCCAACGTATTTTTCAGGACGCGGATGCGCGCGGATCCCCACGGATCGACCTGGTGGCAGGCCGCGTCCGATCCGCGTGAATCGGTTGGATCCGCGGAATCTGCGTTCTGTTTTGGCTTTTGTCTTTCATCGCCCGTGTTGTTCTGCGTCCTGAAGAATATGTCAGCGTACTTATGAGACTGTGTACTTAGCGACGGCCCGCTGCTCTGCGGTAGGGAAGCCGGCCCCGTGTCTATTTTCGACGTCCCCTGGCGCGCTCGAGCGCGGCACCCACGAACGCCTTGAACAGGGGATGGGGGACCAGCGGCTGGGACTTGAACTCCGGGTGCGCCTGGGTAGCGACAAACCAGGGGTGATGCTCCAGTTCGACCATCTCCACGAGCTTGCCGTCCGGCGACAACCCGGAGAGCACCATGCCGCGGCCGGTCAGCGCGGCGCGATATTCGTTGTTCACCTCGTAGCGATGGCGGTGCCGCTCGCTGATCTTCCCCGCGCCGTACGCCTGGGCCGCCCGCGAGCCTGTCTTGAGAAGGCACGGCCACGTCCCCAGCCGCATGGTTCCCCCCAGGTTGGTGACCTTCTCCTGCTCTTCCATGAGGCAGACCACCGGATGCGGCGTGGCCGGGTCTATCTCGGTCGTGTGCGCCCCCTTCAACCCGCAGGCGTGGCGCGCGAATTCGATCACCGCGCATTGCAGGCCGAGGCAGATGCCGAGAAAGGGGATCTTCTTTTCGCGCGCGTACCGCACCGCCGAGATCTTCCCCTCGATCCCACGGGTGCCGAAGCCGCCGGGGACGAGGATACCCGAGACCTTCTTGAGGTCGTTCAGGTGCTTGCCTTCCTCGATGTCCTCCGCCGCGATCTTCACGATCTCGACCTGTGCCTCGTGCGCGTACCCGCCGTGATGGATCGCCTCGAAGATGGACTTGTAGGCGTCCTGCAACTCGGAGTACTTGCCGACCACGGCGATGCGCACCCGGTGCTTGGGATGCACGATGGTCTCGACGAGGTTGCGCCACGGCTGCAGCTTGGCCGGCGGGCGGGCCAAGCGGAAATGCACCATGATGATTTCGTCCAACCCCTGTTCGGAGAGCACCAGGGGGAGTTCGTAGATGGTGTGCTGGACGTCGCGCTCCTCGATAACCGCGTCTAACGGGACGTTGCAGAAGAGCGAGAGCTTCTTCCTGACCTCGTCGGAGAGCTTGACCTCGGTCCGGCAGATCAGGGCGTCCGGGGTTATGCCGATTTCCCGCAACTTGGCGACGCTCTGCTGGGAGGGCTTGGTCTTCACCTCGCCGGCGGCCTTGATGAAGGGGACGTAGGTCAGGTGAACGTACATCACGTTGTCCCGCCCCTCCTCCAGCCCGATCTGGCGGATGGCCTCCAGGAAGGTCAGTCCCTCGATGTCGCCCACCGTGCCGCCGACCTCGCCGACGACAATGTCGACACCCTTCGCGTCCAGGGCGCGGATGTGGGCTTTGATCTCATCCGTGATGTGCGGGATCATCTGGACCGTACCGCCGAGGTAGTCTCCGTGGCGTTCCTTCTTCAGGACCTCCCAGTAGACGCGGCCCGCGGTGAAATTGCTTCTGCTTGACGTCGGCTGGCCCGTGAACCGCTCGTAGTGCCCGAGGTCGAGGTCGGTCTCCGCCCCGTCCTCGGTGACGTAGACCTCGCCGTGCTGGTACGGACTCATGGTGCCCGGATCGACGTTCAGGTACGGGTCGATCTTGAGCATGCGTATGTTCAGCCCGCGGCTCAGCAGGATCCGGCCCAGGGATGCCGCAGTCAAACCCTTGCCGAGACTGGAAACCACACCACCCGTGATGAAAATATACTTGGCCATATTTGTCGCATCTGCCCGCCCGGCCGGAAAACCGGCGACGGCGCATCATGGATACATCGCTATACTGGAGACCCCTTCGCGCTGGCGCCACCAGCATAGCACGGATGGCAAGAAAATCCGGCGCAGCAGCGGACACACCTTGTCCCTGATCCAGGGATCCTTTACAGCAATCTCAGCAACCCGCTTGAAAAAACGGGACGCTCGGGCTAAAGTGACTTTCCGTGAAACGGCACGATGCGCAAAGGGCGGCCGGGATCGCCTTTTCAGTCCGCGGCCCTAATGGGCCGGCGTAGTCTCGAGCGGGAGTAATTCAGCGGTAGAATGCCAGCTTCCCAAGCTGGACGTCGCGGGTTCGATCCCCGTCTCCCGCTCCAACCGAGGCAGTACATTCACAAACATCTGCAGGAAGCGAAGATTCGGTGACCTTCATGTGCCGCTATCGGTGGGCGAGCCTGTATAATTCGGCCCCGAATCGATGGGCACCATGGCGGATGCGTGTGGTGCTTCCTGCCCCGAGCGAGATCTCATCATCAGTTCTGGCAGGCTTGGCCGTTTGAGTGGATGAAGCGATCCATTTCACTGATCAGCCGAACCACAGGCGGTAATATGAGTGTCAGGGCTCTCCCAAGCAGCAAAGCCGGTCTTTTTCTCCCTTGCCTTCCCGCGATCATCTCATTTATCGCAGTGATCATCCTGATCGGGGCCGAGCCGGGATCGAGTCGCGAGCATCGCACCAGTTGGCGCGGCATCATTCGTGACACGGCGGGGCAGCGCGTCGTCGGCGCGTCCATCACGTTGCAGGGTCAGGAGGGCAGCAGGTCCGCGAAGAGCGGCAGCGACGGCACCTTCGAGTTCAGCGATCTGAAGCCGGGCAACTATGCTCTTACCGTGGAATGGAACGGACGTTCCGCCGCCTCGATCTCGGGCCTGAAATTTGACGCCGGCACCGGCAGGACGGACAACCTGCGCATCGGGAGCAGCGGCGGGGTTACCCTCGAGGCGATCGCAGGGGACGCCAGCGGCGGCGAACAGTTGTCGAGCAAGCAGGTCTCCGCCCTTCCCTTGAACAAGAGGGATTTCAGCCAGCTTCTGCTCCTGGCCGCCGGGACCCAGACGGATACCAACGGCGCCGCCAATTTCACGCAGCAGTTCACCGTCAACGGTCAGCGGGGATCGGCCACCGTCTTCGCCATGGATGGGACCGACACCACCGACCCGCAGATGGGCGGCGCCACTTTTTCGAACTTCAACGTGGACGCCATCGAGGAGATCAAATCGAGCACGGGCGTCCTGACCGCCGATATTGGGCACGGCGCGGCCGGATTCACCGAAGTGATTACCAAGTCGGGCACGAACGACGTTCACGGCAGCCTGTTCGAATTCGTGCGGAATGCGGCGTTCGATGCGCGCAATTTTTTCGATCGCAGCTCCGTCGCACAGCCGGGGCGGATTCCGCCGTTCAACCGCAATGAATTCGGTTTCACCAACGGCGGTCCCGTGTTGATCCCGAGCCTCTACGACGGACGCAGCCGGACATTTTATTTCCTTCAGTACCAGGGATTCCGGCAGGTGCTCGGCACCACCCAGATGCTCTCCGTTCCAACGGCCGACGAACGGCGCGGCGTCGATACGACCGCCTATTCCGGAGACGCTCTCCAAGTGCCGGTGAACGACAAGATCCTGCCGGTGCTCGCCCGGTACCCAATGCCGAACGATCCCCTGGGCCCGTTTGGCGAGCGGACCTATGCCATCTCCTCGAAGGTGCGCACCGTCAGCGATCAGTTCTCCGTCAGGTTGGACCACAGCTCATCGGCGCGGCTGCAGCTGTTTGCGCGCTTCAATCTCAACAATGTCGACGGGCCGCTGACCAACCCTTCCCAGGCGGCGATCGACCCGTCGTTTGCCGTGCGCTTCTTCGACCGGCAGCGGGCGGGAGGACTTTCCGCCACTTACACTCCCTCGCCGTTCTTCACCTCGGAGAGCTACCTTGGGTTCGTGCGTTCCACGCCCAATTTCCAGGCGCAAAACCACACGGAACCGGGGTATTCATTCGGCGACGGGCTTTACGAGCCTTTCAATCTCACGGCAGGCACCGTCCTGGGCGCCTACGGGAATCTCATCCAGGTGCGCCAGAATCTCAGCTGGGACAAGGGCAGGCACAAATGGCAGGCGGGCTTTGAGGGGCGATTCAATGTCGACGTAACCATATACGGCATCAATCCGAGCGGGTTGTACACATTCGGGGGCGGCGCCGCCTACTCGCCGGTGGAAATTCGTTCACGCAGCGGGACGCACGACATCCACACCGGCGACGCTTTGCCCGATGCGCTCAGCGGCTTCCTTACGGCGACTCCATTTTCGTTCGCGACCACCGCCGCGCCTTCGATCTTCCCCCAGGGATCCCGCATGGGCAATGTCGGAGTGCGCCGGCAGGCGTACAACGCCTTTTTCAGCGATACCTGGACGGTTGTGCCCAGATTTGCCTTGAGCTACGGTCTGCGGTATGAGGTCAACACCCGCATCGCGGAGCCGAAGCACATGACGTCCGGCATATTCTTCGGGGATACGCTGGCCTCTACGCGTTTTTTGATCAACCCACAGCCGCCATACGGAATGGACTGGAAGGGCTGGAGCCCGCGATTGTCGTTCGACTGGCAGGTCGACAAGCAGACGGTCGTACGCGCCGGTGGCGCGATTACGCCGCTACTGCCCAACCTGTGGCAGACCAACTGCGTCACCGCCGGGCTGCCGTTTACCGTGGCGCTGTATGAGGCCGCTGTCCCGGGAGCGCCGGTCCCTTTCCGCACGTCGGTGCAATCGATCCAGGTGCCGGATGTCTTCACCCCCGACGGCAGGAACGTCTTCGCATCGGGTCGTTCGACTGATGTGCCGGCGAACACCGAGATGGATGTACAGCGCTTTGAACGAGAACTCGCGGCGCTGAGTCCCGACAAGCAGGTCCGCCCCATCGCGGCCCAGGGGATGGCTCAGAACCTCGTGAACGGCTACGTCGGAAGCTATACGCTGGGCGTGGAACGGAGTCTGCGCGACGTGACACTCTCCGCCGCGTATGTCGCCACGGTCGGGGTGAGGCTGGAAAGGATGGAGTTCCCGAACGCATACGGCGGGGCAGATGCCGGACACGAGCGCGCTATACGCAATTTGATTCCGCCGGGCAGGTGACCTGGGGATACGGTCCTGCCATCATCATAACGAACGGCTCGCACTCGACCTATCACTCGCTGCAGGTATCGGTGGCGAAAACCTCGCTGCGCGCGGGCCTTGGTTTCCAGGGCAGCTATACATTTTCCAGGTCCCTGGACGATACCAGCGCCGTGCTGGGCGGGTTGTTCTCGGGGGCATCCGGGGCCGTGCTGCAGACGACACCGCAGGATCTCCACAATCTGAAGGCCGAAAAAGGGCCGTCGACGTTCGACGTGACGCACGCGTCGTCGTTCAGCCTGATCCAGGAGCTGTCGTTCAGGAGAACTCCTCTGCTGCGAGGCCTCGGCCGGCGCTTCGTGGACGGCTGGCAGGTTCTGGGAATGGGATCGTTCACCACGGGATCACCGTTCACGGTCTATTCGGGGATCCAGCAGACGGGTCAGGGTACAAACGGGGCCGACAGGCCCGACCAGGTCGGCACGCCGGAATTGTCCACCGGCCGGACCGTGAGAGAGGATTATTTCGGGCGCGGCACGAATAACGCGAGCTTTTTCTCCATCCCGATAGGGGTTCCAGGAGGTACCGGACCGAACCAGGGACGTTTCGGCTCGATCGGCCGGAATACCTTTCGCGGGCCGGGTTTCCGCAACTTCGATCTCTCGGTCATCAAAAATACGCCGATCGCCCTCGGGAGCAACCCGGAGCGGGCGGTGCTTCAGTTCCGCGCCGAGTTCTTCAACATCTTCAACCTGGTGAATTTCGGATTGCCGGCGAACATCGTGTCCGGTCCCGGATTCGGCCAGGTCTTCCGGACCGCCGGCACATCAAGACAGATTCAGTTTTCGCTGAAGATCCTGTACTAGAGATACAAGCCGAATAGGGCAGGGAACTGTCTGCGTGCTCCAGGGTTGGGAGATCGTCCCAACAAGGGCGGGGAATGGGCGAGTACCCGGATCAACCCCGGCGGCGGTCAGATCCCTGGCAGGTGCTGAGAGAGGGCAGGCTTCGCCCCGGCGAAGCGAAGCGTGGGTTGCGAGGCCGGGGCGAAACTATCCAACCACCTTCTCTACCACGAGATCCCCGACCTCGGAAGTGGAGTATCCCATGCGTCCGGCCTGGAGCGACTTCAGCTTGTTGGCCGTAACGTGCATGACAGCTTTCTCGACGGCATCGGCGGCTTTCTCTTCGCCGAGGTCCGCCAGCATCATCTGCATGGCGCAGATCGCCGCCAGCGGATTGATGACACCCTTGCCCGTGTACTTCGGGGCGCTGCCGCCGATGGGCTCGAACATGCTCACGCCTTCGGGATTGAGGTTTCCGCCGGCTGCGATGCCCATGCCTCCCTGGATCATGGCGCCCAGGTCCGTGATGATGTCGCCGAACATGTTGCCCGTGACGATCACGTCGAACCACTCCGGGTTTTTCACGAACCACATGCAGGTCGCATCGACGTGGTAGTACTCCCGCGTGATGTCGGGATACTCGGCCTGCCCCATCTCGTGGAAGGCGCGCTCCCAGAGGTCATACACATAGGTCAGGACGTTGGTCTTGCCGCACAGGGCCAGCGTGTTCTTGCTCCCTTTGCCGCGCGCCTTCTTGCCGTGTTTTCGGGCATACTCGAAGGCGAAGCGCAGGCAGCGGTCGACCTGGAAACGCGTGTATACGGAAGCCTGCACCGCCACTTCCTGCGGTGTCCCCTTCATCGTAAAACCGCCGGCGCCTGTGTACAAATCGCCCGAGTTCTCCCGCACAACGACGAAATCGATGTCGTCAGGCCCCTTGTCTCTCAGCGGTGTCTCCACACCCGGGAAGAGCTTGACCGGACGGAGGTTGATGTACTGATCCAACTCGAAGCGGGCTTTGAGCAGGATCCCTTTCTCCAGGATTCCCGGCGCCACATCGGGGTGTCCGATCGCGCCCAACAGTATGGCGTCGAACGTCCGCAACTCGGAGAGAGCCCCGTCCGGCAGCGTCTCGCCCGTTCGCTTGTATCGCTCACCGCCGAAATCGTATTCGGTGAGCTGCACCTCAAAGCCGAACCTGTCTGCCGCGGCGTTGAGAACTTTCACAGCCTCGGCCGTCACTTCCGGCCCTGTTCCGTCTCCAGGAATCACTGCGACTTTGTACACCTTGGATTCTCCCTCCCAGGAAAAACTGGCAATCAATCAGGTTTGATGATCTCGCGCACGAAAGACACCCGGTGGACTGGCCCGGTTGCCGAAGCACCAGCAGTGCCGGTCTGTGATCATATCCGGGGTTCCCGAGTGAGAAGAATTTTTATAACGGAAGACGACGTGTAGCAAGCGAAATTCGGGCGTCCCCGCTTGCGATAGCGAGCCTTCTCGGTTCGCTATTGCCTTGTGTCGCCGGAGGGGAGCAGATAATCCAGCAGATCGGCGTTGGAGATGACGATGCTGGCGTTATCGATTTGAGCCGGCTCAGGCTGCAGTCTCAGGGTTCCGGAAGGCACAGCGGGTCAAGGTCGTGCCGCTCGTCGCATTGGTGGCTACCGACGTCTGCGCGCCGGCGTTCGTCGACATCGCCGTCATATCACCGACAGCGGCCGGAGCCGTGGCGGATTGCACGATCGACAGATTCGCTTTTGTGAATGTGCTCGACACGTAGGCGGTGATTGTGTTGGTCGACACCGGCTGGCTCGTGAACATGGGCGTCACGCGGTAGTCGGTACACGGCATTGGTACTTCCCGGCGTGGCCGGCGCGAATTTGCCGCCGCAGGACGGCCCGCTGACGGCCAGCGCGTCGACGTTTCCGAAACTCACGTTGTAGTCCCCACCCCCTCCGGTGTTGACGGTACATTAGGCGCCGGTCGAAAGCGTGAGCGAAACCGATTGCTGCACCGTTACGTTCACAACCAGCGTGGGCGAGAGGGTGTTCCTGCCGGTGGCCTGGGTGGCGGCAAAGGCGTGAACTCCGGTCAGGGCCAGTACAGCTAACATGCACAACATCTTCCATGATGCTTTGGGTCGCGGCATACCGATCTCTCCTTGTGTCGTTGGTCCTCGGTCCGGCACTTGTAGGCCGCTCTGCCTGCAGGCGGGCTGCCTGTCGTTTGGCACGGCCCCAAGATTCACACTGGCCCGTCCGCCTCCTCCGACCGGTGCGCGAGGCGACACCGATCAATTCAGCCGATGAATCGACAGATCCGATTCCGGTTTAGAAGTCTCTACAAGCTTGTTAGGAGGTAACTCGGCAGAAGTACGGGTAGCTTAGTTCTCTCTAAGATTATTTCATTGCCCGCCCGCATCGTTTGGACTTAGGATCTTTGAAACGTTCAGTGATCGAATCCCAGCCGGGGCACGACCATGGCTAGGAACTGTGTGGGACGGCCAGTTCGGGTGTCGTTGCAGCGTATCCCGTCGCCGGAGGGCGTCTGTCCGCAGACCCCGGTCGATGGGCGTTTGATCCCAGCAAGTTTCCGCGCCGGCAGGACCTCGATCAGACCCGCACTCCCGCAAAAGTCGCATACCACCCACCAGAACTGGACCCCGGACTGCGGGGCCTGGCCGGGTGCCGAACTTGTCCGACGAATCGGACTGCAAGCACCGATCACGCAGGTGGTTCTTCAAAGGTCGGAGGATAATCCCAATGACAAAGCGCAGGGCAATCCCAATCAGCCAGGCAATCCTGCTCAGCATCTTGCTGGTCCTCTGCTTCTCCCTCGGACCCGCGGCGACCGCAGTCAGGCGCCCGCCCTTTTCCACGCCCCCCCTTGCTTCGGGAGCGACACTCTTTGAGGAGAACCGCGGCCAAGTGGCACCGCCTGTCAGGTACTTCGCCCGGGGTCTCGCCGGTTCGGTTTTCGTCACGGAGCGCGCGGAGATTGTTTATTCGTTCCTCAAAGCGGCGCCCGCGGACAAGGTTGCCGCACCGGCGGACAAGACCGCGGCACCGGTCCACACCGGGAACCGTTCGCGCTTCCTGTCAAAGCGCGGCGACGGATTCCAGGGCTGGGCATTGAAGGAGACCTTTGTGGGATCTCTCCCGGTAGGCCTCCGCGGTGAAGAGCAGACCCGCGCCCGGGTGAATTACTTCCGGCACACGGCTCCGTCGCAATGGAGGAGAGACATACCGACCTACAACGTCGTCTCGTTCGGCGAGCTGTACCAAGGCATCCAGTTGGACTTGCGGGCGCGTGGCGGCACCGTGGAGAAGATCTTCCGCGTCCAGCCGGGCGGGGATCCCGGGCTTGTCCGGGTCAGAATCGACGGGGCCAGCGGCCTCGGCAGCAACAAAGACGGTGAGCTGGAGATCCAGACCGGGCTCGGGGCGGTCAGGTTTACACAACCCGTCGCCTACCAGGTTATCGACGGCGTCCGCCGCGACCTCGAAGTCGCGTACGTCGTCGACGGGGACCGTTATGGGTTCCGGGTGGGGAAATATGATCGCGGCGCGGAGCTGGTCATCGATCCGCTGCTGGCCGCGACCTTCCTTGGGGGGAGTGACGACGAGGCGGCATACACCGTCGGCGTCGACGGTAAAGGCCTGGTCTACGTAGCCGGCTACACGTACTCGACGAACTTCCCCAAGACGTTGGGCGCCTACGATTCAAGCTACGCGGGCAACTCCAGGCCGGACGCCTTCGTCTCCAAGTTCACCAGCGATCTCACGCAACTCCTTGGCTCCACGCTGCTCGGCGGCACCGGAGTCGATTACATCAACGACCTGTTTCTCTATCACGATTCGACGACCGGCCAGGATTTCGTTTATGCGACCGGCATCACGGGGTCCGAGGATTTCCCGACCACTTCGGGGGCTTATGACCGGATTCTGGCCAGCGACATCCCCCCCGGCGTGGAATTGCACGAGTACTTCCTGCACGACGCCTTCGTCGTGAAGTTCGACTCCGACCTGAAGCAGCTGGTCGCATCCACCCTGCTCGGCGGCGACTCCCACGACGAAGCTTGCTCCATACACGTCACGCCGCAGGCCGATGTGTATGTCGCCGGGTGGTTCGATGGGTATGGCTTTCCGACCACGCCCGGCGCCGCCTTCGCTTCGAGCGCGGTGAACTCGGACTCGGCCTTCGTGTCGAAGCTCGACGGCGGCCTGACCAAGCTGCTCGCTTCGACCTATCTGGGATTCGGGGGCCGCCACAGGGCCCGGGCCATCTTCGTCAAGAGGACCATGGTCAGCAATGAGTACACCGACCTCGTGTATGTGGCGGGCGAGACCAGGCCGGCCAATCCCGGCGATTTTCCGACCACGGCCTACGCGTACGACACGGACTTCAACGGCGGCACGACGAACGGGGAAGGCGACGCTTTCGTTTCGCGGTTTAACGCCGGCCTCACCAGCCTCGTCGCCTCGACCTTCCTGGGGGGAACGTTCGATGAAGCGGCCTGGGGCCTCTCAGTCTCCAATGCCGGCTACGTGTACGTCAGTGGATACACCATGTCGTCAGATTTCCCGACGACTCCGGGCGCTTTTCAGACCGGACTCGCGGGAAATATGAACCAGGATGCATTTGTGGCCAAATTCGCGCCGGACCTCAAGACACTTCCAGCCTCTACGTATCTGGGCGGAGACGGATACGAGGCGGCATGGTCGATCGATCTCGACTGGTGCGGGAATGTCTACGTGGCGGGGGAGAGTTCATCCTCGCGCCTCCCCGCGGACCCGCTGGCCTTTCCCACGACGCCCGGGGCCCCGGACCGAACCTATAACGGGGCGACGGACGCCATCCTGTCGATGTTTTCGGACGACCTCGCCGACCTGTTCTTCTCCACCTTCGTCGGTCTCGAGAAGAGCGACACCTCTGCAAGCTCCCTGCCCGAGTATGTCCCGGACAAGCTCGACAGCGCCTTCGCCATCGCCCTGGACAACGTCCACAACAACGTTTATCTCTCGGGCATGACCTTGTCCGGCACCGTGGGGGTCAGCCCGGTTCGGACCCAGCCGCCACAAACGTACAAAATGTTCCCCGTACTGCCGGTCCCACCCCAGGGGTATACCGTACCGAGCGCCTACGACATCACCTACAACGGGATGACGGACGCGTTCGTGGCGAAATTCGGAAAGCTGATCTGCCTCTATCAATGCGAAGCACGCATCTTGTGGCGCAACCAAGCCACCGGCCAGAACTACCTTTGGCTGATGGACGGAAGCACGCGGCGAGACGGTGCCTGGGTCCTGACGATAGCGGACCAGAACTGGAAGATCGGAGGGGCCGCGGATTTCAACGCCGATGGCAGGACGGACATCCTGTGGCGCAACTCCGCGACGGGGGACAACTATGTCTGGTTCATGGACGGGGAAAAGCGCATCAACGGTGCGTGGATCCTCAAGGTAGCGGACCTGAACTGGAAGATCGCAGGCGTGGCCGACTTCAGCGGGGACGGGAAGGCGGACATCCTGTGGCGGCATTCCTCCACGGGTGAGAATTACATCTGGTTCATGAACGGTACGGCGCGGGTCGGAGGAGCGTGGGTCCAGTCCCTGCCCGACCTGAACTGGAAGGTCGTGGGAGTGGGAGATTTCAACGCGGACAATCTCCCGGACCTGGTGTGGCGAAACTCCTCAACCGGAGAAGACTACGTGTGGTTCATGAACGGGCCGAACCGGACCGGAGGCGCCTGGCTCCTGAAGGTTCCAGACCTGAATTGGAAGATCGGCGGGGTTGCGGATTTCAACTGCGACGGGAAGCCGGACATCCTCTGGCGGAACTCTGCGACGGGTGAGAACTACGTCTGGCTCATGAACGGCACCGTCCGCGGCAGCGGCGAATGGATCATGAAGATCGAGGATCTGAACTGGCAGATCGCCGGGGCGTGGCTGTTCACGTCGCCCTAGCTGAAAAAACACCGTCGGGGGCGGGTTCGACTCGCCCCCGACGCCCAGGACCGTGCACTGTGGAGTTCGCGGTCGCATCGATATTCAGCGGGCCGGGGGAGATGGCCTGGCGCACAC
Source organism: uncultured Acidobacteriota bacterium (assembly GCA_963843575.1). GTDB lineage: Bacteria > Acidobacteriota > UBA6911 > UBA6911 > UBA6911 > CAVZBT01. Next base: position 337,062 of record CAWJKZ010000014.1, on the reverse strand, counting down.
GTGCGTCAGGCGTGAATCGCGTCCGCATTTGATGTCAGCCCCGGATCCCGCCAACCGCCCCGCCAGCTGCAATGGCCCATCCGAGGCGTCCCGTCTCCCCGACGGGAGGGAAGGGGAGTGCCCGGATAAGAATAATGTCGACGGCCATTTCCCTCGATACGATAGATGATCCCCAGCGGGTTTGGAGGGAAGCCTAAGACGGTTTTGCGTCCGCTTCACGGCGGCGGCGACCGAGTATCGTTTTCCGTCTCGAGGTCGGTCGATGGAGCACGAAGACAAACCGCGGAACGCCTATCCGCTTACCGCCATGCAACAGGGAATGCTCTTCCACACCCTGGCGGCTCCGCAACAAGGGATTTACCTCCAGCAGTTCATCTGCGATCTGCGCGAGACGCTCTCCGTGCCCGCGCTCAAGCGCGCGTGGTCGCAGTTGACCGAGCGGCATTGTGTTCTGCGGACCAGCTTCGCCTGGGAAAACTTGGACATCCCGCTTCAGATCGTGCACCCAACGGTCGCGATCCCCTGGGAATCACGGGACTGGTACGACCGTTCCTCCACCGAGCAGGAATCCGAGCTAGAGGCGTTTCTCGAGGTAGACCGCCGCCTCGGCTTTGAACTTGCCACGGCGCCGCTCTTTCGCCTCACGCTGTTGTCTCTCGCCGAAGACCACCATCAACTGATCTGGACGTCCCACCACGCATTGCTGGACGGGCGCTCGCGACTGATTCTGCTGCAGGAACTCTTCACGATTTATGACGCACTGTGCGCCGGGCGGTGCGCCCCGCTCCCTGACGCCGTACCCTTCGGGGTACATCTGGAGTGGCTGCGTGCGCAGGACATAGACCGGTCGGCCGCGTTCTGGCGCGGACTACTTGCGGGGTATGAAAAGACGGGGTTGCCGGCGACCGGTGTCTTGCACCGATATTCGTGCTCCGTGCGTATGCAAGCGGCCGCGCAGGAAAGCACTCGCCTTTCGAGATCGCTCAGCTCGCGACTCCGCTCGGTGGCGGCCGAGCACGGTCTCACCCTGAACACGCTTTTTCAGGGTGCCTGGGCCATTCTGTTGAGCCGCTACAGCGGCCAAAGGAAGGTTGTCTTCGGAGCGACCCGTTCCGGCCGGCATTCCGGACCGGGGTCGGCCGAGCAGGCCGTGGGGCTTCTGATCAACACCCTCCCGATGCCGGTCGATGTCGATCCCGAGGCCCGGATTCTCCCTTGGCTGCAGGGATTGAGGGCTCAGTGGACAGCAATGCGGCCGCACGAGCACGTGCCCTTGAGCGCTATCCAGGGCTGGAGAGGCATCCAGGCCGGCGTTTCCCTCTTCGACAGCCTGCTCTCATTCGAAAGCTACGAGATCAACTCCCAGCTCCGAAAACGAGGAGGGCAGTGGCCGCATCGCACGTTCCAGTTGCGGGCCCGGACCAACTATCCTCTGGTCATCACCGGGTACGACGACGACGAAATCCTGTTGGCGGTCGATTTTGACGACCGCCTGTACGAACGCGGTTTCATTGCCGGAATGGTCGCGCACCTCCGCACCCTGCACGCCGAAATGGCCGGTGATTTGAACCGGCCCCTGGCACGGCTGTCCTTGCTGAGCGACGCCGAACGTGCGCGCGCTGCGGCTCGTTGGAACGACACCAAGCGTGAGTACCCACGCGACCGGTGCGTGCATCAGGTCTTCGAAGAGCAGGCCATGCGCACCCCTGATGCCGCCGCGGTCGTGTTTTCGGGCAGTACCGTGACATACGCGGAGTTGAACGCGCGGGCCAACCAGTTGGCTCGTTATCTGCGCAGATTGGGCGTGCGCCCGGACACGCTGGTCGGGCTGTGCGCGGAGCGCTCGGTGGAGATGCTGGTGGGAATGCTCGGTATCCTGAAGGCAGGCGGTGCCTACCTACCGCTCGATCCCGCCAGCCCGAAGGAACGGCTGGAATTCATGCTGCAGGACTGCGGCGTGCAAGTTTTGCTGGCGCACTCCCCGACTCTCGGGGCCCTGCCGGGAGGCACGGAGGACCGTGATCCTCATAGACTCCCTGTCGGACTTCATAGAACAGGAATATCGGGAAAATCCTCAGAACACCACCAGGCCGGAGCACCTCGCCTATGTGATGTACACGTCGGGCTCGACCGGGACAGCAAAGGGCGTGAGTGTTCCCCACAGGGGTGTCGTGCGCCTGGTGAAGGGGACCGACTATGTCCATTTTCACCCGGACGACGTATTCCTGCAACTCGCCCCGATTTTCTTCGATGCCGCCACGTTTGAAATCTGGGGCTGCCTCCTGAACGGGGGCAGGCTGGTGGTTGCCCCACCGGGTCTGCCGGCTTTTGCCGATCTGGGTCGGGCGCTGCAGCAGCACGAGGTCACTGTCCTGTGGCTGACGGCCGGACTTTTCCGCGAGATCGTGGACTGCCATACGGACCACCTTCGAGGGGTCCGGCAGCTTCTGGTGGGTGGGGACGTGCTGCCGGCCGCGCACGTGCGCAAGGCGCTGCGGGCTCTGAGCAGGTGCACGCTGATCAACGGTTATGGGCCGACGGAGAACACGACCTTCAGCTGCTGTCATGCGCTGCGCAACCCGGACGAGGTGGGCCCGTCGGTCCCGATCGGCCGGCCAATAGCAAACACCCAGGCTTTCGTGCTGGATGGCGAGCTTCAACCCGTGCCCGTCGGCGTCGCCGGCGAGTTGTTTGTCGCGGGTGACGGTCTGGCCAGAGGCTACTGGAAAAGGCCGGGATTGACGGCGGAGAAATTCCTCCCGAACCCCTTCAGCGCGGAACCCGGGGCGCGGCTCTACCGGACCGGCGACCTGGTGCGGCGTCTCCCCGACGGAACCCTCACTTTCCTGGGAAGGCTGGACGGGCAGGTGAAGATTCGCGGATTCCGGGTCGAGCCGGGCGAGATCGAATCGATTCTCCGCCGGCACCCGGGACTGCGGGATGCCGTCGTCATGGCCGACGACGCCGGATCCGACGAAAAGACCCTCGTGGCCTACGTGGTGGCGCACCATCCGGGGAGCGTCTCCGCGGAAGAAATCCTCCGTTGGCTGCAAGAAAGACTTCCGGCTTACATGCTGCCGGCCTCCTTCGTGTGGTTGACACGCATACCGCTGACGTCGAACGGAAAGGTGGATTCCCGAGCCCTGCGGTCCTTCGCGGTGCAGGCGCCGGCAGCCGACAAGACTCATACCCCGGCGCAAACGGCGCTCGAGGAACTGCTGGCCGGGATCTGGCGCGAGGTCTTGGGGATTGGACACGTAGGGATCCACGACAGCTTCTTCGATTCCGGAGGGCATTCCCTGCGGGCGACCCGGGTGATCTCCCGGATTCGCAAGGCGCTTGGCGTAGAGGTTCCGATGCGCGCCTTCCTCGAGTCCCCGACCATCGCCGACCTTGCGAGGCACATCGAATCCGAGGCGCCAGGGGATGTGGTTCCGGACCCGCAGATAAAGACGGCGTCTCGGCGGGCAGAACTCCCACTCTCGTACGCGCAGCAGCGGTTGTGGTTTCTGGACCAGTTGGAACGCAACAGTTCGACCTACAACATACCCTATGCCGCACGGCTCACCGGCTTGTTGGACATACCGAGCTTGCAGCGCTCGCTGGACGAAGTTGTCCGCCGACACGAGGCGTTGCGCACTCGTTTCGTGATGACCCCCAGCCCGGTGCAGCAGATATCGCCCGCGAGGCCTGTGACCCTGCCATTGATCGAGCTGAGCACGCTCCCGCCAGCCGCCCGGGAAATCGAACTGCAAACCGTCCTGGCCGAAGTCGGTCAACGCCCCTTTGACTTGTCGCGCGACCTGATGCTGCGCTCGGCGCTGATCCGCCTCGCCGACCGCGAGCATGTGCTGGCCGTCACGGTTCACCACATCGCGGCCGACGGTTGGTCGATGGGGATTCTATTCGACGAGCTGGCCGCGCTCTACGGCGCGTTCCGGCGCGGCGAGGGATCGCCGTTGCCGGAACTGGCAGTGCAATATGCCGATTACACGGTCTGGCAGCAGTCCTGCCTGCAGGGTGCGCGGTTGGGCCGGCACCTGGAGTACTGGACACAGCGGCTCAGGGACGCTCCGGCCGTGCTGGAACTGCCGTCGGACTTCCCGCGCCCGGCCGTGCAGACCCAGCACGGAGCCCGGGAATGCGCGCCGCTCGCCCAGGAACTCGTCGTTGGGCTGGAGCAGCTTGGCCGGCGGGAAGGAACAACGCTGTTCATGACCTTGCTGGCCGCCTTCAAGGTGCTGATGCTGCGCTATTCAGGGCAGGAAGACGTCGTCGTCGGTTCGCCGATTGCGGGGCGAAATCGGCTCGAACTGGAGACACTGATCGGGTGTTTCGTCAACACCCTCGCGCTGAGAACCGATTTGTCGGGGAACCCCACGTTTCGTGACCTGCTCGGGCGCGTGCGCGAGACGACGCTGGGGGCCTACACGCACCAGGACTTGCCTTTCGAGAGGCTGGTGCAGGAACTCCACCCGAAAAGGGACCCGAGCCGTGCGCCGGTCTTTCAGGTCATGTTCGCGCTGCAGCAGGGGCCTGCAACGCTCCGTCTGGAAGGACTCGACACCCGCACGCTGGAGCCGGACAACCCCACCGCGAAATTCGATCTGACGTTTTCCGTGGTTGCCGGGGAGGAAGCGGCGAAGACTTCCATCGAATACAACACGGACATTTTCCGGTCCGCAACCATCCGGCGGATGCTTGGGCATTGGACGCCGCTGTTGGAAGGGATTGCGGCCGATTCCTCCCGGCGCGTGATGGAACTCCCGCTGCTTTCCGAGGACGAACGGCTTCGGCTGCTGGTCGAATGGAACGACACGAAGGCGGAATACCCTCAGGACTGCTGCGTTCATCAGCTGTTCGAGGCGCAGGTGCAACGGACGCCCGAGGCGGATGCCCTGGTCTTGGAGGACCGCCGGCTGACCTACGGCGAGCTTAACGAACGCGCGAACCGTCTGGCGCATCACCTCCGGGAACTGGCGGTCGGACCGGACGAACTGGTGCCAGTCTGCATGGACCGTTCGTTCGACATGGTGGTGGCGTTGCTGGGGGTCCTGAAGGCGGGGGCTGCGTACGTGCCCCTGGATCCGTCGTATCCCCAGGACCGGCTTAGTTTCATGTTGAGGGACACCAACGCCAGGGTCGTGGTGAGCAGGCAGACGCTGTCGCCGATTCTGCCGCAATTGACTGCCCGGCTGGTTTGCCTGGACGCCGATGCCGACGCCATCCGGGTGTGCAGCGGCCTGAATCCCGGCTGGCCGCTGTCGGCACGGAACCTGGCCTATGTCCTGTACACTTCCGGCTCGACGGGCAGACCCAAGGGGGTCGCCGTCGAGCACAGGAACTCGGTGGCTTTCATTACGTGGGCACAGCGATTCTTCTCCGCGTCCGAACTCGCGGGGGTGCTCGCGTCCACCTCAATCTGCTTCGATCTCTCGGTTTTTGAAATCTTCGTTCCGCTGAGTTGCGGAGGCAAGGCGATCCTTGCCGAGAACGCCATGTCGCTGCCGTGGCTGCCGGCGGCGAACGACGTCACCCTGGTAAACCTGGTCCCGTCTGCGCTGGCCTATCTGCTCGACGTCGGTGCGGTGCCCTCTTCGGTCCGGACGATCAATTCCGGGGGCGAGGTGCTGTCGCAATCCGTGGCGCGACGGCTCTACCACGAGACGCACGCGGAGCGGGTCTTCGACCTCTACGGTCCGACAGAGGCAACGACGTATTCGAGTTGCGCACTGCGGACCCCCGGGGGAGCACAGACGATAGGCCGACCAATAAGCAACACACGGCTTTACATCCTCGACGGGCAAATGCAGCCGGCGCCCACCGGGGTGCCGGGCGAGATCTACATCGGGGGTTCCGGGATCACTCGCGGCTACCTCCACCGGCCCGAACTTACAGCGGAGCGATTCGTCTGCGATCCCTTCACCGACTCCGTGGGCGCCAGGATGTACCGGACCGGGGACCTCGGACGATACCTGCCGGATGGGGCAATTGAATTCCTGGGCCGTCGGGACCAGCAGGTGAAGATCCGCGGATTCCGCATCGAACTGGGAGAGATCGATGCGCTGTTGCGGCAACACCCACGGCTGCGTGACGCCGTCGTTGTGGATCGGGAACACAAATCCGGAGACAGACGTCTCGTGGCGTGCGTGGTCCCTCAACCGGGACAGGCGCCATGCCAGAGCGACCTCCGCCGCTACCTGCAGGACCGGTTGCCCGGTTACATGGTCCCATCGACGTTCGAATTTCTGGCCCGGATCCCGCTTACCTCGAATGGCAAGGTGAACCGGTCTGCCCTGGCGGCCCTTTCCGCCCGGCAGGAGACGCAAGAGCCGCACATCACGCCGCGCGGGGCGATGGAAGAGCTGCTGTCGGGGATCTGGCGGGAGGTGCTCGATCTGGAGAAGGTGAGCGTCGACGACAGCTTCTTCGACCTGGGAGGGCACTCGCTGCTCATGATGCAGCTAGTTGCCAAGATGTCTGCCGCCCTGAACCGGAAACTTCCGGCGCGGCTGTTGCTCTCGCACCCCACCATCGCGTCTCTGGCGGAAGTACTCTCGGTCGGTGACGCCGCGGACGCTCCCGGTGCCCCGGACTGCAAGGCCCCGCCCATTCAAGCTCCCACCCATAGGCCAGTTTGGGACAATCCCACCTCGTTTCTGACCATCGAACGCCGTCCGCTGCTTTCTCTATTTGCAGCCGGTAAGATTCCGGCAGTTGAGGCGGCCGCCATCGGGTATCTACCCGACGACTGGCTGGCGAGCCTGAGCCGGGAAGAGATCGTCGACCAGTGGTACGACAACCTGCCGGGGATCGCCGCTGTCCTGGAGACCTCGTTGGGCCGGATCGGCATCGTCCTGGTGCCCCGCTTCGCTTCCGAGCTCTACGACAACCCAACCGACCTTGTCGAAACAGTCCGCGAAGCGCTGGAACTTGCCGGCCGCATCGGAGCGCGTGCCGTGTCCCTTACCGGACTGATCCCCTCCGCGACGGACTATGGGCGGGCGATCGCGACCGTATCGCCGAACGGAAACAGCCTGCCGGCCATCACCACGGGTCACGCAACGACCGTGAGCGCGGTCGTACTCAGCATCCAGAAGATCGCACGGCTCGCGGACCGGAACCTTCGGCGGGAGCGCGTCGGCTTCCTCGGGCTGGGCTCCATCGGCAGCGCGACGCTGGCACTCATGCTGCGCTGTCTCCCACATCCGGAGCAGATCACGCTGTGCGACCTGTATGGAAGCGCCAACACAAAGCAGGCCGAGAGTATTGTCGGGAAGTCAGGTTTCCAGGGCACGATGCGGAGCGTTGTTTCCCATCCTCGGGTGCCGTCGGAGTTTTACGACTCGACACTCATCATAGGGGCAACCAATGTTGCAGAAGTCTTGGATGTCCACCAGCTGAATCCGGGCACCATGATCGTGGATGATTCGGCGCCCCACTGCTATTGCGTCCCCGAAGCAGTCCGCCGGCTGGAGGATGAACACGACGTCCTCTTCACGGACGGAGGGGTTCTCCGGTCCCCGCAACCGATTCCTCTTTTGAGGCACCTGCCTCGAGTCAGGGAATCGCTGCTGCCCCCCGCCGCGCTGAGGAAACTGCTGCGGCACGAACCGCGGCAGATCACCGGCTGCGTCTTGTCCAGTCTCTTGACCGCGCGGTTTGAGGGGATCAATCCGACTCTGGGCCTGGTCACCTCGGACGAGTCTGTGGAGCACTACCTCCAGCTGGGTCGCCTGGGATTTGACGCTGCCGATCTGCACAGCGTGGAATACACCGTTGCGGAGGAGTGGATCCAGCTCTTCCGCAACAGATTCGGGGGATCATCCGGCTAGACGGCGAGCGCGCTGAGGCCGGGGAGTCTGCCGCACCCACCGGCGCGCAGCGCAGAGGAGACCTTGCGTGGGCGAGACAGGGAACAGCACTGATTCGGCAGAGGCAGCGGCTTTTTGGCGGGCCGCATTCGAAGGCGTTTGGCCGCAGGAGTCCCTGCCTCAGGACCGAAAGACACCGCAAGGCTGCGCGGGGAAACCCGCCTGGTTGGACGAGGTGATCAGTGCGGATCTCGCCGGCAGGTTGAGGCTGGTGGCGGCGGCCGCGGAGTGCGCCCTTGCGCAATTGTGTCTGGCTGCTTTTCACGCGCTTCTGTTCCGCTACTCCGGAACCTCCGAAATCCTTGTGGCCTGGCACCTGCATGGGGAGCCCCTGGTCATCCTACCCGTCCGCACCTCGTTGTCAGCCGACCGGAGCTTCCTCCAGCTTGTTGGCGAGGTGCGCTCGGCCTGCGTCCTCGGCCGGTTACGAGGCGGTCTCTCCGTCGACCTTATCCCCGCAGCCCTGCGGTGGCAGGGTGAAGAGAGGTTACCCGTACGGTTCCGGGCGTCGGAATCCGGGGCCGCCCCTGGGATGTCTCTCGCAGGCGAATTGAGTCTCTGGGTGACCGAGACTCCCGACGGTGCCGTGTGGGCCCGCTTCTTCTACAATGCCCAGCGTTATCAGCCGAGGTTCATCCAGGCGATGGCGCGGCATTACTGCCGGCTGATGGACGTCGTCTCTGCCCATCCCGCCTCCGCGTTGGGGGAGCTGGAACTGGCGACGCCGGAAGAAGAGGCTCTCCTCCGTGCATGGAGTTTCGGGCCGGATGCGCCTGCAGTGCCGGATCTGCAGCACCTTCGTTTCCAGGAACACGCCGGCCGGAACCCCGACAAGGCGGCCGTGGTGTTCTCCGGCGGCGCGCTGAGCTATGCGGAGTTGGATGCGGGTGCCAACCGGATGGCCCGCTTCCTGCAGGGCCTGGGGGTCGGCCCCGACGTCCCGGTCGGCATTTTCCTGCGCCGCTCGCCGGAGTTGGTGATGGCCTATCTCGGGGTTATCAAGGCGGGCGGCGCTATTTTCCTGCTCGATGCCGGCACGCCCGCAGAGCGCATGCGCGCGGCCCTTGAAGTGGTTTCGCCTGCGGTTGTCCTCACGGAGAATCCGTTCGACAAAAGGGTTGCTCAAACAAGGTGGCCGAACCTCTGCCTCAGTGAAATTGCGGCGGAGCTGGCCAGTCAACAGAGCACGGCGCCGGCCAACCGCGTCACCCCGGGTCACACGGCCTCGGTGATGACGACCTCCGGCTCGACCGGCGCCCCGAAGATCATGAGAAAGCGTATAGGGCGTCATCGACCGGGGATAGGTTACGAGCTACCGGGAATCGCTCCGATGTCGCCGGACGACCGCCACCTGCTCAAGACCGACTCGGGCACAGGCTTCACGCATGCGGAAATACTTCGTCCGCTGATGTCGGGGGGGACCCTTTTTGTTGCACCGGAGGGCCTGGAGTACGATCCCGCGAAACTCGCCGAGTTCATCGATGAACATCGCATCTCGTGCCTCCTCGCAACTCCCAGCCAACTCTCCGCGTTCCTGAATTCCGGAGAACTCAGATCGTGCCCCTCACTGCGAATCGTCGAGTGCATCGGAGAAACTGTATCGACCGAATTGAAGAGGCGCTTCTTCGAGAGGCTGAAGCAGTGCGAGCTGGTCATTTCCTATGGTTGCAGCGAGGCGCCGAGCGCCACGGGCCGCGTCTGCTCCCCATTGGACGATGATCCGGCAATAGTTGACGTTGGGCGGCCTACCCCCTTGATGGAAGTATTCGTCCTCGATCCCAGGCTTCGGATGTCGCCGATCGGTGTGCCGGGGGAGGTATACCTGGGGGGAGAATTGGTCGAGGGCTATGTGAACGACCCGGCCGAGACAGCCGAGCGTTTCATCCCGCACGTGTTCGGCCGGCCCCCCGGTGCGCGGCTCTTCCGGACCGGGGATCGGGGACGCTGGCTGCCCGGGGGGAATCTCGAGATCTTGGGGCGACGGGATACGCAGGTGAAGGTCCGGGGTTTTCGGATCGAGCTCAAGGAGATCGAAACCAGGCTGGCTGAGCATGCCGGGGTGTCCAGGTGTGCCGTGGTCTTGCAGGAGAACGATCAGGGAGACAAGCAGCTCCTCGCCTGCTGGGTTGCCCAAGGTCAAACCGTTCCAACGCCTTCGGGCCTGCGCGGACATCTGCGCGCCACACTCCCCGAATACATGCTCCCGTCGCGGTTTGTTCGACTGGAATCGATGCCCTTGACCTCCAACGGCAAGACGGACCGCAGGGCGTTGGCTGCCATGGAGGAGCTCCGGCCTGTCCTGGACACCCCGTACGCAGCCCCGCGCAACCAGGTGGAAGAGCAGCTGGCGCTGATCTGGTCCGAAGTCTTCGCGATTCCGCAGGTTGGCATCTTCGACGATTTCTTTGCTCTCGGCGGGCACTCGCTCATGGCGACACAGTTGCTGTCACGGATACGAGCGGTATTCGGGCTCGATGTGACTCTGCGACTGCTTTTCGATTACCCAACCATAGAGGGGCTGGGCCAAGCCATAGTGCGCCAGGCAGCCACGACAGGGCCGGACCGGAATGCATGAGCCGGCCCGGCCCTGCGCCTAGCGACGTTGCCGCAGCCACATAAAGACAAGGAGGCAAAGGAGGACCATCACGACGTACTTCAGGTGGCCCCGACCGACGTAGCCTTCGACGGTGGTGTGGATCGCCGCCAGCCCGGACATAAGCGCGCCATATTCGACGAGGGTTTGGGAGAGTGCCGGGACGACAGTCATCGGGTTCTCCAGTCCGTTCCATCCGGAAACGGGGAAAGTCGCGTCTGCAGGCGATCGGTCCGCCGTGTCACTTGTTCCGCAGCGTCTTCAAGACCTCGCCCCAGGCGATGACCTGATCCAGCATGGTGTCGACGGAGCGCTCGTGGCGCGCCGCGGGCTTGAAGGTGGTGAAATTCTCGAAATCGCTGAAGAGCGAGAGCGCGACCTGAGCACGCACGTCGGCCACCTGCAGCTCGCCCATGACCAGCCGCAACTGCTCCACGGCCCGGACCCCGCCCGCGCTGCCATAGGCGACGAAGCCGGCGGCCTTGTTGTTCCACTCGCGGTAGAGGTAGTCGATGGCGTTCTTGAGGGCGCCGGAGGTCCCGTGGTTGTACTCGGGCGTCACAAACACGAAGGCGTCGAAGGAGTCGATTTTGGCGGCCCAGGTCTTGGTGTGTGGCTGCGAGTACTGTCCCATGGACGGCGGGACCGGTTCGTCGAGCAGCGGGAGGTTGTAATCCCGAATATCCACCAGCTCAAACTCGGCGTCTCTTGCGCCGCCGCGCGATTTCATAGACCCACCGGGCCACGACGTCGGCCTTGCGCCCCGGCCGGGTGCTCCCAATGATGATAGCCAGTCTGATCATCGCGTTTCCCCTCCCAGCTAGACGAAGCTGTCCGGCAGAGCAGGACAGCCCGGCTCCGCGCCCCTGAATACTACCCGATTCGGGGCGTTCGTGCGCATCATTCGGCGCGCGCAGGGGGGGACTTGCCCGTATAATCGGGCTTCGGGGGCTCGACCGCTGGACCGGACCACCCGGCCGTGTGGCACCCCGATTGGAGGCAAAGGAATGAAGCGACTGCTCCTGATCAGCAACTCGACGATGTTCGGACGCGGCTATCTGGACCACGCCGAAGCGGAAATCCGGGATCGCCTGGGCGCGGTCGGGCGCGTATTGTTCGTACCTTACGCGCTGTGGGACCGGGACGCTTACGAAGCCCGCGCGCGGGAACGATTTCGCCGCCGATGGGTTACGATCTCCGATCCCTGCATCGTGCGCCGTCACCGCGCGCGGCGGTGGGGGGTGCCGAGGCGATCTTCGTCGGCGGGGGGAACACGTTCAGGCTGCTCAAGAGCCTGTACGACCATGACCTGCTTGATGCCATCCGGGCCCGCGTCGCGTCAGGCGCCCCCTACATCGGATCGAGCGCCGGATCGGTCGTGGCCTGCCCGACACTGAAGACGACCAACGACATGCCCATCGTCGAACCGTCCTCTTTCGAGGCGCTGGGCCTGGTGGCATTTCAGATCAACGCCCACTACCTTGATCCCGACCCGAACTCGACCCACATGGGGGAGACCCGCGAGGTGCGGCTGCGCGAGTTTCTCGAGGAAAACGACCTCCCGGTTGTCGCCCTGCGCGAAGGAGCCATCCTGAGGGTCGACGACTCGCGTGTGCGCCTCGGTGGAACCACCGGGGCGCGACTCTTCCGCCGGGGCCTCCCTCCGGAAGAGCTGCAACCGGGCGAGTGGCCAGGCGCTCTGCCGGCATGAACCCGAGCCAGCCGCAAAAAGACTGGGCACCGCGCATCATGCCCCGTCTTTTTCAGGAATATTCCCCGGTTCGGCGGTGTAATTGAGCCGATACGTCACGCGGGGGAATCTATGGGAAGGATTGCCAGGAGCTGGGATCTCGTGGGGCAGAGTTTCCGCGTCTTGAAGGCGGACAAGGAACTGATGTGGCTCCCCGTGCTGTCCGCCATCTTCTGCGTGTTCGTCACGACGCAGTTTTTTTTCTGGGGCGTGCTCTTCTACTACCCTTCGATCAGCGACGCAATGGTTTCCCGTGCACCGTGGAAGCCGACACCCGGGTTCTTGTTCACCGCTTCTTTCCTGCTTTATTTCCCGAACTACTTCGTCATCGCCTATTTCAACACCGCACTGGTGGGTGCGGCGGCCATCCGGCTTCAGGGGGGCGATCCAACCCTGGAGGACGGGCTCCGTCTCGCGTGGCGGCGCAAGGGTGTCATTCTGCAATGGGCGTTGCTGGCTGCCACGGTCGGTACGGTTCTGAAGATGATCGAGCAGCGCGCTTCATTCGTCGGCAGGATCGTCGTCGGCCTGATCGGCCTCGTCTGGACGCTGGCCAGCTTTCTGGTCGTTCCGGTACTGGCCTTCGAAGGGATGGGGCCATTCGAAGCCCTGAGGCGCTCCTCCGAACTGTTCCGGAAAACCTGGGGAGAAGAGGTCGCCGGAGGTCTCAGCTTCGGCCTTATTTATTTCTTTCTGGCAGTCCCCGGGGCGTTGTTTCCGTTGTGCGGACATCTGCTCGCCGGACAGCCCGGTCTGTTTATCGGCCTCGGGTTGCTCGTCGTCTACATCCTTCTGCTGTCCGTGATCAGTTCCGCCACCCACGGAATCTTCGTCGCAGCGCTCTATAGATACGCGACGACCGGCGCAGTGTCCCCCGGCTTTACCCAGTACGACTTATCAACCATGTGGTACCCGAAAGAGACCTAGTGAATGCGTTAGCGCCAGCGCATCCCCGCTCGGGCCCGTCCGTCTTGCTCTATAATCACTCGCACGGGGGAGGGGAATGCATGGCGCAGGTCTACAGGATCATGGTGCGCTGTCCGAAGACTCGAGAGGCATTCGACACTGGGATACGGACATCCGGGCGCGACGCGATCGCGAGCCCCATCTATGGCGACGGGAGGGTCAACTGCCGCTTCTGCGGGCAAGTCCATCCTTTCGAAGGGAACGCTTTCATCGAGCCCGATCGGGCGCGATTGTGCAGCGACCTGTGGCGCCCGAACCCTTGACGGCCGCAGCAGGCAGCCGGCCCGCCCCGGAAGGGCCGAGCGGACCGCTTGAATCGTCTGCGCAAAAGTGGCAGACTGCGCGCGTACTGCACAAAACCAGATTTGTCCCACGAAGGCCAAAGGATGCACGCCAGATGTGCCGAGGTGTGGCGTCTCGCCGCTCATTACACGGGAGAACTTCGATGACTATGAGACCGACGCGCGCCGGCCTTGCGCGACGCGCCGCCGTGCTGGCCGTGTTTCTGTCGCTCACCGTGTCGGCCAGGGACCTACTCGCGCAGAAACAGACGCGCCAGGTTCCGGTCGACAGCCTCATTTACGACCTGAAGAATCCCGATCCGGTTCGTCGCAAGGAAGCGGCGGTCGCGCTGGGCGCCAACAAGATCCAGAAGGCTACCCCCGACCTGGTCGCGGCGGCGGGCGACACGGATGCGGAGGTGCGCCGCGAGATCGTCGTTGCACTCGACAAGATGTTGGACATCCGCGCGCTGCCCGCCTTCGTGCGGCTGAGCAGCGATCCCGAGAAGGACATCCGAGATCGTTGCATCGTCGGACTGATCAACCTCTATCTCCCGCAGGAGAGCGGCCTGGTCGTCACCCTGAACAAGGTCGCCAATTTTTTCAATCCCTGGTCGGATGAGTGGGCCGACATCGTGGTTGAACCGGGAATCCGTGTCGACCCGAGCGCCGTCGGGGCGTTGCAGGGCAGGTTGCAGGATGCGGACGAAGGTATCCGTGCGCGCAGTGCACGCGGGTTGGGCATCGTGCGAGGGAAAGAGGCGCTGCCGGCCCTGCTCGAAACGTCGCGTCAGGACCGCAGCAACGCGGTTCGTTTCGATGCGGTGCGCGCCATTCGAAAGATCGGCGACCCGGCCGCAGCCCGCGACCTCATGAGTTTTGTGGCGTACAACGACTCCAAGGTTCGGAACGAAGCCATTTACACCATCGGCCGCTTCCGATATGCCGAAGCCGTCCCCGAATTGACCCGGATCTTTGAGAAGCAGGGGAGCCTGCCGGCCAAAGACATCGACAAGGACTACCGGGAGCGTCTGCTGGATGCTCTCGCTTTTATCGCCTCCCCGGCGTCGAAGGAGCTCTTTGTCAAAGAAAGCCGCAACCCGGAGAACCCGTTGCGCCTCCGGGCATACGAGGGACTCGCCCGCCTGGGCGATGCGTCCATGGTCACCGACATCTCGCGCGACCGTCTGCGTGAGAAGGACGGGCGGGTGGCTACGGCTCAAGCATTCGCGCTCTATCGTATGGGACGGAAGGAATATCTGGAGGAGGTCGCCAAAGCGCTGGGCTCGCGAAAAACCAACAACGAGGCCAGGCAGTACCTGGTCGAGACCCGGCCGGAAGAGATGAACGATCTGTTTGCCCTCACGAGGCTCACCGACGTCAACGTGCGCGAGGGTCTGGCGGAAGTTCTGGGGATGGCGGGAGACAACCGGGCTATCCCGGCACTTCAGGATCTGAGCAAGGACAAGCGAGGCCAGATCGCTGCGATCGCGAACCAGGCCCTGCGGCGAATCAACGCCAGGTCGGCGGCGCAGTGACGGGTGCGCACGCGCGGCGCTGACGCGCCGGTCGCCTGGTTGGAGCAGATCCACGGCCGGCCACGGTGTGCCGTTTGCCTCGCCCCCGGCAGCTGCCGCCCAGGGGAAGGGAAGCACGGGAGCGGCGGGCGCGGACAACGGGCAGTTCTGGCGCCAGACGAACCGGCGCACGAGTTCGTGGCAGCACAGCCGAAAGTGAGGTCCGGCATGCTTGTCGTTTATCTTTCGCTGGCCCTGTTGGCCGCAGCCTTTTTCTCGGCGGGATTCCTGATACACGCGCTTTACTTTTCCAGCGCGCGCGTCCGCCTGTTGGAGGCGGAACTCGAGAAGCTCCAGAGCCTCCTCGACGAGAAGCAGAACGAGGTAACCGAGGCACAGCACGAGGTAGCCAAGACCAGCGCCCTCGTCCGCTCCATGGACCGGCAGATACGGCGGCGGCGACGAGAACTGGACGGCCTGCAAAGGGTGGCGGCGCGTCAGGACCAGGAGATAGCCCTACTGCAGCGTGATGCCGAGGAAATCCGGATGGTGTTGGCCGGGGCAGGGAGTGACAGCGCCCTCTCCTCCCCCATGAGACCGGAGCCGAGACCCGGCGCGGCAGGCGCCGCAGGTACCGACACCTTCGCCGGTCAGGCTGAAGTGCACGAATGGCGCAACAATTTGAACCAAATTCTCGAGAGTCTGGATAAAATGGGGCCTGCTACCCAAGACGACTGAAGCGCGACGGCAGGGGGGTAAGGGTTCTGGTGGGCGCCACAGGACTCGAACCTGTGACCCCTGCGGTGTGATCGCAGTGCTCTACCAGCTGAGCTAGGCGCCCTTTTGAGCGTCGTTTATTTAGCACCTTACGCGGCAATTGTAAATAGGCATGCTTTGAGGAGGGTTTTCATGTCCAAGCTGACGACTCTTTTTCTGCGCTTCGTGGCCATCGTGGGACTCGTCTTCTGGTTCGGCACGGGCGAACTTCGGGCGCAGGAGGATGAAACCGCCGAACAGAAACAGTACCGGGAGGATTACGAGCGCACGCAGAAGCTGGTGGCGATACCCGACCTGACGAAGCGTGCGGACCTGCTGCTGCAGTTCATGAAGGAACGGCCGAACTCCAAGCTCAACGACTATGCCCAGGCGAGCTATTTGCAGGTGCTGGAGCTGCTATCCAAGTCGGAGAAGTTTCCAGCGGTCATCGCCCTGTCGGAAAAACTCATAGCGCTCCGGCCCCGCTTGGGCGAGACCTACTACTTCTACGGCGCGGCCCTGAAGAACACAGGGAAGATGACCGAGGCGATGAACGCGCTCGCCAAAGCCTACGTGCTGAGAAACACGGCGTCCCGCAAGGCGAAGGAGTTCCTGGATTTCATTTACAAGACGCAGAACAAGGGCTCGCTGATCGGCGAGGAAAAGCTCATCAAGAACGCCGAAGCTCAGATCGGCAAGTAGCGCGAACCCTGCCCGTCCCAATACCGGAAACAGCGGCCGGCGATCGTGCTGAGGATCGCCGGCCGCCGTCTGGTTCCCCCCTATCCCCCCCGAGTTGCCCCGCAGATAAAGAATCCCGCAAACCCGGCCGATAACATCCTGGGGAATGGACTATGTCGCCACAGGAACGGCGGGACGCAAATGCGGTGGGGCGGCAGATCGGGTACTTCTGCCACCTCCGGCTCAGCGACAGGCACATCGGCGCAATCCTGGTGACGAATCAGATCGGGGTGCCCCTCGAATTCAAGTACACCGAGCCGGTGACGACGACCCGCCTGCAGAAAATCCTGTACGGCGCCGTGCTCGACCGTTACCTGCACGAGACCGTGCTCCGCGAGCGGCTGTCGCAGGAAATCCGGAGCCCGGCGGACCTCTACATCACCCCTTACGAGGAGAAGGAATTCCTCGCCCCACTAGCCGGGGCCGAGATGATTGCGCTCCAGCGATTCGTGTCTCCGCCGGGGGAGGGATCGGGGCCCTTTACGCGCATCAGGGAACGCGAGGCGTTGATCGAGCTCGAGGACGGACCAACGCTGCGCGTGGTCTTCTCGACCGCGGACGAAGGTGTCCAGCATAGGCTTGCCACGACGCTCCAAGAGGTCGGACGCACGATGGATGTCGTCGAGCCCCTGGACAGAATGTCGGCAGCCCTCAAGACGCTGTGCACGGAGGAGAGAAAGTCTTGAACTCGCACGCGACCGGGCCCACCCGCTCCTGGTGCCGGTGGCTGGCCTGCCGGGCGGCTTCGTTCCGCGTGCTGGAGTTGGACGTCAGGATTGGCGTGAAGGTCAGCCAGTTCTGCCCTGTCGACGTGGCGGGTGTTCTGGACGGTCTTGGTTTCTTACGGCAGGCCATGATGGACTCGAAGTCGGGGCGGCGCGCCCGGCAGCTGGCGGCGGCGACCCCCGTATCGTCCATCGCGATGCTCCAGCCCGGGGCATGCCACGAAGGAGCGCTGCCGCTGCCGACGCCAACCGTGCGCGAGTGCGTTGACGGCGTCGATCTCCGCCGCCGTGGATCCAGTGTACGAAGTGCAACCCTCCTGGAAATTGCCCGATGCCCGGACCAGTCGACGGAATGGGCGTTTCCGCGGGCGCCCGCGGTCCACAACGCCACGGAGCGCATCGTCCGTATGCCGCAGATGCGGGTGGCGGCTCCGCGCGAGGCGCTGACGCTCAGGGATTGCGAAGGATATCTGCGCGAGGCCGAGGTGTTGAAGGGCGTACCTGTGGACTCGGGCGAACTGCTGGCCGTATTTCGGCGGGTTCCCGTCGAGGGTGTGGCGAGACTGCGGTTCGTCGCTTCGGAGAGACTGCTCCTCTTCACGATGGCGGCAGGTCGGTGCGGCGGGGTCTGGCACTTGCACGACGTGGCCGCCGTCCGGGACGCAAACGGCGCGACGCACCTGGTGGCGCACCGGACGCGTTTCCAGACGGCTGTACTGGCGTAAAAGGAGCTGTGCCATGAGCAAACGAAGATACGCGACGAGTGCCGTCGAACAGGACGACCCCATAACGGTTCTGATCGGGGAGTCAACGCTGCCGTGCGCCGGAGCCGCACGCGAACACTCGGGCGTAATCCCCACCCTGACGTTTCTCTCCGGAAACGTGCTCGGGAAGGAACTGCCCCTGCTGCGCCCACAGGTCTCTTTCGGCAGGGGGGAAGAGTGCGACATCGTCCTGACGGATCCCTCCGTCTCGCGCAAGCACTTCCTGTTGACCCGTAGGAAACTGGTCAGGGCAGCCCGGGGGGAATCGGTGCGTATCGTGCTCCAGGATCTCGGGAGCACGAATGGCACGTTGGTCAACTACCGGCGGGTGCAACGCGCCGTGCTGCGGCCGGGTGACAAGATCACCCTGGGCCAGACGATCCTCAAGTACGAGCACCGGGACATCGCGGACAGGAATTTCTACGACGAAGTCTACCGGATGGCCACCACGGACGGGCTTACGGGCCTGCTCAACAAGATGACCATCACGCGCCTGCTGGGAGAAGAGTTGGACAAAGCGCAGCGCTACCACCGCCGCGTGTCGGTGCTCCTCGTCGACCTCGACAATTTCAAGGGTTTGAACGACACGCTCGGGCACCTGATGGGAGACCGGGTGCTTCGTCTGGTTTCCGAGGTGCTGCGGCGCAACCTGCGCCGCCAGGACCGCGCCGGGAGGTTCGGGGGCGAGGAGTTCATCGTGGTGTTGCCGGAAACGGGCCCGCGCGGCGCGACGGCCCTGGCCGAACGTATCCGGCAGGCGGTGGAGCGGTCGGTCAGCCCGGCTCTGCACCTGGTTTCCCCGGTGACGGCGAGCTTCGGCGTGGCCTGCTATCCGGCGCGCGGCGGCGATCCGAAATTGTTGCTCGACGGCGCCGATGCGGCGCTCTATCGGGCCAAAGGCATGGGCAAGAATCGGGTTGAACTCTGGAGGGAATCGATGGATCGCAGGGCGTCTCAGTGAGCCGGGCGATGCTTCGGCGCAAGATCGGCCGATACTATCTCACGCAACACCTCGGTTCGGGCGGGATGGCCGACGTGTATCTTGCGCTGGACCCGAAGACGCGCGAGAGGCGTGCCGTCAAGATCCTCGCACGGCGTGCCACCGCGGCGCCCGCCGCTTATGCGCGGTTCCTGCGGGAAGTCGAGATCATCGCGGCGCTCTCCCATCCGCGGATAGTAAAGATCCTCGACAGCGGGGCCCTGGAAGACTGCTATTACTATTTCATGGAGTACATGCCAGGCGGAAACCTTGCGAAGAAGATAGCCCGTGGCCGAATCCCGCCTGCGGAGGCGCTGGCGCTGTTCACCGGCATCTGCGACGGGATGACTTATGCGCACCAGCGCGGCGTGGTGCACCGCGATTTGAAGCCGGCTAATATTCTCCTCGATGCCTCCGGGCAGCCTTCGGTGGCTGACTTCGGCATAGCGAAATCGCTCGCGGAGGAGGGGACGGCGCTGACGAAATCAAACGAGGTCATGGGCACCATCGCCTACCTGGCGCCCGAACAGCGCTGCAGCACGAAGCGCGTAGACCGGAGGGCGGACGTCTATTCGCTGGGCGCGCTCCTCTACGAAATGTTCATGGGTTTCCCGCCGCTGGGCAATTTCCCGTGGCCTGGCGAAACCCGGGCAGGCCTGCCGGGACGGCTGCGGAACCTTCTCGAAAAGTGCCTGGCGCTCGAGCCGCACGCCCGATTTGCCGATGCGGGATCGCTCCTCTCCGAGGCCCGCAGGCTCCACACCGACGCAGGCGAACGAGCTGATGCGAGGACTCAATGCCCGAACCGGGAGGAGGATTGGACCCCCTCCTCGGACCGGATTGAGGGCTGGCTCGAACTGTTGCGGACCGGCACGACACGCGAGCGGCTAGCCGTCGTCCGAGAGATGGTCAACGAGATGCAGCCCGCCGAGGCGAACGCTGTCCTCAAGCTCTATACAGGAGAGGAGGACAGGGTGCGTTGGGGCCTGATCCGCGTATTCGGCGAGTTGAAGATCGTCTCTGCGGTCAGCATGATCGTCGGTGAGTTGCAGAGCCCCTACCACCGCGAGTGCGCCGTCGAGGCGCTCGGCAGAATCGGAGCCCCGGAAGCGTTCGGACCCATCCTGGACTTCATCGCACACAACCCTGATGCCGCCGCCATGGCCCTGAGCGCCCTGGCCTCGACCGGAAAGGGCCGAGCCGTGCCGCACTTGCGCCCCTACCTGTCACACCCGCTGGCGGTGGTGCGTCAGACCGCGACGAAGGCGCTCTCCGCCATCCCGTCGATCGATGTCCTGGACCTCCTCAGGAATCGGTTCTCCAGGGAACGCGACGAAAAGGTTCGGGCGGCGCTCGCCCACGCCGTGCACACTCTCGAGATCGCCTGCGCACAGGACCAGGACACCATCGTCCTGACCGGCGGGTCCACGCGTACCTGAGGAGCCCACCGCGGCCTGGTTCCAGCAGCCCCTTTCTCAAAAATGTTGCATTGCCCGCGGCGCGCGCCTACGCTTAGTTTATGGCGCTCATAAACTTTGCGCTCCTTCTGACCCTGTTTCAGTCAGGCCCCGTGGACGTACCCTATCCACCCGATGCGGCGACGGGCGGTACCGTGGTGGCTTCGCTCTCCGGATCCGGATCCGGGACGCGGGTCCGGGTCCTGAGCGGGGAAGAGCCGTTTCTCTCCGCGGTCTCCGGCGCGCTGTCCGGTTGGAGGCTGCCCGAAGAAGGAGAGAGCCGGCTGGTGGTGGTCAAATTCAGGCAGCCGGGGCTGTTTGCCGTCGGGAGCCCGAGCCAGAAGATCCCCCGGCCCGTGACCTCGGTCGGCGCGATGCCGTTCCCCCGGACCGTCACTGAACCTGCCTATCCGCCCAACGCCGTCGGAGAGGGGAGCGTGGTGCTGCGGGTGGGGCTTGGCTCCTCAGGTTCGGTGGAGACGGTGGAAACTCTCAAAGGGCTGGGGGAACTCACCGATTCGGGCGTCGATGCCGTCAAGGCCTGGTCATTCGAGCCGGCCCGGGATCTAAGCGGCCGCCCGACGGCTTCCGAGGCCTACGTCATCTTCGTTTTCAGAACTCCGGTCCTGTCCCCGCCCAGGGCCCGCTGACCCTGCGTCGCCTCCCCGCGCTGTCCAGAATCGAGATCAGAATCCGTACCTTCGCCCGCAGCGCGAAAGATTGCGGGCGAACCGTCCGCCTAAATCAGCCTTATATGCCGCTGCGTCCTCATCCCATTGCTGATGGTTGATATCGTCACCCTTGAGCGTCCTGACATGCAATAATCTATCTTCTTCTGCGGTCCCCGGCCACGTCTCAGTCGACGCTATCAGTGAGGCTGTTTTTTTTAAAGTTCTCATTCGGTTTCCACTGCAAGAAGATGACGGCCGTATTGGCGACTAGAACTGAAGCTGGGTGTCGCACTGTCCCGAAATCGCATTCGGGGAAGTGTGCGCTGGCGCACTGTGGCCTCCGGGCTGTAGCGTGGCGGCGGGGCTGTCAAACGGCTGATTTCAGCTGGAAATCCAAGATATAAGACGGACATTGTCGCTTCCGTTCGAGGGAATCTGCGGTTACCGCAAGGGGATTGACAGCAAGAGGGATGGTGGACGGTGGGGGGATCGAACCCCCGGCCTCCGCATTGCGAACGCGGCGCTCTCCCAGCTGAGCTAACCGCCCACGTTTCTCAGGGGAAAGGATTATCACTGAAGCGTGCGCGCCTGTCAAACGGAACCTGCGCCGGCCAAAGCCGACCAGTCACGTGATGGTCACCGGGACCGGGGTAAAGCACACTAGGAGAATGACGAGCGCGAAGACGCTCAAAACCCTTCGCCCCAAACCCACGTCTTCATCGTCAAAAACCGTCGGGGGGTGGTAGAACCGGTAGCGGATCCCGAGAACCAGCAGCAGGACGCCGAACAACAGGTACGAGGGGACGGGCCAACCCGCAAAGCTCACCAGCACCAGGGCAATCGCGCAGAGAACGGAGAGTTTTTTTTGTGCCGACGCGCCAAGCACGGCGTAGGCGATGTGCCCCCCGTCCAACTGCCATATCGGAAACAGGTTCAGACATGTCGCCAGGAGCCCGAACCAGGCGGCCATCGCCGCCGGGTGCGCCACCATGTCCTGCGTCCCCGGCGAATAGCCGAGCACGATGTGGCCGACCCAGCGGAAAATCAACGGCTCGCCGAAACTCAGCCCCCCGCCAAGTCCACCGCGCGGAATCAGTTGTGATTGGGCGATACCGATGACCAGCGCCGGGAGCACGACCGCGAAGCCGGCGAGCGGTCCCGCAATCCCGACGTCGAACAGCGCCCGCTTATGCTGGAAGGGCGATTTGATGCGGATGAATGCGCCCAGGGTGCCCGCAATCGAGACCGGCAGCGGAAGAAAGTACGGGGGTGTGCAGCGGATCCCGTAATAGCGGCAGGCGAAGAAATGCCCAAGTTCATGTGCCAGAAGAATTCCAAGAAACGTGAGGGAAAACGGCAGGCCCTGCAGCAAGAGCGACGGATGGGCCAGCGAGAGCATGACCATCCGGACGAAACCGCCGTCGCCGAGCACGTAGAACAGACCTGCGAACGTCGTGCTCAGGAGCGTCGCCAAAAACAGCAGGCCAGGCACAACCCAATCGCGCCAGCCCGGCGCAGGATAAGTGGGGATCCCGAAGTGCCCGGAGTACGTCTGCCAAGGGGGGAGGCTCGAGTCAGCGGAAGGGTAACTACTCACGAAATATGGGACTTTCTATCACCGGAAGGGCCTCTACTGCAGCGGACTTTCGCCGGCTGCCGTGACGATCTTGTCGGCTCGTATCTCTTTGCCCGGCTTGAAACGAATCGTCTTTCCAGGAGGGATTGCGACTTCTTCTCCGGTGCGCGGATTCCGCCCGACGCCACTCTTGCGGGGCTTCACGATGAATACGCCGAAACCGCGCAATTCGATCCTCTCACCACGCTTCAGCGCGTTCTTGAGTGATGTGAAGACAGATTCCACCGCAATTTCCGCCTTGACCTTCGTGATGTTCAACTGCTCAGCGACGCGGTTCACGATGTCCTGTTTTATCACGCTGACCCTCCATAAGTTAGTGCAATGATTTTATTTGCTGGCCGCAAAGGCTGTCAAGGCATTTCTGCCCGACGCGGGCGGGCCGGGCGTGTCCGACCTCGGTCGACGGCGTATGCCCCTGGCGGGGGCCACCCGCTTCCCCTCGTTTACACGGTGGGCCTTCGGTGCTAGACTCGCGCCTTTCAAAGACTGGTCCCGCTGTGTCGGAGGGGCTGCTGGGGGGCGCTGCGATGGGTGTGCTGCCGGACCACTGGATACGAAGCATGGCGAAGACCCGGGACATGATCGTGCCCTGCGCAGAAGGGCGGCGCAGGATGCGGAAGATCTCCTTCGGCATCTCATCTTACGGATACGACTTCCGTCTGTCGGACGAATTCAAGGTCCCCTGCCTAGCCGGGATAAAACACATCGATCCGAAGAAAATCGACCGCATTCGCTTCGACGACCGGCGTGCCCGGAGCTGCCTGATCCCGCCCAACGCGTTCATCCTGGGGCGTTCGCTGGAGTACTTCAAGATCCCGCGCGGAGTTCTGGCGTTGTGCCAAGGCAAGTCCACCTACGCCCGTTGCGGCGTCATCGTCAACGTCACCCCGCTCGAACCCGAATGGGAAGGATACATCACGATTTCGCTGGCCAACGTCGCTCCCATTCCCGTCAAAGTGTATGCCGGTGAGGGGATAGGCCAGATGGTCCTGCTGTGGGCGCAGGACGAGTGCCGGTCGTCCTATGCGGACAAAAAAGGAAAATATCAGGCCCAACAAAGCATTCAGGTTGCCAAGGTATGATGATCAGTCGATGCACCGCGCGCAGTCGCCCGTTGCTGCGCTGCCTCGCCGCCCTGGTTTTTCTGGGCGGCACGGGCTGCGGTTATAAGGTCACCGGATCGGTGAAGAGCCTCCCGGCCGGCATCGGGTCGCTCGGGGTGCCGACGTTTCGCAACCTCACGTCCCAGTACAGGCTGGAGCAGCGGGTCACCGGGGCCGTGCTCAAGGAGTTGTCCACCAGGACGCGCGTTCCGGTGAATTCGAGCGAAACAGGGGTCGATGCGGTTCTGGTTGGCGAGATCCTTTCGTTCAGCAGCA
Source organism: uncultured Acidobacteriota bacterium (assembly GCA_963843575.1). GTDB lineage: Bacteria > Acidobacteriota > UBA6911 > UBA6911 > UBA6911 > CAVZBT01. Next base: position 312,973 of record CAWJKZ010000014.1, on the reverse strand, counting down.
CTCCGGTGACCTTCGGCAACAACACCTTTGCGTCGACGTTTCTCGTCACCGTTCAGGTCGCGGTAAAGCTCGTGCGCGGCAAGGACTCGGCCGTGCTTTGGCAGAACCCCGATTTCCTGTTCCGTGAACGGTATGTTCTTAACAGCAATGTGACGGAGTTCTTCTCGGAAGAGAATCCGGCGCTCGAACGACTCTCACGCGAGTTCGCAGCAAGCTTGGTCAGCACGATGCTGAATCGCTGATCACCCGCGCGCCGCACGGAAGCCACGCCTTGCAGATAACCGGCATCGAAGCCCTGAAATCGGATCTTGCCCGCCACGGGCTGCGTCCTGTATACGCGTTGTTTGGTCCGGAGCAGTACCTAGTGCGACAGGCACTCGTCCTGCTGAAGGAGAGCGTCGTACCGGAAGGCCTCATGCAGCTGAATTACGCCGAGTTCAGTCTCCCGGACGACCCGGCTTGGGAATTCCTGGCGGCAGCTAACACCTTCCCGATGATGGCGCCCCATCGGATGGTTGTGGTCAGGAATGTCGAAAAAATCCAGGAAGAAGACCGGAACGCGCTGATCGGCTATCTGAACGCGCCGGCCGTCAAGACCGTGGTCGTGCTCGTCGGGACCGAAATCGACCGTCGCACCGTCCTGTACCGCACCGTGCGGGATTCGGCCTGTGCGGTCGAATTCCCGCCGCTGAGGGGCGAGGCGCTGAAGCATTGGGCGGGGAACTATGTCCGGCAAAGCGGACACACGATCAGCCCCGCGTGTCTCGACAAGGTGATCGAGTTGGCTGGTTCCAGTCTCGAAACCGTGGTGCATGAGGTCGACAAGCTGCTGCTTTATGCCGGCAAGTCGAAGGAAGTCCCCCCGGGGGCAGTCGACGACCTGGTACAGGGCAGCCGGCAGCATCGCATCTTCGAGTTGACGGATGCCTTAGGCGCCCGCAACAAGCCGCTGGCCTTGAAGATACTGGCGAACCTGCTTGATGCGGACGAAAGCCCGATCGGCGTCGCGGCTATGATGGCCCGGCACTTCCGCCAGATCCTGATCGCCAGGGATGTCTTGGAAGAGGGTCGGCGCCCGCAGGAGGCGGCGGATGCTGCCCAAGTGCCCGCCTACCCGAATATCCGCGACGCGTTTCTGCGCCACCTCCGGCTGATGGATGGCAAGACGGCAGCGCGACTTTATGGGGAACTGGCCGCGCTGGACCGTCGCTTCAAGTCTTCGGCAGGGGATCCCCGGATGCTGCTCGAGAAGCTGATCTGCTCATTGTGATGCCGGGTGATGCAAGCCCGGGCAGGCTCCGCCCCCGGCCGATGGTTTTCCCCAGGGGCGGTCACTCGGTTTCGAAGGGGGGATTCAGGAGGCGGTAGTCGAATTCGCGACGGCGTCGTTCACATGCCGTGTCAGTCGCGACTTCTGCCGGGAGGCAGCGTTCGGACTCAGGACTTTCTTCTGGACCGCCTTGTCGACCACCTCGTAAAGCGCCGGGATGGACTTCCTGGCCTCTTCCGCTTTCCCTTCGCTCAACAACTCGTTGAAGCGCTTGATCGCGGTCCTCAAAGCGCTACGGTTGCTTCGGTTTCTGGTGTGCCGCTTTACACTCTGTCGGTGCGCCTTCAACGCCGACGCATGGTTTGCCATCGAATCCGCTCCTTGCCAGTCTCGTTTGGACCCGGGCCAGACGGGTCCGGGTTGCTAATAAAAACCCTTACTCTACAATGGTTTATAACCCATGTCAAACCCTATTTTGCATTTGACTTAATTGTCGCGGGAAGCCTACAATTTCGTTGGACATGCGAGCGATTGCCACGGGCGTAGCCCGTCCACAGCGGCCGGTCGGCTGCCCCATCCCTATTCCACCAATCGAACAACGAGGTACACACGACTTTTAGATGAAAAAAGTTCTGCTCTCCGATCGCAGCGTACAGCTCCTTTTTGGACCCCTCGACGAAAACATCCGGTTCCTCGAAAATCTCTTCGGAGTCACGATACAGGCACGGGACGCGGGCCTCACCATCGACGGGGACGAGCGTGATGTAAACGCTCTGGAAAAGATACTTGTCGATTTTTCCGCCCTGGTCGACAAAGGACATTCGATCACCAACGGCGATCTGAAAGCCGCGTTCAAACAGATCGCGGAAGACACTGCCCTCTCGCTCCACGATTTTTTCCCGAAGATGCAGCTGCTGACGACGGGCAAGCGGCAAGTCACTCCCAAGAGCTTGAATCAGCGCAGGTACATCGACGCGATCCGCAAAAACGACATCGTGTTCGGCATCGGACCGGGGGGAACCGGCAAGACCTTTCTGGCGGTCGCGATGGCGTTGACCTACCTGCTCGAGAAAGGGGTGTCGAGGATCATCCTGACCCGCCCGGCCGTTGAGGCCGGCGAGAAGCTGGGATTCCTGCCCGGAGACATCGAGGAGAAAATCAATCCGTACCTGCGGCCGCTGTACGATGCCCTCTATATCCTGCTCGACGGCGAGAAGATTCAGCGGTTTCTCGAGAACGGAATCATCGAGATCGCTCCGCTGGCCTTTATGCGTGGTCGCACTCTCAACGATGCCTTCATCATCCTCGACGAAGCCCAGAACACCACTTCCGAGCAGATGAAGATGTTTCTGACCCGCATCGGCATGCATTCGAAGGCGGTGATCACGGGCGACGTCACGCAGATCGACCTGCCGTTCGGCCGCAACTCCGGCCTGGTGGAGGCGCGCAGCATTCTCGAGTCAGTCGAAGGACTGGCTTTTTGTTATTTCAACGAGTCCGACGTGGTGCGCCATCACCTTGTGCGCCTTATCATAAAAGCCTACCAGGAACACGCGGAGAGCGAGATCCGCCCGGAAGGGAACGGGGATGGGAAACGGCCGTAGAATTAAGCTCGGGATTCTGTTCGGGGGGAGATCGGGGGAGCACGAGGTTTCGCTGACGTCCGCGGCCTCCATGATCCGTGCGCTCAGCCCCGACGACTACGTGATCACCGCGATAGGCATCACCCGCCAGGGGAAGCTGGCCAGCCCGCCCGAGGTGCGGGCGATGCTGCCTGCCGAGGTGCAGGGACCGGGTCGCGACCTATGGTGAGCTGGTGTCCCGCACCTCCGGGCTGCGTTTCATCACGGCGGCAGCGGAAGCCGCTGGGGATTCCTCTCCTGAGATCATATTCCCCCTGCTGCACGGGCCTTACGGCGAAGACGGCACGATCCAGGGCCTCCTGGAGATGGCCGGCGTCCCCTACGTCGGGTGCGGCGTGCTGGCGTCCGCCGTCGGGATGGACAAGGACGTCATGAAGCGCCTGTTTGTTCAGGCGGGCCTTCCGGTGCCGCCGTTCACGGTCGTGCGCTCACGCGATCTGCCGGCCCTGTTGGGCGAGGCGAGGCACGCCGTGGAAGCACAGTTTCCGTACCCGGTCTTTTCCAAGCCCGCCAACCTGGGTTCGTCGGTCGGGGTGCGCAAAATACACGGGCCGGCCGAGTTTGACGACGCCGTCATGTACTCCGCCCAGTTCGACTCCAAGGTGCTCGTCGAGCAGGGCATCAACGCCCGGGAATTCGAGTGCGCCATCCTGGGCAACGACGATGCCGGGGTTTCGGTCGTCGGGGAGGTCATCCCCGCCCATGAGTTCTACGACTACGAGGCGAAGTATGTCAGCTCGGAAAGCCGGCTCGTCATCCCGGCCGGGATTGCACCGGAGAAGTCCGAGCAGATACGGGACGTCACGCTGCGCGCTTTCCGCGCCATCGACGGCTCGGGGCTGGCACGGGTCGACTTCTTCATGGACCGCGAGACCGGCGACGTGTGGCTCAACGAGATAAACACCATGCCCGGTTTCACGCCCATCAGCATGTATCTCCAAGCTGTGGGCCGCATCGGGCGTGCCGTTTGAGAAGCTCGTCGGCCGCCTGGTCGAGCTCGGGTTCGACCGCCATCGCGAGCGCAGCCGGCTGAGGGTTTCCGATCAGTGGGATTTGCCTTGAGCGCAGTGATTTGTTTAACACATAATTCATAGACCTGGCGAATCACGATGTTTGAAACGGAGGGGACAAGCTATGAGTGTTCTACTTGGTGAGGCAGAGCTGCGCGAACAACTGATGGTCAACAACGAGGAGTTTCGCAGGCTGGCCGCGGAGCATCATGCCTATGCCGAGCAACTCGACCAGCTGAGCAGCCGCCATTATCTTACCGAGGAAGAAAAAATCCAGGAGATCACGCTCAAGAAAAAGAAGCTGATGCTTAAGGACCAGATGTACCTCATGCTTCAGCAGTACCGGAAGGAGATGACCGCGGGCCGCTGAGCCCACCGCCCTCGACCGGCGAGTCTGTCGAAAATCTCTTCGCGTGCCCCTTCCGGCACGGTTCTGAGGGGAACTTGTGGCTTCCCGCATGCCTGTCGTCAGTGACGCCTATCGGTTTCTTGTGCCCCTGGCGGCCGTCGCCGTGCTCGCCCTGCTGCTGGGCGGCGTGGCGGTGGCGGCCGTGGCACTGACGCTGGCGCTGTTTGTCGCCTTCTTTTTCCGCAATCCGCACCGCGACATACCGCAGGGCGAGAGGCTGATCGTGTCGCCGGCCGACGGCAAGGTGGTCAAGATCAGCGAGCTGCCGGAGGGTTCCGAACTCGCGGGAGGGCACGCGGTCAGCATATTTCTGAACATCTTCAACGTGCACGTGACCCGCGCACCCGTGGCCGGCTTGCTGGAGAAGCTCGAATACCGGCGCGGGCGCTTCAAGGCGGCCTACGACGACGAAGCCTCCCACGTGAACGAACAGAACGTCCTGACGATTCGGGGGCAGGGAAGCCCGATCGTCGTGAAACAGATCGCCGGCTTGATCGCTCGTCGCGTGGTGTGCTGGAAGCAGCCGGGCAACCTGCTTGAACGTGGAGAGCTTTTCGGGCTCATCCGGTTCGGCTCCCGGGTGGATGTCTTGCTGCCGAAGGAAGTCCGGGTGGTCGTCCGGGCCGGCGATCGCGTCAAGGGCGGCACATCGATTATAGGGGAACACGCATGAATGAAGGTCCCGAGGCAACCGGCGGTCGACCGTCGGGCCGCAGACGGAGGCTGGGACGCAGTGTCTTCATACTGCCCAGCCTTTTCACGGTAGGAAATCTGTTCTGCGGGTACTACGCCATCATCGCTACGATGCGCGGGCACTACGACCACGCGGCTCAGGCCATCGGGATCGCGATCATCCTGGACATGCTCGACGGCCGGATCGCACGGATGACGAATTCCGCGACCGGCTTCGGACTTGCAGCTCGACTCGCTGGCCGACGTCATATCGTTCGGCATCGCCCCATCGATCCTGGCCTTTGTCTGGGGGCTGGCGGAGGTCACGCCGCGCGTCGGCTGGGTCGCCGCCTTCACATTCACGATCTGCGGGGCGATGCGGCTGGCGCGCTTCAATATCCAGGCCGGGCACCTGAAGCACTTCGTCGGGCTGCCTATCCCCGCCGCCGGCGGCACGGTCGCCGCCGTGGTGCACTTCGTCGGCGGCCAACAGGTGGGGGGCGGTATCGTCGGCGGCTGGCTGGTCGCCGCCGGAGTCTTCCTGCTGTCGTTCCTGATGGTCAGCACGATCAAATACAGCAGCCTGAAGTACCTGACGCTCGGAAAGAAGTCCCACCTCACTATCCTGGTGCTCGGGCTCGCTGTTCGCCCTGATCTATGCCAAGTCGGACTGGACCCTGCTGATCACGGCCGTGATCTACGTAGCTTCGGGAATGGTGATGCGGATGCTACTCGCTGCTGCGGCGACGCCGAACCGCCGAGGAAGTGCCCCTGCCCCATCCTGCGGAGTGAAGTATGGCAAGCGGCGCAAGAGCGGCGGCCTGGATTGGGGCGGCTCTGCTCGTCGCCTGCACGCTCGGCGGACTTTCCTGCAGTTCGCTGCACGTCCCCGCAAGCGTCCCCTCGTTTGAGGCCGGGGAGTATGCGCGCGCGTCGCGCGACGGACGTCACACTCGAGGCGCATGCGGTCGCGGGCGAAGACGCCTACCTGGAATTGTTCGACGACAACCTCCCCGAGCTTGGCATCGCGGCCGTCTGGGTGGCGGTGCGCAACAGTCGGGACGCGGTGGTGAGCTGCGAAAAGGCCCGCTGGAGCCTAAGTGCCGGACAGCGCGACCACGCTGCGCTCGGCCCCGACCGCATCCTGAAGCAGTACTACAAGCGCCGCGGCATAAAGGTCCTGACGGTCCACGCCGACCAGACTGCCCACGCACGTCTCGAGGCGGCGATGTTCCGGCACACCCGCATCGCACCGGCGGAAGAGCGCGGCGGGTTCGTCTTCTTCCGCGTCGATCGCGACCTGGCCGCGTCGTGGATGAAAGACAGCCCTCTTGACCCTCCGAGGTCTTCGTACGGCAGACGGCGTGGAACTCAGGTTCGACTTGCCCCTGACCTATGCCCATCCATGACGCCGAAGCGCTGGTCCTGCGCCAGTACTCGTTCTCCGAAGCCGACCGGATCGTCGTGCTGCTCACCCGTGAATTCGGGAAGGTGCGGGGGGTCGCGCAGGGAGTGAAGAAGCCAAAAAGCATGCTCGGGGCCGCCCTGGAACCCCTGAACCACATCCGGGTCCGGTTCTATCTGCGCGAGGGCGCGGAGCTGTGCAGGATTCGGCAATGCGAGCTTGTGCACTCGTTCCTCGGACGCAGCCCCACCCTGGAGCAGCTCTATGTCTATACCTACCTCGCCGAGCTGGCGCAGGAGTTCGTCGAGGAGAATCAGGCCAACGAGAGTTTCTTCCGGCTCATGATCGCGGCGCTTGCTGCCGGTCAGAAAGCCGGCGCGGGCCACGCCTTGGTGCGTTATGTCGAACTCTGGGCGCTGAAACTGAATGGTCTGTTGCCGAACTACGACCGTTGCTCAAGCTGCGGGCGGTCGGTAGCGGACTCCGGGTTCCACGCGTGGATAGAGTCCGGCGAAGGCCGCTGTCCGGAATGCAGCGGCTCGGTGGGAATCCGGATCCCTGCCGACGCGGCAGCGCAACTGCGCGCGGCGCTTGCGTTGCCTCCCGATCGGTTCGCGGCGGGAGAGCCGGCAAAGGCGGACCTGCGGGCGCTGGAGCGGCTCACGGAAAAACTGCTGGAATACCACCTCGAGAAACGGCTGAAGTCCTACACCCTGATGAAAAGGCTGCTTGATGCGGGCGGCGGCGACCGGCCGGCCTGACCCGGGGGGATGGCGCACCCGCCGACAGCGGCCTAGGCCAGGCGGGTGCGGAGGTCCTGCAACAGGTCGGATTCGTGCACGCGCCACTGGCGGAGGGAATCGCGGTCCCGGACGGTGACGGTCGCGTCCTGGAGCGTCTGGCCGTCGACCGTGATACAGTACGGCGTGCCCGCTTCGTCCTGACGTCGGTAGCGCCGTCCGACGGCTCCCTTCTCGTCGTAGAAGACGGTCAGGTGGGGTTTCAGAGCTCGATAGAGACGCTGGGCTATCTCCGGCATCCCTTCCTTCTTCACGAGCGGGAAGACCGCGGCCTTGATCGGCGCGATCCTCGGGTGCAGACGGAGCACGACGCGGCTCTGCAGGACGCCGTTTTCATCCGGTGCTTGGTCTTCGTGGTATGCCTCGCACAGGAAAGCCAGGGTGGCTCTGTCGGCGCCGGCCGACGGCTCGATGACGTGCGGCACGTAGCGCTCGTTGCTGATGTCGTCGCGGTAGGACAGGTCTTTCCCCGACCCTTTCCATTTCGGCCTGCCGTCCGGCCCCAGCTCGACCACCAGCGCGCCGTCCTTCGCGGCCAGCTTCCCTTCCATGTGGCTGCGCAGGTCGAAGTCACCGCGGTGGGCAACTCCCTCCAGCTCGCCGAACTCGCCCTGCGGCAGGAAGGGGAAGGCGTACTCGATATCCGACGTGCCGCACGAGTAGTGGCTGAGCTCGTCTTTCCCGTGTTCGCGCAGCCGCAGGCGGTCACCCGCCAGCCCGAGGTCCTTGTACCACTTCAGGCGTCGGTCGCGCCAGTAGCGGTACCAGCCCGGCGAGGAGTCGGGGCGGCAGAAGAACTCGATTTCCATCTGTTCGAACTCGCGGGATCGGTAGGTGAAGTTGCGGGGAGTGATCTCGTTTCGAAAGCTCTTGCCCATCTGCGCGATGCCGAACGGCACGCGCACCCGGGTGCTGTCGAGGACGTTCCGGAAGTTGACGAATATGCCTTGCGCGGTCTCCGGTCGCAGATAGGCCGCGCCTTCCTCTCCGGACAGGGCGCCGACATACGTCTTGAACATGAGGTTGAAATCGCGGGGGGCGGTCAGGGTGCCGGCGGTCTTCGCATCGGGCCCGAGCACCTTGTCGTAGTCGCCCACCTCCAACGTCGACAGGTAGACCAGCGGACCTGCCCACGCCAGCTCGGCGGCATCCTTGGCCCGCAGGTTGAGATACTTGAGTGCGCGACGCTCGATGTCGGCTTCGAGGTCCTCCTCGGCGGAGGTGCAGACAAATACGCGCTGTCCTCTGGCTTCCACCCAGCGCCCGGGCACCTGATCGTAGCGGTAACGCTTCTTCGATTCGCGGCAGTCGACCATCTTGTCGACGAACAGGTCGAAGTGGCCCGAGCACTTCCAAACCTGCGGGTGCATGATGATCGTCGTGTCGAGTCCGACCATCTCGTAGGGTTCGGGTGCGCCTTCCGGGGCTGCAAGGTCGTCATGGCCAGAGACCATGTCCCGCCACCAGGCGTCCTTCACGTTCTTCTTGAGTTCCACACCCAGCGGACCGTAATCCCAGAAGCCGTTGAGGCCGCCGTAGATTTCGCTCGACTGGAAGAGGAAGCCTCGCCGTTTGCAGAGGGAGATGAGTTTGTCCATTTTCATGGCTTTGGTACCGGGAAGAGAGGCCCCAGAGGGTTTGGCGGGCGCACGGGCACGCGCAGGGAAGCGGGGCGGCGGCCCGAGCCGCCGCCCCGCGAAAAAGCTAGGCTGTGTGCGAGATGGTCTGGCGGGAACCCAGAGCCGCCTGCGCAGCCGCGAGGCGGGCGATGGGAACCCGGAACGGCGAGCAGGACACGTAGTTGAGCCCCACCCGGTGGCAGAAGCCGACCGACGAGGGTTCGCCGCCGTGTTCGCCGCAGATCCCGACCTTCAGATTCGGACGGGTCTTGCGGCCGCGCTCGGTTGCGATCTGCACCAGCTGGCCGACGCCTTCCTGGTCCAGCACCTGGAACGGGTCGTCCCGGAAAATCCGGTGCTCGATGTAGAACGGGAGGAACTTCCCGGAGTCGTCGCGGGAGATGCCGTAGGTGGTCTGAGTGAGATCGTTCGTGCCGAACGAGAAGAATTCGGCCACGCCCGCGATCTTGTCCGCCGTCAGCGCGGCGCGGGGGAGCTCGATCATGGTGCCCACGAGGTAATCGAGTTTCTGCTTCGACTTGTCGAACACCTCCTGGGCGACACGACGAACCACGTCCGCCTGCAGCTTGAGCTCCGTCACATCGGCCACGAGCGGGATCATGATTTCAGGGGAGACCTTGATCCCTTTCTTCTGCATGTTGGCAGCGGCCTCAAAGATTGCGCGGGCCTGCATCTCCGTGATCTCGGGGAAAACGACGCCCAGCCGGCAACCGCGGTGACCAAGCATCGGGTTGGCTTCGTGCAGGGATTGGACACGTTCCCAGAGCTGCTGCGGGCGCACTTTGAGTTTGCGGGCCAGCTTCCGGGTGTCTTCCTCGGTGTGAGGCAGGAACTCGTGAAGCGGCGGATCCAGGGTCCGGATGGTCACGGCCAGGCCGTCCATCGCTTTGAAGATACCTTCGAAATCCTTACGCTGCAGTTTGAGCAGTTCGGCCAGGCCGCCACGGTAGAGCCTCTTCGGTTCTTCCGCCTGCGCCCTGAGCTGCTTGCGGTGCTGCGTGAGCTCCTTCCGCTTTTTCGGCGAACCGGTTCGGGCGATTTCGGCGTCCACCCCCTTCAGTTCGCGCTCATAGCGCTTGTAGTCGAGCGACCCGAGGATCATCTGGCGCATGAGGTCGATGCGGTTGCCCTCGAAGAACATGTGCTCGGTGCGGCAGAGCCCGATGCCTTCGGCCCCAAATTCGCGCGCCTTTGAAGCGTCGTGCGGGGTGTCGGCGTTGGTGCGGACTTTCAGGGTCCGGTACTTGTCGGCCCACTCCATGAGCTGTCGGAAATCGCTGCCCAGCTCCGGGTCGATCAGGGGCGCCTGTCCCGCGATCACCTGTCCGGAAGTGCCGTCGACCGTGATCCAGTCGCCCCGGCGCACAGGCACGCCGTTGACGGTGAACTCGTTCTTGGCGTAGTTGATAGCAACTTCGCCCGCACCCACGATGCACGGCTTGCCCCAGCCGCGCGCCACGACCGCCGCGTGACTGGTCGGGCCGCCCGTGGAGGTAAGGATCGCCTGGGCCGCATCCATGCCGCGCACGTCCTCGGGGGACGTCTCGCGCCGGACCAGGATGACCTTCTCCCCTTTCTCCTTCCACGCTTCGGCTTCCTGCGGGCTGAATACGACACGGCCGGCGGCCGCGCCCGGGCTGGCATTGACGCCCCGGGCAAGCACGTTCAGCTTGGCCTTGGGGTCGACCATCTTGTGCAGCAACTGGTCGAGGTCTCCCGCCGGGATGCGAAGCACGGCGGCCTTCTCGTCGATGATCCCCTCTTTCACCATCTCCACGGCGATGCGGACGGCGGCCGGGCCGGTGCGCTTGCCGTTGCGGGTCTGCAGCATCCAGAGCTTCCCACGCTCCACCGTGAACTCCAGATCCTGCATGTCGCGATAGTGCCGTTCGAGCGTGTCGGCCACCTTCGCGAACTGGTCGTAGATCTCGGGCATGTCCTGCTTGAGCTCGTCGATGTGCTTCGGTGTGCGGATGCCCGCAACCACGTCTTCGCCCTGTGCGTTGGCCAGGTAGTCGCCAAAGAGGGCTTTCTCCCCGGTCGCCGGGTTACGCGTAAACGCGACCCCAGTGCCGGAATCGTTCCCCATGTTCCCGAAGACCATGGTGACGATGTTGACGGCGGTGCCGAGGTTGTCGGGGATCTTCTCGCGCCTGCGGTACGCGATGGCGCGGTCCCCGTTCCAGGAGCGGAAAACAGCCTTGATGGAGGCTTCCAGCTGCTGCTTCGGGTCGGCAGGGAAGTCCGCACCGGTCTCATTGCGCACGATCTTCTTGAACTCCTCGCACACCCCGCCGAGATCATCGGCCGTCAGGTCGGTGTCCAGCTTGACCCGCTTCTTACGCTTGGTTTCACTGAGGACGTGCTCGAAGAGCTCGGCGTCGATGCCGAGAACGATCTTGCCGAACATCTGGATGAAGCGGCGATAGGCGTCGTAAGCGAAGCGTTGGTTCGAGGTCAGCTCCGCGATGCCCACCAGTGTCTTCTCGTTCAACCCGAGGTTTAAAACCGTGTCCATCATGCCCGGCATCGAGAACTTCGCGCCCGAGCGGACTGACACAAGCAGCGGGTTCTTCGGGTCGCCGAACGTCTTGCCCGTGGCCTGCTCGACATTTTTCATCGCCTTGAGCACTTCATCCCACATCCCCTCGGGGAACTGGGCCCCAGACTCGTAGTAGGCGTTGCAGGCTTCGGTCGTGATCGTAAAGCCGGGAGGGACGGGCAGGCCGGCATTGGTCATTTCCGCCAGGCCGGCACCCTTGCCGCCCAACAGGTCCTTCATTTCACCGTTGCCGTCGGCTTTACCATCTGCAAACAAGTAAACGAATTTCTTTGGCATCTATATGGTCTCCAGGATTAATTCAGCATCGTCGAAAGGCTAAAGCCACTATGAGAAGAGAATGGCAATGCACAGTCCACAGCAGTGATGTAAACCTAATCGAATACTTGAAAATACCCCCAAATGTCAAGGAAAACAGAGTCTCCTCAATGGCCTACCGTCCGGGAGGTTTTGGAAAATATCATTTGGCTTCGGGCTTCTGGACAGCCCCTTCAGCCCGGACGCCTTTTGATACACCCTATCTGGGCACAGCTGCGCTGAACCAGGGACCGCAAACCTGAAGTGCGGCGGCTCGACGGCACCAAAGGGCGAGCTCGCGGGGTCGCATCTCTCAATTCGGCGTGGCGCCGAGGCGCCGCACTCCAGATTACAGGGCCGCAGCAGGAGCGTTCGGGTCGGGGACAGGCCGGTGGCTGGGATTGAGGGGTATGGGAATGAGCCGGAGAATCTCTCAGCCCATGCCCGCTCGACCGCGGCGGGAGCCGGGCGGCGCGGGCACGGGCTGAAAGTCAGCTTCTCGAATAGCCGAGGGTCTTATCGGCTCCCGGAGGCGGATCGTGAGCGCTTTTTTCAGCTCGGGTCTCGCGTGGTCAGGCTCTTGAGCTGTTTTTCGAGTTCCCGGATGCGTTTGACCAGTTCCGGGAGGCGGCCATAGGCGGCGACGGAGCGCAGCCACGCGCCGTTGTCGATCGCGGGCGAACCCGACATGACGGCGCCGGCCGGGATGTCGTGGGCAGCCCCGCTTTGGGCCGTGAGGATGGCGTCGTCACCGACCTCCATGTGCCCCGCCAGCCCGACCTGGCCACCCAGTTTGACGTTCCGTCCCACCCGGGTGGAGCCGGCAATCCCGACCTGCGCGGCCAGGACCGAGTTCTCTCCCACCCGGGAGCCGTGGCCGATTTGGACCAGGTTATCGAGCTTGGCGCCCTTTCGGATGATGCTGTCTCCTACGGCGGCCCGATCGATGGTCGTGTTTGCGCCGATTTCCACGTCGTCTTCCACCAGAACGCGCCCCGTTTGTACGATCTTGTGATAACTGCCGTCCTCCAGCGGGGCGAAGCCGAACCCGTCGCTCCCGACGATGGCGCCGTTCTGGAGGATGACACGCCTGCCCAACTCGCAACGCTCGCGCACCACCGCATGGGCGTGCAGGACGCTCCCGTCACCGATCCGCGCCTCGGGATACACCACGGCGTGGGGATAGATCACGACCCCGGAGCCCAGCACGCACTGGCTGCCGATGACGGCGTACGCCCCGATGCTCGCGCCGGGTCCCACCACGGCATCGGGGGCCACGGCCGCCGTCGGGTGAATCCCCGGGGGGGCGAGGACGGGTTCGAAGAACAGCTCGAGGGCCCGCGCGAAGGCCAGATAAGGATCCGCGGTGCGCAGGCTCGGGATCGGAGCCGCCGGCATGTCGTGGCCGAGGATTATCGCCGAGGCCCGCGTGTCCCTTATATGGCGCACGTACTTTCGGTTGGATACGAAAGTAAGGTCTCCCGGGCCGGCAACTTCGATCCCGGCGATGCGCAGGATCTCGACGTCGTCCCCGGGGGACATGTCGCAGCCGAGCCTGCGGGCGATTTCAGAAAGTTTCATGGCCTGCCGAAGCGGGATCCGGAGCAGCGGGCTGCCGTCACGCTTCCCTTTCGATAAGTCATAGGATAATCAAGGGTTTTTGTCCCACTCGAGCGGCTATGGTAGTATAGGGGCGCATGCCAGTCAAGGAGACGCTGCGGCGCGATGGCCACCCCTAGAGATGAAACTCCCGCGCCGGAGAAGCGCCCGGTGCGGCGCAGCGTCGCCGGCGCCGCGGGCTCCATCAGTGCGGCCACGATGGTCAGCCGGGTACTCGGCGTCCTGCGCGAGATGGTCATGGCGCGGTATTTCGGGGCTGGGCTGTACACCGACGCCTTCAACGTGGCCTACCGGATCCCAAATCTGCTGCGGGATCTCTTCGCCGAGGGCGCGCTGAGTTCCGCGTTCGTGCCGACGTTCGTCCGTTACCTCACCCAGGCCGGCCGCAAGGAAGCCTGGTTGCTCGCCAACCGGGTGATCAACGCCCTCGCCGTAGTCCTCGGTGGGGTGACCCTTCTGATCTTTTTCGGGGCCAAGTGGTTTGTCTACCTGCTGGCCGCGGGTTACGCCGAGATCCCGCAGAAATTCGCCCTCACGGTCCAGATGACGAAAATCATGTCGCCGTTTCTGTTGTGGGTTGCGCTGGCAGCGGTGGCCATGGGGATGCTCAACGCCTGCGGGTCGTTCTTTCTTCCCGCCATGGCGCCTTCCGCCTTCAACGTCTGCTGCATCCTGGCCGGCATCCTGTTGTCGCCGCTCATGCCGCACTGGGGCCTGGAGCCGATCATCTCGATGGCCATCGGTGCTCTGGCGGGAGGCATGAGCCAGTTTCTCGTGCAAGTCCCGGCCGCTTACCGCGCGGGCTTCCGCTACAGGCTCGCCCTGGATTTTCAGGATCCCGGCCTGCGGCGCATCGCAAGACTGATGCTGCCGGCGGTCATCGGGCTCTCGGCGACCCAGATCAACATCACGGTGGACAACCAGCTCGCCTCCCGCATGGGCAACGGACCGGTGTCCTGGCTGAACTACGCCTTCCGGTTGATGCAGCTGCCGATCGGGGTCTTCGGGGTGGCCATTGCAACCGCCACGACGGCGACCGTTTCGCTGCACGCTGCCCAGAACTCAATGGGCAAGCTCCGCGGCACGGTGTCGTCGAGCCTGCGGCTGGCAGCCTGCATGACATTCCCCGCCACTGTCGGCCTCATCGTTTTTCGCGGGGAGATCGTCCGCCTGCTCTACGAACGTGGCTCGTTTCTCGCAGTCGACACGCTTCAGACCAGTCGCGCGCTCCTGTATTACGCGCTCGCGCTTTTCGCGTACTCGGCCGTGAAGATCCTCGTCCCGACATTCTACGCGCTGGACGATACCCGCACCCCCGTGCGGACGAGCGTGCTTACGGTGGCAGTGAAGATCGCGGTCAATTTTGCGCTGGTCTGGCGCATGCAATTCCTGGGGCTGGCGCTCGCGACGGCGCTGGCTTCGTGGCTCAATTTCGGCCTGCTCATGAGAGCGCTCGCCCGGCGGACCCGGGACGAAACCTGGCACTGGCGCGGGCTGAGCGCCTATCTGCGGATCGCGTTGGCCTCGGTGATTATGGGTGGGATTGCCTCGCTCGCCTTCCGAGTGGCCGAGTACGTCTTCGGCAAGGCTTCCCACTGGGCGCTCACCCTCGACCTGGGTGCCGCGATAGCTGCCGGGATGGCCGCGATGCTGCCCCTGCTGTATGTTTTTCGGGTGACCGAAGCCGCCGAGTTGGCAAGCGCCATTCGGCGCAAGCTTCTGGGGAGACGCGCGTGACCAGGGATTGGGTCGGGGAGTTCGGAGTTTACCTGAGGGTTGAAAAAGGCCTGTCCGCCAACTCGATCACCGCCTACGCCACGGATGTGCGTAAATTGAAAGAGTTTGCGGACACCGCGGGCAAGCCCTTGCCCGAGCTCGATCAGGACGCGCTGGCGGCGTGGGTTCAGAGGCTGCACGTCGAGGGGATCTCCGCGCGCTCGGTGGCGCGTGCCATCGCCGCGGCGCGGGCGTTCTTCCGTTTCCTCTTGACCCACCGGGTGGTCGCCGCGGACCCGACCGAGCACCTCTCGGCGCCCAGGGCGCTGAAACCCCTGCCGCGTTTTCTCAACCAGGACGATGTGCAACGGCTGCTGGCCGCCCCGGATCCCTCAAAGGCCCCGGGAAGCAGGGACAAGGCGATGCTGGAGATCCTGTACGCCTCGGGGCTGCGGGTCAGCGAACTTGTCGGCCTGACCATCGCCCAGGTGGACCTGGAACTCGGGCTGGTGACCTGCATCGGCAAAGGGAGCAAGGAACGCGTCGTTCCCATCGGCGAAAGCGCGGTTGCCTGTGTGCGCAACTATCTGAGGTCCGGCAGGTCGCTGCTGCTGAAGGGAAGAAGGAGCAATCACCTCTTCGTTTCGCGCCGCGGCGCCCGCATGACACGCCAGGCGTTCTGGAAGTCCATCCGGCGGCACGGGCGAGACGCCGGCATCACGGCCCGCATCACCCCCCACGTGCTGCGGCACTCGTTTGCGACCCACCTGCTCGAAAACGGCGCCGATCTCCGGTCGGTCCAGGTCATGCTCGGACACTCCGATATCTCGACGACCCAGATCTATACACACGTGACCAGGGAACGCCTGAAGCAGATCTACGGCCGCTACCACCCCCGGTCCTGACCGGACCCGAACCCCGGGTACCGCGTGGCATTGGTGGCGGAGCGGCCCCGGAGCGCAATTGATTGACTCCCCGGTATCGCTGTGCTAAAAGTCATAGGTTTTTTGCGGTTTCCTTTTCTAATCTTACAGGGAGGACGAGGCGTGGCAGGACGAGGCAAGTATCTCTTCACATCGGAGTCGGTCACCGAAGGGCACCCGGACAAGATCGCGGATCAAATCTCGGACGCCGTACTAGATGCCATCATGGCGCAGGATCCGGCGGGGCGCGTCGCGTGCGAAACCCTCGTCACCACCGGGCTCACCGTCATCGCCGGGGAAATCACGACCAACTGCTATGTCGATTTTCCAAAGGTCGTGCGGGAAACGATCCGGGACGTCGGCTACACCCGCGCCAAGTTCGGTTTCGACTGCGACACGTGCGCGGTGATCTCGTCCATCGACGAACAGTCTCCCGACATCGCGATGGGAGTCGACACCGGCGGCGCAGGGGACCAGGGGTTGATGTTCGGGTTCGCGTGCAACGAGACTCCCGAGTACATGCCCATGGCCATCCTCCTTGCCCACAAACTCACCCGTCGGCTCGCCGAGGTCCGCAAGCAGGGCATCCTCGACTGGGTGCGGCCGGACGGCAAGTCGCAGGTGACCGTGGCCTACGAAGGCCACACGCCGGTCAGGATCGACACCATCGTAGTTTCGTCACAACACAGCAACAAGGTGGCGATCGGGCAGATT
The DNA here is from genome assembly GCA_963843575.1 of uncultured Acidobacteriota bacterium. Classification (GTDB taxonomy): domain Bacteria; phylum Acidobacteriota; class UBA6911; order UBA6911; family UBA6911; genus CAVZBT01. Next base: position 296,294 of record CAWJKZ010000014.1, on the reverse strand, counting down.
AGGAAGGACGTGCTCGAGCACGTGATCTACCCCGTTATCCCGGAGAACCTGAGGGACGGCTCGACGAAGTACCACATCAACCCGACCGGGCGCTTCGTCACCGGCGGCCCGCAGGGCGACTGCGGCCTCACGGGACGCAAGATCATCGTCGACACCTACGGCGGCTACGGGCACCACGGGGGTGGCGCCTTTTCCGGCAAGGACCCGTCGAAGGTCGACCGCAGCGCTTCCTATATGGCGCGCTACCTCGCCAAGAACATCGTCGCCTCGGGGATCGCAGACCGGGCCGAGATCCAGCTCGCCTACGCTATAGGGGTCGCGGAACCCGTCTCGGTCATGGTGAACACGTTCGGGACCGGCAGAATTCCAGAGGAGAGAATCCAGAGCATCCTGCGCGACTCGTTCGACCTGACCCCACGAGGGATCATTTCGACCCTCGACCTGAGGCGCCCGATCTACAAGAAGACGGCGGCATACGGGCATTTCGGCCGCAACGAACCCGAATTCACCTGGGAGAGGACCGACCGCGCAGTCGAGCTGGCCTCGGCCGCGGGGCTGAAAGCCACCACCTCCATCGCTAAATGACAGGGGACGAAATGCAATACGACGTGAAGGACATTGGCCTTGCGGAGAAGGGGAAAGACCGCATCGAGTGGGCACAGCAGTTCATGCCCGTGCTGCAGCAGATCCGCGAAAGGTTCCGGCGCGAGCAGCCCCTGCAGGGTGTGCGGATCTCGGCCTGCCTGCACGTCACCACGGAGACGGCAAACCTGGCCGTCACGCTGCGCGACGGCGGGGCACAGGCGGTTGTGTGCGCCTCGAATCCCCTGAGCACCCAGGACGACGTCTCCGCCGCGCTCGTGAAGGAATACGGCATCCCAACCTTCGCGATCAAGGGCGAGGACAACAAGACCTATTACAGCCACATCCTCGCCGCACTCGGGCACAGGCCGCAGATCACCATGGACGACGGCGCCGACCTCGTCACCACCATCCTGACCGAACGCAAGGAGCTCATCCCCGACGTCCTCGGCGGCACCGAGGAAACCACGACTGGCGTCATCCGGCTGCGCAGCATGGCCAAGGAGGGGGTCCTGAAGTTCCCCGTGATCTCGGTCAACGACGCCGACACCAAGCACATGTTCGACAACCGCTACGGCACGGGACAGTCGACGGTCGACGGCATCCTGCGCGCCACCAACGTGCTCCTCGCGGGCATGCGCGTGGTGGTCAGCGGTTACGGCTGGTGCGGGCGCGGCGTCGCCATGAGAGCGCGGGGGCTTGGCTCCGACGTTATCGTCACCGAGATCAACCCCCTGCGCGCCCTCGAGGCCGTCATGGACGGCTACCGCGTGATGCCCATGGCCGAAGCCGCCAAGATCGGGCAGCTGTTCGTTACGGTGACCGGCAACAAGAGCGTCATCAATAAAGAGCACTTCCTCGCGCTGCCCAATGGGGCTATCCTCGCCAACTCCGGGCACTTCAATGTGGAAATAGACATCCCCGCGCTCGAAGCGCTCAGCAGCTCCCATCGCACCGTCAGGGATTACGTCGTCGAGTATGTCGTCAACGGCAAGAAGATCTATCTGCTCGGCGAGGGGCGGCTCATCAATCTCGCCGCCGCCGAGGGTCACCCGGCCTCCGTCATGGACATGTCTTTCGCCAACCAAGCCCTCTCGGTCGAGTACCTGGTCAAGAGTCACGCCCAACTCCGCAACCAGGTCTACCCGGTGCCGCCCGATATCGATCAGCAGGTGGCTCGGCTCAAGCTGAAATCCATGCGCCACGACATCGACACGCTCACGGCCGAGCAGGCGACATACCTCAACAGCTGGTCGGAGGGGACCTAGCCCTTGTGGGTTACGGAGTGCGGTGCCTCGGCACGCTTTCCGGGTGGTTCTGGATCGGCAGGATCGACCAGAGGGCGTCGCCTAGGCTGCCTAGGCGACGCCCGCAAAGCGGCGTCGAGCCGCCGCACTTCCACAAACCGGGCTCAGGTTCGGATCGTAAAGAGCAGCGCGAGGCCGGCGGAGGCAAAGATAAGATTAGGGGCCCAGGCAGCCAGAAGCGGTATCAGGAAGCCATAGGCCCCGAGTTGTTCGAAGACACTGAAGATTCCCCAGTACGACATCGCAATCAGGATGCTCAGGGTGATGCCGTAGAAGGCTCCCTTTTTCCCCATGGAAAAGGAGAACGGCACCCCAAGCAGCGCCATCACCACACAACTCAGCGGGAACGAGACCTTCTTGTAGAGCTCTACCTGTAATTCCGTAGCGTTATAGCCAGCTTTCTTTAGATAATCAATGTATTGCTTGAGCTCAAGGTAGGAGAGTTTCGAGGACTCTTTGGGCTGGAAGATTTCTTTCTGGAAGTAGCTGGGCTGTTCCGGGAATGGGAATTCCTGCGACGCGAAGCGGCGGAAACCGTTGGTATCGGATTCGAAGTCGCGCACCCAGCCGTCCTGGAGGTGCCATTTTCCTTCGGCATCGATGCTGGCGAGTGATGCGTGAATGCGGCGCAGGATCTTCAGCCCGTGCAGGTCGGCCTCGAAGACGTTGAGTTTCACGAAACGGTTTTGGCTTGCGTCAAAGTAGTCGTAGTTGAAGATGCGGTTGGACTCGCCGAAGATCCACTTGCGCTGCGGCCGCATCGACGTCTGGGGCGGCCGCCCCTTGATGATGTTGCGGATGCTGTCCTGGCGGATGTTTGCGTAGGGCAGAACGTAGTCCTGTACGAGGTAGAGCGCGACGCACACGCCGGTCGACATGATGAACACCGGGAGGGCGATGCGATAGAGGCTCCAGCCACCCGCTTTGAGCGCGGTGACTTCGGAGTGTTTTTCGAGGATGCCGAAGTGGATCAGGATGGCCAGAAGCACGGCCATGGGGATGATCAGCATCAGGATCTGGGGGGTGAGGAAGAAGAAGTAGTTGACGAGGTAGTAGACGCCGATCCGGTTCCTGATGATGTCGTCGAGCAGGTCGAAAAGCGTCAGCACGACAAACAGGACGCCGCAGACGACGGTCGACCAGAGGAAGTACTGGAGGAAGCCGCGGGAGATGTAGACGTCGAGGACCTTGGGGAAGCTGATCTGGGCGATGCGCATAGTGTTGTCGACGACGGCGGCGTCGAACTGTTGTATGCGCTGGCGGGCGGCCGCGAGGTGCAGTTGCCGGCTGACGGGGGCGAACTTGGATTTCCAGCGCCATGACGAGATCCAGTGGCTGAGCCAGTTGCCTCGCTCCGCGTTGGCCAGCAGAACGAAGCCGAGCGAGGAAAGCAGGATGTTGGCGCCCCAGGCTCCCATCCAGGGGGGGAGTTTTTCGACCGAGGCGAGCCGGAGCCCGTTCATCAGCAGGGCGTAGAAGAGCACCACCAGGGCGAGGCTGAGGACAAACCCGGACGTCTTGCCCCCTTTCTTCGTGTTGATCCCCAGGGTCAGGCCGACCAGCGCAAATCCGAACACGGAGAAGGGAATTGCCATCCGGCGGTGCAGTTCGATGCGCTGCTCGAGTCGCTGTGCCCGGTTCGCGGCGTTGACTCCCTTCCAGAGTTCTGCCGTCGTCATTTCAAAAGCCTTGCGGGGCGGTTGAGTGGGCTCCGCCGCCCCGGTACCGCCGCCCGAGACGAGGTCGATCGGGATGTCGGTCGTGGCAAAGACGCTCACGTTGTCCTTGGCCGGGTTGGCAGGGTCGGTCTGATACACGGTTCCGTCGCTGAGGTGGAGCTGGAGGCGCAGCGCTGCCGAGTCGGTCACCCATGTGCCTTCGCGGGCCAGTACGGTTCTGGGTGCCTTGGGGTCCGAGTTATCCGACAGAAACACCCGCGACCAGTGTTGCCGGTCCACGGCCAGATCGTCGAGATAAAACACGACGTTGGGAAACTGTTCGTTGAAGACCCTCGGCTGTATCTGGGAGGTGGCCTGTCGCAGGCTGATCCGGTCCTTGAGGCTGTAGAAGATGTCGTTGGCCTCGGGCAGCACAAGGAGCGAGAGCACGGAAGTGACCACTCCAACCCCGAGGGCGATCGTCACGACGGGCTTGAGCAGTCGTTGCAGGGGGACGCCGCACGCGCGCAAGGCGATGATCTGGCACTCGCCCGACAGGCCGCTCATTCCGATAAGCAGGCCGATGAGGTACGCCAGGGGAAGCGAGAAGATGAGGATACCGGGGAGGATGGCGGCGGCAATGAGCCCGACTGTCGGGATAGAGGCGTTTCGGGTGATGAGCAGTTCCGACAGGCGGCCGAACTCGCGCACGAAGACCACGAACGTCAGCGCCGCGCAGGAGATCATAAAGGGCGGCAAAATCGCGTGGTACATCAGCTTATCGATTTTTTTCACACCCTGAAGACTAGCACATCGCCGGTGCGTGCGTAAAGCGCCAGGGGCGCATGTAAAGAGGGATCCCGGCCGCGCCCCCTTAACTTCCGATAAGATACATTATGTTAACTAAGAGATTTCAGAGCACTGACCCGAAGGCCGGTGCCGGTGGGGCCGGTCAAGCTGACCTCCCTCCCTTCCCAAAGTAAATAATAGAGTCCCGGCAGCGTATTTGGCCCTCCGGCGTGTTTTCGTGGTAGGATTTCCCACTTTGACGAAATCGGTTTCGGGAGGCTCCGGGCTGGACATATGCAGAATCGCAGGCTAGTCATCTTGAAGTTCGGCGGCTCGTCCATGGGCGGCCGCGACTCGATCCGCAGGGTCATGGACATCGTCCGCGAGCAATGCAGGACGCGTCCGGTCGTTACGGTGGTGTCGGCCATGGGGGGAGTCACGGACCGGCTGCTGGGCGCCGGCGAGGACTCCTTGCGCCGGCGGCCCAAGAAGGTCGAAGAGGCCCTCACCGCGCTCGCCGCCCTTCACGAGGAGACGTTCACCTCGCTGACGGATGGCGACGGCTCACGGCGCTGGATCCGGCGCTTCGTGGCGGACCAGTTCGGCCAAATCCGCGCTATTACCCAGGGGATTATCCTGCTGCACGAGTTCAGCGACCGGACGAGGGACAAGCTGCTTTCCTATGGAGAAATACTGTCGTCGCGCCTTCTTGCGCGGGTGCTCCAGGATCTTTCAGGGGAGTTCTGTCACTCTGACGCCCGGGACTGGATAGTGGCCGACCGCAACGGTGCCGGTACCGTTGTCGACCAGGCCGAGACCGAGCGCCGGACCCGCAATCATCTTCTGCCGCTCCTCGAACAGGGCAAGAGCCCCGTTGTGGCCGGCTTCATCTGCCGGGACGCGCGGGGCGAGCCGGCGACCCTCGGACGCAATGGATCCGATTATTCGGCTTCGATTGTCGGCGCGGCGCTGCGCTCCAGCGAAATATGGATTTTCACGGATGTCGACGGCATCATGACCGCCGATCCGAACCTCGTGGGCGAAGCGCGTGTGCTGCCCCACATCAGCTACCAGGAAGCCGCCGAGATGTCGTATTTCGGTGCCAAGGTGCTTCACCCGAAAACCATGATTCCGGCCGTCATGCACCGGATCCCGATCCGGATCAAGAACACTTTCAACGCCTCGGCCGATGGCACCCTGATCACGAGCCGCGCCGCGCGCTCCCCGAGCGTCAAAACCGTCACTTCGGTCCGGAACCTCGCCCTGCTCAACGTCCAGGGCAACGGCATGATCGGCATCCCGGGGGTTTCCTCCAGGGTTCTCGACGTCCTGGCCCGCGACGGCATCAGCGTCATGATGATCTCCCAATCCTCGTCGGAGCACAGCATCTGCATGGTGATCCCGGCTGCGGACGCGGAACGCGGGCGCCACGCGCTGCGGAGCGAGTTCCGGCTTGAGATCGAACGCCGACAGATCGACGACATCCAGTTGACCGGCGGGGTCTCGATTGTCTCCATCATAGGGGCTGGCATGCGCGGCACCCCGGGCACTTCCGGGAAGTTCTTCGAGGCGCTCGGGAAGTGCCGCGTAAACGTCCTCGCCATCGCGCAGGGATCTTCGGAACTCAACATTTCGGCCGCGATCCTCGAAAAAGACGACCGGCACGCCGTCCAAGCCATCCACACAGCCTTCGGCCTGACCCGCGAGTTGAACGTCTTCCTGTTCGGGTGCGGCAACATCGGCCGGACCCTACTCAAACAGATTCACGACAGCCGGGACCACCTGGCGCAGGGACTTAAAGTTAACCTTAAAGTTCTTGGCGTATCTAACTCTAAAACACTTCGTTTTTGTGCATCGGGAATCCCGGACAACGAACTCGACAGGCTTGGGTCGGGTGCCCAGCTCTCCGACCTCTCCGCCGCTGAACCGCGACCGTCTTCGAGCGAGATCTTCGACCGGATCGCCGCTACCTACCGCTCCGATGTGGTGTTGGTGGACGCGACCGGGGCCGAGCTGGCGGGCACGCACATCGAAGGGATGCGGCGCGGGTTCCACATCGTGACTGCCAACAAGAAGCCGTTGACGACTTCCCTGCGCGAGTACCTGGAGATGCGACGGCTGTGCCGTCGCAAGGGGCTCAACTACCAGTTCGAGGCCACCTTCGGTGCCGGCCTCCCCCTGCTGTCGACGCTCCGGGACCTCGTCAACACCGGAGACCGGATTGTGCGTATCCAGGGGTGCCTGAGCGGCACGCTCGGCTTTATCTGCAGCCGCATCGGCGAGGGGCTTCCCTTCTCCAAGGCAGTTGCCGAGGCGGCGGCCCTCGGATACACCGAGCCCGATCCCCGGGACGACCTGAGCGGCCGCGATGTCGCGCGCAAGGCGCTGATCATCGCACGGGAGCTCGGCATCGCCCTGGAAATGGAGCAGGTGGCGCTCAAGGCGATGCTGCCGGCGCGCTTCTTCCGGTTGGGTTCGATCGCGAAATTCCTCGAATGCCTCCCAACGGCCGACCCGCTGATGGCGCAGGAAGCCGACGCGGCCGCGTCAAAGGGCTGTGTGCTGCGCTACATCACCGACATCGGCGAAAAGGGTTGCGAGGTAGGGTTGAAGCACGTGCCCAGGGACAGTCCGATCGGGCGGCTCGCCGGCCCGGACAACATCCTCGTGTTCCAAACGCAGCGCTACTTCAAGCATCCCCTGGTCATCCAGGGACCCGGTGCGGGGGCCGGCGTGACGGCGGCCGGCGTGCTCAGTGATATTCTGAAGATCGCGAAGTGGGTCTGACCGCTGCGAGCGACGCGATATCCGGGAGAGCGGGCGCAGGGGCGGCGCCCTACATTTTGTATTTTCCGAAATCCTCGGGGTTGAGGTTCTCCAGCCACTGCTTGATGTCTTCCGGCGAGCTGCGTTCGGCCGAAAGGGTCGAGGCGGCCGCACTCGAGGACTTCGAAATGACCTCGTCGGTGACAAATATCGGGGAGTCGGTCCTCAGGGCCAGGGCGATGGCGTCCGAAGGCCTGGAATCGACCGTGACCACCTTGCCCGCCACGTCGAGGAAGATCAGGGCGTAGAAGGTATTGTCCTTGAGTTCGGTGACGACGACCTTGGTGACCTGGGCGTTCAGGTGGTTCAGCAGGCCCTTGATCAGGTCGTGGGTCATCGGTCTGGGTGTGTCGACCTTTTCGATCTGCAGCGCGATCGCGTTGGCCTCGAAGATGCCGACCCAGATGGGGAGGAGTGTGTCGCTGGACGTGTCCTGCAGCACGACGATCGGAGAGTTGGTCAACGGATCCATCATCAGACCCTTAATCTTGAACTCGATTTCCTTCATGATTCCTCCGATTCCTGCCGGACCCAGACGCCCTTGAGGCTGTTTGGGCTGAACCCCGTGATTTCGACCGGGACGAGCCGTCCCATAAGGTTCTCCGGCCCGTCGAAGTTCACGACCTTGTTGTCCGATGTGCGACCTGCAAGGGAGAACCGGCTGCGCGCCCTGTCGTCCACCAGCACCTCCACGGTCCTGCCCCGGTAGGCGGCGTTCCTGTTGTACTGGATCAGCTTCTGGTGCTCCTGCAGGATCCTGAGCCTCCTTCCCTTCTCCTCCTCGTCAACCTCGCCCTCGCACGAGAGGGCCGCCGTATTGGGTCGCGGCGAGTATTTGAAGGAGAAGACGCTGTCATATTGTACCTGATCGAGGAGACTGAGAGTATCCTGAAAGTCCGCCTCGGACTCGCCTGGGAAGCCGACGATGATGTCGGTCGAGATGGCGATCGGACGGGCGGCCGACCGCAGCTTCGCGATCGTCTCGAGGTACCGTTCGCGCGTGTATCCCCTGCGCATGGCCCGGAGCACGCGGGTGGACCCCGATTGAACCGGCAGGTGGATCTGGTCGCAGACCTGGGGGCAGGAGACCATGACCTCGAGCAGCTCGTCGCTGAAGTCGTTCGGATGCGGCGAGGTGAACCGGATGCGCTTGAGCCCGTCGATGTCCGACAGGCGCCTGAGGAGGCGGGCGAAGGTAAACCGCGCGTTGTTCGGGTCGCGGTAGGAGTTGACCGTCTGGCCGAGCAGCACGACTTCGAGGTAGCCCTCTGCGACGAGCCCTTCCACTTCGCGGATGATCGATGCGCTTTCCCTGTCCCGTTCCCTGCCGCGCGTCATGGGCACGACGCAGAAGGCGCATCGGCGGCTGCACCCTTCGCTGATGGTGACGCCGGCGCTCCAGCGGCACTGCCTTGCCACGTATCCTGTGTCCAGCGGTTCGGGGTCGTCGTCGATCCGCAAGTCGATCGCGGGCGCACCGGTGCGGACGCTTTGCTCGACCAGGCTCGACATGACGTGCCCCTTCTGTGGGCCGGCGATCACGTTCACGAAGGGCGCCCTGTCGAGGATGGCCTGCGCTTCGAGCTGGGCCATGCAACCTACGACGCCGACCACGAGATCGCGCCGGGACTCCCGCCGGTGCCTGATTTCTCCCCAGCCTGGCGTACACCTTCTGAACCGCCTTTTCCCGGATGCTGCACGTGTTGAGAATAATCACGTCCGCCTGGGCGGGTCCCTCGGCGGCCTCCATGCCGCCGTGACGCAGGTCGCCGGCTATTTTTTCCGAGTCGAGATCGTTCATCTGGCAGCCGAAGGTTTCGATGAAGTACTTCATGCCTGATCCTGCTCGCCGTCGCGCGTGCCGGACCACGCGCGCGCCAGCATTTCGCGCGCATGCCGCCTGGTCGTTTCGGTGATGACTTCCCCGCCGAGCATGCGCGCCAGTTCCTCGACGCGCTCCGCGTCGTCGAGCGCCTCGGCTGTAGCCTCGGTGCGGCCGCCGGCGTCCTGTTTGCGCACCGAGAAGTGCCGATCGGCGAACACGGCGATCTGGGGAAGGTGGGTCACGCAGAGGACCTGGCAGTTGCGCGCGATGGCGTGCAAGCGGCGTCCCACGGCCTCCGCCACCCGGCCCCCGATCCCGGTGTCCACCTCGTCGAACACGAGCGTCTTGCCCGCGTCCCCCTGACCGCTGAGCGTGCGCAGGGACAGCATGATCCGCGACAATTCCCCTCCGGATGCCGTTTTTGCGAGCGGCTTCATTTCTTCGCCCCGGTTGGGGGCTATCAGGAACTCTACACGGTCCAGGCCGCTCGGTCCATAGGCAGCGGGCACCGGGCTGGCGGGCTGTTCCAGCTCTCGTTGATGGAAGCGGACCGACAGCTCCATCTTCTCCAGCGCAAGCGACTGGAACTCCCGACGGACGGCTCGTTGCAGGCGGACTGCGTCGCGGCGGCGCTTCTCCGAGAGCCGTCGCGCCATGTCGAGATACACGCGGCGTTCGGTTTCGAGCTGGGCCCCGAGGGCTTCCAGCGTTTCGGCGCGCGAGGCCAGTTCGTCGAGCTGCCGGACGCAGTCGTCGCCGTAGGAGACGATGTCGGTTATGGTGCTGCCGTATTTTTGCGAGAGTTTGTCGAGCTCTGCCAGCCTCTGCTCGACCTCGTCCAGCCGCCCGGGGGTGAAATCGATGTTGGCGGTGTAGTCCCGCGCGGCGTAGGAAAGGTCTTCGAGGCGGTAGACCGTCTCCTGCAGCACCTCCGCCCGATCCCTCCAGCCGGGGTCGAACCCTTCGAGTTCCCGCAGCAGCTTGAGCAGTCGGCTAGCCTGCGCCAGGATGGACGGATCGTTTTCATACAGCAGTCCATAGGCCTCGCTGGCCAGCCCGTATATGCGTTCGCGGTTGGCAAGGATGCGCTTCTCGGACTCGAAGTCCTCCCTCTCACCCGGACGCAGGGCGGCCCGGCGGATTTCGTCGAGCTGAAACCGCAGCACGTCCATGCGGCGGAGACGCTCCTGCTCGTCGATCCGCAGGGCTTCGAGACGGGACGCCGTCTGGCGCAGGCCACGATAGACAGCGCGGATCTTGCCCACCTCCTCGAGGTTGCCCCCGAACCGGTCAAGCCACTCCAGATGGGCGGGAAGCTCCAGCAGGACCTGGCGGTCGTGCTGCCCATGTATGTCGGCGAGGTAGACCCCCACCGACTTCAGGAGCGCGAGCGTTGCCAGGCAGTTGTTGATGAATATCCGGCTGCGCCCGCCTGAAGAGACCTCCCGGCGGACCAGGAGATCTTCTCCCCCTTCGATCCCTGCGTCGTGCAGCAGCGCGGCAACGTCGTCCGCGGGTCTCGGGATGAAGGCCCCTTCGATGACGGCGGTCTCGCATCCCGAGCGCACCATCTCCTGGGAGGATCTCTCCCCGGCCAGCAGGCCCAGACAGTCCACGATGATCGACTTGCCCGATCCGGTTTCCCCCGATAGCAGGTTCAATCCGGGGCCAAACTCGATGTCGAGTTCGCGGATTAGCGCAAAATCGCGGATTCTCAATAGCTTAAGCATGTTGAGCGTCCGGTTGAGGTAAAAGCAGGGGATGTAGTCTAGCATAATCCGCCGGGCGGCATAAAGCAGTCTTAATTGTGTTTGACATGGTCCGTAAGCTATGATACTTCTGCATCTTAGAGCTAACAATTCAGGCTTGGGGAGGGGCCGCAACCATACTTCTGAATATAATCTGGATCCAGGCTATCCCGGGTGAACCGCCCATGGCGGGCAGTTTTTCCGCCTTGGCGCACAGCAGCAGTCCTTTCGCGATCTCGATCTTGATCCTGCTGCTGCTCTTTTCGCTGCTATCGTGGACGATCATCGTCCGCAAGTGGCTGACGTTCCGCGAAATAGAGCGTCAGAGCCATGCGTTTGTCTCCTTCTTCCGCAAAAGCCCCAGGTTGAGCGAGGTCAGCACGGGATGCGAGCATTATCCAAAAACTCCTTTAACCGGTTTATTTGCCGCCGCCTACCAGGAGCTCAACGCACAACTGCAGACAGCCAATGCCAAGTCCGCGCCGACGTCGACCAATCCCGGGCACGTGATTTTGGCGGAGCGCAGTTTGAGCGGGATCGAGCGGTCGTTGAAGCGCGCGGCCACCGCCGAACTGTCCGTGCTTGAGAAGAACCTGACGTGGCTCGCCACCACGGCTTCGGTGACTCCCTTCATCGGCCTGCTCGGCACCGTCGTCGGGATCATTTCTGCTTTCCAGGGGCTTGGGCTCGAAAAGACCGCGTCCATCCAAGCGGTAGCCCCGGGCATTTCCGAAGCGTTGTGGGCCACTGCGGCCGGCCTCTTCGCAGCCATCCCCGCGGTGATCGCCTACAATCAGTTTGTCTACAGATTGAAAGAAATCGGCGCGGAGATGGACGATTTTTCGGCCGAGCTCATGAACCTGGTCGAACGGAGTTTCGGATAATGGCGTTCACCACTCAGCAGGGTCGCACTTCCACCTCGCTCTCGGAGATCAACGTGACCCCGATGGTCGACGTCATGTTGGTGCTGCTCATCATCTTCATGGTCACGGCTCCGATTCTCCAGACCGGCATCAACGTCCAGCTGCCGGAGACCCGCAACGTCGTCGAGAGCAATCCCGAGGAGCGCATCGTGCTCTCGATAAGCCGGGAGGGTCTCATTTACTACGGCTCCGAAGCGATCAACTTTTCCACCATTGCCGAGCATCTTAAGAGAGACGTAAAGGGTCCGAAGGACACGATCTATCTGCGGGCGGACAAGGATGTGAAGTGGAACTCGATCGTGTCGGTGATGGACGAGATCCGCAAGGCGGGTTACACGGAGATCAGCCTGGTCACAAAGCCTTTCGCGGAGCCGCGCAGGAGGAAGTAGCCCCATGCCGCGCCAATCGAGCCGTGGAACCCTGCTGGACATTCCGCTGATCCGGGAAAGTTACGGCCGTTCCGTGCTGGCGTCGCTGGGAATTCACTGCGGCGCGGTTCTTGTGCTCGTCTTTCTTCCTTCCCTGCTTCCCAGGCCCGGAGCGATCGTGCTGGGCTCGGGACCGGGCGGGGGTGCCGGCGGTGATTCATTTGCCGTGGGGCTCGCGGACGAGTTGTCCGGGGGTGCGGGCATGATCAAGCCTTCCCTGACGCCCCAGCCTCCCCCACTCCCCGCCGAAAAGCCGGCGGTCAAGGAGCCGCCGCCAAAAGACGCGGTGGCACTTCCCGACACGATTGCGCCCAAGAAACCCCGCAAGGTCGAACAGACTGCCGCGAATCCTTCCAGGAAAGCCTTGCCGCCCGTACAGGACTCGAACGTCATCCCGACGGCTCCCCAGCCGGGGGCCGGAGGGACCGGTGGTCTGGCCGGGGGCTCCGGCGGCGGACGGGGTGGTGGCATCGGGATTTCGATCGGGGCAGGTTCGGGGGGTATCGGGGACTCCTGGTACGCGCGCGTGGTCGAGTCGCGGATCAGCTCCAACTGGATAAGGCCGGCGCAGGGGATCCGCGTCGAGGTGGTGTACAGCTTTTTCATCGCCACCGACGGCAGCATCTACAATATCCAGAAGGAAAAGTCTTCGGGGAACGACGCGCTGGACCTGACCGCCGAGCGGGCGATCCGCGCATCGAACCCGCTGGCTGCCCCACCCCCGGAGTTGCGCGGCAGGCCGATTCAATTCATAGCGCAGTTTGTGCATCCTCCCCAGTGAGGATGGTCCTCAAGGAGCGCGATGTCGTTACGAAAACCGTTGATCGCGGCGCTGGTTTGGGCGTTGATCCTTCCTCTGCTTTTCGCCGATCGGGCATTTTGCCAGATCGTGATCCGCCCGCGGGCACTTGAGGAGATGATTCTTGCCGTCGCCGACGTCCAGCCGCAGCGCCCCGAGGTGGCCGCCGAGCTGGCTGACGCCCTGAAGACCTTCAACCAGGTGCTCTGGGACGACCTGAAGTTTTCGGGACACTTTACGATGGCGGGCAAGAGTTTCTACCCTCCCCAGCCGATCATTTCGCCCGAGGACGTCAACTATGACAGCTGGAAGTCTCTCCCCTTCGATGTGACTTTTCTGACCGCGGGTACGGTCGATGTGGTCGGCGGCATCCTGCGGGCCGAGCTGCGCATTTTCGACATGAAGCAGAGGACGATGAGCTTCGGCCAGCGCATATCGGGCGACACCGATCAGGTGCGCGCAATCGCGCACCGCTGGGCCGACGAGATCGTCTACAAGCTGACGGCCGGACAGTCCAGGGGGATCGCTTCGACGAAGATCGCCTACACCTCGCGCCGGGGGGCCGCGAAGGAAATCTATGTGATGGATTACGACGGCAACGACCAGCGGGCGTTCACCCACAACGGGTCGACGAACCTGTTCCCCACCTGGTCGGTGGATAATTCGAAGCTGGCGTTCATCAGCTCGCGCACCGGCAAGTGGGAGGTCAACATTCACTCCTACCTTGACGGCTCGCGGCTCCCCTTCCCGATGTTCAACTCCTTTGCGTCGACCCCGGCGATTTCCCCCGACGGGACCGAGGTGGTCTTTTCGCTCCGCACGCCGCGCGGCGACGCGGATCTGTTCATCTCCAAGCTGGACGGCTCGGATCGGCGCAACATCACCAATCATCCGGGTATCGACACGTCACCCACCTGGTCGCCCTCGGGCAACCAGATCGCGTTCGTTTCGAGCCGCGAAGGCGCCGGGCAGGTCTTCATCTGCGACAAGGACGGAGCCAACGTGCGCCGGATCGTGAAGGAGGGGGGTGACGCGGACTCCCCCTCGTGGTCGCCCGACGGACGCTGGCTGGCGTTCCACTGGAAGCCCCGGAATGCCGACAATTACGACATCTACCTGGCGGAGGTCGGCAGTGGAAAACTATTTCAGGCGACCAATGGCGCCGGGAGCAACGAGAGCCCGTCGTGGGCTCCCGATAGCCGTCACATCACGTTTCAATCCAACCGCAACGGCAGTCCTCAGATCTTCATCATGCTTGCAGACGGGTCCGAGGTGCGCGTGATCACCACGCAAGGGAGCAATACGAGTCCCGCATGGGGCGGCTATGTGCGCAGGGATTGAAGTTTTCGAGGTAGTTTTTTGCATTGCGCGTCGATTTTTATCTGGCCCGCGGGGCGCTGTGTTATAGTAGCGCTTCCGCACGGAAAAGACCGCCGTGAATCAGGAAAAGCAGCGAACCGCCTTACGACTGCGCTAACAGTGAACAACCACGTTCGGGATTCGAAGGAGGCCCAATTCAAATGAGAAAGTCTCTGTCTACGCTGGCCGTCGCGATCGTTCTTCTCGTGGGCATGGCCGTTACCGGGAGTGGCTGCAAGAAGAAGGTGACGCCCCCTCCGGCCGCCCCTAAAGTGGAAGCCCCGCCGCCGGCGCCGGCGCCGCCAGCCCCTACGATTTCACTCTCCGCCTCCCCGTCGACGATTGAGCGCGGGCAGTCTGCCACGCTCTCCTGGAACACCGGCAACGCCTCCAGCGTGACGATCGACGGCGGCGTCGGGACCGTGGAACCGTCCGGCAGCCGCAGCGTCAGCCCGAGCAGCTCCACCACCTACACCGCGAGGGCGACCGGGCCGGGAGGCACGGCCAACGCCGAGACCCGCGTCACCGTGACCGCCCCGTCGGCCGTGGCTCCTCCTCCGCCACGGTCGATCTCCGACAGCGAGTTCTTCGAAACCCGCGTGCACGACATCTTTTTCGACTACGACAAGTACGACATCCGTGACGACGCCCGCGGAGTGTTGCAGGAAAACGCCCGCGCCCTCGGCGAGAGAACTGGCGTCCGGTTCACGATCGAAGGTCACTGCGACGAGCGAGGTTCGGAGAAATACAACCTCGCGCTCGGCGACAAGCGGGCAAATGCCGCCAAGGAATTACTGGTCGGCCAGGGTGTCGGCGGCGACCGTGTCGAGACCATCAGCTACGGCGAGGAACGCCAGGTGTGCACGGATCACACCGAAGAGTGCTGGCAGCAAAACCGGCGCGCTCACTTCGTCCTGCGCTAGGCCTTTGCGGGTCTCGGTCTACTGCCGGAGAGGAGAATCCCGGCTCTCCTCTCCGGCTTTCGTTCGCACTGCAGATTGAAGGCGTTGCCTGCCTGTGAAACAATAAAAGCATGCAATTTCCTGCAGGAGAGACCCATGAAACAAGCAGTCCTTATATGCCTCGTTGCGGCGCTGACGGCCTTGCCGCCTTCGGCACAAGCCGGAACCAAAGAGGAGATTCTGCGGCTCCAAAACGACGTCCTGGCCTTGCAGAACCAGCTGCGTCTGCTGGAGAAGACATTTAACGAAAAAACCGACGGGCTCAAGAGCCTGGTCGTCCAGCTCAACGACCAGGTAGGGAAATCGAACCAGCTCCTGGGGTCGATCTCCGCCAACCTCGAAAGCCAGTCGTCTGGAGACAAATCCGGCAATCAGGCCCTGCTGCAGGAGATCCGAGGCTTGGCGTCCAAGATAGACGATTCCGCCACGCGCATCTCCGCGCTCGCGCAGCAGGTGGCGGAGTTGAAGGTCCAGTCCAAGCCCATCACGCAGCGTGTTTTCCAGAACCCGGGAGCCGATCCCGGCACGATGGCCCTCTCGGCCGACACGATTTACAACGAAGCGTTCAACGACCTCGTCCAGGGCAACCTGGACCTCGCCATCGAGGGCTTCACCGCTTTTATCAAGAGCTACCCCGGCAGTGAAAAGGCCGACGACGCGCAGTACAACATCGGCGAGGCCTACTACAACTCCGGCAAATATCCCCAGGCGATCGCCGCGTTCACGCGCATCATGAACGATTACCCTTCGGGCGACAAGGTCGCGAGCGCCTATTTCAAGCGGGCCAAGGCCGAACTGGCGATCAAGGAGCGGGACAACGCCATCGAAGACCTCAAGACCGTCGTGCAGAAGCACGCGTCCAGTCCCGAAGCCGGGCTGGCCAAGAACGAACTTGAAAACCTCGGCATCGATCTGTCCAAGCCGGCCCGGCCGGCGACGCGGCGCAGGTAGCAGCCCCTGCCGCCGGGAGGCGCAATCGCTATGGGTTCCCTCAACAAGGTCATCCTGATCGGCAACCTCGGGCGCGACCCCGAAATCCGTTACACCCCGGACGGCACGCCGGTGGCGAATTTCAGCATCGCCACCTCGGAATCGTGGACCGACAAGAGCGGCACGAAGCAGGACCGCACCGAGTGGCACAATATTGTCGCGTGGAGGAAGCTGGCGGAGCTCAGCAAGCGTTACCTGGTCAAGGGTCGGCAGGTCTGCGTCGAAGGGAGGCTCCAGACCCGCGAGTGGAACGACAAGGACGGCAACAAGCGGCGCACCACCGAGGTCATCGCCAACCAGATGATTCTGCTCGGCCCCCGCGCCGAAGGTGCCGGGGCCGACGCCGGCGGCGCCCCGCCCCAGCCTTATCCCGCCCGGGCTCCCGAGGCGGATTCGGGGTTCCAGGACGCGGGCGGCGGCATCACGGACGACGATATTCCGTTTTAGCGATCCTGGCCTCCAGGAACCGCCGCAGAGCCGCCTCGTAGTCTGCCCCGGTAGTTAGGTGCACGAATTCGATCCCTGCCCGCCGTAGCGTGCCGGTCACTGCCGCGCGCGCCTCGCTTGCACACCTCTCGTAGTCCACCCTGGTCTCCGGCCGATCCGTGTTGATCACGCGCGTCCGGCCGCTTTCCGGGTCACTTACCCGAACCCGGCCCACGGGCGGAAGCGCCCACTCCCTGGGATCCGAAACCAGGAGCGCGATGATCTCATGCTTGCGGCATGCGGCCAGAAGGCCGTTGCCAGCCCGCAGAGGGGCCTGGAAGTCCGCCAGAAAGAAAAGCAGGCTGCGCGGCACGGCGGCCGAGTTGACGAAAGCCCAGAACGGCTCCAGGTCTCCCGAGGTGCCGCCTGGCCGGGCGGAAGCGATCTCCCGGACGATACGTTCCGTGTGTGTCCAGCCCTTGGCCGCCGGGACGAAGGCTTCCACCGTCGACCGGAACAGAGCCAGGCTCACGCGATCGCTGCCGTAGCTGCACGCGAGCGCGAGCAGCGCCGCGAGTCTCCTGCAGCAGCTCGAATTTCGTCCTCCGGACCGTGCCGAACGCCAGCGACGCCGAGGTGTCCATCGCCAGCAGGACGCTCCTCTCGCGTTCCTCGGCCATGCGCTTGACGAACAGGGTCTGGCTGCGCGCCGAAACGTTCCAGTCGATCAGGCGGATGTCATCGCCCGGTGCGTATTCGCGCACGTCCGAGAACTCGACGCCCTGCCCTTTGAACGCGCTCCGGTACAAGCCGGAGAATTGCGCGAGGGCGACGTGGCGGGCCTTGACCTGGAGCCGGCGCGCGCGCGCCAGCAGTTCGCCACGATCGGGTTGGGAGCCATGTCCGCGCTTCACGGTGCAGGTATCTTGTTGAGAATGACCCCAACGATGCGTTCGGCGTTCATCCCCTCCGCTTCCGCTTCATAGGTGAGCAGGATGCGGTGGCGAAGTACGTCGGGGGCGACGCTCTTGACGTCGTCGGGAATGACGAAACCGCGCCCGGAGAGAAAGGCGCGTGCCCGCGCCGCGCACAGCATGCCGATGCTTGCCCTCGGCGAGGCGCCGTAGCGGATGAGGTGCCGGAGGTCGAGCTTGTGCTCTTCGGGGTTGCGCGTGGCAAAGACGATGTCGATGATGTAGGTCTTGATGCGTTCGTCGACGTAAATGCTCGAGGTGATCTGACGCATCCGGCGGATCCTCTCCGGCACCAGCACCTTGTTCAGGGGTGCGGCCTCCCCCGGCGCCCAACTCGTTTCGCCGGTTTCCCCCGATGCCGTCCGATTCATGATTTCCCTCTCGTCCTTTCGGGTCGGGTACCCCAGCACGACCTTCATCAGGAATCGGTCCATCTGCGCTTCCGGGAGAGGATACGTCCCCTCGTGCTCGATCGGGTTCTGCGTGGCCAGCACCATGAAGGGGTCCGATAGCCGGAACGTCTCGGTTCCGAGCGTCACCTGCCGCTCCTGCATGCACTCGAGTAGGGCGCTCTGCACTTTGGCCGGGGCGCGGTTGACCTCGTCGGCGAGCAGCAGGTTGGTGAAGACCGGGCCCCGCCGCGCCACGAAATCTCCGGACTTCTGGTTGTACACCATGGTGCCGATCAGGTCCGCGGGTAGGAGGTCAGGGGTGAACTGGATCCGGCGGAAGGCGACGTCGATGGCCTCGGCCAGGCTGCGCACGGCGAGCGTCTTGGCCAGCCCGGGGACGCCTTCGAGCAGCAGGTGCCCACCGGTGAGCAGTGCGGTCATGAGCGCGTCGAGCAGGTGTTGCTGCCCCACGACGCGCTTGTGCACCTCCTGCAGAACCCGTTCCAGATAGAACGACTCTTCCTTTACCAGCGCCGTGAGTTGCTCGGTGGTGGCGGACATCTCAGAATCGGTACCCAGCCTGTTTGATCTCTTTGCGGAAGTCTTTGCCTTCGATCTTCACGACCTTGCACATCTCGTACAGCCGCGAGCGGAGCCTGGCGCCGATCCGGTCGGTGAGGCTCTCCTCCCCGGTGCGGGCGGGCGCGTCGAGATAGTTCGAGGTGAAGATCGTGAGCTTCTTGTCGTTGTACCGGCAATTGATGATGTGGGCAATCGTGTCGCGCACCCAGTCGGTGGGCTTGTTGGCCCCAAGTTCGTCCAGCACCAGAAGGTTCGCGTCCAGCACGGGGCGGAGTATGTCGAGTTCGGAGGTCTGCGACACCGAGTTGTAGCTTCCCTGGATTTCGCGGAGCAGGTCGCGGAAGTCGTAGAACAACCCGCTGTCCCCCCTCTCCACGATTACGTGTCTCAGGAGAGCGACGGCCAGGTGCGTCTTGCCGACTCCGCACGAACCCATGAAGAGCAGGCCGACATCGATCAGGGGGTACTGCTCGAGAAAGCGCACGACGTCGGACTTCGCCTTTTTCTGGGACGGGTCGTTCGGCATGTACGAATCCATGTCACAGTGCTCGTACCTCCTGGGGATCCGCGACTCCGCCAGCAGCCGTTCGATTCGTCCCGCGTGCGTGCAGCTGCAGCGCCGGACAGACGGGCTCCCCGGAGTGCGCTCCCACCCGGAACCGCCGCATGACGGGCACACCGGATGCGAAATGGAGATCTCGGGGCTCATGGGCGATCAGCTTAGCATAGGAGGCGCTGTTTCGGCAGCACCGGAGTGGCGTTGGCCGGCCACGGTCGTCACGGGTTGACTCGCGGTTTCGGTTTCTCCGGTTCCGGCTTTCGGCCCGTCGCGGGGTCGGCAGGCGTCGCGGAGAGTTGCAGCGCCTTCAGTTCCGTGTACATTTTTTGCAGGTTGGCGGGGAAGAAATTCTGGAACTGCCATGAGGCGAACCGGGCGGGCACCTGAGAGTCCTGTATCAGCTGCTCCACGCCATCACCGCGGTTCACCCCGGCCTCCACCAGCTTCCTCAGCTCCTCCAGGTAGGAGAGGAAGACCTTCACGTCCTCGCGCGTCCCGACGGGACCGTGACCGGGCACGAACGTCTCCGCATCGAGTTTCAGCAGCTCGGGCACCGTCTTCATCCACTCGAGCAGGCTGCCGTCCTGTGTGTTCGGCAGCGCCCTGTTGAAGAAAAGGTCACCGCAGAAAACGATCTTTTCGTCCGGCAGGTACAGCACGAGGTCCCCCTCGGTGTGGCCTGCCCCGAGACATCGGAGCTCAATCCGGCGCTTCCCCTCGACGAGGGCCAGCGAATCGTCCACCGTCAGGACCGGCTGTGCGATCTTCAGGCGCGATATGCGCTGCAGGAAGTCGTCGCGCAGCCTGATCTGCCGCCGCAACGCTTCCTGCTGCGCCGGGTCCTTGATCGCCGCCACCTCTTTGTTCATTTTGGCGACCTGGGCCTCGGCTGCCGTCACGGCGCGGTTCATCACGGGGATATCCTTCTGCAGCATGTCGCGCCGGGTGGCGCTGCTGCTCAGGACAATGGGCGCCGAGGCGAAGGCCTGCGTGCCGTGGGTGTGATCCGGGTGGAAGTGGCTGAGCACGACAAAGCGGACAGGGTTTTGCGTCACGGCTCGGATGCGGCCCGCCAGCGCCTGGCCGGCTTCAGGGGTGAAGTGCGTGTCGAAGACGAGGACCGAGTGCTCCAGCACAAGCACGCCCGAGTTGCTGACGGCGTCGCCGTTCGGGTCTGCCGCATCGACATAGACTGCCTTCCCCGAGACGGGTCAGCCCCCCGTCCTGCGGGCTTGTCCTGTCCCCAGGTGCCGGCGCAGCACCAGAGCGCAAAGGAGGCAAGGAACAGGGGCTTGCGGACGCAGTACAATGTGAAATCTCGGTCGGAAATGGAGGAGAGGTCCGGGCTCAGAACCGAAGCCCGCGCTGTCGCGGAGCTTCCACCAGCGGCACAGGGATTTCGATCTGGCGTTTGGCTCCTGTAGACCGTAAGCCGGACCGTCTCACCCGGTTTTCTGTCCTTCCAGGGCGAGGCGCAAATCGTCCATCGAAGCGATGGGCTTTCCTTCGAGACGGGTGATGATGTCTCCGCCGATCAGGATCCGCTCGTTGTAGAGGATCGCGATGTCGGTGGCACCCCGTATCCCGGCGCTGTCGGCCGAACTGCCCCGGTAGACCTTGGCGACGAGGATGCCGGTGGTGACCGGGCAGGTCGAGCGCCGACGAGAGGTCCTCCGTGACCTCGTAATCCTTCGACTCCCATCCAGGGCCGAACGACGCGCCCCTCCTGAAGAAGGTCGTTCACGACCCGCCGGACGGTGTTGACGGGCACGGCGAAACCGATCCCGATGTTGCCGCCGCTCGTCGTGAAAATAGAGGTGTTGATGCCGATCATCTCGCCGGCCGTATTCAGCAAGGGGTCCGCCGGAATTGCCGGGATTGATAGCGGCATCGGTCTGGATGACGTTCTCCACCAGGTCGCCCGCCCTCGGTGCGAATCCGGCGGCCGAGCGAGCTGATGATGCCGACCGTCAGCGTGTTCTGCAGCCTGAACGGGTTGCCGAGGGCGAGCACTTTCTGACCAACCTTCAGGCTCGCCGAGTCTCCGAGCGGCAACGGGTGAAGGCGTTCCGGCGGGGCATTTTTCAGCTGGAGCACCGCGATATCGTTCTGCTTGTCGGTGCCCACGACCGACGCCCGGTACTTGCTGTGATCGGGCAACGCGACTTCGAGGCTCTGCGCCGACTCGATGACGTGGAAGTTGGTGAGCACATGGCCGTCCTGGTCCAGGACGCAGCCGCTGCCGGTCGCCCCTTCACGGGCGACGGGCGAGAAAAAGAAATCGTACTCGACGACGGTCGAGGTGATGTTGACGACGCCGGGGCTGATCCTGTCGTAGACCTGGGTGTTGACCTGTTCGTCCGCGCTGAGCGGCGGTTGTCCGGAGGGTGCGGCAGCGACCGCGGCAGGCGCCGGCGTGCCAGGGCCGGGTGCCCCGACGGGAGCACGTGCCAGCGCAGCAGCACGATCGTCGCGGCGCTCGACAGCAGCGCGGTGATCAGAACAGCTTGCAGCGGGCGAGAAGTCATGTCGGAACGGTGATCGGGTCAGAGGGGCCGGGCCGCTGCAGGCGCCCCGGCCCCTCCCGGCTATTTCTGGGTAATGGCGATCGTATTGCTGATGCTCACGTCGAACGTGATCGCGCGAGCGGGGATCTTGGGGATCTTAACGTCCGTGCTCAGCCTGAAAATGCTGATGTTCAGGCGGTAGTCGCCCGGCGCGACGCCGGAGATCCTGCAGCTGCCGCGAGGGCCGCTGGTCAAGATCGGCGTCGACTGATACGACTGCGCTCCTGCCAGCACCACCTGGTAACCGTCGAGCCGCTCCATGTTCCAGGCTGCCGCCCGTCTTGATGAAGTTGAAGGTGACATCCTTGGGCGCTTCCTTCATAGCTTCCTGCCTCGCCATCTCGTCGCGCTGTTTGCCGACCTCCTCCATGACGTTCTGGAACCACTTGCTGCGCAGCGCTTCCAGTTCCCCCGATTTCTTCAGGCGGGCGATGGTCTCGTTGACCTTGGCCAGGAGCTCCTTCTCGTCCTTGCGCACCACCACGCCGTATTGCTCCTGGTCGAGCCGCACGCCGATGGGGACGAGGTTCGGAAAGCTCTTGTAGATGCTGTAGGTCAGGATCGGTTCGTCGCCGATGACCGCTTCGATTTCCGTGCGGTTGAGCGCACCGAGCGCGTCGTCGAGTGTCTGAAACTTCACGATGGTCACATTGGGGGCTGTCTTCTGAGTCTCCATGAACTTGTTGCCAGTGGTGAGGTTCTGGATTCCCACCTTCTTGCCCGACAGGCTGGCGAGGTCCTTGATCGCCGGCTTGTCGCGTCGGCGGGCGATGGTGTTGCCGCTGTCAAAGTAGGGCTCCGAAAACGCGAAATCCTTCTTCCGCTCCGGGGTGATCGAGATGGCCGATATTACCAACTCCGCCTCCCCGTTTTTCAGAATGTCGAAAATGCGTTCAAAGGGCACCTTGACCCACCTCACCTCGTAACCCAGATCTTTGCCGATCTCGGTGCCGATATCCACGTCGAAGCCCTGAACTCCGGTGCCGGCTCCGAATTCAAACGGCAGGTTTACGGCATCGGTCGCGATGCGCACCATCTTGTTCTTTTTCATCGAGGCTTGGGCGTTCGGGCCTTCTTTGCCGCCACCGCACCCGATCAATCCGAGCCCCAGGGCCGCTGCCAGCAGGATGTACTTTGCAGTCCGCAAAAGGAACCTCCTTGGAAAGAGGAGCCGAAGTTACAATTACCTTATGATGTTTGCGTATTCTAGCCAAATCGGGACTTCATCGAAAGCTTTTTCCCAATACGGCTCACAACGCTGGCCCGCGCAGCAGGAAAATGACGCCGCCGGCCGCGAGCAGATTGGCGCCCGCGCAAAACAGGCAGACTCCCCAATAGCCCGCCGACTCGAACAGCGCGCCGCACGCAAGCGCGGCTAGCCCGATGCCGAGCTGGGAGAAGGAGTTCTTCAATGCGATAAATGAGGCGCGGGAGCGCCCCGAGATCACCTCGGACAGCAGCGCCTCCATCGGCCCCTGGCGAAACGCGGCCGCCAGGCTGATGCCCCCGAAAACGAAAAAGAGGAGCACGCCCCACCGCATGCCGGGCAGGATGAACAGCAGCAGCGCCATGAGCACGTTGCTCAGGACGAACTGCACCCGCTTGCCGATCCTGTCCGACAGCGCACCCGCAAGCGGCGAGGCCAGAAGGGCGGCGGCCCCGGAGGCGATAAAGACCAAGCCCGTCTGCCGGCTCGATGTGCCAAAGCTATCGTGCAGCCATATCCCGACGAAGGCCAGGAAACCCATAGTCCCAGCCGATGCGAAAAGCGAACTGACCAGAGCCCCGGCCGTCCTGGGCGACTGCAGGAAACCGGCGTATGTGCGCACGTGCTGCGCCAGGGCAAAATGCGCGGCGCCGCGCTCGGCTGCGTTGTCCGGGTTAGGCAGCAGCGGCACGAGCCCCGCGGTGAGCAGGAGCGCGCAGAGGCAACCGGCGCCGAATACCGCATTCCACCCTGCCGCTGCGCCGAGGAATGACCCGAGCGGGACCCCCAGGATCAGGGCGGCGAAATAGGAGGAGACGATCGAACCCATCGCCCAGCCGCGGCTCGCGTAGGGGAAGTACTCCGCGGCATAGAAGAGCGTGTTCAGGCTCAGCATGCTTGCCCCCATGCCGGTAACTACGCGTCCCGCCATGAGCGTCGAAAAGGCCCCGGCGCTGAACGAAACGCACGAACCGCCCGCAAACAGCAGCAGTCCCGCCAGCAATCCCCGTTTCGAGCCAATCCGGCCCGACAGCGGTCCCCACAGCAGCACCGAAACGCCGGCAGTGACCGAGTAGCCGGTATAAAGCCAACCGGCCTGCTGAGCCGACTTGCCGAATTGCGCGCGTATCGCGGGGAGGAGCGGGCTGAGCACCTGGTTGTCCGCGACCCCGAGGAACAGGACCAGGAACAGAGCGAGAATGACCCTGGTCCCTTCCCTGTTGGCGGCAGTCATCGGATCCTATTCGAAGTGCTTGATGCGCAGGTGCTCGGCCGCGATGTCGGTGAGATCGACCACCGACGCAGCGGCGACGCCCATCGCGATGGCGATGGCCTCGCTGATCTCCTCGGGTGTCGCCCCGAATTTCTTGGCCTTCTTGATGTGCCCGTTGAGACAACCCTGGCACTTGAAACCGAGAGACGCCGCGATGGCGATCAACTCCTTGGTCTTGCGGTCGATGTTGGTTTTCTTGTACGTCTCCTGGTAGAAGTCGAAGTAGATCTTCTTCATCCGATCTTCGACCATCGTGTAGGAGGGCCAGCCGGCCTGCGGTTCGGGCGTTGTGGCCGACGCGTTCGGGCCGTCATTCGAGGTCTTCATTGTCGGGTGCTGCTCCTTGTCGGGTGCTGCTCCTTCCCCGTTGCGTGCTTCAGGTCTGGTGCGGTTTAGGCCGATTGACGCCGCGATACTACCACTATTAAAAATGTGACTCAAGGACCCGGACCTCTGCTATCCTGCGACCCTGAATTGCAGCATCGGCGCGCATCAGGAGGGGACGATGCAATTCCACTCGTGGGAACGGATGACCTGGGAACCGGTCACGCAGGGCATTTCTCGCAAGGTGATATCGGGTGTAGAACGTCATGGTCGCTCAGATCGACCTGAAACAGGGAGCCGTGGTGCCCGAACACGCGCACGTCAGCGAACAGGTCACCCTGGTGCTGCGGGGTGCCCTGCGGTTCCAGGTCGAGGGCGAGGAGTGTGGTGGCTCGCGCCGGCGAGGTGCTGGTGACTCCGCCCAACGTCCCGCACCGGGTGCTGGCGCTCGAGGACACCCTCGCCGTGGACGTGTTCAGCCCGATCCGCCAGGACTGGCTGGACGGCACGGACGACTACTTCCGGCGTGAGGACGCATTGATCAGGATCCCCCGCCGCCGCCCTCGTCCGCACCGGGCGACGTCAGAGCGACCGCTCCATGATCCAGGCGTCCTCCACGGGATCCGCGTAGTAGTTTAGACGGGTCCCGGCGATCCGGAATTTGTGCCCGAGATAAAACTGGATCGCGTTCTGGTTGGACTTGCGCACCTCGAGAAAGCAGCGGGTGCACCCCCGGCGCAAGCCCTCGGCGTAAGCCGCCTCCATCAGCGACGTGCCCATGCCGCAGCGCTGGTACTCGGGGAAAACCCCGAGCTTGAGGATCTCCAGGTTCTCGAAGAGCGATCTCGCCAGGACGAACCCGCCCAGTTGGCCACGCCCGCGTTCGCCCTGCACCATGACCTTGCACCCGAAGTACTCGGGGAACTCCTCGAGGAAACGGCGGTAGTTCTCGGTGCCCCAGAAGGACAGGCGTGTCTCGGTCTCGAGCACCTCGAGCACCGGAATATCGTCGGTCGTCAGCCTGGTCAAGTAGGTGGCAGCCTGCATGTCAGACTCTCGGTTTGGACCTGAGCGCGTCGGGGGGTCTGATGTACAGTGGTTCGGCGGCGAGGAAGTCCCCGCGGCGCCAGCTCCTCCTGCGGCTCGACGCGAGCCGTCCGATGTCCCGCGCCAGGAACAGCTCGGCCTCGACTATGCGTGGCCACGCCCGGCCGCGCACGGGAAGCCCCAGACTGTTCGATCCCGTCCCCGACGAGGTAGACACGCCTCCGACGCAGGCGAAGCGCGAGCTTCTCGGGATTCCACAACGACGCCTGCACCACGCACTTCGGCCCCCGGCCGGCGTTCGCGTACTCCGCAAAATAGACTTGACGCGCGCTGCGCGTCGAGCACGACGCCGAGCGGTTGGTCGAGGAAGGCGAAACGGGCGGCCAGGCTATCGAACCCCGAGATTCCGGCAAACGGTATCCCGCAGACTCTGCGCCAAGCCCAGGGCGGTCGAGACGCCGATGCGTATGCCGGTAAAGGATCCGGGCCCGATGCCGGCCGCGACCAGCCCGAGATCGTGCGCTGTCCACCCGGCGACGTCCAGTAGATACTCGACGCTCCTGAGCAGTCGGGCGGAGTGCGTCTCGAACGAGGAGAGCCGGAGTTCGGCCGCGAGGTCCGCACCGGCGTGGAGCGCCACACTGCCGCGTCGGGTTGCGGTGTCGATCGACAGCACCTTCAGGGTCGGAGAATTCGCCATGATGATTGACAATACGGAGGCAAAATTATATACTTCGCCTTCTTTAAGTACAAGAATTGTCTATATTTCCAGTCGTCTAGACGCCCCGCGTCAAGCTCACCCCCGAAGCCGGACACGCGCTCCCGGGCCGACTGCACCGGCGCGGCCTCGCGGCAGCATGCAAGGGAATGCCGACCTTGGAAGACCTCACGCCCATGATGAAACAGTACCACGAGGCCAAACGCCGATTTCCCGGCAAGCTCGTGTTCTTCCGGCTCGGCGACTTCTACGAAATGTTCTACGAAGATGCCGTGATCGCGTCTCGCGAACTAGAGATCACCCTCACGGCGCGCAACAAAGACAAGTCTGGAGCCCCGATACCGATGTGCGGCGTCCCCTACCACTCCGTGGACGGCTACATCGCCCGGCTCCTCAAGAAGGGGCACAAGATCGCCATATGCGAGCAGGTCGAAGACCCGCGCACGGCCAAAAAGCTCGTGCACCGGGAGGTTACCAGAATCCTGACGCCCGGGACAGTCGTCGAGGAGATGTTGCTCGAGGCCAAGGATCACAACTACCTCGGCAGCCTCGTCACCAGCGACTCCGGGACAGGCCTGGCGTTCATGGACCTGTCCACGGCCGACTTCGTCGCAACCCAGTTCGCCGGTGATGGGGCGTGGCAGAAGGCAATCGACGAACTCGACATTTTCCGGCCGCGCGAGCTGGTCCTGCCAGCACAATCCGCCCCGGAACTGAAGGCGAGGCTGTCGTCGGAGTGGTCGGGCGACTGGGTGGCCAGCCCGCTGGACGGCTGGGTGTTCAACCTCGACTATGCGCAGCGCCTGCTGCTCGAGCACTTCGGACTTGCCACCCTCGACGGGCTCGGCGCCGAGGGGCAAGACCTCTCGCTCTGCGCCGCCGGAGCCCTGATCCACTATCTGCGCGACACCCAGCTGGGGCACCTCGGCAAGGTCGCGACCCTGCGTTTCTTCGAACCGGCCCATTTTCTGAAACTGGACAGCTCGACGTCGGCCAACCTCGAACTCGTGCAGACCCTCGATGGGAACCGCAAGGGGTCGCTGCTCGCCTTCCTGGACCACACTCGAACCGGGATGGGTGGGCGGCTTCTGAAATCCTGGCTCACGGCTCCGCTCCTGGATGTTTCGGCCCTGGCGCTCCGACTGGACGCCGTCGAGGCGCTCGCAGGCAACGTGCAGGCGCACGAGCGCCTCAAGGGCAAGCTCGCCGAGATTCACGATCTGGAACGGCTGGTCAGCCGCCTCCTGGTCGGGGTGGCCAATCCTCGTGAGATGCTGTCGCTACACGATTCTCTGCTACGGGTGCCGCTCCTGCGGGCGCTGCTGCAGAACCTCCCGTCGGCGCGCCTTGCGGCGGTGCGAACGGGGATGGATGACCTTCCCGACGTGGTCCGTCTGATCGAGGCCGCCATCGCGGACGATCCGCCCGGCTCGGCCTCCGAACCCGGCGTCATCCGGGACGGCTATTCCCGGGAACTCGACGAATTGCGCGCGGTGCGCTCCAGCGGAAAGGGCTACATCGCCTCGCTGGAGGCGCGCGAGCGTCAGCGCTCCGGCATCGCGTCGCTGAAGGTCAAATACAACCATGTCTTCGGGTATTTCATCGAGGTCACCAAGCCCAACCTCCCGCAGGTGCCGGGGGACTACATCAGGAAGCAGACGCTGGTCAACTGCGAGCGGTTCATCACCGAGGAGCTGCAAAGCTACGAGGAGAAGGTACTGGGAGCCGAGGAGCGCATCGCGGCGCTCGAGAAGGAGCTGTTCGCCCAGGTGCGCGCCGTCGTCGCCGCCGAGGCCGTCCGGATACAAGCGACCGCCGGGCTGATCGCGGAACTCGACGTCTACGGGGCGCTGGCCGAGGTGGCCGTCCACAACGACTACGTCCGCCCGCAGCTCACGGAGGACGACGGAATCTACATCCGTCAGGGCCGACACCCCGTGGTGGAGTTGCAGAGTCGCCCGTTTATCCCGAACGACCTTTTCATAAACACGTCGACCGACCAGCTCCTCATCCTCACAGGCCCCAACATGGGTGGCAAGTCGACGTACCTGCGCCAGACCGCGCTGATCGTGATCCTGGCGCAGGTGGGTTCGTTCGTCCCTGCGCGCGAGGCACGCATCGGCGTCGTGGACCGCATCTACACGCGGGTGGGCGCCTCCGACAACCTGGCGCGTGGACGATCGACCTTCATGGTGGAGATGATCGAGACCGCGAACATACTCAACACAGCGACCAACCGCAGCCTGATCCTCCTGGACGAGGTCGGGCGCGGCACCGCGACCTTCGACGGTCTGTCGATCGCCTGGGCGGTGGCCGAGTACCTCGTGCAGAATCCCGCGCACCGCGCCAAGACGCTCTTCGCCACCCATTACCACGAGCTGACAAAAATGGCGGGGCTGCACGGCGGCGTAAAGAACTACTGCATGGCGATCCAGGAGGCGGGGAACGAAATCGTTTTCCTCAAACGCGTCACCCCGGGCACCGCCGACAAGAGCTACGGCATCGAGGTGGCCCGGCTCGCCGGCCTGCCGCCCGAGGTGCTCGCGCGGGCCGCCGAGATCCTGCAGCGGCTCGAGAAGAAGGAGATCGACCTGGCGGGGCGCGCCCGCCGCCGCACGACGGACGAGGTCATCGAAGAGATGCAGAAATCGCTGTTCTAAAAGGGCCCGGCATGCCGGCACACGTCACGACACCCCGTTTCCCCACCTCGCTGCCGCACGCGCTGGTACTCGCCCTGCTCGCACTGCCCTACTGCCTGAACCTCGGCAGCTCGTCGCTGTGGGACGCCAACGAGGCGTTCTACGCTGAAACGCCACGAGAGATGATCGAGTCCGGTAATTACCTGGCGCCCGCCTTCAACTACCAGGCACGGCCGCAGAAGCCGCCCCTGACGTACTGGGCAGTGCTGGCATCGTACAAGATTTTCGGGGTGCGCGAGTTCAGCGTCCGCCTTCCGGGCGCCCTGGCCGCCGTGGGGACCCTGATACTCGTCTTCGGCATGGGCCGCATGCTGTACTCACCGTTCGCCGGCCTGGCTGCGGCGGCAATCTGTTCGACGACACCGCGGTTTTTCGTTGTCACCCGCAAGCTCCCGATCGACGCGTTGCTCCTGTTCTGGCTGGCCGCGACCGCCTTCTGCATTGTCCGCGCAATTACCGCGAGGTCGCGGCGGAGCTGGCTGGCCGCCTACGCCTGTGCCGGGCTCGGGTTCATGACCAAGGGACCGGTCGCCGTGGTCATTCCGGCCGGGGCGTTGCTCCTGTGGGGGCTCTGGTCGCGTCGATCCGTGCTGCGCCAAACAAGACCTCTCGCCGGCGCTGCGGTCTTCCTGGCCGTGATCCTTCCCTGGTATTCCGCCATTTATGTCACTCACGGCTGGACGTATATCACGCCCTTCTTCTTGCGGGACAACCTGGGCCGCTTTGCGTCCGAGTCCTTCGGCCCGGCCCGTGGCCCGTTCTACTACCTGCCGATCTATCTGGCCGATTTCTTCCCCTGGTCGCTGCTGTCGCTGGCCGCCGTCGCGCACCTGTGGCAGGGGAGGAAGCGGCACGCGCCCTTCGCTGACCCGGCGACGGGGTTCCCCCTGGTCTGGGGCGCGCTCGTCCTGGTCCTGTTCTCGCTGTCGAAGAACAAGCAGGAATACTACATCGCCGCTTCGTACCCTCTTCTTGCCGTATTCCTCGGTGGAATGCTTGACCGGCTGCGCGCGGCCGGGCCAGCGTGCGGTGCCGGGACTCAGCCTCCGCGGACCGCACCCGATCCAGCGCTCTGCGCAGGATGGGGCTCGGCGGCAGCCCTGGCCGCGCTCGTGATGCTGGCGATCTCTCTGGTCGCGGCGTTCGCGGCCCGCGCCGTTATTCCGGAACTGCCCGGCATGCTACACTATGCGGCGCCGGCGGTGCTGCTGGCCTCGGCGCTGGCCATGGCGTGGCAGCTTGCGAGGTTCCGGATTGCAGCGAGTATCGTGGTCATGGCAGCGGGCCTGTGGACGGTGTTTACGCTCACCCCGGTGGTCTACCTGCCTGCCCTGGAGCAGTTCCGCCCGGTGAAGGAGCTGTGCGAGGCGATCCGCGACCAGGCGCAACCTGGAGACGAGGCCGGTTATTTCCGTGCCACGGTGCCCAGTATGGTCTACTACCTGCGCCGCCCGATCTTCGAGGAATTCGATGCAGACGCCATGGTGCGCAGGTTGCAGTCGCCGCAACGGGTGTTCTGCATTATGACGGAGCAGGATCAAAACTACCTGGCGGGCACCAGGGATCAGATCCTCTACATACTCGACCGGCGGGCGCGGCTGGTGACCCGATTACGCGGCTTGTTCGATCAAAACAGCTGGGCTCAGCAGGAGCTGGTGCTGGTCTCAAACCGCCCCTCCACCGAGGCACCGGCGCGAGGCGCGCAGGGCATACAATGAAAGCCATTCTGGCCGGGACATTCAAGGCGGCTGTCACGGGCACCTTGTTCTTTCTTCTCTTCCGCAAGCTCGACTTGGCGGAGTTCGCCGCGACGCTGCACAACGCAAGGTGGGACGTGCTTTTGCTCGGAGTGCTCCTGCTCTGGTTCGCCCACTTCATCTGTACGCTCCGCTGGCGACTCCTGATGCGTCCCGTCATGTCCTCTATCCCGGTGCCGCGGCTCTTCGGGATCTTCTGTATGGGTCTCTTTTTCAACCTGGCCTTTCCAACCGTAATCGGCGGCGACGTAGTGAAGGTGTATTACGCCGGCAAACCCTCCAGGCGCTTTGCCGAGAGTTTCGCCACGACTTTTCTGGACCGCGACGCGGGGATGCTGGCGATGATGCTGATCGCCTGTGCCGCGACGCTGGCCCAATCCGTGACCATCCCCGGGATCCCCGCCCGCCTGATCATCTGGGGCGCCTGCGCTGCTTTCGCGTGCGCGAACCTGGCCATTTTCACGCCTGGCCTGCACGGCGTCGTTACGGGAATACTCCGGAGGGCAAAACTGGGCGCCGCAGCCAGGAAAGTCGATGCCGTATTCAACGTCTTCCTTTCGATGCGCAGGTACCCGGGGGTTCTCGTCGGCGCGCTCCTGATCTCGCTGGTCAACCAGTTGCTTGTCATCACCGTGACATCGACCATGGCTTTGGGGTTGCGCATCTCGGTGCCCTTCAGGTACTTCCTGATTTTCGTTCCCGTCATCACGCTGATTTCGATGGTCCCGGTGAGTCTGAACGGCATGGGCCTGCGCGAGTACGCGTTCGTCAGCCTTTTCGGGGCTATCGGGGTGGAGCACGAGGCGTGCCTGGCGCTCGGTCTCGTGTCGTCCGCCGTCATCGTGCTGTCGGCCATCCCCGGGGGGATCGTCTACCTGCTGTATCGAACCCGCGCCGACGTCCGTCAAATGGCTGTTCTGGAGACCGACTTCACCTAGGCGCCGTCGGCGAGCCGTCGTTGCGTTTCCCGCAAGCGCAGCGACTGCGCTTGCAGTCGGAATACCGTATCCTGAAAGGATGCCTGTGTTCTCGGAACAGTTCGAATTCCAACTCCCGACCCTGGTGAACTTCGTCGGCGGCGGCGGCAAGACCAGCCTGATCCTCCGGCTGGTCGATGAAATGGGGCAGGCGCAGCCGGTGCTGTACACCACGACCACGAGAATCCACCCGCCACATCCTGCGGGAGGCATCTCGGTCCTCTCCTGCGACGATCTGCCGCTGCTGAAGGCGATGTTGGGCCGGTCGGCGCGTTTCTGCCCTCCGGGATACAGCCGACTGGTGGCCACTCGCCTGCCCGTCGGGCCTGGCCTGCTCGGCGGTGTGCCGCCCGACTTCGCGCGGGATCTGCGGGCCTACTTCCCGCTCATCCTGAATGAGGCCGATGGCGCCCGCAGCATGTCGCTGAAGTTTCCCCGTCCCGGGGAGCCCGTCCTCATGGAAGGCGGTGATTGCCTCGTCGCCGTGATCGGAGCCGACTGCCTCGGCCGCCTGCTCGGCCCGGAGGCGATCTTCCGTTGGGAAATCCTCTCCGCCCGGCTCCCCTTGCGGGAGGGAGAGCTGCTGACGCCACAACTGGCCGCGTCGATCCTGCTTCACCCCGAAGGGGTTTGCCGGGACTGGCGCCCCGGCATGCGCTTGCTCGTATACGTGAACAAGGTCCATTCCGACCGGGAAGAAGGGCCGGCGCGGGAACTCGCCTACGCCTTGCTCAATTCCGGGGCATTCCCGGTTGAACGCGTGGTGCTGGGGAGCGTCGAACAACTCCGGGCGTTTTCGATCGCCCCGGGCAGGCAGTGAACCATGGGCGTGCGGTTCATCACCAGCCGGGACAATCCCGTGCTCAAAACGATACGGCTCGCCTCGGCCCAATCCCGCCGCGTGCCGGAAGAACTCGTCGTGGCCGAAGGGGTGCGTCTCGTCGAGGAGGCGATGCGCAACCTCTGCCCGGTGGAGGCCCTTCTCGTCTCCGAGAGTTTCGGTGCAAACGCGCGAGAGCGCACGCTGCTCGATTCCTGCGCATCGGCCGGCGTGCGGATCTACCGCGCCGGCGACAGGCTTTATCAAGGTGTCTCCGGCGTCGTGGCACCGCAAGGGGCGGTGGCGCTGGTGCGGATTCCCGTGCTGGGCCTCGCGGCGGTCATGCGCAGCACGAAACCCTTCTTCCTGTGCGCCTGCGAAATCCAGGACCCGGGCAACCTCGGTTCCCTCATCCGCACAGCCGCCGCCGCGGGATGTTCGTTTGTCTGCGCCACGCCGGGGACGGTGTCGGCGCGCAACCCCAAGACCATCCGGGCGAGCGCGGGCGCTTTTTTCCGGATAGCCGTTGTGGAGCGGGTTCCGCCTCCGGAACTGCTCGAGCGTAGCGCCGAGAGCGGCGTCGGATTGTACCGAGCCTCCGCGTCGGAAGGTGAGGATATCACCAGGCTGCGCTTCCCGGAAGCGACCGGGATACTGCTCGGCAACGAGGGGCAGGGATTCGGCAACCAGGATTGGTCGAACCTACCGGCCATCCGCATCCCCATGGCGTCGGGGGTGGAATCCCTGAATGTCGCGGCGGCGGGAGCGGTCATCGCATTCGAAGTCCGCCGTCATCGTGTCCAGGCCGACCGTCACCCCGTGGTTGAGGAGCATGAACCATGAGCAGACCGCTGTTCCCCGACCCCCCCGGCCGGCCGGATCCGTTCGAAGCCCCCCTTGCCGAACGCATGCGGCCGCGCACCCTCGATGAGCTTGTCGGGCAGGCTCACCTCGTGGGTGCCGGGCAAGTGCTCCGGGAGATGATCCGGCGGGACCAGCTGATGTCCATCATTCTGTGGGGCCCGCCAGGAACCGGGAAGACCACGCTCGCGCGCATCGTCGCCAGAGAGACGCGCTCCCCTTTCGTCTCCTACAGCGCCGTCCTTTCGGGGATAAAGGAGATCAAGTCGGTGATGGCGGAGGCGGAGCGCCGCTACCGCACCTCGGGCACCAAGACCGTGGTTTTTGTCGACGAGATCCACCGCTTCAACAAGGCCCAGCAGGACGCTTTCCTCCCCTATGTCGAGTCCGGGGTCGTCGTTCTGATTGGCGCCACCACCGAAAACCCCTCGTTCGAGGTCATCGGTGCGCTGCTGTCGCGAGCGAAAGTTTATGTCCTGAACCCGCTGACCCCCGACGAGGTTGAGCGCATCGTCGCCCAGGCGCTCGAGGACGCGGACCGGGGGCTCGGCAGGACCCGCATCGCGGTCGCGCAGGGCGTGCTCGGCCGTCTCGCCGTTTTCGCCAATGGCGACGCCCGCGTCGCGCTCAACACCCTCGAAATCGCCGTCTCGCTGGCTCGCAACCGCGCCGGGACCGCCGAACCGACCCTCACCCCGGACGACCTGGAAGCGGCGCTGCAACGCAAACTCCCGCAGTACGACAAGACCGGCGAGGAACACTACAACCTCATTTCCGCGCTGCACAAATCGATGCGCAACAGCGATCCTGACGCCGCGCTGTACTGGCTGGGGCGCATGCTCGAGGGGGGGGAGGACCCCGTCTACATCGCGCGCCGCATGGTACGGTTTGCTTCGGAGGACGTGGGAATGGCCGACGTCCGCGCCTTGACCGTGGCGCTGAACGCCACGGAAGCGGTGCGCCTGGTTGGCCTTCCGGAGTGCAAGCTGGCGCTTGCGCAGGCTGCGGTGTACCTCTCGGTCGCCCCAAAATCGAATGCGCTGTATACCGCCTACGGCGAGGTCGAATCGGACGTCCAGCAGACGTTCAACGAGCCGCCCCCCCTGCACATCCGAAACGCTCCCACGCGGCTCATGAAGGAGCTCGGGTACGGACGCGACTACCAGTACGCACACGACGTCGAGGGGAAAGTGGCCGACATGGACTGCCTCCCCGAGTCCCTCAGGCACCGGCGCTATTACCACCCTACGGATCAGGGGATGGAACGGCGCATCCAGGAAATCCTGAAGGAGATCGAGGGCAGGAAAAAACCGAAGCCGTGAGCCCTACCTGACGCGACGGGCCTCACACCCGCAGGTACATGACCAGGACGATCCCGGCCAGCGCGATACGATAGACGACAAACGGAGTGAAGGTGTTCGACTGCAGGTAGCGCAGGAAGTAGCGTATGCACAGGAACCCCGTCACCGCCGCGGTCGCCACTCCCACCGCCAGCACCAACCAGCCCGTCCCGGAAAGTGCCTCGGGTCCGCCGACCGGCTGGCGGACCGCCTTGAGGAAGTGCCAGCCTTCCAGCAACCCGGCGCCGACGACAACAGGGGTGGCCAGAAGAAACGAGAAGCGAGCGGCCGACGGTCGGTCCATGTCCCTCAGCATTGCCGCGCTGATCGTGATCCCGCTCCTCGAAACGCCCGGGATCAACGCAAGTGCCTGACCGACCCCGATCAGGATCGTGTCGGTCAGGGTCAACTGCGCCAGCGTCCGGTTCTGGCGCCCTCTGCGGTCAGCGACAAAGAGCAGCAGGCCGAAAACGACCAGAGTCACCACCGTAACGATCGGGGAGCGAAACGCGTCCTCGACCGTGTGCTCGAAGGCGAGGCCCACCAGCATCGCCGGGATGGTGCCGACCAACAGGAACCACGCCAGCCTCCGCTCGGTACCTGCGAACGGCCGGCCCTGTAACACCCCGGTGATCCCCTCCCGGGCCAGAACCAGCCAATCCTTCCAGAAAAAGGCCAGAACGGCGATCGCGGTCCCAACGTGCAGTGACACGTCAAAGATCAACCCGTTCGGTTCCCAACCGAAAATCCAGGGCACCAGGATCAGGTGTGCCGAGCTGCTGACCGGCAGGAATTCAGTAAGACCCTGAACCAACCCGAGAATCCCCGCCGCAAGGATCTCCATTCTCCCCCCAGTCAACCCAGCAACCGTCAGGCGGGACGCGCACCTTGCGCTCCACACCCGTCACCCACGCCCGCGAAAGGCCGAAGTCCCGTCCGACAACCTATCCAAGCGACTGGACGGCCATCACTCTAGCATGTGCGGTTTGGCTTGAGAAGGAGTGGGACTATATTCCGCGACAGACCTCCGGGCCGATGTCTCGCATTCGAACAGCAAGTCCCCGAAGAAACGCGTGACTTCCCGTCTCGCCTCCGGGGGCGGGGCAGTCGGGCTGAACCGCCACCGTTCGACCAGCGCGCGGCACACCTCGAGCTTCCGGCGCGCGGCGGCGTTTTCCGACAGCGCTCCCCTGCAGTGCTGCAGGACGCGGTGGGCGGCTTCGAAGTACGGGTGAGGGGCGGTCAGCATCTTCTCCTCGCCGTCCAGCAGGCTGCGCAGGCCGCGGACCGCCTGTCGCAGGGCGGGATGCGCCCCCTGCCGGATGCGGCGCAGAAGAAGCCACGCCGCGGCGGCGGCGGCAGCCGCAAGGAACCAGAGGACCGGCGTCGGCCTGGAGCGCGTCCCTTCAGTTTGAACGCCCGCCCCGACCGGCATGCCGGCCTGCCCCGTCGCAGGGGCAGCGCTCTGCACCGGGTGAGGGATGCGCACGACCTTGAGTTCCCCCGACTCCGGTTGGAACACGGGGAACGTGAGTGCCGAGAAGGCCGTCGCACCCGCGCTCCGGATTTCCCACCGTCGCCGCAGCACCAGTGACGGCAGTCCTCCTCCCTTCAGGTCGCCCGGCAGGACCATGCTGTCGTAATCGACCTGCTGTGCCCTTACCCGTTTCTCCGGCATTTCGACCGACCACGCAGCCGGGTCGAAAAGTGCGAGCAGGGCCGTGCCCGTGAGCTCTAGAAATAGCGTGCTGCCACCGCCGCGGCTCTCCTCGAACATCCTGCCCGAAACGGTACCGACCAGGGGAACTCTCTCTCGGCTACCAGGCACGCCCCGCACGTCGAGGCGGACGGCGTCCGATACGCCAATTACGTCCCATTTGCCGGCGTCGGCGGCGGAAAGGGACCGCCGGATCTTGACCCGCAGTGGGGGAATCCAGGCCTCCCCGGCATACAGGGGGAAGACGACCACCTGCCGCAGTGTGTATTCTGCGAACCTCCCGTCGGATGCGCGCATGCGCCCGGAATCGCTGAGCGGCGCCGGCTCAACCCAGAAGCCGGCGAACTGCTGCGGGTCGACGTCCACCGCAGCGGGGGGCTCCACTACCCTGAGCCGATAGGCGATCGCGACCTGCTGGCCCACGAAGGGCGAAGCCAACGCGGTTTCGGTCACGATGCTCATGTCCGGGGCAACCCTGGTCTCTACCCGGTCGGCCGCCGCGGCACGGGCGGACAACCAGGCGAAGAGCAGTAGCGCGACTATGTTCTTCACTGCGCATCCCCCCGCCGGTAGCCGTGCCTCCAGTGCAACAGTCGTTCGGCGGCCAGCAGCAGGAGGGCGAAGGCGGCGAGCAACTGTACCGGGTCGAAGCCCCCGAATCCCGCGCTCAATCCCGTGCTCGTCCGGTTCGTCTCCCGGACGAGCGACGCCGGACGGCCGGGTTCCGAGGCCCACACCCATCGACCGCCCGTCGTTTGGGCGCCGAAGTCACCGCGGCCGTCTTCGCCGACACACACGGCAAGCGCGGGGGACAGGCCCTCGCGGGCAAACAGCCTCTCGATATCCGACTTCGTCTGCCTGGTTACGACGACCAGGGATCGTCGAGCGTCCCCGGATTCGAGCAGAGCCCCGGCAGGCCCGGCCAGGGATGTCCCGGCGGCCTCATCGTCGACGACGCGGTCGACCAGGATGAGGGCCCCTTCCAGGTCGAGGGTCGCGGGTGCAAGCTCCTGCAGCGGCTCGGTCGAACGGAAGACCGCAACTCTGGCGCCCGGGAATTGCGCTGCCAGGGCGCGTATGGCGTCGGTCGCCGCGCCGCGCGCCACGGCGAGCGGGTCTCCCTTCCCCGCATCGATCAAAAAGGCCAGCTCGGGCACGGGCAGCCCGGTTCCCGGCGCTTCGCCGCGCATGACCACAATCATCGAAACGGCGCCAACAGCCGCGACAAACAGCGACGCCCTCGCCGCCTTCACTCTCCAGCCCTCGGCGATCCCGAGCAGGTGCGGATCTCCCAAGAGCTTCTCCCGATGGGAACGCAGGACCTCGGCTGCCACCGTCGCGCAGGAGAGCGCCGCTACGACTCCAGCGATTATAAGTCCGTGGGAGGCCGGCATAGTTTATCCACCAGGCAGTTCGGTCAATACAAAACGCTGCAGCGCATACTCGAGCAGGAGCAGCCCCGCGGCGGTGAGGGCCAGCAGTCTCGGCCAGAAAGCGTCCGGACCGGGCTGGATCGACGCCTCGGGTGCCGCGGTGCGCGCCGCCACAGCCTCGAGTGCCCGGCCCAGTTCCTCGGAGGAGCGGACCCGGCGGTATTCCCCACCGGTTCTCTGGCTGATCCTGTCGAGTGCCTCGTCGTCGATGTCAATGCGCGCCTGCAGTTGCAGTTGTTCTCCTTCCGCGCCCGGGACCCGAAGCCGGGTAGGCGCGTCGGTCCCCATCCCGACGGCGTCGATCACGACCCCGAGGATCCTGGCCATCTCCGCGGCGTCGCCCGGAGCGACGGCCCCCCGGTTGCTCACGCCGTCTGTGATGAGTACGATCCGGCGCGCGGCCCAGGGCCCGCCGCGCAGACGGTTCAGCGCGCTTCCAAGCCCGCTGCCTATCGCCGTCCCGTCTTCCCCGTAAGTTGCCGGACTGATCCGGGACATCGCCTGCAAAAGCGCGCCGTGGTCCGCTGTTATGGGCGCGACCAGCCTCGACGTACCTGAAAAAGTGACCAGGCCTATCTCCAGCTTGGGATTTGAGCGCACGAAGTCTGCGAGTTTGTCTTTGGCCGCCTCCAGCCGGCCCGCGGGGCGGAAGTCTTCGGCGGTCATGGAGCTCGATGTATCCACCACGAGCGCCACCCCAACGGGCGCTGCGGGTGCACTCCTCGGGCCCGCCACCTCCATGCCGGCCAGCAGCGGCACGAGCGCGAACATCGCCAGATAGCGCAGCTGCGGGACGAGGACCGCTGCCGCGGTTCCCTGCCCGCCGCGGCCGGGCAGCCACGCCACCGCGGGGCAGCCGACGCTAGGAGGCCGGGTGCGGCGAAAAACGTGCGACGCGGAGAGAATCACGGGCAGCACTGCCGCCGAGAGTAGCCAAGGTGCGGAAAATGTGATACTTCCCATAGCCCGAAATAAGAGCGCAGCCGGCCGCGCCGCAGGGGTCAGATTACGACCGCTGCCGGTTCCGGTGGTCCATTCTGTTGAAAACTTGAAGGGGGTCGGCTATTGTATGGGTGCCGCTTCGAACTTTCCAAAAACCGGGAGCACACCATTCACCGCGAAACCGTCCTCATCCTAGATTTCGGTTCCCAGTATACCCAGTTGATCGCCCGGCGTGTCCGGGAACTTTCGGTGTACTGCGAGATTGCACCGTTTTCCCAGGCGGCCGAGCGCATCGACGTGTTGCGTCCGCGCGGCATCATCCTTTCCGGCGGTCCCGGATTCGGTTTGCCGCGAAGGCAGCCCGCGTCTCGCCCCGGAGGTGCTGGCCAGCGGCATTCCCGTTCTGGGCATCTGCTACGGGTTGCAGCTGATATGCCAGAGCTGCGGAGGCACCGTGGTCCCCGGCAACCAGCGCGAGTTCGGGAAGGCGGTCATCGAGGTGATCGAGGCGGACGGCATCTTCGAGGGCCTGCCTGCCACGTTCCGCACCTGGATGAGCCACGGCGACCGCGTCTCGAACCTGCCCCCTGGATTCCGCGTCCTTGCCCGCTCCGGCGACATTATCTCGGCGGCGGCGCATGTCGAGAAGCGTATCTGGGGACTGCAGTTTCATCCCGAGGTCGTGCACACTCAGCACGGCAGCGAAATCCTCGAGCGATTCCTGACGCGGTCCTGCGGCTGCAGCCGCGA
Organism: uncultured Acidobacteriota bacterium; assembly: GCA_963843575.1. GTDB lineage: Bacteria > Acidobacteriota > UBA6911 > UBA6911 > UBA6911 > CAVZBT01. Next base: position 256,733 of record CAWJKZ010000014.1, on the reverse strand, counting down.
CTGGACGATGGCCGCATTCGTCGAATCGTCGGTCAAGGAAATAGCCGAGCGCGTGGGCGGGGGCCGGGCGCTCTGTGCCCTGAGCGGTGGGGTGGATTCGTCGGTGGCGGCACTCCTGGTGCACCGGGCCATCGGCGAGCGCCTCAGCTGCATCTTTGTCGACAACGGCCTGCTGCGCAAGAACGAGTACGAATCGGTGCTCGCCAATTTCCGCGAGCGCCGGCACCTCAAGGTGATCGGGGTCGACGCCAGGCGGCGCTTTCTGAGACGTCTGGAAGGGGTCGAGGACCCGGAGCAGAAGCGCCGGATCATAGGTGAGGAGTTCATCCGCGTCTTCGAGGAGCACGCGCGCGAGCTAGGCGAAGTGCAGTTCCTCGTGCAGGGTACCCTCTACCCGGACGTCATCGAGTCCATGTCGGTGCGGGGACCGTCGGCCGTGATCAAGACGCATCACAACGTGGGCGGCCTGCCCGCGGACATGCGTCTCGCACTCGTGGAACCGTTGCGGGAGCTTTTCAAGGACGAGGTCCGCAGAGTCGGGGAGGAACTGGGCCTGGAGGCGAGCTTCGTCCATCGCCAGCCCTTCCCCGGGCCCGGGCTCGCAGTCAGGATACTCGGTAACGTATCGGAGGAACGTCTGGCCCTGTTGCGGGAGGCCGACGCGATCGTGCAGCAGGAGATAGACAGCGCGGGGCTGACCCGGGAGCTCTGGCAGTGGTTCGTGGTGCTGCTACCGGTCCGAAGCGTCGGGGTCATGGGAGACGACCGCACCTACGAAAACGTGGCCGCACTGCGCGCCGTCACCAGCCTCGACGGCATGACCGCCGATTGGGCCAGGATCCCACTGCCGGTCCTGGAACGCATTTCGAACCGCATCGTCAACGAAGTGCGCGGCATCAACCGTGTGGTCTATGACATCACATCCAAACCCCCTGGCACCATCGAATGGGAGTGAGCATTGCCTGACGCGAATTTCATACACCTGCATAACCACTCCGACTACAGCCTGCTCGATGGCGCCTCCAAGGTGGACCTCCTGGTCGATAAGGCCCTTTCCATGGGAATGCCCTCCATGGCGATCACCGACCACGGCAACCTCTTTGGCGCCGTTCAGTTCTACAGCATCGCCCGGAAGAAGGGGCTCAAGCCCATCATCGGTTGCGAAATCTACGTGGCCAAGGAGAGTCGTCACAAGAAGAGCGGCGGCGGCGATCAGTCCAACCACCTCGTGCTGCTGGCCGAGGACCAGACCGGTTACCGCAACCTGAGCAAGCTGGTCTCCTACGGTTACCTGGAGGGGTTCTACTACAAGCCGCGCATCGACAAGGACCTGCTCTCCCAGCACAGCAAGGGGCTTCTGGCATTGTCCGCCTGTCTCAAAGGGGGCGTACCGCAGAAGCTCCTGATGAAGCAATTCGACGCCGCGTTGCAGGAAGCGGGCGAGTTGACCGAGATTTTCGGCCAGGGGAACTTCTTTCTCGAGCTGCAGGATCACGGCCTCCCCGGCCAGCTGCAGGTCAACCCCGATCTGATCGAGATCTCCCGCAAGACCGGCATCCCCCTGATCTGCACCAACGACTGCCACTACCTGACCCGCGAAGACAGCGTGGCCCACGACGTGCTGCTCTGCATCGGCACGGGAAAGACCGTGCAGGATACGGACCGGATGCGCTATGGCAGCGACCAGTTCTACTTCAAGTCTCCGAGCGAGATGGGCAAGCTGTGGGGACACGTTCCCGAAGCACTGCTCAACACGGTGCGGGTCGCCGAACGCTGCAATCTGAGAATAGAGATTTCCGAGTCTCTCCCCCCTTTCGAGGTCCCGCCGGGCTTTACCTCCGACACGTATTTCGAGAAGGTCGTCCAAGAGGGCTTCGAGACGCGCCGGCCCCACCTGGAGGCGATGGCGCGCCAGGGGCTGCTCAAGAACCCGATGGAAGCGTACCACGAGAGGCTCGATTTCGAGATCGCGATGATCAAGATGATGAAGTTTTCGAGCTACTTCCTCATCGTGTGGGACCTGATCAAGCACGCCCGCGACGACTGCATCCCCGTGGGTCCCGGGCCGGGGCTCGGTCGTTGGTAGCCTCGTCGCCTACAGCATGCGGATCACCGACATCGACCCGCTGCAATACGACCTGTTTTTCGAGCGCTTCCTGAACCCGGAGCGCATCGCACCGCCGGACATCGACATGGACTTCTGCATGAACCGGCGCGCGGAGGTCATCGACTACGTGGCCCGGAAGTACGGCCGCGAGAACGTCTGCCAGATCATCACCTTCGGCACCATGGCCGCCAAGGGAGTGATCCGCGACGTCGGCCGCAGCCTCGACATCCCCTACGCCGACGTGGACCGCATCGCGAAGCTCATCCCGAACGAGCTCAACGCCACGATCGACAAGGCCCTCGAGCAGGAACCTCGGTTGCGCGAGGAGATGAACAAGAACCCGCAGATCGAGCGCCTCATCGAGATCGCCAAGCGCCTGGAGGGGTTGTCACGCCATTCGTCGACTCACGCCGCCGGCGTCGTCATCGCGCCCAAGCCCCTCGTCGAACTGATCCCGCTGCACAAGACGAACAAAGACGAGCTGACGACCCAGTACAGCATGAAGGACCTGGAAAGCATCGGCCTGCTGAAGATGGACTTCCTGGCCCTGGCCACCCTCACCGTCATCGACCACTCGGTCAAACGCATCCGGGAGGAGCTCGGCCAGGATCTGGATCTCTCCGCCGTAAGCCTGAACGACCCGGAGGTGTACGCGCTCTTCTCCGAGGGTAAGACCAACGGCATCTTCCAGTTTGAAAGCGGCGGGATGAAGGCGGAGCTGCGCCGATTGCGCCCGGAGCGCTTCGAGGACCTGATCGCCTTGAACGCCCTGTACCGACCCGGCCCGATGGACATGATCCCGGACTTCATCAGGAGGAAGCACGGCCAGGTCGAGGTCGAATACGCGCACCCCGTGCTCGCAGGGATCCTGAAGGAAACCTACGGCGTCATCGTCTACCAGGAACAGGTCATGCAGATCGCCAGCAAAATGGCGGGATTCTCGCTGGGTGAGGCCGACGTGTTGCGCAAAGCCATGGGAAAGAAGATGGCCTCGGTCATGGTCTCGATGAAGGACAAATTCATCCAGGGAGCCAAAAAGAACAAGATTCCCGAAAAGAGCGCCGTGCAGGTCTTCGAACTCATGGAGCACTTCGCCCAGTACGGCTTCAACAAGTCCCACAGCACAGCCTACGCGCTGCTGGCCTACCAGACGGCGTACCTCAAGGTCCACTTCCCGGTTCAGTTCATGGCGTCGCTCTTGTCGAGCGAGATCGGCGACACGGAAAAGATAGTCATGTACATCGCCGAGTGCAGGGACATGGGGATACGCGTCCTGCCGCCGGACATCAACGAGAGCGAACTCGACTTCCTCTCGACGGGCGGGCACATCCGCTTCGGCATGCTGGCCATACGCAACGTCGGCGAAGGGGCGATCCGTTCCATGCTGCAGTACCGCAACCAGCACGGGCGTTTCACCGGCCTGTTCCAGTTCTGCGAAGAGGTGGATTCGCGGGCGGTCAACAAGCGCGTGCTCGAAAGCCTCATCAAGAGTGGCGCGCTCGACTCATTCGGCTGGAAGAGGTCTCAACTGATGGCGTCGATCGACGCTGCCATAGAACACGGGCAGAAGATCCAGCGCGACCGGCAGTCCGGGCAGAAGGGCCTTTTCAGCGACCTGCTGCCCGGTCACGCGCCCGAGCCCGAACCTCCCCCGCCCGAAATTGCCGAGTGGGGGCCCGAACAGCTGCTGGCGCACGAGAAGGAGACGCTCGGGTACTACGTTTCCGGCCACCCGCTCGACCGATTCAGCAGCGAGTTGGCACGCTTCAACAAGAGAACGCTCGCCGAACTCATCAGCGAAGCCCGGAACGCAGAGTGCCGTATCGCGGGCATGGTCACCGACTGCCGCACCCGCCGCACCAAAAAAGGCGAGCTGATGGCGGTGTTCAACCTGGAGGATCTCACGGCCTCGGTTGAGACCGTGGTCTTCCCCAGCCTATACATGAAGTCCGAGCAATACCTCACGTCCGACACGCCGGTCCTGGTCAGCGGCCGATTCGAGGCCGAGGACGAGAAATCGTGCAAGCTCATCGCGTCGGAACTGCAGCCCCTGCAGGGCGCTACCGAGAGGTTCGCCCGGACCTTGTGCATCCGGGCAGCCGTCCCCGACATCAGCCCGGCCGCAGCCGTCCAGCTGCATCAGCTGTTCCAGAAGAACCGCGGCGAAACCGGGATCGAAGTGGAACTCTATAATCCCCGGGACTTCCGTGTTACGATCCAGTCCGCGGAGTTCGTGAAGGTGAAATCCAGCCCCGAGCTGATCCGGGCCATCGAAGGGATCTGCGGACCGGGGTCGGTCGTGGTCGTGAAGTAGTCGGATTCTACGGCTGCGGCACGCGTTTGCTTGTGCGGATCCCAGCGGGCGGAGTGCAGAATGGGTCAGCAGGACAATCAGGGAGAACAGCTGCAAGAATTGCGCGCGGAGCTGGCACGACTGCGACAGGCCAACCAGAGCCAAGCCTGGCAGCACACCCTCCTGGCACGACACGAGCACCGTCCCTACACGCTCGATTACATGGAACGCCTCTTCCAGGATTTCTCGGAGATTCACGGCGATCGGCGCTTCGCCGACGATCCGGCCATCGTCGCCGGCTTCGCGCGATACCACGGGCGGCACGTGATGGTGCTCGGGCACCAGAAGGGCCGCGACCTGCAGCAGCGGAAGCACCGCAACTTCGGCTACGCCCAGCCGGAGGGCTACCGGAAGGCGCTGCGTGCCATGCGGTTGGCGGAGAAGTTCTCGCGCCCCATCCTCTGTTTCGTGGACACGCCGGGCGCCTACCCGAGCGTCGGCGCCGAGGAGCGCGGCCAGGCGGAGGCGATTGCCTTCAACCTGCGCGAGATGTCCAGGCTCGAGGTGCCCGTGGTCGTCTGCATCATCGGCGAGGGGGGCAGCGGTGGAGCTCTCGGGATTGCGGTGGGCAACTACGTGCTGATGATGGAGAACGCCATTTACACAGTCATCACTCCCGAAGGGTGCTCCGCAATCCTCTGGAAGGATCAGCAGCACGTCGAGGTCGCAGCCAGCGCCCTGAAGATCACGGCCCCCGACCTGAAGGGCTTTGGGGTGGTGGACGAGATCGTGGCGGAGCCCCCGGGCGGAGCCCACCACGACCACGATGCCGCCGCCAGGCTGCTCGATGAGCGCCTGCGCCCCGCCCTCGAATCCCTGGTGGCCAGATCCGGCCCAGAGCTGCGCGAACACCGCTACCTGAAGTTCCGACGCATGGGTGCGGTCGCCACCGCCGCCGTCGCCGGCCCCTGAACCCTCCCACGACCGTCTCACCGCCGGGCGCCGTGGATTCGTTCGCAGGCCGGGCGGGTCGGCACCGTCAGATCCGGCCGAAGTTGCGCTCGATCTCGTACAGGCTGAACCGCAGGATCACCGGCCGGCCATGCGGGCAGTTGGTGGGAACCCGCGTCTGGGACAGCTCATCCAGCAACCACTGCATTTTTTCGACGGTGAGCGACATGTTCACCTTTATGGCCGCCCTGCACGCCATGCTCACGGCCAACCGGTCGCGGATCCGAGCGACATCGAGCGTCCTCTCCTCGGCCTCCAACCCCTCAAGGATTTCCGCGATCAATTTCCGGCAGTCGCAGTCCCGCGCCAGCACCGGGACCGAGCGCATCAGGATTGCGTTTCCGCCGAACGGCTCGACCTGAAACCCGTTGCGGTTCAATTCGGGCAGGACCCGTTCGAGCACCGCCATCTGGTGCGGTGCCAGCTCGACGGTCATCGGGACGAGCAGTCCCTGGGTCTCGACGGACCGCTTCTCCATGGACGTGGCGAGCTTTTCGTAGAGGACTCTTTCGTGAGCGACATGCTGATCGATGATGAGGAGCCCCTCCCGGTCGCACGCGACGATATAGCTCTCCTGCATCTGCCCGAGTATCCGGACACCGCCGGAGGCGAAGGGATGCGTCTCGCCCTCGTCCGGAGTCGCGCCGAGTAGAAGGTCCGCGCGGAGCTTCATGAATTCGTGGCTTTGTCCGGACGGAGCTGGCAGCGGGGAAAGTTCCCTGAAGGGGTAGTTGAAAGCGCGCTGAAAGGGATCCGGGGCCGTTGAGGGCGGCCTGAATTCGAACTCGGGCGGGTACGCAGCGGCCGGCGCCGCGGAACGCGGATCGAGGGTCTCCTGACCCGCGGCCGGCAGGTGCTCGTACACCGGTATCGATTTGCTCCGGACCAGCGCGCTGCCGATGGTCTCGCGGACCAGGTCGTGGACGATGCTCTGCTGGCGGAAGCGGATCTCGGTCTTGGCCGGGTGGGCGTTGACGTCGACTTCTTCGTACGGCAACTGCAGGAAGATCAGGACGACCGGATACGCCGACGCCGGCATCGTATGCCGATAGGCCTGGCGCACGGCGCTCGTGATCACTTTGTCTCGCACCATCCGGCGGTTGACGAAAAAAAACTGGGAGTACGGGTTCGTTCTCTGTTCGTGCGGGCGCGAACTGAATCCGCGCAGCTCCACCGAACCGCTGCGGCCGGAAAGCTCGACGAGGTTTTCGAGGAACTTGTCGCCGAACACCTGGAATATCCGCTCGCGCAGTGTCGGGACAGGAGTCACGTCGATGAGCGATCGTCCTTCGCTTTCCAGCCGGAACCGCATCTCGGGGTGGGCCAGCGCGTACTGGGTCACGAGCCGCGTGATGTGCCCCAGTTCAGTATCGTTCGAACGCAGGAACTTGCGCCTTGCGGGGACGTTGAAAAACAGGTCGCGGACCGTCACTTCGGTGCCCCGGTCCCACGGGATCGGCTTGACGTGGCGCAGGATGCCCCCCTGGATCTCCACCTCGGTCCCGGTTGCCGGATGCCCGGGCTCCTCAGGCGGCCGCGTGCGCAACGTCAGGCGTGATATGGACGCGATGGAAGGGAGGGCTTCGCCGCGAAACCCCAGCGTCGCGATCGAAGCCAGGTCGTCGATCGTCTGCAGTTTGCTCGTGGCGTGGTGCTCAAAGGCGAGTATGGCGTCGTCCTGGCTCATCCCCTCTCCGTCGTCGCGCACGAGGATCAACCGCTTGCCGCCACCTTCCACCGCGAGGGACAAGGCATGCGACCCGGCATCGATCGAGTTTTCGAGGAGCTCCTTGACCACCGACGCAGGGCGTTCCACGATCTCCCCCGCAGCGATCTTATTGGCCAGGATCTCGGGCAAAACGCGGATCTTGCTCATGCCTGTGCGCCCTAGCGGGCTTCGTGCGTCTTGAGATAGCCGGAGAGCTCCGGCAGCGAGACGTCCCACTGCTTGGAGTCGCGCATGCGTCGGACCGGATACCGTCCGCGCGCGAGCTCCTCGTCGCCGATGATGAGCACGTGCTCCGCCTGCAGCTTGTTGGCCATCCGCATCTGGCTCTTGAGGCTGCCCCCGCCGAGCTCCAGGTGGGCGGAAACGCCCTCCCCGCGCAAAATCCGCGCGATGGCGCGGGCGCGCTCGAATGCCGCCTCCCCGATGTAGGCGAGAAAAACAGAAGGCTTGTGCGCGGCGCTCCTCCCAATGTCCTCGGGCACGATCATGACCAGTCGATCGACTCCAAGCGCGAAGCCGAAGCCTTGGGCGGGCGGACCGCCGATGACTTCCGATAGTCCGTCATAGCGCCCGCCGCCGACCAGCGCATTCTGGGCGCCCAGCTCTCCCGAAACGATCTCGAATGCCGTCCGGACGTAGTAGTCCAACCCCCGCACCAGCCTCGGCACGATCCTGTAACGGATCTCCGCCTCGTCCAGGTAGCCCCTGAAACGTCGGAAGTGCATGGAGCAGTCGTCGCACAAGTGGTCGGTAATCATCGGCAGCCGCTCTATGTGCGGCTGACACGCTTCCACCTTGCAGTCCAGGACGCGCAGTGGGTTAGTTTCCGCGCGGCGCCGGCAGTCTTCGCACAAAACGCCGCCAATGCGCTCGAGCTCGGCGCGCAGCAACCGGATGTATGCGGGACGGCAGTTTGGGCAACCGACCGAATTCACCAGCAACTGGCATTGGATCTGCAACGAGCCGAGCAGGCGAAGGACCATTTCGATCACCTCGGTCTCTATGGCGGGGTGGTCCGAGCCCAAAACCTCTGCGCCGATCTGGTAGAACTGCCGCCAACGCCCCTTCTGTTTCTTCTCGTGCCTGAACATGGGGCCGATGTAGTAGAGCTTGGTGAGTCCCGCCCCGCGGTACATGGCGTGTTGGGCGTACGCCCGCACCACGGATGCCGTAGCCTCGGGGCGCAGCGTTATCGATTTGCCGCTCTGGTCCAGGAAGGTGTACATCTCCTTCCCGACGATGTCGGTGTCCCCTCCTATACCCCGCGCAAACAGCTCCGTGGCTTCGAGGATGGGTGTGCGGATTTCCTGGAATCCGTACTGGGCGAAGAGCCCGCGCGCCTTCGTCTCCACTAACTGCCACGGGGCGAGTTCGTCGGGCAGAAGATCCCGCGTGCCCGGTATCGTCGTCAGGAGCGTGTCTTGCATCTCAACCTGCGCGAGAATTGGTTTGCGGAAAAACTTGGGCCTCCACGACTCGGCGGAGCGGGAAACCCGGCGATGGCACGACGCAAATTAACCTCTGAGTCTAGCAAAATTTACGGGGCTCCCCTAAGGTTTTTCGCCTCGATGAGGACATGAGAAAAGGCCGCCCAGCCAGAGGGAATTTTTTCCGGCTCGGAAGAAACTTTTTCGGGTTCAAAGATATCGTTATGAGCAGGGTGGTTGACCAGGACCGCGGCGAAAGGGCCGCACCGGGTCAAAGGCTGGTGGCAAGGGAGGGACGCATGCTCAGAGCCCAAGAGCTCAGGAGTCAGCTGCAGAAGGAGATCATCGGGCAGGACCGCGCCGTCGAGTCGGTGGTCCGCGCGGTCGTCGTCGCGGACCTGGGGATCTGCGACCCGCGGCGCCCCTTGGGAACCTTCCTGTTCCTCGGACCGACGGGAACCGGCAAAAGCCAGATCGGCCGCTCCCTGGCCAAGATCCTGCACGGCGACGAAAACGAGGTCGTGGCCATCAACTGCACGGAGTTTAAGAACGCCCACGACGTCGCCAAGCTGGTCGGCGCCCCGCCGGGATATGTCGGGCACGAGCAACCGCCGTTCCTTACCCCGGAAAAGATCGAGAAGAAATTCACGATTGTGATTTTCGAGGAACTCGAGAAAGCCGACCGGGCCCTGTACGACCTGCTGCTGCAGGTCCTGGAGCGCGGCGAGCTGAAAACGGGCAGGGGCGTGGACCTCAACTTCCGCAACTGCTTCATCATGATGACGAGCAACGTCTGCGCCAAGGAGGTCGACAACATCACGAAGAACGCGATCATCGGCTTCGGCCCGCCCGCGCAGAGGTTCGAGGAACTGGATCAGGATTCCGCCGACCACAAGATCCAGACCGTCTGCATCAGCGCCGTGGAGGACTTTTTCAGCCCCGAGTTCATCAACCGCGTCGATGAGATCATCACCTTCAACCGCTTGAAGGACGACCACCTGATGTCCATCCTGGAGAAGTTCCTGTTCGACACCCGCGCGCGACTGGCCATGGCCGGAGTGGGCGCGGCGATATCAGAGGGGACGAAGCGATTCCTGATTCAGCGCGGCACGAACCTACGTTACGGCGCACGGCCCCTGCGCCGCGCCGTGCGGGAATACCTGGAGTTCCCGCTCGCCAGCCAGGTAGCCGATCACGGGTTGGACCCGAACCAGATTGTGCACGTCGAAGCCGGACACGACGGGCTGGTGTTTCACTGGACCCGCGCGTTAAAGGGGGCGCTGATCAGCTGAGGACTCGAGGTCGGGTTCGAGGGTGAAATCCAGAATCGGCGCCCTGGAGCGGTGAACCTCGCCGCTTTCGATCCCGTTGGCGGCGCCCCCAACGTAGCAGCGCGGGATTTCGAGAAATGCGCCGCCGGCGATGCAGTCTCTGCGGGGTTCGGCTCCGCCGGGCTCCACGCTGCGGATCGTGCCGTAAAACCTCTCGAGCAACCGCTCTCCGGCAGCGGCGGCGGCGGTTGCGCCGCCACGCGTCAGGGTTACGTGGTAGATCGCCTTCCCCGCGGGGTTGGGCGTTCCGGGTTCCGACTGCAGCTCCAGCACGCTCCAGACCCTGAAGGAGGTCGGTGTTAGCTGGTACGTGTCTTGCGCCGGCTTCCCTTCCTCGACGAAGACCTCGGTCTGCGCTTTAACTCCGCTCCCCGGTGGGAGGGGCCGATACTCCACCCGCGAGCGTGCCGCCTTGCGCGACTTACGCGCAAACGCAACGGTCGCACCCAAGGCGACGCTCCCAAGGGAAGACCAGAGGAATACTTTCTTCCATTTGACCTTCATACGTGGATCCGCTGGGCCGTGTGCCTTGGCGGCCCCGAATGGAACCGGCCTATTCGGTCGCCCCCGCCAGGGGCTCCGGGACGTGTTCCGGCACGACGCTCCTCTTCGACACCTCCTGGACGAGGCCCTCGATGTGGACGACGAGTTTCCTCAAGATGGTCCGGACATCGGCTTGGTCGACGCAGACGATGATCTGGTCGCCGAACTGTTCGAACTGCGCCCAGTCGCGGTAAGTCAGGTGACGCAGGAATGTCTCGCGGAACAGATTCAGGCGACCGACCAGCCGCGCCAGGTCCGGCGGCGTGCGGGTGTCCAGGACCTGTTTAATGTAGTCGCGCAGATCCCAGAGACCTTGCCGCAACTGCAGCGATTTCCGCTCGGTTTCGAGCATCGATGGGAACAACTTTTGCGGGTCGAGTGACCTCTCAAAAACGCCGACGAGAGTGACCGCGCAGCTCTGCACGCAGTGACGCAGCAGCCCGTGGCTGTTCTCGATGTGGGTGTAGATCGGCGGAGCTTCCGTCTCACGGGCGACATACAGAAGCTCCCTTTGCAGGGCGCGCTGCGACTCCATGCTGAGCGAGTACACGACGAGCTCCACCGCGCTCTGCAGCGTGGGGCCCGCTTCCTTGCGTTTCAATAGGCGGGAGCGCAGGAAATCCGCCAATTTTCCCACTTCTTCGTGCAGGAGCGCGAAGAGCACGACCAGGTGCCGCAGCGGGCGGTCCGCGCTCATCTCGGTCTCGGCCAGCCCCAGGTATTTCAGGAAGCGCAGCAGGTACAGCAGGGCGACGGCAACGTCCCGGCGCAGCGCGTCGTCGGCGATGCCTCGCAGGATGCCGCCGAGTATGGGGTTGTCCACCCGGTCGTACTGAAGCCGAAAGCGCTGGCTGAGAAGCATGTCGACGTAACGGCAGCCTCGCAGTTCCTTCTGGTAGGCTCTCCCGAGGGCGAGGAACACCTGGTAATCTTGCCGCGTCCCCGCGGCCACGCTCTCGACGAGAACACGCAGGTCGTCGAGCGACTCCATCAGCCGCGTCAGGCTGTCCATCGGCGTCGGCTGCTCCAGCAGTCTTCCAATGGGGTGGTCGGAAGCGCTCGCAGCGCGGGTTTGACCGCTGAATGCCTCGAACTCCAGGCGGTCCGGCTGGCCACACGCGCATACGGCAGCCAGGCGCTGCTCGCACAGCAGCAGCGCCGTGCGCACGATCCGCAATTCGGGAGCGAAGCTCCTGCGGAGGAGCTCTGCTCGATCGGTTTCGCCCAGCGGCAGGTGCTCGGGTTGAAAAAAGCAGCGCAGTCCCTTGAGCCAGGATTCGAGTTCGAACAACCGGTCCAGCCCGCCGGATTCCTGGACATAGTTGAGCCAGAGCGAGAGGTTTTCGCTCCCCGCCACGATCTCGGCCTTGAGCGTGTCGGTGAAGGTGTCGGTGGGAGATGATTTAGGTGCCGTCATCATCGCTTTGTTCTGAATCGCTCAGCTCCTGGAAGGATCCGGTCTGCTTGCGCAGCGACAGCCAGTCCAGGAAGAGGTCAGGGCTCTCGAACCAGATCCTAAACCAGTTGGCGATCTCTGCCTTTTGACGGCGCTTGACCGACCCTACTCTCGGACTCCGGCTGATGATCTCTGCCCTTCGGCGGCCGACCAGCCCGATTTGCCGGCATAGCTCCGCACCCTTGTAGTCCTCGGTGCCGAGATAGCGCTTCCGCAGCTGCTCGAGCCGGCATAGGGACATTTCGGCTTCCGCGAAGCCCCTGAACACTAAAATCCCCTCGAGTTCTTCGTCGTAGGGGGGAGCGACGCGGAGGGTGTTAGCGATCCCACGCTTCACAACATGTCCGTTGACACTGTTTCGCTTCTGGCGCAGGACAGGAATCCCCGGGCAAACCTCGTCAATCCGAATGTCACGCAGGGGACACTAGTTCGTCCGCGGCTGCCTCGAACACAGGCTTGAGTTCGATTTCGAAGAATATCATCTTCTCGGCCTTGTCCTGCCGGTAGACGTCGGGAATATACAGCCTGGACCCAGCGAGGTACGGTTCTATTTTGTCGGATGGTATGTGCAGGTAGAGGAAGCCGCCTCCCTGGCTGTGTGGTTCCACGGTCTTATCCCCGAGGAACTTGTGGTCGAAGTCGTCGAGGGCGTCGCGATTGACACCGTCGCCGGTGGTTTTGCGGGGGATCGGCTGCGGAATCCACGAACCCTTGTTTCCCTTTGCGAACAGCCTGTGCGCGACCTCGTTGGGCGTCAGGGTGTGCAAATGTTCGTCCGCATGGATGAGTTCTATCGAGGTGAAGCGGATCATTACTGGGAAGTCGTTGTCGTTGAAAATGATGACCCCGAGCGGCATAATGCCGCGGGTCACCATGTCGGATTTGTCGAAAACCTGGGCCGCCAGAGTGTCCCGGTAGAGCGGATCGACGGCGATCGTCACCCCTTCGCTGGCGAGCTTCGCCGCATAGGTCTGAAGTGCGCGGGGAGCCCAGGGCTTGGCCTTGTAGCCCGCCGACACGGCAGCGCAGGTCCCAAGCACCAGCACGACCGCGAGCCCTGCGCGAGGGCGGAAACGGGTTTCCGACATCCTTACCGTCCAATCGTTTTGGCAACAGTGGTCAAAGTATAACATCGGGCCGAAGACCAACGCATTGGAATCCTACTTCATCTACCTCGTCTGCCGCGTCGCCCTGGCGTTGTTGTCGGTGCTGCCGCGCTCCGTCGCCGAAACGCTGGTCGACGTGCTGGCGGCGGCCACCTACCACCTGGACGCACGCCACCGCCGCATCGCCGACGTCAACCTCTCCATCGCCTTTCCCGAACTGGGGTCCGGCGAGCGCATGCGCATCGCACGCCGCAGTTTTCAGTACACCGGCCGCAACCTGCTCGAGATCAGCCGCATGCGAAAGCTCGACGCGCGCACGATCTCCCGGCTCGTCACCTACGACGGGCAGTGCGGGCTGAACAACTACGAGGCCGCGGCAGCAACAGGCAAACCGCTGCTCTATCTAACCGGGCACTTCAGCGCATGGGAGCTTCTGCCGGTAGCGCACGCCCTTTATGGGTTTCCGCTGAGTTTCGTGACCCGCCCTCTGGACAACCCTCACCTCGAGAAGTTTGTGGTCACCGTGCGCGAGTCCTGCGGGAACCGCGTCATTTCGAAAAAGGACTCGGCGCGCCGCATCCTCGAGCATCTCAAAGCCTTCCGGCCCGTCGGAATCCTCATGGACCAGAACACGTCCCTCCAGGAAGGAGTGTTTGCCGATTTCTTCGGCATCCCGGCGGCGACTTCGACCGGCCTCGCTCTCTTCGCGCTGCGGCGCGACGCGGTGGTGCTTCCCGGCTACCTCACCCCCCCGCACAACGGGCAATACCTCATCAAGTTCTTGCCACCTCTGGAGTTGGTGCGGACGGGGGACATGACCCGGGATATAGCGCTCAACACCGCGCGATTCAACGAGGTCCTGGAAGGCATCGTCCGCGAACAGCCGGATTCCTGGCTTTGGGGTCACATGCGCTGGAAGCTGCAGCCCCGGGGCAATCCGCAGAACCTGTACGCGCTGGACGAGGAAGAACTGCACCGTTTCCTCGCGACGGCGCGTCACCCCCGCACCCCGGGGGCCGAAGTCTCGGGCTAAGGGTCTGTCACAGAATAACAGGCCCACTTTGGCGCGAGCGCCGGGCGGGCAGATGCAAGGCGGCGCGACGCAGGCGATGGGGTGACTTCGTCGAGGATCCGCAACGCCGCAGATGCCCGCCCGCCGCCGCCCCGAAGGGCTGACGGCTCCGCTTATAGCAATCTACTATCGTGGCTTGCTGTGGGATCTGTTGGCTCGGGAGCCGTCAGCCAAATGTGAAACTATTCTTGCGCGAGCCCTACGGTTTCGGCGGAGTCGGCGGCGGCCCGGTCAGCAACTGCGCGAACCGCGGGTTGTAGCGCACGCTGTCCAACACCGAATGCACCTTCTTGAGCTCCTCGCGCAGGAATTGCCGGTACTTATCGGGTTCCAGTTCGATGGCCCGCGCGATGTTGCCGATCGCCTCGTCGGGCTGGCTGCGCTGGGCGTAGAGGATTCCAAGGTGAAAGTAGTTGATTGCCTGGCCGCGGCCGAGCTGGATCACCTTGCGGTGCGCCTCCAACGCCTCGTTGTGCAGCGCCAGCTTCTCGCTGACCAGGGCCAGGTTCGACCAGGCCGCCGCGTACCCGGGGTCGATTTCGACCGCCGCTCTCAGCTGTTCCAGCGCGTCCTGCAACTCGCCGTGCTCCGCGTAGAGCGTCCCGAGGTTATAGCGCACCTCCCTCTGTCTAGGATCGAGCTTCAGCGCGGCCCTGTAGGCTGTTACGCTCTCCTCGTAACGGTTCTGCTCCGAGTACAGGTCTCCCAGAAGGTAGAACGCATGCGGGTTGGCGGGATTGACACGCACAGAACGTTCCAGCATGGCAATCGCCTCCCCGGGTCGGTTCAGGCTGGCAAGGCTGAAGCCAAGCTTGGAGAGGAGGGCGGCCCGCCCGGGCTCTTTGGCCAACGCAGCCTGGTACGAGGCTGCGGCCTTCTCGTGATGCTGCCGGAGAGCGTACAGGTCCCCCAGACGTTCGAGTATCTCAGGGTTGCCCGGGGACAACCGGTCGGCTACCTCGAGCTGTTCGGCCGCTTCATCGTCCTTCTTCTGCCTGAGCAGGATCATGCCCAGGTTGTAGTGGGCGCCGAAGTTATTCGGCTCGACACGGACGAGGTCGCGGTAATAGGCCGCCGCCTCGTCCAGCCGATCGTTGCGATGGTACAGCAGCGCTAGGTCCTGCAGCGCGTTGACGTCGTTCGGCAGTATGCCGAGCACCGATTTAAGCGTCTCGATCGCGGCGGCGTCCCGGGAGGCATGGAATTGCAGGAACCCGAGCGCTTTGAGCATCTGCAGGTCCTTCGGCTTCTTTCTCAGCCCCGCTTCGAGCGACGCCATCGCCGCGTCGTTGTTGCCGGCTTCCCGGTACGCCGTCGCCAGCAGCATGTGAATGCCTTCAAAGTTCGGCTCCAGCCTCAGAACAGCTTCGAATTCGCCGGCAGCCTCCGTTAGCCTCTTCTGATTGGCGTAGATCAGTCCGAGATTGTAGTGCGCCTCGAGAAAATCCGGCTTGATCTGAAGCGCCTTCCTGAAGAGATCGGCCTGTTCCTCGCTGTTCTCCTTGGGCCCACCGATCAGCGCCTCTCCCTTTTTGAACCAAGCCATCGCCTCGTGGTAGATCTTCGCATCCGCCAGGGTCGTGTTTTTTTTGGCCTGTCGGGCGTGCGCCGGGAACGCCAGGCAACAAAGCGCGAGTGCCAGGTAGATCGACACCCCTGCAGGCTTGGGGACGCGTGGAGAGCGGAGAGCAGTCATATTCGTGCCTGGGTGGGCAAACCGTCAGATATCCTCGAAGAGGGTCAGCTTTCGGAATTCCCGGAAACGCACCTCGATCTCGGGATAGGTCAGGTCGGCGAGTCGCCCCGGCCCGAACTCGCTGACATTAAAGGATGCCATAACCGACCCGAAAACGACAGCCTTGCGCAGCGCGGGTTCCTCGCTCGAACCGCAGGCGGAGAGGTAACCCATGAAGCCGCCGGCAAACGAATCACCGGCCCCGGTGGGGTCGACGACGTCTTCCATTGGGAACGCCGGCGCACAGAACGTGGACTTCGAGTTCACCATCATGACACCGTATTCGCCGCGCTTCACCACCAGCCACCTGGGACCCCAGGCGAGGATCTTCCTCGCAGCGCGGAAGAGGTTGGATTCACCGGCCAGCTGGCGCGTCTCCGCGTCGTTGATGACCAAGACGTCGACCAGTGCCAGCATCTGCCGCAGCGACGCCGGTTTTTTTTCGATCCAGTAGTTCATCGTGTCGCAGGCGACCAGTTTGGGACGGCGCATTTGGGACAGCACGTTGCGCTGCAGGTCGGGATCGATGTTTCCGAGGAACAGATAATCGATGGCCCGATGCTCCTGGCGCATGTCGGGCGAGAATTCCGCGAAGACATTCAACCGGGTCTCGAGCGTCTTGGCCGTGTTGAGATCGAAGCCGTACTCCCCCTTCCAGCGAAATGTGTTCCCCTGCACGCGCTGCAGGCCGGAGGTGTCGATCCCCTTCTTCTGCAGCATTCCGACGTGATGCTCCGGAAAGTCCTCCCCGACGACCGCCACCATGCTGACCTGGCTGAAATAGCTCGCGGCGATGCTGAAGTAGGTGGCCGACCCGCCAAGAACCTCCTCCTTCTCGCCAAAAGGCGTCTTTACGCTGTCCAGGGCGACCGAACCGACTACCAGGATTGCCATTGCACCTCCCGCAAAAATCATGAAGCCGTGAATCCCGCCTACCCGGCGGTTTGACTCGTTTCGAAGTACTTGCCGACGATGCAGGCGAGCTTCTGCCTGACGGTCTCCGGAACCAGCGTGCGATCCGTGATCAGGGCGTGGTCCAGCGCGTGGCCGCACCCGCAGGTCCGCTCTTCCGGCATGTCCGCGACGGCCTGCAGGATCACCGATTGGGCGTTTTGGCTGTTCTGCATGAGGTTGCCGACGATCATCTCGACCGTGACGCTTTCATGCGATTCGTGCCAGCAATCGTAGTCGGTCACCAGGGCCATCGTGACGTAGCAGATCTCGGCTTCCCTCGCCAGCTTGGCTTCCTGGAGGTTTGTCATCCCGATCACATCCATGCCCCAGCTGCGATACAGGTTGGATTCCGCGCGGGTAGAGAACGCAGGCCCCTCCATGCACAGGTAGGTGCCTCCCTTCGTTGTCTTGATGCCAGCGGCCGCCGCCGAGGCGTGTACGTGGGAGAGCAGTTCCGGGCAGACGGGTTCGGCAAACGCAATGTGCGCGACGAGCCCCTCGCCAAAAAACGTCGACACTCGCCCTCGCGTGCGATCGACGAACTGGTCCGGCAGGACTATGTCGAGCGGCACGATCTCCTGCCTGAGCGAACCGACGGCGCTGGCCGAGAGGATGCGTTCGACGCCGAGCATTTTCATCGCATAGATGTTCGCGCGGAAATTCAGTTCCGAAGGCATGATGCGGTGACCGCGGCCGTGCCGGGCGAGGAAGGCCACCGTCTTCCCCCTGAGGGTGCCCGTGACGATGTCGTCCGAGGGCCGCCCGAAGGGGGTCGTGACGGCCACCTCCTTCCGGTCGGTCAATTCCGTCATGTTATACAGCCCGCTGCCGCCAATGATCCCTATGGTGATGTTGTTCATATCTCCCCAACCTGAGGGTTGCTGTGAACCCGGCACCGAGGACGTGCGCCGGCAAAAACGCCATGATGGAGTCCTCCGAGCGGTTTGGCAACGAAATTGCCGCGGGACCGTCGGCAAAGGCGGCGTTACTCGGTGTCTTTGTTCTCGGAGCGCCCGAGGGGCGAGTCCTCGAGCAGTTCTTCGGCCGCGGAGTACGGGTCGGTCTTCCGATCGGCCACGTCCCGGGCGAGCCGATCGAGCAGGTCTGCGGCTCCGGGATCTCGCAGCAGGGCGTCGATCACCCTGGAGCGTACGAGTTCGATCAGGCGGTCCCGCTGAATTTGCAGCGAGCGGTTGCGCTGGTATTCCGAATCCCGGAGAAAGCCGCGGCAGGCCTCGATGGCGGCGGCGCACTCTGCGACTCCCTTCCCTTCAGATGCCACCGTCCGCACGATCGGCGGTGTCCAGCCGTCCGGCCTTCTGCCGATGGAGAGGAGTGCCCTGAGTTCGACCTCGACGCGGTCGGCGCCGTCGCGATCGGCCTTGTTGATGGCGAACACGTCTCCGATTTCCATGATCCCGGCCTTCATCGCCTGAACGTCGTCACCCATTCCCGGGACCATGAGGACCACCGTGACGTCGGCGGCCCGCACGATCTCCACCTCGTCCTGCCCCACCCCGACGGTCTCGACCAGGGTGACGTCGAACCCCGCGGCGTCAAAAAGGGTGAGGACGTCGTAGGTGGCTCTCGCCAGCCCGCCCAGGTGCCCGCGGGTTGCCATGCTCCGGATGAACGTGCCGCCATCCACGCCGCGCGACTGCATGCGGATCCGATCACCCAGGATCGCCCCACCGCTGTAGGGGCTGGTGGGGTCAACGGCGACAACCCCGACCCGGCGCCCCTCGCCACGGTAGTGCAGTGCGAGCTGATCCACCAGCGTGCTCTTCCCCGAGCCCGGGGAGCCTGTGATCCCGATTGCGAAACCCCTCCCCGTGTAAGGAAAAAGCTCGCGCAGGTAAGGCGTGGCGGCCGACGGGTTGTTCTCCACCAGGGTTATCAGACGGGCGAGCGAGCGGAAATCCCCGGCCAGCACACGCCTGAGAAGTTCCGGCTTGAGATCGGCTGTCCGGGTTGCGGCAGGGGGCATGTCCATTCGTGCGTACAGATCACCTCAGCAGTTGGCGCGCGATCACCAGACGCTGAATCTCGCTGGTTCCCTCCCCTATTGTACAGAGCTTGACGTCCCGATAGTACTTTTCGACCGGGAAATCCTTGATAAACCCGTACCCGCCGTGGATCTGAACGGCCTCGCCCGCGACGCGCACCGCGACCTCACCCGCGAAGAGCTTGGCCATGGAGGATTCCTTGGTCGTACGCATTCCGGCCCGCTTCATCTCGGCGGCCCGGACGGTCAGCAGGCGCGCGGCCTCTATCTCGGTGGCCATGTCCGCGAGTTTGAACTGTGTGGCCTGGAACTCGGAAATCGCCTTCCCGAACTGCCGGCGCTCCTTCGCGTAGCGGAGCGAGTGCTCGAAGGCTCCCTGGGCCATGCCCAGTGCGAGCGCCGCTAGCGAGATGCGGCCCCCGTCCAGCACGCGCAAACAGTCTTTGAAGCCACGCCCCTCTTCCCCCAGCAGGTTCTCGGCGGGCACCTGGCAATCTTCCAGGACGACGCTCGCGGTTTCGCTGGCACGCAGCCCGAGCTTGTTTTCCTTGCGGCCAACCGAGAATCCAGGGGACGTGCGGTCGACGATGAATGCGGAGATCCCGTCGCGCCCGGCCGAGGGATCGGTGGAGGCCATGACCACGAAAGTGTCGGCAAATGAGGCGTTGGTAATGAACTGCTTGGAGCCGTTGAGGACGTAATGGTCGCCGCGGCTCACCGCGGTTGTGCGACCGGCCGCCGCGTCGCTCCCCGAACCTGATTCGGTCAGCGCCCAAGCCCCGACGCGGGCGCCACCGGCAAGCCCCGGCAGGTAACGTCCTTTTTGTTCACAGGAGCCGGCAAGCCAGATGTGATTGGAGCAAAGGGAATTGTGCGCGGCAAGAAAAAGCCCGATCGAACCGTCGACCCTGGAAATCTCCTCGATCACCACCACGTATTCCGGATACGAGAGGCCAGCGCCACCCAATTCCTGGGGCAAGAGGCACCCCATCAGCCCCAGCTCCGCCAACTTCGGCACGAGCTCGAGCGGAAACCTCTGCTCCTCGTCCCACTCCATCACGTGGGGTGCGATCTCGGACTCGGCAAAAGCGCGGATGGTATCGCGCAGGACCTGGGTCTCTTCGGTAGGCTCGACGATCATGGCTCCTCTTCGCGGCGCAGGACCCTGCGGAATGCGGCCACTGCCTCGTGAATCTGATCACGCGCGACGTCCAGATGCGTGAGCAGGCGTATCGTCGAGGAATCGACCGTCCCCACCAGGACACCCTCGCATTTCAGGAGGGCTGCAAGCTCGCCGGCGTCGTGGCCGGTGCGGCCTATGCCGACGATTACGATGTTGGTCCGCACCCGCTGCGGATCTATATCCAAAGTATGGATCTTGGCCAGAAGATCGGCAAGTAGCCGGGCATTTTCGTGGTCCACACAGAGCCTCGCGGGCATCTTCTCCAGCGCGATCAGCCCCGCCGCCGCGAGCACACCCGCCTGACGCATCCCGCCGCCGAGCATCTTCCGGACGCTCCTGGCGCGCCCGATGAATCCGGCCGTTCCGGTGAGCATGGAACCGACCGGCGCGCCCAAACCCTTCGACAGACAGAACATTACCGAGTCGCACGGGCGGCAGAGATCGGCGACACTCGCACCCAAGGCTGTCGCCGCGTTGAAAATCCGCGCACCGTCCAGATGCACGGGCAGCCCGGCCTCGTGCGCCCGGTCGCAGATGTCCTGAATCCGCGCCGCGCTGTAGGTCGTGCCGCCGGCCATGTTGTGCGTGTTCTCCAGCGTGATCAGTCCGGTCTGAGCCCGGTAGTAGATGCCGGGTGCTATGACCGGCCGGATGAGATCCCATGACAGGATCCCTTCCGGACCGGCCACCGGGCGCGCCAGGACGCCGCTGATGGCCGCCATTGCGGCCATTTCGTAGTTGTAGATGTGGCCCCTCTGCTCCGTGATGACCTCCTGCCCGGGCCGGGTATGTATATTGACGGCAATCTGGTTGCCCATGGTCCCTGACGCGACGAAAAGCGCCGCCTCCTTACCGACTATTCCGGCCGCGCGTTCCTGGAGGCGGTTGACAGTGGGGTCCTCCAGATAGACGTCGTCTCCCACCTCCGCTGCCGCCATGGCGGCGCGCATCTCGGGTATTGGCTTTGTAACTGTGTCGCTCCTCATGTCGATGATCGGGCTTGCCATGTGCGTGCCTTCAAGAAAGGGGGCGAACCGCGTCGTCCCGGATTAATTGCAGTCTTCAGACGAAACGCTGAAAGACTTCGTTGGAAAGGAGCATCCCGCGCCGGGTCAGCCGCACGCGGCCGCCCTCCCAAATCAGCAGTCCGTGCGCGGCCATTTCCGTGACCGCGGGCTCATACGCGGCGACTCTTTCGGCGCCGAACGCTTCGCGCAGCCCGTGCCAGTCGACCCCAAACCGCAGCCGGAGCCCCAGAAACAAAGTTTCCTGAAGCTGATGCTCCGGCTCGTCGGGCTCTCTCCAGTCCAGTGCCGAACCCTGTTTTTCGACCGCTTCCAGGTACGCGTTCAGGTTGCCGAGATTCGCGTACCGCGCCGTGCCGTCATAAGAGTGGCTGGAGACGCCGAACGCCAGCACCGGCTCGCAGTTCCAGTACTTCATATTGTGCCGCGATTCTCTCCCGGGTAGGGCGAAGTTGCTAATCTCGTATTGGACGTAGCCGCAGCGTTCGAGGTGATCGATGGTCTCCAGGTAGAAATCCGCGACCTGATCGTCTTCCGGAAGGCGGAACGCGCCGCTCGCCACCGAGTGGTAGAGGGGCGAATGGGCGTCCAGGTCCAGCATGTACATCGAGATGTGCGAGGGGCGCAGCGCGACCATGCGCTCCAGGTTCGCCGTCCAGCGGGCCTGGTCCTGATCCGGCAGGCCGGCCATCAGGTCGAGGTTTATGTTCGCGATGCCCCCCGCCCTCAGCAGGGCCACCGATTCGGACGTGTCCTCGGCGCGGTGCGAACGGCCGATGGCGGTCAGTTCCGCATCGAAGAACGACTGGGCCCCCATCGAGATGCGGTTTACCCCCATGGCGCGATAGCTGGCCGCCTTTTCGGCGGTGAGGGTTCCGGGATTGGCTTCCAGCGTTATCTCGCAGTCCGGCAGCACCCGGAAGGCGCTTCTGCACGCGGTGAGGATCGCGGCGATCTGCTCGGGCGGCACGATGCTCGGGGTGCCGCCCCCGAAATAAACCGTGTCGGCCGCGGGAAGCTCGCGGCCATGCGCCTCGAAAACCTCGATCTCCCGCACCACCGCCCGGCTGTAGCGCAAGGCGACCTCGTCGTGCATCGGCCGCGTGACGAAATGGCAGTAGCTGCACCGAGTCCGGCAGAAGGGTATGTGGATGTAGACTCCGGCGGGGCACGGCATTTGTCCTCTGAAAATCACCCCCCCTGCAGCGCCGAGAGCAGCGCATCGACGGTGGTGAATTCCACGCCCGCGCCCCTCAGTTCCGCAAAGGCCCGGTCTGCCGAGTCCTTGGCCAGCGCACCGACCGCGTCGCCGACCAGCGCGGTCTTCACCCCCATACTGCGCAGCCCAAGGCAAGCCAGGCGGACCGAGTGCTCGGCGATGACGCCGCACACGATGGCGTGCTGGGGAAGGGCCCGGAGCAGCTTCTCGGTCATCGGATTGCTGAACACGTCGAACTGCTCCTTCTGGATGACAATCTGCTGGTGCTTCCGCACCAGTTCGACGAGGTTGCGGTCGATGGGACGGGTTTCGACGGTGACGGCGCGCGGGAGCAGCGTGTCGTCGATCTTGCGCTGCCCGTCGGTGCCGCGCACACAGTGCGGGGCGAAATTCAGGAACTCGGGATCATCCGGTGGGTGGATTTCCGCCGTGGAGACGATCGAAACGCCGTTTCTGCGCGCGAAATCGAACAGTCGGCGCAACCGTGGGATCA
Organism: uncultured Acidobacteriota bacterium; assembly: GCA_963843575.1. GTDB lineage: Bacteria > Acidobacteriota > UBA6911 > UBA6911 > UBA6911 > CAVZBT01. The sequence continues at coordinate 234,044 of CAWJKZ010000014.1, read as the reverse complement.
GGCGCTCGGCGCCGTGGATGCGCCACGCCCCGGCCGGGACCATGAAGTCCCGCTGCGTGTCGACGTCCATGAGAAAAATCGACTTCATCGCCAACCCGACTCAATGTTATCAGAATTATCAGACGGACAACGGCGTCTCAGGCGTGATGATACGCGCCGGAATTGGCCAGTTTCAGGATCTCCGCGAGCGGGGGTATCCCGGAACGCGCTCCGAGGTGAGTGCAGTTCAGGCCCGCGGCTGCATTGGCGAAGGACATGATCTGTTCGAGGCACCAGTTGCGCAGCAGGCCGTAGATGAAACCGCCGTGGAAGATGTCCCCTGCGCCCGTCGTGTCGACCGCGTGCACCTTGAAGGCCGGAAACCTCACGCATTCATCGCCGACGACGGCCATCGCCCCCTGCACTCCGAGGGTGACCGCCAGGAAGCCTCCGCAGAACTCCCGCAGGGCCAGCAGCGATTCGATTGGGTCGGCAATTCCCGTAAAATCGGGAGGGAAGTTCGAGCTCGTGATGAGGAAATCGACGTTGGCGATCAGTTCGCGGCTGTTGGGTACGACCTTGTCGAGGTCGATGACGACCGGGATTCCTTCCTCCTGGGCCCATTGGGCCGCGCGCAGAGCGGCGTCGCAGTCGTGCCCGTCGAGGTGCAGGATGCGCCCGGCGCAGACCTCGTCCCGCCTGAGTTCCGAGTCCCTGAAGCTCAGGCGCCGGTCCCGCTCCCAGAGGATCGTGCGTTCCCCGTTGTTTTTGTCGATGATTATGAACGCGTACTGGTTGCGCGCACCTTCCTCAACCAGGACGGAGGACGTGTCGATGTCCTCCGAACGCAGGCTCTGCAGCGAGAACTCGCCCAGTTCGTCGGAGCCCACCTTGCCGATGTATTTCCCGCGCATGCCCATGCGCGAGACGAACGTCACGGTGGTGGCCACCTGCCCGCCCGCGAGTTTCTCGTAATGCAGGATTTCGGTCTTGGTGTCGAAACGTGGGTAGTGCGGAACGATGCACAGGTGATCGACCGCGTTCAGCCCGAACCCGACCAGATCGTAAGGCCTGTTCTGGGGAAAACGGAGATCGAACGTGTCGTTGGTATCCTTAAGGCTTTTGATTTTCATGAGACCAGAGCGCCTGCCGATAACGGAACTATCGTTCGAACGCGGCATTCTAGCAGCAGCGCTTCCGCACAGGCAAGCTCATCGTGATCCGCGCAACGGCCTCCTGCTGCCGGGCTATTGTTGTCCTTCGAGCAGCAACCCTGCGTCGGCGAAGCTGAAGTAGTCTTCGTGCCCCAGAACGACGTGGTCCAGGACGCGGATACCCAGGATCCTCCCGGCCTGGCACAGCCGGCTGGTGCATTCGCGGTCCTCGCGGCTGGGCGCGGGGTCACCCGAAGGATGGTTGTGCAGGAAAATCAGCCCTGCCGTGCTGTCGCGCACGGCGGGGGCGAACACCTCGCGCGGGTGCACCACGGAAGTGCTCAAACTTCCTATGGAGATCAGCACCTCGCGGATCAGCTGGTTCTTGGAGTTCAGGTGCAGCGATACGAAATACTCCTTGTTGGCCGAGAAGAACTGGGCGCGGTAGCGTTCAAAGAGGTCACGGCTGTTCGAGAAGCGCTGTCCTGGCTTCAGCGGGGCAGAACAGAGCTGCCTGCCCAGCGCGAGGGCGGCCTGCAGCCGGCCTGCCTGCCGACTGCTGACCCTTCCGGCACGGCATATTTCAGCTTCGGAAGCCTGCGCCAGTGCGCCGGCCGACCCGAAGTGCCTCAGCAGCCGTCGCGAGGAAGCCTGCGCGGCCGAGCTGTTTCGGCCGCCGTCGAGAACCAGGGCGAGCAGGGCCGCGACCCCGTCGATTGCGCCATCCACGTTCGGATGACCGGCCGCCGACGCCCACTGCGTCTCGAGTCCCCCGTTCACAGTCCGCCTCCGGTCTGATAAACGCCGGAGCCGGCCGAAGTGCCAACAATTTGTCGGGTCAAAGCCGCTTGCCAGTGGCCGGTAACAGTCGCACCGGTACCGGCACCCGCGGCACCGAATGATCTCGCCTTCCGTTCGGCTCTCAGGGGAGGCCTAGATCGCGAGACCGCCGTCGACCTGAACGACCTGGCCCGTCATGTAGCGCGCGTCATCCGAGAGCAGGAAGGCCGCGACGCGCGCGACCTCCTCGACCGTCGCGAAGCGCTTCAGCGGCACGGCCTCCAACATTTTCGCGCGGTATTCCCCGCTGAGACCCTGGGTCATGTCGGTGTCGACCAGTCCGAGGGCAAGCGCATTGACCGTGACGTTTCTCCCCGCGATTTCCTTGGCCGTGGCTTTCGTCAACCCGATCAGCCCGGCCTTGGACGCCGAGTAGTTGGTCTGGCCCGCCATGCCGACCAGTCCACTGATCGAGGTGATGTTCAGGATGGAACCGAAGCGCGCCCTGACCATGACGGCCGCGACCGCCTTGGAGAAGTGAAAAGCCCCTTTGAGATTCGTGTCGATCACGGCGTCCCAGTCCGCTTCGGACATGCGCAGGAGCAGCCCGTCGCGGATGATCCCGGCGTTGTTGACCAGGTAATCGATGCGGCCGAACTGCTCCTTGACGTGTCGCACCATGGCATCCACGGCGGCAGGATCGGCCACGTCAGCCTGAAATGCCGTCGCGGTGGTCCCCAGGGCGGCTATCTCCCCCACCAGAAGTTCGGCGGCCGCGGTGTTACGGACATAGTTGAACGCGACGTTGCACCCGCGCCGAGCCAACTCAAGCGCGATGCCTCGCCCAATCCCCCGGGTCGCCCCGGTCACGATGGCTGTTCGGTTCTGCGGGTTCATAAGTGCTCGGACACCCCCCGGAAGGAGTTTTCGACGCTCACACTCAGAGGGCTTCGATGCGGCGGCAGCCTGCTCCGGCGTTCCGCTGCGTATTCATTCGAGAATCCGCTTCATGAATTCCATGAACTGCATCCCGGCCGCGCCTTCGGTCTGGAGCGTCTGCTTCAGATACTCCAGCGTCGCGGGCAGTTCCGGATACCGGGCACGGTAGTCCCTGGCGATGCGCTCCAGCACCGAGAGGATCCGGGCCGGATTCCGCTCGTGTTTCACGAGGGTCTTCAGGTCGAGGGCGGTCTGCTGGAAGTGCGCATCACCGCTCTCCTTGAGGAAGAAGTCGCGCAACACCATGGCGGCCGCCGCGACCGAAGCGGGCGGAGCGGCGGGCGGCTGGCCTGGGGGCACCGGCCGTGGCGCGCCGATAATCACCGCCTTCGGCCCGTGTTGCACATGCGGCCCCGGGATCGGCGGAGTTTCGGGAACGCGCCGCTCCGTCGTCTTCTCCACCGGCGGCTTGATTTCGGCTTCCCGGCCCGGGCTGACGGGAATGACCGGCGGCGCGACCGCCGCCGAGGCGTCACCGTCGTGAATCACCTCGACCGTGCCGTCGTCCGTACCGAGCATGAGTCCATGCACCTTGAACTGAGGCGACAGGATTCCAGACCGGCGGACATAAGCAATCCCGGACAACACGTTGCTCCGGACGTCCGGAAACGCGCCGAACCAGGCGCGGAGGTCGTCATCGCCAAACGCGCTGCGTGCCACACCTGCCCTGCGGAAGTTCTCGATCGACCTGGGCGCTGGAAAAGCTGGCCATGGCGCAGTCGGTATGCCCCACCACGAACAGTTCCGTGCCCCCCTTGATGTAGGCTCCCGCGGCAATCGACCGGAGCACTTCCGGCGCGGTTTCGGAAACTCGGTTTCCCGCCACCCGGATCACCAGGGCACGATGGCGTGGCAGCCCGAGCGCGGGCTCGAGCAGTCCGGTCAGCCGCGGATCGATGCACGCCAGAACGATGAACGGGTCACCCGACGCAGTCCAGGAGCCGCGGTTGCCCGGCCCTGTAGTTGCTGTTGCACTCTCTGATCTGCTGCAGGAGGCTGGTGCCCATCGGCCCCTCCCTCGACGGCTTGAGTTTCCGCGTAATGCCCGGCTCGGGAGCGCACGGCTTGGCCGGAAGAGCGTGCCCGCGGTTCTGAGGCGCCGCGATTATATCAAGGCCGCCGAGCCACGCGGAACGGGTATAGTTGCGCGTGCAGCAAGCACGAGCAGCAGGACATCCGACCAACGCACCCACGGCATCCGCCCCGACATCCGATATCGAGCTCTGACGCGTCGGGATAAAGGACTGGTGGAATTCGTCCGATATTCCATACAGGACGGTGAGGACGGCAGGAAGCCAGTATCCCCAGCGCGCACGCGCGACCCGCACGCCCTCGTGGATCGCCCAGAAGAGCAGAAGGCACAGCAACGCGTAGCCGAGGGCATGGAGGACGTAGTCGGGGACCTCGTTCAGGGTCTTGGAGGTTATCGGCCCCGAACTCATGAAGAATATAAACGCCATGTAGGCGAGCGCGGGCGCCTTGAAAGCCAGAAAACGCCCGCCCGCGCGCCACTTCATGAGCGATTTCCCTGAATAAGAGACGAGTCAGCCGCCGATCAGAACGGGAACGGGTACATGAGCCATCCCGCCAGAATCGACAGGAGGACGAAGCAGCCGAAAAGGTAAAAGAAGTACTTGACCCGCTCCCGTGCGCCGGTCTTGGCGATGAAGGTGAAAACCAGCGACGTGAGCAGGCTGAAGATGACCATCAGGACGAAATGGTTGTTCATCGCTTCCTGCCCATCGCAATGTCGAACACGTCGACCACGACCAGCATGTTCAGAAGACCGGCGACGTAGACGAAAACGTTGCCGAAATCATAGGTGTAGGCGCTAGGTTCGCCCGGTCCGAGCCCGCGGATCCAGGACACCCAGTAGAGCAAGCCCGTCGCCTGCGTCGGCGACGAATTTGAGGCTTGAGAACAAGTCGGAAAAATCCGGGCCGAAGAGCCGCCCCTGAAGGCGCAACCCGAGGGCGAACATGAGTGCGATGCTGCCGCAGAAAACCAGGGCCCGGTCCCACTTCTGCAGGAGCGCGTGCCCGAGACCCGGGACGAGAGCGCCGGCCAGGCAGGCCCCGATCGCCTTGATCATGCCTGCCTCCGGCTGAACATCTTGAACTGGTTGTGGTAGGGGTTCCGTTTCCATAGGTTACGAATGTTACGGAAAGCGTCCGGGGCAGTCAAGGTTAAATCATTAGAACGCAAGGGATTCGCCTTGGATCGACCCCGCGGCGGTGCGGTGCAGGCCATACTAAAGGATTGCCATGGACCTCGATACTCTGTTGCGTGCGATGGTCGCCAAGGGTGCCTCGGACTTGCACCTGAAAGTCGGCTGTTTCCCCCACATCCGCCTCAACGGCGACCTTCTGCCGCTGGCCGAATACGGCAAGATCGGCAGGGAAGACAGCCTGATGATGGCGTTCTCGATCATGAACAACAAGCAGAAACAGCGGTTCAGGGACACCGCCGAGGCCGATGTCGGATACGGGCTGAAGGGCTTGGGGAGATTCCGCATCAACGTTTTCCAGCAGCGGGGCACCGTCTCGATCGCCATACGCGCCATCCCGATCAGCGTGCTGACGCTCGACGACCTGCACCTCCCCAAGGTGCTGGAGAAGATCGCGGCCGAACCGCGCGGCCTGGTGCTCGTTACCGGTACAACCGGAAGCGGCAAATCGACCACGCTGGCCTCGATGATCAACTACGTCAACGAGCGCATGACTCGTCACATCATCACGGTGGAAGACCCGATCGAGTTCCAGCACACGGACCGCATGAGCATCATCAGCCAGCGCGAGGTGTCGGTCGACGCCGCCAATTTCGGAGCTGCCTTGCGCAGCGCGCTGCGCCAGGACCCTGACGTAATCCTGGTGGGCGAGATGCGTGATCTGGAAACTATTGAGACTGCATTGCTTGCGGCCGAAACCGGCCACCTTGTCTTCAGCACCCTGCACACCCTCGACGCGATAGAAACCGTCAACCGCATCATAGCCGTGTTCCCGTCCCACCAGCAGCGACAGATTCGCATGCAGCTGGCCATGGTGCTCAAAGCGGTCATCTCCATGCGCCTCATCCGCCGGTCGGACACCCCTGGCCGAGTGCCTGCGGTCGAGGTCATGGTCGTGACCGAATACATCCGCAATTGCATCCTGGATCAGGAAAAGACGAGGCTCATCCGCCAGGCGATTGCAGCGGGAACGTCGCAGTACGGCATGCAGACCTTCGATCAGTCCATCTACGAACACTACAAGTCAGGGCGCGTTTCCTACGAAGATGCGCTAGACTACGCGAGCAACCCGGACGAATTCAAGTTGCGGGTCCAGGGCATCTACACCACAAAGGATGCCGCCATCGAAGCCATGGAACAGGAGCTCGCGGGCCAGAGTTCGTGACCGACCCGGATGTCCAGAAGAAGCTGCTCAATAAAGCGGGAGCCATCCTCGGCCGGAGGCCCCACTCCCGGGGAGAACTGCGTCTGAAACTCCTCCGTTACGGCGCGGAGACGGAGGTCGAGGCCGCTCTGGACCGCCTGCAGGAGCTCAACCTTCTCAACGACGCACGAATACGCGTATAATTTCGCTTTCTACCGGGCCAAGGTACAGGGTTGGGGACCGCTGCAGGCTGCGCCAGGCCCTGCTGCGCCGCCACGTGGCGCCGGGCCTTGCCGAATCGACGGTAGAGCGTGTCCGACGCGATCTCGGCGACGCCGTCACGCTGCGCCGAGTACATCGAAAGACACTGCCGCAGGTCCGGTTTGCCTGCCGACCGCAGGGGAGTCCAGAGGCTTGTCGCCCACCTCAGGCGGCGTGGCTTTTTCGAAGATCACATTTGGGCCGCGCTGCGGGACCTGATCCCGGCTGCAGTCTGGCAGCGCGACGACAGCGGAGACTGAATTGCGAAGCAGCGAAATTCGCGAAGCGTTCCTGAACTATTTCGAGGCGAACGGCCACAAGATCGTGTCGAGTTCTTCCCTCATCCCGTTCAACGACCCTACCCTGCTGTTCACCAACGCCGGGATGAACCAGTTCAAAGAGGTTTTTCTGGGCAAGGAGACCCGTCCCTACCGGCGGGCGACGACGAGCCAGAAGTGCATGCGGGTGAGCGGCAAGCACAACGATTTCAAGGACGTGGGCCACTCTCCCCGCCACCACACCTTCTTCGAGATGCTCGGGAACTTCTCCTTCGGAGACTACTTCAAGGAAGACGCGATCCGCTTCGCCTGGGAGCTCGTGACCAGGGACTTCGGTCTCGACCGCAAGAAGCTCTGGATCACGGTTTTCCGTGACGACGACCAGGCATGGGACCTCTGGCACAAGGGGGTCGGGGTTCCCTCCGACAGGATCTACCGGCTCGGCGAAAAGGACAATTTCTGGGCCATGGGCGACACCGGCCCGTGCGGGCCATGCTCCGAACTGCACTACGATTTCGGCGTAAGCCCGATTCCGGATCACGGGCCATGCGATCTGACGTGCCCCTGCGGCCGGTGGGTCGAGATATGGAACCTCGTCTTCATGCAGTTCAACCGGGACGCAGCGGGTGAAATGGCCCCCCTCCCCTCCCCGTCCATCGACACGGGTATGGGGTTCGAGCGCATCACGACGATTCTGCAGGGCAAGCTCACCAACTACGACACAGACCTGTTTCAGCCGCTCTTGCAGGAGATCGCGCGACTGGCCAACACCGAATACGGCGCCGATCCCAATGACGACATCTCGATGCGTATCGTCGCCGACCACGCCCGCGCGGCCACATTCGCCGTCGCCGACGGACAGTACCCGGGCAACGACAAGCGCGGCTACGTGCTGCGCAAGATCATGCGGCGGGCGGTCGTGCACGGCAAGAGACTAAAGATCGAGGGCCCGTTCATCTTCCAGGTGGCGGGTGCCGTAACCGAACTCATGGGGACCGCCTATCCCGAGCTCGTCCGGGCCCGGGAAACGGTGGCACGGGTGATCCGCCAGGAGGAGGAGTCTTTCGCGGACACGCTCGGGATGGGTTTGCGCGATTTCTACGACCGGACGCGCCGCCTCGCAGCCTCCGGCTCCCGCGTGCTGCCCGGCGATGTCGCCTTTTTCCTTTACGACACGAGGGGATTGCCGCTGGAAATCATCGAGGACCTCGCCCAGGAGTCCGGGTTCACGGTCGATGAGGCCGGCTTCGACAAGGCGCTTCAGGAACAGCGCGCCCGTTCGCGCCAGGACTACGAGGTCGGCAAAATACGCGAGGAGGTCGCCCAGGCTGTTTTCGAAGGCAGAAGCGATTTCGTCGGCTACAACTACAGCGCCCCCGTGTCCGCCAACATACGCGCCATCCTCGTCGACGGCGAGCGGGCCGAATCTATCGAGGCGGGGCAGCGCGGCGAGGCGGTGCTCGACCCTACCCCGTTCTATGCCGAGGCGGGGGGCCAGGTCGGCGATACCGGACTCCTCCTGCAGGGCGTGAACCGGGCCAGGGTCGTCGACACCCTGTATCGGGGGACCGCGATCGCCCACGTCGTGGAAATGGAAAGTGGCAGCCTGCAGGTCGGGGACCAGGTCGAGGCTTCGGTCGACCTCGCGAAGCGACGGCTGACGATGAAAAACCACACGGCGACGCACCTCCTGCACGCGGCGCTCCGGAAAGTCCTCGGTCCGCACGTCAAACAGGCGGGTTCGCTCGTCGCTCCCGACCGGCTGCGCTTCGACTTTACCCACTTCGCGGCCCTCACCTCCGCCGAGGTCGACAAGGTCGAAGATGAGGTCAACGAGCAGATCTGGCTCAACACGCCGGTTCGGACGGAGATTATGGACTTGGAGCGCGCGCTCGATTCGGGCGCCGTCGCCTTGTTCGGCGAAAAGTACAGGGAACACGTCCGGGTGGTGGAAATCCCCGGATTCAGCAAGGAACTGTGCGGCGGGACCCACGTGGCGGCCACGGGGACTATCGGCGCCTTCAAGATCGTCTCGGAAGCGGGGATTGCCGCCGGCGTGCGACGCATCGAGTCTGTGACCGGTCCGGCCGCTCTCGCGCGCTTCCGTGCCGACGAGCAGTTGCTCGAATACGTCCAGATCGAGTATAAAGTCGCGAGACAGGAGATCCCGGGCCTCATCGAGAAACTACAGGGGCAGATAAGGGATCTGCAGCGCCAGATTGGGGAACTCAAGATGCAGCAGGCCCGCCTGGCTACATCAAACCTCGCCGGCCAGGCGCGCAAGATCCATGGGGTGAACGTGCTGGCCCAGGTGCTGCCCGAGACGGATCGGGCCAGCCTCCGGTCGGTGGCCGACGAGCTGAAGCACAAGCTCGGGTCCGGCGTCGTCATTCTTGGCTCCCCGCAGGACGGCAAGGCGGCACTTGTCGTGATGGTCAGTTCCGATATCGCCAAGCGCCTCCCCGCCGGGAAGATCATCAAGGAGATCGCTCCCCTGGTCGGAGGGGCCGGCGGCGGTAAAGCCGAACTCGCCGAAGCCGGAGGTAAAGATTCTTCCAGGTTGGCCGATGCTATACAGAGGAGCTTCGAGATTGTCGAAGCTATGCTTGCCCGATGAATTTTAGACTTTTTCCATCCCCCCGGCATCAGAAGGAAGGTACACGTTTTCCCGCTGGGGGGTCGATGGTGAACCGCACTGCTCTCGTAGTTGCTGCCCTTCTTGTTGCTGCGCTCTCCTCTGTCCGGTGGTGTGTCGGCCAGACTCTCTATTCGTACCTGGACGACAGCGGCGTACGCATCCTGACCAACATTCCCCCGAAAGCGCCGGTGCGCGATCTCAAGCTTACGGGACCACCCCCGGAACCCGCTGTAAGACCGGCGGCGCCTGCCTCCAGCCGCGCCCGAGCCTATGACCCGATCATCGAGAAGTATGCGGGAGAGTACCGCCTGGACCCGTCGCTGATCCGGCTGATGATTTCGAAGGAATCCGGGTTCAACCCCAAGGCCGTATCTCCCAAAGGAGCGCGCGGCCTTATGCAGTTGATGCCTGCAACCGCCGCCCGGCACGGGGTCCGCGACACCCTGGACCCCGACGAAAACATCCGCGGCGGCATGAGGCACATGCGGACGCTGCTCGACACCTTCGACAACGACCTGGCGCTCAGCCTTGCGGCTTACAACGCCGGCGAGAACCTCGTCCAGCGCATTGGCAGGATTCCGAATATCCGTGAAACACACGACTACGTCCGCACCATAACCGAGAAGTACGGCAAACAGACCATGTCGCTCCAGCCGGAGAAGCCGGCAGCCGGGCCGTCGATGTTCCGATTCGCAGATCAGAACGGAATTATTCACCTGACGAATATTCCTCCCATCCAGCGGGAGGAGCCCGAAACGGCGACGGCCGGGGTCGCATCCGCCGAGGCTCGCTGAGCGCAGTTTTGGCGCCCCACTGCAAGTATCCTAGTTTCAATGACTTCCCAAGGGTTTATGCTTGACAGTTGCGGTCGGGGCGGCTAAAATTCCTGCTATGATTCTCCCCCGGTTCGGTCTCCCCACCGCGGGCTTGAAGTACTGTATCACGGTCGGGACGGTGCTTTTCTTGATGTCAAGTCTTTTTATTTCAAAGACTTGGGATAGGGAAGCCGCCGAGCGGGCTCTGGAAAAAGCCCGGGCATTGAGGGAGCAACTGGCCTCGCTTCAGGGCTCCCCGAGGGAGCCGTACCTCTTCTGCATTCGGACGTACCAGGAGGTGTACGCCTACGATCCGCATTTTGGTGGAAGCGACGACGCCATCTACGAAGCGGGCGAGCTTTTCCAGGCGCTGGCCGAAAAACTCGCCGAGCCGGATTTCTACACCCGCGCTGCGAGACTCTATCGTTATCTCTTGTCCGATTACCCCGCCAGCCCGCGCTGCCCGGATGCCCTGCTCAGGTTGGGAAAGCTCTGCGCCGGGCCGCTGAAAGACCCGGAATGCGCCCGGGAAGCTCACGAGCGGTTGAAAACACGGTACAAATCGTCGCCCGCCGGAGCATCCCTGGCCGGAGCTCCGATCCCGGCACCCGGCAAAAAGCCGCAACCGGAGGCCGACGCTCCGGCTCGTCCCCCCGCCCGCGGCCCGATGGCTGCCGTCGAGAACATCCGATACTGGTCCACTAAGGATTACACCAGGGTCATCATCGACCTCGACGGCGAGACTTCGTACCAGAAGACTCGCATCGTCAATCCGGATCGTGTCTTTTTTGATATTTCTAATGCCAGAGTTACATCAGATTTGTTCAACAAAAAGTTTAGCGTGAGCGACGAGTTTCTCCAGCAGATCAGGATCGCGCAGAACCGCGCCGGCGTGGTGCGGGTCGTGCTGGATTTCGCCTCCTCCACCGAATTCTCCGTCGTCGAGTTGCACGACCCTTTCCGGATTGTGATCGATGTGCACGGGATCGGCGGCTCCATGGCCTCAAAGGAGTCCCCGGGCTCTCTCCGGGCACCGCGCCCCGGGGATGCGGTCGGAGAAAGCAGCCGGGTTGCGGCGGCGGCCTCGTCCTCAGTCCAACCGGGCAGGCTGCCCGAGCCCAGATCGGTGTCCCCCGAAGGACTGCGGCCCGCGCTCCGACAGAAGCAGGACTTTCCGGAAAAGCCGACCTCTGAGACGATCCAACTCGAGCCCGGTTCAAAGAAGTCCGATCCCGCCCAAGCCGTCTCCCCACTGCCCCAGGAGCCCGTTTCAACGCAGAGGCAGAGGGAGTCTGTCGCGGCCTACATATCCAGCCCGCCGCTTCCCATAATCCCCGCGGCCCCTGAACCGAAGAAATCGCCTTCCCCCGGCTCGGACCGGGCAGCGGCAAACACGCCATCGGCCAGGGAACCCGTCCGCCCGCAGCCGGCGCCGGCGGCGGCCGTTCCCGCCCGGGCGCCGGATATTCCATCCGCTCCGGTGGTGCCCGGCTCCGCCCCGAGGCCAGCTTCGCCGACCAGCATGGGCAACCGCACAATGACGCGCATGCTCGGTTTGAAGATAGGTCGAATCGTGATCGATCCCGGGCATGGCGGGCATGATACGGGCACGATCGGCCGAGGGGGGCTGCGGGAAAAAGATCTTGTGCTGGGGGTAGCGCTCGAACTGCGCAGGCTGCTGGAGGACAAGCTCGGGGCGGAGGTGATCCTCACGCGCGAGACGGATGTGTTCGTGCCGCTCGAGGAGCGAACCGCGCTCGCCAATCAGAAGAAGGCCGACCTGTTCCTGTCCATTCATGCAAACTCGGCCAGCAACAAGAACACCAGCGGCGTGGAAACCTACTTCCTCAATTTTGCCCGCAGCGCGGCGGATCGGGAGATTGCCGCCAGGGAGAATGCGGCCTCGGCGCGGAGCGTGCACGAATTGCAGGACCTGGTCCGGAAGATCGCCCAGGCCGAAAAATCGGCGGAATCGCGCGAGCTCGCAGCCATTCTCCAGAAGAGGCTCCACGCGGGACTCCAGCCGATGCTCCCCTCCTCCAAGAACCGGGGGGTGCGCAGCGCCCCGTTTGTGGTCCTCATCGGCGCCAACATGCCGTCCGTTCTCGCGGAGGTAGCCTTCATCAGCAACCCTCGGGACGAAAGGACGCTGCGAAAAGAGGACAGCGTGCAGCGCGTGGCCAAGGCACTTTTTTCTGGCATCGAGGGATACACAAAGACGCTCGGAGGCGACGTCGCCCAGAGCCAGTCGGATGCGAACTAAATGAGAACAGTTGCGGTTATATGGTGGACATTATTGGTGCTGGCGGCTGGAACCGCCACGCTGCCCGCGCAGACCCAGTTCGTGGGGCGCGATTTCTTCCCGGCGGATCTGGAGTTCAGGGAACTCGAGGGGGTGCGGTCCGACGTCAGTTCCGAGCGAGCGCTCGGCGCGGGGATCGTGGAAGGCGCGGACCTGATCGACGAAGCCGGGCTGCAAAAGTATACCCGCCGCGTCTACGCCGTCCCTGGTGGGTCGCTATCGATCGAAGTCGCGACCATGAGGGACGCCAAGGCCGCGTACTCCCTCCTCACGCTGTTGCGCAAGGCGCCCGCCGTGGCGGGCCCTCCGGGCGACTGGACCTCGGCGACCGACGCGGACCGGCAGTTTGCCAGGGGCAACTTCTGGGTGCGGGTGAAAAGCGATGGCGGGGGAGACCTCGCGCGACGCGTGGCAACCTCGGTAAGCAACCGGATCGGCGAGCGCGAACCGGCTGCCGTGTCTCTCACGGCGCACCTCTCGCCGGAAGGGTATGATGCCGCCTCGCTGCGTTACTTCCTCGGGCCGCGTGCGTTCGGGGCCTATGGCAGGCCCATCGCAGGCGGCCAGTTGCACTTCAAGCCGGACATGGAGGCGGCGCAAGCGTCCTACGCACTGCCTGGTCAACAGGGCCTGCTGACGATGGTCAGCTTCCCCACCAGCCAGCTCTCCGAGGAGTATTTCGACCAGGTCGCCGCCACGCTGGCGGCGGCGCCCCGGCCTGGCGAAAAGGTCTACACCCGCAGGGCCGGCCCGGTCCTGGCATTTTTGGAGGGTAATTTCAGCCCGGAATCTGCCGATCAGATCCTTGAATCGGTGCAGTATCGGTACTCGATCAAGTGGATTTACGACAAGAACCGCCGCACCGGCACCGTCTGGGGCATTCCGATGGGAATCCTCGGAACCGTCGTGCGGTCCCTTGTCTTCACGGCGCTTCTATGCGGTGTATCGCTCCTGCTGGGCGTGACGTTTGCCCTGGTGCGCGTCTTCATGAGGGAATACGCGCCCAACAATTTCATGGACCGGCCGGAGCGCACTGAGATCATTCGGCTGAAAATCGATGAGAACTGACTTTATCCGGCGTGTCCCGCTTTTCGCCACACTGTCCGACAGCGAGTTCAAGAGCATCGAGCACATCTTCCTGGTGCGCAATTACCAGCGGAATCAGGTCGTGTTCCTGGAGGAGGAAGCCGGCAACTACATGTACATCGTGCTGTCCGGCAAGGTGAAGGTCACCAAGTCCACTGCCAACGGAAAGGAAACGATTCTGGCGATTCATCGCCAAGGGGATTTTTTCGGCGAAATGGCGCTCCTTGACGGCAAGACGTCCCCCGCCACCGTCTCGGCCATGGAAGATTGCCGGATAGTATCGATCACCAGCGGCGACTTTCACCGGTTCCTGATGACCAACGACAAGGTCGTGCAGCAGATCATCCAGGTGCTCTGTTCGCGACTGCGCCACGTGTGGGGACAGATCCAGTCCCTCAACTACAGCACGGCGGACGCCCGCATCCGCGGCGGGATCCTGCAACTCTCGCGCAAACACGGGGTGGCCGATGCGCGCGGCATCATCATCGACCTGAAGATCACGCACCAGGAACTCGCGGAGATGGTGGGAACGTCGCGCGAGACCGTCACCCGAACGCTGGCCAGACTCCAGAAAAAGGGAATCATCACGATGGATCAGCGACGCATCATCCTGCTCAGCCCGCGCGCGCTCATCTCCGTCGCCTGAGTGGTCAATTGCACGAGTACGGATGACGTTTTGTCGGACGCGGATGGGTGTGGAACCACGCAGGTCAAAAACAAAGGCATTGGTGACGGGCCGCGACCGATCTGTGTGAACTCGGCAAATCCGCGTTCTGCTTCTGCCCTTGACCCGGATCAGGCACCCGTCCTGGGGTTGTCGCCAAACAGCGAATCGACGAAAGCCTCGGGAGAGAACTCGAGCAGATCGTCGATCGACTCCCCTACCCCGATATACCGCACCGGGATGCGCATTTCCTGACATATGCTGAACAGGATTCCGCCTTTGGCCGTCCCGTCCAGCTTGGTCACGATCAGCCCGGTCACCCCGGTGCTCTTCATGAACTCTTTGGCCTGCGACAGCCCGTTCTGCCCGGTTGTGGCGTCGAGCACCAGCAGAACCTCGTGCGGGGATCCCGGCAGTTTGCGGCCGGCCACCCGGCGCATCTTCTCCAGTTCCTGCATCAGGTTGCTCCGGGTATGCAGGCGGCCCGCCGTGTCGACTAGGACGATGTCGGACTTGCGTGCGCCGGCCGCCGCGAGCGCGTCGTGCAGCACGGCGGAGGGGTCGGCCCCGATCCGGCTCTTGATCAGTTCGGTCCCCGAGCGCTCGGCCCACACCGTGAGCTGCTCGATCGCCGCAGGCCGGAACGTATCGGCTGCGCAGACCAGCACCTTCTTCCCGTCCCTCGCCAGCCGTGCCGCGAGTTTCCCGACCGTCGTCGTCTTCCCCGTGCCGTTGACCCCGACCACCATCCACACCTCCTGGGCGATCTCGGCCGGCGGAGTTTCGACGGCGGCCTTGGCTTCCAGAATGGCGAGCAGCTGCTTCCTGATGGAAGCGCGCACGTCTTCCGGCGTTCTGACCAGGTTTCGGCGGTGCTGCTCACGAATTTCGTCCATGATGCGACTGGTCGCGCGCACCCCGAGGTCGGCGCCGAGCAGGACGCCCTCGAGTTCCTCGAAGGTGCTTTCACCGAGCGCGGGACTGCTCGAAAGGACCTGCTCGATCCGGGCGACGAGATTATCCTTGGTCGCGCCGAGGGCCTGCTTCATGCGCTCGAAAAAACCGGGGTTTTGCGCCGCAGTCTCTTTGGCGGATTTCCTGAAGAACATTGTCAATCCCCTGCCCCGCGCCGCACGCTCACGTCGCCGGCCAAAACGGTTTCCTCCGTCCCTCCCGCCAGACGCACGCGCAACGCGCCGATCTCGGTGAGGCCGCACGTGACGCCAAGCCGTGTGCCTGCGCCGTCCGTCACCGTGACGGGGGTTCTGTTCCACATCGTGGAGCACGCCTTCCAGTGCTCGAGGAGGGCGTCGTGCTCCCCCTTCTCGAACACCGCGTACACGGTCTGAAACTGATCGAGAAAGCGAACGAGAAGAGGGCGCCGCGGCACGACGACGCCTGCCTCGGCCTCGACGGACGTCGCCGTTTCGGCGAGTTCGTCCGGCACGGCCGAACGCGACGTATTGATGCCGACACCGACCACGGCCGCCTGGCCTCCCTGCGCGTCGCACGGCAGTTTCGAGCAGGATGCCGGCGGTCTTGCGTCCGGACAGCAGCACGTCATTCGGCCACTTGAGGTCGATGTCCAGCTGCCGGCCCGCTGTCCCCGGGATTTGCCGCAGCGTCTCCACCAGCGCCAATGCGGTCGCGTGCGTCAGGATGGGCCAGTACCTCAAGTGCTGGGAGGGTCTGATCAACAGCGAGAAGTACAGTCCAGCCCGGGCGGGAGAGTTCCAGTACCTCCCCTTCCGCCCTTTCCCGGCGGTCTGCTGCTCTGCAACCACGAGGCGTCCCGCCGCGGCCCCTCCCCGCGCCAAGCTACACGCCTCGTCGTTGGTGGAACCCAGGCGGAGAAACCCAGCGACACGCAGCCGCTCCCACGCCCTGGCCACACTCTCCTGTTCTATCCAGGCGGGGACCAGCGCGTCCTCGTCCCGCGCGCAGCACGATGCGGCCGCCGGCCGCGGCGACGGTAAAGCCCCACTCCCGGCACAGCTCGATATCGCGCTGTGCGCCCGGGTCCCGGGGGAGCGGGAGTCCCGCCTCGCCGGCCCGAGCCAGGTCGTTCAGAAGATCGGGCAACTCGAGTTTGCCGTTCATTGAGGCAGGTGACCCAGGTTGGATTCGAGCTTCTGAAACCGGTCGAGCAGTTCGGCGTGGCGCGTCCTGTTCTCGGCCACGACCTCCTCTGGGGCCCGCGCCATGAACTCGTGGCTGCTGATCTTCCTCGCGACCTTGTCGATCTCCGCCTTGACCTTGCCTAGCTCTCTCTCGAGCCTGTCACGCTCGGCCTTAAAATCGACGATGCCCTCCAGGTCCAGCCCGAATTCCCCGAGCCGCCACACGCCCTTGAGCAGGAACCGATCCGAGGGGAGTGCCCCGACGATGTCGAGTTTGTCCAGCCGGGCGAGCTTCCTGATCTTCGCGGTGTTTTCCGTCACCAGTTCCCTGTCCGCTTCGCGCAGCAGAACGAGGCTCGCGTCCAGGGTCCGCTTGGGATCGATTCCCATTTCCGAGCGCGCCGAACGCAGCTGGGCCACGAGGTCCATGAGGTCCTGCATCGCCTGTGCGGCTTCGGGGCGGTAGCGCAGCGCTCGTGGTTGCGGGAATTCCTGCACCATGAGCGAAGCACCGCTGTGCGGGATCTGCTGCCAGATCTCTTCGGTGATGAAGGGCATGAACGGGTGCAGAAGGCGCAGGGCATAGTCGACGACATGGATGAGGACTTTCACCCTGCGGCTCCGTTCCTCGGCGGGCGCCGCCGGATCCGTCAGGATAGGCTTCGCCAGCTCGATGTACCAGTCGCACAGCTCATGCCAGATGAACTGGTAGATCAGGCTCGACGCGTCGTGGAACCGGAACTTGTCGAGTGCTTCAGCCATCTCCGCCGAGACCTGGTCGAGCCGGTGGAGGATCCACAGGTCTTCGACCGGGAACAGCTCCGGCGCCTTCGAGCAGCGCGTCGACATCCTCGGCGCTCACGGCCGCGTCGGTGTCACTCAGGTGCATCAAGACGAAGCGGGCGGCATTCCAGACTTTGTTCGCAAAGGCACTGTAGCCCTTCATCCGTTCCGTCGAAAACGGGATGTCCGTCCCCGGCACCGCCATGGATGACAGCGTGAAGCGGACGGCGTCGGCGCCGTACTCGTCGATGAGGTGGAGCGGTTCGATGACGTTGCCGCGCGTCTTGCTCATCTTCTTCCGGCTGGCGTCGCGCACGATGCCGTTGATGTGGACCTGCCTGAACGGGATGTCCCCCATGAACTTCATCCCCATCATGATCATGCGCGCCACCCAGAAGAAGATGATGTCGGGACCCGGTGATCAGAACGTCGGTGGGATAGAAAGCCTTCAGGTCCGTAGTCTCTTCGGGCCAGCCCATGGTGGAGAACGGCCAGAGCGCCGAACTGAACCACGTGTCGAGGATGTCGGTCTCCGGCCTGAGCGCGCCGCCGCACCTCGGACAGGCCGCCGGCGTCGTCCTGGCCACGATCACGTCGCCGCAGGGGTCGCAATACCAGGCCGGTATGCGGTGTCCCCACCACAGCTGCCGCGAGATGCACCAGTCGTGGATGTTGTACATCCACTCGAAGTACCGCTTCTTGAAACTATCCGGCACAAACCGTACGCGCCCGTTCTCCACCACTTCGATAGCCGGGCCGGCCAGGGGGGCGACCCTCAGATACCACTGCAGCGAGACCTTGGGCTCGACGAGCGTCGTGCAGCGGTCGCAGTGACCGACATTGTGCTGGTAGTCCTCGGTCTTCGTCAGGTGCCCCTCGGCCGCCAGCCGCTGGAGCAGTTCGGCCCGACAGGCAAACCGGTCCATCCCGGCATAAGGGCCGGCCTCGGCCGTCATGCGGGCGTCCTGGTCGATCACCGTGATCCGGGGCAGTCCGTGGCGCAGGGCCGCCTCGAAATCGTTCGGATCGTGTGCGGGCGTCACCTTCACGACGCCCGTCCCGAACTCGCGGTCGACGAACGCGTCGGCGATGACGGGGATTTCCCGTCCGATGACTGGAAGGAGGACCTTCTTCCCAACCAGGCCGCGGTAGCGTTCGTCGTCCGGGTGGACGGCCACCGCGGTATCGCCCAGCATGGTCTCGGGGCGTGTAGTGGCGACGGTGACAAAGACGTCGTTCGACCCGATGACCGGGTACTTCAGGTGCCAGAGTTTTCCGGCGACAGTGTCGTAGACGACCTCGAGGTCGGAGATCGCTGTCTTGCAGCGCGGACACCAGTTGACGATGTACTCGCCCCGGTAGATCTGTCCTTCTTCGTAGAGCCGTACGAACACTTCCTGCACCGCTCGGGACAGCCCTTCGTCCATCGTAAAACGCTCGCGGCTCCAGTCGCACGAGACTCCCATTCGTCGCATCTGGTTGAGGATCGTCCCGCCGCTCGTCTGTTTCCACTTCCAGGCGATCTCGAGGAACCGGTCGCGGCCGAGGTCGAACCGGGTTTTGCCCTGCGCTTCCAGTTGCTTGTCCAGCACGTAATGCACGGCGATGCTGGCGTGGTCGGTCCCCGGCAGCCACAGGGTGTTGTATCCCGCCATTCTCTTCCAGCGCACAAGTATGTCGTGCAGCGTGTGCTGCAGGGCGTGGCCCATGTGCAGAGAGCCGGTCACATTCGGCGGCGGAATCACGATCGAGAACCGCGGTTTCGGCGACGTGTTGTCCGCCGTGAAGTACCCGCGCTGTTCCCAGAACGAGTACCATTTCTGTTCGACGAGCGCTGGGTCGTACGACTTGCTCAATTCGCGAGACATGCAAACCTCGAGGGGATGCGAAACGAACGACTCTGGGGCGCATCCGCAGTCCATTCCCGCAGGACCCTGCGTGCGGCCCCTGCCGACAGAGCGGACCTCCAAGGGAGCGTCATGCGCCGTGCAAAAGCTTTTATTCTATGCGAACTCGGAGTTGGAGTCTAGCAGACCGGATGTCGAGCGGAGTGACGCGGCACCGCGGGCAGTCACGGCTGTGACCTGGGGCGGCAGCCCTTTCTCGTTGATTATCTGGCGGATGATGATCTCGGCGAGTTCCGGGATCACTTCCCACGCCACGTCGCGGATGACATCCGGCGACATGCGGCGCACGACGCGGTCGACGATCAGGTTCACGATCTCCTCGGGAAGTTCGACCCCCTCCGCGGCGCTGTCCGGCTGCCGGTTTGCGGGAAACGGTATCACCTGGGGAGCGGCCGCCAGACGCGGTTTTGCTTCCTGGGTCGGCTCCGGCTCCCGGTCGCCGCGGCCACCGATGCCGGCTCCGCGGACTGGCGGATCCGGCCGCGACGCTCCACGGGCGCTATGGGGAACCGGTGTCAGAACCGCCGCAAGCATCTGGGGTGCGAAAACGTCGAGGATCCGACCGTCCCCCAGAAACGAGTCCCGAGCGCGGACGCTGACCAGGTGCGGACCGGGTGCTCCGGCGCCGATCGCCGCGCCCGGCGCCTGGAGGGCACAAGCGCCGCCGGCCGACCCGGGGCAGCTCCCGTTCGGGCTTGCCGGCGCATCCCGTGTCGATCAGCGACCGGACGAGTTGGATCAGTTCCGAGGTGTCAAACGGCTTCGTCAGATGCCCGTCCGACCGCACACGCGCCGCTTCAGCCTCGTCGAACGGTTCGAACGTCCCGACCAGCAGGACGACCGGGGTCCCGGCGAGTTCAGCGTCGGCTTTGATGCTCGAGCACACTTCGTATCCGTTCAGCCCCGGCATGTAGACGTCCGCGAGCATCATGTCGGGCCGCAGCGCGCGCGCCTTCTCGACCGCCTGATCGCCGCTGGAGACAGCCTCGATCGCGACGTCTTCGCCCGCGAACGTCAGCTGAACCACCTTCTGAATCGTGACACTATCGTCTGCGACCAGGAGCTTCTTTGCCATAATCCCACTCAGGACGGTTTCTTCGTGTTCTTCTTCTTGCTGTTTTTTCCGACGTCTTTCTTCTTGTCTCCGTTCTTATCGGAGGCCTGCTGCGAACCGTTAGCTCCTGCTGAGCCCAGGACGGCCGACTGCTGCGTCTGGCCCGAGGCGTCTTTCTTCAGGATCGCCTCGATCTGCACTCCGTCGGCGGTTGACGACTCCCCCGTCTGCCCGGCTTGAACCGCTGCCGCTTCGGCCTTCTGGGCCTCGACGGTCTTCTTCGCGAGCTCGTAGCGATCCTCGTTGCCGATGAACCCGAGCGCGCTCAGAAAACTGGTGAAGGGTTTCAGTGGCGAAAAAGGCTCCGGCTGCTTCAAGTTGCCCTGGTTTCTCGCCGCCAGCTGCTGGTCGACGGTCGGCACGGACTTGCCCAGTTTCTCGAGCCGGCCCTTGGCCTCATCGTAATACCCGCTGAACGGAAAGCCCTTGGCCAGCTCGCCGTAATATATCGCCGCCTCGTCCGGGTTCTCGGTTTTTTCGAGCGACTCGGCGAGACGGAACAGCGCCTCGTCCATGGCCGAGAACTCCTTGTACTTTTCGGTGATTTCCTTGAAGCGCGATTTCGCGCCCGACGTGGTTACCCTTCTGAGCGTAAAACATCCCAACGCCGAAGTCGGACTGCGCGAGATTCTCCTGCACTTCCTTCAGGTATTGCTTCGCCATCGGGACATAGTCGCTGTCGGGGAACGTCTCGAGAAAGCGCTTGATCGCCGCCTCCGCCTTCACGGAATAGGTGGGATCGCGATCCGGCGAGCGCATCATCTTCATGTTGAGCGATACGATCTTCATCTGGGCGTCGGCGGCCTTGGGGTTCGTCGGAAAGAAAATGATGAAATTCTTGTACTGCTCTTCCGCCTGCAGGTAATTTTCAGTCGACCCCTCGCTGTAGAACGAGTCCCCGATGGCGAGGTAGGAGTCTGCGGCCAGATCGCTGTCAGGGTAGGTGTTGATCAGCGTTTGAAACGCGAGTCGCGCCTTGATGTACTGGCTCTTCTTCAGGTAATCGTCCCCTGTCTCGAACAGGGTCCGGTCGGGTGGGACGACACTCTTCTGCAGCTTGGCACCCTTTTGACCACACCCGGCCAAGACGAGCGCCCAAAAGAAAAGCAGCGCGATTGATTTGACTGATCGCATGACCTCACCTCCAAATGCGAGGACCAAACTCGGGGTCAAGTAGTCTCAAGAACCCGGGCGTGCCGGTCGGCAATGTCTTTCATGCTGCGGGTGGCATTCGTCGCCCCGTCCGCCGCGGTGAAAATGGCGGAACCGGCCACGATGATGTCCGCACCGGCACCAAGGACGTCGTCCAGATTGTCGAGGCCGATGCCGCCATCGACCTCGATCCGGGCGTCACATCCATAAGACGTAATCATCTCACGAAGTTTCCGAATTTTGTGCCGAGCCGAAGGAATAAATGCCTGGCCACCGAATCCGGGGTTGACGCTCATGATCAGCACGTAATCCACCTGATCCAGCACCTCTTCAAGCAAACTCAAGGGGCTACCGGGGTTTATCGCCACACCCGCCCGGATCCCGCAGCTCCGGATAAACTGCAGGGTGCGGGCCAGATGAGCGTCTGCTTCCACATGCGCCGAGATCCAGTTTGCGCCGGCCTGGGCCAGATCCTGCACATACCGGGCAGGTTCGGAAACCATCAGGTGCGTGTCCAGTGGCAGGCGGGTGACCTTGCGGATGGATGCCACAACGGGCGGCCCAATGGTGATGTTCGGGACGAAGTGCCCGTCCATGATGTCGAGGTGCAAAAGGTCCGCTCCCCCTGCCTCTACCCTCTCGATTTCCCGGGCCAAGTTGGCGAAGTCAGCGGAGAGAATCGAAGGCGCGATTTCGATAGTCCGTCCCAATGATCGTTTTCCACCTTTGCCTAACCGATGCAGGGTAGCACAGCGAGGATACGGATTCAAGGCGGATAGCTTGTAAGTCTAACTGCGCCGCAACATTAACGCCCCAAAGAACCCATCCCAGCGGTGCTCCGACGGGAAGGTCCGCAGCAGCCCCCGGGTGTCGAGCCACGCGACGACGCCATCCGGAGAGCCCGGCCGCGCCAACTCGAATCCCGGGCTGGCCGCGAGAAACGCATCGACAACCTGCTCGTTCTCTTCTGGTTCTGTGGAACATGTGGAGTAGAGGAGGTAACCCCCGAGGCGCACGGCGGCGGCAACCGACCGCAGGATGTCCCCCTGTGCCCTCGCCATCTTCGGCAATTCCAATGGATTGAAGCGCCACCTTATTTCCGGGTTGCGCCTCAACGTCCCCAGCCCGGAACAGGGGACGTCTGCCAGCACGGCGTCAAACGGCCGGGAAAAGGGAGGCGTCGCCCTCGCATCCAGAACCACGATGTCCGGGTGCCCGCCAGTCAAGCGCGTGAGCATTTGCGCCATGCGGCGGGCGCGGTGTTGACGCAGTTCGCTCGACACCACGCAACCCCGCGGTCCTGCCGCCACCGTCAGGATAGCCGCCTTCCCGCCTGGGGCCGCGCACGCGTCCCAGATTCTCCAGCCCCGGACATCCCCGAAGAGGAAGGGCACCAACTGCGAAGCCTCGTCCTGGAAGTGCACGGAAGGTCCCGGGACCGGTGACGAAGCTGTCACGAAGTACGCACCCGGGACGATGGGGGAGGGCGTTGCCCCCGGATGACCGGGAGGCGGGTCCGCGTGAAACGTCCGGCAGGCGCGCGACGGAGTCTCGTTCAGGGAGAGTGCAAACGTGAGGGTGCGCTCGTAACCCCAGCGCGCTTCCCATCTGTTCCACAACCATTCCGGCACGGAACAGCGGATCCAGGCGGGAAATTCCTTTTCGAAGCCGCCTTGCTTCCATGGGGTTGTGCGGCCGAGCTGCCTCAAGATCCCGTTGGCGAATCCGGATGCGCCCTTCCCTGCTGCGTTCCTCGCGAGCTGGACCGCTTCGTCCACCGCGGCGTGGGCCGGAACGCGGTCCATGCGCCAGAGCTGATAGACCGCCATCCGGAGGGCGATACGGACACCGGTGTCGATGCTGTCCAACGGGCGGGAACTCACGCGCGCGATTAGGCAATCGATCAGGCTCTGCCAGCGCAGCACGCCGTAGACCAATTCGGTCGCCAAGTGGCGGTCGCGCTCTTCCAGCTGCGTCAACCCCGGCGAATTGAGCGCAAAATCGCTGTAGACGCCTCTGAGCTCCACTTCGGCGAGGACATTGCAGGCGAACCGCCGGGCAGCCGAGATCACGGGCGATTTTCCTCAGCCGTTGCCGTGGCGACACGCTCCCCGGGGCGCAGCCTGGCGCCGACGGCAAATTGGCGCCCGAAGACCCGCTTGCGGCTTTCGACCTGGACCTCTACGAGCTCGAGGGCGCTGCCGGCTCCGCAAGAAACGAGCATGCCCTGATCTGTCAGGCCCACGAATGTAGCGGGGGCGTGAACGCGTCCGGATATCCCTGCCTCGCCGAGCGCGGCGGGGAGGGTGCGCAGGATCTGCATTCTCTGGCCGCGAAAGGTGGAGAAAGCGAGCGGCCACGGGTTGAGCGCCCTGACCCTGTCGTGGATGGCCCGCGCATCCTGCCGCCAGTCGATCGCACCCATTTCCTTCCTGATCCTTGGTGCCAGCGTCGCCAGGGAGTTATCCTGCGGGATCGCGCCGATTCTGCCCGCCGCAAGGCCGTCGAGGGTGGCGGTGAGCAGTTCCGCGCCCGTTGCAGCGAGCTGAGCCGTTAGTTCGCCCGTAGTGACGGTGGATTCGACGGCGACTTCCCTGCGCAGCAGCATCGGGCCGGTGTCCATCCCTTCGTCCATCAGCATGGTCGTCACGCCGGTGACGGTGTCGCCGTTCAGGATCGCCCAGGCGATGGGCGCGGCCCCGCGGTAACGAGGCAGGAGCGACGCGTGGACGTTGACCGACCCGTAACGCGGCACGCGCAGAAGCCAGCCCGGGAGAATCTGCCCGTAGGCAACGACCACCAGGAAATCCGGCGCAAGCGACTCGATGCGGGCCCGGACTTGCTCGTCGCGGATTTTCTCCGGCTGGTGCACATCGATGCCGGCACTGGACGCAACGTCCTTGACCGGGGACGCGTGCAGCGCATGGCCGCGTCCGGCGGGGCGGTCCGGCTGAGTAAAGACCGCGCAGACCTGGTACGGACCGGCGAGCAGCGCGCGCAGGGAGGGGACTGCGAAATCCGGCGTGCCCAGGAAAACGACACGCATGGGGCTCACCATTCGCCGGCCTTGGCGAGTTTCTTGATTTTGTTGCGAATCAGGTTCCGCTTAAGGACGCTCAGGTGATCGATGAACAGGAGCCCGTTCAGATGATCGATCTCGTGACTCAGACAGCGCGCCAGCAGGCCTTCCCCCCCGATTTCGAAGGTCTCGCCGTGGATATCCTGCCCGCGCACCACGATCTTGCGCGGCCGCACGATTGTGTCGCTGAAATCGGGAATGCTCAGGCACCCTTCCTCGCTTTTCTGTTCACCTTCGGCCGACACCACTTCCGGGTTGCAGATCACGATCAGCTGGTTCTGGTCCTCTCCCACCGAAAGGTCAATGGTCGAAAGCCGGATATTGACCCCGATCTGGTTTGCCGCCAGGCCGATGCCCGGGGCGCTGTACATTGTTTCGATCATGTTCTTGGCGAGCTTCTCCAGTTCGCCGTTGAAATGATCCACGGGATGGCTGGCGGTTTTGAGCTCCATGCACCCGTATTTGAGGATCGGCAATAGCATAAGTGAAGATTCTATTGGATATACCTCAGTTTGTCCAGTGACAGGCCGGCGCAGCCGCCGCTTCCATGTCCGGACCTCAGTAGTCGCGCAGCATTTGGCAGTAATTGCGGTGATTCGCCTCGGTCTCTCCGATGGAGTCGCCGCCGAATTTCTCGAGAAATGCGCCGGCCAACACGAAAGCGATCATCGCCTCTGCGATAACGCCGGCCGCGGGCACCACACAGGTGTCGCTGCGTTCGAATGCCGCCTCGAACGCCTCTTTGGAGCGCAGGTCGGCGGACATCAGAGGTTTCCGCAAGGTCGGAATCGGCTTCATGTATACGCGGGCTCTGATGTCGGACCCGTTTGTGATTCCGGCTTCTATCCCCCCGGCACGGTTGGTCTTTCTGTAGAATCCGCGGGATTCGTGGTCATAGAAGATCTCGTCGTGAACCTGCGAACCGAAAGCGGCGGCCGCTTCGATCCCCGTGCCGAGCTCGACGGCCTTGGCGGCCGGAATGCTCATGAGCGCACGGGCAAGGGCGCCGTCCAGTTTGCGGTCCCATTGGGTGTGAGACCCCAGCCCGGGAGGAACCGAGGCGGCGACCACCTCCACGACTCCGCCCAGTGTGTCTCCGGAGCTGCGCGCCTTGTCGATCTCTTCCATCATACGGGGGATGGCGGCAGCGTCCGCGCATCGCAGCGGCGCTTCGGGGTCGAGTTTCAGAATTTCGTCCGCGTCGAGCACGCGGTAGAGCTTCGGAGACCCGTATCGACCCGATGGACAGTACGTGCGCTGCGACCGCCATCCCGAAACGGCGCAGAAAGATGTGGCAGAGCGCCCCCGTTGCCACGCGCGCAGCCGTTTCGCGGGCGCTGGCCCGCTCGAGCACATCCCTCGCGTCGTAGGTCTGGTGCTTGAGTGCTCCCGCAAGGTCCACGTGACCGGGGCGTGGCCTGGTCAGCGGCCGTATGTTGGCTCCTTCGGGGACGGGCTCCGGGGACATCGGGATCTCCCAGTGGGACCAGTCCTTGTTTCGTACCTGGAGGGCCACCGGGCTCCCCAGGGTTCGTCCGTGACGGATCCCGGCTAGCACCTCCACCTCGTCCTTCTCGATTTTCATGCGGCCGCCCCGTCCATAACCGAGTTGGCGGCGGTGCAACTGTGAATTGATGAACGCGGTCTCGACCGGAAGTCCCGATGGCAGTCCTTCGAGGATCCCGATCAGGCATTTCCCGTGCGATTCGCCGGCGGTGAAGTAACGGAGCATCAGGGCACCCACTCCCTTGGAAAATCGGAAAGTCCGTAAATCTCAAAAGCTTAGCGGTATAATACTGTGCCTTTGTCCTTGACTTGACAATCCGCGCACCAATACACTTCCGCAAGGTTGACGACGATGGCCACTTCGTTAAGCAGGGCGCTCAATGCGCCATTCCGCTTCATTGCCCGGGCTGTCTGGGAGATTCAATCCTACACCGTTCTCGGCAGCCGGGCCATCGCAAACCTGTTTACCCCTCCCATTTACGGACGCGAAGTCGTGATGCAGATGGACCGCATCGGCGTGGGTTCCCTCACCATCATCGTGCTCACCGGGTTTTTCACCGGGGCCGTCCTGGCGATCCAGTCTGAAAGCGCGCTGCGTCGATATGGCGCCGTGAGCATTACGGGGCAATTGGTTTCCATCACGCTCGTGCGTGAGTTGGGCCCGGTGTTGTCGGCCCTGATGATGTCCGGGCGCATAGGCTCGGGCATAGCCTCGGAACTCGGGTCCATGATCGTTTCGGAGCAGATCAACGCCATGCGTGCGCTGGGCACCGACCCTACCCGGCGGCTGGTGACGCCTCGCATGATCGCCACAGTCCTTATGTTGCCCCTGCTGACGATCATCTGCAACGCTGTCGGAATGTGCGGGGGATGGATCATCTCGCGTTACAAGCTGCTCATCAGCTCGAGCCAGTACTGGTCGGACGTTATCAACGCGCTGCAGTTTTCCGACGTGTTCGGCACGCTGATGAAACCGGTCGTTTTCGGCTTCATCATCTCGATGACCGGATGCTACGTCGGGCTGCGCACGACCGGCGGCACCGAAGGGGTAGGACGGGCCACCACGCAGGCCGTCGTGAGCAGCTCCATACTTGTCATAACGGCGGACTTTTTTCTGAACAACCTGATCATCTATCTCTCGCCCTTCATCAACCCATAATCCATGATCGAGTTCCGGAACGTAACCAAGTCATTCAACGACGAGATCGTCCTGAACAACATCAGCCTGACAATCTCGCGGGGCGAGACCAAGGTGATAATCGGCGCCAGCGGCTCCGGAAAATCGACGATCCTGAAGCTTATCCTGGGCCTCATACGGCCGGATTCCGGCCAGATTCTGGTCGACGATCAGGACATCACACAGCTGAGCGAGCGGGAGCTCGTCCAGGTTCGGCGCGGCATCGGGATGGTGTTTCAGGAGGGGGCGTTGTTCGACTCCCTCTCGGTGCGGGAAAACGTCGGTTACCGGCTCTACGAGGAAAACCGCCTCGGCGAGGAGGAAATCCAACAGGCGGTCCAGCGGTTGCTCGGCTTTGTGGGCCTGGAAGACGCCATAGACAAGATGCCGGCCGAGTTGTCCGGGGGCATGAAGCGACGCGTCGGGATCGCCCGCGCCCTCGTCGGCACCCCGAAGGTCGTGCTGTACGACGAACCTACGGCCGGGCTGGATCCCATCACCAAGCGGACCATCATCGATCTGATCATCAAGCTGCGCGACATCGAGGGAGTCACCACCGTGTTTGTGACCCACGACCTGCATGCCGCGGGGATCCTCGCCACCGAATACGCCGCCCCCGACGAAACGGGACGCCTCCGCCTGAAACGCGGCGGTGACAGCCTTTGCCTGCTCAATGTCCATTTCATCATGCTGCAGGAGGGCGAGATCCGTTTTTCCGGCAGCTACCAGGATCTCATGAATTCCCGCGAGCCTTACATCGAGGAATTCGTTTCGTGATTGTGATCGGTCGCAGCAACCCCGGTCCTCTCCGGGCGCCTGCGCAGACCGTGACCGAGCGGAGGACAAAATGCCGGCCAACAAGCAAGTAAGTCTGGCGGAGATGAAGGTGGGGATACTGGTTACCGTCGCTCTGCTGCTCATGGCGGCCCTCATTCTGCAACAAAGCTGGGGCATCGACTGGTTTTCCCGGAGTGTGAAGGCCATCACCTATCTCCCCGATGTCGGCGGCCTCAAGCCGGGGGCGCCCGTCTGGCTCGCGGGCATGGAGATCGGCAAAGTCAGGAAGGTGACGATCGTCCCCCCCGAGGTGTACGCGGGTAACGACCCGGTGTTCCGGCAGATCAACCTCACGAAGAAACAGCTGCAGGCGCTCGACCCCAAGGTCCCCAATGCGCGCCAGGCCATCGACGACCTTGAGGACAGGCTCCGTTCGCTCAAGGCCGAGCTGCGCTTCGTGGAGGTGCAGATGGAAATCCGCACCCAATACATCAACCGCATCAGTCGTGATTCGGAGGTCAGTATCGAGTCTCGCGGTCTCATAGGCGACTCGTTCATCAATATTTCCCCCGGCATCTACAACGAGCCTCCACCCAGACGCGGAGAGTTTTATGTCATCGAGGGGGTGCGCACGACGGGATTCAGGGAAATCATGACGGGAGCCAACGACGTCATCGCCAATTTCGGCGTTCTCTCGGAGCAATTCAAGAATATCGCCCAGAGAATCAACCCCGACCGGGTCGGGACGGGGCTGACCGACACCCTCGAACTCCTGCAGACGACGCTCCGGCAGGCCAACCAGACCTTTGCCCGCACCACCGCGCTCGTGGAGGAAGTCCGCGCCGGCGAGGGGACCTTCGGCAAGCTGGTGTCGGATCCCGAACTCTACAACCGTCTTTCCGACTCGCTCCAGAGATTCAACAGCCTCGCCGAGGAGATCCAAAACGGGTCCGGCACGCTCGGAAAGCTGATAAAGGATCCCGAACTGTACGACCACGCCAACGCCACATTGCGCAACGCCGAAGTCATAATGAACCGGATGGAAGGCGGCGAGGGTACCCTTGGAAAACTTTCGCGTGACCCGGCCCTGTATGAATCCAGCAGGCAGGCGGTCGACCGGATCGTCGCGCTCGCCAACGAAATCGACAAGGGTCAGGGTACGCTCGGCAAACTGCTCAAGGATCCCGGACTGTACAACAACCTGAACGAGTCGACTGCAGAGATCACTAAATTTATCTATGACTTACGCCAAGACCCGAAGAAGTATCTCACGATCCGGTTTAGGCTGTTTTGACCTTGACAAGATATTTCTATCTGTCTAGCCTAGCACCATGATCAGCCAATCCATAGGCCGCGGGGGGAAGTTTGTTCTGGATCTGATCGTGAAGGGCCTGACCTGCTTTCGGGTCAACCCAAACATACTCACGTTCACCGGCGTACTGATCAGTCTATGGGCGGCCTGGAATTTCGGACACGGCAATTTTTTCCGCGCTGGGCTGATCGTTATCCTTGCGGGCTTGTTCGACATGCTGGATGGCGAAGTAGCCCGTGTAACCCGCTCCGCAACCCGTTTCGGCGCCTTCTATGATTCGGTGATCGACCGCTATTCGGATATCATCCTGCTGCAGGGGTTGATGGTGTGGTACGCGCGCCAGCAGATGCTTGGCTACGTCGTGCTGGTAGGGGTGGTTTTCATGGGCGCCATCATGACCAGCTATGCGCGCGCCCGGGCTGAATGCCTGATCAGCACGTGCAAAGTCGGCTTTATGGAGCGCCCCGAACGCATCGTGCTCCTGATCATCGGCGCCCTGTCAAACCGCATGGAGGCCGTGCTCTGGGTGCTGGCCGTCCTCGGCAACTGGACCGTGATCAACCGGATTTACTACACCTGGAAGGAGCTGCCGAAACCCGACAGGAGCGGCCACCAGGTGGAATCCCAAGCACAGACGGGCGAGCCCCGAATCCGGGTCCCGCTCGAGCCCAACGCGGGAACGTCTCACTGAATCCGCTGCACGTCTACCCCGGACGGCAGCTTCTGCTCGAACTTCGCATCAGCAACGGTCCGGTTCAGCTTCTCGCCGGAGAACGTCACCAGGAGATAATCTCCGTTCGGTTCCTGGAGTTTTTGCTGGATCGGGACGCCACTGGCTTTCTTGATCCAGAGAGTGATCGACGAGAAGTAGGCCGCGGCCGCAGCACTCTTCGGTTTGAGGTTGATTACCCAGCACGGCTGCCCCCCCACCGGCTCGGTCCCTGAGTAGGTGATGTCGAACGTCTGCTGGAGCTTCGCCGGGGACTGCCCCAACCCAAGGGCCAAGTACTCGGCCTTATCCTTGTTCTTACCCAGGCTGACGACCTGGGCCTGGTTGATTCTGGGCTGGAACACCGTAGCGATGCCGCCTTTGATGGTCAGGATGCGCGGCGCGGGATTGCGGACCTCCTGGCGCAACAGCGCGGAACCGTCCTTCGCCCGAGAGTAGAGGAACTCCCCCGACTCGGGAGGGTCGAACTCCTTCAGCACCGCCGTATACTTTTTTTGTGCAAACTGCGCCGAAAATGTCCGGAATGTCCTGCCGGTGGACTCCATCTGCCGGAGGACAGCGTTGAGCTCGTCCGCCTGGGGATACCCGGGGACAAGGAGGGCGAGAGACGCGAGCACCACGGCGAAGACGTGCGATCGGTTGAATTTCATGGTCACAGCAGAAGATGCCCCAGCAGAGGATTAGTTTCCGGGCTTCTGTTGTCCGCCCGGTACCTGGTGCACGGCGCTGATGGACGGCGTCGACCCGCTGTTGGCGGCGCTGGCCTTTTTGAGGTAGCAGCTGCGCGGGGTAAAGAAGATGAAGGCGAGAATGAGGCCGCAGATGATGTCGTATTGCAGCGTGCCCCGTTCGTAGGACCAGATCAGAATGGGCCGGACGACGCCATGCGGCTTTCCCATGGAACCACCCTCCGTCAGAACAGTCCCTCGAACTCGGGCTCGTACGAGAAGTGCGGCGTCTTGCTGAGGATCTGGCCGTCTCTCATTTCGACCACCCGGTTGGCCATGGATGCGGCGTCGGAGTCATGAGTTATCATGACGATCGTCTGCCCGTACCTCTCGTTCAGGTCCTGCAGAAGCCTGAGCACCAGGCGGGAGTTATGGGAATCCAGGCTTCCGGTGGGCTCGTCCGCGAGGATGATCGAGGGGTGGTTGATGACGGCGCGGGCGATCGCCACGCGCTGCTGCTCGCCGCCGGACAATTCCGTGGGACGAAACGGCATCTTGTCGCGGATGCCGAGCATCTCGATGATTTCCTCGCTACCGTTGGGACTCAGATGACCGTTGCCGTGGATTCGCTTGGCCAGCTCGATGTTCGCCCGCGCCGAGATCGTCGGGAGGAGGTTGAAGCGCTGAAAGACGTACCCGATCTTCTTGCGCCGGATCGTTGTGCGCTCGGCATCGCTGAGTCCCGCGATGTCGACCTGGTCGATGAGGATCTTCCCGGCGCTCGGCTGAGCCAGGCCGCCGAGCAGGTGCAGCAGCGTCGACTTCCCGCAACCGGACGGCCCCATGATTGCCACGAACTCACCCGGATTCACCGTGAGGTTTACGTCCCTCAGGGCGGGAACCTCGGTCCGGCCGGACCTATAGACCATCGACAAGCCCACGGTCTCGATCATGCCGGCTTCCGGTGCGGTACTCCTGTTTTCCCTACTCATATGATAACGCTTTGACGGGATCCATCCGCGCCGCCTTATATGCCGGATAGAGCGATCCCAATGCCCCACCCAGCAACCCAAGAGCACAACCGCGCAACACCTCAGGGAACGCCATGGCCACCTGAAGCGTTGGAAACGCAGTGATTATCATCTTCCGGATGATAGCGCTGGCACCGATTCCGAACAACACCCCCAAACAAGATATCATAACAGATTCTTTGAGAATCATGCCAAGGATAAAGCCTCGGGAAGCCCCGAGAGACTTCAATATTCCGATCTCCCGCGTCCTCTCGAAGATGGTGGTGTACATTGCCAGCAGGATCACCATGAAGCTCAGCAACATAGATACGAGCACGACCGTAAAGCGGAACTCCTGAAAGCCTGGCATCCTGGTGTCGGCCATCAGGAGCGACGGGTCGTCGGCGCGCACCAGCGCCAGATCCGGATAGGTCCCCTTCAGCCTGTCGAAGACCGTGTTCACGTTCTGCCCCGGTTGCACTTTGATGAACATGAGCGTGACCCGGTTCGGCGTGCCGTTCAGGTCCTGCAGGGTCGAAAGCGGCACGAAAACGCGGACCACCGCACCGGAGCTGCAGATACCGCTCACGGTGAATTTGTTGTGCAGGATTTCTATCGTCTGGCCGGGCGCGAGCTTGTGCGTGCGGGCATAAAGCTCATCGACGATGACCTCGAATCCCTGCAGCGACTCCCGCCCCTTGACAATGCGCAACCTGCCCGAAAACTGGTTGAAGCTGGCGAGGTCTATCCCGAAAACGAGTCCGAAATCCGCCGAGCTGAACTTCGCGAGCACCGGCGCGACCCCGCCCACTCCCGGAACCTCCGCAAGTTTTTGCGCCAGGCCGGCATTCAGACCGGCGCCGCTGAACGCGTAGAAGATCGACGATCCGGGGGCCTGCAGGATGAAGTCCGCGCCCACCCCGAGAGTCCGCCCCACGTAGTCGTTGAGCGTGCCGGTCGCGATGCCACCGATGATGAGGATGAGGATCACGCCGACTCCCACGGCGACGATGCTGATCAAGGTTCGCGTGGGGCGTGATTTGATGTTTGCGGTGATCAGACTTTCCATGACGGATCAGCCTCTTCCCTTCTCCTTGAGCACCACCTGCTGCGCGCCCTGGGGAGGGCTCATCACGAAAGCGGTGTCCGGCAACTCCATGTTTACTCGCCAGGACTGAAACTGCATGTCCAGGATGTATCCGTCGATCGGCCGCTCGATCCGTATCGAAAGCGGGAGGACTACGCCGTCGGCGGGCACGAGATTCGAGTACTGGATCATGCTGACCACAACGCCGTGTTCGCCGTAGACGAACTGGCGGGCCACGCTGAGATCCGAACGGTCGACCCACAGTTTTCGCACCGGCTCGAGCTTCCGCATCCCCCGCGTCACGGAACACGGTCAGCACGTAATACTTGGTCGTCGCATCCCGCTCCTCTTCCATGGCGATACGGTAGCCCGGCTCTTTGAAGACGAGCTTCTGCGGGAAGACCGCTTCGAAAATGTGGCTCGGCCGGGCGGAAAAACTGGGAGCCCCCTCGACCTCCAGTTCCCTCGCGCTGTTCTTCCCCAGGTAGAACTTGTTTTCGCGCGGGTACCAGACGCTGAACCGGTCTCCCACCGACACGAGTTCCACGATGCTCGTCTTCGTCAGAGGGTTTTGCACGTTCAGGCGGATAGAATCGGGGCGCTTGAGCAGGATGTACCCGGGAGCGCTGCGGTACTCCTGCAGCTTGCCGGATTCGACCCTGCCGGAGGTGAACGTAACCCGCATCGCATTGGAAACCAGCGATGAAACCCGGTTGCTATAAGTCTCGAGGTTCGAGAGCAGTTCTCCCAGAGAGGCAGTCTTGGCCTGAGCGATCTTTGGAGCGGTCGGCAGGGTGACCGTGCGCTTTATACCGCACCCCGTCGCGGACAATATCGCCGCCGCTGCCACCCCGAGCAGTGCGCTACGCAGGAATCGAATGAAACGTTCCACCAAGAAGTGCCCCTTCAGGTGATTAACAGCCCGTGAATCTAGCAAACACCTCACCAATGTCAACGCGGCGAGTGATAATAGCCTCAATATTTTCAATCATTTCGCCAAGTGGCCAGTCGCCGGCCCCGTTCACGCCGCCACAGACGCAATAAGCACCCCACAGCCGCGCGCGCTATAAAGATACACCAAAACAAAGAGTTACGGGGCTGGTAGCCCTGGTTGCGCCCCGGCCTGGAACTCTTTGTTGCGGCGAATGTCGAAAAATCGGGCGCCGGTCAGGCGCGGCGCGTGCGACTGAAATAATTCCACAGCAGAACGGCAAGGGCCAGCGCGAGCATGCCAAATAGCGCAATGCCTATCTTGGGCAAATTCTGCTGCATGTAGACCTTGACGGAATCGCCGTACAGCAGCGCAAGGACTCCCCACATCGAATAACGCACGGTACGCCCTATGGCTATAGCAGCTACGAATTCCGCAAGCCTCAGACGGAAGACGCCGGCGCTGAGGACGAATATCTTGAATGGACAGGGCGGGGGCAGGATGCTCGGTAGTACCACCGTCAGGACGCCGTACTTCTCAAACAGCCTCTCCGCTCTTTGGATGTTGTCCGCCGAGAACCGCTTGTGCAGGATCGGGCTGCCCCCCTTGCGGCCGACCGTGTACAACAGCAGGCAGCCGGCGATGGACCCGGCGGTGGTCATGCCCACGTAGTAGGCCATGTTCTTCCATGTGTTGCCGGACGACAGGAGGACGATCAGGACGTCGTTGCCCTTCCGGTATCGACAGAAAGGAGGAATCGAACAAAGCCACAAGGAGCAAGCCCGGGCCGTCCAGGTTGGCGGCAATATACCGGAGCCAAGCTCCGACCTTGGCCAACCAGGGCTCCAGCATCACCCAGAAGAGCATCATGTGCTTCAGTCTTACCGCCCGGACCCCTTGGCGCGGACCAAGGGCCAATCACAGATGATTCTCCGTAAGAATCAGGTTCTTGCTTGCCAGGAGGGACAGTGAACGCGGAGATCGACGAGGGCGCTGTGTCCTGGAGTGGGCGGTGTGCCTGCGTCCACGCCCTCCCCAGACCCTAACACATCGGCATGGAAGCGTCAATCTGCGGCAAAACCGCCAGCCCGGATCCGCATCGAGTACCATCGTCGATTGACACTCCCTTCAGGAGGCAGTAGAATGTGTATTCATCCGCAAAGTCCAGCAGGCTCATTTCTTTTCAGGTGCTGTGGCTTTTCGGCAGGCGAAGTACTGAACAGTAGTCCGCTGCCCATTTTGTAGATCCCGTTCCTATGGAGTCCCTCGGCACAATATTCAAGCTGGCTCGGGAAGGGCGCAAGCTCTCGTTAAGCGAGGTGGCCCAAGAGACGCGCATCAGCTATCGGCATCTGCAGAACATCGAGGAAAGCCGATATCGCGACTTGCCTGGGGGCATGTATAACCGCGCCTTCCTGCGGGCCTACTCCGAGTATCTCGGCCTCGATCCCCAGCCAATCCTCCAGCGTTACGACGCCGAGATGCCCCCTGTGCTCGAGAAGAAGACCTACCGGGCCAAGGTGCCTGTCCCGCAAAATTCGTCCAGGCGCGGATCTCACCCGCTGTTCGCATGGGTCCTGATGCTCGCCGCATCCACCGCAGGCATTTTTTTCAGCAGGCACTGGATCTCCGAAGTCTTCTCGCCCTATTTCTCACGACCGCCTGCCGCACGGGTGGAAGCACCGCCGGCCCCGGTCCCGCCGGCGCCGCGCCAGGATGCTCCGCCAGCGGTCCCGGCCCCCGTGCCGGCCCCGGCGAGCGAGGCTCCAGTCGAGACAGGAGGACCGGCGACGCAGGCACCCGGTCCATCGGTGGCTGCAGGCGCCCCCGCGGCCGCCGGGACCGCCGACACGGCGACGGCGAAGCTCCGGATCCGGTTCGAGGTGCTTCAGACGTGCTGGACCTCCGTGACCGCCGACAACCGGAAGGTTCTTGCCCAGCAGCTCAATCCCGGTGACACAAGGGACTTCTCCGCCGACGAGAGCATCCTCGTCGTCCTTGGCAACGCGGGCGGAGTCCGCCTGACCATCAACGGGAAGCCGGCCAAAGCGCTCGGAAAGCCGGGCGACGTCGTGAAAGTGCTCATAACCGAGCAAAACCTCGCCGACCTGCTGCAGCCGTCCGCACAAAGCCCATGACCCCGAGCTCATTTTTCGAGACCTTCCTCGCACAAGCCCGGCGAAGAACATCCGGCTGGCAGTGGCCCGCGGAACGGCTCCGCTGCCTCCCCAGGAACTGGTCCACCTTCTGGCACTCCTGGCACGGGACGCCGACGAAGAGGTCGCGCTTCAGGCCGGCCGCACCCTCGAGGCATGGCCCGAAGAAGAGATCCTGGAGCAGCTCAAGTCGCGCGCCTGCCCGGTCCCGGTTCTCGAGTATTTCTCGCGCAGCGCAGAGGTCTGCGCTGGCCGAAGCCGTGATCCTCAATCCCTCGACTTCCGGCCCGGTGGTCGAGGACATGGCCACGCGTGTGCCCGGTCCGCTGATCGAGGCGATCCTCTTCAACCGTGTACGGCTCCTCCAATTCCCCGGGATTCTGCGCAACGCCAGAGAATCCCGCCTCCACGCCCGAAGTGCTGCGGCTGGTCCACGAAATCGAGCAGGAGTTCTTCAGCGACAAGAAGCTCGACTATTCGGTAACCACCGAGGGGCAAGCCTCCGTCGGCCACACGGAAGCCCCGGAACTCGAAGCGGAGCTCCCGCCCGACGATCTGTGGCTCGAAGGGCTGCCCACCGACCCCCAGGCCAGGGAGGGAGCGCTCCTCGACCGCGTCTCAAGAATGACGGTGCGGGAGAAGATCAAGGTGGCCATGACCGGCCCCGCGAGGCCAGGAACGTCCTGATCCGCGACACCAACCGCCTGATTTCGCATGCCGTCCTGCACAGCCCGAAGCTGACCGAAAGTGAAGTCGAGGGATTCGCGGCGATGCGCAACGTGTCCGACGATATTCTACGATCCATAGGCGGCAGCCGCGAGTGGGCGCGCAGCTATCCGGTAGCGCTCAACCTGGTCAGGAACCCCAAAACCCCTCCTATGGTCTCGCAGGGGCTTGTCACGCGGTTGCAGACGCGCGACCTGCAGGCAGTCGCGCGGGACCGCGGCATCTCCGAGCTGGTGCGCCGGCAAGCGCAACGGCTTCTCAATCAGCGCACAGGCGCCAACAGGTCGAGTAACACGTCGATGCCAAGACAGCGGGGGGCCGCGAGCCGCAGGGAACTCCAGGAAGCCGCACCCGCCCCGGCTGGTTCGCCCCGCGCCCGAGTTCCGCTCCGCAAGATACTCGATGCCATAGAAGAGGCCGAGCCCGGGCGCGGGCTCGTCGGCATTTACCGCACCGAAGTGCTGCCGGTGAAGACCAGGACCATCCACCTGCTGGGGCGCAAAAGCAGCGCCCGCGTCATCCACACGTTGCTCGGCTACGAGGTGCAGGCGTCCTACAAGCGCATCCACTGCCCCGACATGCCCACTGCCCGATACCTTAAACTGTTTTCGGAGATCGGCTGTCGCAGCGTCAAGCTTCCCTACGATCCCACACTTACCGAGAGGCTGTTCCCCGAACTTGAGGCTTCGCTGGTCGGGGTCAATCAAGCGGTGCGGTCGATGTTCCCTCGTGATTCCCGGATGCGGACCTACGTGCTGGAGCGCGTCTACCGGCTGATCCGGTCGCGGCTGCGCGCGGCACAGGCAGCCGCCGCGGTGCCGCTGCCCGAGGAGCCCTCGCTCCCTTGAACCGAACCGCCGCCCGGCGTCTCCGGCACCAGATCCTCCCGCAGGACCTGCAGGTCCTGCTGCGGCACCAGGAGCCGCACCAACCGGCCCGCGCGGTCAGTCGACAGCGTCCCGGTCAGAATTCCGACGAACTCGACGCGAAAGTTGCGCACTGGAATGGAAACGCCCGCCGCCTCGAGCTGCGAATCCTCCAGGCGCGTGAGCGCCAGGGGAACCTCGGCGCCGATCACCGGGATGAAGTTGCGGAACTCCTGGCGCCCGCCCTTCCTGGAATCGTATCTGCGGATCAGGTAGTCGTAATGGTGGTAGACGCTGAAATCGATCACGACAAGGTCCGGTGGCCGGGGGACCTTCACGGAGCTCGTGTGTCCCCCGCGCGTGAGCACTCGTTCCAGCCGGCCGTTTCGGACGGTGACGGTGTAGGAGTCCCTGGCCTCCCCCGACGTGTACACGCACGAGTAACTCACTGGCGCGAGGTCTTTGGCCCCAAGCACCAGTCGCGTCGTGAACGCCATCCGCTTCTTCTCGAGCCCGTCCGCAACGAAGACTTCGTGCCGGCCGGACGAAACCAGGTTTCCCTGCGCATCGGACGTCTCGGAGACGGACTCCGTGCCGACGGCCTCGCCCTTCACGAAAATGCGGTATGTCTGAGAGTAGGAAAGCGTCTCGCGAGGAGCGGGCCCTGCCGTTGCGAAAAGCCCCCACAGAAAAACGAGAAGAGAAGGCATGCGCGCTAGCGGCGGCTGCGGACGATCTTGGCCGCGGACACCCTCACGAGAGCGTCGGTTGAACCCGTTGTCGGCGACATGTGCTCGCGCACGTACTCCAGCATTTCCTGCACCTGCCGCTGCATTCTCTCCATCTTTTCCCGCATGGTCAAGATGACTTCGACTCCCGCGAGGTTCACGCCAAGGTCGCGCGTAAGCGCGAGGATGACCTCCAGGCGTTCGAGGTCGGCTTCGGTGTACAGGCGCGTGTTGCCGTCGCTGCGCGAGGGTTTGAGCAGACCGAGCCGCTCGTACAGGCGGAGAGTCTGCGGGTGGATGTGATAAATCTCTGCGACTGCGCTGATCATGTACCCGGCCTTTTTCCGTGGACTCACGTTTCACCTGCTCCGTTAAAACGGGCCGAGGCCGGCCCTTGGGTCCTCTGGGTTCAGGCGGGCCAACTCCCGCAGTATCTCCTTCGAGCGTTCGTCTGCCACCTTGGGGACGAGAACGCGCACTTCTAGGATCTGGTTGCCATGATTGTCGCCCCGCAGCGACGGGGCGCCCTTGCCCCTCAGGCGGAATTTCTGGCCGCTCTGGGTGCCGGGGGGGATGCGCAGCAGGGTCTTGCCGTCGAGTGTCGGCACCTCGATCTTGGTTCCGAGGGCGGCTTCGGTAACCGTGATCGGAACGGTACACAGGATGTCGTTCCCCTCGCGACGGAAGAACTCGTGCGGGCGCACGCTGATAATCAGGTAGAGATCACCGGGAGCGCCCCCGGCCTTACCGGCGCCACCCTTGCGCGGGACGCGCATTCGGAAACCGTTGTTGACCCCGGGTGGGATACGGACCGTTAGGGTCTCGTGCACCGGGACCGTCCCGGAACCACCGCAGACCGGGCACCGGCTGCCGACCCGGCCGGTGCCGCCGCAAGTCCTGCAGGGTCCGGAAAAACGCATGATGCCGTGCGATCGTCCCTCCTGGCCGGTACCGTTGCAGGTCGGGCACACCTGCTGGGCTTTGCCGCGCTCCATGCCGCTCCCCTGGCACGCGCTGCAAGCCTCCGGACGGTTTATCGTCAGGCGAGTCGACAGACCGCGGATCGCCTCGAAAAACGAGATGTTGAGGTAGTGCTCGAGATCGTTTCCCTTGTGGGGTCCCGCTGCGCGGCCCCGCTCCGTCCCTCCGCCGCCGAAAAGATCGGCGAATACGTCCCGGAAACTGCCACCCCCCTGCTCCGCGCCGAAATCCATGCCCGAGAAATCGAATCCCCCGCGAGGCCCCCCGGCGGAACGGCCGAACCCCGCTTCTCCCGGCGGGGGCTCTTTGAAGTTTTCCGAATAGAAGCCGTATTGATCGTACATCGCGCGCTTCTTCGGCTCGCTCAGCACGTCGTAGGCTTCCTGGATCTTCTTGAAGCGTTCCTCGGCAGACTTGTCCCCCGGGTTTACGTCCGGGTGGTTCTTGCGTGCCAGCCGCCGGTAGGCCTTTTTGATTTCGGCCGGTTTGGCGGAGCGTGAAACACCCAGAATCGAATAGTAGTCTTCCTTGGCCATGGTTTCAGACTATGAACGATCCGACACGACGGGTATGCGCCTCGCATGAAGCGAGGCCTTCGGCAGGATGACCGTGAGGACGCCCGCCTTGAGATCTGCCGTGATCCCCTCGCCATCGACGTCTACGGGCAAGTGGAATTTTCGGCAGAACCTCCCGCGCATCCCCTCTAGGCAGTAGTAGCTCTCCTCGCGGCAAACGGGATCGAGCAGGCGTTCGCCGCGGATGGTCAGTTCGGCCCCGGATACCTCTATGCGGATGTCTTTTCTTTCGACGCCCGGGAGTTCGGCCGTCAACGTGAACGAGTCCCCCGTCTCGTAGATGTCCACCGGCGGCACGAGCGACGCGCCCTGGACCGGAGACTCGTCGCGGATCATGAGCGAGTACAGGCTCTCCCACTCCCGCGGGGTGCCGCTCCGTTGTCTTGGATTCGCCATGCCAGCGCTCCCGCTGCCGCGCCCCCCGGGCGCCTGGAATTACCGCGCAACGGGCGGACCCGGGAGACCGGGTCCGCCTGCGGCCTTACTTGTTGTCGTCCATGTCGACGTACTCGGCGTCGATGACCTCGTCCTCCTTCTTGCCGGCGCCACCCGGTTCCTGGCCGGGCGTCCCGCCTGTCGCGCCGCCGCCGGCAGGCCCCGAGCCCGGAGGAGGCGTCTGTGCGGCCGTCTTCTGATACATGACCTCAGCGAGCCGGTGTGAGGCCCGCGTCAGTTCTTCGAAAGCCGAGTTCAACTCGCCGGCCTCCGCCGAGCTGTTTTCCAGGGCACGTTTTGCACTCGCCAGGGCCGAATCGAGGTTCGTCGGCCTCCGACTCGCTGATCTTGTCGCGGTTCTCCTTCAGGATCTTCTCCGTGTTGTAGGCGAGGCTGTCGAGCTTGTTGCGCGCCTCGACCTTTTCACGGTTCTTCTGATCCTCGTCCGCATGCGACTGGGCGTCCGTGGTCATGCGATCGATCTCATCCTTGTTGAGACCGCTCGACGCCGTGATCGTGATCTTCTGCTCCTTGTTGGTGCCGAGATCCTTCGCCGAGACGTTCACGATCCCGTTGGCATCGATGTCAAACGCGACCTCGATCTGGGGGATGCCTCGGGGCGCCGACGGGATGCCGACCAGGTGGAACTTGCCCAGCGTGCGGTTGTCCCGCGCCATCGCGCGCTCGCCCTGCAGCACGTGGATCTCGACCGAAGTCTGGTTGTCGGCGGCCGTCGAGAAGACTTCCGACTTGCGCGTCGGGATGGTCGTGTTGCGTTCGATCAGCTTCGTGAAGACCCCGCCCAGCGTTTCGATCCCGAGCGACAGAGGCGTCACGTCGAGCAGCAGCAGGTCCTTGACGTCCCCGGACAGCACGCCCGCCTGCACCGCCGCTCCGACCGCCACCACCTCGTCAGGATTGACGCCCTTGTGAGGCTCCTTGCCGAAAAACTCGCGCACGATCTGCTGCACGCGCGGGATGCGCGTCGACCCGCCCACCAGCACGACCTCGTCGACGTCCTTCGCCTGTATGCCCGCGTCCTGGAGGGCCTGCTTGCACGGGGCCACCGAACGCTGCAGGATGTCTTCAACCATCTGCTCGAACTTCGCGCGCGTGAGTCGCTGGTTCAGGTGCTTCGGCCCGCTGGCATCGGCGGTGACGAACGGGAGGTTGATCTCGGTCTCCATGACCGTGGACAGCTCCATCTTGGCCTTCTCCGCCGCCTCGCGCAGCCGCTGCAGCGCCATCTTGTCCTTCGACAGGTCGATGCCCTGGTCCTTCTTGAACTCCGTGATGATCCAGTCCATCAGCCGCTGGTCGATGTTGTCGCCGCCCAGGTGCGTGTCGCCGTTGGTGGACTTGACCTCGACCACACCCTCACCCACCTCCAGGATCGAAATGTCGAACGTGCCGCCGCCGAAGTCGTAGACCGCGATGGTCTCGTCCTTCTTCTTGTCCAGCCCGTACGCCAGTGCGGCCGCAGTCGGCTCGTTGACGATGCGGACGACGTCGAGACCGGCGATCTTGCCGGCGTCCTTGGTGGCCTGGCGCTGGCTGTCGTTGAAGTACGCCGGCACCGTCACCACGGCCTTCTCGACCTTTTCCCCCAGGTACTCCTCCGCGGCCGATCGCATCTTCTGCAGGATCATGGCCGAGATCTCCGGCGGTGCATATGCGCGGTCGCCCATCTTCACATGCGCGTCCCTGTTCGGCCCGGCAATCACCTTGTAGGGAACCAGCTTGACCTCTTCTCGCTGACCTCGCTCAGTTTCCGGCCCATGAAACGCTTGATCGAAAAGATCGTGTTTTCGGGATTCGTCACCGCCTGCCGTCTTGGCCACCTGCCCGACAAAGCGCTCGCTGTTCTTGCCGACCGCCACCACGGACGGGGTGAGCCTGCTCCCCTCCGGATTCGTCATTACCTTGGGCTCCCCGCCCTCCATGACCGCGACCACCGAGTTGGTGGTGCCGAGGTCGATACCGATAATCTTGCTCATCTGGTCTGTTCCTCCTCCGATTTCGCTTTCCTCAAAACTATCCGCAGTCGGCCTACGCGCCCTGCCATTCACATTTAGTGCCCTATCTATATAGAATGTGAGCGAATGATTGTCAACCAGCGCGTCACGCTGGTCTTCACCACTGCTTTACCCGCTGGGACTGTGCGGGTTGCGCCTACCTGTGCTATTATAAAACCATGTCGAAACAGTCCTTGCTGCTTCTGACCTTGGGGGGCAGGGGGCATCGTGGGCGGCCAGG
This sequence comes from uncultured Acidobacteriota bacterium, assembly GCA_963843575.1. Taxonomy (GTDB): domain Bacteria; phylum Acidobacteriota; class UBA6911; order UBA6911; family UBA6911; genus CAVZBT01. The sequence continues at coordinate 191,641 of CAWJKZ010000014.1, read as the reverse complement.
CCCCGCCGGTGGAATCCTACGCCGCGCGGGCGACGGTTGGGGGCGTGACGGTAGCGGCCGAACCTTACGGACGCGCCGAAAAATCCGCCTCGGCGTTTGACTGCGGGATCTCCTCAAACGCGGCTACTTCCCCGTTTTCGTCGCCATTCGCAACGACACATCCGACTACATCTCGATCAGCACCCGGAAAGTGATGTTGTCCACCCGTTCCGGGCAGAGCCTGTACACGACCCCTGCGGCCATCGTGGTCGAGGACGTCACCGGCGGGAATGGGTTCAGCAGGACGCCCAAGCCGAAGTCGCGGGAAGGGCGACGGGAAAGGGGGACAAACCTCGCTGCTGGACACCCTGACCGGCGAGGGAATTGCACAGCGGCCAGGTCGAACCTGGCGGGACGGTCCAGGGCTTGATTTTTTTCTTCACGCCGACCCCGACTCAGGATTTCTTTGTCGGCGCCAAGCTGACTATCCCCGGGTTGACCAACAGGGGCACCGGGCGGGATGTCGGACCGTTCGAGCTCCTCCTGGACTCGCAGGAAAAGCCGGACAAACCCTGATCGGCAAAGCGACTGCACCCCGCCGTCAGGACGAGAAGTATCGGTCGAACAGCTTGCGCCACGACCTCACGATCCGAGAAAAGCGCGCGTGAGCGTTTTCTCCCACTCCGGCAGGTCTCGCTGGGGAATCTGGCCGCCCGCGAGGGTGGTAACGTAGAAGTTGTTCTCCGCCCGCGCGTTCCACGTCGCGACCTTCGCGGAGTGTATGTGCAGGCCGCAGCGTGACAGCGCACGCGTCATCAGGTACAGCAGGCCCTGCAGGTCCCGGGCGACGACGTGCACGACGGTGTGCTCCTCGGAATGTTCGTTGTGCAACTGCACGCTGTCGAGGGGGATGCCTTCCGGTGGCCGTTTCCCGGCGCCGGACAGGAATTGCTCCAGCGACCGAACTTGGGTCAGCACGTCCTTCAGGGCCGAGCGGATGCGGGCGGCGCGCGATTCCGAGACCTGCCGTCCGTTGGAGCGGATCCAGAGGGTGTCGAGCACCACGGGGTGGTCGCGCTCCATCGTGAAGACCTGGGCCTTGTGTATGTCGACGTCGCACCCGTAGAGGACCCCCGTGATCTTGGCGAGCATTCCGGGCCGGGGATCGTCGTGGGTGCAGATCGTCAGTTCGGAGTAATCGTCCCCCGGCCGGTTGTAAATGTCCAGGACGGCGCGCTCGGACTCGAGCCGGGTCAGCAGCTGCAGGTGCAGCGCTATCTCGTCCAGCGGGGTGTTCAGGATGTAGCTGGCCGGCATCGCGTCGCAGTGCCGCCGCACGGCTTGCTCGTCGGCGTCCTTGCCGGAGGCCGCGAGCTTCCGGCGCACCTGGCCGCGCCGGTCCTCGAGCGCCGCCTCGCCCCCCTTCTCGACCGCGCGGCCGCCCAGAACGTCCTGCACCTTGCGGTAGAGGTCTTCCAGGTCCCGGTAATCCATCGACGTCCAGTTCTTCTCGCCCACCGACTTCGTGTCGGCATACGTGAACACGTAGAGGTGTCGCAAGGCGTCGACATTGGGGAACTTCTCCGCGACCGCCTGGATGACGCCGGGGGACTTGAGGTCCTCCAGTCGTCCCGTGCGCACCAGCAGAAGGTGGTGACGCACCAGAAGCTCCAGCAGATCGGACTTTTCCGGCGCGAGTCCCAGCCGCCTCGCGACCGCGCGTGTCAGCGCCAGGCCGGCTTCGCTGTGATCCGCGGCCTGCAGCATCTTGCCGGAATCGTGCAGCAGCGCCGCCAGGCACAGGACGTCGAAGTGGGAACACTGCGCCACGAGGTCGGCGAAGCGCTGGGAGGTCGCATCGGTCGCCGAGCCGCTGCGGAGCGACTCCAGTTCCTCCACGATCCTGAAGGAATGCTCGCCTACCGTGTAGCGGTGCGCCGGATCCGGCGGCACGTAGCGCATGAGGTTCGAGTACCCGTCGACAAAACGATCGAGCAGGTCGAAGCTGGCGAGAGTGCGCAGGGTTGCGGCTACGCCGCGCTCCTCGCGCAGCACGTCGAGAAAGGCCCAGCACTCTTCGCCCGCGGCGGGCGCGGCCCGGCCCGAGTCCAGCCGCCGGTGCGCCAGCTCGGCCGCGTCGTCCAGGGCGACTGGGATCCGGTGGCGTTGCGCCAGGTGGAAGAGGCGCACGGCGGAAGCGTAGTCCCGTGTGCCTCCCGCGCCGTGCAGGTGAAACGCGCCGTTTTCCAGCTGGAGGCCCCCCAGCGGCAACGGGCCGCGCAGGGTGCTACGCACGGCGGCGTCGCGGAAATGCGCCAGCGTCTCGGCCCGCGCGTAGTGCTGGGCAAGCCAGGCCTGGGCGGAGGCGGCGCCCAGCTCGCGGGCGATGCGGTCCTGCAGGTTGTTCATGATCAGGTCGGAGCGCTTCCCCGCCACGAGGTGGACCCAGTTGCGCGCGCGCCAAAACCACGCCGCCGCCTCCTCCACCGCCGCGAACTCATCTCCGGTCAGGATCTCGTGCCGCTCGAGCGCCGCGGGGAGCTGGTCTTGGTCGACACCGAGAAGGAGCATGAAGAGCCAGCGGCCGCGATGCAGGTCCCGCAGAGATCCCCTCCCCTCCTTCAGGTTCGGCTCGACCGAATAGGTCGGGGGCACCGTGTGCGCGCGCGACCGCTCCCCCAGGGAACGCGTCTCCAACAGGAGGTCGAGCGACGATAGCACCTCCCGGACCTGGCACTTCAGCGCCTGGGCAAGGAGCGGCTCGCCGCAGAGGAAGCGCGCGTCCAGCAGCGCGGTCCTCGTCGGCAGATCCCACGTCGAGCCCTCGCCGACCGGCCGGTAGGCGTAGCCGACGTGCACCTCCCGGAACGACAGGAAGACGTCCATGAGCAGGCGAAAGGCCATGTGGACGGCGGCCTCGACCCACGGATCCTCCTCTTCCGAGGGGACGAAGGCGATATCGATATCCGAGTAAGGGTTCAGTTCGCACCGGCCGTAACCGCCGGTCGCGACGATGGCCAGCCCGGAGCGCCCGGTCCTGCCCGTCCTGGCGTCGGCGAAGGCGCAGGAGGCGTCGTAGATTTCGCGCACGATGCCGTCGACGAGCGCCGTGTGGCGGTCCAGCAACTCCCGGCAGGGCGCCAGGCGGGCGGCGAGCGTGAAGAGCCCCTCTCGTCCCTCGCGGAATTTGCGCCGGAGGCGCCCGACTTCGTTTTGCATCGATGCGGCCCTGGGGGTGGGGCGCGGCCGGCCGCGCCACCCTTCCGAGTGCGGTTTAGATATCGTAGTACAGGAAGTACTCGTACGGATGGGGGCGCAGCCGGACGGGGTTGACCTCGTGTGCGGTCTTGCAGTGGACCGAGGTGTCTATCACGTCCTGCGTGAACACGTCTTCTTTGAGAAGAAACTCGTGGTCGTTCTGCAGGGCCTCGAGTGCTTCGGGCAGCGACGACGGGGTCGATTTCACCCGCGCCTTCGCCTCGGGCGGCAGGTCGTAAAGGTTCTTGTCCAGCTTGACGACGTCGCTCGGGCTAAGGGTTCGCGCGGCTCGGGAGCCGTCAGCAAAATGTGAAGTTGTTCTTGTGCGAGCCCTGAGTCCCATCCGCTCCTCCTCCTTGGTTCGTATCCTGGGGAAATGCTAGAGGGAATCCTCGCCGCGCTCGCCCGTGCGCACCCGCACGGAGTCCTCGAGCGGCATGATGAAAATCTTGCCGTCGCCGATTTCACCCGTGTAGGCGGACTTCCGGATGGCCTGGATGACCTCCTCGCACTGGTCGTCGAGCACGGCTACTTCGACCTTGACCTTGGCGAGCAGGTCGATGCTGTACTCGGAACCGCGGTAGCGCTCGACCTGGCCTTTCTGCCGGCCGGCGCCGCGGACGTCGGTGACCGTCATGCCGACGACACCTGCGTCCGCCAGCGCCTCCTTCACGTCCTGCAGCCGGTGCGGGCGGATAATCGCGTGGATCATTTTCATCGCGACAATGTAGGGGGCATGCGCCTCACTGTCAAGGGAATTGTGCAGTATTGACTAACTTATTAAGGCTTATAGGGTATTTTGCCTTAGTAAATGCTGAACGCGAGCGGTGGGAGCGCCTCAGCCGCGCACGCGTCCGGTTTGGCCGGCCCAGTATTTTTCGCGCAGGGCCCTCTTGAGGATCTTGCCGGTGCCTCCCTTGGGGAGGCTCTCGACGAATTCGACCGAGTGGGGGCACTTGAAGGGGGCCAGGTTGCGGCGGCAGTGTTCGAGCAGCTGCTCGGCGGTGGCGGCTTCTCCCGGGGCGCGGACGACGAGAGCCTTCGGAACCTCGCCCCATTTTTCGTCCGGCACGGCCAGGACTGCGCACTCGAACACCGCCGGGTGCCCGTACAGGCATTTCTCGATCTCCAGCGACGAGATGTTTTCGCCGCCGCTGATGATGATGTCCTTCTTGCGGTCCACGATCAGGACGTACCCTTCCGCATCGATGGTCGCCAGGTCCCCGGTGTAGAACCAGCCGTCGCGGAGCACGCGCGCAGTTTCCTCCGGCTGGCGCCAGTACCCTTTCATGACGCCGTCGCCGCGCACGGCGATCTCGCCGACCTGCTTGCCGTCCGGGGGCACGTCGCGGCCCTCCGCGTCGACCACCCGGACCTCCACACCGATCTGCGCCCAGCCCGTCATGGCCTCGCGGCGCACCCTCTCTTCCGCGGACGCCCCCGCGAGCACGCCCCTGATCGACGAGAGGGTCAGGATGGGCGAAGTCTCGGTGAGGCCGTACCCGGAGAAACAGGGGCACCCGAACGCCTCCTCCATGCGACGGACCAAGGTGGTTGAGGCCGCGGCGCCCCCCAGGTTCACCATGCGCAGCCGCGGGTGTTTGCGCCGCACCAGATCCGGATGACTCAGCAGGGCACCCGCCATGCTGGGCACGAGCGACATCCGGGTCACCCCCTCGGACTCGAGGAGGCGTAGGACTTCGGCCGGGTCGAACCGCCGCAGCATCACGTGCGTCCCGCCGACGCACGTCAGGCTCTGCGGGGAGCCCCAACCGTTGACGTGGAACAGCGGGATCGTGTGCAGCTGAACGTCGGTGTCCTGGAGGCCGAGACCGATGATGGTCGTCAGCGCGTGCAGGTAGAGATTCCGGTGGGTCAGCATTACACCCTTGGGGCTGCCCGTCGTGCCGCTGGTGTAAAAGATCTCGGCGACGTCCTCTTCCGCGGGCTCGGCCGCATCAAAGGCCCCCGGCCCGGCATCCACGAGGAGGTCGTCGTAGGATTTCTTCGAATCCCACCCTGCGCTCGTGGGGAGGTCCAGGGGGATCAGCTGCTCGATCGAGGTCAGGTCCGCCCGGATGCCCCCGACGGTGTCGGTGAAGTCGCTGTCAAAAAAAAGCACCCGGGCCCCGGCGTCGCCCAGTATGGCCACGAAGTCGGCGCCCGTGAGCCGGACGTTGAGCGGCACCAGGATCGCGCCCATCTGGACCACGCCGTAGTAGGCCTCGAGCAGCCTGTGACAGTTGTAGGCCAGGAACGCGACCCGGTCCCCCCGGCGCACGCCGAGACCCTCGAGCGCCCTGGAGAGCCGGTCGCACCGGTCGAAGAACTCGCGGTACGAATAGCGGAAGGCGCCGCAGACAACCCCGAGCCGGCCGCCGTGCAGTGCCAGCGCCCGTCGCTTGAAACGGAGCGGGGTCAGCGGGACCTGCATGCTATTTCACCTCGCGAACATACTCCGCATATTCCTTCGCGAGACCCGCCTGGGCCGCGTCGCCGGGGTGAATCAGGATCCGGTAACGAAAGGTGAGCTCCTTGCCGGGGGCCAGCCGGTAGCTGCCGTCCTGGGACTTGTCTCCGGTAAAATCTTTCAGGCCAAAAGGATTCGCGGCAAACAGCCCGTAGGCGCGCACGTGCCAGGTCGTGGGGTGGCGCAGGTTTTTCGGATGGTCCATTATCGTGACCCCGACCTTGGTGCCGGTCAGGGCGCCGGAGTAATCCACCCATTCGGCCTTCTTGCCCCAGCAGTTCTTCTCCCGGGTCGCCCCGGTCGAGTTGGAGATCAACCCGCCGATGTCTTCCTTTAGCGGGGTGGCGAGCCGCACGCCGAACATGCCTTCCTTGGTGTCGCGGAAGGTCACCTCCCGATCGACGGGCGTCAGCGTCACCGTGAAGTCCAGATACCGCCGCGACGCATCGCCGTGCAGGGTCACCTGTTGTTTCTGCACGAGCACCTTCCGGCCGGTGTTGTCGATCCAGTCCATTGTCGAGGCGATCACTCCCTTGGCGCCCCGCCCTGTACCTTGTCCAGGCTGCGCTGGACGATCTTTCCCTGCATCTTGGAGGTTTCGCCCCAGTAGTCCACCCCGTCGACGTCGCCGAAGGTAAACCAGCAGGAGCGCTGGTGCGGGTGGTCGCGGTCCTTTTCCTCGCCGGCGAACGCCGGGTCCATCGGGAAATGCCGGGTTACCACCAGGCCGTCGGCGGCCCGCAGGGGATAGAAGTACGGCTTGGCCTGGCTGGCGGCGTAGTAGTAGGTCGTGAACGGCTTCCCGTCGATCGACACGTCGATTCGCCCGTCGCCCTTACGGAGCGTGACCTCCGACGCATCGGCCGAGATCGAACAGCAGACGAGCAGCAGAACGCAGCATCCGGTCAGAATCGTGATTGCGCGCATTGTGTCCTCCCGAGAGATCTGACGCACTGGATAATGACAATGGCCCGGTTCGAGTTTACCACTGCGCCGAATGCCGGTCCGAAGAGTCACCCCCTCCGTAACCGGCCCGTGCACGCATGGCCACGGCGTCCGCGGGTGGTGACCGCTCGGGCGGACTGGGATGTTCGGCATGCCGCCCTGAGCGCGGCGAGCGCCCGTGCTTGAAAGACCAGCGTCGCGCACTCCCGGCACCGGACTGGCCGGAATCGCGGTGGGGGCCGGCGGCCGGCCGCCCATGATCCTATTTGCGGATCCGGTAAATGTCGGCGTAGATGCGCCGCAGCGGTGCGACGCAGTACTGGTGAATGGCATCCATGAAACCGGGCGGGTCCGCGATCATCTCGTCCAGATACTGTTCGTGCACGCCGAAGGTCAAGCGCACGATTTCGGCCTTGCCCTCCCGCTGTTCCACGGCGATGCAGGAATTCAAGTCCTCAGGCAAGGTGAAGACATCGCAGTTCCGCACCCGTTTGAGCTTCTTGACACCCTCGATGGGCTTGGCGCTGGCCTGCGCGTAATAGGCGGTGAGGCGCCGTACCAGCTCCCCGTAGTTGAAGTTCGGGACTTTGTTGTTCACACTCACTTCGAGCTCCGTCCGGTCCGGAGTCGATTCCAGGCTCAACCCGTAGGTGAAATCCAGGTCACCCTTGTTGAACTTGATGCGGTGCCGGTTCTCGTCGTGAAAACGCTTGAGCTCTTCGGGGAGCTCGAGCGCGGGATTCTCCGCTTTCTTTTCGGCCGTGACGTAGTAGTCACTGACGCTCAGATACCACTGGTCGATGATGGCGCTCAACGCCTCGTCGATCAGCTTGCAGGTTTTCGGGGGAATTCTCCTTTTGGCTGGCAACGGGTATTATCCTCAAAGGTTGGGAACAAAGGCCAATTCGGGGCCTGACCGAACGTAAAATTTGAAGTATAACACGGGTTCCGGTTTTCGCTCACGGGCGCATCCATGCGTTCCGGGCTGAAGCCCGCACCGCCGTGCAGTCCGGCTTTCCCGCAACTAAGCGGCGAGGTGATTTTCGATGATGCCTTTCATTTCCGTGCTCCTCGTGGCGATCCTGGCCCAGGGCGCGGAACTCTTCATCCGGGTGATCGAAGGGCGCGACACACCTGTTCCCTATGCTCTGGTCAGCGCCGAGGATGCCGCAGGCCGCACCATGCAGGTCCGCACGGGCGCGGACGGCAGGTGCGCAGTCGGGGTGTCGGGCTTCCCGGTGCGCCTGCAGGTCCTGGCGCCCGGCTTCGCCGTATTCTCGCAAAACCTGGTCCCGCCCGGCCAGTCCGAGGTGCTGGTGCAGCTGCTGCGCCATGCGACATCGGATTCCGTTACGGTGACGGCCGAAGGCGCCGAGACTCCGCTGTCTCAGTCGACCCAGGCCGTGATCTCCGTATCCAGCCAGGACCTGGAGCGGAACGCGGCGATCACGCTGGACGACCAGCTCCGGAAGATTCCGGGATTTTCGCTTTTCAGGCGATCGGGAAGCCTGGTCGCACACCCGACCGCGCAGGGGGTATCGCTCCGGGGCGCAGGCCCGAGCGGGGCGAGCCGAACGCTGGTGCTCGCCGACGGCGTGCCGCTGAACGACCCTTTCGGCGGCTGGGTGTACTGGGGGCGCATTCCGCGGCTGTCGGTCGACCGCATCGAAATCGTGCGCGGCGGCGCGTCCGAACTCTACGGCACCGACGCGCTTGGCGGAGTCATCCAGGTTTTCCGGAAGCGGCCGCGCTCCTCCACCCTAATGGCGGAGGGGTACTACGGCGGATTCGGCACCGTAGACTATGCCGTCTACGGCTCCCACAGGCTCGGGCGCCAGGGCGTGTCGCTCGCCGCCGATCTTTTCCGTACCGACGGATACAACCAGGTCGCGCCGGCGGAGCGAGGCCCGGTCGACATCGAGGCCCGCAGCCGCCACCAGGCATACGAAGCAACGTGGGACTTCCGGCTCCGAAACGGCGGCCGGATCTTCGCGAGCCTCGCGCACTTCACGGAAAGGCGGGGCAACGGGACGCCGCTGCAGGTCAACGACACCCAGATGAGCGCCGCCTCCGCCGGCGCGGCCTTCGTCACTCAGGCGAAGAACGAGTGGGCGCTGCTGGGATTCTTTCAGGACGAGAGTTTCGACGCGGCCTTCTCTGCGGTGGCCCTCGACCGGACGTCGGAAACGCTCACCCGCCTGCAGCACGTGCCCGCGCGCGGCGCCGGAGCGCAGGCGCTGTGGCGGCGCGCGCTCGGGCCGCGCCACCTCCTGCTGGCGGGTTCGGACTACTCCGCCGTAAGGGGCGCCAGCCGGGAAGTCCCTTATGCCGCCGGCCGGCCCGGCGCACAAACCGAGGCCGGGGGGCGTCAGGATCGGGTCGGGGTCTATCTGCAGGAGCTCTTCCGCGCCAGCGACCGGCTGCAGATCGTGGCGGGCGCGCGCCGCGACGCCTGGCGCAACGGCGGCATCTGGCGGGGCGCCGAGTGGAGCCCGAAGGTTGGGGCGCGCCTGCAGCTGGGCAGCGGTCTGGCCGTGCGCTCGTCCGTTTCCCGATCGTTCCGGGCCCCCACCCTCAACGAACTCTATCGATCCTTCCGGGTCGGCAACATCGTCACGGCAGCCAACCCGGGCCTGCTTCCCGAAACCGCGGTCTCGAGTGAAATCGGGGTGGACTGGTCCCCGGCGGCCCCCCTCGTGCTGCGCGGAACCCTCTTCACGTCGCAGATCAAGGGGAACATCGCCAACGTCACTCTCTCCTCCACCCCGGCCCTGATCACCCGGCAGCGACAGAACCTCGGCGCGACGAGGAGCCGGGGGCTGGAGCTCGACGCCGCCGTTCGGCTCGGGGCGGATTGGCTGGTGTCGGCCGGGTATTTCCTGTCGGACGCCACGGTGCGTTCGGCGCCGGCAGTCTCCGAACTTGTCGGGTTGCGCGTGCCTCAGGTCCCGACACACCAGGCCGTACTGCAACTCGAATTCGCGAGGCGGGGCTATTTCGTCAGCGCGGCGCTCCGCCTCACGTCCAGGCAGTACGACGACGACCAGAACCGCCTCGTCCTGGGCGGCTACGGGGTTGTCGATCTTTCCGCAGGCAAGTCACTGACCCGCCGCACGCAGCTCTTTGCCGCCTGCGAGAACCTCTCGGACGAAACCTATCCCGTCGGGCGCACACCAGTCCAGACCGTCGGCATGCCCCGCCGCTTTCACGCCGGCCTGCGATTCCGCTTTGAGTAGCGCCTGCCATGATGGCAAAATGACTTTTTTTTCCTGCATCCGATGGATTCCGAGCTATGACGAAAACACTGTTCGAGAAAATCTGGGACTCTCATGTGATCGCCGCCGAACCGGACTGTCCTGCGGTGCTCTACGTCGACCTGCACCTGGTGCACGAGGTGACATCGCCTCAAGCGTTCCAGGGCCTCAGGGAGCGCCGCATGAAGGTGCGGGTCCCGGTACGCACCGTGGCCACGATGGACCACATCATACCGACACGGGGGCAGGGTCTCCCGCTCGCCGATCCGCTCGCCGAACGGCTGGTGCGGCAGCTCGAGGCCAACTGCGCGGAATTCGGGATCCGCCTCTACGGGATGGGCGATGCCCGCATGGGGATCGTGCACGTAATCGGGCCCGAGCTCGGCGTGACGCAGCCGGGCAAGACGATCGTCTGCGGCGACAGCCACACCTCGACGCACGGGGCATTCGGGGCCCTGGCCTTTGGCATCGGCACCAGCGAGGTCGAGCATGTGCTCGCCACCCAGTGTCTCCTGCAGCGGCGTCCGCGCACCTTCGAGGTCCGGGTCGACGGAACCTTGCAGCTTGGCGTGAGCGCCAAGGACGTCATACTGTCGCTCATCGCCCGGATCGGCGTTGGGGGCGCGACCGGCCACGTCATCGAGTACACCGGGAGCGCGGTCCAGGCCATGGACATGGAAGAGCGCATGACGGTCTGCAACATGTCGATCGAGGGCGGGGCTCGCGCCGGCATGATCGCGCCGGACGACACCACGTTCCAGTACCTGGCGGGAAGGCCGTTTGCGCCCGAGGGCGCCGCGTGGGACGCGGCCCTCGCACGCTGGCGCCAGCTCCGCACCGATGACGGCGCGGCCTTCGACCGTTCCGTGCGCCTGGACGCGGCGGCGCTCGAGCCGATGATCACCTACGGAACCAACCCGGGCATGGGGATCCCCGTCACGGGACGCGTGCCCGATCCCGCCCGCATCGCGGACGGCTCCGAGAGAAATGCCGTTTCCAGGGCCCTTGAGTACATGGGGCTGAAACCGGGGCAGCCGATTCTCGGACAGCACATCGACACGGTTTTTATCGGGAGCTGTACGAACTCGCGCATCGCGGACCTGCGGGCCGCCGCACGAATTCTCAGGGGGCGAAAGGTGCGCGAGGGGCTCCGTGTCTTCGTCGTGCCCGGGTCGAAGGTCATCAAGGACGCCGCCGAGCGCGAGGGCCTGCAGCGTGTTTTCGAGGAAGCAGGCGCCGAGTGGCGCGAGCCGGGATGCAGCATGTGCATCGCGATGAACGGGGACCAGCTGCGGCCCGGCGAGTACTGCATCAGCACGAGCAACCGCAACTTTGAAGGGCGGCAGGGGCCGGGAGGCCGGACGCTGCTGGCCAGCCCGCTCACCGCCGCCGCCTCCGCGGTCGCCGGCGCCGTAGCCGACGCCCGCGCGTTTCTATAGGACATACGCCGATGCAACCCTTTCGCCAGCTGCGCAGCCGTCTTGTTCCCCTCCCCAGCGAGAACGTCGACACCGACCAGATCACACCGGCCCGGTTTCTCAAGACCACGGAAAAGACGGGCCTGGGCAAGATCCTGTTCTACGACTGGCGGTACGATGCCTCCGGCAACCCCCGCCCCGACTTCATCCTGAACCAGCCCAGCGGCGCCGGCGCGTCCATCCTGCTGGCGGGCGACAACTTCGGGTGCGGCAGCTCGCGCGAACATGCCCCTTGGGCGCTCGCGGACTTCGGCTTCCGTGCTCTGATCAGCACCTCGTTCGCCGACATTTTCGGCAACAACTGTCTGAAGAACGGGATCCTCCCCATCAGGGTCGACCGCGTCCATCACGAGAGACTCTTCCGCCTCGTCGCCGCGCATCCCGACTCCGAAGCAGTCGTAGACCTGCAGGCCCAGACCCTGACGTTGCCCGACGGGGAGGTTGTGGCGTTTCCCATCGACCCGTTCTCGAAGAAATGCCTGCTCGAGGGTCTGGACGAGCTCGGTTATCTGCTGAAGTTCTCCGAGCGCATCGCCGCGTTCGAGTCCGCACGCGCCGGACAGTCGTGAAGCCGGCAGACGGTTCTCCGGGGCAACGGCGCCTGGCCGCCCTCGGGCTGCTGTTTGCCGTCAACACGGTCAATTTCTTCGACCGCCAGGTCCTGAGCGCAGTGACGGAGCCGTTGCGGCTCGAATGGCGCCTTTCCGACACACAGCTGGGCTGGCTCGGCACTGCCTTCACCCTGATCTACGCCTTCGCGGGCATCCCACTGGGTCGCCTGGCCGACACGAGGCCGCGAAGATGGCTCCTTGCGACGGGTCTCTCGGTTTGGAGCGCCCTCACCTTCGCATCGGGCCTGTGCCGGAGCTTCGCCTCCCTCTTCGCCCTGAGGCTCGGCGTCGGAGCGGGGGAGGCCGTTTGCGCTCCGGCGGCAACCTCGCTCATCGGCGACCTGTTCGGCCCGCGCGTCCGTGCCCGGGCCATGTCCGTTTTCATGCTGGGCCTGCCTGTGGGCCTGGCCCTGAGCTATGGGGTCAGCGGGGCTGTGGCGCAGCATTTCGGTTGGCGCGCGGCCTTTTGGGTGGCCGGGACGCCCGGGCTCCTGCTGGCCGCCCTGTGCCTCTGGCTGCCGGAACCCCGGCGCGGCCTCGCGGATCCGGACCTGGGATCGGTCAGGAGGCCCGGCTCCCCCGCGAGGCTCGTGTTGAGCATACCGACGATGCGCTGGATCATAGTCTCGGGCGCCGTCCACAACTTCAACCTGTACGCGGTAACCCTGTTCCTGCCCGCCTACCTGATCCGTTACCACGGTGCCGGCCTACAAACCGCGGGGTTCGTGTCGGGTATCATCGTCGGCGCCCTAGGCGGCGCCGGTATGCTGGCCGGAGGTCTGGCGGGCGACGCCCTCGCCCGGCGCAGGCCGGACGGCCGCATGATCGTTCCGGCGGCAGCCCTCCTGGCCAGCGCGCCGGCCGCCCTCCTGGCGGCGCTTCAGTCTCCGGGAAATATTGCGGCGTTCATGCTGTTTCAGGGCACGGCCCTGATGCTGATGTACGCGTACTACGGAACCGTCTACTCCACGATCCACGACGTGATCGAACCCTCCCTCAGGGGCACCGCGATGGCCATCTACCTGCTGGCCATGTACGTGCTGGGCGCTTCACTCGGACCCGTGCTGGCTGGCTGGGCTAGCGACCGACTCGCGCTCCGCGCCGCGGCGGCGGCCGGTGCCCTCGCCGCCGGCGGCCCGGTCCCGGACCGTTTTCGGGCCGTCGGGCTCCACCAGGTCATGCTCTTCTCCCCGATCCTCGCCCTGCTCCTGTCGGCCGTGCTGTTCAGGGGTGCGAGAACCCTCGGCCGTGACGTCCGCTCGCTGCATCGACCCGGCGGCCTGCCGGGCGCGGGCGGCTGAGCGTCGCCCCGCCCCTAATAAAAAACAGCGACGAGCGCGCACGCCCGTCGCTGTTCTTGCTATCGGAATGTGAAGGCAGCTACTTGAGCTGAACCAAGTCCTCCGATTTCTTGCCGAGGACCATCTCGTCGTACATCCGCCGCATCATCAGTTCCTCTTCGTGAGCGGTCTGCGGACCCGCGGGCTTCTCCCTGACCCGCGCGGCGGCCAGCGGATCCACCACCAGGCTGTGGTCGTAGGAGTCGAGCTCGACGGACTTGCCGTTGGCGTAGACCTTGTGCCGGCCGTACTCCTTGTACCAGGCTGCGACGGTGGCGTTCATGTGCATCTTCTCGATGATATTCCGCCAACCCACCCCCGTGTTGTAGGCGCAGAAGGAGATTTCTCCCTCCTGCGTCCCGTAAGGGATGATGCACATCTCCGTGCGCCGGAAATCGTAGTTGAACAGGTCCTGGAACCACATGCCCGCCACGAACAGGAAGTTCCACGGATCTTTCCGGCGCTCCAGGCCTTTGCCGTAACTGCGCCCGGTGGCCCCCATGGTCTTGTCGAACTTCTTGAGGATGTCGGACATCTTGAGGCTGCGCGGGGACTTGAACGGGTCGTAGTTCTTCAGCAGCGCGAGCGCCATCATGAAGTTCGAGAAACCCTTGCTACGAGCGGCATCGGTGACCTTCTGGGTGTCCTTGATCAGGTGCGGGACGTTGATGAACTCCGGCACCATCGCCCGTTCCTTGGTCTCCTTGTTGATCATGAACCCCGTGCCCACGCCGCAGTTGGGGTGGCAGCCGCAGCTGAGATGCCCCCAATCGGCCTGGGGCCCGTGCACGAGATCCGCGAAATCCGAGAAGACGCTCATGGTCGAGATCGGGAACCAGTCGCGCGTCGGCTCCGAGATGCCGAGCTGGTCCTTGACGTCATGCGCCATGTGACACAGCGTGTAGCGCTGCTGGCGCCGGCGCTCGTCGGTGACCTCCTCGTCCCTGCCGGTGAATGACACCGGCTGGAAGGAGATGAACGAGATCTTCTTGGGATTGTCCATCGCGAACTGGATGATCGGACCGACCTGGTCGTTGTTGATCCCGTTGACCAGCGTCGTGACCAGCACGATATCGACGCCCGCCTCGTGCAGGTTGTTTATGGCGCGCAGCTTCACATCGAAGAGGTTGCCGATCTTCCGGTGTCCGTTCGCGTCGTTGCCGACACCGTCAAACTGCAGGTAGACGTAACGCAGCCCGGCCTCGTAGGCGCGCCGGGCGAAGGCGATGTCCTTGGCGAACTCGATGCCGTTGGTCGCCGCCTGAACGCTGTTGAAACCCACCTTGCGCGAATAGGCGATGGCGTCGAAGAAATGCGGGGACAAAGTGGGTTCGCCGCCGGAAAACTGAACCGACATCTGGCGCCGCGGCTTGATGGTTATCGCGTTGTCGAGAATTTCCTTGATCTCTTCCCAGCTCAGCTCGTGGACGAAGCCGACCTGGTTGGCATCCATGAAACACGGATCGCACATCATGTTGCAGCGGTTGGTCAGGTCCACGGTCAGGACGGCGCCGCGGCCGAACTTGATGGTGCTCGAGCCGTGGTTGTGCAGGGCCTGGTCGTTGTGCGCGTCAATGTCGCGCCCGGGGTACATGGCTTCGACGTGTTCCAGGAACTTCCGGTCCTCCGCCATGAGGTCCTCGAAGCGGCCGTGCTTCGGGCACTCTTTGACCATCCATATCTCGCCGTCGCGATCAACGATCGAGGCCTTGATCTCGCCGACCTTCTCGTTGATGAGGATTCGATAATCCTCTTCGCCGTCGAGGATCTTCTTGCGTGCCTCGATGACGCACCTCGGGCACAGAGAGTCCGTGGTGCGGGGCCAACCAAGTGGGGGCTTTGTCTTCTGCCAGGACTTCTGCAATGGCTTGTCAGACCATTTCGGCGTGAATGACGGATTCGGCCGGTGCTTGTTGAAGAACTGGATCGTGTCGAACGCCATGCCAGCCGTGACGGTCAAAGCCTTCTCCACGTACTTGATCGGTCTGTGCATTCTTATCCTTCTCCTTGGAACCTGTTGATCCTCAGCCCCATCGGAACACGCCTGTAACAGGCGCAATACGTGAGGCTTTGCGCGGAATATACCATGAACGGCAATCCGCGAAACAAAAAAACTAGCCCCTGGCGGCCCTTCCCGACGGGTGCCTAAAACCGAGCCCGCGTCGCGTCCTTTTCGGCTCTGGAATCCCCGCGTCTGGAGGAATAGCGGGCGACCAGGCTCGTCGAGAGACGACGCAGCTCTTCGTGAAACCCGGGCGGGAGCGTAGAGCGGTCGAAGGTCTCGAAATCGCGTCCGAGTTCGTCGAGAACGAACCTGGGCAGGGCGTGCACCACCATCGGGAAGAGGATGTCCTCCTCCCGCATCACATGTGGACGGATCCGCAGGATATACCCGAGCCCGTGCCCGCGCACGTCGGACTGCTCCCTCCCGCTCAAGGGCCCCTCGCCCGCGCCGATAGCCGCAAGCGCGAGGAGGTGGTCGCGCCCCTCGTCCTTCTCCGAGAGCATGGCCGACACCGGACCGTTCTCCCTGGAAAAACCGTACGCACTCATTCGCACGAAGAGGTAGTTTTCCTCTTTCCCGTGGTGACACCGATCCACGAATTCGTGGAAGAACCGGGCAAAGGCGGCGACATCGCTCCGTTCCTGCGCCCCCGGGGAGCCGAGGTGCTCGATGAAGTTCTCAAGCGCCCCAAGGACGTCCTCGATGATGCGGTGCTCGCCTGTCAGGATACCTATGGGGTCCGCCATGCGGTTGGCTCCTCCGTCCGGGATGCCGGCGTTCGGTGTTCGCGGTTCGCCGTCAGCTGGCGTCTTGCCATTATAATATCGAAAGACAATATCACTGTCGATGTACATCTTTGATCCAGCGCAAGAACACTAGTATTGACTATTGAGCGCCTTATGAGCTTGTGCTTTAATGGATCTCACTTGAGTGCGTCGGCGGGTCCAAACCCCGGCTCGGGACACGAACAGCAGATCAGACCGAAACTCGCAGCAGCGTCCGACGAGTGCCTCGGGGTGTTTCGCTCCGAAGTCCCGGCTGTGGCGGCGCGGAAAGCCTGCAACGGGGCGGTCGCTTGGACAAGGTAGGGAAATACCTGATCCTCGGGAAACTGGGACAGGGTGGCATGGGAGTCGTCCACAAGGCACGGGATCCCCTGCTCGAACGAGTTGTCGCTCTCAAGACTATAAGCGCTCACCTCGACTCCGAACCCGAACTGAGGGCCCGCTTCTTTCGCGAGGGGCGTTCGGCCGCGCGCTTGTCCCATCCGAACATCATCACAATCTACGACATCGGCGAGGACAACGGCGTAGCCTACCTCGCGATGGAATACCTGGAAGGCGCTGATCTCAAGGCGAAAATCACGCAACGGGTACCCTTGTCGCTCGGCAGCAAGCTCCGAATCATGCAGGCCATCTGCCGGGGGCTGAGCCACGCGCACAGCCGTCAGGTCGTACACCGGGACATCAAACCCGCCAATGTCTTTCTGGCCAACTCCGGGGAGGTGAAGATCCTCGATTTCGGGCTGGCCCGCCTGGTTGCCGGCGACATCACCCGCACGGGCGCACCGATCGGGACACCCAACTACATGTCTCCGGAGCAGGTGCGGGGCGAGCGCGTCGATCACCGGGGGGACATATTTTCGGTGGGTGCCCTGTCCTACGAGCTGCTGACGCTGCGCCGTCCCTTCGACGAGAACTCGATTCCGGCGACCATCATGAAAATACTCCAAGCCGATCCTGAGTCGCCGGAACGACTTGATGCCTCGATCGATCCCCGTCTGGCCGCGATCGTCATGCGCGCGCTGGCCAAGGAGGTGCAAGACCGTTACCAGACCGTCGACGAACTCCTGAGCGACCTCGAGAGCGTCGCCGCGTCGCTTCCCGCGGCCGGGCCGGCGGGAGCGAGCGTCCGGCGGTCTCGGGGTGGTCGTTGAACGGCACCTGGCTCGAAGCCCCGACCATCCCCCAACCACAGCCGGTGGAGGAACCACCCGCCGGGCAAACGCATGGGGCCAATTCCGCCTGGACGATGCCGACTACCCCCACCCCCGTGCTGGAGCGCTCCAAGGCGCCGGAATCGCCTTCCCACGCCCAGGTGTCGGGAACGGGTCCCAGGGCCCTCACGCCGCGCAGGGCCATCCTGTATGCAGGGGCCTCGCTGATCTTGGTCCTTTCCCTGTCCTCGATCTGGTGGCTGCGCCGGGGGCCCGCGGAAAGTCAGGGCGGTCAGGGATCAAGCCTGCCGTCGCCGGCCGCCTCTCCCACAGCCGTTCACCCGAACGCTACCGCCGTGCGTCACGGACTCCCCCCGGCACCCCGCGGCCGGAACCGGAGCCCGGGAGCGGAGGGATCACCGCCCCTGCGCCGGGAGAAGTACAGCCCCGCTCGTCCTTTGCCGATTCCGAATCGACGGGCGCACAGCCCTCACCGCGACACCCCGGTACGACGACCAGCCAGGCCGCGGCCCGTGGCCCGGGGCCGGACGTCATCCCGTCCCCGAGCGGGCGACGCACCGTCAAGGCCGCCCGATCAGGAAACATCCGCGAAAGCTGCCGGGGACGCGCTCCGTCAGATGGTTCAGTCAAGGTCGCGGGCAGAGGCAGCCGGGGCTCCCCAGCTGGCCGTAAAATCTTACGAGGCGGCGCAGAAGACCGAGCTCGAAGCCCGCGGTCTTTATGAGAGGCGCGAATTCGAGCAGGCGGCCGCTAAGCTGTACGAAACGAGCGGCCTGTACACGAGTGCATCCCTGGAGGCAGACGCCCGCAACGAGGCACGGGCGCGGCAAGCCGAACAGGACAGGCAGACGGCCGTGCTGCGCACCGAGGCGGAGCTCGGCCGCCGCTCGTTCGACCAGGCGCGCCAGGGCGCGGTAAACGCCGACGCGGCGGCGCGCGCACCCCAGAAGTTCCAGGAAGCGCTCAACCTGGGGATGCAGGCCCAGGCTGCCTTCGAGCGCCAGGACTACACCACCGCGAAGGACCAGTTCGGCGCCGCCGCGGCGTCGATGCAGCGGGCCGTCTCCGCCGCCCTCGCGAACGCGCCGAAACCTCCCGCCGCTGTCCCCGAGGTCGCCCCGGCCCCTGTGTCCGCCACGTCGGAGCACGAAGCCATATCCTCCTCGCTGCAGCAGTACGCCGCGGCCTTGCAGGCCAGAGACATGGCTGCCCTGAAGACCGTATGGCCGACATTGAGCGGCAAGCAGGAAGAAGCGCTGCGCAGTGAGTTCATGAACGCCCGAGAGATCCGCGTGCAGCTCGTCGAACCCGACATCAGGATTTCGGGCGATTCCGCAACCGTGTCCGCACGGCGTGTGTATGTGATCCAAACGCTCGACGGTCAGAAACTCGAAACCGCCAACCGGGCCTTTATCACGATGCACAAGGGCGCAGGCACCTGGCTGCTGGACAAAATACGCTTTGATCCGTTGCGCTGAGCAGGAACGGAAGCGGCGCAACCATTGACCACGGAGGCAGTTCATGTCGCAGAGGCTGCTGTTGACGCTCGTCTTGTTCCTGCTGGCGGGCTATCCGCCCGCCTACGCCCAGAGGACGGCCAAACTGTCGCGCCTCTTCCGCGACATGTACGGCCCCAACGGGCTCGTGGTGGACAGCGAGGCGGTTTTGCCCGACGGCTCCACCCACTCGGGCCACTTCAACAGCGGATTTCAGTCCGAATTCCTTCAATTCAACGTCGCCATGGTGGGGCAGTTGACGTCTCTGCCGCTCCCCTCCCCGGCCTCGGGATTCACCTACGTTTTCGACACGTCGACCGGCACGTTCAAGCGTTCGACCCAGAGTTTCGGACCCATCCTGGCCGAACGCGCCGAGACCATCGGCAAGGGACGGATTTCATTTGGCCTGAACTATCAGCACTTCTCGTTCGACTCCATCGAGGGATTCGAATTGTCCCGCATACCGGCGGTTTTCCGGCACGACGACTACCAACTCGGGGGCGGCCGCGTCGACGTGGTCACGACCCAGAACACGATCAACGCCAGCGTGGGCCAGACCACGGCCTTTCTCACCTACGGAGTACTCGACCGCCTCGATATCTCGGTAGCGGTGCCCGTCGTCCGGAGCAGCCTCAGTGTGGTGTCCAACGCCGTCATTCAGCGCTTCGGGACGGCCGAAGATCCGCGAATCCATTTCTTCAGGGATCCCGCAGCACCGGGGCAATACGGTACGCAGCGCCAGTTTTTCGCCTCCGGCAGTGCGAGTGGGATGGGTGACGTGATCGTGCGGGCCAAGGCAACCGCCCTGAAACGCGGCCCGGTCGGACTCGCCCTCGGCGTCGACGCACGGGCGCCCACGGGCGATGCGGAGGATCTTCTCGGCTCGGGCGCGCCAGGGGTGAAGCCGTTTGCCGCTCTCTCGGTGCTCGCCGGCCACATTGCTCCCCACTTCAATTGCTCCTATCAGTGGAACGGCAAGAGCGTGCTGGCCGGAGATGTGGCGACCGGGCGAAAGGGGGACCTGCCCAACCTGTTCCTCTGGGTCGCGGGGGCCGACGTGGGCATCTCGGAACGCCTAACCCTCGCCCTCGACGTGCTCGGGCAAAGGAGTTTTGATTCGCCGCGGGTCGTGGCGCGCACCTTCACGCAGGCCGTGCCGAACGGGACCGTAAGTTTTCCTGATCTTGCTTTCGTGCGCGGGTCGTTCAACCAGTTCAGCGGCGCCGCGGGCATAAAAACAAACATCGGCGGCAAGCTTCTCGTCAACTTCAACCTTCTTTTCAAACTCAACGATGCGGGGCTGCGCGACCGGGCCACCCCCCTGATCGGAATCGAATACAGCTTCTAACTGCTCGCACCACCCGGACCGGCATCGCTCCTTGTGTGTCCCAGGGATTACCGACGGTAACCAGCAACGCGGAATGGCCGCGAAGGCGCGCAGGTGAACAGCATTTTGCATACGGTTCTGCTAAACTGCAGCCGATACCACACACATCGAGGGGGCGAGACGATGATCGGCGAGACGATCGGTAATCACAGGATCACTGGGAAGCTCGGCCAGGGCGGCATGGGCACCGTCTACGAGGCCGAGGACACGACGCTGGGACGCAAGGTGGCGATCAAGGTCCTCAATCCCTCTCTCACCGGGGGAAAGGAACTCGAGCGGTTCGAAGCGGAAGCCAAGGTCCAGGCCAGCTTGAACCACCCCAACATCGTCTCCCTTTTCAAGTTCGAACCCATCGGTAACTCCTACTACATGGTCATGGAATACGTGGATGGGAGAACCATTGCGGACTTGGTGCGCTCCACCGGGGCGCTGGCCCCCCACGTCGTGGTCGGCATCGCGAAGCAGGTCCTCGACGGCCTCTCCGCCGCCCACCGCAGGGGCATCGTGCATCGCGATCTTAAGCCCTCCAACATCATGCTGACCCCCGACGGGCTTGCGAAGGTGATGGACTTCGGCATCGCCAAGGTCCACGGGGCCAAAAGCCTCACCGCGACCGGCGCGTTGGTCGGTACTGTCTTCTACATGTCCCCCGAGCAGGTGCGAGGAGAGACGGTCGACGCTCGTTCGGATCTGTACTCTTTCGGGGTCATTCTGTTCGAACTGCTGACCGGCCGGGTGCCATTCAAGGACGAGAGTGATTTCCAGATCATGATTCACCACGTCCAGACTCCCCCGATACCGCCAACGCAGCTCCTTCCCAACATCCCGTTGGCCCTCGAGCAGATTGTCCTCCGTTGCCTGTCCAAGGACGCGGCGGAACGGTATCAAACGGCGGACGAAGTCCTGGCCGCCATGGATGCTTTCGAGGAGCAGGAACGAGCCGCCGGCCGCGGTCAGCTCTACACCCGAAAAGTGCTGGCCCAGTGGCTGGCGGCGCCCGCGGGCGCACAGATTCTACCCACCCCCGAAAAAGCGACGGTGCTGGATCGCCAGACCGCTCCGGCCATCGCGCCGTTGAGTCCTCCGGGCCCGGCTTCTCCGCCCGCTGCGGTCGCGACTCCTGTGCCAGCCGCAACCCAGGCCTTTACGGCGACGCCGCCGATACCGACGGAGTTTCGGCGCCAGCTGGCCGCACAGGGCACGCCGGCGCCGGCCCGAAAGGGACTCGTATTCATCGGGGCTATCCTCGCGGTGGTGCTCATCGGGGCACTCGGAGCGTATCTCGTCCTGAACCGCATGCACAAGGCCCCCGAAACCGCATCGGTCGCCGAACCCGCCGCCGCTTCTGAACCGATGCAGGCCGCGGCCGGGACGGCCTTCCCGTCCGAGCCCACCACACAGGGGATAGCTGCCCCGACCGGGCAACCCGCGGAAGCCGGCTCCCCTCCCGCCGAACCGGCGGCCACCTTGACGCCGGCGGCCACGACTGCTCAGCCCCCGCAGGCGACGGCAGAGCCTGCGCCGTCAGGGGCGAGAGGAGTCCCCGCGGCGCTGCCGAACTCGCCCGCGGCTCCCGGCAGGGTTTCACCCCAGCAAGCTCCGGGCCAGGCGCTCGGCGCAAGACTGCCGGCGGCTCCCCGCAGCCGGCCCGGTGAACCTGCCGCGGCGGTTCAGCTGCGGCCATCTGCCGCCAACCCCAGAACATTGGCAGCGGCAAAAGGCGCAGGCACCCCCGTGCAAGCCGAGCCGACCGCACCGGAAGGGGTCCTCATTTTCCTGGACTCCGATCAGGCCGGCGAACGCCTGCCCCTGGGCGCAGCCCAGGCAAGGGTCGCCGACATCGTCCGCGAAAACGGGTTGCAGGTGGTTTCGTCCGGCATGGTGACTGCCAACGTCCGTTCCGCGCTCGATCGCCGCGATTTCGCCGAAATCCGTCGCAGCGGCATAGGCTACGTGATCATGGGAACGGCACACGGCTCGCTCGAGTCCCAGAACGCCTATGGCAACACCTTTACCGCCGGACGGGCCGAGGTGACCTTCGAACTTGTGAGGATGTCCGACGGCGCGGTTGCGGCCACGGGCAGCGGCCAGGCAAAGAGCCGCGGATCCGCCAACCCGACGGCCGCCCTGACGGAGGCGGTCCTGAGCGCGACTTCCGACGGTGCCCGCGCCCTGATGCGGCAGTTCAAACCCTAGCGGTTCCCGGTGTCGCCTCCGAAAGCGGGGTGACCCGTCAGGACCCCCGGCGGAACAGCACGGTCTTGATGATTTCGAAGGCGACCAGGAAGTCGAGAAACGCCGGCATGTGCTTGATGTAAGAGAGGGCGTACTGGAGTTTCTCGACGGCGTCGCGCACGGAATTGCCGTACCCGTACTTGATCTGGGCCCGCCCCGTCACCCCCGGCTTCACCGCACGTTTTCTTCCGCCGATTAGATACATTCGGAGATGATGGAAACGATTTTCGATGCAGCTTTCCCGTCGCCGTACAATCCCGCGACCGTCGCCGCACCGGTGGCGCCCGTGGGGAACGGCACGCCCTCCCCGCGCCAGGCGGTAGCGGCGTTAAAGGCCGCCATGATCCTCTCGTGGTTCGCACCGGCAAGGGTGTTCCATCCGGTCTCGACGCTCTCAACCCATTCGGTCTCTTCCCGCAGGGTGATGCAGGGCACGCCGAGCAGGTGAGACTCTTTCTGCACACCCCCCGAGTCAGTCAAGATCACGCGGGCGGCATTTTCGAGCTGGATCATGTCGAGGTAGCCCACCGGGTCGATGAACCGGATCGCCTCGAAGGCCTGGGCTCCGGGTTGGAGGCTGAGCCCGTGCAGGAATTTCCGGGTGCGCGGGTGCAGGGGAAGCACCACGGGGAGTCTCGTAGCTGCGATGGTGCCGAGCGTGTGCAAGATGGTGTAAAGCCGGGTGGGATCGTCGGTGTTCTCCGCCCGGTGCAGCGTCGCGAGACAGTACCGGGCCGGTTCGAGACCGAGCGCGCCGAGGATCGTGGATCGACGTTCCGAGAGTGAACGATAGAACAGGAGCGCGTCGTACATCACGTCGCCGACGAGAAAAACCTGCTGGCCCTGAAGGCCGAGCGGGCCCGCGGGCACCTGACGGCGCGGAGGTATCCCCTCCGCCTTCAGGTTGGCGACTGCGGCCGGCGTGGGGCAGAAGAGCAGGCTTGAGAGCTCGTCGGCCACGACGCGATTGATTTCCTCCGGCATGTCGCGGTTGAAGCTCCTCAGCCCCGCCTCCACGTGGGCCGCCGGGATGTGCAGCTTGACGGCGGCCAACGTGGCGGCGAGGGTCGAGTTGGTGTCCCCGTAGGTGAGGACCACCCGGGGCTTCTGGGACGAGAGCAGCGCCTCGATTTCCTTCAGCATCGCACCGGTCTGGGCTCCGTGCGATTGCGAGCCGATACCCAAGTTGCAGGCGGGCGGGGGGATCTCGAGTTCGTCGAAGAAGACCTGGGAAAGGTTGTCGTCATAGTGCTGGCCGGTATGCACGATGAGGTGCTGCAGGAGTTCATCGCCTCCGCGGGAAGAGTTGTGCCGGGCGAAGGCGCGGGACACCGCGGCTGCCTTCACAAACTGGGGACGGGCTCCGACGACCGCCAGGATTTTGTGCATTTCGCTGCGGACCTCCCCGTTGAGGGTGGTTAGGCCGGAGCGGTCTGCGGCGGAGAGGCCGCCAGGGCGTCTCCCAGCGCTCCAACGACCTGTTCCAGCTGCGCGGGTTGGAGATACGGGCTGAAGGGGAGGCTGAGCACTTCGCGGCTCAATTCCTCGGAAACCGGAAAGTCCCCCTCCCTGTACCCGAGATACCGAAAGGCGCTTTGCAGATGGAGCGGGCGCGGGTAGTAGATTGCGGTCGGGATTCCCTTCCGCTGCAGGTGCTTTTGCACCTCCCCATTGGAACGATTCCGCAACCGGACCGTGTACTGTGCCCAGATGGATCGGGATCCGTCCGGCTCTCGAGGCACGAGCACCTCGTGGCCGCAGCATCCCTCGATCAGGCGGCCGTATTCGGCCGCGATCGCGCGGCGGCGGTCGCACTCCTGGGGGAAGACCGAAAACTTTGCGAGGAGGATCGCCGCCTGCAGCGTGTCCAGCCTGCCGTTCAGCCCGATCCTGAGGTTGTCGTACTTGTCGGTGCCCTTTCCGTGCACGACCAGCGACCGGAGGAGTCCGGCGACGTCTTCGCGTTCGGTGAACACCATTCCGCCGTCACCGTAGCAACCGAGCGGCTTGGCCGGGAAGAAGCTCGTCGCTGCGACATCGCCGAACCTACAAGCCCTGCCACCGGCGGTCTGGGCGCCGAACGACTGCGCCGCGTCTTCGACGAGGAAGATGCCCGCGTCCCGGCACAAGGGCGAGAGCGCCTCGTAGTCGGCGACAAGCCCGAACAAGTCCACGGCGATGACGCCGCGCACCCTTCGTGCGCCCAGGTCGACGCTCCGGGGCAGCGCGTGGAGACGCGGGTTTTTGGTCCGGACTGCCTCGAGGGAGCGCGCCAGCGCGCTCGGGTCGATGTTGAACGTGTTCGGCAGCACGTCTACGAAAACCGGCACCGCGTTCAGGAGGGCGATCACTTCGGCGGTGGCGAAAAACGTGAACGGAGTCGTCAGGACGACATCGCCCGGACGCACCCCGAGGGCCATCAGCGCCACCAGGAGGGCGTCGGTGCCCGACGAGCAGGCGATGGCATGTTTCGACCCGACGTATTCGGCCAGCAGGCGTTCCAGTTCCGCCACCTCGGGCCCCAGGATGTATTGTCCGTGGTTCAGTACGGCCTGGATTCTCCGTTCGACATCGCCCTGGATTAATCGATACTGGGCCTGCAGATCCGTGAACGGCATGGAGCTTGTTGTCATGGTTGCTATACCCTGCGAGAGCGGTCCGGCACCGCCCTTAAGGCGCCGGCGGTTCTTCTGCCGCTAGCGGTTCGCGGCGGCCAGCGGTTGATCTTCGGGCCAATCAAGGCAGCGCAGCGTATCGGCGTCGATCGAGCGGTAGCGCCAGCCACTTTCCGCACAGACGAGGTTTCCGTCGGCATCGAGCCGCGACAGGCGGTGACCGTGGCGGCTCATCCAGCCCTTGCGGACGGCTGGCACTCCGGCCACCAGGGCGTAGTCCGGCACGCTGTGGCGGACCAGTGCGCCGGCAGCCACGAATGCATAGCGACCCACGGTAGCGCCGCAGACGATCGTGGCGTTGGCGCCTATGGTCGCGCCGCGGCGCACAAGCGTGTGCAAGTACTGCTCGTGTCGCACGATTTGGGAACGCGGGTTGATGACGTTTGTGAAAACGCAGGAGGGGCCGCAGAACACATCGTCCTCCAGGTCGACGCCGGTGTAGAGAGACACGTTGTTCTGGATTTTGACGTTGTTGCCGATCGTCACGCCGTTGGCGACGAAAACGTTCTGGCCCAGGATGCAGCGTTCCCCGATCACCGCGCCCGCCATGACGTGACAGAAGTGCCAGACCTTTGTTCCGTCCCCTATGACGCAGGGCTGGTCGACGCAGGCCGTCGGATGGATGAACACGTTCGAATCGGCCATCTACGCCCCCTGTGCGTACCGGGCCGAACGCCCGGCGAAGAGTGGGTGGAGCATGCCGTCCTGCCGGGCGACCGGAGCATGGCGGATCTGGTGCACCAAGTCTATGGAGGGGCGCGCGTCCTCGACGCCATACCCCCTGCCGGCCAGGATTTCCTCGTATACCTTCGTGTGCAGGTCCGTGAATCCTTCGGTGAAATCGATATCCTGTCCATCGACCGTGATCGAGCGGAAGGTACTGCGCTTGCCGGGTTGCGCGTCATACGGCAGGTCGGAGGGATCGACGGAGAGGAACCAGCGCACGCGGGCGCGCTCGAGCTCGAGAAAACCGCACAGGCGTCGTTTGTCGGCGTAATAGACGCGTGTTTCCCCCACCGCTCCAAACAGCCAAAGCAGCATGTCGAAAAAATGGACGCCGATGTTCATCGCCACGCCGCCGGATTTTTCCTCGGAACCCTTCCACGAGGTGTGATACCAGCTGCCGCGCGCGGTGATGTAGGTCAGGACCACCTCGTGAGGGGGTTGCGCGGCCGAGCGTGCCAGATCGTCTCTCAGCCGCAACACCCTCGGGTGGTTGCGCAGCTGCAGGACCGTGTGGATGCGTTTCCCCGTTTCGGACTCGAGTTCCCGCAGCGGGTCGAGGTTCCACGGATTAATGACGAGCGGTTTCTCACAGATGGCGTGGGCGCCCACCCGCAGGGCCAGCCGGCAGTGCGCGTCGTGGAGGTAGTTCGGGGAACAGATCGACACGTAATGGACGCGCCCTTCTTCGTGGCCGCGGCGCAGTTTTTCGAGGTGCCGGTCAAACCGCTCGATCTCGGTAAAAAAACGGACGCCGAAGTCATACTGGTCCAGTATCCCGACGGAGTCGTGAGGATCGGCCGCGGCCACCAGGCGGTTGCCGGTAGCTCGAATCGCTCCCATGTGACGCGGCGCGATGTATCCCGCGGTCCCTATCAGTGCAAAGTTCTGCGGCATCAGACGTCTCTCCAGCGGCGGACCTGGCGTCCGGGGTCAGCCGGCCGCCGGGATGGGCGCCGGCGCCTCACCCAATCCGGCCGTTGCCGGCAGAGGGGTGCAGCGCTGCCGGCACAATGCCCGGCATGCTCCCGTCCGCAACTCGGCTTGTCCGTGCTAGACTAGCGGACGTCGTCGCCACATTCCACACTGAAATATGAACGAAATCCTCTATCTGCTCCCCGGACTGTTCGGCGTGGTGGTCGGCATCCTGGTCGCCGCAGCGCCGCGTTTCGGGCGGGCCTCCGGGCTGCTCTCCCTGTTCCTCGGCTTGCCGGCACTGGGGTTTGTGCTCCACCCGATCGCGAGCGACCGGCTGCCGGCCGAGTGGGCCGCGCGGCTGGCCTTTGTCGCCCTTCTGCCGGCGATCCCGGCGGCGGTGGCCTTTCTCTGGCGGCTGGATCGGCCGCGCCTGCCGCGGCACGCTTGGAAAAGAGCGGCCTGCGCAGCCGTTTTTGTCGCTCCCGCCCCAGTGCTGGCGGCCTGGATCCTGATGCGCCCGCCGGCCCTCGAGCGTGCCGCCGAACTCAGCGTCCAGTTCGTTGCGCTGGGTCCGGGCGGGTATTGCGCGTCCCTCTACCTGCTGACCCTCTCGGTGGCGGGGCTTGCCAGGATCGAGCAGACGCTCAGGACATCCGGGGAGCGCGCGCTCCGCGAGATCAAGTTCCTCCTGCTCGGCCTGGCGGTTTCGTTCGCCAGCATGCTTTATATCGCCTCGAAGGTGCTCCTCTACTCGTTCGCGCTCGCGCTCCTGCCGGTCGGCGCCTTGCACGTTTACCCGTTGATTTCGCTTCTGGCGGCGGCCCTGATCCTGATCTCGTGGCGGCGAACCTCCTCCAGCCGGGAGGCGGTCAGGGTGTCGCACAGCCTCGTCTACAGCTCGTTCACGCTTCTCGGCGTCGCGGTCTATCTCATCGTGTCGGGCGTCCTGGCCCGCTGGGCGAGCCAGCTCGGCGGGAGCCCTGTCCAGGTCGAAGCCGTCGTGTTCCTTCTGTCGGCGCTGGCCATGGGCGGCATACTGCTGTGGCCTGCGTTCCGCCATCGCCTTCGAGTCTGGCTGCGGCGCAACATTTTTGCGGGCCACTACGATTACAGGCAATACTGGATGGAAGCGGCCGAGAAGGTGCGCTCCGTGGATCCGCCCGAAGTCACGGCGCGCGCGCTCGCAGAGGTGACGCAAAGCGCCCTGGGAACCATCGACGTCGGCGTGTGGATCCGCGAACGCAATCCCAACCGTCTCACTCTCGCCGCCTTTCTCGGCACCGAACCTGAGACCCCGGAAAGGGTTGTGCACGGCATCGTGGAGTCACTGCTCGAGTGCACCGAGGTGACGGCCGCCAAGGAGCTCGAACCCGCAGCGGATGGACTGCGCACCTTCATACGGCAGACACACGCCGCGCTGCTCGTGCCGCTCGTCTCCAGCGATCGCGTCGTGGGCGTCCTCACGGTGGGGCCCGACCGCAGCGGGCAGCACTATCAACAGGAGACCCGGGATTTCCTGCGGGTGCTCGGAGGCCACGCCGCGGGCGAGCTGCACAAGTCCGAACTCCTGGCCACACTCATGGAGGCCAAGGAAACCGAAGCGTTCCGCAGCTTCTCGACATTTCTCCTGCACGATCTGAAAAACTTCGCTTCCACCCTGTCCATGATCGCCAAGAACGCGGTGCGGCACCAAGATAATCCCGATTTTCAAAAGGACGCCTTTGCCTCCGTCCACGAGACGGCCGAGAAGATGAAGCGTCTCTGCAACAGCCTGAAAACCTTCTCGGGCAACCTGGCGGCCCACCGCAAGGCAGAGGACCTAAACGAGATCGTGCGCACCGGGGTTGCTACCACGTTGAACGGCTGCGACCAGGCAGTCCGGCTCGAACTCGCCGCCCCGCTCCCGGTGTTCGTCGATGCAGAGGAGATGGCAAGGGTGCTGCAGAACCTCCTGCTCAACGCGCGCGAGGCCACCCCGTCGACCGGCGAGATACGCGTGGTAACGGCGGCGGCCGACGGGAAGGCCGAAATGGTCGTCGAGGACAACGGGAGCGGCATCAGTGCCGAGTTCCTGGAAAACATGTTGTTCCACCCCTTCCACACAACCAAGAGCGACGGCCTCGGCATCGGGCTGTTCCAGTGCAGGAAGATCGTCGAGGCGCACGGCGGCACCATCAGCGTCGAAAGCAAGAGCGGAGTCGGAACGTCGGTGCGCGTCGTCCTGCCCTGCGCCTCCGAATCCGTTTCCACTGCCTCGGTCGGCCGGTCCGCACCCTGATCCGCCGTCGAATTCCGGCAACGAATTCGCCGCCGACGCCGAAAAGTAAGGTCGGGCCGGTACCAGACCCGGGGGCGCCCGGGTTCCACCCCTGCGCTGGCGGTTCGCAACCGTGACGGCCTGCCCGGAGGCATCCCGATGTCGTTACCCCGACTGCTTGTCGTCGACGACGACGAGCAGATCCTCAAGCAGATCCAGTGGGCCTTCTCCGACGAATACCAGGTCCGCCCGGCGATGGACCGGACCTCGGCGCTCGACCTGTTCAAGAGAGAGGAGATCTCGATAGCACTGCTGGACCTCGGGCTTCCGCCCCGTCCCCGCGAAGCGACCGAGGGTCTCCTCGCCCTGGAGGAGCTGATCGCTCACAATCCGCTGGTCAAGGTCGTCGTCGTGTCGGGCAACTCCGAGCGCCAGAACGCCCTTCAGGCCGTCGCTCGAGGAGCGCACGACATCTTCCCCAAACCCGTGGACGTGGACGAACTGAGGGTCGTGCTGCGCCGCGTGCTCAAGCGGGTCGAACTCGAGCAGCAGGGCCTCGACGATAGGGCGCTCTCCGCGTCGCTGCCGTTGGACGAGATGGTTGGCTCGAGCGAAGTGATGAAGTCCGTTTTCGCGTCGGTCCGCAAGGTGGCCGCAGCCGACGTGCCCGTTCTGATCCGGGGAGAGAGCGGGACCGGTAAAGAGCTGATCGCGCAGGCGATCCACAGGCTCGGTCCGCGCAAGGACGGCCCCTTCGTGGCCATCAACTGCTCCGCGATCCCGGAAAACCTGCTGGAGAGCGAGCTCTTCGGTTTCGAGAAGGGCTCCTTCACCGGTGCCGCCAGCCAGCGGCGCGGCAAGGTGGAATACGCACACCACGGCACGCTCTTCCTGGACGAAATCGGCGACCTCGCCCCCGAGATGCAGGTCAAGATCCTCCGATTCCTCCAGGAAAAAGTGATCGAACGTCTCGGCGGCCGCACCCCTATCTGCGTCGACAGCCGCATCATCGCCGCGACCCACCGCGATCTCGAAGCCGCCGTCCGAGAGGGTTCCTTCCGGGAAGATCTGTATTTCCGGATCGCGGTGGTCAAAATCGTCCTTCCACCGCTTAGGGAGCGCGGCGACGATATCATCCACCTCGCGGATCACATGATCGCCGCCTTCTCCAGAGAGATGAAAAGGCCGCCCAAAAGGCTCTCGAGGGCCGCGCACGCTGCGCTCCTCGGCCACGCGTGGCCGGGGAACGTACGCGAGCTGCAGAACCGAGTCAAACGCGCCCTCGTGCTCGCAGAGGGTCAGCTGATCGTCCCGGCCGACCTGGAGCTCGAGCAGGCCCCCCCCGCCCCTGCGGGGTCGACGGCGTCGCTGAGGGAGGCCCGCCAGGAAGTGGAGCGCGGCGTGATCTCCAGGGCGCTGCGCGACAACAACGGCAACATCTCCAGGGCTGCCCGATCGCTGGGAATCAGCCGTCCCACCCTCTACGAACTGATGTCCCGCTACCAGCTCTAGCCCGGGGCACGGCCGAAGGCGTTTCCCGACCGCCCGTGGGAACCGGAACGCATAATCCGAAAAACCCGCCTGTTCTGGCCACCACCTCCACTTTCACCTCACCGCCGCCGTGTGATTGACACCACAATTCCCGCCTGCCCCTCTGCCGATACGCCCTCAGAATCGATCCGACTTTGCCTATGAGAAGACGAACCTGCACGCCCAAACCTACCCATTCAGTCCCCAAGAACGAGGTATGGCAAGCTCATGCAACTTAAAAAGACGACCGCACTGGCGCTGTCACTCTTGATAGTCTCCGTCACCGCGCCGCCCCTGCTCGCGGCCGATGTCACCCTCGCCTGGGATGCCAACGCAGAGCCCGATCTCGCCGGCTACAAGGTGTACTTCGGAACCGCTTCACGCACCTACGGAACACCGATAACGATCGGAACAACGACGACTTACACGGTTACCGGCCTCGCCCCCGGCACCTACTATTTCAGCGTTACGGCTTGGAACGGAGGGGGGCAGGAAAGCGGCTATTCCAATGAAGTCACCGCCACCGTCACCGGTTCGACGGGATGCGACATCAACAGCGACACCATCTCGAACGTGCTCGATCTCCAGATCCTGATCAACGTCATCCTGGGGACCCGAACCTGTCCGGGGTCGTGCGATATCAACAAAGATACCCGCACCGACGTCCTGGATCTCCAAGTCCTAGGCAACGTCGTGCTCGGCACAAGAACCTGTCCGGAATAATACCCTGTGGAGCCGCTGTCATGATCCCCCTACGGCGTCAGACTCTAGTTGTCCTTCTCCTGTGCACTCTCGCAGCCTTCCTGATTCCGCCACCCGTTGAGGCGCAAACGATTTCGGTGGGCAACGGCTCCGGACTTCCCGGTGCTTCAGTGGACTTGGCCGTCAGTTTCGCGCCCGGGGCCACCCCCGTCAGTTCACTCCAGTTCGACCTCACGTTCCCGTCCTCACTCACCTACACGAGGGTCAACCCGGGGGCGGCGGCAAATGCGGCCGGCAAGAGCGTGTCGGGTGCGGCGGTCGCCGGCGGCATGCGCGTCGTGGTGTTCGGTTTCAACCAGAGCGCCATCGGGTCCGGAATCATCGCGGTAGTCACACTGGGCATCTCTCCAGGGGCGGCACCGGCCCCGGTGTCCGTGTCCATCGCCAGCGTCGACGCCTCAGATCCGGCCGGCATCAGGGTGCCCGGCGTATCCGGGAGCGGCGGCACCGTCACGATCATCGGCTCGGCCGATACCACGCCGCCCGTCATCGGCGCGGTCTCGGCTTCGGCGATAACCAGCACAGGGGCCACGGTCTTCTGGACGACAAACGAGCCATCCAACACCCAGGTCGAATTCGGCACGACAGCGGCCTACGGCAACTCGACTCCGTTGGTCGGCGGTCTCGTCACGAGCCATTCCCAGAGCCTTGCCGGGCTTGCTTCTTCCACCCTCTATCATTACCGCGTCCTGTCCCGCGACGGCGCAGGGAACCTGGGGACGTCCGCCGACTTCACGTTCACCACCGCAGCCCCGGAAGACACCGCGCCGCCGGTGATAACGGCGATCGCCTCGTCGTCGGTCACCGGTTCCGGAGCCCTCATCACATGGACGACCAACGAGGCCTCCAGCTCGCAGGTCGAGTACGGACTGACTTCGGGTTACGGGAGCACCAGCGGGTTGAACACGACCATGGTGACCAGCCACTCGCTCTCCCTTGCAGGCCTGGCGCCGGCCACGCGTTACCATTATCGGGTCAAATCGCGCGACGACGCCGGCAACACCGCAGTCTCGGGCGACTACACCTTTACGACCTCCGACACTGCCGCGCCCACCATTTCGGGCGTGACCAGTTCCAACATCACCCAGAGCAGCGCCACGGTCTCCTGGACGACAAACGAGCCATCCAACACCCAGGTCGAATTCGGCACTACAGCGGCCTACGGCAACTCGACTCCGCTGGTCGCCGCCCTCG
This sequence comes from uncultured Acidobacteriota bacterium, assembly GCA_963843575.1. GTDB lineage: Bacteria > Acidobacteriota > UBA6911 > UBA6911 > UBA6911 > CAVZBT01. The sequence goes on along the minus strand of CAWJKZ010000014.1, from coordinate 159,167 downwards.
CCACGAGCCATTCCCAGAGCCTTACCGGGCTTTCTCCTTCCGCCCTCTATCATTACCGCGTCCTGTCCCGCGACGGCGCAGGGAACCTGGGGACGTCCGCCGACTTCACGTTCACCACCGCAGCCCCGGAAGACACCGCGCCGCCGGTGATAACGGCGATCGCCTCGTCGTCGGTCACCGGTACCGGAGCCCTCATCACATGGACGACCAACGAGGCCTCCAGCTCGCAGGTCGAATACGGACTGACTTCGGGTTACGGGAGCACCAGCGGATTGAACACGACTATGGTGACCAGCCACTCGCAGTCCCTTGCAGGCCTGGCGCCGGCCACGCGTTACCATTATCGGGTCAAGTCGCGCGACGACGCCGGCAACACCGCAGTCTCGGGCGACTACACCTTTACGACCTCCGACACTGCCGCGCCCACCATCTCGGGCGTGACCAGTTCCAATATCACCCAGAGCGGGGCACTGATCTCCTGGACGACCAGCGAACCCTCGGACTCGACCGTCGAGTACGGAACTGCCATGGACTACGGCTCGACCGCCGGGTCGAGCCTGCAAGGCACATCGCACTCGGTAGCATTGTCGGGCCTCAAATCCACCACCCAGTATCACTACCGCGTGAAATCCCGCGACACTTCCGGCAACCAAGCCGTTTCCGGGGATCAGACCTTCACGACCGCGGGCTCAGACGACACCACGGCACCGGTCATCAACAACGTGTCGGCCACGGCCGTCACAAAGACGACGGCCCTGATTCTCTGGTCGACCGACGAGAGCTCGGACTCCCAGGTCGACTTCGGCGGTACCGACTCCTACGGAAACGCCACGCCGCTCAACACCGCCGCCGCGACCTCCCACGCACAGCTGCTGAGCGCCCTGACGGCCGCGAGGAAATACCATTACAGGGTCCGTTCGCGCGACGCCGCCGGCAACCTGGCCATCTCCGGCGATTACACCTTCACGACTTCCTCCGAACCGGACACCACCCCTCCGGTCATATCCGCAGTGACCGTTTCCGGTGTCGGCTATTCCCGCGCCACCGTCACGTGGTCCACCAACGAAGCGGCAGACGGCCAGGTCGAGTACGGCACCGTGGAATCTTACGGCCTCGTCACGGCCCTGCGCCCAACCCTGCTGGAAGCGCACACGGAAGTGTTGCGAGGGCTGATCCCCAAGACCACCTATCATTTCCGGGTCAAGTCCAAGGACGCCGAAGGCAACATAGCCATGTCCGCTGATCTCACCTTTACGACGACCGAGAAACCGACGGGAGACGCCGCCGCTACGCTCTTCTATCCTCTCATGCCCGGAAGTGGCGGGGTCAGTCAATCCGGAGAGGTGGAGGAGCAGTATGTAGGCGTCGCGATCGCCAACCTCGACACGGCCCCTGCCACCCTCACGTTTACGGCCTACGGCCCGTCGGGCGTGGAGATTTCCGGGCCGTCGATCAGCAACCCCGTGACCCGGGTTCTGAACCCGACCGAACAGTTGCCCGTGGTGGACACCCAGCTTTTCGGCGACGCGATTCAGTCCCACGGCACCATTGGCTGGATCAAAGTCGAGAGCACCGTCGCCAAGGTGGCGGGATTCTTCCTCATATTCGACTCGCGCATGAGCGTCCTGGACGGTGCGAATATCTCGTCGCATCCGATGACCTCGTTTGTTCTTCCCGAAATCGAGGACCGGGGATTCACGCGCGTGGACATTGCGAACCCCTCGGCCGACCCGGCCGAACTCAAGTTCCAGCTTGTTCGCGCCGACGGGACGACGGCCGCGTCCATGACCCGCACGGTCCCCGGCAGCGGGGCCGTGGTGGCCGACCTTTGGACCGACCTGTTCCCGGACTCGACTCCGGCGTCCTCCGACTACGTCCGCGTCAGCGCTCCAACGGGCATGCTGGCATTCGAGCTGCTCGGGAAGGCGTCGCGGTACGTCCAGGGTCTCAACGGGCAGGACTCGACTGCGGGATCCGCAATCCTCTATTCGCCCCAGTATGCGGTGGGGGGACCGTGGCGGTCGGCGTTGTCCGTCGTTAACCTCGACAGCACCGCAGGGACCGTGACCTTCCGCTTCATCCACGACGATTCCACCCAGATCGGCGCGACGAAGGTGCTGCCCATCGAGCCGCACGGCAAGATCCGCATCGACGACCCGGCGTTTTTCCAGAGCCTGTTCGTCAACCCGAGCAACGTCGTCACCCAAGGGTACGTCGAGATCATCAGCAGCGGCATCCGGCTCACCGGAAGCGTCGTTTTCGGTGACCCCGAATGCGGCGTGTTTTCGGCGGCGCTACCGCTGGTCGACCAGCTGCAGCGTTCGGTCTTGTTCAGCCAGGTGGCCGTCAGCCAGACGTACTTCACCGGGATCGCGATCCTCAATCCGAACACGAACAATGCCACCGCAACCCTCGACCTGTACGGAACCGACGGGCGTATAGAGGCATCGACGGTAATAACGATCCCCGGCAAGCAGCGCACCTCGATGGTGCTGACCGAGTTCTTCCCGGGGCTTGCCGGCCAGACCCGCACGTCGGGCTATGTCAAGGTGACCGCGGACAAAGACATCGCGGCGTTTGCCCTTTTCGGCAGCAACGACCTGTCCGTGCTCTCGGCCATCCCACCGCAGATCGTGCCATAGCCGTCACACCGGGAGGGCGGACTGCCCCCCAAAACGCCCTCCCGCCAGTTCCCGCACTCACAGGCAATTCGCCGCTTTTGTGACCTGCGGCATACGGCTCCCGCCGCCTGCACCCGATGAGTTCCGTCGAAAGCCTCAGGAGCGCCCTATGTCCCGAACCGCGAGATTACTGTTCGTCCTGTCTGTCGTCCTGTCGACCGGAGCGGTGGCCGGTTTATCTCAAACCGCAGGCACCGTCACGGTCGGGACAGGAATGGGTTTCCCCGCCACCACGGTGGACGTGCCCGTCAACTTCGTGGCAGGATCCTCCGGGGTCGGCACCATGCAGGTCGACATTGTGCTTCCGGCCGCACTCACCGTCGGCTCGGTCTCGACGGGGGCCGCGGCAGCAGCGGCAGGCAAAGATGTCATAAGCAACACCGCAGTCGCCGGCGCCGTTCGCTTTCTGGTGTTCGGCCTGAACGCGAACTCGCTGGGATCCGGCAGCGTGGCGGTGTTGCACACCACGGTGGCGGCGGGAACAGCCCCGGGTCAGCTGCCGCTGACCATTTCCTCCGTGGTTGTTTCCGATCCGAACGGCAACCCGCTGACGGCTGCCGCGGTCAGCGGAAGCGTCACCGTGCTGGCCACAGGCGACACCACCCCACCGGTACTGTCCGCGATCGCAGCCAGTTCCATCGACAGCACCTCGGCAACTATCTCCTGGACGACGAACGAGGCCTCCGACACGCAGCTGCAGTATGGCTTGTCGAGTACATACGGAACGACGACCACACTCAATGAGACGAAGGTCACGGCGCACTCTCAAACCCTGACCGGTCTCGCGCCGGGCACCCTGTATCACTATCGCGTGATGTCGAGGGATGCGGCAGGCAACCGGGCCGTATCCACCGACCTGACCTTCTCGACGGCGCCTCCCTCGGATTCCACGCCCCCGGTGCTCTCGAACATCCTCGCCACCAGCAACACCTCGACCGGGGCGACCGTGACCTGGACAACGGACGAAGGGGCCGATTCCCAGGTCGACTACGGCACGACGGCTTCCTACGGGAATTCGACTGTCCTCGACGCGACGAAAGTCACGTCGCACGCCGTGTCCCTGACAGGCCTCACCGCCAGTACTACGTATCACTACCGCGTACGCTGCCGTGACGCATCGGGCAACCCGTCGGTCTCGGGAGATTACACGTTTACCACTATCTCCGCACCGGACACCACTGCACCGGTAATATCGGGAGTGGCCGCGGCCTCCATCACCTCCACGGGCGCCACCATCGTCTGGACCACGAACGAGGCAGCGGATTCGCAGGTGGAGTATGGCGCGACTTCGGTCAACGACGGCCGCACGCCCGTCGCCACCGCACAGGTGACGTCGCACTCGGTGGTATTGACCGGGCTGCGCGGTTCGACGACTTACCACTATAGGGCGAGGTCGAAAGACGCCGCCGGCAACAGCGCGGCGTCAGCCGATCTGACCTTCAGCACGGGCCCGAACGACACCACCCCGCCCGAGATCATCAGCATCGGCACCACCGCCGGCGCGCGAAACGCCGTCATCAACTGGGTAACCAACGAGGCATCGGACTCGCAGGCCGAGTACGGCGCCACCGCTAGCTTTGGGAAAGCATCGAAACTGAACAGATCGCTGGTGGTATCCCATTTCTCCAGCGTCTCCGGCCTGAAGCCGAACACCGAATACAAGTTCCGCGTCAAATCCCGCGACGCGTCCGGTAATCTCGCGGTCTCCGACACGTACTCCTTCAAGACCACCACCGCTTCCAGCGCGGCGGTCAGCATGTACTATCCCCGGCTCGTCAGCCAGGACGGGCTGGCCACCGGCCTCGACGGCAGTGAGTACACGGGTATCGCCGTGGTAAACCTCGGCAGCATCGACGCCATCCTCACGTTCACGGCCTACGACACACAGGGCGCGGAAATCAGCGGCGACGACATCGTCAATCCCGCGGAGATAAGCCTGCCGCCCGGCACCCAGCTGCCCGTCGTCGACGTCGAGCTGTTCGGGAGCGGTATGACCAGCAACGGGCGTATCGGATGGATCAAGCTCGACAGCAGCGCCCCGGGGGTCACCGGATTCACCCTCATGTTCAACAGCAGCCTGAGCGTGCTCGACGGCGCACCGGTATTTCTCATGCCGTTCGTCTCGTCCCTCCTGTCGGAGGTCGAGGACGAGGGATTCACCCAGATTCACATCGCCAACCCCAACGAAGAGCAGGTCCCGGTCCGGATCGATCTCGTCCGGCAGGACGGCACGGCGCGCGCTTCCGCCGACCGAACCGTCAATGGCAATGGCGTCATAGCGGAATACCTGACGGAGCTGTTTCCGGATACTCCCGTGGATGCGAGCGACTACGTGCGCATCCTGTCCGGCAAGGGGGTAATACCCGTTCCAGATGCTCGGCAAAGCCGCGCAGTACCTCGAGGGCCTCAACGGCCAGGACACCACAGCCGGGGCAACCGTGCTTTATTCGCCGCAATATGCCGTGGGAGGCCCCTGGCGGTCGACCCTGTCGGTGATAAACCTCGACTCCGCGCCTGGTACCGTCACATTCAGGCTGGTAGGCGACGACGGGGCTCAGATCGGGCCGACCCGGGTGCGGCCAATCGCCGCCCACGGAAAGATCTACCTCAAGGATCAGTCGTTTTTCGTGTCGACGGCCGGGGAGATCGTCCAGGGCTACGTCAAGATAACGGCCGACGTGAACCTCACCGGGAGCGTCGTGTTCGGCGATCCCGAGAGGCGCGTCTTCGCGGCGGCCCTCCCCCTCGCGTCCACTCTCCAGGACGAAGCCGTCTTCGGCCAGGTCGCGTCAAACGAGACCTTTTTCACCGGGCTCGCCATCCTCAACCCGTCCGACAACCCAGCCGCAGTGACCCTGGAGGTCTATAGCTCCGACGGCACCCTCGAGGGGACCGTCACCGAAACCATTCAGGCCCGCCACAGGGTGTCAAAACTTCTGACCGAACACTTCCCTGCCCTCGCCGGCCAGAACCGTAACTCGGGATATGTCCGGATGACTTCCGACAATCCGGTGGCTGCCTTCGCACTTTTCGGGACACACGACCTGTCCGTTCTTTCGGCGGTACCGGCCCAACCCGCTCCCTGAAGCGGTCCGATAGCATCGGCGGGGCGGCAGACCGGGCCGCCCCGCGACCACGCCTCACTCCCTGGATTCATCGGGAAATGAAACCTGCCGCGCAGGGGATACAGTCGGGATTGCAGGATGGCTGGAACGATGGTGCCGAAGGGGGGACTCGAACCCCCACGAGCTTAAGCCCACTAGACCCTGAACCTAGCGCGTCTGCCAATTCCGCCACTTCGGCACGAGGCAAGATGGGTATCTTAAGGTCGTCCAGGCGGCTTGTCAAGGCAAGCCGCTGCGGCGTGCCGCGGACACGGCCCGCAACCGACCGCCAGTCCGCAGAATGTTCCCTGCGAAAGCGCCAATGCAAGCGTCGGACGCAGGCGATTGTCGTCGGAGCGGCAACGCCGCAGATGCCGCCCGGCCGCCCAGGGCTGACGCTCCGACAGCAATTCCTATCGTGGATCTGTTGGCTCGAGCGTCAGGGTCTTGCACTAAGGCCTGGCTTCCCAAGCGGTGATCAGGCGGCTCCAGCCCCGGGGCCCGTCCGACTTCATCTTGTCGGGATCGATCCCGGCGCCGACCGCCGCGGCCAGGGCCGCTTCCGCGGCCTCTTTCCTGGATTGCCGCTCGAGCACGAGGCTCAGCACGTACTGGGCGACCCCCCGGACCGTGTCCGATTTCGCCGTCTGCTGCAACAGGGTTTCCGCCATGGCGTCGTCGCCCGCGAGGTGCCGCGCGATCGCCAGGTTCAGGGCGATGGTGGGTTGCTGCCTGGCCACGTCGCGGGCCTCGACCAGGTGCTCGACCGCGAGGGGATAATCCCCCTTGCGGAGGTAGGCGACACCGAGATTGTTCAGGGCTTCGGCGGACCGGGTGAACGCCAGGACGTTGTTGAACGAGCGGACCGCGGCTTCGAGCGAGTTGTTCTTCACGTAGCAGGTTCCCAGCATGAAGGCCGCATCGAGATAGCCAGGCCGCCATTTCTGGCCCGATTCCAGGTAGCGCAGGGCCGCGTCGTAGTTGCCGTGCCGGTAGTAATGCCTCCCGGCCAGGTAGGACGCTTCAGGGATGTCCGGGTAGAGTTCGAGTGCGCGCTGCAGCAGCGTGAGCTGCTCGTTGTCCTCGGTGACGGTCAGACCCTGGATCAGCGAAGCGTATGCCGCGTTCGGCACCGTGCGCCGCCGCTCGCCGAACTTATTGCGCGCCTCCAACCTTCCGATCCCGGTTTCGCCCAGGATGAGCCAGGCGAGCTCGTTCTCCATCTCCGGCAGCGCGCCGAGGGGCCCGTTGGCCGAAAGTTCCCCGCCGAGTTTGATGGCTTTCACGTCGAGGATGCGCAGGGCGATCCGCATCTCTTTCTCGGTTCCAGACCAGGACCCCGTCACGAGCTTGCGGGCGCCTGCGGCCCGCGCAACCTGGATCATGCTGGCGCGGCTGAGCGGAACGTCCGGGGGCAGGTCGGCCCCCTCCAGGAAGTTGTTGCGCTCCTCCCGGCTGAAGACTTTCAGGCCGGGCGACTGCAACTGCTCCGAGATCGAGTGCGAAATCCCCTCTCCAACCCACGCCAGCAGGGGCCGGTCTCCCGGCCCTTCGGGCGGGAACATCAGAACCGACACCTCGCCTGCGGTTTCCTGGGCGGCGGCTCCCGCCAGTGGCCCAAAGATCAAGCCAGACAGAAGGATGTAATAAAAACGCAAGCACAACTCCTGGATGGATTAAGTTACCACTCCGAGCGCCCCCGCTCAACACCTCGGCGGGGGCCGCGGCGCGCCGCGTCACTGTTCCAGCACGTACTCCTTCTCCCGGACCACGATGCTGGCCGTCAACAGCATGAAGGCCGACAGGAGTACGAGCGTGACCAGGGATTCCAGCGGGGGAGTGCGGTCCCCGATCAGCATGGCCAGGGCGGTCGACGTGTCGTTGTGCGGGAAAATCGACTGAATGTAGTGCGTGATGGTCAGCTTGCGCGTGAATCCCGGCAGATAGGAAATGATGGCCTCCCAGCCGAAAGCATAGAAGAGCCCGAACAGCAGCGAGTGCTTCAGCCACGCTCCCAAAAGCGAGAAGAGCGATCCATAAGCAAGCAGGGCCAGGAAGATCACCCCGACGTCCCTGCCGAGCGTCGGCATATCTTCCCAGAACGGACCGAGGTCGGCGCGCAGATAGAGAGTCAGATAGCTCAGGAAAACGGTCGGTATCACCAGGACCGAACTGATCCACGCCAGGGCGAGGAACTTGCCAAACATCACCGTCGGCTTCGGTATGGGACGGACGAACAGGTAGGTCAGGGTTTTCCCTTCCACCTCGTCCGAGATCAGCGCCGTGCCGTAGAACAGGGTGACGAAAACGACGAGGAAGTGAATCACCGCCGTGGACATCAGCGTTCCGAAGACCTGCGCCGAGGTAAACGGGACCCGGATCCAGTGATAGGTCATCACCAGCCGGCCCAGGACGGAAAGTCCCAGCACAAGCATGGAAACGAGTGCGACGAAGACCGTCTTCTTGCTCCAGAACAGAGTGTCCAGCGTCAGGAAGGCGATGGTGCGCGCGTCGCGCCAGCCTTTGATGATCCGGGGAATGTCCGACACCGCGTCCTCCTATTTCACCAGGTAGTGGAACACTGCCTGGAGGTTGTCGTCCGGCGACGTGATCTCGTTCAGTTCGATGTCCAGACGGAGGAAGAGATCGGGTAACCTGTCGTAGAACTCGTCGGGTTTCGAAGATTCGATGGTCAGCGCGTCGCCGTTCGGGTGAAACCGGATGCTGAGCAGGTCCGGGAAACCGACCAGCGCTTCGGCGAGCTTCCGGGGATTCGAGCAGCGGATGAAGATGTTGTGCGGGTGCTGGTCGATCAGGCCCCGAATGTGGTGCACGTCCCCCTCGGCGAGAACCTGCCCGTTGTGCATCAGGAGAATCGTGCTGGTCATCGCCTCGATCTCGTGCAGGATGTGACTGGAGACCACCACGCATCTCCCCGCCTTGCCCCATTCGCGGATCGCGTTGATCGTCTCCCGGCGCGCCACCGGGTCCATGCCCGCAAGCGGCTCATCCAGGACCAGGACATCCGGGTCGTGGGCAATTGCCTGAGCCATCTTGATGCGCTGCCGCATCCCCTTGGAATAGGCCGCGATCTTCTTGTCCCGCGCCGGCGTGAGGTGCACCTCCTCGAGCGCCGCCTCGGTGCGCCGCGCGACCTCCGGCTCGGCGTAGCCGTGCATGCGCAGGAGCGACGACAGGAACTGGGCACCGGTCATCCGTTCGTAGAAGCTGTCCTGCTCGGGGCAGAACCCCACGCGCTTGAACAGCGCGTAGTTGTTCCAGACCGTTTGCCCGAAGACCCGTATCTCCCCCTGGCTCGGACGGAGCTGACCCATCATGAGCTTCATGAGCGTCGACTTCCCGGCGCCATTGGGGCCCAGCAGCCCGGTCACGCCGGGTGCCAGCGAGAAAGACACCTTGCTGACGGCGATCACCTGGCCGTACCACTTCGACAGGTTCTGAGCCTGCACTATGGCCGTCACTTCACCACCTCCACGGCCTGGACGCGCCGATACACCACCCACGCGCAGCCGATGAGCACCAGCAGCAGTACAAGCAGCGAGACCATCGGGCTCGACGGCAACCTCGAGGACGCGCCGAACAGCAGATCCCCGACGCGGGTCACGTTGTTGGAGAGCGAAACCCAACCGACGCGCTCCGTGCGCAGCATCTGACGCAGGATGATGTAGACGATCTGGCTGAAGAACAGGACCGCCGCGAAATTGACCCCCGCCACCCTGCTGGAACGGCTCAGGGAGGACAGTGCGAGCACCACCAGGGCGTACGTGAAGATGATCAGCAGCGCGTAGGCCGCAATCGAACCTGCCACCCAGTAGTTCGCGCGAACGAACGCCGCATCCGCCTTGAAGAGCACCGCCAGCAGAAACAGCAGCAGCCCCGGGACCAGCGTCGGGAGCGAGAGGAAAAAAACCAAAACGCCGAGTTTCCCCAAGATGTAATCGCGGCGCGTGATCGGTTTGGAGAGATAGATCTGCAGGGCGTTTACCTTCAGATCGTTCGCAATCAGCCCGGCACCGGCGTAAATGGCGATCACAAAGGTGAAAAACCACATCTGCTGCGACAGGAAGTCCTGGAAGAACTGTGGTCCGATTTTCAGGAACGGCGCATTCTGCGGAACCATCGTCGAGATATAGATCAGAACGGAGCGCACGACAAAGGGGATCAGGGAGAGGAACAACAGCACCGAAAACCGTTTCTTCCTGACCAGTGACTGGATCCCCTGCCGCGTGATCACCCACCAGCGATATGGATGCGAGGTCCACTCCCCGGCCCAGTGCCGGTAGCCGAGATCATGAATGGGCATTGGATTCTCCGATCACCTGCAGGAAAACGTCTTCGAGCGACTGCCTTAACGGAACCAGGTGGCGGATCTGGACGTGGTGGTCGCGCGCGACGCGCAGCAGACTCTGGCTGCCGAGTCCATCCACCATCCCCACGTGAAGCATGCCATCTTCGCCCGGTGTGCACTTGCAGCCGAGCATCGTCAGCTCATCCACAAAGGACTGCACGTTTCCCTTCACCCTGCATTCGAAGACCGCGCCCGCACCGAGCTTCAGCTCTTCGATTGCGCCCGAGGCCAGTCGTTTCCCCTGATGCAGGACCATGGCCTCACGGCACACCCACTCGACGTCGGGGAGGAGGTGCGAGGAAAGCACTACATGGATCCCCTTTGACGTGGAGATGTCGCGCACGAGTTCGAGCATCTCGATCCGACCCTTGGGATCCAGACCGTTGGTCGGCTCGTCCAGCAACAGCAGTTCCGGGTCGTGAACCAGCGCCTGGGCGAGCTTGATCCTCTGCTTCATGCCCGTCGAATAGGTTTCCACATTCCGGTAGCGTGCCTCCCCGAGCCCCACGTAGTAGAGGATCTCGTGGGCTCTCTGCATGGCATCCTTCGACCTCATCCCCGACAGCTGCCCGGCATACGAGACGAACGACACCGCGTTCATCCCGGGGATGTGACAGTCGTTCTCCGGCATGTATCCGACCTTCTGGCGTATCGCAAGCTGCTCGGTGCGTAGATCGTGCCCGAGGACTCTGCCCCGCCCGGTCACGGGCGTGATGAACCCGAGCAGGGTCTTCAGCAGCGTGCTCTTGCCCGCGCCGTTCGGCCCCAGAAGCCCCATCGAGCCCCCGCCAAACTGCATCCCCACACCCTCGAGGACGCGCTGGCGGCCGAACCGGACCGTGATGTTCTCGAGATCGATGATCAAGCGGTCCCTCCCCTGTTTGGTTCCTAGTACGAGTGTTACGCGCGGATCGTTCAGAGAATATGATGCGCCTTCCGCCGCACCCAGTTTTCGCCTTGTTAAAGACGTCACAGCGTGCATAAAATGTATGCGGATGAAAAAGGTCGCCCTCGTACTCGTCATGATTGCCCTTGCCCGCGGTCCCGCGACCGCAGTCGAAGCGGGAAAGTACCGGCTACTGTCCGTCTCCGGCACCAGCAAACTCATCCTCATTTCCCAGATACCCGACAAGACGAAATTCGTGCTCGACGCGGCAACCGCCAAGATCACCGTCGATGGCAAACCAGCGGAATTTTCCTCTCTCTCCCAGTACAGCGTCATCAATGTCAAATTCGACGCAAAGAAGACCGCCAAGATGGGCATCGATATCGACGGCAACGCCACTGAAATCCGCATCGCAAGCCCTGAAAACCCCCCCGTTTCCCCGGAACCACCAAAAATCAGCGGCACCCCGTGAGACAGAGTCGGCTGCGCAAGACGCAGGTTTGCAGGACCTTCCCCGGGCCGCCCTTCAAGGGCCGCCCTAGGTGCTGCGTCAAAGGGTGGAAATGGGGAGCGGTTTTCTCTATAATTTCTTCGGCCTGGCAGGGCCCCAGCTCCAGCATGGAAGCAAGTCTTTATTTATTAATTACTTAGAGACGGTTTGGTGTGCTCTGCCGGGCAGAAATTATGGAAGCGCTGCTTCAGTATGCCGACAACTGGGAGACAGAGCGCTACGCGCTGCTGAACACTCCGATCTGCAACCTCCAGCTCAAGTTCGATGATACCCTATTAAATCGCTGCATCCAGAAGCTTTATAGCGAACTGGCCTCTAAGAAGCTCCAGTTTCGACCCCGCTATTACTTTACCTGCGGCGGCGACGAGTGGGGTTGCCCCAACCGCGTCCCGATCATGGGCATCCCGTTCCACCTGGCCGACAACCGGCTGGTCCGCATCGAGCGCGAGATGGGCTATACGACCTACGACCGCCGGGACCTGATGTTCCTTCTGCGGCACGAAACGGGGCACGCGATCAACTACGCCTACGAACTGTTTGCCGCACCGGAATGGAAGGAATATTTTGGCGATTTTGAGAAGACTTATCCGGCAAACTTCAAGTTTAAGTTTAATCCGTTTAGCCGCAACTACGTCCGGAGCCAGGGTGAGCCGAAGTACTACGCGCAGGCTCATCCCGACGAGGACTTCGCCGAGACTTTCGCGGTCTGGCTGACACCCCGCTCCAACTGGCGGGTCGCCTACCGCAACTGGCCGTCGCTCAAGAAACTGGAATACGTCGATAGCGTCATGCGCCAGCTGCGCGGCAAAAAGCCCCACGTCGTCACGGGCCCCCTGGATTCGCCGTACAGCGGCAAGACTTACACCCTCATTGAGTACTACGGCGAAGACATCGACAATTTCAAGGACAAGGCGCTCGGCATCTATGACCACGACCTGCGCACGATCTTCCCCCTGACTTCCAACGGCCACAGGAGGTACGTCGCGGCCAAGGATCTCATCCGCAAGAACCGCCGCTTCCTGATCGAAACGATTTCGGCATGGACCGGGGCGCGGGAGAAGGTGGTGGCCCCCGTCATCTTGAAGTTTTTCCAGCGCTGCCGCGAACTGCAGCTGAACCTGCCGGTGGAGGAGGAGTCCTATCGCCTCGCCTCGGTCACTGCCCTCGGCACGACGGTGGTGATGAACTACCTGCACACCGGCCGCTACATACCCGATTGACTTCAGCGCATCCGGATGTTGACTGTGCGCGACACGTATTCGGTCGCGGCCGGGGGAAACTCGACGGCGAGGGTCCCGTCGTTTTCGGTGCCGCTCCAGGCCGCGCCCTGGACGGAGACAGGCTTGCCGGGTGTCGCTACCCGCAGTTTGTAGGTGCGCCCACCCCGACCTTGCAGGACGAGCGAGTACAGGCCTGAGCCCGACTCATAACTCACCCGGATGATCTTCACGGCCGAGGTTCGGTCCCCCGGAGCCGGGGCAGCGGACGGCTCCTCCAGCCGCAATCCGGGAACGAGTTCGTAGCGCACCTCATCGTGCCCGGTGAGGTCGAGGATAACGGGGCAGTGCACGTCTTCCGCTGAAGTGACTTTGCAGGCCGCGGCTTTCCCGTTCACGATCACGCGCCGGACCGCCGCCCCCGACTCGAATCCAGGCGCGAACTCCAGGCGGAAGCCCGAGAGTCCCTCGGAGTGCAGCCGGAAGGTCGCTTCGCCGGCTCCACGGCTCACCGAAAGCGCCAGTGTGCCGTCCCCTGCCCTCAGGTTGCGCACCTCCGCCTCCTTCCAGCGGGCCGGGAAATGCGGTTCCAGGCGAATGATCTTTTGCGGGACCGAAGGGTAGTAGCCGAGCATGCCCTTGACCAGCGGGGTGATCACGCCACCGGACGAGAAGAGTTGGTGGGGCACCGCGGTATCGAGCGCCTGGAAGAAATCGCCGGAGAGAAGTTCCGGTAGGAACCCGAGGGCGTGTGCGTACGTCAACCTGGCGTTTTGCATCCATCGGCTGAAACCAGCGGCGGGGCGGTGCATCCGGTACTCGGCCCAACCGAGCAGTCCCGTCAGAAACGGCCAGACGGAACCGTTGTTATAGCTGATCGGGTCGTAAACCTGGCTTTGGCTGCTCAGCATACGGCCACCCCAGTCGGTGCTCACCGAAGCATCCGCCAGCTTTTCCAGCATGGATCTGGCGGTGTCGGGCTGGATCTGCCCGAGGGCGATCGGGATGGCGGGCCAGATCGTGACCTCGTCGCTGCGCCCCCCCTTTTCCGTAAGGGCGAAGGACAGGACTTCACGCGCAGGATTCCAGAATTTGCCGTTCAGGCTTGCCCGGGCCTTCTCGTGAGCTGTCCCCGCGCGGCCAGCAAGGTCTGTGTCGCCGATAGCCGACGCCAGGCGCGACATCGCCTGGTGGGCGGCGGCGCTCAGGCCCGCGAGGTAGACATCGATCGAGGTGCGGTCGAGCAGAGCGCCGGTTTCGACGGCCGCCAGGCCGGCCTTTGCGTTCTCCATCAGCCCGTCGCCGTCGCCGTCGGTGGAAAGGCAAAACTGGTAGGCCCTCCGGAGGGAATCCCAGGACTCGCGGACGAATCCGAGATCGCCGGAGTGTTCCAGGTAGTTCTCCACCGCCACCAGGTAAAGGGGGGTGGTATCGCCGTGATAGTACGCATATGGGAATTGAGTGAACCACGGGATCATCGCCCCGGCCTGCGACAGCTCGTGCATCATCTTGCCGTCCGCGCGCTGGTTACCCCTTAGGAATACCAGTTCCTGGCGCAGGGTCGCAAAATCGCCGAGCGAGGCGACGGCGAAGGAGTTGATGAAGGTGTCCCCGCCGAAGAACCATCCGAAACCCGGACGGGCGCTCGTGCCCGAGGGGCCGAGGCCGGCGATCTGCCCGCACCCGAGCTGCGGATTGCAGACGAAGCCGGTGTCGAGCGACACCTTGGCCCACTGCACGGCCCGGTCCAGGTCGGGATCCCCCGAGCGCAGCGTGAGGCGATCCTCCCTCAGGCGGGAGAAATGTTCGACGTTTGCGCGATAAAGTGCTCCAGCCCGCGCAAGCAGTCCGACATAGCTCTCACGCACTTTCGCCGCGTTGTCCAGGCCCGCGGCGATGGCGATCGGGATGAAGTTGCGGCGGGCGTAACCGGGGTCGACGTCGATGTGAAACTGCGTCGGCGAGTCCGGGAGATTGTGGGCCGGCTGCGCCGAATAGCGGGTTGCCGCAGGCGAGCCCACGAGCGCCGAGTGCCTGCGCGTGCTCTCACTGAGGACGAAGGCCCGGGCGCCTTCATCCCAGTAACTGTACTGGCCTCCCAGCCCGGCGGGCCACATGGGGACCAGGTCGATTACAAAACTCACCGTGATGGACAGTTTGCGGTTTGCGTCCACCTCGAGGAGGATGAGGCTGCCGGGCTCTTCGACGGGAGTCAACAGGTTGGCCCGGACCACGAATGCTGGGTGGGCATAGGTGATGGTCGAACACTCCGGCCGCACCGTCACCCACTCGGCCAGGTCCCGGGCATCGAGCGGGTAGGAGTAACCCTCCACATTGAACGTCATCCGCATGTCGCGGACGATCTTCATCGGGTAAACCCACGATTCGAACGTGCCCTCCTCGCGCGCCATGAGGACGGCGCGGCGCCCAGCCGAGTCCAGGTATTTTCCGCGCCGCACGGCGCGGGAGAGTTCGATGGGGCTCTCGAGAACCGAAAACCTGGGGACGTCCGGAGGAGGCGGGGGTGCGGGAGACGCCTGGGCCTGAGCGCGGGCGGCGACCGTGCACGCGCATCCCAGCAGGGCCGCCATGACTGCCGTCGCCAGCAGACGCACCGGCCGCCGGATCGTCATTTGAGCTCCGTGACGAGCGCCTGGGTGCGGTGCACCAGCGCCCGGGCGCGCCGGGCCGAGCGCGCTTCGGCCACGATGCGCAGCACGGGTTCGGTGTTCGACGAGCGGACGTGAAGCCATTCCCCGGCCCAGGAGAGCTTCAGCCCGTCCAGGGTGTTGGCCTGGGCACCGGGGAACTCACGCCGCAGACGGTCGAGCAGCAGAGGCACCTGCTCGGGCGGGAATGCCGTCTTTTCCTTCACCATGACGTACCTGGGCAGGTCGTCGAGTATCTGGCGCAGGGATTTCCGGGTTTCCGCCATCAGCTGGAGGATCGTGCCCATGCCGCCCATGCTGTCCCGGCAATGGTGCACACGCGGCAGTATGACGCCTCCGTTCCCTTCGCCGCCGACGACGGCGTCGGTTTGTATCATCTCCTCGACGACGTTGATCTCGCCGATCCTGGTGCGGATCACGGGACAATGGTGCGCGGCCGCTATGTCGTCGACCGCACGTGTGGTCGACAGATTGGTGACGACGGTGCCGGGGGTGCGGCGCAGGACAAACAGGCAGGCGAGGGCGAGCGTGTAGTCTTCGCCGATGGGGTTGCCCCCAGCGTCGACGACGGCGAGCCGGTCGGCGTCCGCGTCCTGCGCAAACCCGATGTCCGCGTGGTGCCGGCGCACCGCCGCCGCCAGATCGCCCAGGTTTTCCGGCACGGGCTCCGGGTTGCGCGGGAAACCGCCGTCGGGGTCGGTGTGGATGGGGAAAAGGCGGCATCCCAGGTCGCGGAGAAAACGGGGCGCCGCCACGCTCCCCGCCCCGTTGCACGAATCGAGCGCCACCTTCAAGCCGGCACGGCGGATGGCACGGGCGTCCAGGGACGCCATCAACCGTTCCAGGTGGGTTGCGACGGCCCGATCGTCGGTGCGGGCGCGCCTGATTTCGCCTGAAGGGACCTGGGTGAAGTCCCGCTGGTGGTAGATGTCCAGGAGCTCCTCCGCCTGGTGTGCGTTGAGGAAGAGACCCCGGGAGCCGACGAACTTCAGCGCGTTCCACTCGACGGGGTTGTGGCTGGCGGTGATCGCGATGGCACCGCGGGCCCGCACGGCCGCAGTGCGAATCTGTATGGACGGTACCGGGCAGACGCCCAGGTCGACGGGCTCGCACCCGGCCGACAGCAGGCCGGCGTACACGGCGTTGCGCACCATCTCCCCGGATTTCCGGGTATCGCGCCCGACCAGGATCGGGCCGCGACCCAGATAAGTGCCGAACGCCCCCGCGAACGCGGTGAGGAGCTGCGGGGTCAGGGTTTCTCCCACGATGCCTCGGACCCCGGAGATGCTGATCTTTAACGACTGTATGCGCGTCATGCACTGCCCCGGCCGGACTGCATCCGGCGGATCTCGTCCAGGCACCCCTCGTAGAGCTCCTGCGCGCGCCCAGCGGCCTCCGCCTCCACGATCACCCGGATCAAGGGTTCGGTGTTGCTGGCGCGCACGTGGAGCCAGGCGTCCTCCCAGTCCACCCGAACACCGTCCTCGAGATTTGGGGCGCAGTCGCGATATTTCGCCCGGAACGACTCGATGATGGGATACACGCGCTCCGCGGAGCTAGGCACCGTCCCCTTCAACATGTGCAGGCGCGGAAGCCGGGCGGCGAGTTCGGAAACCCGAACGCCCTTGCGGGCCAGGCATTCCAGGAGGAGGCCGATGACCGCAAAACCGTCGAACCACCGCCTCCAGCGCGGCACCAGGACTCCGCCGCTTCCCTCCCCGCCGACGGCGGCGCGTTCGAGCAACGCCCGCTGCACCACGTAGCCTTCACCGATGCGTGCCCGCACCACGGGCCGTCCGTGCCTGCGGGCGGCGCTTTCCACCATCCGGGAGGTGGAGAGCGTCGAGACGACCGGACCCGGCGTGGTTTCGAGCAGGTAATCCGCGACGAGCGGGAAAACGTACTCCTCGCTCAGCGCCACGCCCCCCTCGGCCACGACGCCGACCCGGTCGGCGTCGGCGTTGACGAGGAAACCGATGTCGGCCCCGACGCTCCTGACCACCGAGGCGAGCCCCTTCATGTTGCGCAGGTTGGGCTCCGGGGAGTGGGGAAAATCCCCGTCGGGGACGTCGTTCAGGGCCGTGACCCTGCAACCCAACTCTTCGAGGAAGGTGCTGACCAGCCCGGCACCCGCGCCCGCGCACGCGTCGGTCACCACTCGAAAAGAGGCCTTCCGGATCGCCCCGGCGTCGAGCCTGGCCACGAGATCGCGAAAGTAGCGCCGGCTGGCGTCGGGGAGGCTCCCGATGCCGCCGAGCCGGTCCCACCCGCACTTCCGGAACTCGCCGAGGTGGTAGATGTCCATCACCTCTTCGCTCTGGAAAGGATTGAGCAGGATGCCGTCGCGCCCGATGAACTTCAGTGCGTTCCAGCGGGCGCCGTTGTGGCTGGCCGTGATGGAAATCCCCCCGGCCAGCCGCCGGGAGCGCACCACGAACTGGATGACGGGGGTGGGAAGCAGCCCGAGGTCGATCACCTGGCAGCCGCACGACTGCAGGCCGGCAAGCACCGCCGCGTGCACCATCGGGGCCGATGGCCGCGAATCGTAGCCGACCGCCACCGTCGCACCCTCGACGAACGTCCCGAAGGCACAGGCGAAGTCGACCACCAGCTCCGGCGTGAGGGTCTCCCCGACCACGCCCCTCACCCACGAAATGCCGAATTTCAGTGGCTTCATCGCCCGCCCGCCTTCAGTGCCGCCGGGGTACGGTCCGCCAGAACCGGGTTTCGTTGACCCGGTGGAATCACCCGAGGAAGAGGCGCATCGAGTCGCCGGTCAGCTTCTGGACGCGGTCCCAGAAGATCATCAGCCCCGCCGTGGGAAGCAGCATGAGCCACACCAGGACTTCGTTCGCCCAGGACAGCTGCACTCGACTTTCGTCCTCGGCCCCGTCGATGATCATGGTCTTGATGACCCGTGCATAGTAATAGACGGCTACCACGCTGTTCAGTGCACCTACCACGGCGTACCAGGCCATGCCGCCGTTCACCGCGGCTGCGAACACGAACAGCTTTCCGAAGAAACCCGCGAAGGGCGGGATGCCCATGAGCGACAGCATGAAGACGGTCATCGCGATCGTCAGGAACGGCGAACGGCGGTAGAAGCCGCGATATGCGCTGAGCTCGAAGCTGCCGGTCCGGTTGAAGATTTCGATGACCACCAGGAAAGCCCCAAGGTTCATGAACAGGTAGGTGACCAGGTAGATCAGAATCGACTGCAGGCCGTCGGGCGACATCACCACGGCGCCCATGAAGATGTATCCGGCGTGCGCGATCGACGAGTAGGCCAGCAGACGCTTCATGTTCTCCTGGCGCAGGGCCGCGATGTTACCGAACGTCATGCTGACAACCGACAGCAGCAGGAGGAGGAAGGCCCAGTCGACCGAGCCCTGAGCAATCTGGCTCGTGGCATCGGCGGAGTGGGGGAGCCCCGTGAAAAAGAAGCGGATCAAGGCCGCGAACCCGGCCGCCTTCGGGGCCACGCTCAGGAAGGCGGTCACCGGGGTGGGGGCGCCGCTGTAGACGTCCGGGCACCAGAAGTGGAACGGCACGGCCGCCGTCTTGAAGCCAAAGCCGGCGAGGATCAGGACCGTGGCCACCAGGAGCATCATCGAGTTGCCCCCCGCGCCAGCGCCTCCGGCCAGGAACTGCCGGATCGCCGCCATGTGGGTGCTCCCCGTCAAGCCGAACAGGAGAGTGATGCCGTAGAGCATGGAGCCGGTGCAAACGACGCCAAACAGGAGGTACTTCAGGGCTGCCTCGTTGGAGAGGCGTTCGTTGCGCAGGTAGCCCACCATGATGTAGCTGGTGAGCGACACCATTTCGAGCGCCAGGAAGAGCATCAGCAAGTCCGCCGCCGACACCAGCAGCATCATCCCCAGGGTCACCCCGAGCAGCAGCGCGTAGAACTCGCCGCGGCTCGACCTGGCGAGCTCACGGGATCCCGGCGCCGACAGCAGGATCAGGAAGGAGGTCAGGATCAGGAAAGCTTTGAAGAAGACCGCCATGCCGTCCAGGGCTACCATGCCGTAGAACAACGTCCCGGCGGGCGCGCCGAACAGTGGAATGGTGAGCGCGAAGGCGGCGGCCAGCCCGATGGCCGCGACCAGGAACGTGCCGACCCTGCGGATGCTCGCGGGGGAGATGTCCACGATCACGACGACGAGAAACGCGGCGGTGATGGCCATCTCGGGGTAGAACAGCCGGAGGTCATGCAGGAGCTGAGGATTCATGGATTACCCCTTGAGCGTATCCGCGCGGTCGAGGTTGACGGTTCGCACCAGCCGGTACATCGCCAGCACGATGGCGAGCCCGACGGCGGCCTCGGCCGCGGCGACCACGATCACGAAGATCGCGAACACCTGCCCGTCGAGGTTCCCCGACGAGAATTTCGAGAACGCGACCAGGTTTATGTTGGCCGAGTTCAGGATCAGCTCAACCCCCATCAGCACGTGGACGGCGTTCTTGCGGGTGAGCACGCACATGAGGCCCAGAGAGAAGAGGGCCGCGCTGATGAAAAGATAATTGCCGAGTCCGATCATCCCTGTCTCCTCCTGACGATCATGGCGGCGCCGATCAGCGCGACCAGCAGAAAGACCGACGCAACCTCAAAGGGCAGTATGTATTCCTTCATGAACAACTCGCCGATGTGCGCGGTCGTGGGATTGGGCACTCGTTCGCCGTGGCCGGCCCACGTCGTGCGCCACATGACGCCCATCAGCGTCGTGAACACCGCGAGGGCGAGCAGGAGTGCCGGGAACGAACTGAAAGGTGTCGGATTTCAGGTCGAGGCTGTACAGCTTGTGGGTGAGCATCACCCCGAACAGCAGCAGCACGAGGATGCCGCCCACGTAGATGACCATCTGGGCCGCGGCCAGGAAATCCGCTCCGAGATATACGTACAGAACGGCCACACCGAAGAAGGTAAACAGCAGGCCAAAGGCGGAGTAGATCAGGTTGCGCGAGAAAACCACCACAGCCGCCGAGGCGACCGTGATCGTGGCAAAGGCATAAAACACGATCTGGCTTACGAGCGATGTGTCCATAAGGTGCATCGTCACGCTTTGGAGGCGTGTTCCTTGGAGGTTGTGTACAGCGGCCGGTCGACGGCGAAGTGATACACGTGGTCCTTTTTGTCGTAGACGGAGTACTCGTACTCCCGCGTCATCACCAGGCAGTGCGTGGGGCACGGAAAGGTGCACAGCGCGCAGTAACAGCAGAGCGTCATGTCGATGTCGAACACATACGTCCGCAACTTGATGGCGGTGCCGTCCGAGGCGAAAATCCCCGGTTCGTCCTTCCCGCGCTTCTCCGTCTGGATGTCGATGCAGTCGGTCGGGCAGACACGTGCGCACTGCCCGCAGCCGATGCAGTCCTCGATTTTGTTGAACAGCCGCGCCCGGGCCCGCTCGGGAAGGTTCCACTTGACCGTCGGGTACTGCAGCGTCACCGACTTTGTGAAAAGGTGCTTCCACGTCACCGCCATGGACCGGAAAGCGGTCGCGAGCCCCAACCAGACGTCTCTGAAATATTCAGCCATGATCTTCCCTGCAAATGCGCCGTGGCGTTGCGACCCCGACGGTCGCGCCGCGCCCGGCCCTTCACCAAACCGCGATCAATCCCACCCCGAGGACCAGAATGAAACCGAGCGGGATCATCACCTTCCAGCACATATACATGAGCTGGTCGACCCGCAGCCGCGGGAGCGACCATCTCAGCCACATCTGCACAAAAATCAACGCCATCGCCTTGAGAGTGAACAGCACCGGGCCGGGGATGAGCTGCCGCGGCACCCAGGCCGCCGGCAGGACCTGACTCCAGCCGCCGAGGAAGAGGGTCGTCGCGATGCCCGCCACGACGAACATGTTGGCGTACTCGGCGAGGAAGAAGAACGCGAAGCGCATGCCGGAGTACTCGGTGTGATAGCCCGCAACCAACTCCGACTCCGCCTCGGGGATGTCAAACGGCGTCCGGTTCACTTCGGCGAGCGAGCAGATGAAGTAGACGAAGAAGGCCACGAAGGTGAACGGGTTGCGGAACAGGAACCAGTGGTGTATCCCACCCGCCTGCGCCCGCACGATATCCTGCATCGAGAGGCTGCCCACGGGTATGACAACCGCCATGATGGCCAGTGCGGCTGGGATCTCGTAACTGACGATCTGGGCGGCGCCGCGCATCCCGCCGTAGAGCGCGTACTTGTTGTTGGACGCCCACCCCGCCATGATGATCCCGACCACCGAGAGGCTCGTCACCGCGACCACGTAGAGTATCCCGATGTTCAGGTCCTCGACGATCGAGGCCGCCCCGAACGGGATGACGACCAGGGACGAGAAGGAAGCCGTGAACACCAGCGCGGGCGCTATCCGGAAAAGGACCGGGTCGGCGGCGGCGGGGATGATGTCTTCCTTGAACAGCAGTTTGAGGCCGTCCGCCAGCGACTGTGCCCACCCATGCCACCCTCCCACATACATGGGGCCGAGCCGGTCCTGCATGTGCGCCGACACCTTCCGCTCGAGCCAGACGAGGAACATGACGAGGATCGCGACCAGCGCCAGGACCAGGACGGCGCTGACGAGCTGTACGATAAACGTCTGCAGCACCCGCGGGACGGCGCCGTAGTTCGGTAGGAGTTGCAGCAGCTGATTGATGGATTCCATCGGGATCGGTCCTCTGCTAACGGTCAATCTCACCCAGGACGATGTCGACGCTGCCGACCAGGGCGACGATGTCGGAGATCATGGCGCCGCGGCTCATCTCCTTGAAGGCGCTCATAACGGTGAAGCACGGGGACTTCACCTTGACACGGTACGGCTTGAGCCCTCCGTCGCTGACGATGTAGTAACCCAGTTCGCCGCGGGGGCACTCGGTGCGCATGTAGACTTCGCCGGCCGGAGGCTTTATGCGCTTCGGGATGGCCTCGTGCACGTCTCCCGGGGTGAGCATCCTGACCGCCTGCCGGATGATCTTGCAGCATTCCTTTACCTCGAGGATCCGCACGATGTAGCGGTCGAAACACGATCCCACGGGGCCGAACTCGCCGCGGCCGACAGGAATGTCGAAGTCGATCTCGTCGTATCCCAGGTACGGCTCGTTCCTCCGCACGTCGTACTTGACGCCGCTGCCACGCAGGTTCGGGCCAGTGACGCCGTAACTGATCGCCCTCTCGGCGGGAAGGATCCCCACGGAGGCCGTGCGCTTGACGAAGATGTGGTTGTAGGACAGGAGCCGGTTGAGGCTGTCGACCTGCGGCTCGAAATAGTCGACGAAGTCCATGACCTTCGTTTCGAAGCCGGGCTTGACGTCGTACATCAGGCCGCCGATCCAGTTGTAGTTGTACAGCAGCCGCGCCCCGCAGGTCTCCTCGAAGATGTCCAGGATCGTCTCGCGGTCGCGGAAGCAGTGCAGGAAGGGCGTGAACGAGCCCATGTCGTTGCCGTACGTCCCCGCGGCCAGCAGGTGGCTGGCGATCCGGTTCAGCTCCGCCATGATGATGCGCAGGCAGCGCACCCGGTTGTTCACCTGGATACCCATGAGCTTCTCGACCGTCAGGACGTAGCCGAGCTCCATGTTCATCGCGGCGATGTAATCGAGGCGGTCCGTGAAGGGGATCACCCCGGGATATTCGACGTTCTCGGCGTGCTTCTCGAAGCAGCGGTGCAGGTAGCCGATGTGCGGCACCGCTTCCGCGACCACCTCGCCGTCGGTCTTAAGTTCCAGCCGCAGGACCCCATGGGTGGACGGGTGCTGCGGGCCCATGTTGAGGGTCATCGTTTCGCCGCTGTACTCAACTTGCATTTTCCACTCCAGATCCGCCGTGCTACACCGGCATGTCGCGGTAGGTCTTGGGGGCCTTGTAGTCTTTCCGCAGCGGATACCCCTCCCAGTCGTCGGGGAGCAGGATGCGGCGGTGGTCACTGTGCCCCGCGAACACGACGCCGAACATGTCGTACGTCTCGCGTTCGTGCCAGTTGGCAACCGCCCACACCGACTCCACCGTCGGCAAGGAGGGGTTTTCCCGCGGCAGGCGGCACTTCAGCGTGTAGCGGTGTCCGAGTTCGAGGGAAGTCACGACGTAGACCACTTCGATGCGGTCCTTGTAGTCGACACCGCCCAGCAGTTCAAGGTGGTTCATCTTCAACCGCTCGTCGTCCCGGACGAAACGGCTGACTTCGACGATGGCCTCCGGGAGCGATGGCGCTCCAGGGGTTTGCGCCATCCGGCCTTCGAGTCGAGGATCTTCTCGCCGAAGGTTTCCTTCAACAGGGTGGAGATCTCCGCCGGGTTCATGGCTTGACACCCTCCCGTTTCTTGGCGATCGTCTCCCGGCGGATCTTCTTCTGCAGCAGCATCAAGCCTTCCAGCAGAGACTCGGGCCGGGGCGGGCAGCCCGGCACGAAGACGTCCACCGGTACAATCTCGTCGACGCCCTTGAGGACATGGTATCCGTGCTGCCAGTAAGGCCCGCCATTGTTGGAGCAGCTCCCCATGGAGATCACGTACTTCGGTTCGGGCATCTGCTCGTACAGCCGCTTGATGCGAGTCGCCATCTTCAACGTGACGGTGCCGGCAACGATCATGATGTCCGCCTGGCGTGGGCTTCCCCGGAACACCTCGGCGCCGAAGCGGGCCAGGTCGTAGCGCGAGGCTCCGGTCGCCATCATCTCGATAGCGCAACAGGCCAGACCGAAAGACATCGGCCACGGCGACGAGGACCTCGCCCAGTTCAATATCCAGTCGAGGGACGTGATGAACACGTTCTCCTCGAACTTACCGTCCAGCACTCCCATATACTTCCTCCAGGTCCTTCTCGCTCTTCGGCTCCGCAGGGGTGGAGACGGTCATCTCCTGCAGATCCTCCGGCCTGACCCACTCCAGGTCGCCCTTGCGCCACACGTACGCGAGCCCCACGACGAGGATCCCGATGAAAATCAGCCCCTCGACGAACGCGAACATGCCCAGCGTCTTGAACACGACGGCCCAGGGCAGCAGGAACATGATTTCCACGTCGAAAATGATGAAAATCAGGGCGAAGACGTAGAACCGTATATTGAACTGGATCCACGCTATCCCGACGGGGGTCTCGCCGCACTCGTACGTGCTGAGCTTGTCCGGCGAGGGCGTCCCCTTGGGCCGGATCAGCTTGGAAAGCAGGAGGCCGATGACGACAAACGCGAGGGCAACCAGCATGAAGAGCAGGACGCTCGCAAAGTTCGACTCCATAGGCACACTCTCCTTGACCGAAACCGGCCTGGCCGGAAGCCGCAAAGCTCTGAATCCGTGCTACCTTACCTATCAAACGGCTTTTTTGCAAAGCAATTCTAGAAGGCAGGTTCGGGCGGCTTTTGGGCGTAAGTGCAAGAAACAGAATACCTACGATCGAGCGCCCGGTCAAGGGTTGCGCGTGCTTCCGGCCCGCCGGACGCGCGGGTCCCGACCCGAGGCTTTTCGCATTAGGACCAGCCAAGATCGTGGCTGAAACCCGAGACTCTCTTGTATTATAGTGTACTATGAAAGCGATCCGATTTCACCAGCATGGCGGGACAGATCAGCTTCGCTTCGAAGACGCGCCCGACCCCGCTCCCGGCCCAGGGGAGATCGTCGTCAGGGTGAAGGCGTGCGCGCTCAACTTCCTCGACATCTGGGAACGCCGCGGGCTGCCCATCGTGAAGTTCCCGCTGCCGCACATTTCCGGCAGCGATGTCGCCGGCATCGTAGAAAGCGTGGGGCCCGGGGTGACCGCCGTCAAACCGGGCGACCGGACCCTGGTCAATCCCGGGATCAGCTGCATGCATTGCGCGGCCTGCTACGAAGGGCGACGACAACTCCTGCCCGCGCTACTCCGTGCTCGGCTACCTCTCCGACGGGGGTTATGCCGAACTGGTCAAGGTGCCCGGACGTGAATGCACTGCCGTTTCCCGAGGGGCTGGATTTTCACGAGGCCGCGGCCATCCCGCTGGTGTTCACGACCGCCTGGCACATGCTGGTGACGCGGTGCCGGATCAGGGCCGGGCGACGATGTCCTGATCCTGGGAGCAGGGAGCGGCGTCGGCAGCGCGGCGATTCAGATCGCGAAGTACTTCCACGCCCGCGTGATCGCGACTGCAGGATCGGAAGCGAAACTCGAGAAGGCGCTCTCCCTAGGGGCGGACTTCGTGATCGACCATTCGCGGCAGAAGATCCGCGACGAGGTGAAAAGGATCACGCAGCGCCGCGGGGTCGACATTGTGTTCGAGCACGTCGGCGAGCGCGACCTGGGACGACAGCGTCAGCAGCCTTGCGCCGCATGGACGCCTGGTCACCTGCGGCGCAACCACCGGCCACGACGGCGCGCATCGATCTCCGGCACCTTTTCGCCAAGCAGATCTCGATCCTGGGGTCGTACATGGGATCCAAACACGAGTTGCTGAAAGTGCTCGCCCTGGTCGACCGAGGGGCACCTCCGGCCTGTCGTATCGAGCGTACTCCCCTGCGCGAAGCGGCGCAGGCCCAGACCCTGCTGGAAACCCGGCAGCACTTCGGGAAGGTGGTCCTGACCGTCTGCGACTGAACGCAGCTGCTGTACAACAGCCGCAGCTCGCATCAACCCTCAATCCGATCAGAGGCTGATTCTATGATTCGTGCCGCTCTATTCGGAGCCGTGCTCCTCGCGGCTCTCGGCTTTTTTGTCTTCAGCTCCATACGGCTGTCAAGTCCCTGTCCATCGGGAAACGGGACAACCGCTCTGACCAGGTCGGCCGACGGACTGAAGAACGTGCTGGTGGTCGCCTTCGGCCAGTCCAAACTCCTGCGCGAGCCGCTTGCCGGCGCTGATGCATTTTTTCATTTTCTGGGGCTTCGTCATCCTTCTGAGCGCCGTCCTGGAGGCGATCGTCGAGGGTCTCGTTCCCGGTTTCACGCTGGCGGCGCTCGGACCGTCTTTCCGCCCCTCGCCGCTCCTGCAGGAGACGATCGGGATCCTGGTCGTCCTGTCCTGCGTCGTCGCCCTGTGTCCGCTGGTACGTCGTTCCGCCCGCGCAGATACTTCGGACCCGGAGATCACGGGGCACGTGCGGCTGCGACGCCACCCTGATCCTCTCCCTGATCCTGACGGTCATTGTATCGATGTTTGGCGCCAACGCCACCCGCATGCTGCTCGACGGCGAAGTGCAGCACGTCCGCTTCGTCTCGTCGTGCCGCTGGCCGGACTGTTCGTCGGGCACCGGAAACGTCGGTGTCTGGTTCGAGATCTTCTGGTGGGTCCACATACTGGTGGTGCTCGGCTTTCTGAACTACCTCCCGCTACTCGAAGCACCTGCACGTACTCACCTCGCTTCCCAACGTCTACTTCGCGTCCCTGCAGCCGCGGGGCGCGGCTCTCGAAACTCAACCTCGAGGATGAAAACGCCGTGAAGTTCGGCGCAGACGACGTGACGGACCTCACCTGGAAGCAGCTTCTGGACGGATTCACCTGCACGGACTGCGGCCGGTGTACGGCCGCATGCCCGGCGAACAACACCGGCAAGGCTGCTCAGCCCGCGCAAGATCATCATGAACATCCGCCAGCGGACGGCCGAAGTCGCGCCCGATCGTGCTGGCCGGGTCCGCAGGAACAGCAAAAGGAGACGCGCCGAGCACCGGCTGCTCGACAACTTCGTCACCGAAGCAGGAACTCTGGGCCTGCACGACCTGCCGGGCCTGCATGCAGGAATGCCCGGTCATGATCGAACATGTCCCCGCGATCATGGACATGCGCCGCTTCCTGGTTCTGAACGAATCCCGCTTCCCCCCGGAACTGACCAACACCTTCAAAAACCTCGAAACAAACTTCACCCCCTGGGCATTCAGCCACGAATCCCGCGCAGACTGGGCCAAGGGACTGGACGTCAAGACCATGGCCGAGGTCGGACGGCAAGGTAGACATTTTGTATCTGGGTCGGCTGCGCAGGTTCCTACGACAAGCGCTACGAGAAGGTCTCGCCGCGCCATGGTGAAGCTGCTCAACGCCGCCGGCGTAAGCTTCGCGATCCTCGGCACAGAGGAGAAGTGCAACGGCGACCCGGCCCGGCGCGCGGGAAACGAGTACCTGGCCCAGATGCTCATCGCGGAGAACGTCGAGACCCTGAACCGATACAAGGTGGCGAAAATCGTCACCGCCTGCCCGCACTGCTACAACACTCTCAAGAACGAATATCCCCAGTTCGGCGGCAACTACGAGGTCGTGCACCACTACCGTCCTGCTCGAGCGAACTGGTGCGTTCGGGAAAGCTGAAGATCGAACAAGGAGGCCCGGGAAAAGGCGACCTTCCACGATTCCTGCTACATCGGCCGCTACAACGGCATCTACGACGCGCCCGCGCGCTGCTCGCTGACCACCGGTGCGGACCTCGTCGAGATGCCTCGCTCGCGCGACCGCGGTTTCTGCTGCGGCGCCGGCGGCGCCAGGATGTTCATGGAAGAGACCGTCGGGAAGCGCGTCAACGTCGAGCGCACGGAGGAAGCGCTCGCGGCTGGCCCCTCGAACGATCGCCACGGCGTGCCCGTTTTGCATGACGATGATGACCGACGGCGTCAAGGCCAAAGACGCCGAGGAATCGGTGCAGGTCCGGGATGTGGCTGAAATCCTGGCAGACGCTATCGACGCCTGATCGTGCAACCGGGCGCCGGTGTTTCCCGATCCTTCGGTGCCGGCGAGTACCGGGTGCTGCTCGCCCGGGAGGCGAGCTGCTGGACTCGCCTCCCGGGTCTCAGCGATTTCGAGAGGACTAGTCGACCCAGCTGCTCCAGGTCTCCATGCGCTGCTTCAGGCGGGACATGAACTGATCGGCGACGGCGCCGTCGATGACCCGGTGGTCGAACGAAAGCGACAGGTAGACCATCGACCGTATCGCGATGGCGTCGTTGATCACGACGGGCCGCTTCTCGATCCCGCCGACTCCGAGAATGGCGACCTGCGGCTGATTGATCACGGGCGTGCCGAACAGGGACCCGTAGATCCCGGGGTTTGTGATCGTGATCGTCCCGTTCTGCACGTCGTCGGGCCGCAGCCGCTTGCTGCGTGCCTTCTCCGCCACATCGTGGATGGCCAGCGCGAGCCCGGTGAACGATTTCAGGTGCGCGTCCCGCACCACCGGGACAATGAGCCCGGTGTCGAGCGCAACGGCGATTCCGACATTCACCGGCTTCTTGAATACGACGTTGTCGCCCGACACGGACGAGTTCACCACCGGGAACTCACGGACCGTGTCGACCAGCGCTTTCACGAAAAACGGGGTGTATGTCAGCTTCACCCCTTCCCGCTTTTCGAACTCAACCTTGTGCATTTCCCTCAGGCCCACCACGGGGGTCATATCCACTTCGAAAATCGTGTTGACATGGGCCGAGGTGCGCTTGCTGAACACCATGTGCTCTGCGATGGCTTTGCGCATCGCTGTCATCGGCACCGTCTCGGCGTCCCCCAGGAAACGCGGCATTTCCGCGCCGGTCGGGGCGGGCGCCGGGGGTGGGGCGGCGGGGGCCGGAGGCGCGGGGCGAGGCGGAGGAACGGGGCGCAATCCCTCCGCGGCCGGGCGGCCCGGAATTTCCACGGCGGGTGCGGCCGTCGGGGCCGGTCCCTCCCTGTGCCGGATGTAGTCCTCCATGTCCTGCCGAGTGATGCGCCCTTCGGCCCCCGTGCCACGCACCTGAGTGAGATCCACGCCGTGCTCACGGGCCAGCCGCCGCACCAAGGGCGAAGTGCGGACGTCGTGGGGCTCGAGCCCCGGAGCCGCCGGGGCAGCAGCACGCTCGGCTGCCGGCGGTGCAGCCTCCACCCGCACAGGCGGCTCCTCCCGCCTCCGAGGGCCTTCCTGCGCGACGGTGGCCTGCTGCTCCTGCTTCGAGAAGCGGTTTGGTTTCGACGGTGCGCTGGTCGACGGGGATGGCCGCCGCGGGCTCCGCCGTCTCCGGCGCGGGCGGGGGAGGCGCCGGCTCGGGCGGGGGAGGCGCCGGCTCGGGTACAGCGGGCTCGGCGGGGATGGCCGGCTCGGCGGCTCCGGCTGCCGGCGGGGCCGCCGGAATTGTCTCGGCCCGCTCGCCGTCGATGACCGCGACGACGGTGTTGATCTGAACGGTCTTGCCTTCCTGGACCAGGATCTCGCTCAGGACGCCGGCTGCAGGCGAAGGAATTTCCGAGTCCACCTTGTCCGTGGAGATCTCGAAGAGCGGCTCGTCGCGGGCTACCCTGTCACCCACCTTCTTCAACCATTTCGTAATGGTGCCTTCGAATATGGACTCCCCCATCTGGGGCATGATCACATTGGTCGGCATGAGTTCGTGGATCTCCTCGCTGGCTGTGGCCGGAATGCCCGCCTTTCAGTACGCGGCGAGCCTTCGAGCCGTGTTCAACACATCGGAAACCTTTGGAAGAAAGAACTCCTCCAGAGGCGGACTGTAAGGCACCGGAGTATCCGGAGCGGTGACCCTCAGGACGGGGGCATCCAGGTACTCGAACACTTCTTCGCAGATGATGGACGTGATCTCGCCGGCGATGCCGCCGGTCCGGGTGTCTTCGTGCAGGATGAAGACCTTGCTGTTGCGCTTGACCGAATCGAGGATCGTCTCCTTGTCGAGCGGCAGCAGGCTGCGCAGATCGATGACCTCGAGTTCGATGCCCTCGCGCGCGAGTTCGGCCGCGGCCTCCAGCGCCACGTACACCATGGCCCCGTAGGTCAGGACCGTGAGGTCCTTCCCCTTGCGGCGCACGGCCGCCTTGCCCGATCGGCACCGTGAACTCGGCCGAGGGAAGTTCTTCCTTGATTCGGCGATACAGGAACTTGTGTTCGAGGAAGATCACCGGGTCGTCGTCTCGGATCGCCGACTTGATCAGCCCCTTGGCATCGTAGGCGGTCGACGGCGCCACGACCTTCAGGCCGGGCGTGTGCACGTAGTACATCTCCGGGTTCTGCGAGTGGAAGGGGCCGCCGTGCACGCCGCCGCCGGAAGGTCCGCGGATGACGATCGGCACGCCGGCGCCCCAGCGGTAACGCGACTTGGCGGCAAAGTTCGTGATCTGGTCGAAGGCGCAGGAGATGAAGTCGATGAACTGCATCTCCGCGACCGGTCGCATCCCCATGTAGGACGCCCCGATCGCCGCGCCGACGATGGCGGACTCGCAGATCGGTGTGTCGAGGACGCGGTCCGGGCCGAAGCGCTCCAGCATCCCCTGGGTCACCTTGAACGCCCCCCCGTAGGTTCCGACGTCCTCGCCGAGGAGGAAAACGCGCTCGTCGCGTTCCATTTCTTCCCAGATTCCCTGCCGGATGGCCTCCAGGTATGTCGTCTGGCTCAACGCAAGTTCCCTCTGCTTTTCTGGTCCGGATGGCAGCCGGGCAGCGAAATCTCAGCCGGCCCGCTGTTCATGATACACGCCGGTGAGACAGTCCTCCGGTTCGGGATAGGGGTCGGCCGAAGCCCAGTCGACGGCGCGATCGACCTCTTCAACCACGGCGCGGTGCATCTCACCGATTTCGTCCAGGGTCATGATTTCCCCGTCGACGAGGGTTTCCTGGTACCGGTAGATTGGATCCCGCTTCTCCCATTCTTCGAACTTCACCTTCGGTACGTATCCCGCATCGTCGTGCGCGGAGTGCCCGGTCATGCGGAAGGTCTTGCACTCCAGGAGTGTCGGTCCGTACCCGGCGCGGGCGCGTTCCACGGCGCGCCGCGTCGCATCGTAAACGGCCAGCACGTCGTTGCCGTCGACGATTTCCCCCGGGATCCCGTAAGCCACGGCCCGGTCGGCGACGTTTTCCACCGCCATCTGCAGCTCGAGCGGCGTCGAATAGGCGTACTCGTTGTTGTTGCAGATATAGACGACCGGCAGACGCTGAACGGCGGCGAAATTCAGGCCCTCGTGCCAGTCCCCGCGACTCGTGGCGCCATCACCGAAATAGCAGAGGACCACGCGGTCCTCGCGCCGAATCCTGGCCGAGAGGGCAACTCCGGCCGCGACCGGGACGTTGTCGGCCAGCATGCTGACGAAGGCGATGATATTCAGGCTGAGATCCCCCATGTGCATATTGCCGTCGCGCCCGCGCGTGTAGCCGTCCTTGCGGCCCATGTACTGCGCCAGGACGCGGGCAGGGGTCATCCCCCGGATCAGGAAAGCCCCCATGTCGCGGTGCGACGGGCAGATCACGTCCTGCGGACGGGTCTGAATGGCCGATCCGACGCCGATGGCCTCCTGGCCTCGTCCGACGTAGACGCCGCCGACGATCTTGCCCTGCCGGTACAGTTTCCGTTCAATGCGATCCTCGAGCTCCCGGGTCAGAACCATGTAGTAAAACATGCGCCTGTGTGTTTCGCGGTCGACGGACTGCACGGGCAGACCGCTTAGCAGCA
Source organism: uncultured Acidobacteriota bacterium (assembly GCA_963843575.1). GTDB lineage: Bacteria > Acidobacteriota > UBA6911 > UBA6911 > UBA6911 > CAVZBT01. The sequence goes on along the minus strand of CAWJKZ010000014.1, from coordinate 127,374 downwards.
CGCCGGCTCGATTCTCAATCATCCTCATCCCCTAAAACCCGGAAATGCTACACCGGCTCGCAATACACCCCACCGCGACCGCTCGAACCTTCGGGAAGCGGGCTTTTTTCGGCAAGTTGGGCGGCCTCCTCGACCTCCGCCCGCACCCTGTCAAGAATCATAGCGCGTTCCTTGTCCGACAGGAAATTGCCGTCGGCCAGGTAGCGCTCGAAGCGCGCAAGCGGGTCCCGGGCCCGCCACAATTCGAGCTCATCCCTCGGCACATACCAGGCGTCGTCGTGCTCCGCGTGTCCTTTCATCCGCATGGTGACCGCGCAGATCAACACCGGCCCCCGGCCCTCGCGTGCCATCCGGAAGGCTTCGCAGGCGGCGTCGTACACCGCCAGCACGTCGTTCCCGTCGACGTCGAACCCGGGCACCCCGTAGCCGCGCGCCCGCGTAATGAACTCGGTGCAGGCCGTCTGCAACCGAGTCGGTGTGGAATAGGCCCAGCCGTTGTGCTCGATGACCACGACCAGAGGCAGCCTGCGGACCGCAGCGAGGTTCAGTCCCTCGTGGAAATCGGCGGTGCTCGTGCCGCCGTCGCCGATGTAGGTGAGCGCCACCTTATTGTCGCGCCGCATCTTCATCGCGAGCGCCGCCCCGGCCGCGACAGGCACCAGCGCGCCAAGCATGCTGATCGGGGCGATGATGCCCCGACGCAGGTCGCCCACGTGGGGATTGCCGTCGCGTCCCCGGGTGGGTGTCGAACTGCGGCCCATGCACTGCGCCAGGAGCTCGCGTGCCGGGATTCCGCGCACGAGCAGCGCGCCGCAGTTCCGGATCATCGGGGCGACCACGTCACCGTCCTGCAGCGCATAGGCGGTCCCGACGGAAATCGCCTCTTGCCCGCGGCCCGTGTAGACGCCGCCGACCGCCTTGCCTGTCCGGTAGAGCGTCGCCAGACGGTCGTCGACGGCTCGGTTCAGGTGAAGCCAGTAGTACAGGTCACGCAGTTGCGATTTCGCGAGCATAGCCGTCCAGCTTTTCCTGCAAACCGCCGCTGGGAATCCAGACGACCTCCCGCCGGAACGCCTCGGCGAACCGCAGCGCCACCCTCGACGCCACGGCCTCCAGGTCGACGTTGCGCCCGAGGATTGACTCCATCGACGCCACGCCCTTTCCGGCAATCCCGCAGGGGACGATGAGGTCGTAAAGCGAGAGGTCTGTCGTCACGTTTAGGGCAAAGCCGTGCCTCGTTATCCAGCGACTGATGTGGACCCCCATGGCCGCAATCTTGCCCTGCGCCGTCCAGACGCCTGTGTACCCGTGGCGGCGTCCGGAGTCTATCCCGAAGTCCGCGAGCGCCCGGATGAGCGTCTCCTCCAGGTTCCGCATATACTGGTGCACATCCTGCTCCCGTCGTTCGAGCTGAAGTAGCGGGTATCCGACGAGCTGCCCCGGGCCATGGTAGGTAATGTCCCCGCCCCGGTCGACCTCGTGGCGGCTCACCCCCCGGACCCGCAACACCTCGTCGGATACGAGGAGGTTGTGCCAGTCGCCGTTGCGTCCGAGGGTTATGGTGTGGGGATGCTCCAGCAGGAGCAGGACGTCCTCGCCAAACCCTTTCCTCTTCAACTCGCAGATGCGCATCTGCAGGTCGAGCGCCCGCGCATACTCGACACACCCGACCCGGACGGCGTAGCAGACCTTGGCGGACCCGGTCACCGTTCCCTCAGAAGTGAATCGCGCTTCCGTAGATGGCGTGGGCGGCCTCCATGATCCCTTCGGAAACCGTCGGGTGCGCATGGATCAGGTGCGAGACGTCCTCCGCGGTAGCTTCCAGCCCGATGATCGCCGTGGCTTCTCCCACGAGTTCGGTGACATGCGGACCGATCATGTGCACGCCGAGCACCTGCTTGTACTTGGCGTCGCACACCAGCTTGACGAACCCCTCGTTCTCGCCGAGGATCGTCGCCTTGCTCACGGCCGCGAATGGGAACCTGGACGTGACCACCTCGTAGCCGCGCTCCCGTGCGGTGCTCTCCGTGAGTCCGACGCTCGCCACCTCCGGCGAACAGTAGGTGCAGCTCGGGACCAGGTCGTAGTTCAGGGGATCGGGGTCCTGGCCGGCTATCTCACGCATCGCCAGCATCCCCTCGTGCGAGGCGACGTGCGCCAGTTGCTGCGTCGGCACGACGTCGCCAATCGCATAGACGCCTGCCACGCTGGTCCGCATCCTGGTATCCACCGTGACGAACCCGCGCGCGGTCGCGACCCCGAGGCGTTCCAGGCCGATCCCATCCGTCACCGGCCTGCGCCCCACCGCGATGAGCGCCTTGTCCGTCGTTATGGTCTTGGGCTCGCTTCCGGCCACCGCGACGACGGCCTGCACCTTACCGTCCAGGACTGCGAGATTCTCCAGGCGTGCATTCGTCAGGATTTTCATCCTCCTCTTGGTCAGCACCTTGCGGAGCTCCTCCGAGATGTCCGGGTCTTCGATGGGCAGCACCCGCGGCAGCATCTCGACGACGGTGACCTCCGTGCCGAAACGCGCGAAGATGGAGGCGAACTCGATCCCGACGGCCCCCGCGCCCACCACGAGCAGCGACTTGGGGATGGCGTCCAGGTCCAGTATCTCTTTGTTCGTAACGATCGCCTGGCCGTCGACCTCCAGGCCTGGGAACAGCTTGGCCTCCGAACCGGTCGCCAGCACTATGTTCCTCGCCCGGACCTCGCTAGCCGATTCACCCTCGACCTGCAGCGTCCCGGGAGAGGACAATGTCGCTTTGCCGCGCACGGTGACGACCTTGTTCTTTTTCATGAGGAAGTCGGTGCCCATCGCCAACTTCTTCACGATTTTGTCCTTGCGGGCCTTCACAAGTCGGAAATCCAGGTTGATGTCCTTGTAGAGGATCCCGAATTCTTTGCCGTTGAGCGCCCGCTCCCAGAGTTCGGCGTTGAGCAGCAGTGCTTTTGTCGGAATGCAGCCCCAGTGGAGACAGGTACCGCCGAATTTCCCGTATTTTTCAATCAGGGCGACTTTGAGTCCGAGCTGGCTGGCTTTGATGGCGGCCACATACCCTCCCGGGCCGCTGCCGACCACGGCTACATCGTGCACAACGGAGTCATTGCTCAAGGTCCACCTTCTTTGCTCGGGTTTTCGTTTGTCGATCAGCCGGAGGGCATTGCCGAACCCGGCCCGGATTCATGCAAGTCGGACAAAAAATTGATGTTATACCCCGTGAACAGGAGAGTCAAGCGAGCCTGCCGGCGCGGGCCCGTGGACGCCGCGCTTGCGCCGAGGCCGGGCCGACAGGCATAATCCCGGCGATGCCGGACCTATACGAACAGATAGTGGACTTGCGCAGGCAAGGGCGCAGGGCAGCGCTGGCGACGATCATCGGGCGCAAGGGTTCCACCCCGCGCAAGGACGCCGCGAAAATGCTGATCCTCGAAGACGGGCGGCTGTCCGGGAGCATCGGCGGCGGGTGCACCGAGGCCGAAGTCTGCCGCTTGGCGTCGACCGTGATGCGCTCCGGTAAGGCTGCACTCCTGAGCTTCGACCTCACCGAAGACGACGCGGAAGAGAGCGGCCTGCTCTGCGGTGGCACCATGGAGGTCTACGTGGAACCGATTCTGCCCGACCCTTTGCTTTTTGTATTCGGCGCCGGCCACATCGGGCAGTGCGTCGCCGGCATCGTCCAGACCCTCGGCTTCAAGGTGGCCGTGATCGACGACCGCATCAAATACGCCAACGCCGAGCGTTTTCCCGGCGCGGCACTCTACGTCGCCCCCTGGGATGAGGCGTTCGCCCAACTGCCGGTCAACGACTCCTCCTACATCCTGATCGCCACCCGGGGCCACCGTTTCGACCTTGCCTGCCTTCGCTATGCCGTGCAGTCCCCGGCCCGGTACGTCGGCCTCCTGGGGAGCCGGCGCAAGAACAGGCTCCTGTTCGAAGCGCTGGAAAAACAGGGGATCGATCCCGCCCTGTTCGAGCGCGTTCACGCACCCGTAGGCCTTGAGATCGGATCGGAAACACCGGAAGAGATCGCGGTGAGCATCGCGGCGGAGCTGATCGCCGTTCGCAAGAACCTCGACGTCCGGCCGCTCAAGGAGTCCCTGCGCTTCCTGAAGACCTCTCCGGGAGCCTGACCCCCCGGGACGACTACTCCAGCTCGCCCTTGCCGTACCAAGTCACTTCCCCCGAGAGCGCCTCGAGGAACTCCAGGATGTCCTGCTTTTCTTGCGGGGTGAGGTGCAGGCGCTTCATTTTCGGCGAAAGCCACCTGTTGGGGTGGCCCCCCTGCTGGTACAAATCCATAACCTGCTCGAGCGTCTCTTCCGACCCGTCGTGCATGTAAGGCGCCGTGCGGGCAATCTCGCGCAGCGTCGGGGTCTTGAAGGCTCCCTGGTGACCTTCGAGCTTCGTGACGGGGTATCTCCCCAGGTCGGGCTTCTTGGCGCTCATCCCGACCCCCAGGTTGTTGTAGTTCTCATCGGTGAAATTGAACGAGACATGGCAGGTCTCGCAGTTGCCCTGATTCTCGTCACGAAACAGCTTCAGCCCCCGCTGTGCGGACTCGCTCATGGCCGTCCTGTCCCCGGCCATGAACCGATCGTATGGGCTGTTGCCCGACATGATGGTGCGCTCGAACGCGGCGAGTGCCTTCGCGATCGTCCCCTCGGTCACGCCCTCGGAGGGGAAAGCCGATTCGAACATGCGGACGTACCCGGGGTCGCGCCTGAGCCTTTCGACCAAGGCCTTCATATTAGGCATCCCCATTTCGAGCGGGTTTTGCACCGGACCGGCTGCCTGCTCCTCGAGCGAGGCAGCGCGGCCATCCCAGAACTGGCGGCCGCTGAAAATGCGATTGATGACCGTCGGAGCCTGCCGCGTACCCCTCCTGCCCCCCACTCCCTTGGAGAATCGCTCCGGGTCGGCGAACCCCTTCTCCGGAATGTGGCAGCTGGCGCACGAGAGCGTGCCGTCGGAGGAGAGGGTCTTCTCGAAGTAGAGCCGTCTCCCGAGCTTCAGCTTTTCGAGGGTCATGGGGTTGTCCGCAGGGATCACTGCGCTGTCGGGGGACAGCCCCAGAGGAAACACGAGTCTGAATGGCGTCGGCCCCTTCGCGGCGTCGACTTTAGGCTCCTCGGCAGGCTTCTTCCCGGAACAACTCACGCAGGCGAACAGGACCAGGACGAGCGACGAAGCTGACAAGAGGGTGCCGGGATTCCGACGGGGCCACATGTGCGGATTTCTCTCGGGTGGTGCTGCCCGGGGCCGAGGCTTCAGCCGAGCAACTGGTCCATGCGATAGATCATTCCCTCTCGGGTGTAGGAGGCGAGTTCCACGATGCCCGAGTCCATCCGGATGGCGTCTTCCGGGCAGGCCTCCACGCAGAAACCGCAGAACACGCAGACCCCGATATCGATGTCGAAGACCTTCGGCACCTTCTCGACATTGGGATCGGGGTGCTCGGCCGCGACGATGTGAATGCAGCGGGCCGGGCACACGGTTTCGCACATCATGCAGGCGACGCAGCGGGGCGAACCGTCCTCGCGCCGGGTCAGGCGATGCCGGGTGCGCAGCCTTCGGGCGTAGGGGCGACGCTCTTCGGGGTACTCGTAGGTAACCGTCGCCCCCTTCCCCACCCTGATCCCGACGCTCCGAGCGACGTGACGGGAGAAGTTCGAGAAGAAATGTCTGGCGGTCAGCGCCAAGCCGCTGGCCACTTCGAAGACGTAAAGTCGTTCCAGCAGCCCGAGCGGTCGTTGATTCATAGCTCCAAAATACTAGCCAAAGCGCCCCATCGGCGCAAGCGACCTATACAACGGCCAAGGCCGAGCCCGCCTCGCGGCCCAATTCCTCGCAGCGCTTCATCTCCTCGTCGGCGAAGTGCAAGAAAACCCGTTTGCCGTGACTCTCCATGAACTTGTCAGCATACTCGCGGAAAAAGCCCGCGGCGCGCCGCTGCAACGTCATCGCGATTTCCGCAGCGCGCCTGGAGTCAAGGGTCAGCTCCCCGTTGACCGCGTACTGGCTCGGATCGGGAACCAGCCTGTCGAGATCCCCGGGATCGAAATGCAAGAACATCGGTGCCTGATCCAGTCCACGTTCCTGACTCTCCACTTCGGCCAGCTCTGTTTCCAGGGCGGCGACCTGGCGCCACGTGGATTCCGCAATTCCCCGGAACTGGACGCGGCCCCCAGCGTCCTGGTTCCGTTCCGCCGCGTCCCGGTAAAACGCCGCAGCGCGCCGGGCAGTCTCCAGGGCCATCCGCAGGGCGTCGCGGGCGAATATCTTCTCGGTGTCGTGCTTGATCACGTGCTCCGGAACCGGGCGGCACTCGCGGCAATCCTCGCATACGCCGTAGATCTGAAAACGGTGGTGTACGGGCTGAAAGTGGTACTTGGCGACAATTTCGCCCTGAACCCGTTCCAGTTCAGGGGAGACGAACTCGATGGCTTTGTGGCACTCGGTGCAGACGATGTGATGATGATGGGGATGATGATAGCTGTGTTCGAAGCGGGTCAACCCGTCCCCCAGGGTGATCTCGCGGGCAATGCCGCAGGCCGTCAGCGATTTGAGCGTGCGGAAAACGGTGACGATCCCGACCTTCTTATCCCGTTTCTTGACCAGCGCGTATATGTCCTCGACGCTCAGATGGCCTTCGGTGGTGAGAAACGTCTCGAGTATCAAGTCCTTCTGGTGAGTCTTCTTCAGACCGTTCTGGCGCAGATAAGCGTAAAACAGCTCGGTCTCTTCCTTCGTTTTTCGAATATGCATGGCATCATTCCCCCACGCTGTGGCCTCTCTCATCGCCGCGCCCCGATTCCGCCGGCAGCCGGCTGTCTGGTGGAAACCCGGCCGGGTCCGAACCCACCGCTGCGGGAATCTCATGAGTCCTGCGGCTCACCCAGACCTCTAATTGACTTGCCACGTTTGTTTCCGTCCCCGCCGCGCCGTGTATGCGTATCCCTCGCGTGGTCCGCCCTTCGGTCTCCCGTCATGACGCCGGTGGCGGCCACACACTCACGGAACGGGGCACGCGAGTATCATAACACTCCCGTCAGCAACGAGATTCAGGAAATCCGCTCGGCCAGGAAGGTGAAACTGATGCGGTGTCGTTCCGTTTCCAGAAGGGCAAATCCCTTCTCCCTCATCTTCTCCCGGAGCTCCGCTTCCTCGAAGAAACCGAACCGAATGAAACGCTCCAGGAGGTAGGCCATCCCGACCGAGCGGAGAGGCCGGATCGTCGTCTGCACCGACAACCGGGCGCCGGGGACAGACACCCGTCGAATTTCGTCCAAGGCCTCATCGGGATTGTCGAACAGGTGAAGCGCGCCGCAGCAGTTGACGTAGGGGAACGCGCCGGCGATGAAGGGGAGGCGAAAGACGGTTCCCCGTATCAGAACGACGTTGGCGAGGCCTTCACGATCTAGCCGTCGCCGGGCGCGTCTCAGCATTGGCAGCGACAAATCGAAGCCGACCACAACGCCAGGCCAGCGGCGGGCGAGGGGTCGCGTGAAGACGCCGGTCCCGCACGCCAGGTCCAGGACCCGGCCACCGCCGGCCCGTTCAGCGAGCCGCAGGATCGTCTTCACCTCCTCACGAAACGGCCGGGAACTGGCGAGGAAGTAGCCGGCTGGGCGCCAACTGTTTTCGTAAATGGAAACGACCAGGCCGGTCTGCATCACCCGCTGAAAAGGGGTGATCACCCCCACGGCATCCTCGCCGAGCATGTCGAGGATGCCGTCGCGCATGGGAAAGGTCTTGCCGCAACCGGGGCAGCCCGCCCCGTCGCCGCGGCGCCGGAGTGGTGCGCGCGCGCAGCCGGGGCAGCGCATGAACGGGAGGATGGTATCGAGCACTCTCGCACCAGCCGCGGCGGCTCGACGCGGCCTCGCGCCCTCATCCAACGTTTCCAGGGGCAGGTTCGGGTCTCCCCTGTCCACAGTCACTCCACCTTGCTGAGTATTTCGGGGCCACTGTCGGTGATGGCGATCGTATGCTCGAAGTGGGCCGACGGTTTCCCGTCCTCGGTCACAACCGTCCAGTTGTCCGCGAGGATGCGGACGCTGTCGCGGCCCAGGTTGACCATCGGCTCTATCGCAAGCACTAGACCGGGCTTCAGCCGGATGCCGCGGCCGTTCACGACGTAATTCAAAACCATCGGGTCTTCGTGGAGGCGCCTGCCGATGCCATGGCCACCGAATTCTTTGACCAGGGAGTAGCCGTGCGACTCGGCGTGTGCCTGGATCGCCCGCGAGATGTCGGCCAGGTGGTTGCCCGGCACCATCTGCTCGATCCCCAGATACAGGCTCTCCTCAGTCACGCGCAGCAGTTTCTCCACCTCGGGACCGATGCGCCCGATCGGCACCGTCACCGCCGAGTCGCCGTAGTAGCCGCCGTAAGTCACGCCGAAATCGAGCCCGATGATGTCCCCGTCGAGCAGTTCGCGGTCCCCGGGGATTCCGTGCACCACCTCTTGATTGATCGAGGTGCAGAGCGTGCGTGGGTAGCCTCGATATCCTCGGAAGGCGGACTGCGCCCCTTTATTGCGGGTAAGCTCGTCAGCGATACGGTCGAGCTCGTCCGTTGTGATGCCCGGGTGGCAGTGCTGCTTGAGTTCCAGCAGGATCTCGCCGACGATGCGGCTCGCCTGCCGCATTATGTCAATCTCGCGTCGCGATTTGAGAGTTATCACGTGAGTTCAGTTGATCCACTTCAAATGGTCCGCAGTCTCGTCCAGGCTGGACGCCAGCGGGCGCCGGTGACTGAAATTTTCCCACACCTTGTGGGTGAACGCTATCTTCTCTTCCCCGTAGGACCAGCAGTACAGCAGCTCGGGATCGACGGACTGGAAGTCGACGGTGAAATAGCCTTTCGGGCTTGCCCCCAGCTCCACGACGCGCTCGGACCAGCTGCGCAACAGCCCTTCGACTTCCTTCAGGACCGCCTCCGGCAGCGGGTTTAGCCCCTCCGCCGGCTCGAGCCGGTGCCGCTGGCGCACCTCGTCCAGCTGTCTCACCGTATCCGCCGTCAGGTCAGCGACCTCGGGTACGACTTCATTGGCTTCCGAAAGACTGAAGATCTTGTTCGTCTGGGGCATGTCCGTCCTCGGGATGTTTGTCCGGCGCCCACCCGGCGGCGGCACCTTCGTACCCTATTTCAGGGTCTCGAACACCGAAATGTTGCGCAGTTGTGCGAGACGCTCGAAAAACGGAATCGCCTTACGCACCGTGTGAGTGTTGATCAGAAAACTGCCGAGGGTGACCGGCAGGCGTGGCCGCGCCGCCGGGCAGTTCCGGCAGGCCCGATAGTCGTGGAGGTCCCCTTTGATGTGCGCCTCCCGCAGCTTAACCATGCGTTCGGAGTTCCAGATCTCCGACATCGTGTTTTTCCGCACGTTGCCCACCGGTTCCTCCGGATATATGTAGCAGCAGGGAAACACGGTGCCGTCATAGTGAATATACATCGGGCCGCGCCACAACAGGTAGCACGGGTGTCGCATCGGCGGCCGGTCCCCATCGTCACCCGGGATGGCACTCCCGTCGTTGTGCACTTCGTCTTTTTTGATCCGCACCTCGTCGATGCCCTCGACGCGCCACATGCGGATCAGCGCAGGGACCTCGTGCCGGTTCTCGTTTAGCCGCACCATCTGGATGATGCAGAAGATCGACGACTGCAACTCCTTTTTCACCTTCAGAAAGTTGAGGATGTTGGCGCGCACCCGCTCGAAATCCCCACCCTTGCGGTATTTCTCGTAGGTCTCGGCGGTGGCTCCGTCAAACGCGAAGATGATGTAATCGAGCCCCGCCTTGATGAGGCGGCGGCTGGCGTCTTCGGTGAGGGTCGTGGCATTGGTGGAAATACCCGTCGGCACCCCGAGCTCACGGCAATAGCCGATCATGTCGTAGATCTCGGGATTCAGCAGCGGTTCGCCGACTCCGTAAGGCACCGCGAACTCCAGGAAATCCTTGCTCTCGTCGATGATCTTGCGAAAGAGGCCGAGTTCCATGTCGCGCGCCGGGAAGTAGATGTTCTCCCTAGGACACATCGGGCAGAAGAGGTTGCACTTGGCAGTGCTCTCGATAGCGAGGGTGAGCGGTCCCCCGCGCACGTGGGACTGCCGCAGGACATAGCTTTTCAGCAGGCCGAGGCGGTTGCGGAATTGTGGCGACAGGATCGACATCAGCGGACTGCCCCCGCGGGCGCGACTACCGGTCCAACTCGCCGGCGATCATGTTAATCGAGCCGAACGTGGCGATGATGTCGGCGACCATATACCCCTCGAGCATGGTGTGGAGGGCGGCCATGCCGAAAAAACAGGGGGGGCGGACACGGACCCGGTACGGCCGGTCCTGGCCGTCGCTCACGACGTAGAAGCCCAGTTCCCCATTCGCCCCCTCTACGGCGAAATAGGTGTCCCCGCAGGGTGGACGGATCCCGTGATAGTCCATGACCAGCTTGAAGTGGTTCATCAAACCTTCGATGTTACCGTACGTGTCCCCTTTGCTCGGCAGCACGACCCGCTTGTCGTCCGGCATCACACGGTCGTGGTACGGCCGTTCCATCCCTTCCAGGGTAGGCTCGACCCTGCTGATGACGTTCACCAGTCCCGCGGTGCGCCCCATCTTGGCCTGGTCGACCAGGTCGAAGGAATCCACGACCTTCCCCGCCGCATCGACGTTGATCGGGCCGCCCGGCATGTCTCGCATCGCCTGGCGGATGATCCTGATGCTCTGTCGCATCTCCTCCATACGGACCAGGTATCGGTCGTAGTTGTCTCCCCGCTCGCCCAGGGGAACCTCGAATTCGACGCGGTCGTAGGCAAAATAGGGGAAGGCCTTCCGCACGTCGTAGTTGACGCCCGAAGCCCGGGCCAACGGCCCCGTCACCGCATAGCCGAGGGCGTTTTCGCGCGTGAGGACGCCGATGTCTCGTGTGCGCTCGACGAAGATCCGGTTGCGGGTAAGGAGCCGGTCGACCTCGGAGATCTCTTTCTCGACCTTCTTCAGCGCAACCTCGAGCCTGTCACCGATCCCCTCGGGCAGATCCGCCTTTGACACCGCCGATGCGTCCGTAAGAGATCGTCAGACGGGCGCCGGTCACCTCCTCCACGATTTCGTAGAGATACTCGCGGGCTTTCATGAGGTACAGGAACGCGGTCATCGCCCCGAGTTCCATCGCGGAGGCCGCGACGCACGTCAGGTGGTCGGTGATGCGGGAAATCTCGCTCATCACCACCCGGATGTACTGGCACCGCTCGGTGGGCTGGATGTCCAGGAGCTTCTCGACCGCCGCACAGTAGCCGAAGTTGTTGATCAGCGGCGAGACGTAGTTCAACCGGTCGGTGTAGGGGATGGCCTGCGTCCAGCTGGAGTTCTCGCAGCTCTTTTCGAACGCGCGGTGGAGATACCCTATCTCGGCCTCCACCTTTACGACAGTCTCCCCCTCGAGTTCCGTGACGAGGCGAATGACGCCGTGCATCGCGGGGTGCGACGGACCCACGTTGAGCAGCATGTTCTTCGTTTCCCTGCGTGTCTCTGCGGACTCCATGCACCCCTCGCTCGCGCCGCCGACAGCGGCCGTCGGGTCACCACGCCTGTTTCTGATTCTCGATCTTCGCCTGAAGCTTCATTAGCCCGTCCAGAACCGCCTCCGGTCGTGGAGGACACCCCGGGATGTAGATGTCCACCGGGATGATCGTGTCTATACCCTGCACCGTGGCGTAGTTGTCGTAAAAACCACCGGTGCACGTGCACACACCAAAGGCGACCACCCATTTGGGTTCGCACATCTGGTCATAAACGCGCCGCAGCACGGGTGCGATCTTGTGACTCACCGTGCCCACCACGAATAGAACATCCGCCTGCCTCGGGGAGAACCTGGGCAGGCCGGCCCCAAACCGGTCGATGTCGTAGTGACCCGATGCCGTGGACATGTACTCCATCCCGCAGCAGGCGGTCACGAAGGGATACTGAAAGATAGAGTACTTCCGGGCCCAGCCGATCGCGCGCTCGAGTCTGGACGTGAAAAACCCCGGCCCTTCGCCTGATCCCATGGTCGTCACCTTTCGTTTTCTGCCCGATTGCAGACCACCCGGGACAATCGCCAGCACACTTCAGTATAGTCGAACCGCCGCACCTCCTCCAAGCCGCCCGGGAAAGCTGCCTGGATCCGCAGTCGCGATCCCGCCGGGAATCTATTGGAGGATGACCTCGAAGGTGTCCGGAACGGCCTCGCGCGGACGAAGGCTGGCGCAATCCCCGCAGCGGATGGCATCGAGCAGCACCTCGTTGCTGCAGCACTCGCACGAACGCAGGATTTCCAACGCCCTGCTCAGTTCGGACTTCATCGCACCGAGGGCCAGCATCTTGGCGTCGACGGCTGCCAGCTTCTCGCCCAGCACCCGGACCAGAAACTGCACCGCCTCGCGGTCGTTTCCAGTCGTCTTCTTGGCCAGCAGGATCTGTCGGATCTCGTCGAGGGACAGCCCGATCTCCTTCAGGAAGTTGATCACCTGGAGGCGCTTGAGGCTCTCCGCACCGTAGAGCCGAAACCCTCCTGCGCTGTGGGCTTCGGGCCTGATGAGCCCGAGTTCCTCGTAATAGCGGACGGCGCGCACGCTGACGCCGGCTCGTCGCGCCAGGTCTCCGATCTGCGCGACCGCCTGTCCGGGGCGTTCGCCCGTCGTGACGGCCTTTGAAGGATGGGATGCCGGGGTGGACGAGACCGGCACCCTTTTACGATTGCTCAACTTCCACCTCCACGAAATCCAACTGCCCGATCAGGGAGGCAGGGCGCTTTCTCACCCGCACGCCCACCCTGTGCGCCGGGAAGTCCTGGAGGACCTTCCTGGCCAGCCTGTAAGCAAGGGTTTCGAGCAGGTTGTATTCCCGCTGATCAGCCACCGCGACAACGGTCGCCAGAATCCGGCTGTAGTCAAGCGCCTTCTCGATGGCGTCCGTGGAAGCCGCGGCCTCAAAGTCCCCCCAGACCGTTACGTCCGCCTCGCATGCCTGGGGTGTCTTGCGCTCCCCGTCAGTCACGCCGATACGGGGATGCAACCTCACACGTGACAGCGTAATGCGATCGCCCGGCGACCTGGGAGTCAAGGCCACTCCTTTTCTCCGCGCCGGAGCCCGCTCGGTTTCGTGCCGGACGGCGACTCCGCGCGATGCCCCTCCAAAAAAACGCGGGCCGCTTCACGACCCGCGTCTCAATTAAAGAAGTGCCAACTCGCTCAGGCGTAGAAAGATTCGCCACAGCCGCAGTTGCCTCGAGAGTTGGGATTGTCGAACTTGAACCCGGAACCGGTCAACCCGTCGACGTAGTCGACCTTCGTGCCAGTGAGGTAAAGCATGGAACGGCTGTCGACGAATACCCTCAGGCCATCCTGCTCGATGATCTGATCGTTATCTCCTGCCTGCTTGTCCAGAGACATCTGGTACTGAAAGCCCGAACAGCCTCCGCCTACGACGGCGATCCGAAGCCCCCCAGACTCCCCTCGCTCCGCGAGGATCGATTTGACCTTTTCAACGGCCGTGGTGGTCAAAGTAAGCATTGAATCTCCTTTTCTTCCCGCATTTATGGAATCACACAGATGCCGCAAGACCGCGTAAGAGTGCGTACGTCAGGAAGTGGAAGGGTACGGAATTCTTACGTAAAAGTCAAGGTTGACGCGGCGGCGCAAATGGTATTATTCAACCAATAAACCGGGTGCGGACTGGTGCTTTCCCGAATCCTTCTGAACGTCACTGTGTTGCTTGCCACGGCAGCCACGCTATACTCGCCGGCGCGGGCCGTCAACCCGCCGATCGGTTTGCGGCAGTTCGGCGAGCTGATCCGGGGACTGTCGGAGCCCGAGGGGTATTTCGACAGCGATAATTTCGTTTCGAACGAGGCGGCCTACCTCCGGGTGTTGCCCGCGCTGCGCCGGCTCGGCGTGCACAGCGGCGCCTATATCGGAGTCGGCCCCGATCAGAACTACTCCTACATCGCAGAGATCGACCCGGAAATCGCCTTCATCATCGACATCCGCCGGCAGAACCTGCTTCAGCATCTTTACCTCAAAGCATTGTTTCAACTCAGCGCCGACCGCGCGGAGTATCTCGAACGGCTCTTCGGAAGGCCGATTGGCCGGGAGGAGGGCCTCACCCGGGCTTCGCCGGAGAGGCTGCTGGAGTTGGCCGACAAGGCGCCGTTGGACAGGGACTTCCGGGAGCGGAGTTTGGCCGAAGCGGCCGGGCTGATCCGGTCGTGGAACCTCGGACTCACCCAGGACGACATGCACTCCATCGCCTACGTCGCCGGCGCCTTCGTGGAGGGCGGCCCCGACCTGAAGTTTACCAGCCACTACCGGCCTCCCCGTGCACATCACCCGAGCTACCGGACCCTTATGCTGGAAACTGACTCGTCCGCGACGCACGCCCACTACCTCGCCGACGAGCACCGGTTTCAAACGGTCAAACGGCTGCACGACGCAAACAGGATAGTGCCTCTCGTGGGGGATTTCGCCGGGGTGGGGGCGCTGCGGCGCACCGCCCTGGAACTCCGCCGAAGGGGTCTGCAGGTCACCTGCCTCTACATCTCGAACGTCGAGTTCTATCTGTTCCGGGGCGAACGCTGGGCGGCCTACGTCGATAACATCAGGTCGTTGCCCTGGTCGGAAAACGGCTGCATCATCCGGTCGTACGCCAATATCTGGCGGCCCCACCCGGCCCAGGTCCCGGGATACTACATGTCCACGCTGCTTCAGCCCGTGCGTGCGTTCCTCTCCAACGAGGACCGCGGGCGCAACCCCACATACTGGGAGATGGTCACGCAGGATTACCTGGCACGGTAGACTCGGCTGCGGATGCTATTATGTCGGTGACGGGGCACGGGAGAATCCAGCAGCGGTACTCCGGGACCGCAGCACCCGAAAATCGCCCGGCCCGAAATGTCCGAGAAGGCGTCTGTATGAAAAAATCCGGCCCGAAGACCGAGTTCCCTCCCCCCGACACGCCTTTCAGTGAGCTGCCCGAGCTGCTCAAGAAGTCCGGGCTGCGCCTCGGCGCGCGGCCCGCGCCACCACCGCCTCCTCCTCCTAAGGTCGAGCCACCACCGGAGCAACCCGCTGAATCGGACGAGGAGCTGTTCGGTCATGCGATGGACGGCGTAAAGCGGGCGGAGTGGCGGCACGAGCCCCTCGAGTCGCCACCACCGGTTCCCCCGGAACCGGTCGACCCCGAGGCGGAGCACCGGCGCATGATGCAGGACGCCGTCAACGGCATACCCGCCAATCCGGTAACGGATCATCCGGAGTACATCGAGGGCTGGGTGGGGGTAGCCGGCAAGCGCTTCCTGCCGAACCTGCGCAACGGGCTTTACTCCATCCAGGGGCAGATCGACCTGCACGGGCTGAGCCGCGAGCAGGCGCGGATCACGGTGGAAGAGTACATCACACAGATGGCCCGGTTCCGCAGCTGCTGCGTCAAGATCATTCACGGGCGGGGAATCAACTCGCCGAGCGACCGCGCGGTCTTGAAGGACAGCCTGCAGCGCTGGCTCTCCACCCGCCGGATGTCGCGTCACGTCGTGGCGTACGCTTCGGCGCAGTATGCCGACGGCGGAGTCGGCGCGCTGTACGTGCTGCTGCAGCCTCCTGGCGCCTGACCGCGGCACACCGCCTAGCGGGTCACGGCGCCGCCCGCGGTCCCCTATTCGTAGCGGAGGCACTCGATCGGGTCGAGGTTCGAAGCCTGCACCGCCGGGTAGATGCCGAACACCAGCCCGACCATCGAGCTGACGCCGAACGAGAGGGCGATCGATCCCGCCGTGATGATCGTGCTCCAGCCCGAGTAGACGGCGACCATCCTCGAAATGCCGTACCCCAGCGCGATGCCGACGAGCCCTCCCGCGAGGCTGAGCCCGAGGGCCTCGGCGATGAACTGCACCCGGATGTCCCGCTTGCGCGCCCCCAGAGCGCGCCTCAGCCCGATCTCGCTGGTCCTCTCGAGCACAGAGGCGAGCATGATGTTCATGATCCCGATCCCGCCCACCAGCAGCGAGATGCTCGCGATCGCGCCCATGACGATGTTGAAGATCCCCTGCGTCTTCTGGTTCTGCTCCAGGAGCTTCTCGGGCACCACCAGCGAGTAGTCGTCCACGTAGCGGTGCATGGCCGACATCAGGTTGCTGATTGCCGCCGACTGCTCCTTGAGATCGGCCTCCGGGACTGACCTGGACGACGACTTCGTTCAGTTCGTTTTCGAGGGTGTCCTTCTCGAACTTCTTGATGGACGTTGTGATCGGGATGTAGATGTCGTTGTTCGGATTCTGGATTTTGACCCCCTCGAACTCCTGTTTCTCGACGTTGGCGTCGGCGAGGACGCCGATCACCGTCAGCCACTGATCGTTGACTTTGATCTGCTTGCCGATCACGTCGCCGAAGCCGAACAGCTTCTGCTTGGCCGTAATGCCGAGCACGGCCACCTGGTTGGCCGCATCCTCGTCGAACGGCTGCGAAAAACGCCCCCTGGAGCAGCTGGAGGTTCTGGATGGCGGGGTAGGTGCTGCTGACCCCGAGCACCCGGCTGTCGCTCCGGCGCGTTCTCGGAAATGACCTGGAAAGTCTTGACGACCCGCTTGGCGGAAATCGCGGGTTTGGGCTGGAGCACCGTCTGGAGCGCTTCGACGTCGCGGAGGGCCAGCCCCAGGGATTCGGTGCGGATCTGCCTGAGTTCCTCCGCCTTGAACTCCTTGGCCTGGATGATGATGTTGCGGATCCCGAAATTCTCGATGATCCGCAGGCTCTCCCGCTCGGCGCCGGCGCCGATCGACAGCATCGCGATCACGGCTCCGACACCGAAGATCATGCCCAGCATGGTCAGGAGAGAGCGGAGTTTCCGCCTCCCGAGATTGCTGAGCGCTACCCGAACGCTTTCCAAGTTCCACATTGTCGCTGTGCCTTTTCCGCGGTTCTCCGTATAGAAGAGTGCTCTAGTGGTCGCCCATCCGGATCATCATCCGTCCACCCCCGCCCCCGCCCGCCGCCCCGGCCTTGCTGAAATCGGGCAAGTAGGCCTTGCGGGTCTCGAAGGGATTGCGCACCGCGATCACCGTGCCCGCGTCCACGCCCGCCAGGATGGTAGACTGGCCGTGGCTCGCCGCCCCGATCTGTGACCGGGCGAGGGACGAACTTGTTTCCCTGCTGGACATAGACCAGCGTGTCGGCTCCCTTGGTGGTGACGGCGCCGGCCGGCACAACGAAACACGAGTCGTATTTCTCGAGGATGACCTCGGCCTTGAGAGACATCCCCGGCTTTATGCGTTTCAGATCCTCGCCGGCATTGGTGATGGACACATCGCAAATGAAGTACTTGAGCGGCGAGTTGCGCTCGAGGGCTTGCGCCAGGGCGGCCACGTTGCGGACCGTGCCCTGGTAGACCTTCTCCGGAATCGAGTCAAGCCTCACGACCACCCCGCGGTCCTTGGCCAGGCTCCCCGCATCGCGCTCGAGCACGTAGACGCGCGCCTGCAGGGCGGCGAGGTCGACGAGTTCAATCAGCACCTGGCCCGGCCACGACTCGTCGCCGATCTGCGGGTCGCGCATGCGGTCGCGCCGGTAGAGGACAAGCCCGGCCTTCGGAGCAGCGGACCTCGAGCGAGTCCAGTGTCTGCTTGGCGATCGTGAGTTCCGCCTGCGCCTTGTTGCGTTCGATCACCAGGATCTGCTGGTCCGCCCGCGCGACCCGTTTCTGCACCCGGCCTTTGTTTTGCAGGAAGCTGATACGCTCCTTCGCGAACCCCGCGTTGATCTTGGCTTCGATGATGTCCCACTTCGAGAAGATCGTCTCGTCCTGGGGCAGCACCGTCATGGCGTACTCGTATTCCTTTTCCGCGTCCGTGCGGTCGATCGCCAGGACCTTCTCGTTGGTCGCCGTCGTGCCGGCCGTGATCTGGACACGCTGCCTGTTGGCTTCGAGCGTGTTCTCCTGCTTTTCGTAGTTGAGCTGCGCGTCGGTGCTGTCGTATCGGACCAGCAGGTCGCCCGCGTTGACAAAGCTCCCCTCGGGAACCAGCCAGGCGATCTTGAGCCCTCCTCCGCGAGTGCTCGGAGTGGAGACGGGGAGGCTCTCCAGGCCCGTGATCTCGCCCGTAGCGGGGATCTCGAGCTGGTAGGGAACCTTCTCCAGCCGCTGAACCGGGACGGGATCCTCCTCCGATGCGGCCAGGACGTGCGTGATCCGCGTCGTCAGCGTATCGCGGTACATCACGCCGGCCATGCCGAGCGCGGCAAAGAAAAGGAACAGCCCGATGCGGGCCAGGCGCCCCCGGGGCGTGCTCCGTTTCACATTCAAATCGTCGCCGTGGTACGTCATTGCGATCATCCTAGACTTTGGGTTTGGATCTGATCCTGTCGTTTACCTCGAGCCCCGCGGCCACCACGGCGGTGATGCCGTCGTTGGTGAGCAGCTGCACCTCGCGCCAGTCGAAGCTCTTCGTTCCGGGCCGCCACAGTTGAACGTAGGACCGGCCTTCCCTTTCATTGATGCTCGACATCGGGATAACGATGGACTGGTTGTAGCGGCCCACCTGGATCGTGGCCCGCGTGCTCATGCTCGGCCGGAGCTGGGCAACATCCTTCGACAGAAGTTCAATGAAAGCTTCTGCCACTTTCTGTGGCCGGTCGTAGGAGGCCTGCTTCAGGATGGCGCTGAGATACACCACTTTGCCTCGAATCACCCTGCCCTGCACGGCGTCCACCTGGATCTGCGCCTCCTGTCCGACCTTGACCTTGCCGGCGTCGATCTCGTCGACCATGACCTTCGCCCGCAACGTGGAGAGGTCCGGAATCTCGAGCACCGTATCCAGAATGAACACATAGCTCCCGATCTGACGTGCCTCGTTGCCCCGGTCTCGCTTGTAGATGACGACCCCCGACACCGGCGCCGTCACCGTCAGCGAGTCCATGGCGTCGAGGAGCATATCCATGTTGTTCCGGTAGTGCCTCTCGTTGCTGCGCGACATCTCGAGGTCGAGCCTCCCGGCTTCGTCGACGAAGCCGATCTTCTTCTCGAGCATCGATACCTTCTGCCGGGCGGCGTCGCGGCGGATCTGCGTCTCGGCGATCACGATGGCGCTCTCGAGTTCGGCCTGACGGCTCAGCTTGTTCTCGAGCTTCTCGTAATCCGATTTCGCCTGCTCGAGCTGCAGCTTGAGGTCGCGCATCTGGATGTCGAAATCCGAGCGCTTTTTTTGGTACTCCTCCTGCACGCGCTGGAAATTGGCCGTAGAGTCCCGCAACCGGCGGCTTATGTCGGAGCCGTCGAATTCCAGCAGGAAATCACCCTCGGACACCTGCTTCCCTTCCTCGACCATGCGCGACAATTTGAAGCGGTGCTCGCGCTGGATTTTGGGCGCGCCTATACTGACATTCTTCGCCGCCTCGAGAATGCCTGGCGCCGTTACCACCACCGGGTAGTCGACGCGCTGCACCACGACGAGGTCTCTCTCGTCCGGTGCCGCCGAAACCCGGGCGGAGCGGTAGAGCCAGACGCCGGCTACCGCCAACGCCGCCAGCGGCAACAAAATCAAGAGCGCTGTCTTGCGACTCACGACGTCACCTCCGATCCCTCGCGATTCAGGATAAGAATAGTATCCCCCGCACTCAGGCCGGAGAGGATCTCGACCGTGCGGTCACTGAAGCGCCCCACCTTGACGGCCTGCACTGACGCGTGTTGCCGGTCCGGTCCTTTGAGCACGTAGTAGCGCCCCGCGGTATCCAGCCCGAGGCAGTCCCTGGGAATGGCCACGGCGCCCGTCCCCAGCGAAACTTCGAACTCGAGCCTGGCGGTCATTCCAGGTTTCATAACGTTCAAATCGAGGCTGTCGGGCTGCACCGTGGCCCTGAAAACCTTGTGCTGGGAGGCGAAGCCCTTGCGACTGGCCACGCTAGTCAGCGATTCGATTCGCCCGCGCCAGCTCCGGCCGGGGATCGCATCCAGGTGGATATCGCATACCATCCCCGCCGACAGGAAGCGCAGCTCGGTATCGTAGACGAAGCCGACCACCTGCATGGCCGACATGTCCGGCAGGCTCAGAACCGTCATCCCCGGGAAGAGGTTGTCCCCGATCTGCACCTTGCGGTTACTCGCCCAGTTGTCCCCGTAGACGACGACGCCATCCTGCGGGGCGTCGATCTGCAGCTTCTCCAGATCGCCGTCGATCTTCTTGAGGTCCAGTTCGGCCTGGGCACGATCGACTTCGACAAGCGCCATCTGGGACGGGACACTCGCGTCCAGGTTTGAGAGTTTTTCCTTGGCCTTGTCGCGCGCCAGGACCGCCTTCTCAAGGTCGAGCTGGTACTTCTGAAACGTGTTGGCGGGAAGAAGCGACTTCTCGATCTTGGCGTAGAGCTGCGCGACCTTCAGGTTCCCCTCGGCCGTCGCAAGCTCGATCAACAGATCGGCGCGCTGTGCTTCGAGATTCGCCTTGGTCTTCGATATGTTCAACTTCGTCTCGTCGAGGCGCCGCTCCGCCTCGGACTTGCTGGTCAGAAGGGCAGCACCATCGAACTCGAGGATCCGCTCCCCTTGCTTCACGCTCGTGCCTTCCAGCACCAGAAACGTGATCGTGCTGGCAAAGCCGGACCGAATGTTCGGCACAGTGATGTCGCGCGAGCGCGCCGCGCGCAGTTCCCCGGTCACCAGCAACGTGCGGGTGAGGTCTGCCGTGCCGACCTTGTGGGTGTGGACCCTGTGGGATTCCGCCGGAGCCTTCGCCGCCGCGGCGGGATTCGCTGCTTTCACGGCCGGTTCCTTTGCACCGCCGCTGCGCGAGCAGGGCCGTCGTCGCGCCGGCCAGCAGTACCGTGAACACCATAGCCCACAAGGGCAACCGTTTTCCCTTTATCGCAACCATGTCGTCGTCTCGCCAGTCAGTTGTTGGACGGGGCGCCGGGCGGCCGGTTCCCGGGGCCGACCATTATCCTCATGCCGCCGGGATCGCCCTTCTGTGTTTTCAACCAGGTCTGCCAGTCGCTCTCGAGTTTCTCCATGTCCGTCCCCAGAAAATCGGGCCGGATGAGCATTTCACGCAGATCTTGCTTGTCCCGGCTCGCCTGCACCAGGGCTCTTGCCTTGTCCATCCCCGCCTTCTCGATGATGAACGAGAACAGCGAGGCCGCCTGCGCGTCAAACAGCATGCGGTCCTGGACCTCCTTGGGCATGGATCCTCCGCGTCCCCCGCGCCCCGCGCCGCTGGACGCCCCCCCGGACGCCGCCCGGCCGTCATGTCGGGCGCACCACCTGCGGGCGCACCCTGGCCTCCCGCTCCTCCCGCGGGAACTCCCTGACCGCCGGCACCTCCCTGCCCGACGGGACCTGCCGCACGCATGACCATCACCGTCGCGCCGCCGCCCCCGCCGCTACCGTCCGTACCCGGCACCACGAACGGGCGGGACATCACGATCACATCCTCGATCGGAAACGCTTCCTCGATCCGGTCCTGCAGGAGCCTCAGGTTCGGAGTGGTCCCTCCGGCGCCGTACGACACAATCCCCACGTCGAGCCAGTCGGCCATCGGGCTGCGCGCCACATCGTCTGCCCGCGAGGACCGGAAGGGCTTGTCGGGAGAGAACGTGGTCGTCAGAATCGCATACCCAATCCGCTGCACGGTTGCGGTCACCATCCGGTTGAGGGCCGCGGCCTTCATCTCCGGGGTCTGGTTCCGCATGCGCTCGAGGAAACCGGGGGGCACCTGCCCGCCTGCCTGCGCCTTGATCCGCGCCAGCGTCTCCTGGTTGTTCGCCTCAGGGGTCAGTTGAATAAGCACCCACTTGTACCCCATGCGCAACACCTTCGGTTCGTTCACCGAGTCCTTCTGCTCGAGGGTGGAGCAGATCACCACCGCCCCGGACGCCAGCTGCGGCCCCAGAAACAGCTCGAGCCTCTTCCGCGCTTCCCGGACGGGCTTCTCAAACGCGGTGACGCTGTCACGACCAGCGGCAAAAAAGTCTATGCCTTTCGCAACTTCCTTGAATATTTTAAAGTTCGCCTTGAAGCTGTCGGCCTGGGACGTGGCGGTCGGCGGGCGCGAGCCATACGACAGCGACGATCATGAGTAATGGGCGCATGCGCGGAATCATCCTCGCGAAACCCGGCAAACCACACCGGAAACAACACAACAGCTTTCGAGCATAACTACGTCCCAGATCCCGACTTGTTCCGGTTTTTGAGGAATGCGCTGGCCGCTTTCCCGAACGCGGGTTCTGAGAAGATTGCAGGCGGGTTCCGCAGTGCTGGTGTCGTCCGCGGCTCTGTGCCCTGGGCTGGGCCGGCTACGGTTTTTTCGAGAAATGGCGCGCGATGAGGGCCGGAGCGTCCTTTTTTGCAGCCCCAAACGCCTCCTGGACCACCTGCGGTCTCCGCTCGGCGACACGCTCGATGGCCTTGGCGGCTAGCCCGCGCACGATGCGGTTCTCGTCTTCGAGCCGGTCGCGCAACTCGGAGAGAAAGCGGGGCGCGCAGGATGGGTAGTCCGACCCGACCCGCCCCAGCACATAGGCGAGGTGCCAACGGACATACGCAGACTCGTCGACGAGGTTGTCTTTGAGCCGATCCACGATGCGAAGGAGCCTGGCGGAGTGGGAATCGGACAGGCGCGCCAGGGTCGCCGCGGCGCGGCCGCGCACCGTCCTGTCCGGGTCCTCCAGAAGCGTCAGCAGTTCCTGAAGACGGCGCGGGTGATCGACAACCGTCCGGACCACCTCGGCGGTGCGGAGTTTGGAAAGCGGGATCCTGTTCTTCTTGCGATCGCGTGTTACGCGGCGTTGACTTCTCGGTTCCATTGTCATGCGTCCGCATCCGCCCAAGCCCCGGCATGCCGCGCCGCCGATCTTGGGGGCGTCTCGGCTGCCACGGAACCCCGACGACTTGGGGCGGGTGCTCCAAAACCCATTCTACTACACGATCCTGTGTGGACGTGCGACTCTCGATGCGGCAGCCTGATCGGTCCCCCTGCCGTCACCCGGCTGCACCGGGACGAGTCCCTGCGCGGCCTGCTGAAAATCGGCCGCGGGCGACATCATGCGAGCCGTTCGGTTTCGATGAGTCAGGCCTTGACGCTCTCCCTGGCAAAATCCCAGCTCACCAGCCTCTTTTCCCGTGCCGACTTGTTCACCAGGTGCGCCAGGGCAGCGGCGCGGTGCCCGGTGAGGGCATCTTCCGGCGGCTGTTTGCGAGACTGCACCGAGGCGAAGAACGTCCGGAAGTGCAGCACCGTCGGATCGAGACCAATTTCCCTGTACTGTTCCTGGCTCATTGTCACTTCCGGCTCGCGGGTACCGGGCAGTTCTTCCGCCTTGATCTTCGGATTCTTGAAATAGGCGTCTTCCATCGCCGTCGGCCAGCTGTCGACGATCCAGCGATTGTCCTCGTTGACCGCTTCCGGGTAGAAGGTCACCGTTTCGCCGACCACGAGGCTCCCCTTGGTTCCCAGGATCTGGAAGCCGCTTTCGGAACTCCCCTGGCTGTTGAATGTGCCGCTCAGGTTGGCGACGAAACCCTCCGGGTACTCCAAAACGGCGTTGATCGTATCCGGAACGTCCCGGGTTTCCTTCCACCGGTACAGCTGGGACATCGCCATGACCTGGGCGGGCATTTTGGCGTTCATCATGTAGTGGATGCTCGTGGCGAGGTGGACAAAGAGATCGGTAGCGATCCCGCCCGAGTAGTCCTGGTAGCATCTCCACCGGAAGAAACGTGCGTAGTCCACCGGCCTCTTGGGGGCGCTGCCCAGAAACATCTCCCAGTTCACGGTCTCGGGGGAGGCGTCGGGTGGGATCGGGTAGATCCATGCGCCGCTTGCCGTGTTCCGGTTGAAGTGCGCGCGCAACGTCGTGATCTGTCCGAGCTTCCCGGAGGCGATGATCTCGCGGGCCTTCTGCTGGATGCGCGAGCTGATCCCCTGGCTGCCGACCTGCAGCACGCGCCCGGTCTTCTTGACTTCGGCGATGATGGTGTTGCCTTCGTCGACGGTGTAGGTCAGCGGCTTCTCGATGTAGACGTCCTTGCCGGCCTGGAGCGCCTCGATGGCCATGTAGGCGTGGTGGTGGTCGGGTGTGGCGATGACCACCGTGTCGATCGACTTGTCGCCGAGGATTTGCTTGTAGTCGCGGTAGGCCTTCGCGCGCCCGGCGGTGCGCTCGATGGCCCGTTCGATGCGCCCCTTGTAGGCATCGCAGACGGCGACGATCTCGGTGTTCGGCAGGACTCGGATCGCCTCGATCAGCTGGTGAGCCCGGGCGCCGACCCCGATCATGCCGACCGTGATCCGGTCGTTGGCTGCCACCGGGGCGACGGGCTCGCCTTTCACCTCGTCCATGGCCATCCCGAGGGCAGCGCCGGTCAGGGCGCTCCTCTGCATGAACTCCCTGCGGTTAATCCTGTCAAATGGCATTGTCAAATCCTCCTCGCGTGGCGAAGGATGAAGCGGTAGAAGCCCTGCGTGGGTCCCGCCGGGGAATTAAGACCTGGAAACGACAGGGGGGAGTATGACGCGACACTCTATCGAAGTCAATCAACTCGACTTGCGCCCGCGTCGCATTCCTCCAGGCCCCCCCGGCCGCTGGATCCGGACTGTGCTATTGTTTATTGCACGGCGGCCCGGGGCATGGTCCGCTAGTTCCTTCCAGGCAGGAGCAAGCCGTGGCGACAACAACGCACACAAAAGATGTTGCAGCGGGCGATTTTCAGGCATCGGTCATCGAGGAATCCCGAAAGCGGCCGGTGGTGGTCGATTTCTGGGCTCCCTGGTGCGGGCCGTGCCGGATTCTCGGTCCGATCCTGGAGCGGCTGGCCGATGAATTCGAGGGGAACTTCCTCCTCGCCAAGGTCGACACCGAATCCAACACGGAGCTCGCGCTGCGCTTCCGCATCCAGAGTATCCCAAACGTGAAGGTCTTCAGGGACGGGGAGCTGGTCGACGAGTTCTTCGGCGCCCTGCCCGAGGACGAGGTCAGGGCGTTCCTCCGGCGCCACTGCCCTTCCGCGGCCGACCTGAAATATGACGCCGCCGTAACCGAACTGCGCGACGGCGCGACCGGGCGCGCGCTTGCGTTGCTCCGCGAAACGCTGGCGCTGGACCCGTCGCATGCCGCCGCGCTGTTCGAACTCGGCCGGGTCCTCCTCCTGAACGGCAAGGCGGACGAGGCGAGGGCGCAGTGGGACCGGATACCCGCGGGCAGCGAGCTCTGGGAGCAGGCCCAGACGATGAAGCGCGTGCTGGAATTCGAGGCGGTCTGCCGTTCCGGCCGAAGCCCCGCTGACTGGGCGGCGTTCGCCTCCGCCGAGCCCGAAAACCTCGAGGCGCGCTACGGCCACGGGTGCTGTCTCGCCATCGAAGGCGATTACCGCGGTGCGCTCGAGGAGTTCCTGCACGTGGTGTCCCGGGACAGGAGTTTCAACGACCAGGCCGCCCGCAAGGCGATGCTCACTGTCTTCACGCTGGCAGGCGAGCGCAGCGATCTGTCGGAGGAATTCCGAAAGCGTCTCGCCCAAACCCTGTTTTAGGTGGGCGGCAGCGCCGGGACAAAGGGCACTCGGGCCGGCCGCAGCGTCTTGCCCAGGCCCTTTACGACGGTCCCGATCAGCTCTCGCTCCACCTCTTCACTCCCTGCGTACCCGGACCGCAAGACTGCAAAGCAGACAATAGCCTCCCCCTTGATCTCGTCGGGCACACCGATGGCCGCGGTCTCGGAGACCCTGGCGTCGACCATGAACGCCGCCTCGACCTCCACCGGACCCGTGCGCTTCCCGGCGACCTTGATCGTGTCGTCGGCTCTCGCCTCGATGAATGACCCGCATGACCGGCCTGAGCAAGTTCCGCCCGAGGGCCGGGGTCATTGCAAATGCGGTCCGATTCGCGTACCTTCACCCGCGACATGAACCCGTACCTGGCAGCGCTGCTTATTTATTCAGTCGTGATGATGGCAGTCGGCGCCGTCCTGTCGCGCCGGGTGCGACGCGCTTCGGACTTCCTCGTTGCGGGGCGCAGCCTCGGTGGCGGCCTCATATTCTCGACGCTTCTGGCCGCCAACATCGGCGCCGGCTCCACCGTGGGGGCCGCAGCCCTCGGCTACAGCCTCGGGATGTCTGCGTGGTGGTGGGTCGGTTCGGCCGGAATCGGCTGCCTGTTCCTGGCCCACACGGTCGGCCCCCGCATCTGGCGCCTGGCGCGCGCCAACGACCTCCAGACGCTCGGGGATTTCTTGGAGTTCCGCTACAACCGCACGGTGCGCGGTCTTTGTGCCGCGATCCTCTGGTTCGGCTCGCTGGGGTTGTTGGCCGCGCAGTTGATCGCGCTCTCCATCCTGTTCGACGTCGTCGCCGGGTTGCCGCGCTGGCTCGGATCCACCCTGAGCGGCGTCGTCGTCCTGTCCTATTTCGTGGCCGGTGGGCTGCTCGGCTCCGCCTGGGTGAACGCGCTCCAGGTGATAGTCCTGCTGTGCGGCTTTGGGCTTTCCGCCTGGTACGCGCTGGCTTCGGCCGGCGGTTGGGGTGCGATTGTCGCCACCATGACGTCGCGCCTGGGAGAGACCGGCGGGGCATCGTATGTGAGCGTCTTCGGGATCGGCGCCACCGGGGTGTTGTATTACGTGGCGCTTCTGACCCCGTCGTTCATCGTGTCCCCCGGACTGGTGCAGAAGCTCTACGGCGCCAGGTCGGCCAGTGCGGCGCGGCGCGGCATAAACGCCAACGCACTCGTCCTCCTGGCGTATGCCCTCGTTCCGGCGCTTCTGGGCATGGCCGCCGCCGCGCGCTTCCCTTCCCTCGCCGACCCGCAGTACGCGATATTCAGACTCATGACCGAAAACCTTCCCCTGTGGCTCGGGATCCTGGGGATCGCCGCGATATTTTCGGCGGAAATCAGTACGTGCGACGCGGTGCTGTTCATGCTCTCCTCGTCGCTCACGATCGATCTCTACCGCAGTTTCCTCGACCGCGACGCCTCCGAACGCAGGCTGCTGCTCATCAGCCGCCTGAGCGCCGGGGCCGCCGGGGCCGGGGCCGTGGCGATTTCGATAACCATGCCGTCGATCATAGGCTCTCTGACCCTCTTCTACAGCCTCGTGACGGTGGCCCTCTTTGTGCCGGTGATTTCCGGACTCTTTTCCACCCGCCCGAGCGCCTCGGCGGCGCTCGCTGCCATCGCGGTCTCGGTCC
Source organism: uncultured Acidobacteriota bacterium (assembly GCA_963843575.1). GTDB lineage: Bacteria > Acidobacteriota > UBA6911 > UBA6911 > UBA6911 > CAVZBT01. The sequence goes on along the minus strand of CAWJKZ010000014.1, from coordinate 100,173 downwards.
CCGCCACCCTGGCGCTCAACTACGGGGCCGGGGCAGCGCTCCCGCGCCTCCTCAATCCGTTCCTCGCGGGACTGATCATTTCCCTGGTTGTACTCTGGGGGGTGACGGTCGCGCGGGCGGTCCGTCACCCCCGCAACCCTCAGCGACCGAGTGTCGGGTAGGCGATGCCCAACTGCTCCAGGTAGGTCTTGTACCGGGAGGCGTCATAGTAGAACTTTCGCATCTCGGGCCGAAAGCGTTCCATGGTCTTCCGGTTCAGGTCCAGGGCCGGCTTGTCGTCCTCACCAAGGAAGGAGGTGTAGCTCACGTCCTTGGTCTGGACGTCGCGGAAATAGGTCCATGCCCGGGCGATCAGACCGGGGTCGAGCAGCAGATCCAGCGTGGTCAGGGCCATGGTTTGGGCGCCCGAGGTCACCCCCTTGTGTGCGATCGGGGTTGCCATCGAGATGGAGTTGAGCCAGCTGTGACCCGGCAGGCCCGGGATGTTGGCGGGATATCGCAGGGTCACCGTCGGAACGTTCCACGAGACGTCGCCGATGTCGTCGGAACCACCGCCTCGCTTGTCCTCCTCCTTGACCGGCAGCCCGATTTTAGCCACTTCCGTTTCGAGCCCTTTCTCCGGCGCCTTGGCTTCGGCTTGCACCGCCCTGGCCAGGGCCTGATCGTCGTCGCTCCAGCGCGGCATGCCGACGCTCTTGATGTTCTCCTGCATCGCTTCCGCAACCGGCTGGTTAAAATAAGTGGGCCAGGCCGAACCGAGCAGACGCCGCGTCACGGTCGTGCCCGTCATCAGGGCGGCACCCTGAGCCATCGTGTTGCCGATCTCGAACAGCTCCTTGATGTGAGGGTAATCCATCTCGCGGAAGAAGTACCAGACGGAGGCGAGCGGCGGGACCACGTTCGGCTGGTCACCGCCGTTGGTGATGACGTAGTGGGACCGGTGCTGGATGCGCAGGTGCTCGCGCCGGAAGTTCCAGCCGACATCCATCAGCTCAACGGCGTCCAGGGCGCTCCGGCCGCGCCACGGGGACCCCCCCGCGTGCGCGCTGGCCCCCTGAAAGGTGTACTCGACGGATACGAGCCCGCTGGAGGAGCTCGAACCATAGGACACGCCCATGCTGCTGTCGACGTGTGCGAACAAAACTACGTCGACGTCCTTGAACGTGCCGGCGCGGACGTAGTGCGCCTTGCCGGCAAGCTGCTCCTCCGCCACGCCGGGCCAGAGCTTGAGGGTGCCAGAGAGGCGTTCCCGCTCCATGATCCTTTTCACTGCCAGGGCCGCCGTGATGTTGAGCGGCAGCCCCGAATTGTGCCCCTCGCCGTGCCCGGGCGCCCCTTCGATAAAAGGTGCGCGGTACGCGATCCCGGGTTTCTGCGAGGTCTGGGGTAGCCCGTCAATGTCGGAACCCAAGGCAATGACGGGCTTGCCGGAGCCCCAGGTCGCCATCCACGCCGTCGGCATGCCCGCAATCCCCTCCTCGACCTGGAAACCGTTCTTGCGGAGGATGTCCACGCAGTAGCGGGAGGTCTCGACTTCCTGGAATCCCAACTCGGCGAAACTGAAGATCGTGTCGACCATCTGTTGGGTGAATCGCGCCATCTTGACGACCTCGGCCGCCGCGGCCCCCTTCAGCTGCCCGATCCGCGGGTCGGTCGTTTGTGGCGCAGACCGCACGGCGGCAGCGTAACCGGCGCAAAGCACAAAGACGGCAAGGGCGCTGAATGCTCGAGAACGCATGGGTTCCTCCCGTGATGATAGCTGCAAGGGCTGAAGGCGGTTTTATAAGGCCAAAGCCGGGCCGAAGTCCAGCGATGCGGCACGTTGTCGCAGCGAGAAAAACAACTTGTCACGGAAGCCACTGAAAAAACGGAAGACACGGAAGGGATCGGCGGCCCCTGCCGGCAGCTCTTTGAGCCTTCTTTGAGCGCTTCGAGGCGAGCCATGACCTCACAAGATCCAACACTTCCATCCTCTGGCGTCAAGGCTGGGGCTTTTTCAGGACGGCGAGGTGGCTTCGGAACGACGACCGGATGGCGATGAAGTCGGGCCGTTCGATGCGCAGTTCGTCGGCGATCTGACTGACTTCGTTGTCCTCGACGGTCGAGATCGACTGATCCGCGGCCGAAACCGCGAACAGGCACTCGAGCAGGGCGAGCTTCTGTTCGCGCGTCGCCATCTTGTTGAACTCGCGGGTGACGAGGAAGTTCTCGGTCGAACCGAACAGGGTGCTCTGGGATTTCGCCATCTGCACGACGATGATGGCCTGCTCTTCGGGCAGCCCGCCGCGCCCCATCACGATTCGCTCCATGGCCCGGGTTTCCTCGGGACTGATCCGCAGGTCCGCGCGGGCGATCCGGCTAAGGATATAGGCAAAGGCCGCGACGTAACGGGCACGATCGGGATCGAGCTTGTCCAGGGCTTCCGTGATTTTGCGCACCGTGTCGGTTTCGACCGAAGGGGCGGCGCCGCGCGGCGAATCGAGCTTCAAGAATTTCAGTATCGACATAGCCCATTATGATAGCAGACCGGTGTGAGGGTCGGGCGGCTTCGAGACCTTCAAGTCTTCAAGGTCGGCGTTCGGCCGGCCGTGGGGCTCATCGGCACGAGGGGTATTCGGCTCCGGAACCGCGGAGGTACGGCCCCTTGGCCCCGCTGGGAAGCGTGGTGCTGGCGCCGGTGCGCGCCTGCATGAGCTGACGGGCGGAAGCGTGTTTCACTCCCTGCAGAGTCGCGCCCCGGAGGTCCGAAGCCATCAGGGTGGCGCCGGAGAGGACCGCGTCTGTGAGGTTGGCGTAAGACAGGTCCGCGGCCCGCAGATCGGCGTCGCGCAGGTCGCAGCCGGAGAGGGCGGCGTGGCAGAAGGAGCTCTGTGACAGGTTGGCCTCGCTGAACCTGGCCGATGAGGCGTCGGCGCTGCGGAAATCGCAGTTGCGGACCTGGGCCGAGACAAAAGACGCCTGGCCCAGTCTGGCGCCCACAAACCGGCAGAGGTGCAGTCGCGCGTAAAGGAAATTTGCCTTCTCGAGATCCGCTTCCGCGAAGTTGCACTCGACGGCGTAGGCGCGGTGCAGCTGCGCCCCCTGAAGGTTGGTGTCGGAAAAGTCGCAACCTTCCAGGCGGGCGCCCATGAATCGGCTCTCGCGCAGGCTCGCCCGGCGGAACCTCGCGCCCGATAACTGGGCGTCGGCGAAATTCGCCTGAGCCAGCCAGCAATACTGGAAGTCAGCCCCGGTCAGGGCGGCGGCGCCGAAGTCGCTCCCGAGCAGTTGGGCTTTTCGGAAGTCCGCCTGTGCGAGGTCGCAGCCGCTCAGGTCGGCGTGGGAGAGGTTCGACTCGACAAACGAGGCGCCCCGCAGGTCGGCCCGGCGCAAATCGATCCCCTGCAGGTCCATGTCCGCCAGGACCGCGCCGACCAGGTTTGCCCTCTCGCCCCCCTCTTTCTGAAGCCAGAGTGCGTGCGCTTCGAGGATGCCCCGCAGCGAACGTCCCCGCACAGTGGTCTTCTCGACGACAGGGGAATTCCGTCCGAGATCGGGATGCGCCAGTTCCATACAGCTCCTCCCTGCCGCATATCGTCCGACCGGCGGATCGAGTTTAGCCCCGCGCCGGTTCCCGCCGTCGGGACGCCCCGCCGCGCCCCGCCCCGGCGCGCGGCTTCGCGGCCAATCGCTGCTGGACAGGAGGGTGCGGCGTGTGCGAATCTAACAGTGCAGACGACCTCAGGGGCATCTCATCATGCGTCAACTCCAGAACGCCTGAAGTCCCTCCGCGGCCTCTGACCCATGATTGGCGAGAGACTTGGCAAGTACACCATCGTTGAAACCCTCGGGACGGGCAGCATGGGGACCGTCTACAAGGCCGAGGACCCGTCCGAGGGGCGCTTCGTCGCGGTGAAACTGGTCCGCTCGAACGTTCTGTTCAACGCCGAGCGCCGCGAGAGATTCCTGCAGTGCTTGCTCTCGGCAAGCCAGGTTCGCCACCCGGCGGTCTGCCCCATCCTGGAAATCGGCGACGACAACGACGATTTCTTCGTTGTGAGCCCTTTCTTGCGCGGCAGGACTCTGGAGCAACACCTCGACGGGAAGTCCCTGCCCTGGCGCACGGCCTTGGATATCGCGCTCGCCATGGCAGACGGGCTGGCCGCCATTCACGCCTCCGGAACCGAACATCGCGGTCTCAAGCCTTCAAACGTCTGGCTCCAGGACGAAGGAGTCCTTCTGTCGGACTGCTGCATCGGCCGGTTTACCGAGATCGAGAAGGGGACGAAAAGGGGCTTGCGTCAGCGACGGGTGGATTTTGCCGACACGATTATCCCGATGGGGGCCCTGGCCTACATGTCCCCGGAACAGATTCGCGGGGCAAAGATCGACTACCGCAGCGACATCTTCTCGCTGGGTGCGATCCTTTACGAGATGCTCACCGGGCGGCATCCATTTGAAGCCCGCAATTCGCTGTCCAGGATGAGCGCCATCCTCGAGGGTGACCCGCCCGCACCGAGTTCCCGCAGCGCCATGGTGCCGGTGGAGGTTGACGCCATCGTCGAGCGGGCCCTCGCCAAAAAACCGGGCGACCGCTACCGGAGTGTCTCAGACATGGCGCGCGAGCTGCGCCTCGTGCGCGACACGTGCACTCCCCCAGCACCCGGCCGCCGACGCGCCAGACTGGCCGCGGCGTCGCTCGCCTGGCTTGCGGCCCTGATCGCCCTCGTCGCCGCCGTTGTCTGCTACGCCCTCATCCGGTAACCTCAGGGAACTCCTTCATCTCTCCTCCCCTGCCTGCCGATGCAATATCACCCATTTCCCCGCCGGATGTGGTAAAAATTGAAATGAAATGGCGGTGGACAGGACGGAGGGGGACATGCCCTATTGCCCGAGCTGCGAGGCCGAATACCGCGATGGCGTCGGCCGCTGTTCCGACTGCGATGTCGCACTGGTCGATGCCCTGCCCGAGCGGCACGGGACGGAGGTTGAAGCGGATTCCGAGGCCCTGGCTGAACTGGCCAGTTTCCCGGTGGTCGCCGAGGCCGACATGATCCGCGAACTGCTGGAATCCAACGGCATCCACACGGTTGTTCGCGGGGAATCCGACCCTATCGGGGCGACCAGCATGGCGGCACCCACCACCCTGCTGGTCGAGCAGCGGGACGTCGAGCGCGCACGCGAACTCTACGACGCCTTTTTTGCCGGCGACGAGCAACAGGATGAAGAGCCCGGAACCGAACAGACGGAGAAATCGCCCCGCGAAGAATGAGCAACCGGCGGCGGTCATCGAGGACGCCCGCCGCCTCGACGGAAGGCGGCGGCGAGTGTGATTCATGGTTAAGTTCCTACTTTGGTGCATCCTGCTCATCCTGTGCTGGCCGCTGGCGATCCTCGCCCTCGTGCTCTACCCGCTCGTCTGGCTCGTCCTGCTCCCCTTCAGGATCGTGGGGATCGCCGTGGGGGGCGTCCTCGAACTTGTCTGGGCCGTGGTCACCCTGCCCGCGCGCATTCTGAAGAGAATTGCCTGATACGAGAAACCCGATGCCCAACGAAGACGCTTCTTCTCAAACGGGACGTCTGCAGGAAGAGGTCGATCGCCCGGCTGACCCTGCAGTCCCCATCCCCCCAGACGAGGAACTCGTCCCGATACGCGGCGGGAGCCTCAGGGTCGCCCAGAACATGGAAGCGAGCCTGGCAACCCCGACCGCTTCCTCGTACCGCACCATCCCGGTGAAGCTCCTGGAGGAAAACCGCCGGATCATCAACAGTTACATGGAGCCGGACAACCGGGGGAAGATCTCGTTCACCCACGTCATCACATGGGCGCTCCTCCGCTCGCTGCGGGACTTCCCCGTCCTGAACTCGTGTTACGAGCTCGTCGAGGGCGAGCCCAAGCGCCGCGTGCGGCGCACGATCAACGTCGGTATCGCGGTCGACGTCGAGCGGAAGGACGGTAGCCGCACCCTGCTCGTGCCCAACATCAAACACGCCGGCAACATGACGTTCCACGAGTTCGTCCGGGCCTACGACGACACCATCGCGCGCACCCGGAAAGGCTCCATCGATCCGTCGGATTTCCAGGGGACGACAATCACCCTGACCAATCCTGGAACCGTCGGCACGATATCCTCTCTGCCCAGGCTGATGAAAGGCCAGGGCGCCATCGTCGCCACCGGCAACATCGGCTATCCTGCCGAATACCATGCCTGGTCGCCCCGCGCCCTGTCGGGCCTCGGGCTGAGCAAGGTGATGACCATCAGCTGCACTTACGACCACCGGATCATCCAGGGGGCAGAATCGGGGCAGTACCTCGGCAGGGTGCACGACCTGTTGCTCGGCAACGACCGCTTTTACGAGGAGATTTTCGAGGACCTGCAGCTGCCCGACGTTCCGGTCAAATGGGCCCTCGACCACAGCCCCGCCATCTTGGGAGGCGTCCTCGGCCGTGAAGATCTCGACAAGCAGGTCGGCGTCCTCAAGCTCATCAACCTTTACCGCGTCAGGGGCCACCTGATCGCGCACCTCGATCCCCTGGGCACCAATGCCCTGTACCATTCCGAGCTCGATCCGGCGACATACGGGCTGACCATATGGGACCTCGACCGCGAGTTCGTGACGGGCGGGCTCGGCGGCCTCGAGCGCGGGACCCTGCGGGAAATCCTCGCCATACTGCGCCGGGCCTACTGCCAGAAGATCGGGATCGAATACCGCCACATCCAGGACCCTGGAGAAAAAACCTGGATCCAGGATCGCATCGAGCCGGCCGAGGCAACCGCCCCGCTCGGTCCCGAGATCAGGCGTCAGACGCTGTCCCGCCTGATCGACGCGGAGGGATTCGAGCGTTACCTCCACACGCGCTTCGTCGGGCACAAGCGCTTCGGGTTGGAAGGGGCCGAGACCACCATCCCGGTGCTCGCCAGGATCCTGGCGGAAGCCGCCAACGATCGCGTGCAGGAGGCGGTCATCGGCATGGCGCACCGCGGCAGGCTGAACGTGCTGGCCAACATCATCCGGAAACCGCTGCCTAAAATTCTCTCCGAGTTCGAGGAGAACACCGACCCCCTCGTCACCCAGGGCTCGGGCGACGTCAAGTACCACCTCGGCTCGGCCGGCACGTTCCGTTCATTGGAGGGCAACGACATCCAGGTGTCGGTGGTCCCCAACCCCAGCCACCTCGAGTGGGTCAACCCCGTCGTAGAAGGGGTAATCCGGGCCAAGCAGGAACGGCGTGGCGACACGACCCGGAGGAAAGTCATCCCGGTGCTCGTGCACGGCGACGCCGCGTTCGCCGGGCAGGGAGTGGTGTGGGAGACCATCAACCTCTCCCAGCTGCACGGCTATCGCACCGGGGGGACCATCCACGTCATCGTCAACAACCAGATCGGCTTTACCACCACACCGGAAGAAGCCCGCTCCTCGCCCTACGCCACAGACCTAGCGCGCTCCGTGCAGGCGCCGATATTCCACGTCAACGGGGACGACCCGGACTCCGCGATCCGGGTCGCGTCCCTCGCCTACGCCTACCGCCAGCAGTTCGGCAAAGACGTGGTCGTGGACATCTTCTGCTACCGGCGCCACGGCCACAACGAAGGCGACGAACCGAGCTACACACAACCGCTGCTCTACCGCCAGATCGCCGAGCGTCCCTCGGTCCTCGCCCTCTACTCGGAGAAGCTCGCACGCGAAGGGATCGTCGACCAGGCCGAGATCGACCGCAGCATGGCCGAAACCCAGCGGCAACTCGAGGAGGCCTACGAGGCGAGCCGGGTAGGTGACCAGCATTTCGAACCCGACATCCCGCTCGCCGTATCCGAGGAAGAGTTGCGCGAGTTCCAGCCCACGGGCGGCACAGCCGTGCCGCCGGAGGAACTGCGCGAGGTAGCCCACGGCCTGACGCAACTCCCCGACGCGTTCCGGTTGCACCCGAAGCTCAGGAACTTCTTCGCCCGGCGCCGGGAGCTTGTCGACGGCGATCCCGACATCGACTGGGCATACGCGGAAGCCCTCGCCTTCGGCACGCTGGTCTACGAAGGCACACCCGTGCGCATCAGCGGACAGGACTAGCGCCCGCGGCACCTTCAGCCAGCGCCACCTCGTGCTGAGCGACCTCGACACGGGCACGCAGTACACCCCACTGCAGCACGTCCATCCCGACCAGGCCCATTTCGAGGTGTTCGACAGCGCGCTGTCCGAGGCTGCCGTGCTCGGCTTCGAATTCGGCTACAGCGTCGCCGACCCGCTTACCCTCGTGGCTTGGGAAGCCCAGTTCGGCGACTTCGCCAACGGCGCCCAAGTGATCATCGACAACTTCATCTCGAGTTCGGAATCCAAGTGGCGGCAGCCCTGCGACCTCGTGATGCTGCTTCCGCACGGTTTCGAGGGGCAGGGGCCCGAGCACTCGAGCGCGCGGCTGGAACGCTTCCTGTCGCTCTGCGCGGAAGACAACATGCGCGTCTGTCTCCCAACCACCCCCGCGCAGTATTTCCATCTGCTGCGGCGGCAGATGCGCGACGCCAAGCGCATCCCCCTGGTCGTGCTCACACCCAAGAGCCTGCTGCGGCACCCGTCCAACGTGTCGCGTGCAGCCGATTTCTCGGTAGGCCTGTTCCACCCGGTCATGGACGACCCGGCCGTCGCGGAACGGGAAGCGGTCCGACGCATCCTGCTTTGCTCGGGCAAGGTCTATTACGACCTCGCAGCCGAGCGCACGCGACGCGGCGCCGCCGACGTCGCGATCCTGCGCGTTGAACAGCTGTACCCGTACCCGGAGTGGAATCTGGCGCAGGCCCTCGGGTCGTACACGCGGGCTCAGACCGTCTGCTGGGTGCAGGAGGAACCGCAGAACATGGGCGCCTGGGAATTCATGCGTCACCGGATCGCCCGGACTCTCCCTTTCGCGCGGGAGGTGCGCTACGCCGGCCGTCCCGAAAGCGCCAGCCCCGCCACCGGGTCTCTCCTGGCGCACCGGAAACAGCAGGCCGCCCTCGTCGCTTCGGCGTTCGACTGATTCCAGCTCAGGCTTCCACCTTTCTGTCACGGAGGACACTTGAAAATCGGCATCACGTGTTACCCAACCTACGGCGGCAGTGGCATCGTCGCAACCGAGCTGGGCAAAGAACTAGCCCAGCGAGGACACGAGGTCCACTTCATCAGCTACGCTCCGCCCATGCGGCTCGACAGGTCGCACCCCAATATCTACTTCCACGAAGTCGAGGTGACGACCTACCCCCTGTTCGACCACCCGCCGTACACGCTCGCCCTCGCGACCAAGATGGCGGAGGTGGCTGAGCTTGAAGGCCTCGACCTCCTGCACTGCCACTACGCGATCCCGCACTCCGTGAGCGCCTATCTGGCCAAGTCCATGATGAGGCCCCGCCGGCTCCCGGTCGTCACGACACTGCACGGCACCGACATCACCCTGGTCGGCGCCGATCGCTCCTACCTGCCGATCACCCGCTTCTCGATCGAGCAGTCCGACGGCGTCACCGCGGTCTCCAGCTACCTGAGGGACGCCACCTACAAGACCTTCGGCGTCAAAAACGAAATCGAGGTCATCTACAACTTCGTGAACTGCGACATCTACAAGCCCCCCGAAAACACCGAAATCCGCGACCGGTTCGCCGCTCCCGGCGAGAGCGTCCTTATCCACCTTTCCAACTTCCGCCCCGTCAAACGGCCGACGGACGTGGTCGAGATCTTCGAGAGGGTGCAGCGCATCGTTCCGTCGACCTTGCTCATGGTGGGAGACGGACCGGAGCGTGGCAACGCCGAGTACCTGGCGCGTCGCTACGGGATCGAGAAGAAAGTCCACTTCCTGGGCAAGCGCGACAACATCGAGGAGCTCATTGGCTGCGCGGACCTGCTGCTGTTGCCGAGCGACAACGAGTCATTCGGGCTCGTCGCCCTCGAGGCGATGGCTTGCGAGGTGCCCGTGGTTGTTTCCAGGGTAGGCGGGCTGCCGGAGGTTGTGGACAACGGCGAGGTGGGCTTCCTGGTCGAACCCTACCATGTCGACGAAATGGCAAGACGCGCGGTCCAGATCGTCGGGGACGCGACGCTCCGCCGCGAGATGGGAAAGAAGGCGCGGCAGCGGGCCAAGGCGCGCTTCTGCGCATCCAAGATCATCCCGCAATACGAGCGCTTCTACGAAAAGGTGATTCAGGCCCCGGAAAGACCCACCGCCGACCAGTGACGGTTGAAGTTTGGGAGAGCGAGCACGTGGGTCCGCGCTGAAGAGGCTGTCCAACGGTTTATCTGCCCGCCCTGCCCGCAAAGCAAGTGGGTCCGGGTTCAGCCCGGACGTCTTTAAATCCGTTCCATAGAGTTCCACCTGCCCTGCATAGCGACCGCAAACAGCGTCCGGGCTGAAGCCCGGACCGTATCTTGTTGGCCCCCGCGTTCGCTAGCGGGGGTATTTCGCCTTGTGGGACTCCTCCACCAGCACCATCCCCGAACTGATCTTCTCGGGCAGCTTGATGAACGAGCCGAGGTCGAACCCGTCTCGGATACGACCTTTCACGGCCACGTGGGACCCCTTGCGCGGCACACCCTTCTCGGAAATCACCCAGAGTTTCCCGGTGCCGTCGTCGACCTGGTAGGCGCCCCGGCCCAGGATCGAGAAACTTTCGGTGACTTCGCCTCGGATCCCCACGTCGCGATTAGCATAGCGGTCCGGCTGGGCCTTGATCTCATTGATCGTTTTCTGCTCGCAGCCGGCGAGGAATAGGGCCGCCAGGGCCAGGCACGTGCTGGCCGCGAAACGCATCCGTCTCATTTGCATTCTCTCCTCCCCTTCCTTTGTCCCCTTCCTTTGTCTATTAGAAGCAAACCAGCCGCCGTTGTTTCATCCGTGACCCTGGTCGCCGCGACCAGGGACGGGACGGTCGGCGAACCGCTCCGAACGCGAGGCCGTACGCTCCTAGAGTCCAGCCCGGGTGTAGACGGGCTTCCCCCCCAAATAGGTGCGCTGCACTTCGATCCCCCTGATTTCGTCTTCAGGGCACGTCAGTATATCCCGGTCGATGACGATGAAGTCGGCCAGTTTCCCGGGTTCCAGCGATCCCTTCTCCTTCTCCTCGAAGGTGAGCCAGGCGTTGTTGGCAGTGTACAGCCTGAGGGCCTGCTCGCGGGAGATCGCCTGCTCGGGGTGGAGCGGCCCCTCCATCCAGCGCGGCTTGCGGCTCACCGCCGTCCAGATCCCGAGAAACGGGTTATACGGGTTTATGGACCGGAAACTGCCGATCTTCTGCATGTGGTCCGACCCTCCGCCGACGATCACGCCGTTCTCGAACAGCGAGCGATACGGTTGGAAGATCGCCAGCCGGTCGGTACCGAAGTGCTTGAGCAGGGTGGCGCCGTCCATGTAGAGCCAGACCGGTTGCATGTTGGCGACGATCCCGAGAGCCTTCATTTTCTGAACCGTCTCCGGGGCGATGAAGTTGGCGTGCGTGATGTTGGGCCGCCGGTCCCGCACGGGCAGGTCGCGGTTGATCCGCTCATAGGCTTCGACCAGCGCCGCCACGGCCCCGTCGCCGACCGAGTGCGCGGTGAACTGGAAATCGTTTTCGAGCGCAGCGCGGGCAATCCGGTAGAGCCGCTCGGGATCGATAAAGCGCATGCCCCGGTACGCGGGGTCGTCGATGGCGTATACCTTGCTGACACCCCACGGCTGCTGCATGTATGCGCTGCCGGTGAGCATTCCGCCGTCGAGGTAAGCCTTGATGCCGCGCAACCACAGCATGGCGTCGCGTTTGTGGAGCGGGCTGGCGGCGGCCTGCCGGATGCGCGCCTCGACCTTCTCCACCGGCTGTTGCGCATCCACGTGCAGGGCGAGGAAGGTGCGGCACGTCAACTCTCCCCGGTCCCTCAGCTCCCGGTAGATCTCGACCTCCTCGTCCTCGGCGTCCCCTTCCACGATTCCGGTGATGCCGACCGAGTTGTAGTCCGCGAGGAGCAGCTTCAGCCGATTGCGCCGGTCATCGGCCGTCGGGACCTTCTCGCTCGTCTTGTATTTCAGATAGCTGGCGCAGCTGCGCAGAATCCCCGTGGGTTCGCCGCTGCGCGGGTCGCGCTCGACGCGGCACAGATCGCCGCCGGCCGGCTTGAAATTCCGGTCGATGCCGCACAGTCTGAGGGCCAGCGTGTTCAGCGAAGCGTCCGGGCCGGTCCTAAACGCCACCGGGTTCTTTGGCGCGGCGCGGTCGAGTTCCTCCCGCGTCGGGTAGCGCTGGTCGCGCAGGCGCGTGATGAACACCTGCGAGAGCGAGACCCATTCTCCTTCCTTGAGCGCATCGGCACGGGCCTTCACGTAACGCAACACGTCGTCGATGGTTTCCATGTCCGGGACCGTGTGATCGAATTCGTACAGCGCCGCAGCGGCGGCGTGGGAGTGCGAATCGATCAGGCCCGGCAGCACGGTCTGGCCCTTGAGATCGAGCCGCTGGGTCGCCGGGCTCGACATGCTCGTGATGTCGGCCGTCGTTCCCACCGCCAGGATCCGGTCCCCTTTGATTGCCATAGCTTCAGCAATCCGGAAATTTCCGTCCACCGTCAGGACCTTGCCGTTGTAGACCACCACATCCGGTGCCGGCTTGCTGCCGCAGGCGCTCAAACCCATAACCAAGACAAGGATGCCAAGCTGTCGCAGTCTCATCGCCGTGTACCTCGCAGCTCGATTCTACAGAATCTCGCCGGAATTGCAGCAACTATGGAACGAGCCCCGTACGTCACTCATCCGGGGAGCTCCGCCCCGAGCCGGGCGCCGGCCCGGTCTCGAGGTCATTCGAGTGCGGAGGCCTGGAGCACAATCCACCCCGAGGCTCGCAATGTGCATCGCGCTCCCCGGAGGATTTCCTGGTTGAGAAGCGGGCAGAAGTTGGCGCATTCTGAACGGCAGCCCCCGGCACCGCATCGCAAACACTTGTGGATCGGGATTGCGACGTCTTACCTCTACGACGAGGCACGGGAACCGCTCACCCGGATGCGTCAATTGCTGGGTGCTGGAGGCTCCGCCGCCGAACTGCAGAGGGAATACGACAAGGTCGCCGCGCACCTCACACAGTCCGCACCCGAACTGCAACTTGCCTTGCAGACGATCCTGCGCACGCCTGGAGATCCCGGGGAGGTGCAGAAGAAGTTACAGGCGTTTCTGGCGGCGGTTCCAGCGGGCTATTACCCTCCCGGGAAATTGACCCGAACCCTTGAAAGAGTCCGGCGCACCGGGGTCGAGGTGATCGTCATTTTTTCTGCCGGGGGCATCACTTCGGTTGGCCTGTGGGACACGGTGGCGAAATCGTTCGCCGACGAGGCGCAATCTGCGCGCTGATCAGTTCCGGCGCCTGCGATCCCTCAGGATCATGAGACCGCCGATCAGCAGCGTGACGGCGCCCGCCAGGGAACCTGGATCGAGCTCTGGGGCGTTGTTCTTGCTGACGGCAGCCTTCGGGTTTCCGGCTGAAGGGGGAAACCCCGTCGCATCCGCTCCGCCCTTGTGGGCCAGTGCGGCCGCGGCCCCCGCCGATATGGCCGCCGGGGGAGACAGCAGGCGGGCCTGCGCTCCGTGCGAAGTGCCGACGCCAAGCGGGGCAGCGGCCGGATCCGAGCCCTGGCGCCGGAGCACCACGCTCACGCTGTTTGTCCCCTGCGCGACGACCACGCTGCGCACCGCGGGTATCCAGCCGGGTCCCATGGCCCGCACAGTCAGCTGGTGCGTACCCGGAAAGACCGGGAACGTCGCCGGCGTCAGCTTCCCTGTCGAAGCACCGTCGAGCAGGACTTCCGCACCGGAGGGAGACGAGACAACCTCCAGCGTGCTCGTGGTTTGGCCAGGCAACGGCACAGAGTGCAGGAGTGCCGTCACAAACAGCAGACATCCGAAGCGCTTCATAATATGCCCCTGTGGGTTTATCGGTATTTTCCCCGGCGCTCATTAGAGTTATGCGTCCTGGCCGGGCGGTCCGGGCGGCCTTCAGCACGACGAAGCCACGTCCTCCCGCATCCAAGCACCGCCGGAATGGTAGTCTTCGATTGCCTCCTTGCTGAACTCCGAGCCTGGGCCGGAAAGCCAGGATCTCCACGTGCAGCCAAGCCTGGTCCGCGCTGCCGGTGCTGGCCCGCCGAACAGGGATGTGAGTGCGTGTCGCAAAAAGGCATTAGAGCGAAGCCGCAGGGGTAACAATTTTAATCATTAGGGAGCTGTCGGCAGGGATCGCTGAGGCGCTCAGTTTTGACCAGACACGTGTTCAATCTCGACTAGACATGTGATTCTCCGGGATGCATGTTTAGTAGTAGTCGAAATTCAACGACGAGAAGGAGGAAGGTTGATGAATAGAAAAGGATTGTTCCCGGTTCTCGCGCTCCTGGCGTTTGCCTGCCTGGCATGGGGGGCAGATAAGTCGTGGACCGGCGTAATCAGCGATTCGAACTGCGGTCTCAAACATGCGACCGCAAGCGACGAAGCGGCTGCCTGCGTCGCGAAGTGCGTTTCGGGCGGTGGCAAGTACGTCCTGGTATCAGGCGGAAAGGTTTACCAGTTGGATCCTCAGGATAAAATCAGTTCCAGCCTGGCGGGTAGAGAGGCGAAGGTAGCCGGGACGCTGACCAGCGACACGATCACGGTATCCTCGGCAACCGCCGCTCCTGCCAAGAAAAAAGGCTCCGGCATGTAAGTTTCTTGCAGTATCTACGTTACCAAAGGCCGCGCCCCATAAAGTGCGGCCTTCTCTTTGCCGTGTCCCTGCCCTGATATCGCTGCTCGCCTGCGCTTTGGCAACACTCCGTGTAAGCGATTGACCGTCAGCGTGTTCTGTTCCAATGCGGTGCAGGCGAAAGAGTCTCGCGATAGAAAGCCGGCTCTCTTATGACGACCGTTCCGTGGTGCGTCTCGGTGACGTTGGCACCTCCGTAGCGTGTGTTCTCGCCGAAGCAGAAGTGACAGGTGCCGCGGGCGGTTTCGCTTTCCATGATCACGTCCGATACCAACGCGGCGCCGTTTACTCCAATGCCGACCTCGGCGAGCTGGGCGTTGGCGCCATCAGCGGCGAACGCGTCCCTCATCGCGCGGAGATACTCGGCGAAGACTGCGTCGTTGGGGTCTGCGCAGAGCACATCGGCAACGCGCCCCTTGCGTATCACGATGGTTATCGGCTTGCCAACCCTGCCGAACTGGACGGCTCCGTCGACGACGATGGCGCCCTCGATAGACGCCTCCAGCGGCGCAGTGCATATTTCCCAGTCGAGGCGGTTCCATTTCCTCGCGGTGAATTGAAGGTCAGTGCCTGCGGGCGATGTTATGCGGAAGCGAGCGTTGTCGGGGAAAGCGGATTTGAGCGTCTCGAGCCAGGCTTGGTCCTTAGCTACGTCCGAACCATAAAGCCTCACGCGGCTCGGCATCGGAGTGACCGCGTCGAAGAACACGGGGGCCGCGGCCGCTTGAACCGACGGTCCGTCCTGGTAGACGAAATACCGATGCAATCCCTGTGGGCCCCACATGCGCGCCGAGGCAAAGACCATAAGCGCGGCATTGGCATCGGAAAATGCCTTTGAGGCAAACGCGCGCGCATCGGAAACGTCCTCGGGGACCTCGAGAGTCGTCACAAAGGTGCCACGCGCCGTGAGCCTCGCGGCAATGGCTTCGGCCAGGGCGCGCTTACCGGCACAGCATACGATTGCCACGGGTCTGGCGGCGGGAGGGTTGAAATAATGATCGAGAATGGACGCGGCGGCGGCGGAGACGGGATCTTCGCGCATTGCGCCCTCCGTAGTTGCGTCGTCTTTCGCTCCCTCCGACGCAATCAGAATAGTAGCCGCGAGCGCACCGCACACAAGGGCAATTGCCGCGCAGGAGGACGAGTTGGTCACGGTCGACTCCTTTCCACAGATTCTCGATTGCCCCAACTCGCCGAGCTTATTTCGAGCACGTGGAGGTGCAGCCGGTCAACGTCGCGCATGGGTAGGTCTCATGATGATAACTGCCGTTCATCGGGAACCACTACACGGCTTCCTGTGCTTTGCGGATCTCTCTCCCGCTATTTGTTTACGATAATAGGTGTCGCCGTAAACATCCCTCCCTCCTACCATAGCTCTTTATGAGGGGGCTCACCGTGCACATAGCCATGGGAAGGCTGAACCCGCTGCGCCATGAAGCGCGACTCCAGCCATCCCTTGCTCCCTTCGCGCCATCGGATTTTCTTCCACTCCTTCGCCTTAAGAGCTAGCTGGTGCACATTCGTCGGTTTCTGCTTGCCATAGGAAAATCGCGATGGTGGCTGCCCCCTGCCGCTGTATTCCGGGACAACAACCTTCGGCGGCTTTGCCCAAATACCGACCTGCTCGGAAGTACCTACGACATAAGGAAGACTCCGGCTCTCAAGGGCATCCCGGAACTCTGTCGCATCTCCATACCCGGCATCAGCAACGACAAGCCGGTCAGGAATGCCCCATGTGCGGACTTGGTCAATAATGTCGATTGCCAGCTGCCATTTCGTTTTGAAAACGACATCCTCGGGAACACCGGCCTCTTTGCGCCGTTCCTGTCATTAGCCCAACTCTCCGGCAGATACAGCCGCCAGCCGAGCACAATGAAGGGTCCCGCCATCCCACTCGTGTTTCGGATCCGGGTAAAAGAATCCAATCGGCGTGTGCGAGCCGTAGGACCGACTCGTAATGAACCATCCCCCTGGCACTTTGGCGCGTCTAATTGCGGGTTCATGACTGTCATAGTCCCCGGGGAGGTTAGGGTAGGACTTTTCGACCTCCACGTCTTCCCATTTGAATTCTGTCATTTCATCGATCTCCTGCCCGTGAGGCTCCTTTTTCTCGGTGACAAGGCGTGACGGGCACCATTGTGGTGGGTTGTCGCCCCTTCGTGGTCGGCCCGCCGCATACTGGGCTTTCCGCGGAGCGGCGAGCAGCTTGGGGATGAGCTTCACGTTGAGCGTAGTCCCCTTTTGTGCCGCGACGAAGCCTGCCTTGTCCTGAGAGTACACCCTCACGGCCAACAAGGTCATTGCTGGAATTCGGTAAACTCAAGCCAGGAGGCCGAGGTTCTGGGATAGCTTATTACCCCTGCCCACCCTGACGGACCAGATGACCTCATGGCAGACGCCCAGAAACAGAATCCGGGCGGCTCTCGTGTGCCTCATGAAAGGGCGGGCGTACTCGAAGGCCGCCAAAGATACGCTCCCAAGGTGCTCGTGATCGAGAACGAGACGGCGCAGCCCGATGGGCCTCCGGAATCGGGACAATTCAAAAGCAGGGGGCCATTCTGTCGGCCCAGGACGAACGATCTCCCGCGCATCAAAGGCGCGGACCATTCACAGAGTGGCTCTGCCACTCGGCCACAAAGCATCTGTCGAAACAGTATCTTGGCGCTGCGGTGCGTGGACTGGACTCAGTTTTGGGGGCTTACGTTACCAGAACGTTACCGAGCCGGCGGGGCCGAACGAGGCTGAGGAGTGCTTGAAAAAGCATGGCGTCCCCAACGGGATTCGAACCCGTGTTACCGCATTGAAAGCGCGGTGTCCTGGGCCGGCTAGACGATGGGGACGCAGAAAGCGGGCACATTCTTGCACTTTTATTCCGCGAATGCAAGGGAGCGCACGGGCATCAAAGACATCCGGCCCCCGCCGCCATGGCGTGGAAGCAGGGGGCTACGCGGCTGCCGGGGATCCAGTGGTCGGGGCGCGTCCGAATGGACGGGAGATCGTCTTCGTCTCCGGGACTCCGCCTCAGGCTGGCTGCCTATGGGCTTGCGGCGTCGTTGTTCTTGGGAGTTCCGCCTGCAGCCAGGCCTTGGCGACTTTCCATTCGCGCAGGATTGTCCTCTCCGAAACGCTCAGCACGCCCGCCACCTCAGCGATGCTCATGCCCGCAAAATAGCGCAGTTCGACGATCTGGGATTGGCGCGGATCGATTTCCGCCAGACGGCCCAACGCGCCGTCCAGCAATAGCAATTCTTCCGGTTCGGATATGGCAATCGCTGCCGCCTCTGAACTTGCTTTCTTTGCGGCTTGGCGCTGTCGCCGTCCTGGACCATGTACGACGTTTTGATGTCATGGCCGCGCATCTTGCGGATTTTCGGCGACGGGCGCGAGGTTCTCACCGATTCAGCGTCACCGTACGGGACTCCGACCGGATGCGCAAGACCTTGTTCGATGCGTTCCACTCCATCTTTCCGCCCCGGACGGACTTTGGCTGCCAGGAAGCCATCTTGAGCTCCTCTGTCGAGGAGGCATCGAACTTGGTATAGCTGATCCTGTCAAGGCCATAATGAATGGACTGCAAAACGGAGCTGGTGCGCAATATGTGGTTCTGATTATCGGGAGCGAGTTCTGGCGCCGATGCCATGGCACGAAGGTAGTGGCGCACGTAGTCGCCGTATCCATCCGTCAGCCAGATATCGTCCCGGATGTAGCGGTTCTTGCCGTCCGTGTCTACCGTGTAAGTGGCCCAGTTCAGACGGCGGACGGCTTCCTCTTTAAGGCTGCAGTCGCCCGTCTTCTGGCAATAGAGCAGCTCGACCGAGGCATGGCGGGAGGTGTGACTGTTGCCGGGCACCTGGTATGCCGTCTGCTCGTTGATCGGAACGACGCCCCATTGTGTGTATTCGTTGTTCGCGAACGTGTGAAAGCTCCAGTCCAGAGCCGATTTGGCTTGTTCGCGCCAGCCCGGATCCCATTCCGGATGGTCCAGAATGTATTCGGCCATCGTGTCGGCATTAATTTCCGTGTCGGACCAAGCGGATGTTGGAATGTCTTCGAAAAATGGTCCCCACTTGTTCGTATTGATGGGATAAGCCTTGAGCCACGCCGCCACGATGTTCGCAGCCTGTGCATAGGCTCCGGTCCGACCCTGTTTCAATGCGATCAGCTCCGCAAAGAGCCGTAGTGCGCCCGAATAGTTTGAGGTGTAAGTAGCCGCATAGCTCTTTCCGTCTTTGGTTTCCTTGTGGACTTCGCCGGTGGCGGCATGAACGCGATAGGGCCAGGGCGAATTATCGCCATCACCCGCTTTCGCTTTGGCCGCGAGTGTGTTGGCGATCGATATCGCCGCGTGCAGGTATTTGCGGGTGCCTGTCATCTTGTAAAGCACGACCAGTTCGGCTCCGAAGCTTGCTGCCTTGTCGGGCTGAAGGAACCCCTTGCCCGCTCGCATGTCGCCATCGTACTGCCCCGAATGCAGGTCGGTATTGTATGGATAGGGCAGGTTCGGCCACTGGAGGTCCGGCCCGGAGAGGCCGTGAGACAACCAGTAGTCTGCCATCAACTCCATGTTCTGCTTGACCGCCGGGTCGCCGAGATAACCGTAAAGCAGGTTCCACGAGGACAGCGCCATAGGTATCTGATCGCCGCCTAACCCTCGCGCATCATCGACGTCAGCCTTCCATACCTGATGCTGCAGGTAAAGCGGCACGCCGTTCGCGCAATTGCGCATTCCGAGCCAAAAACTGAAGACCAGCCGGACTACGTGATCATAGGCCCCCGAGGGGACTATGCCATACCAGGGCACAATCTTCCCTGAGGCATCAGTCTTCACCTCGTGATACCCGATCCTGTCTCTTGGAGCCTGAGCCTTGGAGACGGGGGCCCACGGAGAGGACGAGAGGGTGCACGTGATGGCGGCCACGGCGGCGATTCTGCAAAGGCGCAAGGATGCTCTCTGGTCCATTCTGATTCCTGTTACCCTGGCGGCGCGGATTTCACCCCCGGCCTGCGGCCTCCAAGGCGTGAAAGAAACAACGTGAGTTTCTTCCTACCTCGACCTGCCGTAAACCAGAAAATGACGGGTCTGGTCACAGGGTGGGCTTTAGCAGCAGGGTGACGAGCGTCAAGGCGCCTCAAAGACCCGCTGCGGGGCATCCCGCCAGACGAGAAATTTGCCTGGTGTGGCGTGGATGCAGCAATCGTAGATGCATTTGACCTATTATAATCGGAGATCCAACCACGCCCGCCAGCAGCGCCGCACCGCCACCGGCAGCCGTGCCTAGAAAGGCTCTTCGAGTGATGTTGGTAGCGGCTGTAAGCTATTGAAAAGATTGGTGAGCCGTGCTGGACTCGAACCAGCGACCCTCTGCTTAAAAGGCAGATGCTCTGCCGACTGAGCTAACGGCCCATCTCATCGATGACAAGCGCGTATCGCTGGAGTATGTTCAACTCTTTCAGCCGCCCAGTTCCTGAACCATTCACAGGTCCACCCGCGCTTCGTCACCAGCCGGCTGGCTAACGTGTGCCGCAAAAGGCGCAGCTTGACGTCGCGTAGGTTAGCACGCCTGCAGGCGGTTTCAAAGGCGGTTCTAAAACTGCGGTATGGCTCCCGAATAAGGCCGGTGGCGCTCGCCGCCGACGGCCATATAATGCCGTTATGAACAGACGCGAATTCTGCATGTCATTGCCGGTGGCCGGCGCCCTGGCTTCCGTTGCCTCCGTCCCTCAATCCCGGACCGAGCCCTTCCGTTACATCCTGCGCTTCGCGATGGCACCGGGGTTACACGAGGAGGAGCGCCTCGAAGAGCTTCTCTCGTTCTGCCGTGAAGCGAAGATCGACGACGTCGCCTTCATCCTGTGGGCCGAAGAGCTGAACACCGGCCACCCGACCCCGGAGGAGGCTGAGCCCTGGCTTCAGATGGTCGAACGTGCGAAGCCGCGGCTCGGGGCCGCAGGCGTCACGACCTCGCTGAACCCGTGGGTTGTCCTGCTGCACGCCGACCGAGGCCGTGCGTTCAAGCCGAGCCAGTCGTTCCAGCCGATGGTAGACTCGCGCGGCCGGAAGGCGTCCGCCACGGCTTGCCCCCTCTGCCCTGCTCTGCACGGACACTTGCGGGCGCACTACCAGCGCCTTGCCCGATTGCAGCCCCGGGTCATCTGGGTCGACGACGACTTCCGCCTGCACAACCACTCCCCCTTGCAGTGGGGCGGCTGCTTCTGTGAGCTGCACATGAAGGAGTACTCCCGCCGCGCCGGCCGCCCACTCACC
The DNA here is from genome assembly GCA_963843575.1 of uncultured Acidobacteriota bacterium. GTDB lineage: Bacteria > Acidobacteriota > UBA6911 > UBA6911 > UBA6911 > CAVZBT01. The sequence goes on along the minus strand of CAWJKZ010000014.1, from coordinate 79,221 downwards.
CGCGACGAGTTCGCCGCTGGCGTGCTCCGCCCGGGCGCACCGCACCCCTTCCGGCGCATCTGGCTGGAGACGGGCCGCGACGCGATGGTTAACCTCGCGCGGCTGCTGGGCGAGACCGTCCGCGGCGTTTCCCCCGAAACCCGAGTCGGGCTCATGAGCTCGTCGCCGGCGGCCCACTCCATCGAGGGACGGGACTGGGAAGGTGTGCTGCGCGGCCTCGCCGCTGGAAAAGAGCCCGTCAACCGGCCGCACCTCCCGTCGTACGCGGAAGTGACGGCAGCCGACTACCTCTGGAATTTCTCCCGCATCTCGCGCCTGAGTGCCGCCAGCGTGCCGCCTGACACACAGCTCTACCCCGAACTGGAGAACTGGCCGCATTCGCGCTTCTCCAAGTCGCGCTCGTTCACCCGCTTCCAGATCGAGTCCTCGCTGGCGCTCGGCCCGGCCGGCATTACGATGGACATTTTCGATCTGTTCGGAAACGGCGTCATCGCGCAGGAGGGCTACGCGCCCGCGCTCGTGCAGGCAAAGGCGAAGGCGCAGTCGCTCCTCGACCTCGGACTCGACCCGCGGCGCGAAAAGGGCGTGCAGGTGCTGTTCAATCCCGATGCCTCATACTCGATCCAGACCGAGAAGGGGGATAGCTTTGCCGAGCTTGCACCGGACGAGAACTTCTGGGCAGGCTTCCTCGCCGTCATGGGGATCGCCTATACGTACCGCCGCTGGTCCGGCCAGAAAGGAGCAGTACTGGCGATTTCGGGTCAGTACTGCCGTGGCCTGAAGGAGCAGCAGGTACGCGACCTTCTGGCCAACAACGTCGTGCTTCTCAACGGTGACGCGATCCAGACGCTGCACCGCATGGGGCTCGGCGGGTTGATCGGCGTGAAGAGCGCGGAGTGGCTGGCGTCGGACTCCGACGTACCCTCCTACGAGCAGGCCGTCGACGGGAAACGCTACTGCGGGCTCAGCGACGCCAGGCTGACGGCACAGGCAGAAACAGGCGACTACCTGAACATCGAATACTCGGATGGAGCCGTCGTCCACACGGAGGTGCGCAACCCCTCCGGGGGGCGCAGCGGCCCCGGGATGGCCGTGGTCCGGGGACGCCTGATCATGCTCCCCTATGGCCGCGCCGCCACCTACCAGGGCCTGCAGCATCCCGTGCGCCAGGCAATCCTGCAGTCGCTGGTGGCGGATTCGGCGCGCGCCGACTGCCCGACGTTTCTCTGGAATACGGCCAACATCGCCGTTTACGACTATGACCTGGGTACCAGACGAGTCCTGCTTTTGGTCAACGCGTCCGGCGACGAGTACCCCGAGGTCCAGATCTCGTGCAGCGGCCGCACCCTGGCCGCCTCGCTCGCGCGCCTCGAGGTTAAGCCGGTCCCGGTTTAGAGGAATCTGCGATTCAGAGGCTGTCACGACGGCTTTGCAGGGACGCGGATTCTCGCGGATTTACACTGTGGGTCAGCTGGTTTAATCCGTGTGCGAAGTCGGAGCAAACCCGCGTCCAACGGTTTTCTGGTTCGCGCACTGCATGAATCGCAGTTATAAGATTGATTTTTACGATTCTTCGAGATCCAAGAATCCCGGAGGTCTCTTATGGAACAGCCCGTCTTGTCTGATGCAAGTCAGTTCCCGTCGGAAGAGGTCATCTTTTCGCACATCGGAAGGGCCAAAGTGCTCTGGGTTTCGCTCTTCGAGCACATCCGGGCCGATCACCCCGATTTCGCCGCGGAGTGGAGGTACTATCGGGATGGCAAGAGCTGGCTGCTCAAGGTAACCCAAAAGAAGAAGACCATCTTTTGGCTTTCGATCATCGACGGTTCGTTCAGGACGACTTTCTATTTCACAGAGAGAGCCGAGGAAGCGCTTATGTCAAGCGATCTCTCCGATGAGCTCAAGGGACGATTCAAGAGCGGGAAACAGTACAACAAAATAAGGGGTGTGACTGTCGTCTACGCAGAGAAGAAGAACATCGAAGAGGCCAAAATCCTGATCGCGATCAAGCTCCGCATCAAATGAGTCCCCGGGGCTGCTACGAGGTGATTTCCTGCAGCAGCTCCACCTTCATGCTGTAGGCAGCCAGCATGTAGTGCGCCAGCTCGGCGTCCGTCGGGTGCTCGTGGTACGCCTTTCGCGTAGCGGCGATGCTCTCGTCGATAGCCCTGAGATTGGCCTCGAGCTCGGCCACGAGCCGGGGATCCATCGTGCCTTTGCGCCGGTCCACCATGTCGCTCAAAACCCGGATTGCGTCCGTGTACTCCTGCTCGGCGCGCTCGATCGACCGCAGCGCATCCTCCAGCGTGGTCCGCTGTGCCGCAGGGCGCAACCCTGCCCTCTCCGGCGGGCTGCCGCTTCCGTAATAGCGCACCGCGAGCAGCGTCGCACCGACGGAGAGCACGATCAGGGCGGCGGCAAAAACCGTCTGACGCAGCACGGGGGAAGCGGGGAGGATGGCGCGCACGATCCTGTGCCAGAGGCCCGAAGCGGGCTGCTCCAGTTGAATCGCTCCCCGGATGGACTGCCACATCCCCGTGGGTACCTGCAGGCCGCGCTCCAACCCTTCCTGGTAGTCCTGATACAGCCTCCCCTCTGCGGACAACGGCCTGAGCTCGCGCGAGCACGCGGCACAGGAGGAGAGGTGCGCCTCGACGCGGCCGCGCTCGGCGAGGTCGAGCTCCCCGCAGCAGTAGTCCTCGAGCAGGTTTCGTATCGCTTCGCAACTCATGACTCACCTCGGATTCTGCCGGTGCGCTCCCAGTACGGCAGGAGCTTTCGTCTCATTTCCAGGCGCGCCCGGTGCAGGTCCGTTTTTAGTTTGCCAACGGACGACCCGGTTATGGATGCTATTTCCTCATAAGACATCCGGTGCAGGACCTTCAGGACGAACACGGTCCGAAAATCCTCGGACAGGCCCAACAGCGCGCCGCGGATCGTGCGGCCGAGTTCAGCCGCAACCAACTCCTCTTCCGCCCCCGGGCGGCGGTCCGAGACCGATATCGCCACGGGGTCGTCCAACGCCACGTCGCGCGACCGCCGGTGGCTTTCACGGGCCGACTCCCGCACCACGTTGCGGGCGATACCGAACAGCCAGGTTGAAAACCGCCCCGGGTCGCGGACTTCCCCGAGCCCGCGGTAAGCCCTGATAAAGGTCTCCTGTGTCAGCTCTTCCGCCCGAGGCCGATCGCCCACGATGTGGTAGACGAAAGAAAGAACAGGCCTCGCGTAGCGCAGGAAGAGGTAACGGAAGGCCTCCGTGTCGCCGGCCTGGGCCCGGACCGTCGCAGCGGCGAGTTCTTTGTCTCGTTCGTCCATGCCGACGCATCGCGGCTGCGGCCAAGTCGTCGCTCCCGGCCCGCTGGACGCCCACGCCAATGAGCAAGCGGCCGGACGCCGGGTTCCCTGGTCGGAGTTTGTGCTTTCGCCCTCCAAGATTAGGACGCGGTTGCGGCAAAAAGCAAGGGGCGAACGAAGTGCAGGGACGATCATCGGCGGGCTACCGGATCGCCGTCGCCGGCTTCTTGAATGGAGCCGGCGACGGGACGAGTCTCAATTGGCGCGACCCAGGCTGACGCGCCCCGAAACGGTGGTCACCCGCAGGCTGCATGCCCCAGAACCGAGACGGCCCCGGGCAGACCGGCCGGGACCGTAGCGGGGCTCCTGCACCTCGATCGGGAAATCCGTCTTGAGCGAGCCGCTGACGCTGGACATCTCGACGTCGGCATCCAAACTGGCCGGCGCCTTGACCGATACATTCCCGCTCACCGAGGAGAACTTCATATCCCCGGGCCCGACCAGCCGATTGATGGAAACGTTCACGTCGCCGCTTACCGAAGAGGCACTGACGATCCCCGTAACGTCCACCACCTCTACGTCGCCGCTGACACTCTCGGCCCTCACCCGGCCCGTCACACCGCGCATGTCCACGTTGCCGCTGACGGAGGATATCCGGTCGAAGTTGTATTCCACGGTTTGGGGCACGCGAACCTCGAAGTTGACGCTCGCGTCGCAATTGCAGTTGTCGGGGTACTTGACCCGGATGTCCACCCGATCGCCGCTGCTCTGGTCCTCGATTTTCACCAGGTCGCGATCCTTCCCTTCCCTGAAACCGGCCACCACGATGCTGTCACCGTTGTACCCCGACACCTTCACGTCGCCGGAGATATTGCCGATCCGGATGTGTCCGCCGGTCCCGATCGCATACGTCTTGTTAAAGTCCTGGCCCAGGCACGCGACACCCGCCAGCAATCCGACCGTCAACGCTAAACCGGACCGATAGAATAGTTTTCGCATACACCGGAACTCCCATGGTTGAACGCATCCAACAGTCACGCTGTGTAGGTGGCAGGTCGCGTCGAAAGGTTTCAGGAATCGGCAGGGATTTTGCCGCCAGATGCAAGATGGAGATGGTGTGGCAGTAATGTGGTGGGCGGTGCAGGGCTTGAACCTGCGACCCCCGGCTTGTAAAACCGATGCTCTGCCAACTGAGCTAACCGCCCAAATTTTACTGATTCTATTCGTTTTAGATCCGGAATTCCAACCCATAAATCCACGGCGAGCCACAGGGCAGGAATTTGTATATTGAAGTTGGCGGAGCGGCATTCACCAGTCGCGCGCTGGATGGGAACTCCTTGCCACGCGGGACGCCAGGCGCCTGGTTCTGCGGCGCCGCTCCCGGCAGTGATCGCCGTCGCCGCCCTGCTGCCGGATCAGCCGGATCCTCGGCCGCAGGGAGCGTGGGCACCGCCGGCTTTCTTGTGCGGTCCGACGGCATGTGATAGTGTTTGCAGGCTATCGAGGAGGAGCCCAGGTTGGACAGTCCCCAGGTCGAATTCCGCAAATCCACGACGCGGGAGTATTTCGAATCTATCGTCATCACCGCGATCATCGCTTTGTTCGCCACCACGTTCGTCGTGCAGGCTTTCAAGATCCCGACCGGTTCGATGGAATCCAACCTGCTGATCGGAGACCACCTGCTGGTCAACAAGTTCGTATACGGCTTCCACTCGGGTTTCCTCTCCAATCTCCTGCCCTACAAGGATCTCAGGCGCGGCGACGTGATCGTGTTTAAGTATCCGCAGGGTCCGGAGGTTGCCTACGTCAAGAGGCTCATCGGCCTGCCGGGCGAGAAGGTCGAGATGGTGGGGCGCACCGTCTACATCGACGGCAAGGCGCTCTCGGAAAAATACACGCAGTACATCGACCCCGGAAGCATCTACGAGCACTACGGGCCCTTTAACGTCCCGAAGGATCAGTTCTTCGCCATGGGCGACAACCGCGACAACAGCCAGGACAGCCGCTTCTGGGGATTCGTGCCGCGCGATCACATCATAGGCAAAGCGCTGGCTATCTACTGGTCGTACGATACGCCGCGGGACGAGTACCTCCAGACCAGCATCTCGGACCGGGCGAAACAGTTCCTCGACGTGTTCCTGAATTTCTTCACCAAAACACGTTGGCGGCGCACCCTGAAGATCATCCGTTGACCTGCGTCCGGAGGGGGAGTCACGTGAAGCCGCGTTTCCGAGGCGGGTCGTGTGCCGGCGCGGTGCTGCTGGTTCTACTGTTTTCGGTCCCTCTTCTGCCGGAGCAGACGCCGGTCCCGCCGCCCTCCCCAGCCATATCGAGAGCCGCAGCCGAAGGTTGCGCCACCAAGGTCAAGCGCCTCGAGGATTTCGCCGCGGCCTCGACCCCGAAGAAAAAACAGGATACGGAGTTCACCGAAAACGAGGTGAACTCCTACCTCGCGCTGGAACTGAGCCCAAAATATCACCCGAGCCTCAAGAGCCTGCTGATGAGCTTCGAGGAGTCCCGCATCCAGGGCGTGGCGCTGGTCGATTTCGACAAGCTCGGCATGAACGCCAAGGGTCTGGCGCGCCTGTTCGCCCGGCTCCTATCGGGCACCCACACCCTCACCATGAGAGGAAAACTCCGAACCGAGGCGGGCAAGGGGAGTTTTGTACTCGAGGAGGCTCGGTTCGACGACACCACGCTGCCCAACTTCCTCGTCGAAGAGATCATCAGCGCCGTGGGCAGTCGCCAGAAGCCCCCGTTCGACCCCATGCAGCCTTCCCAGATGCCTTATCGCATCAAGACAGTGGACGTGTTCCCGGGCCGGATCGTGGCCCACCAGTGACCCCGCGGGACCGCCCGGATGTGCCAGCGACGTTGCCGGTCGTCCGGGAAGTTGTGCTAGTATACCTGTTCGTTTACCACTCTCACGCCGAGGTAGCCGCCAATCATGGATGCGCAAGAACTCAAAGGGCGCCTGGACGCCTCACAGTCGATCGAAGAGAAGATCTCGTTGCTGGACTCGCACGCGGAAAGCCTCTTTCAGAAGGGGAGTTACTCGGAGGCAGGCAGATTCTACGCGCAGGCGTTCGAACTGGAAACGCAACCCAACGGCCGCGCCTATTTTGCGGGCCAGATGGGCATATGCGCCTACAACGCCGGCCAGGACCGAGAGGCGATGAAGCTGCTGCTGAAATCGGCGCGGCTCTTTGAGCCCGACCAGCCGGAGTTCATGCCCGACATGTACGGCTTCGTCTACTTCCATTTGGGATCGCTCTTTGAATACCACGGCAAGATCGCCAAGTCGCTGGAAGCGCGCCGCATTTGTGAACAGTACGTCGACAGCCAGGAAAAAGACACCCAGTGGATGCTCTACGCCGGGATGAGCCGGAACTACGAGGCGATGGGCAAGCCGGACGAGGCGATAAGGTACTCCCAGCGCGCCATCCAAGTCCTCAGCGACAATGACCCCAGCCTCGCCTACCTCTACGAGAGCATGGGCAACAACTACATGAGCCTAAAGCAATACAACGAGGCCATAAAGCACTTCTCCAAGGTGATCGAGCTCGACCCCCAATTCGAGCGCCTGGACGAGATCCAGCTCAGCATGGCCAACTGTTACCACCAGCTGGCCAACGACCAGCGCGCCGTCGAAATCTACGAGAAGATGCTGGAATTGAGGCAGATCACGGGCAGGCGCGAAAACCTGGTCTGGCTCTACATGAAGATCGTTGACTGCTATTTCCGGCTGGAGAGATTCGAAAAATCGCTTCTCGTCACCCTGGAGGCGCTCCGCCGGCAGCCGCGCAAGCCGGCCGACAAGGCCCAGGTGCGCAGCTACCTGACCAACAACTACTACGAGCTCGGGCGTTACCGCGAGGCCATCGTGGAGGGGGAAAAGACGCTCAATCTCGCCCGGCGCTTCCCGAACGACAGTACATTCTACTTTCGGATGGCGCTCAGTTATTACCGGCTCGGCGACAAGAAGTCGTTCGCGAAGTACCGCGCCCAGTGCAGGAAGCTCTTCAAGGACGACGAGTGGAACAAGTACCTCGATAAACTGGGCTAGCCGACCTCCGCACCGCGGCTCCCATTTCCGAATTCTGGCGCACGATGGAAAATGCGGCCCGGCGAATCGTGGAGAGACTGCGCCGGAACGGTTGCGTAGCCTATTTCGCCGGCGGGTGGGTCCGCGACCGCCTGCTCGGGCGGACCTCAACCGACATCGACATCGCCACCAGCGCGCTCCCGGACGAAGTGCTCCGCCTGTTTCCGAACTCCACCGCGATCGGGGCCGCGTTCGGCGTGGTCCAGGTTCGGGCCTACGGCCGTACCTACGATGTGGCCACGTTCCGCTCGGAAGGTCCATACCTCGACGGGAGGCACCCGTCATCGGTGGTTTTCACCGGAGCCGAGCAGGACGCGATTCGGCGCGATTTCACCGTCAACGGCCTGTTCTACGACCCCGTCGGCCGGAAGGTGATCGATTACGTCCAAGGCCGCGCGGACCTGCGTCGACGGGTCCTGAGGGCCATCGGCGACCCCGCCGACCGCTTCGCTGAGGACAGGCTGCGGATGCTGCGCGCAGTCCGCCTCGCCTGCGTGCTCGACTTCCGCATCGAGGCGGCCACATGGGGCGCCGTGCACCGCCTGGCCTGCGGCATCAGAAGCGTCAGCGCCGAGAGGGTCCGAGATGAAATGGTCAAACTCCTGACCGCAGCCGGCCGCGCCCGCGGGCTGGACCTGCTGCACGAGAGCGGCTTGCTCGCACAGATCCTGCCCGAGGTCGAACACCTCGTGGGAGTGCCTGGCCCCGACGGCGGCGACCTCCTCGCCACAACCCGAATCGCGCTCGGCCTGCTTCGGAAGCCCTCGACGGAGCTGGCGCTCGCGACGCTGCTGCACCGGGTGGGAGGAAAGCGCGAGGGCCACACACGTCCCGAGCCGCACGCGGGGTCCGGCGAGAGCGCGGTGCGGAAAATCTGCCGCCGGCTCCGGTTCCCAAATGCCGTGACCGCCCGCGTGGCGGATCTCGTAGAGCAGCTGCCGCGTTTGGCCGGCGCTTCAAACATGCGCGAAAGCGCGCTGAAGCGGATCCTCCGCAAACCCGTCATCGGAGAACACCTGGAACTTCTGCGCGTTGCCAGTCTGTCGCAGGGCAGCGGACTCGGCGAGTACCGTTATTGTCTCGGCGTCCTCGGCCAACAGCTGTACGAGCCCTGCCCCGCCCTGCCCTTGCTTACGGGCCGTGACCTGATCGAACTCGGCTACGCGCCGGGGCCGCTCTTCAAAAAAATCCTCGATGCCGTAGAGGATCTCCGGCTGGAGCACTCGCTCCGCACCCGCCGCGAGGCGCTGCAGTATGTCCGGCGGTCCTACCCCAGAACTCCCGATCCCGCACGAGAAGGAGCCCAGTGAGTCCTTTTGATGTTCAATCCGACGTCCAGGTCTCGGTGCGGGGCGCCCAGCGTCTCCGGCACGGGCATCTGTGGGTATATGCGGGCGACCTCGTGCGCGAGGCATCCGACCCAGCCTCACCCATCGTTCGCGTGCTTGACCATGGCGGCAACGTCCTGGGCTACGCGCTCCACAGCGCACAATCACAGATCCGCTTGAGACTCCTGGTCCGCGGAAACGAGACACCGACTCCGGAGCTGCTCCGGCGCAGGCTGCAGTCGGCCGTCGCCAGGCGCCCTCCGCTCGGCCCGCAATCCGCCTCCCGGCTGGTCTTCGGCGAAGCCGACCTCCTTCCCTCCATCGTAGTCGACCGCTACGCCGAGTGCGTCGCGCTGCAGACCCTGTCTCGCGGCGCCGACGCGCTCAAGCCCCTCCTCGTCGAGCAACTGCACGAGCTGTTTTACCCGCGCCTCATCGTCGAGAGGAACGACGTGAAGGCGCGAATCCTGGAGGGGTTAGAGGAGAAGCGGGGGATTTTGATGGGGGATGCGGTGCGGAACGTCGAGATCGTGGAAAACGGAATCCGGTTCCTGATCGATCCGCTCGCGGGCCAGAAGACGGGGTTCTTTCTCGACCAGCGCGACAACCGCGTCGCCGCGGGAGCGCACGCCCATGGCCGCGCCCTCGACTGCTTCTGCAACACGGGCGCGTTCGCCCTTCATTTCGCCCGGCGCTGCGAGTCGGTGCTTGCCGTCGACATCTCACCCGACAGCCTGGAACAGGCCCGCCGCAACGCGCAGTTGAACGGCTACTCGAATCTCCGGTTCCAGGAGGCAAACGTCTTCGACTACCTGAGGGAGCTCGAGCGCACGGGCGAGAAATTCGACACTGTCTGCCTCGATCCCCCTGCGTTCGCCAAAAACCGCGCCGCCGTGTCGAGCGCGAAATCGGGGTACAAGGAGATCAACCTCCGGGCGATGAAACTCCTCAACCCGGAAGGCATCATGGTCACCTCGAGCTGCTCGTATCACCTGACGGAACACGATTTTGCGGACTTGCTGGTGGATGCGGCGCGCGACGCTCACCGCTACGTTCAGGTTCTGGAGAAAAGAGGCCAGTCGCAGGACCACCCCGTCTTGGCCAGCGTGCCCGAAACGGGCTACCTGAAGTGCTTCATCCTGAGAGTGCTGTAACGCCGCCGATCCGCCGCTGCTTGGAACAACCACGGTTGATGGATTACGTGGCGGGGCCGGCGCGGCCCCGCCCTTTGCCGAATCACGGCAGCGCGCTGTGTTACTTGGCTTTGGCAGCCTCCTCGGGCGTCGCATCCTTGGCGCAGCGGCAGCCGAAGTCATATAGCGAGTTCGGCAGATACGCCGACCGATCCCACAGGTGGGCGCGGGCCCCGTAAATCATCCTCGACGCGCCGCGGACGACCCGGAAACGCTGTCCGTAGTTCTCATCCTTCCGGGTGCTCCCTTTGTAGGCTTGGTACCAGCTCCCCGTCCACTCCTGGACGTTTCCTAGCATGTCGTTGACGCCGTAAGGGCTTACGTCGTTCGATGACCCGATCTCCATGGTCTGCCGGGTCCCGGTCTCATAGGTATTGCTCTTCCCGGTCTCCCAGGTATTGCCCCAGGGGTAGCGAAAACCCTCGGCGCCGCGGGCTGCCTTTTCCCACTCCTGCTCGGTCGGGAGTCGCTTCCCCTGTCCCTCGCAGTAAGCCTTGGCATCGTTCCAGGTGATGTAAAGCACCGGGTGCATCGCTTTGTCGGGCGTGAAGAACGAGCGCCAGTCCTTCCCCTCCTTGGCGCCTTCTCCCGAATAGCTCTTCTCGATCGCAAAGTCGAGGAACTGCTTGTTCGTGACCTCGTACTTGTCGATCCAGAAGGCAGGCAGATTGACCTTCTGTTGCGGATAGGCAGTGCTGTCCTTTTCCGTGGTTCCCAGAGTGAATTCGCCTGCCGGGATCAAAACCATTTCACCTGCCGTAGGCTTCGGCGGCTCAGGCGCCGACTGCGCTTCGGGAGCCGCGACCGGTTCCTCTTTCTTGCTGCAGGCGGCCACGGAAAACACGATGATTACACCCACGAGGGCGGAAAGAACTTTCCTTAACATGGCATCTCCCAGAAGTCCAAGCGTTTAGCTCTGTCGCGACGAGCACGCCGATTATATACACCACGTTCCTGCCAGTCAATTTAACGATTGCCGGCTCCGTGTGAACGTGAATAATGCGACAAAGAGATCGCCGCCCCCAATTTATTGAAGGCAAACCGGGATCGGGCGGCTTCGTCCCGGCGCCGGTGTCCCTAACTCCCCACGGCCGTGGCGGCAGGAGTAGCCAATTCGGCTCCAACCGCGGCGGCTATGGGTCTCAGATCCCTCATAAGGTCATCGAATCGGTCCGGGCGCAGCGCCTGCATCCCGTCGCTCAGCGCCTGCGAGGGCTCGGCGTGGACTTCGATCAGCAGACCGTCCGCGCCGACCGCCACCGCAGCCTTAGCCAGCGACGGCACCATCCACCAGTGCCCCGTGCCGTGGCTTGGGTCTACAATGACCGGAAGATGCGTGAGCGCCTTGAGCATCGGCACGGCATTGAGGTCCATCGTGTTGCGGGTGGTAGTCTCGAATGTCCGGATTCCCCGTTCACACAGCATGATCTGCATATTGCCCGATTTCATGACGTACTCGGCGGCGAGCAGCAACTCTTCGATGGTCGCCATCATGCCGCGCTTGAGCAGCACGGGCTTCCGGTACTTCCCCACTTCTTCCAGGAGCGCGTAATTCTGCATGTTGCGCGAGCCGACCTGCAACACGTCGACGTATTTGCAGGTGATGTCCAGTTGCCTGGGGTCCATGATCTCGGTGACCACCGACAGGCCGGTTTCCAGGCGCGCCTGAGCGAGGAGCCTCAGGCCGTCGACCTTGAGTCCCTGGAAACTGTAAGGGGAAGTACGCGGCTTGAACGCGCCCCCCCTCAAGACGCTCGCTCCGCTCGCCTTTACCGCGCGCGCGGTCTCCATCAACTGCTCTTCGTTCTCGACCGCGCAGGGGCCCGCCATGACGACGATATGGCTCCCGCCGACGCGGACGTCGTTGATCTCGACGAGCGTCCTGCCGACCCCGGACTGGCGGCCAACCAGTTTGAGCGACGCCTGGGCGGCGAGGACAGGCGCATCCGCCTCCGGGACGCTCGGCTCCCGTCTCATAACCGATCTCCTCTAAGGCTTCCCATCCCGCGCGTGGAATACGGCCACCGCCTCAATCTCGATCAGCAGGTCCTCGCGGCACAGGCGCGTCTGAACCCCGACACTCGCGGGCAGGGGGCTCAGCCCCAGCCACCTGAAAAATGACGTGCGGATCCGGTTGAAAACATCATAATCGCGCTCGATGTCCCTGAGGTAACAGGTCGTGCGCACGATGTCGTGCCAGCCGGCTCCCTCCGAATCCAGCAGCGTGGTGATGTTCCGATAGGTCCTCCAGCACTGCGCCCCGAAGTCCCCAACGTGGACGGTTCTCCCGCCCTCATCCACGCTCGCGGTGCCCGAGATCAGCAACACCGTGACGCCGCCGATGTCGAGCCGCAGCCCGCGGGAAAACGACGAGGGTTTCGCGTAGTGAAAAGCCTCGTTGAGGACGTCGGGGGCGTGCATGGCCCGCTTGTCGATGGCAGGCAGGCGATCGGGTTGCACGGGCGGCCTAACGTATTCGCGCACTCGCCCTTGCTCGGAAAGGATCCCGAGCTTCGTCATCTCGTCTCGTGCCCCCTCCGACAGGCGCTCGAAATCGATCCTCAGGTCTTCCATGCCAACAACACAATCTCTCATCAGTCATTACCTCGGATGTGGATTGCTCCGACGGCCGCCGAGGGCCTGTGAAAACGGTTCGAGTAAAACCGCGGATCCGGAGCCCCAACGCTCGTCTTCACTGCTCCCCGCCAACAGCTTCCGGCCGGTCGAGCCGAACCCACGCCCCCTGCTTCGGGCACATCAGGACCGGCGCGGACTTGTTGCCCCCCAGGGAGCTGAACTCAATCCTGCCGGTCAAACCCTCAAACGAGGCAGCCGACAGGGCGTCCCGAACCCGGGCTCGATTGAGCCCCGCCTGCCGGATTGCCTGGATGACCAGGCGCGCAACGTCGTACGAATACAGGGCGACGGGCGAGGGCACCACCCCCGCCCTGGACCTGAACCTCACGGCGAACTCGCGCATGGCGGGATCGTCCCTGCTCAGATCAAAGGGCGCGGCCACAATCAGCTCGCCCAGGTCGTCCCCAGCTTGCAGAGCCTCCGGGACGGCGAGGGTGGTGGGCGCCAGCACGGGACACCGCACCCCGGCCCTCCTGAGCGCCTTTATGACGCGGAGCGCCGTCTCGCACCTTCCCCAGAGCAGCACGGCATCCGCATCCGCATCCCGCAGCCGCGGCACGATTTCCTCGGGATCCGAGGCCGAGTACTGCAGATGCTGGGTCAGCGGGTACCTCTGGCTACGCGAACTTTCTATAATACGCCTAAAACCGGTGTATGCCTCACGTTCGATTTCACTCAGAACGACAACCCGGCGACAGCTCTTCGAACGGGCATAATGCAGCAACAGGTCCGCCTGCCGGCGGTCGTCGGGCACCGAACGGAAAACCCACGGGACGTTGGCGTAGTCGACGGACGAGTCGACGGCCCCCGGGCTGACCACGGGGACCCACGCCTTGGAGACCACGAGCTCGGCCATGTGGGTGCGGTGCCCGTCGAGTGCGCCGATGATCGCCCAGACCGAATCCTCGTAGACGAACTCCACCACCTTCGATGCGGCCACGCCCCATGGCCCGTCGTCCGCGTGAAACACCATTTGGAAAGGAACGGGGCCGCCGTTGCCGCGCGCGTAGCCGCCGGCCAGGTTCGCCTCGTCGATGGCCAACTGCACCGCCACCCGCTGCTGCCGGCCGTCCGCGCTTTTTTCGGGACCGAGCACGCCGATCTTGACGGCGCCGAGGCCCGCCGGATCCGGATCCTCCCGGCCGCTGCCGTAGAACCCGGCACCGGCGCCGCCCAAATCGAAGTAGGGCAACGGCCTGCCGGCCGGGCCTTGCAGCATCAGGAGCAAACACACGACCCACGCGGAGGACATACCCTCGGACCACTCAAAACAGGTGTTCGAAACTCGGGGTGCCGTAAACAAAGCGGCCGCCCTTGATCGTTGCTACACACACCGGACGACGGTTGGTGAACACGTCGTCCATCACGATCTCGCCCGTAACCCCGTCCCAGCGGTTCATCGCCGCGAGGGCGTCACGGATGCGGTAACGGTTCAGGCCCGCCTTCCGGATCGCTTCGATCACCATCTGGGTGCCGTCGTACGCGTGTGCCGCGTAGGCATCGGGGGGGGCACCGAACCTCGTCTGGTAGCGCGTCCGGAAGGCGACGAGCCTGGGGTTGTCGGCGTCGGGGTTGAACGGCGAAGTCGCGATCACCCCCTCGGCCGCCTCGCCCGCGATGGCAAGGAAATTTTGGCTGATGATCCGCTCGCAGGCGACTATCGGCATCTTCATGCCCGCCTCGCGCATCTTCTTCACGAGCCACGCCGCGGGTTGCGGGTCCGCCCAGAGCACGACGGCATCCGGCTGCGTCTTGTCCAGCCGATCGAGCTGTGCCGTGAAATCCGGGTTCACCTTCTCGTAGTTGATCTCGTAGTTGATCTCGATGGGGGCGGGTTTGCCCAGCCGGATGGAACTCTTGCGGAACTGCGCCACGCCGAAACGTCCGTACCGGTTGTTCGCCCGGAGGATGGCGACTTTCTGAAGCCCGAGTTGCTTGTAGACGTAGTAGGCGATGGTATAGGCCATCTGCCGGTCGTCTGGGATGACGCGGAAAACCCAGGGGATGCGCGTTTCCATCAAGCTGGGGTCGAGGTCCGCGACGTTCACCATGGGGACGTCGGTCCGGAGCGCGACCCTGATCGCAATGTGGCTGTTCGCCCCGTCGACGGTGCCCAGGATCGCCCAGACCTGGTCGTCGTAGGTGAAGCTGACGACCTCGTTGGCCGAGGCGCCCCACAATCCCGAGTCGTTCCGGACGATGACGTCGAACGGCTTGCCCTTGTACCCTCCCGCGGCGTTGGCCTCATCGAGCGCCATGCGGGTGGCGTTGAGCATCGAACGCCCTATGTAGGTTTCGTGGCTTCGTTCGACAGGGGCCATCAGGCCCAGCATCACCTTCTCCACGTCGGGCTCGGGCTTATCGCGGCCCGGTCCCCAGAACGTTATCGCGCTGTCGCTCGGGACAAAGTACTTCTTGTAGGGATCCCTGGCGAAATCGCGGTACGGCTCGAGATCCTCGGGCATATTGCCGTACAGTTCCTTCTTCTTCTCCGGTTTGTTCTCCGGCGCGGCGGGGGGAGTGTTCTCTTTTTGACCCTGCGGCTGCTGGTCGGCCCCGAAAGCCAGGAGGGCGGACAGGAACAACACGGGTACACAGACGGTTTCACTGCGCCGGCGGTTTTTCACTTCGCAACCTCCCCGCCGACGGTTCCACGGCTGATGCCCTTGGAGGTCGCCACCCACACGACCTCGCCCTGGAAGTCGACGCCATAGATGTGATTGTTGGCCAGACCGTGCTCCAGCTTCACCGTGTCGATCAGTTTGCTGTCGTCGTAAATCCTGGCCTCCCACCCCTTGGTCCCCTCCATCGGACCGCGGTCGGTGAGCGACGGCATGCGGGTGTGACTCCACAGCGGGTCGACGGGCACGTAGCTGACCCAACGGTTGGTGTCCCCGTTCACCACCCCGAGCCCCCGGTCCGTAGAGACCCAGGCGACGCGGCCCTTGGCCTTGACGAGGTTGATGAAATTGCTGGGCAGGCCCGAGTCCCCCTCGATATACCCCCGCCAGTGCCGGCCGTCGTAGCGGCTCATGCCGAAGTAGGTCGTCACCCACAGGATCTTGTCCACGTAAGCCACACTCGTGGTGATCACGTGGATGAGCCCGTCGTCGCGCAGGATGTCGACCTCCATCTCCCCGTCCGGATCGAGGTAGGACTTCCACTGCTCCGAGGCGAGGTCGAACTCGAGCACGCCGCCACCCCAAAGCGCGGCGTATACCTTGCCGTCGCCCGAGGTGACGAAATAGCCCCATGGCTCGTGCTGGGGCGAGTTGGCGGGTGTGTATACATCAAACTTCTTATCCTTCACGTGGAAGCGCGCGGTCCCGTTGGTGGTGGCGACCCAGACGTTCTGATTCTCCATGCAGACTCCGAAAACCACGTCGTTGGGCAGGCCGCTGTTGAACTGGGTGAAAGTCTCGAAACGCCCGGCCGAGATGCGGTTGAGCCCTTTCATGGTCCCGGCCCAGACGTCGCGGGTCACCGGGTCGACGGCCAGGCACAGGACGGCCGGAAAGGCCAGGCCGTCCTCCACGCCGAACGAGGTCCACTTCCCGTCCTCGTAGAGGGCGAGACCGTGATCCGTGCCGGCCCAGATGCGGTCCCGGTCCACCGCGACGCAGTAGACTTTGTCCGAGGGGAGCCCGTCGTCCTTGTGAAACGACTGCCACTGGGTGTACACCCTCGGGAGAGGGTCCTCGGCCGCGCTCAACCACGATGCCCGGTGTCGCGCGACAGGCGCGGTCAGGCAACAGAACAGCGCAACACAGGCCACAGGCTTGAATCGAATCATCGCGGGACCTCCCGTCACTTCGGATGCTTGATCTTCTCCCACGCGGTCTTCGGGTCGAATGGGGGTTTGCCGAGCTTCGCGTGGGACGGCTTCGGAGCGTGACAGCCAAGGCAGTAATCCGGCTTTTCCGGGATCCTCAGGCCGAGGCCGAGGGCCTTCGGCTTGTCCCTCATCACCTCGGCCTTTGCATAACGTTCCCCGGGACCGTGACAGTGCTCGCACTGCACCCCTTCCTCGATGTGGAAATTGGCCGCCCGGCTCTCCGGCGCGACGTCGCCGGCCGTGCCGTGGCACTTGAGGCAGAAGCTCTCGTACTGCGGCGCCGCGGTCCTAATCCCGGCGTCCTCGGCGACCACGGCAGCGGCACCGCTGCTCAGCATGACCCAGGTTCGCGCGTGCTTGGTGGAGATCCACACCTTGTGCTGTTTCACGTGGCAGCCCGCGCACACTTGGTTCCCGACGTACTTTGCCTCCGGGATCACGGGGGCGGTCAGGCCTGCCACGCTAAAGTGGCTGGGGGCCAGCGCCGCCGGGGGCCACAACGTCGCAAGGTACTCCTTGTCGGTCATCGGCTCCGCAACGGTCAGGGTCTTGATGTACTCGATCAGGGTGTTGAGCTGGCGCTTGTCCATGTCGTTGGTGGCGCCGTGCAGGTCATACGGGTTGAAGAGCGTCCAGATCTCCTCGAGGCTGTAACAGCGGCCGTCGTGCAGGTAGGGGGCGCCTTCCCAGACGTTTCCCAGCTGCGGAGTGTCGAAAGCGCTCTCGACGTCGTGGTCCGCCTTCGTACCCACGTCGAACGAGTGCTGGTCGGTGTACCGCGGCGGCCGATGGCAGGTGATGCACCGGTTCGCCGCCGGAATGTAACGTCCGTCGGTAGTGAACGCGCGCTCGAAGTAGTTCCTCCCCTCCTCCTGGAACTCGTTCAGCACGCCGTCGCCGGCCAGGTAGCGGCTGGGTCTGAGCTCGATGGATTCGACAAACTGGACAACGTCCCGCAGCTCGTCCTGCTCGAAACCGTGAGAACGGAAAAACAGCATCGCCGCCCGCGGGCCGTCCTGGCGCGCCAGCGTCGGGTTCTTGCCATTCCATTTGAACGGGCCCGTGTCGGCAATGCCGCGCTGGGTGCGATTATCGACGAGGTTCTCGCCCATGCGGTCGCCCGGCCCGACGATGTCGTACATCAGGCCGTCCAGGTGGTATTCGGGGTGGCAGGTGTTGCAGCTCAGCTGCCGCTGGAAGCTGATCGTGCTGTAGTTGAACAGCCTCTCACCGCGCCGGAGCGCCGTGGCCACCCTGGGGCCGCCGAGATCGATCAGCCCGGCCACCTTCCCGGCGGCCGCATCGATGACCGTGATGTTGTCCGACAGCCTGTTGGCCACGTAGACGCGCATGCCGTCCGGCGAGACCACGAGACCCTTCGGATTGTTTCCGGTCGGGATCCGCGCCTCGACGTATTCCGAACTGAGCGCCAGGTGCCGGGCATTGAGCCGGACGGCTTCGTCGGAGATCCCGATCTTACCGCCGGAGACCTTCAACAACGCCCGCAACCGATCGAAATCGACCACCGAGACGAGGTCGACGCCGCTCGACGAGATGTAGAGCCGGCGGCCGTCCGGGGAGAACGCAATCCCGAACGGGTCGGCATAGTAGGCGTTCATGTCGTCGAGCAGCAGATAGGCCACCCTCCCCCGCGGTCCCGCCTCCGCGACCGCGAAGCCGTGCGTCACCATCCAGCCCTGGTAGACCTGCGTCTCGGGGATCAGGTTCTTCGGCAATTCCAGCGCGACTACCACGAACTGGTTATCGGGCGAGACCGCGATCCCCTGGCCGATGACCGTCGAATCCAGGTTGCGTCGCCCAACCACGATCTGGTCCCTCGTGTCGACAACCGTCAACTCGAGCACCGGCGGGGCGCGCATCTTGACCGGATTCGACATCTGATTGGAGACGTACAGGTATCTGCCGTCAGGCGCCAGCGCCACCCCAAACGGCGCCGAGCCCCCTTCCAGCACTTTCACCTGCGTCCCGGCCGCGGCATCGACCACGTCTATGCCGTTGGTCGTGATGCTCGTGGCAAACAGGAACCTGCCGCTCTTGTCCGTGCACAACTGCCGGGGACCATCGACGATCGGCAGCGTGCGGTTCACCTTCAGCGTCGTCGTGTCCACTACCGCAACCGAGTTCTCCCAACGGCTGCCGACAAACAGCTCCTCCCCGTTGGGAGCCAGGGCCAGGCCGAACGGCTGCTTCCCCACCCTCACCGCGCCCGACACCTTCTGCGTTGCGGTATCCACGACGAGCACTTCGTTGCTGTTCTCGCAGGCGACGAACAGGCGCTTGCCGTCTTTGGTAATGGCCAGTTGTATCGGCGACTTGTATAAGCCGTCTTCCGGCACCGCGTACTTGGCGCGGTAGCCGGCGGGCGCGGCTCGGCCTGGCTCTCTGGAAACGCCGGCCCCTACCATCCCCGCCACGGCGACCAGGCTCGGAATCAGAATCCGCTGGAGCACTCGAGCCTCCGGGTACACTGCGTGATATGCAGCAATTATGCAATTAATTCGCCCATCGGGCTCCCAGGTCGATCCACTGCACCACGGTGCGACGCTCCTCGTCAGTCAACTCGACAGCCGGATGTCCGGAGCTCCCCGGGCGCGAGGGTTTCGACTGCGCCAACTATCTGGGATAAAAGGCTTTGTCGCGCGCTGCCGGGCAGGACGAGGGGGCTGCCACCATCCCCCTGAACCGAGTGGGCCGGCCTGACGCTCAGGAGCTGACGATAGGCGTGGTTGAACGGGGCCGGCGCGGTGCCCGTGATTCTGAAGCCGCCGCTGGGTGATTTGCCGCTGTGGCACGAGGCGCAGCGCGCCTGCAGCAGCGGCATGATGTCTTTCTGGAAGTCGAGGCTCTTGCGCTCGGCGGGCGGGGTCAGCAGCGCGGCCGGCCTGTGCTTGATCAGGGCAATGGTCGCACGGTTCTCCGGCGCCATCTCCCTGTTCTCGTGGCAACCGATGCAGCCTCGGCTGGTCCCTTTCCGAACCCACATCCAGCCGCGCATGTTTTTGACCGCCATGCCCCCGGCATCCAACAGTTGCACGAAAAACGGGGTGTCCCCGGGAACGGTCACGAGAAAGGATCCGTCCTCCTCCACCGGCGCCTCTCCCAGGATTCGGGTGCGCAGGTTCGAAGGAGAGGCGCTCCCGGGCAGCGGCGGCAGAATTCTCTCGTGTGCGGGGAGCGGCACCCCCTCGATCAGCCGGACGGACTTGACCTCTCCCTTGCGGGGCGGCTCGGCCGTTTCCGATTCGTAGACGTTGAGACATTGCAGATCTGCGGTCTCCGCCGAATCCACGACCGCGCTCAGGAGACCGGTGGGCTCGGCCCTGGCTTCGACCGGGACAGGCTGGAGTTCGTCCCACTTCGGGTCGTCGAACAGCGCCTCCGACGGGGCACCCGTTTCCAGGCTGAACCGGTAGAGGCCGAAGCTCCTCCCGGCCGGGGCGTAGCTCGTCACGAGGGTCCCGTCGGCGCGCGCCGCAGGGCTGGCATACAGCCCCGGCTCCCGGCTCAGGACTTCGTGGCTGTGGAGCGGCCGCGCGAACGAGACGCGGGCGAGCCTGCCGGCGCCGTTTGCGTCCTCCCCGTCGGACTCGACGAAGACGAGGGTGCGATCCGGCATCTCGACCCCCATCGTGTCCAGCACGGCCCCTTCCGAGTTCCCGTAGAACAGGTTCAGCCCCGTGCCGTCCCAATTGGCGAGCATGAGCGGAAAGCGCCCAAGCGGGTGGGCGGGATCGTCCCCGGGCTGCCGACTCGTGAACAGGACCCTGCCGTCGCGCAGGACCGTCGGAGAAAAGTCGCTCGAGAGGTTGAAGGTGGTGCGCCAGGTAACAACCCCGCGGCCGGCGATCGGCTCGATGTTGCGCACGTAGAGCGCGGTCGCCAGGCTGTCGCTCAGCTCCTCGCGGGTCCCCGCCGCGTCGGAGGAAAACACGATCCAGCGCACCTTCTCGTCGTATTCAGGCGGCGTGATGCTCCCGCGCGCGAGATAGCGGGGCCCCGCGCAGTTGCCGAAGCCAGGCGTGATCTCCCGCTTGTCCGAGCCGTCGACCGACATCTCCCAGATGGACCACGTGTCGCGCAGAGTGCGCCTGGCGGCAAACAGGATGCGCCGGGCATCGAAGGAGAGCGAGGGGTCGCAGGCGGAGGCGAACTCGGAGGTAAGGACCTGGATGGGCCGGCCCGGAGCCATGCTGACGATCCGGGCGCCCTCGGGCCTAGCGTTGCGGAACTCAAACACACCCTTCGGCGCTGCCGGCCGCGGACGGCAGGGAACCTGCGTAAAGACGAGGACCGGGTTCGAAGCGCCGGCCGGTGTCCGACCCCCTGAGGGAAACGCCCACAGCGACCCGAGCAGCACGCACGCCGCAATCAGCTGCGCGGCTCGGCGAGTTTGAGGATTTGGTTGGGCTTCACGCCCTTGAGCACCTGGCTGACTCCGTTTGGCCATTTAACCCTGACCTCGTCCACGACCGCAGCGTTTCCCAACCCGAAATGCATGCGCGGATCACACTGGGAAAGATAGCTGGTTCCAGACTTCTTCTCGTCGTAGCGGGTAAGGTCCCCAGCCTTGACCGTCACCTTCGCGCCGAGTGCGTCGCGGTTGCTGCGCGTGCCTGCCAGGTCCAACACCAGCCAGTTTCCCTGGTTTCCCCCGTCGTTCCGGACCAGCATGGAGGATTGATCGATGTTGAGTACGAAGGCATCCACATCGCCGTCGTTGTCGTAGTCGCCCAGCGCAAGGCCACGGGCGACGCTCTTGGTGTGAAAAAACGGACCCGATTGTTCGGCGACATCCTGATATACCCGTCTGCCTTTCGCCCCCGGGACATTTCTCGCCAGGATGGCCTCCTGGGTCTCGGAGAGGCGGTGCCCGTCGCCGTTGACCACCATGACATCGAGGTAGCCGTCGTTGTCGAAGTCGAGGAACTTGCCGCCCCACGACCAGTACTGTCCACTGATCACGGCCAGTCCCACCGACATCGCCACATCCTCGAAAACGCCTCCGCCCATGTTCCGGTACAGCGCGTTGTAGCCCATGGCCGGGACGATCAGGTCGAGCCTCCCGTCGCGGTCGAAGTCACCGAAGTCGCCGCCCATGGACGCGGCCGCGTTGCCGTTCTGCCCGAAGGCAACCGCCGCGGCGAGCGCGACTTCCTTGAACGTTCCGCTGCCGTTGTTGTGGTACAGAAAATTGGGCGTGTTGTCGTTGGCCACAAAAATGTCGGTCCAGCCGTCGTCGTCGTAGTCGACCGTCAGAACACCCATGGCGCGGCCTTTCATCCCGACACCCGCCCTTTCGGTGACGTCGGTGAAGGTGCCGTCCCCGTTGTTGTGATAGAGGACGCTGGCCTGCGCCGGGTAGGCCAGGGGTCCCGGGTAGACGTCGGCCTCGTAGAAAAGCCGGTAGGAGGAATCAAACTCGAGGTAAACACCGACAAACAGGTCTGCGAACCCGTCCTTATCGTAGTCCAAAAACGCAGCCCCCGTGCTCCAGCGCCCGACCGCGACGCCAGCCTTGGCCGTCACGTCGGTGAAGGTCCCGTCGCCGTTGTTGCGATAAAGGATGTTGCCGTTGTAGTTGGTGACGTACAGGTCGGCAAAGCCATCCTTGTCGTAATCCCCTGCCAGGACACCCATGCCGTAGCGGCTGTCGTTGCCCGCCCCGGACTTCTCGGTAACATCGGTGAAGGTGCCGTCCCCGTTGTTGCGATAGAGCCGGCTTGCGAGGCTCGCCCCCTTGAACGGCGAGCGGGGGTCGCTGACGCCTTCCAGGTAACTTCCGTTGACGAGGTAGAGATCGAGCTTCCCGTCCCGGTCGAAGTCGAACCACGCGCACCCCGATCCGGTCGCTTCGACGATGTTGCTGATCTTCCTGGCTCCCAGGCAGTGCCTGAAGTCGATACCGGCCTGCCTGGTCACGTCGTTGAACAGGGGCCCGGCGGGCTGGGCTCCCTGGAGCGCCATTACGCCGACGACGAGGAGTACGAGTGCATGGACTCTCATACGCTTGGCCGGGTGCAGGGTTGATAACTTGGACAGCAAGCTCCAAGACTCGCGAAGGTCGGAATGCGAAGATGCAATTCAGGACACTCGACGGCTCGCGGGGGCTCGTTCCTGGAAGGTGCGAATTTAGCAGATTGCGGCAGGCAGTTCAAGGACGCCAGGGCCGGGCGGCCCGGCCGCAGACTGCGTTTGCCGACCCGCCCCCGGAGTGTTACCATTCACCATTCTCGGACCCTGAGCCATGAACTGGACTCTTCAGGCAACCTTCGCCCTCTACACCCTGGGATTGCTGCATTCCTTTCTGGGCTTTTACCAGAAACGGCAGGTCTTCGTCACCCTCGCCCTCTGGATGGTGATCGCCGGGTTTGTCACCCACACCGCCTTCATGGTCATGCTGGGGATCGACCGGCGCCATTTTCCGATAACCAACCTGCCCGAGTCTCTGTCCTTTTTCGCGTGGAGCGTCACCCTTACCTTTATCGTGGCCAACCTCCGGTACAGGACAAACGTGCTCGGCGCATTCGTTCTGCCGTTCGTTTCTCTCCTGACCATTCTGGCGGAACTGATCTGGGAGGAGAATCACGCGATTCCGGCGCCGCTCAAGAGCAAGTGGCTCTTTTTCCACACCAGCGTCGCCTTCCTGGCATACGCTGCGTTCTTCCTCACCTTCATGTCGGGGATCCTGTACCTCGTCCAGGAAAAGGAGCTGAAGGAGAAGAAATTCCGCTTCCTGTACTTCCGGCTGCCGTCTCTTCAGGTGTGCGACGAGATCCTGCGCGTGTCCCTGTTCGCCGGCTTCATCCTGATGAGCATAACCATCCTGACCGGCGCCTTCTGGGCACAGCAGGCGTGGGGGAGGTTCTGGAGCTGGGATCCGAAGGAGACCGCCTCGCTGGTGAGCTGGGGGATTTACCTGGCGCTGGTGAACTACCGGTTGTCCTCCAATTGGCGCGGGCGCTGGGCTGCGTACATCAGCATCATCGGGTTCGTCTCGATCCTGCTCACGTTCGGGATGAACTGGTTCAAGGGATTGCACACCTATATATGAAGGCGCCCGCGCGGTGGGCCGCACGACGTCCGCAGTGAATCGACAAATGCTCAACCTCGTCCTGGTGGGTCTGAACCACCGCACGGCAGAAATCAGCGTACGGGAACGCGCGGCGTTCGCCCCCGAGCGCCTGCCCGACGCGCTTCTCGAACTGGCCCGGCAGCCGGGCGTCGAGGAGGCCATGATCGTCTCCACCTGCAACCGGGTGGAGCTGCTGGTCCGTGTGCGCGAAGGCTGCCCCGGGACACAGCTGCTGGAGGATTTCCTGCGCCGCGAAAGCGGTCTGGACGCCACGGACCTGAGGCCGCGGTTGTATTGTCACGTCGAACACGAGGCGGTGCGCCACGTTCTCAGAGTCGCCTGCTCGCTGGATTCGATGGTGCTCGGGGAGCCGCAGATCCTGGGACAGGTAAAGTCGTTCTACGGCCTCGCGGTCGAAGCGCAGACGGTCGGCGCATTCCTCAACACCGTCGATGCAGTCGGCCTTTCATGTCGCCAAGCGCGTGCGTTCGGACACAAGCATCGGGGAGTACTCGGTCTCGGTCAGCTCGGCCGCGGTCGAACTGGCCCAGAAGGTCTTTGGTACGTTGCGGAGAACGCAGCGTGCTGATTGTCGGCGCCGGGAAGATGGGCGAAGTCGCCGTGCGCCACCTGGCCTCCGCGGGAGCGAAGACGATCCGGGTGACCAACCGCAGCAGCGAAGCCGCTCAGGAACTCGCCCTCAAGTTCAAGGGGACCGCCGTGCCGTTCGACGAGTTGACGTGCTGGATGGCGCGGTCGGACGTCATCCTGGTCTCGACCGCGGCGCAGCAGGTGTCTGATCGCGCCCCGATGTGGCGCGCGGCCTGATGGTCGAGCGCCGGCACGCGCCCCTGGTCTTCGTCGACATCTCCGTCCCCAGAAACGTCGATCCCGCGGTCGCCGAGATCGACAACATCTTCTGCTACGACATCGACGACCTTGCGGCGGTGGTCGACGCAAACCTCGGGGAGCGGCGCAAAGAGGCGGCGACGGCCGAGAGAATCATCGAGCACGAAGTGTCCGCTCTGTGCTCGCGGCTGCGCTCGCTCGACGTCGGCCCCGTGGTCGTGCAGGTGCAGGACCGCATCGGTCAGATCTGTCGCGCCGAGCTCGAGCGGTACCTGCGCAAGCGCGGGCCTAAGGAACCCGGCGAAATCAAGGAACTCGAATCCATGGTCGCCAGGATCGCCAGCAAGATCTCCCATCCCCTGGTCACGCACGTACGTTCCATCCACCAGGACCAACACCATCAGGCCTACCTGGAATCGATCAAGCGGATGTTCAGGTCCGAGACCGGCGGCGGTAAAGAAAACTGAGGGCAACCGGGGAGCGACACAGATGCTGACAATCGGCAGCCGCGGCAGCGCGCTGGCGCTGGCACAGACTCACTGGGTGCGCGACCGCATCCTCGACCGCTTTCCCGGCAACCGTCATCACGATAAGAGTAATCAAGACTTCGGCCGACCGTGACACCAGAGTTCCCTTCGTTCGAGCGGGTCGACGGGCGTGTTCGTGAAGGAGATCGAGGACGCGTTGATCGCCGGCGAGATCGACCTGGCGGTCCACAGCATGAAAGATGTCCCTTCCCGCATCCCGGAAGCCCTGCAGCTGGCGGCCGTGCCCCCGAGAGAGGATCCCCGCGACGCCCTCGTCTCGATGTCGCCGGTCGCCGAGCTTGCCGGGCTGCCCGAGCAGGCCGTGGTGGGGACCGGGAGCATCCGCCGCCAGGCCCAACTGCTCGCGGTGCGGCCCGACCTTCAGGTAGTCGACATCAGGGGCAACGTCGACACGCGGCTCCAGAAGCTCGCCGGAGGGGGCTATCAGGCGATCGTGCTGGCGTGCGCCGGGCTCAACCGCCTCGGGCTGCAGGACCGCATCACGCTGCGCATCCCGACGGACCTGATGCTGCCGGCTCCCGGGCAGGGCGCGCTCGCCCTCGAGACGAGACGGGACGACAGGGCCGCAAGACGCTGATCGCGCACCTCGACGACCCGGTCACCGTTTCGGCGGTCCTGGCCGAACGCTCGTTCCTGAGACGCCTGGGGGAGGGTGCAACAGCCCGGTCGCCGTCGTACGCGCGCGCATCCGGGGACCGGCTGCTCCTCGACGGGCTCGTCGCGTCGCCCGACGGCAGCCGGTTGATCCGCAAGTCGGCGGAAACCACCTCTCGCGCACGCCCAGGAGTGCGGGATCGCGCTCGCCGAGACGATGCTGGCCGCCGGCGGCGACGCCATCCTGTCGGCAATCCACCAGGTTCTCCCGTGGCGGGCCCGGCGTGCGGCATCCTTCCAGACGATCGGCCGGGCCGTTGGAAGGCAAAGTCGTCGTCGTCGCCTGCAGCCGGCATGAAAGCCGAGGCCCTGATCTCCGGGCTTGAGGCCCGCGGCGCACGCGTCGTCCCCTTCGAATCGATCGAGGTGCGCGCACTCGCGAAGACCGGAGCGCCATCGATGCGGCGCTGGACCGCCTGGACGAGTACCGCTGGCTTGTGTTCACCAGCGCGCACGCGGTGGATCGCTTCGCCGAGGCGCTGTCACGCCGGGGGAGCGCGCGCGTTGCCCGCCACCCTGAACCTATGCGCCGTCGGGCCGGCGACGGCGGCCCGAGCGCGGAAGCCGGCTTCCGGATTGACCTTGTCCCCGAACGCTACGTCGGGAGAGGGCGCCGCGGATGCGCTGGCATCGTTGCTGCCACGCAACCCCCGGGCCCCGCGTGCTCTTCCCGCGCGCCAGCAGCGCCCGGGACGTCATCCCGAGGCGCTCGAGACTGCCGGCGCGCGCATCGACGTCGTCGCGATTTACGAGACGGTGTCCCGGGAACGGTGGCGCCGGCGACCATCGATCTCGTCCTGCACGGTGCCCCGGACCTCCTGGTCTTCACCAGCTCGTCGACCGTTTCGAACTTCGTCAGCATTGTCGGGGAGCGGCGGGACGTCACATCCTGCATGAACCCTTGCGGCTCCATCGGACCGGTCACCGCGGCGACCGCCGCTGCGCTCGGGAAACACGTTGAGATCGTGCCCGGCGAACACACCATCCCCGCCCTGCTCGGTTCGATCTCCGCTCTTTTTCGCAAAACCGGCCGGCTGTTAGCGCTTCCGCTGCCGACTGGCCCCTATTTCTTCTCGGCGGGCGGCGGAAAATCGACGTCGAACCGGATGGCGCTTTCGAGCACTTCTCCGTTCCGCGTCGCGGGCAGAAACTGCCAGCTGTTCTTGACGGCTTCCATGGCGCGCTCGTCCAGGCCTTTGCCCAAACCCTTGTCCACCTTCAGGTCCTGAATGCCGCCGTTTTTGTTTATGGTCGCGGCCAGCCGCACCTTGCCGTAGGTGCGGCTTTTCTGGGCATCCTCGGTCGGCTCGACCTCCGTCCGTTGGATGATTTTGGGGGGGTTGACTCCCTCGGGCGTCAGGAGGTTCTGCCAGTCCCTGTCCCATTCAGAGGTGCCATCGGTCGACTTGACCGTCCCGTCGCCTCGATGTTCGCCTCCTGCAGAGCCTCGCGGCTGCTCTGGTTTTTCAGATCGAGCGACTCGACCTTGGCGGCGAGTTGTTCGAAATCCGCTTTTTCCAACGGCTGAAGATAAAACCGCTTGGAGCCGATCCGGATGCTCAGTTCTTCGATCTGGTCGACTTCGCGAAAGGCGCCGAAAAGGGTCAGCCCCGCCACCGAGTGCCCCTTGAGGAGGACAGACGCCCTGTACTTCATCGTCTCGCCGCGATTGTCCTTGTACTCGTCCTCGAAAACCTGCCCGATGTAGTATCGCCCCGAGGCACCCCGATAAATGAACTCACTGCACTGGATGACCACGACGAAATCGGACAGGTTGATGAAATTGACGATGAAACTGCGCGGGGTCGCGAGCTCTGCCGTCATGAGATATTGCGGCCCGACAAACGCGAAGGTTTTCGTGCCCTGCTCGGCGGCCGTCCCGGGAAAGGCGTACGTCAGCAACAGCAGCCACACGAGGGCAAATCGGTTCTTCAGGTCGATCCTCATTGCTTTGTCAGCTCAGGCGGTTGGCGCGATTGCACCCAATTCAGTGACATCGTTCACCAACGATTGTACCAGACGGGAAATCAACGCCGCCCTGCGCGGTATGTCGGCGACGATGACGTGCTCATTTTCGGCATGGGCGCCGTCGCCGTCGACCCCGAGGCCGTCCAGCGTGGGAATGCCCATCGCGGCAGTGAACGACCCGTCGCTTCCCCCGCCACTGGGACCTTCGCCGAGGCTCATCCCGAACTCCGCCGCGACGCCGCGCGCCGTTCGATACAGCTCCACCACGGCCGGCGTGCGCTCCAGCGGGGGGCGGCTGAGTCCCCCCCGGACCCGGATCGTGCACCGCGAATCGAATAGTTGCAGCGACTCCAGCTGTCCCCGACCCACTCGGCGTCGGACAACGAAGCGACGCGGAAATCGATCTCCGCTTCCGCCTCGGCCGGCACGACGTTCGTCGCGGAGCCGCCCCTGACTTTCCCGACGCTGATGGTGAGCCCTCGATCGTAATCAGTCAGCGCCTGGAGGCGCAGAAGCTGATTGGCAAGCTCCACGATCGCGTTCGCGCCTTTCTCGTGGTCCAGGCCGGCGTGCGCCGGGACGCCCTGGACCGTGATACTGACTTCCCCGACTCCCTTGCGAAAGGTCTTTGCCGCACCGCCCGGGAGCGGCGGCTCGAGGCACAGGACGGCTCGGCAACCGGCGGCCGTGTCCCGAAGGCAGGCAACCCCGGACTCGCTTCCGATCTCTTCGTCGGAAGTGAAAAGGAACACCACATTCCCGCCGGGATCGATCTTGCCCTGCCTGAAGGCCTCGCAGGCCAGCAGACTGATCAGCAGCCCGCACTTCATGTCGAACACGCCGGGTCCGTACGCCCGCCCGCCCGCTATCCGGAAAGGCCGCTTCAGGATCGTGCCAGCCGGCCAGACCGTGTCCATGTGGCCGAGGACGAGAACGGGCTTGACGGCCTCCCTGCTCCTCCATTCGGCCTTCACGATGTTGCCCCGGCCTGCAACCGGGATCAGCGAGACCCAGGCGCCGCGCGACTCGAATTCCCCTGCGAGAAAGCCGGCCAATCGGTCGAGGGAAGGTTTCTCCAGCGAGCCCGACTCGAGTTCTACGAGATTCCTGAGCAGCTCCAGTGAGCCGTCCATACCCCCTTCGAAAAACTCCAGCAATGCGCCTGAACTCTTCATGCCGGCTCTTCCGCGGCTTCACCCTCGGCATACACACCGGTGCAGATGAGTTCGGCCGGGCCTGTGAGATACAGCTCGCCGGACGCGTCCCACCGCACCAGCAGCGATCCGAGCTCGGTCTCGACCGTGACGGGGCTCTCCACCTCCTTCCGGAGCGTCGCTGCCACGACCGCAGCCGAACTGCCGGTGCCGGAGCAGAGCGTCCGCCCCACCCCGCGTTCCCAGAACCGCAACCGCAGCCGGTGCCGGTCCAGGACCTGGATGAACTCGACATTGGTCCGGTTCGGGAAGGCGGCGTGCCTCTCGAGCAACGGGCCGAGGGTGTCGACCGGGGCCTGGGCTACGTCCGGCCAGAACGTGGAGCAGTGGGGGTTTCCCATTGAACTCGCCGTGATCTGGACGGACTCCGATCCGACGGTCAGCGGCCAGTCAATCGCCGGGCCGGAGGAGGGTCCCGGGCGGAGAGGGATGCGTTCCGGTTCGGTTATGGGCCGCCCCATGGAGGTCTCGAAAGTGAAGATCTTCCCTTCCCGTTGCCTCAGGGTGAGCGTCTTGACGCCCGCAACCGTGCGCACCCTCACGCTGGCCGCCCGATGCTGGCCGGAGACGCACAGGAAGGCAGCGAGGCAGCGCAGGCCATTACCCGACATTTCCGCCCGGCTCCCGTCGGCGTTGAAAATGAGGGCCGAAACGTCCGCGTCATCGTCTCCAATCGTGCGCTGGTAGTAGACCACGCCATCCGCGCCCACCCCGAGGTGGCGGTGGCAGATCGCCGTGGCCAGAGAGGTCAGCGTGCGGCGGACGTCGCCGGCATCGCCGACGCGAATCACCAGAAAATCGTTTCCCAATCCGTGAAGCTTGGCAAACTCCATAACCGCAGGCACCCCCGCCGGCCCGGCATCCAGCCCAAATCTGCGTCCTCTTCCCCGTCGAGCTGCCGGCCACCGCCTGACAGGTCATGCCGACCCAAACCAGCCTGGTGTGAACCACCCAACAGGGTGGCGGGAACCCGGTGACCTATTCTGTCAAATGAACAGCGGAACTGTCAAATACTCAAACAGTTGCAGCAACCAAGGGGAAACGGTGGACGTCAACCTGCCGCCGTCGGGGTTTCGGCGAGCTTCCGTTTGAGCGACTCGATGGCCTCGACGGGTGTCGGGTCGACCAGGTTGAGAGAGGCCAGATACAGGCTGACAAAGTCCCCGAGATAAATCACCGAGAAGATCCTCGCCAGCGGCGACTCTCCCTCGCTCCACACTTCATGAACGATCCCGGCCCTGGGGACGATGGCTTCGATCGTCGCTTCGAAGCGCCTTCTCACCTGCGGGTGCTCGCCGCGGTCGCGGAGAAAGACAACGCCGAGGCGAGACAGCGCGTCCTCCGGAAGACTCCAGCCCACCAGCTCGTTGTGGTTCATCTCGGGAAGAAGGTGGTGAAACGCCAGGTTCTTTGCGTTCTCTTCGATTTGACCGCGCCAACGCGCGGCTGCCGCTTCCAGGGTGCCGCTGGAACCGTAGACTGCCACGATTCTGCCATGAAGGGTCAGGGCGATCGACTTCGCGCGATTCGCCGTTTCCGGAACCACGACCCTGTACCGCTTCGACATGGAATCGAGCAACAAGGTCGTCTCTTCCAGATCGGCGGTCTGGTCGGGAACCAGCGCCAGGGCGCGCAGGACTCCCAGGAGAAGCACCGAGGAGTATCCCAGGGCGGCCCGCGGCGGCAGGCCGGGCGGCAGCGCGACGACCGGGTGTCCGTCCGTCCGGGCCAACCCGGCCAGACGCCCTCCCGAAGTGATGCAGAAAATCGAGGCACCGCGCCGGCACGCTTCCGCGTACGCGGCGAGCGTCTCCTCAGTGTTGCCCGAGTAACTGCAGGCGAACACCAGGCTCGTACCGCCGACGAAAGAAGGCAAGGTGTAGTCCCGGCTTACCAGCAACGGGATCTTCATCGATCCGCCCACGGCAGAGCGCACGACGTCGCCCCCGATGGCGGAGCCTCCCAGGCCACACACTACGATATTGTCGATGCGCCCGGGAGCCTTGGCCGTCAACTCCGCTGCAGACCGAACCGCTGACCGGAACTGTTCGGGAAAGGACTCGATCAGACCTCGCATGGATTGCGGGTCGACGGCAGGCCACGTCTCCGGGCGGTCGAGGGTGGACACGAGTCATCTCCTCAGGATTTCATCAGCGTGGCGCACTGGTCCCGGAACTGCACGATGTCCAATGGCTTGGTGAAGAACAGGTCGGCTCCCGCCTGGAGGATGCGCTCGCGGATGCCGGAACTGTGGTCGCCGGTGATCGCCACGATCTTGATCTGTGCGGTGGCCGGGTTGGACTTGAGCTTGCGGCAGACTTCGAATCCGTTCATGCCAGGCATCATGATGTCCAGCACGAGCAGATCGGGCTGGCGCGCCCCGATCAGCAGCAGCGCCTCGACCCCGCCCCGAGCCGTCACCACCTCGAGTTCCTCGCCGGAGGACTGCATCACGGACTTGAGCATGTCGAGCACATCGCTCTCGTCATCTACAATCATGACAAGACGCTTGGGCAGCTGAAGATCTTTCGGGACGGGCAAACCGAACTCGCGCATGAACTCCGCCAGATCTTCGCGCCGGATCCTGCGATGCCCTCCCGGGGTCGAATACGCCTTGAGTTTCTTCTCCTTGACCCAGTTCTGCACGGTGGTGGGATTCACCTCGCAGATCTGGCTGATTTCGAACGTCGTGAAAAAGGAACGTTTCGGCATATTCAGTTAATTCAGATTATGCCGCAACCTCACACTTCGTCAAGACAATCGGGGTGACATCTGCGATTCAGACGCTGGGGATCCTGCAAACTTCCTGGAACGCGGATTCTCGCGGATTTACGTTGTAGCTTAGGGCTCGCGCCAAAATGTATTCTTGCGCGAACACCAAGTTTGCTTTGATCCGTGTGCAAAGCTCGACGGGGCGCTCTGGATGTGGTTCTCCGGGGTGGGCTGGCGGCAAACGCTCTCGTGCCAGGCCGGACCCGCGCTCCGAGCTCCAGTGCGCTTGCCGCAAGCCCACCCCGGAGAACCAACCGGCGCTTTGCTCCGGCCGCCGTGCGGCATCCAGGACGCCCCGTCGAGCTTTGCCGGCGTTCGTCCGCGTCCGAGGGATTTTGAGTCGCCTGCGCACTGTCTGAATCGCATGGGTGACATCACGAGGATTGACTATTCGGGGGGCCCTTCGGTTCGACAACCGGGCGCTCTTCACGGAATGTCTCGGAGACGGATCCCGGCGTTCCGCTTGTGTTCGTGCGCATCTTGGCCACGATCAGGGTCATGTCGTCGTCGCGCTCCTCTTCGTAGGCCCAGTTGAGCACCTCGTCGACGACGAGCTTCTGTATGTCTTCCGCGGACCTGTCGCGATTGTGCTGAACGAGTCGGACCAGGCGGTCCTCGCCGAACTCTTCGCCGTATTCGTTGACGCACTCCACGATCCCGTCGGTGTAAGCCAGGAAGAGATCGCCCGGGTGGAACTGTACCGACTCCTGCTCATATTCCGCATCCGGGAAGATGCCGACGACGGTCCCTCCGGTACTCAGGCGCTGGCAATCGTTGTGGTTGAAATAGAGCGGCGGGTTGTGCCCGGCGTTGCAGTAGGTGAAGGTCGTGTGGGCGTCGTCGTAGACAGCGAAGAAGAAGGAAGCGTATTTGTTGGCTGAGGTGTAGCTGCAGATCTGGTCGTTGAGTGTCTTGACGACCTCGGCCACTGCACCTGCGGGATTGGCGAGGGGGTTCTCGGGGTTTCCTTGAAGAACTGGATCACGTTGCTGCGCAGGGCTGCCTGCAGGTTGGCCATCAGGAGTGCGGCCGAGATCCCTTTCCCGCAGATGTCGCCGAGCGCCAGGCCCATGTGGTCGGCGTTGAACCGGAGGAAATCGTAGTAGTCGCCGCTGACGACGCGGGCGGGGAGGCAAAGGCCGGTGAGTTCCATTTGCGGCATTTGCGGCGCCTCGCGGGGAAACAGCTGTTCCTGCACCTCCTTGGCGATCTCGAGCTCGCGTTCGAGCCGTTCCTTCTGGACGCGTTCCTTGACCAACGCCTGAACGTATTCGGTCATCTGGTTGAAGGACGAGGCCAGGGCGCCGAGCTGGTCGTTCGATCTCACGACGATGCGGTGGCTGAAATCCCCGCGTTTCACGAACTCCGTGCCCCGGTAGAGGTTGTAGACCGCGCTCGTGATCGATTTGGTCAGCGCGATGCCGATCACAAGCGAGATGAGTTCCACGACCAGGAAAAAGCCGACGACTATCCGCAGGACGCCCAGGATCGTCGTTGAGACGTTGCTTTCCGAGCGAAAGACGTTCTGGATGAGCTTGGAGGTCGACAGCTCGATGAACAGGACCTGGGAATCGCCGGACACGCGCTCGGTCCCGGAGTTCCAGGAGATCGGGTACAAGAGGATGGACCACACCGAGCGACCGAGTGACTGCGCGGGGTTTTCGTTGTCGTAGGTGGCAGTGACCACGTTTTTCTGGAGGATGTCGGTCGTCTGAAGCATCACGCTCAGTCCGGAGACCTCCACGTGGTCCGCCAGGAGCAGGTCCTGTCCCAGCGCCGCCTTCAGGCGATCGAGCAGGTAACCGTCGAAGGGGACCGACACCTCCACGCTGAACGGCAACTCCGGGCGGAGGTCTCCGAAGACGAGGCTGCGGAGATAGAGGCGGTTGCGGCGCCCGGCGTCCCGCCCCGTACCCGCGGGCAGGTACAGGTCCGGCTCCGAATCCTCCAGCACGAGCCCGCTGAATTCGCGCCCGGCGGCCCACCGGGGCACCTGGTACTTCCGGATGAGGGCGGCGTTGACGTTCCGGTTGCCGTAGACGACGACTCCCCCGCTGCCGTCCTCGGCGTGCAACACGACGCGGGCGGAAGGGTATTCGCCCAACAGATAGTGCGCATCCCGCTCGAGCAGTCCCTTGAGGGCGGACACCGAGGGGGCGGGAGCAGCGGACTGTTGGAGCGCCGCCCTGAGCGATAGGTTGAAGGCGTGGACTTGGGCCGTGTGAATGCCGATCTGGTTGGAGATGAGGTAATAGCTGAACTGGTAGAAAAAGAGAAGGGCGGCGACCCATACGATGACGACGATCAGCAGGACCGGTATGGCTCCGATAAAGACGTGGGCGAGGATAAGTCGTCGCCTCAACTTCCACAGCAGCCTGCGGCGGAGGAAGCCAAACAGCTTGCCGGCGTAGTAAACCGCAGGAATGACGAGCAGGAGGGTCAGGAGGTTGAACGAAACCTGCTGCCCGGGGCTCAGGGCGCGCCGGGCGTCCGCGCTCAACACCAGAGTTTTCACGACCCAGAGGGCGACGACGATGGTGGTGAAAATCGCCATCCGCGTTCTGGGCACGAACCTGCGCACACGCCCCTCCCTTGGAACTCAGCCAAGACGTCTCCGCCACTTACATCAGGAAGTCTAAGCCCGGTGCGCCGGAATTGCGCAAGCATTTCGGGGCGCCCGGATCAATGCGGGCGCTTCAGCTGCCGCGCCTGTCGCGCTTCACTCCGGGCGTCCGCGCAGCCTGACCGTGACGGACTTCCGTGTGTCGAAAAATCGCCGGGCGACATCGGGGAGGTCGTCCTGCCCGGCATCCTGGATGCGGGTGGTGTATTCCAGCGCGCCTTGCAGCCCCTTGCCCGCCAGGACGTTGGCGACCACGTCCCGGATGCGCACGAAGCGCCGTTGATGTGAGATCTGGATTCTGCCGATGGCGGCATTCATCGAGGTACGGTAATCCCTGTAAAGCAGCGGTGCATCGATCACCCGGCGCAGTTCGTCCTCCAGGATCTTGAGGACCTTTTCTTCGTTCTGCGGAGCTGTATACGCCGTGGCCACGACGCTGCCCGAGCGGAGCCGCGGCTCGTAATCGACGGCGACTCCCGTGGCGAGCGCTTCTGCCTCCTCCAATTGCTCGTGCAGCCGCCCGCCCGTCCCCCCGAGCAGATCGCAGAGCATGTCCACGACGGGTCCCTCTTCGTCCCCTTGCGGGGGCGCGGCGAACCCGAGCTTCACCACGCTCAGGCGCCTGCTGCCTTTTTCGTCCGCCATCCCCTTGTTTTCCGGGGTCTTGGCATACTCGGCCGGCAACACGGTGTCCTGGAAGCGCGAACCGCTGAAGTTGCGGACGAAATAGGCGGCCAGGGTCGTCCCCTGCGTGTCTCCGATCACAACCACGACCGGCTTACGGTGCTCGACGGTGTTCTTGTACCACTGCCGGACCGCTTCGGGTGAAAGCGCCTTGACGCTCGCCTCGGTGCCGTCGGGGCGCAAGGCGTAAGGGTGGCCCACAAACATCGCGTCGTTGAAGAGCTCCGTCGCGTGGCGGCCGCCGTCGCCTCGCGCCGCGCGGATGCGCCACAGCTGAAGCTCCTGCCGGCGCGCGATGTGCTCGTCTTCGAACTTCGGCGCGGTGACCATTTGACCGAGCAGGTTGAGCGCCGGATCGATGTTCTGCGCGAGCACGGAGAAGAAAAAGCCGAAGCAGTCATCCGCCACCACGGGATACACCCGGCCGCCGTAGATCTCCAGCTGCCGCCAGACTTGCCTTGCGGTCTTATCGCCCGTCGCCCCCAGCATCGACTGGAGCATCAGGGCGGTTATCCCGCTGTTTTCCCGCGTCTCGCTCAACTTGCCCCCCGGATAGAAGAATCCCAGGTGGATCAGCGGCAGCGTGTGGTCTTCACGGATGAACAGTTCCGGGCCGCGTAATATGGACGCCGTCTGAAAATTCGTCCGCACCTCGCTGAACTTGAACGCGGGGGCGCGCGGGAGCTCGAGCGCTGGCTTGGTCTCCCTTTCGCGCGCATCCAGCTCCTGACGCACAGAGGCCTCCACGAGCTGCAGCAGGCTTTTCAGCACCGTCTCACCCTGGAGCCCGCGCGCTTCGGCGGTGAACGGCAGGAGTTCGACCAGCAACGCAATCCGTGTAGTCCAGGTATTTGGACGCGGCCCTGCGGACATCGGCGGGTTTCACCTGCCGCAGCTGCGCGACGTAGAGGTCCGATTTCTTCCAGCTGCCGAGCGCTTCGAATCGAGCAAGCAGGTGCGCCCGCCCGGCGGTGGTTTCCTGCTCGGCCCAGAACTCCCTTTCGCACTGAGCCACGGCTCGCCGCACCTCGTCGTCGTCCGGGTCCGAGCGGCGGAGGATCTCCAGCTCCGTCGCCGCCGCAAGCTCGCACTTGTCGATGTTGGCCGGATCCAGCTCCAGCCTGAGGGTCAGGTAGCCCCACTTCTCAGCGGCGATCAGACGGGATTCGACGCTGTTGACGATCTTCTTCCCTTCTCCCAGCCGCTGCGCCAGGATCGAGCCGTCGCCCGCGCCGAGCATGGCCCGCAACACTTCCGCAGCCGCGTAATCCGTCGCCCCGGCCGCCGGACCGTGGAAACCCAGAAGCAGCTGCGCCACCCCGACGTCGCCGCGCAGTTCGCGGTAACGGAACCCGGTCGTCGGATGCACGGCGGAAGACACCTCCGGTTTTACGGCTGCCGCCGAGGGCCGGTCGTAGAGTTTCACGACGTCGGTGAGGACGTCGGGCGCATTCACGTCGCCGCTGACCACCAGGAGCGTGCGCGAGAGGGAGCACAGGGACTTGTAGTGTTCCGCCAGCGACTCGGACGTCAAGCGCGACAGCGCCTGGACGTCCACCTCAAACGGCAACCGGCCGGTCTGCGAGGCGAGGCCCAGTTCGAGCAGCGACTCGCAGAGCATGTCGGCAGGACGATCCAGAGAGCGCGCCCGTTCCAGCGCGATCCGTTCTGCCGCCCGCCCCGCCTCTCCCGGCTCGAGTTTCGGGTTGAGGTACGCGTCGGCGGCGATCTCCAGGGCCTTCTTCCACTGCATCGCGGGGACGGTGATCTCGAATCGCGTGTAGTCGTACCCGGCCTCCGCATCGATTTCGCCGCCGAGGGCGGCAACCTCGCGGCCCACATCGCCCCGGGGGCGTTCTGCCGTACCGCGGCGCATCAGGTCGGCGAAGAGCCGCGAGATCCCGGGGGCGTTCTCGGGTTCGTCAACCATACCCGCTGGCGCGTACGTAGAGATCGTCACCACCGGCGTACTCCGGAACTCGTTCACGACGACGTTGAGGCCGTTGCGCAGCACGGCCTTGGTGACGAATTGTGTCTCGTCGAAGGACTTCAGCCTCTGCATGTAGGCGGGCCCGCTGCGGGACGCGGAGGGACGCGGCACTCGCGGCCGCTGCTGGCCGGAGCACACGGCGGCGGTCAGGAGCGCGATCCAGAGAACTCGGAGAGGCGGTCTCATATGGCTCTAACCCCGACTGATCATAGCAGATCTGGGGGTGACGGAACCCCCGGGATTAACCTCCCGGGGCCTCCGGCCAGACCGCAGGCGAATTCGTTCAATCGCGGAAATCGGCGTCCGGATTGTCTTGGCTCCCGAGGCGGATGAACACCGACGCGCCCTCAGTGAGAGTCTGTCCATGGGAAAATCCCGTCGAGGCGCAGGCGGTAGACACCGTCGGAGTTTGTGCCCAGGTAGACACGGCTGGGGTCGACCGGATCGAGCGCAAGGTAGCGCACGGGCGAACTGAACTCGTCGGCCTCGATCCGGCTCCAGCTGTTGCCCGCATCCGCCGAGAGGAAAACCCCGCCGAACGTGTTGTCGGCAGCCAAAATCCCCTTTCCCGCCGCATCGAGAAAAATGACGGAAGGGACATCGACGCCGAGCCGGCCGTCAACTGACTTCGTCCAGGTGTCGCCGCCGTCGCGCGACTCGAAAAGGCCCGCCGCGGTCCCGGCCAGAAGAAATCGCTCGTCCACAGGCGACACGGCCAGCGCCTCGATCGTAGCCCTGTCCGGCAGGCCGCGGGAGCACGACAGCCAGCTGGCGCCGCCGTCGCTAGAGCGGAGCACACCCGCTGTGGTCGCCGCATACACCCGGCGTGGCGACGTCCCGGCGACGATCACCGACGCAACCTGGGGGGCGAAGCGGCTTTGCGGGGGCACCTCGAATTTCAGGCTCGACAGGGGCGCCCGGACCACCCCGCGGTTGGTGCCCGCAAACACCAGGCCACTCGCCGCATCCAGCGCGAGGTCGCTGATGGCCAGGCGTTCCACCACTCCCGGGAGCCGCGTCCACGCCGCACCCGGTCCCGCCTGGAGGTAGAGACCGCGCGACGTGCCCGCGAGACAGCGCCTCCCATCCGGCAGCGGCAGGTAGGCCCGCAGATCGCCCGCGGGAAGCATCCCGGGCGCCGGGCGATCCCATTTCCTACCGCCTCTATCCAGCTGGTACACTCCCCCGCCGCCGTCTGTCAGGCCCGCAAACACCCGATCGGACCGGGCTTCGGCGACGATCCGGCTCACCTGTCGATGGACGAACCCGCTGTTCGCCGCACGCCAGGTTCGGCCCGCATCGTCACTCGCCAGCACCCCCTCGTTCTCGGTGCCCAGGAGGATCCTGCTGTTGTTGCGGGGGTCGACCTGGACGGCGTTCACGATGACGTCGGGACGTGTCATCCGCGTCCAGGTACGCCCGTCGTCCCGGCTGACGAACAGCCCCTCCGTCGTCCCTCCGTAAACGCGCTGCGGGTCGGACGGGTCTACTGCCACGACGCGGGTCCGAACGGTGAAGCGCGCCGGCACGATCCGCAACCTGGACCACGACGATGCCCCGTTTGCGGACCGGTAGATCCCGCTGCACGCACCGGCATACATCACCTGGGGCCTGCGCGGGTCGATCGCGATCGAGAACACGTCGGAGTCGAACATCATGCCTTGGTGCACGCCGACCCATGTCCGGCCGAAATCCGTCGAACGGTATCCGAGGCGCCAGGTCCCGACAAACAGGATTCGGGGATTGGACGGATTGATCGCCACCGATTCGATGTCCCGGAAATCGCCCCCGGTCCTCGACCAGTGCTTTCCGCCGTCGCTCGAGACGTAGGCGCCGCCCAGGGTGCCGGCAACCATATAGTCCGGCTTGTGTCTGCAGATCGCGAAGTCCCTGACGGCCGCGGCGCCTTCCGCCAACTGCACCGCCGACCAGGATGCGCCTGCGTCCCGCGACTCGAACAACCCGCCCCCCCTGGAACGCAGATCCCACGCCCCGGCATAAATCCGGGAGGGGTCGCCGGGGTGTTGCACGAGGGTGTCGACGACGAACTGCCGACGTCCGATCCCCGGGTGAATCCGCTTCCACGATTCCCCGCCGTCGTCCGACCGGTAGATCTGGCCGTCGCTGGTCCCGAGGTAAACGCGGGCCGAGTCGGCGTCGCTGATCAGCAGTGAACGCACATCCCCGCCGAAGGGGCCGACCCGCTCAAACCGCTCCGCGGCCGGCACCCCGGCACCGTCCACCCCGGCAATGGATGCAGCCGCCACAAAAATCAGAATCGCCAACGACGCTGCCATTGCCGCCGGGCGAATCGCGCTCGAACGTGGACACGTGTTTCCCAATGACCTCCCACTCCTTTCCTCGATGCACCGAAAGTGAAGGATGACACACGGAGCCGGCCGCGTGGGACGCTTTTGTCGATTTTTCCGCGTCGAGTCCCTCTTCTTCAAAGCCGGCTCCAAGAGTCTAACGGAGCCGGCCGGACACCCGATAAGTTCATTGTGGAAAATCGTGTCCTTCGGCCGGCTCAATCGTATCTCGGACTTGTCTGCCTCCTCGCCGCCTTGCTACCGGTCCTCGGGATTAGCGCCGAGGACCGGGGCCCCGGAACGGCGAATGGCCGGGCAGTCTTTGTCTGCGGTACGAGCGTCGAGCGCGAGCGTGACGTCATGGCCCGCGCCCGCTACGACGCCGCCCGCCGCCGGCACGGCGTGCAACCGGCACACACGACCGCGCTGGAGGGCACGGGGGGCTCCGCGGACATCGGCGATGTCGCCGTCGTTGAAGACGACGGGACCGTGCTTGCACCGACCAACGTTTTCGACCTCGCGGGGCGCGCGTTCCGGTTTTCACCAGCCGGAGCCAGGGGATACCGCGTCACTTCATCCAGGGCGGTCTTCGATGCCTCCGGGGCAGACGAGGTCCTGCTGTCGGATGACGATTCGCTCGAAGTGCACCTGGACTGGCGTTTCCCTTTTTACGGCATCGAGTACGACGCCGTTTTCGTGAACTCGGATGGGAACATCACGCTCACGGGAGCAGACGAGGGGGCGGAGGCCAGGGATCTCGGCCGCTTCCTTGCACAGCCCCCCAGGATCGCGGCGCTCTTCACCGATCTGGACCCTTCCGCAGCCGGATCGATTCGCATCCGCTCTTTCGAAGACGCCCTCCAGGTAGCGTGGGATGGCGTCGCCGCACCCGGATCCTCGAAGACCAACAGTTTCAGCATCAGGTTGTTCAAGAACGGGGATATCGAGTTTGTATACGGGGAGCAGGTCGGGGTCGTCGATGCCGTCGTTGGACTCTCGCCGGCGCTGCGCGACGAAACCGTGAGCGCAGTCGATTACCGGGACCTGCCGGAATCCGGTTTCCTGACCGGAAGCATCGTCGAGGTGTTTGCGTCCCGCCCGGGCATCTCGGAGTCTGCGCTCGCGCGGCTCTTCCTCAATACCCACCGCGACGACTTCGATCACGTGATCGTCTTCCTCGGGTTCGACCACAACCTGGACAACGGCTACGCCTATGAGATCAACGTAAAGAACGAGGTCGAAGGGATAGGGTTGAGCAAGACGGACAACACGCCCCTGTTTGGCAGCGATGGACGCCTGCGCAGTTTCGTGATGATGGGCAGCCTGGACGGCCCGGGCCGATACCCGTCCGACCCCCGTCTGGTTTTCCTGGGCACCAACAGCACCATCACGATTATGGCGCACGAGGTGGGGCACCGCTGGCTCGCCTTCGCCGGCTTCAGGGACGGCGACGTCGACTCCGGCGCCATGCTCGGCCGGCAAGCGGCGCACTGGAGTTTCTTCCTCGATTCGGACGCCTCGGTGATGGGGGGAAACGACATCGAGGACCGCGGGGCGGGGAGCGGCAAAGAGCGCTTCATCACGAGGTCGGCGACCCGGACCTACAGCCGCCTGGACCAGTACTTCATGGGGCTCGTCTCTCCGGAAGAGGTGCCTGCAACGTTCCTCGTGGAAGACCCGACCGCCAACCGGTCGCCCGGGAGCGCACCCGCCACGGGGATCAGCTTCGGCGGCACCCGGAAAGAGTTGACCATCGGGCAGGTCATAACCGCCACGGGTCGCCGGGTCCCTTCCGCCGTGCGGTCCCCGAAAGTCCTGCGCCAGGCGTTCGTCCTGCTTGTCAGGCAAGGACGGCCGGCCGTGCCGGAGCAGATCGCCAAGGTTCAGAAAATACGGAACGAGTGGGTCGCCTTCGTGCGAGAGCAGACCGAGGGACGCGCCTGGGTGGTAACGGATCTTGCCGCGACTCCCGAAACGACAGCGCGCACCCTGTACTTCCCGAGATTCAGGGAGGACCAGTCCCGCTATACCGGCGTGGCACTCGTCAACTGGGGCGTGCAACCGGCAGACCTCCTCTTCTCCGCTCTCTCCGACGACGGCGCCACCATCGCGGAAAGTGGCACGGTCAGGAACCCGCTGATGGTCACACTGGCCCCGCATTCCCAGGTGACACTTCCGGTCTCACAACTTCACGGACTGGGCGCCGACGGCCCGCGGAAGGGCTGGATGCGGGCTCAATCGACGAGCAGCACCGTGGCGGCCGACTTTGTCGAAGGAGATCTCGACAGAGACCTGATCGGCGGCTCGACGGCGTCCGACTCGATCTCGCCGGACCTCTACTTTACCGCCCGCCCCGTCAGCCCGGGGGATGACCCATCGTTCGTGAACACGATCGACGTCGTCAACCCGGCTGGCGACAGCGTCGAGCTGGAATTCCGCCTCCACGACGCGGCGGGCGAGTGCAGGGCGGTGGCCCACCGTGCGCTGCCGGCGCGGGGCCGGCTCTCCGAGAGCGTGCACAGCCTCTTCCCCGATTTCCCGTCCGGTGCGGCGGCAGGTTACATCCGTCTCCACGCCACCGCCGGTGTTTTCGGCTACCAGTCGGTCGACAACGGCTCGGTCATGGAACGATTGGCGGGTCGGCCTGCCCCGGCTGCAACCAGGCTGCACGCTCCTCAGTTCGCATCGGGGCTGTTCGGCACGACACGCTTCGTCAGCGAGCTGACCCTGATCAACACCGCCGAAGTCGACCGCCTGCTCCGATTGCAGCTCCGCGGCGACGACGGCAGCCTGATCGGCGCAGCGGCGGGCAGCACCGTCACCGTGCTACCTGCGAGGGCGGTATTGCGCGCGCGCGCAGAAGCTTTGTTCGGCCTGCCCGACGCGGCCTTGGCCCGGACGGGAGTGGCGGGCTCCCTAACCATCACGGCCGACGGCCCCGGGATGCTTGGCGAGGTTCGATGCGGGGACCCCGCCGGCCGCGTCTTCGGCGCAGCCCTGCCCCTCGAAACCGCACCGGCTCGGGACCTCATTGTCCCGCAGGTCCTCCAGGGCGCCGTGGAAGCCCGCCACTACTTCACAGGTCTCGCGCTGCAGAACCCCACGTCGGCGACGGCAGAAGTGACCGTCGAGGTGTATTCCGCGTCGGGCGCCCCGGCCGGGACCGGCCGGCTCACACTGGGCCCGCTGGCTCGCGTCTCCAGGACCCTGCCGGAGCTCGTCCCTGGACTCACACAGCCGGTGTGCGGCTACGTCCGGATCTCGTCTGAGGGCGCTCCCCTGGCGGCTTGCGCGCTGCTCGGGGGCCAGGGACTAGAATTCCTTTACCCGGTCGCGCCGCAAACCATCCCGGAGCCCCAACCCTCTTCCCCGGGCAATTGAGCCTCGCGCATCCCTCGAAACAAGCTAGAATGCTTTCCTTCCGAGGAGCAGACCCGTGGATTCGGAGCTTGAACTGTCCGGGGACGAGATGCGCCGCCTGGTTCGCCTCGCGATGGATCGCATCGTCCCCTTTATCGAGTCGCTCCCGGAGCAGCCCGCTGTCGACCTCGCCGACGCCGTCCGAGTGGCGCGTTCGGTCGCCGAGCCGCTGCCCCAGCAGGGACGGCCGCTGGAGGAATTACTCGCCGGGTTGTTCGAAGTCCTGATCCCGAAGACCTTCAATACGGCGAGTCCGGGTTACCTCGCGTACATCCCGGGGGGCGGTCTTTTTCAGACAGCCGTCGCGGACCTGATAGCCGATGCCGTGAACCGCTATGTCGGCGTCTGGCTGGCCGCCCCGGCCCTCTCGCAGCTGGAGGCAACCGTCCTCCGCTGGTGTGCGGATATCGTCGGTTACCCTGCAACGGCCCGCGGACTGCTCACCACCGGCGGATCGCTGGCGAACTTCACCGCCATCGTCACCGCACGCCGGCGAAAACTGCCCGAGATGTTTCTCACGGGCACCCTGTATGCTTCCGACCAGGTGCACCACTCGGTGCTCAAAGCCGCGGTGCTGGCCGGTTTCCCGGCCACAAACGTGCGCCGCGTGACCTCGGACGCACAATTCCGCCTGCCGGCGCAGGCCCTTTGCGACGCCATCGAAGGCGATCGCAGACGCGGCATGACCCCGTTCATGATCGTCGCCAGCGCCGGCACCACCAACACCGGCGCGGTCGACGACCTGAACGCGCTCGCGGATCTGGCAGCGGAAAAGGATCTCTGGCTGCACGTGGACGCGGCCTACGGCGGGTTCTTCATGCTCACCGCAAGGGGCCGCGCCGCCATGACCGGGCTGGAGCGCTCCGACTCGGTGACCCTCGACCCGCACAAGGCCCTGTTCCTTCCCTACGGCACCGGTTCACTCCTGGTGCGCGACGGGACCGCGCTGAAGGAGGCCCACTCGGTTCACGCCGAATACCTCCCGCCCACCGTCCAGGACGAAGACTTGGTCGATTTCTCCAACTACTCGCCGGAGCTGTCGCGTGCCTTCCGCGGCCTGCGGGTGTGGCTCCCGATCAAGATGCACGGTATCGGGCCGTTCACCCGCAACCTCGACGAGAAGATAGACCTGACCCTGTGGGCTACCGGGCAACTGCGTGGGATCCCGAATCTGGAGATCGTTGCGGAACCACAATTGTCCATCGTCGCATTTCGCCTCGCCCCGCCCGGACGCTCGCCGGAAGAACTCAATCGAGTCAACCGGGAACTGCTGGAGCGGGTCAACGCACGGCAGAACGTTTATCTCACCGGCACCACTGTGCGCGGCATATTCGTGATCAGGATCTGCGTCCTCTCGTTCAGGACCCACCTGGACCGGGTCCGGCAAGCCGTCAGCGACATTGCGGAATGCGCGTCCGCCCAAGTGGGTCCGAGCTGAAAATCCTGTCCAGTCGCGCATCTCGCAGCTCGGCATGGTGCCGCGACGCCGGGTATTCCGGCCACAGGACGCCAGTGAAAGCGGCGCCGAGGCGCCGCACTCCAAGATTACCAGCGAAACACGAGGCCGGCGCCCAGACGCAGATTGTCCTGCCGGTCCTTGATGTCGAACTCGCTGCTGCTGCCAAAGCGCGTCATGAGGTAATCAGCCTGCACCAACCGCACCGCCACCGAGTTGGACAGCCTGACGTCGACCCCGCCACCGACCGCCATCGCGAACTTGGTGCTCACGATGTCCCGGAATGGGGAGTCGTAGTCGTACGCACCGCGGGCGGCCCCGACCAGCGCGTGTACCCAGGGCTGGAAGTGTTCGCTGGCGCGGCTCGTGAACTGCGGCCCGAAGAGAAACGAGTGCACGTTGGAGCCGACGATCCTCCCGTTGCGGACCGCCTCGCTGACGTCGTAGTGGCCGCTGAAGTCGGCTTTCAAGCCGAACCAGCTGTTCAGGTTCCCGGCGACGGAACCCTCCCACCCGTGCAGGTTGTAGTCCTGCGCCGGGTAAAATCCCTCCAGGGTCGGAGCATACCTGTCGGTGATGTTGGTCCTCAGGAAAGAATACCCCCCGAAAACCTCCGCTTTGGGGTAGAACTCCTGTGCTGCCAGCGTCAGGGGCGAGAGGAGAAACGCCCCAGTCAGCAATACGAAAAGTCTTTGCATTCTGAACTCCGTCCGTTCCGACGGCGAGCCAGGCCCCGCCGGACACATTTTGCAGTGGGGGGATACTGCGTTCGATTATCCGGAAGCCGAAAAGTTTCAGATTACGGGCGACCGGCCAATCTGAATCTGGCA
This sequence comes from uncultured Acidobacteriota bacterium, assembly GCA_963843575.1. Classification (GTDB taxonomy): domain Bacteria; phylum Acidobacteriota; class UBA6911; order UBA6911; family UBA6911; genus CAVZBT01. The sequence goes on along the minus strand of CAWJKZ010000014.1, from coordinate 34,416 downwards.
CGGGTGGGCCTCAGATGGCAGAATTACCTCATCGGCGCCGTGGTGGCGCTCTTTTTGCGGTGCGAATTTGGGGATAAGATGGGTTATCTGGCACTCCGTAACTTTCTGGTTTGTATTCTCTGGAGCCTGACGGCAGGCGCGGCGGTGTGGGCCACCCAGGATCAGCCGGGCGCTCCGCAAAACCTGCCAAGGGCCCCTACTGCCGCGACGCCTCCGGCCGGCCCGGTGTCCGGTTACACCCCGCTCACCGGAAGCGAGAAGTGGCATTACTACCTCAAGAGCACCTACGGTCCGGTCGCGGCGGCGAGGGTGGCGACGTGGTCTGCGGTCAACCAGGCCCAGGACACCAACCCGGAATGGGGCCAGGGGATGGAAGGCTATGGGAAGCGCGTGGCCTCAAAATTCGGTCAATACGCTATCAAGCGATCGGTGGCCCAGGGATTGGGCGCGCTGCTGAACGAGGATCCGCGCTATTTTGCCTCGACCCGCACCGGGATCATGCCCAGGGCGGCGCACGCCCTGGCGTGGACATTCATCACCCGCAAAGACGACGGCGGCAACAAGTTTGCGGAGGCGCGGGTGATCGGGACGTTTACCGGCTCGCTGGTCTCCCGCGCCTGGTACCCGGAAGGCGAGCGCAGCGTCAGGAACGGCCTCGAAAGCGGCGCCATCTCCATCGCGATCGATGCCGGGTGGAATGTCTTCAAGGAGTTCTGGCCTGACGTGCGCAGGCGGCTTCGGCATTGAAAGTGAGCGGTCACGCCCCCAGGGCGAGTTTCTTGTATCGGATCCGGTGCGGCTGATCGGCCTCGGCCCCGAGCCTGCGCCTGCGGTCCGCCTCGTAGTCGTGGTAATTGCCCTCGAACCACACCACCTTGGAGTCCCCTTCGAAAGCCAGCATGTGGGTGGCGATCCGGTCGAGGAACCACCGGTCGTGGCTGATGACGACGACGCAGCCGGCGAACGCGAGTATGGCCTCCTCCAGAGCGCGCAGAGTGTCGACATCGAGGTCGTTGGTAGGCTCGTCGAGCAGCAGGAGGTTTCCCCCGGAGGTCAGGAGCCGCGCCAGGTGCAGGCGGTTCCGTTCCCCGCCGGAGAGTTCCTTCACGCGCTTCTGCTGGTCGGGGCCCTTGAAGTTGAAAGCCGCCGCATAGGACCGCACCGGGACGTCCCGGCCGCCCATCGAGATGATGTCGCGTCCGTCCCCGATACTCTCCCAGACCTGTTTGTCTCCGTGGAGTGAGTCGCGGCTTTGGTCCACGTAGGCGAGCTTGACCGTCTCGCCGAGGCGCAGCGTTCCGCCGTCGGGCGCCTCCTGGCCGACCATCATCCGGAACAAGGTGGTTTTCCCGGCCCCGTTGGGCCCGATCACGCCGACGATGCCGCCGCGCGGCAGCGAGAACGAGAGGTCTTCGATCAGCAGGCGATCGCCGTAGCCCTTGCGCAGGTTTGCGCACTCGACGACCAGATCGCCCAGCCGCGGGCCCGATGGTATCCGGATTTCCACGGCTTCCACCCGCTTGTCGAGGTCGCTCTCATCCGCCAGCAGCTTCTCGTAGGCCGCAAGGCGTGCTTTCCCTTTGGCCTGGCGCGCTCGCGGCGTCATCCGGACCCACTCGAGTTCCCGCTGCAGCGTCCGACGGCGGGCCGATTCCTGTTTTTCCTCGGCCGCGAGCCGTGCCTGCTTCTGAGCGAGCCAGGACGAGTAATTCCCTTCCCACGGGATACCCTCGCCGCGGTCCAGCTCCAGGATCCAGCCGGCGGCGTTGTCCAGGAAATAGCGGTCGTGGGTGACGGCGACGACGGTCCCGGCGTAGTCCTTCAGGAACCGTTCGAGCCACTCCACGGACTCGGCGTCGAGGTGATTGGTCGGTTCGTCCAGGAGCAGCAGGTCGGGGCGCTGCAGCAACAGCCGGCAGAGGGCCACCCGCCTGCGCTCGCCACCCGACAGCGTGCGCACGTCCGATTCCGACGGGGGGAGCCGAAGGGCATCCATCGCGACCTCGAGCATGCGGTCAATCTCCCAGCCGTTGCAGGCATCGATTGCGTCCTGGACGCGAGCCTGCTCCGCGAGCAGCTTGTCCATCTCGTCGGGCGACAGTTCGCCCGCGAAGCGTTCGTTGATCCGGTCGAATTCGTCCAGGAGCATGCGCACCGGGCGCAATCCTTCCTCCACGTTGCCCAGGACGTCCTTCTCCGGATCCAGCCGCGGCTCCTGCGGGAGAAAACCGACCGTCACACCCTCGGCCGCCCAGGCTTCACCCTGAAACTCGCCGATCTCGCCGGCCATGATCCGGAGCAGGGTGCTCTTCCCCGACCCATTCGGGCCGATGACTCCGATTTTCGCACCGGGGAGAAACGACAGCCAGATACCCTTCAGCACCTCCCGGCCGGGAGGATATACCTTGCGCAGCCCCTTCATCGTGTAGATGTACTGGTACGCCATCATCCCTCCGCGCCGGCGCGATGTCAGTCCCGGTTTTGTGCTCGGGCTCTTCGTCCGGCCTTGCCCGCCTCAGGCCCCTGCACGGTTGTGATCCCCGACGGGTCACCCAGCCGGAACGTCCGTTCATAACCGGAGGTCTCGTTGGCGATGTTCACCTCGATGATACCCTGCGAGTCGCAGCGGTACTCCTCGCGTATCAGTTGCCCGGCTAAGTTGGCGGTGCGCTGCACCCCGACGCTCTCGAGGGTGGTCGCGCCGCGCAGTCCGGGATCCATGCCGAAAAAGACCTCGTTCCACGGCGTGATGTCGCCATCCGGTTGCCCGTCCTGCGTGATCCGGCTGCACTCCAGGTAGCGAAAGTGGCCAATATTGTGCGCCGGGCTGTAAAGCCGGCGCTGCACCAGGGCATCCCCGGCCGCGGGCAGGGGCGTCCCCTTCATGAAAATCGGATCGAACACGACCAGGTGCCCCGACTCCGCCTCGCGCCAGACGCCGAAAAATCGGGTGAACCGCTCGCGGATCCGGTGTTCGCCCCGGGCGTCGGCTGCTATGGCCAGGCCGATCGCCGTGGCGGAGTACGGGTAGGGGGAACGGCGCACGCGCCTGCCGTAGCGCTCCCTGAGCATGCGGCCGACCACGGGCAGGTCGCTCGACCCGCCGACGAGATACAGCGCCGACACCGCGTTCCAGTCGAAATCCGCCTCCGCGGAGGCCCGCTGCACCGCGTACTCGACCGCCGAAACGGTCCGCTCGACCAGCGGAGCGCACCGCTGATAGTATTCGTCCGCCGGCACCGTAACCTCGCCCGCACCCTCGAGGACACGACCGAGGTCCACGACCATCCGACGGGTGTTCGGATGGAGCGACTCCTTCTGCCGTCGGCACTCCTCGAGCAGGTGGAACCGCGTTTGAGAGTCGATGTTCAGCTGACCCGGGGAGTGCTCCAGGGCCATCTCCAGCAGCAACTCGTCGAAGTCGTCCCCGCCCAGTTCCGTGATCCCTTCGTCGGTGACCACGTCGTAGTCGCGGTTCTTCAGCCCGATGATCGAAGCGTCAAACGTGCCGCCGCCCAGGTCGTAGACGAGCAGGTACTCCCGCGATTTGGACTCTTCCCTCGATGCCGAGCGCTGGGCGTATTCGATCCCGGCGGCCGACGGCTCGTTGAGCATCCCGAGCACGCGGAATCCCGCCCGCCGGAATCCTTCGAGCGTGAGGAAGCGCTGGTTGCTGTTGGCATTGGCCGGGACGGCCACCATGACCTCGAGCGGCTCTCCCGACTCGATCTCCAGGTTGGAGCGCTCGCAGAGATCGAAGCGCAACCGGTCCAGGTAGCCCGTGAGAAGGTCGAGCGGCGCCACCGGACGATCCCCGAGTTGAATCCCAGTCTGACGGGCGAGCAGCCGCTTCAGCGAGCGGAGTAAGACCCACCCGGGCTCATCGACCAACGCCTCGGCGCCAAGCCCGAAGCGGAAGTGGTCGCCGCTCGCAGCCACCAGCGAGGGGTACCATGGTTGGACTTCCCCGCTCTCCGACTGGAAACTGACGACTGGATAGTTGCCGCGGTCTACTAACGCGACAACCGTCCTGGTCGTGCCAAAATCAATGCCAAACCTCATGTCAGTCCCTTTCTGGCCCGCGCGCTTTTTCGGCTCAACTGCCGCAGTCAGCGATGCTGCGATTATGCCACAGCGCACGCTACCGCCGTGAAGCGACCTGCAGGCCGCTTCGTGGAGTGTGGGGATTGACGCCACCTTGATGGTGGCGCCTCAGGGTAGCCACCTCGCAGTTCGGCATGGCGCCGAGGCGCCGAGCATTCCCTGTCGCAGGACGCAAATGAAAGCAGCGCCGAGGCACTCCATATTATTTCCACTGGATTGGACAACCGAACCTGGGAGGCACGCTGTACGTTAATGTATCTGGTGGCTCAGGAAGGACCCATGGACCTCGGCCTGATTTTGGAGCGCTGCAGGCAAGGCGATGAACTCGCCTGGGAGGCCCTCGTGCGCGAGTACCAGGGGCGGATCTACGGGATCGCGGTCCACTACCTCGCCAATCCCGAGGACGCCAGGGACATGGCCCAGGAGATCTTTGTCCGCATCTTCCGCAACCTGCATTTGTGCACCGAGCCGCGGTGGTTCGTGCCCTGGGCTATCCGCATCGCCCGCAACCTCTGCGTCGACCAGCTTCGGCGCAGGAAGGCCCGGCCGCCGTCGCAGGACTTGGAAGTCGACGACATGTCAATCGCTTCGAGGGACCTGAATCCCGAGCAGCAGTGGGCCGAGACCTCGCGCAGGCGTCTGGTGCGTCGCGCGCTCCGCGATCTTACTGATCTCAACCGGGAGATCATTGTGCTGCGTGATATCGAAGGGCTGCCGCTCGAGGAAATCGCGGCGGTGCTGCATGTGCCGCTCGGGACCATCAAATCGCGCTGCAACCGTGCCCGCATCGAGCTGGCCCGGAGGGTGCAGCAACTGTCGGGCGAGGGCGCCGCCGTCCCGGGCCCAACGTAACGGGTCGACCAATGGACTGTCGAGACTTCGAAGACCTCTTGGATCGTCTGTGCGACGGAACCGCCGTTCCGGCCGGGGCGCAGGACCACCTGCGGTCGTGCGCGGCTTGCAGGCGGCTGTACCGGATCGCCCGCGGCGAAGAAGACGTCCTGCCTCCCGCGCGGGGCGCAGAGTTGACCCGCGCCGTGCTCCACTTGACGACCGGGCCCGCGTGCCGACGGTCGAGAGAATTGTTGTCGGCTCGGCTCGACGGCCCCATCGACCCTGACTCCGCCCTGGTGCTCGAAATGCACACCAGACATTGCGAGCCCTGCCGCAGGTTGGCCGTCACCCTGCGAATGCTCGGCGACGTGCTCCCCAGGCTGGCCAGGGTAGACCCCGGTCCCGAATTCACGGCCGCGGTCCTCGAGGCGACGCGGCCCCGGCCGCCGGCGCCGGCCCGGCGCGGCATCCGGCCGGGGGAGCTCTGGCGCCACCTGTTGCACCGTCCTCTTTTTGCCTGGGAGGCCGCTTATGCCGGGACGGTCCTCTTCGCGCTCCTCTTCCTGAACCCGATGCTGGACGTTGGCTCCTCGTCCATGCGTGCCGTCGCGACCGCAAGGGGCCGCGCCGCCGCCGCCGCGGATCTTGCACCGGCGGAAGACGCGGCCCGCACCGCGGCACGCCAGCTTGATGCCGTGCGCTCTTCCCTTGTCGCATTCACCGCGCGGACCGGCAGCGCAATCGAGACCGCTTCCCTCGACGCCGCCGCTCGGCGTGCGGCACCTCGAAGCCGTCGGCCGCGGCTGGGCCGAGGCGGCCGCGCGTCTGACGCGGCGCCCGCCCAAATAACCCGCCGGAATGCACCGAACTTTTCCCCGCGCGATGCGTTTACCCGTGTGGATGGACAGACGAAATCAACCTGGAGAAGTCGAGGAGGCCGTCATGACCAGCTTACAGGAATCGCTACCCGGCCCGGAACCGCGCGTCGCCGCCCCCGCCACACCCCCGCCCGCCATGGCGCCCGGCTTGCGCCGAAGGGATTATTACCCGGAGGACACGAGGACCAAGTCGCCCGCCCTGGCCACCCTGATGTCGCTCGTACCCGGCCTGGGCCAGGTCTATATCGGGTACTACCAGCAGGGCTTCATCAATATCCTCGTCGTCGCCTCGCTGATCACGCTGTTGCACCGCGGCATCGGCGACGCAGAGCCCCTGGCAGCCATTTTCCTCGCCTTCTTCTGGCTCTATAATGTCGTCGACGCGGCCCGCCGGGCCACCCTCTACAACCAGGCGCTCGCCGGCCTGGGTCCCCTCGAGTTACCGGAGGACATGGAGACGCCAAACCGCAAAGGCTCGCTGCACGCCGGCATCCTGCTGATGGTGTTCGGCGCTCTCATCCTGGCCCACACCCGTTTCGGGATGCCCTTGGAGTGGCTCGAGCGCTGGTGGCCCGCCGTCCTCGTGCTCGCGGGAGCCTACCTGGTGTTCCGTTCCGTGATGGACCGCAGAGCAGCCGAAAAGAATTGATGCCCTTGCCTCCCGGCTTCAATCTGGAGTGCGGCGCCTCGGCGCCGCCCGACGCCCTCAGGGATTCTGCGCCAGAAAATCGACGGCCAAGTGAGCGAGCGCCCTCACACCGACTTTAAGGGCGCCTTCGTCCGCGAAGAAGCGCGGCGAGTGGTTCGGCGCCGCCTGGGCTGGATCCTGACCTTGAGGCGTCACGCCGAGGAAAAAGAAGAGGCCCGGCACGCGCTGCTCGTACATCGAAAAATCCTCCGAGGGGGTCTGGGGCGCCGCGATTGAGACGGCATCGTCGCCGACGACACGTTTCAACGTGCCGATCATCCGCTCGGTCAACCGGGGATCGTTATAGGTAACCGGGGTCCCCTTGGTGATCGTCACCTCCGCGGCCGCACCCGCGCTTCCGGCGATCATCTCGGCCGTGCGCCGAATGCGCGCGTGCGTCGCTTCCTGAACCGCCGAGTCGAAGGTGCGGATCGTCCCTTCCATGGTGACTGTGTCCGGCACGATGTTGTGCCGGACACCCCCCTGGATGGTCCCGATTGTGATAACGACGGGGGACTGGGTGATATCCGTCTGGCGGCTGACCAGCGTCTGCAGGCCCAACACGATCTGCGCAGCGACCACGATGGGATCCAGCCCGAGCCAGGGCTGGGCGCCGTGGGTCTGGCGCCCCTTGACCACGATCTTGACGGAATCCGACGCGGCCATGAATCCGCCCGGCCGGTACCTGATGCGGCCGACCTCGAACGGGAAGACGTGCAGCCCGAAGATGGCGTCGGGTTTGGGATTTTCGAAAACACCCTCCTGCAGCATCAGGGCCGCTCCGCCGGTCTCGCCGGGGGGCGCACCTTCCTCGGCCGGCTGAAATATGAATTTGACGGTGCCCGGCAGCCGGGGGCGAACGCCTGCGAGGACTTCGGCGACCCCCATGAGAATCGCGACATGGTTGTCGTGGCCGCACGCGTGCATCACCCCGACTTCCCTCCCGTTGTAGCTGGCGCGCACTTTCGAGGCGAACGGCAGATCGACCTCTTCCACGACCGGCAGCGCGTCCATGTCGGCACGAAGCGCGACTACGGGGCCCGGCAGGCCGCCGCGCAGCACGGCGACGACCCCGGTGTGGGCCACACCGGTACGCACGTCAAGCCCGAGGCTACGCAGGTGGTCGGCGACGAGCCGTGAGGTGCGGACCTCGCGGTTGGACAGTTCCGGGTGCTCGTGCAGGTCGCGGCGCCAGGAAACCACCTGGGCCTCGATCTGGGCAACGCGGGCGTCGATTTCGGCGCGCAGATCGCCCGCCTCACGCGCTTGCCCCGTACCCTCCAAGCCGCCGATCAGCAGCAGGCATGCCAGTAACTTCATCTGTAGCCCCTTTCCCCGATCGCGTAAGCATAGCCAAGCTCCTGACGTCCATGCCAGAAAATCGGTCGACGCGCCCGCGGCGCGGGGGATCGAATTCGGTGGAATTCGCACCCGTCCTTGCGGAAAGATGCTCCCCTGACGTATAAATCGCAGTTCATTAGTAACACCATTTCATAACTTATGGTCATATATGCCCATCGAGTTCCAGCGTATCGCCATAGTAAACCGCGGCGAGCCTGCGACGCGCTTCAACAGGGCGTTGCGAGGCTTCAATCGCCGGCACGGAACCCAACTGCGCAGCATCATCCTCTACACCACGCCCGACCGACGGGCGCGTTTCGTGGCGGAGTCCGACGAGGCTGTCGACCTCGGGCCCGCGGCCTTCAGCGACCCCCGTGACGGGCGCCGCCGCGAGGCGTACCTCGATTACGAGCGGGTGAGGGCCGCGCTGGAGGTCTCGCGCGCGGACGCGGTCTGGGTGGGCTGGGGTTTTGTCTCGGAACGACCGGACTTCGCGGACCTCTGCGAACGAATGGGACTGGTCTTCATAGGACCGGACAGCGCCGGCATGAGGCGTCTCGGCGACAAGATCAGCGCCAAGCGCCTGGGAGAGGAGATCGGGATACCCGTCGTTCCCTGGGGAGGCGGCCCCGCGGGCGACCTGAACATGGGGCTCCGGCAGGCCGAGCAGCTCGGGTACCCGGTGGTGGTCAAAGCCTCCGCCGGGGAAGGGGGCCGCGGCATCCGGAAGGTCGAAGGTGAATCCGAGTTCGGCGTGGCCTTCGAGAGCGCCCGTTACGAGTCTCAGCGCGCCTTCGGTAATTCCACCGTGTATGTCGAAAAATGGCTGCCCGGCGCCAGGCACATCGAAGTCCAGATCATTGCCGACCACTATGGGACGACGTGGGCCCTCGGGGTGCGCGACTGCAGCATCCAGCGCCGGCATCAGAAGATCATGGAGGAGGCGCCACCGCCTGCTGTTGCACCCGGAACAGGACTGCGCGCTGCGCGACGCGGCCGTTCGGCTCGCCAAGGCGGCCGCGTACCGTAACGTGGGCACGGTTGAATTCCTGCTCGATCCCACGACCGGCAGGTTCGGGCTGATGGAGGTTAATGCGCGCCTGCAGGTGGAGCACCCGGTGACCGAACTCACCACCGGCATCGACCTCGTCAGCATGCAGCTGGAGGTCGCCCGCGGCGCCCGCCTCGAGGGAACCCCGCCGGCCACCTCCGGGCACGCCATCGAGGTGAGGCTGAACGCCGAGGATGCCGAAGAGGGATTCGCCGCCGCACCCGGCAGCGTCGAGGTCTTCAGCGTCCCGCCCAGGGCCGGCCTCCGGCTGGACACGGGAGTGGCCGCGGGGGACGAGATTCCGGCGGAATACGATTCGATGTTCGCAAAACTCGTGGCGTATGGCGCCACACGCGCCGAGGCGCTCGACGGGCTCCATGGGGCCCTTGCCGACACCACGATTGTGGTCTCCGGGGGGACGACCAACCGCACCTTCCTGCTGGAGCTCCTTGGCCGCGACGAGGTGCGCCGCGGCGGGGTCGACTCGGCGTGGCTGGACCGCCAGGTTTCGGCCGGTGTGCACGTTTCGACCCGCAACGCCGACGTCGCCCTGATCCAGGCCGCCATCGACGTGTACGAATCGGAGTTCGCCCTCGAGTTGGAGCAGTTTTTCGCCTCCGCCGCCCGCATGAGACCGGTGGTGCGCGCCGAGTCCGGCCGTCCCGTCGAGCTGCGCTACAAAGGGCAGCATTACCGGTTGAGAGTCTACCGCCGGAGCATTCAGAAATACCTGGTGGACACCGAGCAGGGGCTCCTGGAGGTCGAAGTGTCCAGCATCGGACAGTTCGAGCGCTGGCTGTCCATCGGCGGCCGCAGGTACCACGCACTGTCGTCAGCCCGGGCCTTGACGCACCTGATCGAGGTCGACGGGGCCTCCCACAAGGTCTCGCGCGACGACGCCGGGATCATCCGGGCCTACGCACCGTCGGTTGTCGTTTCGGTAGACGTAACCCCCGGGGAGCGTGTCTCGGCCGGGCAACGCGTCGCACTGCTCGAGGCCATGAAGATGGAAATCCCGGTGCAGGCTCCAGTGGCGGGCGTAGTGCGCGAGGTCATGGTCCTCAACAACGCCCAGGTGGGCATCGGCACCCCCCTTGTCCGGCTCGACCCTGAAGAGGGCGAGCCGGTCGCCCCCCGCGGCGAGAGGGTGGTGTTTCAGGTGGGCGCCCGCCCGTCCGCCGCCCAACCCGAGGACCGGATTGCCCGGATGCGCTCGGTCCTGCGTCAGTTACGCAACATCGTGCTCGGGTGCGACCTCCACCCGGGCGAGACCAGGCGCCTGGTCGAAGAATACAACCGCCTCTGGCCCGATCTGCCCGCGGACCACGAGGAATTGAACCGCGCCGAAGAGGACATCCTCCGGGTCTTTGTCGATGTCTCGTCCCTGTTCCGGCGCCAGGCGGCCGAGCAGGACCCGGAAGAGCCCGAGCGACTGAGCTCGGGCGAGTATCTGCTCACGTACCTGCGGACCCTGGAGGCGCGCGGCGCGGGTCTCCCGCCCCGCTTCATCGAAAAATTGCACCGGGCGCTCTGGCACTACGGCAGCGAAAGCCTCGAACCGACTACGGCGCTGCGAGGGCGGCTGCTCTGGATTTTCAAGTCGCACCAGTACATGGAACAGCAGGCGAGTGCCGTCAGCGCGCTCCTGGAGCGGCGGCTGGCGCAGGCCGAGAATCTCGCCCCGCGGGCGCGCCACGATTTCGTCCCTGTCCTGGCGCAGCTGGTCCTGGTGTGCGAGAACCGTTTCCCCGCCCTGGCGGACCTCGCCCGGGACGTGCGCTACAGGTTTTATGACCAGCCCGCGTTCGAACGCAGCCGAGACGCGGTCTACGGCGAAATGGAAGAGCACCTGACTTCCCTGCTGACGCAGCCGGATGCCCCCGGAAGAGCCGGTCGCATCCAGTGCCTCGTCGACTGCCACTACCCGCTGAAAGACCTGCTGTCCGGCTCATTCGCCTCGGCCGGCGCCCCGGCCCGGGAGTTGATGCTCGAGGTGCTCACGCGCCGCTATTACCGGGCCCACCACCTGGAGGATTTCCGCACGACGCAGCTCGACGGGAGAAGCTATGCCGTTGCGCGGTACGAGTTGGACGGCAGGCAGGTCAACCTCGTGACGACCCACACCGAGGGGCACGAGTTTGCCGCCACCCTCGAGGACCTGCGGGCAATCGCCGCCGGCTTCCCCGAAGACCAGGCCGTGGTAGCCGATCTCTACACGTGGCACCCCACACCGCCCCGGGACCCGGCGGCGATCGAAGCCGAGCTGCGGGAGGTCTTGAGCCGCGACCGTCAACACGGCCGCCGCATCCAGAGGCTGGTGTTCGCCATCGCCGGCCCAGGGGCCGGCCGAGGCATGGACAGCACCCAGCACTTCACCTTCCACCTCACCCCATTGGAGTATGAGGAAGAGAAACTCTATCGCGGGTTGCACCCGATGATGAGCAGGCGACTGCAGCTCTGGCGCCTGAAGAACTTCCAAATCGAGCGCCTCGCCTCCGCCGAGGACATTTATCTTTTTCGCGCGGTCGCACGCGAAAACGCCAAGGACGAGCGGTTGATCGCCATCGGCGAGGTCCGGGACGTGACGCCCGTGCGGGACGCGCAGGGACAACTGGTCCACCTCCCGCACCTCGAGCGGATCCACGCGGAAGCGCTCGCCGCCATTCGACAGGAGCAGCTGCGCCGGCCGGCCGAGGAGCGTCTGCACTGGAACCGCGTGTTTCTCTATGTCTGGCCCACCGTCGACTTGCAGCCCGACGAGCTGCAATCGATGGCGCGCCAGCTGGCGCGCCAGACTGAGGGCCTGGGGATGGAGAAGGTCGTCGTCCAGGCACGCATGCGCGCCCCGGATACCGGCGACTTCAAGGAGATGGTCGTCAGCGTCTCCAATCCCGCGGGGCGCGGCCTCGTCGTGCACATCACCCCGCCCTCCACCGAACCGCTGCGCCCCTTGACCGAGTACGTCCAGAAGGTCGTCCGGATGCGACAGCGGGGGCTCGCGTATCCGTACGAGACCATCCGGACCCTCACCCCCACGGGCGGCGCCCCGCATTCCGGCCTGCCGCCTGGCGACTTCGTCGAATACGACCTCGACGAACATAACCACCTCGCCCCCGTGGACCGGCTGCCCGGATCCAACCGCGCCAACGTCGTCGTCGGGGTCATCAGCAACCGGACTGCGAAGTACCCCGAGGGAATGAAAAGGGTCATCCTGCTCGGCGATCCCAGCCGCGAACTCGGGTCCATCGCCGAACCCGAGTGCCGTCGCATCCTCGCCGCCCTCGATCTGGCCGAATCCATGAAGGTCCCGTTGGAGTGGTTTACGCTCTCGGCCGGGGCGAAGATCTCGATGGACAGCGGCACCGAGAACATGGACTGGATTTCGCGCGTCCTGCGCCGGCTGATCGAGTTCACGCAGGCCGGCGGCGAGGTCAACGTAATCGTGACCGGCATCAACGTCGGCGCTCAACCGTACTGGAACGCCGAGGCGACCATGCTGATGCACACGCGCGGGATCCTCGTCATGATGCCCGAGAGCGCCATGGTGTTGACCGGGAAGACGGCCCTCGACTACTCGGGATCGGTTTCGGCCGAGGACAACCAGGGGATAGGAGGTTTCGAGCACATCATGGGCCCCAACGGGCAGGCCCAATACTGGGCCTGCGACCTCGCCGAAGCCTGCCACATCCTGATGCGGCACTACGACCACACCTACGTCTTCCCCGGGGAGCGTTTCCCGCGGCGCCGCACGTCGAACGACCCGTTAGACCGCGACGTGAGGCTGTTCCCCCACCGCGGCGCCGACGCGGACGGCTTCGCACTGGTGGGGGATATCTTTTCGGACGAGACCAATCCCGGCCGCAAGAAGCCATTTGACATCCGCAAGGTCATGCTCTCGGTCACCGATCAGGACGAGAGCCCGCTCGAGCGCTGGACCGCCATGCAGGACGCCGAGGTGGCCGTCGTCTGGGACGCCCACATCGGAGGCTACCCCGTCTGCCTGATAGGATTCGAATCCCGCCCGGTGCCGCGCGTCGGCTTCGTCGCCACCGACGGGCCCGAACAGTGGACCTCGGGAACCCTGTTCCCGATGGCCTCAAAGAAGATCGCCCGCGCCATCAACGCGTCCAGCCACAACAGGCCGCTCGTTATCCTGGCCAACCTCTCCGGCTTCGACGGCTCGCCCGAGTCGATGCGTCGCCGGCAGCTCGAGTTCGGGGCCGAGATCGGCCGGGCCATCGTCAATTTCAAGGGGCCCGTGACCTTCTGCGTCATCTCCCGGTACCACGGAGGCGCCTTCGTCGTCTTCTCGCGGGCTCTCAACGAGAACATGGAGGTGTTTGCGCTGGAGGGGACCTATGCGTCCGTCATCGGCGGCGCCCCGGCCGCCGCCGTCGTCTTCGCCCGCGAAGTGGACAACCGCGCCCGCAAAGACCCGCGCGTGAAGGAGCTCGAAAGACAGGTGGCGGCAGCGGACGAGACCCAGAAACGCAGGCTCCGCGCCGAACTGGCAGCCCTCGGTAAAATCGTGCGCTCGCAGAAGCTGGGAGAGGTGGCCGACGAGTTCGACCGCATCCACAGCGTCCACCGCGCCCTGAAGGTCGGTTCGCTCGACCGCATCATCCCGGCGGCGGACCTCAGACCCTACCTGGTCGGGACCATCGAGCGCGGCATCGCACGCGAACTCAAAGTGCGTCCGCGCTGAGAAGAAGTTCCGCACGTGTGATCTGGAGTGCGGCGCCTCGGCGCCGCTTTCACTTACGTCCTAAGGGTCGCGCAAGAATAAGTTCACATTTTGGCGCGAGCGCCGGGCGGACAGATGCAAGGCGCCGCGACGCAGGCGATGTGGTGACATCGTCGAGGAGCGGCAACGCCGCAGATACCCGCCCGCCGCCGCGCCCCGGAGGGCTGACGGCTCCGTCAATAGCAATCTCCTATCTTTGGTTGCCGCATGATCTATTGGCCCGGGAGCCGTCAGCAAAATGGGAAATCATTCTCGCGCGAGCCCTAAGGCCGGAATGCCCGGCGCCTCGGCGCCACGCCGAATTGCGAAATGCCACCCTGCGACCTCGGCCTGCGGTGGCGCCAAGGCGCCGCCACCAAAGCGGCGTCTAGCCTGTCGAGCCGCGGCACTCCAAATTGAACCCCGCACAGGTCAAGAGTGCCACTCACGCTGATTTCGCCGGTTCGGACCCGGGAAGCTCACCGACGACAAACCAGTACGAGAACAAACCTGCGAACAGCATGATGGCCGCGAGTGCGAAGGCCGGGAAATAGGAGCCCGTCCAGCTGATCAGCAGTCCTGTCACGATCGGGGCCGCGATGCCGGCCAGGTTGCCGACAAAGTTCTCCACACCCGTCCACACCCCGACCTCGTCCGGCGGCGCGCAATCCTGCAGGATGACGAGCAGGTTGCCGGTGGCAAGGCCAACCAGCGATCCTCCGATGATGAGGAGGATCGCCGTGTGGGCGTCGGCCACCCGCGCCGCGGGAATCAGGAACAGCCCAGTGCAGAAGGCGAAGGTCACGATGCCCTTGCGCGTGCGCGTCCGGTCCCAGCCCAACGCGATGAGGCGGTCCGCGATCCAGCCTCCGATCGGCTCGCTCGCGCCGAAGACGAAGTAGGGGAGGGCGGCAAAGAACCCGGCCTTCAAAATGGTCAGGTTCCGCACCGTGACCAGGTAATCGGGCAGCCACGTTACCAGCAGATACCAGTAGTAGTCGAAACAGAAGAACCCGAGGCAGATTCCGAGCAGGTTCCGGTTGTAGGTGAAGATGCGCCGGCGGCCGCCGGCCGGCGCCTTCGAGGCCTCGGTCGCCGCCCCTCCCGCGCGGATCCGGTTCTGCATGACCAGCAACCAAGGCAGCAGCCACACGAGCGCCGCGAAACCGACGATCATGAACATGCGCCGCCAGCCGTAGTGCACGATCAGCCACGGGATGAGGATCCCGTCGATGACGAGCCCGGTCCGGGTTCCCATATCGAACAACCCACAGGGCAGGCCGCGTTCGCGCGAGGAGAACAGCAGGCTGACGATCTTGGTACCGCCCGGCAGGTAGATCGACTCGCCGATCCCGAGCAGGATGCGCAGCGCGATTAGGGTACTCAACCCGCCGGACAGACCCGTCAATCCCTGGGCGACCGACCAGAGCACGAAAGCTCCGGCATAGAGCCACCTCAGGTTGGCGCGGTCGGCCACGAAACCGATCGGGATCTGCATCAGCGCGTACGACCAGAAAAACGCGGACAGCAGTATCCCCTTGGCCGCCGGGCCGAGTGCCAGGTCCTTCGAGATCAGCGGGAGCGCAATCGAGATCGTAGCCCGGTCCATGTAGTTGATCATCGAAGCCGTGAACAGGAGACCCACGATCCACCACCGCCTGGCGTTGGTGACACCGAAGGGGAGCACGGCGGGGGAGGGAATGCTTGCTGGTCGCATTTTTCGTCTTTCCGGTGAAGGACGGGCGCACCGGGCTAGCCGGCCATCCTGTCCAGCCGCGCCATAGTCTCGATGCAGGCGCGGCCGTTGTGATAAGGGCACTTCCACAAGTCGACTTTGGGCTTTCGGTAGTCGGGAACGCCGGAGCGCGACACCTTCCAGTACCATTCGCCCCGGGCGCGGTCGATCAGGCTGCGCTCGACAAAGTCCCAACAACCCTCCGCGGCGGCGAAGTACCTTTCGTCGGCGGTGAGCTTCGTAGGCGTTCAGAAAACCGACGACACCCTCGGCCTGCGGCCACCAGTGCCTGTCGTCGTCGACGATCCCGGAGGGATCCGCCTCGTACAGGATCCCCCCGTCGTCGTCGCGTCCTTCCTGGTAAACAGCACGCGCAATCCGCGCCGCGGCTTCCCGGACTCTCCCGGACCAGCGCCTCGTCGCCGAGCGCATCGGCCGCCTCGCACAGCAGCCAGCTTCCCTCGATGTCGTGGCCGAACGAGACGCGGTCGGAGCGCGGCTGCCACGACTCGGTGAAAAACATCCGGAGGTGCGAGGTCAGCGGGTCGACGATGCGCGAAGAAAAATCTCAACGAGCTCCCTCAACCACGGACGAGCCGGCCCTCCCGGCTGCAAGCGCACGAGCGCCGCACAGGCTTCGAGCAGGTGCAGGTGGGCGTTCATGGATTTCTTTTCGTCCAGGTCCGCGTCGCTCAGCCGCTGATCGACGTCGACGGTCCACCCGCGGGTGAACGACTCGAAGTACCCGCCGTTCTCCGTGTCGCGGCAGTGATGCACCACCGTCTCCATCAGTTCGGAAGCGCGGCCCAACGCGGCCGTATCCGACGCCGCGGCCGCGTACTCGGCTAGCCCGTAAACCGTGAACGCCTGAGCGTAGGTCTTCTTGCGGGTGTCGAGCGGCAACCCGCGGAAATCCACCGTCCAGTACACACCCCCGTGCTGCGGGTCGAGGAAGTGGCGGACGACAGTACTCGCAGGCGCGTCGCGCCATCCCGAGCAACGCCTCGGTCCCGTAGAGCCGATGGGCCCGCGCGAATGTCCAGAGGATGCGGGCGTTGAGGACAACCCCCTTGGGCGCACCCCGTTCGACCACAAGATCGTTGTTTATAGTCCCGAAAAAACCGCCGCGCTCTTCATCCCGGGTATACTTCAACCAGAACGGCAGGATGTCGTCGCACAGTTCCGTCTCCGCCTTGTACCTGAATGTCCGGAAGCGCGAGACGTCGATCATGCGGCCGGTCTCCCGCCTCGCAGCCGCAGGGAAATGATGATATCCACTGGTCGCATCCTCCCCGCGCGGGTCATTCGGTCAGGAAGCGATAGAGCGTGACGGTCCGGTATGTCTCGCCTGGCTTTAGAATTGTGGAAGGGAAAGCGGGGTGGTTGACCGAATCGGGGAAATGTTGCGTTTCCAGGCAGAATCCGGAGTGCTTGCGGTAGACACCGCCGATGCCCTTCAGGGTGCCGTCCAGAAAATTGCCGGTGTAGAACTGCACGCCGGGCTCCATGGTCAGAGCCTCCATTATACGGCCGCTCTTCGGCTCCATCACCCGCGCGGCGAGCGACGGGGTCCGGGAACCGCCCCCATTGAGGACGTAGTTGTGGTCGTACCCCCCTTTGACCTGTGAAATACGGGCGCCAATGGCAGTCGGCGTCGTGAAATTCATGGCGGACCCTTTCACAGAGGCGATTTCCCCCGTGGGGATCAGCGTGTCGTCGACCGGGGTATACCGGTCGGCGGCCAGCATCAGCACGTGGCTGAGAATGTCGCCATTCCCCGCGCCGGCAAGGTTGAAGTAGCTGTGGTTGGTCAGGTTCACCGGCGTGGGCTTGTCTGTGGTCGCCGCGTACTCGATCTTCAACTCGTTGGCGGGCGACACGGAGAATACGACCGAGGCTTTCAGGTTGCCGGGGTACCCCTCTTCGCCGTCTCGGCTGACGTAGGAGAACTTGACCGACGGCGCGCCGCCAGGGGCGGGCTCGGCTTTCCACACGACCTTGTCGAAACCCCTGACCCCGCCGTGGAGATGGTTGGGCCCGTCGTTGGTGGCGAGCTTGTACTCGACCGCGCCGAGCCTGAACTTCCCCTTGGCGATGCGATTGCCGACCCGCCCCACGGTCGAGCCGAAGTAGGGGTGCGTGCCCAGGTACGCCGTAAGGTTGTCAAAACCGAGCACCACGTCGCCCGGCTTGCCGCTCCTGTCGGGGACATCGATGCTGATCACCGTGGCGCCGTAGCTGATGACCCGTACGAACATGCCCCGGCCGCTCGACAGGGTATACACGTCTACAGGAGTCCCATCCGGCAGCTTGCCGAAAAGACCCTTGGAAATGCCCGCGCTCCGCTGCGGACCGGCTCCGCTTGCTGCAGTCGAGTTACTGGTCATTGGTCCACCTATCGAGCCCGCCGCAGGCCACAACATCAACGCGAGCAGGACGGGTCTCAGGATGCGAGGGTGCATACGGTCTCCTCTTCCTCCCGTGCGGGAGCCATGCAGGTCAGGCGACGCCCGATTGTAAGTTGTCTTCGGTCAAAACGCCACAGATGAACAAGCGAGGAGCCGGAAGCCCGGAGCCGGAAGACGAAGTCAGAAGTCTGTCACGCGGCTTCCGGTTCCGGGCTTCCGGCTCCCGGCTTCTGCCCCTCCGCTTCCCCCTTTTCCGTTGAGTTCACCCGCCTCAGACTCTAAGATCGAACATTCCAGTGCGGGGGCGTTCCGCGGATCGGTTGCATGATCGGAAAAACCATCTCCCACTACAGAATCATCGAGAAGCTCGGGGGTGGCGGTATGGGGGTCGTCTACCGCGCCGAAGACGTTCGTCTCGGGCGTCCCGTCGCCTGCAAGTTTCTCCCGGAGGAACTGGCCCGCAACGACCAGGCGCTCAAGCGTCTTCAGCGCGAGGCGCGCGCCGCCTCGGCACTGAACCATCCCAACATCTGCACCCTGTACGACATCTGCGACGACGCAGACCACCCGTTCATCATCATGGAGTACCTGGAGGGTCAGACCCTGGCCCAGAGGATAGCCGGCTCCCCGCTGGATCCGGACACCCTCCTCGACTGCGCGATCCAGATCACCGACGCGCTCGCCGCCGCCCACGCCAAGGGGATCATCCACAGGGACATCAAACCCGCCAACATCTTCATCACGTCCGCGGGGCAGGTGAAAGTCCTGGATTTTGGGCTGGCCAAGCTCGCGGCCGACTGGCTTCCGGCCCCGGCCGGCGGCGGACAGAGCGACGGCAACCTGACCTCCCCCGGCATCGCCATTGGCACGGCTGCCTACATGTCGCCCGAGCAAGTGCGCGGCGAAGAGGTCGACGCCCGTAGCGACGTCTTTTCCATCGGGGCCGTGCTGTACGAGATGGCCACCGGCAGGCAGCCGTTCGGCGGGCCGACATCCGGAGTGATTTTCGATGCGATCCTCAATCGCACACCACCCCCTCCGATGCTCTGGAATCCTGCGATCCCCCAGGGGCTACAGGATGTCATCCTCAAGGCCGTCGTCAAGGACCGCGAGGTGCGCTACCACTCGGCCGCCGAACTCTGCGCGGACCTCAGGCGCCTGAAGTGGGAGCGGGACTCCGGGCGCGTCCTGGCGGGCGCCGCCGAGCTCGCCAAGTCGCCTCCGCCTGGTGCGTCGAACGCCTCACGGCCCGTCGCCCCGGCCGAACCGGCAGCGCAGATCCTGCCCGCCAAGCCGAAGCGGCGGTGGCGGCTCGCCGGCCTTGTCCTGGCGGCCCTGTTCGTGATCGCGGCAGGCCTCTTCTTCCTGCCGCCGCGCATCGACTACTACCCGTGCGTCGTCATCGGAGAGTTCCGGGGAGCGGCCGACACGGTCAGCCCCGGTCTCGTCGAGTTCGCCGTCAAACGCACGCTGTCACAATACCCGGACGTGACGGTCTACGACCAGCGCGAGTTCGGGCTGGCGCTGCGCCTTGAGAAGAACCCGCAGGTCGCCCCTCCAGTCCGCCTGCTGGACCGCCTCCTGTGGCGCGCGCCCGCGCAGCGACAGCCGGCACTGCTCGTGACGGGCGAGATCCGGCCGTCGATGGGGGAACTCGACCTGCAATTGACCCTGAACAGCCGCGGCCGTGCCGACACCTCGTCCAGCCGCTTCCGCGGCATGGACCAGTTGATGACCAAGGGCGTCGACGACCTCGTCTCCAACATCCTGCGTGTCTACAGCTCCGATGGGGGCGCCCCCCCGGCGGGAGCCACGTACCGCCCCGCCGTCCAGCTTTTGTCGCACCACCTCGACGCCCTGCGCCACTATTGGCGCGGATCCCAAGCCTGGTCGCACCTGGATATGGGGGTGGCTGAACACGAACTCCGCTCCGCCCTCGAGATCGACCCCACCTTTGCGCTGGCGCGGCTCCTGTTGGGCGAGGTGCGCGTCTTTCAGAACCAGTGGGACGTCGCCCAATCCGAGATACTCGTGGCCAGGGACCAGGCCGGCTCGCTCACGGAGGTCGACCGCCTGCGGATCAATGCGCTGCTGGCCCGCGTCTCTGGCAAACCGTTCGAAGAGCGCGTGCAGCTCGAGAAACTGCTCGGGCTCCAGCCTCACCGCAAGGAGTACGTCTACGAGCTCGCCGAGTCCTACTTCCACACCGCCGATGCGGACGAGGCGGCCGCCAAGTACCTGGAGGCACTCAAGCTGGACGACAGGTACGCCTTGGCCTACAACCACCTCGGCTACTGTTACTCTTGGAAGGGCGACCACGCCCGCGCCCTCCAGGCCATGACCCGCTACCTGGAACTCGACCCCTCCCCGAACGCATTCGACAGCCTCGGCGACGCGTACATGAGCGCCGGCGAGTACGCCAAGGCCTTTGACGCCAAAAGGATGGCCGTCGACCAGGACTCGAGCCTGTATTACGCCAAGCGGACCCTGGCCTTCATTGAAATCCTCCAGGGACGCAACCGCGACGCAGAACGGCGTCTCAAGAGGCTGGCAGCCGAAACTTCGGACAAGACGCAGAAAGCCAGGTTCCAGGCTGCACTGGCTTTCCTGTACCACCGCACCGGCCGCACCGCCCTGGCTGCGGCAGCCTGCGACCGCGGGCTCGAATTGATGGGAAACGCGCGCAACGACGCCCCCAGCGACGAACTCGTCTGGATGAAGGGCATCGTCGAACTCGACCGTCAAGACCTGCCGGCGGCCCATGACGGCCCTCGCACAGATGAGAAAAATGCTTGATGCGAACTCCATTACAGCAATGAACTTCAAGCCTTCCTATAAGTATTGGCTGCACCTGCTGGCCGAGATCCGGGCGGCAGAAGGACGCACCGCCGAAGCGGCACAGGCCGTCAACGACCTGAAGTGGGTTCGGGACAAGCTGGGGTACTGGAGCACTCCGCACGACCGGGCCTTTTTCATGGACGAGATCGGGGCGGTCTGCGAGAGGATCAAGGCACCTGCCGAGGCGGAGCAGGCGTACCGGGACGCGCTCGCCTACAATCCGCATTTTGGCCTGGCGCGTTTCCATCTCGCCCGGTTCCTGGCTGCCAGCGGACGGCTTCCAGAGGCCGAACGCGAACTCAAGGCTTTTCAGGAAGAATGGCGCGGCGCCGACAGAGACGCCCCGGAGATCGTGGCGGCCGCGACGCTCCTGGAATCTCACTCCGAGTGATCGGGTATGGAGCTCGTTATCTTCATCGGGCTGCAGGGATCGGGCAAAAGCACTTTCCTGTCATCGCGCTTCGCCGCCACCCACGACGTGGTCAGCAAGGACCGGATGCGACACAACCGGAACAAATCGCGTCGCCAGATACTGCTGGTCCGGGATTCGCTGCGTGCCGGGCGTTCCGTGGTGGTGGACAACACCAACCCGACGGTGGCGGACCGCGCGGAACTGATAGCGGCGGGCCGCGAACTCGGGGCCGTCGTGGAGGGGTACTACTTCGAGGTGAACCTCCGAGAGTGCCTGGCGCGCAACGGGCGGCGGACCGGGTGGAAACGTGTTCCTGATGTGGCCGTTTTTGCGACGTTGGCCAGGCTGCAGGCACCGTCGTATGACGAGGGATTCGACGCGCTATACCATGTGCACGTGGCGAGTGACGGCGCGTTCGCGGTCCGGGATTGGCACACGGAGGCAGAAGGGTGAACGGCACCAACCGAGCGGAAATCAAGCCTGGCCTGCGTGTGCGCGTGGTCCAGAAACAGGACCAGCGCTCCGGCAAGCTGACGGAAGGGATAGTCGGAGGATCTCCTCACCAACTCGCCGCACCACCCGCACGGCATCAAGGTGAGGCTGGTGTCCGGCGTCGTCGGCCGGGTCAAGGAAGTGCTCCCCCCGGGTGACAATCAGGAACGGGATGCCGGGCGCTAGTGGGTCATGGCGTACGTGATGACGTTTATCCCGACCTTGTAAGCGGCCAAGCCGTACTCTATCGGGTACCTCGGGTCGTCGATCCACTCCCAGGCGTCGCCGAGGTCGCAGTTGCGTGCGATGAAGGCCACGAGGCGACCCTTGCCGTCCTCGACGCCCATGTAGTGGGGCACGACGCCCCCTTTCTCGTACGTCACGCCGCGGCCCAGCCAGGCGCTGATTCCCGGAACCTGGACGACCCCATCGAGGTCGAAATAGGAGTGGAACAGCGGATGCTCCGGGGGCAGGTCGTCTACCGGAGAGTTCGGGAAGACCCTGTGCATTTGGACGCGCACGTTCTCCCACTCGTAGTCTCCCCAGAAATCGTCGAGGAACAGGAAACCGCCGCGGGCCACGTATTCGCGCAACCGGGCGGCCTCGTCTTCGGAAAGGTCCATGTAGCCCGGCTCGACGAAATAGATCAGCGGATAGCCGAAGAGGCGGTCGTCGAGTATCGGGAGTTGCTCAGGTTTGACGGAGATGTCCAGGTTCGCCCCCGACCAGAAACGGACGCCCGCGATGAAATGGTTGTCGGCCTCCGGAAAATCGGTCGCCCACGAACCCCAGCGCCGACCGCGGAAAGGGGAACTGTAGATGGCCCGAACGAAGGTAAACTCGGAAAGGGATGCCGGTGCGCGAGTTTCCCGCGCGTCGCGGTCCTGCACGGGACCGAGGCTTACCCGTTGCGCTGCGGGCGCGGTGAAGGCGAGTGTGGCCAGGACCAGGACTGCACGATTCATAGAGACCCCCACACCGGAATGGGCAACTTCCCTGCATTGTGCCCCGTAGCGAACCGACATTCAATCGGGGTAAGGTCGTTTCAGCTCGAGGGACCCGGTTTCTCGGAATACGGGCGAGGGTGCCTCGGCGCAAAGCGCCGTTCCCGTATAGAAGTGCAGCGCTCCACGAAGGAGGTCTCATGAGACACCGCATCCCCACGGCCGTTTTCTGCCTGCTGATGTTTCCGCCCGCAGCTGTCCGCGGCCAAAATGCCGCCCCCGCGCAGGAATCGGGGCGCAGACCCGAAGAGTCCCGTTGCGGTGCGGCCGCCCCGCTGTCGGAACCCATCAGGGTGGGCTCGAACGTGCAGAAGTCCAAGCTTCGAACGTCCATCCAGCCGGTCTACCCTCCCGACGCGCGAGGCGCCGGGAGGATTCTCCTGCAGGTCACGATAAACGAGGCCGGCGCGGTATACTCCGTGCACTTCCTGCGCTGCCGCGCACCGCTGCGGGAGGCAGTGCTGGCGGCGGTCTGCAAATGGCGGTACGAGCCGACATACCTCCACGCGCGACCCGTCTCGGTGATGGCGATCGTGGAGCTTCCCTACAACCTTGCCCGATACCGTCTGTGACCGACACGGCGGTCCGGCCGATTGTGCTATCGTTAATCCGGCGTGTGCCGAACGGTGGCTGGCTTCCCTGCACCGGTAGGATCTCCAGCGACATCATTGTGATCGACAACTTCTGCGGGGACGAACAGGAGGATGCCATGGCAGCGAAGAGGATATTGATGCTGGTGGGTGACTACGTCGAAGATTACGAGGTAATGGTGCCGTTTCAGGCGCTCCTGATGGTGGGCCACACCGTCCACGCCGTCTGCCCGGGCAAGCGGACGGGCGAGAAGGTGCGGACGGCGATTCACGACTTCGAAGGGGATCAGACATACAGCGAAAAGCCTGGCCACAACTTCGCGCTGAACGCGACGTTTGACGAGGTGAAACCGGAGAGCTACGACGCGCTGGTGATCCCGGGGGGCCGCGCTCCCGAATACCTCCGGCTGAACCGGGAGGTCCTCGAGGCGGTGCGCCACTTCGCCGAGGCCCGGAAACCCATTGCGGCCGTCTGTCACGCCGCCCAACTGCTGGCAGCGGCCGGCGTGCTGGAGGGAAGGAGTTGTTCCGCGTACCCCGCCGTGGGCCCCGACGTGACTCGCGCCGGGGGCAGGTACGTCGACGTCCCGATGGACGAGGCACACGTGGACGGAAACATGGTCACGGCGCCGGCCTGGCCCGCGCACCCGGCTTGGCTCGCCCGGTTCCTGGCCGTCTTGGGCACGAGAATCGAACCGTAGGCACGGGCGAAGGGTGGAAGGGCGTTGTCTGCTGCAGTGTGATTAAGGGTCTGTCACAGAATAACAGGCCCACTTTGGCGCGAGCGCCGGGCGGGCAGATGCAAGGCGCCGCGACGCAGGCGATGTGGCGACATTATCGAGGAGCGGCAACGCCGCCGATGCCCGCCCGCCGCCGCGCCCCTCCGGGCTGCGGCCCGCAGGCCCGCTGACAGCGTTGCTCGCTCCTTACATACCACCCCGGGTATGCTCGTCGCTGCCGCCTTGTCAGCGGGCCTGGGGGCCCGCAGCAAAGTGGACCTGTTATTCTGTGACAGACCCTAAGAGGACGCGGAATGCCCAACCCGGCCGGGCACGCCCACTGCGAGCCCGTCCTCTCGAGTAGAGCGTGTTTTTAGACCGCGCGTAACTGGCTTGACTTGAACCTCTGAAGCGCCGGCTCCGCCTCTGCGATTCCGGCAAGCGTGGAAAGCTGGCTTGCCCGAAGGAGGTTGCCGGGGCGTTCGGTCATCCCGACCGACTGCAGGATCATCTTCCAGCGATACCCCCAGTCGTGCTCCAGGAGAGAATGAACCACATTCTCGTTCCGGATCCTCGCCAGCATCTCGGGCTGGCGGTCGAGATCTTCGATGATCCCCCGGATCCCTTCCCCGTCGTCCGGGACCTCCAGCACCGCTCCCGGCCAGTGAAAACACCGCCGATAGTAATCGGCTTGCGGCAAATAGCCCAGGAGGACTGCCCCGCCTGCAGCTCCTTCCCAATAACGTGCGCCGCACACCTCCTTGCCCCCCGCCAAGCCGTCTCCGTTGGATCCCGCCCGGTTTACGATGAAATACCTGCTCCTTTTGACGATACTCGCGAGGAGATCCCGGTGCTCCCGGTAGTCTATGACGTTGAAATTGCTCGACGTGTCGTAGAGGTAAAGCAGGCGCCCCTCGCGCGCGCTCCTCAGGAGCTCCGAATGCAGCACCGCGGAGCGACGGCCCATGTTGTATACGTCGATGCTTCTGTCGGGCGGAACCGGATAAGGGCAAAACCTCAAAGCGTCGACGCCGGCCGGCAGGCAGCCGCAGGGCTGTCCCAGCCGTTCGGAGAGCGTACCCACGACGTGGTGTGTGGCGACGAAAATCCTGTCGAAATGCCGGAGAACGTCGGCATGAATCAGCAACCTGTCGACATCCTTGTCCCAGACCTCATGGACCACGCATACGGCGTTGCGACACATCCTCTGCCAACCCCTCAGGGATCGCAGGAACACAAGATCTTCCACCTGGTTGCAGAGGAAAACGAAGAGATCGTATTCGCGCTGTACAGATATGGCCGCGGGCCGTCGAACGAGAAACTGCCCGTTCCCGATTGCGGAGCACAAACGGCCCCGGACTCTCGCGATGACGCGCTGCGCTAAACAGTCGCGGTCCTCGCGACACACCGGCGCAAGCAGATCGACGTCGTCTACGTCTTGGATGACGTCCTCGAATTCATAGACCAACGCGCGGGAAACGTGTTTCTTTAAGTTTCGGAGCGACAGCAGAAGGATGCGGGCTCGCTGGTTGGAAGACAGTCCGGGATCCCGATTCAAGGATTGGTCCCCTAACACCATGGCATCCCCGTGCCCCCCTCACGCGAACCCCGCTCGGTCCCTGGGATACATAATCGGAAAAAACGGCGTGCGAGCTTAGCTTTGTTGCGGCCTGGCCACGCGCCAGGCGGTGCGAAAGCGGAAACATGCGGGGATACCGGGAGCGAGCGACACTTACTTGGTATGCGATTTCACAATTGTGCTTACATATTGTGCTTACATTTTGTGAGAATGGGAAATAATGCGGATTTGACGGGTTCACGCATCGGCCTGTCACCAACGCCTTTGTCGTTTTTGATCAGCGTGGATGCGAGCCCATCCGCGTCCGAAGTCTTGTTGCAGCGACTGGGATGGGGCGCCGGCCGGCAGGGTCGGGCTTCCCGCTTGACGTCCGGGGTATGTGCCTATTCCATGACGGATTTCCAGCCGCGGCGGCTGAGGTCCCAGTAGATGACCCAGCCCGCAACGACGGCAATCAGCAGAAACACCAGACCCAGCGGCAGCTGCCCGAAGATGATCTTCCCGACCCCGAAGAGGGTCATGTAGACCATGATGCAGCCCGCCACCCAGTCCATGAAGTTGTAGGCCGCATCGTGCCTCGGCACCACGTCGCGAGCCTCGCGCGCTATCGGCCCCCACAACGCCGCACTTGGCCGCACCCGGCGATAGAACGCAAGCAGCGTCTCCTTCTTCTCCGGCGCCGTCAGCAAGGTCGCGAGCAGCCAGACGACCGTCGAGCAGGTCACCGTGATAATGACGATCCAGGCAAAATCCCTCGGGTTGTCGTTGCTCATCTTGAAGTAAAACTGCAGCGTGATCGAGACGACGAACGACGCCGCCATCGCGGAGACCTCGCTCCAGGCATTGATGCGCCACCAGAACCAGCGCAGGATGAAGACGCTGCCCGTCCCGGCCCCGAGCGCGATCATGAATTTCCAGGCGTTGGCAATCGAGTCCTGGTAGTAGGTGACGACGCACGAGATCAGCATGACGAACACGGTCGCGACCTGCGACATCCTCACATAGTGCTTCTCGGTCTTCGCTTTCACCACGAATCTCCGGTAGAAATCATTCACCAGGTAGGAGGCGCCCCAGTTGAAGGAGGTGCCGATGGTCGACATATAGGCCGCTGCAAAGGCCGCGATCATGACGCCGCGTAGCGCGATCGGGAAAACGTTCGGATCTACCATCGTCTTGATGAAGCCGGACTCCTTGTCCTGGAGGTCCGGGTAGAGCACAAGCGAGGCGAGCGCCGTCAGAATCCAGGGCCAGGGGCGGATCGCGTAGTGGGCGATGTTGAACCACAGCGTCGCCAGGACCGAGTTCTTCTCGTCCTTGGCGCAGAAGATGCGTTGCGCGATGTAGCCGCCGCCGCCCGGCTCGGCACCCGGGTACCAGGTCGCCCACCAGTTGATGGCGATATAGACGAAGAAGGTGATCATCGGCATCCAGGGGGAGCCGAGATCGGGGAGGAAGGACAGGATCGATCCCTGGCCGCCGCTGGTCGCCTCCTTGGCGGCGTCGAGGGCCAGCAGCTTGTCCTTCAGGGCTCCCATACCGCCGACCGCCTGGACGGCGTAGTAGGCCAGCACGATGACCATCCCCATCTTCAGGACGAACTGGAACATGTCCATCACCAGCACGCCCCAGAGCCCCGACAGCGTCGAGATCATGGCGGTCACCAGCATGATGCCGAACACGAGCATCAGGGCCTGGACCTTGGTCACACCGAAGATCATCATGAGGATCTTCACCATCGCCAGATTGACCCAACCCATGATGATGCAGTTGATCGGCAGCCCGAGGTACAGGGCGCGGAATCCGCGCAGGAAGGCCGCCGGCTTGCCGCCATATCGGATCTCCGCAAACTCGACATCGGTGATAACGCCGGCGCGGCGCCAGAGGCGGGCATAGAAGAAAACGGTGAGCATGCCGCTCATCAGCATGCTCCACCACAGCCAGTTTCCGGCGATGCCGTAGCGGCGACCATGCCGGTCACGGCCAGCGGGGTGTCGGCGGCGAAAGTCGTCGCCACCATGGACGTGCCCGCCAGCCACCAGCTGACGTTGCGTCCGCTGACGAAATAATCTTCCGTGGAACCGGTCGCCCGTTTCCGGTAGTAAAGTCCGATGAGGATGTTGAGCGCGAAGTAGGCGGCGATGGCCAGCCAGTCGATCAGGGTCAGTTGCATGCACGTCCTCCGATTGCCGCGCCGTCCTCCGGCCGCGTCGACGGCTGCGTCCTGATAGATGCCGAGATGAGAATCGCGTTCCTCAATATAGCATCAGGCTGGGAAAGGCAATAAAAATGATGGTCGACCGCCCTCCCTCGGCACCCGAAGACCGAGTTTACCGATTGCCCGGGAGCGCGAATCTTAACTCCACGCAAGCCCGACTTGGGCTGCTCCCCTGTCCCCAGGCGGCAAAAGGGCATAAGAGGCACTGGGGCCAGTTCGCTGGCACAGCTAAGTACCCGATTTCGCAAGTTGCTAACGTATTCTCTGGATGGAGCTGGTCACCGATTGCAGCAGAACGCGGATCTTCGCGGATTTTACGGATTCAAGCGGATCGGCCGCGGCCTGCCACCAGGTAGAAATCCGCGTGTATCCGCGCAAATCTGCGTCCTTGAAACGTTAGCGTATTTCTGAACACGAGTACTAAGTGATGGAATCGTTTGGGTAGGTGGCGGGGCCGACGAGACTCGAACTCGCGACCTCCGGCGTGACAGGGCCGCAGCAAGAACCGCATTTTTCCTGCAGTTACAAGAATCCTCAACACTTACAGCGATTCGTCGTTAGACAGCAAAAGACACGAATTGCCAGCCTTCCGTAACCTGGACTTTAGCACTAGCTTTAGCACCTTCGGCAACGCTTGCCGGGGGTCAACCTTGTTGACGGAGGGCAGCATGGACGTCGCCACCGAGACCCGCATTCCGGAGGACCTCGAAGCTCTCACCTGGGACGACCTCGACGAACGCGGCCGGCTGCTGACCGAGCGGATCCGCGAGGCCGACGACCTGCACGACCAGGCGCTCGTCGATGAACTGCTGCGCGCCAAGGATCACGTCAACCGGATGAAGGGGCGGTTATGAGCGACATACCGAAGTCTCTCAGATTCCAAATCCTTAGGAGTGACGGCTTTATGTGCAAATACTGCGGGAAATCTTCCGACGACGGGGCAGTCCTTCATGTCGACCATATGATTCCGCTCTGCAATGGGGGCTCAAACGACCCGTCAAACCTCAAAACCGCCTGTGCGGACTGTAACCACGGCAAGGGTCCGCATCCTGGGCCGAACGGAAATGGAAAAGAGAAGGCCGCAAAAAGATGGAGACCTGGGCATAGACCAGAACTGCCCAAAGAGCTTCTTGGACAGTTCTTCCACTCGCGCGTCGAAGGCAAAATCCACTGGCAAGGATGTGTCCTTTCTGAACTGCCCGGCGAGCGTTATCTCGTGCAGCTTTGCTCCTGGCTTGATGGCAATCCGACAGAACGGAAGATTGTTCCGCTCGACGAGATGGCCGCATGGAGCTTCTATTCATCGGCCTATGCTATGCGGTGGGCCTATGCCCAGGAAACCCGCATGAGCATGCGTGATTTTGAATTTGGCGAGCATTGCATAGAAGAGATGCGAAGAGAGGACCCTGCATGACCACCGATCTCAGCCTCGAACGCTCCCTTCCCTGCTCGCTCGAGTCCGAGCGCGCCGTCCTGGGCGCGATCCTGCTCGACTCGACAAGCTCTCTTCCCGGCGGCGAGAGATCCAGGACGTCGACTTCTACCTCGAGGCGCACCGCGTGATCTTCCGACGCATGGTGGACCTGCAGATAGAAGGCCGTGGCGTGGACTCCCCATGACTGTAATGGAGGAGCTGCGCCGGCACGGCGAACTTGAGAAGGCCGGAGGGCCCGTGTATTTGCTGTCCCTTACCGACGGCCTGCCCCGGGCGCTCAACGTCCAGCACTACGCGCGCACCGTCAAGGAAAAGGCCACGCTCCGTCTCCTGATCAGCCTGTCCAATGAGACCATGACGCGCTGCTACCAGGCCGAGGACCTCCCGGGCGCGATCCTCGAGGAGCACGAAGCGGGGGTATTCCGGATCGCGGCGCGCGAGGTGCACGGAGGCCTGGCGCGGGCGCTCGGGCTCTGATCTCGCGGCGTCTACAAGGAAATCGAGGAGATCGCGAACCGCAAGACCCTCGTCACGGGCCTCGAAACGGGTTTCCCAGACCTCGACATGATGACGGGCGGGCTGGAGCCGCAGAGCCTCGTATTGTCGCCGCGCGGCCCGGCCTGGGCAAGACGTCGCTCTGCATGAATATCGCTGCGCACGCCTCGATACGGAAGCACAAAAAGGTCGCCGTATTCTCCCTCGAGATGAGCAAGAACGTCCTGCTCAAGCGCCTGGTCGCCTCCGAGGCCGAGGTCGACGCGCACAAGATCCGGACCGGCTTCCTCAACCGCGAGGACTGGGCCCGGATCGGTCAGGGCAGCCAGCAACATCAGCCAGTCGGGTCTCTCGATCGACGACTCCCCGAACATGACCGTGCTGCAGATCCGCGCCAAGGCCCAGCGCATGGCGCTCGAGCACGGGCTCGACCTGGTCATCGTCGACTACCTGCAGCTCCTGGTCGGGTCCGGCCGGCGCTACGAGAACCGTACCCAGGAAGTCACGGAGATCAGCCGCGGGCTGAAGATGCTGGCCAAGGAACTCGACATCCCGGTGATCGCCGTCTCGCAGCTCAACCGGGAGATCGAGAACGCGCCCCGGAAGTCCCGCCGGCCGCAGCTGTCGGACCTCCGGGATCAGGAGCAATCGAGCAGGATGCAGACCTGGTGCTGTTTGTCTCGCGAGAGGAGGTCCGAGCAACCCAACGGACGAAGATTCCGCGATCGCCGAGATCCCGATCGGCAAGCAGCGCGACGGGTCGACGGGAGTTTTCAGCTGGCATTCATAAAGCATACACGAAGTTCGCCAACTTGTGGCAGGTCCGCAAGCAGCCGGACCTTTATACGAGATGACCTCATGCGGATTCGGCAGATAAAACCCGAGTTCTACCTCGACGACGAATTGGCGGAGCACTGTTCGCGCGATGCGAGACTTCTCTTTCCGGGCCTCTGGATGATCGCAGACAGGGAAGGAAGGCTTGAGGATCGGCCCGGAAAGATCAAGGCCCAGGTCTTCCCTTACGACGACGATATCGGGATAAAGGAGA
Organism: uncultured Acidobacteriota bacterium; assembly: GCA_963843575.1. Classification (GTDB taxonomy): domain Bacteria; phylum Acidobacteriota; class UBA6911; order UBA6911; family UBA6911; genus CAVZBT01. The sequence continues at coordinate 3,827 of CAWJKZ010000014.1, read as the reverse complement.
TCGTCGGTTTGATCGACCAACTGGAACATGGTGGATTTGTGATCCGGTATGAGGTCGCCGGAAGGCGGCTTCTGTGGATCCGATCGTTTTCCAAGCATCAACACTGCCATACGCGCGAACAAGCTTCGCAATTACCTGATCCACCAAAAGATACAAAAAAGCCCGGTGCTAGCCCGGTGCAAGGTAATGCCTTGCCCGCTACCGGCCCGGTAAAGGATCAACAGAACTCAGATCTGCGGTCGGACACGGGGTCCGTAAAACAGACGCAAACATCTGAGATGGGACACCTTACCGAAAAGCCTGGTGCTAGCCCGTCGGCTTCTACTTCTACTTACGGCTTACGGCATACGGCTTCTGGGAGGCTGCTGTCCGCAGCCGGCACACGCGGCGAAAAAGCGCCGCGTCTCCCAGAAAACCGGGGCCTCCGATGATTTTGAAATCACGGCAGATCTGAAAGACTGGGCGAGTAAGAAATGCCCTAATCTCGATCTCACCGAGGAGACCGAAGGGTTTTCTTGATCATCACCGGGCTCATGGCAATAGTTTCGTCAACTGGGATGCTGCATGGAAAGGCTGGATGCGCAGGGCCGTCAAGTATGCGGCGGAGGCACGTCGCAACGGCGGAAAACCAGTGCAAATGAACAATTTCGATCTTGCCCGCAAAGAACGCGAGGAGAAGCAACATGGACCTGGAAGGCTGGCTGCAACAACTGGCGGCGGCGTACGGCTCTGAACCCAGGCCGGCGACGATCAATGCCTATCTCGAGATCCTGGAGCGCTGGGATCTCACGGGTGAGCAGTGGCTGCAACTGCGGATGCGGGCGGTGCTGCGATTTCAGTACCTGCCCAGGATTTGCGAGCTCGACTCATTCGCCGCGAGCTCTACCGTGAGGCGGAGATCGAGGCCGAAAACGAGCGGCGCCGTGGAACCGAATCCGGGGAACGCGTTCCGTGTCCACCGGAGGTGCGGCTGAAACTGGACGGGCTGTTCAAATCATAAGGCCTGGAGCACGTCGAATGATGGCAATCGCAGAGAAGCGACCACTTACCACATCGGAGGCAGCCTCGGCTCTAGGCGTTTCGCGCGCCACCGTCTACCGTTGGGTTGAGTTGGGCTTCATAGCGCACGTCCACTGGCGCGAGAGGATCAGGATTCCTCAGGAGGAAATCGAGCGCGTTTTTGCCAGTGGATTAGTAACTCTGCGTAAGATTGATTAAGATTGAGACGGTATTTTTCCCGCAACACCCTATTCCGCTTGACGTCGTAACTCTTCCAGCGAAAATCTGATTTTGCAGGCTGCATGCTCGCGCAAAAGCAGGCAGCACCGGTTGCAAGACTCCGGGGCCAAAAGTCTGTTCCCTCCTGGGTCGTGAAGCTAGACCCGTCTCCAAAAAAAACTATGAGCAGAGTGGCCATCGCCAATCCACGCGCTTGGGGTAGTAAGCGCATGTCGAAAGCAAAGGCCGTCAGCCTTGTCAACCGGGGGAAAGCCGTCTGGCTTCCCGATGGAACAATCCGGATCACCGACCAGGAGCGGCTCCGGTTTATTCACATGACGACCAGTCACATCATCGCCGAGGAGCAGGCCGACGAGCAGCGGGAGTTCATTAAAAACCGCAGCGGCATCCTGTACTGGAACGGCGCACGAGCCGTCTATGAGAACGGCCGTGACGCAGCAATGTTCCCGCCTGGCTGCAACGTAGTCTTCCCGAAGGTCGGGACGGCCCGGGCCGCCCGGAGGTATTGTTCGGATGACCTCGAGTCACGGGCCGAAGAAGCCATGTAGCTATCCCGGATGCAGGGAGCTGCTCGAAAACCGGACCCGCTGCCCGAAACATGACACCGCGCGTCCCCCCTTTCGATCCAAGGTGAGCAGGCCGACTGCGGCGGAGCGTGGTTACGACTCGAAGTGGCAGCGGGCCCGGGAGGACTTCCTGCGGTCCCACCCGACATGCGCCGAATGCCCGGCGCCGTCGACGGTCGTGGACCACATCATGCCGCACCGGGGCAATCCGACGCTGTTCTGGAATCGAAGCAATTGGCAGGGGTTGTGCCGGCGATGCCATAACCGCAAGACGAACAGTCTGGACGGCGGCTTCGGAAACCGGATCCGCAGAATGGGATAAATGGCCCGTTTAAATGTGAACGTGATGGATTGCATGCCGAAGGTTGAGATGATCCTCAGTTGACCGGCTTGCGCGAACTGCGCGCGCGGCTCTCGCTTGCCACCCGACTGCTGAAACTGATCGAGTGGCTCATGCCTGGAGCCAAGACCACCGTTACGATCGAGTGAGAAAAATTCTCTGCGCGCTGGCCGGCGGAAAAAACTTTTCCGACAGAAATTATTTGAGCGGAAAATTGCGCACTGGGAAATCCATTGAGGGCAGGACATTTTCCAAATGAAATTGGCGCCAGGTTTTGAAAATCCTGTTTCAGGGCGACACACGCACCTTTTGGAAAACGGGGTCATTCCGGTGATCACCTCATCCACCGTAAACGACTCTGGCAACTCGGTTTTTGGACCATATTTTCTGCTGAAATCCATTATCATTATCCGAAATCCTGTAACCTAGTTTCCGCGGCCGGCCGAAAATATTTTCACAAAGCTATTGACACGTTTTGCGGCCGCAAAAGCGCTTTTTTCGGCGCCCGTATGTTGCAAGGGGCGCCCGAAAATAACGCGTCTCGAGCCCGCACAAGCGCCGCGCGCGGCATGCGGCGCCGAAGTCCGGCGCACAAACGACAGGCAAAAACGCACGTCGGCCGTTATACGCTAAACAAAGTACAATTGTCGCGCGCGGTTTTTCCGCGGTTTTCATCGGCGACGCGCGCGCCGGCGCCCGAATAGTGCACATGTTTGATTCCCTCGAGCCCGTTTTTCTTCGGGCCCGTAACGTGTTTTAAACGGTCGTCAAGCGGCCGGCGCCGGCCGGACAGGCAAACACACGTCCGGCCGAACATCGGCGCCGCGGCCGCGCACACGACGGCCGCGCGACACCTAACACGACAGACAAGCGCCGGCGCCGATCGGCCGCACGTCGGCCGGCCGGAATACACGGACCGACGGCCGGACCGATCACGACCGACGCCGAACGACGGACGCCGGACGCGGCCAATAACACGGACGCGATAGCACTGAACCGACGGCCGGCGCCGGACATCGGCGCCCGTCGGAAAATAGCTCTAAACCGTGGTACTCGAGCGCTTGTTATGCCGCAAATTTTGCAGCACGGGCCCCGTGCACTCTAATCGTTATGTCTTTTGCTTTCCTGGTAACGCCGGAACACAGCAAACATTTAACGCACGTCGTTTTTCCGGCGCCGGCCGGACAAGATATTTCGGCGCCCGCGATGTTATCGGCGCCCGTCGCCGATACTCTAAACGTGCGGTAACCTTTTGCTTTTGCTTCGAAGTATTCGGCAAGGCTGTCGACCGACTTGCCATAATCAGCTGTCGATACTTCGGAGAACATCGGCGCCATTGGTGGGTGTACCCCGTGAATCCGTCGGCCGCGGCCGAAAGCTTTTCTAGAATCCGATAGGGAACAAACGCCGGATCGCCATATGCGCCGAATCTAATACGCCGGCCGGAAAACACCGCAGCATAGTCGCGCGGCTCGAGGAAAGGGTATCGGCCGCGGCCGTAAGCTTTCCACACGCCAAGCGGCCCTTGAAAAAGGGTAACGTAGCATGTGCCGTTGTTTTCCGGTCGGTGTTTGCAGTCCCCGCACACGACGACGTCGGATCCGTCGCGCGCGGCGCCGATCGGGCTCTTATCCTTTGCCAGTATCCACAGCTGTACCATGTTGCCAGTCTTGACGTTTTTG
>CAWJKZ010000013.1:0-830890 GCA_963843575.1 uncultured Acidobacteriota bacterium | reverse complement strand
GCAGCCAGTCGGTCGGGTTCTCCATCAGCCTGCCGCTCGAACAGAAGGTAAACCCCTACGTTCCCGGGGGGCTGGCCTTCGAGTTCCACTACTTCTTCATGCGGAAATTCTGGTTCGTGTACCTTGCCAAGGCCCTGGTGGTCTTTCCCGGCGGTTTTGGCACGATGGACGAGATGTTCGAGGTCCTGACGCTCGTGCAGACCGGGAAAACCCGCAAGCGCCTGCCCGTCCTGATGTACGGCACCGACTACTGGGACGACGTGCTGAACCTCGACGCAATGGTCCGCTGGGGCACCATCTCGCCGGAGGACCTCGACCTGCTGCACCGTTCGAACGACCCGGTGGAAGCGTTCCAGTACCTGAAAACCGAACTGACGCGCATCTACAATCTGTAGGGACCCAGGCCGCCGAATGCCTCGGAGTCGCACTACCACATCCCGCAGCTGTATAGAAAGGATGGATCCCTTTCTCCTGGCGCGACTCTACCCGGAGCCGCCCAACTCGCCGCGCGACCACCGGCATCCCACCGAACGCGACCGCGACCGGATCCTGCACAGTGCCGCGTTCCGCAGGCTGCAGGGCAAGACCCAGGTGTTCGGCATCGGGCAGGCGGACTTCTACCGGACCCGGTTGACGCACAGCATCGAAGCGGCTCAGATCGCCCGCGGGATCGCCCACAACATGCTTGCCGAGGAGGACGGCCTGGCGGCCTGCCTCACCCCGGAGCTCCCCGAGGCCGCCGCCCTCGCGCACGACCTCGGCCACCCGCCGTTCGGACACGCGGGCGAGCGGGCGTTGGACGCTTGCATGCGCGAGGTGAGCCGCTCGGCCCGCCTCTGCGGGCGGGAGACGCTCCGGTTCGAGGGGAACGCGCAGACATTCCACATCCTGGTGGCGGGTGAGCCCAAGTCCCCCGACTACCCGGGGCTTGAACCTCACGCGCGCGACCCTGGCCGGTGTGATGAAGTACCCGTACGAGCAGGACGCGGGCAACGACAAGTTCATCTTCTCCCGCGACGCCGACACCGCGGGCTGGGCGCTCGACCAGGCCGGAGGGCTTCTCGGCTCCCGCCGGGAGGGGCACCGCCCGCCCACGTCGATCACGTGCCAGATCCTGGACTGGGCGGACGATTGCGCCTATTCGATTCACGACATCGAAGACGCCCTCCAGGCGCGGTTCCTCGGCGCAAGCGACCTCGAGGACACCCGTTTCGTGCGCCGTGTCTGCCGCCGGTACGAGGAGGCGCGCGAGGGGGAGGCCGCCCCGAAGCTGGATTTCCCAGACAGCCGTGCGCGGATGAGAGATCTCGCGCTCCGCATCCGCCCGCCGCGCTCCGGCGACGAGCGGGCGCACCGGAAGCAGGCGCTGCGCGATCTCCTGAACGGCCTGATCACCTCCGTTTCCGTCCGTCCGGAGCGGGGCGCGCCCCGCGTCGACTTCGCCTGGCGCCTTGTCGTCCCGGGCGAGCCCCGCATCACGTCCGCGCTGTGCAAGGCAATCGTCTGGGAAGCCGTGATCACCGAGCCGCGGGTCGCAGCCATGAGCGGCAAAGGCAAAGTCATCCTGAAGGAACTCTTCGACGTCCTGTTGGAGGAGGTCCTGGTAGGAAAGAACAGCGCGCTGTTCCCGAGCTACTACAGGCCCATCATCGACGCCTGCACAGCCTCGGGGGAGTTGGAGGTCGCGCGCGGCGTGTGCAACTTCCTGGCGCTGCTGACCGACATGGACGCGCTGCGTCTGTACGCCTCGCTGCACGGCTCGAAGCCCGCCACCATCTTCGACCTCGCGTGAGGGGTAAGAACCGCGCCGCCGGGTACCGCAGGGACTACCGGGTGCGTTTGAGGTCCGCCACCGATTCCAGCCAGAGGTGTTTGCCTTCCAGGACCTGAAGCGCCAGACGGTAGCCGGCGGTGTCCTGGTTGCGGAAGACGGAGCGGAAGGATGCCCGCACCCTGGCGCGCGCGAGCCGGCAGAAGTGATCCGCCAGGTGCGCCGCTTCCTCGCCGTTTTGGCCCTTCCGCTGCATCAGGCTTGCCCGGATGCACGTGGCCGTCATCGCGAAGAGTTCGGCCCCGATGTCGACGAACCTGAACAGGGTCATCTGTTTCCTCTCGAGTTTCGGGCCGAAGCGCACCATGGCGTACAGCAGGGTCCTGGCGAGTCTGCGGCAGGAGCGTTCGACGAAGCGCAGGTGGGTCGCCAGCCCACCGAATTCGCCGTAGCCCGCGATGTAACCGGGGCCGATCCAGAGACGGGGGTACCACCGGGCGTAGAACCATCCTGCCTTGGCGAGCGCCCGCGCCTTCGCTCCGCCCCGCGCTCCGGGGTCGACGAGGTCGCCCGCCAGCTGCAGGTGAAAGTCCACGGCTTCGCGCGCCAGGAACAGGCGCATGATCTCGCTCGACCCCTCGAAAATCAGGTTGATGCGGTAATCGCGCATCATCCGTTCGACGGGGACCGGTTTCTCGCCGCGCGCCCGCAACGAGTCGGCGGTTTCGTACCCGCGCCCGCCCCGGATCTGGACCGCGTCGTCCACGATGCGCCAGCCCGCTTCGGAGTTGAACATCTTCGCCACAGCCGCTTCCAGGCGGATATCGTAGCCGCCGCGGTCCACGAGGGCGGCGCACAGCTCCGATATCGCTTCCATGGCGAAGGTGCTGGAAGCCATCCGGGCGATTTTTTCCGCGACGGCTTCGTGCCTGCCTATGGGTAGCCCCCACTGCACGCGTTCGTTCGCCCAGGTACGGCAGATCGCAAGCGCGGTCTTCGCGACCCCGGTGGCGCTCGACGGCAGGGTCAACCGCCCGGTGTTCAGGGTCGTGAGGGCGAGCTTCAACCCGGCCCCCTCCTTCCAAAGGACGTTCCCGCGCGGCACCCGGACGTCGCGGAAGCGGATGACCCCGTTTTCGATCGCCTTCAGCCCCATGAAATGGCAGCGGTGCGCGACCTCGACTCCGGGCCAGCCGGTTTCCACGATGAAGGCGGTGATCTGGCGCTTCTCCCGCCCGTCGACGACGCGCGACGGCGTCCGGGCCATCACCACCAGCAGCTCGGCCCGGGTGCCGTTCGTGCACCAGAGTTTTTCGCCGTTGAGAATGAAGGCCTCGCCGTCGGGAGTGGGAACGGCGGTCGTGGACATGTTCGCGGGATCCGAGCCGGCGTTCACCTCGGTCAGGGCAAATGCGCTGATGGCGCCCCGGGCGAGCCTGGGCAGGTATCTCCGTTTCTGCTCGGGCGTGCCGAAGAGCTTCAGCGGTTGAGGCACCCCGATGGACTGGTGCGCCGACAGAAGCGCGGTCAGGCTGCCGTCGAAGGTGGTGACCAGCTGCATGACGCGGTTGTAGGCCAGTTGCGAGAATCCAAGCCCGCCGTACTCGCGCGGGATCTTCATGCCGAAGGCGCCCAGCCGCCTCAGCCCGTCAACCACCCCCTCGGGGATACACCCCTCACGGTCGATGGCGTCGCTGTCGACCTCCGACCGCAGGAATTCCTCGAGGCGAACCATGAACTCGCGCGACCGAACCTCGTCCTCCGGATCCTGCTCGGGGTGCGGGTGGATCAGGTCGAGCCGCAGGCGGCCCAGAAACAGTTCCCGGACAAAACTCGGTTGCGTCCACTCGGTCTCGCGCGCCGATTCGGCGACTTCCCTGGCTTCGACTGCAGTGGCGGGGGGGGCGGTTGTCTCGGACATGGTTCCTCGCTGCTGGGCCAGTGCACCTATTTTATCAGGTGCCGGAGTGGACTTGGGCGATTCTTCGAGTGGATCGAGTCCTGTTTGCGGGCCATGGGATTCACCCCAAGGGTGCAAAGAACTCGAGGAATCTCGAAAGGCCGACACGCGGTGGCCAGCCCCAAAAAAGTTTGTTCCCCGGTTGTATGCGGCTATCATTAGCTGTTCCGGGAGAGGCTATCCATGGATGCACAGTGGTACATGGCGATCGGCGGTCACCAGGTCGGACCGGTAGGCGCGGACGAGATCATATCCAACATACGGAACGGGAGCATGCAGCCGGGCACGTATGTCTTCACGCCCGGCATGACGGACTGGACGCCGGTGGGACAGGTGGGCGTCTTCGCCCCATATTTTCAGCAGGGCACTCCCCCCGGCACGATCCCGAGCGTGCCGGGCCGCTCGGCGCACGAAATAGACTTCAAGGTCTTCGGCGAGGAACTTCAGTTTGTGGAGGTGGAACTCGACCCCGGGGAGAGCGCCGTCGCGGAGGCCGGGGCGATGATGTACATGACCCAGGGGATCGAGATGACCACGGTGTTCGGCGACGGTTCCGGGACGGCCGCCAGCGCCGGGGTCATGGGCAAGCTCCTCGGCGCCGGCAAGCGGTTGCTCACCGGGGAGAGCCTGTTCATGACCATCTTCACCAACTCGGGGCAGGGCAAACAGCAGGTCGCCTTCGCCGCGCCCTATGCGGGGAAGATAATCCCCATGGACCTTTCGGCCCTGGGCGGGACCCTGATCTGCCAGAAAGACGCTTTCCTTTGCGCCGCGCGGGGAGTCTCCGTCGGCATCGCATTCCAGCGCAAGATCGGCGTCGGCCTCTTTGGCGGCGAAGGATTCATCATGCAGAAGCTCGAGGGGGACGGGCTCGTTTTCGTCCACGCCGGCGGGACAATCCACGCGCTGGAGCTTGCCCCAGGCCAGGCATTGCGAGTCGACACCGGGTGCCTCGTCGCCCTGCAGCCAAGCGTCAGCTACGACATTCATTTTGTGGGCAAGGTCAAGACCGCTCTGTTCGGAGGCGAAGGGATCTTCTTCGCCGCGCTGCAGGGCCCGGGCAAGGTGTGGCTACAATCGCTGCCGCTCAGCCGCCTGGCGGACCGCATTTACAAGGCCATACCGGCGATGGGCAGGACGCGCACCGGGGAGGGGGGGATTCTCGACACCTTCGGGGTCGGTAACCTCGTGGACGGGGACTGAGTCGTTCCGCGCGGACTAGGCCCGGATGTCGAGCACGGGCTTGTCCGCGCCCCCAACGGCGTCCGCGTTTTTCAGGATGGCAATCACCAGCAGCACCGCGTTGCCCGACAGTTCCGGCGTGGAGTCCTGGGGATCCGTTCCGTCCTCCGGAGTCTGCGTGAAACCCTGGCGCTGGGCGGACGCGGGCGAGTAGGTGGGCGGCACCGGTGGAATCTGCCCCTCGGTGGGGCCCCACCCTCGATCGGGGCTTGCGCCCGACGCCGTCCCGGTTGCTTCATCGTCCCGGGTGCCTTTGGCGGGAGGAGTCTCGCGCGTCGAGAGAACCCGCTGGGAACTGAGACCGTCGATGCTCAGGATTGAGGACATGAGTCACCCCTTCACTCCCGGCATACTCGATGCGGGTATCCTTTTAAGTGGGGGGGAGCGCCGTCCTGATGCCTACCATATCGGATCGGGACGCACCGAACTTTAGCGGAGCCTGACTTTTTCTGCCCCCTGGGCGGGCTTGGAGCAGGAGGCTTATGCCGGATGCGATTTTTGTCGAGGGCGGGATCCTCGTCCCTGCCGATGCGCTTGAGATGCGGGCCGTGCGCGCCTCCGGCCCCGGCGGCCAGAACGTCAACAAGGTGGCCAGCAAGGTGGAACTGAGGGTGGATCTCAACCGTATCCGCGGGCTGGATGCGGACGGCCGCCGGAGGTTGCAGCACCTCGTGGCCAAGCGACTCGACGATTCCGGCCGGCTCCTGGTGACGAGCCAGCGGACGCGCGACCAGTACCGGAACCTCGAGGATGCCCGGCGCAAGATTCACGATTGGATAGCGAGGGCCGCCCGGCCGCCGAAGGTACGGCGCGCGTCGCAACCTCCGGTACAGAGCCGTGAGCGGCGTTTGAGCGCAAAGCACCGGCTGGCCATGCGCAAGCTGAACCGCCGCGCCGTCAGCCAGGACGAAGAAACCTAGTGTCCCGGTCCCCGGGGGCACTTCCTCCCCAACCGGCGGGCCCCCAGGGAGACCCCGATGTCCGGCAACGCCAAACAACTGGTGAAGATCTCATTTACCCTCGTCCTGCTTGCGCTCGTGCTGCGCTCGGTCGACTTGTCCCGGGTCAGGGCCAGTGTCGCCCGCATGGACCTGTTGCGGGTCTCGCTGCTGCTGTTGGTGCACTGGGCGTCACAGTCGATCACAGCGCAGCGCTGGCGGGTCATCGCGCACTCCTTCGGGATCACCGGCTCGTATCCCAGTTTCGCCCGGATTCAGTTCGCGGCGATGTTCTTCAACCTGGGGCTCCCGTCACTGGTCGGGGGCGATATGATCAAGGCCTACTCGGCCAGCCGCAAGGCTGGCATTTCGTTCCGTCACGGACTCGCGTCGGTTCTCCAGGACCGGGCTGCGGGGCTGTGTACGTTGCTGTTCTACGGCTCGGCGGCCGCAATCGCGTTCCCGCTCTCCTGGAAAGGGGTGCCGCTTATTGCGGTCTACGCGGCGAGCTGGCTCGCGGGCCTGGTGATTGTCCTGCTGGTGTGGAAGGGCGACCGGATCTACCGGCGCTGGGCGCGACGGGACTCCCATTCCGCGGTGCAGCGTTTGCTCGGCAGGTTTGCGGATTTCCACGAGAGCCTGTCCGCCATGCGGCTCGGCACCGGCGCCCTCCTTCAGGTGGGGGGCTTGTCGCTGGTCAACTCCGCGCTGGTGATCTGGATTGTTAACAGCATGTGCCGTGCGGCAGGCTACCCCGTGGACTTGGTCGCCATCTCGGCGCTCGTGCCGCTGATCGACGTGCTGTCGACCCTTCCCCTCAGCTTCAACGGCGTCGGTATCCGCGAGTGGGGCTATGTTCACGGGCTGCCGCTGATGGGCGTCCCGGCAGATGCCGCGCTGGCCATCTCACTTTCCCTGTCCGCACTCCTGATCCTGCGGAATCTCAGCGGCGGCCTTTTCGTTGGCGCCGTTCCCGTCTCGCTCCGCGCCGTGCCCCACGAGTAGGACTTGCGGGCGGCAGGGCCCCCTGCGGCCCGGCCCCGCCCACAGTGTGCTATGATCCGGGTCGAATCGTACTCAAACCCTATTGGAGCTCCCCATGTCCTCATTCAATCCGCCGCAACGAATCCTCCTCGGCCCGGGGCCGAGCAACGTGGAAGCCCGCGTACTGCAAGCGATGATGTCGCCGATGCTTGGCTATCTCGACCCGATCTACCTGCGCTGCCTGGATGAGATCCAGGCGCTGCTGCGGCAGGTTTTCGAGACCGGCAACCGGGTGACGTTCAGCATGTCCGGGACCGGAGGGGCAGGGATGGAGACGTGTGTCGCCAACCTGGTCGAGCCGGGAGAAGAGGTCCTGGTCTGTGTCAACGGTTTCTTCGGCCAGCGCATGGCCGAGCTAGTCGAGCGCTGGGGCGGCAGGACCGTGCGCGTCGAGGCCGACTGGGGCAGGCCTCTGGAGATGGACAAGGTGCGGGACGCCTTCCGTCGGTCCAGCGCGCGCGTCGTCACGATGGTGCACGCCGAAACCTCCACGGGCATGCGGCAGCCGATCGAGGAACTGAAATCGTTGCGCGACATCCGCGACGCCGTCCTGGTGGTCGATTCGGTCACCTCTCTGGGCGCGCACCCGGTGGGCATCGACCGGAACGAGATCGATGCCAGCTACTCCTGCACCCAGAAAGGGGTCGGGGCGCCCCCGGGGTTGTCTCCGGTGACCTTTTCCGAGCGCGCGCTCGAGAAGATCCGTTCCCGGAAGGAACGACCACGGACCTGGTACCTGGACCTCCAGCTGGTCGACAAATACTGGAGCTCCGAACGCGTGTACCACCATACATCCCCCGCGCTTCTGAACTACGCCCTGCGCGAGGCTCTCGCCGCAATTCTCGAGGAAGGTCTGGAACATCGCTGGCGGCGCCACGAGGAGAACAGCCGCGCGTTCGTCGCGGGGATCGAGGCGATGGGCCTCGAGATGCTCGTGCCGCGAGAGCACCGCCTCTGGAGTCTCAACGCGGTGAGGATCCCGGAAGGTGTCGATGACGCCCGTGTGCGCGCCCGTCTTCTGAACGAGTACAACATCGAGATCGGCGCCGGCTTCGGGGCGCTGAAAGGGAAGATCTGGCGTGTCGGCCTGATGGGGGCGGGCAGCACCGAGAACAACGTCCTGCTCCTGTTGTCCGCCCTGAAGCGGGTACTGGGCTGAACCCCGAGCCAGATTGAAGCGACCAGTTGCCCACGGGAAGTGCGGCGGCCCGCCACACGCCGGGGTTGCGGCGGCGACACCTCAAGACCGCGATTCGGTGCGCCCGCTCAGGCCGTGGACGATTCCATGCGTCCGAGAAGGCGCCTCAGCCGCGCCGGGGCGTCGCTGACCGGCAGGTTGCTGATGTAGATGTGACGCACCCCCAGGTCGTTCAAACCGCGGATGCTGCGGGCGCAGACGGCTTCGGAGTCGAGTTTCTCCACCTCGAACTCCCTTGTCAGCGGCGCGGCCGGGACGGGGAAGAACCGGCCCAGGGCACCGAGCGTGCTGGCCCGCGCGCTGCGGTAGTAGAACACCCCGAACAGCCCAGGGAGCGCCACGCCGCGCCTCCGCAACTCATCCCGGAAACGCACCACCGCGGGCTCGCTGTGGTGCGACACGACCTGGGTGAGGAAGAAGTCGGAAGATTCCTGCCCTCTCAGCAGGTACTCCACCTGCCGGACCGGGTCGGCATGCGGGTTCGCCCAGCCTCCCAGCGCGAGGGCCGGCACACGCCGTCGAATCTGTTCCCGCAACTGATAGGCGTGCTCGACGCAGCGCGGGATCCCGTCGTGCGGATCGCCCCCCAGGACCACCAGCGTGCGGAAGCCCTGTTCGTAAGCCCTTTCGGCATAACGGAGGCAATAGTCCAGCGAGTGTTTGCAGGTGAGGAACGGTATGATGTGCGACTTGATCGCGTCGGCGCCGAGATTCGCCACCAGGTGCCGCAGGTTTTCCTCCTCGAGTTGGCCGACCGCATTGTCCGTGATGAACACACGGATGCCGTCCAGCGTGAGACGCCGAATCGTGTGATACGTGTCGATCCAATCATCCATGCTCTGCAGCCCGGAACGCGAGGCGCGCGGGGGCCGGAGTTCCACGGACACCAGCTCCGGCTCGTCCTTCAGCAGCTCGGGGAAAGGGACCTCTGAGGGGATTGTCTTGTTCATGGCCTCCGCCAGCTAGTTGGCCGAGGCCGTAGCCTCGGATACCCCGACATCTCCGGTTTCGAGCGACCGGACGAGCCGCCTGAGGTCGTTGGCGTCGGGGGCGTTGGGGTGGACCTCCAGGTACTTGCGGTAATAGGCCTCGGCATCGGCCATCCGGTGTTCTGCCAGGGAGATGTGGGCGAGGAAGAGTTGGGGCGAGCCCGTCGAGGCGGGGTCGAGCGCCAGGGCTTTTTCAAAATAGGTTTTCGCGCACCCGAAATCACGCCGGTAGAAACAGATCAAGCCGGCGTGCGAATTCGCCAGGGCCTCGTTGGGCCGCAGCCGGAGCGCGTTCCGGACCGCCGTCATGGCATCGTCAAACCTGGCCATGGAGGTCAAGCTGCCTGCCAGGTTGACCCAGGCCTCGTAAAACTCAGGGTCGAGCGCCGTCGCGCGGGTGAACAACTCGGTGGCTTCCCCGAAGTCCCCCGCCCTGAAGTGCATCGTGCCGAGGTTGTTCAGGGCGTCGGTGAAGTCGGGGAAGATCTCCAGCGCGCGCTCGAGGCGGCGGCGGGCCGCCCCGACACGTCCGGCCAGCTGGGCCTTCTCCGCCGCCACGAGCTCCGCGCGCGCCTCCGGGGGAACGGATAGTTCGGACGTTGTGACCGTGTGGCCGTCGCCGCCCAGGTTACTGAACTTCGGGATCTGGATGTCCGCGAGGAAACGATGCGGCCTGCCGGGCTCAGGCATGTTCAAGTCCAGGGACCTGCAGCTTTGCCGGTCCCGTGTGCCGTAGAGGCACACGACGTAGATCCCGGGTTCGAGGTCTTTGAACTCCACGGTCTGTCCACCCATCACCAGCAGCTGACGTACGGGCTCGCCGGTGGCGCCGCGGAGCTGCAACTGCCACAGGTCCGCATCCACCGCCCGCCCCGGCGGCCCGATTTTACACCTCAACTCCACCTTTGTCGCGGAGTCCGCGCCGGCACACCGGGGGAACCAGGAGAGACCGGCGGCACACGCCAGCCACAGAGCAGGCCTGCAGAAGTAAAGTCTCACTGTCAATTTCCCGTTTAGTGGTTAAAATCCGGGAGCCACCCGAAAGGCTCGCCGCGGGCCGTCGGTGTTTCGGCCGGCACCGTTGCGAACATTGTACCGGACCACGCGGCCCTCCGAAAGGACAGTTGTTTGACGATGAGAGACTACGGCGGCGACTCGATGGTTGCTCCCCTCGGACGGGTCTTGGTGTGTGGGCCCGGGACTGCGGGCTGGTGGAATCCAGAAGGAGATCCGGGCTGGCAGTCGCTCGGCTACCTGCGCGCCCCGGACGTGGGGCGTGCGGATCGCGAACACGGGCAACTCTGCCGGCTGCTGCGGGCCTCGGGGTGCGAGGTCGAGTTGCTCCCACCGGCGCCGGGGTCTTTCGCTCGACGCCGTCTACGCGCACGACGCTTCCCTGGTCACGAGCGGCGGCGCGATCTGCCTGCGGATGGGCAAACCCGCCCGGCGCAACGAACCGGCGGTACACAGGGCTTTTTATGAATCGCGTGGGATCCCGGTCCTGGGCGAGATTGTCGAACCGGGCACCGTCGAGGCCGGCGACCTCGTCTGGGTCAACGACCGGTTGCTGCTGGCGGGCCGCGGATACCGCACCAACGCGTCCGGCATTCGTCAGCTCCAGCGACTCGTCGCGCCGGGCGTGCAGGTCCTGGCTGCGCCGCTGCCGCACGCGGACGGCCCCGGATCCTGCCTCCACCTCATGTCCCTGATGAGCCTGCTGGACGAGCAAACGGCGCTCGTCGACCTCCCCTGGCTGGCCGTCGAAACCGTCGAATTGCTCCGGGACCGCGGATACGACTTCGTCGGGATAGAACCGTCCGAGCGGGCGACCCTGGCCTGCAACGTCCTCGCACTCGGCAATCGCAAGCTAATCGCCCTCGAGGAGAATGTCCGGACAAACGAGCGGTTGCGCCGGGTCGGTTACGACGTGCTCGAGTTTTCCGGGAGGGAAATCGGGATCAACGGCGGCGGAGGGCCCACCTGCCTGACGCGGCCGCTGCTCCGGGTCACGGCGGCTGCCTGAGCCCGACAATGCCAGGGTCTACTCTACCCAGATCTTGACGGTGTTCCCTCCGTCCCGAAAGATCAGGATGTTAGTGGGGCCGAGGTTCTTGAGGCTCTCCCAGATGTTCTCGACGTCGAACCCCTTCTTGCGAATCTCCTCCTTGGCCGATTCGTCGAGGGCTGCGATGGCCAGTTGAGCGAGACTCACCGGCAGGGTCAGTTCCACCTTCGGCTGTGACGCGCCCGCCTCGGTCACGACCACGTGGAACATCCTCTCGGCGCTCCTCCCCACGCTCCTTGGCTCGGTCCGGGTTTGCGTCTTCGCGCTCTTCGGAGGGGGAGCTTCCGCAGGCTTCGAGAGGGCCTTCGGATCGAGCCGCAGCAGCGCGATGCGGGCGCGGTTGGCGACGTCGGGCTCGCTCCCGCCCTTGACGATCTCGCGCAAGATCGGGATGGCGTTGGCGGTGATCGAGCGGTCATCCAGGCGGCTGACCCGGATGGCTGCGAAATACCGGACGTTCTTGTCGCGATCGGCCAGCGCCGAGGTGAGACGGTCCCGATAGCCCGCGTCCCCTTTTTCCATCAGGGAAGCGGCGATCTCAACGACGGCGTTCCTGGCTTCGGCCGGCAGGAAGGGTTCGCCAGGGAAACGCTGCACGAAGTCTTCGTAGGCTTTCAGAGCGTCGATCTGTCTGCCCTGGAACTGAAAGCAGCGGGCAATGTAATAGTAAGCCTGCGGGGCGGCGGGACTCTTCGGAAACTCCGCGATGACGCGCCGGAAAACCGCGCGCGCCTCTTCCCACTTCTTGTCGAAGATCAGGATCTTGCCCTGGTTGAGCACGGACTGATCGTCCGGCGCGGCGGCGAGCGCGGCCGGGAGATTGAACGCCAGCGCCGAGAACAGGACCAGGGCTGCGGAGCTTATGCGAAGCATGGCGGACTCCTACGAGAGTTCCGACTGCAGGACATTGATGCGCAGCAGCAACTGCTGGCGCCGTATGAAATTCTCCATGCGAAGCAACTTGTCGGGCGATTCGCACTTCCCCGAGGTCGAGAGGTTCACGAGGAATTGTTCGAGTTCATCGCACAGGTCCTTGGCCCTGGCGACGTCGGGGGTTGCCAGCTCGCGATCCAGGAGCTGTTTTTGGGCGAGGAGGTCGCGGGCGCGCGCCACTTCGAGCGAGACGTCGTAGCCCTCCCCCGAGCACCCTTTTTCGGCACGCACGACGTCGATCAACAGGTCCTGGCACCGGGTCAGGTAGACCGTGGTGGCCTGGCGGGCATACGCAGTCTGCATGCGGCCCAGGAACTCCTCGTTTCCGGGGGCGGCGGGGAGCCCCTCCTCGAGGGCCTGACCCACCGGAGGCGCCTGGCGGGGCGCCATCCACGCGAACGCGACGGCCAGGGCAAGCGTGGCGGCCGTTGCCAGGGTCCACGCCCTGGATCCGCCGTCTGCGGGGGCCCACCACTTGCGGGCCGAGATCTCCCCGACGCGTGAAGCAAGCCTCTGCGGTAGAAGCTGCCACGCGTGGGTCGGCTCGGGTGCAAAAAGCTGCGGGTCGGCGAGCATCCGGCGGACGCCCTCGAGTTCCGCGGCCTCGCGACTGCATCCCGGGCACCCGGACAAGTGCCCCAGGACGGTGCGGTGCAGCTCGGGGCTCAGCGCCCCCTCTCCGAAAAGAACCAGCAACTCGCGAATAGCTCCGCATTCACTCATAGCCTAGTGCCTCTTTCTGCTCCCGCAGCATCGCCTTGAGGGCGAAGACCGCCTTGTGCAGATTGGATTTCACGGTGCCCAGGGGGCACCCGAGCGCCTCTGCGATCTCTTCCAGCTGCATCTCGCCGAAATACCTCAACGAAAGGACTTCCCGCTGTCGTTCCGGCAGGCGCCGAACGGCCTTCTCCAGCACCCGTCGCCGCTCGTCGTCACGCAGCCGGTCGATCGGACTGCGCGGTGCCTTCGCGGTCGCCGACGCCTGCACCTGGCTCTCGGCGAGCTCGTCCAGCGAGGAGGTCCTGTTCCGGTCGTTGCGACGGTACCGGTCGATGCTCGCGTTTATCGCGATGCGGTAAAGCCACGCCGCAAAGGACGTCTTGCGCTCCCAGGTCTGCCGCGCCGTGAAGACTTTGAGGAAGGTGTCCTGCACGACTTCCATCGCGTCCTCCGGATCACGGTGGTAGCCGCTGATGACTCGGAACACCTTTCTCTGGTAGAGCCGGACCAGTTCCTGGTAGGCGAGGGTGTCGCCATTCTGCACTTTGGCCATCAGGTCCTCGGTATCCGAGGGCGCGGGTTCCGGGCCGTGCGCGGGAGAAATCATAGGTTCCAAGTCATGAGCCATCCCGGGCGAACTCTCCGGCGCGAATCTGCCGGTTGCGCGGCAGCGGCGGCAGGCTCTCGGATTCCGAATCCTGCCCCGCAATCGATAAACGCAGAATCCCTCGGGAGGGTTCACCTCGCCCGGTCTCGGCTGCGGCACCCGCCGGTCAGCAGAGCGGGCGGGTACCCGTCTCGGCGGGAGCGCGCGCAGGCGTGTTTTTCGTCACCCTGAGGATGGCATACGGGTCCTTTCCCTGGGACTCGTAGTAAGTGCGCATCACTAACTCTGCCACCAAGCCCTGCAGAAACATGAGGATGCCGGCAAGGCCGAGGGCGACACCCAGGACGGGGAGGGGAGTCTGAAAGAAGTCCCGGTGCGTCATAGCGCTCCAGCCGCTGTCCGGAGGGATCAGCTGCCAAATGGCGGCAAGCAGGAGCGCCAGCATGGAGGCGCCAAGGCAAAGCAATCCCAATCCGCCGAAAAGGTAGATCGGCTTGCTCATGAAGGTCATGAAGAATTTGACCACGATCAGGTCGAGCAGGACTTTCCCCGTGCGCTCGAGTCCGTAGGTCGACTTTCCCCCCTTGCGCGGGTGGTGCCGGACCTCGATTTCGGTCACGCGGGCCCCGCGCATGGCCGCGTAGACCGGGATGAACCTGTGCATCTCGCCGTAAAGACGAACGCCTTCGAGGGTCTCCCGCCTGTAGGCCTTGAGGGAACAGCCGTAATCGTGCAGCCGGACGCGGGAAATGGCCGATATCATCCAGTTGGCCAGCCGCGAGGGCACGCGCTTCGACAAAGCGTCGCTCCGGTGCCGTCGCCAGCCGGAAACGACGTCGTACCCCTCTTCGAGTTTGGAGAGCAGGCGCGGGATATCCGCCGGATCGTTCTGCAGATCCCCATCCATCGGGATCAGCACCTCCCCGCGGGCCTGGCGCATGCCTGCCGAGAAAGCCGCGGTCTGACCGAAATTCCGCCGGAAGTGGATCGCGGTGAAGCGGCTGTCCGACGCCGCGATACCGTCGATCAGATCCGGAGAGAGATCCGTCGAACCGTCGTCGACAATGATGACTTCCCACGAGAGCCCGAGGGCCGAGAGGTCCTCGACGAGCTTCCGGTGCAGGGGCCGAATATTGGGCTCTTCGTTGAAGATAGGGATTATCACCGATATCTGGGGAGCTTTGTCCACGTCCGGCCCTCTTGCGCCAACGGCTGCCGCGCCGGGCCGAATTCTACACCACAACCCGCGAAGATCCGCGAAGTTCCGGCGCTCTCGGGAGCGCCGCCGCCGGATGTCGGCGCGCCCGGCAAGTCTGCATTGCTTGTCGCGGGTTATCCGGCTACCATGATCCGCCTTGGGTGAGCGAAAATGCACATTCTGCACGTAGTGGGGGCGAGACCGAATTTCATGAAAGTGGCACCGGTGATTTCGGCGCTCGGCCGCCGTGACTCAGCGTCGCAGACGCTGGTGCACACCGGGCAGCATTACGACGACGCCATGTCGCGCGTCTTCTTCAGGCAGCTCGGGATCCGCGCGCCCGACATAAACCTCGAAGTCGGGCAGGGGACCCACGCGGTTCAAACGGCGGAAACCATGTTGCGGCTCGAGCCGGTCCTGCTCCAGAAACGGCCCGATCTCGCGCTGGTGTACGGAGACGTCAACTCGACCGTGGCCGCGGCGCTGGTTTGTTCCAAGCTGCAGATTCCGCTTGGGCACGTCGAGGCCGGGCTCCGCTCCTTCGACCGCACCATGCCCGAAGAGGTAAACCGCGTCCTGACCGACCGCGTCGCGGACCTGCTTTTCACACCCTCGGCCGACGGCGACGAGAACCTCTGCAGGGAGGGGATCGCGCGCGAGAAGATTCACCTGGTCGGCAACGTCATGGTCGACACGCTCGTTCGATTCCTTCCCGAGGCGGTCGCGGGCCCGGTGCTCGAGAGGCTTCCGCTTGCCGGGAGAAGATACATCCTGGTGACGCTGCACCGTCCCTCGAACGTGGACGATCCCGCGCACCTGCGGCGGTTGCTCGATGCCCTCGCCGACCTGGCGCGGGAGGCGGACGTGGTTTTCCCTGTACACCCGCGCACGCGCAGGACGATCGAGGGGTTCGGCACCCCTTACGCCGCGCCGCGCGTGCACCTCATCGAGCCGATAGGGTATCTCGAGTTCCTGGGACTTCAGCGCGAAGCAGCCCTGGTCGTAACGGATTCAGGCGGCATCCAGGAGGAGACCACGTACCTCGGCATCCCCTGTCTCACGATGCGCGAGAACACGGAACGCCCCATCACAGTCGACGTCGGCACCAACACCCTCGTGGGTCGTGACCCCGACCGCCTGCGCCTGGAGGCCCGACGCATCCTGGCGGGGGACGCGAAGAAAGGCTCGATCCCTCCGCTGTGGGACGGCAAGGCCAGCGAGCGCATTGCAGCCGTGGTCGAAAGTGGCGGCGGGCTTCAAACCGCGGCCAGCGGTTTGCGTCCGAGCCTCAACCCCTGCCGTTAACCGGGTGCGGGCTAAAAACCGCATGTTGGTTCGAGTGACAGCTACGATGGGCACGCGATATCGGTATTACGACCTGGTCATGGCGGCGTTCGTCACCGTGCTCCTCTGCTCGGGGATCATCGGGGTCACTAAGGTCACCGAGGTGTGGGGCTTTTCGTTCGGGACCGCGATCCTGTTTTTCCCGCTCAGTTACCTGTTCGGCGACATCCTGACCGAGGTGTATGGGTATGCCCGGTCGCGCAGGGTGATTTGGGCAGGCTTCGCCGCCCTGGGATTCGCCTCGCTCATGAGCTGGGTCGTTCGCATCATGCCTCCCGCCCCCGGCTGGCCCTACCAACCCGCCTACGACGCGGTTTTCGGGCAGACGCCCAGGATCGTGGCCGCCTCGCTGGCTGCGTTCTGGTGCGGGGAATTCGCAAACTCGTACGTCCTGGCCAAGGTGAAAGTCGCGACCTCCGGGCGTTTTCTCTGGGTGCGCACCATCGGGTCGACAGTCGCGGGCGAGGCCGTCGATTCCCTGATTTTCTACCCCGGCGCCTTCTGGGGTATGTGGCCCGCGCCGCTGCTGTTCCGGGTGATGGTGGCTAACTACGTCATTAAGGTGCTGTGGGAGGCCCTCGCCACCCCTCTGACGTATCGCATCGTCGCCTTCCTGAAGAGGGTCGAGCGCGAGGACTTCTACGACCGGGACACCAACTTCAACCCGTTCCATCTCTGACGGGCCGCAATCGGTCAGACGGCCGGTTGCACTCTGCCCGCGGCACTGAGGACTTGATCCACGGCCTGTTCGAACACGGCGATGGATTCGGCAAGGGCGTCCTCGGGGATGTTCAGCGGCGGGGCGATCTTGATGCACTCGCCGCTGCCGCCCACCGGCGCGAACATGAGCAGCCCCTTCTGGAAGCAGGCGACGTTGATCCGCACGGCCAGCTCCGGGTCCGGGTCCCGGGTGCCGGGCTTGACGACCTGGATGCCCGCGACCAGGCCCTTGCCCTGCAGGCAGCCCAGGACCTTCGGGTACTTCTGCTGGATCCGGCGCAGCTCGGGGATGAGGATATCGCCCAGCCGGGCTGCGCGTTCGTCCAGGCGCTCGTTGCGAATGATCTCGAGGCTGGCGATGGCCGCGGCCACCGGCAGCGGCGAGCCCGAGTGCGTGGAGGTCATCGAGCCCGGCGCGTAAAGGCCCATGATGTCCTCGCGGCCGATCACGGCCGAGATCGGCAGCGACGACGAGATGCCCTTGCCGCAGGCGATCAGGTCCGGGGTTACGCCGTAGTGCTCGTAGCCGAACATCTTGCCGGTGCGGCCGAAGCCCGCCTGCACCTCGTCGTAGCACATCACGATGTCGTGCTCCCGGCAGAGCCGTTCCAGCTTGCGTGCGTACTCGACCGGGAGGAAGTCCGGCCCGACGCCCTGGTAGGTCTCGGTCATCACGCCGGCGATGTCGCCCGGCTTTATGCCCCGTTGCGCAAGGGTCTCGAGGAACAGGTCGAACGAGGTGTCCTCGTTCTTGTAGCCGTCCGGGAACGGCACCTGGACGAAGGTGCGGTCGCGATCGACCATCCACTCCTTCTGCCTTTCGTTCCCGCCGGCGAGCTGCGCGCCCATCGTGCGCCCGTGGAAGGCGTTGTTGAAGGTCACGAAGTACTTCTTGTGCGGCCCGTGTTTCTTCAGCGCGTAGGTCTTGGACAGCTTGATGCAGTTCTCGGTGGCCTCGCTGCCCGTGCTCAGGAGAAACACGCGGTACCTGTCCGGGTCCGGTGAGAGGTCGCGGAGCATCCGGGTGAGGAGCGCCCGGCGTTCGTGCACGAACACGTAGGAGGCCAGCAGCCCCCGGTCGATCACGGCCCGCAGCGCGTCCCGGATCTCCGGGCGGCCGTGGCCGGCGTTGGTGATCAGCACGCCGGAAGACCAGTCGATCCAGCGGTTGCCCCACCGGTCGGAGACGACGCAACCCTCCGCCTTGTCCCAGACGATCGGCGGCTGCCCGCTCATCGAGAGCGGCTCGGTCTGCCTCAACGATTCGAAAATCGGCAGGGACTCCGGCACCGGGATCCTCGTCCTGATGCTCCGGTACTTCGTTTCCACCTGCGGGACTTCGACGGGTGTCAGATCGTACACGGCCATGGTCGTGCTCCTTTTCGTTCAGCCAAGTTCCACGTGGGGATGATCGCCGTAGACGATGCGGACAGGCACGGCGTCCTGCAGGATCGACATGCGCGCCGCCTCGACCACGAGTTCGTTGATGAAGCTGTTGGCCGGTGTGGCGATCAACCCGCGCGCGTCCACCTCCCGCATGATCTCCCGCCGCCGCTCCAGCCCGGCCTGCGGCGCCAGGCCCGCAGCCTGCGTTTCCAGCCGGTGGATCGCTCGAACGATGCCGGCGACCGAATCGTACCCGTAGCCGATCGGTTTGTAGCCCGGCCCTTCCCAGGGCACCAGCCGGTAGAAGTCGGGGCTGACGTAGTTGTACTTCGAGCCGCCGGGCCCGATGCCTTCCAGGTAGGAGTAGGCGACGCCGCGGTTCTGGTCGTCGTGGTACAGGAGCGCCGTCTGCTGCTTCCCCTCGCAGTACATGACCAGCCTCTGGTCGTTGCTGCCGGCGCCGCGTCGGGATAGCCCAGGCCGTTGATCACGGACAGCAGCGCGCCGTTCTCCCACGTCACGCGGCCGTTCGACCAGATGAAGCCCTCGTTGCCGTTGGGGAACTTCCCCTTGACGCCCTGCACCGACACCTCACCGGCTTCAGTCCCGTGATGAAGTAGACCAGGTCCACGTAGTGGCAGCCGATGTAGGTGAACGGGTCGGTCCTGTCGCAGGTGAACCAGTTCTGGAAGTTCGAGGAGCGGTAGTAGTAGGGCTCGATCAGCTTCGCCTCGCCCATCACGAAGCTGCCGAACTGCCCCAGGCCGTAGGCGCGCCGCGCCACGAGCGAGCGGCGGTCGAAGCGCTTGTGATACTCCACGCCGACGAAAAGCCCCTTCTCGAACGCCAGTCTTTTCGATCTCCGCCGCCTGGGCGTATTTCAGCACCAGCGGCTTCACGCACAGCACGTGCTGATCGTGACGCAGCGCGCACATGACGACGTCGTAGTGGAGGTTGTCGGGCATGGCGACCACGACGATATTGCCGGGGGCCATGGCCGGACAGGACTTCCTTGTAGAGATTCGGGAACACCGAGTCGGCCGGCTCCGCCAGGGAGGGATGCGGCGTGAAATGCTGGTCCCGGGAAGGCGTCGTGGAAGTCCGGGTTGTCGTGGAGCGCCTTCAACGGCGCACTGTTCAGCGCGCACACCGCGATGTGCCGGACGAAGCCGGTGCGCTGAAGGTGATACAGCGAAGGGAGAAGCAGATCGTTGGTGATCATCCCTCCGCCCACGACGGTGACATCGAGACCCGCGGATTGCGCAGTCATTGGAACCCTCCCCTTCGGGTGCTTACGGGAGTGAATCGTATGTAGTGCGATCGATTCTGTCAAATACCGTATGGAGTGCGGCGCCTCGGCGCCGCTTTCCGTTTATGCCCAAAGTGGTCAATCGCATATATACGATGACCTGTTTTTCGGACTCGGATGGACGCGGGCCCACGCGGATCAAGAACAAAGGCATTTGTTGTTGACCTGTGTCAATCCGCGTCCAAACAAAACACCTCACCATATCGCTTTCAGAGGAGCCGGATAGAGGAAACGGTCAGGGTCGGGACGCCGAAGTCTTCCTCGACTACGCCCGGTGAGGACGTACGGGCGCGAGCGGTTCAGCATGTGACAGAAGCGCGCATAGGTTTCCGGGGAAGAGAGTGGTTTCGTACAAGGCGGTGGTGTCCTCGAAGCTGATGAATTCCATGGGGTCCCCGTCTTTCGTGGTCACTACCTTTCCCGAAACCCACCACCCGATCGTCGTCACCTGCCGTCCCGCGTGCCGCCCGAGGTCGGCGGCCGGGACGTGGCTGAGCCTGGCCAGGCGTCCCGGTAGAGTTCGAGGGGGTGGCGGCTGATGAGGAAATCCAGCGTCTCCAGTTCGTGCTGCAGCACCGTCCTGCGGGCTGTAGTGCGGCACGCGTGGGGTCTGGACGGGGCCAGCGTCGCCAAACAGCGAGCCGGTCGCTCCGCGCCGCTCCGACCGCCGCTCGTGCCAGGCCAGCGTCTTCCAGATCATCTCGGGACGGGTGGCCCCGCACGCGATACTGTCCAGGGCCCCCGACTTGATCAGCAGGCGCGTGTCGGACGGGTCGATGGCGGCGCGCCACAGAAAATCGTCCAGCGACTCGTACGGGCGCTTGCGGCCCTGCGCGACCACCGTTTCCAGGGCGATCTCCCGCAGCCCTTTCACCTGCATGAGACCCGACTCGGATCCGCTTGTCCCTGTCCCCAGTACTCGCGACGGCTTTCGTTGACGTCCGGGAGCAGGACGGTCAGGCCCATCCTGCGCGCCTCGGAGACGTAGGCGAAGGGGGAATAATATCCGCCCTGATTGCTGAGCACGGCCGCGAGAAACTCGGCGGGATGGTGGGCTCGCAACCACGCCGACTTGTAGGACAGCAAGGCGTAGGAGGCGGAGTGTGGCTTGCAGAACGAGTAACCGGCAAAGCTGAGGATCATGTCCCAGACCTCGGCGGCGACGGCGCGGGGCACGGCCCGGAGGTGCGCCCCGGCGTAAGAATTTCTCCCGGTAGTCCTCCAGCTTCGTCCCGGTGCGCTTCTTCGACAGGATCTTCCGGAGCAGGTCCGCGTCCACCGGGCTGAAGCCCGCCATCGCCATCGCGATGCGCGACACGTCTTCCTGGTAGACCATGATCCCGTATGTCTCGTCGAGGACCTCCTCCATGATCGGGTGCAGCGGCTCGTAGGCGCCGCCCCGGAGGCGGCGCACGTACTCCCGGATGTACTTGTTCGCGGCGGGCCGGATGATCGAGCTGTGGATGACGAGGTGATTGAAGTCGCCGCGACCGCACTTCTGCTGAAGCTGGCGCATGGCGGGGGACTCGGCGTAGAACACCCCGACCGTGTCGCCGCGCCGGACCAGTTCCTGGGTCGCAGGATCAGAGGTCGGATCCCACGCGTCATAGTCGATCGCGACCCCGTAGTTTTCCCGGATCGCCGCGAACGCGTCGCGGATGACCGACAGCGAACGGTTCCCGAGCAGGTCGATCTTCACCAGCCCGGCATCCTCGGCCTGGTCCTTTTCCCACTGGACGACGCGCACGCCCTTGGGCGCGAGCTCGACGGGGACGTAACGATCGACGCGGTCCGGGACGATCACGACGCCGCCGCAGTGGACCGACATGTAGCGCGGATAACCGTCCAGTTTCACCGCCAGCCGCACGATCTCCGGCCACGGGGCCTTGAGCTCGAGGTCCTTGTAGACCGGGTCGCCCGCGACCCGCTCGGGCAGGCCGCGCAGCGACCAGTAATACCCCATCCGCCTTGTGACGCTCTGATTTCCTCCTCGGGCAACCCGTAGACCTTGGCGACCTCCCGCACCGCCGCCCGGGCACGAAAGCCCGACGTGATTGGAGATCATGGCCGTGCGGTCGGCGCCGTACTGCTCGAAGACGTAGTCGAGCACCGCGTCGCGCTCGTCCCATGGGAAGTCGATGTCGATGTCGGGCGGGTCGGTCCGTCCCTCGTTGAGGAACCGCTCGAAAAAGAGGTTGTGGGTGATCGGCTCGACGTGCGTGATGCCGAGGCAATACGAGATAAGGCTTGCGGCCGCGGAACCTCTGCCGCACGTTCGCGCGGACTGCCGGACGATGTCGCGTACCACCAGGAAGTACGGGGCGAAGCCTTTCTTCCGCACAATCGCCAGTTCGTGTTCGAGCCGCTTGACGACCGGGTCCGACAGCTCGCCGTAGCGTTCCTCGGCGCCCCGGTAACATTGTTCCCGGAGGAAATCGAAGGAGTCCTCCCCGCCCGACGTGTCGAATGCCGGAAAGATGGGGCTGCCGAGCCCGAATTCCGCGGAGCACAATTCGGCGACCGCAACGAGTTCTCGACCGCCCTGCCGAGGTGGGGGTAGCGTCGCCGCATCTCGGCCGGCGTCTTCAGCCAGCGGTCAGCGGCGGCGAGCTCCGACGGCGGAAGCCGGACAGGCAGGTGTTCAGGTCGATCGCCCGCAGGAGCCGGTGCAGCGGGTAATCGGAGGGATCGACGAAGTGCACGTCGTTGGTCGCCACGGCCTCGATGCCACGGGCGCGCGCGAAGGCGACCAGGCGAGGCTCGACCGCCGGATCGTTGAGCTCGACGAAAATACCGGATGTGCCGTTTTGCCGCGCCAGGGCGTCCAACAGACTCCAGGTCATCGCTGAGCACAAACAGCCGCTCGCGGTCCTCCAGGAGGCTCGAGCGCAGGCTGAAGCCTGGTTCCAGGTGGCGGCGCGACACGATGCGGCAGAGCGTTCGCGTACCCGTCGCGGTCGCGCGCCAGCAGCACCGCGCGCTCGACGCCGTGTCGCGGATCTCGCGCCCACAATCGGGTGCAGCCCGTTTTCAGCGGCAGCCTGGAGGAACCAGATCAGCCCGTACAACCCGTTCGTATCGGTAAGCGCCAGGTGGACGCATGTCCCGCGCCCGCGCCCCCTGTGCGAGTGCCTCGACGCTGCTGGCCCCGCGGCAGAACGAGTAGTTCGAGTGGACGTGCAGGTGCGCGAACATGGTGTCACCGGCGTCCGGAGCCGTGCAGGCGCGCACGGCCTGCCTGCCGTACCGCTGCTGGAGGAGATCAATCGCTTCGCTGAGCCTCGACTTCGCGGGCGGGTCTCGGGTCGGCGAAAAGAGCGAGCTGCAGGGCGCCGCGCGTCAGGTCCGCCGCCGTGAGCCGCATCCGCCGGACCCGGGTGCGACGCCGCGCACGCGTTCGAGCAACCGTTGCGCGGTCCCCTTGACCGCGGGTCTCGGAATCCGTCGGCGGCCGGAGCCGCGCCGTCGACGCTCTCCCCGTGGTAATCCGCGTAAAGGACGTGCGCCTCGAGGCGGCCGCGCGCCATCGGCCACCCGCAGCTGCCCGCACGCGTCTTCGCAGAGTCGCGAGAGCACCGACGCAGGCCTCCGATGTCGTTCGTTTCCTCGCGAAGCGCCGCTCTCGCAGACGACTGCAGGCTTTTGACCGGGGGGCGGACGGGCGTAGTGTCGATCCCGAGCGCCTGCCGGTGCAGCATCAGGCCGAACCGTCCGAACGCGAGCGTCAGGTGCTCCGTCCTCCAGGCAGGCGAGGTCGCGCACGCTCGAGATGTTCAGTTCGATCAGCCGCGCCGAATGGGCGGTCCCACCCCGGCAGCACCGCGCCGGAAGCGGTGCGAGAAAACCGGCCTCATCCCCGGTGCGAACACTCTTCCAGTCCCGTCGGGCGCCGGACCAGCGACGCGATCCTGCTGACCATCTTGTTGCCGGCGAGCCCGACCGCCGAGTCGAGCCTGAGCCGGTCCGCGGATTTCCCGCTGAGACCCGCCACGCGGTGTCCCGGGCCGCCCCGAACAGTCGGGCGTGCCCGTGAGGTCGAGGTATGCGTGCCCGTACCCGGCCGGCTCCAGAACAGGCGAGTACTCCTGGAGAATCGTGCAGACCGCTCGGGAGGCCCTGGAATACAGCGAATCGTCAGGCGGCACGACCTTGAGATCGCGGCAGCACCGGAGGCCTTCGCGACCACCATGCCATTTCGGATCCCGGCCGCCATGCCTCCGGCGACACGGCGGTCACGACCGAACGGGACCTCCCAAGCGGTGCCACCGCCACTGGACGGTGGCGCAGCTCGGGGTGCACCACCCGCTCCACCGCGACCGCGAACGATGCAATGTCGACGTGAACGATTTCCCGCTCCATCGCTATCTCCCC
Organism: uncultured Acidobacteriota bacterium; assembly: GCA_963843575.1. Classification (GTDB taxonomy): domain Bacteria; phylum Acidobacteriota; class UBA6911; order UBA6911; family UBA6911; genus CAVZBT01. Next base: position 807,095 of record CAWJKZ010000013.1, on the reverse strand, counting down.
TTTCCAAGCAGTTTCTGCAGCATCTGGGCGTTCATCGCCGCCTGACCGCGCCAGACATTGTTCAGCAGGACGAGCACCTGCCCGCATTCACCTTCGAGCCGGCGCAACCGTGTCGCGGCGGACTCCAATTCCGCGCAGGTGTAGAGGTAGTCGTGCTGGGCGGAGCCGTCGCCGGGCAGCCATTTCGAGTGGTTCCGCCCCTGGAAGCGCACGTATGCCGGAGTCGCCGCGCTCCGGTAAGGCATTTCGCTCCCTTCGGCCGCGCCGTCGATACACGCCAACGCCACGTTGCGTGCGCCGAGATGCCGGGCTGCCTTCCCGGTCAGCCAGTCCGAACACCCGAACTCGGCGATCAGGGTCGCTCTGGGCAGGGAGTCGCGGATGGCGCACAACCGGGCGAAGTTCTCCCGGTTGAAGCCGAACTCCGGGCCGAAGGCGGCCAGGATGCCTGCAAGCTGACCGGCCTCCGCCAGCGGCGAGACGGCCGAGACAAAACGGGCTGCAGGCTCTGGGTCAGGGTCTCTGTTCACCAGGACAGCGGGCGCGCGCACGACGAACTGCAGCCGGCCGTTTGAACCATCGACAAGCTGTTGAAATACAAATGGTTCTGGAATTCTGTACGATGTGAAGCCCAGTTCGCAGCATTCGAAGCGGAGGCTGTAGTAAGCCAGCCACGCTCCAGGAGCCAGGTCCCTTGGGTAAAAGACCTGGACCCAATCGCGATGCTGAAACCCGCAGGTGCCGACAAGAATCATGCGTCTAGAATAGGTGAATAAAAGGTGAAAATCAAGAGACGAGTGAGCCGCAGCGGCCCGGCGCGGCCCTGAGATGTTGGGGGGGTTAGTCGAAGATCCCCGGCTGTAGCGCAGTGGGGGCGGGATCGGCCCGATCCCGCACGTTTTACGGATCCATTAATCCAGGGTGGGGAAACCGTCGAAGAGGCCAAGTGGTGGTATGAAAAGAGATTTGCTGCGACTGTTGCTTGGACTGCTGTTGTGCTGTGTGGCGGAGGCCTGCGCGGCTGACGACCCAAATTTCGTGCTGGGGCAATTGAGAGCGGCAATCGGTGCACTGCCCTGGAATCCCTCTGCGGGATACAGCCTCTCGGGGCGATTTTCCCTCAAGCTGGCGGGGGATGAAACCAGCTACAGCGCAACGATTCTTCGGCAGGAGAAGAGGTGGGCGGCCGACTTCCGGCACTCGGACTCCTCCCGGAACATGCGCTACGTCGCCGCGCAGGTTTGTTGGGCGTCGACCCCAGAGTTGACCGCTCGTCTCGAGCGCAGCCAGTTGCCGTACCCGGCTGAGTACGATTTCCCCGGCCTCTGGGCCGAGTTGGGCGCGATCCTGGCCTCCGGGGGCAAGGATCCGCTTTTCCGTATCGAGTCTGAATCCAATGACATCTACGTGCGTGGGCGGCTGCGGAATGGCGCGGAATCGACCTTTCTGATCAACCGTGTCCAATGGTTTCCACGAAAGGTCTCGATCAGCACGGTTCCGGTGCGCCGTCCGGCTTGGACCCTCCCTGAGTTGCAGCCAAACCGTTCGGCATCGCTGACGATGCTGCCGCGGGAAGCCCCACAGCGCGTAGAGATCTGGTTCTCCGACTTCATCGATTCGGGCACCTGCCGGTACCCGAAACGCACGGATTTCGCCGACGCGCAAGGTGTCGCGGCGACCTTCGTCCTGGAGCGCGCGGCATTGTATTCGTTGGCCGAGCACCTGTTCGACCTGCCGGGGCAGATGCCGAGCCTCGGACTGCTGTCGTACAAGCCCGGGGCGAGCCGGCCGGAGCGGTCCCTGTACCTAGGTGTTGCGGACGCCGAGGGTTTCCGTCGGCGGCTCGAGTCTCCTCCCTGGGCGGCATGGCGGCGCACGAACGCATTGCTCGCCGGCTGGAGTGTCGTCGCCCTGCGCTCTTTCAATCCTCTCGCCGGCGACCGCGACCCCCGGGATGCTGGGCCTCACGATCGCGGTGCTGGCCGCGGGTTTCGTCCTGGTCCGGGTGCGCTCCCGCCGTCAGTTCCAGCGCGGCGGGACAAGGTTCGTGCTGGTCTTTGTCGCGTTCTGTGCGGGCGTGCGGTTGGTGGGGCTGGCCTCGATTCAGTTCGGATCGGCGCGGGGCCGAAGTCTCACTGCGCTGCACGCCTCGATACGGTACCGGGCAACGGGATCGGGCATTTTCGCCCGGCTGGCCAATCGGCTCCTGCTCGACCTGCCCGGGGCGGGCATGCCTGCGAACATGGCTGCGCTTGCGGACTCGTGCCGGGATTATGCGGCTGCGTACGACTTGGTGCGCCCGGCACTGCCGTCGCAAGCAGCCGGGCGGAGATCGAGCGCGGCCCTCTTTTCCTTCGCCCTGCCCCTGTAACTGGCGCTCTCCGGGTGGCGGGCGAACACGGCCGAGGCTCCGGCGCTGGCCTCCGGACTCGGGCTCGCGGGGCTGGCCATCGGCTGCGAACCCTTTGTGGTGACTGCGCGAGGTGCGGTCGACAGGTCGTTGGAGAGTCAGTTCGACCGCGGGCTTTTCCGGGCGGGTCCGGGCGCGGGGGCGTTTGCCCTCGATCGTCTGACGGACCTGCTCTATGGGTTGAAGCACGCGGGCATTGCCGACTACTACGCCCGGCCGGTGCTCCGGGAACACGTCGGCGCGGTCCTGCAGCTTCTTTCGCCCGCGGGGACGCTGCCCCTGTTCGGAGAGACTGCCCTCGACGACTCGTCGCGGTCGACGCGATTCCTGCTCAAGGTCGCCGGTCAGATGCCGGAGCCGCTCCGCGGCAGGTGCCTCGCCGCCGTCGCAGACTACTGGCGCAGCGGTCGGTATCTGCGGGGCGGTCCCGGACGGTTTTCGGCCCACTACCTGGGCCCGCTGTGGTTTTTCGCCCGGGCGCCCCTCCTGCTCTTTCAGTACGACGGCACGGCGGCCGCGGCCGCGGGCCCCGGCGCCAGCGCGGTCCTGGGCGACGGTCGCGTGGCCGTGTTACGTTCCGGGGCGGGCCGGGACGCGCTTTACCTCGCGATCAACGCGGGCAGGAGCGTGTGGACGTCGCGTGGCCGCGACATCCTCTCGTTCGATCTGCACGGCTATTCCGGGTTGCTGCTGCACGGTCCGGGCCATCCCCGGATGCGGGACCCCGGTTACGAGGAGTCGTTCCGCACCGAGGCCGCCAACACCCTGACCTTCGAGGGGACGGGGCAGGCCGAGGCCGACTGCGCCGGCGTCGCGGCGTCTCTCCTGAACCAGAGGCGGTTCGATCATGTGCGTCTGCTCGCCGACACCACGTACGACCACGGACAAGTGCAGCGCGACGTCGTCATGGTCAGGCCCGAGACCGCGCGCCCCGGCTATTTCGTCGTCGTCGACGAGGTGCACACCATCAACCCCGGGACGCAGGTCGCCTGGTTCCTCCACGGCCGGGGCACCCTGACGCGCGGCGTCGACCAGGTGGCGCGCTGGGTCAGCCCCGCGCTGGCCCCGCCCGCCTGGCGCACGCCGGAAGTCTCCGTGCTGGTGTGGTCTCCGGACCCGGCAGAATACTCTTCTGCCCGCGGCCGCCTCTACGCCAGGAATCCCCGCTCCGGTCAGGCGACAGAGACGCTCGTGTTGCGGTGGGCAGGATCGCGGCGGTTCGCCACCGTCCTGTTCCCGATAAAGAAGGGTGTCGTGCCACCGAAGATGGAGGCCGCGGGACCTGGGATCGGCCGCGTGGGCGGGGCGGACTGGATGGCGATCGGGGATGCCGGGACGAGGCGCACGGCGGGCCCGCTGGGGTTTGTCGGCGAATGCGTCGTGGCCCGCGAGCGCAACCACGCGTTTCCGGCATTGATCGTGATCTCGGGCAGCGAAATCCGAATGGGCCCGCACAGCCTCCTGAGCACGAAGCCGGTGACCGCCTCGATGGACGGGTTGCGCGGCACGTTGCTCACATCCCGGCCCGACACCGAAGTGGAGATCCGGTCTCCGGAGATCAACGCCGCGAGCCGATTCCAGCTTGATGGCGCACCCCTGCCCGCTCCCGAGAACGGGTTGCTCCGGCTGGGCCTGCGGCAGCCCGGTCCGCACTCCCTGGAGCCTGCGGCACCGGAGGAGTAGACCCATCCCCCAAGCCTGCCGTTTCGAACCGTCGGACTTCGAGTTGTCGCTTCCGGCGCCACCCGCTACAATGTCCCGATGAAAATGAGTCCATTCAGGATGATGGTTGTGGCGCTGCTCCTCGGGGCCGAAGCCGCCGCCGGCGCGCAGGCGAAGCCGGACCTCCAGACCGAGGAGCGCATCGTGCGCTATCTCAGGGATAACGTGAAGCCGGGAGCGCGCGTGGTGGTTTCGGACCTCTACAACAACGTTTTCAAGACTCCCGAGGAGCGCAAGGTGCTGGACCGGCTGTTCAACACTTTCTTCCGCATCCCGCTCTTCGTGGCGCAGTACAAGGTGAGCACCGGACAGGTCCCGAGTCTCGCCGACATCTCGCGCCAGTTCAATTTCCCGGTCGAGGGGGAGGCCTCCGTAATCCTCTCCATAATGGACAGCGATCCCAGGGTTCCGAAGTTCATCACCCGCGATCCGGCGACGGGCGAGATCACGGCGGTCGACGTCGACAAGATCCGTGCCGACCGGCGCTTCGGCCAGGTGCTCGAACGAACCCTCACGGGGTGGGTCGGCAGGGACGTGCCTCCGTTCAGCCTCACCCTGTTCGACGGCAAGACGCTTGCTTCCGACGACCTGCAGGGCCAGAGCTACCTGCTCTATTTCTGGTTCTCCGGGTGCCCGCCCTGTGTCAGGATTTCACCGCACCTAGTGGAACTGCAGAAGAGGTTCGGCACCCGCAACTTTACCGTCGTGGCGGTAAACGCGGACCGGGTACTGGAACTCGACCACACGGACGCGGACCGGGCGGCCTACGTCAAGAAGGCAGGTTTCAACTTCCCCGTGGGTCACCTCACCGCGAAGATGCAGCAGGACTTCGGCGGTGTGAACGTCTACCCGACGCTGTTTCTGATCAACGCCAGGGGGATCGTGCAGAACTACTACGTCAACTATCAGCCGCTGGACACGCTCGCGCGGGATGTGGAGCAGGCACTCTCGCCACAGGCTGTTTCTCCTTAAAGGGGAGCCGTTCCCGGCAGCGTATCGTATCCGCGTCTCGCTCATGATCTCGACAACGGAAGAAGGCAAGCGGATTCTGATCCCGGACCTGCCGCAGCGCTGGAACGCGCCGCCGCGGAGCGCGTTAGGCAAGTGGTTTATCCGGGGTGAACGCCTTGACGAGCACGAGTCCAAGCAGAAGTCTCACCCGTGGTACCGCGTCCTCTGGCTCACCGGCGTCGACTATTTTTCGACGCTCGGCTACCAGCCGGGGATAGCTCTGCTTGCCGCCGGCGCTGTTTCGCCTCTGGCCACCGCCATACTGGTGGCCGTAACACTGTTCGGGGCGTTCCCCATCTACGCCCAGGTCGCGAGCCGTTCCTACGTGGGCCAGGGTTCGATCGCGATGCTGGAGAACCTCCTGTCGGGCTGGCGCGCCAAGCTCTTCGTGCTCGTCCTGCTCGGTTTCGCGGCTACCGATTTCGTCATCACGATGACCCTGTCGGCGGCGGACGCGGCACAGCACGCCATCGAAAACCCCTACCTCCGCCCTTACCTCGGCGATGCCAGGCTTGCGGTGACCCTCGTCCTGCTGTCGCTGCTTGCAGTCGTTTTCATGCGCGGTTTCGGCGAGGCGATTGGGCTCGCCGTCGTCGTTGCGGTCCCTTACATCGCCCTCAACTTTGCCGTGCTGATCCGGGGCCTAGCCGAGATTGTGCGACACCCGGAGTACCTGGAGCGCTGGCGCGCCGGACTGGCGCTGCAGGGGGACTGGACCGGTCTGCTGCTGGCGGCGGCCATCATATTCCCACGGCTGGCGCTTGGGATGAGCGGCTTCGAAACGGGTGTTTCGGTGATGCCGCTGGTGTCCGGAGACGGGGCGGACTCGTCCGACGGCCCGCCCCTGGGGCGGGTGCGGGCGACCCGGAAACTGCTCGGCACGGCGGCGGCGCTCATGAGCGTGCTGCTGCTCCTGTCGAGCGTCGTGACGACCCTGCTGATCCCGGAGGAGGCCTACCGTGTCGGCGGCCCCGCCAGCGGTCGGGCCCTCGCCTACATCGCGCACGGCCTGATGGGAGAGCATTTCGGGACCGTCTACGACGTCTCCACCATCGTGATCCTGTGGTTTGCCGGGGCTTCCGCCATGGCCGGGCTGCTCAACCTGATCCCCCGCTACCTGCCGCGTTTCGGGATGGCGCCCCGCTGGGTATCCTATGGCCGTCCGCTGGTTGGCGTCCTGTTTGCCGTCGACGTGATCGTCACGGTCGTGTTCGACGCCAACGTCGAGGCGCAAGGGGGGGCGTACGCCACCGGAGTACTGGTTCTGATCCTCTCCGCCGCGGTGGCGGTTGCCCTCGCGCTCTGGCGGGAATCGGGGGAGGAGGCGCCGGGACGCAGGCGCACGCGGCTGGCCAGCCTCTTCTTCTGGCTGCTGGCGGGCGTGTTCGCGTTTACGCTCGGCGACAACGTCGTCGAGCGGCCCGACGGGGTCATCATCGCCAGCTTCTTCATCACGGCCGTGATCCTGCTCAGCGCCCTCAGCCGCGCGTGGCGCTCGATTGAACTGCGGGTCACGGCGCTGCACTTCGACGACGCCGCGTCGCTCGACCACTGGCACGCGCTCTGCGGCAAGAAGGTACACCTCGTCCCGCTCCGGACGATCTCCCGGAAGGCCCGCGACCGCAAGGCGGAGGAGATCCGGCGATACTATGCCGTGAGAGGGCCCGTCGCCTTCATCCACGTCAACCTGCTCGACAACCGCAGCGATTTCATGTCCCCCCTGAACGTACGAATCACGCAGGAGAAGGGGAACTACGTCATCGTCGTGTCCGGCGCGATCGCGATCGCCAACAGCATCGCCTACGTCAGTGAGCTCATCGATCCGATCAGCATCTTTCTCGGGCTGACGCGCCTGAATCTCGTCACGCAGTCGCTGCGCTACCTCTTCCTCGGCGAGGGGGAGACCGGGCTGATGGTCTACACGATCCTGCTCAGCTACTGGGAGTGGACGCCCGAGGACGACGTGCGCCCCCTCATTTTTCTCATGAGCGAATGACATTGCTGTAATATCGCACTCGCGTCGAACCCGGCATGTGGCGCGAAATGGAGCAGTGGATGCGACTGGATACCTTCGCGATGGAACGCCTGCAATCCACTTGGGAGAACCGCGTGCGGTTCAACCTGTCGGAGAGCAGCGTGCACCCGATGTCCGTGCGTGACTTGATCGCGGACCCCGATTTCCTGGACGGTTTGCTCGACACTCCCCTGATCTACAACCAGAGCAACGGGACCGACGAGCTGCGCGCGGCCATCGCGGCGCTGTACCCGGGCGCGACCCTGGACAACGTCGAGGTCACCAACGGGGGGAGCGAGGCCAATTTCGTCTCCGTCTACTCGATGCTCGAGCCGGGCGACGAGGTCGTCATCGTCCTCCCGAATTACCAGCAGATCTGGGGTCTCGCCAACAGTTTGGGCATGGTCGTGCGCGAGGTCCGGCTACAGGAAAGCCGGAACTGGGCGCCGGACCTGGCGGAGCTGGAAGCTGCCGTTTCGGCCAAGACCCGCATGATCGTCGTCTGCAATCCCAACAATCCGACGGGGGCGATCCTGACCGGGGCGGAGATGGACGCGATCGTCCGGATCGCCGAACGTCAGGGCTCATGGCTCCTGGTCGACGAGATCTACCAGGGATCGGAGCGGGACGGCAGGACGACGCCCACTTTCTATGGCCGGTACGATCGTGTCATCGTCACCAACGGCCTGTCGAAGGCATACGGGCTCCCGGGGTTGCGCATCGGCTGGATCGTGGCGCCCAGGGAGACGGTCGCAAAGATGTGGTCGTACCACGACTACACCACCATTGCCCCGGGAACCCTCAGCGACGCCCTTGCCCGCGTCGCGCTCTCGGCCAACGGCCGCAGCCGCTGCCTGGAGCGGACGCGTCGGATCTGTCGCGTCAATTTCCCGCTGTTCGAAGAGTGGATGGGCGGTCACGGCTCGATGTTCCGGATGATCGAGCCCCGCGCGGGGGCGATCGCGTATGTGCGCTACGACCTGCCGATCAACTCGACCGAGCTCATGCAACGCCTCCTGCAGGAAAAGAGCGTGCTCGTCGTGCCTGGCGACCACTTCGGTATGGACCGTTATCTGCGGATCGGGTACGGCCCGCCGCCCGAGTATCTGCGGCAGGCGCTGGAGCTCGTCCACGAGGTCCTCCAGTCGCTCGTGCATGGCGGCCTGGAGTGGACGGGAACTGCCGGCGCCCGCCCGGAGTGAGCGGGACTGCCGGAAAACGACGGCCCTGAGCACGATCGACGGCCGCGGAAGCACCCTGCAACGCGAGGTTTAGGATGAACGCAGAGCCCAGACAAATCAACCTGGCCCTCCTGGGTTTCGGGCACGTAGGCCGTGCTTTCGGCCGGCTTCTCGTCGAGCGCCGGAAATGGCTCCTGAGGGAGTTTGGGCTGGAGTGGAAGATCACGGGCATCGCCACCCGCGGCCACGGGTTGTGCATCGACGCGTCCGGGCTGCCGGCCGGCAAGGTCCTGCAGGCGGCGGGGCGTCGCAGCGGCCTCGACCGGTTCCACAACGGCCCAGCTTGCTCTTCGACGTCCGACTTCATCCGGCAGTGCGGTGCGGACGTGCTGTTCGAGATGACGGTCCTCGACCTGGGCGGCGAGCCCGCCGCCACGCACATCCGCGAGGCGCTCCAGGCCGGTCTTCACGTCGTCACGGTGAACAAAGGGCCGGTGGCGACGCACTTTCGCTCCCTCTCGCGGCTGGCGCGCCTCAGGGGAGTCCGATTCCTCTATGAAGGGACCGTGATGGACGGGGCCCCCGTCTTCAACCTCGTCCGCCAGACGCTCCCTTCGACGCGCATCCGATCGCTGCGGGGTATTCTCAACAGCACCACCAACTACATTCTCACCCAGCTCGAGCAGGGCGCGCCGTTCGACGCGGCCCTGCGCTACGTTCAGGACCAGGGGATTGCCGAAGCCGACCCGAGCCTCGACCTCGACGGCTGGGACGCCTCCGTCAAACTCTCGATCCTGATTCAGGCGATGATGGGGGGGACGGTGAAACCGGAGGACATCCGGCGCGAAGGCATCTCGGAGGATACCGGGAAACTCGTGCGCGCCGCGGTCCGCCGCGACCGCCGGATCCGGCTCGTCGCCCGAGCGTACCGGCAGGGGGGGAAAGTCGTCGGCAAAGTCGAACCGGAAGAACTGGAGGTATTCGACCCGCTGGCCGCGATCCGCGGGCTCAGCAACATCCTGATCCTGAACACCGACACCATGCGGGAGCTGGCTATCGTCGAAAACAACCCTAGCGTGCAGCAGACCGCCTTCGCCCTGTTCAGCGACCTCGTCACTCTCCTCCGCCGCCCCCAGGCGTAGCTGGCCACGGGTCCGTGGGGCGGGCAATCCCGAATTCCCATCCACCCCCGAAGCACTCGCGCCCGTTCAGATCCCCCACGCCCCGCTGATGTGGAGGTTGGTCCCGTTGACGTAGCGGGCCTCGTCCGAGAGAAGGTAGGCGACGGCCGAGGCGACGTCTTCGGGGGTGCCGACATAACCCGCCGGGATGTTGGCGGCGACCCCCGCGAGATCCTCCGCTACTCCGCTACCGGTCTCGATGAAGCCCGGCGAGATGGCGTTGACGGTGATGCCGTAGGGGGCCAGGATCTTGGCCAGCGTTCGGGTGAGGATGATCACGCCGCACTTGGAGATGTAGTGGGCCGTGATATTGGGCTGCGAGGAGAGGCGGTCGGCGTTGACCATGCTGAAATTGACGATGCGCCCCCACCCCCGCGCCTTCATACCCGGGGCCGCCGCCTGGCTGAGGTAAAAGACCGGGTGGAGATTGTTGTCGAACATCGAATGCCAGCCTTCCGGCGTCTCCTCGAGCAGGGGCACGCGGTGGAAGGGGCCCGCACAGTTGACCAGGGCGTCGACCCGGCCGAACCGGGACTCCACCAGGCGCACGAGGTCGGCGGCCGCCGCGGCGTGGGAGACGTCACACCGGACGGCGGTTCCCGGCGCGTCCATCGTACGCATCTCCGCCTCGAACCGCTCCGCAGCGTCCTGGCTCGTGCGATAGGAAGCCGCCACGGCCCAGCCGCGCCCCGCCAGCAGCCTGGCGACGGCGCGCCCGATCCCGCGCACGCCCCCGGTAATCAACGCGACTTTCCGATCCATCACGGCCCCGCAGCTAGGGCCGGGTGCCGACGGCCGACGGCTTCCCGGTGTAGAGATAGCGCTTGATCTTCCTGGTGGTGGTCTTTTCGAATTCCTCGTTGCGGATGACGAGCTTGGTGACCCGCTTGAATGGGGCGAGTTTCTGGCAGTGCTCCTTCACCTCGCGGCGCAGGATCTCCTCGAGCTCTGGCGCTGTCCACCGCGCCCGACTGCTCGAGCCCCTCGCTGACGAACGCCTCTATGTTGGGGACGACGATGGCACAGACTTCGGGCTCATCGCGCGGGCGGCCGTCGCTGTCGCCCCAGACGAGGCACTCGGAGATGTAGGTGGACTTCAGCAGTTCCGCCTCCACCTCTTCCGGATAGACTTTCTTGCCTCCCGGGGTCACGATGACGGCCTTTTTGCGTCCCAGGATGTGGAGAAACCCGTCCCGATCGAGATATCCGAGATCGCCCGTGTGCAGCCATCCGTCGACGAGCGTGTCGCGCGTCGCCTCGGGGTTGTTGTAATAGCCGCGCATGATGTTGGGGCCGCGGGCGAGGACCTCGCCGTCGTCCGCGATCTTGACCTCCACGCTCGGCATCGGCAGCCCGGCCGCGTCGTCCTTGAACGCCTTGTTGCGGTTGCAGGCGATGATCGGCGCCGACTCCGTCAGGCCGTAGCCCTGCAGGAACACTATGCCCAACTCGCGGAATCCTCTGGCCACGGCCGGGTCGATGGCGGCGCCGCCGGAGATGAGGATGCGCAGCGAGCCGCCGAATTTCTCGTGCACCTCTGCCGAACAGCCTGCGACGGATGTTTTTCCCGAGTGCCTTCTCCGAAAAGGAGGCCAGCCGCTTGGCAGCCGTCACCTTCCAGCGGCCTTTCTCCTCCATGCCCGCCTCGATCCGCTTGTAGAGCGCGTGCCACAGCAGCGGGACTCCCAGCATCGCCGTGGCGTGCGTCTCGGCCAGGTTTTCGGCGATGCGGCGCAGGTTCTCCGCATACGAGACCATCGAGCCGCGGTAGAGCGCGAGCAGGAAGCCGTCGGTGCACTCGTAGCTGTGGTGCAGCGGCAGGACGGAGAGGAAGCGGTCCTCCGTCTGCAGGTCGACGTACTTCACCGCATCCTCGATGTTGTTGGCGATGTTGCCGTGGGTCAGCATCACCCCCTTGGAGTTGCCCATGGTTCCGGAGGTGAAGAGGATGGAGACCAGGTGGTCGGGCGTGATCCTGGCCACGGCATAGTCGTTGGTGCCTGCCCGGATCCGCTCCTCGCCCAGCCTCCGGACCTGCTCGAAGCCGTGGATCCGGTCCCCCGCCTCCGCCTCGTCGATATCCATGTCGATCAGCACGCGCAGGTGCGGCAACTTTTTCCGGATTTCCTGCACCATGTCGATGTGGCGGGCATCGGCCACGACGCCCTGCACGCCGGACAGGTAGAGGATGTGGTACACCTCGGTCTCGCGGAGGTCTCTGTCGATGGGGACGCAGACGATCCCGGTGCACGCCGCCGCCAGATAACTCACGGCCCACTCGGGCCGGTTGTCTCCCAGGATGGCCAGCTTGCTTTCGACCGGTTTCAGGCCGACGGCCGCGAGGCCGCAGGCGAATTGCTCCACCGCGCCGGCCAGCTCGCGATAGGTGATCGGGATCCAGCGGCCCGCCTTCTTGTGCTGCAGAGCGATGCGGTCGGGGAACTCGGCGACGCTCTTCAGGAACATGTCGCGGATGTCGGATATGCTGTGCGACGGGTACTCCGGGTATTTGCCTTTCATCGTGTCGCCAGTTCCAGGTTGCCGTCCGGCCTTGGGGCCGGCGCCTGCCCGGGTTTCGAGGTTTTGCCCGGGAGTCCGGCGGGCTCAGGCGTGCGCGGTGCGCGCGAGAGGTCGGAGCCTGCCGGCTTCGTCGCAGGCGAGCGCGACCGGGCCTCCTGCGACGCTGAGGTCCGCCCGGCCGTCCACCTGAACCCTCAGTGTCCGCGATATTTCCGCTTCTGTCAAATCCAGCGTGTTCCGGATCCAGACGACGCGGGCATCTTCGGGCGTGGTGAGCCCCACGGTGGCGAAGCAGAAATCGAGTGCCTCGCGATCGGTTGCGCAAGAGATCGGGATGCGGCCCTTTTCAGGGTTTCCGGCCGTGATGCAGTTGGTGTTGGTGGCGGGGAGGTCGACTTTGTCGACGAGAGCACGGTGCACGTAGTCCGCCAGCCCGATGCCGCAGGCGTTGCCCATGCTCTCGGGTGTCAGATCGCGCACGTAGATGCGTTTGATGCGCGGCTTTTCCGGCTCCCGGGCGACGTGGTTGTAGAACCGCCCGATCACGTTCGTGTCCATCCCCGAGCCGCTGACGTTCTTGCCCATCTCGTCGACGATCAGGATGTCGATGTCGTCGAAGGGCAGGCGCGGCGCGAGTTCCTTGGCCTTCCGGAGCAGCCGCCGTTCCTCCTGGACGATCTCGTCGGGCAACAGCCCGCGCAGGAGGGCCGTCTCCTGGTAGGCGTTCTCGATGATCGCCATTCCGAACAGCACGCGGGCTTTCTCGATCACGACCCGGGCCAGCCCGGCGACGATCCGGTCGAATCCGTAGTCGGCGAACGCCCGGTGATAGATCCGCGCCCCGTCCTGCTTGCCCATCCCGATCAGCAGCATCTTCATGATGCCGCTTTCGATTTCACCTTTGAATTCGGTGTGGGATTTGACGCGGTTGATCGGGACGACGTGGTCCGCTTCAGAGGCGTTCCTGTCCAGGAAAACCGGGATGCCCTCCGGCGACGCGCCGATCTGCACGGTGTCCATGCGTGAAAGGATGGGGCAGCGCATCGACGCTTCCGTAATGCCGTAGTGATGCAGTACGGCGGCCTGCCCCTCCGCCGTCCCGCCGCCATGGCTCCCCATGGCCGGGAAGACAAACGGCTCGGCGCCGAGGCGCTTGAGACCGTCGACCACGCCCTGGGTCACCGCCGCGATGTCTCTGATGCCGCGGCTCCCGACGGCCACCCCGACGCGGGCTCCGGGTCTGAGCTGCAGCCGCGCGGCAAGACGCGTCATTTCGCGGCGCACGGCGTCGGGGATATCCGTTTCCCGCTCGCGGGCGAATGTCTGGCGCACGGCGTACATGTCCGGGTAGTGCATCCTGCTCTTCCTTTCAGTTTCTCGACGGGTCTTCGGGCTTGAGGTGCTCGTAGGTCCGCACGACGATGAGGGACTCCAGTTGCTGCTGCAACACCGGGATGAGGCTGTCGCAACGCAGCACCACGTCGTCCATCTCCAGCAGCATCTGCTTCTCCTCGGCCGGCAGGTTCAGGGTCGATGCCACCATGTTTACGAGGGCTTCGAACCCGAGCTGGGGTACGAGTTCCACGACGCGATGCTTCCCTTCCATGGCCAGCTCGGTGAAGCGGGTGAACAGGCCGCCCAGGTGGTTGCGGCGCCCGATGATGTCGCCCTGGAGTTCGTCCGCGGCGGTGTCGTCCAGGGGCTCCACCTCCGCGAGGCGGTACGGGAACCGCTGCACTTCCCGGATCAACCGGGCCCGGTGCACGCCCGCCAGCACGATGTTGTATTTGCCCCCGTCCAGTTCTTCGTAATTCTCGATCCTCCCGACACAGAGGACGTCGTGCACGGCCGGGGCGTTGTCGTAATCCGCCTCCCACCCCTCGCGCAGCAGAACGATCGCAATCTGCCCGTCCCCCTTGATGGCCTCGCGGGTCATCCTGCGGTACCTTTCCTCGAAAACGTGAAGCGGCATGAGGGTCTTGGGAAAGAGCACGGCATTGGGCAAAGGAAATATTGGGACTGTGATCATTATTCCGATATTATTCCCGATCGTACATGGCGTCAACGACCGGTCCTTTGCGCAGCGGCTGCCGTTGTGCGCCGGTTGCGGTGATGCCGCTTTCGCCCTGGTTTGACGTCGGACCCATCCTCGCGCGGCGCCGGGCTGAAGCGCGGTGCCGTCGTACGATTCCGGCTACAAGGACTCTCCCATGCGCGCCCTCTTCCTCTTTCTCGCCCGTCAAGAAAGCTTCAAGAACTTCATAATGCGCTTTCGTTTCTTTCGCAATACCGCCTGGCGCTTCGTCGCCGGTGAAACACTGGACGACGCGGTCGGTGCCGTGCGCGAACTGAACAGGCAGAAGATTCGCGGCACCCTGGATTTCCTCGGAGAAAACACGCTGTCCCGGAGCGACGCGGAAAACGCCAGCCAGGAAGTCCTGACCATGTTGGATCGCATCCGGTCGGAGCTGATCGACTGCAATGTGTCGGTCAAGCTGACGCAACTCGGCCTCGCCCTCGACAAGGAGTTCTGCTACGCGAACATGCTGCGCATCGTGAGCCATGCCCGCACCCTTGGCAACTTCGTTCGGGTCGACATGGAAGACAGCCCGTTTACCCAGAGCACCCTGGACCTCGTCCTGCGCGCCCGCAAAGAAGAAGGGGATCATGTCGGGGCGGTGATCCAGGCCTATCTTTACCGCAGCGGGAAGGACGTCGAAACGCTGATTGCGGAGGGCTGCCGCGTGCGACTCTGCAAGGGAGCCTACCTGGAACCGGACACGGTGGCTTTCAAGAAGAAGGACGACACGGATGCGAACTTCGTCAAGCTCATGCAGATGCTCCTGTCGAGCGGCATCTACCACGCGATCGCGACGCACGATCCGGCGATGGTCCGGGCGACTACCGAGTTTGCCGCCGCCCGCGGGATTCCCAAGGAGCGGTTCGAGTTTCAGATGCTCTACGGGATCAGGCGCGACCTGCAGCAGAGCCTGGCGGCGCACGGCCACAATGTCCGCACCTATGTACCCTATGGGCGCCGCTGGTATCCTTACTACATGAGGCGGCTCGCCGAGCGTCCTGCGAATGTATTGTTCATCGCTCGGAACCTGTTCAAGGATTAAGGTCCGGCTGCCGCCGGGGGATCGAACAATGGCGGACAACGTCGTCCAGTGCGCATCCTGCGGGGTGAAAAACCGGGTCACGCCGGCCCACTCGCGCGAACTGCCGGTCTGCGGCAGGTGCAAGAGCCCGCTGCCCTGGCTCGTTTCAGCCTCCGACGCCACGTTCGCCCGGGAGGTGCAGGCGGGCGTTCCCGTCCTGGTGGACTTCTGGGCCGAGTGGTGCGGACCGTGCCGGGTCGTCGGCCCGATCCTGGAAGAAGTGGCCCGGGAGGAAGCCGGCAGGATCAAGGTGGTAAAGATCGACGTGGACCGCAATCCCGCGGCGGCGGGCCAGTTCGGTGTGCGCAACATCCCCACCATGATCGTGTTCAAGAACGGCGAACCTGTCGACACGCTGGTCGGGGCCATGGGCAAGGCCGCACTCCTGAGCAGGCTGCGGCCCCACATGCCCTCCTGAATGTGCCCTCGACGGGTGTGAATATGTCCTCGAGCGACGACCGGGTCCTGCGCGACATCATCGACCGGGCTGCAGACGCCCGACAGACGCGGCTGTATCTGATGGTGTGCGAACTCGACCGTCTGGCCCTGCGGACGCGGGACCGGCAACGGCTGCTGGACGGGGCTTGCCGCACCGCCGTCGAGATCGGCGGTTTTGCCCACGCTTCGATCGCTCTCCCGCAGGCCGACGGGGCGGACCTGCTCGAGGCACAACACGGGGCGGATTCAGGCGACGGGGCGCTTCGCGACGCGATCCGCAGCGCGATGGCGCTGGATCCGAACTTGCCCAGCCCCCCGGGTCTGTCGTTTTCGCCGACCTCCTCGACGACGAGAGATTCACGCCCTTTCGCCCGGTCCTGCAGGAGGCGTGCCTCCGCTCCGGGGTTTCCCTCGCGCTGCCGGTTCGCGGGCGGGCCGTGGGGACGCTTACGCTGCTGTCGAAGGCGGCGGACCGGTTCGGCCCCCACGAGCTCCACTGGCTCGAGATGGCCGCCGCGGACCTCGGCCACGCCCTCGAGGCCCTCGAACGGGACGCGGCGCACCAACGCGCCGAGGAGGCGCTGAGCGGCTCCGAGCGCCGCTTCCGGGAAATCCTCGAACGCGTGAACCTCGTCGCCATCGTCCTGGGGCCCGACGGCCGCATCAGATTCTGCAACCAGTTCGGTGCCGGCCTCCTCGGCTGGGACCGGACCGAGGTGGTCGGCAGGAACTGGTTCGAGACCTTCCTGCCCCCGGAAAATCGCACCCGGGTCCGGCAGATGTTCTTCGACAACATCACCGCCGGCTCCATCCCCGTTCACTACCTGAACGAAATCATCACCCGCGACGGACGGATCCGGCGCATCTCCTGGAGCAACTCGGTACTCCGCAACCCCGATGGCCGCGTCGTCGGCACCGCCAGCATAGGCGAGGACATAACGGAAAGACTCGCGGCGGAGGAGGCCCTGCGGGCCAGCGAGGAACGATACCGCTTCCTGTTCAACGCCAACCCGCTCCCGATGTGGCTCGTCGACACCGAGACGATGCGCTTCCTGGCCGCCAACGACGCCGCCGTGCGCCTGTACGGCTACTCGCGGGAGGAGTTCCTGGCCATGTCCGTCGATGAGGTGCAGGTCCCCGACGAAGGCGCGAGCCCGGTGGAACTCTGCCCCGGACTCCAGGAAAACACCGTACGCCACCGCCGCAAGGACGGCTTGGCGATGGACGTGGAGGTGCACGGGTTCGGCGTCATGTACGGGACGCGCCCGGCCCGTCTGGTTGCGGTCCGGGACATCAGCGAAATGAAGCAGCTGGAAGAGCAGCTGCGTCAATCGCAGAAGATCGAGGCAATCGGCCGGCTGGCCGGCGGGGTGGCACACGACTTCAACAACATCCTGATGGCGATCCAGGGCTACACGGAGCTGACCCTGACCGGGATGCCGCTGGACGACCCGCATCGATCCGACCTGGAGGAGGTGCGCAAGGCTGCCGGCCGGGGCGCGGAACTCACTCGGCAGCTGCTCGCCTTCAGTCGCAGGCAGATCCTCAAGCCCGAGATCCTGGACCTGAACGGCGTCATCGCCGAGATGCAGCGGATGCTCCTGCGTATCATCGGGACCGACATTCAGCTGGTCACTCATCTGGACCCGCACCTCTGCCGTGTGCGGGCGGACCGGGGGCAGATCGGACAGGTGCTGCTCAACCTCGTCGTCAACGCCCGGGATGCGATGCCCCGAGGAGGCAAGCTCCTGGTCGAAACCTCCAATGTCTTCCTGGACGAGGAATACTCCCGCACCCACGCCGGGGTCGTTCCGGGCGCCTACGCGATGATTGCGGTCACCGACACCGGGACGGGAATCGCGCCCAGCGTGCGGGCGCACCTGTTCGAGCCTTTCTTCACGACCAAGGAGAAGGACAGGGGCAGCGGCTTCGGCCTCTCGACCGTCTATGGCATCGTGAAACAGAGCGGCGGGCACATCTGGGTCTACAGCGAACCAGGGCATGGCGCGACATTCAAGGTCTACCTCCCGGACGTGCAGGTTCCCGTCCAGCACCCCAGCCAGACCGCGGCAGAGCTGCCGCGCGGCGGCTCCGAAACCGTCCTGTTGGTGGAAGACGACACGCCGCTCAGGAGGCTGACCCGCCGCCTGCTCGAGCAACTAGGCTACCGGGTGCGGGAGGCCGCCGGCGCCGACGAGGCCACTGCCGTCCTGAAAGAAGAGAAAAGCCGCGTCGATCTGCTGCTGACCGACTTTGTCCTCCCGCGGCTGCGCGGCCCCGAACTCGCGCGCAAGCTCCGACGGATCCTCCCGGGGCTCAAGGTTCTCTACATGTCGGGCTACAGCGAGTCGGTGGTCGCCGACGCCGCGAAGTACGCCGTCGCTTCCTTGTCCAAACCATTTACCCCGGAGCAGCTTGCCGCCCGGGTGCGCGAAGTCCTGGATCCTCCCGCGAGGGGGAAGTCTTGACGGAGGCGCGGGCTGCCAGCTGCCGCGAGGATGGACAGCAACCGCAAACGTCGTCCGGGCCGAAGAGGCTGTCCGACGGTTGGTGTCGTTTCCACGGATAGGCACCCAAGGACCGACCTTACAGGCGCCGGGCCGCGCCGGGCCGCCGCGGCCCACTGGCAGTCTCAGATCAGCAGCGATTTCCCGGATCGCGCCGCGATGGCGTGTAGGTCCTCCCGGCAGGTGAAGAGAAGGACCTGCCTGCCGGCGGCCTCCTCCTCCAGGATGTGCATGGCTTCGGCCAGCCGGCTTCCATCGTAAGCCGCGAACGGTTCGTCCAGGAGGCAGGGGGAGGGCTCCTCCGGTTTCGAGACGAGGTCGAGCACGCCGAAACGCAGGGCGAAGTAAAGCTGGTCCTGGGTACCCCGACTCAGGCTCTCGAGCTTGCGAAGCTCTCCGGTGGCGGATTCGCGCAGGTGAATCTGGAAATCGGGATCGATCTTCACCTCCGCATAGCGTGCCGCACAGAGTCGGAGGAACCTCCCCTCCACCGCCCGGTTTAACTGGGGAGCGAGGTACTCCTGCTGTTGCCGCGACAGCTCCCGAAGCGTTCCGGCCGCGAGGGCGAGGGCTCGGCGGTTGACGTCCAGTTCCCGGAATTCCCGCTCCGCCGCGGCCAGGTCTTCTTCGATCTCCGAAACCGTGCGATAGCCCTGGAACGCGTGTCGGACCCTCTCGACCGAAATGGCGCACTCTTCGCGTAGGCGCGCGAGTTCGGCGGCAACGCGTCTTTCCTCCGCTTCTGCCTCCTCGACCGTGGGGAGGTAAGGCAGCTGGGGCGCCTGGTCCCCACCCTGTTCGACGCCCGGGCTCCCCGTCGCATCGGCCCCGGTTGCGGCCTCCGCCTCGATTTCGGCCAGCCGCGCCCTCCACTGTTCCAGCGTCGACGGATGGCAGAGGCGCTGAAATTCGCGCGCCCGCGACGTCTTTTTCTCGATGAGCTCGACCGCTCGCTGGCGGGCACGGCAGCGCTCCCGGTAAGCCTCCGGCGTGGCTACGCCCGCGCCCTGGACGATCTGTTCGATGGCGGCCTGCTTCTCCGCACTTTGCCGGACTAGTTCGGCCTGTTCCAGCAGCAGGCCCGAGAGCCGCTGGTCACAGGCCTTGAACTTTCCGTCCAGGTCGCGGAAGCGCCGGAGATTCGTGCGCAGCACGTCGACTTGGGCACGCAGGGTTGCCGGCGAGCAACCCAGGTTGACCCCCGCCAGGGTCCGCTTGAGTTTCGCGTACAGCTCGTTCGCTTCCGCGGCGGCGCGCCCCCGCTGCTGCTCGGCCTCGACGAGGCGCGACCTGAGGTGAACGGCCCTCTCCCGGTAGCGCTGCCCTTTTCTCGAGGCGGCCAGGAAGTCGTCGAGGGATTCGAAACCGCCGCTCGCCATCGCCTGGATGACCCCGGATTTCACCTCCCGGGAGGTCTCCTGCAGGGCGGTCTGCTCCCGTTCCAACCGGGAGCCGGCGAGCTCCGCTTCAAGGGCTGCCCTGCGCGCCTGCCCCGCCCGGGAGAAACACGCCGCGGAGGCAGCCAGCAGGGCGAGTCCCGCGCCGAAGAGCACGGCGGCAGGCGGGTGGAAGAAGGCCAGGACCGCCGACGTGCAGCCGAGCAGCAGGGCTGCAGTCCCGGCCACCACCCTGCGGGTGCATCTGCTCCTGGCCTCGACGCTCCGGGCTGTGCACGCGGACCGCCGCCCTGCGAGCTCCAGGATCTGCCGGGAGCACTCGCCTTCCTGCTCGGACGCCTGGCGCGCCTTTGTCTCCCAGTCGATGTCGGGGTCGGCAACGGCCTCGCCGAGCGCTGCGGTGGACTCCTCGAGCGAGCGTATCTCGTCCGTGAGCTGTGCGACGGAGCGTTGTGCGTTGTCCTTCTGGAGGGAGGCGCTCATGTAGCCGACAAAGCATTCGGTCACTTTTTCAGCCTCGGCGCTCGAGTTGAGGAACTCGTACTCGGCCAACTGCGCGCGCGACCCCCGGAGGGCGGACAGTTGATGCTCCGCGATTGAGCACTCCTGGCGCAGTTCGGCCAGCCGGCGTTCGAGGCTGTCGCGGCCGCCCGCGAGCTGGTCGAGGTCTTCCAGGTGCTGTGCCGGGAATTCCGGATCCCCGCCGGTCTGTTCGATCTCCGCCTCCAGCGCCCGGATTTCCCGGTCGAGGTCCTCGAGCGCCCGCACCCGGATCGCGGTCTCCATCCGTCGCGCGCTCAAGGCGACGCGGGAGGCATGCCGGTGTTCGCTCTCCAGGGTGGCGACGCGCGCCGCCAGTCGGTTGCGGTCGTCGACCCAGGATTCGAACTCCGTGCGCCGCGCGAGAAGGATCCGCCTCTCCTCCTGGAGCGCGGCGATACGGTCGGCCGCCTGTTTGTAGGGCCGCGTCGGGGCGCGCTCCGAGCCGATCTCCTCCGCTGCCGCGTCGAGCTTCTGCAGGCTGAGCCGCACCGACAGCTCCTCGTCCCCCGACTGAGCAAGGTTTGTGATCCGCTCACGGATCGAATCGTGGCTTCCCACCTCGCCGGCCCGGTTCTCCCGGATCACCGCGACCGCTTCGAACAGCTCCTTGGGCATGCCCAGGTGGCTCCGGGCGAACAGAACGTCCCCGTTGCGCTGCTGCTCGTAACGGCTGGTGACGTCCTCCCCGGATGCGGTGCGGATCTCGATGCGCAGGTCGTCGCGGGACAGCGAACGGTGCACCTCGACCTCGACGCCGTCGCCCAGCCCGCACCAGAGCACGCCGCCGTAATCCGCTCCCCGCCACGGTTTGAAGTGGTCCACCCAGGATTCGAGCCGGCGCTGGTTTTTCACCTCGGAGCGCAACGGGCCGTACAGCATGCCCAGCAGGAAGCGCTGCAGGGTGGACTTGCCCCCTTCGTTTGCCGCGAAGACGACGTTGAGGCCGGGCCGGAAATCCAGGGAGAGGTCCTCAAACTTGCCGAAACCCCGGATCTGACACCTGAGGAAGATCACCGGACGCGCACCTCACGGTCGAGGAGGGACTGCAGCCCGTAAAGGCGGGCGCGCTCGAGAACCTCGCGCTCGTCGTCCGGGGCGGCGGCCACCTGTTCGTTCATTGCCCTGGCGAACTGGCCGCGCAGGGTGTTTTCGCGGGCCATCGCCTCGAAGTCAATCGCCGGTTGCGTCCGGTTCTCCCAGACCAGGTGCAGAGCCTCCCCCGTCAGTCGTTCCTCGAGTTCTGTCCAGGAGAGGTCCAGCCGGGGGTCCACCGCGCCTTCGAGCCGGACGCGCAGGATAGTCGATGCGTCGTAGAGCAAATCCCGTTGCTGCCGGATGGCGTCGACGATCTGCTCCCGCGTGGTGAAACCCTCGCAGCAGACGGCGATCGTCCGGAAGGGGTGCTGTTCACAGCGTCGGTCTTGGATCGAAACGAGGGTGTCCTCCCCGATTTCGCAGCTCAGGTACCCGCAGCCCTTCTCCTCGTCCCAGGCCCGACCTTCCGGGATCCCCGAGTACCAGACCTGAGTCCGGTCGATGGGGTTCTCCACCGGGCGTTGCTGATGATAGTGCCCCAGCGCGCAGTAGGCGATGTTCTTCCCTGCGACTTCGTCTATGGCAAAGGGGGCGTGCCCGGTTTTGCCCGCCGGCAGGCGCCCCGACTCCGAAGCGTGCGCCAGGACGACGTTGACTCCGTCGGCCGGGAGGGGCGCGAGGCCCGCGAATGGCCGGTCGTACATCCGGGTGCGGTTGAAGCCGAAGCCCGTGACGCGCACTCCGATGTCCGCCATCTCCACCGACTGAAACCGCTCCTCGCGGAAGATGTGGACGTTGTTCGGCCAGACTTCACCCTGGTAGGGCGACCCGTGCAGGTAAGGGTCGTGGTTCCCAGGAGCGATGAAGACTCGAATCGCGCCCAGCGCCGCAAACTGCTGCTTGAGGAACTCGACCGTGTCGGCGGTGACCCGGTCGTGCTCGAACAGATCCCCGGCCACAAGCACAAAGTCCGCGGGCAAGCGGGCCGCTTCCTCGAGGATGCGGCGGAAAGTGCCGCGCACCGCCTCGCGTTTGCGGTCCCCCAGTCTCGACGGGAGGGTCGCTCCGGAGAAACTCGTGTCCAGGTGGATGTCGGATGTGTGAATGAAGCGGACAGGTCTCATGTGGGGCGCGCGTCCGAAGGATCCACGCCCGGCCTTCATGGCCGGGCGCGTGGCATCAGAGTCCCTTTGTAGCTCAGCTGCGCGTCCACGGGCAAGGCAAAAAGGCCCGCGCGTCGCGCTCGCGTCGATGTGCTAAGATGCCTCGATTTTTGTATGGCTTCCGCGTCCCATTTCCGATATCAAGAAGAGAACCGCCGCGAACACAGTGGTCCGCCCGGGCGAGGCAGGCGCAATTGAAAGAAGCTCCGATCGAGATAAACGAGCTGCTTCAGGTCAAAATGATGGACGCTCCGGACTCGCTTACCTACCCGAGCCGGGTCAACGATCTCGCGGAGGGGTGCATCGTCATCGCGTGGCCGACCGACCGCGGCGTGCGCCTGCCGATCCGAGAGCAGCAGCAGATCTGGATGTCGTTCGTGCGACAGGATGCGGCCTACGCTTTCGGCGGCATCGTCGAGCAGCGCGAGCAGCATCCCATCCCGCAGCTTCGCGTCCGGCCGAGCGGCGTGGCGGAACGCATCCAGAGACGGCAGTACTTCCGCGTGCGCACCGCGGTCGCAGTGGAGATGATCGGCAACCGCCCGGACAGGTCGCCCGGGCAGCCCGACAGCGCCATTCATCTGAGAACACACACCTACGACCTCAGCGGATCGGGCATAGGGATCCGTGGCGACGCGCCTTTCCCCGAAGGCACGACCCTCGAGGTCAAACTGACCCTCCCCGCCGAACTCCCGATCATCAAGATCGTCGCCAAGGTGGTGCACTCGGAGATCGTCCCGGGCTCCGCGCCCGATAAGCCCACGTACCACACGGGCATTTACTTCCTCTCGATCACCGAGCCGGACCGCTCGCGCATCATCCGCTACGTTTTCCGCGTTCAACAGATGGTGACGGGTTCCTGACCCTCCGACTCAGGAAAAATGCCCCAGGCTTAGGCAGTTTTCCCATCCGGTATCTTCGAGGTGCTTCTCGGCCAGAGCCGCAAAAGGGGGAGGCCGGCGGCGGGGCGGGTTTTCGTTTTTTGACGAAGCGGGCCATGGTCAGCGTCCTCCTGCGGCTACGATTACGACCGGGTTTTCTTCCGCCACCCCGGTATCAGTGTTTTTTCGCAAAAACAGCCGAAATCCCGCGCCGAGGCCCGTCGTTACCGGCTCGGGCTTGCCCCGACCACCCTCTGACATCCCCCCGACCTGGGGCCGACTTGACCCCTTCCGGCCCCGACCGGTTTTCGTCGTAGCGCAATTTCTGAACGTCGATCAGGCCGTGCAGCACCGGTTTGTCGTCGCCGGCGCTGCGCTCGAAAACGAGCTCGTAAACGAAAATCTGACCGCGGCCGCCGCGGTGGATCAGCAGGTATTCGAGTCCCTCCGGCCGCGCCAGGTGGGTCTTCGGCGCCGTATTGCCCCAACACGTGTACTCGCGCAAATCCCGGCGGCTGAAACGGTAATCCGACCGTACAGTTCACGTCTGCCTTGTGACTCCGCCAGCTTGAGTCAGTCCTGCCGGTAGTTGAAGACCGTCTTTCGTCGCAAGGCTCCGGCAAACGTGAACTCCCTGACCTCTTTGACGTTCCCGCTGTAATCCGTGGCGGCCGCATAGGTGTATTCGGTCCGGATGGGCAGGTCGGGAGTCCCCTTCAGCTTCTTCTCGGAATAGGTCACCCGGGGATTCTTGACGTCGGTTATGAACTCGTCGTCCTGGGTCCAGTCCTGGACGGTCTCCGCGTATACGCCCGACAGCCAGAAGGAGGTCGACGAGGTCAGGAATCCCTCGGCCCACCCCGGGCTGGACTTTCTCATGTAGTGCGTGACAATGGTCTGGTAAGGCTCGGTCGGCAGCGTGATCGTCGTCGAATAGAGCAGCATAGGCCCAGGTCTGGCTGAGAGTGCCGTCTCCCGTGTCGTGGCTGGTCACCATGTGTTCGCGCACCTGCTGGCCCAGCAGCCGGTCGTACACCTGGTAGGTCGTATAGAAATACCGGCTATGCCCGCCGGCGGGTTAGGTGATGTCCGCGACCTCCCCGCTGGAGTTGTAGGAAAAGTGGTAGCGCACCCCGGTAGGGTAGATCACCTGCGTCATGGCGTATTGCGCCGGCAGGGTGGGGTCGGTCGGCTCCCCGGCCCCGAACTGCACCGCCTCGGACTCGTAGCTCAGCGTCAGGGTGCTGGTGGCCTGGGTGGTGTCGTTGGTGTTCCAGTACTTGATCTGCTGAAGATGGCTGTTGGCGTCGAGGAGGAACGTGTAGGTGCCGCCCAGGGTGTCCTGGATCGTGGTGATGCGGCCGCCGCTGCCGGCATAGGCGATGTCGAGATAGTTCCCGTTCGTGTCGCGCACCCGGGTGGCGTAGCGGATCGTGGGATCGAGCGGGTCGGCGTAGTTGAAGAAATAGGTCGCGCCCCCTTTCAGCACCAGCTTGAGGTTGGCCGGGTCGTAGACCATGTAGGTGGAGTCGTTCGTGCGCCACGCACCCCCGTAGCTTCGGGCAAGCCGGAGCGGCCTGCCCGCGTGTCCCAATTTCGTTGCGAAGCGCGGCAATGGGGCGTATGCTGACCGGTCTATTTTTGCTTTGCACGGTAGTTCTGGAGTAACTAGGGAGATTACGAAATCATGAGAATGTTTTTGAGGCTGTTGCCAGTGGTGGTTTTGCTCGGATCCTGCGCCTTCGCCCAGGAGGTCGACAAGGCTGCCTTGCTGAAGGAGTTTACCCGGACGGGCACCTACGACGGCGTGACCCTCAGCTTCGTGCACCTGAACGACCGCACGGTCGACGTGCTGTTCGAGGCCCCCGGGAAGTACGCGCTGAGGGCCCGCGCGAACCTGGGAACGATGCTTTACGTCCAGGGCATGCCCGAAAAGGACATCCAGGTCGACACTGATTTTACCCTCATGCAGGGCGGCGAATCGGTGAAGGGAACCACGCAGAACATCAAGAATTTTGAGGGGACCGCAGCCAAGGGGCAGCGCATCGACGGTATCGTTCAGTTCGACAAGAAGGTCGACCTCACCAAGGAGTTCGACATAAAGAACGGCGCCGCCACGATCAAGTTCAAGCTCTCCGCCGAGGCTTTGAAAATGCTCCAGAAGCCCGAGCCTGCCAAAACGATCCCAGGCCAGCCGTAACCGTATCGTCTCAGGGCCGCGTCGGGTCGGCGCGGCCCGTTTTCAACGTCCCGCTCAGCGCTTCCGGGCCAGATAGTGGGAATGCGACCTGTCGGGCAACAGCAGCGAGCGTACCCTGCCAGACGCTGACCCCCGCCCTTGCGTCCGGAAACCCGAATGCGGCGAAAACAATTTAAGCCTGCCGTCAGGGCGCCGTATTTCATGCTGCCTCGATGTGGAGTGCGGCGGCTCGGCGCCGCCCCGAACCACATTTGGTGGAGTCCCTGAACCCTTCGAGGGGCATCCCTGTGGCCGACCTCGTGGGCTCCAAGGCCGTGGCTGGGGACGCCTACATGCCCGGCACCCACTTCAAGGCATTGTCGCGAAAAATCTTCCGGAGGACGGGATCCGGCAGCGCAAGGCCCGCGACCTTGCGGCCGTCGAACTCGACGGCCTGATCGGTCGCGAAGTATTTCCAGTCGCGGTCGTACTCCGCCGCCCAGCGCTTTGCGACCGTTTCGGGATTATCCCAGGTCATGGCCGTGAGGTCGGTGGCGTATAAAACCCGGTCCTGGTACTTCGTCAGGAATGCGCGCACCTTGTCGCGCGGTTGAAGGGCAAGGTGGGTGATGCGGGCAGCGGTGTCGACGGCGAAATTCGGGTAGCGGTCGAGCCGCAGCGCGATCTGGGAGACGTCCTCCTCCATGCTGCCGAGGTGGCACCCTACCACGCGGAGCTTGGGGTTTCGCGCGATCATCCGGTCGCGTGCGGCAAGGATCTGCTCCTTGCTCGGTTTATCGGGGTGGCCGTACATGTGCCAGGCGGGGCTCGCCTTGTAGTATCCGTAATCGGGATCCTTGGGATCGAGCGGCCGCCACGCCCCGATCGGCTCCGCGATGTGGGCGTACAGCGTCTTGTCGTGCGCCGCCACAGACTGGAAGATGGGATCGAAGACGGGATCGTCCGGCATCAGGTAGGCGCCCGAACGCTTTTTCAGATCCATCCCGATGCTCTTGTAGATTTTCACTGCGACGGCGCCGTTGCGGTACGTCTCCTCGAGTTGGGCGATGGCGCGCTGTGCGAAGCCGGGGCTTTCGAAATCCTGCGGGTCGAAGGTCGAGCACCAGGGCACCCGCCCTTTTGCGGCACGATAGACCTTCAGAGCCAGCGCGTGCTGCAGCGGGGCTTCCTCGTAACCCTTCTCGTACTTGTCCACGACGCAGATGTTCAGGACGCGCACGTTCTGGCGCTCCAGCATCTGGAGAAACACCGGGTCTGCCAGGTAGGTGTGGGCATGCGCATCGATGCGTTGCAGCCCCGTCTGTGCCACGCCATTCACCGCCAGGAGAAGCGCGGCAGTCGCGGCTATTTTCCAAAGAGTCATTGTTTCCTCCGTTTGCGGTTCGAGTCTCGGATCGCGTCGCGTCCCGGCGGAGAACTGCTTCCCGTGATCGTCGCGCTGCACCAGATCAACGCCGCCGCCAGGAGGGTTTCGGCGGTCCGGATCACCGACGTTATCGTGACATACTCGTCCTGATTGTGCGCCCCGGCCCCGCATGGGCCGAAGACGACCGTAGGGATCCCGAACAGGTTCTGCTGCAGAAACGCATCGCAGGGGAACTCCGCGGCCGCCGGGCGCACCGGGCGTCGCAGCACGGCTGAGGCGCTCCGGGCCATGCATTGCACCCATTCGTGACCGGCGTCCAGCTCGTGACCGAGCAGTGGGGGGGCGAGGATGTCGCGCCACTCGGGGGGATAGGCGCGGAAGAATGGGTCGGAGCGACAGAATCGGCGGAACGAGGCCTTGACCTGGTCGATCACCGCCGGCACATCCTCGTGCGGCAGGAACTGCAGGTAGATGCACACCCGGGCCGTCAATGGGACGCTCCACGGCGTTTCGGGATCGAACCGGTTCGCCTCGAGCGCGAGCACCTGCACGGGTGCCGGGTCGGGGAATTCGGCGTAGGCCCCGCGCTTGTCCACCTGCCTTCGTTTCCGTGCCCACTCGTCCACCCAGCCCAACAGCCGTCCCATGGGGACGGCCGGGCCGATCACTTCCTCCTTGGAGAAATACCGGGACGGATCACCGGCGCGCGCGGCGATCTCGAAGATGTAGCCTCCGCGCGTGGCCCGGAGCAGGGACAGGTTTGTCACTTCCCCGATCGAGCAGGCGTCCGCGGTGTCGCCGCGCAGTCGGGCGGCGAGCGTCCCGCCGCCGCCGCCCCACTCCTCGTCGACCACCGATTCGCACAGGAGGTCCCCGGCCAGACGCAGGCCTGCGCGCTTGAGGGCCAATATGACGCCGAACTGCGCGGCAAGGCCGCCCTTCATGTCGAAGCTCCCGCGGCCGTAGAGGCGTCCGCGGGCGATTCTTCCAGACCACGGGTCGTCTTTCCAGGGGTTCGGCCCGGGCGGCACCGTGTCGATGTGTCCGTTCAGGAGCAGGCTGCGGCCGCCCCCGGAACCGGTCAGCCGCGCGACGACGTTGGGCCGTCCGGAGTAATCGCGGCTCCGCCGCGCGTAAGGGTGGTCGGCCTCGTTCATGGTCCCGGTGTCGTACATCTCGACGTCGATCTTCCTGGCCTTGAGCGCGCGGACGAGGACCTTCTGGCCTGCGGCTTCGTTGCCCCTCGGGGGGACGGCGACCGTGTCGGCGCGCACGAGCTGCTGCAGCAGCGCAACGATGTCCTCACGCACGGGCCTCACCAGCCGGCGCGCGGTGCGGGCGGCTTCGGCCGCGGTCGGGTTGTCGGTCAGGTCGTCCATGGGGTTTACTCCGTCGCTGCGGTCCAGTGCCGCGCCAGTGTGGAATCGAACTCCAGGCCGTGCCGGCCCGCGAAATCGATCAGCGAGTCGAGCGTCGCGTCCGGGTGAATCGTGTGCGGCGAGGTCAAGGTAAATGCCGCGAGCAACACCGCCGAGGTCGAGCGCGCCGGCCAGCGGTCGGTCGGAAAGCGCCCGGCGCGGCACACCGGGGGTGATGAACGGGACGCCGGCCGCCGTGCAGGCGAGGAGCCCGCCGAGCAGTGCGTCGCCGGCCCCCGCGGTGCCGGACACCGGCACTGGAAGCGAGGGGCTGTGTTCCCACGACCCGCGCTCGCAGCCGAACGCGCCGTTCCGGCCCGCCGTCACGACGACCCGGAGGCCGGGATTGTGCCCGGACAGCTCCCGCCAGCAGTGTTCTAGGAAACGCTCGGGCGCCTCCGCCCGGAACTTTTCACCCAGCATCGACGCCTCGTCTTCGTTCAGCGCGACGAGGTCCAGCAGCTCGAACATGCCCGTCTCACGCGCGGCGCGGATCTCGGCGCTCGCGAACGAGGCGGCCCGGAACGCCCCATGACGGGATGCTATCTCCAGCAGGCGCCTCCTGGACTCCAGCGACACTTCGGGCGCAGAGAGCGCAAGGTATCGCCCGCCGGCAGACTCCAGGAACCGAGCGGCAGAGTCGAGGTCCTCCGGCCCCAGCGCAGCAGCGGCGGACTCGGTGGTTGTGATGTTGCCTCCCGCGCCGTCGGGATATTGAAAACATACACTCAGGAGGGTTGGCCGGTCCACCGCCGCCCCGAGGAAGCGGAGATCCATGCCGGCGGCGGACATCTCGCCCCGCAGGCGTTCGCCGGCTGCGTCTGCGCCGACCTTCCCGATCGGCAGGACCCGGAACGGGTCGCCCGACGGCCGCGCTCCGAGCAGAACCGAGACGTAGTGGAAGACGATGTGGAGTTTGCAGTAGTCGCGCACGTCGAGCAGTCGGCCGGGGCGGCTCTCGTTGCGCCCGAGCGTGTGATCCCCTGCCAGGGCGAACAACAAGCCGGTCCCTATCCCTCCAACCCCGGCTGCGAGGCGGTACGGTGAAGAGGAGTCGACCTTAAGTACACGTCCTGCCATGGGGGCGGCCGTCAGAAAAGTTCCCAGTCGGGGTTCTCGCTGATCGGGTGACGGCAGGTTTCGAAGGTCGCCGTCACGATAGCGTCCTTGTGCGACTGCAGGAGAGTCATCGGGTACTCCGGCGTCGGCTCGCTGAACAGCGCGACACGCAACGCCGTCTGCTTCCACGCCCCGGTGTCGCTGTAGACGCGCACCTTCGCCGCGGAAAGGCACTCGCGCACCCCGAGGGTGATCGACATGGGCGGCACGAACTGGTAAGCCGATCCGAAGGTGCGCTGGGCCAGCGCCAGGATCGTGTCGAGGTTGTTCTCCTGGATCCGGATCGTGGAATTCGCCACCTCCTCCAGCGTGACCGCGCTGTAAGGGTGTCGCCGGGCCTGGTTGTATGCGATGTGCCCATCCTGACCCCACCCGCCCACGGTGATGTCGACCGGCGCCGCTGCCAGCGCGGCGCGCACCGGCTCGACGGAGGCGGGCGTGAGCCAGAAACGCTGCGCCTCGGGGACGGCCAGGCCAGGCGCGATGCCGCCGTAGAAGTGCCGCTCCATGAACGTGCGAAAATTGTAGGGGTGGTTCCGGGGGAGGAGCCCTCCCTGCCAGTCAAGGCACTCGTCCATGTGAAACACGGTCAGATTCCTGAGGGAAACCCCCGTTTCGTTGACCAGCGCCGTGAAGGGCGCATACCAGCACGTCGGGCCGCAGGGGACGATGGCCCTCGTCGGCCTTCCCGCGGCATTGTTCGCCGCAATCACGTCCACCAGTTCCCGGGCCATCAGCAGACCCATTTCGCGGCTGTCGGCGACGACGCGCAAGGGGACCCGCACGCCCGGGTGATTGGCGAGTTCGCGCGCCGGAATGCGGCACCACTCGTACAGTCTTCTGCGCGTGACATAGCTCATGCGACACTCCCGGGGTGTAGGGGGATCACTTCAAGTCGAGCACCTCGTAGATCTCGGTGTAGGCGTCGGTCATGTACGGTACCTGCTGCCGGTACAGCTCGCCGTGCTCCGCCGAAGCCGCGAGGACCTCCAGGGCGTGATTCAGCTGCTCGATCGTGTCGAACGGGCAATCCCAGACGAGGGTGTTGCCCGGTTCTCTGCCCGCATAGGGCTGGCTCCTGCGGCCGCGGGGGAATTGGGGGTGGCTTCGCTCGAGCGCGGCGAAAAGCGCCTCGAGCCGCATGAACTCATCCCGGCCCTCGGGACGGTATCTCTGCACGAACCTCAGTACGTATGCCATGTCCACCTCGCCCCAATCGCGGCCGCAGAGCGGGCTGCGGACCCGTTCGCCCCACTTTCCCCGCAGCGCGTGCCGGGGCTCCCGGGACATAGTACCTCGAACCGAAAAGGGCAATAACGAGGGATTCGGTGCCGGCGGCGACCTTCAAACGCGCTCCCCTTCCGCGGCGCCACACGTGCTGCCCAGGAGTTCGGTTGAAACACACCTGCAGTCTGGCTGATAATAGACGCGGTCGTGCCGAGCGTAACTTAAACCCAATCAAGGATCAACCGGTTCCCATGCGCCTAGCCAGCCGAGTACTCGTGGTCTTTGCCGTTGTGTCGTTCGCGTTGGCTCAAACCGCCTCCTCCCGGCTGGACCGCTGGCGGATCATCGGTCCGGGCGGCGGGGGCGCCCAGTTCCTCCCCACCGTCAGCCCCCACGACCCGAACGAAGTGCTGGTGGCCTGCGACATGACCGGGTCGTACTTGACCAAGGACGCGGGTGCGTCCTGGCGCATGTTCAACCTGCGCGGCCGCTCACACTACTTCGTTTTCGACCCTGTGGACCCGAACGTGATCTACGCAAAGTCCACGGGGTTGTGGCGCTCCGGCGACGGAGGCAGTTCCTGGCACCTGGTGCACCCGGACCCCTCCTCCTTCCAAGGTGTCGAGATGTCGGACGACCACGCGGGCGAGAGAATAATGAGCAGGGGGGAGCCGGCCGGTTCGATAACGGCCCTGGCCGTCGATCCAGCAGATTCCGCCACGCTGTTCGCGGCCGTCCAGCAGGACAGGAGCTTCACGTTGCAGGAGTCCGGCGACCGCGGCCACACGTGGCGGAAGACCGCGGCGCTTGCCGGGGGAAGCCGCGTTTACGTGGATCCACAGTCGCCGAGGCAGAACCGCACGATCTACGTCGTCGGCCTCAACAGTGTCGGGGTGAGGGAAAACGGGGAGTGGAAGCAGGGCCCGCCGCCCGAGGGCGTGACCACGTTTACGGACTCGTCGGCCGGGTTCCCCGCCGAAGGCGGCAGGCTGGTGGTTTATGCGATCGCGAAGCAGGGCCTCTTCGTTTCCGTGGACGGTGGAGTGGGTTGGGTGCAGTCGTCGATCGCGCAAGCGCCGGCCCAGTTCCAGGCAGTGGCGACGAGTCTCCACTTCCCGAACGTCGCGTATGTCTCCTACGGCAGGCTCCGGGAAGGTGCCGAAACGTTTTTCGGGGTGGGCAAGACGACGAACTTCGGCCGGAGTTGGGAGCTGCTCTGGAAGGAATCCAGAGTCGCCGCTCCCAACATTAAAGACGCCTGGGTCACCGAGCGTTTCGGCCCCGGGTGGGGGGAGAATCCCCTTGGTCTCGGAGTCGCGCCGAAGGACCCCGACCTTTGCTACGGCACGGATTACGGGCGCACGATGCGGACCACCGACGGCGGCAATACCTGGAAGGCGGTGTACTCGACGCGGCTGCCGGACGGCAGCAGCACGAGCCGCGGTCTCGACGTAACCACCTGCTACGGGGTTCACTTCGACCCGTTTGACAAAAACCGGCTCTTCATTACGTACACCGATATAGGCCTGTTCCGGAGCGAGAACGGCGGGCGGAGCTGGATTAGTTCCACCTCCGGTGTCCCCGACCCCTGGGTGAACACGACCTACTGGGTTGAATTCGACCCGCAGGTGCGCGGCCGGGTCTGGGGGGTGATGAGCGGCGTCCACGACCTGCCGCGTCCGAAGATGTGGCGCGGGAGATCGCCGGCCACCTACAACGGCGGCGTCTGCATCAGCCATGATTCCGGGCGCACCTGGCAGAAGTCGAGCGACGGGATGCCCGAGTCGGCGGTGACCCACATCCTGCTCGACCCGCGCAGCCCGGCCGATGCCCGGGTGCTTTACGCGGCGGCGTTCGGGCGGGGCGTGTTCAAATCGATCGACGGCGGCAGGAGTTGGACCCTGAAAAACACGGGGATCGAGGGCACGGAGCCCTTTGCCTGGCGGCTCGCGCAGGACGCCCGGCGAACCCTCTATCTCCTGGTCGCGCGCCGAAGTGAGGACGGGAGCATCGGGACAGCCGTGGACGGGGCGCTCTACCGCTCGGAAGACGGCGCCGAGAGCTGGACCAGGGTCGGGCTGCCCGAAGGGGTCAACGCACCGAACGGCCTGGCCATCGATCCCGCCGATTCGAGCCGCCTGTATCTCGCCGCGTGGGGCCGCCGGCTGCCGACGCGGTTGTCGGGCGGCGGCGTATTCGTCTCCACCGACCGCGGTGCGACGTGGCGCAGCTCGCTGTCCGACGACCAGCACGTCTATGACGTCACCCTGGACCCGCGGAAGCCCGGCCTCGTGTACGCCTGCGGATTCGAATCGTCGGCCTGGCGCTCGGCGGACCGCGGAGCGACCTGGTCGCGCCTGCGGGGATACAATTTCAAGTGGGGCCACCGGGTCATCCCCGATCCGCTCAAATCCCAACAGGTGTACATCACCACGTACGGCGGCAGCGTGTGGTACGGGCCCGCGTCGGGCGACCCCGGCGCGCCGGAGGACATCGCCACTCCCGAACTGAGCTGGGCCGGACCGGCCCAACGCCGATGAAGCGCGGGGCGGGCAACATCCGCGGGTCGCGTCGAGCCGATAAGGCCCATTCCCACATCGACTGCTTATGATTGTCTCCGAGTTACAGCGATACCTCCGCGACCTGCAGACGGCCGGATCCGAGCCACCGGCCCTGCCGGTTTCGCCCCTGGACCGCCGCTTCCGCTGGAGTGCGCCGACGGCGAACTGTGGCGTACGAAGCTCGACCGCCTGGTGCCCCATTGCGCCAGGTTCCTGGAGGCCTACGGGGACGGTCCCGTCTCCGTGATGCGCGCCCCGGCGCGCATCAACCTGCTGGGGGAACACATCGACTACGTTTCCTACCTGGCGACCGCGTCGCTGACGGTAGGCAGCGGCGAGCACGACATGATCGTGTTCTTCAGGCCGCGCGAGGACAGCCACGTCCGGGGCACCACCACCCTCGGGGGCTGCGGACCCCGTCGAGTTCGATCTGCAGCAGGGCCCCACGTCCGGCACGTGGGAGTCGTACGTGTACGGCAGTGCGGCCCCGGTCCCCGCACTGGGGGAACTACGTGAAGGGGGCGGCCTTCTACGCCCGCCTGCACTACGGCGAGAGGCTCCGGCGCGGTTTCGATTTCGTCGTGGACTCGACCATTCCCGCCGCCGGTGGCGCCTCCTCGTCTTCCGCCCTGACCGTGCTCGCCGGCGCCGCCGTGCGGGACGCCAACGGCATCGCCTGCGAGCCCGCCCAGCTGGCCCGTCATTCCGCCCGCGCGGAGTGGTTCGTCGGCACCCGCGGCGGGTCTATGGATCACGTCACGATCTGCCTCGCCCGCAGGATGCAGGCGGTTCACATCTCCTACGCGGATGACCGGGTCGATCGCGTCCCGATGACGCTCCCGGGGATTCGGTGGCTGACGTTTTTTTCGCACTCGGCCGACAAGGGGCGCGAGGTCATGCTCGAGTACAACGAGCGCGCCGCCGTGTCGCGCATCGTGATCCCGGCGCTGATCGAGGGGTGGCGGACGCGTGACCGGGATCGGTTCGCTGCCTGGCACGCCGCGGCCGAAGCGGCTCGCGGCGGTGCCGTCGCTGCGCTGGACGAGCTGGAGGGACTGGTGCGGCATCTGCCGGAATCCCTCTCGCTGGCCGAACTGGAAGGGCATCACCCCAACGCGCTGGCCGAGTGCCGGCTCGCCTTCCCGGCACTGGTGCGCGACCGCGGGGAGCGGCCGCTGAGGATCCGCGAACGCGCCCTGCACCACGTCGGCGAGGTGCGCCGCGTCGCCGCAGCGGTGCTCGGTTTCCGCTCGGCCGCCGCCGGTTCTCCGGTGGAGCCCCGCGAACTCCTTGCGCAGCTGGGGATGTTGCTCAACGCCTCGCACGAAAGCCTGCGCGACCTGTACGGCGTCAGCACGCCGGAGGTAGAACGCCTCAGGGACATCGTGGTCTCCGACCGGAATGTCTTCGGCGCCCGCCTCATGGGCGGCGGCTTCGGCGGGAACGTGCTCGCCCTGACCACGGCCGAACACGCGGCCGGGATCGTGGACAGGGTGCAGAAACTGTACTACGCGACCCGGCCGCCCGATCGCCGGGACTGAACACTCGGTCATGAGCTCCACCCCGGGAGACGGTCTTGCGGCCCTGGACCCCAGAACGCTGGCCCGGACGGCCGTCGAGAACCTCGGGACGATGTGGCGGGACTCGGCGCGGCTGGCCTACGGCGTCTGCCGGCTCCTCGACGACGTCGACCTCGACGGGTTGTCCCCCGAGATCTGGCCGGTGATCGTCGCCGCGGGCAAGGGGGCCAGGGCGCGCGCGAGCGGGCTCAGTGTCCCAAAACCGCTGGCGTCCGTCGGCGGGATCACGGCGACGGCCCGCGTATACGGGACGCTTACCGGGCTGCCCTTCAGGATGCGTCCTCCGGTCGTGGTCGTCTCGCCGGAAACCGAGCAACTGCTGCAGACCGAGCTGGCCGGGACGGGCGCGACGTTCGTGCTCCAGTCTCGCCCCTTGGGAACCGGGGATGCCGTGCTGTGCGCCTGCGAAACCATGAAGGATTTCGACGGGCGCACGCTTGTGGTCTGGGGAGCGCAGCCCGTGATTCAGGCCGCGACGGTGCGGCGCATCCTGAGGGTGGCGGCCATTTTCCCGGACTACGACATGGTGCTGCCCACCGTAGCGGTTGACCGCCCGTACGCCCCCCTGATGCGCGACCGCTGCGGCCGCGTCGCCGCGTCGCGCGAAAGCCACCTGGAGCAGGCCCCGAACACGGACTTCGCGGAAACCAACATCGGAGTGTTCGTCCTCTGGAACCGCACGATGTTCCGGGTGCTGTCGGAACTCAGGACGCTCTTTTGGCGGGAAACCGAGCACCGCTACGACCGGCCGGGCGGAGAGCTGGGCTTCCCGAATGAGCTGATCACCCGGCTCGCGGCCGAGCCCGGGCGCGTCCTCGCCTCCCCGATCGCCGACCCCAGGGAAGTGCAGGGGATCAAGACCC
Organism: uncultured Acidobacteriota bacterium; assembly: GCA_963843575.1. Lineage (GTDB taxonomy): Bacteria > Acidobacteriota > UBA6911 > UBA6911 > UBA6911 > CAVZBT01. The sequence goes on along the minus strand of CAWJKZ010000013.1, from coordinate 771,597 downwards.
TGGCCGACGTGGCGCTTTGCGAAGCGTACATACGCGAGTTGACCGAGCCAAAACCCGATTAAAACCGAGAACGTGTGGGGACAAATGGAGCCTAAGAGCGATAACGATTTGTACCCTGGACAGCAGCGGCGCCGGCCTATCCCTGCCTTGCGCTGGTGGATCGGCGGGCTGCTCTTCGCCTCCACCGTCATCAACTACCTCGACCGGCAAACCCTGTCGGTGCTCGCCCCCTACCTCAAGCGTGACTACAAGTGGACGAACGAGGACTTTGCCCTCGTGGTCATCTCGTTCCGCCTCGCGTACGCCATCGGCCAGACCCTCGCAGGGAGAATCATGGACAGGGTAGGCACGAGGCGCGGCTTGACGATTACCGTGATCTGGTACTCGATCGCCTCGATGGTCACGTCGATGGCAACCGGCTTGCGCAGCTTCTGTTTCTTCCGCTTTCTGCTCGGCGCCGGAGAGTCGGCGAACTGGCCCGCGGCGACCAAGGCCGTCGCCGAGTGGTTCCCCAAGAAGGAACGCGGCTGGGCCGTTGCCCTCTTCGACAGCGGCTCCTCCATCGGCGGCGCGATCGCTCCGTTCCTCGTCCTCTTCCTGTACCGGACGTTCGGCGGCTGGCGTCCGGCTTTCGTTCTCGTGGGGCTGCTGGGGTTCCTCTGGCTGCTCGCCTGGCGCATGGTCTATTACCCGCCCGAACAGCACCCGAGACTCGGCGAGGCCGAACGCTCCATGCTCATGGCCGAGAAGGCTGCGCACGCGATGGAAGGGGGCACCGTGCAGAAGGTGGGCTGGTGGGATCTGCTCCGGCTGCCGCAGACCTGGGGAACCATCTTCGCCCGCTCCCTCACCGATCCGGTCTGGTTTTTTATTGCCGACTGGTTTGCGATCTACCTGGTCGCGAAAGGCGTGAAGCTCGAAGAGGGGCTGCTGGCCTTCTGGATCCCCTTCATCGCCGCCGACCTGGGGAACTTCTTCGGGGGAGGCGTTTCGAGCTGGCTGATCCGGCGCGGCTGGTCCGTCGGGCGGGCGCGCAAGACCGTGTTCGTCTGCGGTTGCACCGGCGTCGCGCTCCTGAGCCTGACTATTTACACGTCCAACATCTATGCGCTGGCGGGACTCTTCGGGATCGCGACATTTGCCTACGCCTCCGCCTCGACCATGGCTCTGGTGCTCCCCTCGGACCTCTTCGCGAGCGGATCGGTCGCCACCGTGAGCGGCATGTGCGGGACGGGAGCCGGCATCGGCACCATCCTGTCGACTTACATCGTGGGGTATGTGTCGGACCGGTATTCGTTCGAGCCAATCCTCTTCGCGGCAAGCCTCATCCCGCTGATCGGGGCCGTGCTGGTGCTCATTTTTGTGCGGAACCGCGAGGGGGGCAACAACGAAATAGTCCGCACCATCTGACCTGACGCACGAGGAGGGCCGCATGCGAACAGCGCACAACGACCTCGAACCATCCGCGATCCGCCGCATGGAAGCGGCCGACATCCCCGCCGGCCTGCGTCTTTGCCGCGTGGCAGGATGGAACCAGAAGGAAGGGGACTGGAGCCGGTTCCTCAGGCTCGAGCCCGGCGGCTGTTTCGTCGCGTGTGCCGGCGACGAGGTGTGCGGGACCGCCACAACCCTCAGGTATGGCACGCGCTTGGGCTGGATCGGGATGGTGCTGGTGGACCCGCAACAGCGGGGCCGCGGGATCGGTACGGAATTGCTGAAGCATGCGATACGCTATCTCGAGCGCTCCGCCGTCGAAACACAGAAACTCGACGCCACCCCGATGGGTCACGGACTCTACCTTAAACTCGGCTTCGCCGATGAATACCAGATCGAGCGATGGCAGGGAAATGGGCGGGCCGTTAACGGCCCCACCCTGAAGCCGATGACGCGGGACGAGTTGCAGCGCGTCTGTGGCTGGGATCGCGAGATTTTCGGCGCGGACCGCACGCGGCTTCTGACGAGTATCTGGGAAGACGGCCCGGCCTACTCCGCCGTACTGACCCGGGGGACGGAGGTCGCGGGCTTCATGCTGGGGAGGGCAGGAGAACGCGCCCACTACCTCGGGCCGTGGGTTGCCGTGCCCGGCACGGGTGCCGCTGCAGAGTTGTTTAGGGAATTCCTCGCCAGATTTCCGGGCGGACCTGTGTTTGTCGATATTTCGTTGCCAAGCCCGGAAGCGAAGGAGATTGTCTCAACGGCAGGCTTTGTGCAGCAGCGGATCCTCACCCGGATGTACCGCGGCCTGAACCGGCATCCCGGCCTGCCCGCCAACGTGGCGGGAATAGCAGGTCCCGAACTAGGTTGACGTGGAGAAGGAGAGCTTGGAGATTCTTCGGGGCACTCCAGGTCAGAGGTCGGTGACGCAGCCTAGCGAGGCTGGGCTGACCGTCTTGATGTACTTGTAGAGCGCCCCCGAGGTGGCCTTGTAAGGGGGAGCCGTCCAGGCTGTCCTGCGTCTCTCGAGCTCGTCGGCCGCCACGTCCATCGAAAGCAGGTTGCGCTCCGCGTCGATCGTGATCACGTCGCCGTCGCGGACCAGGGCGATCGGGCCGCCGTCCTGCGCTTCGGGGGTCACGTGACCGACCACGAACCCGTGCGTCCCGCCCGAGAATCGGCCGTCGGTCAGGAGCGCCACGTCCTGGCCCAGGCCGGCCCCCATGATGGCGGAGGTCACGGTCAGCATCTCGGGCATTCCGGGGCCGCCCTTGGGCCCTTCATATCGGATCACGATGACGGACCCCTTGCCGACCTCGCGCCGTTCCAGCGCAGCCAGGGTCTGCTCCTCCGAATCGAAAACCCGGGCCGGGCCTGAAAACTTCAGCCCTTCCTTCCCAGTGATCTTGGCGACGGCCCCTTCGGGCGCGAGGTTCCCCTTGAGTATCTGGATGTGTCCGGTCTTCTTGATCGGATGGTCGAGCGGGTGGATCACGTTTTGTCCGGGTGCGAGATCGGGAACGCTCTCGAGGTTTTCTGCCACGGTTTTTCCCGTGACGGTGAGGCAGCGGCCATCGAGGAGCCCGGCCTTGAAGAGGTACTTCATTACTGCAGGGATGCCGCCCACGTCGTGCAGGTCCTCCATGACGTTCGGACCGCTCGGCTTGAGGTCGGCCAGGAATGGGACGCGGTCGCTGACGGCCTGGAAGTCGTCGATCGTGAGCGCGATGCCGAAGGCGCGCGCGATCGCGATGAGGTGCAGGACCGCGTTCGTGGACCCGCCGAGCGCCATCACCAGGACCATTGCGTTCTCGAAGGAGGCGCGGGTGACGATGTCGCGCGGCTTCAGATCCTTTTCCAGAAGGTTGCGGATCGCGGCGCCCGAGCGCACACACTCGTCGAGCTTCTTGGGATCGGTCGCGGGGACGGAAGAGCTGTAGGGGAGCGACATGCCGAGCGCCTCGATCGCCGAAGCCATGGTGTTGGCGGTGTACATCCCGCCACAGGCGCCCGCACCGGGGCAGGCGTGCTGCAGCACTTTCTTGAGGCCGGTTTCATCCAGCTTCCCGGCGATGTGCTCGCCATAGGCCTGGAATGCGGAGATGATGTCGAGCTTGCGCCCCTCGTAGTGTCCCGGCCGGATCGTGCCGCCGTAGATCATCAGTGACGGGCGGTTCAGGCGTCCCATTGCGATCAGGCACCCGGGCATGTTCTTGTCGCAACCGGGGAGCGAGACATTCGCGTCATACCAGTGCGCCCCCATCATCGTTTCGATGGAGTCGGCGATCAGCTCGCGCGATTGCAGGGAATAACTCATGCCCTCCGTACCCATCGAGATGCCGTCGCTGACCCCGATGGTGTTGAAGCGCATCGGCACCATGCCGGCGGCGCGCACTCCCTCGGCCACCTTGGCCGCCAGGTCAAGGAGGTGCATGTTGCAGGTGTTCCCCTCATACCACATGCTCGCGATGCCGATCTGCGGCTTGTCCATGTCGGCTTCGGTAAGGCCGGTCCCGTACAGCATGGCCTGCGAGGCGGCCTGTGACTTGCGCTGGGTGATACGTGCACTGTAGCGATTCAGTCCCTCTTTCACTTTGCTCCCCTTTCAACGATTTCCTCAAGTGGGTCCGGGCTTCAGCCGGGACGTGTTTCGATCGGAGCTCAATAGCAACGGTATAACTGCCGCAAACTGCGTCCGGGCTGAAGCCCGGACCCACTTGTTTTGTTCGCATCTAGAGCTTCCGGTACAGCTCGGCACCACGGGCCAGGAACTCCTGGCTCTTTTCCCTCATGCCCTGCTCGAGCGCCGTCTCCTCGGAAATGCCCTGGGCGGCGGCATAGTCCCGCACGTCCTGCGTGATCTTCATCGCGCAGAAGTGGGGTCCGCACATGCTGCAGAAGTGCGCCAGCTTCGCGCCTTCGTGCGGCAGGGTTTCGTCGTGGAACTCCCGGGCGGTGTCGGGGTCGAGCGCCAGGTTGAACTGGTCTTCCCAGCGGAACTCGAAGCGCGCCCGTGACAGGGCGTCGTCGCGCCGGCGCGCGCCGGGATGGCCTTTCGCCAGGTCGGCCGCGTGCGCCGCGATCCGGTACGTGATCACGCCATCCTTCACGTCCTTCTTGTTGGGCAGTCCGAGGTGCTCCTTCGGAGTGACGTAGCAAAGCATCGCGGTGCCGTACCACCCGATCATGGCGGCCCCGATGGCGCTGGTGATGTGGTCGTAACCGGGCGCGATGTCGGTCACGAGCGGGCCCAGCGTGTAGAACGGGGCGTCGTGGCAGACGGCGACCTGGCGCTCGACATTCTCCCTGATCAGATGCATCGGCACGTGCCCCGGGCCTTCGATCATCACCTGGCAGTCCTGCGCCCACGCCCTGAGGGTCAACTCCCCCAGGGTGTCGAGTTCGCCGAACTGAGCCTCGTCGTTGGCGTCGGCTACCGCGCCGGGCCTCAGCCCGTCGCCCAGCGAGAATGCGACATCGTAGGCCTTCATGATTTCGCAGATCTCGTCGAAGCGGGTGTACAGGAAGTTCTCCCTGTGATGCGCCAGGCACCACTTCGCCATGATGGAGCCGCCGCGGCTGACGATGCCGGTGACGCGCGTGGCCGTCAGAGGCACGTACCGTAGCAGGACGCCGGCGTGGATCGTGAAGTAGTCCACGCCCTGCTCCGCCTGCTCGATGAGCGTGTCGCGGAAGATCTCCCACGTCAGTTCCTCGGCCTTCCCCTCCACCTTCTCCAGGGCCTGGTAGATCGGTACCGTGCCGATCGGCACCGGCGAGTTGCGCACGATCCACTCCCGGGTTTCGTGGATGTTTTTCCCCGTCGACAGGTCCATGACGGTGTCGGCGCCCCAGCGGATGGCCCAAGTCATCTTCTCGACCTCTTCCTCGATGGACGACGAGACGACCGAGTTGCCGATGTTGGCGTTGATCTTCACCAGGAAGTTCCGGCCGATGGCCATCGGCTCTGATTCGGGGTGATTGATGTTCGCCGGGATGATCGCGCGTCCCCGGGCGACTTCATCGCGGACGAACTCCGGATCAACCCCTTCTCGCAGCGCGACGAATTCCATCTCGGGGGTAACGATCCCCCGGCGCGCGTAGTGCATCTGGGTCACGCAGCCGTGGCCGCGGAGCACACGGCGGCGGGACGGGAGCGGCGTGTCCGGGTCGCTGTGGCCCGGGACCGGTCGATAGGCGGGATCGGAGCTGTCGTAGTCGCCGCGCGCCCGAATCCAGGGGGCGCGCAGTTCCGGGAGGCCGCGGCGCAAGTCGATCACGACCTGCGGATCCGTGTAGGGCCCGGAGGTGTCGTACACGCGTACGGGCACGTTGGGCACCTGGCGCCCGGACGCACTGGTGGGCTGGAGCCCGATTTCGCGCTCGGGCACACGAATGCCCCCGGGCGCACAGATATAAACCTTCTTCGATCCCGGCAACGGCTCCCTGTTGGCCACCCCCCCGTTTCCCGCGGGGTCATCAAGATGCTGCATATGCCACCTTCCACTCTGAGTCTACCCGTATTCTTGCAGAACGACTGCCGGATTTCCACGCCCGGGGGCGGCGCCGTGGTCGCTCGAGGCCGTCGTCGCCGGCCGTCTTCAGGGCTTGGCGGCAGAAAGGGCGTCGTACAACCGCGCGGCGAATGTCTCGAAGTTTTCGAGGGACCGGAAGGGGGCGAGCGCAGGAGAGGCCAGTGCGCTCTCGCGGCTCCGTCCCGCGGTGATCGCCCGGGTCATCTCCGCCCGCATCTTCTGCGCCTGCTCCAACAGCGTTTTCATTTCCTGCAGGTTCGACGCCGGGCCGCGCCCCGGGACGACGGCAATCGACTCTTCCAGCGTCTTCTCTTCCGCCCCCGGCTTGGCCGGGTCCGGTTTCGGCTGAGGCATCGCCGATTTGAGGAGCGGCACGAGATCGACCACTTGCTTCAGCGCCTCGATCCAGCCGAGCGCCGCCCCCTCGCCGGAGTCCTCTTGAATCGATGGGAAGGAGCCCGGCAGAAAAATGTCGCCGACCTGCAGAACCCGCTCGGCCGGGACGAAGATCGCGACATCGCCGGCGCGGGATTTCGCCTGCGGCGCGAAGACCTTCACCTCTATCCCGCCCGGGTACAACCGCATCTGGCGGCCAAAAACGAAGGTGCCTGCGGAGGATGAGGGGGGGCGAGGCGAAACCGGTGCCCCCGCCGCGTCGGACCGACTCCGCTCGAAGGCAGCCTGGCTCGCCAGCGCGGACGCTCCCTGGGCGAGCAGCGGGCTGGGTGCGGACCAATTCTCCTTCCGGTAATCCGTGCTCACAATCCAGCGGACGGGCCTGGAACTGACACGTTTGAGCGCTTCAAGGACGGCCGCGGAATCGTTCGGCGCGGGAGGATTCACCAGCAGGATACCGCTGTCGGAGATGAAGGCGCCGACATTGCCGGTTTCGGGGCTCCCCTGCAGGTACAGGTAGTGGTCCGTCAGCTTCTGGAAACGCGCAGGAGCTGTCGCCAGGCCCAAAACGGGCACCACCAGCACAAAGGCCAGACCAACGACTAGAGTGCTCCTCATCCCAGTTCTCCCAGGTGCCGAGTGCGTAGAAAACCGGCGATCCGGTCCTGCAGCGCGTCGATGTGCGCGGTGAAGAAGTGGTCCGCCCCATCGATCCAGGTCACAAGCGACGACGGGGACAGCCTGCGGGTGAGCGGCTCCATCAGCGGTCTCGGGCAGAACTCGTCCCGGGTGCCGCAAACGATCAGCGTCGGCTTCAGGTTGCCCGCCAGGAAACCGAAGTCGTAGGCGCTGACCGGCAGCCCCAGACCGACCAGGAGCCGGACCCGCGGGTCGGCCGCACCGACCTGCAGCCCGACCCAGGCTCCGAAGGAAAACCCGATCAGGGTGAGCGGCAGGCCGGCGTACTTCCGCTCGAGCCAGTCGAGCGCCGCCGTGACGTCGTCTTTTTCGCCTACTCCTTCATCATACTCCCCGGTGCTCCCTTCCACTCCCCGGAAGTTGAAGCGCAAGGCCGCCAGCCCGGCTTCCATCGCTGCCTTGCCCGCGCGATACACCACGCGGTTGTGCATCGTCCCACCGTACTTCGGGTGGGGGTGGCACAACACCGCGGCTCCGCGCAGCTTTGTCCCGCGCGGTTCCCCGAGCGCAGCCTCAAGCGTCACCGCCCCGGCATCGATTCGCAGCATCGGCTCAACTCCCGTGCCCTCGCGGCACTCACCTAGTGTTTGACGGGCGCGGGACGGTCCACCTGTTGATAGCTCTGAACCGTGAACACCCTGTAGTCCGCATAGCGGTGCCGGTTACGGTAGGTCTTGCCGTTCCAGTCCATGGTGACGACCACCTCCTCCGGCAGCCAGAAACGCTGCGCGATGTTGGGAAACTCGACCGCGGAAAATGAGATGTCGGTGGTCTGCCGGGTCAGCGACACGTCGGGCCTGGGGGCGAGCAGATCCGTGCGCATCCGCACGATCTGACCGGCTTCCGCGCTCACCCAGGCCAGACCCTGGACCATCGTAATGACCGACTTCATGTTGACGCCGGTGCCCCCGGCCCTGCCGTGGACTCCGAAGCTCCCAAGAAGGTCCTGCATCTCCGGCCTTTGTGCGAACGCGATCACATGAGCATGAGGGTTGGCGCGTTCCCGCCCCAGGTAACGGAAACGCGAACCGTAACGGTGGGCAGGGTGGAAGTAGGCGCCTGCCATCGCATACCCGGACGTCAGCAGCGAGAGACCGCCGGGCGCGGCGCGCCGCACCGGTCGGCCCTTGGCATCGGTCCGATCCTCCTCCCACTCGGCCGCCAGATCCGGTGATTTGACAAAAACCAGGTACTGGAACTCCTGTTGCGCGCGCGCTTCAACACGGCCGTCGGGTCGGATGCGCTCCTGCAGCACGCTCTCTTTGCAGGCAGTATTCGGGAAATCGCGGAAAAACGCCCCCACGTTGTCCGAAACTCGCGACAGGAGGGGGGCGAGCTGCTCCTGGGCCGGGTCGAACTCGATCGCGGCCATCTCGTCCGGGTAGAACTTGACGAGGTCGTCGAGAGACCAGTCCACCACGCTGGGAGTGCGGGCGTACACCTCCAGATCGGGATGGACCGTCGCCTGGGGGCGTGCCTCCGGGGCGCCCCCCGAGAGCCACAGCGACAGGCAGAAGAGGCTCCCTAAAATTGTCCGTCTCACCCTCGCGGTGCCGGGAATGCGGGGCTCGTCAGGATTTCTCGGGTCTGCGAGGCGGCTTCTGCTGCTCAATTCCGTGTCGTACCGCATCTCACGTCCGGTGCTGACAGGTGAGGCTGAGCGGGACTTCCAGCCCGTGCTGTTCCATTAATTCGGCGTCCCCCAGGATCGCGCGCGTCTCGCCGTCGGCCCATATACGCCCCCTGTCCATCAGGACGGCCCGCGGGCACACGGCCAGCACGAGCTCGAGATCGTGGGTGGCCACCAGCAGGCTGGCCGGCAACGACGACACCAGTTCGATCAGGTGACGGCGGTTGCGCGGGTCGAGGTTGCTGCTCGGTTCGTCAAGCGCCAGGACAGCCGGCTCCATGACCAGCACGGCGGCCAGGGCCACGCGCTTGCGTTCGCCGAGGCTCAGGTGGTGCGAGGAGCGGTACCGGATGGACTGGTCGAGGCCGACATCGCGCAGCGCCCTTTCGACCCGGGGCGCAACCTCGTCGGGAGGCATCGCCAGGTTCAGCGGCCCGAACGCGATGTCCTCGAACACCGTTGGGCAGAACAGCTGATCGCTCGGGTCCTGAAACAGGAGGCCGACCTGCCTGCGTATCCGCCGCAGGTCCCCGCCGTCGACCGGTTGGCCCATGATTCGTACGATCCCGGTGCCCGTGAGCACGCCGTTCAGGTGCAGCAGCAGGGTAGACTTGCCGGCGCCGCTCGGGCCGACGATCCCGACGCGCTCGCCGGGCCGGACATCCATGTCCACACCTTCGAGCGCCCTCGTGCCGTCCGGGTAAGCGTAGTTGAGCCGCGTTATCCGCACCGCGTAATCGATCGTGTCAGCCATGGTGGCCTATGTACCCCACCGGAATGTAACGGCGATGAACAACGCCAGGCCTGAAAGGAACGCGAGGTCGCGCCAGGAAAACCGGCGCGTCGGCATCGTCGGGATTTCGCCGGAATAGCCGCGCGAGAGCATGGCCTGATACATTCTCTCGGCCCGCTCGAAGGAACGGATCAGCAGAGTCCCCAGCATGCCTCCGAGCGTTTTCAGTTCGGCCCTGAGACCCAACCGGCCGACGCGCCGGCAGTCGCGCGCCTGCCGCATGCGCAGCACCTCGTCGGTCAGCACGAACACGTACCGGTAGAGGAAGCCGAGGTTGAGGACCAGGATGCGCGGGCAGCCGAGTTTGCGCAGGCCGCGCAGCAGTTCGGCGAATCGCGTCGTATTGGTCAGAAGGATGAGGATCATCAGGCACAGGGTCGAGCGCAGCAGCAGCGCGCCGAACAGGGTCACGTCGAGCCCGTGTGTCCAGGGCCTGGCCAGCCCCGCCAGCAGCACGAAAGGGAGCAAGATCAGGGTACGGGCGACCACGTACGTGAGCGGCACCTGGGAAATCCCCATCAGGATCGCGGTAAGAAAGAAGAAACCGAAAAACGCGAACATCCTGCCCGCGGGAATCCAAAGGGCAGCGACGATCAGGGCGGTGAAACCTATCAGCTTGGTGCGCGCGTCCAGCAGCGTGCAGTGGAGAGTCCAGAGACGCGTAGCGGTCGACGAAGTTGTGCTTCACGACGCGTCCTTTCTGCGGCGCGCGATGCGGCTGGTCAGGAACGCAACGGCGATCAGGACAATGAAGACCCCCGCCTGCTCGGCATAATCGCGATACCGTGCCGCAGAGCTGAGTTCCCCGACTCCGCCCCCTCCGGACGCGACCGCCGGGTTTTCCAGCAGGCCCTGGAGGGGATCGGGCAGGCTCGAACTCCCGGCAAGCAGCAGGAAGGCCATGGGCACGGCGACCAGCACGAGCGCCCCGATCCAGTCCGTTCCCCGGAAGCGCAGCTCGCCCTCTCTCCTGGCCAGGTCCGGCCTGACCCTGAGCAGGAACGTGAGCACGGCTGCCGTGAGGCCGCCTTCCGCGATCCCGATGATGGCGTGGTACCCCGCCATAGCGCCCAGCCCGGTCTTGAGCGGAATCACCCCGGAGATCGAGAGTTGCAGCGCACAACTCACCGCCGACAGCATGAGCGAACCCCAACCCGCGACGAAAGCGGCTATGCCGGTGCGCCGCGGGCCGGCGCTGTTGCCGGCCACCATGCGGAACAGGGCGAAGCCCGAGAAGGAGGTGATCGCTCCGATATTGAACAGATTCGCACCCAGCGCCAGGATGCCCCCGTCCTGCATGAATAGCGCCTGCGCCATGATCACGGTCGCCATGGTCAGGAACCCGGCCATGGGCCCGAGCAAAACCGAGAGCAACGCGCCACCCACCAGGTGTCCAGAAGTGCCGCCGAGGACGGGGAAGTTCAGCATCTGCGCGGCCAGCACGAACGCCGCCATGACCCCCATGATCGGGACCATGCGCCCGGAACCTTCGATCGTAACGCGCCGGGTGGCGTAAAACACCGTCACACCCGAAAGGGCATCCAACGACAGCGCGACCCTGTTTGAGAGAAACCCGTCCGGTATGTGCATCGCGTCAAACAATAACCCAAGTACGACGTCGGTTGAAACCTGGCAAACCCCCGCCCGCGCAGTCCGGTCGTGTGACCGGACTCCGGCCCTCCGTACTACCGGGCAGCGGCTATCCCTGTATTAAAGCACAAGCTCCGCCATCGTCCGCACCGTTTCGAGGCTCGACGTGGAGCACAGCATCGTGGTCACACCGGCGCTGCGCCAGGCTCCCAGGGCTTCCGCGACGCGTTCCTTCGGGCCGCACAGCGCGACCTCGTCGACCAGCGCATCCGGAACGGCGGCAATGGCCTCGGCCTTCCTCCCATCCAGATAGAGATCCCGTATCCGGTCAGCGGCCGCCTCGTAGCCGTAGCGACAGGCGAGATCATAGTAGAAGTTCTTCCCCTTCCCACCCATCAGCCCGATGTAGAAAGCCAGGTCGGGCTTGACGGCGTCGCGGCAAGCGCGCGTGTCCGGGCCGAGGCGCACCTGGATCGTCGGCGCGACGTCGAAGATCGTACGGTCTTTGCCGGGTGCCCGGGCGAAACCCTGTTCGAGGCTGGGGCGAAACACGCTCACGCGGTGCGGAGAGAAGAATATCGGGAGCCACCCGTCTGCGATCTCGGCCGCAAGGGCCACGTTTTTCGGGCCGTTTGCGGCAAGGTAGACCGGAACATCGGGGCGCAGCGGGCTGATCATGAGCTTCAGCGGTACCCCCAGGCCGGTGCCGCCGCGCAGCGGGATGTCGTAGTGCTCGCCGTGGTGCTCCAGTCTCTTCCTGCGTCGGAGGATGTCGCGCACGATCGAGACATACTCGCGGGAACGGCCGAGCGGCTTCCCGAACGAGACGCCGTGCCAGCCCTCCACCACCTGCGGACCGGAGACTCCGAGTCCGAGCAGCACCCGTCCGCCCGTGAGCAGATCGAGGGTCGCAACAGTCATGGCCGTCGCCGCCGGCGTCCTCGCCGCCATCTGCATCACCGCCGTCCCGACGCGGACGCGCTCCGTGCGGGCCGCCAGCCACGTCAGGGGCGTGACCGCGTCGGAACCCCACGCTTCCGCCGTCCAGATCGAATGGTAGCCAAGCCGGTCGGCCTCCTGCGCCAGCAGGGTGTGGTCGACAGGGCCCGCCGCCCAATAACCGAGGTTCAAACCCAGCCGCATCCCCCGTTCCCCCTTTGTGCGTCCGGGAATTGTACATGTAGTCCTCCCCGGCTTGGCGATTCTTCGACTGTTTCGAATCTCGAGGTGAGCCATCGGGCCGACGGCGAACTCAAAGGGCTCGACCAGCCTCGAAGCATGATCCGTCTCCGCCCGCGTGGCCGGTTTCGAGCAAGGTGGACATCGTGTGCCGGTCGTGAAAGAATTAGCGGTTCAGGAGCAATGCCATGGCTCGCAAAAGAGAAGTCCCTTCGTGCGTGATCTGCAACCCTGACGACGCAAGTCCGGGCGAATACTGCGATGAGCACAGCGAACGGTTGCACCAGCTGGAGCACCAGTACGAAAACCTGTTCAGACTTCAGCGGATCTCGCGCGGCAAGGGGCACGAGACGTACGAGATCTTCCTGCCTGCGAGCTGTGACCCGTGCGGGCGCGTCATCGTCCACGAGACCGACCCGGAGGTGCTGGCGGTAACGGTGCTGGTCTCGGGCGAACTGAATCTCGAGACGCGCATTGAAGAGTATGCCGCCCTGGGAGTCCCGAAGACGTACGGCGACCAGCTGCGCTACCGGGTAGAGGACATCGTCCACAGTTGGTACGGCAACAGCCGCGCCTGCGTCGACATTTATCGCACCCCCGCCGACCAGCCCCAGCACTGGGATATAGATCCGCGGTCGGAGCAGGTCGACGACGGTCCCGGCGGATCCCGCCCGGCGGCGGCAAACACTCCGTGCACTGAACCGGAGTCGGGCATATGTCGGGGAACGCGGCGCTGACGCACCTGAGATCGAGGCTCTTCCGGCGGCTGGGGCTCGTCTATTTCGCCCTGCTCGTGCTCGTCCTCGTCGCGGTGGACGTGTATACGGTCCAGGCCATCCGGCGCAATTTCGTTCAGAACGGGATCGAGAAGCTCGAGGCGCTCGGGCGCCTGGTCGACGGCCGGCCTCCGAGTTCCCGCGATCCGGCCGGCCTGAATGCGTGGGTAAAGTGGATGGGGCAGAGCGGCGTGCGCTGCACCGTCGTCGCCGCCGATGGCCGCGTCCTGGCCGATTCCGAATCCGCCCCCTCCGGAATGGCAAATCACGCCGGGCGCCCGGAGATCCGCGCCGCGATGGCCGCGGGAGAAGGCACCGCCGTCCGCCACAGCGACACGCTGAACAGAGATCTAGTGTACGTGGCGCTGCGACGCAATTCCATCGAAGGCGACGCCCTGGTCATACGGTTTGCCCTTCCCCTACACCGGCTCAATGAAGCCCTCGCCGGGTTCCGCTGGCGTCTTTGGACGGCCTCGCTGCTGATCCTGCTGGTTGCGGGCGCCTTTTCCCTGCTCTTCTTCCGTGCCCTCACCGCCCGCATCGAACGGCTGCAGCAGTTTTCGCACAGGGTGGCGGCGGGCGATTTCCGGCCGATCCCTGCGGACCGGCAGGGGGACGAACTGAGCGACCTGGCCGCCACGCTCAACGAGACGGCCGCCCACCTCGACCTCACGATCCGGGCCCTGACCGGCGAGCGCAATCAGTCCGCCGCCATCCTCCGCAGCATGGCTGAAGGGGTGGCCGTCATCGACTCGAGTCAGCGTCTCGTGTTCTGCAACGAGTCTTTTTGCAGCGCGCTGCGGATCCAGAGCCCGGACTGGCGCGGCCGGCCGATGGCCGAGGTGATCCGTCAATCCGATATGCTGCAGGCAATTCAGAGAGCCCTGGCCGGCGGGGAAACGGTGCAGAGCGAGCTCGTCGTGGGGACGCTTCGCGCCCGGAGCTTCGAGGTCACCGCCGCGCCGGTGCGCGCCGACGGACCCGCGACCGGCGCCGTCATGGTGCTGCACGACATCACCGAAAGGCGCAGGCTCGAGCGCGCACGCCGCGATTTCGTCGCCAACATCTCCCACGAGTTCAAGACACCGCTCACCGCGATCCAGGGATTTGCGGAGACCCTGCTCGGAGGAGTCGCCGAAACTGAAACCCGGGACCGCTTCCTGGAGATCATTCGCAGCAACGCCGTGCGGCTGGGCAGGCTCACCGATGACCTCCTCAGGCTCTCCCAGATCGAGGCGGGGCAGGTGCCCCTCGAGATGCGTCCGGTGAACCTGTGTGACTTCATAGGGCCCTGTGTCGAAACGGTGCGGGTACACGCGGCCGCGAAGAACCTGGCCATCCAGACGGAGTGCGGCGCGAACCTGCCCGCAATCCGCGGCGACCTCAATGCGCTGCACGAGATCCTGCAGAACCTCCTCGACAACGCGGTCCGGTACACGCCGGCCGGAGGACGCATCGTCGTCCGGGCCGAGGCGCGGGGCTCGGACATCGCGCTCTCGGTCGCCGATACCGGCATCGGGATCCCCAAGGCGAGCCAGGAACGCATCTTCGAGCGCTTCTACCGAGTCGATGCCGCCCGCTCCCGCGAGGTCGGCGGCACGGGCCTGGGACTCTCGATCACGAAGCACCTCGTCGAGGCTCACGACGGCAGGATCGAAGTCGAAAGCGAGGTCGGCCGCGGCTCCACCTTCACGGTGTTCCTCCCCGGAATCTGACGCAGAGCAAAGAGTAAAGACCAGTGGGTCCGGGCTTCAGCCCGGACGGTCTTTTGCGGTAGCTGTGAAGTGCATCTGTCACGATATGCAGCGGCTTCAAAAACGTCCGGGCTGAAGCCCGGACCCACTTGCACTAGAACTAGAAGCTGAACCGCAGGGCGAGCTGGATCTGGCGGTTGGTCCCCAGGCCCACCGTCCGCTCCACGGTCGAGTTCATGCTGCCGAAACTCCCTGCCGCCGCAGGTGTCAGGGGCTGTCCGGGTTGGACTTGGTTCGTGCCGGTGCCGAGCGCATTGGGGAGCGTGGCGGTCGGATTCACGAAATTCGTCAGGTTGAACAGGTTGAAGATCTCGGCACGGAACACCACGCTCGACCCTTCCGAGACGCGGAACTTTTTGTTCACGACCAGGTCGAACTGGCGGAAATCCGGCCCGTGCAGGGATCCCCGCATGAGGTTGCCGAAGCTCCCGGGTTGCGGTATTGCGAAGGCGGCCGGGTTCAGGAACTGCCGGTCGGACCCGAGGTAGGGATTAACACCGGGGACAAGATCTGGACGCCGCACATTGCGCGAGGCTCCGCCTCCGGGGGTGTTGATGATCGCGCTGCGACCCGCCGCCGGCGTATTGAAGACTAATCCGGCCGCGTCGACGTACACGACGTCGTTGCGTTGGACCCGGACGTCTACCGGGAGCCCGCTGCGCGCGTTGACGATGGTCCCGACATCCCAGCCCGACAGCAGCGTCTTGCCCCAGGGCCCTGCATTGGCCCCGAACGGCAGCGAGTACACGGCGCTGAGGTTGAACGAGTGCCTGACGTCGAAGTTGTTGTAGCCCGTGTCGTAGTCGAAATCGAACGGGTTGCCCGCGGTGAGAGCGTCGTTGGAACCCGACGTGTTGCCGTAGCTCTTGCCGAAGGTGTACTGGGAATTGAGCGTCAGCCCCGAGCTGAAACGGCGTCCAAGCGCCAGCTGGAGGGCGTTGTAGCTGTCGTGCCCACCGCTGGTCTTGTAATCGATCTCGGCGAACGGCTTGAGCACCGTGCCGTTCGGCTGGACCAGGTCGAACTCGCGCACGACCGTGGCGGGCCTGGTCGGGTCCGCGTTCGTGATCACATCGATGATCCTGTTGGCCCAGGAGCGCAAGAACAGGTTGCGCCCCTGGCTCCCTACGTAGGCTGCCGTCAGGTTCGTCTGGTAGGGCAGCTCCTGCTGGATGGAGACGCTGTACTGGTAGATGCGTTCGGGAATCCTGTAATCCGGCGAGTACGCTCGAGGCTGATACTGGCGATTGTCCGGGTTGTTGAGGAAGTTCGCCCTGAGCGCCGCGGCGTCCACGGGATAGGAGCCGCCCGTCATGGTCAGCTGGATCCGGTCGCTCTCGATCGGCTGGATCTGGTCCTCGGTCTGGCCGGGTCCGTAGTACAGTCCGAACCCACCGCGCAGGACCGTCTTGCCGCCGCCGAACCACCCTTTCCCGGACGGATTTGGCGACCACGCCAGGCCTACGCGCGGGCCGAAATTCGTCTTGAGATACCTCGCATAGCCTCTGTCCGGGGAGAGCATCGTGCCACGGGTGACGTCGAAAACGGCGGCCAGATTCCTGGCCTCGCGCAGCGGGGTGTAGTACTCGTAGCGCAGCCCGTAGTTGAGGGTGACGGCTGGGCCGCAGCCTCCACTCGTCCTGCGCCCAGCCGATGTAGTATTCCTGTTTCGCATGCCGCACGCCCGTGGCGCCGCCGTTGAAGGGGCTCGGGTCGCTCAGGTCGCCGACGTACTGTATCTGGAGGGCACGGTTGGCCAGGAACTCGTCGAGGTTGGAGAACGAGTAGGTGATCCCCCCCAGCCGGTCCGTGTACATCCGGATGGCACGGATCTCCACGCCGAATTTCGCGTTGTGATTGCCCCGTACCATGCTGAGGCTGTCGATGAAGGAGAGCGAATACGGCGTGTAGGGAAACCCGCGGCCGTTGAAGGCGCTGCTGCCGCGGATCAGTCCGCCCGGGACAGCGATGCCCGAGGAGGCCCCCTGTCCTGCGATGCCGGTGTTGGCGACACTCCCGGAGAGGTTGAACGCGAGGTTGGAAAGGTCGATGCCGTTGACGGTGGGGGCCGATCCCTGGACTCGCGTCAGCGCCCCGTTGATACCCGAACTTGAACTCGTTGATCAGGCGCTGCGTCAACAGGCTCTGCAGCGAGAGCACCCCGTTCTGAGGCACCGAGCGGTAGTTCGTCCGGCGGCCGGTGACCCCTTCCGGCTGGCTCGCGGTCCCCTGGTCGCGGAAGTAACGGGCGTACAGGGTGTTGCTCTGATTGAGCTTGAAGTCGAAGCGGGCCGCGCCGGAGTTCTCGTTCACGATCACGCCAGACTGAAGCTGGGCGATGTCGAAGTTCGGATTCGTCGAGGCCCCCGGGAGGATGAATGACCCGGGGCCGCGGAACGCGTCGATCAGAGGTTTGATGGCCGGGACCGCCCGCTCCCGCGCCGCCTCGCTCGGCACGGCTTCGACGAGGTTGATCCCCGACCGGAGCCGGTAGCCTTCGTAACTGCCGAAAAAGAAGAACCTCTCCTTGACGATCGGCCCGCCGACGGACATGCCGAACTGGTTGAGGCGCAGCGGCGACTTCGAGGCGCGGTCGAAGAAGTTGCGGGCGTCCAGTACGTCGTTCCGCACGTACTCGAAGGCCGAGCCGTGCAGTTGGTTGGACCCGGACTTGGTGTTGACGCTGATTTGTCCGCCGGTTCCCGTCCCGTATTCGGCCGGGTAGCTGTTGGATTCCACGCGGAACTCCTGGACGCTCTCCAGGCTGGTCTGCAGCCGGAAGGGGGACGAAATCTCGCCGTTGAGGTTTCCGGGGCTGGCGTCGATGATCGACGATCCCTCGACGCCGTCGAATCGGATCGCGTTCTGCTCATTCGATCGGCCGCTGAAGCGGATGTCGAAGAACGTCCCCGAGCCCGTGTTTACGGACCCTGGGGCCTGCAGGTAGAGCTGCGACAGCTGGCGCCCGTTCAGGGGCAGGCCGGAGACTTCGCGCTCGTTCACCGTGGCTCCGATGCGCGCCGAGCTCGTATCGGTGGACCGTTCCTGCATGGCGACGACGACGACGCTGTCTGAAATCCCGGCCGGCTTGAGCACCAGCTTTACCGAGAGCGACTCGCCCGCGGCCAGGTTCAGGCTCCCCAACTCACCCGGGCTTAACGCCTGCGCCGTCGCCCTCACCGTGTACGCGGAAGCCTGCAGCGCCGGGAGCATGAAGAACCCCCGTTCATCGGACACGGTCGAGCGGGTTGAGCCGGTGCGCTCGTTGGTCGCCTCGACCACGGCCCCGGGAATGACACCGCCGCTGCTGTCCGTTACGGTGCCGCTGATCTGACCGCCACCCTGCGCGGAGCCCTGTCGCGATTCCAGCATGAGCAGCGCAAACAACAAAACCACGTACCATCGACGTCGCATTCCGAATCCTCCAAGTCCCCGGGGGGACCCAAGTGAACCGCGGCGGCTCGACGCGGCCCGCGAATCCTGCATGCCGGGGCCTGTTTCCTTCGTCCCCGGGCTGTTGCGCTCGGGGCGGGAACGAGCCGGTCCCGCCCACAGCAGGATGCGGTTCTTGTGTTAAGGCTGTATTACCGGAGGATTAAGAGTCTGCAGGCGTTATGTTCAGGTTCGGTGAAGACGGAGCGGTGTTACCGCTCGCCGTCTTCTTCGCGGAACTTGTAGCCGAAGCCGCGCACGGTCTCGATCCAGTGGCCGCAGGGCCCCAGTTTCCGGCGCAACGACATGACATGCACGTCGACCGTGCGGTCCAGGACGACGATGTCGCGGCCCAGCGCGCCGTCGATAATCTCGGCACGCGAGAAGACCCTGCCGGGGCGGCTGGCGAGCAAGTGCAGGAGCCTGAATTCGGTGGCCGTGAGGGTAACCCCCCGGCCGCCGCAAGTAACTTCGTGGCGCGTGGAATCGACCGTCAGGGCGCCGTAGCGGACCAGGTCGTTGTTGGGCTTTTGCGGGGAGGTGCGGCGGAGGACCGCCTTGACCCTGGCCGCCAGTTCGCGCGGGCTGAAAGGCTTCGTCACGTAGTCGTCGGCCCCCATTTCGAGGCCCACGACGCGGTCGGGTTCGGACGATTTTGCGGTGAGCATGACGAGTGCGATGCCCGCCGTGCGCTCGTTTGCACGCAAACGCCCGCACACCTCGAGGCCGTCGATGCCGGGCAGCATCAGGTCGACCAGCACGAGATCGGGCTGCTCCCGGGAGGCGAGGGCGACCCCGGCCTCGCCGTCGAACGCCGAGATCACCCGGAATCCTTCCTTTTCCAGGTTGTACCGGACCAGCTCGACGAGATCCCTTTCGTCATCGATGACCAAGACCGTTCCGCGGGCCATACCGCTCCTGTCAGCTCGGTTCGGCAGACGCCGGCGCGTCGCCGGAATCCATGCGGGTCATGCTCTCGCGCCGGTGGCGGACCTCGCGACCCTCGACGAGGTATATCACCTCCTCGGCGATATTGGTAGCGTGGTCGCCGATGCGCTCGAGGTTGCGGGAAATCAGGATGAGGGAGAGCGCCCGCTCGATGGTGCCCGGGTCGGCCATCATGTAGGTGAGCAGCACCCGGAAGATCTGGTTGCGGAACGCATCAACGGTGTCTTCGTCCTGGAGCACCTGCTCGGCGAGGCTGCAGTCCCTGCGCACGAGGGCGTCGAGGGCGTCGCGCACCATCTTCTCGGCCATCTGACACATCAGCGGCAGGTCGACGATCGGTTTCAGGGGCGGCGACTTGAGGACGTGGTGGGTGCTCTGGCAGATGTTGACCGCCTGGTCCGCGATGCGTTCGAGCTCGGTCGTGATGCGGGACGCCATGAAGAGAAACCGCACGTCGCTCGCCACCGGCTGCTGGAGCGCGGTGAGCTTCACCGCGCGGTCGTCGATCTCGATCTGCAGGGCGTTCACCTCGAGTTCCTTGCGGTGCACCTCGGCCGCGAGCGACTCGTCGCGCTCGATGAGGGAACGCATCGCGATCTGAATCATCGATTCCGCATGGCGCCCCATGAGCAGGAGGCGCTGCAGCAGGTCCTGCATCTGGTCGTCGAAATGGCGTTGCATCTAGCCGAATCTCCCTGAAATGTACTGCTCGGTGCGGGGGTCGGAGGGACGGGTGAACACCGCCTGGGTTTCCCCCACCTCGATGAGATCTCCGAGCAGCATGTAGGCGGTGTCGTCCGATACGCGGGCGGCCTGCTGCATGTTGTGGGTGACAATCACGATGGTGTACTGCGTCTTCAGCTGGATCATCAGTTCTTCGATGCGCGCCGTGGCGATCGGGTCGAGGGCGGAGCAGGGTTCGTCCATCAGCAGCACCTCCGGCTCGACCGCCAGCAGGCGCGAGATGCAGATCCGCTGCTGCTGTTCCGGCGCCAGCGACAGGGCGGAGGTGTCGAGCCGGTCCTTCAGCGTGTCCCAGAGCCCCGTCTGGCGCAGGGCGTTCTCGACGCGCGCGGCGATCCCGTCGCGGCCCCGGAGGTTGTGGATCTTGGGCCCGTACGCGACGTTCTCGAAGACCGACAAGGGGAACGGGTTCGGGCGCTGGAACACCATCCCCACGCGCTTGCGCAAGCTCTGGAGGTCGACGCCCGACCCGAGGATGGACACGCCGTCCAGCATCACCTCCCCCGCGATCCGCACCCCGGGGATGGTTTCGTTCATGCGGTTGAAGACGCGCAGCAGCGTCGATTTGCCGCACCCGGACGGCCCGATGATCGAGGTGATGGCCCGGGGCCTTATCGCCAGGCCGATTCCTTTCAAGGCGTGGAAAGGCCCGTACCACAGGTCGAGCGACCGGGTCTCCAGCTTCGGCGTCGATGTGGAGGGTTCGTCAACAGGGATGTGCATGTGGCTATCCGAACCGCCCCGAGATGTAGTCCGCCGTGCGCTTGTCGCGCGGAAGGGTGAACAACCCCTCGGTGTCGCCGTACTCGACCAGCTCGCCGAACAGGAAGAAAGCCGTCCTGTCGGAGGCCCGCGCCGCCTGCTTGACGTTGTTGGTCACCAGGATGACGGCGAGGTTTGACTTGAGCTGCTGCAGAGCCTCCTCGATCCTCGCGGTGGAGATCGGGTCGAGTCCCGAGGTGGGCTCGTCCAACTGCAGGACCTTCGGCTCCAGCGTCAGGGTGCGGGCCAGGCACAGCCGCTGCTGCTGGCCGCCGGAGAGATTGCGCGCCGGCTCGTCGAGGCGATCCTTTACCTCGTCCCAGAGATAGGCCGCGCGCAGAGCGCTCTCCACCCGCTCCGCCTGCCTGTCCCGCGGGTGTCCCGACAGCCGGAGGCCGAAGGTGAGGTTGTCGCGGATCGACATGGGCAGCGGAATCGGGACGGAAAAGACCATCCCGACCTGCCGCCTGAGGCTGGCGACATCGACGGCACCGTCGTGGATCGAGCGGCCGTCGAGCAGGATCCTGCCGGACATCTCCAGGTCCGGGTCGAGCTCCGCCATGCGGTTCAGGCAGCGCAGAAAGGTGGTCTTGCCCGCCCCCGCGGGGCCGATGATCGAGAGGATCTCGCCCCGGCGCGCGTCCAGCGTTATGTCCTTGAGCACTTCGCGGCCGTCCGCGCGAACAGACAGGCCTTCCGCACGGACCAGCGTGCGGCGTGCCACCTCAGCGGGCATGCCGGAGCCTCTTGCGGATGTGGGCGCGTATGATGACGGCAGTGAAATTCAGCAAGAACGTCAGGGCCAGAAGCACCAGCACCGTCGAGTAGAGAATCGGTTTCGTCGCCTCGACGTCGGGCGACTGCGTGGTCATGACGTACACGTGGTAGCCCAACTCCATGAACTGGTCGTGGAGCTTCGTCGGGAGCTCGGGCAGGAAATAGGCGGCCCCCGTGAACATGACCGGGGCGACCTCGCCCGAACCGCGGCTGATGGCGAGAATACCGCCGGTGAGGATGCCACCGACCGCCTGCGGCAGCACGATCCGCCGGATCAGCTGCCAGCGGGTCGCGCCCAGGGAGTAGGCGACCTCACGGTAACTCTGTGGAATGGCCCTCAGCGCCTCCTCGGTGGCTACGACCACCGTGGGGAGGGTGAGGAGCGCCATCGTGAGCGCGGCCCAGATGATAGCCGGCTGGCCGAACAGCAGCCGCCCCCCGTAAAAGGCTCGGTCGATGCCGCGCCCTATGAACTCGATGAAGAAACCGAGGCCGAACAAGCCGAACACGATGGCGGGGACGCCGGCGAGGTTCTGGATCGCGAGCCGCACCAGCTGGACCACGCGCGACCGTTTCGGCGCATACTCGTGCATGTAGACTGCGGTCGCCACCCCGAGCGGGATCACCGCGATCGTCATCAGCAGGACCAGGGCGAAGGTCCCGAAGATGGCCGGGAAAATGCCGCCGCCGGTCATGCCTTCCGCAGGAGCCTTGGTGAGAAAATCCAGGCTGAGGCGTTGCACGCCATGGATCAGGATGTTCCCGAGGACAACGGCGACCATCGCCACGATGATGACGCACGCCAGCGCCGAGAGCGATTGCAGAAGGCCGCCGGCGATCCTAGTCCGGTTCAGCATGCTAGACCGCCCCCTGCAGCTTCTTCTGCAGCCGGCCAACCCACCAGTGGCCGAACAGGTTGATCGCGAAGGTCAGGACGAAGAGGAAGGCCCCGATAAAAAACAACACGTGGTAGTGCGCGCTGCCGACAACCACTTCGCCGAGTTCGGCCGCAATCGTCGCCGAAAAGGTGCGGATGGAATCCGTCGGCGACAGCGACAGAACGGCCGCGTTGCCGGAGGCCATGAGCACGATCATGGTTTCGCCGATCGCGCGGCCGAACCCCAGCACACAGGCGGCGAGAACGCCCGGCATCGCCGAGGGCAGCACCACCCGCCAAGACGTCTGCCATCCCGAGGCACCCATCGCCAGCGATCCCTCCCGGTACGTCTGGGGAACGGATGAGAAGGCGTCCTCGGAAACGGTGTACACGATCGGGATCACCGCCAGCGCCAAGCCGATCCCCGCCGTGACCGCGTTCAAGCGGTACGTCCAGCCAAAGACGCTATGCAGCCATCCGGCCACGACCATGAGACAGAAGAAACCGACGACGACGCTCGGGATGCCGGCCAGGAGTTCGATGGCCGGCTTGATCAGCTCTCGCGCCCACGGATGGGCAAACTCCGATGTGTACAGCGCCGCCGCGACGGCAAGCGGGATCGCCAGCCCGATCGCAATGATCGTCACCTTCAGGGTCCCCACCAGCAGCGGAAGCAGCGAGTACTTCGGTATCGAGGAAACCGGCTGCCAGGTGTATTCGGTCGGCTCGCCGTCCCGGGACACCTGGGGCACGAACAGCCTGTGCAGGTCGGCTTCCAGGCGGACCTCCGGGGAGGTGAAAATGGGGAGGGCTTCCTTGCCGATAAACACGAAGATCAGGATCAGGGAGAGAATGGCCACGAAGGCGCTCCCCTTGATGAGAACACTCGCAATCCGATCGGCAAGCGCGTCCCTGCCCCGAGAGGAGGGAAACGACCCGGCGGTCATTTCCTGACCAGCGGATAGTACCCCACCGCTTCGCATATCTTTTGACCTTCCGGGCTCAACACCCAATCGATGAAGTTCTTCTCTTCGCCCTGCGGCTCGCCGAGCGTGTAAAAATACAGGTTGCGGGAAAGAGGGTATGATCCGTCCTGGACCGTTCGGAGCGAAACTTCGACCGGCGGCGGCGTTCTCGTCGCTCCGGATCGGGACGGCGCGGATATCATGGGCATAAGCGATGCCGCCGTAACCAATGGAGGCCGGGTCTTTCGACACCGCGTTGACGACGGCGGCGGTGCCGGGGAGGGTCTGGATCTCGCGGGCAAAGTCCTCGTTGCCCAGGACGTGCTCCTTGAAGAAGACGTACGTGCCGGAGTTGTTCTCGCGGCTGTACGGGACGATCCGCTGGTCAGGCCCGCCGATGTCTCGCCAGTTGGTGATCCTGCCGGTGTAGATCCCTTTCAGCTGGGCCGGGGTCAGATCCTTGATCGTAGAAGAGTGGTGTACGTAGACCCCGATGCCGTCGAGTGCCACCGGCATCTCTCTGACCTCTTTCCCGTGCCGGGCCCGCGCCTGCTCCTTCTCCTTCTCCTTCATCGGCCGGGAAGCTTCGCAAATGTCGGTGCCGCCGTTGATGAGTGCAGCGATACCCGTGCCCGACCCCCCGCCGGTAACCTGGATGCGCGACCCGGGATGAGCGCCCATGTAGGCTTCCGCCCAGCGTTGGCCAAGAATGACCATCGTGTCGGAGCCCTTGACGGTCACGACGGCGGCGTTGCCGCCCGCGTCCGACCCGCCGCAACCTGAGAGAAGAATCCCCGTCAAAACGACCAGACACACAATCAGCTTGTGCACCGCCACACCTCCAGGCCTAGTTTTATCCCGGCCATGTGAGGTTGAGGCGAGCGTTACGTTAAGATTTCGTTAAGGGGGGGGATCGCGCGGGAGCAGGCTGGTCCACCCGATCGAACTGCCGGAGGAATCAGGGGATCCGGCGAATATGCCGGCGGCCGCGCGCCGACTGGCCGCGACCGCACTGTTTCAGTTGTTTGAAGCCGATTGGGCGCTGCGGATCTTTTGGCCGAGACCCAGTTGCTGCAGGCGGTCGCGTTCGTAGGCGTGGAACTCGCGGATACCCACCCTCGGATCCTCGATGCCGTGCTCCTTCATGTACTCGCGGATGATCAGCGCCTTGTAGACGATTTCGTTCGGAACGCACTCCGCAATATCCTGGATGTCTTTCAGGTCATCCTGCAGCAGTTCGCGTATCAGTTCGTGCGTGATCATCGGCTCTTCCCGGTCTCCTTTTGAAAAGCCTTTCTATGTACCAATAGATCCCGACGGCGGCAAGGAGTTTCTTCACGCGGCCTCGGTAGGCTTCTCTGCGGCCGTCGGCGTGGTCTCGAACCTAGTGAGCAACGTGCCGGCCGTGATGCTCTACACGCCGCTGGTCCAGGGGCAAGCCGACGCGCACCACCTGTGGCTCCTGCTGGCCATGGCATCGACCCTTGCCGGGAACCTCACCATCATCGGGTCCGTCGCCAACCTCATCGTGCTCGAAGCCACCCGGGACGACGTCCGGATTTCGTTTATGGAGTACTTCAGGGTAGGTTTCCCCCTGACGCTCCTGACGGTCGCACTCGGGGTCCTGCTGCTGCGGTAATGTAAGACAAGTGGGCCGCGTCGGGCCGACGCGGCCCCGGTCCCGGTCAGCCGGCGCTATTCCTTTTCCACCTCTTCCGACGGGATATCGAAGTTCACCAGTTCGCCGCGGAACCCTTTGGTCTTGATGGCGCCGTACAGTATGCCGGCGGTCATCCAGATCGTGCCCACGATCTTGGCCGGCACGCTGAGCTGCCACCAGATGAAGGCGCAGATCAGGAAACCCAACACGGGCGGCAGGAGGTTACCGAGGGTCTTGCGGTCGGCCCTCAGCCAGTGCCGGACGAAAGCCGAAGCGTTGACCCCCATGAAAGCGATAAACGCGCCGAAGTTCAGAGCCTGGGCGCCGATTTCGAAAGCGCCGCCCCCCAGCTTTCCCGAAAGAAACTCGAGCAGCGCGGCCCCGAAGAGCGCAAACACGCCGACGGCGATGATGTTGTTTCGGGGAATGCGGCGCTTCGGTTCGATCACCCCGAAAAACGACTTGGGCAGGGCATTGCCGCGTCCCATTCCGTACAGCAGGCGCCCCGCCGCCAGCTGCGAGGCCATCCCGGACCCGATGCTGGCGACGAGGATAGTGAAGTTTATGATGTGGAACAGGACGATCCCGCCGGCCTTCTGCGAGATCAGCACGAACGCGGATTCCACCTTGTCGGTCGCAAAGGGTTCCGAACCCCACACCAGCTGGGCCGCATAGACTTCGAGACTCGACAGCACCCCCGTGATCAGGCACACCAGCACGGTGGCCACCAGAATGTTGCGCCGCGGGTTTTCGGCCTCCTCGGAGAGGGTCGAGATCCCGTCGAACCCGATGTACGTCAGGACCGCAACGGAGGTCCCGGAGAAGATCTTCCAGATGTCGAATGTCTGCGGGTTATAGAACGGTTGCGTGAAGAAGTCGGGGCCGTAAGTGTGCAGCCCCCAGATGTAGCGGATCACGACGCCAAAGAAGATCAGGACGACCACCACCATCCCCGCACACAGCCACTGGTTGAATTGCGCGGACGTCTTGATGCCGCGCAGGTTCATGGTGGTGAAAAACGCGGCGAAGATGATGATCCAGACGTAGAAGGGGAAAATCGGCAGCACGTTCATGGTCAGCTTGGAGCAGATGGCGACGCAGACGAGCGGGTTCAGGATGTAATCCATGACCATGCTCCAGCCCGTGATGTACCCCAACGCCGGGTGAATCTCCTGGCCTACGTAGGTGTAGGCCGAGCCCGCGCTCGGGTAAACGCGCGCCATCCGGCCGTAGCTTATGGCGGTGAAGAGCATGGCCACCATCGCGATCAGGATGGTCGTGACGACGTGGCCCTGCGCCTTGTTGCTGATGACTCCGTAGATGCCCATCGGCGCGATGGGCTGAATCATGATGATCCCGATAATGACGAGATTCCACAGGGTGAGGGCACGCCTCAGGGTAGGAGCGGCCTGCGCCGCGGTGCTGGTGCTTGGCATGGTTTTCCCTATAAAAAGCTTGTTTCTTTCTCGACCGACACCGGGGGAGTGTACACCAGAAAGCGCGGGTCCCGAGTGGAATCTGAGTCGGTTGGGTGGCCTGGTCCTGCGATCCCGCACTTCGCCCGGCCACAGCGACAGGGGACTCGCCGGGGGGGCGCCGGGCCGCCTCCGCCGATTGGCCTGTAACGGGGGGACGACGACGGCGTATCCTTTAGTTATATGCGGGATACCCTGACGACAACCCATCCTGCGAAAGGAAATCACAATGCGTACACGAGAACTGCTGGTGGCCCTCGCCCTGATCGGGCTGGTGGCCATGGCTGCCACCGCGGCCACGATCGACGGCAAGTGGAAATCCGAGATGACCACTCCTGACGGTCAGACGCGGACGACGAACTTCACCTTCAAGGCGGACGGCGACAAGCTCACCGGCACGGTCAGTGGCCGGCAGGGAGACACGGCCATCACCGACGGGAAGATCACCGGCGACGACATCTCCTTCACGGTCGTGCGGAATATGGGCGGACAGGAACGGAAGATGGAGTACAAGGGGAAGGTCTCCGGGGACGAGATCAAGCTGACCGTCCAGTTTGGTCCAGGATATGCCTCCCCGCGAAATGGTAGCCAAGCGGGTCAAGGAGTAGCGCCTGCCCTGAGTGCCGGGGGAAACCCTGGACACTCACCTCGGAAACTCGACGAGGAAGCGCTCGAAGGCTCGGTCCTCGCGTCCGGTCCGAGAGCCAGAAAGACCCGGACAAGCCGGTATCGCTTGTCCGGGTCTTTCTGGTGTTGGACGGCTGGCGCCGGCGGCCTTGCGGCTTACTTGGCGTAGCCCATGGCGTTGACGGGATCGAGCTTGGAAGCGCGATTGGCAGGGTACAGCCCGAAGAAGACTCCTATCGCCACGGAGAAGCAGACCGCGACCAGGATGTAGGGGGGCGAAACGCGGCTCGGCAGTCCGGTGAGCGCCGACACGATCAGAGCTGCCCCGAGCCCCATCGAAACCCCGATCACGCCCCCTGCTCCGGTCAGCAGCCCGGCTTCGATCAGGAACTGCCACAGGATGTCCTGACGGGTGGCGCCGACCGCCTTGCGGATGCCGATCTCGCCGGTGCGTTCGGTCACCGAGACCAGCATCATATTCATCACTCCGATGCCGCCGACCAGGAGCGCGATCGAGGAGATGGCGGCCAGTATGCCGGCGATCGGGGCCGTGATCCGGTTGATAAACTCGAGCGCCGCATCGGAGCTGGTCACGGCAAAGTCGTTTTCCTGGTTCGCCTTCAGCTTGCGACGCACCCGCATGACCCGCGTGACGTCGTCCTTCGCGGCCTCGACCGAAAAGCCGCTGCGCACCGCCCCGAAGGCTCGCTGCATGTCGTGTTCCTGCCAGAGGTTCGCCTTGAAGGTGGTGAATGGGACGATGGCGAAGTTCTCCCCCATGGCGCCGAAAAGCGTCTTCCGTTCGACGAAGGCGCCTATCACCTGGTAGTCGTCGTTGCCGATCTTGACCTTCTTGCCGATCGGGTCCCGGTTCGGGAACAGGTCGCGGCGCGGGCTGAAGCCGAGGACGACCACCTTGGCCCGATGCAACACCTCTTCCTCGGTAAACATCCGGCCGACCTCCAGGTCGAGGCTCCAGACCTGAAACAGCGAGGGCTGTGAGCCCACGATCTGAATCATCCGGCTCTTCTCGTTGCCGTAATAGAGCGTGTAGGGGGGCCGCCCCTGCGGTTCCATGATGTACGTGACGTGCTGCAGGCTGCTGCACTGGTCGCGCAGCGCCCGGGCGTCGTCGTCGGTGATTTCCTTGCGGTGCAGCATCGCCTCGTCGAACCCGCCGACGAAGAAGTCGAACTTGTCCAGGATCACGAGCGTCTGCTCGGAAGATTGAATGTCGCGATGGATCTTCTCGCTCAGGCCGAGCAGGATCGACACCATGCCCATCAGGGCCGCGACCCCGATCGCCACCCCGAGCACGATGAGCGAGCTGCGCAGCTTGTGCGCCCAGAGTACGTCGGTGGCGATCCAGAGGTTTTCCCGGACCAGGTCCGTCCTGCGCGCCCTATTCATAGCGGAGTGCCTCGATAGGGTCCAGGCGCGCGGCCTGTATCGCAGGGTAGATGCCGAAGAATATCCCGACGGCGAACGTCACCCCCAGCCCGACGGCAATCGACCACACTTTGATCGCATAGGGCAGGGGGGAGAAGTACGCTATGGCCGCAGCCGCCGCGAAACCCAGGAGGATTCCGAGCACCCCGCCGACGCTCGATAAGGTGATCGACTCGACCAGGAATTGCCAGAGGATGTTGGTGCGGGTGGCCCCGACGGCCTTGCGGATCCCGATTTCCCGGGTCCGTTCGGTGACCGACACGAGCATGATGTTCATGATCACGATCCCGCCGACCACCAGGCTTATGGACACGATGCCGATCAGCGCGGCGAAGATGCCCTGGCTGATGCCCGCCCAGATCTTCAGCAGGTTGTCGGACGTCACGATGGCGAAATTGTCTTCCCGCCGCGGCCCCAGATGACGCAGGCCGCGCATGACCAGCCGGGTCTGGTCCACGCACTCCTCGACCCTGTCGAGGTCTGCGGACTTGATGGCGATCCGCAGGCTCTTGTGGGTGCCGAAGGTTTTCTGAAAGGCGGTGATCGGGACGGTGACGTTCAGATTGGGGTTGCCGCTGAGGAAGCCCGCCCTTTTTTCGAACACGCCGATGATCCGGTGTGAGATGCCGGCGATCTTGATCTCCCGCCCGATCGGGTCCTGGCCGGGGTACATACGCTCGGCGATATCGGACCCGATGACCGCGACGTACTCGTTGTGACGGACCTCCTGGGGGGAGAGGTGTCTGCCGTCTTTCAGATCGAAGTTCCCGAGCATCGGATAGTACTCCGACCGCCCTTCGACCTGGACCGATTTGATATAGCGGCGCTGGTACCGCACTTCACTCTGGTTGGATTGGCTGGCATCGATATACTGCGCGAGCGTCACGCGTTCGCGCAGGGCGTCGAGGTCGGAGAGGGTGATTTTCGGGTTGTGCAGCGACTTTAGAAATTTTTCGAAATCCGAGAGTATGTCGAGTTCGTTGACTTGCTGGACCCTGAAAACCCCGGACCCCTCGCTCGCGACCTCGTTGCGGATGAACATGTTCATGCCGTCGATGATGCTGACGACGGCGATGACCGACATCACCCCGACGATGTTGCCCAACAGCGTCAGGATGGTCCGCAGCTTGTTGGCCCACAGCGCCTCAAGCGCGATCAGGATGCCTTCGAGAAGTTCCATACGCAGGCCTGGCCTTCAGGGAGCACGGGGTTGATACGCCAGGAAGGGCAAATGGTTTACGGCTTCGGGTGTCTCAGGATGAATTCCCGGGCGAAAGTGCGCAGGATGTCCGTGCGGAGCCCGATGCGCGCCGCCTCCTCCTCGGCCTTTTCCAACGTGAGGCCGTCGCGCAGCACGCGCTGGATCATGACCACGGACCCGACCCGGTTGGCGGTGGCGCAATGGACGAAGACCTTCTCGCCCTTCAGTCCGTCCATGACCCGCAGGAACTCCAGGGCGCTGCTCTCTTCGGGAGCAGTCCCGACGAGGGGTACCGAGTAGTAGCTCAGGCCGAGCGCGCGGGCGAGCTTTTCTTCCGCGGCCAGATCCACCTTCTCCTGCGCGGTCCGCAGGTTGACCACCGCCCGGTAGCCTTTCTCGCGCAGCGATTTCAGCCCCGCGTCGGTCGGCTGCCCACCGGTCCCGAGCAGCGGGGTCACCTCCAGGTATTTCGGCAGGTCCGGAGCCGGGGCCTGCGGCTGGCCCGCCGCGTCCTGCTGCGCGCGAGCACGGGTTGCCACCGGGAGACCGGCACAGAGGAACAGCACCAGCGAACAGAACAATGGGAGTCTCATAGGCATCTCACCGGGCCGCGCGCACGATCCGCGCCGCCTTGGCGCGCAGCGATCGATAGAGCTCCCAGTCGGAAATGGGGTGAATACTGTTTTCTTGTATGGTCATTAGAAGGATAACACTCTCGATGCCCTTGCCCGCAATCAGTTCCGCGATGCGGTCCTCGGACCAGTCCGGGTAGCGCCAGCGGGCGGTAAGGAAAAGGGCATCGGTCTCGGTCGCCCCGCTCTTCTCCCGGAGGACCTGGAGGTAGTGATCGTGGATGATCCGCATGGTCGCCGAGTAGCGGTCAAATCGCAGGAGCGCGAAGGCGATCAGGATCGAAAGGACGGCCCCTGCCCAAGCGGCGGCAGGAGTGGCCCGCGCCAGCGCAAACAATCCCCCGGCGAACATCGTCGCACCCAGGACAGGAGCGGCCCATTTGAACGGAGTCCGCCGGACCCAGGGCGGCTGCTGTCTTCGGGGCAGGCCGGCGAGCGTCCTGTACCACAGGAGCAGGAAGATCCCGCCGGCGGTCGTGAAGGCGCCTGCGATGATGAGCATCGTCCGGGTCAGGCGACGCACTCCGGTATTTTCGTGTTTTGCAGGATGTGGAGGACCTCTTCGGGCGTATCCACGACGTTGAGAATCTTGCGGTCGATCGGCGAAATGAGCCCCTCGACGATCAGTTTGTCCTCGATCCAGCGGATGAGCGGCGACCAGAACGCCGTGCCCATCATGATGACGGGGAACGGTTGGATCTTGTGGGTCTGGATCAGGGTTACCGATTCGAACAACTCGTCCAGCGTGCCGAATCCGCCCGGCATGATGACAAAGGCCTGGGAATACTTCACGAACATGACCTTCCGGACGAAGAAGTACCGAAAATTCAGGAAGGTCTTTATGTAAGGGTTGGCGCGCTGCTCCATGGGCAGCGCGATGTTCATCCCGACCGACTCGCCCCCGGCTTCGTACGCCCCCCGGTTCGCGGCCTCCATCACCCCTGGCCCGCCGCCCGTGATGATCGGGTAGCCGGCAGCCGAAACGGCCTTGGCCAGTTCGTAGGTGGTTTGGTATTCCGGGCCGTCGCGCGGTACACGCGCGGAGCCGAAGAACGAGACTCCCGGTTTCAGACGGGAGAGCGTCTCGAACCCGTCGACAAACTCCGCCATGATCCGGAACAGGCGCCACGATTCGGACATGCCGATCGCATCGATCACGTACTGCTTTTCCATCGATCCTCCCTCGCAAGCGGCTCGGTTCGGTTGTAGATCAGCGACGGCGGGCCGGCGCCGCTTTCTGCTTATCGGCCGAGAGTGCAATATGCCACATAGCCGGGTGAGTGGGCCGCGGCGGCTCGCCGCGTCCCACAGAGCCATCATATCGTGCCCCGTTGGCCATGCCGTCCCCGTCCACCCGATCCTGCAATCGTCCGGCAACTGGTTCGCTACGTGGGCCCGGGCCTGGTGCGGCCGAAAGCCGGGTGCGTCTCGGGGGCGCCGGCCTCCAGGTTGACAAGGCGGGCCAGCACGAACAGCAGGTCCGACAGACGGTTCAGGTAGCTGAGGATCACGGCGCCGACGGTCTCGTCGCGCGCCAGCCGGACGCAGCACCTCTCCGCCCGGCGCGTCACGGTGCGCGCCAGATGCAGCAGCGCACCCGGGACGGTACCCCCGGGGAGTATGAATCGGTCCAGGGACGGGAGACCCGCCTCGCAGCGATCGATCGCCGATTCGAGGGCAGCCACGGCCTCGTCGCTCAATGCCACGTAAGCAGGCCGGACCGCGCCAGCGACGTCCGGGGTGGCGAGCTGCGCGCCCACCGTGAACAGATCGTCCTGGACGCGCCGCAAGATCTCTTCGACCGGGGCGGGAGGAGCGTAGCTGCGGACGACTCCCAGAACGGAGTTCAGCTCGTCGACCGATCCGTAAGCCTCGATCCGCAGATCGTCCTTGGAAACCCTCTTCCCGCCGATCAGGCCCGTGGTCCCGTCATCGCCCGTTTTCGTGTAGATGCGTGCCAACCCAACCCTCCCGGGAGCGCGGAAGCCGATCCACTCCCATGCCGGACATTTCACGGTCACCTTAAACGATACATCGGGCTCGGATCGTTGCGACGTATAATCCGCGGGTTAACTCGGACCAGGAAGGGAGCTGATTTGGGCCGGCCCGGCGGCACACGCGTCGCCTTGTTCATGACAATCGGGTTGCTCGCGGTTTCGTGCGGCTCGCTCCTCGTGCGCCTGGTGTCGCCGTCGGTCCCCGCCCTCGCGATCGCCGCGTACCGGATGGCGTGGGCGACCGTGATCCTCTCGCCGTTCCTGGCCCGCGGGGCGGCCCCTGAGCTTGCCCGCGCGCTGCACGCGGACTGGCCGAAGTTCTTCCTGGCGGGAACGGCGCTGGCCCTGCATTTTGCGCTCTGGATCGCGTCGCTCGACTACACCTCGGTGGCCAGCTCCGTGCTGCTCGTCGACACGACTCCGTTCTTCATCGGGCTGGCCATGGCCTTCATCCTGCGCCGGCCGGCTTCGGGCGCGTTCTGGGCCGGACTGGCCACGGCGTTCGTCGGTTGCGTGGTGGTTTTCCACGGCGACTGGGAGGCTTCCGCGGCCACCCTGCGGGGAAACCTGCTCGCCGTGGGCGGGGCGGTGGCGATGGCCGGCTACCTGCTGGCCGGCGCCCGCCTGCGACCCCGGCTGTCGTTGATTGCCTACGTCTGGCCCGTGTACGCGGTGGCCGCCCTGGTGTTGACGGCTGCCTCCCTGGTCTCCGGGGTACCGCTGCGCGGATTTCCGCGGTCGGCCTTTGTTCTGCTATTTCTGCTCGGGCTGATCCCTCAGTGCATCGGGCACACGGCGTTCAACTGGTCCCTGCGCTGGCTCTCTCCCGGACTGGTCGCCCTGATCGCGCTCGCCGAACCGGTCGGTGCCAGCACCCTGGCATGGATCTTCCTGGGCGAACAGTTGACCCCAATCAAGCTCGCGGGGGGGGCCGTCATCCTGCTGGGGATCTATATCGCAACAAGGGGTGGTTCGGGCGAGGCGGGGCCCGGCGTGTGAGCCGTCCACAACGAGAAAAGGCGCCCCTTCCGGGGCGCCTTTTTCGCTCTCGTGCTCGGCCCTGTAGTCTCAGGCGGTCTTTTTCTCTTTGCACGCGATACAGACGGAGGTCCAGGGGACGGCGTTGAGGCGGGCGTCGCTGATTTCCTCCTCGCACATCGTGCAGACACCGAAATTGCCGCTGTCGATCCGGGCAATGGCGGCCTCGATGGCGCGCAACAGCTTGGCGTCGGTCTGCAGCAGGCGGATGTTGACGTGGACCTCGTTGTCGTCGCTCGCCTGGTCCACGAAATCGCCGCGCCGGGTGTTCTCCATGTTGTCCCAGTGTGTCTTCTTGCCCGTCGCGTTGACTATCGCATCGCGCTTCTGCTCCAGAAGGGACTTGAATTTCTTGAGTTCCCTTTTGTTCATAGGAACTACCTCCTAGCCAGGGTGCCACCTGAAGTGAAAAAACAGAAAGTATAGTTCATATCGGCTGAGTTGTAAACCCGTATATGGATCTGATTGCCTGGCAGGTTGCGGCTACTCGAGCGGATTCGCCTCGAAGCCTCCCGAAGTCCTCATCGCAAGAACGCGATCATTGCAGGGGCGGGAGGAACGTCAGCTGATAGTGCGAGCCGCTGAGTACGGTCAGGGTGTACTTGCCCTCGGCGTCCGTGACAGTACTCGCAGAGTAGCTGGCATTCGGGGTGTCCGAGAGCGTTTCGGTATGTGCGGCGACGGTGACGCCCTCAACCCCCCGGCCGAGCCTGTCGGTCACACGGCCGGCGAGGGCAACCTGGGCGGGAAGGGGCGGCAGGTTGAAATCGTAGGGGGCGTCGGCGCCGAGGTTCAGCGCGGCCCCGCTGACAGGGTACCCGACGGTACCGAGCCGCAGGGAGCCCTTCAGCAGGGGCACGGCGGCCCGCATCCCGTAGTTCCGGTCGCGGGCCAGGATGATCTGGTACTGGCCTGCCGGGTCGGCGGTGGCCGCGCTGTCGGCCGGGGGCAGAATGCAGATGTCCGGCGGAGGCGCCGCCCTGTCGGTGGCGTTCACGGTGATACCGAAAGCAAACTGCCCGAGCCAGGCGGCGCGCACGGTGCCGGAGACCTTCGCGGTCGCGGGGCTCGGGAACGAGACGGTCACGGGACCGCCGTTGACGGTCGTGGTCCCGAGGCTGTAGACGGCGAGGTCCTCGTGCTGGACCGGGGGAAAAGCTATTCCGGTCACCGACAACCCGGCGACATAGTTGACGTCGGGGAGCAATCCCCGGTAGCTCCCGTCGGCGCCCACGTCGAATGAGCCCTGGGCTGTGCTGTCCCCGGACGTGAACACGATTTTGGACCCGGACCCTGAAGGGAGGCTGGAGAACCCGGTGATCGCGCCCGAGACGCTGTGCAGGGGAACTGCCGGGAGCGTGATGTTATGCTCGGTGTCCGCGGAGACCTGGAAGAGAGCCGCCTCTGTATAGGTCATCATGAGGCTGCCCGACGCGCCGGAACCCTCCGGCTGGAAACACCCCTTCAACCGGTAGGCGCCCGCGGGCACCGCGATGACGTACCGGCCCGTCTCCGGAATGGCCTCGCCGGAGTAGACGGCGCCGTCGGCTCGCACCGCCACGATCTCGTGCAACTGCCCCTGCCCCCCGGTCTGGCCCGTCAGCCTGAACCCCGCCCCGAGGGTCTCGTCGAACGTCGAGCTGGCCGTAAACGTCAGACCGGACTCAGTCTTAGAAAGCAGCAGCGGGGCCGCCGCGCTGCCGGCTGAAATCCCGGCGGCCGAGGGGAGCGTGGTGTAGGAGAGCGGAGTCTGGTTCTGGCGCAAGGTCAGAGCCGCCACAGGCGCCGTCGACGACACCGACACGGTTCCCGTGAAGTTCGGGGTGGTGTCGAAGAGCTCGGCAACGAATTTAGCGGTATGCTTTTTCGGGTCGAGCGTGAATACGGACCGCGCGCCGGTGGGCACGCCGTTGGCGTCCAGCAGTCTGAGCGTGACCGTCGCGGCGGCCGCTCCGGGATTGAAGAAGGCGAAGCCGGTTTGCAGCGCGCCCGTCATGTCGACCGGGAAGGTCAGGGTGGACAGGGCGGGGGAGTCGCCCACGCCGGCCTCTGTTTGAAATGCCCCCTGCGGGTCGAACACGGTGAAGATCGCCGAAGCGCCCAGGGGCGCAGTGGAGGTTACCGTCGCGGCACCCGCCTCGAGCGTCCCGCTCCCGTCGGTCTGCAGAAACGCAGCACCCCGGCCGGGAAGCGATATGTTGAAGGTGCTGGCCGTACCTTTCCCTGGAACGGTCACCGAAAGCGGTGTGCCGTCGTTCCTGGTCAGTGCGAGGACCGCGTTGGCAGCTCCGGGCGAGAGATTGAACAGGAGAAACGAGGTCTTGAACACGCCGCCGTCAAAAGAACCGGTCGCCACCTGCGCGAGGTTGCGCGTCAGGGTCGAGGCGCCGGCCGGGACGACGGGCAGAGACGTGTACGAGAGGGGCAGCTCGTTCTGGCGCAGTACCAAGGCCGAAACCGGGGCGCTGCTCTGCACCCGGAGCGTTCCCTGGAATGCGGCGACGGAGGGGAAGAGCTGACCGGAACCCGCCACGAATCGCGCCACGTGCCCCCCTGCGGCCAGGTCGACGTTTGCGGATGCGACGGTCTGTCCGCCCGAATCGCGCAGCTCCGCAGTGATGACGGCCTGGCTGGTCCCTGGATTGAAGAGCGCCAGCCCCGTGTTGAACAGGCCCGTGGTATCGACGGGCAGGACAAAGTCCGTCTGCGGCTCAGCGCCGCCCACCCCCGCCTCGGTCAGGTATCGTCCGTC
Source organism: uncultured Acidobacteriota bacterium (assembly GCA_963843575.1). GTDB lineage: Bacteria > Acidobacteriota > UBA6911 > UBA6911 > UBA6911 > CAVZBT01. Next base: position 735,475 of record CAWJKZ010000013.1, on the reverse strand, counting down.
AGCGTCGAAATTCGAGAAGATGGCCGAGACGCCGATCTTCGCGGACGTGGTAACGGAGGCTGCCCCGGTGACGATGGCACCCGTGCCGTCGGTCTGCAGAATCTCGGTCGCCCCCGCGGCGAGGAAGATGTTGAATTCGCTGGCCCGACCGAGACTGTCGATCCCGACCACCAGGGGCGCGCCGGCGTCGCCGGTCAACTTCAGCAGGACGGTGACATTGGCGTCGGTGTTGTTGAAGAAGACAAAGGTAGTCCTGTAGCTCCCCCGCTCGAAGCGGCCGTCAACGACCTGTGGGAGATAGTACTGCTCCTCGGCCTGGGCCCGTGCGGCTGCGAAACCGCACAGCAGGGCGACGATGACGGCGGATCGGGCTCTCATGAAGCGGGCACCTCCATAACTTGTACCTGGAATCGTACACTGCGCAGCGCGCAGCTGCCAGTCGGGTGGTGGGCCGCGGCGGTTCGCCGCGGCCCCGGAACCTTGCGCAATCGTTGAGGTGGACTTCGCGTGTCCCCGGGCGGAGCCTACTTCTTCTGCAGCTGATCGAGCCAGACCGCGGCGAGGATGACGAGGCCCAGCGCTACCTTTTGCGTGTAGGGGTCGACGTTGGCGAGGTTGAGCCCGTTGTTCAGCACCCCTATGAACATCGTTCCTGCGAGGGTGCCGATCATACTCCCGCGCCCTCCGCTCAAGCTGGTGCCGCCGACCACCACGGCGGCGATGACGTCCAGCTCGTAGCCGAGCCCCGAATTGGGGGCCCCGGCCCCGAGCCGCGCCGCCAGGGTGACCCCTGCCAGGCCGGTGAGCAGCCCACTGAGCGAATAGACGAGGACCTTGGTCCGGCGCACCCTGATGCCCGAGAGCCGGGCGGCCTCCTCGTTGCCGCCAAGGGCGTAGATGTGGCGGCCGAAGGCCGTCATATCGAGGACCACGTAGCCCGCCCCGAACAGAAGCACCATGATGACGACCGGGATGGGGAGGAACCAGAGGTGCCCTCGCCCGAGCCAGCCAAAATGGGCGGGAAGCTCGCCCTCGGTGAAACCCCCGGTGATGATGAACACCACGCCGCGGCAGATGGTCATCAGCGCGAGCGTCACGATAAACGGAGGTATGCCGAACCGGGCAATCAGCGACCCGGAAGCGGCCCCAATCGCGGTCCCGAGCGCGATCCCGGCGAGCATCGCGGTCCCCACCATGACGTCTGCCGGCAGCGCCTCTTTTTTCGACAGGATCGCGGCGACGACCCCGACGAGTGCAACCACCGAGCCGATGGAGAGATCGATGCCGCCGGTGATCATGATGATCGTCATCCCGACAGCCAGAATGCCGTAGATCGCGATCTGCAGGGTCACGTTGACGAAGTTGTTCAGGGTGAGGAAGCTCGGCGATAGGAAGGCGAAAACGATGCACTCGAGGAGGACGGCCGCGAAAATCGCGACCTCGGTCGTGCGCAGTCGGCGACTGACTTCCATTTAGACCTCAGCTGGCGATGGAAACTCCCATGGCGGCGGCGAGCAGTTGCTCCTGTGTCGAACCCGCGGCCGCGTACTCTCCGGCGATCTCGCCTTCGCGCATCACATAGACGCGGTGGCACAGGCCGAGGATCTCCGGCAGTTCCGAGGAGATGACGAGGATGCTTTTCCCCGCGGCGGCAAGGTCGACGATCAACTGGTAGATCTCGGCCTTCGCCCCGACGTCGATGCCCCTGGTCGGCTCGTCGAAGATCAGGAAGCGGCTCTGCGTGAACAGCCAGCGGGCCAGGATGGCTTTCTGCTGGTTGCCCCCGGAGAGGTTGACGATGTCCTGTTCCAGCGACGGCGTCTTCACCCTCAGTTCGCCGACCAGGGGAGCAATCAGTTCCCGCTCCCTGCTGCGGGAAATGAATCCCGCCCGCGTCACCCTTGCCAGCCTGGCAAGGGTGACGTTTTCGCGCACCGTCATATTGAGCAGGAGGCCGAGCGACTTGCGGTCTTCCGTCAGGAAACCGATCCCTCGTTCGATGGCCTCGTGCGGCCCGTGATTCCGGAGAGCCTCCCCCTCGAACCGGATTTCGCCCTCGTCGGCGGGGTCGGCCCCGAAGACGACGCGCGCCAGTTCGGTGCGGCCGGCCCCCACGAGCCCGGACAACCCGACAATCTCGCCGCGCCGCACCCGGAGCGAGACGTGGCGCAACCGCGGCGCACGAGTGACGTCCCGGACGTCGAGGACCACCTCCTCGGCCGGCTCGCGGCGCGTCGGGAAAACACCGGCGACCTCGCGGCCGACCATCTCCCGGACCAGAGTCGCCTGGTCCGACTCCGGGACGACCCGGGTGGAGATCGTGCGGCCGTCGCGCATGACTGTCACACGGTCGCAGGCCCGGAATATCTCCTCCAGCCGGTGGGATATGTAGATAATGGCCAGCCCTTCGGCCTTCAGGCGCAAGATCAAAGCGAACAGCTCGTCCAGTTCCCGGTCCGTAAGGATGGACGAGGGCTCGTCCATGATCATGACCTTCGCCTGCAGCGAAAGGGCTTTGACGATCTCGACCATCTGCTGCTGCGCAAGCGACAGCGCCCGGGTCCGGGCGCCGGGATCGATGCTCTGGTGCAGGCGCTCGAGCCACACCCGGCTCTCCTCGACCATCCTCCGCCGGTCCAGCAACCCGAACCGGCCGCGCGGCTCGCGGCCGAGAAAGATGTTTTCGGCGACGGTCAGTTCCGGCAGGAGGTTGAGCTCCTGGTAAATCATGCTGATCCCGAGTCGCCGGGCCGTCGCCGGGGAGTCGATCTCGACCTTTTCCCCGGCCAAGTAGATCGAGCCCGATTCGGGCAGCACCGCACCCGACAACACCTTCATCAGCGTCGATTTTCCGGCGCCGTTTTCACCCACCAGCGCATGACACTCGCCGGCCGCCACCGAGAAATTGACCGAGTCCAGGGCTTGAACCCCGGGAAAGGATTTCGAGACGCTCTCGAGGACCAGGTAGGGTTTGGATTCGGCGCGCATGGGAACCACGAGTCTACATCAAATCGATGCGGGTCTTCGAGCCTTTGAAATAGCCTGCCCGGGCCCCGCGCGGGGGAGAGACGGCCAGGCACAGTCCCGCGGACACAAAGCTGTTCCCTTTGCCCGTTGCGCGGCATAGAGTACGGCCGCTGGAGGTCCGGCATGCTCCGACCGGCATCACCTCACCTGGATCTTGCGTGTTTCGGCGAGCTTCTCATCGACTTCGTGTCCACCGCCACCGGCCCGCTCCGCAACGCCCCCGGATTCCTGAAGGCGGCCGGAGGCGCCCCGGCCAACGTCGCGGTCGCGGCCGCGCGCCTGGGCGTGCGCACGGCGTTCCTCGGCGCCGTCGGGGACGACGAGTTCGGCCGCTTCCTGGCACAAGAACTCACGGTGAACGGCGTGGACGTGAGCGGGCTCGTTCTTTCCTCGCGCGGGAGCACCCCGATCGCATTCGTCTCGTTGAAGGAGGACGCGGAGCGCGACTTTCTGTTCTACTGGGAGGGAACCGCGGACCATCGCCTCCGGGCCCGGGACATCCCCATCGGGCTGATCCGAGGTTGCCGCGTGTTCCATTTCGGCACCATCAGCCTGATCCACCGGGCTACTCGCGCGGTAGCCTGCAGCTCGATTCGTGCGGCCGTGGAATCCGGCGTCTACATCTCGTGCGATCCGAACCTGAGGATGCGCTTGTGGCCCTCGGCGGCCGTTGCCCGCCGGACCGTGCTAGGGGCTCTTGCCCCCGTCCACCTTCTGAAGGTCAACGAGGAGGAAATGGAGTTCCTGACCGGGCACGCGGACCTATCTACCGGAATGCGGTCACTGGCGGCGTGTTGCGATGCCCTGATCCTGGTGACGCGCGGCGCCCGCGGCGCCGCATACCGTTGGCGGCGATACGAGGGGGAAGTTCCCGGATTCGCGGTACGGGCCGTCGACAGCACCGGGGCGGGCGACGGATTTGTCGCAGGGTTTCTCACCTGCCTGCTGAAGAATCCCGGCGACCTGCGGAAGCTGCATATCGGCCGCGCCGTGCTGACACGCTGGATCGGCTTTGCCAACGCCGTCGGAGCCCTGGCCACGACCAGACCCGGAGCTATCCCCGCGTTTCCGACCGCGGCCGAGGTGTCAGGTTTGCTCGGTGGCACCAGGAAGTGAGGGGTAGGGTCATGGGGCGGGGGCGGGCCGTCCCCGCCCACTTGGTGGCACAAATCAAACAGGCAGTTTTTCACCGGCTCCGGTCTTGCAGGCCGCTTCATAAACGCGTCCCGCCAGCGCAATATCCTCCAGTGCGATCCCGTTGGACTTGAAGATGGTGATTTCGCTAGGGTCTTCGCGGCCGGGAAACTCGCCGACGACCACCAGACCCAGGTCGCGGGCATCTTCCCAGTAGAAGGCATCGGCCTCGGCTGCGCGCGCCAGATCCCCCGACTCGAGCATCGACTGCTCGAGCGAGTCGACGACCACGCAGGCGCTCCGGCGGACGGTTTCGACGTCGAGTTCCTGTCTCGAGAGATGGTTAGCGCCGACGGCGTTGATGTGGGTGCCGGGAGCGATCCACTCCCCCTGGAACACGGGTTCCCTGGAAGTGGTCGCCGTTATGACGATATCCGCCTCTCGGGCCGTCTCTTCCGCACCGGATGCGGCCCGAACCGGTATTCCGAGCTTCGCGGACATGTCGCTGCAGAACTTCTCCCGGTGCTGCGGATTCGGGCTGAAGGCGACGACGGATTCGACGGGGCGCACGGCGCAAACCGCCTCGACCTGCGAACGCGCCTGCCAGCCGGTGCCGAAGATGCCGACGCGCGCCGCATTGTCCCGCGCCATGAACTTCGTTGCCACCCCACTCGCCGCCCCGGTGCGGATCTGACCCAGGAGGTCGGCCTCGACCATGGCCAGTAGTTCCCCGGTCGACGCGCTGTAGAGTTGGACGAAGAAACGCGCCTTGCCGCCAATGCTCGTGTAGCTCTTCAGCCCGGCATACCCTAGGGTCGGCAGAGACGCGCTCATCACGTGCAGGAGGCCCTTGTCGTTGAGCCGGCAGCGGCGGCGCGGGGCGTTGTCGGCCTCCTTCTGCCCCTGCAGCCTGAAGGCCTCCTCGACCGCATCGAGCGCCATTTTCATGCCGGCCAGCTTTTCTACATCCGATTCCCTCAGCAGGATTGCCATGAACTTCCCTCTGCACAGTGCGTTAGCAACATCCAATCGAGTTCGCCGGTGTCAATATACCGAAGGGCTGCGGCCGCGCCAAGGGACATTTGGATCCCGCCCGGCGGTTTGTCCAATGCCGGGAAGGTCCGTTGTCTTTGGTGCGTGCTCACAATGGATTGAGCTTGCAGGATACGGCGAAGGTGGATATATTTCGCTCAGCCCGAGTGCGAGTGCCATCCCAAATACCCGCTCAGGAGATCGCGAGCGGGGGGGCGGTCAAGGCCTTTTAGGCCTGCTCCGGTGTTATGCCGGAACCCCTTCTCCCTTGCGCACACTCGGGCCTTTGTCTTCTACCTATGCTTCTCACAGGACCTTTCACCCCAATACGGCCATGATTCGGACGATTCACCGGGCCCGGTTTGTCGTCGCGGAGGCGGACCACGTCCTGGGCAACTCGGCGGTGCACGTGGCGGCGCCGGGGAGGATCTCGCGGGTGGAACGATGGACCGGCCCCCCGGCGGCGCTCGAGACCGAGCTGATCGACTGGGGCGACGCCGTCATCCTGCCCGGTCTCGTCAACGCTCACACGCACCTCGAACTCACCCTTCTGCAGGGACAAATCAATGCCCCGCGCAGCTTTTCCGACTGGCTGCGCCAGCTGGTCGACCTGAGGCGCGCGTGGCACCGCGAACGCTTTGTGGAATCCACCCGGGCAGGTGCCCGCATGTCGATCGCGTCGGGCACCACCCTGGCCGGGGATATTTCCGCCGCTGGCTTGAGCGTGCAGGCACTCCAGCCCGGGAAATTGCGGCAGGTTGTGTTCGAGGAGACCCTCGGCCTGGATCCCGCGCTCTGCCCCACGCGCATGACACTCCTGGCAGAACGGGTGGAAGCGGACCGTAACCGCGGCGACTCGTTACTCGTGGCTGGAGTTTCACCGCACGCGCCCTACACCGTGTCCCCCGCGCTGTACCGCGGCGCGGCGGCCCTCGCGCAGCGGCTGGACCTCCCGCTTGCGACGCACACTGCGGAAACGGAAGAGGAGCTCGCGCTACTTCAGTCGGGAACAGGCGATCTGAGGGACCTGCTCGAAAGCATGGGCGCGATGCCGCCCGGCTGGTCGGCCCCGCAGGCGGCCCCGGTGCCGTGGCTCGAAAGCCTGGGCGTTCTGCAGCTTTCCCCCGTCCTCATTCACTGCAACTACGTCGACGAAGACTCGATGTCCAGGATCCTCCAGACCCGCAGCTCCGTCGTGTACTGCCCGCGCAGCCACGCCTACTTCGGCCACCCTCCGCACCCGGTGCGCCGTATGCTCGATCTCGGCATCAACGTGGCCCTGGGAACGGATTCTCTAGCAAGCAATGCGTCTCTCAGTATGCTGGACGAGGTGCGGTACCTTTTCGGAACGCGCAAAGACTTGAAATCGGAGGAAATCCTCCGGATGGCAACCCTGAATGGCGCAAGCGCACTGGGGTTCGGCGGCGTGTTGGGCTGCTTGCGGCGTGGCTACTGGGCCGACCTGACCATCCTTCGGCTGCCAGGGGAGGTCGCGGAGCGCAACCTCGTCAGCCAGATCCTGGAAGGCGCCGGGGATTGCCTGGCGACTGTAGTCTGTGGAGAAATCGTTTGGCGCCGCGATTAGGATTCCAGGCCCCCTATGTTCAAGTTTAGAAGATATCTGTTCCTCGGCTTGACCGCGATGCTCACCGCCGTGCTCGTATACCTCGTTGTCCAGTCGCGCAGGATAGAGGCCCCGCCAGGCAGCCCGCGTCCAGTCGAGATCGTGCGCGAGTCGCACCCCACCGCCACCCGGGCGATCGCCCCCGCGGACCTCACCGGAGTGTGCAGGGTCAACGACGGCACGGTGGACGTCGAAATCCGCAACAGCGGCCGGAGCGGCTACCGCAACGTCATGCTCAAATTGTCGTTCAGGACGAAGAACAACACCCTCCTCGAGCCCCGCAACCAACTTGTGCGCGTCTCGGTCGCGGGAGGAGATGGGGTCTCAGCCACCGGCATCCCGGTTCCGGACCTGCCCGCGGGAGCAGTGCACTGCTCCGCACAGGTGCTCTACGCCGACATTGAGTGAAGCGCGCGCGGCAGCTGTTTGCGCAGCTGTTTTTCGAAAATTGACACCCGGTGAGGCGTGTGGTAGCCTCAAAGAAATATAGGGTCCGGCTGGAAGTGTCCGTGGGACCTAAAGGGACGAGTTACATGAAGGCCTTCGTGCGCATCCTCCCGATGTTCTTGCTGGCCGCACTTGCCGTCCCCCCGGTTGCGGGGGCCAAGACCGCTGGGCGAATCTCCGGAAAGGTGACATCCGGAACCGGAGAGGGTTTGATAGGCGCCGTAATCACGGTCTTCAAACAGGATCAGGAAGGGGGAACGATCTCGTTCACCCGCTCCGACCGGCAGGGCGTGTACGCGCTGGCAAACCTCACGCCAGGCTCCTATTTTCTGCAGGTCAGCCGCGAAGGGTACCACCCGCTGACAAGTTCCTCCATCAAGATCGAGCCGGGAAAGACGACGACCCTCAACGTCATACTGCAGCAGTTCCTCGATTTTGTCTCGGGCGAACCCGACCCACGCAATTGGGACCTGAAGAGTGTCGTGCGCAGCACCTCGGACCGGCGCCTCATCTTCAGGGACCTCCCGTCCAACGTGCCCACCGACGGCGACGGGTCGTTCGCACGCGGAGCGACTCTCAACGTCATCTCGACGTCGGGGCTGAGCAGCGACAGTTACACTCTCTCGCCCGTAACCGGACAGACGGGGATCGTTTCGAACTTCGCGTTCTCGGAACCGGTGAGCGAACACGGTCGGATGATCCTTTCCGGACAGCTCAATTCGGGCTTCGACTCGTACTGGCAGGTGCGCAACACCTACAACTACCGGCCGGGTCCCGACCGGGACATGAAGTTCTCGTTCGGCTACGGCCGCATGACGATGGACGGCCCCACCCTGGGCAACATCTCGCGTCCGGCCGAGTTCTTCGACGGCGACCCGCAATTGCGGGAATCGGGCATTCAGACTGTCGGGGTTGGTTTCGCGTCCCGCAGCAAAGTCCTGGACAGCCTCGCGCTCGAGTATGGTTTCGACCTGTCGCGCGTCTACTACGGCCCCACCAGCACCTTCTTCAGCCCGTTTTTCCAGATCACCGTCACGCCGATCGACGGCTGGTTCGTCAAGACCGGGATCGCGTCGCGCCGCCTCAGCGACAACAACTCCATCGCTTTGCCGGACGGCGAGGTACTCAACCTGATCGAACCCACCTACATCGCAAAAATCGACGGGCAGGTCCACGTAAGCGAGTTCAAGCACTCCGAGCTTTCGGTCGGCCGCGAGTTCACCGACGGGACCAACGTCGAGCTCGGCGTCTACGAAGACCACATGAACGGCCCCGGGATGCCGCTGTTCCTGTCGTCTCCGCAACCCGGGTATCCGGAGCGCGTGACTCAGCTGACCGAAGCCCAGTCGGCGCAACGCGGCGTCAGGCTGGCCATGAACCGCAGGTTCCTCGATTTCCTGACCGGCTCGATCGCGTATGTCTATGGCTCCGGAGCAAGTCTGTCCGGCCAGGATAGGCAGCTCTCGAGCGAGGCCATGGCCCGCAGCCTGCTCGAGCACGTGCAGCGTTCGTACTACCACGCCTTCACGACCAGGCTGAACGCGGTCGTTCCTCACACCAAGACCGAGATCACTGCCACCGTTCGCTGGTACCCAGGGCATCCCCTGAGCCCGATCGACCTCTTCGGCGACAGGACCGACATGATGTCCAAGGGGACGAACTTCGTCATCCGCCAACCCATCCCCCTGCCTGAGTTCATGGGCAGCACCCGGCGTTGGGAGGCTCTCGTGGACGTGCGAAACCTGTTCGACCAGAACCTCCAGCGAGTCCAAACAACGGACGGAGACATACTCCTCACCCGCAACCCGCGCTCCTTGCGGTTTGGTCTAAACCTGAACCTGTATTAGGCGTCTGCCCCACACGTTGCCGCTCCCTCTGCGACAGTTGCACCTGCCCCTGCTTTGTCTTTGACCTTGAATAAGATAAAGTGCCAGTTCAAAATATTGGACGGTAATGTATCCAATGGCATGAATTACTGCTCGACCAGGTTGAAGGTGCCGTCGCTGCGCCGTAACAGAACAAGCAAAATGAATTATAGATTTGTCACCATTCATCCTTTGGCATGTCGATTGCATATTCCCCTTTGACGTCGCCCGATATGGACGATCTGTGACATGAACTCATTTCCTGTCCCGTTCAAGATCATTGCTACGGTTCTGCTGACGGCAGTGCTGTTGGCCGTGGGCATCCTGAATGTGCGGGACCGGGCGGAGTGGGTAGATCCGACCGACGGCGTCTACTGGGTCGACGGCGAGGCCGGGCTTGTCGCGACGAGTGTAGCGCGGGCGGCCCGGGAAGCGGCTGGAATCCAGGTCGGCGACCGGCTGTTGTCGATCAACGGGCGCGGACGGCCAATCTCAGACAGTACTTCGACGTTCTCGACAGCCTCGGGCCCCAACGCCTCCGTGACCTACGAGATTGCCGGCTCGCTCGGGGCAAAGAACGGTAGCCTTGCAGCTGGCCGCGAAGAACTTCCTGCTCGCCCCGCGGGACGGGCTGCGCACCATTCTCGCATTCCTGCACCTCGGTATCGGAGCTTTTCGTCCGGCCTGCGCGGCTTCGGGCTGCCTCGAGCATTTCACTTCTACCTCATCTCGGTCGCGGCCTTTGTCGTCTACCTCTACAGCTACACTCCGCGCCTTGAAGCCTTCGACTGGACCGTCTACGGTCTTTCGCTCGCCGCTTTCCTGCTGCTTCCTGCGCTTTTCGTTCACTTCTGCATGCGGTTCCCGATCGATTCGGCCCGAGGGCGCAGCCGGGCTCCGCTCGATCTACATGCCGGCGCTGGCGCTCGGCCTCTGCAGTCGCTGTGGATGACCGGCCGCCTCGCAAACTTCGGACTGCCGCGTACGGCGAACGCCAGCATGGTCCTCGACCGGATCGAGCTGGTCTACTTCTGCGCCGGCTTCATCGTCGGGTGGCGTGCTGCTGCTGATTCGTCGGGCACGGTCCCGTGAGTTCACGATCCGGCCAACAGATGAAGTGGGTGAGTTACGGAACGCTGGCGGGCGTGGTGCCGTTCAGCCTGATTTACGCACTGCCGTGGCTTTCTGGGCGTGCGCCCGACCTTTGCCATGGAAGCATCGCTGCTCTTCCTCGGCATCATCCCGCTCAGTTTCGCGTATGCGATCAGTCCGCTACCGTCTGCTCGACGTCGAAGTCATTGTCCGCGGGGGCGCGGCCTACTTCATTGCCAGCACGGTCTGCTGGCGGTGCTATCTCTTCTTCGTCCTGGTCGTCGGGCGTGCGCCTTCAGTACGCGGCGCCGGAAGCGAATTTCGTCGTCGATCTGCGTCGCGGCACTCGGCATCGCGCTGCTGTTTGCGCCGCTGCGCAACAAGGTGCAGCACCGTTTGGACCGCTCGTTCTACAAGGACCAGTTCGACGACCGGTCGAGCCTGCTCGAGTTTGCGCGCACGCTGAGCAGCGAAGATCAGCCTGGGCCGCCTCACGCGCAGCATTCTGGACCGGGTCTCGAAGACATTTCAGGTTCGCAAGGCCGCGATGTTCCTGACCGACCCGGTTCACCCCGGCTTCTTCCGCCTCGCCGACGCGCTGGGGCTCGAGATCCCCGAAGAGCGGCGATCCCCTGTATCGCGAAGAAGACTTGCTGGACCCGCGCACCGCCACGAAATCCGCTCGAGGTGGAGCCCGGGAACAGGCTGCACCGGTCAGTCCCGGGCTGGCAGGCCTCGGGCCTGCAGTATGCCCAGGACCTGAAGCTGCGGGGCCGACGCATCGGGATCATCGCGCTCGGCCAACTGCCGGGGGACAAGCACTTTTCCAGCGAAGACGTCGATCTGCTATCGGCGCTGTCGGGATACGCCGCGATCGCGCTGGAAAACGCCAACCTCTACCGCTCGGTCGAGACGAAGGCGCACGAACTGGAGCGGCTGAAGATCTACACCGAAAACATCATCGAGAGCATCAACGTCGCCGTGCTGGCCCTGGATCTGAACGGAAACGTCACCTCCTGCAACCGGGCCTTCGAAGAGCTCTATCGTGTCCGGCGCGACCAGGTGCGCGGCATGGGCAGTCGATACGCTGCTGGCGCCCGACGTCATCGAGTCGATGCACAACGCGTCCGGCAGCAGCGGCTGGGATCTGAAATCGGCCGCGAATATCTTCAAGCTGTTCCTGGAAAACCGGCAGCGGCGAGAAGCTGATCGTCAACCTGAGCATCATCCCGCTGCTCGACTCGGTGGACCTGAACTCCGGCTGCCTGATCGTCATGGACGACATCACGCGCCAAGGTCCGGCTCGAGGACCAGCTGATGCAGGTCGAGAAGCTCTCCTCGATAGGTCTGCTGGCGGCAGGGCATCGCGCACGAGGTCAACACGCCGATCACGGGAATCTCGAGCTACACCCAGATGCTGCTGAAGCAGACCCCGGAATCCGACGTCCGCAAACCGATCCTGGAAAAGATCGAGAAGCAGACGTTCCGCGCCGCGGAAATCGTGAACGGGCTGCTGAACTTCGCCCGCCTGAACGGCAGCGAGTTCAAGGACCTCGACCTGAACCGGCTGATCCAGGAAAGCCTGTCGCTGCTCGACCACCAGCTGAAGCAGTGCAACGTCCGAAGTCGACGAGTATCTGGACGACGCTATCCCGCCCGTGTACGGCAACAGCGGTAAACTGCAGCAGGTGTTTATCAACCTCTTCCTGAACGCCCGCGACGCGATGACCTCCGGCGGCAACCTGGTCGTCCGGACCTCGATGAACGACACGATGGTCGTCGTCGACATCCGGGACACGGGGGCCGGCATCTCCGAGGAAAACATCAAGAAGATCTACGACCCGTTCTTCACGACCAAGAGCACCGGAAAGGGCACGGGGCTCGGCCTGGCGGTCACCTACGGGATCATCCAGGAGCACGGCGGACGGATCTTCGTCGACAGCACTCCCGGACAGGGGACTCACTTCAGGCTCAAGCTGCCGACCCGACACGCCTCACAATGACCAGCAACGGAAAGATCCTGGTAGTCGACGACGAAGAGATCATCAGGGATGTCCTGTCGACCCTGCTGGCCGCCGAGGACTACGCGGTCGACCTGGCACAGAACGGTTCCGAGGCCCTGGAGCTTGTCCGCGACAGTGAGTACACCGTCGTGCTCCTCGACCTGATGATGCCCGACATGGACGGGCTGCAGGTGCTCGAGGAGTTCGCCAAGCTGGAACCCAGCCCGGTGACCGTGATCCTCACGGCGTTCGGTTCGATCGAGAAGGCCGTCAAGGCCACCAAGCTCGGCGCCTTTGATTTCATCACCAAGCCGTTTAAGAACGACGAGATCGTGCTGGCGGTCAAAAACGCGGCCGAAAACCGCCGTCTGCGGGAAGAAAACATCCGGCTCAAGGAGTCACTGAAGCAACGCTACAGCTTCAGGAACATCATCGGGAAGAGCGCCGCCATGCAGCAGATCTACGATCTGATCACCCAGGTGGCGCCGCGGCGGAGCACGATCCTGCTGCAGGGGGAGAGCGGCACCGGCAAGGAACTGGTGGCCAAGGCGATCCACTCATCCAGCGGCAGCCGGTCTGAGGCCCCCTTCGTCGCGATCAACTGCGGCAACATCCCGTCGGACCTCCTCGAGAGCGAGATCTTCGGACATGTCCGCGGCGCCTACACGGGCGCGACGAGCTCGAAAAAAGGGCTCTTCGAGGTCGCCGACGGCGGCACACTGTTCCTGGACGAGGTCGCTACCATCTCGATGGAGATGCAGGCCAAACTCCTGCGCGTCATCCAGGAACGGGAGTTCCGACGGCTCGGGGGCCTGGAAAACATCAAGATCGACGTGCGCATTGTCGCCGCCACCAATACCGACCTGCAGGCGGCGGTGCAGGCCGGTACTTTCCGCGACGATCTTTATTACAGGCTCAATGTCATCGTCATCAAGCTCCCGGCGCTGCGCGAGCGCGCGGAAGACATCCCGCTGCTGGCGGAACATTTCATCAGGAAATATTGCGAGGAAAACGACCGCGAGCGCTGCACCCTCGAACCGGCGGCCCTGAAAGTCCTCATGGATTACGACTGGCCGGGCAACGTGCGCGAGCTTGAGAATGTCATGGAGCGGGCCGTCGTGCTGGCGCCCGAGAGCACGATCAGCGCCGACCTCTTCCCGAGGAACCTCACGCTGCCGACCACGTCGGCGGCAGCCCAGGGCCGCATGCCCGGAGACGGCCTCCCCCTCAAGGAGCGGGTCGGCAACTTCGAGCGGAGCCTCATACTGGCAGCCCTGGACAATACCGACTGGAATCAGAAAAAGGCCGCGCAATTGCTGGGTGTAAACGCCACCACCCTCAGCGAGAAGCTGAAGCGGCTCAAGATCAAAAACCGCTGACCGCCCATCGCTCCCGCTCGTCCTTGGACGCCAATAACCTCCAGCCTTCAAGCGTGTTACCTTGACTTGCCGCATCGTTGTCGCTAGATTCTAGAGAGGGTTTCCGTCCAAGGGGGGGCTCCTCGAAAAAACCCCTTCTGGCTATTTTCTGCTGAAACCTTCAGGGGTTCCCGGGATCTAGTACCAAGGCGGCAAACGGAATCTATCACAGGGGGAAGACGAGAATTGTCAAGCTCAATCGCAGGCAGCTTGGTCGACTATTACGTCAGGGGCGGTGTAACGATGCACCCCATGCTGATTTGTTCGATCGTGGGGCTCATCGTGATCATCGAGCGCGCCATTGTTTTGCATCGGATCAAGGTCAACACAGCCCAGGTATTCGGGGCCGTGCGTGCCGCCCTCGTTCGCCGCGACTTGAAGGGCGCAATCGAGGTGTGCGACCAGAACCCGAGCCCCATATCCGATACATTGCGTGCCGGCCTCCTCCGGTTCGGGAAGCCTGTCAGCGACATCGAGAAGGCGATGGAGAGCGTGGCGTTGCACGAGATTTCCAAACTGGAGAGGGGACTCTGGGTTCTCGCCACCGTCGCCAACATCGCCCCGCTGTTTGGGTTCCTCGGAACGGTAACGGGGATGATCAAGTCCTTCGCGGTACTGGCGGAAGCCGGACTGGGGAACCCCAAGCTCGTCGCGGCCGGTATTTCCGAAGCGCTCATTACGACCGCTTACGGCTTGTTCATCGCACTGCCGGTGCAAGCGGCCTACAACTATTTCACCAGCCGCATCACCAATTTTGCGCTCGACATGGAAACCAGCTCCGCCATGCTGCTGGAAACTTTCAATGAGCTGGAGGACCACCCTGGTGCTGCGCCGAGCGCGCCCGTCGCGACCCCGGTGCCCCAGCCGCAGGTGGTTTCATGAAGCATCTGCGCGTCAACAAGGTGACCGCCGTCATCCCGACGGCATCGATGGCGGACATCGCCTTCCTGCTCATCATATTCTTCATGCTCACCACGTCGTTCAGCCCGGTCAAGATGTCCGTCGACCTGGCTGAAGCGGCAAACCGGGAAGAAGTGGAGAAGGATGCGGCCATCATCGCGGTGGCCCCCAACGGCGACATGGAGATTTCAAACGGCATCCAGCCCGGCACGAAGCTCAACACGCTCGATGAGCTGGACCTGTTCGTGAAGGAAGTCGTCAGTTCCGATCCGACAAAACAGTTCATCATCAAGGCCGACAAGAACGTGCGCTATGACCTGTTCAACGCGGTGTACGAAAAACTGCGCGCGAACAACTGCCGGCGCATAGCGCTTCTGACCGAGGCGAAGCAGAACACGGCCCAGTAACAGAGAGTCCCGAGATGGCGATCCAGATTCGCAACAAGGTACCCGCCGAAATACCGACCGCATCGATGGCGGACATCGCATTCCTGCTCATCATCTTTTTCATGCTGACTTCGGTGTACAGCAGCAATTTCGGCCTCGAGTACGGGCTGCCCAAGAACGAAGACATCGTGAACGTGCAGCCGCTCGAATCCATGCACATTCACATCATGGGCCCCGGCCAGTACACTATCGACCGCAAGCCGGCAACCCTGCCGCAGATGGCGGGCTACATCGACGCGAAGCTCAAACAGAACCCGAAGAAACCGGTGATCGTCCAAACGGACCCCAATGTGCCCTACTTCGCGACGGTCGATGTGCTCGACATGTGCAAGCAGTTGAAGGTGGAAAACGTCTCGATCCCTACCAATGCCGAGGTCGCGATGTGGTCGGGGTTTTCCGGCGGGGTGGGAGGGGTTGCCCGATGAACAAGTGGGTTGCCGCGGTGCCGCTGCTGGCCGTCCTGTCTGCGGCACCCGCGCAAGCCGACTACAAACAGGCGGTCATGTATTACAACCAGGGGCGCTTCGACAAGGCCATCCAGGAGCTCAAGCCTGACCTCGACCAGAGCCCCGACTGGGAATTCGGTCACCGGCTGGTCGGCCTCAGTTACCTCAACCTGAAAAACAACGCCCTCGCCATCTCCTCGCTCACGCGCGCGGCGCAACTGAAATCAACTGCCTTCTCCACCTACCTGGGGCTGGGTCAGGCCTACTTCAACATGCAGAAATACGAGCAGGCCGTGCAGGCGCTCAACCAGGGGGAAACCCTCGCAGCCAAAGAGGGGGACCGGGAGAAGTACAAGCTGTACCATCTGCGCGGTTCGGCCGAATACCAGTCCGAACGGTGGCAGAACGCCGCAACCGACCTGACCGCCGCGATACGGATCTCTGCGGCGGATTGGACCGATTTCTCCCAGCTCGGCATCGCCTACTACAACCTGAACCGGCAGGAGGACGCCGCGCAGGCGTTGACGAGGGCGCTGGCGATGAAGCCCGGTCACTCAGCCACCGCCGAGTACCTCGGCAAGTCGTATTTCAAGCGGGGGATCTCTGCGCTGTCGGCGAAACAGTACGACCAGGCGGTGGAGTATCTCAAGAAGGCCCGCGACTATAACGCGCGCGACGGCTTCGTCCATTACAACCTGGCGGAAGCTTATCTGTTCCAGAAAAACTACGGCGAGGCCGAGAGGGCGTTGAACCAAGCGCTCGAATTGATGCCTCGCAGCGCGGAGGTCTTTCAGCGGCTGGGTCTGGTTTACGAAAAACAGAAGAAGTGGGACCTCTCCCTGAACGCCTACCAGAAGGCTTCGGAGCTCAATCCCTCGCCCGGTTTGAAAGAGGCTGTCGCCCGGGTGCAGGAACTGAAGAAACGCTGACCCGTCCTGAGCTTCGTAGAGAAAGCCGTTGCCGAGTGTGGGTCCTGGCAAAGAATTGCGCGGCACCCGTCAGGGCCCGACCGAGTAGCTCCCGTCCCAGTTCCTGATATTCCCGGACTCGTCCACGGCGGTCAGCCGGTAGCCGTAGCTGCCGGCGCGACGTTCCTTTTCAATCCCCAAGTCGATCGCAACGTATGGGGCGCCGGCCGGTCCCGGTTGCGCTTGCGCCACGGCCCCGGAGTTGGACGCGATGGCGAAAATCCCGCTCGGCAACAAGTCGCGCGTTCGGTCGCGGAGGTAGACGCGAAGTTGCAGGGTCTCGCCGGGGCGCGACGGCCGCGGGAGCTCGGACTTTTCGAGCACCGGCGCATCCTCATCCGAGGTGATCGTCACGTCGCTCCACTGGGGCAGCTCGCGGACTTTTTTCAGCCACGCGACTTCCAGGGCGGCCAAAGAGGTCCGAAAAGTCGAGGAGACGCTCTCCTCCAGGTTCCCTTTGCGCAGCCCTTCGAACAGTTTCAGGATCTTCTCCCGGCCGTAGGTTTCGCGACAAGTCATCAGGAAGGTGACCCCGGGTGCCGCGGCGCGCAGGTCGTTGCGCCCTTCGGAGAACGCGTCCCAGGAGGACTGGGCGGAGATTCCCAGCAGTTTCATACGGTCGAGCAGGTGAGCCAGGACCCAGGCGCTGCCGAGTCCGCGGGTGGAATGGTTGAATTCGCGCCCGAGCAGCTCTGCCATTCCCTGGAAGAGGAAGGCGGTCCGTTCGACCGGGGCAGCCTGGCGCGCGAGATTCAGCAATCCGAGGCGTGCCATCTCCCGGGCGGACTCACGCACGAGGAATGCCCGGACGTCGGGGGCGGCTGCGGGCTGGTTGAGCCCCACCGTGATGGTGCCGTCCCGCGGGCTGGCCGAGCTCACGCTCCCCTCCCAATCGACGGCGACCAGCAGGCGGCGGGGGAGGCTCTCCCCGGTCGCGGGATTGACGAAGCGCCAGCAGCGCTCGAGCTCCATGACGACGTCGCGGCCCAGCCACGCGCGTTCGGTCGGGATGCGGATGCGCACGTGCTCCGAAACGATGCTGCTGTCGAGCGCCTGAGCCGCCGCGGCGTTGGAGGAGGCGGCCGCGAGCCAGCCAAGGGCAAGCGTCATCGATACGATCAGTCGATACATTCGGCAATCACCGGCGGCACAGTTCGGCTCTGGATAAGTCGGAGGATCAGGAGGAAAAACTCGTCACCGCGGAAGACTCGTCGTTGTACCAATCGAACACGTTTACCAGCTTCGTGATGCTCAGGAGGTCGATCAACCTCTGGTTCGGGGCCAGCAGCTTGAGGTTTCCCCCCTTTTTCCTGATGGCGGTGAAGCAGCGGATGATCTCGCCGAGCCCTGCGCTGTCGATGTAAGGCACCTTCGCAAGGTTCAGGAGGATTTTTTTCTGGCCCCGGGCGAGGAGATCGTCCACCGCCTGCTTGATCTCGACATCTCCGTCACCGAGCAGGATCTTGCCTTCGATGTCCAAGATGACGACGCCGTCAACCTGTCGAGACGAGAACTTCATGGACGCCTCCCGCGTTGAACTGAGAACCTAACACAGCCCCACCATCCTGTCAATTTGGCCCCGGTGGCGGGCCGCATTTCTCGCGTGTCGCGCTTTCGGGATTGTGCTATACATCTCGTTCGCGCAGTGACGGTTCAACGGCGCCCAGCGCCACCATACGGAGTCGCCATGGCCAGCACTATTCGTTCCGTGATCGCACGAGAGATCCTGGATTCCCGCGGGAATCCCACGATCGAGGCGGAGGTCATCCTCCAGGACGGCGTCCGGGGGCGCGCGGCGGTCCCGTCCGGAGCGTCGACGGGGTCGCACGAGGCCGTCGAACTGCGCGACGGCGACCAGGGCCGTTTTCTCGGCAAAGGGGTGCTCCGCGCGGTCGAGATCGTCAACGCGCAGATTGCCCCGGCCCTGGTGGGCGAGAACGTCCTTCAGCAGCGCGCCATCGACCAGATCCTCATTAACCTGGACGGTTCCCCAAACAAGATGCGGCTCGGCGCCAACGCGATTCTCTCGGTGTCGATGGCCGCGGCGCGCGCCGCGGCCAACGCGCTCGGCATCCCCCTCTACCGTTACCTGGGCGGGACGAACGCCTGCATCCTCCCGGTGCCCATGATGAACATCCTCAACGGGGGGGCGCACGCCGACAACAACCTTGATCCCCAGGAATTCATGATCGTCCCCGCCGGGGCGAAATCCTTCTCCGAGAGCCTGCGGATGGGCGTCGAGACTTTCCACGCGCTCAAGTCGGTCCTCAAGAAGCAGAACTACGCCACCAGCGTCGGCGACGAAGGGGGATTCGCGCCCAATCTGAAATCGAGCGAAGAGGCGCTGGACCTGATCCTCCAGGCCGTCGAAAAAGCCGGCTACAAACCCGGGACCCAGATCTGCCTGGCCATCGACGTCGCGGCGAGCGAGTTCTACGAGAACGGCAAGTACCACTTCAAGAAATCGAGCGGGGCCAGGCTTGGGTCCGACCAGATGATCCAGCTCTACGAGCGCTGGACGCAGCAGTATCCGATCGTGTCGATCGAGGACGGGATGGCCGAAGACGACTGGCAGGGGTGGAGCGCCCTGACGGAGGCGATCGGCGACAAGGTCCAGCTCGTGGGCGACGACGTGTTCGTCACCGACTCGAAGCGGCTCGAAAACGGCATCGCCGACGGCGTCGCCAACAGCATCCTCATCAAGTTGAACCAGGTCGGGACCGTCAGCGAGACGATGGACACGATCGAGCTGGCCAAGACGGACGGTTACACGACGGTGATTTCACACCGTTCCGGCGAGACGGAGGATCCGTTCATCGCCGATCTCGCCGTGGCCAGCAACGCCGGCCAGATCAAGACCGGGTCTGCGAGCCGCACAGACCGCGTCGCGAAATACAATCAGTTGCTCCGTATCGAGGAAGAGTTGCACGGACAGGCCCGGTTCCTGGGAATTCAGCTCTTCTGAACCCGAGCCGCGGCACCCGGTTCCCCCGCGCAACCCGTTCCCGTGTGAACCTCCTTCAAAGGGGGCCATTGTCGCTCCCCGGTGTCGTCGAGCCGTGATCAACCAGCCGCCCGCCCTGCCGCTGCTCGAGGTGCGGGGCCTCTCGGTGTCCTATCGTGGCGCCGGGCGCCCGATCCGCGCGGCGCGGGACGTCTCGTTCGAGATCGCAACCGGAGACATCCTGGCGCTGGTCGGAGAAACCGGCTGCGGGAAGTCTACCCTCGCCCTCGCCCTGCTCGGATTGCTCGATCCGCGCCGAACCCTGCAGCAGGGTCTCATCCGAATCTGCGGGCGGCCCACCCCCGTCCCCGGAGAGGAACGGGCCTGGCGCGCGCTGCGCGGCGCCTCGATCGGGATGGTTTTTCAGGACCCGCGCAACTCCCTGAACCCCGTCCTCTCGGTCGGCGCGCAGCTGCGCGATGCGTTGCGCGCCCACGGCGACAGAACGCGAGGCGGCACCCTGCAGCGGGGGGCCGAGCTGCTGGCGCGCGTCGGGCTGCCGGATCCCGCGTTCTGGATGCGCCGCTACCCGTACGAGCTCTCGGGCGGCATGTGCCAGCGGGTGGGAATCGCGCTGGCCGTTTGCAACCGGCCGGCCCTGCTGGTGGCCGACGAAGCCACCAGCGCCCTCGACCCGACCGTCCGGGCGCAGATCATCGCGCTGCTGCAGGAAATGAACGGCGACGGGCTGACCATCCTCCTGATCAGCCACGATCTCGAGCTGGTCGCGCATTGCGCCCGCCGCGTTGCCGTGATGTACCACGGCCGTCTCGTGGAAATCGGCCCGGCACGCGAGATCGTCGGGGCGCCGCGGCACCCATACACCCAGGGACTGGTGAGGGCGTTGCCCGGACTCGCCGACACCCTCCCCGGCCGGCGTCTCGAACCCATCCCCGGCACGCCGCCGGGAGCGGCCGTCGAACTTTCCGGGTGCGCGTTCGCGCCGCGCTGCCCCGTCGCGGGGCCGCGCTGCCTGGCCGGGGAACCGCCCGCCAAGCCCGTGTCCCCGGACCACGACGTAGCCTGCTTCGAGGCCGGACGGCAATGACTGCTGAAGCCGAGGAAAGGACCTGGGGTGCGTCTCGACACCTGGACGTTATACGCACTTCAACCGGAAGAAAAAACCAACCAGGGATCGACGCGGGGAAACACGGAATCCAACATCTGGCATCCGCTGGCCTGTCGAGGATTTGCGCTGTGTCCAAAGGGGGTGGCGCCGAGGCGCCGCCCCCGCAATTCGATTGCGGGTGACATGACTCCACTCCCACTCCTGAAAATCGACGCGCTGCGCCGGGATTTCCTGGTTGGGGGCCGTGTCGTCCGTGCCGTGGACGGGGTTAGCCTGGAGGTGCCCGCGGGAGCCGCGCTGGGGGTCGTCGGAGAATCCGGCTGCGGCAAGAGCACGCTGGCGCGCTGCGCCGTGCGCCTGCTCGAACCGACGTCCGGGCACGTGTCGTTCGACGGCACCGACCTCGGGACTTTGACCAGGGAGGAGCTGCGACGCAGGCGGCGCGAATTCCAGATCATCTTCCAGGACCCATTCGGCTCGCTCGACCCGCGCATGCCCGTGCGGCGCATCCTGCTGGAACCGTTTGAGGCGCATCGCATCGCCTCCGGCCCGGAACGCGAGGCGCGCTTGCCCTCGTTGCTGCGCGAAGTCGGCCTGGAACCCACTCTCCTGGAGAGGTACCCCGCCGACCTGAGCGGGGGTGAGCAGCAGCGCGTGGCGATCGCCCGCGCCTTGGCCCTGCAGCCCAGGCTCTTGATCGCGGACGAGCCCGTCTCTGCGCTCGACGCCTCCGTGCAGGCCCTAGTCCTGAACCTGCTCGACGACATTCGGCGGCGCCTCGGCGTCACCTTGATCCTGATCTCGCACGACCTGGCGGCCGTGCGCTACGCGTGCGAACGGATCATCGTGATGTACCTGGGGCGCGTCGTCGAGGAGCGGAAGGCCGAGGAACTGTTCCGGGATCCGCTCCACCCCTACAGCAGGCTGCTCCTGGATAGCTTGCCCGGCCGCCGCGCGGGCCTTCCGCCGCCGGCGCCCGTGCCTGACGGCCCGGCGCCGCCTCCGGCGGGCTGCTTGTTCCGGCCCCGCTGCCCGCGGGCGCTGCCCATCTGCTCGTCCGCGCCGCCGCCTCTGCAGGCGCGAGGCGACGGCGACAAGGTCGCCTGTTTTCTGTATACCTGATTCGGCAGTTGGCGTATCAATACGGTACAAACTCACCAGGAGGGAGCATGGACGAGAGGGCTTCGACAGTGGACCAGGGCAGTCCGCAGGAGGCCGGGATGAATTTCGGCCAGCGGCTGGCCGGGATGTATGTGGAACCGCGAGCCACCTATCAGGACATCGACCGGCGGGGTGGTTGGGTCGGCATCTTTCTGCTGATCTGCGCCTTTGCGACGGCCTCGATTTACGTGCTTACGTCCCGGATGGACCACGAGACGTACATGCGCAAGGCGCTGCAGATGAACCCGATGACCAGGAACCTCTCCGACGAGCAGGTCCAGCAGGTGCTCAATCGGCCGCAGTCGGCGTTTCAGCGGTACTCGACCTTCGTGTTCGCGCCGATCGGGATGCTGGTTTCGTACCTGGTTATGGCGGCGGCACTCCTCGTCGTTTTCCTGATCATGGGGGCCGCGGTCACCTTCAAGAAGTCCCTCGCGGTGATGATCTGGGGGCTGGCCCCGCCCGCGCTGGTCGTGACCGTGCTCGGGATCATCTTCATGTACGTCAAGGACCCGGACGCGCTGGAGCTCGACCCGAGCAAGAACATCGCCAGCAACCTTGGGTTGCTGGTCTCGGACCGGGCGCACCCGGTGCTCGCCAGCCTGCTCGGCTCGATCGACGTCTTCTCGGCCTGGTCGATCGCGCTGCTGGCGATCGGCTTCTCGACGATCTCACACGGGAAGCTGACGACGGGGAAGGCGGCCGTGGGCGTCATGATCCCATGGCTGGTGTGGGTGCTGGGCAAAGCCGGGTTCGCCGCGTTATTTTCGTGAGGAGGGCCGCGCATCTGGAGTGCGGCGCCTCGGCGCCACCCCAAATCGGGGAATGCGACCCTGCAACCTCAGCGCGCGGTGGCGTCGAAGCCCGGACGCTGTTTGCTGTCGCTATGCAGGGCAGGTGGAACTCTATGGAACGGATTTAAAGACGTCCGGGCTGAAGAGGCTGTCCAACGGTTGAACCACCCGCCCTGCCCGTAAGACAAGTGGGTCCGGGCTTCAGCCCGGACGTCTTTTGCAGTAGCTGTAAGGTGCATCTGTCACGATATGCAACGGCTTTAAAGACGTCCCCGGACCCACGTGTGTCTTGCTTGGGGCGGGCAGATCAACCGTTGGACAGTCCCTGAGGGCCGGCACACCGGTCAGTGCTTGACGATTTCGTCCGCAGCAACCTTGCCGTCGAGCAGACGGATCACCCGGTAGGCGTGCAGCGCGATGTCGAGCTCGTGCGTGACCAGGATGATGGTATTGCCCCGCCGGTAGAGCGCATCGAAGAGGTTCATGATATCGGTGCTGGTCGCGGAGTCGAGGTTGCCGGTGGGCTCGTCGGCGAGGATGATGGACGGGTTGTTCACCAGCGCCCGCGCGATGGCGACGCGCTGCCGCTGACCTCCTGAGAGCTCGTTTGGCTTGTGGTACATGCGCTCGCCGAGTTCCACCGCCTGCAGCGCCTTGATGGCGCGTTCCTTGCGCTCGTGCGCGGGGGTGCCGTTGTAGATCAACGGCAGTTCGACGTTGTGCAGGGCCGTGGCGCGCGCCAGCAGGTTGAACGTCTGGAACACGAATCCAATTTCCTTGTTGCGGATGTGCGCCAGTTCGTCGTCGTTCATTTCCGAAACGAGACGGCTGTTCAGGTAGTAGCTCCCCTTCGACGGCGTGTCGAGGCAGCCGATGAGGTTCATCATGGTCGACTTCCCTGACCCGGACGGCCCCATGATGGCCACGTATTCTCCCCGGTGGATTTCGAAGGAAACCCCCTGCAGGGCATGGATTTCCTCCGCGCCCATCTGGTAGCTCTTCCAGAGTTCTTCCGTTTTGATGAGAATATCCGCCTTGCCGTCGCTGCCGTTGCCTCCGGTCATGTCTTCCTCTGAAAAAAACTGTGGGCTGCCTAACTTTTCTTCTCGGGCTGCGCTTTCGTGCTGTTGTCGATCTTCACCGATGCGCCGTCCTTGATCGTCCTCAAGGTTTGGAAGCTCCCCGAAACCACCTCTTCTCCCTCTTTCAGGTTATCGAGAATCTCGATCTCGGATTCCCCGGTTATGCCCGTTTTGACCGGACGGAAGCGGGCGACCTTGTCCGAGTTCACGACAAACACCCCTTCGAGTTCTTTCTTTTTCGGCTGGTTCTTGGAGGTGTCCGCCTTGGCGACGGAGGAGTCCGACTTCTTCTTCTTGAGGTCCTTGAGGTCCGGCTGAACGTATTTGCCGTCCTTGTCGATCTCGACCTCGCGGATCGTAAGCGCCTGGATCGGGACGACGAGCACGTTCTGCTTCGTGTTGGTGGTAATGTCGCCCGTGCACGACATGCCGGGACGGAGCTTGGCGGAGGGATCCTTCAGGGTGACGACGACCTTGAAATCCTTCGCTTCCTGCGTGGTCGACGTGGTGGTCGACTTGATCGGGCTGTTGCCGATCTCGGTGACCTCGCCCTCGAAGACGCTGTCCGGCAGAGCGTCGACCTTGATGGACGCCGAGTCCTTCAGCTTCAGGTTGACGATGTCGGTCTCGTCCACCTTCAGCTCCGCCTGGATCACGCTGAGGTCGGCGATCGTCATGAGGGTCGCCTGCGTGTTGAACATCATGCCCGGGACGGCGCGCTCCCCCTTCTCCACGGCCAGGTTGGTGACGACGCCGGAGAGGGGCGATTTGATGACGGTCTTCTCGAGCTGATCGGCAGCGCGCACCAGGTTGGCCGAATAGGACTTGGTGCGACTCTGGGCGGCGCTGAGCGACGTCTTCATCTGCTGGATGGTGTTTTTCGAGACCTGGATCTGGGTCTCCTGCTGGGCGACACGGGCCCGCGCGACTTCAAGCTGTGCCTGGGCGGACCTGGCGTCGTTCTGCGCCATTTCGTATTCTTCGCGCGAGATCAGCCCGTCCTCGTGCAGCTGCTGCTTTCTTTTGAAGCTGGTCTGGGCGCGCACGTTGTTGTTCTGCGCCTGCTCGAACTCGGCCTTGGACGAACGGAGGGCCGCGTCGTCGCGCGCCAGGTTCGACTCGGCGTTCATGATCTGGAACTCCTGCGCGCGCGCCTCGGACGACGGCCGCATCGAGCTGCGCCTTCGTGGAGTTGGTGTCCGCCTGGGTCTGCAGGGGATCGATCCGCAGCAGGACATCCCCCTTCTTGACGGAGTCCCCCTCGTGGACGACCAGATCGGTGATGACGCCCGTTATCTCCGCCTGGAGGTCGACGAACTCCTTCGCCCGGATCTCGCCGCTCGCGGCGACCTTCGATTTCAGGACGTCCTTGCGCTGCGCCTTTGCGGTCTGCACCTGAACTTCGTCCTTGCGGGTCGCGTTGATGCTGAAATATATGATGACGCCCAGGAGCGCGACGCCGCCGCAGGCTATCCAGATCTTCTTCTTCCTGGTCAGGGCCATTGTGCATACCTCCGGTTGCAAGGACGCCCATTACTACGAGCCCCGGAGCGCAAAAGTTTCACCAATTCGAGCAAAAAGCAGGGCGCGCCAAAGCTACGGGTACGAAGGCACTGGTGCAAGAGCAACGGGAAACTCTGCATTTTACCGAATGTGGAGCCGGAAATGAAACCGGTCATGATAGAATTTGCCGCTGCGTCGATCCTGACAGCCACGGCTCACCCGATCGGCGCGTGCGGATCCGTTATCAGACGAGTATCGCGCTACCCCCGGCATGAGCGAGTCGCCCAGCATCCCCCCCAACGAAGACCTCCGTCAGCTCGAGCACTTCCTGCCGATCGCTTTCGCGTTCCTGATGCGGTATCTGAGCCGGCCGCAGGCGCTCGCGCTGGCGGCCGTGGCGATTGTCTACGGGGCTCTCTCCTCGCGCCTGTGGCCGGGGACGCGCCGTCCGGGGGAAGCCACCGGCGCCTCCTCGCCGGGGAAGGTCTGGTACGGAGTCTGCGGTGTTCCTGCTGGTCCTGCTTTTCCCGCCTTTCATCGTCGTCGCGGCCTGGGCCAACCTCGCAGTCGGCGACTCCGTCTCCAACGTTGTCGGCCGGAAATTCGGCCGGAAGACCCTGCCCTGGAACCGTTCGAAAACCTGGCTCGGCACCGTTGCGGGCTTCTTCGCTTCAACCCTGGCCGCCTTCGTTCTTCTCGTCTGGACTGGGCTCCCCGGAGACGTCCCGATTCGCTACGGTCTGACGCTCTGGTATCGCCGTAGCGACCTCGCTGGTCTGCTCGGTCGTGGAGACGCTGCCGCTGCCGATCGACGACAACCTGGCCATCTGCGCCTCCGGCGGGATTTTTCTGTCATGGCTGACCGGAGCGTCCCTGCCACGCGGCTTCTCTGCCCCGGCCCTGGGACTGGGAATATTGCTGGCGGGGGGCTTCGGGGCGGCGGCGCTTGCCGTCGGCGGTGTGTCGCTGGGGGGATTCGCCTCCGGTGCGGCAATCGGGACCGTGGTGTACTACGCGTTCGGCTTAGAGGGGTTTGCGTCTGCTGGCGGCGTTTTTTGTACTCGGGACGCTTGTTCACCAGGATCGGGTACGGCCGCAAGGCTCGGCTGGGCGCCGCCCAGCCGGACCACTCGCGGCGCTCCTCGCGGCATGTCTGGGGCAAGGGGGTGGCCGCCTTCCTCGCGGCGGCGGCATCCATCTTCCTGGAAGACAAGACGTCAGCGCAGCTCGGTTTCGTCGCGGCTCTGTCGGCGTCGCTTTGCGACACGACGGCCACCGAGCTGGGGCTGCTGGCGGGCGGCCGGCCCTTCCTGATCAGGAGTTTCAAACAGGTCCCGCCGGGCACCCGCGGGGCGGTGTCGCTCGCAGGGAGTGCGGCCGGCCTGCTGGCCGCCGTCGCCATGGCGACGGCAGGCTGCTGGTCGGGTCTGGTAAGCGCAAGAGGCGCGGTGTGGGCGGCGGCCGCGGCGGCCATCGCAACCCACATCGAGAGCTGGATCTCGGCCGGGAAAGGCCACGCGCGCGCAAGCGGGCCCGTCATGAACGCGTTCCACACGGTCGCCGCGATCCTGATCGCACTGGGCTTGAAGGCGGGTTTTGGGTGACGGGTGACGGCCAACACCTGAAACCCAGCACCCAAAACCCGTTTTCCGGGAGCACGGATGAGCAAACTGCCGGTCTATTGGGAATTTGCTCGGCCGTTCACGCTGCTGATGCCGGCCGTCGGCATGGTCGCCGGAGGGATAGTCGCTTGGGGCGCCGATCCGCGGTTTCAGAGCGACTGGGGAAGCGCGGGGGCGGGCGTCTGGCTCAGGATCGGGCTGGGAGCGATCATGGCAGCGGTCATGAACGCCGGGTCGAACGGGTTGAACCAGATATACGATATCGAGATCGACCGGATAAACAAGCCGACGCGGCCGCTCCCTTCGGGGCGCCTCCGCCTGGCGCAGGCCTGGCGCGTTCACGTGGCTGACCCTTTCAGCGGGTTTGGTGCTGGCCTGGCTCGTGAACTGGCAGTGCCTAATCATGGCGCTGGCCGCGGCGATTCTCACGGCATGCTATTCGGTGCCACCGGCACGCACGAAACGTTGGGGGCTGCTTGCCAACGTCACGGTGGCGCTCCCGCGGGGGTTTCTGCTTCCGGTGGCGGGGTGGTCGGCGGTCAAGAGCGTGGCCATGGCGGAACCGTGGTTGATCTGCGTTGCCCCTGGGGCTTTTCATATTGGGGGCGAACTCGACGAAGGACTTCTCCGACATGCCGGGGGACAGGGCCGGCGGCTGCAACACCCTCCCGGTCAGGTACGGTATCCGCAGGACCGCCGTCATGATCGCCCCGTTTTTCGTGCTGCCGTTTTTCCTGTGGGCGGCGATGGCGCGATATGGGCTGCTGAGCGGCTGGGCCCCGGGGTTGTACGCGCTTGCGGCGGCGCTGTCCGCGCTCGGGATGTACATTGACTACCTGATCCTCCGCCGGCCCGAGGAACTGGGACGCGGCGAGAACCACATCTCATGGAGGCTCATCTACATAATGGCCATCCTGGCCTACGCCGGCCTTGCCGTAGTCTACGCTGTCCCCGCACCCTGAGCCCGGGCTACAGGACGACGGATTCGCGGTACTGGCCGAAGACAGCCCGCAGGCAGTCGGAGATCTCCCCCACGGTCGTGAGCGCCTCGACGCAGTCGATGACCGGCGGGAGGAGGTTGTCGTTCCCTTGCGCGGCGCGGCCGAGCGCGTCGAGGGCGCGGGCGGCAGCCGCGGCATCGCGTCGGGAGCGGAGTCCCGCGACTTCGCGCCTGCGGGTTTCGGCGACCTCCTCGTCCAACCACGAGCAGCTCGATGCGGCTCTTTTCCTCGGTGGTGAACCGGTTCACGCCGACGATGACGTTTTCGCCGCGTTCAGTCTTGAGCTGGGCTTCGTACGCGGCGTCCTGGATTTCCCGCTGGACGTAACCCTGTCCGATGGCCTCGAGCATGCCGCCGAGCGCATCGATCTTGTGCAGGTACTGCTCGGCCTCCAGCCTCGATTTCGTCGGTCATCGTTTCGATCGCGTAAGAGCCTCCGAGCGGGTCCGCGGTGTTGGCGACGCCGCTTTCGAAGGCGATGATCTGCTGGGTCCGCAAGGCGATCCGGACGGCCTCGGCGCTCGGGAGCGCCAGCGCCTCATCGAGCGAGTTGGTGTGCAGCGACTGTGTCCCGCCGAGCACGGCGGCGAGGGCCTGAAGCGCGACCCGAACGACATTGTTTTCGGGCTGCTGGGCGGTCAAGGTGCTGCCGGCTGTCTGGGTGTGGAAGCGCAAGGCCCAGGAGCGGGGGCTCCGGGCACCGAAACGCTCGCGCATTATCCGGGCCCAGAGGCGGCGGGCCGCTCGGTACTTTGCGATCTCTTCCAGGAAATTGTTGTGCGCGTTGAAGAAAAACGACAGCTGCCCGGCAAACTCGTCGATCTGCAGGCCCGGCATCCAGCGCGCTCTGGACATACGTGATGCCGTTGGCGAGGGTGAAGGCGACTTCCTGGACGGCGGTCGATCCCGCCTCGCGGATGTGGTAGCCGCTGATCGAGATCGTGTTCCACGACGGGACGTGCTCGCGGCAGAAGGCGAAGATGTCTGTGGTGATGCGGAGCGACGGCACCGGGGGAAAGATGTAGGTCCCGCGCGCGATATACTCTTTGAGGATGTCGTTCTGAATGGTGCCCCGCAGCGCCATCCACGGCACACCGCGACGCCGGGCGATGGACAAGACCATGGCAAGGAGGATTGCGGCGGTGCTGTTTATGGTCATGGAGATGGAGACCCGGTCGAGCGGCAGGCCGTCGAGCAGCACCTCCATGTCCTCGAGCGAGGCGACGGAGACACCCACCTTGCCGACTTCCCCCGAGGCCGCGGGGCTGTCGGGATCGATTCCCATCTGGGTGGGTAGATCGAAGGCGACGCTCAGGCCGGTCTGTCCCTGCTCGAGGAGATAGCGGTAACGGCTGTTGGACTCCCGGGCGCCGGCAAAGCCGGCGTACTGCCGCATGGTCCAGAGCCGCCCCCGGTACATGTTCTGGTAAACCCCTCGGGTGAAGGGGTACGAGCCGGGTTCTTCGGGCGGCGTCTCCCGGGGCGGGTAGAGCGCTTTCTGCTCCATTTTATCAAATCTCCTATGATGAGCCAATGTCCTGGATCTGGCAATGGGCAATGGTTTCATGGCAAGAGGCGAACGGGCATTGTAAGTTCAATCTTGACAGCGATTCACGACTTATTTAAGATATTTTTACCGTTTTAATTCCGAATCAGCGATTTCTTCCTCACAGCTCGCCGCTAGGAAGGACCGTTTTAGGAGAGGCGCATGCCTGACGCAGAAATCAAACGTCTCATGAAGACACTGGGAGAGTCCATCAACGAGACTCTGAGCGAATCTCCCAAGATCAACGAATCCATCCAGAACATCCGGGACTCCGGCTACGAGGTCTTCCTGATAATTGAAGCGAAGATCGGTTACAACCGCAAGGGGAAGGGCGACGACGAAACGATTTCGACGCCGGTCAAGACCGAGGACCCGGTGCGCTTGCGCATTACGAGCGAAGACGCTAAATTCCTTAAATCTCTCAAGATAGCAGTAGACGCCGAGGTTTAGCCCACTTCGGTTTCAATCCACGATTATCCGCGCGTTCCGATACTCCTCCACCGTTCCCACGTGGGTTGCCTGTACCTGATTAACGGTAAGATCCGCCAGCAGGTTTTCGAGATCCGTGTCCGTCGACGGCGATCAGCAGGCCGCCGGAGGTCTGTGGATCGAGCAGTCGCGTTTTTGACAGGTTCGGGGACGAGGGGTCCAACGCGGGTGGAGTCTTGCGATCATGGTCCAGGTCGTGTGTGCGGTACGGGGGAGGAGTCCCTTGGCGAGTCAGTTCCAGGGCTTCCGGGAGCACGGGGACGGTGGCCGACCAGAAGCGCAGGGCGGCCCCGCTTGCCTGGGCCATTTCGTAAGCGTGGCCGAGCAGGCCGTTCCCGGTGATGTCGGTGGCGCCGTGGCAGCGGTGGCGCAGCATGGCGGCGGCGGCGTCCCGGTTGAGGGTCGACATCACCCGGATCGCCTCCCGGGCGGCGGCGGGGCTGGTCTTGTTGAACTTGATGCCGCTTGTCAGGATGCCGAGTCCGAGGGGCTTGGTGAGGACGAGTTGATCGCCGGGGCGGGCGCCCGCGTTAGTGAGGATACGGTTCGGGGTGGATCAGGCCGGTGATGGAGTACCCGAACTTGATCTCCTGGTCGGCGACGGTGTGGCCGCCCAGGAGGGCGACGCCGGCCTCGCGCAGTTTTTCGAGCCCGCCGGTCATGATGCGGGCCAGGATGTCGAGGTCGACCCCTTTTTCTGGAAAGCAAGCGATCGCAAGTGCTGTCAGTGGTTTACCGCCCATGGCGTAGACGTCGCTGAGC
This sequence comes from uncultured Acidobacteriota bacterium, assembly GCA_963843575.1. Lineage (GTDB taxonomy): Bacteria > Acidobacteriota > UBA6911 > UBA6911 > UBA6911 > CAVZBT01. The sequence continues at coordinate 705,040 of CAWJKZ010000013.1, read as the reverse complement.
GCGTTGGCGGCGGCGATGGCACCGTAGGCGAAGGGATCGTCGACCACTGGGGTGAAGAAATCGAGCGTCTGGACGAGGGCGTGCCCGTCGTCGAGGCGGAACACGCCCGCGTCGTCGGCGGTGTGGTAGCCGACCAGGACGTCGGGTTCGGGATAGACGGGCAATTGACCCAGGACCTGGGCCAGGCTGGTTGCGCTCAGCTTACTCGCTCAACCGGCACAGGAGACCAGTTCCGTAAGTCGTTTCAGTTCGTCCATGTTTTTTCGCCGCCCGCAGACTGAGACAGCCCCACGGGGGTGCCGGACGTATCGGCTTCCCGGGGGGCCGCGGCCGGGTGGTCGGGCTTGGGGGCCCGGCTTTCGGCCATGTTGCACTTCCCTTCAAACAGCGCGCCCGCTTCGATTATCAGGCAGGGCGCGAAGATCTCTCCGTAGACCTTGCCGTCCTTGTGGATCTCGACGCGGTCCGATGCGTGGATGATACCGCGGAAGTCGCCATTTATGGAGACCCTGCGCACGTTGACCTCGGCCTCGACGCGGCCACTCTTGCCGACGACGAGGGTGGCCTCCGAGCGAATCCTCCCCTTGACGATCCCGTCGACGCGCAGCCCCTGGCTGAAGGAGATCTCACCGACGACCTCGACCCCTTCGCCGAGCAGGCTGAGGATTTCGTCGGACGTTTCCTTTCTGAATTTCATAGTTGGCTCCGTTGAAGGCGTTACTCCGTAAGCATGGCGTAGATGCGGATGAGGTCCTCTTCGTTGTAAAAGTAAATCCGGATGTGCCCGGGCCCGTCGGCTTTGCCTTTGCGGATTTCGACCTTGGTGCCCATGACGGTCCGAAGGCGGTCTTCGGCGGCGGCGGCGTTGGGGTCGCGGGGGTGGGCGGCTTTCGTCTTGCGCGGCTGGCTTTTGGCCCAGCGTTCGGCGTCGCGCACGGACCACCCCTGCCGGACCATGAGGTCGGCGGCCTTGGCGATTTCGGCGGGTGGGAGGTCTGCGGCCAGGAGGGCGCGGGCGTGTCCGGGGGAAAGCTGGCCGGAGGCGACGAGTTCCCTGACGGTCTTGGGGAGTTTGAGGAGCCGGAGGGCGTTGGCGACGGTGCTCCGTTCCTTGCCCAGGCGGGCGGCGAGCTGTTCCTGCGTGATGGCGAGCTCCTCGGCGAGCCGCTGGTAGGCCTGCGCCTCCTCGATGGGGTTGAGCTCCTCGCGCTGGATGTTCTCGACGAGGGCGAGCTCGAGGAGCCGCTCGTCGGGGACGCTGCGCACGACGGCGGGTATTTTGAGCAGTCCGGCGCGCTGCGCGGCGGCGACGCGGCGTTCACCGGCGACGAGTTCGTAGCCGTCCCCCTTGGGGCGGACGAGGATCGGCTGCAGGACGCCGTTTTCCCGTATCGAGGCGGCGAGCCCTTCGAGCCGGGCGTCGTCGATATGCAGGCGCGGCTGCTCCGGGTTGGGGGTGATCCGGTCGAGGTCGATGTCCGAGGTCGCGGGCTCGGCCCGTTCGACTTCCGGGATCAGCGCTTCCAACCCTCTACCCAAGACCTTTTTTTTCATGGTTCAGGATTTCCTTCGCGAGGGCGATATAGCTGTCGGCGCCCTTTGAGCGTATGTCATAGAGCATTATAGGCTTACCGAAGCTCGGAGCCTCGGCCAGCCGCACGTTGCGGGGGATGACGGTCTGCAGCATCTGGGTCGGGAAAAACTTGCGCAGGTCGGCCCGGACCTGCGCGCTGAGGTTGGTCCGTTCGTCGAACATGGTCAGGAGGATCCCCTGGACGGCGAGGGAGGGGTTCAGGGTGCGGCGCACGCGGGCGAGCGTGTCCATGAGGTCGGAGATCCCCTCGAGGGCGAAGTACTCGCATTGTATCGGGATCAGGACGGAGTGCGCGGCGACGAGCCCGTTCAGCGTGAGGATGTTGAGCGACGGGGGGGTGTCGATCAGGATGAAGTCGAAGCGGTGGAGGAGCGGTTGCAGCAGACGCTTCAGGATCATCTCCCGGTCGGGAAGCTCGATCATCTCGATGGCAGCCCCGGTGAGGCTGCGGTCGGCGGGGACGAGTTTCAGGCTGTCCAGTTCGGTGTCGACGAGCAGGCGCTCGAGCGGTTCCTCCCGGATGAGCGCGTCGTAGATGCTCTTGCGCCCCCCCCCTTGGCGAAGCCGAGCCCGCTCGTGCAGTTGGCCTGGGCGTCGGTGTCGACGATGAGCACGCGCATGTCGGCGCAGGCGAGCGCGGCGCCGAGGTTGATGGCCGTGGTGGTCTTGCCCACGCCCCCCTTCTGGTTCGTGATGGAGATGATTTTGGCCATGGCGTCGCGCGCGCTCGGCCGGAGAATAGCACACTTTGCGCGGGAATTGTTTCACGTGAAGCAAAAAAGCGCGGCGGGGCGCCCCCCGCGCGCGTCCGTTTCGTGAAGTTCAGCTTGTTTCACGTGAAACAGGAAGGTCCGGCTGCCGCCGGTAGATCGACAGGAACCAGCCAGCCTTGCCGGGGAAGCTAACCCGGCGCGTCAGCCGCACGGCCCGCAGCCACGCCTCAGGCTCCTCGACCGGGAGTTCCCGGCCGTGAAAGAGCCAGAATTCCACCCCGGGCGCCCCCCGGCGCAACAGCCCATCCGCGTCCCGCGCGCCGAGCCGCACCCCTTTCCAGCTGACGCGATCCCAGCCGCCCGCCGCGTTCTCCGCAAGGTAGTCCGACAGCCTCAGCTGGCACACCCGGACGCCCGTCAGCCCCAGCTCCCGCGCCGCCACCTCCAGGAACACGCAGCGGCGCGCCCGAGCCTCCACCAGTTCGAAGCGCCCCCGCGGCCGCAAAGCCGCCATCGGCAGCGCCGGGAATCCCGCGCCGCTCCCGATGTCCAGGTGAAGCGCAGGCTCCCACCTCCCGAGCGCCGCCGCCCATACCCCCTCGCCGAAGTGCGGCCCGAGCCCCTCCCAGTCGGTCCGGCCCGTCAGGTTAAGCCGCGCATTCCACTTCAGCAGCAGCCGGAGGTAAACCCTCAGACGCTCCCCGGCGGCCGCATCCACCCCCGCCCCTGCAATCAGCCGCTCCAGTCCCTCCGCCGCGTCCATGGCCCCCCTTACTCCGGACCCCGCCTGCGCCGGCGCATCTCGATCTGCACGTTGAGGATCGATACGGCGGCCGGCGTCACCCCCGGGATCCGCGCCGCCATCCCGAGGTCCCGCGGCCGCACCCGCACCAGCTTCTCCCGCATCTCGCGGCTCAGCCCCTCGATCTTCCCGTAGTCGAGATCCTCCGGGATCCGCCGCGCCGCAAGACGGCCAATCCTCTCGGCGTCCCGGCGCTGCTGCGCGATGTAACCGTCGTAGCGCACCTCGACCTCCACCGCGCACCGCGCCGCCCCGGACAGCACCACGCCGTGCCTCCGCAACACCGGATCCAAATCGTCCAGCACCACCCCCGGCCGCCGCAGCAGCTGCTCCAGCGTCGCCCCCTTCGCCCCGGCCCCGCCCACCTTCGCCTCGAGCTCCGGGCACGACGCCTCGCCCGGGTCGTAACGACGCCCGCGCAGAAAACGGAGAGCCCCCTCCACCTGCTCGTACTTCTCCTGGAACTTCCGGAAATGCGCCTCCGGCACCAGCCCCAGGGCGTGACCCGTCGGCGTCAGACGCCGGTCTGCGTTGTCGATCCGCAGCAGCAAACGAACCTCCGACCGCGACGTGAACATGCGGTAAGGCTCGTCCACCCCTCGCGTCACCAGGTCGTCCAACAACGTCCCGATGTAGCTCCCCTCCCGCGGAAAGTGCACCGCATCCCTGCCTGCCGCCTTCAGCGCCGCGTTTATCCCCGCGACCAGCCCCTGCGCCGCCGCCTCCTCGTACCCGGTCGTCCCGTTGATCTGCCCCGCGTAGTAGAGCCCCGCCACCCTCTTGGTCTCCAGCGACGGCATCAGCTCCGTCGGATCGATGAAGTCGTACTCGATCGCGTACCCCGGCCGGATCATCTTCGCCCCCTCCAGCCCCGGCACCGCCTCGAGCATCTCCTGCTGCACCTCCGCCGGCATGCTGGTCGACAGCCCGTTCAGATACACTTCGTGCGTGTCCAACCCCTCCGGCTCCAGAAAAAGCTGGTGCCGCTCCTTGTCGGCGAACTTCACCACCTTGTCCTCGATGCTGGGACAATACCGCGGCCCGATCCCCCTGATCGCACCGCCGTACAGCGCGGAACGACCCAGGTTGCGCCGCACCACGTCGTGCATCTTTCCACCCGTATATCCAACATAACATGACACTTGTCGTAATGCTACCGCCTCGCTCCAAAACGAGAAGAAGGTCGGCTCGGGATCCCCCGCCTGCTCCTCGAACCGGCCGTAGTCGATCGTCCGCCCGTCGATCCGCGGCGGCGTCCCCGTCTTCAGCCTCCCCACCCGGAAACCGGCTTGGCGCAGCCACTCCCCGAGCAGCACCGACGGCGACTCGCCGTTGCGCCCGGCGGGATAACGCCGGTCCCCGACGTGTACCAGCCCGTTCAGGAAGGTCCCGGTCGTGATAACCACCGCGCGCGCCCCGACCAGCCTCCCGTCCAGGAGTTCGACCCCCGCCACGCCCCCGCCCTCGACTGCCAGACCGACCACCTCGCACTGGCGCAGGCGGAGGTTGTTATGCGCCTCCAATAATCTGCGCATCTCATTGCGATATCGAGACTTATCAGACTGGCAGCGCGGCGCCTGGACGGCAGGGCCGCGGCTGCGGTTCAGCAGCCGGAACTGGATCCCCGTCCGGTCGGCGACTTCCCCCATGACGCCGCCGAGGGCGTCGATCTCCCGGACGAGATGCCCCTTGGCGATCCCGCCGATGGCCGGGTTGCACGACATCTGCGCCACCAGGTCCAGGTTAAGCGTGAAAAGCGCCGTGTCCGCCCCCAGGCGCGCCGACGCCACGGCGGCCTCGCACCCGGCGTGACCCGCGCCGACGACCACCACGTCGAAAGACTCGTGAAAACGGCTCTTCATCCTATTTCCCGACACAGAAGCGCGAGAAGATTTCCCCGAGCAGGTCTTCGACGGTCGTCTCGCCCGTTATGGCGCCCAGTTCACTCAGCGCGGCGTGCAGGTCGACCAGCACCAGCTCCTCCGAGGCCGAGGCGCGCAGGGCTTGCTGCGCGCGCCCCACCCGCTCCAGCACCGCCTCGAGACACCGGCAATGACGCAGGTTTGTGACCAAGGGACCGTCCTGGGACGCCCCCGCGTCGCCGCACAGGAGCCGCAGGATCGTGTCTCGCAGCCCGTCCATGCCGGCGCCGCTCAGGGCCGAGACGGTGACCCAGGGATTGGGGAGCCCGAACCCCTCCCGTTCGGTATCCGGCCACGCGCTCGGCAGGTCCGCCTTGTTGAATACCACGATGCACGGCAGCCCGGAAAGGTGGGCGCGCAGCCGCTCGTCTTCCCCCTCCGGAGCCGCGCTCGCATCCACCACGTGCAGCACCGCATCCGCATCGGCCATCGCCCGGTAGCTCCGGTCCACCCCGAGCCGCTCGATCCGGTCTTCGGAATCCCGCACCCCGGCCGTGTCGAGCAGCCGGACCGGAATCCCCCGCAGGCTCGTGTCCTCCGACACGAGGTCCCGCGTCGTGCCCGGCAGCTCGGTCACGATCGAGCGGTCCCGCGACAGCAGGGAGTTGAACACGCTGCTCTTCCCGACGTTCGGGCGTCCGGCGACCGCCAGGCTGAAACCTTCGCGCACGATCCGCCCGCGCCGGAACGAGTCGATCCACCCCGAGGTCCACACGAGCGCTTCTTCCAGGCGCGCCGCCAGCGCCTCGCGCGACTCGGTGACCAGATCCTGCTCCACGAACTCCACCGCGGATTCGAGCTGGACGACGATGTTGACCAGCAGGTCCTTCAACGGCGCGAGGGCGTTCGAGAGCTCCCCGTCGCGCTGCCGCGACGCGACCCGAGCCTGGTAGAGCGTGGTCGCGTCCACGATGTCCCTCACCGCCTCCGCCTGCGCCAAGTCGAGCCGGCCGTGAAGGAATGCCCGCATCGTGAATTCCCCGGGGCCCGCCAAGCGCGCGCCGCAGCCGCAAAGCACGTCCAGCACCGCGGCGACCAGCACAGGGCTCCCGTGCAGCGAGATCTCGGTGACGTCCTCGCCCGTGTACGAGTGGGGCGCTGGAAAGCGTGTCGCCAGCACCTGGTCGACCTCGTCCCCCGACCGAGGGTCGACAATTCGGCCGAGGACGGCCGAACGGGGCACCGCCGGGCCCCCGCTCCCGCGCTCGGGCGCGAACACCCGGTCCAGGAACTCGAAACTACGGTTGCCACTCATGCGCACCAGTGCGATGCCCCCGCGACCGGGCGCAGTCGATAGGGCGCAGATTGTGTCGTTCAAATCGTGCATCTCAGGTGCGGGCCAAAAACAAGCGGCGGACACGGGGAGCGGGAGAGGTGAGGTAAGCTTTGCGTCCGCGACGCCGTCCCGGGGCGATGCCCCTCCCGGGCTCCCGGACGGGTGCTCCTATCCGGGGAAGATGGTGACGCTCCGGTTGTCCCCCTCCCCATCGCTCTCGGAGCGGACCCCCGCGACGGAGGCGAGCGCCAGGTGGACGATGCGGCGCTCGCGCGGGGTCATCGGCTGCAGGGTCAGCGGTTTTTTCTGCGCTATCACCTTCTGGGACGCCATCTGGGCCAGCAGGACGAGTTCCGCTTCGCGGTGCTGGCGGTAACTGTCCGAGTCGAGCAGGATCGAGGCTATACGCGCCCCCCTGCCGGTTCGGAACGTGCGGCCTACCAGATACTCCATGCAGTTGAGCACCTGCGCGTTGCCGGACAGGAGGATGGGCCTGTCGGGGCCCGAAAAATTCACCCGGATTGTGCCCTGCTCCTCAGAGGCGGAGGTATTGAGCTCCAGACGCATCACGCTCACCAGCCGGCTGCAGAACGCTTCCACGTCCCGCGCGGTCGCCTCGATGCCACGGTCAGGCTCTGGATTTGCGAGGGGATTGTCGGTCACCTAACCACCTCTCCGCCACTTTCTGGAAAGCGATCTGGAAGATATTACTGCACAGAAAATACAGGTTCAAGCCGCTGGAAATATTGAAAAACATGACGGTAAAGACCACCGGCATGAACATCATCATCTTGGCTTGGGTCGGGTCGGTGCCGGGGGTCATGGGCGTCATCTTCTGCGAAACCAACATCGTGATCCCCATGACGACCGGAAGGACGTAATAGGGGTCCTTGACGGCGAGATCCTGGATCCAGAGCATGAACGGCGCGTGCCGCAGCTCGATGGAGACGGCAAGAAGCTGATAGAACGCAAACAGCAGCGGCATCTGCAACAGGAGCGGAACGCACCCCCCGAGCGGGTTGACATTGTGTTCCTTGTAGAGCGCCATCATCTCCTGGTTCATCTCGGCGCGCTTCGGGTCCGTCTTCTTGTACTTCTTGTAGCGTTCCTGGATCTCCTTGATCTTGGGCTGGATCACCTGCATCCGCTTCATCGAGGCCATCTGCTTGAGACGGAACGGGAACAGCAGTAGGGTCAGGGCAAGGGTGAGGAGGATGATGGCGGCGCCCCAGTTGTGCACGTACTGATGGATCCACTTCAGCGAGAACAGCAGCGGACGCACCAGAAAGGAGAACATGCCGTAGTCGATGACACCGGACAGGTCGACCCCGGGTACCTTCTCCAGCAACGACTGTTCCTTTGGGCCGACGTACATGCGGAAGTCCGCCTTACCGTTTTCGGGGACCGTCACCCGCACCAATTGCCGCGTGAACTCTTTGCCGTCCAGGCCGACCGCCTGCATCGGCCTCTTTTGTACCTCGAAGAGCTGGATCGGCTGGGCCGGGATCGCGAGCATCGCGAAATACTGCATTTCCAGCCCCGCCCAACGTACATCGCCCGCGATCGGCTTGATCTCGTTCTCGTCTTTGGGCGGCGCCTCGCGGTGCACCTTGCCCGCCAGGCTGTAGACGGCAGAAAGCTGAATCGAGGGATTGAGCAGGTGTTCGTGTTCGGGCCCGATATCCTGCCCGACGATGAACCGTCCCGGAAGAGGGCGCCCGGCCTTCTCGGTGAGCAGCGACACCTGGGCTATGTAGTTGTCCTTGTCGAAACGGAAGGTCTTCTCGACGGTCAGGTCGCCTCGGCGCAACCGCATCGTCACCGTCGCAGGTGGGGTGAGGGGTCCGGGGCCGCCGCCTTCGGTAACCACCTCGTAGTTCTCGCGCGCCGCCGTACCGGAGGCCGAGGCATCCTCGAAGGCGATCGTGCCGGGGAAGCGCGCCTCAGGGCCGTTGCCCCCCGCTACCATCTCGAATGGCTCGCCCCGCGCCCCCGTGTACTTCTTCAGCTGCCAGCTCGTGAACACGGCGCCGCGGTTGTCGAGGACCGCCCGGTAGAGGTCGGACTCCACGGTCACGGTCCGGGGGGCGGCGCTCGTATCCGCCGCTCCCGCCGCGGTTGACTGTGGAGGCTGCTCGGCGCTTGCCGGCTCTGCCGGGGCGGCAGGGGTGACCGACGGTGCCGCCGGAGATGCGGGCGCCTGCCTGGCGGGGACAGGCCGGCGCCGGGCGGCATCCCCCATCCGCCGCTCCTCGACGTAACGGAACGCGAGCAGCACCAGGATCGAGAGTGCGATGGCGGCCAGAGCTCTTTTTTCCATAGGTCAGTCCGGGGACGCTAGGGAACCGGATCGTACCCGCCAGCACAAAACGGGTGGCACCGTACGAGTCGGCGGATCCCCAGCCAGAGTCCCTTGAGGACTCCTTTCCTTTCTATGGCCTGATACACATACACCGAGCACGTCGGCTCGAAACGGCACGCCCGGGGCAACAGGGGGGATACGAATCGCTTATAGCCCCGCAGGACCAGAAGGATCATCGCCTTCATTGCCGTCTCCAGCACCCGCCGGGGGTTGAAGGTTACCCCGGACGCAGATCTTCCGCGCCGTAGCCGTAAACTCTTCCTTAAGAACAAGATAGCACACACCAGCGCAGCTGCGCCTGGCGTTTACCACAAAATCGAAGTGGCCAGGAATCTCGGCGAAGGACTTGCGAAAAATCTCTCGGAAAAGGCGCTTGACGCGGTTGCGGACCACGGCCCCCCCGACCTTCCGCGACACGGTTATTCCGAGGCGGTGATGACTCAGGCTGTTTTCGCAGCCGAAGAGCACAAACCTCTCGGAATGGAGTTTCGTGCCGGCGGCATAGACTGCCCGGTAGTGCGCCCCGTGCACGATACGGTGCCGCCGGGGAAATCCCTCACTGGCCGTGTTAGCCACTCACCGTCAGCCTCTTGCGGCCTTTGGCCCGCCGTCTCTTCAAAACGAGCCGGCCGCCCTTAGTCGCCATTCTGGACTTGAAGCCGTGGGTTTTCTTTCGTTTGCTGTTGTTGGGCTGGAACGTCCTCTTTGCCACGTACGTCTCCGGCTGAAAATGTGAAAACCAGTATGATAGGAACTGGGGGCCGGAAATGCAATGATTAAAAGGCGCCCCGGCCGGTTCAGCCCTCGAACACGCGGGCGAAGACGCCGTCGACGTTGCGCAATTGCAGCTCCGGGTTTACGGCGGCGCGGATCTCGTCGGGTGTCAGCACTCGTGCGATATCCGGGTCGTCCTCGACCGCCAGCACAAAATCCTTGTCCTCGTTCCAGACCTTCATCGAGCAGCGCTGCACCCAGACGTAGGCGTCCTCGCGGCTGACGCCTTTCCGCGTCAGCTCGAGCAGCAGCTGCCCTGAATAGGCCAACCCTCGGGTAAGCTCCATGTTGTGCAGCATCCTCTCCGGGTAGACCAGCAGTCCTGAGATGATAAAGGTCATCGTGCGTAGCATATAGCAGAGCACCGCCGTTGAATCGGGCAGGATGACGCGCTCGACCGACGAGTGCGAAATGTCTCGCTCGTGCCAGAGGGCGCAGTCCTCGAGCGCGGTCACGACGTAGCCGCGCAGCAGCCGGGCGAGGCCGCAGACCTGCTCGCACTTAACCGGGTTGCGTTTGTGCGGCATCGCCGAGGAGCCTTTCTGGCCGGCGGCGAAGGGCTCCTCCACTTCCCGCACTTCCGTCCGCTGCAGGTGGCGGATCTCGGTGGCGAACTTGTCGAGCGAAGCCCCCACGATGGCCAGGGTGGAGACGTATTCGGCGTGGCGGTCACGCTGCAGGGTCTGGGTCGAGATCCGCGCCGCTCTCAGGCCGAGCCTTTCGCAGACGCGCGCCTCGACGTCCGGGCCGAGGTGTGCGAACGTCCCGACGGCACCCGACAGTTTGCCTACCCGCATGCGTTCCGCGGCCCGCGCCAGGCGTTCCCTGTTCCGGCGCATCTCGTCGTACCACACGGCCAGTTTCAACCCGAAGGTGGTGACTTCCGCGTGCACCCCGTGGGTGCGCCCCATCATGAGGGTTCGGCGGTGCTCCTGCGCCCGGCGGCCGATTGCCTCCCTCAGGCGGTCGAGCTCGACGAGCAGGATTTCGTTGGCGGCGCGGAGCTGCAAGGCCTGCGCGGTGTCGACCACGTCCGTCGAGGTCAGCCCCCAGTGGATGTACCTGGAGTCGGGGCCGACGCATTCGGCCACGCTGGTCGTGAAGGCGATCAGGTCGTGGTGCGTCACCTTCTCGATCTGCCGGATGCGTTCGAGGGAAAACCCGGCCTTGCTCTCGATGTGCGCGAATGACTCGGCCGGGATCCAGCCCTTCTCGGCAAGGATCCTGCAGGTCTCCACCTCGACCCGGAGCCACGCACGGAACTTGTTTTCTTCCGACCATATCTCGGCCATGTCTGCGGGAAAATAGCGGTCGATCATCGGACAACTCCCAAGTTTGTCAACGAGCCTGGTGCGCTGAAAAGCAAGCCACGTGAAGCACCAAAAAGGCAGGTGCCCCGGAGGCGGAACCGATCTTCGAGATTCCTTGAGGTCTTCGCGCCTTGGATCTTCGCGCCTTGGAGGTGAGTCGTGCAGCGCGCCTCAAAGGCTCCGGCGTGACGGCAGTCAATACCAGTGGGGTCTGCCAATCCGGTCCGCATCGGCCAACTCGAGCCGTGTCTGGGGCGCGAAGAGCCCGCAGCGGGCCTGCAGCGCGTTACGGGCCGACAGGAGCGCGAGGTCCGGAAGATTGTTCTTCTTGCTCAAGTGGGCCAGCACGACGTCGCGTGCCCTCCCGTCGAAACCGTCGGACAGGAAGTCCGCGACCGAGTCGTTGGAAAGGTGGCCCCGCCGGCTCATTACCCTCTGTTTCAACGACCAGGGATAGGGCCCCACCTTCAGCATGTTCACGTCGTGATTCGATTCCAGGACGATGGCGTCGCAACGTTTCAGACGCTCGACCACGAGGTTGGTGACGTATCCGAGATCCAGCACGATCGCCAGTTTGACGCCGTCCTTCTCGACGCAGAACGCGACCGGGTCGGCGGCGTCGTGCGGCACCGCGAACGGGGTGAACCCGATGCCGCAGATTTCGAAACCGACGCCGCTCTCGATCCGCCGCACTTTGCGGGGGTCGAGTTTCATTTCCGCGGCGGCGAGCGTGGCCTCGGTGACGAAAACGGGGATGTCCAGGTCCCGCGCGAACGGCGACACGCCGCGGCTGTGGTCCCCGTGCTCGTGCGAGAGCACGATGGCCGCGATCTGCTCCGGTTCGATGCCGCACTCGCGCAGCCGGCGGACCGTCTCGCGGCCGCTCAGTCCGATGTCGAGCAGGACGCGGTTTTCCCCGTCGCTTATCAGCGTCGCATTCCCCGAACTTCCGCTTCCCAGCAACGTGAACCCGAGTCCCATGGTCTTCAGACTCTCAGCGTCACCGACTCGAGTTCCCGGCTGTCCTCGCTGCCCAGCGCAGTCAGGGTGAGGCACGACGAGTCGAACATTTCGTTGGCCAGCCTGCGAAGATCTCTCGCCCGCACGGCGTCGAAGCCGTCCAGGATTTCCTGCATATTGTGGAACGTCCCGAAATACAGCAGTTCGTGCGCCAGGTGGGTCATCCGGCTGCTCGAGCTTTCGAGGCTCAGGACGACAGATCCCTTGATGCTCTCTTTGGCGCGTTTCAGCTCGTCGTGCGGCACGAGCGTCCTGCGCAGCTCGCGCAGTTCCTTCATGGTGAGGTCGACGACCGCGCGCGCCGCGCCGGGCGCCATGCCCGCGTAGACGAGCAGGGTGCCGGCGTCGCGGTAGAGGTTCAGGCTGGAGTAGATGGAATAGACGAGCCCGCGTTTTTCGCGGATCTTCTGGAACAGCCGGGAACTCATGCCGCCGCCCAGCACGCTGCACAGCACCTGGGCCGCGTAGCGCTCCTTGGAGACGATCGGCGGGGAGGGCGTCCCCAGGCAAAGATGTGTCTGCTCGAGGTTGCGCTTGCGGCGCAGGAGCCGCGTCGGCCCTCCCGACGGCGGGGGGCCCGGATCGATCGGAGCACCCGTCGCCAGGTCTGAAAAATACCGGCGCGCGAGGGCGCACACCTCCCGATGCCTGAGGTTCCCGGCGACCGACACGATCGTGTTGCGCGCGGTGTAATTGTTCCTGAAGTAGCGGGTGACCTGGGTGCGGGAGATGGCCGCCACCGACTCCTTCGTGCCCGACACGGCGCGGCCGAGCGGGTGCCCCTTCCAGAAGCTCTCCATGAAAATGTCCTGGATCAATTCCTGGGGCGAGTCCTCGATCATGTTGATTTCTTCGAAGATCACGTTGCGCTCGCGCCTCATCTCGTGCGCAGGGAAGGTCGGGATTCCGCACGATGTCCGACAGGAGCTCGAAGGCGAGCGGGAGGTGCCGGTCGAGGACCTTGGCGTAAAAACCGACATACTCCTTGTCGGTGAACGCGTTGAGCTGCCCGCCGACGGAATCGATCGCCTCCGCGATTTCCGCGGCCGAGCGCCTCGACGTGCCCTTGAACAGCAAGTGCTCGATGAAGTGGGAAATGCCCCAGACCTCGGGGGCCTCGAAGCGGGAACCGCCTTTGATCCATACCCCGATCGACACCGAGCGGAGATGCGGCATGGCCTCGGTGGCCACCACAAGGCCATTCTTCATCTCGTGTTTCTGGACGTCCATCCGGGCCCCAGAGCTCCGCGACCGTATTCAGTGGTATTACTACCACAGGCGGCGGTGACCCGCAACCTGCGCGCGGCGCGGGGAAATGTTATGCTGTCGCTCATGGGCGCCAGTGGCGCCCTTTTCGACCTATGACCGACGCCAAAACCAACCTGGTCGGCGCGACCCTGGACGACATCGTCGCCGTCGCGGCCGGACTGGGCGAACCCGCATACCGCGCGCGGCAGATCTATGCCGGTATCTACCGTCGCGGGCTCGCCTCGTGGAACGCCTTTACGGACCTGGGGAAGGGCTTGCGGCTGAAGCTGGCCGACGGCGTACTCGATCGCCTACCCCACGGTCGAGCGCGTCTTCGTTTCGGCGGATGGGACTCGCCGTTACCTGTTCGACGTCTCCCCGGGTCAGAAGATCGAATCGGTCTTCATCCCGGAGGAGCGCCGCGACACCTTCTGCATTTCGACCCAGGTGGGCTGCGCGGTCGAGTGCCTGTTCTGCGTCACCGGGAAACTTCCGATGCGCCGCAACCTGTCGGCGGGCGAGATCGTCGGGCAGGTGCTGGCCCTGCAAGCCGACCGGGGCACCCTGCCCAAGCGCCTGAACGTCGTGATCATGGGGATGGGCGAGCCGATGCACAACTACGAAAACGTGATGCGCGCCATCCGCCTCATGGCGGACAAAGAGGGTATGTCCCTCTCGCCGCGCCGCATCACGCTGTCGACCTCCGGGGTGGTCCCCGGGCTGCAGCGCCTCGCGGCGGAAACGGTGATCCCGAACCTGGCCGTTTCGCTGAACGCCACCACCGACGAAGTCCGCGACATCCTGATCCCGATCAACCGCAAGTGGAACATCGCGACCCTGATGCAGGCCTGCCGGGACTTCCCGCTCGAGCGCAGGCGTCGCATCACATTCGAGTACGTCCTGATCGCGGGGATGAACGACAGCGACGCGGACGCGCTCCGGCTCGTGCGGCTGCTCCGCGGGATGAAGCAGAAGGTGAACCTCATCCCGCTGAACGCCGATCCGTGGGTCCCGCTGAAAACGCCGGGCGAGGAGCGCATCCTGGCGTTTCAGAAAATCCTGCTCGAGCACCACATCACCGCCTACATCCGCCGGCCGCGCGGGGACGATGTTTCGGCGGCGTGCGGCATGCTCGCCGGCCGCGAACAGCCGCGGGGCGACGCCGGCGCAGCCGCCTCCCAGATCTCCCCGCAGGCGGGACTAGGCTTGCCCCTGTCTGGCGATGACCGCCATGAGGCGGCCGCAGTGCGGTCCCTCGCCGCGGTGCGAGAAGAACTCGCCGCCGTTGCACTTTGTGCAGAGGCCCGCGTCGAAGATGTGAGCCGTCCGGACACCGGCCTCGGCCAGCTGAAGCCGGAGAGCCGCGGGCAGGTCGAGAAGCGCGCGGGACGGGTTCGCGGGGTTCGGCCTCTGCAGCGGCGCGCCGGGGTACTGTTCCTCGAACCGGGCCGAGACCTCGGGGCCCACCTCGAAGCAGCAGCCCCGGATGCCCGGCCCGATTGCCGCCAGTAATTCCGCGGGCTTTGCCCCGCAGTGCGACTCCAGCACCGCGACCGTCTTTGCGGCGATCCGTTCGACCGAACCGCGCCACCCGGCGTGCACGGCGGCGATGGCCGCGCCAGCCCGATGCGCAATGAGGAGCGGGAAGCAGTCCGCGACCTGAACCGCCAGGGCGATCCCGTACAACCATGTCGCGACGGCGTCCGCCCTGGGCCGGTCTTTCCCTTGGTCAGGCATTTCCTCTATGATATGGACCTGATCCGAATGGACTTGGGACAAGGTGGCCAGGGGCATCGACCGGAGCCTCAACGCCGACATGAGGCGGTGCCGGTTTTCGTCGACCGCGGCAGCCGAGTCCCAGCCGACGTAGCTGAGGTTGAGCGCGCCCACCGGCAGGGCGCTGACCCCGCCGGAGCGCGTGGTAAAACAGTGGCGCAGTCCCGTCACACTCTCCAGGGCGCGGCACACGTAAAAGGGGATGCCGTCCACCTCCCGGCGGACGAACCCGCGGTCGCTCATCTTCAGATAGTGGGACGTGCCTGCCCGTCATGTCAATGCGCCGGAGCCGGAGATGATCGTCGGGACAGGGATAGACATCGTGGAAATCCGCAGGATCCGGTCGGTACTCGACCGGCAGGGAGACCGCTTCCTTCGGCGCGTCTTCACGGCGGACGAGCAGGAGTACTGCCGGGCCCACCGCGATCCCGCGCCGCACTATGCGGCGCGCTTCGCCGCGAAGGAGGCGCTCTTCAAGGCGCTGGGCACCGGGTGGGCCAAGGGTGTGACATGGCACGACGTCGAGGTGCGGCGCAGCCCGGAAGGAGTCCCGTCGCTCTCGCTCGCGGGCGAGGCCAGCAACCGCGCCGCGTCGCTCCAGGTGCGCACCGCGCACGTGAGCCTGTCGCACGGGGAGGATTCGGCCGTCGCGGTCGTGATCCTGGAAACGTGAATCGCGGCTCGGGGGATGGCGTCCTCTGGAGTGCGGCGGCTGGACTGGCTGGACGCCGCTTTGGTTGCGGCGCCGCAGCGCTTCGATCCTGCAACACCGCCATCCGGCATGGCGCCAAGGCGCCGCACTCCAAATTCCGCGGTTGCATTTCGAGGCGGCACGGCGGGTGCCGGTCAGAGGAGCGACGCGCGGGTGCCGTCGCGGCGCGCCTCGTCGATCCTGACCTCAACAAGGCTGTTGGGGAGCCGTTCGTGCGCACGGACGCGCGCGTGTATGTAATTGTCGGTCAGGACCACGCATTCGCCGAGCTCCTCCTCGCGCGCGAGGGTGAGCGCGGGTAGTACCCGGCCGAGGAAGCCGCGTCGGAACGCCAGGTTCTTGTCGAGGGAGAGTTCGCGCAGCGTCCGGGCGCGCTCCTGCACAACCGGGGCCGGCACCTGGTCGGGGAGGTTGAACGCGACGGTTCCCGCGCGTGCCGAGAACGGGAAGACGTGCAGATAGGTCAGGGGGGAGTCGCGGACGACCGCGCAGGTCTGCTCGAAATCGTCCTCGGTTTCGCCAGGGAACCCGACCAGCACGTCGGTGCCCAGCGCGGCCGCCGGGATGCGGTCCCGGATATGCTCGATCAGGCTGCGGAAACGCGCGGCGGTGTAGGGCCTCCGCATGCGGCGCAGGATGCGGTCGCTTCCGCTCTGCAGCGGGACGTGGAAATGCCTTGCGACCAGCGGGTGTTCGACCGCCAGACGGACGATCCCCCGGTCGAAGTGCATGGGCTCGATGCTGCTGAGCCGCAGCCGGCCCAGCCCGGGCACTTCGACGAGACACATCAGGAGGTCGAGCAGCGTCACGGCCTCGCTCAGCTTCCTGCCGTAGGTGCCCAGGTGCATCCCGGTCAGGACGATTTCCTGGTATCCCTTCCCGACCAGGGCACGGACCTCGGCCAGGACGCTATCCGGGTGTGCGCTGCGTCCCGGGCCACGCACCGAGGGGACGATGCAATAGGAGCAGCGGGCGTCGCACCCGTCCTGTAGCTTTATGAACGGACGCGTCTTGCCCCCTGTCGACGACATACTGGGGATGAGGAAATCACGGGCAGCGTCGAACGCCCCATGCATCACCTTGTCCGGGATCGTCCCGTGCGACGCGGCCTCCGCCAGCCGGTCGCGGTCTGCGTTGCCGACGACCAGGGCCACCCCGGGGATGGCGGCCAGGGTCCCCGGATCCCTTTCGGCGTAGCAACCGGTCACGACCAGGCGCGCCTCCGGGTTTTCGCGGTGCAGCTTGCGGAGCGCCTGCCGCACCTGCTGGTCCGTCCGCCGGGTGACCGTGCAGGTGTTGACCACGAGCAGGTCCGCCTCGGCCGGCGTGTACGTTTCCTCGAGCGATTTGCCGCAAAGCGAGTAGCGGATACCCGAACTGTCGGCCTGGTTGCAGCGACACCCGAAGGTCTGGATGAAAAACTTGGTGTTACTGTTCATGCGTCACTTCACAGGACCGGGCGGGGGCGTGATCCGTCGTCCGGGCGTCAGGCCTCGCGTTTCTTCTTCAGCTCGCGGTCGCGTTCCTCGACGCGTTCGGCGAGCTTTTTTTTGTATTCCCTGATCTTCTGCGCGAGGTCGGCGTCGCTGCGGGCAAGGATCTGGACGGCCAGGATGGCGGCGTTGGTGGCGCCGGCCTTGCCGATCCCCATGGTCGCGACGGGGACGCCGGCCGGCATCATCGACGTGGAGAGGAGCGCGTCGAAACCGTGCAGGGGGGACGAGTCGATGGGGACTCCGATGACGGGCAGGATCGTGTGGGCGGCCAGCACGCCGGCCAGGTGGGCGGCCGCGCCCGCGCACGCGATGATGACCTGCACCCCACGTTCCTCCAGAGTCGCGGCGTAGCGGTAGGTCCGCTCGGGGGAGCGGTGGGCGCTCGACACGGTGACCTCGTGGGGCACATCGAAATCCTTCAGAGCCTGCAGCATGTCGTGGATGACGGGGAGGTCGGATTCACTCCCGAGCACGACGGCCACTTTTGGTTTGAGCACGTGTATTTCCCTCGCATGTTCACTGCATCGTAGAAGTCGACATCAGGCACGGGTCCCACCCTGGGGTACCGCCCTGGCGCCGATGTCACGGCGGTAATGCATCCCTTCGAACGCTATCTTGTTCACGGCCTCGTAGGCCGCGATGATCGCCTCGGAAATATCGGGGGCGTGGGCGGTCACGCCCAAGACCCGACCACCGTCGGTCAGGATCCGCTCCCCTTCCCGGCGCGTGCCGGCGTGAAACACGGTAATCCGGGGATCCTCTTCGGCCAACGACAGCCCCGAGATCGCCTTCCCCTTGGAGTAGGAGCCGGGGTAGCCTCCGGATGCGAGCACCACGCAGATCGCCGCATCGCTGCGCCATTTTGCGGAGTAATCCTTCAGGGTGCGGCCGCACACGGCCTGGCACAGCAGGGCGAAATCGCTCTCGAGCCGCGGCAGGATGACCTGCCCTTCCGGGTCGCCCATTCGCACGTTGAATTCCAGGACGCTGGGACCCGAACCGGTGAGCATCAGCCCGGTGTAGAGCATCCCCCGGAAAGGCGCTCCCTCTGCGCGCATGCCGTCGATCGTGGGCCGGACGACGGTTTCCAGGATGGTCTGTTCGAGGCCGGGGGCGAGGATCGTATCGCAGGAGTAAGCGCCCATGCCCCCCGTGTTCGGGCCGGTGTCCCCGTCGAACGCAGCCTTGTGATCCCGGGCCGCCACGGCCGGGATGACCGTGTCGCCGTCGGTGAAGACGATGTAGGAGGCCTCGGTGCCTGCGAGAAAATCCTCGAGGATGACTCGGTCGCCGGCGGGACCGAACTCGCGCTCCACGAGCATGCGTCGCACGGCGTCACGCGCCTCCTCCCGGTCGCGCGCCACCACGACGCCTTTCCCGGCGGCCAGGCCGTCGGCTTTGACCACGACGGGATATCTCGTTTCCGCGGACTCCAGCCGCGCGTGGGCCGACTCGGCGGTGTCGTGGACGCTGAAACCGGCGGTCGGGATCCGGTGCCGAGCCATGAACTCCTTGGCGAATACCTTGCTCGACTCCAGCCGCGCCGCCTGGGCGCTCGGGCCGAGCGCGGGCACGCCAGCCTCTGCCAGCCTGTCCACGAGACCGCCGGCCAGAGGAACCTCCGGACCCACGACGACCATGTCGATCCTGTGCTCGCGGACGAGCGACAGGACCGCGGCCGAGTCGTGCGGCAGCGCCGCCAGGCACCGGGCATGCCGCGCGATCCCCCCGTTGCCCGGGGCGCAGAACAGCGCCGTGGCTATGCCGCTCTGTTTCAGCTTCCATACCAGTGCGTGTTCCCGGCCGCCTGACCCGATCACCAGTATGCGCATCGTCTCACTCCTTGGGAGCGTCGTTGAGGTTGAGCGATTTCAGATAGTTGCGAAACGCTGGGCCCAGCTCTTCGTTCTTCAGCGCAAACTCGACGGTCGCCTGGAGGAACCCGAGCTTTTCTCCGGCGTCGTGCCGCTTGCCCCGAAACCGGTAGGCGAGTATGCGCTCCTTCTCCAGCAGTCGCCGAAGCCCGTCCGTCAGCTGAATCTCCCCGCCGCTCCCGCGATTCGTGGCCGAGAGAGCCTCGAAAACACCGGGCGTGAGGATGTAGCGGCCGATGATCGCCAGGTTCGAGGGGGCCGACCCGACGGCCGGCTTCTCCACCATGTCCTCGATTTCGAAAAGCCTCCCTTCTTCGCCGCCCGGGAGTGGTTTTGCCCGGATTACGCCGTAGCGTTTCACCTCTTCGGGTGGAACCTCCATGATGGCGACGACGCTGGTGTGATATTTCTCGTAAACGTCGATCATCTGTCGGATGCACGGCACTTCCGCCTCGACGACGTCGTCGCCCAGAAGGACGGCAAAGGGTTCGTCGCGCACGAGGTCCCGCGCCACCAGGATCGCGTGGCCAAGCCCGAGTGCCTCTTTCTGACGGACATAGGCCACGTGCACCATGTCCGACACGGCGCGCACGAGACTCAACAGCTCCGACTTGCCGCGTTCCTCCAGTATCTTCTCGAGCTCGAACGACACGTCGAAGTGGTCTTCGATGGCGTTCTTGCCCCTCCCGGTGATGATGACGAGGTTTTCCAGCCCGGACATGACGGCCTCTTCGACCGCGTACTGGATGATCGGCTTGTCGACGAGCGGGAGCATCTCCTTGGGTTGGGCCTTCGTCGCCGGCAAGAACCTGGTACCAAGGCCTGCTGCGGGAAACACCGCCATCTGAATTCGAGCCATTCCCCTCACCTTCTGGCATTCGACGTGAACTGTCTGCAACCGAAATCCCCGCATGGGATTGAAACAACGGAGTCCGCGAAAGTCAATGGACAAGATGACGGGGCCGCGGCGGCCCGACGCAGCCCGGCGTTGTGAGACGACCCGACGGCACCGTCGCGGGATTCGTGTGGTCGAGCGCGCCTGCCTGAACGAAGTGCGCCGCTTGACAATGTCGAATTACCCTTTACGATGGAACGATCGCGCGCAGTCGTCGTCAAACGCGGAAACAACGGAACGGAATCGCCATGCTCGACAAGAACTTCGT
Source organism: uncultured Acidobacteriota bacterium (assembly GCA_963843575.1). Taxonomy (GTDB): domain Bacteria; phylum Acidobacteriota; class UBA6911; order UBA6911; family UBA6911; genus CAVZBT01. Next base: position 684,998 of record CAWJKZ010000013.1, on the reverse strand, counting down.
CAGAGAAAACCTGGACCTTGTGCGGGAGCGCCTCTCCGCCCGCGGCGGCAACTACGCGGTTGAAGAGCTGGTCACGCTCGACGGCGAGTGGAAGAGGCTCAACCAGAAGGTAGAGGAGCTGCGCCGGCGTCGAAACCAGTCATCCGAGCAGATAGGGCGGTTCAGGAGGGAGGGCCGCGACACCGCCGCCGAGCAGGCGCAGGTGAAGGAAGTCTCGTCCGAGATCAAGGCCGCCGAGGAGGGGATGCATCAGGCCGAGGAGCGGCTCAACGCCTTGCTGCACGGCATACCCAACCTGCCGCACGCATCGGTCCCGGTCGGCGCTGACGAGACAGCCAACCTCGAAGTGCGGCGCTGGGGAGAACCACCGCACTTTGATTTCGCCCCCCTCGATCACGTCGACCTGGGGACCACGCTCGGGATACTGGACATGGACCGCGCGGCAAAAATCACGGGCGCCCGTTTTTCGCTGCTCGCAGGGGCCGGGGCCCGCATGGAACGCGCCCTGATCAATTTCATGCTCGACGTCCACACGCGGGCCCACGGGTATAAAGAGGTCCTTCCCCCGTTCATGGCCAACAGCACCAGCCTGTTCGGCACCGGCAACCTGCCCAAGTTCGCGGAGGACCTCTTCAAAATCGAGGGTACCGACTACTATCTCATTCCCACGGCGGAAGTTCCCGTAACGAACATCTACCAGGGAGAGGTGCTCGAAGCAGCATCGCTACCGCGGAAGTTTGTCGCCTACACCCCCTGTTTCCGCAGCGAGGCAGGCTCGTACGGGAAGGACACCCGCGGCCTGATCCGACAGCACCAGTTCAACAAGGTGGAGCTGGTGAAGTTCACCGACCCAGCCACGTCCTACGACGAGCTGGAGGCGCTGACCCGAGACGCGGAAGACATCCTGCAGCGTCTGGGACTGCACTACCGGGTGGTCGTGCTGTGCACCGCAGACATGGGCTTTTCGAGCGCGAAGACCTATGACATCGAGGTCTGGCTTCCCAGCCAGAACCGGTTCCGGGAGATCTCCTCCTGCAGCAACTTCGAGGCCTTCCAGGCCCGCAGGGCCAACATCCGTTATCGGGGAGAAGGGAAGCGGGGATTTGTTCACACGTTGAACGGTTCCGGCCTCGCCATCGGCCGCACATGGGTGGCCGTCCTCGAGAACTGCCAGCAGGGCGACGGCAGCGTCGTGATTCCCGAGGCACTGCGTCCGTATATGGACGGCATGGAACGGATACAGAAGGAAGGATGATCAGGATCAGCGGGTCCGGCCTACGCTGTTCTCGATGTCCGGAGCCACGCTCAACGGGCGGTCCAGGGCGATTTCCATGGTGGAACCGCGGCGCACCTCGAGTTCCTTGCCGCGCGTGGCGAATACGGTAGCCAGCCCGACCGCGGCGCCGACGCCGCTGCCGATGGCGGCTCCTTTGCCGCCGCCCGCGAGCCCGCCGATGCCGGCACCGGCCAACCCCGGCCTCAATACCCGTCCCGCGTCCCGACCCAGCGACCCGTCCCCCTCGACCGTACTTTCGGCACGCACGCCGGTGTGCCCTTCGGCCTCTACACTCGCCAGCGAGGCGACGATCGGGTACTGTCCTTTACCCGGAATCCGAACGCTCTGGAAGAGCAGGTTCATCACCGCCTTACCCTTGAAACGGCCCGGGCGCACTATGCGCGAAATACTTCCGCTGATTGTACTTCCCTTGGGAACGACGAGGTGATCGCCCTGGTAGACCGGAACGATGACGGTGGCGGTGAAACGGTCGCCTTCCGTGCTGAGCTTCGTGCTCAGATAATCGTTGAGCTGGAGCACGATGCGGGTTCCCTCGGGCAGCGTCATATCGGCACTGCCCTGCGCTCCCGCCGGGGCGGGAACGGCCAGCATCACCAGAAGAAATATGAGCCCCCAAGGGCCTGCGTTTGTCATCTCAAACTCCGGATTCCAGGTAGAAATCTCCTCGATCACAAGAGTAGACGCGCCCCGTCGGCGGAGGGTTCAAACACATTACATCCCGTATTATACGGGAAAACAGCCGCAATCGAGTCCCGAATACCGCCTGCCCGGGGCAGAAAGGGCTGTCCAACGGTTGATGCGGAAGTGCGGCGGCTGTCGCATCCCGCAATTCGGCGCGGCGCCGTTACTTGACTGGCCATGGGGGCTGCTGATAGGGTCTAGCGATGGATGAATCGCCTCCGGTCGAAGTCGCTCCGCGCAGCAGCTGGCTCGACCGGGCCCAGGCGCTCCTCGAGATACTGCTGGTTTCCGGCGTGGTTTCGAGTTTTTTCGCCGCGCTGCCCTTCTCCCTCCGGAAGGGGGGGCCGGCGCTGCAGCACGACGCCCGGCTGATCGCGGCCTTCATCCTGCTCGAAGCCTCCATCACGATGGTCTTCCTGCTCGCGCTGCTCAAGGCGCACGGCGAAGGATTCTCTGACCTGGGTCTCAACGGGAGGCGTTGGGGGGCAAACGCCCTCATCGGGCTCGCCATTCTTCCAGCCTTCTTCCTGACCAACGCGCTCGTGTCGGAGCTGTTCCGTCGGTTCTTGCCGGGGTTTTACATCGACCGCAACCCTCTCATCGACCTGATACGAACGCCGCGGGACCTGGCACTTTTCCTGCTGTCCGGCATCGCGGCCGGAGGCATCAAGGAAGAGCTGCAGCGCGCCTTCATTCTCACCCGGTTCCGACAGCACCTCGGCGGCGCTTGGCTGGGGCTTGCGCTCTGGAGCGCGGCCTTCGCCGCCGGGCACTATCTGCAGGGCGTGCAGGGGGTTGTGATCGCGGGGGTGTTGGGCCTCTTTTTCGGGATCCTCTACCTCGTCCGGCGGAGCTTGGTCGCCCCCATCGTCTCACACGCCGCTTATGACACGATTGTGCTGATCGGCTACTGGTTCTTTATGCAGCCTGGGCACTGATGTGACTTCCTTTCAGTTCGGGCTCTTCACGGCCGATATGTCCGGGTGGGGAAAAATGTGTCCACGAACGGCATTGTCAAGCTGAACCACACCCTCCTGCAACTCCACGAGACCGCCGGGGGCGGGATCGTCCGGACGGAGTGGGGAAAAGTGAAGAAGCAGCTGGTCCTGCGCTCCGGGCACGTGGCCTTCGTCGAAAGCAACCAGCCGGAAGAGCACCTCGTGCATCTTCTGGTGAAATCGAACCTGCTGCCGAGGGCGGCAGTCCCGATCATCGCGGACCGGATGAAGTCCGGCAGGAGCGCGGACGAAGCGATACTCGCCGGTGGTGAGGTCAGCCCGGAAGCCTTGCGCCAGGCCGCACGACATCAGGCGGTCGCGGTCGTCGCATCGGCGTTCGAGCGGGAGGAGGTCACGGTCCGGTATTTCGGCTGCGAGGACCTCATCCGGCGCGACTTCGACTTGGAAATGCCCGTACCGGCCCTGCTCGCCTTGGCGGTCCGGAGCGCAGCTGCGCGGCGGCGCGCGACCCCGCCCGCGTCGGGAGTGGTTTCGCTGGTGGAGGGGAGCAGGCTGCTGTTGTCCGAGCTGCCGCTGGAGCCCGCCGAGGCCTACGGATGCTCGCTCGCGCAGCGCCCGATCCGGGTTGGGGAATTTCTTCAGTTGCTGCCTGAGGGGGAGCCTCCGCCCTGCGAGATCCTGATGAGGCTGGTCCTGCTCGGGTTCCTGAATATCGAGGCCGAGGGTGCGCGCGTCGACCGGGAGGTGGTGCGGGAGAACGAGGCGTGCGAGGCCGCGCAGAAACTCGAGGAGCTCGAGCGTCGTTTTGAGGTGGCCAACCACTACGAGATTCTCTCGGTCGCCACCGACGCCGCCGACGAGGACATAAAGACCGCCTACCACGGGCTCGCGAAGCAATACCACCCGGACTTGTTTCAGTCCGACCGCTTCAGCCCGGCGTTGCGCCAAGCCGCGGAGAGGGTGTTTACGTACGTCACCGCAGCCTACAGGACCCTGAGCGAACCCGCATCCCGGGCTGTATACGACGAGCAGAGACGGACGAAGGACAGCCAGGTGGAAGTAGCGCTGCAGGCGCGCTCCGGCGTAGATCTCGACAAGGACAAGACTGCGCGCGCGCTGTGCCGCGTCGGCCAGGACGCTCTCCTGGACAAGGATTACGAAAAGGCGGCGGCGACGTTGGGCGAGTGTGTCTTCCTGAGGCCCGACGTGGCGAGATACCGGCTTCTCCTCGGCGTGGCCCAGTCCCAACTCAAAAAACACAGGAAGGAGGCGGAGCAGAACCTGCTGAAGGCCATCGAGCTGGACCCGATGAACATCGAAGTCCGGCTTGCGCTGGGCATGCTGTACGTCAAAGTGCAGCTGCCGCGGAGGGCCGAGGCGCAGTATATGCAGGTGTTGCGCTGGGATCCCCGCAACGCCGAAGCCCTGCGCCGCCTGTCGGAGCTGAAATGAGTCGTGCCCTCGAGTCGCGGCCTGCAGCGTCTCATTTCCTGAGACTGTCGAGGGCTACGCGCGCGGCCTCCTGCTGGGCTTCCTTCTTGGTCCGGCCGGTTCCCTCGGAGATCATTTGCCCGTCGACGACAACCTGCACGACAAAAACCTTGCGGTGGTCCGGGCCGATCTCGTCGACGACGCGGTAGCCGGGTTCCGACCGGCCGAGTTCGTGCAGCTGCTCCTGCAGGGCGGACTTGAAATCGCCGTACGTGAACTGGCTCAAGTCCAGGTGCTCGAGCGTGTCGGCCATCTGCGCTTCGAACACCCTGGCGCAGGCGTCGATGCCGCCATCGAGGAAGATCGCCGCGATGAGCGCCTCGTAAGCATCGGCCAGGATCGCCTTCTTCCGGCGCCCGCCGGTCTTCTCCTCGCCGTGGCTCAGCCGCAGGTAGTCACCCAGCCGGATCTTCTCGGCCAGGCCGACCAGACTGGCCGCGCTGACGAGGTAAGCCTTGATCTTGCTCAACCCGCCCTCGGTGAGGCCGGGGAATCGGGCATAGATGCGGGAGCTGACGAGGAATCCTAGAACCGAGTCGCCCAGGAATTCGAGCGATTCGTTGTGATGCAGTCCCTCGCCCTCGTGTTCGTTGACATAGGAACGGTGTGTGAGAGCAGTCAGCAGCAGGTTGCGGCCCCGGAACACATACCTGAGCAGAGACTCCAGTTCGGCAATCGCTCCGGCTGATGGATCGACGTCGGGCGTTCCGGTCATGTGAACCTCGCCGTGCAGGAGCATTGTATCCCGGGGCACGGCGTTTTGGGAAACTTCGCGCGTCATCTCGAAGCGAGCGCCTTGGTGGCCGCGTCGGCAGCGCCGCGCAGGTCCCCTGCCAGCTGCAGGGCCCGATTCCACTCCACCTTCGCTTTTTCAGGCTCGTCGAGGAACCGGAAGACGTTGCCGCGGTACACGTAGGACCAGGCGGCGACCCAGGCTTCACCCGGGCTGGCCGCGGCTGCAGCCTTGCTGTAGTAATCGAGGGCGTGTTCGAAATCCTGGAGTTGCATGGAGGCCTGGCCGAGTCCGAACAGGACGGCGGCATTGCCCGGATCGAGGCCGAGCGCCCTCTGGAGCACTTCGGCCGCCCGTTCGAAGGAGCGCGCCTGCAGCAGGCGGTTCCCTTCGACGAGGAGCGCGCGGATCTCCTTGCGGGCAGGATCTTCGTCCGGCGCGGGGAGGGTTGCGCGAGCGCTGCGCGCGGCGGCCTCCGCGCGCAGGTGCGCCACGGACTCCGCCCGACCCGCTTCACGTTCCCAGGTCAACCCGGCAATCAGCTCCGGGAAACAGGCATTCAGGGGTTCCGAGCGCGTCTCGAACCGGCCGAACGCCTCGTAGAAATTGGGCGCCAGAATCAGCCCCTGGTCGTACAGTTCCACGAGCCGGGCTGTCGCCTCGTTGCCCGCATCCGCCGCGAGCCGCAGTTCGAGCGCGCGAATCAGCGATTCGGTCAGCACCATGTTGAAGTCAGAGCGGTAGCGCGGCCAGGCCGCGGGGAGCTCCCCCACCCGCGCCAGAAAGGGGGCCGGGTCCGGGACGCGGCTCCAGTATTTGGCGACGAGCGGGTCGAGGAGAAAATGAAGGTACTCGTGCCGCACGGAGCGCAGCGGCACCTCGCGGGCACGGCTCGGGCCGACCACGACGACATAGGTGCTCGAGATGTTGCGCCCGTTGACCACGCCATAGGCGTTGAGCAGATCCGGGATGAAGGTGACTTCCCGGTCAAGCGCTATGCGCGCCTCGGTGCGCGCATAGCGAAGGACCCCGACGATCATGTCCCGGATGATCGGCCGGTAGGATTCGATCTCGGCGACGTATTGTGGCGTCACCTTGCTCCACACCGTCGCCAGCCCCGCCTGGCGCCAGAGTTCGGCGACGAGCTTTTCGAATCCGATCGCGGCCCGCGCTTCCTCCGGGACTTCTTCGGCCTTGAACGGCAGCCTGAACGAGGGCGGGCCGTTCAGGAGAAGGGCATAGGAGATGAACCGGCCTTGCCGGAGCACGGGCTCCGTCTCACCCGCCGCGGCGGCATAGAAGTCGCGCAGACGAACCCGCAGTTCCTGCGGGATCGCGGCCAGGTGTTCGCGCACGAGTCGCCGCGTGGGGTTTTCGGCCAGCTCGTTCGCACCGGCGTCGGTGTCGAAGCCGGCCGCGTTCAGCGCGGCCATGACCGCAAACACCCGGACATCGGGTTGAAAGCGCACGTTGACGATGTCCTCGACGATCAACTGCGCCGGGGCGGGGGGGACCGCCGCGCACATCAGGGCAACCCCGAGGACGGTCAAACGGAACGGGACCTTCATGGGTAGTCTCCACAGCACTCGAGGACGATTCTTACCGACAGGCAGGTGTTTGTGCAAGAACGGGCGAATCTCAGGCGCCGTGTCGCGCTTTCCGGGCCTTCCTCTTCTGGATGAGAACCAGGGCCAGCATATACGAAAGCACCGAGGCCGCAAGCGAAAGCACCACAGAGCCGAGAACGAGGGGTTTGAGGACCCTCCAGTCGCGGACGAGCCGCAACCAGAAACTTGCGTGCCAGACCTGCTGCCAACCGAAATCGGGCAGGGCTGATGCCGCCGGGAAGCCGACCAGCAGGCCGCCAACGTAAACGGCGGCGCCGTAGATCGGCAGCAGGGTCCACGGGTTGTTCACGAACAGGCCGATCAACACGGCGACCCGGTTCAGGCCAAAAAGAAAAGCCAGGGTGAGCCCGAGGAAGGTGTGCAGGCCGAGCAGTGGCGTGAAAGCGAGAAACACGCCGATGGCGAATGCCAACGCGATGCGCTGGGGCGTGTCGTTCAGGTTAAGCAGACGGCTCAGGAATCTCAGCATCCGGTTACGCGCCATAAAAAAGACACCGGGACAAACTCGTGATGTCTCGACCTCAAACCACCTGGGATTGGGCGAATCAGGGAAGAAGACAGGATGGAAAATCGTTCACGGGTGAAGCAATCTTCTCCGCCACTCGGTACATCACATTTTAGGTCAAGCCGGTCCCCGGCCTTAAGTCTCGCCGCGAACCCGCGCAATGCAGTATCCATGATAACACCTTATCGGCGGCAACTGCACCGGCTCCTCAGATGAATTTCAGACGAGGCTTGGGCCGGAAGGGTTCGACGACTCGGGCGGAATTCTGAAGTGATCGAATCCCAGGTTAGGGAGCGTTTCGGGTTTCCGGCCGGCCTGAGTCATCCACTCTACCTTGTGGCCGGCGACCAGCCGGCCCACGGCGGTCGGCGTGGGGAACCCAGCCGGGTAGGTTTTCTGCAGACGTTCGACCTTGGCGGTCGGGACCGTGAAGAGCAGTTCGAAGTCCTCGCCGCCGTGCAGCGCGAGCGCGAGCGGGTCGCACCCCCAGCGCCGCGATTGCGAAAACAGCGGCAGACTGCCCGCCTCGACCACCGCTCCGGTGCCGGAGGCGGCGCAGAGCCTCGGCAGGTCGGCCGACAGCCCGTCGCTGAGGTCCATCATGCTCGACACCAGCCCGCTGGCCGCGAGCCACTGGCCGGCATCGCACCTCGGTGACGGAGTGCGGTGCGCGGCCAGCGCCTCGCGTTCGGCCCTGCTTCTTCCCTTGAGGGTGCCTTGCTGTAGGAGCTTCAGCCCCGCGGCCGCCCTGCCCAGCGTTCCGGTCACGAAGATCGGCTCGCCCGGCCGGCCGCCGGAGCGGGCCAGGTACCTGCGACCACGGGTCGCGCCCAGGACGGTTATCGTGATCTGGAGCCCCGACGGAGAGCCGGAGAGGTCACCCCCGAGCAACTCCGCCCCGGTCGCGTCCCCCAGTCTCTTCATACCCGCATAAAACGCGCGAATCCAGCTGTCCCCGACACCGCGCGGCAGCGCGAGCGCGACCAGATAGAACCGCGGCCGTGCCCCCATTGCGGCGAGATCGCTCAAGTTTACCGCCAGCGACTTGTGGCCGAGCTGCCCGGGGCGCATCCAGGCGCGGCGGAAATCGACATCCTCCACGAGCATGTCGGTGGTGACGACGAGGTCCTCGGCCGAACCCTTCAGCCGCACGACGGCGGCGTCGTCCCCGATACCCAGGCGCACGCCGGGGGAGCGTTTGCGGAACCGAGCGGCCAGCGAGCGTACGATGTCGTCTTCGTTATCCATGTGGAGTGCGGCGGCTCGACGCGAATCGGCTGCGTCCTCGAAGCTCAGCGGTCAGTCAGAAGCTCGCCTATGAAGGCCCCGAGAACTCGGTAGGCCTTCCGTGTCCTACGGCTTTTTTCCGTATCTTCCGTGACAAGTTGCTTTGGGGTGGTCCCCAGTCCGGCTGACCGGCACCCTCTTCAACCGGGCGCGCGCTCACACAAGGGCGCGCTTCAGGACGTCGTTGACCTTGTCGACCAGTATTACCTTCATCTCGCGTCGCAGGTCGCGGGGGATCTCGCGAAGGTCCTTCTGGTTGGGGCGAGGCAGCATCACGGTCCGCAACTGGTTGCGGTGGGCCGCCAGGACCTTTTCCTTGATGCCGCCGACCGGCAGCACCTCCCCGCGGAGCGTGATTTCTCCGGTCATCGCGATGCTCCGGTGGATCGGGCGCCCCGTGCACGCGGAAATCAGCGCCGATGCGAGCGTCACCCCGGCCGACGGGCCGTCTTTCGGGATCGCCCCCTCGGGGATGTGGATGTGGAAGTCGTGCGAGCCGAAGAAATCCGTGCTGATGCCATACTGCCCGGCATGGGCCCGCGCATAGCTGAGCGCGGCCTGGGCCGACTCCTTCATGACGTCACCCATCTGGCCGGTCAGGATGAGCGCTCCTTTGCCCTGCATGGCCTGCGCCTCGACAAACAGGATCTCGCCCCCGACGGGGGTCCAGGCAAGCCCGGTGGCGACGCCGACCTGGTCGCGGGTGAGCTGCTCCTCCTGCAGCTTGCGCGCCGGCCCGAGCAGCTGCGAGAGACGGGCCTTGTTCACGACCACCGGCCTCCGTCTCCCCATTGCGAAACGCATAGCCACCCTTCGGCAGATCGCCGCGATCTCGCGTTCCAGGTTGCGCAACCCGGCCTCGCTGGTGTAGCCGCGGATGATGGCCCGCACGACTTCATCCGGGATGGTGAGGTCGGCCTCTTTGAGGCCGTGAGCCTCGAGCTGCTTGGGGATGAGATGCCGCCGCGCGATCTGGATTTTTTCCTCCTCCGTGTAGCCGGACAGCCGAATCACCTCCATCCGGTCCCGGAAGGCCGGCTGAATCGTGTCGAGCACGTTCGCAGTCGTGAGGAAAAGGACGCGCGACAGGTCGAACGGGACCTGCAGATAATTGTCGCGGAAAGTGTTGTTCTGTTCGGGGTCGAGCACTTCGAGCAGCGCCGACGAGGGGTCGCCGCGGAAATCGGCGCCGATCTTGTCGACCTCGTCGAGGATGAACACCGGGTTGTTCGACGAAGCCTGCTGCAGCCCCTGGATGACGCGTCCCGGCATGGCCCCGACATAGGTGCGCCGGTGCCCGCGGATTTCGGCCTCATCGTGCACACCCCCGAGGCTGACACGCACGAAACGTCGTCCGAGCGCCCGGGCAATAGACTTGCCGAGGGAAGTCTTGCCGGTCCCGGGCGGGCCCACAAAACAGAGGATTGGCCCCTTGCTGTCCTGTTTCAGTTTCCGGACCGCCAGGTGTTCGAGGATGCGACCCTTGATCTTCTCGAGCCCATAATGATCCTCGTTGAGAATCTTGCGTGCCTTGCGCAGGTCGAGGTTGTCCTTAGTCTCGGCGGTCCAGGGGAGCGACACCATCCAGTCCAGGTAGGTGCGCAGCGTCGCCGTTTCCGAGGAGTCGGGGTGCATCCGCTCGAGCCGGCGCACCTGCCGGTCGAACTCCTCGCGCGCCTCACGCGGCATCTTGATCTCGTCGGCCTTGCGGATGTAACGCTGGATGTCCTCCGCGAAATCGTTCCCCTCGCCGAGCTCCGTCTGAATGGCCTTGAGCTGCTGCCTCAGGTAGTACTCCCGCTGCCCCTTGTCGATTTCGCCTTTGGCCTGGGAATTGATTTCCTGCTGCACCGTCAGCAATTCGACTTCACGGGTCAGCAATTCGTGGATGCGTCGCAGCCTCCTGGACGGATCGAGGATCGACAGTATTTCCTGAGCCTCGTCCACCTTGAGCGAGACGTTCGAGGCTGTCAGATCGGCCAGCCTGCCGGGATCCTCGAGGCTGGCCGCGATGACCATCATTTCCTGCGAGATGTTCTTGCCCAGCGAGGCGGCCTTCTCCAACGCCGCGTTCACGTTGCGGATGAGGGCTTCGACCTGAAGACTCGTCATCTCGGGGGCGACTTCCTCGAGCAGTTCGATGTTGGCCTGCATGTACGGCCGGGACTCCTCCCAGCGCTCGGCGTGGGCGCGGGCAATCCCCTGCACCAGGACACGGACCTTCTGGTCCGGCATCTTCAGCATACGGATCACCATGCCGACGGTCCCGACGTCGTACATGTCCTTGGATGTGGGGTTTTCGATCTCCTGATCCCGCTGGGCGGCGAGAAAAATCATGCGGTTCTGGGCCAGGGCGTGATCGACCGCGCTGATCGCTTTGTCGTGCGAGATCAGGAGCGGGATGATCATATACGGGAATGTAACAACATCCCGCAGCGGGAGCACCGGCAAGGTTTCGGGAATCTCCACCTTCTCTTCCCGGGGCTCCTCTTCCGTCTTGCGCTCGCTTCGTTTCAATTCCGCAACCGACATGGGCACCCAAACCTTTCCATAGAACTCGATTCGGAATGGCCGCAGAAAGTTTCAATCCTCTGCTTCAAAAACCTCGATGCGCACCGCGGCGCCCCGCCGCTCCTCCATTCTGGGGAGTTCCACCGTCAGTATGCCGGCGCGCATCGTGGCCCGGGCCCGCTTGACGTCCACCACGCAGCGCAGCGCGATTTCCCGTTCGAACTTGCCGTATCGCCGCTCGACACAGTAGTAGCAGACCAGGTTCCCGGATAGGGCGGGCTCCCGTTTGACGCCGCCGATGCGCAAAACGCCGTTCTGAATCACGACGGACACGTCGCACGGATCGACACCCGGAAGCTCCACGCGGGCGAAGACGTTGTCGGGGGTCTCGCACACGTCGACGTTCGGTACCCATGTGCCGAATGCCAGGAGTTTCCCTGCCTCCCCCGGCAGATCGAGCACCTGTTCCCGCTGCGACTGGACAAATCTCTTTTTCGGTCTGGACATAGGTAGAAGCCAGCTAGAAATCTGGGGGATGCTCGGCTACTGCTTTTTTTCAAATAGTTCGTTGATCTCCGTCATGAATTCCCCGACATCTTCGAACTCGAGGTAGACGGACGCGAAACGCAGATAGGCGACCTTGTCGAGCCGCCGCAACTCGGACAACAGGATCTTACCGATCGCCACCGTCTCGAGCTCATGTTCGGGGCTCTCCTGGACGCGGGCCTCGACCGTGTCGACGATCTTCTCGAGCTGGGTCAGGCTTACCGGTCGCTTTTCGCATGCCTTCAGGAGCCCGTTGAGGATCTTCCCCCGGTCGAACTTCTCCCGGCCCCCGTCTTTCTTGATCACCATGGAGGGGATTTCATCGATCCGCTCGTAGCTGGTGAAGCGGCGCGCGCAATTCAGGCATTGACGACGACGGCGGATCGAGTCGCCGTCGCGGGTCTCACGGGAATCCACCACGCGGTCTTTCAGGTATCCACAGTACGGGCACTTCATTGCGCGATCCTGCACGAAATGGCGGGAGGGCGCTTGCCGTTGTTCGCCCAGATGACCACGGAGCGCCCAAGTCCGCGATTCCAAAGATCTTAGAGAACTAAATAGGAATTCCCGGGAAAGGTCAAGGCCTCATTTGGGAAGCGGGGGAGACGCCCGTGGGAGCGGTGCAGCCGTAACTGTTGCGGAAAACCTGCAACAGTTGCAAAATCAGGGAAGTCGGCCGGCGTCCAAGCACATGGGCCGGGATTCGGGAAACGGCCGCCGCCGCAGGAAATCAGATTTATTGAACTTCGGCCCGCCCCCTTCCGTTTCTGGCAGTGGGAAACGGGGCTGGAGACAAGGAGTTAGAGAGTGCTCTCAGGCGACGAGAAACTTGTAGAGCGCTGTCTGCAAGGAGACGACGCCGCCTGGGAGCGTATCGTGAACTCGTATGGTCGCAGGGTCTACAACCTCAGCTATCGCTATACCAGCAGGAAAGAAGAGGCGGAAGACTTGACTCAGGACATCTTCATTCGAGTTTATCAAAATCTGAAGAGCTTCCGCTCGGATGTCGGGTCGTTCCAGAGCTGGATCCTGAAGATCGGGCGCAACCTGATCATCGACCATTACCGGCAGACCCGCCGCTTTCAACAGTCCGGCGGGACGGAGGAGCTGGAGACCTTGAACCTGCCCGACGACCACGTGCCGAATCCGCACCGGGCCGCGGAGCAGTCTGAAGCCTCGCGATTCCTGCGCGACGGGCTGCAGGCGCTTTCACCCGAACTGAAGGAGGCGATTGTGCTCCGCGACCTGGAGGGGATGGCTTACCAGGAGATCGCGGAGTTGCTGAGCATCCCCGAGGGGACGGTGAAGAGCCGGATTAACCGGGGGCGGCTTGAGCTTGCCAAGCTCCTGATCAAACGCCGGGCCCAGTTGGGTTTGCAGGTGTAGGGGGTACCATGGAATGTCCGAGGATTGAAGAAAAACTGAGCGAGTACCTGGAGCGGAGTCTCCCCGCACCGGATATGGCACGGGTGGCGGAACACCTGCACGAGTGCAGCCAGTGTGCTGCCCTCCTGGACGAGATGCGTTCGATTGTGCTGACCTGCAAGGCCTTCCCCACCCTGGAGCCCGATGTCGCCCTGATCGAGAGGATACTGCTGCGCACCTCGGGCAAACCGCGCACCCGCCGGTGGGGAGAGCTGCTCCGGCAGTACCTGGTGGGCCCGATGCTGACCCCGCGCTTCGCCGTGGGGGCGGTGCTGTCCCTGCTGTTCCTCGCGCTCGCGGTCAACCTGCTGCTGCCGCGTATGTCCGTCGTCGCTTCGGTCCTCTCCCCCAGAGAGATGGTGCGGCAAATGGACCGGGGGGTGCAGCGCATCTACAGCGAGGGTCTGAAGGCGTACGACAAGAAGAACGAGTGGCAGGCACAGTTCGGCTTCATCAAGAGCAATGTCTTCAACAAGCTTGGTTTCATGATCGAACAGCTGGACGTTCCTGTCGAGGGGAATAAAAAGAAGTCGGGGGAGCCGCGGCAACAGCAGGAGAAAGCCCCCAGCGATAAGAGCAGTTTACTGCTGTTGCCGGCCTGAAGCTGGGAACGGATCTCACGGATCTGGAGAACACTGAGGAGAAACGACATGAAATGCTCATACCATCCCGCGGCGGAATCCCAGGACTTTTGCTCGACCTGCAACAAGCCTCTGTGCGTCGAGTGCGCTCACCAGATCAAGGGCAAGGTCTACTGCCAGGACTGCCTGGTACGCGGCGCGGAATGGGCTGCGGCTGTCAAAGACCTGCGCATGCCGGCGGACTCGCCGAAACGCGCGGCGCTGTGCTCGCTCATTCCCGGAATGGGGGCCGTCTACAACAACGAGTACCTCAAGGCCATCACCTTCTTCGCGGTGTTCGCCGCGCTCATCGTCCTTGGGGACGTCCACGCCATCTTCGGTTTCGGCGCCTTTGCGTTCCTGGTCTTCACGATGTTCGACTCCTACCGCACCGCCGAGGCGCGCAGTCGGGCGCAACTCTCCGGCGCCGCCGTCCCGCAACCTCCGGGGAGGGACCACAACATCGCTGCCTGGGGCATATTCCTGATGGTGCTCGGCGCGGTCTTCCTGCTCCAGAACATCATTCCGTACCACTTCCTCAATCGCCTGTGGCCCCTGGTGTTCATCTTCCTGGGCGGCTATCTCGTGTACCGCGCCCTCAAGGACCGCACCGACGATGCGGCCCCGTCCGGCCCGGCGTTGACGGAGAACAAGCAATTCTAGGAGGAGGGAAATGGCACCCCAGACACGCAGCGGCGCGTTGACCGCAGGCATCATCCTGATCGCGATCGGCCTGCTTTTCCTGGCCGACGCCTGGGGCCCCTGGTCAGCCTGGCGCATCTTCGTCCGGTACTGGCCCGTGATCCTGATCATGGTCGGGCTCAGGAAAATCTACGATTACTTCACGTGGCGGGAAATACCTCCCGTCCCCGGTTCCCCGGCGAAGGAGTAGACGTATGCCCGCACGCCATCGACGCCCGTCGTTACTGGGTGGGCTGCTCTGGACCACGATCGGGGTCTTGTTCCTGCTGCGCAATTTCGGGATCGGCCCCGACTTCTGGTCCATGGCACAGCGCTATTGGCCCATCCTTCTTATCCTGTTCGGTCTCGGCAAGGTCATCGACTACTACCGGCAGTCTGAAGGGGTGTCGCTGCGGGTCGGTGAGGTCGTCGGCGTCCTCATCCTGGTGGTCATCGGTTCTGCGATCACCCGTATGTACGACAGCGGCTTCACCCGCATCTTCCGGGAAATGCCGATCCACATCCGGGGAACAGAGGTGCGGCCCGGCCAGTGGTTCGGCAACTCGCACACCTACAGCCAGGAGGCCACCTATCCCGTCGCGGCGCAGGCCGCGATCCGAATCGACAACTCTTACGGGGCAGTCACGGTTTCCCCGGGGAGCGAACGCGAGGTGAGGGTGCGGCTGCGCAAGATCGTCTTCCAGGACGAGGAGTCGCGCGCGAAACAGATCGCCGACGAGATCCGTCTCGAGGGCGGTCCCGAGGGCCAGACGGTGCAGCCCGAGGCGGCTCCCGCCAAAGCGGAAGCCGAGCCATCCGCCACGAAGGTTTTCGTCGTCACCACCAACCGCGAAAGCCTCAGCGCCAAAGACTACCGCTTCAACACCGACCTCGAGGTCCTCGTCCCGAAATCGGCGCAGGTGCAGATCCGCAACTCCTTCGGCGAGATCCGCGCCTCCGGCCTCGAAGGGAAATTGGAGGCCGCGACGAGCCACCACCCGGTGGACATCCGTGACTGCACGGGCGAATTCACCGTCAGCAACCGCTATTCGGAAACCCGGCTCGTCAACCTGACCGGCAACGTCAATGTCGACGCGCGTGGCAGGGTCTACGTGGAAACGCTCAAGGGCGATCTCACCGTGCGCGACGAGTATTCGCCGGTCGAGATCAGCGGCGTCGACGGGAAGGTCACGGTGACCAACACCGAGAGCAGCGTGACGATGAACAAGGTCACCAAGGCCGTCGTCGTCGACGCGCGCGGCACGGCGCTCGAGATTTCCGAACTCGGCAGCACGCTCAAGGCGACGACGAGCCACCGGCGCATCCAGATCAGCGACGTCGCATCCGACGTGCAGCTCGAAAGCCGGTACCAGAGCGTCACCCTGAAGGACATCAAGGGGAACGTCGACGTGCAGTCGAACTCGGACCGCTACAGCCTCGAAGAGATCCAGGGGCGCCTCAAGCTGATCTCCAGCGCCACCTCGGTCCGCGCCGACGGCGTGCGGGGTCCTGTCGAAATCCAGACCAGTCTCAAGGACGTCGTGATCGACGACTTCTCCGGCCCGTGCAAGGTCACCAACGAGTACGGGGACGTCCGGCTGTCGACGGGCAGGCTGGGCAAGGGGGAAGTCACGGTGAAGAACAAGAACGGCGCCATCGAGTTGTTCATTCCCGCGGAAGCGGCGTTCCAGATCGACGCCAGCGCCCGCAACGGACGCGTCGAGTCCGATTTCCAGGGGCTCGCCCCGGTCGCCGACCCCGGAGGCAACGGCAGGCTGAACGGCAAAGTCAAGAGCGGGGGAACCAGCATCTCGCTGGAAACCGAGTACAACAACATCCGGCTCGGCACCCGTGAGCCCGATGACGGCGGGGACCGGGAGCCGGAGCCGAAACACAAAGCCAGCACCCTCTAGGAAGGGGAGATCGCCATGCGCCACACCCTCTGCGTCCTGATCGGTTTCGCGCTGCTGGCGGGAGCCGGCTGCGGGATCGAGGATCGCGTTCCCGCCGAGATGGTGTCGATGACCCAGAGCCAGCCAGTCGGCGCGGAGAAGTCGCTGCGCGCGGACATCCGGTTCGACATCGGCTCCCTGGAGATCTCCGCCGACCGGGCGGCTCAGCTGTACTCGATGGACGTCGAGTACGACAAGTCGAGCTACCAATCCTCGGTGCACTACGAGCCCGGGGAGGAAGGGCGGCTGTCGTTCACCTTGGAGAGTACGCACAAGCTGGGGATCCGCAGCGAGCGCCAGCAGAACAGGCTTCGGCTGGGCCTGACCGGCACCCTGCCCGTCAAGCTCAACGTCAACACGGGCGTCGGGGACGCGCGGCTCGCTCTGTCCGGGCTTAAGATCTCGGAGCTCGAGCTCGAGTCCGGCGTCGGCGGCTGCAGGATCTCCTCCTACGAACCCAACGCCGTCTCCTGCGACCGCGTGCGGATAAAGAACGGGGTCGGCAGTATGGACGCCGTAGGGTTGGCCAACCTCAACCTGCGCGAACTCGATTTCGAAGGGGGCGTCGGTGGCGCCAACCTCGACTTCAGCGGCGAGTGGAAGCAGGACGCCGAGATCACGGTCCAGGTCGGAGTCGGCGGCGTGACGATGCGGATGCCCCGCGATGTCGGAGTCAGGGTCGAAGCCGAAAAACACTTCCTGAGCGGGCTCCACCTCGACGGCTTCACGCACCGGGACGATTACTACTACAGCGAAAACTACGACAAGGCCGCGCGCCGCGTCTCGGTCAGGGTGGAGACCGGCGTGGGTGGCTTCAGGATCAGCTGGCTCTGACACGCACCTGTAGTTCGTCCGGGGTGGGCGTGATCGACCCGCCCCTGACCCTATGCGGGCCTCCAGGGCCGCGTCGAGCCGCCGCGGCCCACTCCTCACACAACAATCCGCATGCCATCAGCCTCTTGACGCACTACACTGGTATCGTTCACCGGGGGTGCCAAATGACATTGACGTGTCCTGTTTCTCTCGCCGCAGGAGTCGGACTCGCCTTCGTGCTGCTGGCGTCCCCGCCTGAGTCCCCTGGGCAGAAGCGCGCCCGCGATCTCGGCATAGCCCCAGGGGTGTTGCGACCGGGCCCCCTCAATGCGATTACCGACGTGGCCGGCGTCGCAGTGGGGCAGGTGACTGTGGTCGAGGGGGAGGGAGTCCGGACCGGGGTAACCGCCGTGGTCCCATCCCCGGGGAACCTCTTTCAGCGGAAGGTCCCGGCCGCCGTGTTCGTCGGCAACGGCTTCGGCAAGCTGGCCGGAGGAACGCAGGTCGAAGAACTCGGCAATCTGGAGACCCCGATTGTCCTGACCAACACGCTGAGCGTCGCGGAGGGGATCGCCGGGATCGTCGAGTACACGCTCGCTGAACCCGGGAACGAACAGGTGCGTTCGGTCAATGCGGTCGTGGGAGAGACCAACGACGGCTATCTCAACGACATCCGGGGCCGCCACGTTACCAAGGCCCACGTGCTCGAGGCGCTGCGCTCCGCCCGGCCCGGGGTCGTCGAGGAGGGCTCCGTCGGCGCGGGCACGGGCACCGTGTGTTTCGGCTTCAAGGGGGGGATCGGCACGTCCTCGCGGCGGCTTCCCGCTGGTCTCGGCGGCTACCTTGTCGGCGTTCTGGTCCAGACAAATTACGGCGGCATCCTCCAAGTCAACGGCTCACCGGTCGGCCAGGAACTCGGGAGGTACTACCTGAAGGGAGACCTGCACTACTCTCCCGACGGCTCGTGCATGATCGTGGTGGCGACCGACGCGCCCCTGGACGCCCGAAATCTCAAGCGACTCGCCGCGCGGGCGCTCATGGGCCTGGCCGCGACCGGATCGTCCGGCAGCAACGGCAGCGGCGATTACGCCATCGCGTTTTCGTCCCACCCCGGCTGCCGCATCCCCGCCGCCGTGGCGGCGATGGTGCTCACCCCGCCGGTGCTCCACAACGAGGCGGTGTCGCCGCTCTTCCAGGCGGTCAAGGAAGCCACCGAGGAGGCCGTGTACAATTCCCTCGTGGCAGGCAAGACCGTTTCAGGCTACGCGGGCCACACGGTGCAGGCGCTGCCGGTCGATAAGGTGATCGAAATCTGCCGGAAGTACAACGCGCTCCGGGAAACGAGATGAAACCGTACGGGTGGGCCGGGCTGCTGCTGCTGATTGTCTCGGAGGTCTTCCTCTACCTGCGGATCGAGCCGTTCTACTCCTGGTTTTATTGCTTCGCCTGGTGGTCCTACATCCTGCTTGCGGACAACCTTCTCCTCAGCCTGACGGGGACTTCGCTTCTAACGGGGCGGCGGCGCGAGCTCGCCGGGATGCTCCCGCTGTCGGTGTTTGTGTGGCTGCTCTTCGAGGGATACAATCTCGCCCTGAAAAACTGGGGCTACGCCGGTGTACCGGCCGAGACGTGGCTGCGCTGGCCCGGCTACGGCCTGGCATTCGCGACCGTGCTGCCGGGAGTGTTCGTCACCAGCGACCTCGTCGACCGCTTGTTCTTCGGACCTGGAAACGGGGCGGCCTCCGATGCCGCCCCGCTGGCCGCGCAACCACGCACGGCGCCCCGGGCGGCGCTCGCGTGGATCGGCGCGTTCCTATCGCTGGCCCCGCTGATCTGGCCGCGCTTCTTCTTCCCCGCTGTGTGGATCGGGCCCATCTTCCTGCTCGATCCGTTATTGGAGAAACTCGGCGTGGAGAGCCTTTCGCTTGGCCTCGCCTCCGGACAGCGGCGACGCGCGTGGAGCCTGCTGATCGGCGGCTTCCTGTGCGGCCTGATGTGGGAATTCTGGAACTTCTGGGCCGCGTCCAAGTGGGTCTACTCGGTGCCGTTTTTCGGTTCCTGGAAAGTCTTCGAAATGCCGGTGCTCGGCTTCCTCGGCTTTCCCCCGTTCGCGCTCGAATGCTGGATCCTGTATCATCTGCTGCGGGCCGTGATGGCCAGGTGCCGCACCTTCCCCGCCCGTGTCGGGCTGTGGGGGGCCATCCTTCTGTTTTGCGTTCTCATGTTCCACGGCATCGACAAATACACGGTGGTCCGATTCGCCGGTAATCCCGCTGAGGGCTCTGCGCCATGCTTCCTGGGCTGATACTCTCCTTGATCTTCGCCAGCGGGCAACCGCAGGCCGCCACGCAATCCGCGGGGCCTTCCGAGCCATTCGTGGAGCGCAATCAGAAGCAGTTCAACTTCTACCCCGGGGGGAAGCTGCAGATCGAGGCGGGGGTGCCCGGAAACCTCAAGGTGATCGGCTGGGACCGGGCTGCCGTGGTCGTCGACTACGAACGGGTCATCTACCGGCGGATGGAGGGTGAGGCCCGCGACCTGGCCGCCCGGTTTCCCATCCAGGTGCGCTGGACCCAGACTTTGGGAACCATTCGGATCCTCGGCCCGCCGAAGGACGACGCCGAGATGGAGGTCAACTTCACCGTTCGGGTCCCGAAGCTCAGGACGGATCTCAATATCCGGATGGCCAGAGGGGACCTCGCGGTCAGCGACGTCACGGGCTGGATCGAAGCGACCCTGGGCGAAGGATCGGTGGAAGCGAACGCCCTCAGCGGCTACTTCTCGGTCATTACCCAGCAGGGTGACCTCGATATCAGGATGACCGGGCGGAACTGGACCGGGCATAGTTGCACCGCGGTGACGCGTCGCGGGTCGGTCGCGCTGCTCCTTCCGCGCTCTTACTCCGCCGCCCTGCAACTGGAAACGGGCGACGGCGGCATAACGATTGACTACCCCGAGCAGCTCGTCGACGGCGAGGCGGTCCCGTTGACGGCCGCCGCGAAGAAGAACGCCCGATCCCTCAGCGCGACCGTGGGAGACGGGGGAGCGCCGATCCGACTGAAGACCGCCTCGGGCGACGTTCGGCTGACGGCCGTGCCGGGGCCGTAGGCCTCAAAAATAGGTGGGTCCGGGCTGAAGTGGGCCGCGTCGGCCCGGCGCGGCCCGGTTGCATCGCAACTCGGCGCCGAGGCGCCGCACTCCAAATGACGTCCGGGCCGGAGAGGCCATCCAACGGTTGAACCGCTTGCCCCGCCCGCAAAACAAGTGGGTCCCGGCTTCAGCCGGACGTCTTTTGATCTGATCTATGTGGCGACGGCCGCACGCTACGGCGACCGCAGACAGCGTCCGGGCTGAAGCCTGGACACACTTGTTTCAGGGCCTGGGAGGTCTCCGACTTGATTCTGATCGATGGTGAGTCCCTGTCGCTGGATGTAGTGACCCGCATCGCGCTTGAGGGTGAAGAGGTCGGGCTTTCCTCCGATGCCCGGGCCCGAGTGAGCGCCTGTCGCGCGGTCATCGAGCGGGCCTTGAACGCCGACACCGTGATCTACGGGGTCACGACGGGCTTCGGCAAGCTCAGCGACGTTCGGATCCCGTACGACAAGCTGCGGGAACTGCAGGTCAACCTGCTCCGGAGCCACGCCTGCGGTGTCGGCGAACCGCTGCCGGAGCACGAGGTCCGTGCCGCCCTGCTGATGCGGGCCAACTCCCTGGCCAAAGGTTTCTCGGGGGTACGGACGGAGATCATCGAACTCCTGCTCGACATGCTCAACCGCGGCGTTCATCCCGTTGTGCCGTCGCGCGGTTCGTGCGGGGCCAGCGGCGACCTCGCCCCCTCGGCGCACATGTCGCTGGTCCTGATCGGGGAAGGGGAAGCCACATACCGATCCGAGCCGCTCCCGGGCGCCGAGGCGATGCGGCGGGCGGGATTGACCCCGCTTCGGCTCGAGGCCAAGGAAGGGCTCTCGCTCCTGAACGGCACCCAGTTCATGCTCGCCACCGGCGGGCTGGCCCTCGAGCGGGCCCACCGCCTGGTCGAGACCGCCGACGTGGCCGGAGCCTTGTCGCTCGACGCGCTGCTGGGCACGCCGGCGGCAGCCGACCCGCGCATCCAAGACGTCCGCCCGCACCCCGGACAACGGAAGACCGCCGCCCGCCTCCGCGCCCTGCTGCGCGGCAGCGAGATCGTGGCGTCCCACAGGGACTGCGGCCGCCTGCAGGACGCGTACTCCCTGCGCTGCATCCCCCAGGTGCACGGCGCCGTGCGCGACGCGCTCGACCACGCGCTGACCGTGCTCGCGCGCGAGATGAACAGCGCCACCGACAACCCGCTCGTCTTTCCGGAAGACGACGCGATCCTCTCCGGGGGCAATTTCCACGGGGCGCCGCTGGGCTACGCCTACGACTACGCGGCACTCGTGCTCGCCGACCTGGCAAGCATCTCCGAGCGCCGGCTCGAGCGCCTCGTGAACCCCGATCTCTCCGGTCTGCCGGCCTTCCTCATCCGCGAACCGGGCGTGTCTTCGGGCTACATGATGCTCCAGGTCACCGTCGCGGCCCTCGTCTCGGAAAACAAGATCCTGGCGCACCCGGCCTCGGTCGACAGCGTCCCGACGTCGGCCAACAAGGAGGACCACGTCAGCATGGGGATGACCGCAGCCCTCAAGCTGCGCGACGTGGTCGACAACGCGGAAATCGCGCTTGCCGCCGAGATCCTCGCCGCTTGCCAGGCGCTGGAATTCCGGAAGCCCCTGCAACCCGGCGCCGGCACGGGCCGAGCCTACGCCCTCGTGCGCGAGTTCGTCCCGCCGCTCGAGCGGGACCGCCCGGTCTCCCCCGACATCGAGGCCGTGCGCCGACTGATCCGAGCGGGGCGGCTCATATTTTCCGCGACAGACGCGGGCTGAACCCTCTAAAATCGCCCCTCACGACTGATTGCGAAACGGATCCCGTGCAGGCCAGCGGGTCTACCGGTTCGCCGTCCATTCACCGGAGGGCCCGTCGCATGCCGCTCGCACGTCTTTCCGCCTGCCTGCTCCTTCTGCTGTTCTGTCTTTCCCCGACCCCAAGCCGCACCCAGGAACGGGAGGACCGCACCTTGCTCGACTGGACGCAGATGCGCGCCATCATCAATGAAGTCTCGGGAGAGCGGCCCCTGCACACGGTGCTCGAAATGGTGCCGTACCCTCGGGTGCGCACGCCGGCCGAATACCAGGGACGCTTCCGGGAGACCGAAATCCTGGAGCGTCTTGCCCGCGAATACGGTTTTCAGACCGTCGAGGTCGAATCGTTCCCCAGCCCCCAGCCCACGTGGCACGCCGCGCAGGCCGAACTCTGGATGACTGAACCCGAACTGCGCAAGCTCTACGACGTCAACGACGTCGTGATCGCGGCCTGCCCGGGGAGCTCGTCGGGCGAATCGGAGGCGCAGTTGGTCGACGTCGGTATCGGCGCGCGCCCGGAGGACTACGCAGGCAAAGACGTGGCAGGGAAGATCGTGCTCGGCTCGGCCGGGGCGGGGGCGCTGCAGCGCCAGGCCGTGTTCGAGAGGGGCGCTGCGGGGGTCCTGAGCTACAACTCGATGCGGCCCGATTCCTACCCGGACCAGATTCTGTCCCAGAGCATCTCGACGCAGCGGCCGCAGGGCGGCAACCCCGGGTTCGGCTGGTCGATTTCGCCGCGCCTGGGTCGCGACCTGGCCCGTCGCCTTGGGCAGGGAGAAGAGATTAGGCTGCGTTCGATCATCAAGGCCGAGACCTTCCCCGGGGAGATGGAACTCGTGCACGCCACCATCCCCGGCGACGGCACGTCGGACCAGGAGATCATGGTCTCGGGCCACCTCTACGAAGGCTATACCAAGCAGGGCGCCAACGACGACAACTCCGGGTGCGCCGCCACCCTGGAGATGGGGCGCGCGTTCATCCGGCTGGTGCGCGAGCGTAAGCTCCCGCCCCCGAGGCGCACGATCCATTTCCTCTGGCTCCCCGAAATCAGCGGCACGATGGCCTGGCTCAACAAGCACCAGGACGTCCGAAACAAGCTCATCGCCGATCTCAACTTCGACATGGAAGGGCTCGGCCTCCGGCAGGGTTTCAGCTCCTGGGTGGTGCATCGCACGCCCGATACGTTGCCGTCTTTCTTGAACGACCTGTGCGCCAGCGTCGTGGAGTTCATAGGGAATCTGAACCGCGAGAGGTTGCGCTACCGGCACAACGGTTACGGCTTCACCCTGCCGGTGGTCGCCCCGAACGGAAGCCAGGACCCGTTCTACTTCCTGATCGAGAAACACTACGGTGCGAGCGATCACGTGATCTACATCAACCAGGGGATTCCGGCCGCGATGTTCAGCACCTGGCCGGACATGTACTACCACTCGTCCCAGGACACGCCGGACAAGCTCGATCCGACCCAGTTCAAACGCGCCGCCGTGGTCGGGGCGGCCGCGATGACGGTCCTGGCCACCGCCGACGACGCTGCCGCGTCCAAGGTGGCGGCCGAAGTGCTCGCCCGCGGCACGGAACGGATGGGCGAAGCCGAGCGCAAGGGTCTCGCCTACCTGGCCGATGCCGGGGAGTCCGGCCTCGCGGTCCCATACCGTGAAGCGCGCAACGCGGTCCGCCATCAGGCCGAGGTCGAAAAGAGCGCGCTGCGCTCTTCGGCCGTCCTGTTCAGGGATCGCGCGGATGCCGGGGAAAGGCTCGGAACGCTCGCGGGCCTCATCGATCAGAGGGCCGCCGCGCTGTACGGCGAGATCAAGGCGTATTACGAGTTTCAGTCCAGGCGCGCGGGCGTGGCCGCAGAGGAGCCCGCGCCGACCGACGACGAGAAACTCGCGTCCCGCCTGGTCGCGGAGAGAACGGGACTGGGCGGTATGGGCGGGTTCGGGCGGTTCGGCAGCCAAGCGGCGCTGGAGCGCCTCGCGCCGCCGGACCGGGCGGCAGCCGAAGCCGCGCTGAAGAAGATCCCGACCCACATGAGCGGCGAATTCAACGTCCTGCTCGGGCAGAAAAAGACCGCGCTCGAAATCCGGGATTTCATTTCGGGCGAATTCGAGCCGGTGCCGGTCTCCGACGTGCTCGACTACCTGAGGGCGCTCGAGAAGATGGGTTCGGTGAAGCTCGTAGCCAAAGCGGAGGAACCCGCCCCCGCCCCGGCAACAAAACCGCGGAAGAGGTAAGGGCGGCAGTCCGGAGGGGAAGCCGACGCGGCGCGCGGTCCGCCTTTCCGGTCTCTTGCGCTATTCCGTGATCTTGAGGTGGAGCTCCCTCAGATGTTTCGGGTCGAGCTCCGAGGGGGCGTCAAACATCAGGTCGCTCGCGCTCGCGGTTTTCGGGAACGCGATCACCTCGCGGATGTTGGGCTCGTCCGCGAGCAACATGATCAACCGGTCGATGCCCGGCGCCATCCCGCCGTGCGGCGGGCGCCCCGTATTCAAACGCCTCCAGCATGTGCCCGAAGCGGCGGTAGGCCTCCTCGTCGCTGTACCCGAGGCTGCGGAAGATTTTCGCCTGGATGTCGCGGCGGTGGATCCGGATGCTGCCGCTGGACAGTTCGTAACCGTTGCACACCAGATCGTAGGCATTGCACAGCACCGAACTCGGGTCGCTCTCGAGCATGTCGAGGTGCTCCTCCTTGGGCATCGTGAACGGGTGGTGGGCAAAGCTCCAGCGCTGCTCCTCGTCGCTCCACTCGAACATGGGGAAGTCGACGACCCACGCGAAGGCGAGCAGATCGGGCGGGGCCAGCTTCAGCCGGTCCCGGAACTCCAGGCGCAGTGCGCCCAGAGCCTTGGCGACGACGGCGGGCTTGTCGGCCACGATGCAAGCCAGGTCGCCCGGGCCCGCCTTCAGAGCCGCCGCTGCGGCCGCGGCTTCGTCGGCCGTCACGAACCTGGCGATGCTCCCCTTCAGCCCGTCCTCCGCCCACGCGATCGTGGCCAGGCCGCGCCCTCCGGCGGCCTTCACCATCTCGGTCAGGACATCGAGTTCTTTCCTCGAGTACGCCGCGCCGCCGGGCACGGCGAGGCCGCGCACGACACCACCCGACTGAATCGTGTCGGAGAACGCCCGGAAGCCGGAAGTGCGAAAGGTCGCGGTCAGGTCGGCGATCTCCATGCCGAAGCGCAGGTCGGGCTTGTCGCTGCCGTAGCGGGCCATGGCCTCCGCGTAGCTCAACTTCGGGAAACGGCGTGAAGATGCGCTTGTGCGGCACCACCGCGGGGACGAGTGCCGTTACCAGCCCCTCGACCACGTCGAGGACGTCCTCGCGCTCGGACGAACGACATCTCCAGGTCGAGTTGCGTGAACTCGGGCTGACGGTCCCCCCGCAGGTCCTCGTCCCGCATGCAGCGTGCGATCTGGAAATACTTCTCGAAACCAGCCACCATCAGCAGCTGTTTCAGCTGCTGCGGGCTCTGTGGCAGGGCGAAGAACTTCCCCGGCCACACCCGGCTCGGCACCACGTAATCCCGCGCACCCTCGGGCGTCGACTTGATCATGATGGGGGTTTCGATCTCGAGAAACCCTTCCTTGTCCAGGTAATCGCGGATGAACTGGATCGTCCGGTGACGCAGCACGATGTTTTTCTGCATGCGGGCCCGGCGCAGGTCCAGGTAGCGGTACTTCAGGCGGAGCGATTCGTCGGTCTTGTAGCCCTCGTCGTCGATGGGCATCGGCAGGGGCTTGGAGGGGTTGAGTATCTCGATCGCCCGCGCGAGCACCTCGATTTCACCCGTTCCCAGGTTCGGGTTGACCGCGCCGGCGGGGCGCGCGCGCACCTCCCCGGTGATCCTCAGGACGTACTCGTTGCGCGCCTTCTCCGCGGGTGCATATGCCTCTGTGGCTCCAGGATTCACTGTTACCTGAACGAGTCCGGAACGATCGCGCAGGTCGATGAAGATGACCCCACCGTGATCCCGTCTCCTGTGCAGCCAACCGGCAAGGATTACGGTCTTGCCCGCGTCGGCCAATCGCAATTCGCCACACTGGTGCGTCTTGAGCATCGTCGTCGTTTCCCGCGGTTTCGAGTTCAGGGCTTTGTAGAATAGCACAGTCCCGAACGGCCCGGGCCCTCATGTACGCGGGATGATACAGAACTCGATGCCGGCAGGGTAGATGCTTTCTGCGACAGGGCTGTTTGGAGTGCGGCACCTCGGCTACCTCGGCGCCGCTTTCATTCGTTTCCCGCGGCCGGAATGCTCGGCGCCTCGGCGCCACATCGAATAGCGCGCTCCGGCCCGGCAACCTCGGCCTGCGGCGGCGTCGGGCCGCCGCACTCCAGAATGCGTTCCTGTGCGGCACCTATTTCAAGCGGAAGTTGACGGTAATCGTGGTCTTGGCCTTCACCGGTTTCCCGGCGAGGGTGTGGGCGGGCTTGAACTTCCACTGCCTGACCGCGTCGACGGCCGCCTGCGAGAGGCGCGCGTCGGGCGATTCGGAGGCCGTGGCCTCGGCAACGTTTCCCTGCGTGTCGATGATAGCCTGCACCTTGACAGTTCCCTGCACTTTCTCGCTCTTGGCGTCGGCGGGATATTTTGGATCCACTTTCTGCAGCAGGGTTGGTTTGGCGACTTTTTCCTCGGCGGACGCCGCCGCCGAATGGATCAAACCCAATGAAAGCACCCCGGCCATTAAGGCGATCGTTGCGCATCGAATCATGATTTCCTCCCCTGGAAAAGGTTTCCGGAGGTAGGAGTCCCCAAGGGCGCAACATCGTGCACTCAGCGCAGCTGGAAATTTATCGTGACCGCCATCCGCCCCGCGACCGGCGTCCCGTCCTTGAGCTGTGCCGGACGAAAACGCCACTGCCTCAGCGCGTCTGCGGCGGCCCGGGTGAGGCGCGGGTCCGGGTCCTGGAGCGCGACGATGTTGGTGACGATCCCGTCGATCCCGACGGTCGCCTCGAGCACGACGGTGCCCATGACCTTTTCTTCCTTTGCTTCCGGAGGATAAGCCGGGTCGACCTTGCTTATGACGACGGGCGGGGTGATGTCGGCACTCTTCAGGAGGGCCGGGCCGGGAAGGTCCGGCTCGACAAACAGGAACAGGTACGGAGCGGCCGCACCGTCCATCGCCCCGACCACGGCCCGGCCCCCGCGGGCAGCAACGACGGTTGAGTCGGCCAGCGACTTGTCACCCTGCCGGAAGACGATGCGGAAGGTCGCCGTCTTTTCGGTGAAGCCGCGGAGGGTGGCGAAGGCGCGCACGTCGGCCTCCTCGAGCGAAGGTAGCTCGATCTGACGATCCGGTAGTGCCTCCTCCACCCGGGTCTTTTGGGGGCGGCGGCCCGGGTCGAGGCGGAACGTGTCCCAGAGCTTCTCGGCCGCCCTGCCGAAGGCGAGACTCCTGTCCAGCACCTGGCGCCGCATGCTGTCCCCGGATCCCGGCGCCGACCCATCGAGCGGGATCAGGGTCCCGGGGACCAGGAGGACCGCTCTCTTTCCCTCTTCGGGTCCGACAGGAAATCCCACCAACACGGTGAAGCTCGTGCGAACCGGCTCTTCCGGAGGCCCGGAAGCGGCCCGAACCATGGAGGCGAGGAGAAGGCACAGGAGCGGCGCGCATTTTGTGCGGGTCATTTGTTCCCTCCGGAGGGCTGCTGGTACGTCATGTACAGCGGGGTATCCTTGTCGAGCCAGATCAGCACCTCCCCGTCGCCGAGCGGCGGCGTTGCCTCCGCTCCGGCAAGGGGGAGCGACGCCGGCACGGGCCCGGGCGGACCAAGGGAACGCACGGAAAGGAGAGCGGTCACGGCAAGGGCCGCAGCGGCGGCCGGCAGCCACCAGCGGGGGGCAGGAGGCCGGCTCAGTCGCGTCCGCACCGCGCGGGCTGCGGAGGCAGGGCTTCGGTGCGGGGGGTGCGACGCCCACTCCCGCCACCGGTCCTCGAAATCCCGTTCCCGGTCAGGTTCCCCGATCCGAGTCATGAGTCCCCTCCTTTGCCGGCAGCCGGCGCGCGCAACGCGAGGCGCAGGATTTCACGAGCCTTCCGCCGGTGCGAGCGCACCGACGACGCCGCTATCCCCAAGCCGCGGCCAATCTCCGCGTCGGTGAAGCCCTCGACGACCGTCAGGTGCATCACCGCGCGCTGCCTGGGGGCCAGAAGGCCGAGAACCTGCTCGACCTCGAGCGCTCCGGTCGCACTTGGCGCCTGCAGGTGCGGCGCGGCAACGAGCGGCCGCAGCCGGGCAGCCCATCGTCCCCGGCGGAAACACTTGCGCGCCACGATGCGCATCATCCATCCCGGGAAAGCCTCCGGTTCCCGAAGCCCGGGCAGCTTGCGCCAGGCGGCGACAAACGCCTCCTGAACGCAGTCCTCGGCGTCGGCCTCGCCGCCGACAGAGCGGGCGAACCGCACCAGAGCGCACCAGTGCAGTTCGACCAGCGACGAGAACGCATCGACGTCGCCGATGCGCGCGCGCACGACCAGTCCCCGCTCGGTTTCGTCCACGGAGGAAAGAGCCTCCCGCCCGGTGCAAACGTGCACCGCAGATCCGGAGGGTCAGTCGTGTCGATGCCGCGGCGGCTCACTCCCTCACTGGGACCGCCGGAGGGTCAACAATCGCCGGACCCGGGGTGACCTTTGGGAGAGTAGCGAGTGCGCACGTAGTCGTCGAGGATGGCGATGAACTCCTGCACGAGGCCGTCGCCCCGAAGCGTGGTCAGGAGCTTGCCGTCCACGAACACGGGCGCCCGGGGCTCTTCCCCGGTGCCCGGCAACGAAATCCCGAGGTTGGCATGCTTGGACTCCCCGGGGCCGTTGACCACACACCCCATGACCGCCACCTTTAGTTCCTCGACCCCCTCGTAACTCCGGCGCCATTCGGCCATCCGGTCACGCAGATAGCCCTCGATCCGGCCGGCCATTTCCTGGAAGAACGTGGAGGTGGTGCGCCCGCAGCCGGGGCAGGCAGACACCTGGGGCATGAAGCTGCGGATCCCGAGCGACTGAAGGATCTGCTGGGCGACCCTGACCTCCTCGGCGCGGTCGCCGTCCGGTGAAGGGGTGAGCGAGACCCGGATGGTGTCGCCGATCCCTTCCTGCAGCAGGACCGCCAGCCCTGCGGTCGACGCAACCACGCCGCGCGTCCCCATGCCCGCTTCGGTCAAGCCCAGGTGGAGGGCATACCGGCACCGCGCGGCGAGCGAACGGTAGACCTCGACCAGATCCTGCACACCCGAGACTTTGGCGCTCAGGATGATCTTGTCCGCGCCCAGCCCGTATTCCTCCGCCCGCCGGGCGGATTCGAGCGCGCTGACGTTCATCGCCTCCAGCAACACCGCCCGCGAGCCTTTCGGCTCCGGGCTCCGGGTGTTTTCGTCCATCAGGCGGGTAAGCAGCGCCTGGTCGAGCGAGCCCCAGTTCACGCCGATGCGCACCGGCCGGCCGTTTTCCCCAGCGACGTCGATCATGCGCCGGAAGTTCTCGTCGTGGTGCCTGCCCGCCCCGACGTTGCCCGGGTTGATCCGGTACTTGGCCAGGGCCCGCGCACAGTCGGGGAACTCCGTCAGCAGGATGTGGCCGTTGTAGTGGAAATCGCCGATCACGGGGACCTCGCAACCCTGGTCCCGCAGTCGTGCGAGGATTTCGGGGACGGCCCGGGCGGCCGCCCGCGTGTTCACCGTGATGCGCACGAGCTCGGAACCGGCAGCCGCAAGGGCCGCAACCTGTCGCGCCGTGGAGGCGGCGTCCTCCGTGTCGGTGTTGGTCATCGACTGCACGACGATGGGCTCGCGCCCGCCCACCTGGACGCCGCCGACCCATACCCCGACCGATTCCCTGCGAAGCGCAATAGCCATAGTCGAGACTGAAATTTAGTGCATCGCGGGCAGCCCATCAAGCGCAATGGCGGTTCCGACGCCACGTCGCGGTTTCAACCCCGCGCGGTTTGTGGTAAAGATGACGGCCTCTGCTCAGGAGAAAAACGTGGCCGCCAACCTGTACAACCGTCCGAACGAAACCGTAGGCGAGGTCCTGATCGACGCCCGGAAGATACAAGCTCGGGTCCGGGAGCTCGGCGCGAGCATCACGCGCGATTACGCCGGGAAGACGCCGCACGTCGTGGCTATCCTGAAAGGAGCGAGCATCTTCCACGCGGACCTGGTGCGGGCCATCGACCTCGGCGTCACCCTGGATTTCATCGCCGTCGGCAGCTACGGCGCCTCGACGCTCAGCAGCGGCGAGGTGCGCATCCTTAAGGACTTGGACGAGAGCCTCGAGGGGAAAGACGTGCTGCTGGTCGAAGACATCCTCGACACCGGCCTAACCCTGCACTATCTGATCCAGAACCTCGAATCCCGCGGCCCGAAGTCCCTGACCATCGTCGCGCTGCTGAACAAACCGTCGCGGCGCCGGATCGAGGTCGCGGTGCATTACGTGGGCTTCGAGATCCCAGACCGTTTCGTCATCGGGTACGGTCTGGATTATGATCAGCGCTATCGCAACCTGCCCGACATCTGCGTCCTGAACCTCGGCTCCCCGCCGGGTAGATGACACGCGCCCCGCCCAAGGTGCGTCCGGGCTGAAGAGGCTGTCCAACGGTTGAACCGCCCGCCCTGCCAGTAAAACAAGTGGGTCCGGGCTTCAGCCCGGACGTCTTTTAATCCGCACTATTTAGTGAAGTTTGCACTCAATCGCGACCGCAATCCGCGTCCGGGCTGAAGCCCGGACCCGCCTGGCGCTAAACCGTCTCAGCCGAGGTCGGAGAGGAAGGACTTCCCGTGCGACAGGCCGAAGCCGAAATTCTCGGCGATGGTCTGGCCGATGTCCGCCATCGACTCGCGGGTGCCGAGGTCGATCCCGCCGCGTAGGCCCGGGCTGTAGACGATCAGGGGCACGTACTCCCGAGAGTGATCGGTGCTGGGGGTCGTGGGGTCGCAACCGTGGTCGGCGCTCACGATCAGGCAGTCGTTCCCTTTCAGGGCGTCCATCACTTCCGGCAGTCGGCGGTCGAATTCCTCCAGCCCTCCCGCATACCCGGCCGGGTCGTTGCGATGCCCCCAGAGCATGTCGAAATCGACCAGGTTGACGAAGATCAACCCGCGGTCAGTCCCGGCGAGCGCGCACAGGGTCTGGTCCACCGACTCGCGGTTGTCGTGGGCTTCGAGGATCCGGGTGAGCCCCCGGTAATCGAAAATCGAGGCGATCTTGCCAACGCCGACCGACGCTAGCCCCCTTTCTTTCAGGTAGTCGAGGAGCGTCGTGCTGGGCGGCGGGATGGCGAAGTCCCTGCGGTGGCCGGTGCGCTGGAAGGAGCCGGGCGCACCGATGAAAGGACGGGCGATGACGCGCGCAACCCGGTCGGCGCCCTGAAGCAGGTCGCGGGCGACGAGGCAGATGCGGTACTGCTCGTCCAGGGGGATCACCTCTTCGTGGGCCGCGATCTGGAAGACCGAGTCCGCCGACGTGTAGACGATCGGCTTTCCCGTCCGCATGTGCTCTTCACCCAGCTCCTTGATGATCTCGGTGCCCGATGCCGTCTTGTTGCCGAGGACGTCGCGGCCGATAGCTCGCCGGAACGGGTCGAGGATGTGCGCAGGGAAGCCTCGCGGGTACGTCGGGAACGGTACGGGTGTGATCAGGCCGGCCATTTCCCAGTGCCCGACGGTAGTATCCTTCCCGTTCGAAAAGATCGCCGCCTTTCCATAGGAGCCGCACACTGCCGGCGGGACGGGCAACTCCTTGAAAGGGCGGATGTTGGCAAGCCCGAGACGCCGCAGGGTGGGCAGCGCCGGTTTTTCGCGATCGATCACGTGGCCGAGCGTGTCGCTCCCCGCATCGCCCCAGGCGCCGGCGTCGGGCATCTCCCCGATGCCCACGCTGTCGAGGACGATCAGGATCACTCTGTCAAATCGGGGCATGGCCGCCTTATTTCGCAAGAGTCGTTTTGATCCTCGCTTGCAGCTCGCGCGCCTTCGCCCGGATGCCTGCTTCGTCCAGGGTCAGGACGCGGCCCTGCAGCATCAGGATCCTGCCGTCGACAACCATGGTCCGGACGTCCGCGGCTTTCAGCGCATACGCCAGGTGCGAGTAGACGTTGTACATGGGGGTGGCGTGGGCGCCCAAGGTGTCCACGAGGATGAAATCGGCTCTCTTGCCCGGTTCGAGCGAGCCCGTCTCTTTGTCCAGCTTCAGAGCGCGTGCCCCTCCGATCGTCGCCATCTCCACCACCTGCCGGGCCGGCAGCAGTGTGGGGTCTTTCCCCGCGAGCTTCTGCAGCTTGGCCGCGAAGTCCATCGCTTCGAACATGTCGAGATCGTTGTTGCTGGCCGCGCCGTCCGTTCCAAGCCCGACCTCGATGCCGAGCGCCAGCATGCGCGCGATCGGCGCGACGCCAGATGCGAGCTTCATGTTGCTCTCCGGATTGTGGATCACGCTGACGCCGTGCTGGCGCAGAAGCGCCATGTCCCTCTCGGTGAGCCAGACCCCGTGGTTGAAAATCACGCCGGGGCCGAGGATGCCGAGCTTCTCGAGCCACTCGGTCGAGGTCGCGTCGTGCTCCCGGCGGATCTCGTCGACTTCGTCCTGCGTCTCGGAGACGTGTATGGTCAGCGGGACGCCGTACTTGTCCGCCAGCGCCTTGCACGCCCTCAGGGATTCCGTCGAATTCGTGTACGGGGCGTGCGGGGCCACGGCCGGGACGATCCGCGGGTGACCTTTCCAGCGCCGGATGAAGGCTTCGGTGTAGGCGAGCGCCTCCTCGGGCGTTTTGTGGTCCGGGACGGGGAACTGGATGATGGTTTCCCCCAGGATGGCGCGCAGTCCCGCCCGTGCCGTCGCTTCCGCCACCCGATCCTCGAAATAGTACATGTCCGCATAGGTGGTGGTGCCCGACCGGATCATCTCGAGGCAGGCCAGGAGCGTCCCCCACTCGACGAATTCGGGCGTGACGTTTTTCGCCTCGGCGGGAAAGATGTACTTCTGCAGCCATTCCATCAGGGCGAGGTCGTCCGCGATTCCCCTGAACAGGACCATCGGGGCGTGGTTGTGCCCGTTGACGAGGCCGGGCATTGCGATCTGGCCGCGGCCGTCGATGGTGCGGGAAGCGGCGTAACGCGCCCGCAGCTCGGCCGAGGGGCCGAGCGCGATGATGCGCTGCCCTGTGACAGCGATCGCACCATCCTGGAGGATCCGGCCCGCACCGTCGAGGGTGACGACCGTGGCCCCGCTGACGAGGATGTCCGCCTTGTCCTTTGCCCGGGCGCCTGGCAGGGCTGCCAGCGCGGTACCGAACGCGCTCAGGAGGATCAAGCCGCGCCAAAGTCCGCGAAGAACCGGCGGAGCGGCGCCGTGGCCGCGGGGTACACCCTTCAAGGTCTGCGGGCGGGCTATCCGCGCCTCTGCGGTGCGTTGGGACGAAGGCAAGGTCACACCCGGGGGTTGAGGGCGCCCTTCCGGGCGCCGTCGTCGAGGAAACGGCTGTCGAATGGCAGGGGGAAGAGGTCCTTGAGCCTGTAGGCGTTCCTCCGGCCCTTCAAGTTGGACAGAATCACTTCCAGGTCGCCGCAAAACTCCCACAGGATCTGCCTGCAGGGCCCGCATGGGGGAGTCAGGTCTTCGGTGTCGGCCACGATCGCGATGCGCCGGAAGACGGTTTCCCCCTCCGACACCGCCTTCCACACCGCGACGCGCTCCGCACAGACCGTCAACCCGTACGTGGCGTTCTCGATGTTGCAGCCTCCGTAAACCTTGCCGCCGCGGCACTGCAGCGCCGCCCCCACCGCGAATCCCGAATGCGACGCCCGCGCATTGTCCCGGTACCGGCGCGCCTCACCCACCAACTCGGAGATTCTCATGGCCGTTCGCCTGAGCCGGCGCTGATCAGGGCCGGGAGTTGCGGCACGATTTCCTGCAGCAGCGCGATGAACTGCTTCTGAACCCGCTCGGTCGTCTCAATCACCTCGCCGTGGGTCAACTTGCGGGGGAGGATCCCCGCGGCCATGTTGGTGATGCAGGAGATGCCCAGCACCCGGACCCCCATGTGATTGGCCGCGATCACCTCGGCTATCGTCGACATTCCGACGGCGTCGGCGCCGAGGGCGCGGCACATCCGGATCTCGGCGGGCGTCTCATAGCTGGGCCCGGCGAGACCGACATAGACGCCCTGGCGCATCTCAATACCAAGTCGTCCGGCGGAACGCAGCGCGACGGTGCGCATCTCTTTATTGTACGCCTCGCTCATGTCGGGGAAGCGTACTCCCAGCTCCTCGATGTTCGGGCCGATCAGGGGGTTGCCGCCCGTAAGGTTGAGGTGATCGGTGATCAGCATCAGGTCGCCGGGGCGGAAGGACGTGTTCACCCCGCCGGCCGCGTTGGTGACGATGAGCTGGCGCACCCCGAGGCAGCCGAGCACGCGCACCGGGTAGGCAACTTCCGCCGTCGTGTAGCCCTCGTAATGGTGTACCCTCCCCTGCAACGCCGCAATGGGCACGCCGGCCCACATGCCGAGCACCAGCCTGCCGGGGTGCCCCGCCACAGTCGAGCGCGGGAAGTGCGGCAACTCGTCGAACGCGACGACGGTGCGGTTTTCGAGGGTGTCGGCAAAGGCGCCCAGACCCGAGCCGAGGATCAATCCCACGGCGGGCGGCCGGGCGTGGCGCATGAGGACGGCGGATACGGTCTCCTGCAGGTTCGTGTACACGGGGGCTCCTCGCTCCTCGAGATGGCCGGAGCTTCCGAGGTCGGCCTTCGAGAGGCTCTCCGACGACATGCAGTTTTCACCACCACCTGCATGATTCGTGCCAGGCGCAAAACCGCCGCGCTAGGACACGGTCTTTCTGATCAGCACCGGCCGGGCGGGCTGCACCGGAGCTATCCTGTAGCACTCGAGGACGCGCCGGCAAGCCTCGCGGCCGAGCTCGTCGTCGTTGTACAGCACCGTGCAGAGCGCTTCGCCGCGCCCGACGGCATCGCCGATCTTCTTGTGAACCTGTAATCCGACCGCAGGGTCGATGGGCGACTGGACGGTCGCGCGCCCGGCGCCGAGGACGCCCGCGGCCCGGCCCAGGGCCTCCGTGTCGATCGCCTCGACGAACCCGGAAGCGGGCGACGGCACCTGTGCGGTCTTCCGCGCCCGCGGCAGGACGGAGTAGTCGTCGACCACGGACGGGTCGCCCCCCTGCGCCGCCACCATATCCCGGAAACGCCCGAGGGCCCGGCCGGAACCGATCACCTCGCGGTAAAGCGTCCGGCCGAGGGCCAGGGACGGGGCCGCCTCCCCCAACACCATGCAGTGGGCCGACAGCTCCTCGCACAGCGCGCGCGTGTCCTCCGGCCCGCCCCCCTTCAGGACTTCGAGCGCCTCGACCACTTCCAGCGCGTTGCCCACCCACTCTCCCAGCGGCTGGTTCATATCGGTCACCAGCGCCCTCACCCTCTTGCCGCAGGAGCGGCCGACCCCGACCATCGCCCGAGCGAGCGCCTCGGCTTCCTCCTCCGTCTTCATGAAGGCGCCGCTGCCCGTCTTGACGTCGAGCACCAGGCCGTCAATCCCTTCCGCCAGCTTCTTGCTCATGATGCTCGCGGTAATCAGCGGGAGGCTGTCGATAGTCGACGTCACGTCGCGCAGCGCATATAGCTTGCGGTCGGCCGGGACCAAGTCCGCCGTCTGCCCGATCATAGCGATGCCTGTGGCAGACAGGATCTCCTTGAACCTCGCCCCGCTCAGCGCCACCTGGAAGCCGGGGATGGACTCGAGCTTGTCCAGGGTCCCGCCGGTGTGGCCGAGCCCGCGACCGGAAATCATCGGCACGATCAGACCGGCAGCGGCCACGGCGGGTGCGATCACCAGGGACGTCTTGTCCCCTACGCCTCCGGTAGAGTGCTTGTCGACCTTCAGGGCGGGCAGGCTGCTCAGGTCCATCGTCTCGCCCGAGGTGCGCATCCGCTCCGTGAGCGCGACCATTTCACGTTCCGTCATGCCGCGGAAAAACACGGCCATCAGGAACGCCGAGATCTGATAGTCGGGGATGTCGCCGCTACAGCATCCGTCGACGACGAAGGCGATATCTTCCGGGGAGAGTTCACCGCCATCGCGCTTCTTCCGTATCAGGTCAACGGCGCGCATCGATGTGCCCAAAAAGAGAAAAGCTATCGTTGCCCGTAACCCCTGCGACGGGGGTCGTGGAAACGATAGCTTGCCGCTTACGAACTGCTTGCTTTCCACAGAATGCGCCGCAGCCCGTGGTCTGCGGTGTGGCGGTCGACGACGGGGAAAGCCTGCCGGCCGGCTATCCGCGCAGGTTCCGCATCTTCTTGCGGAGGCGTTTGCGCGCCAAGGCCTGCTTGATGCGCTTCTTCTCGCCAGGTTTCAAATAGAAGGAATGCTTCTTGACATCCTTGATGATGTCTTCCTGCTGAACCTTGCGCTTGAAGCGCCGCAGTGCGCTTTCGAGCGACTCACCTTCATTCAGAATGACTTCCGCCAAGCTAAACACCTCCTTACGGACAAGCGGTTAAAGTACGCCTCCGGCTCATCGGAGTCAAGGCCAAATGCTTCAGGAAGTTAGCCCGAGGGAAGGTCCCCCTCGCGACCGGCGGTCGGAGCTCACCTGGAACGGCGTGCGCGCGGCAGCCGCGCGCGGCGCGCCGGGGTCGCACGGGCGGCGGCCCAGTCCAAGACCGTGCCAGACCCGACTTGGTTGCGGCGTTCGCTCAGCCGTGTCACCTCGCGGGCGACGCGCACGTCGTTTTCCGGAGAGTCCAGCTTGCGGATGGCCTCGATTGCGCGGTCGAAATCGCGTTGCGCCTCGTAGCTTTCCATGAGGTGCACGATCGCGCGGCGGCGGCATTCGATGCAGGGGGAGGCCGACACCCGCTGGAACATGGCGACGGCGTCGTCGTAGCGGTTCTGGATCTGGTAGATGTTGCCGATCTTCAGCGCGACCTGGTCGGCGAGGTGCCCGGTGAGACCGCTCTCCTCGATGCGGCGCAACTCGCGCAGCGCGCCGGTGTAGTCGTCTTTGCGGAAGAAGGTGTTGGCGCGCTGAAACTCGATCTCCTGCCGGTTCTCGAGTTGGGGCCACGTCAGTATCTTGTCGTATTCGGAGATCGCCTGGTTGAGGTCGCCGATCTCGTTGGCGTAGATAGCAGCCAGCTGCAGGCGCGCCTTGTATGCTTCGGGGCGGTCCGGGAACTCCTCGACCAGCCTCGTGTAGTTTTCGACGGCGTCCTTGAGCTTTCTCAGGTTCAGGTAGTAGATGTTCCCGATGTTGAGCAGTGCCTGCGCGCCGAACTTGCCTTCGCGGTCGCGCTTGTACAGCAGCGTGTTCAGCCGGATGGCGTCGTCGTAGTTGCCTTCGCGCCAGCGCGCCTCGGCGAGCTCGAGCATCTGGTGCGAGCTGGAATTGCAGGCGGTCAGGCCGAGAAAGAGCCCGAGCAGAAGCACCGCAGCCGCGCGCCTCACTCCGTTTCTCCTTCGGGCGCCGTCTCCTCGGCGGCGACGACCGTGACGCTCGCGACGTAATCGCCCTCGTCCAGGCTCGATGCACTTCACCCCGACCGCGGCCCGGGTCTGAGTATTGCGGATGTCCTCGACGTTGATCTGGATGAGCTTTCCCTGCGCGGTGATGAGCATGACGGACGAGTCTTCGCGCACATGGCAGGTGTTGACGACGTTGCCGTTCTTCGCGCCGACCCTGACGTTGATGACTCCCATGCCGCCGCGCCCCTGGCGCGGGTATTCGTCGACGGCGGTGCGCTTGCCGAAGCCTTTCTCGGTGACGGTCAGGAAATGGCCCTCCCCCTTAAGCGTCGACATCGCGACCACGTGATCGTCTTCGGCCAGCCGGATGCCGATGACCCCGCGCGCGGTCCTTCCCATGTCGCGCACGTCGCTCTCCGAGAAGCGGATCGCCTTGCCGCGGTGGGTCGCCAGCAGGACGTCGTAGGAGCCGTCGGTGAGCTGGCAACCGATGAGCTCGTCGTCCTCCGGGACGTGGATGGCGATGATGCCGGCGCTGCGCGGGTTGGAATACTCGGCCAGCGCGGTCTTCTTCACGATGCCGTTGCGCGTCGCCATCATGACGTAGCGCTCGCTCTCGAAGTCCTTGACCGAGATGATGTCCGCGATCTTCTCGTCCTTCGACAGGTTGACGAGGTTGACGATGGCCTTCCCTTTGCCGGCCGTGCCGACGTCCGGGATCTCGTAGACCTTGAGCCAGTAGACCTGTCCGCGGTTGGTGAATATCAGCAGATAGCTGTGGGTGGAGGCGACGAAGACGTGGTCGATGAAGTCCTCGTCGCGGCGTCGTCATCCCGATCCGGCCCTTGCCGCCGCGCCCCTGGCTGTGGTAGAGCGAGGCGCTGGTCCGCTTGATGTAGCCGGAGTGCGTCACCGTGATGACGACGTCCTCGTCGGCGATGAGGTCCTCGAGGGTGATCTCGACCTCCTCGTCGACGATCTCGGTGCGCCGCTCGTCGCCGTAGTTCTTCTCCAGCTCCCTCAGCTCCTCGATGATGACCCCCTCGAGCACCTTTTCGCTGGCCAGGATCTCCTTGAGCCGCGCGATCAGCTTGAGCATCTCCTCGTACTCCTGGACGATTTTCTCGCGCTCCAGGCCGGTCAGGCGCTGCAGCCGCATGTCCAGGATGGCCTGGGCCTGTTCGGCGCTGAACTGGAACTGGGCCATCAGACCCTGCTTGGCGACGGCGGGCTCCTTGGAGGCCCGGATCAGCGCGATGATCGGCGTCGAGCATGTCCAGGGCGCGCTTGAGCCCTTCGAGGATGTGGGCGCGCGCCTCGGCCTTGCGCAGTTCGAAGATGGTGCGCCGGCGCACGACGTCCTTGCGGTGCTCGATGAAGCAGTCGAGTGCCTCGCGCAGAGTCAGGACGCGCGGCTGGTTGTTGACGATAGCGAGCAGGATGATGCCGAAGCTCGACTGCATCGGGGTGAGCTTGTAGAGGTTGTTGAGGACGACCTGGGCCGGCTCGTCTCTCTTGAGCTCGATCACGATGCGCATCCCCTCGCGGTCGGATTCGTCGCGCAGGTCGCTGACCCCCTCGAGCTTTTTGTCCCGCACCAGCTCGGCGATGCGCTCGATCAGCCTCGCCTTGTTGGTCTGGTAGGGGATTTCCGTGACGATGATGGCTTCGCGGTCGCGGGACATCTTTTCGATCGCCGCCCGCGCGCGCATGACGACGATGCCGCGGCCGGTCTGGTAGGCCGCGCGGATTCCGCCGCGGCCGTAAATGAAGCCCGCGGTCGGGAAATCGGGGCCGGGCACCAGCGCCATCAGGTCGTCCAGGGTCGCGTCGGGCTTCTCGATCAGCAGAATGGTGGCGGCGATGATCTCGCGCAGGTTGTGCGGCGGCACGTTGGTCGCCATCCCGACGGCGATGCCGGAGGAGCCGTTCACCAGCAGGTTGGGGAACTTCGCGGGCAGGACCAGCGGCTCCTTGAGCGAATCGTCGTAGTTCGGGCCGAAGTCGACCGTCTCCTTGTCGATGTCGGCCAGCATTTCGTCGGCGAGCCGCGCCATGCGCACCTCGGTGTAGCGCATCGCCGCCGCATTGTCGCCGTCGACGGACCCGAAATTCCCCTGCCCGTCGATCAGCGGGTAGCGGATCGAGAAGTCCTGCACCAGGCGCACGATCGTGTCGTAGACCGCGCTCTCCCCGTGCGGATGGTACTTGCCGATGACGTCGCCGACGATGCGCGCCGACTTCTTGTAGGCCTTGTTGTAGGTGTTGCCCAGGTCGTTCATCGCGAAGAGCACGCGCCGGTGGACGGGCTTCAGCCCGTCGCGCGCATCGGGCAGGGCCCTGCCGATGATGACGCTCATCGCATAGTCCAGGTAGGACTTGCGCATCTCGTCGATGATGTTGACCGGGATCTGTTCCAAGGCTTCGTTCATGGTGCGGGATCAAATGTCCAGGTTTCTGACGTTCAGGGCGTTGTCCTCGATGAACCGGCGCCGCGGTTCGACGGCGTCGCCCATGAGGATCGTGAAGATCGCGTCGGTCTGCACGGCGTCGTCGATCGAGACCTTCAGCAGGGTGCGCGATTCCGGGTTCATCGTGGTTTCCCACAGCTGTTCGGGATTCATCTCCCCGAGCCCTTTGTAGCGCTGGATGGTCAGGTCCTTGCTTCCGAGCGCCAGCACGTAGTTCAGCAGCTCGCGGCTGGAGGCGACGCTGTGGCTCGACCCGTTTTCCTTGACCAGGAAACGGCGGCTTCTCGAAGGGCGCCATCTCGGAGTAGAGCTGGAACAGCCGCTGCCACTCGGCGGAGGAGAGCAGCTCCCAGTTGATGGTGATCCGTCGCCGCGGCCCTCGCGCTCGAGCAGCAGCGAGTGCAGCCCGTGCTCCTCGTCGTGCCGGATAGTCGGCGCGTAGCCGAGCTCCTCCAGGACCCGCCCCAGCTCCTCCAGGATCTCCGCGTCCTCGAACAGCTGCTTGAGCGTGAAGCCGTTGCTGAACAGACCCCCTTCCCCCGCCACGAACTGCAGCAGGCGGTCGAGCAGCTCGGGGTCTTCCGGCGTCCGGTTCATCTTGTCGTACACCGTCGAGTGCTCGTGCACGACGCGCAGCAGCTTGGCCAGCTGCGGCCCGCTGAACTGCCTGCCGCTCTTCTCCACCGTGACGACCACGTCGGCGGTGGCGCGCTGCATCAGGTATTCCTCCATCTCGCGGTCGTTCTTCAGATACTTGATCTTGCGGCCATGCTTGACGCCGTACAGCGGCGGCTGCGCGATGTAGATGTGGCCTCCCTCCACCAACTCCGGCATCTGGCGATAGAAAAACGTGAGCAGCAGCGTGCGGATGTGCGAGCCGTCCACGTCCGCGTCGGTCATGATGATGATCCGGTCGTAACGCAGCTGGTCGAGCGCGAAATCCTCCTTCCCGATGCCGGTGCCGATCGCGGAGATCATGGTCGCGATCTCCTGGTTGCTCAGCATCTTGTCGAAGCGCGCCTTCTCGACGTTGAGGATCTTGCCCTTGATCGGGAGGATCGCCTGGAACTTGCGGTCGCGCCCCTGCTTGGCGGACCCGCCGGCGCTGTCCCCCTCGACGATGAAGATCTCGCAGAACTTCGGGTCCCGCTCCTGGCAGTCGGCCAGTTTCCCGGCAGGAGGGCCGTGTCGAGCGCCCCTTTGCGGCGGGTGAGGTCGCGGGCTTTGCGGGCGGCTTCGCGGGCCCGGGCGGCCTCCACGGCCTTGGCCAGGATGCGCCGCGCCACCGGCGGGTTCTCCTCGAGAAACGCGCCGAGGCTTTCGTTGACGGCGTTCTCGACAATCCCCTTGATTTCGCTGTTTCCCAGCTTGGTCTTGGTCTGTCCCTCGAACTGCGGATTCCTGAGCTTGACGCTGACGACGGCGACCAGGCCCTCGCGCACGTCGTCGCCCGTCGGATTCTCCTTCAGGTCCTTGAGCAGGTCGTTCGCCTGGGCGTAGGCGTTGATCGTCCGGGTGAGCGCCGATTTGAACCCGCTCAGGTGCGTCCCGCC
This sequence comes from uncultured Acidobacteriota bacterium, assembly GCA_963843575.1. Lineage (GTDB taxonomy): Bacteria > Acidobacteriota > UBA6911 > UBA6911 > UBA6911 > CAVZBT01. The sequence goes on along the minus strand of CAWJKZ010000013.1, from coordinate 643,427 downwards.
TTCGTGCGTGTTGATGTTGTTGGCGAAGGAGAACATCGTCTCGCTGTAGCCGTCGTTGTACTGCATCGCCACCTCGACGACGACGTCTTCCTTGCGCGTCTCGAAGTAGATGGGCTTCGGGTGGAGCGGCGTTCTTGTTCTCGTTGAGGTGCTCGACGAACGAAACGATGCCGCCCTCGTACTTGAACTCGACGCGCCGGTCGGATCGCACGTCTTCGAGCACGATCTCGAGCCCCTTGTTGAGGAAGGAGAGTTCGCGCAACCGGCCGGCGATCGTGTCGTAGCTGAACTCGAGCGGTCTCGAAAATCTCCTCGTCGGGCTTGAACGTGACCTTGGTGCCGCGCCGCTTCGTCGTGCCCGGTCTGGCGGAACTCCGTCACCGGATGCCCGCGCTCGTAGCTCTGCTCGTAGACGTTGCCCCCGCGCCAGATCTCCAGGTCCAGCCGCCGGCTCAGCGCGTTGACGACCGAGACGCCGACGCCGTGCAGGCCGCCCGAGACCTTGTAGGAGTCGTTGTCGAACTTGCCCCCGGCGTGCAGCACCGTCATGACGACTTCGGCGGCCGACTTCTCCGTCTGCTCGTGAAGTGTCGGTCGGGATGCCGCGCCCGTTGTCGATGACGGTGACGCTGTTGTCGATGTGGATCGTGACCTCGATCCGTGTGCAGTAGCCGTTGAGCGCCTCATCGACGGAGTTGTCGACCACCTCGTAGATCAGGTGATGCAACCCGTCCACCGAGGTCGAGCCGATGTACATGGCCGGGCGCAGCCGGACGGCTTCCAGACCTTCGAGTACCTTGATCTTGTCTGCCCCGTATTCCTCCTCGGCCAGGTCTCCGAGCGCGGGGGGAAACCGTATTCCGGTCGGCCGGGATCGGCAGGTTTTCTTCCATAAAGCGACCTATCGCGGCGGTGCGTTTCTTGCTCCGCCCGCCCACCTCAACAGAATGGAAATAAGCGTTTTATTTCCAAGGAGTTATTTGACTGCCAAACGACCGGAAAATTATACCACAAACCGGGTCAAAACTGAGGAGTTTTTTGTGCTCTGACGGCGGTGTCAAATCATTTGAAATGTTCGGTTTACCCTGATGCACCTAGATCCCGCGGTGCGCTCGGGATGATGGAGGCCGAGCGGGCAGAATGCGAAGCGTCCGAGGGCCTGCGCGTGACTCAGCCCGAGACGATGCCATCGGTGATTCTGAAGTGTCTCACTGCGCCGGACGCCTCCGGAACGAGGCTCTCCTTTGCGGTGGTCAGGAAGGTCTGGGTCCGGTCGGAGAGGTACTGGACGAAGGAGCGCAGGCGCGCGTCGTCGAGTTCGGCCTCGACGTCGTCGACGAGGAAGACCGGGTAGAACCCGTGCAACTTGCGGTGGATCTCCATCTGCGAGAAATAAAGCGACAGGAGGCTGCTGCGCTGCTGTCCGGCCGAACCGAACTGGGCGAGCGGTTTGCCGTTGAGGAACAGTCTTGAGGTCGTCGCGGTGAGGCCCGACGGTGGTGAATCCCAGCCGCAGGTCCTGCGCGCGCGCCTCCAGGCCAGGCGCGCGCGGAACCGTTCCTCGATCTCGGCGGTGTCCGCGAGTGCGCGCGCAGCGCGGAGAGGTAGTGGAACTTGAGCGACTCGGCGCCGAAGATTCCCTCCGGCAATTCATCCTTCATGCGCTGACGTACGCGCCGCGGTCGCGGATTACACGCGAGCCTTCGCGCACCAGGGTTTCGTCCCAGGTGCCGAGCAGGCCTCGTCGACCGGGCCGCCGCGGTCGCGTCCGTCGGCCAGCAGCCGGTTGCGCTGCTTGAGCGCACGCCCGTAGGTCGCGAGGCGGCGCACGTGGCCAGGGTAGAGGGTGATCATCGCGCGATCCAGGAAGGCCCTGCGTTCGGCCGGCGCGCCGCGGACGATATCCAGGTGCCCGCTTGTGAAGGCGGACACGTGCAGGCTGCCGAAGAAGCTCCTCGAGCGGCGCCGGTTTGCCGTGGATCAGCAGCTTTTTCTCGGTCCCGGTGATCCGGACCTGCAGGGTGCGCGCTCACGGTGCCCTGTTCGACCGTCCCTTCGACGCGACATTCCTCCTGGCCGTGGCGGATGCACTCGCGTGGATTGGCGGTGCGGAAGCTTTTGCCGTAGCCGAGCAGGTAGATAGCCGTCGAGGAGGTTGGTTTTGCCCTGGCCGTTGCGTCCGACGAAGACGTTGGCGCCCGGAGAGAACTCGATCTCGGCGTCATGGAGATTGCGATAGTGAAAAACCCGGAGTCTGAGTACCCGCACGCCTGGGAGCCTGTCCGGAGCCGCGGCCGGCCGCCTAAAACTTCATAGGCATGACGACGTACCGGTAGTCAAGGTCGGCGGGCCCTTCCGGGGCCAGTAACCCCTGCGTCTCGGAATCCCTCACCGACAGCGTTACGTTCTCCGTGCCGCACGCACCGAGGAAATCGAGGATGTAATTGGGGTTGAAACCGATATCCATCGAGGTTCCCTCATACTGGACGGGCACGACATCGCGGGCTTCACCGGCTTCGGCGCTGCTCGCCGTCAACTCGATCGTCCCCGGGGAGAGCGAGACACGGATGGCCTTGAGTTTTTCGTCGGACATGACGGCGGCCCGCCTGATGCCGTCGCCCAGCAGCCGCGTCGAGGCCGTGACATGCTTGTCGTTGTCGTGCGGGATGACCATCTCGTAGTTGGGGAACTGTCCCGCCAGGATGCGTGACACGAGCCTCTTCCGTCCGATGCCGAAGAAGAGGTGGTTCTCGTCGCGGCCGAACTCGACGATCGTGTCCTGGTCCCCGAGGAGTTTCTGGAGTTCCACGAGGGTCTTACGGGGGATGAGGACTTTCAGCTCCGCGGAGAGGCCGGGCACGTCCACCTGCTTGGAGACCAGGGCCAGACGGTGACCGTCGGTGGCGACCATCCGGATCTGCTGGGAGTCGAGCAGCAGCTGCGCGCCGTTGAGCGAATAGCGCGATTCCTCCTGTGTGATGGCGAACATGGTGCGCTGGATCATTGCGCGGAGCAGGCTTCCGGGGATGGCAATCCCCGACTGCACGGCGTCGGGTATGGACGGGAAGTTCTCTTTCGGCAGCCCCACGATCTTGTACTGCGCGTTGCCCGATTGGATCCCGACCCACTCGTTTTCCATGAGCGAAAAACGGATTTCGGCATCCTCTGGCAGCAGCCGCACGATTTCGTGCAGGCGCCGCGCGGAAACGGTCGTCGTCCCCTCGGTCTCGACGGTCGCGGGACAGCCGCAGCATATGCTCACGTCGAGATCGGTCGCGGTAATTCCAAGGGTGCTGCCCGTGGCCTCCAGCAGGATGTTGGAGAGGATCGGGATGGTGCTCTTCTTCTCGATCACGCCCTGGACCAGGGTCAACTCGCCGAATAGGTCGCTTCTCTTAACGGTGAATTCCATGAGTCCGCGCTCCTAGGAAGTGTGGGGTGCCGAATCGAGAACGGCGCGATTATACACAAAATCGTTCCCCGGACGCATCTGGGGCTTTTTCCTTAATAGGGATAAATAGACAAATGTATATCCCAGTAGAAATAGTAGGAACGGTGGATTTGTGCAAAAGCGCGTTAAGGCACTTGCGGTGAGGGGGCTGGCGGGTGCAAAAGAAACCGGGTGTCGGTGCAGTACGGCGCAAAACGGTGGAAAAAACGGCGCAGCGGATATTCACAGCGGCACCGCGCCGGGCCGCCTGTGCAAAACCCTCGAATGCCATCGAACGCGGTGGTTTCGGCTGTTGATGCCGCTGAGGATTTAGGGGACGCGGGTGGGCGCCGTGCGGCAGGACCGCCTAGCGGAAGGACTGCATGATTTTGGCGATGGCTTCCGAGATTTCGGAGTCTTTTCTGCGAAGCGTATCGATCTTGCGGATGGAGTGAAGCACGGTGGTGTGGTGCTTGCCGCCGAAGTCCTTGCCGATCTGCGGCAGTGAGAGCTTGGTCATCTGCTTGCAGACGTACATCGCGACCTGCCGCGGCTGAGCGATGGGGCGCGAATTGTTCTTGGCCTTCAGCTGCGCCGGTCTCAGCCCGTAGTAGGTGGAGACGGCACGGATGACCATGTCGACCGACACGGCGCGGCGGTCTTCACCGATCAGGTCCTTCAGGACGAGCTGAGCGTAATCGACGTCGATCTCCGAGGGGTGGATCCCCTCGAGGGAGGCGCGGGCGGCGAGGCGGACGAGGGCGCCTTCCAGTTCGCGGACGTTCGAGCGCACGCTCCCGGCGATGAACATCGATACGGCGTCGGAGAGCGGGCCGATCTCGCTCTCCGCCTTCTTGCGCAGGATCGCGATCTTGGTCTCGAGGTCCGGCGGCTGGATATCGGCGATCAAACCCCACTCGAACCTGGAGTGGAGCCGTTCCTCGATGGTCGGGATTTCCCGCGGAGGGCAGTCGCTTGTGATGACGATCTGTTTCTGGGCGTCGTAGAGCGCGTTGAACGTGTGGAAGAACTCTTCCTGGGTCCGTTCCTTCCCGGCGATGAACTGGATGTCGTCAATCAGCAGGACGTCGATGTTGCGGTACTTCTCGCGGAACTGAAGCGTGCGGTCGTAGCGGATGCAGTTGATCAGCTCGTTCATGAACCGTTCGGAGGACATGTAGGACTGGCGCAACCGGGGGTTCTTCTGCTGGATGAAGTGACCGACGGCGTGCATCAGGTGGGTCTTCCCGAGGCCGACGCCGCCATAGATGTACAGCGGGTTGTACGCCTTCGAAGGCTGCTCGGCTACAGCGTGGGCTGCCGCCCGGGCGAACTGGTTGCTGGAGCCGACCACGAACGAGTTAAAGGTGTATTTGGGATTGAGGCCGGGGGCTCTGCCGTCCTGGTTTTCCGGGGGCTTTGGCGTCGCGTCCGCCGGGGGAATCTTCTCCACCGAGATGTGGATGGCAAGCGGCGCCCGCGTGACCTCGTGGACCGCCGCCCGGAGCGTTTCGGCGTAGTTGTCGAGAAACCACTTCTTGAAGTTTTCGTTCGGGGCCACGAGGTGGAGCGAGCTGGCGTCGGAACCGGCGAACGCCAGCGGCTGAAACCAGGTCTCAAAGCACTGCCGGCTGACCTTCTTCCCAACACATGCTAGTACCTGCGCCCAGACGCTCATACCGGAAGTTGCCCGACAGTGCCGATGATTGATCCGTATGTATGAGGGCTAATCTTCTTCGGTGCGCTCCGGATTTCCACAGGTTTATACACAGCTGTGGAAAAATAGACACGTAGCACCCTGAACAGCAGGCCAACTCATTCCTGCTGCCCGCGCGTTCTCACGTTCTGTGGGTTCGTTAGGCCACCCTCGATGCTGGCGCGAAGCATTTGCTCTCAACAACGGGCGGAAAAGTAGCATACCGGGTTCCGCACATGCAATAAAAAAAAACAAAACCCGTTCGAGTGGGGATGGAGGCGTGAAACCAGCGCCAATACTGGGTTTCACGCCATTGCACGCACCGCAGGCAGGCAGGATGCGGGGCACCACGGGGACCCGGAAAACGGGGTGCGGCGCGCTCAGAAAATAGGAAATTTGATTGTGTTTTGGCGCCCTCCCGCGGAGGGCGCGAGCGCACGGCCGGGACGGCCGCGCCTGCGCCCCGGGGGTGTTCGGCCCGGTCCGGTCCGGGCTCCCTAAAACAGGCTCTCTTCCCGGGACCGGGCGGCGAAGTGGGGCTTGAGCCTCTCGTAGGTGCGGGGCAGTTCCTCAGGCAGGACGCGCGTTTCCGATATGACGGAGACAAAATTCGAATCGCCGGTCCAACGCGGCAGTACGTGCATGTGCAGGTGGTGCTCGACCCCGGCGCCGGCCGCCCGCCCCACGTTGAACCCGAGGTTGAGGCCTTCGGGTTGATACTCGGTGCGCAGGGCCTCTTCGCACGCCTGGGCCGCGCCGATCATCTCGCCGAGCTCTTCCATGTTGGCGTCGACGAGGCGGGCGATGTGGCGGTTGGCCACCACCAGGATGTGTCCGGATGTGTACGGGAACAGGTTCAGGATGGTGAAGCAATGGCGGAGGCGGCCGAGGACGTAGTTCTGATCGTCGCGCGGCTCCGAGAGGATGCGGCAGAAGACACACCCCTGCTCGGAGCCGATCTGGTTGATGTAGTTAAAGCGCCACGGCGTCCAGAGGTGGTCCATCAGAGGTTGATCAGATCCTTGATCTCCTTGCCCGGCTTGAAATAGGGCACTTTCTTGGCGGGCACCGAGACGCCGCTCCCGGTCTTGGGGTTGCGCCCCTGGCGGGACGAGCGGTTGCGGATCCGGAAAGAGCCGAAACCGCGCAACTCGATTTTCTCGCCGCGCTGCAGCGAATCGGTGATGCTGTCGAGCACCGTCTGGACGATTACCTCCGCGTCCTTCTTGGTCAAGTCGGATTGGTTCGCGACTTCTTCAACCAACTCAGCTTTTGTCATTACCGTCTATCTCCAGAGGTATTGAAACCGTATGTGAGACTCTGACCGGTCGGGGTTCAGGCTCAGGACCGAGCGCGAGTTGCCCAACAGCAGGTCGAGGACCGAAAATCGCTTCTCCGGCGGGGTCACCACATCCGGTTCCCCGCTGATCCCGGCCATCTTGGCGGCGTCGGCGACGGCGTCCTGCAGCGTACCCAACTGGTCGACCAGCCCGTTGGCCTTGGCCTCCTGCCCGGTGTAGACGCGGCCGTCCGCGAGCCGCCGGATCACCGCCGGGTCCATCCTGCGCCCGGAGGCCACGGCGGTCACGAACTGATTGTACATGTTGTCGATCAGGCTTTGGAAGTAGGCCCTCTCGGCTTCGGTCAGGGGGCGCGTGGGTGAACCGGCGTCCTTCAGGGCGCCGCTCTTGACGACGATGCTCTCCATCTTGGCCCAGCGGAGCAGGTCGCCGTAGTTGAACCACTCGGCGATCACGCCGATGCTTCCGGTGATGGTGCCGGGGTTGGCGAACACCTTGTCGGCCGCACAGGCGACATAGTAGCCGCCCGAGGCGGCGACCGACGACATGCTGACGACCACTTTCTTTCGGGTGTCGGCGCGGAACTTGCGCACGGCCTCGTACATCTCCTGCGAGGCGGCCACGCCCCCCCCGGGCGTGTTCAGGCGCAGCACGACCGCCTTCACGCCGGGGCGCGAGCCGAATTCCTTGAGCTGGTCGGTGAAATCTTTCGAATCCAGGATGATGCCTTCGACGTTCAGGACGGCAATCTGGTTCGAACCGAAGGCAAAGCCGGGACGGCGGCCTCCGTCGAGCGACACAAGCAGGGCGATCAGGGAGAGGGCCGCCAGAAGCAGCGGCCCCCCCTCCCACGACAATCCACAGCAGGGAATTCGAACGTTTGTTCGGCATGTCCCAGCCCGGCGTCGGCTACTCCGTCTTTTTGAACCGCTGCAACTGGTCGCCAAAACGGTCGCCGAGCGAAATGTTGCCCGAGTCGGCCGACGCCATGTACGAGGTGAACTCCAGGCGCGGCTCGTCCTCCTTCATGGCCTTGAGGCTGAGCCCGATCTTCTTCTCCGCCAGGTTGAGCTTGATGATCTTCATCTCGACGTCCTGGCCGATGTTGAGGAACTCGGTCGGTTTCTCGACGTGCTTCTCGTCGAGCTCGGACACGTGGCAGAGGCCCTCGATGCCCTCCTCGAGCTCGACGAAGGCGCCGAAGTTCGTCATCCGGACCACGCGTCCCTTGACGACCTCGCCCACGTTGTGGCGGCTGAACCAGTCTTCCCAGCGGTCCGGCTCGAGCTGCTTGATCCCGAGGGAGAGCTTCTGGTTTGCGGCATCGATGCTGAGGATGACCGCCTGTACGTCGTCCCCCTTCTTGAGGACCTCGGACGGGTGCTTGATGCGCTTGGTCCACGACATGTCGGACACGTGGACGAGGCCGTCGATGCCGTCCTCCACCTCGATGAAGGCGCCGAAATCGGTGACGTTCCGCACCTTGCCGGTGATGACGGTGCCGGGGGCGTAGCGGCTCTCGATGACGTCCCAGGGGTTGGGCTCGGTCTGCTTGAGGCCGAGCGAAATCCGGCGCGCATCGATGTCGATGTCCAGCACGACGACTTCGACGGGCGAGCCGACGCTGACGATCTTCGACGGGTGCTTGACGCGCTTGTTCCAGGTCATCTCGGAGATGTGGATGAGCCCCTCGATGCCCGGCTCCAGCTCGACGAAGGCGCCGTAATCGGTCAGGCTGACCACCTTGCCGTTGACCCGCATGTTCTTCGGATACCGCATGTCGGCGTGCAGCCACGGGTCCTCGCTGAGCTGCTTGTAGCCGAGCGACACGCGGCCGTCCTCGCGGTTGAACTTGATCACCTTGACCTTGACCTTGTCGCCCACGGCGAAAAGCTCGGAGGGGTGATTGACGCGGCCCCACGACATGTCGGTGATGTGCAGCAGGCCGTCGACGCCGCCCAGGTCGATGAAGGCGCCGTAATCGGTGATGTTCTTCACCACGCCTTCCATCACCTTGCCGTCCTCCAGGACCTCCATGGTCTTGGCCTTCTCCTCCTTCATCGACTCTTCCAGGACGGCCTTGCGCGAGAGCACGATGTTGCCGCGCTTCTTGTTGACCTTGATGACGCGCATCTCGAACTCTTCGCCGCGCAGGCTGTCGAGGTTGCGCACGGGGCGCAGGTCGATCTGCGATCCCGGGAGGAAGGCGCGCACGCCGATATCGACGGCCAGTCCCCCCTTGATGCGCTCGATGACCCGTCCCTTGACGACCGAGCCGTCGCGGTAGGCGCGCTCGATCTCGTCCCAGATCTTCATGCGCTCCGCTTTTTCGCGCGACAGAACCACGTACCCGTGCGAGTCCTCGGTCTGCTCGAGAAAGACATCGACCTCGTCGCCGGTCTTGACCGCCACCTTCCCCTGCTCGTCCATGAACTGCTCGATCGGGATGATCCCCTCGGACTTGAAGCCGACGTCGACGATGACCCCGCCGCCGGTAACCGCGATCACGCGGCCCTTGATCACTTCCCCTTCCGAAAAGCTCTGTGTTTTTCCTTCATACGCCGCCAGCATCAGCTGAAAATCCTCGTCCTGACCCGCAACCGGCGCCTGCGGAGCACCGGGGGTCGGCGCCGGCGCGATCTTGTCGTCGGACGGGGGCGTATTGTTGACATCGAATGACATTCAATCCTCCTGTTTTTACCCGAGCCGGCGCGTAAAACCGGCATGCGGGATTTTCTCAAAAACCCTTATAATGGCGTTGTGATCCGGGTGAGATGGTAAAAGCTTACTCGAGGAATTCCGAACAACGGCTGGGATCGAATCCAAAGGTCCACATTCCTTAGATCACTAGAGATATAAACGTCTATTTATACGCGAGTCGCGGGCACAAGTCAAGCACCGCTCACCGTTTCCTGCGATTCCGCAACTGCCCCGGGGACACCCCCGCCGCCGCCGGCACGGAGACGAATCCCGCGCGCATGAAGACCCGTTTACACCCACTGTTTCTCCAGAGCAGCGGCCGGCTCCGGGCCGGGTGGCGCATCGGCATCTACGCGGCGGTGACCGCGCTGTTCGCCCAGCTCGCGTTGGCGGTCTACCACGCCCTCGCGGCCAGCGCCTTTGCCTCGAGCGTGTCCGGGGGCGAGGAGGGCTACCTGCTCCTGCTCAATGCCCTCCTTTGGGCCGCCGCGCTGGGGAGCGCCTTCGTCGTGATCCGAGTGGTCGACCGGCGCCCGTTCCGCGAACTGGGGTTCGCCTTGCACGGCAGGGTTTTCGTCGAGCTCGCGCAGGGGGTGGGCGCCGGGTTCGTGATGATCGCGCCCCTCTGGGCCGTCGAGGCCGCCGCCGGCTGGGCCCCGGTAGAGTTCGCCGGCGCGGAGTGGGGAGCGCTGCTGCGCGACGGAGGTCTCTATCTGGCCACCTTCACCTGCGCCGCGGCGCTGGAAGAGACCTTGGCGCGCGGGTACGTGTTTCAGGCGCTTGTCGACGGCGCGGGGCGGGTCGCGGCCGTGGCGGCGACCTCGGTGCTCTTCGGCCTGGGCCACGTCATGAATCCGCACGTCGGCGTCTTCAGCATGATCAACACCATGCTCGCGGGCGCGTGGCTTGCGGCCGCATACCTGAAGACGAGGTCGCTCTGGCTGCCGACGGCGCTGCACCTGTCCTGGAACTTCTTCATGGCGTATCTCTTCGGATTTGCGGTAAGCGGTCTGCGCGTCTCGCACCCCGTGATGCGGTCCGGCCAGGGAGGGCCGGAGTGGGTCACCGGGGGAGCGTACGGACCGGAAGGCGGGCTGCTGTGCACCATTGCCCTGCTGTTGTCGACTGCCTGGATCCTCGCCTCCCGAGGGGTCCGGCCGTCGCCCGGCTCGGGCGCCCTCTGGATGCGGGATTGAGGCCGCACCAACCTGGAGCCGAACCGGTGGACGATGCGCGCATGCAACTCCGCAGGCTGTCGATCCTGATGGCGGCGAACTGCGTCGACATGATCGGCTTTGCCATGATCCTGCCGCTGCTGCCGTTCTATGCGCTCGACCTGAAGGCTTCCCCCGTCGTCATCGGCCTGATCCTCTCCTCGTTCTCGCTCGCGCAACTCGTCTCGGCGCCGCTCTGGGGCCGGGTCTCGGACCGTTACGGCCGGCGTCCGGCCCTGCTGATCGGACTGGGCGCGTCGGCGCTGGCGTACACGGTCTTCGGGCTCGCCACGAGGGTCTGGTTGCTGTTTGCCTCGCGTATCATCCAGGGCGCCGGCGGCGGGACGACCGGGGTGGCCCAGGCGTATGTGGCCGACACGGTGAGCCCCGGGGACCGGGCGCGTGCGCTCGGCTGGCTTTCCGCCGCCACGTCGGCCGGCATCATGGTCGGGCCCGTGATCGGATCCTTCGCCGCGAGCCTCGGTCGGCAGGCGCCGGGCTTGGTGGCGGCGGCGCTCTGCCTGGTCAACGTCGGCTTCGCATGGCGGTGGCTCCCGGAGTCGCGCGTCTCCGTGCCCGGTGTGGGGGGGCCCGCGCGCGGTGCGCGCTCCGTGTGGAAGGCGGCCTGGGGCATCCTCGTGCGCCCGGCGGGCGCGGTGCCGCGTCTCATCTGGATCTACGCGGTCGGCATGCTGGCCTTCTCGGGCTTCACGTCGGTGCTCTCCCTGTATCTCGGGGCCGAGTTCGGCTTCACGGAAAACACGATCGGGTACGTCTTCCTCTATGTGGGGCTGCTCTCGCTCGTGATGCGCTCGCTCTGCCTCGGCCCCATCGTCGATCGCTTCGGGGAAACGTGGGCGATGCGCCTCGGCACCCTGTCGCTCGTCGCCGGGCTGGCGGCCTATCCTTTTGCGGGCAGCCTCTGGCTCCTGGCGGCGATCATGCCTTTTATGTCGGTCGGCACCGCCCTCCTGTTCCCCTCCACGACGGCGCTCATGTCGCGGGAATCCGACAAGGCCAGCCTGGGAGAGACGATGGGGATCGCGCAGACCTACGGCGGGGTGGCCAGGATGGCTGCCCCGGTCATGGCCACCTTAGCCTACCAGCACCTCGGACGGGCCATGCCCTTTTATGCCGCCGCCGTTCTGGTCGCGCTGGTGAGCGTCCTTGCGTTTCGCATCCCCGGTAGGCTACGCTGCCCCGTTCCGTAAAAAACCCTGGTGTGGTGCGTCGGGCGCTGACGAGGCCCGTCGGGAACGCCTGCCCCGGCGGTCCCGCACGCCCCGCACCAGCCGACGCGAGGAGACCCCCGTGAGCACCTGGCCGCAACGCTGCCTCATCGTCCCAGTCTTGAGCGCGCTGCTCGCAAACGCAGCGCCCGCACAGCCGAAGCCGACCAGCCCCCGGGAGCAGTTCGGCTTCAACGTGGGGGACGACTACCAGTTGATCAACTACACGCGGTTGCTCGAGTACTGGAGGAAGCTCGACCGGGAATCCGACCGCCTGACCGTGGTGGACATCGGCAAGACCGCCGAGGGGCGCCCCATCGCGCTGGCGATCGTCACCTCCCCCGAGAACCAGAAGAAGCTGGCCCGCTATCGCGAGATCGCAAAGCGGCTGGCCTTGGCCGAAGACCTCGCCGAGCCCGACGCCCGCGCGCTGGCCCGCGAGGGGAAGGCCGTGGTCTGGGTCGACGGCGGGCTGCACGCGACCGAGGTGCTCGGATCGCAGCACCTGATGGAGATCGTCTACCAGATGGTCAGCATGAACGACCCCGAGACACTGCGCCTGCTCAGCGACGACATCCTGCTTGCGGCTTGCGTCAACCCGGACGGGCTGGAGCTGGTCGCCGACTGGTACATGCGGGAGCAGGATCCCCTGAAACGCACTCTGGCCGGGCTTCCCCGTCTCTACCACAAGTACATCGGACACGACAACAACCGCGACTTCTACCTCTCGAGCCAGCCCGAGACGGAGGCGATCAACCGGGTCTTTTACATGGAATGGTTCCCGCAGATCGTCTACAACCACCACCAGAGCGGCCCGGCCGGCACGGTCCTGTTCGCCCCGCCGTTTCGCGACCCCTTCAACTATTACTTCGACCCGCTGGTGCCTCTGGGGATCGACCTGGTTGCGGCCGCCATGCACAACCGGTTCGTCGCGGAGGGGAAACCCGGGGCCACGATGCGCTCCGGCTCCAACTACTCCACCTGGTGGAACGGCGGGCTGCGCACCACGGTCTATTTCCACAACATGATCGGCCTGCTGACGGAGGCCATCGGCAGCCCCACCCCCGTCACCATCCCGCTCGTCCTCCAGAACCAGCTCGCCCGCGGCGATCTGCCTGCCCCGATCGCGCCCCAGGCGTGGCACTTCCGCCAGTCGATCGACTACTCGGTGACGGCGGACCGCGCCGTTCTCGACGTCGCCTCGAGATACCGCGAGGAGTTTCTGTTCAACATCTTCCGGATGGGACGCAACTCCATCGAACGGGGAAGCCGCGACACGTGGACTTTCCGGCCGCGCATGATCGCGGCCGCCCAGGAAGCGTTTGCCCGGGAACGGGAGGACGGCGGCCGCCCGGCCGGGCCGGAGCGCGCCTCGAGCCAGGCACCGCTGAAGTACTACGACGCCCTGAAGGAGCCGGCCCGCCGCGACCCGCGAGGCTTCATCATCCCCTCCGACCAACCGGATTTCCTGACCGCGACGAAGTTCGTGAACGCGCTGATCAAGACAGGCATCACCGTGCACCAGGCGTCGCGGCCCTTCCAGACCGCCGGCAAAATCTATCCGGCCCGGTCGTTCGTGGTCAAGTCGGCGCAAGCCTTCCGGCCGCACGTGCTGGACATGTTCGAACCGCAGGACCACCCCGATGACATCCCCTACCCCGGCGGGCCGCCCAAACCGCCTTACGATAGCGCCGGCTGGACGCTGGCGCTGCAGATGGGGGTGGAATTCGACCGGGTGCTCGAGGGTTTTGACGGCCCCTTCGAGAAGATCCGCGGCTTCGCGCAGGCCCCGCCGGGGCGGGTGACGGGGTCGCCCGGCGGCGCGGGGTACCTCCTGAGCCACAGGGTCAACGACGCCTTCGTCGCCCTCAACCGCCTTCTCGCCGCCGGGGAGGAAGCCTACTGGCTGAAGACCCCGGTTTCGCTCGACGGCAAGCCGCAGCCCCCCGGGACCATGTTCATCCCGGAGAAGGCCACGACCGCCGCGCGCGTCCGAGTGCTGGCCGGGGAACTGTCGCTGCATTTCGAGGCGGTGGCTGCCACGCCCGCCGGCGACGCGCTGAAACTCCGCCCGGTGCGCATCGGTCTGTGGGACCGCTACGGCGGCTCGATGCCCTCGGGCTGGCTCCGCTGGCTGCTGGAGCAGTTCGAGTTCCCCTTCGAAGTGGTCTACCCCCAGCAACTCGACCGCGGGAGCCTCGCGTCGCGGTTCGACGTCCTTATCTTCCCCACCGGGGCCATACCCCCGGCCCGCACCGGCGAGGATTACGCCACCCGGCCGTCCGACCAGCCGGATCGGGCACAGGTGCCTGCCGAGTACCAGGACCGTCTCGGAAGCGTGACGCTGGCCGCAACCGTCCCGGAGTTGAAGAAGTTCGTCGAGGAGGGAGGGACGCTCCTGGCCATCGGGTCCTCGACGGCGTTTGCCTATGCGGCGGGTCTGCCCCTGTCAAACGCGTTGACCGAGAGGCTGGCCGGCGGCGCGGAGCGGCCGCTGACCCGTGAAAAATTCTACGTGCCCGGTTCGTTGCTGCGGACGCGGGTCGACACGCTAAACCCCCTGGCCTACGGGCTCGCCGAACACGTCGACCTGTTTTTCGACAACAGCCCGGTGTTTCGGCTCCGCCCGGCCGCGGCGATGGCCGGCACGATACCGGTCGCCTGGTTCGACACGCCCCAGCCGCTGCGCAGCGGCTGGGCGTGGGGCCAAGGCTACCTGGACCAGGGGGTGGCCGTGGTCGAGGCCGGCATCGGCAAGGGGAAGGTGTTTCTGTTCGGACCCGAGATCGCCTTCCGCGCCCAGCCACACGGGAGCTTCAAGTTCCTGTTCAACGGCATCTATCTCGGAAAGGCCGTCCCGGCCCGACCCTGAATTCAAAGAACCCGTGCGTCCGGGCTGAAGAGGCTGTCCAACGGTGATTGTGAAGTGCGGCGCCTCGGCGCCACGCCGAATTGCGAGATGCGACCCCTGCGACCTCGGCCTTTGGCGGCGTTGAGCCGCCGCACTTCACAATCACCGTTGGACAGCCTCTGAAGCCCCACCCACGGGGTGTGCGTTCTTCTTAGACCTTGGTTCCGGGGAAGCGTTGAGGTAAACTAACCATTTAACTTTGCGGGCCGAGCCCCGTATCACAGAGGTTGACAATGAAAGAGGGAATTCACCCGAAGTACCACAACGTGATGGTAAGCTGCGCCTGCGGCAACAGGTTCGAGACCCGTTCGACCAAGGCGGAAATCCGCATGGACATCTGCTCGGCCTGTCACCCGTTCTTCACGGGCAAGCAGAAGCTGATCGACACGGCGGGACGCATCGAGAAGTTCCAGAGGAAGTACAAGCTGGAGCCAGGCAAAGCGCCCGGCGCTTGAGGGTCCCAATGCCGCGAACCGAAGCGAAGTCCTCCTCCCCCGAAGACATCCTGGTCGGCGGTCAGGCCGTCATCGAAGGGGTCATGATGCGCACGCCGCACGCCTATGCGGTGGCGGTGCGTCGCGCTGACGGGAGCCTGGCAGTCAAGAAAGAACCGGTGCGTCGGCTTTCCGAGTTCTGGAAGCCGTTGTCGTGGCCCGTGGTCCGCGGTTTTGCCGTGCTGGTCCAGTCCCTGGCCCTGGGGATTCGTACCCTGAACTACTCCTTCACCGCGGCCATGCAGGATGCTGAACCGGAGAAGGTCCAGACCGCCCGGAAAAAGGGTGGGGAGTTCTGGCCCGTCCTGTTCTCGATGGTCTCGGCCGGGGCGGTGGCGGTGCTCCTGTTCATCCTCGCGCCGCTCTGGATCACGACCTGGTTGAAAGGCTACTTTTACGCGGTCCATAACTGGGTTGTCTTCAACCTGGTGGACGGCCTCATCCGCGTGGTCTTCTTCCTGGCCTACATCCTCGCAATCAGCCTGATGAAGGACATCAGGCGCGTGTTCCAGTACCACGGTGCGGAGCACAAGGTCGTCTACACGTGGGAGGCGGGCGAGGAGCTGACGGTCGACAACGCCCGGCGGCATTCGACGCTGCACCCGCGCTGCGGCACCAGTTTCCTGCTCTTCGTCATGGTGGTCAGCATCGTCGTGTTCTCCCTCTTCAAGTTCCAGTCGTTCCTCGTGATCTTCCTCTCGAGGCTGGTGCTGATCCCGGTGATCTCGGGGATCTCGTACGAACTCATCCGGCTGTCGGCGCCCCGGTGCCGGCGGGGTATCTTCAAGGCTATCGTCGCCCCCGGCCTTGCGCTTCAGCGCATCACCACCAAGGAGCCGTCGGACGACCAGCTGGAAGTCGCCATCCTGGCGCTCAAGGAAGCGCTCGAACTCGACCTCGCGAAGAGCCGCGAGGCGCAGGCTGCGGCTTAGCGGGTCTTCCCGCAACCACCTTCATCGCACAAACCTCTCCACCTTCTCCAGCCGGACCGATCGCATGATTGACAAACTGAACGCGCTTGAACAGAGATTCGAAGAGCTGAACCGCTCCCTTGCGGACCCTGCGGTCCTGACGCACGCCGCCACCTACCAGAAGCAGGCCAAGGCTCACGCGGAACTGAGCGGCATCGTCGACAAGTTTCGGGAGTACAAGGATATCCTCGGCGGGATCGAGCAGACCCGGGGGCTCCTGGAGAGCGAGACCGATCCGGAGATGCGGCAGCTCGCCGAGGAGGAACTGGCCGTCCTTCAGGGCCGGGCGGAAATCTGTCAGAAGGAACTCCAGCTGCTGCTCATGCCGAAAGACCCGAACGACGAGAAGAACGTGCTCCTCGAGATCCGCGCCGGCACCGGCGGGAACGAGGCGACGCTTTTCGCGGCGGAACTCTTCCGGATGTACTCGCGCTTCGCCGAGGGTTACGGCTGGAAGGTCGAGATCATGGAGGAGCACGGCTCCGAGGTGGGCGGCTACAAGGAAATCATCGCCATGGTCGAGGGCGAGCGCGTCTACTCGAAGCTCAAGTACGAGAGCGGCGTGCACCGGGTGCAGCGGGTGCCGGAAACCGAGGCGAGCGGGCGCGTCCACACCTCGGCGGTCACGGTGGCGGTGTTGCCGGAGGCGGACGAGGTCGAAGTGGTGGTGGATCCCAAGGACATCCGCATCGACACCTTCTGTTCCTCGGGTCCGGGCGGCCAGTCCGTCAACACCACCTATTCCGCCGTACGCATCACGCACCTGCCCACGGGACTGGTGGTCTCGTGCCAGGACGAAAAGTCGCAGATCAAGAACCGCGCGAAGGCCATGCGCGTGCTCCGCTCGCGGCTGTACGACATCGCCTTGCAGGAGCAGCAGAATTCGATCGCCGAGAACCGTCGCAACCAGGTTGGTTCCGGGGACCGCAGCGAAAAGATCCGGACCTACAATTTCCCCCAGAACCGCTTGACCGACCACCGCATCGGGTTGACTCTGTACAACCTCGGCCAAGTCATCGACGGGGACATCGGGGGCATCCTCGAGGCCTTGGGAACCCACTTTCAGGCCGAGAAACTCAAACAGAGCTTCACATCTTCCGCCCCCGCCGCCGGTATCCCGGCGGTTTCCTGACGGGACGAGGCACGGGACGGACATGGCCATCCAGCCACCGCAAGTCCCGTCCACGGTCGGGTCCGTGCTGAAGCGCGCGGTGCACGCCTTGCGCGAGGCGGGGGTCGAGTCGCCCCGGCTGACGGCGGAACTCCTGGTCGCGCACGTGCTGGGCTGGGACCGCGTGCGGGTCCTGAGCCACGGCGAGGTCCCCGTGGACGCGCGGACGGCGGATGCGGTCGCCGAGCTCGTGGGGCACTGCTGCGGTTGTGTCCCCCTGCAACACCTCACCGGCAGCCAGGAATTCTACGGCCTCGCTTTCGAGGTCGGCCCGGCCGTGCTGATCCCCCGCCCCGAGACGGAAATCCTGGTAGAAAAAGCAACGCAACTGGCCCATAGTGTGGCTCCCGGCCCGGTCGTTTTCGCGGACGTGGGGACGGGTTCGGGCTGCATCGCGGTCTGTGTCGCGCACGCGTTGCCGGCCGCACGCGGCTGGGCCGTCGACATCTCGTCCGCTGCGCTGGCCTTCGCGCGCCGAAACGCCGCGCGGCACGGCGTGGCCGAGCGCGTGGCCTTCGCGCGCGCGGATCTCCTGGAGAGCTTTCCGACCCGGCCGGTGTTCGACCTCGTGCTCAGCAACCCGCCGTATGTTGCGCGGCGCGACGCGGAAAACCTGCCGAGGATGGTGCGCGACCAGGAGCCGCACGTCGCCCTGTTCGGCGGGGAGACGGGCCTGGAGGTCTACGAGCGGCTTGTCCCCCAGGCGGCGCCTCGGCTGAAGCCCGGCGGGAGTCTGGTGCTCGAAATCGGGGCCGGGATGCTCGGGGCCGTTTCCCGGTTGCTGCAAGGTGCGGCGTTCTCGGTCGAGGAGGTCGTGAACGATCTGCAGGCCATTCCGCGATGCATTGTCGCACGGAGACAACATGGACAAGATACGGGTGGTCGGCGGTAAGGCCCTTTCGGGCACGGTGGCGATCAGCGGCGCCAAGAACGCCGCCCTGCCGGACCTCGTGGCGTCGCTCCTCACGGCCGGCACCCTCGAGCTGGACAACATCCCGTACGTCCGGGACATCCTGACGACACGGACGGCTCCTGGCGGAGATGGGAGTGGCTGCCGAGGTGCGGGAGGACGGGACGGCCTCGCTGCACGGGGGCCGGGTGTCGTCGTGCGAAGCGCCCTACGAGCTGGTCAAGACGATGCGTGCCTCGATCCTGGTGCTCGGTCCGCTGCTGGCACGCTTCGGTCAGGCCCGCGTCTCGCTCCCCGGGGGCTGCGCCATCGGGGCGCGCCCCGTCAACCTTCACCTGGCCGGCCTGGAGAAGATGGGGGCGAAGTGCAACGTCGTGCACGGCTACATCGAAGCCACGACCGACGGCCTGAAGGGGGCCCACATCCTCATGGAAAACGTCACGGTCACCGGGACGGAAAACCTGATGATGGCGGCCTGTCTGGCCGACGGCGAGACCGTGCTGGACAACGCCGCCTCGGAGCCCGAGGTGCAGGACCTCGCCGACCTGCTGCGCGACATGGGCGCCAGCATCGAAGGGGACGGCACCCGCACCGTCAGGGTGCGCGGGGTCAAGGAACTGCACGGCTGCCGGCACCGCGTGATCCCCGATCGCATCGAAGCCGGGACCTTCGCCGTCGCCGCTGCCGCCACCCGCGGGGACGTCTCCATCACCCGTTGCCGGCCGGACCACCTGATCTCGGTGCTCACGCAGCTGTCCAGGACCGGCGCCGAAATCCAGATCGATCACGACTGCATGCGCGTCCTCGGCCGCGATCCGATCCAGTCGCGGGACATCATCACGCACCCCTACCCCGGATTCCCGACCGACATGCAGGCCCAATACATGGCGCTCATGACGCAGGGCAACGGCACAGCCGTCATCACCGAGAACATCTTCGAGAACCGATTCATGCACGCGCAGGAGATGATCCGAATGGGCGCCGACATCACCATCGACGGCAGGCGCGCCGTGGTGCGCGGCGGCCACCCTCTCACCGGCGCCTCGGTCCTGGCCTCCGACCTGAGGGCCAGTGCCTCGCTCGTGCTTGCCGGGCTCGTAGCCACGGGCGAGACCCTCATCGATCGGGTGTACCATCTGGACCGCGGCTACTACCGCATCGAGGAAAAACTGGCGGCGCTCGGCGCCGAGATCGAGCGGCTGCAGTAGGCAGTGAAACCCGGAGGGGACGATGGCGCTGTCCGGTTGCCTGTTCTGCCAGATTGCCGGCCGTGAACGGCCCGGGAAGGTCGTGTACGAAGACGACCGGTGCGTCGCATTCCAGGACATCCATCCCAAGGCGCCGGTGCACCTCCTGGTGATCCCCCGCCGGCACATCGCCTCGCTGAACGAAGTCACGCCGGACGACGAGCCGCTGTTCGGGCACCTGCTCGCGGTCGCGGCCCGCCTCGCGCGCGAAAACGGGATCGACGGTTCCGGGTACCGCACCGTGATCAACACGAACGCGGAGGCCGGCCAGAGCGTCTTTCATCTCCACGTCCATGTCCTCGGCGGCCGCCTCATGCGCTGGCCTCCGGGATGACGCCACCAGGGCGACGGGCCGCGGGACGCCGCACTTCAGAACAGAGGAGAATTCGATGGCCGCAGAAGAGAGACCGGTGCAGATTGTGGCGGACCACAGTCTGACGTCACCTAGGGTTTACGCCAACTACGTCCAGGTCAGCGTCTCGCCGGTCGACTGCACGCTGACGTTCTGCGACGTCATCGGGCCGCAGAGCGAGGAGGAGGCGCTGCGCATGCAGAAGACCTCCACGCTCCCCGCGCCGGTCAAGGTCGTCCTCGTCATACCCAACCAGATCGTCGACGGGCTGATTCAGGCCCTGCAGGCGCAGCGCGACAAGCAGTCGGGCAGACCCTCCGACGCCACCACCGTCCAGTAAGCGGCGGCGCGCCGCCACCGGGCGAGGAACCGAAAAACGGCACGGTTCATCCGGCATCGGGCAGCAGCGCAGGGATGCGGATCCCCTTCCGTTTGGCGCAGGCGACGGCTTCCTCGTAGCCGGCATCGGCGTGGCGTGCGACGCCGATGCCGGGGTCGTTGGTCAGCACCCGCTCGATCCGCGCGTCCATCCCGGTGGTGCCGTCCGCGACCGTGACCTGCCCGGCGTGCAGCGAATAGCCGATCCCGACCCCCCCGCCGTTGTGGAACGACACCCACGAGGCTCCGCCCGCGGTGTTGAGCAGGGCGTTGAGGATGGGCCAGTCCGCCACGGCGTCGGAGGTGTCTTTCATGTTCTCGGTCTCGCGGTAGGGCGAGGCGACGGAGCCGCAGTCCAGGTGGTCGCGGCCCATGACGATCGGGGCCTTGAGTCTCGCCGCGCCGGACCAGCTCGTTGATCCGCAGTCCGAATGCGGCCCGCTCGCCGTAGCCGAGCCAGCAGATGCGCGCGGGCAGCCCCTGGAACCGGATCCGTTCGCGTGCCAGCCGGATCCAGCGGGACAGCGTCTCGTCGTGCGGAAACATTTCGAGCACCAGGTCGTCGGTGATGGCGATGTCGGCCGGGTCGCCCGAGAGCGCCGCCCAGCGGAACGGGCCGCGCCCCTCGCAGAACAGCGGCCGGATGTACGCGGGGACGAAACCGGGGAAGTCGAGGGCGTTCGACACGCCGGCCTTGAGCGCCTGGCCGCGGATGTTGTTGCCGTAGTCGAAGGTCACCGCCCCGCGGGCCTGCATCTCGAGCATCGCCCGGACGTGGGCGGCGATCGAGTCCATGCTCCGGCGCTGGTATTCCGCTGGATCTCCTCCGCGCAGTGCGGCCGCGTCGGCCAGCGACAGTCCGGCCGGGATGTACCCGTTGAGCGGGTCGTGGGCGCTGGTCTGGTCGGTCAGGACGTCCGGTGTGAAGCCCCGGCGCACCAATTCCGGGAGCACCTCGGCGCAGTTGCCGACGAGCCCGACGGAAAGCGCCTCGCGCCGGCGCGCCGCCTCCTCGACCATCGCGAGCGCCTCGTCGAGGTCGTGCGACATCCGATCGCAGTATCCGGTCCTGAGGCGCTTTTCGATCCTCTGCGGATCCACCTCGATTCCGAGGAAAGCCGCGCCGGCCATGGTCGCCGCCAGGGGCTGCGCACCGCCCATGCCGCCGAGTCCGCCCGAGACCAGGATCCGGCCGCGCAGGTCGCCGCCGAAGTGCCGGCGCGCCAGGGCGGAGAAGGTCTCGTACGTCCCCTGGATGATTCCCTGGCTGCCGATGTAGATCCAGCTCCCCGCCGTCATCTGCCCGTACATCATCAGGCCGAGCGCCTCGAGCCTCCTGAACTCGTCCCAGTTGGACCAGTTCCCGACGAGGTTGGAGTTGGCGATCAGGACGCGCGGCGAATACTCGTGCGTGCGGAACACGCCCACGGGTTTGCCCGACTGGACCAGCAGGGTCTCGTCGTTTTCCAGCTCCAGGAGCGACCGCACGATGGCGTCGTAGCACTCCCAGTTGCGCGCGGCCTTTCCGCTGCCGCCGTAGATGATCAACTCGTCGGGCCGTTCGGCCACGTCGGGGTCGAGGTTGTTCATCAGCATGCGGAGGGCGGCTTCCTGGTGCCATCCTTTGCAGTGCAGCCGGGTGCCGCGCGGCGCCTGGATTCCGTGGTGCGGGAATGGTTCGATCATCGGATTTCCCCGGTTTGACCCATGGTAGTACAACGCGGTTTCCCCGGGCAAGCC
The DNA here is from genome assembly GCA_963843575.1 of uncultured Acidobacteriota bacterium. GTDB lineage: Bacteria > Acidobacteriota > UBA6911 > UBA6911 > UBA6911 > CAVZBT01. Next base: position 621,683 of record CAWJKZ010000013.1, on the reverse strand, counting down.
GGGCCGGCCCGGAGCCTGCGCAAAATCGAGACCCTGGAGAGGTGGGACGTCAAAGCAGGTCTGTTCACGCGGCGGCCTGGCGCTGTTTGGCGCCGACGGTCCCCGCGCGGTGCTCCGGGCTGAAACGGCGCTCCGCCAGCCGCGCCAGCCGCACGAAGGGGAGGCCGATGAGGAAGTACATGGCCGCCGCGAGCAGCCCGATGCCCAGGTAGTCGTAATGGATGCTGGCCAGCTGGCTGTAAGCCTTGGTCAGCTCGACCATCGTGATGACCGATACGAGGGACGAGTCCTTGAGCAGGGCGATGAAATCGTTGGTCACCGGCGGGATCACGAGCCGCATAGCCTGCGGGACGATCACGTGGCGGAGCGCCTGCCAGCGCGTCATCCCGAGGGCGAGGGCCGCCTCCATCTGGGTGCGCGGGATCGACTCGATCCCGGCGCGGTAGTTCTCGGCCTCGTAGGCGCTGTAATTGAGGCCGAGGCCGAGAACGGCGGCGAGCATGGGTGAGAACCGGATGCCGACGTGCGGCAGGCCGTAGAAGATCAGGAACAGCTGGATCAGCAGCGGCGTGCCGCGCACCGACTCCACGTACGCCCCGGCGGCGAATCGGGCCAGGCGGGGTCCGTAGAGCCGGATCAGGGCCAGGAAGAGGCCGAGCGAGACCGCCAGGATCATGGCGAGGATCGAGAGCTCCAGTGTGACGAGGGCGCCGCGTCCGAGCAGCGGGAGGTACCGGAGGTACTGCATTGCGCGCTCCCGCGCCGTGCGGTGCTGGGTCCTGCCGGCGAGGTAGGCATGGTAGGCGTCGGGCCGCGCCGCCGACGGGCTGCGGTCGGCAAAGGCGTCGGCGCAGACGGGCGTCCACAGGTTCCAGTTGTCCAGGATGCGCCGCAGCTCTCCGGAAGCGATGATCCGGCCGAGCGCCCGGTTGATGTCCGCCAGCAGCTCCGGGTCGTCCTTGCGCACCCCGATCCCGTATTCGAGCCGCCCCACCGGCAGGCCCGACCATCTTCAGGCCCGGGGCCGGGACGACGTTGTACAGCGCGATGATGTGATCCATCAACACGGCGTCGAGGCGGCCGTTGGCCAGATCCTCGTACGCGTTGACCTGGCCGTCGTAGCTGACACAGTCCAGGGAGCCGCGCGCCTCCAGGATCCGCTGGGCCAGGCTTCCCTTCAGGGTCCCCACCTCTTGCCGCGGCAGTCGTCCAGGGAGCGGATCGCGGCGTCGTCCGAGCGCACGGCGAGCTGCTCGAAGGTGAGTGTAATAGGGGCGGCTGAAGCTGATGACCTGCGCGCGGTCCGGCGTGATCTCCAGGCCCGAGACCACGAGGTCGTAATTGCCGCGCTGCAGGCCGGGCACCAGGCCGTCCCACTGGTTCTGGACGAAGCGCGTCGGGCCGCGCCAGGGACCGGCCGATGGCTTCCACGATGTCGACCTCGAAGCCGATCATCCTTTCCGGATGCTCCGGGTCCTGGAATTCGTAGGGGGCGCCCCCTTCGGCGTCGCCTCCCCATCTCAGCTCGCCGCCCCGGGTCTGCCTGACCGCGTGCGACCGCGTCGCAGCCCAGCCCGAACAGCAGCAGGAATGCGAGTACCGCCCCCGGCCCACGGCCTGCGCGCGGGCGCCCGCCCTCGCGCGTCACAGGTAGCGGCGCAGGAACTGGCGTGTGCGCGGGTCGCGCGGCTCGGTGAACATCTGCCCGGGTTCGCCCTCTTCAACGACCTCCCCCTCCGACATGAAGACGATCCTCTCCGCGACGTCGCGGGCGAAGCGCATCTCGTGAGTGACCACCAACTGCGTAATCCCCTCGCCGTCGAGCTCCTTCATGACCTCGAGCACCTCGTCGACCAGGCCGGGGTCGAGCGCCGAGGTGGGCTCGTCGTACAGCAGCACCTTCGGCTTCATGGCCAGGGCGCGGGCTATCGCCGCGCGCTGCTGCTGTCCCCCCGAAAGCTGGGCCGGGTACAGCGCCGCCTTGTCCTTCAGGCCGACCTTCTCGAGCAGGCGGAAAGCCTCGTCCCGCGCCTCGGAGACGGAAACGCCGCGCACGATGGCGGGGGGTCGCGCGACGTTGTCCAGTGCGGTCATGTGGGGAAACAGGTTGAAGGACTGGAAGACCATCCCCGTCATGCCCCGCAGCGCGTGTGTCACCCGGTGCTGCTCGCGGCTGTGGAGTGCCAGCCCCGGCTCGCGCCGCAGGGCCAGGCCGTTGACCGAGATGCTCCCTTCGTCGAAATCCTCGAGGCCGTTCAAACAGCGCAGGAGCGTCGACTTGCCGCATCCCGACGGGCCGATCAACACGGTCAGCTGGCTGCCTTCGACCGCCAACTGGATCCCGCGCAGCACGGCGTGGCCCTGAAAGGACTTCTTCAACCCCCGGATCTCGATGATGTGATGTCCCATCTGCAGGACGTACATTGCAGAGAGGGGGCGGCGCTTGTCAAATGCTTTGGGCCGCCGCACCCTGCGGGTGGTCGACGATCCGCTCGTTCTGGCGGTCCCAGTAGAGCGTCCTCCCCTGCCTGTAGGCCTGGGTGGCCATCGCCGCCCCGACGGCATGCCAGAAGCCGCGGTGGACGTTGCCGTGGTGTCGGCGTTGCGCGCCCTCATGCAGTCGATCCAGTTGTCGAGGTGGAACTTGCTGTCGTCGCTCAGCGACGTCGGCGGCAGCTTTTCGTCCGCCTCGTCGAGCTTGACGAGCTGTGCGCGCCCTTTGCGGACCAGGCTCTCGAAGCCGCCGTACACGTCCACGGACTGGTTGTTCTGCTCAGGGATCAGGAACCACCTCGGGCTCCCTTCGCCCCCCTCGGCATAGAGCGTGGCTTCGCTCCCCCGGATGCAGGTGTAGTCGCCGAAGCGGTTCGCGTAGGTCGACGAGTAGGAGTACAGGAACTGCGGATCCTCGTAGACCGCCAGCGCCTGGAAGGTGTCCGGGTTTTGCCGGATGTCGTGCCAGTGGAAGATGCCGCCGCTGGCCACCATGGAATCCGGGATCGACGTGTCGGTGTAGAAGTGAACGAGGTCGATGCCGTGGCTCAGCCACTGGCTGGTGATGCCGCCGGAGAAATCGCGGAAGATTCGGAATTCGAAATACATCCACGGGTTGAACGGCCGGTAGGGTTTTCCCAGCAGCCAGCGCGTCCAGTCGGTGTCCTCCTCGCGTATCGCGGCCACGTCCGGGTCCTTGGGGTCGTGCCAGCGGTGGTTGTTGTCGCCCCAGACCTGTTCGATCTTGGTGATGTGTCCCAGCTTTCCCGCCCGGATCAGTTCGCGCACCTTGATCTGGTAAGGGTCGCTCAGCCACTGAACGCCGTTCTGCACGACCTGTTTGGACTGCAGGACCGCGGACCGGGCGAGTTTGGCCTCATCGACGTCGATGGCCATCGGCTTTTCGACATAGCAGTCCTTGCCCGCGGCGACGACCTCGGCGAGGAGCCGGCCGTGCTGGTGGTCGCCGGTCGCGATCATGACCGCGTCCAGCTCCGGCAGCCTCAGCATCTCTTCCGAATACTTGAACTGCTTGACATCCGCGTTGAACCGTCTTCTTGCAGTCGGCGGCCGCCTTGGCGCGGTTGACCGACCACAGGTCGCACACGGCCACGACGCCGAGGTTCTTGTCCGTGGCCGACATCCCGACCATGCGGCGGTGGCCCGATCCGCGGCCGCCGCAACCGAGAAACCCGATGTTGATCCTGTCGTTGGCGCCGAGAATCCGGCCATAGGATGCCGCGCTCGCCACGGCGGCGGCCGTGGCGGCTCCGGCCGCCGTGCTGCGGATAAAGCTTCTTCGGTTCAATCGTGTCGTCATGGTTGTCGTCCTCGCTGGCAGTCCTGGGCCAATGTACAGCGGTCGGAGGCCGCGCGCAAGCCGGGAGGTCGCGCCCGCCGATACGGCCGCTTCACCGGCGGCCGAGTACCTCGCGGATTTCGCCGGCGCGCGGCTGGCCGGGATCCAGCTCCAGGCTCCGGCGCAAGTGCAGACGGCCGCGCTCGGGCTGGCCGAGCAACTGCAGGTACAGCGTACCGACCTCGAGGTGCAGGCGCGCGTCGGAGTCGTCGCAGCGCCAAGGCGCTTTCATAGGCCGCCGCCGCCGCCGCGTAGTCGTTCCGGGCCATGTGTACGCGGCCGAGTTCCGCCAGGCGCTCCATCTGCAGGCGCGCGTCGGTTGGCGCGGCCTTCTGCAGTGCGGCCAGCGCGTCCGCGTACTGGCCGCCCTCGCGGTATGCCGCCGCGAGGTGGATTGCCGCGGTCGCGTATTGCGGGTAGATACCCAGCGCCCGGCGGTATGCCCTCTGCGCCGCCGGCCAATTACCGTCGCGCAGGTTAGACGTCGCCGAGCAGCAGCTGCACCCGCGCGCTGTCGGGCACCGTCCGTACCGCCGCAACCAGGAGCGCATTCTGATCGGCCCACTGGCGTGCCCGCAGGAACGACTTTCGCCGCCCAGGGGACGAGGAGGCAGATAACGATCAGGGCGAGCGACTTAACCGACCGGGCGTTGTGCCAATCCGGCCGCGCGAGCCAACCGGCATCCCGGAACCATTGCGCCGCGGCCCAGCACAGGGCGGCCGACGGCAGGTAGACCGTCCGCTCGGCCATGAGCGGAACGCGCGGGTCGATCATGGGCCACAACGGAAACGCCGAGACGAGAAAAAACACGCCGGCTATCCCGTACAAAGGCCGGCGGTGCCTCCGCAGCACGGCGGCGGCGGCGAGGGCGGCCACCACGGCCAGCGGGAGGAGGAACGCCGGCGAAAGGGGATGCGAAACCACCGGCACGGAGTTGTAGGAATAATCGGGAGAGAGGCGGTATGGCCAGACCATCAGCTTGAGGTACCGGCCGAATACCTGAACCGCCGTCATGAACCGGACGCCGGGGGGCGCGCCGAGCAAGGGATTGCCGACGAATGTGGACTCCTGCCACTGGGCGCGCGCCAGGGCGGCCGACAGGGCGCTCCACACGAGGCCGGCCGCGGCGAGCAGCGCGGCCCGCCCCCCTGCCGAGCGGAAAAACCGCAGGGCAAACCAGACGCCGGCAAGCAGGCCCGCCGAGCCGGCCAGCTCGGTGAGAGCGCCGACCCGGGCGACCGCATCGACGTGGACCGGATGCAGGGCGAACAGCACGGCCGCCAGGAGGGCGGGCGCCGGCTCCCCCAGAAGCGTCCGGCCCGCCAGGTACACAAGGGCCGCGCTCAAGCCGTGCAGAAGAACACCGGCAATGCGGAGCGCAACGACGGGGAGAGGCGCCCCCGGCGCAACGGCCAATGGCCCGCTCGGATCGAATACGGTAAGGCCGCTGCGCAGCAGCGGCACGTACACGGCCAGGGCGATCACCGCGAGCGCCCAGCCGGACACCGCCGGCGGGCCCCCGATGTCGTGGTGCGGGTGAGATTCCCTCCAGGCCATGGGCGTCATTCTTGAACGCCTGATGCCCGGAGCGCAACGGCAATCGTGGCTCGCGTTTCGCCTCCCGCCGAGCCCCCCCTTCACACGACGCCCGCGAATGTTGTTTGATATAATGCGGGCATCCGAACCGATTCGGGAATCCTGAGATCTGGAGAGCGAGAGGGCGGGTTCGAATCGCGTGGAGTTTTAGGGGAAGCGCGCAAAAGAATCCGGGATGAGAATTACCCGGCATGCAGCGCAATAAAGGGAGCTCATCGTCGGCAAGGGAAGGCTTTGGGGAAGAACCCTGCTCGCCGCCGGCGCTGCCACGGGCGATGGAAGGCAAGTGTTGAGCCCCCTGGACCGGTTGTTCACCCGGCTTCAGGGGCCGGACCCGATGTACCCCGGTGCGCGCGAGAGACTTCAGGCTGCCCCGAGTGCCGCGTTCTGATCCCGCCGGGAAAACAAGATTGAGTGAACAGTCTGCGCAGTTGTGGCCGAGGGTGGGGATGGTGTCCCACCGGCACGGGGCCGTTTTGCAGACCCGATGCGGCCGGCCGCGACGCGCAACGCGACACAACGACCTATCATCACGGATGCTGGAGAAGGTATGACGACCCTGATCAAGAACGGAACCATCATCACAGCGACCGACATCTACAAAGCCGACGTCCTCGTGAAGAACGGCGTCGTCTCCGAAATTGGACGTGAAATATCCAAAATCGCCAGCGAGATCATCGACGCGGCCGACAAATGGGTGCTCCCCGGCGCGGTCGATGTGCACACCCACCTGGACGCCCAGTGCGACGGGATGACGACTGTCGACGATTTCGAGACGGGCTCCGCCGCAGCCGCGGCGGGGGGGACCACGACCGTCGTGGATTACGCCCAACAGGCCCCCGGCGCGACGCTCGCTCAAGCCTTGGACGAATGGAAGGCCAAGGCCGGCCCGCGGGCCGTCGTCGACTACGGTTTCCACCTCGCGCTTTCCGAAGTCAACGACACGGTGCTGAGCCAGATTCCCGAGATGGTCGAGGCGGGGGTCACCAGCTTCAAGATCTCGCTCGACGACGTCGGCGACCGCCGCATCGGCGACGCCGGCATATTCGAATTCCTGCAGCGGGTGAGCGCCGCCGGGGCGCTGGCCTGTGTTCACGCCGAAAACGGCGAGATCATCGACCTGCTGCTCCGGCGCATTCAGGGCGACGGCAAGGTGCCGGTCGAAATCGGTCACGCTGGTCCGGCCTCCCGAGACCGAAGCCGAAGCCACCAGCCGTGTGATCGCGCTCGCGGATCTGGCCAGGGTGCCCGTCTATTTCACCAACGTTTCTTCCGCACACGCCCTGGAAAAGATCAAGTCCGCGCGCGACCGGGGGCAGGCGGTGTATGGCGAAACCTGCCCGCAGTACGTCGCGCTCGGAAGCGAGCGGTACGACGAGCTGGACGGCGTCAAGCTCTACGCCACACCCCCGCTGCGCCCCGCGTGGCATCACGAGGTCCTCTGGCGCGGGCTGGCCTACGGCGATCTCCAGGTGGTCGCCAGCGACCACACCGCCTTCAATTACGCCGGCCAGAAAGACGTAGGGACGGAGAACTTCAGCCTGGCGCCGCGAGGATTGCCCGGCATCCAGGAGCGGGTCGCGCTCATCTGCTCGGCAGGGGTGCACGCAGGCAAGATCACTCCGAACCGTTTCGTCGACCTGGTCTGCACGACCCCCGCGAAATTGTTCGGGCTGTTCCCGCGCAAGGGTACCCTTGTGGTCGGGAGCGATGCAGACATGGTGATCTTCGACCCGAAGGCGGAACAGACCCTGTCGAAGTCGATTGCGCTTTCGCGCTCCGATTACTGCGCCTACGAGGGTATCAAGGTGCGCGGGACCCCGTGGCTCGTGCTGCAGCGCGGCCGCGTAATCGCGCGCGAGGGTAAGGTGATGGGACGACCCGGCAGCGGCGAGTTTCTCCCACGTGTGCGCTACAGCGCCATATAGTTTCCGCAATGGAACAAGTGGGTCCGTGCTTCAGCCCGGACGCCTTTTGATCTGAACTATGTAGCGACGGGCGCACGTTATAGCGACCGCTTCAGAGGCCGTCCAACGGTTGATTGTGGAGATGCGGCGGCTCGACGCCACCAAAGGCCGAGGTCGCAGGGTCGCATCTCGCAATTCGGCGTGGCGCCGAGGCGCCGAGCATTCCTGCCGTGGACGAGTGAAAGCGGCGCCGAGGCGCCGCACTCCAGATTACTTCAGTTCGTCCGGATTGACGAACATCTCGCTGAGGGTCCGGCCGACGGAGCCGCTCGGCGTCTCGATCTCCAGCAGCGTGGCCAGCGTCGGGGCGATGTCGTTGACGGCGATCGAGCCGTAGTATTTGCCTGGCTTAATGCCGGGTCCCATGAAGATCACGGGGACGTGAGAGTCGTAGCTGAAGGTCGTCCCGTGCGTCGTCCCCTCGCTGCCGAACATCCAGTAAGGCTCAAGCAGAACGTAGATGTCGGCGCTGCGGCGGGCGTAAAACCCGTTCATGACCCGCCTCCCGACCTGATCTTCGAGGGTGTGTCCTTCCCTGAGCTGCTCGCGCGTGTATACCCGGAACACGTGGGGCACCCTGAGCAGCGCATCGCGTGCGGCCTTCGCCACGTCGTTGGCGTCGATCTTCTTGTCCCGGATGAGCGCGTCGTTGAGATAGAGGGAGTGCTCCGACGGGCTGACGATCCAGTTCCCCTCGCCGAAGCGTTTGGTCAGCTCGGCCTGAACGGTGTTCTGAATGATGCCGGCGGGCATGCGCCCCCCGGGCATGTGACGCGCGGCGTTGGCTTCGGGCAGCGGCGCCACACCGTGGTCCGCGGTGAAGACCACCAGCACGTCCCGCAACCCGACCTGGGAGTCGATGTAGCGGAAGAACTTTTCGAGCATGCGGTCGGTGCGGATCGAGATTTCCCTCACGTCGGGCGAGTCCGGCCCGTACTCGTGCCCGACATAGTCGTTGGAGGAGAAACTGACGCTCAGCAAGTCTGTCGCGGGGCCTTTCCCGAGTCCCTCCCGCTCCAGGGCCTGTTCGGCGAAGGCCTCCACGATATCGTTCCCGAAGGGTGAGGCGGCCAGCGCCGCAGAGGCGCTCGCGTCGTCGGGGAGCTTGTGGTTGAGCCACGCCGCTCCCCGGTAACCTGCGGCCGCACGCGCGTTGAACGCGTCGACCCAGTCGGGCAGCCGGTCCATGTACCACGTGCTGGAGACGAACCTGCCGCCGCGCCCGTCAAACCAGTACGCCGCATTGGCGGAGTGCCCGGCCGGCAGGATCGCCGCACGGTCCTTCAGGCTGATGCCGATCACCCTGGACGTGCCGCCGTTGGCGATCTTGAGCTCGTCTCCCACGGTGCTGACCAGCAGGCGATGCGGCGAAGAGCCTCCCTCGCCGGTGCCGCCGAGCAACTTGCAGGCCGGATCGGAGACCGAGGTCACCTGTTTCCCCGTGTCGCGGTCGAACCAGTCGTTGCCGACAATCCCGCTGATCGACGGGGTCGCGCCGGTCAGGATCGTCGCGTGCCCGATCGCGGTCACGGTGGGGAAGTGTTCGTAGCGCGCGTTGGTGAATACCGCACCGTCCTTGAGCAACTTCGCCAGCCCGCCGGAATAGTCCCCCTGGAAGCGCGTGAGGTAATCGTAGCGGAACTGATCCACGACGATGACCAGGACGAGCTTGGGTTTGGTCTCGGCCGCCAGCGCAAGCGAGGGGGCCAGCAGCATCAACGCAATCAGTTTCTTCATGAGTGCTCCCGAATCTCGAAGGTATCGAAAGTTATTCCCCGCCCGGGCGCGTGTCAACGTTTCATCCTCGAGGCTGCTGGAAGCATGCGAGGCCCCGGAGGCGAGTTTCCGGGCTATCGAAGCGGGTCCGCGGCTTGTATGATACCGGGATGGATATCCAGCTTGCGGCATACATAGATCACACGTTGCTGAAGGCCGACGCCTCCGAGGCGCAGGTCCGCCAGCTCTGCGACGAGGCGTTGCAGTATCGCTTTGCCGCAGTCTGCGTCAACCCCGACTGGGTGCGGCTTTGTGCCTTGCTGCTGAAAGGGAGCGGGGTCGCGGTGTGCACGGTCGCCGGGTTTCCGCTGGGTGCGACCCCTTCCGACGTCAAGGCGTACGAGGCACGCCGTGCCGTTTTCGACGGGGCGACCGAGATCGACATGGTGATCAACGTCGGCCGGCTGAAATCGGGCGATGGGGCGGCAGTCGGCGACGACATCCGGGAAGTGTGCCGTGCGGTTCACTCCGGCGGCGCGCGCCTGAAGGTGATCCTCGAAACGGCACTCCTGAGCGAAGGGGAGAAGGTCGAGGCCTGCACGATCGCCCGCGACGCGGCCGCCGACTTCGTCAAGACGTCCACGGGATTCGGCCCGTCCGGCGCCACAGCGGCCGACGTCGCGCTTATGCGGCGCGTGGTCGGGCCCGGGATGGGCGTCAAGGCGGCGGGGGGGATCCGCGACCTGGCGGCGTGCCTGCAGATGATCGAGGCGGGGGCGACCCGAATCGGTGCGTCCGCCGGCGTGAAGATCATCTCCGAGGCGGCCGCGAGGCGCTGACGGGGAGGGAATTGCCGGCGGGCGGCGGCAGGCCCCCCACGGGCGCGCTCCTCAAAGCAGGGCGCGCACGCGGGCGATGATCATGTCGAGCGCGACCCGGTTGTACCCCCCCTCGGGGATGATGACGTCGGCATAGCGCTTCGTGGGCTCGACAAACTGCAGGTGCATCGGGCGCACCGTGCTCATGTACTGGTCCACGATCGATTCCAGCGATCTCCCCCGCTCTCGCACGTCGCGGTCCAGGCGCCGGATAAAGCGCACGTCGGCGTCCGCATCGACGTAGACCTTGATGTCGATCATCGAGCGGAGTTCGGGGTCGTCAAACACCAGGATGCCTTCGATGATCAGGACGGGCCGGGGTTCGACCCGCACCGTTTCCGCCATGCGCGAGTGCGTGTGGAAATTGTACGTCGGCTTTTGGATCGCCCGGCCGTCACGCAGCGTCTTGACCTGCCTCTTGAGCAGTTTCCAGTCGAACGCCGACGGGTGGTCGAAATTGATCCGGTCGCGGTCATCCGCCGGCAGCACGCTGCGGTCCAGATAGTAGGAGTCCTGGTGGATCAGCGTGGCGCAATCGGCGCCGAGGACCCGGCAGACCTCCTCCGAGATCGTCGTCTTGCCCGAGCCGGTGCCTCCCGCGATGCCAAGCGTCAGAACGGGTTTCTTCGTCATCTCATCACCTTCGGAAGCCGCTATTTAACCACAGCCGCGCCTGAAAAGTCCTGCGGAGTGCGGTGCCGAAACGCCGCCCGGGAAGCGGCGTCGAGCCGCCGCACTCCCGAAAAACCGGGTGTTCCGGGCCAAACCATCTCGGGGGTGCGCGTCTTCAAAGGGTGGCCGCGTTTGTGCTATGGTATCTACTCCAATGAAAAAATGTTCCCAATGCGGCAATACCTACCCGGAACCGTTTCAATTCTGCCCTGTGGACGGCGGTAGGCTCGACGCGGGCGACGCCGGCGCGAGCGGTGACGCCGAGGCCGAAACCTGGCCGGGCGCCCAGCCGCCGAAGATGGCCGAGCCCGGCCCTCAACCCGCGACCATCACGGTCAAGACGCTCATGCTGGGCATCGCCATCCTCATCGTGGTGGGAGGTGTGGCCTTCGCGACGGTCTTCCTCTATCAATACTGGAAACCCAAGTACGGCTCGCTCGTGGTCAAGACGACTCCTCCCGGCGCCACGATCTGGCTCGACGGCAAGCAGTGCGGCGTCTCGCCGCTGACACTGGCCGACCTGCGCTCGGGCGGGCACCAGATCAAGGCGACCAAGGAAGGGTACAAGGACCTTCTGCAGCAGGTCGAAGTCATGCCCTATGCGGCCGAGAACGTCCACTGGCCGATGGAGCCGCTCGTCCCGCACCTGAGCAACGAACAACTGGCAGAAGTCGAAGCCTGGAGAAAGAAACTCGAAAACGCCCAGAAGGAAAACATCCTCCTCCCGCCGCCCGACGACTACAACGTGCTGTTTTTCGCCAACAAGATCCTCGCCATAGACCCGGCCAACGCCTATGCGATCGAGGCGAAGACCAAGCTGGGCGACACGCTGCGGCAGATCGCCGGCGTGGCCTATGCCCGGGAGGACTGGCTCGAGGCAGAGAAGCAGTACAAGAATCTGACCCTGCTCTTCCCCGACGACATCTCCATCAATGAACGGTTGGCGGACATCTCCGCCAAGATCGACGCCAGCGTCAAGGACCGCGAGAAGCAGATCGAGGAATGGAAAACCAAGGCGGAGGCGGCTCTCAAGGCAGGAAGCCTGGTCCCCCCGGAGAAGGAAAACGCCCTGGAGGCTCTGAAAAACATCCAGCGCCTGGACAAGAAGAACGAGTACGCTCGCACAACCATCGCAAGGGTGAAGGAACTGTTGCAGAACCGCGGGGACACAAAGCTCGCCGGGGGCGACTACGCGGGCGCCAGGACCGATTTCCGACTCGTCCTGCAGTATTTCCCGGAGGACCCCTACAGCAAGTCCCGTATGGCGGTGGTCGAGTCGAAACTGGCCGAGACCGCGCAAGTCGAACAGCAACGCCTGCAGCGCGCGCAGGAAGAGCAGCAATTCAGGCAGAAAGCCCAGACGCTGCGGCAGACGGCGCTGGCCTCGTTCCGGTCCGGAGCCTACGCGAAGGCGATCGCCGAGTGGCAGGAATTCCTCAAGGCCGAACCCAACAGCGACGAGGCGTACTTCTACATAGGGGCGAGCAACCTGGAGCTGAAACAACTGGACAACGCGATCCTGAATTTCGAGAAGGCAGTGGCGCTCAACCCCAGCAACGGGCTGGCACACCTCAACCTGGGCATCCTGTATGACCGCCACCGCAACGACCTCAAGCTCGCCGCCGACCATCTGCGCAAGGTCAAGGAACTCGGCGGGGTCGAGAAGTACGGCACTGAACGACTCCAGTCGATGATCCAGGATATCCAGGACCGCACGCAGCTCAACGCGATGCAGAAGACCCCGTTTGCGGCCGAGCACAAACACATGTTCTCGAGCTGCCGCGGCACCCTGAGAGTGACCGAAGAAGGCCTCGAGTACAAAACGACCGAGGGAGACCACAGCTTCTTCGAAAGCTACGCCGGGCTGAGGAGTATAGGGGTCGACGGCGACCAGGTCTCGATACGGACCCGCAACAACAAGAAGTATAACTTCCAGCTGGTCAAGCCCGGCGACGGCGCCAAGCTGCGTCGCCTGGCCGCCCAACACATCCAGGTCACAGAGTAACCCCGGGCAGGCGCCTCAGAGCTGCTTCTTCCCGACGTACGGCGCGGCCGGACTGGTGTCGGGCGTCCCACGGCCGCGGCTCGGCTTGGGCGTGCGGGCCCGCCTGAAGACCCCGACGATGCCGAAGAGCACAAACCCCAGCAGGGCGCCGAGCGCGATCGGGATGGGCTGCAGATAGTTGCGGATCTGACGCACGGTATTTGAGGAGACGAGCAGGTACTCCCGGTTCAGGACCGGGATCTCGTCGGAGTTCCGGTTAACCAGCCACATCTCGAACTGAAGCCGGGCATCCTGTGTGCCGCGGTTGGTGACGGTCCAGCGCCAGGTCGCCTGGTCCCGTTCCGGCACCTCCTGCAGCTGTTCCTTGGACCCCGGAGCAACCACCACGGTGGGTACCGGGGATGAGAGTTTCAGCTGGAGCTTGAGCCGGTCGCCGAATGAACGGAGCAGAGCCCGTTCCTCGGGCGACACCTGCACGTAATCGATGGATTCGCTCGAAAACCGCCCCTCCGCCTGCTTTTCCTCGTTCGCGCTGAGATATTCCGGCAACCTGTAGTCCACGCTGCCGAGCAGAACGTTTTTCAGGAAGACGTTGATCTTGCCCGAGCGGTAGCCTCCTTCGCTCTTCTCTTCGGCGATCCGGTTGCTCAGGCTGTCGATGGAGCGCGTTACCGTTTCGAGGTTTTCCTTGGTGTTCTTCAGTTGAATGTACTGCCGAGCGAGCGAGTCTTCCTTCGAGGTGAGCGTGTCGATCGTCTCGCGCATCTTGCGGTTGGCGTTTTTGGTGTCGTCCAACTCCCCGGAGAGCTTGGCGTTCGCGGACTGCAACTCCTCCACGTTCGTGCGCAGCGAGCTGGCCTGCCCTTCGAGCGTGTCGTTGGCCGCCTGCAACCTGCGCATCGCGAGCGCAAGCTCGGAGATCTGCGAGCCGATGTCGCGGTTGGCGTCGATCTTCAGGTTCAGGGTGCGCTGCAGGTTGGCGAGTTCCTTTTGATAGCCTTGGGTGACGCCGCGGGCGTTGCGCAGGTCTTCCCCGAGGCGTGAAAGCTGCGAAGCCGAATTGTCGATCTTCTCCTGCAGGCTTGCGTTGGCGGTGCGCAGCCGTGCGGCCTCCGCCTGTTGCGACTTGAGTTCCGCCTCGAGCTTGCGGTTTTCCGATTGCTGCTGCGCAAGCTGGGAAGAGAGTTCCTGCGCCCGGCCCCTGAGGTTCTCGATGTCGCGCATCGCATCCTGGTAAGCGGGAAGGTGAGGCGCGATGCCCTTCATCACCGCCTCGCGGTTCGTGCCGGTCGTGGTCGCAATCTCGCGCACGATCCGTTCGAACTGGTCGTCGACGTAGGATTTCTTGGCTTCCTCGATGTCGGCGTACTTCAATCCCTCGGTGAACGTCATCTGCAGCGCCGTGTCGAACGTCGCGCTGTTGGGGAAGTTGTCCTGCAACCCGGCGTCGAACCTGTAGACGATTTCAAACAGGCCCGCGGAGGTAATCGGGGTGAGTTTGAACCTGATCTCCTCGCCGCCAAAATCGATGGCCGTCACGCGTACCTGTTCCCCCACCTTGACCCTGGCGGTCCCCTGCCCCAGTTCGGGCCGCACGCTCGTGCCGGAGATGAGAACGATCTGCCTTTCGGAGTAGAGCGGGATCTTCAGAAAGAAAGCCTTCTGTTCATAGTCGCGCCGGTACCGGTCCTGGATCGCGCGGGACACGCCGGCGAAGCCGTACTGCCCGGCGACGACGGCGGCCAGGATCGTGATCGCGGGTATCCATCGGAAATAACGGGACTGCATATGCGGCGGCCTTCCAGTGATCGGGAAACACCACTTAGCTGAAGCGTATCAAAGAAATCATAACACACACGCGGCCGAAATACGGGACACGCTGCAGGGGAAAATCTTCTGTGCAGAGGCAGGGAAAATAGTCCTGAAGGACGGGGACGTGGCGGGCGCAAACATTTGTTTTGCCTATGGATAACCGCCGGGACGAATCTGAGGCAATCAATGGGCTCGGGAATTGCTTCAAACAGCGGCGTCGGGTGGGCCCAACGCCGATGAAAAGGCATTGATACCCTGACGGGAACTGCCATTGCAGAGGAGGAGGAAAGGCGATGAGAATTGTGGCCCGAATCGAAACGATGGGTGCAGACCGATACCTTTTCGAGGGAAAGATGTTCGAATCTTTCCTGCACGCCCGGCGCGCGATGACGGAAAGCGTGGGTGCCCGACGGCGGGAGCGGCACACACGCGTGCCGCGTCCGTCCTTGTCCCACTCCTTCGGCGCATAAAGGCAAACCCGGGATATGGCGGGCCCGCTCCCCGCGCGGCTCCCGGAACGACCGCGACTCCCCGCTTTGCTTGATGCCGAAGTTCTACCGTGTTATAACCTCAACATTCTGACGATCGCCCGTTTAAGCGTTTCAGAGAGCGGCCGTGGAACGCCGGTAGGATTTCATTCCTCCGGTTCGCTTGCGCCGGGGAAGCTGGTCAGGTCAGCTTTCACACGTTTCCGGCAGGGTTGAAACCGTTCTGGTCGAAGTGAGCCTGTACAGGGTGACTATTGCACATCGAATTCGGTACCCACAGCCACCAGGGACGGGTGCGGACTTCTAACGAAGATTCATACGCCGCCAACTCCAAGAACAGAATCTTCGTTGTGGCCGACGGGATGGGCGGCCACGCCGCCGGGGAAATCGCCAGCCAGATCGCCGCATCGACCGTGGAAGAATGGGTCGCCGCCCGGCAGAACGCCGGCGACCGCCTCGAAGACACCTTGCGGGCCGCCGCACAGGAAGCCAACTCCCGGATTTACGAGACGCAGCGCAAGCGGGCGGAATTCGCCGGGATGGGCAGCACCCTGACGATACTGTCGTTCCGCGACAAGATGTACTACATCGCTCACGTCGGCGACTCGCGCGCCTACCTGTTGAGGGATGGGCACCTCGAGCAGCTCACGCGCGACCACTCGCTCGTCTGGCACCTTTTTGAAAGCGGGGTGCTTCAGAAGGACGAGTTGTCGGCGCATCCGCAGAAAAACCTCATCACGCGCTCCATCGGGCCGCACCCGCAGGTGGAGGTGGATCTGGAGCAGGGGGATGCGCGGGAAGGCGACATCTACCTGCTCTGTTCCGACGGCCTGACCGACGTTCTCTCCGACGAGCACATCACGAGCATCCTCGCCGACGACCGGAAGAGCGCCCAGCAGCTGGGCGAGGCCCTGGTCAGCGCGGCAAACAAGGGAGGCGGACCGGACAACATCACGGTGGTCGTGGTGAGGCTCCAGCCGGGGGACGCCGAGGACGAAGATACGGGGAAGTTCCTGGCCAGATGAGTCTCTCGCGCATCGGTCGTTACGAAATCGAAAGGGAACTCGGTCGGGGGGCCATGGCCGTCGTGTACAAGGCCCTCGATCCGCTCATCGGCCGTGTTGTCGCCATCAAGACCATCCGGCTGGAG
This sequence comes from uncultured Acidobacteriota bacterium, assembly GCA_963843575.1. Lineage (GTDB taxonomy): Bacteria > Acidobacteriota > UBA6911 > UBA6911 > UBA6911 > CAVZBT01. The sequence goes on along the minus strand of CAWJKZ010000013.1, from coordinate 605,545 downwards.
CACGGCGCGGGGATGGAAGAGGCGGAGCTCAAGACCCGCCTCTACCGCGAGGCGCGGTCCGCGGGCGTCCTCAACCACCCCAATATCGTGACCATCTACGACATAGGCGAGGAAGGGGAAGTCGCCTACATCGCGATGGAATATATCGAAGGGGAAACGCTCGAAACCTGGCTCGCCGGCCATCCCATTCCCCCGCTCGACGTGACGACTTCCATCATCGAACAGATCGCCTCGGGGCTGGACTACGCTGCCTCCAAGGACATCATCCACCGCGATGTCAAGCCGGGAAACATCCTCATGACCCGGGATCTCCGGGCCAAGATCGCGGACTTCGGGATCGCCAAGCTTTCCATGTCGAAGCTCACGATGACCGGCACGGTCATGGGCACCCCGTCTTACATGTCCCCGGAGCAAGCCATGGGACAGGAAATCGACGGCCGCTCCGACATCTTCTCGCTCGGCGTGATTTTCTACCAGATGCTGACAGGCGAGCGCCCCTTCGTCGGGACAAACCCGACCACCATTATCTACAAGATCCTGCACGAGCATCCGGTGCCGCCACGCAGCCTGAACGTCACCCTGCACCCGGGTTTCGACCACATCGTGGGACGGATGCTGGCCAAGGATCCGGCCTCCCGATACCAGACCTGCAGCGAATTCATCCGGGACCTCAAAGACTACGCGTCGCTGGGATTGGCGCCGGCGCCCGTGGTTGCCCCGCCCGAGCCGACGGCGAAAGCCAAAGCCACGGTCGTGCTGCCGAGGCGCAGCCTCCTGCTGCCGATGCTTGTCGTCGTTTTCGGCGTTGCGGCGGCCGTCCTGGGATGGTTTCTCTACACGCAGAAGCAAGTCGCCAACCCGGCGAATGGTCCTGCGACGGAGGTGCGGGAGCCCGTCGCGAGCGTCTCGAGCCCCGCCCCGAGTGCGCTCAAGGCTCCGCCGGAACCGCCGGCCGCGACCCCGCAGACCGAAGTCCCGGCCGCACCCAAGGACGAGGCGCCGGTCCCTCCGCCCGAAAGGCCCGCGCCCGCCTTTCTCTCCATTGCCCGGGGCGCGCCTTACACGGCACGTATCCTGGACGGCGGGCGCCGCGTTGACGGCATCAGGCCCGGAGGCCCCCCGGTGCCGGTCACCGCCGGCGAACACCGTCTCCGCGCTGTCGCAGAAGAAGTTTTCCTCGATCGCCCCCTCGAAACCGTCAAGCTCGGCCCTGGAGAAACGCACGCAATTGAACTCCCGGGGCTGGGGAGCGCCTATCTGGAAGTCCCCAACGACGCATACGACGGCTGCGAAATCCTGTTGAACGGCAAAATGCTGCCCGCACCCTATCCTGCCCAAGTCCCCAGGCTTGCCGCCGGCGACCATCGCGTAATGTTCCGCTGGACAGCGGGACAGTACGCGGGAAGAAAGGCCAACTCGATTGTCTCCATCCAGGAGAAGGGGCATTATCTGATCAAGGGCGAGCCGGAAAGCGGCAAAGTCCTCGTCCAGCAGGTCCGGTAACCGATCCGCCCCCCTGCTCCTCCGGTACCCGATCGTGACACCGCCATGAAACTGAACGAGGTTTTTTTCAGCATCCAGGGGGAATCCAGCTTCGCTGGCTGCCCCTGCGCCTTCATCCGGCTCAGCGCATGCGATCTGCGCTGTTCGTACTGCGACACGGCGTATGCCTTCTACGAGGGAACCGAAGTCCCGGTGGCGGGAATTGTGGAGGCGATCGCCGCATATCCGACCCGGCTGGTGCTCGTGACAGGGGGCGAGCCGATGATCCAGCACGGCATCCATGAGCTCCTGGGGGCGCTGCTGGACCGGCAATACACGGTCTGCCTTGAGACCGGGGGGCATGTCCCGCTGCGCGGCGTCGACCCGCGGGTGCGCAAGATTATGGACCTGAAGTGTCCCTCGAGCGGGATGGAACGCCGCAATCATTACGCCAACGTGGAGTATCTCACCCGCGCCGACGAGGTCAAATTCGTGGTGGGGGACCGGGCGGATTTCGACTGGGCTTCGGACAAGGTGCGGTTGTATGACCTTCCTTCCCGCGTTGGCAGCGTCCTGTTCTCACCGGTGTACGGCAAGCTCCCGTACGACGCCCTTGCCCGCTGGCTCCTCGACTCGGGCGTGCAGGCGCGGCTGCAGCTTCAACTGCACAAAATCATCTGGCCCGGGATATTGCGCGGGGTCTGAGCGCAACCAAAGACGATGAACACCTGGGAGATCACCAACGAGATCCGGCGCAGAATCGCCGCGGAATCGGGGACATTGCACAAACAGGCGCCGCTGTGCGTGGCGCTCTGCTACCCCAGCCCGTACGCGGTGGGGATGAGCTCGCTCGGATTCCAGGCCATCTACCGCGAGATCCACGCGCACCCCGGCGCCTCGGCCGAGCGTGTGTTCCTGCCCGACTGGGTGGCCGAGCAGCGTGCTGCGCGCGTGCCGCTGATTTCCTACGAAGGGGAGAAGCCGCTGGCACAGTTCAGCGCCGTTGCCTTCAGTATTTCATACGAGCTGGAGCTCCCCGGTATTCTGGAAATGCTCGACCTGGCCGGCATCCCGCTGCTGCGCGAAGACAGGGACTCCCGGCACCCTCCCGTCATCGTGGGCGGCCCCCTGACCAACTCGAACCCGGAACCGCTCGCTCCCTTCGCCGACGTCATCGTCCTCGGCGAGGGAGAGGAACCAATTCACGCCGTCCTTGACGCCGCGGCATCGACGTCAAGAGCCGACCTGGCTACCCGCTGCGCGGGCCTGCCGGGCTGCTATGCCCCGGGATGGAGCGCCGCGCTTCCCGGGCTCGCCAAGGCCTCGGCCGAACGCCTCCCCGCTCGCTCGCAGATACTGACCTCCGGAACGGTGCTCTCCGGCATGTTCCTGATCGAGCCGGAGCGCGGCTGTTCCCGTGGCTGCACGTACTGCGTGATGCGGCGCACGACCAACGGCGGCATGCGCCTCGTCCCTCCGGAGAAGGTGATGTCGCTCATCCCGGAGACGGCGCGCAGGGTCGGGCTCGTGGGCGCGGCCGTAACGGACCACCCGCGCATCAAGGAGATCGTGCGCGGCATCGTGGATGCGGGCCGGGAGGTCGGCATCTCCAGCCTGCGCGCAGACCGGCTGGACGAGGAGTTCGTCCGCCTCCTGGCGCGGGGCGGGTACCGCACCCTGACCACCGCCTCGGACGGGGCTTCGCAGCGCCTCCGCAACCTGATCGACCGCAAGACCGCGGAACAGCACCTCGTGCGCACCGCCGAACTGGCACGCGGGGCCGGACTGCAACGCCTCAAGCTATACGAACTCGTCGGGCTCCCGGGTGAGACGCAGGCCGATATCGACGAACTGGCGCGCTTCTCTCTGGAGCTGTCCCGCATCGTCCCGGTCTCGCTCGGCATCTCGCCCTTCGTGGCCAAGCGCAACACCCCTATGGATGGCGCTCCGTTTGAGCCGGTCGCATTGCAGGAAGCGAAGCTGGCACGGCTGCGCGCCGCGTTGAAGGGGAGGGTCGAGATCCGGCCCACGTCGCCTCGCTGGGCGTGGGTGGAGTATATGCTCTCGCAGGGCGGGCCGGAAGCCGGCCTGGCGGCCATGGATGCCTGGCGCGCCGGCGGCAGGCTGGGAGCGTGGAAGAAGGCGTTCGAGGCGCGCGAGGCCCGGCCGTTCGCCGCGCGGCGCGTCCCGGACGGGCGACGGAACGCGCCGCAACTCGTGTAGGTCGATCGCCGGGTGCCATCAAGCCGCGCACCTAGCCGTGGATGCGATAGACCTTCCCCTTATGGACGACCAGGACGTTGCTGCCCAGGGCGGCAAAGGCCGCGAGTTGACGGTCGGAGGCCAGCGCGCCCAGCAGCGCGTCCGAGCCGAACGCCAGGTCAGCGACCTGGGCCTTCGCGTCGGGGGCGTAGGCGTAGTCCGTCCAGACGTTGTTGCGCAGGGTTCATGAAAGGTGGCCCGATCGCCCCGTCAACCTTGCAGGAAAAATTCTCAACCGCGACTTCCCGGTATATTAAAATCCCGGGATAGGTGCGCATCGATCAAGTGCAGCCTGCCGCGACCCTTGGGCACGCGGACCGGCTCTGTTGCGGAAAGGGCACCCGTGCGATCATGACTAAGCGAGTGAGTACGGCGCTTGCAGTGCTGCTGGCCTGTGCGCTGCAGCAGCAGGCCGCGGACAAGAAGCCGGCAAGCGAGGAGGGCGAGTTCAGGATCTACGTGGCGGGGGAAGAGATCGGCGCCGAGAAGTTCGCCATTGTCGCCGCTGGCGACGCGGCCAGCAGTACCTCCGTTCTGGAATTCCGCAACCCGGCGGACAAACGGCAAAAGGTGCAGATGGAGACCCGGTGCGAGATGAACGCCCGATTCGTCCCCTCCGGCTACCAGCTCAAGAGCGAGGTCGACGGCAAGAAAGGGACTATCGTCGGCGAGTTCAGCCCCAATCAGGCCATCTTTCAGTACGGCGAGCCGGGCGGCACAATGCGCCGTGCCGGGGTCCTGGTGGGCAAGGAGTTCACGCTGCTGGACTCGAACATGTTTCACCACTTCATCTTCCTGGCCCGCCTGTTCGACTTCGACCACAAGGATACGCCGCAGAAGTTCGAGGTCGTCATCCCGCAGGAGACCGATTCGGGGGTGCTCGTCATCAAGCAGACGGGGAAAGAGACGATTCGGGTGCGCGGCAAGAAGATCGAGGCCCGCAGGCTGCAGGTCGATTCCGGTGCGATGGTGATGCAGCTCTGGGTGGACAATCAGCACGTGCTGTACAAGATCGCCGTTCCCGGCAAGGAACTGGAAGTCACCCGCCAGTGACGGACCGCGGAGGGCCACGCATGGCGCCCCGGCGGCCCCGCGTGGCTCCTATTTCTGTTTGGGATTGACGAATCGCGCCGGATAGACACTCCCGTAGGGAGAGAGCCTGCGGAGCGTGATCCAGTATCCCTCTTCGTTCGTGATCTGCCCCATCTCCGCCGTGTCGATTTCGAACACGCGCGTCTTGTAGGGCGGCAGGATCGCCTTGGGTCCCGCGTGATACGAGCCCAGGAATTTCAGGTCGAACAGCTCCTTGGCCTTGGCGAAGGCGGCTTCGTCGGGCGCCTTCGCCAGCGACATCTTCCCGAAAGTCTCGTCGTACTCTTTTGGATTCAGCCGCATGTAGATGGTGGTGAACGCCGTTTTGAGCGGGTATTGGCCGAAGACGGTCTTGAATTTCTCGCGCGCCGGCTCGGGGGCTTCGATCGTCGCCTCTCCGGCGCCGATTATCACAACGACCGTCACGCCGGCCTCGGTCTTGCCGAGCACCGCGAGACCCGAAGGGGACTGCAGGGTGGTGTAATCCCCGGTGAGCTTGAGGTTCTGGTATTTATAGACTTCTTCTTTGCCGAGCTGGACTTCAAAAAAGTTCGCCTGGGTAGGCGCCTCCTGTGCAACCTGCACGCCGGCGGGGACCAGCAAGCTCAGTCCAGCGGCCAAGGTTCCGATCAGGGAAGCGATTGAGGGCATCATTTCGTTCCTCCACGAACGCCGGGGGAAGTACTGGCCGGTCGTAGAACTCTGGAAATTACGCGCGAGCCTCACTCAACGATAAGCTCAACTTACTCAAAACGCCCGGTGGAGTAAAGAGTATTCCCCTCAGCGATAAAACACCTTCGTCGCGAGCCTCCCAGGATCCAGGAGGTAATCGGAGACGCGACGCATCGCGTCGTCGTAGCAGCCCGCGTCGTCCAGGTCGACGAAATTGAGTTTGCGGCGGTTGCGTGCGAGCCAGCGGAAGATGATCTCCCGTTCCCGCGGATCTCCCGGGCCGGTCGTGTGCCTCCGTCCGTAGTAGATCCTGCGCACCTTGCTTTTCAGGGCCCTCGACGGGGCCCGCCCCAGCGGCGCCCCCAGCCGGGCGGCAAAGACTCCCGCTTTGAGGAAATATATCTCCGCGCGAACCCCCGACGCGGCGGGTACGAGCAGCAGCAGGTTACGTTCCCTTCCGTACCCCGCTGCGCGCTCGTGCACCTCGGCTTGTTTGTTGACGGGGGGGCGCATCTCCCGTATGCAGCGCAACTCGGCAATCAACGCCTCTATCTCGGATTCGGCCGTAAAGACCTCGATAGTGTGGAGCTGCGCATGCAGCGCGCGGATCTTCGCCGCACGGAGCGCGCCCCGGGCAAAATAGGAGCGCACCCGGCGCCTGAGGTTGGCCGCCTTGCCGACGTACACCGCCGCGCCCTCGCGGTCTCTCATGACGTACACGCCCGGAGTCTCCGGGAGTTCCGCGAGCAGCTCGGGGCCAAACGCGAAGCTGCTGAAATCGACCGGGGCGTCCACCGCTGCAATCCAGCGGCCGAGGGCCGCGGCGTCGCGGCGGCCTTCCGTCGGAATGAGATCGAGGCAGGCGGAGAAGGCGCCGGCAGCGAAGCGCGCCAGCGCGCGGGCGCTCTCGGGATCGGGGGGGGCCATGGCAAGCGCCGCCGCCACATCCTCCACGCTGGCCCTGCCCGGGAGGCGCGGGAACAGGCGCCGGGCGAGGACAACCAGCGACACCGCCTCGCCCTCCCAGGGAGGCAGGCCGGCGGCCCGCAGCGCACGCTGCCAGGTGCGCAGCGACCGCGAGTCCCATGCGACCACGAGCCTCCCCGCCATCATCCCTGCCGCCCGACGGAGCTCATCGTGCCGGACGCGGCCAGCCGGCTCCGGTGTCCCGAATTCGAGCGCGTCCGCCCCGCAATACACCGCGCCGCGCACGAGGAGTGGATCGTGACTGCCGCGCGCCTGCTGCACCACGAGTGCCGTCGCGTCACGCGGGGCGAGGGGGGCATCCGAGGCCGCACCACCACGCACGCTCCAAAGCCCGCGCGCGCACACAAAGCGGGGATCACCCTTCAGGATGTTCTTCAGCACGCCCTGCGAAGCGAGGGTGCCCGGGGAAACGATGTGAAGGACGTCCCGAAGGATCTGGTCCGCCGGAAGTGGCCGCCCGGCACTTTGGAGGTAGACTAAAAGACGGTCGCGCATCTTAATGAGATCCCCGCGAGTATAACACGCTGTGCTAAGATGCGCGGGCGCCATGAAAATCCCGAAGCTCCTGAACGCGGATCTGGCCCTGATCCTGATCACGCTGATCTGGGGAAGCGCCTTCACGATCGTCAAGAAAAGTCTCGCGCAGGTTTCTCCCGTTCTGTTCATCGCGTTGCGCTTCTGGGTGGCGACGGTCGTGGTTTTGGCATTCATGCCCGGCTCTATCCAGGGGATATCACGCCGCACCCTGCGCCGTGGACTGGTCCTCGCCGTCGCGCTCCTGGGCGGTTTCGTGTCCCAGACTATGGGGCTGCGCAGCACGACGCCGTCCCGCTCCGCGTTCATCACCAGCCTCGCGGTCCTGCTGGTGCCGCTACTGGGCCTGCTGTTGTACGGCCACCGCCCCAGACCGCGCACCCTGGCCGGCGTGGCGCTCGCCACGGTCGGCCTCGGCTTGCTCACCCTGACGAAACTCGAGCTCAAATTGAGTCACGGCGATAGCCTGACCCTCCTGTGCGCGCTGTTCTTCGCGCTTCACATCCTCATGCTGGGCCGTTACCTGCGACTCAGCGACTACCGCCAGCTCGTAATCATCCAGCTCGCCGGCAGCGCGGCGCTCGGAACCCTCCTCGTTCCGCTGCTCGAGAGCCCCTTCCTCGTGTGGGACTCCCTGTTCGCCTTCTATTTCTTTTTTACGGGGGTGCTTGCGACGGGATTTGCCTTCTACGTCCAGAACCGGGCGCAGCAGTACACGACCGCAAACCGGGCCGCCCTGATCTTCAGCCTCGAACCGTTCTTTGCCGCCCTGATCGCTTACTGGTTTCTGGGACAAGCCCTGACCGGGAAGGAATGGCTGGGCGGCGTGCTGGTGCTCGCTGGCATCCTGATCTCAGAACTGCGCCGGGGTGAAGCGGGTGCGGACGCGGCCCAGCCCTCCGGATAGCCCGTCAGAGAAGACAGCACGCCAAATTCTGGAACTCCTGCATCCCTATCGCGTAGAATTATGGCAACTTAACAGGAGGGGCTATGAGTAACACTACGGGCTGGAGACCGGGAAAGCGAATCGTGAATTTCCTGGTAGTCCTGTTTATCCTGACGCTCGGCATCGGGATAGGGACACTGATCACCTACCGCGTTGGCGCCGTGGGCCCTGGTGACAGCCAACTGAAAATCCAAACCGACGGAAAGCCGGCGGTTGGTTCGGCGGTGCTGGCGCTGTCGCAGGCGTTTGAGGAAGTGGCAAAGCTCGTGGAACCGGCGGTCGTCAACATCAATACCGAAGAGGTGGTCCGCCCCACTCGGAGGCAGCGCAACAACACACCCGGCGACGATCCGATGGAGGACTTCTTTCACCGGTTCTTCAATAATCCCAACAATCCCAACCAGCCTGAGACGTTTACCCGGCGCAGCCTCGGATCGGGTGTCATCGTCGATCCCAAGGGTTACATCATCACGAACAACCATGTTGTCGAGGGCGCGTCGAAGGTCAAGGTAAACGTCGAGGGCGGGAAAGAGTATGCGGCCAAGATAATTGCGACCGACCCCTTGTCGGACATCGCCGTCATTAAGATCGACGGCACAAAGGATTTTCCCTTTGTGAAAGTCGGCGACGCCAAGAGCATGAAGGTCGGCGACTGGGTCCTCGCGATCGGGAGTCCGTTCGGACTGGACCAGACGGTCACCGCCGGAATCGTATCCGCGACGGGTAGAGTTTTCGACACCACCGGCGGGTCTCTGAACATGCTGTTTAACGATTACCTGCAGACAGATGCCGCGATCAACCCCGGCAACAGCGGCGGGCCGCTGGTCAACATGAATGGCGAGGTCGTCGGCATCAACAGCTTCATCTCCACGGCCTCGCGGTCCAATGCGGGCGTCGGGTTTGCGGTTCCCTCGCACATCTTCGTCAATGTCTACAATCAGATCCTCGAAAAGGGCAAATTCAGCCGCGGCTGGCTTGGCGTCAACATGAACACGCTGCCGTTTACACCCGAGATGGCCCGATACTTCGGCGTCAAGCAGGGGGGCGGCGTCCTGATCACCGGCCTGAGCGACGAGAAAGGCGATTCCTCGGAAACCGGGCCGGCGGCCAAGTCGGGCGTGAAACCCGAAGACGTCATCGTCGAGTTCGACGGCAAGAAAATCACGAGCGTCCAGGACCTTCGGCTGTCGGTGGCCAACACGCCGCCGGGAAGGACTGTCCCGGTGAAGCTCGTGCGCCAGGGCGCGGAGAAGACGCTCGAAGTGACGGTGGCCGAGAGGCTGCTGGAATCCCAGGACGACGAGGGCGGGTCGCTGAGTTTCGAGGACAAGGAAGAACAGCCCAAACCCGAAATCGGGCTTAGCTTCGACAACCTCCCGCCCCGCATGGCCCAGGAACTCGACATACCCGGGGGCGCACTTGTGCTGTCGGTCAAAGCCGGCAGCCTCGCGGAGGACGCCGGACTGGAGGGCCAGGAGCAGGGGGGCGCCGACATCATCGTGGCGGCCAACGGGAAAAAGATCACGGTGGCCCAAGACCTGCTCAATATCGTGAAGGGTTTGAAGGTCGGCGAGCCGGTCGTCCTTAAATTCATCCGGGTGAACCGCACCCAGACCGGCCGGGTGATTCCTTCCACGTTCTACACGAGCATCACCAAACCCTGAGGACGCAAGCGAGTGGCCGCGGCGGCTTGATGCCAGCCGCGGCCCCTCAAGCGGAAGGAGGCTGTGTGGCGGGATTCGAGCAGATCGTGGAAGCCCGGGGACACCTGATCGATTCGGGACTGATGTCCCAGATCCTGGACCGGATCATCGAGTGGAAGTGCTCGTTTAAAATCGAAAAATTCGAGGTCGGCAAAACCAACACCGACGAGTCCTACACCCGCATCCGCGTGCTTTCGCCCGATCCCGCCACCCTGGGCGGAGCTTCTGGACTGCTCGTACCGCTTGGGTGCTATCTCAGCGAGGCGGAAGACGCCCGCCTGAGCCCCGCCCTGGGCCCGGGGCGTGTGCCGGATGACTTCTACTCCACGACCAACTACCACACCTACGTCCGCCTCTCGGGCGAGTGGCAGCTCGTGCGGGACCAGCGCATGGACGCCGTCATCCGGATCGAAGCCGACGGCCCACGTTGCGTCAAACTGCGGGACATCCGGGAGGGCGACCGGGTCGTCTGCGGCCATGCCGGCATCCGGGTGGTGCCGGAATTCAAGGACCGGGACCGCAAGGACTTCATTTTCATGGCCAGCGACATCTCCTCCGAACGGAGGGTGGAGGTGGCGGTGCGCCAGCTGGCTGATCTGCTCCGGCAGGCGAAGGCCGCGCAGGGGAAGATCGTGGTCGTCTGCGGTCCCGTCGTCGTGCACACCGGCGGCGTCGAAGGCCTTTCGAAGATGATTCGCAACGGCTACGTCCAGGCCTTCCTGGGCGGCAACGCCATCGCGGTCCACGATGTCGAACACGCCTTGTACCGCACGTCCCTCGGAGTCCAGCTCGACACCGGCATGCCGGCTCACGAAGGACACAAGAACCACATGCGCGCCATCAACTTCATCAACCAGTACGGGAGTATCGCGGCGCGCGGTCGAAGAGGGCGGCCTGCGGTCGGGGATCATGTACGAACTGGTGAAAACCGGCATTCCGTACGCGCTTGCCGGCAGCATCCGCGACGACGGCCCGCTGCCCGACACCATCTGCGACATGATCGAGGCGCAGACGCGCTATGCAGAGCTCCTCAAGGACGCCGAGCTCGTCATGATCCTCGGCACCATGCTGCACGGGATCGGATCCGGCAACATGATACCCGCCTGGGTCCGGACCATCTGCGTGGACATCAATCCAGCCGTCGTGACCAAACTCTCGGACCGAGGATCGTCCCAGGCAGTCGGGATCGTGACCGACGTCGGCATGTTCCTGCACCTCCTCAAAGACCTGATCTAGATTCGCCGCGGCGACACCAGCCGGATTGACCCGGGTCGATAGATCGCCCGTGCAGATCCCATCCCGGGTCTTTTCCACGCCACTGGTCTATAATGGTGAACCACGCGGCAGAATCACCAGCTCACGAAGGAGGGCCGTCAGCCATGATCATCGGACTGCCGAAGGAAATCAAAGACAACGAATCGCGTGTGGGTCTCGTGCCCGCCGGGGTGCACGCGCTTGGTTCAGGACGGCCACAGGGTATTGGTGCAGCGCACGGCCGGCGGCGGCAGCGGCATAGCCGACGAGGAATACACCGCGGCAGGCGCCGAGATCGTCTCCGCCGCGGCCGACGTCTACCGCGGCGGCGGACATGATCATCAAGGTCAAGGAGCCGGTCGGGCCCGAGTATGACCTGCTCCGCGAAGGGCAGATCCTCTTCACCTACCTGCACCTCGCCCCGGCCCCTGAACTCACCCGGATGCTGACGGACCGCAAGGTCGCAGGAGTGGCCTACGAGACCATCCGGCTCGCAAACGGATCCCTCCCGTTGCTGACTCCGATGAGCGAGGTGGCCGGCCGGATGTCGATCCAGGTGGGTGCGTTCTACCTGCAGAAACCCAACGGCGGTCGCGGCGAACTCCTCGGCGGCGTCCCGGGTGTCCCGCCGGCTAACGTCGTCATTATCGGCGGTGGGACCGTCGGGACGAATGCGGCCAAGATGGCGGTAGGACTTGGGTGCCCGGGTGACGATCATCGACCTGGACTGCCGACCGGCTCCGGTACCTGGACGACATCTTCTTCGGTCAGATCGAGACCCTGATGTCGAATCCCTTCAACATCCAGGAATCGGTCAGCAAAGCGGACCTGCTCGTCGGGGCGGTCCTGCATCGTCGGTGCGGAAGCGCCGAAGCTCGTCACCCGCAGCATGATCTCCAGCATGAAGAAGGGGGCCGTGGCGGTGGACGTGGCCGTCGACCAGGGAGGGTGCTTCGAAACCACCCGCCCAACGACCCACAGCCAACCGACCTTTGTCGTCGACGACGTCGTCCACTACTGTGTTGCGAACATGCCGGGGGCCGTGCCGAGGACCTCGACATTCGCCCTGACAAACGTGACCCTCCCCTACGCCCGCAGGCTGGCCAAGATTCGGGCTGAAGGAAGCGGTGCGGCGCGATCCTGCACTAAGGGAAGGGGTTAATACCTACGCGGGCAAGGTTACCTGCGCTCCCGTCGCCGCCGCCATCGGGGTTCAACCCGTGGTTCTGGAAACACTTCTCTAACCGCGAGACGGTTCGCTCGGCGTGAGCTAAGGCTAAATTTGACATTGATTTGCCGCATATTATAATTCTTTGTTAGTGCCGAGGGAAGCTCGAAACCCTCCCCCGGGAGAGACTAACCCAGGCGTATCAATGCAACCTCGTGAGAGCCTGATCCTGGACGAGCGGTCGCGTGAGATCCTGCAGTGGGCTATCTCGACCTTTGTCGCCACCGGCAAACCTGTGGGATCAAGGATGATCGCCCGCCACAGCAGTGAACACCTCAGCCCCGCCACCGTTCGCAACATCATGGCGGATCTGGAGGAGATGGGGTACCTGCGCCAGCCGCATGCGTCGGCCGGGCGCATTCCCACCGACAAGGGATACAGGCTCTACGTGGATTACATGCTCGGACGCCACGAGATCTCTCCGCGGGACCGGGACCTCATAGATCGTAGCCTGTTGCCGGACGACAGCGCAGAACACCTTGATGGCCCGTACCAGCCAGCTGCTCTCGCGCGTGTCCAACAACATAGGAATCGTAGTGTCTCCTCCGATCAGCACCGTTGCACTGCAGCACCTGCAGTTCATCCAGCTGACCGAAGGGCGGATCCTCGTCGTGCTCGTCTCACGCTCAGGTATCGTGCAGAACCGCGTGTTTCGGTGCGATCAGGATCTGTCCAAGACCGAGCTGGACAACGCCGCCCGCTACATCACCGACAATTTCAAGGACAGGACACTCCTCGAAATCAAATCGCTCATCCTGAACCTGATCCAGCAGCAGCGGGCGCTGTACGACAAGTTCATGCAAAACGTCATCCTCCTCAGTACCCGCACCTTCGCGGGCGCCGAGGATGTGGCACAAGCCGAAATCTATCTCGACGGCGCCAGCAACCTAATGAAGAGTCCGGAGTTCTCCGATATTAACCGGATGAGGACGCTCTTTGAGACCATCGAGCAGAAATCGCGCCTGTTATCGCTCCTGTCGCAGTGCATCGAGGGCGATACGCAGGAAGTCCGAATCACGATCGGAACCGAAAACACCCTGCCGGGGATCGAGGACTGCACCCTCATCACTTCGCCATATACGCTCGACGACAAGACCCAGGGCTCTCTGGGTATACTTGGCCCGACCCGTATGGAATACGGACGGGCGATCTCGCTGGTTGAGTATGTAGCCAGGCTCTTTGGGCGGGTCCTCGGAAGCAAAGGAATCAAATCATGACTTGGAAAATCTATGGACACCCGTCGGATCCCGCCGGACCGGCTGCGGACGAAACCGAAAACCTGAACGGCGAGAACCGGGAAGGGGGGGAACCCACCCCACCGCAAGACTCTTTGGCCCGTCTGCAGGCCGAGCTGGAGGCCGTTACGGCCGAGTCGGAGCAGTGGCGAGACCGTTTTCTCCGCAAAGCCGCGGAGTTTGAAAACTTCAGGAAACGAACCGAAAAGGAGAAGCTCGACTCGAGCCTGCTGGCCAAAAGTTCCGTCGTGATGGAATTCCTTCCCATTGCCGACGCATGCGAGCGCGCGCTGGAAAGCCTCAAGAGCCCCACGGGCGAAAGCCAATCCCTCGAACAGTACCGTGAAGGAGTCCAGCTCCTCTACAAACAGCTGGGCGATACCCTTACCCGGCTCGGCGTCACGCCGATCCAGGCGGAGGGGGAGAAGTTCGATCCGCACATACACGAGGCGCTGTCCAGAGAGATCAGCGACAAGCATGAAGAAAACACGATAACCCTAGTCCTACGGCGCGGTTACCTTCACAATGGTCGCCTGCTCCGCCCGGCGCAGGTCATCGTGTCCGCGCAGCCGCCGCAGGATCCCGAGTCGACCCAATAGCCATGGGCAAGATAATTGGGATCGACCTTGGGACTACGAACTCGTGCGTAGCCGTCCTCGAGGGCACTTCTGTTCAGATCATCCCCAACAACATCGGTGGCCGGACGACACCGTCTATCGTCGCTTTCACCGAAAAGGGCGACCGGCTGATCGGAAACATCGCCAAGCGCCAGGCCGTAACCAACGCCGCCAATACCATCTACGCGGTCAAGCGACTGATGGGCCGACGGTTCGACGCGCCCGATATCGTTAAGCTACGGAGCTATCTGAGCTACAAGCTCGATGCGTCCGAAATGGGCGATGTGCGCGTGACCGCACGAGGAAAGCAATACAGCCCGCCCGAAATCTCGGCCATGCTGCTGCAGTTCCTAAAGAAGGGGGCCGAGGAATTCCTGAATCAGGAAGTCAAGGAGGCCATCATCACGGTGCCGGCCTACTTCGACGACTCCCAGCGTCAGGCGACCAAAGACGCGGGCCGCATCGCGGGGCTCGAGGTCCGGCGCATCATCAACGAACCCACGGCCGCCGCTCTCGCCTACGGTGTTGGAAAGAAGGAGCGCGAACGGGTCGCCATTTTCGACCTCGGCGGCGGTACCTTCGACGTATCGATACTCGAGTTGAACAACGGCGTCTTTGAAGTTCTGTCCACCTGCGGGGACAGCTTTCTCGGGGGGAGGATTTCGACCAGCGCATCATCGACTGGATGATGTCGGAATTCAAGAGAGAGAACGGCATCGACCTAGGCAAGGATGTCTTGGCACGCCAGCGGTTGAAGGAAGCGGCGGAAAAGGCAAAATGCGAGCTGTCCCAGGCGCTCGAGACGGGAATAAACCTCCCGTTCATCTCGAGCGACACCCACGGCCCCAAACACTTAGAGCGCACTCTCAGTCGGACCGAATTCGAGGGTTTGGTCCGGAACCTGATAGAGCGGACCACTGCCTACTGCGAAAAGGCGCTGAGTGACGCCAAACTGACCGCCGCCGACGTCGACAAAGTGATTCTCGTGGGCGGACAGACCAGAACCCCGGCAGTTCAGCGACACGTCGCCTCCCTGTTCGGCAAGCAACCCTCCCTCGAAGTCAATCCCGACGAAGTCGTCGCCGTTGGCGCCGCGCTTCAGGGCGGCGTGCTGCAAGGGGAGCTCAAGGAGATCGTCCTGCTCGACGTACTCCCCCTGTCGCTGGGGGTGGAGACACAGGGCGGCTTGTTCACCCGCATCGTGGAGCACAACTCGACGATCCCGCTGAAAAAATCAACGATGTTCACCACGGTAGTGGACAACCAGTCCGTTGTCGAGGTGCACGTCCTGCAGGGGGAGCGCGAGTTGGCAAAATTCAACCGGTCCCTGGGCCGGTTCGATCTTGTGGGCATCGCCCCAGCCCCCCGAGGCGCACCACAGATTGAAGTGATATTCGATATCGATGCGAACGGTATCGTGAGCGTGTCGGCGAAGGACAAACTCTCCGGCAAAGAACAGGCGATGCGAATCACTCCTTCGACCGGGCTGACAAAGGACGAAATCGATCTTATGGTTCTCGAAGCCCGGCAATACGGCGAAAGCGACCGGAAGCTGCGGGACGTCGTGGAGCTTAGAAATCAGATCAAGGGGCAGCAAGCGTCCCTCGTGCGGACGTATGCCGAATTCGGCTGGTTGCTTGACTCATCCGAACAGGAAGTGGTAAAAAACTCGATCCAAAAAGCGACGGCTCTTTCGGCCGAGGAAGACAAGCTGATGTTATTGAAGGAGATCCAGGGCGAACTGGAGCGAGGGGCTGCGTTGCTCGCTTCCGCCATGTTCAGCGCCCCGGCAGGATCCCTGCGCAGCACCAACCAGGAACCCCGCAGCCCGGGAGACCTGAATAACCTGATGAAGTCCGCGTTGGATGACCTGGGGGCGAAGAAATAAGCCCGGGCAGAGAAGATGGGAGAGGGTGTTTGAACCAGAAGCGTGACTACTACGAAGTGCTTGGGATAGAACGGGGGGCCTCGGACCAGGAGGTCAAGAGTGCCTACCGCAGAATGGCACTCAAATATCATCCCGACAAGAACCCCGGCAACAAGAACGCCGAGGAGTGTTTCAAAGAGGCGGCGGAGGCCTACAGCGTCCTGAGCGATCTGGAAAAGCGGGAGCGCTATGATCGTTACGGCCATAGCGGGTTGCAGGGCGGCGGTGGCTTCAGCGGTTTCGACCCGGCCACGTTTGGGGATTTCGGCGACATCCTCGGCGAGTTCTTCGGATTCGGGGACATTTTCGGCAACCGCCGCAGGGGCGGCCCAGAACGGGGCGCCGATCTGCGCTACGACCTGAAAATCTCCTTTCGCGAGGCGGCGTTCGGCCTCAAGACCAAGATCAAGATCCCCCGACATGACGTGTGCAGCGCATGCGACGGACGCGGCACGGCCAAGGGCAAGGCCCCTGTTGTCTGCAGCGCCTGCCAGGGGGCCGGCCAGGTACGCTACCAGCAGGGGTTTTTCTCCATCAGCCGCACCTGCAGCCAGTGCAACGGTGCAGGGAAGGTCATCCGTGACCCCTGCGAGATCTGCCAGGGCAGGGGTCGGGTCCGCAAGGAGAAAGTCCTCGAGATCAAGATCCCGGCCGGAGTGGACAACGGCGCCCGCCTGCGGATCCAGGGCGAAGGCGAGGCCGGATCCCACGGCGGGCTCTACGGCGACCTGTACGTGGTTATCTTCGTCGAGGAGCACCCTTTCTTTCAGCGTCAGGGCAACAACATCTACTGCCAGGTACCCATCGGTGTCACCCAGGCTGTCCTCGGGGCCGAGGTCATGGTCCCAACACTAGAAGGCGAAGAAAAGCTCAAGGTTCCCGAGGGGACGCAGAGCGGTTCGGTGTTCCGCCTGCGCAACAAGGGGATTGTAAGCCTGGGCGAGCGCGGCAGGGGTGACCAGTTTGTCACCCTGAACGTCGCCATCCCGACCAAGCTGACAAAAGAACAGCGCCAACTGTTTGAATCCCTGGCGAAGGTTAGCAAAGAGGAAGAGTTGTCGCAGGAAAGGAACATCTTCGACAAGGTCAAGGATATCTTCGGTTAGGAGCCCATCCGACCTCCGGAAGGCCCCGAAGCAAGGCCCGCATGCCGCTGAGGCGGTTCTTCGTTCCCCGCGATGCGATCCGCGACGGCACCGCGATCCTGGCGCCGGATCAGGCGCACCATCTCCGGAACGTGTTGCGTCTGGGCGCAGGCCAGCCCGTCGAGGTTTTCGACGGGGAAGGCACCGCGTATCGGGGCGAGGTAGAGATCTCCGGTGCGGACGTGAAACTCGTACGTCTCGTTCCTTCCGCCGAGCCGGCCCCGCGGGACTTGCCCTCCATCGTGCTCGCCACCGCTCTGGTCAAGCCAGATCGGTTCGACTGGATCCTCCAAAAATCGACGGAACTCGGCGTCGACGATCTCGTCCCCCTACACACACGCAACAGCAGCGTCCGGATTCCCGAGTCAAAGCTGGCCGGGCGCATGGAACGCTGGAGCCGCATCGTTCGGGAAGCTGCCCGCCAGAGCCGCCGGAACACACTCCCGCGGATCCACGGGGCGATGCGTTTCCAAGATTTTGTCGCCGGGAATCCTTTTGGCGGGTACGCTAAGTATCTGTGCTATGAAAAGAGCGGCACCCCATGGCATCAGGACATGCTCGGACCCTCACGCATCGTTGTGTGCATCGGGCCGGAGGGTGGGTGGGATGAGGCAGAAGTCCGGGCAGCCGCCGGATCCGGGTATTCTGTCTTCAGCCTCGGACAACGCATCCTGCGCGCCGAAACGGCAGCATTAGTCGCCGTTACGCTCTTTCAACTGCGTCCTGCCGGGAGCGGATTACATGTTTAGGCCAGAGGGGAAGCCAAATCCAGGGAAAGAGGGGGACTGCGTGCGGAAATGCCTGTTGCTCTCGGGTTTGCTGATCGCCTCGTTGGCACTGCCTCTGCGCGCCCAACGAAGGCCCTTCCTCACCGATGACCCCGATCCCGTTGCCCTGGGGCTGGTCCGAACGGGCCTCGGCATCGAGTTTATGCAGGGGCAGCACTTCCCGCTCTCGGGCCTCGAAGGCGATCTCACGAGAGTTGGGCTGACCAACGTGCAAGTAGGGGTCGGAGAATTCGCCGAGTTCCAGATATCCGGCGTTATCCAGGACTTCCTGTCGGTCTCGCGGCGCACCCAGGCTGCGCTGCCGCCCGATTTTGCGGGAAACGCAACCAGCGATGTCGGGGACCTGGTGCTCGGAAGCAAGTTCCGCTTCGCCAGGGAAAAGGCGGCACGCCCGGCAATCGGCTTCAAGTTTGCCGTGCAGCTCCCGAACGCGTCCAATGAAAGCGGGCTGGGGACGGACGAGACCGACTTTTTCGCCGCACTCCTGTTTTCCAAGCACTTGGGCGCGACGCAATTCCTCGGCAATGTCGGACTGGCGATCTTGGGATCGGCGGTGCAGCCGAACACGCAGTCCGACCAGCTAACCTACGGATTTGGTATCATGGTGCCGATGCACCAGAACATAAATCTCGTTGGCGATTTACACGGTCGCCGGGGTCCCGAGCGGCTGGGAAACGAGAGCCGTTCGCAGGCGCGCCTGGGCGTGCAGATCCGTGCCGGCGGCCTCCTCTGGGACGTGACCGGCATTGCCGGCCTCGGGAAGTTCGATGCAGACTCCGGGATTGCGCTCGGGATTACATTCGATCTTCAGGCCTTCAACAGGAGCCGAAAGCCAAAAACCGTCCGGTAGTCTGAATGCCGCTCCCTGTTCAAGAACTAGTGGGCCCGAAGGTATGAAACAGCAAGACCCCATTATCGTCGCAACCACGTGGAAACACACCGAGGCATCCGTGATTAAGAGTCTCCTGGAGAGTTACAGTATCCCTTGTCACTACTCCTCGGAGTTGCCCGAAGGCATCTACCCGGTTTCGGTCGATGGGCTGGCCGAAATCCGGGTCTTCGTCCCCGCAGCCCTGGCCGATGACGCCCGCCAGATCCTCGATGAGCACCGGCGAACACACCATGCCCACCTGCGCCTGGTCGAGGACAGTCCCACGGTAAAAACCCGCCGCGAAAAGCCCTGAATCAACCCCGCAAAGTTTTCCACAGGCCCGTAACACTATACTAATTAGGAAGCAAGCCGCATATTTTCAATAATTTATCGAATCAGCAGCAGATTTCCTTGCACAGGTTTTTCCACAGTTCGTACCCCGTCATCACGCTCCTGTTTTTGCGGTTTCGCGCTGGAGCTCTTCGATATTCTTGGTTGGGGGTCCAGAACCCTCGGAGCCGACCCTACAGTCCACCGTGCACGGAGTCCGGCAGACGACTGCGGAGTTGCACGAGCGAGATTCCTTCGATGCGCAGGGTTTTTTCCCGCGACTTCCCGCCGGACACGATCTTCACTCGGGACTTGGCCACGGCAAGGAGGGAGGCAATAAAATCGACCACCGCCGCATTGGCCGCGTTTTCCACCGGTGGAGCGGCGACCTTGAGCTTCAGAATCCCGCCGTGCAGCCCGGCGATCTCGGTTTTTCTGGCGCGCGGCTGCACATAAACGACCAGTTCAACGGCACCGTCCTTCTCCCTTGCGCTCCAGTGGCTTTCCGTCACGACCGATCCCCGAAGATGGCGGTCCCCACCCTGATGATCGTCGCCCCCTCCTTGATCGCTGCCTCGAAGTCGTGACTCATGCCCATCGAAAGGTGTCCTTTGCCGAGGCATCCCGGCTGCTGACCCTGGAGCGAGTCGCGCAGTTCGCGCAGACGGGCGAAGAAGGGACGGACGTGCTCGGGATCCTCCAGGAAAGGCGGGATCGTCATGAGCCCCTCAACCCGGATTCCCCTGAGCTGGCTGGCACCGGCCAGAATCGCCAGGAGTTCGTGCGGTTCGGCCCCGAATTTAGTGGGTTCGTGCCCGAGGTCCACCTGGATCAGGATGGGAATGCACGCCCCTCGGGCCAGCGCCGACTCGCTGAGCCGTGAGGCCAAGTGGAGGCTGTCGACCGAATGGATCATCTGGAAGAGTTCGACGGCGCGGCGGGCCTTGTTGGATTGCAGGTGGCCCACGAGGTGCCATTCGATATCCGGGTATCGTGCCGCAACCCGGCTGATCTTCGCCTCGGCTTCCTGCACGCGGTTTTCCCCGAACAGACGCTGGCCCGCGGCCGCAACCTCGGCGATCGCTTCGGGGGGGAAGGTCTTGCTGATGGCCACCAACGAGATTTCTCCAGCGTCACGTCCAGCCACGAGCGCTGCCCGCGAGATGCGTTCACGCGCGTCCTCCAGGTTCTGTTGGGCAGTCCTCACGGCGTACCTCAATGCCCCCGAATATCAGAATCGCGTTTGAGTTGAAGGGAGTCCTTTGCTACTCTCGATCATTATCCTGAATTTTCCGTGCCGGGAGCGATTCTAGATGTCTTTCCGGCTCGTGGCAAGGAAGAGGCCATGTTCATCACTTTCGAGGGTATCGAAGGCTCGGGCAAGACGCTGCAGATCAGGCGCGCCGAGGAGCACCTGCGGCGCAGGGGGGTGGCGACGCTGGTCACGCGCGAGCCCGGAGGGACACGGTTCGGGGTTGCCCTGCGGCAGCTTCTGCTCTGCAGCGGGGGAGCGCAGCGCGACCCTGTGGGGGAACTGCTCCTGTACCTTGCCGACAGAGTTCAACACCTGAAGGAGGTTGTCGAGCCCGCGCTCGCCCAGGGCGTAACCGTGCTCTCCGACCGTTACCACGACGCCACCCGGGCTTACCAGGGCGGGGCGCGGCGGATTCCGCCGGAGAAAATCGACGCGCTCGCAAGCCTGCTGGAGATCCCGGATCCGGATCGGACAATCCTGCTCGATCTGGACCCGCAGACCGGTCTTGAGAGGGCCCGCAAGCGGAACACCGAGAGCACGGGGCAGGACGAGGGGCGATTCGAGGCTGAGGAACTCTCGTTTCACGGTCGCGTGCGCGCAGCCTACCTGGATCTGGCCCGACGTATCCCGGATCGGATTGCGGTGGTATCCGCGACGGGAAGCCCGGACGACGTTTTTGCCCGGATCGCCCCGCTGCTGGATCGTTGGATCCCGTGGGAGCCCTGAAATGGAGACACCGTCGCGTCTGGCTGATTTCGTCGGGAACGCAAGGGTGGTCGGGATCCTGCGCTGCGCGGTCTTACGGAACCGTCTGCCGCACGCATTGATCTTCGCTGGCCCGCCGGGTGTCGGCAAACACACCCTGGCCCGGCTTCTGGCGCAACTGGTGAACTGTCTGGCCGGCCCCGTCGACCGTCCGTGCGGCAGTTGCCTGAGTTGCCGGAAGATCCGGCAGGGCCTTCACCCCGATCTGCACGAGATCCAACCCGACGGGACGTTCATCAAAATCGAGCAGATCCGCAACCTCATCACGGAGCTGGCCTTTCAGCCGTTTGAGGGACGGTACCACGTCGCCATCCTCGACCCGGCGGAACAGATGCAGGCCCAGGCGGCGAACAGCATCCTGAAGACGCTCGAAGAACCCGCCAGCCCGTCGATCCTCATCCTGGTCACGTCTAATCCGTACGCCCTCCTGGGAACGATCCTCTCGCGCTCCCGTCTTCTGACATTCGGCGCACTCCCCCCGGACGTCATCGCCCGGTACCTTGAGCACAAGTGCGGCCAAACTCCGGAAGAAGCCCGCACCGCGGCACTATTCAGCAATGGAAGCATGAGCGCCGCCGAAACGTTCGATGCAGCCACCTACCCCGCCACGCGCGCCGGAGCGCTGCTGTTTGTCCAGCTGCTGCTTCGGCGGAGCAGTTTCGCCGCCGCGAGCGCCCTGATCGCCGACTTCGGCAGGGACAAAGGTCCCGAACGGTTCACTCTTTGGCTCGACTCGGTCGCCCTGCTTTTGCAGGATGTGTACTTCGCCCGTCTTGCCCCGCACCGGATAGGGCAGGTCGATCTCCGGGCCGATCTCGAAAAGCTGGCGGCCGAGGTCTCCCCCGGGACCGTCGCGGCCGCCGTCCGGGAGATCAGGTTGTTCAGGTCGACCCTGAGCCGCACCAAGGTCAACAAACAACTCGCGCTGGAGTCGCTCTTTTTGTCGCTCGGCTAGGCGCGGGCGGCCCGAGGTACACCCTCGAGAGGCTGTCCAACGGTTGATCTGCCCGATCCAAACAGAATACACGTGGGTCCGGGCTTCAGCCCGGACGCTGTTTGCGGTCGCCATAACGTGCGCCCGTTGCCACATAGATCAGATCAAAGGACGTCCGGGCTGAAGCCCTGACCCACTTGTTTTGCGGGCAGGGCAGGCGGTTCAACCGGCGAGATGGGGTTAGCCTATTTCTTCTCGAGCTTAGCCAGCCTGGAACGGAAATCCGCCGCCTTGGGCGAATCCGGGTTCATGCGGATAAAATCCCGGCATACGGCCACAGCCTTGTCGTACTGTTTGTTTTTCTCGTAGGCGCGTGCCAGCGCCTCGAAAGCCTTCACGGAATCGGGCTGGTACTCCAGCGCCTCGAGATAGCGCATGATGGCCGCGTCGTAGTTCTTGCCCTTGTAGTAGAAATTCCCGACCTGCAGGCTCTTTTCGGCTTCTATCGGACTGTATTCCTTCGGTTTGGATGGTTCCGCCGCTTCCTTGCCCTCGGCGGTGTCCGTATCGCGGATGAGCGCGGGTTTTTTCGCCTGTGAGAAGGCTGGCGGCTCCAGGGCAGCCAGCAGAACCGGCAGGGCCAGACCGATTGTTCTGAGAATAGACATCGATACCATGCGAAAGCCCGTCCGGGGAAACCGATCCCGGGCTTGCGTCCTGCTTATAAGTGACAGCTCGCGAAAACTTTAGCTAATTACTTTTCGCTTGTCAAAGAAACCGTCCTACGCTAATATTTTACACAATCTGGCTTTCGGCAGATCCTATCGCGCCCATATTCCAACGATGACGCTTTGCATATGCGGTCGAGCAGCAGGCAGACAATCATCATTAACCAATACCCCCATTTTTGATTATCTCCGGGGAGGAGTGTCTTCATGGTAAATCGTAAGCTGATCCGGCCGAGCCTGTCGGAGATAAAGGATCAGATGCCCCGTTATGGCGCCGCGCCTCGGAAGCGAGTGCCTCCCGATGTGACGAACGCGGAAAACTATTATTACATCAAGCAGATGGCTGCAAAGACTCCGATGGTGGTCAAGCTGGTTGACGACGAGGAGATTCGGGGCGTAATAGAGTGGTACGACAAGAACTGCATCAAGGTACACCGGCAGGACGGTCCGAACCTTCTCATTCTGAAGAGCGTCATAAAGTACATGTACAAGCAGAATGAAGACCAGGAACCGGACGAAGTCGACCTCGAATAAAGAGGGCGGGGGCGGTCCGCCCCGCCCGTTGTGAGCCGAAACGGGCGTCTTTCTGAAGCTCGTTGCGTGGCTCTGCGGCCCCTTCCCGCCGTATTCGCTTCATCAATCAGACCAAGAGTTGTACGAGAGTGCGGACCCCGAAACCGGTGGCGCCTTTGGCCGCGAACGGGCGGCCATCGTGATCGAGATCCATTCCGGCGATGTCAAGGTGCACCCAGGGGGTGTCCTCGACAAACTCCTGCAGGAATTTCGCGGCGGTGATAGCGCCACCCCAGCGGTTGCCGACGTTTTTCATGTCGGCGATTTCGCTCTTTATGGCCTTGCGGTATTCCTCGTCAATGGGAAGCTGCCACAGTTTCTCGCCGGTGACGTGGCAGTTGTTGCGGAGGCGGTTGATGGTGTTCTGGTCGGTACCCATGACTCCGGCGTTGACCATGCCGAGCGCGATGACGCATGCGCCGGTGAGGGTGGCGATGTCCACGATGTTCGTGGCGCCGAGAGTCCGGGCATAGGCCAGCGCGTCGGCCAGGATCAGCCGCCCCTCGGCGTCGGTGTTGATGATCTCAACAGTCTTGCCCAGGTAGGACTTGACGACATCGCCGGGCCGCGAGGCCTTGCCGCTCGGGAGGTTTTCGACGGCGGGGACGATGCCGATCACGTCGCGTCGCGGCTTGAGCTGGGCCAGGGCGACCATGGCGCCCAGAACGGCCGCCCCTCCCGCCATGTCGGCTTTCATGTCCTCCATCTTCTCCGCGGGTTTGATCGAAATGCCGCCGCTGTCGAAAGTGACGCCTTTCCCAACCAAGGCAAATAGCGGTGTTTTCCCCCGTTTCCGGCCTGAGCGTCCTTTGATGCGCAGGATGATCATCCTTGGGGGCTCATCACTGCCCCGGGCGACGGCCAGCAGCGTGTTCATCCCGAGCTTTTCCATGTCGTCGCGGTCGAGGGTCTGGACCTCCAACCCGGCGCGTCCGCCCACTTCTGCCGCTTTCTGGGCGAGCTGAGAGGGGGTCATGATATTTGACGGCTCGTTGGCCAGCGTCCGTGCGAAGTTCGTGGCCTCCCCGAGGACGGTCCCGCGTCGTATCGCTTCGGAGGCCTCGTCGCGATTCTTCGGGCGTATGCCGGCGACGGTGAAGCGCGCGACATCCCGCCCTTCTTTGTCTCGGGTCTTGTAGATATCGGCTTCGTAGTTGGCGTACAGCGCCCCTTCGGTGAGGACCTTTGCGGCATCGGCTGCCGCGAACCCGTTGCGATTCACGAAGGCGACATGGCCGGACAGCGTCGTGCGGGCCTGGCGGACGGCGGTTCCGGCCAGCTCCCTCACGCGCGCCAGGGTCAGGTCCTGCTGTTTCCCGCCACCGACCAGCAGGAGCTTTTTTGCTTTGAGTCCGGGAGGATTGTGCAGGAGAGCCGTGCGATGCAGTTCGGCCTTGAACTCCCCGGAAGCGAGCATTGAGGCGATCAGGCCGCGAGCAGCCTGATCGAGGGCCCTGAGTTCCGGAATGTCGGCGGATTCGCCCTCGTAGATGGGGAATGCAACCAGATCGCATGCTAATTCGGCGTAGTTGCCGGCCTGGAACTCTGTCTGCATTGGAACCTCCCTGACGTCAGGGGCGCCGTGACATGGCCGCCTTGGCTTCCCGGTCCACTTCTTTGCGCCGTTCGGTTTCGCGCTTGTCGTACAGCTTCTTGCCGCGGGCGATACCTAGCTCCACCTTTATCCTGCCGCGCTTTAGATACACGCGCAAGGGCACAAGGGTCAATCCCTTTTCCTGAGTTTTTCCAATGAGTTTGCGAATTTCCCGGGCGTGCAGCAACAGTTTGCGGGTCCGGGTCGGGTCGTGGTTCTCGCGGTTGCCGTGGGAGTACGGGCTGACGTGGCAGTTGTGCAGGTAGGCCTGCCCTTCGCGCACCGCTGCATAACTGTCCTTGAGGTTGATGCGTCCGGCGCGGATGGACTTCACTTCCGTGCCGAGGAGCGCCAGCCCGGCTTCCAGCCGGTCGAGGATGAAATAGTCGTGCAGCGCCTTTCTGTTCGCGGCGATCAGCTTTTCCGGGGCGTCGCTCTTTTCTGCGGTCATTGTTGGATCCTGAATCTGTGGTCAGCCGCCGAACTCGGCGACGTACTGGTGGACGGCCTGCTGCCAGGGCCGCATCCGGGGGAACCCTTCGCGCCGGAGCCTGGCGTTGGCCAGGACCGATCGGGCCGGTCGGGGCGCAGGCCGGGGGAATTCGGACGTGTCCACGGGCGTAATCCGGACGTCGTGCAACCCGGCGCAGTCCAGCGCGAAGCGCGCGAGATCGTACCAGGTGCACTCTCCGTCGTTCGTCACATGGTAAATGCCGGTCCGGCCCGAGTTGAGCAGGAGCGCCGTGTGCGCGGCCAGGTCCCGCGTGTAGGTCGGGCAGCCGTGCTGATCGCTCACGACCCGGAGGGGCAGTCCCTGCCGGGCGGCGCCCAGGATGGTGCGTATGAAGTTCTTTCCGTTCGGGCCGAACAGCCACGACGTGCGCAGGATCAGGTGCCGCGGGCAATGCCGCTGTACCTGCCGGTCCCCCAGCAGCTTGGACCTGCCGTAGGCGCTGAGCGGATTCGGCGGGTCCTCCTCGACGTAGGGCCCGACTTTCCGGCCGTCGTAGACGTAATCCGTGCTGAAGTGCACCAGTAACGAGCCGACCTCGGCCGCGGCCGCAGCCAGAAGTCCGGGCCCTGTCCCGTTGACACGCGCGGCCTCGTCCTCGTGCGCCTCGCAGTAGTCGACGGCCGTCAGGGCCGCCGCGCATAGGGTGACGTCGGGACGGATTTTGTGCAGACGTGCACGGCACTGCGATGGGTCGGTGATGTCGAGTTCGTCGACGTCGTACCCCACTACCTGGTCTTTTTCGCCGAACTGCCCGGCCAGATCGGTGCCGAGCATGCCACGCGAACCCACAATGAGAACTTTCATATTCCGGGAGAAGAATCAGCCCCGCATTCCTGGCAGCGGTGTGAGCCGGCGCTCTCCTTGCGCTCAACAGCGTCGCCAGGCTCAGCCGTTGGTCGCGAGGGATCGGCTGTCCGGCTGTGTCTCACGGGTCGCCTTCTGCGCCACGAGGTTGGAGGCGCGCAGCAGGGATTCGAATGTGCCCGCGTCGGTCCACCAGCCGTCGAGAATGTCGTAGGCCATCGCACCCTTGGCGATGTAGGCGTTGTTGACGTCGGTGATCTCCAGTTCGCCGCGTCCCGATGGCTGGAGGGTGCGGATGAAGGCGAACACCTCGGCGTCGTACATGTAGATCCCGGTCACCGCGAAACTGGACGCCGGGACCGCGGGCTTCTCATCAATCCTGACGATCTGGCTGCCCCGGATCTCTGGGACACCGAACCGTTGCGGGTCATCGACTTCCTTCAGGAGAATGCGGGCGCCGGCCCCCTGTCCCTCGAAATTCTTCACGTAGGGAGCGATGGACCGTTCGATGATGTTGTCTCCAAGGATGACGCAGATCGGCTCGCCGTCGGCGAAAAACTCCGCGAGCGAAAGCGCCGCCGCGATACCGCCTTCGCCTTCCTGGTATGTGTAATTGATGTGGCGCAAGCCGAATTCCCTGCCGTTGCCGAGCAGGCGCAGAAACTCGCCTGCGTTCTTTCCCCCTGTCACTACGAGAATGTCGCGGATGCCGGCCCCGACGAGCGTCGCAATGGGGTAGTAGATCATCGGCTTGTTGTAGATCGGCAGCAGGTGTTTGTTTGTGACCTTGGTCAGGGGATACAGCCGCGATCCCAATCCTCCGGCAAGCACGACGCCTTTCATCAGCCGCTTTTCCTTTCGGTTAAGCCTGAACTATAGCATAGCCTGTCGCACCGGCGGAGGGGGTCTCAGGCGTCGCCGCGGGAGCGTTGGCCCAACTGCCGCTCGTACAGCTTGGCGTATTTGAAGTAGACCGAAATCGCGCCCATGAACGCAACCATGAGGCCCGGCACCCCGTCGAGGAATCCCCTTCTCAGGAGATAGGCCTTCAGGAAGGTCGCGAAGGGGTCGCCGAGCATGCGGAAGGGGCCCGACCGTTTGCCACGTTGCTCGTAATCAGCTGCGGCCAGCGTGGAATAGGATTCCAGCCGCCGCAGGTAATCCGAGAGGGTCCGGTACGTGAAATGCTGAATCTCGCCCTTGAGAAGCCCGACGGGACCGCCGACCCGGACAGACTCGTGGACCCGTCCACCCTGCCAGCCGCCGCGGCGCCGGTCGAACAGACGCAACTGGTAGTCCGGGTACCAGTCGCCGTGCCGGATCCACCGCCCCATGAACCAGGTGACGCGCGGAATCCGGTAGCCTGCCTCCTGCGGCTCGTTTTGCAGGCGGTCGAGGATTTCGGCCCTGAGTTCCGGGCTGGTCCTCTCGTCGGCGTCGAGGGAGAAGATCCAGTCATGGCCGGCTCGTTCGACGGCAAAGGACTTCTGGTCCACGTAGCCGGTCCAGTCGCGGTGGAAGACCTTGTCGGTATACCCCCGGCAGATCCGGACCGTGTCGTCCGAGCTGCCGGAGTCGACCACCACGATATCGCGGCACCAGCGGACCGACTCGAGCGCCGCCCGAATGTTGGCCTCTTCGTTAAAGGTTATGAGGGTCGCGGAAACCGGTTCCATGGGCGGAGGCGTCAGGCCTTGCGCGGCGCGATCGGCGCCGTGCGGTAGAAATGCTCCAGGGTGCGCAGCAGCTCGCGATCAGTCCGGACCATGTCCAGACGGGTCCGCCGGCGTTTTCTTACGATGGCCGGCAGGTGGCCGAGACCGCTGAAGATGGCCCAGTAGAAGCGCCAGTCAAGTATAAGCCAGCTGGCCAGAAACCGCGTCGCGATCGCAAGGATATGGGTGGCGAACATGCCCCGGTCGTGGAGGAGCATCCAGTGCATCAGGATCCAGTTTCGTCTGGAAAGCTTGTCGAGCTGGCGGCGCCGGTAGCGGCGGTCCATCGTCCTGCTCGCGTCGTGGTAGGCGATGCTGCGCGGTTCGTACAGAACCGCCCACCCGCGTTTCCACCCCCGGTAGGACAACTCGACATCCTCCACCATGGCCGCGAGCGGATCGAAGCCGCCGAGCTCCAGGAACCGGGCGCGGCTGAAGGCGGAGAACGCGCCGATGGCGGTGAAGGACAGGAACAGCGCGTCCGGCGGCGCCCCTGGCCGAACGTCATAGTTCTCGTAGGTGCTCCACATGCCGCGCCGGAACCGGGCGATCTTGCCGCCGTTGCAGAACCGGTCTTCGCCCTGGTTGAACATCTTACCGGTTACGGCGAAAACGTCGAGGTCCCTGAAGTGCGCGGCCATGGGGGCGATGCAGTCGGGTGCGAGCCGCACGTCGTTGTTGAGCAGGAGCACGAGCGGGAAGCGCGCGGTCTCGAATCCGGTCTGGCAGGCTGCCGGGAATCCCATGTTGCGCGTGTGCTGCACGAGCTTCACCCCGTCGCCGTATGCCGTCCGGACCCAGTCCGCAGTGTCGTCTCCGCCGGCGTCGTCCACCAGAATGACCTCGAACTCCCTCGCGGTCTGTTCGCGATACCGCTCTGCGGCGGCCAGTACCGAAGGCAGATAGGCCTCCAGCAGATCCCGTCCCCTCCAGGTCGGGATCACGATCGAGAGATCCATCGCTTCGGACGCCGTGTGCATTTTGGAAGGGCGGACTCCGCTCAAGGCGCGAACAAGATGGGACGGCCATCCATTTCGGCCGGCACCGGCAACCCGAACAGCCGAATTACCGTGGGCCCGATATCGATGATGGAGTACTTCTCAGGCGCGATTCGGCGGTTGGAAAGCAGAATCCCAAGGGTATCCGAGCTGTCGGATGCGCAGTGATCACCACTCCACTTTTTCATGTTGGCGACCACGATGTCTTCCGGGATCGCTCCGAGGGCGGTCTGCCACGACGTGCGGTAGCCGTCGTGGAAGGAGAGCTGCAGGTCCGGCGCGTGTCCGGTTTCGGGCCCGTGAAATATGTCTTCCCGCTTGTAGACGCCCTGTATGACGGGAGCGCCCGTATCCGGATCCTGAAACTGCTTAAGCTTTGCCATGATCTGGTGGCGCACCTCTTCGTATTCCGCGCCCGGTGCAACCGAGCCTTGGCCTTCGCGCCCCTTGAGGTTGATGAAGATGCCGCCAAGCCCCAGGCTGTACGCCTTGGTGCGGCTCCAGTCGACGTTCGGGAAAAAACTCCCTCCGCTGAACATGTCGTCCATCTTCCTGGTCGACGAGTCCGTCGATTGCTTCTTCATGGCGATGAAGCCGTTGCGGGCGAGCCACGTGTTGGTGTTGAACTCGCGCCGCCACGTGTGGAATCCGTGGTCGCTGACGACGATCAGGGTCGCTCTGTCGCCGATCTTGTCGTGCACCTTTCCGATGATCGAGTCCATCCGCTGATAGCTGCGCAGGACCGCGTCGCCGAACTGCGGCACCAGCGCCGCGTCGTACCTGGGGTGTTCGGGATCGAGAAAGCGGAAGAACGTGTGCGAGATGCTGTCGGTGGCGGTGAAGACGGCCACCAGCAGCGGCGGTTTCGCAGCCAGCTGGTCCATCACTGCGGCCTCGAGCGAATCCATGTTGCGAAACGTGTCCTCCAGAAAGACCTTTTCGTCGATCTTCTCCTCGTTCAGTCCCCAAGTCTCGTGCACCCACCCCATAGTCTTGTACAGGCCGATGCGCCGCACGAGTTCCGAGGAGAAACCGGGCGGGCTGGATATCGGTACCGGTGGATTCCTCGGATCCATGCTGATGGGCTCGAGGTACAGGCGGATCTCCGGGTAGACTTCGAGCACGTAGAAACGGCTGATGCCCCGCACGTCGACAAACATGCCTCCGCGGAAGCGGAGGTCGAACCAGTCGCTCCAGCCACCTTCCGGCACCGTCTGCTCTTGCCCGCCAACCTCGATCTTCAGGGCACGCCTGTCCGGGGTGGGCTCGAGTTCCATCGGGAGCACCAGGCGGCGGTAGTCGTCGTAACGCGGGTCGTAAGGCCCCTCGATCCTGGTCTTGATCCTGGCATCGCTCCGTTCCAGCCGAACGAGCACGCCGCCGAATTCAGTGTTGCCGACGTCCCACTGGGTGAGATCCGTCGCGAAATAGAAGAAAGTGCCCCAAGTCTTGCGGACGTCGGGGACGCCCAGTCCGGCGAGCAGATTACCGTTGGGCAGTTCGTCGGGGGGAAGCGAGAGGGGCATCCGCAGCACGGATGTGACGATGCCCTGTTCCGCGATCGTCCGGTAGAAAGGCTTACCCTTGCGGTTGTTCGTGATCACCGGCCGCTTGACTGGGATCGTGTGCAGGAGGAACTTCGGTTTCTGAACGTCGACCAGCCCGATGTCGGGAATGTAGTTCGTCCGGTTCACCTTCAGGAAGTCGAAGATCCCGTGTTTTCCCGGGTTTGTGCCGGTGGCGAAAGACGCCCACGCGACCGGTGATTCCGGAGGCTCGGTGGTGCCGAGGGGCTGAATCGTTCCGGTACGGCCGAGTTTCTCGATGTTCGGGAGCTTCCCTTCCGCGATCCACCGGGCGAGCAATTTGGGGTCGGCCCCGTCAAAGCCCAGCACCACCACCTGCTCGCCTACGTTCCTGATCGGCACCCGGGTGCAGCCGGATAAAACCGAGGCCAAGACGACCGCAACCCCGAGGGTACGCCACCGCCGGTCCAGTCTGATGTGTCCGTTCATTCCCCCATCCTGTTAAAATAGTCTCCCATTTTATCATCGGCAGCCTGAGCGGTCAGGTCCTGTTATCGGGTGTGGCGGCGCAACTGCTCCGGTCCCAGCGAAACAGCGGCGGTACGCGATCTCCGAGCCAACACTCAAGGGCCTGACCCGGCAGGGGGCCGGCGGGGGAGTGGCGATGCGAACAATGACATGGGTGTCCTTCATCCTGGGGTGTGCCCTGGCGCCGGCCACAGATGGAATCGTTGCCCCCGGGGCAAAACTGGAAAAGCTGGCCGACGGATTCAAGTTCACCGAAGGGCCCGCCGCGGACAGGCAAGGCAACGTGTTTTTCACCGATCAACCGAACGACCGCATCCTGAAGTGGAGCGTGGCGGGCAGGCTGAGCACGTTCCTGGCACCTTCCGGCCGCTCAAACGGACTCGAGTTCGACCGCCACGGAGCCCTGCTCGCCTGCGCCGACGAGAAGAACGAACTCTGGGCCATCGATCGCAGCGGCAAGGTCACAGTGCTGGTCAAGGAGTACGGCGGCAGACTGCTCAACGGTCCCAACGACGTGTGGGTAGCGCCTGACAACGCCGCCTATTTCACGGACCCCCTGTACAAACGCCCCTACTGGAACCGGGGGCCGATGGAGCAGGACGGACAGCACGTGTACCGGCTCTCGCCCGACCGGAGATCCCTCACCCGCGTGATCGACGACATGATGCAACCCAACGGCATCGTCGGTACCCCGGAGGGCAAGACGCTCTACGTCTCCGACATCGGCGCCGGAAAAACCTGGGCGTATGAAATCCGGCACGACGGTTCCCTCGCCGGCAAGAGGTTGTTCTGCGACCTTGGCTCCGATGGGATGACGCTGGACGAAAAAGGGAACCTCTACCTGACCGGCAAGGGTGTGACTGTCTTCGACGCGACAGGCAGGCAGATCGAGCACATCGACGTGGATCAGCGCTGGACGGCCAACGTCACCTTCGGCGGCAAAGACCGCCGAACCCTGTTCATCACCGCCAGCACCGCCGTTTACTCGCTCCGCATGCGCGTCAAAGGTGCGCAATAGCGAGGCGGACGGCGTTGGTCAACCCGAGTGAGACAAAAAAGAGCGTCCGGACGAAGCCCGGACGCTCTCATGTTGCGGAAACCGTCGACGGTTGGGTTAGTTCGCTGCCGACGCCGCCCGCACGACCGGCTCCCTGACCCTGAAGTCGGCCGAGCTCACCAGCGTGCGGTTGGAGATCCGGTCCACCACCTTCATCTCGAGCGCGTATTTACCGGGCGCAACCGCCTTCAGCGGGATCTTGCCGATCACGACCACGCGCTGTCCCGAGAAGAACTGGATGGAATTCCCGGCCAGATCCTCGAGCGCCTCGATCACCTTTCCTCCGGACTTCAGGGTGTACGTGATTTCCAGCGAAGGTTTCAGGCTGGCCTGGTCGAGGGTGGCGTTGTAGACCTGCATGTACGGAATCAGGTACTGGCCATCGACGTACTCGGACTTCACGTTCGGCTGGATCTTGAGGTCCCCGATAACGTATTGCTCGAGCTGGTC
Organism: uncultured Acidobacteriota bacterium; assembly: GCA_963843575.1. Classification (GTDB taxonomy): domain Bacteria; phylum Acidobacteriota; class UBA6911; order UBA6911; family UBA6911; genus CAVZBT01. Next base: position 573,031 of record CAWJKZ010000013.1, on the reverse strand, counting down.
GGAGGTGTTCGTGACCGGCTCGACCTTGTTGGCCAGAATGATCGTGCTGGCCTGGAGGGTTTCCGGGTCGAATTTCGGCACCACCAGCCCGCGGCTGAGCACGCCGACGTTGCCGCTGTTGATGTCCTTCAAGACCAGGTCCAACTTGAAACGCTGACCGGGCGGCAGTGCGACGATCTTCTGGTACATCGAGCGGTTCTGTTTCCCCTGCTCGAAAAACTGATCGATATATTCGGTTTGGATCGTGTGTTCGAATTCGGCCAGGATCCGGTTGTTCAACCCGGTGACGATGCCGTAGACGTTGACGGAGGCCCGGTTGAAGTCGAGCTCCTTTTTGAACTCCAGGTCGCGGTTCTGCAGCTCTATGGTGATGGGGACCAGGACCTTGTCCGACGAGAGGCGGATGAAGTCCGCGCGCATCTCGTATGGCAGCTGGTTGTAGCTTACGCGCGTCGTAACGATGCTCTTCAGGTCCTCGAACTTGACCTGCGGGGGGCGCTGCAGGTTGAAGTACTGTTCCATGCGGGCGAACGGCATGTCCTTGGCCCGCATGTAGCCGCCGCCGGCAGTCGGGTCGTTGGCGACGCTCGGGTTGAAATAGGCCCGGTCCTCCTTCTTCGACATGCCCATTTCTTCGGCCCAGGTCAACCCGGCTCCCGGGACCATCATGAGGGCGTCCTTTTCGTCGGGGCTCATCGCCATGCGGTATTCGCCGCTCATGGTCTTGTCGACGAATTCGATCTCGATATCGTCGCCGATGCCGTCGATGTGGCGGTAGCGCCAGCGCTCAAACGGGAACGTGGCCGTCGTGCCCCCGCCCTCCCAGACTTCGCGATTGTAGCTCCCGCCCGAAGGGTGCGATTCGATCTCGGCGGGCTTGCCAAACGTAATGTAGATGCGCCCGCGGTCTGTCTTCCAGCCTGGGATGCCGGAGGCGAAGCGCTCGTTGGCGTATGCTATTCGCAGGTAGTGCTCTTCCTTGAACTCGTTGTCGGGTGTGCGCGGATCCGGATCCCGCCGCGCCCAGAACTGCTCGATGAAGCTCTCGCGCTCTTCGTCGGTTTTGAGGTCCTTGAAGACCTTCTTTTCGTCCTCGGAGATGATGTAGGTGACATCCTCATCCAGCCACTTCTTGTAGTACTCGCCTCGACTCCCCTCGGAGCTTGCCTTTTTGTCCGGCTTTTTTGTCGCCTTCTGGGGAGACGGACTTGGGCCCGAGTAGGCTATCCCGACGCCAAGACCAAGGATGAGAACGAAAACGAGTGCACGGACTTTGCTGCGCATGGACTACTCCAATAGAGAGGGGTGCTTTACCGTGGAATTATAGGGCGTTCGCGGTGCGGGTGTCAACGCACTGACGGTTACCGCGGGGCGGGGGCTGCCCCGGGGGCCCGATCTATTCGTAGCGCAGTGCCTCGATCGGATCCATGCGGGAAGCTTTCAGAGCTGGGTACCAGCCCGCTCCGATCCCGATCGCTCCCGCGAACGTGAACGCCATCGCGATCGCAGCAGTCGAGACGAGCGTGGGCCACCCCAGGGAGTCCGAGATGATCGTGGATGCGGCGATCCCGGCTGCAACCCCGGCCAGCCCGCCCAGAACCGCCAGCACTACCGCTTCCGTCAGGAACTGCAGCTGTATGTCGCCGCCCGTCGCTCCCACCGACATCCGGATACCTATTTCACGGGTCCGTTCGGTGACCGAAACGAGCATGATGTTCATCACCCCGATGCCTCCGACCACGAGACTGACAAACGCGATGCTCGCTAGCAGAAGTGTCATGACACGGTTTGAGCTGCTGGCCAGCTCGGCGATGTCCGAGAGATTGCGCACGAAAAAGTCTGGCTCTTCGCTGGCGGGAATCCGATGTCGCTGCCGGAGCAGTTCGGTGACCTCCTCCTCCGCGGCGGCCGTGGCACTTTCAGATACGGCCGATACCATTACGCTGTGGATAAAGGTGATGCCCAGCAGCTTCTTCTGAACGGTCGTGTATGGCGCGATGATCGTGTCATCCTGGTCCTGCCCCATCCCGCTCTGCCCTTTGGATTTCAGTACGCCAATGACGCGCCACGGAGCGTTGCGGATCCTTATTTCCTGGCCGACGGGGTCCTGCCCGGCGAAGAGGTTGTCGACGACGGTTTTCCCCAGGACGCAGACACGCTGGGCCGAGGATTCCTCCTGCTCCGTGAAGAACGAGCCGCTTTCGACTTCCCAGAGCTTGATTGCGGGAAAGTTGACGTTGACACCCTGGATACTGGTGGCCCAGTTCTGGTTGCCGAAAATCACGCCGGCGCTCGTACGCACGAGCGGGGATGCCAATCGTACGGCCGGACACTCCCTTTGAATGGCCAGATAGTCTTCTACCGTAAGGGTGCTGGACGTGCCCTGCCCCGAACGAACCCCTCCGCGGTTCCACGAGCCGGCTTGCACAAACAGCATGTTGCTCCCGGCGCTGGCTATCTGCTCCGAGATCGTCGCCTGGGCGCCCTGCCCGATGCTCACCATCGCGATCACGGCCCCCACCCCGATAATGATCCCGAGCATGGTCAGGATCGATCGCATTTTGTTCCGCGCGAGCGCTTGCAGCGCGACGCGGGTAATGGTCAGCAGGAATAGCATCAGTCCTCCAACCGGGGCATGTCGGCCAGGACCTCCGAGGCAATCAGCCGATCCTGGACCTCATGGTCGCGCGTGATGTTCCCGTCGCGGAACGTGATATTCCGCTTCGCAAACCTGGCGATGTCGGGTTCGTGGGTCACCAGAATGATCGTCAGGCTGTCCCGTTCGTTTAATTCCTGGAAAATCTGCATGATCTCGACACTCGTGCGGCTGTCGAGGTTTCCCGTCGGCTCGTCGGCCAGCAGGACCGAAGGGTTGTTGACCAGCGAGCGCGCGATGGCGACACGCTGCTGCTGGCCTCCCGAGAGCTGCGCGGGGACATGGTGACTCCGATCGCTCAACCCGACCCTGGCGAGCGCCTCCAGGGAGCGCCTGCGGCGCTCGCGGGAGCCCACCCCGGCGTAAATGAGGGGGAGTTCGACGTTTTCGATTGCGCTCGTCCTGCTCAGGAGATTGAATCCCTGGAAAATAAAACCGACTCGTTCGTTGCGTATTCTCGCCAGTTCGACGCGGGACAGTTCGGCGACATTAGTGCCCTCCAACTCGTAAATGCCTTCGGTCGGCTTGTCCAGGCACCCGAGCAGGTTCATGAACGTGGATTTTCCCGAGCCCGAGGCGCCCATGATCGCGACAAACTCGCCGCGTCCGATCTCCAGCGAAATGCCACGGAGCGCATGAACCCGCGTTTCCCCCATCTCATAGAGTTTATGCAGGTTCTCCACCTTGATGACTGGGGTTCCGATTGGCCGGGCCACCACGGCCTCTTGGTGCATCTGGCCAACTGCTTGGTTCATGAGGGCTCCTTTCCCTAGCGGCGTTCCCCCGCCCATGCCAACCCCGCCGAATCCCGGCGCCCGGGCGGCCGCCGGGGCAGTCGTGCGGTTCGCGACTTCGTCCGAACCGGTGACGATCTGGTCCCCTTCCTTCAACTTTCCCTCCTCGACCTGCGTATGGACACCGTCGGTGAGCCCGAGCCGGACAACCACGGGTCGCAGCGATTTGTCCGGATTCACAACCCAGATCGGGACCCGACGGCCGCGCACCCCGCCGCGGTTCGCAGACTGCTCTCGTCCGGAACCCGTGGCGTTGGCGGCCCGCCCCTGTCCGCCCGAAAAGCTGAAACCCGCCCCGGTCCGGTTCCCGGCGCTTGGGCCGGCGTTGCCAATGGGACGGTTTGTGGCGTTTGCCTGGCCCGACTGCCCGAGTGTGTTCTTGTAGAAGGACCAAAACTTCTCTTCCCCGGCCGTTTTGAAGGCAGCCTCCATTTCCTGCTCCGTAAGACCGGGCCGGAACCTGAGTGCGGAGTTAGGGATCCTCAGCACGTTCTCCGCCTTGTTGATCAGGATCTTCACGTTCGTGGTCATGCCCGGTTTCAGTTTGAGCTGAGGGTTGGGTACATCGATCATCGCGTTGTAGGTGACGACGTTCTGGACTGTGGTTGCGGCCAGGCGAATCTGGCTGATAGTGCCGCCGAAGGTTTCGCCCGGATAGGCGTCCACCGTAAAAGTAGCCTTCATACCCTGCGCAATCCGCCCGACATCCGCCTCGTCGATATTCGTGTTTACCTGCATCTTGGTCAGATCCGCCGCAATGGTAAACAGCGTTGGGGAGGAGAAGCTGGCCGCGACCGTCTGGCCGACATCAACACTGCGGGAGATAATCGTGCCGGAGATCGGGCTGGCTATGACCGTGTGATCCAGGTTGACCTTCGCCGAATCCAGCGATGCCTGTGCCTGGCCGAGACGGGCTTGGTCGGCCTTGTAGCGCGCCTCCGACGACTGCACCTGCGCCTGGGCCGCGTTTTGGCTGGCGACGGCTGCATCGAGCGCAGCCTGTGCGGTATCCAGATCGTCCCGGGCGATGAGCTTATCGGCAAACAAGTCATTCTGCCGCTTCAACTTGCGTTGCTTGTCGAGCACGTCGACCTTGGCCTTTTCCAGGTTGGCCCGGCTGCTCGCGATCCCGGCAGTGTCGTCATTGAGGGTTGCCTCCACCGAGCGCACATTCGCTTCCTGCTGCTGCACCTGCGCCTGCAGGAGTTGAGGGTCGAGCTTGGCCAGCAGTTGCCCCTTCTTGACCTCGCTGTTGTAGTCCGCGTGGAGCTCGGCGATTGTCCCCGAGACCTGCGTCCCCACCTGGACCGTAGTGACGGCCGCCAGGGTGCCGGTGGCTCCCACCTGCATGACGATGTCGCCCCGCTCGATCGCGGCGTGCAGGTAGGTAGACTTGTCCGCCTTGACAGGGAAGAATTTGTAGGCTCCGAACCCGAGCACGATCGCCGTGACCAGGAGCGCGAGCCATATGTACTTGGTGCTGCGGTACCAGGGACTCCGTGCCATTTTGTTTACTCCGTTCCTGAAGCCGGTCTCCGCCGGTCTCACCCCTATGTACGCACCGTGCGACTTCACATTACGGATGTTCCTATCCCTCTTATACTGCGTGGTCGAGCTGCAAGTCAGTTCCGTACTGCTCACACGTGCGGTCAAAAGAGCTCACGTCAAGGTCCAGCCGGGGGAGTGCGAAAATGTCCGGCCGGAGTGCCCAGCCGGCAAAAAGGGCTGGTGAGCGCCGAGTTCGCACTGGATGTGATCACCGGCTAAATGGTATAAAACAAAAACGATTCGCTCGGCCTGTACCCCCCTCGCGGCCCGAGACCGCACGAGGATTCCAATCAGCCTACCTATTTAGGAGGATACATGGCCGGTGAAATGGTTACATTTCCGAGCAATTCGAGGACCGTATCCGGGTATCTGTCGTTGCCGCCTGGCGCGGTAGGCCCCGGGGTCGTGGTTATCCAGGAGTGGTGGGGGTTGGTGCCGCACATCAAGGCTGTGGCGGACCGCTTTTCGGCCGAGGGTTTTCTCGCCCTTGCCCCGGACCTGTATCACGGCAAAAGCACCCGGTCGCCGGATGAGGCCGGCAAACTGATGATGGCGCTGAACATAGAAAATGCCGAGCATGATCTGTCCGGCGCGGTCTCCTACCTGAAGGAACACCCAGGCAACCTGACGGGCAAGGTCGGATCGGTTGGTTTCTGCATGGGGGGAGCGCTCTCGCTTTTTGCGGCATCCCAAAACCGCGACTTGAGCGCCTGCGTGGTGTTTTACGGCGGGCACCCTACAGTGAAACCCGATCTGCAAGCGCTGTCCGCTCCAGTGCTGGGCCTCTACGCCGGCAGGGACGGGTTCGTCACGCCGGACTCCGTCCGGGAGCTTGACCGCAAGCTGACCGCGCTCGGGAAGGCGCACGAGTTTCACATCTATCCCGAGGCTGGCCACGCATTCTTCAACGACGAGCGCCCCGAGGTATTCGACCGTGCAGCCGCGGAAGACTCCTGGAAGCGGACCGTCGCATTTTTTCGCAGCAACCTTGGTGCCTGACGGCAAGAGACATCGACGCCCGCGCGCAGGATCTGTCCCACGTGGCACTGGGTGTCGGGGCCGCAAAACCGTCTCCTCTCTCGAGGGTCGTCAAATGGGTATCGACATAGGTGCCGAGCCTGGCGGCGGCGCGCCGCTCACCGTCTTCAGCGAGGACGAGGAGTTGTTTCGCTCGACCGTGCGGGAGTTCGCCGAAGAGCAGGTCCGTCCCCGTGTCTCGGAGATGGACCGCGACGGCGTCATGGCCGCGGACCTGATAGGCCAGGTTTTTCGAGCTTGGGTTGATGGGAATCGGGGTTCCGGAAGAGCTCGGCGGATCGGGGGGCACGTTCTTCATGGCAGTGCAGGCCGTCGAGGAGTTGTCCCGCGTCGATGCCTCGGCGGGTGTCGTCGTCGACGTGCAGAACACGCTGGTCAACAACGCGATCATGCGCTGGGGCACCCGCGAGCAGAAGCAGCGCTACCTCCCCCGCCTCTCGAGGGACACGGTCGGGGCTTACGCCCTCTCCGAGGCGGGCTCCGGCAGCGACGCATTCGCCCTCGCGACGCGGGCGCAGGAGCAAGGCGGCGGGTACGTGCTGACGGGTCGCAAGCTCTGGATCACCAACGCGGCCGAGGCCGGGATCTTCATTGTGTTCGCGAACGCCCGCCCCGAAGCGGGGTACCGCGGCATAACTGCCTTTCTTGTCGAGCGGGATGCACCCGGCTTCTCGGTCGGCAAGAAAGAAGACAAGCTCGGCATCCGGGCCAGTTCCACCTGCGAACTGATCCTGGAGGGCTGCTTCGTCGCGGCGGACTGTGTCCTGGGCCATGTCGGCAACGGATACAAGGTCTCGATCGAAACACTGAACGAAGGGAGGATCGGGATCGGCGCCCAGATGGTGGGCGTGTCGCAAGGCGCGCTGGAGCACGCGATCCGGTACGCCCGCGAGCGCCGGCAGTTCGGCCGCGCCATCTCGAGCTTCCAGGCGGTGCAGTTCGAGCTGGCCGGGATGGCGACCGAACTCGAGGCGGCTAGGCTCCTCGTGTACAACGCGGCCCGGTTGAAGATGGCGGGAAAGACCTTCGTGAAAGAGGCGGCCATGGCCAAGCTCCACGCCTCGCAGGTGGCCGAGCGCATCGCCAGCCGGAGCCTGGAGATTTTCGGCGGCTACGGCTACACGCGCGAATTCCCCGCAGAGAAGTATTACCGCGACGCCAAGATAGGGAAGATCTACGAAGGCACCTCCAACATGCAGCTGCAGACCATCGCCAAGATCATCCTCGGCGGGTAGACCCGGAGTGGGCCGCGTCGGCCCCGACGCGGCCCCTCGGATTTGCCTGATGGCTCAGCGCGGCCGGGGCGCCCCACCCCCGCCCACTTGTTGCGCTGTCTGGGGGCATGTGATAGTGTTGCAAGTTCTTTTGTCTTCGGTCGTTGACTGCTCCTTTGACCGCCAGAGCGTATGAGAATGAAAATCTACTATCACGACAACTGCTTTGACGGTCTCGCATCCGCCGCCGTGTTCACGGAGTTCTACCGTGAGGCGGTCCGCGGCGGAGCGGAGTTTGAGTACGAGGGGCTGGCGCACCGCGCCGGGCAGCTGTTTCTCGACGTGAAGTTCGACGGCGACGAGAACGCGATCGTCGATTTCAAGTACTCCAGCGACCCGCGGCTGACCTGGTGGTTCGACCATCATCAAAGCGCGTTCCTGTCGCGCGAGGACGAGTCCCACTTCCGCGCCGACACGAGCGGCCGCAAGTACCACGACCCGACCTACCGATCCTGCACGAAGTTCATCACCGAGATGGTGCGGCGCCATTACAATTTCCACTGCGACAGCCTCGATGAGCTGGTCCGTTGGGCCGACATCATCGACGGCGCGCAATTCGAGGATGCGCGTGCGGCTGTCGAGCTGCGCGAGCCCGCGATGAAGCTCATGCTGGTGATCGAGGGGGTGCGCGACTCCAACCGCATTCACAAGCTGATCGGCGATTTCCAGCGCACGCCGCTCGATCAGATCATCGCGCAGGACTGGGTTCAAGCCGAATACCGGCCGTTGTACGACCGGCACCTCCGCTCCATCGACATCATCCGTCGCAAGGCGCATTGCGCGGACGGGACCGTGTACTTCGACGTGAGCGAATTCGAACTCGAGGGCTACAACAAGTTCATCCCCTATTACCTCTTCCCGCAGGCGACCTACTGCGTCGGGGTGAGCCTGTCGAGCTTCCGGTCCAAGGTCTCCGTCGGCTCCAACCCCTGGAGCCCGACCCCGCGCACCCACAACCTCGCGGCGCTGTGCGAACGGTATGGCGGCGGCGGCCACCCGGTGGTGGGCGCGATCTCCTTCGCCCCCCAGGAACTCCCGAAGGCGCAGGCGGTCGCGCAGCAGATCGCCCGCGAACTGCGCGGCGAGTCGTAGACAAGCTCCGTTCCGGCAATAGAGGCTGTCCAACGATTGAACCGCCCGCCCTGCGCGTAAAACAAGTGGGTCCGGGCTTCAGCCCGGACGTCTTTTGATCTGATCTATGTGGCGACGCCTCGGCGCCTCAAAGGCCGACGTCGCAGGGTCGCATCTCGCAATTCGGCGCGGCGCCGAGGCGTACGTGCGGAGCCTCAGGTGCCCACCTTGATGCGGGGAAGATCGCGCACTGGATCGCCCCGCCGGATCGTGGCATCGACGGGCAGCCCTTCGAATTCCCCTACGTCCGGTTCGGGGAATAATCTGGAGCGCGACCCCTCGGCAGAGCCGAGTCGCGTCACTCCAAGTGCCCTGGAAAATGAAACGCGGGATTGGATAGCCACGTGTTTTTGCGGTAGAGTGAACAGCGCATGTTCCCCTGATTCCGCGATGTCCGACGAGAAGATCCTGGTAGTCGACGACGAACTGGCCAACCTGCAGAAGCTGCGCCGCACGTTCGTCAACCGCTACCCAGTTCTCGCGGCCGGGAGCGGCAACGAGGCGCTCGAGCTGATCAGCAGGAACGACAACATCGCCGTGATCGTCGCGGATCAGAGAATGCCGGACATGACGGGGATCGAACTGTTGCGCAGGACCATCGAGCCCCTGCCGCATGCGGTGCGCATCATCCTGACCGGGTTCACCGACGTCGACGTCCTCATGGAGGCGATCAACGGCTGCAAGGTATTCCGGTACATGGTCAAACCGTGGGACCCGCCCGACCTGCTGATGACCGTCGAACGCGGGCTCGAGACGTACCGTCTCGCGGTCGAGAACGCGCGCATCCGCAAGGAACTCATCCGGCGCGAACGGTTGGCGCGCGACCTGGAAATCGCCCGGGACATCCAGCGCTATATCCTGCCGGCGTCCTGTCCGCGGCTCGACGGCTGGGACATGGCCGTTGAGTACCACCCGGCGCGGGAAGTGGGGGGCGACCTCTACGATTTCAGTCACGATCCCGACACCGGCGTGCTGCAGGTCGTCGTCGGCGACGTCTCCGGCAAGTCGATACCTGCGGCGCTGTACGGCGCCGTGTTCAGCGGCCAGCTCCGGACGGTTTTCACGCAGTCGATGTCGCCGGCGCACACGCTTGCGTTCCTGAACGGGGCGCTGACGGCGCGGCCGTCGTCCAACTACATCGCGGTGGTCTGTCTCCGGATCGAGTCTGGGCACCGGTGCGGGACTGCTGGCCAACGCGGGGATGCCGTACCCTTTCGTGGTCCGCGCAGGGGAAGTGACGAGGGTGTGTGTCCCGGGCGTGCCCCTCGGGCTGATGGATGAGGCGTCCTACGACGAAGTCCCCTTTCCGGATCGAAGCGGGCGAGTCGCTTCTGCTCACCACCGACGGCACCACCGATGCCGTGGACCGCGACGGGCAGAATGTACGACACGCAGCGTTTCCTCGAGTCGGCGCGACGTCGCGCCTCGTCGGATGTTTCCGGTTGGTTGAAGGAGCTGTACCGCGGCATTCTCGATTTCTCCGCGGGCGCAGAGCTGACGGACGACGTCACGATGCTGGCCCTGCGGCGGCACAACAGGTAGATCCGTATGCTCTCTGCTGAAAAACATCGCTCAGGTCGTTACGCTCCGGGGAGGGCCATTGCCCCGCCGGGGCGAGGAGATGGGCAGCCTCGGCATCATCGAAAACGGCGCCATCCTGATCCGCGCCCAACGCATCGTCTGGGTGGGGCCGACGCGCGACATCCCGGTGCGCGAGCCGGGCGTGCGCTACCAGACCGTCGACGGCGTGGGTCTAGGCCTGGTCGCCCTCCCCGGGTTTGTGGACGCCACACCCACCCCATATTCGCCGGAACGCGTGCCGACGAGTACGAACTGCGCGCCCTGGGCAAAACCTACCAGGAAATCGCCGCGTCGGGAGGAGGCATCCAGAACAGCGTGCGCCAGCTGCGCGGGGCCACGCACAACCAGCTGGTCGAGCGGGCGGAGCGGTACTTCTGGCAGTTTCTCTCGCACGGCACCACGACCATCGAGGCGAAGAGCGGCTACGGCCTCAGCCTCGAGGACGAGATCAAGAGCCTGGAGGCGCTCGCCACCCTGCAGGGACGCAGCCAGTCTCGAGATCGTCCCCACGTTCCTCGGCGCGCACGCCTTTCCCGAGGAATTCCGCGACGCCCGCGAACAGTACGTCCGGCTCCTGGTCGATGAGATGATTCCGCAGGTGGCCCGGCGGAAGCTGGCGCAGTTCTGCGACGTGTTCTGCGACGCCGGCTACTTCACGGTCGATCGAGGCGCGACAGGTGCTGCGGGCCGCGCGCGAAGCGCGGACTCGGGCTGCGCGTGCACGCGGAGGAACTGGGCCACACCGGCGCCGCGCGGCTCGCCGCCGAGCTTGGGGCGGCGAGCGCGGACCACCTCGAGTGGGTCGACGACTCCGACATCGAGGCGCTGAGAGCCGGCGGGCACCGTCGCCACCCTTCTCCCCGGCACCACACTTCAACCTGGGGCTGTCGCGCTACCCGCCCGCGCGCAAGCTGATCGCCGCGGGCGTCCCGGTGGCGCTGGCCACCGACTTCAACCCCGGCTCCTGCTTCACCATGAACATGCAGCTCGTCCTGTCGATCGCCTGCAGCCAGATGAAGATGACCCCGGCCGAGGCGGTCACGGCGGCGACGATCAACGGCGCCTACGCCATCGGCGCCTCCGCCCACCTCGGGAGCATCGAGGAGGGGAAGCAGGCGGACATCGTGCTCATGGACGTCTCCGATTACCGCGAGGTCCCGTACTTCATGGGCATCAATCACTGCGTCGTGACGATCAAGAAGGGGAACATCGTCATCGACCGACTGGAGCAGGCGTGAAAAAGATCGTCGAGTGCGTGCCGAACTTCAGCGAGGGGCGGCGCACAGGAGGTCGTGGATGCGCTGGCGGCCGCGCTGACCACCCCCGTCGGCGTGGCCCTGCTCGATTCCGAAATGGACGCCGCGCACAACCGGTGCGTCATCACGGTCGCGGGCGAACCCGACGCGAGTCGCCGCCGGGGTGGAGGCGGCGGTCGGGAAAGCCCTCGAGCTGATCGACCTGCGCGAGCACCAGGGTGCGCACCCACGCATGGGCGCCGCCGACGTCATCCCCTTCGTTCCCATCGCGGGCGTCGGGATGGAAGAGTGCGTCGCGCTTTCGGTGCGGGTCGCCGAGCGCCTGGCGGCAGCGCTACGGGCTGCCGGTCTACCTTTACGAACAATCGGCCCGGCTCCCCGAACGGCGGGACCTTTCCCACGTCCGCAGGGGCGAGTTCGAAACGATTCGAGAGGAAATCGGCAGCCAACCCGCCCGCAAACCGGATTTCGGGCCGGCGGAGGTCCACCCGTCCGGCGGCGCGACGGCCGTCGGCGCCCGATTCCCGCTGATCGCCTACAACGTCTACCTGGGCACCGCCGACGTGAAGGTGGCGCAGGCCGTGGCCCGGGCGGTCCGCTACTCAACCGGGGGGCTGCGCTACGTCAAGGCCCTCGGCTTCGAGATCAAGGAGCGCAACCAGGTGCAGGTGTCGATGAACCTCACCAACTACGAGGCCACGCCCGTGTTCCGCGCCTTCGAGATGGTGGTCCGCGAGGCGGAGCGTTACGGCGTCGCGGTCACCTCCAGCGAAATCGTCGGCCTCGTGCCGCGCAAGGCACTGGACGCGTGCGCGGAGCACTACCTTCGACTCGAAGGTTTCAGCCCCGGCCAGATCCTCGAAAACCGTCTGGCCGACGCCCTATCGAACCGCGCGAGCGACGGGATCGGGAGTTTCGCTGGCGCGCGTCGCCGCCCCGGACCCGGCGCCCGGAGCGGCGGGAGCGTGGCCGCCATGGCGGGTGCGCTGGCCGCCGCGCTCGGCGAGATGATGTCCGGGCTGACCGAGGGACGGAAGAAAGTACGAGGCCGTGCAGGAAGCCGTCTGCGACGCCAGGACCGCCCTGTCGCAGGCGAGACAGGAGCTCGAGCGGCTCGTGCAGGAGGACGCGGAAGCCTACGGCGCGGTGGTCGCCGCCCTCAAGCTGCCCAGGGAGACCGAGGAGCAGAAGACCGTGCCGCGCCGAGGCGCTCGAGGCGGCGACCCGCCACGCGACCGAGACTCCCGCTGCGCACCGTCAGACTGGCTGCGGCCGTGCTCGAACGGCTCGAACTCCTGGTGCAGATTGGCAACCTCAACGCCCGCAGCGACGCCGCGGCGGGCGCGCAACTCGCCTTCGCGGCGCTGAAGGCCGGGCAGTACAACGTGCTGATCAATCTCGCCGGGCTCAAAGATGCCGCATTCGCCGAGCGCAGCCGCGCCGAGGCCGGACGGCTGGCCCTCGGGCGCAATCCGTGCTGGCCGGCATCGATTCCGTCATGAATCCCTCGTAGATCCGAGGTGCGGCGCCTCCCCCACATCGGCGGTCCTGCGAGCGCCGAAAAGCAATAACCTGCACGGAAGACACTGAAGGACACGGCAGCCAGGCCGCGTCCGAACCCCCCGGGCCGCGGTGCCGCCGCAAACCAGCCCGCAGGTAATCGGGTTCGGTGTTTCTTCCGTGTCCCTCCGTGGCGGCTTTTGGATTTTCCCCGTTCTCTTCATCGAGATGTGTATAAAGTTCAGGTCGAGCCGCTGCACTGCACACGTGGTCGCGCGCTGGCGGTTGACTTCCCGCGGGCCGGATGGTACTTAAATCCGCCGTTAGCCGACCGGAGACCCGATTTGTACAATGCGAAGATCACTGCCGCCGCCTTCCATGTCCCCGACCGCGTCGTCACCAACAGGGACCTCGAACGGACCCTGGACACGTCGGACGAATGGATACGTACGCGCACCGGCATCCGGGAGACGGCGGTTTGTCCCGGACGGCGTGGCGACCTCTGATCTCGCGGCGGAGGCGGCGCTCAAAGTCCTGGGCCGGCGCGGCATCGACCCGCTCGACGTCGAGTGCATCATCGTCGCGACCATAACCCCGGACATGTTGTTTCCCTCCACGGCCTGCGTCCTGCAGGACAAGATCGGCGCACGCAACGCGTGGGGTTTCGACCTTTCGGCCGCCTGCGCCGGTTTTCTGTTTCGCTTTGAGCACGGCGACGCAATTTGTCCACTCGGGGGCCTACCGGAACGTGCTGGTGGTGGGCGCCGACGTGATGAGCTCCATACTGGACCCGAAGGATCGAAACACCTTCATCCTGTTTGGCGATGCGGCGGGAGCGGTCCTGCTCGAGGCGACCGGACCGGGGGAGGAAGGCGTGCTCGATTTCATCCTGCGTTGTGACGGCTCGGGCGGAAAGCACCTGTACATGCCCGGCGGCGGCAGCCTTCACCCCGCCACGCTCGAGACCGTGCGCAAGAACATGCACGTCGTCCACCAGGATGGCCGCGCGGTCTTCAAGAGCGCGGTCGAGGGCATGTCCGAGGTCTCGGCCGAGATACTGGCCCGCAACGGCGTCGAGGTTTCCGAGGTCGCGCTGTATGCTCCCCACCAGGCGAACATGCGCATCATCGACGCGGCGGTGGAAAAGCTGGGAATCGATCCCGGCCGAGTCTCCCGCAACATCGAGCGCTTCGCCAACACCACGGCCGCCACGATCCCTATCGGGCTCGCCGAGGCGTGGGAACAGGGTACGCTGCACCGTGGCGACCTGGTCCTGATGGCCACTTTCGGTGCCGGTTTCACCTCCGGCAGCCTGCTTCTGCGCTGGTCACTTTGACTGGGCGGGTGCGGGGCCCGTGCCCGGGGGATTGAGCAGTGCCTGGCCGAGAAATCCGGCGAGCAGTGCGGTGTACTCGTCCGGGTGAAGACGTGCGGCCGCGCCGTGGGGCACGTCCTTTCCAAACACCTCCAGCTTCTTGAAGGGTGCCTGCGCCTCGGCGTACAGCGCGCGCGCCGGTTCCGCCCCCATCCTCTCGTCCCCTTCGCTTGCGATGATGAGCAGGGGGACCGGCTCCGCCTTCCGGAGCGCATCGCGCGAGTCGATGCGGCCCGCATCGACGCCGGTCAGGCGTTCGAACCAGAACAGGAACAGGGACGGGAACGGGTAGCGCGGCAGCTTGAGGAATCGCCAGCTGTGACGCACCACCGTGTCCCTCAGGCTCAAAAACGGGCTGTCCAGGACCAGCGCCGCGTATCCCTTCGTGTCGGCTGCCGCCTCCAGGGTGGCCACCGCGCCCATCGACACACCCAGCAGCACGATGCCAGGCTGATTGGGGGAGTCCTGGTAGCGACGCCGCACGTAGTCCGTGGCGCCGAGCACGTCGTTCTTTTCGCCGTACCCGAGCGACACCAGCGCCTTGTCGCTGGTGCCATGGGAGCGGGAATCGTAGAGCAGGGCCCCATAACCGGCGTGCGCGAGCGGGACGATCCTGGCCAGCGTTTCGACGCGGTTGCGGAACAGCCCGTGTGTGCAGATGACGATGGCGTTTTTGCCCGACGGTGGTACGAACCAGCCGCCCAGCCGCACCCCGTCGCGGGCGTCGAAAACGACGTCTTCGAAAAGCACCCCGTAGGTGCCCGGCGTGTCCTTCAAAGCCCGGTCGGGGGGCCGCGTACCGGCGTGCACGAGTGCCCACGCCATCAGATAGGGTCCCACGCCGATGAACAGAACCGCCGCGAGCGCGGCATAACTGATCGCGGCCCAGCGTGCGATCGAGCGGCGCCTCGATTTCCAGAAGAGTGCGAGAATGCCGCCGACAAGCACGACCGGGATCAGGAGGGCGGCCAGAACTGCGAGCGAAAGCATCGGCGGCTACCCCGACGAACCATGCACAAACCACTCGCCCCGGCAGGACACAGGCCGAGCCGGGAGAGCCCGCCTCGCGGAACAGCCGGGGGAGGGGCGCCCCCCGGCTTCAGATGAACATCTCTTCGTCCTGGTGGGACCTGCTTTGTGGGTTCTTGCGCCGGCGGAAGAGATGGCTCAGGGCGACCCTGGCCCCTGCCATGACGGCGTGAACTTCGTTGACCGGCGCCACAACACCGTGGTGAAGAGTCTTAAAAGTGTCCTCGACTCTCCGGGAGGTCGTGTCCACCAAGTCCTGGATCCGGATCATCTGAAGACGGGCGGCGCTGGTTGTCTCTTCCAGAAAGGCATCGACACTGACGATCCGCTTCTGAATCACCGCCGTGGTCGCGGAAATGCTGTCCTGCAACGTGACGACCCTCTCGGCCACACCGGTGACCGCCGTCAGCAGATTGTCCGCCTTCCGGGAAAGTGCGTCGACGTTGCCCGCCCAGTCACGGCTGACTTCCTCTACCCGTGCGGACAGACCTTTCATCGACCGGCTCAACCCCCAAAGGGCCGCGCCCTGCAACAGAAAGGCGAATGCCGCGATACCGATGAAAACCGTGACTAGGGTTTCCATTAAGGTTAAACCTTGCCCTTGTCCTTTTCTTCCCGGTAGGCCTGCTTGCCCGCTTCGAGTGCCGCGTTCAGCTGGTCACGCTGTTGCTGCAACAGTTCCTTGCCGCGATCGATGTAGCCGGACGTCTTGTCGGCCACGTCCTTACCGCGGCTCGCCACTAAATCCGCCCCCTCGCGTGCCTTCGAGGTGATTATGCGGCGGGTTTCCTCACCGGTCCGCGGGGCGAGCAGAAGCGCCGTCGCCGCTCCCACGAACGCGCCGAGCACGAAATACAACGCTTTTTCGGCCGTAGCCTTTTCATCACTCATACGTTCCCTCGCATCAGTAAACCTTTGTGAATACGTTATTTATCACTTCATGCTGCAAAAGTCAAATCCCAAAACCTTCCGGGGGGAGCCATAAAACACCGTCGTCGGGAATCCCGCCGGCGCCGCCGGTGCGACGTCGTTGGGCTCCCGCATCCTGGCGCCCGATACCCGAGTCGCGGCGGGCGATGTTATAATGCGCCACCACTATGCCCCAGCGAAACCGCTTCACCGCGCAGGAGACGAACCGGAGGGTGTCGCGCATACTCCGGGCGTTCGACCAGACCTATCCCGAGGCCCGCTGCGCCCTGGACCACCGGAACGCGCTCGAATTGCTCGTCGCCACGATTCTGTCGGCCCAATGCACCGACGAACGGGTCAACCAGGTCACCCGTGAGCTTTTCAGGAAATACCGCGCACCGGCGGATTACGGGGCCGTGTCCGCCGAGGAGCTTCAGGAGGACATCCGCCCCACGGGTTTCTTCCGGAACAAGTCCAAGAGCATACAGGGCGCGTGCCGCATGATACTGGAGCGGTTTGGCGGCAAGGTGCCTGAAACGATGGACGAGCTCCTGCAACTCCCCGGTGTCGCCCGGAAGACGGCGAATGTCGTGCTGGGTGTCGCGTTCGGCAAGGCCGAAGGAGTGGTGGTCGACACCCACGTATACCGCGTGGCGCGAAGGCTCGAGCTCACATCGGCCGACACCCCGGAGAAAATCGAGCGGGACCTGATGGCATTGATGCCGCGAGAGCGTTGGATTTCGTTTTCGCACCAGGCGATCTTCCACGGCCGGCAGACCTGCAAGGCGAGGAAGCCGCAGTGCCCGCTGTGCCCCGTGGAGAAGGACTGCCGTTCGGCGGACAAGGTCCTTGCCCTGCAGCCGGCCCTGCCCCGGCTCGGGCAGCGGGACAGGGGGCGATCCAGATGACCGCTTCGGAGCCGCGGGGCTTGTCGCGTTTCGCCCTGATTTTCTTCATCGTCTGCTTTCTCGTTACCGGGTACTTCCTCTTCCTGATCTTCCGCCCCTTCTTTTCGATACTCGTCTGGGCCGCGGTGCTCGCGGTCGTGTTCTGGCCGGTGTTCCGCGAGGTGCTTCGGTTCTGTCGCGGCCACAGGAGCCTGGCCTCGCTCGCCACTTGCATTATCATCCTGCTCCTGATCGTCCTCCCCATTTCGCTCCTGGGTGTGGTGGTCACGCAGCAGTCCGTCTCGATCTACCACGCCCTGCAGAGTGAAGTGGACAGCGGGGAATTCGCCGCGAGGCTGCAACGGTACGAGGGGCAGCCCGTGGTGCGCTGGGCGATGGCGCAGTTGCAGCGTGTTATCGGCTCGGGCCAGGCGGAGATAGAGGGCTCGGCCCGGCAAGCACTCGGGGCCGTCAGCCGCTGGCTGGTTGCCCGCAGCCCTTCGGTCATCGCAGGCGTAGGGGGGATGGTCTTCAGCTTCTTCATGATCTTCATCACGATGTTTTTCCTGTTCCGCGACGGACCGGGAATGATCGAGGCGGTCAAGGCCTCCAACCCGCTGCCGGCGGCCTACGAGTCCGAGATGCTGCGGAAGTTCGAGGCCGTCAGCTACGCGACATTTTTCGGCACCCTGTTCACCGCGGTTGTGCAGGGCGTCGCCGCCGCCTTATTGTTCCTGGCGCTGGGGATTTCCGCGCCAGTGTTCTGGGGTGCGGTGGTTGCGTTCGTATCGCTGGTGCCGATAGGGGGGGCCTTCCTGGTGTGGATCCCGATGTTTGTCTACCTGCTGCTGGTAGGCGAGACGACCCGCGCGATCATCCTACTGGCCGTGGGGGGGCTCTTTGTCAGCTCGATCGACAACTTCCTGAAGCCGATGATCATCCGGGGCCGGACCGACATGCACCCGCTGCTGGTTTTTTTAAGCGTTCTCGGCGGCATGAACGTCTTCGGGTTTCTCGGCGTGCTGCTGGGGCCGCTGGTTGTCGCCATCTTTCTGTCGTTTTTAAATTTCTACCGGCTGGAGTACGCGGAAGCGCTGCGGCTGAAGTGATCAGCCCGCCAGCAGCACATGCAAGTCCATGACGTTGGTGCGTGTCGGGCCCGTGACAATGAGATCGCCCGTGCGCTTGAAGAACTCGTAGGAGTTGTTCCGCCGCAGGCACTCGTCGAGGAATTGGGCGCCAAACTTCATGGACCGGGCCAGGGTCGTGCCGTCGGCGACCGCCCCCGCGGCATCAGTCGGCCCGTCGGTGCCGTCGGTGCCGATGCTGGCCGCCAGGCACGGCGCTTCCAGGCGTGCGAGTGCCCGGGTGCAGTGGAGGGCGAACTCCTGGTTGCGTCCGCCGGTTCCGGTACCGCGGACCTGGACTGTAGTTTCGCCGCCCGTCAGTACACAGGCCGGCCTGCGGACGGGCCGTCCCGCCGCCACGATCTCCTCGAGCACGCGCATGTGGAACCGGGCTGCCTCGCCCGTGTCCCCGTCCAGACGGGTTGTCAGGACAATCGTGTGATAACCGAGACGGGCCGCCGCGCGGGCGGCGGCGCTGCACGCCAGCGCGTTGTTCCCCACGATGACGTTCTGGGTGTTGAGGAATGCCGGATCCCCCGGCGTCGGGGTTTCGGGGAGGCGACCGTCGGCGCCGGCTTCGAGCCGCCGGCGGATGGGTTGAGGCACGTCGCCGCCGATCCCGAGCCGGTCCAGTATCTCCAGGCACTGCCCGTAGGTGGTTGAGTCGGCCACCATCGGTCCTGAGGCGATCGTGTCCAGGTCGTCCCCCACCACGTCCGACAGGATGAGGGACACGACCCGCGCCGGCGCCAGCAGCCGCGCCAGGCCCCCGCCTTTCAGAGTGGAAACGTGTTTGCGGATGGCGTTCATCTCGTGGATCGTCGCCCCGGCCTTCAAGAGCAACCGGGTGCAGGACAGCTTGTCCTCGAGCGAGATGCCTTCCGCGGGAGCGACCACGAGAGCGGATCCCCCGCCCGACAGCAGGCAGAACACCAAGTCCCGCGGGCCGACTCGGGTCGCGCAAATTCGGCGATCTTCAGCCCTGCGGCCACGCCGTTTTCGTCCGGTAGCGGGTGCCCCGCCTCGATTTGTTCGAGCTTTTTCTGCGGGAGTCCGTGGCCGTACTTCGTGACGAGAATCCCGCCGGACAGATGCCGGCCGAGCGTTTTCTCGAGGCTCCGGGCCATCGAAGACGCGGCCTTGCCGATGCCGAGCACCCAGACGTTGTCCAGCTTGTCCAGGTCGCAGTAGCGCCCGGCCACTCTGAGCCGCGCCCCCGAACGCGAGACGAACTTCCTGACCGCGGTCTCAGGGTCCACGGACTTGAGGGCGGCGGTCCAGATACGGGCGGCGTCGGCGCGAATCCGACGTTGTGACTTCACGGTTTCCCCGTCGGCAACTTGTCCATGTTCTTGAAGATGTGGTTGTGCAGGTCCGTGAAGACGCCGACGACCTGCGGATCGAACTGCTTCTCGGCGCAGCGCTTGAGGTCGGCAAGCGCCTCTTCGGAAGTGAACGCGTTACGGTAGGGGCGATCCCGTGTCATCGACTCAAAGGCCTCGACCACCGCTGATGATGCGGGCCCCCAGCGGGATGATGTTGCCCTTGAGGCCGTCCGGGTATCCGCTTCCGTCGTAGCGTTCGTGGTGGTGCCGGATGTACTTGAGCACCTCGTCGTCCGAGAGAATCGGCTTGAGGACGTCTTCGGCGGCCGATGCGTGGGCGCGCAGCTGGCGATATTCGTCGGGCGTGAGCACGTCTTCTTTGTTCAGGAGGAGGTCGGTCACGACAAACAGGCCGACGTCGTGCAGGAGCGCGGCGAGATAGACCTTGCGCACGCCGTCGACGGTCATCTTGAGTTCCCGGGCGACATAGCGGCACATCTCGGCCACACGGGCGGCATGTCCCGCATTAAACGGCACCTTGAGTTCCAGAAGCCGGATCAGCACCTGGATGGTCGCGTAGAAAAGGCGTCGTGTTTCGGCGCCGCGCTCCTCCGCCAGATGCTCCAGGTATTTCTGATATTCGCGTCCCGCAACGTCGACACGACGCTTTTCGATGGCCCGGTTGGCTGCCGAAACGACCTCCTCGAGCTTGAACGGCTTGACGAGGCAGTCGAAGGCGCCGGCGCGGATGGAGTGGATCGGTGCTTCGGCCGAGTCCGCGGGGGTCATCGCGATCAGCACCACGTCCGGGTAGCTGGTGTGGATCTCCTTCAACAGACCGATGAACTCCGGCCCGGGTAGGCGGGAGCTGAGGAAGGCCAGATCGAACAGCTGGTGATTCAAGTGTCCGAGCGCCTGCCCGGCGTGGGATGCCGTGGTGCACTCATGCCCCGCTTCGAGCAGGGTCGAGCGGAGGATCTCCTGGATATAGATCTCGTCGTCGGCCACCAGGATGCGCGTCTTTTCCATAGAATACGTTCCGCGTTCGGGACATCATTGGGTTGACAGCCAGGACCCTTTTCTGCACCATTTTTGCAGGCCGGAAGGAGATCAGATGCCTCAGCAGCAATTCGCCACGTTCAAAGAGGCTTGCGACTTCAAAATCGAGGACAAGCAGTTCGAGTGCGGCCACTGCAAGCATTTCACGTCGGAAGAGGAGTTCGTCGGCACCGAAAGCCATTGGGGCACATGCCCCCACCACTCCCACGCTTTCCTCAAGTTTCGTCGCGCCTGCTACTCTTTCGAAAAGAGCTGACACCCGCATCGGCCATCATCGAGCCGGGCGGGCCGCCGGCCCGGAACCGCGCTCCGTCTGTCGGACGCAGGCAGAGCCCGCAGCGTTACAGCGTCCCCGTCCGCCGGGCGTCCCCGTACTTCAGACGTTCCGCTTCAATGTCCTCGGCGGTCAATGCGCCGTCCCGGACGAGAGCTTCCTCCATGGTCACGCGGTACTTGCTCTGGAGCCTCAAGACCGTGTGCACCTGCCCCGGCGTCATATAGCCGAGCGCGACGGCTATCTCCCCGAACCGCTGGCCCGTGCGCTGCCGGATCCCGAGGATATTCTGGATCTGAGCGCGGCTGACGAACCCGAAGGCGAACGCGCAGTGCCCGGTGTCCAGGTTCAGGGTGGCGCATTTTGAACGGGCTCGGAAGAGCTGCAGCTCCGTGATCCTGCCCTTCCCCAGGAGGTACTCACAAAAGCCGCTC
The DNA here is from genome assembly GCA_963843575.1 of uncultured Acidobacteriota bacterium. GTDB lineage: Bacteria > Acidobacteriota > UBA6911 > UBA6911 > UBA6911 > CAVZBT01. The sequence goes on along the minus strand of CAWJKZ010000013.1, from coordinate 551,834 downwards.
ACCGACGCATGATAGCGCATCGACCGGCGGCGTCCGACCAAAAAACTCAACGGGCGGCGATGATTGCGCCGGCGACGATGTTGGCTACGAGCCCCCGGAGACGAGCCGCGTCCCCTTTGCCGTCCGGGTGCAGGCGGCTGCTGAGCACGACGATGAATGTGTCGCTGGACGGGTGGATCCACAGCGACGTGCCGGTGAACCCGGTGTGCCCGAAACCGCCGTCGAAGAGGTCTCCCCGGGGAACCGAATACGCCGTGTCGATATCCCACCCGTAGCCGCGCAACCCGACGGCCTGGCGCGGCGACTGGGGGCTGGTCATCGCCTTGACCGTAAGCGGCCCGAGGAATCGCCGCCCCTGGCTCCTGCCACCGCTGAGCAGCATCTGGGCATATATGGCGACGTCGCGCGCCGAGGAGAAAAGACCGGCGTGCCCCGCCACTCCTCCCATGCGCCAAGCCGTGGGATCGTGCACGGCGCCGCGCAGCATCTGTTCGAACTCGCCCGCCCGAGGCTCTCCCTTGAGGTATTCCAGCGACCGGTTGCGGGACTCGGTGGGTGCAATCCGAGGCCGCCACGACGCCGGCGGGGTAAAGGCCGTGTCATTCATGCGCAAGGGCCCATAGACATTCTCGAGGGCGAACGTATCCAGCCCCTTGCCGCTCACTTTCCGGACGATTTCGCCGAGCGCGATGAAGTTCAGGTCGCTGTAGACGAACTCCTTGCCCGGGTCGGACCTCGTGGTTTCCAGCCAGAGCTCCTCGAGCGCCGCGTCGTAACCCTCCCACGGCCGCGACAGGTCGAAGTCGGGCCGCAATCCGGAGTAGTGGGTCAGCAGCTGCCGCACCGTGACGGCGTCCTTTCCCCCGCCGGTGAACTTGGGAAGGTAACGTTTTACGCGGTCGTCCAGCCTGATGCGGCCGTCCTCGACGAGCAGCATGATGGAAGGGGCCGTGGCCATGACCTTGGTCAGCGACGCCATGTCGAAGATGGTGTCGACGGTCATGGGTTCGATCTCCGGCACGCGCGCCCGGTGGCCGAAGGCCTTCAGGTATGCGATCCTGCCATGACGGGCGACCAGGACGACCGCACCCGGCACCTCTCTCGCCTCGATGGTTGCCCCTACCGCTGCGTCTATCAGACCCAGACGCGCCCCCGACATGCCGAGGACCTCGGGAGCAACCGACGGCAGGCCCCGCGCCGTGAGCTTCTCGGCGGCCCCGCCGCTCAGCGCAACCGGTAGGAGCGCCGCCGAAACCAGAAGCAGCGCCCAGGTAGCTTTTCCCATGCCCATTCCCGACGGTCTAAGGATTCTTGGTGCGAGTGCGGCGGGATTATATCAGCGCCGGAATGGGGATGGACAATTTATCGTCCGCACCGGATAGTAACTGGGAGTCCATCCCTGCGGGGAGTGGCCCTTTGGAGCACACACATGGAGCAATTCAGAGGCGTGGATTTCTACGAGATCGACGGTCTCCTCTCCGAAGAGGAGAAGATGGTGCGGGCAACGGTGCGCGCGTTCGTCACCGACAGGATCGTTCCGATCATCGACCGGCACTTCGAGGACGGGACGTTCCCCGCGGAGTTGATCCCTGAGATGGCCGAGCTCGGGCTTTTCGGTGCCAACCTGCCCGAGCAGTACGGGTGCGCGGGGATGAACAACGTTGCCTACGGGCTGATCATGCAGGAGATCGAGCGGGGGGACAGCTCCATCCGGAGCTTTGTCTCGGTTCAGGGCGCCCTGGTGATGTACCCGATCTTCGAGTTCGGCTCCGAAGAGCAGAAAAGCTACTGGCTGCCACGGCTCGCCCGCGGCGAAAAGATCGGATGCTTCGGCCTGACCGAACCGGATCACGGCTCCGACCCCAGCGGCATGATCACACGCGCGACTATACGGGGCGACTGCTGGGTCCTGAACGGGGCCAAGTCTTGGATCACCAACGGCAGCATCGCCGATGTGGCGGTCGTTTGGGCCAAAGTCGACGGCGAGGTGAGGGGCTTTCTCGTCGAGAAGGGTACGCCAGGATTCGCGGCCCCCGAAATCAAACACAAGATGTCCCTGAGGGCCTCGGTGACCTCGCAGCTGATTTTTGAGGATTGCGCCATACCGCAGCAAAACGCACTGCCGCGCGGGCAAGGATTGAAGGCTCCCCTCCGCTGTCTGAACCAGGCGCGCTACGGCATCGCATGGGGCGGCCTCGGCGCGGCCATGGCCTGCTATCACGCCGCACTGGAGTACGCCCGGGCCCGGGTGCAGTTCGGACGCCCCATCGCTTCGTTCCAGATGGTCCAGGAAAAACTGGTGTACATGCTGTCGGAAATCACCAAGGGTCAGCTGCTGGCGTTGCAGCTCGGGAGGCTCAAGGACGCGGGCAAACTGCACTTTACCCAGACGTCGCTCGCCAAGAGGAACAACGTCGATATAGCCCTCGAGATCGCCCGGCTCGCCCGGGAAATCCTGGGCGCCAACGGCATATCGCTCGAGTTCCCGGTGATCCGCCACATGTGCAACCTGGAGTCGGTCAAGACTTACGAGGGGACTCACGACATCCACACCCTGATCCTGGGCCAAGCCATCACCGGCCTGAACGCCTTCGCTTGAAAAAGCCGGAAGCCGGAAGGCGCTACAGATTCCCTTACGCCCGCAGCCGTCCCTTCCGGCTTCGGGCCTCCGGCTTCCGTCTCTCAGCGGGCGGCGTGAGCGGCCTCGACCTCGCCGGCGGGGCTCAGGATTTCCCGCAGCTTGGTCTTGAGCGGTTGCAGGTCGGCCGACTTGATCAGGTAGCCGTCGGCCGCCCAGGCGAGGAAGTTCTCCTGATAGCAGGAGTAGGCGCTGTTGAGGATGATGGGGATCTTGCGGTTCTCACCCAGGATCCGTGCCATCGCTTCGAGTCCGTCCATCTCGGGCATCCTGATGTCGAGGATGACTGCGTCGGGGAGTTTGCTCCCGACCATGGCAGTCGCCTCCCATCCGTTTTCCGCGAGCATGGTCTGATAGCCTTCGGCTTCCAGCTCGGCCTTGTAGAGGCGACGGACGTTCTTGTCGTCATCGACTATCAATACGGTCTTCATGGGGGTACCTCCCGTGATTTTGCGACGCCGGGGGAGGAGGGGCCGCAGTTCGCCTGTGGGCGCAGCGCGAGCTTTATGTGAAACGAAGTACCCTGGCCGGGTATGCTTTCAAACCGAAGAGATCCTCTGTGATTTTCCACCACCTGCGAGACGATGGCAAGACCCAAACCGGTCCCGGTGAGCTTTGTCGTGAAAAAAGGGCTGAACAACTTGCTCCAGTGCTCGCGCTCGATCCCCATGCCGGTGTCTTTCACCATAATCTCGATGTGATCGGCGGCGCTCTCGCTCGTGACGGTCAGGGTCCCCCCCGAGGGCATAGCGTCCATCCCGTTGATCAGGAGGTTCAGCAGGGCCTGCCGCAGCTGGGATTTATCCACGGCGGCTTTTGGGAGATTCGTCTGGAGGTCGAGGACGAACCGGATGGTTTCTTTCTTTTCGAGTCCGCCTTGAAGCATCGCCACGACGCTTCGGATTACCTCGTTCACGTCCGCGTCTTCATACTCGGGTCTCGTTATCCTGCTGTACCCGAGCACTTCCTGCACCAGGCGCTCCAGCCGGGCGACCTCAGCGACGATGATTTCCATCTCCTCCTTGCGGGGGTCGTCGTCCGGAGTGGAGCGCATCAGTCTCCGCGCGAAGCCACCGATGGAAACCAGAGGGGTGCGGATTTCATGGGCTAGCAGCGCCGCCATCTTCCCGATGGTCGACAGCCTTTCGGCCTGCAGCAGGTGATGCTGGTTTTCGCGGAGCGCGACGTTGGTGTTTTCGCACAGCTCCACCTTCTCCATCAGCTCCCTGTAGAGGCGTGTGTTTTGTATGGCTGCGCTCGCCTCCTGCGCGTAAATCTGCAGTAGTTTGACATCCGTGGGTGCCACCGGCTTCCGCGTCACGGCATTATCGGCGATAAGCAGCCCTAGCTCGCGGTCGGCGAGATACAGGGGCGCGATCGCGAAGGTATCGGTTCCCAATATCTCTGCGACCGAGCGGTCGGCGCAGTATGCGTTCCGCTCCCCGGCGGCCAGGCACGCTTTGCGCGAACGCATGGCGCGGATGAGTGGATTACCGGCATCCGACAACGGGATGTGAAAACGCGCGGCGATCTCGTTCACCGGTGTTTGTTTGTTGATGCCGGTCTTGTCGATGGAGCGCAGCAGCTGGCCGAGCGACTCCTGTCTGCCGCGCAGTTCGTACCAGATCGAGGCGGCCTCCTCCCGGGTTGTCGGGCCGACGGCGAGGCGGCCGCTGAGAAATCGCTCTTCGTGGTCCACCAGCAGGATGAACGCCCGATTGAAGCCCAACCCGCGGCCGGCCGTCACGCCGACGAGAATCGTGTACAGCGCCTTCTCCTCATCCAGCGTGTTCTGGAGCGCCTGGCTGACCTCGTACAGGATCGTGAGTTCGACGATCCGACGTTCGAGCGAAACCGCCGCGAAGAGAGGTTGCGGTGAATCTTGGGTGGTCATAGCTGCCCTGAAACGAGGACGCACAAAGGCGCCACGATTAGAAGAAAAACCAGCCCGGTGGGATACGGCGTAAACGCGAGGGAGGGCGGGTGCCGGGGTTCAGGGTCGGGAAACGACTCAGGCGTGCGGCGGGTTGGCCACCGGGCTGCGGCGCCTGTCGTGGATCATCCGGTACAGCTGCATGTACTGACGGGCCGATTCTTCCCAAGACCAGTCCTGCGCCATGTCGCGACGGATCAGGTCTTCCCAGAGTTCTACACTGGAGTAAAGCACAAGGGCTCTCTCGACCGCAACCAGCATTTCGCGCGCCGAGTAGTTCTTGAAACTGAAGCCCGTGCCGCGGTGCGGATCGGCATCGTAGTCGACGACGGTGTCGGCGAGCCCGCCCGTCGCGCGCACGATCGGCGCCGTTCCGTAGCGAAGGCTGTACAACTGGTTCAGGCCGCAAGGTTCGTACTTGGAAGGCATCAGGAACATGTCGCATCCGGCCTCGATCAGGTGCGAGAGCCGGTTGTCGAACTCCAGCCTGACGGCGATCTTGTTGGGGTGGCGCGCTTCGATGCGCCGCAACAGGTCGTGGTATCTCTGCTGCCCCGTCCCGAGCACCACCAGCTGCACGTCCAGGGCGGCCAGCGCGTCCATGCCCAGCTCGATCAGGTCGAATCCCTTCTGGTCCGTCAGCCGCGAGACGATCCCGATCAACGGTATGCGCCCGGCGGGCACGGGCAGGCCGAAAGCCTTCAACAACTCGGTCTTGCACACGAGCTTGCCCGAGAGGTCGTCGGCCGAATAGCGGGCGGGGAGGATCGGGTCGGTGCGCGGGTCCCACACCCGGTAGTCTATGCCGTTCACGATGCCGGTGAGGTCGGCCTTTCTGCCGCGCAGCACCCCCTCCAGGCCGTACCCGTACTCGGGACCCGACTGGATTTCAGCGGCATAGGTCTTGCTGACGGTGTTGATGAGATCCGCATACTCAATCCCCACCTTCATGAAATTCACGCGTCCCCAGAATTCGAACGGGGAGGTCGGGTAGAAGTAGCGCTGGTCGATGCCGGCCCAATACAGGGTTTCCCGCGGGTAGAGTCCCTGGTAGGCGACATTGTGGATGGTCAACAGGGTGCCCGACGAGGCAAAAAACGGATCGGCTTGGTAGCTGGTGCGCAGCATCCCGGGGATCAGTGCGGTCTGCGAGTCGTGGCAGTGGATGACGTCGGCGGGCTCGCCGATCCTCGACAGCAGTTCGATCCCGGCCCTCATGAAGAACACGAAGCGTTCCATGTTGTCGAAGTATCCCTCCCGCGTGATCGGGTCGTCATACACGCCCTCGCGGGAGAAATACTCCGGGCAACCGATGAACAGGACCTCGACCTCCGATTCCGGCATCCACGTCCGAAACACCTCGGCCCGGGCGAAGCCGGGGCCCATGGGCACCTGGAAAGCCGGGACGGGAGAGTAGGGCACGATGTTGTGCTGCGGGTGGTCGATGGTCTTGTAGGAGGGAACGACGAGCGTGACACGGGCCCCCATCGTGTCGAGCACCTTCGGCAACGCCCCCATCACGTCGCCCAGGCCGCCGACCTGCACGTACGGATAGGCTTCCGCGGAAAACATCACGACGCGCAGTCTGTCGCTTCCGGGCATAGTGATCCTGAACGCGGCTGCGGCGGCAGGCGATTACAGCTCGACGTCCCGCAGGTACTTCGCCGCTTCCTCGGGAGCCGTCGGGTTGATGTAGAAGCCTGTTCCCCACTCGAAACCGGCGATCCCGGTCAGCCGCGGCATGATTTCGATGTGCCAGTGGTAATCGACTTCGATGGTATCCCAGTAGGACGTCCTCTTGGGCCTGGCCTTCACGTTCGGGATCGTGTGAATCAGGAAATTGTAGGCCGGATCGTTCAGGCACTTCCGGACCCTGAGCAGCACCTCCTTGAGCGCGAGCGCCAGGTGGTGGACCATCGAATCGTTGATCTCGGCAAAGCTGTGGTGGTGATACCGGGGCGCCAGGAAGATTTCGAAGGGAAACCGCGAGGCGAACGGGGTGATCGCGACGAACTGATCGTTGCAGAGCACGATGCGTTCGCCGCTTTCGAGTTCCTGCTGGATCAGGTCGCAGAACAGGCACCGTTCCTTGTCCTGGTAGTGCTCCTTGGCCGACCCTAGCTCACCGGCCAGCGTCAGGGGCGTCACCGGCGTGGCGATGAGCTGGCTGTGAGGGTGGGACAGCGAGGCCCCGGCGGCGGCGCCGTAGTTCTTGAAGATCAGGATGTACTTGAAGCGCTGGTCGCGGGTCAGGTCGACGAGCCGGTCGCGCCAGACCCGGATCACTTTCTCGAGATCGCCGACGGCCATGTCGCACATCTTCTGGTCGTGCCGCGGGAGTCTCGATGATGACCTCGTGCGCGCCGACCCCGTTCATGCGGTCGTGCACTCCGAAGCCTTTGCGATCCAGATTCCCCTCGATGCGGAGTGCCGGGAACTTGTTCGGGACCACCCGGACCTCCCAGCCGCGCTGGTTCGGTCCGCTGCCGTTGTGGCGCACCGCCATGATCTCGGGGGGCGTCTTGCTCTCGTTCCCCTCGCAAAACGGGCAGAAACCCGGCGGGAGTCGTGTCGTGCTGGGCGGGGAAATCGTCCGGACGACGTCCCCGTTCGGAAGCGATGATCACCCAGCGTTTGGATATCGGATCGTGACGTAATTCGGGCATACGGTATTTCGCCTGTCGCAGGAGCCAAACCTATACCTGGCTCCATATCGGGCCGGATGGTGGCGGGCCAAAAGCGATCATGCTACCACCGAACCGCCGTCTGTACAACATTTCGACAAGATCAACCCGGCCAACAGAAAAACTTCAGGACAATAGGCGCCGCGGTCGGGAACGCCTAGCCGAGATAGTAGCGGCGCGTGTACTCCTGGACCATGCGCCAGGTGTTGAACGCCGGGACGAGCGTTGCCATCGCCGGCGGATCATCCCGATCCAACGGCGCGGTATGCCGTTGGCGTCCCGGTCGTAGAAGCAGGGGACGACCTGCCGGTCAGAACGCGGTAGAGGTTCTCGGCGTCCTGGCGGTCCTGCTCTTCGACCGAGTCCGGATTGGAGTCCTCGCCGATCGCGAATCCGTTGGTGCCGTCGTAACCCTCGCGCCACCAGCCGTCGAGGATACTGAAGTTCAGTCCGCCGTTGCAGCTGATCTTCTGGCCGCTGGTGCCGGAAGCCTCCAGCGGCCGCCGCGGATTGTTCAGCCACACGTCGCACCCGGAAATCATCTGGCGGGCGACGTGGACGTCGTAGTTTTCGAGGAAGACGAGGCGTCCCTTCAGCTCGCGACATCTTGCTCAGCTCGATGATCCGCTGGATGTAGCGCTTACCGTCTCTGTCGAGCGGGTGGGCCTTGCCGGCGAAAATGAACTGGATCGGCCGCTCGGTGTCGAGCACCAGCCGGCACGATGCGGTCGAGGTCTTGGAACACCAGCGGGCGCCCGCTTGTAGGTGGCGAAGCGCCGGGCGAACCCGATGGTCAGGGCGTCGGGATTGAGCAGCCGGTCGAAGGAGATGAAGTCCACCTCGCGGGACGCACCTGCTGGACGAGGCGCCGGCGGGCGAACTCGATCAGGGCGCGCCGCAGACGGTAGCGCAGTGCCCAGAGTTCCTCGTCGGAGACGAAGTCAGGATCGGTCATCCGCTGCCAGTACTCCGCCGAGTTGATGTCCTTGTCCCAGAGCGGGCCCGAGCTTGCGTTTCCAGAAGCTGCGCACCGGGCCCTTCATCCACCCGACGCAGGTGGATGCCGTTGGTGATGTGGCCGATCGGGACCTCGTCGACCGGGACCCCCGGGTACAGCGCGTGCCACATCTTGCGGCTGACGCGTCCGTGCAGTTCGCTGACCGCATTGGCCGCGCGGCGAGGTCTTCAACGCGAGGACGGTCATGCAGAAGGTCTCGTTCTCGTCTGCGGGACGGACGCGCCCGAGCGCCATCAGTTCGGAGAAGGAGGCCGTGATCTGCGGCTGGACCTCGTGCATCGCGTACCGCATCAGCTCCGGGCTGAAGCGGTCGTGTCCCGCCTCGACCGGAGTGTGGGTCGTGAAGATGCACTGCGCGCGCGTCGCCTGCAGCGCGTCCTCGAACGACATGCCCTGCCGCCTCTTCTCGCGCAGCAGCTCGAGCGCCAGGAACGCGACGTGCCCTTCGTTCATGTGGAACACGGAAGGCTCGATGCCGAGCGCGCGCAGCAGGCGCACGCCGCCGAAGCCGAGCAGCATCTCCTGCATGATGCGGGTGGAGGTGTCGCCGCCGTAGACCCGCAGCGTGAGGTCGCGGTAGAGCTGCTCGTTTTCGGGACGGTTGCTGTCGAGCAGGTAGACGGGGCAACGCCCGACATTGGCGCGCCAGGCCTGGAAGTAGACGCGGTTCAGGTCGATGTCGACGTAGGAGACGACCGGTTTGCCGTCGGCGCCGAGCACCGGTTCCAGCGGCAGCGTCTTCGGGTTGAGCAGGGTGTAGTATTCGGTCTGCCAGTTGTCCTGGTTGATCGCCTGCTGGAAATACCCCTCGCGGTAGAAGATGCTGACCCCGACGAACCCGATGCCGAGGTCGCTCGCCGAGCGCGCGTGGTCTCCCGGCGAGAATCCCGAGCCCGCCCGCCGCGATCGGCAGCGTTTCGTGGAACCCGATTTCAGCCGTGAAATAGGCCACCGGATTTTTCAGCAGGGGCCCCGCGTTCTCGCGTGCCCAGGTGTCGGTCTCGGCCAGATAGTCGTCGAACGCCGCCAGGACGTTGCGGACGCGCGCCGCGAAAACGGGATCCTGCAGCCGCACGCTCAGTTCGTAATCCGAGACTTCCTGCAGAACCGCGACCGCGTTGTGGTACAGGTTCTGCCAGCTGCGCGGCGACAGCTCGTGAAATATCTCCTGGGACTCCTGGTTCCAGGTCCACCACAGGTTGCCGGCGAGTCGCTTCAGGCCTGCAATCAGGTCCGACACTTCGGCGGGGGATGGTAGCGAAATTGTCATAAGTCCTGTTGTACGGCGCCCCCTGCCGGGATACGGCGCCGAAGAATACCGGAGCGGCCCCGCGGAGCCGCGATGCACACCGGACCGGCCCCAACCCTGGGGGTAACTGCGCCGGTCCCCGAAACTTCAGACGATCCACTCGCGGTGATCGAGGCCCCACGGGTCCACCGCCACGGTGATAAAGTCGCTGCGGGGGAACCGCTCGAGCTCGATGCCGTGATCAAACGCCGCCACGAAAAACCGGACGTGAGCGGACCTTTGCACCCCGAGAGCCTCCAGCGGGACCGCGATCTCCAGGATGCGGTCGCCTGCGAACCCCGGGGGCAGTTCCGGCTGGGGTGCGCGCAGGATGCGCACGCGCCACCCGGTCCCATCCCACTCCATCGTGTAAAGGCACTCGTTGGGTGCGACGAAGTGCAGCTGGTAGGAGTCTGGCGCCGGAACCGCCCGTCCGCGGTCCGACAAAAGGTCGAGCCGGACGTAGAAGTGCCGCGCGTCGTATCCGAAATACACCTTCTCGAAATACCGGTCCGTGCGATGCATGGATTCGCCCCCGGCGGGGACGGCGAATCCGGCCGCGATCCACTCGAAATAGTCGGTGACCCGCCCGTCGATGTGCGGCGTCACCGTGTGGACCGGGTCGCGGTACTGGGTCTTGCTTTCCGTTTTCTTGATCGGGGTATCCAGGTCCAACGGATATGGCTGGCCCAGCAGGCGATAGACGTTCTTGACGTGCGTCCGGAAAAGCGAATCGAACTCGGCCGCGTTTTCCGTCTGGTGGTCGTCCCCGTACCACCAGAACCAATCGCTGCCTTCCGCGATCAGCAACTCCCGGAACGCTTCGCCGCCGCTGGCCCTGCCGCCGAGCAGGTGGGGGCCAATAAAGTTGCGGGCGGCCCCGAGCGCCTGCCAGGCGCGGTTCTTTTCGGGGTGGCCGATCCAGGTCGCGAGGTTGCCGTAGATCCAGGAGCCGGCCACCACCGAGTGGAGAGTGTCGGGTGCAGGTTCCAGCTCGAGGTATTCCGAGAAGGTCACGGTCCGGATTTCGTCGGACTCCGTCAGGTTCCGGTAGAGCAGAGAGAGGAACTCGGTCCCGTTCTCCGGGTAGTGCTCCCAGGCGTTTTCCCCGTCCAGGATCACGGGAACCACGTAATATCGGCCGTCGTCGGGCAGGCTGCGGTGAATCTGGCGCAACCGCTGGAGGAAGTCGTCCGCGGCCTCGGGTGCACTCCAGTGCGAGTAGGTGAAACCGATGAGATCGGACAGGCCGTGATCGCGGAAAAAGAGGCAGGGCGCCGCCCGGCCATTTCCGACGCGGTAGGCCCTGTAGCGCTTCTCGGCCGTCAGCCCGCCGGCCGCCATCCCCTGCCGCTGCAGGGAATTCAGCAGCACCGCCTCGTCCGTGGCCAGCCAGCGCAGACCGCTCTCGCCGGCCAGCTGCAGCGCGGCGTTGCTGACGGAGCCTTCCGAGGGCCACATGCCCTGCGGCGCCCTTTCGAAGATCTCCACGTACCTGCGCACGGCGGACTCGATGTGCTCGCGGGCATCCGAAGGGAACGAGAACGGGTTTTCCGGCAACGCAATGGAGGGGAGAGCCTCCCGAGCCGAACGGTTGTCGCACAGCAGCGGCAGAATCGCGTGGTAATAGGGAGAGACCGAGATCTCGATGCCGCCCTCTTCCATGAGCCGGCGGTAGAACGGGAGGATGCGCCGGATGAAGGCGAATTGAATCTCGAGCAGGCGCTTCTTTTCGTCCTCGGTGAACTGTCTCCCTTTTTGCAGTAAGGCCGCGATCTCGGCGTCGCGCCGGAGTTCCCGCCCGCACCAGGCCAGGTTGAACCAGACCTGGAGGTCCCGGAAATCCTGGGTCCCGAAGCGCCGGGCCGCTTCGGTGTAGTCGCCGCGCGCGTTGTTGCCGCCTCGCCTGTCGAGCAGCTCGCGGTAGCGCGGGTAGGGCAGGACCATCTCCTTCCACGTGAGCTGGAAAAAACTGCGCAGCAGGAACTCCTGCTCGTAATTGGTCCAGCTCGGCCGCGTTCTTCAGGGTCAGCGCCGCATAGGTTTCCCTGGCCGTGCCGTTGCCGTAGGCGACGAGCTGATCGATGAGCGAGGGAACGACGTTGAAGGTCAACCGCAACCCGGGCGCCTGCTCGACCAGCGCGGCCATGTCGTAGTAGTCCTTCACGGCGTGGAAGCGCGTCCAGGGGAGATAGATCTCCCCCGTCTGTATGTTGCCGTAGTCAGGTTGGTGCATGTGCCACAACAAGGCCACGCACAGGGGTTTCTTTCGCATCGTTCGGCTACTGACCGGTGCCGGGTTCGCGGCGCAGATAGATGACGGCGAGCGGCGGCAACGTCAGGACAACCGAGTTCGGCCTGCCCTGGCAGGGGATCTGCTCGGCCGTCACCCTGGTGTTACCCGTGTCTCCCCCTCCGTAGGCGGCCGAGTCGCTGTTGAACACGACCCTGTATGGGCCGCCGTGCGGCACGCCGACGCGGTAACCCGGCCGCGGGACAGGCGTGAAGTTGCCCACGACCACGAGCGGGTCATCGACATCGGCCGATTTGCGTATGAACGAAATAATGGAACTCTCCACGTCTGCGAAATCGATCCACTCGAACCCGGTGTACTGGAAGTCGATCGTGTGCAGCTGCCCGAGGGTCGCGTAGAGGCCGTTGAGGTCCCTGAGGCAGGTCTGCAGCTCGCGGTGCGGCGGATACTGGAGCAGGTGCCAGTCCAGGCTCCGGTCGTGGCGCCACTCATCCCATTGCCCGATCTCGCTGCCCATGAACAGCAGCTTCTTCCCGGGAAACGCGAACATGAGGGCGTAGAGCGCCCGGAGATTGGCGAACTTCTGCCAGTCGTCCCCCGGCATCTTCCGGAGCATGGAGCCCTTCATGTGGACAACCTCGTCGTGCGAAAACACCAGGACGAAATTCTCCGTGAAGGCGTACATGAGGGCGAACGTCAGGTTGTTGTGATGAAACTTGCGGTGAACGGGTTCCCTGGAAAAATACGTCAGGATGTCGTGCATCCACCCCATGTTCCACTTCAGCGAGAATCCGAGTCCGCCCAGATGCACGGGGAGCGTGACACCCGGGCCACGCGGTCGACTCCTCGGCGATAGTCAGCACGTCGTGGTACTGGCCGTGCACTATCCGGTTCAATTCCTTGATGAAGTCGACCGCTTCGAGGTTCTGGTTGCCGCCGTACTGGTTAGGCATCCACTCGCCCGGTTTTCGCGAGTAGTCCAGGTAGAGCATCGACGCGACGGCGTCCACGCGCAGGCCGTCGATGTGGTACTTGTCGAGCCAGAACAGGGCGTTGGAGATCAGGAAGTTGCGCACCTCGGTCCGGCCGAAGTTGAAGATGGCCGTGCCCCAGTCCTGGTGTTGCCCCATCCGCGGATCCTCGTGCTCGTAGAGGTAGGTCCCGTCGAAGTAGCGCAGGCCGTGCTCATCCATCGGGAAGTGGGCCGGAACCCAATCGAGGATCACGCCGATCCCGTTCTGGTGGCAGGTGTCGACGAAGTACTGAAAATCCTCCGGGGTCCCGTACCGGCTGGTGACGCCGAAGTACCCGGTGGTCTGGTAACCCCAGGATTCGTCCAGCGGGTGCTCGCTGACCGGCATGCAGCTCGATGTGGGTGAATCCCATCTCCTTGACATACGCCACCAGGTCAGCGGCGAGCTCGCGATAGCTCAGCCAGCGTCCCGTCCGCATGCCGCTTCCAGGAGCCGAGGATGAACCTCGTAAATGGAGATTGGCCGGTCCAATCCGTTTGCCTGCCGCCTTCGCGCAATCCACTCCTCGTCGCCCCAGGCGTACCGGTCGATATCGCAGACGACCGAGGCCGTCCTCGGCCGCAACTCCGAACTGAACGCGAACGGGATCGGCCTTCTGGACCAGGTAATCCCCGGACCGCGACGACCTCGAACTTGTAGATTTCCCCCAGTCCAAGACCGGGGATGAAAAGTTCCCAGATGCCGGAGGTCGGCCGCGAGCGCATCGGGTGCCGGAGGCCGTTCCACGAGTTGAAGTCCCCGACGACGCTGACCCGGCTGGCATTGGGTGCCCAGACGGCGAAAAGGACGCCGGACACTCCCCCGAACTCCCGGACATGCGCGCCGAGTTTTTCGTAGGCTTTCGAGGTGCCTCCCCTCACCGAAAAGGTAGATGTCGTAATCGGAAAGGATGGGCCAGAAGGAATACGGGTCGTGGATTTCCCGTCGGCTGCCGTCCGGTAACGTGAGCTCGAGCGTGTAGGTGAAGAGCTGGTCCCGGCCTTCGAACAGCGCCTCGAAGAAACCGTCCGGGTCCACCCGGGTCATCTCCCTGCGCCCGGCATCGGCCAGGACGGCGACGCCCGCAGCCTCCGGAATGAAGGCGCGCACGGCCACGGCGGGCTTGCCGTCGCTGACGGTCAGGTGGGCGCCGAGCACGTGGAACGGGTCGGAGTGTCTACCCTCGAGAACCTGCTGCATTTCGTCTGCGGGTGCTGTCGGCTCCATGCTGCGACCTCGTCGAGATTTCTGACCGTAGAATTCCAAAGGGAAAGACAATACCAGAGTACTGACTCGAAAGTGAAGACAACCGTATGAAACGATGAGGCCGGAAAAACGAGCGAGCGGCTCGTCGATCCCTTCCGGAACGGACACCCGGAGGGCGGGGAACCCCGGGGCGGGAAAGCCTCAAGTCCGCTTCTGGCGCGGATTTGCCTTGACTCCCCCAGACCCACGGTGCTATTAGTTGCGGCCGTTCCCCATCCAACACCAGAGACCCGACAAGGAGGGCAATTCTTTGAACAAGGGAGACTTGGTAGCTAAGATCGCCGCTGACAGCGAGATTACGAAGAGTCAGGCCGAAGGCGTATTCAATTCGCTCATACACGCGATAACCGCTTCGCTGAAGAAGAGTCAGAAAGTAACCATCGTCGGCTTCGGCACTTTTTCGGTGACAAAGCGGAAAGCCCGCACCGGGCGGAACCCTCAGACCGGTGTTCCCATCAAGATCGCCGCAAGGAAAGTTCCCAAGTTCACTGCGGGGAGCGACCTGAAAAAGGCGGTGAAGTAGGTAACAGCAGCCGAAAACAAAAAAAGGCCCCCCGCGCCCCGGGGGGCCTTTTTGTTCCCCTTACCGCTTGCCCTTCAGTTGCTCACGAAATCCGCGAACTCGCGCAGCTTGCTCGACCGGTACGGGCTGCGCAGCTTCAGCAATGCCTTCTCCTCGATCTGCCGGATACGCTCCCTGGTGACCTGGAACATCTCTCCGACTTCCTGCAGGGTGTACTCCTTGCCGGCCTCGTTCAGGCCGTAGCGCATGCGCACGATTTCCTGTTCGCGGGGCGACAGGGTCTCGAGAGCCGAGTCGGTCGCCTCCCTGAGGTTGTGACGCATCACGTCCTCGTCGGGCGAGACGGCGTTTTTATCCTCGATGAACTTGTTCAGCACGGCGTCCTTGTTGTCGGCGATGCTCGCCTCCAGCGAAATGGGCTCCTGGGCCGCTTTCAGGATCTGGGTAACCTTCGATACCGGCGTCTTCAGCTCCTTGGCCAATTCGTGCACGGAGGGCTCCCTCCCCAGCCGCTTGGTCAGCTCGTTGGAAGTCTTCAAGACCCGGTTCATGGCCTCGACCATGTGGACCGGGATCCGGATGGTCCGCCCCTGGTCGGCGATCGCACGGGTAATGCTCTGGCGGATCCACCACGTGGCGTAGGTCGAGAACTTGTGGCCGAGGCGGTAGTTGAACTTGTCGACCGCCTTCATGAGACCGATGTTCCCCTCCTGAACCAGGTCGAGCAGGTCCAGCCCTGGATAGGAGTAGTTCTTGGCGATACTCAGGACCAGCCTGAGGTTGGCACGCACAAACTCGTCCTTGGCCCGCGCCATCTCCGTCTTGTTCTCGCCGATGAGCGAGAGGATCTTGCGCAACTCGGCCGCGTTGGTCAGGTATCGGGCTTCAAGTTCCCTCGCGCGGGCGCGAGCCTCGCGCGCCGCCCGAGCCTGATCCGCCCGCGCGTTCCGGCCGACCACCCGCTGGCCTTCGTCAAGCTGACGTGCCACGCCATCGAGGCTGCTGACGAGGGTGTTGATCTGGTTTTCGCTGAAGTCAAACCGCAGGAGCGTCTGGTGGATCGCCTCCCTGACGTTCCGGATCTTGACCAACTCGCGGGCTCTGTCTTTGCCGCGCGCCTTGGCCAGTTCGACCTTGAGGGCCCGGTACTTCGTCTCGAGCTTTTCGACACGCGAGAGGATTTTGCGCACCTCTCTATCGCGGATGCGGTTGCGCTCTTCGAGTGGGATCTCGCTGTCCGCCTCGCGTTTCGCTTCGATTCCCTCCTGGGTGTTGATCCCGGGGTGCGCGGGCTGGAGACCGTCGGCGATTTCACCCAGCTTGAGGGAGCTGACGCTCGTCAGCGACAGGAGCCGCAACGTGTTCAGCTTGGCCGACTCGATCTTCTTGGCCAGGTAGACCTCCTCCTCACGCGTAAGGAGTCGGATCTTACTCATGCTGCGATAATAAATGTACAGGGGGTCGGCCGACGAGGCCGACTCTTCCCTGCCCGCGGCACGGTTTTCATCCGGGACCCTGTCGAAACGCACCCTGTCGACGTAGTTTGCCCTCGTCAACCCGGTGAATTCGCCGGACCCGGATTCGGTGTCATCGTCCGTATCTACCTGAGGATCATAAAGATCCGAACCCTCAAGCAATTCGTCCTGTTCAAGTTCGATCATGAGTAACTGTCCAATCCCAGAGAGAAGGTTTGTCCCGAGAAGGCTCTATTCCTTTACTGCTTTGTTATTTGAGGCCGGCAATCACCGGGCTGGATTGCCCCACACCCGAGAAACTTCAGAACTATAGATAGTTAATGGCGAGAAATAGTTTCACCGGACGGGGTCTTTTTTGTGGATTTAACCTTTGGTTGTTCAAGGTTGATGACCCCGCTTCCCTCTCGATTGTGGCTCTCCCCGCTGCACTAATACGGCAAGGTCGATACGGCGTTCCCAAAAATCCGCCTTCTCCCGCGGGAGGGCGCCTTTCTACTTGGCTCCCTACCGCTTAGACGTAAAAGGGGCTTCTTTCTTCCAAAAAAAATGGAAAAAAATCGGCACACATTACGTTTAAGGACTGGCGCGGGGTGGGGGACGCACAGGCGCATCAGGCGCAAGGTGTTGACTGGCAAGCGGCTGTCCAATAGAATCTACCGTTTTCTTGTCCATTCGCGGGAGGGGCTACGTGATCGAGGTAGAACATCTCACCAAAGTGTACGGCGGCCGCAGGGCGGTGGATGACATCTCCTTCAAGGTCGAGAAGGGCGAGATCCTTGGCTTTCTCGGGCCCAACGGCGCGGGAAAAACCACCACGATGCGCATCCTGACGTGCTACATGCCCGCGACCGACGGCACTGCGCGGGTAGCCGGCTACGACGTTTTCGAGGAGAGCCTGGAGGTGCGCAGGCGCATCGGCTATCTCCCCGAAAGCCCGCCGCTTTACCCCGAGATGACCGTGCGGTCGTATCTCGATTTCGTGGCCAGGATCAAAGGTGCCCGGGGGGCGCAGCGCAAGGCTAACGTCGACGAGGTGATGCAGAAATGCAGCATAGGCGACGTCCGCAACAGGATCATCGGGAAGCTCTCGAAGGGATACAAGCAGCGCGTTGGGCTCGCCCAGTCGCTGCTGAACAACCCGGAAGTCCTGATCCTGGACGAACCGACCATCGGCCTGGACCCGCGCCAGATCTCTGAGGTCCGGTCGCTCATCAAGGCCCTCGCCGGCGAGCACACGGTGATTCTCTCCACCCACATCCTCCCGGAAGTTAGCATGACCTGCAACCGGGTGGTCATTATCAACAACGGGAAGCTCGTGGCCATCGACACCCCAGAAGGGCTGGCACACCAGTTCAAGGGGGCCGAGCGGGTGTCTCTGATTGTCGATGGGCCGCCCGAGCAGGTGCAGGCTAAGCTCGGCTCCGTCGGCGGGGTGCTCGGCGTCCAGGTCACCAGCGCCGGCGGCGACGGGAAACCCTCAAGCTACACGGTGGAGTGCAAGCTCGACACAGACATCCGGCGGGAGCTCGCCGCAGCCATCGTGGCGCAGGGCTGGGGACTCCTCGAGCTGCGCGGGGTATCGGTCAGCCTGGAAGATGTCTTCATCAACCTCATCACGAAGGAGTAGGCGCCCGAAGGGCTGCGCAAAACTCTGTAAGGATCTCACCTATGCAGAACATACTGGCCATCTGGCAGCGAGAGCTGAAGGGCTATTTTGCCTCACCGATCGCCTATGTCGTCCTGACGGTCTACCTGTTCCTGTCGGGATTTTTCTTCTACTCGATCCTCACCGCGGTAGTCCAGTCCACGATGATGCAGTCGCAGTTCGGGCAGGGGGCCCAGCCGGTCGACGTCCCGGGAATCGTCAGCCGCAGCTTCTTCGGTACCATGAGCGTCGTGCTGCTGTTCATGATCCCGATGCTCACCATGGGGCTGATTGCCGAGGAGAAAAAGCGCGGGACGATTGAGCTGCTCCTGACGACCCCCGTCGGCAACTTCCAGGCGATGATGGGCAAGTACCTCGCGAGCCTCTCGTTCCTAGTCCTGATGTTCCTGACGAGCGGGATCACGATCTCCGCCCTCTTCATCTACGGGCAGCCGGAGTGGAAGCCGATCCTGAGCGGATATCTGGGGCTGTTACTGTACGGAGCGGCGTTGCTGGCGGTCGGCCTCTTCATCTCCACGCTGACGGAAAACCAGATCGTCGCGGTCGTGATCACCTTCGGCGTCATCCTGGTCCTGTGGCTCATCGAGTCCTTCTCGGCCGGGGCGCAGGGTGTCGCGCGCGACGTGCTCAGCTATCTCTCGGTGATCGGGCACCTGGACGATTTCATAAAAGGCGTGGTCGACACCAGCAACGTGATTTTCTACCTGACGTTTGCGTTCGTGGGGCTCTTCCTGACCTACCGGTCGCTTGAATCCATGAGGTGGAGAAGCTGATGAACAGATATCTCCAGAAGCTCGACACACTCGGGCTGTTGCTGCTCGTGGCGGCAGCGATCTACTATTCGGTCACCAACCTTTGGGACAGGTGGACGATTGGGCTGGCGGTCGGCGGTGCAGTGCTGATCGTAGTCGGGATCGTGGCCAATTACCGGCAGATCCTGCAGACCCTCGGCCGGCGCTCCACGAAGTACGCGACCAACTACATCGTGTCGGTGGTGCTGGTCATCGCGATCGTGGCCGCGGTCAACTACCTCGGGCAGCGCCACACGAAACGCTTCGACCTGACCGCCGCAGGCCGCTTCACGCTCGCGCCCCAGACGCTGCAGGTCCTCGACAAGCTCAACCGTGACCTCGACGTCAAGGCCTTCTTTCCCGGGCGGCGAGTACGCGCCGCTCAAAGAGCTGCTGATCGGCTATCGGACGCGCAACCACCGCGTGCGTTACGAATTCATCGATCCCGACAAGCAGCCGGACGTGGCCAAGCAATACGACGTCACGGTCTACGGCACCTACAGCAACCCGTTCACCGGATCGCAGCTGAAGTCCGGCACCGTCGTGCTCCTGTACGACGGCCGCAAGGAAAAAATCGAGAAGCGGTCCGAAGAGGTGCGCGAAGAGGACCTCACCAACGCCATGATCAAGGTGCAGCGCTCCGAGGCGAAGAAGGTCTACTTCGTCCAGGGACACGGAGAGAAAGACCCGGCCGACTCCGAGCGCGGCGGCTACTCGGCCGCGCAAAAGGCGCTCGAAGACCAGGGCTACAAGGTCGAGACCGTGAACCTGGCCACCCAGGGGAAGTACCCGGCCGACGCGAAGGTGCTCGTGCTCGCCGGTCCGACGACCGAACCGTTTCCCACAGGAAATGGAGTTCCTCAACGGCTTCGTGAACGCAGGCGGCGGCCTTCTGATCATGCTCGACCCTCCGCCCGCACCCGGCCTCGAATCGTTCCTGAAGAACTGGGGGGTGGTCCCCGGCAACGACATCGTCCTCGACGTCAGCGGTGCGGGACGCCTGATGGGGGCGGGACCGAGTATCCCGCTCGTGTTGCGTTACGAAAACCACAAAATCACCGACCGGTTCCGGGCCATGACCTTCTTCCCACTCGTCCGCTCGATCGAGCCGGCCAAGGAGACCGTCGCGGGTGTCACGGTGGAGCCTCTCTTCAAGAGCAACGAAAACAGCTGGGGCGAGACCGACACCAAGAACCCGGAGGCGAGCTTCGACGAGAAATCCGACCTGAAGGGACCGCTGACGCTGGCGGTGGCAGTCTCGAAGGACGTCAAACCCGCCACCGAAAAGGATCCGGCGGTCAAGGGCCGCATGGTCGTGGTCGGAGACTCCGATTTCGCCGTCAATTCCTATTTCCCCGCGCAGGGGAACGGAAACCTGTTCCTGAACATGGTGTCGTGGCTGTCGCAGGACGAGGACCTGATCTCGATCCGTCCCAAGGCCCCCGAGGACAGGCGCGTCATCATGTCCCAGAGCCAGCAGAGCATGCTGCGACTGGTCACCGTCTTCCTGCTTCCGGGCATCGTCCTGGTCGCGGGCATCGTCGTCTGGACGCGGCGGAGGAGATAAATGCGATTTCGCGGTACGCTGGTGCTGCTCGTGGTCGGCGCTGCGCTGGGCGCCTACGTTTATTTCTATGAGATTAAGGGCGGGGCAAAACGCGAAGAGGCGAAGCAGCAGGAAAACCGGGTCTGGAAATTCGACAGCAGCACGATCCGGCAGATCGATCTGATCACCCCGTCACAGCACGTCACCGCGGTGCGTAGCGGCGACAAGGAGTGGAAGCTTACGGCGCCGCGGCACGCTCGACGCGGATTCGGAGGAGCTGAACCGCATCGCCAGCTCGGCCGCCGACGTGAGCCGCGAGAGCGTCGTCGAGCCCAACGCCGCGGACCTGTCCCGCTTCGGGCTGAATCCGCCCCAGGTCAGCCTGCAGGTCAAGACAAACGACGGCAAGGACTACAAGATCCGTTTCGGCAACAACAACCCGACAGGCAACTCCACCTACGCGGCCGTTGAAGGCAAGAACGAGGTCATGCTCGTCGCCAACTTCCTGGCCTCGAGCTTTCAACAAGACCGTCGACGAACTCCGCAACCACTCCGTCCTGAGCTTCGAGCAGTTCGAGACCCAGTCCCTTGACCTGCAGAGCGAGAAAGGTCCCGTTCAGCTCGCTCAAGGAGAACGAGCGCTGGTGGCTCACGGGCAGGGAAAAGCTCGCCGCCGACTCTTCCGCCGTCAGCGGTATGCTGAGCACGCTGGCCGGGGCCCGGATCAAGGAGTTCTTCGACGGCAGCCCCGACGAGTACGCCGATCTCGGATTCGACAAGCCGACGGTCGACGTCCGGCTCACGGTCGGTAAGGACAAGGCCATCAGGCACCTGATCGTCGGACGGGAGAAATCGAAGCTGGTGAAAAAAGGGGAAAAGGCCGCGAAAGCCCGCGAGCCCCGAGGATAAGAAGGCGGGACAGGCGGGGGCAAACCCGCCGAGCACGGACGCCGCGGCGCTTTACGTCGCCCGGGACGAGTCGCGCAAGGATCTGTTTTTCGTGGAAAAGGACCTGGTCGACAAGCTGCTGAAATCCACCTCCGACCTCAGGGACAAGGCGCTTGGCGTCGTTTCAGCGCTGGGACATCGACTTCATCGCCCTGACCAATCCCAAGGGCACGTTCACCTTCGCCAAGTCCGGGCTGGCGGCGACTGGGTGCTCGGCGAGGCCAAGAAGAAGACGAAGTGGGACGCCGTGAACGGCATCCTGGACGCCCTGGAGAAGCCGGTCAAGGAATTCGTGGACAATCCCGGCGGCTCCCGCCGACGTACGGGCTCGACGCCCCGGTCGTGCGGGTCGTCTTCAAGCAGGGCGCGGACGTAAAGGTCGACTGCGCCTTCGGCGAGGAAGCCAAGGACGGGGTGTACGCCCAGGTCAAGGGCGAGTCCGCCGTGAAGGTCGCCGACAAGGAGAGCCTCGAGAAGCTGAACAAGGCGGAAGCCGATTTCGTGGAGCCCCCGGCGCCTCCGGCACCGGCAGCCCGCCAAGAAATAGCGAGCCCGAGAAACGTTCGGCAGCTGCCCTGATAGCGACGCCCTGCCCGAGAATAAGTAGGTCCGGGCATTCAGCCCGAAGACGTCTTGGGCTGATCCATCGGAGTCGCGACGAGCGCACGCAGCCCACGTGGAGCGTCCGTCGGCCGAAGCACGGTACCCACCTGCTTGATATTTAGCGGATTCCGTTCGATATACTTCCTCAGCTAGCTTTGAAAGAAGTGGGCGGTTGCCCACTTTTTTATTTTGCGGGGTCTGAAAATGGCCGACGCGGACGATCGGCGCGGGTCCCTCGAAGCCAGAGTGACGGCCCTTGCCGAGGAAGTGGCCGCTTCAATGGGCATGGAGGTTGTCCTCCTTGAAATAAAGGGAGGGGGCAATCGTTCCGTCGTGCGGGCTTTCATCGATCAACCTGGCGGTATTTCACTAGACGACTGCGAGCGTTTCAGCAAACGCCTTTCGGTTCTTTTGGACGTGGAGGACTGGATTCCATTCAGCTACGTCCTGGAGGTGTCGTCACCGGGACTGGATCGGCCGCTGGTGAAGGAAGCGGATTTCGCGCGGTTTTCGGGCAGGAGCGCCAAGATGCGCACCCGGGTCAGTGCTGGAAGGTCAGAAGAAGTTCCGGGGCACGATCCTCGGGGTGAACGGAACGGCCAGGTCGGGCTCGAAGATCGCGCCGGGCAGGACGGTCGAAATCGCCGTGAACGATATCGAGAAGGCCAATCTCGTGGTTGAGATTTAGCAGAGGCGGCAGGGGTTCTTAATTATGTCCAACATCATCACCCAGACGATCGAGCAAATCAGCAAAGAGAAAAACATCGATCCCAAAGGTCATCATCGGCGCCCTGGAAGACGCCATGGTGGCGGCATCCAGGAAGTTCTACAAGACGACCGAGGAGATCAACGCCCGCTTTGATGCCGGCACGGGAACCGTCGAGATCTTCGCTGTGAAGCGCGTGGTGGAGAATGTGGAGAACCCCAACCTCGAGATATCCATAGACGAGGCCAAGGAGATCGACGACACCCTGGAAGTCGACGACACCGTCGAAATCCCCAAACCGACCGATGTGCTCGGCAGGATCGCGGCCCAGACGGCCAAGCAGGTGATCCTGCAGAAAGTGCGCGAAGCGGAGCGGCAGAACATCTACAACGACTTCTCGCAGAAAATCGGCGAGATGGTCAACGGGGTAGTGAAACGGTTCGAGGGTCCCGACATCATCGTCGATATCGGCAAGACCGAAGCGCTTCTGCCGTTGCGTGAGCAGTCGAGGGCCGAAACCTACAAGCAGGGCGAGCGCGTCCGGGCCGTCATCGTCAAGGTCCTGCCCGTCGCCAAGGGGCCGCAGGTCATCCTGTCGCGCACCGATCCGCAGATCCTGATCCGGCTGTTCGAAATGGAGATCCCGGAGATTTACGACGGCACGATCGTCGTGAAGAACGCCGTCCACGAGCCTGGCGACAGGGCAAAGGTCGCCGTGGCGTCGACGGACCGCGACGTGGATCCGGTCGGAGCGTGCGTGGGCATGAAGGGATCGCGCATCAACTCGATCATCCGGGAACTCCGGGGCGAGAAGATCGACATCGTGCAGTGGTCGGACGACCCGGCGCACTACGCGGCCAACGCGCTGAACCCCGCGAAGATCTCGAAGGTGCTCATCATCGACCCCATCGAGAAGCGGATGGAGGTCATCGTCGAGGAAAAGCAGCAGTCGCTCGCCATCGGCAAGAAGGGCCAGAACGTGCGGCTCGCCTCGAAGCTGATCGGCTGGCAGATCGACGTCAAGAGCGAGGAGCAGAAGAAGCAGGAAGTCCTGAGCGTGATGGAGTCGCTCACCTCGTCGTCGACCTCGCTGAGCGAGCTGGAGGGGATCAGCGAGCGCATAATCGAAAAGCTGCGCGAGGCGGGGGTCGAGAACGTCGAACGCATTCTCGAGATGGGCGAGGAGAAGCTGAAGGAAATCCCGGGTGTGGGCGACAAGACGGCCGCGAAGATCATGGAATCCGCGCGCGACCTGTTCGAGGAAGTGGAGATCGAGGTCCCGGAAGGGATGGACATCCCCACCGCGATCGAGGCGGAGACCGGGCAGCAGGAGGCGGAACAGCCCGCGGGCGCGGAGCCCGCCGCCGAGGCGCCGGCCGAGACCGTCGCGGACGAGAGTGCCTCCGCGGGTGAGGCTACAACCACGGCAGAGGAGACTCCGGAACTCCAGGCCGCCGAAGCACCGGCAGGGCCTCAGACGCCGGAGACGGCGCCTGAGGAGGATTCCGCTGCCGGGCCGGGCGACCAGGACAAAGAGGCCGGACCGCAGTAGACCGCGCTCCGGTTGCAAACGCCCTGGATCTTGATTTAGGATTCCTGTTTGCGTCCGACTCGCCGAGCCGGACAGTACCCAGAGACAGAGGTAGTATCGCAGATGGATAAAATTACAGTCGCGGAACTGGCGACAGAGTGTTCGGTGCCGAACCAGGTCGTCCTTTCTGAGCTGAAACGGCTCGGACTGTACGTGTTCTCGCCAATCGCGACGATCGACCTCAGTTTTGCGGACACGATCCGCAAGAAGATCCTGTCGCAACGCGAGGCCGAAGAAGCCCGCCAGGCCGAAGCCGAGAAGAAGAAAGAGTCGGAAGCGGCCAAGAAGCTGGAGCGGGAAAAGAAGGCGGCCAAAAAGCCCGCGCCGACGGAAGCCCCGGTCGAGGCGGCCCCGGCGCCCCGTAAGGGGCGCAAGGTGGCCAAGCCGGAAAAGCCGGTGGAGGTCAGGAAGCCGGAGGAGGAACAGCCCAAGGATCTCGCTGGCCCCGCGCAAGGGGCGCAAGCACTACGACCGTGAGGCCGCAGGACTGGTCGAGCCGGCGCCGCCGGCTCCCCCGAAGCCCGCCGAGCTGAGCCCGGTCGAGGCCGCGCGCGAGTTCTTTGGCGAAACGGCCGGCACAGCCGCCCCTGAGGCGCCCCTGGCCGAACCGGAGGTTGTCGGGGCTGCTCCCGAAGCCCCGGCGGAGGTCGTGGAAGCGACCTCGCGGAGACTCAACCCGCTGCCCCGCCCGCACCCGAGGCTTCCGCCCCGGCGCCGCCTCCTGCCCCGGCCGCGGAGGCACCGCCGAAGGCCCCGGAGAGCCGCCGCGCACCCCGGGACCAAGAAGTTCGTCATCCCGAAGACCAAGACCAAGATCCTCATGCGCACCGCAGCGGACAAAGTGGTCAGCCCCGGCGTCACCGACCGCATCCTGAAGACCCTGGGCGACGTCAAGCCCGGCGGGGCCCGGGTTGCCACGCCGATGCGGCTGGTCCGCAAGAAGAGGCCCGGAGTCCGTCCTGCGGCACCCGTGGAACGGGTCGCCAAGGTCGTCGAACTCCCGCGTCCCCCCGCGTCCCCCGAGGATTTCAAGCCGATCGCCATCACCGAAGGGGTGACCCTGAAAGAGCTCGCGGAGAAGATGGAGATCAAGTCGAAGTACATCATTCAGAAGCTCATCAGCAAGGGGATCCTGGCCTCCATCAACCAGGCGTTGGACCTGGACGTGGCCAAGGAAGTGTGCGCGGAGTTCGGTTTCCGTGCCGAGGTCATCAGCTTCGAACAAGAGGCCGAGGCCAAGCAGGAAGTGGTGGACAGGCCGCAGGACTACCAGACGCGCCCGCCGGTCGTGACCATCATGGGCCACGTCGATCACGGCAAGACGTCGCTCCTGGACGCGATCCGCAGCTCCAAAGTCACCGAGACGGAAGCGGGCGGCATCACGCAGCACATCGGCGCCTACAAGGTCGATATCAAGGGGCGCAGCATCGTGTTCCTGGACACCCCGGGTCACGAGGCCTTCACCCTGATGCGCGCCCGCGGCGCCCAGGCGACCGACATCGTCGTGCTCGTGGTGGCAGCCGACGACGGCGTCATGCCGCAAACGATCGAGGCCATCCACCACGCCAAGGCCGCCAACGTCCCGATCCTCGTCGCCATCAACAAGATCGACAAGGCCGGGGCCCAGCCCGACAGGGTGAAGCAGGCGCTGTCCGACCAGGGTCTCCTGGCCGAGGACTGGGGCGGCGACGTCGTCATGGTTCCGGTCTCGGCGAAGCAGAAGTCCAACATCGATCTGCTGCTCGAGATGATCCTGCTGGTCGCCGACATGCGCGACCTGAAGGCCAATCCGCGGCGGCTCGCCGCGGGTGTCGTGCTCGAAGCAAAGGTCGACAAGGGACGCGGCCCGGTCGCTACAATCCTGGTGCAGACCGGGACCCTCAAGGTGGGAGACCCGGTGGTCGCCGGCGCGGTGCACGGCAGGGTGCGCGCCCTCATGAACGACAGGGGCGCGAACATCGCCGAGGCCGGCCCTTCCGTGCCGGCCGAAATCCTCGGGTTGCAGGATATCCCACGCGCGGGCGACGTCTTCCAGGTGTTCGAAGATGCCACCAAGGCGAGACAGGTCGCCGAATACCGGCAGGCCAAGGCCAGGGAGAAGTCGCTCCGCTCCTCCGCGCGGCTCTCGCTGCAGGCCCTGTACGACCAGATGCGCGAAGGCACCGTCAAAGAGCTCCCGCTCATCCTCAAGTGCGACGTGCAGGGATCGGTCGAGGTCCTGACCGACGTCCTCAACAAGCTCAGCACCGACAAGGTGAAGGTGCGCATCCTGCACAGCGGCGCGGGCGCGGTGACCGAAACCGACGTGCTGCTGGCGTCCGCCTCCAACGCCATCATCATCGGGTTCAACGTCCGGCCAGAGCGCAAGGCGCAGGACCTTGCGGACGCCGAAGGAGTCGAGATCCGGCTGTACACCGTCATCTACAACGTGGCCAACGACATCAAGAACGCGATGATCGGGATGCTCGAGTACACCACCCACGAGAAGTACCTCGGCCGCGCCGAAGTCCGCGACACGTTCAAGGTGCCGAAGTTCGGCTTCGTCGCCGGCTCGTACATCCTGGACGGGATGATCCGCCGCAACTCCGAGGTCCGGCTGCTGCGCGACAACGTCGTGATTCACGAGGGCAAGATCGGCTCGCTGCGCCGGTTCAAGGACGACGTCTCGGAAGTGAAGTCGGGGTTCGAGTGCGGCATCGGGTTCGAGCGCTTCTCGGACGTCAAGGTGGGCGACATCATCGAGGCCTACACGATAGAAAAAGTGCAGCCCACCACCCTGTAGTTAGCGAGGTGGGCCGCGGCGGCCAGACGCGGCCCTCGGATCTCAGCACCGGCCGGTGCGATTGATCGAATTGGCCCGGCTGTGGCTCAACTCGGCGGGGCTCTGGCGGCCCCCGCCCACTTGGCCGCGCTCCGCAAATGCCCATAGCCTACTGCACCCTGGAACTGTTTCTCCCTTTCTCTCAGTCGCTGAAAGAAAAGCGGATGGTGCTCCGGAAAGCGCAGGACAGGCTGCGCGCGCGCACCAACTTTTCGATCGCCGAGGTGGAGTTCCAGGACCTCTGGCAGCGCGCCAAGCTCGCGGCGGTCACGGTGGGCGCCGACAACGCCGTGCTGGAGCGCGTCACCCAGCAGTTTGTCCGCGAGGCCGAGAACATCCTCGAGGAACTGCTGATCGATTGCCAGGTGTCCTACATCGAGCCCTGAATCACACATGACCCAATCCCGACGTCCACAGAGGCTGGGCCTGCAGATCCAGCAGGAAATCAGCCTCATGCTGTTCAGAAACATCAAGGATCCGCGCATCGGCCTCGTGACCATCACCGGAGTCGACATGAGCCCGGACCTGAGGCACGCGCGGGTTTTCGTCTCGGTCATGGGAACCGACCGGCAGAAGAACGACAGCCTCGAAGCCCTCAATCACGCCGCAGGCTGGATCCGGCACGAGCTCGGCCAGCGCATACGGATGAAGTTCCTGCCCGAAATCGTGTTTCATGCCGACAAATCACAGGAATACGGCGAGCACATCGATTCCCTGATCGATAAGCTGAGGGAGCACTGAGCCCATGGACGGAGTCCTGGTCATCGACAAGCCGGCGGGGTGGACTTCGCACGACGTCGTCGCAAAAATCCGCAACCTCACGAAAATCAAAAAAGTCGGCCACACCGGCACCCTGGACCCGTTCGCCACGGGCGTCCTGCCCCTGACCCTCGGGCGCGCGACCCGCCTGACCAACTATTTCCTCTCGTCGGACAAACTCTACCGCGGGGTCATGCGTTTCGGCTTCGCCACGACGACCTTCGACGTCGACGGCGAACCCACGGGCGACGACACCGCACCCTCGGTTGACCGTGCGAGGGTCGAGGAGATATTCGCCCGCTACCTGGGGACCGTGCTCCAGACCCTTCCGCCCTACTCCGCCAAGAAAATACAGGGCAAGCCGATGTACGTTTATGCGCGCAAAGGTGTGGAGCTGGAGCCGGCCACCAAGGAAGTCACGATCAAGTCGCTCAAGATCGTCTCCGTCGACGGGTCGGAGGTGGACTTCGAGCTCGGCTGCGCCGCCGGAACCTACGCCCGAAGCCTTGCCCACGACGTCGGGCGCGACTACGGCTGCGGAGCCCACCTCGTCCGGCTGCGCCGCGAGCGCAGCGGCGAGTTCCCGATCGAGGCCGCCGTCGGCCTGACCGAGGGCGAGATCTTCCGCACGCGGGAGTTCTTCCTGGCCCGGGTCATCCCGATGCGGGAACTGCTGCGCGAAGTGCCGGCCATCGTGATCTCCCAGGGAGACCGCGGCAGGCTGCTGCACGGCTCGGATCTAAACCTGCTCACGTCCGCCTTCCAGGCCGCCGAATACCGGCTCGTCGACGAGACGGGCGACCTGCTGGCCGTCGGCGAACGCCTCCAGACGTTCATGTCCCCCGTGGCCCAACCGGTGCAGTGGGTGCGGATGCACCCCCGCATCCTCTTCGCCTCGGCGTGAGACGCCCGGCGCGGCTCTGCGCCGCGCCGCGTCTTCCGTCGCAGTGGTCTAGAGAATCAGCCGGTCCTTCATCTTCTGAAACTTCTTCTCGCCGATCCCTTTCACGTTGATCAGTTCCTCGGTCTTGGTGAACTTGCCGACCTTGCTGCGGTAATCGACGATGCTCTTGGCCATCGCCGGTCCCACCCCCGGGAGCGTCTGCAGTTGCTCGACGGTCGCCGTGTTGATGTTTACCTTCTCGGTCGATTGTACTTTGCCCTTCTGGGCCAGGGCGGCGGGCGAGAGTGCCAGGCCGAGGCACAGTACCAGCACCCAGGCCAGGGTCTTTGTGCGAGCGTTCATGGATTTCCTCCTAGTCTGTTGATCCCTGCGGGCTGGCGATGCCTGCCCGTGAACACCCTCTCTAACCGCCTCCCGTTCCGGTTGAGCCAGAACTTGCTCACGCCGGCCGATGGGTGCCGACCCCGGCGCAGCGCATCGAGGACCGTGCGGCCCATGGCAATTGCATTTTGCGTGTGCCATAATTCGTGACGGGAACAAACTCTCTGGAGACAAGGAAATCCATCCACTTATGAAACAGTGCTCCCTCCGCCTCAGCGGGCCCGCCCTGCTGACCTTCGTCATGGTGCTGGGCTGGTTTGCCGGTGCCCTCCACGCCCAGGAAAAACCGGTTGCCGGCAGCAAGTCGATCGATCTCGATCGGGAACTGCGCCGGGGTGAACCACAGAACCGCGGCCGGAGCTACTACTATTACTCCCTGGCCAAGTGGTACGAGGACAAGGGCGATCTGACGCGCGCCATCGCCGAAATGCGCAACGCCCTGAAGTACAACGAGTCGAGCGGCGGCGTGCGCGTCGAACTGGCCGACCATACTGGAAAAGGCCGGTAACCTGAAGGAGGCTGTCGAGGAGGCGCGCGAGGCAGCGCGCATGGATCCGAAATCCCCCGAGCCGCACTGGCTGCTGGCCAACATTTATTTCCGCTCCCAGGGCCGCGACCGGGCCGCCTCACGCGAGGCGCTGGGCAACGCCGTCAAGGAGCTCGAGGCCATGCGCGATGCCGCTCCCGAGGACGAACGCGCTTACTACGCGCTGGGCGGCGCCTACTTCGAGCTCGGCGAACCGGAGAAGGCGATCAGGGCCTTCGAGAAGTTCCAGTCGCTCGCGCCCACGATGGACGCCGGCTACGTCGCCATCGCCAAATACTACGAGCGCGACGCCAAGGACAACGAGAAGGCGATCGAGTACCTGAAGCAGGCCCTCAAGAGCCAACCCGACTCGCCCGAGAGCCTTATGATGCTCGCGACGATCTATGGGCGGCTCAAGCGCAGCAAGGAAGCCATCCCGCTATACCGGAAGATCCTCGAGCTCACGGGGGACAATCCCGCAATCAAGCGGCAGCTGGCGACCTCGATGGTGGACGCCGAGGAATACGACGATGCCGCAGAGATGCTCAAGGAAGTCTCCGGGGCCGCGCCGGGCGACCGCGACGCAAAAATCCTGCTCGGCCGCGCGCAGATCGGCGCGCGCCAGTTTCCCGAGGCGATCGAGCTGTTCAAGTCGCTGCTCGAGGACTCGAGCGGCGACTTGGAGGCCGAGTTCTACCTCGCAACCGCCTACGAGCAGGGCGGGAACTCTCCGGAAGCCGCCCGCATTTTCTCGCACCTGCTGGAAAACAGCGACGCCTCGGACGAACAGAAGGCGAACCGGCCCGTTTTCCAGCAGCATCTGGCCGCCGTCTACCAGGACATGGGTGAGCACGAGAAGGCGATCGCCCTGTACGAGGAGCTGCTCCAGGGCCAGAAAGAACCGCGGCCCGGGCTGGTCTTCATGCTGATCAACGCCTACCGGCTGAACCGGCAGTTCGACAAGGCCCTGAGTGTCGGGAAGCAGTACTACGAGCAGAACCCGAAGGACGTCAACATAGGGCTCGTGTACGCGCGCGCCCTGGCCGACGCGGGAAAAACCCGCGAGGGGGCGGACCTCCTTCTCAAAATGCTCCAGTCCGACCCATCCAACATCGACATCTACGTGAACCTCAGCCAGGTGTACCTGCAGGGGAAGCGCTTCTCGGAAGCCGAAAAGGTGCTGCGCCGCGCCGAGGACAGACAGCTCGACAGCGAACGCCTCAAATTCCAGCTGGCGACCGTCTACGAACGGCAGAAGGATTTCGACAAGGCCGAGGTGCTTTTCAAGGAAGTGCTCAAGGCCAACCCCAAGAACGCCACCGCGCTCAACTACATCGGTTACATGCTGGCCGACCGCGGCGTGCGCCTGCAGGAGGCGGTTAAGTACGTCGAGGAGGCGCTCGCCCTGGACCCGAACAACGGTGCCTACCTGGATTCGCTCGGCTGGGCGTTCTACAAGCTGAACGACCTGGGCAAGGCCGAGGAGTACCTGCTGCGGGCCGTGGAGCTGGTGAAGAACGACCCCGTGATCCACGACCACCTCGGCGACGTGTACTACAAGACCGGGAACTACGAGAAGGCCGTCGAGTTCTGGACGAAATCCGTCGATATCGGGACCGAGCCCGAAGAAACGCAAAAGGTGAAGGAAAAACTGGACAAGCTCCAGGACTCGCTCCGAAAACAGAAACGCCGATAAACGGCGGCTGCCACAGCCCGTGATCCCATTGCACGTTCGTTCATTCGCGAAGGTCAATCTCGCCCTGGCCGTGCTCGCCAGGAGGCCCGACGGCTACCACGAAATCCGCACCGTCTTTCAGTCGATCGACCTGCACGACACGCTCGAATTTAGCCCCGCCGCCTTGCTGCGGCTCGAGTGCTCCGGTCTGCCGGGCGTCCCCGCGGAGCAAAACCTGGCCTGGAAAGCTGCCGCCGCGCTCCGGAGCGCCGCGGCGGTCGCGCAGGGTGCGCACATCACCCTGCGCAAGAGCATCCCGGTGGGAGCGGGTCTCGGCGGCGGGAGCAGCAACGCGGCGGCGGCGCTGCTCGGCCTGCAGAGGCTGTGGGGTGTCGAACTGGACGAGCCGGAACTCAGGGCGTTGGCTTCGAGCCTCGGCGCGGATGTGCCGTTTTTCCTCCACGGCGGGACCGCGCTCGGCGTCGGCAGGGGAGACGAGATCTACCCCCTGCCCGCGATCCCCCCGTCGAACCTGGTCGTTGTCTACCCGGGCGAGGGGGTTTCGACCGCCGAAGCGTACGCCTCCTTGAGATTCGGATTGACATCACAGGCGGGCGCTCATAAAATTCAAAGTTTCTGTGGCCGCCTGCAGGGAGCAAGCGCCTGCGCGACCGGGTTCTTTAACGATTTCGAGACTTCGATCCTCCCTGCCCGTCCGGCGATCAGGCAAGCCATGGAATCCCTGCTTCAGCAGGGGGCCACGGCGGTCCGTATGTCGGGCAGCGGATCTGCCGTCTTCGGATTCTTCTTGGATGAGGAGTCAGCTCTCGCAGCATCCCGCGCCGTGGCGCGGGATGGCTGGCGGGTGTTTCCGGCGAAGACCCTTTCACGCTCTGATTATCTCAGCCAGATGTTTGGGTAGCCGGACCGCGCCGGCTGCGGGGCGGTTTTTGGGATGCCCGTGCAGGCAACCCGGTCGTGCGCCTGCGCTCGGCGCAAAACGATATTGCTGGGGCGTCGTCAAGCGGTAAGACACAGGTCTTTGGAACCTGCATTCGGAGGTTCGAATCCTCCCGCCCCAGCCAACACGCCACACTCCAGGGACAGTACCGGAATCATGAGCACACGTCATCGCGAACTTAAGGTCTTCTCCGGAAATGCCAATCCTGCGCTAGCTGCCGACATCTGCGAACACCTGGAAATCCCTCTCGGCAAGGCCGCCCTGACGACGTTCAGCGACGGCGAACTTTACTTCCAGATACTCGAGAACGTGCGCGGGAAGGACGTCTTCGTCATCCAGCCGACCTGCTGCCCGGTCAACGACAACGTAATGGAACTGCTGATCATGATCGACGCGTTCAAGCGTTCCTCGGCGGCGCGGATCACGGCGGTCATCCCGTATTACGGGTACGCGCGGCAGGACCGCAAGGACAAGCCGCGCGTCCCGATATCGTCGAAGCTCGTCGCCGACCTCCTCACGGCCGCCGGGACGAACCGGATCCTGGCGATGGACCTGCACGCGGGCCAGATCCAGGGTTTCTTCAACATCCCGGTCGACCACCTGTACGCGGCTCCGGTGCTGATCGACTACATCCAGAAACTCAACGTCCAGGACCTGACGATGGTTTCCCCCGACGCCGGCGGCGTCGAGCGGGCCCGCGCCTTCGCCAAGCGGCTCAACGCCGACCTCGCCGTCGTCGACAAGCGGCGAACGGCCCCGAACCGGGCCGAGGTCATGCACGTCATCGGGCACGTGGGCGGCAGGAACGTCATCATCTGCGACGACATGATCGACACCGCCGGCACGCTGGTCAACACGGTCGTGGCGCTCCGGAAGCAGAAGGCCAGACAGGTCTTTGCCTGCGCCACGCACGGAGTGCTGAGCGGGCCCGCCTTCGAGAGGCTGAAGGAAACCCCCATCGACGAGATCATCCTCACCAACACGGTGCCTCTGAGTGCGTCGCAGATCCTGCCCAACATGAAGGTGCTGAGCGTGGCGGAACTGCTGGCGGAGGCGATCCGGAGCATTCACGACGAAACGAGCGTGAGCAACCTCTTTGTGTAAAGAAGGAGTTTTTTTCCATGGCGCAGACTGAGATTCAAGCAACTCGGCGAACTCCCGAAGGGAAGAACGCGAACCGGCGCATGCGCAAGGCCGGGAGGATCCCGGCCGTGATCTACGGCCCCGGCAAGGAACCCCTGCCGGTCAGCGTCGATCCCGAAGCCCTGGGCGACATCCTGTACTCCGACAGCGGCCGGAACACGATCTTCACGGTCACCCTCGAGGGACACCCTCCCGTGAACGCGATGGTGAAGCAGTACCAGCTCGATCCGGTCAAAGGAAATCTGATCCACTCCGATCTGCTGGAAATCGCCATGGACCGGCTGCTTCGAGCTGAGCGTCAACGTCGAGATCGTGGGCGAAGCCGAAGGGGTGAAACTCGACGGCGGCCTGATGGACATCGTGACCCGCTCCATCGACGTCGAGTGCCTGCCCTCGGACATCCCGGATTCGATCAAGGTCGATGTGACGGCGCTGAAGATCAACGACTACA
Organism: uncultured Acidobacteriota bacterium; assembly: GCA_963843575.1. Lineage (GTDB taxonomy): Bacteria > Acidobacteriota > UBA6911 > UBA6911 > UBA6911 > CAVZBT01. Next base: position 518,270 of record CAWJKZ010000013.1, on the reverse strand, counting down.
TCCGGGTCAAGAACCTCCCCGCCGACCCGAAGGTGAAGATCCTCACCGAACCCGAAGTCGTGATCGTCACGATCGTGCCCCGATCAAGGAAGAGGAGCCGGTGGTCGAGGCGCCCGCGGAGACTGCGGAGCCCGAGGTCATCAAGAAGGGCAAGGTGGTCGAGGAGGGCGAGGCGGCGACCCCAGAAGAAAAGAAGTGAGCCCGGACGGCGCGGCCGTGAACCCCGGCGTGGTTGTCGGGCTGGGAAACCCGGGCGCGAAATATGCCCGCACCCGCCACAACGCCGGATTCATGACCGTCGACCGGCTCGTCCGCGACGCGGGCGACCCGATGTGGCAGGCCCGCTGGCGGGCGCTGGTGGCGCAGATCTCGATAGAGAGCCGCCCGGCGCTCCTGGTGAAGCCGCAGACTTATATGAATCTCAGCGGCGCGACCGTCGCGGCGCTGGCGCAGGACCTCGGGCTGGTCCCGCAGGATATCGTGGTTCTGCTCGACGACGTCAATCTGCCGCTGGGCCGCATCCGGGTGCGGGCCAGGGGCTCCGCCGGCGGGCACCGGGGGCTGGAATCGGTGTTGTCCGCCCTGGCATCGGAAGAGGTCCCGCGCGTGCGGCTCGGCGTGGGGGAAGAGAACATGCCTACGGACATGGCCGATTTCGTCCTGGCGGACCTTCCCGAGACGAGCGCACCGGAGTTCAAGGAAATGATCGATAAGGCCGTCGCCGCCGTCAGAACGATCCTGAGCGCGGGGGTGGAACGGGCGATGTCGGTTTTTAACGCGTAAAGTGCAAAAGGAGAATAGAACCGTGCGAACTTACGAGGTCGTTTTCATCGCCGTTCCGACGATTTCGACGGAAGAGCTGGACGCCTTCATCAACCTGATGCAGTCCGTGGTGGAAGGGCGCAACGGCAAGGTGGTGAAAGTCGACAATTGGGGGAAGAAGTCCCTCGCGTACAAGATCAAGAAATTCCGGGACGGCTACTACGTGGTCCTGACGCTCGAGGCGGACGGGGCGACCATAGCCGAGCTGGAGCGTCGGTTCCGCGTGACGGACTACGTGATCCGCTTCCTTTCGGTGCGGATCGACGAAGACCTGAAGCGTTCAGAAAAACTGAAGGCGATGCGCCAGAGGAAGTCCGCCTCCAAGGCCCCCGCGGCGCCGCCGCAGGCGGGACCCGGGCCGGAAGCCGCCGTGTAAAGGCGGCTGCCGGCCGCAGCACCCACGGAAGGCGGGCGGACCCGGCTTCCGGAGCTCGAATCTCGACAGAAAGGTCAAGACATGCCAGCGCCCAAAAGGTTTTCGATCCGACGCAAGAGGATCTGCAAGTTCTGTGCAGAGAAGATCACCTACATCGACTTCAAGGACGGGAAACTGCTGTCCCACTTCATCCCCGAACGGGGCAAGATCCTGCCGCGCAGGATCAGCGGAGTCTGCTCGACGCACCAGCGCCAGCTGTCGGAGGCGATCAAGCGGGCCCGGCACCTGGCCATTATCCCGTTCGTTGCGGACTGAACCGTCTACTGAGAGGGTGAACCATGAAGGTCATTTTGAAACAGGACGTGGACAAGCTCGGCAAGGCGGGCGACATCGTGAAGGTCGCCCCGGGCTACGGCCGGAATTTCCTGATTCCGATGAAGATCGCCGTCGAGGCCACCCCGGGCAACGTTAAGATCATGGAAATCGAAAGCCTGGCCAACGCCCGGCGCGACCAGCGCGACAAGACGGCCGCCAGCCTGCTGGCCCGCGACATCGTCAAGCTGGTCGTAACCGTGCGCCGCAAAGCCGGCGAGGAAGGCGCCCTGTACGGTTCCGTCACCGCTATCGACATCGCCGACTACCTGGTCACGCACAAGATCGACATCGACAAGCGGAAGATTCAGCTCGAAGATCCCATCAAGACCGTCGGCGAATACCAGGTCCCGATCCGCCTGCACCGCGAAGTGACCGTCCCCATCCGGGTGATCGTCGAGGCAGAACCCGAGTCCGCCGAATAGCATGCCGAGAGCGGCCGGCCCGCGACGGCCGGCCGCGCCTCCGCCGGCGCAAAATACTCCTTTCCTCCGCTCTCCCGTCGTGTAGAATTGCGGCATTCTCAGCACTGAAAAATCGCGCTCATCATCATGCCCATGCCTGCGGACTTCAGCCTCGAAAAAACTCTGCCGAACAACCTGGAAGCGGAACGTTCGGTGCTCGGGGCGATCCTGCTCGACGACAAGGCCCTCTTCACCGTCATCGAAAAGCTGCGCAAGGAGGACTTCTACCTCGAGAGCCACCGCCGCATCTTCGACAAGATGTACGCGCTTGCCGCCAACGCCCGCCCCGTCGACCTCGTCACCCTCAAGAACGAACTGCAGCGCAGCGACGAACTCGAAAGCGCCGGCGGCCCCGCCTATCTCGCCAGCCTCACCGACGGGCTGCCGCGGGCCGTCAACATCGAGCACTACGCGCAGATCGTCAAGGAGAAGGCGACGCTCCGGCGCCTGATCCAGATCTCGAACGAGATCATGACCCGCAGCCTGCAGAGCCAGGAGACGTCCGAGGAGATCCTGGAGGCAGTCGAGAAGTCGGTCTTCGACCTCTCCAACCAGCAGTTCCGATCGGGATTCACCGCCATCGACCCCCTCGTCAGCGCGGTCTACAAGCAGATCGAGGAGGTCGCCAACCGGAAGTCGCTGGTCACCGGGCTCGAAACCGGTTTCACGGAGCTCGACAAGATGACCGCCGGCCTGCACCCGTCCGACCTGATCATCATCGCCGCCCGGCCCGGCCTGGGCAAGACGAGCCTGTGCCTGAACATCGCACAGCACGCCGCCCTGAAGAAGGGCCAGACCATCGGCATCTTCAGCCTGGAAATGAGCAAGGAGCAGCTCGTCAAGAGACTGCTGTGCGCCGAGGCCGAGATCGACGCGCACAAGGTCAACACCGGCTTCCTGCCAAGGAGGACTGGAGCCGGCTCGGACACGCCGCCGGGGCGCTGTCGCAGTCCAAGATCTTCATCGACGACAGCGCCGGTCTCTCCATGATGGAGATGCGCTCAAAGGCCCGGCGGCTGCTCGTCGAACACGGCCTCGAGCCTGCTGATCGTCGACTACCTCCAGCTGATGTCCGGCTCCAACCAGCGCTACGAGAACCGGACCCAGGAAATCTCGCAGATCTCCCGCGGGCTCAAGGGCCTTGCCAAGGAGCTGGGCATCCCGGTCATCGCGATCTCGCAGCTCAACCGTGCCGTCGAATCGCGCAAGGGCGACCATCGGCCGCAGTTGTCCGATCTCAGGGAGTCCGGCTCGATCGAGCAGGACGCCGACGTCGTGCTCTTCATCTACCGCGAGGAGATGTTCAACCCGACCGACGAAAACAGCGGCGTGGCCGAGCTGATCATCGGCAAACAGCGCAACGGCCCCACCGGATCGTTCCAGCTGGCCTTCATCAAGCAGTACACCAAGTTCGCCAACCTGTGGCAGGAAGGCTGACGCAGCGCAGTTGTTCTTCGAGAATCTTTAAGTCCTGGAGTCTCTGACGCGGGCTTCTGGAAACCGCCTCGAAGGTTCGAAGACTCGAAAGGACGTCATGGACCTCCCGCCCGGAACCCGGCCGACATGGGCCGAGATCGATCTCGCCGCGCTCGCGGCGAACTATCGCAAGCTCGACGCGCTGCTGCGGCGCGGCAGGCCCCCTGAGCTCGTCACTCCCGCGCCGCGCCTCATCCCCGCCCTGAAAGGAGATGCCTACGGCCACGGCGCCGTCCCGGTAGCCCGCACCCTCGCGCGCGCCGGGGCCACCGCCTTCGCCGTCGCCATCGTCGAGGAGGCCGCCGAACTGCGCTCAGGCCGGCATCCGGGAGGAGATCCTGGTGCTTGGAGGGGGCGTGGCCGGGTCAGGAGGCGGACGCCCTCGAGCACGGCCTGACCCTGGCCGCATTCTCCCCGGGCGCCGTGACACGTCTCGAGAAAGCAGCGGCGAAGCGGGACTCCGCCGCCCGGGTGCACGTCAAAGTGGACACCGGGATGTCGCGCCTGGGGGTGCACTGGAAAGACCTCGCCCCCCTCCTGGCTGCGCTGCGTGCCGCCCCGCATGTCCGGGTCGCCGGAGCGTTCACGCACCTGGCGGCCGCCGACGAGGACCCCGCATTCACGCGGGAGCAGGCCCTCCGTTTCGCTCACGCACTCCGGGACATCCGCTCCTCGGGACTGGAACCCGGGGAGATTCACCTTGCCAACAGCGCCGGACTTCTGCAGTTCCCGGAATTTTCCTGGCTGAGCGCCCGGCCCGGCATCGCGGTGTACGGCTACACCCCGGTCAAGGGCGGCCCTCCCGACGCGTTTCAACCCGTCCTGACGCTGAAGAGCCGCGTCGGGCGCCTGCACCGCGTGGCGGCCGGGGAGAGCGTCGGATACAACCGCCGCTTCTGCGCCGCCCGCGATACCCTCGCGGCCACCATCCCCGCAGGCTATGCCGACGGTTACCGGCGCGGCCTGTCGGGCAAGGCCAAAGTCATCGTGCACGACACGCTCGCCGACATCATCGGCACAGTTTCGATGGACATGATCGTGGCCGACGTCACCCACCTCCCGGACTTGCGTGAAGGGCGACGAGGTCATCCTCCTCGGCGCGAGCCGCCGCTGCCGGTTCGACGCCGAGTCCTGGGCCCGCGCCCTCGACACGATCTGCTACGAGGTCCTCTGCGGCATCAGTCCCCGCGTCCCGCGCGTGTATGCGGGCGCCCCCCCTGAGTAGTCCATCATCCCCGGGAATGAATATCGTATTGCACACCTCGGACCGCATCGGTCGCCCGCGGGTTGGCTGCTTCGTCCAATGCGCTCCAGCGCTCGCCCCTGGCCGACACGAACCAGAATGCAGTTGACAACAGCAGTACCTATAAATAGATTGCGCAATAAAGTCCTGATTGCATCGAGGGCAAAGCACTGGCTGTTTCGGCCTGACACCAGTGACTCCGACGGATTTCCTAACCGGGCGCAGGCCGCGGATTGGGAAATGTCGCTGGAGTCTTGGGTGTGCATAAAGTGCAGCACGGATTAGCGAACGAGTGGACAGCTGGTTTATCGGATGCGCAAAGATCGATCGGATCACCTGTCAGATCACAGGGGCTCTACGAGGGAGCAAAAAATGAAACGCGGGACTGTAATATTGATTTTGTTCAGTGCATTCCTGTCTGCATCGTTCGTCACCGCCTGGGGGCAGGGTGCCACTTCCACGTTGCGCGGTGAGGTGAGGGACCCCCAGGGGGCCATTATCCCGGGCGCGACGTTGACTATCACCAATCTCAACACTAACCTCACGCGCAACCAGATTTCCACGGACATGGGCCGATTTAGTTTTGACCTGATTCCCGTCGGAGACTACAGCGTCGAGGCTGAGGCCAAGGGCTTCCGAAAATCCATCGTTAGCCCTGTGCACGCCCTCGTGAACCAGTCGGTTGAGATCAATATCAAGCTGGAAATCGGGAGCGTTTCGGAGACAGTTCTGGTTAGTGCCACTGCCGGAATGGTGGCCGTGAATACCCAGGATGCCACCCTGGGAAACAACTTTGTTACCCAGCAGATCGTACAGCTCCCGATGGAAGCTCGAAACGTCACGTCCCTCCTGACGCTCCAACCCGGCGTCACCCGCGACGGTTATGTTGCAGGCGCCCGCAGCGACCAATCGAACGTGACGCTCGACGGGGTGGACATCAACGATGCGCAGACGAGCTCGTTGAACAGCACTGTGCTGCGGCTCAACTCCGAGGCGATCGAGGAATTCCGCGTCACCACGGTCAACCCGAACGCGAACCAGGGGCGCTCTTCTGCGGCTCAAGTCAATCTGGTGACGAAGAGCGGAACGAACAACTTTCATGGTAGCGTCTTCGAATACCTGCGGGACACCAATTTCACAGCCAATGATTTCTTCAACAATCGCACAGTCGACGAATTCACCAAACAGACCATTCCTCGTCCCAAGCTGAGACGCAATACGTACGGGGGCACCATCGGAGGCCCGATCAAGAAGGACAAGCTTTTCTTTTTCTACAGCTATGAGGGCCGGGGGGACACTAGTGAGCAGACCGTGGTCAGGACCGTGCCATTGTCGATCCTCGGAGAGGGTTCGATGCGCTACACATCGAGCGACGGCTCGACCAATATCCTGACCCTCGCGCAGTTGAACCAGGCATTCCCACAGGTTGGCATCAATCCGACGGCCGTGGCCGCCCTCGCGGACGCAGCGAGAAAGTATCCTGCCAACGACTTCACGGTAGGCGACAGCAGGCCGGGCCAGGCAATGAATACCGCGGGCTTCCGCTTCAACGCCGCCACCAAGGTCGACCTCAACTCCAACGTGGCAAAGCTCGACTGGAATGTCAGCAACACGCAGTCCCTTTTCGTAAGGGCCAGCGCGATTTACGATTTGTCGAGTGCGGCACCGCAATTTCCGGATACACCACAACCGCGTACCTGGTCCCACCCTTGGGGATTCGTGGCCAGCCACACGTGGACCGCGAGTTCGCACCTGGTGAATAACTTCAGGTACGGCTTTACGCGTCAAGGCAGCACACGGTTCGGCGACAGCACCGACAACCAGATCACCTTCCGTTTTGTCTTTGAACCGTTCGCCTTCGACCGCACATTCGACCGGACCACCCCGGTGCACAACTTCGTCGACGATTTGTCCTGGATCAAGGGAAACCATACCTTCCAGTTCGGAACCAATATTCGGATGACGAGGAACCGGCGCGTCAGCTTTGCCAACGCCTTTGACAACGCCGTCACCAACCCATCCTTTTATGCGAGCAGCGGCGCGGTTGTCTCCCGTGCGATCAATTCCTACCTCGCGGATCAGGGTCTCCCGGACATGACCTCGGTGTCCGAGGCGCAGAATGCCGCGACTGCCCTGATCGGGCGTTTTTCGCAGTACACCTCCAATTTCACCTTTGCGCTCGACGGCAGCCTGCTGCCTTCCGGCACGCCGACGCACCGCAACTTCGCCACCGAGGAATACGACTGGTACTTCCAGGATGCCTGGAGGGTGGGACGCAGCCTGACCGTCACGTATGGACTTCGCTACGGCCTGAGCCGCCCGGTATATGAAACCCAAGGATTCGAGGTAGCGCCAACGGTCACTCTGGACGAGTACTTCGTTCGTCGGGTCAAGGGAATGGATGCAGGCGTTCCCTATGCCGAGCCGATCGTGCTGGCGAGATCGGGCCCGGCCAACGGCCGGCCGCCGATGTACGACTGGGACAAGAACAACTTCCAGCCGCGCGCGGCGTTTTCATGGGCGCCCAGCTTCGACGGCGGCATCCTGCGTAAGATTTTCGGAGGTAACGACAAGTCGGTGATCCGTGGCGGCTTCACCATGACCAACGACTATTTCGGCCAGGCGCTCGCCGTCAATTTCGATCTGAACACGGCCCTCGGATTCAGTTCCAGCGATACGATCTCGGCGAATACCTACAATGTCACGACAAGACCCGCGCCGCTGTTCGTGGCATACGGGCAACCGGTCAGATCGTTGCCCCGGATCACGATACCGGGCACCATGCCACTGGAACAACCTTCGGATCAGCAGCGCCGGATCGAGACCGGTCTTGACGGAGGTCTGAGGGCTCCGACCAATTATATGTGGAACCTTACGATAGAGCGGCAGCTGCCGGCCGGTCTGGTGCTGCAGGCCTCGTATATCGGCCGCGCCGGACGCAACCTGCTGGCCCAGCGCGATCCCGTTACGCCGAACAACCTGCGTGACCCCAAATCGGGGCAGGACTTCTTCACGGCAGGCACGGCTCTCGAGAAGCTGCGGCAACAGGGGCATTCCGGCGCAGTCCCGCCACAGCCCTTCTTCGACAACACGTTCCCAGGCCTTCGCGACGTCATGGATGCGTACTACGGAGGCGACCAGTTGCCGACCGACCTGACGCCGACCGAGACCGTGTACTACCTCATGCACGACTGGGAGTTCGGCAATGACTGGACCTATCTGCAGGACGAAATCGACCACGCGTATGAAAAGTCCTACTTCTTCCAGCCCCAGTACGGTGCGCTCTCGTCCTGGGCTACCATAGCCAACTCGAACTACAACGCTTTGACCCTGTCGATGCGGCAGCGCTTCGGCAACAACCTTCAGTGGGATTTCAACTATACCCTTTCCCACTCGCTGGATGACGCTTCGGGACTGCAGGCCGAAGGGGATTATGCGACCAGCGCATTCCTGATCAGCCCGCTGCGCCAGCGCGACAACTACACCAACTCGGATTTTGACATCCGGCATATGATCAACGTCAACGGCATCTACGGTCTGCCGTTCGGCCGCAGCCGCTTTTTTGGCGCTAGCATGCCCCGGTGGGCCGACGCGGTGGTTGGGGACTGGCAGCTGTCGGGTATCTTCCGATGGAACACCGGCCTGCCCGCCATCGGCCCCTATGATGATGCGCGCTGGGCGACCAACTGGAATGCCCAGAGTTTCGTGACGCCTACCCGTCACGTGGAAACGTCCATCACAAGGGGAGACGCGGACAACTCGCCGAAGCTTTTCGGCCGCAACACCGATGAGGTCTATCGCAGCTTCCGCAATGCGTATCCCGGCGAGGGGGGCGCGCGGAACATCTTCCGCCTGCCCGGTTATGTTTCGCTGGATATGGGTCTAGCCAAGTCCTTCCGGATGCCGTGGAAGGAGGGGCACAAGCTCCAGATCCGCTGGGAGGTGTTTAACGTAACGAACACCCAGCACTTCGGTAACCAGGACAACCAGGACACAAGCCGAACCGGCATGGGCGTCCGGCTGGATCCGGCCCTCAACAATCTGAGCGCTCCCGCAAACTGGTCGAATTTCACCGGAATCCAGGGTGCACCGCGTGTCATGCAGATCGGTGCCCGATTCGAGTTCTGAAGCTCATGCGTTACCCGTCTGGAGAAAGCCCCCGTTCGGGGGCTTTCTTTTTTCGAGTACCACACGAAATAAAGGGGCGCTATCGGCGACTTTTGTGAGGGACGCTCCACTATGCAATCGTGTGATGGATTGAGATGATTTGGGCGGGCCGGGAGATATGACAAAATCGACGACGTCGTTTGAATGCCAGTCTTGCGGGTACTCTTCGGCGAAGTGGCTGGGGCGCTGCCCGGACTGCGGCAGCTGGAATTCCTTCGCGGAGGAAAGGCGGCTACCAGCCCCGAGAGGGGCGTCGCGCGCGCCGTCGGTAAGCCCCACCGTGTCCCGCCTCTCGGATGTCTCCATGGAGGAATCCGCGAGGATCCACACGGGCAACGCCGAGTTCGACCGTGTTCTCGGCGGCGGCCTCGTGCCGGGCTCGGTAGTTCTATTGGGCGGGGAACCAGGCGTCGGCAAGTCCACGCTCCTGCTCCAGATCGCCCAAAGCCTGCAGGGGGACCGGCGCCGCGTGCTCTACGTTTCAGGCGAGGAGTCGCCGCAGCAGATCAAGATGCGGGCGGACCGTCTCCAGGGACCGCCGGACGAGGGGCAGACCGCCGCCGGGCCGGTCCCCCAGGAAGTTTTTCTCGCTGCCGAGTCTTCCCTTGAAAGAATCCTCGCGGCCGTCGAGGACGTGCGACCGACGGAACTGATCGTCGACTCCGTGCAGACCACATTTTCGGAAGGCCTGGATTCCGCGCCCGGAAGCATCGGCCAGGTGCGTCACGTCGCTACCCAGTTGATGAACTTGGCAAAAACAGGGGGTATGTCGGTGTTTTTGATTGGCCATGTGACTAAAGACGGCTCGATCGCCGGTCCGAAGGCGCTTGAACACATCGTCGACGCGGTGCTCTATTTCGAGGGGGAACGCCACCACAACCACCGGATCATCCGTGCCGTCAAAAACCGTTTCGGCGCAGCCAACGAAGTCGGCATCTTCGAGATGACGTCCCGGGGCCTGGTGCCGGTCCAGAACGCCTCCGGCCTGTTCCTGCGCGAGCGGCAGGCGGCGGCGCCGGGCAGCGCCGTCGTCTGCGCCGTCGAAGGCACCCGGCCGATGCTGGTCGAGGTTCAGGCGCTGGTCATTTCGACCCAGTACGGCACTGCCCGGCGCACTTCGACCGGCGTCGACTACAATCGCGTGTCGGTGCTGGTCGCCATGCTCGAGAAGCGACTGGGAATCCCGCTTGTCGGCTGCGACATCTATCTCAACGCCGCCGGCGGGCTCGAAATCAACGAGCCCGCCTCGGACCTGGGGATCTGTTCGGCCATCTTGAGCAGTTTCCGCAACCGCCCCATTCGGCCGGACACCGTATTGCTCGGGGAACTTGGGTTGTCTGGCGAAGTCCGTCCGGTCACCCAGATCTCCCAACGGATCAAAGAGGCCGGGTTGATGGGGTTCCGCCGCTGCATCCTGCCCTCGGGGAACCTGCCGCTCGCGGACCCGGTTCGTGGACTGGAACTTGTTCCACTAACTGCAGTTACTGAGCTATCCGAGCTGATTTTCGAGGTGTAGTGAGAATTAGGGTGGGCGGGGGCGGCCCGGCCCCCGCCCGAATGAGCTACCATCAAGAATAACCACGGAATGAGCGAAATCGCTGGCCGCGTCGAGCCGCCGCGACCCACCCGCGGTTCATTTTAATGATCCAAATCGTTTGTGGCGTGTGCTACATTCTCTCCAAGTATTTGAAGTTCCACCAGCCGGGGGCTGTGGCTGACCCCTTAGCGAATCCCACCGGCGTTAATCTTGGTGCTTCATGTCAGCGATAGGCAAATGGCTAGTTGAAGTTCTGAACCAAGTCTTGCTGATCGCCTTCAATCCTGCACTCGAGACTTTCACCCCAGACCCGGCTGGAAATCAAGGTTACCGATTCATATCGTGGATTATTCCGGAGGAGCTGATAAATGGATCTCTGGATTATTCGTGTCCTGTTGTTTCTCGCAATTCTTGTCAGTGGTTACTCGGTTCGGCCGTTCGATCTCAGCACTCCCTACAGCCTCGGGATCAGCGCGGCCCTGGCCTGCCTCGTCGTGCTGGTCGAGCTTCGTGTAAGAAATTGTTCGCTTAAGACCCTCATAGGCGCGGCCATAGGGTCGATTCTCGGGATCGTCGGCGCCAGCCTCATCAGCATCATCATCGGTCGGATGCGTCTCGAGCCGGGAACCATGACCTTCGTCCAGGTAATGGTCCTGGTGCTCATGTCTTACGTGGGCCTGCTCTCGGGTGCCAGCAAGGGCGAGTATCTGGACCTGTCGGCCCTGGGTGGGATCTTCAGCGACCGCGGCAGCAGGAAAGCCTACAAAGTGCTCGACACGAGCGTCATCATCGATGGCCGCGTCGCCGACATCTGCAAGACCGGCTTCCTCGAAGGCACCCTGGTCGTGCCCCACTTCGTGCTGCGCGAACTGCAGCAGATCGCCGACAGCGCCGATTCCATCAAGCGGAACCGGGGGCGCCGCGGACTGGATATCCTGGAGAAGGTCAAGAGTGTCCCTGGCATTACCGTCCAGATCGTCGAGAAGGACTACCCCGATGTCAAAGAAGTCGATCTCAAGCTGATCGAGCTGGCCAAGGAACTGGGGGCAAAGATCGTCACGAACGACTTCAACCTCAATAAAGTCTCGCAGTTGAGGGGTGTCGAAGTCCTGAACATCAACGAGCTGGCGAACGCGTTGAAGCCGGTGGTGCTCCCCGGCGAAACCATGAAAGTCTTCATCCTCAAGGAGGGGAAGGAGTACAACCAGGGGGTGGCGTATCTCGATGACGGCACCATGGTCGTCGTGGACAACGCCCGGCGCATGATCGGCAAGACCATTGCGACCCAGGTGACCTCGGTGCTGCAGACCACCGCCGGGAAGATGATCTTCGGGCGGTTCCCCGAGGAAACCGACGGGGGCGGCCCGCCGCAGTCCAGGCAGGATCGGCGCTCCTTCGAAAAGTCGGGTGGGGGCACGTCCGGCGGGGCAACCTACGACGAAGACAAGATCAAGAACCGCTGACGAGAGAGCCCCTGCCGGATCCTCGAGTTTTGCTCCTGCCGGCGGGTGGATTGCGGATTAGAATATCAGGCCGATGACGAGACCATCCGCAACGCGCGGGCACCGGAGGCGGAGGGCGGGCACAGTCGCGGCGGTAATTGCCGCAGGCGGCACCGGCACCCGCATAAGTGCCGGTTTGCCCAAGCAATTCCTCGACCTCGCCGGCCGCCCGATTTTGTTGCGCACCGTCGAGTGCGTCGCGGCCTTCGACGAGGTGGTTCAAATCGTCATCGCGCTCCCGGCCGAGCACGTGGAAGCCGCGCGCGCCCTCTGCTCCTCAACCTCGCCGAGGATACCCGTCGAGTGCATCTGCGGGGGGCCGACCCGTCAGGAGTCGGTGTGGCTGGGAGTCCAAGGGACGAACCCGGAAGCCGACATAATCCTTGTCCACGACGCCGTGCGCCCCTTCTGCGACCTCGAGACCATCAGGCGCGTCGTGGACGCGGCGCGGCGGAAAGGGGGCGCGGTCCCGGCCCTCCCCGCAACCGAGACAATCCAGAGAGTCTCTCGTTCCGGCAGAGTGCTGCGGACGCCGCCCCGCGAGGAACTGTACGCCATCCAGACCCCGCAGTGTTTCAGGAGCGGCGTGCTGCGCGACGCGCTCGAGAAAGCGGCGCAGGCGGGTTTCCTGGGAACGGACGAATCATCCGTCGTGCGCTGGGCCGGCCACCCTGTGGTTGTCGTCCCGGGCGCCCCCGACAACATCAAAATCACCCGGCCCATCGACCTGCTGCTCGGGGAGGCGCTGCTCTCGGGGGGCGCGATACCGGCCGGAGCTCGGGAGCCTAATCCCATGATCCGCATCGGGCAGGGAACGGATTATCACCGGCTGACCGGCGGGCGCAAGCTCGTCCTCGGGGGTGTCGAAATACCCAGCGAGGTGGGGCTCGAAGGGCATTCGGACGCCGACGCGCTCAGCCATGCCATCTGCGATGCGCTGCTGGGTGCGGCTGCCCTGGGGGATATCGGCAGGCATTTCCCCGACAGCGACCCGTCGCACCACGACCGTTCCTCCCTGGAATTCCTGCGGGAGGTCCGGCTCAAACTGGACAGCGCCGGGTGGCAGCCCCGCAACGTAGACGCGACCATCCTGGCACAGCGCCCGCGCCTGGCTCCGTTCATGGAAGACATGAGGCGCAACATCGCTTCAAGCCTGGGTCTGACCGTCGACGAGGTGAGCATAAAGGCGACCACCACCGAGGGGATGAACGCCGAGGGTCGCGGCGAGGGCATATCCGCTCAGGCAGTCGCGCTGCTGACGCGCAAAAAGTGAACGCCGGCCATGGCCATCGTCTACGGGATAAACGCGGTTCTGGAAGCCCTGCGGGCTGGCGCCGGCAGGATCGAACGGGTCTGTATCCAGAGAGATCAACGCAAGCCCCGCGTGCAGGAAATCGTCGAGTCGAGCCGTCGTGCTCATGTCCCGGTTTCGTTTGAAGAACGCGCCTGGCTCGACCGCAAGTCCGAGGGGGAGCGCCACCAGGGGGTGCTCTGTTATGTCTCGGAAATCGCCCCGCTCGAGCCCGAGGCGGTGCTGGAGCAGGCGTCGTCCCCGGGGCTCGTCGTGGTGCTCGACGGCATCGAAGACCCTCACAACCTTGGGGCGATCATCCGATCCGCCGAGGTCGCCGGGGCGGACGGTTTGTTCCTGCCAATCCGACGCAGCGCCGGGCTGAGCCCGACGGTCGCGCGGGCGAGCGCCGGCGCGGCTTCTCACCTGAAGATCGCACGGATCCCCAACCTCGCCCGTTTGATCGAGCTCCTGAGAAAGAGCGGATACTGGGTTGCAGGCTTGGACGCCGAATCGGGGCGGCCCCTCTGGGAAGCCGATTTCAAGGTCCCGACGGCCCTCGTGCTCGGGAACGAGGGGAGCGGGCTGCACCGCCTCGTCCGCGAGAAGTGCGACTTCCTCGTTTCGATCCCGGTACGCGGCAGGGTCTCTTCCCACAACGTCAGCGTCGCCGCCGGCATTGCCCTCTACGAAGTCCTCCGCCAGCGTTCGACCTGACACCTTTCTCTTCGTGTTTTGGAGTTCTGCAATCCACCACGGCTACGGCCTCGGCCGCCCCATACTCTTCACAATACGGCCAACGGGGCAGAATGCCTTTACGGATGTTCAAGTTTTGAACAAAGCGGCCGATCTATAGGTAAGGGGGTGGGCGGCTCGACGCCGTCGGGCGGCGGAACGAAGACCCTATCGCCAATGCCCTGAGCGTGCAGGGAGCTCAAAGCTGGCCCGCGTGTCAGGTCCCCCTTCGCGTTCGCCCCCCAATACCACAACCTCGTGCGGGATGAAACCGGGCCATGGGTGTGATCGAGATCAGGGATCTGGTGAAGGACTTTCCAGCAGGGTTCTGGAAGAAGCGCGCCGTCCGCGCCGTGGACGGCTTGAGCCTCCACGTGGAGCGGGGAGAGGTTTTCGGTTTTCTTGGGCCAAATGGCGCTGGGAAAACGACGACGCTCAAGATCCTGATGGGTCTGCTGCGTCCGACCTCGGGCTCGGCCTCAATCCTGGGGCAGCCTGTCGACAGGGTCGCGATGCGCCGGCAGATCGGATTCCTTCCCGAACACCCGTACTTCTACGATTACCTCACCGCGCAGGAACTGCTGGTCTATGTCGGCCGGCTCTTCGGGTTGCACGCGCCGGAACTGGGGCGCCGGGTCGACGCCCTGCTGGAACGGGTGGGGCTGGTGACGGCGCGCAACCTGCAACTGCGCAGGTTTTCCAAGGGGATGGTGCAGCGGATCGGCATCGCCCAAGCGCTTATCAACAACCCGGAGGTCGTGTTCCTGGACGAGCCCATGTCGGGACTCGACCCGCTCGGCCGGCGTGAGGTGCGCGAGGTGATCGCCTCGCTGAAGGCCCAGGGCGTCACGGTGTTCTTCAGTTCGCACATTCTCCCGGATGTCGAAGCGCTCTGTGACCGGGTTGCCATCCTGAACCGGGGACGCCTCCAGCAATCGGGTGCCCTGCACGATATTCTCGACGTCGAGATCTCGGGCCACGAGGTGATACTCGCGCGCGTGGAGCCCTCGGTAGGCGACCGCATAGGCGCCCTGGCGGCTTCAGTGCATCCGGTAGGAGATCGGCTGAGGCTGCGGGCCGCAACCGAGGACCAGTTGCAGGCCATCCTCTGTCAGGCGTTCGAGTACCACGCGGAGTTGATTTCGGTGAACCCGATCCGCCCCTCCCTGGAGGAGCATTTCTTCCGGGAAGTGGCCGAGCAGAACAAGAGCTGCAGCCGGCCGGCTGCCGGGCCGCGGAGCGCCGGCGCCTGAGCCGGGAGCCTGCAAGGCACCCGCTCGGCCGCGAGGCGGGTTTTGTAAGCCGGGGTGACGCATCATGGGACGTATTTCGGCGATCGCACTCAACACGTTTCGGGAAAACATCCGGGACAAGGTCCTGTACAACCTGATCCTTTTTGCCCTGATCATGATCCTGAGTTCCATCGCGCTCGGACAGCTGACGCTGGGGCAGGAAGCGAAAGTCATCGTGGACCTCGGACTGTCGGCCATATCGATTTTCGGCACCCTGATCGCGATCTTCATCGGGATCAGCCTGGTCCACAAGGAAATCGAACGGAAAACGGTCTATGCCCTGCTCTCGAAACCCGTCCGTCGCGCCGAGTTTATCGTAGGCAAGTACGCCGGGCTGCTGATCACCCTGGGTGTCAACGTTCTGGTCATGACCGGATTCCTGGCCCTGACGCTCCTCTTCCATGGGGGCGTGAAGCCGGCCGAGATGCTTCACCTGATCCCGGCGGTGTATCTCATTTTTCTGGCGCTCGCGCTGACCACGGCGGTCGCCTTGGTTTTTTCGACCTTCTCCACCCCGGCGCTCTCGGCGGTCTTTACGCTTTTTCTCTGGGCGATCGGGCACTTCAACGGCGACCTGCTCAACTTCGGGCGCTTGACAAAGTCGGCCGCGGTCGAGCACACGACCCGGGTGCTGTACTACCTCCTCCCGAACCTGTCGAATTTCTCCACGATCGACAGCCGCAACGTCATCCAGAGCGCCGCTTACCACCAGGCGATCGACCGCGGCGCAGTGGCGTGGGTCAGCGCATACGGCGTGCTCTACTCCGCCGCGCTCGTGTGTATCGCCGCTGCCGTTTTTGCGCGCAGGGATTTCAAGTGAGTTGAACGGGTACCGGGGCATCCCGCGAACCTCGAGGGCCCGGGGAAATGAGCGCCGAAGGCGCGGCACAATGACTCGCATGAAGATGCCTGTGAGATTCCGGATAACACGCCGCGTCGTTCCGCTGGCTTGCACGCTGTTTGTCGCGGCGGTCCTGATCAAACCCGTTCAGGACCGGGTCGACGGTCTGAAGCCCGGCGACGCTGTCGTCTCCGACCAGCTTTGCTTCGGATCCCCGGCCGTGGTGCGGATGCTGTCGCTCGGGTACCCCACTCTCGTCGCCGACGCTTACTGGATGCGCGTCATCCAGTACTATGGCCGGCGCGATGAAGCCGACCGCCGCCCGGTGCGCTACAAGAACCTCGCGACCCTGCTCGATATCACGACGACCCTGGACCCGATGCTCCTGGACGCCTACCGGTCGGGGAGCTCGTTTCTGGCTGAGCCGGATCCGATAGGTGCCGGCCAGCCCGCCGCGGCGCTCAGTCTGCTGGACAAGGGGATTGCGCAGCACCCGCGCGACTGGCGGCTCTATTTCGACAAGGGATTCGTTTACTTCTGGTTCCTGAAAGACTTCAAAAGCGCCGGGCACGTGTGGCTGACGGCGAGCCGCCTGCCGGGCGCACCCCCCTGGATGGAGGGCTTGTCGGCTACGGCCCTGACCCGAGGGGGGGCGGTGGAGACGGCGCGGGCCCTGTGGCAGCGCCAGTACCAGGAATCGAGCCGCGCCGACCTGAAGGCCAACGCCAGGAACCACCTCGATAGCATGCAGGTGAACGAGGACCTGTGGACGCTGGAGTTCTTGATCGAACGCTACAGGCGGCGCACCGGGAGGGCGCCGTCGGACCTCGGAGAGCTGGTGCGGGCCGGCCTCCTGCGCCAGCCGCCCCTGGACCCTACCGGCGTCCCTTATTCCTACGACAGGGAAACCGGCGCCCCGCAGTTGAGCATTCGGACAAAGGTGCGGTACCTGGAGGTACCCTACGACTACCGCGACGCGTTTGTGCGGAAGCTGGAAAGCGCGTTTCGGGAATGACACCGCGGCCCGGGCGGAGGCCGGGGGGAGTTACTTGGCGAGGGTGACTCGGTCCCGGCCCAAGTCCTTGCTGCGATAGAGCGCGGCGTCGGCAGCCTGCAGAAGCGCCTGGCCCGTACGCCCGTGCTCCGGGAATAGCGCGACGCCCATGGAGGCCGTGACGCGCCCGATCGGCTGGTTCCGGTGTTCGACGTCGAGGTGCTTGATGGCCTCGCGCAGGGCGTTCGCGCGCTGTTGCACGATTTCGGCGTTCCCCTCGGGCAGGATCAGGGTGAACTCCTCGCCGCCGTAGCGGCAGGCGATGTCCTCCCCGCGGATGTTGCTCTGAAGCAGGGTCCCGAGCTCGCGCAGCAGGGTGTCGCCTGCTTCGTGCCCATAAGTGTCGTTGAAGTACTTGAACTGGTCGAGGTCCACCATGATCACGCCCAACGGGCGCTGATTGCGC
Organism: uncultured Acidobacteriota bacterium; assembly: GCA_963843575.1. Classification (GTDB taxonomy): domain Bacteria; phylum Acidobacteriota; class UBA6911; order UBA6911; family UBA6911; genus CAVZBT01. The sequence continues at coordinate 500,692 of CAWJKZ010000013.1, read as the reverse complement.
CCGGCGCGCCTCAGTTCCAGTTCCAGCGACTCCTCCATGAAGCGCCGATTGAAAAGGCCGGTGAGGGGATCGCGGATCGACTGGCTGCGCAGTGTCTCGTGCAGCTTCAGAACCGACAGCGCCATCGCGATGTGCTCGGCCATCGTGATCGCCAGGCGCTGCTTGGCCTCGGTCATGGGGGCGTCGGGCTTCTGCGTCAGGTGCAGCACGCCCAGTGCCTCGCTCTGCGCCATCATCGGGACACAGAGGTAGCCCTCCGGTACCGGCTGGTGCAGGTGCTTGCAGAGCAGCCCGACCTTGACGTTCTCCACCCAGTGGGTGCGGCCGCGCCGCAGCGCCCAGCATTCGTCCGGAGCGAAGATCCGCTCCGCCAGTTCGGTGTTCCCCCACAGCGCCACGGACTCGACGAGATTGCGCGACGGGGTGATGACGTACAGCGCCCCCATCTGCACCGGGAAAACCTGCTGTGCGACCCGCACGATGACCGTGTATGCCTCTTCCGTGGTAAGGCAGGCGCGGAGCATGTCGCCCATTTCGTTGAGCAGCGTCATTTCGCGGGTGCGTTGCTCGAGCTCGCTCACCCAGGCCTCGAGCTTCTGGTTGGCACTCTGGAGGGCCGCCTCGGTGCGTTTGCGCTCGGTGACGTCGCGGGCGATACCCTGGACGGCGACCGGTCTGCCCTCACGGAATATCAGGCGCGTGCTGATGTCGAGCGCAACTATGTGGCCGTCCTTCGCCAGGATTTCGAGCTCGTAAGTCCCCTTGTTCTCCCCGGCGGCTTGACGGTCTATCATGCGGCGCGCGACCTCGGCGTACTCCGGCGCCACGAAGTCGCCCAGCTTCATCCGGAGGGCTTCCGCGCGCCCGTACCCCGTGATCCGCTCCGCGGCCTTGTTGACGGACGTCAGGTTTCCCTCGAGGTCGTGGGTGTAGACGATGTCGATGGCGTTCTCGAACAGGTCGCGGTAGCGCTCCTCGCTCGCCTGGAGGGCTCTTTCGGCCTGCAGCCTCTTGCGGTCGTGGCCATATTCCTCGTAGTAGTCCCGGAAGAGCTCGCCAAAGCGCGGCTCCTCGCGCAAAAGCCCCAGCAGGCTGTCCCGCACCAGGGGATCCGCGTCGTAGGATATCTCCGGATGGGCTTCCAGCCAGAGGTGCAGGGCGCGAATGCTCGAGACCAGACCGATCAGGTATTCGAAGGCCGCCGGGCTTAAAAACCGCCGCATCTCGGTGGCGCAGGGGAGCCGCCGGGCAGGGGTTACGTAGAGCGCGGCGCAGCAGCCCAAGAGGGCGGCCTCCGCAGCCGAATCCGCGTCCGGCCAGGCCGGGTCCAGCCGGGGCAACGCCACCGCGCGTTCTGCCTCATCGGGAACGGCCTCGGGGACGGTCTGGGTCAGCAGCGCCAGGATTTGGGACGCAGGCATCGCAAGCCTGCGCAACCGGCAGGCGGCCGTGACGATCGCATAAGGCGAGGTGCAGTAGCGTGCCAACTGCGCGAAAAGCTTCTCGCGCAGGATTTCGGGGACGCCCCCCTCCGAGAAGACAAGGCGCGTCTGCGACCACAGGTTTTCGAGCACTGCCGGGGCGTCGTAGGCCGGGGTCAGAAAAGCCGGCAGGTACCCGAGCGTCTCCTGGATCTCGGCGCAGATCTGCTCTACGGGGCGCTGCCCCGCGGATCCCTCTCCCTGAGACCTGAGAACCTCTTCAGCCTGGCCGAGCTCCGAATCGAGGAGCTCGAGATCGGCGATACGCTGCCGCAGAGACGCCAATTCCTCGCTGATACGGTTCCTGCTCTGGAGCTGGTCCGCGGGCTTCTTAGTCTTCGGAACCGGCCTCAAACTCACCTGCCCTTCCGGGCTGCAGCTTGCGGCGACAAAGCGAGCTATAAGTCAAGAAGAAAGCAAAGAAACAGAAGGACTTTAGACACACAAACAGCGCAAGCCTTGACAGTCACCCGAGTATAGAAAGACCACCGGGTATAAGTCAATTCCTTCCGAAACGGGAGCGCCGAAAAACCAAAACTTGCCACGGAAGACACTGGAGGACACGGAAGGCCTCGGCGCCCGGTTCACGAACGGACGCCGCACTTCGCATCCGCCTGGATTCCGGGCTAGCGGGCGACTACGACGCGGTCTCCCCCATCCTCTCGGGCGCGGTGTAGCGCCCCCTCGGTGGCGCGCAGCAGCAGGTCGACGGTGCGACCGTTGTCCGGGAAGACCGCGATTCCGAGCGAGGCGGTTAAAGGACCCACCGGCTGGTTGCGGTGTTTGATTTCCAGGACTTTCAACATCTCGCGGAAACTCTGCGCGCGCTGCTGGGCGACGTCGACGCTGCCTTGCGGCAGCAGGACCACGAACTTCTCGCCCGAGAAACGGCAGGCGACGTCCTCTTTGCGCACCACGCTCTGGATCAGGTTGCCGGTTTCGCGGATGACAGCGTCGCCGGCCTCCCTTCCCACCCCGATGCTGAGTGCCTTGAAGTTGTCGATCTCCAGCATGATCAGGCCAAGCGGCCGCTGGCTGCGGGCGGCGCGGCGCAGCTCGAGCTCCAGCGATTCTTCCATGAAGTGCCGGTTGAACAGTCCAGTGACCGGGTCCCGGATGGACTGGCTGCGCAGCGTCTCGTGGAGCTTGAGGTTCGACAATGCCATGGCAATGTGTTCGGCCATCGTGACGGCGAGACGCTGCTTGGCTTCGGTGATGGGGTTACCATCGGGTTCCGTGAGGTGCAGCACGCCGAGAGCTTCGCTCTGCGCCATCATGGGGACGCAAAGATACCCGCGCGGCGCCGGGTGGCGCAGGTGTCTGCACAGCAACCCCATCTTGGCGTTTTCGACCCAGTGCACGCGGCCCCGGCGCAGGGCCCAGCAGTCGTCTGGAGCAAAGACACGCTCCGTCAGGGAGGCCTCGCCCCAGAGCGCCACGGCTTCGACGAGGTTGCGCGAAGACGTGATCACGTAAAGCGCGCCTACCTGCACCGGGAATATCTGTTGCGCGACCCGCACGATGACCGTGTACGCCTCTTCCGTCGTCAGACAGGCGCGCAGCATGTCGCCCATCTCGCTCAGCAGGGTCATCTCGCGCGTACGCTGCTGCAGCTCGCTCACCCAGGCTTCCAGCTTCTGATTGGCCTGCTGCAATTCCTCCTCGGTCCTCTTGCGCTCGGTCACGTCGCGCACGATCCCCTGGATCGACACCAGCTTCCCCTCGCGGAAAATCGGACGGCTGCTGATCTCCAGCGCGACGCGGCCGGCGTTGCGGGCCACGATTTCCAGTTCGTACGTTGGCGGCGTCTCTCCGGCCACCTGCCGATCGAGCATCTGGCGGGCGACGTCCAGGCATTCGGGCGCCACGAGGTCGGTGAACTTCAGGCGGAGCGCTTCGGCACGCGAGTAGCCCGTTATTCTTTCACCAGCCTGGTTGATCGAGGTCAGGTTCCCCTGCAGGTCCAGCGTGTACATCATGTCGTGGGCACTGTCGAACAGCTCGCGGAAACGCTCGTCGGTGGTCTTGCGCGCGTCGGTCGCCTCCTTGAGCTCGGTGACGTCGCGGATCACCCCGAAACCGCCTAGGATTTCGCCGTCCTCGCCGCGCACGGGGCCCAGCCGCACCTCCAGGTACAGCTCGGGCCCGTTCGGCACTACCCTATGCGCCTGTCGAAACACGATGTCCTCGCCGCGGAGGGCCTGTGAGACGGACCGATCGCCGCCGGCCCTTCCCACGAAGGGCACGGCGTCGATCGCACGTTTCCCGAGCGCCTCGGCCTCCGGCACGCTGAACCAGGCTTCCATGGTCGGGTTCCAGGCACAGAGAAGCCCGTCGGCGTCGAAGCCAAAGACCCCGTCCCGGCTGCCGGCCAGAAGGCGCTCGACGATCCGCTTCCCCTTCAGCAGCCGCTCCTGTTCCCTGAGCTGCGACGACACGTCCACGAACAGCGCCAGGCAGCAGGGATCGGCGTCCGCTTCGCCCAAGGGGGCGGCGGCGAGCTTGACGCGCACCTGCTCGCCGGTTGCCTTCCGGATGCGCCCTTCCGCCTCCGGCGGAGTCGTGCCCGAGAGCGCCAGCTGCACCGCAGCGGTCCAGCGCCGGATGTCGTCGGGGTGCGGGATTTCCAGGAGGGTGCCGGGCGCCGGGACAGCGTCTCCCAGGAGCGCGCGCAACGCCTCGTTGGAGTGCACCAAGCGGTACTCCCGGTCGACCAGCGCGGCGCCCAGCGGCAGAAAATCCAGGAAATCGCGGAGCGCCGCGCGCGGACCGGTTACGGCGCCGACGTCGGCGTGGGTCGGGACGGCTTCAGCCGACCTCCAGATCGCTCCCAGGCGCGGTTCGTCCGCGAGGAGCGAGGTGAGGTGCGAACGGATGTGGCCGTCGCTTTCATAGGGGAGCTGGGGATAGGCCTGCAGCCACGCGAGGTGCGAGCGGATATAGCTCAGTAACAGCAGCAAACGCCCGTAGTTGAGCGGTCCCAGCACATCCCTCAATTCGATCCGGCAACGCTCGACGCCGTCGAGTTCCAGGAATATCGCCAGCGCCGAGCGCAGGATCGCCTCTTCGAGCTCAGACCCGCTCTCGGGCCACTCCGGTACCGGGCAGGGCGTCGACGCAAACAAATCGGAGAATCCGGCGAGGTCGGGCTCCGGCGCGGGAAGCGGCCGCTCCAGCCATTCGACGATGGAGGTGGCGCTCATCCCGAGGTGCTTCAGGATGCAGCTGTGCGATACCGTGGCATAGACCACCGGGCAGCCGCGTGACAGTCGCGCGAACAGCTTCTCCTTCGCTAGATCGGGTATCGGATTGTCCAGGTATTCGGACAGCATCTGCCGCGACAACATCTCGAGCAACGGCGGTATTTGCAGGGCAGGGAGGAGGAACGGCGGCACGAAACCGAGCTTCCCCTGGACAATCGTAAAGGCATCCCGGGCGCCGGCGGCCGCGGGAGCCAGCGAGAGCGGAACAGGCGCCGGCTGCGACAGCACAGGCTCGATCACGAGCTTCTGCAGCTCCGAAATCTGCCGACGGAGAAATTCCAGCTCCTCCGTAAGCCGGCTTTTGGGCCTTTCCTGAGACTCCATCCCGGTACCGTTATTTGGTTCGGCCAAGGTGGCTGATTCTACCGCACTTTGCGCGCGAAACAGTAATCCAGAGTCGTCCGGGGCGCAGCAGGCCGGGAAGAGGAAAGCTTATTCGCCGTCACCAAAATATTAGTTTCCGGTTTGCCGTGTCCATTTGAACTGCATCCTATAGTCATTTCGGAATATGCCGAAAAAACTTGACCTCCGTTTTGACGGAATCCGGGGTGAGCGGGCGGGGTCGAGCCGCCGCGCTCCATGTCCTTGATGCCCGGGACGCGACCCGCTAGAATGTTATACTCATAGTCAGTGGGAGGGCTGTAGCACAGGCTCCCGCCCGGTAGCGCGGGCCAAGGGGTGCCGGTTTCAGCCGGGGAGAGGGATATGGGCGGAGCAAGAGTGAAAGTCATGATAGGCGCGGCTGTGATGGTGGCCGCCCTCGGTTGGCTCGGGTTCGTGGGCTTCCAGGAAAGCAAGTCGTACTACATAACCGTCGAAGAGTACAGCGCCATGAAGGGTGATTTTCACGGCAAGACCCTAAAGGTCGCCGGGGACGTGAGGGACGGTTCGATAGACCGGACGAAGCCCCAGCTCGAGTTCGTCATTTCCCAGAACGGCAAGAACCTCAAGGTGCGCTACGTCGGCAAAGACGTCATACCCGACACGTTCAAGGATGGGTGCAAAGCCGTGGTCGAGGGGAGCATCGCGGAAGACGGGGTGCTCGTGGCCAGGCACATCGAAGCCAAGTGCGCGTCGAAATACGAAGCGGAGTACGAAAAACGAGGGACGTAATGCGGCAGATCCCCGTCCCCGCTCCGCCCCCGCTCCCGTCCCGATGTTCTGCCGCTGTCTTTTGCGCGGTCCGGTTCGGCCCGGCAAGCCTCGGAAATCCACTCAGGCCCCCGAAGAGAGTTGTGCATGAGTAACTTTGGTAATTTTTGCCTGCTGCTGGCGCTGTGCCTGTCCGGGTACGCGGTATTTGCGGCACTCGTCGGCGCGACGCAGAAGCAGCACCGGATCGTCCGCAGCGCGGAGCGGGCCGCGCTGGCGGCGTGCGTCGCGATCTTCGCCTCGACCCTGAGCCTCGTCTACCTCCTGGTGACGAGCGATTTTTCCGTCACCCACGTCGCGAATTCCACCAACCGCGCTCTGCCGTACTATTACAAGATCGCCGCGCTCTGGGGAGCCCACGACGGATCGATGCTGCTGTGGGTGTTCATGACTTCCGTCTTCAGCGGGGTCGTCATCTACCAGAACCGGTACCGGTACCGCGACATGATGCCTTACGTGGTCGCGGTCCTCATGGTTAACCTCGCCTTCTTCATCGGCTTGAACCTCTTCCTCTCGAATCCCTTCAACCGGCTCGTCCAGGTGCAGGCCGACGGTTCCCTGCTGGCATTCGCCCCCCAGGACGGCCGCGGCTTGAACCCCCTGCTGCAATACTGGGCGATGGTCATCCACCCGCCCATCCTGTATCTCGGGTTCATCGGCTTCGTGGTGCCGTTCTCGTTCGCCATGGCCGCGCTGATCACGAAACAGCTCGGCGACACGTGGATCCGCACCACGCGGCGCTGGACCCTGATCGCCTGGCTGTTCCTCGGCACCGGGCTGATCCTCGGCGGCAAATGGGCCTACGTGGAGCTGGGGTGGGGCGGCTACTGGGGCTGGGACCCGGTCGAGAACTCCTCCCTGATGCCGTGGCTGACCGGGACCGCGTTCCTTCACTCGGTCATCGTCCAGGAGCGCAAGGGGATGCTGAAGGTGTGGAACGTCCTGCTGGTCGTCCTCACCTATCTGCTCGGGGTTTTCGGCACCTTTATCACCCGCAGCGGCGTCGTCAATTCCGTGCATGCATTCGCGGATTCGTCCCTCGGCGAGTTCTTCCTGATCTACATGCTGGTGGTCCTGGCGGCGAGCCTTTACCTGATCATCGACCGCCTGCCGTACCTCAAGAGCGAGCGGCCGCTCGACTCCGTGCTCTCGCGCGAAAGCGCCTTCCTGTTCAACAACCTGATCCTGCTGGTGGCCTGCTTCGCCGTGCTGTGGGGCACGATGTTCCCGGTGCTCTCGGAGGCGGTGCAGGGGAACAAGATCACGGTCGGCCCCCCCTTCTTCAACAGCGTAAACATACCGATCGGCATGTTCCTGCTGTTTCTCACGGGCGTCGGCCCGCTGTTCGCCTGGCGCAAGACTTCCTTGGACAGCCTGAGGAAGGCGTTCACGGGGCCCGCCCTGCTCGCGCTTTCCCTGTGCATCCTCTTGCTCGCCGCCGGGATGCGCAACCCGTACGCCCTCGTGTCGTTCACGCTGTGCATGTTCGTCACCGGGACGATCGTGCAGGAGTTTTACTCGGGGGCCCGCGTCCGCGCCAGGAACAGCGGCGAGAGCTTCGCCCGCGCCCTGGTCAACCTCACCCTGAGGAACAAACGGCGCTACGGCGGTTACATCGTCCATTTCGCGATCGTGCTGATCTTCATCGGCCTGACCGGGAACGCGTTCAACCGCGAGGCGAGCATGCAGATGGTCCGGGGGGACGAGCTGAGGATCGGCTCCTACGCGCTGAAGATGACCGACTACCGTGAGGGGCAGAACGCCAACTACCAGTACGGCACGGTCACGCTGGAGGCGTCGAAAAACGGCAAGCACGTGCGCACGATGCACCCCGAGAAACGGATGTACACGACGGGCGAGGGGCAGTCCTCCACCGAAGTGGCCCTGTACAGCACACCGCGCGAGGACCTCTACGTGATCTTTGCCGGGATGTCCAACGACGGGCAGCGATACGAGGTCACCGCCCACGTCAACCCGCTCGTCTGGTGGGTTTGGGCCGGGGCCGGACTGATGTTTCTCGGCACCCTGATAACGCTGCTGCCCGATCGCCGCGCCGGGTTCGCCGCCGCGCTCACGATGGGCGAGGCCGCCTCCCTGGAAGATTCGACCAGATCGATCCAGAAAGCCGAGGCGGCACCATGAACACGAAGCTGGCCTTTTGGCTGCTGGCGGTGGCGCTCGCAGCCCCGCCGGCACTCCGCGCCGCCCAGAAGGATATCAGCAAAGACTACAAGGACGCGTGCGACCGTCTCGTGTGCCAGTGCGGGTGCAACGAGCAGCTCAGCGTCTGCGCCATGCAGAACTGCAGCTCGGCCACGCCCATGCGCGCCGAGATCCGGGAACGCCTGCAAAACGGGGAGTCCGTCGACGTGATCGTGCAGAGCTTCGTCGACAGGATGGGTAAGAAGGTGCTGTCCGCCCCGACAATGAAGGGTTTCGACCTTACCGCGTGGATTATGCCCTTCCTCGCGCTCTGCCTCGGGGCGGCGGTCGTTACCTGGATCGTCGTCCGTATGGCCCGGCCGCGCCCGGAACCTGCCCAGTCCCCGGCGGCCCTGGACCTTGACCCGAGGATCGAAAAAGAACTTCGCGACTTTGAACAGGAGAGCTGATGCTCATCTTCGCATGCACCGCCGTCGCGGTCCTCGCGGGAGTCTACGTGGTGGCTCCGTTGTTCCGGGAGCCGAAGGGCAACCTCGCGGTGGAGCTTCTGGCTGAAACCGAGCTGGACCGACTCCTGAACCGCAAGGCCGTGGTCTACGGCAACCTCAAGGACCTCGAATTCGAGTACAAGATGGGAAGGCTCGGGGACGCGGATTTCCGCCGCCTCGAAACAGGGTACAAACAGGAAGCGGCCGGGATCCTGCAGAAGCTCGACCAGCTCGGGGTCGACAAGGACCTCGACGAAACCATCGAGAAGCAGGTGGCGGCGCGCAGGAGCGGGCTTCACCCCTCGGGCGCCGTCCGCGCAACGGCGACCGTAAAGTGTCCGGCTTGCGGGTCGGAAGTGATCTCAGGCAAAAAATACTGCGGCGATTGCGGCCGACAGATCTGATCCCAGGGCAATAATCCCGATGAACCTGACAAGGCGTACCGTACTACCGGGGCTTTGGTCTGCACGGCGGGCCACGACCTTTTTGGCCACTTCTCTCCTTCTCGCGACCCTCCACGCTGCGACGCTCGGCGCGCAGCAGGGGCAGGGCGTCATCGAAGGCAGGCTCGTCAACGCCACCGCCGCCGCCAAGACCGCCGCCGGCGTGGAGATCGACATCGTCGGCCTCGGGGGCGGCATGAGCGTGCTCAAGTCGTCCGCGACCGACGCATCGGGGAGATTCCGCGTCGACGGGCTCCCCACGGATTCCCCGCTGATGGTCCGGGCCAACTACAAGTCGGTCAACTACCACGGCAGGGTCAATTTCGACGCCTCCGGCAAGTCGCTGGTCGAGGTTGAGGTGTTCGAACCCACCACCTCGGCGAAAGGGATCACGCTTCAGGGCCTCCAGATGGCCTTTCAGCTGACCGGCGACCAGCTCCGCTGCCTGGAATCGTACTCTTTCAAGAACGAGACGAAACCGCCGCAGACCTACATGAACATGGACGGGAACTTCCGGTTCGCCAAGGCCCCCGGACTGCTGGAACCGCCGCGGCTCGACGTCACTGCTCCCGGTTCCAGCATGCCGCTGACGCAGTCGCCGCTGGAGAGCCCCGACGGCCTGAGCTATTACAGCCTGTATCCGATCCGACCCGGCGTGACCGCGTTCCAGGTCGAGCAGGTGCTGCCGTACAAAGATAAATCCTATACGCTGCGAAAGAAGTTCTACAATGACGTCGAGTCGTTCCAGTTCGGCGTCATTCCGCAGGACGTGACGGTCGCGGGCGAGGGCCTCGTCAAGGTGCAGACCGACGCCCAACGGAACTTTGCCGTGTACTCCGGTGGCCCCGTCAAAGCGGGAACCGAGGTGGCCTGGACCTTTTCCGGCGGAACGCCGGTCGCCACTGCGCCGGAAACGGAGGCGGTGTCCGCGCAGCCGCGCATACAACCGATGGGGAACAGGGTCTCGCAGAACGCCCTCGTCATCGGGCCCCTGATCCTGCTCGGCTTTATCGTCGTGCTCTGGTACGCGTTCAACCGGATCCCGCAGAGCGCCCCGGGCGCGCAGGATCCCCGCCTGAGGGAGTTGCGGGCCCGCAGAGACCAGCTCCTGGACTACCTCGCCGGTCTGGACAAGAGGTTCGAGGACGAAAATGCTGGACCGCCGCGAGTACACTCGGCAGCGCGAGATGGGCAAGCGCCAGCTGCGCCGCATTGCGATGCTTCTCGGCAGGAAGTAGCCGCCGGTTCCGGTACACCATATCGATGATCGAAGTGCAGGGGTTGGCGAAGTACTTTGGAAAGTTCACCGCGCTGCGCGACCTGCGCCTCCGCGTGGACCGCGGCGATTTCATCGCCCTGTTCGGCCGCAACGGTGCGGGGAAGACGACCTTTCTGCGCATCCTGGCGGGGCTCACCCGCCCCTCGTCCGGCTCGGTTGCGATCGACATGCCGCCCTCCCGCCCGCCCGCCAGGGCGCGGGGCATGATGGGCTATCTCTCCCACAACACCGCGCTCTATGGAGATCTCACCGCGCTGGAGAACCTGCGCTTCTACGCGAGGCTGCTGAACCTCCCCGCCGCCGACGAGGACCTGCAGCGGGAGATCGCCCGCGTGGGGCTGGCGGGACGGGAGCGGGAGCCGGTGCGGAACTACTCGCGCGGCATGCAGCAGCGGCTCGCGATCGCCCGGGCGTTCCTGCACGACCCCGACATCCTCCTGCTCGATGAGCCGTTCACCGGGCTGGATCAGGCCGGGTCGGACTTTCTGAAACTAGTACCTCGCCGACGCGCACGCGCGCGGCAAGACCTGCCTCATGGCCATCCACGACGCCCCGCTCGGGTACGAGCTTGCCGACCGGATCATCGTCATCGACCGCGGGGTCGTCGCACTCGATTTTCCCAAACCCTCGCTGAGCCTCGAGGAGTTTCAGGGAAAGATACCGGGCTCTTTCGGAAGCGCGATGACGACGGCGGCCAGGATCTGGGCGATCTTTCGCAAGGACATGCTGGTCGAGCTCCGGACCAAGGACTCCCTGAACGCCATGCTCTTCTTCGGCATCGTCGTCCTGGTCGTGTTCAATTTCGCGCTGGAATCGGTGCGGGATTCCATCCGGATGGCCGTGCCCGGTGTGCTTTGGGTGGCGTTTGCGTTCTCCGGCACGCTCGGGCTCAACCGCATGTTTGCGGCCGAAAAGGAAAACAGCTGCCTGCAGGGGCTGCTGATGGTGCCGATGGATCGAGGCATCCTGTTCCTCGGCAAGATGATGGCGGCGACCGTCTTCATGCTTGTTTCGGAGGCCGTCATTTCCGTTTTCGCCTTCGCGTTCTTCAACCTCACGGTCTGGCGGGAGATCCCGTATCTGGTTCTGGTATTCTTCATCGGTACGCTCGGGTTCACGGCGGTGGGAACCTTGCTGGCCGCGGTTTCGGCCAACACCCGGATGCGCGAAGTGCTGCTCCCGCTCATCCTGTTCCCGGTAGTCCTCCCGATCCTGATCAATGCCGTGGAGGCCACGAGCATCATCTTGAATACGGCCGACTACAGGGTGTTGAAGCTGCCCCTGACCATCATGTCGGTGTTTACGATCGTGTTTGCGACCCTCGCTTGTCTGCTTTTCGAATTCGTGCTGGAGGATTGACGATGATCCGTAAAGAGCACTCCCGGCTGGACACGGTGCTCGGCGTGCTGCTTCTCGTCGGCATGGTTCTGGCGCTCTATATGGCGTTCCTGCAGGCCCCGCGGGAGCGCACCATGGGCGACCTGCAGAGGATTTTTTATTTCCACATGCCGGCGGGAGTGGTCGGGCTTTTGGCCTTCGCGGTGAACTTCGCCGCGTCCCTGATGTACGTGGCCAGGAAGGACCGCTGGTGGGACAGCGTCGCGCTGTCCGCGGCCGAGATCGGCGTGATGTTCCTGACCATCGTTCTGATCACGGGCCCGATCTGGGCCAAGCCGGTGTGGTTTGTCTGGTGGACCTGGTCTCCGCGGCTGACGTCGTCGCTTGTCCTCTGGATGCTCTACGTCGCATACCTGCTCATCCGCAACTACGTCCCCGACCCGGAGCGAAGGGCCATGATGTCGGCCGTCTTTGGCATCGTGGCGTTCGTGGATGCCCCGATCGTGTGGTTCTCGATACGGTGGTGGCGCGACATCCACCCGTCCCCCATGGTCGAGACGGGCGGGCTGTCCCCCGCGATGAGACCGGCGCTGTGGACCTGCCTGGCCGTCTTCCTGATCCTGTTCGTTTACCTGATGCGGCGGCGCTTCTTCCTCGAACAGGCCCGCCTCGACGTCGATATGCTGGAGCGTCGGGCCGACCTCGCCCGATGAGCCCCGTCGCGGGAGATTGCCGTCGACTTTTTGCAGGCAGCAAAGAAACTCGCCACGGAAGACTCTGAAGACCACGGAAACTGCCGGAGAACGTGTCCTATGAACACCATGAGCTACCTTTTCGCGGCCTACACCGTCATCTGGGTCGTGCTGGCAATCTACCTGTACTCGATCCACGCGCGCGAAAAAAGCCTGCGCCAGGAGGTCGAACGCCTCAAGCAGCTGCTCGAGAAGCGGTAGCCGGGCCGCCGACGAAATCGAGCCGCCGCACTTCCACACACCTGCTAGGATAGGCATATGAAGGCGCGTTCGCTCGGCCGATTTTCGAAGGCCGCAATGCTTGCCGCCGGGGGAGTGGCCGTGATCTCGGCGGTCACAAGCATGATCTTGGCGTGGTTGCTGGTGCGCCCGGGCAAGCGACGCGACTACGATTGCATCCCCGCGATCCGCTACGGAAAGCTCGAGCCGCTGTCGCTGAAGTCGTCCGACGGGCTGTCGCTGCACGCGTGGGTGTTGCTGTCCCGTACGGCGCGGCCCGACCGGTGGGTGCTGGCGCTTCACGGGTACAGGTCGGACCGGTCAATCCTTTACGTGAGGGCCCGGTTTTTCGCGCGACGCGGCTTCAACGTCCTGCTGCTGCATTTCCGCGGGCACGGCGGCAGCGACCCGTCGCGCATCTCCTACGGATATCACGAGCGCCAGGATGTGACGGCCGCATTCGAGTTCATCCGTTCGCTCCACCCGGGCGTTCCCGTCCACATCGGCATCGACGGGATCTCGATGGGCGCGGCGGCAGCGGCCTACGCGGTCGGTTACGGCGAGGTGCTCCCCAACTGGATGATCCTCGAATCCTGCTACGACAACATCCGGCACGCGCTCGCCAACCGCCTCGCGCTGCGGCTGCCCCACTCCCTGACCCCGTGGCTGGCATGGCCCGTCGAGCAGATCGTGGAGCAGATGGCACAGCTGCGGGCCGAAGATCTCGACCCGGGGAAAGCCATGGAAAACTGCCGTTGTCCCGTGCTGCTGCTGGCCGGCGACTCGGAGCGGGTTCTGAAGCTTGTCGAGGTCGAATACCTCTATGGTTGCATCCCGGAGCCCAAGCGCATGGTGCTCTTCCCGGGTGCCGGACACCAAGACCTGTTCTCGCACGATCCCCGGCGGTATGCGCACGCCGTGGAGAAGTTCCTGGCAGAGTTTGCGCCAGCTGAGGCTGAGGCCGCCGCTCTCGCCGGGTGAAACCGAGAATCTCGCAACACGGATAGGAGCCAACGATGACGGATGCAAATTGGGCAGAGGTCTATGGCGCGCGACGAAACCAGGTCCGGGAAGCGTTAGGGGGCGGCGTCATCCTCTGGCTCGGGCACATGCTCCAGCCACGCAACTACGCGGACAATTCCTTCCCGTTCCGGCAGAACTCGAATTTCCTCTATTACACCGGACTGTCGGAGCCCGACCTGGCCGTCCTGTCCTATCCGGAGCCGGACTACGACGTGTTGTTCGCCCGGCCCACCACCATGGACGACGTCGTCTGGAGCGGCGCGGGTCACACCCGGCTGGACATGGCGCGCCACGCCGGCATCGAGACGGTCGAGGAACTGGGGCGCCTCGGCGTCTATCTCACGAAGGCCCGAAGCCAGGGGGTGTCGATCCACTACCTGCCGCAGTACCAGGCTTCCTCGATCTTCCGCATGGCTGAGCTCCTGGTCGTCGAGCCGAGCGAAGTCAACACGGGGATCTCTGCGAAACTGCGCGACGCCGTCGCGCTTCAGCGCTCCATAAAATCCGACGTCGAGGTTGGGGAAATCGAGGATGCGCTCAAAATCACCGACCGGATGCACCGTGCCGCCATGGCAGCCACAAAACCCGGCAAGACCGAGGCGGACATCGCTGGCCTCATCCAGGGCATTGCACTTTCCTCCGGCCGCGCGCAGGCCTACAACCCCATCGTCACCGTGCACGGCGAAGTCCTGCACAACCACTCCTACCACAATGTGCTGCAGCAGGGTCAACTCCTCCTGAACGATTCCGGGGCTGAGTCGCCCCACTATTACGCGTCGGACATCACCCGGACGTTCCCCGTCGGCGGCAGGTTTACCCTGGTCCAGAAGGATGTTTACGAAACGGTGTTGCGCGGGCAGCTTGCCGGTATCGAGATGATCAAACCGGGCGTGACCTACAAGGACGTCCACCTGCACGTGTCCAGGGTCCTCGCCGAGGGGCTGTGCGGGGTGGGGCTCATGAAGGGAAACCCGGCGGATGCCGTGGAGGCGGGAGCCCACGCCCTGTTTTTCCCCCACGGCCTGGGTCACATGCTCGGCCTCGACGTACACGACATGGAGGACTTGGGCGACGTCGTCGGTTATCCCCCCGGACAGCCCCGAAGCTCGCAGTTCGGCCTGAATTTTCTCCGGCTCAGCCGCGCCCTCCTCGAGGGCTTTGTCCTCACCGTCGAGCCCGGCATCTACTTCATCCCGGCGCTCATCGACCGGTGGCATCAGGAAAAACTGCACAGGGACTTCATCAACTACGACAAGCTGGAGTCCTTCAGGACATTTGGCGGGATCCGGATCGAAGACAACGTCGTGGTCACTGCCGAAGGAACCCGTGTTCTCGGCCCCGGCATACCGAAGACGGTGGATGAAGTAGAAAATGCAATGAAGTAATCTGGAAGTGCGGCGCCTCGGCGCCACCCCCCAAGCGGCGTAGAGCCCGTCGAGCCGCCGCACTTCAGATTTGAAGTTCTATCACCGGGTGTTGGGGATGCCGACGGCGTCGCGCACCTGGCGCAGGAGCGGGATGGCGACGGCCCGCGCCTGCTCTGCCCCCCGGCGCAGGACCTCTTCAACATACTCCGGCCGGCTGTCCATTTCCCTGCGCTTGCGCCGCGCCTCGCTGAACAGCGCGACGAAGTTGTCGTAGATCGCCTGCTTGACCTCGCGGTAGCCAAGGCCTCCCCGGCGAAACCTCTCCGCCCATTCCGCCGTCGTCTCCGGACTGCAGAAAAGCTTCAGGATCGCAAACAGGTTGCTCTGGTCCGGGTCCTTGGGATCCGCCACCTTTGCCGAATCAGTTTCGATCGAAAACACCTGGCGCCGCACCTCGTCCTCGGGGGCAAACAGCTCGATCGTATTGTTGTAGGATTTCGACATCTTCCGGCCGTCGCGTCCGGGGACAACCGCCACGCTTTCGGGTATGTAAGGTTCCGGTATCGTCAAGACCTCGCCGTAGGTGTTGTTGAAGTACTGCGCGATGTCGCGCGTGACCTCGATGTGCTGCTTCTGGTCCTGCCCGACCGGCACCCGGTTGGACCGCACGATCAGGATGTCCGCAGCCTGCAGCACCGGATAGGCAAAAAGGCCGTGTTCTGCAGGTAAACCCTGCGCTACCTTGTCCTTGTAGGCGTGGCACCGCTCCAGCAATCCCATCGGGGTTACCGTCGACAGAATCCACTGCAGCTCGCACACCTCCGGCAGGTCGCTTTGCCGGTACACAGAGCACTTTTCCGGGTCGAGCCCGAGCGCCAGATAGGTCGCCGCCGTGTTGCGGGTCAGCTCGAGCAGCTTGTCCCGGTCCCGGATCGACGTCAAGGCATGGTAGTTCGCCAGGAAAAAATAACAGCGCTGCCCGCTGGCGATGAACTCGAGATATTGCTGAACAGCTCCGAAATAGTTCCCGAGATGCAGGTTCCCGGAGGGCTGAATGCCGGAAAGTATGACCGACTGAGTGCTGGCGTCCATGTGTCCGATGCGTCTCCGTTTCGCGGTGCGCAGGGCCCCCTGCAGCCGGGAAGGCGCCTGACCCCGCTGATGTTAATGGCGCTGCCGCGCGCGAACCCGCTCGCGCGATGGGTCGCCGCGGCGTTGGAACTATAGGCCGAGTGCGGCCTGCAATGCAATAACCCGGCTAGAGGTTCCCAACGAGGCGCCCCAAACGTCCCCGCTCCGGGCCACCGAACGCCGGGTTTGTTCCTAACTATAACACTACATTATAATTAGGTCAGACTTATTCTGTTGACAATTCCACTCCGGGTTGCTATTCTGCACCTGTATTTCGGACTGATTCAGTACTGTATAAGGAGCGCGCAGGGGTCGTTCATGCTCAGAGTCACCAAATTGGCGGATTACGGCATCGTCATGCTCACCCACATCGCGAACCACGGTGGGGTGACGCACGCCGCCCGAGACATCTCCAAGGAAGTGCGGCTGCCCCTCCCCGTGGCCAGCAAAGTCCTCAAGATGCTGGCTCGAGAAGGGTTGCTGGTTTCCCAGCGCGGCACCAAGGGGGGATACGGGCTGGCGCGGCGGCCGCAGGAGATCACGGTTGCCCAGATTATCCGGGCGCTCGAGGGGCCCATCGCCGTAACGGAGTGCACGGACACGCTGAATGGCGACTGTGGCCTGGAGACTGGCTGCCCGGTTCGTACGAACTGGCACCTCATCAACCGGGCGATTTTCGAAGCGCTCGAGAAGATCACGCTGGCGGAAATGGCCCAACCGCTATATCAACCGCTCGTCAATCTCGGCAGTCCGGAAATCCGGCCCGGGCAGGTTTCCTGAGCTGGAAGCAGAGTGAGGCGCCGGAGCAATCTGAAGCCCTGCGTCGGAAAGGTTTTATGAGTACCAACATACAGGATCTTGCCAACCGGGAGTACAAGTACGGTTTCGTCACCGAGATCGAGGCGGACACGGTCCCGTGCGGTTTGAACGAGGACGTGATCAGGCTGATTTCCGCCAAGAAGAACGAGCCGGAGTTCATGCTCGATTGGCGCCTGAAAGCCTACCGGCACTGGCAGACGATGGAGGAGCCCAACTGGGCGAATGTGCACTATGCGCCGATCGATTACCAGGCCATCAGCTACTACTCCGCCCCCAAGGTCAAGGCCAAACCCAGGAGCCTGGACGAGGTCGACCCGGAACTCCTGGCCACATACGAGAAGCTGGGCATCCCGCTGCGCGAGCGGGAACTGCTGGCCGGGGTGGCGGTCGACGCGGTGTTTGACAGCATTTCGGTGGCCACGACCTTCAAGGAGAAGCTCGGCGGAACTTGGGATCATCTTCTGCGCGTTTTCCGAGGCCGTCGAAAAGCATCCCGACCTTGTCCGGCAATACCTGGGGTCCGTGGTGCCGTACACCGACAATTTCTTTGCGACCCTGAACTCCGCGGTGTTTTCCGACGGCTCGTTCTGCTACATCCCGAAAGGGGTCCGCTGCCCGATGGAGCTGTCGACCTATTTCCGCATCAACGCGGCGCAGACCGGGCAGTTCGAGCGGACCCTCATCGTGGCGGACGAAGGGAGCCAGGTGAGCTACCTCGAAGGATGTACGGCTCCCATGCGGGACGAGAACCAGCTGCACGCGGCAGTCGTCGAGCTCGTGGCGCTGGACAACGCCCGGATCAAGTACTCGACGGTCCAGAACTGGTACCCTGGGGACAAGGAAGGCAAGGGCGGGATCTACAACTTCGTGACAAAGCGCGGGAAGTGCCTCGGGGTGAACTCGAAGATATCCTGGACGCAGGTGGAGACCGGTTCGGCGATCACCTGGAAGTACCCGAGCTGCATCCTCCAGGGGGAGAACTCGATCGGCGAATTCTACTCGGTGGCCCTGACCAACAACTACCAGCAGGCCGACACCGGGACCAAGATGATCCACATCGGCAGGAACACCCGGAGCACGATAGTGTCCAAGGGCATTTCCGCGGGCCACGGGCAGAACACGTACCGCGGCATGGTCAAGATCCTCAAGGGCGCGCAGAACGCCCGGAATTATTCGCGCTGCGATTCGCTCCTGCTGGGCGACAAATGCGGCGCGCACACTTTTCCCTACATCGAGGTGAAGAACTCGAGCGCCCAGATGGAGCACGAGGCTTCCACGTCGAAGATAGGCGAAGACCAGATCTTCTACTGCCAGCAGCGCGGGATCTCCTCGGAGGCCGCCGTCTCGATGATCGTCAACGGCTTCTGCAAGGAGGTCTTCCGCGAGCTGCCGATGGAGTTTGCCGTCGAGGCTCAGAAACTGCTGGGCGTGAGCCTCGAGGGGAGCGTCGGCTGATCCGCACGTTACAGATCGTAAGCACAACCGGAGAACACAATGCTGGACATCAGGAACCTGCACGCGAGAGTTGAAGGGATCGAGATCCTGCACGGGATCGACCTCAAGGTCAACGCCGGCGAAGTTCACGCGATCATGGGCCCGAACGGTTCGGGCAAGAGCACGCTGGCCAAGGTGCTGGCCGGCCGCGA
Source organism: uncultured Acidobacteriota bacterium (assembly GCA_963843575.1). Lineage (GTDB taxonomy): Bacteria > Acidobacteriota > UBA6911 > UBA6911 > UBA6911 > CAVZBT01. Next base: position 482,128 of record CAWJKZ010000013.1, on the reverse strand, counting down.
GGGGTACGAGGTGAGCCGGGGGGAAGTCCTCTACGAGGGGCACGACCTGCTCGCCATGCTGCCGGAGGATCGGGCGCGGCAGGGGATCTTCCTCGGCTTCCAGTACCCGGTCGAGATACCCGGAGTGAGCAATATGTATTTTCTCAAGACGGCCCTGAACGAGATCCGGAAATACCGCGGGCTGGAGGAGCTCGACGCGATGGATTTCCTGGCCCTGGCCAAGAACAAGATGAAGCTCGTCGACATGGACGAGGGCCTCATGCACCGCGCCGTGAACGAAGGTTTCTCGGGCGGCGAGAAGAAGCGCAACGAGATCTTCCAGATGGCGATCCTCGAGCCGAAGCTGGCCATCCTGGACGAGACCGATTCCGGCCTGGACATCGACGCGCTGAAGACCGTCGCGGAAGGGGTCAACGCCCTGCGCCGCGAGGACCGGGCCATGGTCCTGGTGACGCACTACCAGCGGTTGCTCAACTACATCGTCCCCGACCAGGTGCACGTCCTGATCGACGGCCGCATCGTGAAGTCCGGCGGCAAGGAGCTGGCGCTGGAGCTGGAGGAGCGCGGCTACGGCTGGCTCGAGGCGGAACAGAAACAGGCACTGACCTCCTGAAGGGGCATCGTCGATGACGGACGGGATGGAAGAGAAGAACGCTTACGGCTCCGATTTCGGGGCCTTTGAAAAGACGCCGGCCGGGAAGCGGAGTTGGGTGCACGCGCTTCGCGCGGAGGCGATGGCGCGTTTCGCCCGGCTCGGGTTCCCGACTACGCGCGACGAGGAGTGGCGCTACACGAATGTCGCGCCGATCGCCCGGACCCACTTCCAGCCGGCAACCTACCGGCCCGACGGTCTCACGGCCGCAGACCTGGCGAGCTTCACCTTCGGCGACGTCGACTGCCAACTGGTCTTCATCAACGGCGTATATGTCGACTCGCTCTCGACCGTGCCCCAGCTGCCGCGCGGCATGCGCGTGCGCAGCCTGCAGTCGGCGTTCAAAACCGACCGCGACCGGGTCGAACCCCACCTGGCGCGCTGCGCGACGGCGGAGTCGAACGCCTTCCTGGCCTTCAACACCGCCTTCATGAAGGACGGCGCCTTCGTTCACGTGCCCGCGGGCCTGATGCTCAACAACGTCATTCACCTGCTCTTTCTCTCTACGGGCGCGCGGCAGACCGTCTCCCACCCGAGAACGCTCATCGTGGCGGGGGAAGGAAGCCGCGTCGGCGTGGTTGAAACCCACGCGGGGTTGCTCGACGGCGCCTACCTGACCAACGCCGTGACCGAAATCGTCGCCGGCAGCGGTTCGGTCGTGGAGCACTGCAAGATCCAGCGCGAGAGCGAAACGGCCTACCACATCGGTTCGCTGCACATCTCGCAGGATCGGGACAGCGTGTTCAACTCGAACTCGATCTCGCTCGGCGGCGCGCTCGTGCGCAACGACATCGACGTCAGCCTCAACGCGCAGGGGGGGGACTGCACGCTGAACGGCCTGTACGTCACCCACGGGCGGCAACACGTCGACAATCACACCCGGATCATCCATGCCCGGCCCCACTGCACCAGCCGCGAGCTTTACAAGGGCATTCTCGACGACTCGTCGACCGGCGTGTTCAACGGCAGCATCGTGGTCCGGAAAGATGCCCAGAAGACCAACGCGCGACAAACGAACAAGAACCTGCTGCTGTCCGAGGATGCCCTGGTAAACACCAGGCCGCAGCTGGAAATATTCGCCGACGACGTCAAGTGCACGCACGGGGCGACGATCGGGCAGCTCAGCCAGGACGAGATGTTCTACCTGCGGTCGCGCGGCATCGGAGAGGAATCCGCCCGGACGCTGCTGACCTACGCGTTCGCGAGCGAGATCGTCGGCACCCTGCGGGTCAAGCCCATCCAGTGCCAGATAGACCTGGTCCTGCTCAACCGGCTTTCCCACCAGGGCCGGCTCATCGAACTGGAGCGGGATCCCGCAGAGAGGGCGTAACGATGAAAATGGCCACACCACAGCAGGCCGGTACGACCCTGGACGCGCTCAGGCTTCGGGGCGATTTCCCGATCCTCTCGCGGCGGGTGCACGGCAGACCCCTGGTTTATCTGGACAACGCGGCCACCACCCAGAAACCCCAATCGGTGATCGATGCGATCGTCGGGTTCTACACGACCGAGTGTTCCAACATCCATCGCGGCGTGCACCTGCTCAGCGAGGAGGCGACGCGGCACTATGAGGCCGCGCGCGAACGGCTCAGGCGCTTTATCAACGCCGCGGAGGACCGCGAGATCATTTTCGTGCGGGGTGCCACCGAAGGGATCAACCTGGTCGCCCAGACCTACGGGCGCACTCACGTCGGCGCCGGCGACGAGGTGATCATCTCCGGGCTGGAACACCATTCCAACATCGTCCCCTGGCAGATGCTCTGCGAAGAGAAGGGGGCGACCCTGCGGGTCATCCCCATCGACCAACGGGGCGAGCTCCTGCTGGAGGAGTACGAACGGATGCTTGGCCCGCGCACCCGCATCGTGGCAGTCACCCAGGTGTCCAACGCCCTCGGGACCGTCACGCCCATTCGCGGAATCATCGAGCGGGCACATTCCCTGGGCGTCCCCGTGCTGGTCGACGGGGCCCAGGCCGTGCAACACCTCAAGGTCGACGTCCGCGCGCTCGGGTCCGACTTCTACGTCTTCTCCGGTCACAAGATGTACGGCCCCACGGGCGTCGGCGTTCTTTACGGGAGGGCGGAACTGCTCGAGGCGATGCCCCCGTACCAGGGGGGCGGGGACATGATCAGCTCGGTGACCTTCGAGAAGACCATCTACAACCGCATCCCCTACAAATTCGAAGCCGGAACGCCGAACATCGCCGGGGGCATAGCGCTGGGCGCCGCCGTGGACTACCTCGACGCGGTCGGCCTCGAGCGGATCGCGGCGTACGAAGGGGAACTCCTCGCCTACGGCAGCGAGGCGTTGTCCCGGTTGCCGGGGGTGCGCATAATAGGCACCGCGGACGACAAGGCCAGCGTCCTGTCGTTCGTCATCGAGGGGATACACCCGCACGACATCGGGACGATCCTGGACCAGGAGGGCATCGCCATCCGGACCGGCCACCACTGCGCGCAGCCCGTGATGGATTACTTCAAGGTCCCCGCGACGGCCCGCGCCTCGCTGGCCTTCTACAATACCCGGGAAGACATCGATGCCCTCGTTGCGGGAATCCGGAAGGTAACCGAGGTGTTCAGCTAATGGGCGACCTGAGAGAACTCTACCAGCAGGTGATCCTCGACCACCACAAGAAGCCGCGCAACTTCCACAAGCTGGAGCACGGCAACCGCAAGGCCGATGGCTTCAACCCGCTATGCGGCGACCGCATCACCCTGTACCTGGACCTCAAGGACGGGGTGGTGTGCGACGTCGGGTTCGAGGGGGCGGGCTGCGCCATTTCCACGGCCTCGGCCTCCATGATGACCGAGGCCCTCAAGGGCAAGACCGAGGCGCAAATCGAGGAGCTCTTCAATCGGTTTCACGATCTGGTCACCGGCAAGGCAGACCAGGACCCGGACTCCATGGGCAAGCTCGCCGTGTTTTCCGGGGTCCGCGACTACCCGGTGCGGGTCAAGTGCGCGACCCTGGCCTGGCACACCCTGCGCGCCGCCCTGCACCAGGCAAAAGAAACGGTTGCGACCGAATAGGCAGCCGGAGGAGAAACGAGATGGACGCTCAGGCTCCAGAAACCCTCGAGGAACAGGTGATCGACGCGCTGCGGACCGTCTACGACCCGGAGATCCCCGTCAACGTCTACGAACTGGGCCTCGTCTACGGCATCGACCGGACCCCGCAGGGGGATGTCGTCGTGCGGATGACCCTGACCTCTCCCGGCTGTCCTGTCGCCGCGTCTCTCCCCATCGAGGTCGAAAACAAGGTGCTCGCCATCCCCGGCGTGAATTCCGCCCGGGTCCAGCTCGTCTGGGACCCGCCTTGGGACCCCAGCCTCATGTCCGAGGCCGCCAAACTCCAACTTGGCATGTTCTAACGGGTCCGGGATGAAGAGGGCCCATTAAACAAGTGGGTCCGGGCTTCAGCCCGGACGTCTTTTGATCTGATCTGTGTGGCGACGGGCGCACATTCTAGCGACCGCAAACAGCGTCCGGGCTGAAGCCCGGACCCACTTGCATCTTTCTTGGATCGGTCAGGTCAACCGTTGGACAGCGCCGTTGAAATACGACTCCCGGAGACCCGCGTTTTTGTGTAGTATCGCGGGTGGTGGACCGTACGGTCCCCAGGGAGTTCTATGAGACACCTCCACGTTCATACGCTCGCGACCATTCTGCCCGTCCTTGTGGTCCTGGGCCTGGGTTACTCCACAACCGCCGAATCGCAGGGGAATGCCGCCATGTCGGAAGTTCGCTTCATGACCCTGGACCCCGGGCACTTCCACGCCGGGCTCGTCCAAAAGGAGATGTACCCCAACGTCTCGCCCCGCGTCGACATCTACGCCCCGCTCGGTTCCGACCTCCTGGAGCATCTCAACCGCATCGTCGGGTTCAACACGAGGAAGGAAAACCCGACGTCCTGGAACCTCGAAGTGCACACGAGCCCCGACTTCATGACCCGCATGCTCAAGGAGAAGCCCGGCAACGTGGTGGTCATATCCGGCCGCAACCGCGGCAAGATCGACCGGATCGAGGCATCCGTCGGCGCCGGCCTGAACGTGCTCTCGGACAAGCCGTGGATAATTGAGCCGGCCGACTTTCCCAAGCTCGATGCCACGCTTGCCGCGGCGCAGCAGAAGGGGCTGGTTGCCTATGACATCATGACGGAGCGCTATGAGATTACCACCATGCTCCAGCGCGAGCTGGTCAACGACAGGGAGGTGTACGGCACCCAGCTGCCCGGGACCGTGGAGGATCCGGCCGTGTTCATGGAGAGCGTGCACTACCTGCTCAAGATGGTCGCGGGCCTGCCCAACCGCAGGCCTGCCTGGTTCTTCGACGTGCGGCAGCAGGGTGAGGGTCTCCCCGACGTTGGCACGCACCTCGTCGACCTCGTTCAATGGATCCTCTTCCCCGAAAAGGCAATGGATTACCGCAAGGACATCGCCGTCCAGGCAGCTCGGCGCTGGCCCACGGTCCTCACCCGGGCGGAATTCCAGAAGGTGACCGGGGAAGCCGATTTCCCGGAGTTCCTCCGCCCCGAGGTGAAAGACGGCGGATTGCAGTACTTCTGCAATACCATGGTTTCCTACGCGCTGCGCGGCGTCCACGTGAAACTCAACGTGCTGTGGAACTACGAGGCTGCGGCGGGATCCGGCGACACGCACTTCGCCTGGTTCAAGGGGTCCCGCGCACGCGTCGAAATCCGCCAGGGCAAGGAGGAGAAGTTCCGCCCCGAGCTCTACGTGATTCCGAATGACCCCTCGCAGAAAACCGCGATTCTGAAGGCTGCGAGCAGGAAGATCGAGGCACTGCGAGAGGAGTGCGCCGGTGTCACCGTGCGGGACGCCGGGAAGGAACTGCACATCGGGATTCCGGACAAATACCGCGTCGGTCACGAAGCCCATTTCGCCCAGGTGACGGCCAAGTTCCTGCGCTACCTGAAGGATCCCGCTTCGATTCCGGCGTGGGAACGGCCGAACATGCTGGCGAAGTATTACGTCACCACCCAGGGACTGAAGCTCAGCCACACGGTGGAAAAATAGGAGGTTGCGATGAAGATTACCCGTAGGGAAGCAGTGAAAGCGCTCGGTTGTCTCGCGGCCGCGCCGGCCATCGTCAGGGCGGCGCCCAGGACGCCGCGGTTTCCTATCGCTTTCTCCACCTTGGGGTGCCCGAAATGGGAGTGGAAGACGATCCTCGACCACGCCGCGGAGTGGGGCTACGCCGCCATCGAACTGCGCGGGATCAAAGGCGAGATGGATCTGACCAAGGTGCCTCAGTTCAACGCGGGGCAGATCAAGGCCGCGCTTCAGGATCTGGCCGCAACCGGCTTGCGCGTCTCCGACTTGGGCGCGTCGGCCCGAATGCACGAGTCTGAGCCGTCCGTGCGTGCGGCCCAGCTCGACGAGGGGAAACGCTTCATCGACCTGGCCCACGGGCTCAAGGCCCCCTACGTGCGGGTCTTCGGCGACAAGCTGCCGCCGACGGAGCCAAAGCAGGCCGTAATGGACCGGGTCGTCGCCGGACTGATCGAGCTCGGGCGCCATGCCAGGGGGGCCGGCGTCCAGGTGATCATCGAATCCCACGGCGACTTCACGGATGCACGAACCCTCGAGCAGATGCTCAAGGCCGTAGCCATGCCTGAGGTCGGGCTGCTGTGGGACGCTCACCACACGTTCGTCGCAGGGCACGAGCAACCCGCCGACACCCTGAAGATACTCAAACCGTACATCCGGCACACCCACCTGAAGGATTCCACCGGCACGGAAGACAACCTGCGCTATGTGCTGTTGGGCACCGGTCGGGTCCCGGTGCGCGAGACCGTGAGGCTGCTCGCGACCCAGGGCTACCGTGGCTATTACTGCTTCGAGTGGGAGAAGGCGTGGCACCCGGAGATCGAGGAGCCCGAAGTCGCCTTCCCGCACTACGCCAAGGTGATGCGGGAATACCTGACCGAGGCGGGCGTCCGCGCGACATAACGTGGAGTGCGGCGCCTCGGCGCCATGCCGGATGGCGGTGTTGCCGTTTCAAACCGTTGCGGCGCCGAGCCGCCGCGCACCCGGCCTGCCGCTTGCCGGCGGGCGGCGCTACGCGCTGTTCTTCGCCCGGCTCAAGGGCTGCGACGAGATCCTCGCCCTGATCCGTGCCCGCGAACACGGCGTCGGAGAAGGCTCGCGCCGTGCCGGGCGATAACCGGTCAGCGGCGGCCGCGGCAGCGGCTTGCTGCGATCAGGGCCACGGGGATCAGCGCGGCACCGAGAAGCAGGTCGATGATGTAGTGCTGATTCAGGTAGACGCAGGCGAACCACATGCTTGCGGTGTAGGCGGCGGCGAGCACTATCCAGCGCCCCGCGGCATCGTGCAGGGCCAGCACGAGGGTGAGGAGCAGAGGGTAGGCGCCATGAACCGACGGTATCGCGGCGAAGCGGTTCGGGTTGAGGTGGAACAGTCCGGCCAGCACCGAGCTGCTGTCGAATCCCATAGGGGTTGAGTGAGTGGCCGAAGGCTGGACGAACCCGTTCTCGTAAACCCACCACGGCGGTGCCGCAGGGTAGGCGACGTAGATGCAGAGCGCCATGGCGTGCAGCGCCGTGAATCCCCAGACTAGCCTATTGAAGAGCAGTTCGCGCTGCCGCGCCCAGATGCCGAGCATCAGCAGCGGCACCGCGAACACCTGCGAGAGGTAGACAAGGTTGAGGTACGGCTCGAGGAGCCCCGCCAGGAGCTGTCCCCGGTGACTCGCCGACCATCGGGCGAAGTAGTACGGCCAGATCACGCCGTCCGGTGAGAGGAACAGCGTCGATTCCCAGCGAAAGGGCTCTGCGACCGCGACCCGCGGAAACATGTGGGGCGAGTAGACCCGCATCAGGTCGTAGCTCAGCCAGAAGACGATCATGGGCCACCAGTCCCGCACGAAGCGCCGCGGCCCCGGCAGCGAGGTCAGGCAGGTCCACAGGAGAGCCGCCAGCCCGAGATGCTGCCAGCCGAGCCGTCCCCAGCCGTACATCAGGGTGGCGTAGGCGACAATCGCGGCGGCGCCGGCGAGGTAGGGGGTGGGGGCCGGGTTCCGGGTTGTGCGGGGCATGCTCACCGTGGGTTCATCGGTCGGCGGATCGAAGTGGCTAATCCAATTTCCTATTCGTAGCGCAGGGCCTCGATGGGATCGAGGTGGGCAGCCTTCCGCGCGGGCCAGACCCCGAAGATCAGCCCGATGGCAACCGATACGCTGAACCCGGTTATGACGGCCCACGCCGGGATGGACGCGGGGAGCGATGGGACAAGCGCCATCACGATATAGCTCGTCGCGACGGCCAGCACGACCCCGCAGACGCCGCCCACCCCCGTTAGAGTCATCGCCTCGAACAGGAACTGGAGCACGATGTCGCGGCGGGTCGCGCCGATGGCCTTGCGCACCCCGATTTCGCGCGTGCGCTCGGTGACCGACACCAGCATGATGTTCATCACCCCGATGCCGCCGACTAGCAGGCCGATCGAGGAGATCGCGATCGCGATCAGGCCGACCTGGGCCGTTATGGCGTCAAACTGCTGGATGAACCGGTCGGCGGTGCTCAGGTCGAAATTGCTTGCCTCGTTCGGCTTCACCCCGCGGCGGCGCCGGAGCAGCCCCTCCGACTCGTCCAGGGCCTGCTTGAGCATGCCGGCCCTGGCCTGGATCATGACGAAGTGCTTGTCTTCCCACGGCATCATCTTGTGGAAGGACTGGTAGGGTATCAGGACCTGGCTGTCCCGCTCGTTCCCTTCCCCCATGAATCCGCCCTTGCTCTTTTCGGTCGTCCCGACGACGGTGAAGGGGTGCCCGTTGATGAGCACCTGTTTGCCGATCGGGTCGACGATGGGAAACAGGGCCTGGCGCGCGTCCGGACCGATCACGGCCACGTTCATCCGGTGCAGATCTTCCAGGTCGGTGAAAAAGCGACCCTCGGCGATCTTGATGTTGGTCACGCCCGCGTAGTTTGCCGGGACGCCGTTGAAATTAAACTGCCGCAGGACGTTGCTCTGATACTGGATCTTCACACGCGACTGCCACGGCATCCCTTCCCACGTCGTGTCCTGCACGGACGGGCACTGTTCGCGCAGGGCGATGGCGTCTTCGACGCTAAGCGGCTTGCGCAACCACTCCTCGCGTGGACGCCGGCCGAAATTGGGCCCCATCCCGAGGTGGAAGGCGAAGATGTTGTTGGTGCCGAACTCCTCGACGAACGTGATGATGTTCTGTCGCATGCCGGTCAGGATCGACGCGATCACGATGACCGTCAGGACCCCGATGATGATGCCAAGCACCGTGAGAAACGACCGGAACTTGTGGGCCATGATGGTCTGCATGGCCATGGCCAGGTTTTCGCGGTGACTCGAAGCGAGCCGCATATCAGTCCCTGGAAAGCGCGACGATGGGGTCGAGCTTCGCCGCCTTGTGGGCGGGGTAGATGCCGGAAATGATGCCGATGCCGCCCGAGGTTACGAGCGCCAGGACGATATAGCCGAACGTGATGGTCATGGGGACCGGTGTGGTGTTGCGTATCACGATCCCCAACCCGTAGGCCAGCAGCAGCCCGATGACTCCGCCAAGCGAGGCCAGCAGGGCCGACTCGATCAGGAACTGCATCATGATGTCGCGCCGGCGCGCCCCCACCGCCTTGCGCATCCCCACTTCCGTGGTCCTTTCGGTCACGGTCACCAGCATGATGTTCATGATGACGATGCCCCCGACGACCAACGATATCAGGGTTATGGGAGTGACCACGGCGGCGATGGCGCCGGTAAACTGGCTGACGGACTCCTGGATCGCATCGCTGGCCAGGATATCGAAGTCGTCCTCCTGGTTCGGCCGCAGCTTGTGGCGCGATCTCATGATGACCCGCACCTCGTCCTGCGACGGTACCAGCGACTCGGCCGAGGGGGCTTTGACCCGAACCTCGATGGAGCGCCGCGCGCCATACTTCTTCAGGAAGGCGGTGTAGGGGATGTAGACGTTCGTGTCCATCGAGCGGCCGAAAAAGCTGCCGTTGCGCTCTTCGATGCCGAGGACGGTGTAAACGTCGCCACCGACCTTGATGTCCTTGCCGATCGGCTCCGCGGCGCCGAAGAGCTCTTCCTGCAGATCCGCCCCGATAACGGCATACGGCCGGGCGTGCTCTACCTCGAAATTGCTCAGGAAACGGCCCGACGCGATTTTGAGCTGCTGGATTTTGGGCAGGTCGGTGTTGACCCCGATCACGTTCGCGTCGTAGAAAGTGCGGTTCCCGATCTTCACGTCGTCCTGGTTGCGGAGCATGGGAGAAACCGCCTCGCAGCCGTCGCAGCGCTCCTGGATCGCGCGCAGGTCGTCCGAGTAGATGCGCTTGTTGCGTTTGTTCAGCTTTTCCCACTCCTCGTAGGAGATGTTCATGCGCGCGACCCGGGCGACGATGAAGGTATTGCTGCCGAAAACCGTCACCAGCCTGTCCTTGACGTAGGATCCCAGCCCCTCGATGGCCCCCCCGACCGTGACGACCGACGCCACCCCGATGATGATGCCGAGGAGCGTGAGGACGGAGCGGAGCTTGTGCGACCAGATGGAGTCTGCCGCGATCACTAGCGCTTCCCAGGCCGCCGCGTGGCTCCTGGGCTTCGAGGGCGTCGCCGCTTTGCTCCCTTCCAGGGTTATGAGCCGGAGTTCGGTAACCGTTGCATTCATTTACAGACCTTTTGCGCGGACGTAGTACAGATCGTCCTTTGCCCGCAAGTTAATACGAGTCTCCCGGCTGGAAAGTTCTGCAGACATGAGATAAAAATCGCCCCCAGCCGGGGGGAGCGGTTGCCCTTTTGGGAATCCCCTGATGAATCAACGGGACGCGGCGCGCCCCGCGCTTTTTCGCGGTGGGGGTGATTTCACGGTCGCCTCGCGCGTCTTTTTTGCGCCACCAGGTACTTTGACGCTTTTTGCGCCGGCACGGCTCAGGTTTGTTGCCGCGGGAGGCGTCGGTCTGAGGGTTGTGGAGCGGGGCGACTTGGCGGGGGAGATCCTGGTGCTGCGGATCGGTGAACTCTTAATCCTTGTCCCGATGCGCTTTGAGGCGAGACTGGTGCGTCGCGCGGTCTGGGGCACCGTGAGGTAGGTGCCCACCCGCAGCGATTTGGCCGCGCGGATGTTGTTGAGTCGCTGCAGTTCCGCAACGGAAACGCGGTAGCGCGCAGCGATCCGCCCCAGAGTCTCTCCGGGCCGCACGCGGTGTTTTGCGGTGGAGTACTCCGCGGGAGGCCTGAGCTTCACCGGAGGGAGGGCCGCGATCTGGTTTGACGCGTCCGGTGTGGTTCCGGCGGGGACTTTCAGGGCAAAATCGGGGTAGTCGGCCGGGGTTGTGAGCCCTCGCAACGCCGGATTCAACTGCTTCAGGTGATCGAGGCTCGTGTTCAGGATCTTCGCGGCGGCACGAAGGTCGATGGACCGGGACACCGGGATCACGTCGTATTCGAGAGGTTCATCAAGCTCGACGGGGAAACCGTACTTGGCAGGGTTGTGCGCGAGTATGACGCTGGCCATGATCATCGGTACGTGGTTTTTCGTCTCCTGGGGGAAATTGCGCCGCAAGTCCATCAGGTCCCAGAAATCATTGATCCCGCTCCGGTCGATGAGCTTCTGGACCTTGCCTTCCCCCCAGTTGTAGGCCGCAAGGACGAGGTTCCAGTCCTTGAACATGGCGTAGAGATCGTTCAGGTAGCGCGCGGCCGCGCGGGTCGATTTCTCGGGGTCGGAGCGCTCGTCGATATAGGCGTTTACCTTAAGGCCGTAGCGGATGGCGGTCCACTTCCCGAATTGCCAGATCCCCTTCGCCTGCGCCCGCGACAAGGCGTTCGTTTTGAAGAGGCTCTCGACTTGGGCCAGGTACATCACATCGAGCGGGATAGATTCCTCGCGGAAGATCCGATGAATCATTTCCCGGTACCGGCCGGAGCGCACCAGGCCGTCGTTGAAGAACCTGCGCCCGCGTGTAAGCCAGAAGTCAAGCGATTTAAATACTTTGTCGTTAAGGATCACCGGGATGTCGTACCGGGTGTTCTTCAGGTCTTCTTCCACGAAGTCCTGGAGCGACGGGTCGACCTTCAGCGGGATCAGGTCGAGCTGGTCGAGTTCGTCGACCACCGCGTCCTCGGGTTTTTCCTCGGCTGATTCCGGGATGGTGATGTAGCGCGACTCATCCTCCTGGATGCGCCTGATCAAGTCCTGGAAGAAGCGGTTGAGCGCGGGGTTGGCGTTGATATCCCACTCGCCCTGCAGCAGGAGATCGACGGCACTGTTGAAAGCGGCCCGCGCCTTCGCCGATTCGCCGAGCCGGATGAGGTTCGACCCTTCGACGTACTTCTGCTGGGCGCTGCGCATGAGTTCGAGCATCGCAGTCGGCACGTCGGGGGTGTCGGGGATATAGGGGGAAGAAGCGGGGGCGCGCGGTTCGGTGTCACGCCCCATGGCATTCGTGACGGCGGCGGCGACGGCCGTGGCCTCTCCCTGGCCGTAGGCGGAGTTGCCCCACAGAACTGCACACAGCACTACAAGGGTGAAAACGGGCCAGGACCGTTTCATATCTGCAGTACGATTAAGCTACTTCACATCAGGATTTTGCGCGGACGGCGTGACCCGGCCGGTTGTCATCAGGGACTTGGCCTCGGGCATGACCTCGAGGGCCTTCATCACCTGCGTGTCCCCCTGGATCGCTATCTTGAAACCCTCCTGGAGCCCGAAGGACGACGTGAAGACTTCCTGCTTGATACGCCGTTTGATGTAATCGACGTTGTTCTGGATATCCTCGACTTTGAAATCGATGCGTTTGGACCGGAGAAACTGCGTGAAGTCCTCCATGATCGCATCGTTGATCTCGAACCGGGACGCCGCCTTCGAAGTCCTCTGCGGCGTGTTCACCTCGTCGCTCTTGACCGGAACCTGGATGCTGCTCGCGGCCGGCACCTGGCCGGACGTCAGCCTCCTGGCATATTCGAAAAAGATATCCTTGGATGTCAGGAGGGCTTCGAACCGGTTGAGTTCTCGCATCGGGGTCACGACGTCGGGCGAAATGCCCCCGCCGCCAAGCACCTTGCGCCCGCTGTCGGTGTATTTGGTCTCGCGGTCTTTTCCGGCCGCGACGGCGTTGCCGCCGTTCATGTAGTAGTACTCGAAGCTCGACCCGGAGTAGTCGCGCTGGATGAGGCGGCCGCTCGGGGTGTAGTACTTGGCGGTCGTCAGCGCCATCCCTGTTTCGTTCTCCAGCCGGTAGACCGACTGTACCAGGCCCTTACCGAAACTGGTCTCCCCGACGATCAGAGCGCAGTCGTGATCCTGCAGCGCCCCCGCTACGATCTCCGAGGCGCTCGCGCTGTGCCGGTTGATCAGAACGACCAGCGGGATGCGGACCTTCTCGAGGCTCCGTGCCTTGTAGGGCCGCGCCGAGCCCTCGGTCCGCCCCTTGGTGGAGACGATCATGTTGCCGCGGGGTACGAAGTAGTCGGCGACCTCGATGGCCTGGTTCAACAGGCCGCCGGGGTTGTCCCGCAGATCCAGGATAAGTCCGGAAAGGTGCGGTGCATCCAGGTCCTTGAGTTTCTTCCCCAGTTCGTCGGCGGTAGATTCGGAGAAGCGGTCCAGCTTGATGTAGCCTATGCCCGGCTTCACCTCGAAGGCGTAGGGGACGGTTATCAGCGGGATTTCGTCACGCTCTACCTTCAGCTGCAGCGGATCGCGGATGCCGGGCCGCTCGACGGTGATGTTTACGGTCGTGCCGCGCGGGCCGCGCAGATGGTTGACCACCTCGTCGGACGTCCAGTCGTCGATCGATTCCCCTTCGATCTTGGTGATGACGTCCCCGGCGCGAAGTCCCCGCCGTTCTGCCGGCGAGCCCAGGGCGGGAGGTTCCACGATCACGACACGGCCGCGGTCACGGAGCAGGGGCCTCACCCGGATGCCCAGCCCGTAATACTTGCTGTGCTGCTCTTCCGTCAGACGGGAGAACTCCTTCGGCTCGAAGAAACTTGAGTGCGGGTCGAGCGCTCGCAGCATCCCCTTGATTGCGCTGTACACCAGCTTGTCCGGCCCTACCTTGTCGACGTGGTTGTTCTGGATGATGTCGAGCGCTTCGGTGAAATCGCTCAAGAACTGGTTCGGCGTCGACTGGGACGCGGCTGATTCGGAAACGGCAGCGGCGCTGCCGCCCATGAAGCCGCCCACCAGGGAGGACATCAGGACGACCAGGGCTACCATCAGCGCAAAACGATGTTTCATAAGGAGTTGGCTCCATCCGAGATTTCATTAAAGCTATGGGAGTATAACATGCGGCAAATCAGCACACAAGCGGCGGCAGCGGCGGCCAAGCGAATCCCGCGACCGGGTTCCAAGGCAGCCTTGCTTGACTTCCCATACACCCTAATTTAGACTTTGATATATTCGCTTTGGTTTGCAGGGGATCAGCCAGGAAGAGGTAGGGCGTATGGGCTCCTTGGGAATGCAGGAAATCATAGTCATTTTTGTGCTCGCTCTTATAGTGTTCGGTCCGCGCAAGCTCCCCGAACTGGGAAAATCGCTGGGAAAGGGCCTCGCCGAATTCAAAAAGGCGTCCAACGAACTGAAACAAACCTGGGAAGAAGAAGTGCGCCTGGAGAAGGAAAAAGAGGCCATGTCCGAAGTCCTTAAGGATACCTCGGATACTCTTTCGGATACTCTCAAGGATGCCTCCGTTGGCACTCACGAGATTCAATGACCAGTACGACCACAGAGCTGGAGGAGGTGGCCGGATCGCCTGAGCCGGAAGAAGAATCCGGCAAGATGTCCTTCCTAGAGCACCTGGACGAGCTGCGCAAACGCCTCGTCCGGATTGCCTCCTATATCGGGCTTGGATTCGTCGCTTCGTTTTATTTCTGCAAGGAAATCTACCGGTTTCTTGCGGCGCCGATGGCCACGGCCCTTCCCGCCGGGACCAAGCTCGCCTACACAAACCCCACCGACCCGTTCACGCTCTACATCAAGGTCGCGTTCCTCGCGGGAATCTTTCTGACGATCCCGTTTACCCTCTATGAGGTCTGGAAATTCATCGCCCCGGGCCTCTACAGGAAGGAGAAGCGGTACATCGTCCCGTTCCTGGTCTCATCGGTCCTGCTGTTTGTCGGGGGTGGAGCCTTCTGCTACTACATCGTCCTGCCGCAGGCCTACGGTTTCCTCCTGAAGATAGGCGAAGACTTCATGCCCGTGATCAAGATCGACGAATATCTCGACCTTACCAACACGATGATCCTCGGGTTCGGGCTCGTCTTCGAGATGCCTGTGGTCGTGGCGTTTCTTTCCCTGTTCGGGTTGGTTTCCGCGAAGTTCCTCTGGACGAAGTTCCCTTACGCCATCGTAATCATCGTCGCCGCCGCCGCGATGCTCTCTCCCACGGGCGACGCCTTCAACCTCGTGATCTGGGCGGCCCCCATGGTCGTCCTCTACCTCGTCAGCATCGGCATCGCCGCGATCTTCGGCTGGCGCCGCCGCGCCACCGGCCTCGACTAAACACCTGACGTTTTTTTGGACGCGGATCAGAAGCCTGTCGACCCTGCCTGCCGGGTCGGGGTGAGTTCCGCTTCTGAATCCATGGCGAAGTGCTGTTCGAGCGCGGCAAGAAGTTCGCCGGCGCTGCGGGCGGTGTGGATCCGGTCGCGCAGCTGCGCGCCTCCGGCGATGCCCTTGGTAAGGTATCCCCCCATCTTCTTCATCTTGCCGAGCGCAACCGGTTGCGGCAACTCGCGCTCGACCCGGCGCAGGAAGTCCAGTATGAAGCGTCCCTTCTCAGCCTGCGTCACCGCGGTGACCGTGTTCCCTGCGAGATGGTCGTGGCACTGGCGGATCAGCCAGGGATTCGCCAGGACGCCGCGCCCCATCATCACCCCATCGACACCGGTCTGGCGGAACATCCGCTCCGCGTCGGCCGGCGAAAAGACGTCGCCATTGCCCATGACCGGTATCTTCGCCTGTTCCTTGACCCGCGCGATCACCGACCAGTCGGCCTGTCCCGAGAACAGGTCGCACCGCGCGCGCCCGTGAACAGCAATGGCCTCCACGCCGCACGCCTCGGCCACCTTCAGGACCTCCACCGCGTTGATGCTGGTCCGATCCCAGCCGATCCGGATCTTGACCGTCAGCGGGATCGTCGCCGCCGCGCGCACGGCCTTGAAGATCGACTCCAGCAGCGGAAGGTCCCGGAGCAGATTGCTCCCTCCTCCCTGCTTGACCACTTTCTTGACCGGGCACCCGAGATTGATGTCCACGATGTCCGCCCCCATACCCTCGACCATTCGCGCCGATTCCGCCATCCGGGCGGGATCGGAGCCGAAGATCTGGATGGACACGGGATGTTCGGACTCCTCGAAGCGGGTCAGGTGTCGGGTGTGCTCATGGTTGCGGGTCATCCCTTCCGTACTGACGAGCTCCGACACCACCAGCCCGCACCCGCCAAGCCCCTTGACGGCCTGGCGGAAGAGCGTATCCGTGTGGCCGGCTACCGGCGCGAGGATCAGCGGGGGGTGGATCTCGACGGTGCGAATCCTGAACATTGGG
Organism: uncultured Acidobacteriota bacterium; assembly: GCA_963843575.1. Taxonomy (GTDB): domain Bacteria; phylum Acidobacteriota; class UBA6911; order UBA6911; family UBA6911; genus CAVZBT01. The sequence goes on along the minus strand of CAWJKZ010000013.1, from coordinate 465,909 downwards.
ATAGATTATAGCAGTTGAGACAGGGGCGTCTTGCAGGGATAATCCACCCATGGTCTTTCCGCCGGGGCAGGGAAAATCGGGCGCGCACCTGATGCACCTCTGGCGCCAGTACCTCGAACAATACGCGGAGCACGAGGGGAGCGTCGAGGAACAGATCGTCGTCGGCGCCTATCATGCCGCGGAGGTGATCGGCGCGCTCACCCTGATACTGGACCACGAACGCAAGTACCGGGTCCTCATCGAGCAGCGCATCGGGTACTTCGTCGAGGCGAGCGAGCGGGCGCAGTCCTTCGACGACCGGCTGGTTAACGCCACGTTCACCCTCTACAACCACGCTAACACCCTCGCCCACCAGTTCACGGTCGGGAATATGGATGCGGAGGCTCTTATCCGGGGAATCGACGACCGGGTCCGTACCGCAACGCAAGGCCCGGATCAGGTCACCCGCTCCGCGTCGGCCATGCGCGCCACCTTCCCCCTGCTCAGTCTGACGACCATGGCACTCGACCAGGACGGCTCGCTCGCCGCGGCGATTCGCCACATCGATCAGCGCTTCGCCGCGGGCGCCGGCGCATCGGCAGCCCCGTGGCCGCAACTGGTCAATGCCCTTTACCGCACCGTCGAAATGGCCCAGCTCCTCGCCGTCCTGTCGGATCCCGACCTCCGCGGCCAAGTGGACCAGATCGCCGCCCGCTTCGAAGAAGAAGACCACGCCGCGGATCCTATGCTGAAAGTGCGGAACGGGTTCTGTCGCCTGTTTGAGCTCGCCCACCTCCTGACCACCCACCTGGACGAGATACTCTGAGCACGCTCCTACAGGCCGGTTTCCGGATTGGAGTACGCGGTCGGGTTTAAAAACGGCCAACCAAGGGACCGAACTCCAAAAAATCCCATGAGGAAGATCCAAAAAATTGTTCGTTTTGGACTCGCGTTCTTGGCGGCAAGCCCGGCAGTGTATGGGTAAGCTGTTTTAAATCAGCGTTTAGTCAATAGAGGCGTGTGTGTGGGCCCAGTGGCATGGGAAGTGCATTAATACAAAGCGTAATTTCCCGTGATCCAAGCTCGGGTCTCGAGTTGGGGTTACATCGCAAAAGAGTTATTCGCGGTCCCTTCCCGCGATGCCAGGGATCTCTGGAGTGATGTGATACCAATCCGAGACCGAGCTTGGCAAACACCCTCCCATTTTAAACCCCGCGACAGCAAGACTCAAGGGTCTCGCTCTTCCTAGCCCTACTTATCGGCAAAAATCTGAATGTAGGCGTCTTCTTTCAGCTGGGAGATGAACCGCTCGAACTCGGGATTGAACTTCTTCTCGTAAATGCGGGAGCGGATTTCGTCGCGCACCTCGTCCAGTGGCCGGGCCCGGGTGGGTTTGCGGCTGTCGACCCGGTAGATCGCGAGTGTGTCGGCTCCCTTGATGACGGGGGTGATGTCGCCTTCTTTGACGGGGGCGATGGCCGCGGCGATCTCCGGGTTCAGTTTCGCCGTGAGATAGGTTCCGATGCTGCCGCCTTTGCCGGCGGTCGGGCCCTTGGAGTACTGGTTTGCCAGGGTGGCGAAAGCTTCTCCCTGGCCCAGCCTCTTGACGATCTCGTCGGCTTTGGCTGCCGCCTCGGCCGGGTCCCCGGCAGTCGGGATCAGTATTTCGCTCAGCGTCACCTCTTCGGCGCTCGAGAACTCCTTGATGTGCTCCTGGTAGTATTTCTCGAGTTCCTGGCTGAGCAGGGTGATCCTCGACCCCACGAATTCGCTGATGAGACTGTTGGTGATGATCTGCTTCTTGATCTTGTCGCGGAACAGGGGCAGGGTCATCCCCTGCTGGGCGAGGGCGCGCTCAAAATCCGTCATGTCCTTGATGTTGTTCTCTTTGCGTATCCGCTCGATGGTGGCGGACACCTGAACGTCGATGTTGGAGCCGAAACCGAGCTCGTTTGCCTTCTGCAGCAGCAGCTTCTGGCGGATCAGCTGGTCCAGGACTTCCTTTTCGGCCTTCTTGGTTTCGTCTTCCAGCTGGGTGCCGGTGAACTTGGTGGCCAAGTCCTGGCGGATGTCCGCCATCTCCCGGTTCATATCGGAAAGCGTGATGATGTCGTCGTTGACCTGGGCGACGATGCGGTCGACGATCTTCGCCGCGGCATCTCCGCTCAAGAGCAGGAGAAGGGGGATGGTAGAAAGCACATTGTTCATCGATGTCGGTTCCTATCGGGAAGAGAATCGGGCTCCGATGTATTTAAAGCCAAGTTGATCCCGGTGAATCTCGATGGTGAACTGCTTCGCCAGCGAATCGAGCTCTTTCCTAATGATCTCGCGTTCACGTTCGCCGAGCAACCTCTCGTTGATCTCGTCCCGGACTTCCCAGAACTTCAACTGGTGGGCCAGGATCTTCTCATCCACCAGGAACAGATGATAGCCGTACTTGGTACGGACGATCTTGCTTGCGGTTCCCGGAGGAAGAGAAAAGACGACTTTCTCGAACTCCTCGGGCAGGTCGCCCCGCTGGAACGTCCCGAGGTCGCCTCCTTCGGCGGCGCTATTCGCCTTCGAGTAGATGCGCGCCAACTCGCCGAAGTTCTTGTAGCGCTTGGCCGCGAGCAGCGTCTGGATTTTCTGGGCCTGCGCCGGGTCGTCCACCAGGATCTCCCGGAGCCGCACGATGTCGTTGCGCACGTAGTCGGCGAGATGCTCCTTGTAGTAGGCCTCGCCCTCCGGTTCGGTAACCGCCACGTCCCTGAGCAGGTGGTCGTGCAGATACAGCTGGATCCTGAGATTCTCCGAGACGCTCCGCTCGAGTTCGGCGTCGCGTCCGGGTTCGGTCTGCGAGGCTGCGCGCTCGTCGGGAGGACTCGGCGATTTTTTCCAGCATTTCCCTGACCGCCGCCTGATTGGGCTCGATCTTCAGCTGCCGCGCCCTCTCCAGCAGGAGTCTTTCCTCGATAAAAGTCTCGAGGAGATTCGACTTGACCTTGTCGGCCTCGGCGGGATCGCGGAACTCGCTGAGCCGGTTATCGAAGAAGCGGTCGAGCTCCGCGCTGCTGTAGACGCTGCCTCCCACCCGGACCGCTATGGTGCGGGGCTTATCGCCGCGCAGCAGGCTGAGCAGTCTCTCGCCCGTACCACACCCCGTGCCTGCGTACACCAGGAACGCGAGTGCAGGTTGTTGCTGCCCAGCCTCTGGTTAAACGGATATCGGCCTCCCCTGGTGCCGACTTGAAAATCGCCAATCATTATAATAACACAACAGTCTTGTCGATCACTCCGCGTGCTCAGGCCACGGCTGCGATTCAGCGACCGGATCCTGCAAACTTCCTACGCGGATTCTCGTTGTAGCCTTCCTGCAAGTTCTTGCAGAAAGCCCGCGCAGATCCTCTATGATCCGTTGACGCCGTGTGCAAAGCTCGACGGGGCGCTCTGGACTTGGTTCTCCTGGGGTGGGCTGGCGGCAAACGTCTCGTGCCAGGCCGGACTACCGCGCTTTGCTCCGGTGCGCGCCGTGTCCGCCGACCCGGCGCCTGCTCCGGAGCTTTGCCAGCCGTTGCGTCCGCGTCCGCAGCGATGTGCGTCTTTGAGTCGCCTGCGCACTGTCTGAATCGCAGCGGCCAGGGGTTTGCCCCAATCGGTGGCCCTTGCTGACCCGCGGCGGGTCCGTGGGGTGGGGGCGATCCCGCGCTCTCGTTCGATCAAGCGCGGATCTGGCTGAGGACCCGGTGAATGGATTCGAAGAGGGGGGCGGGGGTGGGGTCCGCCACCTCCAGGGTGAGGAGCCCCTGGGGCGAAAACGTCGCTCCTTTATTGCGCGAGATGAGGTTCAGGAGCTTCTGGGCACTGACCCGGGACTGGTCGGCGAAGCGGAAATGGACTTGGTTGCGGTTCCGCTCGATGCCCTGGATCTGCAGCGCGCGGCTCTCCAGCCGGAGACGGGCGTATCGGAACAGGTTCTCGACGGGCTCCGGGTACTGGCCGAAGCGGTCGACCATCTCCTGGCGGAGCGCATCGAGCTCGGAGGGATCCGCGGCCGACGAAATCCGTTTGTACATCCGCAGGCGCTGGCCCGAATCGGGGACGTATCCTTCCGGGATCCGGATGTCGAGGTTGAGGTTGATGCTGGTCGAGATCTCCTCCTCGGGCTTCTCGCCCCGCAGCTCTTCGACGGTGTGTTCGAGCAGCTGGCAGTAGAGGTCGAACCCGACCGCGTCCACGTGGCCGTGCTGCTCGCCGCCCAGCAGGTTCCCCGCGCCGCGGATTTCGAGGTCGAGCGCGGCCACCCGGAATCCCGTCCCGAGATCGCTGAATTCCCGTATCGCCGCAAGACGTTTGCGCGCCACCTCCGACAGGACTTCGTCGGAGGGTACCAGGAGGTAGGCGTATGCCCGCCGGTCACTGCGGCCGACACGTCCCCGGAGCTGGTAGAGCTGGGACAGCCCGTACAGGTCGGCGCGATTAATCACGATCGTGTTCACCCGCGGGATATCGAGGCCGTTTTCGATGATGGTGGTCGCGACGAGCACGTCGAGCTCGTCCTGGACGAACCGGAGCATGACCTGTTCGAGGTCCCGTTCGGACATCTGGCCGTGGGCCACCCCGATGCGCGCCCGCGGCACGAGCTGCTGCACCATGGCGGCGACCGAGTGGATCGTCTCCACGCGGTTGTGCACGAAATAGACCTGGCCGTTGCGGGCCAGCTCGAGCTCGATGGCCGAGCGGATGACATCGCCGCTGTATTTGACCACCGAGGTCTGGATGGCGAGACGGTTCTTCGGGGGAGTCTCGATCGTGGACATGTCCCGCAAGCCAAGGAGCGCCATATTCAACGTGCGCGGGATCGGGGTGGCGGTCAGGGTCAGGACGTCCACGCGCGTCTTCAGGGCCTTGAGCCGCTCCTTGTGCGTGACGCCGAAGCGCTGCTCTTCGTCCACGATCACCAGCCCGAGGTCCTTGAACTGGACGTCCTTCGAAAGGAGCCTGTGGGTGCCGATGACGATGTCGAGCTGGCCGGCCTCGAGTTCGCCGATGACCTGTTTTTGTTCCCTGGGGTTGCGGAAGCGCGAAAGCAGCTGGATGCGCACCGGGAAGGCCGTAAAACGCTGCCGGAAGGTGTTGCAGTGCTGGAAGGCCAGCACGGTTGTCGGGGCCAGGACCGCCACCTGCTTGCCGTCGATCACGGCCTTGAAAGCGGCCCGCATCGCCACCTCCGTCTTGCCGTACCCGACGTCCCCGCACAGCAGCCGGTCCATCGGGCGCGGCGCCTCCATGTCGAGCTTGACGGCGCGAAACCGCGTCGACCTGGTCCGTCGTGAGGTCGAACTCGAACGCGTCCTCGAACTCCTGCTGCCAGGCGCTGTCCGGTGAAAAGCCGAACCCGGGGACCAACTGTCGCTGGGCGTAGAGCTTGAGCAGCTCGCCCGCCATGTCGCGCATCGACTTCTTTATGCGCGTCTTGGTCCTTTCCCAGCTCGTGCCGCCCAGCCGGTCGAGCGTCGGGCGCGAACCGCCCATGTTGCTGTACTTCTGGATGAGGTCGAGGCGCTCCACCGGGACGTACAGCCGGGCGTCGTCCTGATAGGTCAGCAGCACGAACTCCTTGGAACCATCCTGGAGGCCGATATTCCGCAGCCCGTGGAATTGGCCGATGCCGTGGTCGATGTGCACGACGTAGTCGCCCGGCTTCAGGTCCCTGAAATCGGAGAGGAACACGTTGCGTTGCGCCGCCTTGTGACGCCGTGTCCCGACCGCCTCGGCTTCGTCGAAGACCTCCTGCCCCGAAAGGACCCGCAGGTTGGCCGCCGGCAGGTGGAAGCCGGCGTGCATGAAACCGACCCCGAGCAGGATCGCGTGCCCGTCCGGAACGCCCGTGGGCGGCTCGTCGCCGCGGACAAGCTGGGCCGGGATGTCGTATTCGCGCAGGATGTCGCCGACGCGTTCCGCGCGCCCGAGATTCGAGAACAGGAAGACGAGCTCTTCGCCCGCGTCGCGGAACTTCGCCAGGTCGGAGATCAGGTCGCGGATGTTGCCGTGGTATTTCCGCGTCGTCTGCGACGCCACGTAGATCGGCCTCTCGCCGTCGTGTTCGACGCTGAGCTCGTCGACGTGGAGGCGCGGCGCGCGCTGCAGATCCGCCTGGAATTCGTCCGCGCCGACGTAGATGCGGTCCGGGGCCAGCACGGGCTTGTGCGCCTCGATGCGGTCGACGTAGCGTTCGTACAGCTCCGTGTGATGTTTGCGCAGTCCGGCATCCAGCACCTCCAGGTCGCAGACGATCACGCGACAGCCCTTGAGATAGTCGAACAGCGTGTGGTCCAGCGGGTCGACCGCGGGAAGCAGGAACTCGAACCCGGGGAAGGGCTCGCCCTGATGCGCCAGCGCCAGCTCTTCGCGCAAATGGGGCATGAACGGTTCGCCCCATTGCCCGGGAACCGCCTCCGCCCAGCGTTTCAGGATCCCGGGGCCGGCGGCCTGCTCGCGCATCGGGATGATCTGAATCGCGTTGGCCGCGGCGACCGAGCGCTGGCTCTCCACGTCGAAGGCCCGCAGCGATTCGAGCCGATCGCCGAAAAACTCGAGCCGCACCGGGTTGTCGAGGTGCGGCGTGAAGACGTCGAGGATGCCGCCGCGGACGGAGAATTCGCCCGGCTCGGTGACAGGGTCGTCTTCCACGTACCCGGCCTCGCGCAGGAACTCGCGGGCGAGCTCGGGGGAGTAGTCGTCCCCCGTCTTCAGCTCGAGGCAGTTGGCCAGGAAACGCTGCGGGCTGTGCATCCGGACTGCCGCGGCGCGCACGGATGCTACCACCACGGTCGGTCCGTCCTGCAGTACCTGCCACAGCGCGTGCGCCCGCGCCGCGGCGATTTCGGGGTGCGGCGAGAGGCCGCGGTAAGGGTCGACCTCGAGCCCCGGCAGGTGTACGACACGCGGCGGGGCGGGACTCAGGAGCTCGAGAAGAAAGTTCAGCTCCTGGACAAGATTCTGCGCGTCCGGCCCGCTGGAGACCAAAACGGCGGTCGTGCGGTTCTCCGTAAGGATGGCATGCGCAATCACCAGCGCCCGGGCGCCCCCGGTCGGGCCCGACACGGTGAGAACCCGGCACGATTCCCCCAGCCGCGACGCGATCTGCCGGAACGCGTCGCTCGCCAGCGCTGCCTCGAATCTCTTTTTGAGATGGATCACAGTCTACCCGGGGTTTGCCAAATCTCTCATTCTAGCACGCCCCGGGCACCGGACATGCCGCCTCCGCGCGCCGGCCGGCGCCTTGGCGTCACCCGGAGAAACGGTCGAGCACCGCACGGATGATGTCGCTCGTCGAACACCCCTCGACCACCGGGATGCTGCGGACCGTGCCGCCAGCGCGCTCCACCGTCTCCCGGCCGACTATTTCGTTCGGGCCCCAATCCGCACCCTTGACCAGCACGTCCGGAAGGAGGCTGTCGATCATGGACTGGGGGGTCGGCTCGTCAAAAATCAGCACGAAATCGACGCAGGCCAGCGCGGCCAGCAGCTCCGCCCTCTCGAGTTCCGGGATCACGGGGCGGTTCTCCCCCTTGATCTCCCGTACCGACCTGTCCGAGTTGATCGCCACGGCGAGACAGTCGCCGAGGTCACGGGCGAGGTTCAGGTAGCGGATGTGGCCCAGGTGCAGAATATCGAAGCAGCCGTTGGTGAAGACGAACTTTCTCCCCTGGCCCCGCATGTCGGCCCGAATCCGCAGCATGTCTTCGAAGGATTTCAATTTCCGAATCGCCATGGCCCGTGGAGAATAGCAGATGCAACATGCCCCGGACAACCTGTGGAGTGCGGCGCTTGACTTACGTCCCCGGCCCGAAATCCTCGGCGCCTCGGCGCCGCTCCGGGTCGAAATCAGCCGTTGGCCACGGAGAGTGAATCGGCATGGCCCGAAGGGAGAATATGAAGTGCGGCGCCTCGGCCCGCTCCGAGTTGAAATCAGCCGTTGGCCATGGTGGCCAAATCCGCGCAGGTGCGGAAAGTGTGCGACGAGTGTAGAGTCTGTGCGATGAAGCCTCCCGTCTTACTGATTCTGATCCTCTGCGCCGTCGCCCTCCCGTCCGGTTGCTCCCGCCCGTCCGCCCCCTCGCTCAGGGAGCTGGCCGTCTGCGACACCCGGGGGTGGGCGCACGACGTGCTGGTCGAGCGCGAACGGGTTTTTGTCGCAGACCGGCAGGGGGGCTACGCCGTTTTCGACCGCCGCCGGGGCTGGACGTCCCCCGTGGTGCACGCACCGGTCACGGATGTGATATCGCTGGCGCCCCACGGAAACCAGCCGCTGCTGGCCTCGCGCTTCGAGGGGCTCGTCCTCGTGTCCGAGCAGGGGGAGGTGCGCGCGCGGCTCGCCAACGGTGACATTGCCAACGCCGTCGTCGCCCGCGGGGACCTGGCGTTTGTCGCCTATGGCCTCCACGGCCTCGTCGTCGCCAGGATCGGCCATGACCGCCTCTCCGAACTCGCCGGGCTTCCGTCCCCCGGGTGGGCCCACGACGTCAAGCTGCGCGCCGACTACGTCTACCTGGCGGACTGGAACAACGGCTTGCGCGTCGTCGACGTGCGCGACCCGGCGCGACCGGTCGATGCCGGGACCGTCCCCACCGCCGCCACGTGCATTTCGGTCGCCTTTGGCGGCGAGGGCCGCAACCTCGTCGCCGTCGCCGAAGGACATGCCGGCGTATCGGTCATCTCCGTCGACGCGCGAGGCCGCCCGCGGCGCGTCGCCCACAACGGCCTCGGGCTCAACCCGGCCGACCCGCCACACCCGGAAACCGGCGGCTGGGCCCACGGGGTAGCCTGGGCAGGACCCTACATCTTCGTCGCCAACTGGAAGGCCGGCCTGGCGGTACTCGACGCCTCGGACCCGCTCCACCCGGAAGTCGTCCTGCGCCACCCCACCCCCGGGACCTCCCTCGGGGTCGCCGCCGAAAACCAACCCGATGGCACCACCCTGGTGTTCCTGGCCGACGGCGAATCCGGCCTGCGCGTGCTGCGCTTTACCCCGTGACCGCCGGCGGTCTCGCCTGGAGGCTTGTCGGGTTCGAAAAAGTACTTTGACAAACGAAAGTAATGGTAGTAAAGAGAAGAAGAAAAAAAGCATCTGGGGGGAGGGGATTGCGTCACAACTTTCCACCGGTGAACCCATGCTGAACGAGGAGCGTCGCAGGGCCATACTTGAGCTGATCAACCGTGAAGGCCGCGTCGTCGTGAAGGACCTCGCGAAGCGGTTCGACACGTCGCACGTCACGATCCGGAGCGATCTGGAAATCCTGCACAGTCAGGGGCTGGTGCACCGCACGCACGGAGGTGCGCTGCCGTTGCAGGTTGGGGCGTTGCTCGATCCGAGCCTCCGGGAGAAGGAGAAGCTGCACCGGGTGGAGAAGCAGCGCATCGCCGAGGCGGCTGCAGGGTTCGTGGAAGAAGGCGAGTCCGTGATCCTGGATTCGGGCACGACGGCGACGGCGGTGGCGAGGGCGCTGCGCAAGTTCCGGCACCTGACGGTGATTACGAACGCCGTGAACATAGCGGCGGAGCTTGCCGGGACGTCCATAGAGGTGATCCTGACGGGGGGCATCCTCCGCGAGAAGTCGTTTTCGCTGGTAGGCCCGCTGGCGGAGGACACCCTGCGGCGCCTGAGCGCCGATTTTCTGTTTCTCGGGGTGGACGGGTTCGACGTGCGGTTCGGCCTGACGACCCCGAACCTGCTCGAAGCGAAGGTCAACAGGGTTATGATCGAGATCGCGCGTCGGACGGTGGTGGTGTGCGATTCCAGCAAGTTCGGGCGGCGCAGCCTTTCGCAGATCGCGCCCCCGTCGGCGGTGCATCACACGATTACCGACAACCGCGTCTCGAAGACCGATCTCCGCGCCCTCAAGGAAGCGGGGATCGAGGTGACACAGGTATGATCGCCGCCTGGCGGGCGCCCATGGAACGAAGGGGGGGCTGCCGCACGGCCAAAACACCGAGAGGAACTGACTCATGAATTTTTCCAAACCGGCTCCGGGGAACGACACCCTGGGTGAAATACTGTCGCAGCCTCGCTGTTGGGCTGAGTCACTCGCCAGCCTCCAGGCGGAGCGTGCGCTCGAGAAAATCTGCGAGCAGTTCCCCCCTCGCGGCGAATGGCTGTTCATCGGTTGCGGTTCGAGCCATTACGTCGCCATGGCTGCGGCGGCCAGCTGGACGCACCTGACGGGCCTGCCGGCCCGGGCCGTCCCGGCGTCGGAGATTCTGCTGTTCCCCGACCTCCTCCTGTCGAGGCCTTGCCAGCCGGTATTGATCTCCCGTTCGGGATCGACATCCGAAGTCCTCCGGGCGGCGGAGTATCTCGAGTCGAAGCGCGGCATCCGCACCCTGGCCGTCAGTTGCGCCAAGGGGCAGCCCCTGGACGCGATGGCGACCTCGACGCTGTTCCTGCTGCCTGCCGACGAGAAGAGCACGGTGATGACACGCTCGTTCACCTCGATGTTGCTGGGGATACAGGCCCTGGGCGCCTGGGCCACCGGCAACACGGCGTATCGGGAGGCGCTCGACCGCATGCCGCTTGCCGCCCAGCGCGTCCTGGAGACGATGCATCCCGGCATCGCCCAGCTGGTCGCGGCCTCCAAGTTTTCCGATTACGTGTTTCTCGCCCAGGGGCCGCTTTTCGGGCTCGCTTCGGAAGGTCACCTCAAGGTGAAGGAGATGTCTTGTTCCTCGGCGCAGGCCTACCACGCGCTCGAATTCAGGCATGGTCCGAAATCGGTCGTGGGCCCCGGCATGCTGCTGACCTTCCTGATCTCCGAGACCGGCTACAACGCGGAGCGCGAGGTGCTCGAGGAGATGAAGGAACTCGGCGCCACCACCCTCGTGGTGGTCAACGAGGCCGACGACCGGGTGCGCCGGGCGGCCGACGTGCTCTACGAGCTGAAGATGGACATCCCCGAATTCGCCCGCGTTCCCGCCTACGCCTTCGCGGGGCAGCTCATGGGCCAATACACCGGGCTGAAGAAAGGGCTCGACCCGGACCACCCGCGCAATCTCAGCCGTGTCGTGATACTCAACCAGTAGGGGGCGCCCGATGCCGGACCTGGACCTTACCGTAGTCGGCGAGTTGAATCTCGATCTGATCCTCTACGGGCTGCCCGAGGTGCTCGAGCCCGAGCGCGAGCTGCTGGCCGACGGCCTCGCCCTGACGCTGGGCAGCTCGTCGGCGATCTTTGCCCACAACCTGTCGGTCATCGGCAGCCGTGTGGGTTTCATCTCTCGCATCGGCGTCGACGCGCTGGGCGATGGGGCGCTCGAACGGCTCGCGGCCGGAGGAGTGGATGTCTCGCGGGTGCGGCGCGTGAGCGGGCCGACCAGCACCGGCTTGACCGTCATCCTTCCCCAGGCCCGCGTACCGGAACATCCTGACCTACCCCGGCACCATGCTGGAGATGTGTTTCGAGGACCTCGACCTGGAGTATCTGGCCTCGGCTAGGCACTTCCACCTGTCGTCGTATTTCCTGCACCGCGCGCTGCGCCCCCGCATCCCGGAGCTGTTCCGCCGGATGAAAGAAGCGGGCCTGACCACCTCGCTGGACACCAACGACGACCCGGATGACCGCTGGGACATCGACCCCGGCGAGGTCCTGCGGGACGTCGACATCCTCCTCCCGAACGAGCGCGAGGTCAAAAAGTTCGCCGGGATCGAGGACCTGGAGGAAGCGATCGAAAAAGTCGCGCGGCTCGTGCCGGTGCTGGCCGTGAAGCTCGGGAGGCTCGGGGCGACCGCGCGGCGCGGCGCCGAGCGGATCACGCTCCCGCCGTTCAAGGTCGACGCCATCGATCCCGTCGGGGCCGGCGACAGCTTCGACGCCGGTTTCCTCCACCAGTACATCAGGGGCGCGAGCCTCGAAACCTGCGTGGCCTATGGCAACCTCGCCGGCGGTTTCTCCACCACGCGCCCCGGGGGGACGGAGGCGTTTCGTGACCGCGAGTACTGCCGCCGGTTTTTCGCCGCGAACTGGCCTGCGGGCAATGCCCCGCCGGCCCGGCTGAGCCGGCCGCGCACGGTTGCAGTGCGGCCCGCGGTGATCCTGTCCCCCCTCCGGCAGCAGGGCGGCACGCCGGCACGGCGCCGTCCGCCGATCACCGCGGGCCGTTTAAGACGAACGGGGATGGTCCTGTCCACCCCAAACCGCCCTTCCGGCCGGGAGCGTATATGAAAGCACGTAGCCGTCTGTCCCTCTTGGGAATCGCCCTCGCGGTCGCCTCGTGGCCGCGGCACAGCAGCCGCAGCAACCCCAACAGCCCCAACCCGCGGTGGAATTGCCGCCGATCCCCGTCTACGAGGTGTTGCGCACCGACATCCCGATCGTCGTCGACGGCAAGCTCGACGACCCGGCATGGGCCAAGACGCCCCTGCTCGGCCCGCTCGTCAACAACCGCGACGGTGCGCCCAGCCCGCTCAAGTCCGAAGCGAAGGTCCTCTACGACGACAAGTTCATCTACTTCGCCTCCAGGTTCGTCGACGACAACATCTGGGCGACCTTCAAGAAGAGAGACGAGCACCTCTGGACGGAGGAAGTCGTCGAGGTCTTCGTCCAGGCAGACCCGGCCAAGCGCAACTACATCGAGCTCGAGGTCAACCCGCTCGACACCATGATCGACATCTACCTGCTCGACATCCGCGTCCCGCTGCACTACGAGAGCTGGAACAGCGAGAAGCTGCAGTGGGCGATCCAGGTCGACGGGACCGTCGACGGCAAACCGGGCGACAAGGAATGGACGTGCGAGATGGCGCTGCCGCTCGAAGATGTCGTGACCGCCCCGAACATCCCGCCGAAGCCCGGCGACCGCTGGCGCATGAACATGTACCGCGTGGAGAAGCTCCCCGAGCGCGCCGGCCTGGCCTGGTCCCCCACCGGGCGGGACTATCACAGGCCCGAGCGCTTCGGCGAGATCGTCTTCAGCGACAAGCGCGCCCGGTAAAGCGCGCCTGCCTGGTGAGGTGAGTTCTACGGCTCACGTTCGGAGCGTGGCGTTATGAAAAGTATGCGAGGGTTGTCGTCGCGTCGCGGCACAGTCACCGAACTTCTCCTGGAAGCGGTTAGGTCGAACAAAGCGGGCGATCCGGTCGGGATCTACTCGCTTTGCTCCGCCAACCGTCACGTGCTCGAAGCTGGCATGCAGCAGGCCAAGGCCGACGACACGATCGTCTGCATAGAGTCGACCTCCAACCAGGTCAACCAGTTCGGCGGCTACATCGGGATGACCCCGGCCCAGTTCGCCCAGTTCGTCCGGGAACTCGCCGAAGGGGTCGGTTTGCCCCCGGCGCGTGTGATACTCGGGGGCGACCATCTCGGCCCCCACGTCTGGCAGAAGGAAACGGCGAACGTCGGCCCTGCCCAAGGCCTGTGCGCTGGTCGACGCGTGCGTGCGCGCCGGCTACGTCAAGATCCACCTCGACACCAGCATGCGCTGCGCGGACGATCCCGGGGACGGGGCCTCGCCACTCCCGGACGAGATCGTGATGGCGAGGGCCGCCGAGTTGTGTACCGCCGCCGAGGCCGCCCATGCGGCTCTCCCGGGGGGCTCTCCCAAGCCCCTGTACATCATCGGGACCGAAGTGCCCAAGCCCGGCGGCGAGCAGATCGCCGGGGAGCCCCCCTCGGTCACCCGTGCGGAAGATGTCTGCCACACCCTCGAGCTTGCCCACGACGCTTTTCGCGCCCGCGGACTTGACGAGGCCTGGGAGCGGACGATCGGGGTCGTGGTGCAACCCGGGGTCGAGTTTGGCGACAGCACCATATTCGACTACGACCGCGGGAAGGCCCGCCCGCTCTCGCACTACATCGCGCAAGACTGGCATCTGGTGTTCGAGGCGCACTCGACCGACTACCAGAAGCCGGAGGGTCTGAAACAGATGGTCGAGGATCACTTCGCCATCCTGAAGGTCGGACCGTGGCTTACGTTCGCCTTCCGGGAGGCGGTGTTCGCCCTCGCCGAAATGGAGCGGGAGTGGCTGGGCCGGGGGAAGCGGCCGCTGTCCGGGGTGAGGCAGACTCTCGAGGCGGTAATGGTGCAGGACCCGGCACACTGGCGCAGCTACTACGCCGGCGGGGAAGCGGAGCTCGCCTTCGCCCGGAAATACAGCTACAGCGACCGGTCCCGCTACTACTGGCCCCATCCCGAGGTGCAGCGCGCGCTGGGCGTGCTCCTGCGCAACCTCGCCGACAGTCCCGCGCCGCTGACCCTGCTGAGCCAGTTCATGCCCGCGCAGTACACGGCAGTGCGCCAGGGCGCCCTGCGCAACCACCCCGAGGACCTCGTGCGGCACCGTGTCCTGGAGGTCATCGACCACTACGCCCGCGCCGTATCGATGCGATGACGAGTGGGCTTCCCGGACGCTTGACCCCGGCTCGGTGGCGGCGCATGTGATGCGCCGCACAGCGTCCGCTCAAGCGACCCACTTGCCGAAGCGTCAATCGCTGGACTGCCTCTTCCTCCTCAAAATCTTCCCCGGTTTGACGCCCAAGTGCTCCCCTTTCTCCAGAACCGGGACGCCGTTGACGACCACGTACTCGATGCCCGCCGGGTATTGGTGCGGGTTCTCGAAAGTCGCCCGGTCGATGACGCGGGCGGCGTCGAACACTGCGATGTCGGCCTTTTTCCCGTCCCGCAGCAGGCCGCGGTCCGCGATGCCGAGCTTCTCGGCGTTGAGCGAGGTCATTTTGCGCACCGCCTCCTCGAGCGTCAGCACGCGCTCCTCGCGCACATACCGGCCGAGCACGCGAGGGAAAGTCCCGTACCAGCGCGGGTGCGGCTTGCCGCTGCCGAGCGGCCCGTCGGGGCGGACGGCCGAGCCGTCGGAGCCGACCGAGACCCACGGCACCTTCATCGCGTAGCGCACGTCTTCCTCGCTCATCAGGAAGTAGACGGCCGGGACGGAACCGCCCTCGTCGAAGAGCAGGTCGAAGACGGCGTCGGCCGGTTTCTTACCCGACATCTTCGCGATTTCCGCCACCGACTTGCCTTCATACGGCTTGTTGGCCGCCGTTTTCACCGAGGCTACCAGGCACCCTTCCCAGCCGCTCATCGCGAGGTAGTGGTTGTACCAGCCGGGGATGCCCGCGTACAGGTCCTTCTCGATCCGGCGGCGGTCGGCCGGGTCTTTCAACCGGCGTAACATGCGGTCGCGTCCCCCCTCCATTGCCCACGGGGGCACGAGCGCCACCAGGTTGTTCTGGCCGGCGATGTACGGGTACTGGTCGGCGGAGGCCTGGATCCCGCGGCTGCGGGCGTTCTCGATCAGGTCGCACACCTCCTTCATCTTGCCCCAAAGCCGGCGGTCGGCGATTTTGAGGTGGAGAATCTCAACCGGAACCTGGGCCTTTTCGCCGACCTCGAGCGCCTCCCTGACGGCCGTGTCGATGCCTTCGCCCTCGGTCCGGATGTGGATGAGAAACAGGCCCCCGAACGGTTTCACGGCCGATGCCAGCTCGATCAGCTGGGGTGTCGTGTGGTAGGTGTTCGGCGGCACGAGCAGGGCGCAAGACAAGCCAAGGGCCCCGTCCTGCATGGCCTCCGCGACCAGGCGTTTCATCTCTGCCATTTCGGCGGGGGTCGGCTCCCTGCTCTCCTCCCCCAGCACGCAACGCCTCACCTGGGTGGCGCCCACGAACGAACCGACGTTCACGGACACGCCCTGGTTCTCGAGCCGCCGGAAGTATTCGCCCAGCGTGCGCCAGTCGACCTCGATGCCGTAGGGCGCGGACCTCCTGACCTTCCCCTGGATGGGGCCGGCGGAATCCGATTCGCCCAGGATGTCGGTGGTGACTCCCTGGCGGATCGCGCTCTGGGCGGTGCCGTCGGCCACGAGCGGGTAGTCGGAGTGGGTGTGGATGTCGATGAACCCGGGCGTCACCGTCAGCCCTTGGGCGTCGATGACCTTGCGGGCCCTGTCGCGGTCGGCCGGGTCTAGCCGCCCGACCCTGGCGATCGTGTCGCCCGTCACGGCGACGTCCGCGTCGATCGCGGCCGACCCGGAGCCGTCGACGACGCGGCCGTTGACGATGACCAGGTCGTAAACCGGCCCCTGCCGTCCGCACGAAACCGTGCCGAGCAGGGCCGCCACCAAGACTGCGTACCGGAGATAGTGTTTCATAGCCCTCCTGGATCCGACGGGAGCGGCGTCGATCGCCTCAGGACCGCGCCCTGCACCGTGTTTGTGGAGTGCGGCGCCCAGGCGCCGCTCCCAAAGCGGCGTCGAGCCGCCGCACTCCATATCGGGTTCGATTACTTCTTCGGCAGCGCCCGGGTGGAGCCGGTAGTGATGCCGCCGTCGACGAGCAGCGTCTGGCCGGTGATGTACTCGCTGGCGTCGGACGCCAGGAACACCACGGCTCCCTCCAGGTCGCTCGGCTTGCCGGGGCGCTTCAGCGGGATGCGATCGGTCAGATAGCTGACCCACTCCTCGTTTTCGTACATCACCGCGTTCTGCGCCGTCTTGAACCAGCCGGGCGCCAGGCAGTTGACGGTGATGCCGTGGACGCCCCAATCGTCTGCCAGGCTCATGGTCAGCTGCTTGACGCCGCCGCGGCTCGCCGTGTACGGGCCCAGCCCCGCGTAGCCGAAGACGCTCGTGACTGAACCGATGTTGACGATCCGCCCGTAGCGGCGCGGTATCATGACCCGCGCCACGGCCTGGGCGACGAAAAAAGTGCCGCGCAGGTTCGTGTTCAGCACCAGGTTCCAGTCGTCCCAGGTGATGTCGACGGCGGGCTTACGCACGTTGCAGCCGGCGTTGTTGACCAGGATGTCGATCTTCCCGTACGCCCGTACGGCCGACTCGACCATGCGCTGGATGCTGTCGTAGTCGCGCACGTCAAGCGCCAGCGGCACCACTCTCCTGCCGAGCGTCTCGATCTCCGCCCGGAACGGCTCGAGCGACGCGGCGTCGCGTGCCGTGATGACCAGGTCCGCGCCGGCCCTGGCGAGCGCGCGGCCGAAGTACTGGCCGAGCCCCCGGCTCGTGCCCGTGACAATCGCCGTTTTTCCAGTCAGATCGAAAAGACCATTCCCCATTGTTCGCGCTCTCCGCATGGTGGGCGGGGTCGGCCCGACCCCGCCCCGATGAGAGGAATCCCTGGGCAGCGGCGGGCCGCCGCGGCCCAAGACGGTGCTACGGCTCGAGGATGATTTTCATGAGGCCGGGTTCGCGCCGGTACAGCCTGTCGAACCATGCCGCGCCCTCGGCCAGCGGGGCCGTCGCGCTGATCAGGCTGTCGATGTCGAGCGCACCCCGGGCGAGCATGTCCAGGCACGCGGGGTACTCTCCGCACGAAGCGCAGGAGCCGTGCAGTGAGATTTGCCGGGTGACCACCTCCTGCAGGGGGAACTCGACCGTCGGCACGACGTTGCCCACCAAGCTGAGCGCCCCGCCCTTCCGGAGCGACGCGATGGCCACCTGGAGGGTCGCGCCGAGCCCGACGGCTTCGAACGCGAGGTCGGCTCCCTTGCCCCCGGTCAAGGCGCGCACCTCCTGCCGGACGTCGCACGTCGAGGGGTCGAGGACCGCGTCCGCTCCGAGCTTGCGGGCGAGATCGAGCCTGGAGGAGTCGAGGTCGACCGCGACGATCCTGCCGCAGCCCGCGACCCGCAACGACTGCACGATGAGAAGCCCGATCATGCCGGCTCCCACCACCACCGCCGTGTCGTTGAGCGTCACCGGCACCCTCCCGACCGCGTGAAACGCGATCGAGATAGCTTCGATCGTGGCGGCCCGGACGAACGACACGCCTGCAGGGATCCGGTAGAGGATCCTCTGCGGCACGACGACGTACTCCGCGAAGGCGCCGTTCTGCCGGTAATCGCCGCAGGATACCCCGAGGACGCGCCGGTTGTCGCACAGGTTGATCAGGCCCCTCCTGCAGAAATCGCATCGCCCGCAGTAAATCGTCGAGTCGAAGGTCACGCCGTCTCCGACCGCCCACCGGTCGACGCCCGGGCCGAGCCCGGCCACGAGCCCCGACGCCTCGTGCCCCATGATCAGGGGAGGGATGCGCCTGCCGGTACTCCCGTCCATGCCGTGGACGTCGCTCCCGCAGATGCCGCATGCCTTAACCCGGACCAGCACCTCTTCGGGGCCGGGGTCGGGCACGGGGACGTCTTCGTAGGTGAAGCGGTTGTACTCCCGTAGAACCAGCGCTTTCATGAACCGGGCCTCCAGTTGGCGTCGCCGTTGAATTCGTGGACGGCGTCGATCATGGCGACGATGTTTTCGACGGGGGTCTGCGCCTGCACGTTGTGGATCGAGTTGAACACGAAACCGCCGCCGCGCGAGAAGATGCGGCAGCGGTCCAGCACCTGCCGGCGCACTTCCCCGGGCGTCCCGAACGGCAGCACACGCTGCGTATCGATCCCGCCGCCCCAGAAGACGAGCCGGTCGCCGAAGTCGTTCTTAAGGTGATCGGGGTCCATCCCGGCGGCCGAACACTGCACCGGGTTGAGGATGTCGAAGCCGGCTTCGATAAACGAGGGGAGAAAGCGTTCGACGGACCCGCACGAGTGCTTGAACGTCTTCCATTTCGTGTTTGCGTGGACCCAGTCGTTCAACTTCCTGTAGTAGGGAAGGTACAGGTCGTTGAAGGTGGCCACCGAGCAGAACGTCGACGTCTGGGTGCCGAAATCGGTGCCGCAGAGGAAGATCGCATCGACCGCGTCCCCCGCCGCGTCGTTGAAGCGCTTCAGGTTGTCGAGCGCCACCTCGCTCTGGTACGAGAAGATACGGTGGATCAGGTCGCGGCGCGTGCGGGTGGAGATGTACCACTCGGTGATGTCGCGTATGCCGCGGGGGTGCTTCAGGAAAGGCGCCGGGACCAGCGCGATGTCCCCGAATGCGGTCCCGCCCGTGTTCACCATCACGGCGCGGCCCCCGGCGGCGCAGTCGCGCACGGCGGCGGCTAGCTCCCGCACCTCCTGCTCCGGCATCGGCTTGAACTCCTCGAGATTGTCCTCGGGGTTGAGCCGCTCGTCGTCGATCGGTTCCTGGCGGATGATGGTGTCGAAGAAGTACCCATCGCGCGGCATGCGACCGCTGGGGGGGACGCCCAGGTCTCCCTCCGGGTAGATCAGGATGTCGCCGTTGTCCGCGGTCGTCACGCGGAAGTCCCCGGAGACCATGATTTCCAGGCCATCCGGCATGCGCCACGGCTTCCAGTCCCGGTTGGGGAATCCGAACATCGTCTTCGGGGCGGAGACGCCGTCGACGTCGAGGCGGAGCGCTTCCTTGAGGTCGTCCTCGATCAGGCCGAGCATCTGGTACGGCTCGTGCGCCTTGACCAGGCGCTTCTCCAGGCCGTAGTGGTCCCGCAGCGCGGCCACGCAGCTGACGTGCATGCCTGTGACGGCCGTGCTGCCGAAGTCGATCGGTACCCGGTCGGGCGGGCGGTGGGACAACGCCGCCAGAATCCTCCCCCTGCTGTTCATGGCCGTCGCTCCTTTTCCCGGCTTTTTTATCACCGGTCGCCGGAAAAACCCCGAAAAATATGGAGTGCGGCGTCTCGGCGCCGCTGTTCCCATACGTTCGACGGCCGAAATCCCCGGCGCCTCAGCGCCAACCGGAGATGGAGAATCTTCATGAACTGCGCGCAATTCGTTTCGCCGATCTCGGACGAATTCTCCCGTGTCTTCCGTGACAGGTTGTTGTTTTTGCTTGTCCCTGCCCTTACCCTTGCAGGCGGCTTATGGCCATGACGGTAATGTCGTCGCCCGGCCGCGCGGCGCCACAAAAGGCGATCGCGTCCGAGATCAGCTGATCGACGAGCAGGCCCGGCGCCAGATCCTTGTGCGATTGCAGGAACGCCTTGAGCCTGGCCTCACCGTATTCTTCCTCGGCGGGGTTGAACGCCTCCGTCAGGCCGTCGGTGAAGAGCACGAGGCGGTCGCCGGGGTGCAGCGCCGCACCCTGCATATCGAATTCCAGCGCCGGGAAGAGTCCCAGGACGGTCGCGGTGGAATCGAGGCGGTCGCACCCGCCGCCGTGGATGAGGCAGGGGGCGTTGTGGCCGGCGTTGACATAGCGGAATTCCCCGGTAGCGGGAACGAGTTCGCCGTAGAACAGGGTGACGAGGCGGTTGACGGGGATATTGACACAGAGATACTCGTTCAGCTTGCGCATGACGTCGGCACCGCGAAAGCCCGCGGATATCAAAGTTCGTATGCTCCCCTGGAGCATCGCCATGAGCAGCGCCGCGGGCATCCCTTTTCCCGCCACGTCTCCCACGACGAAGACGACGGTGTCGTCGGGGAGTTCGATGATGTCGTAGTAGTCGCCTCCGACGGTGTTGGCCGGCCGCATGCGCGAATGGATGGTGATGCCCTGCCGCTCGAAGACGCCGGAAGGAACGAGCCCGAACTGGATTTCGCGGGCGATTTCGAGGTCCCCCTTGAGGTTCAGCTTGTCGCGCAGCTCCATCATCAGCAGAACGAACAGGAGAAAGACGGCGAGAAAGCACCACCCGAAACCGGTGCCTCCCTCGGCGGACACGAATTGGATCCAGCCGATCAGGAACGCGACGATCGCGACGGCGAACGCAACCCTGCGGGCCGGGCTGAGCTTGTAGGCGGCTGCGATGAAGACTCTCCAGGCGCCGAGCGGGTAGCGGCGGTACCAGGGGAGGTGCTGGAACGCCTGAAAATCGATGCCCCGGGTGAAGAACCGGTAGGTCTCGCGCGGATCCCGTTCGACCAGGTCGCGGAGGGCGTCGCGCGTCACGCCCTCCGTGAACAGACCGCGAACGCCGCCCGCGGCGCGGGTGCGGTCGTCGAACCGGCGGGCAATTTCGTACAGGCGCTGGCTGAGGCTGGTCCGTTCCATATCAAACCCGGCGGCGACGGCGGTTCACCCGGCCGTTCTCACGTCCCATCGGTCAGCGGGGCTTTGTTCCCCGGCGGAGGGTCACTTCGGGCACATTCTTTACTACGACAGCCGGGTCGCGCGGTTCCTTCAACCTCACCGTCGGCTTCACCCGGGTGAGCCGTTTGGACGGTTCCAGGGCGGCCGCGCTGACGGTGGCGACGAAGTCGTCCGGCTGCAATGCGGACCCGAGCGACGGGGGGGCCAGGACGCTCACCGAGACGTGTGAGGGCAAGACCGCGACCGACGAGTCGTCGACGAGCACCGGGATTCGCGAAACGGTCCGAAGCGTGCGGTGGGGACCCAGCTCAACCGCGACCTCGATCGGGCCGGCCGGGGTGGTGTGGATCGCCATGTCACGGATGTTGAGGTTCACGAAACTCCGGACGGAGTCGCGCTGCCCGGCCAGGGTGATGCGCTCGGTCGGGACGTCGTGCACGCCCTGGATGTGGCTGCGCGGCCCCGTGATCACGACCCGGGACGGGTTGAGCGAAACGCCGTAGACGTCCAGTTCCGGGTCCGGTTCGCCCAGCTGCGCCAGCACCGGGACCTCCTTCGAGGTTGTCCGCTCCAGCACCAGCCGCACGCGGGTCGGCCGGATGGCGATCACCTCGAGCCCGCGCGGCATCTGCAGGTTGCGCACCGCGAGCGGGATCGTGTGTTCCCCCTCCTCGACGTCCTGCAGGTCGACGCTGCAGACCGGAACCGACTGGCCGAACCACATGATGTTCCCGGCCGGTCCCCGTATCGTGACGTCGACCGTGCTGGGGCGCTCGTTAGTGATTTCCATGTTCCTCGGGATGCGAACCTCCAGCGGCACCGTGATGACCCGCTCGGAGCCCGAGTCGCCCCGCACGACGAACCAGAGGAAACACGATATGGCGAGGGCGGCGACCTTCAGGCTCCAGTTCTCCAGAAACAGCCTTCGGATCCAGTCCCTCATACGACTTCCTGGCGTTCTCCCAGCGATTCGGGGATGCGCGCCGTGCGGTTCTCCATGGCGCTGCGCAGGATGCTGCGCAATCCGGTGCCGTCCAGGTTGCGGGTGATGTTGCCGCCGATGGCGGCGGAGATGATGCCCGTCTCTTCCGACACGATGACGGCCACCGCGTCAGTCTCCTCCGTGATCCCGATGGCGGCGCGGTGCCGGGTGCCCAATTCCTTGCTGAGGTGCGGGTCCAGCGTCAGCGGCAGGAAGCAGCCCGCCGCGATGATGCGGTTCTGCTGCACGATCACGGCGCCGTCGTGCAGCGGGGTGTTCGGGCTGAAGATGGTCACCAGGAGGTCGTAGGTCAAGACCGCGTCGAGCGCGATCCCGCTCTCGGCGTAGTTGCGCAGCCCGATGTCCCGTTCGACCACGACGAGCGCCCCGATCTTCTTCGACGCCAGCGTCGTGGCGGCCAGGATGATTTCCTCGAAACCGGATTTCTTGTCCGCCTTGCGATGACGGCCGAAAAACGACGTCATCCCAAGGCCGGCGAGCCCGCGGCGGATCTCGCTCTGGTACAGCACGATGATGCCGAAGACGACGTAGGTCAGGAGGTTGTTCAGCAGCCACTGCACCGTGGTGAGGCGGTAGAAGCGGGTCGCGTAGTAAAACCCGAGCAGAACCACCATCCCGATCGTCATCTGCGCCCCGCGCGTACCCCGGACGAGCAGCAGGAAGCGGTACAGGATGTAAGCGACCAGTGCGATGTCGATGGCGTCCCGGATGTACTGCTGCCACGTTCCCACCCAGGCCAAAAATCCCGCCGCGAACAGGAATGTGTCGGTCGTTGCCAGGACTCCATTCACTCGCTGTTTCCCCCGGCTGTCAACGCATCCGCAACAAGGGCGACATCCCGCATCGACGCCACGTCGTGCACCCGGACGATGTGGGCCCCACACAATACCGCGGCGGCCACCGTCGCTGCGGTTCCCCAGATCCGGTCGGCCGCCGGGTTTTTCAAGAGGGCTCCGATAAAGGATTTTCGCGAGGTCCCCACCATGAGGGGAAAACCGGTGGCTGCCAGGCGATCCAGGTTACGGAGGATCTCCAGGTTCTGCGCGACGGACTTGCCGAAACCGATCCCCGGATCGAGGATGATCTTTTCCGAGGATACACTACAGTTTCTCGCGCACGCAACCGCTTCCTCGGCCCATAACTCCAATTCCGCCAGAATGTCAGGGCTGTGTGGAATAGTCTGCATGGTCTGGGGCTCCCCACGCATGTTCATGAGGACGAGGCCCGCCCCAAACTGTGCGACGTGGGCGGCCAGCTCCGGCTCGTCCCGGGCGGCCCGCACGTCGTTGATAAACGAGACGCCACGCTGCAGGGCGGCAAGGGCGATCTGAGGCTTGGATGTGTCGACCGAAATGGGGAGGGGGTAATCCGCCGCGAGCGCATCGAGGACGGGCAGGAGCCTTCGAGCCTCCTCCTCTGCGCTTACCCCCCGTGACCCGGGCCGGGTCGATTCCGCACCGATGTCGAGCAGGTCGGCGCCCTCGTCCTTTATCTCCCAGGCGCGCCGGATGGCCTTCTCCGGTTCAAGGTAGCGTCCGGCGTCGGAAAAGGAGTCCGGCGTGACGTTCAGGATGCCCATGACCAGGGTTCGGGAGCCGAGCTCGAGGACCCTGTCCCTCACCTTCATCTGGAAGTGCCGTCGCGGCGCAGGGGGAGGCATTCGGGCACCAGAGGATAGGAACCGTGCGCCGGGAGCAAGCTCCCGGCTCCCAGCTTCTGTCTTTTTCAGGCCGGCGCAGGTTTCCCCTTGGGATTGATCAGCTGCGGCAACGGCGTGTGGCTCGGGGTCTTTTCCTTGACGCGTCCTTCGGAGTCGCCGTCGGTAGGCGCAGTTTTTCTGACCAGCGGCTGCCCCTTGATCAGGGCCTCGATTTCCCAGGCGTCCAGCGTTTCGTACTCGAGCAGCGCTTCCGCGAGCCGGACGAGCCCGTCGTTGTTGGCCTCGAGCAGCGTCCAGGCGCGGTTATACCCCTCGTCCACGATGCGCTTGACCTCGTGATCGATGCGGATCGCGGTGTCCTCGCTGTAGTCGCGGTGCTGGGATATCTCGCGCCCGAGGAAGATCTGCTCCTCTTTCTTGCCGAAAGTGAGGGGCCCCATGGCGCTCATGCCCCACTCCGTGACCATCTTGCGGGCGCGCTCGGTAGCGACTTCGATGTCGTTGGCGGCGCCGGTCGTCTCGGTGTTGAGAAACATCTTCTCGGCGCACCGGCCACCCATCAGGATCGCGATTTGTCCCTGGACGAACTCCTTGGTGTAGTTGTGTTTGTCGGTTTCCGGCAGTTGCTGGGTCAAGCCGAGCGCCATGCCGCGCGGGATGATCGTCACCTTGTGCAGCGGGTCGCTTCCCGGCACCATGAAGGCGACCATGGCGTGGCCCGCCTCGTGGTACGCCGTGACCTTCTTGTCGGCTTCGGTGATGACCATGGACTTGCGCTCCTTGCCCATGAGCACCTTGTCCTTGGCCCCCTCGAAGTCCGCCATCAGGACGAGCTTGCGGCTGTAGCGCGCCGCGTTGAGCGCCGCCTCGTTGACCAGATTGGCCAGCGCCGCGCCGGAGAAGCCCGGCGTGCCGCGCGCGATCACCGACACGTCAACGTCGTCCGACAGCGGAATCTTGCGCGTGTGGACCTTGAGTATGCCCTCGCGGCCCCGGATGTCCGGGAGCGGGACCACCACCTGGCGATCGAAACGGCCGGGCCGCAGCAGTGCCGGGTCGAGCACGTCCGGCCGGTTGCTGGCCGCGATCAGGATCACGCCGTCGTTGGATTCGAAACCGTCCATCTCGACCAGGAGCTGGTTGAGGGTCTGCTCGCGCTCGTCGTGCCCGCCGCCGAGGCCCGCACCACGATGGCGGCCGACCGCGTCGATCTCGTCGATGAAGATGATGCAGGGGGCGTTCTTCTTACCCTGCTCGAAGAGGTCGCGCACGCGGCTGGCCCCGACCCCCACGAACATCTCGACGAAGTCGGACCCGCTGATGGAGAAAAACGGCACGTTCGCCTCGCCCGCGATGGCCCGCGCCAACAGCGTCTTGCCGGTGCCCGGGGGGCCCATCAGCAGGACGCCCTTCGGTATGCGGCCCCCGAGCTTCTGGAACTTCTGGGGCTCCTTGAGAAACTCGATGATCTCGGTGAGCTCTTCCTTGGCTTCCTCGACCCCCGCGACATCCTTGAAAGTCACTTTCTTCTGCTGGCTCGACATCAGGCGCGCCCTGGACTTGCCGAAGGAAAGCGCCTTGTTTCCTCCGCTCTGCATCTGGCGCATCAGGAAGATCCAGAATCCGATCAGCAGGATAAACGGCAGCCAGGAGGAGAGGAACACGTACATCAGCGAGGAATTCGAGGATTTTTCGAGCTTCACGTTGACGCCGTTCTGCTGCAGCTCTTTGGCGAGCTCGAAGCCCGAGTCGCCGGGCACCACTGTTTTGAATTTCTTGCCGCTGGTGTCCTCGCCTTCCAGGTCCTCGCCCATGATCTTGACGGTCTTGATCTTCTTGGCCGTCATTTCCTGGTAGAAGGCTGTGAAGTCCCTTTCCTCGACGTTGGCATCCCTGACGCTGTAGAACAGCTGCCAGAGCAATACCAGCGAGACCACCACGGCCAGCCAGACCAGGATATTTTTTAAGTTGGTGCTCAAATTACCGGACCTCCCATGTCGCTATCGACTGCGGAATGCACTGCCCATTATAGCAGAGTCGCATGACATTGCTAACCTAACTCTATAAACCGCAATGGATTTCGGGGTTCTCGACCCCCCGCCTACCCAAGCCCGACGCAAGGTGCTGAGCCATCAATCTATTTAGACGCAAAAGACCTCCCATAGTTTCCATGCCGGCTGACGATTTACCGGCGGGTCAGTTCGAGGATGACGCAGCGGATGGTGTCCTCGCCGGGAGCGAAGGGTCTGGCAGGGGGAAGGCCAGGGATCCAGACGACGGCGTCGCCTGCCGCGAACACGGGGAGGCCGGAGCGCCCGGAGAGGGGAACACGCCGGTCGATCAGCATCTTCTTCACCTTCCGGTGCCCCGGCCCTCCGTAGCGGTCTCCGGGCAGCCTCCCGCGCACCACGAGGTTTGCGGGCAGCCGGTCGGCGTCGAGCACTGCCCCGGCGCTGCTGTCCGGGTAGGTGCGGCCTGCCCGTTCCACCGCGTCCAGGCGCGCGGTGACCGTCAGGCCGATTTCTTCGACGACGCAGCGTCCCGGCAGCGGCAGCGCGTAACTCCGCTCGATCCCGGGGCCTCCCGCGCCTGCGGCGACCAGCAGCTGGTCGAACTGCCGCGAAGCCGTCCCGCCCGGGAAAGACACCGCCCTTCCGCTCATGCCCGCCCGCGTCAGGGCGAGGACGGCCTCGACGTGGGCCGCGGTGACGCCCTTCAGGGATCCCCGGCACTCCTGCAAGGCCAGGCGCAGGAGGCGCCGCTGCAGGGCGGGGTGGAACCCGGCCAGCGCCGTCGCGTTCAACGTCACGCCGCCGTGCGCTGGCCGCCGGAGCGCCTCGTACTGCGGGCGCGATACCTCGTCCAGGTAATCCGCGAGTTCGCGGGCGATGGCGGCCTCGCGCGCCAGGACCTCGACGATGTTGGGATTGAACGCGTCTCGCAGGTACGGCAGCAGCTCGTGCCTGATCCGATTGCGCCGGTAACCGAGGTCCTGGTTGCTCGAATCCTCGCGCCACTGGGCCCCGGATTCCTCGAGGTAGCGCAGCACCTCGTCCCGGGACGCCTCGATGAGCGGCCGGATGACCAGGTCGTCCACGACGGGGTGGATGCCCCCGATCCCGACAGTGCCGCTGCCGCGCAGAAAACGCAGCAGCACGGTTTCGGCCTGGTCGTCGAGGGTGTGGCCGACGGCGATCCTCGCAGCCCCGGCGGCGGCCGCCGCGCGGCGCAGGAAGTCGTAGCGCGCCCTTCGCGCCGACTCCTCGACGTTGCCGGGCGCCGGAGGCCGTTCCCAGGACTCCGCCACCACCTTCACCCCGAGCTCCCGGCCGAGGTTGCGCACGAACTGCTCGTCCTGGTCCGACTCCGCCCCGCGCAGCCGGTGGTTCAAGTGAGCCGCGGTGAGCCGCAGCCCCCAGCTCGGGCCGAGCCGGCCAAGGCAGCGCAAAAGCGCGACCGAGTCGGCCCCGCCGGACACCGCGACCAGGACGTGCTCCCCCGGCCGCAGCATCCGGTGCCTGCGCAGCGTCCGCCCCACAATCCGTTCCAGTGCCTTCATATGGAGTGCGGCGCCTCGGCGCCGCTTTCCGCTCAGCCCCCAACTCCTCGGCGCCGATAAGTGGCTGCCCGGCGGATAGATTGATATAATTACCTTTTTTATGCAACGCCACTCGAGGAGAGCCTCACATGACTTTCCCTGTCACGCGTTCCCGGCGCCTCCGCATGAACCCTTCGGTGCGCGACCTGGTGCGCGAAACGCGCCTCGCGCCCGGTCAGCTCGTCTACCCGCTCTTCGTTTGTCCCGGGGAAGGGGTCCGGAACGAGATCTCGTCCATGCCGGGCAACTACCAGATGTCGGTCGATCGGCTGGTCGAAGAGGTGCGCACGGTCAAGTCGCTTGGGATCGGCGGCGTGATCCTGTTCGGCATCCCCGAGACGAAGGACGAGTTGGGCAGTTCGGGCTATGACGACGACGGCATCGTCCAGCGGGCCGTTCGGGCTTTGAAACGGGAGGTGCCCGGGATCGTCCTCATCACCGACGTGTGCCTCTGTGAGTACACCAGCCACGGGCATTGCGGGGTGGTGAAGGGTGGGGAGGTCGTCAACGACGCCACGCTGGACCTGCTGTCGAAGATGGCGCTCTCGCACGTGAAGGCCGGTGCGGACATCGTGGCCCCCTCCGACATGATGGACGGGCGCGTGGCGGCGATCCGGGCGGCCCTGGAGCGGTCGGGACACGTCGACACCCCGATCCTGTCGTATGCGGTCAAATACGCGTCCGGTTACTACGGGCCATTCCGCGAGGCCGCCGAGTCGGCCCCCGCTTTCGGCGACCGGCGCAGTCACCAGATGGATCCCGCGAACGTCCGCGAGGCGCTGCGCGAGGTGGACCTCGACGTCGAGGAAGGGGCCGACATCCTCATGGTCAAGCCCGCCGGACCGTACCTGGACGTCATCCGGACGATACGGGACCGGTACCCGCACCCGCTCGCGGCCTACCAGGTCAGCGGCGAATACGCGGCGCTGGTGGCGGCGGCGCGCATGAACTGGCTCGATCTGCCGCGCGTCATGATGGAGTCGCTGATCGGGATCCGGCGCGCCGGCGCGGACATGATCCTGACGTACTTCGCCAAGGACGCGGCGAGGGCGCTCTGACGCCATACGGCTCATTTCGGGGGGTAAGGCAATCGTGAATCGACGGTCGAAGGCTCTGTTTGCCCGGGCGCAGCAGCTGATCCCCGGTGGCGTCAACAGTCCCGTGCGGGCGTTTCGCAGCGTCGGGGGCGACCCACTCTTCATGAAGTCGGGCCGCGGCAGCCGCGTGCTGGATGAGGACGGGGCATCCTACATCGACTACGTCGGTTCCTGGGGGCCGCTGATCCTCGGCCACTCGGCCGCGCCGGTCCGGGTTGCCCTGGCGAAGCAGATCGAGAAGGGGACGAGCTTCGGTGCGCCGACCGAGCAGGAAGTCCGGCTGGCCGCCATGATCTGCGAGGCGCTGCCGTCCGTCGAGAAGGTCCGGCTCGTGAACTCGGGGACTGAGGCGACGATGAGCGCCATCCGGCTCGCCCGCGCCTTCACCGGGCGGTACAAGATCGTCAAGTTCGACGGGTGCTATCACGGGCACGGCGACGCGTTCCTCGTGAAGGCCGGTTCCGGCGTGGCGACCCTCGGGCTCCCGGACAGCCCCGGCGTTCCGCCGGAGGCTTCGGCGCTGACCGTCTCCGTCCCCTTCAACGACGCCGGGGCTGTGGAGCGCGCGCTGGACGCCAACCGGGCCGAGGTGGCGGCCGTCATAATCGAGCCGGTCGCCGGCAACATGGGGACGGTGCCCCCGGCGAAGGGGTTCCTTCAGAGGGTGCGCAAGCTCACCCGCGAGCACGGCGCCCTGCTGGTGTTCGACGAGGTGATGACCGGCTTCCGGGTCGCCTATGGCGGAGCCCAGGAGCTGTACGGGGTCAAACCGGACCTGACCTGCCTCGGGAAGATCATCGGGGGGGGGCTTCCGGTCGGCGCGTACGGCGGGAAACGCGAGATTATGAAGTGGGTCGCGCCGGAAGGGCCCGTCTACCAGGCGGGTACGCTGTCGGGCAACCCCCTGGCCGTCTCGGCCGGGATCGCCACCCTGATTTGCCTGCGCCGGCCCGGGACCTACCGAAAGCTCGAGCGCCTCGGCCAGGAACTGGCCGACGGGCTGGCCCGCTCCGCCGCCGAGTCGGGCACACCGCTCCAGGTCAACCGCATCGGCTCGATGTTCACCGCGTTTTTCACCGCCACCCCGGTCCGCGATTACAGGACGGCCTGCACCAGCGACACGGCCCGGCACGCCCGTTTCTTCCACGCGCTGCTCCGCTCGGGCGTCTACTTCGCCCCGTCGCAGTTCGAGACCTGTTTCATCTCGTTGGCCCACACCGGGCGCGACATAGCCGCCACCATCCGCGCCGCCCGCCAGGCCATGAAGGAATAGATTTAGTGGGCGGGGCCGGCCCGCCCCTGCCCGGAGTGAGCCGGAACCGGGAACTGAGGTGAAAGCCGAGGGATCGGCAAGATCCACGAGCCGCGTCGAGCCGCCGCGGCCCACATTTCTTCGAGTCTCTCTGAGTTCTTGAAGCCTTCGAGGTAGGTTCTATGCCTTGACCTTCTGTTTCTCTTTCTCCTCCCGCTTCGCGGGCAGGCGCAACCGTATCGAGACGATCTGGAACCCCTTGGTCTTCTCGATGGAGAACGTCAGGCCCTGGTACCGCACGGTTTCCCCTTCCTGCAGCAGCCTGCCCGTGCGCGCTTCGAGGAACCCGACGATGGTCGTGTAGGCGCGCGACTCGGGGAGCTTGTGCGTGAACATGCGGTTGAAGTCCTTCACCGGAAGGTTGCCGGCGATGGAGAAGACATTCGGACCGAGCTCGCGCACGGACTCGATCTCGGTGTCGTGTTCGTCGCGTATCTCGCCTACGATTTCCTCCAGGAGGTCTTCGAGCGTGACGATCCCCTCGACCCCGCCGAATTCGTCGACCACGATGGCCATGTGGAGGTGCATCGACTGTAGCTGGCGCAGGACGATCTCGATCGGGGCGGTGTCCGGGACGAAGTGGACGGGGCGAAGCAGCACCTGGAGGTTGATATCGCCCGGGCGCTGGAGGTGCTGCAGGAGGTCTTTGACGTTGAGGATGCCGACGATGTTCTCGAAGTTGCCTCGGTAGACGGGGATGCGGGAATAGTTGCTCTTGCTCACCACCGAGAGGATGTTCGGGAGCGGCTCGCCGATCTCGACGGCGGTGACGTCGATGCGCGGGATCATGATGCCGCGCACCTGGGTGGCGCCGATGGCGAAAATGTTGGCGAGCATCTCCTTTTTCTGGTCGGCCAGGGTGGCTTCGGTCGAGTCGGCTATGATGGCCCGGATCTCGTCCTCGGTAAGCGGCTGGGCGAACGGGCTGCCCGCCGGGGAGAGGTGCAGGAGGCGCACCAGTCCGTTGGAGACCTTCGCCGCCATGCCGGCGAAGGGCGAGAGCACCCAGAGGGCGGCGCGGATAGGCCACAGCAGCCGTCGCGTCACCAGCTCGGAGTTGGTGGCCGCGACGATTTTGGGTGTCAGCTCGCAGAAGATGAGGACGACCAGGGTCAGGATGACGGAAGCGGCGATGCTGAAGGATTCGACCCTATCCTGGGGAGCGTACTCGGCGACGAGGTAGGTGACGAGTGTGGCCGCGGCGATGTTGGAGATGGTGTTGCCGAGCAGCAGGACACCGAGCAGTCGGTCGGGGTTGGCAACGATGCGCTTGACCGCCTCGGCGCCCCTGTCGCCTGACTCGGCGAGGTACTTCAGGCGCAGGCGGTCGACGGCCGTGTAGGCAGTCTCCGATCCCGAAAAGAAGATCGACAGCAAAAGGAACAGGACAAGCAGAGCGAGGTAGAGACCCAGATGCGTCTAAAGCGTCACGCCGAGGCCTTGGCCGAGCGCTCGTAGGCGGCGGCGAGGGCGCGGTCGATCTGATCCTCGACGGACTTTTCGTTCAGACCGCGGACGGTAGCCACCTCGCTGACGATGAGCTGCTTGGCCCGGTCCAGCATCCGCTTCTCCCGGAACGACAAACTCTTTTTAAAGCTGAGGTAAACGAGGTTCCGGAGCACCTCCGCGACCTGGAAGATGGAGCCGGTCCTCATTTTCTCGGAATGATCTTTGTAACGGCCTTTCCAGTCGGATTCGGGTTCGAAGAAATCGTCCTGGAGGAGCTTGAAGAGGCCCTCGACGTCTCCGCGCTTGATTATGCGGCGCAGGCCGACGCTCTTGACGTTGGTGGTGGGAACCATCACCACGGAGGCATTGGAGTGGATCCTGAGCAGGTAGAATTCTTCGGGGATACCGCCATCAACCGCCCGGCTGGTCACCTGCTCGATGATGCCCACGCCGTGGTTGGGGTAGACCACCTTGTCGCCAACACGAAATTCCATTACAACCTCCGGATTAACGGATTATACCGGATCGCGGCCCCCCAGTCAAAACAAGCGCAGCAGGCTCAATCGGACGGCGCGGTGTGTCCCCCCGCGATTGACTCCAACGACCCATCTGGGCTACATTTCCCGCCTGCACCAAGCCGAAGTGGCGGAACAGGCAGACGCACGGGACTCAAAATCCCGCGACCGCAAGGTCATGGGGGTTCGACCCCCCCCTTCGGCACCACCGCTCCGTCCAGCTCTCTCGTAATTGCTTATTCATATCAATTTCAGACCCCGACACATTCATTACCGGTGAAAACAAAGAGTTTCAGTCCCCACGCGGGACTTCAATTCCCGCGCGAAGCAATTAACGCACGCCGCCAGAGGTGCAGTTACAGTGTTTGACTATGGATCCTGACCCCGATCCTCGATCTTCTAATCGACGGGCATCCGGTTCCGGCGGCCCGCTCTGGCAGAGGTGACGAAGGCTCAACTTCACTCATAGAAACCGGTATCCATCCCAGGAACTGCAACAAAGAGAAAAGCCGGAGATAAATGGCGAGGCAGGTGAGCAGGCGGCATCAAAACCGGCCGTGATGCTCAGAGCGCAGCCCGCGGCAAGCTCAGGAACCCAGGGCGAATTCCTCCACCAGCCGGGCAGCTCGGATTCAAATCACGCGGCGGCGTAATCGCGGACAGAGATCTGGACTCCTGACCTGACGGCTTCTTCGGCAGTCCTGAGCAGAAGATCGGTCGTCTCGGCATCGACATATTCTTCGCCGCAGTTCGCACAGATGTCCGCGGGAACGTTTTTGATCACGAGGGTGGTTCCATCCCGCTCCAGCGTTACCGTAGCTCTCCCCGGTCGGGTTTCACTCACCTTGCAGATTACGCACTTCATGGTTTCCTTCTCCTCCTGAAGCCAGGCTCCCATTACTCCAAATCGGGCTGATAAGCCGTGACGACAATCCTGATCCCATCTTCGGAGTTATCGGCCACTACCACGTGGATGGGTCGCGATGCCCACCAGCCGAGGACAAGCCTGCTCGGATACGGGAAATCATCCGGATATTGTTCAACGGTGGCTCCGGTATCCAGCACCTGCAGCACTGCCGCGCTGCTTATTTGGCGTTGAAACATCCGTTTGAGTGCATGAACCCGGAACTCAACTCGTCTTTAGCCATGGAATGGTCATCTGGTCCCGAACATTGGCTACATCTGTTGCCACCGAGACATTATACGCGGACCTCAGAAAGGTGTCGCAAGCAATACGGACGTCATATTTCCCCTTATCTTCCGAGGCGGATACCAATGTCGGGATCGGGACGACCGCACCGGCCCAAAAGCTGGAGGTGCGGAAAGACCAGAACGCATCTAACTAAATTCAGGTCACGAATTCAGACAATACCGGGGACTCGAGCCGGGTGCGGTTTGCTCTGGTCGGCGGCACGGTGACGCAGGAGATGCAGTCCATCGCCCGCGACGGCGGCTACTTCGGCACTACCAGCAACCACCCGTTCAGGATCTACACGAACAGGAATACGGGGGTAACGATCGAGACGAACGGCAACGTGGGTATCGACACCATGACCCCGACCGCGCGGCCGCCGCCGCCGGCACGAGCGCCGGTTCGGACGCGTCGTTCAGGATAACGGGGTCCCCCGCCGAACCCACAAACCCGACGGCCGTAGGCTCGGCCAGCCCGACATCGACATCGCCGGGGGGAACGATCCTCGTCGTCGCTCACGCCCGGAGCCAACCCGAACAGCACGGGGATAGTCGTTTCGGGCAACCTCACGGCCATGGGTGGGGGCGGTGACGCAGCAGTTCTATGACGACGGTACGAACGGTGACGCAGTTGCCGGGAACAACAGCTTCACCTATCGGTTGACGTGCCGAATAGCACGAGCAATGTCGCCCAGGCAGCAGACTCCTCTAGGGTTCTTGACCTCGCAGGAGCAGAAGCCCCTTTCCACCTCGGCCTTGATCTTGTCCGGCACTGACGTTCTGCCGGTAGCCTCGAGTTCCCGCCGTATGTCCTCGCGGTTATAGTCGAAGCAATAGCAGAGAGGAATCGGGTCTACCGACTCCTTGATTCCCACCCGTACCTTGACATCGGATTTCGTAAATACACATTCATCGGAGAAGTAGACAACCTCACATTTTGCCGTGCGGCAAAACGAATAGAAGGCGGATGGCTGCGGGCGCGTGTGATCTCGAGCCAGGCTCTTGACGGTCAGCACCGCCACAGGTTTCCCCTTTTTGCCACAAGAAGGACAATCCTGTGCCTTTCTCGCCGCAACGGAGCAAGTCCCGTCCTTGGTGGTCGAACAGCAATCGGACATCCCTTCTTCTCCACGCCGCCGTGCCGGTCCTGATTCATCTCACAGATTGCTTTACCAATCAATCAGTCTGACCGCCGGGAAAAAACCGGGCATGCGGGTCCGCTGGGAAGAGCTGACGCCGTCGGGCACCTGACATTCCAACCTGATACACTTATTCCAGGTCAAGCCGGAGAGCGGAAAGGCATGAGTGGAGAGCATGATGTGGTGATCCTCGGCGGGGGATTCGGCGGTCTGCACGCAGCGCGGGCGCTTCGACGCGCCCCGGTCCGCATTACGCTCCTCGACCGCCGGAATTTTCACCTGTTCCAGCCGCTCCTATACCAGGTGGCGACGGGCGGCCTGTCCCCGGCGAATATCGCCTCGCCGCTCCGCAACATTCTGAAAAGGCAGTCGAATTTGAGGGTACTCCTTGGCGAGGCTTCGGATCTTGACGCGGAACGGCGCCAGGTCCTCCTTCGTGACGGGCAGGCGGTCGCATACAACACCCTGATTGTCGCGACGGGATCCACCCATCACTATTTCGGAAAGAGCGGCTGGGCGGAGCTGGCACCGGGCCTGAAAACGATCGAGGACGCGACCGAAATCCGCCGCCGGATATTGCTCGCATTCGAACGCGCCGAGCATGAGACGGATCCTGAGCGGATCCGGGCATTTCTGACCTTTGTCGTCGTCGGTGGCGGTCCGACCGGAGTGGAATTGGCCGGTGCGCTGGCCGAGGTCGCACGCGACACTCTTGCCCAGGAGTTCCGTTCCATAAACCCGTCCGACGCGCGGATTCTGCTCCTCGAAGGAGCCGACCGGATCCTGCCCTCGTACCATCCAAACCTATCGATGAAAGCGGCGGCTGCGCTGACCAGGCTGAGGATCGAGGTCCGCACGAAAAGCCTCGTCACCGAAATCCGGCCGGACGGCGTGCTTCTTCGAAGTGGTGACGCTGTCGAGCTGATAGCAACGCCGACGGTCCTGTGGGCGGCCGGGATGCAGGCCTCAGGTTTTGGGGTAGTGCTGGCCGAAGAGGCAGGGGCCCGCCTGGACCGTGCCGGGCGCGTGCAGGTGAATCCCGACCTCAGCATCGCCGGCCATCCCGAGATCCTGGTGGTAGGCGATCTGGCGCATTTCGAACATCAGCCCGGCGTGGCGCTACCCGGCGTGGCGCAGGTTGCCATGCAGCAGGGGGCATACGCCGCGCGCCTGATCCGGGAACGGCTGCACGGTCGGTCCCTCCCAGCTTTCCGATACCGCGATTATGGGACGATGGCGACGATTGGTCGTCACGCTGCCGTAGCCGATCTCTTCGGTTTCCGGTTCGCGGGTTATCTCGCGTGGCTGGCGTGGCTGTTCGTCCACCTCATGCAGCTCGTGCAGTTCGAAAACAGACTCCTGGTTTTTGTCCAGTGGGCGTGGAACTACTTCTCCTACAATCGCTCTGCCCGTCTCATCACCGGTGCTCCGGATTCGGAGGCGGCAGGAAGTACGCAGACGGACGGTCGCACCACTGTGGAAACCGAGTAGCGTCACTGGGGGTGGCCGCGACTTTGGTTTCCGGGAGCCTAAAATCTGCACCTCGATTAGTTGCAGGTATCGCAGCACTGTTCCCCCTTAAGGCTCTGGAGGCCCTCCTTCGCAATTATAGGAACCATGGCCAATGCGGCGGCCGGGTCTGCCCACCACCAGCCGCACATGGCGTTCAGGCCGAGGCCGCATAGGAGAATGGCGGACAGATAGGCGCAGAAATCCGTCTGACGCGAATCCGCCCTCATCGCCGCACTTCCGATTCTGGCGGCCACCCGCCTCTTTGCCGACGCAAGCAGGGGCATCACGACAAGGGACAGAACCGCGATGATGATTCCCGGAATGCTACGTTCCGGTGGTTCGTGCCGGGCCAGAGTCGATGCGGAATCGTAGAGGATATAGACGGCCAGGGCCACAAAGCACCATCCCACCGCCCGCAGGGTCATCCTTTCGGCTTGCTCACGGCGAACTGGGTCGCGGTCGTGGTGCAGGCGCCAAAGCACAGCCGCACCGGATGTCACCTCGATGAGGCTGTCGAATCCGAAGCCGATGAGCGAAACGGATCCTGCAAACAGGCCGGCGACGATCGAGATCAGGCCCTCGAGACTGTTGTAGCCTATGGTGAAGTACTGCAGCCTGGTTCCACGGCGGACCTCGGACTCCCTCGCTGCAATCAGATTATTCATGCATCTCAATTTTACCGGTTCCGTACGGCAAACAAGCCCTGCAAACGCGCCTGGCGCGCTGCCGGACGGTGTTCCTGCATGAGACCGATGTTGTCAGATATATCATGTGGCTCGGTTCTTCCTGCGGCTCGTTTTCCGAGAGGGGCGGGTCTGACCGGGGGGCGGATCTTCCAGCCGCGGGCGTCGATGGATTCGAGGGGGGGATCCCGGTCGACTCAAGGCATCAATCGGCAGTAGCAGTAGACGAACTCCTGTTCCGCGCCCCAGGGTGTGGTGTGGATCTCGGTCTGGCTGGAGACCTTTCTGAACTGCTCTCCGAACTCCGCATGGAGACCGTCTGCGCTGTACCGGACGACGTCCAGGCTGCTGCAACGCTCCGGCCCCTCCGGCCCGAAGGTAGCGACGACGATGTGCCCACCGGGCATCAGAGCCCGGCGCGCGGCGGTGACGTAACGGCGGCGCTGTTCCGGATCCCGCAGGAAATGGAACACGGCGCGATCATGCCAGAAGGCATACTCGCGCTCCGGAAGGTCGACGAGCGTGATGTCCCCGGCAATCCACTTGACGGCATCGGCGGCTCCGCCCAGGCGTGCTTTCGCGAAGGCTATGGCAGCTGCGGAGATGTCCAGCACGGTGAGATTTGAGTATCCCCGCGCCAGAAGGTCGTCAACCAGGGTCGATGCACCGCCACCGATATCGATGATTACCGCATTGCGGGGCAAGGCGGCATTCTCGATGATTCGTAGCGAACGCTCCAGGTGAGGGCGGTACCAGCTTACCTGATCCGGAGAGAAGAGCATCAGTCTGCCGTGGCAACTCGTCCCCAGGGATTGTCCCGACACAGATCGATGAAGATATGATCCTTCGCAATAAACACTACTGGGAGCCGTCGGTGTTAACGGCGGAGAACCTCCTGCGCGAAGCCCGGCGACAGAAAGGACTAATCCCGGTGAGCGTTATG
Source organism: uncultured Acidobacteriota bacterium (assembly GCA_963843575.1). Lineage (GTDB taxonomy): Bacteria > Acidobacteriota > UBA6911 > UBA6911 > UBA6911 > CAVZBT01. The sequence continues at coordinate 428,935 of CAWJKZ010000013.1, read as the reverse complement.
GGCACTCGGCGATATGATGCCGGAAGCAGCCTACGGCATGGGCGGACGCTCCACGCATCTCCAGACCCCCATGGGCACTTCTTTCGACCATCACCATGTTACCTACGAGTTCGCCGGCGGGCTTTGCCTCTACGGCTCCTGCCGCACCGCTGCCGGGTGCTACGGAGCGAACAAGGACGTCTACCACGGCACCAAAGGCCGCTGCCACTACGCGGCGATGGGCGCGCCCTCTTTCACCGATCTCAAGGGTAACGTCACGTGGCGCGCGGACGACGAGTTGTCGAAGAAGTCTCCCTACCAGCAGGAACAGATGGAGTTTCTGCAATCCATCCGCGCGGGCAAACCGCTCCAACACGCGAAGGTTCTGGCCAACTCCACCATGGCGACCGTGCTGGGCCAACTTTCGGCCTATACCGGCAAGAGACTGACATGGAAGGAAACGATGGATTCCATGTTCGCCTTTCCGCCTGTGGGCGAGATCACCATGAACATGGAACCGCCCGTGAAACCCGGAGCGGACGGCATCTATCCCGTTGCCATCCCCGGTCAGACCAAGCTGCTGTAAGAGTTAAGAGTCGTGACGGATGACCTCATCGCGCGACACTCTGCGGCCAGTGGCGGCGCTGGATATGTCCAGGGAGTAGGCAAGAAAGTCAGGATTCACAAGGCTACCAATGCGGTAAACAATTACCGCTGGATTAGGTGTGCCAAACAGCCAAGTGGTCACGGAGATTTCACCGCTGCCGAGGATGATCGTGACCTAGTGGGCCTTGTAGTCAATCCCCAAAACCTTCTGGATCAGAAAGCGAGGCTAGCACAGGCAGCAAGTGGGAGGCGGGGGTAATGGCCAGGAGGGTGGCCGTTGCAGGTCGAGTACCAACGAACCGGCTCTGCACTGACCTACCGGACTCGGCAGCCGAATACGGGAACTCGACCACCCATTTCGGCCTTCACCATCGCACTTGGTGACCCCCATCACCGCAACGGGGGGCTACTGCGCTCAGAATCTTGGTCGATTCTAATAGCGCAGTCCCGACACCAGGTGGTGTTACCCCCCCCCCGGGACGGCCGAGCCAAGATAGACAACCAATCATGAGGTGGCCAACATGCGGAACGTTTGTCGAATGGCCGTGTGTGTTGCTGGCGTGTCTTTGCTTTTCATGCCTATTCTTTATGCCCAGGACGAGAATCCGAATGGGTTCCCGAGCGGTCCCCATTTCAACCTGAACATCATCGGCAAGAAGGTTGGCTTCACTTGCCCTGAACAGGAATACGATCCCGATACCGGTTTGCCAATTTATGGCAATGTGGTTTTTGTTCCAGGAACGGGCGAAGGGATTAGCCTGATGATGCAATCGGGCGCGACTAAAGGCAAATTAGTCTCTACGTTTACAGAATTACGGGCGACCGACCCTTGTGCGACTTTTGATGGGACTCCGGCTGTCATTCAAGTGCCCCCGAATGCGGCCGGCTACAGAGTGTATGCACGAGCCTTGGCAAAGCCCACGTATAATCCCACAATGACGATCTTGCCGAGCTTGGTCTCCGCAGTCGATGAATTCGGGAACGACCTGATGTATTTGGGTCTCGTCACCGATCGAGGATTCGTCAGATCGGATGGGATGACAGTAACTCGCAGCAAAGGTAAATCCATAGCAACGAACGTTACAGGACTCTTTCAGTGGTCAGGTGACGTTTGCTATTTTCAGCACCGGACGGCACTTACACCCCAACAGACAAATGCGTCATCGATCTGAACGCAGACGGTATCTATGACGAGGCCGTTGATCCTGTTGCAGGGGTCTGCCCTGTGCGCGAGGACGGCCTTTCCTGGATTCTGCTCTCGACCTACTGCAAGACTTACGATGAGGCATGGGTGTTCAACATAGCCGACTTCGTAGAGTACCTTTGGACTATAGATAACAGCGGATCAAAACTAGTCCAGATACGGTTCTACCCGAATTAACAAAGCTCAATGAGTGTCGCTCACAACAGAGGTAGGTTCTGATCTCAGGACCTACCTCTAGGCGGTGGGCGCGCCAGAGCGAGCCAGCCGAGGCGTGGCAGAGGCGAGCGGTGGTTGGAGCAGGTTCGGGACGCCATACTTGTTGATGGACCTCAACTACATCGACGCATCCCTCAGGCAAATGCCGTCCAGAGCCAGCGTGTGAAAATGGACGTTCAGGTTTCACGGCATCTCCAGACGATGAAGGCTGATAAGTGGGGTTACCGGAAGCTTCCCCGGCCCAGCCCGGCGCGTGGCATTTTCCGACTGATAAAGACGGCTCGATGTATAATCGTCGCTGGCCAAGAGGCCAACAGGGGAATCCTGGCTTGTGTGTGATTTTGCGGAGTCGGCTGTTTCGTTTGCACTTCTCGCCTGCTGTAGGTCACGAGCGCGGCGTATGAAGGCAAGCCGGGTTCGCTCGAGTTGCGGGGCGATCACGATGCGGTCGGGTTCCGCAACCTGGTTTTGACGCCGCTGACAAAAACAAGCCAAGTAGTGAAGGAACTTGGGGGCAAGAGAGGTCATGACTATGAGGCATATCGATTTTCATCGCGACGGTCCCGTCATGAGACGCCGCGACTTTCTGATCGGTTCTGCGGCAGCTGCGTCTCTTGTCAAAGTGGCGCAGGCTCAAGACGCCGCCACGCGCGCCAAACTCGACCGCATCAGCTTGATGACCAACGACTTCGACAGCATCCTGCCGGAAATCTGGGACCGGAGCAAGGAGGTGGCGCCGAAAGGGCTGGACATGATGGATCTCCCCGATGCGGTGGCAGACCGTCTCCACCTCCACAACCTGGAGGTGTGCAGCATCAATCTCCTTTCGATGGAGCCTTCGTATATCAAGAAATTCAAAGAGCGGCTGGACAAGGCCAAATCGAAGGTGGTGAACCTGATAGTGGAAATCGACCCGCCGGAAACACGCTACCGGGGCGTAGTCAGCCCCTGTTCATCCGATCCCGCCATGCGGGCCAAGGCCATCGAGATGACGAAGCAGTGGATTGATATCGCGGCAACGCTCGAGTGCCCAAGTGTCATGATCAATCAGGGGCGGGACGAATTGCGGGAGAACCTCGAGCCGGTTATCGAGGCGCTGAAGGCCCTGGCCGCCTACGGCAAACCGAAGAATATTGTCATCCTCATGGAAAATCGCGGCAGGGCGACGCCGGAGGCACTGGTAAACCTGATGAAAGCCAGCGGTACGTTCGCGAATCCCGATATCGGAAACTTCCCCAATGAAGAGGTCCGCGAACAGGGGCTGCGGCTCATGTACCCGCTCGCACGCACCGTCAGTCACGTCAAGATGAACGAGAGGTTCGACTTCGCCAAGGCGATCAGGATCTCGAAGGAGATGGGGTTCAGGGGCTGGTACTCGATCGAGACCGATGGCCCTGATCCATGGGGCTCGGTGCAGAAGGTGATCGACGCGCTGCTCGAAAACATGTGACCTGACACGAACGTCACTATGCGCGGATCGAGGATCCGCCGTACTTGACCACGTACTCCTTGTTGAGGGCGTACTGGTCCTCATACTTGTTCCACATCGCGACCACCACTCCGTCGGTGGACTTGATGTTCTCGAAAACGTATTTGAACCTCGCCTCCACGATATGCTGCTGCAGCTTCGGTTGGGCATTGGCCATCAGGTTGCCGCTGGCCAGGATCTTAAACGCAAGGCACGGCTTCTTGACCTGTTTGATCACTTTGAGCATCTTCGGCGGATCGCCGCGCACCCAGGCGATTTCCCCGCCGTAATATTGCGAATCGCTCTCGGTAGGGGGTTGACCGACCTCCAGTGGCGCCAGGTCGGGGTTGAACTTGAACAGCTCCTCCCATTCCGCGTGGGTGCGGCCAAACAGGTACAGGCCGGGCATGTAGTAATCCACGTCCCAGCCCTGGGACTCCATTTTCATGAACATTTCGGGGATGTGGCCATTGACGCAAACCAGAACACCCAGTATCCCGCACCATTTTGCACCACTCCCGGATCTTCTTGAACTCGCCTCTTCTCCACATGTCATCGGCGCCGCTCGCTGCGTAATGAATGGCGATCGGTCCGGTCGCGGCCATCGTCTTAAGGACTTTCGTGGGATCTCCCACGGTTCCGTCAGGCTGCATCGGGTAGGAGCTGTTGCTGGTAAACAGCATCTTGCCGCCGAATTCCTTGTTGTACTGGTTGATCTGGTCTCTGGTTTGGACCCTGAGGTTAATGCCCAGCTCCTCACAATGCTTAAACACCTGCATCTGCTGTTCGGGCGTGTTCCACTCGCGATACGTCCGGCCGAGCACATCGGAAAAATGTGTCCCAATGCCGTTGATGCCGAGAATCAGGCGGCCAACTTCGTGCTTGCCCAGACGAATCGTCGGCATCGGCTGCTTTGAGAGGGGGCCTGGCTCCGGCCAAAATCGTTCCGGCGCCCTGCGCGGCGCCGGCGGTTGCTGGGCGGCGCTGGCACTTGCCGCCAGACTTGACGCCGCGGCCGCCGTCCCGATCTTTTGAATAAACGCCCGTCGGGATTTCTCGCCCGTCGGGCCCGGTTTAGATTCTGAGTTCATTGCTTTCTGCTCTCCTTTGCAGACTGAGATCCCCTGCAACCGCCGCTGCCAGGAAGCCAACGAACTCCTGGCTGGTGTGGCGCGCAGCAGTTCTCCCCCTGAGCGGGAGTCACTGCTCGAGCTGATAACCGGACAGCTGAGTCTTTCTGCGAGAACGACTCCGACCTGCCGGGAATTCTGCCTGGATGGTTGCACTCGTGGACGAGCGTGACCGGGCGCGACGCTGGCTCGAGCGCTGGCATTACTCCCTGCTGGCCCACGGCGACCAAGGTCCGGAAAAACCGCTCGGCGGGGGAATGAACTTACCTTCCAGGGGTTCTTTTTCAGAATCCATGGGCCAGAGGTCGGGGGACCTTGCCTCAAATACCAGCTCTCCGTCGGTCCACTCGTTCTTAGCTGCATCGTACATCAGTACGAAGCCGTCTGCGGTTTGGAATTCCCGTGGTCGTTTCATAGCAGTTCTCTTCAATTCCAGCGAACCTCGTGGCTCGCGCCGCAGCGCGCCGTCCCAATGCGAAAGCCGCCAATTTCCTACTATGCGCGGATCGACAACTCGCCGTACTTTACCACGTACTCCTTGTTGAGGGCGTACTGGTCCTCGTACTTGTTCCACATCGCGACCACCACTCCGTCGGTGGACTTGATGTTCTCGAAGATGTATTTGAACCTCGCCTCCACGGTAGCCTGCTGCACCTTCGGCAGGGCATTGGCCATCAGGTTGCCGCTGGCCAGGATCTTAAACACAAGGCACGGCTTCTTGACCTGTTTGATCACTTTGAGCATCTTCGGCGGATCGCCGCGCACCCAGGCTATTTCGCCGCCGTAATATTGCGAATTGTACTCGGTTTGGGGTTGACCGACCTCCAGAGGCGCCAGGTCGGGGTTGGACTCGAACAGCTTCTCCCATTCCGCGTGGGTGCGGCCAAACTGGTACACGGCGGGCATGTAGTAATCCACGTCCCAGCCCTGGGACTCGATTTCCATGAACATTTCGGGGAGGTGGCCATTGATGGCAACCAGAACACCCAGATCCCGCACTATTTTGCACCACTCCCGAAGTTTCTCGAGCCCGCCGCTTCTCCAAATCTCATCGGAGCCGCTCGCCGAGGAATGAATGGCGATCGGTCCCGTCGCGGCCATCTTCTTAAGGGTTTCCCTGAAATCTCCCCCGCTGCCAAACACCTCACTGTTGCAGCTAAACAGCATTTTGCCGCCGAATTCCTTGTTGTACCGGTTGATCTGGTCCCTGGTTTGGACCCTGAGGTTAATGCCCAGCTCCTCACAGTGCTTAAACACCCGCATCTGCTGTTCGGGCGTGTTCCACTCGCGATACGTCCGGCTGAGCACATCGGAAAAATGTGTCCCAATGCCGTTTACGCCAAGAACCAGGCGGCCGACTTCGTGCTTGCCCAGACGAATCGTCGGCATCGGCTGCTTTGAGAGGGGGCCTGGCTCCGGCCGAAAATCACGTTCGTTCGCTCTGCCCGGCACGCCCGGTGCCGGCGGTTGCTGGGCGGCGCCTGCATTTGCCGCCATACTTGAGGCCGCGGCCATCGCCCCGATTTTTTGAATAAACGCCCGCCGGGATTTGCCCGTCGGGCCCGGTTTAGATTCTGAGTTCATTGCTTTCTGTCTCCTTTCCAGATTGAGATCCCCTACAACCGCCGCTGCGCATGTAACCCAGGATTTCCATTTTCCCTCACGGGTCTGTCTATTGTACAGAATTTCCGTTTTGCTTTCCTGACCACCAGCGAGTACATCCAACGGTCGCACTCTGCATAAGACGCGAGACCATATTTACCTCCGGAGCCCACGGACTCAGTGCAGACAGGGACACGACCTTTCTCGCTGCCCGCCTTTCTACGTAAAGCTCCAGCCCTTGCGGATATGCGGCGGCTGAAGGTACTTGTTGGCCTCCTTGTTGTTGGTGAACAGACCCTTTCCCGCGTCATATGCGAGCTTGCCTTGGCACTCGATGGCGATCACCGACAACAGGACGGTCTCCGTGAGCGGGGCGGCGAAAGCGAAGTCCGACATGGTCCTCGGATGAAGCCCCTTGCATGCCATGATCCATTCCACGTAGTGACCCGGCGACCGCCACATGGACTGGGGCGGCAACACGTAATCCTTATTCCGCGCCGCCGGCAAGAAGGCGACACCGCCCTCGGTCCCTTCGCCGCCCGCCGCGAGGTAGCCTTTCGTGCCGACGAAGACGACCCCCTGGTTTTGACCGCGGCCGGCACCGCCTCGCCCGGCGCCTGTCCGCCGACAGCCCCGCCTGGGGCGGCATTGGGCCGTCTGACGCCGCCCTCGCCGGCAGCCGCCTCCCCCGCCGGCCTGAGCTTCCCCGTGTCATCCTCTGCCGCCCTGGGGAAGGTCTTCCCGGGGCGGGATCACCGGCTCATCCGCCGGAAGATCGGGAGGCCGGTACTGAGCGCCGGTCGAAGTGTCGTAGAAGTACAAGGTCAGAGGGGGCATGGCACCGCGGGCGCCGAACTCCCACTTGATTACCACGTTCTTCCCGTAGGTGTAGGGGTTTCTGTAATCCTGCTTGACGCACTCTACGCTCAAGGGGGATGTCAGATTCAACGCCAGGTTGGGCGCACCTAGAAGGTGAATCAACTCGTCACCCGCCGGACCCGTGCCGAAATCCTTCCAGCCGCGCCATTTGAAGGGCACATAGGCGGAGCTGTATGGCCGGGGCTCCTTGATGCCGAGCCAGGCGTCCCAGTCGAGCGTGGTTGGGACCGGCTCCGGTTTGGGAAGATCCATCAGGATCTTGTTGCCATTGGCGTCGACGGAGGCCTGCGGCCAGATGGGGCGGTTGGTCCAGGCGTGAACCTCCTTCACATCGCCGATGTCACCCGACCAGAGGATCTCGCAGGTCTGGCGGCAGGTTTCCTGGGAAACGTGCTGGTTGCCCATCTGCGTGCAGACGCCGTATTTTGCCGCGGCCTCTTTGAGTTGGCGCGCTTCCCAAATGGTTCTGGTGAGCGGTTTCTCGACATAGACGTGCTTGCCGCGTTCCATGCACCACATGGCCGCGGTTCCATGCATGAAGTCGGGGATGGCGATGATGACCGCATCGATGTTCTTCTCTTCCCTGTCGAGCATCTTGCGGAAGTCGGTGTACCTGGCGGCCTTGTCGTACTTGGTGAACATGGCCGCGGCGCGCGCGGAATCGGGATCGCACAACGCCACGATGTTTTCCGAGGAACAGCCCCGGATGACGTCGGCGGCACGGCCGCCGGCGCCGATCGAGGCGATATTGAGCTTTTCAATGGGGGACTTGAAGCCCGCCCGCTTCAGCGAGGGCGTGCTGCCGAATCCACCCGCAGGGACGGCACCCGCGATGAGCGCGCCCTGGAAAAAGAAGCGTCTAGAGATTCGATAGCTTGCCATAAGGCGCTTATACGCCATCTGGGCTCGGATTACGAAGCCAAAATGGCGCCGATCACGAGCGCGATGTTGTGATCTTACGCTCTGCGCCTGCGGGCATGGTCCAGCATGGCAGAGCGGAGGATTTGATTGATGCGGGTTTGATATCCCTTCCCCTGGGATTTAAGCCACGCAAGGACATCGGCATCGATCCGGAGTGTGAGCGGCTTCTTGATGGGACGATAAAACTTGCCGACCACCGCGCCGTCCCAGTCGCGCACTTCCGGAAGATCGGACAGGTCGATGTCGCTCGGATTCATCTTTCTCCAGGTCCCGGAGTTCCTTTGCCTGCTTATGTCGATTTTGTTCATAGTACCGCCTTTCATGCGACGTTGCTTTTCGCGCCGAGATGATCCGGATCACGGCCTCATCCTCCTCTTCGCGATAGGTGTGGGCCACGAGGACAACCACGACGGATCCGATCAAACCCATTGTCTGCCAACGCCCCTCCCCTTCGACGACACGGTCCGGACGGCTGACATGGAATGGATCCTCAAAAACGAGCCTGGCGGTCTCGAAACTGATTTTGTGCTTTGCGAGATTGCGCCGGTTCTTGTCCTCATCCCAGGTGAACCGCATGATCGTAGTGGCATTATTACATGTACAAATAAGTATGTGCAAGGTGCAAGCTGCACGTTGCGGGTTGATTGCGGTCGAGAGGCAGAAAAACCGGCCTCGTGAGCGAACCCCTCGAGGCTGTGCAAGGCAGACCTCCAGTCGCCACTGAACACCTCCGCGCGCAGACTACCGGCGTGGAGCGTGGCAGGCTCGGCGCGCCGGCGCACTGGCAACACAACATCAAGGTCTTCCTGGCCGGACCGCGGGCGAGGGTCGTTGGTCCCGATGGCCACGGGTGATGCGAGTGCCGGCAGGACGATATGGCGTGTAGCGGATTGTTGGGAACCCTGATCCGTCAGGCGAGCCCGGGGCTCGACGGCACCTGTAGGCGTGCCGCCCATCTCGATGATCCGCCCTGGCCGCGGCTTTGGCTCCCGGGAGCCTAAAATCTGCACCTCGATCAGTTGCAGGTATCGCAGCACTGTTCCCCCTTGAGGCTCCGGAGGCCCTCCTTCGCACGTCGAAGTGAGGTCCCGGCATCCGCGGTAGCTGAGAACGGGGCCGGTTCCCATCTCGCCAGCCATAGTGATGGGCATCCAAACGTCGTAGACCAGCCCGACAGTGGTGCCTCGAAAGTCCGGAGGCGCAACTCCGATGATCGTTAGTTCATGGCGGTTCAAGCGGATCGTCTTACCCAGCACGTCACGGTCGCCGTGGAAGCGATTTTGCCACATGCGGTGGCTGATCACTGCAACCGGAAAAGCTCCGGGCTTGTGTGCACCTTCTTCCGGCAGGAAGGAGCGACCGAGGAGCGGTACAACCCCGAGTACATCGAAGTAATTTGCCGAGACCAGTTCGGCCCACGCGCGCTCGGCAGTCTGACCCGATCCCACACTCAAAGGCGTGAAACGCCCGATCGCGATGGCGGAAACGAGCTTCAGGTTGTCGCGGTAGTCGCGGTAATCCAGGTAGGATGTGGCAACCAGATGCTCGCCGTTGGCGCCTGCGGTTTCGATCAGAGCAAGTCCCTTGGTGTCGCTGACGCCGGGATAAGGACGCAGCAGCACGCGGTCAATCCAGCTGAATACGGTGGAATTGACGGCGATGCCGAGAGACGGTCCAGATCGTAGAGCCCATAGTGCGAGGCTTCTTCCACGGCGCGGAGCAGCGCATCGCGGGGGTACTCCCGGATCATGCGCAGCAGTTGGCGCAGGGCAAGAACCACCAGCTTGCGGCTGTGCTTCTTCAACTCAGCCACGTAGCCGGCGACCTCGGGCACAGCATCGACAATCACCTTCTCCTCCGGATGGGGATCGGTTCTCTTGATTCCCTGCCCGCGCGGCGGACGATGCTCGGCGAGCGTAATCCTCTGCCTTTCGCAATCGACGATTCTCCGGTGCACGACCAGGCTGCGCGCATCCAGCTGGATCTCGATCTTGTCGCGCGTCTCGCGCACCTCGACGCGGCGCCCAATCCATGAAGCCGGCACCGAGTACCGGTTGGTGTGCAGCACGACATATCCTTCGACGTCCACCAGGCGCTGGTGCAAGCGGTAGGGTTCCGGCACCCAGGCCGGGAGTGGTTTGAGCTGGAGGCGTTCGACCGCGAACAGTTCTCGGGGAACGGCGTGGATGTGCTTCTTGTAGGTGCCGTTGACCCGCTCGCACCAGGTGCGGGCCTGATGGTTGAGATCGTCCCAGTCGGCGAAGGTCCGGCCGGCCAGGAAGTTGCGCTCGATAAAATGGAAGGGACGTTCGACCCGCCCGGAACGGTTGGAGTCACCAATCTCGTGCGCCACGAACCGGAAACCGAAACGCTCGGCGAAGGCGGCCATCTCAGGAACGGGAACCATCTGGCGCCCCGTGCCGCGCAATACCACCACATGGGTGTTGTCGGTCATCACCCGCTGTGCCGCTCCCCCAAAATACCGGTGGGCATCCGTCAGGAAGACTTTGCAGTCGAAACGCTGGAAGGTTGGAAAGAACTGGAAAAAGAGCATGCGCGAGTAGCACAGGACCGCCGAGGCGGTCTGGACCTTGCGGCGCCTGCCCGCCAGCGTGAGTTCATGCGGCGACGTGTCATGCTGCATCTCCTCGCCGGGTTCGAAGTGATATCGGCCTGCCGGCTCCTTCGGTTCGTGTCCGATGCCGTGGCGGCGGCAGAAGGCCGTCAGCGCCGGGTAGGACAGCTCGGCCCCTTCGGCAAGCAGCTCCTCATGGACCCGGACCAGGTTGCCCTGGCAGGAGGCATAAAGCTCCAGGATGCGGCGGCGGTGCGGTTCCGCACGTTCCGAACGCGGCAGGGGAGGCACTTCGGCGGAGTTGGAACGGATCACCTTCCGGACCACCGGCCGGGAGATCCGCAGCATCCGGGCAATCTGCCGGATCTTCATCCCCCGACCGTGCAGCTCCAGGATCGTCATACGCCGGTTTTTGCTCAGCATCGGGCTTCTCCTGTTCAACGCGTCGGGCCAGCCGCGCCAGTTCGTCCAGGGCGTGCTCGAGACAATGGCGCGCCCGCTCGATGTCGGCGCCATCCATCAGGGCGGCGGCCTGCCGCCAGCGCCGACCGGCACGGCGCGCGATAGCCGCAACCATATCTAGGTCCCGCAGCAGTTCGGCGGACGCAGGCTGCGTGTCCGGATCCGGTTTGCCGATCTCCCGGCGCGCCTTCAGGAACAGGGCGGGATCCGCGAGAATCCGCGACCGCATCCCGGGCGAGCCGTCGCGCCAGGCCGCATACAACTCTCCCGCCCCCCGGCTGTTGAACTTATGAGCGGTGTATGCCTCGGCCATACGTTGGCAATCATCCGGGTTGGCGCGCGCCACCGGCACAAGGAACCTCATGGCGACGTGCGGTGTGATCTCGCCGCGGCGGACCTTTTCGCTGGACGGCATCCGGCAGGAGCTCGACCAGGGCCAGGCGGCGCGACACCCAGCTGACGCTTCGGTCGAACCGGCGGGCCAGCTCCTCGAGCCCGAGTCCGAACCGGTGTTGCAGTTCCGCGATCAGCCAGCCCTGCTCCAGGGCACTGTCCCCGTCGGAGGTGCGTAACGAGTGGCCCAGCACGAGAGCCTCGGCCTCGTTCATCTGCCAGACCGCCGCGCACACCGTGTCTCGGCCCAACCTCTGTAGCGCGTCCACCCGCTTGTAGCCGTCGATCACCAGATATCGCTCTGCCTGATCTCCTACGGCCACGACCACGATCGGGACTTGCTGGCCCGACGCGGCCAGCGAAGCCAGCAGTTTGCGTTCACGGTCGGGGCGGCGCACGCGCAGGTGCGCAAAACGGAGATCGAGTTGATGAAACTCAAGATCCATGGTGGCTGCCTCGCAGCATGCAGGGAGCATTCACCGGAAGGTCTTCGGAGTCGATGCAGGAGCGTGACACGTTGTCCACGATTCTCAGGCTTAACTCAGTTCCGGCAGATAGTTGCAGCTGAAAGCCGGCGCGTGACCGATGACTTCCGGAGGCATGGCTTGTCCACGGTTCACCGCATTATCCGCAAGAGACGCAGTCAGTTGCCGAATCAAGGTAGGGCGTGACCGTTTCAGAACTCTGTCCACACTTTCCTGCACAAGCCTATGAATGTCAGTGAGTTGCGGTAGATGCCCGGCGCGTGACATCGCGGTGGATTCTGCCGCCTTCTTCCGCCGCTGACGGGACATGCGTTGGCGCTCCCTCTCATCCACCCGGTAGTCCTGAAGGTTGTGTTCTCTGCGGAGACGCGCAAGACGGCGTCGACGCCGCAGGCGGCATCTCTCGGAACAGGTCTTCTGGAAAGTGGCTCTTGCCGACGGACGGTACCAGTGACGGCAGACTGTGCACCGTTTCAGGTGGGGCTTCTTCGGTCTCGACATTCGTCCTGTATCGGACGCGACTGCCCTCCCACGCTGAAACCGATGCTGTATTCAATTCTCCGAGGGCGGGAGACCGATCAATGCAGTGGAATGAATCTCAGGTGGGTCACTTCTCAAAAGCAGGGCCGGGTAACTTCTGGCGAGCGCCGAAGGTTCGATTCCCGTCCTCGGCACCAAGTTACAGGATTTCGCATTTAATGCCCCCTCCGACGAATGGCCGCTTTTCTCCCGCCCAGAACTGGCTTGGATATCTGCCGCCTCGTCCATCTGCGCCCGCCTGATTGCCGCATCGGCGTGGCTCTCGACGTGGTGCAGGTAGACCAAATGTGCTGCAGCACATTTACGGTACCTGCCAGCATTTTTCGCCTGTCGGTTTTCATGATGGTGTGTACCTCGGGTCTTCGAGTCTAGGAGATTGCTATTGACGGAGCCGTCAGCCCGCCGGCGGCGCGGCGGCGGGCGGGCATCTGCTGCGTTGCCGCTCCTCGACGATGACACCGACATCGCCTGCGTCGCGGCGCCTCGCATCTGCCCGCCCGGCGCTCGCGCCAAAATGTGAATTTATTCTTGCGCGAGCCCTTAGCCGTCTCTCCCTCTCCCGGGATATTGTGAAGTCGCAGGTTTATAAGTATCCGACGCCGGGAGACGCCGTTCACTTATTGTGGCGAGCCTGGGCTCGCACCTGCCGCCTGAGGGCGATAGAGTCCAGAATCTGCTTGAAGCGAGGTTGACTGCGGACGTTCGCAAAGAGAGGGTCGCGGCTCAACCACTCAGCGCGCTCATCGCCGCTCCGCAACGCCCGGTCGAGCCATTCCAACGCTTTCGGAACGTCTCCCAGAACCGCGTAGAGAACTCGGCCACGAGCGAGGTCAAATCCGGCACCATTCCGGCATATCTTAAGACCTCTTCATCCATCTCCTTCAATGCTGGGCTGCGCTGCCGCTCGAGAGCCAGCAGAAGGGCTGATGCGAGGCGAATCTGGTAGTTGGTCCGGTCAATCGGGCGCTGGCGCTCCAGGGTAAGGCGAGCGTTGCGCAGGTCTCCTGCCGCTGCATACGTGCGCGTCAGCTTGACGAGCGCGTGAATGTTCTGTGAATCCTGCTCGAGGACTTCTCAAATTCCCGAATGGCAGCCGCAAAGTCCCCTTGCTGACGAAAGTAATCCCCCAAACACATGCGTGCCGGATAAAACAGGGGATCGCTCTGGAGTACCTGCATCGCCAGGCTCTGGGCGGCAGTGTATTCCCCGTTGAGTTCGTGGTAATTCATCAGCCAGATCCTGGCATCCAGGTCATCCGGGTAGGCTTTAAGAGCCAGCTCAGCCTCGCCTGGGACCAATTCCTTGCGCCCCTGGTAGAGGAGGATGGCCGCACGGGTTGAATGCGCCGCAACCGACTGGGGATCATCCTGGAGGGCCTGCCGGATTTCATCCTCGGCCTGGTAAAGCAGGCTGGCGTCGTTGGAGTACCCGCTGTCGATCGTCAGCACCTGGGTGAAGGCATGGTTAGCCCTGGCTTCCGCGAAGTGCGGATCCAGCTGAAGCGCTCTTTCAAGCATCTGCCGGCTTCGCGGAATGTCGAACTGCTTCCTGAGGAACATCATGCCCTTTTCAAAGTATTCGTTAGCCTCCTGGTTGCCCGATGCAGGTCCGCCGGTACTCAGGCGCGCCCGCTGCAGTACCGGGGCCTGGGCATTACCCGGTTCCGTCGGCTTGTTGCGCGCCAGGAAGTAATAGAGCGACCAGCATGCGATGACGGCTGCCGCCAGGGCGATCGTAAAGTACGCCATGCGACGGAACCTTCTTCCAGGCTTTGGCAGGACGCGCACAGCGCTTACGTTGCCGGGGTCGAATTCACGCTTCAGGTTTTTCAGCTCCGTCAGAAGCTCGCTCGCCAATGGGTAGCGTTGCTCCCGGTCTTTCTCGAGACACTTGCGGATGATCCGTTCCAGCTCCTGGGGAACGTCCTTGTTGCAACACGCTATCTTCGCGGGTTGTCCATGAAGGATCTGGTCGATGGTTTCTGTCGCGCTGGCGCCGAGAAGGGACGGTTGCGTGTGGTCATCTGGTAAAGCACAACGCCCAGACTGAAGATGTCCGTCCGATGGTCGATACTCTTGCCCAGAGCCTGCTCGGGGCTCATGTATTGGACGGTGCCGAGGATCACGCCAACAGTGGTCTCCATCCGGGTGCTGGCTTCCTCCGGCCGGCGTTTTCGGCTGCCTGCCGCTTCGCGAGTCCGAAATCGAGCACTTTGACCTGGCCACGAGGCGTGATCATGATGTTGGCGGGCTTTATGTCACGGTGTGTGATGCCTTTGGCGTGCGCCTCGGTGAGCGCGTCGGCGAGCTGCACTCCGATGTCCAGGATCTCGGGTATCGTAAGAGCGCGTTCGGTTATCGCGGAATCGAGGGTCTTGCCGGAGATGTTCTCCATTGCGATGAAAAGGAGCCCATCGCCGGTCTTGCCAACCTCATGGATGGTGCAGACATTAGGGTGGTTGAGTGCCGACGCGGCTTTAGCTTCCATGAAGAAGCGCTGCACTCTCTCCTTATCCTCGATCATATCGGGAGGGAGTATTTTCAGTGCGACGCTGCGTCCGAGTTGCGTGTCGTGCGCCAGGTAGACTTCCCCCATGCCGCCTGAGCCGAGCTTTTCTGTGATCCGGTAGTGCGATACGGTTTTGCCGATCATGGAGAATCCCTTGGCACTTCGGCGCACTGCGATCAGAAGAGAGTGGATTTGCAGCGATTATAGTCGGCTGGTGCGGCCTCTGGCTACATGAATCCGCAGCAGTTGCGCCAGTGAGTCGGAAACTCCCAGTTTGCGGTATACGGCGATGTGGGAGTGAGCGCGCCAATTGGACGTAACGGGCCGCCGGTCGGTCACTCGTCAGGGCCGACTACAATTCGGGGCACCCCACAACTGGCAATGTGGGTGGCTGACTTTCAGCGCCGTGGGCACAATTGGGGTCTGCTCGAAAAGGCGGTGGCTGTGAGTGGCTGATTCAGTGGTGCCGGGGGAGCCCGCGGTTGCAGACCGGTTCCGCGATCAAGAAGCGGGCCGCCAGTCCGCCCCTACGGTACCGGCCCGCCGGAAGGGGCCGCAGTGGCGGCTTGCCTCTACTCCTTGACCGGGGCGCCGTCGGGGGTTACGACGACGTGCGCCCCATCGACAAGCGCCGGTTCGACGCGGACGTCGCACTAAAGCCGTTTGACCGCCGCTTCCATTGGAAGGCCCTGCTCGATTCTCCCCACATGGACGAGCTCGAGGACATGCGGCGCCTGCACCGGCAGCAGTAGATCGGCGCGGATCGCGTGTGAGCCGGCCGCGTCCGATACCGCGCTTTCACTTGCTCAAGCGAATGATCTGGCTGCGCAGGGCTTGAAAGGCCGCGTCTACGTCCGCCGAAGTCTGCGCATAATAGTACTTACCGTCGGGATGGGCGCTGTCGTAGTCGGGCGAGGTCCTGTCGTTGGAGATGCGCTTGAGCATATCCTCCGAGAGTTCCGGCTTTGTCCCGAGCTGCATTTTCACCAGTACCCCCATCCCGATTGTGTAGATCCGGATCGGGTAACTCCCGTCGTCGTCCGCCCGGATCTGCGCGGCGATGATCTCCAGCAGATTCCGGGCCGCGTTGTTGATGTTCCACACATCAGCACGGGAGGCGGGGGCCCGCGGGGGGCGCTGACCAGGCAGCGCGGCATCGTACAGGGGAAACGCTTCCGGGATGCCCATGCTGCGATGGTTCGGGTGATAACTCGTGGCGGGCAGGGACGGGACAGCGGCTATGGTTTCGGTCGAATTCCACCGCGTCGTCCTCAGCTGGTAGCTGGGGTTCTGTGCTCCGCTCTGGGTGTCGAAGAGCCCTTCAATTGTTGGGTCGTCCCATGTCTGGCCGTTATCGTTCGGGCGATCGGGGAAATCATAGGTCCTGAGGCCTGTCGCTCGTCCCAGCGGAATCCCGTTGACGCGGTAGAGGCCTGGAACGCTGTTGCTGCAGCCGTCCGTGAATAGCACAATGACGCGCAATCCTGACTGCTGGTTGCGCGGCACGGTGCGCATCTCGTCCCAGCCGCGGTACAATCCTTCATCCATCGCAGTGCTCCCGCCCGGGTTGTTTTGCGGAATCTGGGCGGCGAGCGATGCGGGGTCGCTGCTGCGGTCTGGAGGCATGGGGACGATCACGCGTGCGCCATTGCTGTAGAGGATTAGCGAAAGCCGGTCCGACGGTGAGAATGAATTCACGAAAGTGCGTGCCGCATCGCGGACGTCAGGCCATCCTGCTCCCAGCGAACTGGATGTGTCGAGAACCAGCGCGAGGTCAACCAGCCGCCTGGTGGCTTCGCCCGAAGCCACAACGTTCAGTTCGTTGTGGTTTGCGAGGCGCATAAAGCTGGTGGGCAGCACCGCACTGGCGCTGACCGTGATGATGTTGGCCCCACTGGCCGCATCATAGCGGGACTGGAAAAAACCCAGGTCTGTGTCGGGGTCGGTCATCGATGTGGTGCCCATATAGTGGGCCGGGATATTGGCGCGGAAGATGCGCGCCGCCTCGGTTCGCGGATCCCCACTGCCCAGCGTGCGTGCCGCGGCCAGTGCCGCACCATCCACGGCCTTTGAGAGCTGGCCTTTTAGCACGTAGCCGCAACCGAGGTCGATGGCGAGTCCGGCAAAGATCAACATTAGGACAAGCGATGCGGCCACATACAGAATCGCGATTCCGTGCTCATCCCCCATGCATGTTCCCGGACGTTTTTTCACCCTCATCTTGCGCCGCCCTTTGGTCCTCGTAAGCTTTAGAAAATCGTCTAGACCCTCTTATCGGCGCCCGGTTTAGAAATACGCACTCGCGTATAACCTGTCAGGCATCCGGAATGCGATATTCTGGAAAGGGCTGATGGGCGTATAGCTGTTATAGACTTCGGCCAGAAAGATCAGCCCGTTGCTCTGGAGGACCACGTTGGCTGGCAGATTGGTAATCCGTAGATTGGCGTCGTCGTCGGGGTTAATCGCGACGTAATTGGGGGGCCCTCCGAAGGTGCCGGCCCCTTGAGTGGCAAGCGCACTTCCAGCGCTCAAGCTGCCGATTGCCAGGCGTTGGTAAAGGATAGGTCTCCCTGCATTGCTTCCCCGAGTCCCTTGGCGGATCACCGAAAAAATCAGCCTCGATCTAGCACTGCTGAAATCAACCGGTGAAGTGGCAATGGACGACATTGCCGTCGCGGCGTCCTGCAGCGAGGTGTCCCGGGAGATCAGGTTCGCCCCCTCCCGTGACAGCTTGATGAGCAGGTTCTGGTTGTAGAGGGCGAACGACATCTCGATTACACCGAGGATTATCAGCAGGAAAAGCGGCAGCATCAGGGCAAACTCAACGAGTGTCTGACCGGCCGACGCCCGCAGGGTTTCAGCACAGTTCCACGACATTCGTGTTTTCATGAAGACATTAGTCGTGCCCATCAATGTGTTTCTGGAGCTGTCGAACATGAAGGCCGCTCTACGATGTGGGAAACGGTTCGTTCTTTACGGCGGAAGCGACTGTCAGAGTCACCTTGCCGCTGGGGAAAAGCGGCCTGATCAACGGGGTGCAAATCGGCCAATCATACGTGACTTTTACCCGGATGATGTCTCCGGGGCCGCCCGTCGGGTCGCCTGCAGGGTTGCTGATGTTTGTGAATGTATACTGGGCCGTGCTCAGGTCGATGACGGTAGCCTCCTGCATGGCCTTCTTTATGGACGCCGCCCGGTCCAGCGTGACAGGAAGTCCTGTTATCGGGTCAATGATCTGCTTTCTTTGCCCCGTCGTGGCGTACCGCGTGGCCTGGTTGATACCGTTCTCGAGTGATTGATGGACATAAAAGATAAGCGAGAAGTCCAGCACCGAAAATGTGAAGAGCAGCAGGGTGATCAGAACGAAAGCAGTTTCGACCAGCGCCTGTCCTTTCGAGGACTTCCACCGTGATTTGTTCATATGGCCCTCGGCGGTCAGGATTACCCCTGCACCGAAAACTCGCACTCAGACTGGACAGCATCCCCGTCTCGAAGGGACGTTCATCTGTTTTGGGGAACTGACACCTGTAAGACGGCGACGAGAGGAGTTTTGCTTACACGGAAAATCCAGATCAGGCTTCGGGCCCCCGCCCGACGCTCAAAGAGCCCCGGTGATGCCGATTCGGCACAGCTTCTGAACAGACTATTTTGCCGAGGACAGGTGCAGGCAATCGATCGACCTTCGACTGTCGGGATGGATCCATGCGGTAGCCTGAGTGCTAAACCACTTGCTCCAGGGCCAGGCAGGCTTTCATGTCGAACGGTTTGGGCTGGCCTTCATTCCGAATGCTTGCCGCGACAGAGGCCGAGCCCAGGTTGATCGATGGGTCGTCAGATTCGCACCGGGCTTTTCAGGGTAGAGCCAAAAAGGTCCCACTCAGGGTGTCGGGCGGGAGTTACGGGCGAGTTGGATGGCTTCGAGTTGGTATGCGGGGGCGAGCGCGAAGGCAGTGCTGGCGGGGTACCAGACAAACCACGCAATCGCATTGAACGGCCATGGGAGGTAGCCGTTAGCGGTGGCCCAGATCCCCATATCGCCGATGGAGGTGATGACGATCGCGATCATCAGGGCGCCCCAGCACTCCGCGATCAGTCCCCAACCCATGTTGAGGACGGCCCGGCGCACGAGTACCGCTTCGAACAGCAGTACGCACAGGAGCGGGTCGCTTGCCCAGTTCAGGACCTTGAACGTGCTCTCGGGCACGCCCGTCCGCACCATCCAGACCGCCATTCCGATTTCGCGGGCGGTAAATGCAAAAACGCCCGCCAGCAGAACATAATCCACCACCTTAAACCGGGGAAGCATCCCGAGTTTCCGGTAGATGCCGATCACGATCAGGAGTCCGCATGCCAGGAGGACCATTTGCACCGGGCCGCTGGCGAACAAGCCGAACTGGCGGAACGTGACGGCGACGTCCGGGTCCCAGGAACTCGCGAACAGGAGGCCCGGGTTCAGGAGGGACTGGACGCTGAGCACCTCGGAAAAAAGTAATCCGACGAGGCGGTGGGCCGAAGCAAGCGTGATGAGCAGCCACGCCGTGCGCAGTGGTTCGCCGGTCGAGAATCGCCGAAAAGCCTTCCAGCACAAGGCCAGGTCCGTCGTCCCGACACCAACGAAGAACAGTGCCCCCAGGTAATTGAAGTAATAATGCAGCAACCTGTCATCCTGGAATCGAATCCAGGCGAGGAGGACGCCCAGCCCTATCGTCATGTGAACGGCAGTTGTCCAGAGCAGGATGCTCGACAGTCGACCGTGAGGTGTTCGCCGCGTTCGCATGTGCTTATCCGATCGGCTTCGATGCTCGCATTTTACGTTCGCGGCTGAGGATCGCTCGCATCTTCATTTCTAGCGCGTCCGCACTTTCTCTTCCGAGGAAGGTGCGCAGCATCGGCGCCATCGCGGTCATCAGCCTCTCGTCCGCATACTCGTCGCGCCCGGCGTTTTCAAGCAGTGCCCGGGTGGCGCGCGACCCGAGATACACCTCGAGGACGGCAGACAACTGCTTGCCGAGATCTGTCTGAGCCAGAGGCACGCCGGCCGCGCCCCGTGCGCTGCGCTCCAGGTGCCACGTTTGAATGGCGCTCTGCAGGTCGGCAAACGCCTCGCGGACAGGAAGGTCCCCCGGCAGGGGCGCCGAAACGATCTCGCGTATTTCGCTCAGTACCGCTTCCGTGTTGGACGACTTCTGCCGACATCGAGCGCATTTCGCAAGGTGCTGGCGGACCTGTCCCGCGGCCGGTTCGTCGAGCTCGCCGTCGAGGAACGCCAGGAGCTCGTCGGCCCCGGGGTGCAACCCCAGCCAACGCAGGTTCGGTGGAATGAGGTTCGACATCACTTGCTCCTCTTTTCCGCATCTACAGCGCTGCGCAGCTTCTTCGCCGCGCGCACCAGGAGGGCACTGACCGTCCCCGACGTGATGCCCAAAACATCGCCGATCTCGCGATATCTTAATCCCTCGGCGCGGAGCCTGAGGCAGTCCAGTTCCCTGGGGCTGAGCGATTGCAGTGGCGCGCCGGGAGATCTCGCGCTTCTCAAGCCTGTCTGCACGCTCTGGCTTTCATCAGGGAGGTCCCGCAGCGCATCTATCCCGACCTCCTTGAATGTACCGGATTCCCGGAATCTGTCCATCACGTAATTGCGCAGCACCGTGTAGAGCCACGCCTTCCCGTTCAGGATGTCAGCGCCGGCCACGCGCGAAGCATAATAGCGCAGGAAAGCCTCCTGTACGGCATCCTTGGATTGCTCCCTGTCCCTGGTGAGTGCGTTAGCGTATCGGAACAACCCGGGGAAGTTCTCGTCGTAGAGCTGCAGCAGATCGCGTTGGGCAGCTTCGCGCAGGACGCAGTCTCCGCCGTCTGCGGGCGGGGGTGGATTGCCCTTCTTTTTCCCAGCGCTCGGGAGAGCGCGGGCATTCGAAGCGCTGTCGCTATCCATAAGGGATGGCGCTGATGGTAACGCGATCGGGAGAGCCGACCAAGACAATATTAACAATAGTCTTAAGCGGAGGCACGACACCACACCACGGCAGTTCCGGGCGCGCTCTGGCGAGCTCCTGCCATTCGGCCACGAGAGATACCCGCAATCCCCGCGCTTAATGTGTCCTGCATCACAGATCACGCAGATGGCGTAAGCATAAAGACCCGCTCGCCGTCTTACAGGTGTCGTAGCTCTGGTATTGACCTGACACACCCCGGGGCAGGGTTACCAAACGCAGGAGACAAAGCATGCTTCCGTGTCGAGAGGGCAATCAGGACGGGTTTTCAATAGTTGAAGCCCTGATTGTACTTGTCGTGTTTTCCGTGATTGCCGCGATCGCACTGCCGGACATCACCGGAATAACACGAGGGATGAACTCCAACACGGCTCTGACTCAGACGGTGGCGCAACTGCGCAGAGGCAGAGAGTTGGCGATTGTCCAGAGGCGGAGCATCCAGTTGAGATTCCCGAATAACAATCAGATTCAACTCGTCCGGAACGATGTACCCGCCGGGACAACCGTATTGAGCACCGTCACGCTCGGGGGCAACGTCCAATTCCGGTTAATGGACGGTGTGCCCGACTCTCCCGACTCCTTCGGCAACGGGACGGCAGTGGCTTTCGGGACTGCCGGAACAATCATGTTTTTGAGCGACGGGACACTGGTCGACGCGCAGGGGAATCCTGTGAACGGGTCGGTGTTCTTGGGACTGGACCGGCCTATTACGGCCCGGGTAGCCACCATCCTAGGAGCGACCGGACGCGTTCGAGGTTACCGGTGGACGGGGAGTCTATGGATCCAATAACGATCGAGCCCAACAGCGTGTGCGCAACGTCCCGGGATCAGTCCGGGCTCACCCTGCTGGAAACCATGATTTCCATCATCATCCTTGGGGGTGGATTGCTGGCATTGGCCAGTGCATTCTCCCAGGGCATGGTGTTGATGTCCACCTCCCACTACCACCAGGTCGCAAAGGAAAAAGCATCGGAGGCCATCGAGAGCGTGTTCACCTCGCGCGACACGCGGATCATCACCTGGGCTCAGATCAGAAACGCCTCTGCCGGGGGCGTGTTTCTGGACGGGCCCAAATCGCTGCGCGCCGTGGGTACAGACGGACTTGTAAACACGGCAGACGACGGCGCGCTTGAAAACGAGACTCTGGCAGGACCGGACGGTGTGTTGGGCACCGGCGATGACATCGTTCGTCCCATGGACGTTTTTACCCGCGAGATCCAGATCACCGATCTTGCTCCGAATCTGCGCGAGATTCGAGTCATCGTGCGCTACAGGATCGGCAGCTTGAATCGCCAGTACCAGTTGGTCGCCTATCTCTCCTCGTTTGCCTGAAGTTCCAGGACAGGTCGGGAAGGAGGCTCCCGGCACCGGAGACCCTGTGATGAGAAGTGAAAAGGGATTCAGTCTCGCAGAATCTATGATCGCGATGGTGATTATGCTCGTCCTCACGGCTGCGACGATGAGCGCATTTCACGACGCGCTCGGTTTGCATGAGAAATCGAGCATCATCGCAGACCTGGAACAAAACCTGCGGGCCGGAATGAATTTTCTCGGCCAAGACTTCATCAATGCCGGGGGGGGAATCCCGACCGGCGGCCTGCCTATCCCCTCCGGCGCGGGTGCCGCTCCAGTCAACAGGCCAAGCCCTCCGGGCAGGAGTTACACGTTCGCCCCCGCGGTTACGGTATCTGCGGTGAATCCCGGCGCAGGTTTGGGCCCCGCAGGCAATGGCCGGGCTACCGACATCGTCAACATCCTCTATGCCGACAACCTGCTGCTCCTGAATCAGACACCGCTCGATTCAATTGCGGCGGACGGATCCAGCGCCAGGGTGAACGCCGGCACGCCGATTACCAACATCAGCAATCCCATCAGCCCCGGCGATCTGATCGCCTTCAGCAATGCGCTCGGCAACACACTGCAATACGTCTCCCGGGTGGATGGCCAGACGATCTATTTCGACGCCGGCGATCCTGTGCATCTCAATCAGCCCGCGGCACCCCAGGGGTCGATCTCGCAGCTCAAGAGCGCCGGGGTGTTTCCGCCCACGACTGCCACGCGGGTCTGGATGATCACCTATTACCTAGATACCACTACAGACCCCGCGATGCCTCGCCTGATCCGCCGGGTGAACTACAGGACCGGAGCAGCGGTCGCGCTGGTCCTGGAAGATATGCAGCTGTCCTATGACCTGGTCGATGGAGTTACGAACCCGACGAACATAAAAACTCCCGTCGCACCGAATTCCCCCAATCAGATCCGCAAGGCCAGCATCTTCCTGGCCGGCCGGTCCAGCTTGAAAATCCGGAACACCGACGAATACCTGCGGCACAACCTGACAACTCAGGTCAGCCTGCGCAGCCTGTCCTTTATTGACCGTTATCGCTGATAGGACGATGGAATGAAAACAGGAAATGAACGTGGGATTGCGCTAATCACCACCCTGTTGATCCTGGTGCTGCTCTCTTCCCTGCTTACCGGCTTCATCCTGACCGTCAATTCCGACCAGGGGCTTATCGGCCTCGACCGCGATCAAAAGCGCGCATTCTATGCAACGCTCGCAGGTCTGGAAAAGCTGACTGCCGATCTGGGTACCCTGTTCGAGACGAATTATGCCCCCACGACCGCCCAGATCAACGCCCTGACTGCCCGCCCGCCATCCCTCGAGGGCATCTCGTACGTATCGCCCGGCGGCGGTTCGGGGTATCAGATCACGTTTCCGCTCGATGCCCGCGGCAAGCCCAGAGCCGATACCCGCACGGTTCCGTCTGGTCCCTACGAGGGGCTGGTAGGCTTGATCACTGCCTATTCCATGACGGCCACGGCTCAGACGGCCACCGGCAGCGAAGTGAGGATGCGCAGGACCCTGCAGACAGTCGCGGTGCCTGTTTTTCAGTTCGGGATTTTTTCGCAGAACGACCTGAATTTCCACGCGGGTCCGGATTTCAACTTTGGAGGCCGCGTTCACACCAACGGCAATCTCTACCTGGCAGAAGGCTCCGGCAGCACGCTTACGCTTGCGAATCGGGTCACCGCCGTCGGTGAGGTCATTCGGACCAATCTCGTCAACGGCTGGCCAACGAGCTCGAACTACACCGGCACCGTCAATGTAACCACCGTGCCTGGGGCCTTCAGAGCTCTCAGGGCCTCCGAAGGGAGCCTCGTCGGCGCAATCGGGACAGCCTCAAACGAACCGACGTGGACAAATCTGTCGATAGGGACCTACAACGGCAACATCCGGAATGGGCGCACCGGAGCACGCCGGATGGACCTTCCACTCGCGAGCCAGGGTGCGACGCCGATTGACCTGATCCGCCGACCCGGCATCGGAGAGAATGTCGCAAACCCTGACGTGTTCGGGCAGCGATATTTCGGGATGGCCAGCCTCCGCATTCTCCTGTCGGACACTGCCCCCGAGATCACGGCGTTACCTACGGTCACGGCGTCGGCCCCCGTCCAGTTGGCAGGAGTCGCGCCCGACGGCAGGCCTTTCGCCCTTTCCTCGGGCAATGCCGGCGAGGGGTATCGGACGCCCAACGGCACCAACCTGATCGATGGCTTCATCAAGATCGAGATGCAGGACCAGGGCGGGAACTGGCAGGACGTGACCACAGAGATCCTCGGGCGCGGCGTCGCCGGCCAGGACCTGACGGGGAACTGCCTGAATCCGCCGGATTCGATCATTCGTGTTCAGCGTTTGAGAGATGCACCGGCGGCCTGCAGCAGCGGAGTGGGCACCCAATACTGGCCCAACGTGCTGTACGACACGCGTGAGGGGGCTCTGCGCGACAACATCCCGACCGGCCAGGCTACGGTGTACCTCGGCGGCGTCATGCACTACGTCGAGCTCGATGTAAACAATCTCTCCCGCTGGTTCCGCGGCGCCATCGGGGCGAGCGGCAGCGCGGCTATCAACGTTACGGGATACGTGGTCTACTTCTCGGATCGGCGCACAAATCGCGATGCAATGAATACGGAAACCGGCGAGTATGGCTTTGAAGACTTCGTGAATCCCGGCAGCGTCAATGGCACTCCGGACGGGTCCATGGAGCAGGCAGAGGATGTCAACGGCAACGGCGGGCTCGACACCTACGGGGAGGTTCCCCGCCAGACGGGAGCGGCGCCGCTGGACAACACAGCCCGTCCCTGGACCGCGGTCGCGGCAAACGTCGCAAGGGTGAATCGGCCGGTCTTCTTCCGGAGAGCGCTGAAGCTCGTCAACGGTCAAGCCATCGACCTCGGCACCGTCGACAATACGCCGCTCGGTCTGGCGATCGTGTCTGAAAATCCCGTGTACGTGCAGGGCAACTACAACGCGCCAAACACCTTCGATGGCAACCACGTCGCGTGTTCCGTGATCGCGGACGCCGTCACCCTGCTGTCGAGGAACTGGAACGACCGCAACTCATTCACTTCCCCGCACAACGTCGGGGGCGGCACCGCGCGGACCGCCACGACAACCTGGTACAGGACGGCGCTGATTGCCGGAACGGGGAGGCCATTTCCACAACCCGCCGGAACCCCTCAGGATTTCGGAACCGACGGTGGCGTGCATAACTTCGTCCGGCTGCTCGAAAACTGGGGAGGGCAGACTCTGAACTACCGGGGATCGATTATCAGCCTCTACTTCAATCGCCAGGCGGTCGGAGTCTACAAGTGCTGCACCAATGTCTACTCGCCACCCTCGCGAGGCTACAACTTCGACGTGGAGTTCCTGCAACCCACCCTGCTGCCGCCGCGCACCCCGATGTTTCGCGACGTCAACATCACCGGGTTCACCCGCTTGATCAATCCCAGTCAGTAGTTTTGGCGGGAGACGGCAACGAACCTTCATCCTAGCAATTGTCTAGTGATCTAAAATGCCATCAGGGGGCAGGAGAAGCAGGATTCCATAATCTCTGCCGACCAATCGCGCCGGACATCGCGATCCCCGTACTTGAGACGTCCCTGTACACCGAAAGCATGAGCTCTACAGGTAGCTGAGGAGCGATTCCAAAACTCACAAAGGCGTCGAGGCGCGGCACTCCATCAGGATGGCGACCTTATCTTCGAACAGCACGGTCCAGTTCTTCGACGCACGTGCGCTCCCGATCATCCTCACGCTATCTTCCTGCCCGGGATCCTTGCTCAGCAGCAGGTAGCGGATCTCAAAGGGGCGCAGGCGCTCCTCCCAGTGGGAGTCGTGGAAGATGTTGCGGTACTCCCGGACCAGGGATTCCCCAAACAGGTGGACCCTCCCGTCAAAGAACGACTTCTGACGCGGGTACAGCCGCCAAGCGAGGTAGTCGCCGAAGACTTGCGGGTGGAAGATGTGCCCGCGCAGGTCGTGCCGATCGATGTAGTCCATGGCCGCGACCGGCGTCTGAGGTTCTAGGAGGGATGTTGAATAGAGGGCCGGGCGCACCCACGGGGACAAGATTACCAGCACCGCGGCGGCGACCGCGGCGACCAACGCGTTGAACCGCCGGGGAGGCGCCGGCGCACTCGAGCCTATCGTCCCCGGCATGTGAAGTGCCAGGACGGGCGGGATCACGATGCCGAACCAGATCGTGTTGCGGGTCGCCATCAGGCCGAAAAAGGAAAAAACGAAGAACAGGGCAAGCTTCATCAGGTCAGGTCTTTGGCGGGCGTAGACGAATACCAGGATCGAGAGAAAGAACAGCCCGTAAAACGTCAAAAAGCCCTGCGCCGAATTGACCGTGGGGGGCTGCCACTCGGCGACAAATTGCTGCGACGAGGGGTCGGTCATCACCACCCGCACGTAATCGTAGAGCTTGTACCCCTCGGGATTGACCAGCGTCGCCGCCAGGCACGCGGCCAGCACAAGACCGAGCTTGCGCAACCGCGCCCCCGACAGATCCCGGTCGCCCCCCGCACCAACGAGCTTCGGGACCATCCCGACCACCAGATAGAGCACCGTCAGGCCGAGCCCCAGAACAAAGGCGCCGTGCAAATTCACCCAGAAGATCATCAGCACCGGCAAGACCCACAGCCGGTCGCGGCGCCCGGTCCGGTATCCCTCCAGCACCCAGTAAAACCAAGCAAACAGGACGAACGAAAAAACCTGCGGCCTCATGTTGCCGAAGAAGACAAACGAGGCCAGAAACGCCGCCAGGACGGCAACCTTCTTTCGCTCAGTCACTTCCAGGCAGAGTAGATACACGGGGAGCAACGCCAGCGCGAGCAGGGCCGTGTTCAGGAAAACCAGCAGGGGGAACCCGCCGAGCCGGTAGGTCGCGTAGTAGATGATCTCCGCCAGCCAGTTCTGAACGATGTAGGGCTGGCCTGCGGCGGTAAATGAAAAAATGTCCGTGCGGGGAATGGCGTGGGTGGAGACGATGATCTCCCCCATCTTCAAGTGCCACCAGAAATCCAGCAGAGGCAGGGGGACGAGAAATCCCTTAACCACCAGAACGAACAGGGGAACACCCAGCCAAAGGTGCTCCAGCGTGATGCGGTCCCAGATCGGTCTCGGCCTGGCTTCGCTCATCCGACGAACTTGTACCCCCCTCCGTAGATCGACAGGATGAACTTGGGATCGGCCGGATCCTCCTCCAATTTCTTGCGCAGCTTCAGGATGTGGGTATCGACGGTTCGGGTCGTCCCGTAGTCGTCGTAGCCCCACACCTCGTTCAGGAGCACGTCGCGCGAAAGGACGTTGCCGCGATTCCGGATCATGAAGCGTATCAGGTCGCACTCTTTCTGGGTCAGGTCGACCTTCCGGTTGTGGACCCGCGCCTCGTTCTTGTCAAAGTCTATTTCGACCTGCCCGAAGCGGTAGTGAGCCAGCGGTTCCGACGGCCCGGGCTGGCGGCGCAGTCGCACCCGGACGCGCGCCAGCAACTCGCGCAGCCCGAAGGGTTTGGTCATGTAATCGTCCGCTCCCAGTTCCAGGCCGACCACGCGGTCGATCTCATCCCCTTTCGCGGTCAACATGATAATTGGAATGTCGATGGACCGGTTGCGCAGCTCCCTGCACACGTCCAAGCCGCTGATTCCCGGGAGCATAATGTCGAGGATGATCAGGTGAGGACATTCCTGCGTCACCAGCTTGAGGGCCTCCTCGCCGGTCGCCGCCTTCACGACGCCGTAGCCCTCCTTCTTGAGGTTGATCTCCAACCCCTTCACGAGGTCCGCCTGGTCGTCGACGATCAGGATTTTGTACATGGATTGTCAGCCGGCCTGCACAATCGAGCGGTCACCGGGATCATAGGTTTGGGGCAATTCCGCCAAACCGGGCTCGGCGATCGGGAAAAACAGCCTGAACCGGGTACCATGGTCCACCTGGCTCTGGACCTCGATTCTCCCGCCGTGGTCCTTCATGACCTGGTGGACGAGGTAGAGCCCGAGACCGCACCCGCCCTTTTCGCTGCCCCTCGGAAGACGATAGAACGGCTCGAATATCTTTTGCTGCTCCTCGGCGGGGATGCCGAAGCCGTAATCCTGCACCTCGAGGACGACGTCGTCCAGCTGCCGCCACATGTGTATCCGGATCAGGCGCGACTCGCCCGAGTACTTCCGGGCGTTGTCCATGAGATTCAATATCACCTGCGAGACCTGCTCGCGGTTGAAAAGGACGGCCGGCAGATTCGACTGCAAACCCGTCTTGACCGTGAAGCCGCGCAGCGCGAGATACTCGGAATAGTCGGCAACGGTCTGCGAGACCGTCTCGGTCAGGTCGCCCACTTCGAGGATGCGGGGCTTCTGCCCCTGCCGGATCCTGGAGAAGTCGAGCACGTTGTCGATCAGACGGCTCAGCCGCTCGCTCTCCCTGGCGATGATGCGAATGTAGCTGTTTCGCTCCTCGGGGCTGAATGCCCCGTCGCCGTCGGCCATGGTCTCGCTGTAGAGGCGGATCAGGCTCAGCGGCGTTTTCAGCTCATGCGAGACCCCGGAGACGAAATCCGACTGAAGCTGGAACCACTGCAGGTCCCGGGAGACCCGGACCAGCAGGTAGATCCCCAGGCCGATGATGCAGACGAACATCCCCGTGGCCAAACCTGCGAACAGGATCTCGGTGTCGGAGGCCCCTCCGGCCAAATGCTGTAAGGACTGCTGGTGGCGGGTCAGGGACACGATGTTCAGGGCGAACAGCAGAAGAGTACCTGCCAGGAGGACGATCAGGTAGGTCCTGAACGCGACCAGGCGCGAGGGCCGGTCCTTCTTGACGAACCTCACCATGGAGTTGAGCATCCCAAGCCCCCTCCCTGATACCCTGATCGTAGACTTGCCGCGAATGCTTTAGCAACTGCTTTGGAGTGCGGCGGCGCCAAGGCGCCGCCACGTGGCCGATCTTGCCAGTCCGGTGAACCACCAAAAGCGGCGCCGAGGCGCCGCACTCCAGTCTGGGAGGGAGACGACCCGGATATTATGTTTCCAGTAGCGATCGCGGTGCAACACAATTGTCCGAAGACAAAATCGGTCTGTAGAGATCGATCGGGCAAGCCGATGAGTGGGACATGGACCAGACCGCTGCCGGCGAGCGCGCTCCCCTTGACGGGAACGCGCCCCCGCCCTTCCCCACAACCGTCGCAGAGACGGGATTGAGCTGCAAGTTCCTGAATGCGCTCGTCTTGAAGATGCTCCACACGCTGGCGCTGGAAACGGTCGCCGACGTCGCCGAACGCCTCAAGCTGAGCCCTTCGGTGGTCGACCAGCTGTTGCTCGGCCTCAAGCACCAGAAGTGCGTCGAAGTTCTGGGATCGATCCCGGGAAACGTCCCCGTCCTGCGCTACGGCCTCACGAACGCCGGGAGAGACCAGGCTCTGGATGCCGCAAACCAGTGCGAGTATGTCGGGCCTGCGCCGGTGCCGCTCACATCATTCCAGACGCAGGTGAAGAAACAGAGCATCGCGAACGAGAAGGTGACGGTCAGCGACCTGACGGCCGCCCTGTCCCACCTGGTCGTGCCTGAATCGCTGATCCGCCGGCTTGGCCCCGCCGTCAATTCCTCGCGGTCACTGCTGGTCTATGGGTCCGCGGGGAACGGGAAGACCTCGGTCAGCGAGTCGATCGGGAAGGTTTTCAAACAGCCCGTCTACATACCCCACGCCATCGAGGTCGACGGACAGGTGATCCGGGTCTTTGACCCGACCATCCACGTCGAACTTCCCCCCCGTGACGAGACCGAGCTGATCATCAGGAAGAAGCCGGACCTGCGGTGGGTCAGGTGCCGCAGGCCGGTCATCCTCATGGGGGGAGAACTCACCCTCGACGTGCTCGACCTGCAGTACGAGACGACCGCCAAGTTCTACGAGGCGCCGCCCCAGGTCAAGGCGCTCGGCGGAGTCTTCATCATCGACGATTTCGGCCGACAGCTGGTGCAGCCCAAGGACCTGCTCAACCGCTGGATCGTGCCGCTCGAGAAAAAGATCGACTACCTCACCATCCACACCGGAAAGAAGTTCGATTACCCGTTCGACGAGATGGTGATCTTCTCGACCAACATCTCGCCCAACACACTCATGGACCCGGCGCTGTTGAGGAGGGTGAAGTACAAGCTGCGGGTCGATCCCCCTTCCGTGGCGGATTACTGCCTGATCTTCCGCCGGGTGTGCGAGCAGTACGGCGTCAGGCTGGACGACGCGATACTGGATTTTCTGCTCGAGGATTTTTACCCGCGGACCGGGTCGGTGTGCGCCGCCTATCACCCGATATTCATCGTGGAGCACGCCGTCGCGGCCTGCCGGTACATGGGGGTAACCCCGAGGCTTACGCTGGAACTGGTGCAGGACGCGCTCGAGAACCTCTACGTATCGGATTCGCCGCCGCAGGAGCGCGTCGCCCCGTTGCAGGCGCTGATGAACGCGACGGTAGACGGAACCCGCAAAGGCTGATCGACCTCAGGAGGACACACAATACCGACGCGTGAAGCACAAAAATCAAGTGGGTCCGGGCTTCAGCCCGGACGCAGTTTGCAGTCGCTATGCAGGGCAGGTGGAACTATATGGAACGGATTTAAAGACGTCCGGGCTGAAGCCCGGACCCACTTGTTTTTCCGGCAGGCCGGGTGGTTCAACCGTTGGACAGCCTCTGGATTTAAAGACACTTGGGGTTGGCGCGTGCGTCATTCGACTCTGCGGTAGTCGCGCTTGCAGAGGAGCTTCTCCAGCCAGACGTACAGGACGATGAAAAGGTATCGGCTCCCCATCTCCTTGAGGTGCAAGGCCGATTCGCCCCAAGTCCTCTGCCGCCAGCCGATCGGGACGACCTCGTACGAATAGCCGCGCACGATGGCCTTCAGCGGTAACTCTACCGTCAGATTAAAGTGCCGCGACAGCAAGGGGCGACAGCCCTGAATAACGTTGGCGCGATACCCCTTGAACGCGTTCGTGACGTCGTTGTAGCCGATCCCGAACAAGACCCGCACAAAGAAGTTGGCCAGCCGGTTGATCACGAGCTTGAACTTCGGGTAACCCTCGACCCGGCCCCCCGCCACGAAGCGGGAGCCGAAGGCGCACTCCGCGCTGTCCCGCAGGATGACGAAGTAGCGGACGAGGTCCTCGACGTCGTCGGACCCGTCCGCCATCATGATGGCGACCGCGTCCCCATGGAAGGCATCGAGCCCCGTGGCGACGGCGTATCCGAACCCGTTCGGCCCCCCATTCCGCAGCAACCGGACGTCGGCGTCTTCCCGGGAGCGTTTCTCGACCTCGGAAGCCGTTCCGTCGGAGCTCCCGTCGTCGACGACGATCACCTCGTAGGCTATCCCCTCGCGCCGAAGACGGCTCCGGATGGAATCGACGGTCGACCCGACCGTCCCCTCCTCGTTCCGGGCCGGGATCACGACGGAGAGTTTCATGTCCTGGCCTTGAGGGCGGGCTGCGCGAGTTCCTGCAGGATGCTCTCCAGGGAACGGCTTACCTTCCATTCCGGGTAGTCCGCCCTGAACCGGCCCAGGTTCGTGATGTAGCAGATGTGGTCGCCAACCCTCGGGCGATCGACGTATTCGACGGGGAGTTTTCTGCCCGTGAGCGCTTCCAGGCTCGCGACGGCCTCCAGGAGGGACACGCTGTTGTCGCGCCCGCCCCCGAGGTTGTACACCGCCCCCGGACGCGGGGCGCGGTAAAACTCCAGCATCGCCGCGCAGACATCGAAGGAGTGCAGGTTGTCGCGCACCTGCTTGCCCTTGTAGCCGTAGATCCGGTACGGGCGGCCTTCCCGCACCGCCTTCGCGAGATAGGCAAGGAAGCCGTGGAGCTCGACACCCGAATGATTCGGGCCGGTGAGGCACCCGGCGCGGAAACAGACCGTGGGGATGCCGAAGTACCTGCCGTACTCCTGGACCATGACGTCGGCGGCGAGTTTCGAGGCCCCGAAAATGCTGTGGGTGCAGGTATCCACCGGGCAGGTCTCGTCGATCCCGTCGCGAAATTCGGGGGTGTAATCGTAGCGGGTCTCGAGTTCGCTCACGGGGACCAGATTGGGCCGGTCGCCGTAGACCTTGTTGGTGCTCATGAAAACAAACGGGGAATCGGGCGCATAACGCCGCACGCTCTCCAGCAGGTTGAGCGTGCCCACGGCGTTGACGTCGAAGTCGTCGAACGCACGGTCTTTGGCAAGATCGTGTGAGGGCTGGGCGGCGCAGTGCACGATCAGGTCCGGTCGGGCGCTCCGCAGGATCTCCAGGAGCGACTCCCGGTCCCGCATGTCGGTGTCGTGGTGCGTAAAGCGCGCGGCAGCGCCCTGGAGCCGCTTCAGGTTCCACGCCGTGTCGCCGTCGGGACCGAAGAAATCCCGCCGCATGTTGTTGTCGATCCCGTGGACGTCCCACCCGAGACGATCAAAAAACAGGACGGCTTCGGACCCGATCAGACCGCTGCTGCCGGTAACCAAAACACGTTTCGTGGGCATATCTGGATGGAGTAGGTAGAGAGTTCAGAGATCACCTCGAGGCCTCGAAGGGCTCGAAGAATCTCGAAGTGGAACATTGGTGGGCGAAGGCGTGAAGGAGGGCTTCGTCGTCGGCGTCGAAACGGCCCGTGCGCTTGTTCACGACCTCGACGACCCCGACCACGTCACCACCGCTGCCAAACACCGGGGCAGCCAGCAGGCTTCGGGTCCAGTAACCCGTCACGACGTCGATCGAAGTGTCGAACCTCGGGTCGAGATAGGCTTCCTGAAGATTGACCGTCTCCCGCTTGAGCGCCACCCAGCCGGCGACGTCCGTGCCGGCCTTCACCCTGATCGGCTCTTCCCCGGAGCGCCCGATAAGGTCCCCGGATGCGAGATCGCGCACGAAGACATAGGCGCGATCCGCGTCCAGGACCTCGCACGCCTTCCGGGCGATCCCCGCCGCGACCTCCTCCGGGGAGCCTCCTGGCGGCAAGGCAAACGACGAGGGCTTCTCCCTTGTGCCTCTGGGCAACAGCTCGTACCGGATCTTCAGCAGCACCGAGGGTTCGGTCGCATACACCGAACAGCGCCGCGTGCCGTCCGTGTAGAACTCGTCTTCACCCAGGACGTCGCCGGGCACAACCACCCCGGTTGGGAGCTCCGACTGTTCCACGGAGCTCGACTTGAGCAGACGCCCGGCCAATACCACGTAGACGCTGTCGCCCCTTTGTGCCTCGTGGAACAGGATCTGACCGGGCTCGAGTTCCATCTCCTCGGTCTTTTTTCCGAGCCTGACCAGTTCCTCCCAATTCAGGTCCGCCGTCAGGGAGCAAAGCCGCAACCGGTCGGTGCGCTGCGATTCGAGGGCCGCGAGAAGGTCTTCCTGGTCCAGATGCTCGCGCGCGACCAGGATCTCCCCAAGCCGCTTCACGTTGCCCGACGCAGACTCGATGGCCTGGACGGACAGCGCCCACTCGATGTCCGCATGGGAACACGAAAGGTAGTCGCCAATCGGACGGAGTCCGACCCTTGTCTCCGGGGAAGTCACGGCGGCCTCCTGGTCGCATCTTACAGCCGAAGCCGGTTTCAAAGCAATTACGTCCGGGGGCTTTCGTTGACACCGAGCCCTACTGACCCTAGCATAAGACGAACCTCCTTCCGGAGCTGACAATGAAAGGTTATGGAGTGCGGCGGCTCGACGCCGCTTTCAAGGCGGCGCCTGGGCGCCGCCCGTTCCTGATTCCGTCACTCTTGATGCTCTGCGTGTTGGCGCGCCCCGCAGAAAAGCCCAAAGACCCGTTTGCCGGGTTCCACTGGGTCGAGGCGGGGGCGCAGAATCGCGGGGTGGTGTACGAAGGCCGCACGCTCGCGTCCCTGGCCCTCAACGCGCGCGCGGAGGTGCCCTCGAACACCCAAACCGAGATCACGCGGCCCGACCCCAATACCATGCGCATCGTCCGGCGCACCTACAACCGCGACGTCAACGGGCGCGACGAAGTCGTGGAACTCGTCACCGAGGATGTGCGCGCCACCCCGAACAACGGGTTCAGCGCCACCCGGTCCGTGACGCGACGCGACGCGAACGGCCGCATGCTGCAGGTCGAGCGGGTTTCACAGGAAACCGCCGCCGCGGGGGCCGACACCTACCGGACTCAAGCTACGGTGGCGCGCGGGAGCGGGCAGCTGACCCAGACCGAACAGGTGGTCCAGATCGAGAAGAAGAAGGCGGACGGGACCGTCGAGATCGACAAGACCGCCTATCGGGCCAACTCGTCCGGGAGCATGGCCGCGGCGGAGAGGCACGTCAGCAGCAGCCGGCAGACGGCGCAACAGACCTCCGCGCAGGAAGACGTCTACCGGCAGGACGTCAACGGCTCGATGACGCTGCTCCGGCACGAGGTGAGCCGGGAGACGAAAGACCCGCAGGGGAACGCG
This sequence comes from uncultured Acidobacteriota bacterium, assembly GCA_963843575.1. Lineage (GTDB taxonomy): Bacteria > Acidobacteriota > UBA6911 > UBA6911 > UBA6911 > CAVZBT01. The sequence goes on along the minus strand of CAWJKZ010000013.1, from coordinate 394,204 downwards.
CGCGGCGAGATCGAAACACACCTCGCCGACTCCACCGGCAGGTTGCGGCTGAACGCGCGCGCGGTCATCGTCAGCGCGAGCTACGCCGACGGCTCGCAGCAGGTTACCCAGACCACGTCGCAGGTGAACCCGGCGGCGCCGTCGAGCGGACTGCAGGTGAGCGAGAAGGTCGTACGGACGACGCGCCCGGCCGGCGCGGACACGACCGAGACCGAGATCCAGGTGCAGAAGCCCGACGTGAACGGCGCCCTGCAAACCATCGCGGTCCAGCACATCACCGAGAAGAAGTGATATGGAGTGCGGCGGCTCGACGCCGCTTTGTAGGCGGCGCCTAGGCGCCGCCCTTTGGTGAGCAAGTGGACTACTTTCCGGTTCGAAAGAAGTATCGCAGCAGGACAATTGTCGCCGGGCCGGAACGGGCTGGGCATCGGGGGCACTTGCGCTCGCTTGGGATGCTGGACGGCGACTTCGAGAAGCCCTTCATCGGAGTCGTCAATTCCTGGAACGAGATGCACCCGGGCCACGTCCATCTCAGGGACCTCGCCGAAGAGGTAAAGAAAGGCATCCTGGAGGCCGGGGGAGTGCCGTTCGAGTTCAACACGATCGCCATCTGCGACGGCATCGCCCAGGGGCACGCCGGGATGCGCTACGTCCTCCCAAGCCGCGACCTGATCGCGGACTCCATCGAACTGGTGGTCGAGGCGCAGCAGATGGACGGCCTCGCCTTTCTCTGCTCCTGCGACAAGATCGAGCCTGCCATGCTCATGGCGCAGATGCGCCTGAACCTCCCTTCCCTCATGGTCACCGGCGGCCCCATGATGCCCGGCACCTTTCGCGGCAAGAGCATCGCGGTGCCCGACATGCGCGAAGCCACGGGCCGGTGGATCAAGGGGGAGTTCGACGACCGGGACATGCTCGAGATGGAGTGCGCCGTCTGCCCGGGGCCCGGCTCCTGCGCCATGCTCGGGACCGCCAACACCATGGCCTGCGTCGCGGAAACGCTCGGGCTCTCGCTCCCGGGCTGCGCCACGGCGCACGCCGTCTCCTCCGCCAAGAAGCGGATCGCGAGGCGCAGCGGCGAAGAGATCGTCCGGCTCACCGAAGCCGGCGTCTGCCCACGCGACTTCGTCACCGAACGGTCTTTCCGGAACGCGCTGATCGTCAGCTCCGCCATAGGCGGGTCGAGCAACGCCGTGATCCACATCCCCGCCATCGCGGCCGAGTGCGACATCAAAGTCACGCTGGACCAGGTCGACGAGATCAGCCGAAACACGCCGCACATCACGGCGTTGAAATCGTCGGGTCCGGACACCCTTTGGGACCTCGACGCCGCCGGCGGGGTGCCGGCCATCATGAAGGAGCTGCTGCCGCTGCTCTGCGCGGACGAGATGACCGCCGGAGGCCGCAGCGTCCGCGACATCGCCCAATCCGCCGAGAACCGGAACCCCGGCGTCATACGGCCGATCGGCAACCCCGTGCACTCGCAGGGGAGCTACGCCGTGCTCAAGGGGAACCTCGCGCCGGAAGGGTGCATCGTCAAACAGACCGGCGTGGACCCCGCGATGCTCGCCCACACCGGGCCGGCGCGTGTGTTCGACTCGGAAGAGGACGCGGTGCGCGCCATCTACGACGGTAGGATCGTGCCGGGGGACGTGGTCGTCATCCGCTACGAAGGGCCGCGGGGCGGGCCGGGGATGCGCGAAATGCTGAGCGCGACGGCGGCGCTGATGGGGATGGGGTTGGGACAGAGCGCGGCGATTGTCACGGACGGGCGATTCTCCGGGTCGACCCGCGGGCCGTGCGTCGGGCACATCGCCCCGGAAGCCGCGGCCGGCGGCGCCATCGCCTACGTGTGCGAGGGCGACAGCATCAGGATGGACATCCCGGGGCGCAGCCTCGAGCTGCTCGTCCCGGAGCAGGAGATGCAGAGGCGCCGGGGGGAGATGAAGTTGCTCCAGAAAGAAATCACCAGCCCCGTGCTGCGCCGGTACATGCGGCTGGTGGGGAGCGTCGCCGAAGGCGCAATCCTGCAGAAATGATCTGGAGTGCGGCGGCTCGACGCCGCTTTCGGAGCGGCGCCTAGGCGCCGCTCGTAGTGCGCGCTGTGGAGCAAAGTTCACCCCGTCAAAGCGGCGCCTAGGCGCCGCACTCCAGAGACGGGGCGGCCGACCAGCAGCACGTAGGATGCCGCACCGGCGACCAGGATGATGCCGCACAGGACCATGGCGAGGAAGAACGAGCCGGTCTGGTCCGCGATGTAGCCGGTGAGGGCGGGGGCGATCGCGCCGCCGAGGTTGCCGCCGAAGTTCTGGATCCCCGAGACCGTCCCCACCACGTTGCGCGCGCAGACGGTCTGGGTCAGGGTCCACGTGTTCGGGGTCGCCACCGCGAGGCCGCACAGCGACAAAGTAAGCAGCCAGACGGCCGTCATCTTGTCGTCGACCAATCCCGCCGGGACGATCAGGCAGGCGATAATCAATCCCGCGGCGCAGAGCGTCTTGCGCACCCGCAGCTCGGGGTAGCCGTGCCGCACCAGCGCGTCGCTGAAGATCCCGGAGAGCATCACCACCACCGACATCCCCACGAACGGCACCGAGGAATAGACGCCCATCTCGGCCGCCGTGAAGCCCCGCTCCTCGACGAGATAGGACGGCAGCCAGCTGGTGAAGACGTACCAGACGTAATCGTAGGCGAAAAAGCCCGCGAAGATGCCCAGCACGCTGGTCTGAGAAAACAGCGCCACTACGCCCTTGATACCCGCCGCCCCAGGCTCGGGCGTGCGTCCGGCGACTGCAGGCGCTTCCTCCGTCTCGAGCCTCCCGACAAAGCGCTGCCACGGCACGAGCCACAGCAGCGGCACCAGGCCGATCTGAAGGAAGAACCGGCGCTGGCCGAACGCCCCGATCAGGAAGCCGCCGATCGCGTTGATCGCCGCCTGACCGAGCCTCACCCCCGTCAGGTAGCACGCGGTGACCGTGCCCCGCTCCCGCTGCTGGAACCAGTTCGACACCGCACGGGCGCTGGCCGGAAAGGCCACGGACTGGCCTACCCCGAGCAGGATGCGCAGCAGGATGAGGATCGCGAAGGCGCGCGTGTAGCCGGTGAGGAGAAGCGCCACCGACCAGAGCAGGAAACCCGCCGCGTACGACCGCACCACCCCGAACCGGTCGACGAGCCAGCCGGCCGGGATCTGCAGGAAGGAGTAACTCCAGAAGAAGGCCGCCAGCAGCACCCCCATGGCGCTGCGCGACAGGCCGAACTCCGAACGCATGAATGGAGCTGCGACGGACAGGGCGCCACGGTGGGCGTAACAGAACACCATCGCGGCGAACAGCAGTGCCGCGATGCCCCAGCGCTCCGGGCGCGCGCGGATGTCGGGCTTTGGGGCAGCGCTTGACATAGGGAGATCACACATACCACAGATCCGGATTGAAGCGATACAGGAAGTGGGCCGCGGCGGCTCGACGCGGCCCCTGGGACTTCGCTCAGGGCCGGGTCGGGCCGACCCGGCCCACGGGTAACCATTGTGGTATCATAATGGTTCACGGAGGGATCGTGGCAAACATAACCCTGAAAAGCATCCCCGAGCGTCTCTACGACAGGATTAAGGCATCGGCGGACGCGCACAAGCGCAGCATCAACAGCGAGATCATCGTCTGCCTGGAGAGGAGCCTTCTGCCGAGGCGACGAAGCGCCCGCGAAATCCTGGCGAACGCACAAATGTTGCGGGCGCGCACGCGAACCCGTTTCACCCTCGAAGAACTCGATCAGGCGCGACGGAAGGGGCGGCGGTGATCGTCGTCGACACCAACCTGATCGCCTCGCTCTTCCTGCCGAGCGAAGCGACGGACAGCGCGGAGCAGGTTCTGAAGAAGGACGCCCAGTGGGCAGTCCCTTGGTTGTGGCGCAGCGAACTCAGAAATGTCCTCGCGACCGGAATGCGGACCCGAAGATTCGACCTCTCGTTTGCCCTCGAGGTGATGCAGGCCGCGGAGGAACTGGTCGCCGACAACGAGTATTCCCTCCCGACCCTGCCGATTTTACGGCTGGCGCGCGAGAGCGGCTGCAGCGCTTACGATTGCGAATTCGTGGCGCTCGCGGAACAACTCGGCATTCGCCTGATCACCCTTGACAAGCAGGTTCTCCAGGCGTTCCCCGAACACGCGTTGTCCCCCGCGGCATACCTGTCGGCGCGGCCTCGGGCCTGAGGATGGGGCATACCACAGTCCGGATCAAAGCGAGGCAGGAAGTGGGCCGCGGCCGGCTCGACGCGGCTTTGAGGCTGGCGCCGAGGCGCCGGGCATTGTGGACCCGGGACGCACGGGAAAGCGGCGCCGAGGCGCTGCACTCCATGCTATAAGAGCGGCATGCGGAAGCTTATTCGGGACGCGGTGCACGGCGACATCGAGCTCAGCGCGCTCGAGGTTGAGCTGATCGACACGCCGGAGTTTCAGCGGCTGCGCGGGATACGACAGCTCGGCACGGCGCACCTGGTCTACCCTTCGGCGGTGCACACGCGTTTCGAACACTCGCTGGGCACCTGCTGGATGGCACGCCGGATGATCGAGGCCTTGCGGCACACGTGCGAGGTGACCGCCGAGACCGAAACCGTCATCCGGGCCGCGGCGCTGCTGCACGACGTCACCCACATCCCGTTCGGCCACACCCTGGAGGACGAGCGGCGCGTGCTGCCGCGGCACGACCGCGACGAGGCGCGCCGGCGTCACTTCCTCCTGGATTCCCGGCTTGCCGAACGCCTGCGCGCCGCGGGAATCCATGGCGAGGTCATCCGCATACTGGACGGCAAGGCAGGCTTCGCTTCCGACATGATCACGGGGCCGATCACCGCGGACCTGCTCGACTATCTGCGGCGCGACACGTATTTCACCGGGCTGTCGCAGAACTACGACCCGCGCATCTTCCGGTCCTTCACGGTGCAGGACGGGCGCCTGGTCGTCAACCTCGAGAAGAACGGTGTGCTGCGCCGCGACGCGCTGTCGGAACTGGTGAACCTGCTGCGCCTGCGGTACACGCTCTCCGAGAGAGTCTATTTCCACCACTCGAAGATCGCTTCGGGCGCGATGATCTCCAAGGCGGTCGAACTGGCGCTGCGCGACGGGATGGAGGTGCGCGCTCTCTGGACCCTGAGGGACGAGACGCTCCTGTGGCTGCTGCGCGAGCGCTACGGGCGCAACCCGGCCGTCGCTCACCTCGTCGCCCGCCTGGAGGAGCGCAGGATCTACAAGGCGTGCTTCGTCGAGACCGTCGAGGCCGGGGAGGCGCGCGAACAGGAACTGGTCGCGCGGTTTCACGACAGCGCGGGCCGGCGCGAGGACGCGGAACGGCAGATCGCCGCGGCCGCCGGGCTCGATCCGCGCGACGTCATCATCTACTGCCCGTCCGCGTCGATGTCGCTGCCGGAGGCGGAGGTGCCCGTGCGGCTCGAGGGGGGCAGGACGGTGCCGCTGTCGGGGAGCAACAACGAGGAGATCCGGGTGCTCAAGGAGAAACACAAGGCGCTGTGGAAGTTCTTTGTACTCGTGGACCGCGGCGCCTGGGACAAGCACGACCGCGTCCGGCACGCCGCGAGGGACTGTGCTCTCCCGGCAACTCTAAAAAAACTTGTCACGGAGGACACGGAAAACGGCGGAAAACACGGAAATACTTGAAGTCTTAGGACGGTGTCTTCCGTTTTTTTCCGTGTCTTCCGTGACAAGTTGTTGTTTTTCAGTCGTGGATTTCGGACGGCTTCAGGTTTTCCGCGCCGGGGAGTTTGCCGATCAGCTGCGCCGGGTCGTGGATCAAAAACGGCAGGTGCTGCGGGCATATGTGAAATGTCGAGTTCCGGTATTCGAGGGCGATCAGCGGCACCTGATCGGCCCCGCGTTCGCACGCGATGCACTTTTTGTTCGGCGGATTTTGCATTCATCCTCCAGGATAAGGTGATAAGGATAGCATATGAATCGACGCGAACTTCTCCTCTCTACCGTCGCCGCGGCCGCCGCTGGGGCGGCCTATCCCCAAGGCGGGAGCTTCCCCCAGGTCAGTTTCGGTAAGCACCGTATTTCCCGGCTGATCGTCGGGGGAAACCCGGTCAGCGGGACGTCTCACCTGTCGCCGCAACTCAGCCGGGAGATGGTGGACTACTTCACCGCCGAAAGAGTCAAACAGCTCCTGCGCGCCTGCGAGGCGGCCGGGATCAACACGTGGCAGTCGCGGGGCGACCGTCACATCATTCGCCTGCTCAACGAGTACCGCCTCGAGGGAGGGCAGATCCAGTGGATCGGCCAGACGGCGTCGGAGATGGCCGACGTCCCCAGGAACATCGGCGCGATGGCCGACATGAAGCCGCTGGGGATCTATCACCACGGGAGCCAGACCGACAAGCTGTGGGCGGCGGGAAAGATCGACGAGGCGTACGAGATGCTCAAGGTGATCCGCCAGACCGGCTGCCAGGTCGGCCTGGGGACCCACATCCCGGAGGTGGTCGACTACGTCGAGTCCAAGGGGTGGGACCTCGATTTCTACATGACGTGCCTGTACAACCTGAGCCGGACGCGCGAGGAGGCGGAAAAGCTCGCGGGGCGGCCCGTGCCCGACGAGCTGTTCTGGGACCCGGACCGGGAGCAGATGCTCGCACGGGTGCGCAAGACCAGGAAGACGTGTCTGATCTTCAAAGTGTACGGGGCGACGCGCCACTGCGATTCGCCCGCGCGCATGCTCGCTGCCCTGGAGCTCGCGATGAGCTACGCCAAGCCGCAGGACTGTTTCGTGATCGGCATGTTCCCGAAATACAAAGAGCAGGTGAAGGAGAACTGCCGGCTGTGGAGTGCGGCGGCTGGACGCCGCTTTGGGGTCGGCGCCTAGGCGCCGACCCTGGGCTCCCACTCGCCGGTCCGGTACAACCGCGACAGCGGTGCCGAGGCACCGCACTCCAGATTAGTCTTTCAGGATCTTCGCGGCGTTGGCGCTGTAGATGCTCTCCAGCACCGGGGCGGGGAGCTCGAGGCCGTAGTAGCGCCACCAGATCCGGCCCGGGATGAACTCGTCGGCGGTTTCCAGCAGCCGCCACCAGGCCTGGTACATCTCCTTGTCCCGTCCCATGTCGGTGCCAAACAGAACCCGGTCCTTGTAGCGGGCCAGGAACTTCGCTGAGGTGCGCGGAGCCCTGCCAATCTCGTAGTCGCGCGCCGAGAGGTCCAGGTAGAGGTTCGGGAAGCGGTCGAGCACCTTGGCGAGCGCCGCCATGTCGTGCCCCTGGTTGCTGAAGTGGCAGGCGATGACGCGGGTCTTCGGGTGTTTGGCGAGCATGCGGTCGCGCGTGGCGAGGAGCTCGTCGAACGAGGGGACGTCTTTCCCATACTGATTGAAGCCCTGAAAGTCCGGGGTGCGTTCCTGGCGCGGGCCGAGCGGCTGCCAGCAGGACGGGTGGTCCGCGATGTGCAGGTTTATGGGGAGGCCCAGCTCGGCGCACTTCTCGAAGAAGGGGTCGAGGCGCGCGTCGTCGGGGTGCAGCCTCCGGTTGCGCGGCGGGGCCGACGCGGCACTGCCGCCGAAACCCCATCCCTTGTCGGAGAGCTCGCCCACTCCCTTGGCCCCCTTGGAAACGCAGCGCACGAGCTCACGGACGACCCGCTGCGGGTAGTCCGCGGCGTCGCTTTTCGAGGTGTCCAGACCGCAGAACAGCTGGAAGCGATCGGGGTAGGGCTTGAGATAGAGATCGACGAGCTTGTCGAACTCGGCCCCGGTGGCGCCGGTCAGGATGACGGTCTTGCGGATGCCCACCTCGTCCATGACCCGCACCCACGCGGCAACCTCGGCGGGGGTCTCGGCATTGACGTGGGCGTGGACGTCGACGGCGGGGACCCGCGCCTTCGCCACCTGCGTCGCAGGGACCTTCAGGGACGAGGCCGGGGTGTAGTCCTTCAGGAGGATCGAGTCCATCGGGCCACCGACGACGGTGACGCCGTACTTTTCGACCGGTTTTTTCTCCTGGGATTGCGAGAAACCGCAGACAGCGACCAGCAGACCGCAGACGAGCGCGCGCATAATTCCCCTCCTTGATGTCCGCCCACTATACCATCTGGAGTGCGGCGGCTCGACGCCGCTTTGTGGTCGGCGCCTGGGCGCCGACATCAGGCTTCTACTTCCGCGTCCGCGATCACCAAAGCACGGTCCAATACCGCCACTGCCGCATCTATTTCCTCGCCGGTAATGATCAGCGGAGGCGCGATCACCAGGTGGTTGATCCACGCCTGCACGAAGACGGCGTTCCGCATCATCTCGGCAGCGACCTTATCCACCACCAGGGCCTTGCCCCCAACCTTGTCGGCCATGGTGTTGAAAGGTTCTCCGTCGCGGTTCCGCGCCAATTCGACGGCCCAGAACATACCCAGACCGCGCACGTCCCCTACCGACGGGTGTCTTTCCTTAAGGGCCAATAGCTTCTGCCCCAGGTAGCTGCCCATCTCCTCAGCCCGGCGGACCAGGTCAAGCCGCTTCATTTCCTCTATCGCGGCGACCGCGGGAGCGAGCGTCAACGGGTGCGCTTCATAGGTGTGGCCATGCGCGAAATAGTGGTCGTCGAAGTAGGCGGCGATGCGGCCCGTGGTCGCGCACAGGCCCAGGGGGACATATGCCGTCGTTATCCCCTTGGCGGTGGTCAGGATGTCGGGCCGGACATCCCAGTGGTCCACGGCAAACCAGCGTCCCGTCCTGCCCCAGCCGCTCATGACCTCGTCCGCGATCAGGAGAACGCCGTGATCGTCGCAGATCCGCCGCAGCCGGGGCATGTATTCCGCAGGAGGGACCAGGACGCCATTCGTGCCGACGACGGGTTCGACAAGAACGGCGGCGACGTCGCTTTCGTTTTCGATCATGTGCCGGACGTATTCGGCGCAGGCGATGCCACACCCCGGATAGCGATGCAGGAGGGGGCAGTCATGGCAGTTCACCTCCGGGGCAAAAATGACCCCCGGGATCTTGCCCGCCGGCTCCATCGCCCACCGGCGCGGATCCCCGGTCGCCGCAATCGAGCCCATGGTGGAGCCGTGGTAGGACCGGTAGCGCGCGATGATCTTGGTTTTCCCGGTGAACATCCGGGCGATCTTTATCGCGGCTTCGTTGGCCTCGGTGCCCGAGGTCGTGAAGAAGAACTTGTCCAGGCCATTCGGCAGGACCTCCAGCAGCAGCCGGCTCAGGGTGGCGCGCACCTCGGTGGCGAAACCGGGCGCGATGTAGGGAAGTCGACGCGCCTGCTCCTCGATCGCACGAATGACGGCCGGGTTCTTGTGGCCCAGGGTGACGCACATCAATTGGGCCGACAGGTCCAGGTATTTCCTGCCCGACCCGTCGACGAAATAGCAGCCTTCCGCATCCACGACGGTGAGCGGATGCCAACCCTTCTGGAAGCGCCAGGTGCCATAGGTGTGCTTCGCGGTAATGTCGGAGATCTCCTGCGGCGAGAGCTTGTCGTTCATATTGTTCCCGTACGCTGTGGAGTGCGGCGGCTCGACGCCGCTTTGGTCGCGGCGCTCGCCGCCGCACTCCAGCGCGGTGAAGGGCTGCGCCAAGGCGCAGCCCCCGAAAGCGGCGTCGAGCCGCCGCACTCCAAATTTCAATCGCTCAGGTACAGCGAGACGGCCTGGTCGAGACGGCTCATGTCGTTGGGGCGGAGGATTCCGGCAACCTCCTGGATCGGTGCCTTGCTGACCTGTCGGATTCCCGGAAGCACGGCGAAGGATGTTTTCCCGCGGGGCAGCTCGAGACGCAGGCGCAAGGGCCAGATCTCGGGCGCCTTGGTCGAGAGCGGCACCACGACTACACTCTGCAAAACCATGTTCTGGTCCGAGTTCGATATCACGATCGCGGGCCGGGCCTTGCCCAGCTCCGGCGGAGAAACCGGCTCGAGACTCGCCCAGCAGATCGTTCCCCTCTTCATCGGCGATTCCGCTTGGGAGAGGCAGCAAGGTCGATTTCATCCCACTCCCGCATCCAGACCTGCTCTTCCGGATTCTCCGCCAGAAACGTCTCGTACTCCGTTGCCGCGTCGGCGAGCTTCCGGCGCCTCAGATCTCTCCAAAGAACTTCCCGGACAAACGCCGCGACGCTGCTACCTGCCGGCTTTGACTGTTCCAACTCCTGAAGCAGTTCCCCTCCTAGTTTTATGGTAGTTGCCTTCATGCGGAGAGTCTACCACTCCAGGCGGCGCCGAGGCGCCGCACTCCATAAAAAAGGGCGGCCCCGGAGGGCCGCCCTGGCTGGACACGAATTGTCGCTCTGTTTAGAAGAAGAAGGCAACCTGCAGACGCAAGCTGCGAGGACTCTGGAAGGCGCTGGGCATATTGTAAGCCGGAGCCACGCGAAGCTCCTGGGCAGTCATGAGGGCCTTGGTGTTGAACCCCTTGAAAATGTCCGCGTCGTTGTCGAACGTGAGCTGGCCGTCGTCCTCGTGTAGCAGGACGGTGTTCTTGTTGGTTACCTTGCTGGTGTTGAACAGGTTGAAGATCGTGAGCTCAACGCGCAGCCTCATCGCCTCGTGGTTTGTGAACGGGGTGAATTCGTGCATCACGTTGAAGTCGGTGTTGAAGTAGACCGGTGTGCGGCCCAGATCGCCGCGGCCATAGGGGTAAACCGGCGTCGACGAGACCGCATTGATCTCGGTCGTGAGCGGTATGCCCGAGTACAGCGAGAAGTTCGGGGAGAACGTCGTGCCTCCCAGCTTGTTCTTCAGGGTGTAGGCGCCGAAGAACTTCAAGGTGTGGGGGCGATCGGTCGCGAGCACGCCATCGGCCATCACTCCCTTTTCGGTGTAGGCGAGCCACGGCACGTCGAAGTACCGGTTCACGTTCGGGCTGGTGCGCCCGTTCTCATCCGAACTCGCCAGGCCGGAGTAATTGCCGGTCTGACGGGAGTAGGTGTAGGAGGCCGCGAACTGGTAATTCCGCGCAAAGCGCTGGTCAAGGCGAACCTCGACCGCGTCGTAGTGACGCTTCGCCTTCGGGGTGGTCGGGAAACCAGGCTCCCAGTTGGCCGGATCGGCAACCAGACCTTCGCCCGGATTGCGCAATATAATAGATTTCGCCCTTCTGGGGTAAGGGTCCCGACGTCCTCAATCGTCCGGATGAGACGGCGGTTAGTGTAGCGCACCGACGCGACCAGCGTCGGGTTGATGCTGAAGTCGTATCCGAGATCGAGCATCCGCTGCTTCATCGGCTTCAATTTCGGATCGACCGTGCTGTCGTTCGGGTCGTTGGACGGAATGCGCCAGTTGATCCCTTCGAAGAAGCGGCCGGGGAGCTTGGAAGGATCGGACGGGTAGCCGTAGGTCCTCAGGGTGTTGAAGAGCGTCGGATCGTCGAGAGCATAGTAGTAGGTGAGGTAGATGTCGCCGCCGAACGAGCCGCGGGGCATTTCGTACTTCATGACATCATAAAACTCACCGTACGACCCATAGAGGCGCATCTTGCCGTTACCCTGCGGGTCCCACGCAAAGCCGACGCGGGGGCTGATCTTCTTGCCCCAGCCGAACTCGATGGGGGGCGCGGCCGCGATCCCTTCTTTAGAGAAACTCGGGAGGAACTCGCGCTCGGCGCGCAGCCCGAGGTTCAGGGTGAGGTGCCGGTTCACGCGCCAGCTGTCCTGGAAGTAAAGGCCCTGGTTGTCGCTGGAGGCATCGCCGAGCGTGCCATAGGTGTACCAGCGATAGTAACCATAGGTGCCCCGCTGCTTGCCGTTGCACTGGCTGGTGACGCAGGTGTAGCTCTGGTTCCAGTAGAACCGGTAGTAACCGTAGGGATAGTCGAGGCGGTTGACGTTATTGGACAAACGGTTTGTCGTCCAGCCGAACTTGAGGTTGTGCTGACCCTTGAGGTTCGGCGGTGTACGAACCGTCCGCGCTCAGGTTGACGCGCTGGTAAACATCGAATTGCGTCTGGGCCGTCCCCTGCTGAACCCAGCCGGTCGCGGTCTGAGTAGGCACACTCGACGGCAGATCGGTGAACATCGTGTTCGCCGTGCTGTAGATGTGGGTCAGGCTGGAAAGGCCGTAACCGTTCTTGTAATTGCTGAAATGGTAACCGCCGCGGAAGCTGAAGAGCAGCCGGTTGGAGGCGATGTAGTCCAGCTGGCCGGACAGGATGTTGCCGGCCGAGTAGTTGCCGAGCGCGGCCCAGTCCCTGGCCGGGGAGTCCGTGCCGTTGCGCGCCGGCAGGGTGCCTTGCTGGTAGCCCGGGTTCCAGATCCAGCTCATGCTCGTCCGGATCTTGGTAATCGGGGCATAATCCAGTTTGTTGACGACGTAGTGCTGGACGTCCTTCTGGGCGTACGTCCCGGTCTGGTTGTTGGTAAACGTCAGGGTGCGGCTGGCGGTTTTTCTGGTCGGCATGAAGCCGGTGAAGAAGAACAATTTATCCTTCAGGATCGGGCCGCCGATGTTAAACACCGGGTTCCAGTTGGAATAGTCGTCCATTTTGTTCTGGAAATACCGCAAACGCGAGCGGTTCTCATCGGTAATATCAATCGTTTCCAGAGTAGGCCGCAGATTCGCCGACATCGCGTCGTTGTCGAAATAGAAGCCCGCCTGGCCGTGAAACGAGTTCGTGCCGTTGCGGATGACGGCGTTGACCACGCCGCCCATGGCGCCTCCCCACTGGGCATCCATGACGCCGTTTTTGACCTGGACCTGCTGAACCGCCTCGACCGGGATACGGTTTTGGGTGTTCAGGATGCCGGTCTGGACGTTGGTAACTTCCATCCCGTCGAGGTAGTACGTGTTCTCGGAACCCGAGGCTCCGTCAACCTGATATCCGCCGGTCTTGCTCTCGTTGCGCGCGCCGGGCGCGAGGTTGATCAGGTCGTAAAACCCACGACCCTTCGGGAGCTGGTCGAAGAACATCCTGTCCACGGTCACGGCCGAGGCGCTGGACGAGGTGTCGACCATCACGGCGTCGCCCGTCACGGTGACGGTCTCCGCCACTGCGCCGACCGTGAGCTTGAACTCAAGGCGGGCAGTGCGGCCGAGGACGACGTTGATCCCGGTCTGCTTCATTGAGGTGAAACCGCTCGCCGTAGCGGTCACAGTGTAGGTTCCGGCCGGTACCGACGGGAACGTGTAGTTGCCCGTAGAGTCGCTGGTCGACGTGAGGGGGCGCACGCAAGTTCGGCCCGACGACCTCAAGACTTGCACCCGGCAGCGCCGCACCGCTCGAGTCGAGCACGGTGCCGGCGATGCTGCCGGTCACTTCCTGCCCCAGCATCATGGCCGGCAGCAGTAGAACGGCCAGGAACACAACCCAGCCTCTGGTTGAAACAAAGCGCTTCATTTAATAACCTCCTTCGGAAGATCGTATAATCGCCGCGCCCGGAGCCGCCGGGAGTGCTGAAATCTACCCGACGCGCCCGGAACGGGCGTGAAACCAGAGATCGCTCAGACTGCTCGACCCCAGTGCTGAAGAACTTATTTCTATGTTCCTGGCCGCCACACCCGGGAGAGTGGGAGTTTGATGTCTCTTCCCGGTCTTTGCGGCTATAGCAAATAAGGCCCCTTACCCGCAGACTGAACAAACCGTGTCTGCCCGCGATCAGCACAGCGAAGCATATTGTGAATACTTTTCCGCCAGGGATGCGCTGCGAGAATAAAGCAAATCGGAACCCAAACGCAAGTCCGAATTTGCACAACCCAAATCTGAAGGTGGGGAGGGACTTAGGTCGGCGCGGGCGCAGGACGGCGATCCGGGAAGGTTGGGCGGGAACCCCCAGCAACCCGTGATCCGGGTCACAACACCCACTTTGGAGTGCGGCGGCTCGACGCCGCAAAGGGATCCTGCACGGCATGCGGCGCCTTGGCGCCGCTTTGGTAGACCTATCCGGCGTCCATCCAGTCTGGAGGCGGCGTCGAGCCGCCGCACTGCGACCACTATCATTTATACGGGACGTCGAGGGTGCCCAGGCGGCCGGTGGCGGGGTCGCGCACCAGGACCCGGATCGCGACCGTGTCCGGGCCGGGCTTCCATTGGCGCCGGAACGGGAGCCCCTGGGAGCGGGCGATTTCCATTTGCGGGGGCAGGAACCTGGCGTTGATCTTCGATTCGTGAAACCTCACCTGCCCCTCGGCGGTCTTTTCCCCGATGTAGATATCGGCGCTCCCGGCCATTCGCCCGGACTCTTCGCGCCACAGCAGGTCCTCGGACTCGATCTGCAGGGTGAGGAGCAGCGTGCCCGGCTCGGCATCCGCGACGGGGGCGCAGCGGGCGGTCAGCCGCACGGCGGCGGAGCCGAAGGGGTCCAGCATCGCCCGGCGCTGCGCCTCGGCGTCCCAGGAGGGCGGTTTCGCGGGCGCCGGGTCCGGCCGGTACCCTTCCTTGTAAAGCAGGCGCACGTCGGGCCGCCGCACCGTCACCTTGAGCGCGTGCCATTTTCCGTCCGGTTCCTCGGTGGCGTAAAAACCGAGCGAGTAGGAACCGTGCAGGTCGGCGGTCACCTTCCTGACACCTTCGGACAGGTCGTTGGTGCCGAAGATGTACCGCCCGCCCGTGATCGAGGTCAGCAGGGAAAAGGCGGCGCGGCTGTCGGCGTTTTGCGCCGCTGCGTGTTCCATCTCCGAGTAGCGGCCCGCGATCATCGGAGGGTACTGCCGCTGGGCGAGCGACTCGGCCGAGGTGGTCAGCCCGTGCGCGTCCACGCCGTAGAGCGCCACCCCAAGCTGAGCCAGCCGCTCCGAGGTCCTGCGAATCGCCTGCTGACGGTTGTCGCCGGCCAGCGGGTTGACCGGGTGGTTGTCGGGGCTCGTCGAGACGAGTTGCGAAAAAATCGAAATGCCGCCGCTGATCCAAACGATGCTCTTGCGGCCGGGGACCGGGGCGAGGTGGCGGCCGAGGAACTCCAGTGCGGCCAGCGTCGATTCCACCCGGTCGCCCTGGATCGCGGCGTTCGAGTTCACGTCCCCGGCGATCGCAGTCTTGTCCTGCGCCTGCACGGCACGGAAAACCGGGCCCGCGTAATGGGTCTTGCGCGCCTCGATCTGGTCGAGGATCGCCTCGGCGTCGAGGGCGGCCTGTTCGACGTCGCTGAGGCGCTGCGCCTGGACCTTCAGGCTGACCTGTTCCAGGTGGGCGCGCAGCAGGGTCATGTCGTCGGTGAAGTCGTGGATGACCTGGAACTCGCTGCCCAACAGGTAGATCGCCACCCGCGTCTGCGGCGCCAGGGCGCGGAGCAAGCGCGCCGTGTGCGCCTTGACGAACATCTGGTCGCGCAGGTCGGTGTTGGCCGCATCGATCACCACGGCGGTGATGTTTCGATCCTCCTCGATCCCGGCCTCGACGCGGTTGGTGAACACGAACTGCGGCAAGGGCGCGGGCTTTGGCTCGACCGCGGCTTGCGGCGCGTTCGAGGGAGTACCGCCTTCGTAGCGGCAGAGCGAGAGAAGGCGGGGCTTGCCGTTGTCGAAGAGGGCGAAATCGTCCTTGGTGAGGTTGGTGACCGGGTTCCCGTTCTTGTCCAGCGCGACGACCGTCACGTCCACCAGCCTGGACGCGACGTGAAAGGACGGGGTCTGGTTCTGTGCGACGGCGAGCATCAGCAGCGCGATAATTTCGTAGATCACGCTGCCGATTATACGCCTTTTGGAGTGCGGCGGCTCGACGCCGCTTTCCGGGCGGCGCCTGGGCGCCGCACTCCAAGTTATTTCGTCAGCTTCCCGAGGCGGGCGCGAGCCTGGGCGGCGTAAGTGGACTGCGGCGCCGTCACCAGGTAATTCTGCAGCTGCCGTATCGCCCCGGGGATGTCGTTGCGCTGCTCGAGGACATTGGCCAGGATGATGCTCGCGTAAGGGAGCTTGTTCTGGGGATCGAGCCGCTGGGCCTTGAGCGCGCTGCGCTCGGCGGCCTCCAACCGGTCGAGATTGAAGTTGGCGACCGCGTTGAAGAAATATGCTTCGGGGGAATCGACCGGGTCCAACTCGAGGGCCCGGTCGCTCAGATCCGCCATCTCCTGCCAGTTCTGCTGCATCCCGGCGACCTGCGCCAGGGAGACGTAGGGCTTCACGAAACTCTCGTCCGCCGCGATGGCCCGCTCGTACGCGTTGCGCGCTTCCGGGAGCCGGCGCGTCTTCTGGTAAACCTCTCCGAGCCCGACCCACGCGGCCGCGAAGCCGGGGAACTGTTCCACGGCGGTCATCAGGTTCTTCTCGGCCTCCCCGATATTGTCTTCCCGGAATGCCTTCTGAGCGCGTTCCAGCGCCTTCCTGGCGGATTTGGGAGCCTGGAGATCGCTGGCGCTCACCAGTGTCCCTTTCACCCGGGAGAGCGGGACGAGCAGAATCGTTCCGGCGTTGACGTTCCCGATCGTGTGGGAACCGTCGAGGGTGATCCGGCTGGAACGGTAGCCGGCGAGCTGGGCACGCAGCTCGCATCCCATCAGGGTTGTCGGGATGGGGACCTTTCCGGTGCGGGTGGCGCTCAAGTCGCTCAGGTCCTGGCTGGCGTCGGAAAACATGCTGCCGCTGATCCGGTTGGCCCCGCCGAGGGAGAACGAGAAGCTGCCGTTGCCGGAGACATATCCTTCGAGCGTCGTGCGGCCCTCGCAGACGCGTTCGATCGCGGTCCCCATCGGGACGGGCGAACCGTCCTCCATCACCACTACCCCCGAGACGAAGACCATCTGCACCTTCGGCTGTTCCGGCTGTGTGGTTGGGGTCGATCGGGGCTGTACGGGCGTGGGATTCGTCTTGCTCGTGTTCCCGCCGCCCGAGCCGCCGCCGGACCCTCCCGATCCGCCACCGGTCTGCTGCGCGTGCGCCCACGAGAGGATCACCAACACCATCAGCGGAAGGGTCAGGGTGCGGACCACAAGGCGTGGGCTCATAAACCACCTCTGAGAGTTCGGAATGGAAGCAGCCGCCCGGAACGGCATTCGTTGGCTTAAATGTACCCCGCGGCGGAAGGCGGAGCAAGCGGACAAGTGGGTCCGGGCTGAAGCCCGGACGTCTTTAAGCCCGTTCCATAGAGTTCCACCTGCCCTGCATAGCGACCGCAAACAGCGTCCGGGCTGAAGCCCGGACCCACTTAGTTTTCCGGCAGGGCGGTGGTTCAACCGTTGGACAGCCTCTGAAGCCCGGACCCACTTGGTTGGCGGTTACGTGGCGCTTACGTAGGGCGTCAAGTCACCGCTTCGGGTATTGGGGGACCGGGGGAAAGCGGAACGGTTCGTCCTTGATCTTCTTCAGCAGGATCTCGACCGATTTCTCCAGCTGCAGGTCGTGGCCGGCGGCGACGGATCCCGGGTCGTTGTCCTGCAGGACGTCCGGATCGGCGCCGTGATTCTCGACCAGCCACTTCCCGTCGCTGCCGTAGAAGGCGTTGTTGGACTGCTGGACGGTCCCGTTGTCGATCGTGCGCTGCCCGTTGATGATCCCGACGAGGCCGCCCCAGGACGGGACGCCCACGACCGTGCCGAGCTTGCGCGCCTTGAAGTGTTCCACGAACGCCTCGCCGTCTGAGCCGTTGTCCTCGTTTGAGATCAGGACGAAGTGGGCGCGCGACGCCGGGTTGGGGTAGCGGTACGGCTCCATCCCCTGCAGCACGTTGTAGGCCACCTGGCGCCTCTCGAGCTTGTCGATCAGGAAGTACTCGGTCCAGCCGCCGCCGTTGCCGCGCGCGTCGATGATCAACCCCTTCTTGTAGCGGAAGGCGCGCCAGAACTTGTCGAACTGCATGATCCCGCCGCCCCCCATGGCGGTGATGTGCATGTAGCCGACCTCGCCGCCGGAGGCCTTGAGGACCTTCTCGATATTGTCGGTGACCCAGCGGGCGTAGCGCGCCTCCTGGTCGGAGCGCACCGGCTTGACGCGGTACGTGCGCGCGTTTTCGCCGGCGGGGTCGCTGCCGAGGGTCACCTCGACATAATCGTCCTTGGCGACCTGCAGGAGGCGGAAGTAGTTGTCCGGCACGTGCACCTTGGTCCCGTTGATGGCAAGCAGGTAGTCCCCTTCGCGGGCGCCGACATCCGGGCGCGCGAGCGGCATCTCGATCCCGCTGAAGTAGGGCGTCGGCCCGTAGATCTTCGCCAGGCGGTACAGACCGGAGTTCGTGTCGGCGGCCAGATCGGCGCCGAGCAGCCCGGTGAAGACCGGCTGCTGGATGCGGAGGTCCGGTCCGGTGTCCCCGCCCGAAATATAGGTGTGGGACACGCAGAGTTCCCCGACCATTTCCGACAGCAGCCAGTTCAGCTGGTCGCGCGAACGGAGGTCTTTGACGCACGCGCGGTACCTATCGCCGATCGCCTTCCAGTCGCGCCCGTGCATGTCCTTGTCGTAGAAAAAGTCGCGGTACCAGCGCCAGGTGTCGTTCAGGATCTGGGTCCACTCCTCGACCGGGGAGACGCGGTAAACCACGCCGGTGGTATCGACCGCCTTCCCCAGCTTCCGCGACTGGTAGGCCTTTTCGAAGCTCGTAAGGTAGACCTTCGAATTGCTGGCAAAGGCCAGGTCGTCGCCAGCGGCGGAGAAATCGACCGACGCGATCTTGTCGTCCAGGTCCACCTTCTTCTCGTCTTTCATGGAGAAGATGTGGAAATCCCACTTGGTGGCGCCGCCCGGGACGTAGAACTCCTCGTATTCGTCCTCGGTGAAGCGCGGCACGGAGGACCATCCCGCGTAGCCCTTCCCCGCCACCAGGTGGAAATAGTTGCCGGGTTCGACCGGCAGCTGGAACACCCGGTCCTGGATCCCGTCGGGATCGATGCGGAACCGGTCGGCGGCCGCCGGGGGTTTCTCCTCCCCATCGATGGCCGGGCGGGCGAACGGGGGACGCTCCCCTTTTCGCAGCTGCACGCCCATGACGCGGGTCGGGTTGACCACGACGTGGTTGTCCTCGAAGGGGTCCATCCCAATCTGGTAGTTCCGGTTGGACAGGAAATAGAGGTAGCCGCCGTCGGCGTCGAACCGGGGATTCAGGTTGTCGTAGAAGTCCCCGGTGACCTGCACCTTCTTCCCTTCTTTTGTGTCGTAAAGGGAGATGACGTTGTTGCGGTTTTCGCGCGTGAAGGAGTAGGCGATCCAGCGGCTGTCGGGGGACCAACAGTAGTCGGCGCTTTCCCAGGTGAACTCGTCGTTGTCGAGGTATTTGGATTCATCGATCCTGGTGAGCTGCCTGGTGGCGACGTCGAGATAGAAGATGGCGAAGTCCTTGTTCCCGAAAAGGATCTTGGTGCCGTCGGGAGACCAGCGCGGCCGGTATACGGTCCGCGCCAGGTTGTCGGTCAGGGCCGTGGCGGGCCCGCCGGAGAGCGGCTGCAGGTAGAGCTGGTATTCGCCGCTGCGGTCGGAGAAATAAGCGACGTTCTTCCCGTCCGGGGAAAGTCGAGCGTGTGTTTCCCGGGTTCCGGGGGTGCCGGTGAGGTTGCGCCAGGCGGTCTCCTTCTCGCCGACGGTCAGCAGGAACACGTCGCCGCGCGCGGAGAGCGCCAGCTGTTTGCCGGCCGCGTCGATGCCCTGGATGTAATCGGACGGGTTTATCCAGCGGTCCTGCATGCGCCAGCTGTCGGTCGGGATAGTGAACGAGACCTTTTTCACGGCGCCTGATTTCGGGTCGAGCAGGTGGATGTAGCCGTTCTGGGTGAAGACGATGCCTCGCCGGTCGGTCGACGGGTTCATGACGTCGAAGTCGGTGAACTTTGTGACCTGGCGGACGGCTTTGGTCTTGAGATCCTGGGCGAAGATGTTGGTGATGCCGTCGGCCCCGCGATCGGAGGCGAAGAACATGGTGTTGCCGATCCACATGGGGTAGGTGTTCCGGCCGACGTAGTCGGTGACGGGGGAGTAGCGTCCCGCGGCCAGGTCCGCCAGCCAGATGTCGGGGTACTGGCCGCCCTTGTAGCGTTTCCAGTAGTTGTCCTCGCGCCCCTTGCGCACGTAGAGCATGCGCTTGCCGTCCTCGGAGAACGAGCACGAGCCGCCGCGCTCCATCGGGAGCGGCTCCGGCATGGCGCCGTCGATCGACACCTTGTAGAGTTTCTGGTCGCGCGCGACCGGGTTGCGGCCGTAGGCGGTCTTGAAGACGACGTAGCGGCTGTCCGGCGTCCAGGCGGTGGGGACCGCAGGGCTCGGCAGCCAGGTCAGGCGTTTCGGCGTTCCGCCGGTAGAGGGCATGAGATAGACGTCAGGGACCCCGTCGTAGGAGCCCGAAAAGGCGATCCACTTGCCGTCGGGCGAAAACCGCGCCCACAGCTCGCGGCCCGGGTGGTTCGTGATGCGGGTCGGGGTTCCGCCCTGGACGCTGGCGAGCCAGAGGTCGTCGTCGAAGGTGAAGGCGATCCGGTCGCCGGAGATGTCGGGGTAGGTCATAAAACGGGCTTCGCTCTCTGCGAGCCCGAGCTTCGGAAATAACAGCAGCGCAACCGCGAGTATGAAGGAGCGAGCAAGCATCATGGCACCTCGTTTTCGGAAGGCCACGATGATAGAACACAATCGGCCTTTTGTGGAGTGCGGCGGCTGGACGCCGCTTTCTGGGCGGCGCCTAGGCGCCGAGTATTCCGGCCGTAGGGCACATGTGGAAAGCGGCGCCGAGGCCTGCACTCCAAATGAATAACTCTGCGGTGCGCAGGTTATATAGTTGAGAGGAAGGAGAACGGGCATGCCGGAGAAAACTATCTGGGAAACGATCAAGCTTCAGGGGGGCGAGCTGCT
The DNA here is from genome assembly GCA_963843575.1 of uncultured Acidobacteriota bacterium. Lineage (GTDB taxonomy): Bacteria > Acidobacteriota > UBA6911 > UBA6911 > UBA6911 > CAVZBT01. Next base: position 373,524 of record CAWJKZ010000013.1, on the reverse strand, counting down.
GGACAAGGTGAAGCAGCTGATCCACGAGGGAAACGTGCGCCGGATCATCATAAAGCAGGGGGACCGGAGCGTCGCGGAGTTCCCGCTGACGGTAGGTGTGGTCGGCACGGTGCTGGCACCCGTGCTCGCCGCGGTGGGCGCGCTTGCCGCGCTGCTGACGGACTGCTCGATAGAGGTCGAGCGGGTCGTGCCGCCGGCGGAACCCCCGGTCATCATCCCCAAAACGCCGTCGGAACCGTAACTGTCTTCGAGTTCTTCGAGCCTTCGAGGTGAGTTTCGAAGTTCGCCTCCAAGGCTCGAAGGCTCCAAGAATCTCGAATAAACCAGGCCTTATCTGCGGGCTTTGCGCCGCGGCGCCGCGGCGGACGGACGGTTTGTCGTCCTCTTGACGCCCTTCCGTTTCCAGCGCCGGCGGATGTTTTCGCGCCCCATTTCCTTCAAGCGCCGAATCCCCTTCGAAAGCCCGAGCCGATGCCCTTTGAAGACCACGGAGGAGACCTTGCGTCCGAGGACCTTGGCTATCTCAGCGTTGCTATGAGTGCGGTATAAACGTTTAAGTATCGTGATCTCTTCACTTGTCCAACGGGGACGCACTCGGGACCTTTTCGCGGGGGTTTTGGCTTTTGCCTTTTGTGATTGTTCCGACTTCGGCATATCCACCTCTTTCGTACTTCTCTTAATAAACGTAGACTCTTCCCCGGCGCTTTTCAATGTCTAATGAGGCTGGAACGGCCGATTTTCCGGCTTTCCGGCCATGGTACAATCGTTTCGATGCACATCCAATTTCCTTCGGCTCTCCGGGTCGGCACGTCCAGCTGGAGCAGCCGCGACTGGTGCGGCCCGTTCTACCCGAACCCGATCGCCCCGGCCGAAATGATCGGTTTTTACGCGACCCGGTTCGACACAGTCGAAATCGACTCCACCTGGCACGGCATGCCGTCCCCCGGCACGGTCGACGGGTGGAACGCCCGCACCCCCAAGGGATTCGTCTTCTCCGCCAAGGTGCCGCGGGTGATAACCCACGACAATTATCTTGAGGGATGCGAGCAAGAGCTGGCAACTTTTCTGGGGACGATGTCGCGGCTCGGCGAAAAGCTCGGCCCCCTTGTCCTGCAGTTTCCTTACGTGGCCAGGGGGAAGGACCCGCGGGAATACGATACCGGGGCGGAGTTCCTCGGACGGCTGCGCAAGTTCCTCCCGCTGTTGCCCCGGGAATTCAGGTGGGCCGTCGAAATCCGCAACGCCCGCTGGATCCGGCCGGAACTGCTCGACACCTTGCGGAGCCGCGACATTTCCCTCGTGTTCATCGACTACTACACGATGGATCCCCTGTTCAAGCTTGCGTCGAGACCCGGCATCTTCACCGCCCCATACGTCTACATCCGCTTCCTCGGCAACCACAAGGAAATGGACACAGCGGTGCGGACGGCGCGGGAGGAGGGGAAGCGGCAGGCGGACTGGGACAGCATCATCCAGGACCGCACGGGCCAGATGAGGCTCTGGGTTCCGCCGATCCGCGACCTGGTGGCCAGGGACATCCCGACCTACGTGTACTTCAACAACCACTACGCCGGCTACGCCCCCGGGTCGATCGAGCTGTTCGCCCGGGAATATGGAGTGCGGCGGTTCGACGCCGCTTTGTAGGGCGGCGCCTAGGCGCCGCCACTGGAGTTTGTATATTCCTTAGTACTCGCGTTCAGAAATACGCTAACGTTGCCAGGACGCGGATCAACGCGGATGCACGCGGATTGCTGCCTGGTGGCAGGCCGCGCCCGGCATTCCTCCCCGAGGGCTGCCTTTGGCACGCATCAAAGCCCGGCTCCCGCAGGAAAACGTGGACCTTGAATCGAAGCGGCATCCTTCCAACCGCGCGCTTTCCTGCGGGAGCCGGGCTTTGATGCATCGGCGCGAAGCGCCGGCCCTCGGGGAGGAATGCCGGGCGCGGCCGATCCGCGTGAATCCGTAAAATCCGCGAAGATCCGCGTTCTGCTGTTGTCAATCGGTGAGAATACGTTAGCGTATTTTTCGGCTGCAGCCGCCTAAGTACCCCATTTCGGCCCTCAAATGTTGGTTGCAGACCCAATTCGGCCAGTTGTTCGGGGTGTTCGACGGTTTCCTTACGCAGAAGGGCTATGAGATCCAGGCATGATGGCCTTTTCGCATGTCGTCGCCACTTGGGAAGTGGTGCATAGGCCTCCCCCACGGCCAACAAGGGTTGTTTAGACAGATCGCCAGCGAGGCGCCGGACATCTCGGCCGTTGATTTCAGCGTAAAGCGGCGCCCAGGCGCCGCACTCCATATGAGACGCAAAACTAGATCGTGTACTCTGTGGGACCGCGCCAGGAACCGAAAGTTCCGGCGGCTGCTTCTGGCTTGGTACGACCTTCACAAGCGCGCGCTCCCCTGGCGGTCCAACCCGTCGCCCTACCGCGTGTGGGTCTCCGAAATCATGCTGCAGCAGACCCAGGTCGCCACGGTGCTGCCCTATTACAGGCGTTTCCTGCGGCGCTTTCCCGACGTGCCGTCGCTGGCCTCGGCGCGCGAGGAGGAGGTGCTCGAGCTCTGGGCCGGGCTCGGCTACTACTCGCGGGGGCGGAACCTGCACCGGGCGGCGCGTAAGATCGTCGAGGAGCACGGGGGAAGATTCCCCAGTCGGATGGTCGACACGCTCTCGCTCCCCGGCATCGGGCGATACACGGCTTGCGCCATACAGTCGATCGCGTTTAACCGCCGCGAGCCGGTGGTCGACGGCAACGTCAAGCGGGTTGCCTCGAGGCTCTGCGGGATCGCTTCGGGCGGCGAGGAGAAGTTTTTCTGGGAGCAGGCCGCCGCATGGGTGCCACGGGGGCGCCCTGCCGACTTCAACCAGGCGCTCATGGAACTGGGGGCGCTGATCTGTGTCCCGCGGCGGCCGAAATGCCCGGAGTGCCCGGTGCGGCCGCTGTGCGCGGCCTTGCGCGACGGCATCCAGGACAGCATTCCCGCACCGCGCCCGAGACGCGAGCCGGAGGAGGTCACCCTGGTCGTGCTGGCGGCGTCGCGCCCGGCGCAGCTGCTGATGTGCCGTCAGGCGTCGGGGTCGCTTGCACCGGGAGTGTGGGGGTTGCCGACCCGCGCGGTGAAGGGAGCTTCGGATCCGGGCCGCGCCGCGCGCCGCTTCGTCCGGGAACTGTTCGGCAAAAGGCTGACGCTTCGGAGCCGGGGGCAGGTGAACCACGCCATCACCTACAGAAAGATCGTGGCGCACGTATTCGAAGTCGAGGGCAGTGAGATCGGAGAGGTGCGGCCCCCGCTTCGTTGGGTCGCGGCGGATCGCGCCGTCGCCCTGCTCACATCTTCCCTCTATCGCAAAATCTGGAGTGCGGCGGCTGGACGCCGCTTTGTCGGCGGTCGCCTCGGCGCCGCCGCACGTCGACATTGCAGGGCAGGCGCCGAGGCGCCGCGCTCCGTCACGCGAGGTCGGCTAGTTTGCGGAGGGCGGGCAGGACCTCCTCCAGGGGAGCTTTCGGGCGGCACTCGAGCGACACGAAGCCCTGGTAGCGGTCCCCGAGGTCGTAGATCGCGCGGAAGACGTTCCGATAGTTGATCTCCCCGGTCCCGGGTTCGTTGCGCCCCGGCACGTCGGCCACGTGGAAGTGGCCGACGTGGGCGGCATAGGTGCGCAGGTTCTCGATCAGGTTCCCCTCCATGATCTGCGTGTGGTAGAGGTCGAACAGGAGCTTCACGTTGGGGCTCCCGACCCGGTCGACCAGTTCCGCGCCGTCGCGGATGAAGTACAGGAAATAGCCGGCGTGATCGACGAAGGTGTTGAGCACCTCGACGATGGCGGTGATGCCGTTCTTCTCCAGCACGGGGGCGATTGCGCGCAGGCCCGCCACGGCGCTCGACATCTGCTCCGCCCGGGTCAGGCCGCCCAGTTCGTTGCCCGTGAGCACGACCAGCCGCTTCGCGCCGGCCTTGCGCGCCGCCTCGATGGCGAGGCGCATCTGTTCGAAGAAGCCTTCGCGCTCCCGCGGGTTCACCAGCCCGCAGCCGGGCGCGGTGACACCCTTGTTGCCGATGAGGCAGGCGCACTCGAGCCGGTGTTTCCCCTTTTCCGCCACGAAGGCGTCCAGGAGCGCCGGGTTGCGCCAGTCGAACATCTCATAGCCGTCGTAACGGAACTTTTCCAGCAGCGCCATCCCTTCGGGAACGGAGAGCTTGCCCAGCATGCCCCAGGTGAGCGACAGCCGCAGCCCGCCGCGGCCGGCGGCGTGGCGCCGGCAAGCCTGGCGGAGACCAGTCCCATCCCGGAAAGCGTAAGGAACGACCGACGATCCACAGGCACCTCCTCCAGAAAAATTCGAGAAATGCGGCGTCCATTGTAGCAGCGGCCCGGCGGCCCCGGAAACACAACCGGGTGGTGCACGTATTAAGTTGTGGCAGGTGCGCATGGGCGTGTGGGTGCTTTCGCTTCTCCTGGTGTTGAGCGGACGGGTCGCCGGAAAGGTCGTCGATGCGAAGGGGGCGCCCGTCCCCGCAGCCGCCGTCCATCTCACGGCTGCGGCGGGCGCCCCCTCCCTCGACACCGTGACGGAGCCGGACGGAACGTTCGAGTTCGCGGAGGCACCGTCCGGCTCCTGCACGCTGTCCGTGGAGATGGCGGGATTCCAGAAGATCGCCCGGCCCGTCGATCCCGGGGCCGACGAGGCGACGCGCCTGTCGATCACCCTGATCCGCACGTCGACCCCGCACCCCGTCCCGGGTGCGAACCGGGCCCCCGGCGCATTCCCGGGACCCCGCATGGGACGCGAATCCCGCCCTGCTTTCGCGGAAATCGAGATGTCCGCCACGGATACCGCGTCGACGTCCGGCGGCGAGGCTCTGACCGCGGATTCCCCCGCCCCCGCGCCACAGAGTGACAGTTCCGACCTGCTGGTCATCACGGGGAATGCGAGCGCGAGCCTCGACTCGGGCGACTGGAACGACCAGGCTTTCCGCGCGCGCATGGCCGACATGGGTCAGCGGATGGGATTCGGCGAGTTCGACCGGTCGGGACTCCCCGGACAGGGCGAGCGCGGCGAAGGAGGGCCCGGCATGGGCCCGGCAGGCCCCGGCGGACCCGGGGGCGGCCCGGGGATGGGAGGCCGCGGCATGGGTGGCGGACCCCCGATGGGGGGACCGATGGGTGGACGCGGTTTCGGCGCCATGGGCGGACGCTCCCGGCAGCGGCAGCCGAAATTGAACGTGAGCGTGTTCAGCAACTACAGGAATTCGGCCCTGAACGCCAAGAGCTATTCCCTGACCGGCGCCGACGTCTCCAAGCCCCTCCAGATACAGAACAACATCGGGCTCTCGGTTGGGGGGATCCTGCCGTGGGGAAGCGCCGCGCAGGGCACGTCCCGACGCATGCAGCAGCCCGGGATGTGGTTCTTCAGTTACGAGGGGAGCCGCAACCGCAACCCCTTCGACGTCCTCACCACCGTGCCGACCGAGCTGGAGCGGGCCGGCGATTTCTCGCAAACATCCCTGGGCGCGGGGCAGACGGCCGGCCAGGGCGTCGCCATATACGACCCAGAGTCGCATGACACCTTCGCGGGGGGCCGCATTCCCGCGTCGCGGCTCAATCCGGCCGCCGTCGCCTTGCTGCGCTACTTCCCGCTGCCGAACCTGGCGGGTTCGGTCCAGAACTTCACGATGCAGCGCGGGCTCGTCAACACCTCCGACTCGTTTTCCGGACGCGTCAACACCCGTCTTTCGGCCAAGGACAACGCGTTCGTGAACTACACCTTCCGGCGCGGCAACTCCCTGACGAGCCAGATCTTCCCGGGGCTCGACACCGACCGGAACAACCGCGCCCAGAACCTCGGCATCGGCGGCGTCCACCGATTCCAGCCGCGTCTCATCCTCAACTACAGGGTCTCGCTCAACCGCGTGCGCACGTCGAGTACCAACCCGTTTTCCTACGCGGATGACGTCGAGGGGGCGCTCGGGATTTCCGGGGTTTCGCAGCGAACCGGTAAACTTCGGCATCCCCACGATCACGTTCACGAACTACGGCGACCTGCAGGTCGGCAACCCGGCGCTGCTGCGCACCCAGACGATCACGTTGGGGGCCGGGTTGTCGAGGCTCGGCACAAAGCACAGCATCCAGACCGGTGGGGACCTCAGCCTAAACCAGCGCAACAACAACAGCGACCCGAACGCGCGCGGCACCTTCGACTTCACCGGTTTCGCCACCAGCGCCTTCACGGCCGCAGGCACGCCCGTCGCCGGGACCGGATACGACTTTGCCGATTTCCTGCTCGGGCTCCCCTACGGGACGTCCCGGCGCTACGGCAGCAGCAACAACTACCTGCGCAACAAATCGCTGAACTTCTTCGTGCAGGACAACTGGCGGGCGCGCGCGAACCTGACCGTCAACGTCGGGCTGCGGTACGAATACATTCAGCCGTTCTTACGAAAAGTACGACCACATGGTCAGCCTGGACATAGGCCCCGGGTTCCAGCAGGCTGTGCAGGTCTTCCCCGGCCAGAGTGGGCCGTACACCGGCGTGTTCCCGCGCTCGCTGCTCTTTTCCGACAGAAACAACTTCGCGCCTCGGATCGGCGTCGCGTGGAAGCCGACCCCAAGTTCGAGGATGGTGGTGCGGGCCGGTTACGGCATCCTCTACAATCCGTCGGTCTACCCGTACGTCGCAGGACAGCTCGTTGGGCAGCCTCCGTTCGCGGTGACCCAGACCCTGCTGACGACCCTCACAGACCCGTCTCACCCTGCAGGCCGGCTTCCCGGTCGACCCGTCGGTCACGATTCGAAACTCGTACGCCATCGACCCCCATTACCGCATCGGCTACGTCCAGCAGTGGAACCTGAACGTGCAGATGCCGCTGCTGAAGGTCTATATCGTCGAGGCGGGCTACCTCGGATCGAAGGGGACGCGGCTCGACCTGCTGCGCGCACCCAACCGTGCGGCTCTCGGGCATGTCGCCGGGCGCGACCGAGGACTCGCTCGCCATCGGCAACGCCGGCTATTTCCTCTACCAGCAGTCGGGGGCGAACTCGGTGCTGCACAGCCTGCGGCTGCGCGTCGCGCGCAGGCTGGCGCAACGGGTTCCGGATCGAAAATTCCTACACCCTCTCCAAGAGCATCGACAACGCTTCCGGGATCGGCGGAGCTTCCATGCTCGTCGCCCAGAACGACGCGAACCTCTACGCGGAACGCTCGCTGAGCAGTTTCGACCAGCGGCACCGCTTTCAATCGAGCTTCAACTACGCACTTCCCATAGGCCTGAACCGTAGGTTCCTGGCGGGAGCGTCCGCCGCCGTCCAGAACTTCGTTTCCGGATGGGAGATCAGCGGCACCTACCAGCTGAACAGCGGGCGGCCGCTGACGGCGCGAATTCTGGGGAACGTCAGCAACAACAGCGGCACCGGCTCGTTCTCGTCGGAGCGTCCCGACAGCACCGGTGTTTCCCCCTCGCTCCCCCGCGATGAGCGCAACACCTCGACCTATTTCAACACCCTGGCCTTCGCGATCCCGGCAGCGGGGACGTTCGGCAACGCGGGCCGGTTCACGATCATCGGGCCGGGGTCGAACCTGCTGAATCTCTCGCTGCGCAAGAATTTCCGTCTGAACGAGGGGACGAGGCGGCTGGAGTTCCGCTGGCAGGTGACCAACGCCCTGAACCACCCCAACTACACGGGGGTCTCGGAACCGTGGTCAACGCGCTCAACTTCGGCAGGGTCACCAGCGTCGGCACCATGCGGCAGATGGAAGTCGGGCTGCGTCTCAATTTCTGAGGAGGGCGATGACTCGGCGATGTGACAAGAACGAAAAGGACTCACCAGGGGCCGCAGGCTGTCGTCCGTCGCCTGTCTGGCTCACTGTCGCTGGCCGGGGCCGTCGTCCTGGCGCGGCAGGAACCGGCGACCGCCTCCCGGCCCGACAGCGGAGCAGAGGCGCCCGACCACATTCCGGGTGCGCTCCAACCTGGTGGTCGTCGACGTCACGGTGCGCGACAAAAAGGGGCAGCTGGTCCCGGATCTGAAGCGGGAGGATTTCCGGGTCTTCGAGAACAATCGCAGGGAGGAGATCGTCACCTTCTCCCTCGAGGACATCCCGGCCGTGGCTGCCGCGGAGGAACCTGCCCGGCCGGGCGCAGCCGGCGGACGCCTGCCCGATCAACCTGGGCACCCTGCCCCGGGCGGAGCGCCGCGGCGCAGGTGCTGGCCGACAAGCGGCTTCTGATCCTGTTCTTCGACCTCTCGTCGCTGGGCGAGGAGGACCTCGCGAGATCCGTCACGACCGCGGAGGACGTACGTGGCGCAGCCGCAGCGGACCGCACGACCTGATCGCCGTCGCCACCTACAGCAGCACGCTCCAGGTCGTGCAGGACCTGACGAACGACCGCGTCGTCCTTGCCGAGAGACTGAAGCAGTTGAACCCGATGGCGGCCGACACGACGGCCGCCGACAGCCAGTCGGACGACGACTCGGCCGCCTCCGACGAGGTCTTTGTCCCGGACGACGTGCAGTTCAACCTGTTCAACACCGACCGCAGGCTCGCCGCGCTGACGGCGCTGGCCCGGGAATACGGCGAATACCCGGAGCGCAAGTCGCTGGTCTATTTCTCGGGCACCGTGCAGACCACCGGGTCGGAAAACCAGTCGCAGCTCCGCGCCGCGATCGACGCCGCCAACCAGGCCAACATGAGCATCTACACGGTCGACAGCGGCGGGCTGGCCGCGTTGCCTCCCGGCGGCACGGCGTCGCATCGGGGCGGGGGCGCGGGCGGCTTGTTCTCGGGAAGCGCCGTCACGGGACAGTTCGACGCTCTATCCGCATCCCAGGAGACCCTGACCACGCTCGCGCACGACACCGGGGGCGCGTCGTTCCAGGACTCCAACGACCTCGCCCCGGTATTCGACAAGGTCGTCAACGACACCCGGACCTACTACGTGCTCGGCTACTACTCGTCCAACGCGGTCGAGGACGGCAAGTTCCGGAAGATCCGGGTGGAGGTGAGCCGACCCGACCTGAAGATCGCCCACCGCCCCGGCTATTTCGCCGCCAAACAGTTCAGCAAACTCACCCAGAGCGAGCGCGACCGCCAGCTGGAGGAAGCGCTCGAACTGGACCGGCCGTTCTCGGATGTCCCATTCATCCTTCAGGCCGCCTCCTTCCGGGAAGACGGCAAAACCACCACGGTCCCGGTGTCCCTGCAAGTCGCGGGCGACGGCATCCGGTTCGAAGAGAAAAACGACCGGCGCGAGGCGCACTTCGAATTCCTCGCCCGCATCAGGGAAAGCTACCGGGCGCGTCGCCGCGGTGGCGCGCGACACCGTCCAGGTGCGGCTCCCGGTGGCCAAGGCCGAAAAAATCCAGACGGGTCAGATCCTCTACACCACGGGTTTCCAGCTGCGCCCCGGGGAATACAAGCTGAAATTCATCGTGCGCGACAACGCCACCGGGCGCCTCGGCAGCTTCGAGCAGGGGCTCACGGTGCCGCTGCTCGACGGGAAGACGCTTCAGACCAGCTCCGTGGTCCTGGGCAGCCGGCTGGTTGGCACTGCCGAAGAGGTCCGGGGAGTCCAGCACGAGGGGCCGGCGGCGCGCTTCGAAGGGCCGGGGCCCGAGAAAGACCCGATGGTGATCGACGGCCGCCGGCTGGTCCCCAACATGGGCAACATCTTCGCCGGGGGACAGACGCTGTACACCTATTTTCAGGTGTACGGCTCCGCCGCAGACCCGCAGACGCGCAGGCCATCGCTCGAGGCCTACCTGCTGTTCCTGGACGGCAAGACGAGGGTGCGCGAATCGCAGCCGCTTCGGGTCCAGGAGTGGACGAAGGGAGAGACCGGCGTGGCCACCGTAGCCATTTCCCTCCCCCTGCGCGGTATCAGAAAAGGCGCCTACACCCTGCAGGTACACCTGCGCGACAGCGTCACCGACACCAACATCTACCGCCGTGTCCCCGTGGTCGTGAACTAAGGCGACATTCAAAAAACTCACCCGCAAAACAAGTGGGTCCGGGCTTCAGCCCGGACGTCTTCGATCTGATCTCTGTGGCGACGGGCGCACGATAAAGCGACCGCAAACAGCGTCCGGGCTGAAGCCCGGACCCACTTAATTAATTGGGGGAAAAATTCCCGCGCCGGCACTGAGGCGGCCGCCGCACTCCAGATGAAATGGTGTAAGATCGGGGCATGAGAAAGACCTGCGCATTTGTCGTCATGGCTTTGCTGGGTGCCGCGATCGCGGAGGCGGCGGAGTGGAAAACGCTGTTCGACGGCAAGACCACCGCCGGCTGGCGGGGTTTCCGCCAAAAGGGTTTCCCGTCGCGCTGCTGGGTTGTCGAAGACGGCGCGTTGAAGCGCGTACCTGACGCCAGGAAAGAGGACTGCGGCGATCTCGTCACCGTCGACCAGTACGAGAACTTCGAGCTCGAGCTCGAGTGGCGCATTTCCGCGGGGGGCAACAGCGGCGTCAAGTACCTGGTGCGCGAGGACCGCCCCGCTTCCTGGGAGCGCGCCTACATGGAATTCGAGATCGGGGAATACCGGAAAGAGAAGCCGCCCGGTTATGAGAAACAGATTGCGGCCCTCAATCCCGAGCAGTATGCAAACGCCCCCATGGGTTTCGAATTGCAGCTGATCGACGACAAGCGCAACCCGGACGCGCTCAAGGGTAACAAGCGCATCACGGGCGCGCTGTACGACATCCTTGCCCCTGCCAAATCGACGACCCGGCCGGCGGGTGAATTCAACAAGGCCCGGATCGTCGTGCGGGGCAACCACGTCGAGCACTGGATCAACGACGTCAAGGTGCTGGAGTTCGAGCGCGGGAGCGAGCAGCTGGGCGACGCGATCGCCGTAAGCAAATTCAAGAGGATGGAAGGTTTCGGCCGGAACAGGCGCGGCTACATCGACCTGCAGGACCACAGCTCCGCCGTGTGGTTCAGAAACATCCGGATCCGCGAGCTGCCGGGCAACTGAAATCCCCGGCGCTACTGGTGCCCGGGAAGCCGGTCGAGGCCGTGACCGCGCGCGTCCGCCAGCATGATCGCGGCCAGGTCCTGCCGGACCCGATCGTCAAGCGGCGCCGTTGCCTGCTTGCCCAGGATATCCGCAACCAGCCGGCGCGCGTTCGAGGTCGCGTCGTTCCTCCCGGCACGTTCCCAGACCTCGCGCGACTGCCGGTCGATTACCGGACCGGGGAAGATCACCTCCTCGCGCAGCCACCGCACGGTAGACGCTGACGTCAGGAAGTGCTCCCCGTCGGAGAGGCCGCCCGAGAAGAGATCCTCGGCCAGCGGGTCGGTGCGCGGCTCGACGCCGGCGACGAGCCGTTTGGCCATGCCGCAGATCTCGTTGTCAAGGACGAGCTTCTCCAGGCTCTGGCAGTTCTCGAACTCGAGCATCCCCGCGCCGGAAACGACGTTGATGCCGGCCAGGGCAGCCACCGCCGCCCCCATCCCTGTTTCCAGGCCCGCCTGCGCGTCGATCACCTTGGCGTCACTCAGCCCGGCGTACCCGTGGGTCGGCAGCCCGAGGTAACGGCCGATCTGCGCGTAACCCGCGGCGAGCATCATGGTTTCGGCCGCCCCCATCGCAATCGTGCCGTGGCGCATGTCGAGCGCGGCGGCGGAGCCGCCGTACACGACCGGGGCCCCGGGCGCCGCCAGCTGATGGATCACGAGGCCGCCCAGGTTCTCGGCCGTGTGCTGGACGAGGGCGCCGGCAAGCGTGACGGGGGCCGTCGCGCCGAGCAGCGGCACCGAAATGAGTTCCGCCGGAATCCCCGAACGCGCGCAATCCAGCAGCGTCGAGGTGGTCAGTGCGCTCCACTTCAACGGCTGGGACGCGCAGGCGTCGAAGATCGCGCTTGGCCGCTGCCTCAGGCGTTCTTCCGAACCGGCGGCTGCGGCCAGCATGTCCTTCATCACCGCAAAACCCTCGATGGTGAAGGTCCCGGTCACGATTGGTTTGCGGGAGTGAAGCAGGGCGAGGTAGAGCCGGTAGCGGTCGGCGATCCCCGGCGGCACGTCGGAGGGGACGATCCCGGTGCTTTGAGCCGCGAATTGCGGGAGGGCATCGGTGACCCGGGCGAAGTCGACGAGATCCGCGGTTACCGGCGCGCGCGCCTCGCCCGAATCCCGGTCGAGGATCTTGAGAGCGGCCGATCCCGGGTCGAAGTGGACTTCGAGGCCCGTCAACCGCAGCGCGGGATGCCCTTCGCGGTCGTAGACCTCGATGCAATGGGGCGCGGAGCGCACGCAGCGCCACACCAGCTCGTCGGGGAGGTATGCGCGCCCCCCGGCGCCGACACGGGCGCCGTGGTCGGCCAGGAGCGAGAGCGCCTCCGCGTGCTCGACGAAAACCCCGGTACGGGACAGGACCGAGAGCGCCTCGGCCACAATCCTCTCCACCAGGGTCGTACTCAGGAATTCCAGTACAGGACGCATATCAAGGTCCCCCGCTCGAGAATCGGGACGCACCGCGGAGCCGATAAGCCCGCGGAGATCGCGGGAGATTTAAGCACAGGAAGCCGGATTTCTGTGATTAAATCCGCGGGTTTGCCAGGAGGAATTGATGATCGAAGGGGCTATTTTCGACATGGACGGCGTGCTCGTCGACAACCTCGCCTACCACGTGCGGGCGTGGCAGCAGCTCGGCAGAGAACTGGGCCGCGTCCTGAAGGAGGACGAGATCCGCGCCGTGTTCGGGCAGCGCAACAGGGAGATGATCGGCCGGCTCATCGGCCCCGGGCTGCGCGAGGAGGACATCCCGCGGCTGACGGAACGGAAGGAGCAGATCTACCGCGACACCATCGCCCCGGAGTTGCGTCCGGCGGCAGGCCTGGTCGATTTTCTGCAACGATTGCGCGGGGCTGCGATCCGCTGCGCCGTTGCGACCAGCGGCCCGCCCGCGAACGCCGACTTCGTCCTGGACAGGCTGGCCATCCGAAGTTTCTTCGCAGCCGTCGTCACCGGCGCCGACGTCACCCGGAGCAAACCGGACCCGGAGATCTTCCTGCTCGCGGCGCGGCGGCTCGGATTGCCGGCCGAGCGCTGCGTCGTGTTCGAGGATTCCACGGCCGGGATAGAGGCAGCGCGCCGGGCCGGGTGCGCCTGCATAGCGCTCGCCACCACCCACTCGGCGGAGGAGTTGACCAAGCACCAGGTCGCCCGCATCGTCGCGGATTTCACGACCCTGAACGCAGATGACCTGGGAACCCTGCCCCAGTAAGCCAAAAGCAGATACGCAGATTCCGCGGATCCAACGGATTCACGCGGATCGACCGCGGCCTGTCGCCAGGTCGATCTGCGGGGATCCGCGCGCATCCGCGTCCTGAAAAATACGTTGGCGTATTTGTGAACATCAGTACTTGCTTAGGGCTGGGGTGAGCTGAAGTTCGCGCAGGTTCCTGGCTTCCGGCTTACGGTTTACGGTTTACGACGCGTTGGCCGCGGACGTGGGGGGTTCCATGAGGACGCCCTTGTCCAGGTAGTGGCGTGTGGACGCGTATGCGGCGGCACGCGGGTCGTGCGTCACCAGGATGACGGTCTTCTTGAACTGCTCGTTCAACCCCGCCAGCACCTTCATCACCTCCGTCGCGGATTCGGCGTCCAGATCGCCCGTCGGCTCGTCTGCAAGCACGAATGTCGGGTCGGTGACGATGGCCCGGGCGATGGCGACTCGCTGTTCCTCGCCCGCCCGACAGCTGGCGCGGGTAATGGTCGGCCCGGTCGGTCAGGCCGACCAGCTTCAGTGCCGTCATGACGTGCTCGCGCCGTTCCTTGCGCGAGAGGCTCGTCAGCAGCAGCGGGAGCTCGACGTTGCCGAAGGCGGTCAGGACGGGGATCAGGTTGAAGTGCTGGAACACGAAGCCGACGTGGTGGTTGCGCCAGGTCGCCAGCTCGTCCTCGCTCATCGAGAGTATCTCCGCGTCCAGGACGTGCAGCTCGCCGCCGCTGGGGCGGTCGATCCCGGCGATGATGTTGAGCAGGGTGCTTTTTCCGGAACCCGACGGGCCCATCAGGCTGACGAAGTCCCCGGGGAACACCTGCAGGTCGATGCCCCGCAGGACTTGGATTTCGCTGCCGTCGCGCCGGAACGTCTTTGTCAAGCCCTTCATGCGGATCAACGGTTCGCTCATGCTCAACCTCTTGAAGTAGCCAGACCACGCGCGAGCATCTGGGGCCGCGGCGAGCCGCCGCGGCCCACCACCGGCACACTAGTCGCGCATCACGGAGATCAGCGGCGCGCGGGCCGCTTTGCGCGCCGGCAGGAAACCGCCGAGCGCCCCGACGACCGCCGAAAACAGCACGCCCTTCATCAGGATCCCCGGTGTGATCCGGAAATTGAACAGGACCTCGCTGAACGTCTGGAAATTGGCGGTGCCGGACGACAGCCCGTGCATGGGGAGCGCGAGCAGGCAGCCGAGGACGCCTCCCGCGATCCCCAGGAGAACCGATTCCATGAGGAAAGACGCAAGGATGCTCCGCTTGCGGAACCCGATGGCGCGCAGGGTGGCGACTTCCTTGGAGCGCGACATCACCGCCGAGTACATCATGTTCATGGCCGCGAAACTCGCCCCGATCCCCATCACGATCGCGATGAAATACCCGAGGGCCTTGATCCCGATCGAGGTGGAGGTCTGCTCGGCGTAGTAGGCGCGCTGCTGCAGGGCCTGCAGATTCAGGCGCCGGTCGGCGGCGATCCTCTTCTGGATGTCGGCGGCGGCGTTCGCGTTTTCCGCCCGGAGCAGGATCGACGAGTAGCTGGGGCGCCCCCACTCGTCGCTGATGTCGCCGTAATCCGCCCACACCTCCGAGTCGAATGCGGTTCCCGCCGCGTCGAAGACGCCGACCACCTTCCAGTCGCTGCGGGCGAAGTGGACGCTCTGACCGAGCGCCATGCTCTGGAAGCGCTTCGAAACCGAGCGGCTCACGTTGATCTCGCGCAGGCCGGGCCGGAACGTGCGCCCTTCGACGACCTTCACCTCGGGCCTCAGGACATAGCCCATTTCCGACGTGCCACGCACGATGAGATTGGACGTGTCGCCCTTCAGCCGCGTGTGGTTGACAATGACGATGCTCTCGCCGACCACCAACGGCTCGCCCCCAGCCGCCTTGGCGATGCCCGGCATGAACTTGATGGTCGGATAGAGGTCGCGCAGAAAGTAGCTGTTGACCTCGTTCAGGCCGCCTTTCCGGATGACGATGAGCTGGTTTTCCTGGCCGGTGTCGACAAAGGTGGAGTCGAGGCCGTTGACCAGGGCCATCATCACGACCACGATCGAGACGGTGAACCCGATCCCGAGCACGGCCATCAGGGTCCCGGTCCGTCTCACCCACAGGCTGCCGATGTTGTAGCGCAAAGGTATCTTCATGTCGCTTCCTCTGGACCTCCCGCGGCCCTCAGGCAATCTCGCGCAGCGCGTCCACGACCTTGCGGCGCGCGGCCTGCCAGGCGGGGACACCGGCGGACACCAGGCCCACCGCGAGGCCGATGGCGGCGCAGAGCGCCACAATCCCCGGCGTCACGTAGAACCGCTGGAACATGCCGCCCGTCACCGCCCCCATCTTCGCCCCCGAATACAGGAATTTCGCGGCGCAGGCGCCCAGCAGGGCGCCCCCCATCGAGAGGAGGATCGATTCGCCCAGCAGCATGCTCAGTATCTGGGCGCGGCGGAAGCCGAGCGCCTTGAGGATGCCGATCTCGCGCACGCGCTCCCGGATCGACATGGCCATTGTATTGGCGGCGACCAGCACGATCGTGAAGATCACGACGGAACAGATGCTGGTCACGAGCAGCCGGACGTTGCCCATCATCGAAATGAAGCCGAGGACGAAGGCCTTCTCGCTCTCGGTCTTGGTGGGAGCGCTCGTGTTCTTGAACTCCGCGTCGACGCGCTCGGCGATCGCGGGAACCAGTTCCGGAGACTCCGCCCGGATCGCGTAGAAGCCGGTGAAGTTCACCTCCTCGCCCGCATTGCCGAACACCTTCTTCATCCCCTCGTTGAAATAGGCCCACTGGAAATAGAGGGTGCTGCCGTCGTCGCCGCCGCCGGTGTAGATGCCGCGCACGGTCAGCTCCGCATCGAAGTCGAACAGGGCCCCCTGGAGCGTGATCCTGTCGCCCAGTTTCCAGCCGAAGCGTTCGGCCAGGCTTTGCCCCACGATGGCGCCCGTCCGGTCCTTCAGGAACGCCTGCTTCTGCTCCTCGGGCATCTGCACGTCGGAATAGACCCGGAAGAACTGATCGGTGTCGACGGCGAAGTTGGCGAAGAAGTTCTTGGGTTCTTTGTACACGCCCCCGAACCACATGGACCCCACGGCGGAGTCGACGCCTTCCATGCGCTGAATCTTGGCGCGATAGGACATCGGAAGGATGTTGGCCAGCGAAACACGGTGCCGCGCGATCAACCGCAGCGCCGAATCGGGCGTCTGCGGCGGGTTCTCCATCTCGTGCAGCACGGTGAGCAGGGTCGCGATGAGAAACAGCGAGACCGCGATGCTCGAGACGGTCAGGAACGTACGGCGGCGGTTCCGCAAGAGGTTGTGGAGCAGGAGGCGGATGAATTTCATGAGCGTTATACCCCGTTGGCCACATTCCCTCTGGAGTGCGGCGGCTCGACGCCGCTTTGTGGGCGGCGCCTAGGCGCCGCCCTCCCGCAGCTGTCTACCGGTGCAGCGAAATCCAGACAGCGGCGCCGAGGCACCGCACTCCAGAGGTTGTGGAGCAGGAGGCGAATGAATTTCATGAGCGTTATACCCCGTTGGCCACATTCTATTCACTCCCTTGCTTTCAGCGGGAGGTGAAGGGGATGGCGGCCAGGGAGGCTCCGTCGTCGGTGCCGAAATAAGCCAGCAGCGCTACCGGGGCCGACGCCGTGATTACGATTTGCCCGGTAGCCTCGGGCGGAAGTCCGGGGAGCCACTGGGCGACCAGCCGGGTCGAGCTCGCCTGGGGCGCCAGATCCACGCTCTCCCTGCCGAGGACCCCGCCGGACGGGTCGTATGCGGTGATCGTGACCGATGCGGTTGCGTCGCCCGGGTTGGCGATGGCGAGGCCCGTGTAGTACCCGGCATTCTCCACGAAATAGGGCATCGACCAGGACCCCGCGGCGGCGGCCTGGAACGCGGAGGCAGCGGCGGCGCCGCCGTGCCGGTCCGCCGCGAGCGCCGAAATCAACAGTCCGCCGCCCCGCGTTTCGGCCTCGATCCAGCCGGAGTCCGCGGGCGCCGATGGGTCGATGCCGAAGAGCGTCTCTGCGGTCTCCCCGGCGGCGGAGCTTCCCGGCACTGTCCTGGCGACGTCGGGGGCCAGGCGCTGGCCGGCGCGGTTGCGGAGCCTCAGGGTTGCCGTCAGCGGGGAAGCCGAGGTGTTGACCAGGAGTACGCGTGTCGTGAAGAGCCCGTTCAGTTCGACGTGGGGCTGGACGTAGCGGGCGCCCGCCGGGGCCGCCGCGGCGTCGATACCCCACGGATCATGGGCGGGGCTGACCTCCAGGCGCGCCGAAACGGGGACGGGCGAGTGGATTTCCGCGACGTCCGCGGCGACGTTCAGCGGGATTTCTGACATCCCCGACGCGGGTACCCGTCCGTCCCAACGGGTGGAAAGGGCGTTGCCGCGGAAGAGGACCTGCACGTCGGCAGCAGTCCCGCCGCCGAACAGACGCAGGCGCCGCACCGCGCCCGGCTCCTGTTCCCGTGCGAGGGGAAGCCAGAGCGGGCCGGCGGCCGCGCCCAGGGGCCCGATATCGTCGAGCTGCGAAGGGGAGACGTTGCCGCGGAAGGAGAGGGAGGTCGCCTCCGCGTCGCTCCAGAATGCACGAAAGCTGCCGTCGAGGTGGCGCGCCCCTTCGCCGAGCCACTCCTCGGCCAGGAAGATCTTCTGTTCGTGCGGAGGGATCCGCAGGAACGCAGGGTTGGCCAGCCCCTCGGCGGCCGCGATGCGCCCCTCGGCGGTATAGGCCTGCAGTTTCACCGTCATCGGCCGGTCGGTCGCGTTGGTCAGCGCCATCCCCTGGTAGGCGGCTCCGCCCGGGACCGCCGAGGAACTCGTGACCTGCTCGGACGCGTAGCTGGCCGGCGGAGGCACGGGTGCGACGGGGCCGGCGTCCGGGTAGGGCCGGATCACGAGGGTGAAATCCGTCGAGAGGTCTATGGGCAGGCCCCCTTTGTACATGAGCGAGGAAACCGGCAACCCGTCCCCGTCCACCGCAGTCGCGTAATAGATGGCGTTCCCGGCGGTCAGCACCGCTCCCGACGCCGTCCGCTCGCCGTCCGGGAACTGCACCACGAACTTATCGCCCTCGCGGCGTGCGGCGTACTCCTTGAAATCCCGGATCGGGCTGCCGGTCGTATCGATGCGGTCGGCGGCAAACAGCGACACGATCGCCCCGTCGAGCCGGTCCGACGGCTCCGCCAGCGCGATCTCGAAGCGGAGCCCGGACGTCCCCGATTGCGTGATCGTTGGGGTCGCCAGCGGTTCCTCCCGTTTGCCGAAAGAGAAGTCCAGCCACTGCCGGATTCCGGCGACGAGGCTTACCATGTCGGCGGAGGCGTCGAACTGGTGCGGCGCATTGGGCAGGAACCAGACGCGCTTCTGGAAGTTGGCCTGGCTGCCCGCGGGCTCCATGGCCAGCTGCGTGAGATTGGCGGTCGGGATGGGGAAGTACTCGTCGTGGGTACCGATGACGGTCAGGGCCGGTGCGTGCTGGCGTCCGGCATAGCGGATCGGGTCGAAGTAGTTCACGAAGTCGATGACCGTGGGGTCCGTGTCGACGTTTTCGACGGAGTTCAGGGGATCGCTTCCGTTGTACGGCAGGTCTCGGGTGGAGGCGTAGATCCCGTGGTAAAGCCACGAGTTCGGGTAGCGCAGGGTGTGCTGCCAGTCCCCGGCCGCGGCGATGATCACGGCCGACTTCAGCCGATCGTCCACACCGTTCATGTACGTGGCGAGGATCCCGCCCATCGAGGCGCCCAGCACGGCGAACTTGCTCGTGTCGATGCGGTAGGGGTTCCCGATGTAGGCAGCCAGCTGTTCGAGCAGGGTGAGGGCGCGCATGCCCGCGTAGGCGTGGTGATACAGGTAGCTGTACTGCGGGCCGTTGTCGACGGAGATCCAGGCCTGGTTTTCGTCATCCGGGCCGCCCGTCGACTGCCCGGCCTCGGGCCCGTCGATGGCCAGCGCGACATAGCCGAGGCTGGCCACGAGCAGCGCCAGGTTCGCGTCCGCGTGCCCATGGTGTCCGTGGCCGATGACTATGGCGGGGTACGGACCGCCGACCAGGGGGGACGCGAGAATGGCGTGAATCCGGATCTTCCCGTGTTGCTCGGCATAGGGGGGCGCCGAGTCGAACCAGCCGGCGGACGGATTCGAGGTGAAGAAGACGTCGGCGTAGCCCAGGTGTTGAGATATGGAGACGTCGAGGGTGCCGCGATCGCGGATCTGGGCGACGACCGCGGGGGTCCAAAGATCGGCAGGCGGCACCTTCGCCGCGAACAGGGCCGGGGTGGAAATGAGAATTAGCGCGACAAACGGAACGACTCGATGGTATCTCATGGGCGAATTCTATCACCTTGGAGTGCGGCGGCTCGACTGGCTCGACGCCGCTTTGGGGTCGGCGCCTAGTCGCCGACCTTCCATTGAACTGCGGGGGAACGGTGTGCATCTTATCCAAGGGGCGACCGTGAAACTGTGTGTGGCGATACTTACCGTACTGCTGGCCGGTAGGGCCTGGGCGGCGCCTGTCGAGACGAAGTCGTTTCCGGCGCAACCCGGCGACACCCTGGTCATCCAGAACGACTATGGCCGCGTCCAGGTCCGTGCCTCCTCGGGTGCCCAGGTGGAGGCCACGGCGCGGGCTACGCTGGCGTCGGGCGGCACCGAGCACGTACGCCTGGCCTCGCAGAAGGCCGGCGACAGGATCTTCCTCTACTCGTTTTTCGGCGACACTCCCGGCGAGTCCGTCGACCTCGAAGTGCAGGCACCCCGGTTCGTCAACGTCATGATTTCGGGGGCAAACCCGGAAGTCGTCGTTCAGGGCATGGACGGCTATGTGCGGGTGAGCAGCATGACCGGCCAGATTACGGCCGAGGACCTGACCTCTTCGGTGTCGCTCATCTCGGACCGCGGAGACATCGTCTATCACCTCCGCACCCAGCCTTCTGGGGATGCGCGGATCGAGACCGCTCACGGCCAGGTTGGCTGCGAGCTTGCTCCCACCGTCAACCTGAGGATCTGGGCGCGCGCCGGGGGCCGCCTGACCTGGGGGAACAGCCCCCAGCCGCAGGGCGCGGTAATGGAAAAGCAGGTGGGGTCGGGCGGGCCGCTGCTGTATGTCTCCAGCCTGAACGGTCCCGTGCGGATGGACGTAGGGCAGGTCACGGCCCTCCCCATCCCCCGGAATCCGGCGCCGCAGAACCCCGCTCGACGGGACAATGAGCCTCCGGCCGCGCCGGCTCAGCCGGAACCGCGGCAGCCGGAGCCGCGGCAGGCGCCCCCGCAGCAGCAGCAGCGCGAGGTAAGCCAGGGAGGGCAGCCGCCCACGCAGAACTCCGAGGGCAACCCGACGTTCAAGGTTAACGTCGACTGGGTGTTCCTGAACGTCTCGGTACGCGACAGGGTGTCCAATCGCAGCCTGCCGGATCTCCGGCAGGATGACTTCGTGGTGTACGAGGACGGCGTGCAGCAGACGGTCGACCAGTTCGAGCCGACGGAGGTGCCGTTCAACCTCCTGTTGCTCCTCGACGTGAGCGGCAGCACCGAATCGTACCTGCACCTGATCAAGACGGCGTCGATCGACTTCACCAAGCAGATCAAGCAGAACGACCGCATCGCGGTCGCCGTGTTCAACAGCCGCGTGCAGCTCGTCCAGGACTTCACCAGCAGCCGGGCCGAGGTCGCCCGCGCCATCAACGGGGTCCGCTCGGGCGGGGGCACCGCATTTTACGACGCGCTCGACCGTAGCGTGGACGAGTACATGCGCTCCGTTGAAGGACGCAAGGCGGTCGTCGTCTTTACCGACGGCGTCGACAACCAGCTCGCGGGGAATACGGGCGAAGGGTCGCGCATCTCCTTCGATCAGCTCTACCGGAAGGTCCAGGAGATCGAGCCGATCATCTATCCGATCTTCCTCGACACCGAGGGTGACGCGGGCGGGATGACCGGCAACCCGACCTCCACCGGCGGCGTGGTGGGAATTATCCTCGGGGATATCCTGGGCGGCGGGAGGAGCGGACGCTCGCGGCGCTACCCCGGCGGAGGGGGCGGCGGCGTGAGCAGGGCGGTCTATGACAAGGCGAGGGAGCAACTCCAGATGATCGCCGATCAGACCGGCGGGCGCATGTATGCGCCCAAGGTGATCGAAGACCTGCGCGGCGTCTACTCGGAAATCGCCGACGACCTGAGGGTACAGTACCGGATCGGGTACAGCCCCACCAATAAGGCCCAGGACGGGGCGTGGCGGGCGGTGAGGGTGCGCATCAAGAACAACCAGGACGCCGTGGCCCGGACGCGCAAAGGCTACTACGCCCGCCGCGCGTAAGGCGATCAATGGAACGGATTTAAAGAGGTCCACCCCTGAACCCAAGTGGGTCCGGGCTTCAGCCCGGACGCCGTTTGCGGTTGCTGTGCAGGGCAGCTGGAACTACTTGGTTTGCTACGAACAGCCGCTGGTGTCGCCGCAGTTCATGCACTTGTAGCAGGAGCCGTTGCGCACCATGATGCTGCCGCAGCTGGCGCAGGTGGGCGCGTCGTCCAGGGCGTACATCGATTTCAGATCGTTGAGCGGTGTGGCCGCGCCGGTCTTGCCGGGCAACGCTTCCAGGACGTGCACGCCGGTCTGGAACTGCTCGTCGCGCGAGAGGAACTTCGAGGCCAGCCAGCGGAATATGTAGTCCACGATCGACTTGGCGAACGGGATCTCCGGGTTGCCCGTGTGCCCCGACGGCTCGAAGCGCACGTGCGAGAACTTGTCGATCAGGACCTTGATGCGGCACCCCGTACTGCAGGGTGAGGGAGACCGCGGTGGCGAAAGAATCCATCAGGCCGGAGATCGCGCTCCCTTCCTTGGCCATCACCAGGAATATCTCGCCGGGCTGCCCGTCGTCGTACATGCCGACCGTGATGTAGCCCTCGTGCCCGCCGATGCTGAACTTGTGGGTGATGGCGCGGCGCTCGGCCGGGAGCTTGCGGCGCACGGGCCGGAACTCCGGCTGGGCCGGTTTCGCCGTCTTGGCGACGTTCAGCGGCTGGGTGCGCTTGGAGTTGTCGCGATAGATCGCGATCGCCTTGACCCCCAGCTTCCACGCCTGCATGTAGGCTTCCATGATCTCCTCGATCGTGGTCGCCTCGGGCACGTTCACGGTCTTCGAGATCGCGCCGGAGATGAACGGCTGCACGGCGCTCATCATTTTGATGTGCCCCATGTAGTGGATCGACCGGGTGCCGCGCTGCGCCTTGAACGCGCAGTCGAACACGGGGAGGTGTTCCGGCTTGATCTCAGGCGCCCCCTCGATCGTGCCGTTCTCGTCGATGTATTTCGTGATCGACTGCACCTGCGCGTCGGAGTAGCCGAGCTTGCGGAGCGCCGCGGGGACCGTGTTGTTGACGATCTTCATCATCCCGCCGCCGACCAGCTTCTTGAATTTCACGAGCGCGAGGTCGGGCTCCACCCCGGTGGTGTCGCAGTCCATCATGAACCCGATGGTGCCGGTCGGCGCCAGCACCGTCGCCTGGGCGTTCCGGTAGCCGTGCACGGTCCCCTCGAGGACCGCGAGATCCCAGCACTCCTGGGCCGCCTGCAAGAGGTCTTTGGAGACCCGGTTCGGGTCGATCTTCTGCACGGCGTTGCGGTGCATCCGCATCACCTCGAGGAACGAGTCGCGGTTGCGCGGGTAGCCGGGGAAAGGCCCGAGCTTCGCCGCGATGCGCGCGGACTGCAGGTAGGCCTCGCCGGTCATGACCGCGGTGATCGCGGCGGCGAAATCGCGCCCCTCGTCGCTGTCGTAGGCGAGGCCGTTGTACATCAGCAGGGCGCCCAGGTTGGCGTAGCCCATCCCGAGCGGCCGGTACTGGTGGCTGTTGACGGCGATCTTCTCGGTCGGATAGCTCGCGTTGCCGACGATGAACTCCTGCGCCGAGATCACGACGTCGACGGCCCTGCGGAAGCTCGTCACGTCGAAGCCCCCCTTCGCGTCGACGAACTTCATCAGGTTGAACGAGGCCAGATTGCAGGCGGAATCGTCGAGGAACATGTATTCCGAACAGGGATTGGAGGCGTTGATGCGCGCCGTGTTCTTGCACGTGTGCCACCGGTTGATCGTCGTGTCGAACTGCATTCCGGGATCGCCGCAGACGTGGGCCGACTCCGCGATCCTGCGCATGAGGTCGCGCGCCCGGTAGGTCTGGACGACCTCGTCGGTGCCCGCGCTCGCGCGTCTGCCACTGGGCCGTCCTGCTCGACGGCCTTCATGAACTCGTCCGTGACCCGGACGCTGTTGTTGGCGTTCTGGAAGAAGATGCTGCCGTAGGCCTCGCCGTCCACCGCGCCGTCGTAGCCGGCGTCGATGAGCGTCCACGCCTTCTTTTCCTCCTTGGCCTTGCACTCGATGAATTCCACGATGTCGGGGTGGTCGATGTTCAGGATCACCATCTTGGCGGCCCGGCGCGTCTTGCCGCCGCTCTTGATGACCCCGGCAAACGCGTCGAAACCCTTCATGAAGCTGACCGGTCCCGAGGCGATGCCGCCCCTGGACAGCCGCGCCCGCGAGGAACGCAGCGGGGAGAGGTTGGTGCCCGTGCCGGAACCCCACTTGAAGAGCCGCCCCTCGGTTTTGGCCAGGTCCAGGATCGACTCCATCGTGTCGTCGACGGAGTTGATGAAACAGGCGGAACACTGCGGCTTCGGCTCGATCCCGCAGTTGAACCAGACCGGGGAGTTGAACGACACGTACTGGTTCAACAGGAGGAACGCAAGCTCGTCGCGGAAATTCCTGCGCATCGGCATCGGAGGCGAAGTACCCCCCCTGGATGCCCCACTCGGTCATGGTGCGCACGACACGTTCCACCAGCTGGCGCACGCTGCGCTCGCGCTGCGGCGTCCCGATCTGGCCGTGAAAGTACTTCGAGACGACGATGTTGGTTGCCGACTGCGACCAGGCGCGCGGCACCTCCACCCCTTCCTGCTGAAAGAGGACTTCCCCCTTCTCGTTGGTGATCACCGCAGACCGGCTTTCCCACTCGATTTCGTCGTAAGGGGATACGCCGGGACGCGTGAAATGGCGGGGGAACTCGAGCCCGGCTACCGGCGCCTGGGCCGTTTCAGCGTGAAAAGATACCTGGGAACCGCTCTCGCTCGGCAATGCTTTGTTACTGCTCATCGACAACCCCTCCTTGATTCTCCCGGACACCTTCCCCTGCGACTCCAGCCGCACCCGTGGCCTCGTCGCTCAGGTTCGGGTCTTTGACTCGGCGGCAAGCACTGAGAGAGATCCCCAGGTCCGTCCGAAGGGGGGCCGGGCAGGAACTCATTCCGATCGTCTCTCGTTTGCGAAAGAACCTCAATGCCGGTCGGTTTTACACGACCCACAAAAAGGTGTCAACCGAAAACTCACCCATATATTGTACCCCGAGTGCCTCGGTACCACTATATGTGGGATAAAACGGGCATGTGGGCCGCGCCGGCCCGACGCGGCCCGGGATCTCGCTCGACTCCTGGATCTCAAGATTATCCTGCAGATTGCAGCTCATGCGGCGGGGTCGAGCCGACCCCGCCCACTTCGTGCTAGAATCGAAGCTCTATGGCGCACTATCTCGTATTCGATATCGAAACCAGGGTGGACAAGGAACTGGTCAAGCAGATCTACGATCCCGAGGACACCCTGACGCTCGAGCAGGCGTACGACGCGGCGCGGACCAGGCTGCAGGAAACCCAGCAGAGCGATTTTTTCCCGATCCCGTACCACATCCCGATCGCGATCGCGGCGCTGCAGGCCGACGAGAACTACCGCATACGTTCCCTCACGTGTTCCGGGATCGACCGGTACACCGAACCGGAACTGATCTGCCGTTTCTGGCAGCTGTTCGAGAGCACCCAGACGCTCGTCACCTTCAACGGGCGCGGTTTCGACCTTCCGGTGCTCGAGTCCAGGGCGATGAAATACCGCATGTCGCTCCCCAGGTATTTCGGGACGGCGCAGGGAGCCACGTACCGTGGCAGCCGCTACGGCAACCAGTTTCACTACGACGTCTGCGATTTCCTGTCGAACTACGGCGCCGTCCACCGCCGCGGTTCGCTCGACGTCATCGCGAAGCTGATCGGCCTCCCCGGCAAATACACGATCGCGGGCGAAGACGTCGAGTACCTCTACCGGCAAAACCGGCTCAAGGAGATCAACCAGTACTGCACGACCGATGTCATCCAGACATTCCTTCTGCTTCTCAGGGTCGAGCTTTTGCGCGGCAAGCTCGACACGGTCGCGTACGACGCCGCCGTCAGCGCCGCGCGCGAAGATCTCGAGCAGCGCGCCTCCAATGCCGGCCCCGACAATTTCCTCGCCGATTTCCTCCAGCGCTGGAAGTAGCGGCACTTGCGCTGTTTTACGACAGTGGAGTGCGGCGGCTCGACGCCGCCAAAGGCCGAGGTCGCAGGATCGCATCTCGCCATTCGGCGTGGCGCCGAGGCGCCGCACTCCAAATTGCGGAGGCCGGCGGGGTGGTGTACACTCCGAATCAGGTTCCCTCTCCCCTGGCATCAAATCACACAAAGCGGAGGCGCGTTCATGGGCGACTTCAGGATCCGCCGGGCAGCCGTGCTCGGGGCCGGGACGATGGGCAGCAGGATCGCCGCTCACCTGGCCAATGCCGGGATACCCAGCTTTCTGCTCGACATCGCCCCCGCCGAGCCGGACCCGCCGGAAGCGCGCAACCGGATAGTGCTGGCCGGTTGGAACGCGGCGCTCCACTCGAAGCCCCCGGCCCTGTTCAGCCCGGAACTCGGCGGGCTGGTGCGTACCGGGAACTTTCCCGACAACCTCCCCTGGATCCGGGAGGCCGACTGGGTGCTCGAGGCGGTAACCGAGCGCCTTGAGGTGAAGCGGGGCCTGCTCGAGCAGGTCGTGCGCCTGCGCAAGCCGGGCACGATCGTCAGCACCAACACCTCCGGGCTCCAGATCTGCCGCATCGCCGAGGGCTTCCCGGACGACTTCCGGCGGAATTTCCTGGGCACCCACTTCTTCAACCCGCCGCGCTACCTGCGGCTCCTGGAGCTGATTCCCACCCCGGACACCGACCCCGCGCTCGTGGCCTTCATGACCCGCTTCGGGCAGGAATCGCTGGGCAAGGGCGTCGTCCGGTGCAAGGACACGCCGAACTTCATCGCCAACCGGATCGGCATCTACGACGCGTGCAGGGTGCTGCACGCCACGCTGGAGGAGGGGTTCACGGTCGAGGAAGCGGACGCGTTGACCGGCCCGCTGATCGGTCGGCCCAAGAGCGCCACGTTCCGCACGATTGACGTCGTCGGCCTGGACACGTTCGCGCTCGTGGCGCGCAACCTGTACGAGGCGCTGCCGTGCGACCCTCAGCGCGACTTGTTCAGGATGCCGGAGTTCGTGGACACGATGCTGCGGAACGGCTGGCTGGGGGAAAAAGCGCGCCAGGGTTTCTACAAGCGGACGGCGTCCGGGGAGATCCTGTACCTCGACTTCGGCAAGCTCGAGTATCGTCCTCTCCAAAAGCCGGTGTTTCCCGAGCTCGCGAAGGCCTCGCGGGTGGAGGACACCGCCGAGCGGCTTCGCGCGCTGGTGTCGGCCCGGGGCCCGGCCGGGCAGTTTCTCTGGAAGGTCCTGGGCTCGACGCTCTGCTATGCGGCCGCGACCGCGTCCGAAATCGCCGACGACCTCGCGAGCGTCGACAATGCGATGAAGTGGGGGTTCCTGCACCGGCTCGGACCGTTCGAGACCTGGGACGCGCTCGGCGTGAAATCGACGGCGGCCCGTCTGGAGCGCGAGGGAAGGAAGGTCCCGCCGCTGGTCGAAGCGCTGCTCGGGGTGGGAAAAACGGCCTTCTACCGCAGGAGGAGCGGACGGAGCTACGTGTTTCAGTCCCGGTCCGGGTCCCACGTCGAAACCGACGGGACGCCGGGCTGGACGATCCTTGCGTCCGCGCGGGCCCGGAAAAAGGCGGTTCTCCAGAACCCCGCCGCTGCACTGGTGGATCTGCAGGACGGGGTCGCCTGCCTCGAGTTCCGCACCAAGATGAACACCGTCGACGCAAATGTGCTCCGCCTGCTGCAGGAGTCCCTGGACGAGGTGAGCCGCAATTTCGTCGGGCTCGTCATCGCAAACGAGGGGGAGCACTTCTCGGCGGGCGCGAACCTGTACGAACTGCTGGTGGCGGCCAGGAGCGCGCGGTGGGAGACGATTGAAAAGATGGTGCTCGAGTTCCAGGACGTGAACATGCGGCTGCGCTACTCGGACCGGCCCGTGGTGGCGGCGCCCCACAACCTGACCCTCGGCGGCGCCTGCGAAATGTCGCTTCACGCGGACCGGGTTCACGCGTCGGCGGAGCTCTACATGGGCCTGGTCGAGACCGGGGTCGGGCTGATCCCGGCGGCCGGGGGGTGCAAGGAAATGGTGTTGCGAGCCGTCCGCGATGCGGTTTCGGCCTCGGATGCCGAAATGGGGCCGAGGATACGCAACGCCTTCGAACTGATCGCCCTCGCCAAGGTGTCGACTTCGGCGCCGCACGCCCGGGAACTCGGCCTGTTGCGCGAGAGCGATCACTACAGCATGAACCCGGCCGCGCGTGTCGTGGCGGCCAAAGAGGACGTCCTGGCGCTGGTGCGCGAGGGTTACCGGCCCCCGGTCCCCCCGCCGGGTATCGCGGTGCTCGGCCAGCCGGGGCTGGCGACGCTCAAGCTCGGGATCCACCTGATGCTCAGGGCGGGCTACATCTCGGAGTACGACGCCGTCATCGGCACGCAACTGGCGCGCGTCCTGACCGGGGGCGCGTTCCTGAACGTCCACCACGTCACGGAACAGCACCTGCTCGACCTGGAGCGGGAGGCGTTCCTGTCGCTCTGCGGCAGGCCGGAAACCCAGCAGCGCATCGAACACATGCTCAAGACGGGAAAGCCCCTGAGGAATTGAGCACGGGAGGTTGTGATGGCCGAAGCAGTCATCGTCAGCGCGGTGCGGACCGCCGTGGGGAAGGCGCCCCGGGGGACGCTGCGCAACATGCGTCCGGACGACATGGCGGCCGCGGCGATCCGGGAAAGCATCCGGCGCGTACCCGGGCTTGCCGACGAAGAGATCGAGGACGTGGTCCTCGGGTGCGCCATGCCCGAGGGGGAGCAGGGGATGAATGTCGCGCGCATCGCCGCGTTGCGGGCCGGGCTGCCGGCGACGACGAGCGCGGTGACGGTCAATCGGTTCTGCTCGTCCGGGCTGCAGTCGATCGCGATTGCGGCGGAGCGGATCCTGGCCGGGTTCGCCCGGACCATCGTCGCCGGCGGTACCGAGAGCATGAGCATGATCGGGATCTCCGGCCACCGGCTCGCCCCCAACCCCTACCTCGTCGAACACGCCCCGGACACCTATTTGTCCATGGGGCTGACGGCTGAAAACCTGGCGCGCCAGTATGGCATCTCCAGGGAGGAGTCCGACCGTTTCGCCCTGCTCAGCCACCAGAAGGCGGTGGCGGCCATTCGGGACGGGAAGTTCGAGGACGAGATTGTACCGTTGAGCGTGCCGGTCGAGGCCGGGCGGAACGGCGGCGGGGCGGGACCGGAGATCCGCGAGATTGCCTTCTCGGTCGACGAGGGACCCAGGGCCGACACCTCGCTGGAGGCGCTGTCGCGGCTCAAACCCGCCTTCCACGCCCGCGGCACGGTGACGGCGGGCAACTCGTCCCAGACCTCGGACGGCGCCGCCGCCTGCGTGGTGATGTCCGCCGACAGGGCCCGCGCCCTGGGAGTGGCGCCCCTTGGACGTTTCGTGGCGTTCGCAACCGGAGGGGTACCCCCGGAAATCATGGGCATCGGCCCGGCCGTCGCTATCCCCAAAGCGCTGAAGCTCGCCGGCCTCAAGCTGCAGGACATCGACCTCATCGAGCTGAACGAGGCGTTCGCGGTGCAGGCGCTGGCCGTCATCCGGGAGGCGGGACTGGACCCGGACAAGGTGAACGTCAACGGCGGAGCCGTCGCCCTCGGGCACCCGCTGGGCTGCACCGGCGCAAAACTCACGGCGAGCCTGCTGCGCGAGATGGCGCGCCGCGGCGCCCGGTACGGAATGGTCACGATGTGCATCGGCGGCGGCATGGGTGCCGCCGGCATCTTTGAAAGACAGTAGCCGGAAACCAAGAGACAGAAGCCGGAAGCCAGGCGGAGCTTCCCCCTTCCGGCTTGCTGTATTCCCGGCAGCGCCGCATGTCCGGTCAAGTCGGCAGCCGTGCCCCCAATCTGCCGCTGCCGTTACTCACGGCTTCCGGCTTAGGGCTTCCGCTTGGGCTTCCGGCTTTCCGGTACTGGCTCCTGCCCGGTCAGGTCGCCGGCCGTGGCCCTGCCCCCGACCGGCGTTGCCGTTACCCACGGCTTCGGGCTTCCGGCTTCCGGCTTCCGTCTTTGGGCTTCCTGCAGCCCTGGAGAAAATGGCGCAGCAGGCGGACCGAGCGCGGCAGGTCGTGCTTCTGAACCAGGATGTGGTCGCGGTGAAACGCCGAGATCGGCACGACGCTGATCTTGTCCTCGGCGAGGACCCGGCTGATGGCGGCGACGTACCCGAAAACCACGAGGGAGAGTTTGATATCGAATGTCATCACTTTCATCGGCCCCAGAACCTCGTATTTGTCGAAGAGGTTCTGCATCCGCAGCCACTTCCTGCGGGCGACGATGAGGGTGATTTCATCAGGCTCCCTGATGAAGACGGCAAACCGGGTCGTGGCGGGGCGATACCACTCTCCGGGGATCGGCTTGGCGTCGACCGGCAGGTGGATGAGGTAATAGTCTTCCGGCAGCACGACGAGCTTGGTGCGGCCGAAGAGTTCCTTCAACTCGGGAGACAGCGGAGCCATGTTCACCCCTCGGGTTTGTGAGAAAGACTTTGCTGACGTGAATAGCGCTTATCTATCACACTGGCAGCCTGCGTACAACAGTACACTCGGAAGGCGCGCTATTGACTGCGCGGTGCCCGACCGCTAGATTTCAGAACTGAACCTGCCTGAAGGAGCCGAACGATGAAACGCAAACTCTTATTGGCAACGGCGCTGGCGTGGGTGCTGGCGTCGAGCGTCCTCGCGGTGGCGCAGCAGCAGCCTGCGCCCGACCGCACCAGCACCGTGAAGGTCGGGGACCTGGCCCCGGACTTCACCCTGCTCGATCAGAACCGGAACAAGGTCACCCTTTCGGAATTCCGCGGCAAGCAGAACGTCGTGCTGGCCTTCTACGTCCTGGCGTTCACCGGCGGCTGAACGCGCGAAGTGCAGGGTTACCGGGACGCGATGGATAAGTTCCGGCAATCCGACACCCAGGTCCTGGGGATCAGCGTGGATTCATTTGCCTCGCAGAAAGAATTCGCCAAGCAGAACGGCGTCGAGTTCCCGCTCCTGAGCGACTTCAAGCGGGACGTCTCGCGCGCGTACGGCGTGCTCAACGAGGAGGCGGGGGTCGCCAACCGCGCCACCTTCGTGGTCGACAAAAGCGGGAAGATTCGCAGCATCGAGCTCGGCAACAGCGCGATCAACGTCGGGGGAGCCCTTTCGTCCTGCGGCGCGCTGAAGTGAAGAGGACGCGGATTCAACGGATCCACGTCGGAAAGCCGGACGCGGCCTGTCGCAGGCGATCCGTGTGGATCCGCGCAAATCCGCGTCCTGAAGAATAGGTCAGCTCTTGATCTTCTTGTCGCTGATGGCCAGCATCGTCAGGCCGAAAACCAGCATGAGGGCGCCCCACATCAGATTGATGTTCATCCCGAGGGATTTCGCGTAGATCGCCGGGTCGCTCGTGAACCCGTAGATCACGAGCAGCGCCCCGAAGATGGTGAACAGCAGCCCGATCGGCAATTTGACGTCCAGCCCCATAAAGTCCCTTCTTCCCAGGTTCGTTCCCGGCTTTTACCAGAACCAGATGTTCAGCAGCACCGCCACGACCAAGATGGCCCAGGCCAGCGTGGTCGGCCGCGCGTACCACGCGTGCACGCTTTCCTCTATCCTTCGGGGTGAGCGAGTAGACCAGCCCCTTCAGCTCCGCGTCCGGCTTCTGTGCGGTGACCAGGCTGACCAGGATGGTGACGACGAAGCACGCCGTCCACGCGGCGATGGCGCCGTAGAAGTTTGCGGTCATGTCGCTGCCGTAGTGCAGAATCCCCTGCGCGACGAGCAGGTAGTGGCATGCGGCCGAGCCGATGCCGGTCAGCAGGCCCCAGAACGCGCCCCACGGGGTGGCGCGCCGCCAGAACATCCCGAGCATGAAGGTCGCGAAGAGCGGGGCGTTGAAAAACGAAAAGAGCAGCTGCATGTAATCCATGAGGTTATTGAAGCGCATCACGATGTAGGCGGTGCCGACGCTTATGAGCACCCCGACGACCGTTGCCCACCGGCCCATCCGCAGATAGTGTGCGTCGCTCTCGTTCGGGCGCAGATAGCTCTGGTAGATATCGTAGGTCCAGACCGTGTTGAAGGCGGTGACGTTGCCGGCCATGCCACTCATGAAGCTCGCGAGCAGAGCCGTGAGCCCAAGCCCGAGAAGCCCAGTAGGGTAGTAGCGCGCCAGCATCAGGGGGAGTGCGTTGTTGTAGTCGGCCTTGACCTGCTCCGGCACCACGACGATGGCGACCAGGCCGGGGAGGATGACCAGCAACGGGAAAAACATCTTGGGAACCGCGGCGATCAGGGGCGTGCGTTTGGCGGCGGTCATGTTGCGCGCGGCCATGGCCCTCTGGACGACAAGGAAATCGGTGCACCAGTAGCCGAAGGAGAGGACGAAACCGAGCCCCATCACCATCCCGATCCACTCGATGCCCATCGGGTTGGCGGTGGTGCTGCCGAGGTTGGCCCAGGTGTGGGCGTACCCCGCGGGGAGCCGCGCCAGCAGCCCATCGAGACCGCCCACATCCTTGAGCCCCAGGTAGGCGAGCGGCAGGAAGCCGATCACGATCAGGAAAAACTGCAGCACCTCGTTGTAGATCGACGAGGTCAGGCCGCCCCAGAACACGTACGCCAGCACGACCCCGGCCGAGGCGAGGATAGAGAAGTCCATCGACCAGCCCAGGATGCTGCGGAACACGAGGGCCATCGCGAACATGTTGATGCCGCTCATCAGCACGGTCATGAACGCGAAGGAAATCGCGTTGAGGCCCCGGGTCGCCTCGTTGAACCGCAGCTTGAGGTATTCCGGCACGCTGCGGACCTTGCTTCCGTAATAGAAGGGCATCATCCAGATGCCGACGAACACCATGGCCGGGAGAGCGCCGATCCAGTAGAAGTGGTTGGTGAGCATGCCGTACTTCGCCCCGTTTGCGGCCATGCCCATGACTTCCAGCGCGCCCAGGTTCGCCGCCATGAAAGCCAGCCCCGTAACCCACCCCGGGATGGCCCGTCCCGACAGGAAGAAATCCTCCGAAGTGTGCATGTAGCGCTTCAAGACGTAGCCGACCGCGACGACGAACACAAAATAGATGACGATGATGGAGTAGTCGATCCAGGCTAGCTGCATGGCCTCTCCTCGTGGATTGGGAAACAGTCGCTATCTTCTATCACCATCGCCGCCCGTCGGGCTGGTAAAAAAAGCAAATACTGCGGGCCCAAGTGGGCCGCGGCGGCTCGACGCGGCCCAACTCCCGGGTGGCGCTCATCGAGGCCGCGGCGGGCCGCCGCGGCCCACCCGGTTCTCCCGGACGAGGATGGCGGGGGTGCGGTAGACGCGGTCGAGGGACCTGGATTCGACGACGGGCCAGCCACGGATCTCGGTGAGCACCTCCAGCCGGTCGCCCAGGACAAGGATGGTGTCTTCGACGGAAACCGCGCCGGCCGACGGGCGCCACGCATAGGCCTGGCCGCTGCGGACAGGTTCCGTGGAGCCAGGCCGGGCGAGCCAGTCGTAGTCCGTATACCCCACGGCGCCCCCCTGCTCCGACTGCGCCGGACGGGAGTCGCCGCCGCGGGCATAGTCTTCGATGGCGCCGGCGAGGATGCCTCCAGCGGTCGCCCCCGGGAGCGTGCGCGCCCAGAAGCCCGCGTTGACCAGCGACACGGCGGCCATCGCCTTCGTGGTATCCGGATCGAGCGGGGCGAACCGCACCTGCCGGGCCATCCTGACGGTGAGCCCCCAGCGACGCGCGGAGACGCCCAGCAGGACGGACTGCTCCAACCGGGCTTTCTCGGAGGGGGGTACGAGGCCGTAGTCCCGGGCGCGGGCGTCGGCCGCAACCCGCAACCCTGCGGGCCGGATGGCGTGGCGCATCAGCCCCGCCGAGAGGAGCGCCTCGATCCCGCGCTCGGTCATGCCCGGCGCCAGGAGGCGGCAGCTCTCGCCGACCACCTCGGCGCAACGCTTCCCGAGCCAGCGGTACTTCCGGATTTCAGGGCCGGTGAGCGGTGCGCGCAGCGCGGCGAGTTCGCCCCCGAGGCGCCGCAGACCCGAGCACGGCTCGTCGGAGCCGAAGGGCCTCCCCCCCGCAAGCTCGCGCGCGGCCGATCCCACCTCGGCCGGGTTAGAGCGCTCCCACGGCGTCGTGCGCACCTCGAAACCCAAACCGTCGAGTTCCTCCCGTGCGACCCGCTCCGCCTCGGCACCGCCGCCGATCAGGAAGGCGCGGCCGTCCTCCCGGACGAACACCGACAGCGGGGTCGGTTCGACTTGTTCGGCGCCCGCGGTGATCCAGGCAAAATTAGCCGCGCTCGAGATGAGCACGCCGCCCAGGTTTTCCCGCCGCAGGAAGGCGGTCAGCCGCACCCGCTTCTCGGACGCCTCCTCGCGGCGCTCGGCCGGGGATAGAATTTCCTCGGGATACCACGAAGCCTCGGGAGCCGGGGCGCGGTCGCGGGGCCCGCATCCGGCCGGCGCCAGAAGGCAAGCGATGACGAGCAGGAGAGTCGCGCGTCGGCTCAATGCCCCTCCCCGAGAGGGTATTTCTTCTCTCCGGCCCGGACCGCGACAAGGAGCGTGTTTTCCGCCGGCGGCACCGGGCAGCTGAAGGTCGGGTTATACGCGCACGAGGGGTTGTACGCCCGGTTGAAATCCAGGTCGTACATCCCCGAAGTGTTCTCGCGCAGGTCGATGTAGCGGCCGGCCGCGTAGGAATCCACGCCGGAGGTCGCGTCGCGGAACGGGATGAAGAGAGACGGTCCGCGCGGCTCGGGGCTGTCCTCCATCCGATAGGCCTGCAGCCGGCACGGCCGCCCGTCGATCTCGAATTCGAAGTAGCCGTAGCGCAACGCGGTGCGTATCTCGCCCGTATTGGTCCCGATCCGCACCGTCTCCGGACGAGGATATCGGTTGAGCCTGACGTGAAAGCTGAGGCGAGGTTCGATCGGGTAATAGGCGAGCCTGCCGAACCTCGGCTTGTCGCGTTCCGGGAGGGGCGAATCCGGGGAGCTCTTGAACGCCCGGTCTTTCTCACGCCGTTCCACCGACAGCGGGTCGGTAGCGGCGGCGCGCTCGGGTGGACGCGCCGGGCCGCACCCCTGCAGCGCCGCGAGGCACACAACAACCAGAACTCGCTTCATCCGGCTGATTATAACCCGAAGCGGGCCTGTGGAGTGCAGGGCTCGACGCCGCTTTGGGGACGGCGCCTGGGCGCCGCCGTGTCCGAGGCTCGCAGCAGCGCCGAGGCGTCGCACTCCATGTGCTAAACTTCCAGCAACTGGCGACTCGGGTGTCGCCGCGGGAACATCCTTGCGAAGACTCATTCTCCTAATCCTGTTCGCCCAGGTTGCGGCCGCGCCGGCTCCGGCCCGCGAGGCGGCGGCGCTCACCGCCAGCCAGTTCGGGAGCCTGATCGCGCGGCTGTCCGAGCCCGGCGGGTACTTCTGGAACGACAACTACGTATCCAACGAGGCGTCGTATCAGCATCCTCTGCGCAGGCTTCGCGAACTCGGGGTTCAGGGTGGCGTCTACCTGGGGGTGGGGCCCAACCAGAACTTCACATACATCGCTAAGGTCCGGCCCCGCTACGCCTTTATAGTCGACATCCGGCGCCAGAACTTTCTCGAGCACCTCCTCTTCAAAGCGCTCTTCCATTACGCGCGCGACCGCCGGGAGTACCTGTCGTTGCTGTTGAGCCGTCCGATCCCCCACGGGAAGATGCGCGGCCAGGGTTACACCGTGGAAGAGATGGTCGAGTCGCTCAGGCCGGTCGAGCCCGACCCGTTTCTGTACAACCGTACCCAGACGCGGATACGCAACTTCCTGGCGCAGGCGTGCCGGCTCGAATTGAGTCCGGCAGATCTCAACACTATCGACCGGATCCACCGCGCGTTCTACGTGCGGGGATTTTCGATCAAGTACGACTACATCCCGGTCCCGACGCTCGGGGAGTTCCTCGTGGAGAGGGACCTCGACGGACGCATGCAGAACTTCCTCAACAGCGCCGAGGAATTCCGGTACGTCAAACAGCTGCAGGACGAGAACCGGATTATTCCGGTGGTCGGCGACTTTGCCGGGACGCACGCCCTGCGCGAGCTGGGCGGGTGGCTGCGGGAGCGGCGAGAAAACGTGACCGTGTTCTACACGTCGAACGTCGAGCAGTACCTGGTTCGCAACATGGTCTGGGGACGGTTTCTGAGAAACGTGGCGGCGCTGCCGCTTGCCGACAACGCCGTCTTCGTCAGGGCGTACTGGAGCAACCACATTTCGCACCCTGAAGGTGTCGCAGGCTACAAATTCACCCAGGTGCTGCAGTGGGCGAAACCCTTTCTGGCGGCGTTCGACCCTGACCGCTCCTACTCCTACTGGGACATCGTCACCAGCGGTACAATCAAGCTCCACTGAGGGACGATGAAAGACAAAAGGTCGATCCGTGGGGATCCGCGCGCATCCGCGTCCTGAAAAATACGTCAGCGTATTTGTGAACATCAGTACTAAGCGGCGCCGAGGCGGGCGACGAAGACGCAGTTGAGGCCCCAGAGGAACCGGCGCCGCAGGATGGGGACGAATCCGGCCGCGCGCAGCAGCCTGGTGACTTCGTGGGTCGACAGCCCCCAGTCCTCATCGTGCGCCATACCCCGGTCGAGCTGGTCGGGGTCGTGGCGTCTGCGGATGGGGTGGCTGAGGATCCCGATCCAGCGAGGAATCATGGTGAGGATGAGCCTGCCGCCGGGCTTCAGGACGCGGGCACACTCGGCCAGGGTTTCGCCGCGCCGCACGATGTGGTTGAGGCAGGCCAGCAGGGAGACGGTATCGAAGCTGCCGGACTTGAAGGCAAGCCGGGCGCCGTCGCACAAGACATCCGTCTGCGCGTAGGGGTGGACGTCGATCCCGAACCCGTCGCCGTGCTGCCGGACCAGGAGGTTGTTGCCGCAGCCGATGTCCAGGAGTTTTCCGCGACAGTGCGTCAAGGCCGCCCGGACCCGCTCGTGGTCGATCGGCGTCAATCCGAGCCGCGCGGAGGCATCCTCGCCCAGCCACATGTTCACGGGGAAGAAGAGGTGGTCGGCGACACGCTGCCGGAACGATGCGTGCGCCCGGAATGGGGCGGCCATCAGGCGTGCTCCGAGGTGGCGGCCGAGGATGCCAGGGAGGGCCGTGCGGCCACCTTGCGGCGCGAGGCCCAGCGCGCGAAAGCCCAGAACCCGAGACACGCGTTGAGGAGGACGTCGCGGACGCCGGTCTGTGAGCGGTAGAGGCGGATCACGGTCTTGAAATCGTTGTCCACGCGAAACCCCAGCCTGGCGGTGAGGACCGCAATCTCCTGGGCGCAGCTGTAGCGGTGCCCCGAATAGTAGTCCAGCAGCGAAGGGAGTACTTTCAGACGCATTCCCCGGAACCCCGACTCGACGTCGCGGTAGCGGAAACCGCTCCAGAGCGATCCCCAGAGGCTCATCAGGTCGTTGCCCAGGCGCTTGTAGGAGGGGTAGAGGTTGAAATCGCGGCATGTGAGCGCCACGTCCAGCGCGCTCCGGAGCATGTAGTCCCCGAGTGCAGGTATCTCGTCGGGGTCGTGCTGGCCGTCGGCGTCGATCGTGAAGAGGAGGTCGTCGTCGTCGAGCTCTCCCCTGGCCACCCGGCCCGCCAGGAGGACGAACCCCTCGCGCAGGGCCGCCGACATGCCCCGGTTGGACCGGAGGCTGAGAACGGTTGCGCCCGGCCGGCCGGCGGCCCACTCCCGTGCCAGGTTCAAGGAGCCGTCCGATGAACCGTCGTCGACGACCACCACCTGATCCACCCGCGACGCGACGGGGTCCAGGACGGAGACCAGGGTCGAAGCCTCGTTGTAGACCGGGATAAGCGCGATAGTCTTCATTGGCATCGGAAACGGTACAGCGTGACGTTGTTGCGGGAGTATAGCGGGTCCATGCACCGGTCCCGGAACCGCCCGTCGAGGAAGAAGTATACTCCCAGCCGGGGCACGACCCCGGGCAGCGGTGCAATGCCGTTGTAGTTCAGCAGCACGTGGGTCACGCCCGATGCGCGCATCCGGGCGACGACCCCCTCCTCGGTCGTGTCCATCAGGATGAGGTCGGCCTCGACCGTAAAAGAATAGAGTGTCGGGACGCGGGAATAGTACTGTGCGGAATCGTTGAGCAGCAGGATGCGCTGCCCGCTGTTCAGATTCCGGTTGATGTAGTCGTATACATAGATCGAGGGCACGTCCCGCAGCACGTACTGCTCGGCGGTCTCCTGCCCCGTCAGGTACGGCCAGGGGCACTTGTAACTGTGCCAGTAGGTCCATTCGCGCGCCCAGAGGGGATAGACGGCCGGCAGCGCCGCCGCCGCGCCACCGGCAAGCACGATGAGCAGGGCCAGCCGGCCGGCGAACGGCTTTGCGCTCGCCGCCATCGTGGTTCCCAGGAAACCCGCAACCGTCAAGAGGGCCAGAACGGGCACCATGGGGAGAAGGTATCGGATTTCCTGCGCCGTCAGTGCCCAGGCCAGGAAATAGGCCACTGCCGCCGCCAGGACGTACCACGTTTCGCGATTCCTTCCGCGCAACAGCGCCAATGCCACCCCGGGCAGAAAGATAAGCCCCAGGGTGCCGCGGAAGGGGCCCGGGTGGAAGGTCACGGTCCACGGAAGCTCGAGCAGCGCCCGCAGGCCTCGGCCCACACCCTCGTTGGCGTAGGCGGCCGCGGCGGCGCTTTGCATGGACGGTGGGAAATATGGGCTTTGAAAGAAGCCATTGGCGGCGGGGAAGACCGGATTGCCCGTGTAGTACCACGCCCGCACGGCCCAGGGCAGAAACAGCAGGAACGCCAGCGCCCCGTAGCGCAGCATCACCCCGGCGGCCTGCCGGGGGGTGCGGCGCCGGACAACCAGCAGGTGCCAGCCCAGGACACCGAACAGCGGCGGGACCCAGAAGACCGCGTGGTATTTGCACCCCAGCGCCAGTCCAAGCGACAGCGCAGAAAGCTTGAGGGCCCCCCCGGTGCCGCTCCTGGTCCACTCGAGCAGGGCGCAGACGGCGAGGGCCGAGTAAAGCGTCAGCGGCAGGTCGATGAGCGCAGTCGTCGCCTCGTAAACCGCAACCGGACAGCTCCAGAAAAGGGCGGCGGCGGCGATTCCCCAGGCGCGGCCCCACCACTCCCGGGCAACGCTGAAAACGACCGCACCCCCAAGCACGTACGATAGGACGTTGATCAGCTTGACGAGACCCAGCCCGGAGTAGAGGAACCCCGTGATGTAAGCCATGAGCGGCAGCGCGGGCATAGCGCTGCTCCAGTTGTTGGGGGCAAAGCCGACGCGGTGCGCCGCGGCCGCGTCGCGCGCGTAGGGGAGATGCACGTTCAGCGCATCAAAGGCGACTTCGGGCGCGGCCGAAGACGCCAAGGCCAGGCCGATGTAAATGGCAGAGAGGCTGCCGAGCACGACCGCGGCCGCAACGTCCTCACGAGGGAGCAGCGCGCGGCGCCCGAAAAATAAAAACCAGCCGCGGAAGTCACTGAAGACACGGAACGACTCCGCCTGGCCCTCCTCGGGCGAATTGCCGGCCGGGGCACCGCCGAGGAGACGGCGATCCAGCCGAAGGGCGACGAAGACAAGCGCCGCAGAGGAGGCAACCACCCATGGGTACAGAAGACCACAAAGGCCGAGCAGCAGGATCCAGAGACCCCACACCCCCATCCCGACCGAAACGGCGGCCGGGTAGCCGAATGCGCGGCTCCGTTCCGTCGCCAGAATCCGGCGACCGAGCGGCCCCCACAGAAGGAACACGAACGCCGCACACAAGGTCAGATCCTTAGCGGCCTGAAGTAACATAGCGAATTCGCCGCCGCCGTCCACGGGCGCCTGAAAAAAACAGCATATACCGACCTCCACCCGCAAAGAAAACGCAACTTTTCGCGCCCGGCGTTCGTCTTAATCAAGTACCCATTCAATAACCTCCTTCGGGAGCGACG
Source organism: uncultured Acidobacteriota bacterium (assembly GCA_963843575.1). Taxonomy (GTDB): domain Bacteria; phylum Acidobacteriota; class UBA6911; order UBA6911; family UBA6911; genus CAVZBT01. The sequence continues at coordinate 333,981 of CAWJKZ010000013.1, read as the reverse complement.
GGGGCGAAATGGGAGTTCCGCCCCCGCCGCTCTTAAACCGCCGTGAACTTTTTCCGCCTCAGGCAGCATCCAACTGTACGGAGGACGGTATAGGCGTTCGAGGTCCACGCGGCGGCGAATTGCTTGTGTGACTGGTCCGATCGTGTTAATATATAAGGTTATTATACAAGAGTAGATTACATCCGGCGGTTGGAGGCCCTTATGAGAACGAACATGATCAACGCTTGCGCGGTAGTTCTGCTTCTCGCGGTGTTTGCGGCAGGCGAGGTTCAGCGCCCTGCAGGGGGTTCCGACGAACGCGGCGGCGGGGGCGGGGCTTCGGCCGGTTCGTCCTCCGTGGGGTCGCGCGGTGTTTCGGCAGGGGGGGCGGGCACTGTCGCCCCGACGGTTTCCTCCCGCGACGTGTACAGCGGCACCGCGTCTCGCGTGGTGGCCAACACGGGCCTGCCTTCTTCTGGCGGGGGTTCCTATGCTCCCGACCTTTCCAGGTCTTCTTTCGTATCCCAGTCGCTCTGGCTCCGCTCGCAGGAGTACTTCTGGTACCTTCAGAGCTTTTACGGGGTCAACCCCTACTACTTCCGGAGGTTCTACCGGAACTCCGAACCCCTGATGACGCCGCAGATTGCGAAGCTCACGCTGCGACAGCCCGTCGCCTTGAGCATGAGCATGCTTGAGGCCGTGGAGCAGCTCGAAACCCTCATCCGGGACCGGCAAGAGGGCAAGAGCGTCAGCCAACAGGAAATCGCTACCCGGACCGAGCAGATCCGCGACCTGGCAAAGCAGATCCGCAACGACCAGTCGGTCGCGTTCTTCGATCAGCGCAAGGACAAGGACCTGTTGAAGGGGATGAACCTCAATACGCTGGAAGCCCTCACCCAGCTGCGCGAGATGATCACCAACCTGAACCTGCAGCTGAAAGGGCTCTACGACCAGTCCCAGACGTTCGCGGTTTCGGTCGATTCGCTGACCCAGCCGTCGCTTAGTTCCCTTTCCAAGGGGATTGAAAAGCTGTCCAAGTCCATCGAGACCTCCACCCGCAAAATATAAGACGGGGGCACTGCAACGACCTGCCACGGAGAATACTGAAATCACGGAATCCCAGATCTGTCGTTCCCGTGGCCATCGGTGTCTTTTCCGCGGCACGTTTTTGTTTCCTAGCCCTATTCCTTCCAACAGCTAACGGTTTCGCCGGGAAATACCGATCTGACGGCTGTGGCTGCTTTGAAATTGACACGTCCGCGGGCTTTGGTGTATGATTCCGAGATCCCGCAAGTCATTGTCTGATTATTAGTTAGGAGTTGTCCATGCCCTCCGTCCAGGATTATGAGAGCCGATTGAGGCAAGAGGCCCGTCAGAGTCTGGCGCCGCACCTGCAGAGCCTTCGGGAGGAATTGCAGGCGCTCGAGTCTCGGATTTCGGCCTCCCTGCGCCAGTTTGAACAGCAGGTGTCGGTGCTGGACGCCGTCGAGTTCCCGAGCGCCGGCGACACTCTGAAGGAGGCGATTGGGCACGTCCTTGCCAGGGCCGAGGAAGACAGCGCGCACCTCGCCAAGTTCGCCAAAGACATGCGGCTGGGCGAAACGCAGGAAGAGATCCTGACGATGCTTCTTGATGCCGCCTCGCGGTATGCGCCACGCGTGACGTTGTTCGTGCTCCGGGGCGAGCAGCTCACCGCCTGGGCCTCCAGGGGCTACTCGGAGGAGGCCGCGGCGGCCATCGCGTCCCAGGGGTTTCCGGAATCCGACAGCCACCTGCTGTCCCGGGCGCTCGAGGGGGACGACGTCGTCTCGGCGAGCGACCTTTCGGCCGAGTCGAGGCTGGTGCCTTTCCTGCACGAGCAGCAGCTGGGGCCGTGGCACGCTTTCCCGCTCAAGGCCCTGCAGCGACCGGTGGCGGTACTGCTGGCGACGGCGTCGAACAGCCACGATTGCGCACTACAGCCGTTGTCGGCGATTATGCAGATCACCGGGCTGTGCATCGAGAACGTCGCCCTGAAGATACTGCAGCAGTTGAAGGCTTCGGGCGCCCCGGCCGTCTCCCCGGAGCGGGCCGCACCCGAGGCACCGCCGGAACCTGAAAGCCGGGCCGAGGTCGTGCCGCAGATGCCGCCGGTCGAAGAAGCCGCGGAGCCTGCGGTGGCGGCGCCGACAGAACCGGCCGAGGCGGAGCCGCCGGCGGCCGAGCCTGAGACGGTGTCGGAGGCGCCCGCCCCGGCAATCGCAGAGCCGGCCCAGGAAGTGGCCCCGCCGGTTGCGGTCCCAGAAGCGCCAGTCGTGGAAACGTGCGCGCCTGAAGCTGCTATGCCTGCCGAGGCCCCTGCCGTCGGCGCGGAACCCGCAGCGATAGAGCCGTCGCAGGCCGTCATCGACGCGGGTTCGCCCGTACAGCCCGTCGATGCGCCGGTCGAACCGGTGGAGCCCGTCCCGGCGCAGCCCGTCGCGCAGCCCAAGTTGCCGCCGCCCGCGGCGCCGAGAGCGGCCGTCCCGCGGGAGGTGCAGAAGCCTTCGGAAGAAGAAAAACTGCATTCCGATGCAAAAAGGTTCGCGAGGCTTCTCGTTGTGGAGATCAAGCTCTACAATGAGCAGAGGGTCGTCGAGGGTCGAGCGAACAGGGATGTCTACGTCCGGTTGAAGCGGGATATCGACCGGAGCCGCGAGATGTACGAGAAGCGTGTCTCGCCCGTCGTTTCGAGAAAAGTGGACTATTTCCACGACGAGATCGTCCGCATCCTCGGCGAAAACGACGCCTCGGCGCTGGGAAGCGACTACCCTGGTTCCCGTGTCGAAACCTGATCGCCCGCGATCCTGCCGAGGCCACAACCGGAGCCCATAGAAGGTCGAAGTGCGCGCTTTACGTCTCAGAATCCTCCGGGCACTCCCGGCACACGCCCGGCCAGGATTGCCTGTTGTCGCCGCGTTGTTGTTCTTCGTGCAGACCATCCCGTCGCCGGACAGTCCGGCGAAACTCCCGCCGGGGCTGGGCGTCTCCGCCCCGTATCCTCCCCCGGTCGAGCGAATGCTCGAGCACCTCGGCAACGGAATTCGCAGCTACCTCGCCAAGGATTATGCGGCTGCCGTGCAGGATTTGTCGGCGGCGGGGGAGGCAGCGACCCTGGGAGACTACGCTGCGTTTTACCGCGGCAAGGCCAGCTTGATGCTCGACCGGGATGAAGACGCCTTGAGGGCGTTCCGCGCCGTTCAGAGCGGCCACCCGGACTCTCCGGTTTTCGAGGAGTGCGTCCTTGGCGAAGCCGAGGCGCTGCTCGAGCTGGGCAACCCTCGCGGTGCACTCGAGACGCTGAAGAGCGCGAGGGCCGTGCCGGAATCGCAAGTCCTCTACCTGCGTGCCCGCGCCCTGGAACAGTCCGGGGACACAGAACAGGCCATTTCGACCTACCGGCGGATTTATGCCGGCTTCGTCAACGCCGAGTCGGCGGATCTCGCAGCGCAGCGACTGCGGGCGATTTCCCCGCGATTCCTCGCCGGGACCTCCGGTTACCGGCTCACCATCGAGCGGGCGGAGAACCTCATGGCCGTGGGGCGCAACCGGGAGGCCCGAACTCTCTTGACCAGGCTGGCCAGGACGGGAGCGCCGGATCCGGCGATTGCGGCCAGGCGACTCATCCTGCTCGGGGAAACGGACTACGCGCTGGGGAAAGGGGCGCAAGTCCTGACGTACCTCAAGAGTGCGGGTACGGCGGCAGGACCGCTGCAGGCGCGCCTGGCTTACCTGAGAGGGGCGCTCTACCGGCGCACCGACGACGAGGCTTCGTTCCTGGCGATGCGCGACGAGGCGTTGCGGCTCCACCCGGCTTCCCCGTGGACGGAGAAACTCCTCTTGTCGGTGGCGACCTATTACGACGTGAATGGGGATCTCGCGCGCGGGCAGGACGCCTACCGGACCCTGCGCGAGAAATTCCCGTCGGGCCAGTACGCCGAGCAGGCCCTCTGGAAAGTCGCGTTCTACTCCTATGCCCAGCGGCGGTACGAGGACGCGCTCCGCTCGTTCTGGGAGTACCTGACCGCGTACCCCGACGGCGGCCCGGCGGGCGCTCCCGTGTACTGGATGGCGCGCTGCTACGAAAACATCGGGGACACCGCGACGGCCGCCTTTCTTTACGACCGGGTCGAGAAGATCTCGAACTGGAGCTACTACGGCGGGCTGGCCGTGACGGCGCGGCAGGTGCTGGAGGCATCGGGAACCGGGACCGGGCGGCCGTTTTCCGGGATAGACCTGGGGCAGGTGATTCGGGCGGTCGACCGCATTCGCCCGGTCCGAAGCTCGGTCACGGCCCCCGGAACCGAAGCCGTGCGTGTCCTGGAGCGCGCCTTCCGGCTGGCGGCAGCGGGGTTGCAGGATCTTGCGATATCGGAGCTCAAAAACGGCATCGAACGGCTGCCGGCGGAAAAATCGCTGAGCTACGTGCTGGCGCGCCAGCATGAGGCGAAGGGCGACTACTACGGTGTCATCGTAGCCCTGCGCCGGGCATTCCCCGACTATGCGGACCGGCCGCGCTCGTCACTGCCCCCGGAGGTCTGGGACTTGTTGTTCCCGGTGCTCCACTGGGAGGTGATCGCCGGGCAGGCCGCGAAAAACGACCTGGACCCGAACCTGGTGCTCGGGCTGATCCGCCAGGAATCGGCGTTCCACGAGGGGGCCCGCTCCCAGGCAAATGCGCGCGGCCTCATGCAGATCCTGCCGTCGACCGGGCGGATGCTGGCGCGCGATGCCGGAGTCAACCGCTACACGGTCGGGAAGCTGTTTCGTCCCGACGCGAACATCGCGCTGGGCACCCGCTACCTGGCCTCGTTGCTTCGGCAGTTCGACGGAAAGGTCGAGCTGGCGCTGGCCGCTTACAACGCCGGGAAAAACCGTGCGGAGAGGTGGCACGACCAGTTTGGCTCCGTCGACAGGGCCGAGTTTGTCGAGCGCATCCCCTTCAGCGAAACCCGTGGTTACATCAAACAGGTCCTGACCAACAAGGCCCACTATGCCTTCCTGACCCCGTCTTTGCGAGGACAAGTGGGTCAAGTGGGTCCGGGTTTCAGCCCGGACGCCTTTTGATCTGGACTATGTGGCGATGGGCGCACGTTATAGCGACCGCAAACAGCGTCCGCGCTGAAGTCCGGACCCACGTGTATCCTGTATGGATCGGGCAAATCAACGGTTGGACAGCCCCTTCAGCCCGGACCCACCTGGCTCAATGCACATCGTTTGCGGTGGCCACCCATCTGCGCTCGGGATAAAATCGACCCGTGGCGAGAGAAGCGCAGGCCGATGACGATCGCGACCTTGTGGGTCGCTGTCAGCAGGGGGACGAGGTTGCCTTCGAGACGCTGGTCAGGAAATACCAGCAATCGATCGTCAATCTCGTCTACCACAACATCGGCGGGCGAGCCGACGTCGAGGACATTGCGCAGAAGATCTTCTCGAAGGTCTACTTCTCGCTTCCGAAGTTCGACAACGAGCGTCCCTTCTTCCCGTGGCTCTACCGTATCGCCGTCAACCAGTGCTATGACGAACTGCGCCGCCTGCGGCGCCGTAAAATATTCACCTTCACCGACTTGAGCCTGGATGACAACGATGCCATCGAGCATCTGCTGAACCGCGGCGTGATCACGCAGCCGCCGGCCGAAGAGCGCGAGGAACTCCACGCCCTTCTGCACAAGCTCCTGGGGCAGATCACGGAACAGCAGCGGATGGCGATCGTGCTGCGGGACCTGGAAGACATGCCGTACGACAAGGTCGCACAGGCCTTGAATTGCTCGGAGCAGGCGGCGCGGCTCAAGGTTTTCCGCGCGCGGGCGCGGCTGCGGGACCTGATCGAGAAGGCGCTGCGCCGGCGGGAGCGCCGCAACCCGGCGTGATTACGCGGGCTCAGGCCGGAGGCGCCTCGCGTGCCCTGCCTTCCTGAGGGAGTCGACGATGCCGAGGGCGACCTGCTCGACGCTTGGACCGTGCGCGTCCACCCGGATGTCGGCCTCGGCGTAATGAAGACGCCGGGCCGCGAATAACTCCTCCATCTCGGGTTGGGAGGCGAGCAGCGGCCGCAACTCGTCCCGGCCCAGGCGAGCCAGCAACGCCTCGAGCGGCGCGTCGAGCCAGATGCTCGTTCCGGTGCGCCGGATGATCTCGCGGTTTGCGGTGGAGCAAAACGTGCCGCCGCCCAGCGCGATCACCCGGCGGCGCAGTGAGCTCACACGCAGGAGTTCCTCCCCCTCCAGGCGGCGGAAATGCGGTTCGCCTTGGTGGCTGAAGATGTCGCAGACGCGCTTCCCCGCGCGCTTCTCGATCTCGACGTCGAGGTCCACGAACGCGTAGCCCATGATGTGGGCGAGGCGACACCCGACAGAGGTCTTCCCCGCCCCCATGAACCCCACCAGGTAGACGACCTCGGGCATGTTCACGGCATCACCCACCATTGCGGAGCGCATCAATCTGGTCGAAGAACCCGGGATAGCTCACGTCGGCGCATTCTGCCTCGAGGATCCGGGTCTCTCCTCTGGCCGACAGGGCGGCGACGGCGAAAGCCATGGCGATCCGGTGATCGCCCTGCGTGTCGATTTCGGCCCCGTGCAGCGGCGCGCCTCCCCGGATCGTCATCCCGTCCGGTTTCTCGTCGACCGTCGCCCCCATGGCGCGCAGGTTGGCGGCTATGGCAGCGATGCGGTCGCTCTCCTTGACCCGGAGTTCGCGGGCATCGGCGATCGTCAGGCCGCCGGCCGCGTACGCCCCAAGGACCGCCAGCACGGGGATCTCGTCGATGAGGGCCGCCGTGCGTCCGCCCTCGATGGGCGGCAGGCCGCGTTCGAGGAGTCCGCCGCAGTATCGCACACGCAGATCTCCGCGAGCCTCGCCCGCGCACTCCCTCTCGTTGAATACCGCGAGCGTCAGGCCGGCCGCTTCGAGGTAGGCGAGCAGCTCCCGCCGGCGCGCGTTCAGCCCGACACCGGGGATGGTGAGATCGGCCCCGGGGACGAGGGCGGCGGCGACGAGGAGGAAAGCCGCTCCGGAGAGGTCGCCGGGCACCTCCAGGCGGGTTGCGCGCAATCTCGGCTCCGGTTCGACCTCGATCCAGCCGTTCCCGGTCCTCACGGTCGCGCCGAAGTGCGACAGGGCCCGTTCGGTGTGATCGCGGGTGGGGATGGTTTCCCCCACCGCGGTGACGCCCTCCGCGTACAGGCCGGCCAGCAGCACGCAGGACTTCACCTGTGCGCTCGGCACCGGCAGCGGGTAGCGGATGCCGCGCAGCGACGCCGCGCGGATGGTCAGGGGCGGGAGGTCGCCGGTCATGGCATCGGCCCGGGCGCCCATGAGACGCAGGGGATCGAGTATCCGCCTCATCGGCCGTCTGCGCAGCGAGTCGTCGCCCGTGATCGACGACGTGAAGCGCTGCCCGGCGAGGATCCCGGACAGCAGCCGGATGGTGGTGCCCGAGTTGCCGGCGTCGAGCTGGCTGTCGGGTGGCCGGAGGCCGTGCAGTCCGACGCCGGAGATCGTCACGGAATGCCCCTGCTCCACACAGCGGACTCCCAGGCGGCCCAGGCAATCGAGCGTGCTGTGGCAGTCGCGGCTGCCGGCGAAATTGGCGAGCTCGGAGTCCCCCTCGGCAAGGGCGGCGAGCATGGCGTATCGGTGCGAGATCGACTTGTCCCCGGGGAGGCGTACGGTCCCGGCCAGGGTTGTGGACGGACACACGGTTCTGGATCATGGTTCCGGCTCGGAAGGTGTGAGGAAATCCAGTTCCAGTTTCTTCAGCTTCTTGGCCTGATCGCGCAGGACGGCAGCCTTCTCGAACTCGAACTCCCTGGCCGCCTCCCGCATTTCGGTTTCCAGGCGCCGGATCTCGGCTTCCAGCTCTGCGGCCGAGGCGTATTTCGGCGGCTCCTCGGCCACCGCCGGCAGCTCGTAGTAATCCCCTTCGTAGATTCTGACCATTTCCGGATCAAGCGGCTTGACGATGGATTGGGGAGTGATGTGGTTCTGCTCATTGTAGCACTGCTGTGCGGCGCGGCGCCGGCTGGTTTCGTCGATCGCCGCCTGCATCGAGCCGGTGACCGTGTCGGCATAGAGGATGGCCTTGCCGTTGATGTGGCGGGCGGCCCGCCCAACGGTCTGGATCAGCGACGTCGTCGAGCGCAGGAAGCCCTCCTTGTCGGCGTCGAGGATGGCCACGAGCGACACTTCCGGCAGATCGAGCCCTTCGCGCAGCAGGTTGATGCCGATCAGGGCGTCGAACTCCCCGGCCCGCAGGGCGCGCAGGATCTTGATGCGGTCGAGCGTCTCCACCTCCGAATGCAGGTAGCGGACGCGCAAGCCCAGTTCGGTGTAATACTCGGCGAGGTCCTCGGCCATCCGCTTGGTCAGCGTGGTGACCAGCACCCGCTCGTTGCGCTCGGCGCGGCTGCGGATCTCCTCCATGAGGCTGTCCACCTGCCCGGCGACGGGCCGGATCTCGATCGCGGGGTCGGTCAGCCCGGTCGGCCGGACGATCTGCTCGACGACAACCCCGCCCGACTTGGTCAGCTCATACGGCCCGGGCGTCGCGGAAACGTAGATCACCTGGTCGACCCGCTCTTCGAATTCCTTGAAGTTCAGCGGCCGGTTGTCGAGCGCGGAAGGGAGCCGGAAACCGTACTTGACCAGGTTCTCCTTGCGCGAGCGGTCGCCGAAGTACATACCGCGCACCTGCGGCACCGTCGCGTGGCTCTCGTCGATGAACAGCAGAGCATCGCGGGGCAGGTAGTCGAGCAGTGTCGGCGGCGGCTCGCCCGGCTTGCGTCCCGTGAGGTGACGCGAGTAGTTCTCGATGCCTCGGCAGAAGCCCAGCTCCTTGATCATCTCGAGGTCGAACATCGTCCTCTGATGAACGCGGTTGGCTTCGAGCAGCTTCCCTTCCGTTTCCAGCTGTGTCCGCCACTCGTTCAGTTCGGCCTTGATGGTTTCGATGGCGGTCAGCAGCTGGTCGCGGGGCTGGACGTAGTGCGACTTCGGGTAGATCGGCATGCGCTCGTGTTTCTTGAGCGTGCGCCCGGTCACCGGGTCGATCTGGGCGATGGAGTCGATTTCGTCGCCGAACATCTCGATGCGGATGGCGTAGTCCTCGTAGGTGGGAAACACCTCGATCACGTCGCCGCGCGCCCGGAAGAAGCCGCGCTCCAGCCCGAAATCCTGCCGCGCGAACTGCATCTCCACCAGGCGGCGCAGGATCTCGTCGCGGCTGATCTGCTGGCCCTTCTCGAGGAAAAGCAGCATGCCGTAGTACGCCTCCGGCGGATCCCAGGCCGTAGATGCAGGAGACGCTGGCGACGATGATGCAGTCGCGCCGCTCGAAGACCGAACGGGTCGCCGAGTGGCGCAGCCTGTCGATTTCGTCGTTGATGAGGGCGTCTTTCTCGATGTAGGTGTCGGTCGAGGGGATGTACGCCTCCGGCTGGTAGTAGTCGTAGTAGGAGACGAAGTACTCGACCGCGTTTTCGGGGAAGAAGTTCTTGAACTCGCGGTAGAGCTGCGCGGCCAGGGTCTTGTTGTGGGCGAGCACCAGGGTCGGCCGCTGCACCGCCTCGATCACCTTGGCCATGGTAAAAGTCTTGCCCGAACCCGTCACGCCCAGCAGCACCTGGTGTCTCTGGCCGTCGCGCAGGCCGGCGGCAAGCTGTTCGACGGCCTCCGCCTGGTCGCCCCGCGGTTCGAAGGCCGTACTGATCCTGAACGGGGCGGAATGGATCATGGCGCGGCCATAGGCGACGTTCGAGTACGAGAGATCCTTGTCGGTTTCGGGTTTTCTGGGCATGTCACCTTTATTATAACTGCGGGCGCCGGAAGCCCGAAGCGGCTTCCGGCTTCCGATTTTGTGATAGCCTGAAGCCCCTGCTGGAGGTCGAAGCCATGTTTCGGATCGCTGCCGCGTGCGTAACTTTCCTGCTGAGCGCAAGTCTGCCGATGGTCGGGGCCCAGAACCGGGCGGCCGACGTCGACCTGAGTCAACAGGCCGTGGTCGAGACGAGCGAGGGGACTTTCGTGCTCTCGTTTTACCCCGACAAGGCGCCGCAGCACGTCAAGCTTTTCCTGACGCTGGCGGCCGAGGGCGCGTACAACGGCACCCTGTTTCACCGCGTGATCAAATGGGGAATCATCCAGGGGGGAGACCCCCTGTCGCGGGACCCGTCAAAGAGGGGGCTGTGGAGCACGGGCGGAATGAACAAGGTACCGGCAGAGATCTCCGACGTTAAACACCTGCGCGGGACCCTCTCCTCGGTGATCGCCCCAGGCAAGCCTGACAGCGGCGGCAACCAGTTCTTCGTCTGCGTCGTGCCGCTCCCGATGCTCGACGGGCAGTATTCGGCGTTCGGTTACGTGTCGGAAGGCATCGAGGTGATCGACCGGATTTCGGAGACGCCGGCCGAGAAGGAACTCGCCGTCAATCCTCCGGTCATCCGCAAGGTCATGCTGCGGCCGGCAAAGCCTGCGCCACCGCCGGCCTTTTCGCAGACCTCGCCCGAAGATCTGGGCAAGTACCGTGCGATGCTGGAAACGAGCCTGGGAAACATCGCGCTGGAATTCCTGCCGGACCGCGCGCCCAACCACGTCCGCAACTTTCTGCGCCTGGCACAGGCCGGGTTCTACGACGGAACCTCGTTTCACCGCGTGATACCGGATTTCGTGGCGCAGGGGGGACTGCTGTCGACGCGGCAGCCCCCCCTCCCGGCGTTCCGGATCGCCGACCTCGTGCGCCGCCTGAAGCCGGAGTTCAACCCGACGCCGCACGAGCGCGGGACCCTCAGCATGGCCCGCGCCGACGAGCCCGACAGCGCGGAGACGTCGTTCTTCATCTGCCTCGGCCCGGCGCCGAGCCTCGACAACGAGTACACCGTCTTCGGCAAGGTGGTAGAAGGCCTCGACGTGCTCGAGCGTTTTCAGACGCTCCCGCTCGACGGCGAGTCCCCGAAAGAGAGGGTGGAACTTAAGAAGGTCACGATCAGCACGAAGTAGAGTCGGCCGCGGCGCCTCGGTGGGCCGCGACGGCTCGACGCGGCCCCACGGATCTGGCTGAATCCTCTTTTTTCAAGATCACCCCCCGGTTGTCGCTCACCGGGTTCGGTCCGAGCCGTCCCCGCCCACCTTCCACACGATCGCAAAGACGAACCAGCCCGCGGTGGCGGCGACGAGGACACGCTTGTAGGTGGGCGCGTCGATGACGCCGTTGAACAGCAGCAGTGGGGCGACGAGGCACGCGAGCAGGCTGACCAGCGCAAGCGCCAGTGTCACTTTCGCCTTCACCGGGCACCCCCCTTCGAATGCGCCTCCCCGATGCGTTCCCGGGCTGCGCCCCTTTGCGGTGCGCCAGGTTCATCAGGGTGTAGGAGACCAGCGCGATGAAATACCCCGGGAGCCAGCGGAAAAACAGGTGAAAGGGCATGAAGAAGCAGAGCAGCAGCGTGCCTGCCCAGACGACGAGGGCGGGCCAGTTGAACGCCTGGCCTCGCCGCTCCGTGAGGTACTGCGGCAGCCCGAGCCACGGGAAAGATCCAGTGCTCCGCGAAGACGACGGCCCCAATCGGCATGAGCACGAGCCCGTAGATCGCTACGTAGTCGAGCAGCTTCATGAACACGAGCGGGAAGCAGGAGAGCACCGTCGTGATCAACCCGGCGATCATCGTCGTCTTCCAGCGCGGCCACCCGGGACTGACGCACTGCAGCGCCAGCCCGGCCCGGTAGAGCGTCGGGTTCGCGGTAGTCCAGCTTGCCAGGATCACCGCGAGGAGCCCGGCCACGCCTGCGGCTTCGAACGCCATGAGCCCGGGGTCCATCTGACGGTTGACGCCCGCCACCATTATGCCGGAGCAGATCCAGGCCAGCATGTGGCCCGGGAACATCCCGAACGCCGTCAAGAACCCGTAGCTCCAGTGCTTCGCATAGCGGAATATGGCCATGTCCGACAGGCCGATGTGCATGGCCAGGTTGCAGAACCAGGCAAAGAAGACGATGTGCCAGAGGTGATATTGCTCCTGACCTGCGCTCGGAATCCCGGTCCAGACCCTGGACTTCATCACCTGCCACAGGTTGTCGAGGTTGGGGTGCACGCCGAGGGCTGGCAGGAGCGCGATCGCCCCGGCTATGAACATCGCAAACATCCAGGGGGAGCAGATCTCGGCGAATTTGCTCAGCTTCTCGAAGCCGAGGATCGCCAGCACCAGGAAGGATATCCCGATGACAAACGTAAGCAGCACCCACGCGAGGCTGTTCGGGAGCATGTCGGTCAGTGCCGGGGTGGGGATGCCTATGGCGAGCCCGACGGCCGTAGCGGCGACCGCGATCATCGCGCCGGCCAGGATGCAGTACAGGATCGCGTTGGCCACGTTGTACACCGCGGTGAGCCCGGGTCCGGCGATCTTCCTGACATACCAGTAGACGGTGAGGCGCGTGCTGGTGGCGATGGGCGCGCAGACGAAGGTCCACGAGAGCACCGCGAGCACATTCCCGATCAGCAGGCCGAGCAGCAGGTCGAGCGCGTGCACGCCGTGCAGGACAAAAAACGCCCCGATCACGAACTCGGTCCCCGCGACGTGCTCGCCCGCGAAAAGGCCGGCGAACTGGCTCCACGGCTTCAGCTGACTGACGGCCACTGGCTCCCTATCAAACTCGTACAGCTTGTCCATCCGCGACGCGATTTCAGAAAACGTGCCCATGCGCCGACTATAGCACAGGGACGGACCCAAACAATCTCTTTCAATGCAGTGATTTGCGAGATAATTGAAGCCCAAAAAGGGCCTTATTCCCACTTTTGGGCTCGGAAATCGAAAACAAGCCCGGACCGGATCTCGTGGGGAACCGACCTGCCGGCGAAGCAGGTTATTTGCAGAAATGACCCTCGAAAAATCAAAATAAGGCCTTTTTTTGGCCGATAAAACGCAGTTAAGTACTTAGCATTTAAGCGGTTATCCGTGTCCGTCCCCATTGTGATAGACTTGGCGGGTATGGGTGCTGCGTTTCATGCGATGACCAAGCCGGCCGGGCCGGTCTGCAACCTGGACTGCGCTTACTGCTTCTATCTCGAGAAGGAGAAGTTGTACCCGGGAAAGCACGACTGGGCCATGTCGCCCGAAGTGCTCGAGACGTACATCCGCTCATACATAGAGGCCCAGGACGCGCCGGCGGTGACCTTCGCCTGGCAGGGGGGAGAGCCGACCATCCTCGGGGTGGGGTTCTTCCAGCAGGCAATCGAACTGCAGGCGAAGTACGCGGCGGGGAAGCGCGTCGAGAACTCCCTTCAGACCAACGGGGTCCTGCTCGACGACGCCTGGTGCGAGTTTCTGGCGGCCAACGGATTTCTGGTCGGGCTGTCGGTCGACGGCCCGAGGGAGCTGCACGACCGGTACCGGGTCGACAAGGGCGGTCGCCCGACGTTCGACCGGGTCATGCGCGGGCTCGACTGCCTGAAGAAGCACGGCGTGGAGTTCAACACGCTCACAGTCGTCCAGCGGGACAACTCGCGGCACCCCGTGGAGGTCTACCATTTCCTGAAGGAAATCGGCAGCCGGTTCATGCAGTTCATCCCGGTGGTGGAGCGCGTGGCGGAGCAGCCTGACGCTGGCGGGCTTGTCCTGATCGCACCCGGTCCCGTGCCGGCGCGGGTGACCGAATGGTCGGTCGAGCCGCGGCAGTTCGGCCTTTTCCTGTGCCGGATCTTCGACGAGTGGGTCCGCGGCGACGTGGGGAGCCACTACGTACAGATCTTCGACGTGTCTTTGGAGAGCTGGTACGGCCTCGGCTCCAGCCTCTGCATCTTCCGGGAGACCTGCGGCTCCGCGATGGCCCTGGAGCACAACGGCGACCTTTATTCCTGCGATCACTACGTCTACCCGGAAAATAAGCTCGGCAACATTATGGACACGCCGATCGGCGACCTCGCAGCGTCCCCGCAGCAGCTCAGGTTCGGCGTGGACAAGCGCGACACCCTCCCGCGCTATTGCCGCGAGTGCGAGTTCCGCTTCGCGTGCAACGGCGAGTGCCCGAAGCACCGTTTCACGCGCACGCCGGACGGAGAAGGAGGGCTGAATTACCTATGCCCGGGCTACAAGCTGTTTTTCCGGCACATCGATCCCTACATGAGGTTCATGGCCGAGGAGCTGCGCAACGAAAGGCCACCCGCCAACGTCATGGACTGGGTGCGCGCCCGAGAGGAGAGCCGGACCGGTGCGGGCGCCCCGGGACGCAACGGGCCATGCCCTTGCGGCAGCGGCAGAAAGTACAAGAAGTGCTGCGGGGCATAGGTGGGCGGGGGCGGCTCACCCCGCCCGTTGCTTTGCGATTGTACCGCCCCTGAACGTGTGTTTGAATCCGGCTGTTCGACGGCTCACCTGCAAGGGTGGGCGGTCTTGAAGGAGGCTGCTGGCATGGGTCCGCAAATGGAGCGACGCGATTTCCTCAAAATGACATCTGCCGCGGGCGTGGCCGGCGGCATCCTATCGGCGGGCGCGTCGACGGCCGCGGCGCCGCCGGCGTCCATCCCGGTGGTTGTCTCCAGCGCGAACGGGATGAAGGCGACCGCGAAGGCGATGGAGATACTTAAGTCCGGCGGCAAGCCGCTCGACGCCGTGATCGCGGGGGTCAACATCGTCGAGGAAGACCCGAACGACACGAGTGTAGGGTACGGCGGCCTCCCGAACGAGGAAGGGGAAGTCGAGCTGGACGCCAGCGTGATGGACGGGCTGACCTGCCGGTGCGGGGCCGTCGGGGCGCTGAAAAACATCAAGACGCCGTCCAAGGTAGCCCGCCTCGTCATGGAGCGGACCGATCACATCTTTCTCGTGGGAGAAGGGGCGCTGAAGTTCGCGCTGAGGATGGGCTTCCAGAAGGAAGACCTGCTCACCGAAACCTCGCGCCGAAGGTGGCTCGAGTGGAGGTCGAAGCTCTCGGCCACCGACAACTGGCTCTCCGAGGAGTTCGACGGGACTGCGTTCGGCGAGGTGATCAAGCATTACGGGACGATCAACTGCCTGGCCCTGGATGTCAGCGGCAACCTGGCCGGCACGACGACCACCAGCGGACTTTCCTGGAAGATCCCGGGCCGCGTCGGCGACTCGCCGATCATCGGCGCCGGGTGCTATGTGGACAACGAGGTCGGCGCCGCCGGTTCCACGGGGCGTGGCGAGGCCAACATAAAGGTCTGCGGCGCCCACACGGTGGTCGAGCTGATGCGGCAGGGGAAGACGCCGGAGCAGGCCTGCGTCGAGACCCTGGAACGAGTGGCGCGAACCACGAAGGAGAAGCGGCTGCTCGGCCCGGACGGGAAGCCCAACTTCAACCTGAGCTACTACGCCGTGAACAAGAAGGGGGAGTACGGCGGTGCCTCGCTGTACCAGTCGCGCTACTGCGTCAACACCGGGGGCGAAAGCAAGCTGGTGGAAAGCGCCTCGCTCTACAAGCGCAGGCTCGCCGATTGAAGGCCGGGCCCCCTGCCTCTCCGGGAACTCCGAAATCGCGGGGCCGTGAGAGCGCCTCCCGCGCACGTCCGGAGCCCTGGGTCGAGGGCACCATCGGCGAGGTGTTGGGCATACTGCGGCGGGAAATCCGCCGCTGGAAAGTCCCGGCCGTCGGCGCCATCGCCGACGCGGCGGCGGACCGGCCGTTTGAGACGCTCGTCAGCACCATACTGTCGCTCCGGACCAAGGACGCGGTCACGGGCGAGGCTTCGCGACGCCTCCTTTCGGCCGCGGGAACCCCGGCGGCCATCGCTTCCCTGCCCGAAACGGAAATCGCCCGCCTCATCTACCCGGTCGGCTTCTACCGGACGAAGGCCGGGAACCTGCGCAGGACCTGCGGTATTCTCGTCGAGCAGTATGGCGGAGCCGTGCCGCGGCGGCTCGACGAACTGCTGAAACTGCCCGGGGTCGGCCGAAAGACCGCGAACCTCGTCGTAACGGTCGGGTTCGGCGATTACGGCATCTGCGTCGACACCCACGTCCACCGGATCACAAACATCTGGGGTTACGTCGCGACCAGGACGCCCGACGACACCGAGACCGCGTTGCGGGCAAGGCTGCCGCGCCGTTACTGGCGGGAGTTCAACGATCTGCTCGTGACCTTCGGCCAGAACCTCTGTGTCCCGGTGTCGCCCTGGTGCAGTCGCTGCCCGATCTCCCGGTTCTGTCCCCGGATCGGCCTGAAACGCTCCCGGTAAGCACTCAGAATGGACGGCCCAAGGTCGGCGCCCGGGCGCCGACCCCAAAGCGGCGTCGAGCCGCCGCACTCCACAGCTCGTGGTGCCTTTTATTGTGCGGGCCTGTTGCACCGTGTATCATCTCAGTTCAATCAAGAGGTCGGCACGAGTCATTGAGCGACAAAAACGCCATCCGCAATTTTTCCATCATCGCCCACATCGACCACGGCAAGTCGACGCTGGCAGACCGCCTGCTCGAAGCGACGGGGGCGCTGACGGCCCGCGAGATGTCCGATCAGGTGCTCGATGCCATGGACCTGGAGCGCGAGCGGGGCATCACGATCAAGGCACATTCCGTCCGCCTGAACTACCGTGCGAAAGACGGGCACGACTACATCCTGAACCTGATCGATACCCCGGGGCACGTGGACTTCTCCTACGAGGTCTCGCGCAGCCTCTCCGCCTGCGAAGGGGCGCTGCTGGTGGTGGACGCTTCGCAGGGGGTCGAGGCTCAGACGCTGGCCAACACCTACCTGGCCCTCGACCACCATCTCGAAATCGTCCCGGTCATCAACAAGATCGATCTCCCGAGCGCCGAGATACCGCGGATCAAGGAGCAGATCGAAAACATCATCGGGCTGGACGCCTCCGGCGCGATCCTGGCCAGCGCCAAGGAGGGCATCGGCACCGAAGAGATCCTCGAGGCAATCGTCCACAGGCTCCCGCCGCCCAAGGGCGAATACGAAAAGCCGCTGAAAGCGCTGATTTTCGACTCCTGGTTCGACGCCTATCGCGGGGTCATCGTGCTGGTGCGCGTCATCGACGGGACCGTGCGCAAGGGGACCCGTGTGCGTCTCGTGGCCGCCCAGCAGTCGTTCACGGTCGAGCAGGTCGGGGTCATCACCCCCAAGTTCCTCGAGATCGACGAGCTGTCGGTGGGCGAGGTGGGCTTCATCGTAGCCGGCATCAAGCGGGTGTCCGACACAAAAATCGGCGACACGGTCACGGAGGACGCCAGGCCGACCCCGGAACCCTTCCCGGGATTCCAGGAGATCAAGCCCATGGTGTTCGCCGGGCTGTATCCGACCGACAACGCCCAGTACGAAGACCTGCGCGACGCCCTCGAGAAGCTGAAGCTCAACGACTCGTCGTTTTTCTACGAGCCTGACACCTCCGGGGCCCTGGGCTTCGGCTTCCGCTGCGGCTTCCTGGGCCTACTGCACATGGAGATCGTCCAGGAACGCCTCGAGCGCGAGTTCAACCTGTCGCTGATCACGACCGCGCCCGGCGTGCGCTATCGGGTCACCAACAAAAAAGGGGAGGTCGCGGAAATCCACAACCCGTCGAAACTCCCGCCGGCCGGTGAAATCGAGAAGTTCGAAGAGCCGATGATCACCGCGATGATCCTGTCGAGCGACGAGTACGTCGGCCCGATCCTGAAGCTCGCCGAGGAGAAACGCGGGGTTCAGAAGGGCTTTGAGTACGTGACCTCGAACCGTGTCCTCATCACCTACGAACTGCCGCTGAACGAGATCGTCCTCGATTTCTACGACCGGCTCAAGTCCGCCTCGCGCGGGTACGCCTCGTTGGATTACCACTTCTCCGGCTACAAGGAATCTCCCCTCGTGAAGCTCGACATCCTGGTCGGCGGGGAACCGGTCGACGCCCTATCCCTGATCGTCCACCAGGAGAATGCCCCGGCCAGGGGCCGCGCCCTGGCCGCCAAAATGAAGGAACTGATCCCGCGGCAGATGTTCGAGGTGGTCATCCAGGCAGCCATCGGCAGCAAGGTTATCGCCCGCGAAGTGGTCCGCCCGATCCGCAAGAACGTGCTGGCCAAGTGCTACGGCGGCGACATCACCCGCAAACGCAAGCTGCTCGAGAAACAGAAGGAAGGCAAGAAGCGGATGAAGCGCCTGGGCAAGGTCGAAATCCCGCAGGAGGCCTTCCTCGCCGTCCTGAAGGTCGAGCAGTAGTCCCGCACGGGCCGCCGCCGCGATAATATCTTCGGCCCGGCCCCCATCCACGGTAAAGCAAATCCGTTCCGGCGCCGATTATATAAACGGACCACCGAGAGACGGGTACGATCAATGAGCCTGCACTTATTCCGCACGAGTCCTGGATTCCTCCGCAACGCTGAAGGGAGAGGCACGGTCGGCTGCCTCTTCTCACTCGCCCTGATAGCGGTCGTCGTGATAGCCGGCATCCGCGTGGTCCCGGTGTACTACGCGGTCAAGAGCTTCGAGGCCGACATGCGGACCGAGGTGAGCCGGGCGGGCGCGCACTTTTACAGCGACGAGACCCTGGTGAAGAACATCGTCGATCTCGCCAAACGCAACGAGTTGACCCTGAAGGGCGACGATGTCAAGGTGGAGCACCTGGCAGGACAGATCTTCGTGAAGATCCACTACACCACCCCCATCGATTTCCTGCTGTTCGAGAGGCCGGTGGATTTCGACCTGAAGGCCTCGAGCTTCATAGGACGCCTGTAGGGGCACGTGCAAAGCCTCGATCCCCCGGCCTTCCCGGGCTGCTCTCTCCTGCGATGGATGTCCTCCCGCGGATTTCTTGAACCCGCCGGGTGTGCCGGTCTAAGATAGATGTAATGATTGCGCCACAGGACGGGGGGAGAGGGATGCCGGGCAACCGGGCACGTCCGGGCCGGCGCCTGTTTTCGAGCAGCAGAACGACGCCGTTGCTGTGCGCCTGCTTCGTTCTGCTGCTTTTCGCGTGCGGCCCCCAGCGCGTGGTCCGGGTTCCGGTCCCGGCGCAAGACATCATCAAGGCCAACGAGTGCGCCCGGGACGCGGACCTCGCGTTCGCGCGCCGCGATTTTTACGCCGCCCTGATCAAGTACCTCGAAGCCGCGAGGCTGAATCCCAACAGCGAATTCATCAGCAACAAACTCGGGATCTCCTATTCGCAGCTGAAGTATTATCCGGAAGCGACCAACGCGTTCCAGCGCTCGATCGGGCTGAACCCAAAGTACCCATACGCCTACAACAACCTCGGCACGGTCAACTTTGCGGTCGGGGAGAAAAACCAGGCCGAGAAACACTTCAAAAAGGCGATTAGCCTCGCGCCCGACATCGCCTCATTTCACGTCAATCTCGGAACGCTGTACTTCGAACTGGGAAAGATGCAGAAGGGGATGGCGGAACTGCGCAAGGGGCTCGCGATCGATCCGGCGATCATGGGCAAATCGGAGGGCATCAGCCTGTCGGCCGCGGGCGCGCAGAGGTCGCCAACCGAACGCGCCTACTTTCTGGCACGACTTTTCGCCTCGATGGGCGATGCCGAGCGGGCCGTCGAGAGCCTCAAGCAGGCTCTCAGCTCGGGCTTTTCTGACATCGATGCGATAAGAAAGGAACCCGATTTCGACCCGATCCGCGAAGACCAGCGCTTCCTAGCCTTCATGAAGACGGCGACCCTGATCGCCAAGCCGTGAGCCGGGCGGGCCGCCAGCGGATTTCTCGATGCCCGGTGGCTGGTGATTGGGGCGTGGGCGGGCCGCCCCCGCCCACGCCGGCTAGGTGGGCTTGTAGTGCAGGCGCGGCGGCGCCGCAGCAGCCCGCAGATCGTCCCCCGCCTTGATCCGGGCGAGCCAGGAGCGGGCATCCCGCCGCAGGGCGCCGAGATCGACGCCGAGATAGCCCTCCCCGTAAGGTTCCAGCCGGGCCAGCCCTTTCTCGAACTGGCTCTCGCTCCCGCGCAGGTTTCCGGCGTCGAGGTGATAGAAACCAACCGCCACCTGGATGAGTCCCTGGAGAAAATCGCGCGCCGGCCCGCGCGTCGCCTGCCAGGCCTCCTCGAGCGTGTCGTGGCATTCGAAGAATTGGCCGCGGTTGAACTGCGTCACGCCGAGTTCGAGTTGCGCCAGGGCGTCGGGGCCGAGCGGGGGCTCAGGCATCGGAGCGGGTTCCGGGGGAGAGTTCGACCAGCCACGCCGCCAGCAACGGGATGACCAGTTCGTGGTGTCCGGTGATGGCGATGCCGCGCCCGCTCTTGCCGACCGGTCGGCGCAGCACGTTTTCGGTCGGGCGATAGTGCTGGACGAAGTCGAGGTTCGCGGTCGTGAAGCCCTCGAGCGCGTTGCCGCAGTTGCGCACCAGCGAGACGCACTTCAGGAAAACTTCCGGAAGCGTCACGGCGGAGCCGCAGTTGACGTAGACGCCCCCGCCATTGAGCCGCGCGACGAGGCCGGCAAAAACGCGGAAGTCGCGGTAGGAGCCTTCTCCCGTGTCGGAGGGCGAAAACGAAGGGTGGTTATGAACGATGTCTGCCCCGATGGTCACGTGCACCGTGACTGGAATGCGGCGCAGGTAAGCCTCGGTCAGGATGCTGTGGCGCGCAAAAGGGGGCCGGGCGTGTGCGAGATAGCGGCCGAGCGCCTCCCCGATGCCGAGACCGTCCGCAACCCCGTCGCTGATGGCCTGGTTGATCTGCTGCCCCGTCTCCTCGGCCATGCCGAAGGCTCCCTGCTCGAGTTGCGCCTGCACGTCCTCGCTGGTGGAACCGACCAGGGCGATCTCGAAATCGTGGACAATTCCCGACCCGTTCAGCGCGACACCCGACACGAAACCGCGGTCCATCAGGTCGATGAGGATGGGGGCAAGACCGGTCTTGATCACGTGCCCGCCCATCCCCCACAGCACCGGTTTTCCCGCGGGGGGCGCAGCGGCGATGGTGTGGGCAAGATCGCGCAACCCCTGGGCCGCAAGGATGCCAGGAAGCCCTTCGAGGAACTCGGAGACCGAAGCCCCCTTGGTGTGGGGCCTCCCGAAACGTCCGACGTCGACCCTGCTGGGCCTATCCTTCAGCGGATAGGTCCGGATCCCCGAAGCACCAAACGGCCCCACCGGATATCTGGACATCCTTTCAGTATACCTAAGAGAGGCAGAAGCCGGGAGCCCGAAGCCGGAAGCCGGCAGGCGGGGCCGTCCCGCATCGAAATGCTCAATCGATGCGGAGGGGCCTGTTCCCTGGCTCCCGGCTTCCGGCTTCCGTAGTGACGGCTGGGATCCCGAAGCCGGAAGGCGCGGCTGCCCCGCATCGAAACGCTCAATCGATGCGGAAGGGCCTGTTCCCTGGCTCCCGGCTTCCGGCTTCCGTAGTGACGGCTGGGATCCCGAAGCCGGAAGGCGCCTGCCCGCATCGAAACGCTCAATCGATGCGGAAGGGCTGTTCCCTGGCTCCCGGCTCCCGGCTTCCGTAGTGACGGCTGGGATCCCGAAGCCGGAAGGCGCGGCTGCCCCGCATCGAAATGCTCAATCGATGCGATGGGGGCTTCCGTTTCTACGGGTGGCCGAACTCGCCGGATCTGGGGACGAGTTCGCGGTAGACATCGTGGGGGACGAGGGTTTGCCAGGAGCCGGTGGCCTTTGCCGCAAAAACGACGCCGAGGAACAACGTCGTTATCCCGGCGGCAAGCGCCCAAGCCGGGAGTGCGCGTCGGCGGGGGAGCGACATGCGCAGGGCTCCGTCTGCCGGGCAGACGGCTACGCACTCAAGACAGGCCATGCACTCGGCCGAGCGCACGGTGGCGAGCTTGTCGACCGGCAGCAGCGCGGGACAGGCCCGGGCGCACTTCGCGCAGTCGATGCAGCGGGCCGGATCGCGGCGGATCCGGGACGGGCTCAGGAGCGCGGCGAGCCCCATTAATGCGCCGTAGGGACAGAGGTAGCGGCACCAGAAGTTCTTGACCAGCACGGACAGGACCACGAGCGCCGCCAGGGTTATGGCGGCGGTCTGGCCCATGTGGCGGAAGAAGTTGAGCATTTTGACGTCGGCGACGACGCCATACGGGCTTTCGAGGAAAGCCTGCGACCGACCTTGCCGACATGCCGGCCACCGCGTAGACGAAGAGAAACAGGAGCAGGTATTTCACGGCGCGCAGGGGGATGTCGGCCCACCCGGGGAACCGGAGGTTGGTCCTGAGCAGGCGCCGCCCCAGTTTCCAGAGGCCTTCAGAGATCGTCCCCACCGGGCAGAGCCAGCCGCAGAAGGCCTTGCGGAACACGAACGACATGAGCAGGAACGCGACCAGCAGGAACATGGCGGCGGGGTGTATCGAGGGCACGTGCCACGTCTCGAGGAAGTACCTCAGGTTCATCATGCCGGCGATGGGGAGCCAGCCTTCGACGCCGGCGGGCCGGGGGACGCGGAGCGTCTGCCCTCCAGACTCGAAGTGGCGCACGAACAGGTAGAACTGCAGGCCGATCCCGAGATTCAGCAGGAGAAACGAGAGCTGCAAGGCGAGGCGCAGCGCCTGAGAGTGGTCGCGGCCGGATTTGCGGACGAGCATTTTCTTCCGCGGGGCAACGCGAGGAGCCGGGGCGGCAGCGTCGGGGCGTGGCATGGTCTGGGGTGCGGTAGCCACGGTGCTCTCCTAGTGGGCGTCTTTCGCCCCGGGGAGGACTTCCGAGGTCAGTCTCCGGATCAGGCCGTGGAGTCGTTCGTGGGTGCCGGCGCCCATCTTCAGGGCTTCGACGGTCTCGAAATCCGCACCCAGCCTGGCCTGTTCGGCGTCGGAGAGCAGCCGCTCGGCCATCACAAACAGGACGTTGTTCTCCTTCTGGATGTGGCCGTGCAGCAGCGCGGTGTAGTCGCGCGCGGCGGCGGCCCAGGCGGGACCGGCGGCGGGATCGGCGGGATAGGCCTCGGCGGCGGCGCTCATGCGGCGGACGGCGGCCCTGCCGACATCGTGCTCGTGAAGCATGACGGCGATGGGGCCTCCCGCGCGCGGCATGCCTTTCTGTTCGAGGGCCGGGAAAAGCAGCTCCTCTTCCTTGGCGTGGTGGCAGCGGTCGGCGAAGACCGTGAAGAACTCGATCGTGTCGCGCAGCTGCTCGGCGGGGACGGGGGTTCCCTCTTCGAGGCGCGACGCGAGTTCGGCGGCGACTGCGAGCATTTCCAGTATGGCCTCGTGTTCACGCCGCAGGGTTTGGGTGGCGAATTCCATTACAGTACCTCCATGGTCAATGGTCGACTCGGTCGGTGATCGTGGTGTCTTTGCGCGCCGCAGTCCGTGCCGCGGTGATGCGGGCGAGGTCGGCAAGGGTGTTGTCTTCGAGCATGGCCGCCATGCGGGCCCGCAACTGCTGCCAGGTCTCGTGCAGCGGGCAGGCGTTTTCCTCGCCGCAGCGGGGAAGGCCGAGGACGCAGCTGCCGAACCGGTCTTTGCTGTCGACCGCCTCAAGGAGCATGTCGATGGTGATCTGGTCGGAGGGCAGGGCGAGTTCATATCCGCCGTGCACGCCCTTGAAGGAGCGGACGAGTTTGCGGCGGGCGAGCGAGTGGAGGATTTTCCAGAGGAAGGGCATGGGGATGCGTTCCGCCTCGGAGATTTCCCGAGCGCCGGCGAGGCGGCCTGCCGGGAGGGTCGCGAGGAAGGTCATGGCGCGGACAGCGTATTCGGCCGGCCTTGAAAATAACATAATAGACCTTTTAATCCATTATTCGGTGTCTGTCAATGGCGAACTGAATTTGGCGCCATTCCCGTGTGGCTCCGAGGCGCCGGGTGTTCGGGCCTGAGAACGCGAGCGGAACGCGGCCGCACTTGCGAGATTCCGCGTGTTTCGAATTCTCGTGCAGACGTGCCGAGGTTGCGTATAAAGTCCGGGCGGGAGGCGCTGCATTGCTTATGACGGGTGTCATTTTCGACATGGACGGGGTTCTGACAGATTCGGAGCCCCTCATCAATCGGGCCGCCATCGAGATGTTTGCGGAGAAGGGGCTTGCGGTCCGGCCCGAGGATTTCCTCCCCTTCGTCGGCGCCGGGGAGAACCGCTATATCGGCGGGGTCGCAGAGAGGTATGCCTTTGGCATCGATCTCCCGGAGGCGAAGCGCAGGACGTACGAGATATACCTCGGTCTGGTGCCCGACCACCTCCGCGCCTTCCCCGGCGCCCGGGAACTGGTGCAGCTCTGCCGCGAGGCCGGCTTGAAGACCGCGGTCGCCTCGAGCGCCGACCCGGTCAAAATCGAGGCCAACCTCCGCAGGATCGGGCTTCCGCCGGAAACCTGGGACGCGGTGGTCACGGCCTTCGACGTAACACGAAGAAAGCCGGCCCCGGACCTCTTCCTGACCGCCGCCGCGCGGCTGAAACTCCAGCCGGCGCGCTGCACCGTGGTGGAGGACGCGGTCAACGGCGTTGATGCCGCCAAGGCTGCAGGGATGCGTTGCGTCGCCGTCGCCCAGACCTTTCCCGCCGAGCTGCTCTCCCACGCCGACCTGGTCCGCCGCACGATCGCCGATGTGACCGTCGCGGACCTGGCTTTGACGTAGGTATGTTTCGGCTTGTCGGGGCGGGGGCGGGCCGCCCCCGCCCACTCCCTCTTACTGGACGAGGACGCGGCGGAGGGCCTGGCCCGTGGCGGAAGATTTGACACGCGCCACGCGTTCCGGGTTCCCGGCCGCCACGACACGTCCGCCGTGCTCGCCCCCCTCGGGGCCGAGGTCGATGATCCAATCGGCCATCTTGATGACATCGAGGTTGTGTTCGATCACGACGACGCTGTTCCCGAGATCGACCAGGCTGTTGAGGATGTCCAGCAGCTTCTTCACATCGTGGAAATGCAGCCCGGTCGTGGGCTCGTCCAGGATGTAGAGGGTGCGCCCCGTGGCGCGGCGGCTGAGTTCCCTGGCGAGCTTGACGCGCTGCGCCTCGCCCCCCGAGAGCGTAGTGGCGGGCTGGCCAAGCTGCACGTAACCCAGCCCCACGTCGTTGAGAGTCTGCAGTTTCTGCACGATGGGTGGAATATTCTCCAGAAGGGACTGGGCGTCGCTGATATTCATCTCCAGAAGGTCGGCGATCGAGTACCCCTTGTACTTCACGGTCAAGGTTTCGTGGTTGTATCGCTTTCCCCGGCAGGTCTCGCACAGCACGTACACATCGGGCAGGAAGTTCATTTCGATCCGCCGCAGCCCGTCACCCTGGCAGGTCTCGCACCGTCCGCCCTTGACGTTGAAGCTGAACCGTCCGGGCCTGTAGCCGCGGATGCGCGAATCCGGGAGCATCGCGAAGAGCTCCCGGATAGGGGCGAAGAGGCCGGTGTAGGTCGCGGGATTCGATCTGGGGGTTCTCCCGATGGGGGACTGATCGATCTCGATGACCTTGTCGAGGTGTTCCAGCCCGACGATCTCGTCGTGTGCCCCGGGTTCGCACAGGGCGTGGTGCAGCTTGCGGCTGAGCGTCTTGAACAGTATGTCGTCGACCAGGGAGGACTTGCCCGAGCCCGAGACGCCGGTGACGCAGATGAACAAGCCGAGGGGAAACTCGACCGTGAGGTCCTGCAGGTTGTGGTGACGGGCCCCCTTGACGACCAGCCGTTTCCCGTTTCCCTTGCGCCGCCGCGACGGGTACTCGATCCGGAGGCGGCCGCTGAGATACTGACCGGTGAGCGACGGGGCGCTCCGCTGCACCTCGTCCACGGTTCCCGCCACGACGACCTCGCCGCCCGCTCGGCCGGCGCCGGGCCCCAGATCGACGACGTGGTCGGCGCTGCGGATCGTCTCCTCGTCGTGTTCGACGACGAGGATGGTGTTCCCCAGGTCCCGCAGCTCTGCCAGGGTGTCGAGCAGGCGCCGGTTGTCGCGCGGGTGAAGTCCGATGGAAGGTTCGTCGAGGACGTAGAGGACGCCGCGCAGCCTGGAACCGATCTGGGTGGCCAGCCGGATCCGCTGCCCTTCCCCGCCGGACAGCGAGGCCGCAGGCCGGTCGAGCGACAGGTATCCGACGCCGACGTTGAGCAGGAACTGCAGCCGCTCGCATATCTCGGCCATGATCCGGCCAGCGATCTCCTCCTCGCGGTCCGTCAATTTGAGGCGCTGGAACGCCCGCAGTGCGCTCTCGAGCGGGGCTCGGGCAAACTCCGAGATGGTCATGCCGTTGAGGCGCACGGCGCGGCTTTCCGGGCGCAACCTCGAACCGCCGCAGACCGGGCATTCCTGAATCGAAAACAGGGAGGACACCTCCTCCTGCAGCTTCGGGTTCCCTTCGTCTCGGCACACGGCCTCGAGCCACGGGACGATCCCGCGGAATTCGGCGGTGTACCCGAAATCGCCGAAATAGTGGGTAATGGGCTCGTCGGTGCCGTGCAGCAGCGCCTGCCGGGCCCGCTCCGGCAGCTTGTTGAAAGGGGTGCCGGGGTCACACTTGAAATGGCGGGCGATGGTCGCGAGCGAATCGCGCAGGTAGCCGCTGACCCTGGGATTCTCGATCGCGAATTCCAGCGACCCGACGGGCTGGCCCGGGTCGCGGACGAGGCTCGCGGGGTTGAGCACCATGCTGGTCCCCATGCCGTCGCACTCCGGGCACGCGCCGTGCTTCGAGTTGAAGGAAAACGAGCGCGGCTCGAGCGTCGGGATGCTGACCCCGCAGTCGATGCAGGCCTGCCGCTCCGAGAACAGCTTCTCCTCGATGTCGACGGCGGCGACCGAGACGAGCCCCTCGGCCAATTGCATCGCCGCCTTGACGGACATCTCGAGCCGGCGCCGGATGCCCGGCTTGATGAGGACGCGGTCGACGATCACCTCGACCGTGTGGTTGCGCGTCTTCGAGAGCGGGATCTGCTCTTCGAGATCGTAAATCCGCCCGTCGACACGCACCCGGACGTATCCTTTCTTGACGTACTTCTCGAAAAGCTTTTTGAACTCCCCCTTGCGGTCGCGGACCACGGGGGCCAGGATCATGACCCGCGTGTCTTGCGGGTAGGCTGCGATCGCGTCGACGATCTGGTCGAGCTTCTGGTGCGATATCGGCCGTCCGCAGATGTGGCAGTGCGGCTTGCCGATGGAAGCGAAAAGCAGCCGCATGTAGTCGTAGATCTCGGTGACGGTCCCGACCGTAGATCTGCGGACTCCGGCTGGTCGTCTTCTGCTCGATGCTGATTGCCGGCGACAGCCCGGCGACGCTGTCGACGTCCGGCTTCTCCATCTGCTCGAGAAACTGGCGCGCGTAGGCGGAGAGCGACTCGATATACCGGCGCTGCCCCTCGGCGTATATGGTGTCGAAGGCGAGGCTTGACTTGCCCGAGCCGGATAGCCCCGTGACGACGGTCAGTTTGTGCCGCGGGATGTCGAGGCTGATGTTTTTCAGGTTGTGCTGGCGCGCGCCGCGCACCTCTATCTTGTCTAGCATGTGGAGGCCAAACGAACAATTTTACGGTGCGCTGCGGTGCGCGTCAACCTCGGGGACGGACCCGGCGAATCTTTTGTACTGCAATAGATTGCGGGAAAGATGCAGTCCAAAACGGGGCTTATTTCAGCTTTTTGGGCCAGAAAACTCATTTTAAGCCGCCGCTCCGACGGGTCAAGGCCCGGGATGCCGGCGCTTCGGTCTTATTTGCAGAAAATACCCTCGAAAAATGGAAATAAGGCCGTTTGGGGGGTCACATTTCGACTATAAACGCCTGATTTGTATCAATTTAACCAGGTCCGTCCCCATCACAGGTAGGCGTAGGCCACCACGATGAGGCCGATCAGGGAGGCGAGCACGATGCTGTGACGCAGGGTGAAGCGGAACAACTCGCGACTCCTCGGACGCGGCCATCCCGGTCGCGGCGGCCGCGACCGCGATGCTCTGCAGGCTGATCATCTTCCCCATCACCCCGCCGCTGGAGTTTGACGCCGCCATCAGGACCGCGTCGAGGTTCAATCGGTTGGCCGTCACGACCTGGAGGTTGCCGAACAGCGCGTTGGCGGAAGTGTCGCTGCCCGTGAGAAAGACCCCGAGCCACCCGAGCAGGGCGCTGAAGAACGGGAACAGCGACGCCGGTGGCGGCGAAAGCCAGGCCGAGGGTGACGGTCGCCCCCGAATAGTTCATCAGAAACGCCAGGGCCAGCACCGAGGCGATGGTGACCATGGAAAGAAACAGCTGGCGTGCGGTGGTCTTGAATATTTCGCCAACCTGGCGCGGGGTCACCCGCAGCGCGAGCATCGACAGGAAGCAGGCGAACATGCAGGCTGAGCCGGCGGCCGAAAGCCAGTTCAGCGTGAAAACAGCGGGATAGGGGGAAGGCTGGGGCACCAGCGGCTGGGCGCGGAGCACCTCGTTGTGCAGGCCGGGCCACGCGATCTGCACCGTGGCCCGATTCAGCACCGTGCGCACCCCTTCCTGCCCCCAGATCAGCACCAGCAGCACCAGGAGGAAGTAAGGCGTCCACGCCACGAACGTCTGCGCGAACGAGTGACGTTCCGGGATGATCCGGCGGTGTCCTTCCAGCGAGAAACGTTCTTTCGGCCGCCAGAACCTCAGCAGCACGACCAGGGAACCAAGCGCGGCGAGCGAGCTGATGATGTCGGTGAGCTGGGGACCGATGTAGTTGGAAACCAGGAATTGCGACAGCGGCAAAGGTGCCGCCGCAGAGCAGTGCGGCCGGCATTACGCCGCGCCACGCCTTTCCAGCCGCTCATGACCATCACGAGATAGCTCGGCACGAAGAGGGAGACGGGGGCGCAAATGCGGCCCACTGCGCCGCTCAGATCCATCAGATTCAGGCCCGTGATTCCCGCCAGGGTGACGACGGGAATCCCAATCGACCCGAAGGCCACGGGAGCCGTGTTGGCCAGCAGGCAGATGCCGGCCGCATAGAACGGCGTGAAGCCCAACCCCGCAAGCATGGCGGCTGCGACGGCAACGGGCGTCCCGAATCCGGCAGCCCCCTCGATGAAGGCGCCGAACGCAAACGCGATCAGCAGCGCCTGCAGGCGCGGGTCGTCCGTCAGGCTCCCGACCGACGACTTCAGGATTTCGAACTTCCCAGTCGTGACCGTGATGCGGTACAGGATGATGGCCCAGAAGACGATCCAGCCGATCGGGAAGAGCCCGAATGCGCCACCGTAGGCGGCGGATGCGACGACGTTGCGGAACGGCATCCCGTACGCGAACACGGCGACCAGGCCTGCCGACCCGAGTCCGGCGAGCGCAGCCATCCACGACGCGGTGCGGCGGACGCCGAGCAGGTACAGGAGAACGAAGATGGGGAGCGCAGCCACAAGAGTGGACAGGGCCAGGCTGCCGGCCAGGGGGGTATAGGTCTGTTGCCACATGGTCTGGCGACCATAAACTGACGATGGCGGCCGCGTCAAGGATGTTTGAAACTCGTGGGAGTGCGGCGACTCGACGCCGTCTCTTGGGGGGGCGTCCGGGCGCCGGAAATTTCGGCCGCGGGACGCAAGGGGAAAGCGGCGCCGAGGCGCCGCACTCCAGATTGAAATGGATGGCGCGAAGGGAGTATGGTGAATTGTCTGCCCCTGGTTCGTCCACCATCTCGAGAGGTATACCGCCATGATCCGCAAACAAGATGCGCTTGACTATCATTCACAAGGCCGGCGGGGAAAGATCGAAGTCGTCGCCACAAAACCCTGCCAGACTCAACGCGACCTGTCGCTGGCCTACACTCCCGGGGTCGCCGAGCCGTGCCTGGCAATCGCGGCGAACCCGGACGACGCCTACCTGTACACCTCGAAGGGGAACCTGGTAGCCGTGGTGTCCAACGGCACCGCCGTGCTCGGCCTGGGCGACATTGGCCCGCTGGCCGGCAAGCCTGTCATGGAAGGCAAAGGGGTCCTGTTCAAGCGCTTCGCCGACGTGGACGTTTTCGATATCGAGCTGAACTCCCACGACCCGGACGACATCATCAAGGCCGTCCTGCTGCTCGAACCCACGTTCGGCGGCATCAACCTGGAGGACATCAAGGCCCCGGAGTGCTTCTACATCGAAGAAAAGCTCAAGAGCCTGATGAACATCCCCGTGTTCCACGACGACCAGCACGGCACGGCGATCATCAGCGGGGCTGCCCTCCTGAACGCCGTCGAGATCGTCGGCAAGAAGATCGAGCAGGTTCGGGTCGTCTTCAGCGGAGCCGGCGCGGCTGGCATCGCCTGCGCCAAGTTGTACGAGCAGCTCGGGGTCAGGCACGAGAACGTCACCCTGGTCGACACGAAAGGGGTCGTGTTCAAGGGGCGCAGCGAAGGGATGAATCCCTACAAGGAGTATTTCGCGCAGGACACCGAGGCGCGCACCCTCGCCGACGCGCTGAAGGGGGCGGATGTGTTTTGCGGGGTCTCCGCAAAGGGAATCGTCACGGGGGAGATGGTGCGTACGATGGCGGACGATCCCATCGTGTTTGCGATGGCCAACCCGGACCCGGAGATCACTTACGAGGATGCCACCCAGGCGCGTCCCGACGTGATAATCGCCACCGGCCGCTCGGATTACCCGAACCAGGTGAACAACGTTCTCGGGTTCCCGTTCATCTTCCGTGGCGCACTCGACGTGCGCGCCCGGGCCATCAACGACCAGATGAAGATCGCCGCCGTGCGCGCCCTCGCGAACCTGGCCAAGGAGGATGTACCGGATTCCGTCTTGCGCGCCTACGGCGGCAATCGCATCGAGTTCGGCCGGCAGTACATCATCCCCAAGCCCTTCGACCCGCGCGTGCTGCTCTGGGAGGCGCCCGCAGTCGCCAAGGCCGCGATTGACTCCGGCGTCGCCCGGCAGCCGATCGCGGACTTCGAGGCCTACCGCGACGCGCTCGAGGCCAGGCTGGGCAAGTCGCGCGAAGTCATGCGCTTCTTCATTCACAAGGCGCAGCAGCATCCCAAGCGCATCGTCTTCCCGGAAGGGGACGAGGAAAAGATCCTGCGGGCCGCCCAGATCCTCGTGGACGAGAAGATCGCCCTCCCGATCCTTCTCGGCGACAAGGCCGTGCTCCGTCAGAAGATTGCAGACCTGGGGCTCGACCTCGATGGGGTCGAAATGATCGCGCCCGCGGAATCGGACAAATTCGAATCGTACGTCTCGACCTACTACGAGGACCGTCAGCGCAAGGGCGTGACCCGGTTCGAGGCCGAGCGCAAGATGAAGACGCGCAATATCTTCGGCATGGTCATGGTGCGGCGCGGTGACGCGGACGGCCTCGATTTCCGGGCTAACCCAGCATTATCCCGAAACGGTCCGCCCGGCGTTGCAGATCATCGGCAAGAGGGACGGGGTCAGCAAGATCGCGGGCCTCTACATGCTGGTCTTCAAGAATCAGACCTTCTTCATCGGCGACGCGACCGTCAACATCGAACCGAGCGCCGAGGACCTGGCGGAAATCGCCCTGCTCACTGCCGAGAAGGTGCGCCAGTTCGACATCGAGCCCCGGATTGCCCTGCTGTCGTTCAGCAATTTCGGCAGCACGCCGCACCCCCTGGCCCAGAAGGTGCAGCGGGCGGTGAGCCTGGTCAAGAAGGCGGCCCCGGGGCTGGTGATCGACGGCGAAATGCAGGCCGACACAGCCGTGGTGCCGGACATCGTCAACGAACTCTACCCGTTCAGTACGCTGAAGGAGGGCGCCAACACCCTGATCTGCCCCGATCTGACCTCGGCCAACATCGCCTACAAGCTGCTGACCAGACTGGGTGGAGCGACGGCCATCGGACCGATGCTGCTCGGAATCCGCAAACCGGTGTATCTGCTTATCCCGGGCAACGACGTCAGCGACATCGTCAACATCACGGCGCTCGCCGTCTGCGACGTGCAGCAGAAGGAGAAGAAAGCACGAGCGGGCGGGGAGAAATAGCCCCGCACTCCAGATCAAGCCCTGTGCGTCCAGGATCTGCCGCGCTTCGTGCCAGCTCACGCATGCGCCGCGCCTCAGATCAGCGTCGCAGAAACTGGGCCAGGCCCTGCGCGTCCAGGATCTGCCGCGCCTCCGGCCAGCTCACGCATGCGCCGCGCCGGACGGCCTCCACGATCCGGATGATGCTCAACGCCACCTCCGCGGTCTGCCCCATCTGCTCGGCCCGCACGTACTCGATCGCATCCATCACAACGGCGTTGGCCTCGGCGAATGTAACGGCCCCGGGCAGCGCGTCGTTCACGTGCGTCATGACCAGGTACGTGGCCCGGCCGATCAGCTTCAGGTTGCTGGGGCTGACGTTTGTCATGGTGTTTCCGACCACGCGACCGAGCACCGCCATAATGCCGGTCGAGTGGGCGTTGAGCATCATTTTCAATGCGATCTGGCGCTTCAGGGTCAGCGGGTCCGGTCCCTCGTCCAGTGCGATGTGGGTGAACGAGTCGCCCGGACCGAGGAGCGCCTGCAGGGAGCCCGTAGAGTGGGCCGGTACGGGGCCCGTGACGAGGAGCACGGCCACGTTTCCGCCCTTCCGGTGGAACAGCTCGAGGAAGCGTCGCGGGGCCGAGCCCGGCTGTTCCATCTCCCTCAATTCCCCGTCCACGAGAACCAGCACCCCAAGGTCGCCCTCGGACGGGCCGCGCGTGGTCAGGTTTCGCGCCGCGAAGGAGAAATCGTAGAGCATTTCCTGATCGTCGCCCGCGTTCTGCAGGCTTTTCAGGGCTGCCTCTTTCAGGTAAGGATCGTCGACGAGCGTTTCGAACGGTTCGCGGTACGACGAGGGATGGAGGCCCTTGAAAGGCCGCCCCAGGAACGTGCGCCATGCCTGGCTGGAATCGGATGCCTCGGTCCAGACCTGGACCCAGCAGCGGCGCTCCTTGTCGTCGATCCTGTCGAGGGGGAACAGCCGGAACGTGGGGCTGCGTTCGGTGCTGTCGATGAAGACGGTGATGAGGGCGGTCTTGGCGAAATAGGTCGCGAACCGGCCGCGGCGATAGGTTGCGGCCTCGAGGGCGGTGAACCGGGCCATGGCGGCCGCTGCGTCGTCGACGCGGGCCTTGACGGCGCCGAAATCGCAGAGCCTGGAGGCGATCCCGCGCGGTTCCAGGCCCAGTTCCCGCAATTCACCGGGTTCGAGGGTCTCGGCCAGCACTCTTCCGATGGCTTCCTCCAGGACGATCCCCACCACGAACGTCTCGCTGGTGGTAGCCTGCAGGCGGGTGGACCCTGTGATCGCCTGGGGCCCGGTCGTCAGGTTGATCTTAGTGATCGCCGGGTTGTCGATCACGGCCGCGCTGCGGTGAAATGGCCGCAGCACGTCGTCCGGGTTGTTGTAGACGAAATACAGGTGTCTGCGGGCCTCCTCGCGAACCGAGTCGTCCAGCGGCCCATACTGGTCGAGCGCGGCCAGCGCCGTCCCGATCACCGAGGAAGTTTCCCCCCCTTCGGTCACGCAAATCACGACGTCACCCCTGGCGATGCCGTGATCGGCCAGCTGCAGCCTGCCGATCAGTTGGAGGTCCTCGAAGCCTTCGAGGGAGCTGACGAGGGCGCGGTCGGCTCCTGTCATTTCGCCCACGAGAAGCTCTCCGACATTGGCGGGCAGTTTCGGCCGCAGCCGGGACCACAGGGGATGATGCTGCAGCCCGGCCCAGAACGGGCGCCAGAAGGTGCTCTCCATCTGCTTCGCCAGCCTGCCGGTGGCGCCGCAGCCGTAGACGTAGATCCGGCGCCCGCTCCGGAGGGCGTCGGCGACGGCCGCGGCCGCCCGCTCCAGGTCCCGGGGATCGCGGGCCAGCTCCGCAAACCTCCGGGAGATGTCCTCGTCGACCGACAAAAGCAGCCGCAGGCCGACCTCGACGTCGGACTGGATCGTCGAACTCAGGTTCCAGGTGCGAGGGTGCCGCTGTTCGGTCAGCAGGTTGAACAGGTGGAACTGCTGCTTGCCTGTCACATAGTCGACGGACTGTGGCGACGGGGTGAGTCGGAGAAGTTCGAGAACGTTCGGCATGGATGGCTCCATACGAAATCGCAGCGGATCCGACAGCTCACGGAACGAGGCTGTGCCGCAGGATACCGGCAATCTCCTCGTCGGTAAGGGGGATCGGGTTTCCCTTCATGCTGCTGGCTTTCCTGGACTGTCCGACGACGGCGGGGATTTCAGCTTCGCTCAGCCCGTAATCGGACAACGGCGCGATCTCGAGGTCCGCGCAAAGGCGCGCGACCCAGGTCGCGCCGTCCTCGGCGGCTGCGCGGTCGTCCCCAGTGAGGATCTGCGCGACTTCCCTGTACCGCCGGAGTGCCGACGATCCGGGCGCCCGCGCATCGAGCGCCTGGACGTTGGTCCGCAGCACCAGCGGGAGCAGGCGCGCGCACACGGCGCCGTGCGGGGCCGGAAACATCCCTCCGAGGGGGGCGGCCAGACCGTGCACGGCACCGAGTCGCGCGTTGGCGAGGGCGAAGCCGCCGAAGAGGCTGGCGAGCGCCATGTCTTCCCGGGCTGCCATGTCGGCGCCGTCACCGTACGCGCACCTTAGTGAACGGGCGACGCGGCCGATCCCCTCCCGGCAGAGCGCATCCGTCAGCGGGTTGGGCGCGTTGCAGACGTAGGGTTCGATGAGCTGCGTGAGGGCGTCGAGTCCGGTGCTCGCCGTGACGGGAGGGGGCACCGTCTTGGTCAGTTCAGGGTCCACCACGGCGAGACGGGCCAGCATGAGCGGGCTGCGCAGGCTCACCTTGACGCGGTGGGCCGGGGATGCGAGGACGGCGTTGCGGGTCACTTCGGAGCCGGTCCCCGCGGTGGTCGGGATCGCGACGTAGGGAACCGACGGCCTCGCGATATTCTTGCCGGCCCCGATCACTTCGACGTAGTCGAGCAGGTCGCCGCCGTTGGCCAGCAGGGCAGCCACAGCCTTGCCCGCGTCGATCGCGCTCCCCCCTCCCATCGAGATCACGACCTCGGTCCCGGCGGCACGCGCCAGCCGCGTCGCCTCGACGATCATTTCGATCGTGGGTTCGACGGAAACGGAGTAGCGTTGGCTCTCGACGCCTGCATCGTGCAGACCGGATTCGAGGCTTCCCGCGGCTGTGGTCGAACCTCCGGTCACCAGCAGGGCCCGGCGCCCCATCCCTGCGACAAGGGGGGCGGTCTCCCGCAGGCGCCCCGGGCCGAACAGAATGCGCGTCGCGGTTGCGAACTCGAATTGCATGGTGTCTAGCCCCACCCCTTCTCGTCGGGGAACATGTTGGTGTATTTCACGCTGGTGCGCGGCTCCTGCATCATGTTCGCGACGGCGTCGCGCCAGCGCTGGTAGTGGTTCGTTTCCTTGTGGCGAGCGGGGTCCTGCGCCGTCCGGTACACTTCCACCAGCACGAAACGGGATGGATCGTCGCTCTGCTGCACCACGTCGAAGCGGGCTATGCCCGGCTCCTCGACGCTGTGCGACGCGTTCTCAACCGAGGCGGCAATGAAGTCCGCAACCCGGTCGGGCTTGACACGAACGTGGACGTGTACGATCAACATACTCTCTCCTTTCAGCGGCACGGCTCAACGGGGAGCCGGCAGCTCGCCGTGCATCCGGAACACCGGATAAAAGTCCTGGTTCTCTTTGAGCTCGTCG
Organism: uncultured Acidobacteriota bacterium; assembly: GCA_963843575.1. Lineage (GTDB taxonomy): Bacteria > Acidobacteriota > UBA6911 > UBA6911 > UBA6911 > CAVZBT01. The sequence continues at coordinate 298,571 of CAWJKZ010000013.1, read as the reverse complement.
TCCATGAAATTCCACGTGGGCAGTCCGTCTTCGGAACGGGGTTCCAGCAAGGAAAACGCCAGGCGGCCGAGCGGTTGCGCCACCTGGACTACGAGCGTGCCGGCCGGCAGCTGCTGCTCGCCGGGAGGCTCCCACACCCCTTCGAGCGTCCTCTGGTAGTGTCCCTGGTACGGGCGCTCCGCCACGGCGGATCGGGTGATGCGGAACCGCTCCACGGGCCACACGACCGCCTTCGCGAGTCGCGTGAACCGGATGCCGTGGGCCTGCAGCCGATCGACGACCCGCGCCAGCCGCGCGGGGACGAGGTAGGCACGCGGCGCACGCACGGTCTCCGCCGCCCGGAAGGTGCCGAACTCGGGCATCATCTCCGGTCTCCTGACGTCGAGCCGGCGCAGCATTACCGCGCCCGTATAGGGATTCCGTTCCTCCGTGGTCTCGCCCATCAGGATGCGGACCGGAGCGGGTGACCGCTCCAGGTCGGCGCGCACGGCAAGTTCCCGTCCGACGACCGACAGCACATCCGCCTCGCGGACCAGTTGCCTCAGTCGCTCACCGTGAATCTGCACGTAATTCAATATCTCCTCGACAAACCGCCGCGTGACGCGGATGCGCTCCTCGAACGTGAGGTAGGCGTAGGCTTCGCTGAGGATGGCCGGCCGGTTTCTCAACCCGATGTAGTTGTTGTTGAAGCGCGGGTGGGGCTCCGACGTGTACCAGGCGCGCTCCAGCCTGGAGTTCCGTCCCGGAACATTGCCGTAATAGTAGAGATCCCACCCCTCCCTGTCCTTGAGGACGCGCGTGACTTCCGGCAGGAGGTCCTTCCGCAGAAAATCCACGATCCCGGGGTCCGTGTTCGGGTGCAGCGGAGGTTCGTAGGTCAGGTGATAGGCGTGCCGCGTTCCGTCGGTCGTGTGCAGGTCGATCGTCAGGTGCGGGTCGTAGCGGTTGAGCAGGTCGGCGAGTGAGCGGGCCTCGGGCGAGTCGAGCTTGACGTGGTCGCGGTTCAGGTCGTAGTCCTGCGCATTCGCGCGCTGCCCCATCCCGCCGACGGGTCCATGCTGCGCGGGCCGGTTGGCCAGGTTCACCCGCTCATTGCCGTCCGCGTTGAAGACCGGGGCAACGAGGAGCACCATCGAGTCCAGCCATGCGGCGTGCTCGCCCGAGGCGACGGAGCGCAGAAGCTCGAGCATGGCCTCCTTGCCCTCCACCTCGCCCGCGTGGATGTTCGCCTGGATGTAGACCCGCGTCTTGCCAGTCGCGGCGATCGACTCGGGCCGCGTGTCCGCGGTCTTTCCGACAACGGCCAGCGGAAGCGGCCGCCCCTCGAACGAATAGCCGAACGAGGTCAGGCGAATGCGGGGCGAGGCTGCGGAGACGGCCTTGAGATACTCGTTGACGTCGTCATAGCGGCTGGTCTCGGCGTAGCCGGTGCGTTCGGGGCGCGTCTTGAGCCCCGCGACGTCGCGCCGCGACGCGCCCGAGGCGAGACCGGAGAGCAGGAGGCCGGCGAGAGCGACTTGGAGCCTGGAGGCCATGACGTCGCAGGATACCATACGCATCTTCGACTGGGTGATTCTTCACACGGAGCGCGTCGGCCCGCTGACTGCGTTGCTCGCTCGTTGAAAAACAAAAGCCAAAACAGAACGCAGATTCCGCGGATCCAACGGATTCACGCGGATCGACCGCGGCCTGTCGCCAGGTCGATCTGTGGGGATCCGCGCGCATCCGCGTCCCGAAAAATGGGTTAGCGTCGCCGAGGCGCCGCACTCCAGATCAGCACCTGATTTGGAGTGCCCCGGGCAGGACGGTGACGGTCGCGGGCAGCGTCCCCACGAAGTCGCCGTCGAGTTCGAAGGGCACGGGCCATGCGGACATTATCGCGACGGAGCGCACGGTCCTGTGGGTTACCTTGCTCTCGCCCAGGTAGCACCCGCGCACAAAGGTCCCGACCTTGCGCAGTACTTCGAGAGTGCCGAAAGAGCCGATCGTGATGACGTCGAGGAGGCCGTCATCGTGCTGTGCCATTGGGGCGCACTGTATCCCTGCCCCGAAAAAGCGTCCGTTGGCGACGATCAGGCTGAGCAGGGGCTCGGTCGCGTATGGGGCCGCGCCGTCGCAGGCGAGTTCGAGGGCACGCGGTTGATAGGGGAAGGCGGTTGCGACGGCGGTCACGAGGTATACGCTGCCGGTCCGGGCCCATTGGGGGAGGCGGTTCAGGTGCCGCACGGACTGCGCGCCGACGCCTGCCTCCGCGAAATTCAGAAACGCCCGCCGCTCCGTCGCGCCTCGTCGGTTGCGGAATTGGGCAACCGCCACATCAACGGGGCGCGTGCGGGCGGCCTCCAGCGCCGCGGCGGCCCGCAGGGGGTCCTGCGGCGTTCCCAGCGTCCGCACCCAGTCGTTGCCGGAACCAAAGGGGAGGAAGCTGAGGGGCGTCCGGGCTTCGATAACTCCGCCGCCGCCGAAATAGCCGTTTACGACCTCGTTGAACGTCCCGTCGCCGCCGGCCGCCACGATCCACCCGGCCCCGGCGCCGATGGCCTCGCGCGCCATGCGGGTCGCGTCGCCAGGGCCCGAGGTAAACTGAAGGGTAACGGCGTTCCCGGCTAACGCCCGCAGTAAGGGCACGATGCGGTCCCAGACGGGGCCCTGCCGTTTGCCGTGAGCGATTACGAACAGTTTGGTCATCCTCGATCGGGCGGACGGGTCCCCACCGGGTCGGCGCGGGGCTGGAACTCGCGCGGCCCGGGGAACTGCCGGCGTACGGTTTCAATGTAGTCGTCTTTCTGGCGGCCGGCCTCTTCGGCCGACCAGCCAAGCGCGCCGGCCACCACGTCGCAGACCAGCTGGAGCGACGATTCGCCCCGCCCGGGGTCCAGCAGAGTCACCCGGGTCCGCCGGTCAAGGACGTCCACGAGGGTGCGAGCCCGCTCCCGCGTGACAGCAAAATAGGCTTCGGCGAGGATGTAGGGCAGCCCATCCGCGATTCGTCTGCTCCACTCGGGGTGGACTTCCAGGATCGAGACGATCTGGCGGGCCCACAGCCCGTAGTCGGCGACAAGGTGGTCGCGGACGTCCTCCGGCAGGTCCACGTGGGAGAAAGGGTTGAATGAGGCATCCGGGGCGGCGCCCAGTGCGATACGGTGGGTCCAGCTCGGCATCAGCGCCCGGTCGCGATCGAACGTCCTGAGGCGGCGCACGATCCGGTCGACCACCGTTTTCGCCATCACCCGGTACGTCGTCAGCTTGCCGCCTGCCACGGAAATCAGGCCGTCGTCGAACTCGAAGACCTTGTATTCCCTGGGGACGTCGGCGGTCTTCCGGCCCGGGGCGTTGATCAGCGGCCGTATGCCGGCATAGCTCGAAACCAGGTCGGGGAAGCCGAGGTGGGCATTCGGGAAAGCCCAGTTCAGCGCGTCGAGGATATACTCGACGTCGGCGCGCTCCGGGCCGACGGTATCCGGGTCACCGGGGTATTCGGTGTCGGTCGTCCCGACGACGATCCCTTCATACCACGGGATGACGAAGAGGAATCGCCTGTCATGCGCCGAGGGGATCAGGGTGGTGTGTCGGAGCGGCAGGCGGCCGGCGCGAAGCACAATGTGGACTCCCTTGGCGGGCCGGATCCGGTCGTGCCGCGAACTTCTCCCCAGGCGCTGCAGGGTCAGGTCCGTCCAGGGGCCCGCCGCCACGATCACCTGGTCAGCCCTCGCCTCCCAGCACTCCCCGGTGAGAGCGTCCCGTATCAGCGCCCCGGCGACGCGGCCGTTACGCAGGATCAGCTGCTCGGCCGCGGCATAGTTGTAGACGCGGGCGCCCCGCGCCTGCGCATCCAGGACCAGGCTGAGCACCAGCCGCGCGTCGTCGGTGACGCAGTCATAGAAGAGGGCGCCGCCCGTGAGGTCCTGTGCGCGCAGCCCGGGAACCAACTCGAGCGTGGCCGTTGGGCCGAGTACGTGGTGCCTGCGCTCCCGCGTGGTGCGCGCGAGGTGATCGTAGAGCCACAGGCCCGACGAGTAGAGCCAGCGGCTTGTTCTGCCGCGATAGAACGGGAGGAGAAAAGGGGACCAGCGCACCAGGCCGGGCGCGAGCCGCGCCAGCGTGTGTCTTTCGGAGATCGATTCCCGCATCAACCCGAGGCTGAAATGCTCGAGGTAACGCAATCCTCCGTGAACCAGCTTGGAACTGCGGGAACTCGTTCCGGAGGCGAAATCGTTCTTGTCGACCAGGATAGTCTTGATGCCCCGCGCAGCGGCGTCTTGTGCGATACCCGCCCCGGTGATGCCACCGCCAATGACCAACAGGTCCGCAGAGAGTGCGTCCGCCATGCGGATCAATCCGACACAATCCGAAAAAAATGTCAAGCGCTGGCTTGGAGCGGAGTGGGCACCGGCGGCAGAGTGGGCCGCGGCGGCCCGACGCGGCCCGGCCGTTCTCGCTCCGATCCCTCTATTCCAGCCTATTCAGCGCCTGGCGGGGCCGTCCCCGCAACCGGCGCGTCGCTGGGGAAAATACGTCGCAGCACCACCCTGGCGAAGCGGAAGAGTTTTACGAGCAGGTAGGTCGAGGCGGCGAGCAGCGCCAGGACCAGAAAGAGGGTGAGGTACGGGTGTTCCGCCGCCAGCCAGGCCAGGAAGATCGCGAGCCCGTCTTCGCCAAGGCTCAGAATGGAGTTGCTGAACGGTTCGGGGCTCGTGTTGGCAGCGACGCGTGCCGTCGCCTTGGTGCCGTGCGATGTCAGCGCCACACCCCCTGCGAGCAGTCCGGCGGCGACCCTCCAGGCTTCGGGCACCTGGCCGAACGAGGCGTAGGCCAGGATGCCGGCTGCGGGCGGGCGGATGAAGGTGTGGATCGTGTCCCACACGGTGTCGACGTACGGGATCTTGTCCGCCACGAACTCGACGACGTAGAGCGCCAGGGCGATGCCGAGCACTACGGGATGCGCCACAAATTCGAGGGACGGCGGCAACCGGACGAAGCCGAAGCGTTGGAGCAGGCCCAGCACCGAGATGGTGGCGTACAAATTGAGACCAGAAGCGAACGAGGTTCCGAGAACGAACCCCAGATTCTGCAAGCCGGTCATAGGAAACCCCCGAACCAATAATACTGTAGTAACGTGGCATAAATTCGTGTCTTTTTTCAGCACGAGGCCGCCCGCCCCGACGCGCCGATTCTCCGGGCGGGGTATTCAAATTGCTGGCGATAAATCCGAAGCGGGGCTAGGCTGTGGGCATGTTTTCTCGGACTCAAAACCCTCGGGAGGAACTCATGAAGAAGCGCATTGTCATCGCGATCCCGGTTCTCCTCGGGCTCGGTTGTTTCCTCTTCGCCCAGGCGCCGTCCGGGCCCGCGAAAATTCAGACCCTGATCATCACCGGACAGAATGGGCACGATTGGCGCGGCACCACCCCGCTGCTGCGCAAAGCACTCGAAGACACCGGCAGGTTCGCAGTCCGGGTCACCGAGGAATTCCGGGGCGCCGGACCGGAAACCCTGGCCCCCTACGACCTGGTCGTCCTGAACTACTACGAGCTGAAAAAGCCGGAATTGCGCTGGGGTGAGCGGGCCGACAACGCACTCCTGGACTTTGCCCGCTCGGGAAAGGGCATCGTCGTCTACCACTTCTCCGTCGCCGCGTTCGAAGGCTGGGGCGAGTACGAGAAGCTATCGGCCGGCAACTGGAGACCTGGAAACGGTCACCACTCGGCGGGGCACGACTTCACGGTCGACATCAAGGACGCCGATCACCCGATCACCCGGGGGGTGAAGGCGTCGTTCCCCCAGCCGAAAGACGAGCTGTACGCGAATCTCCGCTGGCAGCCAGCGGGCACCTACCACGTACTCGCGACCGCGTGGGACGATCACGCCCTCTACGGCGGCAAGGCTAAACAGCCGACTCCGGGCGCGGGGATCGATCAGCCGATGCTCTGGACGACGGAATATGGCAAAGGGAGGGTGTTCACCACCGCTCTGGGACACGACATACCGGCCGTCCAGACCCCGGCCTTCGTGGTGACATTCACCCGCGGAGCCGAGTGGGCCGCCACCGGCGCCGTCACCCTTCCCATCCCGCCGGAAATGGCGAAGTGAAGCCAGCTGTGGAGTGCGGCGGCTCGACGACGCCGCAGGGCGCAAGCCCGTATGGCGCCGAGGCGCCGCACTCCTTACCTGGAGAAGCGGATCGAGGAGACGATGGCTTCGAACGCAGCCTGATAGGTGGAATACTCGCGTTCGGGGGCGACGAAGACAAGGTACACCAGGCCTTCGGGCCGTTGCGCCGTGACCAGCCAGTCCGTTTCGCGTCCGCCGACCGGGGACTCGTTCGACAGCATCGTCGACATGCCATCCTGTCCGCCGATCTTCACCCTGTCGCGTTCCCGCGTCACCCGCATATTCGTGTTCGATTTCCGCAATCCGGCGATGAGATCGTCGGTCGCGTCTTCAAGACGCGGCGCTGTGCTGCCGCTGTCCTGCGACTCGAACACCGCCATGATCACGCCATAGGCCAGGGCGGCGTCGCCGTTGCTGGAGGCGATACCACCGTCCGGCGCGATCGTGAACGAATCCCCCTGGCTCGACACCCGCCAGTTGTCCGGGTAACGAAGGTCGAGGACGTTGTTGGAGTAGTTCCGGGTGCGGCTAGAAGGCCGCTCCGGAGTCCTGATCGCTCCCCCGGTGTCGGAGGCGTTCCGCGTCTGGCTTGTCGACTGACGCGGGGCAGCGGGGAGCGAGCGCAGGTAACGCTGAATGTCCCGGAATTCGCTGGAGTCGTTCCTGTAGCTGCGCTGCCCGCCGAGCTTGCTGATTTCCGAATTGATCAGGGTAATCCTGTTCTCAGGATTGGGGTGGCTGCTGAAAAACTCCGGTGAGCGCCCTTTGCCTTCGGCCTCCAGCTTCTCGAAAAACTGCGCCATCGCCCGGGGATCCATGTTGTTGTCGTACATGATCTGGGACCCGATAATGTCTGCCTGTCTTTCCGCGTCGCGCGAATACTTTAGCAGGACGGAGTTTGCGGCAAACCCGGCCCCCACCTGGGCCAGGACGCCACCGATCGAATTGCTGCCGAGGATGCCGCCGAGCAGCGCGAGAGGCGCCTGGGCGGCGTAGGCCTTGCTGGCTTGATTCGTGCCGTGGCGCAGGGCGACGTGGGCAATCTCGTGGCCGATGACACCGGCGAGTTGCGCTTCGTCGTCCGCGGCCTCGATGGTGCCGCGGTTGACGTAGAGGAAGCCCCCGGGAAGCGCGAAGGCATTGATGGACGGGTCGTTCACGCCCTTGAACTGGTATGGGTACTTCTCGCCGGGCGCCTTCTGCGCCAGCCGCCGCCCGAGCCGGTTCAGGTAGTCGTCGACCTTACGGTCGTTCAGCATCGGTAGCTGTCGTTCCGCGTCCTGCGCCACCTGGCGCCCGACCTCGACGTCCTGCTGCGGGCTGAACAGGTTCCAACCCGGCTTGATGCGAGTCCGCTGGGCGAACGCAAGCGGGGCGAACAACAGCAATACGCCCAGGGCCGCCGTGAGTGAGCGGACGGGGCGGGTTATCCCCGTCGACTTTCTGTGGTGCTGCATTCCAAGCCTCCGTAGCGGCATGCCGTGCCTATACCCATAAGATCCAGAAAAGGCAAAAAGGTTTCCGGCTCAGCGCCCCCGGCCCATCTCGAGTATCTCGGCGAACTCTTCGCCGCCGAGGGGTGAGACCGCGATACGTTGGATTTTGAGGAACGCCATCCCGGACAGCTTCGGGTTCTGCCGCAGGGCCGACAAAGGTACAGGCGCTTTCAGGGCCGCCGACGCTTCAAGGTCGACGACGACCCGCTTCGCTTCCGGGTCGGATGGGTCCGGGTACGGGGCGGACACGACCTTTGCCACGCCGACAACGGCCTTGTCCGGGCTGGTGTTGTAGACAAGCGCCTGGTCCCCGTTACGAAACGCGCGCAGGTGTTTCTGGGCGGCGGCACCTGCGACACCGTCCCACACCGTCTTGCCGTCGCGCAGCAGATCCTGGAATCCATATGACGCCGGATCGGCGAGAAGCAACCAGTAGGCCATCGCCCCCCTCCAGAAAGATCGTCCCTCGTCCGAAATATACGCCGCGCGACCGTCAAAAGCACCGGGTTTTGAGTGAAGGCGCCGGCCGCAGCAGGCCGAGGTTGCCGGGTTGCGTCTCGCAATTCGACGTGGCGCCGAGGCGCCGGGCATTCCGGCCGCAGGGGCACGTGACAGCGGCGCCGAGGCCGCCGAGGCACCGCACTCCAGATCAGACCGACGCGCTTGGTTCAGTGGAAGTTGACGGTGACGACGCGTTCGACGCCCTTGCGCAGCAGTCTGAGGACGACCGCAGCGCGCGCCCCGCGGCTCCTAAGGCGGCTGACGAGCCACCCGGTGTCGGGCACCTGCTGCGCGTCGGCGGAGAGGATGACGTCCCCTTCGAGCACGCCGGCGCGCGCGAACGGGGTCTGCGGCTCGACCGACACGACCAGCAGCCCGGACTGCCCGGGCATCTGCAGCGCCTCGGAAAGCTGTGGCGTCAGGGGCACGGCGTTGATCCCGAGCAACGACGTATCGACGGCTTCTGCGGCGGTGAAGGGCATTACTTCCGGGAAACGGAGAGCGAGGCGCTGGATAGCCTCCTCGGGCTTCCGGCTCTCGATGAGGGCGGACAGGGTGGCCGGCCGACCCTGCCGCACGATCTCCATGTCCACGGTCGATCCGATCGGTGTGTCCTGGACCAGGCGGATGAACTGGCGCGGGTCACGGATGGCGGTCTTGTGCCATTTCAGGATGACGTCGTCCGGGAGCAGGCCCGCCTTCTGGGCGGGACTCCCCTCCTGGACGGCCGTGACGGCGACTCCGGAGGCAGCCCGTTCTTTGCCGGGATCGGCTGCCAGGTACACTCCCAGCCAGCCTGTCCGGATGTCGCCCCCCGCCTTCAGGATCTTCTCCGCCGAGCTCAGCAGCTGCGAGATCGGGTAGAAAGCGACGCTGGACCCGGCCCCATCGTCGCGCGCCGGTTCCCGGCTGGCGACGAAGCCCATGACGTATCGGTCCGTATTGAGGATCGGCTCGCCGACGCCGGGCACGCCGTTGAACGTAAGGGTAAACCTGAACACGCCGGGCTCCTGAGGGGCGCCGGCGACCGAGAGAACCTGGGCGCTGCGGAATTCCGGGATCCCGGACCCGGAGTTTACCGGCGCCGCGACGGTGGCTCCGTCGCGGATCTCGCAGTTCCGGCACAGCGGCGTCTTCCTGAGCTTGCTGTCAGGGGAAACGACGACGGCGACACCCATGCTCTGGTCGATGCCGACAAGCTTGCCCCGGTATCTGCGGCCCTCGCCGGTGATTATGTCGATGCGGGGATCCGCCGACTGGATATCCACCCAGCGGTAGCCGAGGAAGGTAAGCACGTGGCCTTTGTCGTCGATGACCACGCCCGTGGAAGGGAACACCTGGATGATCTTGGGCTGATACTCGGGTATGCGTTTGCCGTAGACCTCGAAGTTGCCCGGGAGCCGGATCTCGGAGACGATATTGACCCGGACCAGCGACGGTTCCACGGCGGCGCGGTTGGGTGCGCCTTCCTGTCCCCGGGCGCCGCCCGCAGCGGCAAGGCAGAACGCGACGGCCAGCAAGGTGGGCCAGGCTGCTGCTCTTCACTTCGGCCTGGTATCTCATGGCGCGGTCAGTGGCTCACGTTGCGCATGAAGTACTCTTCCGACGGGCGGGCCGTAGCGCATCCGCACCGACTTGGGCAGGCGCATGATCACAGGACGATCCCCCGGCCCGGGTACCATGTACTCGACAAAACCCGCATCTCCGGGTTCCGCATCGATCGGGACCGGCGTGTCCTCCCCCACGAGGGTGGGGAGCCGGGGCTCGGAGAACGCGAGCGGGCTGTCGGCTTCCCTCGCCGCGGGCGGCCGCACCGCGAAGGCCGGGTTGTCGATTCCCTTCCCGCCACCGACGGACTCCTTGGCCACAACCGCCGGCCGAATCGGGAGAAGCGGGCCGGCTCTGGAAGGGCGTCCATGGCGTCAGGAGGACGGCCAGCAGAACGCCGGCGGCAACCGAGATGCCGACAGCGGCCGAGCGCCAGGAAAACCAGTCCCAGCGGTAAATCCAGGGCATCCAGTAGCGTCTGCGCGTGGCCTTGCGTGCCTGGATTCTGGTCAGTACGGCCGCTTCGAAGTTCGGTGGGGCCTTCACCCTGCCCAACTCCCGCGCCATCTGGCCCAGCTTCTGGGCGTCGGCCACATCCTTGCCGCAGCCGAAGCACTGCTGCGCATGACGTTCCATGCCGAAGCGACCCGCGAAGTCGAGCCCCCCCTGCAGGTAATCGTCCAGGTTGTGATGAAACCTCCGGCAATCCATAAACGCAGTACCCGAGTAAGTGCCGTCTACAAGTAATGCTGCAACTTCCGCTGCAGCAGTTCACGCGCACGGTGGAGCCTGGACTTGATGGTGCCTTCCGAGCAAGCTCAGGATCTTTGCGATCGCCTCGTAGGGCAACTCCTGTATCTCTTTCATGATAAAAGCCGTCCGGTATTTCTCCGGCAGTGACCGGATGGCGTCGCCGAGCACTTGGCCAGCTCTCCTTGCGGAGCACCTCGTCGCCAGGACCCCGGCGCCGGTCGCGCAACTCGAATTCGGGGGCGTCGGATTCGTTTCCCTGCCGGGCACCCCACACGTTTCGGTAGAAAACCTGTCCTCGTCTCTTCCGGTAGCGCATCTCGTCGATGGCGAGATTCGTCGCGATACGGTACAGCCACGTCGAGAACTGATAGATATGACTGTACTTTCCGATATTCTTGTAGACGCGCAGGAACGTTTCCTGGGACAGATCGACCGCGATGTCGTAGTCTGCGACCATGACGTTCAGGTAGTTGGTCAGGCCGTCTTTGTACTTGGTGACGAGCTGGGTAAACGCAGCATCGTTGCCGGCAATGAAATCACGTACCAGGTCATTGTCGGTGTTGGACGGGGCCTGTTGCAGACCTGCCTCGAACCCGTCGAGTTCCACCGCTCGTCCCCGCGCCTCAGGCATCAATCCCGTCTTCCCCGGTCTCCATAAACCCATATGCTTAAACGCTTCCCGGTTTGCCGCGTTCCCGATTATTTCATGTCCTTCCAGTTGTCGGCGACGTTGATGTCAACTCTCAGGGGAACAAGCAATTGCGCGGCGTTTTCCATTTCGCGCCGCACGAGGTCCTGAATCCCATCGACCTCGCGGGCCGGCGATTCGAGCACCAGCTCGTCGTGCACTTGAAGCAGAATTCTAGCGGAGGTCCCCGTATCCCGCAATGAGCGGTGGACTCGAATCATGGCTATTTTGATGATGTCGGCGGCCGTTCCCTGGATGGGAGTATTGACCGCGGTGCGTTCGGCGAACTGGCGTGTGGTGTAGTCCCGGCTGTGGATATCCGGGATGGGCCGGATGCGCCCGAACATCGTGCGCGCCCTGCCGGACGCGCGCACTTCTTCGAGGGTCCGGTCCAGCCAGGCCCGCACGCCCTTGTACCGCTCGAAATACGCGTCGATAAAGGTCTGCGCGGCCTCGCGCGATATGCCCAGTTTCTGCGCCAGCCCGAACGCCGACAGCCCGTAGACGATCCCGAAGTTGATCACCTTGGCCATTCGCCGGCACTCGGATCGGTTGGCACGCTCCTGCTCGGTAAAAACCTCACGCGCCGTCCGGTCGTGGATATCCTCGTCGTTCCGGAATGCCTCGATCAGCACCGGATCCTCCGACAGGTGCGCCAGGACCCGCAGCTCGACCTGGGAGTAGTCGGCGGAGATGAGGAGATTGCCGTCTTCCGGGACAAACGCTGCCCGGATAAGACGCCCGAGATCCGTTCTGACCGGGATGTTCTGCAGGTTGGGGTCCGAACTGGACAGCCTTCCCGTCGCCGCGCCGGTCTGGTTGAAGGACGTGTGCACGCGACGCGTCGCCGGGTTGATGAGGGCGGGGAGGCAATCCACGTAGGTCGACTTGAGTTTGGAGATCTGGCGGAACTCCAGGATGAGGCGTGGCAGGTCGTAGGACTGGGCCAGTTCCTCGAGGACCGCCTGGTCGGTGCTGTAGCCGCCGGTCTTGCGGGTCTTCCGGGAGGTCGGAAGGTTGAGCCTCTCGAAGAGCACCTCCCCGAGCTGCTTGGGAGAATTGATGTTGAACTCGGTTCCCGCGGCGGCGTGTATCGACTCGGTGAGGCACGCGAGCTGTTTCTCCATCTGGGTCGAAAGCTGCTGGAGCATCGCGGGATTGACCTTTATGCCGGCCCGCTCCATATCTGCCAGGACGGGGATGAGCGGTCGCTCGATGTTGTCCAGCACCGGCTGCAGCTCGAGGCTGCAGATCTGGGGTTCCAGGATTTCATGAAGGCGGCGGATCGACTCGAGTTCGCGGCAGAGGCTCGCGCCGATCGCCTCGGTGTCAAGGCCGGCCAGGAGGTCGCGTTGCCCTGTCTCCGCCGCCAGGTCGACGTGCAACTGGTCGAGCGCCCATCGCCTGAGGGAGTAATCGCCGATGTGGGGAGATGTTAGAAACGCCAGGAGCATCACGTCCTGGACCCTGCCGTTCATAGAGACGCGGCGCCCCTCCTGCGACAGGCGGCAGAGCTTGGCATCCCAGCAGACAAACAACAGATCCTGCTGCATGAGACCGTTCCACGCTCGGGCGACGGAGTCGTCCAGCAGATCGAGGATGGCCGCGGGGCCGGTGTCGCCCTGGACGCACAGGGTCGTCGCGGCCTTGCGGGAGAGGGCGGCCTGGCGATAGGCCAGCGCGAAATAGACCCGGTCCTGGCATCTCAGCCCTTGCAGGAAGGCCTCGGCGGCGGCGCCGCCGAGTCGTTCGGCCTTCAGCGGTTCCCGCACCTCCTCCTGGAGGAACTCGCGCGTCAGGTTCTTGAATTCGAGTTCGGAGAACAGCTCGAATGCGAGTTTCCGGTCGGGCTCGCAGACGTTGAGCGAGGCCAGATCGAGATCGATCGGCAAGTCCTGCCGGATTGTGGCCAGTTCCCTGCTGGTCCGGATGAGTTCGACATTCTGGCGCAGGCTCTCCTGGTAGGTCTTCCTCTTGACCTTGTCCCAATTCTGAAGACAGTTTTCCAGCGTCCCGAACGTCTGGATCAGTTCCTTCGCGCCCTTTTCGCCGATGCCGGGAGCGCCCGGGATATTGTCGACCGTGTCGCCCCACAGGCCGAGGAGGTCCGCGACCTGCTCCGGTCTGACCCCCATTTTCTCCTGCACCTTGGCAGCGTCCAGGATGAGGTTGTCCTTCATGGGGTCGAGGACCAGGATGCTGTCGCCGACGAGCTGCAGCATGTCCTTGTCGCTCGTGACCACAATCGAGGTCAGGCCCTGTTCGGCCGCCTTGCGGGAGAGCGTCCCGATCACGTCGTCCGCCTCGTAACCCGGGAATGAGATCATCGGCACGCAGAATGCGTCGCAGACCCTGCGGATGTAGGGCAATTGCTGGGTCAGCTCGTCGGGCATGGGCTTGCGCTGGGCCTTGTAGGCGCTGTACTTCTCGTGGCGGACGGTTGGGCCCTTCCAGGTCGAGGGCAACGCCGATGTAATCGGGCTTCTCGTCCTGCATGAGCTTGCGCAGCATCGAGGTGAAACCGTAGATCGCGTTGGTCGGGAGACCCTTGGAGCTGCGCAGGTTGCGTATGGCATAGTACGCGCGATAGATGTGCGACATGCCGTCGATGAGGTACAAGCGTTTGCGATTCACGGGCCAGATTGTACCATGTCGGGGACGGACCTGGTTAAATCGTCCCTGCACAGCAGCTTACCAGTATTTCAAGCTCGAAAACCGGCCTCATTTTTCATTTTAGGGGTCATTTTTGCGTTTAGCCGGAAAAAACGCGGCGATGCACTCGCACTTTGCAGAGCGACGCTCGAGACAGGAGAGGCAACGACTGAGGAAGCCGGGGCGCGCCGACCGTCCGCCCCCCTTGGATTGCGGGCTCCGCGAAATCTCTCACGGCTTTGGGTGTGGATCATTGACTCCCATCCGATAAGGATATAGGATCCAGCCACCAATTCCGACAATGTGATGGCTGCGGTCCGCTGGCTGGAAAGGAGTACCGTGGCATATAGAGCGCTGGGGATTCTGTCCGCCATTCTACTGGCTTGTCTTGCGATCGACACCAATCAGGCCCAGACTTCTGCCGGTCTGACCTACGCCCAACTGGCGCTGGGAGGGTCGTACCAGACCGTCCTTGTCGTTTCCAACGAGTCGAGCACGGCCTGGTCCGGCACGGCCAACCTCCGAAAGGGAAACGATCAGTCGTGGACATCCGCATGGACCCTGAACGGCGCGGCGAAGACGGGCTCAACGTCGTTCGATATTTCGCTCGGCCCAAAGGCGACCCGCAAGTTCGTCCTCGCCGGCGACGACACCACCCGTTCCGGATACTTGACGATCCAGAGCAGCACGTCGATTAACAACATCGCCACGGCATTTTTCTACAATTACATCGTCGGGAATCAGCTGATCGACTCGATCGGGGTGCCCCCGAGCTATGAAGGCCGCGCATTCACGTTCGCGGCCGAGAAATCGGCCAGCGTGAACACCGGGCTGGCTTACGTATCCTCCGTAAAGACAGGCTTCCCGATAAAATTCACGCTCTTCGACGGGGTCGGCCGCCAGGTCCAGCAGGTGACGCTCAACTACGACGGGCAAAGCGCACGCTTCTTCACCGGCCCGGGGGGCGGCATCTTCCCGGGCATAGCCGACGGGTTCGTCGGTTCGCTGGTCGTCGAGTCCGACCAGAACTTGTGCATGACGGTCCTGCGCATGGAGAACACGCCCGACGGCGTGCAATACACGAGTTTCCCGCCGCACCCCGCCGCGCAGTCGGCGGACCCTCGATTTACCTACGCCCAGCTGGCCCTCGGGGGCGAGTACCAGACGGTCCTGATCGTTTCGAATGAATCGAGCTCGATATGGGCGGGGCGGGCCACGCTCCGCCGGGCGAACGACCAGTCCTGGTCCAGCGGCTGGACGTTGAACAGCATCAACATGACCGGTTCGTCATCGTTCGACATTTCGTTGGGACCGAAGGCGACGGCTAGATACGTCCTTGTCGGCGACAGCCAGGTGCGTTCCGGCTATCTCGCGATCCAGAGCGACAGCAGTCCGATGGGCTCGATAGCCACGGCGTTCTTCTACAACTATGTGTTCAGCAACAAACTGATCGACTCGATCGGAATCGCCCACAGTCCCGAAGGCCGGTCATTCACGCTGCCAGTCGAGAAATCGGCGATGGTGAACACGGGGCTGGCTTTCGTCTCCTACGCCGGCACGGGGTTTCAGGTTAAGTTCACCCTCTACGACTCCGCGGGCAATCAGGTCCAGCAGCAGACGATTCCATACACGGGACAGAGCGCCCTGTTCTTCTGCGGCGCGGGCGGGATTTTTTCCGGCATACCGGACGGCTTTGTCGGCTCGCTGGCCGTCGAGGCGGGGGCCAACATCTGCATGACCGTCTTGAGAATGGAAATGACGGCGACCGGCCTGCAATACACCGGGGTGCCGCCACACACGACGACGGACGCCACCCCGCAGACCACCCGGGGAAGCTGGAAGGGGACGGACGTTTCGTTCAACGTGGACAGTTCCGGTTCGATCCGCGATTTCGTCCACACCTACAAGGTCTCCGCCACCGACTGCAACAACTGCAAGATCTCCATCGGCAGCCTCCCGACATCGGCCAGTCGGATCGACCTGCGCTCGGGCGGCCTGAGTTTCAGCGGCTCATTCACAGACTCGACCCATATGACGGGCACCCTGACGATCAGTTCCACCAACTGCCCGAGGTCGGGCCAGACGATAACGGCCGTCAAGGTCGCCGAAGGGCTGGGAGGAGGGCTGCACAGCGTTGATGGGATCGTGGGCAACATGCGGTTTGTCCCGGCCACGGGGTCGGCGGGATTCACCCAGGGATCGCCCAGCGGGGAGATAGGCCACAGTTCCTACGAGGCGCAGTTCACCCACATCCTGTCGAAGAGCTTCGCGGTGATGGAGACCGAGGTAACGCAGCAAATGTGGGCGGACTTGCGGTCGGCACAACCCTCGCTCCCTGCCGACCCTTTGGATACCTCGCACTCGATGTCCGAGCCCGTGGACGGCGTGAAGTGGTTCGAGGCGATCCTCTTCGCCAACCTGCTCTCGGCGCGCAACGGTCTGACGCGTTGCTACTACAAGGACGCCGATTTTCGCACCCCGATCGACGCGACGAATTATCTGTCCGATCCGATCTACTGCAACTTCAGCGCCAACGGCTACAGGTTACCCTCGGAGGGTGAGTGGGAGTACTTCGCCCGTGCCGGCAGCTCGGGCCCCTTCCACATCGAGGAGCCCAAATTCAACAGCACCACGAAGACCAGCTGCACCGCAGGCGCGCTGCCGGCCCTGGAGTCGGTGGCCTGGTTCTGCGCTAATTCCGGCGGCTCGCTCCACCCGGTCGGCCTGAAGCTGGCCAACGCCTGGAACCTCAAGGATGTCCACGGCAACGCCGAGGAGTGGTGCTGGGATCGGGATGGTTACTATCCATCCGGGACCGTGACCGATTATCTCGGGACATCCGGCGCGAGCAGTAACAGGATGGCGCGTGGGGGCTCGGCGAATCCCTATGTTGGCGATGCCAACCTGATGCGCCTGGCCCATCGCTACTCTTACGGCTACCAGCGGTCCGACGACCGTTACGGCTATGTGGGGTTACGCCTGGTAAGAACGCTGAACTGAGTCGTGTCGCCAATCGGCGGACGGAATTCATACGAAGGTCATTCCATGGAAGAAAAAAACAATCGGTTCCGACTGAAGCGCACCCCGGAACCGGGCGGGGAAGAGCCGCAACTTTACCGACTGGTTAAGCTCGGGGGGCAGGAAAGTTATCAGAAACCGGGGTTCAAACGCCAGGCCGCCCCGACGCCGGCACAGGAGGCCTCGGGCCAGTGCTGCTGTGACTCCGTCTGCGCCTGTCACGCGGTGGGCGAAACCACCTGCACGTGCAACCAGGTCTGCACTTGCAACCAGGTCTGCACCTGCGACACGGAATGCTCGTGCGTTTCGTACGTCGGTTGCGGGTCGGATTCTCATTACTGGTATCCCAACTAGGAGCGAATCCTGGGATCCGGACTTGCTCGCGAGGCACCGATCATGAATCGCAGACATTTCATCGTTTCAGCAATGATGTCCGCCGCCGGATCCGCTTTGTCCGCACCGCGAACTGCGACGGCCGGGGAAAGACCTCTGCCGGTGGAGAAATCGCCGGTGCCGGTGCACGCGGGCAAGGTCCGCATCACCGTTGTCGCAGGGGAGACCGTGCTCACCAGCTGCTCGGGCGAGTCCATCTCGCTGAACGAAGCGGGTGCCGCGATCTGGCACGCGATCGACGGCAGGAGGAACTGCCATGGGGTGGCGGAAATCCTCTGCCGGCATTTCAGCCTCGGACACGAGGTTGTCGCCGCCGACGTAACCGAGTTTGTCGAGGCACTGGTAAGCCAGGGATACCTGAAGATCGCCCGCATGACCCCCTGCTACAGCCTCGCGAAAACCGGCGCGCGGGCCGCTCTGTCCAATCACCCAGCCTGAGGACTGCAAGCCGTCCGGAGACCAGGGCTGCGGCAGGTGGCGGGCGCCCGGCCCATCGGCACTCCTGGGACCCATACCGGTGAACCACGCGTCCTATGTCGATCCAGGATAGAACTTCGCCCCCGTTTCTGGAGACCGTGCAGCGGCAGCTGCATTCTCGGAATCACGATAAAACCGGCTTCGACGATCTTCGGCAGACCTGGGACGAACAGGTGGCCGGAGCCGCCAGGGACATCCCTGGAGTTCGGATCGCGGCGCAGGGGGAGACCCTTCACGTGGGCGAGCTGTCGCCCGGGTGCGAGGCCTGCAAAGAAGGCACCTGGGACTGCATATTCACGAGCACAAGCTGCAACCTCGAGTGTCCCTTCTGTTGCAGCCCGCGGGATCTCCGGAAGGACTACCGCGGTTCGGCATTCGGCGAGACCCCCGAACAGATCGCGGGAAATCACGCCCGCACCCGTATTACCGGGATCAGCTTTTCCGGCGGCGAGCCGTTGGCGGACCCGGAGGGGCTGTTCGACTGGGTCGCCTGGTTCAAGACCCGCTATCCCGAGAAATATTTCTGGGTCTACACGAACGGACTCCGCGCCGATGCAGGGAAGCTCCGGTATCTGGGAGAACTCGGCATCGACGAGATCCGCTTCAACATGGCCGCCACCGGGTACGACCACCCGGGCGTCATGCGAAACCTGGCGACCGCGGGCTCGCTCATTCCCAATGTGACCGTGGAGATCCCGGCGATACCCGAGCACGCGGAAAAGCTCCTCGGCTGCCTGGCGCCCTGGAGCGCGGCGGGGGTGAGGTTCCTGAACCTCCACGAACTGATGTTCGAGGCAGGCAGCAGATCGGCCGCGCTGCCCGGGCCCCGGAGGGACTTTGTCACCCCGGACGGCCACCGTGGCAGCATCTCCCGAGACAGCCGTGCTCTGACCTTTGAGGTGATGCGGCGGGTCCAGGACGACGAACTGGGCATTTCGGTAAACGACTGCTCGCTGCAGAGCAAGCTGAGGCAGCTGCGAGGCCGGCGCCGCAGCCTCGCGCCCGTCGTGCAATCCGAGCACGAGAAATTTCTGGACGAGGGATTGCTGGAAAGTTGCTGCGCCTTCAGGGATGCGCGGGATTACTTCTTATTCCACCCGGATACACTCGCGGAAGTGCGCCGCAAGCACCCGGGGCACACGATAGTGAGGCTGGCGAGGACAGCGCCGCTTTCCATCCGGGATCCGGGGAAATGGGTGCGCTGCGAAACGATATAGCGGGCGAACGACGCGCGAGCGTCCCCGGGCACCTCAGCCCCCGGAAACCGGGACAGACTCCGCGTCATCGATCATCCGATCGATAAACCACGAGCCGTTGGCTGTGAGGGCAAAGGTGCCGGGATCGGAACCCGGCTCGAGCAGGGCGGACTCCTTCCATTCCTCGAGCAGGTCCTGCAGCCCGAACCGCCGCAGCAAGTCGGCCTTGATGCCGGCTCCCATCAGTGAGGCCGTGACGGGTCGAATCCTCTTCTCCCGCTCGGTCTCCGGCAATCCCCCCTGCAAACTGCAAAAAACCCCGGCCCCGGGGCCGACGTAGCCGCTGTAATCCATGTGCCTGTAGTGATAGTGGCCGAAAAACCCGTCCGCGCTCGCGCCCAGCGCCAGGAGGTCTTCCCCGCGTTGCGGGTGCGTGAAATACAAGTTCCGGTCCGCCGCCAGGGCATAGTGCGTGAAATGGTTCTTCCGGTACCCGGATGCGCGCAACAGCTGTTCACCGGCCTGCAGAAGGGCGTAATCGTGGAGAGGATCCCGTCCCCGCGTCATCCGTTTCTGAATGAACCGGAGGTTCCGCGCCGAGACGTTCAGCCGGTAGAGCGAGAAACCCTGGGCGCCGCTCTCGGCGAGCCGCACCAGGGAGTCAAGGAACCCAGGTAGTTCCTGGCCCGGGAGACCGTAGATGACGTCGACCGACGACACGAAACCCATTTCGATGGCCAGGGCGATTCCCTCGAGTATGCCCGCTCCGCTTTGTCGTCTCCCAATGGCACGGCGCAGTCCGTCTTCCAGCGTCTGCACCCCCACGTGGAGCCGGGTGAAACCCGCATCCTTCAGCTGTGCCAGGTGCGCACGGGTCAGGAGCGATCCGGTGGTTTCGAGCGCCCACTCCGTTTCGCGAACGGTGTTGAAACGCCTCCGCAGCTCGTCGACGATCCGGTCAAAGAGATCGAAGCCGAGATAGTTCGGCGTGCCGCCGCCGAAGTGGACGGTCGTCACTGGCCGCCTGGATAGATGTTCGTTTTTCGACCAGGCCTCGATTTCCTCCAGCAGGACACGACAGTAGGACGATTCTTCGATTCTATTGCGCCGGGGCATGAGGACGGAGCGGCAATCGCAATAGCCGCACCTTCGGTCGCAGAAGGGAATGTGTACATATATCGAGAGAGGGGCGGTTTCCGTTGCGTTGCTGTTTTGCGCGTCCAATTTGCGCCATGCCTCGGGCCCCCCGTCCTCGAAACCCCTCTTCGCCCATATCGGCATGGGCGGCCGGCGTTCACCGACCCGATATCCCCGCCCCAATGCGCTCCATTGCCTAGCGATCGCGTCCGCGTCGATGCGTGGAGCGGCGCGCTGCAACTGGGACAGCAACGTGGTCCACCCGTGGGTGGAGAAACGCGCCCGCGACTCGGCGGTGGACGATGCGCGGGTGCCGAAGGCCGCATCCCGGATCCACGAAAGGAACAGGCGCTGTGCTATCCGGCAACGAACACCCCGGCGGCCGCCCGGCGCGTCCCCAGCGGCAGACCCGAGTTCGTCCTGCGCCCGGGCGTAACAGGTCTCGGGGCAGTCGCGGGCACAGTGGAAAACATTCGGGCATCCGTGGCAGCCCGGCGGGATCCGCCCGACAGCCATTCGGTGCAGTGCAATCCTCTCGCGGTCCAGGAGGAACTCGCCGGTGGATTCGTCCATCGCACCGATCCTGCACGCGCGTTCCGGTCCGGCATCGCCGCCGGTGTCGAGAAAGCAGGCGGTGGCGGTGCCGTCTGGGGTGAGCCGCAACACCTGCCGGATTAAATCGCAATACGGGCCGTGGATCTCGTGCACCCGCACACCCGACAGGAAAAGCTCGGCCCCCAGGCTTTTGGCGGCGTCCTGGGCGGCGCGGAAGTGCTCTGCAAACGGCTCGACGTCATCCAACGAGAACGCCCCGTCGCTCCCAGCCGTCCACGCGCGGTACAGCGGCTCGAAATGCATGTGCCGGGTTCCCAACTTGTGGTGCAGGTATTCGACTATCTCGCGTTGACGGGGAATCGCAGCCGGCGTTATGGTCGCGCGCACCTCGAGGCGCCCACCGGTGTCCACGACGAGACGGGCCGTGCGTTCCACGACGCCGGATGACGGGGACCCGTCCGCCAGAGGCCGTTGCCGGTCCTGAATTTCCGGTGGACCGTCGCACGAAAGCCCGACCGTGAAATTCCGCGCGAGCCAGATCGCCCTGGTCTCCGAAAGCACCCCATTGGTCGCGATATACCCCAGCCACTCGGCACCGATCTCGTCCGCGACGCGGCGTGTGATCAGGACTATCCTCTCGACCAGGTCCCAGTGAAGCGTCGGCTCGCCCCCGCCGTGGAGAACGAGTTGAAATGCCTTGCGCTTGTCGGCGCAGTTCCTTGCGACGAGCCGGGCCGCGGACTCAACCGCGGCCGGGGCGATCGTGCGGCCCGCTTGCCGGCCGGCCGCGCCCCCCGCGTAGCAATATGGGCAGGCAAGGTTGCATTGATTCCCCGGATAAATGGTCAGGCACTCCGGGGCGAAAGGTTCGTTCAGCAGCCGCTCCCATTCGGACCAGGCTTCACAAGACCGCATCTCGATCCACGGGACAACGGCGAAGGCAACCGAGTTGTCCGGAGGGGGCTCGCCGTTTCCCCACGCCCGGCGGAGCATGTGTGCGTCCCGGTGACCGATCACGGCCAGGTGTCCTGGAGTGTATATGACGGGGCGTTCGCCCGCGTTCACCAGGAATATAGGCAGGGTCGGGTGTATCCGCTCCGCCTCTTCCATGGGGTTACCGATCATAGTAGTCACGGCAAATCCGACAGTCGTGGCACTGTTTCGAACAACTCAGGGTCTGGGCAAAAAGAGCCTCGCTGACAAGCATCTTGTCCAGCACCGATGCCGGACCTCCGCCGATTTCGTGCGGGGAGAGGGGATCTCCACGGGTGTACGCGCGCAGGACACGCACGTAGTCGCCGGGGTTGCGCAGCGTGACCCTTCCTGCCAGTTTCAACTCGTCGTAGACCCCCCGGTAGAAGTGCAGGTGCTGCGGCAGGACCCAGGTGCCGGTGAGTCGAAGCCAGGGAGTCCTCTCCAGCAACGCGGCGCAGGGCGTCCCCGGAGGGACGACGCGGCAGCGCGCCATCTCGTAAAAATGCTGTGTGCGATACGGACAATCCGGAATGCACGACTCGTTGACGATCAGCCGGATGCGGCCTCGAAAAGCCGCGCGGAGTTCGCGCAGGGCCGGGAGATTTCGCATGATCCGGCCCGATGGCACCAGTCCATCCAGAACGCCGTGCAGCATCAGGACCTGTCTTGGATGAGCGATGTCCATCAGGACGGATGCGGTGATCGAGAGGCCGGGGAGAGCCTCGCGGATCCGCTCGGCCAGTTCGGGATTCGAGACGGTAACACTGGACACCTGAAATCGCCCGGTGAGTTCGCGAAGTCGTTCGATTATGGCCGGGGCGAGCTGCCCCACCGGCCCGGGCAGGGTTATGGGGTTTATCAGCACCGAGCGGCCCAGGAGCGAGCGAGCGAGGAAATCCTCCAGATGCCGTGCGGGCTGCGGAGGCCGCCCCGAACCCAGCAGGTCGCCCGGAAGGGGGAAATAGACTTCCTTGATGTCGTCCCGGAAATCCTGAGCGATCTCATCCCAGAACGAGAGGGGCTGATCGATGTAGGGGACCACCCACTTTGCCCGTGCTGTGGTTTCGGAACCATCCGTGGCGTCCGGAGCCGTCGGGTCGCCGCCGCGAGAGGTGGTGATCCGGTCTCTGGCAGGTGCCGGGACCTGGAATACCGTCCCGCCTTGGCGCAGACGTCTCATCGCGTCGGCCAGACAGCCTCCCGCGCACTTTCCCTCTCTCGACCAGTCACACGCGGAGCACTTCCGGTATATGCCCACCTGCCGGTAAGGTTCCAGAACAGGTGCGAAGGCCTTCCTCAGGTCTCCGGTGGTGGTTTCGCGCGAGACGGGCAGCCGGCCGAGAGGGGCAAGCGGATAGCACGCGACGGCGTCCCCATCGGGCAGGATATCGGGGATCGGGCCGCAATGGGTTCCGATCTCCTCCAAAGCTTTGCCCAGTACTTCACGGCTCTCAGAGGGAAACATGCAGGGCACGAAGCCGCAGTCGAAATTGAGCGCCACCCGTTCCTGGCGCGCACGAAGGGCGAACAGGACGATCTGCTCGCCCACGCGCGGATAATGCATGGGATCGAGGAACCTGTTGCCACCGGCGAGACAGGCGTGAGCCAGGCCCAGGCAGACGCTCTTGTCCAGCCCGTATTCCTCGACCAGGTTCAGCAGGCGATCGAGCGGCGGGTTGGGAGAGCAGATCGTGAAAGCCAGGGACACACGGGCGCGCAGTCGTCCGAGTACCTCGCGCTGGCGCGGCGGCAACTCGCCGTTCTGCCCCATGGTCGCCGCGATGTTGACCATGACGCTCAGGCCGGGGATTTCCTCGAGAACCCGCAGCGAGGATTCGGGGATCGATCCGTTTGAAAAGACGAGCAAACCGAGGCCTCGGGCAACCACCTGGCCCGCGAGCGAGGGGAACTCGGCATGAAGCGTGGGCTCCCCGCCCAACAGACGCACCCGGTCCTGTCCCGACCGAACCAGGATTTCCAGCATGAGATCGAAACGGCGCGCCGGCATACTGCGCACGGCAGCCTCCCCGCGGTAGGCGGACCGTGAAAAGCAGTACGGGCAATTCAGATTGCAGTCCGCGACGATGGAGAGGTTAGTCATGCTCGTTCACGCGTGTCACGAGGCCCCACTTCATCCACTCCGAGAGGCATTGCAGGACCATGCGCTCCGCGCCGGACTCGTCGACCGGATACAGCGCGCACAGCAATCGTAGTGCCTGGACATAGGTCCTCCCGCGGGCGACGCAGTCCCAGACGGCAGCCCGTGGGTAATCGAGAACGCGGACCCCGTTCGTCTGCCTGTCGACGACACGGATCCCACAGCTCTCCGGTGCCCAGCTCACGTGCGCAGCGACACGAAAGCTCGCCCCGTGCTCAGAGGTCACGCCCGGCATCCTGGTTCTCCCAAGCGTCAAGCCGATCCGAGGTTTTTAACGCCAGCAACTGCATGTCTTCGCGACGGCTGATCAGCGGCTCGACGAGGTCCGGCAGGCCAAGCGACAGCAGGAGCCTGCACGCCGTGATGATCCGCGTCTGAATGCAGAAGTCGTCGTAATGGCGTGAACAGCCCGGATAGGAGTGGTTGACGCGGCACCCCCCGGAGCAGGTCCAGCGGCAGAAACATCGCGCGCACCGATCCGGCTCGGTCGTCACGCAATCGCGCAGCGCTTCGATGTGTTCGAGGTCGATGCCGAACGTGCGTCGCCGCCCGACGCTGCCGACATGGAAATCCAGCCCCCGGGCCTTCCACTCACGCTCGGGGAGGTAACAGCTGCTGACGCGACCGTCCGGGGAGACGACCAGGGTGTCGGTCCCGACCGGGCAGAAGCTGAATCTGTTCTTGCCGATTTCAGCCGAGGCATGGACCGTTGTGACTCCCGCCTCCCGTGCGACCTTCTCCGCTCGGATGAAGTGCCGGGCAAATTCATAGGGATCGGGCGGTCGCAGGCCCGCGCTGTCGGAGCGGACGGTGGGTTGCAGCGTCTCGAAATTGACGGCCTTGGGATCGAAGGCTTCGCAAAACCAGCCCGCGATCTCCTCCATGCGGGCGACGCTGCCCGAACTGATGCATCCGCGCAGACAGAGTTCGGCCTGCGACTGGGCCAGACAACGTGCGGTGGCGACGACCGCCTCGAAGCTACCCCCGCCTCCCGGCCTCGGCCTTTGCCGGTCGTGGATGTCGGCGGGCCCGTCCAGCGAAAGCACGACCGTGTCGAAGTAGTCACCCACGAAACCGGCCCAGTCCTGATCGAATAGGCCGTTGGTACTGAGCTCCAGGTGCGGGACCAGCCCGAGTTTCTCGGCCATCGCCCGGGCCTTGTGGACGACAACCTCGACGACGTCGGCGGCGACCAGAGGTTCACCGCCAAAAAAGTGAACCTCGAGCCTCGTTTCCCCGCGCTGCGCACAATTCTCCGCCATCCACTCGACGGCCGAAGCCGCCACGAGGGGGTTCATCTGCTCGCGCGGCGCGTGCGCAGCCCCGAAACTGCAGTACGAACAGGCGAGGTTGCACGAGCGCGACGGGATGATACCCAGAAAAGCGGGGGAAATCGGGCCGGTCTTCATTTCCGGCATGTACCCGTCAGGCTCCTCCACCCCTTCGCACAGAGGCTCCAGCCCGGCAATCGGCTGTTTTCCCCCCGCGTCATCCCGGAGCCACCCGCCAAGCGAGGCAACGGCCTTCCCATTTACCAGGGCTGCCAGCTTTTTTAGCGGGGCATAGACGAGGTGCTTCCCCGAGATGGGGATAGCGTAGATGTAGCGTGCATCCGAAACCATCATTCTAACCCGGGAAAGTGCGAGTCCAGGAGCGGGTTGGCTTATCTCCGCCAACTCGTGCCGGCGGAGGAATCTTCAGCATTCGTTCGGTGCCTCCCCGGCGTTTTCCAGTCGGACCAGCGGCACCGACTCCAGGAGTTCAACCAACCTGGCCTTCGTCAGGGCCTGGATTATGCGACACCGACTCGTGCCCTGTACCTCCGTCGCCCTGCTGTCCGGGTAGAGCCCTTTCGCCCGGCAATCGCCCGCGCAGTGGAACTTGGCAAAGCAGTCGCGGCAGTGGGGCAACTCGGTCTCGGACAGGACGCGCAGGTGTCGGATCCGGTCCGGCTGAAAGGAAAAACCGTGCCCGTCGCTGAACGTCCCGAAGAAAAAAATCTTCGACCGGGAGTCCTCTTCCCGCAACACTTCAAAGCACGCCGTGGCGCGACCCTCGGGGGTAACGGCAAAGGTCTCCCAGCCGATGCTGCAGAAACGGCTCGAAATCGCGGGGAACCTGTCGCCGGAAAAATGCAGGCGGATCCCTTTCTTCCTGGCAATCTCCCCCGCCGCAAGAAACCCCCGCACAAAGCTGCCCTCATCGGGCTTCCCAATGCCGGCCTTCTCCGCTCGACTCGAGCTGAACATGGGTTCCAGCTGGATGCTGGCAGGAGAGAACTTGCCGGTGAGGTAACTCACGATCTCCGGAATCCGTTCCTCCGAGATACGGGTGACGGTGCCGCGGAGGTGATAGGGGGTTCCCTGCTCTTCCAGGATCCGAAGGGTCCTGGCGACTCTCTCGGAAGATCCGGCGCCGTTTCTCATGGGCCGCTGGAAATCCTGCATGGCCCCGGGGCCGTCGAGCGAGATGTTGAGTTGATGAATATTGCACGCGATCCACCTGGCTGCCTCTTCGGGCATCACCCCGTTTGACGTGAGTCCGAGAGCAAGGTCGATCTTGTGCTCGTGGGCCAGCCTGCGCGCATGCCGGACCAGCCGCTTCAGGGTGTCCATCCTCAGGGTCGGTTCTCCGCCCCCGTGGAATCCGAGATGGACCTTGTGGGCTCCCTTCCGCCGTGCGTTCCGAAAGAGAACGTCGATTGCCGCCAAACCGACCGACATGGGCATGCTGGCGCGCCGGGCTCCGCCGTCACCGTAGCAGTACCGGCACGCGAGGTTGCAGTCCGATGTCAGGAAGAGCGTGAGGTTGACGGGCTGGAAGGGCTCTTCGGACAGATCACGCACGCCGCGGGACGGGGACTCTTCGTGGGTGGCGGCGAGGACTCCGCATTCCTGCAGCTTCGCGAGAGCTTCGCCGCAACTCTCTGGATCTATGGCGACTCCGTCCTGGATGTCGCAGAGCAGGTTGACGAGCAGTCCATTGGCCCGGAAGGCAATCCGCTTCAAGGGCGCATACACGATCCATTCCCGGCCGACGTCAATCTGAAACAGCTCATTCTCGAGATGGTATTGCATCGACTGGGAGGGGTCCTCTCTGCGGAATCGCGACCGCCGCGGGTCGGTATCGGATGTGACGGAACTCCACCGGGTCGGGTCGCCGTCCGGCTGTCAACCCGTTTGCGCCGCCGATTATAAACGTTCTGCACAGATGCGACAATGCCGCTTGTGCCGCTCTCGCCGGTACCGGTGCCGGCCGACGCAGTCCAATCCCCGACACCTGCTCCTCAAACCTGATATGATCGGGGCTGAAACGAGACCCACACATGACCTCTGAAAATCCCGAGACTGTGGTTTTACGGCATGACGAGTACTACCGCGGTGTGATCGTCACACTTCAGGTCGACACGATCCGGCTGCCTTCCGGGGGCACGGCGATCCGCGAGGTGGTGCTTCACCCGGGCGGAGTTGTCGCCGTGCCGGTACTCGACGACGGACGTATCCTGCTGATCCGCCAATTCCGGTACCCGCTGGGCAAATTCATCCTCGAACTGCCCGCCGGCAAGCTCGACTCCGGCCTGACCCCGCTGGAAACGATTACCCGGGAGATAGAGGAGGAGACCGGCCACCGCGCTTCCGAGATCACGTACCAGCTGTCGTTCTACTCGACGCCGGGGATCAGCAACGAGGTGATCCACCTGTATCTGGCGCGCGGGCTCAAGGCTGAGTCGCAGAAGCTCGAGGAGGGAGAGCACATTACGGTGCAACCCTACACGCTCGATGAGTGCCTCGAGGGCATCCGGAAAGGGGACATCGCCGACGCCAAAACCATCCTGGGGCTGCTCTGGTACCGCATGAACTTTGTCTGAAGTCGCCGGGCAATCCGGCCGATCTGAAAACAGGCACCCATGAAGATGCGTCCCCCCGACTCATTGGACCGGAGTCGCTGTGAACTGCCCAAAATGCGGATACCCCCAGGAAGAGCGTCTCGACTGCGTGAAATGCGGGATCGTTTTCAGCAAGTATGTTCTGCACCTGACCGACAGGGCGAGCCGGCCGGAATCCCAGGCAGCCCAACAGCGCAGCCCGCTGCAACCCGCGCTACCCGATGAGCTTCCGCCGACCGACCTGGCCGAGTTGCGCCAGACCGTGCGTGAGCTGAGCCGGCGGTTCGGCGAGGTCGAGTTTGAGAGGGCCGAAAGAAACCAGATCCGGTCCGAATTGCGCGGCCTCGATCAGAAAATGCGTGACGCGGTCAGCCAGATGGGGGCGCGGTTGGCGGATTTCGAGTCGCGAGTCGACGACATCCCGCAGACGCCGCCGGACCCGCCGCTGGACCTCCTGAAGGAACAGATTTGGGAAGAAGATCTGCGGCCTCTGCTGGAGAAGATCGATCGCCTTGAAGCGGCCCTGGAGAAGACGGCGCAGGATCAATCCGCGCTGCCGGACCCGCAGGTTGCGGACGCCCTGGCGAGGCTCGAATCCCGGCTGGGTGAACTCGACGGCAAGATCGCCGCGGCGCAGGGCGCCGAGGCGAAGGGAGCCGGGGCCCTGGAAAGCGCGCTCCGGGAGTTGGGGGAGCTGCGGCCCGCCGTGCAGGCTGCCACGATCAGGTACTCGGAGATCGGCGATCTGAAGAAGAATGCGCTTGTGCTTCAGAACCAGGTCGAGTCCCTGCAACACGCAATCGAGTCAGTGAGGAAGGACCCGTTCAACGGCGGCTCCGCAAAACTGAACGAGCTGCAGACGGAGGTGCTGGCGTTGCGGGCGGAAGTCCGCCAAAGCTTCAAGCAGCTCGCTGCGCTCGATGCGCCGACTGCGGCGCACGGGGCCGATCTGCGGGCCCTGGCCGACGACGTCGCCGCCCTGAAGAAGTGGGTTGGAGAATACACCCCGGTTCTGGTCGAACTGAAGAATGGGATGGCGAGCCTGGAATCGGAATCGGCGGAGATGGCCGCGCGGCTGGCGGCGCTCGAACAGCGCCTGCAGGGGCTGGAAACGCCCTCCGAAGACTCGCGCCCGCCGATAGAGGACGATGTCCACTCAATCCGCGACAACCTAGACCAGATCCGCGCCTTCATGAACACGCTGGCGCGGAAGCTCTGAACGGGTTCCCCGCTGTACCCCCCGGCAAGCATCTGAAGGGTTCGCGCAAGAATAAGTTCACATTTAGGCGCGAGCGCCGGGCGGACTGATGCAAGGCGCCGCGACGCAGGCGATGTGGTGAACATCGTCGGGAAGCGGCAACGCCGCAGTTGCCCGCCCACCGCCGCGCCCCGGAGGGTTGACGGCTCAGTTAATAGCAATCTCCTATCGTTGCCTGCCGTAGGATCTGTCGGCTCGGGAGCCGTCAGCAAAATGTGAAATGACTTTTGCGCGAGCCCTGAGCGACGCCGCGTGCTGGATTCCGTGTTTTTCCGGGTCCTTCCGTGGCCGGCTTTTGTTTTCCCCGGTTCACGATGCGCATGAGGCCCAAGGCTCGATGCCGCTTTGGTGGTGGCGCCGAGGCGCCGGGACTTCCGGTAGCGGGGTGTGACGGGATGCGCCCAGGCGCCTAGCTCCGGAGGTTTTTTGTGCTATAATTTATGCTTTCGAGGTAAAACCTGATGACAAAAATAGCGGTTGGTTCGGACGTCGAGGCCTATTGCACGAAATGCAAGATGGTGCTTGCGCACACGATTGTGGCTGTTCAGGGGGCCAAGCCGCGCCGCGTGAAGTGCAACACCTGCGGCGGCGACCACAACTTCCGGCCGACCAAACCCGTGGCGAAAGCCGCGGCCAAGAAGCCGGCATCAAAGGCCAAGTCCACCTCGACCCGCAAGGTGCGGCAATCCTGGGACGAGATCATGCAGGACGCGTCGGGGAGGCCGCACAAGACCTATTCGATGGCGGGAAGTTTTGGCGAAGGGGACTGGATCGAGCACAGCACGTTCGGGCTCGGCTGCGTCCAGACCTTCACCGCCCCGAACAAAATCACCGTCCGATTCGCCGATTCCACACGAACGCTCGTCTGCAACAGAACAAACTAGGCCGTCCCAGGTGCGTGCAGTCCTCCCGGAAGCCTGTGCCCTGCTCGATGCCCTGCGTTCGCTCGTGCCGGGGGCGGCCAACCGGACCCTCCGCCAGATGCTGGACGCGGGCCGCGTGCGCGTCAACGGCGAGGTTTGCAGGATCGCACGCCGGCATGTCCTGAGGGGCGACGTGGTCGAGATCGGTGGGCGCACCGACGCGCCCACCCGGGTCCATGGGATCGAGATCCTGTTCGAAGACGGCGCCTTGCTCGTCGTGCACAAACCCGCCGGTCTCCTGACCGTCTCCACACCGCACGAACACGAACGGACGGTTTACGCCTTTCTGCGGCTCCGCCTCAAAGAACAGGATGCGCGCCAGAAGCTTTTCATCGTGCACCGGCTGGACAAGTTTGTCAGCGGGCTCCTGGTCTTCGCCAAGGGATCCGGGGTAAAGGAGGCGTTGCAGGCGCAGTTCAGGAAACACTCCATCGACAGGAAATATTTCGCCATCGTCGAGGGAATCGTGGCGGCTCAGCACGGAACGATCGAGAGCCGACTCGCCGAAACCCGGGACCGGCGCATGCACTCGACGGAAGACCCGGACGCCGGCAAGCGCGCCGTAACCCACTACCGGGTGCTGCGGCGCCTGTCGAACATCACGTCGCTCGAAGTGACGCTCGAGACGGGCAGAAAGAACCAGATCCGGGCGCACATGGCAGAAGCCGGACACCCGATAGTCGGGGACCGCGCCTACGGCAGCACCATGGATCCGTTTGGCCGCATCGGGCTGCACGCGTTTCTTCTGGGGTTCGACCACCCTGTCGATCGGCGGCGCGTGCAGTTCCAGATCCCGCCGCCCGCGGAATTCCGGAAATACCTTCCGCCCGGGATCAGTCCGCCGCATGCACTGGGGGGGTCAGCAGCCGCTCCAGGTCGGTGATCCTGGAAATCTGGCCATCCGCGCCCCCGGCAACTTCGCCGTCGCGCAGCAGCACGGTGAGCATGCCCATCTTGCGGGCCGGGAGCAGGTTCAGGAGCGAGTCCTCGACGAACACGCACTCCTCGGCGCGGGCTTCGATCATCCGCAGCGCCCTCTCGTAGGCACGCCGATCCGGCTTGACGATGAACTCCAGCGCGCGGATGTCGATGATCCGCTCAAAGTGGTGCGCGATCCCGAGCCGCTCGAGCACGCGCACGGCGTGCGGCGCGTCGGCATTTGTGAAGATCACCTTGCGCAGCCGCATCCGGGCGAGCATACCGTCCAGCAAAGGATCACGATCGATATACTGCGCGAGCGGCAGGTCGTGCACGAAGTCGAGAAACTCGTCCGGGTTGACGTTGTGATAGTGGCGCAGGGCGTTCAGCGTCGTACCGAAGGCGTTGAGGTAGTGCTCCCGGGTTGCGGTGACTTCGGCGGGATCGAAACCAAGCCGTTCCGTCATGAAAAGGTTGATCCGGTCGCCAATGGCTTCCCAGAGGCCGCACGACTGCGGGTAGAGCGTGTTGTCGAGATCGAACAGCAGGAAACGCAGCATGAGGCTGGAAAGTTAATTGAAGTGTCCCCGCAGATCAAGAATCGAAAGCGGAAACATTTGAAGTCCGGCACGGGCCGAGCATCCGTCGAGCTCCTTGGAGTCGTCTGAACCCGGAGGGGAGCTCCTGGGCAGGGTTGCAGCCGCGGCCTCCGCCTGAGGGCTCGCGCGAGAATAATTTCACATTATGCTCACGGCTCCCGAGCCAACAGATCCTACAGCAAGCAACGATAGGAGATTGCTGTTAGCGGAGCCGTCGGCCCTCCTGGGCGCGGCGGCGGGCTGGCATCTGCGGCGTTGCCGCTCCTCGACGATGTCCCCACATCGCCTGCGTCGCGGCGCCTTGCATCTGCCCGCCCGGCGCTCGCCCCAAAATGTGAACTTATTCTTGCGCGAACCCTGAGATCGGGCCTTGTTTTATTTCACATCTTCTTCGAAGCTGCGGGAAGCCGGGTTAGAATGGGATCATGAAACTCCGGTTGACCGACATCGACGCCTCCACGTGCATACCCTCCGACGGCGCCTGGGGAACGCAGCTGCAGGTCCTGGGGCTGACGCCCGGCTCCCCGCCGGAACTCTGGAACCTGGAACATCCGGACAGGGTGGCGCGGGTGGCGCGCTCTTACGCGGAAGCAGGCTCGAAGGTCGTCCTGACAAATACCTTCGGCGGCAACCGGTTTGTGCTCGGCCGCCACGGGCTGGAGGG
This sequence comes from uncultured Acidobacteriota bacterium, assembly GCA_963843575.1. GTDB lineage: Bacteria > Acidobacteriota > UBA6911 > UBA6911 > UBA6911 > CAVZBT01. The sequence goes on along the minus strand of CAWJKZ010000013.1, from coordinate 266,665 downwards.
GAAACTCGCGGACATCAACGTGCACGGCGCCCGCATATCCCGCGAAGCGGCTGGAGACGCCGCCCTTATCTTCGGATCCATGGGGCCCACGGGCGTCCTCCTGATGGAGGGAACCGTGCCGGAGGACGAGATCTACGGCACGTATCGCCTTCAGGCAGCGTCGCTCCACCGCGGCGGGGTGGACGCGATCCTGATCGAAACCATGGTGGACGTCGCCGAGATGAGCATCGCCGCGCGTGCGGCGCACGACGCCACCCCTCTCCCGGTGGTGCTCAGCATGACGTTCGAATCCGGGCGCGACAGGGCCCGGACCATGATGGGGGTTACGCCGGAGCAGGCGGTCGCGGCCATGCAGCTCGCCGGAGCGTGGATGGTCGGAGCCAACTGCGGGGTGGGTCCCGAGAACTACGTGGCCGTGTGCCGGAGGATGCGTGCCGTCACCACGCTGCCGGTCTGGATCAAAGCCAATGCCGGAATGCCCGTCGTGAAGGAAGGCGGGGTGGAATACCCGCAGGATGCGGCGACGTTTGCGGGCTTTGCCGGGATGCTCAGGAGCGCGGGCGCAAATGTCATCGGCGGCTGCTGCGGCACCACTCCCGAGCACATTCGCCGGTTGAGCGCGGCGCTGGCCGCAGGAACCTCCGCCGCCTGAAGCTTCCCATGGGTGCGCCGCTGGTCCGGTTTTTCCGGTCCCGGGGCGGGACGCCCCGTTGTCCACCAGGCTTCACGCCCCGGGTTTCGACGAAGTGAGGTCCGACATGAGTACCGTGATGTATCTGCTCGCCGGAATCGTGGCCGTGGCCGCGATCTGCTTTCTCCTGATGCCTCTCGCCCGGCTCTACCGGAGGTTCCGCGGAACGCGTGTCGTCACGTGCCCCGAGAATCAAAAAACGGCGGCAGTGCAGGTCGACGCCCTGCGCGCAGCCTTGTCCACCGTCGGGACCCGCGATCTCGAACTGAGTGCCTGCACGCGCTGGCCCGAGAAACGCAACTGCGGCCAGGAATGCCTGGCACAGATCGAAGCCTCACCCGAGGACTGCCTGGTTCGAACGATGCTGACGCAGTGGTATGCGGACCGCAATTGCGTGGTGTGCGGGAAAGCCCTCGGACACATCGATTGGCTGGAGCACAAACCGGCCCTCAGGGGTCCTGGCGGCGAGACGGCGGAGTGGGCCCAGATACCGCCGGAGACGCTCCCGGAGGTATTGGCAACCCACCAGCCGATCTGCTGGGACTGCCACATCGCGGCTGCCTTTCGCCGGCAGTACCCCGATCTCGCGGTCGATCGCCCCTGGACGCGCGGAGGCGGCAAGCCCGGCTAAGTACTGATGTACAAGAATACGCTGACGTATTTTTAAGGACGCGGATTGGCGCGGATCCCCACGGATCGACCTCGCGACAGGCCGCATCAGGCGGGTCCGGGCCGGAGGATGGCGCGATCCAATTCCGCCTCGACGTCCCCGACCTCGGGCGGGAACGTCGAGAAATCGTGCAGCTTCCGGTCCATGAGGTGCGACGGCGCGACCCGGCCCAGGGCGGCGAGCACGGACTCCCGGACACGCGGGATGTCACGCTGCAGTTCGTCGATCAGGCGGCGCATCCGTTTCCGCTCGAGGTCTGGCTGCGAACCGCAAAGATCGCAGGGAATGATCGGGAACCCCCTCAAGTCGGCGTACTCTTCGATGTCTGATTCCCAGCAATAGGCCAGCGGGCGGATGACGGTGTTCCGGCCGTCGTCGCTGCGCAGGACCGGCGGCATCGCCTTGAGCGAGCCGTTGAAAAACATGTTCAGCAGCAGCGTCTGGATAATGTCGTCGGCATGGTGGCCAAGGGCGATCTTGTTGCACCTTTCCCGGACGGCCGTGTTGTAGAGAATTCCCCGACGCAACCTCGAGCAGAGTGCGCAGGTCGTCTCGCCTTCGGGCACCTTGGCCTTGACTAAGGCATAGGTGTCTTTCTGCACGATCCGGAAAGGCACGCCAATGTCGACAAGGTAGCGAGGCAGGACCTCGGCCGGGAATCCGGGCTGTTTCTGATCGAGATTGACGGCGAGCAGGTCGAACCGCACCGGAGCCCGCAGTTGCAGGTCGCGGAGCAGGTCGAGAAGGGTATGGCTGTCCTTGCCGCCGCTGAGACACGCCATGATCCGGTCGCCCTCCCGGATCATCCCGAAGTCCGCGATGGCGCGGCCCACGGCCCGAAGCAACTTCTTCTTCAATTTCTGCGTCGTGTCCATCGTGCCGTACCGGACGCAATTCTACCACCGTCCCGGACTCCGGACGCCAGCAACCCGGCGAACGGCGTCATTGCCGGAGGGATGCTATACTCACCGGATGAGCGGCTTGCAGATCCGGTTCCTCGGCACGGGCGACGCCTTCTGCGCCTCCGGCGCGCAACAGGCAAGCTACCTCGTCGAGGAGGGCGCATCCACCTTCCTGATGGATTGCGGGGCTACGGTGCTTGCCGCCCTCAAGCGCTCCGGCCTCTCTACCGGCTCCATCGATACCGTACTCATCAGTCACATGCACGGTGACCATTTCGCCGGTTTGCCTTTCTTGCTGCTGGATTCAGTATACGTGGCGGCCCGCACCCGCCCTCTTGTCGTCGCCGGCCCCCCCGGAATCCAGGAACGGGTCGACGCGCTGTTCCGGGCCATGTACCGGGACGCCGCCGCAGAGCCGCTTCCCTTTCCGCTCGAGTTCACCGAGATGTTCCCCGGGGAAGAGCTCCGGATTGGGTCCGTTCAGATTCACCCGTTCCGGGTGCCGCACCAGACTTCCGACGTTTCGCTCGCGCTCGACGTGACGGTCGGGGGGAGGAGAATCCTCTATTCCGGCGACACGGGCTGGTCCGAGGACCTCGTAAAGCACGCGCAGGGAACCGACTTGTTTGTCTGCGAATGCACTTTTTTCGAAACCCACATCGCCACCCACCTCGATTACCCGCAGATCGCCCGAAACCGCAACCGGTTCGGCACCGACCGGCTGGTTCTCACCCACCTTGGAGCCGAAGTGCTGTCCCGACGCGGCGAGATCGACATCGAGCTCGCCTCCGACAACATGCTCATCCGCATCTGAGGATTCGGATCTAAGGGTCTGTCACAGAATAACAGGTCCACTTTGCTGCAGGCCCTCAGGGCCGCAGCCCGCCGGGGCGCGGCGGCGGGCGGGCACTTGCGGCGTTGCCGCTCCTCGACGATGTCCCCACATCGCCTGCGTCGCGGCGCCTTGCATCTGCCCGCCCGGCGCTCGCGCCAAAGTGGGCCTGTTATTCTGTGACAGACCCTAATGGATTCACGGATCGGCCGCGTCCGGCAATCCGTGATCTTACGCGAGCCTCCGCGGCCAATGCCGTTGGTTGCGATCCGGGCGGATCCGCCTACGAAATAACGATCGCGTCTTCTCCGGGAACTGATTCGGAAAAATACGACATTCGCCGATGAAATATTCTACAGCCGGGCTGGGCGTCGGTGGCGCGAATGCCGCCGAAAAGACCCCGGCAGCCCCAGGCTTCCCGGCCCGGGGTCATGACCGCCAGGCGTTCATCTCCGGCAAGTCGGCAGAGTAACTGGGACCGGCGCTGCGGCGCCGGAATCCGCGTCACCGGGCTCGGGTGCATGCAGGCAACTGACTTCTGAGTTCAAAACCTCCGCAAATCTCGTAAAATCAGAGCCTATCGCCCCGTACCAATTCGTGATAACATCCCGTTACTCGGGCACGGTGACGTACAGGCGCGCAATGAGAGTCTGGCATACCCTTACCTTCCGTGTGCTTGCCGGATCCTGTGTGCTCCTGTTCACGTTATTCGGCCTTTACTCCTACTTTGCCATCCGGCTGCACACCGGCCAGATGATGGTCCACGTGCTGGACAGCGCCGCGCGCTTCAGCGATGTGATAAGAAATTCAACACGTTACAGCATGCTGCTGAATCGGCGCGGCGACGTCTACCAGATCATCAGCACGATCGCCCGGGAGCCCGGGGTAGAAGGGATCCGCATTTACAACAAGCGCGGAGAGATCATGTTCTCCACTGCCAAGGGGGAGGGAGGCACTGTGGTGGACATGCATGCCGAGGCGTGTTACGCCTGCCACAACAGTGCCGAACCGCTCCGCTCCCTGCCGGCCGGGAGTCGTTCCCGCATCTATACCACGCCCAGGCAGACGCGCGTCGTCGGGCTGATCAACCCGATCCGCAACGAGCGGTCGTGTTCCGAGGCGTCCTGCCACGCGCATCCGGGGGGCACTACGGTGCTGGGCGTTCTGGATGTGAGAATGTCGCTGGAACAAGTGGACGCCGGTATTGCCGCCGCGCGGCGAAGACTGATCCTGTACGGAGCGGTCATGGCGGTCACGGTCGCCATCGGCTCCGGGTTGTTCCTCTTTTTCGCCGTCCACCGCCCCGTCAAGATCCTGATAGAGGGTACCAGGCAGGTCTCATCGGGGAACCTCGAGCACCGCATATCGATTTCTGCCCGGGACGATCTGGGGCAGCTGGCGGGATCGTTTAATGAGATGACCCGGAATCTCGAAAGGGTCGAAGCGGAAAACCGGCACTGGTCGGAAACGCTCGAGAGACGCGTGGAGGAGAAGACCCTCGAGTTGAAACGGGCGCACCTGCAGATCTTGCAGGTCGAGAAAATGGCCTCGCTGGGAAAACTTTCGGCCACGGTGGCGCACGAGTTGAACAACCCCCTGGAGGGGATCCTGACCTACGGCAAGGTGATGGCAAAGCGGCTGCGCCGTTGCGAGAACCCTCCGGACGCGGTCAAACAGACGATCGAGGAGCTCGACCTGGTCATCCACGAAGTCCAACGCTGCGGAAACATCGTCAGGAACCTGCTGCTTTTCTCCAGGAAACAGGTAGGTGAAATGGGACCGGTGCCGATTGAATCGGTCGTGCGGCGGGTTGTGTCCCTGATGCAGCACCACTTCAGGATTTCGAATGTCAGATTCGAGCTGATCGCCGAGCGCGCAGGATATCACTCTGATGTGCTGCGAGAACCAGATCCAGCAGGCGCTCGTGGCGCTGTTCGTAAACGCGGTGGAGGCGATGCCTAATGGCGGCACCCTGCGCCTGCAGATCACGCGCCCGGCGGCCGGCGACCTCGAGATCAGGGTGTCGGACACAGGCGTGGGCATCGCGCAAGGGGATCTGGAGCATGTTTTCGAGCCGTTTTTCACCACCAAAAAAGAGGGTAAGGGCGTGGGCCTGGGGCTCTCGGTCGTATTCGGGATCATGGAACGGCACGGCGGGAGCATCTCGGTCGAATCTCAGCCGGGCGAGGGAACGGCGTTCACCCTGAGGTTCCCCGGGGCCGCCGTGCGGCACACCGGGGGCGCGAACCCCGCATCTGAGGGCCGTGTATGAAAACCCGCGCTTCGATCCTGGTTGTCGACGATGAAAAGATCGTCCGGGAATCGCTCGCCAAGTGGTTCATTGAAGACGGCTACCGGGTGGGGACGGCGGAGAACGGGGCCGAGGCGATGCGGCTGGTGCGGGCCGAGCGTTGGGACATCATCCTGCTCGACATCAAAATGCCGGACATGGACGGGATGGAGCTCCAGCAGCGCATCAGGGGAATCGACCCGCCCCCCACGATCATCTTCATCACAGCGCACGCCTCGGTCGATACGGCCGTTCAGGCACTCAAGATGGGCGCGTTCGATTACGTAACCAAACCGGTGGATCCCGACTACCTGTCGCACCTGATCGACAAGGCGGTCCGGCAGCGGGCACTGGTCAACGAGAACCTCAGGTTGAAAGAACAGCTCGCACAGTTCCCGGGACGAAGGGAAATTGTCGGCGAGTCTCCCGCCATCCGGAGAGTCTTCGAGCTGATCGAGACGGTGGCGCGGACCGACACGACCGTCATGATCCGGGGCGAGAGCGGGACGGGCAAGGGGCTCATCGCCGGGGCCATTCACGACGGCAGCAGTCGGCGCAACTTTCCGTTCGTCACCGTCAGCTGCGGGGCGCTGCCCGAGCTCGTGGTCGAAAGCGAACTGTTTGGCAGCGAGGCGGAAGGAGGACAAAGGCGCAATGGGAAGCTGGAGCTTGCCGATCAGGGGACGCTGTTCCTGGACGAAATCGGCCATATCGACATGAAGACGCAGATGGATCTGCTGCGGGTCATCGAATCCAAGCAGTCCAGACGCGTCGGCGGAAACGGGACCGTCGAGGTTGACTTCAGGATCATCTGCGCGACAAACCAGGACCTCGAAAAAGCGATCAAGGAAGGAAGCTTCCGGGAAGACCTCTACTACAGGCTGAACGTATTCACGGTGGAACTGCCGCCGCTGTGCGAGCGCAAGTCCGACATCCCCCTGCTTGCCGACTACTTCCTCAGGAAGTACGCTGGCGAGATGGCCAAGCCGATTGACTCGATTACCCACGGCGCCATGGAAGCCCTGGTACGGTACGACTGGCCGGGCAATGTGCGGGAGCTGGAAAACGCCATCGAACGCGCGATGGTGGTGGGAAAGCCACCGGCGATTCGCCCGGAAGATCTCCCTTTCGGCCTGTCCCAGCGCGTCGACGTGCCGCAATCTGGTTCGCTCGCCGCCGTGGAGAAGAGTCACATCACGAGCGTCCTGGCCCTGAACAACTGGAACATATCGCGTTCCGCAGAGGTGCTCGAGATCGACCGGGTCACCCTCTACAACAAGATCCACAAGTACGGTCTGAGAAGACCCTGAACGTGCCGGAAGAGAAAGCGGCGTGAGTTGTCGCACGGACGGAGTGTTTTCCGGTTGGGGTTGTATAATGTATTTTTTCTCTGTTAACCTCTGATTTGTATATGAATTCTAGCGCCACCGAACCCGGCCGGAACGAAGAGACTGCCCCTCCCTACACCTGGGTTGCCACGGCGGACACCTTCCAGGCGATGATGGAAAGCCTCCGGCCTGCGGGCCGCCTGGCCATCGACATCGAGGCGGACAGCCTGTACCACTACTTTGAAAAGGTCTGCCTCGTCCAGATCTCGACGGACAGGGAAACATTCGTGCTGGACCCGCTGGTGATCCGGGACCTGGATCCCCTCGGCCCTCTGATGTCGGACCTGGGGGTGGAGAAGGTCTTCCACGCGGCGACCTATGACATTCATTGCCTGCGTCGGGATTACGGGTTCACCTTTGCGAAGATCTTCGACACGCATGCGGCCGCCCAGCTGGTCGGTTATGAACTGCTCGGCCTGAGCGCGCTGATGGACAAACTGCTCGGCATAAACCATTCCAAGCGACGTCAGCGCGATGACTGGTCGCGCCGTCCCCTGGCGTCGGAGCAGCTCGAATACGCGGCGATGGACACGCACCACCTGTTGCATCTTCGGGATGTGCTGGAACAGCAGCTCCGCGAGAAGAACCGCCTCTCGTGGGCTCAGGAGGAATTCGAGACAGAGGCGATGGCCGCCCTGCAGGAGCGGGAGTTCGACCCCGAAGGTTACCGCAGGATCAAAGGGAGCCGTGACCTGTCGCTCCAGGAACTTGGGGTGCTGCGGGCGCTCTACGTCTTGCGCGACCGGTACGCGCGTGAGATGGACGTTCCCGCCTTCAAGGTCCTGAACACTCCTGTCCTGATCGACCTGAGCCGCCAGCCGCCCCGTTCTCCCCGCGACATGTTTCATCGGCCGGGAGTTTCGTACCGCGTCGCCCGCAAGTACGCCGGCGAGATCTTCAGGACCATAGAACGGGCGCGGGCGGAGGAATCCGATGCGGTCATGCCGCAGGCGCCGAAGCTCTGGAGAGCCCCGTCGCGTGAAACGCGGCAGAGGCTCGAGGCGCTTAGGCTCTGGAGGACGAACAAGGCCCTCCAATTACAGCTCCCGGTCGGGGTCATATTCCCCGGCAATCTCCTCGAATCGTTGGCGTCCTTTCCTCCTGCCGATCTGGTGGCGCTCGAAGCCGTCGAGGGTATGCGCCGCTGGCGCGTGCGCGAGTTCGGCGACGAGATTCTCCGGCTGCTGCACCAGGCGGAGCCTGCCTGATCGGCGGCGGGAAGTTTGCTCCCGCGGGGTTAGAATGGACCGATGAAAAAGCCGTTCCGGTTCAACACCAGGTGGCTCTATCACCCCGTGACGGTCTTCCTCTTCATACAGGTGCTCTGGATCCTGCTGATCGTCGTCTGGATTCGCTGGTACCTGGAGAAGCACGCCCAGCTGCGCGAGATGGCCGAGCGCTTGCGCACGCAGGCCGAGGTCGAGACCGGCTGGTTGCCGCTGCTGGAAGGCGGGCTGTTGTTGGCCTTGATCCTCGCCGGCGCCACCATGATCTTCATCTACTGGAGCAAGCAGCACCACCTGAACAAGATGCAGCGAACGTTCGTTTCCAACGTGACCCACGAGCTCAAATCGCCGGTAGCCTCGATACAGCTGGCCTTGGAGACCATGGCCATGCGCGAGCTACCCGAGGAGAGGAAGCGGGAGTTCCTGGGCATGATGCTCGACGACACGGAGCGGCTGACGCTCCTGATCAACCGCATCCTTGGGGCGGCCCGGATAGAGAGAAGGAGCAGCCGCTACAGCCCCAAGCCGGTCAGCATGCGGCGCTTCGTGGAGGACGTCATCGACCAGGACCGCCACCTGTTCGAGAAGGACGGCCACGTCGTGACGTTCGATCCCAAGGGAGGCGACGCGCGGGTCGCGGTGGACACGGCCGCCATGCACGTAGTGCTGTCGAACCTCATCGAAAACGCGGCGCGCTACTCCCCCCGCGGTTCTCCGATCAAGGTCAGGCTGCACCGGGACCTTCGGAGCTGCCGCCTCGACGTGATCGACAACGGCGAAGGGATCAGGCGCAAGGACCTCAAGAACGTGTTCAAGATGTTCTGGCGCGGCGAGCAGAACTATCGCGCGCACGCGCGCGGGACAGGCCTCGGTCTCTACATCGTGCGCAACATCGTCAAGGACCACGGCGGCAAGGTCTGGGCCGTCAGCCCGGGCCCGGGCCGCGGCTCGACATTCAGCGTGCGCATGCCGCGCCTGACACGGTACTGGAGCGGCCCGAAGGGCGGCCGCGCGCACAAGCAGACGGAGGCCCAGGCGTGATGGGCGAAGCGGCAAAGCAAGACCCCAGGATCCTGCTCGTCGAGGACGAGGCCCACCTCGCCCGGCCGCTCCAGTTCAACCTGGAGCACGAGGGCTACCAGGTGCGCTCGACCCCGAGCGGCCGCGAAGCCCTGGGCCTCCTCGCCAGCGAGCGTTTCGACCTGGTGCTGCTGGACCTCATGATCGAGGAGATGGACGGCCTCGAGGTCGCGCGGCAGATCCGCCAGAGGGACCAGAGGCTCCCGATCCTGATGCTCACCGCGCGATCGACCGAGCGGGACCGCGTGCTGGGGCTTTCCATCGGCGCGGATGACTACATGATCAAGCCCTTCCACCTCCCCGAGTTGTTGCTGCGCATACGTCGCATGTTGCAGCGCACCATGTGGTACGTCGGGCAGGAACCGCCGGTCCCGGGAACTGGAGGTAGCCGGCTACCGTGTCGACCTGGAGAGGCTGACTGGTTCGGGCCCGCGAGGCGATCTTCAGTTGACCGCCCTGGAGGCGAACCTGCTGGAGGTGCTGACCGCCGCGCCCAACCGGGTCCTGTCGCGCGCCGAGCTGCTGGAAAAGGTCTGGGGTTACAGTTCCGAGGTGGAAACCCGCACGGTCGACAACTTCATCCTCAGGCTGCGCAGGTACTTCGAAGAGGAACCCGACCAGCCGCGCCATTTCGTGAGCGTGCGCGGGCGCGGCTACATGTACGTCCCATAGGGCGTCTACGCCGATCAGGCCGCCTGGCGGTGCCCGCGGGAAAGCCTCAGATGATCGGACACGCGTACGTCCCAGGCCAACCCCAGCCTTTTCAGTCCCGCTAGCGTGAGGTAGTTCTGGTCGAACTCCCACCATCTCAAGCCATGGCGCGCCGAGCGCGGAAAAGCGTGGTGATTGTTGTGCCACCCCTCCCCGAAAGTCAACAGCGCCACCCACCAGCAGTTGCGTGACTCGTCGCGCGAGTCGTAGGTCTGGTAGCCGAACTTGTGCGCGGCCGAGTTGACGAGCCAGGTGCTGTGCCAGCCGAAAACCAGGCGGACGAAAATCCCCCAGATCACGAAACTCCAGCCGCCCCAGGCGAGCAGAGCCAGGCCGAGCGCCGCCTGCAACACGACGTACCACCGATCCAGGAAAAGGACGAACGGGTCGGCCACCAGGTCCTTGGCGTACTTGCTGTAGTTGGCAAAGGTCCCCATCTGCGGATCGCGGTACATGATCCAGCCGACGTGAGCCCACCAGAACCCCTTGCGGGAGTTGTGCGGGTCACGCTCGCGGTCGGAGTGGGCGTGGTGCAGCCGGTGCCCTGCCACCCAGGCGATTGGGCCGCCCTGCACCGCCAGGGTGCCGCACACGACCAAAAACCTCTCGACCCAGCGGGGCGAACGAAACCCCTGATGCGTCAGCATCCGGTGAAAGCCGAGACCGATCCCCAGACTGCCGGTGATCCACCAGAGCGCGACGCCGACGCCGAGAGCGCCCCAGGTAAACGTGAAGATGCCGAGGATGGCGGCCAGATGCACCGTGCCGATGAAAATGACGTTGAAGAAGTCCAGGGGAACCCTGGTGCTGCGGATAGACATGGACCCTCTCCCTTTCGAACCCTTGACCCAGTCCGAATTATGGCCCGCAGCGGTATCCGGTTCTGTAAAGGATTAGTAAAACTATAGGGAAGGATTAGGCCGGGCCGGTGTCGATCCGACGCAACCCACCCTCAGCAGTACTGGGTGTGCTTTTCCCTGGCGCGGGGCGGGGCGGGTCGCCTCACCTCGCAGACTCCCGCCAGTGTCCGAACGTCCCTGACGACGGAGTCGGCGCCGTGGTGAATCACGTAGGTGTCCAGCGACAAGCCGAGCACGTAGCCCGCTTTGCGCAGGCGCCTGCAATAATCGTCGCTTCCCTCGGAGCTTTCGTCAAGGAAACCGGCTGCCCGGATTCCACGACGCTGCAGTGCCATGCAGAACGAAGCAAGCATCCCTTCCACGAGGATGCCGGCGCGGTGGAAGTGGTGGGCGAGAATGTGGTTGCGCTCGTGCAGGTCGCCGGTGAGGAACGACGGGATTTCAGGCACCAGGTCCGTCCGAACCCGGTCGACGCACTGCCAGTGTTCGGGGTTGGAACTCAGCGGCCCGACCGCCCCGATGCGCGGGTGGCTCTGGAGGAAGGCAACCAGGTTGCCAAGCCATCCCTGCGAAACCTCGACGTCGCTTCTCAGGCACACCACCGTCGGGTTGTGGCCGAGCCCGATTCCCTGGTTCAGGCCGTCCTGCCAGCCCCGGTTCTCGCGGTTCCTGACGACCGTGATGTCGCGAGTGTAAATCTTCGCCAGATCGGCCGTTTCGTCCGTCGAGGCGTTGTCGACGACGTAAAGATGGAACGGCAGATCGGAATAACGGTAGATCCCCTCGAGCAGCGTGCGCGTGCGGTGGTAGTTGTTGCGAACGGGCACGACGATATCGACAGCGCCCTGGTGAGAGCCGTTGTTCATGTCTCACATTCCTGGTCCTGGGGAAGGCGAAGCGCCCGGGCCCACGAGTACATATCGACCAGGCAGGGAAAATCTGAAACAAATTGGACACGGTTTGAAGTGCGCCGGTCGAACCCGGGCTTTGTGCGCATCGCGATGCAGGGAACGGAGAAAACAGAAAAGATTGCCACGGAGAAACACGGAAGCACACGGAAAACTACGCTTGAAATGCCGTGTTTTCGGTGCTTTCCGTGACATGTTGTTGCAGTTGTATTTGAGTGTTCGCGCAAGAATAAGTTCACATTTTGCGCGAGCGCCGGGCAGGCAGATGCAAGGCGCCGCGACGCAGGCGATGTGGTGACATCGTCGAGGAGCGGCAACGCCGCAGATGCCCGCCCGCCGCCGCGCCCCGGAGGGCTGACGGCTCAGTTAACAGCAATCTCCTATCGTTGCTTGCTGTAGGATCTGTTGGCTCGGGAGCCGTCAGCAAAATGTGAAATTATTCTTGCGCGAGCCCTTAGGGGCACACAAGCTGAGACTCGCCACGGAAGTACACGGAATCCGATAACCCGTGAGCTGGTTTGTGATGGCGCCGGCCTGGTGGGTTCGAACTCGGCCCGGTGCCTGGAGATCGAATCGCCGCACCCCCTACTGGACACAGCCGCTGGAAGCGAAGCTGGGCGGCGGCTGTAGAGGAGCGGACGGTCCCTCTGCACCGCCGTCACGGAAGGTTTTCAAGGCGGCCCGGAGCTGCCTTTCGCAATGCTCGAGGATGGGGCGCACATCGGCGGGCCTCAAACCGAGCGAGATGGCGATCGCCTCGGGTGATTCGCCCCGGTAGTGAGACCGCACGAACACGCGGCGCTCGACGTCCGGCCATGACCTCAGCACATCCACGATCGTCTCACGCAACAATTCGCGTGACCTTTCCATGTCGAAACTCGCGCCTTGCATGTCCGACTCCCCTCGATCCGTTGTTGCCTTCCGGCTTCTTATACTGACTAAGACGCACGGTTGTTCGAAAAAGTTTTCTCAAGATTTCCACCCGGAGTTCCGATTAACTGACTAGAAACTCGGGGGTGCGCAATGACCGCATGCAGTTTTGAGAACCTGGTGCAATACCTGGATGGTCGGTTGGATCTGGACAAAAAACTGGAGTTGCTCGAGCACATCGACGCGTGCGAAACGTGCAAGGACGCGATCTATCACATTTCGCGAGACCGTGATGCGGAGTTTTTCGTCTATCGCCCGTACAGGATAGACAAGGTGATGTCGAACGCCTAGTGGCTCCGAGGGGATTCTCTGGGCGCGTAGTAGCCCTTCCGGGCGCGCACCCGTACCCCCCCCTGCTTGCATCGGATCTCGATGGCCCGAAAAGAACCGTCCCGCTTCGTGTTGGTTGAACGGTAAGCCAGGCTGTACTGGCCCTGGATGTCCGCCCCGATCGCCTTGAACGCGGACTGGATTTCCGCGAAGCGGGCGCGCGGCGAGAAGAAGCTCCCGCCGGTCTCCTCGGAAAACTTCTTCAGCACCCCGAAGTTGGTCCCCAGGTCACCGCGCACCCCAATCCCGTAGATCAGGACATCATTCTTCTGGGCAACTTCAATCGCCTCTTCCTTGCGCAGTTTGCTCGAGGTGTCTTCGCCGTCGGTGATGACGATGATGATTTTGCGGCCGGTCTCGGTCTTGAGTTTTTCGTCGACGGCCAGGTAGATCGCGTCGTACAGCGACGTGCTGTTGCCCGCCTCGAGCAAATCCATGGCGCCAATGAGGCGGTCGGCGTCGTCCGTGAAATCCTGCACGAGGTTGACATCGGAGTCGAACTGGATGATCAGCGCCAGATCCTTGCTCTTGCGGAGGATCGTCCTGAAGAATTCCGCGGCGGTGTCTTTCTCGTATTCGAGCTTAGTTTTGACGCTGCCGCTCGTATCGAGCAGCAGGGCGATCGTGAGGGGCACCGGGCTTCCCTCGCCCAGGTCGCTGAAGTACTCGACCTGCTGCGGTTGCCTGTCTTCGAGTACGATGAAATCGTCCCTGGTCAGGCCGGTGACGCGGCGGTTGTTGCGGTCGACGGCGGAAAAAACGACATTGACGAGGGCCACTTCGGTGCGGATCGTGGTCGCCGGTTCCTGCGCCCGGACACCTGCGGCCGGGGCTGTAGCCATCAGCCACAGACCGACGCCACATGCCGCTGCGAAAGTCCTCGAGAACATGCAACCTTTCATTATCAGGGAGCACGCCTGGCGGCGCCCGACTACCGCGTCACATGCTCGGAGCCAGTTTCTTGAGCGGCACGACCCGGAACAGCAGGTCCACCGCACGCGCGGCGTCGTCGATGCGCACGTCGACGTCGGACTGCGAGATCGGGTTGAACACCCCCATCTGGTTAATGAAATGCAGGCTCAGGACCAGCATCTCCGGGTTGTACACGCCCCCCTCGCCCACGAGGAGGTGTCGCTTGAAATCGGCCCGGTCGATCGAAGGTTCCCCTTCAACCGCGATGCTCCTCACCCGGTAGGCCCCTCCCTCGGTGCACTCCAGGACACAGTCGACCACCCGACGGACTTCGCGCACGTCCTCGCGCAGCTCGGCCTTGAACCTGATGTAGCCCATCGACTGGTAGCTCTCGACGATCTTGTCCCTCCACTCGGCCATCTTGCCGCGGCTGTAAGGTTGCCCTGCCCGCAGAGGCGACATCTGGAGCAGCGTCGGGGGCTTGAGCATCTTCGCGTTTCGGATCGAGACCTCGCCGAGGACAAACTGCGGCCCTTCCGCAATGGGGATCCGGATCGCGGCACCCTGCCTGCCGGTGATGGTTTCCGTCCGGACCGAGGCAGGCCCCACCTTGGCGTGGAGGAATCCCATGTCCTCGTAATAGGTTCCGAGCCGGCGGATATCTTCCTCGAGCGCAGCGGGCTGGAAGAGCCCTCCCTCCCTGCAGAACCGCAAATACGATTTCAGCCGCGCGGCGTCGATCGCCCTGTTCCCTTCAAAGGTTATCGAGACGACGGTGACGCTCTGGGCTTGGACCGTTGCGCACAGCAGCCCGGCGAGCAGAAGGCTCAGCGACAAATTCCGTAGCATGTTCTTAGCGTACCAGATCCTGATCAGGACCCTCAAGTTGGGTGCTGGGTGCTGGGTGCTGGAGAACCTGGGCGCCGAAGGTCCTGCTTGCCGACACCCCGGAACCTATCACCCATCATAGCTCTCTTCGCCGCTGCCCCGCTCGTCTTGTGCCTTGTTGGCCAGGGCGTCGGCCCTTTCGTTCTGCTCCCGCGGCACGTGCCGGATGGAGAAGCGCTCTAACTGCCGGATGAGCTGCTCGGCCTCCGCGTGGAGTTTCTGGAGTGCGGGGTTCTTCACCCGGTAAATCCCTTTGAGCTGCTTGACGAGGAGTTCGGAATCCGAGCAGACCGAGAGCCGGCGCAGTCCGTGTTCCAGGGCATAGCGCAGCGCGCGCAGCAGCGCGGAGTACTCGGCGAAGTTGTTGGTGCGGATCCCCAGGTACTCGTAGAGGCCGCGCCAGGGCTTGCCGTCGAGTTCGAAGTAGACGCCGGCGCCGGCTGCACCCGGATTGCCGCGCGAGCCCCCGTCGATATAGACGAGAAATTCGGCCGAGGCATTCGGATTAGCCGCGCCCGGCGGCGCTTCGGGCGCGGCGGCTGCGGTTGAGCCCCTCCGCACGGCTCGCCGGGCCGCCGAAACCGGGTCGAGCCCGGCGACCAGGTCCGCCAGGAACCCCGCGTCGAGGTCTGCGTCCGAAAGTGGGTTGCGAGGGTTCGGGAGGCCGTCGCCGGGGAAAGACTCGGCGAGGGTCGAGGCGGCGAGTGCGTTGATGCGCCCGTCGCCGCGCACCACGGCCAGGCGCGTTCCCTGCTCGAGCACCCAACCGGCGACACGGGCGGGTTCGGCAGTGCCGAGCCAGGGGGCGGCTTGAGCCGGGTGAACGAACATCAGGTCGACCATGGGCGCGATCTCCAGCAGGGCCGCGCGCGCCGCGGTCGGGGTCGTCAACCGGGGATCGAGGTTAGCGCCGAAGGCCGTACGGACCCCGGAGGCGGCCGCGGCCTTGAAGGCGCCGAACACGGCGTCCTGCGCCGCGACGGAGAGGGCCTGAAACTCGCCACACGAATAAAGCCAGCGGCTCCCCGCGATGTAGCCGAGATCGGGATCGAGCAGGTCGAACACCGCCGCCGCCGAACCGGTGCGGCGGAAGGAGCGCCTCAGGCCGGCCCGGTCGCCGTGGCTGAAGATGACACCGTTGATGCCTGAGACCGTCAGGCACCGGCTCGTGTCGATCCCCGCGGTCAGCAGCGCGTCGCGAATGAACGTCTCGAACAGGTCGTCGCCCAGCCTGCTCACCAGTCCCGCCTTGAGGCCAAGCTGCACCGCCGAGCGGGCCAGGAGGAAGGCATCGCCGCCCACGCGGGAACGGAACTGCGTGTCGGCGGTGAACCTGTCGCGGCACCACAGCTCCACGGGACAATCACCGAGGGCGACGAGGTCGAGCATGGGCTACAGGGCATCGCGGAGGAAGAGGATTCGTGAACAACTGTCGCAGGCGTAAAGGACTTCGTTCCGGAACAACTCAGCGTAAACCTGGGGCCGGATGCGGACGTGGCAGGCGGAGCAGAGTTCGTCCTTTGCCTCCGCCAGCGCGATCCCGCGCCGCGCTTCGGCGATGCGGCGATAGCGCGAGAGCAGTTCGGTCTCGATGACGGCCTCGGCCGACGCCTTCTCGGATTGCAGGCGGCTCAGCTCGGCTGCAAGCCCGGGGATCGACGCCTGGCATTTCCTGATCTGTTCCTGGATCTGCACGGTGTGGAGTTTCAGGTCCTGCTCGGCCCCCTTGAGGTGGCCCTCCATCGACTCCATTTCCTCCATGATGTCCAGGACCTTGTCCTCCTCGGAGCGGATCTGGGATTCGGCCGCCTGGATTTCGTGCAGCATCGCGGTGTATTCCCGGTTGGTCTTCACCGACATGAGCTGGTCTTTGAGCTTCGCAAGCCTGGTGCGCAGGAGGTCCACATCTCCCTCGAGCTCGCGGCGCCGCTTACCCAGCTCGACACCGCGCGCCAAGCGCACCTCGTGCGCGTGGTTGAGCTGCTGGAGTTCCGCGTCGAGGGCTTGCACCCGGCTGGGAATTTCGGAGATTTCTTTCTGTAATCCGGCGATCTTCTGTTCGGTGTCCTGCAGGGCGATCAGGTTTCGAAGATCGGGATTCACCTGGCTGCCCCCCCCCGCATCTTCCGGCTGGAGGGAGGCAGGACGCTGCAGTGCCGCCCGGGCGATCGGCGTGGGATAGCGTTCCGGTTCGATGAGTTCTCAGCCATGGTTAGACCGGAGAATATACCTTGTCCCGCGCCGGCCTGTCAACGCGCAGCGCGGTTGATCTGCCCGAGCCAAACAAGATACAAGTGGGTCCGGGCTTCAGCAGGGACGCAGTTTGCGGTCGCTATAACGTGCACCCGTCGCCAGATCAGATCAAAAGACGTCCGGGCTGAAGCCCGGACCCACTTGTTTTGCGGGGCGCTTTGGTTTCTGTTGACGTCTCCGGGGCATCCGCAACAGAATTGGGACTCCTACGGAGGCAGCCATGGCGCTACAGGGTCTCAAGCCCGCCGAAGCAGCACGCTACGACGGGGTCGCGTTAGGGGAAGTAATGCTGCGGATAGATCCCGGTGACGTTCCCACGCCCCGGGCGCGCAACGCCCGGATCTGGCACGGCGGCGGCGAAACGAACGTGGCCGAAGGGTTAGCCGCCTGTTTCGGCTTGAGGACTGCGGTCGTAACCGCCCTGGTCGACGACGGCATCGGGCGGAACATCGAGAATCAGCTGCGCGAGGCCGGGGTCGACGTTTCCCGCATCATCTGGTTCGACACTAACGGGAAAGGGCGGTTCGCCACCGATCAGAAGGGGACGCTGCACAACGGCATCAACTTCACCTGGGCGGGCAAAGGGCTCCTCCCCTCGGTGACGGAGTACTATCGGGCTCACACACCGATCCGCGAACTCGCCCCCGGGGACGTGGACTGGGACGAGCTTTTCGGGGTCGGCGTGCGCTGGTTCCACACGGGCGGGATCTACAACCTGATCTCCCCGACGAGCAGCCGGCTGGCGCTCGAGGCGGTTCAGGCCGCGGGCAGACACGGCACCTTCCGGTCGTACGACCTGAACTACCGCTCGAAGGTAGAGCCGAACAAGGAGCGCGCCCGGGAGATCAACCGGGCGATGATCCCGCACGTCGATTTCCTGGTCGGCAACCAGAGCGACTTCGACGATTCGCTCGGGTACGTCAGCGACAAGGTCCCCAAGGATGCGCCGTTCGAGATCTGGCTCGACACCTATGCCCGGCTGCTGCGGCGCGTCGCCTCCGACTACCCGAACCTGAAGCTGATCGGCACCCAGCTGAGGGGGGCGCTGACGGCCGACCGCATCCACTGGGGGGCCGTGCTCTACGACACGCGGCGCCGACGCCCTGTTCACGGCGCCCGCGCGCGAAAACATCGAGATCGCGGACAGGACCGGAGGGGGAGACTCGTTCGTTTCCGGGGTCGCCGCCGCGCTGCTGCGGGGACACGACGTCAACACCGCCGTCCAGTGGGGGGCGGCGCACGGCATCCTGGTGCAGGAGACGCCGGGCGACACGACGATGGTGACCCAGAAGGACGTGGAAAAGGAAGTCAAGCGGGCTGCCGCCGGCGGCGGGGTGTCGCCCTGCGTTGAACGGCATCCGCATGAAAGAGGAGGTGTGGCTTGGCAGAGTACAAGCGTGACCGGTCGCGGGTGGAGCAAGGCGCTGCGCGGTTCGGGCATCGTTGTAGTCATGAACAAGGACCATATCAAGAAACCCGACGACATGATCGTCACGATGCAGGAGGTCTACGCCGCCGGGCTGGTGGCGGAGGTCACCTTCCGGATCGACGAAGCCATACTGCGGGAGGGCATGTCCGAGCTCAGGCGCATCGCGGGCGGCCGCCGCCCCGGACAGGCCGTTCGTCCTCGGGGTCGGTTCGGTCATCAACCCGAAGGAACTGCGGTCGGCACTGGACATGGGGTTCGACATGATCGTCGCCCCCGCCAACGTGATGGGCGGCTATGGCGCAGGGTCGGATTTCGTCCGCATCTGCCGCGACCACGGGGTCTTTTCGGCCCCGGCGGTTTTCACCCCGACCGAGCTGCAGTACTTCATCGAGCGCGAGGACGGCCTGGAACCCGACGCTGTCAAGGTCTTCCCGGCCAGGTCCCACGGCCCCAAGGGGCTCGGCGACCTGCTCGCCCCGTTCGTACGCGACACGGCACAAGGGCAGGATAATCATGCCGACGGGAGCGGTCGACTACGAGACCGGTCCGCAATACCGCGAGATCATCTCGAAACGCGGCTTCTTCCCGGTGTTCGGCATGTCGTCGCCGCTCGCGCTGGTCGACAAGGAGAAAAAGCCGGGCGACGCCGACTGCGTGCGCCGTTCGCTCGCGCAATTCAGGGAGAAGTTCTCCGCAGACTCCTCCGCTGGCCCCACCCGTTGAACGCCCGGTCCGGGATGGAATATCGGAGGGGCCATGAGAGCTGTGCTGCAGCGCGTCTCCCGCGCCGAAGTCTCGGTCGGTGGGACGCGCGTCGCCGGCATCGGGACCGGGGTCCTTGCCCTCGTGGGGATTTCGCGCGACGACACGCCGCGTGACCTCGAGTGGATGGCGAGGAAAATCGTCGAGCTTCGGATCTTCGACGACGCCGACGGCAAATTGAACTTGAGCCTGCTCGACATCGGGGGTGAACTGTTGCTCGTGTCGCAATTCACCCTGTACGGAGACTGCCGCAAGGGCCGGCGCCCCTCCTACTCCGACGCGGCCCCCCCTGCGCAGGCCGCAAGTTTGTACGCCGAGTTCCTGAACACCGTCCGCCGCCTTGTTCCCGGCGTACAGTCCGGCCGATTCCAGGCGATGATGCAGGTTTCCCTGCTGAACGACGGCCCCGTAACCCTGATCCTGGACAGCAAAGCCAGCGAGGGTAATCCGCCCGCATCGGTTGGACCGTAGGCCCGGTCACTGCCTGCACTCCCCGGAATGGGGTGGAATCCCGCGACTGCCGTCATGTAAGATTCATTCCTTATGGCAATTCGTTCGCGCATGAACCTGATCTTCGGGTCGGCTGCGGCTCTTCTCGGCGGAGTTGCCCTGTTTGCGATGTATGCGAAACGCAACCTGCCGCCGGTCCTGGAAGGACCCGTGTCGGCGTTCGAGAGCGGCAGCCTGCCGGAGAACCATCCTCCGATCGACGGACCGGCCCGCATCGCTGCGCTCGAGGAACTCAGCCACCGGAACCCGGAGAATCCCGATTACAAAACCCAGATCGGGAACGCCTACTACGACATGGGGCAGTACGAAAAGGCCGCCGAAGCGTACAGGGGAAGCCTGGAGCTGCAGCCCGACAACCCCTCCGTCCAGACCGATCTCGGAACCAGCTACCACTATCTGGGACGGCACGACCAGGCGCTCGAAATCTTCGACGTCGTCCTGAAAAAACACCCTGGATTTGCGCAAGCCCTGTTCAACAAGGGCGTGGTGCTTCAGTTGGGGAAAAAGGACTTCCCGGGCGCCATCGCCGCTTGGGAAGAACTGCTGCGTGACAACCCGAACTTCCCGCAGCGGGCCGACCTCGAGCGGAAGATCAGCGAATTGAAGTCTGGGATGAGGTAGGCGGACCGCGTCATGACTGGATTCTTCCTGCGCTTTCTGATCATCATCGTGGCCCTATGGTTCTTGCGGCGCTTCCTCGCCATGCTGGTCGGGGAACCGCGCCGGTCGCAGCAACCGCCCCGCGGCAGGAAAACGGCTGCGCTCAATCAGATGGTCAAGGACCCGGTCTGTGGCATGTACATGGACCCCAGGCTCGCAGTCGAGGTGCAAAGCCAGGGGGGCGGCCATTTCTATTTCTGCTCCGCCGAGTGCAGGCAGAAGTTTCTCGCAGAGCCCCGCAGCCGCGCCGTCTGACCGCCCTGATGCTCGTCCTGCGTCCCCGCTGCAAGGCGCGGATCCTGCAAACTTCCTGGAACGCGGATTCTCGCGGATTTACGTTCTAGCTTAGTGCTCGCGCCAAAATGTGAAAATATTCTTGCGCGAACCCTAAGTTTGCTTTGATCCGTGTGCAAAGCTCGACGGGGCGCTCTGGATGTGGTTCTCCGGGGTGGGCTGGCGGCAAACGCTCTCGTGCCAGGCCGGACCCGCGCTCCGAGCTCCGCTTGCCGCCAGCCCACCCCGGAGAACCACCCGGCGCTTTGCGCCGGCCGCCGCGCGGCATCCAGGGTGCCCCGTCGAGCTTTGCCAGCGTTGGTCCGCGTCCGAGGGATTTTGAGTCGCCTGCGCACTGTCTGAACTGCAGAGGATTCCTATCAATCATATTGAAATCAGGACAACCGGGAATATAATGAGTTTTTGGGCGCAGAGGGGCTTTTCGGCCCTTTGCCAAGGCGAGAGTTGTTGATTTGAGCAAATCGGCTTCCAAGAAGACCCCTCGCTTTTCAGAAGAGATGATTCAGGAATGTCTCCACATCATGGAGTCCGGAGACATCGAGGATCTCTTCGAGATAATCCCCCGTATCGGTGTTCTCCGCGACAGTCGGTTCCACGGTCCTCTGACCAAACTCCTGCTCGACAAAGACGCAAAAAAAAGAGAGTTCGCGGCCTACGCGATGGGTGCCATGGGGGACAAGGAGTTTCTTGAACCCCTGAAGAAGGCGTTCGCGGAGTCTCGCGCGGTGAAGGGATTCGGGATCGAGGAATTTCAGATCGCCATCATCGAAGCTATCGGCGCGATCGGCGACGACGACGCCGTCGACTTCTTCCTGCCGGTGGTCAAATCCCCGGAACAGTCGGCCGAGATGGCGCGGATGCGAAAGTGGATAATCGAGTCGCTTGGCGCCATCGCCCAACAGGGGGGCACGCGTTCCCTGGAGGCCCTGTTTGAGCTGACCGGGCATCAGGAAGGCGAACTGCAGGCGCAGTCTCTCTCCGAGCTATCCGTGGCGTTCTGGCACAGGCCCAACGACATCGAGGACTCGATCCTCGAGCGCATGTACGAGCTGACGGGCGACCGCAACCCGGTCGTGGCCGAATCCGCGCTTTCCGCGCTGCAGAGCCTCGCGGACGTGGGGTGTCGCCGCGCCGAGCGCCTCTTCGCACGCTGAAAAAAGCCGGGCGCGGTTCGCCGCTGCTCCGCGATCCGCGCCCGGGGCAAGTCCTTCCTACTTCTTCTGCAAGACCGTCAGCAGCTGTTTTGACACCTCGATCTGCTCGGCGTTCTTCCCGATCTCGATGTACTTCTGCAGTGCTTTGACGGCCTCCGGCATGCTCGCCGGCGAACCGGAGAGGCACAGCCCCAGCTGGTAGTATGCCTCGGCAAAATTGGGGTCGGCCGCAATCGCCTGCTTGAACGCATCGGCAGCCTCGGCGGCGCGGCCGCTGTTGACCAGCGTGGCGCCGAGGTTATAGAAATTCTGGCCCGCGGCCGCGGGGTTCACCGACGCTGCCTTCTTGAAGGCCTCCTGCGATTCGGCCGTCTTGCCCATCTTGCCCAGCAGCACGCCCATGTTGGTGTACATCGCGGCGTCGTCAGGCTTTATCGCGATCGCCTTCTGGTACTCCGCGAGAGCTTCGGGGAGCTTGTCGATCTTCGACAGGGCGTCGGCCAGGTTGGCGTGAATGTACGGCTGTTCGGCGTCTTTCTCGAGGGCTTTGTTGTACTCCGCGATGGCTTCCGCGTACTTGCCCTGCGAGGCAAGGGCGAGGCCGCCTTCGAAAAAGCCCTTGACCTCGGCCGAGGCCTGCTTTTGCTTCTGGGCCTTGGCAGCCTCCTCTTTCAGCTTCTCGAGTTCCTGGGACGACATCTCGAAGGGCAGTTTGCGGTCCGTCCCCGGATTCAGCTTGAAGTTGACGTCGGTTTCCTGCGATATGTTCGGCCGCACGCCCTGAGCGAAATCGGGCTGATAGCCTTGCGCACGCGCGATCACCCGGTATTCACCGAAGGGGATTCCCATGTAGAAGTACTCGCCCTTTTTGTCGGTTTTGACGGTGTATTCGCGCTTCACATCCGTCCCCTGGATAAGGATGTTGGCGCCCTGCACGGGCTCGTCCTTGTCGTTGGTTACCTTACCCTTGATGATGCGGTTTTGCGCCATGAGCGGCACCGCGACCATCGCGAGTGCGGCTACGGCAAGACTGAACCGCATGAATAACTTATGCATGTGTCCTCCTTGCAAAGTATCCATATGAGAAGTCTAGGTTTAGAATTGCATGCCCCCATTGTATGACCGCCTTGGACAACCTGTCAACCAAGCGGTTGCGGTCTTTTCACGGGCTGCCTCCCCACGTTACTTTTTCCATCCGTTTCTATCCGGATACGATTATTGTTTCCGGAAAAAGTTGCTCAACGCTTCCGGATCGTGGGTCAGCGGGGCTGGGGGGAGGCTTTCCAGGAAGGTCCGGCCATACCGTTTCGTTAGCACCCTCTTATCGAGCAGGGCCAGGATGCCGCGATCGCTGCGGCTGCGGATGAGCCGCCCAAATCCCTGCTTGAGGAGGATGATCGCTTCGGGAATCTGGTATTCGTAGAAGGCGTTGCCACCTGTCTCGTTGACGTGCCGGATTCTGGCAGCGACGACCGGGTCACTCGGCACAGAGAACGGGAGTTTGTCGATGACGACGCAGCTCAGCGCTTCGCCCTGCACGTCGACGCCTTGCCAGAAGCTGCTGGTGCCGAACAGGACCGCGTGCGGCGTGGTGCGAAAGGTATCGAGGAGACCGGACCTGCTCCTGGTTCCCTGCAGCAGCACGGGGTATCCGAGCCTGCCGCGCAGCGCGTTGTATACGAGCTCCATCTGGGCGTAGCTCGTGAAGAGCACAAACGCCCGCCCCTGGCTCGCGGCGAGTATTCTCTCGAGCTGGCGGCACGCTGCGGGCAGCCAGCCTTCCTCGCGCGGCTCCGGGATGTCGCGCGGGACATAGAGGATTGCCTGCCGTCCGAAATCGAAATCCGAACCGACGATCAGCTCGTCGGCGTGTTCTACGCCGAGCCTGGAGCGGATGAACCGGAAGTCGCCGCCCGTCGCCAGGGTGGCGGACGTCAGGATGGCGCACTCGATCCTGGCGAACAGGCGTTCGGCCAGGACCGAGGAGATCTGGATGGGGGAGGCCCAGGCGAACACGCCCCGGCCGCGCAGCTCGTACCAGTAGACGTTTTGGCCCGACGGCGATTCGAACACGAAACTCAGGTCCCGCCGAATCTCGCCGGCGCGGCGCACAAGGGCGTCGAGAGCATCGCTGCGGGTCGGTATGTTGGCGAGCCCGGCCTCCATCGTCGCAAGCTGGGCAAGCAGCTCGCGGTAGGAGGCGCTGACGCTGTCGTCGGGTGTCGGTCCGCGGCGCAGGTCGAGGCCGGAGCCCAGGTCGTGCATTGCGAAGCGCCCCTCGCGCGACTTGAACTTCCCGAAGAATTCGATCGACCGGCCGGCAAGCCTTTCGAGCTGCTGTTCGAGGAACTCCGAGCGTGACTCGGTTTCACGGAGGATCTTGGCCGCGTCGCGGGCAAACTCCTCGAACCGGTAGTTGCTCACGCCGACACCGAAGTATTGCGTGGCGACGTCCTCGAGCTCGTGCGCCTCGTCGAAAATGACGACCGAGTAGTCCGGCAGCACGGCGCCGAAGTCCCCCTGGCGCAGCGAGAGGTCCGCAAAGAAGAGGTGGTGGTTGACGATGACAAGATCGGACTGGAGGGCCCGCTGGCGTACTTTCGTCACGAAACACTGCGCGAAATCGGGGCACAGCTGCCCGCTGCACGTTTCGCGTCGCGCGTCGAGGTGATGCCAGAGCGCGACGTCGTCGGGAAGGTCCGTCAGCTCAGAACGGTCGCCTGTCTGGGTGGAACGAGACCAATCCCGTATGGCGGCCAGGTAATCAGGGTCGTGTGGGGAAAAGAGGTACTGCGCCCCTTCCATCTCCGACAGCTTCTTGAGGCACAGGTAATTGCTGCGCCCTTTCATGTAGCAGACGGAGAGCTTGCGTCCGAGCGCGTTTTCCAGGAAGGGAATGTCCTTGAAAAAAATCTGCTCCTGGAGGTTCCTCGTCCCGGTCGAAACGATCACCCGCTTGCTGCTGAACAGGGCAGGGAGCAGATAGGCGAGGGTCTTGCCCGTGCCGGTGCCGGCTTCGACACAAAGGTGGCGTCCCTGGCCCATGGCCTGGGCGACGGCGCGGGCCATGCGGATCTGGCCGGGCCTATACTCGTAGTTCGGGTGATTGCGGGCGATGCTGCCTTCCGGGCCCAGGACTTGGTCGAGCGTGTCGGGTGAGATCATTGCAAGTCGACCAAGAAACAGGTCCCGGAGACGCCGAGTCTCTCCGCCGGGCGCGTTTCCGTCATATCGCTGAGGCGGCGAGCCTGGCTGGATAGAGCGGGAACCGCTGAGCGAGGTCGAGGACCGACTGGCCGACTTCCCTGTGCACGAGCGCATCGGCAGGGGAGCTGAGCACCCTGGCGATGAGCCGTCCGATCAGCTCCATCTCGCGTTCTTTCATGCCACGCGTGGTGACGGCCGGAGTGCCGATCCGGATGCCGCTGGCGACCATGGGCGGGTTCACATCGAATGGGATGGCGTTCTTGTTGACGGTAATGCGCGCTTTGTCGAGCGCCAGTTCCGCGTCCCGACCGCTCACGCCGCGGCTGAACACGTCGACGAGCATCAGGTGGTTATCGGTGCCGCCGGAGATCAGGCGGAACCCTTCGCGCAGCAGCGCCTCCGCCAGGGCGCGCGCGTTCGCCAGGATCCTGGCCTGGTATTCGGCGAATGAAGGCTGCAGCGCTTCCTGGAAGCAGACGGCCTTGGCGGCGATGACATGCACCAGCGGGCCGCCCTGGGTGCCGGGGAAGAGGGACCGGTCCAGTTCCTTCGCGAATTCCTGCCGGCACATCACCAGCCCGCCGCGCGGGCCGCGCAGCGTCTTGTGGGTGGTGGTGGTCACGAAGTCCATGTGCGGGAAGGGGCTCGGGTGCAGGCCGGCGGCGACCATGCCGGCGACGTGCGCTATGTCCGCCATCGACACGGCGCCGACGGAGCGCGCGACTTCACCGATCCTTTCGAAGTCGATGGTGCGCGGGTAAGCGCTTGCGCCGCAGATGATCAGCCGGGGCTTGTGCTCGCGCGCCAGGCGTTCGAGTTCGTCGTAATCGATCCGTTCGCCGTCTCGGGTGACGCCGTAGGACTGGACCCGGTACGTCTTGCCGGAAAAATTGAGGGGGTGCCCGTGGGTGAGGTGGCCTCCGTGAGCCAGGCTCATCCCCAGGATGGTGTCTCCGGGCTTGCAGACCGCCATGTAGACCGCGATGTTGGCCTGGGTGCCCGAGTGGGGCTGAACGTTGGCGTGCTCGGCCCCGAAAAGTTTTTTCGCTCGTTCCCGAGCCAGGGTTTCCGCCCGGTCGGCGAACTCGCATCCGCCGTAGTAGCGCTTCCCGGGGTACCCTTCGGCGTACTTGTTGGTAAACACCGAACCGGTGGCTTCGAGCACCGCCTCGCTGACGAAGTTCTCCGAGGCAATAAGCTCGAGGCCCTCGTTCTGCCTGCGGGTCTCGCAGGCAATCGCGTCGGCGATTTCCGGGTCCACCCGGGCAAGCGGCTCGTTCATGGCGCCTCTTCTCCGCACGCGGGTCCGGCCGCGCTCCGGCACATTTCAATGGCGGTGATCTTGTCGACGCGCACTTTGTGCCGCCCCCCTTCGAAATCGGTGCTCATCCACACGCCGACGAGTTCCAAGGCAAACTCCGGATCCATGTGTCGGCCGGGGAGGCAAAGCACGTTGGCGTCATTGTGCTGACGGCTGAGCCGCGCGATGTCGCGGTCCCAGACCGCAGCGGCCCTGATCCCGTCGAACTTGTTCGCGACGATGCAGACCCCCACACCGGTGCCGCACATCAGGATGCCGCGTTCCGCCTTTCCCCGGCGCACCTCGTCGGCGACCTTGACGGCGTAATCCGGGTAGTCGACCCGGTCGAGGGTGGTCGTGCCCACGTCGTTGATTTCGTATCCCGCCGCGGCCAGGTACGTCTTGACGCGTTCTTTCAGGGTGAAGCCTGCATGGTCACTGCCCAGCGCCACTCTCATCCGGTCCAGTCTACCTCAACCGGTTACGGGCAACAAAAGGCAAATCCTACCGTCTCCAGCCTTTGAGCTGTCGGCGCAAATTGTCGTGATCTTGGGCCTTGACTGCGGTCGGCGCCGGCCTAGAATGAGGTCCTCTGTCCCCATTCCCACCCGACGACGGAGCAAACCCGAGGAGGGCGACATGCGCTGGTCCCGCACTTTCATCCCGACACTGCGCGACAGCCCCGCCGACGCGGAATTTGCGTCGCACCGGCTGCTGGTGCGCGGCGGGTTCATCCGGCCACTCGCCGCCGGAGTGTACTCCTACCTGCCGCTGGCTCAGCGGACGATGCTGAAGATAACCGGGATCGTGCGCGAAGAGATGGATGCCGCCGGCGCCCAGGAGTTCCTCCTGCCGGCCCTGCATCCCGCCGACCTGTGGCAGGAAACGGGCCGCTGGACGGACATGGGCGACAACCTGTTCCGGCTCAGGGACCGGTCCGGCCGGGACATGTGCCTAGGGATGACACACGAGGAGGTCTTCACGGAAATCGCCCGAAGGGAAATCCGGTCGTACAAGGACCTGCCCCAGATCTGGTACCAGATCCAGACCAAGTTCCGCGACGAGGCGCGACCGAAATCCGGCTTGCTGCGCCTGCGCCAGTTCACGATGAAGGATTCGTATTCCTTCGACCTCGACCGTGCCGGGCTGGACCGCAGCTACCAGGCGCACTACGACGCCTACGTGCGCATCTACGAGCGCTGCGGCCTGAGATTCGTCGCGGTCGAGGCAAGCTCCGGCGCGATGGGCGGCAGCCACTCGCAGGAGTTCATGGTCGAGATGGAGGCGGGCGAAGACTCCGTCGTCGAGTGCGCGTGCGGCTACTCGGCCAACCTGGAGCGCGCGCTGTCCCGGCTGCGCGACGTCGTCGACTCACCGGGAGCGACCGAACCGTTCGAGGTCCACACTCCCGGCAAGAAAACCATCGCGGACATCTCTTCCTTCCTGAGCGTGCCGCCCGAGCAGCAGATGAAGTCCCTCGTGTACGTCGCGGGCCAAAAGCCCGTCCTCTTCCTCGTCCGGGGAGACCATCAGCTCAACGAGGCCAAGGCCCTGGCCGTGCTCCAAACGGCGCAGGCGCGCCCCGCACAGCCGGAGGAAATCCGGGCCGCCTTGGGCGCGGACGCGGGGAGTCTCGGCCCGGTGGGGGTCGCCGGCGTCGAGGTCTATGCGGACCTGGCTTTGCAGGGACGGCAGAACCTCACCTGCGGGGCAAACCGAACCGACTACCACCTTCGGGGAGTGACGCCCGGGGTTCACTTCGCCCCCCGCTGGGTCGACCTCCGCATGGTCGAAGCCGGCGAGGCGTGCGTCCTCTGTGGCGCGCCGTTGCGCGTGTACCAAGCGGCGGAGGTGGGCCACATCTTCAAGCTGGGGACCAGGTACTCCCAGACCATGGGGGCGACGGTGCTCACCGCCGACGGCGCACCGACTCCGGTCGTCATGGGCAGCTACGGCATCGGCCTGGAGAGGATTATGGCCGCGGCGGTCGAGCTCTATCACGATGACGACGGGATCGTCTGGCCGTTGTCCATCGCGCCGTTTTCCGTGGTCGTCACGCCAATCGGCTACAAGGGAGAGATGAAGGAGGCCGCGGACCGGCTCTACGCGGACCTCGAGCGCGCCGGCTACGACACGCTGCTCGACGACCGGACCGAGCGCCCGGGGGTCAAGTTCAAGGACGCCGACCTGGTCGGGATCCCCTATCGGATCGTGATCGGCCCGGAAAAGCTCAAGCAGGGGAAGGCGGAGTTGGTCGAACGGGCGGGCCGGAAGACGGAAGTGGTCGATCTCAACGGCCTCGTCGCCGCCCTGGGCGCGAAGACGTCCGGGCTCTAACCCTGGAGTGCGGCGGCTCGACGCCGCTTTGGTGGTGGCGCTTCGGCGCCACCGCGGGTCGAGGCTGCATGGTCGCGCCCCGCAACTCGGCGTGGCGTCGAAGCCTGATCTGTTCAACCGAACGCGTTTGGCCGTTCTTTCACAGGTGTTTCTGCTCGACCGCGAGGTACTTCTTCACCCCGTCCATCATCCCGGCGAATTCCCCGAACGTGAGGGATTGCGCGCCGTCGGACCAGGCCTCTTCCGGGTTAGGGTGCACCTCGACCAGCAGTCCGTCCGCCCCTGCGGCCACCGAACTTCGCGCCATCGGGCCGACCAGGGAGCGCTTACCCGTGGCGTGACTCGGATCGACGATCACGGGCAGGTGGCTCAGCTCGTTGATGAGCGGCACCGCCGAGATGTCCAGCGTGTTGCGCGTCATCGTTTCAAACGTCCGGATGCCACGTTCGCAGAGAATCACGTCGGAGTTCCCCTGGGATGCAATGTACTCAGCGGACATCAGAAATTCCTTTATCGTCGCCGAGAGGCCCCGCTTGAGCAGGATGGGTTTGTCGAGCTTCCCAACCCGTTTAAGCAGCGCAAAATTCTGCATGTTACGCGCGCCGATCTGCAGGATGTCCGCGTACGCGGCGACGAGCTCGACCTGCTCGGTCGTGATCACTTCGGTGCAGATTTTCAGGCCCGTTTTCGCCCTCGCCTCCGCCAGCAGCTTCAGGCCTTCCTCCTCGAGCCCCTGAAAATCGTATGGGGACGTCCGCGGCTTGTAGGCGCCGCCGCGCAGGACCGTCGCACCCGACTCGCGCACGGCGGCCGCGGTGTCGAAAAGCTGCTGCCGGCTCTCGACCGAACAAGGTCCGGCGATTACGACAAACTGGCTGCCGCCGAACTCGACGTCACCCACCCGAATCCTGGTTCGGTCCGGTTTGAGTTCGCGCCCCACGAGCTTGAAAGGCTGACGGATCGAGACCACGCTCTCGACCCCCGGCGCCCCTTCGAGAGCCTGCAGCGCGCTGCGGTTGTTACCGCTCCCCACCGCCCCGATCACGGTGCGGGTCTCACCGAAAATCGGGTGGGCGACGTAGCCATACGCCTTGATCTTGTCGCAGACGTGTTCGATCTCCGCCTTCGACGCCCCGGGTTTCATCGAGATAATCATCGGGTTCCTCCCCAAAAAAGAAAAAAGCCCACAACCGTTTCCGGCTGTGGGCCCCTTTCGCTGTTGCGATGTGAATAGGACTAGCCCACGCCGGCTCCTGATGGGCTCTTATAAAAGAAACCAAAAAAGACGGAGAGGTGCCGGCTCACGGCCTGAACATGATCACGATTTTGAGAGCCGAACTTTCGCATAAGCCCTTCACCGACACCGCGGCGTATCTTATCGTCACCATCGGGATTGTCAAGTGAAATGGCGCGCAAATCCGCATGCCGCCGCAGCCGGATCACCACGACCTTCGATATCGCCGGGGTGCGTAATCGACGTAACCCCGATCGCGCGCAGGGCCCGGGACGGTATAGAACCGGTGGGTTCTATAGGGGCGGTATACCCGGGCCGGCGCCAGGTACCTGCCGGGCGGCACCAGGTAGTAAGGCCGGTAGTAATAGGAACTGTAGCCCAACGGATAAGGCGAGCGATAGGAGCCGTATCCGAAGTAAGCCGACGAGTAGGGGCGAAACGCATAGTATGGCCGGAACGGAGTGTAGGGGTGGTGGTAATATGATCCGCCGCGGCCGACGGTGAACCCGAACGAAAAACGAGAGGCGCCGGCATGAGCCGGAATGGCGCAGCCGAGTGTCGCCGCCAAAATCAGACCCAATGCGGAAGTCCGTTTCATGGTTTCCTCCCCTGACCTAGAGACGCTCGAGGGGCCTTCAGGGTTCACGCAGCTCGGCAGGCGGCTGCCTGTCGGCCGGCCTCCTGGTTCGGATTCTTGAGCAGTTGGATGAATTTTTCGACGGGTGGCGTCAGGGACTTCCGGTGTTTCAGGATGGCGCCCAGAGGCCGCAGGAAGTGCTGCCGGCTGAAGTTCACCTGCACGAGGGACCCGGCCTGGACTTCGCGCTGGACACTGAGCTGGGGCACAATGGAGATGCCCGCGCCGATTTCGACGCTGCGCTTGATCGTTTCGATGTTGTCGAATTCCATGACCGCGTGCACGTGTACGCCGTTATCCTGCAGGATCTGATCGATCGCGTGGCGGCTCGGGATGTCCTTTTCGAAGGCGACGAAATCCTGGCCGTCCAGCTTCTGAATGTTCACGTGGCGTTGGCGCGCAAACGGGTGTCCGGGGGAGCAGATCAGAATCAACCTGTCCGCGGGCAGGGGGACGACCTCGATCCCCTTGCGCGGCTTCGGGTAGGGGACGATCCCAAGGTCGACCGCCCCGCGGATGCAATCCTCGTACACCCGGTTGGCCCGGCTGTACTCGACGTGCAGGTTCACCTTCGGATAGGTCTTCAGGAACGCCTTCACAACCCGGGACAACTCATAAAGCCCGACGCTGTAGATGGTGGCCACCCTGACGGTCCCCGCCATCTCCTGGCCGACGGACTTCATTTCCAGCTTGGCCGAATTGAACCGGTCGAGGATCTCCCGTGCGGCTTCGTGCAGTATGCGCCCGGCTTCGGTGGGTGAAACGGAGCGCCCGTCGCGAACCAGCAGGGGGGTCTCGAACCGGCCCTCCAGCGCCTTAATCTGCTGGCTCACGGCAGACTGCGTGACGTAGTTGCGTACCGCGGCTTGCGAGAAACTCCGGCTCTCCACCAGGTCGCAGAACACCTTAAGTGTCTCTATCTGCATATTGCCCCGCATGTCGAAACGAACCCCCGCGCCGTCCGTCCTGCCGCCGGAGCCTTCCCGGCGGGCCCCCAGCATAAGGGTCCCTGATCCGTTCGATCAAACGAATTCATTTCACTTATTTTGCACCGAAGCCTATAGTTTTGTCGAATCTATAAATGCTGTCGCCTGATGTGTGTGCCTCTGGACCGAGAGGGCCCACCGGCCTCAATTTATCTATTCATACAGCAGAGGCGACAGGAGATCCGGCAGGCTCCAGCCGGGTCTCGTGCTACTTATGCGGGGATGCCGCATTTGTTACTGGGAGAGATGCGACATTCCGCCGAAAGGGCGCTCCGCGGGAGCGCCCGTTTTATTTCGGTTCGCGTGCCGCCGCCCCTCCCCGTTTTCAGCGGTGGCGATCGCTGCCCCAGGGCTTTCGCCCGTCCCGTCCTAAAACGGCGCGCGCAGCCAGCGCGCGTAGAGTTCCTTCTGAGCGTCGTCGGGTTGGCTCAACCGAGTTATCTTATACTCCTGTAACGGCTTCGCCCCGGTTATCACCCTGATGCACCGCACGATCCCGCCGCGGCACACGAGCAGCTCCACGGCCGTCCCGGGCCCGGCCTCTTCGATCCGAGCCGGCAGCGTTTCGAGCGAGACCCGGAACCCGTCGACCGCCAGGATCTCGTCGTTCACGCTGAGACCGCACTCGTATGCGGGGGAGCCGGCCGGCACGCCGACTACCATGAGCCTCGCGTCGGCAATCTGGGCGGCAATACCCAGGTAACCTTGTGCGCCTCCGCTTTCCGGCGCCGGGGGAGAGTCGAACCTCAGCCCGGCATACCCCAGGTAACGTTCGTAATCCAGTTCGCGGGTCCCGTAGACATACTCCTCGAAGATCTCCGCCAGGGATCCGCCGGCTGCCTGTTCGAACGCGTGACGAAGTTCCTCGGCGGCAAATCCGCGGTTTAACTTCCTGTAATACCGGTCGTAGAGGAATCTCATCACGTCGTCCAGGCTCGAACCCGCCTGGCGGTGTCGGATTTCGAGGTCCAACACCATCCCGATCAGCGCCCCCTTGGTGTAATAGGAAACGGTGGCGTTCTGCGAATGCGGATCCTGGCGATAGAACTTGATCCACGCGTCGAAGCTCGCGTCGGCTACGGATTCGACCAGGCGTCCGGGAGTATCCTGGACCGATTTGATCGCCCTGGAGAGTTCCTCGAGATACTCTTGAGGAGTCACCAGCCCGGCGCGGCGCATCAGCTGATCGGCGTAGTACTCCGTCAGACCCTC
Organism: uncultured Acidobacteriota bacterium; assembly: GCA_963843575.1. Taxonomy (GTDB): domain Bacteria; phylum Acidobacteriota; class UBA6911; order UBA6911; family UBA6911; genus CAVZBT01. The sequence continues at coordinate 234,072 of CAWJKZ010000013.1, read as the reverse complement.
GGAAAACCAAAGCAGGCGCGTGTAGTTCTCGCCGCCATAGTCGAAGGGGCCCAGGGTGTCGGGCCGGATTCTCTTGATGTTCCAGGCGTGGAACAACTCGTGGGCGGCGAGGTTCAGAAACTTCTTGTAGCTGGCGTCGGGCCGAAACGTCCATCGGTTCACATGCAGCGCGGTCGAGTTCGTGTGTTCCAGGCCGCTGCCGCTGCCCTCCAGCAGGGAGATGAGGAACAGGTACTCCCGGTAGGGTATCTCGCCGGTGACGGCGGCGGCTTCCGCCACGATCTTCTGCAGGTCGGAGCAGAGCCGTTCCGGGTCGACGTTGCCTTCGCCGTAGAGCGAGACGAGGTGAGGCACGCCCTCGACAAAAAAGCCGTACTCGCGCTGCCGGCCGATCTCGATCGGGCAGTCGAGGAGCGTGTCGAAATCGGGTGCGTAGAACGCCCCTGTTTCGTCGCCCGCCCGCGCCAACCCGGTCGAGATGCGGTCCCACCCGGGTGGAGCGTCGACGTGCAGGAGGCATGGAGAGCCCAGACGCCCGCCGGCGTACATAAAGACGCTCGCGCCGTTGACGAACCCGTGCGTGTCGTCAAGGCAGCTGGTCCGGACCGACGTCTCGAACGCGTAAACCCTGTATTTCGCCGTTACGCTGCCGGGCCTGCCCGGATAAACCCGCCAGATGTTCTTACTGATCTTTTCCCACCGGAGCGTCGCCCCGGCATCGTCGAAGGCTGCGAACTCCTGGACATTGCGGGCGAACTCGCGGACAAGGTAGGAGCCGGGAGTCCAGACCGGCATCGCCAGATCGACGGGCTGCTCGCCGGCATCAGGAATCACCAGGGTGACTTCGAAATAATGCGTCCAGGGCTGGGGCATGGCCAGCCTGATGCGGACAGGTGCGGCCGAGCCTTCGTTTAGCATCTCCATGGCATGATCTCGCACCGGCGGTTCTACCACAAGGACGGGAGAAATATCAAAGTAAGTGGGCGCGCCGCCCACCCCAGGGCGGTGGATTTCTTCGGCCCGAAGACGTACGATTACGCCGAGGGTGAATATGCCCTGGATATTGCTCTTCTCGCTCCTCCCCATCCTATGGCCCGCGGCGACGGCGGTTCCTCCGAACACCCCGAGGGGTGTGCCGGTGGAGATCGTCGGCGTCTGGCTCCGGTTCCACGAGACGGAATTGTGCCAGGATCTGGACGCCAAGTTTGTCTTCCACGAGAAGGGTCTCGAGGTGTGGTGTGTCGTCGAGGACGAAAAGGCGTTTGAAAAGCTCACGACCCTGCTCGATCCGCTGCGTCCCGCCTTTCAGGTCGATGTGTACCCGACGCGGCTTCCGGAGGGCAGGAAGACCGCGAGCGACCGGGATCCGCCGCCCAGCCTCTGGAACAACTCGGAGTTGCGGGGCCACATGCAGAGCTCCCAGGACACCGTAATGCCCGCTCCCGTGGGGAGGGAGAGCGATCCCGAGTACTTCCTGAAGCTGCGCATCCTGCTGTTTGCCGAGCAGACGCTTGAATACGAGAAAAGGATGGGGCGCTATGGGGCGGACTTGCCCGCGCTGGCGTATGCGGGCCTGGATCCGGGCATCAGCCCAGAACTCAAGGCGCGCGCGGCCGCCGCGGCGGCGCAGCATGCCCAGGAACTGGACAAGTACGCGCGGCGGCTCGGCGAGAACATGCTGCAGGCGCTGCCAAAGGCGCCCGGGAAGAGCCGGGCGGGGAGCGCGGCGGCCGAGCCGCGCGGCGCCGGTCCGCCGGTTATGGACACGGCTTTGCAGCTGGCCAGGCTCGTGCAAAACACTGGCCGGCGCATCGTGCGTTTTCTCAATCCTCAGCTCCACACGGTCGGATTGGCCGACTTGAGGGAGCCCAGCCTGCTCGAGTCCATCCGCGAAGTCCGCAGCAAGTCGTCCGAGTTCCGGGAGAGGATCAGGGCGTCGACTTCCCGCTGAGAACGTCGGTCCTGTGGGGGCCGTCAGCGCACGAGACCGCGCGCCGCGATCGGCCAGCGTTCCACGACGCTGTCATACCGCACGCCCCAGAGTTCGTTGTGCAGGTTGACAGCCGTGCAGACGTGGTTGGGAATGAAGCAGAGCCGGTCGCCGATCCGGAAACGGTGAGTCGTGCCTTCGACGTTGACGTGGCCGTGCTCTTCGGACATCGACTCCAGCTGCACTTCGGGGTGACCGACGAGGTAACCGAAACCCTGCCCCTCGCCGCCCCGCAGTCGATCGCTCGAGAAGGTCTTCGAGCCCCCGTCGATCACGATCCGTCCCTTGACGGCAGTGCTGACGACGGTGGTGTGCACCGTCAGGGCGCAACGGTCGAGCCCTATCGCACCGATGGTAACCGTGTTCATGTCGTTGTAGACATAGGTGCCCGGTCGGATCTCGGTGACGGTCTTCATCACGTGGCTGCGGTAAGCGGTCGGCGTGGAGCCGCCGCTCACCACCCGGACCTCGAGACCGGAACGGAACAGGCATTCCTGTGCCTCGCGCAGCCGCGCGTCGATGGCCTCGAGCATCGGGATCTGGTCGGCAGGATTCGCCCGGATGTGACCTGGGAAGCAGAGGAATCCGGCAAAGGTGACATTGGGCAGCCGGGAGATGCCCTGAGCGAGCGCCACGAGTTCGGCCGTGCTCTGCACGCCGCACCGGCGCAGGCCCGCGTCCATTTCGGCGAGCAGTCCGATCCGGGCGCCAGCCGTGGAAACCGCGCGGGAGATCCTCTCCGCGACTTCCAGCGCGTCGGTGGCGACCGTCACGCGCGCAATCTGGCACAGGGCCGCGAGCCGCTCGAGCTTCGATGCACCAACCACCGGGTAGGCGATGAGGATGTCATCGAAACCCTCGCTCGCCATCAGTTCCGCTTCGCCGACCTTCGCCACCGTGATGCCGCAGGCGCCGGCGGCCAGCTGCATGCGGGCTATGGCCGGGATCTTGTGGGTCTTGGTGTGCGGGCGCAACGCGATCCCGTGCCCGGAACAGTAGCTCGACATCTCGGCGATGTTCTTCTCCAGTATGTCGAGGTCAACAACCAGGGCCGGTGTATCCAGCTCCGAAACGTGCATGGTGATCTCCTCTCCGCGGAAACCCTGATAGTCTACTGCATCGCTGCCGAATGGGGAAAAACCAAAGTCGAACAATCAAGCGGGTCGGCACTGAAGCGGCAGCTCAACGGTTGACGTTTTCCGAAACTGCCCGAAAAAACACGTGGGTCCGGGCTTCAGCCCGGACGTCTTTTGATCTGATCTATGTGGCGACGGGCGCACGTCACAGCGACCGCAAACAGCGTCCGGGCTTCAGCCCGGACCCACTTGACGGCCTTGCCGTGTTTCTAAGCAAAACTTCTTGCGGCAAATCCCGCGCGGGGGCATTATCGTCGGTTCCGGAAGGGAGGAATCCGTGTCAGAGGTGTTTGAGTGCACGTTGGGTGCGCTGCTGCGCGATGCTGCGCGCCGGCGCCCGGATCATCCCGCGCTGATCTACTCGGATCGGGATCTGCGATATTCGTATGGAGAGCTTGATGGGCGCGTGACGCGGCTCGCCAAGGGCCTGCTCGCCCTCGGAATCCGGAGGGGAGACCACGTCGGAATCTGGGCCACCAACGTTCCCGATTGGATCGTGATCCTGTTCGCCACCGCACGAGTGGGGGCCGTCATGGTCACGGTCAACACCAACTACCGTCCCCACGAGCTCGAGTACGTGCTGCAGCAGTCGGACATGAAAGCGCTGTTCACGATCGACGGTTACCGCGACGTCGACTACGTCCGTGAAATCTACAACCTGGTGCCGGAGTTGAAATTCTGCGGAAAGGGCGAGCTGCACAGCGCCAAGTTCCCCTTCCTCCAGAGAGTCGTGTACATCGGGCCCAAGCAGCACCGCGGCATGTTCGGACTCGACGAGGTCTTCCGCCTCGGCGACGCCGTCACGGACGCGGAGCTGGAGAGCGCGACCGCAGAGCTGAACCCCCACGATGTGATCAACATGCAATACACTTCGGGGACAACCGGCTTCCCGAAGGGCGTAATGCTGACCCACCACAGCATCATCAACAACGGCTTCGCCATCGGCGAACGCCAGAGATTCACCCCGGACGATCGCGTCTGCCTGCCGGTTCCGCTGTTTCACTGTTTCGGCATCACCCTTGGGGTCCTCGCTGCCTACACACACGACGCGACGATGGTGCCGCTCGAGAGCTACGATCCGCTGATGGTGCTCGCCGTGGTCCAGAAGGAGCGCTGCACGGCCCTCTACGGCGTGCCCACGATGTTCATCGCCGAGTTGAGCCACCCGATGTTCAACATGTTCGACCTGAACATCGCTCCGCACCGGGATCATGGCCGGGTCGCCCTGTCCCGAGCCGGTCATGCTCGAGGTCATGGAGAGGATGCACTGCCGGGAGATCACGATCGTATACGGCCTTACCGAGGCTTCCCCCGGCATCACCCAGACGCGGACGGACGACCCGGTCGACGTCCGGGTCACGACGATCGGGAAGCCCTTCGAGGGGGTGGAGGTGCGAATCGTGGATCCCGAAACCGGGGCGGAACTCCCCGTGAACACCCCCGGGGAACTCTGCTCCAGGGGATACAACACGATGAAGGGCTACTATAAAATGCCCCAGGAAACGGCGCTTGCGGTCGACGCCGAGGGATGGCTGCGCACCGGTGACACGGCGCTGCGCACCGAGGACGGCTACTACAAGATCACCGGGAGGTTGAAGGACCTGATCATCCGCGGGGGCGAAAATATTTACCCGAAAGAGGTAGAGGACTTCCTGCACGGGATGCCCGAGATCCGCGACGTGCAGATCGTCGGGGTGCCGAACGAGAAATACGGCGAAGAAGTGGCCGCGTACGTCCAGCTGCACAAGAACATCGCTCTGGAACCGGGCGACATCGAGGACTACTGCCGGGGCAAGATCGCCAGGTACAAGATCCCCAAGTACGTTTTCTTCGTCGACACTTTCCCGATGACAAGCAGCGGCAAGGTGCAGAAATTCCGCCTGCGCGAGGATGGCGCCGCACGACTTGCAGCAATCCGCAAATCCGGCGGACAGACCCCGCTCAGCTCGTCCCAAACTGCCGGAACATGAGCTGGTAAAACGGCTCCGACAATAGCAATCTGCGCTATCTTTGCGATCGCCGCACGCATCTGTGCTGGCTCGGGAGCTTCGTCCCACTCCTGCCGTCACCGCGGCTCATCCTCGCGGACGGCAGATCGCGAGAATAGCAATTTCCGTGATCCCTGCCGCGGGCGCCACCGGCGATCGGGTCACCGGATGGGGGAGTAAGCGGTCGCGCGCCAGAGCGACATCTGGATGACACTCGAGATCTGGCCGTGCCGGTCGATCGATTCCTTCCTTACCCTGATCCACTCCGGGTCGGCGGAGAAAGCGTTCCAGGCTTTTTCCCGGGCGGCGAGGTCTTCGAAGGGAATAAGGTAGGTGAGGTTGGGCATCTGCGCGCCGATCACGGTGGACGAGTACAGGATCGGGTGCACGCCGACGCGGCTGAAGATCTGGATTTCCGGCCCGGCGAAACGCTCGTGCAGCGCTCGCAGCTGTTTCCAGGTCGGCGAGTGATAGGTCCGCAGTTCGAAAACCCTCGGCGTCGTTCTCGGTTCTGAGGTGGCCGCAATTTCGGGGCAGTAGGGTGTCGCTTCGAGGAGGGACGTCGAGAAGTGCTCGTAAGGGGCCTCCTCATTGTTTTCCCACTGCTCGACCGCCTTCGCGAGCTCGGCGTCCGCCAGCACCCTGGCCCGGACTTCCCACAACTCATCCGCCGAGCGGAACCCCGTAACGACCGCCACTTGCGGCATGTGGGAGGCAACGAGGGCGTCGAGCACAAGCTGCGGCCCCGGAACGAGCCTTTTCAGCGCGGGGAGCGCCGCCTTCGCGATGAAGTCGTGAATCCGTCCGCTCTGGGTTCCGTTCTTGAGATAGTAGTTCTCGAGCACGAACACACGCCGCTTCTCCGTGGTCGCCGCAAACCCGCCCGCGGCCGTCAATCCGGCGCCGCCCAACGTCCCAACGAAAGTTCTCCGATCCATCATCGCACTCCCCTCCGGTTGAATGTCCGTGACCCTTGTAGCAGTCCGCGTCCCGGCCCGTCAAGCTCCCGGCGTGGGCCGCGGTGGCTCGACGCAGCCCGGGGCTTCGCCCGACGCGGCCCCCTCGTCAAAACTGCACGCGCAGCGGAGCGGAGTGGAAGTGGTGGGGCCCGAAGCGGATGTGCACGGCCATCTCTTGCGGGTCGTCGTCCTGCAGCTTGAGCGTGATCTCGAGCCGGTCCGCGGTTTTCTCCGAACGCTCCGACTCGAGCGCGATAGGAATTCCGGCGCCGCTCTCTTTCAGGTTGACGTGGTATGGATCCAGCTGGCGGTGGGTCATGTCCGAAGGCTCCAGGACGATCAGGCTCCACCGCTTCTGGTCGGTGCGCTCAAGGACGAGGTAGTAGTAACCGGCCGGGATCCGATGCCCCCCGGCTTCGAATGGGAACGAGCTGGAGAGGTTCGTCCAGTAGTTCGAGCCGAGGCGCCACCTTTTTCCGCCCGGCATCTTGTCGAACAGCTGGTCGTACTCCGGCTTCCACGCCGGCAGCCCGTACTCGATCGAGACTTGTCCGGGCGAGACGCCCCATTGGTCTCCGGGGGAAGGCTTGTAGTAATTCGCCCTGACGCGAGCGCGGGGAGTCACGCCGTCCTCGAACACCTGATAGTCCGAGCCTTTGAGGAGACGGTACTGGATGGAATCCTGGGCCACGCCCGGCGCCCCCGAGAGTGTGACGCAGAGCGCGCCGGCGGCGGCCAGGGCGCACAGGTGAGGGGTTGCCATTGTAAACCTCCACGAGAAGGGTGCAACCAGAGATACGCGCGGCCGGGGAAGAACGTTCCCCTCTGGTATCCTATTACGCGTATATTTGACCGGCATTGAAGCCTGGATAGCTCGCATATGACGTCGGACCTGGCGATCGACTGCCGCAACCTGACGAAACGGTACAAGAGCCGCTCCGGCGCCGTGGACGCGGTCAACGGCCTGGATTTGCAGGTGCGCTCGGGCGAATGCTTCGGGCTGCTCGGGCCCAACGGCGCGGGAAAAACCACCACGATCGAGATCCTCGAGGGGCTGCTCGCGCCGACCTCGGGCGACGTGGAGGTGCTCGGCAGGCGCTGGGGGGAGCACGACGACGAGCTCCGGCAGAGGATTGGCATCTCCCTTCAGGAGACCCGGTTCCCGGAAAAGCTCTCGGTCCGCGAGACGCTCGTCCTTTTCCGCAGCTTCTATCGCTCGGGCAAGGATCCGGCAGCGACCATGGAGGCGGTCGGCCTCGTCGAGAAGGCTGGGGCGTGGGTGGGCAAACTCTCGGGGGGGCAGCGGCAGCGGCTGGCCGTTGCCTGCGCGCTGGTCGGCAACCCGGACCTCCTGTTCCTGGACGAACCAACCACGGGGCTGGATCCCCAGTCGCGCCGGCAGCTGTGGGATATTATCCGCGGGCTAAAGGAGGAGGGGCGGACGACGCTGATCACGACGCACTACATGGACGAGGCGGAACGGCTCTGCGACCGTGTCGCGGTCGTGGACCATGGCAAGGTGATCGCGCTGGGATCGCCGAGCGAGCTGATCGCGGGACTCGGCGGCGAGCACGTCATCGAGTTTGCGGTGACCAACGGCGCCGGCCCGTCGGCGGCCGAGTACGGTTCGCTCCCGTCGGTGCGCGAGGTGCGTTCGGACGGCCCCGCCATAGCCCTCACGGTCGGCGAACCGCACGTCGCGGTTCCCGCCCTGCTCGAGCGTCTGCAGTCGCGCGGCCAGCAGCTCGCGCGCTTGACCACGCGCCACGTCAGCCTCGAGGATGTTTTCGTCCACCTCACCGGGAGGCACTTGCGCGATGACGAGGTACCACCCTCTTAGAGAGCTGCTGACGGCGCGGATGCGGGAGTTCCTGCGCGAGCCCGAGGCGGTGTTCTGGACCTACGGTTTTCCGTTGCTCCTCGCGGTGGGGCTGGGCATCGCCTTCCGAAACCGGCCGCCCGATCGCGTTTTCGTCGACATCCAGGACGGCCCGCACGCGCGGCAGATCCAGAAGACGCTCGCGGCGGTGCCCAACTTCACGGCGGAAATACACCGGGCGGACGAGTGCCAGGACCGGCTCCGGCTGGGCAAATCGTCGATCGTCGTCATCCCGGGCGAGCCGTTCACGTACCTGTTCGACCCCACGCGCCCAGAGAGCGCGATGGCGCGGATCCAGGTCGACGACGCCCTGCAGCGATCGGCGGGCAGGCCCGACGTCATACCCACCACCGAGAAACACGTCACCGAACCCGGGGCACGCTACATCGATTTCCTGGTGCCGGGCCTGCTCGGGATGAACCTGATGGGCAGCGGCATGTGGGGCGTCGGTTTTGTGATCGTGGACATGCGGGTGCGCAAGCTCCTGAAGCGCTTCGTGGCCACCCCCATGAAGCGCACCCATTTCATGTGGTCGATGATCGGCGGCCGCCTGCTGTTCATGATCCCGGAGATCGTGGTGGTCCTGGGAGCGGGCGCGCTGCTGTTCGGCGTGCTCGTAAAGGGCAACTGGGCGACCATCCTCCTGGTCTGCCTGGTGGGAGATATCGCGTTTGCCGGGCTGGGCTTGTTGATCGCCAGCCGCGCGCAGAGGATCGAGACCGTGTCCGGTCTGATGAATCTGGTGATGTTGCCGATGTGGCTCCTGTCGGGGATCTTTTTTTCGCCCGACAGGTTCCCCGGCGCATTGCAGCCGGTCGTGCAGGCCCTGCCCCTGACCCAGCTGAACTACGCGCTTCGGGCCGTCATCCTCGAGGGGGCTTCGCTGTACTCGCAGACCCTTCCGCTGGCCGTGGTGGCGCTCTGGGGCGCCCTTTCGTTCGTGTGCGCGATGCGCTGGTTCCGCTGGAGCTGAATTCTACGAAACGACGGCCTTCTGCTGCCGGGGTTCCCAGCGCAGGTAGCGGCGGGTGCGGTAGGATTCGACCCCCATCATCGTGACCACCACGCCGTAGTACCCGAGCATGTGATCACAGTGAAGTTCCTCGCCCCCGCGTATCGCCGCGTGCAGGTTGCGATGGTGCAGGGTCACGTCCTCGGCCCCGGTCTTCTTGTAGGAAATCGCTTTGATGTCTCCCGCCTTCGGGGAATTCTCCTGCCGGGCGATGTCCCCTTCGGGTCGGATTTCAAACCCCTCACGTGTGAAGGTCAGGGTTGCGTAGTGCCCGCGGATGACGTGGTCTATCGGAGTCGCGTTCGCCATCGAGGAGATGAGGGCGACGGTGGGGCCTCCCGGATAATCGCACAGCATGTTGAAGGTGTCCGGGATCTCGGCGACGCTGCCGGCGAAGTTCCACTTGCCCCCCGTGGCCACGACTCGGTCGGGAAACGTCAATCCGACGGCTTTGAGGATCCGCGTCACCCGGTGGATGAACAGGTCCGTGGCGATACCCCCGGAATAATCCCAGTAACGGCGCCACTGAAAGTACCGGCGCGGGTCCCAGGGTCTCTTGGGCGCCGGGCCCAGCCACGCCTGCCAGTCCAGGTTTATGCCCGGTTTGGCGTCGGGATCGATGTCGTAGGCCCAGAAGTCGTTCGCGTAATTGCGTGAGTAGTCGATCTGGGCCATCACCACCTTGCCGAGAACCCCGTCGCGCACGTAGCGGTTCGCAACCTCGTAAGACTCGTCGGACGTCCCCTGCACCCCCACCTGCAGTTTGAGCTTGGAATCCCGCATCCTGCGCACCACTTCCCGCGACTGGGCGATGCTGTGGGTCATCGGCTTTTCCACGTACACGTGCTTGCCCGCGTCGAGAGCGTCGAGGATCATCTGGTAGTGCCAGTGCTCCGGGGTCGCGATGAGGACGTAGTCCAGGTCCTTCTGGGCCAGGAGTTCCTTGTAGTGCGCAAAGGGCTTGCCGCCGGTCTTCCGGGCTGCGGCATCCAGCCGTTTGCTGAAAATGTCGCATACCGCCCCGATCTCCACGTTGTCGGTCTCTTTCATCGGCACGAGCGCGTCCATGTGCGACCCGGCCATTCCGCCGCACCCGATGACCCCCAGGCGGAGGCGTTCGTTGGCGCGGTAAACGGCGGCGTAGCTGCGGGCCGACCAGGTCGATGCCGCCGCTGCGCCGGCGGTAACGGATGCGAGAAATCGGCGACGTCCAATGCGGTTTGTCATTTGCGGTCTCCTGAATGGGAATGCTGCTTACGAGGATAGTCGCAACCGCCGCCCCGCGGCAACAGCGGTTTTTCTCAGTGGGGCCGGAAGGATCCGGCCAGGGCCTTGAGGTCGTTCTGGTGAGCCTGGTAGTTTTCTCAGGACGCGGATGCACGCGGATCCCCACCGATCGACTTGGCGACAGGCCGCGTGGATCCGTTGCATCCGCGGAATCTGCGTTCTGTTTTGGCCTTTGTCTTGCATTGCCCGTGTCTGTTCTGCGTCCTGAAATATCGGGCCGTTTCAAGCTCCCCCGCGACCGACGGCCTGCCCGGTACTGGTGGGCGGCAAGGAACTTGGCTATACTTCCTCATCGCTTTCTGGTTCTATCCAACCGATGAGGTGTTGACAATGATGAGGTCCATCTGGAAGGGACACATCCGGTTTTCGCTGGTGACAATCCCGATCCGAGTCTATAGTGCGATCGATCAGGCGGAGACGGTCCGATTCAACCAGCTGCACAGGAACTGCAACGGCCCGGTCGGCTACGACAAGCGCTGCAAGAAATGCAACCAGCCGGTAACCACGCAGGACATCGTGAAAGGCTATCAGTACGAACCCGATCAGTATGTCGTCCTGGAGCCGGCGGATTTTGACAAGGTTCGGCTGGAGAGCACCAGGATCATTGAGATCGAGGGATTCGTCGACGCCGCCGAGATTCACCCCACGCTCTACGAGGCCCCTTACTTCGCCGGGCCCGACAGCGCCGTGGCGTCCAAGGCGTATGCGCTGCTGTGTGAGGCCATGCGGCAGAGCGGGAGAGTGGGAGTCGGCAAGGTCGTGCTGCGTGAGCGTGAGGACGCTGTCGTCATCGCTCCTTACGAGAAGGGCCTGGTCCTCTACAGATTGCGCTACCCGCGGGAAGTGCGCGACATCAACGAGGTCCCCCAGCTCGACCAGCTGCCGGCGGCCGAGCCGGAACAGCTGAAGCTGGCGCTTCACCTGGTGGAGACGATGTCGATCTCGCTGGGGAGCATCGACATCCGTGATCGCTACAACGAGGCCCTGCGGGAGATCATCGAAGCCAAGATCCAGGGACGCGAGGTCGTGACTCCGGCGGAAGAAACCCGTCCCGTCGCCGACATAATGACGGCGCTCAAGGAGAGCCTCGACCGCGCCCGGTCAAGGCGGCAGCCGATGGTGAAGGCGACCGGGAAGGGCGGGAAGCAGGAAGTGCTGGCGGGTGATGGGGAGGTGCGCAAGCCCTCCGCCAAGCCGGCCAAGGTGCGCAAACGCGGATGAGTTCTGTCTCTGACCGAAGTTCGAGGGCACTATGGGCAACGTAATTCGGTTCCCGTCGGAACCGGGATCCAGGATCGGATTCCAGCGTGTCCAGTCCGCCTATACGGTTCGAGATCTTAGCCGGCAGTTCGGTCTCAGCGAACACTACATACGACGCTGGACACGTAGCGGCCTGATTCCCACCGCTCCACCGACCGGCGACGGCGAAACCCGCTACGACTTTCGCTCCCTGACCCAGCTGCGCCGCGTGCGCGAACTCCGAGGGCGCGGTCTCGGGTTGAAGCAGATCGAGTCGGAACTGCGCGGCCAGCTCAACCTCTTCCCGGAACCTCCGGGGCTTCTGATCCAGCTGCCCCTGCGGCTGACCGCGTTCGAAGAGGCGCTGCTGCTGCACGAACGCGGTGACCGCCGCGCCGTCGAGTTCTACGCCAAGGCGATCGCCGAGGATGACTCCGTCGCCGACGCATACTGCAACCTGGGGATCCTGGAATTCGAGACCGGCAAAATACCGGGTGCCTTCAACTGCTTCACCCGTTCGCTGCAGTACGATCCGAGGCACTTCGAGGCCCACTTCAACCTGGCGAATCTCTATTTCGAATCGGGCGACCTGCGGCTGGCGCGCCTGCATTACGAAATCGCCTCCGAGATCGAACCCGGCTGCTCGAACCTCTTTTTCAACCTCGGGCTGGTGGACGCCATGATGGGCGAACTCGACACAGCCGTGGCCGTGCTGATGAAGTCCAGGGAGCTGGCCACCGAGGAAGAAATCACCAAGGTCGACGAACTGCTGACGGGTTTGCAGAGCGTCATCAAGTCCCAATTCTGACCCGCCGTCCCGATCGCGAGCCGAAGCCGCCCACTTGAGCCTCCCCGCCTGGAATCCTATACTTCCAGGAGAGGGTGGGGGGGAAAATGATTTTCAAGAGTCGCGATCCGTTCAAGTCTTCCGAAATCACTCCGCGTGAGGTCTACCTGAACCGCCGCAAGTTCCTGGCCGGGGCGGTCGCCGCCGGGGCGGCGTTCTCGGTGCGCGCCCTGGCAGGTTTCGAAGAGGCCGCGCGCGGGGCGACGAGGTTGCAGTACGTGCAGAGCCCTCTCAGCACCCGCGGTGAGCAACTCACTCCGCTCAAGGACGTCACCGGCTACAACAATTTCTACGAATTCGGCACCGAAAAGGAAGATCCCGCCCGATACGCCGGCACCCTCAAACCGAGCCCGTGGACTGTGTCGATCGAAGGAGAAGTGGCAAAGCCCGGCAAGTACGACGTCGATCGCATCCTCAAGACGCACCCGTCGCTCGAGGAGCGTGTCTATCGCATGCGCTGCGTCGAGGGCTGGTCGATGGTCATCCCGTGGATCGGGATCCCGCTCAACTCGCTGATCCGGAGCGTCGAACCGACGTCCAAGGCCCGGTATGTCGCCTTCGAGACGCTCCTGGACATGAGCCGGATGCCCGGGCAGCGCCGGTCCGTGCTTCAGTGGCCCTACGTGGAGGGTCTTCGGATGGACGAGGCGATGCACCCGCTCACCCTGCTCTCGGTCGGCCTTTACGGAGAGGTCCTCCCCAACCAGAACGGGGCGCCGATCCGCCTCGTCGTTCCGTGGAAATACGGTTTCAAGAGCATCAAATCCATCGTGAAGATCCACTTCGTGCGCAACCAGCCGCCGACGACATGGAATCTCTCGGCGCCGAGCGAATACGGCTTCTACTCCAACGTCAACCCGGAGGTCGATCACCCGCGTTGGAGCCAGGCAAAAGAGAGGCGAATCGGGGAATTCTTCAAACGCAGCACCCTGATGTTCAACGGCTATGCCGACCAGGTGGCTTCGCTGTACTCTGGGCTGGATCTCAGGAAGAACTTCTGACGTGAAGAGGCCCCAGCTGGTGGTGCTGAAGACCGTGGCCTGGATCGCCTGCCTCGCACCCTTGGGCCGGCTCGGCTACAAGGGTTTCTATGGCGGACTCGGGGCGAACCCGATCGAGTACGTCACCCTCTCCACCGGGAAGACCACGCTTGTCCTGCTGATGGTCACGCTGGCGATCACCCCGCTGCGCCGGATCACGGGGCTGTCCTGGCCGACGAAGTTCCGGCGCCTGTCCGGCCTGTTCGCCTTCTTCTACGGCTCGCTGCACCTTGTTACTTACGTCTGGCTCGACAAGTTCTTCGACTTGGGGGACATGCTCAAAGACGTCGCGAAGCGGCCGTTCATCACGGTCGGGACGCTTGCGTTCCTGTCCATGGTTCCGCTCGCCGCCACCTCAACCCGGGGCGCGATCCGGAGACTCGGGAGGAAATGGCAGACGCTGCACCGGCTCGTCTACCTCAGCGGGACGGCGGCGGTCGTGCACTTCTGGTGGAAACAGAAGGCCGACATCCGGGAACCTGCGATCTACGCGGTCATTCTGACGGCCCTGCTGCTGGTCCGGGTCGGATTCCAGGTCGCCCGCACACGGGGCACGACGGGCAGAAGCCGCACGGAATCGTCCGGCTGAATCCCCCTGGCGGCCTGCCTTTGCCGCCGAACTTCGGCGCTCTTTCCCGGGCATGAGCCCGACAATGCGCAATATGCGGACTGGAACCTGGCGACACACATTGATATAACGTTGTCCGCAACTACTTGAATTCTTCTGCCGAAGGGAACGAGCCAAGAAATGGAAGAGGAACAGAACGCCAACGACGCACCAACCACGCCGGCCGAGGACCAGGCCGCAACACCCCGTAAGCAGCCCGCGCGCGGGCTTACCCTGAAGGTGAGCGAAAAAGGGGGCCTTTCCGTGTACGGGCTGGGGCGCTTCCCTGTAACGCTCTACAAGGAGCAATGGCTGCGGCTCCTCGGATTGTCGGAGCAGATCCAGGCATTCATACGGGACAACGACAGCGCCCTGAAGTCGAAGGGTCAATGAGCGTCGGCGGTCGGCCGCACCGGTGCCCCCGATGCGGCTTCCCCCGGGTGGCGCGGATCGTCGATGGTCCCCCTTCCGGGGCCGGGAGCACGATCGGCGCTGACCCTGGATTGTCCGTCACCCGCGGCAGCGAACCGACCGGGAACGATCCCCGATGGCATTGTCTGAGATGCGGTCACAGATGGGGCCACCCGAGGGGGCTTTCAGGCGCCGCGGCGCCCGACGGGGGTCTTGCGTGAGCACGCCAGTCCCACGGCGAGCGCCGCCGGGGCCTCGGCATCCGACGGATGCGATGGGGATTGAAAAACTCCGGGTTTTGAGTAACATTTTAGCCATGACTCGTGAAGAAGCGCGGGTCGACGCGCATCTCATTTCCCCGCAACAGGAACGCTGAGTTTTGGACTGCTCCCCGCTTCTTCTCATCACGCCAGCATCAGCAACGAAAACGAGGTTAAACTTCGAATGTCCGTACGTCTCTTCGTGGGGAATCTCCCCTACGACGTAACCGAAAACGAATTAAGGGAGTTTTTTGCACCTGTAGGGCGGCTTTCGCGGGTCTTCCTTCCCGTCGATCGGGAAACCGGGAAGCAGCGCGGGTTCGCCTTTATAGAGTTGGGTAGTCAAGGCGAGGCCGACGACGCGATCCAGCGCTTGAACCAACAGTCGTTCAAGGGTCGACCAATCGCCGTCAAAGAGGCCCGCGAGCGGGAGAGTCGGGGTCCGGCGCCCCCCCGGGGCAACGGATACTCGCGGCCCATGCCGTCGTCGTCCACCCCGGGGAGGCCCGCGTTCCGCCCGGGAGGAGGCTCGCACGCTCCTGCGGCCCTCGACGAGCTCGCACCGCAGAAACGCCGCAGCCGCAACTTCGGCCCCCCTGCGAAACCCGACCGCAAGCGGCGTCCCCAGACCAAACCCCACAAGTCCGAGTGGGGCAAGAAAATGTTCCTCCGCGGCCGTGTCGACGAGGATTCCGAAGAAGATTTCGATTTTAAGGACAACGACGACGGTATCCTCGAGATCGAAGCGGAATCCGACATGGAAATCGAGCCCCGGGATGTCGGGGATGAGCACCAGGAATAGCGGCTGACGTCCGCAGTTTCGCACCGCGCGGTAAACGTTCGGGGGCCGGGATCGATCTCCGGCTCTTCAACACGACACCGAGTTCGGTGTTGCGAACTGCGCTTGTCGGGGCCGGGTCAGGTGCGCCCGGTCGCGCGACAACTGATCGCATTAACCGGGAGGTGGGGAAATGCCACTACGTTCAGCGAGTGCGGTGTGGGAAGGAGACCTCAAGTCGGGAAAGGGCCGGATGCGTCTGGGGAGCGGCGCCTACGAAGGGGCGTATTCGTTCTCGTCGCGCTTCGAGGACGGAACCGGGACGAACCCGGAAGAGTTGATAGGCGCAGCCCACGCAGGCTGTTTTTCGATGGCCTTGACCGCGGGCCTCGGTCAGGCCGGATACTCCCCCAAGCGCGTGCAGACAAGGGCCGCCGTGCGCCTCGAGAAGTCCCCCGAGGGGTTCAAGATAAGCCGCATCGAACTTCACACCGAAGCCGAGGTCCCGGGGCTCGATCCCGCTGCATTCCACGAGCAGGCGGAAGCAGCCAAGAAGACCTGCCCCGTCTCCAGGGCGCTGGCGGGCGTCGACATCGTGCTGGACGCCAGGCTGCTTTAACCGGGCACGGCGCTGCGCGCGCGCGTCCGATAAAAACTTGTGGACAAACGGCGGCAAAACATCGCATAAAACGGTCTCACCGGAGGTTTTAGCTCCGGGGTGTCCGGTGATTTTCCATAATGACAAAGGGGTGAGAATGCCCGTTCGTTTGTTTGTCGGTAACCTTCCGTACGATGTGACCGAAGATGAGTTGAAGGCTTTCTTTGCACCGGTCGGACCTCTCGCTCACGCATTCATCCCGGTGGACCGCGAAACCGGCAAGCGGCGCGGGTTTGCATTCGTCGAATTCGAGGAGCGCAGCGCGGCCGACGAGGCGGTCCGCCGCCTCAACAACCAGAGCCTGCGCGGCCGTGCGGTTGCCGTCAACGAAGCACGGCCGAGAGAGGGGGGTGGATCGCGCCCGAGCCCGGGCGGTCACCACGGCCCGATGGCTCGGCCGAGTTTTGGCGGACCGCCGCCGTTTGAACCCAGGGCCCGGACGTTCGGCCCCGACGCCAAACCGGGACGCAGCCGCCGCCAAGCGAATCGGCAGTCGATGAACGACGAGAGGAAGAAAGGGCCTATCCGCGAGCGCCGGCGGGGACGCGTGTTCGGCTTCGAGGACACGTACGACGAAGAGGGTCTCGGCTCCAAGGAACTCGAACTGGAGGAGGAGCCGCTAGACGTGGCGGAGGAGGAGGACCTCGAACCGGATGAGGAGGAGTGAGGCCACCGTCTCCCATTCTTTGAGTATGCTTCGCCCGTTCCCGAGGAGATCACCCATGAAACCTCCATTGCGCGCGCTCGGTTGCGCCTTGCTCGTCTCGCTCGGACTGGCCGTAGCCCAGGATCAGCCGGAGTGGGAGAATCCCGTTAAAAAGCTCCTGCGCGAGGGCAAGCCCGTCATCGGCATGACCATCACGGTCGCGAGCCCGGAGATTGCCGCTCAGGCGGCAAACCTGGGATTCGATTTCCTCTGGATCGAGATGGAGCACAGTCCCATCACCCTCGAGACGCTTCGCAACATGGTGCTGGCAACGCGCGGGTTGAAGGCGATGCCGTTTGCGCGGGTGCCCGTAAACGAGCTCTGGACCGCCAAGCGCGTCCTGGACCAGGGCAGCATGGGGGTCATGTTCCCCTTCACCGCTACCCCCGAGCTGGCGCGCCAGGCCGTTGCCGCCTGCAAGTACCCCCCGGAAGGGCTGCGCGGGTCCGCCCCTGGGCTGGCCAGCTTCCGCTGGCCGGCACCCGAAGGGTACACGAAGTTCGCCAACCGCAACGCCATGGTGATCGTCATCGTCGAGCAGGCGCAGGCCGTGGAACGCATCGATGAGATCGCAGCCGTCCCCGGCATAGACGTCCTGTTCATCGGGACAAACGACCTCTCGTTCTCGCTCGGTTACGAGGGGAGACAGGATGTGCCCGCCGTCCAGCAGGCGATCGCGAAGATAGTGGCTGCAGCCAGGAAACACAACGTCCCGCTGGGACGCCCCGCCGGCACCCCCGAGCAAATCCAGCGGTTCATCGAGGAGGGGTTTCTGTTCTTTCAGGCCGGCAGCGAACTCGGGATGATGTCAAACGGAGCCCGCCCGCTGCTCAAGTCGCTCGGCAAAGCAGGCTACGACCCCAAAACCCGCCCGCTGTATTAGTGGGGACGGACCAGAATAAGTATTTGTTTTGGTATAATTTGAGCCAAAATTGACCTCAGAATTCCGCCTTATTCCCTTTTTTTCGAAATAAGGAGCTCAAGCGCATGGCCAATGCACGCGCGGCTTGTTTTGAAAAACTGGGCCAAAAATGGGAATAAGCCCTGTTTTTCGGTCCAAAATCCACGTATCTTATTTATATAAATATATTTACCTTGGTCCGTCCCTAATATCGACCGAACAGGTCCGCAATTTCCGACAAGACCTCCAGATTTGACGGGGGGGTGTGGGGGGGGACGGAGCAGGCGGAACTGAGGATGTAGCCGCCATGCTCCGAGGCTGAGTCGATGCAGCGGACGGCCTCGCGCCCCACAGCTTCCCGGTTCCCGTGCAGCAGTGTCTCGATGGGATTCAGGTTCCCCTTCAAGAAAAGCCTGTCCCCGACGCGCTTTTTGGCCTCGGACAGCTCGACATCACCGAGCGGGGGCGGGTCGAGCGTGTCGATGCCGTTGGTCCCCGTACGCTGGATCAGTTCGAGCCGGTCCCCGATCTTCCCGCAGGTGTGGGTGTAGACGGGAATCTCGTGGGAGGCTTTCACCCCCTCGACGACCCGCTTTTCATAGGGCAGCACGAACTGTCGATAGTGCGCCGGAGAGATGAATCCCGCTCCCGCGAAGGCCGACGAAATCAGAATTGCATCCACGCCGTGGTCAGCCTGGCCGCGCGCCAGAGCGATGGTCCCGGCGGTCAGCGCATCCAGGCAGGACTCGAACCTTTCCGGGTTCTCCACGAGGGCCATCAAGGCGTGGGAATAGCCGATCAGTTCCAACATCTGGGTAAAGGGCGAGAAGACTTCGCCGTGCACCGACACCCGGGTCCCGACTCGGTCGACGACATAGTCGATCGTGTCGAATTGCCACGGCGGAAAGAAATCGTCCAGTCGGGCGGGGTCCTCGGCAAACCCCCAGCAGGACGGGTATACGGGGCCCTTGGGATCGTGCGGCTCGATATAGAAGAGTTTCTCCGGGTCCAGGGCGTCGAAGGCGACCACATTGGCTTGCCCGTCCGGACGATAGGCGTGCGGGTTGTCGTCGGGCGGGCAGACCGTGTACCAGCCACTCTTCCAGCTGATGACCTTCGCGCTGCCCCTCTGCTCGATCTTCTCTACGTACGAACGCCAGTCGGGGTCCCGACCGGGCAGGTTGACGAGGATGCCGTCGAACGCATAGCGGCGCTGAAGCTCAATGAGCGCTTCGCCGAACGCCTCGGTCGAGTGCCAGATTTCCACCTCTGGCATGGACGTGTTCAGGAAGTAATGTCCCAGCGAGAGCTGACACATGACGGGAACGCGGTCGGGCTCTTCGAGCCACATAGCCCGTGCCATCCGTTCCTTGCTCGTTAGATCCTGCATGGGGCGCTCCCAGATGCAG
This sequence comes from uncultured Acidobacteriota bacterium, assembly GCA_963843575.1. GTDB lineage: Bacteria > Acidobacteriota > UBA6911 > UBA6911 > UBA6911 > CAVZBT01. The sequence continues at coordinate 214,965 of CAWJKZ010000013.1, read as the reverse complement.
AAGCAGGAAGCCAGAAACAGGAAGCCGTCACATCCGGCTTCTCTGTCTCCCGGGATTTCACTTCCGGCCTCCGCTTCGCGACTCCCGGTTTTGACTGTAAAGCACTTCCCCTCCCACGATGGTGCAGATCACTTGCGTCTTCGGGATCTCTTCTTCGGCAACCGACAGCATGTCCTGGGAGAGGACCGTGATGTCTGCCAGCTTGCCGGGGGTGAGCGATCCCTTGGATGCCTCTTCGAACGCCGCAAACGCCCCGTTCAGGGTGTAGGATCGCAGCGCTTCGGCGCGGCTCATCCTCTGGTCCGGGTAGAAAAGGGAGCCATCCTTGAGTTTTCGGGACACGCTCGCGTAGTAGGACGCAACAGGGCTCACGTCTTCGACGGGCGCATCGGTGCCGTTGCAGACGATCCCGCCGGATCTCAGGACCTTTTGCCACACGTAGGCCCCTTCCTCGGCCCTGGCTGCGCCGAGTCGCGCCAGCACGTACGGCGCGTCGGAGGTGCAATGCACGCCCTGCATCGCGGCTATCACGCCGAGCGCGCCAAAGCGCAGGGCATCCGCGGCGCTCAGGTGCTGCGCGTGCTCAATCCGCCAGCGCAGGTCGCTCCCGGGGTGGCTTCGCACGACATTTTCGAATATCCCGAGCGTCTCCCGGTTAGCCCGGTCACCGATGGCGTGGACGCAGAGCTGGTACCCGTGCCGGACGGCCAGATCCGCCGTCTCCGCGATCTGCTGCACGGGCGTCGTGTTCAATCCGCTGCTCCCGGGCAGATCGCTGTAGGGCTCGAGCAGCCAGGCTCCACGCGAGCCCAGGGCCCCGTCCATCAGCCGTTTGATGGCGCGCACGGTCAGGTGGCCGCCTCCGTATCCGATCGTGCGGTAACGATCGAGCCCGCGCGCCAGCGCGGCGTTGTCCTCGCTCAGCATCACGTACAGGCGCAGCCCGAGCTTCCCTTCGTCGGCAAGCTCCCTGTAGAGATCGACTGTTTTGAACGAGGCGCCGGCGTCGTGAAAGGTGGTTATCCCCTTGGACAGACATTCGCGGATCGCGAGTTCGATCTGCCGGCGCTCGTCTGCCCGGATCTGTCCGGGTGTCCTCCGGGCCAGCGCGGCGCTGTAGGCCCGGTGCAGCAGGCTGGAGGCGGTTTCCCGGAAGACTCCTATCGCGTTGCCGGCGCGATCGCGCACGATGTCTCCTCCCGGAGGATCCGGTGTGGCCGTCGTGATCCCGGCCAGTTCCATCGCCTTTGCGTTCGCATACGTGGCGTGTCCACTGGCGTGAGTGAGGAGCACGGGGTTGTTCGGCGACACCCCGGACAGGGTTTCGTGCAAGGGAAAACCTTCGATGTTGGGCGATGGACGAGTCGTCCACTTTTCCTGGTGCCATCCCCGGCCGAGTATCCATTGGCCCGGTGAGGTTTTCCGCACCTCGGCGCGCACCAGGGCGACGATTTCGTCCCAGGACCGTGCGGCCATCAGATCCAGCTGCATCTTCGACTGGCCGATGCCTGCGAGGTGGGCGTGGCTTTCGATGAAGCCGGGGATGGCGAAACTGCCGTGCAGGTCGATGACACGGGTGGCGCCCCCAATGTAAGGCATGATCTCGCGGTCGCTGCCGACGACGGCGATCACCCCCCCCCGCACTGCAATAGCCTGGGCGACCGGGCGCTTCTCGTCGACGGTCGCGATGGTCCCGTTGCGCAGCACAAGGTCGGCGGCGGGCGGGCCGGCGGACCCGGGCGAGCCGATGGAGAGCGCTCCGCAGATGAGCAGGGCCGGGATGAGGTGGTTTGCAGACATCGTTCCCTCCGGGGTGAACTCTACGGTTCACCTCCAAGACTCGAACCGCTGAGAGTCGTCAACTCCGGTTGCGCCTCGCACATGGTTCAGGTCGAGGCACCGCACGCGGCGAGCGTTGTGCGGGTGTGCGCGCCTGCCGCCGCCCGGCGGAATTTGTAGGCTTCGGGTCAGACGTCCACGGCGCCCAATCCGGCACCAGTAAGGGTGCCGGTTTCGATGGTGCCATCCTTGATGACGAATATCCCGGGAAATTTCAGCTCCCAGAGCCGGTTGGCGGCCGGAACGTACTGGCGCGCATTGGCCTCGATCCCGCTGACTCCGCGGACGTGAGCGGCGATCCCGGCGGAGTGGATGAAAGCGGCGCCCGGGCAGGTCAGGTCTTGCACGCAAAGGAACATGCCGTACTTGCGGCCGGCGGCGGCCATCAGCACCGCCTGGCTCTGCCCCTTGCACGCCTTCAGGGCGATCCCGGTATAGCCCATCTCCCGGGCCAGCAGCAACGACTCCATGTCGGTCAGCGACTCGTCGATGACCACGGGTCGCAGACGGGCAGCCTGGTGCATGGTGTTGGAGCGATGCGCCTTCAGGTCGCGGGCGGTCGGTTGCTCGATGTAGAGGATCCGCTCAAACCCGGCGGGCGCCTGCTCCTTGAGGCGCCTCAGGAATTCCAGCAGGAACTCGACGTTGGGGCAATTCTCGTTGAAGTCGAGCGAGTAAAACCACTCCCGCACGGCGCGCCGGCCCTGAACCTCCTCGGCGGTCCTGTCGATCCGGACTACCCGGTCGAGGTCCCCGCGAAGATCTTCGCCGTCGAGCTTGATTTTGATCCGGCGCACTCCGTTGAACTCGATCCACTCCCCGAGCGTTTCGGGATACCCGTCGGCCAGGGGCTTGGAGACGTCTGCGGGCGTGATCGGGTCGCCCGCCCCGACGGAGTGGAAAATTGGAATGCGCGGCTCGGGATTCCGCAGGACGTATCGGTCGGGATACTCACCCCTGAAATCGGGGCCGAGGAAAGCGGAGAGGTCCCTCTTTACGAAATCAGCACCGTAGGTCGCGTAACAGCTCAAGCCGTGCGCCTTGCCGAACGCGTCATGAATCGCCGCGTCGAACGGGCTGGCGGTGACCATCGTGCACAGGACAGGAATGGGAGAGGCCAGTTTCCGTTCGGCGGAGACTTCCGTGGCCGCCTTGAGGAACAGAGGTTCGAGGTGGGCGTTCAGCTCCAGCGGGTGTCCGGGCGATTGGTAGTCCTTCACGATCCGGCCGATGCGGTCGGCTAGCGCTTTCATCGCGTCCAGGGTGGTGTCGTAGGACATCACCTTGGACGGGAAGGACCACACGTTGCCGAGCGGCATCGACCCGAAACCCGTGGCTACCCGGCCGTCGAGCGTGCGCACGCTGCACACGACGTTCAGGATGGTAGCGCGGTCGACGGCGCGCCCGCCAAAGCGGTACGGGGCCCGGTACAGGAATTCTTCGTAACTCGTGGTGACGTCCTCGACCCGGATGTCGGTCGGACGGTATTTCCTGGTGAGCACCGCGCAACCCGTCAGTGCCGTCAGCGGGGCGGCGGCAGTGGCGCGCAGGAATGCGCGACGCGAGGGAGATGGGGTTTCGACGGCACGGCGCATTTCGGCGGATCCTCCTGAATTCAAATCCGGTGGGACCAGATCAATCCCAAACTCACCCCGGAGCTTCCCAACGTCTAACCGGCCTCGTTGAGACGCGCCCGCAGGAACTCGAGATCGCGCCGGGCGGCCGCAAGAGTGTTGTCCCGGCGCGCCGCGGCGGTCGCCCCCGGGATGTCGTATTCGAGGTGGAGCGAAACGGGTCCACGGAATCCCGCCTTGGCCACGATTTTGAAGAACTCGACCCAAGGAACCATTCCCTGGCCCAGCGGGCACATGCGCGCCTGCCACCCCTTGGTCGCGCTCTTTTCCCAGTAGAAGTCCTTGATGGCGATCATCTTGATGCGCGGCGCTGCCAGGGTCGTGGCGATTTTCCAGCCCGCTTCCCCGCCCTCGGCGACGGCGTGGCACGGATCGAAGTAGTAGCCGGCCCAACGCGCGTCGAGCTTGTCCATGAACTGCGCCACGTCCCAGACGGGGGCGCCCACATAGCCGGCGTGATTGTGAAATCCCACCTGGATCCCGTGCCGCGCCCCGAGTTGCGCGAGTTCGCCGAACTGGACCGCGACCTCGTCGAGCTCGCGGCGGATGTCGACGAACTTGTAGAAGTAGTATCCGGGTTTGAGAAATGGGATGGCAAGGTTCCCGGCCGTCAAGAAGAGCACGCGGGCGACCGGCGTCTCGGACAGGGCATCCGTGGTGATCATGGGGATGTCCATTCCCCCGTCCCGGATGGTTGTGACCGCCTTGGGCAGGTCTTCCGCGGCGCGTTCCGGCAGTACATGCCCCGCCTTGCGTACCGTCAGGTCGATCCCGTCAAAACCAGCCTCCCGCGTATACCGCGCCAGGTCCGCCCAGTTCAAGTCCGGCAGGTGTTTGGAAAAAAGACATATCGGCCGCGGTTTGGCGGCGCGGGCGGATAGAGGGACGGTAGCGGTGACGGCGGCGGGGAGCGCGCAAGCCCCCGCAAGGAATCCTCTGCGGGTGATGGACATTTCAGACCTCATGCAGCAGGGTCAGGCTGCGATCAGGCCGGGAACTCGTACGGCCGGCGGTACTCATAGCGGAGGTGTTTGTTGGCCCCCGGATTGTTCTTGAACAGCTCCTGCTCCCGGTCCCATTCGAGATACGACCTGGTTTTGTGGGCGATATTGGCGATCAGGGTGGCGGACGTCGATCGGTGACCCGTCTCAATGTCGCAGTTGCACAGCCCCCGGCTTCGCACGCAGTCCAGAAAATCCCGCGCATGGTAGGCAGTATCGGCCTTGCCCTGGGATGCGCGCGGCTCGATCACCGGCGCGTGACCCGGTGCGGTAACCGCGCTCGAGGGCGCGGTCTGTCGGCATGCGCGCGGGAAATTCATTGGGTGTGAGGCTGTCGGGCACGACTTCGTAGCCGTCGCCCCGCAGGTAGAGGGTGCCTTTGGTGCCGCGGAACTCGATCTCACCGTCCCGCAGACCCGCCGGGGGAGCGCTGGCGTTGAACTGCGAGAAGGTGACAAGGGTACCTCCGGGGTACGTCCAGAGGACTTCCAGGGTGTCGGGTATGTCGCGATTGTCGTCCAGCGCCAGTTTGGCGCCCATCGCGGTGACCGCGAGCGGCGCATCGACTCCCAGGGCGGAGTGGATCATGTCGATATAGTGCACGCCGAAGTTGGTGACCTGCCCGCCGGAGTAATCGTAAAACCAGCGGAACCGGTAAAAGGTGCGGTTCTTGTTGTATGGACGCATCGGCGCGGGGCCGAGCCACGCGTCCCAATCGAAACCTTCGGGCGGCCGGCCGTCGGGCGGATTCCCGATTCCCTTCGGCCACTCGTTCTGGATGTGGAAACAGCGCGCGACCGTGATGCGCCCGAGGGCGCCGGAGCGCACGACCGCGGCGGCCTCCTGGCAGAACGGCGCCGACCTCCGGTGGATTCCGACCTGTGTGACCCGGTTGTACTTCCGCGCGGCACCCACCATCTGGCGTCCTTCTTCCACGCAGAGGGAGAGCGGCTTTTCGACGTACACGTCCTTTCCGGCCTGGCAGGCCTGAATCATCTGCAGCGCGTGCCAGTGGTCCGGCGTGCAGATGGCGACCGCATCGACGTCCTTGGCGTCGAGCAATTTGCGGTAGTCGGAGAACCGCGCGGGACTGCCGCCGATCTTCGTCGCGGCGAAGTCCAGGTAAGGGGGACAGATGTCGCAGACGGCCACCACCTGGCAGTCCTTGTGGACCAGGAACGCGTCCAGCACCTGATCGCCCCGGTTGCCCAGCCCCACGAACCCGACGCGTATCCGGTCGTTCGCCCCCGAGACCCTGCGTGCAGACAACGCGGTCGACATGCCGGCCGCGGCCGTCGCCCTCACGAACTCTCTCCTGCTCAAGCCGTTACTTTCCATGACCCCTCGCGCACGGGGAAGAACCGCCCGACCGCAACTATCGGTAGTATCCGCCGAACCGATTCTCCAGGAATGCGGGGAAACCGAAAGACTCCTGGGTGACGAAACCTTGATAGGCCGATTCATTCTGCAGCACCAAGTCCGCGACCGCGCACACACCCGCCGCCGTCGTGACCTGTATGGCCGACCAGGGCCTTCCGGCAATCTCCTGCGGGTACGCCTTCTTCAGGTAGTTCTCCTCGAAAAGGGTGCCTTTCTGCTTCCCGGTGACGGAGACAAAAATCACGACCACATCCTGCAGGGTCTTGGGTATCGCATTTTCGAGGATCCGGCGCAACGTCTCGCGGTCCTGGTTGAGTTTGAGGTCCTGCATGAGAAACTGGATCTTCTCGCAGTGCCCGGGATAGCGCATGGTTTTGTAGTTCAGCGTGCGGACGCGGCCGTTGTACGTATCGGCCAGCGTTCCGAGCCCGCCCGAGGTGTTGAAGGCCTCGTACAGCAGCCCGTCGACCTCGATGGTCTCATAGCCCTCGAGAGGCATCAGGGCGACTTCTTCGCCGTTCTCCACGCCGTAACACACGTTCCCGTACTCGTTGATGAGACCGTTGGTGGACCAGGTGAGCGAGTACTTCAGGGCGTTGCTCGGGTGAACGGGAAGGGCACCGACCCGCAGCTTCACCGTGTCGAGTGTCTCGAAGTGCGTCATGTACTCGTGGGCCACGATGCTGATGAATCCAGGGGCCAGCCCGCACTGCGGGACGAAGGCCTTCGGCGAACCTTGGCTGATCCGGAGGATCGAGCGGGTGACTTCGACATCTTCCGTGAGATCGAAGTAGTGCCTGCCTGTCTCGCGCGCCACTTCCGCCACCGCAGGGTTGCAGAAATAAGGGAGTGCGGAAATGATTGCGTCGATCCCCTGGTCGGTGACGAAGCGCCTCAGGGCTGCGCGGTCGGTCGCATCCATCTCGAAAACCTGAAGTGCCGGGTAGCGGGGTTCCCGGCCCCAGCGTGCGACGGCTTCGGGATTGCTGTCGGCGAGACAGACGGAGTAATCGCCCGATTGCGCCATCAACGTGGAGATGAGGGAGCCGATCGTCCCGGCGCCCAGCAGCAGTATCTTTTTCATCGACCGTTCCCCAGGTGGTACTGCAGGTTGACGCCGTAGATTCCGACGCACAGCTTAGACCGGAGCGGTTCTTCAATGCAAGTGGGCGGGCCCTCCCGGTTGGGAAGCCTCGCCGTCCGGGCTGAAGAGGCTGTCCAACGGTTGATCTGCCCGATCCAAACAAGATACAAGTGGGTCCGGGCTTCAGCCCGGACGTCGCTATAACGTGCGCCCGTCGCCACATAGATCAGATCAAGAGGCGTCCGGGCTGAAGACTGGACCCACTTGGCCCACCACGTTGACAGTCGGCTGGGATCGGGATAACTTTTCCACATGCTGCTGAGGCATTCGCGGAACATCGGGTGGTTCCGCACGGCATTGGTTTTCGTGGCACTGATAACGGGTCTGGTCGGATCGTCGGTCGATCTGATTCAGAATCACCTGACGTTTTCCGCGCAGCGGCAGTTCGTCCGTCGGGAGGATCCGGACGGGCCGTGCCGGCCGCACGTCGAGCGCTGCGGCGGCACGGAGTACCCCCCTTGCAACGCCTGCTTCTTTAACAAGCTGCTGGGCCAGACCATAGTTCCCGTGCAGCGTTTCTGGTGCGACCGCAGCGACTCGGTTCCGCTCCAGCTTCGGCGAGTCAAACTTCTCCTCAGCATCGAGCCCGCAGCCGCGGTGAACCGCGGACCTCCCGCATTCTCCTTCTAAACGGTCGTTTCCGAGTTATCCGGAACGCCGGGCGGTCGCCTCACGTTCTCCCCGTCGAAGCACAGTGTTCTTAACTAAGCGCGCTGCCCTGCAATGGTGCACTTGCCCAAAGTCCAGTTGACATCAGTTGATGCGTGGAGGCTCCCGATGCGTCCCACGAGAATCACGGTTTTAGTCGCACTTCTGCTTTTGCCTGTCACGGCGGCAGCGCAGAATCCTTCGGGCAGCGATGCGGCGGCGCTGCAGGCCATCCGGGCCCAGATCGACGCGTTGCGGGCCGACTACGAGAAGCGGATCAAGGAGCTCGAGGCGCAGGTTGAGCAGCTCCAGGTCCAGATGCTCAGGGCCTCGGCCGAGCCGGAGCCGTCGGGCGTGACGACCCAGACCGCTCCCGCCGTGGTTCAGACCAGTCCCGGCGCGCTCAATCCTGCGATTGCGGCGGTGGGTAATTTCGTCGCCCGAGTCGACGACCAGAAAGTGTTCAACGAGGAGGGGGGCCGGGCGGACAACAGGTTCACGCTCCGCGAGGCGGAGATCGACATGCGGGTGCCGGTCGACCCATACGCGGACGCCGTGCTGATAACGGCCCTGGAGCAGGAAGCCAGCGGAAAGTTCAACGTGGGCATCGAGGAAGGTTACGTAAACATCAAGAAGTTCCCGTTTGTCGACCGCACCCCGCTGGGCCTCCGCCTGAAGGTCGGCAGGTTTCGCCCGGCGTTCGGGAAAATCAACATCCTGCACACTCACGACCTGCCCCAGACGTTGCGCCCTCTGCCTGTCCAGGAATTCCTCGGCCCGGAGGGCTTTGCGCAGAACGGCGCCTCGGCGAACTTCTACATCCCGACACCTTGGGACGAAAAGGCGAGCGTCGATCTCACGTTCGAAATCCTCGGCGGCGGCGAGATCGCACTGTCGCCCGATATCGCCGCCCGGAACTCCTACCTCGGTCATCTGCGGTGGTTTCGCACCTTCAGGGACTCGCACAACCTGGAGCTGGGATGGTCGTCGTACTACCATCCCGGTTCCGGCGCGTCCCGGCAGGGGGACCTGCACGGGTTCGACATGACCTACCGCTGGAAGCCGTTGCGCCGGGGGGAGTGGCATTCATTCCTGTTGGGCACGGAGTTCATGTTCACCCGGCGGGCGTACCCCGAGGCCGCGGAAACCCCGGACGTGGCGCGCGCCCTCGACGGGATCGCTCCGGGGTCAGGGCGGCCGCTCGGCTACACGGTTTACGGGCAGTGGCAATTTGACCGACGCACCTATGCCGGTCTGCGCTGGGACCGGACCGACGTGCTGTACAACCCCGGGCTGCAGCGCCGCGGCATCACCCCGTATCTTTCGTACTATTTCAGCGAATTCCTCCGGTTCCGGTTAAACTACGAACATCGCTGGAGCGACCTCTTTACGGAAAACAAGCGCAACTCCTTCTATGCGGAGCTGAACTGGATATTCGGGGCCCACCCGCCTGAACCCTACTGGGTAAACAGGTGACGGCGTTGAGACGAGCGCCCGATTCCATCCCCGGGCCGCGGTCCCGCCCCAGCCCGGCATCACGCCAGAGAGGAACCACGAATGAATCCGAACCTGACCCGGAAAATGGCGGCATTGCTGGTCGCCGGCGTAGCTGCTCTCCTGCCCCTCCCGGAGTTCGCAGCCGCGCAGTCCAAGAAACTCAATGTGATCTGCACGCTCCCGACCCTGAAGTCGCTTGCCGAGGAAATCGGTGGGGACAGGGTCACAGCGACCGCGCTCGCCAAGGGTGATCAGGACCCGCACTTCGTCACCCCGACACCCGTGCTGATGAGAAGGACCCGCGAGGCAGACCTGTTCATCGAGAACGGCCTCTCCCTGGAACTGTGGGCCGACGAGGTGGCCAACGGATCGGGAAACAACCGGATCTTCCGCGGCAACCCCGGTCGAGTGGTTGCCAGCAAGGGGGTCGCGGCCCTTGAGATCCCCGCCGTCCTCACGCGCGAACTCGGCGACATCCACCCGCAGGGAAATCCCCATGTCTGGCTGGACCCGCTGCTGGCGAAGGTCGAGGCGGACAATATCTGCGACGCCCTGAAGGCTGCGGATCCCGCGGGGACGGACTATTACGAGGAGCGCAGAAAGGACTTCTCCCGGCGGATCGACGAGGCGCTGTTTGGCCCGGAACTCCTGAAGCTGATCGGGATCCAGAAACTCACGCGGCTCACCTGGAGCGGGCAGCTCTTCCAGTTCCTCGACGGTAACAGTTTCGGAGGACGGACGCTCGCTTCCAGAGCCGGCGGGTGGCTGAAGGCCGCGGAGCCGCTCCGGGGTGCGAAGGCGTTCGAGTTTCACAAGGTCTGGGTCTACTTCGCCCGCGTTTTCGGCATCCAGCTGATGGGAACCATCGAGGAGCGCCCCGGCATTCCGCCGGGCCCGCAACACCTGCGGCAGGTTACCGAGAAGATCAAGGCGGAGCAGGTTCCCCTCATCCTGGTGGACAATTTCTACGACCCGGCCATGCCCAACAACATCGCGCGTCAGACCGGCTCCACCGTTGTGATACTCCCCAACCAGGTCGGGGGGGATCCTGCGGTCAAGACTTACTTCGACCTGATCGACCACCTGATCCGCGAGCTGACGGCCGCAGTGAAAAAGAATCCCTGACGGGCCGGCACACCCGCACGGCTGCTGGAGAACGCCATGCCACAACTGCTCGAACTGCGCTGGATGCTGATACCGTTCCTCGCCTGCCTCGTCCTGTCGATCAACCACGTCTATCTCGGGATCCACGTGATCGCCCGGAAGGTGATTTTCGTGGACCTCGCGCTGGCGCAGATCGCCGCGCTCGGCGCCACCTACGCCCTGACCCTCGGGTATGACCCCAACGGCGATTCGTTCAGGATCTCCCTCTTTTCGCTGGCTTTCACCTTCGTCGGTGCGGGGGCGTTTGCGGTCGCGCGCATGCGGCGGGAGCGGGTTCCCCAGGAGGCGTTCATCGGGATCATCTACGCCGCCGCTTCTGCGGCGGCGATCCTCATTCTGTCGAAATCGGCGACCGGGGGCGAGGAGCTCAAACACATGCTGGTCGGCGACGTTTTGCTGGTGCCGATGTCGGAGGTGGTCGAGATGGCCATCGGCTACGGGGCGATCGGGCTCTTCCACGTGATCTTCCGTAAGAAATTCCTGGCCATATCGCTCGACCCGGAGCGAGCCGAGGCGTCCGGTATGCGCATCCGGTTCTGGGACGTCCTGTTCTACATGTCCTTCGGGGTGGTCATCACCAAGTCGGTGGCGATAGTGGGGGTGCTGCTCGTCTTCTCGTACCTGGTGGTGCCCGCCGTCATAGCGCAAATGTGGTCTGACACGATCCGCGGCCGTCTGCTCTTCGGGTGGGCCGTGGCCATTCTCGCCAGCACAGGCGGGATCGTCTGGTCGTTCTACGCGGACTACCCGACCGGTCCGGCCATTGTCGTCATGCTGGCGATATTCCTGATCGGTTCGAGCGTGGCGTACTACGTCCAGCACGCCCCGGCACGGCTCAGGGCGCTGGCGAACGTCGCGGCCATGGCCGTTTTCGCCGTGGCGTTCCTTTCGGGCCTCGCCTATTTCAGGAAATCGGCGCCGGTGACGGCGTCGATCAGTCAAAGCCCGGTCGACATGCTCCTGGGGGAGCTCAAAGGCGACGACGAGGCACACCAGCTGGATGCGATCCGCCACCTGGCCGTGGTGAAGGACCCGCGGGTTGTCCCCTCACTGGGCAGCGTCGTGAACAGTTCGAAGTCCGACCAGGTGGTGGAGGCCGCGGTGGCCGCGCTGACGCAACAGAAGGATCCAAAGGCGATCCCGGCGTTGCGCACTGCGGGGGTGAACGTCTACGACTCATTCCTCAAACTCGCCATCGCCAGGGCGCAACTCATGCTGGGGGATACCGAAGGATTCTCGACCCTGATAAAGGTGCTCAAGGACGACGAGGCCGGCTTTGCGAGGCAGCAGGCGAGCGAATTGCTCGACAGCATGTCCGACCACAAGTGGGGGTACAACGCCGAGCGCAGCGTCGCCGAAAACTCGGCGGCGTTGAAGAACATCGCAGACTGGTACGACCGCGAGGGCAAGCGGATGAAGCTCGTCCCGGCCAAGTAGCCGCAGGGTGCCCGCAGGACTCGTGCTTCAGCCGCGCGACATCACCAGGAGCGTGGCGTCGTCCTGAAATTCGCCGCCGCTGTAATCCGCGATCGACTCCATGACTTTGCGCTGGAGCTCCCCGGCGCCGAGGCGAACGCCGCCGCGCAGCAGGTCGATCAGGCGGTCCTCGCCGAATTCCTCGCCGTCGGCGTTGGCAACCTCCGTGACCCCGTCCGTGAACAGGATGATCCGGTCCCCCGCGGCGAAACGCGCTTCGGCCTGCTCGTAGTTCCAGTCGCGGAACACCCCCAGCACGGAGCCTCCTTCCTGCAGCCGGACGTATGAACCGTCGGCGTGCAGCAGGACCGGAGCGTTGTGCCCGGCGTTGGTGAAGGACAGCCGTTCCTCGGTCGCGTCGTAGACGCAGTAGAAGAAGGTGATGAACTTGTTGGCGGCGATGTTGCTGCTGATGACCCGGTTGACCTTCGCACACAGCTCTCTCGGGGGGGTCGTTTCGGACGCGAAGGCCTTCACGGCAGCCTGCAGGTTCGACATGAGTAGCGCCGCGGGCATTCCTTTCCCAACCACGTCCGCGATGCAGAGCGCGACCTTGCTGGACGGGAATCTCAGCGCATCGAAATAATCCCCCCCCACCATGCTGGCCGGCTGCCAGGCCCCGGAAATCTCGTGGCCGGCAATCTGGGGGATCGACTTGGGCAAGAGACCGTGCTGGATCTCGCGCGCCTCTTCGTATTCCCGCTCCTTGCCCTTCAGCCGCAGGCTCTCGATTCCCGCACCGGTGTCATCGCCCACCCCCGCGAGGAACTTGAAGTCCTCGGCATCGTACTGTTCATCGGACTGCCGGTCGCCCAAGCCGATGAAGGCGGCCAGTTCCCCTTTTATTCTGACGGGCGAGACAATGTGCGCCTGCACCCGTCGCAGCCTGGCGAGCTCCGCTTCGGGCAGATTCATGCTGAAGGGCTTTACGGGCGAGACCAGGTGCTGCACCAGCCGGCACTCCTGCTCGAACTTGAGCTTGCCGAGGATTTCGTCGGACAGGCCGACCTGCGCAGTCGCCCAGAACGCCTGATCCATGGGCGCGCGTGTGAAGACCGTCACGGCGCGGCTGCCGAAGATCTCCCGCAGGCGCAGCGCCACGGCCCGCACCAGCGCGTGGGCGTCATCGCAGGACATCAGCTCGCGGTTCAACGCCTTGCGGGCCGCGGCCAGCCGTCGCCCCTTACGGAGCACCTGGCCCTGTTCCGTGTGGGTGCGCAGCAGCGCGATCAGCCGGGAGTTCTCCCAGGGTTTCTGCACGAAATCGCGCACACCGCGGCGCATCGCTTCGACGGCGACGTCTACGCTGCCCCAGCCGGTCATCACGATCACCGGGAGCGTGCCGTCGATCTCCTGGACCCGGCTGAGCAGGTCGAGACCCTCCTGCCCCGAGGTCGTGTCGCGCGCATAGTTCAGATCCATCAGGAGCACATCGAAGTGCTGCGACATGAGCTGCTGCACGACCGCGTCGGGGGAGGTCACGGTAAACGGCTGGAACCCCTCGCCCTTCAGCAGCAGGCGCAGCGCTTCGAGGACCTCCGGCTGGTCGTCGGCGATCAGGGCTCGCGGTGCGTTGGAATAGGGTGGCGTCACCCCGGCATTCTCGCACCTTGGGTTCCCGAGAGCAATCCCGGCGGAGACCGGAGTGCCTTCAAGCCCCGACGTTTACCGCGGTCGCTATACAGCGCACGCCTCACCGTTGCCTGGGATTCTGGAGTGTGGCCGCTCGACGCCGCCAAATGCGGTATCCCGGCGCCAAGGCGCCGCACGTTTCGGCCGTTGGACGCAAAACGAAAGCGGCGCCCAGGCTCCGCACTCCAGATTCACCAGCCCGCCCTCGTCAGAAAGGTGCGCCGGAAAGCCTCCCAAGCGGGATCGGACGGGAGGCGCCATGAGGGATCCCGGTACGGGAGATCGCGGTGCCTGGGCAGCGGGCCGACCGTATCGGGATACTGGGAGTGCAGGTCCATGTCCTTGCCAAAGCCGTCGACATAGAGCAGCCAGTCGCGCACCCAGCCTTCTGGGAGCGCAGGGAGCGGCGCAGTCGGGAATTCGGCGGTGATCTGCTCCCCGTGAGCCAGGATGACGTAACGGTCATCCACGCTGTCAAGAAGCTCCCGCACGCCGCCGAGCGGGGTGTAGTTACCCGCGTGGAGCTTCCAGGGCGCCATGGCCTCGCGCCGGGAGTAGTCGTAGTAGAACGGCGCCTTCCCGTCCGGGCTCCACTCCCTGGGGTACCCGATCCACGCAGTGTGCGCACCCTGCGGCATCAGGGTCGTCGCGGTGAGCCGCGCATCCTGCGGAGCCGTCTCGATCCGGATACGGTCCCAGTAGATCCGCATGCTCGTCACGACCCGGATCCTCGTGTCGGGTGCGGCGGCCGGGAGTTTCCCCGACAGGTCGACGATCATTGTTTTGGGCAATCCCGCCGGAAACCCCATGTCGTGCATAACGGTGCGCCAGCCACCGGAATCCCACACCTGCAGATAGGGGGGGACCAGTTTGACGCCGGCCTGCGCGGCGGAGAAGTTGGAGCTGGAGTTTGCGTAATCGATCCAGCCGTCCATGAGCAACACGGTGCGGCTGCTCCCGCGAAGGTCCCCGAGCCCGAGCTCGAGCGTGTGCTCCTCGGCATACCCTTTGAACGGGAGCAACCGGAAGCCACGGACATAATCCCGGTCGACGGCTGCCAGCGCGTGCTGCCAGGATGCACCGCTGCCGTCCAGGGCCGACGCGACGGGCCGGGGCGAAGTCGCCGTGTAGATACGGTGGCCGGGAAACGGCGGCGCGGCCATGAGGCGTTCGTTCGGGAATATTTCGGTGTGGGCGGCGTGATCGACCGCCAGCAGGCGCACCGAGTCGAAGAGCATGACTTCTTCGAGCTGATTTGCCATTTTGAGGGAAAGCCGGTCCCCCTGCGGACGGAGTTGTGCTCCCGTTATCTTGACGTATTCGTCCGTATCCGGAATGCCGTAATTGCCGGGCGACTGCAGGTAACCCATGCCGCTGCCGCCGAGGAAATCGGTCACGAACTCGTAGGCGCTTCCGTTCCAGGCATATAGAATCGGGCACGAGGTGCCTTTGCGGTCGAGTTCGGTCAGCACCAGTTTGCCGGCATCCTTGGCGGGTATCTCCGACTGCAGCACCCCCGTAGGCCACAAAACCCGGACGTAGTCGGGTGCGGCGAACCTGCCCAGTCCGAGCAGCATCTCGCCCGAGCTCTGGCTCATGTAACCCGCGTCCCCGTCCGGTTCCCTGTGCTGCCACAGGCCGCCGGCGGCCCACTCGACTTTCGCTCCCACGCCGAAGTAGTTGTCCGCCTTGCCCCGCAGGGAGAGCCGGAAAAAGCGGTTGCGGTTGCCGCCGTCGTTTCGCAGCAGGACGGCCGGCCGGCCGCACCGGCTGACGACGACATCGGGGTCGCCGTCCCGGTCGTAGTCGGCCACGGCGAGGGCGCGCGCCCCTGAAGCCTGGATCCGGTCGAGCCCGACCGCGGAGGTCACGTCCTGAAAGCTCCTGCGGCCGTCGTTCTCGAGGAGGCGGAGTTCGTCGCCCGCCAGCAGGAGGTCGAGGTCGCCGTCGTTGTCGTAATCCAGTGCCCGCACGTTCCACAGCTGCGCCTTCGAGGGGAGCGGCACTTCCTGGATCTTGTAGGCCGACCCTTGATTCCATAGGATCCGGGCGACTCCCGGACGGCCGGCCCCCACGCTGCACAGATCGATCCGGCCGTCGCCGTCCAGGTCGCCGGCGGCTGCCCCGAGCGACCCATCGGAAGGCGGAACGCCGGCGGCCACGGTCGAGTCGGCGAAGCTGCCGTCCCGCTTGTTCGAGTACAGGTTCCACCGAGGCGCACCGAGCACGATCACGTCGATGTCGCGGGAACCGTTGTAGTCCATGTAGACCGCCGAGGCCGCAAAACCCGAAGCGGCCGTGCCGGCGGCTTCGCCCGATTCGGCAAACGTGCCGTCCCCGTTGTTCCTGTACAACAGGTTGCGGGCGGCGGGTCGCCCCGGTTTGGCGGCACAAGTGATGAACAGGTCGAGGTCGCCATCGTGATCGAGGTCGATGAACGCCGGGCTCGTCGCCCAGGACCCGTTGAGGGCCTGGGAAAGGAGCGACGTCTTGTCGCTGAAAGTCCCCTTCCCCTCGTTGTGGTAGAGCGCGCTCCCATCGACTCCGGCGATGAATAGATCAGGAAACCCGTCGTTGTCGTAGTCGCCCGCCGCGACCCCCATGGCAGTCCCCTCGAAGCCGATGCCCGACGCGGCCACGGCTTCGAACGTGCCACCCTCCTTGTTTCGATAGAGGACCCCGGGGCCCGAAACATTGGCGAGGAAGAGGTCCGGCCGACCGTCGCCGTCGTAGTCCAGGAAGGCGAGACCGGAACCAAATGCGGCGGGCACCGCGGTGTCCGGACGGCCTGCGCCGTCGAAGAGCGGTGCCTCGCGGGGACCCGCATGGACAAAGGTCAACCCGCCGGCGGCGGATAGGTCGGTAAAGCGGGGGCGGGCGCCGGGCAGGCCGAACGGCCCGCCCGGGCCCGGGATTTGAATGGCCTGCGCATAGCGCCCCTGCTCCAGGTACTGGTTGCCATAACTCGTCCCGGTGCCGCGCGACTTGAGCTCCTGAAACTGGGCCATCACCTTCTCGGCCTGCGGAGTATCCCCCTTTTGCACGAGCGCGGTCGCCAGCGCATAGTAGATGGATACGTTGAATGGTTCGCGCGCCAAGGCGTCACGCAGGTAGCGGACGGCAGGCTCCCAGTTGTGCTGGGCCGAGTTCAGAGCCCCGGCGAAGTAAAGTGTGGCCGGATCCTGCGGATCGAGCGCGAGCGCCGCCTTCATGTCAGCCAGCGCTTCCTCGTTGCTTCCCGTTGAGCGGTGCAACAACCCGAGCACGTAGTGAGCTTCCCGCTGCTTCGGGTCTGTCGCCACGACGCCTTTCAGGATGCGCTTCGGCCTCGTCGTTCTTCCGGTCGTAGAAGAGAGCGATGGCCAGGTTTACGGCGAGGGGCACCAGGTGCGGCGCCTGGGCCCGCGCCTTCTCGAAATAGGAGGCTGCCTGCGTGAAGTGAAACTGCTCCAACTCGGCGATGCCGAGATTGTTGAGACGCAGGACCGTCTCCGACGGCCCGCCTGCGGGCCGCTTCGGCTGCGGTCTTGTCCGGGGCCGCTTGAGGCGCCGGGGAAGCGCCGACGCGGCCCAGGTAGAGCGTGGACAGGACAGCCGCGGCGGACAGCAGGATTGCGACGGCGACGCGCAGAGGCGGGCGGTGGTTTTTCATAGTCGTTGCCGGATTCAGTCCAGGTTGTACTTTTTCACCTTGTAGCGCAAGGTGTCGCGGGTGATGCGGAGGAGACGGGCTGCGGTGGTCTTGTTGCCCCGGGATTGTTCCAGCGCCTGGCGGATGAGTTCGCGTTCGACGTCGTAGAGCGAAGTGCCGCCGGCCGGCAGCTGGATGCCGCCGTTGCCCTGCCCGTCTCCCATCGGCACGGGGAGCACTCCCCCCTCGGAGATCCGGATCGGCAGGTATTTCGAAGCCACCCGGTTTCCGTCCGCCAGGATCATGACCCTCTCGATGGCGTTCTTGAGCTCGCGGATGTTGCCGGGCCAGTCGTAGTTCAGGAGCAGTTCCTCGGCGTCTTTCGTGAGCCCCTGGATGCTCTTCCGGAATTTCTGGTTGTAGTATTGGATGAAGTGCTCGAGCAGCGCCGGGATGTCGTCCTTGTGTTCCCGCAGCGGGTGCAGGGTCAGCGGGGATGATGGCGAGCCGGAAATAGAGGTCCTGCCGGAACCTCGAGGTCCGCACGGCATCCTCGAGATTGCGGTTGGAGGCGACGATCACGCGCACATCGACGTTGATGTTCTTGACGCCGCCGACGCGCCGGAAGGACTGCCCTTCGAGGACCCGCAGCAGCTTCGCCTGCATCCCGAGGGTCATTTCGCTGACCTCGTCCAGGAACAGGGTGCCGCCGTCGGCCATTTCGAACATCCCCTTTTTCTGGGAGCGGGCGTCGGTGAAGGCTCCCTTTTCGTGGCCGAACAGCTCGGACTCCATCAGGTTTTCGGGGATGGCGGCGCAGTTGATGGCGAAAAAGGGGCGGTCGCGGCGCGTCGACTCGTAGTGGATGGCGTGGGCGACGAGGTCCTTGCCGGTCCCGCTCTCCCCCTGGATCAGGATGGTCGAAGCCTCGCTGCCGGCGATCTTCTTGATCAGTTCGCGGACCTCCCGGATGTGGTCGGAGACGCCGATGATCCGGTCGACGCTGAACTCGCTGCGCTGGATTTCGTGCGTGCGCGCGACCTCGGTGCGCAGCCGGCGCGTTTCCAGGGCGTTGCGGACGGAATTCTCCAGCTTCTCGAAGTTGATCGGCTTCTCGATGAAATCGTAGGCGCCGAGCTTGAGGCTGCGCACGGCGTCGTCGACCACGCCGAAGGCCGTGATCACGATCACGGGCACGTGCACGTTGCGGTTGCGCAGCTCCGACAGGACCTCGATCCCGGTCATATCCGGGAAGCTTCACGTCGAGGGTGATCAGGTCCGGATTGTCGAGCTGGACGCGGCCCAGCGCCGTGGCGCCATCCTCGGCGAGGCTGACGTGATAGCCCCACTGCTCGAGCTTCTGCTGGAGCGACCAGCGCACGAGGCGTTCATCGTCGACTACGAGTATCGTTTCCTTGGGCATGCGTCAGATCGCCTAAAAGCGACAAAGCAGCGGCAAGGTGACGACAAACCGCGTCCCCTGACCCTGCGCACTGAACACGTTGATGGTCCCGCCATGATACTGCACGTTTTTGAGGCAAGTTGCCAGCCCCAACCCGGTCCCCTCCGTCCGGGTCGTAAAAAACGGCTGGAAGATGCGTTTCCGGATCTCGTCCGGTATGCCCGGCCCGTCGTCCGCCACCTCCATCCGGATCGTCAGCTCCTCGGGTTCGAACGCCAGCCGGACGAGGATGTGGCCCCCGGGGGAGACGGCGCTCTGGGCGTTCAGCAGAAGGTTCAGCAGCACCTGTTCGAGCTGCGTTTCGTCCCCCGTGAAACCGGGGATGTCCCCGGACTGCTCGAGCTCGGATCGAGACGCCTTCGGTCTTCGGGGACTTGCGCGCCATGGCGACCAGCCTCTGCGCCACCTCCGGGAGCGCGATGGCGTTGAGCGAGGGGGGCTTCGGCTTGGCATAGTTCAGCAGGTCCCGCACGATCCTGTCGATCCGGTTCACCTCGTGCAACACGTCCCCGAGCACGTCCCGGTGCAGGTCGGTTGACAGGGAGCGAGTCGCGGATGACATCGATCGCGCCCTTGATGCCGGCGAGCGGGTTCTTGATCTCGTGCGCCAGCCCGGCCGAGAGCTCTCCCAGGGTCGCCAGGTGCTCGGCGTCGGCAAGCTGCCGTTCCAGGTTCCGGAACGTGGTGACGTCCTTCAGGACCGCGGAACTGCCGACGACGCGCCCGGTTTCGTCGCGGATCGCCGTGCGGGTGAAAATCACCTGGAGCCGCCGGCCGTCCTTCGTCATGCGCTCGGTCTGGTAGTTGCGGACCGCGCCCGTGAGCTCCTGACGCGCTGCGCGATCCGTTCCAGTTCGTTGGCCGCGCAGTAGATCGGCGGGAACGATGACCTCGATGGACCGGCCCAGCACCTCGTCGGCGGGATAGCCGAAGATGGATTCCGCGCCGCGGTTCCAGGACGTGATGGTGCCGTCCGGGTCCATCGTGATGATCGCGTCGGCCGAATCCTGCAGGATATTGGCCATGAACCTGTTCTTGGCGGCGAGCTCATCCTCGAGCCGCCGGATCTCGGTGAGGTTGTGGGCCACCCCGATAGTACCGACGACGTGGCCGAGCGCGTTCTTGATCGCCGACGCCGCCAGGGCGATCGGGGTTTTGCGGCCGCCGGCCGTGATGATATCGGTGAGATAGTAGCGGATGCGGCCCTCGCGTCGGAGGCGCTCCATGAGGCGCGCCGCCTCCGCGCGCCCCCTGGCGTAGAATGCGCTTACCGGCCTCCCGACCGCCTCTCCCGGCAGCAGGCCGAGGAGCTCGCTTCCTCCCTGGCTGCACGAGGTGATCATCCCCCTGGCGTCGGTGGTGACAATCGCGTCGAGGGAGCTCTGTTCGAGCTCGCACCCCATTTCACTGATGGAGCGCAGACAGCGATCGAACCTCTCGGTGAAGCGCACCGCCGCCAGCATCTCCTGCATCGGGAGCGCGGCCCCGCCCCACTCCCGGGAGGGCCGCAGCTCGAAGCTGCAAACCGGGTCGCCCTTGCCCCGGCAGCTGACCTCGAAGCAGACGATGTCCTCGCCGAAAAACTCGCTCGCATACCCTGTGGCGTAGCCCTCGAGCGACCAGCAGACCGGTCTGGACCCGACGCCGTATTGCTTCAGGTGCTGCTCGGCTTCGTAGGACTCGATCCAGTCGCCCTTCATGCGAAACCGGCGTTCCCCGCGTGCGAAGTCCAGTTCGCGCACCCGAACCTTGACCATCCCTTCCAGGAAATGCAGGCGAGGCCCGGCCCGGAGCCACTCCTCATCGGACGGCCAACTGTAGCGCGCCCCCAGTTGACGGGCGTCGTTTCGTCCGGACTGGTAACCCACACGCTCGAGGATGCCGCGCGCAACCTCCCACCCGAGATTGTCGATCAGCTCCCGGCGCATCTTGCCGACAGCCTCCGCATCGAACATCACGTAGCGGTCGTTCCCGAGCGTGATGCGGCCCGATACGGGATCGGCATTGAACACGTCCGCAAACTCGATCGAGTCCGCACGCAGGAGGTCTGGTTTCGGCTTGCCCGGGTTCATCATGGAAGGTTCACGCCGGCCGTCAACGATGGGATCTGCCCCGCCGCCGGCCCCGTTAGGAACTCCTGTCATCGGGTTCGATGTGGATCGTCACCTCGCAAGGACCGACCTTTTCCGCCAGCCTGCGCTCCACATCCTCGGTGATGGCGTGGGCTTCGGGCGTGCTCAGCGGAGTCACCACCAGGTGCATGGAAATGAAGGTCATGCCGGGCACCCCGCGCGACATGATACCGTGCACGGACTCCACCCCCGGGGTCGAGCGGACGATTTCGGCGACGAACTCCGGCGCCACCGGCGCCCGATCCACCAGGACGGGGATGGTGCTCGCGAATATCTGGTAGGCTGCGAACGTGATGATGCCGGCGACCGCAAGGGCCAGCACGGCGTCCAAGTCGATGATCCCGAAGCGCAGCAGCAGCAGACCGATCAGGATCGACGTGCTTACCCCGATATCGCTCAGGGTGTGCTGCGAGTCGGCCATCAGGAATGCGCTGTCGAGCTCACGCGCACGCCGGCGCTCGTAAAACCACACGAAAAAGTTCACAAGAAGTGTTGCCACCATAATTCCGAGCGTCAGCGAGGTGACCTCGACGTCCGACTGTGTCCAACCCAGCAGCCGCTTGACCGCGCCTTGACCCACCTGGAAGGCGGTCACAAGGAGGAACCACGCGATTCCGAAGGCTCCCAGCGTCTCGTACTTGTGGTGGCCGTAAGGATGCTCCTTGTCGGGGGCCGTGCTCGCGACCCGGATTATAAAGATCCCGACGATGTTGTTCAGCGAATCCGCCGAGGAGTGCAGCGCGTCGCTGACCACGCTCAGGGAACCGGCCAGGATGCCGGCGAACAGCTTCCCTGCCACGACAGCGAGGTTCAGCGCAAGGGTAATGACGAGAACCCTCCGCACACCACTACTGTACTGCTCCGTGTCACGCTTCATATATGTCGGCCACCGTAATAGGTTATCATGCCGCCCCGATACATTGAAGCAACCGAAAGGTTTACACGACCCCGCTGCCAGGCACGAGAATGGCATTCAAGCGGAACCGCGCACTTAGAACGTGTGAGTGGGTGTTTTACCACCGTTGTTGGCTCAGATCACCCGAAAAAGACCGAGCGCCGATTTGAGGCTGCGGCGAAATACAGCGGTAAGATTTGCTGTTGCCAACTTTACAGGAATACCAACCAGCCCATTCAAACTGGCATGAGGGCTTGCTAATAGATAATCTCGGATAGAGCAAAGGAGTTATAAACCTCCTTTCCACCCTTATACCCACCTACACCCGAGCGGCGCCCCTCCTCTTCCCGGAGGAGGGGCGCTGATTTTTTGTCGGGACATGCAGGCGCGGCATCAGGCCAAATTTGTGCCAAATAACCCGCTCATCGGGTGAGTAAACCCAAATTCTGCTGTACTTCCGCTGCATCCCAACCGACGTGTTCTTTCGTAAGTGATTTAGCAGAAAACGATTATGGCACAATTCGGCAGCAGGCGAAGCCGATGGCGCAAAGTGTGCTTCCACTAATGTCGGATAGAGCAAAGTACAACCCAAAGAAGGAGAATCGTTCCGACATACAACCTCCTTTCCACCCTTAATACCCACCTACACCCGAGCGGCGCCCTTCTTCTTCCCGGAGGAAGGGCGCTGATTTTTTTGGGGGGGGCGTCCGATTCAGGAGCAAGAGCTCATTGAGCTCCAGCTCCCCAGCATAGCGACTGCAAACTGCGTCCGGGCTTGAAGAGGCTGTCCAAGGGTTGGCGCCCGACCCAAACACAATTCATGTGGGTCCGGGCTTCAGCCCGGACGCTGTTTGCGGTCGCTATAACGTGGCCCGTCGCCACATTAGGTCAGATCAAGAGACGTCCGGGCTGAAGCCCGGACCCACATGTATTGTGGTGGGGAATCGCGGCGCCGTAACGTTTTCGTGATGCTTTGTGCTCTAATTGGCCCTAATACAGGTAGGCGATCGAGAATGTCACCAGGTGCGTGTGAAAATCCTGGAACCCACGCGGACCCCGGTCGATCGTGGTCCCGCCGAAGGGTGACTTCTCGTTGTATCCGAAGTACTGCCAGTAAGTCTTGAACGCCAGCCGGTGCTGCAGGGGCACCGTCAGCTCCGCGAAAGGCTGGTGGTACGCCAGCGGCGCGGTGCCGCTGTTGAAAATCCCCCGGTAGCCGAAATCGACGCGCGTCCCGCGGTACAAGCCGACCCCCATGCTGCCGCCCAGGCCGTGGCTCTTTTCGTCGAAGAGGGACCGGTCGAGCCGAAGCGTCTGCGGGAGCAGGATCGAGATATCGGAGAGAATGCTGGAGCGGGAGTAGTCCAGGCTGAGATGGTAGCGTTCGGTCGGGTCGTAGTTGAGTTCCAAACTGTAGTTGCGGTTGTGGGATTGGAGATCGATGTCGCTCTGGTCGTTGCTGTTGCGCAGACCCCAGATCCTTCCGCTGGTGCTGAAGTGATGCCAGGAGCCGACGCGCCAGTCGAACCGGAGACGATCGAAATTCAGGAGATCGGTCCGGGTAAGCGTGCCGTTCGTGTCGTTCTTCTCGTAATCGAAACCAAGGCGGAGCCAGCGGGCTTTCCGGTAGGTCACCCCGACGATGCCCGTGTTTTGCGAGTATGAGGAACTTTCCCCTTCGATGAGGTCACTCCCCTCCGCGTCGCCCACCGTGGCATCCGCATTGGTATACCGGTAGCCGCCGCGGACGGCAAAGCCCCACCGGAGGTCGAACTCGGCCTCGGCAAGGTTGCTCAGCCGGTTGAACGCGAGGTACGAGCGGGCGAGGTCGGTGATCGTGGCATCGCTCGTCGGACCGGGTCCGGCCAACGAGCGTGAGCCGTAGAAGATCGACGCCAGCAGGGCGGACCCGCTCGTGTGATTGTTGCGGCTCTCGAACTGGTCGAGAAGGGTCAGCCTGCTGAAGGGTGAGAATTCGACCAGGAAGCTGCCGTTGTGGTCCGGCCGCTTGGCGTGGGTGTCGAAGTTGTCCAGACCAGCCCGGTAAACCAGCCGTTCCGCGAGGTTGGCGAACGCTCCCGACGTGACCTCGCCGTAACTGGAGTCGAGGTCGGCCATGGAGTAGATGTACCGGCCGGTGACCTTCAGCGACCGGAAAGGGGTGAATTTCGCTACCAGTTTGGTAAACGGCAGGGTAGTGCGGTCGTGGTAGCCGCGGTCGAGCGAGGTCAGGAAGACCGGGTTTCCGAGGAACCTCGCATTGGGGTTGTTGCCGTTGTTCGGGCCGGAATCGACGCCGGTGTCGTTGCGCAGGGTCCTATAGCCCTGCTCGACTGTCAAGACGGTCTTGGGGAGCGAGATTTCGACGCCGCCCCGATAGTCGTCCGACGAGTAGCGCCAGTTCGTTTCCACCAGGAATTCGTTCCCCGTGAACTCCGCGGTGGTGAAGCCGGGGCCGAAGCCGGAACTGCGCGAATAGCCCACGAAGGGGCGGACCCTGCTGTTGGGGAACAGCTTCAATTCGAAGTCGCTCGTGCGGTTGGTGACATTCAGGCTGTGCTGCCCGAAGGCGATGCCGCGGGTGAGCAGCAGCGGGTTGGCATACTGCGGCAGATAGTTGTAGTAGTTCAGGTTGCGGTAGTTCGCGCGAAATTCGTACTTGTCCGAAAGGCCGAAGCTGATGCGGAGGGTGTTGTACGGGTCGCCGCCCCAGCTGTTTGCGGAAACGTCCAACCGGTCGAACAGGGTACCGGCACCGTAGTTGGAGCGCAACGAGAAGTTCGACCGAAGCAGTTTCGGGCCGCTCCCGAGGTTGACCATGCTCCGGTAGACATCGGTGTTACCCGAGACGTCCGAACGCCAGCGATATCCGAGTTCGACGTCGGCATGACCCTGGTAGGCGCCAAGGGTGAAGCCTTCATCGGATGGAATGGAGGGGGTCTGGGTCGGGGCCAGGATCTGCCCCTCCCTGTCCGCACGGAACTGCTCCTTGGCGGACTCCTTCGGAGGCTCCTGCTTCTGTTCCTGCGGCGGGGGGGACTGTCCTGACAGGGGCGCCGCAACGACAGCCAGCAGCATCATGAGCGCCGCGGCGGTCAAATACGAGGGTCGGGCAGCAGGCGACATATGTTGGCGGGCCATGCGCATCACGGTTGTTAGCTCCTGTGTCCTCACCTGAGGAATTTCACGTCGGCGTTTGAGCCGTGAATCTTCACGTGACAGGTAGTGCAATTCTGGAACCGGGGGCTGCGGATGTCGTGGAATGCCGGCGGAGAGGCCCCAAGGACACCGTTGCTGGTCGTGTGACATTCGAGGCAAACCGCCCGCACCGTGGCGCGCACGAGCATCTTGGAGTTGTTCGACCCGTGGGGCTGATGGCAGGCCTGGCAATCGCGTATCACGACCGGAGCGTGCTCGAATACGAACGGGCCCTCCTTGTCGGTGTGGCACTTGAAGCAGGGAGAGTCGCCGAAGCTGGTGGTCCGGACCTGACGCGAATCGATGCCGCTGTGGGGCTGATGACAATCGGTGCAACGCATCGAGTTTTCGCGCACCCGGTGATGGAAGGGCTTCGAGAAATCGGTGCGGCTCTGCACGTGGCAGCTGAAGCACAGGTTGTTAACCGGCTGCTGCAGCAGGCGAGTCGTCGGGGCCGGGCGGTGGACGCGGTGGCAATCGGTGCAGGAAAGCCCGAACTTCGAGTGCGCGCTCCCCGCGAAACCGTTCACCTCGGGGTGCTTCCGGTGGCAGGTCAGGCACTGCTCGTTGTAGAGCTTTTTGGCTTGATCCCGAAACGTGATGATCTTGGTGCGGTCGCCGTCGTTGCTCGCGTGGGCTTCCCCGGGGCCGTGGCACGATTCGCACGAGTTCTTCATGCTGAACTTCGGGCTTTTTTCGAGCACCGCGTGGGGGTTCTTGTCGAATGCCTTCGCGACGTCCTCGTGGCAAACGGCACAGTCCTCGTTATTGACGCTCCCGGTCGCCGGGGCGGCCCCCTGGGGGGGATTCTGCGCCGGCGCTTGCGCGCCGGTCAGAATCCCCGCCAGGACGAACAGGGTGGAAAACAAAAGCGTGATCTGCAGAACACGTTTTGTGAACATAAGAACCTATCGGGCGTGGACCTTTGTCACCGCAGCGTCCGCACCTTCCTTATGGCAGACCGAGCAGGCCTCTCCGAACGTCGCCGTGTTGACGAACGCATGCGCGGCCGCGTCCACAGAGTCGTGGCACCCCAGGCACGCCGCCGACGTGGGCTTCATGGGATCCCAGAAGCTGCGCGGCGTCGTGGACGAGGTGACCGAGGCAGCAAGGGGCACCTGGTAGGAAGTCCCGACGTGACAGCCGAGACAATTGCGGCGGTCGCCCGGGTAACCGACTTCGTTGAAGTTGATTGCGGTGTTGCCGAAGCCGTAGACGGTGTAATCGTTCGCCAGCTCCGCCCCCGTGTGGATCTTGTGAATCATGATCTTCATGTCGATCGCTTCCGCGGGGAGGGCTGCCGCGGGCCTGCGGGCCGCGTCGGTGGTCGCCGGGTTGTGGCAAACCACGCACGCTTCGATTTGGTTCCGGTTGTTGCCGTGCAGCTGCAGTTTGTCGTGGCACTTGTTGCACTTCGCCAGATCGACCACAGTGCGCCGGTTTTCCAGCGTTCCGGTCACCGCGAACGGCTTTACAACGTTATCAAATGCGTCGCGGTAGCTCAACTGCTTCTCGGTACCGGGATTGAGAGTGGCGTTAAGATAGCCCTCCGCCTCCACGGCGTAGGTGCCCGTGGCCGTCGCCGGGATCACTCCTTTGAAGGTGTAGGTGGCCACGCCGTCGGCGTACTCCGCGGTGTTAGCCGCCTCGGTCAGGTACCAGCGGTAATCAGAGGTCGGGCCTGCAAGGGTCAGTGACAGGCGGCCCGAGGTCCCGCCCATGATGGCGGGGGCAATTGCCTTGCCGGTCTTATCCGTGACCTTGAACTTGACGGTCGGGGACTGGCCCGCAGCCGTGTTGGTCACTTCGAGCATTTCAAACTTGGGGTTGAACAGCTGCTTCGACTTGTAGGGTGGGACGTGAGCGCCCGCGATGGTCGCGTCGTACTCGTAGTCGCTCTCCGGCCAGTGGCAATTGGCGCAGTAGCGGTCGTCAGGCTGGGGGCCGGCCACGTGGTTCTTGCCGCTCGTCCAGTCGATGTTGTCGTGGCAGGAGCCGCAGGTGTCCCGGGTCGGGTTGAGCAGCCAGTTGTTGACCTGGGTCGTGTCCTTGTGGCAGGTCGTGCAATTGCGAATGTCCTGCGGGAAGACGACGTCGGAGTAATCGTTGACGCTCTGCTGGTTGCCGATGATCTGGTAGTGCTGCCCGGCCTGCACGCTGGGCAGGTCCGCGCCCATGTGGATCTTGTGCGTCATCACCTTCATGTCGACGGTGTTGCCCGTGTCAGGATCCTTTGATTGCGGCGTGTGGCAGAGGTTGCAGAGCAGCACGTCCTGGCGCGAACCGCCGTGAAGCCCGAGCGGGTCGTGGCACTGGTTGCAGGCCGCGGTGCGCACGACGTCGCGGGTCTTCGTGACCGCGCGGCCGTCCGGCACAAAGGTGTTCAGCACGTTGGTGATGTAGCGGCTCAGGCCGAACTCGCGCAGGTCACGCACCGAGTAGACGCCCAGCGTGTGGGTCGCGGTCGTGTCGTACGCGGCCGGGAGCGTCGTGCCGAATGTGTAGGTGTAGGTCCCGTCGCCCAGGCTGGCGTACTTGCCGTTCTGGTCGCTCGACGCCTGAATTTCCGTCACGTTCGTGATCGGGCTCTTCTGGGCTCGGACCGTGTAGGCGACGTATTGCGTGGCATTCTCCGGGATGTAGGCGAAAACCCAGCTGGTCGTGACGGTGCCGGGAGTGAGCGTACCCGTCCGATCCAACCCCTGCCCCTTGTCGTCGGTGATCCTGAACGTAACCACCGGCTTGCGGTCTGCCGGTATCGTGATGTTCTGGATCGCTAGATTCACACCCGGGCGGATCCAGATACCATCCTCAGGAGAGAGATAAAAGGCCTTCTCCATGGCACTGTAAACCTTCTCCGAGTCATTCACAAACGCGGCAATTCCTAGCGCCGCCATCGAGAAAAAAGAAAGAAAGAGAAGAACCGCCGTCGGTCTCTTCGCCCTCATAGTCATAATGTCGTGCCCTCCGTGGCCGCCTGGGCAGCGGCTTGTTCAACTGCAAAAACCAATGGGAAGTTCGGTGGATAAAAAGCAATTTCGTCACCGCTCGCAGCCACCCGGCTCCGAATCGACGTAAAGTTCAGTAGAATTGCATGTTGCACTATTCAACAGCTAACGGTGAATTTCTCCCCAGTCGGCCAGGTTGGGGCATATAGCACAATCGATTAAGCTTTTGGCTATTCGGCAGTGTTTCGACACTGCCGGCGCTCGCGATTTGTCAGGGGGTGAATTATAAATATCTTCTCGGCTGAGGGCTACTGCTACTCTCTCCCGGTGGCCTGCGCCGAAAGTCGACTGACCAAAGCGGCCGTCGATGGTCTCCGCTCGGACGCCGGATTGGGTTAAAAGGCGCACGGTGGGTGTATGGACAACTCCCAGGACACGAGGCGGGTGCCTGACGACGTCCTTTGCCTCTTGACCCTTCGACCCCTTTGCCCCTAAAGTGGCGAAACGAAGCGAATCCATGGTGCTTTGCATGCGGGTTCCGATATGACGCTTCCCAATCCTACGCCTGGCCGTCGTTCGATATTGAACTATCTTCTGGGGACGGGAACAGTCGCAACGCTCGGTGCAATCCTCTACCCGGTCGTCCGCTTCATGATCCCTCCGCGGGTCGTGGAGTCGAGCGCGAATTCGGTGGTCGCCGCAAAGACGACCGATCTCAAACCCAACGAGGGCCGCATATTCAAGTTCGGCAGCAAGCCAGGCATCCTCGTTCAAACGGCGGACGGGGAGTACCGGGCCTTCAGCGCGACGTGCACCCATCTCGACTGCACGGTCCAGTTCCGCGCCGACGAAAAAATGATCTGGTGCGCCTGTCACAACGGTCGTTATGACCTCAGCGGGAAAAACGTTTCAGGACCGCCGCCGCGTCCGCTCGAGCAGTTCCAAGTCAACGTGCGCGGGCAGGAAATCATCGTTTCGCGAGGATAAGACGTGAACTCCAGCGCACCGCGCCTGGGAGACTGGCTGGAAGAACGCCTCGGATGGCGCGTCGCCCGGGAACTCATCGAGCACAAGGAAGTGCCCCGGCATCGCCACTCGCTCTGGTATTACTTCGGCGGCATGACGCTGTTCCTGTTCTGCGTCCAGGTGGGTACGGGAATCCTGCTGCTCCTCTACTACCGCCCGAGTGCGGAGGCGGCGTTCGAGAGCGTGCAGTTCATCATGACCGAGGTTCAATTCGGCTGGCTGATCCGTTCCGTGCACAGCTGGTCGGCCAACCTGATGATCGCCGCCGCCTTCGTCCACATGTTCAGCACGCTCTTCCTGAGGGCCTTTCGGCGTCCGCGCGAGCTGACCTGGGTCTCGGGCGCCCTGCTGCTGTTTCTGGCCCTGGGTTTCGGGTTCAGCGGCTATCTCCTGCCCTGGAACAAACTGGCCTTTTTTGCGACGAAGGTCGGGACCGACATCGCGGGTGTCGTGCCGGTGGCGGGACCTTTCCTGCTGCGCTTTCTGCGCGGCGGAGACGAGGTAACCGGAGCCACCCTGACGCGGTTTTTCGGCTTCCACGTGGCCATACTGCCGGCTCTCACGACGGTCGTCCTCGCCTTGCATGTCTACCTGGTGCAGAAGCACGGCATGAGCACGCCCTCTTCGGTCGACGAAAAGAGCGTACCCCGGATGAAGTTCGTTCCCGACTTCCTGATGCGCGACCTGGTCGGCTGGCTCGCCGCCATCGCCGTGCTGGCGTCTCTCGCTGCCATCTTTCCCTGGGAACTCGGGGAAAAGGCCGACCCCTTCGCCCCGGCCCCGGCCGGCATTAAGCCCGAGTGGTATTTCGTCTTCATGTTTCAGACGCTCAAATACATTCCCGGCAAGATTTTGGGAGTGGACGGTGAGGTGCTGGGCATCCTGTTTTTCGGGGTGCTCGGGCTGCTCCTGATCATAACGCCATTTGTCGCGGCGCCCAGGCGCGAACCAGGCCGCGCGAACCTGCTTGCGGTCGCGGGGTTGGCCGCCCTTGTCTACATCGTGGCGCTCTCGGCGCTCGCGTATCTGACATAGGACTCATTCCCATGTGGCAAGTCGTTCTCGTATTGCTGGTCGGGGTTGCTCCGGTTCAGCAGGGTGCGAGCGTTGCAGAGAGCACCTGTGTCAGGTGCCACCGCGATCTGAACGCCGAAATGCAGGACCCGGTCCGCCTGTCGGTCCAGGACATCCACTTTCAGAAAGGTGCTGTCCTGCAACAATTGCCACGGGGGCGACCCCACCGTGGGGATCGAGACCGGAAGCGCCGAGGATTCGATGAGCCGGGCGAAGGGTTTCATCGGCCGGCCGCAGCGCAGGCAGATTGCGGCGCTGTGCGCCTCGTGCCACAGCAAGCCCGAGGTCATGCGCCGCTACAACCCGCAGCCGCGGGTCGACCAATACACGGAATACCTCACGAGCGTGCACGGAAAGAAGTATGTGGCGGGGGATCCGAACGTGGCGACTTGCATCGACTGCCACGGCGCCCACGGCGTGAAGGCCGTGGCCAACCCTACCAGCCCCGTGTACGCTACGAACGTGGCGGCAACCTGTGGCCGGTGCCACGCCGACCCGAAGCGGATGTCGAGCTATGGCATCCCCACCAACCAGATGGAGCAGTACATCAAGAGTGTCCACGGCGAGGCCTTGATCAGGAAGCGCGACATGTCGGCCCCGACCTGCAACGACTGTCACGGCAACCACGGGGCAGCCCCCCCCGGCGTCGACACGGTCGCCAACGTCTGCGGGCAGTGCCACGTCAGCCAGTGGGACCTGTTCGGGGCGAGTCCTCACAAGAAAGCCTTCGCCGACCAGCAACTGCTCGCCTGCTCGACATGTCACGAGCACCATGCTGTCACCGCCACGTCGGACGACATGCTCGGAGGACAGGAACCGGCAACCTGCGCCACCTGCCACGAGAGCGGCACCCCGGGACACAAGGCCGCCGTCGAGATGAAGGAGGGAATCGTCCGGCTGCGGAACCACCTGAGTTCGGCGGAGGGAGTGCTCAAACGGGCGGAACGCGCCGGGATGGAAGTCAGCCGGCCGCTGTACGATCTGGCGGAGGGACGGGATCACCTGATACGGGCCCGCGTGGAGATCCACCGGTTCGACCCCGCCGCGCTCGTTAAAGTGCTGGCCGAGGGAGACAAGATCGCCGCGGCATCGGAGTCCAGCGGCTGGAACGCGCTGGGCGAACTCAGCTACAGACGCAAGGGGCTGGCGGTTTCCGTAGTGATCATTGCCGCGCTGATTGTCCTGCTCGTCCTGAAGATACGGGAAATGGACAGGCGCGCCCGCGCCTGAGCGACCGCAGGTCATGGCCTCGGTCCACCTGCTTGCGCGAACCCTTGGTACTCGTGCTCCGGAAATACGCTAACGTTTCCAGTACGCAGATTTGCGCGGATGCACGCGGATTTCTACCTGGTGGCAGGCCGCGCCCGGCATTCCTCCCCGAGGGCTGCCTTTGGCACGCATCAAAGCCCGGCTCCCGCAGGAAAACGGGGACCTTGAATCGAAGCAGCATCCTTTCAACCGCGCGCTTTCCTGCGGGAGCCGGGCTTTGATGCATCGGCGCGAAGCGCCGGCCCTCGGGGAGGGATGCCGGGCGCGGCCGATCCGCGTGAATCCGTAAAATCCGCGACAGATCCGCGTTCTGCTGTTGTCAACCGGTGACCAGCTCCATCCCAAGAATATGTTAGCGGACTTGCGAAATGGGGTACTTAGTGCACAGTCTCATAAGTACGCGGACGTATTTTTCAGGACGCAGAACAACACGGGCGATGAAAAGCAAAAGCCAAAACAGAACGCAGATTCCGCGGATCCAACGGATTCACGCGGATCGACCGCGGCCTGTCGCCAGGTCGATCCGTGGGGATCCGCGCGCATCCGCGTTCTGACAAATACGTTATGCTTGCGCGAGCCCTTAACTTGGCGGCCGTGGTCGCCTTCTTCGAACCAGCAGTCGAGGCAGTCGACCCGGGGCCGGACCTGACGACCGCGCCGCGATCTTGGTATTAGCCCGAAGCCATGCGACCGATCAAGTATCCCCAAAGGCGCCAGTGCCCCAGCCCGGCGGCCAGGCCCGTCACGTCCTCGGGGAGAACGTGGGCGCGCGCGCCCTCGCCTAGCGCCAGGAGCCCCCGCCGGTAAAGTCGGGCAAGCCGCGCGTTGCCGCACATGAGCAGCGGGACGTCGGGGGGATACAACCGCAACAGCGTCGTCAGCTCGTCGCCGATCACTAGCCCGCTGAGGTAGGCGTGGCTCGCCGCGGGTGCGACGCCGTCCAGCAGTTGCCGGGCGCGCACCGAAAAGAGCGAACCCAGCAGCCCGCGCCGGGCCACCCGTTCGATCCCCTCTTCGAAGGAGGGGCCGGGTTCCGCGTCCGCGTCGACGCCGGCAACCGAGTGCCTCAGGATGGAATGGCGGCAGAGCACGTCGAACAGTTCGCCGGTGAGGAAGGTCCGAAACCGGGTGAGCTGCGCCGAGTTTATCTCAAGCACCTTGCTGTGTGTGCCGGGGAGGAGGGCTACCGACGACCCTGCGAACCGGGCGGCCTCCGGGTGCGCATAGACTCCGACCAACTCGCACTCTTCTCCCCGCATCACCTCTTCGCTCCCCTTGACCCCCGACACGAACACCAGATCGTGGCCCCCGTATGGGGTCTCCAGCCGGTCGCGCTCGATCACGGCGGCGGAACCGTCCAGCGGGAACGGCAACTCCGCATAGGGGGGCTGCTTCCAGCCCAGCGACGAGGTGATCATGCCCGAGAGCAGCACGGGCGCGGGCTCAGCCGGGAGGTGGGCGCCCGCAAACAGCGCCGAGATCTCGCGCGACAGGAATGACCGGTACTCTGCCTCCGCCCCGTGCGCAAAAACGACGACGCCGGCAGCACTGCTGCGTTCGGCCACGAGCGCGGGCGCCGCCTCCCCACGCAGCAGGCGTATGCGAAACGTCGAGGTCCCCCAGTCGCAGCTGATCAGTTGCATGACAGCATTGTAGCCCAAAGGTCCCCTGACGGAGCGCAGCGGCTCTGCGCCGCCGCACTTTGACTCGGTATGACGCCCAGGCTCCGAGCATTCCGGCCATAGGACGCAAGCGAAAGGGCCGCGCCAGGGCGCCGCACCCCAGATTGCCCCGGCGGTCTCACCGAGCTTGGACGCGGGTCTCCCGGATTGCTACAATTATGCCAACTCGGGTGGACGTCCAAGCCACCGCTCGTGTCGCGGCACCGGCCACAACGGTGTCTCGGCAGCAAAACCAACTTGCAGCCTTGTTCCCGCCGCCTGGCTGGAGCGATGCAGCGGTGACGCAGGGTGATCGAAAGGAAGGATCCATGGCAACTCAAGTCGCTCAACCATTCAACCAAGTAAAGCTGGAGACTTTTTTGTCAAGAGCGGTCGAGGATTTCGGGGCGGCCGTGAGCGCCGCGCTGGTTGTGATCGGCGACAAGCTGGGGCTATACAAAGCCATGGCGGGCTCCGCGCCGATGACTTCGGTAGACCTGGCCGCACGCACCGGCACCTCGGAACGTTACGTCCGCGAGTGGCTGGTCAACCAGGCCGCGAGCGGATACATCGAGTACGATCCGGCCACCGGGAAGTACTCCCTGCCTCACGAACACGCGGCGGCGCTGGCGGACGATCACAGCCCGTTTTTCGTCGGAGGCGGGTTTCAGGTGGTGACCGCGATGATCAAGGCCAGCGATCGCATCTCCACGGCTTTCCAGACCGGGGAGGGGATGTTCTGGGGTGAGCATCATCCGGACCTCTTCGAAGGGACCGAGCGGTTCTTCAAACCGGGGTACGCAGCCAACCTGGTCGACAACTGGATTCCCGCCCTCAACGGCGTGCGCGAAAAGCTGCAGTCCGGCGCGAGGGTCGCGGATGTCGGGTGCGGGCACGGGGCGTCCACCATAATCATGGCCCAGGCTTTCCCTAACTCGCAGTTCTGGGGGTTCGACAACCATGCCCCGTCGATCGTGCACGCCCGGAAGGCGGCGTTCTCGGCCGGGGTGGCGGACCGGATCCGGTTCGACATCGCCGGTGCGACCAACTTCCCCGGCTCCGGGTACGACCTGGTGGCGTTTTTCGACTGCCTCCACGACCTCGGGGACCCTACGGGATCGTTGCGGCGCGCACGCGAGACGCTGAATCCCGGCGGGTGCGTCATGATCGTGGAACCGATGGCTTCCGACAGCGTGGAGGGGAACTTCAACCCCGTGGGACGCGTCTACGCCGGCGCATCCGTGCTCTGTTGCACGCCCAACGCCATCGCCTCCGGTCAGACGGCGCTGGGGACGATCGCGACCGAGCCGCAGTTGCGCGCCGTCGCGGCCGACGCGGGGCTGACCCGGTTCAGGCGCGCGACGGAAACGCCGTTCAATCGCGTTTTCGAAGCGCGCCCGTGATCGGGTTCCCGCGTTTCCCGCGCCCGGAGATTCAGTCCTCGAGGCCCGA
Source organism: uncultured Acidobacteriota bacterium (assembly GCA_963843575.1). GTDB lineage: Bacteria > Acidobacteriota > UBA6911 > UBA6911 > UBA6911 > CAVZBT01. Next base: position 180,802 of record CAWJKZ010000013.1, on the reverse strand, counting down.
CACCGCACGGGTGAAGAAGAGGGTTTGAGCGAAGGGCCACTCCTGCTCGAGCCACTGGGCGTCGCAGCGGAATCCAGCCTTCTCGCCCATGCTGACCAGCTCGGCCGGAGTGTATTTGTACGAGCTCTCCGTCCAGATGGTCTCGCTCTCGCGAAAGGAGATTTCCAGCTCCGCGCCGGGGATCCTCACCGTCTGGTTCGAAGCTCGAGCGCAGGTGCATTTCAACGCGGCGCTCGACGCAGTTGTAGCGCGCCTCGTGCCGGAAAGCGCACAGGTCGAAGTCGGCGCCGAGTTCCCGGTTGATGCGTGCCAGCAGGTTGAGGTTGAAGGCGGCCGTAACCCCGATTGGGTCGTCGTAGGCCTGCAGCAGCTGCCGGTCGGGCTTTACCAAGTCCGCGGCGAGCAGGAGCGCGTCACCGTCCCTCATGGTCTCGCGCACCTGCCGCAGGAACACGAGGCTCTCGGCCCGATCGAAGTTTCCGATCGTACTGCCGAGAAACAGCACCAGCAGGCTTTCACCGGCCGGGCGTTCGGCGGCGACGCGCAGGAGCCCCTCCAGGTACTCTTGTTCATAGCCGAGGACGCTGACCGACTCGATGCGGCTCATCTCGAGCTCGCACTGTTTCAAGGCGGTGGGCGAGATTTCGATCGGACAATACACGGTGCTCTGGCGGCGGGAAAGCTCCTCCAGGAGCCAGCGGGTGTTCCGCCCGCTGCCGCTGCCGAGCTCGGCCACGATGACGGGCCGCGGCAGCCGCCGCACGATCTCGCCCGCGCACCGCCGCATGAGCCGCTCCCCGGCACGGGTCAGGCCGTACTCCGGGAGCGCGCTGATGACTTCGAAGAGCGCGGAGCCGACCTCGTCGTACAGGAACTTGCACTGCAGTCTCTTCTGGCCGCTCACGGCCAGCCCGGAACGTATGCTGTCTGCGAGGGTCTCCAGGCCGTAGCGGTGTTTCCCTTCTTCGATCATGTCGTCTTAGTGTACGGCCCTGACCCTATCCTCAAAGATAGGGTGCGCAGGGCAACCGAGCGGGCGAAACCGCGGGGACGTTCCGACACGCAGCGGTCCGCCAGGTTACCGGAGCTATTGCTTCATGCTGCCGAGGAATGTGTCGAAGGACGGTAGCCACCTGGCGACGGTCTTCGCCGGACCCGTCAGCTTGAAAAACCAGGGGCCGTTGCCCGCTTCGACCACGGCGCCGAGCATCCGGAAGTCTGGTTTCTTCTGGACCTCCGCCAGCATCGGGCCACTGGCTGCCAGGTAGGTGCCGGACGACGTCGACGGTCGTCAGGGGAAGGCCGTTGACCTGCGCGCTTGCTGGTTCGGGCCGCGTCGCCGATGGGGCTGCCGTCGGGCCGGGTAAACTGGCCGATCCAGCGGTCGATGTTCGCCTGGGCGCCGCCGCCGCTACCCTGGAAATAGAAAACGACCAACTCGGCGTCTTCCGGGTCTTCCCCGACCTTGGGCAGCCTGTACTGGGCCTTGCGCATCGCCGACTTCGGCGCCTCCTCAATCCAACCGTCGGGAGTGGTGAACTTGAGTCCAGCCTCGGCAGCCGCCGGGGGAACCTGGGCGGTACCGTGCGCTGCTGCGGGTTTCAACGCGTCGGAGGCCGCCGGCTGCGGCTCTTCGCGGCGAGAACAGGCCGTCGCCGCGGCCGCCAGCGCCAGCGCGGTAATGGACAAGCTGCGGGCTATTTTCATGGCTTCTTCCCTTATTTCTGACCGATCACGATGCTGACCAGTTTACCCGGGACCACGATCACCTTGCGGATCGTGCTCCCCTCAATGTACCGCTGAATCTTCGGGTCGGACAGGGCCGCCTCGCGTATTTGTTCGTTGCCGGCCGATGCGGGCATCGTGACGTGGCCGCGGAGCCTCCCGTTGATCTGAACCGGCAACCGCAATCGTATCCTCCCGGGTGTAGCGCTCGTCGAATACGGGCCAGGGCGCGTATGCGAGCGACTCGGCATGGCCCAGCGCCTGCCACAGTTCCTCGGCGATGTGGGGGGCCAGAGGCGCGAGCATCAGGACGAACGGCTCGATGCAGGCACGGGGTCGGGCCGCCTGGGAAGTGAAGTAGTTGACGAACTCCATGAGCCGGCTGATGGCGGTGTTCAGGCGCAGCGCTTCGATGTCCTCGGTGACGGTCCGGATAGTCTTGTGCAGAACCCGGAGCTGCTCTTCCGTCGCCGGCTGTTCGACGATGCGCGGGCTCAAGCCCATCGAGTCGGCATCCTCGTCGATGATCAGTCGCCAGGCCCGGTTGAGAAAGCGGCTGATCCCCTCGACGCCCTGCATGCTCCAGGGCTTGGTCACCTCGAGCGGGCCCATGAACATCTCGTAGAGCCGGGTCGTGTCCGCTCCGTACTGCTTGAGCGGGACATCGACCGGGATCACGTTGCCGCGCGACTTGGACATTTTCTCGGTGACGCCCTGGAGTTCCTCGTCGTTGTCGGCGTGGAGCGCCTTGCCGTCGGTAAAATCGATCTTCGTGTAGGGAACGACCCGTCCTTCGGCGGTGCGGTAGGTGATCGAGAGGATCATCCCCTGGTTGATGAGGCGCCGGAACGGCTCGGCGGTCGAGACGTGCCCGCGGTCGAAGAGCACCTTGTGCCAGAACCGGGCGTAGAGCAGGTGCAGGACGGCATGCTCGGCGCCGCCGACGTAGAGGTCGACCGGCATCCAGTAGCGCTCCTTGGCCGGATCCCAGGCCGCATCCTGGTTTCGCGGATCGCAGAAACGGAGGTAGTACCAGCACGAACCCGCCCACTGGGGCATCGTGTTGGTCTCGCGCAGGTAGTCGCGGCCGTCGCGGTGCACTCGGATCCAGTCGGTCGCCTTTTCCAGCGGCCCGCCCGGCCGTCCGGTCGGCTTGAAATCCTCCATTTCGGGAAGCAGCACCGGCAGGTCGGATTCGGCGACGGCCCGGGTGAGGCCGGAGGGCTTCCCTGAGGCGTCCAGCTCGTGCAGGATGGGGATCGGCTCGCCCCAGTAGCGCTGCCGGCTGAAAAGCCAGTCGCGCAGCTTGTACTTCACGGCGCCACGGCCGAGACCGGCGGCGACCAGCCACGCTGTGATGCGTTTCTTGGCCTCCGCGGTCGGCAGGCCGTCGAGCGAGACCTGCGGGTTCGCGGAGTTCATCGCGGTGCCCTCGTCGACGAAGGAGTCGGTCAATTCGCCGACCCGCCGCCCGAAGTCCTCGACGGTGGCATGGCGCACTTCCAGCCAGCTCTTCGGGGGCATGACCACGGCCCGGACGGGCAGTCCGAACTTCGACGCGAATTCGAAGTCGCGCTGGTCGTGACCGGGAACCGCCATGATGGCGCCGGTGCCGTAGCTGATCAGGACGTAGTCCGCGATCCAGATCGGGACCTGCTTCGTTGGTGACGGGATTGATCGCGAAGCCGCCGGTGAAGACGCCGCTCTTCTCGCCGCGTCCGGCGATGCGATCCTCTTCGCTCATGGTCGCGACCCGGTTCCTGTAGGCGTCGACTTCGCCCTTGTGTTCGGCGGTGGTCATCCGGTCGACCAGCGGATGCTCGGGCGCGAGCACCATGTAGGTGGCGCCGAAGAGCGTGTCCGGCCGGGTCGTGTAAACGCGGATCGCATCGACGCCAGCGCGCTCCAGGATATCCTTTTGCGGCTCGCGCCGCACGCCACGCCTCGTATCCGGCGCCGGCGGTGCCGGCGTAGAAATCCACCTCCGCCCCCTCGCTGCGCCCGACCCAGTTGCGCTGCATCTCCTTGATCGGCTCCGGCCACGTCAGCTCGTCGAGGTCTTCGACGAGCCGGTCGGCGTAGGCGGTGATGCGCAGCATCCACTGGCGCAGCGGGATGCGCTGCACGGGGTGGTCGCCGCGCTCGGAGCGTCCGTTGATCACCTCTTCGTCGGCGAGGACGGTGCCGAGTGCGGGGCACCAGTTCACGGGAGACTCGGCCTGGTACGCCAGGCGAAACGAGTCCTGGTAGCGACGTACGCGCCTCGGCTCCCGCCGCGGCAACGGCCTCCGGGATCGGCAACTCCGCGATGGGCCGACCCTTCCCCCGGCGCTGCCTGCCGTCGGCCGCCACCCACTCGAAGTCCGGATCGTACCAGGTGTCGAACAGCACCAGGAAGATCCACTGTGTCCACCGCATGTACCCGACATCGGTCGTCGCCAGCTCGCGGTCCCAGTCGTAGCTGAAACCCAGCTGCTTGATCTGGCGCCGTATGTTCGCGATGTTGCGTTCGGTGGTCATCCTCGGGTGCGTCCCGGTTTGGATGGCGTACTGCTCCGCGGGCAGGCCGAAAGCGTCGTAGCCCATCGGGTGCAGGACGTTGTAGCCGCGCATCCGCTGAAACCGGCAGTACATGTCGGTCGCGGTGTACCCTTCGGGGTGGCCGACGTGCAGCCCCTCGCCGGAAGGGTAAGGGAACATGTCGAGCACATAGAGCTTCGGCAGGCTGGTATCCTCGAGCGCGCGAAACGTTTTGTTCCGTTCCCAGAATTGCTGCCATTTCAGCTCAATGGCTTGCGGCTCATACCCGGGCATCGTCAGCTGTCCTCCATGTAGAGTTCGGCGGAGCATCGGCACCCGCCGATGCTCCGAATCGCCTTCTGCGGCCAGCCAAGCATATCACCCCGCCGCGTGCGCGATGGGATGAACTGGCGCGCTAAAGTGTCAAGTGGGAAGGCGGCCGGCTGCTGGGTCCGGTCGCCCGCGACGATGTTCGCGGCCCATCCGGGATAAGTGGTCAATTGAATAAATAAGATGACGTTTTTTTCGGACGCGGATGGACGCGGACTCGCGCAGATCAAAAACAGAGGCTTTGGTGTCAGGCCGCGTGCATCCGCGTTGATCCGCGTTCTGCTTTTGCCCTTGTCTTCCTTGACCGGTCCAGCCGCAGATGAACACCAATCACAGCCGCGTTATTCTGGGCAATCCTGAGAACACGTCAGCAGAATTGTGAAACTGCGTACTAGGGTCTCGAGCCGGCACCCGCGCCCTTCTCCTCGTCCGCGATCGGGACTCGGACGGTGAAGACGGTGCCCTTGGGTGAGGTCGCCACATCGATCTTCCCCCCGGCGCGCGTGACGATCCCGTGCACGATGGACAACCCGAGCCCGGTGCCCCGCCCGACCTTCTTCGTGGTGAAGAACGGTTCGAATATGAAGGGGAGCACGTCCTCCGCAATGCCTTTCCCGGTATCGCTGATGCGCAGAAGCACCTCTTCCGTCTGCCCGGACTTCAGGGTTTCGACCGTGAGGACGCCGCTCTCCTCCATCGCGTCGACCGCGTTGAGGACGATGTTGACGACGACCTGCTGCAACTGCCCGGCATCGATCAGAACATTGGGAAGCGCCGGTTGCAGCGCCTTTACGATGCGTATGTCGTGAAAGATAGACTGGTTTTCCAGCAGGGAGAGCGTCTTGTCCACGACCGCGCTCACCTCTATGGCACTGGCGGGTGTGCTCGACTGCCGGGCGAAATCGAGCAGCCCCTTCACCGTCTCGCGGCAACGCAAGGTCTGCTTGACGATGATTTCCAGGTTCTGTCGCATCGGGTGGTCGGCAGGGCAGTCTTCCAGCGCAAGCATGCTGAACGAGAGGATTCCCCCGAGAGGGTTGTTGATCTCGTGGGCGACGCCGGCAGCCAGACGCCCTAAGGACGCAAGTTTTTCGGACTGCACCATCTGGGTTCGCACGGTGACGAGTTCCTCGGTCCGGGTCCTGACCTTCTCCTCTAGGGTACGGCCCCACTCCTCGAGCTCGAGCTTCATGGTTTTGATGCTGGCCAGCATCTTGTTGAAGGAGCCGGCGAGCAGACCGATCTCGTCCTGTGACCTGACGTTTACACGGTGATCGAGATCGCCCGCGGCGATCCGGTTGCTGGCGACGACCATTTCTTCCAGGGGGTGGATCATGCTGCGGGTGATCAGGTAGGTCAGACCTAGAACGACGAGCACGCCGGCCACCGCCACGATCAGGAACGTGAGCATCATGTCGGTCCGCACGGCAAGGAACGGCGCCTCGAGCAGCCCGACGCCCAGGATGCCGACGATGCCGCCGGAGTGGTCGCGGATCGGCTGGTAGGCCGCCATATGCCAGCCGTCGGGTTCCAGTACCCTGCCGGACCAGCGCCCCCCCTCACGCAGGACCGCGCGAGCGACTTCCGGCGAGACGTGTACCCCCACGGCGCGACTTGCCGGGTCGTTTGCGATATTGGTCGAGATGCGCCGGTCGCCCAGATAGATCGAGACCGCGCCGGTATCCCTCCCGGACGCCTGATCACGGCCGTAGATGAGGCGCACCATTTGATCGATCAACTCGTGGTTGCCGTCGAGCAGGATGCCGCCGTAGAGAAAGGACTCGCCCTTGTAGGCTCTGCGGGCGACGCGCAAAGGAGCCGCGGCGACCAAGGCCATTCCCGCACGGGTCGACCGTCCCGAACCATCGGCGGTCACCGTAGCCCTCCCGGGCAGAGCCGGGTTTGCTGCCCGGAGCGCGTTCAGGTCGAGCACTTCCGTTCCGGCGAAGCTTTTGCCGGCCCCGAGCGCATCGAGGATCGCCTGGGAGGGGAAACCTCCAGGGGAGTCCGGGGCGGCAGGATCCGCAGCGGGCGCTGCCGGACCCGTCCCCGGGGCGACGACGGTGAGAAAGTCGAGGTCGTTCTCTTGCGCGATGTCGGACAGCACCTGCTGGAGCGCCTCCCCGTCCCCGCCGGAGAACGCGGCGGCCAGCCGTTCCTGGGCCGCTGCGGCGACGACGGACTTGCGCAATCCGTCGAGCCTCGCCGTGTAGACGGTCCCGGCGGTCTCGAGCCCGCGGCTCGCCTGCTTCAGGGCCTCTTTGCGCATCGCGTTGGCGATGATCCGGGAGCCGATGGAAGTGGAGACGAAGGTCCCGCCCAGAACGATCAGGACGAAGCTGACCGTGATTTTAGCGCGGAGGGATATGTCGCGAAGTCGGCTGATCATGGGTTCTCACAACCCCGGCGCCGGGCGCTCCGGACTTGGCGGGGCCTCGAGTACTTCGCGCCTGCGAGGCAGTATGAAAGAGCTCACCTCCGGGACCCCAGGGGCTCTGAGATTCCCGAGATTTTCATGAGTTCCTCCCGCCGTCGGTTGCGAGGTATCTGGACTTGCGGTAGTCGTCCCCCGTCAAGCGCCGCACTTCCTCCAGGAGGCGCGCCGGGTCCACGGGCTTTGGCAGGAAAACGTCCGCTGGAAGCCCGCCCGCCTCGGGGCTGACCTGGAAGATCGGCTGATCGGTGTAGATCGAGGAGATAACGATGACGGGGGTGTCGGTCAGCCCGGGTATCCTGCGGAACTCCTGCAGGGTGGAGAAGCCCTCGGTCCTCTCGGTCATCATCACGTCGAGCAGGACCAGGTCGGGGTGGTGCTCTTTGGCTACCTCCAAGCCGGCGCGCCCGTTGCTTGCGCTGAGGGTCCGGTATCCGCCCGCTTCGAGCAGGGCGGCAATGGCGGTGACGTAGTCACGGTCGTCGTCGACGATCAGCACCGACTTCGAGTCGCTCATCTCATCTCACCTTCCTGGCCACGCCCGTCCAACGGGCGTTTGCCCGCTTCCCGCCGCGGCAGTCGGACAAGGAAGGTTGTACACTCCCCCTCTTTGCTGGCCACCTCGATCGACCCGCCGAGTTCGTCGGCGATCCTCTTGCAGATCAGGAGCCCCAGTCCCGTCCCCGGTATGTCCTGGGTCGCCTCGTTCCTGACTCGGAAAAACTCCTCGAACAGGCGTGGGAGCGCGCTCTCCGGAATGCCGATCCCGGTGTCGTGCACCTCGAGCAACACATGCTCCCCTTCGCACCGGCTCCGGACTGCCACTTTCCCTCCGGGGCGGTTGTATTTGACCGCGTTTCCCACCAGGTTCGCGACCAGCATGGTGATGCTGACAGCGTCCCCTGCCACCGGCGGCATGTCCGGGGCGAGCGCCGTTTCGAAGGCGATGTCGGCAGCCGCCGGCAGCTGCTGGTTCTCCCGGATGACCGCGTTCACCGCCTCGGCCAGATCGGTCGACGCCGTCTTGTCGCACAAGGCTCCCCGTTCGATCTTTCCAAGCGCCAACCAGTCGTGAATGATGGTCAGCATTTCCGCGAGCCGCAGCTGCGACCGCGAAATCCATTCCACCGCCTTGTCCGGGAGCTGGTCTCTCATCGAGAACAGCAGGACGTCGAGGTATTGCTTGACGGCCACCAGGGGGGATTTGAGCTGGTGCGAGACGAGCGTCGCAAACCTGTGTTCGACCGCCTCCTTTTCGTCGCGCAGCCGTTGCGCCTCCCTAGTCAGGCGCCAGCGTTCGAAGCCGCGATCGATGATAAGGCGCAGCTCTCCCGGCGTGAAAGGCTTCGGGAGAAAATCGTAGGCGCCGGCCTTCATCGCGTCGACGGCAGTCTCGATGGTTGCATAACCCGTGATGACGACGATGACCAGGTCCCGGTCGATCTGTCGGACGATCTCGATGACCTCGAACCCGTCCAGCTCGGGCATCTTGATGTCCACGATCAGCAGGGGCGGGCGCAGCTCGCGGACACGCCGGATGCCGTCGTGACCGTTGCCGAAGGTTTCGACCGTGTAGCCGCATTTGCGCAGGATCTGCTCGCACGAGAGCCGCATGATCTCGTCGTCGTCTATGACGATTACAGGCTTTTCCAGGGCAGGTTTGGCCATTTGAGGTGTCTCACGCATCCCGGGCGGACATCCGCCCCTTCCCGCACCCGGGGAGTCGATGCGGGTCAGTGGGTCGAAGATCCCAGCCCCGCCTGGGAGTGCAGTGCCGGGAATCCCGACCAGCTCGCCGAAGGCCGACGATTTCAGGACGCGGACGTTCCAGCCTTGGCGGCTGCCCGCCTGTTGCGTCGTGCCAGCAGGTCGCGCACCTGTGCGACAAAGTCCGTGAAATTGAGCGGCTTCGTCATGTAGCAATCCGGAGTGATCATTCCCACTTCGGCGGCCCGGTCGAAGCGAGTGGCAGGGTCAAGCGGGATGGATGAAACCATTACGATGGGTATGTCGTGCGCGAGCTGATACTCGTCTCGGAACTTCACCGCTTGATTGACTTCGTACCCCGCTGAGTCGTGTTCCATCATGATATCGAGAATGAGCAGGTCCGGACTCTCAGCGGCGATCTTCGCCAGCCCCTCCCTGGCGCTTGCGGCGCCCAGCACCCTGTAACCCTGAGCCTCCAGCACCACCGTCACCGATGCCCGGAAGTCCGAGTCGTCGTCTATGACGAGAATTGTACCTTCTGTGGTGGCCATGATTCGACCTCCGGAAGAAACGTATGAATGCGGCACTTGACGGTTATGTGTTTACACCCCAAGGCGAACGGGTGTCAAGCCATTCACGGACAACGCCCAAATGCCGATGTTAAATGGGTTTGGCCGCACAGCGCCCCGGGGATTACGAAATCAAAATTCGTAACTGGAATCCCGGCGGGAAGCCGGCAGGCCCCGGGCTCGCTGCCCAGCACTCGCAGCCTCTACACGGTGCAGGCCCGGACCGCATCCGACAGGGAGGTCATCGGATCGCGCGTCGGCACGAACTCGTGAGCCACAAACCCGGCGAACCCCGTCGCTGCGATGGCGCGCATGATCGCCGGCCAGTTCAGTTCCTGCGTGTCGTCGATCTCGTTCCGCCCCGGAACGCCGCCCGTGTGAAAGTGGCCGATCCACTTGATGTTCTCCCGGATCGTTCGGATGACGTCCCCTTCCATGATCTGCATGTGATAGATGTCGTACAGCAGCCTCACGCGCGGCGAATCGACCTTCTTCACCACCTCGACACCCCACGCGGTGTGGTCGCACTGATAATCCTTGTGATCGACCTTGCTGTTCAGTAGTTCCAGGCACACCGTGATCGCCTGTTGCTCGGCGAAACCCTTGATCCGGTTGAGCCCGGCGACACAGTTCTCCAGGCCTTCCCCGTCCGACAGGCCCTTGCGGTTTCCGGAGAAAGTGATCACGTTCGGCATTCCTGCAGCTTTGGCGAGGGCGATGTTCCGCCGGAACTCGGCTTCCAGCCGGTCATGGTTTTCCTTTCGGTTCAGCCCGTCTGCGATCGTGCCCGCCCCTGCCGCCATGGAACAGACGAGACCGTGCTTTCGCAGCGCCGGCCAGTCGGGGGCCTCCACCAAATCCATTCCCTTGATCCCCATCCCGGCCGCGGCCCGGGCGAGGTCCTCGACCGACATGTCCTTGTAGCACCAGCGGGCCACGGCTTGCACGTAACGCGCTTTCGCATCGAGCGCGGAGGCGGCGGCGTCCGGTGCGCCGCCGCAGGCGGCACCCCCGATACCTGCAAGCGTGATCCTCAGGGCCGTGCGACGCGACAAGCGGGAATCCGTATCCATTCGTGCCTCCGTGGGGTTGGGAAGGTTCTGCCGCCATCTTCCGGGAACGCTCCACGGGAGTCAAGGCGGTTTGCGGGCCACTGGCATATGGCTTCGGGCTCGTGCAATATTCCTATGTCCACGGGAGGATCCATATATGACAGGCGGTGTGCGCGGCTGGGCCACGCTGGTGTTGTTCATCTTCGTCTGCTTCGCAGCGGCGGGTGTGGGTTCGCTGGCCACATCCACTACGGTGGGCTCCTGGTATCCGACCCTGAGGAAGCCCGCGTGGAACCCGCCGGCCCGAGTCTTCGGTCCGGTGTGGTCAGTCCTCTATCTGTGCATGGCAGTGGCCGGCTGGCTGGTCTGGAAGACGGATGCTCCGGGCGTGTCCCGGGCACTGTGGTGGTTCTTCATTCAGCTGGGCCTGAATGTGCTCTGGTCAGTGATATTCTTCGGCGCCCGGTCGCCCGGGCCTGCGTTTGCGGAAATCGTCGTACTCTGGGGCGCAATTCTCGCGACCACCGTTGCATTCTGGCGCACCTCCGCTCTGGCGGGATTCCTCCTCGTCCCCTACCTTCTGTGGGTCACTTTCGCGGCGGCGCTCAACTATGCGATCTGGCAGCTGAACCGGGTGTAGGCCCTCGTGCAGGAAACGGGGAAAATCCAAAAGCCTCGCCACGGAAGGCACGGAAGACTGACATTTGAAATTCCGTGGTTTCGGTGCTTTCCGTGGCAGGTTGTTGCAGTTGTATTTGAGCGGCGCCGCACGCCGACTCAGCCGATCTTGCCGGCCGCATACGTATCAGTCGACGGCTGGGGCGAACCGCCCCGAGGTTCCAGCGTGATTTGCAGGCTCGCGGGTCTGGGGACGACCGCAGGGAAAGGGACCTTCATAAAGACGCGCCCCGCCGTGTCGAGCTCGAGCAGCGCGATGCTTGCCTTGCCCGAGGGCGTCACGAGCCAGAGCTGATACTGCTTACCGGCCTGCGGCACCGGCAGCATGCCCATCAGGAGGCATCTGCCCGCCTGGGCATCCCAGAACACCGACAGGGAAACATGCGGTGCGGCAGGTAGGCTCTCCACCGAAAGGATGCGCACTCCGGGGCTCCGCAGCAGGGCGTCGATCTGGTCGAGTTCGTCGGTCCTGGCGGTTTGAGCCTTCAGCTTTTCCCGCATCTGCTCGGCGTCGCGCAGCGTCTCCGCAACCTGACTGGAGAGTTCTTCGCTCGCCCGCTCGGCCGCGCGCCAGTTGAAGAAGACCAGGGCGGCCGCCACGGCCAGGGCAGCCGACAAAATCCAGGGAGACCAGGCGCGCCCCGGGTCGGCGGCTCCGGGTCCGGACGGACGCGGGACCGCGAAGGGCGGGTTTGGCGCAGGATTCTGGGGTTCGCGGGCGAGCCGAGCGAGCAGCAGGTCTTTGAGGTATTCCGGTGGAGACACCGGAGCCGGATCGGCGCTGTCCTTGCCGACCGGGCTGACGCCGGCGTCGCCGGAGTGCAGTTTTTTGATCACGCGGGCGCGTGTGAGGGTCTTGAGCCAATCGAGGGCATCGCCGCGGCCGGGATCCACCGAGGGCGCCTGGCGCCACGCGTCGGTGTAGGTGTCAAGCAGCACCTCCTCGGCGGCGTCTCGGGTGGAAAGCAGGCTGAGGATGAACCCCAGGACAGCTGCGCCCGTCGTGTCGTACAGCCGGATCAGGGCGTCGGCATCCCCAGCCGCCGCCTCTCGAACCAGGCCGATGGATGGTGCTTCTCGGCGCTCTCCGGCCGAGGCGGTAACGGGTGTGGTGTCCACTGTGCCGCCCTCCTGTTCGGATCAGTCTATAACAATCGCCGTGCCGGTCGAATCACACTTTTTTCAGGGTCCAGGGAACGGCTGCCGAGCGGTGTTGTTTCTCAGGGCCGGACGGCCTGGGCCAGTAGTGTGACGGCGCGCATGGAGGGTGCGCGGGGATCGGAGGCATACAGGAGTCGTTGGGCCGCAACCGAGCGCGCCAGCGCCGGATCGGAAGGGATCGATGCCGCGAGCACGACCCGCACGGGAGGACCGTCGTCCTGGCGCAGGAACTGCGACACTACCTGCTGCAAGTTTGCCGCCACGGTAGCTCCGGTGCGGGCCGGGTCGCGCGGGTCGCCCCGGTTCACCACCAGGTGGACCTCACGGCGGCCGTATTCGTGCACGAGGACCTTGATGGTCGCATAGGCGTCCATTACCGAGGTGGGTTCCGGGTTGGCCACGACCAGGACAAGGTCCGCCTGTTGCGCAAAGAACAGGACCATGTCTCCAATGCCGGCGCCCACATCGTAGATGACAGCGTCGTACAGACGATCCACCGAATCCAGGAGGGTCGTCAGCGACGCTGACGTGTCGGCCGTCAGCACGGTGCCCTCGAGCAGCCCGGTGCCGGCGGGCAACAGATCGAAGTGCCCGGGCGTGGCAACCACGACTTCTTCGAAACGGTGCGTTCCCCGGAGCACGTCGTGCAGGGTCGCAGTCGCGTCGATACCCAGGATCACGTCCAGGCTGGCGAGTCCCAGATCGGCGTCGATCACCAGTGTCCGCAGGCCGGCAGCCGAAAAGGCGGCCGCAAGGTTGGCCGAGACGACGGACTTGCCCACGCCCCCTTTGCCGCTCAGCACCGCGTAGCGCCGCGCGCCCCCTTCAGGCCGCATCGGGCCCTCCCCGGCGAGGGAATGCGAGCAGCAGTCTCTCCTCGCGGCTGACCTGCGTCGTCCCGAGCGGCGGATGGCAAAGGCGACAGCGCCCGGACCGTTTCGCGCGGTACATCTCCTGGTCGGCCAGCGCCAGCAGCGAGGCCGGACCCAGCACCGCCCGCACGTCGGTCCAGACAAGCCCGGCGCTCACCGTTATGGAAACGTCCGTCGCGCCTATCCGGAGGTTGAGCGGACACAGGGCGGAGTGGACTCGCGTGGCCGCCCGCACTGCCCCTTCGGGAGTGCACTCGGGAAGGATCACCGCAAATTCCTCCCCGCCAATTCGGGCGGCGGTGTCCATGGTTCGAAGGAGTTCCCGCATGCGGGCAGCAAAGAGCTGCAGGATCGTGTCCCCTGCCCCGTGGCCGTGGGTGTCGTTGATCGTCTTGAAATGGTCTATGTCGAGGACCAGCAGCCCGCAGTTCCGGCCGGTCCGGGAGCTCCGATCGACTTCCCTCATCAGGGCCGCATGGAAGAAGGTCGCGTTCATCAGCCCCGTCAGGCCGTCGTGCACCGAAAGATCGCACAGGCTGTCGATGACGGCCTGCAGCACCTCGGCCGAGCTGCCGCCCAAATCGCATGGGTCCGGCCGGCCGGCGTTGCGCAGGATCCGAAGTGCCGCAGCCAGATCCAATCCATCGAAGCAGCCGGAGTGATTTCTTACCTTGTCGCGGCGTCGCGTAATGACAGTGCTCCCAGACTATGACAGGACCGTGAAAACCACCGGCCGCGGCTACCCCTCTGGGGTCGGCGGGGGCGGTCTGACAAAATCCACGGGTCGCGTCGAGCCGCCGCGGCCCACTCTGTACTTTTCGGCCGAAGACCGCGTGGACAGAAGTAAATAGGGGCAGACGCGGGGATCTGCCCAGCAAATCCCCGCGTCAATCAACCCGACTTTGCGGTAGAATTCGACCATTCGGAGGAAACATGAAGTTCAGAGCCATGCTTGTCGGAATCGGCCTGGCCGTTTCCGCATCATTCGGATTAGCCCAGCAGCGACTCGATCCGGACCTGAACCCGACCGACCTGGTCCGCCGCATCGACGCCGACCGCGACGGTTTCATCACGCGCGACGAATGGAACCGCTATTTTGCGAACAACGACGAAAACAAGGACGGCATGCTGTCACGCGACGAGGCGGCCGGGAAAGAAGGTCAGGAGCGCGGCGGGTACCCCGTTGACCCCGCCGTCGACGAACGCTTCGCGAAACTGGACACGGACAAGGATGGGACGATCTCCGCCATCGAGTGGAAGGGGACGAAACGCGCCTTCGCGCACATCGACGCCGACCGGGACGGCCTGATCACCCGGGAAGAGTACCGCTCGCCCAACGCCCGATCGTGGAACGAGGTGTTCGCCAACATGGACGTCAACAGGGACCGCCTCATCACGCGCAGCGAGTGGCAGGACACCGACGACGCGTTCAAGCGCCTGGACCGCGATCGGAATGGGGTTCTGTCCGAGCGGGAGTTCTACAAACTCTGGTAGCCGGAGCCCGCATGCCGGACGTCGACTGGCTGGTGGTCACCGCATCCAATCGGGCGCAGGCGCGCGCATACCGAGCGCAGATCCAGGCCAGGCGAGGCCGCCACCCGTTCCCCGTTCCTGCGCGCGTGCTCGTCATTCCGGACCCTCGCGGCCGCCGCGCCGGGTCCGGCGGGTCGACCCTCTGGGTTCTCCTGTGCCTCGCCCGGAACCTGTTACGCCGCCGGCCGGACGCCCCTTCCATTCGCAGCCTCTTCGAAAAGCAGCGCATCCTCATCATCCACTCCGGCGGCGACAGCCGCCGGCTGTGCAGCTATGCCGCCCAGGGCAAGGTGTTTCTCCCCCTTCCCTGCACCACCGCCGACGGCGCTCCCGCCGCACTCTTCGATCTGATCGTCTCCGGCCTCGCCTCCCTGAGCGCCCCGGCGCAGGGGCAGGTCCTGATTGCGGCGGGGGACGTGCTGCTGACATTCGCCCCCGAAGCGGTCCGTTTCGACAGGCCGGGCGTGACCGGAGTAGCCTACCCCGGCACGATCGAACGCGGCAGCAGGCACGGAGTCTACGTGGCCGACCGGGGTGGTCGTGTGCTGGATTTCCTCCAGAAGCCCGACGAGGCCACGGCGCTGGCCCGGGGAGCTGTCGACGAAGCCGGGCGAGTGCTGGTCGACACCGGGTTGTTGAGCCTCGACCCGGAAAGCGTGGCGCTCTGGCTCAAGGCTGCGGGCGCGCGGCTGGCGGGCGGCCGGCTGTCGATAGCCCGCGGCCTCCTCGACGACTTGCTGCGCGGCGTCGGTCCCCCGCTGGATCTTTACGAACAGTGGTTGATGGCCTTCGTCCCCGCGCTCGACGAAGAAGCCTACGTGCGGGCAGCGCTGGCCCGCACGCGAAGCGGAGCCCGGTGGAATCGCACCCGCCTCGTGGCGCTGCACCGGTCGTTGCACCGGCAGCCGTTCCAGGTAAACATCCTGCCTTTCTGCGATTTCTTCCACGTCGGGACGACCCGAGAGCTCCTCTCGAACGTCGGGACCCTCAACCGGACCGCCAGGGCCCACGGCTTCGCGAACTTCGACCAGTCGTACGTCGCGGCGCGGGCTTCGGTGGAGGGGGCGTTCGTCTACAACAGCGTGCTGGAATCAGCGCAGATCAACGCGGGCCCCGGCGTGCTCCTCGAATCGGTGCGTACGGAGCAGGCCGTGGACCTGCCTCGCTCGAACGTGGTGGTGGGGTGGCCGCACGAGGCCAGTACCGCCTTGAGGCTGCCGGAAGGATGGGGGGCAGTGTGCCTGCCGGTCCGGGCGGCGACTGCTCGGAGGACCCGCGCGGGAAGGAAGCGGCCGGCCCCGCAAGACTCCTGGGCTGTCGTCCTCTTCGGCATAGCGGACGACTTCAAGACTCCGGCGGGCGAGGGCGGGACGTTCGGCAATCGCCCCCTCCTCGAATTCCTGGGGTCCACGGGACTCTCGGAGTCCAGCCTCTGGCCAGGCATCGATCCGGCGCGGCGCACCCTGTGGAACGCGAGGTTGTGGAGCGTCGGGGAGATCGACGGCGTCCTCGAGGCGACGCTCTGGATGTGCGGCCCGCCGCGAAAGGACCGGGTCGCGCGCTGGGCGAAGCGGCCGCGGCTCTGCATGGACGAAGTGCTGGGAAGGGTTGATCACGACCGCATGCGCAATCAGCGGGAGGAGAATCGGCGCGTGGCCGAACTGTTCACTCTGGAGCGCCGGTTTGAAGGCGGTCCCCGGTTCCCGGCTTCCAGGCTGCTAGGCATGATCAAGGACGGCCGCGAAGCCGGGCTGGTCCAGGCGCAGATCGCCAGGCTGCTCGACCGCAGCGAAGATTCACTGCTCCGGGCCCACCTCTACGAGTTCGCGCATCTCGTCGCGCGCCGGCACCGCCGGGGGCTCCCGTCACAGCACGGGATGCGCCGCGGCTCCATGGAGAAGAACGCCTTCGCGCTCGTCGCACAGGCCGTGTCCCGAAATGTCCAGATCCCTGATGAGCCCCGCCCGGCCAAGGTGCTGCCGGACCAGGTCGTGTGGGTCACCTGTCCTGTGCGAACCGACTTTTCGGGAGGATGGTCGGACACGCCCCCGATCTGTACCGAAATGGGCGGGACGGTGCTGAACGCGGCGGTGACCCTCAATGGCCAGTACCCGGTCCAGGTCATCGCCAAGCTGCAGGAGAAGCCGCGCATCACCCTGACGAGCCTGGATCTGGCAGAAAGGGTGGACATCCTGACCACCCCCTCGCCTGAAGAGTGCGTCGATCCGCGCCACTGGGCCGCTCTCCCGAAGGCGGCGCTGATCCTCGCCGGGATCTGCCCACGGGATCCCCGGGTGCCCCTCCGGAGGTGGCTGCACCGCCTCGGGGGAGGCCTGGACATCACGCTTTTCTCCGCCCTGCCGAAGGGCTCGGGCCTGGGTACCAGCTCAATCCTGGGTGCGGCCGTGCTCGCCTGCATGGCGCGGGTGCTCGGCGAATCCCTGCCGAGGGAGACGCTGATCGCCCGGACCAGCATCCTGGAACAGATGATGACCACGGGGGGAGGATGGCAGGACCAGATCGGCGGCATTGAACCGGGAGTGAAACTCATACGCACCAGGGCCGCAGTGGACCAGACTCCCAGCATCCACCGCATCGCGTTCGATTTCTCGCCCGGCGGCTCGTTCCGTTCCCGGATGCTCCTCTACTACACCGGATACACCCGCATGGCCAGGAACATCCTGCAGAACGTGGTCGCACGATATCTGGCGCGCGACGCCGAGACCATCCAGATCATTCACCAGTTAAAGGGTGCCGCCGAACGCATGGAGAGCGAACTAGGCTCGGGCGACGCCGACGGGTTCGGCCGTGGCATCGACAGATACTGGGAACTCAAGAAACAGATCGACCCCGGCTCCACCAATGCCAGGATCGAGGCGCTGATCAGGCCGTTGAACCGGTATCTGACGGGCCGGCTGCTGCCGGGAGCCGGTGGCGGCGGTTTCCTCCTGATGGTGGCGCGCGACGAGGAGGCAGCGGGACGCGTTCGCCGCCACCTCGCGGTGCATCCCCCCAACGCGCTGGCCCGGTTTTTCGACCTCGACATCGATAATCGGGGCCTGTCGGTGACAGTGCTCTGAGCAGGAAGTGCGGCGGTTCGCCTTAAACGCCATACACGCCTCTCGATGCGAGGAACGGGGGAAAAGCAGGGACGCGGAAGAACGCGGAATCGGATCCCGACAAGTCCTTCAGTGCCTTCCGTGGCAAGTTGTTGATTGTCGGTGCTCGGAAAGCGGCGCCCAGGCGCCGCACTCCAGATTGGACGGACTCGATGGCTGCTGATCCGGTCGCCCTGGTGACCGGTGCGACGGGTGCTGTGGGCCCGCGGTTGGTTCACGCCCTGCTCGGGCGCGGGTATCGCGTTCGCGTCCTCTGCCTGGATCGCCCCTCGCCGGGGCTGTTTCCCGCGGACGTGGATGCGCACGTGGGCGATATCACCGACCCCGACCTGGCACGATCCGTCTCGGCCGGAGTCAGGCTTGTCTTCCACCTGGCCGCACGGCTTCACATCACCGACGCGGACCAGCAGCAGTCGCCCGAGTACGAGCGGGTCAACACCACCGGGACCGAGGTCATGGTCCAGGAGGCGCTCCGCGCCGGCGTCGCCCGGTTCGTGTTCACCAGCACGATAACTGTGTACGGCTCGCGACTGCGGGAGGCCGCCTCCGAGGAATCGCCGCCCAATCCCGACACGGCCTACGCCAGGACCAAGCACGCCGCCGAACGGATCGTGCTGCAGGCCAGGAGGGCGGACGGGCAACCCCTGGGGGTGGTGTTGCGGCTGGCCGCGGTCTACGGCTCACGTATGAAAGGCAATTACCGCAGCCTCGCCGAGGCGCTGGCGCGGCACCGTTTCGTGCCGCTGGGCAAGGGGGAGAACGTCCGCAGCCTGGTCTATGACCGCGACGCGGCGGCGGCGGCGGTGCTGGCGGCGGAGCACTCGGACGCCCCGGGCAAGGTGTTCAACGTCTCGGACGGCAGGACGCACGCGCTGGCGCAGATCATCGACGCCATGTGCCGGGCGTTGGGACGGACACCCCCTCGTTTCGCGGTCCCGCTGGCGGGAGCGCGCCTCGCGGCGGGCCTGCTCGAGGCCGGCGGCGCCCTGCTCGGGTTCCGCCCTCCCGTAACCCAGGCAGCCATCGACAAGTACGCGGAGAACGCCCCCGTGGTCAGTGAACGGATCCGCAGGGAGCTCGGTTTCACCAGCGCCTACGACCTGCGCGCCGGTTGGAACGAAGCCATCTCGGAGATGAGAAGCAGGGGCGAATTGTAGTGCCCTGGGCACCCACCCCTGCTCGTGGTGACGCCCTGCGGTCAGAACTTCTGTCCCGGTACGTTCCTGGCCCGCCCTTCGCCTTGTAGGGCGCTCTGGAAGAGGTGTTCGAGACCCAGGGCACAGACGGAAGCTAAGACGCTCACCCCGGCGACCCCCAGCAGCATGTAGATCATTGGATAGCCCAGGCGCGAGATCGTAGGCGCCTGTTGGACGACGACCAGGCCGGTGATGGTGCTGGTCACATACTGGTCCAGGACCTTGTTGTAGCCTTTGATGATCCCGTCGAGTTCCGAGGTCAGGGACTGGATCAGTTCCTTGTGCCCGGCCGGGAGCTGCGCCAGGGTGATGTTGCTCGATTTGGGAAGCCAGGTCAGCTGCTGCTCGAGCCGTTCCTTCGTCGCCTTCATCGCCTGCATCTCGGTTTGCAGCTTGATGATCCGCTCCACCACGGGGCCCACGTAGTCGCTCTTGAGAAGCCGTTCGAGCACGGTCACGTCCAGGACCGGCATGCCTTCCTTGTTGCGGTTGCCGAGCTGGTCCGCGAGCAGGGTCTTCGGACGGTCAACCACCCCGATGAGACGGATGTTTTCGTTGGCCTCCTCGGACTTCTGACGGATCCTGATGTCCAGGTCATGGACTTGGTATTGCAGGCGGCGTTCCAGCAGATCGCGGTTCTTCACCAGCCGTCCCTGATAGGTCAGGGCCTGCAGCGCCTCAAGTCGCGTGGTTTGCCACGTGCCGAGATCCCGGGCGATATCCCTGAACGCGAGCTGGTATTTCGACTCGTGGAATTCGAGGGACTCCTCGATGAGGCTCTCGATCTGGGTTGCGAGCGCCTGGGACGTGCCGTCGAAAAGGGCGGGAATATCCCAGAAATCGTACTTTTCGGCAAGCTTCTCGTAGGAAGTGTTCCAGAGCGCGACAAACCCGAGCGAGGGCTTCTGGTTGACGTCGAACTTGATGCGCTCGCGGTAGCGTTCGACGAGCGCGTCGAACAGTCGGATACGCTGGTGATCGGTGGCCTTACCGACGTCGAGCGCCAGCTGGAACTCGTTCGGGAAATACTCTTCGCGGCGGACGCCGTCTCGCTCCTGTTTTTTCCACCGCGACAGGATCTCCGACGGGACGAGGGGGGTCACGTACACGTGGGCGGCGAATTGCCTGACGTCGATCCCTTCCTCCGAAAACCCGGCGTCCCCCAGGGCTCGAACCAGCACATCGGGTCCTCGCAGATCTTCGACGCTGAATTTCTTGCCGCTCGGGTACTCGTGTTTTTCGATACCGCGAAAATTCAGGCCCAAGGTCCCCTGTACCAGTCTCGGCGAAGCCAGGTAGCTGCGGATCGCCAGCACGGAGCCGCCCGCGAAGAACAGGATGAACCAGACACCGAGTTTGATGCGCTTTCGATAAAGGAAGCGGACCGCATCCGCCAAACCGGGGCCTTGCGAGTCGACGTCCGCCTCGGCGCCTGCGCCTGCGTGATCGAATTCGTCTTTCATTGGGTCACCATGCGATTCTCGTTAACGCTCGCCCCCAGTGTAAGGCCGCGGGGCGGTATTTCATAGCGAACCGGCGACTGGCGGCAATCCGGGGCTATCTTTCACCGGAGGCCAGGCGCCGCACGAGCCGGTCGTACTGCTCGAGAACGGCGTTCCGGGAATTGTGGGCGGCAACGTATTCCCGTCCACACCGGCCTCTGGCGTCCGCCTCCGCAGGGCGCAGCCGGGCATCCCGGAGGACGGCCGCGAGCGCCTCAGGGTCGTCGGGAGGCACGGCCCATCCGCAACCGGCCGATTGGACAAGGTGCGTCGTTTCGGATTCCGCGTCGGCAGCGGCGACCACGGCCCGGCCGGCGGCCATGGCCGTGTAAATCTTGGAGGGGAACGTGTCCTGCGCCGTGCCCCTCTTCAGCGGCACGAGGCACACGTTGGAGGACGCATACATCAGGGCCACGACGGATTTCGCCTGGTAGGGCAGCAACAGGACGTTCCGTTGCAAGGCTCGCGCCAGCTCGTTTTCCAGCCAGGAGCGGCGGGCCCCGTCCCCGACGATGACAAAGACGATGTCTTCGAACGGTTCGAGCTGCCTTGCGGCCGCCAGAACGGTCTCGAATCCCTGGGTGAGTCCGATATTTCCAGCGTACAGCACCACGAACCTGCCGTCCAGTTGGTGGCGCGCCGAGAAATCGTTCCTGCGGTCGCCCGGCTGGAGTCCCTCCGTGTCGACGAAGTTCGGGATCACGAGGAGTTTCGAGGGCGCTACGCCCTTGTCGATCAGCTTGCGGAGGAACCTCTCGCTTATCGTCACCACAGAAGCGGCGCGCGCGTAGATGAACTTCTCGAGCACCTCGAGCAAGCGGATAACGGTGCGGCCGCGCAACACCCCGAGGCTCACGGCCACGTCGGGGTATATCTCCTGGACGTTATAAATGAACGGGACGCGCCAGCGCAGGGCTAGCAGCCAGGCCCCAAGCCCGATGGTCAGGGGGGGCGAGGGGGCAAAGATCACGTCCGGGCGACCGAGCACCGTGAGGCCGGCAATCGTGGTGATCGCGTGGAACCTGACATAGTCGAAGATCCGGGACCCCACGCGGGAAGCCTTGGCGGGTATTGACGCGTGCAGGACCGGGATGCCCTGGCAATCGCTTTGGAAGAGGAGTCTGCCCCACTTCGACCGCAGGGGCTGCTCCGCCCTCGTCTCCGGCTCGAAATTGTAATGGGGAGTGCTCGTCAGCACCCTTACGTCGTGTCCCCTCGATTTCAGCCCGACGGCCAGCGCGGTGACCAGCGTTGATGTCGAAACCCCGTCGGGAGAGAAAACCAGGGTGAGGAAGGCGACTCGCACCGGTGGTCCGGCCGCACCCTCGTGCAGGGGAAGCGCCGGTGCGGAGTGCTGCGGGATGTCCATGGTCACTGCTCGTCCCCCTCGCGGCCCGACACCGAGCGCGCGGGCCCGGAGGCTCCTCCCTGTTCACCGATTCCCAGGATCCGCTCGTGTTCGGCGATCTCGTCCTCGGTGAAACGCATCTTGATGAGCCTGGCGGGATTGCCCCCCACGATTCCGTACCTCGGGACGTCACGGGTCACGACCGCCCCGGCGGCGACGATCGCGCCGCGCCCGACGCGCGCCGGCGAGAGCAGGATGGCCCCGTGACCGATCCAGACGTCGTCCTCGACCACGATCATATACTTGTCCCCGCGTCCCGAGTCCCACATGCGGCGCCCCACCGTGCGATAGACGTGGTCGTCCGAATTCACGAAGGCGACGTCGGAGGCGATCAATACCTGGTTCCCGATCTCGGTGTCGCTCTGAAAAAGGCAGCGGTAGCCGATACCGACGTCGTTCCCGAGGACGATGTGCTTGTGAGGCGACCAGAACCGGGTGCTGGCCTGGCAGTGGGTGTTGCGACCGTGCTTCACCCAGCGGTACCTTAAGCCGAACATGAGCCAGTTGCGACAATGATTGAGCAGGCGCCTCAGCATTTCGACTCCGCTTCGCCACGATGCGTCCCCCCCCGGGGGCCCTGGCGGTGCCATCGACGGATTCGTTCGAGAACCGGCTGGATCTCAACCTGCCAGTTGTACCGCTTCAGGAAGGCCTCCCTGGCCCGCCTCCCCATGGCCCTGCACTCCTCGGGCCGGTTGCGCAGGTAGACGATGCCGGCGGCAACCGTCTCGGGCTTTTCGAAATCGACCAGCAGGCCGCACCCTTCCGATTCGACGATCCGGGCGATCTCGCGGGCATAGGTCGGGGCCATAATGGCCAGCCCGGCCGCCATGTACTCGAAGAGCCTGTTCGGCAGGCTGTCCTCCCCCAGCGAGCGTCCGTACGCAATGAGGCCGACGTCACACTGCCTCAGAATCGCCGGCATCGCCTCCATCGGCACGCCCGGCTGCAGGTCGATCTCGTCCCGTAACTCGAACTCCGCGACCCGGGCGGCAAAATCCTCGCCAGTGAAATTCTCCGCCTCGATGAAGTTGGAGAGCATGACGAAACGGAGGTTGGGCACCTCTCGCCTGGCCAGGCGGGCCGCTTCGAGCACCAGCCCGGTCCCGCGTTGGAGGTTGCTCTTCCCGTGCATCAGGGTGAACCGCGCGCGGGCGGGTCCGCACACATCGGCCGCCCGATCCCGGGCGAACCACGAAGGGGCGAAGCTCCGCACCACCATCTTTTCCGTCTGCGTCCGGGAATACGGTTCCACGACCGAGGCGCTGACCCCCATGACAAGGTCCGACCGGGAACACGTCCGGGATATCTGCGCCACGACCGCCCGCCCGAGCAGCCGGCCGAGTTTCTCGCCGACCCAGCGCTGAAGCATCGCCTCGTGGTACATCTCGTGGACATCGAAGATGACCCGCGCGCCGATGCGCCGGGCGACCCGCACCGCGACTGCGGCAGAATCTGGGTCCGGGGCGTAGTACGCGTCCACGTCGGGAACCCGGGCGGCAAGCGCCGACACCGTCCGGCAGGCCGCGATCCTGCCCGGGATCCCTCGCCGGCGCTTGAACAGCCGGTACTGATAATGGTTCCTTGCCCGGCACTCCTGATCGAAGAAGGCGTAATCCGGCCCCACCCACGTGACCCTGAATCCGGCTTCTTTGAGCGACTGCCCGACCTTGTGGTGAACGCGGACGTCGTCCAGCGGGTGCGCCGTCGTGACAATGCACACATGCGGTGGGGAAATCATCGGCGCTCCGGGACTTCGGGCGCGGGGACGGCTGGCCTGCGAGAGGCACCTCCGTCTACCTCTGCTGCGGGAAGAGCGATCTGTGTCTTCGATACCATTGGATGACGGTTGATTTCTCGTTGGAAGGGTAGTCCCAGAACCTCCTCGGCGGCAGCGCCATGATCCGATCGAACTCTTCCCTGCCGATGCCGAGCTTCTTGCAGACGTAGACCTTGTCCTCTGCCAGTTGTTCCGGGGAGCACGGCGGAGCCGCTACCCTCCTGAGCCCTTCCTCGCGAACCATCTGTCCGGAGACGATCAGAGCCGACAGGTGCATGCGCCTTTTATCCGCGCCGAACTTCTGCGGAAGGATGTAGCTCTGGAAAAAGCGCGTGTAGATCGACTCGTGGTGCTTGCCCTCGTACGGCTGCCAATCCAGCTCGCGCCGGATGGTGTCGACGGCGGCGGCCTTGTCGTAGGCGACGTAGTTGAGGATGCTGACAAACTGCCGCCCCCTGATGTACCGGTCTACACAATACTGCGCCAGCGTAATGTGCGGGAAGCGCCGGAGCGGGACCGTTCCGAATTGCGCGTGTATGCTCTTGATGTACTTCCAGTCGTAGTGCCCCTGAGACCATTCCGGGCTGTACAGTCCCTCGGTAAGGACGTTGCTGCCGTAGATGATGTACTTGACCCCGAGCTTCCGGGCCTTGTGCATCAAAGCGGCCATGATCGCGTGGTCGGTGGGTATCTCGGAATCGGGGGTGGATGCCTTGAGAAACGCGAGCTGCAGGTTCCGGAATTCCTCCCAATCGAGCACGTGTGTGAACAGATCGATCCCCAGTTTCCTGAGCGCCCTCTCGATGTTGGTGACCGCGAGGTTGGAATCCCAGCCGTTGTCCAGGTGGACCGCGAGCGGGCGCAGCCCGAGCGCCTTGACCAGATAGGCGACGTAGGTGCTGTCGACCCCTCCGCTGACCCCGATGATGCAGTCGTAGAGAAGGGACCGGCCGCGTGCGCGGATTTCCTCGACCAGACGATTCAGGGCCTCCTCGCGCCGCTCCGCCGGAAGCACGTAGCGCTGAAGGCGAAGTTCGTACTCGCGACACCGGTTGCAGACGCCCTGGGCGTCAAACACGATGCCGGGATCGGAGGTATCCATGATGCAGCGCCGGCATATCCTGTAGTCCTGCCGGACGCCGGGTGAGGGCTTGGTCATCAGCTCAGACGATACCGCCATGGCCGAAAAGTATACACTGCTTTCGCCCGATCGATGCCCCGAACCCAAGCTAAGGGTTCGCGCAAGAATAACTCCACATTTTGCTGACGGCTCCCGACCCAACAGATCCTCAGCAAGCAACGATAAGAGACTTCTATTAGCGGAGCCGTCAGCTGGGACAGACCCTAAGTATGATGTCCACAAATACGCTGACGTATTTTTCAGGACGCGGATGCGCGCGGATCCCCACGGATCGACCTGGCGAGAGGCCGCGTCCGATCCGCGTGAATCCGTTGAATCCGCGGAATCTGCGTTCTGTTTTGGCTTTTAAGCCACCAGATCCTCCAGCAACCAACACTAGGAGATTTCTATTGACGGAGCCGTCAGCCCTCCGGGGCGCGGCGGTTGACTCAACCGGTGTTCGGTGAGGGAGCGGCCGCCAGCCTCTCCACGGTTCGTGGCCGGGGCGCCTTCCGCCTGGGGTCGACTCCGCTGGCTGCGGACACGTTGAGATAGGCCAGCGCGACCCCCCAGAAGAGCCACTGGGGCACAAACGGCATGATCGAGCTTGAGCTCAGGCTGGCGACGGAGAATCCGATCCAGCCCGCTACCAGGGCGCGGCCGACCATCTTCCCCGTGGCAGTCCGACTCCGCCGCTGCGTTCTGATCAGTTCCCCCCCGAGTTTGAGATAGAAATAGACGTACAGGAAAAACACCGGGAGGCCGTAGTTCGTGACGATCTCGAGCCACCAGTTGTGGACATTGTAGTAGCCGTACGTGTCGTACAAGGGTTGATGCTCAAGGTGATACTCGGCGTTGCCCGCACCCACCCCGAGACCATACGACCGAAGCACGAACCAGGGCACGTTCCGGTAGAGGTTGTATCTCACGCTGTCCGGCGCCAGATCCTCGCGCAGTTCGCTAAAGCGTGCGAGCAGTCCTTCCTCACCCGTGGTGTCGATGCCGACCCATACGGACACCCCCAGCAACAGGAACACCGCCACGGCGACCGCCAGCCTCCAGGCGCTTCGGTAGGGTCGCCGGAACACATACAGGCAGCCCAGTTCGAGGACCACGGCCAGCGCGCTGCCGCGCGACTTGGTTTGCACCAGCACATAGGCTGAGGCAACCAGCAGGACGGCGCACATGAAGCGCGGACCGCGCCTGCGTGCATGGAACATCCAGACCAGGGCAAAGGGGACGGTCAAGGCGATAAACGTCGCGAGATCGTTCTTGTTGTAAAAGAAGGCGGAAGGGGAGAACCGGCTCAAATAGTTCTCCTCCAAGACGTAGCCCGACACTGCAAGGTGGTCGCCGGTCACGGTCTCCCAGACACCTACCGCCATGGCGAGTGCGGAAACGAGCAGCCACACGTCGCAGAGTCGCCGCAACTGGCGCATGGAGCCGATGTAGTAGACGATGACCGCTTCCAGGGTGATCCCGACAGAGAGCAGCAGGATGTTCTGGACGGCCAGCCCCTTGTCCGCCGCCCACAACGTGGATCCCACGGCGTACGTCCACCAGGCCGCAAGAAACCAAAGGAAGCGCTTCACCGAGGGGCTTCGGACGTACTCTGGAAACCGGCTGCTCAACGTCCGTATGGCGAACAGCACAAACACGGCGGGCAGCAATACGCGAAAGGGGTAAAGCTTGAGTGGACCGGTCTGGACGAACCCGAACCCGGGCCCGATGATCCCGAAGCCCGCCGCCGCGTAGATCAGCACCCTCTCAAACACAAGTGTTCTCTTCAGTCGCCGTCCCCCGACCGCGGCTCCGAGGCCGCCACGAACCGCGCTATTGGCGCCCTGGGGATCCGTCACAACCGGTCCTCCTCCGCCAGGCTTCCCCCGAACTTGGCCTGTACCAGGGCCCAGGCGACGCTCAAGTCCTCCCGGCCCAGAACGCGCAAAAGGAACAGGCTGGCGCCGAATGCGGCACAGATCCCGGTCTTGATGACCACTCCCTGGGAGAGGGTGGCGAAACGGAGGTAGTCGATCAGCAGCGCCAGGCCGATTGCGATGGTCGCGGCGGCCACGAGCCTCGTTATGCGGCCCGTCTCGTATTGCACCGGAAAGTAGTGCTGCCCGGCCACGTACATGTAGGTGAGGGATACAAGGTTCCCGACCAGGGTCGCCACTGCGGCGCCGGCGATTCCCCAACCCGGGATCACCAGGAAATTGAGGGCGATGTTCACGGCGGCACCCAGGCTCGCGGCCACCGTACTGTGGTATGTCCTGCGGGCGATGCCGGTCCCCATCCCCACGATGTAAGCGGAAGCCCACGAAATGGCGCTATAGCAGTAGATGGGGATCAGATCCGCCGATCCTTCGTACGACTCGGTCGCAAGCATGAGGGTGACCTCGCGACCGAAGACGGACAGGAGGGCGGCGCCGACCAGGGACGTCAGCAGAAAGTAGGTCAGCGCCTTCGCGTAGGTTCGCCGGGCAAGTTCTTTGTCCTCCGCGAGGGAGTAGGCAAACGGGCCCCAGGCCGTCTCGAAGGCCGAGAGCAGGAAAAGCAGGATGCTGCTGATCCGGACCGCGACACCGAGCAGGCCGACGTCGGCGAGGGTGCCGTAACGCACGAGGAAGTAGCGGTTCGAGTAGTTCAGGACCCAGACCGAGAGCGCCGCCGGCACGAGCGGCAACCCGACCCGAAGCATCGACCTCAGCCATCGCATGGAGATGTCCAGCCGGAAGCTGCCGGCGGACACGATCAGGCCGAGCGCCATCTGGGCGGCATTCGCGATCAGGATCGCCAGAAAGACGCCGCGCACCCCCATCCGCCACACCCCGACCATCAGGATGGCTCCTCCGACCTGAACAAGGACGCCGAAAACCGAGAGCAGCAGGAACCTGGCGGTCTGAAACCTCAGGCGCATCACGAGCATGATCGCGCGCACGCCCTGCGAGAAGGGGATGGAAAGGACCCCCAGCCGGAAGTACGGCGCGATTTCTGGATTGCTGAAAAGGAGAGAGCACAGCGGTACCGCGGCAAACCACAGCAGCGCGCAGACGGGGACGGCGAGCAGGAGTTCCGCCCACAACCAGGAGGAACGAATGCCACTCCTGCCGGCCTCGTCGGCGGAGTAGTAAGAGAGCATCGCGCCCGAATCCATGCCGAGCACCAGGAGCATCCCGACCAGGGCGACCGAGGTAACGACCAAGTCCTGGACTCCGAAATCCGACTGGCTCAGGAGGCGTGTGTAGATCGGGAAGAGCAGGAAGACGATGAATTTCTGGATGGCGCTGCTCAGCCCATAGACCAGGGTGTCCTTGCCGAGCCTCGCGATCAGCGCTCCGGGTTTCATCGTCGCTCCCGATCCGATCCCGCGATACCTGCGGGCATGCGGAAGTCGCGATAAAACACGGGCGTGAAATCGTACTCGGTGATGCGGCCGGGCTCCAGCCAGGCAAGCACCTGTCCCGCCACTTTAGCGGCATCGTGATGCTGTTCCACGTACCGGCGCCCGCTGCGGGCGAGTTCTCGCCGCACCTCCACGTCAAGGATGACGCGCCGGAGCTCGTCTGTGACGCTGTCCTTGTCGACGTTGACAACCGGGCAGCCGGCCGGCACCCTCGCGTAATCGCGCATATAGCTCGTCAACACCGCGTTGCCTGTCGCCATCGCCTCCGTCGAAAGAACCCCGACCGTGTCGCTGAAGAGTTCGTCCACGACGATGTCGGATTCCGACAACAGCTCGCACAACTGGGTGTGAGCGATCCGCTCGATCAGCCTGAATTCGAACCTGAGACCCTCCGCCCGCAGCCGTTCGACGGCGGGCAGGACGTATTCCGTGCCTTTGATGCCCCGGCTGCTCGGAGCGTGCAGAATCAGCGGCGTTTCACGCGCCGGCACGTTGAACCGGAACCTGCGGAGGTCGAGCGCGACGTTGACCCGCATGTAGGGACGCTTCTGCAGCTGGCCGTGGCCGGGTTGCGACAGGATCAGGTGGGCGTGGCGCTCCGCGGCCGCGATACGGCGGAGCATCTGGCGGTACGAGCCGTAGCGCTGGTCCCGGATGGCGTCGATAAAGGGACGAACCGTCTCGGTTCTCCCCAGCGCGTCCATCTCGCACTGGTAGGCATACCAATGACGGATCTCGCTCCCCACGAACATGACCACAAGGCGCTTGCCCAGCAGCCGGATCAGGACATAGTCCAGGTAGGCGGGCAGCAGCGATCCTCCCGTGTTGTAAATGAACAGGTCGCATGTCCGCAGCCCCCTGAGAAAGCAATGGCAGGAACGGAGGCGGGCCCTGAGCGATCGTGCGGCCCGCCCGGTCCACGAGGCAGGCGCGGAACCGTCCGGCCCCAAAAGCACGACGTCGTACCGGTTTTCCGGGTACAGGGGGTTGCTGCGAGCGACGACGGTGTAGGTCTCCCAGCCGAGCTGCTCGAACCCGGCACGGTACGAGTTGACGAGATTCGCGATCTCGGACACCCCGATGAAAACACGCATGCTCAATGACTCCGGCAGAGAGCCCTGGTTCGGAGCGAGCCGGATGATCACATCGGTCGACCGCTCAACCCAGCGTGGCCTCGAGTTCGGCGCGGCTCGGGAAATTGATCAGGACCGCGCGGTTCCGGCCGAAGTAGACGACCATGCTGCCGGCGGCACAAGCCGAGGCTCCGCCCTGTTTGACGGCAGCCCCGAAGTCCTCCACGCGTCCCGCACCGCCGCAGGCGATCACGGGGATATTGACGGCGGGGGCGACGCGCTGCAGGAGCGCCAGATCGTACCCCGTCTGTGTCCCGTCGCGGTCGATCGAGGTCAGCAGGATTTCACCGGCCCCCGCCGCCTCCATCCGCCTCGCCAGCGCCGCGGCGTCCAGTCCGGTCGCCTTGCGCCCGCCGCGAGTGTAAGCTTCGTACCCGCCGAACAGCTTCTTCCTGGCATCGATCGACGCGACGATGCTTTGGCTGCCGAACCTGGCCGCCGCCTCCCGTATGAAATTCGGATCTTCCACGGCGTGCGTGTTTATCGCGACCTTTTCTATCCCCAGACTGAAGATGGTGCGGATGTCGTCGAGGTCGCGCACCCCGCCGCCGTAGGCCACCGGCATGAAGCACTCGCTGGCAATCTCGGAGAGGATCTTGAAGGGCGGACGGCGATCTTCCCGGGTGGCGCCGATGTCGAGGAAAATGAGCTCGTCGACTTCCTTCTCGTTGTAGATCCGGATGGCGTTGACCGGATCCCCGACATAAGACGGGTCCCTGAACCGCACGGTCTTGACCAGCGAGCCTTCCTGCAGCAGCAAGCATGGCATGACGCGGGTCTTCAGCATATCAGCACGCACTCACGAAATTCGTGTAGACCTTCATGCCGAACCGGTGGCTTTTCTCGGGATGAAACTGCGCGCCCGTAATATTGCCCCGCTCGACCGCCGAGACGAACTCGTAGCCGTACTCGGTGGTTGCGGCGACGTCTTCCGGGTCATCACACACGACGTGGTAAGAATGCACGAAGTAGAAGCGGCTCTGATCGTCCATGCCCGCGAAGAGGTTCGCCTTCTTCCGGATGGTCACCGTGTTCCAGCCCATGTGCGGGATTTTCAGTCTCGACTGCTCTCCCTCGAAGCGGAACCTTACCGTGCGCGCCTCGATCCAGCCGAGCCCCGGCTCGGTCCCCTCTTCGCTCGAAGTCGTCAGGAGCTGCATGCCGAGACACACGCCCAGCGTGGGCGTCTTGAGCCGCAGGACTTTTTCACTCAGGACGTCCACCAGCCCAAGCTCCCTCAGGCGGCGCATGCCGGCGTCAAATGACCCCACGCCGGGAAGCACCAGTTTCGCGGCCGACTCGATATCCGCGACCCGGGAGGAGACCATCGCCTCCGCACCCACCCTGCGCAGCATGTTCAGGATGGAGCCGAGGTTTCCCATCCCGTAATCGACGATCACAATCATTCGACGCTCCTCAGGCTGGCGGCGGATCTTCGGTGAAGCATTCGACGAGTCCCCTGGAAAAAACGCCGTAGCGGATCCGCGGACAGGCCCGGTCGCGTTCGCCCCTGTGCCAGTCGATCAGCAACTCGGGCTCGTTAAAACCGGCTTGGGCCCGCATCGGTGTCGTCCCGGAAAACCGGGGGTTGATCTCGAAGGGCATGAACGTGCCGTTGAACCAGCGCCCCTGGATGTTCAGCGGTCCGGTGGAACCGAGGGCGCGGGCTATCGCCTCGCACTGACTGCTTATGGGTTCGCACGACACGATGCGGCCTTGCGAGATGCCCGAAGATACGGCGAGCGTGCTTCCCAGCTCCCCCCTGCCGGTGCGGTTCGGCAACTTGAGCCGGTTGGAGAGGCCGTCGAGAATGCTGCGGTGCAGGACAACCGAACCGGACAGCGTGCCGTCGGGATAGTGCAGCACCCCGACCGTGTATTCCTCGTCGGGGCTGCCGAAATACTCCTGAACGACCGCCTTTCGCCCGTACTTGACGAGGTACTCGGCGAAAAACTGCAGTTCCGCGGCATCCTGGGCCAGAAATGTGGAGGCGGACCCACCGCCGCGCACCGGCTTGACTATGTAGGGGAAGGCCTCCAGGCCCGCCACGTCGGCGGCAGATTCGATTTGCAGGGTTGCGGGGACCGGGAACCCGCGGCCGGCCAGAAACCGCGCGGTCGCGCACTTGTCCACGCAGATGCGGATGGCCCCGGTCGAATTGATGAGGATCGGCAGTCCAGCCGGGACAAACTGGTCGTGGTCCTCCGATATTCGGATCAGTTCCGGCTCGCTGCCGGGCACGAGGAAGTGGATCTGGCGCCGGGACAGGACCTCCCTCAACTTCTCCGGGTAATCCGCGGCGTCCGCGGGGGGGAGAATTTCGTAGTGTTCCGCCCGGACGGCTGCCATGGCTGGGAGCGAGGTGTTCGCGGCGACAATCTCGTAAGACCTGCGCCCGCAGCGCAGGGCCTTGCAGACCTGTTCGCCGATACTACCCCCGGAAACACCCGTCACCAGCACCCGGACGATCCCCGTCATTAGAGCACTTTCTCCCGGCCCAGGATGTCGATGGTTTCCCGCTCCCAGGCCAGCGCCCGCAAGCGCCGCTGAAGAGCGGGAAAATCGTAGACAACCCGATGGAGGCCGACCTCCCCGCTTTTCGTGTCAACCGTGGCATAGCTCGCGCGCGGATCCCAGTCCCGCGGCTGACCGACCGAGCCGGGATTGAGCACCGAGCAGTCAGGGGTGCGCTTCAACATAGGACGGTGCGTGTGGCCCAGGATCAGGAGGTCTCCGGCGCCCGTCTTGACGGCTCCGAGTGCCGGGCTGTCCTCATACAGATAGGTTTCCTCGTCCCACGGACTTGCGTGGCGCATGGTGATCCGGAGCGAGTCCCAGTCGAACCGAAGCTCGGCCGGGAGTGCGCGCAACCAGGCGAGGTGCTTCTTCTGAAGGTGTTCCCTCGTCCATTCCGTTCGATACAGCGGCGATTTTACCGGATCCGGCTCAAGCTGTCCCGTGACATACGCGTCGTGGTTGCCGCGGATGACGTGCGCGCCGATGGAGCGCAACCGGTCGCAGACTTCGTTCGCGTCGGGGTAGTAGCCGACCAGGTCGCCGCAGCACAGGAAAGCGTCGGGCGACGGGACATGGCGCAGCACCGCATCGAGGGCCGGCAGGTTCGCGTGGATGTCCGACAGTACCGCCAACTTCATGAAACGCTCATATCTGGCCGACCGGCCGGGCCCGAGCAGCCGGGAGAGCACAATGCGCCCCGCCGCGGACAGGAGCCTCCCGGCTCATCCGCCGTGGATACCGGAAGCGCCGCTGATGAGATATGACCGCTCAAGGCAAAACCAGTCCCCGGTTAGAGAGGCCGCCGCACTTCGGGATTCCCGGTGTGCGATCGCAGGGAACCCTGACCGTCCAGCACCAGCTGCAGCAGCCGCACGATCTCCTGCTGCTGCTCAAGGGTCAGGGACTCATACATGGGCAATGAAAGCGAACTCCTGAAAACCAGGTCGGCGTTGGGGAAATCGCCGGGCTGGTAGCCGTATTTGCGCCGGTAGTAGGTGGTCAGGGGGATGTGCCAGGTGCCGATGGTCGATTCCACGCCGCCTGCTTTGAGCTGTGCGATGATCTCCGTCCGCCGGTCCGCATAGGCCGGATCGAGGAGGAGGACATAGGACTGAAACACGTGCCGGTTGCCGCGGCGGGCCGGGGGCCTGACGGGCATCCCGGCAAGCAGTCGGTCGTAGTTCTCCGCCAGTTCCCGGCGTCTGGCGATGATCCGATCGAGCTTGGACATCTGTGTCAGACCAAGCGCTGCCTGGAACTCGGTCAGCCGGTAATTGAATCCGGGCATGATGAAATCCGTAGTGCCCGTGGAAGGGTCCTGCCCGTGATTCCGCCGTGCCTTCAGATCCCGAACCAGCCGCTCGTCGTCGGTCGTGATCATCCCGCCTTCGCCCGTGGTGACGGCCTTGCGGGGGTGAAAGCTGAAGCACCCCGCCTTTCCCCAGCTGCCCGCCCTTCTGCCCCCCGTCTCCGAGCCCAGCGCGCAAGCGGCGTCCTCGATGACCGGCAGGGAGTACCTGCCCGCGGCCTGCATGATGGCGGGCATGTCCGCGGTGTGGCCGAAGGCGTGCACCGGCAGGATCGCTCTCACCCGGCAGGCGGAATCGCGCTCGGCCATGAGGCGGTCCAAGGCGAGCCCGAGGCCGGAGGGATCGATGTTGAACGTGTCCGGCTGAATATCGACGAACACGGGGAGCGCTCCGCACAACTCGATCGCATTCGCCGTCGCCACGAAGGAATAAGCGGTAACGACGACGATGTCGCCGGGGCGCACGTTCAGGGCGAGCAGCGTCAGGTGCAGGGCGGCAGTGCAGCTGCTGACCGCGACGGCGTACCGGGTGCCGACGCGTGACGCGACACTCTCCTCGAAAGCGGCAACCCGCGCACCCTGGACCAGGTACCCCGTAGCCAGAACCTCGCGGACGGCATTCAGGTCGTCGTCTTCAATGGAAGGTATGGTCAGCCGAATCATGTCCCAAGATTCCGGTAATAGTCGGCCGTCCGGCCGATGCCGCACTCCAGGTCGACCTTCGCCTCGAAACCCAGCAACTCCCGCGCTTTCTTGACCGCGGGAACCCGGAGTTCCACGTCAATCGTGCTTCTCCCCGAGAAAGTCACCTCCGAGCGAGACCCGAGCACGCGCACGACGGCTTTCGCGAGCCCGTAGATGGTGATGATGGCCTCCTGGTTGCCGATATTGAAAGACTCGCCCACGGCGTTCGGGTGCATGATGGCCAGAAGCACTCCATCCACCATGTCGTCGATGTAACACCAGGCGCGTATCTGCGTGCCGTCGCCGTGCACCTCCAGCGGTTGGTTTCTCAATGCCCGCTGGATGAAAATGGTCATGGCCCCTTCGCCGACCTGCCCGGGACCGTATATATTGAAGGGCCGGACCACCGTCGTCGGCAACCCCTGCTGCTGGTGGTACGCAATGGCGAGGTGTTCCTCCGCCAGCTTGCTGACTGCGTAAGTCCACCGCGCCTCGCCGATCCTGCCGGTAACCGTATTGTCGCCCTCGGAAGCCCGGAAGGCATACTGCCCGAACACCTCGCTGGTCGAAAAACAGACCACCCGGTCGCAATGCGTCAGCCGGGAAGCCGCCTCCAGGACGTTGGCGGAACCGACCATGTTCACCCGCATCGTGTGGACCGGACGCTGGATCACGGTATCGATGCCGGCGATGGCCGCGCAGTGCACAACGATGTCCGCTCCCTCCATGGCACGGGCGAGTGCGTCGGGGTCCAGGATGTCGCCATTGATGAGGGTCAGGTTGTGATGATCTTTGAACTCCCTGTCTTTCAGCGAGTTGCGCGTCAGATTGTCATACACGACCACGCGGTTGCGGTCTACCAGGCGGCCGAGGATTGTCGCCCCGATAAAGCCTGCGCCTCCGGTTATAAAAACGGTCTTGCCCTCAATCATGGAGTTGCCCGACTCCCAAGATGTATCGTTGTCGCCGACACCGAATAAAGACATCGTCCGCAGTGCGGCAGAAGCTCTCCCGCGAGCATCTCCAGCCTGGTTGGTCGTCCGTATGATCCGCTCTGTGGACGGCGAGAATATTGCGGCCGGGCTCAATACCCTGAGCGAGTTCCTGGCGTAGTGCGATCGGCAAGTTACGTTACGGGCAAGAGTCTACGTGCGCCGGCGCGGTCGGGGCAACAAAAAACTCCGGGCACCGCGCGGCCGGAACAGCCAGGGTCATCGGCCGCCAGGAGCGTTTGGGCAGAGCAGCTGGCGGTAGACGCCCGTCAGTTTCCCGACGACGGCCTGCTCGCCGAAACGCCCGAGGCAATCCCTGCGCACATCGTCGGCGCCGTAGCGGGCGATGCTGGCGCGGATTTCCCGCAGGGCTTGGGCGAGCGCCTCCACGTCCCCGACAGGCACGAGCAGGCCGTTGCCGTCATGAACGACATCCTCCGGCCCCCCGCAACGGGTCGATACCACGGGTCTGCCGCAGGCCAGAGCCTCGATCAGGACTACCCCGAACGTCTCGTAATCGCTCGAGAGGGCGAACAGGTCGCACGCCTGCATCTCGCGCAAGACCTTGTCCCGCTCGACCTCGCCGAGAAAGACAACGCGGGGCCCGATCCCCAATCCCCTCGCCTCCCGCTGGAGTTGGGAGCGCAACGGTCCGTCGCCGGCGATGCGCAACTCAACGCCCGATTCCGTCGAAAAGGCACGCGCGAACGCCCGCAGCAAAACCGAGTGGTTCTTTCGGGGCACCAGACCGGCCACGTTGAGAATGCGCAACCGGTCTCCCTTGGCTGCTGACACCTCGGGTTCCCTGAGCGGCACCTCGAACAGGCGGTCGAGGATGTTGGGAATCATCTGCCAGGGAATTGCCGCATCGCCGTACCTCGCCTCAAGCGCCCGGCCCAGCGCAGAGCTGACGAAGATCCGGGCCCGGGAAGACCGCAAGGTTCGCAACACATGCCGGTCCTCCCACGGCCGGGTCATGCCGAGCGCGACCCGGGTCGAGTGCTCCGTAACAACCACCGGGATCCCGTGTTCCTGTCCGAGCCGCACCGCGAGGTATCCGGCAAAGAGGGAATTGTGGGCGTGAAGCAGGTCGGGTTTACCCTGTTCCCGGACATACCGGTCAAACAGCATCCTGCCGCCACGGGACCAGGCGATAGGGGTGACGACTCGGACGTGTCCACGGACGGGATTCCACCCCTGGTAGCGGTAGACCGCTATGCCCTGCTCGACGCCGACCTCGATCCCCGAAGGCCACCCCGTGAGTTTACGGCGGAGCGCCCCCCAAGGGCGCGGAGCCGCGGCAAGGACCCCGATGCGGAGACCGGCGCGATGCAGCGCCAGGGCCTGATCCCGCTGGAAGATCCCCCCGACGGGGTTGTCTTCCGCAACGAATCGCTCCGACGGCATCACAAGTATGTGCATGGCCTGCGCGCCCTTTCCCTACCGCTTGCCGAAAGATCGCTCTGCGACTTCCCGGACTGCCGCCAACTCCTCCCGCATGCGCTCTTCCCAGGTCCAGAGCTTCTCCTGCGCATAACGCATCGCACTCTGGCCGAGCCGGCTGCGCTCCGAGGGGTCGTTCAACAGCGACACCACGGCATCCGCAACTTCGTCGGGGGTCCCCTTTTCCAGCAGGATCCCGTTGACGCCGTGCTCTATGACGGCGGCTGTACCGCCGTTCCGGAGGGTGACTATCGCTCTTCCGCAGCGCATCGCCTCCAGCAGAGGGTTTCCGACGTTCGACAGGTCGTAGAGCGACAGGAAGACATCGGTGTCCTCGTAATAGCCGAAGACCTTGGAGTGCGGTACGTTGCCGACAAAGAACACGCGGTGCTCGACTCCTAGGTCGCGGGCGGATTCCTCCAACAGTCGCCGCGACGGGCCGTCGCCCACGATGACGAGCACGACGTCGGGCACCCTGCTCACGATCCGGGGAAGCGCCGAGACCGCACGGTCCACACGTTTCCAGCCGACCAGCCGGGACACTGTCAGCAGCACCAGGGTGCCGGGCCCGATCCCCAGCTGCGAACGCATCCTGGCTGCCGGTGGCGACTCCGGCCTCGGATCGATGCCGTTGCGCCAGAACTTCATCCTCCCCGCGAGTTTGGGGTTGAGGCGGCGCATGACCTGGTCCCCGAGGGTCCCGTCGTCCGTCATGATCGCGAGGTCCGCCGGAACTTTGAATCCGAGGAAATGCGCCATGTAGGGGAGCTTCGCCTTGATGGGCGTCCCATCGGCCAACAGCGGGGCAAGGACGGTCCCCTGGAATCTGCTGATCAGCGGCCGCCGGGACAGCAGGCTCATCGGCAGTCCGGCCAGGATCCCGTCGACCTCATACCCGTAGATCACGTCGACCGGCATCCGCAGACGGATCCGGAAAAAGCAGAAGAGGGCGAAGACCGGGAAGACGACATTGTAGCGCAAGTAGTTGACTATCACGCGGTCCGGTAGCCCGCGCAGGTTGCCGGCTACGACGTGCACGTGCAAATTGCCGGAGGCGTGCCGGCTGCTGGCGGGATCCAGGGTGATGAGGTGTACCTCGTGGCCCGAGTCGAGATACGCCCGCACGGTCCGGGAAAACGCCGGCCCGCCCGACGCGTCCTCGCCACCGCTCCACAGCGGAATCACCGAAACGAACACGACTCTCAACCCAACCTCCCGTCGCGGCCGCCATTGTAAACGCAAACCCCGTCCGATGTGCCGATTTCCCCTGGCTCCAGGACCGACCTCGAGCCGCGGCAGCCCACCAGGGTTCATGAGGGGTGCAGCGTAAAGGGCTGGCCGGGGATTACCCGGGCTTGCAGACGCATCCTCCGTTCCCCATAATAGCGGCGCGCACACGGATAGCAGGAGGGACACGTTTTGAGGGTGCTGGTGACGGGATCCGGAGGATTCCTGGGAGGCGTGATCGGACGAGGTCTCCGGGCCGAGGGTCACTCTGTCTTCGGGGCAGACGTGCGCGGCAGCGATGCGGAGGCCGGGCACGTGACGATAGACCTCGAGCGCAGCGATCAGTATGAGGCGCTCACCCCGGTGCTGCCTCTCGACGCGGTCGTCCACGCCGCGGCCTTAGTGCCCAACCATTGCCCGGAGGATCGGGTGCTGATCCATAATCAGCAGGTGGCCCTCAACCTGTCCTTCTGGATGCGGCGTCAGCAGGTCGGACGGCTGGTGCATCTGTCCAGCTGCGCCGTCTACGGGAGATCGTGCGAGATGTCGGAGGCCACCGAAACAATGTCCGCCCCTGAGAGCCTGTACGGGATCAGCAAACTCGCCTGCGAGCTGCTGTTCGACGCGGTTTTGAAACCGCAGGGGGTGCGGGCATGCCACCTGAGGATTTCGGCCCCGTTCGGACCGAGTCAGAGGGTGGCTACGGTAGTCACCAGGTTCATGCGCCAGGCGTTGTTTGAAGACCGGATAGAAGTGTGGGGATCCGGCGGCCGCACCCAGGATTTCGTCCGCGAGGAGGATGTCGCCCGCGCGGTCTCCCTCGCACTGTCCTGCGGGGCGGAGGGGGCCATCAACCTGACGGGGGAGGCGATCAGCATGCGCGCTCTCGCCGACCTCTGCCGCCAGGTGTCCGGGCGAAGCGTTGAGGTGGTATTCCGGGGCGACGATCCGCAGGAGACCTTCCGCGCGCGCTACTCTTCCGAAAAAGCGCGTCGGGATCTGGGCTACCGGCCCCAGGCGCCGCTCGGGGAGGCACTCCGGTCGCTTGCCCTGGCGATGAAAAAATCGCATTCGCGGCCCGCACTCGAGGGATAGGGGTTACGCCCCGTGAAATCAGGCAGACCGCTTTGTCGAGCATTATGACCCGAACCGCTGCGGAGTATCCATTCTACTGGAAGGTGGGCGCCCTCCCATTCGTTTTCTCCATTACGCGCAACGCCACCAATGCACCGGAATTTCCCGACGTCCTCGATTTCTCGCTCGCGGTCGACCCGGACACGGGACTGCTCGTCCAGGCGATGCGCGACGGACAACGGGGGATCCTGGAGAAAGCCTATAGGGCCGGCTCCGTTATGGCCGGGGCAGCCGACGACAGCGAGACGGGCAGGGGCAACACCGAGCATTTCCTCCGCTTCGTCCAGTCCGCCGCGCGCCGGAATTCCCTGCAGGGGCTTGAGATGCTCGAAATCGGCTGCGGCAAGGGCTACCTGTTGTCGCGTTTCCGGGATCTGGGCGCCGAGGTGTGCGGTATCGAGCCGGGGGCCCACGGCCAGGCGGGGGCCGAGCGTCTCGGGCTGCGCGTCGTGCGGGACTTCTTCCCATCCGAATCCGCCCCAGGACCCTTCGACGCGGTCGCGCTGTACATGGTGTACGAACACCTTTACGATCCGATCCAGGCCCTCATCTCCGTGCGCGGCGCCCTGAAACCGGACGGGTGGCTTTTTCTCTCGGTCGAGGACGAGGAGGACTATATCGAGGCGGGGGACCCTTCGATCCTTTTTCACGAACACTTCAGCTATCTCACGGCGACCACGCTCGAAGACGTGCTGCGCTTCTGCGGATTCCAGTCCATCCAGATCGTCAAGCCCGACATCAGCAAGATACTGTATGCTGCCGCCCGCACCGGGACGGCGGCCACCCCCCCAGCAGAACGCGTGCGGCAGCGTGCAGCCGCCGCACGCCGCTATAGGATAAAGGTCGAGGAGTCGGTTTCATTCGTGAGAGGTTATGTCGACAAGCTCAACCGGGCCCGCGAAAGCCTGGGTGTGTACGTCCCCGGCCGAGCAGTCAACCTGCTGTCGATGGCAGGGCAGGAGGTGCGCTCGCTGCGCTTCTTCGATGACGACCCGAGCCTCAAGGGGTGCTTTTTCCCCGGGTGGCGCACTCCGATTGAATCCCGGGCGGACCTTGTCGACAATCCCCCGGACTGCCTGTTCGTGATGAGCGCGTCGTTCGGCGACCGCATCATCGCCGGTTTTCCTCCCCGGCTGCGCAGCAGCACCCGGATACTGAGTTGGACCGATATCTTTCTGAACCGGGGGCGCTCGACTATGGACGGGCCGACCCGCGACCACGACCTCCGTTGACGAAGGGACGCCCGACGGCATGATTTGTTCCAGATGCGTTTACGATGACGAGATCCCCTACATAAGCTTCGACGCCGCGGGGGTCTGCAACTACTGCCACCAGCACGATCAGCTCGACCGGGAGTATCCGACCGGTCCGGAAGGAAGAAAGCGTCTCGAGGCGCTGGCCCAACGCATCAAGAGGGACGGCCAGGGGCGAGCGTACGACGTTGTGGTCGGGGTCAGCGGCGGCACCGATTCGTCCTACCTGCTGTACCTGGCCAAGGACTTGGGTCTGCGCCCCCTCGCCGCCCACTTCGACAACACCTGGAACTCCAAAACGGCCGTGGAGAACATCCAGACGGTGCTGCGGCGTCTGAACGTGGACCTGTTCACCCACGTGGTCGACAACCGCGAATACTGCGACATCTTCAGGGCTTTTCTGAGAGCCTCCGTTCCCGAAGTGGATGCGCCTGCCGACATAGGGCTGGCGACCACTCATTACCTCGCCGCGGCGAAATACCGGGTGAAGTGGGTCTTCGAAGGGCACTCGTTCCGGACAGAGGGGATCACGCCGCATGGGTGGGTCTACATGGACGCGAGGTACATACAGGCTGTCCACCGTATGTTCGGTACTGTCCCGATGCGCACCTTCCCGAACCTCTGGATGGGAAAATGGCTCAAGTGGACGGTGCTCGACGGCATCCGGAAGATCCGGCCGCTTTACTACATCGATTACCGCAAGGAGGAGATCAAGGCGTTCCTGGCAAAGGAGCTGGGGTGGCAGTGGTACGGCGGCCATCACATGGAGAACCGCACGGCGTATTTTGCCAACAACTACTTTCTGCCCAGGAAATATCGCATCGACCTGCGCCGGTGCGAGTACGCCGCGCTCGCCCGGTCCGGACAGATCTCACGGGACGAGGCTCTGTGCCGGATACGGGAGCCATTTCCTTTTGACCACAGCATCCTGCAGGAAATCTACAAGCGGCTGGACCTGTCGGAGGAAGAGTTCGAGAGGCTGATGGGGTTGCCGGCGAAGACCCACCGGGACTACCCCACCTACAAGAAGCGGTTTGAAAGGATGAAACCTCTCTTCTGGTGCATGTACAAGGCAGACCTGGTACCGAAGAGCTTTTATATGAAGTACACCCGGCGGTACGATTAAAACAATTGGGCCGCTAGTGCGGAGGCTCGGCGCCGCCGCAACCTGAGGTTGCCGACGCCATCTCGCAGGTCGGCGCCGAGGCGCCCGGCATTCGGCCCTGGGACGTAGTTGAAGGCGGCGCCAAGGCGCCGCACTCCAAAAAATCCTAGGGTGCGATGTGCCAGTTCAGGTCTGCAACCGGTAGGAGAAACGAGCCGCCGAAGCGAAGGGTGCCGTTTATGAACCAGACGTAGTTTTCGCCTGTTGCTGCGTTGCGCCAGAGGATGTCGGTCTGGCCGTCTCTGTTGTAGTCCGCGACCGCGACGATTCTCCAGTTCAGGTCGGGGACGGCTTCGAGCCAACACCCGCCTGAGCGGGAGACGCCCTTCATGAACCAGACGTAGTCCTCGCCTGTGGCTGTATTGCGCCACAGGAGGTCGGGATTGCCGTCGCCGTTGAATTCCGCGACGCCCGTGATTTCCCAGTTCAGATCGGGCACGGGCTCGAGCCATTCGCCGCCCACCCGCGTGATGCCGTTCATGTACCAGACGTAGTTGTCGCCCGTGGTCGCGTTGCGCCACAGGATGTCGGGGTTGCCGTCGCCGCTCAGGTCGGCGACGCCCTCGATGCGCCAGGCGGTGTCGGGCACAGCCTCCAGCAAGGCTCCTGCCGAGCGGGAAACCCCGTTCATGATCCAGAGGTAATTCTGTCCGGTGGCTGAATTGCGCCAGAGGATGTCGGGCTTACGGTCGCCGTTGAAATCGCCCGTGCCGACGATCTCCCACGCCCGCTCGGCGACGGTCTCCAGCGATTCTCCGCCGGAGCGGTCCGTGCCGTTCATGTACCACACGTAATCTTCGCCCGTGCGCACGTTCCGCCACAGGATGCCGGGTTGCCCGTCCCCGTTGAAATCCAGCGGCCCAAATGGAACGCTGGCGAAAGCAGCCGCCACGTTCCGCGCCGCGGACATGACGACGGAACAGTCACCCGTTCCGCTACAGCCCTCCCCGCTCCAGCCCGTGAAGACCGACCAAGGCGCCGCAGTCGCCTTCAGCGTCACCACCGTGCCGAGGTTGAACGCGCTCGAGCATCCCGACGCGCACTGCAGGCCTGCAGGCGTGCTGGTCACGGTGCCCGATCCGGCGCCCGAGAACGACACCGAAAGCTGCGTCTGTGCCGGGGACAGCGTGCCGACGTCCAGGCGCCAAACGTCGTTCAGCAGCGGCCAGCCGTTTCCTGCGACTACCCAGAGGCTCTCGTCGAAGACGTAGGGAGTGACCTCGTGCCGGGGAGAAAACGTCGAATAGGAAACCAGTCGTGTCCAGATTACGCCGTCGGCGCTGTACCAGACGTCATTCAGGTTCGCGCCATCCACGTTGTCGAAGCCGGCGATGATCCACATCCGGTCGAGGTAGTACTTGGCCTTGCTCCAAATCCGGGGCTTCCAGGGGGCTTGCTCTAAAACGCGGGTCCAGTGCGCGCCGTCCGCCGAGCACCAGACGTCGTTGTAGGTGGTGACGCCCGGGTAGAAGCTCTCCGGGGGGGTATTGGCCCCGTTGGTGCGGCCGCCCATGACCCAGATCTTCCCGGCGAACACGACGACCGCTGCGCCGCTGCGGTTGCCGTACGGCGCGGACGCGGTGGCGCAGGTCCAGCGGGTGCCGTCGGACGAATACCAGACGTCGCTTCCGTCCCCGAGCAGCCACATTTTGCCGTCGTAAACCACGAGCTCGCCGTATGGCCGCAGCCCGAAAGGGGTCTGCGGGTTCACCTCCAACCAGCGGACGCCGTCGTTGGAGAGCCACACGCTGTCCCCGACGGCCCACATCATGTTGTTGAACACCGTCATCTGACTGAACTCGTCGTAGGGGGTGGCACCGTTTACGAGCGTCCACAGCTTGCCGTCCGCAGAAGACCACAGATCCCTGTTGGAGCGATTCTCGCCATCCCAGTAGTACCCGTTGCTGAGCCACATCTTGCCGCCGAAGACAAACCCGTCAGCAGTGTCACGGCGACTGAAGGCGGCCTGCCACGAGACGGGCAGCCAGTGAGAGGGCTTCGCAGTCTGGGCGTGGGTGATGCCGGGGGAAGTGAGCAGGAGCGACGAGACAAACAACGCAACCGAGAGTTTCATTTTCCGCCAACGTGCAACCCCGGCGCGTCGGCCGGATATTTCACGAACATTACTTACCACATTCGCCCGCCACTTTGGTACATTTCTCGACCTCCTGTCCGGTCGGCGTCGTGGCGGTTTGTCCCCGGACGCCGGGTTCCGAAGCGCCTCCCTGCTACTTCCCGCCGGACATGGCCTTGCCGAGGCTATCGGCATCCGCCACGCGGAGCAAGAGGTTAAATACTGCGAAATCGACGCCATCCGGCTTATAATGCGCTCGAAAAATTGGGTGCGCCGCCACCCGACGTGCCGGCAGGACGCCCGAGTGGGTGCCTCGGCGCCTCGTCATGCTTTAACTGGATCCGAATCGGTGCAAGCGGGATCCCCCCTCCCTGCGGCACCGGCGGCCTGTGGCCGCCTGCGGGCTTGCGCCGGGAATTAGACTCAACCGGCAGGATCAGGGTTCTACAAGTGCTAACCAGCATAGGTTTTCTCGCGTTCTTGTTCTCTTACCTGGGAGTGGGTGCGTTCCGCCTGTGGGCCAGGAAGCGGGACATCATCGACGTCCCCAACGCCCGCAGTTCGCATGTCGTTCCGACTCCAAGGGGCGGAGGACTGGTAATAGTGGCCGTCACGCTGGTCGGCGTGTGGGTGCTCGCCTCTCCCCTGGGATTGCTTCCGCACTGGCGATTGCTCCTGGCCTACACGCTCGGCGCCGTTCTGGTCGCCAACATCAGCTGGCTCGATGACCTGCGCCCGCTGCCGAATTGGGTCAGGTTCGCGGCCCACAGCCTCGCTGCCGTCTGCATATTGGCGACCGCGGGTGGCTTTCGGCAGATCACCATCCCCCTGGTTGGCACCGTGGAATTCGGGTGGGTGGGTGTGGTGTTGACCTTCATCTGGATCGTCGCACTCACCAATGCCTACAACTTCATGGACGGAATCGACGGTCTCGCCGGGGGACAGGCGGTGACCGCCGGGCTGGGTTGGGCCATCCTCGGCTGGTTGGGGAACCAGCCGCTCGCGGGCACCCTGGCCTTGCTGGCCGGCTCCGGCAGTCTCGGTTTCCTCGGCCACAACTGGCCGCCCGCCAAGATCTTCATGGGCGACGTCGGCAGCGCGTTCCTCGGCTACACCTTCGCCGCAATACCGGTACTTTTCTACTCGTTGTCCGGCCCAGGCACGTCCGGGGCGGTGCCCGTGCTGGGTGTGCTCTTGGTGTGGCCCTTCGTTTTCGACGCGGTCTTCACGTTCTTGCGCCGCCTCAAGGCCCGTGAAAACGTCTTCACCGCCCATAAGTCACATCTGTACCAGAGACTCGTCACGGCAGGAGCGGACCCTCAGTCGGTCACCGGTCTGTATCTGGCCCTCGGGCTCATGGGGCTCATTTTCGGCAAGGTCTGGGACGTGGACGCCCCGAGGGGCAGCGGCGCCGGGATCCTGCCTGCCCTGTTCCTCGGCC
The DNA here is from genome assembly GCA_963843575.1 of uncultured Acidobacteriota bacterium. Lineage (GTDB taxonomy): Bacteria > Acidobacteriota > UBA6911 > UBA6911 > UBA6911 > CAVZBT01. The sequence goes on along the minus strand of CAWJKZ010000013.1, from coordinate 136,318 downwards.
TGCTGCTCTGGGGCAGCGCGCGCGAATACGAGCGCGGGGCGTTCTCGACCCCATTCCTGCAGGCCCATCTGCTGAGGTACCGGCGGGCGGCGATCATCCTGTCGCAGATGGCCCTCCTGGCGCTGACCTACTACACGAGTTTTCTCCTGCGCCTCGATTTCAAGCTCGAGCCGCCGTATCTGGACGCGTTCCTGGTCACGCTGCCGCTTGTGCTGCTCACGAAGCTGCTTGTGTTCTCCTACTTCCGACTTTTCAGCGGGTGGTGGCGGTACGTCGGCATGAGCGACCTGCTCGACATAATAAAGGCCGCCGCCCTGAGCGCCCCCGTCATCTACGGAGGCACGTACTGGCTCCGCGGCCTGGCCGGCCTGCCGCGCTCGGTATTCATTATCGATCCCATCCTGACCATATTTGCCGTCGGGGGCATGCGGTTCGCCGTCAGGGCATACTACGAAAGCGCACGGCTGCACCTGATCGACCCGAACACGCTGATCGTCGGCGCCGGCAGCGCGGGCAGCTCTATCGCGAGAGAGCTCAAGTCCAACAGAACGCTCGCGTACACACCGATCGGCTTCGTGGATGACGACCGGACGAAGATAGGCGTCAAGGTACAGGGTCTGAAGGTGCTCGGCACCACCGACGAGTTGCACGAACTCATCGTCGAGCACGACATCTCGCACATCCTGATCGCGATTCCATCCGCCAGCGGAAAACAGATCCAGCGAATCATCGACAAGTGCAGGCAATGCAAGGTGGAGTTCAAGACGCTGCCGGCCATTGGCGACCTGATCACGAACTCCGTGTCCCTGGGCAGCATGCGCGCCGTTCGAGTGGAAGACCTGCTGGTCCGGGAACCGGTCCGCCTGGAGCTGACCCGGATACGGCAAAAACTCGAGGGGAAGACCGTCCTCATCACGGGCGCGGGCGGTTCGATCGGCTCGGAGATGACACGGCAGATCTCCGGTTTCAACCCGGGGAAACTGGTGTTGCTGGACCGCTCCGAGACCGACCTGTTCAACATCGACCTGGAGCTGTCCGAAAGCTTCCCGGGACTGAACAAGGTTGCGGTCATCGGCGACATCCTCGACGTCGGGAGGCTGCGGGAGGTTTTCACCAACCATCGGCCGCACTCCGTATTCCACGCAGCCGCATACAAGCACGTCCCCGTCATGGAGGGCAACTGCTTCGAAGCGGTGAACAACAACATCTTCGGCACCTACAACGTCGCGCTCATCGCAAAACAGTGTGAGGCCGAGGATTTCGTGATGATCTCGTCGGACAAGGCCGTAAACCCGACAAACGTCATGGGCGTAACCAAACGGGTGGCCGAGCTCATCACCCTGGGATTGCAGCGCCAGTCGACACGGTTCGTCTCGGTGCGGTTTGGCAATGTCCTTGGAAGCCGGGGAAGCGTGCTGACCCTGTTCGAAAAACAGATCGCGGCCCGCAAACCGATCTCCATCACGGACCGCGAGGCGAAGCGCTATTTCATGACCGTTCACGAAGCGGTGCAGTTGGTGTTGCAGGCGTCCACGATGGGCCAGGGGGCCGAGATCTTCGTCCTCGACATGGGCGAGCCGGTGAAGATCGTGGACTTGGCTACCACTCTGCTTCGGCTCTCCGGTCTGGAGCCGGGACGGGACCTTCCGATCGTTTTCACGGGGCTCAGGCCGGGGGAAAAACTCTTCGAGGAACTGAAGCTCGACGGAGAAGGCATCAAGCAGACCAGCCACCCGAAGATCCGGGTCCTCGACGGCGGGCCGGTGAGCTTCGACAGCATACGCAAGTGGCTGGACGAACTCGCCTCGCTGCTGGAATCGAAAAACGTCAACGGGCTAGTCACCAAGCTGCAGGAGATCGTGCCGGAATACACCCCAAGCAAGGAAATCCTCGCCCTCTGCGCAGTCGACCGTTACGACAGGGTCGGCTCCTACAACCGTGCCCGCGCCTCGCTGGCCGCGTCGGAGTAAGTCCGGGTCCCGGCGCATCGCGCCTGGACACAAGGATCCCGGTGGTGTGAGAAGGACGAAGCCAGGAGTCGGGATTTCAGGCAGAATACGCTATGAGGTCAGCAGCCGTCTGATCGCCCGTGCACGAGTGGCGCCGGTTCCGAAACTCCGGCCTGCTCCACGGCCCGCACGCGGGATGCGGAGCGCCCTTGCCGTGCTCCGGGCAGGCAAAACTTCTTTTCGAAGAACCTGAAGATGAAACGTGGGACGAGCCGCGCCGAAACCGCCGTCCGGGCCAAACGCGGCAACGAGAGACTGCACGCATCGATCACACGGGCCATCGGCATCGGGCTTTACCTCGCCCTGCTCACCCCGCTGCCGGTATGGAACGGGGCCCTGTTCCCGCATGTCACCCCGAAGGTGCTGTTGTTCCAGGCGCTGGTGGAGATCCTGTGCGGCCTGGCCCTGTTGTCGGCCCTGATCCGCCCGGGACCCGCCACGGCGCCCGTGGGTGTTTCGTGGCTGTCTGCGACACCAATGATGGCGGGGATGTTCCTCCTGGTCTCCCTGGTTTCCGCGCTGTTCGGCACCGACCCGAATCGCAGCCTGTGGGGTTTTCTGGACCGCCAGGACGGACTGGTCCTTCTCGCCCACTGTCTCGCCTGGCTTCTCGTGTTTGACTGGCACCTCCGGACCTGGGATTCGGGGCAGAGGCAGCGTCTGCTGGTGCGCTACCTGACCGTCTCGTTCTCCGTGAGCGTCGTCGCGGCTCTCTCCGTGGTGTGGCAGGGGTACCAGGCCAACCCCGAGGCGGGAGCTTCGCTCGTAGGCAGGATCCTGGGCAGCACGGCGCGTCGGCCGGGCGGCGTCATGGGCAACCCGATACTGACCGGGCCGTACCTCATGATCCATTTCTTCTGGGGCCTCTTCCTGGCGAGTGCCGCGCTCCGCGCTCCCGGACGCTTCCGGGCCGCCCGGGTGGCCGCCCTGGTGGCCGGGGAGGCGTTGATCGTCACCGCGATCCTGGCGGGCCAGACGCGGGGTGTGATCCTGGGCATGGCGGCTGGGCTGCTCGTCCTCGCGCTGTACGCGACTTTCTCCCGTTCCCTGAACGCCGTTGCGCGGCTCGGCACGGCATCGGCGTTGTTGCTGCTTGCTGCCGCCGGCCCGGCGCTCTGGTATTTTCGGGATGCGCCCCTGGTCAAGCGCGTTCCCGTGCTGACGCGTCTGACACGGATGTCCCCGGGCGAAAGCACGACCACCAAGAACCGCCTGCTGGCGTGGCGCAGCGCGCTTCGCGGTTTCCAGCAAGATCCCCTCCTGGGTTCGGGCCACGACAACGTCTACTATGTCCTGAATCGGTATTACGATCCGAGGCAGGTCCAGTTCGCCGAGAATTTTACGCAGCGCAGCGAAACGTGGTACGACAAGACCCACAACTATTATCTTGACCTGCTGGTCGAAAAAGGCCTGGCGGGGGTGCTTGCGTTCCTGGCTCTCGTCTTTGCGGTTGTCGGCAGCCTCCGGCGTCTGCCCGACCGCTCCATGGCGCTTTGCGCTGCCGGCGCATTGGCGGGGTACCTGGCCGGCAACGCCGTCGCCTTCGACGGTTTCGGCTCGCTTTTCGGCTTGTTCCTCACCCTGGGAGCGGTGAGCATCTTCGAGGATCCGATACCACCGAGCCGCCGCAGGCATCTGAGCAGGCACGAGCGCACCAAGGACAAAGGTCCCGGTTCCGCAAAAGGCGTGCGTGTCTTCGCGGCGTGCGGCGCGGGAGTGCTGGCGCTCTGCGCCCTGTACGCCAACGTGGAGATGGCTCGCGCCATCCACGGCTATTTCCTGGCCAGGAGCGCCTTCCTGCAGGATCCCGCAGCCGGCATTTCCCGTTATGAAGACGCGTTCCGCCGTTTCTCCCCCTACCACGCCGGCGAGAAACTCAACTGCGCCTATCTCGCGGTCAACAGCGTGATCACCAACCGCGCAGCCTCCCGCTCCTTCGACGCGGGGGAACTCGTCCTGAGGCTCTCCCGGGAGGCGCTGGCGGCCCACCCGAACGACGCCCAGTACTACGTGCTGCTGAACGACATGTACAACGGCTTGACCATGTACGCGGACAAGGGATTTGGCGCGCAGGCGGAAGCCTTCGGCCGCAGGGCCCTGGAACTTAGCCCGAACCGCCAGGAGGCCATGTTTACCCTGGCGCGGACTTACGTCATAGCCGGCGAACCCCGGAAGGCCGTCGAGCTCAACCGACGGATGGTCGAGGCTGATCCCGACTTCGGGCTGGGTCACTGGTTCCTTGGCCTGTCGCTGATGGCCGACAACCAGCGGGATAATGCCAGGAGGGAGATTCAACGGGCCCTGGAGGCGGGATACCGGTTCCAAAGCCCACAGGAGATGGAGGCCGTAAAATCCCTGTTCTCGGAAAGCGAATTCGCCGCCCTGAGCCGGGTGGGCGGGGGCGGCCCGCCCCCGCCCCGATGAGCCGCCCCACCGGATCTGCCTCGTCACGGGGGCCGCGTCGATCCGCGGCGGCCCACCTCGGGCCCTTCCTGATCGTGGCTGCCGCGGTACTCTGGAGCAGCGGGGGGCTCGGTATCAAATCCCTGGCAGTGCACCCGCTGACCACGGCGGGGTGGCGCTCTTTCTTCGCCATCCCGGTCCTGATCGCGCTGGGGGGCCTTCGTCACACCGCGCCGGGGTTGCTGCGGAAGCCCGCGCTGGTCGCCACGGCGGCCGCGTACGCGGCGACCCTCGCCCTCTTCGTGTCCGCGACGCGCCTCACCACGGCGGCCAACGCGATCCTGCTCCAGTACACCTGCCCGATCTGGGTGATCGCGCTGTCGGTGCCCGTCCTGCACGAGCGCCCGCAACGACGGGATTATCTGGTCGCGGCGGGATGTTTGACGGGGCTGGTGTTCTTCTTCCTGGACAAGCTGACGTTTGCCGGGTGGCTCGGCAATATCTTCGCGATCCTCTCCGGCTGCACCATGGCCGTCCTCATCATCGGGCTGAGACACCAGGGAAAGCAGGAGACTCACTCGGCGGGCGTGGCGGCGGTGGTCGTAGGCAACGGACTCTGCGTGGTGGCCTGCTCGCCGTGGATGGTGTCCGGTCTCCCCGCCCTGGGGGGACGGGAGTGGCTGATCCTCGCCTCCCTGGGCGCCCTGCAACTCGCCGTCCCCTACATCATGTTCTCGGCCGGACTGCGGCTCGTGCCCGCGCTGCGGGCCACGCTCCTGGCGTTTGTCGAACCGATCCTGAATCCGGTCTGGGTGATGGTTGGAACAGGCGAGGTCCCCGGCGCCGGCACCGTCATCGGTGGTTTCGTCATCCTAACGTGCCTCGTCGCTGACTCGATTCTGCGCCAGAAACGGCTGCGCCGGCTCACGCGTCCCGATAAAATGGACGCCGTGAAGCGTTGACCGACGTGGAGGAGTCACGTGCATCGACGATCTGCAGCACTCATTGCACTGGTCCTGGCAGCCGGCCTCTGTTTCGGACAGGGAATTCATTCGCCGGGGGATTTTCTCGGCTTCCGCGTCGGAACGGAAAAGAAGCTCGCCCGGTGGGACAGGATCGTCGAATACATGAAGCTCGTGGACCGCGAGTCCGACCGGGTGCTGCTGCAGGAAGTCGGGAGCAGCACGAACGGAAACCCTTTCGTGCTCGTCGTAATCTCGTCGCCATCGAACCTGAAAGACATCGAAAGCCTCAAGGCGATCAACCGAAGGCTCTTCGATCCCCGAACCATCAGGACGGAGGAGGAGGCCCGGCGACTGATCGAGCAGGCGAAGATCTTTGTGCTGGTCACCTGCAGCATCCACGCGACCGAGGTGGGGGCGACCCAGATGTCACTCGAAGCCGTGCACCGGCTGGCCACGGAGAATACCCCGGAGATCCGCAAGATCCTGGACGAGACCGTGTTGCTGCTGGTCCCGAGCCTCAACCCGGACGGCCAGATCCTGGTGACAGACTGGTACAACCGCAACCTCGGCACGGCCCACGAAAACGCGCCGCTCCCGTGGCTCTATCACCCATATGTCGGACACGACAACAACCGCGACGCCTACATGTTCACCCAGGTCGAGACGCGACTGATGGGGAAGATCCTGTACCGAGACTGGCTGCCGGTTATCTGGCTCGACGAGCATCAGATGGGAGGGCTCGGACCGCGCATGTTTGTCATGCCCGCGACGGACCCCATCAACCCCAACGTCGATCCGCTGATCTACCGCAACGTCGGCCTCCTCGGTTTCGCTCAGGCCGCGGCACTCGAGAAGGCGGGCAAGGAAGGAATCATCCACGGCGAGCTGTACACCTACTGGTGGGAAGGGGCGATGGCCTGGAGCGGCTGGTGGCACAACATGCTCGGGCTGCTCACGGAGGTCGCTTCGGCCCGCCTCGCCACGCCCGTCGAGCAACAAAGGGCGGACCCGGAACGTCAGAGCGCAGCGGCCACAGCTGTCACCCCTGAAGAGCAGCGGCGACCCCGGTGGGACGAAGGTGGGGTGCTGCCTCCGCCCGGCGACGTGCAGGCCCGCGCAAGCTATCCCCGTCCCTGGCTTGGCGGGCGGTGGACCCTGCGAGACATCGTGGACTATGAACTGATCGCGACTTTCGGGCTGCTCGAGACCGCCGCGCGCCTGCGCGTCCCACTGCTCGAGGGTCTCTACACCGTGGGGAGGCGACAGGTCGACGCCGGCAAGGCCGGCAACCCCTACGCGGTGGTGATCCCGCCCGATCAGCCGGATCGCCCCACGGTGGCCAAGCTGCTTCAGACTCTCATTTACGGTGGGGTCGAAGTTCATCGGGCAGAGCAGGCCTTCACGGCCGACGATAGGAGTTATCCCGCGGGAACGTTCGTTATCCTGATGGCTCAGCCGTTCCGGGCCTACGTGAAGGACATGCTCGAGGCGCAGGTCTACCCGAAGATCTCCGCAGCGCCGGGCATGCCCCCCCGGCCCCCGTACGACGCGGCCGGCTGGTCGCTCGGCATGCAAATGGGGATCGAAACGCCCTTCGTGGCCAGGTCTTTCCAGGCGGCGTTGACGAAGGTCGACAGCGTGGAACCCTCGGCCGGCCGGGTTACCGGGACGGGCGCTGCGTACCTGATCGGCCACGAGGCCAACAACAGCCTCGTGGCCGTCAATCGCCTGCTGAAGGCAGGCTTCGACGTTTCGTGGCTGATGGACAAGGAAACCCTCGCGGGCGAGTTCGAGTATGCGCCGGGCGGGATCCTTGTGCGCGGCGGCAGGGACCTCGCGGCGGCAATCGCGGGCGTCACCCGGGAACTCGGCGTGGACGCGCGTGCGACCGACAGGCCACCGGCTGCGCGCTCGTTCAGGGTGCGCGCACCCCGCACCGCCCTGTACCAGCCCTGGGGCGGCAGCATCGACGAAGGGTGGACGCGCTGGCTGCTCGAGCAGAACGAATTCCCCTACACCACCATCCACCCCGAGGACGTGCGCAAAGGGGACATCTCAGGCTTCGACGCGATCGTTCTGCCGGATATGAATCCCGACCAGATCCTCAACGGGATTTCGGCCCCGGCCATGCCCGCCGAATACAGAGGAGGGATCGAAGGCAGCGGGACCAGCGCGCTGCGGGCCTTCGTCGAACGAGGAGGGACCCTCATCACCCTCGGCCAGAGTGCGCTTCTGCCCGTGGATAGTTTTGGGGCGCCGTTCCGCGACGCGTTGCGGGGAGTGCGGCGGGAGGAGTTCTTCTGTCCGGGCTCGATCCTGCGAGTCATGGTCGACTCGAGTCACCCGATCGGATTCGGCATGAAGGACGAGGCGAGCGCCTATTTTGCCGAATCGCTGGTCCTCGAACCCGTCCCTTCATTCTCGTCGATGCAGAGTTCGATTGTGGTGCGCTACCCGAACAACAGGTTGCTGAAGAGCGGGTGGCTGCAGGGCGAGGCGTACCTCAGCAACAAGGTCGCAGTCGCGGAGGTGCGGCTGGGCAAGGGCCGAATGGTGCTGATTCCACTCAGGGTGCAACACCGGGCGCAGACCTTCGGGACCTTCAAGCTGCTTTTCAACGCCATCCTGACCGCGGCAACCGAGCCGCCCAGCTGGTCCGTTCTTTGAAGCCGCACATTTTGTTTTTCTTACCGGACCGTACTGATATATAAATAAGAGGACTCCGGTCTCCGGGGCCCAAGCCCTACATTCTGAGAGGATCGCAATTCAGGGAAGGCCCCCACCCGGGGTGACAATCGCTTGTTTTTGGTCGGACTATTTCGGGCGTTCCCGGTTCAGCACGTCACCTGCCCCGAGGACGCTCCTCTTCCCGGCGCGGGAGCTCGAGGCAGCCTGCGCGGCTGTGCGCTCGCCGGGACCGCGGAGGTCGATATGAGGTATTTCCGTCTTTTATTTCTGCTAATCCCCGTGCTCGTGCTGTGCACGTACGGCTGCTCCGGGAAACCCACCGAGCAGATCGAAAGAACCGAGAAGGCCCAGCTGGCCGCAAAGGCCGAGTATGCCGACCAGTTTGCGCCTGACGACTGGAGAGCCGCCGAACAGTCTTTCGGCGAAGCCCAGGGCTACATCGCCAAGGAAAAATGGGGGGATGCCACCCGGGTCCTGCTGAAGGCGAAAACGCGCTACGAGAAGGCTCGAGACCTGGCCCATAACAAGAAGGACGCCAAGATCACCGAGATCAAGAACAACCAGACGACGCTCGAAAAGCGCGCCAAGGCTTTGAAGGATGCGCTCGACGCGGGCGGCGCCAAGGTCCCGGCCGCCAAGAAGCAAACCATCCTCGAGGTATGCAAGGACGCCGAGGAGAAGCTGGCCAAGATCACGACACAACTCGAGAACGGACAGTTCCAGGATGCCGACTACCTGGCCAAGAGCACGTTGCGCCTGGTATGGGAAGCGCAGCAGGAACTCGACTCGTCCGTGAAGGGCAAGAAGTCCTCCTAGAACGGGCAGCGTGGGTCAGGTCCTGAGAACCGGGTTGTGCGGGGAATCCAGATCCTCCGGCGACCCGATCCTCAAGACCTGACCCGGTTGCCGACCCCAGCCTGTCCCGAAGCTTACCGGCCAACTCGCGGTCTATCCGGTCGCGTTTCAGAACACCTCGCGGCTGCTTTTCTTTGGACGCGGATGGACGCGGACCACGCAGATCAAAGACAAAGGCATTGGTGACGGGGGAGCCGTCAGCAGAATGTGAAATTATTCTTGCGCGAGCCCTAGGTGCCTGTCCCGGCCGAGGTGCCACCCGAAACCACCCACCCGTCGGCGAGCTGGACGATCTTGGAACCATAGGCGGCGTTCCGTTCCGAGTGCGTCACCTGCACGATAGTCGTGCCTTCCTGGTTCAGCCTCCGGAACAACTCCATGATCTCTTGTCCCTGGCTGGAATGCAGGTTTCCGGTCGGCTCGTCGGCCAGGATCAGCCTGGGGCCGGCGATTACCGCGCGCGCCACCGCGACGAGCTGTTGCTGGCCGCCCGAGAGTTGGGTCGGGTAGAGGTCCTTCTTTCCCACGATCTGGAACCTGTCCAGAGTGTCGCACACCATGCTCTCCCGCTCTTTCCTCCCCACATTGCGGTACGAGAGAGGTATGTCGAGATTCTCGTAGACGGTCAACTGGTCCAGCAGGTGATAGCTTTGGAAGACGAAGCCGATGTTTTTCTTGTGCAGCTCCGCGCGCTCTTTCTTGCCCAGCCTGTGGACGGGCTGGCCCATGAAGTAGTACTCGCCCGTCCACGAGCTGTCGTGCATGCCGAGGATGTGCAGCAGGGTCGACTTGCCGGCGCCCGATGGGCCCATGATCGAGACGAACTCCCCCTCCTTGACCTCGAGGTTGATGCGCCGCAGCACGTAGCTCTTGGAGACGCCGTGCTCGAAGAATTTTTCGACATTCACCAATCGGATCATCGCAATCACCCGGTTTGACAAAGAATCGCAGTGTAGCACTTAGCCGGCGCACGCGAAAGACGGGCGGACGGAGCCTTCCGTGCGGCCTTGACATGCGCGACCCTTTACAAGAGACTCGAGCGGATCAACCGAGGGAGGATGGCTGGATGACGCGCATTCATTTTCTGGGGGCGGCCGGCACGGTCACCGGATCGAAGTACCTGGTCGACACCGGGAGAGTCCGGTTCATGGTGGATTGCGGCATGTTCCAGGGCGCCAAGAAACTGAGGCTGATGAACTGGTCCGGGGCTCCTGTAGCGGCCAACTCGATCGACCACATGCTGCTGACGCACGCGCACATCGACCACATCGGGATGCTGCCGGTTTACGTCCGCCAGGGATTCCGCGGCGAAGCCTGGGCGACTCCCGCGACCCTCGAGCTCTGCCGAATCAGCCTTCTCGACGCGGCGCACCTCCAGGAAGAAGACGCGCGCTTCGCCAACAAGAAGGGGTTCTCGAAACACAAACCCGCCCTCCCGCTCTACACCGTCGAAGACGCCCAGCGCTCCCTCGAGCACCTGCGCGAGATCGACTACAACCAGGAACTGCAGCTGGACAAAGACGTGCGGGTCCGTTTTCTCGACGCGGGCCACATCCTGGGCTCCGCCATTCTCGAAGCGCAGGTGGGAGGCAACGGCAACCCCCTTCGCCTCGTGTTCTCCGGCGACCTCGGACGCTACGACTCACCCATCCTGCGCGACCCGGAGCCCGTCGAGAGAGCGGATTACCTCCTCCTGGAGTCCACCTACGGTAACCGGTCGCACCCGGAGGAAGAAACGGACCGTGAGATCGCCGAAGTGATCAACAGCACGGCAAAAAGGGGGGGCGTGCTGGTCATCCCCGCGTTCGCGCTGGGCCGCACCCAGACGCTGTTGTACGTGATCCGAGGGCTGAAAAAACGCCAGGCCATCCCGGACCTGCCCATCTACGTCGACAGCCCGATGGCGATCAACGTAACGGAACTGTTCTGCCGGCACATTCCGGATTTCGACGACGAGGCCAAGGCGCTGTTCAGGGCCACCGGCACCTGCCCTGTGCTTTGCCCGAACCTGCGCTTCGTGCGCACCCCGAAGGAGTCCCAGGATCTCAACAGCGTGCTCTACCCTTCCGTCATAATCTCGGCCAGCGGAATGGCGACCGGCGGCCGCATCCTCCACCACCTCAAGTACCGGATCCCGGAGCCGCGCAACACAATCCTGTTCGTGGGTTTCCAATCCAACGGCACGCGCGGGCAGCTCATCAAGGACGGTGCGAAAACGATCCGGATCCACGGCGAGGACGTCCCCGTGCGAGCTCACATCGAGTCCATGGAATCGTTTTCGGGGCACGCGGACTCGAACGAAATCCTCCGGTGGCTGAAGGGCTTCAAGGAGCCTCCCCGGACGACATTCGTCGTGCACGGCGAACCGGACGCGAGCGCGGCCCTTGCCGAACGGATCCGCACCACACTTCACTGGAAGACCTGCGTCCCGGAACTGGGCGAGCAGGTGAACCTTGGCGATGTCGGCAGCCCCCGCTGACAGTGGGCCGCGTCGGCTCGACGCGGCCCGGTCCCGGGCTGTGGATTGCGCCGCAAAGCCCACCCGCTGCTTTCTTACAGAACCTCGGTCGCCGGGCGGCCGGGCAGGGTCATTCCAGGGCCCGGACGGAGCATATTTTCCGGCGCCAGTAGGGGTCGAAGCGCGACAGGTTTGTCCCGATCGAAGTCTGCGCGTGATAGAAGCTCTGCGGCCCGGCAACGATCCCGCAGTGTTTCAGGTCATCGAAAAAGACGATGTTCCCGAACTCCCATCGCCTGTCGGAGGCGATGGACCCGAGCGCCATGTACAGTTTTCGCGCGGTCGTGCGCTTTATGAAGTAGCCGTTGTCCCAGAGCACGCGCCAGACGAAACCGGAGCAGTCGAAGCTCTTCATGCCGGCCGCCCCCCAGACGTAGGGCAGGCCGAGGCGGCTTTCGATCATCGGCTTCGCCCGCTCCCAGAACCCAGGGGCGATGCGGGCCGGCTCGTGCGGACGTGGGGCCCGGCCCGAGGGCGCGGCCGCGGCGCCGCAAACCGCGATGATCAGCATCAGGATGGCTCGTCGCATCACTTTATGGCGTTGCCCAGCAGCAGCCCCATCCCGATGAACAGGCCGGCCAGGAAGATGGCGACGGACCGGTTGTCGGAATTCAGCTGCGCGGAAAAATCGATCCCGGGAGTCATCCAGTCGAAGAGCTTGTAGGCAACCACGAATCCCGCCAACCCGATGACCAGCGATAGGACGATCGACACCACGTAGTTACCGATATTCATATGCCAGAGCCCCCAGCCCGGGGACTCCGGCACGCAGCCAGGCCTCCGGACGCAGTTTGTGAGCCATTAAAGATACTTCCGGCAGCCCGTGAAATTCTATGATTTTCCCTGAGTCGGAGGGTCAGGAACTGGTCACCCTCTGATGAACCCCGAAGACGTACCGGATGATGCACGAGCGGTGATCGAGAGGAAAGTAGGTGCCCGTGTGGTACGCGGGCTTTTCGGGGGCGGTGCCCGGAACAGGTTGCGAGTGCGCGACCTTGGCCGCGATCTTGATGACCGGGAGTTCGGCCGGGAGCATCAGTTTGACTTCGAGGGTCGTCCCTTCGGGGTACAGCTGACCTTTCCCGACGGGCCCGGTGGAGGCCGCGGCCAGGTAGATCCGGTTCGCCCCGTCCTCGTCGAACACGTCCACGGAGATCTCGTCGATCTCCATGACGTTGCCGGTGTTGGTGGTGTTGTAGTTGAGGAAGAACTCGAAGCCGTAATAGGCCGAATTCGCCGGGAGGTTGCCGGGGGACGCGGCGTTCACGGTCGGCACCGCCGCGCCCAGGCCCTTGAACCAGTAGGTGAAGACGTACCATTGATTCAGGGTCCAGAGGGCGGCGTTCGCGCTCAGCGGCGTGACGAGCCCCGTGAGCGTCCGGCTCTTGTCGTAGCAGCGCAGCCCGATCGCGACGGTCTGCTGGGCGGCGTCGGCCGTGGCCGTCCTTCGCACCCGGATGCGCAGGCGGTGAAGCTTGCTGGAATCGTAGGGGATGGTCGCGGCGGCAACCATGTAGGTGTCGCACTTCGCCGCCGAGCTGTACACCTTCCCGCCGCTGACGCCGTTGGAGGGGTAGGTGATCGTCGGGGAGTAGGCCTCGGCCCAGACGGCGGGATCGAGGGGATTGTCGAAGGTCAGCCTGAACGCCGCCTGCCCCTTCGCCTCCCCCGCGAGCTTGTCGAGGGCGATCGCCATGGCGGCGACGGAATCGGCGACGACCCTGTCGTCCGCGATCGTCTTGTCGGGATTGATGGCCCCGTGCGCCCTCTGGACCGTTCCCTCCTCCGACCGGGGTGCGCTGCGACCTGGTCCTCCCGCGGGCGCCATCCCTGGCGCCGCCAGGTCGGGCGAGACTGCGTCGGACCGCGCGCCTAGTTCAATACGACCGAGGCTTCGGCGGAAGCGCCCGTCACCACGTCGGTCGCGACCACCCGGTACTTCCCCAGCGCGTCGTTGACGGCCGACGGGAAGACGAACGCGCCGGTGCGGCCGCTCACGAGGAGGTTCTTCGCGTAGACCGGCAGAAACGAGCCGTCCGGGCCGAAGACGTGGCACCGCAGCACATGCTTGCCCGTAGTCGACAGCGTCAGCGTAAACCGCAGCGCGTCGCCCGGACGCCCGGACGCAGGGGCGGCGATCTGAAGGGCGCACGCGGCGACGCTCAGCCCAAGCACCACAGCCCCGCCCGTCGTGATGGACGTCCGGACGACATCGGTCTGCCCCAGGGACTCGCCCGTGGTGATGTTGTGGACGAAGAGCTTCTCGGGCAACCGGATCGAGATCTCTTCCCTGGCTACCGCGCCGAGATTGGCGTCGTTGTAGACCGTCACCCCGTCGCGTCCGGCGATGCCTTCGGCCCCGACGTTCTCCTTGACGAGCGCCAGGACGCGACTGTCGCCGAAGCGGTACCGGACCGCCTGGACCTGCTGCAGCGGGGCGCCGCCGGCCCCGAGCACGGGCATCGACGGCCTGAGGTTCATCCGGGCGAAGATCGTATCGACCAGCTTCCGATAGGCCCCCCCGCCGTAGTTCCTGGAGCGCAGCTCCGGGTAGCGGTCGAGCAGCACGTTGAGATAGACGGCCCAGCCGGTTCCGATCTGGCGGACGATCCCGACGTCGGTCTTCCCCACCCTGGCCAACGGCTTCCCGGTAGTCGCGGCGACGCCCTCCTCGGCCGCCTCCAGCCCCTCCAGTGCTTCGGCGCTCAACCCCCAGGAGACGCCGTCGGCGGTCGCGCTCACGGCCCCGGACACCCCGGGAGACTGGCGCGTTCCGCTGACGTCGCCGTCGGCGTTGGTTTCGACAGCGCTGGAGCCCGACAGCTTCCTCTTTTCCGAAGGCACTGTCCGGATGCCGAAAAAGTCATTCAGCAGCCCGTCGGACTGCCACGCGCAGTGATCGTCCATCACCCCGGCGGCCGCGTCGGCGATCACGACGCCTCCCGCCGCCGCAAAGTCGCGGACCCGCTGCGCCTCGGCCGGCGAGAGGGCCATGGACATCGGCATGACGAACACCCGGTAGCGCTGCGTCTCCAGCGTGCCGCGCGCCACCTGGTCGTAGGAGACGAAGTTGAACTGCAGCCCGAGGTCCTTGATCGTCCGGACCCAGCCGTCGCGGTTCGCCGGGAAGTCCCGGCGGATCTCGCGCCGGCCCCGCTCGGGGTGATTCAGCGTGATGGTGGCGGCGTGCACCGAGGGCATCGAGTAGTGAAGCGCGATGCCGTCCTGCAGCCGCTCCGACTCCATAAGGAGCTTACCGACGCCGCCGTAGCGCAGGGTCTTGAAGGTCTCGCCCATGTCCCGCGCCGAGCGCGAGTACGTGAAGTCCGGGTTCAGGTAGGAGAGCATCCAGAAGATGTTCGGGTGCAGGACGTTGTGGATGGCGGCCGTCCAGATCGCGTTCTGCAGCGGGATGCCGCGGGATTCGTACCCGGTCCAGAAGCCGATCATGGCGCCCGGCTTGGCGAAGGACCGGTGCAGGTCCCACTGGTTGCCGCCGTCGTAGGAGAGGAAATCGTCGATCACCTGATCCAGCCGGTACCAGTCGCAGCCGTTGTAGGCGGTCGTGACCTGCGTGCCCGACACCGCGATGTGACCGCCGGGGTCGCCCGCGACGACCGCTTCGCGCACCTTCCGGTAGGCGTCCGCGAAGCTCGCTTCCATGAAGGTGCGGTGGTCGGCCCAGGGCGGGAAATTCCCCGATTTCACGGCCTGCTCGGTCGTGAAGGGGAGGACGTCGCCCCAGACCTTGAAGGAGGACTTCCACTCGCGGTTGAGGGCCTCGACGCTGCCATAGACTCCCTGGAGCCAGCTGCGGAAGGCCGAGAGGGCATCCTTGCCCCAGTCGAAATCGTACGGGTCGGCGTAGGAGGTCAGCGAGCCCTCGTCCCCGACGAAATAGTAGTCCATGTTGTAGCGGGCCTTGCCACGCGTGACCGCATAGACGATGCTGCGGAGCCGCTTCATGTACTCCCTGTCATGAAAGCTCGGGGAGCGCGCGAGGAACTTCGTGTCGCCCGTCCGGCGATAGAGTTCCTTCTTGGTGAGGTACTGGAGCGATTCGAAATCCTGCGTCGCATTGTAGTCCGCGATCGCCTTCTCCATCTCTTCCGGCGTGGTCGGGCCGCGGTCGTACCAGTAGACGCCGAACGCGCCGCGCGGGATGTTCAGCCCGTTGTTGACGTTCCCGCCCCAGGTGAAACCCGTGTCGGCGGCGGCCGCGCGGATCTGGTTCATCCGCACCGAGGAGAAGAAATGTTTCGCGGCCCCGAACGCAACCAGCGGGTGGTATTCCTTTGGGCTGCGGGTGGCTTGCACCACGAGAACCGGCCGTGTGCGCAGCTGGTCGACCAGGCGGTCGTTTTCGTCGACGAGTTCGGCGGTGATCGATGCCGTTTTACCCAGGAAGTTTTCCAGGCTGCAGTAGAAGTACCGTTCCTGGCGGGCGGGGACGGTCTGGGACGACAGCAGTCTCTCCAGGTCGTCGTGCACGTTGAAGCGCATCCGCAATCCCGTCACGTCGCCGGTGGCGCGCACGACGGCGCTGAGGATATCGCCGTCGCGGTAGACGTCGGTGGCAGGCCTGGCCACCGTGAGGGTGGCGCGGCGCGGCACGTCGAACGTGGCGGCGCCCCAGTTCAGGGTTTCTCCCTTGTCCGGATCGCGGACGATGATGTCGAAGATGTTTTTCCCGCCGGGCCAGCCCCCGCGCGGCCTGAGCGCCGCCGCCGGGACGGACACGTCGTTGTCGCCGGCCCTCAGATCGCTCGCGGTGCGGATGGTGCCGAATTTCGGACCGAACTCGCTGTGAGCCGCCACCTCGAGCTCCACGCGCCGGGGCGACGCGCAGGACAGGGTAAGCCGGACGGTGGCGGCTTCATCCGGCCCGGCCGCAGCCGTCTTGAGCCCGACGCCGCCGTCGCGCCCGGCGGCCCAGACGACCGCCTTGGCGACGAGGCTGTAGTAGTACTCCCAGTAATTCCAATAGATGCCAAACACCGAGGGATCGCCGGCCGCGCTGAATCCCTCCTCTTCCACGCTGCCGAGCGGATCGGCTCCCGACGGGATGAACCCCTCCTCCATGTAAGCGAAAGCCACCACACGCCCCTTGCCATAGGCCGAGACGGCGACGATGGGGTCGTCGCCGGACTTGATGAGGACATCCCCCTTGGCCTGGTACCTGTAATACGCTCCGCCGACGTTCCCTTCCGGAAGCAAGTCCATGGGCAGACCCGCGGTGATGAAATGCGGCCGCGCCACCTCCCACTTGCCGCGAACCAGCGCAGCCTTGTTGATGTCCGGGTACCCCCGCTCGTTGACCGTGTCGTCCGGGCAGCCGACGAGAGGTGAGATCTCCCAGATCCGCCCGTCCCCCTCGCGCTCGTCGCCCAGGAAGGGATGGTTCTTCACGTCGCCCACAAACGGGTGGATCAGGACGAGGCCCGCGCCGTCGCGCACGCGCCGGAGGATGGCGTCGCGCGACGCCCGGGTCATCCTCGACCAGCCGTTGAGCCCCGGGATGACGAGGACGTCGAAGGATGCAGGCCCGGTGAGGTCCTTCTCGACGTAACCATAGACGATCCGGAAGTCGTCCCGGTCGCCGCGCGTTTCGTGCCCGTAGTAGTCCCCGATGCCCCAGCAGTTGATGTCCCAGTTGCGGTCGATGCTGACCGTCGTGGGCGCGAGGTCGAGCCGTTGCATGAGCTCGACCATGTCGCGGCCGTACTGGACGGAGGGGATGAAGAAGCCCCTGATCGGGCCGCCGGGCACCCTGGGGGCCCACTTGACGTGCGGGGTAGCGACCGACGTCGAGTAGGTGATGTCGTTCTTGTGGAACGCGCTCCCCCCGACGCCCTGCGCGTCGTCCCCCGCGGTGAAGGCCGCGCCGGCCAGAAACAGAAGTGCGACACAGATCGTCTTCCTCATGCGTCCTCTCCGTTCACACGTTGTACGGCCCGGTCGGGGCCTTGGCGCCGCCCGCCGTTTACGGCCTCGAGCATGGCGATGATGTTGGCGGGGGGGACGTTGGCCAGGATGTTGTGCACCTGCTGAAAGACAAATCCGCCTCCGGGGCTGAGCACCCTGATCTGCTCTCGGACGTGCTCCCGCACCTGCTCGGGCGTCCCGCGTGGCAGGACGTCGCGCGTGTCGGCCCCGCCTCCCCAGAAGACCATGTCTTCCCCGAAGTCGGCCTTGAGGCCCGCGGCGTCCATCCCGCGGCAGGAGACCTGGACCGGGTTGATGGCGTCGAGCCCCGCGTCGATGAGATCCGGCAGGAGCTCCCGCACTCCCCCGCAGCAGTGGAGCATGATTTTCGCCTCCGACAGCTGCTTGCTGCGCTCCCACATGAGCTTGTGCCGCGGCTTGAAGAACTCGCGGTACATGCGCGGGGATATCTGCGGCCCCGTCTGCATCCCGAGGTCGTCGCCGAACAGGATCACGTCGATGTACGGTCCTGCGGCGGCCAGGAACCGTTCGAGGGCCGCGAGATGGATTTCGAGCAGCCGGTCGAGGAATGCGTGCGCTTCGAGCGGGCTTCCGGCCAGCAGCATGAGAAAGCCATCGTTCCGGTAGAACATCTGTCCGGTTTCGAGCAGGTTGCCCCCGAACAGCCCGACGATGGCGCGCCGGGTTGATGCGCGCAGCCGCCGGGCTCCTTCGGCGAGCCTTTCCGCTCCTCCGGGGCCCGAGACGAGCGGCCCCGGCGGCGCGGCGACCGCGTGCCACATCGATTCGACGAATGCGTCTTCCAGGTGGTCGAAATCGGGCTCGCCGTCGGCGAACGGGTACCGGGTCTGCTCGAAATACAGGGCGCCGTCGGGCATGTGCGCGATGACGTTCCCTGCCCCGGACCGGATGACCCAGCGGTCCCCGGCACGCTCGGGCCGGGCCCAGACGGGCACCCGGCAAGGCGTCCCGTCCGGGAGAATCCACTCCGTCCAGCACGCGTCGTCCAGCGCGAAGGCGCGCCCCAGTTCGACCGTGTCTACCCCGAACATGTCCAGGACGTCGTCGTGCACGATCGCGAGCTGCTGAACCGGGTCGTAGACGTCGATCGACCGTTTCGCCAAGCCAAGGAAATCGCGCAACCGGGCGTAGGCGAGCGCGGATATGCCGGAGGAACGATGGCCCGACACGTCAAGCGGGACACGGTCCGGCTCCTGGTGATTCAGGGCTGCCCGGATTCTCTCCCTTGAGTCCATGGGATCCTGCAGTGGGCCGCGGCGGGCCGCCGCGGCCCTGTGGAATTTGCGCAGCCGGTGCGGTTCCTGGTGTCTCCCGGTTGTGGTTGATTGGGGCGGGGTCGAGCCGCCCCCGTCCACCTCACTTTGCATTCTAAACCGGGCCCACCCTTGCACCGAACTTATTTCCCCCAAAACTCGTACTAACATCTGTAACCGGTGCCTCACAAGGCATTCATGAGGTAAGTCATGGCGAAGAAAAGAGTTTTTACGATTTCCTTCCTTGCGGTTGTCGGCCTGATCCTTATGCTGGGCGGGTATTGGGTGTTTGGAGCGCTTTTCTACGTGGACAAGACGATCCCGGCCGAGAAGCTGGCTAAGGTGGAGCGGGGGGCGGTCGCCAAGTCGGTCGTGGCGACCGGGAAGATCGAGCCGTTCTCCAAGGTCGAAGTCAAGTCCAAAGCCAGCGGCATCATCCAGTATCTCTACGTCAACGCAGGCGACCCAATCCGCGAAGGCCAGCTGTTGGTCGAACTGGACAAGGAGACCCTGGAGGCGCAGCTGAAGGAGGCGCGTGGGTTTCTGAAGGCCGCCGAGAGCAAGCTGCAGGAAACCGAGTCGCAGGGCAAGACACAGCGGGCGAATCTCGCCAAGGCGCAGCTCGAGGCCGAGAGCAAAGACTACGAATTCACGGTGGCCGAGTTCAGACGCCACAAAGAACTGTTCGCGCAGGGACTCACCTCCAAGTCCGAATTCGACAGCGTCGAGCAGAGGATGAAAGCCGCCGAGATCGGGCACAAGACCCTGCAGGCGGCCGTGCGGGTGAAGGAGGCGGAGATCGAGCAGAACGACCGCACCCTGAACACCGTCCGCGCCGAGCTGACGCAGGCGCAGGCGCAGCTCGAGCGGGCCGAGGAAAACCTGAAGTATGCGTCGATCCGGTCTCCCATCAACGGCGTCGTTCTGAGCCGTGAGGTGGAGGTGGGAGACGCCGTGTCGTCGATCCTGCAACTGGGGTCCAACGCGACCCTCATCATGACGCTCGGCGACGTGCGCGAGATGTATGTGAAGGGGAAGGTGGATGAGAGCGACATCGGCCTCGTTCAGGTAGGGCAGCCGGTCCGGGTGACCGTGGACGCCTACAAGAACAAGACGTTCACCGGGAAGGTCTTTCGCATCGCCCCCATGGGTGTCGAGAAAGACAACGTGACCCGTTTTGAGGTGCGGGTGTCCATCATGAACGATCTCGACATGCTCAAGGCGAGCATGAGCGCCAACGCGGAAATCGTCCTCGAGGAACACAAGGATGTGCTCGTGATCCCAGAGAGCGCGCTTATTTACGACGAGAAGCGCAAGACTTCCGTCGAGGTGCCCGATGTCGCCAACAAGACTGGGCGACGCCAGGTTGCCGTGCAGACCGGCCTGAGCAACGGCGCGCGCACCGAGATCCTGTCAGGTCTCAACATGGGCGACCCGGTCGTCCTGCAGTAGGGTGGAGGCGCGACGAGCATGGATCTCCTGCGGCAGACCTGGTTGAACCTGAAGGCCAACAAGACCCGCTCCTTCCTTACGATGTTCGGGATCGCCTGGGGGCTGATCTGCCTGATCCTGATGACGGCGCTGGGCGAGGGGATGTGGGTCGCGCAGAAGGAGAAATCCCGGCTGCTCGGCCAGAACATCATGATCGTCTGGGGCGGGACGACCAGCAAAGGAGTGCAGGGGGTGCGCGCCGGCCGGAACATCAGGTTCACGCTCGACGACTATTTCCGGCTGAAGGAGCAGGCCACCTACCTGCAGCGGACAAGTCCCGAGATCGATCGCTACCTGCCGGTCCGCTCGACCGTCAACAACGGCACGTTCGGCGTGCACGGGGTGTTCGCCGACTACATGCAGATGCGCACCATCGAGGTCGTTCCCGGCGGTCGCCAGATCACCGAAGGTGACAACGCCCGCGCCCAGCGGGTCTGCATCCTTGGAGACGAGGTCAAGGAGCAGCTGTTCAACAAGGCCTCGGCCGTGGGCCAGACGGTCGTCATCGGGGAGCTCCCGTACCTGGTCATCGGGGAGTTGGAGCACAAGGAGCAGAACTCGAACTACAGCGGTCCCGGACGCCAAGATGGTGTTCATTCCGTTCTATTCGATTGCGCGGGACTTTCCGATCCCGGACGCCGCCGACGGCAAGTACAGTCTCTCGAACCTGATCCTGCAGGCCCGCGGCGAGGAAATGGGCGAAGCGGCCGAGTTCCAGGTGCGCCAGATCATGGCGCGGATCAAGGGGTTCGACTACCTGGACAAGGACGCCCTGCCGATCTGGAACACGGTCACTCAGGCCAAGTTCATGTTCAGGCTCTTCGCCTCGCTCAGGATCTTCCTAGGCGTCGTCGCGATCGTCACCCTCATTCTCGGCGGGGTCGGCGTGATGAACATCATGCTGCTGTCGGTGGGCGAGCGGACACACGAGATCGGCGTCTGCAAGGCCGTGGGCGCCACGACACGCCGCATCCTGATGCAGTTCTTCGCCGAGTCGATGGTCCTGACCGTGTTTGCCGGCCTGGCCGGGATCTTCATCGGTTGGGGCCTGTGCGCCCTGATCAACCAGCTCCCCAGAATCGATTTCTTCGCCGGCATGATCGTCACACCGCAGGTCGGGTTGGTCGCCTTCGGGTTCCTTGGGCTGGTGGGCGTGCTGTCGAGCATCTATCCCGCGTTCATGGCTTCCCTGGTGAACCCCATCGAAGCGCTCAGATACGAGTGACCGCCATGATTCTCGAGATCTTCAAACGCGTGCTGGAAAACCTGGTCGCTTACCGGAAGCGCTCGGTGATGACGGTTTTGGGCATCACGTGGGGGATCGCCTCCTTCATCCTGCTGATGGCCTACGGTGACGGTTTCCAGCGGTCGATGTTCCTCGGGCTGAGGTACTTCGGCGACAACGTGGTCGTGGTCTGGAACGGCCAGACATCCATGCAGGCGGGGGGAAGCCGCGCCGGCCGCGTCGTGCAGACCAAACCCGAAGACGTGGAGATGATCCGGCAGCGCTGCACGCTGGTGAAGCGGGTCAGCCCCGAGGTGTACCGCGAAATGCAGCTGCGGTGGGGAGACAGGCTCACGACGATGGGAGTGCGGGCGGTCAACGACGAGTACGGCGCGATCCGCGGGATGTTCATGGGTGAGGGGCGTTTCATCAGCCGCCGAGGACATCGCATACATGCGCCGGGTCGTCGTGCTGGGATACGACCTGAAGAAGAAGGTCTTCAGCCAGGCGCCCGCGATCGACCAGGACGTCTACGTCAACGGCGTTCGCTTCACCGTGATCGGCGTGCTCAAGAAAAAGATCGCGATCTCGAACTATTTCACCCAGGACGACAATTGCGCGATCATGCCGGTCAACGTGATGGGCACGATCTCGGACATCACGCACAACAGCGTGCTGGTATTTCAGCCCGTGGCGGGCGCACTGGAGGAACCTGCGGTCCGGCAGGTGCGCCAGGTGCTCGCGGAGCTGCACAAGTTCAATCCCGCCGACGAAAAGGCGCTGCATTTCCAGAAATTCAGCATGGTCTTCGGGATCATCAACGGGCTGACGACGGCGACAAGCGCCCTGCTCGACGTGATCGGCCTTTTCACCCTGGCGGTGGCGGGCGTCGGCATCATGAACATCATGCTCTTCTGCGTGCAGGAGCGGACGCACGAGATCGGGATCATGAAGGCGCTGGGCGCGCGCCGGTGGCACATCCGGCTGCAGTTTCTGGGCGAGGCGCTGGCACTATCGATGCATCGGCGGCATCCTGGGGTACGTGCTCGCCATCCTGCTGGCGAGCTGGATCGGCGCGATTCCGTTCCTCAGCGAACTCTTCGAGGACAAGAGCCGCCAGGGGGACATTCACCTGCTGGTGGATACGCGCGTGTTTCTCACCTCCTTCGCCACCTTCCTGGTCATCGGCCTCCTGTCGGGCACCTGGCCCGCCGTAAAAGCCTCGCGCCTGGACCCCGTCGAAGCCCTCCGCACCGAGTAACGGGGACGGACCATGGCAAAGCTATTGTTTACAGGATCTTACTAGATTTATGGCCTCCACAATCGGCCTTATTTGCGATTTATCCAACCCGGCTGCGCCTCTTTGACGTCCGGGATCGCCTCGGCTCTACCAACACGCCCTTTCCCGACCGCATCGCGAAATCCCGGATCAGCGACGTTATTTGAAGAAAATAGGCCTGAAAATCGCAAATAGGGCCCGATTTTCTGGGCAACAATGAGTTAAGCACTTGATATAAAACTATTTAGCCTGGTTCGTCCCCACCAGCCGGAAGGTGGCGTAGGGGTAGGGGTAGTGCGGCTGGAACCAGTTGCGGAAGGTGCGGCGCAGGAGCGGGGCGGCGGTGCGCGGGGAGCCTCCTTTCATGACGTAGTGCTTGCCGTCGAAGAAGGCGGCCGAATAGGTCTGGTAGAAAGGGAGTGGTTGAAAGCCCGGAAACGGGCCGAACAGGGTGGACGTCCACTCCCACCCGTTGCCCACCAGGTCGGCGACCCCGAAGGCGCTGTCCCCCCCAGGGTGGTTGCCGGCGGCGACCGGATCCCACCGGGCGAAATCGAAGTTGCCATGTCGGGGGCCGGGGGCGTCGTTGCCCCACGGGTACTCGCGCTCGCCGCCTTCGAGGGCGCCGTAGGCGGCGCGATGGAACTGCGCCTCCGTCGGCAGGGACATCCCCTTCCATCGAGCGTAGGCGGACGCCTCCGCGTGGCTGACGTACACCGGCGCCCGGAGCGGCAGCTCGAATTCCGCAAACATGCCTCGATAGCTCCAGGCCGGCTCCTTCCCCGACCAGAAATGCGGGTGCTCGACACCCTGCGCGTTTATCCAGTCCCAGGCCGCGCCGGTCCAGAGGCTGCGTTCCCGGTAGCCGCCGGCTCGCACGAATTCGAGATAATCCCCGTTTGTGACGTTGTGGGACTGGATGAGGAAACCCGGGACCGGCACCGTGTGTTTTTCGTACTCGTTGTCCCAACCCAGCGTCGGTTGTGCGCCCCGGTCGAGCCCGAGGGTAGCCGAGCCCGCGGGAATTTCGATCAGGCGCGGCCGCACGGCGACGGGTTGAGGATCGGGCCCCCCTGTCGGCGCGGCTTTCAGGTGGTAAGGGAGGCGGTGCAGCATGTAGGCGAATGTCTCCGCGTGCATCAGCCGGTGCTCGATGGCCACGTTGAAGGCCCAGGCGAGATCCGTTCTTGGGGCCGCCTCGTCGAGCCTTTCGCGCGCGCACCGGTTGTATCGGCGGATCTCGCCGAGCGACGGCCAGTCCGAGGCCTGGTCGGACGGCAGTTCGCCCTCTACGGGGTCGATCCCGAAGGCGAAAAGGCGGTCGAATTCCGGGTGAAACGACTTCGCCCCGAGCAGGTCGCGGCAGACGAGGTTCCAGTCGAATGCCTCGAGGTGGCCTATGTAGAAGATGATCCGGTGCCGCTCCGGGATAGGCCTTTCGCGCAGGGCCGACGGGTGCACCAACTCGAATAACGCATCCGTGTGGGCGCGGGCTTCGATGAGGCGGGCGGCGACCGTGCGGCGCGGGTTCATGCGGTAAAAGATAGCACATGGGAAAGCGGGGAGCGCTGCCGGGATTCGGCGGGTCTCGGCCGCGATCGTGCCGGTGTTGCGGACCGGTCGGGCTTGATACTGCGGATCTAATCCGATAGCCTGTAGGCAGTCTTTGATCAATCAGCCCGCCCCGAGGGCCAGGCATGATCCTCACCAGCGAAAGGAGCACACGATGAGCTCCACCGAAAAACACCCTTGCAGCAGCTGCCACGGGTCCGGCAAGTGCAGCCGGTGCGACGGCACAGGGCATCTGCAGCACAGCGCCACCCCTCCCATTTCCATAATCTCCGGCACGGTGCACAGCGAGTCGCGCTCCGACCAGCGCCGGCCGTGCTCCAAGTGTATGGGCAGCGGGATGTGCCAGACATGCCACGGGGCCGGCCGGGTCGCCGTGACCGAAGGCTCCGAATAGCGCTGTCCGGCAAGCGCGATCCCTTGTTCCCAAAATGCCCCGCCTGGCGTTAACATAACGGACCTGGCGCGGAGCTGCCGGAGTGTCGCCGTCCGTTGCGCGCGGCACAAAGGGAACGACAGATGCACGTTTGGAGGCGACGAGTTCTTATCTGTGCGCTGGCCGGGGGAACCGCGGCGCTGCTGTTTGCCGGCACCGTCGAATTGGGGGGCTCCCTTCCGGGCCCGCTGCCGCTCTTCCCTCCCTCCAACTGGTGGAACGCCGACATCAGCAACGCCCCAGTCGACCCAAACTCGGCCGCCTACATTTCATTCGTCAACAACGGCTCCCCGCGCCCGCTCCACCCCGATTTCGGCGGCGACGCTGCGCCCGGCAGCGTCGAAACCTACGGCTATCCCTACATCGTCGTCGGCGGCGATCAGCCGAAGAAGACCGTTCAGTTCGAGTACGGGGACGAAAGCGATGGGGTGAACCACGCGACGGGCGAGAGCATCCCGTTCTACCCGATTCCCGACGAGGCCGCCACCCGGCCGCACTGGATCGAGGGCGGCCCGCCCGGCAGCGTCGACCTGCGTAGCAGCGCGGACCGCCACATGATCCTCGTGGACCGGGATAACCGCCACCTGTACGAGCTCTACAACGTCTTCTTCGACGGAACTCGCTGGCATGCCGGGTCTGGGGCTTTCTTCGACATGAAGACCAATGCCCGCCGCCCCGAAGGCTGGACCTCCTCGGACGCCGCCGGACTCGCGATCCTGCCCGGCCTCGTACGCTACGAGGAGGTCTACGGCGAGCAGGAGATCGACCACGCCTTCCGAGTGACCGTGCGGGCCACCAACGGATACGTCTACCCCGCCTCGCACCGCGCCGGGAACAACTCCCGGGCGCTGCCGATGGGCGCCCGGCTGCGCCTCAAGGCCGGTGTGAACCTCTCCGGCTTCCCCCCCGAGCTCCAGAGGCTCTTCCGCGCCTTCAAGAAACACGGCCTCATCGTGGCGGACAACGGCTCCGACATGTACATCAGCGGCACCTACGACACACGCTGGGTCAACGGCGCTTTCAACGCGGATTTCAGGAAGATCAACGCCAGCGATTTCGAGATCATCCAGCTGGGCTATCATCCCCCGCAATTGGCCTATTTCCCGCACGTAGCCATGGGCGGCGGCTTCACGACGGCCGTGACCTTGGTCAACACCGGCGCGGGCGACGCGTCCGGCAACCTCGTCGTCACCGCCGCGAACGGCGCGCCGTCGAACCCCCTGCCGGTCTCGATCCCCTCCGGCGGCGTCAAGATCCTGGAGCTGGGCGGCGCCGCGGAGTCCATCACCTCCACCGGGTGGGCGCGCTTCGAGAGTTTTGGGGGAAGCGTCGCCGGGCTGGCCACGTTTCAGTTCCGCGAGGCCGGGGTGTTGAAGACGAGCGCCGGCGTGTTCGCCTGCGCCCCGATCTCGAGCGCGACGATCCTGGTGGACAACGACGAGGAGCACGAACGCTACACCGGTTTCGCGGTCGCCAACCCCGGGGCCGCGCCGGCGTCCATCTCGATCACGGTCCGGGACGAGACCGGCCGCCCGGTGTCTGTCCTGACGCCGCCGGAGCTCAACCCGCTCGGGGCCGGCCGGCAACTCGCCGCCTTCCTGCACGAGTTTTTTGCGGGGGCGCGCACGATGAAGGGGTCCATGACCCTGGCCGGTGCGGACGGAGGGACCTTTGTCGTGGTGGCCCTGATCCAGGACCACGGACTTTACACCGCAGTCCCGGTGCAGTGACCAAAATCGCCGCAGACATCCTGATTCCGAAGGCCGTTGTGGAGTGGGCGCTCCCGGACGGATATAATCGCCGGAATGGATACACAGCGCCAATTGCGCCGGGCCGGCCGGCTCCCGTCTGCCACGGACTGCGCCGTTTCCGCGGTCGCCGCGTGGGTGGATTCGATCCGGATCACTCTGTTCCGGCCTGCGGGGGCGATGACGGACAGGCACGTGGCGAGGCGGCTTTCTTCTCCCGCGGCCGCAACAACCGTGGCCGATAGCGGTCGCTGTGTCCGCGACGTCGCCGCGATCCGGGCGCTGCGGAAAGAGCCGTTGAAGTCCGCGGGAACCCCAAGGGACTGGCACTCAAGGAGAACCGAATGAGCGAGGTGTTTGGCAATTATATCGGCGGCCGCTGGACGGAGACGCCGGCGGGCACGGGATTCACTTCCACGAACCCGGCCGACGTGCGCGACGTCATCGGCGAATTTGCCGGATCCACGGTCGAAGACGTCCGTCGCGCCGTCGGCGCGGCAGACGGCGCTTTCGAGAAGTGGAGGGCCTTGTCGGGGTCGGCGCGCGGCGAATACCTGCGCAAAGCGGCCGACATCCTGGAGGCGCGGCTGGAACAGGTAGCCCGGGCCATGGTGCGGGAAAACGGGAAGACCATCGCCGAGGCCCGCGGTGAGACGGCTCGCGGGGTCGCGCTCCTGCGCTTCTACGCCGCCGAGGGTGTGCGCAGCGTGGGTGAAGTGATCCCGTCGGTCAACCCTCGGACCATGATCTACACGACCCGCGCCCCGCTCGGTGTGGTCAGCCTGATCACGCCCTGGAATTTCCCCATCGCCATCCCGATCTGGAAAATGGCTCCGGCGCTCGTGTACGGGAACACGGTCGTGCTCAAACCGGCCAGCGCGACGCCCCACTGTGCCGTCCTGGTGACGCAGTTGTTCGAGCAGGTCGGGATTCCGGCGGGAGTGCTCAACCTCGTCACGGGCGGCGGCGGCGCGATCGGCGAGGAACTCGTCCGCAACCCCAAGGTGCACGGCGTCTCCTTCACGGGGTCGAATGACGTCGGACGGCGCATTGCCGCTTGGGCGGCGGAGCGTGGCGTGAAATGCCAGCTCGAGATGGGCGGGAAAAATCCCGTCGTCGTGCTGCCCGACTGCAAGATGGACCAGGCCGTCAACCTGACATTGCGCGGCGCATTCGGCTACGCGGGGCAGAAGTGCACCGCCACCTCCCGTGCGATCGTCGTGGGCGCGATTTACGACGAGTTCTGCGCCAGGCTGGCTGCGGGTGCACGGCAGCTCAAGATCGGGCCCGGGATCGAGGAATCGACGTTCGTCCCGCCCGTGGTTTCGCGCGCGCAGCAGGACTCCATACTCGCCGCCATCGAAAGTGCGAAATCCCAGGCGCGCCTGCTGGTTGGCGGCTCCGTTCCCCGCGGCGAAGGGTTCGAGCATGGGTTCTACGTCGAACCGACGATCTTCGTCGACGTCCGCCCCGATACGCAACTCGCCCGGGAGGAGATCTTCGGGCCGGTCCTCGCCGTGTTGCTCGCGCGCGACCTGGACGAGGCGATCGGGTTGGCCAACGACGCCAGGTACGGGCTCTCCGCAAGCATATTCACCCAGGACCTCAACGCCGTGCAGGAGTTCTGCGGCCGCATCGAGGCCGGGGTCGTCAAGGTGAACAGCGAAACAGCCGGGATAGAGCCGCAGGCGCCCTTCGGCGGGATGAAGGAGTCCTCCTCACACTCCCGCGAGCAAGGGCGCGCGGCCCTGGATTTTTTCACCGGCATCAAAACGGTCTACATCGACAGGGCGGGGTAACGCATGGACAACAGCGGAGATGCCAGCAAAGCCATGAGGATCTGCCAGTTCTGGCGCCCGAGCGGGGGGGCGGCCATCGGGCTCGTGATCGACGGCCGCGTGTTCGACCTGACGGCGCTCGACCCCATGAATTTCGGATCGCTCACCGATCTG
Source organism: uncultured Acidobacteriota bacterium (assembly GCA_963843575.1). Taxonomy (GTDB): domain Bacteria; phylum Acidobacteriota; class UBA6911; order UBA6911; family UBA6911; genus CAVZBT01. The sequence goes on along the minus strand of CAWJKZ010000013.1, from coordinate 107,960 downwards.
ATCTGCAGCGACGACCCAGCCTGCGCGATCCAGGGGATCGCAGCCGAGCTCGAGGGATGTCCGTCGCTTGCCTTCTCGGCTCTCGACATCCCTCCGGAGCCAGGGCGGCCCCACCTTCTCGCCCCCCTGACCCGTCAGGAAGTCTGGGGGGCCGGCGTGACCTATCTGCGCAGCCGGGACGCACGGATGGTGGAGAGCTCCGACGGCGGCTCGTTCTACGACAAGGTGTACGACGCCCCGCGGCCGGAACTGTTCTTCAAATCGACGCCGAGCCGTGTCTCGGGCCCCAACGAGCCCATCCGGATCCGCTCCGATTCCCGCTGGACCGTCCCGGAACCCGAATTGGCTCTGATCATCAACCGGAAGGGTATCCTGGCAGGCTACACGATTGGGAACGACGTCAGCTCGCGTGATATCGAGGGGGAAAACCCCCTGTACCTGCCGCAAGCGAAAATCTACCTCCAGTCGTGCGCCCTCGGGCCGTCAATGGTCCTGCAGGAGTGGGCGCCGGACATCCGCAAGTCCTCCATCGGGCTCACGATCCGCCGCGAAGGGCAGGTCTGCTTCGAAGCCGTGACCGGGCTCGACAAGATGAAGCGCGATTTCGACGAGCTGATCTCCTATCTATTCCGCGACCAGTCTTTCCGGCACGGGGTCATGCTGCTAACCGGGACCGGCATCGTGCCGCCCGACGATTTTGCGCTCCTGCCGGGGGACCTCGTCGAGATCACGGTTCCTGAAATCGGCACCCTCCGCAACACGGTTGCCTGATATGGAGTGCGGCGCCGCGGCGCCACCCTAAATCGCGACATCGCGGTGCCTGCCCCGCAGTCTGAAGTGTGGCGCGGCGCCCAGGCGCTGCCGCCAAAGCGGCGTCGAGCCGCCGCACTCCATGTCTTTGTGAAAATTGTCACCTTTAATAAGATCCTGCGGCGTATAATGTCGGCAACGTCCCCTCGCCCGGCAAAAGGAGTGTTCCTATGCGAAGGCTGTTACTCATTCTGCTGACCGTTGTGGCGGTTGCGGCTGTTGCCTATCCCCAGGGCCTCAACAACAACGAAGTCCAATTCACGGGTACCATCACGGCGGCGCTGCCAAATGGCGAAGGACTGGGCACGCTGTTTGTGCAGATCGACACCGTGAACCTGCGGGTCCTGGTCAACCCCAAGACCGAAATCGGCGGTCCCGGCGACACGTCGCTTACGATGGATCAGCTGGCCGAGAAGGTCTCACAGCTGGTCGAGGTCACGGGAAAGTTCTCCTCGAGCGGCATCCTGGCCAACAGCGTGAAGGTCCTCGGTCCGGACGACGATTCCAACATGTTCGATGTGCACGGCCACATCACTGGTGTCGCACCCTACAACGAGGGCACGGCCCTGTCGCTGCTTGGGCTGACCATCCTGGTGCCGACGGTACTCCACATCCAGTCCGACGGTGCGGAGGTGCCGATCGCAAGCCTCACCACCGGCACCCGGATCCACGCCACCGGCGCCATATCCGATACCGGCGCGTGGACCGCGGATTCGGTCGAGGTCGTCGTGAAAGGGAAGAAGAAGGGGACGCTGAAGTTTGAGGGCGTTGTCGAGTCATACGAACCGACCACCGGCCTTCTCAAGGTGGCGGTCAACGGCGCCACCGGGAACGTCACGAACGTCAATGTCACGTCCGGGACCGAGGTCACCGGCGACCTGGTGGCCGGCGCCTACGTCGAGGTCAAGGGCGTCATGGTGGACCTTACGGTGAATGCCAAAGAAGTCAATGTAATAGGACCGCTCGAGCTGAAACCGGAAGTGCGGAAACTGAAGGTCGGGAAGACCGGGACGTTCACGGTCAAGTTGCGCGAAACCGCGGTTGCGGATGTCAACATAGCTCTTACGATCGCTTCGGGCGCCGGCGTCGTGAGCCTGCCCCGCGATTCGGTCGTCGTTCCGAAGGGGTCCCGCACCGCAGATTTTACGGTAGAGGCTCTAGTTGTGGGCACCGCCACCGTCAAGGCCGAGGCGCTCGGCGGCTCCGCCACCGCCACGGTGCTGGTCGGGGAAGTCTCCGAAGACGACAGCGAGCGGCCCGACGGCTCCGTGAGGATCGTGTTTGCGCCCGGTCACATCAAGTTGGCCCCCGGGGAATCCCGTGATGTCGTGTTGCTGATCCAGCCCGCCCAATCGACAACCCCGGAGCTGCTTTTCCCCCCGGCGGGCCCGGTCACCGCAGAGCCTGATCGTCCCCTCGGGCAGGGCGTGGCCTCGATGAAGGTCAAGATCACAGCCTCCGCCACCGCCGAGGGAACGTATTCGATCTCGGTTACGCTTCCGGCGTCGCTCGGTTCCGGCAAAGCGGAACTCCTGGTCGAGGTGCAGTCCAAGGGTAAGAAGTAGCCTGAAAAAGTGTGGGCGGGGTCGGACCGGCCCCGCCCCGCGATGAGTTTCACCCCTGAGCAAAATCCACGGGCCGTGCCGGCGCGGCCCACCTTTATTGCCTTACCTTCCTGGCCGGACGATTCGGTCGTACGCCACCATCAGCATCGTGGTGATTATCCCCACGGCCGCGACGACATACCACATCTGGTGCGGCGCGTGTCTCACCTCACCGAACTCGTGGACCAGCCATCCTCCCAGCGGCCCAGCAATGAAGTAGCCGATCGCAATGGGGAGGAACGCATACCCCATGTAGAGCCCCTGCTGTCCTTCCGGCGCCAGGCGGGAGATGTACTCGTAGTACCTCGGGGCTTGGGTGATCTCCCCGATCCCCAGAACGATCAGCGACGCGACCGCCATCGTCACGGAAGGGTGCCAGGCGAGCAGGAGCCACGAGAGGCTTGCGATCAGGATCCCGGCGCTCATGGCGGTAAATGCGGGCACCTTCCTGGTCAGGTAACTCACGATCACCTGGAGGAGAATCACGGTGAGGCCCTCGGCCGTGGTCAGCAGATCCACGTCGGCCTCTGGGTTGACATAGCCGCGGATGTAGAGGGGGAGCGCGATGAATTCCTGCCAGAAGACGATGTAAAAGCCGGAAAAGAGGAACAGGAACACGACAAACCGGTAATTCCGCAGAACCAGCACCATGTTCCTGAGCGCCGCGCCGACGCTGGCCACCTGCTTGTTCCCCTGTTGCGGCGGTTCGCGGTAGAACAGCACGGTGGCGAAAAACATGAGGAAGACGGAAAGCGCCGACACGCGAAACACGTTTTCGATGCCGACCGAACGGCGCACCAGAAAGGCCATGATCGGGCCGAGAGTGCCGCCGATATTCACGACAGTGTAGTAGATCGAGTACCCGAGTGAGCGCACGTTCTCCGTCGATGCCCGCGCGGTCGTGCCGGCGACGACCGGCTTCACGATTGACGGTCCCAAGGCCGGGATCATCAGGATTGCGAATACCAGCCAGTATAACGGGAGCGACTCGCGCACAGGCGCCATCCAGGGAGCGGAGAGCGACCCGAGCAGGAAGTAGCCGGCCGACAGGAGCAGGTAGGCGACTGCCAGCGACCGCCGGAAGCCGAAGCGGTCGGCCAGGGTTCCACCGATCACCGGCAGAAACCAGACCACGAACCCGAAGAATCCCTGCAGGCGTCCGGTCTGCTCGACGCTGAACTTCAGCTGCTCGTGCAGGAAGATCGCGAGGACGGCCTGCTGGCCGTAGTACGAGAGACGCTCGAACAGCTCAGTGAAGTTGGCGACCCAGAATGCCGGCTGAAAGCCCGCTCGGATCTCGTCCAGTTTCCGCGTTGCGCCCAAGCTGCCTCCTTTGTCGACCGCCCGATTGTGCAGGAGCGCTTCCCTGTTGTGCAAGGGCGTGTTTTCAGCACCGAGTGAGCCGAGTGGGCCGCAGCGGCCCGCCGCGGCTCCATTGACCTAACCGGTTCGGGGCGGGGGCGAGCCGCCCCCGCCCACTCTGGTTTCCCATTGACGAATGCGGGGCTGCGAGTAACGATTCCTGTCATCTATGGGTATAGCCATGGCAAGGACACTCTTCGCTGCAACGGTGGCGTTTGCGCTCCTGGGGAACGGTTGTTCGCGGGCTCCCGAGAGGTCCGCCGAGAAAGCGCCCGCAACCCTGAGACCGTCGCTCAACGTGCTCCTGATCACGATCGACACCTTGCGGGCGGACTATGTCGCGTGCTACGGCCGCAAGGGCGTGGACACACCCAACATGGACCGGCTGGCCCAGCGGGGCGTGCGCATGGCCCAGGCCATCGCCCAGGTCCCGCTCACGGCGCCCTCGCATGCCTCAATCCTGACGGGGACCTACCCGCAGGTGCACAAGGTTCGCGACATGGGAGGGTTCGTGTTGGACAAGGGTGTGCCGACCCTGGCGACCGTTCTGCAAGGTGCCGGCTATGAGACCGCCGCATTCGTGGGATCCGCGGTGCTCAGCCACTACTACGGCGTCAACCGCGGATTCGCCACCTACGCTGACTCCATGAAGGAGGATACGCGGCTCCAGAAGCTGCCCGGAGTCGTTGCGGAGATCCGCGGAGAGGTCGTCACCGGCCGCGCCCTGGACTGGCTCAGGAAGCACGGTGCGGCAGGGAAGAGCTTCTTCGCCTGGGTGCACCTGTACGATCCGCACTTCCCGTATGACCCGCCCGAGCCGTTCCGGTCGCGATACCCAAAAGACCCTTACGGCGGCGAGGTGGCCTATGCGGACGAACAGGTAGGGAAGCTGACGTCGTGGTTGTCCGAGGCGGGGCTGGCCGACCGCACCCTGGTGGTTGTCATGTCGGACCACGGCGAGAGCCTGGGCGACCACGGCGAGTACACGCACGGCGTGTTCCTTTACGATTCGACCATGCACGTCCCGCTGATTATTGCCGGACCGGGCGTGCCGCAGGGACGGGTGGTGACCCAGCAGGTTCGGTCGATCGACGTGATGCCCACGATTGTGGATTTTGTGGGTGCCGATCCCGGGAACAAAGTCCAGGGCGTCAGCCTTCGGGAAGCCGTTGTCGCAGGGAAGGCGACCCGCAGCAACTACTGCTACATGGAGACACTCTATCCGCGAACCCACATGGGTTGGTCGGAATTGCGCGGAATGCGTACCGATCAGTTCAAGCTGATCGTCGGCCCGAAGCCCGAGTTGTACAGGTTCATGGACGATCGGGAGGAGAAGCGCAACCTGGTCGACAAGCTGCCGGCCGACGCCGACCGCCTGCAGAAACAGGTGTGGGAAGTAGCGGGGCCGCCCAAGAGTCTGGGACAGCTCGAGCCTCAGTTGGTCGACGACGAGCGGCGCCGGGAACTCGACGCGCTCGGCTACATCAGCTCGGGTCGCCGCAGCGTTCGCATCGACATGTCCGGCCCGGATCCCAAGGACCGGGTAGTGGTCTTGGGCGTCATCGAACGAGCTTCCGAAGCCATGAATCACGACCGCTGGGCGGTCGCCGCCCCTGCGCTGGAGAAGGTCCTGCCCCAGGATCGCTCCAACCCCCTCCTCTACAAGACGCTTCAGATGTGTTACGAGCGCATGGGTCGTTTCGACGAGCTGGAACGGGTGTGTCTCGCGGCGATCAAGAACGGCGCGGACGGGGACGAGACCTACGCCAAGCTCGGGGAGATCCAGGTCCGGCGAGGCGATCTGAAAAACGCCATCGGGCACATGGAGAAGGCGGCGCAGATGAACCCTGCCAATCTTCAGAACATGGACAACATGGCGACTGCCTACCTGCAGCTGGGCCGGGCCGACGACGCGTTGCGCGTCCTTCAGGCGATTCTGGTGCAGGATCCGCAGCATGCCACGGCCCACAACGTGCTCGGGATTCTGGAAGTCCAGCGCGGGCGGACAGTCGAAGGGCGGGTGCACCTCGAAAAGGCCATCGAATCCGATCCCGAACTGATCGAGCCCTACCTGAACCTGGGTCTCCTCGCGCAGAAGGCGGGCGACTCCCAGACCGCGGTCAAGTATTTCAGAGGTTTTCTAAAGCGGGCCCGTCCCGACAAATACAGGGACGTCATTCCAAAGGTGAAGGATGCGTTGACGGAACTGGGGGCTAATCCCTGACGGCGCACGGGTGCGGCCTACCGGCCGCACCCGTTGCATTCTGAGGGTTCGCGGTTACTCCTGGATTATCTCTATCCCGTTGATTTCCGGGTTTTGAGTGTCGGCGTCAAAGAGGATGTCAAGCTTCCCGTCGGCGACCTCGACCCCTTTGAACTCCCTGATCACAGGCTTGTGCATTCCAGGCGCCACCTTCGAGATTTCGAACTTCTTGATGACGTCCTTCCCCTCTATCTTGACGTTGAACACGCGCGGGCCGTCCACGTCGATGTTTTCGTACGTCTCGGCGAAGTGCAGCCGCACGGTGTACTTCCCGTTCGGAACGTCCGCGTGAAAGCTCGTCATCGAGTAGTGCTCGGTCTGGTAGATGCGGGGGTCGTTTGTATTGGCGATTTTGACGTCACTCCCGCGGTCCACGATGTCGCCTTCTACAAACCCGTACTTGCTCCCTTTCACATAGTTCTTGTCGGGTTGCCAGACGTTGCCGGCCTTGTCGGTGTACGGCCTGGGATCTCCGGCGTTGACGCGAAGGACGAACTTCTGCTGGTACGCGAAGCTGGCGACGCACGCGATCAAGAGCGCTGCGATGGCCAGTAGTGCAAAAATGACCTGATGACGCTTCATAACCTTTGCCTCCTGCAAATTTCAGAATTATGCCTAACACTAGTATTTTGTCTGACATGCCGGGTTCAATCAAGAGGTTTTGATACCGCGGGCCGTCTGATATGATCCGCCCCAGACGGGAGGGCCCCATGCTGAGCCGGACGACTGTGTTGGACAAGGCTGCGCTGGACGCTATCCACTCCGATTCGCTCGCAGTTTTGAGTGACATCGGCGTGCACGTTCCGGACCCCGAATGCCTGGCGGTGCTGTCGGGCGGGGGGGCCCATGTGGACGGTGCGACTGCGGTGGCGCGCCTCCCGGTCCGCACCGTGGAGGCGGCCCTTGCCGGGAGCGGCAAGCGGTTCGTGATTCACGGCCGGAATCCGGATAGGACGGCCCGGTTCGGGTACGGCGATTTCGTCCTTGCCTCGAGTCCCGGCCAGTTTGCCTGGGTAGACTGCGAGGGGACGGGGCGCCGGGAACCGTGCGCTGACGATATGCGACAGGCGGCGCTCGTCGGCGACGCGTTGGAGCACATCGATATCGTCGGCGGGCTTGCGATGCCCCTGGATGTGCCCGCCGCACGGCGCGACGTGTATACCGCAGCCGAGCTGCTGAAGGTCACCGGCAAGCCGACGCACGTCTGGATCTCCGGAGGCCGGAGCCTCGCGGCCGTCCTCGAAATGTACGAGGCGGTGCGCGGCGGGGCGGAAGCACACCGACAGCGGCCCATGATCCAGGGGTTCGTCGAACCGGTCAGCCCGCTGCGTTTTGCGCCCAATGGCCTCCACATCCTGAAAACCTGCGCGCGGAAGGGGTTGCCTCTCTGTTTCGGCCCGATGGTGCAGGCCGGCGCGAGCGGCCCCGCGACGCTGGCCGGGACACTCGTCGTCGAAAACGCGGAGATCCTCGCGGGCATCGTGCTGTCGCAGCTCTTTGGCCCCGGCACGCCGGTGTGCTACGGCGGCATCCCGCACCTCTTCGATATGCGGACCACGCAGATCAGTTTCGGCGCGCCCGAGCAGGGGTTGATGGCCGTGGCGATGACCCAGATGGCTGCCCGGTACGGCTTGCCGGCTTACGTCAACGTGGGCCTCTCCGACAGCAAACGCATGGACGCACAGTCGGGGCTCGAGCGCGGCGCGACGCTGCTGCTCGGCGCCCTGGCGGGTGCGGACACGTTCGGCCACATGGGCATCGTCGGCCCGGACCAGGCCGGGAGCGTCGAGCAGCTCATCCTCGACAACGAGATCGCGGGCTTCGTCAAAAGGATCCTCGCCGGGATCAGGGTGGACGCGGACACCCTCGCGGGCCCCGTGATTCGTGACGTGGGCATCGGCGGCAGCTTCCTCGGGGAGAGCCACACCCGCGATCACTACCGCCGCGAATCGTGGTTGTCCGGGCTCTTCGACCGCCAACGGTGGGACCCGTGGGAAGCGTCCGGAGCCCTGAGCGTTGCCGACTGTGTGCGCGAGCGCGGGTCTGCGATATTGCAGCGGCACAGGCCCGACCCGCCCGACAAGGCTCTCGCCGCCGAACTCGACCGCATCGTGCAGAGCACCGTGGGGTGGGACTGATCCTAAGTACTGATGTTCACAAATACGCCAACGTATTCTTCAGGACGCGGATGCGCGCGGATCCCCACGGATCGACCTCCGGTGGGGCCCGAGTCCTGTGTGCCCAAGGCAGCCCTCACGGTGGAATGCCGGTCGCGGCCGATTCGCGTGAATCCGTTGGATCCGCGGAATCTGCGTTCTGTTTTGGCTTTTGATCCTACAGCCGTCGAGCCACCGCACCCCACGATCTCAACGCTCGCGCAGTTCCGAGATCTTCACCCAATCGACATACAGGTACTGGGTATCGTACTGAAAGTCGCCCGACCAGACGGCGGGCCAGTTGCCCACCCAGAGCTGGGCGGGCGAACGGGGCACCTTGTCGGTCGCACGGTGCACGAGCTTCCCATCCAGGTAGAAGTCGACGCGCGGCCGGCCGTTGGTGCCGTCGTACCAGTCCCAGCGGTAGACGTGGAACCGGCCGTCGTTCTGGGGAAACCCGAGGTCGGCACGACGCTCGTTGATTTGAGTCTCGTCGGGATAGTAGGTGTTCAATCCTGCCCAGCGCGACCAGTCCGCGCCGGAGGCCTTGCCGTTGGCCGGCATCTCGATGTCTATCTCGGTGTAGTCCTTCTCCGCCTGGAAGTAGTTCCAGATGCACGAGCAGCCCCCGGGGAGCGGGAGGTTCTTCATGCGCACTTCGTACCGGCCACCTCCCCAGCGTGAGCGCGTCCAGACGAGTCCGCCCACCCTGGTGCCGTCCTCGACGCGTCTGTAGGTTTGCGGCTGGCCCAGGGGCCCGTTCCCCTCGGCTTTCTGCACCCCCTTCACCGGGCCCGTGTACCGGTCGCCGTGGGCCTCGGTGACCAGGACCGAGATCTTCTTGCCCTCGTCCGTGACGGTTCCGGTGCGGACGTTTTCAGGGACGACACCACGATTGTCGCGGCCCCAGTGGTGCAAGCCCGCGACCCACTTCGAGGTATCAAGCTTGGGTCCGCTAAAATCGTCGAAGAACAACACTTTCCCGGTGACGTCGTCCGGGGGGAAGGCTGACGCGGCCGTCGAGGCAAAGGCGAGGAGGAAGAGGAGGTAGATTCGCATGGTTGGCTCCAAGGCGGGCCGCGCCCGCAAAGATACGTCGCTGCAGTACGGAGAGCGCCGGGATTGAGCGGTCAGACCGCCGCCACGGTGCCGCGCTCGGCCGCGTCGCGGACGTTGAGGACGATCTCGCTCACGCGGAACACCTCCTCGATGCTGATGACGTGCTCCACGCCGTTGTATAGCGACTCGAGAAAATCGGCGAACAGGTATCTCTCCGGCGGGAGGCTCGTCACCTGTTCCGGTTTGCGCTCCGCGGTCACGAGCGTCACGCCGCGCCCTTCCTGGAACTCCACCACCCCGCGTGTTCCGGCGATCCGCAGCCGGTCGTCGCCGTGCGTCGGTGCGGTTTCGGGCCGGAGGTAGTCCATCCGGAGCGACCCTGTTCCGCCGTTATCCAGCCGGAAGGCGATAGCCGCGTTGTTTTCCATTTCACGCTGCTGCGGTGCGCCGACATTGGACTGGAACGCGGCCGCCTGCGTGAAATCCCTTCCCGAGGTCCAGCGCATGAGGTCGATCATATGGATCCCGATATAGGGGATGATCCCGCCGAAGGTCGCGCGCGACTTCATCCACTCGGGGCGTTCCGCGAGCTTGTAGGACTTCTGGGCAGCCACCGTCACCACGTCGCCGATCGCGCCCTCGCGCACGAGCGATCTCATCTTCCGGTAAGCGGGGGTGAAGCGCATCGGGAGGAGTAACGTCAGGCGCGACCCTGACCGCTCGAGGGCTCCCCTGATTTGCTGGAGGGCTTCCCGCGTGATGGCGAGCGGTTTTTCGGCGACGACGGGCAACTTGCGTTCCGCACACGCGCACACGATCTCGGGCCGGGTGGCGTTGTCACCGCAGACCGCGACGACGTCCAGCGGCTCGCGCTCCAGCAGGGCGCGATAATCCGGGTAGGGCTTTGCGCTCTTCAGCTGCGCGTTGGACGCGGCCCTTTGCAGGAGGGCGGGGCTTCGGTCCACGACGGCGGTCACCCGGACGTTGGGCGCCCGAGCCGCGACCTCCAGGACCTCGGAGTAATGGCCCTCGAGTCCGATGATGGCCACGCGCACGTCCCGGGTGACGCGCAGCGTCGGTTCTTGGCCTCCGCCGCGCGTGGCGGCGGAAGTTGTCCCTAGGGCCGCTGCGGCGCCGGCTGTCGCTTTCAGGATGTCACGTCGGGTCGGATGTTCGAGCACAGGAGCCTCCCTTCGGATACTGGCATTCGAATCGACACAAAAAGCCCGTACGCCGGCGGCGAAGGCCGGCTTAATCGAGGATTCCGTTCCGGATCCTCGCGCTGGAGACGGCACCGCGGCTGCAGGTTCTCACGGCTGTTGGCGGCCCCCGTCCTGAGAAAGGAGATGCCGGTCGAGTTCGCGGCCGGCGCGCGCCCCTTCGGCGACGGCCTGCACGACGGTGGTCCCGCCATTGACGATGTCGCCGGCCGCGAACACGGCGTCGCGCGAAGTCTGCAGCGAGTCCGGGCGCGTCCAGAGCAACCCTCGATCGGTGAACTGCACGGCCGGGAGCGCCTGTTTCACTTCGGGGGTGATCTCCTGCCCCAGGGCCTCGACTACCAGGTCCGCCGGCAGGATGTGTTCGGTTCCCGGCACGACCCGTGGCACTCGACGGCCGCCCGGCCCGGGGGGACCCAGCGCCGTGCGGGCGACGCGCAACCCGGTAGCCCGGCCCGCTCCGTCGGCGGCGTACGCGAGCGGCGCGGTCAAGAGCAGGAAGTGGACTCCCGACCGGATCGCAAGATCCCGTTCCTCCGGCCAGGCCGGCATCTCGGCGAACGAGCGCCGATAGACGATCGACACGTCCGACGCGCCCGCCCGCTGCGCGGATAGGGCGGCGTCCATGGCCGTGTTGCCCGCACCAAGCACCAGCACGGTACCGGAGACGGCGGCGCCGGCCTTCGTGTGCCTGAGGAATTCGAGGGCGCCAACAACGCCCGATGAGGGACGCGCGGCCCCCGCCAGACCGACGGAACGGCTGAGTCCCAGCGCGATGACCGCGCCGTCGAAACCCTGCCCCAGGATGGTGTCGAGGTCGCACCCGGCGCCGAGCCGGCACCGCCGCGAGTCGACAGCGCCGCTAGCCTCCAGCACGTCCCGGACCTCCCGCCGCAGGACAGCGTCGGGAAGGCGCTCGGCCGGGATCGTCCCGGCCGCAGTGCCCCCGGGAGCCGGGTCGGCGTCGAACAGGGTGACCTGGTAGCCCAACCCCGCCAGGGTCACGGCCGCGGAGACTCCTGCCGGGCCCGCCCCCAGGACCGCGACCCGCTTGCCGCTCGGCTGGGCCGAGGGCTGCCGTTCGGCCGTCCACCCTTCGTCGACGGCCTTGCGGCTGACCCAACGCTGCAGGTGGCGGATCGGCACGGTGGAAGCATAGTGCCGGTTGATGCAGCCGGATTCGCACAGCGTCTCGGCCGGACAGACGTAGCCGCAAACCGCCGCCAGCACGTTTGCCGCGCGCAGGGTTTCATAGGCGGCCCGGAACCGGCGGGCGGCGATGTGGCCGACGAACTCCGGGATGTTGACGCGCGCGGGACAGTGCCGGATGCACGTGGGGTCGTTGCACTGGCGGCAGGTCGCGGCCATGGCGACGATCGTGTCCAGCGCTTCGGCCCGGCCGCTCTTGTAGATCGGCTCGTAGAGCGCAGCATCGCGCGGCACACACCCGGCCCGGCCGCCGTCCCGCATGATCTGGGAGCAGGCGGAACAGGCGACGCACACGCGTTCCGGGTCGAGACGGCCGTGGTCGGCCAGGTCGCGGACAAACTCGGGGTAGGCGAAAGCCATGCGGCCGAGCCCGACCAGCGCGACCGCTCCCCGCTTCACATTCGCGGCGGCGACATGCGGGAAGAACTGACGGAGCCACGAGTAGCCGCCGCCCACGACGGCCATGCCGGGAAAGGCCGACTGGATCTGGCCCACGATCCCGGAAAAGCGCGCCACGCCTGCGAGCGGCGGTTCCGGCGGAACCGCTCCGCCCGCAACGGGAAGATCGAAGGGACGGTTGACGTGCGGGTTGAAATAGGGGTTGCCGATCGTGACGTTAACCAGCGGAGTGCCCAGTCCCTGCAGGTACCGCACCAGTTCGAGCGGCTCGCTCAGGTCACTCCGGCGCGGGTCGGTGCGGTCGACGCCGAAGCCATAGGGATAGGCCATGGCGTCGTACGCGTTCATGCGGGATGTGACCGTCAGGCCCGGGACGGCGTCCCTGATCTTGGCGACGATGTTGCGGAAAAAGCGGGAACGGTTTTCGAACGAACCACCGTAGCGTCCCTCGCGGGTATGGGAGGCGTGCAACTCCGAAACCAGGTAGCGGTGACACGCCTTTATGTCAACCGCGTCGAAGCCCGCTCGGGCCGCACACACGGCCGCGCGCACGTATTCGTCCTCCAGGCGCTCCAGTTCGTCGTCCGAGATCACCGGGTAGTCAAGCGGCAGGTCGTGGATGGGATCCAGGAAGGGCGAGCGGTGCGCGATTATCGGGGCTGCCAGCCTCCCGGGCCGGCTGTACCGCCCCGAATGCGTCAACTGCACTACGAGCACGGGACCCTGTCGTGGGCCGAGTGCCCGCACGGCCGCGTCGCGGGTTTCGCGCACGAGGCGGGAAAAGGCGGAGAGATTCGCCTCCCTGAGCCAGAGTTGCCTAGGGTTGGCCCTCCCCACCTCGACGACGGCGGTCGCTTCCATCCAGAGCAGACCGGCTCCCCCCTCGGCGAACCTTCGATACCTCCGAAACGTGAGTTCGTCGGGGGAACCGTCGGCCAGGCCGTCGCATCCCTCCATCGGCAGAACCACAAACCGGTTCGGCAGCAGGAAGGGGCCGACCTGAACCGGCTCAAACAGCGGGCCGATATCGTCCGAGACGGGGAGCTCGAGCGCGAGTTCGGCGATCCTCCCGCGCAGCTGGTCCAGAGTGTGAAATTGAAACGGTTCGTGCATAAACGGGTGTCGCCGCAACGGCCGGGAAAAAAGGAGGCGTCCCCGTCCCCCCGAATTACGCCTCCCGGTTCATGGTGCCGTTGAGAAAAGACTCGTAGGAGGCGAGGTCGAAGTGGCCGTGTCCCGAGAGATTGAAGACGATGACCTTACGCTCGCCGGATTCGCGGGCTCGCTGCGCGTGCACGACGACGCTGTGCACGGCATGCGCCGACTCCGGAGCCGGGATCGTCCCCTCGCAACGGGCGAACTTTATGGCACTCTCGAAGATATCGCCCTGGTGGTACGCTTCCGCCTCGATGACTTTTTCGGACAGGAGGTGGCTGACCAGCGGGGCCGAGCCGTGGTAGCGCAGGCCGCCCGCGTGCACCGGGGCGGGCACGAACTTGTGGCCGAGGGTGTGCATCATCATCAGCGGCGTCATGCCGGCGACATCCCCGAAATCGTACTCTCGTTTGCCGGCGGTCAGGCTGGGGCAGGCGCTGGGCTCGACGGCGATCGCGCGCAGGTTCTTCCGGTCGCCCTTGAGCTTGTCCTGAAGAAACGGAAAGGCCAGCCCGGCGAAATTGCTCCCGCCACCGTGGCACCCGATCAGGATGTCGGGGTAGTCCCCGGCGAGCTCCATCTGCTTCTTCGTTTCCAGCCCGATCACAGTCTGGTGCAGGAGCACGTGGTTGAGGACGCTGCCCAGGGCATACTTCGTGTCGTCCCTCTTGACCGCGTCTTCGACCGCCTCCGAGATCGCGATCCCGAGACTGCCGGGCGATGCGGGATCTTCGGCGAGGATGGCCCTCCCCGCTTCGGTCAGTTCCGACGGGCTCGCGACCACGTCGGCGCCGTACGTTTTCATCATTATGCGCCGGTAGGGCTTCTGGTCGTAGCTGACCCGGACCATGTACACCATGCACTCGAGTTCCATCAACCGGCACGCGCACGCGAGCGCGCTGCCCCACTGCCCGGCGCCGGTCTCGGTGGCGAGCCGCTTCACCCCCTCCTTTTTGTTCATGTAGGCCTGCATGAGGGCGGTGTTGAGCTTGTGACTCCCGACCGGGCTGACGTGCTCGGACTTGTAGTAGATCCGCGCCGGAGTGTCGAGGTATTCCTCGAACGCGCGCGCCCGGAAAAGTGGGGTGGGGCGGTAGAGACGATAGATGTCACGCACCTCGTCCGGGATTTCGATGTAGCGCTCCTGTGAAACCTCCTGCCGGATGAGGCCCATCGGGAAAATCGGCGCAAGCGCCTCAGGGCCGAGCGGCTGCCGCGTCCCGGGGTGCAGCGGGGGCTGCAACGGCGTCGGCAGGTCGGATACGATGTTGTAGAAGTGCGTCGGGATGTCCTTTTCGGACAAGGTGATTTTCGTGTCGGTCATTTTCGCAACTCCGGTATGGGGATTCCGGCAGCAGCATAACATGTTCCGTCCCCGTCTGCGAAACCGCTGGAACGGCGATCGCGAAAAAGCTAAATTCACTCGTACGGAACGGTTCGCTGTGAATTCTCTCTTCCTGGAGCTATCTCATGCGGCACATCTTCTCGGCTGCCACGGTGCTGGTGGCGCTTTCCGCCGTCTCGCTGTTACCGCGCGACCTGCCAACGGACGCGCGGCTGAAATCCGCGCACCGCAACCCCGCGCAGAACGGGTGGGTGTTCGTTCACCTGGAGGGGAGCCCTGCCGAAATCGGTTTCCAGCACGGGTACCTGCTGGCGCCGTGAAATCGGCGACGCGCAGAGGGTGATTGAGGTTGAGCTGAAGCACGACACTTCCAGGGATTGGCCGTTCTTCCGTGCCGCCGCCCAAACGGTGCTGTGGCCCAGGGTCAGCCCGGAGTACCGGGACGAGCTGACAGGAATCGCGGAAGGCTTGAAGGCGAAGGGGATCAAGCTGGACCTCTGGGACGTGGTTGCAATGAACGCCTGGCTCGAACTTCCCGGATATGCCACCTGGTACGGGAAGCAGCACCCGGAGTCCGCCTCGCGCAAGCCCGTCCCGGTCGCGGAGCGTTGCAGTGCCTTCGTGGCTACCGGAAGCTACACCAGGGACGGCAGGCCGGTGATCGGCCACAACGCCTGGACCTATTATGCGGACGGGGAGCGCTGGAACATCATCTTCGACATCGTGCCGGCGACCGGCCACCGGATCCTCATGGACGGGTTCCCGGGCCTGATTCACAGCGCCGACGACTTCGGGGTCAATGCGGCCGGGATCATGATCACCGAGACGACCATCACAGGTTTTTCCGGTTGGAACCCCGACGGCGTCCCGGAATTCGTCCGCGCTCGCAGGGCGATGCAGTACGCGGCGAGCATCGACGACTTCGCCCGGCTGATGAAAGAGGGGAACAACGGCGGGTACGCCAACAACTGGCTCGTGGCGGACCGGAACACGAACGAAATCGGCAGCCTGGAACTCGGGCTGAAGAACGTGAACCTGCTGCGCAAGAAGGATGGGTACTTTGTCGGATCCAATTTCCCTGTGAACGAGAAACTCATCCGGGAAGAGACCGACTTCGACCCGAAGGACATGTCGCTGAGTGCCAACGCGCGGAAGGTCCGGTGGGGGCAGTTGATGGCCGAGCACAAGGGGAAGATCGATGTCGAGGCGGGGCAGAGATTCCTCTCGGACCATATCGATTCGTTCACGGGCAAGAACGACCCTAACGAGCGGACGCTGTGCGGGCACGTGGAACTGTCCCCGCGCGGGATGAAGGGGTGGCAGCCGCCCTTCGGTGTGGCGGGTGCTGTCCAGGCGAAGGTGACCGATGCCGTGCTGGCGGCGCGCATGTCGTTCACCGCGTCGATGGGGCACTCGTGCGGCATCGATTTCGACGCGGCCAGGCACCTGGCGCGCCACCCGGAGTTCGACTGGATCAAGCCGGTCCTGCGCGATCTAAAATCCCACCCCTGGACTCGCTTTGAGGCGAAGTGATCCGTGTCTCTCCCCGAAGCTCCCCGTGAGTATTAAAGGGAGAAGGGCATCTGCCGGTGCTGGCGTCTCTCGAAATGCGTGAGTTGGCGGAAGCCGGCGTCGCTCAGGACGTGTAACGCGGTCTGCAGGCCGGCCCCCACGTGGTCGGGTCGGTGCGCATCGGAGCCCAGGGTCACGAGGGTGCCGCCCATTTCAGCATACCAGCGCACGACCGTCAGCCCTGGGTTCAGAATGCGCGCCTCTCTTCTGAGCGCTGCCGTGTTCACTTCGAGGGCGATCCCGCCGGATATGCACTCGGCCAGGACGGGACGGATGAGGCCCTCGTACGGGAGCGGGTCGTATCCGCCGTAAACCCCGCTGGCCACCCGCGCCGGGACGTCGAGGTGGGCCAGGATGTCGAAGCCGCCCTGCGCGGTCATTTCCCTGAGTTCCTCGAAGTAGAGCTTGAACACCTGTTCCGCCGGGCGCGCGAAGACGTCGCGCCGGAATGCATGCAGCCCGCCGAACCAATGGAGCGACCCGAGAACCAGATCGAACGGGTAGCGCTCCAGCATCTCCCGCGTTCCCTGCCGGAAGAGGTGGGGCTCGCCCACCTCGATGCCGGCACGCACCGTCAGCCGGCCGCCAAATTCCGTCCGGCAGCTCTCGAGATCGGACGCCCAGGGCTCCAGCCTGAACCAGTCCGGGGCCTCGTCTTCCGGGTAAAGGTCGAAATGTTCGGCAAAACCGATCTCCGCGATCCCGACGTCGACGGCGGCGCGGCACATTTCGGACATCGAGGCTTTGGAGTCGATCGAGTACTTGGTGTGCATGTGGTAATCGTGCGGAATCATAGGGCGACGAGTGTATGCGAACGCCGCGTCTCGCACAACGGCTTGGACACAAACCCCGTCGATGCATTAAGCTGCGGGCATGGCGCAAACGGGGCACATCATTCGTCAGTACAGGCTGGAGCAAGGGGCGCTCGAAGTCCAGTACATCGAGGACTACTTTCACGAGTTCAGAAAGAAGAAGACGGCCGACGAAATCATCCGCCGCCTGAACGCCCGGGAGCATCTGATCCTGCTGTCGCTCGCGCCCATCCCCGACGACGACGACGACCGGCTCATCCCGGTGGCATTCAAGGTGGGACACGCGCTGAGCGCGCAGGAGAACGACCCGCAGCTTCAGGAACTTGTCGCCGAGTTCCGAGACGGCACTCGAATTCGGCGGACGCAGGATCTTCTACAGCTGGATCGGCGGGACGCGGGGCCCCTGGCGCGGCGCGGGTCACTATCGCGCGCTCACCGAGCAGCAGGAAGTGTGGGCCGTCGAGCACGGATACCAGGAGTTGGCCGTCAAGACGAAGAACAAGTTCCACACAATGCGAGCCACACTGGCCGACCTGGGTTTCAACGTGGTCGGTTTCAAGCGCAATCCCTCGGACAACGACGAGTCCAAGGTGTATCTGAGCAAGGTTCTCGGGAGCGACACGCTGGACAAGCACCGCACACTCCGGTTCGTCTCCGAATCCGCCTGACGCGCACACCCGGCGCGATCGCACCCTTCAAATGACTGACCCCGTGTGCTATAGATCTGACGATTCGAGTGAGTTTTCGGGTGACAGAAAGGGGCAGAGAACAGATGAGAATCTTTCGGGATGTGACCGAGCTGGTGGGTAATACCCCGCTGGTCCAGTTAAACCGCCTCACGCAGGGTATGCCGGGCCGGGTCGTCGCCAAGCTCGAGTACTACAATCCTGCCAAGAGCGTAAAAGACCGCATTGGCCTGGCGATGGTCGAGGCTGCCGAACGGGATGGAAAGATCAAAAGCGACACGATCCTGATAGAATCGACCAGCGGCAACACTGGGATCGCGCTGGCCTTCGTTGCGGCCGAGAGAGGCTACCGACTGGTACTTACGATGCCGGAAACCATGAGCCGGGAGCGCCGCATGCTGCTGCGCGCCTACGGTGCCGATCTCATCCTGACCCGCGGCAGCGAGGGTATGAAGGGGGCCATACGGCGGGCGGAGGAACTGGCGGCGGGTGACTCGCGTTACGTCATGCTCAACCAGTTCGAGAACCCGGCCAACCCGGAGGTCCACCGGCGCACCACCGCGGAGGAGATCTGGCGGGACACGGACAGTACGGCAGATATCCTCATCTCAGGCGTGGGCACCGGCGGCACGTTGACGGGGGTCGGCGAGGTGATCAAGGCGCGCAAGCCGTCGTTCCGTTGCGTCGCGGTCGAGCCGACGACCTCGGCGGTCCTTTCGGGAGGGCCCGCGGGGCCGCACCCTATCCAGGGGATCGGGGCGGGATTCATACCCAAGGTGCTCAACACGGCGTTGATCGACGAAGTCGTGCAGGTGCAGCCCGACGACGCCTTCGCCATCGCGCGCCGCATGGCCAAGGAAGAGGGGCTCCTGGTCGGGATTTCGTCTGGTGCGGCGACCTGGGCCGCGATGCACGTGGCCCAGCGCCCCGAAAGCCGGGACAAGCTGATCGTGGTGATCATCCCGTCGTTCGGCGAGCGTTATCTCTCGACAGCCCTTTTCCAGCACCTGGCGGACTGACAGGGCGAGGCGCAGATGTTCAGAACAGTGCGGAGCGACATAAGGGCCGTCTTCGATCGCGACCCGGCTGCGCGCAGCTGGTACGAGATCGTCGCGGCCTACCCGGGGCTCCACGCGCTCTGGTTCTACCGCATGGCTCACTGGTTCTGGACGCACGGCCTGTTCTGGCTGGGACGAGTGGTGTCGCACGTCGGCCGCCACCTTACCGGCATCGAAATCCATCCCGGGGCCCGCATCGGCCCCGGTTTCTTCATCGATCACGGTATGGGCGTCGTCATCGGCGAGACTGCCGAGGTGGGTGCCAACGTGACCCTGTACCACGGGGTCACGCTCGGCGGCACCAGCTGGAACAAGGGGAAGCGCCACCCCACGCTCCAGGACGACGTCGTCGTGGGTGCCGGAGCCAAGATCCTGGGGCCGATCACGATCGGGTCGGGCACACGCATCGGAGCCAACGCGGTCGTGGTCAAGGACGTTCCGCCCGACTCGGTCGTCGTCGGCGTCCCCGGCCGCGTGACGCACCGCGCCGGGGAGAAAGTGGTCTACGTCGACCACGGTCACGCCCACGCGGTCGACCTGGAACACGGCGCATTGCCCGACATGACCGCCCGAGCCCTCCGCAGGCTGGCCGAGCGCATCGAACGGCTGGAGAAGCGGACCGGCGGCGCGGACTCGCAGCCAGGCTCGTCGCCGGAAGACTCCTGGTTCTACCAGATCTGACCCCGAGTGGGTCCGGGCTTCAGCCCGGACGTCTTTTGATCTGCCCTATTTGACGACAGTCGCATTCGATAGCGACCGCAAACGGCGTCCGGGCTGCAAGCCCGGACCCACTTGCTCTGCGGGTGTCTCTGTTGGATACTCGTTCAATCATGAGGGAAAAGGTCTACCTGGCCGTGGACCTGGGGGCCGAGAGCGGCCGTGTGATGGCCGGCCGCTTTGACGGCGCGCGGCTGCGCATCGAGGAGGTCCACCGTTTTGCCAACGTTCCCGTGCGGCTGCGCGGCAGCCTGTACTGGGATGTCCTTTACCTGTATTCGGAGATCAAGCGGGGCATCGCGCTGGCCGCCCGGGCTTACGGATCCGGCGTCGTGAGCGTCGGGGTCGACACCTGGGGTGTGGATTATGGATTGGTCGACGCCGGCGGCTGCCTGCTCGGCCAACCCGTTCACTACCGTGACCGCCGGACCGACGGAATGATGGACGAGGCTTTCCGCAGGCTGCCGAAGGCGGACATCTATGCCGAGACCGGCATCCAGTTCATGTTCTTCAACACCATATATCAGCTGCTCTCGGAGGTGGTGGCTGGCGCGCCGGCGCTCTCGATCGCCAGCCGGTTGCTGTTCATCCCCGACCTGCTGAATTCCTGGCTGTGCGGCGCCGGCGTCAACGAGAGGACGATCGCAAGCACAAGCCAGCTCTACGACCCGAGAAAGAAGAAGTGGTCCCGCCGGGTGATCGGTGCCCTGGAGTTGCCGGACCGCATCTTCGGCGAGATCGTGGACCCGGGGACCGCGCTCGGGCCGCTGCTGCCCGAAGTCGCCGAGGAAACCGGCGCGGGGCCGATCCAGGTCGTGGCGCCGGGCTGCCACGACACGGCTTCGGGCGTCGCGGCCGTCCCTGCGCGGGGTGCCCGGCACGCCTATCTCAGCTCCGGGACCTGGTCGCTTATGGGGGTGGAATTACGGGATCCGGTCATCGACTCGAGAACCCTCGCCGCCGGTTTTACTAATGAAATCGGGGTTTTCGACACCGTCAGGCTGCTGAAGAACATCAGCGGGCTCTGGCTCGTCCAGGAGTGCAAGCGCACCTGGGCGTCCAAGGGCGACGACACGAGCTACAACGACCTGACCGCGCTTGCTGCGGCGGCCCCTTCGTTTGCGGCCGCGATCGATCCCGATGCTCCGGAATTCGCGCCCCCGGGGGACATGCCTGCCCGCATCCAGGAATTCTGCCGGCGCACCGGGCAGGAGCCGCCAGCGGGCAAAGGGGCCTTGGTGCGGACCGCCCTGGAGAGCCTGGCATTCAAATACCGCCTCGTTCTGGAGCAGCTGGAGGATTTGCTCGGGTATCGCCTGGACGTGCTCCACATCGTCGGAGGGGGGTCGCGCAACAGGCTGTTGAACCAGTTCACCGCCAACGCGCTCAACCGCCCGGTCGTGACCGGACCGGTGGAAGCGACATCGGCTGGTAACATCCTGATGCAGATGGCGGGCACCGGCTCCATCGCGTCACGCGAAGAAGGGCGCGACTTGATACGGCGTTCCTTCGAGACGGTCACATACGAGCCGGGCGACGTGCAGGTTTGGGAACAGCGATTCGGCGATTTCACGCGGATACGTTCCGCGTGTCAACCATCGTTGCGAGAAGAGGAGAAGACACACCATGGCTAGCAGGGAATCCACAGTGGATGCGCAGGTCAACCGGTGGATCGGACGTCTGCCCAAGATCGGCATCCGTCCGATCATCGACGGGCGGCGCCACGGCGTGCGGGAGTCGCTCGAGGGACAGACGATGGAAATGGCACGCTCCGTCGCCGCCCTGCTCTCCGCCCACGTGCGCTACCCGAACGGCCAGCCGATCGAGTGCGTCATCTCCGATACCTGCATCGGCGGGGCGGCCGAGGCGGCCATGGCGGCCGACAAGTTCGCCCGCGAGGGGGCCACCGTGTCACTCACCGTCACGCCCTGCTGGTGCTACGGTTCCGAGACGATGGACATGGACCCGCTCTCGCCCAAGGCGGTCTGGGGCTTCAACGGCACCGAACGCCCCGGCGCCGTGTACCTGGCCGCCGTGCTGGCGGCGCACAACCAGAAAGGGCTGCCCGCGTTCGGTATCTACGGCCGCGACGTGCAGGACGCCGGGGACCGTTCGATCCCCGAAGACGTAAAGGACAAGCTCCTCCGGTTTGCGCGTGGCGCGCTGGCCGCCACGATCATGCGGGGCAAGACTTACCTCTCGATGGGCGGAGTCTCGATGGGGATCGCCGGTTCCATCGTGGATCAGTCGCTTTTCGAGAGCTATCTCGGGATGCGCGTCGTCAGCATAGACCTGACCGAGTTCGCCCGGCGCACCGGCTCCGGCATCTACGACACCGGCGAGTACCAGCGCGCCCTCGAGTGGGTCCGCGCCAACTGCAAAGAGGGGGAGGACAACAACCCGCCCAAGAGCCGCCGCAGTCGCGAGCACCTCGACATGGAATGGGAAACCTCGGTGAAGATGGCGCTCATCGCACGCGATCTCATGATCGGAAACCCCCTGCTACACGACCTCGGTCACGGCGAGGAGGCGCTCGGCCACAACGCCATCGCCGCCGGGTTCCAGGGACAGCGGCAGTGGACGGACTACTACCCGAACGGCGACTTCCTGGAGACGATCCTCAACAGCTCCTTTGACTGGAACGGGATCCGCGCCCCCTACGTCGTCGCCACCGAGAACGACAGCCTCAACGGCGTGTGCATGCTGATGGGGAACCTCCTGACCCACACGGCCCAGATCTTCGCCGACGTCCGCACGTTCTGGAGCCCCGCCGCGGTCCGCCGCGTCACCCAGCACAAGCTGTCGGGGGCCGCGGAGGGAGGAATGCTCCACCTGATCAACTCGGGAGCCGCCGCCCTCGACGGTTCGGGAGGGGAGGAGGCAGGAGGGAACCCTTTGCTCAAGCCGTTCTGGGAAATCACGGCTGCCGACGTGCGGCGTTGCCTGGAGGCGACGCGGTTTCGGCCGGCGGTGACCGAATACATGCGCGGCGGCGGCTGGTCGACGTGCTTCAAGACTCGTGGCGGCATCCCGCTCACCATGACCCGCCTCAACATGATCAAGGGCCTCGGGCCGGCCCTGCAGATCGCCGAAGGGTATTCCGTCGATATCCCGGCCAGGGTGCACCGCGTGCTCAACGAGCGGACCGACCCCAGCTGGCCGACGACGTGGTTTGCGCCGATCCTGAACGGGAGCTCCGCTTTCCGCGACGTGTATTCGGTGATGAACAACTGGGGCGCCAATCACGGAGCCCTGTGCTACGGCCACGTCGGGGCGGACCTGATTACGCTGGCGTCGATACTCCGTATCCCCGTGTACATGCACAACGTCGCCGAGGAGCGCATATTCCGGCCCAGCGCCTGGACCGCATTCGGGACCGGCGACCTGGCCGCCGCGGACATGCGCGCCTGCCGGACCTTCGGCCCCGTCTACGGACGCTACGCGTAACGGGTGTCTCAACCTAGCAAGTGGGTCCGGGCTGAACGCCCGGACCCACTGGTTATTTTTGCGGAAACGGCTAGTCGGCGATCCCGTTCCAGACCTTGCAGGCCCTGACGGTGTTGCGCATGAGCATGGTGATCGTCATCGGGCCTACGCCGCCGGGCACGGGCGTGATGGCCCCGGCAACCTGGACGGCTTCTTCGAACGCCACGTCCCCCTTGAGGATGCGTTTCCCCTCGGCGGTTTTTCCCACCTCGTTCACCCCCACGTCGATCACCACGGCGCCGGGCTTGATCATCTCCCCGCGCACGTACTCCGGTACCCCTGCGGCGACGATCAGGATGTCGGCGCGGCGGCAGTGTGACGCGATGTCGCGCGTGCGGGTGTGGCACACGGTTACGGTGGCGTTGGCCCCCTTCGCTTTCTGCATCAGGATGTTCGCGATCGGCTTCCCCACGATGTTCGAACGCCCGACGACCACGACCTCCGCGCCTTCCACTTTGACACCGGAGCGGACGAGGAGCTGCTGGATGCCGGCCGGCGTGCACGGGAGGTAGTCGGCTTCGCCGATCACGAGCTTGCCGACGTTCACGGGGTGGAACGCGTCGACGTCCTTGCGGGGGTCCAGGGCATACAACACCCGTGTCTCGTTGATGTGGGGAGGGAGCGGCAGCTGGACGAGAATGCCGTGAATCGCAGGATCGGCATTGTAGCTCCGCACGAGCTCCAGGAGGCTTTCCTGGGTCATGTCCTGGGGCCGGTCCTCCTGGATCGAGTGAAACTCGAGCTCGTGCGCGGTCTTTTGCTTCGCCCGAACATAGCTCTCGGACGCCGGATTGTGCCCCACCAGCACCGTCACCAGGCCCGGCGTGACACCGTGCTTCTGTTTAAGGCTGTCGACCTCGCGCTTGAGTTCTTCCCGGATCGACGCCGCAATTGCGGCGCCCCTGATCAGTGTCGCCGTCATGCTTGCCTCCTCCTCGGGGGTTGAATCTAGCACGGCGGCCGCTCAGGATTGTGGTGTTTCTGCGTATTCTTCGAGCCACGTGGGTCCGGATTGAAGTGGGCCGCGTCGGGCCGACGCGGGCCACAGACGTACCGGCTGACACAACTTTCACGTGCGACGAGCTGAAGGACGAGTCCACCTGCCCACAAGGCAAGAGTCTGCCGTTTGTGCGAACCAAAGCTTCCGCGGCGAACCGACGAAGGTGTACCGCTGCTTTTCGTCCGCAATATCCGGGCGGTTTACAGGAGGAAGACTGGGGCCGCGTCGGGCCGACGCGGCCCACTTCGCCGGTCACTTTGTTTCGCGGAAGCCCGCAGGTATGGCCAGGTCGGCGGCGGTCACGTCGGGCGTGACCTTGAGCAGTTCGCTGTTCATGGTCATGATCGTCGCGCGGTTGGGAGCCTGTGAGGGACTCTCCTCCTTTTTCCGCATGATTCTGCGGCCGATCAGCCCGCCGATGCCGCGGGCGGGCGTATCCGACGACTCGCTCTCGCGCTGCTGCTGGGACATCTGCTCGGGGCTCTTGACCGCCTCCATGGTCATCACGGTCAGGATCGCCGTGCCGTCCATGTTGACCTTTTCGGTCTGCATCTTGCCCATCATGTCCTTGAACCCCGGGTACATCGCCAGCGCGGCGGTGGCCTGTTCCCCCGACGGAACGCCGACGATCTCGCCCAGCTTCTGCGCGTAACGGCAGTCGAATTCCTCCGCCTCCTTCATGGCCTCGATGCGTGGGGCCAGCCACATGTTCGAGGTAAGGACCATTCCGCCGGCCTGCTCGAGCGTCTTTCCCTTCTCGCGCGCCGTGACGGTCATGACGACCTCGCGGCAGTCGAAGCCGTTGATGGTTCGTTTCTGTCCGGATTCCTTGAGCGAAACGTCGATTTCCATCTTCTGTTCTTGCTGCTGTTGCGACGGCTCCGCTTCCTTCTTGCCCGCCTCCTGGCGCGCCTGCTTCTCGGCCTTCTCCCTGGCCTCCTCCATCCGGCGCTTCATCTCGGCGAAGGTGGTCACGTCGTAGGTCTTCTTCTTGGCGTCGATCGTGTAGACCTTTTCTTCATCCAGGTCGATGATCTCGCCGCCGTTGTCGCTGAAGGTCGCCTTGCGGTTCCCCTTGACCGCGACGGTGTTGACGACCCCCTCCTTCATGGCCTTGCCGCCGAAGAGACCCATCATGCGGCCCATCATCCCCTCGAATTTCATCTGGCTCTTCTGTTCGGTCTTTACCGCGGCCTCGAGCGGCAAAGCCGCGCAGAGAGCGGCGCACAGTGTCAGGCAGATCAGCAAACGCATGCTTTTCATTCCACGAACCCTCCGAGCTGTTTGTACCAATTCTGACTTGTCCGAGGCACAACTACAAGGGCGGCAGGAAATTGGGGCAGTCGGCGGGAATTAATTCCCGGAGGATCAGGTCTGTCGCGGCGCGCAGTCCGGCGGCTGCAGGTTCCGTGAGGGTTTCCCCCAGGGTGTACGGATCCAGGACCTGGATGCCGAAGATCACGACATCGGACGGCATACTCAGGCCGAGGCGACGGCCGAGTTCGAGGGCGGTAGGGAGGTCGATATCGTGCACGGAACGCAGCCGGAGAGAGGTGTGCAGGTCGTCGGCCGCCAGCTGCAGGACCGTACCCGGTTCGACTCCTTCGAACACAACGGAGTCGACGAGCACGACGCGGTCCCAGCCGGCCATCAGCTCCATCAGGGCGAAGCCCGCCACTTCCGACTCGGTTACGTCCACCGGATCCGCGCGAGCGGTCCCGGCGAGTCGGCGCGCCACTTCCCGGGCCGCGTAAATCCCGACGCCGTCGTCGGACAGGAGGCTGTTGCCCAGACCAATTACCCGCGTTCGCATAGGGTGTATCGCGGCAGTCCGTTATGTGCTGCGTAACGTGAATCTGGTTCGCGCCAAAAGCCAAAAGCCGGAAGCCAGCAGCCGTTCCCGGGTCCTGACTTCCGGCTTCGTTATTCCGCTGATTGCCACGCGCCGCCCGACGCGCAGGTGCTACCGCGAAACGCGGTGGACCACGGTGCCGTCGGCGGCGTGGACCTCCACGACGAGGGGCATTTCCCCCGGCAGGGAGTGGGTCGCGCACGAGAAGCACGGGTCAAAGATCCGGAACGCCATCTCCACCATGTTGAGGAGATCCTGCCCGATCGCCTTTCCGGGCTGGATGAGCCGCTGGGCGGCCTGCTTGATCGCCAGCGAGATCGGCGCATGATTATTCGTCGTTCCCACGACGAGGTTCGCTTCGGTGATGAGCCCGTTCCGGTCTGTCTTGTAGTGATGGGTCAGGATTCCACGCGGCGCCTCGACGATCCCGATGCCCTCTTCCGGGACCGCCGTCGGGAGGGTGCGGATGTCGGTCGACGCGACCTGCGGGTCCTGGGCCAGCTCGAGCATCCGCTCGGCCGCGTACAGCAACTCGACCAGCCGCGCCCAGTGCGTGGCCAGGAGCTTTTTCACAGGTTTGCCGCCGAGGGTTTTGTACATCTTCTCGTACTCGGCCTGCGCCAGCGGCGTCGCCATCCCGTCGGCCGCGTTGAGCCGCGAGAGCGGGGTCGCCTGGTACACGCCCGAGTCACGTCCGGCTACGAGCCCCTTCCAGCCGATCTTCTTCAGGAAGGGGAACTTCAGGTAGCTGAACTGCTCGACCCGTTCCGAGATGAAATCGAGGTACTCGTGGTCCTTGTACCGGAAGACTTCCTTGGCGTCCTGATCCACGACGCGGTGCTCGCCCTGGTAGAAGTTCACCCGGTTTTTCTCGTCGACGGTCCCGATCCAGTACGAGTCGAGCTCGTAGATGTCCGAGAGGACCAGGTCGAGGTAGGTCTTGTTCTGGAGTACGATGTCCTCGAACAGCTTCAGGGAGAACCTGGCGAACTCCACGCACGATTTCGCCTTCTCGACGATCTCCAGCCGCTGAGCGTCGGTGATCCCCTTGGACACGCCGCCCGGCAGAGTCCAGACGGGGTGGGTCGACCTGCCCCCCACCATGATCTGGATGTCCTGCGCGATGGCGCGGTGTTTGAGGACTTCGGCCGCCACGGGGACCCCGACTTTTTCCACGATGCCGAGGATGTTCCGCTTCGCGGGATCGGCGTCCGGGCCCACGACGAAGTCGGGGGCGGCGAGCGCGTAGAAGTGGGCTATGTGGCTGTGCATGAAGTGAGCGCTGTAGTAGAGCTCGCGCAGCTTCTTCGCCGTGACCGGCGGATCGACCTTGTAGACTGCATCTATGGCCTTACCCGAGGCCAAATGGTGTGCGGCCGGTCAGACGCCGCAGATGCGCGACACCACGCGCGGGACTTCCTCGGCCGGCATGCCTTCGACGAACTTCTCGAAGCCGCGCAGCTCGGGCACCTGGAAGTAGCAGTTTGCGACGCTGCCGTCGTCGGCCAGGAAGATGTCGATCTTGCCGTGCCCCTCCAGCCGCGTGATGGGATCAATCGAAATGCGCTTCATAATGCTTTCCTCACCAATAAGGATCCCGGGATGCCGAACCGGTTAAAGCTCCGGAGCGGGTCGGGGATCTCTGCGATTATGCGTTCTACCTCAGCCTCGTCCTTGGCCTCGATCACGGAGGCGATGGCCGAGATCGCCTTTGCTCCCTGGTCGAGCACTCCCGGCGGCGGGCCATAGCAGCCGCGGCAGGCGACTCCCGACAGCTGGCAGCGGGTGTCGCATCCGCCCCGGGTCACGGGGCCGACGCACAGGAAACCCTGGTCGAGAAAACAGGTGTCCGGATCGGGCTGTGCGGTCGCGATCCGTTTGAATCCGGTGATCTTCTTTTCGCTCTTCTTGCGCGTGCACTCGTCGCACTGCGTCTTTTCCGACGCGCCGATGACGGCGCCGGGCGGTGGCAGTTGCCCCGACACGATCGTCTCCACCACCTTCCAGATCTGCTTCGGGGTCGGCGGGCAGCCGGGGACATAGTACTCGACGTCGACCACCTGGTCCAGGGACCGGACCGTGTCGTAGAACTCCGGGATCGTAATTTCACCTTCCGGCACCCTGGAGCGAGGCTGGGGTTCGACGCCGTCGGGGTTCACCGTCGAGGGGGAGTCGTGGTAGACACGCTGAAAGATCGACTTCTTGTCGAACAGGTTGGCCAGGCCCGGTATGCCGCCGATGTGGGCGCAGGTCCCGAATGCGACCAGGACCTTGGACTTGGCGCGCAGCAGCCGCGCCAGATGCTCGTTCTCGGAGTTGCGGACGGCCCCGTGAAACAGGGTCACGTCGATGTGGCCGTCCGGCATGGCCTCGACATCCTCGTACTTGAAATCGAGCGCGATGGGCCAGAAGACGATGTCCGCGGCTGCCGCGAGGTCCAGGATCTTCTCGTGCAGGTCCAGGATCCCCACGTCGCATCCCCCGCATGCGGCCGCCCAGTAGGACGCCAATTTCAGTTTCGCCATGCTTCCTCCGAATACCGGTAGATGTGCAGCCCGCGTCTGCTAGGTACTGATGTTCGCAAATACGCTAACGCATTTTTCAGGAGGCGGATTCCCGCGGAATCTGCGTTCTGTTTTGGCTTTTCTCTTTCATCGCCCGTGTTTTCTGCGTCCTGAAAAATAGGTCAGCGTACTTATGAGACTGTGTGCTAGGCCGCCGGGGCGGCTCGTTTTTTCCCTTTCGACTTGAACTTCGCCGGACCGAGCCTGCGGACGTCTTCGGTGATGCCGTTGACGACCTCGGCCCAGCGGTCGCCCTCCGAGGCGGACACCCACTCCAGCCGGAACCGTTCCGGCTCGATACCGTAGTCGGCGAGCAGCTTCTTCAGCAGCGCCATGCGGCGCAGGGTCTTGTAGTTCCCGTCGATGTAGTGGCAGTCTCCCGGGTGGCACCCGGCGACGAGCACCCCGTCGGCCCCGTCGGCGAACGCCTTCAGCACGAAGGTCGGGTCGACTCGGCCGGAGCACATGACACGCATCATGCGCACGTTCGGGGCGTACTTGATGCGGGCGGTTCCGGCCAGGTCCGCGCCCGTGTACGAGCACCAGTTGCAGAGAATGCCCACGATCTTAGGCTCGAACGTCATACAGAGCTCCTTCTATTTCGGCGAACAGCTGCTCGTCGGTGAAGTGCCGCGCGATGATGGCAGCGCTCGGGCATGCCGCAGCGCAGGTGCCGCACCCTTTGCAGAGCACGTCGTTGATCACCGACACGTGCCTCTCCTCGTCGAAGCTGATGGCCGAGAGCGAGCAGAGGGTGTTGCAGATCCTGCACCCGGCGCACTTCTCGGCATCCACGATGCTCGTGGCGGACTCGACCTCGATCTCCCCCTTGGCCATCAGCGCCTGCACCTGCGACGCCGCCGCGGAGGCCTGTGCGACCGTGTCGGGGATGTCCTTCGGCCCCTGGCACGCGCCGGCGATGTAGATCCCGTCCGTGGCCGTCGACACCGGGGCGAGCTTCGGGTGCCGCTCGGTGAAGAAACCGCCGCTGGCAGCTGATGTGGAAGGTGCGGGCGAGTTCGGCCGCGCCTTCTGCGGCTTCGAGCCCTGTGGCCAGCACGACCATGTCGACCGGGATGCGCCGCACCTGGCCGAGCAGCGTGTCCTCGACGCGGATGATCAGCTTGCCGCGCTCGTGTTCGTTCAACGGGAAGTCCGTGACCGACGCGGCCCGGCCCCGGATGAACCGCACTCCCTCCTCCAGCAGGCGGTGATAGAACTCCTCGTAGCCCTTTCCGAAGCAGCGCATGTCGATGTAGAAGTTGTAGACCTCGGCCTCGGTCTTCTCCTTGATCAGGTGTGCGAACTTCAGCGCGTACATGCAGCAGACGCGCGAGCAGTGCTTGTTGTGGCGCTGGTCGCGGCTGCCGACGCAGTGAATGATCCCCACCGACTTCGGGGCCTTGCCGTCGGCCATGAGGATCCGGCCGCCGGTCGAGCCCGAAGCGCTGTTCATTTTTTCGAACTCCATGCCGGTCAGGACGTTGTCGAACCTGCCGTAGCCGTACTCGGGGATCTTCCTGGCGTCGAAGGTCTGGAAGCCGGTGGCCAGCACGACGGCCCCGACCTCGAGTTCCTCGACGCGGTCCTGCTGGCTGTGGTCGATCGCCTTCACCTCGCAGACCTTTTCGCACACCTTGCACGCGCCGGTCTTGAAGTGAATGCACGAATCGCGGTCGATCACCGGCTGGTGCGGCACCGCCTGCATGAACGGGATGCCGATCGGGGTGAG
The DNA here is from genome assembly GCA_963843575.1 of uncultured Acidobacteriota bacterium. Lineage (GTDB taxonomy): Bacteria > Acidobacteriota > UBA6911 > UBA6911 > UBA6911 > CAVZBT01. Next base: position 77,899 of record CAWJKZ010000013.1, on the reverse strand, counting down.
CGGCCCCATCGGGAGCTCTTTCTGGACCAGGGCCGCGTCGTCCTCGATCCGGATTGCGCCTGTGGGGCAGACGTGGGCACACGCCCCGCAGGCGATGCATTTGTCCGAGGTCTCGCCGTAGGCGGTCGAGACCTCGCGAGTCGTGCCGCGGTTGAAGAACCCGAGGACATTGGCGCCGACGACGTCGGAGCAGACGCGCACGCAGAGCCCGCACAGGATGCAGTCGTCGTCGCCGCGTCCGAACCGCGGTTCCGTGATGCCGTACTCGGCCGCGAGCTGCTCGATCACCGGCACGTGCCCGCAGCGCGACATCAGCCACTCGATGATCAGCTTACGGTCGCGCCGGACCCGCTCGGAATCGGTCAGCACCTCGATGCCGTTCGTCGCCGGGTAATTGCAGGCCGTCACCATCCGGACGCGTTTGCCCGAGCGGACCTCGACGGTGCACACGCGGCACACGCCATAGGGTTCCAGGATCGGGTGGTGGCACAGCGTGGGGATCTTGATCCCCAGTTTTTCGGCGATGTTCAGGATGGGGGTGCGGTCCGCAGCCTCGGCTTCGATCCCGTTGATCTTCACTTTGATGGTCTTCATGCCGCATGACTCCTCGGAACTTTCACGATCGCGTCGCGCTTGCACACCTCAAGGCAGGCGCCGCACTTGATGCACTTGTCCCCGTCGATGGAGTGCTTCTCCTTGACCGCGCCCCCGATGGCCGCGGGGGAGCAGCCTTTCACACAGGCGTGGCACCCGTCGCACTTCTCCGCGTCGATCCTGTACTCGATCAGGTCCTTGCAGACGCCCGCCGGGCAGACGTGGTCCTTGATGTGGGCGTCGTACTCCTCCTTGAAATAGCGCAGCGTCGACAGCACCGGGTTCGGGGCGGACGTGCCCAGCGCGCACAGACAGCAGTCCTGCATGACGGCGCCGATCTCGTACAGGAGCTCGATGTCGTGTTCGGTCCCCTTGCCTTCCGAGATGCGGGTGAGGGTGTCGAGCGAGGTGCGCAACCCCTCACGGCACGGCACGCACTTGCCGCACGACTCCTCGGTCAGGAAGGCGATGAAGTAGCGCGCCACGTCGACCATGCAGGTCTGGTCGTCCATGACGATCATGCCCCCGGACCCCATCATCGAGCCCGCTTCGGTCAGGCTGTCGAAGTCGACCGGCATGTCCAGCAGCTCTTCCGGGAGGCACCCTCCGGAAGGACCACCGGTCTGCACCGCCTTGAATTTGCTGCCGCCCGCGATGCCGCCGCCAATGTCGAAGACGATCTCGCGCAGCGTCAGGCCCATCGGGACCTCGATCAGCCCGGTGTTGTTCACCTTGCCGACCATCGAGAACACCTTGGTCCCGCTGCTTCCGTTCCAGGGATTCTCGCTGACCTCGCCGGTCCCCATCGACGCGAACCACTCGGCGCCGCGGCTGATGATCAGCGGGACGTTGGCCCAGGTCTCGACGTTGTTCAGGTTCGTCGGCCGGTTCTTGTACCCGTACTCCACCGTGTGGATGTACTTGGCGCGCGGTTCGCCGGCCTTCCCCTCCAGCGAAGCCATGAGAGCCGTCGATTCGCCGCAGACGAATGCGCCCGCCCCCTGGACGATCTCGACGTCGAAATCCATTTCGGAGCCCAGGATGCCCTTGCCGAGGAGGCCGTAGTCGCGCGCCTGCTCGATGGCCTTGAGCAGGCGTTCGCGCGCAATGGGATACTCGTGCCGGATGTAGACGAAGCCCTCTTTGCAGCCGATCGCCCGCGCGCCGATGATCATCCCCTCGAGGACGGAGTGCGGGTCGCTCTCGATGATGCTGCGGTCCATGAAGGCCCCGGGGTCGCCTTCGTCGGCGTTGCAGACGACGACGGGTTCCTCGTTGCGCTGTTTCGCTGCGTGGCGGCAGGTCTCCCACTTGATGCCGGTCGGAAAGCCGCCGCCGCCGCGCCCGCGCAGCCCCGACTTCTTGATCTCCCGGATGATCTGCTCGGGCGTCATCTCTCAGGGCTTTGACCAGTGCGGTGTAACCGTCCACGGCGATGTAGTCGTCGATGCGCTCCGGGTCGATGGCCCCGCGGTTGCGCAGCACGACCAGCTTCTGCTTGGCGAAGAAGGGAATCTCCTTGAGCGCCGGGATGGGGCTCTTTTCCTTCGGCGGCGAGTACATCAGCCTCTGCACCGGCCGGCCTTTCAGGAAATGTTCCTCCACCAGGTACGGCGCGTCCTTGGCGGCCACGCCGCAGTAGAAGACGCCGTCCGGCTGCACAATCACGATGGGTCCCTCGGCGCAGAAGCCCTGGCACCCTGTGCGTATCACCTGGATTTCGTCTCCCAGGCCCCGTTTCTTCACCTCGGTCTCCAGCGCCCGGGCCGTCGCAAAGGAGTTCCCGGACACGCACCCGGTCCCTGCGCAAACCAGAACATTTGTGCGGAATGCCATCTCTCCCTTCCCTCCAGCAAAAACGTGCGGATCAAAGCGCTGCGCGCCTTCCGATGTTTTCGGGGCGTCCCGGAAGGCTAGCCGGTCGTCTCACAGCCCCTGGCCAGCGCGAAGTCGGTGACGATTCTGCCCTCGAGCACGTGCTCCTGCAGTATGCGGATCATGCGGTCCGGTTTGAGGTCGACGTACTTGACCGGTGGCTGGCCGGCGAGCTCCACGGTCGCCATCGGCTCCCGGCTGCAGAGCCCGGCACAACCCGACGTAGTGACGATCACGTCGGTGATCTTGCGTTCCTCGATGGCCTTCAGCAGGGCGCCCATGACGTCGCGCGCACCGGCCGAAATGCCGCAGGTACCCATGTGGACCGTCACCTTCGCCCGGGCCTCCCCCGACCTGAGCGTGAGGATGTGCCGCGACTCGTCGCGTATCCGCTTGAGATCCTCAATGGACAGTCTCGGCATCGCTTGCCTCCTTTGACCTGTACTTCTTCAGAATCCTCGGGATGGAAGACTGCTTCAGTTTTCCGTGCACGTCCTGTCCGACGGTGATGACCGGGGCGAGCCCGCAGCACCCGACACAGTTGACCGTGTCGAGGCTGAACTGCATGTCCGGCGTGGTTTCGCCCTTCTTGATCTTCAGCTCGCGTTCGAGCGCCTCGACCAGCCGGGGCCCCCCCTGGATGTTGCAGGCGGTGCCCATGCAGACGTGGACCTGGTGGCGGCCCACCGGCTTGAGGCTGAAGGCACGGAAGAACGTGGCGATCGAAAGCACGGAGGTCAGCGGCGTGTCGATCTGGACCGACAGCTCCTCGAGAACCTCCCGCGGCAGATAGCAGTATTCTTCCTGGCAGTCGAGCAGGATGGCGATCATGTGCTCCCGTTTACCGCCGTGACGACCGACGATTTCCCGAACCCTTGTGACGTCGACCATGTTTCCTCCCAAAGTCAGTTCCTGTCCGCGTCTCGCGTTCCCTCGACCACGCCCGGTTCAGCTCCTGGACAACGATCTCTCTCCCTGTCGTATGACGCCGCGCACCGCCATCAGGCCCTCGGGGGAGCCCACGTCGATCCCGGCAGCGCGCAGGTCGGCGGAGTCGAGCTCGTACTCCGCGTGGTCTACTCTGTGCCGGAACCTGATGTCGATCTCCGAATGACCTGCGAGCAGCACCATCAGGGTTGTTTCCAGGTCTCCCAGGGGTGCCCTATCGATGTGGCCGTGCTCGAAAACCGCGCGCACGCTCGTCCCGCGCCCGGGTTGCGACTCCAGCGAGAGCCCGCCTCCGGCGCTGCGGGCGGCCTGGGCGAGCAGCGGCAGCCCCATGCCGACCCGGCGCGTGGTGCGCGTGGTAAAGAAGGGATCCGCGGCCCGGGAGAGTGTTTCCGGGCTCATGCCGCGCCCGTTGTCGCGCAGCTCGATCGTGAGCCGGTTGCCGGCGAGGTCTTCCTCGATGACGATCTCGATCTCCGTCGCCCCCGCATCGATGCTGTTGCGTGCGATGTCCAGGATGTGCAGTGCCAAGTCCTCCATCGGCATTCCTCCGCCGAGCACCGTCCGTCCCCCTTCGCCGGCGAAAGCGCGGCGCAGTTCCGCGACGGTCGGCTCCTGCAGCAGCATGTACGTGGCCGCCTGCCCGACATCCTTCGGCTCGTGCGCATCGGAGGCGCACAGGATAGTCCACTCCCCGCCGGGGGCGAACGACGCACGCGCGGACGGCAGGGGGGTGCGTCGCGAGACCTCCAGGGCATCCAACCGGAGGTCGGCCGGGATCATGCCGAGCTGCCCGAAGATTCCAAAAGCCTCGCGGTCGACGTGCGACGCCACGGCGAGGCCGTCCACCCGGTGAATCGCGTCGACCACGGCGTCGACGGCCATCGTGGTCGCGCCGGCCAGGAGGTGGTCGTTGAAGCCGAGCACCTCCTCGTCTTCGTTGGCCACCACCTGCATGCCGAATGCGCGCGCGTCGTTGCGGCCGGGCAGACAGCGGTAAACACGTGCCTGCAGCTCCAGCGCCGCCTCGAGGTCCGGACAGAGGCCGAGGACGTGAACCTCCTCGGCGCTGGTGATCTCCATGCCGGGAATCACCGCGAGGCCGGACCTGTGCGCGGCGCGCGCCACGGCGGCCGCATTCTCGGCCGAGTTGTGATCGCACACCGCGACGGCATCCAGCCCGGAGGAGACCGCCGCCCCGGCCACGGCGGCCGGGTGCATCTCCAGTTCCGCGCAGGGCGACAGGCACGTGTGCACGTGGGTGTCCAGCATGAACACTCTCAGCCCGACCTCCTTCCCCCGATGCCCATCCCGCAAAGGCGGCCGATCACCTCAAACGCCGGCAATCCCGTGGTGACGATCGGAATGCCCTCCACGTCCGCGCGTTCGGCTGCGGCCGGCTCGGGCCGGCGCCCGTTCACCAGGAGGATCCCGGCCAGCCCTTTGAGCTGGGCCACCGCCACGACATTGACGTGCCGCTGCAGCGTCACCCAGAGGTCCCCTTCGCAGCTATTGGCCATCACGTCCGAAAGCAGGTCCGAGGCGTAGCCGCCGAGGATCTCGCGGCTCGCGGCCCGAGCCCCCCCGCATACCACTTCCGCACCGAGCTGCGCTGCAAGCTGTTCGACGTTCATTTCAGGCCTCCATCGGGGCGCTTGCCCTGGACGAGGCGTGCGAGCCCTTCGATCCTGTCGGTGAGCTCCTGCTGGAGAAAGAAGACGCACGACTCTTCCCCGGCGTCCCCGAGGACCACGTCCTCGGCAAAGGCCCGGCAAGACGGAGCGCCGCAGGCGCCGCAGTCGATCCCGGGCAGGGTCGCCACGATCCGGTCCCTCTGCTTCATCTTGGCGATGGCACGCGAGATGTCCTCGTCGAGCGGCCTGAGCGGGCGGCTCGCCAGGGGCTCGTCCATCAGGAACGCGCCTTCGCGGTAGCGCCGCTCCACGTCGTCGCGGTCAAGCGCCGGGCCGGCAGGGAGTGTCTGCCACAACATGATCATCTTGCCGCGCGCCACGTACGGGTTTTCCACCGTGAGGCATCCGCCCACACACCCCTCGGCGCAGGCGTGGCAGTCGATGAACGAGTACCTCCGAAGCTTCCCCTTTTCGACGTCGTCCAGGATGCGGATCACGTTGGGGAGGCCGGCGACCGCGAGGGTGTTCTCGGCGGGGAGCGAACGCGGCAAACCGCCCATGAAGGCCCAGCTCACACCCGAGGCGGTTTCGGCGGCCTGCCGGTACGCCTCGGAATCGTCGATACCGGCGACTGCCGCCGCAAGGGTCTGGAAGAGGTCGCTGATGGAGATGGCGGTGTCAAGATATGACCTCTGCATGCCGGGGTGTTCCAGGATGGCCACCATCTTGCCGGGGCACGGGGTGATGTACACCGCGCCAATCTGATCGGGGGCAAGGCCGGTCTCGGCCGATTTGCGGGCCTTGGCGTCCCGGGCGGAAACCTCGCGCGGAGCCAGTACCGGCAGCAGTTGGTCCACCAGTTCGGGATACTTCACCTGGACTAGCCGGACCACGGTCGGGCAGAACGACGAGATAAGAGGATACTGGCCCCGGTACGCGTTGAGGTACATCTCGGTGGCCGCGCTGACGGAATCGCAGGCCGGCGACAGGCACTCCACATCGTCAAAGCCGCACTGGCGGAGGGCGGCGAAGATGGCGCCCGGCGACACATCGGCGTCGAACTGGGCGTAGAGGGCCGGCGAGGGCACGGCCACCGTGCACTCGAACTTCGACAGGTCGGCCATGTGGTTTGTGAGGGGAACGATGGCGCCGCGGGGGCAGACCCGGATGCACTCGCCGCAATCGATGCACCGGTCCGCCAGCTTGACCGCGTGGCCGTTGCGCACCCGCACCGCTGCCGTCGGGCAGGCACGCAGACAGGACATGCAGCCGTCGCAATTCTCGGAATCGAACCGCAACGAATGATGGTACTGAGCGGCCACGTTCTTCCTCACGCGGATTGGAGCACGCGGATCACCAGCCGTGTGCCCCGGCCGACGGTGGAACTGATCTCGAGTTCGTCGCTGTTTCTGCGGATGTTCGGCAGCCCCATCCCGGCGCCGAACCCCATTTCTCTCATCTCCGGCGTCGCCGTCGAATAACCCTCCTGCATCGCAAGCTCAATGTCCTGGATGCCCGGTCCTTCGTCGGCGGCTTCGATGGTCACCACCCGGGGGCTGACCCGGAGGGCCATCCGCCCGCGATGGGCGTACATGACTATGTTCATCTCCGCCTCGTAGCAGGCGATCGCGACCCTGCGCATGATCGACGGGGCGACGCCGAGGCGCTTGAGCGTGTCCTTAATGTCGGTCGAGACCCTCCCGGCGTTCGTGAAGTCGCGGCCGGCGACCTGGTAGCTGGACTCGAACTCCTCGCGCTCCATCGCTCACCTGCCGCCGATTGCTCCGTAGAGCACCCCCGCCGCCTCGAACATCGTCAGTGCCGTCCCCAGGACCGGGATTCGGGCCTTCAACGCCAGTGCCAGGATGTCATCGCTAGGCTTTTTCCCGCGCACGAAAACGACCCCGCACAGGTCCGCCACGATGGCAGTCCGAATCACCTGGGGGCCGACCAGGCCCGTCAGCAGGAGCATCCCCGGCCAGCCCAGAGCGAGCACGTCGCTCATCAGATCCGCCGCGCCCACCCGCTGGACAGGAGCCGAGAGATCGAGTTCGGTGAAGGCCTGGGCGTTCAGCATGTCCCGTACCTGGGCCAGGGTCAGGGTCCGCGGTTGTGGCAGTGAGTTCATTTCGCGCTGCCGCCGTGGAAACCGTTCCCGTTGGCGCTCCGACCGATCATGAGCTTTCCCTTTCGAATCACCCGGCGCGCAGGGATCTTCCGGGCCGGGCAGGACTCCCAGCACATGCCGCACCCCGAACACTTGTCCTTGTCCACGTAGGTCGCCTTGTGCCGGACCTTCACCCGGAAGTTGCCGACAAAGCCGCTGACCTCCTCCACCTCGGTCGAGGGCATCAGCTTGATGTTGGGGTGCTTGCCCACCTGCACCATCTTCGGCGTGAGGATGCACGCCGCGCAGTCGAGCGTCGGGAAGGTCTTGTCGAAGCGGGCCATGTGCCCCCCGATCGAGGGCTCGCGCTCGATCAGGTACACGGTGCGCCCGGAATCCGCGATGTCGAGTGCCGCCTGTATCCCCGCGATGCCGCCCCCAACCACCACGGCGGCATTTTTGACTGGGACCGTCTTGCGCGGGAGCGGGTCCAGCGCCGACGCCTTTGCGACCGCGGCCGCCACCAGTGCCTTCGCCTTGTCGGTCGCCGCATTCGGGTCGACCGTCACCCAGGAACAATGCTCGCGGATGTTCGCCATCTGGAAGAGATAGCGATTGAGGTCCGCGCGCTCGCAGGCGCCTCGGAAGGTCGGCTCGTGCATCAGAGGGGAGCAGGAAGCCACCACGACCCGGTCCAGCCCCGCGTTCTTGATATCGTCCTGTATGAGGATCTGGCCGGGATCCGAGCACATGAACTTGTACTCCCGCGCGACCGCTACGGCGGGGAGCGTCCGGGCGAACTCCGTGACTTCGGAGACGTTTACCTTGCCGGAAATATTGGTGCCGCAGTGGCAGATATAAACCCCGATTTTGGTGTTCATCGCGTCTCCTGTGCAAACCGGGCGAAAACTCTCGTCGCCGGCACGATGCAGCGCTGCAGTCCGAGGGCGTCGGACTCGAGCCCCAGCGCGAGACCGATCAGCTGGGTGAAATAGACGACAGGGATGTTGAAGTCCGTCCCGTAGGACTTGTTGATCGCCGCCTGGTAGGCGTCCAGGTTGAGTTGACACACGGGGCAGGCGACCGCGATACAGTCGGCCGCATCCTGCTGGGCGCACATGAGCAGGTTACGGCAGAGCCGCAGGGCGACTTCCTCGCGGGTTCCGATGAGGGAGCCGCCGCAGCAGACCGTCTTCATCGGGAAGTGGGTGGGCGTCGCCCCAAGCCCGGCCAGGAGGCGATCGAGCATCGTCGGGTCGTCGCTGTCGTCTTCGATGCCGTACGGCCTGGCGATCTGGCAGCCGTAGTACGGTGCGACCCGCAACCCTGCTAGCGGCTTTTTCACCGCGCTCTTCAGGCGCTCCAGCCCGACATCCTCGACGACCACCTGTAACAGGTGCTTCGTCTCGATGCCGCCGTCGTAGCGCAAACCCGCCTCGGCCAGGGCAGCGTCGACCTTCTTCTTTATGTCCGGGAAGTCTGCCAGATACTTCTCGGTCTTGCGCAGGTTCGTAAAGCAGGCGCTGCACGGCGTGACCAGCGGCCCTCCCGTCTTGGAGGCCTGGCACAGGTTGCGGGCGTTCAGGCTGAACGAGAGGATCTCGTTTACGCACATGTAGGCGGTCGCGCCGCAACAGTTCCAGTCGTCTACCTCGACCAGTTCCATGCCCAGTGCGGAAGCGACCGCCTCAACCGACTCGCCGTAAGGTCGTGCCGTGGAATCGAGCGAACAACCCGGAAAATACGCGTACCGCATCACTCACCTCCCAGTTCACCGGCCTTGGCGATGATCTTCCGGAGGCCTGCGATGTCGCGCACCGATCCCCCGCCGAGCGGAAGCCGGCCGCGCGTGAACAGGTTGATGCCGACAGGGGCCGCGGACAACGCGCCGAGAGGGTTGGTGGCCAGCATGTAGCGCACCATCAGCTCCGTCTCTCGGCCCCGCCCGTGCCGGTTGACCACCGCCGCGAATTCCTGGGCGAACAGCCGGGCTTTCTTGCTGCGGGTGCGGTTTTCGCGGATGGCCATGCGCTTGAGCGCATACATGACGTCGGTGATCTTGATCTGCTGCGGGCAGCGGCTCGCGCACTGGTAGCAGGACGCGCACGTCCAGATCGTAAGAGTGTCGAGGAGTCTTTCCTTCATTCCGGCCCGGATCATCGCGAAGATCTGACGCGGCGTCTCCTCCATCGCCCAGGACACCGGGCACGATCCGCTGCAGGTGCCGCACTGGATGCAGTCCTTTATCTTGGCGCCCCCGGGCGTGGAGCAGATCTCCTCGAGCAGGTGCGGGTCCATCGCCTGTTCATAAAGAACGGTTTGTTGCACTGCCCCCATGGCAGATCCTCCTGGGTGTGGACGATTGGGTGGGACGGCCGCTGATGAACGGGGTTCGCGTACTGGCCTCCAAGAGTTGTCACGAAGACCCATGCACATGTCCTTCCAACGAGCCCCGGCGGGACGCCCTATCTGCGAAGTCGAATAACTTCACTGAAATGAACCGGATGAAGTAAAATAGTCAGATCGTGCACATGTGAAACACACGTGATAGTAAACCTGAATTATAGTAAACTTGGTTAAATGACCATCTCTGGGTGGAATAACCCGCGGGTGTGCATCGGAGCGTACCGGGATGCGTGAGGTCGCCCAACGGTGGTGGGTAACGGCTGCAGGGCAAGCCGAGGAGGGGCTGATCCCATGTCGGATGCGAACAAGGCGGACGTGATCCGGGCCTTCCTGGGGAGCGCTCATATCTTCGCGAACGCGGTCTCGCAGATCATCGAGGAAAAGGTCTGGCGCGAGGCGGCGGGCAATCAGTTGACAGTCTCGCAGTTAAAGCTGCTCAAGCTGGTTGCGCTCTCGGGGGAGCACAAGATCGGCGACGTGGCTGCGTTCCTGGGGATCAGCAATGCGGCGGCGAGCAAAGCAGTGGACAAGCTGGTGCGCCGCATGTTCCTGAGGCGGAGCGAGGGGGAAGCGGATCGGCGTGCCATCCACCTGTCGGTCACCGGGCCGGGCCGGCGATTGCTTGAGGCGCATGAATCGGCCACACGGGAGAAGCTCGCGGAAATACTCGGCGAAATGCCGCCCGACGCCCTGTCCGACTTGACGCGATTGCTGGATCGGGTGTCGGCCCTGATCATCGCGTACTCCGCCAAGTCGGAGGATGTCTGCGTGCAGTGCGGGATCTACTTCCGGGAGCGCTGTCTACTCGGGCAGGAGATGAGCCGGCAGTGTCTTTACATGCGCCAGAAGGACGGCGAGCGAAAAGGGGCGGGAGAGCCCCGCGTGCGCCCCGCCGGCAAACGGTGAGGGGGTTGTTGGCCGTGTCCAGTGTCAGAACCGCCGCATCTGAGGAGCAGGTTGGCGGGACCAAGCCTGTTACCAGATCGAGCATCCGCCGGAAACTCATCAGCAGTTTCACCAGCGCCATCCTGATCCCTTCGCTCGTCACCGTTGTCGTTGGCGTGAAGGTGATCTATGACCAGATCTACACGCGCGCCCAGACACAGGTGGACTCGGACTTGGAGGGTGCGCGCGAAATCTCCCGTAACTATCTGGAGAGACTCCAGGATGCACTCCGCATCCACGCCACCCGGATGATCATCTATGGCGCGCTCGATCGCAACGACGACGGCGCCCTCGGCCCCGAGATGGAACGGGTAAGAGCGGCCGAGGGGCTCGATATCCTGACCCTGACCGACGACTCGGGCCGCGTGTTTTATCGGACACGCAACCCGGCGCTCAAAGGCGACAGCCAGGCGGGGGACGATCTGGTGAGCAGGACGATCCGGGAGAAAGCCCCCTGCGCCTCCGCCGTCATAGTTTCCGCGGCGGAATTGGCGGCGGAGTCGCCCGAACTTGCCAGGCAGGCGCTGATGGAGCTCACCCCGACCCCCATGGCCGAGCCTTCGGCCAAGCGGCGACAGACATCCGGAATGGTCTTCAAGGCGGCCGCGCCGGTTTTCAGCCCGCGCGGGAGACTCATCGGCGTCCTGTACGGCGGCGTGCTCATCAACCGCAGCTACGACATCGTGGACCGGGTGCGCAAGATCGTCTTCAAGGAGGAGATGTACCGGGGGCGCGAGGTCGGTACGGCCACGATCTTCCAGGACGACGTGCGTATCTCGACCAATGTCTACAACGCCGACGGCACCCGGGCGATCACGACCCGGGTCTCGGCGGAGGTAGCCGAGGCCGTACTGCGGCGCGGGCAGACCTGGCGCGGCCGCGCCTTCGTCGTCAACGACTGGTACCTGTCGGCCTACGCTCCCATCCGCGGGCCGAACGACGACATTATCGGCATGCTGTACGTCGGTACTTTGGAGCGCCCGTATTCCGACAGCCTCTGGCGCACACTCATTCTCTTTCTGGGGATCACGCTGCTCGGCGTCGCCATCGTGAGCTGGGTGGCCGTCACGGTCGCAGGCCGTATCTCTCGCCCGATCCACGCCATGGCAGAGGCCGCGCAGAAGGTGGCCGACGGCGACTATACGCCGCAGGTGGAGGTGACCACCCATGACGAGATCGGACACCTGGCCGAGTGTTTCAACCGCATGACGCGGGAACTGGAGAGCTCCGCCCGGGAACTGCGGGAGTCGGCCGCCAATCTCGAATCGAAGGTCGAAGAGCGCACCGCCCAGCTCAAAGCGATGCAGGGGAACCTCATCCAGACCGAGAAGCTCGCGGCCATCGGCAAGCTGGCGGCGGGCGTCGCCCACGAGATCAACAACCCACTCACCGGCATCCTTACCAACAGTAGCCTCATGGTCGAGGACTTCCCGCACGGAGACCCGCGCCGGGAGGACCTGCAGCTGATCGTGGACGAGACGCTGCGCTGCCGCAAGATCGTCAAGGGGCTGTTGGATTTCGCCCGGCAGACCAAGCCCCAGAAGCAGAAGGTGGACCTCAACGGCGTGGTCGACGACATCCTGAGCCTGGTGCGCAACCAGGCCATTTTCCGCAACATCGATCTACACACCATGCTCGATCCCAACCTGCCGGCAGTGATGGCCGATCACGACCAGATGCGCCAGGTTGTGCTCAATATCGTCATCAATGCCGCCGAAGCCATGCCCGACGGCGGCGAGCTCCGTGTGGCGTCGGGGCTAGACGGCGCGGGCCGCGTGCGGCTTTCCATCAGCGACACGGGACCAGGTATCCCGCAGGAAATCATGGGCAAACTCTTCGAGCCGTTTTTCACCACGAAGAAGACGGGTACCGGGTTGGGACTCGCCATCGCCTACGGCATCGTGGAACGCCACAAGGGTACGATAGACATCGACAGGTCTCCCGGGAGGGGGACAAAGATCACCATTCGCGTCCCCGCCGACGAGAAGGATCCCGATGACTAGCCCCCTGCCCCGGGTACTCGTCGTGGACGACGAGCTTTCCATCTGCAAGTCCTGCGAGAAGATCCTCGGCCGCCACGGCTACGAAGTAAGGAGCGTCCTCTCGGGCAAGCAAGCCTTGGCGCTGCTCGAGCAGGAGCCGTTCGATCTCGTCTTCACCGATCTCAAAATGGCGGAGATGGGTGGGATGGAGCTGTTGCAGGAGCTGCGCAACCGATTCCCCGACATCGTTCCGGTCGTGATCACCGGGTATTCGACCATCGCATCGGTGGTCGAGACGATGAAGCTGGGCGCCTTCGATTACCTGCCCAAGCCCTTCACTCCTGAGGAGATGCGGGCCGTGGTGGCCAGTGCCTGGGAGAAACGGCGACGCATCCTCGAAAGCCGTGCGATGGAAAGCGGCGCGCCGGTGCAAGGTTTTGAAGGGATGGTCGGCGAAAGCCCACCGATGCAGGAGGTTTTCAAGCTGATCAGAAAAGTCGCGCCGACCTCGAGCACGGTCCTCATCGTCGGCGAGAGCGGCACCGGGAAAGAGCTCGTGGCCCGAGCCATCCACAGCGCCAGCACAAGGAAGAATCAGCGCTTCTTCGCCGTGGATTGCGGCACGCTCTCGGTCAATCTCCTCGAAAGCGAACTCTTCGGGCACGTGAAGGGTTCGTTCACCGGTGCGGTCGCGACCAAGAAAGGGATGTTCGAGGCTGCGGACCACGGGACGGTCTTCCTGGACGAGATCTGCAACGTCGATCTCGAAGTGCAGGGCAAACTGCTGCGGTTCATCCAGGAGCGCGAGTTCCTCCCCGTCGGCGGCACCGAACCGAAACACATAGACGTCCGGCTCATCTTCGCGACCAACCGTGACCTGAGCCGGATGGTGGCGGAAGGCTCGTTCCGGGAGGACCTTTACTACAGGCTGCACGTCTTCCCTATCTATCTGCCGCCCCTGCGCGACCGCCGGCAGGATGTCCCGTGCCTGGCGGGACTCCTCCTGGCCAGGATTCGCGAACGCAGCGGCAAGGAAGTCGACCGCATCTCTGAAGAAGCCCTGCGCATCCTGACCCAGCACGACTGGCCGGGGAACGTGCGCCAGCTCGAGAGCGCCATCGAGTGGGCCGCGATCTCTTGCGACGGGAAGATTATCGAGCCCCGGCACCTCCCAAGCGCTGTCCGACCCCGTGGATTCACCAGCGAAACCCCCATCCCGCGCAACAACGACGAGTTCCTGCAGCTCAAGAAGAAGCTCCGGGAACAGGCCGTCGCCGACCTCGAACGCGAGTTTGCCCTCGCTGCCTTGGAGCGCAACGGCTGGAACGTCAGTCGCGCGGCCCAGGAGGTCGGCATCGCCCGCCCCAACTTCCAGGCCATCATGCGCAAACACAATATTCGCCCATGAGGGGACGGACAAAGGCAACCCTTGTATAAACAATGATTAACTAGATTTTTTGCCCCAAAAAACCGGTTTATTTCACGTTTTCGAGCCCGAAATCTCAAAATAGGGCGCAGCCGCCCACAGCCATGCCCCTGTATCTCCCTTTTCTCGATTTTCGGCCTGAAATATCTCGCTTAAGGCACCTTAATTTTACCGAATTTCTCTCTCAAAGTACTGCATCACAAGGTTTTACTCATGTCCGTCCCCGTGCGTAATGCATATAAACAATATACAGGCATTGGGCCGACAGGCGCCTGGGCGAGGATCGCTATGATAGCTATAAGCCATTGATTATGAATGGATTGATCTGCAGTGACTCCACCGTGAGGTCCACGGGTGCATGGCGATTACATGCATCTCATCCGGACGCGCCTTGGATGAATAGTATAGAAAGTTAATTGTTTACATGTAGTTACATAATTTATTCCGCTTGCTGCTGCATTGGCACGCCGCGTGCTCTATCCAAGGCATACAGCGAGGAGCGGATCATGGGAAATAGCGAGACGGTAGCCGAAAAGAGCAACATCCTGGTCGTGGACGACGAGCCCACCGTCTGCCAGAGCGTTCAAAAGATACTGCGTCGCAAGGGATACGAAGTGAAGCAGGCGCTGTGCGTTTCAGCGGCCCTGGAAACGCTCGAGGCCGGCGCCGGCTTCGACATGGTTATCGCGGACCTGATGATGCCGCAGGCCGGCGGAATCGAGCTGCTGAAGATCGTGCGCGAGCGGTGGCCTGGAACTCCAGTGCTGATCATCACGGGATTCGCGTCGATCGCTTCCGCAGTCGAGGCAACCCGGTTCGGTGCGGTGGGTTACCTCCCGAAGCCGTTCACGCCTGAAGAGCTGGAAACCGCGGTTACGAAGGTAATGTCGGGCACGTCGACCGGAATCGTGTGCGACGGGGAGATGCCGGAATCGGGCCCTATTGATGTGGACATGCCGTTTGACGGCCGCGAGGTTGCGGAAGCCACTTCGGCGCGCTTCGTGGAGCACCTGACCCGATCCGACCTCACGGTCATCGCGCAGCCGGCTCCCCCCGCGCCGGATTACTGCAGCCTGGGTCAGCGCTCCTGCAAGCGCATGCTCAAGAGCGGCATGTGCAAGCAGCCGGAATGTCCGCAGATTGTCGCCGAGCGCAAAAAAGCGGCCAAGCTGGGCAACGTGACCTCCATCGTGCCGGATCCGATCGATGTCGACATGCCGTTCTCACGACGCGAGGTGGCCTCGATGACAAGCGAGGCGTACGTCAACGCGCTGGGGCGATCCGACCTTCCGGTGGTTGGGTTCTGGCGCTCCGACACGGGCTCGGCCGTCCCGAAGGTGTTGGTGGTCGACGACGAAGCCGTCGTCGTCAACAGCATCCGCAAGACCCTTGCCCGCAAAGCTTTCAAGGTGGAAGAAGCCTTCTCCGGCCAGGAGGCGCTCTCCCGCATCTCCGCCGGGAACTACGATCTCGTGCTGCTGGATATGCGGTTGCCGGACGCCAACGGCCTGGAGCTCGTCGCGGACATCAGGAAGCGCAAGCCCAGCCTCAAGGTCGTCATCGTTACCGGGTACGCCTCCATAGACACCGCCGTGGAAGCCATCAAGTGCGGCGCCAACGACTACATGGCGAAGCCCTTCACCCCCGACGAACTCTACACGATGACCAACCGCGTCCTGAGGCGCGCCGTAGCTTAAGCAGTCCCCGGTCTTCGAGGTGGGCCCAACGGCTCACCTCGAAGACCCGCAGGTTCTCGCCCCTGTTCTGCCCCTCCAAAATTCAACTCTTCACAATCCGCAGGCCAATCTCGCTGCAGCCCCGGCCTACGCAAAAGGTCCAGGTCGAGCCGCCAGGCTCCAGAGTATGATGGGATGTTCGGCCCAAGGGGAGGACTTATGGCTAAGGTCTACTATGTCGGGGACTGGGCGGTGTTGCTCGGTCCGATGTTTGCGGAAACGCCCTTCAACTACGCCTGGAAGGGGACGGACATCTTCAACTACGGAAAATGGCTCAAGGAGGCGATCGAATCCGGAGGAGACCACACCGTAACCAGCGTGCCGACCTGGGAATTCTATGGGCTGCCGCCGGGCCGCTACGAGCAGATTCTTTCCGACTACGACGTCGTCATCTTCTCCGACGTCGAGGCGAAGAATTTTCAGCTGGCTCCCAGTTTCTTTGACCGGACCAAGTTCGGCAAGGTGCCGCTGACTTTTCCGGACCGTGTGCGGCTCACGGTCGAGGCGCTCCGGTCGGGTGTGCACATGATGTTTCTCGGCGGCTGGCTGAGCTTCAACGGGGAGGCTGGGAAGGGAGGCTGGGGACGCACCCAGTTGCGCGAAATCCTGCCGGTGGAATGCTTGCGCTGGGAGGACCTGCGCGAAAGCACTGAAGGTTGGCGCGGCCGCGCCGTTCTGTGCGACCACCCTGTGCTTGCGGGACTCGACCTGGCGCAGATGCCGCCCATCCTGGGCTACAATACTGTCGCGCCGCGCGCGGGCTGCGACGTCGTCGCGGTCTGGGAGGGCACCGACGACCCCATGATCGCCGTCGGCCGGTTCGGAGCCGGGCGCGTGCTCGCGTACACGTCCGATCCTGCACCGCACTGGGGCTGCAACTTCGTGTACTGGGAGCAGTATCCGCGGTTCTGGTGCAATGCGGTGAACTGGCTCGTGGCGGGTGATTAGCGGGGCCGCCAAGGCCGCAGCCAGCTTTGGGACCGGAGTGCAGATCATCGATCCTGGGGCACCGGTAGCCCCATCAACGCCGCGGGTCCGAAAGGACCCACGCCTGGGCTTGTGGGGGATAACATGCGTGCGATGGTGTTGGAAGCCGCGGGTCACGCGTTGCAGGAGAGGGACCTGCCGGTCCCGGAACCCGGCCCCGGCGAAATCCTCATCAAGGTCAGCGCGTGCGGTGTCTGCCGGACGGATCTGCACATCCTCGATGGAGAGTTGTCGCGACCCAAGCTCCCCCTCGTGCCCGGGCACGAAATTGTGGGGCGGGTGATGCGAACCGGGGAGCGCGTGCGCGGCTTCAGGGAAGGGGACCGGGTCGGCGTACCCTGGCTCGGCTGGTCGTGTGGCGCGTGCCGACACTGCCTGCGAGGCCGCGAGAACCTGTGCGACAAGGCCCTCTTTACCGGCTACACCCGTGATGGCGGCTACGCGGTCTGCACGGTCGCCGACCAGCGCTACTGTTTCGCTCTGGGTGGGGATGTGAGCGACGCCGAGATGGCACCGCTGCTTTGCGCCGGGATGATCGGTTACCGCTCCTACCGGATGATCGGAGCCGAAGCGGAGCGGATCGGGCTTTACGGTTTCGGCGCCGCCGCCCACATCATCGCGCAGGTGGCTGTGCACCAGGGGAAGCGGCTGTTTGCTTTCACCAGGGCCGGCGACGTCGAAGGTCAGCAGTTCGCGCTGGGACTCGGCGCAGTCTGGGTTGGTCCGTCGACGGACCTCCCCCCCGAGGAACTGGATGCGGCCATCGTCTTCGCACCGGTGGGGGCGCTCGTCCCAGAGGCGCTGCGGGCGGTCGGGAAAGGCGGAGTTGTCGTGTGCGCCGGTATCCACATGAGCGACATCCCTTCGTTTCCCTACGAAATCCTCTGGGGGGAACGCGTCGTCCGGTCGGTGGCGAACCTCACGAGGCAGGACGGGGACGAGCTGCTGCGGATTGCGCCGCAAGTGCCCGTGCGAACCGAAATCGAACCGTTTGACCTCGCCGACGCCAACGAGGCGCTCGGCCGCCTGCGGGCGGGTAAGATCCGCGGCGCGGCCGTCCTCACCCTCTGAGGGTGGGCGCCGGGATGCGGCGCCCTCTATAGGTTCCGGGCGAAGACCCTGTGGTCGTGATGGGGCGCGCGCCGAGCTCCTCCAGGTCGCGCCGCATCTGGATCGCCGACTCGGCGATCTGCGTCAGGTGCGCATGCCGGTAGCTGCGGCCGCGCACCGTCTGCTTGGCGCATAGGCGAGGACCTCAGCGTGCACGCGCACCCTGCGATGCGCGCGGGATAACGGGCAAGACCAGGGCCGAAGGGTGCGTGGCGTCGTGGTAAATCGTCTGGGTCGCCCGGACCATTCGAGTCGCCCCGAGGATCGGCTCGCCGGTGTTCAGGTTGCGGTCGAAGCGCGGGAAATTGCTGCTCGAGACATAGAGCCGGATCCGGTGGCCGGCCTTGAACAGGTTGCCCGTCGCCCACAGGTCGACCCGGTATTTTTGAATCTCGCCCGGTTGCAGTGGTTCGGGTTTTTCCGTCGAGTTGCGGTAGCGCCCGCGGACGATTCCGTCGGTGAGGAAGCGCGCGTAACCGTTCGGCTCGACGTCGGCCAGGAGCGCCGTGAAATCCGTGTCGACCGCGGTGGTCGAGGCGTACAGATCTAGGCTGACATAACCGGTGACCTCGACCTCCTGCGTCAGGGGCGGCGTCGAGAAGACGAGCACGTCGCGGCGGTCCTCGTTGGGGCGCTGGTCAAAGGGTCCCGGGGGAATCCCCGGGCCGCAGCAAAGGCGTCCTCCGAGGGTCGGTACGGGATTAGCGGGATCGTACTCGAATACGTCGGCCCGCTCGGTGTGCGGGGCGTCGGGGGACAGGGCGCCGTCGCCCGCCAGTGAATTCGCGCCCCGCGTCGAGTGCAGGAAGTAGCGGGTGTAGCGGGTGCGGGCCGGCGGGAACTCTTGTTCGTCGCGCCACGCGTTTTCGCCCATGATGAACAGGCGCACCGGGGCCCCCGAGGCGTAGGCGTTCTGCGATCCCTTCAACGCGTAATCGAACCACTCGAGCATGGTCCTGTTCATATCCAGGACCGCGTCCTGGCCGAACACGATGTCGCCGATTTTTCCTTCGGGCGACGTGGCCGCGTGGGCCCACGGGCCGACAAGCAGCCGCTGGCCGTCGCGGGCGGCCTGGGTCGCCGCGCCCTTCCGCATGCCGAGGTAGTTCGCGATCGATCCCTTCAGGAACAGGTCGTGCCACCCCCCCGCATGCAGCCCTTTTGCGGTCATCCGGCCGTAGTGATCGGAGACGCGCCACTGCCGCCAGTAGGCGTCGTCGCGCTCGTGTTCGATCCAGTCCCTGTGGTAGTGCGCCAGCTCGGCCACCTCGGGGAGTGCGATGATGCGGTAGGCCTCCACGGGGAGCCGGTCGATCCAATCCCGGGGCCGGGAGAGAGAGTCGGCGCGGCGGCGCAGGGTGTCCTCGGCGAGCCCGGAGGTCCACGAGCCGGCGAACCACTGCATGAAGGCGCCGTTCTGGTAGGTCCAGCCGTCGTAGTACTCGGAGGCGGTCACGTAGGGGAAGATGGCGGCCAGGTGCGGGGGCGCGGTCGTGGCGGCCAGCATCTGGGTAGCTCCGACGTAGGAGCCGCCGAACATGCCGACCTGCCCGTTGCAGTAGTCCAGCGCCGCCGCCCACTCGACCGTGTCGAACCCGTCATTGGCTTCGTCGCGGAAAGGATAGAACTCACCGCCCGAATCAAAGCGGCCGCGCGTGTCCTGAAAGATGACGACGTAGCCGGCGGCCGCCAGCTGGGTCCCGGTCACCGGATCGCGCCGGTTGTAGGGCGTGCGCTGCAGCAGGACCGGGTATTTGCCGGGCTCGCCCGGCCGGTAGACGTCGGCCACGAGCGTGGTACCGTCCCGCATCCGGACCGAGACCCCGTTCTCGACCACGACCCGCAGGTCCTGACCGTAACCCGGCACGCCCGCGCCGCCGGGCGCGGCTGCCAGGGCAGCAAGAACCAGAAATCCGCACGTAACTCTCATCGCGAACCTCCTGCGGGGCGGGCTCCCGCGAGAAACCCGAGCCATTCCTTTGCCATGAGCCGGTGGTACGGCTCCGTCATGTGAATACCGTCCAGACAGACAAACGCCGCGCGGTCCGGGGCCGCCGAGAGGATCCGGTCGACTTCGATGATGGTCATTCCCGCGGACCGGGCCGTGGCGTTGAATCGCGCCACAACCTCGGGATCCCTCGCCTCCGGGTCGTGAATGTTGTCGAAGACCAGGCACTCGACGCCGGCTTGCGCGAAACCTTCCCCCATCTCCTTGAGGGCCCTGTAGTCCTCGTCGCGCCGCGTGAGAACCACCAGCAGGACCTTGTTCGGTTTCCACGCGAGCGCTTCTTTGTAGAAGTCCCGCTGCGCGCGCGAGGCCGTCAATCCGCCGCCTTGATACTGCCGGAACACGACCCGACGGTTTTCGCGCGACACCATCGCCGAGACGATCGGGACAAAGCTCGAAGGCGAGGACCAGTGCGCCCCCATGGTGAAAGAGTGGCCGATGATAGCGATGCGGAGGGCCGGGAGCGCCCGGATGGCGGGGAGCAGACGGGCACACTCCGGGTCTTTCAGGAGCTCCAGCCCGACAACCCGCTCGTCGCGGATGTGAAGATTCTTTTCCGCCCAGTTCCAGATCTTGCGCCCTGCGATTTGCCAGGCGGCAGCGTCCGTGTCGAACGGGGATGCGCAGGTCAGGGGTGCGAGTTCCCGGCCGACCGCCAGAAATGCCGCGTCGGTCCCCTCCACCTGGAACCGGCCCAGGTAGACGGGCAGCCCCAGAGCGATGTAGAAGTCAAACTCCGCCTGGAGCAAATCCCCGTCCCGGTCGACCTCCAGGACAGTCTGGTACAGGTTGGCGATGGCGCGCACGTGCGCGGCGGGGGCGACGACCTGCTGGCGCAGGTAGCCGGAGAACACGTTGACCGGCGCGGTGTCCGGGATCCGGAGCGGCGATTGGAGTATGGGATCGAGATCCGCAGCCGGATCGAATTTCGAGGGCTGCCCCTTGGTCCACGCCTTGAGGGCGGTGCGATCCGATGCGAGGAGCGCGGCTTGATGGGCGACCAACGCCTCCAGTCCGGCATCGGACAGGGATCCGGCGGAATAACAGGCGGAGTCCCCTTTCGCCGCCCGCCTGGCAAGCAATACCTGGTACGCGTGCACCGCGACGATATTTGCCTGGACCAGCTGGGCCATCCGCACATCGGGCGGAAACTCCGGGCGCTGCGGCGCAGCCGGGCACAGCATCATTATCGCGAGGGGTAACGCGCAGCACCAGACGCGCATGTGTCACCTCCTGTCGAGTGCGGCCGTTCGACCTGAACTCGGCACGCATCCTCGGCTTCCGTGCGGATGCCCGCGAATTCGGCGGCGCGCCGCTGGTCCTGCCGCCATGCCTGGTCTACCTGGTACTGCAGGTAAGAGGTGATCTGCGGACCGGGCGGCAGCAGGGGGGCTCGTTTGACGCGGAACGGGTCGTCCTGCTGCGGCGCCGCGGCCAGGCTGAGCGCGGCCAGGACCACGGCGAGGATCGGCTTCATGCAGTGCTCCTTTCAATCGGACGACTCACCGCGTGGGCGGCCGGCAAGCCGGCGCGCACGATCAACCCACCGGGCGGCCAGGAACGGTGGGCGGCGGCGAGCCGCCACGCCCCACTCTCCCGGAAAGAGCCGCGATCGCCTGGGCAAGCTTCAGGCGGGCTGTCTCGTAGGCGTTTCCGTCCTCGGCGAACCCCACGCTCCCCTTGGCGTCGGAGAAGACGCGGGGAACAACCGCTTTCAGAGTCTCCTCGACCAGGTCGTTGAGGCCCAGCTTGCGGGCGAGCGTCAGGTACTGGTGGTCCTGCAGGCCCCGGCGGAAGTTGGCCAGCTGCATGGTCGGGCAGGGTCCGGCGATCCCACGGTCCTCTTCGGGGTGGACCTTCTCCTCCCCGGGGTACATGAGCACGCCGTCGCCGTTGGCGAATCCCTGGTCGGGGATGGGTTTTCTCGGCTGGCCCCGGTTGTCGAACGTGATCGGGTCGGCCCACACGTTCTGTTTGCGTTCGCCCTGTTTCTGGGAGTTGTGCTCCCAGTGAACGCCGTGCCAATAGAAATAGACCTTGATGTCGTGCTTGAAACAGGCCCAGATGGTGGCGCGCGCGTCGGTCGCGGGTGCGTCGTTGGTGATGGCGCCACCGGCGGGGCGCCCGCCGTTATAGATCCAGAAATCGCGCCCCTTCGCGCGCTCCTTGCGCGCCTGATCGATGTCGTAACCCGCCGGACCGGAGTCCCAGATGTCGATAGCACCCTCGAGTTCCGGTGTGTAGTGTCGTGTCACGAACACGGGCAGCTTTTTGCCGGGCCCGGGATTCGAGTGGATGTTCTCGGCGAGCTTGCGGATGTAGGCGAACTGCGCGCGGCCCGGTTCGTCGGGCATGTAGAGGAAAGTAATCGCTTTCGGTAAACTGCCCTGGAGAAACGTCATCCACGCATCCGATTTCGCCCATGCACTCTGCCGGTCGTCATAGTCCCGCCCTGGGCCGTAAAAGGACGCGGGCACGATGGTGTTGCCCACGTTCTCGCCGGGACCCTCGTACCCGTTGGCTTTGGTGAAATCGGCCCCGGAGAGCCGGCCCATGGCGGCCCCGGCGGAATTGACGGAGTAACCGTGGACCAGTTCGACCCGGTTGCGGTGGGCAAACCGGTGGTATTGGGGGTCCAGGTTCCTGCCGTGGTACAGCTCGAGCTGCCCGCCGGAGTAGTACACCATCGCGTGCATGCTATTCGTGTCGGGCAGGGCGAAATCGAACACTTCGAGCTCGACGGGAACGTTGCGGATCTGGCCGTCGGCCTTGATCAGCACGCTGCCGTCGTAGAACCCGGCCGGGAGGTCGCGCCTGGTATAGACCTCGATCCAGAAAGCCTGGTTCTGGCGCGGCCCGACTTTCACCGGGAATCCCCCTTTGCCCGCCCTGGCGTTCTCCGGGACGAGCTGCACCGGTTTCCACCCCGTCGGGTCTGCGGGGGCACCGGGTTTGCCGACCTTGAAAATCCAGTCGGCCGAGGTCGGCGTTGTGATGTTCATGTAGTTGACAGAAAAAAGCTGGATGGGCCGGCCGGCGTACAGGGTCGGATCGCTGGCGGGCGCGACATAGGCGATACGGCCGTTGCCTCCGCGGCGCGCCAGTTCGTTGAGAGACACACCGAGCCGGTCGATGCCCTTGTCGCCGGCTTCAACGATGACCTGGAACGCGATGAGTTCGTTCCGGGCGGCGAAAACCCTGATTCTTCGCCCGTCCCAGGCCGAATTCCCGGCCTTGTTCTTGTTGGCGAGGTCGTCGCGTTCAATGCGTTCGCCGTCGTTGACGGCCCAAACGGCGCGGACGCTGGTGTCGGCGGCTCCGGCGACAGCGGAGCAGAGCAACAGAGAAAGGAAGGCAAACGCGAGGCTCGGCATGGCTTTCTCCTGGTTAGAGGCCTGTTGGCAACGCATGTTACCCCAAAAGCGCATCGTCCGTCAGGCCGACATTTTGAGTGCGGCGTCGGGCCCCGCACCCCACACGCACCCCGGCATGCGCGCGCAAAGCCGGTTCTGTGTGCCACCCGCCGGCTTCCGTGACTTCCGCGTCCCTCCTTGGCTGGCATCTGAAGCGGGTACCCGCCGCACATCCATGATCCGCCCGGTCGCTGCGGTCGAAGAATCTCAAGGCGACACCAGCCGGAGTGCGTTAGGATTGCCCCTGACCCGCGAGAAGGAGAATCGTGTACTACGGCTGGCGCATCGCTGCGGCGAGCTTCACGATCCTGTTCGTGATCGTCGGCATCGTCTACTACAGCTTCCCTGTCTTCTACCCTCCGCTCATCGAGTCCTTCGGCTGGAGCCGCGCGCAGGTCACGGCCGGGTTCTTTTACTCCCTTCTGCTGGTCGGGCCTGTGTTCGGCGTGTCGGCCGGCTTCCTGATCGACCGGTACGGGACGAAACGCATTCTGCTGGCGGGTTTGATCTCTGCCGGGGCCGCCTTCCTCGGTTTCTCCTTCATGCAGTCTCTGTCGTCGTATTACATTTTCTATTTCATGCAGACGATCGGGTACGTCGTCGCGGGGCCGATCCCGAACCAGGTGCTGATCTCGCAGTGGTTCAGACGGATGCGGGGACGGGCGATGGGGCTCGCCTACGTCGGGGCCGGCGTCGGTGGCGCGGTCGCTCCCGTTCTCGCCCAGTACCTGATCCGCCACTACGGGTGGCGGACCGCGATGCTGGCGTTGAGCGCCGGGATCCTGGCCGTGCTCATACCGGTGACCCTGGTGCTGGTGAAGAACCGTCCGTCGGACCTCGGGCTTCAACCCGACGGCGCACCGGCACCGCCCGCCTCCGTTCGCCCTGACCCGCAGGCGTCTCCGGTCAAACTGCGCGATGCGTTCAGGACCCGCGCTTTCTGGATGATCCTGCTCGGCAGCGCCCTGAGCATCGGGGCAGTGGGCGGCGTGATACAACACCTGCAGCTGTTTCTCCGCGACCAGGGTTTCGTCCCGGAAAGCGCCGCTCGCGTCGCGAGCTTTCTGCTCGTCTCGAGCATCGTCGGACGCCTGGTCATGGGTTACCTCGCGGACCGGTTTCCGAAGAAGTACGTGATGCTGGCGGCGTTTCTCATGGTGGGCTGCTCGATCCCGCTCCTGTACTATGTCCGGGTGCCGAACGTCGTATACCTTTTCGCGTTCGTGTTCGGGTTCGGGATGGGGGCCGATTACATGCTCATCCCGCTGACGACGGCACAGTGTTTTGGGGTGGCGTCGCTGGGACGGCTTATGGGCATCATCCTGACCACGGATGCCATCGGGCAGGCGTTCGCACCCGTGCTGGTCGGCCGGATCTTCGACGTGACTCGCAGCTACGACCTTGGGTTCGCGCTGCTGATCGCCGCAGCACTCCTCGCCGCGATCGCCGCCGCCAGTATACCGGCCCGGGCGAACCGATCCGAGCCGTGAGATCTTCGAGGTGGGTGCTCTACGGCTCGATAATGCCGGCTGTCTTTCTGGAGGTTTCCGGTTGCTTCCCCGCATTATACAATTGTCCCCATGAAGCCCGTTTACCTGGACTACAACGCGACCACGCCGCTGGCCCCCGAAGTCGCTGCCGCGATGATGCCCTTCCTGGAGGGGACCTTCGGGAATCCGTCCAGCGCCCACTGGTATGGGCTCCGGGCGCGGGAAGCGGTTGCGAAGGCGCGCGCCCAGGTTGCGGAGATGGTGGGGTGCCAGCCGGACGAGGTCATTTTCACCTCCGGCGGCACCGAGGCCAACAACCTGGCCATAAAAGGATATGCGCTGGCGCACCGCCGCCGGGGCAACCACATCGTGACCTCCGCGATCGAACACCCCGCAGTGCTCGAAGTGTGCCGGCACCTCGAGACGGTCGGATTTGAGGTGACCTGCGTGCCGGTGGACCGTTTCGGGGTGCTGAACCCCCAGGCCGTGAGCGACGCGCTGCGGCCCTCGACGATCCTGATCACCGTCATGCAGGCGAACAACGAGGTCGGGACCCTGGAGCCCATCGGTGAAATCGCCGCGATCGCCCTGGAGCGGGGCATCGTGTTTCACACGGACGCCGCACAGGCCGTGGGCAAGGTCGTCGTCGGCTTTTCCGCCGCCGACCTCGACATGCTCAGCATCGCCGGACACAAGCTTTACGCCCCCAAGGGCGTGGGCGCGCTCTGCGTCCGGCGCGGTGTCGAGCTGCAACGCCAGATGCACGGCGCTTCCCACGAGGGCAACCGGCGCGCTGGCACGGAGAACGTGCTCGAGATCGTCGGCCTCGGCCAGGCCTGCGCTGTGGTTGAGCGCGGACTTCACGTGCACGCGGCGCAACTCGCAGCCATGAGGGACCTGCTGCAGGAATTGATCCTCGCACGAGTCCCGTGGGCCAAGTTGAACGGCCACCCGCAGCTCCGGCTGCCCAACACCCTGTCGATTTCCTTCCCCGGCATCGAAGCCAACAGACTGCTCGCGCGCCTGGACGACGTGGCATGTTCGGCCGGCGCCGCCTGTCATTCCGACCGCGTGGTGATGTCTCACGTCCTGGAGGCGATGCAGGTTCCCGTCTCGCAGGCGATGGGCACGCTGAGGCTGTCGACGGGACGCATGACGACGGAGTCGGAGATCGAGCAGGCGGCCCGCAGCATTGTGAACGCGGTGGAGGCCCTGGACCACGGCCGGCACGGCGCCCCGCCGGCAACCCGGGAGAGCCGATGAGTCCGGAAACGTCGATGAGCGAGAGGTCGAGGTCGGCACTGCTGGTGGTGGATATCCAACCGGACTTTCTCCCCGGAGGCGCGCTGGCCGTCGGGGGCGGGGACGAGATCCTCGACGGCGTCCGGACGCTGATGACGGCGGACCGTTTCGGTGTCGTGGTCGCCACGCAGGACTGGCATCCGCGCGGGCACATTTCGTTCGCCACAGCGCACCCGGGCCGGAAGCCCTTCGAGACCCTCCGGCTCTACGGGCACGACCAGACCCTGTGGCCCGACCACTGCATCCAGAACACGGCCGGTGCGCAGCTTGCGCCGGGCATGCCCTGGGAACGGGTCGCCGCCGTGATCCGCAAGGGGAGCGACCCCAGGGTCGACTCGTACTCCGGCTTCCGCAACAACTGGGACCCGGCCGGGCAGAGGCCCGGGACGGGGCTCGCGGGCTACCTGATGGAACGCGGGATAACCGGGGTCTACCTGTGCGGCCTGGCCCGCGACTTCTGCGTCAAGTGGAGCGCCGAGGATGCCGCCGCTGCGGGGTTCCGGGTTCACGTGTTTTGGGAACTGACCCGCCCGGTCGACCCGGCATCGGACGACACGGTCCGCCGCGACCTCGAGCGCAGCGGCGTACACCTCGTCTGAGCGGACAAGGTGTTTGTCGGGCCCTCGGGAGCCTTTCGGTGAGTCCCGCACCTCACCCCGAAGCCTCATGCCGGGATTTCGCTGCCGCTACGGCGTGGCGAGCTGAGCTGCGGCTGCCGTGTGGTTCATGTCGAGATCGACCGCCTTCCTAAACTCGGCGCGAGCCTGCTCGGGACTTCCCTGGCCGAGCAGGGCCAACCCCTGCACATAGTGCGACTGGGCTTCGCGGGTGCGCTCCGCGTGGCGCGCTGCCAGCCGCTTCGAACCCGCCCGCGAACGCACCGCGCCCGCGCGGCCTGAGGCATTCTTCTGCAGGTCGGCCAACAACGTCCGGGCCATGTCCTCCTGCCCCATCTTGCGCAGGGCCAGCGCCTGATAATAGGTGTTCTCGGACCAGTCGGCCGTGACCCCTGCCGCCTTCTCGAACGACGCACGGGCCTCGGCCGCCCGGCCGAGCGCCACCAGTTCCAGCCCGATCAGGTAGCGGATCCGCGGGAACTCCTGCCCCGGCCGCGGAGCCACCTCGAGGTTGAACGGGAACTCGAGCGCGGCCTGATAGTCCTTGAGCGCCTCCGCGTGGCGGCCGGCACGGGCGTTCTTTTCGCCCCGGCCAAGCAGCGCATCGACATAGAGATCGTGCACGCCGCGCGCCCCTTCCCAGATGTGGAAGTGGTGCTTACCCAGGATCTCCAGGGCCTGGTCGTAGCTGCCGACCTGGATCTGAAGCGCCAGCTCCCGAGCGAGCGCGTCGTCGCGTTGCGCGACCACGGCGTGATTGCGCTCGAGCACCTGGAGCCTCTTCGCTGCGACGACATCCGCGGCCTCACAAAGCTGATCGAGCTCCATGAAATAGCGGGGATCTGAAGGGTCGCGCTTGATCGCCTCCTCCAGGCTGGCGATGGCCTTCGCTGCGTCCCCCTCGTGCTCGGCGTAACCGAAACTGAGGTTGCGGTGCACGACCGCGAACGAGGGGTCGAGTTTCCGCGCCTTTTCCCATTCCGCGATGGCGTTGTCGGGCTGGAGGTCGTAGAGCAGATTGCCCAAATAATACGGGGCGCGCGCGTCCGCGGGGTTGGCCGCCGTCGCGCGGCGCAGGACGTCGATGGACTCGAACCGGGAGGGGAAGCAGTAATCGGGATTCATCCGCGCGGCCTGACTGAAGTAATCGGCAGCCTTGTCCGTATTCCCCTGCTGGGCATGCAAGGCCGCGAGGTGATACACGAGCATCGGGTCGAGCCTGGCGCCCGTTTTCAGGTCGACTCGGCGTTTGAGGATCTCGATCGCTTCGTCCAGGAACCCGACGTTCCCGTAATCCAGGGCGAGTTCGAGGTACGACTGGCTGTCGTCGCGCATCCGCTGCGTCAGCACTTCGAGTTCCGGCTTGGACCTGGCGGCGAGGTAGAGTTCGTTCCCCGCGAAGAAATCGAGCGGGTCGAGGGCGAGAACTCTTGCCGCGATCTCGCGGCCCTGTTCGGCGTGGCCCAGGCGCCGCAAGATTGCGGCCTTGAGCACGAGCGCACGGGTGTTGTCGCCGTTCGTTGTGGCGGCGCGGTCCGCGAGTTCCAGGGCGCGGGTCAGGTCCCCGGTGCGGCAGGTTAGTTCAGCCGCCGCTTGGTACCCGGCCGCCTTCCAGCTCTGACTCCATGTCGACCTGAAAAACGCGTCGAGCGCTTCCTTGTACCGGCCCTGCGAACGCAGCGCGACGCCGAGGTAGTAGTAGGCTTCGCCGTCTCTCAGGGTGGTGTAGTCGTGAGAGGCTCGGCGGATCGCGGTGCGCAGTTTTTCCTCCGCCTCCCTGAACATGCCGCGCTTGCAGTCGAGGATTCCGAGGGCTGTGTTGGCGCGGTAGTCGCCGGGATCGCGCCGGAGCGCCTCCTCGTAGTAAGGATAGGGCTCCTGATAAGGGCTGTAGAACTGCTCGAGCCGCAACCCGGCGAGGTAGAGCTCCTCGTTGGTCTTGATGTCCTTCGGCGCCGGCGGGGGCTTAACCGGTTCCGGCATCGGCGAGCGCGTCTTCTGAACGGCGGCGTAGCCGATGAGCTCGACTCCGGAAGAGTTCTCGAGCGAAGCCCGCAGGCTCTCCGGCCCGACTCCTTCGGGCAGCGGCACGGAACGCACGAATGGTTTGTCCGGCGCGATCCCGATGCGCTGCTCGAACAGAATCCTGTCGCCCGACTTGAGCAGGACGCGGGCGTCGCTGAGTTCGGAAGTCGTGTTGAACCCGAACCGGACGGTGCGATCCGCGCCGGTCTCGAGATTGACGGCCGCTTCCCGGTTCGCGTTCTTGACGCCGCCCATGTCGCGGATCGGGTACCAGTAGTGCTTCACGGTCTTGAGTTCGTAGGGGAGGCACCAGCTGTAATCGGGCTGATTGTCGGAGAACGCGCCGACCATCAGCTCGATATACGGCCCGTCGGTTTCGGTCAGGATCTGGTCCCACATGCGGCCTTCGGGGCCGTTACCCCATTCCCACAGCTTCTTGCCCGGCATGACGTGGTGGTCGGCGACGCTGACGACCCCCGCCTTTTTGCCGTGATCGTAGCCGACGTGGAAGTCGTCTTCGTAATTCCAGGCGAAAAAGGACATCGGCGACGGGTGGTTCTTCCACCAGCTCAAGTCCACGCCGCCCGTATAATCGACATTATTGAAGACCGAATCCGACACGGGCCAGCGGATGAACTGGTTCTTCGCATGGTAGGTCGCGAACTCGGTCGACGGGGGGAAGAGGATCTGGTAGTCGGGATTGGCGTGGACTGCCGGGTTGGCCCAGTAGAGGACCGAGTGGGCAAGGGGGGTGCGGTTGAAAAGCCTGACCGTCGTTTCGATGTAAGACTTCCCCGGGTAGAGCGTCAGCCCGACGGCCCACCTCATCCGGTGACGCAACTCGGTCTCGCCGACCCAGACGGTCCTGCTGCCGTCGGCGTTCTCCACGAGCGCGTAGTCTACCGGCATGAAGCTGGTCGCGCGGTGGTGGTGCGGGATGTTCCACTCGACGCCGCCGGAGATCCAGGCTCCGAGCATCCCGATGAGGGCGGGCTTGATCACGTGCTGTCGATAGAAGAAGTCGTAGCCGTTGCTCTTGTCCTGGGCCGTGAAAATGCGGCCGCCGATCTCGGGGAGCACACTCATCTTGAGATAGCTGTTTTCGAGATACAACGCCCGGTAAGTCTGGTCTTCGCGGGTCTCGGTGAGCTTGTCGAGCAACGGGTAGGGATAGATGGGACCCTTTGCGCCTTGGTAAACCCGGCCGGTATAGAAGATCGGATTCTTGTCGGCCGCGCCGACCTTGTACGTCGGGAGCGTGAGCGGTTCTTCCCAGACGCGGACCTGCGCCTGCGCCGCCAAGCCGGCGAGCGCAAGAAGAACGACCACCCCCGCGAATGCTGTCTGTTGGGTTTTCCGGTTCCGCATCATGCCCTCCGTTGCGTCTTTCATGAGGCCTGCGAGGTGAACTACCTTTAACACAGACGCGCACGGCCGAGGCAGAAAAAGAACGTGCGCCTAATTGTGCCGGCCGAGCCGATATTTCAGGAGAGCGGAGATGGCCTTGAGCTTGAGGGTGCCGAGCGGGTAACGTCGCGGGCTGAAGTAGCGGCACTCTTCGGGAAGGAGCACGAGGCTGACGAGGATGTTGGGCGCGCAACCTATGGGGAGTCCGCGGTCCATGCATGCCTCGTACAGGCGGCGGAACACCGGGATCATGTCTTCGGTGCGGGGCGGGTTCTCGTCCTGCATGTCGGTGCCTGCCAGGGGGCGGAACACGCATACTGTTGGGATGGCACCGACGGAGGTGATCCAATCGATCGCCCGGATCGACGATTCCGGGGGTTCCAGCCCGACGATGATCTCCCCGTTCGTCACCCACGGCTCGGTGCGCGGGCCACGCTTGCCCAGCGTCGCGCAGTAGCGCACCGCTTCCAGGTAGTGTTCGTGCCCGTACTCGCGGTCTTTGCCGGGGCAGATCTCCGCGAAGATCTTCGGGTCGAAGATTTCAAAGCAGAACGAGACTCGGTTGACCCCGAGGTCGCGCATGTGGTCGAAACGCCTTAGATCGCGGTGCGGCGGGGTCTGGATGCCGACGAGGAGGTTAGTCTCCCGCTTGATCCGGAGGATGTACGGTTCGAGGACGTCCAGGTAGGTGTCCCCCTCGTAGTGCCCCGTGTTGAAATCGATGTAGGTGATGCCCGACTCCGCGCGGGCCGCCCGCACGACCTCCATGACCTCCGCGACCGACTTGTCGTCGGCGTCGTCAACCCCCAGGTTGAGGCCCACGGAGCAGAACTTGCAGTTGACCCGGTTGGGCTTGGCCGTCCAGTACTCGCAGACTTTCGCGGGATAGACCGCCAGATAGGTCCCCTGCAGCGTGCCGATCCGGGTCATGCACTTGCCGGTCGTGGTGGTTCCTTCGTACCACCCGGGGCGCGGCGAAAGCGTCACCGGCGTTACGTCCTGGTCGTTCCAGCGCACGACGTAGCGGCCCTCGACCCGGTGGATGGTGTAGGGGGAGCGCGCGACGAAATGCTCGGTCACGGGCGCGTTGGTCCACAGCCCGCCGGGAAGAATGAGCTCCAGCCCGCTTCCCAGCCCTGCACGCGTGCGGAGGACCTTGCGGCCGCCGTCCTGCTCGATCAGACACGAAGGATCGATTTTCAGACCCTTGCAGTAAAGGTCGAGCTTCAAGAGGGCGGGATTTGTCCGCAGCGCTTCAATCATATAGTTTCGGTTCTGCGCATCGTACCACACAGATCTGGAGTGCGGTGCATCGGCGGCGTCGAGCCGCCGCACTCCAGAACGCTACGATGCCGGGTTGTCCGCTGCCCTGCCCCTGAGTGCGCGGAGGTCGATCCCCAGATGCTGGCATTTCTTGTACAGGTGGCTGCGCTCCAGGCCGAGGGCCCGCGCCGTGTCGGTCATCCCATACCCATGCCGCCTCAGCTCCGACAAGATCGTGGCGCGCTCGAATGCCTCCATCCGGCGAGCGAGCGTGTCCCCGGCAGGGATCCGTGACGCGGCGTCGGTTTCCGGGGGTAGCGCAAGCTCGACCGCATCGGCATCCACCTGGGACTCGCAGAGCAGCATCAGGCGTTCCACCACGTTGTGCAGTTCGCGCACATTTCCCGGCCAGCGGTATCGCTTCAATCGCTCTATGGCGTCTTCGGTGAAGAGTCGCGGTTTCCAGCCGTTCCGGGTCGCCACCTGGCGCGCGAAGTGGTCGACGAGCAGCGGGATGTCGTCCAAGTGCGACCGCAGAGGCGGGAGCCGGAGGGGGAATACGAAGATCCGGTGAAACAGATCCGCGCGGAATCTCCCCTCCCCGACGAGCTCTTCGAGATCGCGGTGCGTCGCGACGAGCACGCGAACATTCACCGCCACGGGGGTGCCGCCCCCGATGCGCTCGACCTCGCCATCTTCCAGCACCCGCAGCAGCTTCGCCTGCATCACGGGGCTCATGTCGCCGACCTCGTCGAGGAAAAGGGTGCCGCCGTGGGCCTGCTCGAACTTCCCCAGGTGCCGCTCCACGGCTCCGGTGAAAGATCCCTTTTCATGGCCGAACAGCTCGGATTCGATCAGGTCCGCGGGCACCGCGGCGCAGTTGAGGCTGACGAACGGTTTGGTGCGGCGTGGGCTGCGATCGTGGAGGGCGCGCGCGACCAGCTCCTTCCCGGTGCCTGTCTCGCCGAGAATGGCGACACGGGACTCGCTCGCCGCCACGCGTTCGACCTGCGCCATGACGCGCATCATCGCCACGCTCGTGCCCACGATTTCGTGACGGCCCACGCGCTGTCTCAGCTGCCGGTTTTCCTCCTCCAGCTGCCGCAACCGCAATGCCGTCTCGACGGTGAGCAGGAGCTTGTCGGTGGACAGGGGCTTCTCGAGGAAGTCCGCCGCCCCCAGACGCGTCGCCCGGACGGCCATCTCGAGCGTCGCCTGCCCGGAGATCATGATGACGGGCATCGCCACCCCCAGCTTCCTGAGGTCTTCCAGCAGGGCGATGCCGTCCTTCCCCGGCATGACCACATCCGACAGCATGATGTCGAAATGGCCGGCTCCGATCAGTTCGACCGCGCGTACGGCGCTGTCGCACACCGTCGCCTCGTACCCGGCGAGGCGGAACGCCCGTGCCAGCGAGGCCAGGGTACTCGCGTCGTCGTCGACAATCAGAACATGGTTCATGTCAGGCCCTGTTCAATTCTATCCTGAATGTGGTGCCTCGACCGCGTTCGCTTTCGACCGAAATCTTGCCGTGGTGGTCGCTGACCACCGATTGCACGATGGCCAGCCCCAGACCGCTCCCGTGCTGCTTGGTCGTGTAATACGGGGTAAAAAGACGCTCTGTTTCCTCCCGGGTCAGGCCTTCCCCCGAATCGGACACCTCGAGCACGACGCTGTCGTTGGTTTTCCGTGTCCGGATCGCGAGTTTGCCCCCGTCCGGCATCGCGTCGACGGCATTGAGGATCAGGTTCTGCAGCGCCCTTCCCATCTGCTCGGCGTCGGCGGGAATCGGCCCGAGCCCAGGGTCGCAAGAGGTTTCCGTTTCGATCGCCGGCCGGCCGGCCGTGCGCAGTTGTGCCTCGAAAAGCCGGAGGGTGTCGGCGACGAGGCCATTCAGGTCGACCGGTTCCAGCTGGGGCCGCGGCATCCTGGCGAAGTCGCTGAACCGCGCGATGATGGTTTTCAGCTTCCCCAATTCCGCGAGAAGCATGCCCGTCGATTCGCGGAACACGTCTTCGAACTGCGCGTCGGGGAGCTTCCGGCTCCGCTGGAGGTTCTCCACCGTGATCTGGAGGGGAAAAAGCGGGTTCTTCAGCTCGTGCGCGAGGCGGCGCGCCAGTTCGCGCCACGCGGCAACCCTCTCCGCCTGGACCAGCCGGTCCCTCTGATCGCGAAGCTGGGCGGTCATGGCGTTGAATGCGCCGGCGAGCTGGCCGATTTCGTCCGTGGAAGGGATCTCCACGCGGGTATCCCAGCTCCCGCCGGCGACCTTGCGGGCTGCGGCAGCCAGCAGTCCCAGCGGCCTCGTGATGCGGGCGGCGACCCAGTAGCTCAGCGCGATCCCGAACAGTACGCCGGCGCCCCCGATGAGATAACCGGCGAGGCGGATCCGGCGGACCAGGGCCGCGAGTTCGGCCCGTGAACTGCCAAACAGCAGCACTCCGAGCGGCTCGCCTGCGCCGCCGTTCAGCGGAATCGCCTGGATGGTTTCCGGTCCAGACTCCCAACGGACGGTGGTGCTGCGTTCCGCGTTGGTCCGAAGAGCTTGCTGGATAGCGCGCTGCAGTTTGCCCGCCTCCGCGGCGGAACCGGAAGCGTCCACGAGCAGGGCCGGCGAAAACTCCTGACGCAGATTCGCATAGAGCAGGGCACGGGTCCCGGTCGGCAGGAGGAGTGAACGAAGGAAGCGGCTGTCGAGACGCTGCCCTCCCGAGACGAGGAGCCTTTTCCCCCCCGTGCCCACCTCACGGACGGCCACGAGGGCGATTTCCGTGCGGTCCGCCATTTCCTCGCGCCTCAGGAATGCCCCGGGGGCGCGGGGATCCGGAAGCCATGCCGCACGGTAACCGAAACGCGCCGGCCACTGCGCGGACGAGATTATCGTTCCGTCGGAACCCGCGAATTCGAGGAAGTCGAGTCCGTGACTGCGGGCGAGGGCTGCCGCGTCGTCGACATGCTCGGCCAGGTTGAGTTCCGCGCGATCCAACTCGACGGCGAGCCGCAGAACCTGATCGGTGGCGGCCACCCTCTCCAGGCGTTGCACCACCTCTTCGCCGAACCGCGCGTACTCGCGGTCAAACTGCGCCACCAGGGCGGCCAGGCGCTGCTCTTCCAGCGATTCAAAAACACGCGTCGTCGAAGACGAGACCGTCCAGGTGACGAGCCCGACAGCGGCGAAGACCACCAGTACGATCATGAGGAGCAGGCGCTTGCGGAAGTTCACTGGGCCCCCTGATCCAGCCACACGTCTTCGAAATGCCACTCGCCGAGCCGGCCCACACCGGGCGTCGCCCAAGTCCTGACCCTGGCGGCGGACGCGCTGATTACGGGTACGTGGAAGAGTGGGACGACCCGGAAATCCGCCAGGAGGGTCCGTTCCTGCTCGTACAGCCCCGGCGGGGTATCGACCGGCGTGAAGGACAGCCTCAATGCCGCGGCGATGGCACCGAGCGCCGCCGCCGGGCGGGACGAGGTTATCGGGATGCGCACCATCTCGATGTCTGCCGTCCCGGATCCTCCCGCGGTCACCCGCAGCGTGAGGCCGACCTCGCGCGCATTGACGGCGATTCGGTCGGCCACCAGTCTCGCGAGGCCGTCCGCGGGATCAACCGTCAAGGCAAGCGGCTGAGAGGCGTTCCCCGGGGCGAGCAGTTGCCGGGCGCGGGCCGGAGCATAGGCCGAGGGGAACAGGAACGCATAGCCGCTGAGCCATTGCGGCAGAAGCGCTCCGGCGGGTTCCCCGTGTTTCTGCAGCAGGACGCGGTAGATGGCGTCGCGATCGATCGAGAGGGCGAGCGCTTCCCTCAGCGCCGCCCTCTCGAGGGCCGGTCGGGTAGTGTCGAGACGCAGGGCGAGCAGGACGGACGGCCCGGAAGTCCACACGATCCCCCCGCGTTCCGACACGCGGCGCTCATCGGCCGGGAGGAGGTCGACGACATCCGCCCGGCCGAGTTCCAGGTCCAGGAGTTGCTCGCGCCACGGCCGCCCCGTCTCAACCGTTATGGAATCTAGAAACGGCCTCCCCGCCCAATGCTCTTCGTTCGCCTGGAGGTGAACCCGCCGCGGCGCCTGAGCAGGCACCACGCGGTACGCCCCTGTTCCTGAGAACGTCTTGTCGGCACCGCGGACGAAGACGTAATTGGGCGGCTCGGCCAGCTCCAGGTCGACACGGGTTGAAGGAGGGGCCTCGACTACGAGTTCGCCGTCCACGGATGAGCTGAACCGCAAACCCCTGGAGATCGCATTCAAGGCCGCGGCTGCTGAAGCGGCTGTGAGGGGGGAGCCATCGTGGAATTTCACCCAGGGCCTCAACCGGAAATGCCAGCGCTCTCCAGTCAGGTCGTGACGCCAGGAGACTGCCAGCGCGGGCTTCACGACCCCGGTTTCATCCAATTGAACCAGGCGATCGAACACGAGGCCGGTCAGCCGGGAGCACGGCGGGCAGTCGTCCGGTCCGGCGGCTGGATCGAGGGCTCGGATGGGAAACGCCGTCTCCACCCGCAGGACGCCGCCGTATCTCGGACGAGTCGTTGTCTGCGCGCGCAGCAGAATCGCGAGGCTAACGGCCGCAAGAAAGAAACAGCTGATATGCCGCATGGTTGCCATTCCGGGTGTTGCGGGTTACTGCGACGACGGCAGCGCTGGATTCCGAAGGCCACAGGGCGGTCAGCGTGCCGGGCAGTTCGAGTGCCGGGCTCAATGGCACCGCCTGGCCGCTGGAGACCTCGAACGCGCGGAGGGCGCACCGTCCCGGCGCGGACGGCGGAAGGGACGCGATCAGCGCAGCCCCGGGACCGCACGGATTCGAAAGCGCCGCGACATCGCTGCCGAAGCCGTCCAATGACCCGATCTGCTGAAGGTCCCCGTCCAGGACGCGCACACGCCCGTCCACCCCCGCGCAGATCCAGCGGGCATCCTCCGCCTGGACCGCGGCCAGGGAGAAGAAGGGCGGCAGGGTCCCGCGGGTGAAGAAATTGCGTCCCGGTGCGAGCTTAACGTTCCCGAGGCCCAAGGGCCAATCTGGTTCTCCCGCGCCGCAACTGGCGTGCAGGGTCGGATCCATCCCCGCGTCGCAAGTCAGGCCGGGCAGATAGGCGGTGAAACCACCCTGCCTCGGGACCAGCCGGCCACGCAGATCGCGGGACTGGGCGTACGACTCCGGCAGGGGAACTTCCTGTTTTGTTTCCCAGCCTTGACTGGAACGGCGGGAAACCGAAAGCGAAGTCGGGCTCAGCACGAGGAGGTCGTCGCCGGCCATCGCCACGTCGAGTATCGGATCGCTCTGCTCGAGGACGAGACGGCGCCTGATCTCTGCCGGCAGGCTCGATCCTGCCTGATCCGCGGCCGGCGGTCGTTTTCGGGAGACCATGACCACATCGCGCCTGTCCGACCGCAGGATCTCGGCGGTCCAGATCCGCGAATCCAGGCTTTCCGATATCGTGACCAGCACCCGGGTCGCCGCTGATCCCGTCAGGATCAGGCCCGCGCGTTTCAGCTCACGCTCGAACGCAGCCCGCGCCGGCCGAATTCCCGCAGCCGGCGCGGATGTCAGATTGCGGAGGGACACTTCGGCCTCGCGGACCGGTCCCAGCAGGCCGACCACCTTATCCGCCAACTCCGGCAGGGCATCCCCGGAAGTCTGCGGTTGCCCGGCCGCGTCGGCGAGCAAGATGAACCCGGCGAGGAAAAAAGCCTGCCATCGAGGACTCACGGCTGCCTATCATCTCACCACCGCCGCGGGTAAATCCATACCCGCCTTCTTCCCAGGCCCACGCTGTGCCTGCCGGAAGCGTCGTGCGACATCGGACGGCTCCGGCGGCCTGCCGCCGGGAGCCCGCTCACTTGTCGGGGTCTTCCGACGATCCGGGCATTGCGATGTTCATCGGATTATTGCGCAGGACATCATTCGTGAGGGGGATTTCCCGTCCATCGGGACCATCATAGTCACCTTCTCCTTGCCGGCTCGCGCCGGACCTGCGATTTGTTGATCAGGTGGAACACTCCTTCAAGGCTCAGCCAGGCGACCAGGGCGCCGAACCCGGCGCATGTCGCCATGGCCGTGCCGACGACCGCGAAAGAGAGCAGACCTTCCACGGTTTGAGTCCTCCCTACTGGACTGTTGCTCTTGCGGAAGCCGGGGCATGCAGTTGGGCGGTTTCAGACACGGGCGCGGGCCCCGGCCCGAAGATGCGGTGCAGGCGCTCGTCCGTCGTGGCGTGCAGTTCGACGACATCGCCCACCCGCACGAGCTCGAACAGTTCTTCGACCTCCCGGTTCCGCATCCGGATGCAACCGTGTGACGCGGCGCGGCCGATCGAACGGGTGCTGTTGGTGCCGTGGATGCCGTACCCCGGCAGGCTGAGTCCGATCCATCGGGTTCCCAGCGGATTGCCGTCTCCGGGTTCGACCACCTTGCCCGGCCTGTAATAGGTCGGGTGGGTGAGCCGGTTCACGATCGTGAATGTGCCCGAAGGGCTCGGGCTGGCCGGTTTGCCCACGGCGGTATCGAAGACTCCGAGCACCCTGTCGCCTTCGAGAATCGCGAGTTTCCGGTCGGGAATGCTCACCACGATCGTCCGGCAAGCGGTCCCGGGGCCTGCAGAACCCGTGGGTTTGGTTTTCCGGATCCGGTCCTCGGCTGCGACTGCCGCGGCCGTCATCAGGATCACCGAGGCGAGGGCTGTTGCTCTGGTTTGGGTTCCCGGGATTCGCATCGCTGGTCTCCAATGCACTACACCAGCGATACCGCAAATGGCCTGCCACAACTTATGTTGATAAAAACAAAGAGTTTGGGCCAGGCGAGGCAGAGTCGGACGTGTGCGGGCTGACACGACGTGTCAGCCCGCACACACGCGTCACTTGCGGGAGGCGATGGCGAGCAGGCTGTTCTGTGTGCGGATGAGGAGGCCGGGGATTGGGGTTTTCCAGAGGACGTTTTCACCCTTCTGGACGTCCCAAGTCACGGGCAGAGGATATCCCTCCGAGATGCCGGTGGCGTTGGGGCCACGGAATGAAGGCCAGTCAGTTCCCGGCCGAGCTTTCCGGGCTTATTCGACGCGGAACAGGTGGCCGGCGCCGGGGGCCACCCAATCCATCTCGCGGCCGAAAGGCTCCTCGCGTCCGGAATACTGCGAGACGTGGACCAGCTTCGTTCCCTTCTTCAGGTTGATTTTGTACTGGAACGAATTGTTCAGGTCCTTGTTGACGAGCATCAGGTACGGGCGGCCGGCGTCGTCGACCAGCTCGCCAATCAGGAAGCGTCCCTGGACGGGCGGCACGACGTACCGCTGCGTCATGTCGACCGACTGAACGAGTTTGCTTTCGCTCAGGGGTCTGCACTCCTGCGGCACGTCAGGGTAGTGATACACGCCCGTGCTCTTCAGCTTCTTCAGTGTCGGGGCCAACGCGTGAATCTGGTTGTTTACCCGGCGCATCATGTCCCACGACGGAGTCTTGTTTCCGAACTGGTCGATGGGGCCGAGACGATAGTTCCCGTTGGACCAGGTGAAGTAGCTGAAGTATTGGATGCCGCGGCCGCCGTGGGCCATGGTGGCGTAGGCCTGGAGATTATAGGTGGCGTCGGTGTTTTCCATGTAGTTGAAATGGGCGTTCGACAGGACGCAGTTCCACAGCGGCACGCCCGTCTGCACCGAGAGCCGGCGCACAACTTCCAGGTTCACGTAGAACCAGTCGAGCATCTCCCCCTTTATCAGGGAGTAGTTGTCGTAGCTGAGAAAGGGCTGGTGGATGGTGTCGACCAGCATTCGGACGTACGCGTCGTAAGTGGTGGTCCCCATGCGCTCCGGGGAGACGCGGACGGGGAAGAGGTTCACGTAAGGCAATTTGCCCGGCATGAGTTCCTGGATGACTCTCGCCACGAGTCCCAGGCTCGGCATGGCGCGTGCGTGCGGCTCGTCCTGCAGCATGAACCCGAGTACCGAAGGGCTCTTGCCGACCTCAGCCGCGAGCGACTGCAGGTTCTTCCGGACCAGGGCCTCATCCAGCGGCTTGTCAAAATCGTAGCCGTTGACGCGGCGGTCCGAGACGAACACCTGGAGTCCCGCCTGCTCGAAGGAGGGCAGGTCGGCGACCTTCCCGAACCCGGCGATGTTGAGCCCGACATCTTTCATCCACTGCAACTGCTGGGGATCGGCCGATGCGGGCCCCCACGACATCACTGCAAAATCCGTCGCCGGCACCCGCTTCTCCTGGTAAACCTGCTGCCCCCACCCCATCGATGCCATCAAAAGCAAAGCCAATAGGGGACGGACCACGATAACCTCCATGAAGTCAATATTTACCTGTCGATCCTAAAGCTCCTTAAATCGGATTTTTGGGCCTGTTTTTGCCCCTATAAATCGGATTCCAGGCTGCTTAATTCGAAAAAACAGCCCCAAAAATTTGATTTAAGGGGTTTTCGGGAGCATAAATTCATTTAAGTATTCTTTTTTATAATACACTTCCACTCGTCCTGGTCCCCTATTGATGGGCGGAGGCGAAAGAGAGTTGGGCTTCCCGGATGGCCTGGCGGAGGGCGCGCGGGTCTTTGCCAGAGCCTTCTTGCGGGCCGCTTCGGAGTTGGGCTTGTCGCCGCGCTCGGCCAGGACCAGGGACAGCAGCACGTTGCCGATGATTTCGGGGATGCCGCGGTACTCGAATTTGCCCGACGTGTATTCGCGGGCTTTTTTCTCGAGCGCGTCCAGCAGGGCCGTTGCCGCCGCGTCATTCCTCAGGGCCTTTTGCGCGAGCGCCTGGTAATACGCGCCGATGTGCGGCGTGCTGTACTTCTCCGCTAGGATGCTCTTCAGGTAGCGGTCGGTATCCTGGCGGTTGCCCAGCGCGAGACTGACCTTGGCGAGATTCCAGTTCACGTGCGCCCGGAAATCGGGCGTGCGTGCGGCGACCTCGAGGTTACCCGGGTAGAGGCACGCCTCCCTGTAGCGTTCGAGGGCCGCGGCGTAGTTCTTTGCCTTGAAGGCGGCATCCCCGAGTTTCTGGTTCACTTCGACCCAGGCGTCGTGGATTCCGTAGCCCCCCTCCCAGCTGTGGAAGTGCCGCGATTTCAGCGTATCGTAGGCGGCCTTCAGATTCTCCGCGCCTCCGATCTCCAGCTGCAGGTCGATCGCGCGTGCGACGAGGTCGTCGCGGATCTCGATTGCCGCCGCGTGCTGTTTGAGGTAGGCCAGCCGTTCGGAAGACGCCAGCTTTCGCCCGTTCCGCGACCTCGTCCATCTCGAGAAGCGCGCGGGCATCGTCCGGCGCGATTTCCATCGTCTTCCGGTACGCCTGCAGCGATGCCTTCAGGTTCTTGTTCAGCTGATTTTCCGCGTACGCGACGTTGCGCCAGGCGAGAGAGAGCCTGTCGTTGGTCTCGACGGCTTTCTTCCAGTGCGCGAAGCCCTGCTCCCGCTGGCCCATGGCATAAAGCAGGTTTCCCAGGAACAGGTGCGCGTTCGAGTCCGTCGGATTCTGCGCGAGTGCCGCCTCGAGCGCCGCTCTTCTCCTCGAGCCGGTGCGGGTTTGTCCAGGCCGCGGGTCCACGCGTGGCCCGCGGCATAGAACTCGGCCGCCGATTTCGCAGTCCCCCTGCACGCTCCTGAAATAGCCGCGCATGTAGTTGACCATCGGGTACAGCGCGGCGTCGTCCTTGCCGGCGGCGAACGCGGCCAGGACAGTGTCGGCTTCCTTGTACAGCCCCGCCTCGGCGTACGACGAAGCGAGCTCGAGGTAGTTCTGCCGGCGTCGCGCATGACGACTTCCAGGTGGCTTCCCAGGCCGAGGCGACACCCGCGCCGCCGTTCTGCGCCAGAGCTTCTCGTACCCGCCCATGAAGTGCATGGGATCGAGCTGCAGGGCACGGTCTGCCGCGGCCGCTGCACGCTCGCGTTGTCGCCCAGGTGGCGGTATGCCGCCGCCTTCAAGTGCCTGGATATCGGCGAACTTGCCGTTCTGGTTCTCGGCTTCGCCGCGCGGATCGAGCGCGCCCTGGTAGTCCCCGGCCCTCAGGCTGAGCTTCGCCAGGTTCAGGTACGCCGGAGCGAAATAGTCGTAGGTGTAGGTCGCACGGAAGAAGTTGACGGACGCCTGGTCGTACCGGCGAGAGCCCGGCGTACGCGAGGCCCTTCCCAAAGTAGATGCGCGAATTGTCCGAGTCGTGCTGCAGGGCGGTGTCGAGGTACTTCAGCGCCTCGGTCCATTTCCCCTGCTTGAGGGCGAGGAAGCCCATTCGGTGTTCACCCGCGAGTCGGACGGGTTCTTCCGGAGGGCCTCCCGGTAATACGGCACGCCTCTTCTGTCGCGACGAACTTGTGAGCCACTCGCCGGAATCGGTACAGCTCGTCCTGCGTCATCTTCTTCGGGGTCGCCTGGATCCTTCTGGCCGGGCGGCAGTTCGACTTTCCTGGCCGGTTGCTGCTGCAGTTCGATCCGGAGTTTGCCGTCGGGACCGTAAACCGCCAGGTGCAGGTCGTAGACGGACACGTCGGCCTGCGACGCGCACCTCCGCGGTGAACGGCTTGTCGGGCGCGATGGTGGCCGTCTTCTCCACCAGCACGGCTCCGGACTGTTGCATTCTTCAGTACGATCTTCTGGTACTTCGCGACCGCGGTGGAGTAGACGGCGACGAATGCCTTCCCGTTCTGCAGTTCGGTGTTGACGGCGAAATCCTCGTTGGCGTTGTGATATCCGCGAGTGTCGCGCACGGGGTACCAGTAGTCGTGCGCCGTCTTCACCTCGTGCGGCCACATCCAGTGGTAGTCCGGCTGGTTGTCGCTCCAGACGCCCGCCTGGGGCTCGAAATAGGCGCCGCCCCCCTCCGGTGAGTATGTCTTCCCAGATGCGTCCCGACGGCCCCGAGCCCCACGTCCAGAGTTTCTTGCCCGGGGAGCACGTTGTGATCGGCCACGTGCACCATGCCTCCCTGGGCCTTGTGGTCGTAGGTGCCGAACCAGTCCGAGGGATTGTTGAAGGCGAAGTAGCTGCTGGCGTTCGGCGAGTTCTTCCACCAGGTGAGGTCGACGCCGTTGTGGACGGGCCAGTTCCAGAATTCGTGCTTGCCGTGGCCGGTCACCATGTCCCCGGGATACTGCGCCTGTGCCCACTCGTTGGCGTGGGTGGCGGCGGTGGACCAGTACTGGAAGGGCTGCTTGTGATTCGGTCGGGTTGATGAAGACGTAGTCGCAGCGCAGGTAGCTCCGGCCCGGGAAGATCGTGATCCCCACCAGCCAGCGCATCCGGTACACCGGTTCGGTCTCGCCCACCCAGACGGTGCCGCTGCCGTCGGCGTTCTGCACGATCCGGTGGTCGACGGGCATGAAGCCCGAGGGCCGGTGGCCGTGCGGGAAAGTTCCACTCGATGCCTCCCGAGATCCACGCGCCGGTCATGCTGATCAGCCCCGGCTTGACGGTCTTCTGCCAGTAGAGCCAGACGTAGTCGTTGGTCTTGTCCAGAGCGCCGTGCAAGCCTGCCCGCCGATTTCGGGCAGCACGAGGACCCTGATGTACTCGTTTTCGAGCACAACCCCGTTGTATTCCTTGTCGACCTTCTTGTCGGTCAGGACTTCGTTGAGGGTGTACGGGTAGATCGGCCCTCTCGGGTTCGGGGAGAGCGAGTGCACCTCCGGCGGGCCCGATCTCCCAGGTCGGCATGACGATTTTTTCCTCTCGCACCGACACCTGGGCCTGCGCCGGGATGCTTGCGAGAAGCGTTATGACTGCGGCTAATGCGACCAGAAGTGACTTTTCACGGAACCCTCCACGATGGATTAGGAGAAGGCTATCCGAAGACTGCCGTTTTCGCTACGGGAATGAGATCCCACGCCCGGCCGCCCCCCGGCGCAAGTGCCGCGGGTCTGTGCTAGTATCTGGCGTCCAAGCGATCGCCTCATACGTTCAGGAGAAAAGCATCATGGCCCATTCCCCTACGCAGGCTCGTCCGGATCGCAATCTGGTTGGTGCTCCTGCCCTCCTGCTGCATCGGTTTCCAGGGCTTTCAAGACCGCACGCACTTTTCCAAAGACGTTCGGAGAGCTGCGCAATTACCGGATCCTGCTCCCTCCCGGCTACGAAACCAGCGGAAAGGCCTATCCCGTGATCTACTACTTCCACGGGCACAGCGACCGATACACGCTCGAGCGATACGACAACGGCACCGACACGATTCCGAAGATGGCGGACTACGTCGCGAACAACGACGTGATCATAGTCAGCGTGGACGGCTATGTCGCAACGGACTACACCGGGCTTTTACGGCGGAGCGCCGTGGGACGTCTTCCTCAAAGGGGGCGACATGGATTTCGGCCTCTATTTCCAGGAACTAGTTGCGCACATCGACT
Source organism: uncultured Acidobacteriota bacterium (assembly GCA_963843575.1). GTDB lineage: Bacteria > Acidobacteriota > UBA6911 > UBA6911 > UBA6911 > CAVZBT01. The sequence goes on along the minus strand of CAWJKZ010000013.1, from coordinate 34,292 downwards.
CGATCCTACCGGACTCTGACCGACCGGCGGCATCGCGCCACCTCCGGGTTGAGCATGGGCGGCTTCATGAGCCTGTACCTGAGCGCGCGGTTCCCGCAGCTGATCGGCAGCGCCTCCGCCTTCAACCCTGGGCCGGAATTCTACGTCGGCGAAACAGGGCGTCGCGTGCTCTGGCGGCCGAAAGACCACGTCACCGCCCACACCCACTCGATGATACGGCTGATCCGGGCGAGCGGCGACTACATCAGCCAGTACCACGAGGAGACGCGCGAGGCGTACGCGCGAGCGACGGAGGTCGACTTCGAATACCGCATGGACGAATACCACAGGCACTGGGCGACCTCGATCGCCGAGACCTTCGACTTCCACAAGCGCGCGTTTGCGAAACCGGACCTGGACAATGTCCCCGAGTTCTTCTCATACGCCAACCCGTACGCCTCGTTTGTGGTCGTGGGGATACCGCGTCGAGGCTCCCGGGATCGGATCCCGGCTTCACCTATCTGACCGACGTGTCGCAGTGGGGGCTGCGGGTGACGACCCGGCGCTGGGCGCCGGACGGCCCACCGGTCGCGGCGCCGCAGGATCACGATCGCACCGCGCCGCTCTATCGCGCCGGGTGCGCGCTACACGGTGCTCGACCACGGCCTGGCCACCGGGCAAACGGAGCGCGTCGAAACCACGCCGATGCCGAAGGGCGCATCACGGTGTCGGTCGACGGCACGGGGCACCAGATCAGCTTCGTGGGGCCGGGGACCGGGGCGCACCCGCCCGTGCTTCTCCCGATGACTTCCGGAGACCGCTGCGTGTTGCCCCCGCGGACGGACGTCGAGCTTCCGGTCCGTGATCTACAACCCGCGCGGCGAGCCGATGACCGATGTCACGGTCGAGCTGAGCAGCGCCTATCCCACCGTGAAAATCGCTGCGCGGAAGCGTGTCGATCGCCCAAGATCGGGTCGGGGGAGGCTGCGGACTATGTCGAGACAGATGGCCGTGCGTTTCACGGCGGGCGCCGGCTACTTCGCCCCGGCGCGCCTGCGGCTGAAATTCACCTACGACGGGTGGTACGAGACTGCGGCGGACCTGGACGTACTGGTCGTGCCCGAGATCGTGCCGGCGCCGCTGGCCGTCGAGGTCCTCGACGGCCGCACCGGCACCTTCAAGGTGTTCCGGCAGGCGGGCAACCAGGGCGGAGGCTGCGATCGTCGATCGCACCGTCACCGAGGGCAAGGGCAACGGCAACGGCGTGCTCGAACCCGGCGAGGAGGCAACCGTGTGGGTGAAGATCGCGCAGGGCATGGACCCGTTCGACAAGAACACCTGGCACAGGTGCAAGGTCTACAGCGACTTGCGCTGGCTCGAGGAGATCGGGGATATCCAGGAGGACAAGCAGCGCGAGTGGACCGGCGCTCGCGAGAGGACCAGCCTGATCCGGCTTGCCCCCGACACCCCTGCCGGAACGACGATCCCGGTACTGCTCGACAACGAATCGTGGAGCTTCCACTACACCCCGACGTGCGCTACGGCGCACAACCCCTCTATCAGGCGTTTCAGTTCCACACCCGCCACCTCCACCGCTACGAGTTCCGCGTGGGGCCGAAGAATAAGGCAAGTGCAAATTGAGCCGTCGCGGAGGGATAGGGAAAACACGCCGCTGACGAGGCTGAAGCCGGATCGTAGGGATCAGGCGTGACTCGGCCGCGCAGAGCTGTCGGCCGTCAGCAGCCGAAGTCCTTTCGAACTGTAGCCCTGCGTCCACGCGCGGCATGCGGCCTCGACCGCACCGTGGAACTCAGCCGCCGCCACCGCATTCAGATCGAACACTGCCCGGGCTGCCGGAACCCGCCTGGGGGACCTGCGGTTCGGCGTTCCCCAACCTGGCGCGTCGCCCGGTAGTCGCGCTCGAGTTTTTCCTTGGTGAGCCGCTGGTACTTGTCAAGGCCGTCCAGGACCCGCCGACGCAGGAAAAAGCGGATCACGCCGCTGAACATCCCTTGCAGCAGATCAGAGCGCGAACGGTTCAGGTAAACCAGGTACGCACCCGCCGGCGCCCCGGTTTCCACAAAGGCCGAGAGTCCCAGCGAGGCCGCGAAGTAGTGGCTGGCGTAGATCTGCTTGGAGGCAATGACGGCCGCGCCGTGCCCCCCCTCGCGCCTCAGCCGCTGGATGGTGACGTGAGTGATGCTGACCACTGGTTTGTAGCCGAAGCGTTCCTTGGACCAGTAGAGGAAATCCTCCGAATCGGCCAGTCCGGGCCTGGGGAACGCCAGCAGGTGCGCGCGGAAAGCCGGCACGTACTCCGCCAGGTACGGCGAGGCGTCTGATGATCGAGGCACACTCGTCGGCCAGCGGGGCGGGCCGCTTCTTGTCTTGATACACGACGAGCCGTGCGTTGCCGCCGGCCAGGTACCCCTTGACGTAGTCCAGCAGCTCCTGGCGATAGACGCGGTTCGCCTGGACCTCATAGTCCTTGGCTCCCCAATTGACGTCTTTCTGGAGCCTCTCGATCATCTCGGCGGACATCTTGAGCCCGCAGTCGCCCACCCTGCACTTCTTGAGCGCGTCGATTTCCGAGCGCTCCAGCGTGAGGCCGTCCAGGTCCGCGGGGACCGGCGGCGTGTGAAATTTCGCGATCTGAAGCACCTCCGGAGCTTTCTTGAAGGCCGCGATATCGCGGTACCTTTCGAGGAAAAAGTCCAGGGGAACTGCCACGCGCCCCACTCCCAGGGGCGAAACCTCGGTCCCGCTCCTGGAATCCAGGATTTTGGATACCGGCTGGCCGCGCTCGAGGGTGCCGAACTCGGACGATGTGAATCCCGCGTGCTTCTTCAGAAAATTCCCGGGTTCATCGGCGGCTCCCTGGGCGAACGAAGTCGGATCGGCGAATAGGGGGAGCAGGATCACGACAAACCGAAGCGATCTGAAAATGCGCAATATGCCTCCGTCGGAAGACCAGGATTTACAATTATGATCCAAACCACCCGTGAGGCGAAATCTGTTTGACTTCATCCGGGCGAAAGGCCACATTGCAGCGTAGTGCATCGTTCGCGCTTTACCCGATTCGGGCTCGCGGAGGGATTCGGGAAGTGCGGGGCGATTTGCCACAGGGTTCCAGCCCTCTCGATCCAGATCGCGCGCCGGAGGAAGCCGTCATGAAGGAACCCGATAGTTTTGAGAATCCCGCTGTCGCTGGGGGCGTCTCCGCCGAGGAGCGCCACCGTCTCATTTCCGAAGCCGCCTACTACCGCGCCGAGCAACGTGGATTCGCCGGCGGGTACGACCTGCAGGACTGGCTGGAATCCGAGGCCCAGATCGACGGGATGATTTGTGAAAAGGCGGCGGCGAAAGCCCAGGACGCATAAGCCGCACCGTCGAGCCGCAAGGGGCCCAGACCTCGTTCAGGGCCGCGCTCCGATGCTGGACGCGACCCTCCATGCCATCTTAACGCAGTCGTTCAGGCCGACCCCGTAAAAGGCGTTGCCGACCACGTGCAGGCCGGGGTGGTGCGCCGTCAGCTGCTCGATCCGTCCGCGACGTTCGCGGTGTCCCAGGGTGAACTGGGGTATGCCGCGTTCCCACCGGTAAACCCGGCGGATCACCGGCTCGCCTCTTATGCCGATGAGCGGGCCGAGTTCCGTCCGGATCGTGTGCCACAGGTCGTCGTCCGAAAGCCCCATGATTGCCGAGTCCCCGGCCCCTCCGAGCATGGTCCGGAACTGCACGTGTCCCCCGGGGGACCGATCCTGGAATATCGAGGAGGTCCAGATCGAGCCGAGGGTGCGCAGCCCTTCGCCGCGCGGGATGAGGAAGCCGAAACCGTCCAGCGGGTGCGCGACGTCGGTGCGGCGGTGTCCGGTGGCGACCACCGCGATCGGGGCGTAGGGGATCGAATTCAACGCCTCGGCCAAGTCGCGGTTGAAAGCTGCCAGGAGCTGCGCCGAGACGAACGCCGGGCAGGCGAGGACTACGTGCCTCGCCTTGACGGCATCCCCGGATCTTCGCTGCACGACCCAAGCGTCTCCTGCGCGACCGACGGCGGTCGCCTGCGAATTCGTTCGGACCGAAAGACGAAGGTTGCGGCAGAGCCGGTCTGTGAGCACGTCCAGCCCCCCGGAGAACGACGTCAGTCGGCCCCCGGGACCTGCCGGCCCGCCGGACTTCGGCGGCCGCCCGCCGCCCGCCGCCTTCTTTTCGCTCCGCTTCGCCAGCATGGCACGGACGAGGCCCCCATAGCGGAGTTCCATGTCGCGCATTGTCGGGAAGCACGCCGGGAGGGAGAGCTGGCGCGCAACCCCGCCGAAGACACCCGAGACCATAGGGTCCACGAAGGTCTCGGCCGCAGCACGGCCAATGCGCCGTGCTGCGAAGTCGAACACCGACTCGTCCAGGTCGTCGCGCCGCGGCGGGACGAGCGGTTCGGCGCAGATGCGTAGTTTCCCCAGGGGGCCGAGGAGCCCGCTGCGCAGCATTGCGATAGGCGAGAAAGGCACCGGGTGCAGACGGCCCCGCTTGACGATGAACCTTTTTTCGCTCCGGTCGTTCGCCCTTTCCAGGAGCGAATCGAGCCCCGCCTCACGGACCAGTCGCAGGGTCAGCGGCTCGCGGTCCAAGAAGCCGTTTGGCCCCAAGTCAAACGAGTATCCCTCGACGCGCTCGGTCCCTATGGTTCCGCCCACCCGCCCGGAGGACTCCCACAGTTCCCATCCTCCCGGACGTTCGTGCAGGCCCAGCCAGTGGGCGACGGCCAGCCCCGAAATCCCCGCCCCAACAATGACCCCATCGAGCATGCCGTAAATCTATCAGATCGACTCCGGTGGAGATAGTCGTTGGACGCGTGCAGGGTCGGCGCTGCACCTTGCACGCATTCTGGCGCAGAGCGTGGGCCCCGGTTTCAAAGAGCTGGCCACGGAAGGACGCGGAAAAGCACGGAATCCAACAGGTCGGGTGTTTTGCAAATCGGCCGGTTCCATGGCATGCTCTGTGGACCCAGGAGATCCCGTATGAAGCTTGCCTTTCTTCTTGCCGTGCTTGCACAGGTGCTGGCGCCGGATGCCCGTTACGATGCGAAGATCCCGACGCTCAAACAGACCGTCGGGCACGACTTCGGCGATGAGATCACCACCCCCGAGGAGATCGCGGCCTATCTCAAGGTCCTCGCGGCCGCCGCCCCCGATCGCGCGCGGCTGATCGAGTATGCGCGCAGCTGGGAGAACCGACCGCTGCACGTGCTCGTCGTCGGGGCGCCCGAGCGGATTGCCGGCCTCGACCAGGTCAAGAGCGGCTTACGACGACTCGCGGACCCGCGCTCGCTGCCGGCGGCAGAAGCGGCGCAGCTCATCAAGGGGCTCCCCGTCGTGGTCTGGCTGATCCACGCGGTGCACGGCAACGAGATATCTTCGTCGGAAGCGGCGCTGGCCGAGGCCTACCACCTGCTCGCGGCGCAGGGTGACCCGGCGGTCGACGCCATCCTGCAGAACGCGCTGGTTCTGATCGACCCGTTGCAGAACCCTGACGGCCGGTCGCGGTTCGTCGTGGACACGATGCTCGGCCGATCCGCCAGTCCGGACGCCGAGCCCGGGGCCGCCGAGCACGACGAGCCGTGGCCCGGCGGGCGATCCAACCACTACCTGTTCGACATGAACCGCGACTGGTTTGCCCAGACCCAGCCGGAGACCAGGGGGCGGACGCGCCTTTATCTCGAATACTATCCCCAGGTGGTCGTGGATTTGCATGAGATGGGGGGGGAGTCGAGTTATTATTTCGCGCCCCCGGCCGATCCCCTCAACCCGCTCATCACGCGCCAGCAGGCGCAATGGTTCCAGGTGTTCGGGAAGGAGAACGCCAGGAAATTCGACGACCGCGGCTTCTCCTACTTCACGCGCGAGGTTTTTGACTCGTTCTATCCGGGATATGGCGAATCCTGGCCGATATACCAGGGTGCCATCGGGATGACTTACGAGGAGGCCTCGACCCGGGGATTGCTCTACCGCAGACCCGACGATTCGATCCTCACCTACCGCGAGGCGGTGTCGCATCACTTCACGGCCGCCATGGCGACGCTGGAAACCGCCGCACGCAACCGGGAACAGATCCTGCGCGATTTCGCCGACTACCGCCGCAGCGCAGTCCAGGACGACGAACACGGCACGGCCGGGGACTACCTCATCCCGCCCGGGCAGGATCCTGCCCGGACCCGCCGGCTCGTGCAGCTCCTGGTCACCCAGGGGTTCGAGGTGCGCAAGGCCGAAGAACCGGTGCGTGCCGCCGAGGCCACCCTGCCGGCCGGCACCTACATCGTCCCGCTCGCCCAGCCTTCGAGCCGCCTGCTCCGCAACCTGATGGAGCGCCACGTCCCGCAGCCGGAGGCCTTCATCAAGGAACAGGAGAGACGCCGCAAGAAACGCCTCCCCGACCAGTTTTACGACTTGACGGCCTGGAGCCTGCCGGAAGTCTACGACGTCGATGTGGTGTTCGCCCAGCGCCCAACTCGGGTGCGCTCCACGCCGGTGACCGCGCAGCAGGAAGGTGTCGGGAACCCGCAAGCCCCTCCGGCGAAAGTCGGGTACGTGATGCCCTGGGGATCGGGTGCCGCCGAAGCCACCGTCGCGGCCCTGCAGAAGGGCATCCGGGTCCGGAGCGCCGACCAGCCTTTCACGCTGGCCGGGCGCAAGTACGAAACCGGCGCGGCCATCATACGCAACGCCGATAATCCCGAGGATCTCGCCGCGCAACTCGGGGCGATCGCCGCCGCCCATGGTGCCGAGCTGGTACCGATCGACTCCTCCTTCGTCGACGCCGGTATTTCGCTCGGGAGCAACGAGGTGGTTCCGCTCAAGGCGCCGAGGGTACTGCTGGCTTGGGACCGTCCAACGCAAAGCACCTCGGCCGGCTGGGCGCGCTACGCGCTCGAGCGGCGCTGGGGACAGCCGGCGACCGCCGTGCGAATGTCCTCGCTCGGGAGAATCGACCTGCGGCGTTACGACGTGGTAGTGCTGCCCGCGGGCAATTACTCGAGCGTGCTGTCCGGCGACACCCTCCGCCGCTTCAAGGACTGGGTGCGGGCGGGCGGCACAATGATCTGTCTGGGCGAGGCGTCACGGTGGGCCGCCCAGGAGAGCGTCGGCCTGCTCGAGACCCGCACCGAATTGCGGGACGGCCGGCCTGACGTCGAGCCCTCCGACAAGGACAAGGAGCCGAAAAAGAGCGACGCGCCCCCCAAGCCGTTCGAGCTGGAGAAGGCGATCCAGCCCGAACGCGAGCGGCCCGACTCCACCCCGGGCGCGATCGTCAAGGTGGTCCTGGACACCGAACACTGGCTCTCGGCCGGCACCGACGGCGAGATCCAGGCGATCGTGGACGGCGAGCGCGTCTTCACGCCACTCAAGCTCGACAAGGGGCGCAACGTCGGGGTCTACGCCAAGCGCGACAAGTTGGTGTCGGGCGGTCTGGTCTGGGCCGAGGTGCAGGACCTGCTCGCCCAGAAGGCGTTTCTGATGGACCAGCCGCTTGGCCGGGGACACGTCATCGCGTTCGCCGAGGACCCGAACTATCGGGGATTCGCGGAAGCGACGGAACTGCTGTTCATCAACGCCGTGCTGCTCGGCCCGGCGCACTGACGACAGGCATCCCATGAGCCGCATGGCGCGTCGCATGGCCGGCATCGGGCCGTCGATCTTCACCGAAATGACGAGGCTCGCCATCACGCACGGAGCCGTCAACCTCGGCCAGGGTTTCCCCGACTTCCCGTGTCCCGCGTTTCTCAAAGACGCCGCGGCCGCCGCGCTCCGGAACGACATCAACCAATATGCCCCGAGCAACGGCCGCCCAGCCCTGCGCGATGCCCTCGCGGCCAAGATGCGCAGGCACTACGGGCTGGAGTTCGACCCCGCCACGGAGGTCCTGGTAACCCACGGGGCGACGGAGGCGCTGTTCGCGACGATTCTCGGCCTCGTCGATCCGGGTGACGAAGTTGTCGTGTTCGAGCCGTCCTACGATTCCTACGTCCCGGCCATCGAGATGGCTGGCGGCGTGGCGCGCCCTTACACGATGCGGCCGCCGGCATGGTCGATAGAACCGGAAGTCCTGGGGCGGCTGTTCACCGGAAAGACGCGGTTGCTCCTCCTCAACACCCCGCACAACCCGACCGGGAAGGTGTACAGCCGCGACGAACTCGACCTCATCGCCGCCCTCTGCTGTAAGCACGACGTCGTCGCCGTGACCGACGAAGTCTACGAGCACATCGTCTTCGACGGGCGGCGCCACCTCCCGCTGGCCTCGATCCCCGGCATGGCCGCGCGCACCGTCACGATTTCGAGCCTCGGGAAGACCTTCAGCGTCACCGGTTGGAAGGTGGGTTGGGCCATGGCCCGTCAGGACTTGATCGAGGCCGTCTTCCGGGGCCACCAGTTCATCGTGTTTGCCGGCGCCGCCCCCCTGCAGGAGGCGGCGGCCGCCGCCCTGTCCGTACCCGACGATTATTATGCCGAGCTCACCTCCGCCTATGAAACCAGGAGGGCGTATCTCCTGGATGCGCTGAGCACGGCAGGGCTGGCGCCGGTTCGCCCGGCCGGGGCGTACTTCGTCCTGATCGACATTGCCGGGCTCGGATTTGCGGACGACGTGGCTTTCTGCCGTTACCTGACCAGTGAAATCGGGGTTGCCTGCATCCCGGCGAGCGCCTTCTACCGCGACCCGGCAGACGGTGCGACGCTCGTGCGCTTCGCCTTCTGCAAGTCGAAAGCTACCCTCGAAGCCGCGGCGGCGCGGCTCGCCAGACTGCGCAGCCGGATATAGAATCAAGGTCCGGGCTTCAGCTTTTGATCTGATCTATGTGGCGACGGGCGCACGGTATAGCAGCCGCAAACAGCGTCCGGGCTGAAGAGGCGATTGAACCGCCCGGCCTGCCCGTAAAACAAGTGCGTCCGGGCTTCAGCCCGGACGTCTTTTGATCTGACCTATGTGCCGACGGGCGCACGTTATAGCGACCGCAAACAGCGTCCGGGCTGAAGCCCGGACCCACTTGTATCCTGTTTGGATCGGGCAGATCAACCGTTGGACACATCGGGTGTTGGCCGCTATCCATAGAGGGCTTCGAGCAGGATGGCGGTAGCCTCGCCCCCGCCGATACAGGGGCTGGCGACGGCGTACTTTCCGCCCCGGCGCCTGAGTTCGTGCAGGGCGGTCAGGACCAGCCTCGCCCCGGTCATCCCGATAGGGTGCCCCAGGGCGACGGCGCCGCCGTTCACGTTCAGCTTGTCTCGCGGGATGCCGAGCTTGTCGGCGACATACAGTGGCACCACCGAAAAGGCCTCGTTGACCTCGAACAGATCGATGTCCGGGATCGACAGCTGCGCGGCCGCCAGCAGTTTCTCAATCGCATACGCCGGCGCGGTAGTGAACCACCGCGGCTCGTGCGCGTGCCTCGAGTAGGCCAGGATCTTCCCAAGCGGCTTCAGGTCCCGCGCTTGGGCCTCCGCCCGCGAAGCCAGCACCAGCGCGGCTGCGCCGTCGTCGATCGAACTGGCATTCCCGGCCGTCGTGACCCCGTCCCTGCCGAAGGCGGCGCGCAGGGTGGCGAGCCTTTCCGGGTTCCCCTTCCCGGGTTCCTCGTCCTCGGAGACGACCACCGGGTCCCCTTTGCGCTGCGGCACCTCGACCGGAACGATCTCGTCGCGAAACCGCCCGAACCGCTGCGCCGCCCTTGCCCTGCTGTAGCTTTCCGCCGCGTACTCGTCGAGTTGCTCGCGCGTATAGCCCGACTCGCGGGCGCACAGGTCTCCGCAGTTGCCCATGTGCACGTTGTGGTACGGGTCCCACAGACCGTCGTGGACCATGGTGTCGATCAGGGTGCCGTTGCCTATCCGGTAGCCGGAGCGCGCGCGGTCGAGTGCGTAGGGCGCGTTGCTCATCGATTCCATGCCCCCGGCGACGACGATGCGCGCGTCTCCGGCACGGATCCCCTGTGCCCCGAGCATCACGGCCTTCATCCCGGACCCGCAGACCTTGTTTACGGTCGTGCACGGGACGGAGTGGGGGAGTCCCCCGGCGATCGCCGCCTGGCGGGCGGGGGCCTGGCCCAGGCCTGCGGTAAGCACGCACCCGAGGATGACCTCATCCGCATCGCCCGGCTGAATACCGGCTCTCTTCACGGCTTCACGTATCGCGATGGCGCCGAGTTGCGGCGCCGTCAGCGCAGATAGCGACCCGAGGAACGCCCCAATGGGCGTCCGCACCGCCGAAAGGATTACCGTCTCGTCCATAGCGTGCTCCATTGGCCCGCACGCGCTCGAGCTGCGGCCTGATTTCTACATGGTGAACGGGTCAGGGGTGTAGCGCAAGGACGCGGTCGGGAAGATCCTGCGGGTAAACCGGTTCGTTTGCGCCGGGGATTTCCCCGAGCGGCCACCAACCACCATGCGACGATGCCCTCGCCAGGAAGTAGCGCCCGACCGGACGGACCGTCACGCCCCTCATCGTGAATTCGGCGGTGAGGCGCCAGGCGGGAGTCAACACCACCCCGGCGAAACCCAGTTCTTCGGCGGCCTCCCGGGCCCCCGCCTGCTCGAAGGTCTCGCCCGCCTGGAGCCCGCCCCCGGGCGTCGGCCACCCCCACGCCCCCATCGCTGTACCGGAACAGCAGAATGCGTTTCTCCGGTCGAGGACCACGGTTTTTTGCCGCCTTGCGGTGCAATATCGGCGGGGGTCCTCTTTCATTTGCGTGCCCGGGGGTGGCACGACCTGTAGATGCGCATCAGCTGTTCGGTGGAGACGTGGGTGTATTTCTGTGTTGTCGAGAGGCTCTCGTGTCCAAGCAGTTCCTGGATGGCCCGGAGGTCTGCCCCGGCGTCGAGCATGTGGGTCGCGAAAGTATGGCGGAGGGTGTGGGGGTGAATCTTGAGCTTGTGCGAGGTATGGGCGACGTAACGGTCGATGATGTTCCAGATGCTCCGGGTCGTAAGGCGCCCGCCATGGGCGTTCAGGAAGACGGCCTCCGCCTGCGTGCCGCTGCTGCCGGCGTGCAGGAAATCGTGGCGCACGACGAAGTAGGTTTCGAGCGCCTCCCGGGCCTTGCTGCCGAAGGGCACGATCCGCTCCTTGCGCCCCTTCCCGAGCACTCGCAGAACCCCGCCCTGCAGATCGATGTCTCCCAAATCCAGCCCGACGAGTTCCGCCACCCGCACGCCGGTTGCATAGAGAGTTTCGAGTATCGCACGATCCCTCCGGCCGAGCGCTGTCGAGGTGTCGGGCGCCTCGATGAGGTCTACCACCGCTTCAAGCACCAGGTGGCCGGGAAGGTGCTTTTCCAGCCGGGGGGTGGCGACTACCTTGGCGGGATTTGCCGGGATCACTCCGCGGGCGGAGAGGAACTTCATGAACGACCGGAGGGCGGCCAGTTTTCTAGCCACCGACGATTTCCGGTTCCCTCGTTCGTACAGTCGGCCGAGGAACTCCCTGATGGTCAGGTTGTCGACCTGGGACAGCGCCGGCTCCGGCCTCGAGCGTCCCGTCAGGGGCATGGGTCAGGTAATCGAGGAACTGCAGCAGGTCGGACCGGTAGTTGCGCAGGGTGTGGGGCGACGCGTTCTGCCCGTGCTGCAGGTGCTGCAGAAACTCGCCGATCCAGTCGCCAAGAGGGGCACTCATCCCAACTCCGCATTATCCCGCAGTGGCTTCGGTCTGTGCTTCGCCTAAGTACTGATGTTCACAAATACGCTAACGTATTTTCAGGACGCGGATGCGCGCGGATCCCCACGGATCGACCTGGCGACAGGCCGCGTGAATCCGTTGGATCCGCGGAACCTGCGTTCTGTTTTGGCTATTGTCTTTCATTGCCCGTGTTGTTGTGCTGAGAAATACGTCTGCGTACTTATGAGACTGTGTACTAAGCCGGACGTTTCTATCCATCTTCGCAGCACATCGAGGGCCTGGGCCACCTGCCACTCATGGCGCGCCTTGCGGTCGCGGATGCGCTTCTTCAGCTCTGGTCCCGCGTCGGGGAGCAACCCGAAGCTGATGTTTGCCGGCTGAAAATGGCCCGGGGCCGCGTGCGCGATGTAATGCACCAGGCTGCCGCACGCGGTTTCGCGTGGCGGCGTCAACGTCGGAATCCCCCGGGCGAGCCGGCTGGCGTTGATGCCGGCCAGCAGCCCCGTGGCGATGGACTCCACGTACCCTTCGACACCGCAGATCTGGCCCGCAAAGAGCAGGTCGGGTTTCAGCTTTGTCTGCAACGTGGGTCCGAGCAGGGCTGGTGCCTGGATGTAGGTGTTGCGGTGGATCTGGCCGTAACGGAGAAACTCGGCATGCTCGAGCCCCGGGATGAGGCGGAACACGCGGCTCTGCTCCGGGAAGCGCAAGTGGTTCTGGAATCCGACCAGGTTGCAGCTATCGGCCATGAGGTTCTCCATCCTCAGCTGGACCGCGGCGTAGGGACGCCTGCCGGTGCGCGGGTCCGTGAGGCCGACGGGCTTCATGGGCCCGAACCGCAGCGTGTCGACGCCGCGCCGCGCCAGTTCCTCCAGTGGCAGGCACCCTTCGAAGTACATGGCCTTTTCGAATTCGCGCAGCGGGACGGATTCCGCGGCAACAAGTGCCTTGTAGAACCTGGAGTACTCCTCCTGCGTCATCGGCGCGTTCAGGTAGTCGTCTCCCCCTTTGCCGTATCTAGAGGCCGGAAACACCACGGTGCGGTCGATGGTGTTCGCGTCGACGATGGGGGAAATAGCGTCGTAGAAGTACAGGCTTGCGGTGCCCGCGAAGCGCGCGATCGCTTCCGACAGCGGCAGCGAAGTCAGCGGGCCCGAAGCCACGATGACGATACCGCCTGCCGGGATGCCAGTGACTTCGCCCCGCACGATCTCGATGTGTCTTTCTCGCTCGATCGCTTCCGTCACGGCGCGGGAGAACTGCGCGCGATCCACGGCCAGGGCGTGTCCTGCCGGCACCCTCGTCCGCTCCGCGCAGGCCAGCAACAGGCTCCCGAGTTGACGCAGTTCCTCCTTCAGCAGGAAGGGAGCCGACCCGGGAAGCTCGGATTTCAGCGAGTTGCTGCAGACCAGTTCGGCGAGGCTGTCCGTTTTGTGGGCCTCGGTAGGTTTCCCGGGCCTCATTTCGTGCAGGCGGACGCGCAGTCCCCGCCGGGCAATCTGCCAGGCGGCCTCCGCACCGGCCAGTCCCCCGCCTACGACGGTAACGTCCGCATCCATGAGCGGCATTCTAGCAAATCGCGGACCGGCGGCGCACTGCGAACGGCGCGGTCAGCGGGGCGGGCGGGACGGCCGCCGTTGCATGTCTATCTTCTTGAGTGCTTCGAGCTCGACGGTCAGCACCCGGAACTTGCACAACCGGCGGGGTTCCAGACACTACCGGTCGGGGCACCCCCTCCCACTCCCAGGGCGACAGCCAGGGCGGCCTTGTTACCAAACTCCTCGCCGAGTGCGGAAGGGACGATGGGACAGGGGGCGAGCGCTTCGCGGGCGACGACCTGCCGAGCTGGGTCGAGGTAGAGGTCCCCGAGTCGCACCGCCAGGGTGCCGCAGACGACTAGTTCGGGGTTGAGGGCGTCGCACAGGAGCGCGATGCCGCGTCCGAGCATCGTGCCTGCCCGTCGCACCAGGGCGATCGCCTCGGGGTCGCCGGCGAGCGCGGCGCGGCCGACCTCGTCGGCAGGTTTTCCGGCCTGCAGGGCGATCCCCGTGCCGCTTGCCCACGCCTCGAACGATCCCTTCTTGGCGTACCCCTCGGGGCCGTCGTCGGTCAGGCGCATGTGCCCGACCTCGCCCGCGAGATCCTGCTTGCCGCGGTAGAGGCGGCCGTCCAGGATCAGGCCTCCCCCCATCCCGGTGCTGCAGGTCAGGAAGACCATGTTGGATGTGCCGCGACCCGCCCCGAAGTGCCACTCGGCGAGGGCGGCGGCGTTGGCGTCGTTTTCGAGCTGCGTGGGCCTCCCGAGTTTCTCGCCTAGGATGCGGCAGATCGGGACGTTGTCCCACCCCGGGAGGTTCGGTGGCGACAGGACGAGCCCTCGCCGGCTGTCCAGTGGCCCCCCGCAGCTGATTCCGATGCGGGCGACGTCGTGCGGGGCCCGGCCGATTTCGTGGAGCAGGCGCGCCGCTGCCGCGGCGATCTCGTCGATGGCGTCGTACGGGCTGGGCTTTTGGGCGGTGGGGAATCGATGCCGGGCGAGAACGGTGGCCTGCTCGTCGCCCAGCACGACCGAGATCTTGGTCCCCCCGATATCGGTGCCGATGAACAGGGTCATGAGGAACAACCGGCACCGGTCCCGCCTCGGCGGGACCGGTGCGGCGAATTTCAGGGCCTGACCTGGACCGTCGAGAGCCGCTTGGGGCCGGCTTCCACGACGTGGGGCGGGCACTGCGAGGAAAACAGCTTGAAGTTCTCGATAAAGCGCGCCGCGAGGCCGTCGTATTTCCGGAAGTATTCCTCCCGGCTCGGCCAGGTGTTGGCCGGGTCGAGGATCTCGCTGGGAACGCCTTCACAGGACTTGGGCACCTCGAAGCCGAAGACCGGGTCCCTGTGGAACTCGGCATTGAGCAGCGACCCGCTCAATGCGGCGTCCAGTAGCCGTCGGGTGTACTGAATGCTTATGCGCCGGCCGATCCCGAAAGAGCCTCCGGTCCAGCCGGTGTTGACCAGCCAGCAGGCGGCCCCGTGACTGACGATTCGTCGCTTGAGGAGCTCGGCGTACGCGTAGGGGTGGTGCACCATGAAAGGCCCGCCGAAACAGGTGCTGAAAGTGATCTCGGGCTCGATGCCCAGCCCGATCTCGGTGCCTGCGATCTTGCTGGTGTAGCCCGAGATGAAATGGTAGATCGCTTGGTCGGGCGTGAGCTTCGAGATCGGCGGCATGACCCCCGACGCGTCGCAGGTGAGGAAGATGACGTTGCGCGGGTGGCCGGCCATTTTCTCGGGGAGGTAGTTGTCGATGTATTCGAGCGGATAGGCGGCGCGCGTGTTCTCGGTGATGCCGTCGTCGTTCAGGTCTAGGATGCGGCAGACGGGGTCGAAGACGACGTTTTCGAGCACGGTCCCGAAGCGCCGGGTGCACGCGTAGATCTGCGGTTCGGCATCAGGCGACAGCCGGATGACCTTGGCGTAGCACCCGTCCTCGAAATTGAAGATCCCGTTGTCGCCCCAGCCGTGCTCGTCGTCGCCGATGAGCCTGCGGGCCGGGTCGGCCGAGAGCGTCGTTTTGCCGGTCCCAGACAAGCCGAAGAATATGGCCGCGTCGCCGTCCTTGCCCACATTGGCGGAGCAGTGCATCGAGAGCACGCCGTCGAGCGGCAAGAGGAAGTTGAGGACCGTGAAGATGGTCTTCTTGATTTCGCCCCCGTAGCTTGAACCGCCGATGAGCGCAAGCTTCTCCCGGAAGTTGATGATGATGAAGGTGTCGGTCCGGGTGCTGTCGATCAGCGGCGAGGCCAGGAACGACGGGACCGCGATGACGGTGAATTCCGGGACGTGCCTCTTCATCGCGTCGTTGGTCGCCGGCTTCATGAACATGTTTCGGGCGAAGAGGCTGTGCCAGGCCTTCTGGGTGATGACCCGGATCGGCAGCCGGTGATCCGGGTCGGCGCCGGCGAACAGGTCCTGCACGAATACGTCGCGGCCCTGCAGATAGCCCTGCAGGCGCGTGTGCAGGATGCTGAAATTCTCGGGGTTGAAGGGTCGGTTGTACTGGCCCCACCACACCCTCTCCTCGGTGGTCTGCTCGCGCACGACGAACTTGTCGGCGGCGGCGCGGGCGGTGTGTTTGCCGGTGTCGACCACGATCGGGCCGAGGTGCGCGACCCTGCCCTCGGACCTGTGGACGATTTCCTCGTACAAGGCCGGTGTCGGCAGGTTCCAGTAGACGCGCCGCAGATTCGAGAGCCCATGGTTCTGGAGCCCGTACATGCTGGCATTGGCCCCGGCCTCCCGGACCGCTGGTGATTGGACGTCGAGGTAGATGTTCATAGCCAATCCCTCACAAGCTTGCGTTCGGCCAGGTAGAGTTCATTGGGAGAGTTGGGGTCCAGCGCCCACTTCATGCGTTCGATCCCCTCGGTCACTTCCTTGATCGTTCCGCAGAAGCTGAGCCGGAGGTGACCCTCCATGCCGAACTCCTTGCCGGGCACCGTCACGACGCGCACCTTTTCGAGCAGGAAATGTGCCAGTTTTTGCGAGTCGTGGTTGTAGGCGCTGAAATCCGGGAAGCAGTAGAACGTGCCGTCGGGTTTGGTGACCTTCACGCCGTCGAAGGCGAGGAGTCTCTCGACCATGACGTCCCGGTTGTTCTGCAGGGTCATCCGCAGGCTCTCGACGCTCGATTGCACGCCGTTGAGCGCGCCCACGGCAGCCCACTGCGACGGGGTCGACGGACCGGAGGTCTGGTGCGACTGGATGTTCCCCATCGCCTCCGCCAACTCGGTGTTGGCCACGGCCCAGCCGACCCGGAACCCGGTCATGGCGTACATCTTGGAAACGCCCTGGACGAC
Source organism: uncultured Acidobacteriota bacterium (assembly GCA_963843575.1). Taxonomy (GTDB): domain Bacteria; phylum Acidobacteriota; class UBA6911; order UBA6911; family UBA6911; genus CAVZBT01. The sequence continues at coordinate 17,799 of CAWJKZ010000013.1, read as the reverse complement.
TATGAGCTTGGAGCGGTCGGTTTGATCCTTGGCGAAGTCGTAGGGATTTGGCGGGTTCTTACCCTCGAAAACGAGTCGGTTGTAAAGGTCGTCCATGATCAGGTACAGGCTCTTCTTCTCGCAAAACTCCACCAGCTCCGCGATGAAGTCCCTGGAGTACAGCACGCCGCAGGGATTGTTGGGGCTGTTGATGATGATGGCCTTGGTGTAGGAGCCGACCTGTTCGGCGATTTCTTTCATGGTGGGACGGAAGGTGCCGTCCTCGGGCGTCACCGGGACCGGCACGCCGCCGGCGAGCTTGACCATCTCCGGGTAGCTCACCCAGAAAGGCGCCGGGAAGAGCACTTCGTCTTTCGGCTCGAGGATCGCATAGAGCAGGACCATGATCGACTGCTTGGCCCCGCTGGACACGACGATGTTGTCGGGCCCGACCAGCCTGTTATAGTGCTCCTCGGTGTAGCGGATGATCGCCTTCTTCATCGCCGGAAGACCGTCGGCCGGCGCGTAGCGGACATCGCCCGTATTCAGCTGGGTGGCGCAGTTGACCACGGCGTCGATCGGGGCCTTGCTCTTAGGCTCGCCTCCGCCCAGGTGGATGACCGGCTCGCCTTTCTCGCGCAGGAGAGCGGCAGTCTCGTTCAGTTTCAGCGTTGGTGACTCTTTGATCGATCTGGCAAGTTGACTGATACTCATGGTGTCCTTTTTCCCTCGGACTCGTTTGGCAGACGCTGCCGACTATACACAGCTACTCAAAAGATCCCTCAAGGCTGTCGCAATTTGCGGTGTATCGATGCTGATCACCGGCGCCCGACGCCGGCGGTTCTCCGTGGGGCGGAACCGAACCGGGCACCGATGGCGGGCGGGCCGGCATAATTATGCACCGGCTCGCATCAGAACACACGAAGCTCTTGGGACAAATGTCTCTCATTTTTTGCATAATTTCGGGGTTGCCTGCAAGCCCCTTTTTGCATTCAAATGCAAAAATTGTGCTCCTATCCCTGCGCACCGGTCGACGTTGTTTTCCAGGGCAAGCCGCACGGCATCCTCGTCCGTCAGCGGCAGCGTCCCTTCGCGGATCCGCTGCTCGAGCGGCCGTCCCCTTTCTGCTATTAGCCGAGCACGACCGGGGTAGTGTAGTCGCCATAGAGCGTCCGGGAGACTGCGTTTCCCCTGGGTTCGTCCGGCTGGGGTGGATTCGACTGCCCGGCACCATCTCGTGCGGGGAGGACCAGCGTGAGGACTGCCGCCAGGACAGTCAGGGCCTTGCGAAGTGCGTTGGGTGACATAGCCGATCGCGTGTCCGTCGCCCGCGGCGAGGGACCGAAACGCCGCCGGTCCCTTTCGCGGGACCATTCGTGTTACTGTTCGGCCTCGCCGTTTTCCCTGGCCGAATAAGGGATGCCGAGCTGCCGCATCTTTCGGTACAGGTTGCTCCGCTCGATCTCGAGCACCTGAGCGGTGCGGCTCACGCTCCCCTTGTTCTCGGCCAGTTTCTGGAGGATGAAGCCGCGCTCGAACTTCTCCTTCGCGCTCTGGAGCGAGCTGGGTTCCGCGAGTTCGACCTCGTGCAGCACCGTGCGCCGGAGAAGGGAGTCGGGGAGATCGAAAACGTCCAGCCGCGCGTGGGGCGTCATGATCACGAGGCGCTCCATGATGTTGCGGAGTTCCCGGACGTTGCCCGGCCAGGGGTAGCTCTCCAGGACTTCCATCGCCTTCCGGGTCAGGGTGGGGGGCTTCTTGGTGTACCTTCTCGCGAAATCGTCCAGGAAGTAGCGGGTCAGGGCCGCGATGTCCTCCCTGCGCTCCCTCAGGCTCGGCAGCTGAAACGGGATGACGTTCAGCCGGTAGTAGAGGTCTTCCCGGAAATTGCCGATTTCGATTTCCTTCTCCAGGTCCTTGTTAGTCGACGCGATCACGCGAACGTCGACCTTGACGGACGTGTTGCCGCCGACCGGGGTGAAGCGCTGCTCTTCGAGGACGCGCAGGACTTTCGCCTGCGTCTTCGAACTCATGTCGCCGACCTCGTCGAGGAACAGCGTGCCGCCGTCGGCCTGGGAGAACTTGCCTTCCTTGTCTTCCGACGCTCCCGTGAACGACCCCTTCACGTGGCCGAACAGCTCACTTTCGACGAGCTCCTCGGGGATCGCGGCGCAGTTCATCTCCACAAACGGCTGCTCGCGGCGCTGGCTGCGCAGGTGAAGCAGGCGGGCGACCAGTTCCTTGCCCGTGCCGTTCTCGCCGTAGAGCAGGACCCGGCCGTTGGTCGGGGCCGCGAACTCGATCTGCTGGCGCAGCGCCTGCATGGGGACCGAGTCGCCGATCATCACGTAGGTCTGCTGTATCTGCTCGCGCAAGGCGCGGTTTTCGACTTCGAGCTGCCGCTGGTGCAGCGCGTTCTTGACCACCAGGAGGGTCTTTTCGAGTGAAAGCGGCTTCTCGACGAAATCGAAGGCGCCGAGCTTTGTCGCCCGCACCGCCGCCTCGATTGAGGCGTGGCCGGAGATCATGATGACGCTCGTCTCTGGGGCCGCCTTCCTTATCTGTTCGAGCACCTGGAGGCCGTCCATGCCCGGCAGCCAGATGTCCAGCAGCACGACCGCGTACTCGCGCCGCGCCAGGGCCGCGAGGCACTCCTCGCCGCTCGAAACGCCGTGGGCGTCGAAACCGACGTCGTCCAGGACGCCTTTCAGCGAGGATTGCACCCCCTTTTCGTCGTCGACTACGAGGATTGCCGCTCGGGTCATAGCGAAGTATTTTGATCTCTCTTCAGGCGGGAACCAAGGGTAAATCGATGACGATGCGGGTGCCTACGGGCGCATTCGGCTCGGCCCGGACATAGCCGTGGTGGTCGGTGATAATCTGCCTGACAATGGCCAGCCCAAGCCCGGTCCCCCCCTTGCGGGTCGAAAAATACGGCAGAAACAGGCTGTCCTGGTACTCCTTGGGGAAGCCGCGTCCGGTGTCGCTGATCTCGATGCGCACGCGTTCCTGCGGGGCGTTGCAGCAGGTGCGGACCTGGAGAACCTTCGCGTGGGCGTTGTCGGCCATAGCCTCCAGCGCGTTGTCGAACAGGTTGATGAACACCCGGCGCATGTGTTCCGGGTCGAGCCGCATGGTGGGGATGTCGGCCCCGAAGACCTTGACCAGCCGGACGTCCTGAATGCGCCCGTCGTAGAGGCTCAGGGTGCCCTCCAGTATGCTGTGCAGGTCCGAATCCTGCAGCCGGACTTCGGGGAGGCGGGCGAAGCGGGAGAACTCGTTCACGAGGTTCTTCAGCGAGGAAGCCTCGCGCGTAATGGCCCCGGCGCACTCCTCGAGGAACGTGTCGAACGACCGGAACTCGCCGTGCCAGCTCCCGCCGTTCTTCCTCTCCGGGGGGAGCGACGTCATGATCTGCTTGTAACGCCGAAGCAGCCGTTCCGCCGAGAGCTGGATCGGGGTGAGCGGGTTTTTGATTTCGTGCGCCATGCGCCGGGCGACTTCCTGCCAGGCGGTCATCTTCTCGATCCTCAGAAGCTCGGTGACGTCGTCGAGTACCACGACCCATCCCGTCCGCTGACCGGTGCTGTCGCTCAGCGGCGCTATGGTGGTGGCGACGTGCAGGGTCTTGCCCGGCAGCGGCATCTCGATGGTGCGCGCCACGGGGCCGAGCACCGCGGACTTCTGGAGCAGCAGCCGCAGTGTGGTGCACGCGCTCCCCTTGACCACGTCATCGAGCAGCACGTCGGACGGGTTGCCATTGATCTCGAGCATCTGGGTGGCGGCGCGGTTTACCGTTCGGATCCGATATCCCGCGTCGAGCGACAACACACCGGTGGCGATCGTCTGGAGGATGGTCTCGATGTACCGCCTGCGGTCGTCGAGTTCGACGTTGGTCTGCCGGAGGGTCGTCTGGGCCAACTCGATGCGCTCTTTGTTTTCCAGGAGGTCTCCCGTCATCCGGTTGAACGAGACCACGAGACTGCCCAGTTCGCCGATCGCCTCGCACACGACGCGGTGGCGCAGGTTCCCGGCGGCCACCTCGGCAGCCCCTTCGGCCAGCGCCTGGATGGGGATCGTGATGCGCTTGGCCAGATACATGGCAAACCAAGAGAATGAGAACACGATGAGCATGGTGGAGAGCACAAGAATGAGCAGGAAGTTGAACCGGACCTTGTCCTTCTCCCGTTCGAGCTGCGTGTAGGCGTTGAAGGCCTCCACCACGGAGGTTGCTTTGAAATGGACGCTGTGCGGGATGAGCAGCTCGCCGACCACGGCCCCGATGACCTCCCCGTCGGCGCCCCGCACCGGGGTGGCGGACCAGGCCAGTTCCTTCAGCGCGTCCTTGGGAGTCAGCCGTTCGACGAGAAAGCCCGGCGTCCCGGCGAGCGCGCCTTGAATGAGGTCCGCGACCTGCTGCTTGTGGTAGTCCCTGGCCAGCCGGATACCCGACTCCGCCACCATGCTGCCGCGCGCATCGAAAACGCGGATGTCGTCGAGCATGCACGTGCGGGCGAATTCCAGCAGGCGCTGCTCCAGCCGAAACCGCAGGGCCGAGTCCCCGATCTCCGCGGGGGTCACGCCGGCCGCAATCGTGGCGCCGTAGTGCGCCATGCGCTGGCTGACCTCGTCGTAGTACTGGGCCGCGATCGAGTGGCTGTTCTCGAGCATCTGGGCCGCGGGGGCGCTGAACCACTGCTCGATCGAAATGTTGACGAGACCATAGGCGAGGACGAACAGCAGGACCGCCGGCATGAGCGACAGGAGCACGAACGTGCTCACCATCTTGGTTTTGAACTGGCTGCCGACCTGGCCGCTCTTGCGCTCGAAGTGAAGCTTGATGAGGTTGCGCCCGAGCACGGTCGCCAGGACCAGGAGGGCCACCACGACGACAACCGTGGTGGCCCACAAGATGATGGTCATCCGCACGAACCTGGGGCTTCCCACGGAGGTCTGATGCAGGAACAGCTGCGTGGCGATCAGCCCGAGGAACAGGAGGATAATGCCGGCGATGACGTAACGGCGTGTCTTGGAGCCATCTCGTCTCGGCGGATTTTTGAAGCTGGCCAGTTCGCTCATGGTGTCCGGGTGGCGAGGTGATTATATGCCAGGCGATTGGGCCGAAAAAGGTCGAAGCGCCCGCCGGCCCCAAACCGCTTGATCCCGCCGGCGCCGGCTTGGTATGTTCGGGCTCCCGCGTGCCGCGAACGCAAACGAGAAGGGACCGAGGCCATGAATGGAATTCCGGTGCTCCACATCGAGGCGGACTGCATCGCCCGAGCGTGGGAGGACGCGCTCGTCGCGCTTCACCGCAACGGGTGCACGATCGAGACGCAGTACGACAAGCCGGGGGATCCCCCAAGCAAAGACGCCACGATGCTGATCGTGATCGACGACCCGCTGGCGGAACCGATGATCCACAAGGATTTTCCGGGCGGGCCCTGTGATCTGCAGGAATACGTCATGGAAGTCTGTGAAGGCATCAAGGACCACTTGGTGCGCGACCGTGCAGATCCGTCCGACACGCGTTGGGAATACACCTACCACCAGCGCCTGTTCGGCTACGAGGCGCCGGGTCTGGCCCCGATCGACCAGATCGAGACGATTTGCCGCAAGCTCGCGTCGGCGCCGCACACCCGCCGTGCGCAGGCCGTCACCTGGAAAGTCTGGGAGGACAACGACTGCTACGATCCGGCCTGCCTGCAAAGCCTCTGGTGCCGGATCACCCCAGGTGCACACGACAGCCTTTTGAGCATGAACGTCCGGTTCCGCTCCAACGACGCATACAAGGCCGCATTCATGAACATTTTCGCACTCGTCCAACTGCAGCGGCAGATCGCGGCCCGAATCTCCGACCTTTCCGGCACAACCGTGCGGGTCGGCCGCTATTGCCACCTCGCCGACAGCTTCCATATCTATGGGTCGAACCTGCGGGAGTTTGAGGGACGATTCCTTGGCGCCCTGGAGAAGCGCACCTTCGAGCAGAGGACGATGCGTTACGCGGACGTGCGCGACATGATGGAGGAAGCCCGCCCCAGCATCCTGGAAAAAGCCCGCTGCATGGGCGAGGCGGGCGGAGCCGAGCGCTGAACGCAACCCCGCGCTCGTTGCGTGCCCGCCCCACGAGCTGCCGCGGTCCCAGCTACCTGGCGGCCAGGAACTTGATGCATACCGGCCAGTCGAGTTGGATGCTCTGGCCCGCGGGGGTCAGCCGGCCTGTGGACGGGTCGATCCGGAATACGACCACGTTTCCCGTGTTCTGGTTTGCGGCCAGCAGCCAGGCTCCGGTCGGATCGATCGCAAAATTGCGCGGGTTCCTGCCCTGCGTGGATGTGTGGTCCACGGGCGTCAGGGTGCCGTCGGGACCGATAGCGAAGACCGCGATGCTGTCGTGCCCCCGGTTGGAGCCGTAGAGGAACTTTCCTGACGGGTGGACCTGTACCTCCGCGGTGCTGTTCTTCCCCTGGAAACCCGCCGGAAGTGTCGTCGTAGTCTGCAGCTCCTTCAGCTCCCCGCGCCCCGCATCGTAGGAAAGCGCCGTGACCGTCGACTGTATTTCGTTAATGATGTAGGCGTTTTCCCCACTGGGATGGAAGGCAAAGTGACGCGGACCCGCGCCCGGGTTCAGGGCCGTAAACGGCGGGTCATTCGGGGCCAGCGTTCCCTTGCCGGCATCGAACCTGTAGACCAGGAGTTTGTCCAGCCCGAGATCGGCGGCGACGGCGAATCGGTTGTCGGGCGAAGGGTTGATCGAGTGCGCGTGCGGCTGCTGCTGACGGTTTGGGTTCACGCTCGACCCCGTGTGCTGCACAAACGCCGTGGGCTCTCCCAAGCTCCCATCCGGCTTGATGGGCAGAACCTCGACGCTCCCACTGCCGTAATTGGCGACGAGGGCGTACCTGCCGGACCGATCCAGCGCCACGTAACAGGGGCCGTTGCCCCCGGACGTCTGTTCGTTCAGGGCCGCCAGCTTCATCGTGCCTGGTTCGACTGCAAAGGCCTTCACCGTCCCGTTCGCGCTTTCGCCCACGGCATATAGGAAACGACCGTTCGGGGCCAGAACCAGGAACGAGGGATTCGCCATCTCGGCGGCGAGTTCGGGCGGGGACAGCGTCCCCTTCGCGGCGTCGAAGCGGCAGCCATAGATGCCTTTGCTGTTGCCTCGAGTGTACGTCCCGAGATAGACCGTGAATTCCCCCTTCTCTGCGGGCTCAACGGCTCCAGCGATCATAGCAAGCGAGTAGGCGCACAGAAGTGCCAGGGTGGCGGCAAGGATCTGAGTAGTTCTCATGGACCTCATTAGAGCACCAAGCTCAACTGAAGGCAAGGGTTGCCGGGGCGTGCAGGGTCGACGCGCGCGACCGGACCCGGAGCTTCTGTGAGCCGCCCGAGCGTCGGGATGCGCTGCGGAACTTGCCTCCAAGGCCCCGAGAATCTCGAAGGCCTCGTCGGCTGCCGATCTGGTATGTTTATGGTAGCGGCGAACATTCAAATTTCTTTGGGAGGAGAAATGGAGAGCGCGCGCACAAAGGAGTTTGTCGACCACCTGTGGGACACGTCCATAATCCCAGAACTTGTGAACTACATCCGAATCCCGAACAAATCGCCGCTGTATGACGCGAACTGGCGGGAGCACGGCCACATGGACCGGGCGATTGCGCTGATCGGGAAATGGTGTCGGGCCCAGCGCATCCCGGGCCTGACCATCGACGTGCTCAAGCCCGAGAACCGGACCCCGCTGATCTTCATGGAAATCCCGGGCGATTCCAGGGAGACCGTGCTGTTGTACGGTCACCTCGACAAGCAGCCCGAGATGACCGGCTGGCGCGAAGGGCTGGGTCCCTGGACCCCGGTGATCGAAGCGGACAAACTCTACGGGCGAGGCGGCGCAGACGACGGGTACTCAGCCTTCGCGTCGCTCGCGGCCATCTCTGCACTCAAGGACGGCAAGGTGCCGCACCCACGCTGCGTGGTCCTGATCGAAGCGTGCGAGGAGAGCGGGAGTGTCGATCTCCCCTATTACATCGAGCAGCTGTCGGACCGCATCGGCGTGCCGAGCCTGGTGATCTGCCTCGACTCAGGCTGCGGGAACTACGACCAACTCTGGAGCACCACGTCGCTTCGCGGCCTGGTCAACGGCGACCTGGTCGTCGAACTGCTCCGGGAAGGCGTGCACTCGGGCGACGCGAGCGGCGTCGTACCCGACAGTTTCCGGGTGCTGCGTCAACTCCTCAGCCGTCTCGAGGACGAAAAAACCGGCGAAATCCTGCCCCGCGAGTTTTACGTCGAGATCCCGCCGCAGCGCCTGGAGCAGGTTGCCGCGTCGGCGGCCATCCTGGGATCGGACGTCTACAGCAAGTTCCCCTTTCACGAGGGGGTTCGCCCTGTGACCGCGGACCTGACCCAGCTGATCCTGAACCGCACCTGGCGGCCGGCGCTCTCCATCACGGGCGCGGCCGGACTGCCGTCGCTGGATAATGCGGGCAACGTTTCCCGGCCGATGACGGCGGCAAAAGTTTCGCTGCGGGTGCCACCCGGTTGCGACGCGCCGGGAGCGGCGCAGCACCTCAAACGGCTGTTCGAGCAGGACCCCCCCTACGGCGCACGGGTCCGGTTCGACTACAGCCAGACCGCCTCGGGCTGGAGCGCTCCGGAGATGAGCCCTTGGCTGCAAAAGTCGGTCGATGCGGCCTCCCGGGCCTTTTTCGGCGCGGAGGCTGCCTACATGGGAGAAGGCGGCTCCATCCCGTTCATGGACATGCTCGGCAAAAAGTATCCGAAGGCCCAGTTCCTCATCACCGGCGTGCTCGGGCCCAGCTCGAACGCCCACGGCCCCAACGAATTCCTGCACATACCGACGGGGAAGAAACTCACCTGCTGCGTGGCGCAAGTGCTAGCCGATCGCTGCGTCAACGATTAAACGGAGCGGGATTTAAGCTGCGCAAACAGGCAAAACGCGCCACGGAAGACACGGAAAGAACACGGAAAGCTCACATTTTAATTTCCGTACTTTCCGTGGCAGGTTGTCGCAGTTCATTTGAGCGGGCCTCGGAGGAGCGAACCGTTGCGGCCCGTTCGGGTTTCAAGGCCTGCACAAGCGGCAGGGATGGAAGCCGGCCGCGACTGCGTCCGCGGCAGCCTGAAACGGAACGCGGTGTGTTTCGCAGATGCGACGGGCCGCGCGGCAGGTCGGGAAGCAGTAGATGCGGGTCGTGTCGGACCCGATGTACCGGATGCGTCGTTGCCGGAGTTTCTCCAACTCGTGGACGGCAACCCCTTCCCGGCTCAGGAGCGCCCGCTTGAAATCGCTGCCGAAAGCGTAGTTCCCCGTCCCTCCCTCTGCCGGGACGACCCTGTGGCAGGGGAGCAGCACGGGGATCGGGTTGCGCGCCATCGCGTTTCCGACGGCGCGGATCGCGGCCGGCCGGCCCGCCTCCCGCGCAAGCCACCCATAGGTGCGCACTTCTCCGAGCGGGATGCCCTGAAGGGCTTCGAGCACCGAACGCTCGAACGTCGACAGCCCGCTGAGGTCCACCGGCATCGGGCCTGAGGCTTTGCCCGAGGCGGCCGTGCGGACCAGTGTCGCGTAGCGCCCGGGAACTTCCGCCGGATGCGCCCGGCGGTGCAGGCGCCGGCAGTAGGCCTCCTCAAACTCCGTGCCCCCGCCGATGTTGAAGAGCAGCATCCGAATGCCCCGTGAGCTGTAAGCGACCCAGAACCGGCCGAGTTCCGTGTCGAGGGCGCCGTACAAATCTCCCGCCTCCCGCAGGACCTTTGTCCGAACCGAACCAGGCGCGGCCGGGCGCGACGTGAGTGCGTCGGCCGCCACCCGCTCCATCTGCGCCAGCGCCCGGCGGCAGTCGGCGCAGACCGACAGGTGGTCCGCTACCTCCCCGATCCGGCGTGGATCGAGTTCCGCGGTGCGAAGAGGGTCGAGGTGTTTTATAGCGTCGTCACAGCGCATGGAAATACCCCATTTCGTTCAGCCGGTTGCGCAGCTTTCGCAGAGCCCGGAACACGCCCCCTCGGACGGCCGAATCCGTCTTGCCCAAGACTGCGGCGATCTCGGGATACGGCATCTGCTCGAAGTAGCGGAGCACGATCAGTTCGCGTTCGCTGCCGGTGAGGATGGCCAGCGCGGACTCCAGGAGCGAACTCCGGTCGAAACTCCGGACGTCGGGCGCCGGCGGGTCGGCGTCCGGGTCCCCCGTCACCTCGCGACCGCGGGAGCGGCGTCGGTTGAGTGCAGCGTTCCGGGCGATCCGGAACAACCAGGGCCGCAGGGCCAGCGAACGGCACTTAGCCTCGTCGTAACGGGAGACCAGGGCGTGCCAGGCCCTGAGAAGGGCGTCCTGTACGGCCTCCTGGGCGTCGAACTCGTTCCCCAACAGGCGCAGCGTATAGCCGTAGAGGCCGTCCTGGTAGAGGCAAATTAGCCGTTCCAGCGCCCCGTCCTCACCCGCTCGCACGGAGAGCGCCAGTTGGCTTTCCTCCCGGTACGCGATCACGCCGTCTCCTTCCCCTGTCTCCTTTACTAACACCGGGCCGTCCCGTTTCGTTCGCGCTTGGGTGACACGATATACTCCATTCGTGCTGCTCTTCCAAAAGAAGTTCCACGCGGGGATTGTCGACGGCGGGGTGACGGTCACCTTCCGCCTGTGGGCGCGGGCGCGGGTGCTACCCGGTGGGCGGTATCGCTGCCACCCGATCGGCGTGGTCGAGGTCGACTCGGTGCAACGAATGCGCGCGGATCGGATTGATCCCGCCGACGCACTCCGCGCCGGCTTCACGGATCGCCCGGCCCTGTTCGCGTACCTGGCGGAGCTGGACCCGCAGTTCAGCGACCGCACCGAGCTGTTCCGTATCGGATTTCACTACGGCGGAGACGGGGACCGTGTGCCCGGTGCCCTCGACGCGGAGCTTGCTCCCGAGCAGGTGGACACGATTGCCGCGAGTTTGGAGCGGCTCGACCGGAAAGCCCCCGGCGGACCCTGGACCGCGGAGACCCTCGCCCTGATCCGGGATCGCCCGCGCGTCGCTGCGTCGCGCCTGGCACGCAAGGTCGGGCGGGAGACGGCGCTTTTCAAGGCAGACGTGGTCAAGCTGAAGAAGCTCGGGCTGACTCAGAGCTTCGAGGTGGGCTACGAGATCTCCCCGCGCGGCCTGGCGTACCTGAAACGGTCGGGTTCGACCGGGAGCAGCCCAAGGTAAAACCCAACCGACCGATCGGGACAGGAACTGCCGCCCACTCGGTTGAGCCCCTATTCGATTTGGAGCGAGAGATAGACAGTACGGCCAGGGGTGCGCAGGCGCAGGCGGGTACCGTTCCGGACGCCGGGCGGCACCGTGACCATCAGGACCCGCTCCTTGCCGTTCAAATGGACTGGCACGGGCTTGTGGGCTCCCAGCCGGGCTTCCGCGCCGGTCAGACGCAGCGGGATCGCGTCTTCCCCCGCCGCCGGGAGCAGGGTGCCGGCAGCCTTGCCCAGGAGGGCCCGCGCGACCTCTCGCATCCCGGAGATCGCGGCGCGGCCCAGCTTGAAGAGCCCGAGCACCGGGGCCAGCGGCCCGATGATGAAGACGCCTCCCGTGATGACCGTCCCGCCCGAGAGGGTTCTCTCGAAATAGTACCGGTCCACCCGCATGCCGCCGCGTTCGAACTCGCGCGCGAGTTCCTCGAAAACCGCGGTGGCGGCCCGGTTGCCGAAGAGGTCGCGAAAAATTTCCTCCCGGGTGTATTGGAACGTCCCACCGGTTCCGAGGGTTCGCGCCCGGTCATACTGTTCCCGTTTCACCGGGTCGATCAGGACGCCGTAAGCTTCGCTGATTTCCTTGAACCGCTCGGTGGAGTCCGGATTCCCCGGGTTGCGGTCCGGATGCCACTGCAGTGCCAGCTTGCGGTAGGCTGTGCGCACCTCGTCCGGAGAGCACTGAGAGGAAATCCCGAGGATGGCGTAGTAGTCTTTCCCGAACCTGGCCTTTGCTGTCATAGCTCCCCGTGACGTGCCGAGACGTCGCCGTCATTCTACACATTCTGGCAGAAGCATCGGCCGGATGCTATCCTGCGAGGAAGGGAAGCCCACCTGGGAGGTGACCCATGTCCGCTGACACCGCAGTGAGGATCCTGATTGGGGCGGTCGTGCTCGTCCTCGGGCGACAGCTGTTCTGGCTGTTCGTCGCCTTCGCCGGCTTTCTCACAGGGCTGCATTTCGCGACCCGGGTGGTCGCCGGGTTGCCGGGCTGGGCGGTGCTGGCGGGCGCCCTGAGCGCCGCGGTGATCGGCGCGGTGCTCGCGGTCGTCCTGAAGAAGGCAGCGGTTGCGATTGCCGGTTTCTTCATCGGAGGCTACCTGATGGTGGAACTGTTGCGAGTCACGAACATCACGGCGGGGCCTTACGGCTGGGTCGCGTACCTCGTCGGCGGCATAGTCGGGGCGCTGCTCGTGCTGGCGCTGTTTGACTGGGCGCTTATCATCCTCTCCTCGCTCAGCGGTGCCGCCCTCATTGCGCAGAGCCTTCCCGTCGAGCGTGTGTCCTCTACCTTCGTCATGCTCGGCCTGGCAGTGGCCGGAGTAATCGTCCAGGCAGCCCTCATGCGCAGAACCGCAGTCGTCCCGTAGGTTCCACCGGGCACGGCCGGCGCAGTTGTATCGAGCATCCCCGGCCGATATAATTCGGCCTGTGACGCCGGCGACCCCGAATTCAGCGACAAACCACACGATCCCACACCACCAGGAGACCGCATATGTCCACAGAGAAGATCACGGAACTGCTCGGCGAGGGGGCGCAGGGCTTGCTCGAACACCGATGCAAGACCGTTTCGCGTGATCAACTCCATCTCCCAGGCCCCGATTTCATAGAGCGCGTGTGGGTGGCCAGCGACCGGCCCGCTCCCGTGTTGCGCAACCTGCAGTCGTTGTTCGATCACGGGCGATTGCGCGGGACGGGGTACCTGTCCATCCTGCCGGTCGACCAGGGGATCGAGCACTCGGCGGGCGCCTCCTTCGCCCCCAACCCGATCTATTTCGACGGTGAAAACATCGTCAAGCTTGCGATCGAGGGGGGCTGCAACGCCGTGGCCTCCACCCTGGGGGTGCTCGGGTCAGTGTGCCGCAGGTATGCGCACCGGATTCCCTTCATTCTGAAGATCAACCACAACGAGTTCATCTCGTACCCGAATTCGTTCGACCAGATCCTGTTCGCCGGCGTGGAACAGGCCTTCGACATGGGAGCCGTCGCCGTCGGCGCGACGGTGTACTTCGGCTCCGAGGAGTCGAAGCGTCAGATCCAGGAGGTTTCGACGGCCTTCAGCGCCGCCCACAGCCTCGGAATGGCGACGGTACTCTGGTGTTACCTGCGCAACCCAGCGTTCAACAAGACCAAGGAAGGCGGGGTCGACCACCACGTCTCAGCCGATTTGACGGGACAGGCGAACCACCTGGGAGTCACGGTTGGGGCAGACATCATCAAGCAGAAGCTTCCCGAGAACAACGGAGGCTTCGAGGCCCTCAAATTCGGGAAGACCCACAAGAAGGTCTATACCGAACTGACTTCGGACAATCCCATCGACCTGACCCGCTACCAGGTGGTCAACTGTTACCTTGGCCGCGCCGGCCTGATCAACAGCGGCGGCGCGAGCTCGGGCGCGGGCGACCTGGCGGAGGCGGTGCGGACCGCCGTCATCAACAAGCGTGCCGGCGGCATGGGACTGATCTCGGGGCGCAAAGCTTTTCAGCGCCCGATGAAGGACGGGATCGCCATTCTCAACGCCATCCAGGACGTGTATCTCTGTCCCGATGTGACGGTCGCCTGAAGCCGGCGGTGCGCGCGGTCGGGCTTGAATACCCCGATCCTCGCCGCACACGAGAGTGGTGCGCATGAGACGGATCCGCCTCGAGTACGGAACCGACGGTCTGACGGTCGACCTGCCCGGTTCCGACATCACGGTGCTCAATCCCCAATTCGTCGACGGCGTGCCGGACGAGCAGAGCGGGTTTCGTACCGCGGTCCGTCGGCCCGTCGAGGGGCGGCCCTTGCGCGAAGCCGTCGCGGCCTCCGACCGCGTCGCGGTCGTCGTTCCGGACATCACGCGTCCGCTCCCCTCCAGCCGGCTCCTTCCCTGGCTGTTCGACGAGTTGTCGCACGTCCCGGCCGGCAACTTCACGATCGTGATCGGGACGGGGAGCCACCGGATCAACACGCCCGAGGAACTCGCGTCGATGCTGGGTGCCGGGATCCTGAAGCGGTACCGGGTGGTCAATCACGACGCTCACGATCGCACCACCCTCGAGCTCGCGGGACGGACGGACGGCGGGCGTTCGGTCCTGATGAGCCGCGACTACGTCCGCGCCGACCGGCGCATCGTGCTCGGATTCATCGAGCCCCATTTCATGGCGGGCTTTTCAGGCGGGTACAAGGCGGTGTTTCCGGGCGTCGCGGACATCGACTCGATCATGCACTACCACCGGGCCTCGGTTATCGGGGACCCCAGGAGCACGTGGGGGCAGCTCGAGGACAACCCGACCCAAGACCAGATACGGCTCTTCGGTTCGCTGCTGCCGGTCGATTTCTGCGTCAACGTCACCTTGAACCGCTACCGGCAGATCACCGGCTTCTTCTGCGGCGATGTGCTCGCCGCGCACCGCGAGGGGGCGGCCTTCGCTCGCTCGACGGCAATGGTGGCCTGTGAACGCCCGTTCGCCGTCGTGGTCACCACCAACGGCGGCTACCCGCTCGATCAGAACCTCTACCAGTCCGTCAAGGGCATGTCGGCGGCCGCGCAGATTGTCGAGCCCGGAGGACTCATCGTCGCCGCCTCCCGCTGCAACGACGGCTTCCCGGATCACGGGAATTTCCGCAAGCTCCTGTTCGGACACCCGTCTCCGACCGCGATCCTGGAAACGATCGCGGCGCCCGGGTTTTCGCTCTATGACCAGTGGGAGGCGCAGCTCCTGGCTCTGATCCGCACCAGGGCGCGCGTGGGCCTGTACAGTGAGATCCCAGCCGCCGAGGTCGAGCGTGCCCACCTGGAACCCGTCAACGACATCCCTGGCTTCGTGGCTGGAGAACTGAGAGCGCTCGGCGCCGATGCACCCGTGGCGGTGCTTCCCGAGGGCCCCATGACGATACCCTATCGGGTCTGACCGCCGCGCAACTTCCCGCCCGGAGGCCGAAATCTCCCTCGCTTTGCGGTACCATGATGTTTGAAAAGGAGTGTTCATGAGACTGAGGTACGCGCTGGTGATCGTCGTTGCGTGCGCCGGGATCGCGGCTGCGGCCGCCTTTCAGAACGGCCCGCAACTTCCCCCGCCCTTTCAGACCCCCTCGGCTGCAAATCCGCCGAGAGTGATCCCGCAGCCTGACGGCGTGCAGTTGAGGCTCCCGGAAGGATTCGACGTCCGGCCATTTGCAGAGGGCCTGCAGCGCCCGCGTTTCATGCTGCTCGGGCCCAAGCACGAGATCCTCCTGACGCAAAGCACTCAGAACGGGTCGGTGCTGGTTCTGACGGACCGCGACGGAGACGGCCGGGCGGAGAGCCGAAGCGTTCTGCTGGAAGGGCTGGACCGGCCGTACGGGATGGCATTCTGGAAGGAGTACCTGTATGTCGCGGAGCCCGGATCGCTCAAGCGCTACAGATATGACACCTCAAACGCCACCGCTGCGTCGCCCGGCCAGGAGGTGGTCTCGCTGCAGGGCCTGGACGGCGGTCACTGGACGCGCACGGTGTTGTTCGACCGCAAGGGCGAGAAGCTGTACCTGACCGTCGGCTCCGGCTCCAACGTCAGCGTGGGCGAGGACCCGCGACGGGCCGCGATCAACCGCTACAACCCGGACGGCACCGGTCACGAGATCATCGCGTCGGGCCTGCGCAACGCCATCGGATTGCGCTGGTATCCCGGGACCGATACTCTCTGGGCCGCAGTTCAGGAACGCGACATGCTGGGCGACGACCTCGTGCCGGACTATTTCACCTCCATCCGGCAGGGTGGTTTCTACGGCTGGCCCTACGCCTACATCGGGTCGCACGAGGATCCTCGGAACAAGGGGAAAGCACCCGCGGGGCTGATCGCCCGGACCATCGTGCCCGATGTGCTGTTGCAGTCGCATGCTGCCGTGCTCGATGCGATTTTCTACACGGGCAACAGCTTCCCGCACGCGTACCAGGGGGGCGCCTTCCTGGCGCAGCACGGGTCCTGGAACCGCTCCAGGCGCGTGGGGTACAGCATCGTCTTCGTCCCGTTCGCCGGCGGGAAACCCTCCGGCAAGCCGCAGGAGTTCATGTCGGGCTTCATGTTGGCGCCGGACAGGAAAGAAGTGTGGGGCCGGCCGGTGGGCCTGCTCGAACTCCCCGACGGCTCCCTGCTGCTGAGCGACGACGGGGGCGGCAAGATCTGGCGCGTCACCTACGGCGCAAAGCGGTAAGCCGATGAGCCAACGCATCGCCAGGGTGGGGTTGACGATCGCCGGGTCCGATCCGTCCGGCGGGGCCGGAATCCAGGCGGATCTGAAGACCTTCCACCAGTTCGGGATTTACGGTACCAGCGTCGTGACGCTGCTGACGGTGCAGAACACGCGCAGCGTCACCGAAGTGCACACGATCGAGCCGCGCTTGGTGATCGCCCAGTTGCGGGCCGTGCTGGAGGACATCCCGCCGGATGCCGCAAAGACGGGTGCGCTCGGCAGCGAGGCCGTGATCCGAGCGGTGGCCGAGGCTGCGGCCGACTTCACGTTCCCGCTCGTGCTCGACCCCGTCATGCTGAGCAAGCACGGCGCACCGTTGATCGCGCCCGAGGCCCGCGCGGCGCTGGCCGATTGCCTGCTGCCGCGCGCCTACCTGGCGACGCCGAACCTGCACGAGGCAAGTGCGCTCTCGGGCATCGAGGTCACCGGCGTCGAGTCGATGAAGGAGGCCGCTCGCCGCATCGCGGATTTCGGCGTTCCGGCGGTCCTCGTCAAGGGCGGTCACCTGGAGGGCGATCCCGTCGACGTCCTTTTTTTCGAGGGCGAGCTGCGCACTTACCCCGCCGCGCGCATCGATACCGTTCACACCCACGGAACCGGGTGCACCTATTCCGCGGCGATCACGGCGGGCCTGGCGCTGGGCGCCGCGCTTCCGGACGCGATCGCCACCGCCAAGAGGTACGTCACGCGGGCGATCCAGTCGAACCCGGGGCTGGGCTCGGGTTTCGGTCCCGTGAACCACCACGCCCCGGTGTGCGACTGACCCGGAAAGGGACTATGAACGACAAATCCGCACCCTCACGCCCTCAACAGCCGTCGAAAGCCTACCAGAACTCCCGGTTCCTGAAGAGCGCCGACGCGCGCGTGGTCCGCATGCTCAGTGAATACCTTGAGCCGGCCAGCCGCCTCCGGCGGCACCAGGTGGCCGACGTCATCGTGTTCTTTGGATCCGCCCGCGCCTCGGCGCACGAGGAATCCGAGAGACGCCTGCGCATCCTGCACGAACGCCTGAGTTCCGGAGCGGAGTCCGCACCTCACCCCGACGAGATCGCCCGGGCGGAACAGCAGGTCAGGATGTCGCGGTACTACGACGAGGCAAGGGAACTGGCCCGACTCATCTCGGAGTGGGCGAAAAGCCTGCAGGGGGAACGGAAACGGCTGATGGTCTGCTCCGGCGGCGGTCCCGGCATCATGGAAGCCGCCAACCGTGGTGCGACGGAGGCGGGCAGCCAGTCGGTCGGGTTCTCCATCAGCCTGCCGCTCGAACAGAAGGTAAACCCCTATGTTCCTGGGGGACTGGCCTTCGAGTTTCACTACTTCTTCATGCGGAAAGCAATACGTAACGTCGAAGGGCTACAAC
>CAWJKZ010000012.1:0-298481 GCA_963843575.1 uncultured Acidobacteriota bacterium | reverse complement strand
GTTCTTAATCGCTACGGCAATCTTGGGGGTATGCTGCGGCCTGGAGGCCACGGAGCGTTCTTTGATCTTCCCTACGCCTCGTGAAATCGTCCAATCCGGCAGTGATTTCGTTCTTAATGAACAAGCCGTCATTGCCATCCCGGCGTTTCCTTCAGAGGAAGACCTGTTCCTGGCCCAGTCTCTTGCCGACGATCTTGGCGATCGATTCGCGGTTCATCTGAAAACCGAGCGGGTGGCGCAAGCTGGATCCCGGCCGCCGCATGATCGTGATCGGATCGACCGCGAATCCCCTGGTGCGGACGTATTGCGGAAGTCACAGCCTGTCCGTGAGCCTGCGCGATCCCGGGCCGGAGGGTTACATTCTCCAAACCAGCGGGAACATCGCGCTCGTGGCCGGCAGCGACCACCGGGGAGCTTTTTACGGGATGCAATCCCTGCGGCAGCTCGCTCGCAGCGAGAAGGATCGACTCTGCTTCAAAGGGGTGAACGTGCGGGATTGGCCGGCCAAGCCGTTTCGCGGCATCAAGCTCTACATCCCCGGGCGCAATAACATCCCTTTCTTCAAGCGCTTCATCCGGGATTTCATGGCCTTATACAAATACAACACGCTCATCATGGAAATGAATGCGTCCATGCGATTTGACAGGCATCCCGAGTTGAACACCGGCTGGGTCAAATTCGCTCAGGATACCAATTACTCCCGCCGCCATTCTCCGCCCGGCACGCCGCACGATTGGGACACGAATTCCACGCACCAGGACACTGCCGATGGCGGTTACCTGGAGAAGGAAGAGGTCGCTGACCTGGCGCGCTGGATCAAGAGGTATCACATCGAGCTGATTCCGGAGCTGCCATCTTTTACGCATTGCTACTACCTCATGACCGCGCACCCGGATCTGTCGGAAACACCCGACACGAAGTGGCCCGGCGTGTACTGCCCTTCGAATCCCGCGAGCTACAAACTGCTCTTCGACGTATTTGACGAGTACATCGACCTGCTCAAGCCGAAATGGGTCCATGCCGGGCACGACGAAGTGTTCCAGCCGGTCGGACTGTGCCCCAGGTGCAAAGACAAGGATATCGGTGAACGGTTTGGAGAGGATGTCCGGATCATTCACGATTACCTGGCCAAGAAGGGGGTCTCCACGATCATTTGGGGCGACAGGCTGCTGGAAGGCATAAGCGGCAAGGGTCTGCAAACCAGGAAGGCCCCGGACGGGTTCACGTATCAGGTAGCGGGTGGGATGACTCCGGAGCAGGTAAGCCGCCTCATCCCGAAAGACGTGCTGATCTTCAATTGGGCCTGGTCGACGTTCGATACCGGAGACGGGACCTCACCGACGGGCTGGAAACAGGATCAGGTCGAAGGCTTTGAGGCCGAATTCGACAAAATGGGATTCCGGCAGGTTTTCGGCAACCTGCATCCCTACGCGGAGAACTGGCAGTCCCGCATGAAGCGCTCCTCCATTATCGGCGGGGCGCCCTCGGTCTGGTTCGCGACCAATGAAATCGGCTTCGGGAAAGACCAGCTATCCGATTTTTTGGGCGGCGCGCATATGCTCTGGCGCGACGATGCGCTCTACGGCCCGGATCTTTCCGGCGTGATCCAGTCCATGGTGCCGGAGATTCGAACGCGATTCCGGGGCGAAGAACCACCGAGCGCAACGGAGGCATCGATCGTTTCGGTCCACATCGCCGCGGCCTTCAATATGGGGCCGGCTGAACCGGGTTTAGGCATCAACCTGGCCGGCATGGAGAGCGCCACAACCACGCTCGGTAAAGTGCCGTTCGAATTATCCGAGCATGCCGGGAAGGTTGCGATCGTTGTCGGAACCGACGGTGCGGAAAAGACAGGGCTGCCGAAGGATTCCGGTGCAATTCCCATCGGCGAAGACGCCACCAGCCTGATCTTCCTGCACGCTTCCGCGCGGCCGGCCACGAACCGGCCGGGGTGGGCACTGCTCTGGGATCAGGACGATACCGCCGATCTCCTCGGCTGGTATGAAGTCATCTACGAAGACGGTTTTGTCACAACTATTCCCCTCCGATACGGTGTCAATATCCAGGAGTGGAATTGGGCGAGCCGCCGCTCGGAGTGGGATTATTGCTACGGCGCCGACGCAGTACCTCTCGGAGGGAAGCGCGACAATCCCATTACATTCTTTGCATTCGAATGGAAGAACCCGCGTCTCGGGAAGAGAATCATGGAAGTGCGCGTAAAGGGGACTACCGGTTTTCGCGGTGCGTCACAAGGCTTTGGCGGCGACTACGGGCCGGTGATTCCGAAGAATGCCGTCATCCTCAAAGCTATCAGCGTGGTGAAGAAGAGGGGCTGAGACGACGGCGCCTACTTGGGCGGGCACGGAGCGCCCCGAGCCAAACCTCGGCAAGTTGGTCTATAGTCTGGAAGTCGCCGCCAAGAACACGGCGGAACAGAATGCGAAGATAAGGCAATGGGCCGCAAACGCCACGGCGCTTCTTGCCGACGGCAGACTGGCGGAAGCGAGGGCCGAGGCGGACATGATCGCGCAGCTGCGGCCGACTTCACCGGAGTTCTTTGCTCTGCGGATGCAGATTGCGGCAAAAGCTGCCGAGTCGGCCAGAGCGCAGGCGATACAGGACCAGAACAAAACCGCCGGGTTGAGCCGAAACACGGCGGTGGCCGATTATTCCTGGACTCCGCCACGCTACAACAGAACTGCGGCGGCGCGGCCGGCGCACTGGTTATTACATACGCTTCGATGCGCTTAGAAATCCTTGCATCGGGAACTCGACAGGCATAGCATCGTTCCGCTCCGCCTTCCCCTCGAAGCAGGCTCCGGCGAGCAGCCAGTTGCCGAGATCACCGCCCACCGATGGTCGTGCAGGCCACCGATTTTGTCCTCAGAATCGATTTGGAGAGCGAGATACCGAGAAGGTTCGCCACCCTCAAGAATTGAGAATCGTGGTGAAGCCGACGACGTTGCGCGCCCAGGGCGAACGCATTGTTGACGGATACGCACTGAACTCCGATCTGAGCTCCATCCTGGCAGAGACTTACCTCGGCGGATTTGTTAATGCCATGGCTCTTGACAAGGCGGGAAACATCTACGTCGCCGGTGGGACAAACTCGCCTGACGTTCCAGGAATAGGTCCTGGCTCGGCCGATAGCACATTTGTCGTAATTGAAGGAGGATACTACTACTTCTTTGCAGAAGGGTTTGTAGCAAAGCTGAATCCAGACCTGAGTAACATCCTGGCCGCCACTTTCTTGGGAGGGAGTAACTCAGAAGGTGTGAACGACCTCGCCATCTCCAGCACAGGTGACATCTATGTTGCTGGGTGGACAACGTCGCGCGATTTTCCAGGCATAGTCTCGGGATCGGCTGATGACACACTTGCAGGAGTGGGATTTGAGGGTTTCATCGCCAAGTTGGACGCGAATCTCTCCGCCGCCCCGACAATTGCGTCGGTTACGGAATGGGTGGATACACTTCAACTCAATGCAGGGGTGAAGAACAGCCTGACTGCGAAGCTGAGTGCCGCGGACAAATCTATGGCACGTAGTAACTCGACTGCGGCGAGGAAGCAGCTCAATGCCTTCATCAATGAGATTCGAGCGTTGGAACGCAGTGGTCGTCTGGACCAGGTTACTGCCAATTCACTTGTAGCCGCCGTGGGAGCGATAATCTTAACGATCTAAACACTTGATGTTCACAAATTCGGTGACGTATTATCTTCGGGACGCGGATGCGCGCGGATCTCAACGGATGGACCCGGCGACAAGCCGCGTGAATCCGTTGGATCCGCGGAATCTGCGTTCTGTTTTGGCTTTTATTTATGAGACTGTGTACTAAGAAAGGAATAATGAGCAGTGGGGAAAGAGACGATATAGAAATATGCCGCGATCCTTTTAAACCATTTTGTCGTTGATCGAGGTTGACTCATGCAGCGAATGTCGGCTCCTGTCAGGTGGCTGTGTGTGACTCTTTGCGTGCCATTGATGGCATCGGCACAACAAATCGGGGAACCGGACTGTAAGTCGCGGATTAGTCATTCCGGGTTCGCCGAATATGTCATGCCAAGTGAGGGTGGAACGCACAAACTCGCAATGAAGGCCAGTCCATCGGTGAAGTGGACGGTCCGAAACAGCAGTTATCTCGACTGGATTGAGATCTTGGACGGCGACTCTGGTGTGGGCCCCGGCACCATGACGATTCAATTACACGCCAATACTGGCAAATTTTGCAGAATTGGCGTTCTGACGATATCCGGCCTTACACGGGTTTATGGCCTGCCAATAATAATCGTGCAGCGGGGTACCGAGACTGCGGGTGCGGGAAAGCAGACAGAACTGTCTCACCCTTCTGTCATCAACCTCGCACCTTTCCCAAACAATAGCCCGCAAACCCTCAGCGAGCGTGAATACAAGAAAGTCACCCCCAAAAGGTAAACAACCGGCGCGTACCGTCCACTCCAGGCCGGGCGGTTTGCCTGCCGTCACTGCCGCAACCTCACCTACGGCTGAGCCACGGGGAAATCCTGGCCGACTTGACGCTCCCGCCACATGCCCCCGGGAAGACCCTGCTGCGGTTCCGCCTGCCTGACGGCTGGAAACCAGCAGCGGCGACCCAGGGGGCCAATTGCATTCCCATAGCCGACGACGGCACGGTGGATCTGACGGCACTGCGCGGCCAATGCCGCATCCGCCTGGCAGTGGAAAAGCGCGGCCCATAGCGCAGACATCCTCAGCGCCTCCGGTCCAGACGCGGAGTTCGGAAAAGGCGATCTGGGACGCGGACTTCCGCGGACGGACGCGGATCGACAAAAGTAGTTCCGGACACGGGTCCTTTCGGATTCGGCTTAGTGGCAGGCCTCACCTGGCTGGTGCAGCGGGTTGTCTGATTGCCCACGTCCTCCGTTTCCGGCCTGTCACTGAATGGAATCCGAAGATCCATGTCCCAATCTGTTTTGCAGTCCTGACCTGCTGACGTGCTTCATCAGCCCGACGGCGCGCCCTGCCCCGTCGGACATAAGGGCATTCCGGATAGCGGTCGAAGACCTCCCGTTTCGAAGTATCGCCGGTACTGACGGCTGGGATACAATGCGTCAATCAGAAAAGAGACAGCCGACATGCACCCCAGGCGTACTCGCGCTGCCAATTTCCGCTGTTCAGGTTTTTAACCAGGAGGACCTGTCATGGGCGGTCGTGGAGCTATTCCGAAACTGAGCACGATAAGTGGTCTGGTGTCCAGGGCAATTCTTCTCCTGAGTATAGGTATCCACACTCTCCTGGCAGCGGGGCCGGCGGTCCCTGCGGACGGGAAGGGGGTCGATTACCGTCTGCTGGCCACGAACAAGACTTCGACGATGCAGAAGGAGATGAATGAAGCGGCGGATGCGGGGTATCGCTTTGAAGGCATGATGGGTGGTGACACCGCGTGGGGGGGATCCGAAGTGGTTTGCATAATGTCCAAATCCCTCGACGCTGATGCCAAGCCCCAGTATAAATATAAGCTGCTGGCAACCACCAAAACCTCGACGATGCAGAAAGAAATGCAGCAGGCGGGAGATGCAGGATTCGAGTATCGCGGACAGACGGTATTCAAGAGCACCTTTGGCGGGCAAGAGGTCGTGGTAATCCTGGAACACGACCGCAACGCCAGTGTCGCCAGTTTTGAATACAAGCTCCTGGCCGCCTCCAAAACCTCGACGATGCAGAAGGAATTGGGTGAGGCAGGAGCCGAGGGATTCAGTTTCGTCGGCGTAACCGTGGCATCCACCGCGCTGGGCGGGTCCGAAGTCGTCAGTATCCTTCGTCGTGCGGTGAAAAAATGAAGATCTGCCGCATTATCCCGGTCCTTTCATTCGCGCGGATCAACCTGAGTCTCAACCCGGCAAAACCCCAGGACAATGGGCTTGGAGGAGATTCGTTTCGGTGCCCGGCACAGCCCTTGACGCAGCGTCGAGCCGCCGCACTCCACGTCATTTTCTGATGGAGCAGGACATGAGGTGTTTGCGGATCTTTCTGGCGTTCCTGTTCGTCCTGTCCGGGCCTGCGGAGTGGAGCCATGCTCAGAAGATCGAGGCGAAGGTCCTGAGCCGGGAAATAATCGAGCAGAGGCTCCAGGTTTCAGGCAAGAACCCGGAGCGCAAGGCACGGCTATTTCAGTTATTCCTCGAAGCGGAATGCCCAGAGGCTCAGCTGAAACCGAAACCGTCGACGACAGCCGGTTGCCGAACGTGACCTGCGTCCGGGGTCGACAGATTCGCTCATCATCGTCGGTGCCCACTACGATGCGGACTTCTGTGGACGTTAAGTGAATCGCTGGCTCCGGCCGATATGATTCACAGAATCAAGCCGCTCACGGCCTGCCCGGGTGAACTCGGTCGTCAGTCGACCCGGCAGTCCGGGCCGCGCCGTTCCCGGAGGTTGTGTATGCTCAGGAGGTCGCTCACGCCGCAGGAAATTTCCGAACTGAATCGGTACGCCGTGTGGTTGGGGCGGCTCTCGAACAGCCTCAACTTCATGCTGAATACCGTCAACACTCTGCCGGTGACCTCACAGGACGGCTCGAAATACACGGTCCAGGAGCGGAACAAAATGCTGCGTCTGGCCCTCGAGGACCTCAAGCTCGAACTGGAAAACGTCAATCACGGGATCAAAGGTTTGCAGGAGGAATACGGCAGTATCCGCCAGGAGCTCATTGGCGAGCAGATGGCAACATCCTATACGAAGTGAGCCGCAAACCGCGCCTGCTGGTTGAACGGCCCGGGTATGTGTTCCATGATATATCCCCCGACAGCCAGCGATTCCTGATGGCGATACTGGACGAAAGGAAGTCCCAACCCGTGACCGAAATGGTCCTCGTCCAGAACTGATTCGAGGAAATCAAGCGGCTCGTCCCCAGGGACCTTTCAACCTGCTGAATGCCCAACGGGTGATCCGGGCGCCCTGCGGGATTGATGCCAGCTGAGCAGGAACAGGAACCCGGGGGCGGCAAACACCAACCAGGCCGCTCCTCTCGGGAGCGAGCCGGAAGTAACAAGATGAATGGCATAGAAGGCTGCCAGGCTTGCTATCGTCACACTCCCTCCCAGGCCTTCCCTCCACCATGCCAGAACCATTCCCACGGAGATTCCGAGTGGGAAAAACAGAAGACCGAGGGCTTCTCCCGAAGTTTTAGGGTTGATGCCTTCTCCCACTACGAAACCGAGCAGCAGTCCGATGCTGCAGATACTCCAGACTCTTGCGGTCCAGCGGACCAGCCGAGTCGATACAGGTGACTTCTCGATTTGGCTTTCCACAGTACAGCTCCCCACGAGACACAACATTCGCGCTCGAATTGATCGAGATGTGCAAGAACGCGGTCTTCCTGGAACGCTGTCTGCTCGATCGCATTCGACTGTGTATCGGACATTATCCCGCTTTTCTACGGCGTCAAAACTCAGTTGGATCCTGTAGGTCTATAATATCCAATAATATCCATCTGCCTGTATAGTCGTAAGATCGTTGCCTTGGCGTGTCCTGGGCAACCGAGGCTTTTCCACGAGAACCTCCTGAGGCTGTGAAGGTCCGAAAAGCGCTCGAAAAGCTGAATGTCATGCTGCGTCCGGTGCGATGTGCTATCCCGCGTTTCCACCCGGTCGGCGCGGCGCTTGACCAGCGGGCGAAGCTCTTTGCCAAGCTCCGCCCGGCACTCCGTCTCCAGGAAAAGGACCAAGCTCCCGATACCACTTCAGAACGCGAAGTCGGGAAACTGAACTACTTCAGATCCGCCGTCGAAAAGCTCTCCACGTCGCTCCGAAAACGACGACGCGAACGCGGCCCCCGCCGAAGATCTGCGAACGGCAATCGATTTGATCCTGTCGCACCTCGATCGTCACGGGCCCCACCTCTGGGGACATGTGATTTCAATTCCGCAGGAATGCGACGGAGGCATCCGCTTGGTCGATCGCACGAACAACGTGAAACCTGGTGAGCGACGACGCAGCGGCCGCAAGATCCTCACCCAAGATTTCGAGCGACGTCCCCCCTCTGCGGCATTGGCGGTAATCTCAGCTGTCCCGATTATGTCGAGATTCTGTGCGGATCGCTTGCCCGCCTTCCAAGCGCTTTTGCCGGACTCGATGCGGATAATCGGCACAAGCCTGCAGCCGCAAAGCGGACTGGCGCCAATCCCGAAACGGCCTCCACCCAGGGCTGTTTCGCTCTTGTCACGAACGCGATCCTGAATTTTAAGAATCTGGGACGGGGCTGGCCACCGGCGGGCAAGTGACGGCGACGTGCCCCGGCATGCCGCGTGGAGTGCGGCGGCTCAACGCCGAGACGACCTGCATTTGCCCTGCTCCCGAATTTTGCTTGTCACCCCGATCTCGCCGCGATAAAAACATTCGAAGTTCAGCACCAAAGGGAGGATGTGCGCGGAGCGGGGCTTGATTCAATGTGGTGGGAGTACGCGTCGGGGGACTCCATCGATCCGAGACAAGGCACGAGGTCCAGGACGGGGGGAAGCACATGTCTTCTTTTTGGCAGGATATCGCATTCGGTTGGCGCCAGTTGAAGCGCGCCCCGGTGTTTCTCGTTGTCGCGGTGCTGACCCTCGCCGTAGGCATCGGGGTCAATACCATCGTCCTGGGTTGGATTCAGGCCATGCGGCAGGAGCCCCTGCCAGGCGTCAAAGACGGTGGCAGGCTTGCGGTTATCACTGAGTTGTTTCCCGATCACGAAGGACATGGGATTTCCTTTCCGGACATGCGGGACCTTGCAGCCCATCGGGATGTTTTTGCCGGCATCGCGGCCTTCCAGCGATGGCCATTATGGATAGAGGACGGGAATCGCCGGCAGTGGATCTGGGCACAGGCAGTCAGCGGCAACCTGTTCCAACTGCTGGGGGTCAACGCCGCACTGGGGCGAACGTTCGATCCGGTTTCCGCCAGCAGTCCCGCATCGCCGCCCGAAGTCGTGATCAGCCACGAATTCTGGAGAGCGTTCTTTGGTGCAGATCGGAACGCCCTTGGCCGCACGATCCAACTGAACCGACAACACTTCACCATTATCGGAGTGGCCGCGCCGGCCTTTCGCGGAACCATGAGTGCGTATACGTTCGATCTGTGGCTTCCGGCCGTTTTTAATGGGCAGCTGAGGATGGGGCAACCCCCGGAAGATCGCGGCGCACGGTACTACTATGCCATCGCAAGACTCCACGAGGGCGTGGGCTTCGAGCAAGCCGCGGCTGTGACGGAAACCGTGAGCGGCCAGCTGGCGAAAACCTATCCGGACACAAACCAAAACCGGCTCATGAAACTGCGTCCGCTTTTGGCGGCTCCCTATGGCGGCACCGTCCTGCTGTCGCTGTTCAATATCTTGCTCGTGGTCACTGCCTTGGTACTGTTGCTCATTCTGGCCAACCTGGCAAGCCTGCTGATCGCCAAGGCCACGGCGCGAAGAAAAGAACTCGCCCTGCGTCAGGCCCTGGGCGCGAACCGGTTTCGTATCGTCCGGCAACTACTCACGGAGAGTCTGCTCCTGGGCATCCTGGGCGGGTGTGCCGGCTTGCTGCTGGCTGCATGGGGCATGAACCTCCTGAACTCGTTTGTTCCACCCTCGATTGATCCCATCGCTTTGCCCGGATATCGGCTGAACATTCATGGTTTTCTGTATGCCTTCCTGTTAGCCATCCTGAGCAGCATGCTCTTCGGGCTTTCTCCTGCCCTCAGGCTTTCCCAGACCAATTTCCAGGATGCCCTTAAAGCCGAGGGCCGGACCGTGGGAGTGGAAAGAGGAAGACAACGCCTGCGCAACACACTGATTGTGGCCGAGACGGCATTGGCTACCTTCGTTTTGATCGGCGCCGGCATCTGTCTGAAGGGTTTTCAACGAGCCCAAATCGACATCTACAGCGGCTTCAACCCGGACGGAGTGCTGCTGGTGCCCATGTTATTTCCCTGCAACGATCCCGGAGAGGAGGAACGGCGCACCTTCCACCGCAGGCTGATGGACGCTGTCCGTTCCCTGCCGTCAGTGGAAAGCGCCAGCCTGTGCGATTGGGTGCCGCTTTTCCGGGGAGCCGGCGGTGCGAGAGTCGAAATCCCCGGCTATCAACCTCCGCCGGGTGAAGAGCTGAGCGTATCCAATGCCTTTGTTGCTCCCGACTATTTCAAAACCATGCAGGCGCGGCTTGCCGAGGGACGAGAGTTCACCGAAGCCGACGACTCCCGGGCGCCTGCCCGCGTCATTATCAACCAGACCATGGCTCGGCGGTTCTGGCCGGGTCAAAGCCCGGTGGGCCGGCACTTCAGTTGGAATGAGCGTCGAGTCGAGGTGATTGGTGTGGCGAAAGATTTCAAGTACGACCAGTTGAATGCCCCTCCCGTCTGCTTCCTGTTTGCGAGCTATCTTCAGTTTGCCGGGGGCACGCCGGTCCTCCATGTGCGCAGCAAGGCTGATCCCGCCCGCCTGAGTCGACAAATCGACAAACTGGCCTTATCGCTGAATCCCAATGTCGTTCCCTACCAATCCCTCACATTAGCTCAAAGCCTGTCTACAGCCACGTTTCTCAACCGTGTTGCCTTCATCTTCCTCTCAGTCCTGGGCGGGTTCGCCTTGCTGTTGGCGTCTCTGGGCACTTACGGGGTGCTGGCCTGCGTAGTGGAGCAACGAACCCGCGAAATCGGTGTACGGATAGCCTTGGGGGCGACACCTGCCGGGATCCTGCGCCATGTCATATGTCAGGGCCTGACGCTGGTCACTGGCGGCATCCTGCTCGGTTTGCTTTTGGCTTTTGGCTCGGCCCGGCTCGTCTTTCAAGGCCTGTATGGCGTCAGGCCCGTCGATCCCACTGTCTACGCACTGGTGGCGGTCTTTTTCGTGATGGTCGGAGTCCTGGCCTGCTATCTTCCCGCCCGCAAGGCCACACTGGTCGATCCGATGGACGCCCTGCGCAGCGAATAGCCGGATTCTTGGGATGGAGCTGGTCACCGATTGACAACAGCAGAACGCGGATCTTCGCGGATTTTACGGATTCACGCGGATCGGCCGCGCCCGGCATTCCTCCCCGAGGGCCGGCGCTTCGCGCTGATGCATCAAAGCCCGCCTCCCGCAGGAAAACGCGCGGTTGGAAGGATGCCGCTTCGATTCAAGGTCCACGTTTTCCTGCGGGAGGCGGGCTTTGATGCGTGCCAAAGGCAGCCCTCGGGGAGGAATGCCGGGCGCGGCCTGCCACCAGGTAGAAATCCGCGTGCATCCGCGCAAATCCGCGTCCTGGAAACGTTAGCGTATTTCTGAACACGAGTACTAAGGCACTTCGGGTGTGATCGCAGGCGCCAGAACAGCCGAAACCCGGCCCGATGCCAGACGACAACGGTTTCCGGCGTGACGATGACTAGAACGCTGCCCCATGAGGGCCACAGCCGGCGAAAGAGAACCCAGAACATCCGATCGTGGAATCGGAGTCGAGGCCGAGGGTTCTTTCGCTTAAGCACACCAAGCTGCTGCCGAAGGGCGAGGATCTCGAGGCCCAGGTTGTAGCGGGAGCGGAAGAAGACTCCGAGGCAGCTGACCATGCCGACGAAGAAGGGAATCATGGGACCAGATGTATACCATGGGGTCGATCCTGGTGTTCGCCCCAACTGTGCTTGATCTTCCTATCTTACGGAGTAGTGGCGACCGACAACGGCAAGCGGCGGGAATCGCGGCCCGCATGAATCAGGCCAGCGCCCGAGCCGCCAGTTGGTCGTAGGTCATCTCCAGCAAAGAGTCGTAGTACTTCCCCAGATTGCCCTTGCGCAGCGCCTCTCTAAGGAACTGCAGCGCGGCATTGTCCTTAAGTTGGGCAAGCCCGAGCGCCGTCTGGAAGGCGTTGTCGAAGGGCAGTTCCGAGTGTTGGCCGTACTTCTCCATTGCGGCCACGAAAATGTCCAGGGTTTTTCGAAGGTGCTCTCGGACCGCAGGATCGTCGAAGTTGCCCAAGGCGGACAGAAAGTGCTTGTCGGCTGGGAACAACGAGTCGCCGCGGCTAGAGGGAAGCAGGGGCAAGGCGGCCTTCATGCCGCGTTCGTCCTTGAGGAGACACAGGGCGAGCGCGGCCCGCTGGCCGGCGCTGCTGACACGCATGTCGTGTTCGTGTTCCTGGACGACTTTCGCGAGGGCATCGGTCGCGGCCTGGCCGAAGCGCCCCGATGCCAGGACTTGCAGTGCCCTGTTGTTGGTTTCGCTGATCTGACTATTTCCGGCGAGAACCGCAACCAGAGCCTCCGCGGCCTCCGGGCTGGCTGCAACCTGCCCCAGTGCCCAGAGCGTGGCCGCGGTAAGACTCACTCCCTGGTTCCCGCAGTGCCTGACCACCTCGATGAGCGCCGGCTCCGCCGCAGCGGCCGCCGGACCCATATGCCCCAAAGCGAGCGCCGCCGCGCAAGGCAGCCAGGTTCCCTTCGTCTTGAGCATCCCTGCCAGATGAGGGACCGCAGGCTCCCCGAACTTCGAGAGCGCCAAAGCATAGGGATTGGCGGGGTCTTTCTCGTAGCTCAGAACGAAGGTAGATGCGTGGAATCCGCGTGGTTCCTGCAATACCCGGAGGACCTCCGCGATGGACGACGTCGCCCCGATCTCTGCCAGCGCTTCAATGACCCCCAGTTCGACCCGGATCACCTCTGCGTCGACCCACTTGCTGTTTTCGCCCTCGCGCACTTTCCTTTCTTCGCCATAAGCCAGGGCGCGCAATAGTCCTTTTGCGTCCTTCTTCTTTTTGAGCTTCTCGACATCCGGCGGGCCAGACGACCGGCTGAACGGCCACATACACGCTCCTTGGGCGGAATCTCCGCGTTCCAGCCAGTGACGAGTATACCCCCAACAATCAGATGTCCTGGGGTCTTTCTTGGGCGGTGCGGAGGCCCACGTTATTATACATGACGTCATAAGTAATTGCGCATCGTGAGCCTTGGTGATACTCTGGTGGCATGAAGCCACTAACCATAAGCGATGCGGAAACCGTAGTTCTCGGGCTGCAGGATGAGATCCGGCGCTCCGAGGAATCTCGATATGATCACCGCCTCCACGGAGTTCTTCTCGTCGCCCAGGGAATGAGCTGCCGCCAAGTGTCGGAGTTGCTCGGCGACGCACCACGGACCGTGGCCTACTGGGTGCGGCGGTTTGAACGGGACGGACTGGGCGGTCTGACCGAGGAGGAGAAACCCGGTCGTCCGCGGCGATTGAGCGAGGAGCACATCCGGGGCATCGACGAGGCGTTGCGCATGCAGCCGACCGATTTCGGGCTGACAGGAAACCTATGGGACGGCAAGACCCTCTCGGCGTTCGTGAAAACCCAGTGGGATGTAAGCCTTGGAGCCCGGCAATGCCAACGATTGTTCCGGCAGCTCGGATTTCGCCTGCGGAAACCGAGGCCGCTGATCGCCAACGCCAGCCCTGAGGAACAGGCCCGGGTAAAAAAAACTCCGCCGGTTGGCAAGAAGCGAAGACGTCGACCTCTGGGCGATGGATGAGGTTCACTTCCAGCAGCACGGTTCCCTTGTCCAACTGCCCGGATGGTGATCTCAACAAACAGCGTTTGGGCCGGCACCGTCACCTTTCAGGCGTTCCTTCAGCAACGGGGTGGGCCCATTTATGGCAGGGGAGACATGCTCAGGAATAACTTGGTCGGGCTGTACCATTTTTCGTTGTAAATGCGCACCGCGTCGATGGTGAAATAGCGGTTCATGAATTCACGCAGCGATGCGCTGGTGAATTCGGTCATATGTTTGGGAGCGTCGGGGTTCTTGATCTTGGTAGCATGCTCTTCCAGGGAATCCTTCACCCAATGGGTGAACACCTTGACCGCCGATACCGGTCCTTTTAAATCATGGATAACCTGGATCAGATGGAATTTACCGACGGGTTTGAGAATCCGGAGCGCTTCTTTGAAGGAAGCTTCCAGGTCTTTAAAATGGTCCATCGCGTCAATCACCAACAGATGGGAAAACGTGTCGTTTTTGAAGGGCATGTACTCTGACAAAGCACAGACGAACGGAAACTCCGCCACCTCCAGCAACGGCAGGGGATCAAGGCCATAGTATTCAACGTTGTCATTCAAGTTGAACCTGAAGTTGCCGGGGCCGCATCCCAGGTCCAACACTTTTCCTTCCCGGATACCCGCGAACTCGGCAAACTTACTTTTTGCGTTTCTTGAGCGCGATTTCTTTGCGAGGGCATGAACTTGCCGATGCGGTTCCCTGATGCGTTCGTCCCGCCGCTCCTGGAAACCGAGCAAATGATCCTGCCACATCTTCCATTGCACGTCGCTCAACAGACTGCGGGGTATGAAATCAGCCACCCCGGAACGAACCGGGTAACTCTCTCCCTTCAGGCTGCAGACCAACTGGCCCTCGATGATTTTGCCGTTTTCTTGCCTGGCAATATCGGCTTTCAATCCCCCGCTGCGACAAATTGGGCAGCACATATCGGAAAGCATTTCGAGAGTAATCAAATCTCTATCTTCCTGTTGACATTGGTTAGGTGTTAGTCTTTGAACTAAATCCGCGGCGTTGGTGTATCGCGCCTTCACCCGAGCGATTCCTATCGGCGGCGATCCGGGGTATCGCTGCGCGCTGGGCTCTCTTCGGGCCTCTTTGACCCGCCGCCCTCCTCGACCAAGTAGGAGCAGTGCCTGTCTCCGGCGAGAACGTGAGAGACGCGCGCGACACTTCTGCCGCAGAGTTCGCCGATTAGGCACAGTTCTTCCTGGCAGGCGACGGGATAGCCTTTCGCGACCTCGCGAATGGCGCAGTTATGTTCGATCAGCAAGAAACGGCCCGAGCCCGCTACCTCCACTTCTGCCATGTATCCGCAGTCGGTCAGTACCGCCGCCATCTCTCGCACCCGCTTTTCGAGATCCCCTCCCCGTACGCGATGACCGTACCGCGCAATCAGGTTTGAGCGACGCCTCCGAAAAACCGCCTCGATTTTGGACTCGCCGTCAAGGAGTTCCAAGCTTGAGAGTAGCTCTTTGGCCAGCGCCGCGTAGTCTCTCGGGAACTGAGCATCCCCCAGGTCGGTGAGCGAATAAAGAGTGGTCGGGCGGCCCTTGGGACGGCGCTCGGTTCTCGTTTGAATGACGCGGTCGGCGCAGAGTCTCAGAAGGTGCCGGCGGACGGCCATCGTAGTAAATCCGCAAAACTGGGCAATCGCCTTTGCTTCCAAATGGCCGTGCGCCTTCAATAAGTGCAGGATTTCGGTCCTAGTGGAC
This sequence comes from uncultured Acidobacteriota bacterium, assembly GCA_963843575.1. GTDB lineage: Bacteria > Acidobacteriota > UBA6911 > UBA6911 > UBA6911 > CAVZBT01. The sequence continues at coordinate 283,263 of CAWJKZ010000012.1, read as the reverse complement.
TGTTCGTTAACCTTAGTCGCAGTCAGCCCTTCCATCAATTGCTATTTTAGCGGATTCTTGAGAATATAGTCAACTTGTAGCTTTTGTAAATATCGGTATTGACAATGTATCAAATCTCGGTTTACGCTTAGGTTTGATCCAGGGTCCAAAGCGGAAATCCTGGCTCAACGGGAGAAAGAAAAGATGTGTGACTATTCCCTAATGTCAATGCCAAACCGGCTGGCAGTCAAGGGAGAGGAATTGGTCGCCCACAGGTTTCGTACCGGGACGATCGGTTTCGCTTCCCCGTCGGACTTGCAGAGAAGGGCAGTTCCGCCTGAAGCGCTGTCAAACGGGCTCTGGTCGTTTTTCAGGCTGAGGCCCAAAACAGAATCGATTCGGGCGGTTTGCATCCCGCCAGGCGCAAGGCTCAGCTTGCGGAACATCCCCGAACGCCTGCAGCGCTGGCTCGCGGTCGGTCCGGTTGAAGAGGTCACATTCGTGCAACTGAGCGACTCAGCCTACACGTATCGTGACGCGGTCCGTTTCACGGACAAATGCGAGGTCCGCCTGCAGTGTCTAAGCGAAGGCCAGCGCGCGCTGGTTCTGGATCTTCCCACGCCCGAACCGTACGAACCTCTCACGGAGCAAGTACTCGTCCCGTCGTTATGGTCGCTATAGAAGCTCGGGATGCATGCCATCACTCTGGCCAATAACCGCCATGGATCTGCCGACTGAGCACACGGTCAGGTCGACGGCGCGGGTTGCGCTGCAAGAAGGCAAGTTTCCCTCCGTGGGGGCGCTTGCTCGCGAGCTTCGCTTGGAACCGCCAGTGGGGGGATATGACGTATATTATTGCTGAACCTTGCATCAACATCAAAGACACCGCGTGTGTTGATGTTTGTCCGGTGGATTGCATTCATCCCAGGAAGGATGATGTGGGGTTCGCTGAGGCAACACAGCTTTATATCAACCCTGACGAATGCATTGACTGTGGCGCTTGCGAGCCTGCATGCCCGGTCACGGCCATCTTCCCCGAAAGTGAAGTCCCAGAGAAATGGAAGTCGTTCATTCAGATAAATTACGATTACTGGAAGAAGTAGCCACCCCCATCCACTACAACAAGAGAGGAAACGTATGGGAGAACTAAGCCGGGCGAACTCATGTGGTTAAGCCTGCTTTGCACTGCCCAGATCGAGCAAGGAGGAAGTTGTGAGATATCCAGAAGAGTTTATTGGCCCCATGCGCGAGGAGTTGACCCGGTTAGAGGTACTTGAGACGCGGACGCCGGAAGCGGTGGATGAGATCTTGAGACCGGGCAACGGCACGGTGATGATGGTGATTAATTCCATGTGCGGCTGTGCGGCCGGCCGCGCGCGTCCAGGCATCGCAATGGCCTTAAAACATTCGGCGCTGCCTGACAAGGTGGCCACGGTCTTTGCCGGTGGCGATATTGAAGCCACAGCCTGCGTTCGCGGCTACCTGAAAGAGTACCCCCCGTCGTCGCCGTCGGTGGCAATCTTCCGTGACGGCCAAGCGGTTTTCATGCTCCAGCGCTACCAGATTGAAAACCGGGAAGCCCACGAAATCGCCCAGTCCCTGATCGCGGCGTTCGACGAGTACTGTGTTAGGCAAACGAAATAGCCGCATTTCAGACACCTTCGTAGGCAGTGGATGGCTGTCCAGTGTTGAGAAATGCGTGGCATTGAGACAATCTTTATGACCCGTTGCGGCGTTCGAGGAGAATCAGGAGCTCACCGGACGGTGGAGTTTCGTTGGGGAAGAAAACGCAACTTAGGGACAGGAACGGACTAAGAAACCTGAGTGCCCGCGATGGGGCTGCCGAGACGCAGGCCGGCGGGATGCTCGATCTCGGTGCATTGGGTGGGAGCCTCACTGAGCCTCTGGCCGTGGACGCCAATCGCCAGGTTGTGGATTAAGCCCATCGCGCATGCAACGCTATGGCGATTCCAGGCCACATACAACTTCACGGGATTTTTGTCTCCAGTGATGCCTTCGTCAATGCCCCGGTGCTGGCAGTTCAGACCTCCTCTAGTCGTTCTCGACGAGCCGGACGTCCGCGCACACCGTTAAAAAGGGGCCGCCCCGAAGAGCGGCCCCCGTGTTTCATCGGAGAGTCAAGTGAAGATGTCCCTGCGTTCTCCCGTGCAAGTTTGCTGGCCTCGCATCCTTTAACAACACCTGAGGCGCTTTGCTCGCTGCACATCAACCTCTCAGCGAATTCCAGCAACGATCACGTCAGACGGCCGAGAATCATGAGCAGGCGAGCGGGCTGCACCGATTAACTCTCTCTCCAGCCGCGATACCGAAAGCTTGCGCGAACTGCCCTCCAGGCCATCAAACACTTGCGAAAGGAAATAGTGATCACCGTAACGATGGAACACGGTTTTTGTGATCCCAAATTGACCGGGCGATCGTCCCGGGTAGCTTTGAACATAACTCGCGAGAAAATCCTGCCTGTTTTGGATCAGCAAAAGACTGTTAATAGAGGTCTCGGAAATGGTGTACTCGCCCGAAGGGAATGACACGCTGCCGGCTGTGAATGCAAAAGGAACCGTAACAGTTAACCTAGCCCTCTCACCTGCATACGCAAGAGCCACCGAAAGAACGACAAGTAGACTTGCGGCCAAGATACTCGACACAATCCGTTTTTTCATACACCCTGCTTTCACATTGGATAGAGTTATGGGAGTATTTTTTCACCCCTGCCAAGCAGGGGGAACTCCTATATCGGGGATGAGAGGGTCATTGTGCCGCAAGAGGTGTGATGCTCCCGAGTCGGAGCAGATGCGGCAGGCGGGTCCGAACATCCGAGATAAAGAAAAGATGCGCCTGAATTCACCCGCCTGTCAAGCAATAAATGAAAATGACAGTCAATACGGTAAATCAGATAATCCAATCACATATATTAAGATGCAGAGTCTCCTGCTTCGAGGTGGTCGACTGCTTTGCCTGATTTATCGGAAACGCTGGCTGGGGGGATTGCGGCCGCACTCGCAGTGAACCGGATCGATACGCAGCCTCCTGTGCGGACTGAGTGATAATGACTTCCTGACGTTTGCGGTCGTGGTGATTCTGCTCAACACGCTCTGGCGTACTCCGGGCCCGGCCGAGCAGTAGTCCATGAGCGAGAGGTTGCCGCCGCTGATGTTGAGGCGTCGCATCGACACGGCTTGCGAGACCACTCAGAAGTTCGCAGAGGCGCGCGCTCAGGATTCGTGCCTGTCCTCTGGGCGTACTACAAGTCACGATGCGCTCACCGATATGCCGACTCATGGAGAAGGCGACCGTCGCAGTGCGACGAGAATCACTGGGATTTGCCGGCATTATAGTTCGCTCGGCGTATCCCGGGGGTAGTTGAATCCGCAGCACTTGTCAGGGCCTAGCCGGAGGATTTCGCGATCGCTGAAAGCCAGTCCCCATCGAGTGCGAGCCAAGGGTGGAGCAGCAGAGTCGCCCTCTTCCACATTCAGCCCGTAGGCGGCAAACCGTCTGCCGTATCGGGTCACCAAAACCACCGGATGCGGGTTTGCGCCATAACTGCGGGCTTCTGAAACGCTTTACTGTTTCTCCAAGGTTCGGCTATAATCCGCTACGGTTTGCGGAAGCTTTCGATTATCTGTCATTTGTTTCCAGACCCGGTCTGGCGTGACTCCGCTTCCATGCAGCCTTTTTTGACGGAGTCAAAACCTATTCGATGGGAGTATCTGGTTATGAAGAACTGGACGAGACGGGAAATCATAAAGACTACGGCGGCGGGTTCTGCTGCTCTATCGTTGGCGGCTATCGGGGGGAGTTGCTCAAAGCCTGCCGAAACCCCTAAAGCGGCACCGGCGGACACCTCCGGCGATCTGAAAAACATCCGGCTGTTGGACTATCATCCGCGGACGATGCTCAAGGTCAAACAAACCCAAGTGGACAAGGCCAAGTTTCCGGCGATCGACACTCACAATCACCTGAGAAGGCTGGTGAATGCCGAGACGAACGTATCGGACCTCGTGAAGACCATGGATGACTGCAACGTCGGGATAGTCGTGGATCTGGACGGTTATCCCGGCGGGGTGTTCGAGAAGAGCCTGGAAAAATTCAAGAAGAGCAACCCGGACCGATTCCTGGTCTATACCCGCATCGACTGGACGAATCTGAACGACTCGGATTTCGGCAAACAGATGGCCGATAAAATCGAACGAGACGTGGAGAAGGGAGCCCAGGCCCTGAAGATCCGAAAAGAACTGGGTCTGCAGACCAAGCTGGCGGACGGGACCTACCTGCCCGTCGATTCTCCCAAACTGGACGAGGTGTGGGAGAAGTGCGCCAGTCTCGGGATACCCGTGACGATTCACGTGGGAGATCCACTGGCGTTTTTCACGCCGCTGGACAAGGACAATGAGCGCCTTGAAGAAGTGATCGATCACCCCGACTGGATGTTTAGCCGTCCGGAACTGTACAAGATAGAAGAAATAATGGAACAACGGAACCGGATGTTCGCCAAACATCCCAAGACGAAGTTCATGGTGGCCCACGTCGGCGGCATGTCGGAGAACCTCGCCTTGGCCGGAGAGTGGCTCGATAAATATCCCAATGTCTACTACGACACTTCGGCTAGAATCCACGAGATGGGACGCCAGCCTTACACGGCCAGGGAGTTCCTCATCAAACATGCGGACAGGCTTACTTTCGGCACGGACGGCTGTGAAGACGGGCCGATCAATGCCGAGATGTATCGCACCAACTGGAGATGGTACGAAACGAACGACGAGTACTTTGACGTTTCGAAAGCGCACCACTACCAGGGGAGGTGGATGGTTTGCGGCGTTTCATTGCCTGATGACGTGCTGAAGAAGATCTATTATCAGAATGCTCTCAAATTATATCCGGGGATAAAGAAGAGCATGTTCCCGGCCTAGGAGCGGGGCAAGCACGGCGTCGCCGGTGACAGAGCCCTTGTTGGAAGAAATCCCCAGGGGCGCAAGCGTGAGCGCGCGGGATTCTCGCAATTCTGCGCGCTCAGCTTGCTTGCGGCCCTGCCTTTCTGATCTCGTCCCTGACCCCTGGGCCCTGGTCAACGTAAGTTATCCCCTGCGCAACCGACAACCCGGCACCAATAGAGGAGAACTGATGGACGTGTCCATAATTGCACTGGCGATCGAAGCACTCGAAAGGCGGAAGGAAGCGATCCAGGCGGAAATCGATGCTCTCCGGGGCGCAAAGGGCGCCGGCCCGAGGTCTGCAAAACGGTCGGCCGCCGTCCGCAGGCCGCGGGCGGTTAAGTCCGAAGGCACCGCACGCAAGCCGGGCCCCCAGTCGGCGGCGGCCAGGAAAGCCATCAGCGAGCGCATGAAGGCCTACTGGGCGAAGCGGAGGGCGGGCAAGACCAAGGCCCGGAACCGAAAGCAGCGGCTCGTCAAGCCTCCGGAAGAGGGAAGCAAGGGCTCGAAGTGAGAGCCGCCCGTCAACCGCCGCCAGCGCGGCGATCGCGCTGATCCAGTTGGCAGGCCAGAACGCGGATTTTCGCGGATTTGACGCATTCACGCGGATCGGGCGCGGCCTGTCACCAAGTCGATATCCGCGTGAATCCGCGCAAATCCGCGTCCTGTTACCATGATCGATCGGTTTCGTAGCGCCATTTTTCCTGGAGCAATTGACCGGTCGCTGAGTGATGGGATGGCACGTTTCCAGGACGCGGATGTGCGCTGATCTTACAGGCGAGTCCCCGGCCCCACCTTCTTGAGCCGGATATTGCGGAACTCCACCTCCTGGGGCTTCACGAGCTGCAAGCCGATGTAGCCCTCGCGTGCTGCGCCGTCCCGCACGTCGACGGTCTTCTTCCCGTCCAGCGCCACCACGATATGGTCGCCCTCCGCCCTGATCTCGAAGTGGTGCCACTCCCCAGCCTTGATTTTGGAACCGCTGTACTTCGCCCGGTTGACCAGGCTGCCGGTGCCGTACTCGACGTTCAGGTTGTTGATGTTGACCTGGTACCCGGTCTTGGTCGGGTCCCCGTCCCGGGAGGCCCGGACGAAGACCCCGCTGTCGGCGTCTTCGGTCAGCATCCGGAAATCGAGCCTGAGAGCAAAATCGGCGTACGTCGCCTTGTGTCGCAGCCACACGAAAGCGCCCCGGGCCTGCCTCATGACGCCCCCGGTGATTTCCATTTCTGAATTCACCGCGTTCTCCCAACCGTTTGTCGAGGCGCCATCCCACAGAAGGGTCCAGCCTTCCGACGTCTCCGCGGGCGAAAGGACGTTCGTGTTTTCCTGTCCGAAAGCCGGAGCGGCGATCGCAAGGGCCAGAAAGAGTGCGGTGCGCAGTTTGAATTTCATGGTCTCCCCACAGGCTTGAAGTGCGGTCAGCGCCTCCGGCATTCGTCCCAGGCCTCTGCGGCCAGGATCGCGTCGGAGGTGTTCCGTTTATAACCCCGGATGGTTTCATTAGTCCACAGCTATGATGCCGGCACTTCACCAGGTCAGAATCTGCGTGCACCCGCGCAAATCAGCGTCCTGGAAACATTGTCGTTAGGGAGCCGGCCGCTGTTCAAGACTGGAACATTTGGCGGACATCGTTCGTTAACCCTGGTGCATACACTCGGAGGCCTTGATGCTGCCGTCCCTGCGCCAGGATGTTGCCTATGCCATTCGGTCTTTCCTGAAGACTCCGGCCCTCACGGCCACCATCATCATCTCGATGGCACTGGGCATCGCCGCCAACACGGCGGTCTTCAGCATCGTCAACGAACTGCTGATCCGGGACCTGCCCGTCCGGGATCCGGCGCGGCTCTGCGTCATGGAACCCGCCGGGCGCCCGAGCAGCTCCATTCCCGTGTATCTCGATTTTCGCGATCAGACGGGCCAGGTGTTCGAAGGGCTTGCGGCGCATTCGCTGTTTCCCGTGGCCGCCAACATCAGCGGCGGCTCGGGTGCGCAGCGAGTCTGGGGGGTGCTCGTTTCAGGCAACTACTTCCAGGTGACGGGCGCGCCGCTGCTGTTGGGACGCGGGATTATCCCGTCCGAAGACGAGGTTCGAGGGCGGGACGCCGTGGTTGTGCTGGGGTATGGGCTCTGGCGCAGCCTGGGAGCCGACCGGGATGTCGTGGGAAAGCGCATCGTGCTCAGCGGTGCGCCCTACACGGTCGTGGGAGTCACGGCTCCCGGATTCTTCGGCACCGACCGGGGCATAGTGTCCGAATTCTGGGCCCCGCTGGCCATGCGCACACACCTGTCGCAGGACATCGCCTCGATGGACATGAACCGCAACTGCACGTGGCTCGAGATGACCGGGCGGCTTCGCGCGGGTATAAGCCGCGAGCAGGCGGTGGCGGCGGCGAACGTGGTCTACGCGCGCATGCTCACCCGGTATGAGAAGAACACGCAGTTCAAACCGGTCGGTCTTTTCCGGGTGGGATACCTTCCGATTCTGCAGGATATGCTGCGGCCCCTTATCGCGGCACTGGCGATCGTCGTCGGCCTCCTGCTGCTGATCGCGTGCGCGAATGTCGCAAACCTGCTCCTGGCGCGCGCGGCTTCCCGGCAGCACGAAATCGGCGTCCGGCTGGCCCTCGGGGCGAGCCGCGGCAGGATCGTGCGCCAACTGCTCAGCGAAAGTGTCCTGCTTTCCGCCGCCGGCGCGGCGCTCGGCTTCCTGCTGGCGGTTGCCGGGACCGCCGCACTGGCGCGGGTGCAGCCACCGCTGGGCATACCCATCCGCTTCGACTTCTCGCCGGATTTTCGCGTGCTTGCCTTTACGACTGCACTAGCGGTCTTGACCGGGATCCTGTTCGGCCTGGCCCCGGCGTTGACCGGCACCCGCGGCACGGTCGTAAGCGCCATGCGGCAGGGAGGGTGGGGAGGGAGCAGCTTCAACCGCGGCCGGCTGGCGCACATTCTCGTGGGAGTGCAGGTGGCATTGTCGCTGATCCTGCTGGTCACCGCCGGACTCTTCCTGAGAAGCCTGCAAACTGCCGCTTCGATCGACGTCGGCCTGAACGGCAAAGGCGCGCTGATGATGGCAGTCGACCCCAAAGGCCAGGGTTATTCGGGGGAAAGGCTGAAGCGCTTCTTCCGCGACCTGCAACAGCGGGTCGAGGCCGTCCCGGGAATCGAGGCGATCGGCTACGTCGACCTGCCACCGTTGAGCCTGGCCGTCAACAATGCGGATTTCTACGACGCCGACAGCGCCGAAGGCCACCGCGCCGCCGGCGACACGATGCGGGTCAGCGCACACTATTTCGCCGCCAGCGGCATCTCGCTGCTGGCCGGCCGCGATTTCGATCCGCGGCGCGACGACAGGGCTGCCGTTGCCATCATCAACCAGGCCACGGCACAGCGGCTCTTCGGGGCGCAGAACCCGATTGGCCGCCACGTCCGCGAAGGGGACGACCCGCGCGGGAAGAACCTGTACGAGGTGATCGGCCTGGTGCGGAATGCCAAGGTCGAGACGCTCGGGGAAGGAGACATCCCATGCCTGTTCCGCTACCTGTCGGACTTTGAAGACGGCTTCTCCCTTTACGGAGTCACCATCGTAGCGAGGAGCAGCGGCGATCTGCAGCATGTGGCGGAAGTCGTGCAGCAGGAGGTCACTGCGTTGGACAGGGAACTGCCGCTGTTCAACGTAAAGACGCTGGACCAGCACATCAACGACGCGTTGCTGCTTCCCCGGGTCTCCGGCGCCCTCTTCGGGATCTTCGGCTCCGTCGGACTGGTGCTGGCGCTGGTGGGCCTGTACGGTGTCGTGAACTACTCCGTTCGCACGCGCACCCGCGAGATCGGCATCCGCATGGCGCTGGGCGCCTCACCCGGCTCGGTGGCACGCGCGATCCTGGGTCGGGGTCTCGTACTCGTCGCCATCGGCCTCGCCGTTGGCCTGGCCGTGGCTGTCGCATTGAGCAGGTTCACCGCCAGCCTGCTCTATGGGGTTCGGCCCTTGGATGCGGTCACGTTCGTGGGTGTCCCGATCATTCTGGCCGTGGCTTCGCTCGCGGCGCTTCTCCTACCCGCGCGCCGGGCCGCGAGCATCCAGCCGATGACGGCCTTGCGCAATGAGTAATCAGGTCCGCACGTGAATTCAGATAATTAGGAAAGTATTCTTGCGTGAGCCCTTTCCGCGTGCATCCGCGCTAATCTGCGTCCTGGAAACGTCAGCGTATTTCTGCTTAACTCAAGAAAATGACCCTAAAAATCGCAGATAAGGCCCCTTTTCGGCCTGGATTTCGAGCTATGTTGTTGTGCTGTCTGGCTTTCTCCGGGTCCGTCCCCATTTTCCGGACCGTGGTGGGGGAGCGGGAGGTGCCTGCGATTGCCGGGTATCTGGCCGGCGAATTCAGGGAGGGGGGCTTCCCGGCTGACGACGTGCACATCCTCCCCCTCGGTGAGACCGCTTCGCTGGTCGTGCGCTACCGCGGTGCCGGCACCGGCACCAGGCCAATCCTGGTGCTCGCCCACATGGATGTCGTCACGGCGAAGCCGGAGGACTGGGATCGCGATCCTTTCACGCTGGTCGAGGAACACGGATACTTCTTCGGCCGCGGCACTGCGGACAACAAGGCAGACTTGACCGCGATCACCGTGGCTTTCCTGCGGCTGAAGGCCGAAGGCTTCGTGCCCACCCGGGACCTCGTCCTGCTCTTTACCGGCGACGAGGAAACCGGGATGACGACGGTGCGCGACGCCGTCACGAACCATCGCGACCTCGTCGACGCCGAGTTCGCCCTCAATGGCGATGGCGGCGGCGGTTCGCTGGACGAAAACACCGGCAAGCCGCAGGTCTACTACGTGCAGGGGGCGGAGAAATCTTACGCGAGCTTCGACCTCACCGCCCGCAATCCCGGCGGCCACAGCGCGCAGCCGCGCGTCGACAATGCCATCTACGACCTCGCGGACGCGCTGAAGGCCCTGCAGGCCTTCCGATTCCCCGTAATGTGGAACGAGTGGACCCTCGGCTCACTGAAGGGGGCCGCATCCGCGACGCCCGGCGAACTGGGCCGGGCTATGGGGCGGTTCGCCGCCGATCCGCACGACCAGGCCGCCGCCGACATCCTCGCCGCCAGCCCTCAGAACGTCGGCAAGACCCGCACGACCTGCGTGGCAACCCGGCTCGTAGGGGGTCACGCGGACAATGCCCTGCCGCAGTCCGCGACCGCCACCGTGAACTGCCGGATCTTCCCGGGCATGAGCGCCGAGGAGGTAAGAGCGACTCTCCAGCGAGTCGTCGGGGCGAAGATCGAAGTGCGTGCCCTGGGCAACCCCCAGCCGAGCGGGGCATCCCCCATTCGTCCCGACGTGATGGCGGCAGTCGCAAAGGCCGTGCACGCAAGCTACCCGGGCGTGCCGCTGGTTCCCGACATGGCGACGTATGCCACCGACGGCTCAGTCTGCCGGGCCGCCGGCATCCCCACCTACGGCGTGAGCGGGCTATTCCTGAAGGACAGCGACGATTTCTCGCACGGGCTCAACGAGCGCATTCCCGTCCGCTCCTTCCACGCCGCCCTGGAACATTGGTACGTGCTGCTGAAGGAACTCGCCGGCAAGCCCTAAGTACTGATGTTCACAAATACGCTGACGTGTTTTTCAGGACGCGGATGCGCGCGGATCCCCACGGATTGTTGTGTTGTCTGGCTTTCTCCCGGTGCGTCCCCTATATTGAGCGAACGCCGGTGCGGCCTCCCTTGGACAGGGTTACGTCTAGAGGGGTATTGGTCTTGTACGATCCGCAGGTGAAGTCGGGTATCGCGATGGAGTTCGATCCGTTCGCCACCGACCATTCGCTCAGCGGGACTATCGAGCTCCAGGCGGCTGCATCGTAAACGTCCTGTTCGACCGGGATCCCGTTCCTCAGGCAATCGGCCAGGCGCCAGTTCATCAGGAAATCCATGCCGCCGTGCCCGCCGATTTCCTTCGCCAGTTCGCCCATACGCTTCACGATTTCCGGCGTGTACTTTTCCGTCAATGCCTTCATCTCCTCGTCGCTGAACCACTCATCCTTTCCCTGCGAGATCCTGCCCGGTAGGGGATACTTCTGCAGGATTCCCTTCGTGCCGCTTATCGTGTGGATGCGCGAATAGACGCGAGGGCTGGTTATGTCGTATTGCAGCATGATGGTCTTGCCATTCTGGGTCCTGATGATCGAGGTATTCATGTTGCCGCGATACGAGTTCGTGTCGAATTCCTTGTAGAAGCTGTCCCGCTTTGCCAGCTCCGCAGCCATCTTCCCCATTATGAAGTCGTTGGACGCCATCGACGTCATGAGGGCCAACCTGTCTCCCCGATTGATGTTCATCGCCTGGCAAATCGGTCCTATGCCGTGGGAAGGGTAAAGATTGCAGTTGCGATGCTGACTCTCCCGCACGCGCCACATGTCCCCACCTTCCGGTACGGGAACAAAATTGTTCTGATGGTGGAGATAACCCGCATCGGCATGAATCAGTTCCCCAAAAAAGCCCTGCCTGATCATATTGAGCGTCAGCAATTCAAAAAAATCGTAACAGCAGTTCTCCAGCATCATGCAGTGCTTCTTTGTTCTTTCGGAGGTCTCGACCAGGAGCCACGCCTCCTCGAGCGTCGCTGCGGCCGGCGCCTCGACGGCCGCATGTTTGCCGCTCTCCATCGCGCACACCGCCATTCTTGCGTGCAGGGGGCCCCTGGGCACCGCGACGGAAATCAAGTCGAGGTCGGGATCCTTGCACAGCTCTTTCCATATATCTTCAGTGCCACCATAAGATTTCGCCGGGGGCAAGCCGTGTTTGGAAAGTATCTTCTGCGCGTTTTCTACCCGCACCGTCCTCTTGTCACAGAGCGCCTTGATTTCGACGCCCTCGACATAGGCCATGGCATCGACATTTACGGGGCCACGATTGCCGAGACCTATGAACCCCACCCGCACCTTGTCGAGCTTGGGAGCCGAATACCCACACATGTTGAAGAGCTGCTTGTGGTGCTGTTCGGTGACTTCTTTTGTGCGTGCGAATGGGCCGGAACGTTTACTACTCTGCGCTGAATCCTGTGAGGTCATCCGGGTCGACACCATTCCGGTGCCCGTAACGCCGGCAATCTTCAAAAAATCCCGTCGGTCTGTTTTCATCGTGGCCTCCTCCGTGGAGATGCGACCGTATCGTGTGGCTTCCGAGACACCCCTGTAAAGCAAATTGAGGAGACACGGATCCGTGTGCATCGGCGTTGATCCGCGTCCAGGACGCGGATGCGCGCGGATCTCGCGGATCAGCCTGATCGCGATAGCTGCCTAGGCGCCGCTGTCCATGGACTCCAGCATCTCGGGATCGACCTCCCCGCCGGGCGATTCGAACAGGTGATGGGGGTGGAAGAAGCGCTGGGCAAGGAAGGTCGGGAAGACGGCGCTTGCGACCACGACGGCAACCAGGACCGAGAACTGTGCCTGGTTGATGATTCCATTCTGGTAGCCGAACAGCGAGCTTATGGTTCCCATCGTCAGCCCCGTACTCATCAGCAGGGTCGTGTAGGCCGCCTCCCGCTTGAGAAAGAGCCTTGAAACCGGGTATACCCCCGCGAACTTCGTCGCGAGTTTGACCGCCAGCAGAATCCCGAAGAGGGCGCTATTTGCCCAAAGCAGCCGCAGTGAAATGTTCATGCCGCCGTTCATGAAGAAGATCGGCGTGACGAACGCGAAGGCGACCACGCGGATCTTGCGCTGCAGGGACCTGTTGCCGTGGAACAGGTGGGACAGCACAAGCCCCAGCACGAATGCGGGCAATATGGCGTGGCTGGACCCGGTCTGGGCAAGGAACATCAGCACCAGCAGAACCAGGAATAACAGTTTGATTTCCGGTTCTATAACCCGCTCACCATAGCGTTTGAAGAGGCGTGGAGCGATCAAGGGCATTAGCACGATGATGGTGGTGGAAATCAGCGCGAACCACAGGGTGTTGACGTTGGGAGAGAGAAAGAGCAGGGAGAGGCCGAGCGCCGTACCGAAATCGGTGACGAATGTTGCCGCCATGATGAGCTTGCCGATCTCCGTGTCGGTCAACCCGGTTTCCACCAGCACGGCATAGACGACGGCAAGCGAGGTCGTGCTGAGCGCGATCCCGGCCAGTTTCGCCGAAGCCCAATCCCACTGCAGGAAATGATGACAGACCCACATGGTTCCAATAAACGGCGCCAGGAACGAAATGGCGCCGATCAGAAGGCTTTCCCTCGCCTTCTCCCGCATGACCCTGCGATCCACTTCCGCGCCCGCCAGGAAGGTGAGAAGGATGCCGCCGAAGCCAGCGATGTACTTGACCCAATCCAGCTGCTGCACCCCGAGGAAATTGCCGGCCGCCACGCCGAGGACAATTTCGACGATTGCCGCGGAAATTCCGAACTCGACGGAAATCAGGCTGGCCAGGAAAATGAGCGCGCTAAGCACCATCCCCGTGTAGACGTCCATACGCTCCTCCGATTCATTCCAGGCGAAAAGGTAGGAGCCATTGGTCTACGAAGACGGTTTGGGAGCGGGGTGCTCCCGGGCGGACTCCACCGCCGACAGAAAATAATTAGCATCGCCTGCATGAATGTCAAGATCGCACGTGTACGCGGATCGGCCGCGCCCGGCCTGTCAAAATCTGCGTGCCTCCGCGCAGATCCGCGTCCCGTTTTGCCTTCACTCGGAAGCGAGCGCCTGGACGGGGTCGATGCGGGTGACGCGGCGGGCGGGGATGAAGCTGGCCAGCAGCCCTGAGACCGCGAGCGAGGCGGCGACGGCCGCCAGCACACCGGGGTCGTGCGCGTCGACGTGGTACAGGAGCGTCTGCAGGAAGTGGCTTGCCACCGACCCGAGCCCCAGGCCGAGGGCCAGCCCTATCGACAGCCGGACGACGCCGCGCCCCATGACGAGTCGCACCAGTTCGCTCCCCCCGGCGCCGAGGGCGACGCGGATCCCCATCTCGCGGGTCCGCTGCGTCACCGAGAACGACATCACGCCATAGAGCCCCGCGACCGCGAGCAGCAGAGCGACGCAGCCGAACGCGGTGAACAGGGTGCCGAAGATCCTGTAGAACCAGGTGGCCCGGGCGATCACTTCCCTCATCGAGAGCACGTCGTAGACGGCGAGATCCGGGTCGAGCGACATCACGGCTGCCCGGACCGCGGGTGTCGCCTCCGCCGGCTCCCCGCGCGTCCTCAACGCGATGCTGACGAAGTTGGTCACCTCGCTCTGCGCGATGGGGATGTAGTATCCCGAGCCGCTCTGGCCGTTGTCCTGCACCCCCTGCATCATCATGTCCGGCACGAGTCCGACGATCGTGCGCCACGGGTCCTTCACCTTGTTGCGTCCCAGCCGGAAGCGCCTGCCGAGGGGATCGACGCCGGGGAAGTGCGCCTTCGCGAAGCTCTCGTTGATGACGGCCACGAACGGGCTGTCCGGGCGGTCGAACACGGTGAACTCGCGCCCGCGCCGCACCTCGGTCTGGAAGGTCCCGAAGTACCCGGGAGTCACGACCCCTTCGCGCGCCGTGGGGTAGTCGCTGTCCCGCGCATACGCCTGCCCCTCGACCTGGAATGGGACGATGCCGTTGCCGGCCGCGGGGAGTCCGTCGGACAGCGTCGCCGCCTCCACCCCCGGGATGCCTGCCAGCCTGGGGAGCAGTTGCTCGTAGAAGCGGACGCAGCCGGCGCCGTCGGGGTATTGCGCACGCGGCAGGTGGATCCTGGCGGTGAAGACGTGCTCCGTGGCGAACGGCATCCGCACGGTCTTCAGCCGGACGACGCTCTTGATCATGAGCCCGGCCCCGATCAGCAGCCCGCACGAGACCGCGACCTCGGCCACCACGAGCGCGGAGCTGAACCTGCCGATGCGCAGCCCGGTGGAGCCGCGCGACTCGTCCTTGAGGGCCTCGCCCGTGTGTTTCCCGGTCGCCTTCATCGCCGGTATGAGGCCCGCGAAAACGCTGGAGCCGGCCACGGCGGCCAGGACGCATCCCATGACCCGGTGATCGAGTCCGAACGTGATGAAGAAGGGGGGCGGGGATGCGGCGATCGCCTGCAGGAACCACTGCATCCCGGCGTAGGCGAGGCCGCACCCCACGGCGCCTCCCGCGGCGGCGAGCAGCGCCACCTCGACCATGAACTGCGCGATGATCCGGCCGCGCCCCGCCCCCAGCGCCATCCTGACCGCGACCTCGCGGATCCGCAGCGAGGTCCGGGCCAGCAGGAGGTTGGCGACGTTGACGCACGCGATCAGCAGGACGCCGACGCCGGCGGCGAACATCGTGTACAGGATGCTGTAGATCTCGGGCCCCAGGAAGGTCTCCGTGAAGGGCCGCACGGTCGCGGCCAGCTCCCGGTTGGTTTCGGGGAACTCCCGGGCGAGCTGCCCCGAGATGGCCGCCGCCTGCGCCTTCGCCTCGCCCACCGACGCGCCGTCCTTCAGCCGGGCCACGACCGCGTAGCCCGGGCCCTCGCCGCGTTTGGTGGCCAGCGGGTTGACTTCGAGCGGTATCCACACCTGCTGCCGGTTGGGGAAGGCGAACCCCTCGGGCATCACCCCGACGACCGTCCGTTTCGAGCCACCGGCCCGGATAGCCCTGCCGAGAACGTCCGGGGATTTCCCGAAGCGGTCGCGCCAGATCTCGTAGCCGAGGATGATGAAAGGCTCGGCCCCGGGACGGTCGTCGCCGGGACGAAACGTCCTGCCCAGGAGCGGCCGCACCCGCAGGGTGTCGAACGCACCCGGGCTCATCATGCCGGCCGCGAAGCGCTCCGGCGTGCCGTTGTGCCACGTGAGGTTGATTGGCCCCACGGACCACGGGCCGATGGACTGGAACACCGTCTGCCGCTGCTCCCAGACGGCGTAGTCCTGCACGCTGACCGGCAGGTTGGATTGTCCGCGGGACGGATTGGTATTGACCAGCCCCACGATCCGGTCCCCTGCCTCGAAGGGGAGACCCTTGAAGAAGGCGCCGTTCACGATGCTGAAGACCATCGTGGTGATCCCGATGCCCACCCCGAAGGTCAAGATCGAGATGACGGACAGCGCCGGGTGTCTGAACAGCATACGGCACCCAAACCGGACGTCCTGCATCAAATGACCCATGGGCACAGCCCTCCCTATCTCATGTACGATCCCGGCCTCCGCAAAGTTCTGTACTTCCGCGTGGAGCCGCGTCAATCCGCGTCCGTAAGACAAGTGGGTCCGGGCTTCAGCCCGGACGTCTTTTGATCTGATCTAGCGACCGCACCATCACCGCCCGTGAGGTCCTCACCAACATCGTTGCCAGGACTGTCTGTTCGCGGCGCTCGCGTTCTTCGCCGTGGAGTGGAGCATCCCCTACTGGATGTACAAGCGGAAGATCTTCCTCAACGCCTGAGGCCCCACACCGGCGTGGATCCGCGTCAATCGGCAGGCGGCACGATGCATAGGTTTCCCCTTCTGTGACTCGGTTGCTTTTTTCGGACGCGGATGGATGTCGATCCACGCGGATCAGCGGCTGATGCGTTTGAATCCATTAAATCCGCGGAGATCCGCGTGCAACAGGCAGCAGCCGAAAGGCGGTGGCCTTGACGGCGGCATAGACCATGGCGCCGACGGCGATGCCCAGTTCGTGTGCGGCGTCGGGCACGATCTCCGCAATCAGGTCCTTCCCCCCGCAATCTAGCACGACCCCGACCTTGCCGCCGGAGTGAAACAGCGACCGCACGGTGCAGGCGAGGAGGTTGCGCGCGCTGATCGCCTCCGGGTGCTGTTTGAACAGGATGATGTCCTTGGAAGAAAGCTCGGCGATCGAGTCGCCGCGCTCCGTGCCGTCGGAGAGCAACAGCCGCCGGTCGCCCCAGGGATAGGCGAAATGGCCTGCCACCGGGGAAGGGCGTCCCAATCTCAGGAGGTTGATATAGCCCACGGGACTCTCCCCCATGCGGCTGCGCGCCAGGCTGTCGGCGTCGGTGACGGCCGTTTGAGCGCCGTTGTCGAATACGACCACCTGCTCGCTCATCAGGCGCATTTCCACCAGCGAGTGGGAGATGAAGATGTATGGGATGCCGAAGGTTTCGCAAGCGCTTCTCAGGAAGGGCATGACCTGGAAACGCAGGTTATCGTCGAGGGCCGACAGCGGCTCATCCATCAATAGCAGGCGCGGATTCGCCAGCACCGTGCGTCCGATGGCCACGCGCTGCTTCTCTCCGCCCGACAGCCGGTTGACACCGCGTTCGAGCAGGCCGCCGAGCTGCAGGACGTCGATCAGCCTGTCGAAATCGACCTTTCGATCGTCCGGCGCGCAGCGCCTGCGGCCGTAGAGCAGGTTGCCCTTCACGGTCATGTGCGGGAACAGGTGCGGATCCTGGAAGATGACGCCGACACGCCTGCGTTCGGGCGGGAGGCTGGCCCGCCCGTCGAAGAGGGTCACGCCGTTCAGCTGAATGAAGCCCCGGTCGGGCTGCTGCAGCCCGGCGATCAGGCCCATCAGGGTCGATTTGCCGCTCCCGGATGGGCCAAAAATCCCGATCCTGTCCCGTGAAGCGGTGAAGTCCGCGCGGAGGGCGAAGGGACCGAATCTCTTGGCGACGTCGACGCGCAGCTCCATGGTCAGTCCTTCCCGACCATGCGGCTGCCGAGATATTCGTGGCACAGCAGGACGGCCACCGAGATGAGGATCGATACGGCGCAAAGCGCCATGGCCAGCCTGTCGCCCGTCGGGGAACTCACATATTCGTAGATCGCCAACGGGATGGTCTGGGTCACTCCCGGGATGTTGCCGGCTACAATGATGGTGGCTCCGAACTCCCCGAGGCCGCGTGCGAACATGAGCGCCGAGCCGGCGAGGATGCCGCGCAGGGAAAGCGGCAGAATGACCGTCAGGATGGCATCGAACCGGCCGGCCCCCAGGGAGCGCGCGGCCTGGACGAGGCCGTGGTCGATGGACTCCATGCCGAGGCGGATCGACCTGACCAGCAAGGGGAAACCGACGATCGCGGTGGCGATGACCGCCGCCTTCCACGTGAAGAGCAACCGGATGCCGAGCGGCTGCAGGACGTGCCGGCCGATGAAGCCTCTCTGCCCGAGGGCCAAAAGCAGCAGATAGCCGATGACGACCGGAGGGAGCGTGAGGGGCAGATTGACGAAAACGTCGAGCGCGACCTTGCCGCGGAATCTCCCGTACGTCATGACGTAGGCGGCGGCAAAACCGAACGGAAGCGAAATCAGGGTCGCCACGAGAGCAACCTGCAGCGAAAGCCGAATGGCGTCGACGTCGGTGGCGGAAAACAGCATCACGGCCCCCTGAATGCCGGACGGATTTCCGCGTCGATCCGCGTCAATCCGCGTCCTAAAATCCGTGCCGGGCCAGCACCGTCCTCGCTTCATCGCTGCCCAGAAAGGAGAAGAAAGCGGCCGCATCCCTGTTTTTCGCGCCCGAAACCGTCAACGACATCGAGTAGGCGACGCGAGGATAGAGTTCCTGCGGCACCGCAAACAGTATTCTTGCCTGCCTCGCCTGGAGCGCGTCGGTCCGGTAAACGAAAGCGCCGTCGACCTCGCCGCGCTCGGCATAGACGAGGCACTCCCGCACATCCTTCGCCAGCACCAGCTTCCCCTCGAGCTGCTTGTCGATGCCGGCCCTCCTGAGCGCTTCCATGGCGTACGCGCCGGCCGGCACGCTCCCGGGGCTGCCCAGGGCGATCCTGTCCAGTTTCAACAAGTCCCTCAATGCGGACGCCTTGCCCGGTGCGCCGACGAACACCAGGGTGTTGTAGGCAAAGGTGCCGACGCTGACGGGATCGACAAGACTCTTGTTCTTGAGATAATCCATCCACTCCGGGTTGGCTGAGATGAAGATGTCGGAAGGCGCGCCGCTCTCGATCTGCCTGGCGAGTGTTCCGGACGCGCCGTAGTTTTTTAAGAAGTCCGTTCCCGGATGCCTGCCGGCAAAGCGGCCGGTGAGATCGTCCATGACCTCTTTGAGGCTCAAGGCGGCCGAAATGTGGATCTCGCCGGCCAGGGCGTGCGCCGTCGGCGCCAGTACGCAGAACAGGGCGACGATCATCTTGGTCGGGTTTTTCATGCGCCGTACCCCGCAAGCCTCCCTGCAAGAACGGGAGGCGAACACAAAGGGAAATTATACTATAAGATACATCGTCGTCTTAAAGCGACAACATGGTATAACGTCGGCAATCGGGTCAGGCAAGGGGAATTCGTGGGCGTGCAAAACAAGTTGGCCGAAGTGCGGCGGCGTCGCGGACTCACCGCGGCGGTCCTGGCCACCAGGGCGGGCGTGACGAGGCAGACCATCTACGCCATCGAGGCGCAGCGCTACATCCCCAACACCCTCGTGGCGCTCCGTCTGGCCCTGGCACTGGAGGCGAGGGTCGAGGATCTGTTCTCGATTGCGGCGCCGGCTGCGGCGGCACCCGAGTCGGCGCCCGTCGAGCTGCTGGCAGGTCGGCTGGAGTCCGGGCAAGCGAACCAGCCCTTGCGGCTCGCCAGGGTGGGGAGACGCCTGATGGGCGTGCCGTCCCCCCCGGTTCACGGAGAGCTTCCCGTGGCCGACGCGATCATCACGGGTCGCGGCCGGAGGGGCAGGACACTGGTCCGTCCGATCCGCGACGCGGCCGATCTCGACAACCGGCTGATCGTGGCCGGCTGCGACCCTGCCATGGCTGTGCTGGCGCGCCAGGTGCGGAAGCAGGGCAACGTCGAACTGATCACCGCGACGTGTTCGAGCCGTCAGGCACTCGAGTGGCTCCGGGCTCGCAAGGTCCACATCGCCGGGACTCACCTCGCCGGCAAGGCGGCCGGAGGATCCAACCTCACGGTCATCAGGAGGTTTTTCCCGCGAGGCGGCGTTCGGATCGTGACCTTTGCTTCCTGGGAGGAGGGGCTGGTCGTGGCCGCGGCAAACCCCAAAGGGATATCCGGCGTGGGCGATCTCGCGCGCCCGGAAGTGACGATCGTCAACCGGGAAGTGGGCGCCGGCGCACGCCTCCTGCTGGACAGGTCTCTCGAGAGGGAAGGCATACCACCCGGGAACGTCAGGGGATATGACCAGACGGCGGGCGGGCACGTGCTGGCGGCATGGCATGTGCACGGCGGCATGGCGGACTGCTGCGTCGCTACCCGGGCGGCTGCGCGTGTTTTCGGACTGTCCTTCATCCCCCTGGCGTGCGAGCGCTACGATCTGGTCATCCCGGAGCAGAATTTTGATTTGCCGGCGATTCAGGTGGTGCTGGATGCACTCAACCGGGCGACCCTAAGAGGCGAGCTCGAGGCTCTGGGCGGCTACGACACCAGCAAGACCGGCTGCCTCGTAGACCCAAGTGGGTCCGGGCTTCAGCCCGGAGGCTGTTTGCGGTCGGTATAACGTGCGCCCGTCGCCACATAGATCAGATTAAAAGACGTCCGGGCTGAAGCCCGGACCCACTTGTTTTACGGGCAGGCCGGGCGGTTCAATCGTGGGACAGCCTCTTCAGCCCGGAGGCTGTTTGCGGTCGGTATAACGTGCGCCCGTCGCCACATAGATCAGATTAAAAGACGTCCGGGCTGAAGCCCGGACCCACTTGTTTTACGGGCAGGCCGGGCGGTTCAATCGTGGGACAGCCTCTTCAGCCCGGAGGCTGTTTGCGGTCGGTATAACGTGCGCCCGTCGCCACATAGATCAGATCAAAAGACGTCCGGGCTGAAGCCCGGACCCACTTGTATTGCGGTCGCGATCAGGCGATGGCGGCGGCAAGGGCCTTCAGTTCCGAGCCTTCTATTTTTTCCTTTTCGAGCAGCAACGCGGCGCCCTGCTCGAGGAGACTCCGCCTGCTCTTGAGAATCTCGACCGCCCTCCCATATTCCCTGGCGATAATCTCGCTGATTTCCTGGTCGATTGCCTCTGCCGTGGCGTTGCTGTAATCGGCGGTCTCCTGCACTCCCATATCGAGGAACTGCTGCCGCTTCTCGTGGGAGAAGTACACCTGGCCCAACCGGTCGCTCATGCCGTATTCCTTGATCATGCTCTTCGTGATGTCCGTGGCCCTGGACAGGTCATTGTGGGCACCGGTGGATACATCTCCGAAAACGATCTGTTCTGCCGCCCGCCCTCCCAGGAGGGAGGCGATCTTGTTGAGAAGCTCGGTCTTTTTCATCAGGAAACGATCGTCGGTCGGGACCTGCATGGTATAGCCCAGGGCCGCAATGCCGCGGGGAATGATGGAAATCTTGTGCACCGGATCCGTGCCCGGCAGAGACAGGGCCACGATGGCGTGCCCCATCTCGTGATAGGCAACAACTTTTTTCTCCTCCGGATTGATCAGGCGGTTTTTCTTTTCGAGTCCGGCGACGATCCTCTCGACAGCCTCCTCGAACTCCGGCATCCCCACTTCCTTCTTGTTCCTCCTGACGGCGAGCAGCGCCGCTTCATTGACCAGGTTGGCGAGGTCTGCCCCCACCATTCCTGGGGTCATGCCCGCCAGCTTGTCCACATCAAGTTCGGCCGCGATCTTGATCGCCTTCAAGTGGACCCTTAGGATCTCCGCCCGCCCCTGCTTGTCCGGGCGATCCACGAGGACGTGGCGATCGAACCGGCCTGGTCTCAGGAGCGCCGGGTCGAGGATCTCGGGCCTGTTCGTCGCGGCCATCAGGATGACTCCGACCTTCGGGTCGAAGCCGTCCATTTCGACCAGCAGCTGGTTGAGGGTCTGTTCCCGTTCGTCGTGTCCCCCGAGGGCTGAGAAGCCGCGGGCCTTCCCCAGGGCATCGAGTTCGTCGATGAAGATGATGCAAGGGGCTTTTTCCTTGGCCTGGACGAACAGGTCGCGCACCCGCGCCGCCCCCAAGCCCACGAACATCTCGACGAACTCCGATCCCGAGAGGCTGAAGAAAGGCACGCCGCTCTCGCCGGCGACGGCCTTGGCCAGCAGGGTCTTTCCTGCCCCCGGCGGGCCGACCAGGAGGATGCCCTTGGGTATCTTGCCCCCGAGTTCCGTGAACTTCCCGGGGTCTTCAGGAATTCGACGACTTCGATCAGCTCCTGCTTGGCTTCGTCGACACCCGCGACATCCTTGAACGTGACGCTCAGTTCGTCCTGCACGTAGATCTTCGCCTTGTTCTTGCCGAGGGTCATGAAGCCCGCCTGCTGGGCCCCCATCTTCTTCATGAACAGGTACCAGATGCCGACAAACAGGATGATGGGGAAGACCCACGACAGGATGTCTCGGACAAACGTCGACTCGATTTGACCCTTGAAAACGACCTTGTACTGGTCGAGCAGGGTGGACAAGTCCGGGTCGACCCGGACGGTCCTGAAGGCTTTTGTCAGACCGGGCGTGCCGCCCTCCACCTTCATTTTCCCTTCGATCTGATTGGCGGTAACGGCCACGTCGACGAGCTTGCCGCCCTTGAGGAGGTCGAGAAACTGGCTGTACGGTATCATCTCGGTGGCGAGCATGGACGCGATGTAACTCTGGACGATCAGGACCACCCACACGCCAAACAAGACGTACCAGATGGAAAACTTATGACGCTTTTCCATGACTCCCCTCCCGTCGGCCGATGATAGCACAACGCGGCGCACGTCCGAAAACAGCGGGGAATGGGGGTTCTCGCCCGCGCAGCATGGCATACCGCGTGCCGGGCTTGGGGAGCTGGCGGCCGACTGAATTACTCTGGAGTGCGGCGCCTCGGCGCCGCATTCACTTGCGTCCAACGACCGGAATTGCCGGGCGGCTCGGCGCCATTCCGATTGGCGTCGAGCCGCCGCAAATCCAGAAACAGCCGTCGGACAGCCGGAAGCCGGCGAATAACGGGTTCCGGCTTCAGGCTTCCGCTGCTAGGCCTTCAGAATGTTATCCCAGCCCTTCCGGTACGGGCGCCGGATGAGTTGGCTGGCTTCCGGGGCGTTGGGGCAGCGCAGGTTGACCGGATCCCACTCGAGCTTTTTCCCGACCCGGTAGGCCACGTTGCCGAGGTGGTTCGACTGAGTGACCCAGCTGGAATACCCGAAATGAGAGCCAGCCGCAGGCCCCTCGCCCTTGCACGCCTGGATCCACTCGATGTAGTGGCCCGGCGAGCGGGGCAGGGTTTCCGGCGGCATCTGGTAGTCTTTGAACTGTTCTTCCGGCAGGAGCTTTATGCCGCCGCCGGTGGACAGCATTCCCTTGTCGCCGATGAACAGCGCCGCGCGGTCGGTCTGGGGGATTTTGCCTTCGACCCACAGCGGCGGCTTGGCCTCGCCCTGGTACCAGACGAGCTTGACCGGCGGGGCCGAGCCGCGGGCCGGGAACTCGTAGGTCACGGTCAGCGTTGCCGGCGCGAGTTCCGGGTGGGCCTTGCCGTTAGGGGAGACGGCTTCTACCGTCAGGGGCTGGGTGAGGTCCAGCACTTGGAAAGCGGCGTCGTTGTCGTGGCCGCCGAGGTCGCTCATGGTGCCGTTGCCGAAGTCCCACCACCGGTACCAGCGAGGTCCGGGCAGGTAGGTGGCGTGGAACGGCCGCACCGGCGCAGGCCCGATCCACAGGTCCCAGTTGACGTTCGGCGGGATCGGCATCTCTTCCTTGAACCGCTCGGTGATCTGGATGCCGTTGTAGAAGCCGTGCGGCATGTCGAATTTCTTGGCCGACTCGGCGTTCTGCAGTCCCCAGGCGCGGCCCGCCCAGACGTGCACCTCGCGCACCGGGCCGATGGCGCCGGCCATGATCAGTTCCTTGATCTGGCGGCGTGCCGGCGAGGCGTGTCCCTGGTTGCCGGTCTGGGTGGCCAGTTTCGGGTACTTGGCGGCGGTCTCGCGAATGAACCTCGCTTCCCAGATGTCGTGGGTGAGCGGCTTCTCGCAGTAGACGTGCTTGCCGTGGGTCAGGGCCAGGTAGGTCGCGAGCGTGTGGGTGTGCTCGCACGTGCTGACGATGACGGCGTCGAAGTCGTTCGGGCTCTCGAAGACCTTGCGGAAATCGTTGTACTTTTTCGCATTTGGAAACTTCAGGGCCGCGGCGTCCACGGCGTCCTGGTTGACGTCGCAGATGACCGTGATGTTCTCGGCCGGGATGCCCTTGGGTGGTCCGGTGGGTTTTGGCGCCGGGGTACCGCCGGGGCCGCGACCGCCGCCGCCGCCGTCGCCGTTCATGTTGGCGTTGGCGCGGCCACCGCAGGCAATCAAGGCGATGTTGAGCTTGTTGTTGAGATTCTGGCCGCGCAGAAATGCAGGCGCCGCCGTGATCACGCCGGCCGCGGCCAGGGCGCCGCCGAACTCGCGTCGGGTGATCTGACGCTGCCGGGTCCTCGTGTTAATCTCTTCCTTCATCGTGTGCTCCCTTTGTGGTTATCGGTAAGAAAAGCAGTCCTCTGGCATCCAGATCCAGCTCTTGCCAGCTGCTGAGAAATGTCGATATGGCTGTTTCCCCGGGGACGCCCCCAGCCTCCTGATGCACTTGGATGATCGATATTACCCCAGAACGGGCGAAAAGACCGCATTCTTCGAAGATTTCTGTGGTATCCATCGACCACGGCCTTCGAGATTCTTCGAATGATTTTTTTAAATCTCACCTCGAAGGCGCGAAGGACTCAAAGGGTCTCGAAGAATTCCTTGGAGATTCTTCGAGTACTTGGCGTCTTGAGGTGGTTTTTTCAAAGAATCTCGAAAGCGTCTGTTATGGAAGGACGATGAGGTAGGGGACCCCAGCTACGGAGTTTTCATTGTCGACCAGAATCAAGATCGCGAACGTCATACTGCTCGGCGCGGGTTTGCTCTCGCTGTGGTTCGCCGCGGTGGTTCTGTATCACTACGACTGGGTGCGTGACCGGCACTTCTCGAATTGGGGGGGCGCGGTGCTCTACCACGTCGTGCCGATCGCGCTGGCGGTGGCCTTCCTCGCAGCCCTGTGGTTGAGGCCGCGGGCCAGGGCCCGAGTTGCCGCGTGTGCCGTGGCGCTCGTCCTGTCCGTGTTCGGGGCCGAGTTGCTGCTGCGGACGATGCGGCCGAAGGCCGTCGAGATGCCCGTTTGGGAATACAACGCGAAGTGGGCGGAGGTGGTCAAGGAAGCGGCCGCGGAATCCGGGGTGAACTTCGATCCGAGGAGCCGCGCCGAGGTGGTCGCCGATCTGAGGCGCCAGGGGGTCGACGCCGTGCCCCTGGCGACCACCGCGTGGAGGGGCAACCCGAGATTCGAAGGGCTGTTTCCTCTGGCTCCCATGTCGAACAAGATGACGGTCCTGGGCAACGACAGCGGGCAGTGGGTGGTGTATCGCACGGATGAGC
The DNA here is from genome assembly GCA_963843575.1 of uncultured Acidobacteriota bacterium. GTDB lineage: Bacteria > Acidobacteriota > UBA6911 > UBA6911 > UBA6911 > CAVZBT01. The sequence continues at coordinate 258,092 of CAWJKZ010000012.1, read as the reverse complement.
GAGGGTTCAACAACCCGGCGGGGATCTGGGGTCTGCCGCACATCCGCATTGTGGCGCTGGGCGAGTCTTTCACGGAAGGCTACGCGGTCCCGCCCGAGCAGAACTACGTCGCCCGGATCCGGCAGGTGTTTCCTGCAACCCTCAACCTGGGGTTCTCGGGCGGCCCGATGCTCATGTGGGCGCTGATGCAGGAGTACGTGACGGAGATCAAGCCCGACGTCGTCCTGTGGTTCCATTGCGAAGGGATCGACCTGGACGATCTCTGGCGCCAGCGGGAGGAGCCGGTATTCCAGAGATACATGTCCGGGGACTTCCATCAGGGATTGATCGGCCGGCAGGAGGAAATCGATCGGAAACTGATGGACGATCTCAGGACAGAGGAACGCACCCCTGCCGCCCGCGGCCCCCGGGACTCCTGGAGGGCTTCCCTCCGGCGTCTGGAATCGGTGGTGAAACTGGAGCAGCTGCGACAAACCCTGGGGTTCGTGTACGGAAAAGAGAGCAGGGCGAGCGCCGAGGACGAGGCGGTCGGGCCCGCGAACCTGAGCCTCTTTGCGCGGATCCTGTCCGCGAGCAGGGCGCGCGTCGCCTCCTGGGGAGGCACCCTCGTGTTTGTCTACCAGCCAAGCTGGAGGCGGTTCGGGACGCGGTCGCCACTGGCGGATGAAGAAAGGGCCAAGGTCTTTGCCACGGTCCGGGCTTGCGGCCTGACGATCATCGACACCGTCCCCGCTTTCCAGGCGCAGGACGATCCGCTGTCTCTGTTCCCGTTTCGACGCTTCGGGCACTTCAACGAAAAAGGGCATCAGGTGATTGCCGATGCGGTGTTGCGCCACCTGAATGCCCCCCGCACTTCTTCGAGACCCTTGGAGACCTTCGAGTCTTCGCGGTGAGTCTTTAAAATCTCGCCTCGAACGCTCCAAGAGCTCGAAGAATCTCGAAGTCATCTCGAAGTCCGCCGCACCGGCCCGCCTTACGGATCGTGATGGTCTCTGGTATAGTCTTTGGCAGCTCAAGACAATGTATACCGAATACTTCGGACTGAAGGAGGCTCCGTTTTCGCTCACGCCCGACCCGCGCTATCTCTTCATGAGCGAGCGCCACCGGGAAGGGCTGGCCCACCTCGTCTACGGCATTCAGCAGCCCGGCGGGTTCGTCCAGCTGACGGGTGAGATCGGGTCGGGGAAGACCACCCTTTCCCGGTGCCTGGTCAAGCAGCTCCCGCCCGAGACGGACGTCGCCCTGGTCCTGAACCCGCGGATGACGGCGATCGAGCTGGTCGCGACGGTCTGTGACGAGCTCGGGATCTCCTACCCGGTGACCGGCAGCATCAAGGTCCTCATCGACGCCCTGAACCTGCGGCTGCTCGAGGCGCACGCGCAGGGCCGGCGCACGGTGCTGATCATCGACGAGGCGCAGAACCTCGACGGCGACGTGATGGAGCAGATCCGGCTGCTGACCAACCTGGAGACGGCGCAGGAGAAGCTCCTCCAGATCATCCTGATCGGCCAGCCGGAGCTCCTGGCCATCCTGCAGAGCGCCAGGCTGCGCCAGCTGGCCCAGCGCATCACGGCGCGCTATCACCTCCTCCCCTTGTCCAGGCGGGAGACCTACGCCTACATCCGGCACCGGTTGCTGGTGGCGGGGTCGAGCGCGCCCGCTGTTCACGGAGCGGGCCATGCGCCAGGTCTACCGGCTTTCGCGCGGGGTGCCTCGCCTGATCAACGTCATCTGCGACCGCGCCCTGCTCGGGGCTTACGCGCTCGAAAAGCGGAGCGTGAGCCCCGCCATCGTGCGCCGGGCGAGCCGGGAGGCGCGCGGCGTCGTCCCGGGGCGCCGGCAGCTCTTCTTTGCGGGAACGGTGGCGGCGATAGCGCTGGTGGTCGCGGGCGCGATCTTCCTGGCCTCGGCCCACTCCCCCTTCCGTCGCCGGGACAAGGCCGCAGCGGCCCCGGTCGCGAGCGTCGTCGGTATCGAAAAGGCTGCCGCCCCGCCGGTCAAACCCGACGCGGGCGTAGTGACGCCGGTTTCGGGAGATGCGGGCGCGCCCCTGGCCCGAGTCGACCCGCCGCCGGCCGTCGTCAAGGCTGGCCGGCTCGCGGAGGTGCTCGCCGATTCCTCCCTCGACCGCGACACCGCCTCCAGCTTCACCAACCTGTTTGCCCGTTGGGGGGTCGACGCCCCGGTGCGCCGGTCGGATCTCGGGTGCCAGGTCGGGCGCGCGCACGGGTTCGAGTGCCTCTACCTCGCGGGCAACTGGCGCAAGCTGCGCCGTTTCGACCTCCCGGCCATCCTGGAGATCGTCCTTCCCGGCGGGGAGCGGCGCCGGGCGGCCCTCGTCGGGCTCACCGGGGACACCGCGACCCTGGCCATTGGCGCCGCAGAGCACCAAGTTCCCGCTGTCGGAAATCGACGGGATGTGGGACGGCTCGTTCATCCTGGTCTGGAAGCCGCCGATCGCCCCGCGACTGCTCTCGGTCGGGGCCCGGGGCGAAGACGTGATCTGGGTCCGGCGGACGCTCGACAAGCTGGAGAAAAAGGAGCCGAGCGCCGCCCCATCCGATCGTTTTGACGAAGCCCTGCGCGCGCGTGTCCTGGCCTTTCAACGGGACCAGGCGCTGATCCCGGACGGGGCCGTCGGCAACGAAACGCTGATGCGTCTCGCGCTCGCGCTGGAAGGGCCGGACGTGCCCTCGATCTCACACCAGGCTCGCTAGAGGACGACAACCGCATGTCATACATCCTGGATGCGCTGAAAAAAGCCGAACGGGATCGCGGCATCAAGAACGTCCCCGCCCTCATGGCGGTTCACGAGCTTCGCCCGTCGGGGCGGAACCGGAGCTGGGCGGTCGCCGGAGCGATCTTGTTGTGCGCCGCGGGGGTCTTCTGGCTGGTCGTGCACTCCCTCGGTACGCTTGGGACGCGAGAGCGCCCCGACGCTCGCGTCGGAAGGGAAGCCGCCGGCGGCATCGACCCCGGCGAACGCCGCCCCGGCCGTCTCGACGCCGCCGGAGGAGGTCGTGCCCGCCGCCCCCGGCCCCCCCGAACCGGCGGCTGCGCGCGAACCCGCCCAGGCAAAGCCCGGCCCGGGTTCGATCGCGGCCCCTGCGCCCCGCCCCGAGGGGACCGCCGTCCGTCCGGCGAGCCCGCCGCCGCCCGAAATCCCGCCCCGGCCCGGGAGGGAGATGGAAGGTGTCCACGACACGGCGTCCCGGCCGGCGCCGCCTCCATCGGGCGTGGCCGGCACGGCCGAGCCGGGGTCCGCCGCGCCCGCCGGGGCCTCGGTGCCGCTGCGTGAAGCGATCGCGGCGATGACCATGACCGTCCTGGTCTACGCCGAAGAACGGGCGGACCGCCTGGTGTTCATCAACGGCAGGAGATATGTCGAGGGGGATTATGTCGGCGACCGTTACCTCCTCGAAGCCATCCGCCCCGATGGCGCGGTTCTGAGCTGCGACGGCGAACGAATGGTGCTGCGGGCGGGTTCGAAGTGAATTTCTCCGGACGCCGATTGACGCGGATCCACGGAGAATCCGTTAGACCCGCGGAAATCCGCGTCCTGTCTGGAGACGATTCTCCTCGCGGGTAACTTCACGCGTGGGATAATGTTTCCTGAACGAAGGGGTGGCCGACAGTATGAAGCCGGTTGATTTCCGCAGAGCCCCCCAGTGCCCGGGGGGATGGCCCTCGCGCCGTGATTTCCTCCGGTGCGTGGCAGCCGCGGCGCTGGTCCCCGCCGCCTCGGCGCTGCCCATCCCCGCGCTGCCCGAGATCCCCGCGCCGCGCGCGGTGACGGCCATCGGCCTGTGCAAGCGGTACGGGTTCGCGGAGGTCCGCCAGACCCTGGCGCGGCTGCTCGAGGATGCGGGGGGCGTGCGTGCGCTGGTCAAGGGACGTCACGTCACGGTGAAGGTCAACCTGGTGAACACGTCCCTGGAGCACGTCGCCGGAATCCCGCTCTGCCTGACGGTCACGGCGCACCCGACGGTCGCGATGGCCCTCGGCAGCCTGCTGGTCGATTACGGCGCGCGGCGGGTGACCTTCTGCGACCAGCTCCCCTTCCGCGAGCTGGACGAGGCGGCATTTGCCGGCTACGGTTTCGACGCCCGGGCGTTCGCCGACGCGATGGAAGGGCGCGCCCGCTTTGCGAACACGCGCAACCGCGGTCCTTACGGCGGCTACTCCGTCGTGAAGGTTCCCGGGGGCGATCTGGCCTCCGCCTGGGAGGTCAACCAGCTCTACACCCAGACCGACGTGCTGGTGTCGCTGGGCAAATTGAAGAGCCACGTCTCCGGGGGGATCACCGGGGGGATGAAAAACCTCTTCGGCATCCCGCCCAGCAGCCTCTACGGGGACGACCTGGCGGACCACCCCGACGAGGACGCGCTGGACTATCGCAACCGCGTGATGCACACGTGCACGCGCAAGCCTCTGACCTCCGCGGACTATTTCACGGGGACGCCGGTGACGGGGGATCACGGCAACAACGTGCCGCGTTTCATCGTGGACCTCAACGCGGCGTTCCCGATCGACCTGGTCGTGCTCGACGCGATAAGCGTGATCCAGACGGCCGAGGGGTGGTGGAACGGCTCGATGGTTTCGGTGACGCGTCCCGGCCTGTTGCTGGCCGGGCGCAACGCCGTCTGCACCGACGCGGTGGCGGCCGTGGTGATGGGGTTCGACCCGGAGGCCGCGGACCGGACGCACCCGTTTGCCAACGGCATCAACTACCTGGCCCTGGCCCGCCGCCGGGGTCTCGGGGAGAATCGGCTGAAGCAGCTGGAAGTGGCCGGCCTCGACCTGGAGTCCGCCCGTTTCGAGTATCAGCCGACGTACCGGCGCGTCCGTCCCGAACGGTGAGCGAAGAATACTGAGATCAAAAGGCTCCGATGTCTGCACTGCCTTCCCGACCGCAAACAGCCTGGTGCACGGCAGGCGGCGCCAACTCCCGGCGTGGCGCCTTCGCCGGGGCCGTTGCGCTGGCCGGGCGGCCTGACCGTGTCCTGTCCACCCTCGGAGCCGTGCGTGCCTCCGTCGTATTCGACGCGCGCGACCGGGCCTATGTCGTGGACATGGCGGGCGGCGTGCAGGCCTTCGCTCCCGGCGGCCGGCTGCTGTGGCAGAAGCGCCTGGAGGCCGGGATCTCCGCGACCCCGGCCCTCCACCCGGGAAGGGGGGCGCTTTTTGTCGGCACACACGACGGCCGGGTGTACGCCTTCGACACGGCCGGCGGCTCGGTCGCGTGGCGCACCGAGATCCCGACAAAGTCCGACGCCCGGATACTCTCGGACCTGCTTTTTGTCCTGCGGCGCGGCGCCCTCGTCCTGAGCAGCTGGGGCGGGCGCTTCGTCTGCCTCGACGGCGCGACCGGCAAGGAGCAGCAGTCCTGGGACGCCGGCATATCGCCCTATGCCGCCGCGTCGGCCGACGCGGACGACAACATCTACTGCCTGCGCGCGGTGGCGAAGACGGGAGTGCAGTTTGTCCGCATCGGGTCGGATGGGAAGGAAGCCGTCCTCGACCAGCAGCCCGAGGGGGAGACGGGTCCCGCCAACCGGGCGCTGGTCTCCGCCGCACCCGTGGTGGACCAGGAGCGGAAAATCGTCTACGTCGTGGCGAACGCTGCCCGCAGCGGAGTGCTGAAGGCCTGGTCGCTCGAGCACGCGGCGATGGCCTGGAGCCGGAACTTCCCGGTTGCGGTCGGCGCCACTCCCGCGGTAGCGCGGGACGGGACGATCGCGGTGGCGGACCGGGGTGGCCTCGTGCACTCGCTGACCCCGGACGGGTCACTCGTGTACCGGTACGCTTCGGGGGGCGAATACTTCCTGGCCGGCCCGGTGTTCGACGGCGGCGGGACTGTGTTTGCCGCCGACGCTCTCGGGGTGCTCCACGTCGTCGGGACCAATGGCGTCGGCCGCCCCGTTTTCGAGCTCCCGCGTTCTGTCGAGGCGCGCCCCTCGTTCGACTCGCGCGGGAACCTCCACGTGCCCGGGACGGACCGGCACGTCCACGTCTTCTCGAACAAGCCCTGACCCCCTTCGAGCTGCCCACCGCATTAAGACAGCAGGACGCGGATTTAACGGATTCACGCGGATCGGCCAAGTCGATATCCGCGTGAATCCGCGCAAATCCGCGTACTGGAAACGTTAGCGTATTCATGAACACGAGTACTCTTGCGCGAACCCTAAGAATCTCCAAGTTCAGAAGAGGTAGCCGACCGCGAGGTTGACGTGGTCGCTGGAGCTGCGCCCGTCCGGGTAAACGGTCGATAGGCGCCGGTACTCCAGGGACAGCAGGAAATTTGATCGGAGCTGATAGATCGAGTTCACCGAGAACGTCCGGTTCGCGAGCGTCGCGGTGGACCGGAAAAGCCCGGCGAAGATGTCGCGGTTACGCGGGTCGTCGGAACCGCAGGCTGCGTTGAACTCGAGCCTGGGGGTCGCCCGGGCGCGCAGCTGGACCCAGCCTCCGGCGGAGCGGATCCCCCAGAACGCGCTGCGGGGGTCGTCGGGCCCGCCGCTGTAGCCGAACAGGCTGGTGACGTCCGCGCCGCCGGGGGCTTTCAGGGTGATGCTCTGCCCGTAGTACGCTTCGCCGCTGAGCTCCAGCCGTTTGTGGAGCGGGATGCGCCAGTCGCCGGTGACCGCGTATGAATTGACCTTGCGGCCGTAGCCGAAGCTCTGCGGGTGGATGTAGCCGCCGACTCCCACCTGCAGCCGCCGGTCGGTGTCGAGATCCCGGGCGTAGGCCGACCGGAACTCGTAGCCCGGCCTCCCTTGAAGGTTCCTGCCGTAGAAATTCTCTCCCGACGGCAGCATCAGCCCGCCCTGGAGGATCAGCGAGCCCGCGTCGCCCAGGGGTATGCGGTGCTCCGCCGTGGTCTGAGGCAGCCACTGCCACAGGTTCCCGGAGTCGCCGAGCGGCGGGTAGTACACGGCGGCGAGGGACGACGGGCTCAAGGGGGAGATCATGGGCTCCATCAGCCCGAGGGCGAGCGAGTCGTTGCGCGCGTCCAGGCGGGCCGCGGCGGTGCGCAGGCGCAAGGCGCCGAGCGGGTCGCTCCCGTACGCCCCGGGGGTGCCCCCGTAGAAATCGAATTCGGCGTCGGCGCTGAGCCTCGCCTCGCCGAGTTTGGGGCCGGCCAGGGCGAACCCCAAAGAGGTCTGGCGCAACGTCGCGCCGAAGTTGCCGTCGTCCCTATGGGGTCCTGGCCGAGCCTGGGGGTGCGGCGGTGGGGACGGCGTCCTCGGCGGTGTCGTGCGAGTTGTAGAAGGAGTTGTACAGCACGGTGCCGAACAGGCGCACGTGGAAGCGGGAGTCGCTCTCGACCTTGCGTCTGGGCCTGCTCTTTGATCTGGGCCGCGTTGACCTCGACCTGCTCTTCGATGCGGTTCAGCCGCGCCGGCAGCTCGTCGCCAGGGACTGCGGGGGGCGCCGGCCGGGCGGGCTGCTTGGGTGTGAGGCTGGCCCGCAGCCGGTCCACTTCCTCGCGGAGCTCCTGCACCTCCCGGCGGGTCTCCACGAGCAGCCGCTCGAGCCTTTCGTTGAGTTCGACGCTCCTGCGCACCTGCTCCTGCAGGTCCGGTTGATCGATCGGGGAGGCGGACGGCACCGCCCCGACGAAGGACGCTAAACGACGGCAAAGGCGGTGTGGCGGATTCTCATGGCGCCTGTCTCCCGAAAGCGGAATGTCACCAGTGTTTTTGTTTTTGATCTGCGTGGGTCCGCGTCCATCCGCGTCCGAAAACAGGTCATCGTATCTATGTAATTGACCACTACGGGGTCTTCCCGTGCGCTGCGAGCAGTTCCTCGATCAACCGGGTCAGTTCTGCGACGGGAATCTGCTTGCTCAGGCAGCGGTCGGCGGGCAAATCGGCCAGGCCGGTGGCGACGCCCGGGTCCACAAATGCGGACAGGATGACGAACGGGATGCGGGAGAATTTCGCATCTGCCCGGGTGTGTTTGCAGAACGCCCGTCCGTCCATGCCGCCCATCTCCAGGTCCGAGATGATGATGTCGGGTATTTCGCTCTCCAGCAGGTCGAGCGCGCTCCGGCCGCACGACGCCTGGCGGACGACGTAGCCCTGCAGTTCGAGCGCCAGGGCGAGGACTGCCCGGAAGGTCGGATCGTCTTCGACCAGCAGGATCTTACCCGTCACGGTTGTTCCTCCGGGGCGAGGGGGAGTTCGACGCAGAAGTCGGCGGGCTGGCCGACGGCGGAGGCCAGCGTGAGGGAGCCGCCATGCCCTTCGGCGATGCTGCTGGCGACGGCCAGTCCGAGCCCGGTGCCCCCTTCTTTGCCGTGGCTGACAAACGGTTCGAACAGCCGGTCCCGGAGCTGGCTCGGGATGCCCGCGCCCGTGTCTGCGACATTGATCCGGACGCTCCGGCCCGTGGAGGCGGCGCGGATCGTGATGGTCCCTCCCCCAGGCATGGCCTGGACGGAATTGACCAGGAGGTTGACAAACAGGCGGCGCAGCCGTTCGCGGTCCACCCGGACGTAGATCCCGGGCGGCACCTGGATGTCGACGGCGAGTCCCGGGGTGGAGGCCGAGGAGACGGTTTCCCGGGCCACTGCCTGAATCAGCGGGGCGAGTTCATGGCGTTCGAGGTTGAGCGCGTATCTGCCGCGCGCGAATTCGAGCAGGTCCCTGAGCATGGTCGCCATGCGCCGCGCCGCCTTCAGCTGGTTCTCGGCCAGCATCTGCCGGTTTTCGGCGGGGAGTTCCCTGGTGGCGAAGAGTTCGGCGGCGGTCGAGATGGCGGCGAGCGGGCTGCGGAGATCGTGGATGATGCCGCTCGCCATCCGGCCGACGGCGGTGAGGCGCTCGGCGCGCAGCAGCACGGCCTGACCCTCCCGCACGGAGCGCCGCATCTGTTCGAAGGCAGCCGCCAGCTGTCCGATCTCGCCGCCCGGCGAGGTGCCGATCGGGTGCTCGTAGTTTCCCCTGCCGAACTCCCGCGCGCCGAGGGCCAGCGCCTCGATGGGGCGGGTGATTCTCCGGGCGAGGTAGTAGCTGATCAGCAGCACGAGCGCGATGCTGGCCGAGCCGACCAGGACGAGCCTGCCGGAAATCGCGTGGAAGAGTTTGACGGCCGCGCCCAGGGAGTGCAGCACGACGACGCGCCCCTCGAAGCGGCGGTCGAGCGAGGCGAGCGGGCGGGCGAAGGCGAGGTGACCCTCGCCGCCCAACAGGATCTCGGTGGGTTCGGTCTGGCGGGCATCCCATCGGCGAGGGTCCGGCCGGCCGTGCTCTCCGCCTCGGCGGGGAGCGAAGACGAATAGAGACGGTGACCCGCGAAAAAGACGACGTCGCTGTGGGCGCGCCGCTTGAGTTCCTCCGCCATGCGGCGGTCCAGTTCGGAACCCGCGACCAGCACCACGAGGGTGTTGTCGAGTCCGGCGCTCGGCCGAATGCGACAGGACCGGGGCCAGCGCCAGGTGAAACAGGCGGCCGTCGACGAGCTCGAAGGACTCCGCCGGTTTCTGGGTCTCCGCGACGATCCGGGCGGATGGAAGTTCGCGGACCTCCGTCTTTCCGGGACCCCGGTCCTCGACGAACACGACGTGGCCGCCGCCGTCGGCGATCACGACGAGGTCGACGTCGTGGGAAAGCAGCTGGCCGAAGTCCGAGAGCATCTGACGGATCGTCTCCGTGTCGCGCGCGGCGCGGGGATCCCCGAAGATCGTCTTGGCGATCGGGGATCCGGCCATCGCCATCCCGAGCGCGGAGAGGCGGCCCGCCTGTTCTTCCCACACCGCCTCGTAGAGCGGCAGCGAGGTCTTCATCTCTTCCTGCACCTGCCGGCGCGCCTCGGCCACGACCTGCCTGTCGATCACCCAGGCCGCAGCCAGGAGGATCACCACCGAAAGCGAGCCGTAGCTGAGGAAGAGCTTGTCGCGCAGTTTCAACGTGCGTGTCCTCCCGGCTCCCGGGCCGGCCTCAGGACGCGGATGCGCGCGGATCCCCATGGATCGACCTGGCGACAGGCCGCGTGAATCCGTTGGATCCGCGGAATCTGCGTTCTGTTTTGGCTTTTGTCTTTCATTGCCCCTAAGGCCTGCGATACTGGGGAAGCCCGCGTTGGTCGGGGTAATCCTCGCCGTGTTTGTCTTTGTGCGCCGTGGGGATGTACGCGGCCTCGTCGAGCCGGATGACGCCTGCGTCCGTCGCGGGAGGTTCCACGGCGAGGATCCGCCTCCGCGCCTCCAGCTGCTGCGGATCGCTCCGCTCATGCCAGACGCGCAACTGGTAACTGCCGGCCGGCACGTTCCTGAGCGAGAAAGTCCCGTCCTGTGCGCTCGACGTGAAATACGGGGTATCGACTGCGACGACGACAGCGCTCATTTGAGGATGGATATTGCAGTAGACGTACGAGATGCCGGGGCGGTTGAAGCGCACCGTACGGGACTCCCCGTTCGCATAGAGTCCCAGGTCGAAGGTCCTGCCGTCGAAAGTCGAGAAGACGTTGTGGAAGAACGGGATCCTTGTTGGGGAAATCGACCTCGGTGCCGACCTGGATCACGGTGACATGGGGTACGAATCGCTTGTCGTGTTGTTCGATTCTCGCCCTGGGAAGTGTGACGGCGACGGATCCCGGCTCCTCCTGCAGGGGCACCAGCCACACCACGACGCCGCCGGCGTCGGTGCCGCCGCCGCGCAACTTCAGCTTCGGGTTCGCGATCTCGACGCGCCCGCTACGACGGACGGCCGGCTGCCGGTACTGCCGGCGGGGCTACCCCTGGATGGTGCTTGCGAGCAGGAGCGTGAGCGCCGCGAACAGTCGGAGTGAATGTCATGCCGGTTCCTGAGTGAGCCAGTGCTCGGCCAGTGTTTACCTGTCCGGCGGCTTCTCGTTCAGTTTGGGGGCCGATTCCAGATCGATGCCCAGCCGCTTGGCCTTCCTGTAGAGCGAGTAGCGTCCGATTCCCGAGCAACTCCGCCGCGCGCATCTTGTTGCCCCGCGTGAACCGGAGCGTGGCGAGGATGTGCTGGCGCTCGACGTCGTCCAGCGTCGAAGGGAGCCTGCACAGCCAGGTTGCTCCGGGGGATCGCTCGCGGGCGGGACTCGATAGATCTTGTGGCACCGCGGCTCCTTCCTGTGGGGTGGCGGCATACTGGATGAAATCGGCAGCGCACCAGGCGGTTTCCGGCGCTGAGGGTCACGGCGCGTTCGACCGCGTTCTCCAATTCCCTGACGTTGCCGGGCCAGTCCAGCGAACTGAGCCACCCGGCCACGTCCTCCGGCGCGACCACGTTGCGGCCGAGCCTCGTGTTGACTCTTCGCAAGAAATGGTCCAGCAGGAGCGGGATGTCTTCCCTGCGCTCCCGCAGGGGGGGGAGTTCGATGTTGATGACGCTCAACCGGTACAGCAGGTCGCGCCGGAAGGTGTCGGAGCCGAGCAGCTCCGGCATGCGCCGATTGGTGGCCGCGACGATCCGGACGTCGACCCGGCGCGGGCTCCCCGCCCCCACGGGCCGGATCTCGTGTTCCTGCAGGACGCGCAGGAGTTTCACCTGGAAGGCCGCGGACGTTTCCGAAACCTCGTCGAGGAAGACGGTGCCGCCGGCCGCGCCTTCGAAAACGCCGCGGTGGTCGGTGCGGGCGCCGGTGAACGCGCCCCGCGCGTAGCCGAACAGCTCGGATTCCAGCAGGCTCTCGGTGAACGCGCCGCAGTTGACCGCGACGAAACGGCTTCCCGGCGCGCGGAGAGTTGTCGTGCACGGCGCGCGCGACCAGCTCCTTGCCGGTGCCGCTCTCGCCGATGACGAGCACCGTTGAATCGGTGGGGGCGGCCCGGGCGATCATCCTGTAAACCGAGATCATTCCGGGACTCTTGCCGACGATCGATGTCACGGCCGGGGCCGGCAGCGGCGGGTCGGCGTCTCGGTCCCGCAGCTGGGCGCGCCAGTCGAGGGCCCTGCGCACCGCCGTCATCAGCTCGGCCGCCGCAAAGGGTTTGCCGAGGTAGTCGAACGCCGCCTCGCGCAACGCGTCGGCGGCGGATTCCATCGACCCGTGCCCGGTGACGACGATCACCGGCAGGTCGGGGTATGTCTTGGCAATTTCCTTGAGCACCCCGAGGCTCGACGAGCTGCCGAGGACCCAATCCAGCAGCACGACGTCGACGGCCCGATCGCGACAGAGCGCCAGCGTCTCGGGGCCCGTTGCGGCGACGCAGGTCGAGAAGCCTTCAACTTCGACCAGGGTCCTGGTCGTCAGGCAGAAATCCGGGTCATCGTCCGCAATCAGGATCGTCCCTGGATGCTTCATGGGCCTTGAGTTCGATTCGGTATACTTGAGCGTAACGGATTGAGCCGGAACCGGCTCGGACACTGTCACGTTTTGTGTCACTGCTAATACTAGCGATCAGTAGGATTCCCGTCAAATCCCAATAAAACGGTACCAGCGTTGGTCATCCCCGGATTGGCTCCCCGATTGCAAAGAACTCACGTCGAAGGCTCAAAGCCTCTCGAACTCGGCGATCCGGAGGAAGATAATGGAAAACAAGGGTTGGAAACTGTCACTGTGGGGATTCTTCACGTTGTGCTGTGGCGCGAGTTTCGTGCTGGCATTCTCCGGGGGGCCGCCTACGGCACGCACGGGGGATTTCGGCGAGGCGAACTGCACGCGTGTCACACCGGCAACCCGCTCAACTACGGCGGGGGGGACGTTGACGATATCCGGGGTGCCCGCCAACTACACTCCCGGGCAGACGTATCCCATCACGATTTCGCTGCAGAAGGCGGGACAGTCGCGCTGGGGGTTCGAGATGGCCGTGCGGGCGGTCTCCTCCAGGCTGCAGGCCGGCACCCTGGCGGCGACCGACGACCGAACGCAGGTCGTGGCAGCCGGTGGGATTCAGTACATCGAGCACACCTCGGTGGGCACCTCTCAAGGAACGAACTCCGGCAGCTGGACGGTCCAATGGATCGCGCCGGCCGCCGCCGTCGGGGCCGTTCGGTTCGGGGCTGCGGGAAACGCGGCGAACGGCAACGGCAACAACCAGGGGGACTTCATCTACACGACGACGGCCACGAGCAACGTCGCCGAGGCGATGCCGACCACGGCATTGTTTGCGCACCTGGCCGCAGGCGGAGGGTATTCGACGCTCTTCACGCTCGTCAACACCGGGAGCACGCCGGTCAGCGGGACGTTGATCCTCACGGGCCAGGACGGGGCGCCCTACAACGCGGCGCTGGCCGAGGCTTCGGCGGGCTCGAGCGCCCCCGATGCAGGTCCGGTGCTGGCGTCTTCCTCCCCGCTTTCGATCGCGCCGGGGGGCGCGAAGACCATCGTCGCCAACGCCGTCAACTCCGGCGACGGCACGAAGGCCGGTTGGGCGCGCGTGGAGAGCACCGGCGGCACGCTGGCAGGCGTCGGCCAACTTCCAGCTCGTCTCGGGCGGCAGGCTCGCGACGAGCGCGGGAGTCCTGTCGGCGGAGACCGTTTCGAGCGCGACGATCCCGGTGCTCGACGACGAGGCGGCCGAAAGCTTCACCGGCTATGCAGTCGCCAATCCCAGCGGCACCGACACCGTCACCATCAAGGTGGTCACCGTCAGGGAAGACGGCACGGTCGCCGCGACGCTCTCGCCGATCACGCTGGCGCCGGGGCATCAGGTCGCCCGGTTCTTCTTCGAAGATCCCGCGGCCAGCAAGACCTTCAGGGGCACGGCGGTCCTGATCGGCCAGGATGGCAGGAAATTCTCGGTGGTCGCGCTCACGCAGAACCAGGGGCTTTTCAGCGCGATCCCCGTCACACCGGGCAGAGCGTCCCATATCAACTGACAGGAGAAGATCATGACCGCAACTAACGCAATGGCGGGTCTGTCGACCGATCGCCGTGGAGCCCTCCGGTGCCTGGCGGCCTGCGTCGTCGGGTTGTTTTCCGGGATTCGGGTCGCCTTTGCCCAGAAGAAGCTCGCGCTGGCCCTCGACAAGGCGGAGAAGCTGAAGGCCCCGGGCGGTTCGGCCTTGCTGAAGATCCAGAACCGCGAACTGCTGTTCATCCGGGATGCGGAGGACTCGGTGCACGTGCTCGACCCGATCTGCACCCACCGGCAGTGCACGGTCGGCTACGACCGCGACAAGAAGAGGATCGTCTGCCCGTGCCACGGGTCGAACTATGCTCTCGACGGAACAGTCCTGAACGGGCCGGCGGAACGGCCGCTGCAGGTGTTCGAGGCGACCCTGGACGACCAGAAGAGCCGGATCATTTTCTCGATGGAGTAAGACTGTGTCTGCGAATTCACGCGAGCCGTTGTGCCGCCCCGGGCGGGCTCTCAGTGCCATTCCCGCGGCGCTCGATTCGGCGGACTGCGAAGCGATCCCATGTGAGAACCCAGGGCAAGCGCCCGGCGTTACACTCACGTCTGTCGCCTCGAGATGCGCCGCGCTCCTGTTCCTGCTGGTTGCCGGGACGTGGTTCCTGGCGGTCGCAGCGCGGCCGGCCCGGGCGTCGACGCCCGGCCAGGCTGCGGGTCCGGCGCAGGTCCCGGACGTGCAGGACGTGCAGGAGGTGCACGGCGGTGCAGGAGGTGACGCCGGTGTCGCCTCCTGCCGGGGGCAGCCTGCTCGGACGGATGCATCCGGCGCTGGTGCACTTCCCGATTGCCTGGGTCTTTCTCCTGGTGGTGGCGGAGGCTGCGGCGCTGCTCACGGGGCGGGACGACCTGTCCAGGGCGGGGTTCCCGCTGCTGGTCCTGGCGTGCCTCAGTTTCGTCCCGGCGGCGCTGACGGGATTCCTGCGCGCGTCCTCGATGGGCGACGACCCGGCGTTCCGGGCGCTGATGGTGCCGCATCGGAACATGAACGTCGCCGCGGCTGTCCTGTGCGTCGCGGCGCTGGTTCTACGCACGGCGCTGCGCGAGCGTTTCAGCGCCAGGGGCAAGGGGCGCTGGTCCTACCTGCTGCTCGTGGCTGGCGCGGGGGCACTGTTGCTCGTGTCCGGTCATCTGGGCGGCAAGATGGTTTTCGGGCCGAACTACCTGCCATTCTGATCCCCGAGTATGGAGGAGTACAACCGTGCTTAATATGCTGACAGGCCGCCTCTGGGTGGTGGTTGTGTTGCTTTCGTTTGCGGTCGCCGTTCACCGCTCACCCGACTAACTGACGGCCGTGGTACTCGGGGGCGACCTCCGGATCGACGGCGCGCCGCGCGGATACCAGCCGCGCGTGACCTACCCGATCACCGTGACGATCTCGCAGCCCGGTCAGTCTCGCTGGGGCTTCGAGCTCACGGCGCGCTTTGCCGATTCGGGCGAGCAGGCCGGGACGTGGGCCGCGATGGATGACTCGACGCAGGTCGGGACCGATTCCGAGATTCAACACGCGACCCAGATCGAGGAGGGGGGCCGCCAGGGCCCCGCGGACGGCCCGGTCGAGTTCCACCTCAAGTGGACGGCCCCGGACAACCCGGGCGGACTTGGTCATTTTCACCGCAACGGGTCGCGCGGCGGCCGTCGCGACGGGGCATCCGGGGAATTCGTCTATACGGCCGGCAACTTCAGCCGGCCCGGCGTGGCCGCCCGCAGGAACCGAGCCCGTGGAAGTCGTCGACGCGACCCCGCGAAGGCGCCCGTCCGTCTGCAGGAGACCTCGAGGGTCGTGGATCTCCCGTCGCCCGTCGATCTCACAACGGGGTCGATGGAGATCATGATCCAGCACCGGTTCCTGCAGTCGGTGAGCAGACGCCGGCCCCGGGCAGGCGTTCGGGATCGACTCCGGGGCGAACATGAGCATCGGGCTGAACTACGAGCTCACAGATCGCATCAGCGCCGGGTGTGGCGCGCACGCGTTTCGACCAGATCGTCGAGTCTGAGCGGGACGTATGAGATCCGGACTGCGAACGAGTCAAAGTGGAAGCTGGCCCTGCACGGGGGCGTCGAGGGGAAGCAGAATTTTCATCGGGACTACTCGCCGTTTCTGCAGCTTGTCGGGTCCCTCGACTACCGACGTGTTCGGCTGAACGTGGTGCCGACAGCGACGTTCAACTCGCGGTCCGAGGCGCTGCTCGAGTTTAACCGGGCGCGCGCGATTCACCCCGACAGCAACAGCACTTTCGCGCTCGGACTCGGCGCCGACATCGCCTTGAATCGGCGGCTCTCGCTGCAGGCAGAATACGTCCCGCGACTGGCGGGCTATGGCGGCCTGGACGAGCGCCGGGACCAGGTGGGCGTGGCGTTCGTGGTCCGAACCTGGGGACACGTCTTCACAATTCTCGTGGCGAGCAGCCGCGACTTCACCCCGTCGAAGTATGGCGTCAATGCGGAAGACCGATCGCTGTCGCTGGGATTCAACCTCTACAGGAGAATCCGCTAGCGGTTCTTCGAGCCTTCGTGTCTTCGAGTCTTTGAGGTCAGCCTTTCGGTCAGCGGAGGTGCTTGTTGAAAAAGTCGACCGTGCTCTGCCAGGCGAGCTTGGCGGCCGCCTCATCGAAACGGGGGGTCGTGTCGTTGTTGAACCCGTGCTGCGTCCCGGGGTAGATGTGCATCGTGTACTGCACGTTGGGCGGCCTTCAACGCCGTCTCGTAGTCAGGCCACATCGCGTTGATGCGCGGGTCGTTCTCCGCATAGTGGATCAGCAGCGGCGCCTTGATCTTCGGGACGTCGTCGGTCGGGGGGGTGTTGCCGTAGAACGGCACCGCCGCCGCGAGATCGGGGACACGGGTCGCCAGCATGTTGACGATGCCGCCGCCCCAGCAGAAACCCACGGCGCCTACCTTGCCGGTGCACTCGGGGCGCGCCTTCAGCCAGGTCGACTGCGGCGACCATGTCTTCGCGAGTCTTTCGCCTGGTCCAGCTTGGCGAAGAGCTGTCGCGCCTCGTCCTCTCCTCCGGCGGGATACCCGCCGAGCGGCGTAAGCGCGTCGGGCGCGAAGGTCACGAAGTTGTCGAGCGCCAGGCGGCGCGCGACGTCCTCGATGTGCGGGATTGAGTCCGCGATTCTCGTGCACGACGACGATTCCCGGCAGTTTGCCGGAAGCGCTTGGCGGGCCGCACCAGGTAGCCCTTCATGGTCCCCGACCCCTGCGGTGAGGGGTATTCGAGCATCTCCGCCTTCACCCGTGGATCGTCCTTCGCAATCACCTGCGCCTCGGCGAACTTCGGAGAGAGCGCGTCGAGCAGCATCGCGGCCGTCACGCCGCCCACGGCAAACTTCGCGGCCCGGTCGAGAAACCCGCGACGGTCGATCCCGCCGTGCACATACTGGTCGAACAAATAAAGCAATTCCTGATCGAAATCCCTCGCAGTCTTCATACTTTTATTATAGGGGACGGACCTGAGCTAATCCATTGACATCAATATTTGCGGCGATTTTTGGGCCAAAAACTGCCCTTATTTCAAGAAATCAGCCCTGTTTTTTCAATTTAGCGGTGCCAGGCAAGGATGTCCGAGCGTCACGTGTGCCGTCCGGTGGCTCAGGCCTTCAGCCGGAGGAGCGTGAGGACTTTTGCTTGATGCCCTGAAGCAGGCTCGGGTAGGGTATACCGGCACGGAGGATCGCCATGACACTTATTGCACGCGCCTGTCCGCTTGCGGCGCTGGTTGCCACGATCGTTCTTTCGCCGGGATCTGCCTCGCCGCAGGGAACGAAGCGGGCCATAGGCCTCGACGACCTCGCGGCCATACGAAGCGTGGGAGACCCGCAGGTTTCGCCGGAAGGGAAGTGGGTTGTCTACACTGTGGGAACGGTCGACGCGGAAAAGGACCGGCGCGACACGGACCTTTACATGGTCAGCTGGGACGGCAGCAGGAACGTCCGGTTGACGGCGAGCCCGGAAAGCGGCGAGACCCAGCCGCGCTGGAGTCCGGACGGACGGTATCTCTCGTTTCTGGCCTCGCGCGGGGACGAGCAGGAGAAGAAGAAGGGTGCGCAGATCTGGCTCCTGGACAGGGCGGGCGGGGAGGCCCAGAAGTTGACCGACATCGCCGGGGGCATCTCCGACTACTGCTGGTCGGTCGACGGTGCTCGGCTGGCGCTGGTGGTCAACGATTTCGATCCCGATTCGGACCCGGAGAAGAAGGAGGGGTGGAAGCGCAAGACCAAGCCGCCGATCGTCGTCGACCGGTATCATTTCAAGCAGGACCGCGAGGGCTATCTCGGCGCGCTCCGGACGCACCTGTCGCTTTTCGACGTCGAGGGGCGCAAGGTGGAGTCGCTGACGTCGGGCCGCCACAGCGAGAGTGCGCCGGCGTGGTCCCCCGACGGCCGGTACATCGCCTTCGTCAGCAACCGAAGCCCCGATCCGGACCACAACCTCGACTCCAACGTTTTCGTCGTCGAAGCGAAACCCGGGGCGGAGCCGCGGCAGGTAACGACCTTCAGCGGGCCGGACGGCGGCCGTCTTTCGTGGAGCCCTGACGGACAAATGATCGCCTACGTCCAGGGGGACGAGACGCGATTTTCCGCTTACAACCAGGCCAAGCTGGCGGTGGTGCCCGCCGCTGGAGGGGCACCGCACGTGCTCACGGCCGCGCTCGATCGCGGCGTGTCGGGTCCCTTCGTCTGGTCGCCGGACGGCCGGAGCCTCTGTTTCGCCGTTGACGACGACCGCACGAGGTACGTTGCAAGGACCGCCGTCGTGGGCGGGCCGGTCGAAAAGCTGACCTCGGGACGCCGCGTCGTTTCCGGGATCTCGCCGGGGCCGGCCGGGTCGTTTGCGGTGCTCGCGGCTACGGCTGACGAGCTGCCGGAGGTGCACGCGCTTGAAAATGGCGCGCTTCGCAGGCTGTCGCACGAAAACGACAGGCTGCTGGGCGAGCTCCAGCTGGCGAGCACCGAAGACTTCACGTCGCGGAGCAAGGACGGCACCGAGGTGCGCGGGCTCCTGGTGAAGCCCGCGTCATACGCCACGGGGCGGAAGTACCCGATGCTCCTGCTCATCCACGGGGGCCCGAACGGCCAGGACGACCACTCTTTCAGCTTCGACCGCCAGTTTTTTGCGGCGCACGGGTACGTCGTGATCTCGGTCAACTACCGCGGCAGTTCTGGCCGCGGTTCGGCCTTCCAGAAGGCGATCTACGCGGACTGGGGGGGCAAAGAGGTGGTCGACCTGATCGGGGCGGTCGACCACATGATCGCGGCGGGGATCGCGGATCCGGAACGGCTGGGCATCGGGGGCTGGAGCTACGGCGGGATCCTGACCGACTACACGATCGCCACCGATCCCCGCTTCAAGGCCGCCGTCAGCGGCGCCAGCAGCGCCCTGCAACTGTCGATGTATGGCGCCGACCAGTACATCGTCCAGTACGAAAACGAGCTAGGCCCGCCCTGGAAATCGAAGGATCTCTGGGTGAAGCTCTCCTACCCGTTCTTCCAGGCCGACCGGATCCGGACCCCGACGCTGTTCCTCTCCGGGGACCGGGACTTCAACGTTCCCACGATTGGGGTGGAGCAGATGTACCAGGCGCTGAGGAGCCTCGGGGTCGACACGCAGCTGATCATCTACCCGGGCCAGTCACACGGCATCACGACCCCGAGCTACGTCCGCGACCGTCTCCAACGCTATCTCTCCTGGTTCGACAAGTACTTGATCGGGGACGGACCTGAGGTAATTCAGTGATTTCAAATATTTACCTGGATTATTCTGCGGAAAGGGCGCCTTATATTTCAGGAATTTGGCCCTGTTTCCTGCCATTTGCCGCACCTCCCCACCGGCCTGTGATCCAGATATGCCGCTATTCGCAGAAAATGGCCCCTAAAAACGCAAATAAGGCCTGTTTTTGAGCCAAAAACAGACGTAAGCTATTCATAAATAATAACTTGCTATGGTCCGTCCCCTACCAGGCGGTGCAGGTAGGTGAGGGAGGCGGCGGCCCAAGCGGATTCTTTGGCTATGGTGGCGGAGAGGGTGGGCTCGGGCGGGGTCCAGAGTTCGAGGATCGCGTTCGGGTCGCGGCCGTAGGCGCGCAGGCGGTCGAGCAGCCACGGCACGTCCAGCCGGCCGGCGCCGGCGGGGCGCCCCTCGATGGCGAAGCCCATCATGTGGGTGGCGCGCTCGATGCTGAAGTCCTTCACGTGCAGGTTGACGACGAGCGGTCCCAGAGCGTCCACGACGGCCTCCGGCCCCTCCAGGGCGCCGAACGAGTTCACGGTGTCGAGGCAGACGCCGGCCTGTGCGCTGTCGATATGCCGGACGATGCCGGCCAGTTCCCGGGCGCGAAACCGGTCGTGGTTTTCGATGGCGAGGCAGATGCCGCGCCGTTCCAGTTCCGGCAGCACTTCCCGGACGCAATCGACGATCTCGGGGATGGCGGGCCTGTGCTCCCGGGTGTCGACGACGACGCGCAGGATGCGCGCGCGCAATGTCGTCGCGATCTCGATGAAGCGCTCGAGGTGAGCGCAGGCTACCCCGCGGGTGCCGACCTCGAGCTCGATCCCCATGTCCTGCGCCCTGCGGGCAACGCCGGCGAGATCGTTCGGGGCAAGGCGTTCGAGCGGGAGGTTGTCCGCGATCTGCACCACCCGGACGCCTGCGGCCGCCGCCAGGTCGAGCAGTTCGAACTCCGTGACGGGCCGTTCCGGAGGGTACCCCGGGACCCCGACGGCCCACGTGTAAGTATACGAGCTCACGCCCAGCCTCATCGGAACCTCCTGATATAGCGCCTGCCCAGCGTGACGAGCCGCTCGTGCCGCAGGCTGTCGATGAAGACGGCGGCGAAGATGACGCCGCTCATGATCAGCGGATAGAGATACGGGTCGGCATTGATGATGACGAGCCCGTTTTCGACGGCCTGGATCAGCACGGCTCCCAGCACGGTTCCCGGGAACACGCGTCCCCTGCCGCCGAACAGGCTCGTCCCGCCCAGGACCGCGGCGGCGATGGCGGCAAACTCGCGCTGGTTGCCGAAGGTAGGCGAAACCGCCCCGAGCTGGGCGACCGAGACGATGCCGCCCAGGGCGGCACAGCCGCCGCAGACGACGTAGACGGCGGCGGCGACGCGCCCGGTGGCGATCCCGGCCTTGTCTGCCGCCTCCCGGTCGTTGCCGAGCGCGTAGATCTGCCTGCCGAACGGCGTGTGCCGCAGCGTGACGTGGGCCGCGGCAAGCACGGTCAGGAACGTAACGACGGGAGTGGGTACCCCGAGGATCCTGGCGGTGGCCAGCCGGAGAAGGTTCTCGGGGAGGTTCATCGCGCGGGTTTCGGTGATCCAGAGCCCCAGCCCCCGCCACATGTAGAGGGTCGCGAGGGTGACGATAAAAGGCATGATCCCGAGCCGCGTCACGAAAAACGCGTTGAGCGCACCGCAGGCAAGCCCCACGGCGAGTACGGCCACCAGTGCGATCCCCAGGCCGTGGCCGCCCAGCACCAGCTTGCCGGCCACGGCGGCCGAGACGAACATCACGGACCCGACCGAGAGGTCGATGCCGGCCGTGAGCAGGACGAAGGTCATCCCGGTGGCCGTGATGGCGGCCGACGAAGACTGAACCAGGATGTTGACCAGGTTCCCGGGCTGGAGAAACGCGCCCGAGAGGCTGCCGAACGCGGCGAACACGGCGACAAAGAGCAGCGTCGGCGCGTGCTGAAGGGCCCTGGTCGGAATCCGGCCGGCACGCGTGCTCATGCGGCCCCCGTCTCGCCCAGGGCGGACCGCAGGATGCGCCGGCGGTCGAAGCCCGCCCGCGGCAAGGTGTCGGCGATCTCCCCGGCGCGCATCACCAGCACCCGGTCGCACATGCCCATGAGTTCCTCGATCTCGGAAGAGATGAACAGCACCCCGGTCCCCTGGTCCGCCAGCTCGTTGATGGTCCGGTAAACCTCGTGACGTGCGCCGATGTCGATGCCGCGGGTCGGCTCGTCGAGTATGAAAACGGAAGGGCGCCGCAGGAGCCATTTCGCCAGCACGGCCTTCTGTTGGTTCCCGCCGCTGAGGGTCTTGACCTTTTGCCGCCGGATGTCGGCGCACTTGATCCTGGCGGTGCCAACGGTCTGCGACACCTCCCGGTCGAGCCGGCGCCAATCCAGGAGGCCCGACCATGGGTGGGCGAAGGCCGGCAACGAGACGAGCGCGACGTTGTCCGCCACCGCCGCCTCCATGAGGAGGCCCTCTTCCCTGCGGTTTTCGGTGAGAAACGCGAGTCCGCGGCGGATGGCGCCCCGGGGGCCCCCGTGCCGGACGCGCTGCCCGTCGACTCGGATTTCCCCCCGCTCGTGCGGGTCGAGCCCGAACAGGATGCGGGCGAGCTCGGAGCGGCCGGCCCCCATCAGGCCGGCGATCCCCAGGACCTCTCCGCGGTGCAGGGTCAGGTCTATGTTCTCGACGATGCCGGGCTCCGAGAGCCCGCTGACCTCCAGGGCGGCTTCGCCCGACGGCTTCCCGGAGCGCGCCGGATAATACTGGGCCAGGCTGCGCCCGACCATGTGGGTGATGATCTCGCCGACCGTAAACCCGGCCGCAGCCCCCGACGCGACCACCTCCCCGTCGCGCAGCACGACGATCTGATCGCACAACCGGAACACGTCCGGCAGGTTGTGCGAGATGTAGATCATCGAGATGCCGCGGCCCCGCAGCTGTCCGATCAGTTCGAAGAGGCGTTCCGCTTCCGGCGCGGTGAGCGACGTCGTGGGCTCGTCGAAGATGATGAGGCGCGCGTCGAGGCCGAGCGCCTTGGCGATCTCGACCAGCTGACGCTCCCCGATCGAGAGTCTCTCGACGATCGTTTCGGGCGGCACGCTCAGCCCCACGGACTCGAGGAGGCCCCGCGCCCTGGCCCGCATGGCGCGCGTGTCCACCCAGGGGATGCCCACCACGCGCCGGCACGGGAAGCGGGCGACATGGATGTTCTCCGCGATGTCGAGGTTCGTGAAGAGGTTGAGTTCCTGGTGGATGAAGCCGATGCCCTGCCGGAAGGCGTCGGCCGGGCGACGCGCGGAATACGCGCGGCCGCGGAACCGGATCGTGCCGGAATCCGGGGGAAAGACGCCGCCGAGGATGTTCACCAGGGTGGATTTTCCTGCCCCGTTTTCGCCGACCAGCCCGAGGACGCACCCCTCGTCGAGCGTGAACCGGACGTTGCGCAGCACGGGGACCCCGAAGAAGCTCTTGCCGACGTTTTCGTATTCGAGAATCGTCCCGCTCATGAAGCCACCCTGTTTAACGTCCCGACACGAGGCGCGTGCGGGTCGCGTCGAAGAGGGCGGCCAGCAGGATCACGCCCCCCTTCACCATGATCACCACGAAGTACGACAGGCCCAGCATGTTGAGGCTGTTGTCGATCAGGCAGATGAATCCTACGCCCAGGACCGTCCACGACACCTTGCCTTTCCCGCCGAAAAGGCTCGTGCCCCCGATCACGGCTGCGCCGATCACGTCGAGCAGGATCCTCTGTCCGAGCACCGGCGACCCGGTCTCGAGGCGCGCGGTGTAGAGGACGGCGGCCACGGCGGCGCAGCCGCTGCTGAGGACGTAGGCGAGGGTGAGGACGCGGTTGACCGGGACCCCCGATATCCGGGATGCCCGCGGATTCATGCCGACGGCGTAGAGCCAGCGGCCGGGCAGCGAGTGGGTCAGCAGCACGTGCACGGCCGCGGCCAGGGCGCCGGCGACGACGAGGGCGTGCGGCACGCCGAATGACGATCCCTTGCCCAGCGCGGTGAACGCGGCCGGAAGGTTGTAGATGGGGCGCGATTTCGTGAGCCAGAGCGCCAGGCCGCCGACAAACATCATGCCGGTCAGGGTGACGATGAACGGGGGCATCCGGAGGCGCGTGACGGCGGCGCCGTTCAGCAGCCCGACTAGGCACCCTGCCAGGAGCATCGCGGCCGCGCCGGCCGGCGCCGCGGCCGGGTGCCCCGCCAGGAGCCCGGAGTCGCCGCTCATCACCCAGGCCCCGACGACGCTTGAGAGACCGATGACCGACGTGGCGGAGAGGTCGATCCCGCCCGAGATGAGGACGACCGTCTGGCCGACGGCGACCACGAGCAGCGGCAGCATGTTCGAGAAGATGTTGCGGATGTTTTCGGCGGACCCGAGGCCGGGGGCCCAGGGGAGCAGCGCGAGAAAGTAGAGGATGCCGAGGTACAGCACCCAGTATTCCGACAGCACGAGCCGCTTCAGGCGGCCCGCGGCCCCGGTTTCCGGTTCCGGCACTGCAGCGCTTCTTCTCATTCCCGGCGGCCCTCTGCGACGGACGGCTGCTCCCGCCGCTTCTACTTTCTCGCCCTGGCCCCCCACATCCTGGCCGCCGCCTCTTTGAGGTTCCCCTGGTGGATCACGAGACCCTGGTCGAGAATCGTCGCCGGGACCTCCTTCCCCGCCTTCATGTCCAGCACCGCCTGGACCGCCTGCGCGGACTCGAAGTAGACGTCCTGGACGCCGTCGGCATCGAGGTAACCTTCGAGCAGCATCCGGTACGCCGTCGGATCGCCGTCGAAGCCCCCCAGCAGGACGTGTCCCTCTTCGCCTGTCTTCCTGTATTTTCCCACGGACTTGAGCGCCGCGACGATGGACGGGAAGAGGAAATCGGACGAGGTGAAGATGAAGTTGATGTCGGGGTTTGCCTGCAAGGCGTTAGTGACCCCGGCCAGCGCCTTTTCCTGGTTCCACTCCGTGGGGACGCGCGCGACCACGTCGATCACGTCGGCGTGGCTTTTGATGGCGTCATCGAAGCCGTCGCGCCGCCCGATGGCGTTGATGTCGCCCAGGTCGCCGATCAGGATCATCGCCTTGTGTTTTCGGCCGGACTTCCTGGCCTGCTCCGCCATGTATTCGACCGTGGCGCGGGCGATGGCGTAGTTGTCGGCGATGACGGCCGCGCTGCGGGCGTCGGTCTTGTCGGCCGGGCGGTTGTAGAGCACGATGGGTATGCCGGCGCCGTTGGCGGCCCTTATCATCGGGATGACGGTCTTGGCGTCCTTCGGGACCACGATGATGCCGTCCACCCTGCGCGCGATGAAGTTCTGCACCTGCTCGAGCTGCCGGTTGGCGTCGCCGTCGGCCACTGCCTCGAGTATGCCGATGCCCCGCCGGTCCAGTTCGCTTCTCATGGCGTCGAGGCTGGCGACCCAGTATTCGGTCTGCAGGATCTCAAAGGCCACGCCGATGGTGCGGCGCTGCCCCGGTGGATTCCCGCCGGGACCGCAGGCGGCGGCCAGCGCGAGCGTGATCGGCAACCATCGATTCAGGTGCATCTGTCTCCCCGTTCACCCTGTATGGGAAAAAAACCGGGCCGGCCGCTTCGGGCGCGTGCTCAACCCCCGGTAATCGCTTCGAGGCAGTCGCGAATGTTTTCCGGTTCGAAGACCCGCTTCCAGTCCGGTTGGATGATCTGCGAGCGCGCCCGGTCCATGGCCTTCCTGGCCCCGTCGGAGAACTGCGCGTCGACCTCGCCGAAAAAGATCGCCAGCTGGATGTTGATGTGGCCGAGCAGGAAGTCGCGGGCGGCCTCGGCCGGGACCCCGAGCCGGATCGCCTCGTCGAGCGCTTCGCGGACCACCTGGAGGCAGGTCTGCGATGTGGTTTCCGACAGGGCGGGTTCCAGGATCGCCATCTGCTGGACCGTGATCCGGTGCACTTTCATCACGGGGGCGAACATGACGCGCACCATGGCCTCCCCGCGCGCGTAGTCCTCGTCGACTCCCTGGATGAGGGCGCAGACGACGTGCTGTTTCGCCTTCACCCCGCCGAAGAAATCGCGCTGCGCCTCCGGGTCGGTTTCGTCGCTGAAAACGGGCGGGTGGCACGGGTGCGTGACGAAGTAGGAGAGGTCCTCGCGCACCTTCACTTTCCCCGCGCACGGCGCGGCGGGGTCGAGACACACCACCATCGCGCCGGGGTGGAGGGCGGGGACGATCTCGGCCGAGATCGTCCCGATCAACCGGTCGGGGACGGCGAGTATGACGGCGTCCGCCTCTCTCAGGGCCATGTCCTGCGGCGTTGCCGTGAGCCCCCGTTTACGGAGCTGCGCTATCCCGGGTTCGCTCACCTCGACGTAACGCATCCGGTAAGCGGAATCCTTCATCTTGTCGGTGATGCGGCAGCCGATCTTTCCTCCCGCACCGAGCAAAGCGATCGTAGTCATAGCGTGTTCTCCCGAAGGTCGGGGTTGTCGGATCCCCCCGGACGGACGACCCGTCCTGTCTCCGCCGATTCGTAGGCGCCGAAGACGAGCCGCGCGGTTTTGAGGTTATCCTCCCCGGTTGTTTCCGCGCAGCCTGCGCCCTGCAGCGCCCGGAGCAGGTTCGCGTGGCACGGCACGATGCTGGCGTGGACGAGGTCGTAGGCCGGGTCGGCCCAGGTGTACCGGGGCGGCGGGCACCGCCTCGCGCGCGTCCCCTCGGAGGTGGTGGTGCGTATCCAGTAGTCGGGCGCAAGTTCCAGCGCACCCTCCGTCCCCTCGACGAACAGGAAGGTTTCCGGGAAGCGCTCGTGCTCCGTGCGGCTGGCGTAGCTCATGTTGCACACGACGGTCGTGCCGCCGCCCATGGTCATCATCACGGTCGCGACGTCTTCGCCGCGGATATCGCCGCGGATCCGGCGGGCGCGGCAGTACAGGCTCGAGGCCTCGCCGAAAAGGAAGCGGGCGACATCCAGGATGTGGCTGCCGATGTCGGCCAGTATGAACCGGTCGGCCTCCTTCAGAAAGGGCTGGTTGTCGAAGACGGGGAAGCTGGTGCAGAAGTCGATGCGGGCGCGGAACGGGGTCCCGATGCGCCCCGAGGCGAGCTCGTCCTTGACCTGGCGGATCGGTGTCTGCCAGCGCCAGTTCTCGTGAATGAGCAGCGGGACGGCTGCGTTGCGGCAGGCCCGCAGCATGGCCTCCGCGTCGGCGAGGGCAGGGGCCATGGGCTTCTGGCAGATGACGGGCAGCCCGTGCGAGGCCGCGAGTTCCACGAAGAAGCGGTGGGTGGAGACGTCGGTGACGACGTCGAGGAAGTCCGGGCGTTCGCGCCGGAGCATCTCTTCCGCGTCATCGTATAGGGCGGCGACGCCGAATGCGCTCCCGAGGGCCTCGGCCTTGCGCCGGGTCCGGTTGTAGAGGGCGACGCATTCCGCCCCCGGGACCTCGCGCCAGGCCGCGAGCTGGTAGCGGGCCCAGAAGCCCGTCCCGGCGATCGCAAAGCGCAGGCTGTTCATATCCCCCCTTCCTCGAAGTCGACACGCAGCAGTTCGAAGGGCTGAAGCGAAACCGTCGCCTTTCGACCGGCCCACTCGGTGCGTTCTCCCGGGCGGGTGCACAACGCCAGGGAATCCGTGCCCGCCTCGGAGAGGCTGCGCTCGTTGAGGCGGAGCAGGCGGGCGACGCGGGGAAAGCCCTCCAGGCGCACGTTCCGGGGCTCCGCCGTGAAGTTGGCGGCGATCACGCGGGTGCGGCCGTCCTTCCGGGCGGCGAGGGCGTCGACTTCGAGAGGGGCACTCGAACGTGCGGCCAGGACTGCGCTCCCGGAATATTCCGCGAGCCAGGCCAACACGTAATAGCAGGGGAAAACCGGCGCGGGCGCTTCCTGTCCGGCTGCCATGACTCCGAGTGGCCCGGTGGTTTCATAGAAGGTCACGCTCCAGGCCCCCGCCTCACCGAGGTGCTTGAGGGCTCCAGTCGTCCATGCCGCGCCGAACAGCGTCGTCTGGCGAGGGTCGATGCTCGACGGCGCGGTTTCGGGCGCGTCGGGATTGAAGCGCGGCCGGAGGGTCACCGGTGTGACGGCCACCGGAAGGCCGCCGGTGAATTCACGCGCGGTCGAGACGGTCCAACCCTGGCCTTCGAGTGCCTCCACCAGGGCCGCGTCGTCCTCGGCGTGCACCTGCGGGTTCACGGAATAGGCGACGAAATCGGCGGTCCGCGGCGGACGCTTCCGGTTTACCTCTGCGAAGTACTGGTTTGTCCCGGCGCCGAACAAGGCTGATGGATAGAATGCGGTCAGATGCTCACGCGCGAGCGGGAGCCATCGCGCGGACGTGGATTTCTCCGCACGACGAAAAACGAGCCAGCGGACTGCCGGAAGATCGATCGCGGGCAGGACCGCTGCGAACGCCGACAATTCGGCGACCGCGTCCGCGGACAGGTGCAGCGCGATCTCGAGCTCCGACCCGAGTGCCCTCGCCTGTTCGGCGGCCTGACGGAGGGCCGCCTCCCACCCGGGTTGCGCGCAGGCCAGGTCGACCCGGAGATGAGACAGGTGCAGCCGGGCGAGGTGCGCCACCTGCTCGGGGCTCAGCGGCTTCCGGTGGCTGGCGACGGCCAGCCCCACCCGAGGCAGGGACCCGGAACAGGCGTCGGCCAGCGAGATCGTGATGCCGCCTTCATCCTCTTCGGCCGGCGGCGGCGCGCCGAGCAACGCCAGCGTGACCGACTGCTCGATCTTCGTTCCCGGCGTGGTCTCGCGCGGGAGTGGGGGCTCGAGCGGAGGGCAGTAGGTCTTGTAGGAGCCGTCGGTCCAGTTGCGCTGGTCCTCGGTCTCGAACACGTCCCCTTCGCAACGCACCTCGGCGCGCAAACCGGGCAGCAGCTGGTGTGTCATCGCCCGTACGGCCTTGAACGGCTGGTGGGGCGCGACCAGCAGAGGGAACACCGACTCTTCCCTGGATCCGTCGACGTGCTCGATCGAGCAGGGCCGGCCGGCGCACTCGCGGATGGGGTGCAGCACGCACAGCCCGATCCGGTTTGCCAGGAATCGGCTGTGCGCCTCCCCGGCGACGCCGTAGCGGATGATCCCTCCGGGAGTTCCTTCGAGGATCGCGTGCCAGCGGAAGTCGATATCGCCGTGCATGACCTCGGCGCTGAATGCGATGCGGAACGAGTCCGGACCACGTTCGACTTCGAGACCGTGGATCTCGGGTTGTGGCGTGCGCCAGAGGGGATCCCTCACCGCGAAATAGACCCGTCGCAACACCTCCACCCGGCCGACCCTGGCGTAGAGGAGGGCTCCGTGGTCGAAAACGACGCGCAACGCTCCCGCCCGCAAACTCACCATATCCCACCGATTATAGTGCAAAAGCACCAAAACCGGGGACGGACCAGAGCAAATAGCGCTATATCATATACTTAGAGATATTTATGACATCAAGAACGGCCTTATTTCAAAAAATCGGGGCCTTTTTTCGCGATTAGGGCAATTGCGGGACACAGCTTGGCTTAGCAGTCGGCTAATTTGAGGAAATGGCCCCCAAAATCGCAGATAAGAACCATTTTAGACGGATTTTTCACGATATCCTGTTGCATATAGTATGCTTGTCCGGGTCCGTCCCCAAGGAGGTTTTATGCGCGTGTATGCGGCGGCCGTGGGCTGCGCTCTGCTGTTCCTTCCGGGCTGCGGCGGCGGCCCGGGCGGCGGGCCGGCCGACGTGCGGTTCATAACGGTCGTTAAGTCGACGGGCTTCAACTGGTTCAGGCGCATGGAGACTGGGGTCCACCGGTACGCGGCGGACGCGGGCATCCAGGCCGTCCAGCAAGGCCCTTCCCGGGCCGATGCCGCCCTGCAGGTTCAGGTCATCGAGGACGCAATCGCCCAGCGCCCGCAAGCGCTGCTCGTGGTCCCTTTCGCGGTCGAGGCAGTCGAGCCGGTCCTGAAAAAGGCGCGGGATCAGAACATCGTGGTCGTGACCCACGAGGCGTCCAACATCCGCGGGGAGAGCGCGGTCTATGACATCGAGCCGTTCGACAACGCGGCCTACGGGCGCCACATGATGGACGAGATGGCGGAGGCGGCGGGCCGGGAGGGGAGCTACGTCGTGCTGGTCGGCAGCCTCACCTCAAAATCCCACAACGAGTGGGTGGATGCGGCGGTCGCCCACCAGCGGGAAAGCTATCCGAACATGAGGCTGGTGGGCGGCAAGAACGAAACGAGCGACGATCCTCAGAAAGCCTACCAGATCACGAAGGATCTGCTCCGGACGTACCCCGGGATAAAGGGGGTGCAAGGCTCGGCGGCGACCGACGTGGTTGGCGCGGCCCAGGCGATTCAGGAAGCCGGGCTGGCCGGGAAGATCGCCGTCGTCGGCACGAGCCTCCCGTCGTACGCGGGCGCGCTGCTCAAGGCCGGGGCGATAACCGTCATCAACTGCTGGGATCCGGCCGAGGCGGGCTACGTGATGAACAAGGTTGCCCGAATGGTCCTCGAAGGGAAGAAGGTCGAGGACGGCATGGACTTGGGGGTCCAGGGCTACAACCGGGTCAGGGTGGCCGGCAGGGTGATCTACGGCAACGCATGGATCGACATCACCCGCGACAACATGGACAAATACCCGTTCTGACCTGAAGGGTGTGGTGGGCAACGCCCACCGCCCGGTGAAACCCGTGCGCGAATTCCTGACACTCAGCCACGTCAGCAAGAGCTTCGGCGGCGTCCAGGCGCTCAAGGACGTCAGCCTGGGCATCACGCCGGGCCGAACCTGCTGGCTTGCCGGGGAAAACGGTTCGGGCAAATCGACCCTCATAAAGGTCGTCGCCGGAATCCACGCCCCCGATTCCGGAGAGATAGCGATCGACGGCAGCGTGTGCGCGCGGCTCCACCCGATCGAGGCGATCCGCCGCGGGATTCAGGTCATCTATCAGGACCTGTCGC
The DNA here is from genome assembly GCA_963843575.1 of uncultured Acidobacteriota bacterium. GTDB lineage: Bacteria > Acidobacteriota > UBA6911 > UBA6911 > UBA6911 > CAVZBT01. The sequence goes on along the minus strand of CAWJKZ010000012.1, from coordinate 227,584 downwards.
TGTTTCCCAACTTGAGCGTGGCGGAAAACATCGCACTCAACTACGAGATCGCGCACCGGCGCCGCTGGGTGCGCTGGCGCGAGGTGGAAGCGATCGCCGCGCGCGCCCTCGGGAGGATCGGGGTCGAGCTCGATCCCGGCGCACGGGCCGGCGATCTCCCCGTCGCCGACAGGCAGATCATCGCAATCGCGCGCGCCCTGCTGCACGACGCCCGTCTCGTCATTATGGACGAGCCCACGACCGCTCTGACCCGCAAGGAGGTCTCCTCGCTTTTCGAAGTCATCCGCAACCTGAAGGCGGAGGGGATCGCGGTGCTCTTCGTCGGCCACAAACTGGACGAGATGGTCGAGATCGCCGAGCGCGTCTTTATCCTGCGCAACGGCGAGAAGGTGGTCGACGCCGAAGCCGCAGGGCTGGACCCGGCGGCTGTCGTCCGCGCCATCACAGGCCGTGATCCCGCACCGGAGATGGCCTCATCCCCGGCCGCGGCCGCAAGCGCCCCGTTGCTGTTGAAGGTGGCGGGGCTGGCGAAGTCCGGCTGCTTCTCGGGCGTTTCCTTCGAACTGCGGGCGGGCGAAATCCTGGGGATCACCGGTCAGCTCGGCTCCGGTCGAACGGAGCTCGCGCTCTCGCTTTTCGGCGTTCTGCCGGCCGATTCCGGTTCGGTCGCGGTCGGGGGAAGACGGGTGGGGCTGAAGAGCATCCGCGAGGCGCGCGCAAACGGCATCGGCTACGTGCCGGAGGACCGGCTCACCGAGGGACTCTTCCTGGATCAATCGGTCGGGAGCAACGCGGTCGCGGCGATCATCGATCGGCTGCGGGGCCGTTCGCTCCTCCTGGACCGAGACGCGCTGCGGGCCCGAGCGGCGGAGTGGGTGGGGCGCCTGGACATCCGGCCGCCCTCGGTCGACCTGCCGGCGGCCAGCCTCTCGGGGGGGAACCAGCAGCGTCTCGTGCTGGCCAAGTGGCTGGCGACGGAACCTGGGATCCTGATCCTCAACGGGCCGACGGTGGGGGTCGACGTCGGGTCTAAAGCCGAGATCCACCGGATCATCCGCACCCTGGCGGGGCGCGGCATGGGCCTGCTGGTGATCTCGGACGACATCCCGGAGCTCGCGCACCTGTGCGACCGGGTTCTTCTGATGAAACAGGGACGCGTCGCGGCCGAGCTGGAGCGCCGGAACCTGTGGGAAAACACGTTGACTGACATGCTCATGTCGGCATAGTCGTCCGAGGTCTGTCGGATGTTCTGGCGGATTTTCCGAACCCACGAGTCTGTCGTCGCAGCGACAGCGGTCGTCCTTTCGCTGACGATCGCCGCCGTCAACCCGGCGTTCCTGTCGGTGGCCAATCTCTTCGACCTGCTCCGCAACGCCACGATCTACGGCATCCTCGCCCTCGGCGTCCTCGTGGTGTTGATCTCCGGGGGCGTCGACGTTTCTTTCCCGGCGATTGCAGCCGCGTCGTCGTATGTGGCGCTGAAAATCCTGCTGGCCGCCCAATTCGAGGGGCCGGCGTGGCTCGCGTACGGGCTGGCGCTGCCGATCGGTGTCGCGCTGGGGGAGCTCAACGCCTTCCTGATTTCCCGGTTCAGGCTGCCGACCCTGATCGTCACGCTGGGCACGGCGAGCATGTGCTACGGTTTCGTGCTTTTCTTTGTCGGGAACCTGACCCTCTACGAACTGCCGCCTGGCCTGGCTCGTTTCGGGACGGCGAGCCTGTGGACGGCGGCAGACCCCAACGCCGGCACGTCGAGCCTGCACCCTTCGGCGTTCCTACTCGCGGCAGCGGCGCTGGCCGTGTGGGTCCTGCTCGGTCACACGATGGCGGGCCGCGGGGTCTACGCGATGGGGGGCAACCGCGAAGCCGCCGAGCGCTGCGGCTTCGACGTGCGGCGCATCGAATACCTGATCTACGGCCTTGCCGGCGCCCTCGCTTCGATTGCGGGCGTGACCCAGGCCGCCCTGTACCGCAACGCCAATCCCGCGGCCCTCATGGGCACGGAACTGGACGTCATCGCCGCGGTGGTGCTCGGGGGCGCGGCCATCGCCGGGGGGCGCGGCACGGTTGCCGGCACGTTGCTCGGCCTGTTTCTGATCACCGTCATGAAAAGCGGCCTGATCTTGGTCGGGATCCCCGCCGAATGGCAGAAGGTCGCGATCGGCCTGGCCCTGATCGTCGGCACGACGGCGCCGGCCCTGCGCCGGCGCCAGGTGGGCCGCGGCGGCCCGACGCGGCCCCGGGGGGAGGGGGCGGGGACGGGCCGTCCCCGCCCACAATCGACATGAGCCACCCGATCGCGGACGTGCACACAAGGTCGCTCCTGGCGGTTTCGCTCGTCGTGTGCGCCGGGTTGAGCTTCGCGCTGCCCGACCGTTTCTTTACCGCGGCCAACTTCGAATCGATGGGATTTCAGATGTCGGAACTCGGCATTCTGACGATCGGGATGATGCTGGCGATGCTCATCGGCGGGATCGACCTCTCGGTCGTCGCCACGGCGAACCTGTCGGCCATCGCGGCCGGGCTGGTTCTCGTGCAGCTGCTCCCGCCGGGAGCCCCCGCTACGCGCGTCCTCGCGGTGACGGCCCTGGCGTTCCTGGCGGCCGCGGCCGTGGGTTTCGGATGCGGCCTCGTCAACGGCCTGCTCATCGGTCGTGCAGGCGTCCCCGCGATTCTCGCCACGCTCGGCACCATGACGCTGTACACCGGGCTGGGTTTCGGAATCACGCAGGGGCGCGCGGTTCACGGGTTCCCGGGCCAGGTGCTTTTCCTCGGGACCGGGAAGGTGCTGGGCGTGCCCGTGCCCCTGATCCTGTTCGCGGCGGTGGCGGCGATCGTGTCGTTGGTACTCAACCGCACCAGCCTGGGATTCAAGCTGTACATGTTGGGGTCGAACCCGACCGCAGCGCGCTTTTCGGGGATGGACAACCCGGCGCTCGTGCTCAGGACCCACGTCATCGCCGGCCTGCTCTCGTCCGTTGCCGGGATCGTCACGCTCTCGCGGACCAACTCGGCCAACCCCGAATACGGGACGTCGTACCTCCTGATGACTATCCTGACCGCCGTGCTCGGAGGGGTTTCCGTGTCGGGGGGCGCGGGGCGGCTCACCGGGGTGGTGGTGGCGCTGGCGACGCTGCAGATGCTGTCGACGGGTTTCAACATGCTGCTGCTCCGGTTCAGCGGCAGCAACTTTTTCCGCGATTTTGCGTGGGGGTTCCTGGTCCTCTTTGTTATGGTGGTCAAGTCGATCTCAAGCGGAAACTCGAGGAGCGCAGAGAAATGAGCTGGCTGAAGGAGGTTCTCGGCGTGACCAAGCCGGTCATCGCCATGTGTCACATGCTCGCCCTGCCCGGCGATCCCGGGTACGACGCCGACCAGGGCCTCGACCGGGTGATCGAGTGCGCGCGCCGCGACCTCAAGGCTCTTCAGGAGGGGGGCGTCGACGCGGTCATGTTCTCGAACGAGGCGAGCCTCCCCTATCTCACCCGCGTGGAGCCGATCACGTACGTCACGATGGCGCGTGTGATCGGCGAGCTGCGGCGGGAGATTGCCGTTCCCTACGGCGTCAACGTCCTGTGGGACCCGACCGCCTCGATCGATCTCGCGATGGCCACCGGGGCCGCGTTCGTGCGGGAGATCTTCACGGGGGTCTACGGCTCCGATTTCGGTCTCTGGAACACCGACTGCGGGGCGGTGGTGCGGCACCAGCATGCGATCCACGCGGAGCACGTGAAGCTCCTGTTCAACATCGTGCCCGAAGCGGCCGTCTACCTCGGGCAGCGGGACGTCGCCGACATCGCGCGCTCCACCGTCTTCAACGCCCGGCCCGACGCGCTTTGCGTCTCGGGGCTGACCGCCGGCGTCCCCTCGTCCGCCGCCACGCTGAGCAGGGTGAAGCAGGCGGTGCCGGACACCCCGGTCCTGGCCAACACCGGTGTGCGCCCGGAGAACATCCGGGAACAGCTGTCGATCGCGGACGGCGCCGTGACCGGCACCACGTTCAAGCGCGACGGGTACATCTGGAACGAGGTCGATGCCCGGCGCGTGCGCGAGTTCATGGAGCTTGCCCGGCAGTGTCGTTGACAGACCCGGGCCGGGACTCGAACAACTTCTGGGTATGTGGAACACCGACAAGAGGTGGAAACAGCTCGGCGAGCTGCTGGTCGACTACTCCGCGGCCGTGAAGGCCGGCGAGCGCGTGATGATCGCGATGGTCGAGGTGGAGACCCTGCCGCTCGTGCAGGCCGTCTACGAGGCCTGTGTCAAGGCGGGCGCATTCCCACAGGTGCAGTTCCTCTCGGAGACGCTGCGCCATGCCCTGCTCCGGTACGGCAGCGAAGAGCAACTGCGCTGGGTGCCCGAGATTGAGGCCTACGGCATGGAGTGGGCCGACGTGTACCTCGGGCTGCGCGGTGCGCACAACCTCGACGAGCACTGGGACGTTCCCGCCGACCGGCTGTCGATGAACCAGGCGGCGATGGGCAAGGTCTCCACGCTGCGCTGGGAGAAGACGCGCTGGTGCCTGGTCCGCGTCCCGAACGCCGACCTGGCGCACCAGGCCGAGACGGACCTGGAGACCATCACCGACATGTTCTTCGACGCCTGCCTGATCGACTGGCCGGCTGAGGGCGCCAGGTGGCGGCGGTGGGCGCAGCGGCTCGGCGGGACGCGCGAGATCCGGATCCTGGGCCGCGACACCGATCTCCGGCTTCCGGTCGCGGGGCGCGCGTGGGTGGTGGCCGACGGCCGCATCAACATGCCCGACGGCGAAATACTTACGTCGCCGGTCGCCGAATCCGTCCACGGTCACATCTCCTTCGAGATCCCCGGCGTGCTGAGCGGGCGTCTCGTGCACGACATCCGCCTGCGCTGGGAAAACGGGCGGCTCGTCGAGGCGCGCTCCTCGACCAACCAGGAGTTCCTCCAGGCGGTCGTCCACACCGATGCGGGCGCCAGACTGATCGGCGAGTTTGCCTTCGGAACCAATCCCGGGGTGACGAGGTTCTGCAAGGACATCCTGATCGACGAAAAGATCGGCGGCACGGTCCACATCGCGCTGGGGCGAGCCTACCCGGAATGCGGCGGGACGAACAAGTCCGCCATCCACTGGGACATCGTCAAGGACATCCGCCGGGAAGGGACCGTGCTCGCCGACGGTACCCCGGTGCTGCAGGACGGCGTCTTCCTGCTGTAGGCAGGATCTCCCGGGGAACCGAACGGGTGTGAGCACCGGCATGCATCTTCTCGGCATCGACATCGGCACTTACTCTTCGAAGGGGGTCCTGGTGCGGGAGGACGGCGAGGTCGCCGCCGACTGCACCGTCGAGCACCCGCTCGAGATGCCCCAGGCAGGCTGGGCCGAGCACGATGCGGAAAGAACGTGGTGGGGAGATTTCCTCCAGATCACGCGCACGCTGCTCCGGGCGAGCCGGGTGCCGGCAACGCAGGTGGCGGGACTGGGGCTGAGCGCCATCTCGCCCGCGGTCGTGCCGATCGACGCCGCGGGGCACCCTCTGCGCAAGGCCATCCTCTACGGCATCGACACGCGTGCAACCCGCGAGATCGCGGAGCTGCAGCAGGCGATCGATGCGGACCCGGCCCTGCGCGGGTCGGGGGTGCGGCTCTCCTCGCAGTCGGCGGCGCCCAAGGTGCTGTGGATCCGCAGGCACGAGCCGGACGTGTGGGCCGGGACGCAGCTCCTGACCGGCGGCGCCGGGTTCCTGCTGTACCGGCTGACCGGGCAGGCGACCCTGGACGTCTACGACGCCGCCTGCTTCGAGCCGTTCCTGGATGCGGAGGGCTGCTGCTGGCGCCCGGAAATCGCGGCGTACGTGGCTCCGGTGAGCCTGCTCCCGCGGCTGACCTGGACCTGCGAGATCGCCGGCCGGGTCACCGGGGAAGGGGCGCAACTGAGCGGCCTAGCCGAAGGGACCCCTGTCATCACGGGGACCGCCGACGCGGCCGCCGAGGCGATCAGCGCCGGGTTGGCCGACTCCGGCGACATGATGCTCATGTACGGCAGCAGCACCTTTTTCATACTGCGCACTCCGCGGCTGGTCCGCACGCCTCACTTCTGGTGCGCGCCCTTCCTGGAAAAAGGGAGCTACGTGCTCACCGGCGGCATGGCGACGGCTGGCAGCATCACGCGGTGGTTCCGCGACCAATTTGCGCCGGAGGAAGTGCGCGCCGAACAGGCGGGGGGCGACAACGCCTACGCCGCGCTCGCGCGCCTGGCTGCGTCCTCCCCGGCGGGGGCCAACGGTCTGGTGCTGCTGCCGTACTTCTCCGGCGAGCGCACCCCTCTCCTCGACCCTCACGCCAAGGGCGTGCTCTTCGGGTTGGGGCTGACCCACACGCGCGCCGACGTCTACCGGGCCGTGCTGGAATCGGTGGGCTATGGCATCCGCCACAACATCGAGCAGATGCGCGAGGACGGTGCCGAGCCGCTGCGGATCCTGGCGGTGGGGGGCGGTTCCCGCAACCTGCCGTGGATGCAGATGGTCAGCGACATAGCCGGGATCGAGCAGCACATCCCGGCGCAGCGGATCGGTGCCAGCTACGGCGACGCCTTCCTGGCCGGGATCGGGGTGGGCCTGTTCGAAGGGACGGCGGAGGCGCGCCGCTGGGTCAAGGAGGCGCAGATGGTCCGCCCCGACTGGAGCGCGCGCCGACGCTACGAGAAGAGCTATCGGACCTATCGCGACCTTTACACGAGCACCGCGCACCTGATGGCATGACCTTACGCTCTTCGATGTTCTTCGAGGTGAGCTCACACCACATGAAGAAAATCGCAGCTGCCACGTTGATGCAACTCTCTTTCGCTGCGGGCCTCTACGCCGACGCGGCCGAGAGGCTGGAGCTCTGGTACGACAAGCCCGCGACCCAGTGGGTGGAAGCGCTGCCAATCGGCAACGGCCGCCTGGGTGCGATGATCTTCGGCGGCATCGCGAACGAGCACATTCAGTTCAACGAGAGCACGCTCTGGACCGGCCAGCCCGCACGAGTATCAACACGAGGGGGCGGTGAAGTTCCTTCCGCGGTTGCGCGACCTGCTCAACGAGGGGCGCGCGCTCGACATCGAGTCGGCCCGGCTGGAGCAGGTCGGGCAAGCGCCCGGAGGCCGATGCGAAGCGCGACGCCGCGCGCGCCAGGCAGAAGGAGGCGGAGGCCCATCGCCATGAAGGAGTTCATGAGCGTGCCGCTCAGGCAGAAGGCGTATCAGCCGTTCGGGGATGTGCGGCTGTCTTTTCCCCGGAAGCGAGGGCGTCACGGGCTATCGCCGCGTCCCTCGACCTCGACTCCGCCGTCGCCGTCGTGAGCTATCGCAGCGGTGACACGGGGTTCACGCGCGACTGTTTCGCCACGTTCCCCGACAAGGTGATCGTCTGGCGCATCACGGCGGACAAACCGGGACGGGTGAGCTTCACCGCGAGACTGGACAGCCCGCACAGACTCCGCGCGGACGGCGATCCGCCAAGGCGATCAACTCTCGCTTGTTCGGGCAGGTCGAGGACGGCGGGCTGAAGTTCGAGTCGCGCGCTCCAGATTGCGACCGAGGGCGGCAAGGTCACCGTCGACGGACGAGGCCCTGACGGTCGAGAACGCCGACTCCGCCCTGCTGGTGCTGGCGGCGGCCACGAGCTTCAAGAGCTATGCCGACATCAGCGCGGATCCGGCGGCGCGTAGCGACGGCTGCGCTCGACGGCGTCGCCGGAAAAGGATGTCGAGGCGCTGCTCGAGGCGCACGTGGCGGACCATCAGCGCCTGTTCCGGCGCGTGTCGCTCGACCTCGGCACGACGGACGCCGCGAAGCTGCCGACCGACGAGCGCATCCGCGGTTTCGCAGGCGGGCCACGATCCGGATCTGGCCGCGCTGACGTTCCAGTACGGCCGCTACCTGCTCATCGCCAGCAGCCGCCCGGGCGGCCAGCCGGCCAACCTGCAGGGCATCTGGAACGACTCGCTGCAACCCGCCGTGGGACAGCAAGTGGACGGTGAACATCAACACCGAGATGAACTACTGGCCGGCCGAGGTGGCGAACCTCTCCGAATGCGCCGAGCCGCTGTTCGACATGATCGAGGATTGCGCGGTCACCGGGCGGAAGACCGCGCAGGCCCACTACGGCGCGCGCGGCTGGGTGTTGCACCACAACACCGACCTCTGGCGCGGCACCGCGCCCATCAACGCCAGCAACCACGGCATCTGGCCGAGCGGCGGCGCCTGGCTCTGCCAGCACCTTTGGGAGCACTACCTGTTCACCGGCGACAAGGAGTTCCTCGCCCCGCGGGCCTATCCGTCATGAAAGAGGCGGCGCTTGTTCTTCGTGGATTACCTCGTCAAAGACCCGATCACCGGCTGGCTCATCAGCGGCCCGTCGAATTCGCCGGAGCAGGGTGGCCTCGTGATGGGGCCGACGATGGACCACCAGATCATCCGCGCCCTCTTTGCCAACACCGCCGAGGCGGCGCGCATCCTCGGGATGGATCGCGGACCTCGGCCGACGAGCTCGACGCCGCGCGCAGGCAGATCGCCCCGAACCGGATCGGCAAGCACGGCCAACTCCAGGAATGGGTCGAGGACAAGGATGATCCCGAAGAACACTCACCGCCACGTGTCGCACCTGTGGGGCGTTTATCCGGGCGCGGAAATCACGCCGCGGGACGCAGGAGCTCTTCGCCGCGGCGCGTCAATCGCTGATCTACCGCGGCGACGCGGCGACCGGCTGGAGCATGGGCTGGAAGATCAACCTCTGGGCCCGCTTCCTCGACGGCGATCACGCCTGCGGATCCTCAAGAACCTGCTCAAGCCCGCTGGGCGACAGGACACGATGGGCGGCGGCGGCATGTATCCGAACCTGTTCGATGCTCACCCGCCGTTCCAGATCGACGGCAACTTCGGCGCCACCTCCGGCATCGCCGAGATGCTCCTCCAGAGTCACGGCGGCGAGGTCGTCCTGCTGCCCGCGTTGCCGAAGGACTGGCCCGCCGGCCGCGTCAGCGGCCTGCGCGCGCGGGGCGGCTTCGAGGTGGATCTCGCGTGGGCGGACGGGAAGGTGACGGAGTACCGGATTCGATCGGCGCAACCGCGCCCAGTCCGGGTGCGCGTCAACGGCACGGTCCGCCGGGTCGAGCCGGCGCGCCGTTGAGCGGGGACGGTACCTCAGGGATTTCCTCTCCAGTCACCTGCTCGTCCGGCGGAGCGATTTCCGGGACGTCCGGCGGCGTCACCGGCTCCCTGGTATTGCCGGGCTGCCAGGGCGGCGTGACCTGCCTGCGGGGATAGGGCTGCGGCGGGCCGCGGCGCTTCATCTGGCGGTGGATGTTCTTGCCCAATTTTATGTTCTTGAACCTGCCGGTGTTCCTGGCCATGCCAGACACCCCCGTTACCTCAATCGGCAGCAGTTACTTCGGGGCTGCCGCGAGGCCATCGCCGCGCCTCTTGTATCCCACGAAGGCGCCGAACGCTGCTCCTCCGGCGAGAAAGAGGCAGACCAGGAACGGAACCGCATCCTCTATATCCCCGCGCGTGATGTTGGGATACTGCAGCATCACGGCGAGAGCCAGTGAGACAAGGCCGAACACGACGACAGTCGGGCGTTTGAGCTTCAGAAGGATGGGCCCAAGGAGCCCTGCCACCACGGGGCACACGAAAAAGACCACACGGATCTCGTCCTGGGCACCTTCGTAGATGAGGGGCGCCGCGGGGATCGTGATGCCGCCAAAACCGACGGCGCCCAGCAGCGCGTGCTTCCCGACGCTGCGCCACTTTCCCACACGATGCTGCTGCGATGCATGATCGACAAATGTTCCGGGGGCGCTCGCGGCCGTGCTCCCGGGCGCCGTCGAGACCGGTGGGCCAGCGACGTCGGGCCGCCGCTCCGGAAGACGTTCGATCTGCACCGCGACGTCCGCCTGTCTGACGCCCGTCGCCATCTCCAACTCCTCCCGGAGTTCCCGGACGGTGGCGAAACGCTCCGCGGGGCTCTTGCGGAGGCACTTCAGCACCGTGGCGGCGAGGGGAGCCGAGGCACCCCGAGGCGGCTGGGGCGCGACCTCGCGTATCTGGTACGAGATGTCGCCCGAACTGAAAGGGGGATCGCCCGAGATCATCTCGTAGAGAACGACCCCGAGCGAATAGATGTCGCTTGCTTCGCTGCTTTTTCCCAGCAACTGCTCGGGCGCCATGTAGAGCAGGGTCCCGGAATCCTGTTGCGAGCCCAGCCGCGAGACCGAATCCCTGGCGACGCGGGCGATGCCGAAATCGGCGATTTTGACCGAGCCGTCTCTCCCGAGCAGGATGTTGCCCGGTTTGAGGTCCCGGTGGATCACCCTGTTGGCGTGCGCGTGCTCCAGGCCCTTGCAGATTTCGACGGCGATCCGGCGCGCCTCCTGCTCGTCCAGACCCGCCTCGATGCGGTCGGTGAGTGTCTGGCCGTCGACGTATTCCATGGCCAGGAACTTGACGGTGCCGGCGTCGTGATAGTCGTCGACCCTCACGATGTTGGGATGCGCCAGACGGATTGCAGCCTTGGCCTCTTCAACCAGACGCCGCACCGAACCTGTGTCGCGGCTCAGCAAATCCCGCAACACCTTCAGCGCCACCGGTCGCTCCAGGACGTGGTCTTTGGCCAGGTAGACGCGGCCCATGCCGCCCGCTCCCACCAGTCTCCGGACCTCGAAACGGCCGCCCAGGGTCTGGCCGACGCTCAGGCCCATTTCGGTCTCGGCCGCGTCGAGCGTGGGGCTGCTGCCGGCCCTGCCGCCCGGCTTCGACGCCTGCACGTTCTGGCCGCACGAGACGCAAAACCGCGCCCCGTCGAGGTTTTCAGCGCCGCAATGTATGCAGAACATACGCGTCACCGGACGGAAAGGAAAAGCGGGTGCAGAGCAGGAATTCCACGTCAATCCGCGTCCGAAAAGACGTCTGACCCCCAGGCGACAGAATCATGCCGGGCGCAGGCCGCCCAACGGCGGTAGCTTACCCCGGTTTGCGTCCGGACAAGTCCTGTTATTTCCGGGATTCGGCCTGATTTGCGACTAAGTACCACATTTCGCAAATACGCTAACGTATTCTTGGGATGGAGCTGGTCACCGATTGACAACAGCAGAACGCGGATCTTCGCGGATTTTGCGGATTCACGCGGATCCTGCGGGAGCCGGGCTTTGATGCGTGCCAAGGCAGCCCTCGGGGAGGAATGCCGGGCGCGGCCTGCCACCAGGTAGAAATCCGCGTGTATCCGCGCAAATCTGCGTCCTGGAAACGTTAGCGTATTTCTGAACACGAGTACTAAGCGATCCCTGACAACGGTCGAAAAGAAATGTGGGACGCGCCACAGGAGCATGCCGTGAGAATCGTGACCGGATTGCTGGGATTGGTGCTGGTGCTGGCTGTCGGCTACCGCATCTACTCGCTGCAGATGGTTCGCGTCGGCAATCGAGAACCCGCGGCAGCACAGATCGATATCGCCGCCGTCCGGAGCGATCTCCTTTCGCTTGCACAGGCGGAGCGCTACTACCTGGCCGCGAACGGCAGCTACGGCACGCTCGAACAATTGCGGAATTCGGCGGTTGTCTCGAATGTACCTCGCGCGGCGCGGCGCGGATACTCTTACACCCTGGAACTTGTTGACGGCGCCCGGCGTTTCTCTGATCACGGCCACGCCGGACCCGCAGCTGCCGGGCGCTCCCACCCTGTCCATCGACGACACGATGACCATCAGGCCCTGACTCGATTCGGCCCTCCCGAAAGCCCGACGCGGCGGCTTAAACGAGAAAAATGGCACCAAAAATCGCGAATAAGGGCGCTTTTTCGAGGCTAAAACACCTTAAGTCGTCTGGGTCTAGACGGTTTATCCTGGTCCGTCCCCTATTTGATGCCGACGACCATGGAGTCGGGGCCGCTGAGGTGCTCGACCCTGGTTTCGCGGAAGCCTGCTTCGCGCATCCAGGCCGAGCAGTCGGCGCCCGTGTAGTCGAAGCCGCCGGGGGTTTCGATGAGCATGTTCAGGCTCATGAGCAGCCCGAAGGCGTTCTGCCGGCGCTGGTCGTCGATCAGGGCCTCGTAGACGAGCAGCGCGCCGCCGGGGGGAAGGGCCTGGTAGGCCTTGGCGATCAGGGCGCGCTTCTCCGACATGTCCCAGTCGTGCAGGATGTGTCCCATGACGAGCACGTCCGCGGCGGGGAGCGGGTCGGTGAAGAAATTGCCCTCCTGGAAGCGCACGCGGTCGGCGAGCCCGAATGAGCGGACGTATTCTTCGAAAATGGGGCGGACGACCGGAAGGTCGAACCCGCTGCCCGCGAGGTGCGGGTGGGCGAGCGACACCTGGACGGGAACGGCCCCCTGGGCTGCGCCGACATCGACGTAGCTGCGGTAGCGTTTCCACGGGAACTTCCGGGCGATCGCGTGGGCGGCTCCCATGCTGATGCCGGTCATCCCCTGCAGGAAGCCCTTCAGGCGCAGCGGGTCGCTGTAGAGCTGCTCGAAGAACCGGCCGCCCTCGAGCACCTCGTTCTGCGGCCGCCCCGTGCGCAAGGCTTCGGTCAGCGCCCCCCAGAACCTGTAGAGGCGCGCGTTGGCCATTTCCAGCATCCCGCCGACATAGCTCGGGCTCGCGCGGTCGAGCAGGGACCCGGTGTCGGGGGTATTCTCGTAGAGGTCGCCGCGGCGCTCGAGCATCCCGAGTGCGACGAGCGCGTCGAAGAAGTCGCGGGCGCTGCGGGTGTGCAGGCCGAGTCTCTCGGCCAGCACGGCGCCCCTGAGGGGGTTCTTGGCCAGTTCGGAAAAAACGCCCAGCTCTACCGCGCTCAGCAGCACCTTGGAGCCCCAGAATCCGAGCCCCAGCTGCATGATGTGCTCGAGGCCGGGCGAGGTCGCCGCGGCGCGGGCTTCGCCGACGGGCCACATCTCCATGACCGACTCGCGCGCGATCTGCCCCTCGTGCAGGTCGAAAATGTGAACGACGCGCATGCAGACGTCGGCGCCGACCGGCAGGGGTGCGGCGGGGACGCCGTCACCGGTGAGGCGGAAGCTGAGCATCCCCTCGTCGACGACCTTGTCCGCGGCGCAGAACCGGCGCAGGGACTTGAACCTGGTGCCGGACATCGACGAGAACATCGAGCGATAGTTCTCGGCGGCCGCTCGTTTCCCCCGCAGGCTCAGGTTGCGCGCGGGCGCCTCCCAAACCACGTCGTCGGAGTACAGGTCGAGAGCCGGGTCGATGCTCCCGCCGGCCTCGGCGTCAAAATGCGCCTGCACCACCGCGAGATTCCAGGCTTCGATGGACTGGGGTTTCATACAAGACCTCCCGGACCGGATGCGCAGACCGCATCCCGGCGACTCGTACAGCTCGATTGTATTTGCTGACTGAAACGACACCCGATGCGATGGAATGTACACCCCGGAAGCCGGGGATGCAAGACGCCTGGTGTTCCGGACGGAGTCGCGGCCGGGCATAGTCGGCACGAAGTTTGTCTGGCCGGACCCTGGAGTGCGGCGCCTCGGGCCCCGCTTTGTGTGCGTCCTACAGTCGAAATGCCCGGCGCCCAGGCGCCGCCAACAAAGCGGCGTCGAGCCCGTCGAGCCGCCGCACTCCGGGGCCGGCGACAATCTTGCGTTGCCCGGCGGCGACTCCGTAGTAGACTGATGCGATTCCAAGGAGAGTCTATGAGTGACGACGCCGATGCGGCTTGTCGGTTCAATCCGGCCAGCACACCGGACTATCTCCCGGTGCCCAAGATGCGCGACCTGCAGCTGGCGCGCCTCAAAGCCGTGGTGCGCCGGGCTTACGACAACGTGGGCCTGTTCCGGAGCCGGCTCGAGGAACGGGAGGTGTCGCCCGAGAGCATGCGCGCGCTGGAAGACGTCCGGCTGTTGCCGTTCATGACCAAGAGCGATCTGCGCGACACCTATCCGTTCGGGCTCTTCGCCAGCCCGATGCCGGAGATCGTGCGGTTGCACGCGTCGAGCGGCACCACCGGGAAGCCGATCGTAGTGGCCTACACCAAAGAGGATGTGGCCGTCTGGACCAACGCGATGATGCGCTGCCTCGCGGCGTGCGGGATCGACCAGGGGGACGTGGTGCAGAACGCATACGGCTACGGGCTGTTCACCGGCGGGCTGGGAGCGCACTACGGCGCGGAGGGCCTCGGGGCGACCGTCATCCCGATTTCGGGCGGGAACACCGACCGGCAGATCATGGTGATGAGGGACTTCCGCGTGACGGCCATCTGCAGCACCCCGAGTTACTTCGTCCACCTGCTCGAGCGGGCGGCGGAGCTGGGCGTCGATCTCCGGAGCACCCCGCTGCGCGTCGGGGTGTTCGGCGCGGAGCCCTGGACCGATTCGATGCGGCGGCACATCGAACGCGCGGGCGGGATCCGTGCGTTCGACATCTACGGCCTTTCGGAAATCGTGGGCCCCGGGGTCGCGATCGAATGCGAGTGCCAGAACGGTCTGCACATCCTGGAGGACCACTTCTTCCCCGAGATCATCGACCCGGATACCGGCGAGCCGCTCCCGGACGGGGTCGAAGGGGAACTGCTGTTCACCACGCTTTCGAAGCGGGCCATGCCGATGATCCGCTACCGCACTCGCGACATCACCGCGATCGTCCCGGGGGCCTGCCCCTGCGGCCGCACCCTGCGCCGCATGCGCCGGATCGCCCGGCGCGCCGACGACATGATCATCATCCGGGGCGTGAACGTTTACCCGTCGCAGGTCGAGACGGCGCTGCTCGCCGTCGAAGGAACCCTCCCGCATTACCAGATCATTCTCACCCGCAAAAAGGGGCTGGACGAGATGGAGGTCCAGGTCGAGGTCACCCCGGAGGTCTTCAGCGACAAGATCGGCGCGCTCGAGGAACTCAACCGCAGGCTGGCGTACGCGCTGGAGCAGATGCTCGGCTTGCGGGTCAACGTCCGGCTGGTGGAACCGCGCGCCATCCAGCGCAGCGAAGGCAAGGCGAAGCGGGTCATCGACCGCAGAAATCTGGATCAGTGAGGCGCACATGAAAATTCACCAGCTCTCTTTGTTTCTCGAGAACACGCCAGGCGCCCTGGTCGAACCTTGCCGCCTGGTTTCCGAGGCCGGGATCGACGTGCGCACCCTCACGCTCGCCGACACCGAGCGGTTCGGCATCCTGCGCATGATCGTGTCGGACTGGGAAAAGGGGAAGGCGCTGCTGCAGGCGGCCGGCTTCGTGGTCAACGTCGTCGAGGTCGTGGCGGTCGAGGTCCCCGACCGGCCCGGGGGGCTCACCGAGATCCTCTCGATCTTCGGGGCGGGCGGAGGTCAACATCGAATACATGTATGCGTTTCCCTTCGGACGCGGCAAAATGGCGGTTCTCATTTTCCGCTTCGACAAGCCCGACGCCGCGATCGGCCTGCTCCAGGCGCGCGGCATCAACGTCGTGGGGAGCGTGGAGGTCTACAACAGGATCCGGGAATGATCGTCGCCAACGTCATAAACCAGCAGCTCGAGCGCGCGTCGTGGATCCGCCGGATGTTCGAGGTGGGGTTGCGGCTCAAGGCTGAGCGGGGCGAGGAGAACGTCTTCGATTTCACGCTCGGCAACCCGAACGAGGACCCGCCGCCGGAGGTGCTCGCCACCCTGCGGCGGGTCGCGGCCGAGAACCGGCCCGGGATGCACGGCTACATGCCGAATGCCGGCTTCCCCGCGGTGCGGCGGACCATCTCGGAGCGTCTCCGGCGGGAGACCGGCCTGGACTTCACCACGGACCACGTTCTGATGACCGTCGGCTCGGCCGGGGCCATCAACACGGTGCTCAAGGCGATGCTCGATCCCGGCGACGAGGTCATCGTCCCGCTCCCCTGTTTTTCGGAGTACCCCTTCTACGTGGCCAACCACGGCGGCGCGCTGGTGACGGTCGAGACCTGCGACGACTTCTCGCTCGACGTCGCGCGCGTCGGCGCGGCCATCACGGACCGGACCCGCGCCCTCATCCTCAACTCCCCGCACAACCCGACCGGGGTGGTGTACTCGGAGGCGGTCCTGCGGGAGCTCGAGGCTCTGCTGCGGCGCGTGAACCACACCGTCGTCGTGATCGTCGACGAACCTTACAAGGCCTTCGTATACGACGGGGCGAAAGTGCCGGTGGCGGCGTCGATCATCTCAAGCTGCGTCGTGGCGAGTTCGTGGTCCAAGACTTGGGCGATCGCCGGCGAACGCATCGGCTACCTCGCGATCTCCCCCCGGCTGCCCGGGGCGGACGAACTGCGCAACGCGTGCACGTTCACCAACCGCATCCTGGGCTTCATCAACGCGCCCGCCATCTGGCAGTGGGTCGTGGCCGAGGCTCCCGAGGTGCCCCCCGAGCTCCACATCTACCAGGAGAAGCGCGACCTGCTGTGTGACGGCCTGGCACGCGCCGGATACGAGGTCCGGAAGCCGCAGGGTGCCTTCTATCTTTTCCTGAAGACCCCGGTCCCGGACGACATCGCCTTCGTGCGGCTGCTGCAGTCCGAAGGCGTGCTGGCGGTACCCGGCACGGGTTTCGGGCGCGGCGGGTACATCCGGCTGTCCCTCACGGTTTCGCGCGACACCGTCGTGCGTTCGCTGCCCGGGTTCGCCAGGGCGCTGGAGAAAAGCCACCCTTGACTCCCCGACACCTCTTCTCCGCCTTCGTGCTCGTTCTCGCCACCGCCGCCGCAGCCTTCCCCGCGCCGCAGAGCAAGGATGCCGGCAGCTTCGAGCTCGGTTTCGAGCAGCGTGTCCGCAACGAGAACTGGGACAACGTGTTCGACTTCAACGGCGCGGCCGAGGACCAGCGCAACCAGGTCCGCTATCGCACGCGGCTCTGGGCCAGGGCGCCCCTGGGCGAGAACGTCGACGTCTACGCCGGGCTGGTCCAGGAGACCAATCAGATCGTGGTCCCACGCGCGCCGTACCGCTTCGACGAGGTTGCCTTCGAGCACGCCTACGTCGACTTCAAAAAGCTGTTCGTCCGCGGCCTCTCGTTGCGGGTGGGACGGCAGAACCTGACCAAGGGGGAAGGCTTCCTCGCTGTTCGAGGGGAATCCCTCCGACGGTTCGCGAACCATCTACTTCAACGCCTTCGACCTGGCCTACGCCTGGAAGAAGTCCAAGCTCGAGCTCATCGGCATATCCGACCCTTACACGGACCGCTACCTGCCGCGCATCCACGTCGGCTCCCGGCAGCTTCTCGAATGGAACGAGCAGGCGCTCGGGGTCTACTACACGGACAACAACCGCAAAAACACCAGCCTCGAAGCCTACTACTTCTACAAAAAGGAAACGGACGACCGGCGCGCGGCGACCAGCGCGCAGTTTCAGCCGGATCGGCACGTGCACACGGCCGGCTCCCGCGCGGTGCAGAAAATCAGGAGCGACTGGGAGGCGACGGGCGAGTTCGCGCTGCAGTGGGGAGCGCAGCGGCCGGCCACCCGGCTCGCAGGCTGGGCAGGCTACGGCTATGTGAAGAAGTCCTGGAAGCAGAGCGCCTGGAAGCCGAGCCTTTCGGCTGGGCTATTGGGGTTTCTCGGGTGACGACCCCGGCACCGGGAGCAGGAACGAAGGGTGGGATCCCCTGTTCTCCCGCTGGCCGAAGTGGAGTGAACTGTACATCCTCAGCCAGGTCCGGGAGCGCGGCGTGGGCTACTGGACCAACCAGGGGATGTGGCAGGCGGAGTTGCTCTTCGCGCCCTGCAAGTCACTGGGCGGCAGGCTGACGTATTACCACATGGATTCCTACCAGCCGTTCCACGGGGACCCGCGCATCTTCGGGACGGGGACGGATCGGGGCAACCACTACCAGGCGCGTCTGGACGTCAACCTGAACAAGTACTGGAAGGGACACGTCCTCTACGAACGCCACCTGCCCGGCGATTTCTACGCGGGCCGTTCCCCGGCCTACTTCCTGCGCTTCGAAGTCACCTTCACGGCAAAGATGAACGGGCTCCGGTCCTGAAGTACTGGTGTTCAGAAACACGCTAACGTTGCCAGGACGCGGATCAACGCGGATGCACGCGGATTGCTACCTGGTGGCAGGCCGCGCCCGGCATTCCTCCCCGAGGGCCGGCGCTTCGCGCCGATGCATCAAAGCCCGGCTCCCGCAGGAAAGCGCGCGGTTGGAAGGATGCCGCTTCGATTCAAGGTCCACGTTTTCCTGCGGGAGCCGGGCTTTGATGCGTCGCCAAAGGCAGCCCTCGGGGAGGAATGCCGGGTGCGGCCGATCCGCGTGAATCCGTCCGCGAAGATCCGCGTTCTGCAGAATACGTTAGCGTATTTTGAACAATACCTGGTATGTTACAGGTCGGGGTTGCCGTCCAGGGTCATGCGGGCGATCTTGAACGGTGCCCGGATCTTCAGCTTGCCGACCTGTGTCGAGAAGACGATCTCCTCGTCGGCGGGCTCGACCGTGGGTTTCCCGTCGACCTCGCGCGGGAACGTGAACACCGCGAAGTTGTCCCCCCGGCCTGCCGGCGAGCCGTATGCCTTCAAGGCGATCTTTTTCTCCTTGTTTTTCTTGGAGGTCAGAAACGTGTTCGGCGACACGGACTCGAAGGTCGCCGCCGCAAACGGTTCCATGACCTGGCAGCTGATCGCGATCTCGTAGTCCGGCATCGGCTGGGCCAGGAACTTCTGGATGTCGGTCTCCGACAGGGCGCCGTTGAGCTGGCTGTAGCGCGCCAGCGCCTGGCGCACTTTCAGCGACGAATGCCACCTCACGTACATCGGCACCGAGTTCGACCCTCCCAGCCCGCCGCTGGTCGCGGTTGCGCTGGCACGGCCGCCGATCATGCTGGGGGTGGAAACGCCGCCGTAATTGCCCGGGATGGTCGTGGGCCAGGACCACGGGGAGTTGGTCAGGAGGGCCAGCGCCTCCTGCTGGTTCCAGGCTGAATAGGGTTTTTCGATCCAGAAGTCCTTGCCGAACGCGACGAGGACCGAGGCCGCCGCGACGATGCACAAGACCGGCAACGCGATGCCGGCACGCTCAGGTTTCTGCATGTGCCCTCCTTGCCGAACGGGTAGTGCGGAGGGCTCTAGGCTAGCACCACGTGCGCCGCCGCATCAACAGCGGATTCGCCTAGTGGGCCGCGGCGGCCCGCCGCGGCCCCGTTGATTTCGCGCAAGAGTCGGAGCTCTCGATTGCCCCTTGCAGCCCAGCGGGGCGGGGGCGGCCTGCCCCCGCTCCCTTGCGGCCGCCGGCCGCTGCGCACCAGAGGCCGCCGGCGAAGAAAATGGCCGGTCCGATGAGGGCGACGGTGGAAGCGTGCCCGCGTTGAAACTGCCTCCGGCCCCGGCCGTGTCCGTGTGATAATGAGGCCCCGCGGGAATTTCGTTCGCATCTGGCAGCAGATACTTCCGGCCGTTTAAGCCGGGGCAAGGAGCGGGGACATGAGAATCGTCGTGAGACAGACGGCAGAAGAGGTGGACCTCGTGGCGGCGCAGGAGGTCGCGAAGCAGGTGCTGGTGCGGCCCCGTAGCGTTCTGGGTCTTTCGACTGGCAACACCACGATCGGGCTGCACCGGGCCATCGTAAAGCTGCACCGCGAGTGCGGCGATTTCGCTTCGCCGACGTCGTTCACGTTCAATGTAGACGAGTACGCGGGCGTAGCTCCCGGCGCATCCGGGAAGCTGCAGGTATCGCATCTTCGAGCAGCTCCTGGATTGCATCGACATACGGCGCAAGAACTGTCACCTGCCGGACGGCGAAGCTGCGGATTTCGCGGAGGAAGCCCGGCAGTACGAGCTGCGGATAGAGCGGGCCGGCGGCATCGACCTGCAGATCCTCGGAATCGGGATGAACGGGCACATCGGGTTCAACGAGCCGGGTACGCCGTTCGAGAGCCGTGCGCACGTCGCCGAGATTTCGGGCCGCAGCCTGTCGGATAAGTCGGAGTTTTACAGGAAAACCGGCTTAGCTCCGCGTCAGGCGGTGACACTGGGGATCCGGAACATCATGGAGGCGAGAAAGATCATCCTGGTCGCGAAAGGGGCACCAAAGCTGGAGGTCATGCAGAAGGCGCTCTTCGGTCCGGTGACGCCCGAGGTGCCGGCGTCCATCCTGCAGTTGCACCCCGATACATCGTGGTGCTCGATGCCGGTGCCGCCGGGCCTGGGATTCGCGGTTGATCACCAGTCAATCCCGGCCGACGCCAAGCGCATCGGCGACGCGGTTGATGTAATTGAACCACGAGGCGATCAGCGTGATCTGGAGTATAGCCTTGTCGTCAAATCCCGCCGCACGCAAGGATTCAAGATCTATTCTGCTGATGCGGGTGGCGTCCTTCGTCAGCTGCACCACGTAATCCAGCATCACTCGATCCGCCGCGGAGACGGGCGCATTGGTGTAGTCCTCCCGCAGCGCGCGGACGAGGTTGTCATCGAGAGTCACGGTACGCAGAAACTCTGCGTGGGCTTCGATTCAATACATGCACCTGTTCGCCACAGAAACCATTGTGGCGATCATCTCGTGCTGTCGCCTCGTCAGGGGCAGTTCGGGTGACATCAGCGCGCCGAACGTTGCGAAGGCATGGTGCAGCGCGCCCGGGATCAGGGTGTGCGAGGCCACGATGCTGTCGGATTGGCCTTCCCTTGCGGGGGCGCGTACTCGGGAGGATAGAGGCGCGCTGTGCCTCGAGGGCCCGCCGCAGCCGTTCGTCCGCGTCGGATTCGGGAATCGTTCGGATCCAGGTCATGGTTGTCACCTGCCCGCAAAGATAGCACCGGTGTTTCGATGCGGCAATATGGCGTGCGGCCCTGAGTGAGGTCGGGCTCAAGAGCTCACCGCGAAGCTCCAGGCTCGAAGAAACTCAAAGGACCGCAGGCGGGATGGACGAGTCCTCCGGGTCCTTCGGCCTTTCCGCCCGCGCTCCAGAGTTCACTCGCAGCGCAGGGCGATGACCGGATCGACCTTGGCGGCGCGGCGGGCCGGAACATAACAGGCCAGCAGCGCGACCGCGGCGAGGAGCAGCGAGACGCCCGCGAGAGTCGCCGGGTCGGTGGCGGGCACGCCGATACAGCTGGTTTCTCAGAACGACCGACAGCGCGCCGGCGCCGGCGAGCCCGAGCGGGAGACCGGCCAGGAGCAGGCCGACGCCCTGTCTCAGGATCAGGCCGAGCGCGTCGCTCTCCTGGGCGCCGAGGGCCATCCGGATGCCGATTTCGGGAGTGCGCTCGCTGACGGAGTAGGCCATGACCCCGTAAGTTCCCACCGTCGCCAGCAGCAGGGCCACGAGCGCGAACACGCCGGCCAGCACGGCCAGGGCGCGCCGCGGCGCCCCCTCCCGCCGCAGCTTCTCCTCCATCGTGCTGACCGCGAAAACGGGCTGTTGCCGGTCGGTGTCCAGCACGGCGGCCCGTGCCGCGGCGGCGAGGCTCTGCGGATCGCCGCCGGTGCGGAGATAAAAGCGCAGGGCGGTGTAGCGGCCGTCGCGATTGCCGCCGGTCCTGGCCAGGGCCCCGTCCCCCGCGCGCATCAGCCCGAACGGCAGGTACAGCCCGAGCGTGTCCGAGGTGACGCTTGGAAACGAGTGCCCGCGGGCTTCGCGGGTGACACCGACCACCGCAAGCCAGGGCACGTCGGCACCGGCCGAGTCCAGCCTCAGGGTCTTGCCGAGCGGGTCCTCTCCCGGCCAGAGATGTTCCGCGAGTTTTTCGCTGAGGATGACGACGTCCGCGCCCCGTTCCCCCTCCGGCCTGGTGAAGGGCCGTCCCCGCAGGAGCCGGATCTGCATGACCCGGAAGTAATCGGCGCTGACGGCGAGCGGATCGAGTGCGGGCAGCGCGGCGGCCGGCCCGGTCCGCGGCGGCGCCGTCGTGAGTTCGCCGCTGCCGAGGCCGAGCGGGGCGGCCACGGCAGCGGACTGGTGACCGGGGACGCGCTCGAGCTGCTCCAGGACCTTCCGTCCGAAGTCGACCACCTGGTCCCCGTGCGAGGGTATCGCTCCTTGTAGACGTTCACGGCCATGCTGAGGACGTTGCGGGGATTGAAGCCTTTGTCCAGCGAGGTGTAGTGGTGGAAGCTCCGCATGAGGAGCGCGGCGCCGTACAGGAGCACGAGCGAAAGCGCCAGTTCGGCGACGACGAGCGCGGCGCGGAAACGGCGGCTCTGCGCCCCGGCCGCCTGCGCCGTCCTGTCCTTGAGCACCTGGCTCGTCCCGAGCCTCGCCAGCACCAGCGCCGGGACCGAGCCGAACAGGAGCGCCGTGACCCCCACCAGGACGGCCGTCGCGGCCAGGACCCCTGGATCGAGGGAAAAGGGGCCCTCGAACGCGTACAGGTTGTTGAGGACCGGGACGGACCAATAGGCCAGCATGACGCCGGCCGCGCCGCCGAGCACGGCCAGCACGAAGCTCTCGGTGAGCAGCTGCCGGATCAGGCGCGACCTCCGGGCGCCCAGGGCGAGGCGGATCGCGATTTCCTTCTGGCGCGAGGCGGCGCGCGCCATCAGCAGGTTCGCGATATTGACGCACCCGATCAGGAGCACGAACGCCACGGCGCCCAGCAGCAGGCCGATCATGGTCCTGAACCGGCCGGTCATCCGTTCGCGCCACGGCTGAACGACCACCTCGACGTCCGTGTTGGTGGCCGGGTAGGCCAGCGCCAGGCGATCCGAGATCACCGACATCTCCCGCCGGGCCTGGTCGAGGGTGACTCCCTCCTTGAGACGGGCGAACACGCCGGCGCGCCGGTTGCGGCGGTCCGTCGGGATCGCGTCCCGGCGCGCGCCCAGGGGGAGGAAGACCTTGGTGGAAAACGGCTCCTCGAAGCCCGCAGGCATGATCCCCACCACCGTGCAGGTGTCGCCGGAAAGGGTCAGCCGGCGGCCGATCGCGTCCGGTGCCCCGCCGAACTGGCGCTGCCAGAAGCCGTAGCCGAGGACCATGACGCGCTCTGCCCCGCGGCCGTACTCCTCGGGGAGGAACAGCCGGCCCGCGGCAGGCGCGACCCCGAGCAGGGAAAAGAAACCGTCGGAGACATAAGCGGTGTCGACGTCTTCAGGCTCCGCCCCGCCGGCAATCGTGCTCCAGCCGTAGCTCACCGCCGCCAGCTGCGAGAAAACGTGGTTCTGGCTCCTTCCAGTCGAGGAAGTCCGGTATCGAGGAGGCGAAGCCGCCCGTTTGCCGGTGCACCTGCGTCAGGGCCAGAATCGCGCCCGCGTCGCGATAGGGCATCGGTGGGAACAGGAGGCTCCCGGTGACGGAGAAGATGACGGTGTTGGCCCCGATGCCGACGGCAAGCGTCGCCACGGCCGCCGGCGGTAAAGCCCGGGCTGTGCCACAGCATGCGGACGGTGTAGCGGATATCCTGGAGCAGCGTGCGCATCGGCCTCCCTCGGTGCGGGTACCATTGGAGCACGGGCGTCGCCCGCGTTACACGAGTGCCCTGCAGCCTCTGCAACCCTCCGGGCCTCCGGCTTGATAATGGTGCCGCCCGGGGGGAGATCGCAGCGAGTTTTTTCTGTTTTTTTTCAGCCTCCGGGACCAGAGTATCCCCCGTATGGATTCTGCCTGACGGTCATCGACGGCACAAGGAGTCTACGATGCATTCTCGCGCGTTTCTATCCGGCCTGTTGCTTTGCTTCGCTGTCGCCCCGGCGCTTGGGGCGGAATGGCCGCGGGCCCGGCCCGCGGACGTCGGGCTGAAGGCCGAAGTGCTCGACGGGGCGCTGACGGAGCTGCTGGGCGCCAACAAGACCGGGGCGGCCGTGCTGGCGGTGAAGGGCAAGCTGGTATGGGAGCACTACTGGGACGGCTTCGGGCCGAATTCCCGGTTCGACACCTACTCGGCCGGGAAGGCGTATGCGGCGGCGGCCCTCGGTCTGCTGATCGACGACGGGAAGCTGAAGGTCGACGACCCCGCCTGCAAGATCCTGACCGAGTGGGCGGGGGACGACCGCAGGAAGATCACGATACGCCACCTCCTGACGATGACGTCGGGGCTGAAGCTCGACTACAAGGGGTTCACCACGGTGGTCGATCCCGTCGCGTCCACCCTGAGCTGGCCGCTGGAGCGGGAGCCGGGGACGGCGTGGTCCTACGAGCAGGCTACCGCACAGGCGGTGTGCCCCATCGTCGAGCGCCTGACGGGGAAGCAGCCGATCGTGTTCCTGCGGGAACGCATCCTGAACGCCATCGGGGCGGTGGATACGGACTGGTTGCGCTCGCGCAAAGGCGACTGCCTGACCTGGCGCAGCGTGCTCACCAACGCGCGGGAACTCGCCCTGTTCGGGCAGCTGTTCCTGAACCGGGGGCGCTGGCGGGGGAAGCAGTTGCTGAGCGAGCGGTTCATCGCCCAGGCCACAGTCAACGATCCCGCGCTGGCCGGGATCCCGACCGCCCCCGGGCAGCAGGATTTCCGGCGCCGCGGGTACGGGTGGCTGATGTTCGTCAACACCAACGGGATCTGGGAGGGGGTGGACCGCCGCGGCTTCGCCTTCCTGGGCAGTTTCCACAACCTCTGCCTGGTCGACCCCTCGAGGGACTTCGTCTTCGTGCGGCTGGTGACCCCGGAGGCGCAGGAGAATCACGAGGCCTACGAGAACGCGCTGGACGTGACCGACAAGGGGACCGCCCTGCTCTGGCGCACCGTCCTCTCCGCGTTTTAGTTACCGCCGAATGCGTCCGCCGGTCAAGTGGGTCCGGGCTTCAGCCCGCACGCTGTTTGCGGTCGCCATAACGTGCGCCCGTCGCCACATAGATCGGATCAAAAAACGTCCGGGCTGAAGCCCGGACCCACTTGTGTCAACTTCGGGCGGCGTCCAACCGCTGGGACCCGCTCTTCCGGCCTCTCCATCGCGCGAAGAGCACCGACAGCACCAGGGCGGCGGCGCCGGCGCAGATCCACGTCGCACCGCGGTGGTCCGGCAGCAGCCGCGGCATGTCGATGGCGCAGAGGCGGACGGCCGTCGCCAGCGCGCTCCCGGCGGCGAGGAAGCGGTACTTTCTGTTCCCCAGCGCGAGGCCGACGCCGAAGTAGGCCGCCCCGGCGGCGAGCCAGCCCGGCGCGACGTAAGGGCCGGGCAGCCAGTGCCCGAGTGCGTAGAGCACCAGGATAAATCCCGTGGCGAGGTAGGTATTCCGGAGCGCCTCCGTCTGCAGCGTCAGCCGGCTCTTCTGCCAGTTCATCAGCCGCGCGCTCAAGTGGGCCACGAGGGCGAAGGTCAAGGTCACTGCGGCCGAGGACGGGAATCCCGTCATGTAGGCCGCGAGGATGCACAGAAAGAGGGCGCAGTTGGTCACGACCAGGAACTTCGAACGAAACCAGAGCGCCATGGAGATGACGACGAGGCTCTGGACGGCGAGCCAGAAAAAAAGCGTCGAGGTGCCGCGGTAATCGTAGATCGCCAGGGTCAGGGCCAGGTAGCCCGAACACGCGTAGAGCGCCGGCTCGAGCTGGCGGTGCGTGCGGGACCACTGCACCACCGAGCCAAGCAGGAAGAACGAGGCGAGCAGCGCATAGACGCGGGGCGAGCGGCCTCCGTAGAGGGCGAAAACCGCCAGCGACGTCAGGACCGACAGGCTCAGCGAGTTGAGCAGGACCACCAGGAGGACGGACGGCTCTGCCCTCGGGTCGCGGGCCAGGGCCGGCCAGAAGAAGGCGGCTGCGCAGGCGAAGAGGTAGGCGAGGGCGAACCGCTCCGGCAGGATGGCGCCGACCGAGTTTCCCGCGAGCGGGTTGTTGAGGAGCCACAGCAGGTGGCCCGCGTAGACGGCGACC
Organism: uncultured Acidobacteriota bacterium; assembly: GCA_963843575.1. GTDB lineage: Bacteria > Acidobacteriota > UBA6911 > UBA6911 > UBA6911 > CAVZBT01. The sequence goes on along the minus strand of CAWJKZ010000012.1, from coordinate 201,878 downwards.
ACCGTCACCGCAAGGAGCGGCCACCAGTCGCGCCGCAGCGCCAGCAGCGCGGCGCCCAGCGAGAGCGCGGCGAGCAGAGGCAGGCCCGCGGCGGTCGTGTCCGCCAGCAGGCTCCAGATCAGCGCCTGCAGGCCCGCGAGCCCGGCCAGGGTCGGCGAGTCCCAGCGCAGCGCGAGCCAGACCTGGGCTGCGACGATCAGGGCCAGGGCCGCGAAGACCACGGCGGGGGCGACGGCGGCCGGGCCCGGTGAGAGGTAGTGCAGGCGCAGGCCCGCGGCGCAGCAGACGAATAATGCGGCGCCCGTCAGCAGACGGGCCGGGCGGGCGAGCCCGCCGCCGGCCGGCAGTTTGTCGTGGACGATCATTGCCTTCTCCAGTTTCGTGGCGGCATGCACCTGACGGAATAAAATAGGAAACCTTATACCTGTTATAAACCTATTTTCAAATTACACAACGAATTTTTCCGCAGGCATGGTGGGCGGGGGGGGGGTGGGGTGAAGCGATGAATACAGGCGAGGGCCGCCGGCGGGCAGACCTGCCGGGGCCGCGTCGGGCCGACGCGGCCCACACTCGAATAACGACGTCAGCGCGGCGAGACCCAGCCCGCGGGCGGGTCGTAGGCGGGGCGCGTGACGGCCTTGTCCGCGGTCGGGAAATCGGGCGGTACCTTCTGGGTCACCTTGCCCGTGGCGGCCCACTCCGTGCCGCGTTGATACGTGGCGATGAAGCCGACGCAGTTCAGTGCGGCGATGTCGTGCCCGAGGGTTGTGTGGAAGATGCGCCCCTTGCCGTAGTTGAGCGTCATCAGGATCGGTTCGTCCCGGCTCGTGCCGCTGTTGCCGGGGTCCGAGTAGGCGGTGGACAGCACGGTCATGTTTTCGCCCGGACCGCGCAGTTTCGCGTACAGTTCGTCCGGGACGTGCATCCACTCGCGCGGGAGGCCCCGGGTGACCGGGTGGTCCGGCACGCGGTTGACGATCTTGAAGGGGCGGCGTGCACCGTGGCTCCCGGCGTTTCCCGGCGAGGCGTCCGAGACCAGCTTCCCGTCCTTGTAGTACCAGAAGGGGCCCGCCTGCTCGTTGCGCCCGCGCCAGCCGCCGATCCCGATCATCAGGTTGTACGCCCGCCATTTCGGGAAAGCGTTATCGGAGGCATGAACCGAGACCAGCCCGCCGCCGTCCGCGATGTACTTCTCGAAGGAAGCCTTCAGCTCGTCGGGCCACCGCTCGTCCGGCACGTCGTAGTTGGAAACGACCACCGCGTACCGGCCGAACTCCGGCTTGAACGCGCTGAAATCGCTGCCGGCCGGCGGCGCGGTCACCACGTCGACCTGGAACAATCCCGTTTCGTCCAACATCCTCTTCAGGTAGGGCGAGGTCTGCTGCCAGGCGTGGTACGTCCCGCCCTGCTCCCCGTCGAGCAGCATCACCCGGATCGGCCCGGCAGCCCACGCCTGAACCGTGACGCAGAAGATCGCCCCCAGAACAGTGCCCAGCATCGCTCTTGTCATTGCCGCGCTCCTCGATTGATCCGAGTCTAGCAGAAAAAACGGAAAGTGGGTCCGGGCTTCAGCCCGGACGTCTTTTGATCTGATCTATGGGGCAACGGGCGCACGATATAGCGACCCGTCAGGGCTGAAGCCCGGACCCACTTGTCTTGCGTTCAGGTCGGGTGCTCAGGAGTCGTGCATGTCACGCCTCCGGGCTTCGGTCGTTCTGGCTTCCGGCTTCTTTCTTCTGTATTCTGGGGCCCCATTTTATGCGAGGAGGTCCCGTGGAGCAGCCCAAACTGACTCCGGACGCCCCTGGCGAAGTTGCCGCGAGGCGGACCGGCTACTACCGCTGGGTGATCTGCGCACTTCTATTTTTCGCCACGACGGTCAACTACGTCGACCGGCAGGTGATCGGAATCCTGGCCCGGGACCTCCAGGGGATCATCGGCTGGAACGAGATCGATTACGGCAACATCGTGGCGGCCTTCAACGCTGCCTACGCGCTCGGCCTGCTGGTTTCCGGCAGCCTCATCGACCGGTTCGGGACGAAACTCGGTTACGCGCTGGCCCTGATCGTGTGGAGCGCCGCCGGAATGGCGACGGCACTCGCACGCACGCCGCTGGGTTTCGGGATGGCCCGGGCGGCGCTCGGGCTGGGCGAGTCCGCCAACTTCCCCGCCGCCATCAAGACGGTGGCCGAGTGGTTCCCGAAAAGGGAGCGGGCGTTCGCCACGGGTCTGTTCAACGCGGGGACGAACGTGGGCGCCATCGTGGCGCCTCTGGTGGTGCCGTGGATCGCGGTGCACATGGGGTGGCAGTGGGCTTTCATTCTCACTGGCGCCCTGGGGCTGCTGTGGCTGGCGTTCTGGCTGCCGCTCTACAACAGGCCGGAGCGGCACGCCCGGGTGTCGAAACGCGAGCTCGCCTATATCCAGAGCGATCCTCCGGATCCGCCGGCCGAGAAAATCCCCTGGGTGCAGCTGATGCCCCACCGCCAGACGACCGCGTTCGCCATCGGCAAGTACATGACCGACCCGGCCTGGTGGTTTTATCTCTACTGGATTCCCAACTTCCTCAGGCAGAAGCATGGCCTCGACCTGTCGTCGGTCGGAGTGCCCCTGATCGCCATCTACCTCATCGCGGACATCGGGAGCGTCGGCGGAGGATGGCTTTCGTCCGGCTTCATGAAGCGCGGCTGGACGGTCAACCGCGCGCGCAAGACGGCGATGCTCATCTGCGCGCTGTCGGTTCTGCCGATCATGCTGATGCCTTACGTGGACACCCTCTGGATCGCGGTCGGGCTGTTCGGGCTAGCGGCGGCGGCGCACCAGGGCTGGTCGGCGAACATCTTCACGACGGCCAGCGACATGTTCCCGAGGCGCGCCGTGGGCTCGATCGTGGGGGTGGGCGGCATGGCGGGCGCGATCGGGGGTTCGACCATGGCGGTTGCGACCGGCTATGTCCTGGAGACGACCGGCGGCAACTACATGTCGATCTTCTTCGCTGTGGGGCCCGCGTACCTGATCGCCCTTGGGATCATGCACGTGCTGGCGCCGAGGCTCCAGCCGGTGAGCGAGGACGAGTTGCTGACCCCGCGGCCATTTACCCCCGGTTCCTTTCTCGGTTTCGGCTTTGTCGGGCTGTTCCTGGGCACCTTCTTCGGCTGGTCCTTCGGCCTGGTGACCAGGCAGACCGGCGGCATGCTCCTGGAGTGCATGGCATGGGGCGCCGTCGCAGGGGCGGCCGCAACCATCGTGCTCGGCAATCTCATGTTGAGTAAGTCGGTACGCGACGCGCACAGGAACGCATGACGGACGAGCAGTGGCGCAATCTGATCGCGGTGCTCGAGGGGGCCACCCGGCACCCGCCCCCGTGCGGGTTTATCATCGATTGTCCCTGGCTGCCGGGCTGGCACGGCGTCGAAATCGCCGACTACCTCGCGAGCGAGACGATCTGGTTTGAGGCCAACCGCCGCGCGGTCGAGGCCTTCCCGCAGGCTTGGTTTCTCCCGGGGTTCTGGGCCGAGTTCGGCATGTGCACCGAGCCGTCCGCCTTCGGCGCGCGCTGCATTTTCCCGCCCGACGAATTCCCGTTTGCCGAGAAGGTGCTTGGCGGCGCGGACGAGATCGACGGGTTGCGCGTCCCGGAGCCCGCCTCGGACGGGCTGCTCCCCTTCGTAGTCCGCAGGCTGAAGTGGGCGCGTCCGCGCATCGAGGACCTCGGCCACCGCATCCGCTTCTCCGTTTCACGGGGCCCCTTGAACATCGCGTCGTTCCTGATGGGGACGACCGAGTTCCTGATGGCGCTCAGGACCGCCCCCGGGGCGGCCCACAAGCTGCTGCGCGTCATTACCGATTTCCTGAAGCGCTGGCACGAGCTGCAGCGCTCGCTTTTCCCGAGTATTGACGGGATCATGATGCTCGACGACATCGTTGGATTCGTCGGCCCGGCGGATTTCGTCGAGTTCGCGCTGCCCTACCTGAGCGAGCTGTACGCGGCCGACGTCGCGGTGAAGTTCTTTCACAATGACGCGCCCTGCGCCGCCTCTGTCGCGCACTACGCCGGCATCGGGATCAACCTGTTCAACCCGGGGGTACAGACCCCCCTGGCGGAGTTGCGCGCGCTCTCGGGCAACGTCCTGACGATTCTCGGGACCGTCCCGCCGCGCGACGTCCTGGCCCGCGGGACCCCCGCGCAGGTGCGCGACGCGATCCGCGTGCTGCGGGCGGCCAATCCGGACGGGTCGCGGCTGATTCTCTCGTGTGCCGGAGGGATGCCGCCGGGCGTGTCGACCGAGAACATCGAAGCGTTTGTCGCCGAGTGCGCGGCGTGACCTGCAGAGTGTGGCGCCGAGGCGCCGCACTCCAGAGGAGGATGGTCGCGGCGGCCGGGGTACCGGTGCAGCTGCCGACGCCCTCTGGAGTGGGTCCGGGCATCAGCCCGGACGCCGTTTACGGTCGCTATGCAGGGCAGGTGGAACTCTATGGAACGGATTTAAAGACGTCCGGGCTGAAGCCCGGACCCACTTGTTTCCTCGCCCGGACCACTTGGGCTGTGGCTTGCAGTCACGGCTTGGGCTTCCTGCGCGGGGGCGGCTCGACATAGGACGACGCGGTGGGCTGCGTGTCGGCGAAGCGGTCGTCGTCCTTGAGTTCCTTCTTGAGTTGCCAGAGCCTCTGCTTCAGGCCGGCGACGAGCGCCTGCGCGCCCGGATCGTTGTAGATGTTGTGCATCTCATCCGGGTCGGCGACCAGGTCGTAGCACTCCCACTGGTCCTTTTTCCAGAAATAGACGAGCTTGTGGGTTTCGGTGCGGATGCCGTAGTGCGCCCGGGTGTTGTGGTCGCCCGGGTCGTGGTAGTAGCGGTAGTACATCGCGGTGCGCCAATCGGCGGGGCGACGCCCCTCGAGCAGCGGCAGCAGGCTGCGCCCCTGCATGTCGGCCGGGACGCCAGCCCCCGCCAGTTCGAGGAAAGTCGGGGCGAAATCGCAGTTGATCGCCATGGCTCCGGTCGAACTCCCGGGCTTGATCGCCTCGGGCCAGCGCACCAGGAACGGCATCCGGAGAGATGGTTCGTACATGAAGCGCTTGTCGTACAGGCCGTGGTCGCCGAGAAAGAATCCCTGGTCGCTCGTGTAGATCACGACGGTGTCGCGGGCGAGGCCGTTGGCGTCGAGCCAGTCGAGCAGGCGGCCGACGTTGTCGTCGACGCTCTGGACGCAGGCGAGGTAGTCCTGCATGTAGCGCTCGTATTTCCACCTGTCGAGGTCGCGTCCGGTGAGCGTCTTCCTGGCGCCGTTCACTTCGACCTCGACCTCCACCGGCTTGACGCTCAGCCACTCGTTCCGTTCCTTGTCGGCGAGGTTCGGCGGCGGGACCAGCTTAAGGTCGCGCCGGGTCAGGTCGCGGAACACGGACTGCTGCTGCTCGTGCAGCGCATCGGTCCGGCCGGCATAGTCGTCCCAGAGGGTGGAGGGTTCGGGGATCTGCCTGCCGGCGAAGAGGCGCCGGTGCTTTTCGTCGGGCGTCCACTCGCGGTGCGGCGCCTTGTGGTGCGACATCATGAAGAACGGCCGGTCCATCGGGCGGTTTTTGAGGGCCTCGATGGTCAGGTCCGTGATGACGTCCGTGGCGTAGCCGGGGTAGACCTGGGAACCGTCCTTGTCGTACAGGATCGGATCGATGTAGCGCCCCTGGCCCGGCAGGATGTTCCAGTAGTCGAAGCCGGTCGGGTCGCTCCCGAGGTGCCATTTGCCGATCATGGCGGTGTAGTAGCCGGCCTGCTGCAGCATCTTCTGGACCGTCGGCTGGGCGCCGTCGAACCGGTTGAAGACGGGGACGCCGTTCATGTGGCTGTATTTCCCGGTCAGGATGCTGGCCCGGCTCGGGGTGCAGATGGAGTTGGTCGCGAAGCACCGGTCGAAGCGCACGCCCTCGTGGGCGATCCGGTCCAGGTTAGGGGTCCGGTTCACCTTGCTGCCGTAGCAGCTCATCGCGTGGGCGGCGTGGTCGTCGGTCATGATGAACAGGATGTTCGGGCGCGCTCCGGCGGCCGCGGCGGCGCCGCGGATCAGAAACGGCAGCGCCAGCATGGTCCTTCTCGAGATCTCCATAACCCCCCAGAAGAATCAGAACGTGGAGCAGTAAATGGGACGCGGATTTCGCGGAAAAACGCGGATTACACTCCGTGAATCCGTGAAATTCCCTCAATGGCAAGAGTCCTCAGGACAGTGCCTTGTCGATCTCCGCCAGCTCTTCGGCCGTGAAGCCCGATTGCTGGACCGCCACGATCTCTTCGATCTGGCCGACCCTGCTGGCGCCGATCAGGGCCGAGGTCACCCCCGGGTGGCGCAGGACCCAGGCGACGGCCATCTGGGCGAGGGACTGGCCGCGCCGTTCCGCGAGCGCATTCAGCCGGCGTATTCGCGAGAGTGCCTCCTCGGTGACGTCTTCGCCGTCGAGGTAGCCGTATGGCTTGCCCGCGCGCGAATCCGTCGGGAATGCCCTTGAGGTACTTGTTGGTAAGCAGTCCCTGCGCCAGCGGCGAGAACACGATGCAGCCGATGCCCTCGTGATCGAGCACGTCGAGCAGCCCGTTTTCGATCCAGCGGTCGAACATGTGGTAGCGCGGCTGGTGGATCAGGCAGGGGGTGCCGAGGTTGCGCAGGATGCGCGCTGCCTCCCGGGTGCGCTCCGGCGGGTATTGCGAGATGCCTGCGTACAGGGCCCGGCCGCTGCGCACGGCGAAATCGAGCGCTCCCATCGTCTCCTCGAGCGGGGTCTCCGGGTCGGGCCGGTGGTGGTAGAAGATGTCGACGTAGTCCAACCCCATTCGTTCGAGGCTCTGGTCGAGGCTGGCGATCAGGTATTTGCGCGAGCCCCAGTCGCCGTACGGCCCGGGCCACATGTCCCAGCCGGCCTTGGTGGAGATGACGAGCTCGTCCCGGAGCGGCGCGAAATCCTTCCGGAAAATCCGGCCGAAACTCTCCTCCGCCGAGCCGTACGGCGGGCCGTAATTGTTGGCGAGATCGAAGTGCGTGATTCCGAGGTCGAAGGCTCGGCGCAGCATCGCCCGGCCGTTTTCGAGCGGTTCGACTCCGCCCCAGTTATGCCACAAGCCGAGGGAGATGAGGGGGAGCTTCAGGCCGCTGCGGCCGCAGCGCTTGTATGTCATCCGGTCATAGCGGTCTTCCGCCGGCACGTAGGTCACGATAGTCTCTCCTTGTCGCGGATGGGGTTTGGGTCCGGGAGACGCACTGTTTCATCCTCTCCGGCGCGCGGCGGGCCGGTCGTCCTCTTGCCCAGCCTGAGGGCCAGGAAGCCGAGGAGTACCAGCGCGCCGGCGAGGGTTATCATAGCGCCGGTGTAGCTGTCGGTGGCCTTCTTTATCTGGCCCACGACCGTGGGGCCGACAAAGCCGCCGAGGTTGCCCACCGAGTTGATCCAGGCGATGCCGCCGGCGGCGGCGGCCCCGCTCAGGAACTCCGTGGCGAGGACCCAGAACGGGCCCAGCACCGCTTTAATCCCGGCGAAGGCGACGGCAAGCGCGGCCAGGCCCAGGATCGGGTTGCCGGTGAGGGTGCTGGCGGTGAAGCCGGCGGCCGCCGCGAAAGCCGCCGCGGCCACGTGCCAGCGGCGCTCCCCGGTGCGGTCCGAGTGCCGGCCCGCGAGCACCATGCAGACGGTGGCGACCAGATAGGGGATCGCGTTCAGGAATCCCACCCGGACGTTCCCCATGGTGGAGGACCCGCGGATGATCTGGGGGAGCCACATTTCGAAGCCGTAGGTCGCGACGTTGAGCAGGAAGTAGAGCGCGCACAGGAGCCAGACCCGGCCGCTGGTGAAGACGTCGCGCAGACGGTGCTGCTGGCCCGGACCGGCGCCGGCCTCGTCGCGCGCCAGCTCGGCGCGGATCCACTCCTTGTCGGACGCCGTCAGCCACCGTGCCTGGCCCGGGTGGTCGGGGAGCACGAAGAACACGACGATGCCGACCAGCACCGCGGGGATGCCTTCGATCAGGAAAAGCCACTGCCAGCCGGCCCAGCCAAACACCCCGTCGAGCTGCAGAAGCTTGCCCGAGATCGGGGAGTTGAAGAATCCCGCCAGCGTGCCGGCGGTGGCGAACAGGGCGACCGTGCGCGCCCGTTCCCTGGCCGGGAACCAGAAGGTCAGGTACAGGATCACACCGGGGAAGAACCCGGCCTCCGCGACCCCGAGGAGGAAGCGCATCGCGTAGAACCCCTCGGGGCTCTTCACAAACATCATCGCCGAGGAGATCAGCCCCCAGACGATCATGATGCGCGCGATCCAGATCCGCGCGCCGACCCGGTGCAGGATGAGGTTGCTGGGCACCTCGAAGATGAAGTAGCCGAGGAAGAACATCCCCGCGCCCCAGCCCGTAGATCTCGTAGTAGCGGGCCGCGTCGACGCCGAACGCCTTCTGCAGCTGAAGCCCCGCGAACCCCACGTTGATGCGGTCGATGTAGGCGATGATGTAGCAGAGGAAGAGAAACGGGATCAGCCGCCACGACACTTTCGAGATGACGGCGTGCTCCTGGGAAGACTGCATCAGGTTACCTCCGTGGGCCGGTGAGTGCGTCAATCGACAAGTGGGTCCGGGCTTCAGCCCGGACGTCTTTTGACCTGGGCTATATAGCGCCGGGCGTACCGTATAGCGACCGCAGACAGCGTCCGGGCTGAAGCCCGGACCCACTTGACCCTTCAAACCTGCGAATAGGGCGCGGGACGCAGGAAGACGACCGTCGTGGCCGACACGGTGTTCGCGAACGCAGGATCCGTGCTGAGCTTCTTCCACCCCGGGGCGTTGCGGAAGTCCTCCCAGACCTTCTCGCGCGCCGCCATGTCCTGGTGGACGGTCATGTACATCAGGTTGGGCTGACGCCGGCCGATCAGGGTCTGGCCGAAAAACACCGACCGCAACCCGATGCTGTCGAACAACGCGATTTCCCCTCCCTCGTTGAACATCTCGATCTTCTTCAGCGCCGCCGCCTCGCTGTGGCTCTCGTACATGCGCAGCTCGAAGAGGCGCGGCTTGTTGCCGGCCGTCTCCGCCGGGACCCGCAACCGCGGCACGTTGTTGAACGCCCAGAGCAGCGAGCTCTCCTGACGCGTGTAGGCCGGGTTGTCGATCGACGTCCCCAGATAGTCCGCCGCCGCCGCCCGGTACTCGGCATCCGCCGCCATCCGCGCGGGCGCCGTGATCAGCGTCTCGAGGTTGGGGAAAGGGATGAGGACATAGAGCATCAGCGCGTTGCTCCCCGACACGACGTTGAAGACGCCGACCGGCTTGACGCCGAGCCGGTTCCACGCCGGTATCGCCGCCTTCGACAGATAGTCGTTCAGCACGGCCTTCCTGTTGCCCGTCTGCATCTCGTACGTCCGCAGTTCGTAGAACTCCCGCTGACCGCCCTGCGCCAGGCCTGCGCGCCCCAGCGTGCTGGACAGCGCCGCCGTGCCGGCCAGAGTCGATGCCTTGAGAAACTCCCGTCGCTTCATGGTGTCACCCCACATGTCGTTGGTTGATGAGTTCGAATTCCGGCAGCGCGAACTTAATGCCAACCCCCGCGCTCCGCAAGCAAAAAAGCCGTTTTTCGTACTGTAAAAGTAACTTGACATTATGTAAATAATAGTTAACATGACGAGCATGGCCAGGGCGGAGATGTTGAAGGTCAATCGTGAGGCGGTTCCGGTTTGAGGCGGGGGAGATGAGCCAGCAGGAGCTGGCCGACCGGGTGAGTGTCTCGAGGCAGACGATCATTGCGATCGAGCGGGGCGGCTACGAGCCCTCGGTTGCGCTGGCGCTGCGGCTGGCGCGCGTTTTCGGCGCGAGGGTGGAGGATCTGTTCGAGCTTCGGGACGGCAAGGAGGGGGCATGAGGGTTCGGTCCTTTTTCCGTCGTTTTTCGATTTCGAAGGTGGGGTTTGCGGCCTGTGTCCTCGTTTTCGCGGGCATACTGCTGGGGAGCGCGGTTCACGTCGGCTTTTTCTTCCTGTTTGCGCTGGGGGCGTTCGGGCCGGGGCTGTTGAGGGAGGTCGGCGTGCTGCACGACCTGGACGACTTGCAGCGGGCCTCGAGCGTCCGGGCGGGCTATCGCGCCTATCTGGCGGGCGGTTTTTTTCTGGTCGCGGCGGTGCTGGTCCGGAGATGGGGGAAGGGTCTGGACCTGGGCGACGACTTCGTGCCGGCGTCGCTCGTATTGTGTCTCATGCTGGTCGTTTCGGTCCTCACCTATGCCCTGAGCTTCTGGGACGCGAGGCAGGCGGCGTCGTTCGTCCTGCTGGCCTTTGGGCTGTTCTGGACGGCCTTTGTGGTCCTGAGCCACGCGGGCGAGCCCGCGGCCCTGCTGGTGGAGGGGGCGGCCGTGGCGGTTCCGTTCCTGCTGGGGGCTTTTCTGAGCCGGCGTTGGCCGAGGGTGGCCGGGGTGCTGGTGCTGGCGGTGGCATGCGGGCTCACCTATTTCTTCCACCTGTACCAGGTCTTCGCCACGGAGCGCTTGCTGGTCCAGCGCCTGTTTGTCGCGCTGCTGATCCCGTTGCCGCTGGCGGTAATCGGGGTGGCGCTGTTGTTCCCGCGGGCGGAAACCCGAAGTCCTGAAGAGTGAGGCGGACGAGGCCCGTGGATGCAGGGTGCACTCGAGCCTTCGAGGCGGATTCGCGGATTCACCCCGAAGGCTCGAAAGGCCCGAAGAGTTTTTACTTCTTGTGGGGTTTGGAGGTGGCAGCGGTCATGGTGCCGCCCTTGGCCTTGACCATGGTCGCTATGTTCTGGTCGCCTTCGACCTTGTAGTGCACGGTTGCCTTCTCGCCGGAGCGGAGTTCGCCCTGTTTGTGGGTCTGGTCGTTCAGGGTGAAGGTGGTCTGTTGTTCCTTGCCGTTGACCTTGTGGCTAAGCACCAGGGTGTTGGCGTCTGTGGAGGTGATGGTCCCGCTGGCTTGGCGCGTGACTTCGGCCTTCGCCTTGTGTTCTTTTGCCGCGGTAGCCTTTGCCGACGCTTGGGCGAGTGCCGCCATCGCGAGAAGAAGCACCAGCCCCGTCATCAACGCCGTCATTTTCCTCATGGTTCGTCTCTCCTATTTTTGAGAATCCAGCCACACCGCGCGGCTGCATTCAGATGACGAAAGGCTATCAGGTGGAGGATTAAGCGAGGATTAACGCCCGATTATATTGCATTTAATGATTCTGCCGGCGAGCCCGGCGTCGGCCAGGGGGAGGGCGACCCGCACGGTGGTGCCCAGTCCGGGCCTGCTCTCGACGGTGATGTGTCCGCGGTGTTGTTTGACGATCCACTCGACGAGGCTGAGGCCGAGGCCGGCGCCGTCTGTTTCCTTGGATCGTGACGGGTCGGCGCGGTAAAAGCGTTCGAAGATGTGGGGGAGGGCTTCGGCCGAGATGCCGGTGCCGGTGTCGCGGACCTCGAGCAGGGCCTCGGTCGGTGCGCGGCTGACCGTCACCTCGATGCGGCCGTCGGCGCCCGTGTACTTGACGGCGTTGTCGAGCAGGTTCAGGATTGCGCGCTCGAGCCACGCGGGGTCGCCGGGGATGACCACGTCGGGTCCCGGCGCTGCCGCGAGGGCGACGGATTTGCTGGCGGCCAGCGGCTCCATGATGTCGACCAGCGCGCGCGCAAGCGCCGAGAGGTTGACGTTTTCGCGCCGCAGGTCGATCTGGCCGGCCTCGGCGCGGGCCAGGGTGAGCATCTGGTCGATGAGCTGTGAGAGCTTGGTGAATTCCTCGAGCTGGCTTTCGAGCGTCCGCCGGTAGTCGCGTTCGCCGCGGGCGCTGGCCAGCGCGATTTCCGCCTCGCCCCTCAGCACGGTCAGCGGGGTCCGGAGCTCGTGCGAGATGCTGGCGGTGAAGTCTTTCATCTGCTGCACGGCGAGTTCCAGGCGGCCGAACATCTCGTTGAAGGCCGCCGCGAGCCGGTCGAGTTCGTCGCCGGCGCCCGTCAGGGGCAGCCGCAGGTGCAGTTGCGCGATGCTCATATCGCGGGCGGCGGTGGAGAGCGAGGCCAGGGGGCGCAGCACCCTGCCCGACACCCACCACCCGGACATGAGCGCGAGCGCGATTCCGGACGGGAGCGCCCAGAAGATGGAGGTCAGGAGCCTGTTCAGGACCGCGTCCCGGGGACCGAGAGGGGCGCCGACCTGCAGGAGATAGGGGCGACCTTCCGGGGAGCGCACGATGTCGTTGTGGAGCAGGAGATCGACCTGCTCGGTGTCCAGACCGGTGAATTCCGGGCCGTGGGCGACCTCCCTGACCTCCTCGGGTGTGTACTGGAAACCGAGCGCTTCCAGTTGCGGCGAGCGGGCCGCCATCTCCCCGGTCTCGGCGTCATAGACTTGGTAATAGCGGGTGGCGTTGCCGATGAAAAAGGCCTCCTCCGGGTCCCGGGTGTCATAGACGAGGGTCGCCCGCTCCCCTTCGATGCGCAGGTATCCGCGCAGGGCGGCCGAGCGTTCGATCAGCTCCGCGCGCAGGTCGTTGTCCGTCTGGTAGACCAGGAACCGGTAGAAGAACGCGCTGGCCGAGGCGAGCAGCAGCGCGAAGACCGCGACGTAAAAGAGGGTGAGCCTGGTGCGGAGCTTGAGTGGTTTCACGAGCGCGAGTCCGTCAGGATATAGCCCACGCCCCGCAGCGTGTGGATGAGCGGGGGTGAGAATCCCCTATCGACCTTGTTGCGCAGCCAGTTGATGTGCACGTCGACGACGTTGCTGATCGCGTCGAAGTGGATGTCCCACACGTGCTCGATGATCATGTTGCGGGTTACGGGCGCGTGAGCGTTCCTGAGGAGAAACTCGAGCAGAGCGTATTCCTTGGGCTTCAGCTCGATGCGCCGGCCGCCCCGTCGGACCACCCGGGTCGTGGTGTCCATCTCGAGGTCGGCGACCCGCAGGCAGACGTCCTCTTTGGTGAACCGCCGGAGCAGCGCGCGGACACGGGCGGAGAGTTCGGCGTAGGCGAAGGGTTTGATGAGGTAATCGTCGGCGCCGCTGTCCAGGCCGGCGACCTTGTCCTGCAGGTCGCTCTTCGCGGTCAGGATGAGCACCGGCAGCCCCGGGTGCTTCGCCCGGATGCGCTGCAGGACCTGCAGGCCGGGGAGGCGCGGCAGCATCAAGTCCAGGATGACCAGGTCGTAGGGGAAACTCTCGGCCTGGTAGGCCGCCGTTTCGCCGTCGTTCACCACGTCGACGGCGTGGCTCTCCTGGCTCAATCCCTGCTGGATGAAACCGGCCACCTTCTTGTCGTCTTCGACCACCAGGATGCGCACGCGGACATTCTACCGCCGATAGGAAATTTACTGCAAACCTGCCCGGCGGCGGCCCCGGAGGGGCCGGCTCACTTCCTGGCCAGTGCGAGCGCGAGGGTGGCGCCACCCTGAGACCATTCACCGGAAATCGTCTTGCCGTCGTCGCTCAGCCTGCCCTTGTATTCACCGGAGATGATCTGGACGCCCACCTGGATGGCACTGCCTTCCACCGAGATGCGGCTGATAGGGATGCCCGACGCACCCTGGTCGGGGCTGTCGATGCTCCCGACCGCGGCGCCGTCCTTGTTCTCGAAATGGAAGACAATCCGCAGCGATCCGCCGGGGGCCTCGAGCTTGCCTTCCCAGACCCCCGTGAATTTCTCCGGCAGCGACGGGCTGGCGGGGGACACGACGACCTTGGGCTCGCCGGTCCTGTTCAGCGTAAACGGGACGGAGCCGCCGTTCTGGGAGAAATCTCCCGAGAGCACGCTCCCCTCCGCCGACACCTTCCCGTTGAATGTCGGGTCTCCCGGTCCGGCCGGAAGGGCGAAGGTGACTGTGTCGCCTGCCACCGAGAGGTCGCGCAGGGGAAGGTCCTTCACACCCTGGTCCGGAATGTCGATGTCCCCGATCCAGTTGCCCTTCGCGTCACGGTCGAGGTCCACGACGACCTTCAGATCGCCCGACGGCACCTTGATGCCTCCCTCCCAGTGCCCGGCAGGGGAAGTGTTCGACTGCGCGGTCAAGCACGGAGCCAGGATCAGCAGCAACGTAGAAATGCCGGAACGCACCATACGCATGACGAAACCTCCCGTCGGGAATGCTGCAGGAATGTTACCGGGGTCCGCGGGGAACTGCAAACGCCTCCTGCGGCGTGCAATTCCCCGCGTCTGCCAAAATTGCGGGTGAGTGACCAGCCCTCCGTGTTGCTCCCTGAGCCGCTCGACCTCTCTGGGGCGTCCGCACACGGCACGGCCGCTCCCGGCGCTGAGGGACCGGGAGCCTTTGTTCGGAGCCTCTGTTACCAGACCAGCTCGAACTCGTAGTCGTCCGCGCCTCCAACCGGGTCGTCGATCAGGACGACGGCGGTGAAGCTATTGGAGACCGACGGTTGCTCGACGAGCTCCACCGAGCCGCGGCCGCGAATCTTGTTGAGCCGGACCTGGACGGCGGACCGGGGCAGGGCCCGCGGCATGGTGAACGACGCATTCTGGATCGCGTTCGCCTCCAGGTGGTCGATACTGACCCGGTTCCCCTGGACGTTGATGTAATCCGCCCCGTCGACCCGGCCACGCCACCGGAAGGTTCCCGAACTGTAGGCGGTGCCGCTGCCGTACCGGCCGCGGTTCTGGCTGAACCTGGCGGTCCTGGGGGTGGAATAGTTCAGGCTGTACAGGTCGGAGAGGCGCGCCACGGCGTCCTGGACGCTGTTCCAGTCGGTGCGCAGCTGGTCGACGGCGCTGCTCTGGCCCATCAATTGGTCGATGGCGCGGGCTTGGTCCACCAGGTAGCGCGCCCCGCTGTTCAGGACGGTCTCGTTCCGGGGCCGTGCCACCAGGTCCGCGTAGACCTTGGCACTGCTGGCAAAGCCGCTCAATGCGAGATACAACTGCATCCCATCGGCTCCGCGCACGCCCACGGAGTCCCGCCGGTTCAGATCCCCTTGCACGGTGTTCCAGGTGTTCTGTGCCAGGTTGGACACGTCGCGCGAGATGTCGGCGACATCTCGCCGCGAGTACTGGGCAAAACCGGTGACGGGGAGAACCAGCACCGCCAACAACAACACGGCCAATAAGGACACTCTTCTCATGGACATCCCCCTTATCGTTGGCCTCCAATATGACGCAAAAGGGTACCCCAAAACAAGTGGGTCCGGGCCGAAGCCCGGACCCAGTCTGAGGCTGCCATGTAGCGCACGCGTGCCTATATGGCGCAGGTCAAGGACGTCCGGGCTCGAGGCTCGGACACACTTGCCTTGCCAAGTACACAGTCTCATAACGGGCGATGAAAGACAAAAGTCAAAACAGAACGCAGATTCCGCAGATCCAACGGATCCGTGGGGATCCGCGCGCATCCGCGTCCTGAAAATACGTTGGCGTATTTATGCACATCAGTACTAAGCCGTGGCGTTCCCGCGCGCCTGCTTGAAAGCGTTCGTCGCTGTGTCGTGATAGATCTTCTTGAGCACGTCGTCGGGCAGGCCCATGCCATGCAGGGGCCAGTGATAGTTGAAGTTGAAGTAGACGTCCTGGGCATAGAAGTGCTCGTCGAGCGACTCCATGATCCGGAACGTGGTCGTGAACACGTCCTGGTTGTACGGCATGTCTGTGCCGTAGGCGACGCGGTTGGCGTATTTCTTCAGGAACTGTCCGGCAAACCGCGGGATGGGCGCCGTCTCGGCAAAGCGGGCCGAGATGTCGGCGTACATGTTCGGGTGCCGGTCGAGCATCTGGCCGAGGCGGGTCAGGTCGTAGTCCAGGTTCGCGAGGTGGCAGCAGATGAAGACGGTTTTGGGGTGTCTCTGGAGCGCCCTGTCCAGCGACTGGATCAGCTCGTTGTGGCCCAGGAGGCCGGGCTTGTCGTCCAGCCGCCAGCTGAAGCCGTTCATCAGCCCGTCGTTGTGCCGGTCCTGGGGCAGGTAGGACCAGTACGGGTCGGACATGTGCAGGTTGATCGGCATCCCCAGCTCGGCGCACTTCTGCCAGATCGGATCCATCTTCGGATCGTCCGGGTGCAGCCCCTGGATGGGCGGGCCCTGCTGCGGCCCCGAGCCTCCGCCGCCCGCCGGGCGGGTCCCCTGCCAGTTCGGCGGCGCCGACAGCCTGCCGCCGATGCCCCAACCCTTGTCCGTGACCTCGCCGACCCCGACGGCACCCACCTTGTGGCACCGCTCCAGTTCCTTGACGGTGTTGGGCCCGAAGCCCGGCTGGTCGACGCCGGTCATGTTGAAGCCGCACCAGACGTCGAAGCGGCCGGGATACTTCGAGTACAGCTTGAAGGTGGCGTCGAAGTTCTCGCCCGTTCCGCTGAAGCAGACGGTCTTTTCCACCCCGACCTTGTCCATCAGCTTCACCATCGTCTCGACGTCCTGGGGCGTCTTGACGCGGGCGTGATGGTGCACGTCGACGATGGGGTATTTCGCCTTCACGATGTTGCTCACCGGGATCTTGTAGACCGACCTCGGCCGGTAATCCTTGAGCAGGAGCTGGTCCGGCAGGACCTTTTCCACGTCGGGTGAGGAAGCGGCGCCGGCCTGCCGGGTGCGGGCCGAACCCCGGCGCGTCAGCAACGCCACTCCGGGAAGCATCAGTAGTTGCCTTCGGTTCATCGTATGACTCCTGTGTGTGGTTTTTGGGGCGCGACCACCCGATCCTACGCCCGGTGCGGCTTCAAACGCAAGCGAAGAAAAGGGAACAAAAGATAAGATTAGTGCGGTTCGGGTGTATAGTAGGGGCCCATCGCGCGCGGATCGTGTGCATGTTTTCCCGGGCAGGGGCTCGCCCGAAGGGCTCGAGGGATGCCCGCGGGACGGCGCCGGCGCGAGGCACCACAGCTTTGCGGGCCTCGGATGTTCCGGATCCTGGCCCTCGGGGATGCGTCATGGACACACTGCTTCAGGACCTGCGCTACGCTTTCCGCGGGCTTCTCAGGAGCCCGGTCTTCACCTGCATAGCCGTTCTTTCGCTGGGGCTCGGTATCGGCGCCAACACGGCGATCTTCAGCCTGATCGACGCGCTACTGTTCCGGCCGCTGCCCGTGCCGGAGCCGGAGCGGCTCGTGAGGGTCGCCGCCCGGCAGTTCCCCTACACCCGCTACGAGCAGTTCCGCGACCGCAACGAGGTTTTCGCGGACGTGGCGGCGGTGGCCGCGGTCGACCAGGTGCCGCTCCTGGGCGAGTCCGGCGGGGAGGCGTTGCGGCTGTCGGGCCGCATCGTGTCGGGGAGCTATTTCCGCATGATGGGGGCGCGCGCGCTGATCGGGAGGGTGCTCACGCCCGAAGACGACAGGGTCCCCGGCGGGTCGGCCGTGGCGGTGGTGAGTTATGCCTTCTGGAAGCAGCGCCTGGGAGGCGACTCGTCGGTGGTCGGCAAGACGCTGCACCTCGGCCCCGGGCGTCTGGTGTGGGGTGCGGCGATGTCTGTGGAGGAGGGCCCGGAGGGGCGCCGGCTCGGGCCCGCGGGGAGCGCCTTTGAGGTCGTCGGCGTGATCCTCCCCTCGTTCACGGGCGAAACGGTCGGCGACGCCCCCGACTTTTACGTGCCGATGATGATGCAGGCGTCGCTAATGCCGGGGAGGGAATGGCTGGGTCGCCGGAACGTGGGGTGGGTGCGCGTGCTCGGGCGGCTTAAGCCGGACGTGTCGTACACCCGGGCGCAGGCGGGGATGGAGGTGCTGCTGCACCAGCTGATCGCCGACGAACTCGGGTCGAGGATCACGGACGAGCATCGGAAGGCCATCGGCCAGTTGCGCGTGGAGATCCTGCCCGCCGGGACGGGCCTGCCGCGGGAGGAGTACGGCAAGAACTCGGTCAGTTCGCTGCGGGAGTTCTCGGAGCCGCTGTTTATCCTCATGGGGGTGGTGGCGGCGGTGCTCCTGATCGCCTGTGCCAACGTGGCGAGCCTGCAGCTTGCGCGCGCGACGGCGAGGGGGAGGGAAATGGCGCTCCGGGTTGCACTCGGCGCGCGCCGTTCGCGGCTGGTGCGGCAGCTGCTGACCGAGAGTCTCCTGATCTCCGTCCTGGGCGCGGGGGTGGGCCTGCTCTTCGCGGCCTGGGGCAGCGCTACGCTGGTCGCGCTGGTCGGCGCGTTCACCACGCACCCGATTGCGATCCGGTTTCGCCCGGACCTGCGTGTTCTGGCATTCACAGGGGTGGTGACGGTTTTGACCGGGATGCTGTTCGGGCTGGCGCCGGCGTTGCAGTCGGCGCGGGTCGATGTGATCGCGTCGCTGAAAGACACGGTGCGCGGCGCGGGCGGTTCGCCCGGCCGGCTGCGCCTGCGCAAGGCGCTGGTCGTGGCGCAGGTTGCGCTCTCCCTGATGCTGCTGGTCGGGGCGGCGCTCTTCGTGCGCAGCCTTCAGAAGCTGCGCGGGGTCGACCTCGGTTACGTGCGGGAGAACCTGCTGATTGTCCGGGTGGACCCTGTGACGGGCGGATATCGGGGGGCCGAGATCTCCCGGCTCGTCGACCAGCTGCAGCAGCGTTTTGCCGCGCTCCCTGGTGTGCGCGCGGTGACGTTTTCCGAAAACGGCCTGTTCAGCGGCCCGGAGTCGGCGGGACCGATCATCGTGGAGGGGTATGGGGCGGCAGGGAAGCCCGAGGTGGCGCGCTTCGACCAGGTGGGGCCCGGCTATTTCTCCACCGTCGGCATTCCGATCCTGCTCGGGCGCGACTTCACGGCGCAGGACGCGGCTGGGGCGCCCCGGACCGTGATCGTCAACGAGGCGTTCGCGCGCTTCTACTTTCAGGGAACGAACCCGGTCGGCCGGCAGATCTTCTGGCTCCCGGGGCAGCGGACGGGGCTGGAAATCGTGGGGGTGGCGGCCAACGTCAAGGACCACAGCCTGCGCTGGGGCGCCATCCGGCGGTTCTACGTCCCGATGCACCAGCCGATCGAGGCTGTCACCACGGTGAATTTCGAGGTCAGGACGACGGGCGATCCGCAGCAGGCCGCCGGTGCCATCCGGCGCGAACTCGGCGCCGTCGATCCGACCCTGCCGCTCGTCCGGCTGGACACGCTCGAAGGGCTCATCGACCGGTCGCTGATCGAAGAAAGGCTGATCGCCAGCCTCTCCGGCTTCTTCGGGGTGCTCGCCCTCGTCCTGGCCTGCACGGGGCTCTACGGGGTCATGTCCTACAGCGTTGCCCGCCGCACGAGCGAGCTGGGGCTGCGCATGGCGCTCGGCGCCGGGTCCGGCGACGTCCTGCGCCTGATCCTGCGCGAGAGCGTCGTCCTGGTCGGGCTCGGGATCGCCCTCGGGGTTCCTGCGGCCCTGGCCGCCGCCCGGCTGATTTCGAGCCGCCTCTTCGGCCTCGGGGCCGCAGACCCGCGGGCCGTGGCGACCGCGACCCTTCTCCTTCTGCTGGTCGCACTGCTGGCGGGCTACGTGCCCGCCCGGCGCGCGGGCAGGATCGATCCCATGGTTGCGCTCCGGACCGAATGAGATCGCTTCAGGCTCGCGGAATCTCGACGAATCGGGGAATTCGAACCGAAAGGAACTTAACCTTATGCTCACGGTGCGCCAGGAAGGCTTGGGCAGGCACACGAAGATGGCGATGGGGTCGCAGTTTCTGGGTTTCATGCTCGACGCATACGACATGGCGCTCGTCCTGGTGATGGCCCCCATCCTGGTCCGGGTCTTTTCGTCGCCCTCCGGCAGCGACGCCTGGCGGTACATCACGATCGTACTCAGCTATTCGATCACCATGGCGGCCCGGCCGGTGGGGTCGGCCATCTTCGGGCACTACGCCGACCGGCTCGGCCGCCGTTTTCTCCTGATCCTGACCATCGGCGGCGTCGGCGTCATGTCGTTCCTTTCGGCCTTTCTGCCCACCTACGACCAGGTGGGGAACTGGGCCTATGTCGTGTTCTGCGTCCTCCGGTTCGTCATGGGGTGTTTTTTCGGCGGGGAATACGCCGTCGGCCACACCTTCGCCATCGAACACGCGCCCAAGAGGAGGCGCGGGGCCATCGGCGGCTTCATCCAGTCCGGTTTTCCCCTGGGATACGTTTTCGCCTCGGTGGTCTTCGCCTTGATCTCGCACTGGCTCGGCGACAAGGGGATGCTGGACTATGGCTGGCGCATCGTTTTCGCGACCGGGGTCGTGCCGGTGTTCCTCGCGCTATACATCCGGAAGGCGCTGCCGGAGTCTCCGGAGTTCGAGAAGGCCAGGAAGGGCGGGGCGATCGAGCGCGCGCCGTTCCTGAACCTCTTCAAGCCGCCGGCCCTGTGGGTCTTCCTGCAGGTGTTCGTGTTCATGACGGGGCTGTTTCTCGCCGACTACTCCGTGTATGGCTTCCTCCCGAACATCCTCACCCTGGGTGGCCGCGGCTTCGACACCACCACCTACAGCCTGATCTACGGGTTCGCGCTCTTCATGGCCTTTCTGGGCTATAACCTCTACGGGTGGTTGTCGGACTTCACGGGGCGAAAGTCGCTCACTCTGTGGTATTGCGGGTTTCTCGCGGTTTTCGGGATCCCGGTGTACTTCGTCCTGTACCACGCGGCGGTGGCCCGCAACGTCCCGCTCGCGATTCTCGGGACGACCATGGCCGCGATGCTCAAGCTCGCCTGGGGCATAATCCCGGCGTACCTGGCGGAACGGTTTCCGACCGGGCGCCGCGCCGTCGGGGTCGGGCTCGGGTACTCTTCGGGCGCGCTCCTCGGCGCGTGGTTCAGCGTCTACGTCTGGTGGGCCCACAACGTCCCCTTCATCCAGAACATCGAGAAGCAGGACATGTGGCTTTCCCCTTCGGTTGTCCTCACCGCCGGGGCGCTGATGACCTTCGTGAGCCTCCTGTTCAGCCCCGAAACCAAGGACCTCGAATTGTCGGAAGTGGGAGGGGACGGACCACGCTAACCACTTGTCAAAATTATACCTACCTTATTTTCAGGCCTGGAAAGTGGCCTTATTTTCTTTTTTTGAGGGCAAATTCTGCGCTTAGTGCATGTCTGCTCGTCTTTCGTTCCCTACCACTGCGGTTCCAGGGCTTATTTTCGATTTTCGGCTACGAAAAGCTAAAATAAGGCCCAATTCGGATCGGTATTTCCTTTTAAAATATTGTGTATAAAAAACTTCTCTTGGTCCGTCCCCGTCACTTGCGAGAGCGGGCGAAGAGCTGGATGAACTGGGACAGGGAGGCGGACCAGGACTCGAGGTTGCTGTTCTCGAGAGGTTCGAGCATGAAGTCGAGGCCGGGGCGCCGGTCGGCTCGGTGGTCTTTCAGGTCGTCCAGGACGTGGACAAAGCTCCGGCCCCCCACCGA
This sequence comes from uncultured Acidobacteriota bacterium, assembly GCA_963843575.1. GTDB lineage: Bacteria > Acidobacteriota > UBA6911 > UBA6911 > UBA6911 > CAVZBT01. The sequence continues at coordinate 180,634 of CAWJKZ010000012.1, read as the reverse complement.
CATGCCTTTGGGGTAGCGGCTCTTTTCCCAGGTGGCCGTCAGACCCTCCCACATCGTCTTCCGGTCCCGCAGGCAATCTTCCACCCGCCCGTGCGCCTGCGACAGCAGTGCGACGACGTCGCTTCGCCCGGTCCTGCCTTTGTGCCTCGGCCGCCTGGATCATCAGGTCCTCGGCATCCTTCAAGGCCGCAACCATGGTGACCCAGTGGCGCTCGAACTGCGCGATCGAGAGCAGGACCTCGACGTTGTACCGATTCCGCGCTACGACCCCGAGCTTCCCCTGCAGCGCTGCTATCGTCTGATCCAGCCGACGCCGCATTTCCGGCAGCTGAGCCAGGACATGCGCGTACCGGCGGGAGAAAGTGCGCTCGACCACCAGCGTTTCATCGTACGCGAAGGGAAGCGGCGGCGGCTCGATGCGCAGGTCGATCCGGGTCGTGTCCCGTCCCGGGCCGGCCCAACTCCCGTACGTCGGCTTCAGGCGCGAAGCCGGCACGCGATCCAGGCTCGATTCGTAGAATCGCGCCCCTTCCATCAGAGTCCGATAGACCTCGACGAGATCCTGGTTGCCGGGGCCGTAGAAGACGTCCATGAAGTCGGCAATCACCTGCTCTGGCCGCGGCCTGTCCGGCGACCAGCCATACTGGCTGACCATGACCCAACCCAGCCAGAACGTCTCGTTGTGCAGGCCGGAGTCATCCCACGCCGCGGCGTATGTCCCGATGAGTTCGTTGGGAGCCTCTCCGCAGGATCCGGGGAACGACTCTGCCGGGCTCGGCCAGATGGCCCTGCACCGGGCGGCCGTCGTCAAGGAATTCCGAAGAGAAATAGTTGGGGAAAAGGAGCTCGGAGCCCTGCTGGGCGCTGTAGATCAGCGACGGTACGCCGGCATCCCTGAGGCCCCTGTTCCAGGCGCTGCCGCGGTCCAGGACGGCGACACCGTTGATGAGCCCTCGTGGGAGAAGCTTGAGGTGCTCCTCCAGCAGCGGGTATTCCACCCAGCAGAGCATCTTGCGTCCCCGGTCGGCGAGCCACTTGTGCATCCGGTTGACGTACTCCACCCACGTCAGGCTGCGGTTTTCCTCGTTGTACGGGCGCTTCTCCCGACACTTGGCGGAAATCCCGGCGAAGTACACCTCGTCGGTCGAAACGTGGAAGTACTCCACCCCGGGGGTGGCGTCGATCAGGTCCTGGTAGAGATCCTGGATCAGCGAGATGGCTTCCTCGTCGCACATCGAGGCCTGGTAGTTGCTCCCGTCCGCCCGGAGATGTTTGAATTCGTCGTGCTTCAGCACGTAGGCCATGTGCGCAGGAGCCTGAATCTGCGGCACGAGCTGGATGTGGCGTTCCAGCGCATAGCGCGTGAGCTCCTGCACCTGCGCCCTGGTGAAGGCCCCCGGCGCGCCGACCACCGGATGCCGCGGGAACTCGTACTTGTCTTCGATCTCGAACCCGATGGCATTCGCCTTGAAGAACGACGTCCAGTCGATGAACCTCTTCAGCGTTTCCGGCCGGTCCTGGTGATGCTTGGTAGTCCCAGTGAATGAAGCGGAGCGGCAGCGCGGGCCAATCCTCAATCTCGGTTTCGGGGAGCCGGCGGGTGCCGCCCTCGGCCGGCCGCAGGAGCTGCAGCAGGCTCTGCACTCCGTAGAGCAGCCCCGGGCTGCCGTTCCCGGTGATTTCGATGCGCTGGGGCTGTGATGCTCAAGGTGTAGGCGTCTTTCGATGTCGCCGCCGGAACCTCCTTCACCTTCCCCGGCACAACCCGAAGAACGATGCGGCCCGGCCCTCCTCCTTCGAGCTTCAGGCCTGCCAGCTCGGCCGCCCCTTCCTTCAGGCGCCTCAGGGCGATGTCGCCCGGGGCGACCTGCGGATCCACGCCCCAGCTCGAGTCGATGGAGATCTCCCGCCCCGACAGCTGTACTCTCCTGGCCGCTGGGACGAGGCTGTACCCGAGCGACCTCAACCCGCCCACAAATTCCTGGGGCCCCGTGGAGGCCGTCCCGAACATTGAGATCGCCAGAACAAGGACAATGGCGCTGACAGGCAAGTTCATGGTCATTCTCCGCGGTCGCAGCGCCGGGCAATCCTCGCGCCGGTTACCGCCGGTAACCCGCCGTTAGATACTTCAAGAAATAGGGCGAAGCCCGGAAATTCTGGGCGAACGTCTTCACGCGGTCTCCTTCGCTTCCGGGTTGCGACAACCGCTCGAGCAGCAGCAGGCCTTTCTTGAGATACTCCGCATTCCCCGTATACTCGTATCCGAGGCCGTACCCGATGAGGTTGATGCCGTACAAGCCGCCGGTACCCTCTTCGGGTTTCCAGAACTCTGCGATGAGGGCGTCGAGCGCCTTCACGACATAGGCCGCCGTGTCCCTGTCGCCGGTCAGGCGGTAATACTTGTCGTAGGCCTCGAATGCCAGCCCATACATCCATTCCTGGTCCTTGAAACTACCCCGGTTCTGGTCCTGCCACGGCTTGCCCCACTGGTCCACGAAAAACGTCGCTCGCTCCAGGTACTTCCGCTGGTGCGTATCGCGGTAGGCACTGAGGACGCCCCAGATGCCGTGCGCCAGGTTGCGCAGTGCTCCCCTGCCCCAGAAAGCCATGGCGAAGTCGGAGGACATCAGGCCGACCTCGTGGTACCACCGCTCGCCGGTGAGGTAATACAGTTCGTACAGGCTCTCGTTCTTGTAGAACGTGAAGGAGTCGTGCCCCTGGTAGTTCTGGCCGCTCGCGTAATTCCGGAAATGACCCACGACCGGACCGCTGCGCGGGGATCCGGCGCGGTCCGGGTGACCTGGGAACGAATGGCATATGTCCAGGTCCGCCAGGTGGAGCCCGGCCTCCTCCGCCGTCGTGAGATTGATCAGGCCGCCCGGTCCGGAGGTAATTGAGGATCGCGGCGTGCGGGAAATCGTAATAGTTCCCGTCCCACCAACTCTCCGCGGCATTCTCCCGGACATACCGCGAGTGATGCAGCCCGCTGCCGAAATTCAGCCACCCGTACTCGTCCACCTTCCAACCGGTGCGCGGCCGGTTGGAAACCACACGGTTCAGGTTCGCATCGACCTGTTGCTGGTAGCGGGCCACGAGATCGCGGTACTCCGGCGCGTACAGGTTTGGGTTGGCGGAGTACAGTTCGCCCATGGCGCGTGTTTCCTGGCAGTACCAGTCGGGAGAGGCTGCCGCCACCAGCGGGTGTGTCGTCCCCGCCGCGATGGCTTCGGCTCCCGGTGCGCCGGGCGGCGCAAAGTGGAAGAACAGGAAATGAGTTTTCGCGCCCGCGGTGTACAGGTCGACGCGGTCGGTGCCGGCCGGCTTGAGTTCCAGCGCGACGGTGCCGCCCGGTGTGACGGAGAGGCCTGCAGGGTAGACCTGCCAGAACCAACGGGTGCCGGCAGTCAGTGTCGCGGTTGCGCAGCGCACCTGCACCCACCCGTCCGACTGCGACCCGTAGGTGGTCGTGCCATCTGCGGCGACGATGCTCATCCGGTCACGTGCCGTCTGGATCAGGCGGACCGGATTCGTACCGAGTTTCGCCTCGTATGCGCGACCTTCCCTGGACAGGGCCACAGACGCGCCCCGGGCACCCTCCAGTGGAATCTCAACCGCCAACCGTTCGATTCCGACGAACCGGGCCATGCTGTCCATTTGCCGGTTCGCCACGCTGAAAGTCAGTTGCGCGAGCGGTGAACCGCTGTAGAAATAAAGGCGCGCCGTGAAATCGAGGGACATCGCGTCCGGCGCGGAGAACGTGCCTTTGAGCGCCACGACCGCACGGCCCGGGCCCCTCTCTTCCACCCGCGACGCCCGGATCACCGCGGTTTGCCTGAACGGCTCCCCGAGGTTCGCCAGTTCCGACCTGAACTCGTCCTTGAGGGCGGGCCTGGGAACCACTCTCGACTCGCCGTTGCGGGCCGCGAGAACCACCGTCGCGGGACTCGCCAGCAGGGCGTCCGACTCCTCGAATTCCCTTGAGAGATCCCGGCGCAGGTAGACCTGGCGGAAGGGAGCGAGCCGGTCGGTCGGGATCACGAATTTCGCCGGACCCGTTGTGACCGTAATTATCCCGGGCCCTTCTTTGACGTCGAGGGAGGTCGCAGGCGGCGCCGCCTTGGAGGTGACTAGACGGTAGCGCAGGGTTCCCCCTGCTTCGACGCCGGCGATGAAATGCACGGTCACCCACTGGAGCGAATTGTCCTCGAGCCATCGACAGCGGGGCTCGATGCTGGCCTGTACTGTGTTGCCCCTCGCGTCCACCAGGCGCAGTTCGCCGATGTCCTTGACCGCGCCTTTCGGCAACGGCACCCCCGAGTTGACCGGATTCCCGCTTCGTGTCACCCCACTGGTTTCCCGGACGGTGAGCGGGACGTCTACTGCGCTCAGGGGTGCACACAGCGCGACAAAAGCCACGATCGCCGGCGTGGTCGATTTCACCACTCACCTCCAGGAAAGGACGAGGATAGTCCACGCGCCCACGCTCAAGCAAGGACGCTTCACCCACCGTCTAGGCTCTCCTTCCCCGAGACGAGAGTTGCCCGAAAAATCAAGTGCGGTCAGGCTTCAGCTCCCCGGCGGCACAGGCCGTCTGAATGGGGTTTCCCGCGTCCCTGATTCTGCGCTTGCGCGTCCGCGCAGGACGGCATCACAATGCCGGCATACGGCTTCGGCCTGCGCAGGAGAGGTGACGAGGGTGAACTTCGACAACCGTGTCGTGGTGATAACCGGGGGTGGCGCCGGCATCGGGCACGCCTGCGCCCTGGCGTTCGCGGAGAGAGGTGCCTCCGTCGCCGTTGCCGACATCGACCCGCGCGGCGCGGAAGAGACGGTGCGACTGATCTGCAGCCGGGGCGGGGTCGGGGCAAGCATGGTTGCCGACGTAGCCTCGCCCGAGTCGGTCCGCCAACTCGTCGTCGCCACGCTCCAGGCGTTCTCCAGGATCGACGTGCTCGTCAACAACGCGGCGATCCAGGTGAACAAGACGGTTGAAGAAATCACGGTCGAAGAGTGGCAGCGGCAAATGGCAGTCAACCTGGGGGGAGTGTTCCTCTGCTCGAAGTACTTCCTGCCGCACCTGAAGCTCACCCGCGGCAACATCGTCAACATGTCGTCGGTGAACGGCTATTTTGTGGAGCCTGGCTGCGCCGGCTACTGCGCCACCAAGGCGGCGATCATAGGTTTGACCAAGGCCATGGCCATCGACCACGGCAAGGACGGGGTGCGGGTGAACTGCATCTGTCCGGGGTACATCGACGCGGGGCTCGCGGAGGGCTATTTCCAGGCGCAGCCGGATCCGGCTGCGGCGCGCCTGAAGGCGGGGAAGCTGCACGCGCTTGTGGCGCATCGGCCGGGCGGAGGAAGTGGCGCGCGCAGCCGTGTTCCTCGCGGGCGACGATGCGTCCTTCATGACCGGGGCGGCCGTGGCAGTCGACGGCGGGTTTGGATCGGGGATGCCCCCTACCGTCTGATGCGCGAGGGAGGAGTTGCTGGCCATGCGTGTGCACCTCGATTGCGGTGCAGCGTCGGGGCACGATCCGGTAACGCCCGACGAAATCCTGGCCGCGATGGGCACCCATGACCTCTCGGTCGTTTCGCTGCTGGCAGACATGGGAAACGGAGAAGTTCGGGTTGCCGAGAGGGATCTGCCGCTGGTCAACGGGCGTGATCAACCCGCCTCCCGCGGCGAACGGCTCCTTCATTGGGACGCGGAGTGGCACTTCGACCCCAAGGGAGTGACGTTCGAGGAGAAGGCCATCGGCGGCCACCTCGTCTTCCTGGGGCTGCGCAACGCCAGACGCCTTTCGTCGGAATCCACCTTCCCGGTGATCGCGTGGGCGAAGCGTCAGAAGGCGATCGTCGGCTTCGCGCACATGCAATACCTAGGCGAAGGCATCCCCGACGATTTGAGCTGCTGCCTCCCGCTGGAATACCCCGTCGAGGTTGCCTTGGGCAGCGTCGACTTTCTGATGGAGGACGTGTGGCGCAATGAGGCCGCGATCCATGCGTACTACCGGCTGCTGAACTGCGGATTCCGCCCGGGTCTGGCCGCGGGAACCGATTTCCCGTGCAACTCCCGCGAGCCGGTCGGGGCGTTGCTGACGTTTGTGCATCTTCCGTCCCGGGCCCTTTCCTACCGCGACTGGATCGAAGGAATCGCCCGGGGCCGCACCGTGATCTCGACCACTGGGCATCGGGAGTTCCTGGATCTGAAGCTCGCGGGTCATTACGGGCCCGGGGACGAGATCAACCGCGGGAAGCCGATGCTGCTCTTCAGCCACAGTTCGCTGGACAGCGAACCAGACGCTGACGGGTCGGATCGAACTGGTGCACAACGGCGTGGTCGTGGCCACGCAACGGGGGACCGCCGGTCCTGGGAGGCCCGTCGATATGCGCGCCCAGGTAGATTTCAAGGCCAGCGGCTGGGTGTGTGCCCGCCGCATGGACGACAAGGGGCATCAGACCCACACCGGGGCGGTTTTCGTGAAGATCGCAGGTGCGCCTGTGCGCGCCGGCGCCGGAGATGCCGAGTATTTCGCGCAGTTCATCGACAGCTTGATCCGGAAGACTTCACCGGGCGGGCCCTGGAATCGCTATTTCGCGCACGATCTGGCTGCGGTACAGATGCGGTATGCCGAGGCCAGGAAGGTCTTCGAGCGGATTGCGGGGGAAGCCCGACACCGCTGATCACCGGCCGAGGATGGCGATATCCCCGGCTCGCACTCTCCGAACGCTCACCCCGTAATCCCCGCCGCCAAGATCCTTCACGGTGTACCCCTCGGCTCGCAGGTCGCCGCGCAACCGGAGTTTCTGCCCCGTTGAGGGTAATCGTCGCCGGGGAAAAGGCGAGCCGGCAATAGTCGGTTCCCAATCTGCTGGTGGCGGTGTAGGAGATTCTCCGGGTGCCGTACCTGACGTTCCTCTGCACACCGTTGGAATAGAGGAGGTGGTTTTCCCGCGCGGGGGCCCATTCCGGCACTGCTGCGAAACCGTAATAAAACATCCGGGGAAATTCCCCGTAACAGTCTGACCACCAGCGTCCGACGGTGTCGGTGGGTCCATCCTGCGCCCGGCCGTTTCGGTCTACCGAGTACGTGCTCCAGTTGAACGAACGATAGGCCCTTTCCTTGAATGCGGGATCGCCGGAGACCTTGTACCAGAGCGCGCATTGCGCGGCATAGCGCGCCGTCTGGTACGCCATTTTCCACTTGAAGGCAACCTGCTCGGCCACGGTGTAGGCGCCCCACTGGATGGCCGGCTCCGGGCAGTTGAACACGAAATGGTCCTCGGTCCATTTTAGAAGCGCCGGCACGTGGATCTTCCAGTCGGGGTCGATTTCCGGGTGCTCGAGGATGTACAGCGCGGCGTTGCTGGCGCTCAGATTGCTCAGGTTGCCCGTCCCCGAGATTTTCGTGTCGGTGTGGCCATCCACCCAGAGCCCGTTCCGGACGGGGTAGGTCAACAGCCAGTCCCGCGCGATCGCCCGCGCACGACGGTAGCCTGGCACGTCTCCCTGGTTCGCTTCGATCAGGTGGTCGAAGAGCGCGACGCACCCGAACCAGTTAGCCGCGTAGTCCGCGGTGATTTTGCCCGTTCTGGCATTGACGATGTAGGGCCAGGGCGATCGCTGCGCGTCGCCGGTCCTGATGTGGCGTAACAGCGTGTCGGCGACCTTGATCGCGGCGGTCCTGTACCTTCCGTCCCCGGTAAAGAGGTACATCCGAAAGAACGTCGCCCCCATGTCGCCGGCGTGGTCCACGTGGACGTCGTCCGTCGCGAATCTGCCGGTGAATCCCTTGAACTCCACTGCGCCGGCGTCCGCGGCGGTCTGGGGAAAGTACGGCCACTCGTATCCTGCAGGGGTGATGCCGTGGGCCAGGGTGTAGTCCACGAGTCCGTGCGCGACCTTGAAGGCGGCGGCATCTCCCTTGTAGGCGTAGTACAGGCGTGCCGATTCGAACCAGTTGGGCACCTTCTCGCCGACGTCGTTCATCCAGGTGTCGGCGACAACAGAGTCTCCCGATAGCTTGTAGCCGCAGTAGAGGTAGTACATCGGCAGGGGCGAAGAGGGCCCATTGGGAACCCCTGTCAGAATGAAGTCCCACAGCAACCCCAGCACCCTGCCGTATGCGCCAGTCGCCGGATCGAGCCAGGGGAGAATCCTGGATTCCCTGTCCAGCGCCACCGGATGCGTGCAGAGCATATCGGCGGGGACAGCGATGCCCCCCGTTGAGACCAGAAAGCACAGAAGGCCCAAGGCAATTCTCACGGTGGTACCATGTCGCACGTGCCTGATACGGCTGCACGCGGGAAAGAACCTGCAATCCGAACTACGGACTGGCCGCGGGCGTGGTGGCGCCAGTCAGGATCTGCACCAACAGAGCTACAAGGGCGACCGCATCGTAGCGCACCTGGCCGTCCTCCCTGTGTTCCTCGGCCCAATCCAGCGCTTTTACCAACGGCACAACGCGTGGTTCTCCGCCCATTACGGCGGCGGCAAGCCGCGACAGGGCTTCGGTGAGACTCGCAGCCAGGGGTACCGGTTGCACCGGGTGGGCGCCGGGATCGCTGCAGAACGAGGCTGGTGACGTCACCAGGTACTCCCTGCAGGCGGAGGGCCTGTACGGGTGGATGGAACAGGACTCGTCCTCCAGGAACGGGCACGGCAGCCCGAGCCGCAGGTAGTCGAGTCCCAGCTGCTGTACCTGGTCCATCGATGCGGCCGAAGTCAGCGAGCGTTCCCCGAACCCCTCGCGCTCCAGACGGTCTTTGGCGCGCGCGAAGCGCTCCAGGACGGCCGCCCGCCGCTCCAGGGGCATCGACACAACGAGGTCCCTGAGCATCCACGCCTCGGGCGGCGATAACGGAACCGCCTGTCTGCAGCAGGCGCCGCACCCTTTGCGGCATGAGACCTGCCGGCCGTGCCTGGCCTCGGATGCGGCCGCAAGGCCAATCAGCCTGTCGTCGAGGCCCATGACGTTCCAGGCCAGTTCAGACAGCCGCATGCCCCCGGAAGGAACCTCCAGGTTCCCCTTCAGGCGGCCGAAACGGGTCTCCAGTTCAAGCTTCAGGACGCGAGACTCAGTCATGGTTCGTCCCCGCAGGTCGAGCCCTGATTGCCGCAAGAACGCTCGTCTGCACGAATATACCAAAACGGGGTCAGGTCTCGACTTTTGAGTTTGGCCGCCAAAGGTTGTCTGATAAGAATAGCAGGGCGGGTTCCGGGCCCGGCGCACTCCGCCCGAGCTCTAATAGACGCGACCCCGTAGTAGAGAGGAACAGAGATTATGCGCCCTCGCACAAGATTTGGGTTGTGCGCAATCCTCGCACTGGTCTCTGCCGTCTGGTCTGCCCGTCCCGCCCTGCCACAGCCGGTTCGGGGCCCGCTGGTGGTGAGCGAACGGTGGCCGGAATGCACAAACCTAAACACGTGGACGCACGACGTCATGCGGCTGGAGGGCCTCGACAACGCCACGGAGACGGCTCAGGCCAAGGCGTTCTTCCGCTGGTTGCGACTCTTCTCGCGGATGGCCACGGGCGGCATGATTCAGGCATACGAAGGAGCCTATGGCAAAGAACAATATGTGCTCGACGCCCACAAGAACCTGTTTGTCTACGGTTGGGGCTACTGCGACACCAGCAGCCGCATAGCCGAGGCCGCCTGGGCGGAGTACAAGCGCGACCGGGCGGCGGCGGAGCGTGTCTGCGTGATGCACGAGAACGGAGGATTCCACACGATGTACCGCCTCCGGCTGGACGGCCGGTATGCGGCATTCGACCCGCGCTACGGCTACTACCTCGTCGAGCGGGATGCGCCGGATGCGAAAATCCTCGACTGGGCGGAAGTCGGCGTCGACGAAAACGTGCTCCGGAACCGGCAATTCAAGTACCGCAGCCAACCCTTCTTCGAGTACTTCGGCGAGGAGTGGGAACGGGCCCTCCTGCTGCAACCCGCGTACTACCGCTCGGAGGAGGACTGGCGCAAAGCCGGGGGCAAGGCCGAGTGCGTGTTCGGCGACGGCAAGTACGACATGGGCACCCGCTTTCACGAGATGGATTTCTGCCTCGCCAGAGGCATGACGATCGAGCGGTTCTGGGACGGAAGTGCGCGTGCCTTCTACGTGCCCGCAGGCGTTCACACGCGCCGCGAAGAGCCCTTCCTCGCGCTGGGCCGTTTCTACCGCGTGACCGAGACGATGCTCCACGGCAACTGGGTGCTCAACGACCCGAACTATCTCCGGGCCCAACCTTACCTGTCTCAGATTCCGACGGACGAGGGGTACAACAAAGATGTCGCGGGGGGGCGCACGCTCGGCCAGGCGTGGGGCCGCATCGCCTACCAGCCCGATCTCCGGGAACCGCTCGACCTCCTGGCTCCGGGTTCGACGCTGGTCCAGGTGTCCGACCCGCCCCACCTGAGGCCGCGCACAAGGGCGGGAGGAGGCAGTGCGACGTTCGACGTCCAGTGCCCGTACGTGCTGGTGGACGGATCGATTTCCGGCGAAATGGCCGGAACCGACGCGGACGCGCTCAGGCTGGAGATACGAATCCTGCTCGCGAAGACTGCGAACGAGTCGGAGCCGGATGCCTGGTCATCGTGGGACGAGATTCACCGCGGACCGGGCACATTCACCGTCCCCATCGGCCGCGCCCGTTTCAACGGGAGGAACGCCAGCGTCCACGGCGTCTACCAGTTTCAGGTCCGGGTGACCGTCGGACCGAACGGCAGCCGCACAATGCCCGCCGGCTTGTCCCGGTTCCGGCTCTCCGCGCAGTTCGAAAACGGGATCATGTCCATTCCACAGATCTTCGCCGGCCGGAACCGGATCCTGTTCAAGGTGCGCGACGCAAGCCGCATAGGAGGCGCGATCCGCGTCGCCTACCGCTATCAGGATGCCGCCGGCGCCAGGGAACACACGCAGTCGCTCTTCCGCTCCGACTTCCGGGACAACGTCGCCGCCTACACCCTCGACGCTCCCGGACTCAAGCGCTGCACCTCCCTCTCGATCGAACTGGGGGACGGACCACGCTAAACTCATTATTACTAGTGTTTAGCTTCCGTGTAACCCCTGAAAAAGGGCCTTATATCCATTTTTCGAGGGTGATTTCATTGAATAAGCTCTCAGCCATCGAGCTTGACCTCGTTATTTTCGATTTTAAGCCCTGAAAAGCCTGAATAAGCCTCATTTACGGCCGGTATTTTCTCGTAATTTGCTGTGCCGCAATGGCTTCGCCGGGTCCGTCCCCTATCGGTTGGGGGGGCCGAACTGGATGGTGGTTTTGGCGCCGAAGCGTTTGTAGTCGGCGTAGGTGATGGTCTCTTCGATGTGCACGTTGTCGCGCTGGAAGTGCAGGTCGCTCTCGGCGTGGGTCCAGACAGGAAACCAGTACTGCTTGTCGATCATCTGACGCACCGTCTCGAATTGAGGGAACTGGTTGTTCTTCTTCTGCGGGACGGGTGTTCCCACGGTGCGCACGATCTGCAGGTCCCTGTCGTCCACCCAGATCTTGCCCTCGAAGTACATCCTGTTGCCCTGGGTGGACTTCGGTTTCACCGAAAACACAAAGCAGTTCAGTTCGTCCACCTTCTCTTTCCCCAGGAAACCTAGATTGTACAGGGGCAGTTCTTTCTCGGTCAGCGCAAAGGGCTGGAGGTTGTTGATGACCTCCTCGTCCTGCATCGTGTAGACGACGCTGCGCAGGCTGCCCGCGCGCCGGACGACCTGGACTTCGCGGGTCCCGTCGTCTTTGAAAACGATGTCGGAGATAGTGGTCATCTTCTCCCGGGTGGGCATGCCGTTTACGGAAACGACCTGCACGTCGGCGGTCTGATGGTAGGTGTACTGCATCCAGGCCTCGTAGAACTCCGACTCCTTCGCCGAAAACTTCCGGATGATTTCTTCCGGCGGCAGCTGCGTCGCCTCCGGTTGCGCTGGCGCCGGTGTGGGGGCCTGCCGGGGGCCGTCCTGAGCCCAGGACAGGGCGATGAGTGCGGGAAGCAGCAGCAGGGATGCCAGGCTTGTTCGCGTCACGGTTTCCTCCGCAGGATTAGATGAGAAAGGCGTCACCAGGTCTCATGCAGCGGGCAGACCTATCGATATTCCGCAAATTCCATGCCCCTGGAGGCGGGCAAATCTCGTAAACTTGCACAGATGAGAACCTATACCCCTGCAATTCTCCTAGCCGCGCTTGCGTGCGTCCGGGCCGGTGCGGCCGAGCCGGTGCGGTTTCAGCCGACCCGGCACACCATCCCAACCTACACGTTCGGCCGGTCGGAGATCGTGGCCCCGCTGTTCAATCCGCTCGAGGCCGTGGGACACTACCCGTACACGATGCTCGACTGGGATTCCCGGGCCAAGAAACCGGTGCCGGTGGACTACGAGTCGCTGTTGCTCGAGAACGAATACCTGCGGGTGGAGTGTCTCCCGGAACTGGGGGGCCGCATCTACTCGGCGTACGACAAGGTCGCCGGCAAGGAGCTTTTCTATCACACGACCGTCATCAAGCCCGGACGCTACAACCAGCGGGGCGGCTGGCCTGTCGGGAACCTGGAACTGTACGGCCCGTTCGACGCCCACATGCTGACCTGGCCCGGCGAACCGTGGGCGTGGACTCTCGAGCGGCACGGGGACGGCGCCGCGTCGATCGTGCTTTCGCACGTCGACCACTTCTTCCGCGACAAGATCTCGCTGGTGGTGACCTTGCGCCCGGGCCGCGCGTACATCGAAACCACGATCCGCCTGCACAACAAGAACCTCCTCCCCAACCGCTACATGCTCTGGACCAACGCCGGCGTCGCGGTGAGCGAGGGGAAGCCGATTCGTCTACCCGATGACCAGGACGATCGGCCACGACAGCTCGGTCCTGAACACCTGGCCGCTCATCGACGGCGTCGACATGAGCTGGAACAACAACAACAAGAACATGCTCGGCGTCTTCGGCCTCGATATCTTCGACAACTTCATGTCGATCTACGACTACGAGGCGGATTACGGGACGATCTGCTACACCAACCGCCTACTCGCGCGCGGCATGAAGACGTGGACGTTCGGCTCCGGCCAGACGGCGCTGCGCCACATGGCCGTCTACACCGACAACGACGGTCTCTACATGGAGACCCAGAGCGGCCGCTTCATCTGGGACGGCAACTACGAGTTCATCGATCCCGGCAAGACCGACGGCTGGACGGAGTACTGGTACGGTGCCGGCGGGCTCGGGGGGCTGACCACCGCGACGCGCGACGCGGCCGTCCTGCTCGAGATCCCGCGGGAACGGCCGGGGAGTGCGAAGCTCGCGGTGGCGCCGACCGCGGCGTTCCCCCGGTCCGGGATTCGAGCTGCTGGCCGGCGGCAAGACGATCTGGTCCGCCGAACACGACCTGGAGGTCGGCGCGGCCTACCGGGCATCGATCCCACTGGGCGGTGAAAGCCAGGGGCAGGTGCTTCAACTGCGCATCCGTTCGGCCGAGGGCAGGTCGCTCGTCGACTACCGCGTGCAACCCGACGGTTCCCACCCCGATGCCGCCTACGCCAGCGATTCGATCCCGCGCAAGTTCGGGCCGGCCGAGACGCTGCAGGCGGAGGAGCTGTACCAGAAGGGTCTGGGCCACGAAAAGTTCGGGCAGACCGCCGACGCCCTGGAGGCCTACCGTGCCGCGCTCGCGAAGGATCCCCTGTTTTCGCCGGTGCTGCTGAGGCTCGGGCTGCTCGCCATGGAGCGCTTCGACTACGCGGGGGCAGCCCCGCAGTTCGAAAAGGTGCTCGAACGGGACCCGACCAACGGCGACGCCCATTACTTCCTCGGGCTGATCAGCGCCGGTCTCGGCCGGCGGCTCGAGGCCGAGAGGCACTTCTACCGCATCCTGCCGTCCTCGTCGAAGTTCGACCGCCGGGAGTACTGTCTCGGCCTGGTGGCGCTGCGCGACCTCGACTGGGAGGGCGCCGCTCCCCTGATGGCCCGGGCGGCCGCGGCTGCGCCCTCGGATCTCTCCGCGCGGCAGGCGAATGCCTACGTGTTGAGGAGAACGGGAATGGCCGCGGCGGCCGGACGGGAGCTCGAGGACATCCTGCGTAGGGATCCGACCAACGCGTTCGCCCGCGCCGAACAGGCCTTTGCGTCCGCAAGCCCCGGAAGAGTCCCTGCTCCTGATGGACGCGGCGTGCGCGCGGCACCCGCAGGGGTACCTCGAGCTGGCGACCGAGTACATGAGGCTCCACGGCTGGGCCGAGGCCGCGCGGGTGGCCCGGCGGGGCATCGAGAAGGCCGCGCCCGACCCGCTGCTGCTCTACTACGCCGGCTTCGCCGAACAAGAGCAGGGTCACTCCGAAGCCGCGGCCGCGCTGCGGGGCCGGGCGCGCGCGCGCAGGAACTCCGCCTCGACATCTTCCCGTTCCGGTCCGAGGACGTCGACGTCCTCAACGCCGCGGTGCGGGCCGACCCGGAGGACGCCAACGCCCTGGTCCTGCTCGGAGACCTCCTCTACAGCCGCGAGCGCCGCGGCGAGGCGATCGAACTCTGGCGCCGGGCCGTGGCCGCCGCGCCGCAGCACTTCTTCGCCCTGCGCGACCTCGGCATGGCGTTGCTCGCTGGAGGGCACGAGGGACGAGGGGCTCCGGCTGCTGACCCGGGCGTCCGAAACGAGACCCGAGCACCTGGCCACGGCCGTAGTCCTGGCCAACGTCAACGCCGCGATGGGCAATGCCGAAGCGGCCCGAAACGTGTTCCGCCGCTCCCTCGAGCGGAATCCCGGGAGCGACGCGCTGGTGGAGAGACTCGCGTCGCTGGAAGCCCAGACGGGCAACCCGGCCCGGGCCCTGGCGCTCATGACCGGGCGCAACTTCGAGGCCACCCACCAGTCCTACACGCTGCTTCACCTGTACCGGGCGGTGCGGCTGACCCTGGCGCTCGAGGAGTTCGAGCGGAAGAATGCTGCCGGTGCGCTCGTCCACATCCGGGCGGCGGCCCAGCCGCCCGGCAAGCCTCGGTGTCGACGACTTCGCCTCGGTCGCAAGTTCCCGCCTGCTGTTGTTCGAGGCCCTGATGGAACAGGCGCAGGGCGACTCTCCGGCCGCGCAAGCCTCCTGGAAGGCGGCGGCCGCCACCTCCGACGACGACGTCGAGACGGAGGGGCTGTTCCGGGCCATCGCCCTCCAGAAAACGGGGGAGCGGCAGCGGGCGGCTGATTTCTTCCGCGAATACGAGGCCGTCAACGAGCAGCGCAAGAGCGACCGCAACCTGGCGTTGCGCGCGCACGCGCACTACACTGCGGGAATCTACGCGGCCTTCAAAGGCGACGCGGCCGAGGCGGCGGCCGGCTTTCGCCGCGCGCTGGAAATCGACCAGTCGTTCCTGTACGCGCGCCAGGCACTGGCCTGGCTCGAGGCCGGGCTGCTCAAAGGCTTGCAGGAATAGTCTGGAGTGAGGAGTCCGACACGTGAGGAAGACCTCCGCAGGTACCAGCATGGGAATCGCCGCCGCGGTACTGACCATTGTGCTGTCGGGTCCGCTCCCGGCCCAGGTGTTCTCCCCCAAAGTCCTCCTGGCGGGCCAGGTCGACACCACGGACCTGCGCGCGTTCGCTGAGGGGATCTACCGCGGGGCCGGCGCGGTCACCCCCAGGCAGAAGGCCGAGGCGATCTGGCGCTTCTTTCTGACCGACGGCCGCTTCGTCCAGCCGGGACTCTGGTATCACATCGCCGGATGGGCCTACGAGGAACCCGGCGGCGAAGTGCTCGATCCGCTGAAGCTCCTAAACAGCTACGGTTTCGGCCTGTGCTACCAAGTCGCGCCGCTGCTCCAGGCCATGTACCGGGCGGGCGGTTTCGAAGATGCGCGCGTGTGGTTTCTCACCGGCCACACGGTCACCGAAGTGTTTTACGACGGCGCGTTCCACTACTACGACTCCGACATGATGGGGTACTCGACCGTCGGGTCCGGCGACCCGGATAAACTTCCGGTGGCCTCGGTCACCCAGATCGCGCGCGACCGGACGATCCTGACCGGGAAGCTCGAAGTCGCCAGGAAGGCCGACAGCTCGAGGGTGGACTCGCCCTGGTATCCGGCCGACGTCCGGGAGGGTGCGATCGAGGACCTGGCCGGCGTGTTCACGTCCATGTCCGACAACTGGCTCTTTTCCGGCCTGCCGCTACCCGCAGGGCCACTCGATGGACTACCTGCTGCGCCCGGGTGAGCGGATCACCCGCTTCTACGAGCCCGAGGAGCCTGGGCTCTTCTATCTCCCCTACGCCTTCGACGGCCGCGGTTGGGGGGAGTTCCCGAGAGAGGTGACGGAGTACTCGATCCGCACCGAAGACGGGCCGCGCAGCCAGAAAGACGCGCGTCGCTGGGCCACCGGTCGCCTCGAGTACACGCCCGTGCTGTCGGACCCGGACGCCTTCTACGAGCACACTCTGGAACCTGCGGATGCCCGATCCCCGTTCGGGCGGGCATCACCTGATCCGGGAACGCGGCAACGAGCCGGGCACGGCGGTGTTCGAAATTGCGAGCCCGTGGGTCCTGATCGACGCCGGGCTGACGGCGGAGGCGTTCGTCGCGGCCGGATCGGACAGCATCGAGGCGGCGCTTTCGACCGACGCCGGCCGGTCATGGGCAACCCTGGCGACCCTCACCGGTCCGTTCCAGGGCAGCTGGGCGCCGAAGTTCCCGGTCGTGCAGCGCTCCGATCACGGCGCCCTGACGCCGGTGGCCGGGAAATACGGGTTCCTGGTCCGCATGAGGCTGCTCGGCCCCGGTGCGGCCGATTCCGTGGGTGCTGCAAAGGTCGAGATCGTCGCCCGTTTTCAGCACAACCCGAGAACACTGCCTGCCCTGAGTCCGGGGGACAACGACCTGCAGTATCGCACCGGAGCCTCCGCCAGCGCCGTTGGTGCTCCCGATCCGCCTCGACCAACTCGACCGACTTGCGCTGCGGCGCGCGGACGTGAGATGCGTCTCGGAAGACGGGCAGGACATACTCTGGCCGGCGGAAGGGCGCACGGGTGAGGTGCTCTTCTGCCTGGCCGGGCCGAAGGCGGGCGTGCTGGCGGGCTTCGATGTCGGGGCGCGCTTCCTGGACCTCAGGGACGGCCTGGCGCCCGACAAACTCACCGCCGAGACGCGGCGCACGAAGCTCGGCGCCGGCGCCACAGTGCCCGACTCGGCTCGCCGGGCCTCCATCGAGTGGTCGATTTCGCCGTCCGGGCCGTTCACCGACCCTGTGGGAGTACCTCCCCGCCGGGCCCGGCCGTGACGCGCAGGATGCGAAGCAGCTGCTCCGCTGGCCGGAGGTGGACAGGACCGTGAGTGCGATTCCGGCCGGCATCAACAAGGTGTACGTCAGGTACGCCCTCGCCGAACATGGGCCTGGACAGCGTCAGGCTCGCCGTCCGCCTCCGCGCCAGTCCCCGCCCGGGGACCGCTGGAGATTACCCACGCGTGGCTTGTCGGGCGGCGTTCGCGGGGAGCACACGGAGCAGCTCGGCGGAGCGGCCGATTACCGCGTGCGGATCGGCGCCGGAGGCCCGTTCGTTAATCACTCGCTAACCTTATACTCCCCGCCGAAAGCCCGATAGCCGAACCTGGCCCCTGCGGGGCCTCGGCGGCGCCGCAGGCCGGGTGTGCAGGGTCGCATCCCGCAGTTTGGCCTGGCGCCGAGGCGCCGGGTATGCCGGCCGTTGGATGCGGGTCGAAGCGGCGCCGAGGCGCCGCACTCCAGAGTTATGAGGAGGGCTGACATGAACGGTCGCGAGCGAATCCTGGCACTGCTGGATCACAAGCCGGTCGATAGGCCCGGCGTCATGCCGATCACGATGATGTTCGCGGCGCGACACGCGGGGTTTAAATACGGCCGGTATGCCCTCGATCACCGCATCATGGCCGAGGCGCAGATCCGAACCGCCGCGGATTTCGGCTTCGACCACGTCTCGGCCATCACCGAGACGCGGGAAGCCCCGGACTGCGGCGCCGCGATCCAGTTGTTCGAGGACCAGCCGTATGCCATGGACGAAGCCGGTTCGCGGCTGGCGGACAAGGGCGACCTCGGCTACCCTCGAACTACCCGACCCCCGCAGGGCGCCGAACATGCGCGACAGGCTGCAGCGGGCTGGCCCTGATGAAGCGCGAGGCGGGCGACCTGCAGGGTGGTCGAAGGGTGGGTGGAAGGGCCCTGTGGCGCCGCCGCAGACCTGCGTGGCATCAATCGCCTGATGCTGGATTTCCACGACGACCCTGCGTTTCGTCCGGGAGCTGTTCGACTTCGTGCTGGAGCTCGGGATGCGGTTCGGGCGGGCCCAGGTCGAGGCGGGGGCCGAGGTAATCGGGATCGGTGATCCCGCGGCCTCGCTCGTGGGGCCCCGCATTTATGAGGACTTCGTCTGGCCCCGCGAAAAGCGGCTGGCGGAAGCGCTCCGGGAGGCGGGCGCCCGCGTCCGGCTCCACATCTGCGGGAACACGAGGCGCATCCTCGACGGCATCGCGCGGCTTGGGTGCGACATCGTCGACATCGACTCCGCCGTGCCGATCCAGGAGGCCCGCGAGAAACTGGGGCCGGACCAGGTGCTGCTCGGCGGCATCGATCCTGTCCGGGTGCTGCGCAACGGCACGCCGGGGAGGTCGCCGCCGCGGTGCAGGAGTGCCTGCGGGTGGCCGGGCCGAACTACATCATCGGGGCCGGGTGCGAGGTGCCCCCCGACACACCGCCCGCAAACCTGCGCGCGCTGGTGGGCAGGTCCAACGGTTGATCTGCCGGATCCGAACAAGATCACAAGTGGGTCCGGGCTTCAGCCCGGACGACTTTAAATCCGTTTGCATAGAGTTCCACCTGCCCTGCATAGCGACAGCAAACGGCGTCCGGGCTGAAGCCCGGACCCACTTGCTTTACGGGCAGGGCGGGCAGATCAACCGTTGGACAGCCTCTTCAGCCCGGACCCACTTGCTTTACGGGCAGGCGGCGCGTCGGCGCCTCGCCGAATTGCGTACGGCAGGCCCGGCAGCTCGACCGTTGGACAGTCTCTTCAGCCCGCCGCACTCCACCTGATCCGCGGGTTGTGTGTCAACGGCCGGCCAGGATGCAGACGTCACGGGCGGGAAGGACGGTCGTGCCGGGCTCACCGGGGAGCGGTGTTGGAAAGCACATCCTCGAGCCCTTCGGCCGCATCCAAGGGTGACGCGCACCGGGTGCGGCTCGTAGTTCAGCAGGTAGACCATGCGTTTTCCGAGGCTCGTCCCCGAGCGCCACTGCACCATGGGTTCGCCGCCGTCCGGGAACCGGATGCCCGGTGCGACGCCTGCTTCCGCCAGCCAGGAGCGCGCCAGCCAGAGGTAGGCGGCCCCCCTCGTCTCGGCGCTGCACTGGCCGAGGTGGAATCCGTACAGCAGCGTCCGCCCGCCGCCGTGGACGTGGGCCACGGCCGCCGCTCCGCCTTCAGGCCACTCGGCGACGACGCGGCCTCCGCGCGGGTGGAGGAGGGCGCGCCGCCCAACGACCGGCAATTCGGCCCCCGCGAGCTGCAGGGTCCCGGGTACCGCCGACTGGATCGTCTTCCCCTGGTTCGCCCCGAACAGGCGATCGAGCCCGGCCCCCGGCGCGGTCGTGGCCATCCAGTAGCGCGTGTCCCGGAGGCCAAGGCCCTCCTCGGCGATCAGGAACCCTCCCTGGCGGACGTAATCCTCCAGGATGGACGCGACGGCCCCGTCGACCACGAGCATGGCGGGCAGATAGACGAGCCGGTAGCGGTGTATCGTCTCCAGGTCGCGCGTGGAGAGGAAATCCAGCGGTGTGTGCGTCCGCCAGAGCAGGCTGTACGCGCCTTTGAGCGCCTCCTTGCAGGTGTATTTGACGGTGTTGCCCAGGAAGTTCTGGCCGGTGGTGTCCTCGATGCGCGACATCAAGTCGGACTCGAGGTCGTACAGGATGGCGACTTCGGCCGGGTCCGGCTGGAAATCGCGCAGCAGCGCTTCGTGTTCCCGGATGCGGCGCGCTTCGAGCGCACAAGCCGTCGGTCCGGGCGGTGAATGTCGCCGTCGATGCCGACGAGCCCGGAGCAGCCGCTCTCGTTGCCCACCCGCTCGGAGCGGTACTGCCAGAACACCACCCCTTTGGCCCCTCCGGCGAGGTACGTCCAGATCCGGAAGCGGCAGGTCGTCGCCGCCGATGTCCGGGGTGGTGTAGAAAAACGAGTTGGTGTAGATCTCGTTGATCCAGTAGTACGGGCTGACGCACCGCAGCCAGTCGGCCCCGAGCGAGAGGATGTAGTAGTCGTCGCGCCACCGGGTGCCCGGCGAAGGTCGCTTCCCCTTCGATGTTGTCGAACTCGATGAAGTCGCCGGTGAAGAAGAGCTGGCTGGTGCCGTAGAAATCGACCGCCCGGGCCGTGGCGAAATCGTCGGAGCTGTCGGCCAGGATGTCCTGCCCGAGCGTGTTGGCGCCGACGTGGGCGCTGATCGGGTGGGCGTCGTCGACGGCGCGCACCGTGTCGTACACCCAGCGCACCCGCGAGACCACGCTCTCCATCGCCCACTGCCGGAAGAGGGCGAGTTCCGTGTATTCGCAGAAGTCCGGGGGCGGGGTGATCTCGGAGAAGCTGCCGTAGGCCTTACCGTAAAAGCGGTTGAACGCCTCGATGGTGACGTGACGCGCTTCCAGGTGCTTCCGGTAGCGCGCGAGCGACTCGGGGCAGCAGCATTCGCCGACGGGGCGGCTCCGCGGCTCGTTCCAGGCTTCCCAGAGCAGCAGGTTGGGCCGGTCGCGATACCTCTGGACGGCGGCCCTGATGAACCGTTCGCCTTCCAGGCGCACCATCGGGTGATCGAAGCAGGGGAGCCAGCCGCCGACAAAAAAAGCGCCGTGCCCCCGTGGCAGGATCGGGTGGCCGAAGAGGTCGACGCGGTAACAGTCGTATTTCCGGTAGAGCCACGCGGGGGCCGTCTCGAGCATGAACTGGAACATCACCTGGAGGCCGTGCGTGGCGCACAGGTCGAACAGGGCGTCCAGGTCGTCCCAGCAGAACTCCCCTTCGCGCCGCTCGTGCCAGCGCCACTGCGGTCGCACCTGGACGAACGTGAAGCCCAGATCCTTTATCCTCGGCAGGTCCACCTCCCATTCCTCCCGAAGCGGCGTCGGCGCGCGGTAGTACTGGATGCCGAACGGAAGCCCTTTCACCTCACGTCCCATGATCTGCTCCTGGAATGAAGATTCGCCGGCCTCAACCACTGGGAGACCCTTCGAGTCCTGGAGTCTTCGAGGTGAGCTCCGGATTTCACCTCAGCGGCTCCAAGGCTCAAGCGAATCTCGAAGATCCCCATCCGCCTATTGGGCCCTTGCCGTATCCTCCTTCTGCATCTGGCGGAAGGTGTCGCGCACGAGCAGGAAAACCACGTACCCCGCCACGACGCCCCGGCGAGATAGAAAAGCCCTTTCCAGAGACTGAAAAACACCATTTCCCCGATGCAGAAGATGCTGAGGAACGTGAAGGCGGTGCCGAAGGCGAAAACGACGAGGTTCCGGCCCAGCTCGCTGCGGCCTTCCCCGGCCCCGGCCATCCGCGCGATCCGCCGCCACAGCGGCCCGCCGGGCCGGACCTTGCGGTAGAAGAGGATCAGTTTTTCGTCCGAGACCGGTGCGCTCAGGAGTGTCACGCCGATCCAGATGCACGTGCAGACGGCGGTCGAGATCAGGATGCGGGTCGGGAAGGAATATCCGGTGAACGCGAGCAGTGTCGAGACCGTCACGGCGGCGGTCAGCGCCGAGATTTCGGACCACGCGTTGACGCGCCACCAGAGCCAGCGCAGGACGAAGACGGAGCCGGTGCCCGCCATCATCGCCGCCTGCAGTTCCCAGGCCTGCTGGATCGAGTGCATGTAGTAGCCGGTCACGCCGCCGGCGAGGACGAGGAACAGGGTGAAGAACTTGGAGACGAACACGTAGTGGGACTGGGACGCGTCGCGCCGGATGAAGCGACGGTACAGGTCGTTGCAGAGGTACGAAGCTCCCCAGTTCAGGTGGCTCGTGGTCGTGGCCATGAAGGCGGCGAAGAACCCGGCGACCATGAGGCCGCGCACGCCCGTCGGCGCGAACTGCACCAGCATCTTCGGGTAGGCGAGGTAGTGCTCGGTGAGGGTGGGGAATGCCACGAGAGAGGCCACCCCGACGACGATCCAGAGCCAGGGGAGCAGGGAATAGGTCAGGATGCTGAACCAGATCCCGGACAGGAACGCCTGCTTCTCGTTGCGGGTCGACAGGATCCGCTGCACGAAGTAGCCGGTGCCGTCGGCGCGGTCTGTGCTCCACCACAGGACGAGGACGTAGACGAGAAACGTCGGCAGGGGCATCCAGGTCGAGTCCACGGTCGGGACCATCTGCAGCTTCTCGATCTGCCCCGAGGCCGCGAGCGCGTTCTTGATGGCGCCGATCCCGCCCAATCCCGTGATGGCGTACCAGGCGAGGAGCACCGAGCCGGCGGTGGCGACGAAAAACTGCATGAAGTCGGTGGTCACGACACCCCAGAGTCCGGATTTAGCGGTGTACAGGGTGGCGATGCCGAGCAGGATGACGATGGTCGCCCAGCGGTTCAGCCCGGTCGTGACCCCGACCACGGTGGTCATGCCCGAGATGATCCACCCCATCTCGATGCAGTTGAAGACGACGCCGTAGAACAGGGCCATGAACCCGCGCAGCGCGGCCGCGGGCCGGCCTTCGTAGCGGGCCTCGACAAACTCGACGTCGGTGACGAAGTTCGACCGGCGCCAGTACACCGAGAAGAGGTACACGGCGGACAGCCCGGTGAGCGAGAAGCTCCACTTGAACCAGTTGCCCGCGATCCCGTATTGCCGGACGTATTCGGTGACGGCGATCGGGGTATCGGAGGCGAAGGCCGCGGCTGCGATGGAGGTCCCCGCCAGCCACCACGAGAGCTTGCGGCCGGAGAGGAAGAAGTCCTCGACGCTCTTGCCGGCGCGGCGGGCGAAATACAGTCCCACGCCGAGCGACAGCACGAGATAGGCGATGACGATGAGCCAGTCCAGGCTCTGCAGGAGCATGTGGAAACCCCTATGAACGGTAGTGGGCCGCGACGGCTCGACGCGGCCCCGCATGGTCCCCGGATCCTCATCGGGGCGGAATCGGGCCGGCCCCGCCCACCCCAGGGTGACGCTTCAAGATGATCGTGCGCTCTCCGTGGCCGGAATCCTCGAACGACAGCACGCCCTGATCCGAAACCCACCCTTCGAAAATGGGGCGCCCGTTGACTTCGGCCGCGACCCTCCTGCCGGGCGGCAACCGCACGACGAGGTGACGCACCCGGGAGGGGGCGGAGACATGATACTCGATCGGCAGGGCCTGTTGTGGTGCGTCCAGGCCGGCTGCGAACAGGATGACCGTCTCGACGGAACGCCCCGAGACCTGCACTCCGACCGCCTTGCCGGCGGAGTCCCGGATCAGGCTGCCGCGCCCCGTTGCGCCGCCGGCCTCTCCAATCTGCAGGAGGTGCAGAAACTCCTCCCCCTGCGACGACGTCTCCGGCGCGACCTCGATGCGCCAGCGGCCGGATTCACGCGGGGCAGGCGGCGCGCTCCGGGATGTCGGGCGGGTAGTTCGCAGCCCTCAAACGTGTTGTAGTACTCGTACCCGGGTCCGCCGACGACCGTTACGACGCGTCGCGCCGGGAGGAGCGTCGTGATTTTCAGCGTGCCGTCAAATGCGAACTCTTTTCCCCCGGGCGAGAACTGTCTGCCGCTCCGCACGAGCGTTGCGGTGCCGCCGGGGTACCGGGTGATCCCGGGGTCCGGTCGACGGCCGTCGACCTCCGGGCACTCCTGGAAATGGAGAAGCCAGCGTTTCTGGAAAGCGGCGTCGGAGGCGCGCACGCGGTCGAGCACGAGCAGGGCGTCCAGTGGGGGAAGGTACACGAACTGCCGGTCGAACGAGGCGACCTTCCCGCCGTAGGCGCGGCCGAGATCGCAGCGCACGTAAACGTACCCCGCCCGCTCGCCCGCTTCGTAGGCGTCCACGTCGGACGTGTCCATCCGCTCCTTGCCGTGCGTGCGAGAGCCAGCTCTGCCAGTCGGCGTGATGTTGCAGGCCGCGCAACACGAGTTGCCCCCCGTCGTTGCCGTAGCCGGGCGGCAGCTCCTGGCGGGGATCGAAGATCAGCAGGGCGTTGTGGGCCACGGTGCGACAGGCGTAATCGGTCCAGTGCGTGCGGGGGCGGTACATGCTGTCGTAGGTCCCGCCGTCGACCGCAAGGCCTCCCCGGTGGTAGACGAGGAAGTGGCCTTTGTCGAAGTGCTGGTGGTCGGTGTAGTGATCGCCGCCGATGATGGAGACGAGTGTACTGCCCGGTTCCCAGCCGCTGCGGAGCATGATGTGCTCGACCGTGCCACGCCCCAGGCGCAACGCCGTCGGGAGGGTACGGTAGGACGGCGTCCGCTCGGCGCCGGGATCATGGAACACCCGCATGCCCCAGTCAAACTGCGGCAGGACCGCTCTGTCGCCGTAGACCTCTTCCAGTTCCGCGGCAAAGGAGCGGAAGCGGGCGGCCTCTTCCGGCTCGGGGACTGCGGCGGCCAGCATCTCGACCGTCAGCGGCACGGTCAGGGCGGCCTGCGCCCGGCTCGGGAGCACGTCGCCGAGCCGCTCGAAGGTCAGATCCGGCCGGGTGCACGCGATGAGGTAACGCCCGGCCCCCGAAAGGAAATTGCCGTGGCCGGCGGCGATCAGCGCGAGGTAATCCGTGCCGCTCGCCGTCCTGTAGGCGTGCAGCATCATGATCAGGGTGCGGAGCGTTTCGTGAAACGTGTAGTGGCTCCCTTCGGCCCAGGCACCTTCTTTGGCCTGCCACGTATCCAGCACCCTGCCTGGGTCTTCGATCCACGACCGCGCCAGGGAAAGGTAGGCGCGCGCCGTGGTGTCGAACGGCTCAGGTTCGCCTTTCAGGACAAGGCCGCAGACGGCGAGGGTGCGCAACGCCATGTAGGTGTAGTTGTGGTTAACGTCCGGCTCGCCGTGCAGCATGAAGTCGCGGCTCGAATCGGCGGTGGCGACGATGTTCGCCATGGCCGCCCGCCGCTCGGGTTCCGTCAAACCGTCATGGACCCAATCGAAGGCCGTGGCCATTTTCGCGCCGGCGAGGAGGCCGCCCACGTCGTCCCGCTGGAGGGAAAAGGTGTGCGAGAGGAGGAACCTGCGCACTGCCGCGAGATCGTCCGGGGAATTGCTTTCCAGGTAGCGCGCGGCGCGCTCGACCATGCCGGCCGCGCCCTCGAGCGGCGCACCCCTTCTCCAGCGCGCGTAGCCTGGAGCAGCCGCGCGGCGGCGCAGGCCGCTCACGGTCAGGCCGGTGCCGATCCGTGCGGCGTCGTGCCTCACGTAGACGCGGGGGTGGAGGGGGGAGACGTCCGGCAACGGGGGCACCTCGCCTTTTGCGGCTACTGCCAAGGCGGCGGCGACTACTATGCAGCAGACTCTGGTCGACACTTGAACTCCATAGCTTCACCGAAGACAAGAACTTGCCACGGAAGACACGGAAAAAACGAAAATTGTATGTCTTCCGTGCTTTCCGTGTTCTCCGTGGCGGGTTTTTTTT
Source organism: uncultured Acidobacteriota bacterium (assembly GCA_963843575.1). Taxonomy (GTDB): domain Bacteria; phylum Acidobacteriota; class UBA6911; order UBA6911; family UBA6911; genus CAVZBT01. The sequence continues at coordinate 155,057 of CAWJKZ010000012.1, read as the reverse complement.
AACTACCCTGGGTCAATTCCAGATCGAGCCTCCGCACGCGACGGTGCGCACTCACTCGACCTCGCACCACGAGCAGACGAACCGGGTGAGGACTTGAGCGGTCAGGAAAACGGAGTCGAGATCGACCCACTCGTCGGGAGCGTGTGTGTTGCCCCCCTTGGGTCCGAACAGGACGGCGGGCACGCCGAACATCTGGTGGAACACGAACATGTCGCAGGGACCCTCGATGCCGCGGACCTGCGCGGGCACGCCGGCCGCGTCCTGGAAGGTCGTGGCCAGGCGCGTGACGAGCTCGTGCTGCGGGTCCAGCGCGGATCCCGGGAGCCACTCGATGGGGAACCGGACTTCCGGGGGTGCCGGGAAAAGGTCGGGGCGCGCCGAAGTCGCCGCGTCCAGCCACGAGAAGAAAGCACGCTCGATCTGCGGTTGTTCCTCTCCGGGCATGGTCTGCCAATAGAGTTCGATACGGCAGCAGCCGGGGATCGTGATGGGTTCGCCCGGGCCCCAGCCGCCGGCCGACACCTTGGTCACCCACACGGGGACGGGATCGCGCGACGAGGGATAGAGCGCGTGCGCGGGGGCGTCGTGGCGTCTCTGGGACGCGAATTCCCGGATTCTGCCGAGCAGGTATTCGAGCTGGTCGACGACGCGCGTCTCCGGGGCGCCGCCCGAGAGGATGCCCGCGCTGCCGCTGCGCAGCGTTATGTGTGCCGTGCGGCCACCCATCTGCGCAGGGCAGATGACGTTGTGGCTCGGCTCGCAGATGATGGCGGCATCGGGGTTCGGGCCGCGGACGCGACCCGCGAGCGTGCCATTGACCCCGCCGAACTCCTCGTCGACGATCGTTTCGACAAAGAGGTCGCCGCGCAGCCGGACCCCGGCCTGCCGGAGGGCCTCGACCGCGACGATCATCGCCCCGATGCCCCCCTTCATGTCGTTGGCGCCGAGCCCGTACAGCCGGTTCCCCTCCACGGTCGCGGCAAAAGGGTCGTGGTGCCACGGTTCCGATCCCCGCGGAACCGTGTCAGCGTGACCCGAGAGGAGCAGCGACTTGCCGCCGCCGCTTCCGCGCCAGACGGCAGACAGGTTGGGCCGGTCCGCGTAGTCGTGGCCGCGCCGGTAGCCGGCGTGCTCCGCCATCCCCTGCACGAGGCCGGGGTCGTAGAGTTCGGCGTCCAATCCCAGGGCCGCCAGGCGGTCCCGGAGGTAGCGCTGGCAGGCGAGCTCCGCCCCGGCGGGGGGCGTGTTTTCCGAAGGAATCTTCACCAGTTCCGCCACGGTTTCGGTCAGGCGGGCCCGCAGCGCCTCCAATTTCGCGCCGACGCGCTCGTCGAGCCGCTCCGGCCGGGTGCCCTCGATCCCGATGTGCATGGTTCTCCTGTCCGAGCCCGAAGAATCAGGCGTTTCAGTCCTCCGGTGCGCGGAGGGCAAGCTTGTTCTGCTGCGCATAGGACTGCATGAGCGTGCCGAGCCGGTCGGCCCAAGCCTCGAGCCCGATGCTCTCTTCCGGCTGGGTCATGTAGGTCAGATCAGGGCGCCGGTCGGCCCAGTGGTCCTTGGTGTCGTCCAGAACGTGGACGAACTTGCGGCCGTTCACTTCGCGCCCCTTGGGGTACCGGCTCTTCTCCCAGACGCGTTGCAGGTCGGCGAACATCGACTTGCGTTCCGAGGCGATGGAGAGCGCGAGGGCGCGGGCGCGGGTCAGGTGCCCGAGGGCGGCGGCCGCTTCCCCGTCGCGCGCCGCCTCGCGCGCCCGCAGCAGCAGCGCCTCGATGTCCGCCATGCCCGAGACCAGGCGGCTGTGGTGCGCGGTGAGGGATGCGAGCGAGAGGAAGACCTCGAGGTTGTAGCGGTTCCGCCCGGCGCGCACGATGCTTTCGTACAGCCGGCGCTGCAGGGTTTCGTTCTCCGCGCCGGCCTGCCGCGCCTCGCGCGCGAGGCTGCCGTAGCGGCCCTGGTACACGGGGGAGAAATCCAGGCCGGGCAGCGCCGGGAGCGCGGGGGCCGGCAGCGTCTTGTCGTAGCGTGTCGTCCCTACGCCGGGCCCCTCGGAATTGCCGTAACCCGGGCCGCGTTCCCGCGACACCACGCGGTCCCACGACGACTCGAAAAAGCGCGCCTGCTTCTGCAGGCCGAGGTAGAGCTCGGTCATTCCGGAGGCTTCCGGGCCGTAGTAGGCGGTCATAAACTCGACCGCCTGCTGGCGCACCGGCGGCGCCGCCGAGTTCCAGCCGTAGGCTGCGACCGCCGCCCAGCCCAGCCAGAACGTCTCGCCGTGCAGGCCGGAATCATCCCAGGCCGCCCCGTACACGCCGACGGCGTTGCCCGCGCGCTTGCCCGACTCGAACGCCCGTCGCGTCGCGTCGAGTCTCCCCTCCGCCGGTTCACGCACCCCTTCCAGCGGCAGGTAATTCGGGAACAGCGGTTCCTCCCCCTCCATCGACGTGTAGATCAGGTCGCGGATGCCGCGCTCCTTCTCGGCGTCGAGCTGCTCCCGGTCCCCCGGCATGACCCCGTTGATCAGGGCTTGAGGGAGCAGCCTGATGTGCTGCGGCAATACCGGGTACTCAACCCAGGCGAGCATGGTGCGGCCGCGGGCCTGGAGGAACTCGTGCGCCCTCTGCGCGAACTGCACCCACTTCAGGCTCCGGTTCTCCGGGGTGTAGGGCTCCGTGCACTTTGAGCAGATGCCCGCGAAGTAGACCTCGTCGGTGGACACGTGGAAGGAGCGGACGCCCCGGGTGGCGTTCATCACGTCGTCGTACATCGAAAAGATCAGCGCGTACGTGCGGTCGTCGCACAGGCACGCCTGGTAGTTGTTGCCGTCGGCCCTCAGGTCCGCGAACTCGGGATGCTTCAGGACGTAGGCCATGTGGGCGGGAGACTGGATCTGGGGCACCACCTCGATGAAGCGCTCCAGCCCGTAGTCGACGATTTCCTGGAGTTCGGCGGGCGTGAAGGCGCCCGGGGCCCCGATGACGGGGTGCGACGGGTAGGCGAACTTGTCCTCGAGCTCGAAGCCGATCCGGTTGATCTTGAAGCGCGCCGACCAGTCGAGGTAGCGCTTCAGGGTGTCGATCCGGTCCTGGTGGTGCTTGGTGTCCCAGTGCAAGAAAGCGTAGCGGCACGTCCGGCCAGTCCTCGATGGTGCCCGCCGGGAGGCAGGAGCCCGCCGCTCGATTTCTTGAGCAGCTGCAGCAGCGACTGGACGCCGTAGAACAAGCCCGCGTCCGTGTTGCCCGTGACCTCGATTCTGCCCGGCGCGACCCGCAACCGGTACGCCTGGGCGTCGACTTCGGGCGACAGCCCGCTCGTTGACCGTGCCCGGCGCGACGGCAAGCCGGAGGACGTTTTCGTCGCGCGCCCCTGCCGTCTTGAGCGCGATGGAGTGGAACTCGGCGAGGTCCCGCGCCAGGCTGCGGACGGCGATGTGGTTTGGCGGGACCTCGGACCGAAGCGTCCAGTGCGCGCCGAACTGCAGGTCGGCTGCCTCCAGCCGGACGCTCTGCGGGGCGGGGAGGAGCGTGTACCCCCGCAGAAACAGTTCCGTCGGCCCGTACTCGCCCGGCCGCGCCGCCGTCAGGAGAAGACACAAGCCCAGAGCCACCGTCGCACCGCGAAAGCACTTGAGGACTGGTGTGCGCACATATCCTCCCGGGCTGAGTTAGTTTCCAACAGCAAGTAATCCACGGCCGCCGAGCCTAAGTCAAGGCCAATGTGGCGCAGATCTGGAGTGCGGCGCATCGGCGCCGCTTTCATTCTTGTCCTACAGCCGGAATATCCGGCGCCTGGGCGCCCAATGCCGATGCGACCCTTCCAAATCCCGCTTGAAGGTTGACTTGGCGGAAGGTGAGGGGTTAGATTCGATCAACCGTCAACCTGGAGATAGCCCGGTGCGCAAACTGGATCTGGCGAAGCTTGGCCCGGCTGACCACAGGTACCTGCGCGACCTCAACGGGGTCATGGTGCTGAATGTGATTCGCGAGAAGCAGCCCATTTCCCGGATCGAGATCGCGCAGCTGACCGGTCTCGAAGGGGGGACGGTGTCCCGGATTGTCTCCCGCCTCGTGGGGGAGAAGCTCGTTTACGAGGAGGGGGTGGCGGAGGCTTCTGCGCAGGGCGGCAGGAAGCGGCGCTTCCTCCACATCCACCCGCGGAAATCGCTGGCGCTCGGGGTCGACCTGCGGCCGAGCGGGTGCACGGTGGCGGCCAGCGACTTCACGGGGCGGATCCTGCGGTCGGTGGAACTGAGAAGCTATGCCGACCCGCGCGACGCGGCCAAGAGCATCGCGCGGGGGATCAGGAAGCTGCTGCGGTCTTTCCCCGACGAGACATTCGCGGGCATCGGGGTCAGCCTGATCGGGCTGGTGGATCCGGAGCAGGGGTGCATCCTGGCGGGCGAGGCGCTGGGTTGGGGCGAGGACGTCCCCATCGGGGCGATGTTGCGGGAGGCGCTGGACGCCGACGTGCCGCTCTATTTCGACAACGGGTCGTGGCTGGCGGCGCTTGCCGAAATCTGGTTCGGCAAACACCCGCGCCCCCCTCGCGACCTCGTCTTCATCGACGTGGGCGAGGGGATCGGCGCGGGCATTATCGTCCGGGGCCAGCTCTATCACGGTGCCATGCACGGGGCGGGGGAGTTCGGCCACATCTCGCTTCACCCCGACGGCCCGCTGTGCAGCTGCGGCGCGCGCGGGTGCCTGGAGGCGTTTGCGGCGGACCCCGCGACCGTCAGGCGTTACCGGGAGGCGTGCGGCAGGCGTGCGGCGGGAGTAACCATCGACGACATCGTCGGGCGGGCCCTGAAAGGCGAGCCGGAGGCCGTGGCGGCGCTTCAGCGGACGGCCGCGTATCTCGGGCGCGGGCTGCTGGCCGTGATGTACTCGCTCAACCCGGAAGTGATCGTCCTTGGCGGGGCGGTCACCCGGGCCTGGGACCTGGTGTATCGGGTCGATGCTGCGCGAGCTGGCGCAGACTGCGTCGCGCTTCTACCTCGATCCGGTCCGGATCGTCCCGACCACGCTGTCCGCGCGCCCCAGCCTGGTCGGGGCCATCGCGCTGGTGCTGGCCCGTTCCTTCGCCGTCCCCATCCTCGGTCCGGGCTGAAGTGGCTGTCCAACGGTTGATCTGCCCGCCCTGCCCGTAAAACAAGTGGGTCCGGGCTTCAGCCCGGACGTCTTTAAATCCGCTCCATAGAGTTCCAGCTGCCCTGCATAGCGACCGCAAACAGCCTCCGGGCTGAAGCCCGGACCCACTGGGGCGCGGGCGTGGACCTCCGGAGCGGCGGACGCGGGGTCAATGCTGACGGCCTCTACCAGCCCGACGACGTCCCCGAGGCTGTCGTAGACGGGAGCGAGGACGGAGATGAACGGCGGCCTGGCCGTGACCGTTTCGCGCGCCCCGCCTTCGAGGACCCGTTTCATCTCCGGTGGCAGGTCCTGGACCAGTTTCCCCCATGTCCAGAACTGGCTCCACTCGTTGGCATTGCGGATCAGCACCTGGATTTTCCCCCGTTCCCCGGGCAGCGGCATCCAGAGGTTGACGTCGCATGGGTAGTCCAGCAGCCGGCCCAGCCTGATCAGGGTCTTCTTGGTCTGGATGTACGGCTCGTGGTGGACGTCGAAATTGTCGCTGGCCGCCCACGGATCTCTCGGATCGACGCGCGCGATGCTCTCGAGTGCGCGTGCGGTCATGATGCGCCCGCAGCGGTCGCCGTCGATCATTACCGAGGCGATCCGGGCGACCTCGTCCAGGTCCCTGGCCACGCTGGCGCGGGACCGGGCCGGGGCTTGGCCGAAGCACGGGCCGGACAGGAGCAGCGCCGACGCCATCACGACGAACTTTGCAGAGCTCATTTTCCCTCCGTCGCCAGTTGCAGGACGAAGCGCCGGACGTTGAGCCACGCCGAGGCGTCCAGGGTGGGTGGCTCGCCCGCGGCCTGTCTGATCGCATCGTCGATGTCGGCGTTGTTCCAGCCGTATGGGGGCGTGTCGGCCAGCGCGGGACGCGGGGTCCACCATTGCGCCGGCGTCGTGCCGTTGAAACGACGCGCGGCCTCCGCGCGCAGCTCCCCGGGTGGCCGCATCGTTTTCTGCGCGTCCAGCAGGGCGAGGTCCTGCAGGCAGTTGCGCTGGATCTTCAACCGGACGCTGGCCAGCGGGCCGTTGATGCCGAAACGGGCCCCGGGGTAGACCAGTGCCGTCCCGCCGCCGTCGGAGTGAAACCACGGGTCGTCGCCCGGTTCGACCGTCTGCCAGTGCACCCAGCCGTCGACGCCCAGCATCCAGGCGCGGAACGGATACTCGGTCACGGCCGACGCGGTCTTCTGCATGGCGGGGGGGCCGCCGTATATCCAGACGACGTCCCCGCGCCCCTTCAGCAACGGCACCGCCTGCGGGTACCACGAAAACATGCCCGAGCCGCAGACCCACATGTTGATCACGCCGGCGAGATCCTTAAACTGCCGCTCCATGTCCCAGCTCGCATCGGTCCGGAAAACGAACTGGACGGCGGTGCCCGGTGGCAGCGCCGCTTTGAGCATGCGCCCGTATTCACGGAAGTATGCGTCGTCTTCGGGGAAGCGGGTCTCGTCGCCGTCCCAGGGGAACGCCTTGTACCGTTTCTTGTGGTTGAAGAACATTTCGAAGCGCGTGCGGGTCCAGCCCTTCTCGCGGAAATGTCGCTCCATGTCGCGCACGACGGCGGCGAACTCGGCCTCGTACCCGGGCTCACCCCACCAGAGGAACGAGGCGGGCCACTCCGGGTTGATGGGGAGGTAGACGAATGGGATCGGGCGCGCACCGCGGCGCGAGCCGGAGAACGCGGACCCGTCCAGGAGCGGGCCGTAGTGCCGGTCGTACAGGCTCCAGTCGGCAACCCGCTTGTGACGCCCGGCTCCGGTCAGCACCGGGGCGAACTCTTGGATCACCTTGCCGCCGTGCCCGTAACCGAGTTGGTGGTAGATGCCGCGGTGCTCGTAGAAGATCCGGTGGTGCAGGTGCGTGAGCTCGAGCGACGCGTCGCTGGGCACGCGCGTCCCGGGATACTGGCGGGCGAGCCAGCCGCTGCCATAGGAATTGTGATCCACGACGACCGCGTCGCCCGCGGGGACGGCAGCGGCGACGACCGTCAGGGCGAGTGCCAGGGTGCGGTGCTCGCGGCCGGATTCGAGCAGGGCGCGGCCGCGGTAGGTCCCCGGTAGCGCGTCCGGTGCAATCCACACATCGACCCAGAATGCCTGGGCCGTCTGCCTCTCGATCCGGTTTTCCGGGTCGGGCAGCCGCGACCCGAAAGGGATGGGCACCGGGATCAGCGCGTCGGGGTAGTAGTCGGGGCCGGGACCGGGCCGGTGGAACCACTCGCGGAACAGGTCGGCCTGCAGTTTCCCGCTCTTGTCGTCGAAGGCGACGCCGATCCGGTAGTCGCCGCCCTGCGGAAGCTTGACCACGAGGTGAAAAGACACGTAGCCGGCGCGCGCGCCCGTCAGGGCAAAGGGGCGGCGGGGATCGGTCGCGGGCTCTCCGGCGGTCCGGTCCGCCGCCACGACGCCGCCGAACGGGTCCGGGCGGAGGGTCTCCGGCAGGGCGGTCAGTTCGGCGCCGGCCGCCGCCCGGCAGAGGAGCAGCAGGCCGGCAAACCGCCAGAAGTGCAAACTGCACGCGCGCTTCAGGTTCCACATGGGGGTCTCCCGGGATAGCGGCGGATTCCGCAAAACCGCTCTTTACAAATGGGTGCGATAATAGATCAAATAGACGGGCAGCATGAAGGAAAACTGTCGGGGCGCGCTCTTGCCCCCTGGAGTAATCACGTTCCTGAACGAGGTTCGCTATGTCTCAGAGACCGTTAAACGTCGGACTGGTGGGGGGCGGCGGCGGCGCCTTCATCGTCCAGCCGCACCAGCGCGCGATCCACATGGACGGTACCCGCAGGGTGGTGGCGGCGGCGTTGCACCCGGACCCGGCGGTTGCGCTGAGGGAGGCGGAGAACTGGCCTTATCCGATCCGCGGCTACACCAGCTACGACGAAATGATCGCTGCCGAGGCCCGAAAAGCGGTCGGGGAGCGCATCGACTACGCCCTGATTGTCACCCCCAACCACGTCCACTTCGATCCCGCGGTGAAGCTCGTCAACGCCGGCATTCCGGTGTTCTGCGAGAAACCGCTGACGGTGACGCTCGGGGAGTCGGACGAGTTGGTCCGGCTCGTGAAGGAAAAACGCATCCCCTTCTGCGTCGCCCACACCTATCTCGGGCACTGGTCGAGCAGGTTGGCGCGCCACATCGTCCGTTCGGGCCTCCTCGGGGACGTGCGTTGGGTCGACGCCTACTACATCCAGGGCTGGCTCTCGGAGAGGGTCGAGGACCAGGGGAGCATGCAGGCCGAGTGGCGCGTCGATCCCAAGCGCGCGGGGGCGAGCGGCTGCGGCGGCGACATCGGCACCCACGCGCTCATGCAGCTGCGCTTCGTGACCGGCCTCGAAGTGCGCCGGCTCAGCGGCCACCTGGAGATCTTCGTGGCCAACCGCAAGCTGGATGATCACTTCACCGTCTACGCCGAACTCGACAACGGCGCGCGCGCTCTCGTGCGTGCCAGCCAGATCTGCATCGGGCACAAAAACGAACTCGGCCTGCTTGTGTGCGGCACCCGCGGGTCGCTGCGCTGGTCCCAGGAAGAACCGGAAAAGCTGGTGATCAACGTGCCGGGCAAACCCGACCTCGTGTACTGGCGCGGCGCCGTGCAGCCGAACGACGGATTCCTCGGGGACGTGCCGCAGGATCTGCTTCAGGAGGTGACGATACCCGCCGGGCATCCCGAGGCGTTTCACGACGCCTTTGCGCGCCTGCACCGCTGTTTCGAGGCGGACGTCCGCGCGTACCTGGAGGGGCGGCCGTGCGCGAGCGACGGGTCGAAGTACGCCAACGTCGAGGACGGGCGCATGGGGATCTACTTCATCACCAAGGCGGTGGAGAGCAACTCCCTCGGCAACGCCTGGGTAGAGATGTAACTGGAGTGCGGCGCCTCGGCGCCGCTTTCCACTCACGTACTACGGCCGAAACCCCCGGTGCCTCGGCGCCCGGCATGGAGTGCGGCGCCTCGGCGCCTCATCGAATCGCGCCACTCCACGCCGTCCCTGGGGCCGCGTCGGGCCACGGGGCCGACTGCGGGCCGGATCCCCTCGGCTGCAGACAAGAAGTCATCCGGAGAGGCCGAAGGCCCAGCCGGGGACTTCCATGCGCGCTCCCTTGGTGGGGTCGACGATCTGGTTGACCCGCAGGTTGCCGACCAGGTTGACCAGCATGCGCGCGTCCTTCTCCTCCCTCCCGGTTTTGGCGGCGAGGAGTTTTACCATGTCGTCGGTGGCCTGCCAGGCTGCCTCGGCCAGATCCTTGTGGGCTCCCACGGTCGCCACCCATTCGGGCCGCAGGATCACCGGGCGCTCCGAGAGGCGGGCGGGGAGCCTGGCAAAGCGCACGAGCACCTCGGCGGCGCACTCGATCCCCTGCCCGCTGATTTCGCCGTCGCCCTGGAGCGCATGCGGATCGCCGATGCCGACGAGTCCTCCCCGGACCTGCGCGGTGAAGACGAGCGTGCTGCCGGCTCGCACCTCCTTGCAGTCCATGTTGCCGCCCGTGTCGGCCGGCGCACGCGAGTCCATAACCCCCCGGGCCGGGGCTATGCCGATCTGGCCGATCATGGGCTGCAGCGGTATCTTCAGCCGCCGGTCGAACGTCGCGTAGCCGCCGGCGAGATCGAAGATCCTGTTGGCGCTGTATCCCCAGTCGGCGACCCGGATGTCCAGCAGCTCAATGGCCAGCGCGTCACCGGCTTCGATCCCTTCGACGGAGATGGGTCCCGTCCCCGGGTTTATCCTGTCGCCCGCCCCGGCCTTGAGGAAATTGCCGTCGCGGGTCACGAGCCCGGGCAGTCCGTGCAGGCATTCGACGAGCACCACCTCCCCCGGTTTGACGGTGTAGGCTGGAATCATCCCGGCATTATAGGAGACGAAGTTCCTGTTGCTCGAAAGCCGGCGCACCCCGGCCGTCGTTTCCTCGCGGGCCGATCCGGCTGCGCCCGCCGCGATGCCCAGAAACGCACACTGCTGCACGAAAGACCGGCGGTTCATCCCCTGCCTCCTGGCTGGCGAGCGTTTCCGCTCCTCCCCGATTCTGCTTCGTCCGGGCGGGGGAAGGAAGCGAATACTGGCGCCCCGCGGAGCGATTTGTTGGACCAATCCCGGGGAAAGGGGTTAGAGCGGGTCAGGAGGATACCGTATGAGCAAGACGGCACGCGGCGTTCGTGACGCGACAGAAGCCCACCGGCGCCGCATCCGCGAACTGAAGAAGCAGCTGGAGGAGATTGCCGGCGGCCCGGTGCCGATGGGTTTTTCCGAACACTGTCCGCTGGCCGTGCAGGAGCGATTCCTCGAGCACGTCGTGAGGTACGAACAGACGGCTCCGGTCGTCCTCATCGACGAGTTGTCCAGGCAGGGGATGGACCTGCCCGAACCCGACCGGCTGGACGACGCACAGCTGCACGTGAAGCTCTGGGAGGTGCTGCAGCGTCTGGCGTTGCTCGGGGCCTATCTGAGAAACACCAACCACCTGAGCGACCGCGAGCTGTACGGCCGGCTCTGGTACGAGGTGCTGCGCGATCCGGTGGTGATCCTGCCCGACGAACCCGACTACGATTGTTTCTGCGACCTGGCGGCTGGCGGCCGGGACGAGGACGTCCAACTCTGGTTGAAGTACTACGCCGACGACGAAGACCGGAGACGGTGGTCCGAAGCGTGGCCGGACGACCCGCTGCCAGAGCGCGCGGCCCCGCCCTGCGATCGCGACCGGCACCTGCCGCGCCCGAACGGGTTGGGACAGCCTCATCCCGCGCTGGTGTGAGGTGGGACGAAGGGGCCGGCGCGCCTTCGGGTCAGGCGATCTCGTGGTAGGCGCGTTCGCCGTGTTCGACGACGTCGAGCCCTTCGTATTCGTGTTCTTCGGTGCTGCGCACGCCCGAGGTCGCGGAGAGAACCTTGATCAGGACCCAGGTGACGGCGGCCGAGAACGCCGCGGTGGTGAGGACCGCGACTGCCTGGATGCCGACCAGCCTGGCATTGCCGTACAGCAGGCCGTCGGCACCGGCGCCGTTGACCGCCTTGGATGCGAACACGCCGGTGGCGAGCGCCCCGAAGACCCCTCCGACCCCGTGGACGGAGAACGCGTCGAGCGTGTCATCGAGGTTCCACTTGATCCGCCGATTCAGGGCCCAGTAGCAGACCACCGAGGCACCGAGCCCGATGGCGAGGGCTCCCAGCGGGGTCACGAACCCGCAGGCGGGCGTGATGGCGACGAGGCCGGCGACCGCCCCCGTGATGGCGCCGACAGCTGTCGGTTTCGCCTTCAGCGAGGATTCGACGAGCATCCAGCCGAGCATGGCGGCGCCCGCCGCGATGTTGGTGTTGACGAAGGCGACGGTGGCGGCCGCGCCCGAAGCGAGTGCGCTGCCGGCGTTGAACCCGAACCAGCCGAACCAGAGCATGCCGGCGCCGAGCATCACCAGGGTCACGTTGTGGGGCGGGGTCACGCGGTGGGGGAAATTAAGGCGCGGCCCGAGCATCAGGGTCGCCACCAGCGCGGCCACCCCGGCGTTGACGTGCACGACGGTCCCTCCTGCGAAGTCGAGCGCCCCGAGCGCGTGCAGCCAACCGTTGGTCCCCCAGACCCAGTGCGCCACCGGGTCATAGGAAATCGTGGACCACAGCAGGATGAACAGGGCGTAGGCGCGGAAGCGGAACCGCTCGACGATGGCGCCGGAGATCAACGCCGGGGTGATGATGGCGAACATCAGCTGGTAGACCATGAACAGCTGGTGCGGGATCGTCGGCGCGTAGGCGGCGTTGGCCTCCAGCCCGACCCCGGCGAGCCCGAACCAGTGCAGGCCGCCGACGAATTTGCCCGCGAAGCCGCCGGCGGGGCCGAACGCCAGGCTGTAGCCCACCAGCACCCACTGGACCGTGACGACCGCCATGGCCGTGAAGCTCATCATCATGGTGTTGACGACGTTCTTGCTGCGGACCATGCCGCCGTAGAAGAATGCGAGTCCCGGCGTCATGAACAGCACCAAGGCCGACGAGATCAGCAGGAAGGCGGTGTCGCCCCGGTCGATTCCACTCATTTCTTGTGCTCCATCCGGATCCTGGTGGTTTCCTTGCGCGTGGAGAGCACCAGGTGCGTCCTGGTGCTGACGACGCCGCTCCAGGCCTGGATCTTGGAGAGGAGTTTTTCGAGCGAGGCCGTGTTGGCCGTCCTGGCCTTGAGCAGGTGCGTTCCCTCGCCGGTGACCGCGTGACACTCGAGGACGTCGTCGAGCGCCGTGGCGTGCTCGATGAACTGGGCGTAATGCTTGGACGAGTCGACGGTCACGAAGACGAATGCGGTGATGTCCCTGCCGAGCCTTCGGTAGTCGACGTCGGCGTGGTACCCCGTGATGATCCCCTGTTCCTCGAGCTTGCGCAGGCGCTCGCTCGCCGACGGCAGCGACAGGCCGACGGCGTCGGCCAGCTCGTTCCGGCGGATGCGGCCCCGCTCCTGCAGGATGTCCAGTATCTTGAAATCGATATCGTCCATGGCGTCACTCGACTAAAAAAGTAAGGTTAATTTAGTTTGTACTTTATGAAAATAAGGCAAGGCCGCCGAATTGTCAATCAGTTTGTCGGCGGTGTCAGCCACCTCTCGAGGGTGGAGCGCGCGGCGCGCATGCGCACGGGTTCGCCGACGCGGCGCGCGCGCCACAGGAGGTTGTGCGGGGTGACGGTGGGGGGGACGAACTCCACGACCTCGGTCTGGTAGCCGGCCGCCTCGAGGCGCCAGGTCCTCTCGGCGTCCACCCACGCCTGGACGAAGCGGCGGCGCACGGGGGCGTGGCGGGGGATACCCTCGGCGTCCGCGCGGCGCTCGGCGCGCGCGGCCGCCTCGACGGCCCGGCCGGTGCAGCAGGGGACGAGGAGCAGGGTGCCGGCGCGGCTGGCGACGGCCCGCTCGATGACAGCGTCCGCGGCGGGTCCGCAGGCGTGCAGCGCCGTGACCAGCGACGGTCCCTCGGGCCAGGCCCGGGCGTCGGCCACATCGGCTTCCCGGAACTCGATCGGGATGGCGCTCGCGAGCCGGGCGGCGGCGCGGCGCCCGAGTTCGCAGCGGCGCGGGTCCCGCTCCAGGGTGACGATCGCGGCGCGCCGGCCCATCGGCTCGAGCACCAGCCGGGCGGCGAGCAGCCCGACATAGCTCTTGCCGGCCGCCGCGTCCACGAGCAGAACGGGGGCGCGGCGGGCGAGGGCGGCGACGGCGCGCTCGATTTCCAGGAGCAGCGCGGCCACCTCAGCAGCCTTCTGGCGCTCCTCGCGCCGCAGCGTCGCCCCCTCGGCGGCGACGTAGAGCCGGTCCAGCCATTCCTCGACGATCCTCGAGCGCTCGCGGGCCGTTGCCTGCATGGCTCACTCCAGGACGATCACTTCGTGGTCGCGCACCTCCGCCACCTCGAACGTAGTCCAACCCTGCTCGAGGCGCGGTGCGCGGGAGGACTCGGACACCAGCGACACGGCCCTGCGCGGCGCGGGACCCTGGCCGAGCCGGACCGACACCTGGAGCGGCCCGACGGGCAGGAGCTCGTCGACGGGCGCCCGCCAAGCCGCCGCATTCGTGAGGTTGATCAGGTGCAGCACGAACCCTCCGGGCCGGGCGTACAGGTGGCAGTCGACGAATCCGGGCCCGGTCACCCGCAGCGGCAGGTTGTCCGAGGCCGCCCAGCGCACGACGTTCGACAGCAGGCGGAAGTGGTCGGGCAGGTTTTCGCGGGCGAAGCGGGCGTCGATGTCGGCGGCGAGGTAAGCGACGCGCCCTCCCCCGGGCACGCTGCGCACGAGGAGCCCGGGGATGGAAGTGCGCGGCTCACGCATCCAGGACGTTTCCGGCGGGTAGGCCGGGAAGTCGGGGACGTAGGTGAGCGGGGCCGTCGTGTCGCCTGCCGCCGCCACTTTCCGCAAGACTCCCCCGAAGGGGATGAGGTTGGTCTCCTCGAAGCCGCGCAACACGGGATGGCGCGCGCCTTGCGGGGACGCCCCTTCGGGGCGGCGCGGCCCGCGGCCGGTCGCGTCCATGTCCGGCAGGAGACGCAGGTAGCTGTGGTCCGGGGCCGTGCCGGTCGCCGGCCCCAGCCGCTCCGCCGTCGCGTGGGCGCCAAAAACGTCGGCCAGCGCGAAGTCCTCGCGGCGCTCCCCGGACTCCAGCCAGAGGCTGGAGTCGCCGGTGGCGAGCAGGCCGCCGCCGCGGGCGACGAACCGGCGCAGCGCCTCGGCGTGGCGCTCGGTCATGACCGCGAGGTTGGGGAGCACGACCAACGCCAGGCCCTCCACGTCCCTTTCGAAGTGATCCATGTGCACGGGCAGGTACGGGATCCGGGCCCTCACCAAGGCCTGAGACATGCCGCGATACGGCAGGAGGACGCGGCCTTCCGGCTCGTCGCCCCCGAAGAAGTCGACGTTGCGCTGGGACCACGCCACCCCGACGGTCGCGACAGGCCGTCGGTTGACGAGGTAGCGCTCGTTTTTCTCGTGCCAGCGGAAAACCGGTTCGGCCGTCCGGAACTGGCGCAGGTCTTCCTGCAACGCGCCCACGTGGTGCCACCAGGGCTGGATCCCGCCCGCGATCCCTTCCAGCATCCAGAGGCGCGCCTCGTGCTCCGGGCCCGCAGCCTTGCGAAAAGTCGGGGCCCTCTGGTACATGGCCATGCTCTCGGGGACGAGTTTGTCCCAGCCCAGCAGGCCATGCATCCTCTTGCCGAGGTCGCCGTTGCCCTGGAACCCGGACGCGTTGCTCCGCCCCTGGTCGTCGAAGAAGACGATCTCCGCGCGCTCGCAGAGCGCCTTTAAATCGCGGAACCTTCGCCCTTCGGACGCGAGGTCGCCGCTGAGCATGCCGCTCCAGACACAGTCCGGGCCGCCCGCCCCGCGGGTTACGCGGTTGTTGAGCTCCCACAGTTCGACACGGCGCTGGGTGTTCCACTCTATCCACCGGCGATAGACCGGGTCCCGCCAGTCCTTGCGGGCGGGCAGCCCCGCGCCGGCCCAATCCCTGAAGCGGCGCGCGCAGTGGACGCAGTGGCAGATGCTGTCTCGGTCCAGGCCGCTCCAGCTGTTGTCGGTGAAACCGTCCGGGTGGTACCGCTCGATGATCTCGAGCAGGATCTGCGGGAGGTACTCGCCGTAGTAGGGGCCGTTGACGCAGGTGACGTACAGGTCGGCCGCGCGGTAGGGCTTGCCCTGCGCGTCGACGGCGAACCAGTCCGGGTGTTGGCGGTACAGGACATCGTGGGCGCGGTTGGAATCCATCCTGGCCACGAGCACCAGCCCCTCCTTGCGGGCGGCTTCGGCGAGCGCACCGAAGAGATCACGGTCCCCCAGTTGTTCCGCGCGGTGATGGGCCGGGTACTTGCTCGGGTAATAGGCCACGATGCCGCCGGCGTTGACGATGACCCCCTGCACCCGCGTGCGCCGCCAGTAGCCGCGCCACCACTCGATGTCGTACGCCGCGGGGTCCTGTTCGGTGATGTTGGTCTGGCCCCAGCGGTACGTGCGCCGGTACCAGGGCAGGACTTGCGGCGCGGCGTGTGTGCCGGCCAGGCGCCGCACCATGTCCGGCACCAGCGCCGTCGTTACGATGAACTCACGTCGGTCGGGTTGCTCGGGTCGGTCCGCCACTCGGCGTCGCCATCCTCCAGGGAGACGGGCTCGATCCTAGACGATCCCTGCACGTGCGTCACTGAAAGCCGCGTCGGGCTTCAGAGGCTGCCAGCGTTGATCCGCGATCCACGGATCGCGTCGGTCCGCTGAATGCCCGGACGCAGTCTGCGCGACAGGCCGTCGCCGCGTCGATCAGATCGCAGACTCCGGGCTGAAGCCCGACCCACGTTTTGCGCATTGTGGGCGTCAGTGCTACGGCCGCGGTTCGAGCGACGGCCGGATGCGGCCAGGACTTCCGTCATCAGGTCCGCGTAGAAGCTCTTCTTCGGGTTGTCCGACCCGGTCGTAACTCGGACCATGGTGTCGATCAGCTTGGCGGATTCCATGCGGTAATTGAGCAGCTTCTTTTCGAGTCTCCCCTGGAACACGACGCGCTCGTCGGGTTCCACGTCGAGCCCCGGCAGGGACTTGATCTGTTTCTCCATCCCGGCGATGGTCCCCTGCATGCAGGAGGAGGCCCCGAGGAAGTGATCGAAGGCGCTCGGGTCCCCGGCCTCGTAGTAGAGGCGCCCGAGATAGTAGCGCGTGTTGCAGAACGTGGTCCCCCTGCGCACGAGGAGCTCGAATTCCCCCCGGGCCTCGTCTTTCCGGCCGGCGTCGAAATAGAGCACGCCCGAGAGGTAGGCGACGTGTTCGGCGTAGCGTGTCAGGGCCTTGGCCCTGTCGATGAATTCGCGCGCTTTTTCAGGGGCGCCGAGGCTGGAGTGGTTCGACGCCAGGTAGTAGTTGCACTCCACCTGGTAATAGCCGATGCTCTCGGCGCCGGAGCGCCCGCGGCGGGTCACGTCGCTGTGCAGCGCCCGGGCCATCGCCTCATTGGACTCGGCGTGCCTGCCGAGGTGGTGCAGGCAGGCGCCGGTGCCGAACAGGGCCGCGGTGTTGCCCGGGTCGCGGGCGAGGGTGGCCTGGTACTGCCCGAGGGCTTTTTCCCAGTCCTCGAGCGCGTAGAAATAAATGTTGCCCATGCCGTTCTGGGCGCGCGTGTAGTCCGGGACGAGCTGGCGGGCGCGTTCGAAGTAGCGGCGCGCGCCGCTGAAGCGCGACTTCTGGAAGAGGTCCTCGGCGGCGAACGCGAACAGCTCCGCGAAGTCCGGAAAGGCGCTCTCCAGCGCGGCGACCCTGGCGGTCGTCTTGCGTCCCATGTTCAGGTAGATGAAGAGAGGGGAGTTGTTGTGGATCTCCCAGAGCCGGGCCGCCTCGTCCTGGGGCAGTTCAAGCCCGTAGGTGCGGCGGTGGAGTTCGAGGAGGTAGGCGTCCAGGACGCCGCCGTCGAAGTTGAAGACGGCAGGCGCCGGCTGGACCTTCGGTTCGGGGCGGGCCTTGAAGGAGGTCGCGCCGTACCCGTCGCGGTACTGCCGGGCCAGGTCGCACAGGCAGGCGGCGCGGGAGGTGCTGGGCAGCGTGCAGAGTGCGGTCACCGTTTTGTCGACGTCAGGCGAAACGATGTCTTCGTCGATCTGCCGGGTCATGATGAGGAACCGGGAGAGCAGCAGCTTGTCTCGGGCCTCATCGGACGGCGTAAGCGCGTACGCCTTGGCGTATGCCTCCTCGGCTTGCCGCCAGCCGGCGAGGTGATGGACCGCGAAGTAGGTGTCTCCCCGGGCGAGTTCCTCCCGTGCCGCCCGTGTGTCGGGGGCCGGCACACGGGCCTGCGGCCGGGTGCAGGCGAGCGGAAGGCAGAACAGGAGCATCGGGGCGAGAAGGATCGGATGCTGCCACGGCGCGAACGTTCTCTTGGGCATGGCGACCCCCTTGGGGAGAAATGCGCAGGGTTCCAACCGCGCTTTACTCTATCATTAGACGTCGCGGCCGGCTCCTGGGTTCCAACAGGCTGCCGGCGGGCTTTTCCGGCCGCGACGGTCCGGGAGGTGCGATGATCGTGAAATCCCCGCGGTGGCTGCTGATCACCGAAGCGGCGCTGCTCGTCTGCGCCCTCGTCGTGGTGGGTTACAAGGCCGCGATGTGGGTGCGCCCGCTCGGGCGCGTCGACCAGGCGCAGTTTCTGAAGAAAAAGGATCCCCTGGTCCAGGTGCGGGAGTACTACCGCGACTACCCGGAGCGTTACATACGGATCGGGAGTGAATCATGGAAGTACGTCCAGGGTTCCCGCACGGCCATTCACGCCTTCACCCTGACCAGCACGGCGACGGTGGCGTACCAGGGGATACGGGTTCGGCTCACGTACCAGTCCGCAAATGGTGAGGCGCTGCGCACCGAGGTCGTCGCGGTGCCAGGAACCCTCGCAGCCGCTGGCACCATGCGGGTGGCCGGGATCGAGGTCAAGGGCGTCCCGGCGGTGTCCGACAGGGTGGTGGCGCGGCTGGAAGCGGCGTCTGTAGTCGGTTCGGCGCCCGCCCGGTAGCGTCGAGGGCTACTCGGCGCCATCCCAGCAGTAGGTGCAGAGCCGCTCCTTCGGCAGTCCGATCGCCTCGACGAGATCCGGCAGCTTCTGGTACTGCAGGGTGGAGAGGTGGAGCCGCGCCCGGATGAGGTCGACCATGGCGCAGTGCCTTGGGCTGCCGGGGTCCGAGTATTCGGCCAGGTGCGCGTCGTCCTTTCCTTCCAGTTCCTTGATCGCCGTCCGCCCGACGAGGTCCAGCGCCGAGCGCGAACGCGAGAAGTTCAGGAACTTGCAGCCGAACACCAGGGGCGGGCAGGCGGGGCGCATGTGGATCTCCCGGGCGCCGGAATCGTAGAGCCGGCGTATGGTGTCCGAGAGCTGCGTCCCGCGGACGATCGAGTCGTCCGCGAACAGGATGCGCTTCCCCTCGATGAGCTCCCGGATGGGGATGAGCTTCATGCGGGCGACGAGCGTCCGGACCCTCTGGTCGGTGGGCATGAAGCTGCGGGGCCATGTGGGCGTGTACTTCACATAGGGGCGGGTGTAAGGGATCCGGGCTGTGTTGGCGTACCCGATCGCGTGGGCGACCCCGGAGTCCGGGATGCCCGCCACGCAATCGACCTGGACCAGGTCGTTGCGCGCCAGCGCCGCCCCGCATCGGTAGCGGGTCGCCTCGACGTTGATGCCTTCGTAGGAGGATGCGGGATACCCGTAATAGACCCAGAGAAAGGCGCAGATCTGCAGCCGGTCCCCCGGCTTGCTGCACTGTTCTAGGTGGCCTTCGGTGAAGCGGACCACCTCGCCCGGGCCGAGGTAGCGTTCGATCTCGAACCCGAGGTTCGGGAACGCGCACGTCTCCATCGTCGCCGCGTAGGAGCCTTCCTTTCGCCCGATGACGACCGGGGTCCTGCCAAGCCGGTCGCGCGCAGCGTAGATGCCGCGCTCGGTGAGCAGCACGATCGAGCACGAGCCCTC
Source organism: uncultured Acidobacteriota bacterium (assembly GCA_963843575.1). GTDB lineage: Bacteria > Acidobacteriota > UBA6911 > UBA6911 > UBA6911 > CAVZBT01. Next base: position 135,955 of record CAWJKZ010000012.1, on the reverse strand, counting down.
GATGGCTCCGACCGCGCTCCGCAGCCCCTCTTCGAAGGAGGCCTCTTGGTTTATAACGGTCGCCACCAGCTCGGTCTGGTTCACCTCGCCCCCGCCCATCTCGGCGAAGTGGGCGCGCCCTCTGTACGCGACGTCCGCGAGCTTGGCCGCGTTCGTCACGATCCCCACCGTGACGATCGCGTAGGTCCCCAGGTGCGAGCGGATAATCACAGGCTGGTCGTCGTAGTCGCTGATGACGCCGATGCCGCTGTTGCCGTGTAGCTTGCGGACGTCCTCCTCGAACTTCGAGCGGAACTGGGCGTTGCTGATGTCATGGATATAGCGGTGTATGTGACCGCCCTTGATCACGGCCAGCCCGCCGCGCCGCGTGCCGAGGTGGGAGTGGTAATCCGTCCCGTAGAAGAGATCCGCAACGCAGTCGTCGCCGGACGCGACGGCAAAAAGACCGCCCATGATTCGCCTCGCCGAAGTGGAGCGGTCATTGTATAGGGCTTCCGTCGGCCCGGGGCAAGCTAAAACCTCCCATCCCCGAACCCACTGTGGTTCCGGCCGACCTGTACTACCATGGCGCAGGCTGAAGCGCTCGCGCCTCGGCCGGACCTGCTGAGACAATTCGAGGACCTTGGGCTTCCGAGGTGAGCCGTTTGACTCGCTTCCGGAGCTCCAGGAGCCTCGAATGCTCGCGGCTTTCCTGAAAGGTCGTGCCATGCGGCGACGCTTTGCTCTTGCGGTGGTGGTGTTGGCGGGGTTGGCGGCCGGCTGCGGAGTGGCCTTGGCAGCGGAGGCTCCTGGTGTTGTCGGTCTGCACGGTCTTCAAAAGCCGGTGGAGATCCTGGTGGACCGTTGGGGTGTCCCGCATATCTTCGCCCGGAACGAGCACGATCTCTTCTTCGCGCAGGGCTTCAACGCGGCGTGCGACAGGCTCTTTCAGCTCGACCTCTGGCGCCGGCGGGGCCTGGGCAGGCTCAGCGAGGCATTCGGCCCGGCATTCATCGAGCAGGATCGGGCCGCCCGCCTCTTCCTGTACCGCGGGGCACTCGCTGCCGAATGGGAGGCGTACGCGCCGGGGCACGCGCGGCGAGTCCGGCAGACGGTGGAGGCGTTCACGGAAGGGATAAACGCCTTCATCGACCAGCTCGCCGAACACCCGGAGCAGCTCCCCTGGGAGTTCAAAACCTTCGGCTACGCGCCGGCGCGGTGGGAGCCCGGCGACGTGGTGCGGATTCGCAGCCATGGGTTGACCCGCAACCTGTTGTCGGAGGTCGCGCGTGCGCGCACCGCGTGCGCGGCCGGCCTGGCGCCCGACCGGATCCGCTCCGGGTTGCAGCCCCCCTGGGAAACGCTGGCCCCCGAGCGGCTGGACCTCTGCTTACCGCGTCAGGTCACGGCGGATTTCCAGCTGGCCACGGAACCGGTGCGTTTGACGCGGGCTCTCCTGGCGGGCTCCGTGGGGATGGCCCTCCCTGCGGCTGGCGGCGCGGAAGAGGAAATCCTGGAAGGGAGCAACAACTGGGTGGTGGCGCCGGCGAAGAGCGCGACGGGCCGGGCCATCATGGCGAACGACCCGCACCGGGCCTACTCGACTCCCAGCCTGCGCTATATTGCCCACCTGTCCGCCCCGGGCCTGGACGTCATCGGCGCGGGGGAACCCGCGCTCCCCGGCATCCACATTGGCCACAACGGCACCATCGCGTTCGGGCTGACGATTTTCCCCATCGACCAGGAAGATCTGTACGTCTACGAGCTCAATCCCGGGAACACGCAGCAGTACAGGTACGGAGGGGGGTGGGAATCGTTCCGTACGGTGCGCGAGTCTATCGCGGTCCGCCGCGGCTCCCCGGTCCCGGTCGAGCTGGCTTTCACGCGTCACGGTCCCGTCATTTACATGGACCGGCAGCAGGGACGCGCTTTTGCGTTGCGTTCGTGCTGGTTCGAGCCGGGGATGTCGCCATACCTCTGCAGCATCGAGTCGATGCGCGCCCGCAATTTCACGGAATTCAAGGCGGCGCTGACCCGCTGGGGAGCACCTACGGTCAATCACGTCTACGCTGACGCCAAGGGGAACATTGGCTGGCTGCCCCGGGGTATGGCGCCCATCAGGCCGAACTGGGACGGGCTGCTGCCCGTCCCGGGAGACGGCAGGTACGAGTGGGGCGGTTTCTGGAAAGGGGACGACCTGCCCGGTGCCTGCAACCCCCCGCAGGGCTGGTTTGCCACGGCCAACCAGATGAACCTGCCGCCGGACTACCCCTATCGCGAACGCAAGCTCGGCTTCGAATGGACCAACCCGTCGCGCTTCATGCGGATCGCGGAGGTGTTCGGCGCCCTCCCGGCGATCTCCCTCGAGGATTCCGAGCGCCTGCAGAACGACGTCCTCTCGATCCCGGCGCGCAGGCTCGTCACCCTGCTCGCCGGGCTGAAATCCGCGGGCGCGCAGGCCGTGGAGGCGCTGGCCCTCCTCCGGGCTTGGGACTTCCGGCTCAACCGCGAGTCGGCCGCGGCCGCGTTGTTCGAGGTGTGGCTATCGCGCCATCTGCGTCCCGGGTTCCGGTCCGCCGTCCTCCCGGGCGCTGCGGCGGAGGCCGTCGCTGCCACCGACCTGCGCGTGATGCTGGATGCTCTCGAGAACCCTGCGGAGCTTTTCGGGGAGGGGGCCGGGGAGCGCCGCGACGCGCTGCTGCTGTCGACGCTGTCCGCCGCTTACGCCGAGTTGGCCGGTCTTCAGGGCAGCGAAGCCTCGAGGTGGCAGTGGGGCCGCTTGCACTACAACCGAAGCGAGCATCCGTTTTCCGGAGCCGTCGAGGAGAGCCTGAGGACATCGATCGATGTCGGACCGTTTGCCAAGGACGGCAGCGAGAGCACCCCGAACCAGTCCCTGTACCGCCCCGAGGATTTCCGCCAGACAAACGGACCTTCGTTTAGGATCGTGGTCGACGTCGGCAACTGGGACAATTCGCGTGCCGTCAACTATCCGGGCCAGTCCGGCGACCCGGTCAATCCCCATTACCGCGACCTGGCCCCCCTCTGGCTGACCGGGCAGTACTTTCCGCTGCTGTATTCGCGCCGCGCGATCGAGAAGTCCACCGAATACCGCGTCCGCCTGGTCCCCAGGCTGCGCGCCGCCACGCACGGGAGCGGGGCTGCCGGCGCGGCCGTCGGCCCCGGAAGGCATTGACCGGCCCGGCTGTGTGAGGCTGCGGCGTCCGCGAAGGAGAGGCAGCGACATTTTCTTGAAGGCCGGGCCTCTCTCCGGTATACTTTCGTGTGTCGTATCAGGGTTTTGTGCCGCCGGTAGCCCAGAAGCGCTGCAACTCCTGAGAGGGGTCGCAGCGTTTTTTGTTTATGGGCTAACCAGCCGATCGCGGTCCGAGCGGCAGCAGGACCCAATTAGCACCCGCGCATGCGGAAATCAGCAGAAAGAGAAAAGATGAGAGAACAAGGAACAGTGAAGTGGTTTAACAGTGAGAAGGGCTACGGATTCGTCAGCCGTGATTCCGGCGACGACATCTTCGTACACCACTCGGCCATCGAGGCCACGGGTTTCAAGTCCCTGAACGAAGGCGATAGGATCGAATTTGACGTCGAGCACGGTCCCAAAGGGCTGAAGGCGCAAAGAGTCGTGAAAATCTAACCGTCGTAACGGCGTGGGCGTCGTTACGGCGCCCCGCCCACCCCCACCTCACCCCCGCTTCCCCGCCATCCCGTTCAGTCCCGCCACGATGTGAAGTGCGGCGGACGTCCCGGAGCTTCCCCGCTCCCCGAGCCGCGCACTGCCGAATCGCTTCAGCCACGGCCTCACTCTTGTGCTTCTGTGATATTAATAAAGAGCCCGATTCGAGCTCGGCACCGCCCCTTCCCTCGGGCGCAAATGCTTCTAAACGTGCGGCAAAACCTGCCGATACCGTTTAGGAGCCCGGGCTCCGGGGGTGGAGTTTCGTTCGCGTCCGGCGGCTGGCGCAAAGAGAGTCTGTGGGGGAAACAATGCGGCCGAACCAGGTACACTCCAAATTTGCCAAGTCGGGGATTGAGCAGAGGGTGCACCCGCGCAGACCCCCTTCGGTGATACCACACCTGAAGGCGGTCCGAATCGTGGCGGGCCCCGAGGCCAATCTGATCAACGTGTCCCGCGGGGGAGCCCTCATCGAGACGGATGCCAGACTCGCGCCCAAGTCTCCCATCTGCCTGCGCATCGTCACGGCCGAGGCGATCCTGATGTTGAAAGGGCGGGTCGTCTATTCCCGAACGGCCGTCGTGGGCAGTTCCACGATCCGGTTCCACACGGCAATGCAGTTCGACGAGGAGTTTCTTCTCGCAGACGCGCAATTCACCGAGGATAACGCCGCTGCGGGGAATGCACCGCCGCCCGCGGAGCCGCAGCAGCCGGCCGCCGAGTCGTCCCCCCAAACGGAGCCCGTGGCGGCTCCAGACGAACCCGAGCGAATGGTAATGGTGACGGCCAGCGCCCCGAATGGCGGCGACGAGTTGAGGGACATGTTCGGGCTGAACAACTGGTAAAAACCGGAAGGCTCCTGCTCCTGGGTCAACTATGAAGATCCTGTACGTGACGCGTGATTTGCGGGACGGCGATTTCGTCGAACACGAACTCGCGCGCATGCTCCCGCAAATGCAGATCTCGGTTTCCCCGTCCACGGACGCTGCTTTGACCCGGCTGGAAGGGTTGGGGCCGAGTGACGTCCTCCTGCTGGACCAGGCTTCGCTCGGCCAGGACTCGATCGAGCTCGTGCGCAAGGTCCGGACCGCCGGGCCAGCCCCGGTGATCGTGGTGCTGACCGGGCTTGCCGACGCCGAAACTCCCGATCAGAACCTCCAGGCCGGAGCCGACGAATCACTCGTAAAGTCCGGCGGGTATCTCGAGCGGCTTACGCGCTCGCTTCAGCGTCTCACGGGAACTCAGGACAAATCGCCCGGCCAGCGCGGCGAAGACCGCCTGCGCCTCATCATCGAGCAGATGCCCGCCTGCGTGGTCATGGTCGCTCCCGACGGGACCATCATGGCGCTGAACTGGGCCGGCTTGGGGCAAGTCGGGGCGCAGCGTCTCGATCAGGTCGTGGGCAAGGAGTTCGCCTCCCTGTTGCCTGCGGAATCTCAGGCCAGGTTCCACCCGTTTCTCAAGGCCGTGTGCGCCGGGCACCCGGGATCGTTTCACCTGGACTGGACCGGATTCGATGGCGTCGAGCGCCGTCAGGATTTGCGCGGGGTGCCGTTTCAGCGCGATCCCGGCAGCGCGCCGTTCATGCTCGCCGTCATCAGCGACGCTGTTCCTTCCGGGACCGAGGGCGCCAACGGCCGCGACGCCGACGCGCGGACCCGCGAAGTGGAGGAAAAGCTCAGGGCCGCCGAAGAGCGGTGTGCGGAGCTGGAGCGCGGCCTCCGGGCCCAGCAATCGGTAGAGGCGAGGATCATTGAGAAAATTAGGGGACTGCGCGGCGAGTGGGACGGTGCGCGTCAGGACCTGGAAAAGAGGCTGAAGCTGGCGGAAGAGCAGCGGGCCGCCTTGGAGCATTCGCTCGAAACGACGCGGTCGAACGGAAGCGAGCAGACGCAGGACCGCGAACGCTGGGAAAGAACCTTGCGCGAACTCGAGTCCCGTGTCGCGGCCGCGGAAAGTCAGTGCGGGACCCTGGACCAGGCCATCGAGGCTGCCCAGTTGACCGGAGCACAATCCTCGGCGAAGTTCGACGAGGAACGCCGGGACTGGCAGGCGAGACTCGGCGCTGCCGAGCAGAAAGTTCTGGATCTGGAAAGAGAACGCGCGGCGTTCGAGTCGGAGCGAACGCAATGGACCGCGGTCCGGCAGCAACTGGAACAGCAATCGCTTGGGAGCGCGGCCGCACAGGAGGCGGCCGAGTCTGCGCGCACGGCCCGGGAGGAGCTGATTAGCCGGCTGGAAACGGAACGCGCCGAGTGGGCGGCTGCGCGACAGCGGTTCGAGGACGAAGCGAAAGCCTCGGTAGAAGCGGGCGCAGCGGCGCAGGCGGCGCAGCAGGAAGCGGCGAGCCGTTTGGAGGCCGAATGGACGGCCGCGCGACAGCGGCTCGAGGACGAGGCGAAGTCGGCTGCGGAGGCGCGCACGGCCGCGGAGTCCGCCCTGGCGGCGGCACAGGCGGTGCAGCAGGAAGCGGCGAGCCGGCTGGAGGCGGAGCGGGCCGAATGGACGGCCGCGCGACAGCGGCTCGAGGACGAGGCGAAGTCGGCTGCGGAGGCGCGCACGGCCGCGGAGTCCGCCCTGGCGGCGGCGCAGGCGGCGCAGCAGGAAGCGGCGAGCCGGCTGGAGACGGAGCGGGCCGAATGGACGGCCGCGCGACAGCGGCTCGAGGACGAGGCGAAGTCGGCTGCGGAGGCGCGCACGGCCGCGGAGTCCGCCCTGGCGGCGGCGCAGGCGGCACAGCAGGAAGCGGCGAGCCGGCTGGAGACGGAACGGGCCGAATGGACGGCCGCGCGACAGCGGCTCGAGGACGAGGCGAAGTCGGCCGCGGAGGCGCGCACGGCCGCGGAGTCCGCCCTGGCGGCGGCACAGGCGGTGCAGCAGGAAGCGGCGAGCCGGCTGGAGGCGGAGCGGGCCGAATGGACGGCCGCGCGACAGCGGCTCGAGGACGAGGCGAAGTCGGCTGCGGAGGCGCGCACGGCCGCGGAGTCCGCCCTGGCGGCGGCGCAGGCGGCGCAGCAGGAAGCGGCGAGCCGGCTGGAGACGGAACGGGCCGAATGGACGGCCGCGCGACAGCGGCTCGAGGACGAGGCGAAGTCGGCGGCGGAGGCGCGCGCGGCCGCGGAGTCCGCCCTGGCGGCGGCACAGGCGGTGCAGCAGGAAGCGGCGAGCCGGCTGGAGGCGGAGCGGGCCGAATGGACGGCCGCGCGACAGCGGCTCGAGGACGAGGCGAAGTCGGCCGCGGAGGCGCGCACGGCCGCGGAGTCCGCCCTGGCGGCGGCGCAGGCGGCGCAGCAGGAAGCGGCGAGCCGGCTGGAGGCGGAGCGGGCCGAATGGACGGCCGCGCGACAGCGGCTCGAGGACGAGGCGAAGTCGGCCGCGGAGGCGCGCACGGCCGCGGAGTCCGCCCTGGCGGCGGCGCAGGCGGCGCAGCAGGAAGCGGCGAGCCGGCTGGAGACGGAACGGGCCGAATGGACGGCCGCGCGACAGCGGCTCGAGGACGAAGCGAAGTCGGCGGCGGAAGCGCGCGCGGCCGCGGAATCCGCCTTGGCTGCGGCGCAGCAGGATGTGGTGAACCGGCTGGCAGCGGAGCGCGCGGAGTGGGCGGCGTCGCGGGAGCAATCCGAGCGGGAGGCGCAAGCCTCGGCCGAGGCTCGGGCTATAGCGGAACAGACGCTGGCTGCGGCACAGGCGGCGCTGCAGGAATTGACAAGCCGGCTGGAGGCGGAAGGCGCGCAGTGGACAGCCTCGCGGCTGGGCCTCGAAGACGAGGCGAAGGCGGCGGTGGCGGCGCGTACTGCGGCGGAGTCCGCCCTTACGGAGGCGAAGGCGGCAGAGCAGGAGTGGGCGAGCCGGCTGGAGAGGGAGCGGGCCGAATGGGCAGCCTCACGGCAGGGCCTCGAGGACGAGGCGAAGGCGGCGGCGGCGGCGCGTGCTGCGGCGGAATCCGCCCTTGCGGAGGCGAAGTCGGCAGAGCAGGAACTGGCGAGCCGAATGGAAGCGGAGCACGCGGAATGGGCGGCGTCGCGGCAGCAGTTCGAGCGCGAAGTGAATGCCGCTGCGGAAGCCCTCTTGACGGAAGCGCAGGCGGCGCGTCAGGAGGCCTCGAGCCAGCTGGAAATGGAGCGTGCGGGGTGGGTCTCGACGCGGCAGCAGCTCGAGGAGCAGCTGCAGGCGGCTGTCGATGCGCGGCGGGATACCGAGTCGGCGCTCCTGGCGGTGCGGACCGACTTGCAGGAGATGTCGGCCCGGATGGACTCGGAGCGCGTGCAGTGGGCGGAATCGCGGCGGGGACTGGAAGAGCAGCTGCGGACGGCGACGGAAGAACGATCTGCGGCGCAAGCTGCGGTGGACGAGGCGTCTGCTGTCCGGCGGGAGCTCGTCGGCCGGATCGAAGCGGAAAGCGCGCAGCATCTCGAGGTGCGGCGGCAACTCGAAGCCCAGCTGCGAAGTGTTTCGGAAGCCCGAGCGGATGCCGAGTCGGCGCTCGCGGCCGCGTCCGCCGTTCAGCAGGACCTGGCGGGCAAGGTGGAGGCGGAGCTCGCGCAACGCCGGCTGCGGGAGGAGGAATTGCGGGATCTGGCGGAGGCTCGCGCCATGGCCGAGTCTGCCTTGTCTGCCTCCCAGGCGGCACAGCAGGAGCTTTCGGCCCGCCTGGATTCGGAAGGTGCACTCTGGACCGAGGCGCGCCGGCAGCTTGAAAGCCAGCTGGAGCAGCTCGGCGAGGCGCGGGCGGCCCTCGAAAGCGCCCTGGACGACGAGCACGCGGCACGGCGTGCCGCGGCCGAACAGGCCGAGTGGGAAAAGGCCCAGTGGGCGGCCACGCGTCAGAAGCTGGAGGCGAGTCTCCAGGAGGCGATCGATGCGCGAGCGGCGGTCGACCGGCTGCTGGCCGATGCGCAGAGCGCAGCAAGCCGTTTCGAAACCGAGCGGACCGGGTGGGAGTCGGCGCGGCGCCAACTGGAGCGGGGGTTGCAGGAAGCGCTCGACGGTCGGGCAGGGCTCGAGACCGCGTTGAGCGCAGCACGCTCGGCCCACGAGTCGGCCGTCGCTCAGCTGGCCTCCGAGCGCAGCGCGTCGACACTGGTGCGCAGTGAACTCGAGCAGGGGTTGCGGGACCTGCAGTCCCAGATCGCGGCACTTACCGCCTCGCTCGAAGCCGCGGAGCAGGCCAAGTGTGCGGTTCTCAGCGAGCTCTCCGGCGCGCGGGCGGCCGCGGAAGAGGTGGCCCGGGAGCATGATGAGAACCTCAAGGCGGTTTCCGAGGCGCTCGCGGAGAGAACGTTGCAGGTTGAGTCGCAGCGGTGCGAGATCGACAGCGTGCGCGCGGCACTCGGCCTGGCCGAGGATGCCCGCGGCGGCATGGACCATCGGCTCCGTGAAGCGGACAGGCTCCGAGAGGAGGAGCGCCTGGAGCACGAACGACGGCAGGCAAGCCTCGAGGGCGAGCTTCAGGCTACCAAGGCCAGAGGGTTTGACCTCTCCTTGAAACTGGAGCAAGCCGGGTCGGAACTTGCCCGGCTCGAGAACCTCAAGGCGGAGATAGAAAAGGGGCGGATACTGGCGGAGACCGACAGGGACGCGCTGGAGGAGAAGCTGCGCGACGCGCGACTTGTCGAGGCTCGGCTGGCGGACGACCTGCGCGCCGAGCGCGCCGAGCGCAGCGGGGACAGGAGTCACTGCAGCAGCTCACGGCCGCGGGCCAGGAACTGGCCGCCGCCCTGGAGCAGCTGCGGGTCAGCCACGCGGAACTGGTGGAGGCCCGGCAGACCGACCAAGCCCGGCTCGGGGCGCTCACGGACGAGGCGTCCCGGCTTCGCACCGCGGTTGCGTCCGTCGAGTCAGCGCGCGCCTCGGCGGAATCCGCCCAGGCACGGCTGGCGCAGGATGCCGTCGAGCTCCAGGCCATGCTGGAGAACGAGAGACAGGACTCGGCCCGGCTCCGCGACGCGAGCGACGAGTTGCGGCGCCAGATGCTCGAGACCGGCGCGCGGTATCGCCAGCTCATCCAGGAAAGGTCCGAGAGCCTCCTCCAGATGCTCAACGGCGGCGTGGCACGCCTGCGTCAGATCGCCGAGAGCCGGCTTGCCCTTCTGGCGGCCCAACATCGGGAAGAACTCGAGCGCCTCGATCAGATTGTCCGCGAGGCCAACCTGCGCCAGCAGGATCTCGACGACACTCCTGGCGGAACGCGAACAGGCCGAGAGGAAGATGAGCTCCGGGATCGGCCGGAATACGGAAAGTGGCGCCTAGACCAGGCGCCGCTTCCCGGCAAGCGCTCTGCAGCCGAAATGCCCGGCGCCCCCCCGGAGTCGCCGAATAGCGGTGCCCATACCAGTCTCGAGGTGCGGTGCGCCGGGCCGCCGCACTCCCCAATCCGTATTTCTTTGACTGTCCCCGGAGGGTGCTGCTACGTTGTGGCAGCACTCACGCGAGTTGTTCATGGATCCCGCGACCTCGAGCCTCAGCCTGATCGAACGCATCAAGAGGGGGGACCGGGAGGCCTTCACCCCGCTTTTCGAGAAATACCGGCCACGCCTTACGGCATTGCTGTATTGCCGGCTCGGCCCGCGGCTACGCGGGTCGCGTCGAAGTCGAGGACCTTCTGCAGGAGACCCTGCTGCGCGCATTCCGCGAGCTCGACAAGTTCACCTACCGTTCGCCGGGCAGCTTCTTCCGCTGGATCGCCCGCATTGCGGAGCACGTGGTCGTCGACGCGGCGCGTTTCGAGGGACGCGGGAAGCGCCGCGCCGGGGAGATGGTCCCGCTGCGCTCGCCCAGCAATCCTGCTGGGCCGGAGCCTGTCGACAGCCTCACACCGAGCCGCGTGCTTGCGCCCAAGGAGGAGTTGGTTCGCCTGCTGGAGCAGCTCGACGCGCTCCCCGAAAACTACCGCCGGGTGATCGTGATGGCGAAGGTCGAAGACCTGACGACGAGGGAAATCGCCGAGCGCCTGGGAAAACCGCGGGAGGCCGTGCTCTCTCCTGCTCCACCGCGCTCTCGCGCAGCTGCGCAAGGCCGCGACGAACGGGGGCAGAGATGAGCCCTGCGGACCCATCTCCTCCGGACGGCCGTTGCGAAGAGGAACCGCCCGCATCGCCGCGCGAGAGACGACTGGCGCAGGCACTGGCCGACTACCTCGACCTGTGCGCGCGCGGCCGACGTGTCGATCCGGTCGAGTTCTGCCGGCTTCACCCCGACCTGCAGGACGACCTGCTGGTGGACCTCCAGACGGCCGCGGCCATCGACAGCGCGCTCGGAGCCGACGGGGAGAGTCAAGAGCCGGGCGCCGGCGACGAGCCCCTTCCCGAGCGCCTGTCCGGCCACAAGATCCTCGGCCGGATCGGCAGCGGCGGCATGGGGCGGGTGTTCCTGGCCTACGATGAGGGCCTCGGCCGCAACGTAGCGATCAAGGTCCTGGGCCCCAGATATGTCGACGACGCCGACGTGCGGACGCGGTTCATGCAGGAAGCGCGCGCCATGGCGCAGCTCAGCCACAAGAATATCGTCCGCATCTATAACCTGGGACAAGCCGACGAAATGCCCCATTTCGTCATGGAGCACGTCGAAGGCGTACCGCTGACCGAGGCGTCCCGCGCGCTCACGATCAAGCAGAAAGTGGAGCTGATTCACAAGATCGTCGTGGCGGTCGACTTCCTGCATCGCAACCAGATCATTCACCGCGACCTCAAGCCGGGCAACATTCTCGTCGCGGCCGACCTCGAGCCGAAACTGCTGGACTTCGGCCTGGCCCGGCAGGTCGACGAGCGCGGGGGACGCGTGACCCTCGCGGGCCAAGTCATGGGGACGCCCGATTACTTCTCGCCTGAGCAGGCCGCCGCGGACCCGGGTCTTGACGCCCGAAGCGACATCTTCTCGCTTGGCGCCGTGCTGTACGAGCTGCTCACGGGCACGCTCCCCTTTCATGCCGACGACTATCGGGATCAGCTGCGCCAGCTCTGCGAGCGCGATCCGGTGCTGCCGCGCCGGCTCAATCCCGCGGTTCCGGGGAGCCTGCAGAACATCTGCATGAAGTGTCTCGAAAAGAGACGGGAAGACAGGTATGGTTCGGCGCGCGAGCTGGCCGACGACATCGAACGGTTTCTGACGGACGAGCCGGTGCTGGCCGCGCCGGCATCCTTCTCGCGCATGATGACCGGTAGAATCGAGCAGCACCTGCGCGAGCTGGGCGGCTGGAGGCAGGATCGCATCCTGTCGAATTACGAGTTCGATTCCTTCCGGAAACTCTACGACAGGCTGGTGGACCGGGAGGATGCCTGGATACTGGAGGTGCGGCGGCTCTCGGTTTCCCAGGTCGCCCTGTACCTCGGCGCCTGGGTGCTCGTCCTGGGTGCCTCGCTGCTGCTCGTGTTTCGCTTCCCGACACTCTCGGGCGCGCCTGCCGTCGCGCTCGTGTGGGCCGCGACGGTGCCCACCGGCTTGGTCGGCCTGCGTTGCTGGAAGCGGGGACAACCCAGGGTGGCGATCGCCTACCTGCTCGCCTTTTGCCTGCTGCTTCCGGCGGCTCTGCTGGTCTCGATGAAGGAGTGGGGCATATTCAGAGGATTCAGCCACGGCAAGCTGAGCCTCGAGTTGTTCCCCTCGCTGTTCGCCGCGGGCGAGGAGGCCGGCGGCGCGCTGCGGGTAACCACGAACGCGCAACTCTGGTGGGCGTTCACATGCTCTCTCCCCGCCTACCTGAAGCTGCGCAGGTTCACCGGTGCCTCGGTCTTCTCCCTGGTCTTCTCGGTCGTCGGAGCCGCCGTGTGTCTCGTGACGCTGCTGCGCATGGGCATGCTGGACTGGATCGAGAACGATCCCGGGAAACTCTATTTCCGGCTGCTGCCGTTCGCGGCCCTCTATTTCGTGGCGGCCTTCGTCATCGAAAAGTCGCGGCATCAAGCGGATTCCCGCTATTTCTACCCGATCGCCACGATCTTCACGTTCGTCGCGCTGAGCGGGGTTGCGGGTTTCCACGAGCCTTACGCACGGTGGCTCGAGTACTGGATCCCGCTCACCCACGGCCAGGTGGAATACCTGTTCATGATCAATGCCGCAGTCTACCTCGGGATGCAGAGCGTCAGCGAGCGCGTCGGCACCGCTCAGATGCGCTCGGTGGCGCAATGGTTCCGTTTCGTGATTCCCGGGCACATCCTGACCTCGATCCTGTTGTTGGGCCTGGCCGCTTCCCACCGATGGGCAGAGGCTGCCGGGGACCCCTCCCTGCGCCACGAAGCCAGGTTTTTCGAGATCCTGCTTCCCGTCGTCGCCTGTCTCTTCGTCTTCGGCAGCGTCCCGAAACAGATGAAGAACTTCTTCGCCACCGGGCTCCTCTTCCTTGCCGTCGGGGTGTTCCGGCTCCAGCAGAACCTGTTCCGGCAGAGACCCTTCTGGCCGGTCGTGCTGCTTCTCACCGGCGGGGCACTCATGGCCGCCGCCGCCAATTATTCGCCCCTCAAGCTGATGTTGACGAGGACGCTCCGGCGGATCCGCCGCGTTGCGCATTAGAAAATCGCCAGTCCAGGTGAAATCCCTACCGCCGGATGACGCTGTTCCTAAAAGAGAGCGGAGGGCGTCGCATGGGAAGCGCGAGAAAGGGGTGGGTAAGGTCCGGACTGGTGGTCTTGCTTGCGGCCGTGTCGCTGGCCTCCGATTGTGGGCCCGAGCGTATCGACCCCGGGTGCCTGGTGACGTGGTCTCCCGACGGCACCAAGGCCGCCCTGGTACCGTCGGCACTGGAGGACGGAGAGTCGGGTTTGTGGGTGTACGACGCAGCAACCGGGGAACTGACCAGAATCTTCGATCCCGGACCGAACTGGGAATGCCTTCAACCGCAATGGTCGCCCTTCAACGAGGAAATCCTGTTCACCCTGGTTCCCACCGAAGACCCGGCGGGCGAGGCCGGTTCCTATTCCGTCTGGGTAGTCCGAGCCGACGGCCGCGAGCCCAGGCAAGTGGCTAGGGGCACGACATCGCCGGAGGTGACGCCCCTGCTCACGCGGCATTCGGTTACGTGGGGGGCGATACCGGGGACCGTCATATTCCAGATCGGCCGGGCCGACGAGGTGACGGCCGAAGTCTTCGACCCGTACACCGGCCGGCACGAGCCCTTTCTCCCGCGCTGGTCGGAGGCGTACACGATCGAAGCGTCGCCTTCCCGGAAGCTGGTTGCGGCTCTCCTGTTCGAAGACCACGGACGGACCGGGAGCGTTTTTGTCTCGGAATTCGGGTTCGGGAACTGGCGCCTGCTCGGGACTGTCCTCAGTGACCCGGACTGGCTCCAGGAGGGGGCTCCGGTGCTTTTCTGGGCCCCGGACTCCTCCTGCTTCGTGGTGACGGAGGCGGAGGAGGGGATTGCATCCGCGGGGCACGGCCTGAGGAGGTTCGACGCCCGAACCGGCCGTTCGGAGCTGGTCTCCCGCGGCCGCATCAACGCACCGGTCCTGTGGGGCCCGCGCGCGAGTTATTTCCTCTTCTCCGGCACCGACGATTCCGGCCGGGGCTTGGCCGGTGTGTTCCGCGTCGACCTCAAGCAGTGTCGGACGGTCCCCCTGGTGGAGGCCGAAAACGCCCTGCTGCTCGGGTGGAACCGGGAACAGAACGAATTCCTGTTCAGCACCGAGCCCGTCCCCGGGACGGTCCAGGTGGGCGCCGGCGCCCCGGACGGCTCGGGCCTTCGGCGCATTTCGGCCGCACGGCGAAGCGAAGAGGGGGAAGCCTGCAGCCTGTCGCCCGACGGCCGTCATCTCGCGGTGATCAGCAGACTCCGGGCACTCTTGGAGATTCTTCGAGCCCTTCGGGCCTTCGAGGTGAACTTTCAAGCTTACCTCGAAGCCTCGAAGGGCTCGAGGAATCTCGAAATCACCTGGGGGGGACCACGCCGATCGTGAGGAGGAGGTTGGCGTAGATGCGCTGCTCGCCCGTGGCGATGGTCAGGGCCACGTTCGGAGTCCCTGCGGTTTCGTAGAACTTGAACCGCTCGATCTCCTCGAGCTTGAGTTGCTGGCCTGTGGCCTTGTTCAGGATCTGACGGAATTCCGCCCAGATGTCCGGTTCCGGCAGGCCGGCTGGGACCGCCATGACTGCGGCGGACTCGACGTTGATCGCGGAGACGAGCGCCTCCAGCACCTGGGTGCAGCTGACGAGGCCGGGCGAGAGATTGAGGTTGACGAGCGCCGCCTTGGGTCCGAGCTTTGTAGACGCTGGGTAGTTGCCGTCCGCGATGAGGATCTGGGAACCGTGGCCGGCTCGTCCGAGTGCTTCAAGAATCTGCGGGTGTATGAGTTTTCCTTTGAGCATGTCGAGTTCTCCCGGTGGTGTCTCGTCCGTGGGCACGCCGTCTGGCCCGGCTTGACACGGGGTGGCGGAGAGCGGAAGCGAGGCGCAGAGCGATGCTCCACCGATCCTCAGGAACTCCCGGCGGCTGAATTGATCAGCGGTTGCCGCCCCCGTAGTGTGCCCGTTCGTCGTCACAGGTGACCGTCCAGGCAGGTATCTGTTGGCCGAAATCCCATGGTATTAGAGCCCAGGTCCTGCCCGCGCGTCAACCGCTTCGCGGCGCGGGCAGCCCTTGCCACGCGCGGCCGTGCGATAATAAGTTGTCTATTCAAACGGAGGGTCGATGGACGCCGACCGACGCGATTTCATGAGGATGTCCGCGGGGGCCCTGGCTGCCGCGGGAGCCACGGGGAGATCCATGGGGCAAAGCCGCGCGAGTGGGAACATGACGGGCCGCGAATTCGCCGCCTTCCAGACGCAGCGCCGGCGGGAGCTCATGGGCCTGATGGGGGAACTGCCGTGGGACTACAAACCGGCGCCGCCCAGGATCGTCAAGACGGAGAAGCACGACGGGTACACGCTCGAGCGGCTGGTCCTGGACCTCAACGGCGTGGAGCCCGTGCCCGCGCTCCTGCTCATACCCGATCGGCGCGCGGTCCGGGCTCCCGGGCTCCTCTATATCCACTGGCACGGCGGCATGTATGACCTGGGGAAGGAACAGCTGCTGGTCGGGGTAAAGGCGCAGCCCCCGTATGCGCCGGACTGCGTGGCGCGGGGGATCGTGACGCTGGCGATCGACAGCTGGTGTTTCGGCGAGCGAAAGCGGGTCGATCCCGGCCGCACCGGGGAAGAGGACGCCTTCAAGCTCATGCTGTGGAAGGGGCAGGTCCTCTGGGGCATGATGATGTTCGACGAGCTCCGCGCCCTCGATTACCTGGCGGGGCGCCCCGAGGTGGATCCGGCGCGACTGGGGACCACGGGGATGTCGATGGGGGCGACCAAGGCCTGGTGGCTCGCTGCGCTCGACACGCGCGTGCGGCTGTGCCTCGACGTCTGCTGCCTGACGGACTTCGACGAATTGATCCGGACCGGCAACCTGAAAGGGCACGGGATCTACTACTACGTGCCGGCGTTGCTGAGCCATTTCAGCACGGCGCGGTATCAACGAGCTGATCGTTCCGCGGCCTCGCCTGAGCGTCAACGGACGCCGGGACGACCTGACGCCCCCGGCGGGCGTGGAGCGCGTCCGTGACCATCTTTTGCCGCTGTACGCCAAACACGGCCGCGAGCGCGACTGCGCCGTCGAGCTGTTCGACTGCGCGCACGTCGAGCTTCCCGAGATGCGCCGCCTGATCCTGGACTGGATGGACCTCCACCTGGTCGGGACGAAGCGCGAGGCGCGCTCCCGATGAGTCATGCCATCGCCGAAGTCGCGGCGCGGCTGGTCGGGGCCTCGAGCGTCACTGTCCTGACCGGGGCGGGGGTCTCGGCGGCGAGCGGTGTGCCGACATTTCGGGGAGCGGCCGGCCTGTGGCGGAACTTTTCGCCGCAGCGGCTCGCGACGGCCGAGGCTTTCGCCGAGCATCCCCGCCTCGTGTGGGAGTGGTACGACTGGCGACGGCAGCTGATCGCGGCGTGCAGGCCCAATCACGCGCACGAGGTGCTGGCGGGATGGAGCCGCCGCCTCGCGGGTTTCACCCTCGTCACCCAGAACGTGGACGGGCTGCACGAGCGGGCACGCACCCGCAACGTGATCCGGTTCCACGGTTCGATCTGGGAGATGGGCTGTTGGGACGCCTGTCCGGCGTCTCCCCCACGCTGGGTCGACGAGAGTGTCCCGCTGGCGGAAGTCCCGCCCCGCTGCCCCTTTTGCGGGGGACTGGCGCGTCCGGGCGTGGTATGGTTCGGCGAAGCCATTCCCCCGGTCGTGTTGCAGCAGACCGCCGCCGCGCTGAGGTGCGGGGTCTTCATGGCGATCGGGACCTCCTCCCAAGTCTACCCGGCTGCCGGGTTGGTGCACGAGGCGCGCGCGGCGGGTGCCTTCAGCGTGGAGGTCAACCCGGAGGCGACCCCGGCCTCGGGCGGGGTGGATCTCGCGCTGAAGGGAACGGCCGAGGAGATTCTGGTCCGGTTGGATGCCGCACTGAACGAGGCGGCTCGTGTTCGACCCGGGCCGGGGAAAGTGCGATAATACGACACCGATGAGCGGCAAAGCGGTAGACGGAGATCCGTTCCGGACCTGCGGTTCCTGCGGGCGTGCCTGGAGGACCTGGCAGGAGTTCGTGTTCGATCCCGCGTTGAAGTTGCTGGGGATACAGGTCATGGACGCCCATCCCGCAGCCAACCTGATTGTCTTCGAACACAGTTGCGGCAGCAGTGTCTCGGTGTTGGCCAGCAGGTTGCGGCACCTCCTGTCGGAGCCGCGCCGGTTCAGGTGGCCCAGCCTGTTCGGGACCGAAGAGTGCCGGCAACATTGCCGCGAAATCGAGAATCTGGCGCTGTGCGACCGCCCGTGTGCCAATGCCCGGGACCGGCGCCTGGCGCTTCTGCTGTCGGAAATGCGTGAGGAGGGCTCCCGGCCGCCGGGGATGAACTCCTGATGGGAACGGGAGCGCACGGGCGAGCCGGAGGACCGGACTCGACCCCATACCCGAGGCCGCACTCTAGATGGACCGAACCATCCTGCACGTCGATATGGACGCCTTTTACGCTTCCGTAGAGCAGCGGGATCATCCTGAGTTCCGCGGCAAACCGGTCATTGTCGGAGCCGACCCAAAGCGGGGCCGGGGACGCGGCATCGTCGCCACTTGCTCGTATGAGGCGCGCCGGTTCGGAATCCACTCGGCGCAGCCAATATCCCAGGCGTGGCGCTTGTGTCCGCACGGCATATACGTCACCCCGGAAATGGGCAAGTACGTGCGCGCCTCGGAACGTATCATGAGGATACTGCTCGACTTCTCGGACCTTGTCGAGCAGGTCAGTATCGACGAGGCCTTCCTGGACGTAGGCGGTAGCCGGCGCCTGCTCGGCGGCGGGCCGGAGATCGCGAAACAGATCAAGGCGAGGATCCGCCGGGAGGAGGGGCTGACGGCGTCCGTCGGCGTGGCTTCCAACAAGTTCGTGGCCAAAGTCGCCTCCGACCTGCGCAAGCCCGACGGCCTGGTCGTCGTTGAACCGGGAACGGAACGCGAGTTTCTCGGGCCGCTTCCGGTCGGGCGCCTGTGGGGCGTCGGGGCAAAAACCGAAACGCGCTTCCGCGAACTCGGTATCGCAACGGTCGCCCAGATTGCCGCGATGGATCGCGGCACACTCGTCCGGTTGCTCGGCACGCCGGGAGAGAGCGCGTGGGAGCTGGCGCACGGGGTCGACGATCGGGCGGTGGCGCCGGAAGCGGGATACAAGTCGATTGGTCACGAGACCACCTTCGAGGTCGACACATGCGACGCCGGGTTGCTGCACGACACCCTGCTGCACCTGACGGGCAAGGTCACCAGGCGGCTCCGGCAACACGGCGCGACGGCGCGGACGATCGCCATCAAATTTCGCGAGTCCGATTTCACCACCCACACGCGGCGGGTCACGCTCGACGAGCCCGTGGACACCGAGGAGAGGGTGTTCCCGGTGGCCCTGAAGCTGATGAACGCCCTGGTGCGCAAGGGTGTGCCGGTGCGGCTGATCGGGGTGTACGCGAGCAACCTGGTGACTGAGCCCTCCGGCCAGATGCCGCTTTTCCGGGAACCGGCGTCCAAAGACCGGAAGCTTGCCGCCGCGCTCGACGATATCCACCGGCGCTATGGCGATGGGTCGATCACCCGGGCGGCGCTCGTCGTGCCGAAACCTCCGGGCGACGATACCCGGTGAAGTTGTACGCCGTGCCACCGCGCCGGCGTTTCCAGGAGCCAGCATGAAGAGAGTTCTGTTCGCGGCGGCGCTTCTCGGAGCGGTCGTCCTCGACCTGCCGCTTCGCGGCGCCCCGTCCCCTTCGTACCACGGCGCCCGCCGCTCCGCCCTGATGAAGAAAATCGAGGGATCCGTCGCGGTGTTGCAGGGCGCGCCGGAAACGCGGGCTTACGACCGCTTTCGCCAGAGCAACGATTTCTACTACCTGACGGGCGTGGAAGCGCCCGGCGCGATGCTGCTCATCGACGCCGTCCGCAGGCGATCGGTGCTGTTTCTCCCCCGCGCAATGCGCAGACCGAGGCTTGGGAAGGGCCCAGGATCTACCCCGGGGCCGAGGCGCGCGAGGCGGCCGGTTGCGACGAGGTGCTGGACGTCGCCCGGTTCGAGGCCGAGCTCGAATCGGCCCGGGCGGGCGCCGCGGCCGTATTCACGCCCTTCCGCCCGGAGGAGACCGCGACTACCAGCCGCGACCGTGCGACCCTGTACGACAACGCGGTGGAGCGGAGCGCGTGGGACGGCCGGATCTCCCGGGAGAAGGCGTTCCAGGCCAGGCTGCGCCAGAAGCTGGGCGACACGGTGCCCGTCAAGGACCTCTCGCCGGTCCTGGACAACCTCCGGCGCGTCAAAGACGAGCCGGAGATCCGGCTGATGCGGGAGGCCGGGCGTATCGGCGTCCTGGGTGCGCTGGAGGCCATGCGTGCGGCCGAGCCGGGCCGGTACGAATACCAGGTGGCGGCGGCGGCGGAGTTCATCTTCAAGTGGCACGGCGCCATGGGCCCCGGGTATTTCGCCATAGCCGGCTCGGGCCCCAATTCGTGCGTCCTGCACTACAGCGGCAACTCCCGCAGGACCGAAGCCGGGGACCTCTTCGTGTTGGATTTCGGCCCGGACTACGGCTACTACCAGGCCGACATCACCTGCACCTTCCCGGTGTCGGGCAAGTTCAGCGACGAACAGGCGCGCGTCTACAACATCGTTCTGGAGGCGGAGCGGGCCGCACTCGCCAGGATCAGGCCCGGGGCGACCTTCGCCGACCTCAACCGAGTCGCCCGCGAGGTGGTCGAGAAGGCAGGCTACGCCGGCTACTGGCGCCACGGGGTCAGCCACTATGTCGGGATGGCGGTTCACGACGTCGGTGCCTGGGAACCGTTCGAGCCGGGCGTCGTCGTCACCGTGGAGCCCGGAGTCTATATTGCCGAGAAAGGACTGGGTGTGCGCATCGAAGACACGGTCCTGGTGACGCGCGACGGCTGCGAGATCCTGACTCCGGGGATTCCGCGTGAAGTCGGCGAGATCGAGAAGCTGATGGCGGAGCCCTGGATCTCGCCCCGTTAGCGGGCCTTCGAGGCGCCTCGGGCCCCTGGCCGCCACCCGCGCCGGCGACGTGGGGGGCTGCAGGAGCGGACCCGTTGCGACGTGCCTTGTGGATTTTGTGAGCCCGTCCCGGTAAAATCCAAAATCCTCTCAGAGGTGATTGTGACCGTGCGGATCTGTGTCGCGATTCGGGAATCTTCGACCGGCGAGGCGCTCGCCGCGGCCGGCCGTGCGGCGCAGTGGGCGGACCTCGTCGAGATCCGGGGAGACTACATCCGCGACCTGGACGTGCGCCGGCTGTGCCGCACCAAGCCGTGCCCCATGATCTTCACGCTGCGCAGCCGGGAGGAAGGGGGTGAGTATTTCGGCAGCGAACGCGATCGCCTCGAGTTGATACTCGAGGCGGCGCGCTGCGGGGCCGACTATGTCGACGTCGAGTTCTCCGCCTTCTGGAAGGTGGTTCTGGACTCGGTGGGAAAGAGCAAAGTCATCCTGTCCCACCATGATTTCAGGGAAACACCGTCGGCGATGGAAAGCCTGGTGGAGCGGATGGCGGCGGTCGGTGCCGGCGCGGTGAAGATCGCCACGCGGGCCTGCCGCCTTTCGGACAACCTCAGGATTGCCGCCGCTTTGAAGCACGCCTCGGCGCGCGGCATCCGGCTCTGCGCCCTGGCGATGGGGCTGCCCGGCGTCCCGAGCCGGGTGCTGGGCGGCCTGTGGGGATCGTGGCTCGTTTTCGCCAGCCTTCCCGGCGGGCAGCCGACCGCGGACGGGCAGCTCGATGCGGAGACACTCCTGGACGTCTACCGGGTACGCGGCATAACGGCGGACACGGAGATTTACGGGGTCGCCGGTCGTCCGCTCGGGCACACGCTTTCGCCGCTGATCCACAACGCGGCGTTCGCGGCGCGGCAGCGCGACGCGGTTTTCCTGCCGCTGGAAGCTGCCGACGTGGACGACCTCGAGGCGTTCGGCACATGGGTGGGGCTCCGCGGGGCCAGCGTGACGATACCCTACAAGGAGGAGGTGGCACGCCGGGCCCTCAGCCTGTCGATCGAAGCCGACCGGGTGGGTGCGGCCAACACTCTCGTGTGCAAACCGGGCGGGTGGCACGGGGAAAACAGCGACGTGGAGGGCTTTTTGAGGCCGCTGCGCCGGAGGACGCACCTCGGCCGGATGCGCACCCTCGTGCTGGGCGCCGGCGGCGCGGCGCGGGCGGTGGTCCACGGCCTGCGCGCCAGCGGGGCGACCGTGTGTATCGTGGCACGCGACCCGGACAAGGCACGGGCGCTGGCCCAGAGGTTCGAGGCCGAGTACGCGCCGTGGAGCGACCTGCCGGGATTGTCCTGGGAGTTACTGGTGAACGCCACGCCCGTCGGCATGCACCCGCAGCCCGACGTCTCGCCGGTGCCCGCGGAGTGGCTCAACGGGACCTGGGTGTACGACCTCGTGTACAATCCTGTGGACACGCGTCTGTTGCAGGATGCCGCGGCGCGCGGGTGCCGCACCATAGCCGGCAGCGAAATGTTTCTCTGCCAGGCGATCAAGCAGCAGCAATTGTGGGCGGGTCCACCGGTGCCCGATCACGTCATGGGCAAGGCGCTGTCCAAGGCGCTGGGCTGCGCCGTGAAACCATAGTCCGCCGGGCGCGGGACAAAGAAAGCCGATAATCGATGACCAGCAGTGCGGACCGGTCGCAGAGGGCCGGAAGGATCAGGGTTCCCGGGAGCACCTCCAACCTGGGCGCCGCCTTCGACGCGGTCGGCCTCGCCCTGCAGCTTTATCTGACGGTCGACGTGCGCCCCTCCGACACCCCGCAGCCCGACATCGAGGTGACGGGTGAGGACGCCCGGCTGATCCCGCGCGACGAGTCCAACCTGATCTGGCGGGTTATCCACGAGACCGCGGCCCGCCACGACGTTGTGCCCCCGCGGTTCGCGCTGCGCATCGACAACGGGATTCCCATCACCAAGGGCATGGGGAGCAGCGCGGCCGCCTGCCTCGCCGGCGCTGCCGCGGCTAGCCTCCTGTGCGGTTTGGATCTGACGCCGGAAGCGTTGCTGCGGGACGCGGTACGGCGCGAGGGTCACCCCGACAACGTGGCCCCCGCCCTTTACGGCGGCCTCGTCGCCTCGATAGCGGCGGAGACCGTCCTCTGCTCGCGCAGCGTGTTCCCGTCGCACTGGTCGGTGGTGGCGGTCACCCCCGATTTCGAGCTCGAAACCAGGCTGGCGCGCGCGGTCCTGCCCCAGGAGGTCTCCAGGCACGACGCGGTCTACAACGTGCAGCGGGCCGCTTTCCTGATGTCGCAGCTGGTACAGGGCCGGGCCGACGGCCTGCGCGAAGCCATGCGCGACAGGCTGCACCAGCCGTTTCGGGCGCCGCTGCTCCCGGGCTTGCAGGAGATCCTCGCCATGGACGGCAGCGCGGGCCTGCTGGGAGTCGCCCTGTCCGGGGCGGGCTCGACCGTCGTCGCGATCGCGGACGCGCGCGAAGCCGAGATCGGCGAGCAGATACGGTCCATTTTCGCCCGCCACGGCCTCGCGGCGGAAGTCCGGGTCCTGAAGGCGGACAACCGCGGCCTCGAAGTCGAGGAGCTGAACGAGTCGGCACCGGGACCGCGGCGTGCCGGAGGAGGCAGGGAGTGAAGACCTTCAGACGAGCCCGGGACCTGATGCCCATGATCCCCCAGGGGGTGCAGTGTTACTTCGGCGAGGAGGTGAACCGGCGACGGAAAGTGGAGTCCATCCTCGCGGGCATCATGAAGAACTGGGGTTTCCTCGAAATCATCCTCCCGTTTTTCGACTACCTGGAGGACTTTTCCTACGGCCTCGGGTCCCGGCTGGGGGACAAGGCCTACCGGTTCCTGGACAGGGACGGGTCGCTTCTGGCGCTGCGCCCCGACCTGACGACCCTCGTCGCCAAGACCACCGCTACGCGCATGACCGGGCAGCCGCTCCCAATCCAGCTGTTTTACTCGGGCGAGGTCTTTCGCCAGGAGCGGCCGGGGGCCGGGAAACAGAAGGAGTTCTACCAGGTCGGCCTCGAGTCTATGGGGGTCGGAGACATCTGGGCGGACATCGAGGTCCTCCTGATCGCCGTAGACTGCCTGCTTCACCTGGGCATCACCGATTTCCGGCTTGCGCTCGGCCACGTCGGTTTTTTCGCAGGCATCGTCTCCGGTCTCAACCTCGGAGCCGAACGTGCCGACGCGTTGCGCGACGCCGTCGACCGGAAAGACTGCGCCTGGCTCGAGCGCGAGGTGGCCGGTTTCGACGTTCCGCCGGAAAAGAGGGAGTTCCTCGCGCGGCTCCCCAGCTACGCGGGGGGGCGCGGAGTGCTGGACGCGGCGCAGGCGGTGGTGCAGAACCCGCGGGCACGTAAAGCGCTCGCCGACCTGATCGAGATTCACTCGGTGCTGGAGACGCTCGGGTTGACGGACTATGTCTCGTTCGACCTCGCCGAGGTGCGCGGCCTGGATTACTACTCGGGAATGGTCTTCAAGATCTACGGCAGCCAGCTCGGGTTCGAACTGGGCGGCGGAGGGCGGTACGACGGCCTGTTGGGGAAGTTCGGCTGGGACCTCCCGGCCGTGGGTTTCTCGATCACGCTGGATCAGTTCTCCCGCTGGTGGGCGCCCTCGCCAACCTTGCGCTCCCGGCCCACGATTCCGAGGAATGCGTCCTCGAGGTGGAGGGGCGCTCTCCCCGGGAGCTGTTCGCGCAGGCATGGAGCCTGAGGCGCGGCGGGCTGCGGGTACAGGTCGGGAGGCGAACATAATGCTCACGGTCGCCCTGTCCAAGGGCAGGTTGCTCGAGCCCTCGGTCGAGTGTCTCGCGCGGGCAGGCATCGAGGTCCCGGACGACATCCTGACGTCGCGGCGCCTGATCGCGCCCGATGCCACCGGGTGCTACCGGTTTCTGCTCGTCAAGCCCACCGATCTGCCGACGTACGTCGAGTACGGGGCCGCCGCCGCCGGCATCTGCGGGAGGGATGTTCTGCTCGAGGCGAGCCCCGATGTCCACCAGCCGCTGGACCTCGGGTTCGGGCGCTGCAGACTGGTGCTGGCGGGGCGGGAGGGGAACGCGCCGGAAAATCACAACCTGCTCTCGACGACACGCGTCGCCACAAAGTACCCGCGCATCACCGAGCGGTTCTTCCGGGCGCGCGGGCTCCCGGCCGAAGTGATATTCCTCAGCGGCAGCGTCGAGCTCGCGCCCAACATCGGACTCGCGGACACGATCGTGGACCTGGTGGAGACCGGGACGACGCTCCGTGCCAACGGGCTCACCATAATCGAGGACATCGAGGAGTCCACGGCGCGGGTCATCGTCAACCGTGCCGCTTTTCACCTCCAGCACGAGGCCGTCCAGGAGTTTTTGACAAGGCTGAGAGGTACGCTGTCATGATCCCGATCTACAGGCTGAAGGACAAGAACAAACTCTTCGCCCGGTGGGAGAAGCGCCAGGGGCAGATCTCGGGCGACATCCTCGCCGCCGTCCGGCGGATCGTGTCCCAGGTGCGGCAGGAAGGGGACGCGGCCCTGTTCCGGCTGACGGCCGAATTCGACGGGGTGCGCCTCACCCCTGCGACGATGCGCGTCAAGCCGCGGACGCTCCGGTCCGCGGCGGCTGCCGCCGACCCGGCCATCGTCCGCGAGCTGGAGAAAGCGATCTTCAACATTCACTCCTATCACAAGCGGCAGGTCCAGAAGTCGTGGGAGTTCGTGCGGCGCGGCACGGTTCTGGGCCAGCGGGTCCTGCCCCTGGACAGCGTCGGGATTTACGTGCCGGGGGGGACGGCGGCCTACCCGTCGTCCGTCCTCATGAACGTGATCCCGGCAAAGATCGCCGGCGTCCCCCGGATCGTGGTGGCGACTCCGCCGGGCACGTTTCAGAAGAACCCGGTGGTGGCGGCCGCGCTGCACGAGCTCAACGTGAGCGAGATCTACACTGTGGGCGGGGCGCAGGCCATCGCCGCCCTGGCGTACGGCACCGGGAGCATCGCCCGCGTCGACAAGATCGTCGGTCCCGGGAACGCCTTCGTGGCGGCGGCCAAGCGCGAGGTCTTCGGCGACGTCGACGTCGACATGATCGCCGGGCCGAGCGAAGTGATCATCCTATCCACCACAGCATCCAACCCGCGCTTCATCGCCGCCGACATGCTGTCGCAGGCGGAGCACGACGAGTCGGCCTGCGCGCTCTGCTTCACGGACTCCCTGCCGCACGCCGTCCTGATCCAGCGCGAGCTGGAGGCGCAGGTGGAGACGCTCTCCAGACGCGACATCGCACGGCGGTCGCTCGACAACTTCGGTGCGGTCGTGATCCTGGAGAGCTACCTCCAGGCCGTCGCGTGGATCAACGAGCTGGCCCCCGAACACCTGGAGATCTTCTCCAGCATCCCGGCCTCCGCCATCGGGATGGTGCGCAACGCGGGGGCGATCTTCTACGGAGACCACGCGCCCGAGGCGGTGGGCGACTACTTCGCCGGCAGCAATCACGTGCTGCCGACCGGAGGGACGGCACGTTTCTTCTCCCCGCTGGGCGTCTATGATTTTCAGCGCAGGACGAGCATCGTCCACTACGGCGCCGAGGAACTGGCCCGGACCTGGAGGTCGATCGAAACGCTTGCGCTTTCCGAAGGACTGGACGCCCACGCGAGATCCGTTCGCATCCGGCAGGAGCCCGCGAACGGCCGCGCGGCCGTTAGAAAGGTATAGCCATTGAAAAAGCACTCGTCCCTTCACGGCGTCAAGGAGCAGGTGCTCAGGGTGCCAGCCTACACCCTGCGCACCTATGAAGCCGAGGTCAAGCTGAACCAGAACGAAAACCCGTACGATTTCCCGGAAGACCTGAAGGAGGAGGTGTTCCGGAGGTACCGGGCGCGGAGCTGGTCCCGCTACCCCGAGTTTCGTTCCCGACGGGCTGCGCGCCGCGCTCGCCCAGACGGTGGGTTGGCCCAAGGAAGGCATCCTGGTTGGCAACGGCTCCAACGAACTGCTCCAGGCGGCGTTGCTGGTGCTGGTGAAGGACAGGACCCCGGTCGTCATCCCGGCCCCCACCTTCACCGTCTACGGGCTGGTGTCGCAGATACTCGGGGCCCGCGTCGTCACCGTCGCGCTGAAGCCCGACATGAGTTACGACGTCGACGAGATCATCCTGCGGGCCGAGGAGGTCGCCGCGAAGGTCTTGGTCGTCTGCACACCCAACAACCCGACCGGGTCGGTCCTGGACGGGGAGGGGCTACGGCGGATCCTGGACGCCTTCTCTGGGCACGTCCTCCTCGACGAGGCCTACTTCGAGTTCTGCGGCTGCACGGGCCTGCCCTTCCTGGAAACTTACCCGCGCCTGATCATCACGCGCACATTCTCAAAGGCCATGGGCATGGCCGGGCTGCGCGTCGGGTACCTCATGGCGCACCCGGAACTCGCCACCCAGATCGCCAAGGCGAAGCTTCCCTACAACGTCAACCAGTTCAGCCTCACCGCCGCACAGGTGGCACTGGAAAACCTGGACAGATTCAAACCGGCGATCGGCGCCATCCTCGAGGAGAGGACGCGCGTGGGCGAGGAACTGAGCCGCCTGCCGGGAGTCAAGGTGTACCCGACCGGCGCGAACTTCTTCCTGTTCGAGCTTCCGGCGGTTCCCCGGGCCGTATTCGAAGAGCTCGCGGCCCAGGGTGTTCTCGTGCGCGACGTGTCGGCCTACCCGATGCTTTCCCGCTGCCTCAGGGTCACCGTCGGCAGCCGCGCGGAGAACGACCGGTTCCTCGCCGCGCTGCACACCAGTCTCGGGCGGCTGAAGCCCGCCGCCGTGGAGGAGCCCCGACATGATTGAACGATCGGCCAACATCGAACGCACGACGAACGAAACGGACGTCAAGATCAAACTGAACCTGGATGGCCGCGGCAACGGGCGGGTGCAGACCGGCATCCCGTTCCTCGACCACATGCTGGTTCTGTTTGCCAAGCACGGGCTGTTCGACCTCGAGGTGATGTGCAAGGGGGACCTCGACATCGACGCCCACCACTCGGTGGAGGACATCGGGATCTGCCTGGGGCTGGCCTTCGACAAGGCCCTGGGCGACAAGGCCGGCATCGCCCGGTTTGCCCATGCCTATTACCCGATGGACGAAACCCTCGTGCGGGTGGCGGCCGACGTGTCGGGCCGGCCGTACCTCGTCTACCATGTCAAGGTGGAACGAGAGCGCGTCGGCGCCCTGGATTCCGAGCTGGTCGAGGAGTTCTGGAAGGCGTTCGTGACGCACTGCCGGCTGAACATCCACATCGAGCTGCTGTACGGGCGCAACACACATCACATTTTCGAATCGGTCTTCAAGGCCGCCGGCCGGGCCCTGTGCACTGCGACGCGACTGGAGCCGCGGGTGGGCGGCGTGCCGTCGACCAAGGGGGTCCTCTAGCACATGGCCGCCCCGGTCGACCTGACCATCGTAGACTACGGGATGGGGAACCTCCGCAGCGTGCAGAAGGCGTTCAGCGCCGTGGGCGGCTCGCCGGAGGTGACCGGCGATCCCGCGCGAGTGCGGCAGAGCCGGCGGCTGGTGCTGCCGGGCGTCGGTGCGTTTGGCGACGCGATGCGTAACCTCAGGGAAGCCGGCCTGGACGCGGCCATACTGGAGTCGGTCGGCGGCGGGACTCCGCTGCTCGGCCTCTGCCTCGGCCTGCAGCTCCTGTTTGACGAGGGCGAGGAATTCGGTCATCATCCCGGCCTCGGCATCATCCCGGGCCGCGTCCGGAAGCTGCCCGCGGGGGTTCGCGTGCCCCACGTCGGCTGGAACCAGGTCGAGGGGCTGCGCCCCGACCCGCTGCTCGAAGGCATCCCCGAGGGGGACTATTTCTATTTCGTGCACTCGTTCTACGTCGAGCCCGCAAGCCCCGGCAGCGTCCTCGGCTGGACAGACTACGGGCTCCGCTTCTGTTCGGTGGCGCGCAACGGCAACGCCTGGGGCGCGCAGTTCCACCCCGAGAAGAGCCAGGATGCGGGCAAGCGGCTGCTGCGCAACTTCCTGCGCGTCGGGTGCGGCGAGGGGCGATGTTCGAACTGATCCCGGCGATCGATCTGAAGGGGGGCAAGTGCGTGCGGCTGCGCGAAGGGGAGGCGGCGAGCGCCACCGAGTATGGCGACGACCCGGTGGCCATCGCGCTGCGCTGGCAGGAGCTGGGCGCGTCGCGGCTCCATGTGGTCGATCTCGACGGGGCCTTTGCGGGGGACGCGAGGCACGCCTCGATTGCGCGGTCGCTGTTCCGGCGCTGCGCATCCCGGTGCAGTTCGGCGGCGGGCTTGCGCACGCTGGAGACAGATCGAGCGTGTCCTGGCGCTGGGCGCCGACCGGGTAGTGGTCGGGACGGTCGCGCTGAAACAGCCGGAGATCGTCGAGGAGGCCGTGCGGCGGCACGGCGCGGCGGTGGTCGTCGGCATCGACGCGCGCGGGCGGCCGGGTGGCCGTGCAGGGGTGGGTCGAGCAATCCTCGCTCAGCGCGCTGGAGCTGGCGAGGCGGATGAGCGGCCTGGGCGTGGAGCGCGTCGTCTACACCGACATCGCCCGGGACGGCATGTTGACCGGGGTCAATATCGAGGAAACCGCCGCCCTCGCCAGACAATCGGGGCTGAAGGTCATTGCCAGCGGCGGGGTCTCCGGGCGCGGATGACGTCCGCAGGCTCTGGGACGCTGCGCGAGACGGGGATCGAAGGCGTCATCCTGGGTCGCGCCCTCTACGAGAGAAAACTCGACTTCGGACAACTGCGCGCGGACCTTCGAGGGTGGTGACCGGATGCTGGCCAAAAGAATAATCCCTTGCCTGGACGTGCGCGACGGGCGGGTCGTCAAGGGGACCCACTTCGTGAACCTCAAGGACGCGGGCGACCCCGTCGAGGCGGCCGCCCGTTACGACGCGGCCGGCGCGGACGAACTCGTCTTTCTCGACATCACGGCGTCGTCCGACCGCCGGAACATCGTGACCCGCATGGTGCGCGATGTGGCCGACACCGTCTTCATCCCGTTCACGGTGGGGGGAGGCCTGCGCTCGCTCGACGACATTCGGGACATCCTGCGCGCGGGCGCGGACAAGGTCTCGCTCAACACGTCGGCGGTGGAGAACCCGGGGCTTGTCCGCGAGGCCGCGCGGTACTTCGGTTCGCAGTGCATCGTGGTGGCCATCGACGCGCGGCGCATCCCTGCCCCGCCCGGCGACCCCCCGCGGTGGGAAGTCACGACCCACGGCGGGCGCACGCTCACCACGCTCGAGGCCGTCTCCTGGGCCCGCACAGCCGCGGAGCTCGGGGCGGGGGAAATTCTCCTGACGTCGATGGACCGGGACGGCACCCAGGCCGGCTACGACAACGTCCTGAACCGCGCCGTGGCCGAGCAGGTGGGCATCCCGGTGATCGCCTCCGGCGGCTGCGGCTCGCTGGAGCACCTGGCGGAGGCGTTTACCGAGGGCAGGGCCAGCGCCGCGCTGGCCGCTTCCATCTTTCACTACGGGCAGCACACCATCGCGGAGGCCAAGCAGTTCCTGCGCGACCGCGGCATTCCCGTCCGCTGCCGGGCATAGCCGGGGGGTAGCGTATGGCAAAACTGGACGAGATGCGCTGGGACCGCGACGGGCTCGTCCCCGCCGTGGTACAGGACGCGGCTACCGGGGAAGTGCTGACGGTGGCCTACGTCAGCCGGGAAAGCCTGGAGCGCACACGCGCGTTGGGAGAAACCGTCTTCTTCAGCCGCAGCCGCCAGGAACTGTGGCACAAGGGGGAGACCTCCGGCCACGTGCAGAAGGTGGTCAGCGTCACGGCGGACTGCGACCGGGACGCGCTGGTGATCCGGGTCGAACCCCGGGGCCCCGCATGCCACACGGGAAGCCGTTCCTGCTTTTCCGACCCGGTGGAGGGATTCGCGGGCGCCGACCGCGAGCCGGTCGGCCTTATCCTCGGCGAGCTTGAAAGGACGATCGCCCGGCGCAAGGCCGAGCGGCCCGAAGGTTCCTATACGACGAAGCTGTTTGAGCGCGGCCCGAAACGCATCTTCCAGAAGATCGGAGAAGAGGCCGTGGAGACCGTCGTGGCCGGGGTCAGCGCCGATCGGGAGGAGTTGATCCGGGAGGCCTCCGATCTGTTGTATCACCTCCTCGTCGGTCTCGCCCAGGCAGACGTCTCGCTCGAACAGGTCGCCCGCGAGCTCCGCAACCGCCGCAAATAGCCGCGGGCCGGGCCGGGACGCATGTCGTCGAGTGGAGAACATCCCGCGACCGGCACGCCGACGGACGCCGAGGGGAGCGCCGACGGAGTGAGCTGCTCGGCGGCCCGTACGATTTTGCTCCCACGGGCAACCTGCTATAATCGGGGCCGGACCAAGGGGGGGACGATGCAGGACGTACTCGGAATTGTGCTGGGTGGCGGCCGCGGGCAGCGCTTGTATCCCTTGACTGGAATGCGCAGCAAGCCGGCTGTGCCGCTGGCGGGGAAATACCGGATCATCGACATCCCAATCAGCAACTGCCTCAACTCGGGCATCAATAAGATATTTGTTCTTACCCAGTTCAACTCCGCCTCCCTGAACAAGCACATCGTGCAGACCTACAAGTTCGACATGTTCAACGGCGGTTTCGTCGACATCCTGGCGGCGGAGCAGACGCCCGACAACGCGAACTGGTACCAGGGCACGGCCGACGCGGTGCGCCAGAGCATCAAGCACTTTGCCCCATACGACGTGGAATACATCATCATCCTTTCCGGTGATCAGCTGTATCAGATGGATTTCCGGCAGATGATCCAGTTTCACATCGACAGCGACGCGGAGATCACGGTGGCGGCCTTCCCCGTCCCCGCGGAGCTCGCGTCGAGCATGGGGATCATGAAGCTGGGACCGAAAGCCGAGGTGGTCACCTTCCGCGAAAAGCCGAAGCCCGACGAGCTGGACGGGCTGCGCTGCGTTTTGCCGAGCTGCCAGACCACCGAAAACGGTTCGCGCCCCTACCTGGCCAGCATGGGGATTTACATCTTCCGCAAAGACTTCCTGATCAGCCTGCTGACCGAATCGAGCGCCATGGATTTCGGCAAGGAGGTCTTCCCCGAGTCGATTCACAGGCGTCGCGTCCGCGCCTACGTGTTCGACGGCTACTGGACGGACATCGGGACCATCCGGTCGTTCTACGAGGCCAACCTCGGGTTGACCGGCAGCCTGCCCCCGTTCAATTTCTACAGCAACCAGATGCCCGTCTACACCCACCCGCGCAACCTGCCCGGCTCCAAGCTCAACAACTGCAGCATACACCAGTCGATCATCACCGAAGGCTGCATCTTGAACGGAGCGGACATCAAGCACTCGGTGATCGGGGTCAGGAGTCGCATCGGCGGCGGCTCCACGGTGAAGAATTCGATCATCATGGGGGCGGACCGCTACGAGACGACCCAGGACATGGCCGAGAACGCAGCGATGGGTATCCCGAACATCGGTATCGGCAACCACTGCACGATCATCAAAGCCATCATCGACAAGAACACGCGGATCGGCGACAACGTCTCGATCATCAATGCGCACAACCTCCAGGAAAAAGACGAGGAAAGCTACTCCATCCGCGACGGCATCATCGTCGTTCCCAAGGGTGCGTTGATCCACAGCGGAACCGTGATTTGACACCCGGTTACCTGATATTCGCAGTTTCGGAGGCTTCCAAATGTCGAGGGTGCGTGTCGGACTCATCGGATCACAGTTCCAGGCGGACATCCACGCGGAGAGTTTCAAGCTCGTGCCCGAGGCCGAGCTGTTCGCCGTCGCCTCGCCCACGGAATCCCACGTCCGTCCTTTCGCGCAGAGGCACGGCATGGCCCACTGGTTCACTGACTACCGGAAGATGCTGGAGATGGAAGAGATCTCGCTGGTCGCCATTTCCGGACCCAACGACCTGCACTGCGCCATGACGCTGGACTGCGCGGCGGCCGGCAAGCACGTCATCGTGGAAAAGCCCTTCGCGATGAACATGGCGGAGGCCGACCGGATGATCGAAGCCTGCCGCAAGGCATCGGTGAAGTGCATGTACGCCGAGGAACTCTGCTTCACCCCGAAGTACGTGCGGGTCAAGCAGCTCGCCGAGGAGGGCGCCTTCGGCCGCGTGTACCTGGTCAAGCAGAGCGAAAAGCACGGTGGCCCGCATGCCCCTTGGTTCTGGGACGTGCGGCGCAGCGGCGGCGGCGTCACGATGGACATGGGGTGTCACGCCCTGGAGTTCTTCCGCTGGTTCTACGGCAAGCCGCGGGCGGTTTCGGTGCTGGCCGACATGGGGACCTTCGTGCACTCCGACAAGACGCGGGGCGACGACACGGCCACGATTGTCGTCCGGTTCGACAACGGCGCCGAAGGTCTCGCCGAGGAGAGCTGGGCGCGAGTGGGCGGCATGGACGACCGCGTCGAGGTGTTTGGATCAGGCGGGTGCTGCTATGCCAACCTGCACATGGGCAACGCCATCCAGACCTACAGCGAACCTGGGTACGGGTACGTGGTCGAGAAGGCGTCCACGTCGCGCGGCTGGACCTACACCACGTGGGAAGAAGTCTGGAACTACGGCTTCCCTCAGGAAATGGCGCACTTCGTCGATTGCGTCCGGAACGACAAGGAGCCGGTCGAGACCGGGGAGGACGGGCGCGCGGTGCTCGAGCTGGTGCAGGCCGCGTATGCCTCCGCCGGGGGCAACCGGCGCATCGAGCTCCCGTTCCGGACCGACGCGGTGCGCCCCATAGATCTCTGGCTCGGTTCGCACGTGGGCGAAGACGGCCCGACGTCTCCCCGATGAGCTGCAACCGGGCAGTATCAAGTACCGCACGGGATTTGCTGATTACGGGCCGTGGCGGGCCGCCGCGGCCCACTTACTCTACCGGCAACACCGGGGAAAGAACCTCCAGCCTGCGATCGCCCTCGTAGTAGACCCGTTCGAGGAACAGCCCGGATGCGGGCGCGGCCAGCTTCGCAGGTTCTTCCGACCGTGTGTCGAGAAAGCCGCGTACGTCCTGGACGGTGAGGTTCCCCTTGCCGACCTCGACGAGCACGCCGACGATGCGGCGCACCATTTTCCAGAGGAAGTGGGAGCCCTCGACCCGGACCAGGATCAGGTTCCCGGCTGCGGCGACCTCGACCCTCTCGATAAGGACCTTGGCTGAGGTGTCGTCGCCGTCCTCGGCGGCAAATGAGCGGAAATTCCGCATCCCGACGAAGAGCGCCGCCGCGCCTCTCATCGCGTCCAGGTCAAGCTCTTCCTTCACCCACCACACGAGTTTTTTCCCAAACGCCGTTCGCCTGCGCGAGATCTGGTACAAGTAGCTGCGGGACACCGCGTGGTGCCGCGCGTGGAAACGGGGGTGCGCGGGCTCGACCTGCAGGATGTGGATGTCCGGGGGGAGTTCGTCGTTCAGCTGCCGCCTCAGCCCCTCGGCCTCGAGTGGGACGGCGATGTCGAGGTGGGCCACCTGCCGCAGCGCATGGACTCCCGCGTCGGTTCTCCCCGCGCCGTAGAACTCGAAATCGCTCCGCCCGGTCAGTTTCGCGAGGGCTGCGACGATGTCGCCCTGGACGGTGCGCGCGTTCTTCTGGATCTGCCACCCGTGGTAGCGGGTGCCCTGGTATTCGATGACGAACTTGAAACGCGGCATAGGACAGGAGCCTTCCCGAACAGCTGCCCGGTCGTGTCAACCTCGCAGGCTGGGCTCCCGGGCGGCCGCGGGCGCTCCGGCCGCGGCTTCCTGGTACCCGAGGACCATCATCGTGATGTCGTCGTGTTGCGGGGTATTGGTGGAAAAAAGCGTGATGGCCTCCTGCAGGCGGGCGAGGATCTCGGCGCTGGACGAGCTGCGGTTTGCCTTCAGGAGCGCGCGCAGGCGCTCGTCGCCGAACTCGTCCCCGGCGGTGTTGCGGGCTTCGAGGACGCCGTCGGTGTAGAGGACGACGTGGTCGCCGGCCTGCAGTTTGACGGTCTTGGACTCGTACTGGGCGGATCCGAACAGCCCGAGCACCATTCCCCCCTCGGTGAGTTCCTGCAGGGTTCCGTCCCGGCCGAGGACGAACGGGGGATTGTGCCCGGCGTTGGTGTAGGTGCAGTTTCCCTCGGGATCGAGAATGCCGAAGAAAAAGGTCACAAACCGGTTGCCGGTGCCCCGTTTGACGAGGTTGCGGTTGACGTTGGAGATCACGGCGGGGAGGGGCAGGTCGAGCAGCGTCTGGGCCGAGAAGATGCCCTGGATCATCGAGGTCAACAGCGCCGCGGGCATTCCCTTGCCGGCCACGTCGCCCAGGGCGAAGCCAAGCCGGCCGCCGTCCATGTCGAAGTAGTCGAAGTAATCCCCGCCCACTTCATGGCAGGGGAAGTTCTGGCTGTGGGCGGTGACGAAGGGGAGGACCTTGATCGGATTAGGGAGCAGCGCCTGCTGGATCTCGCGGGCGATGGCGAGTTCCTCGTCCATCTTGCGTTTCTCCTGCGAGTCCCGGTAGAGCCGCGCGTTGTAGATGGCCATGGCCGCTTCCGAGGCGAGCGTCTCGAGCGCGTCGAGCTGGGTGTTGGACAGTCCCGTCCCGATACTCTGGCTGTCGACGTACAGCACGCCGATGGTCTCCATGCGGCCGATGCCCGACTGGTTGCCCGACTCGTGGAATGCCAGGTAGCGCAGCGGGACGCAGAAAATGCTGCGCAGCCCGAGGCGTCGGGTCGAGCTGTGGTCGTCCGGATTGTCGCCGAAATCCAGATCGTTGATCACGACGCGCTTGCCGGTCCTGAAGACCTCGTCCGGGACGCGGCGGCTGGTCTGGAACGACGAGCCGTCGAGCGGGCGCTTGTAGCTGTTGCGCGCGCAGCGGAACGTAAGGTTGTCGTCGTCGTCCTTCAGCATGATGAATCCGCGTTCCGCGCCGGTCAACTCGATGGCGGTGTCGACGACAAGGGCGAGCAGGTCGTCCAGCAGCGGGATCGAGCTGAGCGCACGCAGCGTCGCGAGCAGCATGCCGATCTCGCGGAATCCGCGCACCGAGATGCTGCTGACCTCGGGCGTGGACTCGGAGAAGCCGAGCAGCGACTGGAGCAGGTCGCCCCGGTGGAACGTGAGGCTCGGGCCCTGCAACCCTCCGAGCTGGACGCGATCCCCGTTGTTCAGTTTGGCCTGTTCGACGCGGGTCCCGTTCAGAAACGTCCCGTGTTTGCTGCCGAGGTCGCGCACGATGTATTCGCCGTCCTGGACGAGGACCTCGGCCTGGGCACGGGAGATGCTCATCTGGGTCAGGACCAGGTCGTTGGCCGAGCTGCGCCCGATTGTGAAGCGCGGCGGGACGATGGCTGCCCAACGCTCCTTGCCGGTTTCGTCCAGATAGCGGAACCGGGCCTGCACTTCGGCCCCGGCCCGGTCCGGGCCGGCGGGCGGGCGTGTCGCACGCTCGAGGCTGGCGTCCAGGTTCTGGGCCGAGAGCGGGAGCGAGAGCACGTCGGCCGCGCCGGCGTGCCAGGCCTCCCGGATGAAGGCGGCCGACTCCTGCGCGGCGACGAGCACCACGGGGAGGGCGGGCTGGACTGTCGTCACCCGATTGAGCAGGGCGACCGCCTCAGAGTCCCGGGGACCCTGGAGGTAGACGACGTCCAACTGCGGGTTTCGGAGGAGGGCGTCGGATTCCGGTCCATGTTTGGATGTCAGGACGCCGTGACCGGCGGCCGTGAAATGAGCGAGGGCCTGCCGCTCCGCGGCTTCTGACAATCCCAAAAGGAGGATAGAGCGCTTGGTGATCATCCCTGGTCCTGTCGGGCGATAAACCCTAATGATATCATACGGGTGGAGAATCCATGAGACGCGAACTCCTCGTCGGTGCCCACATGTCCATCGCCGGCGGCATCCACCGCGCGTTCGACCACGGGACGCGCGCAGGGTGTCGCGCGATGCAGGTCTTCCTCAAGAACAGCAACCAGTGGCAGGGGAAGTGCCCTCACCGACGCGGACCGGCTGCTCTACCGGGAGGCGCAGCTGAGAAGCGGTATCCGCGCCGTGATTGCGCACGACAGTTATCTGATCAATCCCGCGTCGCCCGACCCCGCCCTGCGCCGGAAGTCGCTCGAAGCCCTGGTCGAGGAGATGCGGCGCGCCAACTTCCTCGGAGTCGGCGCCCTGGTCCTGCATCCCGGCGCACACATGGGTGCCGGCGAGAGGGCCGGGATCAGGCGCGTCTCCGCGACGCTGAACCGCGCGCTCGAGCGGGTGCCCGCCCCAGTCCAGCTCTTGATCGAGAACACGGCGGGGCAGGGGAGTTGCCTGGGGCACCGGTTCGAGCACCTCGCCGCCATCCTGGAAGGGGTGCGCGAGTCCGGCCGCGTCGGCGTCTGCCTGGACACATGCCACACGTTCGCCGCCGGCTACGACATCCGAACGGAGGAGGGATACCTGGAAACCATGGCAGCCTTCCACCGCGTGGTCGGAACCGCCAGGATAAGTGCGTTTCACGTGAACGACTCCAGGAGAGAGCTCGGGTCCCGGGTGGACCGTCACGCCCACATCGGGCAGGGGTTTCTCGGCCTGGAGGCCTTCCGCTGCCTGGTCAACGACCGCCGTTTTGTCGACGTCCCCAAGATCCTGGAAACCCCCAAGGGAAAAGACCTCGCCGAAGACCTCATGAACCTGGCCACGCTGCGCAGCCTCATCCGATGAGTGCGGCGCACTGCGCGCACAAAGCAAACGGCCAGGCGGGCGGCGAAGCGGAGCCAGTCCAGGCGGCCGGCGCCGAGGCGCCGGCCTGAAAGCGGCGTCGGAGCCGCCGCACTCCAGAGGCTATCGGTTGCGCAGGCGGCTCTGACGGATGCCGTAGACGAAGTAGATGATCAGCCCGGCGGCGAGCCAGAGCACGAATCTCAGCCAGGTCACTGCCGGCAGCCCGGCCATGAGCCAAAGGCACATGC
The DNA here is from genome assembly GCA_963843575.1 of uncultured Acidobacteriota bacterium. Taxonomy (GTDB): domain Bacteria; phylum Acidobacteriota; class UBA6911; order UBA6911; family UBA6911; genus CAVZBT01. Next base: position 98,870 of record CAWJKZ010000012.1, on the reverse strand, counting down.
CGATGCCGAGCAGCGGCGTCAGGGGCACCAGAGGGACCCGGAAGGTCCTGGGCCGTTGGGGTTCACGCACCCTCAGGATGATGATCCCGACGCTGACCAGCACGAAGGCGAACAGGGTGCCGATGTTGGTGAGTTGCACGATCTCGTCGATGTTGGCGACGGCCGCGAAACCCGCCACGAACACGCCGGTCAGAATCGTCGTGACGTGCGGGGTGCGGTATCGGGGGTGGATCCGGCTGAACCAGGGACTCAACAGACCGTCCCGCGACATCGCCATGAGGATGCGCGGTTGGCCGAGCTGAAACACCAGCAGGACGGCGGTCATGGCGATAACTGCTCCGAAGGCCAGGATGCCTGCCGCCCAGTCCTGATGCACGTAGTTCAGTGCCGCAGCAAGCGGGTCCGCCACACCCTGGAGCTTCGCGAAGGGCATCATCCCGGTCAGCACGAGCCCCGCGCCGATGTACAGCACCGTGCAGACGACCAGCGAACCGATGATGCCGCGCGGCATGTCCCTCCCCGGGTTCTTGCATTCCTCCGCGGCGGTCGAAACCGCGTCGAACCCGATGTACGCGAAGAAAATCAGGGACGCCCCGGTCCAGACTCCGTGCAGCCCCCCCGGGAAAAACGGGTGCCAGTTGGCCGGCTTGATGAAAAAGGTCCCCACGGCAATGAAGAAAAGGAGCGTGAGGATCTTGAGGACGACGATCACGTTGTTGAAGCGGGCCGACTCTTTCACCCCCCGCACGAGCAGGACCGTGATGGCGGCGGTGATCAGGATGGCGAGGATGTTGAAGACGATGGGGACCCCTAGGATCACCGGGTGATGGAGGTGGGCCTGGTAGGCGACGCTCGCTTCCGGCGTGAGGCCCGCGATCCCGGACTCTGCGACCGTGCGCGCCGCGAGCAGGGTGGACCGGTAGTCCGTGGCCAGCCAGGGGGGCACCTCGACGCCAAACCCGAGAACCAGCTGGCGGAAATAGGCGGCCCAAGAAATGGCCACCGCGATGTTGCCCACCGCGTATTCCAGGATCAGATCCCAGCCGATGATCCAGGCGACCAGTTCGCCGAGGGTGGCGTAGCTGTAGGTGTAGGCCGACCCCGCCACCGGAACGAGGCTGGCGAACTCGGCATAGCAGAGGGCGCAGAAACCGCAGGCGACCGCGGTCAGGGCAATCGATACCGACACGCCCGGGCCTGCGGGCGGCAGGCCGTTGCCGCCCGACGTGGCGGCGCCCAGCGTCGCGAAAATCCCGGCTCCGATGATCGCCCCGATGCCGAGCGCGACCAGGTCGACGGCGGTGAGCGTCTTCTTCAGTCCGCGCCCCTCGTCGCCGCCCTCGGCGATCAGCTTGTCGAGGGGCTTTGTGCGAAACAAGGACATATCAGGCTCCCCGTCTACATGTATCTACCACTACGTTGCAGTCATGCCGCCCTGCCCGAAAAGCGTCGTCGAGCCTCCAACCTTACACACATCCCCGGCATATGCCCACAAAAGTCGGCTCTTGGGTAACAAAACCAGAGGCCTGCCACGGAAAGCACGGAACACACGGAAGCTCAAATGTGGTTTTCCGTGTTTCTTCCGTGTCCTCCGTGGCGAGTTTTTGCTTGTGTGGCGCCGCTCGAACACAACTGCAACTACAGCCCGCTTCCAGATGCCGGGCTACCCGACTATGCGCGCGATCCGCATACGGCCGTCCACGACCTGTGCGCCCCTCCCCGGCTCCAGCACCTTGACCGGGTTCAGGTCCACTTCTCTCAGTTCCGGTATCAGCTCAATCAGCGCCGACACCCGCGTGATGACCCGGACGAGCGCCTGTCTGTCGCCGGGCACGGAACCGCGGTAGCCGTCCAGCAGCCTCGCGGAGCGCAGTTTGGCGATCATTTCCTCCGCATCGATGTCGCTGACGGGAGACAGGTGGAACGAGACGTCTTTCAGCAGTTCCACAAGGACGCCTCCCAACCCGCAAACGAGCAGCGGACCGAAAGTCGGGTCGGTCGTCACCCCGACGAGCGCCTCTATGCCTCCGATGATTTCGCGCTGCAGCAGCACCCTTTCGAGACGCATCCCGATGTCGGCCATCCGCCGATCGAGGGTCTGGAGGGCGGACTCGACATCAGCGCGGGACTTCAGCCCGAGCACGACGCCGCCCACGTCGCTCTTGTGCAGGACCTGGGCGGACTGGACCTTGAGCACGAGCGGGTACCCGATGCGGTCGGCCATGTCGGCGGCGCCCGCCGCGGGCGCTTCCAGCGTCAGCGCGTACTCGATCCCAGCCGCGCGCAGGATGGTTGCCATGTCCGCAGGTTCCAGCCACACCGGAGACTCGGAGCACTGCAGTACGCGATCGACGACGGCGCGGATCGCAGCCTGCGAGAACGGCTCCAGGGTGTGGATGCGCCCTCGCGGGCGTTTGCGCCACCTCCCGTATCGTTCGGCGGCCGACAAGGCGAGGGCGGCATTTTCGGGGAAGCCGTATGCGGGAAGCTGGCCGCGCGTCCCGCGGCTGACGATGGGGGGCGTGCCCCGGGACGACATCAGCACCGTCAAGACCGGCTTCTCCGGCGGCACATCGCCCGCGGCCTGTGCGATGGCCTTGGCGACTTCCTCCGGTGGGTGCAGCAGCGGCGGGAGGTAGATAACGATCACGGCGTCGACGTTCGGATCAGCGCCCGTGAGCCGGATCGCGCCGGCGTACTGCTCGGGGGTGGCCGACGGGATCACGTCGACGGGATTGGTCAGGGCGGCGTGCGGGGGCAGGATGCGCCCTCAGCCCCTGCAGCGTCTCGGCGGCGAGTTCGGGCACCGCGAGGCCGTTTGCCTCGCACGCGTCCGCCAGCAGGATCCCGGGGCCGCCCGCGTTCGTGATCAGCCCGACACGAGGCCCTGTCGGCACCGGCTGGGTCGACAGAAGCACGGCGACGTCCATCAACTCCTCGAGCGTGTTGGTGCGGATCACCCCGGCCTGTTCAAACAGTGCGTCCACCGCGACGTCGAGGCTCGCCAGCGCCGCCGAGTGGCTGGACGCGGCCCGGGTACCGGCGGCCGACCGGCCGGACTTCACGGCCACGATCGGCTTGCGGCGGGCGAGTTCGGGGACCGACGCGCGCGAACTTGCGCGGATTGCCGAAGCTCTCGAGATACAGGACGATGACCGACGTCCGCGGATCCTCGGCCCAATAGGCGAGAAGATCGTTGCCCGAGACGTCGACCTTGTTGCCCACGGACACGAAGCTCGAGAGGCCGACATTCAGGCCCTCGATGCGGTCGAGGATGGCGTAGCCCAGCGCCCCGCTCTGAGAGAGCAGCCCGATGTTCCCCACCGGTGGCCACGTCGGGACGAAGGTGGCGTTCATCGAGACGGCGGGATCCGTGTTGAGCACCCCCATGCAGTTGGGACCCAACATCCTCATCCCCGACGCGCGCACACACTCTTTCAGCCGGCTCTCGAGCCTGCGCCCCTCCGTGGAGACCTCCCCGAAACCCGAGGAGATCACCACGACCGAGCGGACGCCGGCGCGGGAGCAGTCGTGTACCGCGCCTTCGACGAGTGGGGCGGGGACGGCGATCAGCGCCATGTCCACGGGTGCGTGCACGGCCGAGAGGTCCGGGTAGCACTTGAGTCCGCAGATCTCGCCTGCCTTGGGGTTGACGGGGTAGATCGGCCCCCGAAAACCGCACCGGGTCAGGTTTTCGAGCAGCGCATGCCCGATCCGTCCCGGCCGGCGCGACGCCCCGACCACGGCGATCGAACCCGGATTCAGAAACCAACGTATACTCTGCGCCGCAGCGGTGCGTTCCCGGCGGTGCTGGGCCTCGGAGTACTCCTCGGTGGGCTCCGTGGGGAAGGACACGTGGATGACCCCGCCTTCCGCGGAGCGCGTCACCTTGAAGCCGCTCGTCGCGAACATCGCGCAGCATCTGGTTGTTTTCGCCGAGCACGTCGGCCTCGAACTCGGTGATGCCGTTGGCGCGGGCCACGGGGACCAGGTGCTCGAGCAGCAACGTGCCGATCCCGCGCCCCTGGTGCTCGTCGGCAACCACGAAAGCCACCTCGGCGCGCTGCGCGGCCGGGTCGGGTTGGCCCATGTAGCGCCCCACCCCGATGATGTGCTCCTCGCTCGTGTTCCATGAGCGTCGCGACCAGCGCGGCGTTGCCGCACGAAGTCCAGGTCGGTGAACTGCCCCAGCTCGCCGTCGGTGAGCCTGCTCTTGGAACGGAAGAAACCGGAAGTAGATCGACCGTTGGCTCAGGCGGTCGAACAGCCGCAGCAGCCGTACCCGTCGTCGGTACGGAGAGCCCGGATCCGGATGGAGCCGCCGTCGCGCAGCAGGGCGGTGGTGGAGTAGCCGATGGGCAGCATAGAAATCCCGGGGTCTGCGCGGCGAGTCCTGCCCTGAGCCCGGGTGGGCCCGCGGTGGGCCCCGCGCCGGTCATCAAGGCTCGAAAGGAAACTCGAGGAATCCGCTTTAGGAGCGCCTGGAGTTTCGCGTACCTTTCGATCAGGGTCTTTCTGCCCACCCTGCTGAATGTGATCACCAGCTTGACGTCGTTGCCGACGCGCTCCCGGCTGAGCACGATGCCGTCGCCGAATTGCGCGTGGCGCACGCGTGTGCCGGACTTCAGAGTGGATGCCGGGCTCGCGGTCTTCCTTCCCCGGCTTTGGCCGGGTCGGCCTGCCGCTGCAGGTAGGCTTTGAGTTCCGCGATGGAGGTTGGGCCCGCCGGCTGTGGCGACTGCTCCGGTCTGCGGCGATAAATCGTCCGGGCCTCGTCCTCTTCCCGACGACGATACTCCGCGTCGGGCTCGTACAGGTATCCCGAACTCGCCTCGAGTCCCTCGACCAGGTCGGCCGGCATCTCCTGGAGAAACCGCGAGGCAATGGACTGCATGCCGGCGTCCGGGCCGAAGTTGCGGCGGAACGGCGTCCACGTCAGGTAGAGCTTTCGGCGGGCACGGGTGATGCCGACGTAGCAGAGCCGCCGCTCTTCCTCGAGGTCCTCCTTGCTGTTCATGGACTGGGAGTGCGGGAACAGCCCCTCCTCCATGCCTGCCAGGAAAACGACGTCGAACTCGAGCCCCTTCGCGCTGTGGAGCGTCATCAGCACCACGCGGGCGCTCGGGTCGAACTGGTCGAGTTCGGAGGAGAGGGAGGCGCGGTCCAGGAATTCGAACACGCTCTCGCCCCGTTCCTGCGACTCGGCGGCCGCCCGGATGAGCTCCTCGATGTTGTCGACCCGCGCCTCGGCGTCCTGCGCGCTTTCCTGTTTCTCGAGCATCTCCCGGTACTGCACTTCCGACGCGATGCGCTCCAGGAGTTCGCCCGGCGGGAGAGTGTCCCGGATCTGCATCCATCCCTCGACCATTTCCTGGAACCGGGCCAGCGCCTTGGAGCTGCGCCCGGCGAGCGCCGGGCTTTTCAGCAGCTCGGGAATCGCGCGGTAGATTGGGATGCCGCGCTCGAGGGCCGTGCGGGTCAGCACGTCCGCCGTCCCGCTCCCGATGCCGCGCGGTGGGGTGTTGAGGATGCGAAGCAGCGCGATGTCGTCCTCCGGGTTGAAGACCAGCCGGAGGTAGGCGAGCATGTCCTTCACTTCCGTCCGGCCGAAGAAGGCGACGCTGCCGACGACGGCGTAGGCGATCCCTTCCTCGGTCAACACATCCTCGAAATTGCGGGAGATAAAGTTGGCGCGGTAGAGCACGGCCAGCTTGTAGTCCGGGTTCTCCTCGAGGATTTCCCTTATCCGGTCGGCGACCCAGAGTGCCTCGGAGCGGCCGGAGAGCGAGCGGTGAACCGTAACGACATCGCCGGTCGCGTTCTCGGTCCAGAGGGTTTTGCCCTTGCGTTCGGTGTTGTTGGCCACCACCGCGCCCGCGACGCTGCAGGATATTCTGGGTCGATCGGTAGTTCTGTTCAAGCTTGATGATCCTGGCGCCGGGGAAGTCCTTTTCGAACCTGAGGATGTTCTGGATGTTGGCGCCCCGGAACTTGTAGATGGACTGGTCCTCGTCCCCGACGACGAACAGGTTGCGGTGTTTCGACGTGAGCAGACGCAGGAGGTCGTACTGCGGCCGGTTCGTGTCCTGGTACTCGTCCACCAGGAGGTACCGGTACCAGTCGCTGTAGTAGTCTCGCATGTCCGGGAACCGTTCGAGCAGCTCGACGCTCTTGAGCAGCAGGTCGTCGAAATCGAGCGCGTTGGCCTGGCGCAACCGGGTGTCGTACCGCAGATACAGCGCGGCGACGTCCTCGGCTTCGGCCGAGGGGAAGCGGCCCTCGTACTGCGCGGGCGCGATCCCGTGGTTTTTGGCGTAGCTGATCCGGCTCAGGACATCGCGCGGCTTGAAATCGGACTCGCTCAGGCGCGATTCGCCCAGCAGCTGTTTCACGAGCCGCTTCTGGTCCTCGGTGTCGTAGATCGAGAAATCCTTGCGGTACTGCAGCCTCTGGATCTCGCGCCGCAGGAGACGCACGCAGAACGAATGAAACGTGGAGATGAGCGGTTCCGACGTGCGCGTGGGCCCGAGGAGCGCCTGGACCCGTTCCCTCATCTCGGCGGCGGCCTTGTTGGTGAACGTGACCGCCAGGATGTTTTCGGGGCGCGCGGAGCCGTTGCAGACCAGGTAGGCGATGCGGTGCGCGATGACCCGGGTCTTCCCGCTGCCGGCTCCGGCCAGGACCAGGGCCGGTCCCCTCCCGTGTTCCACCGCGAGACGCTGTTGCGGGTTGAGGTTTGCGAGCAGATCCATGCACAGCCATCCTAGCAGAATTGCTTTTGGGACGTCGGTAAAAAGGGGGCGGCAGGCGCTCGCCGCGCGGGAAACCGAAAGCCGGGGCCCCGGCGGTCCGGTCAGCCGGACTTCTTGAGCTCGAGCAACGCCAGTTTTTCTTCCCGGTCCGCGACCAGGTCGGACAGCTCCAGGAACATGTTCCGGTTGATCGCCTGCGCGTACGGGAGGACCATCTCGCGGGTCTCGGCGAGGTACTTGCGGATGAACCGCTCCTCGTGGACAAAGCCGAGCGAGGTCATGTTGCTGATCCGGTCCGCGAGCTTAAGGATCTTCGCCCTGGGGCTGCCGGTTTCCAGGATGCGCTTGAGGTAGGTGGATTTGGGCTCGCGGTGCCCGTCGGAGAGCCGGATGGTGACTTCCATGACAAGTTCGTAAACGGCGGGGCCGTCCGGGTCGATGGCGATGATCTCGTCGCGGTTGACACCCGGCATGCCGGGGGCGTCCTCGAACAGGTCGTGGATGACGGCGGCCTTGAGGAGTACAGGATCGATGTACTTGTAGTCCAGCAGGATGCCCAATGTGGCGATCTGATGGCGAAACATGTTGCTGCCGGCCTTGCGGCGCACGCCGATCAGGGCCATCCCCTTGACGATATAAGGCGCCAGGGTTATTTGTGCGAGGTTTCTCTCCAGGTTTTCCATTCCTTCATACTCCGTGCGGACAGCAGCCAGGAGCCGCACGTTGCCCTGCCGTTCGGCTCGCTCGCCGCGCCGGGTGCGCCTCACCAGTCCACTGCTGGATTTCGGGAGCCGCTAGTATATAAATTCCTCCGCGTTATAGGGAGCGATTTTCGGCCATGACCCCTCGCGCCTGACGCCGGCGGCCAAGGCCCGATACTGCGCGGCCGTCTCCCCGGGCGAGAGCAGTCGGATGCCGGCCTCGCGCGCCAGGTCCGGGTACTCGAGGCCCGGAAACGACACAAACTCCGAGAGAAAAACGACATCGCCGCGGCTCCAGGGAATGGAGTTGAGCAGCCGGGTGCTTTCCTCGACGTGCTTTTCGGCGTACTCGCGTCCTCCGACGCCGAGCATCAGGATCGCGCCGACGTTCAATCCGCCCCTCTTGATGGCCCGGATCGTTTCGGCGATTTCCCCCGGTTGTTGCGGCTTGCGGAGCAGTGTCAGGAGTTCGCGGGAACCCGTCTCGACGCCCAGATCGAGGCGGCGGACGTTGCGCCTGCCCAGTTCAGCGTAGTCGGCGGCAGTGCGCTGCCTGTCGGAGAAGGTGTCGACGAACGAGTAGATGCCCCGCGAACCTGCGCAGAGCAAGGGTTCCAGGCGCGCATTGACCAACTCCAGCAGCGGCAGCAGCCGCTCGAGCGGCAGGCAAAGGGCGTTGGCGTCCGCCAGGAACACGGAGCGGCGCAGCGTGATGCCGGGGCCCAGAAAAGCGGCGACGGCTGCGATGTGGGATTCGATTTCGCCGGGGCTCTTGATGCGGAACGGGCGATCGCGGTAGAAACCGCAGAATGCGCAGCGATTGTAGCTGCACCCTTCGGTGATTTGCAGTACCAGTGCGAGGTATTGGTCGGGAGGCAATATCGCGACCGGGCGGTATATGCGCGACAGTTGGGCGGTGTCTTGCGCCAACGACTCGGCATCGAACCGGGAGAGGCACTCCAGTGCCGCGGCGATTTCCTGGGCGTCGTCCCGCAGGGCGGGGTAATGCTCGAGGGCGGCCACCGCCGCCCGAACCTCGCCCTGGACCCTGTCGATCACTGAGCAGGCCTGCGGGCCCGTCAGCAGGCGCCGGCGCCGTGCGGTCGAGCCGCCCGCCCGTTCACGCCACTTTTCCAGGACGCGTCCGTCGAGCCCCCTCCTGTACGTGTGCCCGGCCAGCACTGCGGTGACGAGCCTCCCGGCGCGGTCGAAGGTCAGCACGTCGACGCCATCCAGCGCGACGGTAACGGCATTTTGCCGGACGTTGACCAATACCGCTTTCCCTTCGCGATCTTCGAACTTCAGTTCCATGTATTCCTTACAGAGGATAGCAGATCGGGAGTGCCTGTGGAGTGCGGCGTCTCGGCGCCGCTCTACGCCTACGCCTTGAGGCCGGAATGCCCTGCGCTTCCACGCCACGCCGGAGCGCGACATTGCGGCGCCCCACCACGCAGTTCTCGAAGTATGAGAAGGCCGAGCTTCGGCACACTTCCAGAGCTTTTGTTTTGGATTTTTTGCGGCAGAGCGATTACCCTGAAAAAACCATGCCCCGGTTGTTCCTGTGCATCGCCGTCCTCGCTGCCGCTTTCCCGGCGCAAGCTGGGGAGAAGACCTTCAGTTTGACGGGGAAAATCCTGCAGGCGGACGAAAAGCCGTTTCCGAAACAGGTGGTCCCCGTCGTCTTTTTGCAGGGGGCGGTGACTCCTTTCAGTGTCCGCACCGAGGCCAATGTCGACGGCAAGTTCCGATTCAAGCGCCTGCCGAAAGGCCTGTACCTGCTGGTCGCGGCCGTGCCGCAGTCGGGAGAAGTCCGCAAGAGCGTGGAGGTCGGTCCAAGTTCTGCGGATGCCAAGGGAGAGGTGTCTGTCCTGATCATGTTCGACGAAAACGCGATCGTGGAACGCGACCACGCGGTTTCGGCCGCCGAGCTCTCGGTTTCCGAGAGAGCCTGGAAACAGTATGCGAAAGCGCAGGAGCGGCTGGGGAGCGGGGACCTGCCTGGCGCGATCGGTTTCCTCAAGAGGGCGGTCGAGATCGCGCCCCAGTTCGCCCTGGCCTGGAACCAGTTGGGCACGATCGCCTATCAGACGAAGCGGTACGGTGAAGCCGAGCAGTACTTTCGCGAGGCCTTGAAGCGCGACGAGCGCGCTTACTCGCCTCTAGTGAACCTGGGAGGCACGCTGCTGACCCGGAACAGGCCGAAAGAAGCTCTGCCGCTCAACCTGCGCGCCGTGCAAGCAAAGCCGGACGACGCGCTGGCGCAGGTCCAGCTGGGCAGGAACTATTTCATGCTCGGTCAGTTGGACGCGGCGGAAGAGCACCTGCGCGAGGCCAAGACCCTGGACCCGGCGCACTTTGCCTATCCCCAGCTCACCCTGATGGAGATTTACGGCACCCGCGGGGATGTGCCCTCGGTGGTTCGGGAACTCGAGGAGTTTCTGCGACTGCACCCGGACTCGCCGTTCGCGCCCGCGATGCGCCGCTCCCTGGAAGCGAATCGCCTGCGTCTGAACGCCCGCTAGTCATGGCGGGCGGCGGCCCGCTTCTTTCGGACGCTGATAGACGCGGTCCCACGCAGATCAATAACCTGCCACGGAAAGCACTGAAGCCCTCGGAACGGCCCGGTCCGGCTCCCGGCGTTTGGCGCACGGCGCTTCGCGACGAGGCGCCGTGCGCCAAATGCGCGACGGGATGCCCACATGGCTCGACGTCGCTTCCGGGACGGCGCCTCCTCGACAGCGGTGCGCTAGAGTCTCCACCCCTTGCGGTAGGGGCGACGCACCCACTCGTTGGCGGCGCGCACGTTGGTGATCTTCATCCGGGGGCCGTCCCACATCAGCTTTCCCTCGTGCCTGAGCGCGATGGGTCCGAGCAGGACCCACTCGGTGAACGGGCCGGAGTAGTCGAAGTTGGAGCAGGCCGGGGCGCCGCCCTTGCAGGCGCGGATCCAGTCGCGGTAGTGACCCGGGGAGCGGGTCAGGACCTGCGACGGGAACTCGTACTCTTTCATCTTCTCGTCGGGGATCAGGCGTGTACCCTCGCCATACGTGCCGGTGGTGATGACTCCCCGCTCGCCGATGAAAATAGATCCGTTGTCGCCCTTCGGCTTGTCGCCCAGGATACAATCGGCTGGAATCCCTGCGGGCCTGGGTGGGAAAAGACCGCCGTCATACCAGTAGATGCTGACCGGAGGCATGGATCCCCGCGAAGGGAAGTCATACCGCAGGGTGGACTTCGTCGGGTACGTGTAAGGGTTTTTGCCTTCCTGGTTGATGCATTCGACGCTGACCGGGTGGCCCAGCTGCAAGGCCCAGTTGGCCGGGTCAAGGATGTGGCATGCCATATCCCCGATCGCGCCGCAGCCGAAGTCGTACCAGCCACGCCACTTGAAGGGAGCGTAATTGGAGTTGTACGGGCGGTTGGCCGCCGGTCCGAGCCAGACGTCCCAGTCCATGTATTCGGGCAACGGCTCCGCCGGGAGCGGTTCGGTGATCCCCTGAGGCCAGATCGGACGATTCGTCCAGGCGTGGACCTCGGTGACGTTGCCGATCACGCCGGACCAGATCATCTCGCAGAGTTTCCGGGTACCCTCGCCCGAGTGCCCCTGGTTGCCCATCTGGCTGGCGACTTTGTATTTCCGGGCCGCCTCGGTGAGCCTGCGGGCCTCGTAGATGTCGTGGGTCAGCGGCTTCTGCACGTAGACGTGCGCGCCGCTTTCCATCGCCCACATCGCAGCCACGGCGTGCGAGTGGTCCGGCGTCGCGATGGTTACCGCGTCGATGTTCCTCTCCTTGTCGAACATCACACGGAAGTCTTTGTATTGCTTGGCGTTCGGGTACTTGGAAAACGTCTTTGCTGCCGTTTTGAAGTCCGGATCGCACAGGGCCACGATGTTTTCAGAGTTACAGCCGTCGATGTCGGAAGCTCCCTTGCCCCCGGCTCCGATCGCCGCGACGTTCAGTTTCTCGTTCGGCGACTTGTAGCCGGCAGCCCGGAAAGTCCTCTTCTGAGCCATCGCGCCGGTGGCGATCAGGGTCGCCGTGCTCGTTACCAGGAATACTCGCCGGGAAACCTTTCTCTCCTCCATAGCCCCCCTAGAAGTGCGTAATGGGTTAGTAATTTAACTACCTAAAATAGTTGAGGTTTGTTCCCGATAGCAACACTTTTGTGACCGGTTTCGACGATTCAGACACTGGGGATCCTGCAAACTCCCTGGAACGCGGGTTCTCGCGGATTTAGGTTGTAGCTTGGGGCTCGCGCCAAAATGTGAACTCATTCTTGCGCGAACCCTAAGTACTCGTGTTCAGAAATACGCTAACGTTTCCAGCACGCGGATCGAGGCGGATGCACGCGGATTTCCACCTGGTGGCAGGCCGCGCCCGGCGTTCCTCCCCGAGGGCTGCCGGGCGCGGCCGATCCGCGTGAATCCGTAAAATCCGGGAAGATCCGCGTTCTGCTGTTGTCAATCGGTGACCAGCTCCATCCCAAGAATACGTTAGCGTATTTGCGAAATGTGGTACTAAGTTTGCTTTCATCCGTGTGCAAAGCTCGATGGGGCGCCCCGTCGAGCTTTGCCAGCGTTCGTCCGCGTCCGAGGGATTTTGAGTCGCCTGCGCACTGTCTGAATCGCAGTGACCGATTTCGACGGGAAAGGTCCGGGATCCGCAGCCCGGTTGGCGCCAGCCGGAGCGGCGGTCTCCTCGCGTCCTCGGTTGTTTCACTCGACCGTGACGCTCTTGGCGAGGTTGCGCGGTTGGTCTACGTCGCAGCCGCGCAGTACGGCGACGTGGTAGGCAAGCAGCTGCAGCGGGACGGGCAGGAGGATGGGGATGAGCCAGTCGGCCACCTCGGGGATGCGGATGACGTGCTGTGCGAGACCATCCAGCCTCTCGTCCCCTTCGGTGCCTACGACGATCACGACCCCCTCGCGGGCGCGCACCTCCTCGATGTTGCTCAGCATCTTTTCGTATCGCAGGACGGATTTCCGGTCGCGCGAGTCGCGGGCGGCCAGGGCCACGACCGGCAGGTTGCCGTCGATCAGGGCGTTGGGGCCGTGTTTCATCTCCCCCGCGGGGTATCCTTCGGCGTGGATGTAGGATACTTCCTTCAGCTTCAGCGCGCCTTCGAGCGCGATCGGGTATTGCATCCCGCGCCCGAGGAAGAGCGAGTTGTTGTACTTGTAGATGGCGCGGGCGATCTTCTCGTACTTCGGCGCGCTTGCCAGCAGCTGGTCCAGGCCTTGGGGCACGAGCGTGAGGTCGGCCAGGAGGCGTGCCGCGTGCTCGGGCGCAAGGCGCCGACGCACCAACGCCAGCCGCAGGGCGAGCAGGAGGAGGACCACGAGCTGCGCGGTGAACGCCTTGGTCGACGCCACGCCGATTTCGGGGCCGCTGCGGGTATACAGCGTGCCGTCGCTCTCGCGCGAGAGCATGCTCCCGACGACGTTGCAGATTGCCAGGACGCGCGCCTCCTTCGTCCTGGCCTCCCGCACGGCGGCGAGCGTGTCGGCGGTTTCTCCGGATTGGCTGATGGCGACCACGAGGCAGCGTCGGTCGAGGATGGGATCCCGGTAACGGAACTCCGAGCCGTAATCGACCTCGACCGGTATGCGGGCCATCTCTTCGATCAGGAACTTGCCCACGAGGGCAGCGTGCCAGGAGGTCCCGCAGGCAACGATGTGGATCCGGTCGATGGCGGCGATGACGTCCTCGGGCAGGTTGGCCTCTTCGAGGAAGACCTGCCCGGACTCGAGCGAAATGCGGCCCGATATGGTGTCCCGGATCGAGCGTGGCTGCTCGTGGATCTCCTTGAGCATGAAATGGCGGTATCCCCCTTTTTCGGCCATGTCGGGGCTCCACCGGATTTCCTGAGGCGTGAAGGCGACGGGGCGACCCGAGAAATCCTGCACGCTGACGCCACTGGGCGAGAGAACGGCCAGTTCCCCGTCCCGCAGGAAGTACATGTTGCGGGTGTGTTCGAGCACCGCGGGCACGTCGGAGGCCAGCAGCAGCTCGCCTTCCCCCAGTCCCACGATCAGAGGGGGACCGCTGCGCGCCGCGACGATCGTGTTGGGGTGGTCGGCCGAGATGATGCCGACGGCGAAACTCCCGCGCACCTGCGCCAGCGCCGCCGAAACGGCGGAGGCGAGATCCTTTCCCGGCAGGCAGGATTCGACGAGGTGGGCGATGACCTCGGTGTCGGTTTCGGTGGCGAAGACGTGCCCCTGCCGCTGCAGGCAGGTCTTGAGGTCCAGGTAGTTCTCGACGATCCCGTTGTGCACGACCACGATCCGGCCGGTGCAGTCCCTGTGCGGGTGCGCGTTTTCCTCTGTGGGGCGCCCGTGCGTGGCCCAGCGCGTGTGGCCGATCCCGTAGTCGCCCGCAAGCGGCGAGCTCTCGAGTGACCGCCTCAGGTTGACCAGCTTGCCCGAGGACCGGCGCACCGCAACCGTACCCTGCGACACCACCGCGATCCCGGCGGAGTCATAGCCCCGGTATTCGAGCTTTCTCAGACCCTCCAGGATGACCGAGACGACAGGCTTCGAGCCGATGTAGCCCACAATTCCGCACATAGTTTCATTTCAGACGCAGCGGACGCAGATGACACTGCAGAAGGCCGGGTTGGGCGCGACCCGCGTCCCGGGCCCGCAACCTGATTAATGTTAAAATCCCGACCAGTGTTCCGGACGTGTTAGCGTAGTATAAACCACGGCATCACACTCGGCAACCTCGAGGCCCGCGCCATGGAACTCAAGATCGTCAGACTTTCGATCCCCGAAGGATGCAACATCGTCGTCGGGCAGAGCCACTTCATCAAGACCGCCGAAGACCTTTACGAAGCCGTGGTTTGTGGCTGTCCCCAGGTTCAGTTCGGGCTGGCGTTTTCGGAAGCTTCCGGACCGTGCCTGATCCGGGTGGAGGGCAACGACGAGACGCTGAAGAGGGCGGCTGCCGAGAACGCGATGAGCCTGGGCGCCGGCCACACGTTCGTCGTGCTTCTGAAAGAGGCTTTCCCCATCAACGTGCTCAACGCGATCAAGGGGTGTCCGGAGGTCTGCCGGGTCTTCTGCGCCACCGCCAATCCGCTCGAGGTCGTCGTGATCGAGACCGAGCAGGGGCGGGGGGTGCTAGGGGTCGTGGACGGCTTCCCGCCGCGCGGGGTGGAAACGGAGCCCGATGTCAGGGCCCGGAAGGACTTCCTGAGAAATATAGGGTACAAGCGCTGAAGCGGCACGATTCCGGGATCGCCCGCGTCTTCGGATCCCCCGGGATCAGCTTACCCGGAGACCCGACGGGTCCCCAGTCCACGTGAGGAGGAAGCGGATGTCTTCTGGCGAACTTGAACTTTCCGCGGATCGTCTGCGCTGGACGTGCGACCCGGCAGTCTTTGCCTTCGCGTCGACGGCGGATATCCCGCCGCTCAAGGGGCTGGTGGAGCAGGACCGGCCTGTCCGGGCCATCCGGTTCGGGCTCGACATCACCTCGCCCGGCTACAACATCTACGTGAGCGGTCTGACCGGCACGGGCAAGACCACGGTCATAAAGCTGTTTCTGGACGAAATTGCCGCGACCATGCCCACGCCCGACGATTGGTGCTACGTGCACAACTTCCGCGATCCCGCCGCGCCGGTCGCCATCAACCTCCCTGCCGGCCGGGCCAAGGCGCTGCGCAGCGAAATGGACGAGCTCGTGCGCTATGTGAAGGCGGAGATCCCCAAAGCCTTCGAGTCGAAAGAGTACGAGCAGAGCATGGGCGCGATCATCGCGGAGAACCAGGAGCAGCAGCAGGCGCTCTACAAGCGGCTGTCGGAGAAGGCCCGCCGGCAGGGGCTCGCGATCGAAATGTCCAAGGTCGGGGTCACGCTGGTCCCCCTGTCGCAGGGCCGGGCGCTCCCGCCCGAGCAGTACGAGCAGCTCGACGACCAGGCCAAGCAGGAGATCGAGCGCCGCCGTGCCGAGTTTCAGGAGGAGATCAACTCCTTCCTGCGGCAGGTGCGCGAGGTCAACAAAGAGAGCCGCCAGAAGGTCGCCGACCTACACCGGCGCGTGGGCGGCTACGTGGTTGGCAACAAGCTCGAGGGCATCCGGGAAGAGTACCCAGGGCTCTCCAAGGTGATCTCGTACCTCGAAGACGTCGAGGCCTACATCCTGTCGCACCTCGAGGACTTCCAGGAGGAGCAGAAGCAGGAGGGCTCCGCCGCCGCGCAGCTCAAGCTCGAGCCGGAGCCCGACCTGTTCTTGAAATACAGGGTGAACGTGGTGGTCGACAACACCAACGTGCGCGGCGCTCCCGTGGTGATCGAGACCAATCCCACCTACTACAACCTGTTCGGCCGCGTGGAGCGGCGGGCGCAGTTCGGCACCCTGCTGGCGGATTTCAGCACAGTGCGGGCGGGATCCTACCTCAAGGCCAACGGCGGATTCCTGGTGATCAACGCGCACGACGCGCTGATCAACGTCGGGGTGTGGGAGACGCTGAAACGCACGGTGAAGAACAAAGAGGTCCGGATTGAAGACCTGGGCGAGCAGAGCGGCATCATAGCGGTGGCAGGGATGAGCCCGAGCCCCGTGCCGGCCGACGTCAAGGTGATCATGATCGGCAACCAGTGGATCTATCACTTGCTGTACGGGGCCGACGAGGAGTTTCGGAAGATCTTCAAGGTCAAGGCCGACTTCGACGCCGAGATGGACCGGTCGGAAAAGGCGCTGCTGGACTACGCCGCCTTCATCGGCACGCGCTGCCGCGACGAGGGACTGCGCCACTTCGACGCCTCCGCGGTCGCCGCCGTGGCGGAGTACGGCGCACGGCTCATCGACGATCAGGAAAAGCTCTCCGCCCGTTTCAGCGACGTGGCCGACATCGTGCGCGAGGCCAGCTACTGGGCCGGAATCGACGGCGGCGAGATCGTCTCCGCGCGGCACGTGCATCGCGCGGAGGAGGAGAAGTGCTTCCGGTCCAACCTGATCGAGGACCGCGTGCGCGAGATGATCACCAGCGGACTGATCATGGTCGACACCACCGGAAGCGCGGTGGGACAGGTGAATGGACTCGCGGTGCTCGACCTGGGGGACATCCGGTTTGGCAAACCGTCGCGCATCACCGCCAAGACGTTCATGGGCAAGGCCGGGGTCGTCGACATCGAGCGCGAAGCCAAGATGAGCGGCAGGATCTACGAAAAGGGGGTGCTCATCCTGGGCGGTTACCTGGGGGCCAAGTATGCGCAGGAGCGGCCGCTCACGCTGTCCGCCAGCCTCTGCTTTGAGCAGTCGTACGAAGGGGTGGACGGCGACAGCGCCTCGTCGACCGAGATCTATGCAATCCTCTCCAGTCTCTCCGGGTTGCCGCTCCGGCAGGGCATCGCGGTGACGGGGTCGGTCAACCAGCACGGAGAGATCCAGCCCATCGGCGGCGTCAACCAGAAGATCGAGGGTTTTTTCGACGTCTGCAAGGACGGCGGCCTGACGGGGGAACAGGGCGTCATGATACCCGGGCAAAACGCGCGCAACCTGATGCTCCGCCCGGACGTCGTCGAAGCCGTGCGAGGCGGCTGCTTTCACATCTACGCCGTCAAGACCGTCGACCAGGGGATCGAGTTGCTGACCGGCGTCCCTGCGGGCGCGCGCGTGGACGGGCGATATCCCGAAGGGAGCGTGCACTATCTGGTCGAGAAAAAACTGCAGTCGTACGCCGAAAAGATGAAGGACTTCGCCCGCGAACCGGAGCAGAAGTCTTGAGCGCGCGCTCCCGACATCCGGCTGGAAGGTTCCTGTGATCACGATCGAACAGGCCAGGGAAATCGTCCTCGGCAACCTGCCGGAGCGCCGTTTCGAGGAAGTGCCCTTGCGGGAGGCCGCGGGCAGGGTCCTGGCGACGTCCGTCGTCGCCACGTCGAATGTGCCGCCATTCCGGCGTTCGGCGATGGACGGTTTTGCGCTTCGCTCGGAAGACCTCGCGGTCCTCCCGGCCACCCTCCGTATCGTCGGCGAGGTGCGAGCCGGGACGGAACCGCCGCGGGCCGTGGCGGCGGGCGAGGCGATGGCGATCTACACGGGCGCACCCGTTCCCGAAGGCGCCGACGCCGTTCAGATGGTCGAGCAGACCCGGCCGGGGGAGGCGGCCGGCTCCGTGGTAATCCTGAAGGCCGTGGCCCCCGGGGACAACGTCACGCCCGCAGGACACGAAGCCCTCGAAGGCGACGTCCTGATCGAGCCCGGGCGCATCATCGGCGCCGCCGAAATGGCTGTCCTTGCGATCTTCGGCTGGGCGCGCGTACCCGTCTGGGCGCGTCCGACGGTGGCCGTCCTCGTGACCGGAGACGAGCTCGTGGAGCCGGGGCAGACCCCGGGGCCCGGGCAGATCCGGAACTCGAATGCGTTCTCGCTGCGCGGGCAGCTGGCCACGCTGGGCATATGCCCCGAGTACCTCGGCATCGCCCGCGACGAACGGAAGCACCTGCGCGCCCGGATCCAGGAGGGGCTGAAATCTGACGTCCTCCTGGCGACCGGCGGCGTGTCGATGGGAGAATACGATCTGGTCAAAGCCACCTTTGCCGAGTGCGGCCTGCAGATCCGTTTCGACCGGGTCTCGATGAAACCGGGGAAGCCGACCGTCTTCGCTACCGCAACGGGTAAGCTGGTGTTCGGACTGCCGGGCAATCCCGTGTCGTCCTTCGTCGCGTTCGAGAACTTCGTCCGCCCGGCACTTGGACGGCTGTGCGGCCTGGCCAACCCGGACCTGCCGAGAATCCGGGGGACACTGACCCGCGGGATGCGACAGCTCCCGGGCCGCACCGCGTTCCTGCCGGCGTGGGTCACACTCGAGAAGGATACCTGGACGGTGGACCCCGTGAAGTGGCGCGGATCGGGGGACATCATCGGGTTCGCGCGCGGCAACGCCACGGTCATTTTCCCGGGCGAGCGGGCCTCGATGGATCAGGGCGAGACCGTGGAAGCCATGCTCCTCCCCGATTTTTTCCAGCGCCGGCGCGGGTGACCGACCCTATGAGCAGACGCAAGCCATCGCAGTCATTGAGCCACCTCGACGCGGAGGGCCGGGCGCACATGGTCGACGTTTCGGAAAAAGGGGCGACCGCGCGTCGCGCCCTCGCGGAGGGCTTCGTCCGCCTTTCGGCGGATACCCTGAGGCTCGTCGCCAGAGGACGGTTGCCCAAGGGGGACGCGATCGAGACGGCGCGGCTCGCGGGGATCATGGCCGCCAAGCGGGCGTCCGAGCTCATCCCGCTTTGTCACCCCCTCCATTTGACACACGTAGACGTGCAGGCGGAGCCACAGGCCCGCGGGGTGAAGTTCGTGTCTACCGTGTCCTGCCATGGCCCGACGGGCGCCGAGATGGAGGCGCTGACCGCCGTGTCCGTCGCCGCGCTGACGCTCTATGACATGGTCAAGGCCGTCGAACGCGGCGCCTCCATCGAGCGGATCCGGCTGCGCGCCAAGAGCGGCGGGAAGAGCGGGAACTACAGGCGCCGGGACTGAACCCGGGCGGAAATCCCATGGTAAAATGCCGCCGGGGAGTACCCATCGAATGGAGGATTCGGGAATGGTCAAGATATACACGCAACCCGGCTGACCCTCCTGCCACCTCGCGACGGAGTATCTGTCGCAAAAAGGAGTGCCGTTCGAAGAAATCAACATTCGCACCACGCCCGGTGCCATCCGCGAACTCCAGCGGCTGAAGATCATGGCCACGCCGGCCCTTATCATCGGCGACAAGGTACTGGTCGGTTTCGATCCTGCGGAGATCGACGAGGCGGTCGCGGCCCAGGGCGCGCCCCCCGCCTGAGTTTCGGCGTGCGAGTCTCACGTTTTCACAGGGTGCGATGATGCCTATCTATGAATACCGCTGTCTGACGTGCCGGCGAAAAATGAGTTTCCTGGTCCTGACCCCGTCGTCCTTCGAGCCGCGCTGCAAGTATTGCCAGGGCCGCGAACTCGAGCAGCTGTTCTCGCGTTTCGCCATGCCCAAGTCCGAGGAAAAACGGCTCGAGTCGCTGGCCGATCCCGGCAGCTTCTCCGGCCTCGATGAGAACGATCCCTCCAGCGTGGCCCGGTGGATGAAGAAGATGGGGAAGGAAATGGGCGAGGACGTGGGGGAGGACATCGACCAGCTCGCGGACGAGGCGGCCCAGGAAGCAGACACCGGCTCGGCTGACGGTCCCGTTGACGACCTGTAGAGCCACTCCCGCCCCACCTCAACCCAAGTGGGTTCGGGCTTCAGCCCGGACGCTGTTTGCGGTCGCTATAACGTGCGCCCGTCGCCACATAGATGAGATCAAAAGACGTCCGGGCTGAAGCCCGGCCCCACTTGTTTTACGGGCAGGGCGGGCGGTTCAACCGTTGGACAACCTCTTCAGCCCTGACTCACTTGGGCTGCGCCTTGTTATGCGCGAAAGAACCGGTTGGGGCCGCCGCACTTCGCAGATATGTTAGATTATCCAGATGCTCTCGGGTTCTAAACCGCAAATTGGGGCTCTGGCCGCTGTCGAGGATCTGGCCGAACGCTATCCCGACATCCCGGTTGAGGCGATATTCAAGGAAGACTTGCTGCGTCGCGGCATGGGTTGGTCGCGTGAGGCGCTGGCGGTGGCGGCAGGGTTCAAGCGCAAGGCTTACTTCATCTTTTCGTTCGACATGGTGCCCATCGCGCAGATGGGACAGGACGAGAGCAACAGCGCGCCCGAGGAAATCCGTCTGGTCGGCGGGCCCTTCCGTTTTCAGCCGGTGGTCGTCTCGGTGCGGCTCAACCCGGCCTCCCCGTACCGGATAGAGTGCGTGGAGGGAACGCTGCGGCTCCAGCTCGAGGGCAAGGCCGTCGCCGACGTGGAACTGCAGAATTCCCCCGCCTATTACGGGCGCACCCTCGCCAGCGGGAAGCCCATCATGGACATCGCTCCCACGATCGAGTGGGGCTACCTCCTCTACCTGACGGCGTTTCGCCTGTGCCAGTATTTCGGGGCCAGGGAGGAATGCCAGTTTTGCGACATCAATGCCAATTACCGGCAGCAGAAACTATCCGGCCGGCCGTACACCTCGGTGAAGTCGGTCGCGGAGATCGTAGAGGCGCTCGAGATCATCTCGGAAACCGACTCCGAAAGCAAAGCGTACACGGTCACCGGCGGGAGCATCACTGCGACGCTCGAGGGCAAGTCCGAAGTGGAGTTTTACGCCCGCTACCCCGAAGCGATCGAGAGGCGCTTCCCGCGCAGGTGGATCAGCAAGGTCGTGGTGCAGGCGCTGCCGAAGGACCAGGTGAACCGGCTGCGGGACGCCGGGGTTCAGATCTATCACCCGAACTACGAGATCTGGGACAAGCGGTTGTTTGAGATCTACTGCGCGGGTAAGGCGCGGACCATCGGGCGCGACGAATGGATCCGGCGCATCCTGGACGCGGCGACGGTGTTCGGACCATCGAGGGTCATCCCGAATTTCGTCGCCGGGATTGAAATGGCGGCGCCCGATGGTTTCGGCACGGTCGACGAAGCGATCGCCTCCACCTCCGAAGGCCTGGATTTCTTCATGAGCCACGGCGTGTCCCCCCGGTTCACGACGTGGTGCCCGGAGCCGCTCAGCGTCCTTGGGAGGAACCAGGAGGGGGCGCCGCTCGAGTACCACGTCCGGCTCCTGCGTGTGTACCGCAACGCTCGCGCCCGACACCGCCTTCCCCCCATGCCGGGCTACGGCGAAGCCGGGCTGGGGCGGGCTGTGTTTTCCGTCTCTTCGTTCATGGACGTTTTGCCTGCGGACTGAAACGACCTATGCCTGAAATGCCCGAAGTCGAAACGATCGCGAGGTCCCTGCGCAAAGCGCTGATCGGGCGACAGGTCGAATCCGTCACCCTCTCGGGGCACGCCCTCAGGCGGCCGATCGCCGCGGATTTCGCCTCGAAACTCAGGGGCCGGACTTTCGTGCGGATTCATCGCCGGGGCAAGTACCTGATCGCCGAGCTCGAACCGCGTCTGTTTCTGCTCATTCACCTCGGGATGAGCGGGCGCATCTTTGTCCGAAACAACGCGGCCGGGGCGGCCAGCCACACGCATGCCATCCTGCACTTCCGCGACGGGACCGAACTCCACTACACCGACCACCGCAGGTTCGGCCTTCTCTCCGCGTACGAAGTCGACGCGCTCCGGGACATACCCGAGTTAAAATGCCTGGGGCGGAATCCGCTGGGGCCGGGGTTCAGCGCGACCTGGCTGGGAGGCCAGCTGCGCGACAGCGGCCAGGAGATCAAGTTGTTCCTCCTCGACCAGAAGCGGATCGCCGGGCTGGGGAACATCTACGCGTGCGAGGTGCTCTATCACGCGGGCGTGCATCCGGGGCGACGGTGCCGCACCCTGACCACGCAGGAAGTGGCGCAGCTGGCGCGGGCGGTGCGAAGGGTCTTGCGCGCCGCGATCGGGCACCGGGGAACCACGTTTTCCGACTTCATGGATCCCGGAGGGGAGCGCGGGTCGCACCAGAGCTACCTGCGCGTCTTTCAGCGCGAGGGTGAACCGTGCCGGCGGTGCCGATCAGGGATCCGCAGGCTGCGGCAGGGGAATCGAAGTTCGTACTATTGCCCCGGCTGCCAGACATAACCAGGGGCGGGAGAATCGAATGACCGAGACGTATCGCAAGTGCTCTCACTGCAAGGGGACCGGGATCTGCCACGTCTGCAAAGGGACCGGGCGCCTCGCGCTGCAAAAGGGGAAGCCGTGCACGTCCTGTTTCCCGCACGGTAGCGGGAAGTGCGCAAACTGCCGCGGCCTGGGTGGCTTCGACCAGGCGGGCAAACCGGCCCCACGGCCCGAGGCCGCCCCTCCGGAGCCGCCGGCCTGAAAAACAACAAGTGGGTCCGGGCTTCAGCCCGGACGCAGTTTGCGGTCGCCATTGAGTCCAACTGCCGCCAAACGGTCGGGCAGATCGAGGGAAATACAGATTGACGCATCGCCGTGCCGTATCCACGCGCCTTCCGTCCGAGCGGGCCGGAGTCGTGGGTGTGTTTTTCAGCAGCAGGGAGCGGACCCGGGCCGAGGAGTCCCTCGAGGAGCTGCGCGCGCTTGCCGAAGCCGCGGGTGCGACGGTGCTGATCGAGGCCCTGCAGGAGCGCCCGGCCCCGGATCCCGCCTACTTCGTCGGGCGCGGCAAGGCCGAGGAACTCCGCGAGATCGTCAAAGCGGAGTCGCTCGACCTGCTCATCTTCGACGAGGAGCTTTCGCCCGGCCAGCAACGCCATCTGGAGAACAAGGCCGAGTGCAAGATCCTGGACAGGACCCAGCTCATCCTCGATATCTTCGCCCGTCGAGCTCGGACGCGCGAAGGCAAGCTGCAGGTGGAACTGGCCCAGCTCAACTACCTCCTGCCGCGCCTGTCGGGGAAGGGAACCATGTTGTCGCGTCTGGGAGGCGGCATCGGGACGCGCGGCCCCGGTGAAACCAAGTTGGAGATGGATCGACGACGCATCCGCAACCGGATCGCCCTGCTCCGGCGGGACCTGGACCGCGTCGCCACCCACCGGACCTTGCAGCGCGCGAAACGACAGGGAGTCCCCCTCCCGATCATCGCCCTGGTCGGATACACCAACGCCGGCAAATCGACCCTGTTCAATGCACTGACCCGCGCCGAGACCGTTGAGAGCAGCCAGCTGTTCGCCACGCTCGACCCGCTGTTGCGCAAAGTCACCCTGCCCAACTCCCTGGATGTGATCATCTCCGATACCGTCGGCTTTGTGCGCAAGCTGCCCCACGACATCATCGCCGCCTTCCGCGCCACCCTCGAAGAGGTGCGGGCGGCGGACCTCCTGCTGCATGTCATCGACGTGAGCAGCGCCAACTGGCGCGACCAGGCCGCCGCCGTGCGCGACGTGCTCAACGAGCTGGGCGTCCAGAACACGCCCACGATCGACGTGTGCAACAAGGCGGATAAGCTCTCGCCCAACCAGGCGCCCGCCGGGTGCGCGACCCTGATCTCGGCCAGGCTGGGGACGGGTCTCGACGCCCTGGTGGAGAGCGTCGTGGAGGCGCTGGACGCGTTTACCATCCGGGTGGAGCTCAAGATCCCTTACGCCCGGTCCGGGCTGGTGTCGAAGCTGCACGCAGGCGGACGGGTGCGGTCGGAGTATTACGAGGGTGACGGAATTCGCGTCGAGGTGGACCTGCCCCGCTCGACCGCGCGCTTGATGCGCGAGTTCCTCGCCGAGCCCGCAAGGCGCAGTTGAGAACTACTTAGGACGCGCGCAAGAATAAGTTCACATTTTGGCGCGAGCGCCGGGCGGGCAGATGCCAGGCGCCGCGACGCAGGCGATGTGGGGACATCGTCGAGGTGCGGCAACGCCGCAGATGCCCGCCCGCCGCCGCGCCCCGGAGGGCCGACGGCTCCGCTAAAAGCAATCTCCTATCGTTGCTTGCAGTAGGATCTGTTGGCTCGGGAGCCGTCAGCAAAATGTGAAATTATTCTTGCGCGAGCCCTTACCTTTGAGGTCCGCTCCGGAGCGCACCTTCAAGCGACGGGACTGGAGCAGGTGTCAGTGAGAACTGGAGGAGCTATGAAGCCGAGGCTGGCGGTGCTGGTCCCTGTGCTGATCGGTCTGGCCGCGGGGAGCGCGAACCCGCAGGCGAGCACGGAAACGGTCAACCTCCTGATTGTCTATCATTCCGTGAAGGGCCACACGGAAGCCCTGGCCCGGGCCGTCGAACAGGGTGCGCGCCGGGTGCCCGGCACCGAGGTCCAGGTCCGGGCCCCGGGGAAGGTCACGTGCCAGGAACTGCTGGCCACGGACGCCCTCGTGGTCGGCTCGCCCGTGTACTGGTCCAACATGTCGGCCGAGATCAAGGCGTTCTTTGACCGCTTCACCAACGAATGCAAGATTGCGCCGCCGCAATTCCAGATGAGGGACAAGGTGGGGGCCGCCTTCACGACCGGCGGCGGGGTGGCCAGCGGAAAAGAGCTGACCCTGCTCGGCATCCTCGGCGCGATGCTGGGCAACCGCATGCTGGTCCTGAGCGAAGGGCAGTCCCTCGGGGCCACGGCCACAACCGGCGAGGGGGACCAGCCGCTCGCACGAGCCGACCTCGAGGAGGGTTTGCAGCTGGGAGAGCGCGTGGCGCGCGTCACCCACGTCCTCAAGAGGGGCCGGCCGGGGCAGTAAGGTCGTCTGGCCGGGCCGAGTGGGCCGCGGCGGCTCGACGCGGCTCCGGATCTACAATCAACGGATCAGCGGGGCGGGGTCGGGCCGCCCCCGCCCACCGGCTCCGGGCTGCCGCTTCGGACCGACCGGAGCACGGCATCGATGGCGGACATCTGCAGGACGGCGTCCTCCGGGCCGTACGGCGGGAGGGTTCCGCGCAGGATCGACTGGGAGAACTGCTCGAACTGGCTGACATACTGGTTCTGCTCGGGGAACTTTCGTTCCTCGCCGTTGATGCTGATAACCGCCTCGGGGTCCGGGAGCCAGGGTTTCGGGACCCGCAGGATGCCTGTCTCGCCCACTACTTCGAGATCGACGCGGAAGGGAAGGTCGAACCCGCAATCGAACAGGGCGCGCCCCTCGGGGAACTCGAGCACCCCGCCGACCCGCATGTCCACGCCGTACTCCGGGTCGATGCTGCCGCGCGCATACGCCACGGTCGGCTCCGAGCCGAAGTAATACCGGGCGGCGCTGACGGGGTAGCATCCGATGTCCATGACGCACCCGCCGGCCAGCGACGGCACCAGCCGGACATTGGGCTGGCGCGCGATCGGGTAGGTGAAAGAGCTGCGCACAAGCCGGACCGGACCGATCGCCCCGTCGGCTATCGCGGTGCGCGCGGCGAGGTGCTGCTCGTGCAGGCGCCACATGAATGCTTCCGTCACGAAGACGCCTTCCTGCGCCGCCACGCTGGCCACCTCGCGCGCCTCCGCGGCATTCGCTGCAAACGGTTTCTCGGTCACGCAGTGCTTTCGCGCCCGCGCCGCCTTGATCGTCCACTCCCCGTGCAGCCCGTTTGGCAGCGGGATGTAGACGGCCTGGATCTCCGGGTCCTCGATCATCTCCTCGTAGCTGCCAAAGGCCCGGGGCAGCCCGAAATCCGCGCGGAAGGACTCCGACTTTTCGCGGTTGCGGCTGGCGACCCCGACCAGTTCCGCCGAGGGGGTCGTCAACAGTGCGGGGATCGTACGCCTGCGCGCGAAACTGGCGCACCCTAAGACGCCCCACTTGATCTTGGCCATGGCCTGTCTCCGTCGTAATCCAGCTTCGTGCGTCGGCGTCCCGACCCGAGGACTCGACGGCCGCCGGTTTCAGAGGATGCGGAGCGCGCGGGCCTGGACCCAACCGCTCCAGCCGTTGGGCAGGCTGACCTGGAACCAGTCTCCGGCGGCCCCCCGCACCTGCACCAGGATCCCCTCGTGCACAGTAAAGACCGTGACGTTGTCGTTGCCCGGGCCGCTCCGGACATCCGCCTTGGCTTCGACGACGACGCCTTCCCGGTTCTGCGCGCCGTGGTAGATCTTCCAGCCGAGCGAGGCGCCGAAAACCAGCAGCAGCGCAAGGGCGCCCAGCATGCCGACCAGGGCCCGGAAGGCGTGCCGCCAGTTGCGTGCCAGCAGATAGAACCCGAACAGCAGGTTCGCGGTCGTGAAGAGCAGCAGGACCAGCCAGCTTTCCTGCGCGATGCCGAGCAGGTTGGTGAAGCGTGCAGCCATGCGCACGGGGAAGGGAGCGGGCTGCACTTCGATCCGGTCGATGATCATCAGGTTCGCCAGTTCGAGGTTTTCCCGGACGTCGCGGTCCCCGGGCATTTTGCGCCGCGCCTTCTCCCAGTAGTATATGGCTTCGCCCAACCTCCTTTGCTTGAAACAGATGTTCCCGAGGTTGTAATAAACGGCTCCGCTGTCGACGGTCGCGTCCAGCAGCTTTCGGTAGAGCAGCTCCGCGGCGCCATAATCGCCCTTCTGATAGGCGCCGTTGGCCTCGGCGAAGGTGCGGGCCAGCGCTTCAGGGCTCGGTGCGATCTCCGGGCGGGCCGGCCCGACGCAGGCGAGCAGGAGGACGAGGATCAAGGGATAACGCTTCATCGGCCG
The DNA here is from genome assembly GCA_963843575.1 of uncultured Acidobacteriota bacterium. Taxonomy (GTDB): domain Bacteria; phylum Acidobacteriota; class UBA6911; order UBA6911; family UBA6911; genus CAVZBT01. Next base: position 72,362 of record CAWJKZ010000012.1, on the reverse strand, counting down.
GTTCGCTCCAGTTTTTCGACCGTGGCCCTGATTCTCCCGGAGAGGGCCCGCATCGAGACCGACGAGGGCGAGGCCGACACGAACCGGCCGAAATCGCATTCGCGCAGACACGAGACGACTTCCGCGACGGCCTCCGGGGTGACGTTCTTTTCCGCCAGGGTGCGTTCCAGCGAATCGCTTGTCACGGCGATTTCAGGAAGATTGAAGCGGTCGGCGAGGTACCCGGAAATCGCAGTGGCAGTTTCGTCGTAGAAGCGGCGCGGGTCGGCCCCCCCCGACGCCTCGGCTCTCCTGAGCCTGGCCAGGGCCACCCGGCGTGCTTTGCGACTGCGCGCCCCAGCAAGGTCGCCAGATTCCTTCACGCGCCGCCTCTGGTAGAGGTAGGCGCCGAGGTTGAACGACACCGGGACCGCGGCGAGCGCATAAAACCACCACAAACGATACGGCGGGACCTGCCCGGGTTTGAGGTCGTCGGTCGTCAGCTTGATGAAGTTGATGTCCGTGCCCTGGCGCGTGAGGTTCTGCTTGCTCAGCCCCGCCAGCCCGCCGCCGGAATCGCCGGGGCTGTCGCCGCGGGCTACTTCCAGTGTGATCGGCTGTGTGCTGACGGTCTCGAAGGCCTGTTTTGCAGGATCGAAATAAGAAAACGACAGCGGCGGGATCACCTGCCGGCCCGCTACCTTCGGGACCACGACATATTCCCAGGTCTTATCCCCGCCGATCAGGCTGCCTTCGAACGGCCGGATGTTGTCGGCGCGCTTGGCGGGGTAGACTGTGAAGTCTGGTATGGGGGGCAAGGCGATGTCCGGGATCATCTTCAGGTTGCCGCGTCCCTCGAGTCGGACCCGCAGGGCCACGGCCTCGCCCGTGGTGGCGTGATCCTTGTCGGTGCTCATCGTGAGATTGAAGGCGCCGACCGCATTGGAGAATCCCGCGGGCTTCCCGTGCGGGGGCAGGGGTTGCGCCTCCAGGGCCAGTTCTTTCGATTTGCGGTAGAGGGTTTCGGTCCGGCCGAACACGCCGAAGAAATCGCCCGGCGTCTTGGCCGAAATCGCGAAGGTCGACGGGGGAATCTTCAGGGACCCCGTGCTGGTCGGAAACAGGGCCTGCCTTTTCAAAACGAAGTCGACGTACTCCCTGCCTCCAACTGTTCGGCGGGTGCCGGTGGGGTCCTTGGGGACCTCGAGGTCTTCCAGCCAGAAGCCCGACAGCGGCGGGCTGTCCTGCAGTTGCACCCCGGTCACGCCGACGCGCGTGAGCAGGTGGTACGAGAGCGTGGCCTGCTGGCCCACGAAGACCGCAGCGCGATCGAGTTCCGCGACGACGAACAGATCGTCCTGTGCCACCCGGCTGCGTGCGTCCTGCGGTTCCTCCTCGAAGAACGGATCGAGCCTCTGGCGCGGCGCAGGACGGGGCCTCCCCTGACCCGGCACGACGCGGATGGGCACGGGCGCGGTGCGATAGGTCTTGCCGCCGACCCGCACCTCGACCGGATCTATCGTGAACTGACCCTCCTTACCGGGCAGCAGGGTGTAGGTGAAGGTCTTGGAGCTGCTGACGGTGCCGTTGATCCACTGGAAGCTGGTGCTGACGTTCGGGCCCCCGACGACCTGGAACCCGCTCAGACGAGGCAACTGGGGCGTTTCCGCGTCGCCGCTGTCCCGGCCCGATACCTGGATGGTCAGGTCGAACTGTTCCAGTGCCCCCACCTCTTCGGAGCCTGTCGATGCGCTGACCTGCACGTCCTGCGCGGGCGCCGCCGGGCAGAAAAGCGCCACGGCCGTCAGCAACAGGAGCGCATGGATTTGGATTGGGCGCGTTGACCTCACCAGTCCTTCCCTATCGCTTTTCGTCGTGCCTGGCGCTCCAGCAGTTTACGCTGGTCGGCCAGTTCCTGGTTCTGCAGGGCGTCCAGGATCTGCAGCGCCCGTTCCCTGCTTAGTCCCCCTTCACGCCCGTCGGCCTGGGTCGCCTGCGGATTGGCGGGCTGTTCCTGTTGCTTCTGTTCCGGGCCGGAGCGGCTCTGCTGGTTTTCCTGCTTGTCGGACCGCTTGTCCTCGTCCTTTCCCGCAGACTCGTTCTTCCGGGACGATTGGTCCTGGTTCTGCTGCTGCGGGTTGCGGTCTCCCCCTGCCGCCTGCTGCTTCTGTTGTTCCTGGAGCTTGCGCAGGGCGAGTTCGAGGTTCTGCTTGGCCTCGTGGTCGGCGGGGTTGATCCGGAGGGTCTGGACGTAGGCATCGGCCGCGTTCCTGTATTTCCCGGTTTCAAACAGCGCGTTGCCGAGGTTGTACCAGGCGTTCCCCTGGAGGCCGCGGTTGCCCTTGCCGACCGCCTGGTTGAGGGCCTGGACCGCCTGGTCGTATTTCTTCTGCCTCAGGAGGGTGTTGCCGAGGTTGTAGATCAATTCCGGCCTGGACGGCTCCGCCGCCTGTGCCTCCAGGTACGCCTTCTCGGCTTCCTGGTACTTGCCCTCGGCGTAAAGGCGGTTGCCCTGCCGGTTTCGTGATGCGACAGAGGCGGCGTTTGCAGCCGCGGCAGCCCCAAGCCCGAGCCCGAGCAACAGGGCAAGCGCCGCCCGCGCCGCGGCAGTTTGCGCAGAGCCGGCGGGTCCGGGCTTCAGGCCGGACGTTTTTCTTGCCGCTGCCACACGGTGCCTGCTAAACGGCACGCACGGTCCTGATATCGTCCTGGCCGAAGCCGAGACCCAGTCGAGCAGGGGCGTTTCAATCAGCATCGGACTCACGCAGCCGTTGCCGGCGGGAAGGGCGCGAGGTGCGCCGTTCGGTGATCCACGCCTCGGCCGCAAGGAACAGCAGCGCCAGCCCGAGGGGGTACTGGAACTGATCCTCATAGTTTTGAAACAGCCTGGATTCGAGATCTTTCTTCTCCAGCTGTGAAACCTCGTCGTATAGTTCATCCAGTTCGCTCTCGGAGGTGGTGGCCCTGTAATAGCGCCCCCCGGTGGCCTCTGCGATCCGGGCCAGGGCTCTCTCGTCGAGGCTGCTGATGACGATCTGGCCGTTGGGGTCCTTGCGATATTCTACTATATTGCCTTGCGGGTCTCGTACGGGGATGGGCTTGCCTTCCGGGGTGCCCACGCCGATGGTGTAGATGATAATCCCCGCGGCCTTCGCCTTTTCGACCGCATCGTCGACCTGCCCCTGCAAGTCCTCGCCGTCCGTCATCATGACGAGGGCCTTGTACTTTCTTTCCTTAGCGATGAATGCGGAGTTGGCTGCTTCGATCGCGGCGGCCAGGGAGGTCCCGGGCTCGGGGATCGTCTCGGTGTTGGCCATGTCGAGAAACAGGGCGGCGGCGCCATAGTCCAGCGTGAGCGGGCACTGGACGAGGGCCGTTCCGGCAAAGCTGAGCAGGCCGATCCGGTCGCCCTTGAGCCTGCCCAGCAGCGCGTGGATCTCGCGTTTGGCCTTCGCCAAACGGGTCGGTGCGACATCCTCGGCATTCATGCTGTAAGAGGTATCCAGGGCGACCATGATGTCGACGCCCCGGCGTCGAACTGTCTCGAGCCGGGCGCCCCACTGCGGGCGCGCCAGTGCGAGGATGCCGAAGGTGAACGCCCCCAGCAGCAGCAGCGCGCGCAGGACGGTTCGGGCGCGACTGTATTCGGTGGTGAGCTGGGGCACGAGTGCGGGGGAAATCAGCCGCTCCAGCCTTTTTCGCCGGCTCCTCAAGGCGAAGACGAAGAAGAGGGCGAGCGCGGGCACGAGCCAGAGAAGCATCAGGAATCCGGGACGCGCAAAGTGCATGGCGTATCAGGGCAGCTTGCCGAACCGGCTGAAACCCGCCAGCGTGGCGGCGAACACGAGGCCGAGGGCGGGGAGCAGCAGTTCATGGTAACGTTCGTTGTAATGGGTGTAGGTCTTGACCTCTACGCGGGTTTTTTCCAGGCGGCCGATCTCCTGGAAGATCCGCTCGAGCGAGGGGCGATCGGTCGCCCGGTAATAAATGCCCCCCGTGCTTTCTGCGATCCGTGTCAGTGACGACTCGTCGATTTCCACGGGCAGGTTGACATAGACCCTGCCGTAGTTGGCATCGTCCACCGGGAAACGGGCCGTGCCCTGGCTGCCGACGCCGATGGTGTAGATTTTGACTCCGAGCGCCTTGGCCATCTGGGCGGCGTCGAGCGGCTGGATTTCGCCGCGGTTGTTGACGCCGTCGGTGGCCAGGATGATCACCTTGGATCTGGCCCTGCTTTCGCGCAGCCGGTTGAGGCAGGTGGCGAGCCCGTTGCCGATCGCGGTACCGTCCTCGATGGTCCCGAGCCGCACGTCTTCCAAAACGTTCAACAGCACGCCGTAGTCGAGCGTCAGCGGGCAGCGGGTAAACGCCTTGCCCGCGAAGACGACCAGCCCGATGCGGTCCTGCCGGGACCCTTCGACGAACTTGCGGACGACCGTCTTGGCGACAAACAGACGGTTCTGGGGCTCGAAGTCCTCGGCGGCCATGCTCCCGGAGGCGTCCAGCGCCACCACGATATCCACGCCCTCGGTGAGGATTTCCTCCTCGGCTGTTCCCTCCTGCGGCCGCGCGATGGCGACGATCGCCAGGAGCAGGGCGACCATTTTCGCGCCGAAGATGCAGTGGCGGGCGCGCACGGTCCAGGGCGGGCGAACCCCTTCCAGTGCAAGGGTCGAGGCAAAGCGCAGGCTCCCCTCGCCGCGGCGCAGCCTGCGTACGTAGCGCCAGACGAGGGCGGGCACCACGGCAAGCATGGCCAGGGCCCACGGGCTCGCGAAGTGCATCACTTCACCTCCACCGCCGGGGCTGCTGGGGGCCGGGGCGGCCCGCAGCGCCTTGCAGAAACCGAGCAGCTCGATGGCGGCCTTCAGGGCCGCGGCCGCCTCCTCGCGCGGGGGGACGAACTTGGCGAACTTGACGAGGTCGCACTCCATCAGGAGGGCCTCGATGGAGGACAGCCGCGCGTCGTCCGGCTTCGGGCTGGCGCCTGTCGTGCAGGGCCTCGACGATTTCCGTCGTCGTCTTCTCGGCGGTCGTCACCGAGAAACCGCCTTCGAGTATCATGCGCAGGATGTCGGAGAGGCTCACGTAGAACTGCTTCATCGTGCCCCTTCTCGACCAGTCCGCGCGCGGCCAGATCGCGCAGTTCGACTTCGGCGATCTCGAGCGGACTGAGTTGCGGTTGGCGCCGGGCTCCGGAAAGGCGTCGCAGGCGTCGTCGCCGTCGCAGCAGCCACCACGCGAGCGATGCCGCCCAGCAGCACCGCCGAGGCGCGGCCAGCCACGTGCGCCAGGGGAAGGGCTCTTCGATCTCGGCCTGGTTTTTGAGGCCTTTCAGGGCCGTGTCCTTGTCGGTGAGTACCGATTGGATCGTCACGCTCACCTCGGGGGTGGTCGCCGGGAACTCCTTGCCGTCGGGGGCCGTCACGGTGAGCGAGAGGGGGGGCAGCGTGAACGTGCCCGTCTTGTAGACGGCGACCGCCAGCCGCAGCCTGTCGTGCCCGGTGGCGGACTCGGCTCGCGGCGTCGCCTGCGGGCGCTGGGCGCGGGGGCGAACTCGAGGAGGGTGAAGTCGCCCAGCTGTGCGCCGGGTTTCGGCATCTGCACCCGGTAACCGGCGGGGTGCGTCACGTCCACCTCGATGGTGATCGGGTCGCCCACGGTGGCGGTCTTCGGTTGTGCGCTGATGCCGACCCGGACGCCCGGCGGGCAGGGCGGGCGCGGCGGGCTGGATCTGGGCCGCGGCGAAGAGGGCCAGGGCGTTGCAGGCCGAGGCAGGCCAGGGCGCAGCGGAGGAGGCGGGTGAGGGTCCCGGCCCGCAAGGGGTCGGCACGTGTTTGTCATGGGACGTCATCGAAGGCCGGACCGTCACCGGAACCGGCGCGCACGCTCCTCAAAAAACCGGATCAGCGGTAGGTCGTACGGCAGCGCCGTGTCGATCTCCAGGTGATCCATCCTGTGTGCCTGAAACAGTTTCTGCAGCTTCGCCCGGTTCACCTGCCAGTTCTCGCGGTAACGTTCGCGCACCGAGGCGAGCGAGGTGTCGATGTAAGCGATCTCGCCGGTCTCGGCGTCGCGGACCTCGACGATGCCCACGTCGGGGAGTTCCTGTTCCCGCGGGTCCACGATCTGGATGATGACGATGTCGTGCCTGCGGTTGGCGACCTTCAGGGCCTGCTCGAAGCCCTGGTCCAGCAGGTCCGAGATCAGGAAGACGACCGCGCGCTTGTGGACGACCAGGTTGAGGTGCTCGAGGGCCTTCCCGATGGATGTTCCAGTGCGCTCCGGCCGGTAGTAGAGCAGCTCGCGGATGACGCGCAGCACGTGGGTGCTGCCGCGCCTGGGCGGGATGAACTTCTCGACCTTGTCGGTAAACAGCATGGCCCCGACCCGGTCGTTGTTCTTGATGGCCGAGAACGCCAGCAGCGCGGAGATCTCCGCGGCGATCTCCCCCTTGGTCTTGTCCTGCGAGCCGAATGCGCCCGAAGCGCTGGCGTCGACCAGGAGCATCACGGTGAGTTCCCGCTCCTCGACGTAGCGTTTGACGTAAGGGTGGCCGGTGCGCGAGGTCACGTTCCAGTCGATGGTGCGGATGTCGTCGCCGTGCTGGTACTCGCGCACCTCGTCGAACTCCATGCCGCGGCCCTTGAAGACAGAGTGGTACTCGCCGGCGAGCGATTCGTTGACCAGCCGGTTGGTCGTGATCTGGATGCGGCGAATCTTCCGGATGACTTCCTTCGGCAGCATGGGAACCCGGTGTTGTGCGCCTCGGCCCGTGCTTCGTCGGGTCCTTGGAGCCTTCGGGGTAAGCGGACAAGCCTGCCCTAGGGGACCTGGACGGCGTCGAAAATGCGGCTGATCACCGACTCCGGTCGTGACTTCCTCGGCCTCGGCCTCGTAGGTCAGGATGACGCGGTGGCGCAGCACGTCGAGCCCGATGGCCTTGACATCCTCGGGTGTCACATAACCGCGCCCCTTGACGAATGCGTGAGCGCGGGAGGCCTGGGCCAGAAAGATCGTCGCGCGCGGCGAGGCGCCGAACTGGATGAGTCCTTTCAGGTCGAGCTTGAACTCCTGGGGGCGCCGGGTCGCGAAGACGAGCTGGACGATGTAGTCCTTGATCGTTCGTCCATGTAGATTTCCTTGACCACTTCGCGCACCCGCAGGATGTCGGCCGGTTTGACGACCTGGCTGACCGGCGATCGGCTCGTCCCTGGCCATGAGGTCGAGGATCTGGCGCTCCTCCTTCCGGTCGGGGTAGTCGATCTTCAGCTTGAGCATGAACCGGTCGATCTGCGCCTCCGGCAGCGGATAGGTGCCCTCCTGCTCGATGGGGTTCTGGGTGGCCAGGACGAGGAACGGTTCTTCGAGCGGGTAGGTCGCCTCGCCGATGGTCACCTGGCGTTCCTGCATGGCCTCGAGCAGCGCGCTCTGGACCTTGGCGGGGGCGCGGTTGATCTCGTCGGCCAGCATGATGTTGGAGAAGATGGGGCCCTTCTTCGGGCTGAAGGTGCCGTCCTTGGGGTTGAAGATCATGGTGCCGATCAGGTCGGCCGGAAGGAGGTCCGGGGTGAACTGGATGCGCTGAAAGCGGGTGTCGATCGCCGAGGAGAGGGTCTTGACGGCCAGCGTCTTGGCCAGCCCCGGGACGCCTTCCAGCAGGATGTGGCCGCGGGTCAGCAGGCCGATCAGCAGCCGTTCGACCATGTACTTCTGGCCGACGATGACGCGGTGCACCTCGCCGGCGAGCTGCTGGACGAAGCCGCTTTCGGCCTTGACCTTTTCGTTGATCGTCTGGATGTGTGCGGCCAGTTCCATCTGGTTCTCCGAGGCAACCGGGCTACGGCTCCCCCGGGGCCGCGCACGAGGCGGAGCGGATGGCCGTAGACGCGCGCGGCAGGCTTCCGATAGCGGGATCAGCCTTTGTTGAGCGAAGTGAGGAATTCCTGCGTTGCTGTCCGACTTGCGCAGCTTGTCGAGCAGCAGGTCCATGGCTTCGTCGATCGACAACGGATTGAGGACCTTGCGCAGGATCCAGATCTTGTTCAGGTCCGAGGCGTTCGACGAGCAGTTCCTCCTTGCGCGTCCCGGACCGGTTGATGTCGATGGCCGGGAAAATCCGCTTGTCGACGAGTTTGCGGTCGAGGATGATCTCCATGTTGCCGGTGCCCTTGAACTCCTCGAAGATCACGTCGTCCATGCGGCTGCCGGTGTCGATCAGGGCGGTCGCCATGATGGTGAGGCTCCCGCCCTCCTCGATCTTGCGGGCTGCGCCGAAGAACCGCTTGGGCTTCTCGAGCGCATTGGCGTCGACGCCGCCCGGAGAGCACCTTGCCGCTGGAAGGGACGATGGTGTTGTAGGCGCGCGCGAGGCGCGTGATGCTGTCGAGCAGGATGACGACGTCCTTCTTGTGCTCGACCAGCGCTTGGCCTTTTCCATCACGATCTCGGCGACCTGGACGTGGCGCGAGGCGGGCTCGTCGAACGTGGAACTGATCACCTCGCCCTTGACGGACCGTTCCATGTCGGTCACCTCTTCCGGCCGCTCGTCGATCAGCAAGCACGATCAGGTAAGATCTCCGGGTGGTTGGTGCTGATCGAGTTCGCCAGGTTCTGCAGCAGCATCGTCTTGCCGGCGCGCGGCGGCGACACGATCAACCCGCGCTGTCCCTTGCCGATCGGCGTGAAGATGTCCATCACGCGCGCGGAGAGGTTGTCCTTCACCGTCTCCAGCCGGATCCTCTCGTGCGGGTAGAGCGGCGTCAGGTTGTCGTAGAAGATCCTGCGTGCCGCGCCTCCTCGGGCGGCTCGAAGTTGACGGCGTCCACCTTGACCAGCGCCAGGTAGCGTTCCCCTTCGTTCGGCATCCGGATCTGGCCGGAGACGATGTCGCCGGTGCGCAGGTCGAACTTGCGGATCTGCGAGGGCGAGATGTAGATGTCGTCCGGGCCGGGGAGGTAGCTGTAGTCCGGGGACCGCAGAAAGCCGTAGCCTTCGGGCAGCGACTTCCAGGACGCCCTCGGAAAAAATGAGACCGTGTTTTTCGGCCTGGGCCTGCAGGATGGCGAAGATGAGGTCCTGCTTGCTCATCTTGCCGATGTCCGGCAGTTTGTACTTTTTGCCGAGCTTCGCCAGATCCTTGATGTTCAGGCCCTGCAGCTCGCTGATGTGGAGCTGCTCGCCCTCTTTGTCGAGGGCCTCCTGGATCGAGATTTTCTTTTCGCCGGAGGCGTTGTTCAGCCTGGAGTCCTTCTCCGCCATAGTGCTCCTGTAACGGGATAAGCGCCGGAAGTTTGAGAGATAGAATAGCGTGTAGAGTCTCAGTTTACAGCAGCAAGCGGCCTTTTTCCAGTCCGCCTCCGGGAGGGCAGGGGTTCGTGGGGCCTGCCCTCCCGTGCCGGCGTGAACTCAGCTGATGCCGAGATCGGCCTTGGCCTTGGCCTTGACCTGGTCGAGTCCGTCGAGGCTGTCGTTGTGGCGAGCCTTGTAGAGCTGCTGCAGGTAGTCCTCCGCTTTCTTGGCGTTTGCCTTCCCCATGACCGACGCCTTGGCGAATGCCTCGATTGCCCCCTCCGGGTCCTTGCTGTTCCACTTGGACATGCCGATGTAGTAGTAGGGGGTGTCATCGGCCTTGGGAGCGTACTTGATCACCTTCTCGTACTCGGCGATCGCCGCGGGGTAGTCCTTTTTTGCGTACGCGGCGGCGCCCATTAATCCATACGAGAAAGCACGGCTGGCGTTCCACTGAGATTCCTGTAATCCCTCGGGCACCTTGTCGCCGAAAGCCGTCATGACCTTGCCGGCAGTAGTCGACGGCCTTGGGGAGATCGCCTTTCTGCGCGCTGATCGCCGCCACCTGCAGGGCGGCCTGGTAGCTCTGCTCGATCGGGAATTCCGCGACTAACTTCTCGGCGTAGACCAGGAACTTGTCCGCCTGGTTCGCCTTCTGATAGATCTGCATCAGGACGGGCACCATGTTCTTGTCCTGGCTCTCGGCGTACATGCTCTCCGCCAGTTCCGCGGCCTTCGCCATGTTGTTGGCCTGGAAATAGGCGGCCATGAGCGCCTGCTGCATCCCCTGCCGGGCCGGCTTCAGCTGTGTCTTGATGAACTCGCCCGCTCCGGGTTCGGGGACCTTGGCCGCCTCGACGGACTTCTCGGAGGGGAGGAGGGCCACGAAGGCCTCTTCCATGGCGATGACCTTGTTCCAGTCCTTGGCGTCCATGTGCGTTTTGACGCAGCCCAGGTAGTCCGCCTGGACATAGGGGAGCATCCGCGAGATAGGGTGTTCCTTCATGAAGGCGGTCAGCGCTTCGACCCGCTTTGCGCAGTCGGTTTCCTTTTTTATGTTGTCGTACTGGGCGTAATCCCTCTTGTACTGGTAGTCGGAAACCGGGGATATTTTTTCCTGTAGCGCCATCGCGGCGGGAGCGCACAGGAGTCCAACGAGGACGGCCGCGCCGAGAGAAATGCTCAGGGAAAGCATACGGACAGAACGGGTCATGGCATCACTCCTGCAAAAGATTCGAGAGAACCACGGTCGGCTGTTAGTCTGAAGTCACAGAGGCGTCGCCGGATGCCGCCGTCTCAGACAGAATCACGGCCCGACACTCGTCCCAACGGGACTGCGGACTAGGTTCTAATGGAATTTAACTTCTGTCAAGCCAAATTCCCCGTGGAAGATCCGGCCTTTTCGAGCAGCCATCGATTGCCCGGGTACCACCGCATTTTGCGCATGTCGTAGCGGCCCGATAGCTTCCCGCCGGCGAACAGGAGCACGAGGTGGCGGGGGGACACGGCGGAAATCTCGACGCTCCCCTCGTCCCACGTCCGGACCTTGCCGAGCCCGAAGGCCTCTTCCTCGAACCTTCTGGCTTCTATGGCCTCGGGGGCAAAGCTCTCCCTCTCGATCGCCAGCCTCGACTGTCCGGTGTTCAAAGGAGGTTCGCGCAGCAGCGACCAGCAGCGCAGGCGCGGGCCTTCGACGAGCCGGAGGTCGAAATGTGTCCGCCCGGTGCTGTGGCGGTGAACGATAAACCTTGATGCCATAACGGGTATGTGGGCTTGCTCCAGTCCCGGAAATGTGACACTATTCTCGCCGGAAAACCATGGAGATCCAAGTCGAATCGCGCGGCGAACGGCGAATCGTGCGCATCAGGGACAAGATCACATTTGAGCACTGCCCGCAGTTGCAGCACAACCTCGATCCCGTGCTGGAAGCCGGCGTCCGAGAGGTGGTCATCGACTTCAAGGATGTTCCTTTCATGGACAGTTCGGGTATCGGCGAGGTGCTGCGACTCTTCAAGATGATGCGCGACCGCCACGGTGAACTCGTCCTCATCAATCCCAACCGCAAGCTCCGCAATCTCTTCACGATGTATCGATTCGAAAAGTTCATGAAGATCCGTGAAGAGGTGCCGGCGGGCGAGGAGTAATGATGGCCCGCGCGATCCTCTACCTGTCGGTTATTGCCGCCTTGCTTCCAGGGGGTGCGGCGGCCCAGGTCGTACGCCAGCAGAACCCTTTCGCGAATGCGCGGCCGACCCCACCGCCTCCGACCTCTCCTGCCTCCATGAAGATTCGGGTGGAGCAGGAACAGGTGACCGCCCAGATCGTGTCGACGCCCCTGCCGCAGGTTCTCGACGAACTCGCGGCGCGCACCGGCCTCGTGTTTGAGCTCGCGGCGCAGGAGGCTACCCCGGTAACGGTGACCTTCTCCCGTATATCTATCAAGGAGGCTGTCGAGCGACTGGCCGACGACTTCAACTCGATCTTCTACTATTCGCGCGACGAGTCCGGCCAGAGCCGGATCATGTTCGTCCGGATCTTTCCCCGGGGAAACAAGCCGCAGCAGGCCAGCCTGCGCTATATCGGGTCCGGCACCATCACCCGGACGGGGGACGACACCGTCGACACGCCGGAACAGGCTGTGAAGGTCCTCGAGGAAAGCGAGGATGTCGATGTGCGCCAGAAGGCGATCGAGGTCCTGGCTGCCGTGAAAGGGGATGCGTTCGTGGAGGCGATCACGAAAGCGCTCGATGACGCCGCTCCCGAGGTGAGGGTGGCGGCTATCGAGGCTCTGGCCGGGACCGGGGTACACGCGGCACTGCCTAAAATACTCCTTGCGCTCAAGGATCCGCACCCCGGGGTGCGCCAAAGCGCCGCCGTGGCAGTCGCGCTCATGGGCGACGTGGAAAACATCCGCCAACTCCAGCCTCTCACCCGGGACAAGGACGCCAGCGTCGCTGCGGCCGCCGAGATGGGGGTGAAGAAGCTCGCGTTGCGCCGACCGTAGACGCGGCCCTTCCCCAATGTAAACGACGCCATCAGACAACCGAAGGTGACCATGCTCCGATACCGATTCGTTCCTGCCGCCCTGTTTGCCCTGCTGCTCAACGCTGCGCCAGGCCCGTCCCAGGAGCTTCCCCGGGAGTTCAAGGAAAAGCTGGATGGGCTAATCGCCGCCGCCTACGAGAGTGCGGCGGCAGGGCTCCCCTGCAAGGTGAAAGCCGGAGGCAAGCCCCGCATGATCCGCTGGCAGGATGTCGACCGGTGCGTCAACGAAGCAGCGGATAGAGTGGACTGGCAAGGTCTGGCCGCGCAACTCCAGCCGATCCGCGCCGCCGTCACCCTGTCGGCCGACGACTTCAACGCGATCCTCGCCGGCGCTTTTTCCGCCCGGGCCCTCCCCTTTGACAAGGTCTTCTTCCTGAAGAAGCCCGAAGCGTATCTCCCGCTGACGAATTCACTGCTGAAGTTTCTTCCTGCCGACTCCCTGCTGGATGTCGACGTTATCGACAAGACGGGGAAGCAGGTCGGGAAGTTCGCGGGTACGTATTCCTACGAACGCACGGGCGGACTCGCGACGGCCAACACCTACCGGTTGACCGTGTTCCAGTACACGGATTCGGCGGGAAACGTTCAATCGGCCAACGAGAAGCTGCTCCTTGGTTCCTTCGGGGTGCCCTGGAAGACGGTGCAGGGACAGCCTGGCTTCCGCCTGACGATCGACAAGCTCGCCCCGCCGCGCTCGAAGTAATCCGCGCGGCCGCGGTTTTTCCGGCTCGAGCCTCTGAGATGGACCCGCGACTATCCGCGCCGCAAGCGGCGGCGGACGAACCACGCGGCGGCACCCGCGACGAGGACTACCAGCATCAGGGTGCTGTACTCCCGCACGATCCTGTCTACCACCTGCCAGTTCTTTCCCGCCGCGTAGCCCGCGTAAATTAGGGCTGCGTTCCACAGCCCGCAGCCGATTGCTGCCAGGGCAAGGACCCGCGGCCACGGCAGACGGTACAACCCGCACACGATGGAGATCGCCGACCTCACGCCGGAAAAAAACCGGTTCAACAGGACCACCCAGTACCCGTACTTCTGGAACCAGGACCAGGCGGTCGTGAAACCGGAGGCCGGCAGGAAGCGGAAGTTCTTGCGGACGAAATAGTCCCGCGGAATCAGCCGGCCGAGCGCGTAGTATGTCATGAAGCCGGCGAGGCTGCCGAGCGTGGTGGAAACGAGCACCCCGGTGAAGCTGCCGTGGGCCCTCCCCGCTAGGTATGCCGCGAAGATCGTCACCGTGTCGCCCGGTACCGGTGGAAACACGTTCTCCACGTAAGCGCTCGCGAATAGGAACGCATAAAACCAGAACGGGGTCAGCGAAGCGACATACTCAGCCAGGGATTCGAGCATAAGCGCACGGCACTTGGGTTGACGTGGGAATCCGCGCAAATCCGCGCAAATCCGCGTCCTGAGAAATACGTTAGCGCATTTGTGAACATCAGCGCCGGTTGGCCGGTTCCGGCCTCCGGCCGGCGCCGTGGGCCGAATACCAGCCGATCTGCCGCGCGATGCCGCGCAACACGCCGACGTCCGATTTCTCAAGCCCCGCGCGGCCCAACATGCGCCGCAGCGCAAACATCATGTGACGCGCGTTTTGCGGGTGCAGAAACCCGATGTCCAGCAGGGCATGCTCCAGCTGCGCGTACATCGCCTCGACCTGCTCAGCCGGCGCTCCCCGGACCACCCGCGCCGGTTCCCGACTGAGTTGGGCGAGGAAGATCTCGTAACAGACAATCATCACCGCCTGGGCGAGGTTTATGCTTCGGGCCTTCGGATCGGTCGGAATCCGCAGCAGGAGCTGGCACGGCAGGATATCCTCGTCCGTCAGACCCGTGTCCTCCGGCCCGAAGAGAATTCCCGTTCTGCCCTCGGCTGCCTGGGCTGCCACGCGGGGGGCAAGCTCGCGCGGGCTGTAGACCAACTCACGGTTTCCTCCCGTCTTGCCCGAGGTGCCGACGACCAGCCGCAGATCCCGAATGGCTGACGCGACGGAGTCGTATACCTTGGCCCGGTCGAGAATCCCTTCTCCGGCGCGGGCGAGGCGGCGTGCCTCGCCCGACGCCACCTCGCACTGGGGAGCTGCCAGTCGGAGCTCGCCTATCCCCATGTTGTTCATCGCCCGGGCGGCCGATCCGATGTTACCCGGGTGTTTTGTGCGGACGAGTACGATGACGATGTTGCTCAGGGCGGCGCGGCGCATCCGTTTTACTTTAGTGCATCGCCACCAGTCGGTCAAAGAATCCGAAAAATCGGAACCTCGCCGCGGAGGGACGCGGAAGAACACGGAATCCTGTACGCTGGCTTGCCGTGGCACTTGTCTGGCGAGTCTTCCGTGTCCTTCGGTGTTTTCTGTGGCACGCCTTTTGATTTTCGGTATACCCGGAACGTGAAAGATCCAGGTCGAACCGCCGCAGTTCGGGCTGTACAATCAATTGGATTATTTATGAAACCAATGTTGCACTGATTGATCTATACCAATGTTCTCGAAGGGGGATACGTGGCTGCCCGACTGCTTGCTTCGATCATGTCCGTTCTGCTGTTGGCCGGTGTCTCGGGCGCGCAGGCTCCGCGGGATGCGGCCTCGAAGAAGCTCGCGCCCGAGGAAATCATCAAAGCCTTTGCCGAGAAGGAAAGCGAGTTCTACGAGGCGTGGATGCAGTACACGTACCGGCAGTTTGCCGACATCCGGATCGTTTCCGTGAACGGGTACGAGCCCAGAAGGCCGGAACGCATGACCATGGTGTCCGACGTGGTGTTTCGGGATGATGGGACGCGCGAGGTGCGGGTCACGGAGAGACGTGGAGGACTCCGCAGCGTGGGCTGGACTTCCGAGGACGCCGAAGTCCTGAACAACCTGCAGCCCTTCGCCCTCACCGCCAAAGACCTCCCGCTCTATGAACTGAAATACGAGACGAAGGAGCGGGTGGACGAGCTCGACTGTTATGTCTTTTCGGTGAAGCCCAAGAGCACCCGGGGAGCTAACACCTTCCAGTATTTCCAGGGCAGGATCTGGGTCGACGATCAGGACCTGCAGATAGTGCGCACTGTCGGCAAGCCCGTCCCGCAGAAGGCCGAAAACCAGTCCCCGGAATTCGAAACGATCCGGCAGATCGTCGACGAGAAGTACTGGTTTCCCGTCTGGACCCACGCCGACAGCAACCTCCGTTTCCCGGGGCAGACGGTCAGGATCGAAGAAACGATCACGTACGAGAACTACAAACGCTTCGGTTCGAAGGCGACGATAGAATTCGGACCGCCGAAGTAACCTGGAGGTTAGGGCGCCCGGAAATACCGTGCAACCTCCGACATCGTTTCGACCATGACGTCCGCACCTGCAGCGCTCAACTCCTCCCGGGAACGAAAACCTCCGGTAAAGGCGCAGGTGACCATCCCGGCGGCTTTCCCGGCCACCACGTCCACCGGGCTGTCCCCAATCATGGCGCCCTCGGAGGGCACGCCGCCGCAGCGTCTCAGGGCCTCCAGCAGCGGCGCGGGATCCGGTTTGCGTTGGGGTACGCTGTCCCCTCCCATGATCACACCGAACCGTTTTCCCACTCCCAACTCGTCGAGGATGCGCCGGGAGAACCGTTCCGGTTTGTTGCTGACCACGCCGAAAGTTCCCCAGGACAGGGTGTCGAGCAGTTCCTTCACCCCAGGATAGAGGCGCGTGTCATCGAGCATGTGGGTTTCGTATTCGCGCAGGTAATTCTCACGCAGCCTTTCCGTCTCGGTTGGTTCGGGCGGTCGTCGCAACACTTCGTGCAGGGTCCGCCGGATCAGCATCTGGACCCCGTCGCCCACGAAATCGCACGCGCGGTCGACCGTCAGGAGTGGAAGGCCCAACCCGGCCAGGGCTAAGTTGAGCGAACGCGAGATGTCCGCCCTGGAATCGACCAGGGTGCCGTCGAGATCGAACAGAAAAACGCGGCGTGACCAGCAAGGTTGGGATGGCATTCAGCTCCCCGCGACCTTGAGGAGGTGCCCGAGTTCGGGAATGATGAGTGACTCGGCGGCCAGCTTGCAGGCCCTGGGGCTTCCCGGTAGGCAGAAAACCGGCTTTCCTCCGATCGTCCCCGCGACCGCCCGCGAGAGCATGGCCGCGCTCTTCACCTGAGGATAACTCAGCAGCATGAAGAGGGCGGTGAATCCTGGCATCTCTTTCTCGAGCATAGCCCGGACGGTCTCCACCGTCACGTCCGACGCGGCCAGGCCGGTTCCTCCCGTGGTAAGTACTGCATCCACATCGTCTTGGCGGATCAGCCCGCGCAGCGTGGCGCGGAGGACGGTGGCGCTGTCCGGAATCAGTTTCCTCACCGCCACCGAGTGTCCGGCCCCTTCCAGCAGCTCCTGCAGGATGTTTCCCGACTGGTCGTTTGCCAGGGATCTCGTACTCGACAGGGTGACGATCGCTACGCGCGCGACGGCGGTTGCGGCGGCCTTATGATCCCTGACCGGATTGGTGAGCCTCGAACGCGGCATCGCACTCCTCGGGCAAGTGAGCATTAAAGCAAATCTCGGAAGGTAGAAGCAAGGAGCAGCAGGCGGAACTCATGGATTCAACGGATTCACGCGGAATGCCGGACGCGGCCTGTCGCCAGGTCGATCCGTGTGGATCCGCGCAAATCCGCGTCCTGAAAAATACTAAGGTTTGTCCTGGCTGGGGGCGGAGCCCATGCGGCGTGCCCGGCGTATACGGGTGCGCTCCTCGGGTGACAACTGGCGCCATGCCCGGTAGTTCCGGAGAAAGCGTTCGCGCTGTGACGGGTTCATCTGGAGGAAGCGCCGGTAGTTCCTACGCAGCTGTTCCCGCCGTTGCGGTCCGATCTGCCGCCAACGGAGAAAATTTTGCTGCAGCACGCGTTTCTGCTCGGGGTCGAGCCGCTGGAACGCCTGGTAGTTTTCCCGGATTCTCCTTCGTTCTTCAGGAGACATGCGCCGCAACTGTTCGAGACTGTCCCTGAGTTCCTGCTGCTGTTCCGGGGACAGCGACTTGAAGGACTGATAACGCTCGCGCAGCTGCTGGCGCTGCTCCGGCGTCAGCCTGTTCCAGTCGTCGGCCCGGGTGGGATCTGGCTCCTGCGCGGGTACGGCCGGCGCCACGCAGGCGAGCAGGGCGGCGACAGCCCCAGTTCGGAAAAGATTTCGCAGCCTAGCTCTTTTTCTTGGTGCCATTTTTGACTGCCTTGTCTTTGTTGCCTGTGCCTGCGTCCGGCGGTTTTGACGCCGTGTCGATGGGTGTGCCCAGGGTGAAGAACTCGAGATATCGCACTTGTTCGAAGTTGCCGAGTAGTTCCATATTCTCCAGCAATTCGCGATCACGCAGGATCTGCTTCTCTTCTTCTGAAAGCCCCGTCTTCGTCCCGGCCGTTTTTGCACCCCGGCTCTGCTGAGCCGGACAATCCAAGCCGGCCCAGAGGGCCAGGATCAGGGCTGAAACGACGCATCGGGCGACGTCGAACGCCCCTTGTCTATTTTCTCCCGGCATCAGAGTCCGCCATGCCTTCGATGTCGTCGAAGTTTTCCAGCAGGTCCAGATAGTGGATTACCCCCATGTCTTCGTAGAGCGGGAGGTACTCCGCGATGGCGGTATCGACTTGGGGGACCGTCGCCACCGGTTGCCGGTGTTGGAGGAGCACCGCGCCGACGGCCAGCGCCGCAAGGCCTCCGCCCAGAGCCAGACGGCCGGACAGGCCCAAGGGTGCAAGCATGGTCCGCCACGGTTGTGAACGGGGCACGGCCCGCCCAGAAGCCCGGTGTGCCCAGAGCCGGGCGTGGAAGCGGGCGCCGACGTCCTCGGCGGGCTGAACCGTTTCGTCAAGCGCGGGAAGGAGTTCGGTGCGCTCCAGCTGCGTCAGCTCCGCTGCACAGGAAGCACAATGGGCCAGGTGCGCGCGCACCCGGCGCGATGGCGCGCCGCTCAGCGCGCCGGCCAGGAATTGCTCAAGCTCGGTCCTGCTCAGATCGCATTTCATGTTCAGGCTAATTGTGACAGTAGCGGCTGCAGCCGTTCTGCCATCCCCTCTTTTGCCCTGTGGATCAGGGATTTGACCGCCTTTTCGCTGACCTGCATCACCTCGGCGACCTCGGTATAGGACAATTCCTGGTACTTATTCAAAACAAAGGCGATCCGTTGCTTCTCGGGCAGTTGCTCCAGCGCTGCGCGCAGCGCACAGGCGATCTCCTGCCGTTCCATCTTCCGCTCGGGCGAGGGCTGGTTCGTGTCGGCGAAATTCTGCGCGGTGCCCCCGTCCAGCGACTCGTCAATCGACGAGTGCCGGGCGCGGAAATGGGGCCTCCGTATCTCGTTGAGACAGAGGTTGGTCGCTATCCGATAGAGCCACGTGGTGAAGCGTGCCGTGGGCTTGTAGGTAGCACCCGCGTCGTGGATACGGAGGAACACCTCCTGGGCCAGTTCCTCGGCGACGTCGCGGTTGCGGACGAACCGGTAGGCGTAATTCACTACGGCACGCACGTGGCGCGCGAACAGCGCTTCGAACGCCTCCAGGTCTCCCTGCTGGAACCGAAGCATCAGTGCGGCGTCGGGATCGTCCAGGTTCAGTCGGGCGTCTTCGGCCGAAGCCGCCAGCGGGTTCCAGCGCATTATGCTTTCCAATCGACACCGCCCTGGGTTGCGAGTGGGCACGCAGGGCGCCCACTGGGGAGCTGCATCCCTCCCCACAAGAGGTGAACACGCCCGCCGGGGAAAAGTTTCGCTGCTTACCCCGGCTGCGCTCAGCTGCGCCGGCGGCGGAGCCGGGCGAGCTCCAGCGCCCTGGTTACTGCTTCCTCGGCAGATTGCGCCCGGGTTAGCCCGGGTGGCGCATCCCCGTCGGGCGTCGTGATCGACCACGAGCCCAGGGCGATGACCGGTCGGAGGCACTTCAGCGCGAGCGCGATCTCGGACAGGGTCCCGAATCCGCCGTGGATGGCGATGACGGCCTCGCTGGTCAGCGCGTTAATCGCGTTGCGGGCGTCTCCCATGCCGGTGGCCACCGGGATGTCCACGTACGGGTTGGCATCGTCGGGATCGTGGCCCGGCAGGATCCCGATCGTGATCCCGCCCGCTTCCCTGGCTCCGGCTGCCGCAGCCTCCATGACCCCTCCGCGACCGCCGCACACCAGGATGCCGCCTGCGCGCGCGATAAGCCCACCAACTTCACGGGCCACCGCGGCGATGCCGTCGGAGCACACGGCCGGTCCCATCACCCCAATTCTGAGACGGTCCCTCAGGTCCATCGTTCCCTCCGGGCGCGGGCGTATGAAACCGATGATCGCGGATTCTCAACCGATGTTATCATACCGTCAAACCAGCGACGGGGAGAGGCGATCATGCCATTCCACGCGAACAAGGGATTCTGGCTCGTAACTGCGGTCGTGGGGGCACTCGCCGTCACGGTCATCTGGCTCGTGAATACGAACGAACCCTTCCGCCTCACCGTGCTCTTCGACGAGGTCGGCGGGCTCAAGAAGGACGACCTCGTCGTCTGGCGTACCTTTACCGTGGGGAAAGTGGATCAGATCGAGCCCCTGGTCGAGAACAAGATCGGAGTGAGAATCCGGCTGAAGGACGAGTATGCCCCTAGAATCACGCGCGGAACCGAGTTCTTACTCAAGCGCACGGCATTGTTCGGGTTGGTCGGCGACAACGGCATCGAGCTCGTGACCCCCGACGCGCCAGGCGCACCCTTCCGGAACGGCGAGACAGTCCTGGGCAGGACGCCGCCGCCGGGCTCCGATCTCACCGAGTCGGCCCGGTGGACCACCGAGTACTGGCGCCGTCTGAAAGACGAGACCAGCCAGGCCATCGAAGAATTCCGGTCCTCGCCGCGCGGCGAGGAGATCACGGCCATCTTCTCGGAGCTGCAGGCTCTCGCCGCCCAGGGTGCCCGCCAGGCGGGCGGAAGCCTCGAGCGGTTCTGGAAAGACCACGAGAAGGACGTCGACCAACTCCTGCAGAAACTCGAGAGCATCCGGGACGGTTTGAGGCGGGAGGGTAAGGGCCGCGACGCCGAACGGGTCGACCGCCGGATTGATGAGTTCCGCAGAACCCAACGCTAAAGGGCGACATTCGCCACGCCGCATCCTCCGTGAATTACCTCTGTTCGTCCGGATTTGACCCACTTGTTGCGTTAGGGCTCGCGCAGCGGAAACCTAAAGGTTTTCAAAAAGTTGAACGAAGAGTAGAGGGCAGGCTTGGTACGGCGGCATCCAGCGGTTTGGCAAGCTGCCGCAACTCCTAAATCAAGGACATCACCAATGCAAGCAACGCGCGAGAGCATGTCCATTCGGTTCGACAAAAACTTCGAGATGCCCAGCATCCCTCTCGTCCTGAGCAAGATCATCCAGGTGCTCGATGACAACAACTCCTCGGCGCGGGACCTCGAGGAGTTGATTCTGCATGATCCCTCTCTGTCGGCGAGGATACTGAAGCTTGCCAATTCGGCCTTCTACAGCTTCCGGAGCGAGGTGAAGACGATCTCCCACGCGATCCCGCTCTTGGGCATGAACCTCGTCAAGAGCCTCGCCATCGGGGTGAATATCTTCGAGTCCTTCATCAAAGGGATGAGGTCCGAAGCGGCCCAAATCCACAAGCTCTGGATGCATTCATTCGGCACCGGACTGCTCGCCCAGCAGATCTGGACCCCGAGGAGCAGCGAGAAAGACGGCGAATTCGCTTTCCTCTGCGGTCTGCTGCACGACCTTGGAAAGGTCGTGTTCTTCAAGAAAGACGCCGCCCGATACAGCATCCTGTTCTCCGGGGACAAGGGGGAGTCCGACATCAGCACCCTGGAACGGGAGTGCTACGGCGTCGACCATGCGGTGGTCGGTGCGATGCTCGCCACGCACTGGCATCTGCCGGCGGAGCTTGCGGATGTGGTCCTGAAGCATCACGACGCCGGCGCCGGCGGGGCTTCGATCGTCGGCGCCGTCAACCTCGCCGACCTCGTCATAAAACAGGCGCTGATCGGTTATGACGGCGACTCGAAAGTGGATGGAATACCGCGGCTCCTGAAGATTCTGGCGGTGAGCCCGGAAGAATACGAACGGATCTCCCGGTTCGCCGAGGAGCGCCGGGTCGATATCGAGGAGTTCTTCAGCGTGTCCTGAAGGACAGTTGCTCAAATGGACATCGAGGGCAGGGTACGATCACGCATCGAGGCAATTCTGCTGCACGATGCGAGGCAGCACGCCGAGCTGAAGGACATGGCATCGGAGGACGAGCCGTCGATCGTCGAACCGTTCTCCGAGGAGAGGGCCCTCTTCGAGAGGATTATCGCGAGCTACCGCAGCGCCATCGTCGAGGTCAACGGCCTGCTCGAAGAGAACATCGAATTCCTGTCGGCATTCTGCCGGATCATCGAGAAGATAAAGTATAAAGTAGATGTCGAGGAGATCTGTGTCGACATCGCGCACGGTGTGCTGGAGGATTTCGAGGCCGAGTATTGCGGGATGGTGTTCCACCTCGGGCTGGAAAACGATGGCCAACCGTTCTGTCTGGAAGGCACGCGCGAGGATCACGAGTTCCTCCGCATCCACGGCGGGGGGAGCCTCTCCGGCAGCCCGCGGTCCTACGAAGTGGTGGCAAACCTGGCCAAAGAGGGCCCTGACAACAGCCTGAATATCCCCGATGTGTACCGGGATGCTCGTTTCCAGGCGGTCGATTGGCCGAGCGTGGTCCGTTCACTTGTGTGCGCAACGGTTACGCACCAGGGCGAAGACGTGGGGATGCTGATCCTGGGCCACTCCACCCCGTCTTATTTCCGCGAAAACCACGTGAGGATACTCCGGGTCCTCGCCGGGATCATCGGACACGTCCGGCTGCTTGCCTCCGCCACCGTCCGAGAAGGCCCGGCCCCGCAGGTCGGGCGTCCGCCCGAAGGAATCGAGGAGCCGGATACGCTGTCGGTGGTGCTCCTGCAGGTTGAAAGCCCGGAACCCCGCCCGGGGGTGCTGTCGCCTGCGGTCAAGACGCTGCTCGAGATCCGCAACGTGCTCGCGGGAAGCCTCCAAGGGCGCGATTCCGTGTCGTTGCACCGGGGCGACGAGCTGCTGCTCCTGTTTCCCGGCGTGACCCCGGAGCGGCTATCCTCGAGGGTAAGCCACATCAGGCGTGTTTTCCGGGCCTGGCAGGCGGGCCATCCCGATCCGCGTTGCGCCGGGCTGCGCATGAACATCGGGTTTGCCACCTGCGGGGCAGGGGACGATCTTGCCAGAGTCCTGGAACTAGCTTCGGCGGTCCTGCACGCGGAGCTCGAGGACGAGCCGCAGTCGGAAGCGGTTGGCGACCGGCCCTGATACCTGCCGATGGCACGCCTTGCACGACCGTTGTCACGGCAAGCCGTTCACCGCCACATTCGCACACCCGTAAAGCCCAATCCTGTAGTCCGTGATGACGAAGACCGGGATGCGCTTCAGAATGGCCCGGATATTGGGAACGTCGCAGCGCGTGAATTCCCGCATGAAAGCCCCCGACTGGAATTCCGGCAGGATCTTGGCGGCGATTCCGCCCGCGAGGAACACGCCCCCGGGCGCCAGGGGGAATATCGCGCAGTTCTTTGCGGCGGCGGCATAGCACCGGATCCAGGTGTCCATCGCCTTGCGGCACAGGGGATCCTTGTCCGCGTTTTGCGCCACGACGGCCGGCCGGTCGTACGGGTCTGACGACAGGACTTTGGAGGCGATGCGCCGGTCGCCCAGGCCAGGTTCGAGTTCGGACAGCGCCCGGTAGACGTTGACCAACCCCGGGCCGCTGACCACCTTCTCCCGGTTCAGGGGTGCATCCGGGGAAAGGTTCACATTCCGTCGGATCCACTGGCCGATGCGGAACTCGTCTTCCTCGACGGCCGTGAAGTCGGTGTGCCCCCCCTCGCCGGGTACAGGCCGGTACTTTCCCGCACCCGCGTCGTGTACGAGTACCGTCGTCCCAAGCCCGGTCCCCGCGCCGATGACGGCCAGGGTCGGCTTGCGCGCACCCTTCGGGGAAGGGAGCTTCCCTGACCGGGAAATGCGCGTGAACGCCTCCGGCCGGTTGGAGAGCAGAGTCTCCACCCCGTGCCCCACCGCTTCGAAATCATTGAGCAGCGTGACTTCGTCGAGGCCGGTCGAGTCTCGGATCTCGTCGGCACCGAAGCCCCAGGAGAGGTTTGTGAGCACCGCACGCGACCGGTCTGGGCCAATCGGACCGGCGAAATCGATGCAGGCACTCGTGACCTTGGGTTCGAGCCGCCCGTTGCGGCGCAGAAAACGCCTGAGCGCATCCGGAAAGTTCCTAGTTTTGCGGCTGAGCAGGGTTTCGTGCCGGACCGGTTTAAATCTGCCGTTCCGGCTGTGTGCGAAGATAGCGATGCCGACGTGTGTGCCCCCCACGTCGGCAACCAGTACGTGGCCGTCCACTTGAGTCATGCCTGCCTCTCGACGTCTGCACAAAGTGCGATCGCGTGCGTGGCTATTATCCACAAAAAGGGGACGCGGGGTCAGGTCCCGAGAGAACTCCTGGGACGACCATCCGCCCGGGGGCGCACTGTCCCCGGACGCCCCCTGCCATCCCGAAGGCAATATTCAGGCAGTGGAGTAGGCGGGATACTCTTTGTCCACGATGGTGCCCGGTTCGGGGGGATCGAGCATGATGCCCAGGGCGTCCATCACGACCGCCTTCTGCAACTCGGCGGCGCCGGGGTTTCCGAGCGAGTTGCCGAGTTTGAAGCCGACGGGGTGCAGGGCGCGCGACGGCCGCGCCTGCCAGGATTGTTCGGGATCGACAGTCACCAGGACCGTCGGTATGCCTTCCATCTCGATTGCGCGCTGTAACGTGACGACCGTCCGGTGGCAAAGTGGTCAACCGGCGGTCAGCAGCACGGCATCCGCTTTCAGCCTGCGGACGACGGCGGCGATCTCGAACGAAGTCTTTTCCCGGATTTCCCGCATCGCCTGGGAGAATCCCATGGAGACATGTTCCTGTGTCGTCGCCTCTATGCAGCCTTCCGCCGCCAGGTCGCGCAGTATCCCCACAGGGAACATGCAGTTGATGTCCTTCAACGCGTCGGTTGTGTCGTAGTGTTCGTGGCTGATGACGAGTTCGCCGGCCTGCGCCGCGGCCGGCAAGAGCCGGATCGACGTGTCGCCCGCCAGCACAAACGGAGGCTGCGTCTTGAGGTGGACCCCCGCCGTGGTGACCAGGCAAATCCTGCTACGCTCCAGCTTACCCGTGAAGGGCGTGTACGGGATGCAGTTTCGTGCGATATCGTGCATAGGTGCTCCGGCCGTCCAGTTCCGGGACGCGGCCCCGGGGAAGCTCAGCTTAGTTGCTTCAATGCCTCGAACAGCTCGTTGTTCCTGGGCTGGTCTGCAATCGGGTGTATGTCTTTGTACCTGATGATCCCCTGCTTGTCGACCACAAACAGGGCGCGCTCGGTGATGCCTTCCGAGCGCAGGACATTGTATTTGACCGCTACGTAGCCGTGGGGCCAGAAATCGCTCAGCAGGGGGTAGGAGATTCCCCCCATCGAGTTGGCCCAGGCCTTGTTGGAATGGGTATTGTCTGCGCTTATGCCCAGAACCTGGGCATCGTGCCGCTCGAACTCGGAGAGGTCTTCTTCGTACGAGGGCATCTGGATCGTTCAGACGGGTGTGAATGCGGCCGGGTAAAACGCCAGCACGACATTCTTCTTTCCTCGGTAGTCGCTCAACGACACGTTTGTGCCCAGGTGGCTTGGCAACGTGAAGTCGGGCGCTTCCTCACCGATCTGGATTTCGTTGGTCTGCTTCATCGGCTATCTCCTTGGCCGGTGACAGCGTCCCGGAGACGGACGAACACGGTGGGGATTATTGCAGGAGCCCGGTGGGGAGTCAATCGGCGGCGGACAGCGGGGAGCAGAACCTGTCGAACACGGCATCGAACCCGCGGTGTCCGCTGCGCGCAAGCACCTGGCGCGCGACTTGTTGCACGCGCGCCTCCTCGCACTCGGGCGCCGCCTCGACGTGCCGGCGGTCGTCCACGATGCTGCTCAGCCGCACCAGATGCACCAGTTCGTGGGTGATGATGTAAACGAGAAACGGGTAGAGATCGGCGGCGATGTTCTCCCGTTCAGCCGCCCCCAGGATGCCCGGATCGTTCAGCTGGATCCGGTAGAAGTCGTAATTGCAGCGCCGTGCCGGTTGGACCGCCTCGATGTGTTGAACCCGGGCCAGAATACGCTCGGGCAGGGGTTCCCACTCGTTATCCTGCCTGGTAAGCAGGTCGTAGCGAAGCATCTGCCAGCGGTGGGGCGGAAAACAGTAATAGCTCGAGGTGTGCTGCTCCGCCTCGTCTGCAGCGTGGATGACCAGCTTGCGCTGTTCCCCGAGAACTGGGTGGGTTCACATCCCCCTCAATCGGTTTTGCTCCCTTTGGCGGGGCGCGGCCGCCGGTTTCGACTCGGTTCCCTTGTCGCTCTTGTCCGCCGGTTTGGATTCCCCCACGCTGCCGGAAGAAGAGGGTTGGGACTTGCGCGCGTAATCCGTAAGGTACCAGCCGCTCGCCTTTGAGCTGAAAGCTGGAGTGGCTGATCAGCTTCTCGACCCGTCCGTGGCAGAACTTGCACTCCGTACAAGGGTTGTCGTGAATCTTCTGGAAAGCTTCAAAAACCTCACCGCAATTAGAGCACTGATACTCGTATATGGGCACTGCTGCATGGCCTCCTTTCGGAGTAAAACCTGACTATGGAAATTAAGATCGGTCAACCGCTCCGTCAACCGTCAGTGGGTCCGAGCTTCAGAGGCTGTCCAAGTGGGTCCGGGCTTCAGCCCGGACGTCTTTTGATCTGATCTATGTGGCGACGGGCGCACGTTATAGCGACCGCAAACAGCGTCCGGGCTGAAGCCCGGACCCCTTGGGATTTCCCGGCCGCCTCAGTCCGTGAAATCCGGCTGACCGGAGACGGATCAGACGATGTTCCCACGCCTGATCGAGCAGTACGCGCGCGCTCGCGGCCCTCGGGGCCGTAGTCCAGGGTCCGATCGTTGACGTACATCGAAACGAACCGGTCGGCCTGGGCTGGCTCGAGGCCGCGCGCGAACCGGAGCGAGTGCTCGAGGGCCGCCTCCCGGTGGTCGAGTCCGTACCGGATGCTCTCGCGCAGGAGTGCGGACACCGTCGATCCGCTCCGGACCCGAGGTCGCGCCGGATGGCGTTGCCGCCCAGCGGCAGCGGCAGCCCGTGCTTCTCGAACCACCACTCGCCCGAGGTCGACGACCTTGTGGAGCCCCTCCTCGCCCGTAAGTCAGCTGTCCCTCATGGATCAGCAGCCCGGCGTCGGCGGTCGCCGTCGATCGACGGCCGCCATGATTCGGTCGAAGGGAATCACCAGCGGCTCGAACTCGGGTTCAAGCAGTTTCAGCGCTAGAAAGGCGGTCGTCATCTTCCCGGGAACGGCGATGGTCTTGCCCTTCAGCTCGGCGAGCTTCCAGGGTCGGCGCGCACGACGAGCGGGCCGTATCGATCACCCATGCTGGCCCCGGACGGGCAGTAGCGCGTACAGCTGGCGACACGTACGCGTAGGCGTGAATGGACACCGCCGTCACCTCGTACTCGCCCTTGAGGGCCTTCCGGTTGAGCGACTCGATGTCCTCGAGGATGTGGGTGAACCGAAACTCGCCGGACGGCCACCTTGCCGGTCGCCAGACCGTAAAACATGAAGGCGTCGTCGGAATCCGGGCTGTGGGCGACCCGTATGTCGATTGTTGGGCTCATGGGTTGGTCTGAACTCCTTCCCGGGCATTGGAGGCGTCCACGATTCCGACCTTGACGGGGATGTCCTTGGGAACGGGCTGCCCGGAGAGGTGTTGCGCGATGGTTTCGATGGTGATGCGCCCGATCTCGAGCGGGTATTGGACCACGTCCGCCTTCAGGGCGCTCCCGCGCAGGATGGCCTGCCGTGCCTCCGGGATCGCGTCGAAACCGACGATGACGATGCCCTTGCGGCCGGCCGCCTCCACGGCCGCGAGGGCGCCGAGGGCGCTGTCGTCGTTGATGCCGAAGATCCCGGCCAACCGCGGGAAATCCCTGCAGCAGATCTTCTGCGGCCTTCATGGATTTGTCGCGCACGCCCTCGCCGCTCGGCCGCGCCACGACGCGGATCTCGGGGTACCTGGCCATGACCTCCATGAAACCGCGCACACGATCGATGACCGACTGCGTGATCGGCTGGTCGATGATGGCGACCTCGCCCTTCCCGTTGAGCAGCCGGGCCAGGTATTCGGCGGCCTGCCGCCCCCCCGCCAGATTGTCGGACGCGATCTGGCTGACGATCTCGCCCCCTTCAGCGCGGATGTCCGCCGTGAACACGGGGATGCCGGCGGCAGTTCGCCTTCTGTATCGCAGGGCCTATCCCCCTGGAATCGCAAGGGCACACGATGATGGCGTCGACCTTCTGCACGATGTAGTTTTCGATCTGGGCCTGGTGCTTGGCCAGGTCCCAGTCGCCGGAGTTCACGATGAGGTTGAAGTTGTGCTTCGCGGCCGTGTCGCGCAGCGCTTTCTCCATGTCCCGGTAAAACACGTGCTCCTTGGTAAGGAGCGAGACCCCGATCGTCTTCTGCCCGGCGTTGCGGCCGCAGCCGGCAATCAGGGAGGCGCACAGCAGAATGGCGGCCACCGGCATCATTCTCATGGATTCATCCTCGTCTGTCTTGGCTCCTCTTCCGGGTGTCCGAAAACCACCTCGCGGAAAAAGGTCACCAGGGCCTGTTTGCGTGCGCGTTCCTGAACCTGGTGCGGGATCAGCGTCTCGGCCGGAAAGCGCAGGAGCGACATCTCATATTCCATCTTCGACCCGTAGGCACTGTCCAGGTACCAGGCAAACATCAGGCCGAACAGGATGCCCGAAGGGAGGAACCTCTCGCTTCCGTTGAGCACGATGCGGTAAACCCTGTCGTCTGGTCGGATCGGGCCTCATGCGCGCAAGCCCCAGGTACGTGCGCAGCCGCGCATCGTCCAGGAAACACTCCCGCTTGGCGGGAGGCCTCAACCCGATTTCGTAACAGCGGCCGCCGCAACTGCGCAACGCCTGATCGTCGGCCCAGCGACGGCTTTCGATGTACCTGCCGAGCAAGGACTCCCCGAGCGCGACCAGCAGATCTTCGCGCAGCTTGGCTGGGTTGTCGAGCAGGCATTCGTGAACCTTGAGAAAGCGGTCCGCCGGATCGAAGTAGCCCAGGACGTTGTCCCATGCCGTTTCACGGTTCCATACCGCCGCAGGAACGACCCGCGCGCCACGGAAACCCGAAAGGTGCGCGGGCCGGATATCGCGGTTTTCCCAGGCCAGTTTCAGCAGCACCTGCCGGAGCGACCGGGGTTTGAATACTCTTCCCTCCGAGTGTTTCGCACACCGCGGCCAGTTGGGCGCACAGGGGGGGATGCCCCCTCCGGGCTGCCGCGGTTTCCGTGGCAGTGCTGCGCCGTCCGTGCTCAGGCCTGCCCGGCCGGGCGGATGGCATGTAGGTCCTCGCCCAGAGGAGCGTCCGGACGGCGAGGGCGAATTTCCGCGCGTCGTGGTGGATCACGAGAGCCATCTGCATGCGGTCGGGTGACAGCAGGCTCGCCTCGACCGGCTGGAATCCCATCTCCTCGACCCGGGTGCGGTCCAGGTGGATGGGGCCGCTTGCCCTCCAGCGCATAGTTGCGCAGGATGTTGCTGGGGATCTGCTCCAGGTTCGCGCTCAGCACGACGCCGAAGAGCCCGCGGGCACCGCCTGGCACGTTGCGGTCGTAGGCCTCGATCAGCTCGGAAACCAGGAATCCCCGCCCTTCGTTCCGCAGCGAAATGTCGGTTTCCCCCTGCTGAATCCATGAATTCGCGCCGAGGATTTTCAGCGCGGCCCGGTTTTCCCGGATGGCTGCCGCGATCTGGGGGATCTGCAGGATCGGGATGATGCTCGTGTACAGGCTTCCAGGGGCGTAGATGATGAGGTCCGCACCGCGGATGGCGCGCAGGACCGCAGTGCTGACCGCCGGCGGTGCGGTGAACTCGGCCGTCACCCTTTCGACGGGACAGCGCCGGTTCGCCCACGACGACTTGCTTTGGCCGTAGACCTCGACTCCATTGGCATAACGGAACTTGAGCTGCCCCGGGGTGGCGGTGGCGGGGTGCAGCAGCCGACGCGGGGCTCCGATTCGGACTGCGATCTCGTCGAGTCCGGCTTCGACGGCGGCCAGACCGGGCGCCCGGTCGGTCCGCCCCCCGCGGCCCGGAAAACCGCGGAGGTCAGGATCAGGTTGCCCAGGCAATGGCCTCCCGGATCGAGGGACAACGGTGATCCCGGGTCGGCCAGCGGTGCCGCGAGCGCACGCAGCGTATCGGCCAGCGGTGCGGGGCAGCTGCGGCGCAGGGCAACGGGGAGCAGCGCAAGCGGGTCCCTGAGAATGCGCTTGTGCCTCCCCTTGTCGGGGAAACGGTGGTTGAAGATCCGCTGCACCGCGCGGACTATCGGCTGCGCCTCGTGTTCCGCGGTGCCGTAGGTTTCGCGCAGCCTGTCCGGCCTTATGAGGGACAGGCACGACTTGCGCAGGTCGCCGATGCCGATCATCGGAAGGCACTGGAGCAGGCGGCCCGTCGATCCGCCGTCGTCGGTCGTGCACACGACCACGTCCAGCCTGGGAAACTCCTGTTTGAGGCCGACGAAGGGGCGCTCCGGCCAGTCCGGCATCTGGGAGTTGCCGCCGACGACCGTCGACAACCCCGTCCCCCCACCGAGTATCACCACCCGCGTCGCCCCCGAATCGAAGTCGAGCACACGTTTCACGAGTTCACGCAGCCGCGGCGGAGGTGACTTGGGCGCCGAAGAATGGGTGAGCACCGCTTCGACGAGCCGCTCCACCGGCGTGCGGAAGCCCGCCGGGCGCCATGGGGCGCGCTTTGGGGGTGCATGGTTCATAGTGGCATTGAGGATACCAACAGAACCGCCCGATCGCCAGAAAAAGGCTCCCGCGAACCGTGATATGCTCTTAGGGTTCGCGCAAGAATAATTTCACATTTTGCTGACGGCTCCCGCGCCAACAGATCATGCGGCAACTAAAGATAGGAGATTGTTATTGACGGAGCCGTCAGCCCTCCGGGGCGCGGCGGCGGGCGGGCATCTGCGGCGTTGCCGCTCCTCGACGATGTCACCACATCGCCTGCGTCGCGGCGCCTTGCATCTGCCCGCCCGGCGCTCGCGCCTAAATGTGAACCTATTCTTGCGCGAAACCTTAGACGCAAAACACGTGGGTCCGGGCTTCAGCCCGGACGTCTTTTGATCTGAGCATATAGCGACCGCAAGCAACGTCCGGGCTGAAGCTCGGACTCACACTCGGGCACGGAAAGCCATGGAAGCCACGATTGTTTCAACGCTTCAACAGTACGGACCGCAAACGGGTGCGCAGCTGGTGGAGCGGACCCGGCTCGATGTGTTGCAGGCTTGGCAATGCTGCCGGAAATCTCCGGAAATCCGCTCTGCGGGCGCCGGGACCCGCTTCCTGCGCCTCGACCGGGCGGTTCCGGGCTTCGCACGGCTGTCCCCTTCCATCCGGAGGGAGTTTCTTACATACACGGTCCTGGGGATTGAGCGGCAGTTCCCCGAAGTGGAAGAGAAGGCCCGCACGCTGCGGGAAGAAATCCGGGAGATCAGCCGGCACAAGCGGAATCTCGCGCGCGAGACGATGGAGTCGGTGGCGGCGACGCTGCCGGAGCCTGGGGGCCTGATGGAGCAGGTCTGCTTCATCATTGCCGGTGACATCGCCTATGACATGTCCCACACGGTGCCCCGGCCGGAGAGGAGCACCGGTCAGATGGTGCGCGGCTCCGACCTCGACATCATAGTAGTCGCGGTCGATGAAGTCGACCGCGGCGCTCTGAGCGTACTGGACAACGCGATCCACAAGCGGAAGCACTTCCTGCTCGTGCACCCGGATTACCGGGAGGAGATCGATTATGTCGTCAAGGATATAGCCAGGGTGTGCATCCAGCTGCGCTTCGACACGTTCGAGTCGATGGTAGCCTGCAAGATCCTGTGGGAGGGCCAGTACCTGTGCGGCGGCCGCGGGCTGTTTCAGCGGGTCAAGCGGCTGGTCGACGATCACGGGATTGGCGCGAAGCTCAAGGCGCTGGAGCGACAGGCGCTGGATCACCGCGCGCAGGCCGAGGCCCGGCTGCTCGATACCCAGGACGGGAGCGACGGCGAATCGCTGCACCTGTTTTACACGCGGGAGGAGGGGGAGGAGATCTACTGACCGGAGCCCGTGCTATTGGCCGGGCTCGATGCTGCCCGCGAGGCGCTGCACGGTTCCGGCGAGCTCGGCCGCGAGCCGGTTCGTGACCTCGTCGTCCGGGCCTTCGACCATGACACGGCACAGCGACTGGGTGCCCGAGTAGCGGATCAGCACCCTGCCGCGTCCGTCCAACTCCGACTCCGCCTGCCGGATGGCGCTCTGCAGTTCCGGCAGTTCCTCCAACGGCGGCTTGCGGCTTACCTCGACGTTGATCGTCTTCTGCGGCGACAGCCGCATGATGTCCGCGAGCTCCGATAGCGGTTTGCCCGAGGCCTGGAGGGCCGAGAGCAGCTGCAGCGCCGAGATGACCCCGTCGCCGGTCGTGTGGTGGTCGAGGAAGATCATGTGTCCGGACGGTTCACCGCCGATGACCGCGCCCTTGTCCACCATCATCTCGAGCACGTACCGGTCCCCAACCTTGCAGGCGGCGTGCCCGATCCCCATCTCCCTGAGGAACGCCAGAAACCCGAAGTTGCTCATGACGGTCGTCACCACCAGGTTGTTCCGCAGGCGTCCGTTTTCCTTGTACCGCTTGCTGCAGATCGCCAGGACGTGATCGCCCGTGATTTCCTGGCCCTTCTCGTCGATGGCGATCAGCCTGTCCCCGTCGCCGTCAAACGCGAGGCCGACGTGCGCGCCGTGGCTGCGTACCGCATCCGACAGACTGCGGGTGTGCTGCGAGCCGCAATTTTCGTTTATGTTCATGCCGTTCGGTTCGCAGTGGATCGCGTGCACGTCCGCGCCGAGTTCTGAAAAGATGATGGGGGCGGCCTTGTACGTGGCCCCATTGGCGCAGTCGATGACGACGTTCATCCCCTCGAGGCTCTGGTTCTCGGGGAAGGCGTCCTTGCAGAAGACGATGTAGCGGCCCAGGGCGTCTTCGATGCGCCTGGCCTTGCCGATCTCACCCGCGGTGGGGCGGATGTCTTTGATCCGTCCCGAGGTGATCAGGGCTTCGATCTCGTCTTCGACGGAGTCCGGCAGCTTGTAGCCGTCGCGTGAGAAGATCTTGATGCCGTTGTCTTGGTAGGGATTGTGGGATGCCGAGATCACCATCCCGGCGTCGGCGCGCATGCTCCGTGTGATGAAGGCGATGCCCGGGGTCGTCATGGGCCCGACGAGCAGCACGTCCACCCCCATGGAGCAGATGCCTGCGGTCAGGGCGCTTTCGAGCATGTATCCGGAAATGCGCGTGTCCTTGCCGATGACGATGTTGTGGCGTCGGCCTTCGTGTCTCTTGCAGACGAAGGCCGTAGCCCTGCCGATATCGAGTACCATCTCGGCCGTCATGGGCGGGACATTCGCCACACCCCGGACACCGTCCGTACCGAACAATCGCCCCATGATCTCTCCTCGCCGCCTTCCCGGTCTCCGCCGGCATTCGGGCCTGCCGTCAGGCTGTGTGGCCGCCGCTGTACAGATCGACGATAGACTGAAGCCAGGTCGTGGCTGCCGAGCGGGCCTGCGGGCTGATGCGCCTGACGGCTTCCGGGTAGCTCGCGCCCCTGTCGATGCGCTCCCATTCGCCGAGGAAGATGTCGCGCGGCTGGGCGCCGGTGGTCTCGGGCGGCGCGGCCCTGAGGCCCGCCTCGATCCGCGGCCACGCGCCGATGAACTTCTTCTGCCCCGCATACGGCTCCGCCTCGAGGTCGGCGCCCATTTGGGAACGCGCGAGCTCCAGTGAGCGCGGCATCTTGCCGGCCAGCTCCCGGAGGCGCTTCACGCGTTCTTCCAGGATCTCGTCTAGTCGGTTGAGCGCGCCTTTCAAGCAGGCGGCCGAAAAGGGGTCCCCATTCATGAGACTCGCCCGGACCCTGGAGTACCACGTGCGCAGCGCCCAGATGTTGCCGATGTAGATTCGGTTGTTTCGGACGATGCGCCCGATCCCGCGGTAGAGACCCCCCAGGTAATTCTGCGGCTCCCGGAACGCGGCGGCCCCGGGCGCAAACAGCTGGTTGCCGACGAGGATGTCGTGGCGGCAGATCGTGCCGGCGGGGATTACCGTTCCGTACTCGATGCGCACGGGGCCGATAAGTCCGCCCTGGCCGCCCAGGAAGATGGGGCGTTCTCCGAGCATCACCCCACGCGGCACGTCGCCGACGAGGGAAGCCGTGGCCTTGTCCTGGTGTGGGGTGAAATTGAAGTGGATGTACGACGAGCCGATCTCGCTGTGGTCCTTGTTGCCGGTGCCCCCGGCCACGAGCGCGTCGCAGAAGTTGATGAGACTTCCGGCCACCACAAACGGCAGGAAGACCGTCTGCTTCATCCCGACCGCGTGCGCCGCGATGACGCCTTCCTCCAGCAACGTGCCGGCGCGCACGTGCGCGCCGCTCCCGAAGGTCGAGTCGTCGAGAAAGGTCGAGCCCGAGTAATACCCCCCCTTCAGCTTGACCCGCCGGCCGAGCTGGCAGTTCTCGACGGTGGCGGGGGCCTCGGATCCGATCTCGCACCCCGGGCCGATGGAGGTCCCGGCGCCCGACAGCCGGCACCCGGCGTGGATGACGACGCCGGCGGCGATCCGGCCCAGGTCGACTTCGGGCCCGATTTCAACGGCGTCGACGCAAGGAATCACGACGCCACGTTCCGTGAGCTCGCTCGCGCGCACTTTACCTCAGGAAAAATCAGAAGGTCCTTCGAGATTCCCTTTATTTTTCGAGCCTTCGAGGTAAGTTCTTGCAGTTTACCTTGAAGGCTCGAAGATCTCGAAGGCTCGTGGGTTTGTTAGCCAAGAAACTCGTTGCCGACTTTCCGCGCCCGGACCGGCTTGTCGAGGTTGATCCCAAGGGCCGTTCCGACCTCGATCAGGAGGTTCCAGCCGGCCGCCAGGCAGACGTAGGGCGGAGAGTTCCCCGGCGTCCGGGACTTTCACGGTGGGGAAGATGGTCTCCCCGGAAGCCACCGCAAATACCTTCAACCCGACCCCCTTGACGAGGGTCTCCCTGATCTTCTCCACCTCTGCAGGGAAGGGGTTGATGAGGATCACGACGTCGTCGGGATTCATGACCTCTTCGATACCGTGCACGGCGTAGGTGCCTTCGAGGTAGTCGCTCTTCTTGCGTGTGATCTCGTTGGTCTTGAGCGTCAGTTCCTCGGCCACGCCGTCGTTGCGTCCGGCAAAGTAGATGGTGCCTGCGCGCGCGATTGCGTCGGTTATCGCGGGAGCGACGGCGGTGGTAAGGGCGCCTTCATAGGCGTCGGCCAGACATGGGGAGCTTGGCGTCGAGACTGCGCCCCTGCACGAGGGCGAGCAGCGACTCGTAGAAGAGCGCCTGTTCGGTCACGCTCTTGGTGGCGGCGACGGCGTCTTCCTTGCCGCAGCTCAGGATGAAGGTCTTGTTGGCCAGCGACTCCAGCTTGGTGTTCTGGTTGGCGGTGAGCCCGAAAAGCTTTCCGTGGCCCGCCTTGCCGAGCTTGTCGAACAGCGAGATGACTTCCTTGGTCTGGCCGCTGTTGGACGCGCCGAAGACGACGAACTTGTCGAGTTGGTATTCGTGCGCCTGGCGGGCGCCCTCGGTGGCGAGGTGCAGGTCGAGGCCGGTCCGCAGCGCCTGGGTCATGGCGTTCTTGGCGGGGAAGATGCGGCTCGAGCCTTCGCCCGTGAAGAACAGTCTGCCGGTTTCCTTGATGGCGCGGGCGGTCTCTTCGGCCCCCCGCAGTCTTGAAGTTGCGGATAATACCGGGAGTCTCCAGCATCTCCCGAACGAGTGCGAACTGCGAGTACTTTGGCTGTTGGTTCATTTGGATGCGCTCCGGACAGGATTGAATTTTATAAAGGGCAGGTTGGCATATTCGGGCAAGGGCCCGACCAGACGGCCTGACGTAATCGAGGAAGGCCTGGGTGACGAAGGTTCCGTCCTCGGTGAGGTATTCGGCCGGCATCGGCTTGGCTTTGACGGCCACCTCCGAGAGGTCGGCCGTGCCGGTGGTGCAGCGGTATCCCGGGCCCGGCTGCCGGACAAGGGTGACCATGAGGCCCGTGACTCCCTCGGCGGCGAGTTCGACGGCCTTCCGGCCGCACAGGGCCGCCTCTTCGACGTCGATGGCTGAGGCGCGGTCGGCCGCGCACATGGGCAGCGATTCGGTGACCTGGAACTCGCCGCGGAACCCGAACTCGTCGGAGATCATGCGGTGCAGCGCCATTGCGGCGCTCGTGCCGCCCATGGCGCCGAACTCGACGTTGCTGAACTTGTCTTTCACGCGCGAGGCCGAAACGGGGGTGCCGTCGGGATAGCTCACCCCTTCGCCGCAGACGATGCTGACCCAGCCGTACTTCTCGTGGCAGGACTTCACGCTGGGCCAGGAACTGGTCGCGGTCGAACGGGTGCTCCGGCAGGCAGAGAATGTGCGGCGGCTCCTCGGGCGCCTTCTTGGCGAGCGCCGACGAGGCGCGAGCCAGCCCGCGGAGCGGCCCACCGACTGAAAGATGACGAACTGATCCACCTTCTGCATGTCGCGCGCCAGGATGCCGGCCTGCTGCACCGAGATCGCGACATAGCGGGCGGCGCTGGGGAACCCCGGCGTGTGGTCGGTGCCGAAGAGATCGTTGTCGACCGTCTTCGGCACGCCGATGCCGATCAACTCGTAGCCGTTGCTGCCGGGCGTATTCCTCGACCCGGTGGATCGTGTCCATCGTGTCGTTGCCGCCGATCAGGAACACGTAGCGGATGTCGTACTTCTTCGAGAACCTCGAACACGACCGGGAGGTCGGGCGCTTTCAGCTTGTGGCGGCTGCTGCCCAGGGCGCTCGAGGGCGTCTTCTTCAGGGTGGCGATGAATTCGGGCGACAAGCCCGGAGAGGTCGACGACGTTCTCGGCCATGAAGCCCTCGATGCCCCAGCGCATCCCGAGGATGCTGCCGATGCCCGCGAACCCCTGGGCCGCCTCGACGACTCCGGCGAGGCTGGCGTTGATCACCGACGTCGGCCCACCTGACTGTCCAATGATGGCATTACCTTTGAGCATTTGGATTTCTCCCGCACGAACTGGTTCGAAACTGACGTATTTCCCGCGCAGTCTAGCAAATCCCGCCCACGCCCTGCAATGTGCAGTCCGGGCGCGTACGCCGACTTGCGCCGACGCGCATGTCCGGTCGGCGCTTCCTCGGCGTGCGTCGGCGTACGGGCTCGGCACCCGATTTATTTGCGCGGGCGGCACACCCGGATATACTGCCCCCATGAGAAAACAAATACTCTATGTGGGCGACACCGCACTGCGGGAAGCGGCGAGCTACCTGGCGGGGGTGATGCAGCACTTCAGGGTCACGTTCGACTATGTTGCCTCCGATCAGCCGTTCCCGTCGCTGGAGCGCGCAGGGTACGGCGCCGTGGTCTTGAGCGACTATCCGGCCAGGATGTTTACCGGCGGGCAACTGGAGGACTTGGCCGCGCGGATCGACTCGGGTCTGGGGCTCCTGATGATAGGCGGGTGGGAGTCCTTCACGGGCGCGGGA
The DNA here is from genome assembly GCA_963843575.1 of uncultured Acidobacteriota bacterium. Classification (GTDB taxonomy): domain Bacteria; phylum Acidobacteriota; class UBA6911; order UBA6911; family UBA6911; genus CAVZBT01. Next base: position 35,313 of record CAWJKZ010000012.1, on the reverse strand, counting down.
GGGGACTACGGTCGGACCGTCCTGCGCGACGTGCTCCCCGTCGCGCTCGAACCTGCCGACGACCGCGTGAACTGCCCGCAGCCCTGCCTGGTCGAGTTGCGGGCGCCGCACCCCACCGTGGCCGGCCTGCCGTTCGATGCGGTCTGCCCGGGGATTGGCGGGTACAACCGGCTCGCCGCGAAGTCGGGCGCCGTCGAGGTCCTCTCGGCCCGGCAGTTCCGCGTCTCCCGCGGAGCCGAAGGGTACGAGTTCGCTCCCGGGGATCAGGGCGCCGCTCCTGGTGGTCGGCGAACACGGTCGGGGACGCGTCACCGCCTTCGCCAGCGACGTCGCCCCCCATTGGGTGGGAGGGCTCGTCGATTGGGGGGACGAGCGCGTGTCGGCCTGCGGCGACGGCGCCAACCCTATCGAAGTCGGAAGCTGGTACGCGCGCCTCTTCTATCAGATCGTCAGCTGGACGGCGCGGTTGTGAGCGAAACTCCCGGTCACTCCTCTTTCGGTGGGAGGAACCAGTAAATGTGGCCGCAGCGCTCGCATATGATGCAACTGGCGCTCCGGTTGGCCCAGTCGAAGTTGAAAAAGGTGGCTACCGCCGTGTTCAGTTGAGCCTTCCTCTGCCAGAATCTCTTGTGGTGGCAGATTTCGCACTCGAGCTCGTTGCCGAGAATGCGGACGCTCTCGGGCTCCTCCTGCCTTCCGAAACCCATGCATGGGACCCTCCACCTTTGCCTGAGATTCTACCCGCGGCGGGTGCGTTTTATTCGGACGCCTCGGCCCGACCCCGCCCGATATCCGCCACCGCCCTGTAGCTCTCCTTGAGCCGTGGATACAGGTCGCGGTAGACGCGATAGTACTCGTCGTAGACGCGGCCGCCGCGGGAGCGGGCTCGCAGTGCTCCGTGACCCGGATGCATGCCCGGCAGGCTTCCTCGACCGACGCAAACCCGCCGGTGCCGGTCGCCGCGATCAGCGCCGCGCCGTAGGCGGAGCCCTCGGTCGAGTTGGTGGTGACCATCTCGCGATTGAAGACGTCGGCCTGGATCTGCCGCCACAGGAGGCTGCGGCCTCCGCCACCGGAGGCGCGCACCTGCCGCACGGGGACTCCCATCGCGCCGAAGATCTCCAGGGAGTCGCGCAGCGAGTAAGCCACGCCTTCCAGGATCGCGCGGATCATGTGGGCGCGCGTGTGTCGGGCCGTCAGGCCGAAGAACACGCCGCGGGCGAACGGGTCCAGGTGGGGCGTTCGTTCGCCCATGAGGTAGGGCAAGTACACCAGTCCCTCGCACCCGGGCGGGGCCATGGCAGCCTCGCGCACCAGGGCGTCGTAGACGTCCTTGCCGGCCGCCCTGGCCTCCTCCGCCTCCCGCGTGGCGAGATTGTCGCGGAACCAGCGGAGGGAAAGGCCGGCACCCTGGGTGACGCCCATGACGTGCCAGCGCCCCGGAACGGCGTGGCAGAATGTGTGGACCCGTCCCTGAGGGTCGAGGTGTGGTGCGTCCGTGTAGGCGAACACGACGCCGCTCGTGCCGATCGTCGAGCTGACGATCCCGGGCTCGACGACGCCGTTGCCCACCCCGCCCGCCGCCTGATCCCCTCCGCCACCCGCGACCGGAGTTCCGGCGCGGAGTCCCGTCGACGCGGCCGCCTGCATGCTGATGCGGGTCGTGGTCCCGGGGGATTCCGCCACCGACGGGAGCTGGCCGGTCGTCAGGTCCAGCGCCGACAGGATTTCCTGCGACCACCGTCGCCCGGGCACGTCGAGCAGCAGGGTGCCCGCGGCGTCCGACACTTCGGTGGCGAAATCGCCCGTCAGGCGGAACCGGACGTAGTCTTTCGGGAGCAGCAGCATGCGGAGCCGTTCGAAGTTCGCCGGCTCGTGGTCCCTCACCCAGAGGAGTTTCGGAACGGTGAATCCGGTGAGGGCAGGATTGCAGGTGATCTCCTTCAGCCTCTCGGCCCCGATTCTTTCCGTAAACCAGTCCGCCTGCTCCTGGCTGCGCTGGTCACACCAGATGATCGCCGGCCGGATGACCTCGTGCTGCCCGTCGAGCAGCACCGCGCCGTGCATCTGGCCCGACATGCCGAGTCCGGCGATGTCGCTGCCGGAGAGGCCGGCCTCGGTCAGGGCCGCCCGGATCGCCTCCTGGGCCGCGCGCCACCAGTCCTCCGGGTCCTGCTCCGCCCATGTCGGTTGAGGCTGAGCCATGGGTGCGTGGTCGGCGGAAGCAGCCGCGACGACGCTCCCCGCTTCGTCCACGATGACCGCCCGCGAGCCGGTCGTGCCGACATCCAATCCCATCCAGTGCATATGCGCCTCCGCGCCGATTAGAACCGTTCGGGGGACAAACTTCAAGGCAGAACACCTTGCACAAGCGGCCTGGTTGCAGGGATGTGCCCGCCCGCGTTTGTGATAGATAAGGATCTGCGAATGGTTCAGAATATGCGCAGCAGCCCGGCGGAGGTTCTGATGAGAAACCGTGCAGTGATTTTAGCGATGTTGCTTTTCTCAGTGGGCGCATTCGCCGGTTTCAAGGTGAAGCTGGTCAAGGCGAAAAAAGCCGAGCAGTTTCAGGCGCGCACCACGGTCGGGGGTGTAGTCTATGCCGCCGACCTGCTGCTGGATGGGAAGGACCAGAAAGACTTTTTCTACAAGGAGCTCAGTCCGTCGGATATCGTGGCCGTGCGCCTCGCCGTCTTTAACGCGGGGAAAGTGGAAGTGGAGCTTCCGGGAGATCTGCAGCTGCTTGGGCCCGATGGGGGCGAAGTGCCCTTGATAGGTCCCGACACGGTGGCGCGGGCCGTGCTCGAGGGGATGGTGGTCAGCGCGGAGGCCAAGAAGCAGGGGGGACCCGTGGCGGTGCAACCGGGGGCGGGAACCCGCGACCCGCGAACCGACCCCAACGATCCCCGATACGATCCCACGGTCGCCAACGATCCGCGCATCGACCCGCGCTACCCAAACGACCCAAGGCTTCCCAGGAATGACCCGCGCTACCCGAGCGACCCGCGCAATGACCCCCGCTACGACCCGTCGGATCCGCGGAACCGCGGCTATGGGAGGCGCGGTTGGGGAGGACCGTCCATCGTCCTCAACCCGGGCGGCGGCGGCGGCGATCTGTCGCAGTTTGAGAAGCAGCTCGTGGAGAAGGACTTCAACGACAAGGCGCACACGACCGACCCGATCCCGTCGTCGATGAACCGCGACAGGTTCCTCTTCTTTTCGCTGAAAGACCGGCCGGCAACAGTCAAAGGGTTCACCCTGCGACTCCCGAAAGGGAAGAGCATCCCCGAAGAAGTCGTCCTGAAATTCTGACCCAGGGAGGTCATCAGTTTCGCCGGGAGGGTGACTGTGCGGCCAGCTCGGGCCGCGCAGCCCCGGTGGTTTACCTGCGGCATCAGCGGCAATGCCATGTGCGAAATCCAGCCCCCCGACCTCAAGCGACCTGCCCTCATCCCGCTCCACCGACATCGATCCTGGGGAGTTGAACGGCCTGTTCTCAGTGGCCAAACGCATAAGTACTATGACGTTTTTTCGGACGCGGATGAACGCGGATCTTCGCGGATTTTGAGGATTCACGCGGATCGGGCGCGGCCTGCCACCAGGCAGCAATCCGCGTGCATCCGCGCAGATCCGCGTCCTGGAAACGTTAGCGTAGTTCAAAACACGAGTAGTTAGTTTCAGGAGGTGAGAATGCGTCATCGTCGCGAAGTGCTTCTCCTGGCAACTCTCGGCTTGACGACTCTCGCGGATGCAGGACAGGCGCCCAGGCCCGTGCGGGGCGACGCGACCACCGTCGGATCGGAGACTCGACTGGTACTGGTCGATGCGATTGTTACCGACAAGAAGGGAGACTTCATCCGCGACCTCGCCCCGACGGAGTTTCACCTCTGGGAAGGCAACAAGGAACAGGCCATTCAGAGTGTTCACCGCGAGACGGCTGCAACCACGGCCCCGATGCATACTGTCCTTTTGTTCGGCAGGATCCCTGTGGCGGATCAGCCGTATGCGCGGGAAGCGGCCACGAGGTTTATTGAAGCCTACTCGGCACCGCATCGTCAGATGGCGATCCTCAACTACCTCGGCAGCGGCGGCATCAAAGTCATTCAGAATTTCACGGCGGACGCCGAGCGGCTGACACAGGCCGCGAAGAACATGGAGGCTTCCGGAGTATTGTCGTCCGATTCGGCGGCCGGGGTGTCCGGGGTGACATCGTCCGTCTACGCCGACCCGACACGGACCGCAGCATCCGTCGCATACGATGTTCGCAGTCAGCTGCAAGCGTTGGTCGAGGTGGCCAAGTCCCTGGGCTCGACGCCAGGGCGCAAGGCGATCGTCGTGCTCGCCCCGACCGTCAACTACGACGTCCGTGCCCGCACGGATCCCGGCAGCGTGGGAGCGGGCGTGCTTGGCAGCGCGATAGAGGCTCCGCCTGCTCCCGCTGTCTCATACTATGTGCAGCCCGAAGACATGAACGGCGCCATCAATGCCTTCAACCGGGCCAACGTCGCCATTTACCTGGTTGATGTTCGCGTCGATCGCGCGCTGGTCGAGAATCAACTGGGTCCGCTCGCGGCGGCTACGGGAGGTCTGGCAATCGATAGTTCGAAGGACGCCCTCAACGCACTGCGGAAAATCGCGCAGGACCAGGAGGAGCATTACCTCATTGCCTATTCACCCGCGCCACCGGGCGGGGAAAGATGCCACAAGGTCAAAGTGAAGGTGGACCGCGGAGGCGCCGTCGTTCGGGCCCGAACCGAATACTGCAACATCGACCTCAGCGACCCTCTTGCGGGAACGCCGGCCGGCAGGGAACTCGAGGCCCGCGCCGCCGGATCTCAGGCCGGCAGCATAGGCGGCCAGATGCAATCCCCCTTCTTCTACACGGCTCCGGACCGGGCTCGGGTCCACATCACCGCTGAGATCCCAGCGGCGGCCTTCAATTTCGTGAAGCAGAACGGCAGATTCCATGCCAGCTTGAATGTGCTCGGTATTGCAGCCTCCCCTGCGGGAGAGGTGGGAGCGCGCTTCAGCGACACGGTGGAATTCGACTTCCAGGGCAAGAACGAAGTGGAGCAGTTCAAGCAACGACCGTACCGCTACGAAAACGACCTCGTTGCAGCCGCAGGCAATTACACGCTGAAGATGGTCTTCAGCTCGGATCGCGACAAGTTCGGGAAGTTGGAGGCACCGCTGACCATCGAACCCTGGGATGGGGAACATTTTGCGCTCAGCGCCATCGCGCTGTCGAAGGAGTCGCGCGACGTGGCCGCGGCACAGTCGTCCGGGGCTGTGCTGGCGGGTGAGCACACGCCCTTCGTGAGCCGGGGACTGCAGTTCATACCCTCAGGCAACAACCGTTACAGGAAGACGGATCCGGCCATGCTGTATGTCGAGATCTACGAACCGCTGCTGCGCGGTCCCGATCCGCCCAAGGTCCTGATCCAGCTGGTTGTGCTCAATCGCCAGAGCGGAGATGTCAAGATCGATTCCGGACGCCTGGACATGACCAACAGGGTTCTGCCCGGCAATCCGGTAATCCCGGTCGGCTTGAAAGTGCCGCTCGACTCGCTGCCGCCGGGAGGCTATGCCGTCGTTCTCAAAGCGTCCGATTCGGCGGGAAACGTCTCTGCGGTTCGTCACGCCGAGTTCGAAGTGGAATAGCGGTTCGCTCGCCGAGCGTCACTTGGCAGCGTTCCTGTCTTCCGGCTCCTGTACCCTCAGGATTTGATCGGCGTTGACTGCGTCGAGGCGTTGCACGGTTCCGCTCGGCCACCGGATCTCGACACTCACGATGGCCTGTTCTTTCCCGAGTCCCAAGTGCACGCGCCTGTCACTCGAGGACATCAGCCCCACGCTGGTGGATGAGTGGTTGTAAAGCATCCTCCCCGATCCCATCGTGAGTTGCAGGCTGGCGCCGATGCCGTCCCTATTGCTACGGCGTCCCCTGAGATCGAACATGACCCAGTGGTTGCCGTTCAGCGCATTGTTCATTAGGATGCGGGGTTTCTCCCCCAGCGAGGTGACGACCAGGTCCATGAAGCCGTCATTATTCAGGTCCGCGAATGCCGAACCGCGCTGATATCCGAGGAAAGCGAAATCCTGTCCCATCTGCGCGCTCACATCGACGAATTTCTGCCCTTCCAGGTTCGCCCACATGGAGTCGCGCTGCCTCGAACCCGCCCGCACGTTATCCACGTCGCCATTGGCGGAGTAGATTTCTTTCCAGCCGTCGTTGTCGTAATCGATGAAGCCTATACTCCAGCCCGACAATGGTTTGCTCAGCGTGAATATGTTTGCCTTCCTTGTGACGTCTTCGAACAACTCGCCGCCGCTGTTTCTCAGGAGGCCGAATACCTCGCCTACGAGGTCGTTGTAGACCACGTCCACCCAACCGTCGTTGGTATAGTCCCTGGCGTCGCTGCCCATGCCGGAGACGGTGTCGCCCAGCTCGTTGTAGGCGGCTCCTAGCGCCACGCCCGCTTCCCTGAAAGTACCGTTGCGCTGGTTGACAAAAAGGAAGTTCCTCACCGTGTCATTGGAGACGAAAACGTCCGCCCAGCCGTCGCGGTTGAAGTCCGCGATGGAGATACCCATTCCCTTGCCCAAGGCGCCGCCGACACCCGACTTCTGGGTGACGTCTTCGAACCGACCGCGGCCGAGGTTGTGATATAAGCGCGAAGGGACGCTTTGGTAGAAGGTCGGTACGCAGTAGACGTCCGTGGCCGCACCCATAAGGCAGCGGCGGTCGGTAGCGGGCGTCCAGAAGGTATAGTTCGTGAGAAACAGGTCGAGCAGCCCGTCGTTGTCGTAGTCGAGCCACGCAGCACCCACACTCAGCAGGTTCTCCGGTTTGCGGTCAAGGCCGGACCTGGCGGTCACATCGACGAACCTCCCGTCGCCTTGGTTGTGGTACAGGGCATTTCGCCCGGCATTCGCGATGAAAAGGTCGCAGCGTCCGTCGTTGTCGAAGTCGCCGGCGGCCACCCCGAAGCTGTATCCCAGAGTTTCTCCGGCCAATCCGGCCTTTGCGGTGACATCCGCGAACGTGCCGTCTCCCTGGTTGCGGAGGAGGCAATTGTAGTACTCCGGCCCGGTCTTTCTCAGTTCGGGGAGCTTTGCGCCGTTGCTGAAAAAAATATCGAGCAAGCCGTCGTCGTCATAATCCAGGACGGCAATCCCGCCGCACATCGGCTGGGGAAAGTACTTGCGTCCGGTGAAATCGTTGTTGGTGCGATAGACGAAGTCGCAGCGTTTGGCGGCATCGGTGAACCACCCGGAGGGCCGTTCGCCGTTCGAGACCCTGATCTGCGCTGCGGGGCGGACGGCTCTCCCGCCCATGAGTCCGCCGAACAGGAGAAGGGCGATCCCGAATGTTCTCGACCAGGCCATGCCGTCCCCATGACGAAGCTGTCCGTGCAGCGCCGCATCCGAAGCTTGCCACGGAATTCTCGGAGATTTGTAGCGAAAAAGCCGCGCGTGCTATGCTGGGCGCCGGTACCGGAGAAATGATTTTATGCCCGCACGTCCGCACCGGGTCACTGTCCGTGCAGCCTTGTCGGGCGCACTGGTTGTTATCTTCGTCGCGACGGTCACCGTGTGGCCCGGTCCTTTATCCCGAGCGCAAGCGCCCGCGACCACCCAGAGCGGGCGACAGGCCAGGGTGCCCGTCGTTCCCAGGTCCTTGCGCAATCCTCCCGCGGCTGCGATCACCGACATGGCGTTTGAGGATGTCATCGCGCGGTCGCAGATCGACTTCGTCGCCAGGAACAGCGTCAGCCCACAGCGATACGCGATCGAAACCATGATGGGCGGCGTTGCGTTGTTCGACTACGACAATGACGGGCTGCTCGACGTATTTTTCACCAATGGGGCCGCGATCCCCTCACTGGAGAAGGCCGACTCGAGTTACTACAACCGTCTGTACCGCAACAACGGCGACGGGACATTCGCGGACGTGACGGAGCGATCGGGGTTGAGCGGCAATGGGTACGCGATGGGCGTCGCCGCCGGTGATTACGACAATGACGGCTTCACGGATCTCTACGTTGCCGGGGTGAATCGCAACGAACTCCGCCACAACAACGGGGACGGCACTTTCACCGATGTAACCGCCAAGGCCGGGGTGGCCGGCGACGTCCCGAAGCAAGGCAAGGCGTGGGCTGTTGCCTCCGGCTGGCTGGACTACAACAACGACGGCCTGCTCGACCTGTTTGTCGTGAACTATCTCGACTACAGCGTCGCCAGCGCACCGCCCTGCGCAATAGGCAGTCACCCTGCCTATTGCGCACCCAACAATTTCAGGGGAATGCCGAATATCCTCTATCGCAACAATGGGGACGGCACGTTCACGGACGCATCCCGCCCGTCGCGCATTTCTCGGTTTGTCGGCAAGGGGATGGGAGCGGCTTTTGCCGACTACGACGGCGACGGATTCACCGATATCTTCGTCTCGAACGATACGTTTCAGAACTTTCTGTTGCACAACGACGCGGACGGGACTTTTTCCGAGGTCGCCCTGCGGAGCGGCGTCGCTTACGACGATAATGGCAACACGGTCGCAGGCATGGGCGCGGACTTCAGGGATTTGAACAACGACGGCCTTCCCGATGTCTTTCACACCGCCATGTTCGCCGACTCCTTCCCCATATACCGGAACCTGGGCGGGGGGCAATTCGCGGATGTGACCAACGCTTCGGGGCTGAGCCTGCTGACCGCGCGCCTGACGGCCTGGGGGACAGGCGCGTTCGATTTCGACAACGACGGTTTCAAGGATCTGTTTACTGCGAACGGTGAGATCCTGGACAACTCCATGGAAGTCGAACGCCGTCCCGCCACGCTTCCGAACAGCCTGTTCCGCAACAACGGCAACTTCACTTTTGCCGATGTCAGCGACCAGCTCGGTGCCGACTTTGCGGTGTCCGCCGCGCACCGCGGTGCGGCTTTCGGCGATTTCAACAATGACGGCAGGATGGACGTGGTCGTCTTGGTCCTGAACGCCCGGCCCCGGTTGCTGCTGAACCGCTGCAGAAACCACAACCACTGGATCATCCTCAGGCTGGTCGGCACCCGCGATAACCGGGACGGGCTTGGAGCCAAGGTCCGGATCGCGACAGAGGGCGGAACCCAATACAACCATGCCACCACGATGGTGGGGTACAATTCCAGCAGCGACAAGCGCGTCCACTTCGGGCTGGGAAATGCGTCGGTGATCCAAAAACTCGAAGTGACCTGGCCGGGCGGGCTCCGCCAGAACCTGACCGGCGTCAAGGCCGATCAGGTCCTGACGATCACGCAGGGCAGGATTCCGGAACGAGGATCGACGCGGATCGACGCGGATAAATAGCAGGACCGCTGCAATCCGTGTTTCCTGAAATGAGATCGGAGCAGCTGCCAGTGACGATTCGTGAACCCACTGCAGCCGGCTGGTTCACCCTGGCCGTGCTGTTGATGCTGGTGAATCCCTTGCCGGCGCAGGCTCCACCGCCTTCCGACCTGTACAGGGATGCTGCAGCTGCCTACGACAGTGGGGATATCCCGCAAGCCATCCGTCTCTACGGGCTCCTGCTCAAGCTCGAGCCGGACCTGGTGCAAGCACGGACCAACCTGGCAGTGGCGCTAGTTCGCGCCGGTCGTCTCGACGAGGCGGTCGCACAGTACCAGGAAGCCCTGAAGCGCGACCCGCGGAATCCGGTCGTGCGGATGAATCTCGCCGTCGCCCGCTACAAACAGGCCAGGTTCGCGGATGCGGCCGCCGACCTCGAGCGGTTGCGCAGGGAACAGCCGGAGAACCGGCAGTCTCTCTATTTGCTGGCAGACTGTTACCTGCGGCTGGGTCGTCACAAGGATATGGTGCAATTGCTCGAAACCGTCCACGGGTCCAATCCCGAGGACCGGACCGTCGCCTATCTGTTGGGCACGGCGCTCATTCGCGACGGCCAGGTCAGCCGCGGCGAAGTAGTCGTGGATCCCATCCTGAGGGACGGCAACACTCCCGAGGCGAATCTCCTGCTGGGATCGGTTCAGTTCGAAGCCGGCGACCACAAGGCAGCGGTAATTTCCCTGCGCAAGGCCGTCGAGTCGAATCCCGCGCTGCCCGGCGCATGGTTGCTTTATGGGCGCGCCTTGCTCGACGATGGGGACGCGCAAGGGGCGGAGGGTGCGTTGCGGCGTGCGCTCGAGGCCGACCCGAACGACTTCGAGGCGAACCTGTATCTAGGAGGCCTCCTGCGTCACGGCGGCAAGCTGGCGGACGCCGCTCCATATCTCGCTCACGCGCTGCAGTTGCGGCCGGAGTCGGTGGAGGCGCGGTACCAGGTCGGATCCCTGCACGCGGCCCGCGGAGAGCTCGACGAGGCGCTGAAGCACCTCGAGCAGGTCGCGCGCCAGTCCCCCGATTTCCAGCAGGTGCACGTTCAGCTCGCGTCGGTGTATCAGCGTCTCAACAGGAGGGAAGACAGCCAACGCGAACGTGAGATCGTGCTCAGGCTCAACGCAAAGGAACGAGACGCTGCGGTTAAGCCCGCACCCTGAAGTTTGCCTGAATTCACCGCCCCGGATGGCCTGGTCGAAACCGGGGTAACCCGGGCGAACCCCTCCGACACGACACGTGTACTTCGTGCCGCTCCCCAGTCAGTCGAGGCTCGCGCGTCTCGTCTGGAGCCCGCTTTCGTTGTATATTCGAAGGAGCATTCTGGCATCCATTACCTTCACGCCGGAGAACCACCATGCCCGTCGAGCAGCGCACAGGCTTTCGGAGTATCGCTGTTTTTCTCATCCTTCTGGCCGCCGTCTTCGTTCTGCCCCTGCCCGCGCAGGAATCCGGCAGTGAAGAGCAGCGCAGGGCGGACGAGCGCCGCAAAGCCGAGGACCTGCGCGACTTCATCAAGGCGACCTACACCAAGTCGGAGCAACTGGTGCCGATGCGGGATGGCGTGAAGCTGTTCGTCGCCGTCTACGCGCCGAAGGACACGTCCCGGAAGTATCCCATCTGGATGATGCGCACCCCTTACACGGTGGGCCCCTACGGTGCTGACAACTACTCCCGGCAACTCGGCCCCTCGGAGCAGTTCGCCCGGTCGCTCTTGCCGTCGGGTATCACCGTGAACGTTCTGCCTTAGTACTGATGTTCTAACGCATTTTTCAGGACGCGGATGTGCGCGGATCCCCACGGATCGACATGGCGACGGACGCGGCCGATCCGCGTGAATCCGTTGGATCTGCGGAATCTGCGTGCTGTTTTGGCTTTTATCTTTGATTCCAGCAGCAAGGGAGTTTGGATATGCCCGCGGGCGCCGTATCTCTGTTGTTGCTTCTTCTGATGCATTCCATTTTCCAGGACGGGGCATCCGTCGCTCCTCCTCAGGCACCTGACGTCGCCGCCCATTGGGACATCCGCGACGTGATGATTCCGATGCGGGACGGAATAAAGCTCCACACCGTAATCTACGTCCCGAAAGGCCGCAAGGAGCCGCTGCCGCTGCTTCTGATTCGGACACCGTACGGCATTGGAGGAGCGGCCCGGAGTTTTGAAGGGAGCTATAAGGAACTCGTCGACGACGGTTACATCTTTGTCTTCCAGGACATTCGCGGCCGGTATACCTCCGAAGGCACCTTCGTGATGCAGCGTCCAGTGAGGGAACGCAAAGATCCTCGCTCGATCGATGAGGCTTCAGATGCCTACGACTCAGTCGAATGGCTTATCAAGAATGTGAGCGGTCACAACGGCCGGGTCGGCATGCTGGGTGTGTCATACGGGGGCTGGCTTACGGCGATGGCGATGCTGGAGCCGCATCCCGCCCTGAAGGCGGTTTCGCCTCAGGCTTCCCCCGCCGACATGTGGCTGGGCGACGACTTCCATCACAACGGCGCCTTTCGGTTGAGCTATGGCTTCGAATATGCGGCCCGCATGGAAACCAGCAAGGAACAGTCCAATTTCGAATTCGAGCGGTACGACACCTTCGACTGGTATCTCGAACTCGGCCCGCTTTCGAATGTGAACCGGAAGCATCTGCTGACCAAGATCCCGACGTGGAACGACTTTGTGACACACCCGGACTATGACGATTTCTGGAAGCGGCAAACCCTGGTTCCGTACCTGACGAGCGTCCAGGTGCCTACCTTGAATGTGGCCGGATGGTGGGACCAGGAGGATTTCTTCGGACCGATGCGGATTTACAGTGCCCTCGAGCCGCATGACCGAAGGAAGATGAACTTCCTGGTCGTAGGACCCTGGAACCATGGCGGCTGGAACCAAGCTGGAGGCGAGAGTCTCGGACCCATAAAGTTCGGAAGCCCAACCTCGAGGTATTACCGCGAGAAGATCCAGGCGCCATGGTTCGCCTTCTACCTTAAGGACAAGGGACCGGCGCCGGAGGCGGAGGCCGTCACGTTCGAAGCGGGTGCCAATGCTTGGCGGTCGTGGGACAGCTGGCCACCGTCGGCGCGCACGGTGGAGAAGAAGCTCTATTTTCACGCGGGGAAGAAGCTCGGCTTCGATCCGCCCGGGTCAAGCGGAAGCGATGCCTTCGACAGCTACACCTCCGATCCGGCTCACCCGGTACCCTACCGCCATCGGCCTATCCAACCCACCTATTTCCCCTCTGGGTCGGGCTGGGGAAGCTGGCAGGTCGAGGATCAACGCTTCGTTGATGATCGTCCCGACGTCCTTGGCTGGGAGAGCGACATACTGACGGAGGACGTCACCATTGCCGGCGGAATCGAGGCGAGGCTTTTTGCTTCGACGACCGGAAGCGATGCCGACTGGATCGTCAAGCTGATCGATGTTTATCCGGAGAAGCACCCGGACGACTGGAACATGGCAGGCTACCAGCTCATGGTAGCCTGCGAAGTCTTCCGTGGGCGCTATCGCAAGAGCTTCGAGCATCCCGAACCGATCCCCCCCGGCCGGATCCTGCCCTTCACGATAGATCTGCATACGCAGAACTACGCGTTCAGGAAGGGGCATCGGATCATGGTTCAGGTGCAGAGTACCTGGTTCCCTTTGATCGACAGGAATCCCCAGACCTTTGTACCGAACATCTTCAACGCGACGGCCGGGGATTTCCGCAGTGCCGTGCACAGGATTTATCGGTCGACAGCCCATGCGTCCCACGTGACCGTGCCGGTCGTCGCGCGATGAGGACACGCCTCCAGCTCAACGAGGCCTTCCCGCGGCTTCACGCCGAATCCCAGCGCGACTCACAGCACCCGAAAATGGGCCACGGGCTATGCCATCGGAGCCGACGCGTATTTCCACTCGTGGAATTTCACCTCGAATGACACTCCGGCCGGGCGCGGGCAGGCGGCGGCGGTGCCTTCAGGCATAGGCCGGGCAGCGTCATTTCACTTCTTCACCAATGCTCACGGACAAGGTCGAGGCTGTCAGAGCCGGCATTCCCCGCAGCATCGGTCATCGAGACATTCACCCGGTAGTCTCCGGGTGGAAGGTCCGGCACCACGGCACTGAAACAGGCGTCACGAGCCACTCTGTCTCCGTTGATCCCCTCGTCATTCAGTTCGACGGCAACTTCAAACGATGGATCGCGGGTTTGGACGATGGTTGCGGTTGCGGCCTTCACGGCGCCGCCCTCCACTACCTGAACCTCAAGTATGTTCCCAGGCAACAGGTCGGCAGCGCGGGCTTTCGGCGCGGTTGTATCGATCCCATCGAGTCGGATCCGCAGCAGTCCGCTCTTGCTGATGTGCTCCGGGGCCTGCGGTATCAGATACTCCGCGAAAAACAGCAGCTCGTGGTCAGCCGGACATTGCGAGGCGATGGTGGGCATGGAGTATTTGGCCGATCCACCGACGTGGTCGTATTCCCCCCAGTCATCGGAAAAACGCAGATTCAAGCCCGAAGGATTCACGCAGGCATCGCTGCTATAAAGGGACGCCATGCGCAGCTCTCCCTGATCCTTCACCAGCGCGACCACCGATTCTCCCGGATTGACCTGGCCATCCCCGTTACCAATTCCAAGCAGTCTCTCCTCAACCTTATTCCCCTTCACCTGGACGCGGACACGGCGACCGTCGGCTATCTGCACGTTCTGGAGCTCTCCTGCATCGGGAAATAACCCCACTTCGAACGCGACATTCCAGGTGCGCCCGCTTCCTTCCTTCAACCGCAGCGTAAACCTGACGACTGCGCGATCGGGGTCGTCCACGGTGAAGGTGAAACCGGGCGTGACCGCCAGGATCTCACCGGGGGCCAGGCGCACTATCCTGCCCTGCGAAACCGGGATTGCCACCGCCGGATTGGGGGAGCTGAGGGTCGCGCTGATATTAGTCGCCGCCGCGATTCCCTTGTTCAGAATCTGCACGCGCAGCTCGACGCGTCTGCCTGCTTTCGCCCAGGGGCCGTTATCGACGTGGAATCGTGCCAGGGTGAGGACGGGGCCCGGGGATTCGATGATGCCGACTTCGTGGAGATCCCCGTCGAGCTGGATATGGAGGCGGCCGCTGGCATCCGCTTTTTGCCTTTCGTTCCGGACCGTTCGTGTCCTGGGATTCACATCCACAATGCGGTACTCCCCATCAGCCTTGAAGCTGGCGTCCGTCGTGACATCCACTTTCACGGACGGCATGGTCTGACCGTCCCACAGCCACTCACGGACGGAACTGCGGAATCCCGAGCGTGAGACGTTTTCGAGGGCTGTGAACCCGGACCGATGACGGTCGCTGGTGACGGAATATCCCCATACGTCGAAGGAGGGGTAGACGTCAATGTGGTGCCATAAATCGGGCTTTGGCAGGGGTTGGGCAAAGGCCCGCATGTGAAACCCCATTTGCTTCGCGATCCCCGGGGTCCCGTGATCCCAATCGAAGGTTTCATGCTCGTAGTTGGGTCGGGCGAAATCCCAGATCCGGTTCATCCGGCCATGGTACCAGCGGATAAAGTCCTTCGTGCCCATAACCAGACGTGTGCGCACTCCTTCGTAGTTGCGGTACATGTCGGTATGGAGATATTCGGAGGGGAATCCCTTCGGCCCGACCATGAACTCGGGAGATCCCATGAAGTTGGAAACGCTTCCAACCAGGTGGGGGTACTTCCCGCCGATCCAGAACGCCATGAATCCACCCATCGAAAGCCCGGAAACACCTCTATGATCGCGATCTGGAATCGTGCGGTAATGGTCATCGATGTAGTCCACAAGCTCGGGGAAGTAGAGCGGGAATTGCCGATAGGTCTCGACAGGCCCGATGTTATAAGGCCGGGGGTATTCTTCGTTCGGGGAGCGCGGATTGTATCCATCCCACTTCACGACGATGACGCCGTTCTTCTCGACGAAATTGGATATGTTGTCGCCGTTGTAGTCGCCGCCGCGATCGTACGCACCCGCTCCTTCCCGCGTACCCACGTTGTAGCGTTCGCTCCAGCCGTGGAAGAAGTAGATGACGGGATATCGCTTGCCAGGGCTTGCGTCGTAATCGGCTGGCAGAAAGATGCGGTAGTGACGCGTCTCTCCGAAGACATTGCTCTTGTGCTCCTGGTCCAGAACCCTGATCTGCGCGCCCGCCAGCGGAGCCGCGACGCAGGAGAGCAAAAGCAGCCTGCGAAAAAAATGGGCATGCGACATGTTTTCCCTTGACGTGTAATCAGGACCTGGATTACGCGAGCCTCCGCCGCCAATGTCTTCGTTCCTGGTCAGCGTGGGTCCGCATCAATCCGCGTCCGAAATGAGTTAAGACTCCCTACTGAACCTCTTTGACCCGGACGACTTGGTCCGCGGGAACATTCGCAAGCATCTGCCGGACGCCCGAGGGCCAGCGGATCTCGATCTCGCTCACGGTTGCGGCGGCCCCCAGCCCGAAATGCGCCGGCCCGGCGCTGGACGAGGCATATCCCGCCGCGTGACTGAGTTGGTCGTACTGCGTTTCTCCTCCGGCCGACACGCGGATCTTCGCGCCGATGCCGTCGCGGTTGCTCCTCGTCCCTTCCAGGGCCAGTTCGATCCAATGGTTCACGCCGGGGCTGTCGTTGATCCAGATCTCGGCGGGAGCGCTGAGTGCCGTCACGACCACGTCGAGTTTGCCGTCGTGGTTCAGATCCGCGATAGCGGCTCCCCGATGCCGGCGGGGCTTCAGCGCCGTGAAGCCAGCCTCCGCGGTCAGGGCAGCCCACTTCGCCTTGCCCAGATTGCGGAAGACCGTATTCGGCTGGTCAATTGCCGTCCGAACCGCCATGTTGGGGGACTGCACGTGCCCTCTCGACACGAACAGGTCCTTCCACCCGTCGTTGTCGAAGTCGCCGATATTGGGACTGTATCCCGCCATGGGATCGCTCAGTGCGACCATGCCGTTTCGGGAGGTGACCTCCGCGAACACGCCCTTGCCTTCATTCTCGTAAATCGGGAACGTTTCGTTCTCCAGCGCGACCACGGCAATGTCGGGGAGCCCGTCGTTGTTCACATCCCTGAAGTCGACCCCCATGCCGGAAATGAGATTCCCGTGCTCCGCGAGGGCAACCCCGGACTCGAATGCGACTTCATCGAACTGGTTGCCGCCCTTGTTATGAAAGAGGAAGTTGAACAGCTTATCGTTTGCGACGAAGATGTCCGGCAGACCGTCCCCGTCATAGTCGGCGACCCCCACGCCCATGCCCTTGCCGGGGTGCGCGCGGATTCCCGACGGTGCCGAAATGTCCGTGAAAGTGCCGTTGCCGTTGTTAAGGAACAGCTGGTTCGGGGTCTCCTTGTAGAACTTCGGGTGGCAGTACTCCGGTTTGCCCTGGAAGCTGCACGGAGGCTCTTTCTTCTCGTCCCAGCTCAGGTAGTTGACGACGAAAAGGTCGAGCCTGCCGTCGTTGTTGATATCCGACCACGCCGCCCCCACCGACCAGAGCGGGCCAAACTCCTTGTCCACGCCGGCGAGACCGGCCTTCTCGGTCACGTCGGCGAAGGTCCCGTCGCAGTTGTTCCGGTACAGGCTGTTGCGGTGCACTCCCCCGAGGAAGATGTCCTCGCAGCCGTCGTTGTCGTAATCTCCGATCGCTACGCCGGTGTCGTAGCCGGTTCCGGCCAGTCCTGCCTTTTCGGTCACATCCGCAAAGGTGCCGTCGCCGTTGTTGTGAAAGAGACGGTTGGCATATTGCGGCGCGGTCTTCTTCAGGCTGGTGATATCGGCACCATTCGCGAAGAAGATGTCCGGGTGGCCGTCCCTGTCGAAGTCAAAAACGCCCACGCCGCCCGCCATGGTTTCCGGTGCGCGCCGCTCCGGGGTTTCACAGCTGTCGAGGGCAAACGGGATCGGCCGTGGGACAAAGTGGATGGGAGCCTGGCCGGGCCATGTCATCTCGCAGACGCAAAGCAGCGCGAAGGCACAAGCCCTGAGGTACCCGAGGTGATTCCTCATTCCGCACCCTTCATCACTTTTGGGTCTGCTCCCGGCTGAGCTTCTCGATTTCCGCTCTTTCACGTCTGGCGTCGTCCCGCCGGCCCGCCGCCGTGTAGGCGCGCAGCAGATCCCACCGGATCCGGACCCTCTGCGGCTCCTGGCTCCTTGCCAGCTCCAACTCGCGGATCGCACCCGGGCCGTCTCCCTGCGCGGCCAGCATCTCTCCCATCAGCATGTGGCCCGAGGCGTTGCCCGGTTCCAGCCTGAGGACATCTTCAATGAAGGGCCGAGCTGTTTCCGGCTGGGATTGCGCCAGGTAATATTCGGCGAGCCGCAGCCGGGCCGGGACGTGAGAAGGTGCGACCTGGAGTTCCTTCTGCAATTCCTGAATCCCAGCCTCGGGCTTGTCGTTGATCAACAGCGCCCCGTACTGGTAGTGGACTCCGGGTTCCTGCGGATACTGCGCCGCCATTTTGTCGAAAAGCTTCGCTGCGTCCGCCCGCCGCTGGTCGAAAAGCGCGAAAGTGCCTGCCCCGGCCAGACGGGCCAATTCCCGCCGTTGTGAAGGAATCTCGCCGGGCAGCAGGGGATAGCCGAGGGCCGCCAGCCCGGCAGGTTCCTCGAGCAGATTCTCCGCCTGGCCGGCGCCGCGCATCTGCCACAGCAATTGCAGGCTGTCGTGGAACTGCTCGAACCGCGTCAGCAGCACCGCCACGTGGTAGAAGACGGAATCGGCGAGATGCTTGCGGTCGCCTAACCCGAGTGACATGCTGCGTCTCAGGTGCGCCAACGCGCGCGCGTACTCCCGGGCCTGGTATTCGCTCAGGCCGAGCAGCGCCCACCCGGGACCGAACTCGGGGCTTTGCGCGACGAACTGCCGAAACAGGTCGCGTGCTTCTCCGAAAGACTCTTTCTCGTAGAGCAGCGTGCCGAGGTACCACAACCCCTCCTTCCATTCCGGCTTCAGCTTCAGCCCCTGCCGGAAGAGCCGGATGGCATCCTCGTCCCGGTTGGCATCGCGCGCCTGTTCCGCTGCGCGCGACACCTGCTCAAACGACTCGGACGGGGCCTGGCCCGCAAGCGACTGGGCCGCGACGTGAAGTGCGAGCAGAACTGCTGCGGCGGCTCCGATCATTTTGGGCGCGCCTTTCCTTTCGGAGCCTGTCTGGGTATTTCCTCCGGGATCGCCGCCAGAACTTCGTTTTTGTCCTTCATGGCCTCGAATGCCGCATTTTCGCGCTCGGCATCCGCGGTGCGCCGGAGCCTCCTGTAGGCATTCGCCAGCTGGTAACGCACCTTGGCGCTGGTCGGCGCCAGTTCCTTGGCGGTCTCGAGCTCGCGCGCGCTCTCCTGGAAGTTTTCCGTGGCCAGCAGGATGCGTCCCAGCGCGTAGTGTGCCAGCGGGTCTTTCGGCTCCAGGGCGGCCGCCTTTCTGGCCATCGCCTCGGCTTCATCCAACCTGGATTCCAGCAGGCCTATAAGGGCGAGCTGGATCAAGGCGGGGGCGTGATCGGGGGAGATCTCGAGCTCCCGCCTGAATTCCTCCGCGGCTTCCGCGATTCTCTGCTCGAAACTGTATATTGTGCCGAGCAGGTGATGGACATTCCGTTCATTGCCGTAGTGCGCCGCCAGCCTGCCCCCGTACTCGTGGGCGCGGTCAAAGTCGTGCAGCGAGCCATACGCCGCCGCCTCCCCCGCCAGCCACACTATCTCACGCCGTTCCGGCGGATAGTCGACGGGGACGCTCCTCATCCGCAAGGATGCCAGCCCCATGGCCTCGACGAGCGCCGGCGATACGCCGTACCGCTTTGCTTTTTCCTCCAGGAGATAGAGCGCCTGGACAAAATGTCCCTCCAGCGTCAGCACGAGGGTCCAGTGGAAGCTCGCCACCTCGATGAGTTGGGCGTTTCCGGGGAGACCCTTCCGTACCCACAGGCCGAAGTGCTCGGCTGCCTGGCGGTAGTCGCGGATTTCGTATTCGCAGAGTCCCAGGAACGCGTATGCGGGCGCCGGATCCTTTTTCGAGGTCGCGATGAAGCTCCTGAACGCCTCGGCGGCATCGGGGAAACGGTCCTGGTCGTAGTAGATGCTCCCCAGCCCCCACCAGCCTTCGCTCCACTCCGGCCGCAGCTTTACGCCCTCGCGATAGAGCTCGATCGCCTGGCCGAGGCGGCCGGCCGTGCGGGCCTCGTCGGCACGGCGGGCAATCTGCTCAAAACTGGTCTTCGCGGCTGGGCCTTGAGGGATTCCCGCCTGGGAGAACACGCAACAGTGAGGAAAGCACCCAGATCATAGAGGGCCACATTATAGACGGGGTGGCCCTTGCGGGCCACCCCGTTGCGGAGGTTCCGGGTCAGGCCTCCGTCGCTGTGGGCTAGAATGAATACTTCACCATCAACTCGACCGTACG
Organism: uncultured Acidobacteriota bacterium; assembly: GCA_963843575.1. Taxonomy (GTDB): domain Bacteria; phylum Acidobacteriota; class UBA6911; order UBA6911; family UBA6911; genus CAVZBT01. The sequence continues at coordinate 15,572 of CAWJKZ010000012.1, read as the reverse complement.
GTGTCCGAACAGGTAGTTCGCCACCCCGAACGTGTTGATGGAGGCGCCGCTGCTCGGGTTTTTCATCGTCCCGTCGGCGTTGAATTTGAGAGCCAGGTTGTTGTCGCCCACTTGGAACGATCGCAGCGCATGGTTGAGGAAGTTGAACATCTGCAACTTGAATTGCAGACGCTGCCGCTCCGTCAGGTTGAAGGTCTTGGCCAGCGATATGTCCGCGTTCCAGAACTTCGGCCCCTCGAGATACGGCATATTGGTTGTGCCCGCGGTGCCATCCTCCACCGGGGCGAAACAGGAAGGATTCAGGTACCGGACACCCTCGAACGTTTTGCCGTTGAGCGTGTAGGTTACCTTTTCATTCACGACCGGGTTGCAGGTAATCCTCGGCATTAATTGTGGGGCCGTTGGTGCCCAATTTGCCGAAGTTGTCGTTGGCTTTGAGCGTTACGTTGTTGCTGTCGACCAGGTTATCCTGACCATACTGGAGGTCGTAGTTGCCGTTATTGGCGATCAGGTTGACCCCGCTCTGAACCTGTACGATGCCCGAAACCTGCCAGTCGCTACCGAGGCCGCGGACGAACGAGTTGCCGCTCGTGACTTTCGGCATGTTGAGGACATAGGACATGCTGAACACGTGCGCACGGTTCATAGGGAGAGATGCCGTAGTACTGATCCTCCCCATAGTCGGGCAGCGCACCGTTGTTATTGAGGTACACGTTGCTGGAAAGTCTTGCCCCAGGTGTAGTTGGCCATCAGGTTCAGCCAGCCCACGGAGCGTTTGAGACTGAGCTGGAGCGAATCGTACTGCGCCTTGCCGGCCGTTACGCTCTGGGTGATGCCCTGATAATTGGTGCGCGGGCGAGCGGCATCCGTGTCCGCGGTCTGCCATCCCCCGCTGTTGAGTTTTGCGAGGTAAGTTGCCTCGGAGATTTTCCCCGACGGGATCGCGTTTACATCGATCTGAGCCTGGAGGTAGCGGGTCCGGTTGCCGACATACGACGCTTCAAGGTAGAAATCGCCGGGCAACTTCTGGTCTATGGAGAAGCTATAGGTCGTCACCAGGGGTTGCTCGTCGTTGCTCGGATCCATGACGGTGATCGGGACCAATCCCGCCGGTAAACCTGCAGGCAATGGGTGATTCGTTGCTGCCTTGTCTATGTCCTCAAAGGTCGGACAGGACCAGGCATTGCAGTAATAGCTCGTGGCGCCCATGGCTGTCTGGACGGGGCCCGTGTAGCTGTTGCTCTGCAACGAGTCATAGGTGCGGTACTTGCCCCAGCCGCCACGCAGGACTGTCCTGGCATTGCCGAAGAGGTCCCACGCTGCGCCGAATCGGGGAGAGAAGTACAAAAATCGGCTCTCGGTTCCGGAACGCGTAATACTGCTGTCGATCCCATGCCACAGGACTCCAGGGTGGTCGTTCAACTTCGCCGGGTCATTGCTGTATTTGTCCGGGAAGAAGGTGGCCAGTCCCAGGTCACTGGCGGCATAGGGTTTCGCGTAGTGCTCGAACCGCAAGCCGTATTCCAGGGTCACGCGGTCGGCAACCTTCCAGCGGTCCTGCGCATAGACCGAGATGATGTTCTGCGAGATCTGGGTGGCGGGCGGGAGCTGCTGCTCGGTCATCTGGCCGCTGGTGATGCCCATCAGGATGTCGGCGTAGTTGTTGTTGACTCCTGTGCCCCATCCCTGCGGCATCTGGAAGATTCCCGGATACTGCCCCCAGTTATCCTGCTTGTTGTAGATGTGCTCGTAGAAAGCGCCGAACTTGAGGCTGTGGGTTCCGATGACTTTCGAGAAGTTGTCGGAGACGCTCGGCATTGCCTTGTCGGCAATCATGCCGGGGTGGAAGTCGGCGCCAAGGTTATTGCCCGGCCCGATGTTTGGAAATGCGGTACCCCATGCCGTGAAGCCAGGTGCCTGAGGATTGCCGTATACACCCGTGAGGGTGAGCCCCATCTCCTTGCGCATGAGCTTTGACAGGTCTTCCGGCCGGTTTGGCATGCCCTCGAAGGTGTAGGCGAAGGTGGCCTCATTCGTCATCGTCGGCGAGAACACCTGGGTCAGACTGGTGGAAAGCGAATCCGACCTGTATTCGCCGATGATATTGGTGGGGCTGGGCACCACGCTGTCTGCCACCTGTGCCGCCCCAGAGCCCGAGCGGCTGGTTCGCCGTTTCACGCTGCACGCTGTAGCGGGCGAAGACTTTGGTGTTGTTGCTGAGGTTCCAGTCTACTCGGGTCAGGTTCTGCCAGTTGTTCTGCGGCGACAGGACTCCCCAGACGAAGTTGTAGCCGTTGTGGGCCAGCGGGTCCGCGTTCGGGGCGGGCAGATAGGCCCTCAGGATTTTCAGCCCGTTGGGATCGATACATCCCGGGGACAACACGCCATTGGTGATGGTGCAATCGGGGCGGCTGCCTGACCAGGGCTGGCTGCCCGGGGTATAGGTGGGAACCTGGTTGAGGTTGCCTACCGATCCCAGGCCGGCCATCACCGCGGGCGAGAAGTCGCCGTTGTAGTTTGCGGCCACCGGCACGACCGCGCGCGCCAGGCCGCCGGCCACGGTCTGCTTGTAGTATTCGAAACCGTTAAAGAAGAATAGCTTGTCGCGGTTCTTGTTCAAGCCCGTTCCCGGAATGACCAGCGGCCCTCCAATCTGAAAACCGGGATAGAAGTACTTGTCCTCCTGGCGGGGCTGCCCATTCGACTTTACGAAGGCGTCGTTGGCGTTCATCGAGTAGTGACGGGCATACAGGTAGCCCTCGCCGTGAAAATCCTTGCCGCCAGATTTTGTAACCACATTCACGACTACCGGGCCCCGCTCGGCTTCGGCCGAGAAGTTTGAGGTTAAGATCTTGACCTCGGAGATCATGGAGGTGTTCGGATTGACGGGGGTGGCAGTCCCCGACGCGCCGGGATCGAAGATGTGGCCGCCGTCCATCGTAATGTCGAGCGACTGGCCGTTGACTGCAGTTCCGCCCAAGCCTGCGGCGTTGCCGCCGACCGTGTAGCCGTTAATGCCGATCGTGCCCGTGACGCCCGGCTGATTCTTGCCGAGGTTGGCCGTCATCTGGGCGCCGGGAATGAGCTTGACGACCTCGGCCGCGTTGCGGCTGAGCAGCGTAAGATCCTGCAGGTCTTTCGCCGTGATGAGTGTGGATTTCTCGCCCGAGTCGACCACGGCAACTTCATTGACCGTTGCCGAAACTTCGATCGTCTCCGAGAGAGCGCCCATCTTCATGGTGACGTTGACAGACTTGCTGTCCCGGGTGTTCAGCTCGATGTCGGTTGCCTGATATGTGGAGAAACCCGTGGCTGTGACCGTCAACTTGTAGATGCCGACGGGCAGCAAAGAAAGGCTGAAGTATCCTTCATTGGTGGTGACCGTCTTGCGCAGGTCACCCGAACTCTGGTTGGTTATTGTGATGTCCGCGCCTGCGATCACGGCGCCGCTGGCGTCTCGTACGATGCCCGACAGGGTCGCGGTGGATTGCGCGGATGCGGTCGGTGCCACGAAGAGGATGGCTGTGAGGATGAGCCCAATAAAGGCTAGTGCGCGTCTCATAATGCTGCCTCCAGTAACGATCCAAGGATTACAGCTTGACAGAGGCCACGAATGACGCTGTTGGGATAGTCGTGAAAGGATCCCATCCTCCGTGTGGGATCACGGATTCGGAACCTGTTTCCAGCGAATTGGCAAATGGGTCTTTCGACAATTTGCCACCATAAACCAAGTAGTGTCAATTACATTCTTGTTTTGGGGCCGGTCGCTCGGGCGGGATTTTGTGGTTTCGAGGCAGAGCTCTTTCGGCAAACCGGAAGCTGCTAACTGATGCCGCGAAACTTGGATTGCAGGGCGGCGATTTTCTCCTGCAGGGTGGGTTCGGGGGGCTTGGGTCCGGTGTCTTCGGGCGGCGCCTCTTCGGCGACGAGCTTCGGTTCCTGCGGGATGGGCCTTTCGGGGCGGCGCTCGGGTGCGGGCCTGCGGGGGTCGCGCATCCGGCGCGGGTCGCGTCGCGGAGGCCGCGGGCCGCGCGGGCGCTCCGGGTTTCCGGAGTTCTCCGCGGCGGTGACGAGTTGCTCGCCCGCAGGTGCGCCGGGATTGGCGGGTGCCGCGGCGAGTCCGACCGCGGGTGTCGCGCGGCGCGGCTTCTTGCGCCGGCGCGGGACGGCAGGCAGCAGAGCCTTCATCGACAGGCCGATGCGCTTGGTCTCGGCCTCGACCGAGATCACCTTCACCTGGACGACGTCGCCCACCTTGACGGCTTCACGCGGGTCACGGATGAAGCGGTTGGACATCTGGCTCAGGTGGACCAGACCGTCCTGGTGCACACCGACGTCGACGAACGCTCCGAAGTTGGTGACGTTCGTGACTGTCCCTTCGAGAGTCATCCCCTCCTTGAGATCGCCGATCTGCCGGACATCGGACCGGAACTTGGGGAGCGTAAACGTCCGGCGCGGGTCCCGGCCCGGCCGCAGCAACTCTTCCCGGATGTCGGTCAGGGTGGGCAGCCCGATCCCGTCGGCGACGAAATCGTCGAGCTTCAGGCCCAGGACCAGTTCCTTGTTCCCGATCAGGTCGCCGACGGCGACGTTGAGCGATGCGGCCATCTTCTCGACCGTGGGGTACGACTCCGGGTGGACCGCGGTGCGGTCCAGCGGGTTTTCGCCCTCGCGGAACCGGATGAACCCGGCGGCCTGCTGGTAGACCGTGTCGTCGATCGCCGGGGACGGTGCGCAGCGCCTCGCGGGTCTTGAACGGGCCCTCGGCGCGCTGGCCGACGATGCGCCGCGCGAGCTTGTCGTTCAGCCCGGAGACGTAGCGGAGCAGGGAAGGGCCGGCGGTGTTGACGTCCACCCCGACGCTGTTGACGCAAAACTGGACCGTGTGGAGCAGCCCGCGGTGCAGTTCCTTCTGATCGACGTCGTGCTGGTACTGTCCGACGCCGATCAGCTTCGGGTCGATCTTCACGAGTTCGCCGAGCGGGTCCTGGAGCCGGCGCGCCAGGCTGATGGCGCAGCGGGTGGCGATGGAGAGTTCCGGGAATTCCTCGCGGGCGACCCTCGAAGACGAATAGATTGCGATCCCCGCGTCGTTGACGGAGGCGATGAGTATCTGGTCCAGCTTCTCCTCGACCAGGAAGTCGCGCACGATGGTTTCGATTTCGCGCGCGCCGGCCCCGGTCCCCAGCGCAATGGCCTGCACCGCGTGTTTCGCGAGCAGCTCGCGCAGCGTCGTGCGCGTCCCCTCGACGTCGCTCTTGGGGGGCAACGGGCTGACGGTCGCTTCCTCGAGGAATTTGCCGCCCGCATCCACCACGGCCACCTTGCACTCTTCCCCTTTCCCGGGATCGATCCCGAGCACGACCATCGGGCCGGCCGGCGGGGACAGGAGAAGGTTGGCCAGGTTCTCCTGGAACACGCGAATGGCTTCCCGGTCCGCGCGCTCCTTGAGCTGGGCGCGGACCTCGGTTTCGATCAGGGGCCGCAGGATGCGGTTGTAGCTGTCGCGCGCCACCGTTTCCAGGATGGGGGCAAACGGGGACTCCCGGTCGCGCACCACCGTGGCGACAACGAACTCGGTCGCCTTGGCGATGTCCCCTTCGATGGCCGATGTGAGGACCCCTTCCTTTGTGCCCCTCCGGATGGCCAGCACCCTGTGGGACGGCACCGTCGCGACCGGTTCGCGCCGGTCGTAATACATGTTGTACTTGGTTCGCTGGCCCGTTTTCGCCGGCACGACGGTCGAAACCAGCGCGCCCTCTTTCCAGAGCGTTTCCCGGAGCGACTTGCGGATGTCGAGATTCTCCGAAATCCACTCCGCCACGATGTCGGAGGCGCCCTGCAACGCCTGCTCGCGCGATGCCACGTTCTTCGCGGGATCGATGAATACGTCCGCGTGCTCCTCGAGGCTCCAGGCGTCGGGCTCCTGGTTCCACAGGTATTCGGCGAGGGGCTCGAGGCCCTTCTCGATCGCCTCGGCGGCCCGCGTACGCCGCCGCGGCCGGAACAGGTTGTGCAGGTCGTCGAGTTCCACCCGCGTGTAGCAGCCTTCGATCCTGGCGCGCAGCTCGTCGGTGAGCTTCTTCTGCTCGGTCAGCAGCTTGACCAGCGAGGCCCGCCGGTCCTGCACTTCCTTGTAGTACGAGGCTCGTTCCTGTATCGCCCTTACCTGGACCGCGTCAAGGCCGCCGGTGGTTTCCTTGCGGTAGGCGGCTACGAACGGACCGGTCGCACCCTGTTCGAAGAGCGCGAGGGCGGCGGCAACCGAGTTCTCACGCAGGCCCACGTCCTGGGCGATACGCATGATAAGTGCAGAATCCATGGGCGTCATTCTTACCGAGCCAGACAGCAGAATCAACCTGCATTTTAGGCGGGACCACTGTTCGCGGCCTGTTCGGGGGCCTGAACAGACCGCGGCCCGTCACGCAGGGGGTGAGCGGGATCAACGTACTCCGATCGAGGGCTTTTCGGTCGGGTCCGGTACAGAATCCAGAAGCCCGCGGCGAACGCGCAGGCGGCCGCCGCGTAGACCCACCACGGCCGGTTGTCGAGCGGTACCTTGGCCTGGCTGACCCAGAGTGCCAGGGCGTTGTTGCCGGCGTGGGCGACGATGCACGGGAAGATCGATCCGGTCAGGAGGGCGATGACGGTGAGGAAAACGCCCATGAAGGCGGTCGGGATGAGCCGGAACAGCGCCACGTGGAACAGGCCGAAGATCACGCCCACGGCCAGCACCAGCGGGACCGGGCGCAGACGGCGCCTCAGCCCGTACAGAAGCGTTCCGCGAAAGGCGATTTCCTCGCAGATGCCCGGCAGCACCGCGATGAACAGGAACAACTGCCAGAGGGGGATGTCCTTCGGGAGGAGTTCCCGGCCGAACTGCTCGAGCATCTGCCTGGGCACGGGGATGATCAGGTCGGCGAGACGGAAGACCGCGACGCCGACCAGGTTTCCCGACGGGATGATCAGCAGGACTGCCGAGCCACACGGCCGGGTTGACGTGCCTCAGGCTCAGAGCCTCCCGTGCGTCGAGCCGGTAAACCCGGATCATGAGCAGGGCCCCGCCGAGGAACACGACGAGTTCGTTGAACAGGATCTGGGCGCGGAAGGCGGCCAGCTGGGGAACGTTCACCGCGACCGCGAGGAGGACCGCCCCCATGACGGCGTACCACCTCAGCACGTGCCTGGGGAACAGCGCCGCCCCGCCGGCCAGGTCTGCCGCGTCCGACTCGCTCGAGGTGATCAGCCGTTCCTGTCCCAGCATCCCGGCCGACGCCGCGCAGGGTCCAGAGCGCGGCCCCGGACATCACCGCGAACGCCAGGGCGATCATCGGCCAGTCGAACTTGTCGACCATGATCTCCTTCACCGCGACGCTGACGTTCGCCAGCGGCACCGCCACCACGGCCGAGCGCAGCCGGATGCCCGGCAGGACCCCCGCGACCGAGGGGAAGAGGCTCACCAGGTAGACGGGGAAGAAGTACAGCTGGGCCTCCTTGTAGGACTTTGCATACGCGGAAATCATGAGGAGCACGGAGGCTATGAAGGCCGCGACGGGGATGAAGAGCGCGAACAGGGTCGGCGAGCGCGAGGGGGGACGCGTGGTACACGTAGTCCCGGGGCATCTCCACGATCCGGAAGGCGAAGGCCATGTTGGCCAGCTGTATCAGGGTGCTGATCGAGGCCGACGATGAAGATCGCGAGTTGCTTCGCGGCCACGATCTCGCCTCTTCCCGCGGCAGTGGTCAGGAGGGTCTCCAGCGAGCCGCGTTCCTTCTCCCCGGCGACGATGTCCATGGCGACGACGGACCCTCCGCTCAACAGGAACATCACGAGGAACACGGTCAGGAGCCGGCCGATGCGCGAGCCCGCGACCTGGCTGGGGGTGGCCAGCCTGTCGCGCTCGAGCGGCAGGACTTGGCCGGGATCGGCGGCAAAGCCGCGCGACTCGAGCAGGGTCCTCTCCTGCTCCGTCCGCGTCCGTTCCAGCAGCGCGCGCATCTTCGCCCGCCCCGCCTGCGAGAGGTCGCGGTCGCCGCGGTAATGGATGCGCACGACCGGAACGCCCTTGAGCCGCACCGTCTCCTCCTGCGGCCGGGAAGCTCCCCCCGCAGGCTTCGGCGGCGCCGAGCGCGTTGCGCGCGAGCGCATCCGCCTCGTCGCCGCCCAGCGCCTCGAGGTAGAAGTGGATGTCCTTGTCGCGCAGGCTGGCGGCGGGGTCGGGCACCCGGACCTCGCTGAATTTGAAGTCCCTGAGGTCCTCCGAGCCGCCTTCGTCGGGCGCCGGGCTCGCGCTGCAGCATCGGTCCCGCCCCGGCGATTATGGCGCGGAGCCGTGCCTGGTCCGAGCCGGTGACGGCGTAGCGGTATCGTCGTCTCGCGCAGCGTGCGCTCCCTGCCGCTCGCTCATGGTCTTGGAGGCGAACAGGATCAGCGGGATGGTCACGAGCGGCAGCGCGATGGCGAGGACCACCGTGCGCCGGTCGCGCAGGAGCATCCGGAGTTCGTGGGCGAGGAGGACACCGACGGTGTGCCAGTTCATCCGCGGCCCCTGACAAAGTGCACGAAGATGTCTTCGAGCGAGTGCGCGCCCGTCATCTCGCGCAACCCCTCGAGCGTGTCGCACGCCAGGATGCGCCCGTCGTGGATGACCGCGATGCGGTCGCAGAGCTTCTCCGCCTCGCTCATGACGTGGGTAGAGAAGATGATCGTCTTCCCCTGCGCGCGGAATTCGCGGATGACGTCCTGCATCTCGATGGCGTTGAGGACGTCGAGTCCCACGGTCGGTTCGTCGAAGATCAGGACAGGAGGGTCGTGGGCGACGGTGCGAGCGATCGACACCTTCTGTTTCATGCCCGTCGAGAGTTTCTCGACCCGGGACGAAGCGTACCGCGCGATCCCGAAGCGTTCGATCAGCTGCTCGACGCGCGCGGCCACGCGCTCCCGCGGGTACTGGTTGATCAGGGCGAAAAACTCGATGGTCTCGCGCGCCGTGAGCCTCGGATACAAGGCTGTGGAGGCCGAGTAGAATCCGATCGACTTTCGGACCGATGCCGGGTCGGAGCCCACCTCGTGCCCGAGCACGGTCGCGGTGCCCGCGGTCGGTTTGAGGATGGTGGACAGCATGCGGAGCGTCGTGGTCTTTCCTGCTCCGTTTGCCCCCAGCAGGCCGAAGATCTCGCCGGAGCGGCACACGAAATCGATGCCGCACACCGCCCGCACCTCCCCCCGCCCTTCGTCGTAGAAGGTCTTGGCCAGGTTTTGCACCACCACCGGTTCGTTCATCGCGGGCCTCCGGGCGGCTTGCTGCTTCGCAGGAGCCTTTCTTTCACGAACTTCGACAGCTTGCCGCCATAGCTGCCGACCACGAAATCCTCGTAGCGCAGAATGGTGGCGGCCAGCCAGAGCGCCAGTGCCACCGTCACCGCCTCCACCAGCACGGTCAACCCGATCAGCGGCCAGCGGAATACGCCCGTAACAGCTTCGCGGAAGACCAGGGCCACGTTTACTATGGGAACCAGTGGCGAGCACCGGGGTGAGCTCCAGCCCCGGCACCTGCAGGAACATCACGGGCAGGAACACCGAGATGTAGAAGGGGCTGACGAGGGACTGCCCCTCCTTGAACGTCCTGGCGAACGACGCCAGGATCATCATGCCGGCCGACACGAACAGGGCCAGCAGTACCGTCACGAGCAGGATGACGGGGATGGCGGCCAGGGGGATACGGAAGGTCAGTTCCGCCGCGTCGCTCCCCAGCAGCGGCGCCAGGACCGCCTTCATCGAGAGGATCATCGCCGTCACGTTCAGCAGCCCCGCCAGACATGCCATCGTGGCGACGTAAAGGTACTTGGCGACGACGATGTTGCTGCGGGGCGTCGCCAGGGTCATCAAGGTTTCCCAGGTGGATTTTTCCCGCTCGCCTGCCGTGCTGTCGATGGCCGGGAACATGCATCCGACCGCGAGCATGATGACGAGAAACAGCGGAAGCATCATGCCGAGGATGAACTGGCTCATCTCCCGGTTCGAAGCCCTGTTGCGGCCTTCGACGACGAACAGCTGCAGCTGCTGCAGCGGAGAGGCCGAGTTTCGCCGCTTCCGCGGTGACGAAACCCATGCGGTAGCGCGCGAGCTTCTCCTCGGCCCGGTTCTGGGCCAACTCGCTCCGGTCGCTGGAATTGTCGTACGTCATGCGGACGACGCAGTTCGTCCGAAGCCCCGAACCCGCAGCCGGCTCGAACTCCAGCAGCAGGTCGAGGTCCCCGTTGCGGATCTCTTCGACCGGCCGCGCGGAGTCTTTCAGGACGATGCGCTCGTCCTTCTCGAGGTCGGTCTTGAATTTAGCGTGTTCGGACGGGAGATTTCGAAGCGCGACGCGCGAGGTGAAGCCCTCGGTCTGGCCACCGACGAAGGAGATGCCTGTGTAGACGAGCCACAGCAGCAGCGGGTAGAGGAAGATGGGCAGCAGGATGCTGTTTATGACGATGTTGCGCTCGCGCAACGCCGAGCGCAGTTCACGGAGATAGAGCAACCGGATATCAGCGGCGTTCGACATGGATGGAGAGCCTACCACATCGCGTGCCGGGTCCGGAACAGGTGACGCCGGGCCCGAGACCTCACATCGGAGGCTTGAATGCGGTTCAGGGCCACAGGAGGGGCCAGGGGAGGCCGATGCCGCGGCGGCCCGGGGAAAAGGGCCCGTTTTCCTGGTTGCGGTCCGTCCGCCTCGGTTGCGGTATCCTGCGGCCCCCGTCCATTTCCTGTGTCGTGAAGTCGAGCTCGCCGTAGGCGAAGCGCAGCGGCTGCTTCAGTTCGAGGTCGAACTGGGTCCCGGGTTCCAGGACGAGCTCACGCCCGCGGGTGAACAGGACCGGGCCAGCCCGGCCGCCGCTCCCGCGCCCGCACCTATGCCGGCACCCGAACCGCCCCCGGCGATCGCACCGATGATGGCGCCCTCGCCGGCGGTGCCGACGACCTGACCGGTGTCGGTGCCCTTGGACGAGTCCATCTCGATGTTTTCCTTCTTCTCGTCCATCTTCTCGTTGCCCGGCCCGTGCAGGCCGCGGAACGAAGCGATCAGGGGCCGCGTACCCCGTTGGGCAGCTGGACCGAGTCGATGCGGATCGCCATGCGTCCCTTGCCCCGGACCCTGCCCGGCCGGGAAACCTGTGTCACCGTTCCCTTTGACGAGCGAACCGCGCGGGATGGCCAGCCTCTGCTGGATCCAGACGGGGTAAACGGTCTCCGCATAAAAACTGTCTCCGACCGTGCTGCTGCGCGAATTCATGAATGTCGACAGGGCGATCGGCAGAACGGTCCCTTCCGGCACGACGATCTCGGGATCCGGCTGGACGGGAGGACGGACGTCCTGCGCGGCGGCGTCATGGTGGTCGCAAGCGCCAGGCAGCGAAATCGCGACGGCACGAGATCAGTGATTTCGTCGTTCTCATAGAGTTAGCCTCCCAGGAACTGCATTACCCATAGATGTCCCGCGTCTCTCGAAGGTTCAATCCAGCCTGGACGCGGAAACTCGCGTGCATCCGCGTAAATCCGCATAAATCAGCGTCCTGCAGAAGTCAGCACATTTCCGAACACGAGTACTAAGCCTGGGCCCACCACATCCCGGCGAGTTTCTCGCCTATCAGGACCGAGTTCAGGAAGGAGACGGCCTTGCCGAGTCCCTCCTCGACGGCCATGAGGCTGTCCTCGTGCTCGATCGAGAGCACGTCGTTGTAGCCGACCATCTGAAGGGTGGAAACGAAATCGGTCCACCACTCCGAGCCGTGGCCGTAACCCACGGTCCGGAACAGCCACGAGCGCCGGACCTCGTCGCTGTACGGCTTGAGGTCCAGGACTCCGGCGGTCGCCATGTTGGTCAGGTAGAGCTTGGTGTCCTTCGCGTGCACGTGGAACAACGCCTGGCCGAGCAGCCGGACCGACTGGATCGGATCGATTCCCTGCCAGAACATGTGCGACGGGTCCAGGTTGGCGCCGATGCGCGTCCCGGCGGCGGCGCGCAGCTTGAGCAGCGTCTCGGGCGAGTAGACGACGAAGCCCGGGTGCATCTCCAGGGCGATGTTGACCCCGTAGTCCGTCGGCGTGCTTGTTCCGTTTCGTCCAGTAAGGGATCACCTTCTTTTCCCACTGCCACGCCAGGAGCTTCAGATACTCGTCGGGCCAGGGGCACGTCACCCAGTTCGGATACCGGGCACGATTCGGAGTCTCCCGGGCACCCAGAGAACTCGATCACCTTCTCGACACCCCGAGTTTCGCGGCCAGCTGCACCGTCCTGCGGCTCACCTCGTCGTTGGCGCGGGCCAAGGTCCTGTCGGGGTGGAGGGGATTTCCGTGGCAGGAGAGGGCCGAGATTCGCATCCCGTTGTCGGCAAGCTTCTGCTGGAACTCGCGCCGGGCGGGGGCGTTGTTCAACAGTCCGAGACTGCAGTGCGCGTCGCCCGGATAGTTGCCGGTCCCGATTTCCAGGTCGGATATCCCGAGTTTTGCGGCTCGCTGGATGACGTCGTCGAGGCTCTCCCTGCCGAAAAGAGTGGTAAACAATCCTACGCGCATGGTGTTTTGTCCCCCGTGGAATTGGAAGGCGTGAAAGCAGTTGCAGTATAACACAGGGGCGCCGCACGACGTTTGGGGTGCGGCGCGCCGGCGCTGCTTCGTGCTTACGCGCACGGTCGAAACACCCGCCCCGGTGCCATACCGGGATGCGGGATTGCAGTGCCCCCTGCAATGTCGAAGCGCGGCGGCGCCGAACTGCCGCACTCCCAACAGCGATCCGTGTGAGGTAGAATAATACTTTGATCCGAGACAGCCCAAACCCGCAGCCTGCGCCAGAGGAGAATCCATGCTCGAGACCGATGTCGCGAAGGGCCCCTTTGGGGATGTGACGGCGGCCACCCAGCAGTCCGACATCCTGCGGCGCAAGACGCAGCCGCTGAAGGTGTTTTTTTCGCCCCGTACCGTGGCGGTGATTGGCGCCACCGAGAGCCCCGGAAGCGTCGGGCGGACGATCCTCTGGAACCTGATCAGCAACCCGTTCGGCGGCACCGTATTCCCGGTGAACGCCCGGCGCTCAAGCGTGCTTGGGATCAAATCCTACCCGAGCATCACCGCGGTTCCGGAGCGGGTGGATCTTGCCGTGATCGGCACGCCTGCCCAGACGGTGCCGGCGATCGTGTCCGAGTGCGCCGATGCCGGGGTGAAGGGGGTGATCGTCGTCTCGGCCGGTTTCAAGGAGACGGGTGATGCCGGGGAAGCGCTCGAGGCGCAGATCCTGGAGCAGGCGCGCCGGGGCAGGATGCGGGTCATCGGCCCCAACTGCCTGGGTGTAATGAGCCCGCTGACGGGGCTCAACGCCACCTTCGCCGGTGCGATGGCCCGTCCTGGAAACGTCGGCTTCATCAGTCAGAGCGGGGCGCTGTGCACGGCAGTGCTCGACTGGAGCCTGCAGGAGATGGTTGGGTTCAGCAATTTCATCTCGATCGGCTCGATGGTGGACGTGGGCTGGGGCGACCTGATCGACTATCTCGGGGACGATCCGCGGACGCGCAGCATCGTCATCTACATGGAGTCCATCGGGGACGCGCGTCTTTTCCTTTCCGCGGCGCGCGAGGTGGCGCTCACCAAGCCCATCATCGTCATCAAGGCGGGGCGGACGGAAGCGGCGGCGCGCGCCGCCGCCTCGCATACGGGCGCGCTGACGGGGAGCGACGAGGTGCTCGACGCCGCTTTCCGCCGCAGCGGCGTGCTGCGGGTGAACAACATCGCCGACCTGTTCTACATGGCCGAGGTGCTCTCGAAACAGCCGCGCCCCAAGGGGCCGCGCCTGACGATCCTGACCAACGCCGGCGGCCCCGGCGTGCTGGCCACCGACGCCCTCATTTCGAGCGGCGGCGAACTGTGCGAGCTTTCGGGAGGGACCTTCGAGTCGCTCAACGCCCTCCTCCCCCCCACTGGAGCCGCAGCAACCCGATAGACATCCTGGGCGACGCCGGACCCGAACGCTACGCGAAAGCGGTCGAGATCGCGGCCCGCGACGCAAATAGCGACGGCCTCCTCGTCATCCTGACCCCCCAGGCCATGACCGACCCGACACGCACCGCGGAAGAACTCAAGCCCTTCGCCAAGCTGGAAGGTAAGCCGATACTGGCGAGCTGGATGGGCGGGGCGGACGTCACGGCGGGCGAGAGCATCCTGAACCGGGCCAATATCCCGACCTTTCGCTTCCCCGACACCGCCGCGCGGGCATTCCACTACATGTGGCGTTACAGCTACAACCTGCGCGGGTTGTACGAGACCCCGATGCTGCCCGATTCGGTGGAGGTCTCCCTGGACCGCGCGCTGGCGACGGAGACGATCCAGGCGGCCCGCCGGGCGGGCCGCACCCTGCTGACCGAGCTCGAGTCCAAGAGGCTGCTGTCCGCCTACGGCATCCCGACCGTGGAAACGCGCGCCGCTTCGAGCGAAGCGGAAGCCGTGAAGGCGGCCGTCGAGATCGGCTTTCCCGTGGTCCTGAAGCTGCTCTCGGAGACCCTCACGCACAAGAGCGACGTGGGCGGCGTCGTGCTCGATGTGGGAAACGCCCCCGCCGTGCGTCGCGCCTTCAGGTCGATCAAGGCGGCCGTCAGGCAGAAGGCCGGGGCGAAGCATTTCCTGGGCGTCACGGTCCAGCCGATGGTCAAGCTGGACGGGTACGAGCTCATCGTCGGCAGCAGCCTCGATCCCCAGTTCGGTCCGGTGCTGCTGTTCGGTTCCGGGGGGCGGCTGGTCGAGGTCTACCGGGATCGCGCGCTGGCCTTGCCGCCGCTCAACACCACCCTGGCCCGGCGCATGATGGAGCAGACCCGGATCTTCGCCGCGCTCGAGGGCGCGCGCGGACGCCCCCCCGCCGACCTCGCGGCCCTGGAGCAGCTGCTGGTCCAGTTCAGCCAGATCGTGGCCGAGCAGGCCTGGATCAGGGAAATGGACATCAATCCGCTGCTCGTGTCCGGCGAGCGCCTGATCGCGCTCGACGCCCGCGTGGTGCTGCACGAACCCGGCGCGACCCAGGAAGACCTTCCCAAACTCGCCATCCGCCCCTACCCGGCGCAATACGTCGGCCCCTGGACCATGAAAAACGGGACTGCGGTGACCATCCGGCCGATCCGCCCGGAAGACGAGCCCCTGATGGTGCGGTTCCACGAGACCCTTTCGGACCGCAGCGTCTATTTCCGCTATTTCCACCCCATGCGGCTCAACCAGCGCGTCGCCCACGAGCGGCTCCAGCGCATGTGCTTTATCGATTACGCCCGCGAGATGGCGCTGGTGGTCGACCACCGCGACCCGCAGACCGGCGCGCGCGAGATCCTCGGCGTGGGCCGGCTGATCAAGATGCACGCCAGCAACGAAGGCGAATTCGCGATCGTGGTGAGCGACAACTGCCAGGGCTGCGGCCTCGGCACGGAACTCCTGCGGCGGCTCGTACAGATCGGGAAGGAGGAGAAGCTCGCCCGGATCGTCGGCGACGTGCTGCCCGACAACCGCGAGATGCTGCGGGTCTGCGAAAAACTCGGTTTCAAGCGGGTCT
>CAWJKZ010000011.1:0-172493 GCA_963843575.1 uncultured Acidobacteriota bacterium | reverse complement strand
ATTATTATGCCGATAGAGTCATTTTGCCCTGGTGTCGATCAGAGTGGGGCGAGGCTCTAAACCTACGCGTAGCCCCTTACCCGGTACGTCAGGCTGACATTTCCTTTGGCAAGAACTATGACAACTGATGATAAGAGAGTAATGAATTTGGCCCTTCCCGACCGTCTCAACCGCCTTAACGAATTGGCCGGCAATTTATTGTGGAGCTGGATTCCGACGGCGCGCGAGGTATTCCGGCGCCTGGATTACCCTCTCTGGCGGCTGACCGCGCATAACCCGGTGCACATGCTGCGCATCATCGCGCGTGCGCGGTTGGAGGAAGCGGCACACAACAGCTCGTTTCTGGAGCTGTATGACATCGCCATTCAAAAGCTTGACAGGTCGCTGGCTGCCACAGGTACCTGGTGGTCGGAGAAATTTCCGGATCTTGCCGCGTGCTCAGTCGCTTACTTTTCCGCGGAGTTTGCTCTCCACCAGTCCTTACCCATTTATGCCGGCGGGCTCGGAGTGCTGGCCGGGGATCACTGCAAGGAAGCGAACGATATGGGAATACCCCTGACCGGCGTCGGGTTCATGTACCCTCAGGGTTATTTTCACCAGAACTTGTCCTCAGAAGGCTGGCAACTCGAAATCTATGAGAAATTGAACTGGAATGACGTACCTGTCCGGCGTGCCTTGAAGAAAGACGGAGAGCCTTGCATTCTCGCCATTCCGCTTGGCGGCCGCACCGTCTACTCCACGGTTTGGGAGGTGCGTTTAGGACGAGTGAAGCTTTATCTGCTTGACACCGATCTGCCGGAGAACGCCCCCTGGGACCGTGAGCTCTCGGCGCGACTTTATTCTGGCGACCGTGAGATGCGCGTGAAACAGGAAATAATTCTGGGCGTGGGCGGCGTACGCGCGTTGCGCGCGCTGGACTGCAATCCCAGGGTCTGGCACCTGAACGAGGGGCATGTAGCCTTCGTCGCGCTCGAACGGATTCGTGAGATGCTGGAGAAGGGCCAAAAGTTTGAAGCGTCGATCGAGGAAGTCAGGCGTTCGACGGTATTTACCACCCACACGCCGGTTCCTGCCGGACACGATGCTTTTCCATTTCAAATGGTGGAGACCCAGCTGGCTGGCTGTCTGAGCGCCATCGGCGAGCACCGGAACGCATTTCTGCGCATAGGCGAGCACGATAACGGAGGAGGATCGTTGTTCAACATGACCGCGTTGGCAATACGAACGTCCGGCGCAGTCAACGCCGTGAGCCAGCTGCATAAGCAGGTAACGGGCGAGATGTGGGCTCCTCTTCTGGGCGGCTCCGAGAGCGGCAAGCCTCCTCTTAAGCGCATAACGAACGGCGTTCATGTTTCGACGTGGATCGCTCCCGCAGTGTCGCGGATTTTGAAACGATATTTGGGGGTTGACTGGCTGGAGCACCATGACGATCCCCAATACTGGGATGCCATAATGTCGATTCCGGACGAGGAGATCTGGGCGGTCCGCCAGTCGCTGCGCGATATTCTTCTGGCGTTCATGCGCGAGCGGGCACGCCGTCTCTGGGTTACCGGTGATGCGAGTCCGTCCCAGGTGATCGTGGCCGGGACGCTGCTCGATCCGCGTGCTCTCACGATCGGATTTGCGCGCAGGTTCACCGGATATAAGCGTCCTGAATTGATTTTCCACGATCCTCAGAGGCTGGCGAAAATCCTTTCTGCGCCGAGGTGTCCGGTGCAGATCTTGTTTGCCGGCAAAGCGCATCCTGCCGACGACTTCGGCAAGCATCACCTGCAGCGCATATACCGCCGGGCCAGTGATCCGATTTTTGGAGGGCGGATCGCCTTCGTGGATGATTATGACCTTCATGTGGCTCATTTCCTGGTGCAGGGATGCGACGTATGGCTGAACACGCCGCGCAAGCCGCTGGAAGCAAGCGGAACCAGCGGAATGAAAGCTTCGCTCAACGGTGCCGTCAATCTCTCAGTGGGCGACGGCTGGTGGGCCGAGGGGTACGCGAAAACCAACGGATGGTTTATCGACGGAGGCAGCGCGAACGACGAGGCGGCCCAGGATGTTGCCGATGCGCAGGAATTGTACCGCCTGCTCGAAGAAGAAGTCGTTCCGGCTTTCTACGCGCGCGATGATAAAGGAATTCCCAGACGCTGGGTCCAGATCGTGAAGCAGGCGATACGGACAGTGGCGCCTCAATTCTCCGCTCGACGGATGGTAAAGCAGTACGCCGGCGAGTTGTACGCGCAGATGGGGCGCTCGGCCGCGCGTTAAGATCTCAGGAATCGATCGTTAGGTGAAGATAGTCGACCGACAGGCAACGAGGCCAAACATGGTCGGTTGGAGCCGGGAAACGATAGGAATCTCGGCCGAAATCAAGGGAGTGGAAACCTGAGCATATGCGGAAGCGGGGCCCGATGCCCGGTTCTTCGCCTGATCGCGAGGACGCAGGTGGTCACCCGCGCACACCTCATGCCGCGACGAGGCACAGGGCCCGACGTCCCTTCTGAACCGGCGGGTCAGGCCGCTTGTCGGTAGCGCCATTGGTGCCCTCGCGCACCACGCGCCCATCCGTCAAGGACTCACGGGCAGCAAATCCCCTTTAAAGCAATCTCGATAACGCCTCAAAACACCCCAGCTGTGTCCCAAACTGTGCCCGCGAGAATCTGATCGTATCCCAGCACAACCAACTCAGGCCAAGGATCAGGCCGAATCGAACACTGTTCTCGGATAGGGTCGTTCTCACCAGCAGAAATGTGCCACCTCTGCGAACGACTCATGCCGGGCGAAAGCACGATATATCGTGGATTGACGGAATAGGCGAAAGGAGACCGTGAGCAATTGTGAACAGACCGTGCAATGCGTCATATGCCATCATCAGATGTACTGTTCCTGGAGAGGGTAGCGGATCTGTGCAAAAACTGAACGTCTTGCATAGCAGAAATGAGAGACCATAAAAGATATGCCAAACACAGGTGAAAGACGAGAGATCACTGCACGCGTGAATGCGAAGGAAGCGGAAACCGTTCAGCAGTCTCAGAAGCTGGTGTCGAAAACAAAGCAGCACTCCGCAAGCAGGGACGCGAAGAGCCTGGCGCGAAGTGCCAGAGCACTGAAGGGCCGATCTCGTCGACGTACAGCGTGATACCCGGTTCCGTCGGGCGATGGTGACGGACCGCGCGAAATTGAAGAGCATCGCCGCGACCAAGAAGCCCCATGCAAGTGTTGGCGAAATTCATCCAATGAGCAGCCACTATTCGGCACTCGATTCTGGCGCTCTGGGGAGGTGTCCATGGTGACACGTAAACTGCGGAATGACGAGGCTCAGATCGATGAGCTTGGAAGGGACCCGGAGGAAGCAAGTTCTGACAGCGCGGGGCAATCGGGTGATGCCCAGGGGCTTTCGCAAATTGCGGACGCTGACGAGGAGAGCGTTGGAGAACTCGCCGAGACGGACCAGGCATACGAGGCCGGGGTCGTGGACGGTCTCGAGGATGCCGCCGACCACCCCGAAAGGGCCGTGCACACGCATGAGAACAAGGGCCGGTAGCTGGCATTCCCGCCGGAGCGAGAATCGGAATTTGTGCCGTAGCCTGACTCGGGCCGATACGGAGGTCCGAATACAGCAGCGCCAGGCCGACCGCTTTCGCGCCGGGGACACACTGTTCGATCAATTCTGTTCTGGCATAAAAGAAAAACGACGAATCTCCAACAACTCAGCCGAAAGAGCCGCACGCGCCATCAGATTTCCCTTTGCTGACCGTGATCTGGCGGAGCACGGTGCGCTCAGTTCTGGAGAGGTCCTCAAGTTCGACCGCGAATCTGATGCGCTGATTTCGGCGCTCGGTACGCAACTGTACGTCGTTGCATAGGTGAAATGTGTCGACCTCAACCCGGCCAATCCGCAGCTGCCTAACGTCTTTTACCCATTGTCTGACGACCCTATGAGGGAGTTATGCCGAAACCGAGTACACCTAAGAAAGCAAAGCAGAAACGCGTCAAGGACGAGTTGCACAAGTTCAAGGAGGGCACATTGCGTTCTGGTTCCAAGAAGGGGCCGAAGGTAACGGATCGGAAACAGGCCATTGCTATCGCGCTCTCTGAAGCCGGGCTCTCGAAGAAAGACAAGAAGCGTACAGCGAAGAAGAAGGCCAAGAAGTAGATGTCGCAGCACCCAGCACCCGTCGCGTCGACCTCACCGCTCCTACCGCGTACGGTTTCGTTCCCGATGCCGGGTGCCTCCGCCATCCAGTTTTGATAGGCCGCCATAGAAGGGCGCGAATGGTCTGCGGGTTGGCCACCGTTTACCTGCTCTTTGTCATGGAGTTGGTGACACGGGCTTCGACCTGCCTCTCCAACCATCCCGAGATAGAAATCCCTATCGATCTACCGATATTCGCGCCTCCTTGTCACTTGGATGGCGGATCCTTTTGTCGGGTTGCCGTCACGCCATGGAGGATGGCCAGGCCGACCAGGCAAATAACGCCCACCACGATCCACCTTTGTGGTATGTGGAGCAAGTGCGCACCCATGGCCAGGCCGACGATCAGTATGATGTACCCCACAATGTAAATGCCGAATGACATTGGTGCCCCTCCTTGAATAGCCGCTTACCGGCGCCCCTCTCGCCATAGCACGAGCGCCACCCCGCCTGCCACCCCGAAGGCCACTCCGCTCACCTACATCGGAACGGAGGAGCCCCCCGACAGGAAAAACAAGCTGCATTGTCGGAGGTTCCGGTATGGATCCTGCTTCCGATCTGGGGTATTACGTCAATTCCGCCCCGTCTGCCGCCGCTGAGCCGAGCTTAAGACCAGTCACGAACGGGATTATGCGCCAGATCGATGTACCCGGGAATGGAATTTTTGCACACTTTCCCTGTCGACAGCAGCGGGTTTTGGCGGCACACAACGGTATACCCATGCAGTCGAACGGTCACTGAACACCATCATCTGGGCGGCGGCGCGCTCGCCAATCGCGGCGCTGAATCGGGCAGCCGCCGGTATTGCCGTCCGTCAAGGTTCTTCGGGCATAAACAGCTACCAGAACCCCACTCCAAATGCCTCAAAATACCCCAGTTCTGTCCCGAGCTGTGCCCGCGAGAATCCAAGCACAACAAACTGCAACCAAGATCGAACTGAATTCCGGAGGGTGCATTCCGCTATCAGCCAGAATCCGACCCGACTACAATGGCTGGAACGAAGTTGGAAGGAGCACCCGTGCCCCCAGACTGGACCCGAGTTACCATCGCACTGCGCAACGATCCTGCTCTGGCAGCCGATCTGGTCCCAGTGTTTGATGACAAGACCGAAGCCGTGCGCGTTCGCGCCGCTGCAGGCTACCTGCGGCTCGAGGGGATCAAGCCTCCACCCCCAAAGTCGCGGCGAAACCCTGACGCCGACACCGGGATATGGGCGAGGGACAACAGCCGGGATCGGCTGCCCTATTGGGGTTGGCAGTTAGCGCAGCAGTAGCGCAGGAAGGCTCGAGCTTGCGGTTTCCGGTGAGTCGGAGCGACCCTTACCGGTCGGGTCGTGCCGGAGGTGACATGAAAAGCCGGTCAAGTTGGGGCAAAGGACGGGGGCCGTCATTGTGAATGGGATGAGCAATCGCGACCAAACGTGTGAGCAATAGTGCGCTGAAAAGTGAGTCCCACAAAGGTATGGTTAAAGTGGGATTGGTGACCACCAGCCGGATAGTCCGCCCTGTATGATCGGCGTTGGTCTACTCCAAGCCTCACAGGCCTCAACAGGCATGCTCTTTTGCACTCGGTCCGACCCGGTCCGTCCGGCCGGGCGGGCGTCAGAGGCCAGAGTTACGGTGGGGACAGCAACAATCCACAAAGGAGGATGCGATGCTTAGGAGCATGAACGATCTCTACGGGTTCACGATCGGGGCCACCGACGGGGACATCGGCACGGTCAAAGAGGCCTATTTCGACGACGTGAGCCACACGGTGCGCTACGTCGTGGTCGACACGTTGGGATGGCTTTCAGAACGTAAGGTGCTCCTCTCGCCAATCGCCTTCCGAGCAATGGACTGGGAGCACAAGCGCATCACGGCCGCGCTGACGAAGGCCCAGGTGGAGAAGAGTCCAGATATCGACACGGATAAGCCGGTCTCGCGGCAGCACGAGGCCGTTTACTATGGCTACTATGGCTACAACCCGTACTGGGAGGGGTCCTATCTCTGGGGCGCGTATTCCTATCCCTATTCTGGGTCCGGGCCGGCCCCGAGTGCCGCGGACCTCGAGCACGAGCGGCGTTGGAACTGGGAGACCAAGGAGCGCGGCGACCCGCACCTCCGGAGTTCGCGCGCAGTGACCGGCTACCACATCCAGGCGAAGGACGGCGACGTCGGCCATGTGGCGGACTTTCTTGTGGACGATTACTCCTGGGCGATCCGCTACATGATCGCGGACACAAGCAACTGGTGGCTAGGCAAGAAGGTGTTGGTGGCGACCGCCTGGATCAAGCGGGTGGACTGGGACCATTCGGAATTGCACGTGACCGTCACGCGCGCGCAGATCAAGAACTGTCCAGAGTACGATCCAGCCCGACCTGTCGAGCGCACCTACGAGACACAACTATACGGCCACTATGGCCAGCCCCGCGACTGGGACGAGTAGGGCGACCACGGCGTCTTTGGCGTTCCGGCCCGGGCCCGGGCGGGAATGCGGCGGCGCCTCTGTGATTCCTGGAGCAATTTGAGGCGAGCCGAAGCACAGCCTCGCCGCCGTGCACGTGGTTCGAGCCAGCCAGCCTGACGTTTTGATCCAGGACACCGACGACTACGGTAACTCTTATTTCGACGTGGTGGCCTTCTGGTTCTTAATCTGCAGGTTGTTCACCACCTGCTGAACATTCGGAACTGAAGCAGCGATCTTCTCGGCCTGCGCACGCTTGGATTGTGAGTTGACGTCTCCAGTTAGCGTGACCACACCATTTTTAACATCATATTTGACACTCTCCTGAAGCCCGTTTTGGATGAGAGCAGCGTCCAGGTTGTTCTCGACACCCTTGTCGAGAGCAGAGTTCACCGCTTTTGCATCGCTCTCACCACCGGGAGGAAGCACGGCAATCTGGTTCGCGACAACCTGCCCAGTTGCGATTGATTTCGCAATGGATTCGGCTTGTGACTTGTCCGCGTCAGCTGCGACGTGTCCGCCAAGGGTCACTACACCCTTGTCGCGATCCTGACTTACGGAGACATCCTTGAGGCCGGCTTGATCGAGCGACTTGCGGATGCTGTCAGAAATGTCGGGGGATCGCGTGGCCGTCCCTGAGCAACTTACGAGGATCCCGACTAGGAGTAGCGCGAGCAAGGTTAAGCACAGTTTCAGCGTTTTCATATTTCTCCTTTGATGAGGCATAGCATTTAGTCCACAAAGATGACCCTATTCCTCGGTGCCTTGGGCCGTTCAAGCCCATAACCCCCTCTGAACTTCAACGGGGCAGAGGCAATCCACCGAACAGGTACAAGAGCACCAGAATGATCAGGACAAGCCCGACGATCCCGACGCCTCCGCCCGTCCCCCATCTCTTATATCCGTAATACCCACCGCCGCCGCCGAACGCGAGCAGCAGGACAATAATCAACAAGATCAGTAACATGGGAATCTCCTTTCAGCTCAGGACTGGCTTCGATCTCGTGTATGCACTGTTGAGGGTTAAGGCATTCTGCGATTCATCAAACCACGCGATAGGCGCCTTGTTCCAGATTGCTACTGCACCTCCCCACCGCGCGTAGTCGTGCAAGCACCAAACGAGCGATGGCCTGCCGCTGGAGTACCTCCGCTGAGGCTGGCCATCGCCTTTGCTGTTTCCAATAGGGCTCAGGAAAGACGCCCCCCCCTTCCACGAAGCCCCAGCGATGAGAGGACAACCGCGGTGGACAGGCGAAACAAGCTGAGGGTTTCATCGAAACCCTCGATGCTTTCAGCCAATCAATTTCCCACCCTCAACCGCAACAGGCCGTGATGCCGCTCGCACCCCTTCTTTTCAGCCTGAAAGCCTCCTATTACGCCCCTCTGGCTCCTGGCCTCCTGCCAGATTCTCGCTTGTGGCCTGACTCTTTGTACTCCGGGGGAATTCACGCGTCAGTTTAATCTTGCTCAACTGCGTGTTCAGAATTGCTCATCCGACTTCAGGAGCGGCAACCACGGGTTATAAGCTCATGGTATCGCAGTGAATTATCGTCTGCGGATCTGCAGAACAATTTCCCGTGGACAATTTCCCATAGATCGGGGAATCCGACGGGTGTAGCTTGCCGTGAGCGTTGAATGTCATCGCCGAAAATTAGAGCGCAACTCACCCAATTACCGCCCGCAGCACTCTCTTCCAACGGAATACTTGGCAATGCACACCGACGGGAGGTGTGCGATGGGTCCGCAAGCAGGGACGCGAAGAGCCTGGCGCGAAGTGCCAGAGCACTGAAGGGCCGATCTCGTCGACGTACAGCGTGATACCCGGTTCCGTCGGGCGATGGTGACGGACCGCGCGAAATTGAAGAGCATCGCCGCGACCAAGAAGCCCCATGCAAGTGTTGGCGAAATTCATCCAATGAGCAGCCACTATTCGGCACTCGATTCTGGCGCTCTGGGGAGGTGTCCATGGTGACACGTAAACTGCGGAATGACGAGGCTCAGATCGATGAGCTTGGGAGGGACCCGGAGGAAGCAAGTTCTGACAGCGCGGGGCAATCGGGTGATGCCCAGGGGCTTTCGCAAATTGCGGACGCTGACGAGGAGAGCGTTGGAGAACTCGCCGAGACGGACCAGGCATACGAGGCCGGGGTCGTGGACGGTCTCGAGGATGCCGCCGACCACCCCGAAAGGGCCGTGCACACGCATGAGAACAAGGGCCGGTAGCTGGCATTCCCGCCGGAGCGAGAATCGGAATTTGTGCCGTAGCCTGACTCGGGCCGATACGGAGGTCCGAATACAGCAGCGCCAGGCCGACCGCTTTCGCGCCGGGGACACACCGTTCGGTCAATTCTGTTCTGGCACAAAAGAAAAACGGGCGAATTTCCAACAACTCAGCCGAAAGAGCCGCACGCGGGCCAAGGACCTTGTTTGCGGCATGACCGTGACGACAACTCCCCGCACAGGAGTACGCACGCCGGGCAAACCTATGTGTTCTGCTCCCCGAGCTGCAAGAAGGAATTCGACAAGGAGCCCGAGCGCTACGTGGCCCCTGCCTGAGGATGTGCCCACCCCGACGGGCATCACCACCACTGCTGCTAGACCAAGAAAGGGCGGCCGGTGGGGGCCTCTCCCGGCACCTCGCCACGCCGCCCTGGGGTCGGGCTTCGCCCTGCGCTATGTAGCGCCAAGAGCCTTCGCCGCCTTCCGCACGTCAGTGGGTTTTACCCAGAGCATCGCTCCGTAGCGACCTCCCCCGGCACATGCGGCGTCGCTCGCCGTAACATTGACGTTGACCGCAGCGAGCTTACGCAGTATGTCGGCAAACGCACCCGGTCGGTCTTCCCCCTGGATCAAGAAGCCCGTCTTCTTGGCGCTGAGCTTGAGTCCAGCCTTCCTCGCAGCGGTCTTAAACGCAACCGCATCCTCCGGGATAAAATCAATCTGAGCCCTCCAACGCCCTCGTGGAAACGCAGTAAAGCCAATAAGGTTTACGCCCGCATCCCGGAGCGCTGCGAGCACCTTGGCCCCCTCCCCTGGTTTATCCTGGGTTTCAATGTAGAAGTAATCGACTTTGCGAACCGTATCTGCCATCTTCCCCTCCCTTTCAGCATTCAGTTAGGTCATCCTTGGAATCTTCACCACGTCTTGCGCCTGGAGACCTTTCGGGTCTCTCGCCACGGTGAATTCAACCGTGTCTCCTTCACTGAGCGACATGTAACCGGTGGCCTTTATTGCGGGATGAAGACGTCATCCCCAGATGCGCGACTAAGATTCGATTTTTGATTTGCGGGGTGGCCTCGTAAACCTGCGCTTTGGCGGGCATTATCCGGCTACCTCCTGAGCTGGGTAGCGTCAATGCCTCACTTCGGTAGAAGATATAAAGGCGCTAGACAGTTGAGATGACTATACGCTCTTTACGAACGGAAGAGGGAAATATCGGCGTCCAGAATGGCGACGATTGCTTCCTTGCCCTGTTGGGATATAACCGTGAGCTTCACCTGAGGGCGGCCCGAGCCAGTTCGCCGATGAGGTTGTCCGCCATCCGGACGCGCCCACCGCCTCAACCTCTACTTCGATGAAGCAACAACCGACTAAAGTTTTGTTTTTCTAAACAGATCCGACAGGCGACTGAGGTCACACTTCGAGTGTGCAGCGGATGTTTTGGATTTGTTAGTCATGCGGCTCTCTCCTCCCAGATGTGGAATCTCGCCACGGAGACTCCCGAACTGTGATTTCATTGGGGCGAAGGCGGCGGCAGGAGCATCCGCTCGCCAGCTCATCATGCGTGGTAAGCTGCCCTAACACGGAGCATAGCGGGAGGAGATCTCGATGGGCCTATTGCGAAGAGGCCCGAGCTTATGGAAGCGGCTGACGGACGGCATAGCGCTGCAGGACCTCTGGCGCCAGCTCCGGTCCGAAGCAAGTTCCAGCTATGGGCTGTATTCCAGGAAAATGGAGTCCGAAACTTTCCGACGCATGCCGCGGTGGAAGCAGTTTGCGCGAATTGCAGCGGCCTTGTTCTGGGAATTGTCCGCTGCGCGACGCGTCTGCCTGATCCTGGGACTTCTGTTGCTGGCAGGCGGGAGGCAGGAACAGGACCAGGGGCCTATGATCCTCGGAGCGTTGCTCGTGCTTTTGGTCCTGGGTCTCGAGCTCGCCGACCGTGTGACGATGAAGCGGGACCTGGAAATTGCGCGCGAAATACAGGGGTGGCTGGTGCCAAAAGCACCTCCGCCGGTGACGGGCACCGACATCGCCTTCGTGACTCTGCCGGCCAATACCGTTTCCGGCGACTACTATGACGCCTTTCTCCGGCCGGCGCCGCCGGGACAGCCCGCGACGGAGCACCTGCTGTTGGTTGTGGCCGACGTCGCCGGCGTCGGCACCGCCGCGCGCTACGACGACATCACACTCC
The DNA here is from genome assembly GCA_963843575.1 of uncultured Acidobacteriota bacterium. Taxonomy (GTDB): domain Bacteria; phylum Acidobacteriota; class UBA6911; order UBA6911; family UBA6911; genus CAVZBT01. Next base: position 161,442 of record CAWJKZ010000011.1, on the reverse strand, counting down.
TCATTCTGCGAATCCTCCCTGGAGCCTGACACTGCTTCAGGAACTGGTCTATCGGTGTCCAAAGTGCGTGGAGACAAGAAATAGTGGGCACCTGAGTCAACGGGATACCCAGTTTGTTGAATTCCACCCAAGTATCGGACGGTACGAAAGCGCCGGAGATGTTCTGACCGGGCGACCGCTACTATCACGCCGGCGCCGGACTCCCCGCCAGGGCAGCTGAATGCCGATTCCGTGCGTGCGCTAGCTTACAGTGTGTGCCATAACGTTGAAAAGCCCAACGCGGACCGGTTCCTCGACCCCGATACCAGCAGATAACGGGAGTCGTGTGGCATGCATCGCGGAGACGGGATACCCATAATGGGATATTCCAGACCGAGTCCCCTGTCTAAGCAGTTGGGACACAGGACGTTTCGTTCCAGAAGCCAGTAAGCTCTACCTTGTAGCCTTTGGGCCGCAGCCATCGCCTGAGCAACCTGCTCTGTGCTGTTCATCCATCCGCTCAGTTCCTCAGTTCCGTCCCTATGAACAATTCTGATCTGATATTCATTACCTTCATGTCCGTGGTTGTGCGCCATGTGTTTTCTCCCTAGCGCATCTGATGGTTTCGGATTTCCTAGAGGAGCTCCACGACTTTTCACAGCCGCGATCGCCGGCTTGGCACAGTGGAGTTCCTGGGTCAGCACACCAGGACAGGTGAGGTGCGATGCTTTTGATGGTTGTCGACGTACAGAATGCCCTTGTGGAATTCACTTGTACACCTACCGTAGGTGTGTTTTTGCCAAGTGTTCCGTCGGAAAGAGAGTGCTGCGAGGTCTTGCGCGAGTTGCGCTCTGGTTTCGGCGCTAAAGCTCAATACTTATAACCCGGCACGATACACCCGTCGGGTTCCCGGAGCAATAGGAAATTGTTCTGCGGAAAACGATTCACTGCAATGTCATACCCTCGTAACCTGTCCCAGAAGTGAGAAAATGGTGCCGCGCTAACTTGTTGAAAACAAGGGGCGCAATCTGACCTTGCCGTAGAGGTTGCCATATCGATTCAGATGCTGTTCAAGACCGGAATAGCCTTGCGCGGCCCCCCGCGACCAGAGGGAAGGCCGGCGAATCGGCTCTGAAAGTCGATTCGAGACATTTAGGGGGATATCTGCGCTGGGCCGAGACACGGTGTGCGCGGCGGTCTGGCAGATGAACGAGGCCGAGGCTCTCGTGCTGGGCCACTCGTTACGCACCTCCGACGGCGACAGTGCCCTGGAGCAGGGCCGGCTGATCGCGGAACCTGCAGCACCGGTTCGGACTCGGGCTCAAAGAGCGGGCCCGCCGGTTCGACCGAAGGTCTCGGGTGAACTCAGATGCCAGGCGCAGGCGGTGGGGCAGCAATTGTCATCCCGTGACGGCGGAAGACCTCGACCATCTTAGCAACGCCTGGCGGGCCACCCGCCGAGTCATTCAACACTGCGCTCGCTTCGCGGAAATAGGCCGGACTCATAATGGCCGGCGATATGATAGAAAGCTGCTTGGCGTCTTGGGTGCCGAAGTTGTCGAACCGATGGACGGCGCCCCGCGGAATGCAGACAGCCTGACCGGGGCCAACCTCGATGGGGTTGCCATCGATGGTCCAGGTCACCACGCCCTGGATGCCATAAAGGGTCTCCTCGTAGGCGTCGTTCTTGTGGGCGGGGGCAGCCAACTTCTGTCCCGCGGGCACCATGACTTCGAAGACAGACACGCTGCCGTTGGTGTCCTCTCCGGTGAGGAGGAAGCGGATGCTGAGTGGACCAATGGTGATGGTCTCTTCAGAAGGATTCACCTTAGTTGTCGCTGACATGGGCTGCTCCTTTCTCGTAAAGCATACCACCTCCGGATAATTGGACCCGCTGTCGTCGCGAACGTGTTGGCAAGAAGGTGTTTGCCTGTCCATGCAATCTACAAACACGTGGGTACTCCCGGTCGTGTTGTACCTGCCGGTCCAATACCCCGGAAACGTATTGTTGCTGCCCACTGTGTTGCCCTCGCCCGCTCGTCTCCCGAGAGCCGAATTGCCAGATTCCGTGGTGTTGGCGTCCAACCGGCTCTGCCGGACAGGATCGTTGGCATCAGTTGCATAGCTCGGTCCCTCGGGCTGTTGGCTACGCGGCGGCATACGGGTCGCTCTGGCTGTGGTAACATGTAGTATCAATTCCCCCTCCAGGACTTTGCCTCGGGAGCACCAAATATGCAGTATTGCGAATTGCATTTCGCCGGTCGGGAATTCACGGTGTTCATGCATCTCGCCCTCATTGAGGCCTTGCAGAAGGAGATTTCGCGCGCATTGATCCCGCCGGGACCGTCGGAACCAAGCGGTCTCTTGCTGGGCCAGAGTAACGGGGGAGCTGCGATCGTATTCAGCTACGCTCCGCAACTCGGCCGAAAGCTCGTGCGGGATAGAGATCAATTTTGGAAACCGTTCGCGTCCTCGCTGCAAAGGCGAGCCGGTCAACTCGAAATTCTGGGCTATTATCGCCTCGCCTCCAGCGCAGAACCGGTGCCGGACGAGCGCGATCTGCGGGTCATGAGGGAATTCCTGCCCGAGTCTGCCTCGATGCTTCTCTTGATAGGCACATCTCAGGGGAGCAATACCGGATCTGTCTTTGTATGGGGGGAAATGGATCGACAGCTACTGCTAGCCAGCGAAACAAAAGTGCAATTTCCCAACCGTCCGGGCGCCGAAACCGCATCCCGAGATTACATTAACTCCCCGGAACATGCATTGCAGCCTCCAGATAACGTTGAACAGTCCGAACCGGAGCAAACCTCCGATCCAGACGTGCTGGACACCGAAAAACTTGGCCCTCGAATGCTTCAGGACCCTTCCCGTCCGGCAGCCGGAAAGAACCGATTCAGACAGATGCCACGCGCGGCTATTCAAACTGCCTGCCGTTCGCCCCTGGTCTGGGCACTTGCACTCTGCATCGCGGCAGTCCCTTGCTGGCGCCTGATCTCGACCAGGCAATCCCGTCCGCAATCTTCGCAGAAGAGTTCTGTCCAACAAAAACCGAGGCCGCTCGCACTCACCGAAGAGATTAGCGAATTGGTGCCACGATCTGATCCGGCCATGGGTTCACAGCCACTCGCCCCCACGGCAGCACTCTCCAAGCCGGATCGCATGACTACTAGCAAAGAGAACCTGCTGCGCGCCAAAGACAAATTCCAGAGGGATAATTCACGAACCAGCGCCGCCTCACCCGCCGCACCGTTGCGCATGAAACGTCCGAAAAGGGGCGTGGAGGGAATGACAGTTGGCTTCACCGAAGAGAGCTGGCGAGACCGGCCTAGCCCGGCACAGGGGGGAGAGGTATCCGGCTTTGATGGGGTTCCACCGCGCCCGATCCGTCTGATTCAGCCGGACCTCTACTACAGCTTATATCCGTTCACCGTTGATTCCGTTCAGATCAATGTCAGGGTGAAGATTAACGCCTTTGGCGCGGTCACGAGCGCCGAATCATTGGCTTCGGGAAATGCCCTGCTCCGCCACCTCTCAAGCATCGCGATCAGCGCGGCGCGCCAAAGCACTTTCGTCCCGGCCAGATTCGGGGATCGTAACGTGACGAGCACGGCCGTTCTATCCTTCCGGTTCCTGAGAAGGAAATAATTCCTGCGCGCTATTGCAGCGCAAGTACAACCTGTTTTTCAGGACGCGGATGCGCGCGGATCCGCCGGGGTGATTGTGCCTATACACCCTATATTCCTGAGGTGCAGCAGCACTTCCTCGGCAGCCTGTTCGGGAGTGAGGTCGGTCGTGTCGATGACGACGTCCGCATCAGCCGGCGCCTCATACGGATCCGAGACCCCCGTGAACTCGGGGATGAGGCCCGCGTGCGCCTTCGCATAGAGCCCCTTGCGATCGCGCTGCTCACATACCTCGATCGGGGTCGACACGTAAACGAGGACGAAGCAGCCGAGCGGCTCGATGGCGGCCCTCACGTCGCGCCGCGTCCTGTCGTAGGGGGCAATTGGGGCACAGATTGCTATGCCGCCGTTCTTCGTGATCTCGGACGCGACGAATCCGACCCGGCGGATGTTGATGTCGCGGTGCTCCTTTGAGAACCCGAGCTCGGAGGAGAGATTCTTCCTGACGATGTCGCCGTCCAGGAGCGTCACCGGGCGGCCGCCCATTTCCAGCAACTTCACGAGGAGCACGTTAGCTATTGTCGATTTGCCCGCGCCTGACAGCCCGGTGAAGAACACGGTAAACCCACTGCGGCTGCGGGGAGGATGGCTCTTCTGGAGTTCCGCCGCCACCTCCGGGAACGTGAACCATGCCGGGATGTCGCGCCCCTCGGCGAGGCGGCGCTTGAGGTCCGTCCCCGACATGTTGGAGGCATGCGCGCCCTCGGGCACTTCGTCCTCGGAGACGTACCGGTCCTCGGTTTCAAGGTAGACCATCGAGCGGAACGGCACCATCTGCACCTCGAGCTCCGCTTCGTGCGCTCGAAGCAGCTCCTGGGCATCGTAGTGGCCATAGAACCTGTTGCCGCCCCCGTCGACGCCGGGTCCTGCGTGGTCGCGTCCCACGATGAAGTGGGTACAGCCGTAGTTCTTGCGGATGATCGCGTGCCAGACTGCCTCCCGGGGGCCTGCCATCCGCATGGCGAGCGGCAGGAGCGAAAGCATCACCGTCCCCGGGGGATAACGGTGCATCAGCGCCTCGTAGCAGCGGACCCGCGTGTAGTGATCGAGGTCGCCCGGTTTCGTCATTCCCACTACCGGGTGGATAAGGAGGTTTGCGTTGCACTCCCTGGCGGCTCTCAATGTCAGCTCGAAATGCGCCCGGTGGAGAGGATTCCGCGTCTGGAAGGCCACGACGCGCCGCCAGCCGAGCCGCTGGAATTCGCTGCGCATCTCGGCGGGCGTGCGCCGGAGCGTCCGGAAATCGTAGTGCGCAGGAGGGTGGATCCCCTCGACGCGGCCGCCCGCGTATACGGGGTGCGTACTCTCCAGCAGGTGCCGCACACCTGGGTGGGCTGGATCTATCGTGCCGTAGACTTTCTCCGCCTCCAATTGGCGATCCGCGCGCCACACTTCCTCGACGTGGAGGATACCGAGCATCACGCCTTCGTCGTCGCGCAGGGCGAGCCGATCCCCCTTGCTGAGCCTCGAGGCGTGCTCTTCTGGCATATCGAGCACTACAGGGACCGGCCAGAGCGTTCCATCCGCCAGGCGCATCGTCTCGAGCACCGAATGGTAATCCTCCCGGTTGAGGAATCCTTTCAGCGGCGAGAACCCTCCGCTCATGAGCAACTCGAGGTCGCACCGCTGCCGCGGCGTCAGGACCCAGGAGGGCAGACACTTCGATTCCCTCGCGGTATCCGCAGCTCGCTCATTCGAGACGAAGAGGTCGACGAGCGTTCCGCCGTGTGGTGTAACAAGGGTCTTCTGCACGGATCACCTCGTACGAATCTGGAGTGCGGCGCCTCGGCGTCGCTTTCACTCGTCCTACGGCAGGAATGCCCGGCGCCTCGGCGCCACGCCGAATTGCGAGAGGCGACCCTGCGACCTCGGCCTTTGGTGGCGCCGAGGCGCCACCACCAAAGCGGCGTCGAGCCGTCGAGCCGCCGCACTCCACAATCAACCGTTGGACAGCCTCTTCGGCCCGGACGTAGTTTGCAGCTGTAATTGTGCAGATTCGTCCCCGGGCATTCAGAGCATCAGTGCGGCCGGGTGTCTCTACTCTCCGAATATTGGCGGGAGGGATGGTTCGGAGAACCCCCCTCGGGATCGGGCCTGAGCCGAAGTCTTCGTGACAGAAGCTGGCCAAACCGCCACAGGCCGTATCTGATGGTGCGTTTCCCTAATTCATGCTGGTACCGGCGGATCGTTTCGTCACGGTCAGCTATTTCCCTGACCAGTTTCTGTGCCCACTCGGTCCGGTCGGCTAGGGCTTCCTCAAGGGCAACGTAGTTCGCGATACTCCTGTCGAGTTCGGCATCCAGACTTCCGACGTACCGCACCCGATCCCAGAACGCGTCTTCCACCTCCGCCATCTTACGCAAATCTGGAAGAGACGGTTGTTCCATTCGCTGGAGCCGGTCGCTGAGAATCTCGGCCTCCTCCAGGACAGTTGTCGGAGATGTTCCGTCACGGCTATCGAACTCCGGCGGAACCTTCGAGCTGTTGATGCGAACTTCCAGCGGTTCGAGACACCGCGGGCAGAATGGCTCGCCCAGAAAGTCGAGGAGACCTGTAAACGTACGCACCGGATCTTTCATCAGGTCAACGTGGCGAACCCGACGAATCCGGCCTGGGCCAAGTGCTTGCTCGGCGGTTACACACGCACGGGTCGTCCTGAGCCAGTATTCGTAAGCTTCACGCTCGTTACGGACTATGGATTGCCCCTGCGACGAAAACCTCACCAACGATCTGACCACGGATTTGACGTCTCGAACGACGTGAATGAACCGGGCTTCTGGAAAAAGCTTGAGCAGCCCGTAGACGCAAAGGGAATATTCGGGCGTCCCATCCGTCCATCGGAGTTTCGGTTCGCCTGTCTCTCGCGTCAGCTTGAATGAAGGGTGTATCTGGGTCGGGTCGAGCACGGCGCTTGCATGCGCACGTTCATACAATCGGTCACGGCAACTCAGGATGAGAGCATTGATGGCGGAACCGAACGATTCGTAAAACTCATCGCGGCTGATTCCCAGCGCTGCGAGTTGGGCCCGCTCCCCTCGCCTGGTGCCACACTCGTAGGTCGATCCCAACTCCAATGCAAACTTGTCCAGCCAGTTGCCCTCCTCCAAAGGTAGGATGTCAGGGTGCTGCCCCAGGCACCATGTGAGAATGCTGGTTCCCGACCGGGGTGAACCAATGATAAAGATAGGCCGCGGAGTCGGGGACAAGGGCTTCACGATTTTTCCCTGGGCCGTTTCACAGGACGCTTCTCGTTCGCTCATGTTCTTAATGAACCCGGAGTAACTTCGCCTGCCGCCCTTACTTGGCGGGGACGAGGTGCGCAGATACCTTCGGGCACTTGCCCAAAGACGATGGTGTCATCGTCTCTCAGCTCGCAGTCCCGCATACGTCATGCAGCTCCAGTAGCTGCGAGAGATCGCTCTGCAGCGTTCAGGGGATATGAGGTTGGGGTGGAGAGAAGCGAAACGGAAATCTCGTTACATCGCACCGCGCCGCGAACCTGCCTGGCGAGCCAGCCAAAGAAACCATTTTCGAGCATCTGCCCGGCGCCGGTATTCGATGTCGTGCAACCGACCCCTTATGGCACTCTATGATCCTTCGGATGGCGGCCCGACCAACCGTGGATTCCTCCTGAAGGGGCATCCTCCAGGACCCGGCGCATGCGAAATTGCGGCACACGTGGTACTGGGCTGTATCCTAAGGCCCGGCTGGTTTACTGTCAACCGCTGACACGGCACCATCACTAAGTACTCGTGTTCAGAAACACGCTAACGTTTCCAGGACGCAGATCTACGCGGATACACGCGGATTGCTGCCTGGTGGCAGGCCGCGCCCGGCATTCCTCCCCGAGGGCTGCCTTTGGCACGCATCAAAGCCCGGCTCCCGCAGGAAAACGTGGACCTTGAATCGAAGCGGCATCCTTCCAACCGCGCGCTTTCCTGCGGGAGCCGGGCTTTGATGCCTCGGCGCGAAGCGCCGGCCCTCGGGGAGGAATGCCGGGCGCGGCCGATCCGCGTGAATCCGTAAAATCCGCGAAGATCCGCGTTCTGCTTGACGGATTCACGCGAGTGGTACAATTGCCGGCACAAGTCACGAGGGCATATGCCGAAGCGCGACTGGATGGTGGAATTTCGCGACAATCTCTTGCACGGCGTCCTGCAATTCTGGATTGACCACGGCATCGACCGTCAATACGGCGGCGCCATGGGCTGGCTCGACCGACAAGGCAACCCGGTTCCTCCCGGTACCAAATCCGTGGCGCAGCAGGGGCGACTATTGTGGACGTTCGCCGAAGTCTACCGGCGCTACCCCGAGCCCATTTACGCGGAAGCGGCCACGCACCTCCTGAAGTTCCTGCGCGCCAAGATGTGGGACGCGAAGCGGGGCGGCTACTGCTGGTTGGTTGACCGCCAAGGTCGGCTGCTCGACGGCACGAAGCTTCTGAATCCGATGTCCTATGTGCTCGAGGGACTGGCCGAGTATGCGCTTGCGTTCCACGACGCGCAGGCCCGCCAGGAAGCGCTGGACCTGTTTGAGGTCATGGACCGCCGCGCCCACGATGGCGTGTACGGGGGCTACCACGTCGCCTTCACCGAGGACTGGCAGCCGATTCGGGACTACCAACGCGATTCAGGAACCACCGCCTCGTCATGTGTCGCGCCGGACGAGGAGGTTCACCCGGTCCTGGTTGCCTCCCACGGCCGAAAGTCATCGGATTGGCACCTCGGCCTCCTTGAGGCGTTGGCCACGCTTTACGATGTGACCGGGGAAGCCGACGTTCGCGCCCGCGTTGAGGAATTGGTGGATATCTTCGTGGAAAGGGTTGTGGACTTGGAGCAGGGCTACGCCCGGTTGTACTTCACGGACGATTGGCAGCCCGCCGACCGAGACGGCGATTCGATCCGGTGTGTGTACGGTCTCGACATGGAGATGAGCTGGCTCGTCCCTGAAGCCGCGGCGCTTGTCGGGCGTGGCCGGGATTCCAGGGTCGAGCGAACCTGCCTGGCGTTGGTGGATCACGCGCTGCGCGACGGCTTTGACAACCAGCGCGGCGGACTCTTCCTGGAAGGGCCGGCGTCAGGCCCCGCCGACAGGAAGCGCAAAGAATGGTGGCAACAGGCCGAGGCTCTTGTCGGAACTCTAAACGCCTACCAGTTGACGGGGCGGCTGAAATATTGGCAGGCGTTCGAGCACGAGGCACAGTTCATTCTCGATGACTTCGTGGACCGTGAGTGCGGTGAATGGTACGCGGCAATAGATCCCGAGGGAAAAATCGACGGCACAAAGGCCGGTCCCTGGCGAGGCCCCTACCACGCTTCGCGGGCCTGTCTCGAAGTCATTCGACGTCTGGCGCGCACGATTTGAAAGCAGCCGGCAACAGCTCGGGAGAGAACTCAGAACAGGCACAGGTTGGCAGGTTTCAGGTCACGGTGGATGTTGCCTCTCTCATGAGCAGCTCCCCGGTCCTTCGGGGGTCTGGCGGCAGACTTCCCATACTTCCTCAACCGGCTGTGGACGCTCGTGGCCTGGCTGGCGGCCCTTGTGCCGCCGCCGCGGTTCAACTTGGTGGGGTATCTTGGGGTCCTTGCGCCCGTGGCACGATGGCGGGCGCAACAAGAACTTCCTGAATCTCGAGTGCCATTTGATGGACGGTCGGGGCATCGAAAAACTGGCGCAGGCTCAATTCGACAGAAAACGAAAGGCGCACCCGCGACAGCACTCGTCCCGCCGTCAGTGAATCCCCGCCCAAGTCAAAGAAACTGTCATGAATGCCCACCCGGTCCAGTTGCAGTACCTCAACCCAAATGTCCGCAACGACCTGCTCCAGGGGAGTGTGAGGCGCTTCATATGGCTGGCTCAGGCACGGCCGAGTCCTCTCGGGCGGAGGAAGGGCGCTCCGGTCCAGCTTCCGGTGTTCGTTCAACGGCAGGGCATCGAGCAAGACGTAGGAAGAGGGAATCGACTGCCTGGGTAGCTTCTGTTCGAGAACCCGCCGCAGGGCGCTCACCGTCGGGGGCAAATCGGTGGCAGGCACGAGGTAAGCCACGAGGCGCGTTTCTTCGGCCGGGTCCTGACGTGTGACAACCGCTATGTCCTTAAAGGCGCCCATGTCGAGCAGCGCGGATTCGACTGCCTCGATTTCAACCCATTGTCCCCTTATTTTTCCGTGGAAGTCCTTGCGACCGAGGTGCTCGAGGCAGCCATCCGAACGCATGCGACCCAGGTCACCCGTCCGATAGATGCGCGCGCGTGAATTTTCTGGATCTCGCCGGAAACATGCCGCAGTCAGATCCGGTCGGCGCCAATAGCCCGAGGCAAGATATTCGCTCTGGACGGCAATTTCCCCTATTTCACAGTCCACCAGCGGGCGGCCCTCTTCATCCAAAACGAGGACAATCATGTCATCAACGGCATATCCCACCGGCAGAGGCCCCTCCGGCACCGTCGTCCGGTGGTCGATAACAAAGCGGCGGACAATTCCGGTCTCGGTGGTACCCAGCCCATTGACAAGCAGACACTCCGGACTGAAATGCCTGCGATACAGCTCAACGTCCTTGCGCGAGGCCTGGTCACCTTCAAGGCGGATAAGTCGAACACTGGGAAACTGGCTCGTGCCGCACGCCAGCTCACGGAACAGGGCCGGGACCGAGTGATAGATCGTTATTCCGCTTTGCCGCGCCCAATCGCTGAGCCCGGCGGATCCGGCTTTCTGCAGGTCGTAAGGAAAGACCGAGGCCCCATTGAGCAGTGCGCCGAACATGGTCGAGACACAACCACTGAAACCGCAGGATTGAATGAGCGAAAACCTGTCCTCCGGGGAAAAAGACAACCCGTTCGTGTATCGCATGATGTTGTGAAGGACATTCCGGTGGCTGTCAACGACGCCTTTGGGCCGGCCGGTGGATCCCGATGTGTAATAGAGGCAGGCGAGAGAATCCGGGCCGGCTTGAGGGGAAGGATTTCGGGCAATTCCCGATGCGTCGAGCCGCTCGACATTGAGCACTCTACAACCCTCCGGGGCCAATCCGTCGGCCAATGCCAGATGGGTGTCGTGCGTCAAAATCCAGGTTGGCTCGGCATCGGAGAGCATATATTCGAGTCGTGATCGGGGGTGCTGCGGATCCAGTGGGACGTAGATCCTGCCCGCCTTGAGGATTCCCAGGATCGCGGCTATGAGTAGACCCCCCTGCTCAATCAGCAACGCGATGGTCTCCCGCTCCCGCGAGGATAGGTACAGGAGGGCTTGTGCTATCCGGTTAGCGGCCTCATTCAAGTCCGCGTATGTCAGCGCATGATTCCCGAACTGGATCGCGAGTCTCCCGGAATAAACCTGCACCTGTCGTTCGAAGCGCTCGGGGATCGAACCATTGATCTCAATCTTGTCAAAGGCAATGAAACTGCCGCCGGGCCGGATAGGAAGGGGATTTGTCATGCCACACTCCAGCACGCAATATTGTATACCGTACAGCGAGGGGTGAATCCTCTTCACTTGCGCAACCCGTTGAATCTATCATCGCCACATGAAATTGCGGCATCGCGTCCTTGTGCTCCTTTCGATGCTTTCCGCGATCACCTACCTCGATCGGGTCTGCATCTCAGTCGCAGGTCCTCGAATGCAGGAGGAATTGAACATCAGTCTGCAGGCCTGGGGTTGGGTGGTCGGCGTATTCGCAATCGCCTATGGGGCATTTGAGATTCCGAGTGGTTCGCTGGGAGATCGGATCGGCGCCCGGCGAGTGCTGACGCGAATTGTTTGCTGGTGGTCGGCCTTCACCTGCCTCACAGGGACGGTTTCGAACTACTACTCCCTTCTCCTGACCCGCTTCTGTTTCGGCATGGGCGAGGCAGGAGCCTATCCCACCACCGCTACGAGCATCTCACGCTGGTTTCCCCAGGCAGAGCGCGGCGGCGCCTTTGGTATTGTCTGGATGGCGAGCCAAGCGGGAGCCGCCCTTTCCCCCCTGCTGGTCGTCCCGATCCAGATGCGTTACGGCTGGCGAACCTCATTTTTCCTCTTCGGCTTGATTGGCATGGGATGGTGCGCGGTATGGTATCTCTGGTATCGGGACAATCCCGGAGACAAGCCTGCCATCACGAGGCAGGAACTGGACGAGATCGGCATCGCCCCGATGCCGCATGGAGATCGGCTGCCATGGGGGGGCTTGTTCCGGGATGGAAATCTCTGGGCGCTCATGACACTGGCACTAACCTACTGCTATGGCATGTACTTCTTCATCTCCTGGCTTCCGACTTATCTGGCCAAAGGCCGGGGCTTCGGGGAGAGCGAACTCCTGCTTTCCACAGTGCCCTTCGTGCTCGGTGCCCTGGCCAACGGTTGTCGGAGGATATGCGAGCGACCTGACGGTGAAGAGGCTGGGATTGAAGTGGGGCCGGCGTGCGACGGGTATGGCGAGTCTGTCCGCCGCAGCTCTTTTCATGTTGGCGGCTGCATTCACACCCAACAACCTGTTGGCCCTGGCGCTGCTGGGATTGAGCTACGCGGGCATTGCCTTCCAGCAACCGGCCGTCTGGGCGGTCTGCCTGGACGTCGGCGGAAAGCACGCGGGAACAGTCTCGGGCTCCATGAATACGGCCGCGCAGCTAGGTTCATTCCTTCTCTCGATCTCATTTGGTTACCTGGCAGCACTCTCCGGTGGTTTCAATCTGCCGCTGATTGTCGTGGCGTCAGTCCTCGGCCTGGGCGCAGTGCTTTGGCTGAAAATCGATCCCACCCGTTGCATAGGGCCCCAACGATCAGACACCGCATGCAGTGCAGTCAGGACCTGAGCCATGGGTCCAGCCAATCGAGAGCGCCATCCGGCACTTTTCCGGCTCAAAAACGCGGATTATCACAAAATTCCGGCCCCGGCCTTCTTTTTCGGCTGCAACAGGCCGGAGCCATGGAAATGACGCAAGCAGGCCACCGGGCGGATTTGAACGCGGATCTGTCATCTGTCCGCGTTCATCCGTGTTATCCGGGTCCTTGAGGCAGCCGGCATTAACCTTTCTTCTTGGCTACCTTGGCAGCGCGTTTTTGCTTTACCGTCTTGGCTGGTTTCTTCTTGACCGCCTTTTTCTGAATCAATCCCTTCGCCATAAAGTACCTCCTTAAAAGGTGTAGGCGTTAAGGATGCCACGGCGCTTGCGATGTATCCACCTTATTCCCCAAATCCGAAGAGGACGGCACCAAGACGATCGAACAGCAGTCTGGTCGAAAGACGGAAGGCAGGATCCCCGGAAACTCGAGCCGGATTCAAAGAATTGCAGCTTGTTTTTTCCATCCGTCTGCGATTTCCTACAACAAGCGTGATTCTTCGTGAGCAGGCGATCCCACCAGCGCACGGGGCCTCGGGGTGGAGCCCCCAGCTGCTCTTGGTCGGAAAAGTACGGGTGGAACGGCCGCGCTACGGTGTGCTCCCATCGGAGGCGGTGCGGGCCGAGCTGATGCAGGAAAGGGGACGTGGTGCGCTCACAATTACTGACCCGCACATCCGCGCAACCGTCGAAACGCGCAACTCTCAACAGTGTCGGTTCTTACTTCGGCCTGGCCGCTCTGGCGGCCATCACCGCGTGGACGTACTGGGGATCCCTGACCGCTCCATTTCATTTTGACGACAGCCTGTTCTTGCAGAGCGCGCGCGTGACCGATCCCCGGGCCTGGATCAAGGATCTCGACCCAACGCAACTTCGCCAGTTCACCTACTTGACATTCCACTGGAACTACCGGCTGGGCGGAACGGAGCCGGCCGGATACCACGCCGCAAACCTGGGAATTCACCTCGTCAACGTGCTTCTGCTTTACCTGGTGGCGCGGCTTCTCTTTGCTAAGCGCCCGCAGGCATCCTCCGAGCCGACGGGGCGGTGGCCGTCGCTGGCAGCCGCCGGCATATTCGCCCTCCACCCAATCCAATCCGAAGCCGTGAACTACGTGTATCAGCGATCCGTCCTCCTTGCCGGCTTCTTTGCGCTCATCTGCGCAGCGGCCCTCTTCGAGCCGGCCGAAGGCTGGAAGCGCAGGATTCTGGTATCGGTCGCGGCCGTGAGTTTCCTGCTGGCCGTCGCCTCGAAGGAGTCTGCAGTTGTACTCCCGCTGGTCGCGGTCGCGTTTGGCTGGTCTTCCCTGGCGGGTCGGCGGACATTTCAGGGGTCATTCACCCGCAGGCACCGCGCGATCGTGCTGTCCACCACTGCAGCAACTGCCGCCGCGGCATGGATGCTGCTCATTCTCTACCGGGGTGGCGAATCGACGGTGGGCTTTCGACTGATGACGAAGGCTTGGAGCTACGTACTTGCGCAGATCCAGGTGTTTGCGCTCTATTTGCGGTTCCTCGCCTGGCCGTGGGGGCTCTCGATCGACCACGCCTATCGGCCGGCCCCTCCGCTGTCGGTCTATGGCGTCGCGAGCGCTCTCCTGCTGGTGGCGGTTGTGGTGGGTATCGTCAGGCTCAGGTCGAAAGATCCTCTGGCTGCCTTTCTGGCTGCGGCTTTTCTGATACTGCTGCTGCCGACGTCCTCGTTCATTCCCAGCGTCGATCTGATGTTCGAGCACCGACTGTATCTCCCGATGATGGCCGGTTCCACCCTGCTCGCCTGGGCCGGATGGCGTATTTGTGCACCATGGGCCGCACGCCGACCTGCGCTTATCACGGCGTGGGCGGCTGCAGTCGTAATCTTGCTGGCGGGGTATGCCGGGCTTTCCCATCGCCGAACCTTCATATGGGGGGATGACATCCGGCTGTGGAAGGACGCCGTTGACAAGGCTCCCTGGAGCCCGAGGGCCCACTACAATCTCGCCGTGGCCACATTGGGGGTCGACCGCGACGCAGCCAAAACGGAGTTCCTGAAAACTCTGGAACTGCAGGCGGATCACGTCGGCGCGCTGTACAACATGGGCTGGATGGAGCAGACGGCCGGCAGATTCGATGACGCCCGCTCCTACTACATCAGAACCCTGAAGCTCGACCCCGCTTTCTGGCAGGCTCATCAGAACCTGGGTAACGTCCTCGTAATACAAGGCAGATTCGAGGAGGCGGAGGCACATTACAGACAGGTCGTCACCTACAGATCGGATTACTGGCCAGCCTACCAGAGCCTGGCAACGCTGCAGATCCAACGGGGCAACGCCGCGGCTGGCTTGGCGACCCTCGACCGCCTGAGGGCACTCGCGCCTGCACTGCTTGAGACACCCCTCCTGACAACTCATGCGCTGATCGAATTGGACAGGTTCGCAGAGGCCGAAAGGGAATTGCGGTCGCTGGAGTCGAGGGACGCTGCCGGGATTTACCGTGATCGGATCAGGGAATTGCGCGAGCGCATCGGTTCACTTCGTGCCGGCCGCCAACTGACCACCGGCCCGAACGTTCGGCCCCAATGATCCGGCGGTGATGGTATTGAACCCTGGCCTTGGCCGTAGTAGCATTTAAAAAATGGCCGGGGTTTGGTGGGTGTCCCCGGTTAACTTCTCAGCTTCTCGGGTGGGCCCTATGCAAATTCAATCGCGCTGGAGCGTTGTCGCCGTATTCTGTTTTCTTGTCTTCCTGACAGTGAATACCGCCTCAGCGGCACCCGGTCAGGGGGTGCCGACGATCAGGATGAACCTCGTCGATCCGGGTCCGGTTGGCGCGGCGACGACCACGGCCCTGTTCGCACAGATTGCCATTGGCGGCGGGTTTAACACCACGTTCACTATCCTGAACACGGGCAGTGACGCGCTGGCGGGTGATCTTTTCCTGGTCGCCGACGACGGGCGGCCCCTCAACGCCTCGCTATCTTCCGCCGGGTCAGTCCAGAACCAGCCCGCAGTGGCGGCCTCCGCCGCTGTCAACGTGCCGGCCGGGGGTGCCCAGATCATCACCGCCGATCCGGTTACCCCAAACGACTCGACGAAGGCCGGCTGGGCCAGCATCATGAGCTCGGGCGGCTCGCCCAACGGGGTTGGCACTTTCCGGCTGAGCAGCGGATCGAGTTTGGCCACGGTCGCCGGCGTCCTCGCCTCTCAGCCCGTCTCCGTGGCAACCATACCCGTTGACGACGACAGCGCTGCCAATCGCTTCACGGGCTACGCGATCGCCAATTCCGGGAATCAGAATGTCAACATCAGGATCGTCGTTGTCAATCCCGACGGAAGCCCGTCCCAGACCCTGAATCCGCCGCTGCTCAACCCGCTTGCTCCCGGAGCTCACGTCGCACGATTCCTGTACCAGGACCTGAACAATGCCAACCTGCAGTTCAAAGGGTCGATGGTGCTCATTGCCCAAGGCAGCGGGACGTTCGCCGTGGTCGCCCTGCTGCAGGACCGTGGCCTGTTCACCGCCATCCCTGTCGTCGCGGCAAAGGCACCCGGCATCAATTAGCCGAATGAGCAGAACGCGGATTTGACGGGTTCACGGATTGGCGCGGATCTGCGTACATCCGCGTGACCACGCCAACGTATTTTTCAGGACGCGGATGCGCGCGGATCCCCACAGATCGACCTGGCGACAGGACGCGGTCGATCCGCGTGAATCCGTTGGATCCGAGGAATCTGCGTTCTGTTTGGCATTTGTTTTTCATTTATTCTTGCGCGAGCCCTGACCACCCAGGGCAGCCCTGTCAGGCGAGGAGGTAGTCGAGGCTCTGCCGCAAGGCAGCGGCCAATTCGCTCTTCCCGAGTTTCTGGATTTCGGGCGAGAAGGGTTCGAACGAATAGTCGCCGGCATAGCCGAGCTTTTCCAAGTGAAGGATCTGTTCCTTGCTCTTCATCGTATCGGCGGGCCCGACGAGCACCCTGTGCTCGTCCCGGCAGGCGTCTCTGGGGATGTTCGCCTCGACGCCCGAGACGTGAACGAGACCCGTCATGGAGATGCCGTACGTCGTGCCCAGGACGCTTTGGTCGTCAGGCCCGATGAAGTGATGAAATGTGTCGTGCACGACCTTGAAGCAGGATTGGCCGGATTCCCGGATCGCGTCCTGTGCAACGACGAGGGAAGCGAGCGAGGAGATCGCGAATCCCAGGGGCTCCACGTACCCGAGGATGCCGGCGGATCGGAACAGAGGGCCGAAAGCTGCAAGGGCGTCGATCGTTTCCCCGATCCGCCGTGCGTGGCTTCGGGCATCCGCCGCATCATTGTTCGGGCACAGAACCACGGCCTTGCAGCCGATCGCGGCGGAAAGGTCGAGCAGCCTCTTGAGCTCGTCGGAGGCCTTGGCCCGAGCTGCCGCGAGGTTGAACTTCTGCAACGCGTTGATGGAAATGACTCCGACACCGTGATCCGCCGCCATACGGGCGAAGGCGGCAGGTTTCATGTCGTCCACGGGGTCGCGGGCATCAAGATCGTTCCTGAGCTCCACCTTGCTCAGACCCAAGCGGGCCGTGAGTTCGAGGAACTCTCCCAAGGTCAGCGATGGCGAAATGATCCGGTTCAGGCTGAAGCGCTGCCTGTCAATCATAGTCGTGCTCCTTGCTTTCCTCGTCCTCGTTGTGTGGGTCGTCGGCCGCGCGGCGGCGCCGGCTTACCAGCCGCTCCTGCCCTTGCGCCGGTCCAGAACGACCGCGCCGAACGTCGCGCACGGGCCGCCGAGAGAGGAACCAGATCTCGGCGGCCTCTGCATCGGGGCGGTGAGTCTTCCCTCGCGGACCTTATGTTTCGGCGGGCGGGTACATCTTCCTGGCCGGCGGCTTGGGCAGCACCTTGCGGCCGACGGGGTCGAAGGCCAGCGCCTTCCCCTCCCGGTAGGAATCCACGCCCAGCATGATCGCGACCAGCACCTGGTAGCCCCTCAACACGTCGTACACAGGGCTTTGCCGGGAACGCATGCAGTTGAGCCAGTTCTCTCCGAGGCTTTCGCTCTGCGCGGGGGCCTCGATGGTCACCTCGGTTTTTCCGTCGTTGGCCTCTTTGAACTTGTTGAGGAACTGCGGTTGCGCGGTGACGCTGGCGACCGCGCGTGGGCGGGCGCCCCCGGATCGTCCGGCCCCGGCCTGATCTGCGCCGCGGGCCTGATCTCCCATGGCCCCCTGGCCCTGTCCCGCGGCGGCGCCCGGGCCGCCGAGCCGCAACGTGGCCCAGTTCCCATAAACCGTGATCGGCACGGAGTCGGCGTTCCCCATGCAGGAAATCATGTTCACGCAGTACTCGCCGGGGTACTCGACCATGGTCATGTAGGTGTCGGGGACCTCGCGGTCCTTCTGGATGAAAATGCCGCCTGCGCCCACGACCTGAGTCGGGAAATCGAACCCTATCATCGTCGACATGGTGCCAAGTTGATGGTAGAGAAGGTCGCCCGCGTTGCCGGTCGCGTAGTCCCAGTACTTCCTCCAACGGAAGTAACGCTCCGCGCTGAGCGACCGCTTGCGCGTCGAACCGAGCCACATGTTCCAGTCGCAGCTCTTGGCGCTGAAATCGGCGTCCGGCCAAGGCGTTTCACCGATCCCGGGGATCGGGTAATCCCACATGCCGGCGTCCGTGTTCCGGTTGTAGCTGATCAGGCCCCACAGGATCTTGCCCATTCTGCCGGCCTTGATGTATTCGTTGATCTTCCAGTTCAACCCGCTTGCAGGACCGGAGCCGCCCACCTGGAGGATGCGCTTGGTCTGGTTGACGATTTCGTTGAGCTGGGCGCCCTGCTCGATGGTGCGGACCATGGGTTTCTCGAGGTAGACGTCCTTGCCTGCCAGGCATGCGTCCCTGGCGATCGCAAAGTGCCAGTGATCGGGCACGGCCACCACGACGCCGTCGATGTCCGGCCGCTGCAGTACCTCGCGGTAATCGCGATAGGTCTTCTCCGCCTTGGTCTTTTCCTGGGCATTCTTCAGCCGCGGCTCCCAGACGTCGCAACAAGCCACGAACTCGATGTCTCCCTGCCGGTCCTTGCGTGCCTGGAACCCCCGAAGCAGCCCCTGCCACTGCATCCCGTTTCCGATAAATGCCAGATTGATGCGGTCGTTGGCCCCCAACACCCTTCCTACCGCTCTGGTCGCCTGCTTCCCCGCCGCCTCGAGACCCGTCAGCGTGGAAGCGCCCGCCAGTGCTGCCGCGGTCTGGGTGAGAAAACGTCGGCGCGTCGTCGTGTTTCTTTCTGAATTGCTGGTGTCCTCTCTCTGCATTGCGGTCTCCCGTTTGATGACAAATATCAGGATTGTGAAGGCTGATGTCCCCCAGCATAGGCCAGAAAAAGCAACGGAAGATAAGAAAAAAAGGTAAAAGCAAAACCAAGGCAAGGGTTGCGGAAGCAGCCGCGCGCAGGTTCGAGTGATCGCCGGACGGAATGGAAACGGCCACGATGCGGTTCTGCACGCCTTCGAAGTCAATGATCACCGATTCGGCGTTTCCCGGTCCGGGCCGCCCGCCCTTGGGCTAGATCTCTGTCGCTGGGTTCTTCTCCTCGTCGCTCTCTTCCACGAGCGGCGAGGGCGGGCCTTTGCGCAGCACTGCCGGCGGCGTTCCGCTCATCAGCATGGCCGCGACAGACATGTCCCCCGCCGTTATCTCAAGAAAACCGCCCCCAAAAACACGAAATAAGGCCTGTTTCCTGGTCCTGAAATCTGCTAATTGATAGTGAGATAATGGCTTGCCGTGGTCCGTCCCCACGACCGCGCTGGAGGGCGGTTTACAGTGGGTTCAATCACTTCACGACAAGCGAGGCACGCTGAATCTCGTTGAAGCCTGTCCTCGGTAACGTACGGGGCATCGGCTGCGCGATGCCGTTATCGTCGATCGTGCGGCAGCACAGTTCGTATGTGCCGGGAGCCAGGCCGGCGACCAATTTCGCCCAGTGGACGATCGCGTACCGCATGGGCCATTGGAAAGGCTTGCCGGTCGTCGGATCGGTCTGGGCTGTGGCGGGCAGTTTCCCCTGCGGAAGCCCTCCTCCCCAGTTGTTGGGGGGCGGCAGGATGGTGCAGTCCTTCCAGTCCGCCTTGGCGCGATACGGGTCATCGGCCGGCCATGGGCCCTGCTGAGAATGCACGCAGAACTGAACCTTGCTGAGACCCGAAACGCCGACCTGCGCCATGCCGGTCAAGGCAAAGGGCGTTCCGGACGCGGCCTCCTTCGGAGCATTGACAAACCTGGCCCTTGTCTTCAGCGCGTTTTCCGGGTCGTTGTTCAGATCCGCGTCTGAATCGTTCGCCTTGAATTCGTTGGTCAGGACAACGCGCTGAACCCATTTAATGCACTTGCTGCCGTACGCACCCGGAACGATCATCCGAACGGGGCCGCCATGAGAGGCGGGGATAACCTGCTCATTCCGCTTGTAGGCAAGAATGACCGGCATCTGCCCTGGCGGGTTTTCCAGAATCTGACCCAGCGGCAGAGAGCTTTGAAACGGGGGCAGGTTCTCGGGGTGATAGCTTTGATAATAGACCCGTCGGACATTGTCTTTGGGACGGACTAGCCAGATGACTTCACGGAGCGGGACCCCTTCCCAAAGGCTCATGTGAAAAGGATCGGCGCCGTTTGTGCACGAGCAGACCTGCATGAAGCGGGTCGCATGCTTATCGGCCAACCTCATCAGGCCCTTCCAGTCCAGGGCGTTGCCGAGTGCACGCGAGAGGGGCTGCTCCACGACGCAGTTGCTCGTGGGGTCGCCGACGACGTCAAGTGACCAGGTTTCCGGGACCAGCCCGATTTCATGAAGCCTCTCCGGCGGAAGTTTCGCCACGCCTGCCTTCCCTTTGTCCAGGATGGTGCCAACCCGGTCGGGCGGAGTCAGGTACTGCAGTTTGGCAACGGCCTCCTCCAGTTGAGGATCAATGGCGGCTTGGCCGGCGGCGAGCCCGGAGACGTTCCAGGCTGCCACTGCTGCGCCCCCAAGCTGGAAAAAATGGCGCCGCGTCACCTGGAGGTGTTCACCGGTCAAATCAAGGCCCGTCATACGCCCCTCCTCAATACGTGTTTGATCCCGGCTCATACTAGAGCCTGATGACGTTCCCAATCAACCGCAAGCGTAGTGGGACGCGGACAAACGCTGGCAGAGCGAATCGTCAGTGCTGATCCGCGTTTCTCCGCGTTCATCTGCGTCCTTCTTTTCTAGGTCCGTCCCCGGATCAGGGCCCGCACATTGGCGGGTGGAGTCGAGGGGGGGATTGCGCAGCCCGCGTTCAGGATGAAGCGGGGATTGCCTTCGAAGGCAGCAACCAGCTCGCGCGTCTTCGCCTCGACCAGCCGCGGATCACCCAAGGCCAGGACGCCCGTGGGGTCGATGTTCCCGATGAAGGCAGCCCTTCCCTTCAGAAGGGAGCAGGCCATGCGGCAGTCGGTCCGGTAATCCAGTTCGAGCGCCTCGGCGCCGGTCGAGACCATGTCCTGCAGGATCTGCTCGGTCGATCCGCATATGTGAAGGGCGTACGGCAGCCCCGTCTCGTGGGCCGCGGCTGCGACCTGCGTTTCGTACGGCAGCGCGAATTCCCGGTACAATCGCGGAGAGATCAGTTCGGGGCCCGCGGGGCTATCGCCGTTGGAGAGCATGTCGGCACCCGTTTGGGACATGAGCCGGACAAACTGGACCGTTGCCCGAGTGCAGTACGCGAGCAGGCGGCGCACGTGCACGTGCCTGGACGGGTCGACCAACGCAAGCATCCAGGGTTCCGAGCCGCACATCATGGAGGCAAGAGAGAACGGGCACTGGTCGCAGTTCGCGCGCACGTATATTTCGCCCCGAAAGTAGCGGCTCAACAGCCTCGCCGCCTCGAGCCACACCTGCACGCCCGGAAAGGCGAGGACATCGACCGGTTCCAACCGGTCGACCTCGGACACATCGGCCAGTTTCGGCCGCCGGCAGACAGCCGGCTGGTCGTCGGGGTACTCGACCGGGATCCCGAGTGCGCCCGCGAGCGTTGCGGTGTCGATGTCGAGCAATACCCCGTCGGTGCCGTACCGCTCCACAAATTCGATCAGGCAGCGGACGATCTCCGCCGGGTCCCGTCGATAGCGCCACATCGGAATGCCGGATTCCGCGGCGGCAAGCATGAAGCTGTGCAGCATCACAGGCGTGCAGTCCGGCGCCTCACCGCGCAGTGCAGCCCGGATTCGCTGGAATCCGTTCATCCTGACCTCTTCAAGAAAGGCAGGGACTCCGCTTCGAGTACTTCCCCCGGTCTCTCTTACTGCGCCTCGGTTCCATAGACGAGGACCTTGAAGGAATTCGGCACCGGCTTCGGCCGGGGCCTCTGACCTGGAGCGGGCTGGGCCGCCGGCGCGGCGGGAGCTTCGTAGTCGACCGCCGCAAGGTAGATATTGTGCGTTTTGGGGTCGAGCGTCATGGTGCGGGCGCCCCTCGCGGTCTGAAGCACCTGGACGACCGTCAGCTTGTCCGGGCCGTCCTCGCGAGCGACGGTCACGGTGCCGTCGCCGCCGCAGGAGGCGAAGACCAGCCTGGTCGCGGGGTCATAGGCATTGGCATCGACGCCGGGACCGATGGGAACCGTGGTGACGACCCTGCCCGATGTGCTGTCCAGCACGACCATGAGCTTGTCGGCCCCGAGGAACAGCCGGTGATTGGCGAGGTCGATGGCCATGCCGGATGCGCCTTCGCCCGGCGCGATCGGCCATCTGGCGACCACCTCGTGCTTTCGGATGTCGATCGCCACGACTTCGTTCGTGTCCTCGATGTTGTTGTAGATCCGCCCGGCCTTCACGTCCAACTGGGCAAATTCAGGCTTCCCCGGCAGAGGAATCGTGGCGATCACTTGGCCCGATTTTGCCTCGAATACCGTCGCGGACTTGCCGGTCCCGTTGAACGTGTACACCTCCTGCACGCCGGGGACGTACAGAATCGCGTCGGGGTTCGCCCCCGTGTCGACCTTCATCCGGGTCGCGAGCGTCTTTAGATCCACGATGCTGGCCTTGTTCTCCCGGCCGTTGCTCGCAAACCCCAGCCCGAGGTCCGGCGCCAGCGCAAAACCGTGGACCCCGGGAGTGTCGACCACCTCGCCGATCACCCTGTGACTGTCGAGGTCGATCACAACGACCTTGGTCGCATGCGTGACATAGAGCCTGCGCGCGGCCGCATCAACCGAAGCGTAATCCCACCCCCCTTCGCCGCCGACGTCGATCTTGGCAAGGAAGTGATACGGAGCTTCCGCGGTTCGTGACCTGGTCGAAGGCGCTATCGTGAGGATCAAGACGGCAACGGCAATCGACATGCGATATGTTCCACCCATACCAGACCTCCATCTGTGCTGCAGATCTCCGGGAATATTACCACTCCGGCAATTTCCCATTTTGTGTGAGGCGCTCCGCATACCTGCGCCGTGCGGCCCGCCAAAGCCGCGCCATCGCCTGGATTCCGGTGCGCGCTGAGTGTCTTCAGAAGCAGCGGCTCCAACGCTGTCCTGGTGAGCTGCAATCCGAAGACCGGATGGCCTTGGCCGATTGGATAGAGTAGACAGGTACCGGGATTCATCTTACTCCTGTCAGGCTGACGCGGCTTCGCGATCCGGTCGTTCGTCCCGCGCGACATCTGCACCGACCCTCCCGAATCTGCCCCGTCCGAGGCGGAACGCGTCTTACCGCTTATTTGCAGAAAACAGGCCCAAAAACGTGAAATAAGCCCGTTTTTAGGGTCGAAATTCCCTACAATTCACTGCAAAAGCGTGGGTTGTCCTGGTCCGTCCCCATTACTGCTTGACAGGGGGGGAGGGGGGGGCTGTAATTGGCGGCGTGAGCGACACGATAGGGAAGATTGGGCGGCGGGCGAAGATCGCGGCGGGGCTGTTCTGGGCCGATTACTCGGTGCTGGGGGCGCAGGTGCGCGACCTGGAGGAGGCCGGCGTCGACTGGCTCCACGTCGAGGTCCGGGACGGCAAGTACATGGACTTCGGCATGCCGCGCGGCGGTTTCGACATCCTCGAAGGGGTGCGCAAGAGCACGTCGCTCGAGATCGAGGCGCAGCTCCAGATGGTCCGTCCCAGCTTCGACGTCTTCAATCAGCTCGCCGACCTGGGGGTCGACCTGATCAGCCTGCCGATCGAGACCACCGGCGAGACCCTGATGCAGAACATCACGTACGTCAAGGAGAAGCTCGAGCTGAAGGTCGGGGTTTGGGCCTGGCAGGGTTGCCCGGTGGTTTTTTTCGAGCAGTACATCCATCCCTACGTGGACATCATCGAGTACGAAAGCCGCGCCCCGTTCTGGGTAAAGCCGCAGGCGGGGAAAAGCCCCCACACGATCGACCCGATCGTCCTCGCCAGCGTCCGCCGGCTCCACGAAATGATCGCGGCAGCCGGCATGGAGGGCCGGATCGAGTTGATGGAAGACGGCGGCCTCAACGCGGGCAACGTCGCCGAATTCATCGAGGCGGGCATGACCGTCGGCGAGTTCTCGTCGCCGCTGCTGAAGGGTCCGGAAGGAAAGCTCGTCCCCGGCACGGGGGACATCCAGGCCGCCGTGAAAAAGCTCCGGGGGGTAATGGACGAGGCGAGCGAGCGCTGGCGCGACGAGCGCGGACTCAAGCCCCAGGGGAACCGGCCATGAGGAAGCTCGGCGTCGCGATCGTGGGCTACGGCGGTGTGGGCCGCGTGCACGCGCTCGCCTACCGCGCCATCCCCTTTCACTACGGGTTCCCTTCCGACCTCGTGAGGCTCGTCGGCGTGTCCAGGCGCCGCCCCGAGGCCGCCGCACTGGCCGCGCGCGAAGCCGGCTGCCCCGTCGGGGCCGCCGACTACCGCGACCTGCTCGCCCGCAACGATGTCGACGTCGTCGACATCTGCCTGCCGAACGCCCTGCACGCGGAGGCGATCGCCGCCGCGGCCGCGGCGGGCAAGCACATCTACTGCGAGAAGCCGCTCGCCCTGACCGTCGCCGAGGGCCGCGAGATCGTCCGCGCCGTGGAACAGGCCGGGGTGAAGGCGCAGCTCGGCTTCAACTTCCGTTTCTTCCCGGCGATCACCCGCGCCCGGCAGCTCGTCTCCGAGGGCTTCCTTGGCCGCGTGTTTTCGTTTCGGGCGTGCTTCTACCGTTCGAGTTACATAAAGCCCGACAAGCCGCTCTCCTGGCGGCTGCGCAAGGAAGGCGCCGGCGGCGGGGCGCTGTTCGACCTCGGTTCGCACGTGCTCGACCTCCTGTACTGCCTGCTCGGCGATTTCGACGCGGTGCTGGCGACGATGGAGACGCTGATCAAGCAGCGGCCGGTGCAGGCGGGCGCACACGACGTCGGCGAGGTGGACGTGGACGACCTGGCGATCCTGCAGCTGAGGATGGCGAGCGGCGCGCTCGGGAGCGTGGAGGTGTCGCGCATGGGGACCGGCGCCACGAACGACCTCGCGGTCGAGATCTACGGCGAAAAGGGGGCGCTGCGCTTCAGGGCGGACGAGCCGAGCTGGCTGCACGTTTTCGACACGCGCGACCCCGACCAGCCGCTGGGCGGCTTGAGCGGCTTCCGCAAGGTGCAGACCGTCGGGCGCTACGCGGGCCAGAAGGTCCCCGACTGGACCATGGCGCCGGGATTCGTCGGTACGTTCGTCGAGGCGCAACATTCGTTCTCTGAAGGCCGTCGCCGAAGACGGGCCCGCGTCCCCCGGGTTTCTGGACGGGCTGCGGGTGCAGGAGATCATGGAGGCCGCCCAGCGTTCCTCCGGCGAGCGGCGCTGGGTGCGGGTCGCGGAGGTGCGAGGCGCCTGAGCGGGTCGTTCTTCCCCGGAAAAGCCCTGCCATGGGGCCGCAGGCGGATCCGCAAGGCAAGTCAACCGAGGGGGTGAGCATGTACCAGCGCAATCATCTTTCCCACAGCGACGCGCAGCGCATCGTCGAGGCCATCCGGGACGAGCTCGAGCGGGCCGGCAAGGGCGCGGCGATCGCCGTGGCCGACGCCCAGGGCGAACTGCTCGCGTTCCTGCGCACCGACGGGTGCCGCCTGCCGTCGATCACGGTCGCGATCAACAAGGCGTTCACGGCCGCGCGCGAACAGAAGGAGACGGCGGCAATCGGCGACACGTGGCGCGCGGACAGGTACCCGATGACCAACTACGGCGACCTGCGCTACACCGCATGGGGCGGCGGCGTCCCGATCGTTTTCGAGGGCCAGGTGATCGGCGCCGTCGGGGTGAGCGGGCTCCCCGAGAGGGAGGACATGGTCCTCGCCCGGCTCGGCGCCGACGCCTTCGCGCGCTGACGCTGCCGGCCGGGGATGGGGAACTCTATGAGCAGCTGGGTCGTCGGCGTCGACCTGGGGCGCACCAAGACTGCGCTCGGGCTGATCGATCCGGAAAACCGCATCGTGGCGCGGCGGCGCCTCTCCACCGACGCGCACCTGGGCGCGGAGTCCGTGGTTGAACGGATCGCCCTCTGCGTGGCGGAGCTCGAGACGGAACTTCCCGGCGGCGAGCGGGTCAGCGCGCTCGGCATATGCGCGCCCGGGCCCGTCGATCACGCCGCGGGCACGGTGCTGGAACCCCACGAACTCCAGGGGCTGCACAACACCCCGCTGCGCCAGATGCTGGCCGACCGCCTCCGCCTGCCCGTCAGCCTCGACCACGACGCAAAATCGGCGGCCCTGGGGGAATTCTACTACGGGGCCGGGCACGGCGCTCCCGCGCTGGTCTACATCGTCGCGGGGACCGGCGTCGGCGCGGCCATCGTGGTCGATGGGCAGGTCTTTCGCGGGGTGCGGGACCTCGCCGGGGAAGTCGGCCACATCACGCTCGATCGCTCCGGCGCACCCTGCCCCTGCGGTTCCCGGGGCTGCGTTGAGACGTACCTGGGCGGGCCGGGACTGGAGCGGCGCTACCGGGAAACCGGCCGGGCGTTGTCGGGCGAACACATCACGCAGCTGGCACGGGAAGGCGACGAGCGCGCCCGGCAGGTGCTGCGGGAAGCCGGGGAAGCGCTGGGCCTGGCCGTCGCGACCATGGCGATGATCCTCAACATCGACCTCTACGTCGTCGGCGGAAGCGTGGCGAAGGCCGGCGACCTGCTGCTCGAGCCGGCCCGCCGCATCCTGCCCCGCTACTCGTTTCACTCCGTCAGCTCGGGCGTGCGCATCGTCCGCAGCACTCTCGGCGAGGACGCCCCCCTGCTGGGCTGCGCGTTCCAGGGCCGAGGAGCCATCCTCGAAACCGGAACCAGAGGGCGAGAAGATAGAGGGCCGTAGACGCGTCCAGCATCTAGCCGTCGATCTCAGGCCCGGATTCGGGAGAAGCCGCCCGGAAACGACCAATTACGGTTCAGGACAGAAGCCGGTCCCGCGAAATCCTTTGGCCCTTTCACGACGAGCCAGCGGATCATCGATGCTCGGCGGCGGAACAACGCCGAGCCTGACCAGAGCAGGCCTGAACTCGTAGCGGAGATTGACCAGGGCAAAGGGCTTGTCCTCGAGGTCCATGTGGACCTGCCGGACCTCATGGTCCACGCGTTGCCCGATCCCGGTAGCGGCGTAACCGGCCTCGTCCGCCGGTGCGGCAACGCCGGACTCGTTCTGTTTGGCCCGCGCGGGGGCGGCGGTCCCGGAATCCTTCCGCGCCGGTTCTTCCGGCGCCGAGAGGGAACCATCCTGGGCATAGAACCGCTGGGTTCTTTCACGGAAAAAGGCCGCGCTGATGACCCCGAGATCCTCCGTCTGACCCAGCCACGCGCCGTAGGACCGCTCCTCGTTCGTGAAGAAGAAACGCCTGGCCTGCTTTGCGTTTGTCTGCCACCCGCTGATAACGATGGATTCGTAAGGCGCCAGGACCCACTTGCGGCCCAGCCGGGCCTCGGTGTGACGCGCATCGATCGTGTTCAATCCGTCCACCGAGAGGGCCACGGCGACCCGGGTTCCGATCGGATTCGTGATGCGTATCGCGTATTCCTTTCCTTTTGCGGCTTCCAGGTAGGTTGTGCCCCGGTGGAAATAATTCGGCACCGGGTTACCATCGACCAGGACCTCCACCCCGGGCTGAGGGCCGTGCGCGGCCACATAGCCAATCGTCAACAGAGACATTCCGAGGATCAGGGCGACTCTCATTTTCTACCTCCTGTTTCAGGGATCAGCTGTTTCAGTAGAGAGACGCGCGCAGGCAAGGCTCTTGCGTTTTTTTTCGGCCAGGGTGATGCGAGGATTACTTCATTTCGGGGTGTCGGCGTCTTCAAACGACAGTTTCACGCTCGTCTGAGCCTCCGTGCCGTCGGAGAGGATGAAATAGGCGGATGCCCCGAAGGATGGCTCCCACCGTTCGTTCTTCCGGATAGTGCTGCGCGGGACCGTGTTGGCCCGGCAGATCAGAAATCGATAGGTCACGTCGCTCGAGGAGACTGCCTTGCATTCCCACCGGCTTGTCACCTCTCTGGCATAGGCCGCGTTTCTATCCGGCGCAGCGAAGCTGTAGAGATTCATGCTCCCCTCTTGGCCGGACTTAAAGAGGTAGGGGAGATTGAACGTGTAGGTTGATGTCCTGGAGTTGAAAACGACCGGGACCGGGTCGTTAACGGTGACGTCGACCTTGCCGAGGTCGATTCTCTGCTGGTTGTATTCCTCAATTCCTGCGGTGGTCGGGAACTCCGTGCTCAGTTGCACGGTCCCCTGCTCCCCGCTGCACTCCCCCTTGAAGGTGTACACGGCCAGGTCGGCTTTCACTTCCTCCAGGCTCTCCTTGCACCAGTCCCCCAGTTTGCGGTTTTCATTGAAGAAGGCAACCGGGCGCCACTCTCCCTTGCCTGCGACGAGTTCGGAGCACTGAATCGGCCTGGACTGTGCGAAGACCCGGTCGAGTTCGGAATTCTGGAACCGGCCGAAAATGGCCTGCAGCTGATCGAAAAACTTAGACCCAAAACTGCCCTGATCCGCCTGCTGCCCCAACGCCATGGGGACGGACCAAAGCAAACATATAGCTTTCAATAGCTTACGACTTTTTTTGGGCCAAAATAGTGCCTTATTTTGAATTTTCGGCCTCATTTTCTTGAAATAAGCACCACGTCACCGACCTTCGCCAAATCCCAGCACCTTAATTGACAAAAAACACCCCAGAAAATCTCAAAAAGGGGACGGACCTAAACAAAGCTAACTATTGTAACTCTTTACGAGAATATTCCTGCGAAAAGAGAGCCTTATTTCGGATTTTTGGGCCTCTTTTTTTAAGATAAGGCAACGAATCACCGCCGGTGCCACTGCCTGGTGGCTTAATTGAGAAAAACAGGCCCAAAAACCTCAAATAAGGGCCAATTTGGAGCCTGAATTATCTATAAACAATTGACAATAAAGCGCTTCTCCTGGTCCGTCCCCTATTTGTACAGGAGGGTGGTGTGGAGGGAGATGGAGCGGCTGGACGTGCCCTCTGAAGTCGCGATCTCCAGTTTGTATGTTCCGGCAAGCGCCTCCGCGAAGGTCAGGCGGAGGCCGACCATGGCCTCGGTTTTCCCGGTCGGATACAGGTAAGGTTCCAGAGGTATCGGCGGCAGGGTGTGGATTGAGCCCTTCTCATCGGTCAGGCGGGCCTCGGCCGTCAGCTTCCGTTCCTGCGCGTTGTCGCTCAGGTTGTAGAGCTTGAAGACGATGTTGATGGGACTCCCCACGGGCACCTGGCTCTCCGCCGCGGGGGTGATCTGCACCCCTTTGTAGATCAGGGGATCGCTGTCATCCAGCAGTTTGACCTGCAGATCCTGGATCAGTGCCGGAAGTTGCGCGACCTGCTGCACAAGCACCAGGCTGCTCGCCGCCAATTCGCCCGGGTTCGAGGGTGGGACGACGAGCGCCTGCTCCGCCGAACCGACCTTACCCTTCTCGTCCGCGGTCGCGATCTTGAGCTGGTACTTTCCCGGCCGCAGCTTGAAGTAGTTTCGGTAATCGAGGGGTCTCTGACGGAAGGCGGGCTCGTTGTCCTTGTCTATGGCTACGTGCAGCGTCTCGCTGAAGCGGGCCGAGATGCCGCCGTCCTCGCCGTAGGCGACGCCCATCACGTTGAGATCGCCCACGAGCTGCCCTCCCTTTTTCTTGAGCTCGAGGGCCGAGGTGGCGATCCTGGCGGTAACCGGTATCCGGGCCAATGCCGGCGAGTCATAGAAGTAGGCGGCGCTGAATGTTACCGGAAGCGTGACGGCGAGGGCAGGCGACGCAATCGCGCTCAGCATCGACTTTTCCCCTTTGGACCCGGCGAGCACGTCAAGGGGACGCGGGTCGACGTAACCGTCCCGGTGCCGCACTTCCGCTTTCACCTCGGTTTTGACCTTGAGCTTGCGGAACGCGCCGTCCCGCTTCGGGTTGCTCGACTGAAATCCGAGAACGTAGTAGTTGTTCAGCTCCCGGGTGACCTCGTTGAGCCGCCCGTTGAAATCGCTGGTGTTGTATATCGCCACCCCGCCGGTCTGGCCCGCCAGGCTCCTCAACATGTTGTCGATGGTCTGCTGCGAGAATCGGGCGAAGTCCTGCTGCTCCCGATTGAAGTCCCGGCCGCCATTGTTCGGGTTGAAGTTGGGCGACACGGGGTTCGTGTTGGTACCGGGATTGTTCCCGGCGTTTCCGCCCGGATTCGCTCCCGTGGACCCCCCGCCAGGGGTTGTGCCGCCGCTGCCGCTCCCGCCCGTCCCGGAGCCTCCGGAGCCCCCCGATCCACCGGACCCGCCAGATCCACCGGACCCGCCAGACCCTCCGGACCCGCCCGATCCTCCGGTCTGGCCGCCTCCCTGCTGGCCGAACGAGAATGCCGCGAGGCTCCCGGTTCCCGCACCCGGCAGGACCATGCCGGACCCGAGCCGACTAAAGATGGAGCGCGCCGGGGAGAACGCGGTCCGCAACGCGTCGGCGCCGGACCGGCCGCGTTGGTCGGGAATACCGACCGACGGACCGGTATTGAGCCCTCTCACGTCGACGGTGTAGAAGGAAACATTTGCCTTTTTCGCGGAGTTTATCGTGTTCATCAACTCGGTCTGGATCTCGGAGCTTGCCGAGAAGTCCTCGGAGAAGATGATGACGGCTTTCCGGCCTCTTACCGGGGAGACCGCGGAACTGAGGACGTTGAGCGCCCGGAAAAACGACATGACCCGCATCCGGATCTCCGGGCTCGACACGTCGGGTCTCGACCGGTTCATGGATCCCCGGTCCATCGACCCTCGGCCCATCGACTCCTGGCCGGGCATCATCGCACCGCCACCCCGCATTTCGGCAGCCTGGTTGGCGAAGGAGGTGGTCGGCCGACGAATGGCCTCCGTCACCTTGGCGGCGTCGTGCGTGAAGTTCTGTAGTAGCTTCAGGGACATGCCGTAAGAAGCGACGGCGAACAGGTCCCTCGGCCGCATCTGTTCTTTCACGTACTTCTCGGCCGATTCCCTCGAGTTATAGAGCTGCGCGTTGGTGATGTGGCTGTCGTCGAAGAGAATCAGCACCACCTTGCCCCGGTTTGGCCCCCCCTCGTCGAGGTCCGCGAGGCTGGTGGGAACCTCCCGGTTCTGCTCGTCGGAGATTTCGGCGAAGGTGACGATCTCCTGCCGCTTTCCGTCCTCGAAGAGCTGGAAATCCTCCTGCTTGAGGTTCGGTATGGGGCGTCCCTTTTTGTCGAGGACAATGACCTCGACCGTGATCAGCTCCACATCGACCCGAAGGCTGACGCGATCGGACTGCGCGGGTGCGCCCTGCGAGGATGCCCCGGGAGTCCACGACGAGCACAGAACGACCCCGAGAACCGTCAGCACACACCAGAAAGGCCGGGCAAACCAAAACCGGATTGTTGAGTTCGACATAAGACCTCCTGCCAACTCCTGACTGCCTCGTCCTACGGGACCTCGATGCCCTTGGTCAGCGATCCTATCTTGCTGTCCCCGCTTTCCCGAACGACGGTCTTGATCTTGTATCTGCCGGGAGGCACCCGAAACACAACCTTGGACGCGAAGCCGCGGCCGAGGATCTCGGAGTAGCCTGAGGGCGTGAGGTTGAAGGTGACATCCTTCTGTAGGCCGTCGACATAGCGATCGTATTCATCGAAGGCGACAACCACGACGCTGATCAGGTTCCGGCGCCTCGAATCCTCCTCGACGAACTTCATGCGCCGGATGTCGACCTGGGTCACGAGTTCGACCTCGTAACGCACATCATCGACCTTGTAGGATGCATAGCCGGTACGGATCGGTATCTCGTTGGCGTTTCCGGGGGCGTGGAGGGCCTCGAGAATGTCTTCTTTTCTCCGCTTCTCGAAGGTCAGCTGCTCCTTCGGGGCGTAATACCCCTGGCGATACGAGAGCTTCAGTCCGGGGCGCGCGACCTCGAGCTTGATCTTGTGGTAGCGGCCGTCGGCCCTCGACGAGGGGGCCGCGTAGGTCAGGACGTAGAAGTGGGTCTGCCGCTCCGAGACCTTCTGCAGCCCGGCGCGCAGGTCGTTGCTGTTTTCGTGGAAGATCCCGCCCGTGTCGTGCGCCAGCATGTTGAGGGGTTGCGCAGCCTCCCGGGTGTCGGCCGAGCGCAACCGGTCTTTGGCGATGAGCAGCTCCCACGGAACGTTGCTCAGATTGTCGCTCGCTTTGAACATGTCGACGTAAAGGCCGCGGGCATCCACCGTGTTGAGGACGACCCCGGCCCTAAGGGCCTGGTCGACGACGTCCTGCAGTTCGTAAGTGAGCTCTTCAAAGAGGAACCCGTCCGAGAAAAGGACGACGTTCTTCCTCGCTTCGAAGTGCCTCAGGGACCGGACGTATTGCCGGAGGTTGAGAAGCAGGGAGCGGTTGCGGTCCTGCATCTCATAGTATTGTCCTACGGCCGCCCCGCGGACGAAGGAATCCAGGGCCAGACCCAACTTCAGTTGGCTGCCGCTTTCCGGGTCGGTGGCGGCATCGGCGAGCGCGCCCATGCAGCGTTTTGCTTCCTCCTTCGCCACGGTAAGCGAGTCCGGATCCGCCCGGCCGGTGGCGATCCTCTGCGCCTGCAGATCCGTAAGGATGGGACAGGTCGACCTGGTGACAGAGCTCATGTTGAGCTTCTTGTTGAGTTCCCCGAGTTCCGCCCGGAGCAGCTGCCTGTCGGTTGTGAAAGGATGCTGGATGCGCCCGGACGCGGAGAGGATCGCAACCTGGTCGCCCGGCAGCAGGTCCTCGTCGACGAACTTCTGCACCGCCTCGGTGATCGGGTAGTAGAGCTCCCGTTCCGTGGAAAGGTCGTCGATCACGATGGAGAAGAGCCGCGGCTGGGCCGGCTCCGAAGCTTCTTCCCTGTCGGCGGCGACGGGCGCCTTCTGGCCGTTTCGATCGATCGACTGTGTCGCTTTGTAGGACTCGAGGGCAAACGTGTGGATCGGTTGCGGCTTGCCGTCCTCGAATACTTTGAAATCGTCGACCGCCAGGCCCAGCACAGGCTCGCCCTCCCGATCCGTGACAACGGCACTGACGACGATGACGTCGACCGGGACTTTGAAATCGGGTTCCTGGTTTTCCTTTTTCTGCGTCAAGGCGAAGCAGCAAGGCAGCAGCAAAAGCACCAGAAACAGAAAACCCCTGGGTGGAGAGGCGGACCAGCTCATCGTAACCACCTTACACCAGCAATTACATGAATACGATGACGTTTTCGGACGCGGATGGACGCGGATCAACGCAGATCAAAGACCGCCGGCGCTTGACTCCGGCATTATGATGGGGGCCGCGGGAGGACGCGATGCGCTCAAAACACTCGTTTTGCCGGCTCGATCGACGGGAGTTTCTCTGGGTGACCGCGATCTCCGCGGGGGCCGCGCTGGCCGCGCGCTCGCGGCCGCCGTCGCCTGGCGGCATTCGTCTGGATCCCCAATCCATGATCGGCGGCATCACCAGGGAGGCGGGCGGCGCTCCGCTGGAAGGTGCCGTCTGGTTCACGGCACAGTCCGCCGGCGACGGCTTTCAATGCCGGTTCGATCGCGGCGCGTTGGCCCGTTCGAAGTATCTCACCGCAGACATGCTCCTCGACGGCAACAGCATGGTCATGTTTCAGCTCTGGCTCCAGGAAGGGGACGATGGCCGCAGGTTCACATTCCAGTTTGGCGGCCTGAATCAGTGTTCGTTCCGGGTGCGGATGCCGCTGAGCCTCGTCGACCAGAATCGTTGGGGCATCGAACGCGAAGGTGCGTTCCTGAAGCCGCGCTGCGGCGGAGACCGCATCGAGCTCTCCAAGGTGGACCGCATGAAGTTCGTGGTCCAGCGCAAAGGGCCCAAGGCGGCGCGCTGGTGTATGACACCGTTTGCCGCCGTCGAGACAGAAGCGCCGCGGATCGATAAACCGGTTCTCACCAGGGGGGTGCTCCTGGATGAGCTGGGTCAGAGCACGCTGCACGAATGGCCTGGGAAGACGCGCACGATCAACGCCCTGAAAGGGCGGCTTCAATCGCAACTGGAGGAAGCGCCCACGCTGGCCTGGCCCGCCTCGTTCACGCGGTGGGGCGGATGGCAGGCGCGCAAGCTTACCGACGGCGCAGGCTTCTTCCGCACGCACAACGACGGGCGGCGCTGGTGGCTCGTCGATCCGGACGGCTATGCCTTCTGGTCCGCGGGCCTGGACTGCGTCCGGGTCGATACCGCGGCCAGCTACGCGGGCCTGGAAACGGCCCTGGCCTGGCTCCCGGAAGGCCGAGCTGAATTTGCCGACATTTTCGGCCCGCTTCGCGGGGAGGGGCGCAGGAACGAGAAGTCCGTCAACTACCTGGCGGCCAATTTCATCCGGGCTTTCGGCGCCTTGGGCTGGAGGGACAAGTGGGCCCGGATTGCGTTGGCGCAGATGAAACGGCTGCGCTTCAACACGGTCGGGAACTGGTCGGAGTGGAACTTTGCGCGCGACGCCCGCTTCCCTTACGTCCGCCCGCTGGATTTTCGCGGAACGAGGGTGCCATACGTGTATCGGGATTTTCCCGATGTTTTTCATCCCGCCTTCGCGCGGGACGTGGCGGAATATGCCGGCCAGCTTGCCGACACGAAGGACGACCCCGCATTTGTCGGTTACTTCCTGATGAACGAGCCCGAATGGGGTTTCTCCTCGGAATTGCCGGCCGCGGGCATGCTCTACAACACCCCGGACTGCCCGGCCCGCAAGGTACTCGCGGACTGGTTGCGCAAGAAGCACGGCGACGCCGCGAAGCTGTCGGCGGCATGGGGCGTCAGGACGAGCTTCCAGCGGGTCGCGTCGGGACGATGGGAGGGCATCTTCACGCCTGGAGCCAGGGCGGACCTGCAGGAATTCAGCGTGAGGATGGCGGATACCTACTTCCGTGCCCTGTCGGAGGCCTGCAGGAAGATCGATCCCGCCCACCTCAACCTCGGGATGCGCTGGGCGGGCGTGCCGCCCCGTTGGGCCGTCGAGGGGATGCGCTCTTTTGACGTCTTCAGCATAAACTGTTATCAGAAGAAGGTGCCGCGGGCCCAGACCGAAGAAATCCACGCGATGCTGAAAATGCCCATAATGATCGGCGAGTGGCACTTCGGCGCATTGGACGTGGGGTTGCCCTCCTCGGGAATCGGGCATCTCAAGAACCAGGTGGATCGGGGGAAAGCGTACCGCGTGTATCTCGAGGACGCCGCGGCGAATCCCGTGTGCGTGGGGGCTCACTGGTTCACGCTCTACGACGAGTCCGCCCTGGGCCGCTTCGACGGGGAGAACTACAACATCGGCTTCCTCGACGTGTGCAACCGTCCCTACGAAGAGCTGGGCTCGGCGGCCATCGCAAGTCACGAGGCAGCCTACGAGGTCGCTTCGGGGGCCGCAAAGCCGTTCTCCGATGAGCTGGAATACCTCCCGAACCTCTTTTAAGGAGGCTTTGCAGTCTTCGGGTCCGGGGCGGTGGAGGACATATCACTGGAGGTGCTTCGTGAAGATCCGGTTCCTTGCCGTTTCCGCCTTGCTGGCCGGGCTGTGCGCCTGGGCCGGCACGCCGATCCGCAGCCAAACAGCCCGGACGGCCTCAGAGAACATCTGGTCCATAGGGATCTACACCGGCACGTCGCCGTTTCAGCTTGCAGCGCCGGCTGGCGTGGCAAACCCGGTGCTGACGCCGGCGGCTGTCACCGACTGGAAGGTGAACATCGTCGCCCATCCGTTCATGGTGATCTCCGGCTCCAAGTACTACATGTTCTTCACGGCCAAGAACGATCTGGGCAAAGAACAATCGGGCATAGGATTGGCCGAAAGCAAAGACGGCTTCAGGTGGGAGTACAAACGGATAGTCTTGAAGGAGCCCTTCGTACTGTCCTACCCGTACGTGTTCAAATGGCAGAACGACTACTACATGATACCGGAGTCGTACACCGAGAAGTTCGTCCGGCTGTACAGGGCCAGATCGTTCCCCAATGAATGGACCTACGAACGAGACCTGCTCACCGGCGACGTCTTCATCAGCCCCTCCGTCGTCCGGTACGCCGACCTCTGGTGGATGTTCGCGGGAGGCCTCGGGAACGACACATTGCGCCTGTTTTTCGCGGAAGACTTGAAAGGCAAGTGGAGAGAGCACCCGCTCAGCCCCGTCGTCAAAGACCTGAACACCGCGCGACCGGCGGGGAGACCCGTCGTCATCGACGGGGTCCTCTACCGGATCGGCCAGGACTGCTACCCCACGTACGGCAACCAGGCCTTTGCTTTCCGAGTGGGCGAGATAAGCACCACCAAATACAGGGAACAGATGCTGGCTGCGCCGCTGGTCCGCGCCACATCGAAGGGCTGGAACGCCGACGCCATGCACCACGTGGATCTCCACCAGATTGCGAAAGACCAGTGGATTGCAGCCGTCGACGCAAAGGGAAACGTGGAGACCAGATAGCTGGAAGAGGACAAGATACAAGTGGGTCCGGGCTTCAGCCCGGACGCTGTTTGCGGTCGCTATAGCGTGCGCCCGTCGCCGCATAAGTCAGATCAAAAAACGTCCGGGCTGAAGCCCGGACCCACTTGTCTTACGGGCAGGGCGGGCGGTTCAACCGTTGAACAGCCTCTTCAGCCCGGACGCTGTTTGCGGTCGCTATAACGTGCGCCCGTCGCCACATAAATCAGATTAAAAAACGTCCGGGCTGAAGCCCGGACCCACTTGATTGAGCAGAGTCGGCCGCTTTTGGAGGGGCGCCGAAATGAAACGCCGCACATTCATCGGGTCTGCGGGGGCAGGGTTGCTGGGACCGCTCAGCTGGGGCGGAGCTGCAGGCGCGGCCGAGGCAGGCGCCAGATTGGCGGGCCTGCCGCTCGCGCAACTGCGCAAGCGCTACCATGACGAGCTCTTCGGGGTGGTGCTGCCGTTTTGGGACGGGCACGGCGTCGACCACGAGTTCGGGGGCGTCATGCACGGCCTCGACTACGACGGCACGGTCGTGCACTCCGACAAGCTGCTCTGGTTCCAGGGACGGGCGATCTGGGTCTACAGCTTCCTGTACAACAACTTCGGCAGAAACCCACGCCACCTGGAGATCGCGGCCCGGACGCGGGGGTTCGTGCTGCGCCACGCCCCGCAGGCCGACGGCTGGTGGGCGGAGATGCTGGCGCGCGACGGGCAGGTGCGCCGGGGATTCGAAGGCGACGTCTACGGCATGTATTTCGTGGCCGAAGGGCTGCTCGAGTACGCCTGGGCC
This sequence comes from uncultured Acidobacteriota bacterium, assembly GCA_963843575.1. Classification (GTDB taxonomy): domain Bacteria; phylum Acidobacteriota; class UBA6911; order UBA6911; family UBA6911; genus CAVZBT01. The sequence goes on along the minus strand of CAWJKZ010000011.1, from coordinate 124,340 downwards.
GCAAAGCACGAAGAATCCCGCCGCACGGCGGTGGAGCTGATCAGGAAGCTCCACCGGCACATCGAGGATCCCACGGTGGTCCTGCCCGGCACGCCGGGGCCGGGTTGCCGTCCGCAGGGGATCTGGATGGTCAACCTCAACATCGCCACCCAGTTCCTCAAACGGTGGCGCGACCCCGAGATCGAGCGGGTAGCGCAACAGTCCGTCGACGCGGTCATCAACAGGCACTACAATCCCGACATCGGGCTGAACAACGAAAACCTGAACCACGACTTCAGCAGGCCGCCTGGAGAGGAGACGAAGTGTATTCCGGGCCATTCCATCGAAACGCTCTGGATGGTGATGGACGAAGCCTCACGCACCAACGACCTCAAGCTGTGGGAGCTCGGCGCGGACCGCATCCGCCGCCACATCGAAGTGGGTTGGGACTGGGTATACGGAGGCCTGTCGCAATGGGTCAACGTCGACCAGGGGGACTACGCCTGGCCTGTTGAGCGGCCGGTGGGCACGGACCTCGAGTTCCGGTTCCGCGGCGAGTACCAGTACATGAAGACGTTGTGGTCGCTCAACGAAATCCTGGTAGCCTGCGTGAAGGTCTTCGAGCGCACGCGCAGCGAGTGGGCGGCGCGCTTCTTCGGCATGGCGCAGGGGGTAATCGACGAGAAATTCTCGCGCAGGAAGCTCGGGCAGGCCGGTTACATGCTCTTTTCAGGCCGCAAGATGGTGCAGCAGCCCCACGTGGCGCGGCAGGACAACTACCATCCCCCGCGCCAGCTGATGCTGAGCATCCTTTCACTGGATCGCTTGCTGCGAGGATGAGGTGAGGGAGGCCGCCGGTCAACGGTCGGCCAGCATTCGGGTAACGGCTTCGAAAAACGTGTCCATGCCCGAGTTCGCCTGCCTGGCAGCGGCAATGTCGACGCTGCCGAGCCGGGCGACTTGTCGCTGCTGCTCCTTCAGACGGTCACTCTCCTGTTTCAGCCGCTCTTTCTCGCGTTCCCGCGCTTTCCTGAGGCCTCCGTTGCGCACGAATTCGACGATGCGGCGGAGCTCGTCCTTGTCGAACCAGCTGCCGTGCGGCTTGCACCAATCGACGACCACGCCCGAACAGCCGGCAAAGTTCGTTCGGTTCATCAGCTTCGCACACATGGGGCACGGAACATAGGTTCGGCCGGGTTTCGCTCCCTCAGGTGCGACGGGAAGGGCACTCCGATCCATTGCGAGCACCGCCTCCTGATCTTCGGCCGTGGCGCAGACCTTCTGCAGCGTTTCGCTGTCGACCCACAACCCGCCGCACCTCAGGCACTCGGCGAGCCCGTGTTCGTTGAGCTGGATGTGAGCCAGCGGCTTCGCGCAACGCGGGCATTTCAGCCCACCATCCGCCTTGGGCCGCGCGGCCCCGCCCTCCTCCCCGCACCAGGGACAGTGCTTCATGCCCGAGAAGATGGCGCCGAAACACTTCGCGCAGACCAGCACCGCGAGCGTGGAGAGGCAATAGGCGCACCTCGTGCTGTCCGGCGACGCCGCCGCCCCGCAGTTCGGGCAATTCAAAGTGGCAGGTTCCAAAACCGCACCCCCCCAACTCAGATCGGTACGGTGCGCCCGCAACTTTAGGGGACGGACCACGATAATTGCTGCGAATAGGCAATTTAACTCGTTTTAGCCACCCCAAAACAGGTCTTATTTCCACTTTTTGGCCCTGTTTTCGCGTGATAAGCGCTTCCCGCCGGCCCAAGGTCGACGATTCTGCAGGATTCACCGCGACGGCTCGGTGGATCTCGAAGAACCCGCGAGGGCCCTGTCCATGCAGGCCCGGATGACCCGGGCGGCGGCGGCAGCGTGGGGTTCCTGCAGGGCAGCGCTGTGCTCGCCCGGGATCGGCTGGATCTCGCTCCCGCCGCCCGCGATGCGCCGCCAGTACCGGCGGCGGTCGTGGTGGAACCACACACCGGTCTGTTCCGGGAGCAGGAGGGCGAGGCGTCCGGGGTAGGCCGCCGGGGTGTAGCGCCACACGGAGTCGCGCAGGCGCCAGAGTTCCTTCTGCAGGTCGGGAGTCGAAGGCGCCGGCCGTATGGTGTCGGCGATCCAGGCGGCGAACCGCTTCAGATGCTGGGTCACGCTTTCCCACTGCTGACGCAGCCGCAGCCGCCGCACCCTGGCCCACTCGCGCGGCAGGCGCATGAGTTTGACGGCCAGGGCGGTCGGCACCCAGGCCGGGAGCGGGTAATCGACGTCCACGAGCACGACCAGCGGGACGTCCTCGCCCAACTCCATGAGCTGCCGCCCCATTTCGAACGCGACGATGCCGGCGGCACACCCTCCGGCGAGAAAGTAGGGGCCGTGCGGGCGAACGCCGCGGATGGCCTCGACATAGTGCGCCGCAATGTTCCGGGCGCCGGCCGCGCCGCGCGCGTCGGCGAGTAGGGCGGTCGGGCGCAGGCCGAAGACCGGCTGGTCCGGGCCAAGGTACTTGGCCACGTGCCGGGCTTCCCACCCGAGTCCGGTCACGGCGAGGAACAGCGGTGGGCGTGACCCGTTCGGCTGCACGGGCACAACGACCGGTTGCCCGAGCAGCGCGTCCAGGCCGCCGCCGGGCTCATGGCCGGCGCCTTGTCCGTAACGAATGGCATCGGCCAGGTCCCCCAGGGTCGAATGCCGGAAGAAGTGGTCCAGAGGCAAGGCGACGTGGAACTCTTCCGCGGCGCCAGCGAGCATCTGCGCTGCGGGGAGTGAGCTGCCGCCCAGCAGGAAGAAGTTGTCCTGCACGCCGACGCGCTCGACGCCAAGTATTTCGCCCCAGAGCGCCTCCAGTCGTGCCTCGACGGCGTCCCGGGGCGCCACGTAGGCGGGCTTGAGGCGGTCGCCGAGCAGGTCGTTCAGTTTGATCCGCTGGAGCTTTCCGGTCGGTCCCTTCGGGATCTCGCCGACCATTAAAACCTGCCGCGGGACCTTGTGGGCTGCCAGGCGGTCGGCCGTGAACTCCCGCAGCTCGGCGGCCGTAGCTGACACCCCTGGCCGGAGCACCACGGCGGCGACGACGTCCTCGCCGAGCTGCGGGTGCGGCACGGCGAAGGCGACCGCCTGCTGCACGGCGGGGTGATCCATGAGCGCCTCGTCGACCTCGCGCGGCGATATCTTCTCGCCCCCGCGGTTGATTATCTCCTTGATGCGGTCGGTGATGAAGACGTAGCCGCCGGCGTCGATCGTCCCTTCGTCGCCGGTGCGGAACCAGCCGGAGGTGAAGGCGCGCTCGTTCGCCGTCGGGTTGTTCTCGTAGCCCGGGGTCACGTTGGGGCCGCGGATAACGATTTCGCCGGTGGATTCCGGTCCGAGCAGGTTCCCGCCTGCGTCCATGATCGCCACGTCGGGTCCGGCCGCGACGCCGACGGAACGGGCCTTGCGCGGCCGGGGCGGCAGCGGGTTGCAGGCAATCTGGTGCGCGGCTTCCGTCATGCCGTAGGCCTCGACCACAGGCACGCCAAACAGGTCCTCGAGCCTTGCCATGACCTGCGGCGGCAGGGCCGACGAGCAGGAACGGATGAACCGCAGGGATGATCGCGGCGGCGCGTCGGCCAACGCCCCCGCGCGGGCCAGGATGGCCTGGTGCATGGTCGGGACGGCCGTGTACCAGGTGGGCTGGAACTCGTCCAGCCACGCGGAGAAGCGTTCGCCGTCAAAGCCCGGCGTGCAGACGACGCTGCCGCCTGCCCCCAGCGCCCCGAGCAACGCGGCCACCAGCCCGTGCACGTGGAACAACGGCATGATGTTCAGGCAGCGGTCCGTCGCGGTCAGTTCGAGGGAGACCGCTATGTTGCGGGCGGAGGCGCAGAGATTGGCGTGGGTGAGGGGGACGATCTTCGGACGCGACGTCGTGCCGGACGTGTGCAGGACGAGCGCTACGTCGCCTGGGGCGGCGGGGCCGGTCGACACCTTCCGTGCTGTCGGGCCCCCGTCGAGGGAGAAGACGCCGGCCTCGGAGCCCAGGCAGAGCTCGAGCACGGGGATCGAACGGGTTCGTGCCGCGGCGCGGGCGGCAGATCCCGTTCCGGCCGGCAGGATCACGGCCCGTGCATTGAGGTCGGACAGGTAGAAGTCGAACTCAGGTTCGCGGTAGGCGGGATTCAGCGGGGCGCAGACGGCGCCGGCGGCCACGCCCAGGAACGCCACGGCCATGTCCGGCCCGTTGGGGAGCACGACTGCAACCCGGTCGCCTCGGCCGACGCCCAGGGCATACAGGCGTTCGACGACGGCCCCGACCTGCGGCAGCAGGCGGTCGCGTGCCAGGTCCTTTCGGCCGGGCCCCAGGATCGCCGCACGTGTGCCCTCCGCAGCATCAAAGGCGAGGAGATCGAGGAGCGTCCCCGGTTCGCCTCCGATTCGGGGGTCGTCATGGTCGTGCATACTCTCCCGCACAGTATATATCCTCAGCCGGTCCGCAGGCGTCACGCACGCCCCTGCGCATAGCCGAGCACCTCACCCCAGGCACGGGCGAGGATGCCGAGCAGAACGACGGGGCACGCCATGACGAATTGGCCCCAGTGCTTCCGCGACTTGAACACGCGCCAGGCAATGGCGCCCAGGAGGAGCGGCGGCGAGAGACCGGCCGCAACGGACGCTGCGATCCTCCGTCCCCCGGTAAGACCCTTCTCCCTCGCATTCACGAGGGCATAGCTGCGCCGATGGCCGACAATATGCCGCAGGAACCCGCCCAGGCCGTACCGCACCGTGTGAAAGATCAGCAATTCAGGGACGATCAGGACCTTCTGGCCGTCGCGGGCCATCCGCCGGTGAAACGCCGTATCCGAACAGTACGACCCCGGCAGAAACGGCCCGTAACGATCGTATGCGGCGCGCGGCGCAGGTCCCTCCGCAGGCGGTTCAGCAACAGGCGGAGCGTCGCCTCCTGCCCGGGTTCGAGTGCGTCCGCGCTGAATCTCCCGCGGTGGACAAGAAGCGGCGAAAAGGACACTTCATCGCTCCCCACCTCCAGCCCGAGCTGCGGCGCCAGCGGCGTCCAGGGAATGGGTGCGGCAACCGCGACAACGGAGGTTGCAGCGGTCCGTTACATCCAGGTTGACGAAGAACGGCCCTGCCCGGGCCGTGTGCCCCGTCAACGCTCCGCGGACAAACCGCACCGCCTGGATCGCCTTCATATTTCTTCCGGAGATAGGAGCCGTCATTATAGTTCGGGTGACAGGCTTCGGCGGCATCCTTCCATGAAAGGAGGGCACTTGGGAGGTTCGACACGTTCCGGAGCCGCGTCGAGCCGACGCGGCCCACTAGGTTTGTGTGCGCTCGCGTGACCGCTTCAGGCCTCGTTGACCATGTTGATGCCCTTGAAACGGCAGAGACGCTTCAAGTCCCTGGTCAAGTCCCCATAGACGGTTACCCGGTGCAGGCCGTGCGACCAGTGCTGCCACAGTTTTTCGGCGTCGCCATCGATCTTCACCGTGATCTTGGTGCGACAGCCTTTTTCAACATCCGGCGTTTCGATGATGTCCCCGGTGAAGTACAGGAGCTTGTCGTCCTGGACGAGCTGGGCCTGCGTGACTTTCTGCCCGACGCGCATCCTCACCTGCGGCACGCACCCTTCCTGGCGTTCCATGATGGTCCGCAGCTTGAACGGGGCGGCGGGCTTGTCCGGCCCGTCCATTCTCGTGCTCCCCAGGCAGTGCGCCAGGATGATCCCCTGGACGGATTCGTCCATCGTCGGATCGCTGATGAAACCCGGACGCCCGGAGAGTCCCTGGAGAAGTATGTGGGTCATCGCACAATTCAGATCGGACTCGCAGATGCCTCCCAGCCCGATGTCGTTCAGCCTGACAAAGCCGACGCACGGGAACGCCGGGAGCCGGCGATACATCGATCCGTAGCAGTCCACGGTGATGACAGTGGCGTTCTCGTCGTTGAGCAGCTTTTCAAAGGCAAGCGCCAGCTTGCTGGAGCGGAAGATCTCGTCGCGGGGAGGTTCCACGACCTTCTCCGCCCGGCTGATCCATCGCCCGGCCTCGGCTTCGGCGTCCGCATCGGCGATCGAATTGTAGGCGGCCATCACCGGCTGCAGGCCGATCGTCTTGATCTCGGTGCCGAACCGCTCCGAGACCCACTTCAAGTAGCCCGCCTCGGGAGCGCGCGTCGAAACGTTGACGACCTTCGCTTCCCGGAGGTGGTGAATCGCACGGAAGGGCCGCACGGCGACGGCAAGGTCGTTGAAGTTGCTGCTGAGGATGCACTCCAGGAGCGCTCCGGCTTCCTCGTTGCGCAGCGCTCCGAGAGATGTCCATTCGTGGCCGGAATAGGGAGCGGCGAACAGCATCACAGGTCGCTTGAGTGCCAGGACCTCCGCCAGGATCTCCCTCACCCCCATGGAGAGGTGGATGGCGAGAATACCGTCGACGTCTTTGAGCCGGTCTGCCATCCGGCCGATCTGGCCCTTTTGCGTCACAAGGTCGTTCACCACGAAGTCGATATCGGAGAACTCCTGCTTCATGCGGGTGAACTCCGACTCGTACCTTTGGATTTCGTCCTGCAAATCCATCTTGGGGTGTGGCCAGAGTGCTTGAGGGATGCCGAGATAGATCTTCGCGACGCGGACTTTCGTCCTGCGGCAGCCGGGGCTTACGAGCAGCGGTGCTCCGGGAGCCTGGATGGCCGGGAATCCTCGTCTCGCGGCCAGGCACGACGCACACCCCGCAATCGACAGGCTCAGGAATTCTCTTCGCTCAATCGTCTTGAACATAGAGGCTCCTTCCGAATTGGCAGACGGGAAAACAGGGCACAACGATTGTAGCCCCGGCCCGGGGGCGAGCGTTAATCCCGAATGCTGCAAAACTACATTGTTGAGGACGCGGATGGACGCGGATGCACGCAGATCAGTCACAATCTGCGTGCATCCGCGTGCATCAGCGTCCTGGATACCTACTCGCCCACCCACGATTATCGACCAGGTCTTGACACGGATCGAAACCGGACTCAGGCTAGGTGAATCTTTCACACGTAATCAACGGAAATGGACGGAACCTATGCCCCGATATCTCTGCTGGTTTCTTCCCTTCGTTGCCGTGCTTCTGAGCACGGGCGGGCCGGCTGACATCGCCGTGAACACCTGGACGCGGATCGCCCAGGACCCGCAAGGCGCGCGGCGCGGCAGCGCCTTCCGCTTCGTCGACGACGGCGGCGGCTATTTCCTGCTCTGGGGCTACATGGGTCACGTGACGGAGTTTTACGGCAACCCCGAAGAGCCCTGGAGCGGCAACAAGGAGTACGACGTGGTGGCGTTCGACCCGAACGTGGGCAGGTGGGTCAGCCAGTATCCGTTCGAGAAGCGGGACGAATGGCGCAGCCAGCCGCCGCCGGTCCACGAGTGCAGCGCCTACCAGGGAATCACCACGGGCAGCTATCGCCCGCAGCTCAAAATGCGCGAGGGCGTGCTGCGCCCGGACTTGAACATCGTGTTCGACCAGGTGGCCTACGACTCCAGGCGCGCCCGAATGATCTATTTCACCGGCGGCAGGACGTTCTCCTATGACGTGCGCGCCCGCAAGTGGGCCGATGCGGCCCCAAACGCCCAGGGTCCGCCCCCGGTGAGTGCGGCGACGCTCGCCTACGACGCGCTGAACGACGAAATGGTGCTCGCCGCTGGGGGGCACGTGGCCGAAAAGGGCCCGGGGGGCGGGCTGGTGGGGTACACAGGCACCTGGCTGTTCGAGTGTTCGAGCTCGCGCTGGCGCGCCCTGGATTCGGGGATCGAGCCTCCCCCGCGGATGAGCACGCGGCTGGTCTGCGACACGAAAAACGAAGTCATGGTGATGTTCGGGGGGGACGGCCAGAGCCGCTACCTGGCCGACACCTGGATCTACGACATGCGCGGCCGGCGGTGGAGGCAGTCCAGGGCGGCTGGAAGCCCGCCACCGCGTGCCGGTCATTTCGCCGTATACGACCCCGGCACCGGGTGGGTGATCATCGGCGGCGGATACAACCGCGAGGACCTCGCCGACATGTGGGCGTACGACGCCCCGGCGGACCGCTGGATGAAACTCAAAGGCGAAGTCCCCACCGGGTGGCATGTCGCTGCCGATCTCATGCCGCGGGAGCAAGAGAGCCTCATCATCCTGACGACCGCCGAGAAGTCCAGAGGCGACCGGATGTCCTGCAACGAGATCTACCCCGTGCGTACGACCTGGGGATTCAGAGTCCGGCGCGAGGGGCTCCTGGACGCAAGCGTCCAGCCGCAACCGCGGCAAGACATGCCGAAGCGCACCGTGGAGGAGGCTACCGCGGGCACGCAACCGGACCCGGAGCGTGCGCGACGGCAGGCCGAGCGTATCCGGAACATGCCCCTGAACCAATGGGTTCATTTCGACGGGGCGGGCCGGCCGGGCGTGCTGCGGACTTGGGGCTCGTGTGCGTTCGACACGGACAAGGGCCGGATTGTCTACTGGGGCGGCGGACACTGCGGATATGGCGGGTCCGATTACGACCTCTACGACGTGGAGCAGAACACCTGGATCGCCAGCCCGGTCGTCGCCGAGTACCCGGAGCGGGCGTGGGACCGCGGCATCAATGCGGCGGGGGTGACGTTCGGCGGGGTGCCGTTCGTGCGCCACGGCCGCAAAGTCTACGCCTACGATCCCGTGAGCAAACTCATCGTAAACACCAAGACCATCCTGCTGACCGCCGGCTACGAACCGGAGCCGTTGCGCGGAATCGAGCCCCGGAACCCGGATCTGGGCGCCGGCGAGGCTTTCACGAGATCGTCCTACCGGAAGTGGGTCACGACCACCTACGACCCGTCGACCGAACGAACCGAGGTGCTGTGCTCCGGCGTGCCAGGACTCGACCTGACCGTCACTACGCCTCACGGTGTGATGGGCGTCGATCACTACTGGGACATGGTCGAAGCGAAGGTGAAGACGAACGCGCCCAATTCCGTGTACCTGCTGGATGTCGCTCGCCGGGAGTGGCGCAAGCTGGCGAATCCCGGGCCGTGGCCGCAGAACCTCTACGAGATGACGGCGCTCGTCTACGACTCCAGGCGCGACCAGCTGATACTGCACGGCGGCGGGCCGCAGCAGGACGAGCTTTGGGTTTACAGGTTGCCCGGTAGCAGGTGGGAGAAGATCCTGCCCCGGTTCGCCGAAGGTGCCGGCGGTAAACCTCCCGTCTGCTTCCGGGAAGCGGTCTACCTCCCGAAGTGGGACGTGATGCTCACCGCGGGTTCCCCCGCGGGCAGGCAGGCTCCGGCGCTGTATGCGTACCACGTGGGCGAAAACCGCTGGCACAAGCTCGGGATTGCCGCGCCGCCGGGCAGGCAGGCGTCCGACCTGGTGAGCCAGAACCGGGCCTGGACGTACGATCCCGGACACGACCTCGTGCTCATGGTGCTCGGCGGAACGCGTTCCGACCTGGGCAGGGCGGAGGTGTTCGCACTCCGGTACGATCACGACAGGGCAGGTCGGATGCAGATTCACGCCGATCCACGCGGACTAAAAAACAGAGAATGACAGTTGGTGACAAGCCGCGTCCGATCTATACAGGTCCAGCAAAAAGCGGAGAACCTACCATGAAGCGACGGACATTCCCGGCCGTTCTCATCTTGTGCGTCTCATTCGTCGCGTTCGCCCAGACGCGCCGCGATCTTGCCCCTCGGCCGCTTCCACCCTTCCCCGCGGACCCCGCACGCAGACACGAGCGCGACTTCCGCCCATCCGGGGCCGTGAAGAACCTGAGCGAGCACCTGGCCGTCTACGAGGATACCTGCAACGTCTATGTGCTGCGCGACGGGCGCACCGCGCTCCTGGTCGGCTTCGGGTCCGGGGACGTCCTGAAGAAGCTCCCTGCCCTCGGCGTTGACCGGGTGGAGCAGGTCCTTCTCACCCACCACCACCGCGATCAGGCGCAGGGACTCTGCGACCTGCAGGACTATGCATTCCAGGTGGCCGTCCCGGCGCAGGAGGCGGGACACTTCGAGAAAGTCGAGCAGTTCTGGGACAATCTCAAGCTCTACATCAACTACAACTGCCGTTCGCACTGGAACACGCTCCGGAAGAGCGTCCGGGTGGACCGCAGGCTGAACGCGGGGGACGTGGTGTCGTGGCGAGGCTATCGAGTTGAAGGTCGTCGAAACGCCCGGCCCGACGGAGCACGCGATTTCGTTTGTCGTTCAGGTCGACGGCCGGAAGACCGCCTTCACGGGAAACCTGATCTCCGGGACCGGCAAGGTGCCCAACTGGTTCGACCTGCACTGGGACTACTACGGGTTCACTCAGGGGATCGATGCGTCCGAGAAGAGCCTTCGCGGCCCTCGAGAAGCGAGCAGCCGGACTGGCTCCTGCCGGCGCCAGGGAGACCCGATCGCGGATCCACGCGCGGCCATGGCGGCAAACCGGCGCGTCTATGCCGTCCTCCGCGACATGCTGGTGCCGAATGAACTCCACCGGGTGCAACAGGAGGTGCGGCAGATCCTGCCGCACCTCGTCTTCGTGCGGCGCGAACTGCTACGCCATCCTGTCGGACAGCGGGAGCGCTTTCCTGTACGACTACGGCTACGTCGACCGCTCGCGGATCGACGAGCTGAAGAGCCGGTTTCGGGGTGAAGAGGATCGACGCGGTCTCGTTCAGCCACTACCACGACGACCACATCATCCGCACGCACGAACTGCTGCCGGAGGACACGCGAGTCTGGGTGTTCGAGAACATGCGCGACATCCTCGAGCATCCCGGCGCGATTCCGACTGCCCTGCCTGATCCCGTTTCCGATCCCAGCCGACCGCGTGCGTGCGCGACGCGAGAAGGTTGCACTGGCACGAGTACTCGATGGAGTTCCTCCACCTGCCGGGCCAGACCGAGTTCCACCAGGGGCTCCTGGTCGCCATCGACGGCAAGAAGGTGCTCTTCACCGGCGACAACACCTGGAACAAGAAGTACCCCGGCAAGGTGCGCAACGGTCCGCTAGTGCCGCAGAACGAGTACTTCCTGGACGGGGGCTTCATACGGTGCGCCCAGACGATGCTCGACACCATGCCCGACCTCGTCTGCCCTGCCCACACCGAGGAGTACTCGCCGACGCGCGAAGACCTCCAGGGCTTCCTCGGCTGGGCGCGGCAGCTCAGGGAAGTCATGACGTCGCTCGTCGATCAACCCGACCCGAACTTCGGCGTCGATTACCGCTGGTGCCACTTGTACCCGTACCGGACGATCGCCGAACCGGGCCGGGCGGTCGACCTGGAGCTGCGGGTGCGCAACCACCTGTTCAGGCCGGCGCTGGTTCGGATCCGGCTCAAGCTGCCCGCAGGGTGTCACGTGCGCCTCGGCCGACAGGACCGTGACGATTCCGCCCAAATCCGGGATCGCGCTGCCGTTCGAGTTGCGCAGCGTGGGCAAGGGACGCCGGGTGGTCACGGCCGACCTCACCATCAACGGCAGACGAATCGGGGAATATGCGGAGGCGGTAATCGATCCGGAATAGCGCCCCATTGTAGTGGGTCCGGGCTGACGCATTTTTTCAGGACGCAGAACAACCCGGGCGATGAAAGACAAAAGCAAGAACAGAACGCAGATTCCGCGGATCCAACGGATTCACGCGGATCGACCGCCGCCTGTCGCCAGGTCGATCTGTGGGGATCCGCGCGCATCCGCGTCCTGACAAATACGTTGGCGTATTTGTCAATATCAGTACCATCACTTCAAGAAACGCGCGGCTCTCTATCCGGTCACTTCAGGCCCAGCTTCTTCCCCGCCTCCAGCAGCGCGACCGCTTCACGCGTGCGTTTCTCACGCGTTTCGCTTCGTTTGGCCGAATGAATCCAACCCACGAAGTGACGCCGGTACGTCGGCGCCAGCTCCCGGAAGAAGGTCCACGCTTTCGGGTTCGCCCGCAAGGCCCGGGCGATGTAAGCGGGCAGTTCAGGGATGGCTGGCGGCGGCGCGTAGCCTTTGTCCGTCGGCGCCACCGCAAGACCGGCCGGGGTGAGCAGGCCGGCCGTTTCGAGTTCCAGCCAGCGCCGCCGATTGCTGTCCGACCACTTGCTCGTGGGCTTGCGCGGCGTGAACTTGCGGGCGTAGCGCTCGTCGTCGAGGCGCTTGACCAGGCTGTCGACCCAGCCGAAGCAGAGCGCCTCGCGCACCGAGTCCTCGTACGCGATCGATTTCACGCCCGTGTGCCCCTTGTGGAACACCAGCCAGACGCCCGGGCTCGACGCGTGGTGCTTCCCCAGCCACGTCCGCCACTGCCGGCGGCTGCCGGCCTCGAGCTGGAGGAGATCTTTGGCCATGGGATTCAAGAAATCAGCCTCGAGCGCTACTCTTCCAGGATGACCTCGATGCCGCTCAGCAGCGGCGGGGCCCCGGTCCCGGCCGTGGTGGGAAGGCACTCGACGGTGAGGGCGTCCTTCACCGCGATTTTTTCGAAGGTCCGGACCACCGGGGTGTCGACCCCGCCCGCTTCCTTCGCGATATCGAATCCGTGCAGGACCTCGCTATCCTGAAGCCTGACGTTGAAGACGCGTTCGCCGGGCTTCTTGTTCTCCAGCTCGGCGAAGTGCAGTTTGACGGTGTAAGTCGCCTTGTCCGACGGTTCGCCGGACAGGGTGATTTTCAGTTTGAGCGGTCCGGATAGCCCGGAGGCGGCCACCCACTCGTACCCGTTCGGCTTCAGGGTGAGGGCATGCCTGCGGATCGGGCGCGTCTTCGCCGGATCGAACACGATGGGGAGGTCGGGAGATTTCCCGCCCACGCTGGGAAAGTCCAGCCAGAGGGTGCCGTCAGACGCGACCCGGTCGCCGGGCGCGTTGAGGTTGATGCCCAGCCTCCCGACTCGCTTGGCGTTCCACACGAAGTCGTTCGTCGTCCAGTACTCCAGCTCGGGCATGTGGATGAACGCCAGGGACGTCTGGTTCTGATAGGAGCACTGGCACGTCCGGGTGTAATCGGGCGCATTCAGCACGCCGCCGGCGGCGATGAGGTTGGAGGTGCACCCCGACTTGAAGCCGCCCAGGTTCCCGGTGCCGCCATCCGAGAACAGGTCATAGAACCCGGCGGCAGCGGACCGGAAAGACAGCAGGTGTTCGCTGGCGATGTTGTAGTTGCAGCCATAGGCGCGCGAATAGCTCCAGAGCATCTCTTCGCCCGTCACCGGATCCACCCGAAGCTTCCGTTCGCCGGTGGCCAGCATGTAGGCCGCACGGTCGGTGATGATCTCGTCCCGGTACAGGATAGGAGGGTTGCCGTACTTGATCGGCCTGTCCCACACGAGTGTTCCGGTCGACGCGGCGTAGACCGCCATGCGTTCGCCCGTCTCGTCCGCGATCATGTCGCTGGAGGGCCGGGTCGCCTGCAGTAGCCGGTCGTGCTCCAGCGAGTAGCTCAGCCAGCTGCCGAAGACACCCGTATTCCGTTCCCACAGGACCCGCCCCGTCTCCAGGTCCAGGGCCAGCAGGCGATAGTCGGTGGGCGGCTCGAGGCCGCGGCGCCGCAACCTCTTCTCGAGCGAGGGCGGCAGTTTGTCGAGGCAGAACACCACCCGGTCGCTCGCGGTGATGGCATTGTGGATGAAGCCGTGGCGCGCGTCTATCTTCCATTTGACCGAGCCGTCGTGGCGGTCCATGACCACCAGCGACTTGCTGGCCGTGAGGTCGAACACGGGGGACACCTTGAGCCTGGCTCGTTCCCGTTCGGTCAGGGCCGCAGTTTCCCCGGGGCTCGCCGCGCTCTGGGATGAGCTCGAGAACGGAACGAAGTCGCTCCCCGCGATCAGACTGTCGCCGGAAACGCCGACGTATCCCCAGCGGGCCGGCTCTGCGCCGTTTTCGGCGGGGAGGGAGAAGACGCTCTTCGTCTCGCCCGTCGTGAGATCAAGGGCATAGCAGCGATTCCCCTGCACGACGTAGACACGGTCGGAGGTCGCGACGAAATTCGTCCCGCGGGCATTTGCGCCCGGGATGTGCCGCTGATTGGTGATAACGGTCAGCGGGATGTCCTGCTGGTAGGTCTCGTCGTAATACTGGCCGAACGTGTCGGCCTTGTCCAAGGGGGTTTTCCACAGCACCCTGCCGGTATAGACGTCGCGGGCGCTGATGGAGTCGATGCCTTCGATGATCAGGCGGCCGTCGACGATCTGTTCCGGCGGGCCGTGTCCGTGGCGCGGCAGGACGTCGAGGTTGGAAACGCCCCCGAACCACAGCACCCCCAGCGGCAGTTTGACCAGGCCGTCGTCCGATTTCACCGTGTTGGCGACGTTGCCGTACTGGTGCGTCCAGTTGGCGGCGCCTCCGGGGAGCGGCCCGTCCTTGCTCAACACCGCACCGCGCGCGAATGACCGGACGGAGAGCGTCGCACCATCGGACTTCCCGAGCAGCCGGGCGAGGCTGGCCTGCTGCCCGGCGCCCGACGGCAGCCAGATTTTCCCCCGTAAGGTCTCGCAGACCTCACCATTTTCCGCAGGGACTCGTCGCTGGGCAAGCGCTCGCCTCCGGAGGCGAGCACGATCAGCGAGGCGAAGTAGGGGGGCGCCTCGAACGTGTCGGGAGTTCCTTCGAGCAGGTGGACACGCTTTCCCAGCAGGCCAAGGGCGTCGAAGCGGCGGCGCAGATCGGCCACCGCCGTTGCTCCTGGCTCCACCGCCACGATGTGCAGGTCCGACGCTGCGGCCAGGGCGGCGAGCAAATCCCCGTTCCCGACACCGTAGAGCAGGGCGTACCCGTCCTTCGCCCCCGTGTGGTCGAGGATGGCGCGGGCCTGTTCGCGCTTCGTCCGGCGTGATTTCCGGGGCCGCGGCCTTCTCCAGGTGGGTCCGGACCGGAAACGTCTTCCTTCCCGAAGGCGATCAGCTTGCCGTCGAGCGTGACGGCGAAGAGCATGCCGTTGGCCGCCACCAACCGCCCGACCTTGCCCTCCACCTTTTGCACCCACGCGGTTTTCAGACTGCGTTTGCGGAGTTTGCCGTTCCACACGATGTCCACGGCGGCGATCTGGCCTTCGCCGCCGGCGTACAAGCGGGACCCGGAGCGGATGAGGTCGCCCGTCGCATCCAGTTTCAGCGCGAATTGCGCGGCCTTGGGCTGCCGGGCGTCGCGCACGGTGATCGAGTCGCCGGACATGTAGTAGGCGTACCTGGACAGGACCGGGTATCTGCCGACCTTCCGCGCCACGACCTTGCCGTTGAGCACGTCGTACAGGTCCGTGTCGCGATCCCTGTAGTGATTGAAGAAGCGGGCCTCGTCGGCGGCGACGAACGCGCCGCCGGTCTTGTTGTACTCGGCCAGGTGATAGTACAGGAGCTTCCCCGTGCGGCGGTCGAAGCAAGCCGGCACGGACCGTCCGCCCGGTATCGAGCAGGCGGTTGGCCAGGGCCACGAGCGCGCCCTGGGGCGCGATCCCGGCAAATGCGGGGGAGTTGTGCGGCTGGTTCTGGTAATCCGCGCCGGTGCCTTCGTTGCGCCAGATGACGCGGCCGGTCTCGGCGTCCAGGGCGTAGATGAACGTTCCCATGAACGGCCAGATGCTGGCGGCGAAATACACGACGTTGCCGTAGACGACCACCCCGCCCCGTGCCGGCCAGGTGGAAATCAGGCGCTTGTTGCCCAGGATCTTCCGGTCTGCGGGGCCGCCCCGGAATTTCCACCGCAAGGTTCCGGTGTCTGCGGAGAGGCAGTAGAGATAACCGTCGTCGCTGGTGAAATAGAGCCGGCCGGCCCGGCCGGCCAGCGGCAGGCGAACCGGCCCGTCGGCGAAAAAGGACCACTTCTCCACCCCGGTTCGGGTGTCCAGGGCCACCACTTTGTCGCGGTCGTTGAATCCGACATACAACGTGTCGCCCAGCACGATCGGCTCGAACACGCCGTCGAGGGGCATCAGGTCCTGATTCAAGGGATCGTCCCAGACCGGTTCCCGCGGGGAATACTGGCGCACCCATTGCGGATGGAGCTGCGCCGGCAGTTCCTCCGGGGCCGCAGCCGTCCGCCCGGCGTCGTGGCGCCACATCGGCCAATCACCGGCCAGGGCCGAAGGCAGCAGCAGGCCTGCGATCAACAGGAATCCGAGCGCGACGCGCGCAACCAACTCTTTCACCGCGGAACCTCCAATCCTGCGGAGTCAGCCAGATACTCGGCGCGGTGAGCCTGCCTCGCGATTTCGCGGTCGTGCGTCACCAGCAGGACCGAACCTCCGGACTTGACGTAGTCCGTCAGGTAACCGAGGACGATTTGGGCATTCGCCTGATCCAGGTTCCCGGTGATTTCGTCTGCCAGCAGGAGCCTGGGTTGAAACAGCAGCGCCCGGGCCAACGCCGTGCGCTGCTTCTCGCCGGAGCTCAGCTCGGCCGGCGTGTGATCGAGCCGGTGCTCGAGGCCGAACCGCCCTGCGAGCTCGCGGCCGCGGCCGACGTCGACGCTCCGTCCGCCCGCGGCTTCGGGAGCGAGGATGTTCTCCAGCACGGTCAGATATGGGATGAGGTGGTACTGCTGAAAGACAAACCCGATGTTCTGCGAGCGGAAGGCGGCGAGACGGTTGCGCGTCATGGCATAGAGGTCGCAGCCGTCGACGAGCGCCCTCCCCCGGTCCGGGCGCAGCAGCCCGCCCGCGACCAGGAGGCAGGTGGTCTTGCCGCTCCCGCTGGGCCCCTGCAGCGCGACGAACTCGGCCGGACGGACCCTCAGGTCGAGCTCCGCCAGCGCCGTGATCTGCGAGTCTCCTTTGAAATAAATCTTGGCAACCTTCTCGAGCAGGAGCATCCCGGTTACTCCTCCCTCAAGACTTCAGCCGGATCCCGCTGCGCGGCGTAATACGCCGGGACCCAGCTGGCGGCCAGGGAGAGGGCTATCGCGGTGCAAGTAGCCAGGAAGAACACGGGCGCCTGCAAGAATGCGGATCTGAATTCCGCCTGGCGGCTCAGGCCGGCCAGGGTCCCGAGGGCGTAACCCACGACGCCGCCGGCGATGCCCATCAGCAGGGCTTTGGTCAGGAACAATCGGAGTATCGTGCCTGCCCGGGCGCCAAGGGCCCGCAGAATGCCGATCTCGCTGCGGCGCTCCCGGACATTCGTGTAGAAGACCAGGCCGATCCAGAGCGCGCTGACCAGCAGCACCAGCGGCACGAGGATCGAAGAGAGTTTCTCCTGCTCCTCGCGGAGCTGACGGCGATTGCGCACCTCGGCCGCGAGGGCGTCGGCAGCCTCGCGTGCGGCGCGGTCCCTGGCCTCGGCGCGGGTCAGGACCTTGGAGCCTTGCTCGATCACCTGGACGCCCGGCAACACCGCGGCCACATCCCGCCGGACCAGCGCCAGCTCGTTCCCGGCGCAGATGCACTTCAGGGCCAGGATGGCGTTGATCTTCCCGGGTTTGTTCAATATCTCCTGCGCCTGCGCCAGGTCGATCCAAATGGAGATGTCGTCGCTGGAGCCGCGTTCCTCGTTGCACTGGCTGACCGTGAACGTCCGGCCGAACAAGGCGATGCGGTCGCCGGCCTTGAGGCCGCAGCTCTCGGCAAGTTCGTGCCCGACGACGGCGCTCCCCTTGGGGACCGCGACCAGGATCGGCTCGCGCGCGTCGCGGAACATGGACGGGACTTCGCCGCGCGTTCCGATGAGAATGATGGCGCGTTTCCTTTCGGGCCACCTGACCTTCTCCTGCAGGCTCGGCAGCAGGTGGCGAATCGTCACTATTTTCGCCTCGGCCAACCGCGTCGCGTAGGTGTCCGGCATGTAGGAGGAGAGAGCGTCGTCCGCATAGAAGTCGGACAACTTCTGCGTGCTCGGGAGGATCAGCAGGTTGAAGCCCAGGTTCTTCATGATCTTCCGGTAGTCGTCTTCGAGCAGCGCCATGCGCTGCCGGGTCTCCTGCTCCTTCTGGGCCACGATGCGTTCGGTGCGCAGGTCGTGGAGCCGGAGCATCGTCATCGCCCCGGCCAGGACGGCAACGGCCAACGTAACGGCGATCAGGCCGGAGGCGAAGTTCGCCTTCCTGCGGAGGATCTCCTTGGTCGCCAATTGCCAGATGCTCACGTCAGGTCACCAGGCTACAGAGAATCGACCTCGAAGGCGCGAAGAGCTGAAAGAACCTCGAAGATGGACGCAGGTTCATCTCTTCGACTTCACGGTCACGACCACCGAGAGGGCCACCAGCACCAGGCCGGCGGCGCCGGCCAGGTACAGCACGTTGCGCACGAGCGGGCTCCTGCGTGGAGCCGGCGCCGGCGCCGCGGTGTCGATCGGGGCGCACCGCCACCCGCGGTTCGGCGGGGTCGGGCTTGTCGACGGCCGCCACGGCTTCCGCTACCTTTTGATCTGGGCGAAATCCACTCAGCCCGGCCAGGGGCAACTCCGGGTCCTTGACCATCTTCCCGCCGGACGGTCTGGACCAGTCCGCCGCAATCAGCAGGTCGGTCCCCGGGTTCTGCGCCTTGATCTCGCATGAACACCAGTCGAGCATCGACTGGCACGCCTCGAGGATGTTTTTCTCCTGGATACCGCCGCTGACAAGCGCATAAAGGGCGCGACCACGGCCGAAAACGGGGAAGGCCACCGGCCCGTCAGCCTGTTCCAGGTCGGGCTCCGATTTCAGCAGAGCGCTGACCAGCAGCTCTTCTTCAGGGTCGTTGCGCGCTGCGGTCAACAGGCTGAAGCGCACGGGGTAGGTCTTGAAATCCGTGACTTCGACCGGGTTGCCGTTCAGGTCCGTGCCGATTTCAGGCATACGGAGCGTCGCCGAAGCACGTTCCAGGCTGGCCTTGAGGGTCAGCAGCGCCCGCTCGTCCTCCCGTTCACTGCCGCTTTTTATCAGGACCCAGACCGCGACGTCTCCACCCAACAGATTCCGGGCCACCTCTGACCGCCGGGGCGAAGCCAGGATGTGCGTGACACGGTCGGGGGTGAGGGGGCCTGACCAGATTGGAGCGCGAACGTGGAAATGTACTGGGTAGAAGACTTCGACCCACGGGTAGGCGACGATACCGCGCTCCTGCGCGAGCGCCTTTCCCTCGGGTGTGGTAACGTCGACCGGTCTCAGGGAATAGTTGGCGCCGCCACGTCCGGCCGCGCCCTTCCGCAGCAGGTCGAACGCTTCGCCCTGCGGCGCGGTCTGACAGTAAACCAGTATCTGATAGGGGTCGGCAGGCCACCGTTCGAGCGCATAACGGAAGGCCGGCACGTTGCAGGCCTGCGAATCGCCGGACATCCCCGCAAGCAAGATCCCCACAACCATGAGCGCGGGGCGAAACGCAGTAACCACGTACTTCACTCCCGACCTCCAGCAACGGGCGAATCGGCCCGATTATATCAGGCGATTGTCCCGCGACGCTCGTTTTACTTCGGCATCATAGGCCAAAAAACACAAGTGGGTCCGGGCTTCAGCCCGGACGTCTTTTGATCTGATCTATGTGACGACGCGCGCGTTATGGCGACCGCAAACAGCGTCCGGGCTGAAGCCCGGACCGCCCGGACCCACTCGAGTCGGAGACATCGGGCAAGCGTCACGCGCCGGCGGCTTTGCCGGCGGACGCCTGCATCGCGCGCGGCTTCACGTTCCAGGTCAGCGCGAAGAAGAACGAGCTCAGCACCGAGGAGCCGATGAGGAAGGCAAAGCCTGCGTTCCACCCGGCCACGTCGACGAGCTTCCCCACGCCCGCGCCCGAAACGGTCGCACCCATGTACCCCCAGAAGCCGCACAAGCCGGCCGCGCTGGCGGCGGCTTTCTTGCCGGCAAAGCCGGCGGCGGCCACGCTGACCAGCATCAGGGGCCCATACACGAGGAACCCGCTCCCGGCAAGCGCCAGCACATACGCTGCGACCGAGTCCGCGCGCCAGAACCCCAGCATGGCCAGGGACAGCCCGGCCATGAAGATGCCCATGACGGGACCGCGTCGCGCACCGAAGAACCTGTCGGAGACCCACCCGGCGCTCAACATCCCGAGGACCCCGCCGGCCTCGAAAACGGCCGACATCCAGCCCGCAGTCGCCATCGACATGCCCCGGTCCTCCTGGAGAAACATGGGGAGCCAGGTGTTGACGCCATAGCGCGCGATGTACAGAAAGAAGTTGCCGAGGGCGACAAACCAGATGTGGGGGTCGTTCAGGACGTAGCCGAGGAGGGTTTCCCTTGCCGTGAGAGGCTGCTCGAGCGCCTCGACGCTCTTGCGGTCGACGAAGTCCCCGCGGTAGAGCTCCACCGGCGGCAGTCCCATCGACGCCGGGATGTCGCGCAGCCGGCGATAAAGATAAACCGAGCCGAGCAGCGCCGCAACGGCCGGGACGTGGAATGTCAGTCGCCACCCGGACCCGACCAGATAGCCGGCCGCGACGCTGATGAGCGCGGTTCCGACCTGGTGCGAACAGCCGTAGATGGCCCAGATCCAGCCGTGCTCGGCGGGGGAAAACCAGTGGCTCAGCAGCCGCGCGCCCGGCGGAAATCCCATGCTTTGAAACCAGCCGTTCAGGCCCCAGACCAGTGTGAGGACCAGCAGCGAGGAGTTCAACCCGAACAGGATGTTGGTCAGCGCCGTAAGAAACAGGCCCAGCGCCATGAAGTATCGGGGATTGGTCCGGTCGGCTAACACCCCGTTGGCAAACTTGCCGGTTCCGTAGGCGATGTGGCCGGCCGATTCGATCATGCCGAGGCGCGCTTTGCTCAATCCCATCTCGGCAGCCATCTTCGGGAGGGCAAGCGGAATGTTGCGCCTGCAGAAATAGAATACCGTGTAGCCGAAAAAGCAGCCCCAGAGGGTCCTGGAACGCCAGCGCCGGTAGGTGTCGTCGATTTCCCGGGCATCGGTGAGCGGTGCGGCGGCGGGCGCCGGTTTAAGCCTCTCGAAAAGCGGGAGCATCAATCGGCCTGCCCTTCCCGGCTCTTCGGCGGCTCGGGACCGAGGCGCCGCTCCAGATAGGCGACCACCTGGTCCATGGAGGACGGCTTCGAAGGGAAGGCATCGGTCAGGCCGAGCGTGCACGAACGCGCGAAGAACGCCTCCGTCGCCCGGGTCATGATCGGTTCCAGCCCGATCTCGCCCATGGTCTCCCGCACCTGCACCATTTCGTGGTAGCGCCGCTCGAAGGCGACGGCGTGCGTCTGCAGCCAGTTATCGGCGACGCGCTCAAAAGGGTTGCGCGCCATGAACTCCGAGACATCCCTCCACAGGTCCGCTTCGATCCCCGCCCGGCGGCCGGCGATGAGCAATTCGAGGATCAGGGCCTCCAGTCCCTTGGAGAAGATGCTGCGCAGCATCTTGAACGTCGACGCCTTGCCGATCTCCGCGCTATAGGCGGAAACGCGCAGTCCGAGCGCGGCGAGTGCCGCAGCCGCTTCCTCAGCCGCGGTCCCACCGAGCAGAATGGGGGTGCCCGCGCGCGTGACCCCGACCGCTCCCAGGATGGCGCCCTCCACGAACCGCGCCCCGCTCGGCCGGACGACCTCACTCAGGCGGATTTTGAGCGAAGGCGAGGTCGAGTTGAGGTCGACATAGAACTGCCCCACCTTCAGATTAGGCGTGCAGGCTGCGGCGACGGCCGCGGCCGACGAGGTTGTGACGGTCGACAGCAGGTAGTCCGACCACTCGACCAGCTCGGGCAACGGCTTGAAAGCCAGCCCGGCCCCCGCGGCCTTCTCCCGGACGACATCGTACGCGGCAACATCCGCGCCGCGCTCGAGCATGGCCGCGGAAAAGATCGAGGCGACCTCACCGCAACCGACGAAACCCACTCGGACCGGCATCGTTCAAACTCCTGGCTCACAAAAACTGGCACATCGGTTCCGCCGCCCGAATCACCGCAGGTATTTCTTCTCGTTCTCTTTCATGCCGGCGACGTTTTGCAGTTCGAACACGCGCGCGACCGGCACGATGGAGGCGTTGACCGTGTGGATGCCGCCGGTCTTCCTGATTTCGGCGAGCAGAGCCTCCTGGGCGGTTATGGCGGCGCGAAGCATCTGGTTCGCGTAAATCACCATCCCCACCTTCCCCAGCCGGCACACCTCCGACTCGGTAAGGCTGGGATAGTTCGTGGGGATGAGCACCACCGGCACTTTCCCGTCCCACCTGGAGACGAATTCGAGAACTTCATCCGGGGTCTTCGACTTGGAATGAACCAGGATGCAGTCCGCCCCGGCCTCCTCGTAGCGACGCGCACGCTCGAGCGCCTCCTCCTGCCCCCAGCCGGCGATGAGCGCCTCGGTGCGGGCGACGACCACGAGATCGCGGCTCCTGCGCGTATCCACCGCCGCCGCGATCTTGCCGGCGAACTCCTCTACGGAGACCAGTTCCTGCCTGCCCCCCGGCAGCAAGCTGGTGTCCTTGGGGAACTTCTTGTCCTCCATGCAGATGGCCGCAACGCCCGCATCCTCGAATTTCCGGACCGCGTAGATGACGTTTATGGCGTTGCCAAAGCCGGTGTCGCAATCGGCCAGGATCGGGATGTCGATCACCTCGGCCATGGCGCGGGCGGACTCGACCAGCTGACTCATCGTGATCAGGCTCGCGTCGGGCACGCCGTAGGCCGCGGAAATCGCAAAACCACTCGACCAGACAAAATCAAATCCCGCCCGCTCGATTAATCGCGCCTCGAGCGCGTCGCGGGCACCCACCCCGACCAGGGGCTTCTTCTCGGCCATCCGCTTCTTCATATCCGGCATACGATCTCCCCCAACACCTCGCACGTTGTTCTTCAGGGCTCTTCGAGGTTCTGTGAATACTTTGAGCCCTGGAGGTCAGTCTAAAGCTCGCCACCAAGGCTCAAAGCACTCGCAGAATCTCCAAGTTCCTTTGTGCGGCGTTCGGCGTAACAGAAAGTAATCTAGAGGTTCACCGCGAGCGACGCAACGACTGCCTGCCGCCGCATGCACTATTTCAAGAAAAAGGCGTCAAAAACACGAAATAAGGGCCATTTTGTGGTCGAAAACTGCCATAACCATTTATAACAAATAGCGTTACCCGGGTCCGTCCCCTGTTATTGCTTCGAGGAGGTGGACGATCAGGACGGCGCCGGGGTCGGGCTGGTTGCGGGTGCGCTCGCCGACCCAGGATGCGCGGCCGATACGGCTCTGTTGCGGGACGATGGCGTCGCGGCCGGCCCGGGCGGCCTCCAGCATCGACGTGGCTGCCGTTCTGACATCGTGGCCCGAGGCAATGGCGGCGGCGAACGCCTCGGCGGCGGGGTGCAGGGCGTCGACCAGGGTCTTGTCGCCCGGGCGGGCCTTGCCTCGCTCCTGGACGCCGGCATCGGCGGCGGTCAGGGCCCGTGCAAGGGATGCGGCATCGAGTGCGTCGAGCCCCTTGAGTTCCCTGCCGGCCCGCATGAGCGCCGTGGCGGCCAGGGCTCCGAAGGTGCTCGACGCCGCCCGGTTGAAAGCCATGCCCGCCCCGCTCAAGAAGGCTCCGAGATCGGAAACCGGAGGCTGCGCCGCGGCGTACTCGCGGAGAGCCGCCCCGCCCTTGACCGC
The DNA here is from genome assembly GCA_963843575.1 of uncultured Acidobacteriota bacterium. Classification (GTDB taxonomy): domain Bacteria; phylum Acidobacteriota; class UBA6911; order UBA6911; family UBA6911; genus CAVZBT01. The sequence continues at coordinate 100,923 of CAWJKZ010000011.1, read as the reverse complement.
GGTGATCCCCAGATCGCCGTCGCCGACCGCCGCGTCGAGCCGGTTGAGCAGATCCCCGAGTTCGCCCAGGCGCTCCGAGACCCGCACAACCGCTTGGCGCACCTGCTCGCCGTTGAAAGTTCCGTCTGCCATGCGGTCTCTATGTCTGCACGAAAAACGGGGAGCGCGCCGGGCGGTCGAGCAGCGCAACGAGTTCGTCGTCCAGCTTGAAGACGGTCAGCGACGCCCCCGCCATCTCCATGCTCGTCGCGTACTCGCCGACGTAGGCGCGATGGACAAGCGCGCCCCGTTTTGTGAGGAGGTCGTGCACCCGGCGGTAGAGGATGTAGAGTTCCTCGGGCGGGGTGGCCCCGAGCCCGTTGAGCATCACCGCGACCCGATCCGAGGGTCCGACGGGCATATCGGCCAGGATCGCCTCCGTCATGCGCTCGGCGATCTGGTCGGCGCTCTTGAGTTCCTCGCGGCGCGCCCCGGGCTCGCCGTGGATACCCATGCCGATCTCCATCTCGTTCTCGCCGATGGTGAAGGTCGGACGCCCGGCGGCCGGCACCGTGCACGGGGAAAGCGCCACCCCGATGGTGCGGATGTGGGCGAGCGCCTTGCGGGCCACCCGCTCCACGTCGTCCAGGGAACCGCCCCGGTCGGCTTCCGCGCCCGCCACCTTGAAGGCGAAGACCATGCCGGCCACGCCCCGGCGCCGGTCCGCTTCCAGGGCCGGCGCCGAAGCGACATCGTCCTTGACCAGGACGGTGCGGACCTCGATGTCGTCCATGGCGGCCATCTCCGCCGCCATGTCGAAATTCATGACGTCACCCCCGTAGTTCCCGTACAGGTACAAGACGCCCTTCCCCCCGTGGATGCGGCGAGTGACTGCGAGCATCTGCTCCGCATTGGGGGAGGCAAAAACGTCCCCGACGGCGCAGCCGTCCAGCAGGCCTTTCCCCACGTACCCGAGAAAAACCGGCAGGTGTCCGGACCCGCCGCCGGTTGCGAGCGCCACCTTGCCGTCGACGGGCGCATCCGCCCGGACGATGCAGTGGTGATCTCCCGCCGCGAAGCCCAGCTGATCGGGGTGCGCCTTGAGCAGGCCGTCGAGCATTTCGGCCACGAAGTCGCGGGGATCGTTGATGAGCTTCTTCATCGTCCTGCCTCCGGAGTTCGACCCGTATGGTGCCATTAAAGCGAAAGAGCCCGTCCAGGCAAAGCAAAAAGAGCGCCCCCAGCCGGTTTGGGCGATTCATTAGGTTCTCGCGGGAGCTTCGGGTGGGCTATGATGAGCGGCCATGAACATGCCGGTAACGACCGAACTGCCTCGCAAGCTTGGCCTGACGGATGCCGCGCTCCTGCTGGTGGGCGCCGTCATCGGTTCCGGGATCTTCGTCGTACCCAGCCTGATCGCCCAACGGATTGCCGAGCCCGGGCTCGTCATCGCGATCTGGCTGTTCACCGGGTTGCTGGTGCTGTGCGGCGCCCTGACGCTCGCCGAACTGGGGGCGATGCTGCCCCATTCCGGCGGGCTGTATGTCTACATCCGGGAGGCGTACGGGCCGTTCTGGGCTTTTCTTTACGGCTGGACCAACCTCCTGGTGGTGATTGCCGCGCCGATCGCCGCGTTGACGGCGGCGTTCCTGATGTACCTGAAGTATTTCCTCCCCCTGGCGCCGTGGCAGGAAAAGGGGATGGGGATAGTGCTGATCCTGGTGCTTGCGGCCGTCAACTGCCGCGGGACCGTGTGGGGCGCGCGGGTGCAGAATCTGTTCGCGTTTCTCAAGATCGCGGGCATCGCCGCCCTGGTCGGGCTCGCCTTATTCATGCACCCGGACGGAGCGTCGGCCCGGAATTTCCTCCCGTTGTGGCCGGAGGCTTACCGGACGGGGCTGGCCGCGGCGGTCGGGGTCGCGATGATCTCGACCCTGTTTGCCTACGACGGCTGGCACTTTGTCGGTTTCACCGCCGGAGAGATCCGGAACCCCCAGCGCAACATCCCGCTCGGCATCCTGCTTGGCGTCTTCATCGTCATCGGCGTCTACGTCAGCGCCAACCTGGCTTACATCTACGTGCTCGGGCAGGCGGCCATCGCGGGATCTACCCGGGTCGCCACCGACGCCATGGTAGCCATGGTCGGACCGGCCGGGGGCACCCTGATCACGCTCGCGATCCTCTGCTCGACCTTCGGGGCCATCGCCGCGAACGTGCTTGCCGGGCCGCGCATCTTCTTTGCGCTGGCGCGCGACAACCCCTTCTTCCACTGGGCCAGCGAGATTCACCCGCGCTACCAGACGCCGGCGCATGCCATCGTGATCATGAGCCTGTGGGCGGCGGTTCTGACCCTGACCGGCGGCTACGAGCACCTGATCACGATGGCCATGTTCGCGGGGTGGATCCTCTTCGCGATGGCGGTGGCCTCCGTGATCGTGTTGCGGGTCAGGCACCCCGACTGGCCGCGTCCATACCGGTTGCCTGGCTATCCCTGGACGGCGCTCGTGTTCGTCGTCGTCTCGGCGATGTTCGTGATCAACACGCTGGTGGAATCGCCGCGGAGCTCGCTCCTGGGGCTTGCGCTGGTGCTGACCGGCGTCCCGGTGTACTGGCGCGCGCATCGGGGCCGCCGCTCGGTCTGAGCCGCCGAGCCTGCACGGAAATAAGCAATCGCGTTCCCAGATGCGCTAACGTTTTCAGGACGCAGATTTGCGCGGATGCACGCAGATTTTGACTTGGTGACAGGCCGCGACCGGCAGCCCTCGTGGCGGAATGCCGGGCGCGGCCGATCCGCGTGAACCCGTCCAATCCGTGAAAATCCGCGTTCTGCTTTTGTTCTTGTCTTTCCTGGCCGGTGTCAAGGCCGGACAAGCGCGCCGCACTCCGGGAACCGAATTCCTAATACTCCGACAGCCTGTAGAAGTATGATGAGGACCAGCTTGACTCCCGTCGCCAGGCTGCGGAGGAACCTCGAATGAGACACAAGACTCTCAGTGCGGCCCTTGTCCTCACGTTGTCACTTTTCAGCCACTCCCTCTATCTTGGAGGCGCGGGCGCGGGCGGATGGACCCTGGTCGGTTGGAACAACCTGGGGATGCACTGCATGGATTCCGACTACACCGTCTTTTCGATACTGCCGCCCTACAACACCGTCCAGGCACACCTGATGGACGCCTCCGGCCGGTTGGTCAGGATCCCTTCGGGAGTGACGGTCACGTACGAGGCGCTTGCAGACCCCACCGGATCGATAAACTCGACGTCGGCGAACAAGACCACATTCTGGCTGCAGCTTTTCAACCTGTTCGGGGCCACACTCCCCGTCGACACGGGCCTGGCGGGCAGCCGGATGCCCGGGGCCGCGAACCAGCCCCAGCCGATGAGATTCGACGCGAGCGTGAACGCCTTTGTCGCGGAGGGAATTCCGATTACACCCTACGACGACGCCGGGCAAAAGAACCCGTACCCGATGATGCACCTCGTGGCTCGCGCCGCCGGAGGGAACATCCTGGCGACGACGGACATCGTGCTGCCGGTTTCCGACGAGATGGACTGCCGGGCGTGCCATGCCTCGGGCTCTGCGGCTGCCGGCCAGCCACTCGACGGCTGGATTTACGACGCCGATCCGGAACGGGATTACCGGCTCAACATCCTCCGGCTGCACGACGAAAAAAACGGCGGGTCCGCGGATTTCCGCGCCGCCCTGGATGCGGCCGGTTACGATTCAAGCGGCCTCTATCCGACTGCCGTGGACCGAAACAAGGCCGTCCTGTGCGCCCGCTGCCACTCCTCCAACGCGCTTCCGGGAACGGGAATCGGCACGATACTGCCGCTCACCCGGGCGATGCACGCCTTTCACGCCCACGTGCTCGATCCCACCAATGGCCAGACCCTTGACGCCAGCGCAAACCGATCGGCCTGCTACCGGTGTCACCCCGGGGGCGAGACTCGTTGCCTTCGCGGCGCGATGGGGACGGCCGTGGCTGCGGACGGTTCGTTCGAGATCCAGTGCCAGAACTGCCACGGGACGATGAACAGGGTTGGATCCTCCGGACGGCAGGGCTGGCTCGACGAGCCGAACTGCCAGAACTGCCACACCGGGACGGCATTGAACAACAGCGGACAGATCCGGTTCACGTCGGCGTTCGGCGCGTCCGGCCTCCCCCGCGTCCCCACGGACACCACCTTCGCGACCAACCCGAATACGCCGGCGGCGGGCACCTCGCTCTACCGGTTTTCCAGCGGGCACGGCGGCCTGCAGTGTTCTGCGTGTCACCATTCCACGCATGCCGAGTATCCCAGCTCGCACCGGAACGACAACATCCAGGCCCTGCAACTCCAGAACCACGTCGGGACCATCTCCGAATGCCCCACCTGTCACAACGTGCAGCCGAACACAGTCAATGGCGGGCCGCACGGCATGCATCCCATCGGCCAGGCCTGGGCCAACAGCCACGAAGAAGCCGTCGAGCGGGGAGGGAGCACGGCCTGCCAAAGGTGCCACGGCCGCGACTACGGCGGCACCGTCCTGTCCCGGTCTTTGGGGAACCGGACCGTATCGACAAAATTCGGCGCGAAGCAGTTCTGGCGCGGCTCCCAGATCGGCTGCTACACGTGCCACAACGGCCCGGGAAGCGAACGAGCCAACCCGAACCCGGCCCCGGCGGTGAGCGACGACACGGTGGCCGTGAGCAACGGGACGCCCGCGACCTTTCCCCTGAAAGCGTCCAGTCCCGGCGGCAACCCCCTTCAACTGCGTGTCGTCACGCAACCGGCCCACGGCACCGTCGGGATCAACGGCACGACGGCGACCTACTATTCCCTCGGCGGCTACGCGGGCGCAGATTCGTTTACCTTCGCCGCCTCCGACGGTGCGCTCGACTCCAACCTCGGAACAATCGCGCTGGATGTCACCCAATCGTTCCTGGTGCCCTTCTACCAGACCGGCCCGTCGACCTACACGGGACTGGCCGTCACGAACTACTCAGGCAGCAGCGCCAACATCCAGTTCACGGCCTTCGGCACCGACGGCCAGCCGCTCGCCCTGCCCAGGAATCCCTCCGGCTTCACGCTCCAATCCCACGCCCAGCTGGCAAAAGTGGGTGAGGAAATCTTCGGCACAGGGGCTTCTCCCGCACAGGGGTGGATCCGGATGACCGCTGACAGCACGGAGATCGGCTGCTTCTTCCAGTTCGGCAGCACGGCACAACTCGACGGCTCCGTCGCCCAGACCCAGGCGGCGAAACATTTCAGGTTCACGCGGGTCTTCGAGGGTCCCAAGGCATTTCACGGACAGGACGCGGTCACCCACATCAGCATCGCCAATCCGACCAGTCAGCCGGTGACGTTGTCCCTCAATCTTCTCGGACCTGACCCCGGCCAGGTGCTTGCCTCCACCCGCACCGAGTCGATACCCGCGAGCGGATTTCTTTATCGGTCGATTTCCGATCTCTTCGGACAGGGGATCTCGGTGTCGAGCGCTCACGTCGACGTGCAGGTCACTTCGGGCGACGGGGCCGTCGGGTTCGAGTTGATCGAGTTCCCCGGGGTGAAGACCGTTCTGGGGCTGAACGCGGTTTCCGAGTGGGGTGCCTCAGCCTTCTACTCTGCCCAGCTGGCAAACACCGCCGATTACTTCACGCACATCAAGTTGACCAATGTGTCCGACAGTCCGCGCACGATTTCGCTTCAGGGGACCTCCGACGACGGCACCCCACTGGCACCGGCGGCAAAACTGCGCCTGAGCGCGGGACAATCCGTCGAGCAGGACGCAGTCCAGGCTCTCGCGCTGAACCCGGCCGCAGCCGTGATCGGTTCGCTCGCGGTGAGCTCGGACGGGCCGGGGGTCCTCGGCGACGTCCTTTTCGGCGATCCGCGCAGCATGAACTTCGCCGCCAGTTTTCCGCTTCAGACCCGCAGGGTCAAACAGGCGGTCTTTCACCACGTCGCAAATGCCGACGGCTACTTCACCGGCCTCGCCCTCTTCAATCCCAATCAGGCCGCTGCCACCGTCACCCTGGAGGTCTATGCGGAAACAGGCGCAAAGACGGGTCAGGCGACGCTGCAGCTGGGCGCGAACTCGCGGATCTCGAAACTGCTGACACAGTTGGTGCCGGCTTCTACCGGCCAGATGAGGGGGTTCATCACGCTTCGCTCCACCCAGCCCCTTATTGCACAACAGCTGTTCGGGGACTCGGGAATGAACTTCCTGTCCGCCGTTCCCCCCGGGGCGATCCAATAGGGATCTGGAGTGCGGCGGCTCGACGCCGCTATGGGTGCGGCGCCTGGGCGCCGCACCACTTCCTATAGGGCGCCGAGGCGCCGGGTATTCCGGCCAGGGCATAAGCGAAAGCGGCGCCGAGGCGCCGCACTCCAGACCGGGCGGCAGCAGAATCTCGATCGCGGAGACCCCTCCCGGCGTATAATCGAGCACGACAAACGGATGAGCGACCGTCGTGAATATTCTGCTTGTAACAGAAAACCTGCAGGATGCCGGCTTGATCAGGAACGAGCTGACCAGCCGCATACCCGACATGCGCCTTGACATCACCCAGGACGTCCCTGAGGCGATACGGTTGTCGACGATCCCGGGCCGTTACAACGCCGTGCTGCTGGATTCGGCGCTCGAGCAGGGCGATCCGCTCGCAGTCGTGAGGGCGATCCGCGGCTGGAACATCCCGATTGCGGTGATTGGCCTGGCCGGGCCCGACGATTCCGGTTGGGGGGCAGAAGCAGTCGGGGCCGGGGCCGACGATTGTGTTTTGAAGCGGGCCGGCTTCGTCGACTCTCTGCCCGAGGTCTTGAGCCGTGCCTGCGGGCAGCGTTGTGCGGCAAAGGGTGCGCAAGGCCCGCCCAGGACGATCTATGTCCGGGCACCTGCAGAAGCGCACCAGGGAGCTGCCCCATCCCCGACGGCGCTCAAGGCGGTCCCGCCCCGCCGCGACCCTACCGGTGCCAGCTGCATTCTGCTGCGGGACCTGCAGGCAACCGAAACGGTTCCGGAGGCAGCAGAACAACGGGATTCGGTTGACGCTTTGAAAGAACAGTTGCAGGTGTCGGAAGAAGAGCGCCGCCATCTGCAGGAGAATGTGCGGGCGCTGGAAAGCCGGCTCGCCCGGCAAATCGAGGAGTTCCAGACCGAGCGCCGGCAGTGGGACCTCTGGCGCACCCTGCTGAAGCAGAGGTTGGCGGCCGTAGAAGAGAGCCGGGCTACGATCGAGCATATGGTGCTCCCCGAAGAAGAACGGCAGCAGTAGTTCGAGATTCTTCGAGTGCTTCGAATCCTGGAGGTGAATCCTTCATTTCACCTCCAAGGCTCGGGACATCCGAAGAACTGACACGGAACGACCCCCTGTTATGTATGAGAGCTTCTTCGGCCTGAAGCAGAAGGCCTTCAGTCTCACCCCCGATCCGGACTTTCTATACCTCAACGAACGCACGAAGCAGGCTTTCGAGGAAATCCTCTACGGTATAGAGCGACGGGAAGGCTTCGCCGTGATCGTTGGCGACGTGGGCACCGGCAAAACCACCCTCTCGTGCGCGCTCCTGCAGAAGATCGAACGGGAGAAGAACATCCGCACGGTCCTCATTCAGAATCCGATGCTCCCGGACGTGGACATGCTGAGGTGCATCCTGCAGGATCTCGGGGTGCGTCCCGATGCAGCCTGGCCCGAGGGCGAGGACCTGCAGGCTTCTGGCGCGTCGTGGACGAGGGATTTGACGAAGAAGGAGCTCATCGATCACCTCAACACCTTCCTTGCAGAGCGGGCCCGGGAAAACGTCTTCACGGTTCTCATCATCGACGAATCGCAGAACCTGTCTCTCGAGATGCTGGAACAGCTCCGGCTGCTGTCGAATCTCGAAACCACCAAGAAGAAACTGCTTCAGATCATTTTCCTGGGACAGCTCGAGTTTGACAGGAAGCTGCTGGAGTTAAGGCAACTGGACCAGCGCGTTTCGGTCCGGTTCCAGACGGAAACCCTGTCCAGGCAGGACACCGAAAAGTACATCCGCCACCGCCTGCAGGTCGCGGGGGGGACGCACGTGATCCGGTTCGGGCCCGGCGCGCTGCGCTTGATTCACAAGCAATCCAAGGGGTACCCGAGGCTCATCAACATCATCTGCGACCGAAGCCTGAGAGAGGCCTCGCGACAGCGGTCCTACACGGTGACGCGGCAGATGGTCCACAAGTCAGTCGCCGACCTCGCCCGGAAAGAGGAGCCGCCGCGTGCCCGATCGAAATGGATCAAGATAGCTGCTGCCGTGTTGCTGCCCCTTCTTCTAGCTCTCTTGGTCTGGCAGCTCTGGCCCGCCAGGCGCACGAGCTCCGGCAAACTGGCCGAAACACGACCGGAACCCACCCGGACGAAACGCCTGGACCCGCAGCCCGTGGCGCCAGCCGTGCGGACGCAGCCCACCGTGAAGACGCCGCCAGCCGAGAGGGCGCCATCAACCGTGAAGACGCCGCCCCCCGAGCCCCCCGTGGGGGACGCCGCCGCTGCGCCTGCGGCGGAATACTTGCTTCAGGTTTATTCGTTCCGCACCAGCGCCAAGGCGGAAGAGGGCGCAAGGGAGCTGAAGGGGCTGAATTTCCCGTCGTTCGTCGTGCACCATCCAGGGCTGGATGACGAAGGCTGGTATGTCGTCTACCTCGGCCCGTTCGGCGACTCGGAGGCGGCCCGTCGAACAGGCACGGAGCTTCAGGCCGCAACGGGAGCCGCGCCGGTTTTGCGCGAGCGCGTTCCCAGGTGACGAATGCCATGGCCGAAATGGACGGCTCGCGCGACGTCGACAAGATGGTGTCCGACTTTCTGTCGGAACTGAACGACCTCAGCGACTCCCTGGAAGGCGCGGCTCGGGATGCGGCCGGGCAAACCCGCAGGGCGTCGGCGCCCGACGTTTTGGTGCCGGAAGCGCCGCAGGATGCGCAGACCCAAGCCGCCGCCGGTTCGGCTGGCGAAGAAGCGAAACCGGGCGATGCGTCCCAACCGGCGACCAGGCCTCTCCCATACCGCAACATCGATATCCTGCTCATGGACGACGTCGCGCCCCCGCCGTCCATCGACAAGGCCGAGGATGACCGGTTTCCCCACAGCTTCAAGGCGATGCACGATACGCAGACTCTTCGGCTTCGCCGCGCCGAGCAAAGACGGGCGCGCGTGCTCGCCTGGGCGTCTGCCTCGGCGGCGCTGCTTTGCCTTCTCAACCTGCTCTATTGGGTCGATCCGTTTGGGCTGGCCCGTTCCAAGACGGCGCCGCCGTCTCCGCCACAGGGCGCACCCGCGCCGGGTCAAGGTTCCGTGGGCCCGGCGGTCGCCATAGACAAGATCGTTCCCACATACCCGTCCAGGGCGAGAAGGCTCGGCATCGGGGGCGTGGTGGACGTCCGGGCGGACGTCGACGAGCGGGGGAAGGTGGTGCGCGCCGTCGCGGTCAGGGGACCGTCGATGTTGCGCCCCGCTGCGGCGCGGGCGGTGGCCAGATGCCGGTTTAAGCCGGCACACCGGGACGGCACCAACCTCAGGAGCACCATCACGGTCTCCGTCCCTTTCAACCCGTAGGCGGCTCGCCGGGTTTGGCCGGGGTATATCCCCGGTGCCCGGCATTGTCCCGACAAGACTTCGTACCCGTGTTCAGAAACGCGCCGACGTTTCCAGGACGCAGAAGTACGCGGATACACTAAAATGCCGACTTGGTGACAGGCCGGGTAAATCGGCGAAACCCGCGGGAATCCGCGTCCTGCTGTGTTAATGGCTTCTGGCTCTTCTGGCTTCTCACGAACTCACGGGCTATTATCGAGTGAAGAAAGACCGGCGCAATGGCCGACGGCAAACTCGTTGCGCGCGAGCAGTCGCCGGACCCCTTCCGGGTGCGGATTTCCTGGCAGAAGCGTCTTCCCGGCCGCAGCCACACCGGATGAGAGGTTGGGCGGCTCCTGGTTTCAGCTCATCTTCCCGCCATCGACCATCAACAGTGAAACAGGCAACTCCCGGGCTTGGAGGGGGTGATGATGGATCGTCAACGCGTCGAGGCGGTTGTGGCAGAGTGGATGCAGGCTTGGGGAAGGTGTGACGCCGCGGCCCTCAGCCGGGCGCACGCCGAGGACGGCGTGTACGACAGCATGCTGGCCGGCCAGGTGCGGGGACGCGAGGCCATCGAATCGCTCTACCGCTCCTGGTTCTCGGCGTTCCCGGACATGGCTTTCGAGGTCGAACAGCGCTTGATCGACGGGGATCGGGTTGCGCTCGTCTGGTCTCAGCGGGGCAGTCACTCGGGGGATTTCTGCGGGCTTTCGGGCACCGGACGGACGTTTCGCCTCGACGGGGTGTTCGTCCTGGAGTTCCGGGACGGGAGCATCGCCAGGATGCGAAGCATCTATGACTTCACGGGCCTGCTGCTGCAACTGGGGGTGCTCAAGGCCAAGCCGGCCTGATCGCGCGGGACGCAGGCGTGGTAGCATGTCCCCTGCGGTCGCGGACGTCGCCTTTCACTCCAGTATAGGGAGGTTACGATGGTCCCCTTAGCCTCGCTGTGGATTCCGATCCTGCTCTCGGCGGTAATCGTATTTGTGGTCAGCTCCATCATTCACATGCTGCTCCCCTACCATCGCACGGACTTCGGCAAGCTCCCTGACGAAGACAAGGTCATGGACGCGCTGCGCAAGTTCGGCATCGCGCCAGGCGACTACCTGGTCCCCTGCGCCGGAAGCCCCAAGGACTTGGGCAGCCCGGAATTCGTCGCCAAGATGCAGAAGGGGCCAGTCGCCTGCCTGACGGTCATGAAAAGCGGTCCCCCTTCGATGGTCTCGAGCCTCTCGCTGTGGTTTGTCTACAGCGTGGTCGTCGGGATTTTTTCAGCCTATATTGCCGGCCGCGCCCTGGGCCCCGGCGCCTACTACCTCGCCGTCTTCCGGTTCGCCGGGTGCACCGCGTTCGTGGGGTATTCGCTCTCACTCTGGCAGAACGTGATCTGGTACAAGCGCTCGTGGAAGGCCACCCTCAAGTCGACCTTCGACGGCCTCGTCTACGCGCTCCTGACGGCCGGGACCTTCGGCTGGTTGTGGCCGTCTTGAGGCAGGAATTGGGGCGGGGGCGGGGGCGGGCCGGCCCCGCCCACCTTGGCCGCTGGTGCGTTGCCGTGATCTTGTGCTGCACGGCGGTCTTCCCCGCCGCGACCGTGATCACAAGGGGTCCCACGGCTGACAAGACGCTCGCCCTGGTGTTCACGGGCCACGAGTTCGGCGAGGGGGGCGAGACAATCCTCAACGACCTGGATCGTCACCACTGGAAGGCCTCCTTTTTCCTGACCGGCGATTTTCTGGCAAACTCCCGGTTCCAGCCGCTCCTTCGGCGTATCGTCCGCGAAGGCCATTACCTGGGCCCGCACTCCGACAAGCACCTCCTGTATTGCACGTGGGACGCTTCCCGCGGACTGCTGGTCACGCGTGAGCAGTTCCGCGACGACCTGCTGGCCAACCTCGAGAAGATCGAGCAGCTGGGCAGGCAAAGGGCGGAAGTGCGGTACTTCCTTCCCCCCTACGAGCACTACAATCAGCAGGTCGCCGACTGGACGGCTGAAATGGGCCTCACGCTCATCAACTTCACCCCCGGGACGCGCTCGAACGCCGACTACGCCGAAGAGCGCGACCCGAATTTCGTCCCGTCGCGCGTCATATTCGACAGCATCGTTGCACGCGCCCGCGGCGACGCGGCCGGATTGAACGGCTTCATCCTGCTCTTGCACGTCGGCTCCGGGCCCGGCCGTGCTGACAAGTTCCACACCCGCTTCGCCGCGCTGCTCGATTTTCTGGCCGCCGAAGGCTACCGCCCCGTCCGGGTCAACGAGCTCCTCCGGTAGCAATGGGCGGGGGCGGCTCGCCCCCGCCGGCGACGGATGTGAGATGTCCGGGGCCGCGTCGGGCCGACGCGGCCCACTCAGGGGTATTGATACCGGAATGACCACGGTCTACTTCCGTTTCTACGCGGAGTTGAACGATTTTCTGCCGAGGGGAAAACGCGCGCTCCGATTTCCATACTCCTTTGCAGGGCCGCAAAGCCTGAAACACCTCATCGAGGCGGCAGGGGTCCCTCACACGGAGGTCGACCTCGTCCTTGTCAACAACGAATCGGTCGATTTCTCATTTGTCCCCGGCGACGGGGATCAGATCAGCGTCTACCCGGTCTTCGAAGCGTTGGACATCGCGGCAGTCTCGCGTGTCCGGCCCCAGCCGCTGCGGCAGACCCGGTTCGTCCTGGACGCCCACCTGGGAAGGCTGGCTGGCTACCTGAGGATCCTGGGGCTGGATGCCTTGTTCCGAAGCGACTACTCCGATGACGAGCTGGTGCGAGTATCCGGCTCGGAGCACCGCATCATCCTGACCCGCGACCGCGGCCTGTTGATGCGCGCCGCGGTGACCCACGGGTATTACGTGCGGCAGAGGAGCTGGCGCGAACAACTGGTCGACGTCGTCAGGCGTTTCGACCTGACCGGCTGCGTGTCGCCGTTGAGCCGCTGCCTGGTCTGCAACGCCGTCCTCGAGACCGCGTCCAAGACCGAAGTCGCCCATCTCGTGCCGTTGCGTAGCCGGGAAGAGTGCGACGAGTTCCACAGGTGTCCGGGGTGCGGCCGCGTGTACTGGAACGGTTCGCATTATCGGCGGATGCGCCGTCTCGTCGACGAAGTCCTGAAAGCCGCGGCTTCCTGATCGATCACTCGTCCGACGCGCTGCCGTGGAACCGCTCTTTCTCCTCGGCAAAGAGCACGTTGAAGCTCGTCAACGTTCCGTAGCATCCGGAGATGTAGCCCTGAAGCTTGATCTTCTGGTCTTCCGGGACGTCCATCGCGTTTACCTGCTGCTCCAGAACCCGCAACCGGTTTCTCAGCATCACGACCTTGTGGAAAAACACGTCAATCGGCCAGGTCTTCTCCTGGAGACCGGCTTTGCCGGGGCGGAGGATCAGGTCGCCGCCCCGCCACTTCTCCGCGATCGGCACCGGGGTCAGGCCGATCTCCTCACGTATGATCGTCCTCAGCAGCAGTTCGAGGTCGACGGGTGCGCCGTCGTCCGTGCTCATGTTCGCCACAGGGAATCTCCTTTCACGCTCCGCGACCAGCGGATCGAGAGCCGCAGCCGGCGGGCTGGGTTGTGCCCTGGGGGGCTCCTCCCGGTCCGGGCCGCGATAGTTGTGCTGGCTGCCGCAGTAATCGCAGATCACGCGCAGCGGCCGGCCCTCGCCGTCGACGACGATCACGGTGTGGGCACGGACGGCCTTGCAGACCCGGCACAAGTCCTGCAGCGCGTCCCCGGCCCCCAGCCGGCCCGGTTGTTCACGTTCCGTCATGCGATACTCCTCCACCGTAACGTTTCCAGGACGCTGATTATCGCGGATGCACGCGGATTGCTGCCTGGTGGCAGGCCGCGCCCGGCATTCCTCCCCGAGGGCTGCCTTTGGCACGCATCAAAGCCCGGCTCCCGCAGGAAAACGTGGACCTTGAATCGAAGCGGCATCCTTCCAACCGCGCGCTTTCCTGCGGGAGCCGGGCTTTGATGCATCGGCGCGAAGCGCCGGCCCTCGGGGAGGAATGCCGGGCGCGGCCGATCCGCGTGAATCCGCAAAATCCGCGAAGATCCGCGTTCTGCTGTTGTCAATCGGTGACCAGCTCCATCCCAAGAATGCGTTAGCGTACTTGCGAAATGGGGTACTAAGTATCCCAAAGATTGTCCCCCTAAGACTTACCTATCACTTGGTCGCCAAAATCTTCACGGCGATGTCGGTCGCGATGAGGGGGGTGGGTACACGCAGGCTCCCCCCGGCGGCGACGGCGGTCGTCGTCGACTCGATCACACCCGTGTAAGTGTTCCAGTACTCCACCCGATAGCTACCCGCCGGGAACCCGTCAATCCTCACTTCGCCGGGCGCGACCGGAGGGATCGGGGTCTCGTTGACCACGTTCCACCAGGTGTGGGCGGTGTTCTGCAGCCAGAGGATCGAAACGGCGTCGCCGCGCAGCCCGACTGCCCGGAGGTTGTCTCCGGGGGTCACAATCTGCGCCTTTCTGAACCCTGCCGTCGTCCACGGTATGCCCCTGGTGAAATCGGCCACCGCGCGAAAATGGGAGTAGAGGTTCTTCGGGTCGACGTACTGGCCCCACCACCACAGTTGCGCAGTCCCCGCCGAGCCGTGCGCCAGCGCCGCCCAGAGTCCGTTGTGCATGTGGATCCCTTCGCGGTCGCGGTCGCAGAGGGCCCGGATCTCCATGCGGTCGCGCTGCAGCCCGAACTCAGCCATGAGGTACGGCTTGTTGAACTCCGAGACGTCGTCCAGCCACTGGAGGACGTTGGCAGCCATGTCGGCGTGCGCCTGCACAGCCCGCGGGCTGGGCGTCGCATAGCCGTGCCGCTGTGCGAACTGGTTCTCGTCGAGGGACCACAGCGCTTGCCCCATGCTCCGGCCCGCGATGCTGTTCGTGGTCAGGTGCTGCCACGGGTCGATGGACTTGAGGTAGCGGCCCATCTCGCGGTTCCACGGCACGATCACCGAAGTGTCGGCGGCTTTCGGATCGACCAGGTCGATTTCGTTCCACAGTTCCCAGGCCATGACGTTCGGGCTGTAGCCCCAGCGCGCCACGATGTAGCGCAAACGGTTCTTGAAAAGGCGCCGGGCCTCCCCCGAGGTGAAAAAATCCTTCATGTCGCGGCACGGACCGCCGTTGGCGGTGATGTAGGCGTTCTCCGGCGGGTCAAAAAAATGCCGAGGCTCCCCGCGCGGCGTGATGTAGCGGATCCACTCGATGCACAGCTTCTGGTAGACGCCGTAGCGTTCGGATAGCTCCATGACCCGGTCGAGGCGCCAGGCGCTGTCGAGCCGGTAGTCGCCCATGGTGCCGAGTTCGAGCCCGAAGTACTCGAACCCGATCCACAGCCGCGAAAAGTTGCCGCCGTTTTCCGCCAGCTGCGGGATGTACCGGTAGTACTCCGACAGCGGGTGCTCCACGATGTTCATCCCGATGGCAAAAAAAGGCGTCCCGTCGTCGAACTCGAAATAGTGTGGATCCTTCGACGACACCCGGATGTAGCCGGGACCGGGGGCCGCCCGCGCCGTGAAAACGACGGGCTGCGACTCGACCGACCCGGTGCGGTCCCGTACGCGTATGACGACCCGGTGCTCGCCCGGTTCGGACGGCATGAGGCGAACGCGCCACTCGGGAGGCCCCGCCTCCACCATCACTTCCTCGCTGAACCGGCCGCCGCCCCAGACGTGGCGCTCGAACGGCTGGTCGAAGAAGGCGGGCACCGTCATCTTCTTGCCGGAGGGGGTCGTAAGCAGGGCGTCCACCTGGATCTGGTCCGAATCGAAGGGCGTCTCGAAGGTCGCCCTCAGATCGATCCGGAGGTCAACGCGCTTCCAGCAGGCCGGGGACGTCGTTAGGACCTCGACCCTGTCGACCGCCAGCGGCTGTGCCTTCTTCCAACGGCGAAACCCCGGCACGGCCCACCCGAGCTCCTCACGCGCGACGGTCCACGAGTCCCCCATCACCCCGGCGCCGCCCGGGCCGTCGAGGATTGCGCAGCCCTCGCCGCAGGCAACGAAGAACGACGTCAGGGGATACCACAACCGGATCGCCTTCATGAGCCTGCCGCCGTCCAGCCCCCCAGCTTCCTCCGGCGACGGCCCGAGTTCGGTCACGCCGAAGGGCTTCCCGAGTTGCACCATCTCGCTGTACCCGTCCCAGACCAGGTCGGTCGAGTAGCAGTCGAGCCCGACGATGTCGCAGTATTCGCTCCCGGGGAAATAAGCGGTGGCGGACATGTTCCGGTGCGAGGAGGACGCCGCCGAGTAGACCCACAGGAGGTTGTTCAGCTTCTTCGTGCGGGTGAAGTAGTCGAACATGTGCCGCCAGAGGTTGACGATCCCGTCGCGCCGGAACTCTTCGGACGGCCGCCGGCCCCACCAGAACCAATCGCCGTTCATCTCGTGCAGCGGCCGCCACAGGACGACAACCCCGGCGTCGCGCAGCTCGGCCAATCCCTCGGCGACCCGGTCGAGTTCCTTCATCCAGGCGGCATTGGCCGCGGTCCCAGGCGACAGGATTTCGTCGAGGTTTCGTGCCTGGGTGTCCCAGGCGGTCCCGCCCGTCCAGGGGTTCCTGGCGAGGAAGCTGACGGTGACCAGCCCGCCGGATTTCCAGTGGTCGATCAGGACGCGGTTCAGTTGCCGCCAGGCGGGCGGCGGCGCCCCCGGGGCGGAACCCTTGGGGTAGCCGTAGTCGGCCCCGATGATGGCCGTCCGGCTGAACTGTGCGTCGAGGGTCGCCGAACCCGCGATCTGCCGGCCGGAGACGACGCGACGGTCATGCCGCGCCGGCAGGCGGGACAGGTACTCGAGGATGCTTCGAGCCTGGGGCAGCGCGTCGGGATTGGCCGTTTCCGCGGCCCGTGCCTCGAACGCGAGACAGGCAAGGATCAGAAACGCGGGCGCGACAGACCTCTTCATCATCGTGTGCGACTCCAGGGACGTACTTCGCAACTGGCGGAACAGAGATTTTCGCATGAAACAGGGGCTCAGTCACCCTCTTGAACCGCATTTTCGTTTCCGCAAAGCGCGGTCGGTGATTATTATCGTGTGCCATGATTTCGCAGACTCCTGATGCACAGCCCGCCCGGACGGCGCCCGCTTGGGGTGACCAGACCACGGCGGACTTTCTCGCGCGGCATCCCGGCCAGTCGGCCGAGAGGACGTGGACTGCCGGGGAGCGGGCTTTCTACTTTGCCGTCCTGGTGGTGCTCGTCGCCTTCTCGGTTTGGGACTGGCTGGCTTCCACGGACTTCCTCTATTTGTTTTACGGGTTCTACCTGGCGGTCATCCTATTCCGGACGCTCTCGGTGGGGTTGGCGCTCTTCGGACACCCGGAAATCGTCTTGCGCCGGCAAGACCTGCGCTGGGGGGGCGCTTCGGGCTGGCCCTATTACACGGTACTCGTGCCCCTGTACCACGAGCCGGAAGTGGCCGCCAAGACCGTCCGCTACCTCAACCGGCTGGATTACCCGCGCGACAGGATCGAGGTCCTGCTCCTGCTGGAGCAGGACGACCAGCTCACCCGCGACGCGCTGGCCCAGGTGCCGCTGCCACCGTATTTCCGGGTCATCGAAGTCCCCGACACGCAGCCGCGCACCAAACCGAAGGCCTGCAACTGGGGACTCCGCGAGGCCAAGGGTGAGTTTCTCGTTATCTACGATGCCGAAGACCGCCCCGAACCCGATCAGCTCAAGAAGGCCGCCGTCGCCTTCCGGCGCCTCCCCGAGCGCGTCATCTGCCTGCAGGCGAAGCTGAGCTACTACAATCCGGGCCAGAACCTGCTGACCCGCTGGTTCACGATGGAATACGCGTCCTGGTTCGATCTTTATCTGCCGGGGCTCTACCGTCTGAAGTTCCCGATCCCGCTCGGTGGAACCTCGAACCACCTGCGCCGCAAGGCACTCGAGGAGGTCGGGGGCTGGGATCCCTTCAATGTCGCCGAAGACTGCGACCTCGGCATCCGGCTGCATCGCCTGGGCTACCGCACCGCGATGCTGGACACGACCACGTGGGAGGAGGCCAACTCCCGGCTGCGCAACTGGGTTCGTCAGCGCTCGCGCTGGGTCAAAGGCTACCTGCAAACCCACATGGTGCACAGCCGCCGGCCGTGGCGCGCGCTGCGCGAGCTGGGGCTCGCCGGTTCGTTCAGCTTCCTCATGTCCGTCGGGGGTCATGCGCTGGTGATGCTGGTGAACCCGGTGTTCTGGGCGGTGGCGATCGTAGATCTGGTCCGCGCAGACTGGGGCGCGATCGACTTCAGGGAGGTCCTGCAGCCGTCGGTGACCTCGGTGCTCATCCTGGCGAACTTCCTGTTTATCGCTTTCAACGTGATGGGGTGCCTGAGGCGCCACCTTGGTTTCAGCTACGTACTGTTTGCACTGGCCAGCCCGTTCTACTGGGTGTTGATTTCCATCGCGGCCTGGAAGGGATTCCTGCAGCTCATGCGCCGCCCGCACTACTGGGAAAAACAGACCACGGCCTCTTCCCGGAAGAGCCGGACTCCGAAGCGTAGGTGTGGAGTCCGGCGCCTCGGCGCCGCCCGCAGGGCGGGCATCGTAACGTCGCAAACCGGGATGGCGCCGAGGCGCCGCACTCCATCACTTCCTCGAGATGGCGCGGTGGAGCGTGGTCGCCGGCGACGACGACGGCGGGCTGCGCCGCAGCCGGATCGACCGGGCCTGCGCCTGCGACCGCATCGGGAGCGGCGCATCCGGGGCGCCGATCCCGGAGGACACCTGGGGCGGAACCGCCGCCAGGAACGCCACCCCGTACTGATCGTCCAGCCCCCAGAACAACTCGAACCCGATCATGGGTCGATCCGCGTTCACGACGATGTAGCCGGACGACTGGTCGACCACCCCGGACACGATCTGGTTGATGACGCGCGCCTTCTTCTCCCCAGCCTTGAAGGTCTCGGTCCACGACCCGCGCGAACGGCCGTCCGCGTCGAACACTTCCGTGGTCACGAGCGCCTCCGACACCGTGTCGGGGTTCAGCAGGGTGAGGCCGGTAGAGAAACCGCCGCCCTGCGCCACCTGGGAGAACACCATCGTCCGGCTTCCCCTGGTCTGGACCGGCAACGCAGCGAGCGACATGCCGTTGGTCGTGCCGAACGCGGCGTGGCCGAAAATCCCTCCGCTGCCCGACACGACCTTCGCCACGACGTATCCCACCCTGGCCTCGCTGCCGGCAAACCCAAAGATCTGGGAAGCCTCGGCGTTGTACTGGCCCCAGGCGGGGATCTGAACCGTCCGGGGATTGCCTGAGGCCGGGATGATGTCGCCCGAGTCCCGCAGCGCCTTCAGCTCGACCGTCACCGGGAAGGCGTTCGGGTTCGTCAGCGAAACCTCGGTGTACCACCCTCCCTTGGTCGCCATCTGCGCAAAGGAGATGGAACTTGCGGTGTCGGTCGTGCGCTGCGGGTTCATCCCGCCGAAGTCGACCGCCTCGGTGGCGAAGAGTTCGAATCCGACGAGACCCACGTTGGACCGCACCCGGATCGTACCTCCGGGATGGCTGGTTATGCCGGGGAACAGGTCTCTCACGAGCTTCACGATCCGCTTCCTGGCGCCGAGCGTCAGGCTCCGGGTGGCCACGACTTTCCCTGTGGTGTCCCGGAGGTCGGCCGTGATCGCGGCGTCGGTCGCGTTGGGGTTAACGAGGCTCAAGCTTGTGAAATAGGTGTCGCCGTCGTCCTGGACACGGTGGAAGACGAAATCCGTCATGGTGTCGCCGCTGACGTCGGCCCCGTCGAGGAACGAGAGGTCGTCGGCGCCGTACAGGTAGAACGCGCGCACGTCGGGGCTTGTGGCCTGCACCTCCACCCAGCCGGGCGTGTTCCCGCTTGGGACGTCAAAGATCTGGGTGCTGAGGAGCGGCCACTGCTCGCCGGGCGCGAGGGTCAGGGAAAACGGGTTGGTGATCCCGGACCCCAGCACGAGATTCCCTTCGTTGTCGTACAGCCGGTAAATTACCTGGACCGGGAACGACGTCCGGTTGGAGATGGCGATCCCGGTAAAGCTCCCCGGGAAGGCGACCACCCGGGGGAAGTAGATCGGGTACATGCGCCGGGTGGTGTCGATCCGGATCGCGTCGGCGATGGCCAGGGGACCGGCCAGTCCGGCGCCGTTGACCGCGCGGATCGCGAAGTAGTAGGAGCCCCCGTCGGACAGGTTGAGGCCGCGCAATACGACGGACCAGTTGCCGGTGCGGGTGAACGGTACGACGTTCGATGCGCCGGGGGAGGTGCCGACGGCGTATTCGTAGTGGTCGATGCCCGACTCGTTGTCGAACGCATACCAGGATGCGAACAGCTCGTCTTTGCGGTTGAGGAACTCCGGGACCCAGATGTCGCCGGCATCCAGGGACGGGGCGGTACTGTCGCGGCGCACGTCCCCGGCGTGACCGGTGAGCCTGAGCACGAAGTTCCCGGATGACGTGGGGCCCTCCTCGGAGCTGGAATACGAGGCCACGACGACGTAATACGTCGTGGTCACCGAGGGAGTCCACTCGAGGTGCGAATCGAGGCTCCGGCCGTCGTCGTCGTTGAAGTCGAGCAGGTTGCCGAACGCGTCGAAGATGCCGATGATCGAATCGAGTGTCGAAGAGGGGGACAGCGTGGACGCGTCGACATCCACCGTGACCTTGCGTCCCTGGGTGGCCGCGAACTTGAACACGTCGACGTCGCTCCGCGGACTGATGCGCCCGCGGACGATCCCGTCCCCGGGCAACGGCTTGGCGTCGTCCAGGGTGTCGTTCGGCTCGTAGCCGTCGTTCGGGTCGGTGCTCGGGGCGTCGGGCGCGACTACCCGGAAGAGTCCCGGATTGCTGCGCCGGCCGTCTGCGGTCAGCGTCAACTGGTAGTTCCCGGCGGTCGCTCCCGAGGCGACCGCCAGGGTCAGCTCAACCCGCGTCGACGAGACGAGCCCCACCTGGTTGACGGCGATCCCGGCCGAGGGGGTGACGGAGGCGGCGAGCGTACCGGTGAAATTCGATCCGTTCACGAGCATGTGGACCGTCGTTCCCTGTTCGATCGAGGACGGGTCCAGCGACGCGATGACGGGATCGGAAACCGGAGGCGACGTCCCGGCGTTCCCCACGATTGCCCGCGCCGCCTCGTAGGCGTCGATCTTCCCGTACCCGAAGTCGCTGTTGGGAACGCGCGAGGTGAAATCGTCGGCGCGCGCCGTCCGGGTGATCAAGTCCTTGACCTGGGCCGCGTCCATCCTGGGGCTGGCCTGCAGCAGCAGCGCGACCACGCCCGTGACGTGCGGCGAAGCCATGCTGGTCCCCTGCATGACCTGGTGCTTCCCTCCGTCGGGCAGGATCATGCTGCGCTCCTGCTCCGCGTCGGCCGAGTTGGCGGAGACGATAGCCTGGCCGGGTGCGCTGATGTCGGGCTTCTGACGCCCGTCGCGCGTCGGCCCGGGGCTCGAGAAGGGCGACTTCTCCGACTGTCCCGCGTCGAAGGCGGGTCCCCAGCCGCGGTAGTCGCGCGCGACGCCGTCGATGTCGGTCCAGCGGGTCTTGGTAACGTAGGAGGCGACCGTGATCGCGTTGCGCGCCGTGCCCGGCATCCCGACGCGCCGGCTCGGGTCGACGTGGTCGATGAACGAGGCGCGTCCGATCAACCAGGCGTCGAACCGCGCAGACGCCCCCGAGGTATTGCGCAACCTGACACTCCACTCTCCCGGCAAAATGGCGGTGTTGGCGTCGGAGTGGGTGACCACCACCGTCAGGTTACGCGCGTTGTTGAGCGGGTTGGTAGCCAGGGATTCGATGTCGACCACGGTGCCGTCAGGCGCCGTCCCGTGGAAATTCCCGCCCGGCGTTATCGTGTCGGTGGACAACCCCGTCGGCGTCGTGACGGTTACTTCAAACGTGCCGGCGCCCGCGTACCAGAGGTCGAGCAGGGCGAGGGTCTTGTTGGACGGGACGTTGAACCCGACGGCGTCGGAGGCGCCGGGCCCGAGGGTCCCGCCGGCATGGATGTCGTCTGCGCCCTCGTTCCCGGCCGAGATGCACACGACCTTGCCGGCGATTCCGGGCCCGATGAGGTTGTCGATGGCGCGCTCGTTCGCCGCAGTCCCGTCGTGCGGCCCATAGTGCCCGCCCAGGCTCATGTTGACGACGTAGGGCATGTCCAGCTCGCGCGCCCGGTTGTCGATGAATCGGAGCGCCGCGATCTGGTCGTCGAGCGCAAAGCCCGACGAGTCGGAGCGGATCCCCTTCACGAACACGATCGCGGCCTCGGGCGCTACGCCCGTGAACGTCCCCGGGGAGAACCCTCCGCCGGCAGCACGGCCGTTGCCGGCGGAACTGCCGGTGACGTGAGTGCCGTGCCCGACGCGATCCACCTCCGCGACGGTCCCGCTGCCGGAAAGGGCGGCGTTGATCTGGGCCTCCGTGTACACCGTGCCGCCGCCGCCCGGGACGTCGGCCGGCTCCGGCCCCCGCTTGTCGCTCATATCCCAGAGGAACTTGATCCGGGTCTTGCCGTCGGCGGTGCGGAAGTCGTCGTGCCGCCAGTCGATGCCGGTGTCGATGACGCCGACCAGCACGCCTTTCCCGGTCAGGTTGAAGGCCTGCCTGGCCTGGACAGCCTTGGTCTCCGGGACGCTGACGTCGTGGACCAGCGGCCGCTGGATCGTGGAGGCCTCGACGAACACCACGCTCGGGAGGCCGGCCAGATGCGCCAGCCGCGACGCCGGCACCCGCGTGGTCAGCACGTCCCCGATCTGGGCTACGACCGCGTAGCCTTGCTGGCGGACTTCGACGCCGTTGTCCCGCACCACCACGGCGACCGGGATGACCGGTTCCGCGCCGGCCAGGTCGATCGAAACGACGCCCGCGAGGGCCCGCACGGCCGAGTCCGAACGAAATTCGCGGCCCGCCGACGGTCCCTCCCGGAGCGCAGAGTACTTCTCCTGGATGAGCCGAAGCATCCCGCTGAGTTTGGCCTGGTCCGTCTGAGCCGGACCGGACCGGAACAGCAGGAGGGAAAGGGCAAGGGCGATAAGCACTGAACGGATCGGCGAGCGGAATCTCTGGTCCATGGCATTCCTCCCCGAGTCGCGAGTATGAGGCGGTGTATTGCAGCTATCCTAACACCAACCCTGCAAACCTCAGCGCAGGAAGCGAAAGCCCCGTCTGAAGTCAAGTGGGTCCGGGCTTCAGCCCGGAGGCTGTTTGCGGTCGCAATGCAGGGCAGGTGGAACTCTATGGAACGGACTTAAAGACGTCCGGGCTGAAGCCCGGACCCACTTGCTTTACGGGCAGGGCGGGCAGATCAACCGTTGGACAGCCTCTTCAGCCCGGACGCCTTTTGACCTAAGCTATATAGCGACTGCAAACAGCGTCCGGGCTGAAGCCCGGACCCACTTGGATCAGGTCGGGAGGGTGACGATATGGCTGTGCCTTTGTCGCGACGGACGATCATGAAGGCCGGGCTGGCGCCCGCCTTGGGGCTTTTCCCTTCCGGCAGCCCGGAGCAGCCGGGCTACCTGCAGGGGGAGTTCATCTACGAAACGGCGCCATTCCCCTCGTGCCACGCATCCACGATCGCGGAGACCGACGCCGGTCTCGTCGCCGCCTGGTTCGGCGGGACCGGCGAAGGGAACCCGGATGTCGGCATCTGGGTCTCCCGGCGCCAGGCGGGCAAATGGACGGCGCCCATCGAGGCAGCCAATGGCCTCCAGTCGGACGGAAAGCGCTGGCCGTGCTGGAACCCGGTGCTCTTCCGGCCCTCCTCGGGGCCACTGCTCCTTTTCTACAAGGTCGGCCCAAGCCCGCGCACCTGGTGGGGCATGCTCAGGACGTCCACCGACGATGGGCGCACCTGGTCCGCGCCGCGGCGGCTTCCCGACGGGATCCTGGGCCCGGTCAAGAACAAACCGGTGCAACTGCGGGACGGCGCGCTGCTGTGCGGGTCAAGCACGGAGAGCGAGGACCGGCCGAGCCTCTGGCGGGTGCACTTCGAACGCACGGCCGATCTCGGCGCCACCTGGCAACGCATCGGACCCGTCAACGACGGGATCACGTTTTCCGCCATCCAACCGTCCATCCTGTTTCTCGGGGGCAGCCGTCTGCAGGCCGTCGGAAGGACGCGACAGGGTAAAGTCTTCCAGATTTTCTCGGAGGACGACGGCCGCAGCTGGGGCGCCATGACGGCGACGTCGCTCCCAAACCCGAACTCCGGCACCGACGCGCTCACGTTGAAGGACGGCCGGCACCTCATCGTCTACAACCACTCCGGCAGCGGCAGGTCGCCCCTCAACGTCGCCGTCTCGACGGATGGGCAGGAGTGGAAAGCGGCGCTGGTGCTGGAAGACAGCCCGGGCGAGTACTCGTACCCCGCCGTGATCCAGGCCCGCGACGGCAAGGTACACGTCACGTACACCTGGAACCGAAAACGCGTGAAACACGTCGTCATCGATCCCGCAAGGCTGCCGTAAGCTGGTCGGCAGAACGCGGACGCGGATTTGCGCGGTTGCACGCGGGTTTTGACTTAGCGACAGGCTGCGTAGATCCGTGAAATCCTGCGTCCTGCCGTCGTTTTTATCTTCACTCCTCGCACCCCCTTGACGGGAGCGCGGATTTGCCGGATGCTCACGGCACTATGAATCTCCTACTGTCCGTGATGCTCCTGGTGGGCGGGCCCATCCAGGTCAGCGACAGCTTCGAGTCCGGCAGCCTCGGCGTTTGGCGGGTTGAAAACGACACGCGGCTGGTCTTTGCCCCGCGGCTCGAGCAGGACCGCGAGAAGGTCAACTCCGCCATCACCTGGTTCTACGGCCGGCTCTCCAACGTCCTCCACCGCGAGATCACGATCCGGGTCGAGGCTCTCGACTACACCGTCTACAACGGCCGCAAAGGGGACATCCTTCCCTTCGAACGCAACACCGTCCCTGTCTTCTCTTACGACGGCGAGCACTGGGAGCGGTTCACCGACTGTGCCTTCGACAAGGACACCCGTTCGCTGCGCATCCGCCACGTCTTCAGCCGCGATCCCGTCTGGATCGCCTACCTCCCGCCGTACACCCTGTCCCGGCTCGAAGCGCTCCTGCGGGAAATCCGCCCGCACCCGGCCGTCAAGGTGAGTGAGATCGGCAAGTCGGTGGAGGGCCGCCCCCTTTACGTGGTCGACGTCGACGAGCCCGGCGCCCCGAAAGATGGCCGCCCAGTGGTCTGGTTCGTCGCCCGGCAGCACGCGTTCGAGGCGGGCGGATCGTGGGCGCTGGAGGGGATGCTGCGCTTCCTCACCTCGCCTGGCCCGGATGCGCAGGCCATCCGCCGGAAGCTGCGCTTCCGCATCTGCCCGATGCTCAATCCCGACGGGGTCGTCCGCGGGGGGACCCGGTTCAACGCACGCGGCGTCGACCTGAACCGTCACTGGCACGGCGACGACCCGCTGTCGCGCGACGCGGCCGACGCGCCGGAGATCGCCCTGATCCAGCGGGCGATCGCGCGCTGGCGCGAAACGGACCGGCTGGATCTCTGGGTCAACGTCCACAACAACGACATGGTCTGGAACGAGGACGGGGACTACATCCGTTTCGCCCCCGCCACGCGCGAGGCCGAGGCGCGCCGCCTGGAAGCGCTCCTGAGGCGCGAGACCATCTTCACGGGCCCGTTCGACCCGAGCACCGACCCCTTGAACACCGAATCGGTCGTCGCCGCGGCGACCGGCGCGCTGAGCCTGCTGATGGAAATGAAGACCGGCTACCTCGACAACCTCGGGCGCTGGACCGGAACCGACCTTTTTCTCGCCCACGGGCGCAACCTGGCCCGCGTGGCATTCGAACTTCTCAAATAAGGAGTCAAGATGCGCAAGTACGCTTTGATAAACCGCAGAGAATGGATGATGCTTTCCGGCGCGGCGCTCGCCGCCAGCCCCCGGCGCGCTCGGGCGCAGCAACCCGCCTCCCCGGCACCCGAACCGCCGGCCGTCGAGCCGGACAAGCTCCTGTTGAAGGACTACCGGCCCAAGTCGATCTTCAAGATCCCGGTCAGCGACATCAAGAAGGCGAAGTTCCCCGTCTGGGACACCCACTGCCACCCGCGGGCCCGCACCCCCGAGGACGTCGACGCGATCGTGAAGATCATGGATGCGGTCGGCGTCGAAAAAACGGTCCTGGTCAGCCGCTCCAACGGGGAACGCTTCGACGCGTGGCACAAGCTGTATTGCACCAGGTACCCGGGGCGCTTCGAGCTGTTCTGCGGCTTTGACTTCTCGGGCGTGAACCAGCCGGGATTCGGCCCGGCGGCCATCAAGGAACTGGAACGCTGCCACCGCGTGGGCGCCACCGGCGTCGGGGAGACCACCGACAAGGGTCTCGGGCTGGACCGCGTGATCGGGACCGGCGCGCCCGCCTACCTCGCCAACCAGCGCGCGGCCGACAAGACCAACGGCCTGCACCCGGACGACCCGCTGATGGAACCGCTCTGGCAGCGCTGCGCCCAGCTCGGCATGCCCATCATCCTCCACATGTCGGACCCCGTCTGGGGCTACCTCCCCCAGGACAGACACAACGACGGGCTCATGAACGGGTTTTCGTGGAGACTGGACAACCGGCCGGATCTCCTCAACCACGAAGGGCTGCTGCAGAGCCTCGAGCGTACGCTGGCCAAAAACCGGGACACCGTGTTCATCTGCTGCCATCTGGCCAACCTGGACTACGACCTGACACGCCTGGGAAAAATGTTCGACCGCTACCCCAACATGTACGCCGACAATTCGGCGCGCTTCGCCGAGACCGCGACCATCCCGCGCTTTGCGGCCCAGTTTTATCAGAAGTATCCTGACCGGGTGGTCTACGGGACCGACATGCCTTACAACCAGCGCATGTTCAGCACCACTTTCCGGGTCATGGAGTCGCTCGACGAGCACTTTTACGAACAGGACCTGTACTTCAACTGGGACTACCACTGGCCGATGAACGGCTTCGGCCTGCCCGACCCCGTCCTGAAAAAGGTCTACCGCGACAACCTCAAGCGCGCCTTCGACCAGGCCCGCAAAACGGTAAAGGCGTAAACAATTTGGAGTGCGGCGGTCGACGCCGCTTTGTGGGCGGCGCCTGGGCGCCGCACTCGAAAACCGTGGTATCCTCGGGCCATTCCACCAAAAGGGGGCGCACATGCAACACGACGAAATCGACCGGCGGGACTTCATGAAACGGGCTGCCTGGACTGCCGCTGGCGCCAGCATCTCGATGTGCGGCGCCAGCACCCGCAACGTCCTGGGGGCCAACGACCGCATCCGCGTGGGGGTCATCGGCACCGGGAGGCAGGGCCGCGACAACATGCGCAACTTCAAGCGGCACGGCGCGGAGATCGTCGCCCTGTGCGACGTCTACCAGCCGAATCTCAGAAGGGGCTCGAGGAGGCGGGCGGCAGCCCGGCGACCTATGGCGACTTCCGGCGCCTGCTGGACAACAAGGACGTCGACGTGGTGATCAACGCCACCCCCGATCACTGGCACGCGCTTCCGGCCATCATGGCCTGCCAGGCCGGCAAGGACGTGTTCGTCGAGAAGCCGGTCTGCGTGGCCGTCGAGGAAGGGAAGAAAATGGTCGAGGCGGCGCGGAAGTACAAGCGCGTCGTGCAGGTGGGCCTCTGGCAACGCTCGAACCTGCACTTCCAGCGGGCCGCTCAGATCGTTCAGCAGGGGCTGCTCGGGAAGATCACCTTCGTGCGCACCTGGAACTACGGCAACAGCTACCCGGAGGGGATCGGCAACCCGGCAGACAGCGAACCGCCCGCCGGTCTCGACTGGGACATGTGGCTCGGCCCGGCGCCCAAGGTGCCGTTCAACTGGAATCGCTTCGGCGTCGGCGACCGCTGGTCCACTTTCCGCTACTTCTACGACTACGCCAACGGCTGGCTGGGCGACTGGTGCATCCACCTCCTCGACATCGTGCAGTGGGCGATGAAGGTGGACGGCCCGACGGCGATCTCTTCCTCGGGATCCAAGTTCTACCTGCGAGGACAACAGCGAAACCCCCGACACGCTGCAGGTCACGTTCGAATACCCGGCCTTCATCTGCACCTACGAGAACCGGCTGCTCAACGAGAATTCGATGTACGGCAAGGGCTACGGCATCGAGTTTCACGGTTCCGACGGGACGATGTTCCTCGACCGGTCCGGCTTTCGGGTCTTCCCGGAAAAGAAGACCGTGCAGAAGAAAGAGGTGGACCGGACGGCGACGATGCAGATGGATCAGGTGGACGACGGCCTGTACAACCACGTCGGAAACCTGATCGAGTGCATGAAGAGCCGCGCCACGCCCGATGAGCGATATCGAATACGGGCATCGCTCCAGCAGCGCCTGCCTGCTGGCCAACGTCGCGCTGCGCGCAAAGGAGCGGATCGTCTGGGATGTCGCGAACCAGAAACTGACCGGCGGCAGCCCCGCCGCCCAGAGGCTTCTCACGCGCGACTATCGCCCACCCTGGAAGCTCGTGGTTTAGGAAGTGCATCCCGTGAGGCAGGGCTTGACGCCGCACTGCCATGACCCCAGTGCGGCTATACTGGAGGAGTATCTAAAGAATCTATCGGATGAACTGATTCCTGGTCGGCGCCCAGGCGCCGAGCTCGCAAGAGCCTCGGCGCCGCGCTCCGGGTGCGATAGGGGTGCCGGGACCGGGCGGCAGCCATGCGAGCCCGTCTGGCCTACCCTATGGAGCTACGGCAGCTCGACGCGGAGTCTCAGAGCAATTATGCGGCGCCGAGTGCGCCGGCTCGACGGGCCGCGTCGAGGCGGCGCCGAGGCGCCGCACTCCGAGCTACGGCACCTGCAGTTCGGGCATGGGGGTGCCGGCGAACAGGCGCAGGCAGCCTTTTGCGATCAGGCGCGCCCACCGGGCCGCGCGCGCCACGCGGGCGCTGTCGGTGGAGATCCCGGTGTTGGCGTACATCTGCCGGTAGAGCTTCGAAATCAGCACGAAGGCCAGCCGCGAACGCAGCGTCTTGACGCACCGCGCCCGCTGCCAGACCAGGGGCAGGCTGTAGAACTTGTCCCACGCGCCCTGGGTGCGGGTCCGGATCTCTTCGCCCGACATCGTCGGGTGCGGCGAGAAGATCTTCGGCCGCCTGTGCTTCGGGAGCAGCCAGTGCCGGGTCACGGGAACGCCGTCGACCATGTCGGGGCTGCCGTTGAACCCGGCTTCCCACCTCGCGAAATCGAGGGTCCCCGGGAACGGCGTCAGGATGACGAACTGGGCGAAGGTCACCGAGGCCTGCTGCGCCAGCGCGACCGTGGCGTCCCAGGCTCCGGCCGTGTCGCTCGGGAGGCCGAAAATAAACGATCCCAGGACGTGGACGCCCGCCTCGCGAAACGCCTGCAGGCTGCGGACGAGCGCCTCACCCGTCTGGTTGAATCCCTTGTAGATCGATTTGAGCCCCTCCTCCCCGATCGACTCCACCCCGACCAGGGCCCCCTTGATGCGCGCGTCGTGCATGCCTTTCAGGAACTCTTTGTCCTCGGCCGCTTCCATCGTGATCTGGGTGAACATCACCGTGTCCGACGGGAGCTGCGCCAGCCGGCGCATCAGTTCGAGCCGCTCGGCCCGAAGGCGCTCGAGTTCGTGCAGGCGGGTCTTGTCTTCGCGGCGCCGCGCCATCTCCAGGTCGCCCAGCGAGACGGGGTAGAAATTGTCGTCCGACAGGGCGAGGTAACGGAAACCCATCCGGCGCAGCTCGACGGCCTCGTGCATGATCGACTCCGGGCTGCGCTGGCGCGGGGCCTGGCCGTCCGTGCGCCAGACGGAACAGAAGGAGCAGTGTTTCGGACAGCCGCGCACGGTCTGGACGGAAGCCCACATGTAGCGGTTGGGCGGCAGCAGGTCCCAGCGCGCCGGGAGCATGTCGCACCCGGCCACCTGCCCGGCGTCGTAGATGGGGGCAGGCCCGCCGTTGAGGCAGTCGGCCACGACTTTCCCCCACACGACGTCGCCGTCACCGCGCACGACCGCGTGCGCACCGCCGAGTTCGCGCGCCTCCTCGGGATACAGGCCGGCGTGAATGCCGCCGTAGACCACGTACGCGCCGCGCTCGCGCGCCATCCGGCCCACCTCGTACCCGCGCAGGGCGTTGCCCGTGTGGATCCCGATCCCGACGACATCGCCGGCACCGTATTGTGGACACATCGAGCTGCTCCAGCGTCTCGTCGGTGAGCAGCGGGTCGCCGTGCTCGCGCGGCGTCGCAGCCGCAAGCACATACAGCCAACGGGGCGTGATGACGCCGATACCGAAGGAAACATCGCTGGGATTCACCAGATGAATCGTCATATGTTTTGCTCCATTGCAGATATTACCTTAAAAATTCCAAATCAGGTCTTCGGCTTTCGGGTTTTGCTCAAAAAGAGTCTCGCGTCGAGACTGCCAGCCTCTGGAAGAATCCACCAGCGCCCTTGCCGGAGCGCGCAAGGCTGCCGGCCAGGCTGTGGAAGCCCGACACATCGATCAAGCCCACGCGCTTCTGCCCTGAGGCTAATGAGGGGGGGGAGGATGCATCAATTAATAGCTCATTCAGTTCCATCGAACGGGGCCCCGGCAGCTCGCCCGCCGCTGCCCCCGCTATTTCCGTGCGTGCTGTTTCGCCCGGGTCGGCCTGCGGCGCCGCAGGCGTGTCATCTGCGGCCGGCGGCAACTGCGCGCGGCTTTGAGCGCGCGCCTGCTGCGGCGCACGACGCGGCAGCGGCTTCTCGGCGGCGGGACCGACGAGCTCCGCGGCCGGAGTGATGATCGGGGAGGTCCCTGAAAGGACGAGCGCTTCCCCCGCACCATCGCGCGTAAACGCCGGCATGGAATGGTGGACCGCTGCCGCACCCGCCGCGAACAGCACGCCAGCAGCCACCCAACTCCACCCGATGGCGAGAGGCGGCCGCCCCTCGCTCCGCAGCAACCGCTCCACCCTGAGGGTGATCTCCCGGCGGGATGTCGCAGTCTGCGGCGCCGTCCCGAGCCGTTGCGGGCCGACGAGGGACTGCGCGACCGAGGTCAACGCGGACGCATAGAGACGCGGGGCGCGTGTCCGCGACGTCACCCACTCGTCGCAGGCGATCTCCCGCTCAAGGTCGAGGCTGCGGCTCAGCCACCACATCCCCGGGTGGAAAAACCAGAGGCACCGGACGGCGCCCTGGGCAAGCTTGGCCCACTGGTCGCGCCTCCGGATGTGCGCCCACTCGTGCAGGAGGACCTGGTCGAGCTCGTCGTCGCTCAAGCTCTCCACGAGCCGACGTGACATGACGATCGCGGGGCGGAAGAGCCCAAGCACCGACGGGATGCGGACCTCGTCGCACAGGAGCAGCTCGCCCGCAAAACCGCGGCGCCCGATCGGAACCCGGAGCCGGCGCAGGACGGACGCGGGTGCCGGCGCGCACCGCGCTCGCATCCGGCGCGCTGCCCACGATCCCGAGCGCGAGGCGCAGCACCAGCAGCGTCGCGACGAGCAGCCACAGCGCCGCCGCGAACTTTACCCGAAAATCGCCGGCGGCCGGGACGTGTGAGCTGGAGCGGGAAGATGCGCCTGGCCCGCGGCGACTCCGGCCGCCGGCTCGCTCCCGGTATCCGGCGCAGCAGCGGCAGCGACACGGCCGCGGCAATCGAAGCCCACAGGACCGCGTAGCGCACCGAAGCGCGCGACCAGCGCAAGACGACGAGCAGACACCAGGCCACCAGCGCAAGTCCGACACCCCTGCCAGAGGGTTTCACACATCAGCTCCACGAGCTCAGCTCCGCCTTGATCAGCTGCTTGAGACGCGCCAGCTCCCGAGGGTCGAGCTCCTCGTCCTGCAGGAGGTTCAACATCAGGGCCGCCGGCGAGTTGTCGAAAAACCGTGTGAGAAGGTAGCGCAACGCGTTGTGCCGCGCGTGCCGCTTTTCGATAACCGGGAAATACACGAAAGCCCGCCCGCGCTTTTCGTGCCGCACGTAGCCCTTGGCTTCGAGGATCCGGGCCGTCGTGAGCACGGTCTTGTAGGCCAGCGCCGTCTCGGGCTGCAGGTGCTCGACCAGGTCGCCGACCGTTCCGGAGCGTTTGTCCCAAAGGATCTGCATCAACCTGAGTTCACCTTCCGTCAGGGTCGGAGACCTCCTGCGTGGCACTTTGGCTCACCCGATTGTCTTAAAGATTTAAGACCTGTGATCAAGGCAAGGTATGACGCGCCAGGCCCTAAGTCAATACAATTCTTAATTATTAAAGATTTGGGTGTCCTTTGGAGTGCGGCGGCTCGACGCCGCTTTGTGGACGGCGCCTCGGCGCCGTCGCGAAATAATCCCTCAGCTGGCGATTAATCTTCGTAGGCCATGAAAACTCCCTCGCCGTTGCGTTGCACCACGCACCCGCGCACCGGTTACCCGAAGGCGGCGCCTACATGGTCACCGCGGGCACCTACCAGAAGTCGCACATCCTGGACACGCCCGAGCGGCTCGACCTGGCGCTGGAGCAACTGTTCGACTGTGCGTGCGAGTTCGGTTGGGAACTCGAGGCTTGGTCGGTCCTGGTCAATCACTACCACTTCGTGGCCTTGTCCCCGCCCGACGTCCGCACCCTGGCCAAGATGGTGAACAAGCTGCACCACGGTATAGCCAAGGCCTTGAACCTGCTGGACGGGACTCCCGGGCGGAGGGTTATGTATCAATACTTCGACACCCTGGTCACCCACGAACGGTCGTATCTGGCGCGTCTGAAATATGTGCACGAGAACCCGGTGCATCACGGCGTCGTGAAGGTCGCATCGCAGTATCCGTGGTGTTCAGCGGCGTGGTTTGAAGGCAACGGCGACAGCGCTTTCGTTAACTTGGTGAAGAGCTTCAGAATCGACCGGCTGCACGTGGTGGATGATTATTAGGAACTCGGGGAAGGGCGGCGCCGAGGCGCCGTCCACAAAGCGGCGTCAAGCCGCCGCACTCCATAATTAAAGGCGTTTGCAGCGGCCGTGGAGGTGGGGGGCTTCGGAAAACAGGGCGCGGTAGGCTTCGAGGACCTGGGGGACGCGGTCGCACCTGCGGGCCGCCGCCTCCAGCGCGTTCAGGTACTTGTAGTAGTGCAGGTTCCCGCGCAGGTGCGCCAGGAAGAGCGCGCAGGCGAGGTCGTATGCGCGCGCCCGGTAGCACACCCACGCCACCCGGGAGCCTGTCCGCTCATCGAGACGGCTCATCTGAGCCGCAACCTTCTCCCGCGCCTCCTCCGTCTGTCCGGTCTCGAACAGTTTCTGCACGAACTCCGGGAACAGCGGCGCGGGAATCTCCTCCCCGAGCTCCCCCAGGGCGCCCATCTCGCCGATCAGGGATTCCGGCTCGAGCATCCTGGCTTTGAGCCTGAGCCGCTGCTGTTCCGCATAGGGCTGCCCGGGATGTGCGGCCAGAAAGTCTTCGCACGCCTTCAGCGCGGTCTCGAGGTCGCCCTTCCTCTCGTAAAGCCAAGCGAGGTCCAGCAGGGCTCCGCCGGTGTGCTCGCGGGTGGCGATCAGCAGCGCCTCGGCCTCGGCGAAGCTCCCGCGCTGAGTGAGGGTCTTGCCCAGCCACTGCTGCGTGCGCCAGTGAGGATAGAGCCGCTGGCTCTCGCGGAAGTGCGCTTCCGCCTCGTCGTACTGCCTCATCCGGTACGCCGTTTTCCCGGCCAGGAAGGCGATCCGCGCCGACTGCGGAAAAAGCCGGCACAACTGCCGCGCGAGCGCGGCGGCCTCGGTCGGCCGGTTGGAGTTCAGGAGGAGTTCCAGCTCGAAACCGCGTGTTTCCTGGCTGAGCGGGTCTTCACGTTTCAGGTGCGCCAGGATGTCTTCGGCGTCGGCGAGCCGGCCTTCGGCCAGGGCGCTGAACATGTTCTGTCTCAAGGTCGCCACGACCGGGCCGGTCATATCCTCTATGGAGTGCGGCGGCTCGACGCCGCTTTGGGAGCGGCGCCTGGGCGCCGCACGTTTTACATCAGGAAGACCGGCGTGAGGCGCTCCAGGGTGGAGGGGCCGCCGTGGGCAAACGAGATGCCGTCGGCGGCCAGGCGGAAGCCGTGGTCGCCGAAGATGGCGACCGGTTGAGAGGCGTCCAGCCGGGCGTTCACCTTCCTGAACGCGACCTCCAGCTCGGCGCGCGCCAGCCGGGCCAGTTCCGCCATCGTCGTGCGCTCGTGCACCAGCCGGTCGACCGCATCGATCTTCTCGAAGCTCTTTCCCAACCCCTGCCCGATCAGCCCGTCGTAGAACCCGCTCGTTGTGGTGCGCTCGGAGACCGCGGCAAACCGCGGCGTACTCGCACGTCTGTGCGGGAAGCACTCCGGCAACAGGTCCGACACGGTCCGAAGCAACGGCAGCCCGAGGCAGTCGACCACCACCCACTGTGCCCCCGCGTGCTCCCGGAGGACATCCGCGAGCGGCCCCGGCGCATCCGCCAGTTCGGCCTGGGCCAACTCCTCCAGCCGCGCCAGCCAGGGCTGTGGCCGCAGCTTCATCAATCTCCCGTGCTGTTCGTAGAGCGCCGTCGCCAGTTCCGCCAGGTCCCCGGCGGTCCGGGGCCGGGCGGGCGAGAGGAGCTGCAGGGCCGCCGCCACCGGGCCCGAAGCAGGCCGGCTTCCCGGCTGCACCGCGCCGTCGAGCACCATTCCGACGACCCGCAGGAGGGCTTCCTCGCCCAATCCCAGCCCCTCGATGTTCCGCAGCGCCGCCTCGCCGACACCGCGCGGATCGATCAGGCCGGCGGCGAGTCCCTGCTCCGCCGGCGAGAACACCGGCGGGAGCGGTTGCCCGTGCGCCAGGGCCTGCGCGTAGCACCACGCGACCAGGTCCTTTCTCGGCGCCGGCTCCCTGCGTCGCAGGGAGATCCGGGGGCCGGCGCGTTCGAAAAACCGCTCCAGCGCCTGCATGAGCGCCCCCTTCTCCCAGACCCGCTCGCCCAGCACGTCCAGCAGCTCAGCGGCCTCGACCGGCTTGACGAGCTCGAGCCCGGAGAGGTGCTGATCGAACAGGGCGACGCTGTCCACCTCCGGGTACCGGCTCTTCCCCTCGAGGTACGAAAGCGTCGGCGTGCTCAACTCGACGCCCTGGTCGACCCACTCGCGCACCCGTGCCTTGACCTTGTCCTGTTGGAAGAACAGGGCGACCTCCTGCTCCAACCGGCGCGAGGCGTCCTCGAAGCGGCGCAGCGTTCCCGAAAGCGGGCCGTCGACGCCGTCGAAGCCGCACCGGCAGACCGGTTGAAACTCGAGCGGTGTCAGCCCCGCGCAGCGCAGCGCCTTCGCCTCCGCCGCCAGCGTCTCCACCTCCTGGACCAGCCCGGCGGTCATCACGTGTCTGCTGCGCGCGATCGCGGGGACGCGGTAGGTCCAGACCGGGTGGCGGCCGGCGGCGTCGCGCCACTGTTCGTGCCGCGTGCGATACCAATCCTGGTAGTGCTGGTAGAGAGCGCGGGCGCGTTCGAGCCAGCGGTCGAGTTCCTCGGGCTCCGACAGCGGCGGGGCAGGCTGCAGCGCCTCGAGCCGCGTGGCGATGTCCGGGGACGCGCACCCGGCGAGGCGCGAGTCGCCGAAGAGGTGGCGGTAGCGCTGCGCTTCCCGCAGCAGGCGCTCGAAGCGCTGCGGCAGCGAGGCGATTTCGTTGGCTTCGACCACGAACCTCCGGGCGGAGCCGGCCGCGACCTCGAAGTGCTGAAACGCCTGGATCTCGTGTTCCCCCTTCTCCAGCGCCAGCCATTTCGAAATGAGGGCCTCGACCCGCGCCGTGACGTCGCCCGCCTCCCCCGACGCCTTCAGCCGGGTGGCGAACTCGCTCAGCTGGTCCCGCTGACGGCTGCCGTACCGGCGCAGCTGCTCGACGGCGCGCTTCTGCGTCAGAACGCTCCACTGCCTCGGGACGGGGATGCGGAACCCCTCGCAGAAGGCCTGCAGCTCGCGCAGCTGGTTGAGGCTGAGCGCCTGGCCCGGCAGGATCCTGTCGTATTGCAGCGGATTCGGCAGCGTCTCGTAGACCTCGCGATAGGACTGCTCTCCCTTCACGATGTCGATCTCGCCCTGGATCAGCAGCACGAGCAGCAGCAGGTGAACCTGGTCGGGGACCAGGCCATAGACCGGGGAACCCAGGTGCTGGTAGACCCGCGCGGGCGACGGGTGGTGTTCGAGGATCGGGGCGAGGAGCCGTACCAGCTCGTTCCCCTCGAGCTTGGGGCTGACGACGTACTCGGTCCCCTTGCGCTGCATCAGCTGCATCGGGACGAGGTAGGCCTCGCGGATCAACTTAACGTAGTCCGGCGCCTCGGGGGCTCCGAGATCGTGTTCGGCGACGTGCCTCATGAACTGCCGGTACGCCTCGCGCGGCAGCGGCCCGAACCCGGGTGCGAACCGCTCGAACAGCGGGTAGGTCTGCCTCAGGATCCACTCGCCGTAGGAGTTCAGCCACCCGGCCAGGCCGCCGTGCAGCGGCGCGAGCGGCGGCGTGATCTTGTCGCCGGCCGCGTCCAGCACGGAGGCCTCCACGTAGGCGTTGCGGACGAGGGAGAAGAACGCCGGCGAGCGCGAGGCGATGCGCTGCTGGACGCGGGCCAGCACCCGCGCCGGCAGCGGTCTGTCCCTGAGCTGCTGCAGGGCGGCCAGCTCGAGCAGATCGGGGCCGGCCTCGAGCGGGGCGGGGACGATGCGGTGGCATGGGCCTTCGGGCGCCGCGCCCCACGGGAGCCCGACCTGCAGGGCGAGTCCCTTTTGTTCCGGCGGGGTGCTGCCGCCGAAATAAACGTGCAGGTCCCACTCGTGGAAATGCCAGCGGACCTTGCGCGTGTGCCAGCGGTCCCGCGGCTGAGCGAACGGATTGAACTCTGCGTGCTGCAGCAGGGGCACGAGGCCCTCGAACACCGAGTCGCCGCGCCCGCGCATCTCCTCGACGGTCTTCGACAGCAGCTGGTCGAGGTGCTCCTTACTGTCGTCCTCCAGGTCGAGGCGAAAGTCCGTCCCCTGCTGCTTGACGTAGGCGCCCTGGCGCGCGATCGTCTCGAGCGCCTTCTGGACGATGTCCCGGTTTTTCTTCGGGTCGATGCTCGAAACCCTCAGGAGAAGCCATTGCGCGGCCTGCTCCGCGTCGAGCGACTCCCGCCGGGGAGACAGGTGCGTCAGGATCAGCAGTTTCAGGAGCCTCCAGGCGAGGTCGCGCTGCGCCGTGCTGTCGAACATCAACGGGACCTGGCCGCGAAAATAGGGGAGGACCTTTTGCGCAATCGGCAGGAACTCCGGCTGCACCTCGAACAGGTCGGCGAAGTGGTCGACGATCGTGTCCGGGGTGAGCAGGTCCCCCCAGGGGCGGTCGAGGAAGGGCGCAACGTGCCTGGCCTCGTCCCCTAACAGGCGGGTGAGGGTGAAATCGACGATGCCGCGCGCCTGCGAGAAACGGTCGCGCACCTCTTCGAGCAGCTCCAGCGTCGCCGGGTGGATCGGGTAAATGTCGCAGATGTCCGCGACGCCCGCCGGCAGCGCCGGGTAAATCTGCTTCAGCTCCTGCGCCAGCTTCTCGACGGCGGCCGCATACGAGTCCTTCTTGCGCAGGATCCGCCGCGCAATCAGGTCGCGGACGTGCGACGGGGTCAGGAGCAACCGGACCGGGTAGCGGTCCTTGATCTTGCGGAAGAGGTCGTACTCTATCTCACCCGTGTGTTCGATCTGTTCCTGCAGTGCCGCCACGATCCACAACCGGTGTCCCTGGGCCCACTCGCCGAGAAACTGCAGGAACCGGAGATCCTCGTTGAAGGCCTGGGCCGAAGGCTTGGAGCGCAGGAACTCCGACAGCTCGTCGATGACGAGCAGCAGGCCGGCGGGGTAGCGGCGTGCCACCCGCTTCCAGACCTCGCGCCGGTCTTGCGCGGCCTCGGGGAGCTGAAGCTCGAGTTGCAGGATCGACTCCAGCGGCTGCTCGGCCCGGTAGTTCAGGAGCGACACCGGGATCACCCCAGGGTTGCGCGACGCGAACGCCTTCGCGCGCAGCTGCTGGGCGACATAGGCCAGGAAGTGCGATTTTCCCGAGCCGTAGTGGCCTATCAGGAAGATACCGCTTCCTTCGTCCTTGGCGAAAAGGGTG
The DNA here is from genome assembly GCA_963843575.1 of uncultured Acidobacteriota bacterium. Classification (GTDB taxonomy): domain Bacteria; phylum Acidobacteriota; class UBA6911; order UBA6911; family UBA6911; genus CAVZBT01. The sequence goes on along the minus strand of CAWJKZ010000011.1, from coordinate 63,325 downwards.
CGCAGGGCGGCGAGGTGCGCCTCGATTTCCTCCGTGACGTAGTAGCTGTCGCTGATCCAGCGCGCATCCTCGGCCAGAAGGTGCTCCAGGCGCACCACGGTCGGCTGCGCGACGACATCGACGTGTTCGCGGATGTTCAAACCAAACCTCGCCGCAAGATGCAGCTATTCTACAGCATTTCCGAGTGGGCGGGGGCGGGCCGCCCCCGCCCACAAAATCCGGGCCGCGTCGAGCCGACGCGGCCCACTTGGCCACATGCTAGAAGCTCAGCCATGCGGCTACGGGGAAATGGTCGCTGGGAGCCTGGCCGTTCTCGGAACAGGTGACGATCTCGATTTTCGAGACCGTCACTTCCCCGCGCGCCAGGATCCAGTCGATGCGCTCCCCCTGCTCGACCGGCTTCTCGAAACCGTGGAACGTGCTGAGCCGCTCGTTGACCCGGGCCGCGGCAAGCGTCCAGGTGTCAGTAAACCCTCCCGGCTCGACGAGTATCTCGTACGCCTTGCTCCGCCCTGCGGCCGCGTTGAAATCCCCGACGAGCAGGGTCGGCAGCCCGTCGTTTATCCGGGCGACGCGCTCCTTGATGAGCGCGGCCCCCTTCTGCCGGGCCAGCTCGATCTGATGGTCGAGGTGCGTGTTCCAGAAGTAGAACTCCCGTCCCGAACTCCGTTCGCGAAACCTCACCCAGGTGACCATGCGCCGATTGGAATTGCCCCAGGTGGTGGATCCCATGACGTCGGGCGTGTCCGACAGCCAGAAATGGTCATACGCGACCGGATCGAGCCGCTCCCGCCGGTAGAAGACGGCCATGAATTCCCCGCGGCTCCCGCCGTCGCGCCCGAGCCCGATCCAGTCATATTCGGGCAAGTCGGCCTTGAGGTCCTGCAATTGCGGGTAGAGCCCTTCCTGGGTCCCGAACACGTCGGGCGCGACCTGGCGGATGCAGTTGCGCATCACCGGCCGCCGTTCGGACCAGGAGTGGGGTGGGGTCGGACTGGCATAACGCAGGTTGAACGTCATGACGCAGAGGGGCAGCGCCGGTGCGGTCAAGGAGCAAAGGAGGGCGAAGGCAGCAACGACTGTTTTGGCGGCCATTGTGGGATTGTATATGGAGTGCGGCGCCTAGGCGCCGCTTTTGTGGATTTCCTTGCTCCCCAAAGCGGCGCCTAGGCGCCGCACTCCATATATAATGTTTCAACTACAGGAGGCAACCATGCCCCGACTTGCCCTCGCACTTCTCGTGCTGCTCGCGCCGGCCGCGCCCGCGGCGGATGCGCCGCTGATCCTGCGCAGCCCAACCCTGAACAGGACGCACGTCGTCTTCGCCTTCGCCGGGGACCTCTGGAGCGTCCCGCGCAACGGCGGTGAGGCGAGGCGCCTGACCACCGGGCCGGGCATGGAGTCGAGCCCGCAGTTTTCCCCCGACGGCGCCCAGATCGCCTTCACGGGCGAGTACGACGGCAACGTCGACGCCTACGTCGTACCGGCTTCGGGCGGCGTACCGAAGCGGCTCACCTGGCACCCGGCGGACGACACGGCCCTCGGCTGGACCCCGGACGGCAAGAAGGTCCTGATCACCTCCACCCGCACCTCCTATTCGCGCTTCTCGAAACTCTTCACGGTCCCGCTCGAAGGCGGCCTCGAGGAGGAGTTGCCCCTGCCGATGGGCTACGAGGCGGCCTATTCCCAGGACGGCAGCCAGCTGGCCTACGTTCCGATCCGGCGCGCTTTCTACGCCTGGAAGCGCTACCGCGGCGGGACGGCGACACCGGTCTGGATCGCCTCGCTGGCCGACAGCCGCATCGAAAAAATCCCGCGCACAGGCTCCAACGATTTCAACCCGATGTGGGCGGCCGGCAAGGTCTGGTTCCTCTCGGACCGAAACGGCCCCGTAACACTCTTCTCGTACGATCCGAAAACGAAGCGGGTCGCGCGGGCGGTCCAGAACACCGGGCTCGACCTGAAGTCCGCGTCCGCAGCCGGCGACGCGATCGCCTACGAGCAATTCGGCTCGCTGTTTATCTACGACGTGAAATCGGGCAAGGCGAAACCGGTGCCGGTCACGGTAGCCGGCGACTTCCCCGAGCTGCGCGAGAGGCTGGTCAAGGTCGACCGGCGGCTGACCAACGCCCACGTCTCGCCGACAGGAGCGCGCGCGGTGTTCGAGGCCCGCGGCGAGATCGTCACGGTGCCGGCCGAGAAAGGGGACGCTCGCAACCTGACCAACACGACCGCGGTGATGGAGCGCGACCCCGCGTGGTCGCCCGACGGCAAGTCGGTCGCGTATTTTTCCGACGAGTCGGGCGAGTACATGCTGCACGTCCGCGGCCAGAACGGCATGGGCGACCCGGTGAAAATTCCGCTCGGCGACACGCCGGGGTTCTACTTCTCGCCGCGCTGGTCGCCCGACGCGAAGAAGGTCGCCTACACGGACTCACACCAGGCACTCTGGTGTGTCGATGTCGCCGACAGGAAGCCGGTAAGGATCGACAAAGACCCCTACTGGGGCCCGGGCAACATCACACCGGCCTGGTCGCCGGATTCGAAGTGGCTCACGTACTCGCGCCGTCTGAAGAATTTCCTCGGCGCCGTGTTCGTCTACTCGGTCGCGGACGGCAATACCACGCAGGTCACCGACGGAATGAGCGACGCGCGTGACCCGGTCTTCGACCCCGATGGAAAGCACCTGTTTTTCACGGCTTCTACGGACGCGGGCGCCTCGCTGCAACCGGACATCCACTCGCTCTCCCACCCGAGTTCGCGCAGCTTGTACCTGGTGGTTCTGGACAAGACCCTCCCGTCGCCGTTCTCTCCCGAGAGCGACGAGGAGAAAATCGAGCCCGAGAAGAAACCGGAGCCGGCAAAACCGGAGGAAGCCAAGGGAGACGCAACCAAGCCGGACGCCGCGAAAAAACCGGTGACGGTGAAGATCGACTTCGACAACATCCTGCAGCGCATCCTTGCGGTACAGATGCCGGCGCGCAACTACACGGAGTTGCAGGTGGGAAAACCGGGCGTCTTGCTGGCTATCGAGTCCCCCGGCTTCACGCCCGGCGCCTCGGGCCCGCCGTCGAGCACTGTGCACCGCTACGACCTGGCCAAGCGCAAGGCCGACGTGGCGATCTCGGGGGTTCAGTTCTTCGAGATCGCCCGGAACGGCGAGAAGATGCTCTACCGCCAAGGCGACCGCTGGTACATCGCCCCTGTGGCCGGGGGAGGCCCGCCCCCGCCCCTGCCTTCCTCCGATTCCGCACGACAAAGCCCTCAACACCGACTCCCTCGAGGTCCGCATCAACCCGCGCCAGGAGTGGCGCCAGATGTACCGCGAGGTGTGGCGCCTGGAGCGCGACTTCTTCTACGACCCCGCCTTCCATGGCCTCGACCTGAAGGCTGCCGAGAAAAAGTATGAGCCGTACCTGGAGAGACATCGCGTCGCGTGGCGACCTCAACTACCTGTTTGCCGAGATGCTCGGCGAGATGACGGTCGGCCACCTGGGCGTCGGCGGCGGGGAGCAGCCCGAGGTAAAGCGCGTTCAGACGGGGCTGCTGGGGGCCGACTACGCGGTCGAGAACGGCCGCTACCGTTTCGCGCGGGTCTACAACGGCGAGAACTGGAATCCCGACCAGAGGGCGCCGCTGACCCAGCCGGGCGTAAACGTCGCGGCGGGCGAGTACCTGATCTGCCGTCAACGGGCGCGACGTGCGCGGCGGCGACAACGTCCACTCGTTCTTCGAGGCCACCGCCGGGAAAAGCGTGCTGCTGAACGTCGGACCCAATCCGGATGGCAGCGGGGCGCGCGAGGTGACAGTAGTTCCAGTCCCGTCGGAGGTCCAGCTGCGGCACCTCGCCTGGATCGAGGACAACCGGCGCAAGGTCGACCGGATGACGGAAGGGCGGGTCGCCTACGTGTACATGCCCGACACGGGGTTCGGCGGCTACACGAACTTCAACCGCTACTTCTACGCGCAGATCGGGAAAGAGGGGGCCATCATCGACGAGCGCTTCAACGCGGGTGGGGCGCTGGCGACGGACATCATCGAGCTGCTGTCGCGCAGGCTGCTGAGCATGGTGGCGACGCGCGACGGCGAGCTCGAGCCGCAGCCGCAGGGGGCGATCTTCGGTCCGAAGGTGATGCTGATCAACGAATTCGCCGGCTCGGGCGGCGACGCAATGCCCTGGTACTTCAAGCGCGCCGGCGTCGGCAGCCTGATCGGCAAGCGGACGTGGGGCGGGCTGGTGGGCCGCGCGTTCGCCCCGCAGCTGCTGGACGGCGGTTTCGTCAGCGCGCCCAGCTCGGGCGTTTTCAACCCGATGACGGGACAGTGGGAGGTGGAAAACATCGGGATCGCGCCCGACATCGAGGTCGAGCTCGACCCGCAGCTGGTGCGCCAGGGAAAGGACCCGCAGCTGGAGAAGGCCATCGAGGTCGTCAAAGCCGAGCTGGCTAAAACCCCGCTGCCCAAACCGAAGCGCCCGCCATATCCAGACTACCACAAGTAATATGGAGTGCGGCGCCTGGGCGCCGCTTTAGGGGGTATCCCTCACACCGGATGATAGGCCCAGGCGCCGCCTCGGCGCCGCGCCCCCGAGGACGTAAGAGGCCCGCAGTGAAGGTCATCCCACCCTCGATCAACTTGCGCACGGCACGTGAAATGGACGCGCGTCCGGTGAAACTACCGGTGTGTGGAGACCGACGTCAACCTCAAGAGGCTGTTCAAGACCTGCGGCCAGGACCTCGTGTGGCTCACGGGTGACCAGGGCGCAACAGTCATTTCGACGGATGCCATCGAGCTGCAGGAGATCCGCAGATCGGTCGACTGCCTGATACGCCTGCGCCGCGGGCAGGAGCTCTACTATCGCCACATCGAGTTTCAGGCCGGAAACGATCCGCAGATGGCAGAACGCTGCTTCCGGTACAATGCCCTATTGCTGCTCGAGCTGCGCGCCCCGGTTCTGACGACCGTACTGTACGTGACCCCACCAGCGCCGGTCGAAGCGGAGCTTGTCTACCGGGTCTCGCTGGGCGGGGCCGAGGTCAACGCGTGGCGGTTCGGGGTAATCCGGCTGTGGGAGGTCAAGGCGGCCGCGGCGCTGGCCAGTGGGGCGGCGGGCCTGATGGCGCTTATCCCATTGCTCGAGGGCGGCGATCCGGCGGCCGTCTGGATTGCGGCTCAAGAGATCCGGCGCGTGTTTCCCGGACCGCGGATGTCGGATCCCGAAGCCATATTGTGGCTACTGGCGCGGGCGCGATATAATGACGACAATTTGATGCCCGTCATCGGGAGGAATAACATGCAGGCACTGATCGATCTGGTCAAACAGTCACCGCTCTGGCAAGAAGCCCAAGCCGAGGGCCGTATCGAAGCGGAGCGGGCGCTGTGCCTGACCCTCGTGAGCCGGCATCATCCCGCGTTGCTGGCGCACGCAGCTCCTCGCATAGAGGCATGCACCGATCCGGCAATTCTCGAGGCTTGGATCCTTGCCGCAAGCGAACCCGGAGATAACCCGCTCACCCGTCTGCTCGGTGAAGGTGCTGTGTAGTTTCCATGGAGGACGGAATCCGCGGCGTCTTCGCGCAACTGTAGTAAGCTCGATACCTTGGAGGTTAGCGAGATGCCGCAGTCATGCGCCGCAGCGTTGTTTCTGCTGATCGCCCCCCTCCAGAACAGTGAGCCCTCTCGTCTCGCCACGGTCACTCCGGTCGCCCTTCCGGTGTATACGCAGACCTCCGTCCACAGCGCTCTGGTAAAGACGCTGCACCAGGGCGATCGCGTCGTCGTCGAGTTCGAAATCGTCACCGGCCAGGCGTGGTGCAGGATACGTGAGACGGACCAGGCAAAGTCGTCCGGGTACGCGCTGTGCGGGCAGCTGGATCGCTCCGCCCAGAGCCCTCAACCACGGTGGGGCCCGGTGTCGCCGCAATCCCCGAGCACGGCCCCCGCCACCGTGAGTCTCGGCGCCTGGGCGTTCATGCCGGGCCTCGAGTTCTGGGCAGCCCGATTCAAACTCCGTGACGAGCAGCGCCAACAGAGTGCGGGCCTGCTGCAGCGTTCCGGTCTGACGGCCTGTCGGGAATGGTGGACATCGGCATGATGGGAGCGGAACTGGACCGATGCGGGGTGGCTCTACAGGTCTTTCTGGAGAAACTTCGCACAGGTGTTGGATGCCGACCAGAAGGCCCAATCGGCGAAAGACCCCCTGTTCCATCTATTCCTGGCCCGGGTGAATTCCGAGCCCGGCGTGGAATTCGGGTCGTACGTTTTGTCTCAAATGAAGCACTGATGTGAAAGTGGGCGGGGGCGGCCGCCCCGCCCCGCGCAGTCACAACCCCGGGGCCGCGTCGAGCCGCCGCGGCCCACTGTCGGAGGTGGACGATGACCAGGATAGCCCTGTACTGCTGCACGCTGCTGCTCGCGTCGTTATCCGCCGCAGTTCCTGCCGAACGCGGATCGCTCCGGGCCGGCGCATCCAGGGTGGAAATCACGCCGCCGGGCGACGCCGCCCTCCCGATGGCCGGTTACGGCGGGCGCACCGAAGGCTTCAAGTCGATTCACGATCCGCTGCACGCGCGGACGATCGTCCTGGACGACGGGGGCGAGCAGGCGGCCCTCATCAGCTGTGAGGTGCTGTACTTCACGCCTCCCCTCTGGGAGAGGATCACGCAGCGCATAACCGATCAGACCGGCATCCGGCGGGACAACATCCTGCTGTCCTCCGTCCACACGCATGCGGCCCCCACCCTGGCGGCTCCCGCGGGCGGCCAGCTCGGTCCGAGGCAGATCGAGTACATCGCGACGCTGGAAAAGGCCATTGTCGACTCGGTCAGGCTGGCGCAGTCGCGTCTGCAGCCGGCCAGGGCCGGATTCGGCACCGGCAAGGCGCTGGTGAACATGAACCGGCGGGCCCGCGACGGCGAAGGCGGGTGGATGATAGGAAACAACCCGGAGGGTATATCGGACAAGACCGTTGCGGTCGTCAAGATCGAGTCCGCGACGGGGGAGCCGATCGCGATCTACGGCAATTACGGCGTGCACGGGACCGTCCTCGGCCCCGGCAACCTTCAGATCAGCGCGGATCTGCCTGGCGCCGCGGCGCGCTTCGTCGAGCGGCACTACGGGGACAAGGTCGTGGCGCCGTGGACGAGCGGCACGGCCGGCGACCAGGATCCCATCTACCGCGTCGGCACCGACTTCCAAAACGTCACGGCCCTGGGCACCATCCTCGGCGAGGAGATCGTGCGGGTGGCGGACTCCATCAAGACCTCACCCCGCGGCCGCATCCGGGCGGTGCAGTCGGTCGTGACCTGCCCGGGAAAGAGGACGGTCCAGGCTCCCGCGCCCGGGAAGGAATATAAGTTCGAGGACGCCCCTCCTGTCCCGATACGGTTGTCGCTCTTGCTCGTCAACGACATCGCCTTCGCGGGCATCTCGGGCGAGGTGCTCACCAACATCGGGCTGAGGATCAAGAAGGAGGCGCCGTTCAACCACACCGTCGTGGTGACGCAGTGCAACGGGGCCAGCGGCTACCTGCCGGACGACGCCGCGTACGAACAGGTGAGCTACGAGATCACCGCCACCCGGGTCAAGCCCGGCTGCGCCGAAAACTCGATCGTCGACGGCTTCCTGCAAATGATGGCCGAGCTGTGGAGTGCGGCGGCTCGACGCCGCTTTCCGGGCGGCGCCTAGGCTCCGCCCCAGGGCTTCCTAGCTTCCGGCTTCCGGCTTCCGTGTCACGGCTTCAGCCACCGATCCAGCCAATCAAAGGCTTCCTCCTGCATTTTCACGCTGAACAGATGCGGGTGCCCGTAGAACCGCCCTTCGAATCTCGACTCGGCCCCGGCCTTGCGATAGATTGCCGCGATCTTCTCGAGTGATTCCTTCATACCGTCGAGCGGGTACAGCCCGTCGCGTTCGCACTGCTGAACCATCAACGGCCTCGGCGCCGTACACCCCGCGACGTCGGGGAGGTCGAGGAATCGGGTCAATCCCGGCAGGAAGTGCATGAAGCTGTGGGTGTTGACGTAGGCCTTGATCATGGGGCGCAGCGTCGACATCCAGCCGACCAATACGGCACACTGGATCCGGTCGTCGAGCGCGGCCAGGTAATTCGTGCGATCGCCGCCCATGGAGACCCCGACGCATCCGATCCTCACCGGGATCGACCTCCGGACGACTGGCCAGGTAGTCTACGGTTCGGATGTCGTCCCAGTGGGCTACTCCCGGCCATGTCGTGCCGGCCCAGCAGAGGCTCTGGGCGAGGGTCGCCTCGCCGGCGCTCGACCGCCTGTTGAGGTAGCGCACGTCTTCGGGAGAGTACTTGGAGCGGTCCCAGCCGTATTTGCGGGCGTCGCCGTCGAAGAGCGTCCTCCGCTCGCCGAAGTAGAAGCAGTCGATGGAGATCACCACGTACCCGCGGCGGCACAGCGCCAGCGAGGTCGACCGGCCTTCGTAGTTGTCGCGTCGGTAATCTACGATCACGGCGGGGTCGCCCTCGGGCATGGGCATCACTTTCTCTTTCCCATAGACGAACATCCCCCCGTGCGAGTGGAGGTCGACGATCGCGGGGCGGGGGCCCGCAGCGCCTTTTGGGATGAGGACGTAAGCCGGAACACGAAACCAGGGGGTCGTGGAGAAGAGGACCTTTTCCTGGACGTAGTCCCGCTCCTCCCACCGGCCCACGACCTGGGCGGCGGGTGAGACTGCGGGGGGAGTGTAGTGAAACAGGTCCAGGATCTTTTCACGCGCGGCCCGGCGATAGGCCGCGACGTCGGGATAATCCCTCTCCAGCCAGGAGAGTGGGTACCGGCAGTTGTCCGCCAGGGTCCGAATCTCGGGATAGATGGTGCCCGCGTCTCCGACCGAGTCGTCGCGTTGCGGAGGCTCCGCAACGGTGCCGGCCGGCGGCTTTTCCTGCGCGAAGCCAGCCGCCGCCAGCCCCCCGAGCCCCAGTAGCTCCACAAACGACCGCCGCTTCAACCCCTCGAATCCAGACATATCTCCCTCCCGTTGCGTCTTCCTCAAAGCCTCCAACAAACCTACCAAGTGGGTCCGGGCTTCAGCCCGGACGCCTTAGATCTGCCCTATATAGCAACCGCAAAAAACGTCCGGGCTGAAGAGGCTGTCCAACGGTTGATCTGCCGATCCAAACAAGACACAAGTGGGTCCGGGCTTCAGCCCGGACGCAGTTTGCGGGCGCTGTAACGTGCGCCCGTCGCCACATAGATCAGATCAAAAGACGTCCGGGCTGAAGCCCGGACCCACTTGTTTTACGGGCAGGTCGGCAAAAGCCCGAAGCTACTTGAGAGCTTTCGTAATCCGGAACTGGTACCGCCCGGACTGAACCTCGAAAACGCACCGCCCCCTCTCGTTCCGCAGATACCGCACGCCCGGGACTCGCGTGGCCGGCACTGCCCCCTCGAACACGCGGGACGGTTCTGGTGCAGCAACATGCACCTCCGCCGTCACGTTCGCCGGTATCGTCACGCTCATGCGTGCCTCGCCCGCGGAGCGTTCCTCGTAGTCGACGGCGACCGGCCCGCGCAGGGTGGGCGCGACCACGTGCGCTTCCTGCAGATCTCCCGGCTGCGGCCGGATGCGCACCTTCCTGAACCCGGGCTCGAGCGGTTCTATACCCATCGTCCTGCGCACGATTATGTTTGCCGGAGCGGACCCCCACGCGTGATTCCACGTCAGGTTAGGCTTGTATTTAATCCCCCACGCCTCCATCGTCATCGTCGATCCCTGCCGGATCATGTTCCACCAGCTCCGGTCGGTCCTGGCCCTCATGAGGTCGAGGGCGTACCGGTCTTCGCCCGCCTCGTAGAGCGCCTCCAGCAGGTATTGAGCCCCGTACACGCTGCACGCCATGCCCCGGCTCTTTATGAATTTCACGACGCTGTCGAGGTGGGAGTCGGGCACCATCCCGAAGGCCAGCGGGAACATGTTCGCGTGCAGCGAGGCGTGATCGGTGCCTTCCCCGTCGGTGTAAATCCCGCGCCGCGGGTCGAGCAGGACCCGGTTGAACGCCTGCTTGTGCTCTTCGGACCGTCGCTTGAACCAGGCCGCGTCCTCGGGCCGGTTGGCCACCGCCGCGATCTGGCTCATCAGGACCAGCGCGCGGTAGTGGAACGCGTTGACGACGGTGTTGACCGGAACGAACACGTAATCGTCGGTTTCCCCTCCCGGCCCGAATCCTTCGGGGGCGCGGTCGAGCTGCTGCGGCGGCGTCCCGTGCGGCCAGTCCACAATGTCGATGAGTTTGTCGCCGCCGAAGTGGATGGCGGACATGACCGCCGGGGTCACGAGGCCGGTGCGTGTCGTTATGAGTCCATCCTGCCTCGCCAGGGCTGTCAATGTCTTGGCTTTGATCGTTTCGTAGTTCCGTTCGATCAGGTCCGTATTGCCGGTGTACATGTAGTCCGCCCACGCCATCAGCACTGAGTGCATGATCCACTCCGTCGGCCACGTCGCGTGGAAAAAGAGGTTTTCCGCGGTGTGGCGCGCCACGGCGTATTCGCGGTCGACGGAATAGTGGCCGAGCTGCTGGATGTAGGCGTCGGCCTCGTACGGCATGCGCTCGCGGTTGCCGTCGACGTAGAGGCCGATGAACGGGGTGGCCTTGAGGGTGTACTTGCACAATTCCCACACCGCACCGAGGTCCCGGTCGGAACTGGAAAAGGCCGAGGCGGTGTCGTTGAACTGATAGAAGAGCGCCAGCTGGCGCACGTCGCTTTTCGTCAGCGGCGCGGGGCAATTGAGGATCTCGGCATAGCGGAAGGGCAGCACCTCCGGCATGTGCTCGGGGAGCGTCTGGCTGTGGGGGTAGCGCGGGCGGTGCCGGGGCAGAGCGAGGGTGTACTGGTGTCTGCCGGCGCGCAGCGGGAGAGTCGCGCGCAGGTAGGCGATTGAGCCGCCGGGAGTCCGGTCCACCTGCGCCGCCGCGCTGGTTTTCTCGCCCAGATGAATATCCAAGGTCGTGTCGGCAGAGCACGAGGCGGTCAGCCTGAGGGTCGCGAACGCGGCGCGTCCGAAATCGACGAAGTAGTTCCCGGGCGATGTTTCAACCAAACGGATCGGCTCGATTTCGTGATATTCGATCGGGTGGCGGTTCTCGAGCAGCCAGCGATCGTCGCCGTCTTCTTTTACTTTCACCCAACGGCTTTCGCCCGGCCAGGACCGCACGGCGTCGAACTCGCCGGTGCGAAACATTTGCGGCTCGCTGAACGGGCTCGCGGTGTCGCCTTCGTCCCACACCTGCACGGCCCACCAGAAGCTCGAGTTCGGGGCGAGCGGCTTTCCGCCGTACGGCACGTTCAGCGACGCGTCCGATTTGACTTTCTGGGAATCCCATAGATCGCCCGCCGTTCGCGCGATGCCGTCCCGTGTGGAGGCGACGATGATCCTGTAGGCCGACTGCCGTGCCCCCCTGGCCGGGCTTGTCAGGCTCCAGCCAAATTGCGGGCTACGCGACGTGATAACGGCTCGATCCGGCCGGCTCAGCAGCTGGCACGTGAGCCCGGCCGGCGCCGGCGACTCCGCCCCGATCGGCATAACCAAAGCCAGCCAAAGCAGCCCCGCGTGGGTACATTTCATCCCCAAATCTCCACCCTCAAGTGGGTCCGGGCTTCAGCCCGGACGCCTTTTAAATGCACCGTATAGCAACCCCAAACGACGTCCGGGCTGAAGCCCGGACCCACTTGGGGGACTACCTGTAGGAAACACCCATTGCAGCTGCCATTATAGGCGTTCCTTCTTGCAGCTTGATAAACGGTTCACTCCCGGTAGAAGATGGTGCATATGTCGGCCCACATGATCGGGCATCGACGTGGTCTCCTCGAGCAACGTGGTGATTTCCGATTGCATCATCGTCACGGGAGACGACTCGATCGTCCTCAAGACAATCGCGCGCCGGGGTGCCGCCGCGAAGCCGGTCGCAAACGTCACGGTTACCAACTGCATCCTGACCTCGTCGTCGACACCATTGATGATCGGCAACAAAGCGGTCGTACAGGACAAACCATGACGAGGGGAATTCGATGAAAGTAATCGCCGATCTGTGCGTAGTCCCGCTGGGCGTCGGCGTCAGCCTCGGCAGATACATCGCCGAGTGCGAGAAAGTCCTGTCGGCCGCGGGCCTGAAGACGCAGCTGCACGCCTACGGCACCAACATCGAGGGCGAATGGGACGACGTCATGGCCGCCATCAAGCGCTGCCACGAGATCCTGCACGCGATGGGGGTGCCGCGCATCAGCTCGACCTTGCGCTTTGGCACCCGCACCGACCGCCCCCAAACCATGGAGGACAAAATCCGCAGCGTCCAGAAAAATAATACGTCCGACCTTTGAGCCCGTTCCCGGCTGCGGTCTGCGGAAGCAGTAGCTCGTAGCCCTCTGGCCCTCTCAAGAGGTTATCACGCAACACTGTGCCATTGAGCCGCTCGACGCTGCGCTGCGGCGACCCCACCGAGCGGCTCACAAACCTGGAGACGGGGTCCGCAGGATCTCCTGCACGAGATTCAGCGACTTCTCGAAGCCTTGGAGGTTAATGGAGATGCGCCCGACCTTGGCCCGGGCAGTGTCAATCGCCACCGAGGCAGTGCGCCCTCCCATCCAGCCTACGGGACGAGCGTACCGTGAGCAAAGGTCGTTAGGCTATACGCAGCGAACATCACGGCATAGCTTGATGCGAAAACCAGGCTCAGAATGCTCAGTTTCTCCGGATGCTGATCCCAGATAGAGCGAATGGCGATCGCGACCATCACCGCGATCGGGCCGAGCATCGGAAACAAAAATCGGCCCTGCCCTTGACCGTACATGATGCCAAATCGCAGCACCAATACGAAGTTTGTCAATACTCCCGCCACCATCCCCGCCAACGCAGAACCCTGCTCTTCACCGAGGCGCCAAAGCAAAGAGCTTCTGTTTGCGACAGCACGCCAAATGCCAATTGCTGAAAGAAGCAGAATGACCAATCCAACGGGGAAAGATGCGCAGACCTGATTCGCCTCCCCGGACACCGCCCAGAATGTGGATTGCATGTATACAAGCGTCGATACGATCGCGGCAACACCCGACGGCCACTGAGATCTAATATTGGCCATCTCAATACCAGTTAAACTTGCGTACAACCGCTCGTTACGCACAGCAATTGGTAAGTACAATATACCGGCAATCACAACGATGAGTGCCAGGCGACCCACCTGAAGCCTCCATCCGCGTCCCATCGCAGCATCATACAGATAGACTGCGGTCAGAAACGCAACGCATACCACCGCAGTCAGCTTCGTCAACATTGCCAAACCGAGAAGCAAACCGATTGCAGCATCGGCCCGGACAGAGCGGTGCTTCCGAGCCCCTAAACACAGAACACCGCTTGCCAGAGGTACAAGGAGGTTATCGTTGTTGACAGCAGCTGAACTGAAGGTGTACGTGGGCAAAAATGCCACCAGCCCTATCGCGCTCACCTTTGTGCCGGCGTCATTGAGGTTTAGCACCTTCAGAAACTGGCATACAATTACCAGATTAATCAGCCAGAGAAATATCGAGCCAACCCGTAATACTCTCAGCAAGTCAGGATCGCCGGAAGTCGCATGTTCTGCAATACGATAGACGATCGCCATGAGTATATAATAAAGTGGTGGCTGGTAGTTCTCCCAATCGTGGGTGGATGCTCCGGTTATGCTCGTCTGCACAGGCAGCGAATGAGTTTGTGCTACGTACTTAATGTAGTTGTAGTGAGATCGCTCGTCAGGTGCTTGAAAGGGGGGCATGAGCAGAACGATTGCGACGCGCAGAAGCAGACCGCCTATCAATGCGAACTTCACGAGGTAGCGCTCCGCGCACCCTCCTTTGCCCGCCCGCCTTATCAAAAGGTGCCAAAGTGTGATACCGAATGCTGCACTCACTCCGGTCACGAATGCAAATTCGGGGAGACTCAGTCCGTGCATGTGCATTCCGGCCGCTCGGAAAAGCGCGCGATCGAGAGTAGTCTTGCGTCCGTGGCAGGTTCTTTATTGTTTGCCCAACCTCTCGAATAATTCCCGAAGCACTTCCTGTATTCCCATAATTCCCACTCCGGCGATGTCCTGATCCCCGTGCGTTTCCTCAATCCAATGCCGGTACAGAGCCTCGACTCCCATCTTGGGCGCCTTCGCGCTGATAAGATCGCCAAGGCTGCGCGCATGCGCAAGACCGCCGTGGTACTTACTGTAATACTGCCGCAACGCGGCGAAGAACACCCCGTCTCCGACCGCCCGCCTCAATTCGTCGTAGTAGAGTGCACCTTTCCCGTACACGGCAGCACTGTACTGAAGGCTGCTAATGTAGGCAGACGTGGGTAGATTCGCGGGCGCATCCGGCAGACCCAGCATGCGCGCCATCGAGTACGGCGTCTTCAGGTGCATGTTGATTATCTTCTCGGCGGCTTCCCTTCCGTAGCGATCCTCGAAGTAGAGCACCGCCGAGTAGTTTGCCAGGCTTTCATCGACGAAGGGTTCCCGAATGCTGTCGCTTCCCACCGCGATCGCCCACCACTGGTGGGCAACTTCGTGCGCTATGGTCATCTCGAGCACGGACTGAAGCATGTTTTGCTGGCCCAGGAATGCGCCGAGGATCTCGTTCAGCCCGTTTGTCGCTGTCGAGGGCGGTTGTTTCGCGTCATTCCCGGTAGCCCGCGGCGGATTCAGCGCGCCCTGCAATTGGTCCAGCCCACCGAGTCCCCCCAGCAGTCCGGACATCTCGCGCATTTGCGAGTTCCAGTCGGCGTAGAGCATGGGGGCGACCGCCGTCATTCCTGAGAACTCCATACCGCCCGCCCCGCCGCGGATCGTCCCTTCGACAACTTTGAAACTGCTCGTACGGGTAGGGGCCAAAACGATTCGAGTAGATCCGTAACGCCTGGCCGGCGACGTCGAGAGTGGTTTCGAGCCGCGCCGCGTTCTTGTGGGTGGCACATGACTCGACCGTAATGTTCCTGCCGGAGACGTCGGCTGTTTTGGACTTGCAGGTGTAATCTTCGCTCATGAGCACGGCAAAATCGCGGACATTCGACGCAGTGTACCGACCACTCGTACCCGATGGGGTCCCCGAACTGATGACCTTGACATCTGCCGGGACTATCAGGCTGACGTCGAAATCGCTCGCCTCGGCGTAGGTCACATCGCCGAGCCCTCGAGGTTCTTCATCAACCCACTTGCCGTTCTGTCGCACCGCCAGCTGCGGGTACCAGAAGGATCCAAGGCTCAGAATCCCGTCGCTGTAGGAGTAGAGCCCAAAATCGTTATTGGCAGGTACAGACTTGCCAGCCGCGCTGCCCAGCAGACCTCCGAGTCCCCCGAGCATCTGCCCGGAGCCGGCGCCGCTGGAGCGCGGCACAATCCCGTGGTAGTCGACTTTCAGGGTAAAGGGATGGTTCTGAGGCGCGGTCAGTTGGACCCGCAGGATTGCCCCCTGCAGCTTGAAGGATTGTGCGTCCGGGCCAAGTTTCACGCCGTCGACCGCGAGGTACTTCCTGCGCGCGTCGTCGACGATGCCGGTTGAATTGGCATAGAGGAAGAAAACAACATCGCCGATCGTCTCGCCCGAACCGACGGGAACGGTAATCTCGGCAGAGGCTTTCAGGGTCAGGAGGTCGTAGTCGATGGCGGCATCGATCCGGTAGAGCGGGCGACTGGGTTGGGCACAGAGAGGTGGGATGAAGATCGCGATAAGGAGGAGAATGAGCGGGAGCGGGTGCTTGAATCCTGCGGGCATTTCAAACCGCATACCGGAGAGTAGCTTCACCATCTGGAGTGCGGCGCCGAGGCGCCGCACTTGGGCTCATGCTGCCCATACCGCACAAGACGAGAACAGCGGCGCCCAGGCGCCGCACTCCATACTATATACCGAAATAGTTGGACCAGGCGCGCTCCATGAGGTCGTTGGTGAGGAGGGGGGGGAGTTTCTGGTAGCGCAGGATGTCGAGACAGCGCTCGACCAAGTCGCGTGGGTCGCACGACTTCATCTCCCGGTCCTCGCGCTTGTACCGCTCCAGGAGCAGATCGAGCAGTTCGGGATAATAGTTCAGCCCCTTTTTTGCGATGTACCGCTGGAGGATCATGGAGTAGGTCTCGACACCGGGCGTCGTGAACGTAAGGCGATATCCCATACGGCGGAGGAAGGCTTCATCGACCAGGTCTCTTGGGTTAAGGTTGGTCGCGAACACGAGCAACTGCTCGAAAGGCACTTCGATCTTCTTGCCCGTGTGGAGCGTGAGGTAGTCCACGCGGTTTTCCAGCGGGGTGATCCACCGGTTGAGGAGATCGTGGGGATCGACCCGCTGCCGCCCGAAGTCGTCGATGATCAGCACCCCGCCGTTAGCCTTCACCTGAAAGGGCGCCTCGTAAAATCGCACGGTGTCGCTGTAGATCAGGTCCATCGACTCGATGGTTAACTCGCCCCCGACAACGACTAGCGGGCGTTTGATTCTCATCCAGCGTCTATCGTATCGATGCGTCGGTTGGGCGACGGGCTCGTGATTGTGCAGGTCGAAAACCCGGATTATCTGGCCGTCCACCTCGATGGCGTAGGGGACCCAGACCTCCCCCTCCTGCGCGTTGTGCAGCGCCATAGCCACCGAGGTCTTCCCCGATCCGGCAGGGCCCGTGAGAAAAAGGCTGCGCCGTGAATCGACGATCAATCCCAGGGTGTCGACCGTCCTTTCAGGAAGCACGAGGTCAGAGAGAGCCTGGACTACAACCTCGTGGTTGGCCAGCTTCCTCTTGTCCTCCATCCAGCGGACCGCAGCGGTGTACGCGTCCAGGGACACGGGGGCCGGCCCGATGTAGCCCGACAGCGACAGAAGCTGCCGCGCGCGTTCCCAACCGCGGTCCAGCATTGCGTAGCGGTTGATTTGAAGCGTCGACCGCTCCCGTATGTCGATGTACTTCTCCCGGTAGAGGTGCTGGAGCAGGGTCTCGGCGATGCCCATCGGAAGCTTGAGCTTCTCGGCTACCCGGTCCGACGTGCAGTTGGTATCGGAATAGACGGCCTTCAGGGCCAGATCGGCGAGAAAGCTGAAGCCGAGACCTGTTTCGCTTACTGTCTCCGGCATGACCGGAGACTCCGTGTCCGGGTCAAACATGCGGACGGGCTGTTTTTCGACTATGGGTTCCTCTGTCACGGCACAACCTCACACTGCAATCTTAGTGGGATTTCGGCTCGTCGCCTTCAACGCCGGCCCGGCCTTACCAACAAGCTTACCCCTGCTACAAACAGGACGGCGCCGACCAGCGCCCAGATGACCGGGAATTCGACTTTTCGATATGTGATGGTGTAGATCTCGTTGAACCTGTAAGTTCGCGAAACGTAGACGCCGAGCACCGCGCCGGCGAACGCGACCCCGAGATTGACCGGCCATCCCCCACGTGAATACTTGCTGGTCAGTTGGCCCACGGTCCCAGCGACCAGGGCGACCACTGAAATGAACAATAGGTCGATCGGGTCCATGCAGCGATTACCTCTGTTATTCCCGCCACAAAAACTCTGGAGTGCGGCGGCTCGACGCCGCTTTCCCTGGCGGCGCCTCGGCGCCGCCCTTCACCGCAGGAGTCCCGGCACCCTCACGCGGCGCAATCTGTAATGCGGCCGGCACTCTTTCTTCGATTTGGCTGCGGCCTCGGCCGCGCCGAGGTTCCGATAGCGCCCTATTCGACTCGAACAAACAGAGCGTTCGATGTCCCTCCATTGTCGGGGTTAATCACGGTCACCGGGCGCTTGCCGGGCGTCTTGATAAGCGGGGCGGCCACTTCCGCCCTGAGCTGATTCGCGCTGACGAACGTCGTCGCCAGCGGCGTCGAGAACCAGTTGATCTGGGATCCCGATTGGAAATTCGTACCGTTCACCGTCAGGGTGAACCCCGGGCCTCCCGCCGAAACAGCGTCGGGCACCACGGAAATGAGGAACGGGTTGGCGACGAACGACCCTTCGGTGATCAGGAAATACGCCGGTTCCGATATTCCTCCGCCGGGTTGGGGGTTTTTCACCTGTACCTGCCATTGACCGACCGAGTCGGGGTAAGTGACCTTGAACTGGAGGACCAGCTGGGTGCTGCTGATCACCTGCGCACTCTGAAAATCCGACACCTCGGCTGACGGCGGGGTGACTCGAACCGCGCGGACCTCGGCTTTCGGGTCGAAATTCGTTCCGAAAATCACGACCGGTAGCGTGTACCAGATTTTGATGACCTCCCCATCTTCCTCGATCACGGTAGGAGGCAGCCCGAGCACGGTGGCGCTCCCCGGCGACACCGAAGTGATCGTGGGCTGCAGGCTTTCGACCCGAAGCATGGCGATCTGGGACGGCGCAATGGAGGGATCCGGGTTGAGCACCGAGATCTTCTTGAAACCGGACGCGCGCAGCAGGCTTGCGTCGATAGTCGCGACGAGGTGATCCGCGAAGCAGGAACGCGTCGCCTCGCACGAGTACGTCGCCACCCGCTTGTCGTCAACCAGGACGACGGCCCCGCGCCTGAAACCGTAGCCGTGCACGTCAAGGCTCAGCGGCCCGGCGCTGTCTTCGAGCCTTTCCGGGACCACCGCGGGGGAGATCGACTCGATCGCTGGTCTCGGGAAATAGACCGTGAGCAGCTGGATGTTCGACTCGACGTTGGCCGGGTACGGGTTCGCCACCGTCACCGGGAAGATGCCCCCGGTTTCGAAATATCCGGCCGGCACTACCGCGACGATTTCGTCGCTCTTCAGCGAAGATATCCTGATCCCGTCGCTGCGGCCGTTGATCCTGACGACGGCGTCGGCGAGGAAGCCCGATCCTTGTAGTGTGAGGGTTGCCTCGGGGCTACCTTCGACGATCTCACGTGAGGTCAGCACGCTGCCCAAATCGGGCTTGTCGATGAATGCGACCATTGGGAACGGATCGCTCACGCGGGTGCCGTCCGTTACGACGTAGAGCTCGAATTTCTTCGCAGTCTCCACGAGATAGGCGGGAATGACCGCGCTCAACTGCGTGGCGTCGACTAGTCTGGTTTCAAGTCGCGCCACCCCGACGTAGGCAGCGGACGTCGAGTTGAAGCCGTTGCCGTAAACCGCCACCGTCACATCGGGGCTGCCGGCCGGAATTGCGGCGGGCTTGACCACGAGGCCGTTGGCGGCGGTGAAACCCTCGAAGTTCTGGCGCCGGCTGCCGGTGCTGAGCTCGAAATTGACCTGGGCGGGAACGAACTGGAACCCATACTGGTCGACGGTCATGGAGTACCGGCCGGCTGGCAGGCCTGCGATGACGTAGCTCCCGTCCGCGGCGGTCCGAACCACCCTGCCTTCTGGCCCCGACAGCACCACGGGAAAATCGTTTGCCGGTCGTCCGTTCAGGGTCACGACGCCGGTTACCGCGAAGATCTTGAGCGGCGCCGGCACATAGGAAGCGGGTACCGGCTGCGGTGTGAAGTTCGACAGGACGGTCCCGGAATCGGACCAGATGGACGCGGTGCCGAAGAGCGGCTCGATTGACCGCACCGACACGAATCCTTGGATGGTCGTCCCCGCCAGCTCCGGCATGTACTGGTCCAGATTTTGCGAGATTCTCTTGCCAGGCGTCAGAACGATCTGGGCTCCGGCCAACGTTGTCCCATCGCCGCCAATTACGTGAAGATCCACAGGAGCCGTATACGGACCAGGGTTGGCAAGGCTGATTTCGGTCGAGTAGCCCGAACCCTGCACTGCCTGCGGAAACACGAACTGATACTGGGGCGTCTTCTGCATCGGGACGGCGGAGACCGCCCCGCCGTCGTGGCGTCCGTAGAGGAGGTTCGCGGTGATTCTGCCCGAAGCCTGGACGAGCAGCCATCCGGATGCATCGCCGGCGAGCGGACTGAGGAAGCTCTCCAGCGCCTGCCGGATCCCGCCGTGCCCCGGGACCGATACCTTCCGGGTCGCCAAAGAGGAGCCGTCGTTGCCAATGGCCGTCACGGTGACGTCGACGGCAGCCGACTCGACATTGGCGATCGAAAGGGTGGAGAAGTATCGCATGCCCACCCGGAAATAGGGAATCGCCCCGGCATTGAACGTCTGGGTCAGCGGGAGCGCGTTGAGCGCCACCACATCAGCCGAGCCGGCTGATCGAGACAGTCCTGCGAGAATGCTGGTTGCCGTAATGGGCTGGGGCTCGAGAAAGATGCTTCCGGACCGGGAAGTCGCCGTGAGGTGAGAGGCGGATGAAAAGTCCACCGACGGGAACAGGCCTTTCAGAGTCTCGCTTCGTCTCGTCGATTTCAGCAATTGAACCGACGTCTCCCCGAGGAGCGTGCCATCGGTCTTCCAGAGGCTAAGCTGGGCGATCGTGTTCCTGCTCTGCCTGTTCACCAGCTCGATCCGCGTTCCGTCGGCGGCAGACTGCGGCATCACGGGAAATATCAGGTCCAGGGCGGTCTCGGACGCGGTCGTGCCGTCCATGAACGTGCCGCGCGCATCGAACGTCTGGTAGTAGGCGACCAACCCTGTCGTCGAGCTGCTGATCTGAAGCGCGGCGTCGGCGATTGCAGCGGTCCCGAAAATCTGGCCCGCGGTTCTCGCGACCTGCCCGATCGGCGGCACCGCGACGGTGACCGGTGCGCCAATGGCCTGTCCATCCGCAGCGGACAGAGCCAGCGACACGGAGGCATCCGTCGAAGTCGGGTTGAACAGCGCAATCCCGGCGTCGGCGGCCGGCGAGGCGGCTATCCGCGGGAAATAGAAACTAGAGTTGGTCCCGGCCGACTGGCTCCAGAGCAGGGCGGCGAAGCAACACAGCAGGCAGACGAAGAGAAGGGCGCGCTTGTTCCTGTCATAACGCATTGATCTGCCCCGACCGATCCGATGGCACATGTTCGAACTCCTTGTGATCCAGGAGGAATGCAGCACGATCTTTCACCGTATTAGAAGTGTATGACCAGCCCGAACGAGCCGACGAGCTGGTGAAAGACTCCGCTGACCGGCAGGATCGCGGCATTCGGGTCGTCGGAGGTCTTGGGCAGCCCGTAGCGCAGGGCCCTGCTCATGTAATCCCGGGCATCCAGCCTGACGCCGAATCGGTCGTTCAACCGGATGCGCACCCCGGCGCCCGCGTTAAACGCAAAGATCGTCTCGCTCTTCATGGCGCCGATGCCGGCGCGCAGCGGGTCGAGGGCCTGCGTGATGGTCTCCTGGGAGATCGTGACAAAAGAGGCGCCCAAACCGCCGGTCACATAAGGGAACAGGTGCCTGTTGTCGAGGCTCCACGGGTAGAAGAGGATATTGGTGGAAACCTGGTGGACGCGGTTGGTGAAAGCGAATCGACCGAAAGGCGTCACGATGCGGCTGGCGTTGGAGCCATAGCTGTAGGAATAGTCCTGTCCCCAGTACCGGCGTCCGTCGATCCCGACCCTCAGACCCCCCAGTGCGTCTGCGGAGAACTCATGTTGTCCTTTGATGGGAGTCGACGATTGCGGGTGGCCGATGAGGAATTCCTTCTTGATGGGGTAGCTGGCGCCGCCAAATAGCTCGAACCGGTATTTCTTTTCCTGGGCGTAACCGGAGGAAGCCAGCAATACCAGTGCAAGCGACGGGATTAGGAATCGAGCCATTCTCATTGAAGTCACCTGTCAGTAATGGAACATACGTACAAAACTCACCTCGAAGGCTCTGAGGACTCTGAGGGTCTCGAAGAGCCAACCGTTGATTTCTCATCCGGAGGAACGATCCAATATTTTTTGATCAAGCCGGCCATGGACAGCTTCTTCGCCGTCTTCAGAGCCGAGCTGAGGGTTTCGTACCCATACACCCTGCCACGGTACCAGGTGCCCTCGTCAAGGTCCGTTCGTTCCACGGTCGTCACTACGCCCGCCTTCTCCAACGCTTTGGCCGCGGAGCGTGCCGTGCTTTCGTCCCGCAGGGCAAAAACCTGGATCGAGTACCCGGAGGACGTAGCCACGTGGGCCGGCGGCGAGGGTGCGGGCCTTGTGGGGAGATGGGAACCCGCCTCCTGCAGGTTCGACCGGGCCTTCGCATGTTGCGGGTTGCAGGCAAGGGCCTTGCGGAACTCCTCCTGTGCCTTGGCCCAATCCCGCATTGAGAGGTAAACCGCGCCCAGGTTATTGTGGGCAGAAGCCTCGTCGCTCACGGCCCGGAACTGGCCCAGGGCCCCTTCGGCGTCTCCGAGCCGGCCGAGAACGACGCCTAGATTGTTACGCGTTTCGGGCACGGAGCCGTCGATCTCGACTGCCCGTTGCAGGTAAGGCCGGGCGGCTTCCCATTCGGATCGGAGCATGTGGACGTAACCGGTGTTGGCGTGAAGCGCGCCGCTCCCGGGAGCTATCTCGAGCGCAGCCCGGAAGGACGAGAGCGCCGCGTCGTACTCCTTCCGGTGCAGTTGAATCCGCCCGAGGAGTTCAAGAGACTGCGGGGACTTCGGTTCCAGGGCGACCGCCCGCTTCGCTTGCTCCAACGCCACATCCCAGTCGCCCATGGCGTCCCAGACTGATGCGAGGCCCAGATACGGCGCGGCATTATCCGGTTCGATCAGTTGCCGCCGCTGGAAGAGCCTCTGTGCCTGGAGGTACAACTGATCCCGCAAGTAGGCCTCGGCCAGGGTCTGCATCGCCTCGGTGTCCGCCGGATTGGCCTCGAGCCGCCCTGCCAGCTCCAGGAGTCTGGGTTCGCGCTGGTACAGGCCAGCGAGCGCAGCATCGTGGTCCACCGGCGGGCCGCTGGATATCTTCAGAACAGTGCGGGCGGAATCGGTATCCGACGGAGGATTGGCAGTCCGCGTGCTTGAGTTCGGTACCGGTTGGGTGCGTTTCAGGCACCCGTGACCGGCCAAGGCAAGCAGGCAGATGCCAGCCGCAACCCGGATCCGGTGTCGCACTTCATCCCCTCCGCCTAGGTCACGATCGGTTTGATTTCCAGTGTGTCGCCAACCTCGGTGGAGGTGCGCAGGAGCACCCCCGCCGGCAATTCCAGGACGCTGTGCGCCCGCCACAGGACAGCTGCAAATCTGAAGGGGCGCAAACGGTGATACGCTCTTACAATTTGCCCATTCCTATCGAGGTAACAGACATCGATAGGAAACCTCATGCCCAGCGTGTGTATCCCTTCGGAGGGGACGATCCAGAACCCCTTCCCTTCGGGAAAATCCCTGGCTGCCCGGCCCATCAGGCCTCTCACACGCTTCCACACTGTACGGGCAACTTCCACGTCGGCCGCAACCAGCACGCGTCTGGTGCGGTTGAACGCGGCGAAGCCGGTCACGATTTTTTCTGGCCGCGGAGTCGCATGATCAGGATGGCGAGCACGACAACGAACAGAACGGCCGCGACGACTCGAGCAGTTGTGACTGTATCCATTACAGCTCTCCTTTGCTGTCTGTCTACTACCTGCCTGAAAGACCGGGAAGCAATATCCGGATAATTGCGATGACCGCCGGGCCGAGGATCACAATAAGGATGGCCGGGAAGATGAAGAACACCAGCGGGGGAAGCATTTTTATGCTCATCTTGGCCGCGTGCTCTTCCGCACGCTGCCGGCGTTTGGTGCGAAGCGTTTCCGAGAAGACGCGGAGCGACTGGGCGACGCTGGTGCCGAAACGATCGGTCTGGATGAGGACCGCGACAAAGGACTTCAGATCATCGACGTCCGTTCGAGCCCCGAGGTTGCGGAGGGCTTCGGCCCGCTTTCTGCCGGCGTTCACCTCCAGGCTATAGAGATTCAATTCCTCGCTCAGGTCCGGGTACATCGTGTTCAGTTCCTGCCCGATGCGCATGAGAGACTGGTCCATCCCCAGGCCCGCCTCCACGCAAACCACGGCCAAGTCCAGCATGTCCGGCAGCGCCATCTGCAACCGGTCCTTGCGGCTCCTGATAGCATGGTTCAACCAGAGATCCGGAACCATCGCTCCCAGCAATATCGGGAGCAGCAGGAAGAGAACCGGATTTGTCCGGAAATAACCCAACGCCACGAACACAACGAGCAGCAGAACAGCCAGCACGATTTTAATGCCGTAGAACAGCAGGGGTGCATCCCGCCGCCGGATGCCCGCGCGGACAAATCGCTGCTCCTGCCTGGACATTTCTTCCGGTGAGCGCGGTATCATCCCGCCCAGGGGTTTAAAGACCTTTTCGGAACTCCTGATCACCCGCAGCCAGTCGAACCGTGAGGGTGTCGTTTCCGCGTCGCTGACCCTCCGACCGAGATTTTGAGGTCCAGCCAGCAGGCTATAACCCAGGCTGAACACCGTCAGGAAGAGCAAGGCTCCCAGGACGGCGAGAATGACGGTTAGATCCATGACTTTCTCCTAAAACCGCGGCTGAATGACCTTTCGGATTACGAAATATCCAATGACTTGCATGATCACCCCGACGGTGAGGAATTTGAGGCCTAGGGGATCCGTAAAGAGGCGCATGATGTACTCGCGATTCAGAATAAATAGCGCCAGCCCCATCAGCGGCGGGATGGCAACGAGCATATACATTGAAAGCCTGCCCTGGGCGGTGTGGGTGCGGATCTGTCGCATCAGTTTGAAGCGCTCGCGGATGATGCGCGACAAATTGTCGAGAATCTCGGCCAGGTTGCCCCCGGTCTCACGCTGGATAGTCAGGGCGGTTACGAAGATACGCACGTCCGTAAGGGGCATGCGCCGGGACAGGTTCAGGAAAGAGTCGCGCAGGGGCAACCCCAGATTCTGCTGCTCGTAGGTGCGCCGGAATTCGTCCGAGACAGGGGACGGAAGCTCCTTACTGATGATATCGAGGCCGGTCGTGAAGGCGTGGCCCGCCCGGACCGCGCGGGCCAAAAGGTCGATCGCGTCGGGGAAAATCTCCTCGAACCGCATAAATCGTCTTTGCCGTTTCACCGCGATGACTAGCGTCGGAATCGACCCGCCGATGGTCCCGAG
Source organism: uncultured Acidobacteriota bacterium (assembly GCA_963843575.1). Taxonomy (GTDB): domain Bacteria; phylum Acidobacteriota; class UBA6911; order UBA6911; family UBA6911; genus CAVZBT01. Next base: position 38,432 of record CAWJKZ010000011.1, on the reverse strand, counting down.
CAGGGCAGCCAGGAGCACGGGCAGGTTCGCCAGGAGCGCCGCCAAAAACACAAACAATGCGAGCAGCAACGAGAGGAACACCAGCATCCCAACCGTAATTTCCATGGCCGATTGCTGGATAAAAAGGCTGATGCGTTCCACCCCTGGGAGGCCGGCCAGCAGCTGGTTGAAGAGCGGCACGTTGCTGAGCAGTTCCGAGCGCAGAAGCTGTGTTTCGCGGTTGTCGGAGTCGAGGCTGATCAGGTCCTGGGTCGAGAGAATTCGAGCCCGCAGCTTCTTCTTCTCGGCCGGCGCTTCTATCACAAAATACAGACCGCTGATCAAGAGCGCGAGCGTCACGAGAAATATCAGGAGAATTAGAACATAGAGATTCACGGGCGCCTCTCAACGAAACCTATTTGACTCTCTTGATCGGTTCCGGCGTGAAAAGCTCCATGGGCAGCTGGATGCCCGCCGCGAAGAGCTTCTCGCTGAACTTGGGCCGGATGCCGGTGGGACGGAACAGGCTGCGGACCCTGTTGTTTTCGTCGTAGCCCTGGCGCTCCAGGACAAAGAGGTCCTGCATGGTGATCATTGGGCCTTCCATGCCGGTGATTTCCGTGATGTTGGTGACCTTGCGCGTGCCGTCCGGAAACCGCGCGATCTGGACGATGACGTTTATGGCCGAGGCGATCTGCTGGCGAGCCGCCTTGTCCGGAAGGTTCAGGTTCGCCATGAAGACCATCGTCTCGACACGGCTGAGGGCGTCGCGCGGGCTGTTGGCGTGGACGGTGGTCAACGAACCTTCGTGACCGGTGTTCATCGCCTGAAGCATGTCGATGGCCTCTTCGCCGCGCACCTCGCCCACTACGATGCGGTCCGGTCTCATGCGGAGAGCGTTAATCACCAACTGCCGCTGTTTGACCTGGCCTTTCCCCTCGACGTTGGGCGGACGTGTTTCCAGGCGGACCACGTGATCCTGCTTGAGCTGAAGCTCCGCTGCGTCTTCGATGGTGACGATGCGTTCGGTACTCGGGATATAGCTCGACAGCACGTTGAGCAGGGTCGTCTTGCCGGCCCCGGTGCCTCCGGAGATCAGCATGTTTAGACGCCCTTCCACCCCGGACTGCAGCACCTGGAGCATCTCGTGTGTGAGAGACCCGTTATCGATCAGGTCGGTGGCGGTCAGCGGGTCTGTCCCGAAACGCCGGATGGACAACACCGGCCCATTCAGGGAAAGCGGCGGGATGATAACGTTCACGCGGGAACCGTCGCGCAGGCGGGCATCGACCATCGGGGAGGATTCATCCACGCGGCGCCCGACACGCGACACGATGCGGTCGATGATCCTCATCAGGTGGTCTTCGTCCGAGAACCGGACGTTCGTCTGCTCCAGCTTGCCCCTCCGTTCGACGTAAACCTCATAGGGCCCGTTGACCAAGATATCCGAGAGAGTGGGATCTGCCAGGAGTGGCTGCAGCGGGCCCAGGCCGAACACCTCGTCAAGGATCTCGATAACCATCTGCTCGCGCTCGGTCAGGGTCAACGGCGTCTTCTCGCGCTGCAAGACGTCGAGAATCACGTGGCGCAACTGCTCGCGGGCCGTCTCCTCCTTCAGACGGTTGAGACTCTCGAGATCGATCTCGTTGATGACCTTGGCGTGAAGCGTATCCTTCAATTCGTGATATTGAGCATCGAACATTCTTACTTACCTCGGAATAGACCCATCAGGCCGCGCCGTTTCGTCGGCACCGCCATGCCGGTCAGGTGGTGCGCAAGCCGCTGATAACTCTTCGACAGGCCAGAGTGATTCACGGCCACGATCGGTTTGCCGCTGTTGATGGCCTGGATGGCGGATCCGTAGTTGTTGGGAAGTCTCCAGTAGATCGGATGACTTAGGATCCTGGTAATCTCGCGTTCGCTCAGTTCGTAACGCCTGCTGTCCCGGTTGACGATGAGGCGCAGGCGGTCCGCACAACCGGCGCCTGAGAGGAACAGTACGAGGCGGTGAGTCCTCCAGAGCGCAGGTAGTTCAGGCGTCAGTACGACGAGCACCGCCTCGCTCATGTCCGTAACCACCTGGAGGTAGTCCTGTTCGAACGACGACGGCACATCGATAAATACGTGCGTGAAGGTCTGGGCGACGACACGAAGTAGCTTCGCCAGGGCGGGAGAGCCGGCGCCGGGACCGGGCTGGTACTTCTTGGGTCCAGCCAGCAGAGAGATACCGTGCGCCTTGCTCATGAAGGTATCCAGGAGCACGGGATCGAGACGCGGCGCCGCCGCCAGAGCATCGGAAACCGTGTATTGAGCCTTCACATTCAGGTACGCCGCCACGTCGCCAACGGGGCTGTTCAGATCGACCAGGGCGACACGGGTATCGGGCATTTCCGCCACCGTGATCGCCAGGTTCGTGGCGACCGACGTCGCCCCCGAACCTCCCTTGGCGGCCGTCACGCAATATAGCTTCCCGCGAGTCCTTTCGGCGCGGTGCCGCTGTTTTTCATCCAGGAAGCGGCCGAACGCCAGGCTCAGGGTGCGGGCCGACACAGGCCGCGGCAGGAACTCGCGCGCCCCGGCCTGCATGGCTTCGATGATCAACTGCGGGTCGTTCGAAGCGCAGCTCGCGCTGATCCACACCTCCGGCAGCACCGCGTGCAACACGAAGATCGACTTGATCCCCGCCTTCTGATCTTGCAGATCGACGATGATGAGATCCGGGCGCGCCTCGATTATGGTCTGGGTAGAGTAGTCATCTTCGACGGCGCAGTACGTATCGATGGCCGTCTTTGTCGTCGCCAGCTGCGTCGCTTCGATCTGACGCGTCAGCGAGTCGCGAATTTCGGCGGAGGGCGCGATCAATGCAACTGTGATCTGCGGTTGGGTCATACCAATCACCCGTAAGGTAGAACGACCGGTTCGGACAGGCCCCCTGGCCTCGAGTTTCGGTCCCGACCTGCCTCGTGCTGCGAATCCTCTGTCAAACCGTTTGGCGGCTTCCAAACGCCGACCTGCCGCTCAAGGGCGCTTCTCGGAACGTGGGGCTTCTCCCAGCTTGCCGTCAAACTTGCCTGTGTCCAGAAACGGCACCGGAAATGCGGGTGTTGGCGCCGTCTGTCCCGGCTCCAAAGGCTTCACAAGCTTGGGTGTCACCATCACCAGCAATTCCGAGTTGGACTTTCGGAATTCACTGCTCTGAAAGAGCTTTCCCAGAAAAGGAACGTCGCCGAGCCATGGTATCTTGCTGTTGATCTTGTTGACTCTATTGTCCAGGAGCCCCGCTACGGCAAAACTCTGGCCGTCCCGCAGCAGAACCTCGGTCTCGGCGCGCCGCGTCGAAAGCGCAGGTATAACAAATCCGGAGAGCGTCACAGCATTGTTGAAATCGAGCGAGCTGACCTCCGGCATGACCTTCAAGCGAATCGTCCCATCCCGGTTCGGTTCCGCGAGGAACTTGAGGCGCACGCCGAATTCCTTGAACTGGACCGTCACCACGGGCGTGCCGGTCGATCCCTGGATGATAGGCACGGGGAACTCGCCCCCAGCGAGGAAAGACGCCTCCTTGCCGGCCAAAGCCAGCAGGTTGGGCTCCGCCAGGATCTGCAGCAAGCTCTGCTGCTGCAAGGCTTTGATCATCAGTCCGAGGTTTAGGTCGGGACGGAAGACGAAAACATTGAGGATGTCAGTCAGCCGGAAACTCGACGAAAACCCTTGCGTCGGCGCGCCGATGGCTCCAGCTACGTCTGTGGCACCGGGGGGGCTGAATTGTTGTGTCGAAATGACCCCAGGCGTATTGAGCGTTCCTGTGCTGATAATGTTCGCCCCGAGCTGCTGTACGGCATTCCTGTCCACTTCCGCAAACTTCACCTGAAGTAAAACGACTTGGTCCGCGCGTTCCGTACCAAGCAGGTTAACGACGTTTGCGGTTTCCGTCTTGGCCACTGTCACGGCCTGTTCTGCGACCGCTGACGAGGACACGACACCGGTCAGTACGATCGACGCACCCGATTGACTCAACTCGATGTTCTCACCCGGGAGAACTCTAGCCAGTGTCGCTCTGAGCTCCCCCAAGTCGAAAACATTCTGCAGCACCTGCAATTCAAAGGCCCGCATCTGCTCCTGATCGTTCCACAGGAGCAGCGACACTGTCCCGATCTTGAGCCCGTGGATCAGGACCTGGTTCGGCGACACGACGATGGCGGTCGCGATCTGGTCGTTCGTGACCGAAACGCGCTTGAGCACATCGGGTGAGTTCACGACCAGGGATTTTCCCTCGAATACGCGCAGGACGTCCTCGCTGCCGGATGCCGGTAGTGGAAGCTGCTGAGACTGAAGCGGTTCCGCAGTTCGCACGGCGGCGTCCAGCGAATCCGATGTTACTGCGGCTGCCAAGAACCCTGGAGCCTGCAGGATGATCAGGAGCGGTGCAATTATCGCGGCTTTCCGTATCATTTAATTATCCCATGGCTGAGGTAACAGATGGCCTGCACAACCGCCTCTCACTCCTTCTTACGGTTTTTTCTCCTGAAGCGCGTCCTTCTCCTGAAACGTCTCGGTTGCCCGCTTGACTCCCTGGATCAGTTCGACGGCCACTACACGGGGAGGCGGCGGAGCGGGTGGGGGAGGCGGGGCCTGCAGCACTTTGACGGGAGGCCGCCTGTTCTGGACTACCGGCTGCTCGGCTTCCTGTGGAGCTGCTTCCGGTTTCGAGCCTTCATAGAGAGCCGACCTGTAAACCAGAGGCGGATCCACGGTCGTCCGGTCGAGTGGATGCCGGAGCGCCAGCTGGATGCGTCCGTCGCCCGTCGCGAGGGCGATCTTTGAGGCCTGCTCCGGGGTTACGAGCAGCGTGACTTCCTGTACTGTCTGGGGCTTCCCCTCCACGTCGCGCTGCACGTTCTGACCCACGGCGAGGACCTGCAGGTTCTCCAGGATGATCTTCGAGCCCATCTCATCGTCCGGCGAACCTTTGACATTCCTGACCGTCCCTTTCTTGCCAAGGTTCTTGGCAAGGCTCTTTGGGGGACTGGTGGTGAGGATCAAGTCTACCCGGGACCCGGGCTGAACGAATCCCGTGACGCCGATAATGGCGTTGACCTGGATGGAGATGGCGCGCATCCCTTCCGGGATCGCAACCGCCAGCCCCGCCCCGGCTTCTTTGGGTGCGAGTTTAGACTCGAGTATCGGCTCGTTGGGGAGCAACTCGACCATCACGCCCCGGTCCAATACCTGGGACGGCTCAGGGAAACTACCCTCGAGCGGGTTAGCCTTGGGCCACGGCGATAGCTTCACCTGTTTCTCGGTCAACCGAGTTCCCAGGGGGAGCTTCTCCGCCGCCACGACGATTTGAACGGTCTGGCTCACCGGTTGAAGGCGCGTCTGTATCAGGCGATACGCAAGATAAGTTACGCCCCCACTGAGAATCAGCGCTATGACCGCCAACACCATCATCCGATTTCGATTCATAATCGCATCCCTGGCACCGGGGGAACTCGGCGCCCATAACAGGAGTAAGCACTCTAATTGGCAGAGGTGGACCTAGCGACCTAGGAAAGGGCAGGAGCGAAGTTTCTGCCGGAGCGATGTCACAGCCCTGCATTTTTCGACCCACTGGATCGGATCACAAACTTCCTGCCGCGGCCGGTCCACTGTCAGCTGTCAGGGCGAGTGCACGTCGTGAAACTTGCTTGAGGCAGCCGAGCCGTCGACGTTCGAGTGGTTCTCGTCACACCCAGGCAGCGGGGATCGAAGCGGATTCTATCTCCCCGCTCGCCAGCAAAGCAACTTTTAATAAATCGGTATCGGAAATCCAACCGGGAATGAAGGGGCGGCAGAAGGGGGGCGGACCTCAGGGGCTACCACCCCTTCAATTTCTCCCGGGCTTACTACTTTGCCAAAACGCTGGAGGTCTTGGTAAACACCCCCAGGACGGCGCTCGTTATGGAGGGACTGGCGAAAAACACGGCCAGTGCCACCAGGACGATCAACAACACATACTCGACGATGGTCTGCCCGGATTCGTTTTTTGAAGTCTGCATCCGGACTTTCAAATAGTTGTACCATTGAGCCAGCATCCGACTTCTCCTTGTTATATACGCCGCACCGTGCGGCAGTTCGTTCGCCTGAAAATGCTCCTGTGCTGCCTAAATCGTACGAGAAACGATCAAACTGCTTGTCAAAACGAGGTAAACAATTGTTAAGGAATCGCCTGACAGCCCACTCGGCGACCATATCGGCCTGCGGCTGCAAACCTTGTAGAATTATTTAAAGCACGACTGCACGGTGGGGGGTGACGACAGGACACACGCCCCGGCCGCGCAAAGTGTGCTGAACCCTGCGGAACTGGAGCGTGCCATTTTTGAGGTAACAGAGGCAGGAGCGTTGTGGGGGGGGCCGGCTTCCCTGGCAGATGTCGAGCGGAGCAGTCTCTTCAGCTATCCCGCCGCCTTGCTCCAGCGCGAAGAACCGATTACTGTCCCAGTACGCTGGAGGTCTTGGTAAAGACGCCCAGGACGGCGCTCGTGATTGTCGGGCTGGAGAAAAAGACGGCTAAAGCCACCAGCACGATCAGCAACACGTACTCAACGATGGTCTGACCGGACTCGTCGCCCAAAGATCCAAAAACGAGCCTTGAGGTAAGTCAGGGATTGCCAAATCATAGCATTGTTCTCCTTGATGATCACTCACTGGGGGCTAAGGGGAGAGGGAAAAAATATTATAGGAATTTCGATCCCGATTGTCAGGCAATGGCGAGTGGAGCCCGGGCAGGTCGCCGGGGGCCCGCTCCCAGCCGATCTTACGCTGGGGGCCGAGGTCGCGCGCCACGGCCCATGCCGATACGTTTCGAGTTCAGGCGTGCTAAGATCTCACCAACATGTCCAGTAATGCGGAGAGGGCGGGCGGTCTGATCCTGGTCGCACTCAGTGTCTCCATAGCCATTCGGAACGCGCCGATCGGTGTCGCTCTGTTTCTGGCCGGCCTCATGGCGTTGTCGCTGAGCCGAAGAGCGCACCCATCTCCCGCCGTCGCTCGGGCGGCAACGTGTATCTGCACCTACGCGCCCTCAGTCATTCTCATGATCTTGATCGCTGCGGCCCTCCGGGACTTCGGCCTTCACCTGCCGCGCTCCGACTTCGGCATGTACTACGCTGCCGCACTGCAGCTGCGCACCGATCCAGGCCGACTCTATGACCTCACCGCGCAAAACCAGATGCTGAACTTCGTTACCGGAGGGCTGCAGAACCACTACCTGTCGTTTCCCTACCCCCCCTTCGTCGCGGCCATTTTCGTCCCGCTGACGTGGCTGCCTTTCCGCAGTGCCTACTGGACGATGGCAGGCCTCAATATCGCGTTGGCAGCCGGGATCGTGTTTCTCCTCTGCCGCTCCTTGTTCAGCCGCAGAAGCCAAGTGCTGGCCTTGGCGCTGACCGCATCCGTTATGTTTCCTTTATATGTAAATGTGGTACTCGGGCAGACGGCGTTCATCGGTGTGGCGCTCTATTCCTTGTTCATTTTGGACATGCTGCAGAAGAAATCCGCACGAGCAGGCTTGTGGGTTGCCCTGCTGTCGTACAAGATTGTCCTCATGCCGGTGCCGTTTCTTCTCCTCCTGCTTCGGCGCGCCTGGAAGGCCATTTTCGTCGTGGTTTCGGTAGCGCTCGCGCTCGCGCTTCTATCGCTTTCGATCGTCGGCACGGCGGGAATGCGGGCCAACCTGCGCGTGATGACCATGATGACGGACGAGTCGCTGATCCCGCGCATGCAGAGCCTGAGGGGACTTACCCACTTTCTGGGTATGCCGGGCTGGGTCTTCTGGGTGCTCGGGGCCGCAATCGCAGGCACGCTTCTAGCGGTCGAAAGGCGGGGAGGGGACCCGAAATGGGTCCTCGCCGCCGCGGTGCTGGCTACACTGCTGATCTCGCCGTATATCCAGATGTACGACGTCAGTCTCGCGCTGCCCGCCATCGCCTTGGCGATTTCCGCGATGTCCCGGGTGTCCGACTGGCAGCGCACCGCATTCATGTTGTTGGCGCTTGTACCGTCTTTCGCAGGAATCGTGGGTCTGGTCGCCCAAAGAAATGTGCCGGCTGTGCCGGTCACAACCCTGGTCGCATTTTGTTATTGCCTTTGCCGGGCCGTCGCCGATAAGGCAGTGGCGCCGCAGGACGGCGGGATCCGGCGGCCCCCTTCCGATGCACGCGCTGCACCTATGAACAATGACTCCTATCAGACCCCATGAACGGCACCAGAATCCTGCCTGACCAGAGCGGCAGTTGGAACGCGCGCCGATCTGTCCTGCTCCTCGTGTTTTTGACCCTGCTGTGTCTCGCGCCCTTCGCGCGCAAGGCGTTCCACATCGACGATCCTCTGTTTGTCTGGTCGGCGCAGCAGATCGCGAAACACCCGCTGGACCCGTACGGGTTCGACCTGGTGTGGTCCACGAACCGGATGCGCATGTCGGAGGTGAACAAGAACCCTCCACTGGCGTCATACTTCATCGCATTCTTCGCCTCGATGACCGGTTGGTCGGAGGCGGCGCTTCACACTGCGTTCCTTCTACCGGCGATCGCCGTCGTGATCGGGACTTACTGGCTGGCTCGACGGTTCACACGCTCGCCTCTTCTGGCGGCAACGACCACGCTGTTGGCCCCGGGGTTTCTCGTGTCCTCCACGACCGTCATGTGCGATACCTTGATGCTGGCGTTCTGGGTTTTCGCCCTCGTCCTGTGGTGCAAGGGGGTCGAGCCCGTGAAGCCTCTCTACCTCGCCGGCTCTGCTCTTATGATCGCAGCGGCCGCGCTGACGAAATACTTCGCCGTGTCACTGATTCCACTCCTGCTCGTATATTCGCACGCGCGGCGGCGGCGTTTCGGCCACTGGGCCTGGTTTCTGCTGCTGCCTGTCCTGGCACTTGCCGTCTACCAATCCTGGACGGCATCGTTGTACGGCACGGGGCTGCTCACCGATGCGGCCGTCTATGCCCGGGCGTGGAACGGCATACAGGGAGGAACTTCCATTCCCGCCAAGGCGCTTATCGGCACAGCGTTCGCCGGCGGGTGCATGCTTCCCGTGCTGCTCTTCGCCCCGCTCTGCTGGCGTCTCCGTTGGACTGTCGGCGGCCTCCTGCTGGCCGGGTTCGCCGGGGCAACCTTCGGGATGGGGTGGCTGCACCCGGGGGCACCGGTTCCGGACAAAGGCTGGGTGGGTGTGCAAATCCAGCTGGCGCTGCTGATTGCCGGCGGCCTCTCGGTCATGGCGCTGGCGGCCGACGACCTGAGGAAGCGTAACGACGCCGACGCACTTTTTCTCGCCGCCTGGGTTTTGGGAACCCTCTACTTCGCCTGTTTTATGAACTGGACCGTGAACGCGCGTTCGGTGATGCCGCTGATCCCCGCCGCCTCGATCCTGCTGGCCCGGCGCGTCGATTCGGTTCCGCCTCGTCTCGGCAAACTCCGGAAAGCGGCGTTGATGATTCCCCTGGCGGCTTCTGCGCTGATTTCTCTCCAACTCGCGCGGTCGGATGCCGAGCTGGCGGGCTCCGCACGGGAAGCGGCCAGGCTCATCCACGAGAAAGCCCGCCCCGGCGAGGGCACCCTCTGGTTCGAGGGACACTGGGGATTCCAGTACTACATGCAGCGGCTCGGCGCCCAGCCACTGGAGGAACAGCAGGATCGGCTCCGGTCCGGCGATGTCGTGGCGATACCGCGCAACAACACGGCGACGTTCGCGCTGCGACCGGGGCTCGCACTCGAGCCAAGCATAGTGAGCATCGACACCAACCGATGGTTGACTACAATGAGCGTGGATCTGGGTGCCGGCTTCTATGCCTCCGTCTGGGGGCCGCTCCCATTCGCCTTCGGGCGGGTGCCGCCCGAGATTTATGAGCTCGTACGGATTGAGTTGCCTGCCCTAAAGAAGCCTTAATGTATTCGAGCTGCAAACCCGGGAGTGCGCGTGAATCCCTTGAGTCCCAGGCTGCCGAAAAGCAGAGTGCTGTTGTGGTTTCTGATCATGCTGCTTGTGGTGTGGGACGTCGTCAGGTTGGCGGCTCCGGAAGGGCCGGTGCGCCATGCGGGGGTCGATTTCCTCGGCTACTGGGCCTCCACTCGCCTGTTCCTGCACGGGGGAAATCCGTACGACGCGGCGGCCGTCCTCGCTGCAGAACAGGCGGCGGGCTACCGCGATCCCAAGCCTCTGGTAATGTGGAGTCCTCCGTGGACTCACATTCTCCTCCTCCCGTTCGTTCTGTTTTCCTATAGCATGGCTCGGGGGCTCTGGTTCTGCCTCAACATGCTGCTCCTCCTGTGGACCGCGACGAGTTACTGGAAAACGGCAGGAGGTCCTTCGCCCCCTTGGCCGGCCTGGGCGGCCGTCTTCCTCTTCGTACCGAGTGCGCTGGCGCTCAACATCGGCCAGACGAGCCCACTTGTCTTGTTCGGACTGATCGGTTTCATACGGGCCGTCGAGAAACGGCGCGACCTGCTTGCCGGGTTCTTTGCCTGCCTGCTGACCGTGAAGCCGCATGTCGTGTATCTGTTCTGGGTATTTCTGATCATCTGGACGGTGCGATACCAGAGATGGCGCGTCCCGGCAGGGTTGGCGGGGACGTTGGCAGCCTGCGCCGGTTTGGCCTGGCTCTACAATCGTGGGATCTACGTTGCGTACCTCCAAGGACTGTTCTCTGACACCGGGGCGAAGGCCTGGGAAACTCCAACCCTTGCAACCGTACTGCGAGTGCTCCTCCCCCAGCATGAGGGGTGGGTGCTCTATGTCCCGGCTGCAGCCGGCCTCATCGTGGCGGTGTGGCTCTGGTTCCGTTGGCGCGGGGAGTACCAATGGCGGCCGGCTCTTATCCCGATAACGCTGCTCTCGACGATCACGGCTCCATACGGCTGGACAATGGACTTGGTGGTGCTGCTGCCGGTGGCGCTTATTCTCATCGTTCGCTTCAGGTTGCGGCCTGCAAGGCAGTGGCCGTGGTTCGCATGCCTCGTGGCAACGCAGTTGGCGACCGCGATGCTGCTCTATACTGCTCGCAGTTACTTTGCCCTATTCTGGTTGGCACCCGCAGTCGCGTTGATTTACCTGTTCAGTAACAGGACGGAACGGCACTCCGGCCCGAATGGATTGCGGCGGCCCGACGCGGCCCTGATCTCCGCCTCAACGGGCGGTTGACATCGTCGCCCGGCGCCGCCTCTTGTGTGCTACGAATGTGCTCGGGGAGATCGCACCGTGAAAGAGATTGCCCGCATCGCGCGAATGTTGGTCAGACTTCTCCTGTTTTTTTTCTTGCCACCGGTAGCGCTATCCGTCTCTCTGAATTACCCATACGACAGCGACCCTGCCATGGGAGGCGGTCATCCAGCCCCAAATCCAGACGCGCAGCTGTTTTATGACCGGGTTTATGCGCCCCAAGAAACCGGAGGTGAACAAAGCTCATACATCGAAACGGAGCAGCGTCTGGCCGAAGCGTTGCAGATTAGACCGGCCCTTCGTGAACTCATCCAGACGTACCGACTTGAGGACAGCAAAGTGCTTGAGGTCGGTTCCGGCACGGGATCACTGCAAGATATGGTAGAAGACTATACTGGGCTTGACATCTCTCCCAACGTCGCCCGCTTGTACCACAAGCCCTTCGTGCTCGGATCCGCGACGGCACTCCCGTTCCCGGATAGTTCCTTTGACGTCGCCTGGACGGTGTGGGTGCTCGAGCATGTCCCGGAACCCGAGAGGATGCTCGCCGAACTCCGGCGCGTGGTGAAACCGCAAGGGCTTCTATACGTTTGCCCGGCATGGAATTGCGCTCCCTGGGCGACAACTGGCTATGAGTCGCGTCCCTACAGCGATTTCGGCTTCGGTGGAAAGGTGGCCAAAGCCGCTATCCCGGCGCGGAAGCTATCGGCAATGATCGCCCGCATACCAATCAGGCTCATCCGGTCGGTTCACTACCGCCTGGCCGGGAACCGAACGCGGCTAAGGTTCCGTTCGCTGAAACCCAACTATGATTCATATTGGGGACCGGACAGCGACGCTGCGGTATCGCTGGATTCTTTCGAGGCTTGCTCGTGGTTTGAGAGCCGAGGGGTCATTGCCTAAATCGCACCCCACTCTTTGGAGTTGAACGACTTCCGATGCCCTTAGTCATCCAAGTGAACAAGTAGGCAGCACTCAATTTGATCGATTGGGATTATGAGTATCACTCTATCCACTGGACTCGATACCTCCAGCACTCCAGACTACCGAATAGGAAGCGAATGCGCAAAGAAACCCTCTCTTGGCACTAGGATCCTCGGATCGGTCTCGCTAGTAAGTGGAACGGAGATCCGAGTCAACGCCGGAAGAGGAGCGTGCGGCTCCGTCTTCGTGATCGTTTTTTGCCTGTGTTTATTATTCGCCCTATATACCCAGCACGTATGGGAAGATTTCTACATTGCCTTCAGGGTCAGCAAAAACCTAGCGGACGGTAACGGTTTGGTGTATGTGCCGGGAGAAAGAGTGCAGGCGTTTACATCGCCCCTTGGTGTTCTGATTCCAGCGCTCCTGTGCATGTCAACTGGCAACAGCTCTGATTACGCCGTTCTCTGGCTTTTCCGAGGTCTCAGCAGTGCCGCTCTTGCATCCGCAGCGATCCTGCTCCTCCGGATAGCCACCAAACTTCAAGTCCGTCTCCTGCCCGGCGTTTTGCTTATCGGTATGTTCGCGCTCGACACGAAAATTGTTGATTTTACCATCAACGGTATGGAAACAGGCATATTGACTTTTTTTCTCGTCCTCACGCTGCATTCTCTCTTGATACCTGCAAAACCGGCAGCTTTGAGACTTGGCTTCGCCTGGGCCGGTCTGATGTGGACCCGCCCGGACAGCTTTATATTTATTGGGAGCCTCTGTGTTGGTTTCCTGATCTTCGAACCTCGGATATCATCCCTCCGCGGGCGGGTGTCGCTCATGCAGTACTTCCTAAAATCCGGTCTGTTTGCCAGTCTCCTTTATCTGCCATGGCTCGCTTGGGCGTGGCACTACTACGGATCACCGATCCCCCACAGCATCATAGCCAAGGGGCTCAATCGCAATTTCTCACCACTCGGTCTAGTCGGTGGACTGGCGATATACCCATTGGCATCTTTATTGAATCCGCAATCGCTGGCCGTTGCCTTCTTGCCCCCGTACCCCAAAGGGCCACTCCTCCTGAACCTCTGGAGCGTGGCGCTAGCGTGGCCTTGTGCGATGGCTTGGATCTCCTCGAGGATGCCGGGAGTCTTCCGCGCAATATCCTTCGGCCTCATACTCGGCTGCTTCTATCTTGATGCTATCACTCCGTTGATTTACCCATGGTACATCGTACCATGTACCCTGCTGTCCATATTCGTGATGACGGGCACGATAAACCAGATACTCGAGAGCTTCCGTAAGTCGTCGCATCCACTCGACCCAGAAGGCCGCTGCATAGCGGCTCGGCTTTCGTTGGGATTCTTAACCACTGCCCTGATCCTCAGTGCCTCTTTGACGGTTTGGAGTGCCCATCGATTTCGAATTCAGCAGCAGTTGATCGAGGAGGGCAATCGGAAGCAGATCGGATTGTGGCTGAGCAGACAAGCCGCTTCGCAACTGGAAACGGTGTTTCTCGAACCTCTGGGATATATTGGATTCTACTCGCAACTTCGAATGCTGGACTATCCAGGCATCGGCTCTCCAGATATCGTCCGTGTCCGGAGAAAGCTACGTAGCGACCGCGGGCGGGACCTGATAAGGGAACTAAAGCCGGACTGGGTGGTATTGCGCCAAGAGGAAGTTGAAACCATAAGGGCAAGCGATCCCGACCTGCTGACCATCAGCTATCAGATGGTCAGGATCTTCGATGTATCGCGCCAGATAGAGCCTTACAGTTGGTGGGCCATAGGGCAGTACCTGATCAGAGATGCGACATATGCGGTTTACAGGCGGCGCCAGTGAATCGGCGTGAGGAAGCGTCCAAAATTCGGCCATTCGCTCCGGCATGCAGATCAGGTGGACTTACTGGCACCGAAGATCGGACTGAGGATCTCCTGATTGAGCTGGATCCAGTCAGCTATTTCGTCGACGATTTGTATGGCTTTCTTTCGTGGTTGCCAATTGAAAATCAGCCCTGCTCTCCTGGCGTCGGTGACGAAGAGCGGAATGTCAACCGGCGACGTTTCCTCGATGCTCTCCACCGCCGCTGTGCGACCGGTTATCTCTCGGCAGAGTTCCGTCAATTCCCGAAGCGAGATCGACGTCTCACGCCCACCGCCGACATTGAACACACCATTTTCCCAACAGTCGGGGCAATCCAGTTGTTTCAGCAGCAATTCAATCAAGTCGTCAGGATGCAGCAAATCACGTACCTGCTTGCCCGTCCCTCCAAAACCGGTATACCGTAACGGCATGCCGAACCAGTGACGGGCGACCCACAGGCTCACGAATCCCTGGTCGGTCTTGCCGAACTGGCCGGGACCCGCTATGACGCCGCAGCGGTTGATCACCGCCTTGAGCCGGTAAGATTGCACATATTCCTGTATGAGAAGCTCCGAGGCCAGTTTAGTCGCGCCATAAAAGGACCGGGCCCCGTCGATCGAAAAATTCTCGGCGATGCCGAATTCCGAGATCCCCGGCAGGGTTTGCTGCTCATCAATCTCCAGCCGTTGTGGGGTCTCCTTGAGACGGATGCTCCGCAAGGCCGCTATCGAGTACACCCTCGAGGTGGACAGAAAAACGAGAGAGTCCACCCTGTGCCTGGCGAACTCTAGACAGTTGACAGTACCACCGAGATTGGTATCGATTACATAAGCGGGAGAGTTCTGCTGTCCCGCGTGTACACTGGGCTCCGCCGATGCTTCCACCAACACGTCGAAGTTCCCAGGGATGTTCGCCAAATCGCCCAAGTCGCGTATGTCGCCGTGAATAAACTCGATGGCTGTTTTCCTGAAGTGGGGGATGTTCAGCTCGGAGCCGCGGCGTCTCAGGTTGTCGAGGACGACAATCTGGTTGCCTCGTTCCCGCAAGGCGAGCGCGATGCAGGATCCCACAAACCCGGCTCCTCCAGTTACCAGTATGCGCATAGGACGTTAGAGTCTCTTTGAGTGAAGGAACAAGGCACGAGCATGCCAGAATCGCGCCTTGCCCGCGGCGCTCGGGATGCTCGCTACACCGCCGGTCGTGTTCACCTACAGGTTCTCCCGGCTACCTAGCCCCGTCAGGGTATCAGACCAGGGCAGATTGCGCCGTATCCAATCTGGAGCATGGTCTTCCTCGGAGCTCCCGATAATCCATAATACACCCCATCGCAGGCAGGTACATTCTCCCATGGTTTGTCGGCACTCCTGCCCCTTGGTCGACCACCTTCTTTTCGCCTCCTCAGCAGAATCTGTGGGTTGCCCGGATGCAGAAGTCAGCGTAAGTAGCTGAAGGAGAACACATTAACATGCTCCGGGAGTGCCAATTATTCGAGATCGAGATACTTGCCTGTGCGTTTTCTGCACAAAGGACGACGGATGTTGGATCCCAGCATCCTCTCGTCTCTCTTTTTACCCACAGATTCCGCTGAGGACCCTCTTTTCTGGGTTCCGCTGATGGCCACTCTTGTCCAAAACAGCTCTTAGGAATTTGCAACCCGAAGGATTCAAGCGAATCTCCACGGCGCAGGAGTCCCCCAACCCGGACAATTCATGAATTGCGCCGAGGGCCTGATTCGTGGAAATCGTGAAACACCGGCCGTACCCAAAGACCAGCGCGTCGAAGCGGTGATCGCACTTAATAGAGTCTATCATGTTCTATCACAATATTTTGCTTCGGCACATCCTTGAAATTCAGTAGAGCCGAGTATGGGCGCGGTCGAGGTCGAAAGGTATAGCTGCAGGAAGTCAAACTCGATATGCTGGTGCTCTCCGCGCCATCATCATGGGGGTTCCCTCGCTTTGTTCGGAACCGGTGGCCCAGGATCGCCGGAGCGAGGACAAGCAGTTGCGCCAGGGGGACTCTCGCTAATGGCGTGCTATACTCGGCGCATATGGAGGAACCGCTTTCCAATCGCGTCGGTATTGGTTCTGGCCTGCTGCTCGTCTTGGGAGCCGCTGCCGCCCTCTATTTGGTCGCACTCGACCCGCACAAATTCGGCTTCCTCCACGACGATGGAATCTATGCCGCGACCGCGAAGTCCCTGGCCTGCGGCTCTGGTTACCACATCTCGAGCCTGCCCGGAAGACCGCACCAAACTAAGTACCCGCCTTTGTACCCCCTGGTCCTGTCGGCCATTTGGCGGGTTTTCCCGAGGTTCCCCTCCAATATCGTAGCCCTCTTGCTCCCATCGACGATCTTCACCCTCTTGGGCCTCTTCTGTATCGAACGGTATTTGGCTCCGGCCACCCCCCGCGACCGCACTCTGGCGCTGGTGGCCATCGGGCTCGCGGCATTCAATCCGAGAACCGTCATCCTGGCGACCAGCGCGCTGTCCGAGCCGCTTTACACCTTTGTCTCGGTCGCTGCGCTCGGGGCGGCCGAGAGCCATACCCGGAAAGCATCGCTCCGCTCAGGCGCCATCCTGTCCCTTGCTCTGGCGCTCGCCATTCTGACGCGCATCTCCGCGGTCAGCCTCTTGCCGGCAGTGGCAGTGTTTGCGCTCATCCGCCGTAACTCCCGGTCTGCCGTCGTCCCCGTTTTCATTGGAGTGCTGGTTTTTATAGGATGGACAGCCTGGGCTCACGCTCGCGTTCCCCAGCCGACCACTGAGGCAATGACGTACTACACGTCTTACCTCGGCGACTGGAAGCAAATCCTGGTTTCCGGAGGACCCGCAGGCTACCTCCGGATCGTGGCGCAGAATCTCTTCATGCTGGTGCCGATCTCCGTCCCGTTGGTCTGTCTCGGATTTGGCTATTCCTCGATCGCAGCACTGCAAGGGCTGTGGTTTGTCGGAGGATTGATGGCGCTGGTGTTCATCTTCGGGCTCGTATGCACCGGGTTTCTGGTTCATATGCGCGCCGGGTTGAGGATCGCTCATCTCTACATCCCCCTCTACCTCCTCCAACATGCCCTCTGGCCATATGCTTCCTACGACCGCTTCCTGGTGCCACTTCTGCCGTTCATATGCCTTTTTTTCGTATTGGGCATCGCCCGCGTCGTCGAACTCCTGAAGCAGGGGTACTTCGAATTGGGCATTTCCCGCTTGATCCTGTTCGCGAGCCTGCCTGCTGTCCCCGTGCTGGTTGTCTGGGGGAATATAGAAGGAGTGTGGGAAGAAGCCGTTCTCTCGCGCCGCGTCTTCGCCGATAGGGCGCGAGACGACGAGTTGGTCTGCCGGTGGGTGAGGGAGCGGGCGCGACGGGAGGACGTCCTCGTCTGCTACCCCGATCCAAAGTACTATTTGTGGACCGGGAACCCGTCAATCGCACCTTTTGTCGCTGCAAAACCCTTATGTTCCGATTCCGGGACAATCCCCTCCCTGTTGCCCAAGGCGCAGATACGGTATCTGATCGATGCGAGGACGTCCTTCGCCGCATTCCGGCCAGATATTGCCGGTGCAGGTTTCCAGCTGCTGATGAAGGCCTGCGCTCACTCGTCGGCGCTTGTATTTCAGACCGAAAGCTCCAGCATCTATGCCATCCCGACGCCAGATAACGAAGCGAAGACCGTGGCGCATTCCCCGTGACGGAACGATCGAACGATCGATTGAGCCGGGCTGCTACAACCAGCCACCGAGCGAACTGCCCTTGCGGGCGATCCAACTTGTACCCGCGAATACGCATTGTCTGCGTTCGTCAAAGCACATGGCGGGCGCGGAGTTGATCGCAAGAATGGTTGGAGGGTTGTTGAACCGGCTATATCACCATAATTGGCTCCCGCAATTTTGCATTGCAGGAGCGACGGCGCCCCACATCGACATCCGGGCGAAATGGGGCCGCGTTGGCCCAACGGGAACTTTGCAGGGATCCCAAACACGGGCGGTTCGAGACAACAAGCGCATACTTTTTTCAATTGTTTGCGGCGAATTGACACTCCCGTTGTTCGACAGTCGTATTATGCGGATGTAGATTGCAGTTGCCTCAATTAATTAGTGGAGGCGCCCGATGGAGTCCTCCGATTTGACCTTCCTCCTGGCAAGCGGCGCTCTCGTGATCGTTACGATCGGATTGATTCTGTTCCTGGTTGCCGAGTTCCGGGGGCTATTGGCCAGTAACCGACATCGATAACCGGGACCGGGGCGAGTCTGCGTTCGTGAATCCGGGGACCGGACGCCATTTCTGGCGCCCTTGGAGTGGCAGCCAAAGTACTTGGCTGTCCGTGCCCGAGCGCTCGGGTCTAGGTTATGGTGCCCTCGACAGGTCACCATAGAGGTGGTCCAAACGGCCGCCCCTCCGCACCAAGACTGCAAACGAATCCGTGCCCCATTTCAAGGGCACCGATCTGTAATTCCGATGTATCCACTGTACAACCGGATGTTCGCGTAGAACCAGGTCACTTCTGGTCGCGATTACAGCCTCCGGCCGCACCCGCTTGAGGTCGTCGAGTACCCACAGGCTGTACGGGTAGGCGTTGGGGCCTCTCAGCAATGGGTAGTTCAGGATAAACCGGGTAGGGGGCTTTCGATTGGAATAGAAATACAGCCCCGGTTGCGCCCCGAAGTGATAGAAGACCTCATTCGGGAGCAAGGTCGCATTGATCGCACACCCCATAGTGCGGCTGTCCCGGAACAAAATGCCCTCCGCGCCGTACTTGGCAACCGGAAGGTCTTCCGCCTCGTAGTGAAAGTGCTGATAGGCCTGCGATACGACCATCCACAGCAAGATCGCCCCGACCAAGCTGCGCCTTGCGGCGTGCCGCGACAGAAAACCGCCCATTGCTGCTTCGTTCCAGACCCAGCCACCGCAGATCGCGAGCAGTGGAAGCCAGTATTGATAATAGTGGGGCCACCATTTTCCCGGAAGCCCGATGGATAGCAGCGTGCCGTAGGCTATGAACCGCAACGCCTCCCAATTCCTCCTGTTCTCACCTCGAGGTCCGAAATACACGCCCAGCAGGGCAATGACTACCAGAGGAGTCATTGCCTTCAGGCATCCGGGAGCCAGCGCCGACGGGTGAAACGATGCGAGGAGATTCCGAACAATATTGCCGGAATAATCCCGGTTGTATTCCACGACGGCGGCATAAAAATTGGCGAAGGTGTGATTTACCGCAAAAAAAACAAACAAGGACGCCCATGCTGCAACGACAGCTGCCCACATTAGCGCCACGTCCCGCAGCGCGAACTTCCTCAAGCGCAACTTGCGCGACCTGCCACCACTCTTGGGTACAAACAACAGGTGCGCCAAACACAGGAACGCCGGAATGGTGAGGACCGTCTGCTTAAGCAGGGATGCTGTGGCGAAAAGAAGTCCGAGCGCCAGGGCTCGTCCCGGGCGCAAGCAGTACCTGGAGCGCGAAAAATAAAGCACCGCCGCCCAGATCAACAGCACATTGATGAACACTTCGGCATTGGGTTGATTCGCCTCCAGCCAGAAGTCGCCGCTGATGACCGTCCAGAACCCTGCCGCAACCAGACCCGCCGGCCTGCCTCCCACCGCTCGGCCCGCAAAGTAGATTCCGGGCAGACCCGCCAGGGCACCAGCGACGCCGAGCCAATACACGGCGAGAGGCCCCATGCCCAGGAGTTTGATCGCAGCCGCGTAGATCCAATAGATTCCCGGCGGCTTGTGGTCCCAAACGTCCGTGTACAGCACCTGCCCTTCCGTCAGCGCCCTGCCGATCAGCGAATAGGTAGTGATGTCCCGTTCCAGCGGCTCATCGATCATGCGAATGCGGGACAGAGAAATGACCATCGCCATGGCCATCAGAGCCACCGCGACATACCAATTCCTTCGCAGATGAACCCGCAGGGACTGCCATACCTTAGGCGTGGTTCCCATCCGGCCAGACCCAGACCGACGAAAATGCGAAGCGACTCTGAATGTCACGTCCTAACTTCCATCAAACGCGTTCTTCTGCCGCCGACACTATCACGCGGCACAGTGCCTGCGAAGCCAGGTGCGGTCCCCATCCGCCCCTAACGGTGAAACAACATGACCATCGGCACGACCTTCCCATTCTCAACCGCGCAGTAGCCACATTCCCTCTTGTAGGCGGGCTGCAGGCGGCTCACGAGTGCGATTATCGGGCCGGGGTCGATCACTATCTTCCTCGGTGGAAATAACCAACCTGGGCATTTGGTTCTTAAGAGTATTCCGTGCGCCAACCAGTGCCTTCGTCGTGGATCCTTTGATATCCATCTTGATAAGATCGACCTGGCGGAGTCCCAATTCAGAAGCGATTAGGTCGATAGTAGTAACCTGGACCTCCACGACCTGTACTGGTGCTTTGGCGCTGTTCGTGACAAAGGAATCAGCAGCACGATTGCCGGGAAATAGCTGGAAGGTCAGGTTAGATTCACTGTCCCAGATGCCCTTCGGGTAGACGGTGACCGATCCCTTGGCGATCTCCTCCCTCAGGTTGCGCTTCAGACATTCCAGGTTTTCCGGACCCGGCTCGATGGCGATGACTCTTCCGGCTCCGGCGCGTAGAGCTTTCCGGGTAAAGATCCCAATGTGTGCTCCACAGTCCAGAACAATGCCGCCATCCTGGATCCCGCCGTTCTCGGTCGAATAGATATCCGCCGTCTGCTGGGCGAGAAGGACCCGCAATATGCCCTCATTGCCTTTCGGAACCCAGTATTCCCCCTCAGGAGTCTTCCACCGTGAGTATTTCCCCTCGGTTTCCAGTAGCCTGAATTCAGGGCTCTGGGCATATTGCTTCCCGGCTCTATAATTTCTCAAAGATACCTGCGCCCCATGAAACGCCTGCATTGTCGTGCAGTCCGGGCTCTTTCCAGCCAAAGCGTACCCCAGCAAGAGCAAGGGCGGATAGTAGATCAGGCAGCATTCGACCGCTAAAACCAGGGCGCCGGCGCAGAGGATCAACTGCAAAACCCTGATTTTCAACGGCGTTCTCATCGTCACCTTGTCCACGACCGCCATGTGGCTTCCCTCCACGATCTCGATATCCTGGAATGCTCGTAGTTTAACAGACCGCCACACAACATCCACCCTGGAATCGCTGCTACCTCAGCAGGCGCGAGGGCCGTCGACTTCGCACCCAGAGATCAAAGTGGTACGGCGAGTGCAGGCAGGTAATCGAGGTCAGGAACTTCCGCGTCTCGACCGGCGGCGGGACCAGCGGAAGTTGGCTGTTCCGGGTTTTGAGTGGTTAATCCGAATATGTTTTGGAAGGATACCCTCCGAGAATTAGCTGATTTCTATTGATCCCGGCTACGGGGATCCTTACTTTATCGGGCATGGCAAGAACCTACCCTCCCTGCTGCCCGGGCTGTGGCGCTTGTCGCACCTGTCACAGCTGCAGGCAATGCAGCTGCCCTGCAGGCTCGGGTTCAATAATGGCTCCTGCACTGGCAGAAGTCCCAAATCAGATCAGCAACCAGAATTCAGGTGACACAACATGGGCGCGGTGAACAATTACCATCCCACTCTCAAGCAAGAATCCCCCCTCTCATCGGAGTTCCACTGGCCATTGCCTTGGGGCTGATACTGGGATGGGGCGGGACGCGCTATTGGATCAGTATTCCCTTCGTTTACCTCAAAATAACGGGAAATGGCCCGGATTGCTCATGGCGACGCTCATTCCTGTCGGGTATCGACATATACCGGCTGTCCGAACTGGTGCGGCGAACATATTCCCGGGTGCGAAAAACCGGGCAGGACAAAGCCCACCACCTGGAGCAGTACGAAACCGACAGCAGGTCATTCTGGGTTATCAGTGAAGGGGATTCGGACTCGACCAGACTC
Source organism: uncultured Acidobacteriota bacterium (assembly GCA_963843575.1). GTDB lineage: Bacteria > Acidobacteriota > UBA6911 > UBA6911 > UBA6911 > CAVZBT01. The sequence goes on along the minus strand of CAWJKZ010000011.1, from coordinate 16,611 downwards.
GGGCTGAGCGCTTTGCTGGCAGAGCACCAATGGATGTCCGACACAAACCCCGAGCAAGGGGTGCAACAGGGCGACATCGTATTGGACTGCGGCGCACACATTGGCACGTTTACATGCCAGGCTTTGAGACGGGGGGCCGCCAAAGTCATCGCGATTGAGCCCGCGCCGGACACCTTGTGTTGCCTCAAGCGTAACCTAGCGTCCGAAATCGCAGCCGGACAGGTGGTTGTCGTGGAGAAGGGCGTCTGGAGTTCCATCGGTTCACTGGACCTCAGGGTCTCGAATAGAACCTCAGCAGAGGACAGCTTTGTCGAACCGGTCCCGGGCTACTCGGTGCGGGTCCCGGTTACCACAATCGATCAAATAGTTCAGGAGCTTCAGCTTCCGCGGGTGGACTACATCAAGTTTGATGTTGAGGGTGCGGAACGGCAAGCCTTGGCAGGCGGCCTAAGCACACTTCGCAGGTTCCAGCCGAGAATCATGTTAGCGATGTACCATCGGGCCGATGATCGAATCGTGCTCCCGAATATTATCCATTCGGCAAACTCGGGCTACCGGTCTGTTTGCGGACCGTGCGAGCTTGATCCGAACAACCCGCGAGCGGTAATACCGCACGTGCTGTATTTCCGCTGACAGGCTCCCGCACTGCGATGCCGAATCGACGCTGCTGGCCGATCGCGTCCTACCCTGTCGACAGGATCCTGCAATCCTCGCATGCCGAGGCGTCTGGGCGCGGAACAACTGGCCAAACGGGCCGGGTGGGAGTCACCAGAATCCAGAACTCCATCTTTGAGATCGTTTGTCGCGTCAAGTCCTGCTATAACCTCCTCGAGGAGCTGAGCGCCGCAGCATTGAGAGGCCCCGGAAAGTTTGAGCCGCCGGGTCCCGGTGCCCCGCGTTGTCCGCCGCCTCGACTTTCGCCCGACGGGGTGCTGACAGTCCATCGCGACGACTGTCATTAAATCCCCTGGAGCCGACACAAAAGCTCCGGTAGCAGGATTGTCGCGCCGCGGAGTGCCATGCGGAGGTCTCATGAGGATTCCCAGACTCAAGCCCGGTCTGATTGTGACGCTGGCCATATGCGCCAGCATCATCCTGTTTCGCGCACAGGCCGTAGCCTGCATGATAAGGTTCATCATGGTCATGAAGGGTCAGCAATGCTACTGTCCCTTCCCCAATGCCCTCGACAGTCTCGCGCTTTCGGAGCGACAGCATGAGCGTACTCGGGAGCTTTCCACGACCGCCCAGCTGGTCGTGCGAGATCCAGGAGGATTTGACCTCTACAGGGTCGGCGAGCAGCAGATCTGGATACCTACAGGCGGTTCGCCGGCATGGTTTCTGTACGATGTTGCCGAGCAGGAGCGGGGCATCTACAACCACAGGGAGCTCGGGGCCCGACCCGGTGATATCGTCTTGGATGCCGGGGCGAACATCGGGCTGTACGCCCGTGAGGCGCTGAGACAAGGGGCCCGCATGGTGATCGCGATCGAACCGGTTCCCGCCAACCTCGAGTGTCTGCGGCGAAATCTCAAGGCTGAAATATCGGCTGGCACGGTGATAGTCTGCCCGGAAGGCGTCTGGAACCAGCACGATTTTCTCGAAATGCATGTCGCTCCGGACCACCAAACTACAGCCAGTTTCGTCAAAAAATCGGATGACGACACCGTAAATGTCAAACTGCCTTTGACTACCGTCGACAAGATAGTGTCGGAATTGCATCTGCCGAGAGTTGACTTCATCAAAATGGACATCGAGGGCGCGGAGAGAAAAGCGCTGGAAGGCGCGCATGACACGATCCGCAGGTATCGACCTCGCCTCGCAATTTGTGTGTATCACCTGGAGGATGATCCGGTGGTCATTCCGGCACTCGTGAAGTCGCTGCGCCCGGATTACCAACAGCAGTGCGGCACCTGCACCTGCGAGAATGGTCGAATCGCGCCGCAGGTCTATTTCTATTTCTGAAACCTCGGGCTGCTCCGGGTTCCTCGTCGCGTTCATCCCAGGGGACCGGTAGGGGCTTTCAGGAGGGTGGTTGCAGTCGGGCTCGTGCGCACGCCCCCACGCGAGGCTCGATCAGGCGTTTAGGGACTGGTCGGCGGCGCTGCCCACCGACCTCGAGACCGGAGGGAACTGTTCTGCAGTAACCACGCATTCAGAAACCAACATGAAGATCTTACAGGGCATACCACTGTTGCTGGTGCTGCTGGGGGGCGCACTGCTAGTGTTCAGGTCCGCCACGGTACCACCCTTGTTTTTCGACGAGGGATGGTACCTGGAAACTGCACGCAACTGGGTCGAGTCCGGACACTACGGCCCCAAGATGAATGGCCGCCCGTTCTCCGCTTCGATGATCACCGCCGGTTGTCCGGCGATCATGCCGCTTGCCCTGAGCTTCCGTGCATTCGGTATCGGTCTTTGGCAGGCCCGACTACCGGGCATCTTGTTCACCGCCGGCTCGGTCGCCCTCCTCTGGGTCCTGGCTGGCCGTCTCTACAGCAAGCCAATCGCGACCTGGACGCTCGCGGTGCTGCTTTTCATGCCGATTCACCCCGAACTGCACCCAATCCTGATCGGACGTCAGGCCTTGGGCGAAATGCCCGCTCTGTTCTATGTATTGGCGGGTTACAGCTGCCTTCTCGCCGGCGGGGGAGCGCGCAGGTGGTTGCGCCCCATCGCACCCGCTTGGTGGGGTCTCGCGCTCGCCACAAAACCGCAGGTAATTCCGTTCCTGTTTGCGGCCCTGCTTTTGCCCCTCGCCCTGTCCCTCCGCAGGCACGCATGGGCAGAGGTACGTATGATTACCCGCGGTCTGATAGGGTCCGTAGCCGTCCTGCTGGCTCTGACGCTGCTGCAGAGGTACGTGCTGCACGACCCCAGGCCTCCCCAGACCCACATGGGGGACTGGTACGGCACAACGGCAGTAATACCGCTGGGCTCCGTTCGATCGTCGGTACTCAGCTGGACGGTACTTTTCGCGTTGCCCACCCTGGCAGGGCTTGCCTATGCCGGATACGAGCTGGCTATCCGCCGCCAGGAGCCTTTGGGAGCAAGTGAAACGGGGATGGCCCGACTCTCCCTGCTGGTTCTGTCCAGCAGCTGGCTGGTGTGGTACGTGTTCCTGTCGGTCGGGTTCATGCGTTACCTCTTCCCGTCGACGTTCCTGGCAAGCGTGTTCGTCGCGCACATGCTTCACAGCCTTACCGATGGCTTTGCGCCGGTCCCGCTCAGCCTCAGCAGGAAAAGCGCCTCGGTGCTGTTTGCGCTAGCCTTGATCGCCTGGACTGTGCCCTTGACCCTCTACGGGCTCTTCCGGTCCTACCGATCAGATCGCGGCGACTCCGTCGGGCTCGTGGCCAGCTTTGTCAACTCGCAGACTCCTCCAGACGCCGTGATCGAAACAGGGGAAGCAGAAATCTTCTTCCTTCTGGAGCGGCGTTACGTGTTTGGGCTGGAACGGTTCCCGGTCTCGTTGCCGCTCGACACCAACGCCGACTACCTGGTGATCGGCCCGATGGTCAAGGCCGTTGCCGGCGACCGCGAAATCCTCGGGCGCGGGCATTTCAAGCCCGTCACCAGCTTCGGTCCCTATGACATCTACAGGCGAAGAGTCGATTGAAGGCAACCTCCAACTATCAGCTTAGTACTCCATTTCACAAATACGCTAACGTCTTCTTTGGATGGAGCTGGTCACCGATTGACAACAGCAGAACGCGGATCTTCCCGGATTTTACGGATTCACGCGGATCGGCCGCGCGCGGCATTCCTCCCCGAGGGCCGGCGCTTCGCGCCGATGCATCAAAGCCCGGCTCCCGCAGGAAAGCGCGCGGTTGGAAGGATGCCGCTTCGATTCAAGGTCCACGCTTTCCTGTGGGAGCCGGGCTTTGATGCGTGCCAAAGGCCGCCCTCGGGGAGGAATGCCGGGCGCGGCCTGCCACCAGGTAGCAATCCGCGTGTATCCGCGCATATCTGCGTCCTGGAAACGTTAGCGTATTTCTGAACACGAGTACTTAGCCTGTCTTCGAGGTTGCGGCCGCGATGGCGAGAAGCACTACGTCGACTCATTCAGGCGCTTTCCCTGCAAATACGCTGAAGCCCAATCGCTCCAGGATGCGCGCTCGTCGTTTGACTTCGTCAGCGGTCGAGGGGTAAAGAGATTGCAGTTGGTCGTCCGATGCGTCGCGATAGTGGAGCAGCACGTGCGCCATTGCGGTCCGATCCCGCCGGACCTCTGCGCCTGCTTGCCAGCCCAGATAGTATCCGAGAGGCAACGTGACGCAGAGCAGAATTCTGAAAGCTACGGTGATCGAATGTGAAAGCACGTTATGTACGGCTGACAGTGCCCGGGTAGTGAGCGCGTGAATGCCTACGACAGCCAACAGTGAAAAGGTCACGTACCGGGAGGCCTGGGCGAAGTCCGGGCCGAATCCCACTCGCCCTATGGTGATGGAGGCGAGCACCATGAGCGAGAACAATGTCACTGCGGTCCAGAAGGCCGATCGATGGAGTAGATGGGCACGAGAGAGAAGGAGGATGCTCACCAGAAATGCACCAGCGAGGAAGATGCCGGCAACAAAAGCAGTCCCGGTATTCCAGCACAGCGATTCCCCCAGTAGTGTGAAGAAAAAGGTGACGGCTCTCAAGGGATTCCGGAGAAAAACAAGCAACGATGGATGACCTGCAGGCTTTGCATAGTCAAGGAAATAGGAGATCCAGCTGAATAGTCCCAGGCATGTCCACAGGATCGCATGCCCTTTCTTGCGCGACTTTGTGAGCGGTAGCAGGAGTATCTGGATCAGTCCCACGGGCCAGACGATCAGGCCATGGATAGAGGAGAAGGACGCGACGCCGCCACTGGAGACCGCCGCCAGGAAGACTCCCCTTCGATCGGAACGAGATGCGAGCCGCCCGAGGAAGTAGAAAGCCAGGACTGCAAACAGCTGGACGAACGCAAACGTGATCTGGAACCCCCACAGAGTATTGCCAAACTGTTTGAACGAGAAAATCAGTAAGGGAATAAAGCAGAAAAAAGCGAGATCCTGGGGTTGGACCGTTTCGTCCCAATAACAACTGGTCATGACGAGCGCAGTCAACAAGAACACGAGGGCTATGAGGTACATTTCCGCGACGGTGTTGTACCCAGTCACGAGCGCGAGAATCAGCATAGCGGTATTGGGAAACAGCGTCCGGTGCTCGTTGTGCTGACGGAGGAGGTCGGCCAACTGCAGACTGCCCGAGGAGTGCTTATCCAACAGGGTTACGACTTCCCACTGGTCCAACCAGGGGACGTTGACACCAAACGAGTAGACATAGATCAATCCGAGGGTTCCAGCCGCAATCGTGAAGAGGTACATCCAGAAAGGCCCGCGCCGTCGCACCGCCCCCGCCGTGTCTGCGATGGCCATCTCGCCCTGGCTGGTCAACCTCGTCTCTCCTGGTAGCTAGGCTAGGCTAGCTGGGTTTGCCTCGTCCCAGACGAATGCTCTGCCCGATTCTTCCTGCCGCCGAGGCAATTGAGAAATCCTGCGAGGACATGGGCACTCCAGCCCTGCCCTGGCCTGGCTTCCGCCAAAGATTGTCGCACAGAATTAGGGCACTCTCCTGCGAATAGCCGTCGACCCTTTTTTGACAGGCACGAACGACGTCTGCCTCGCGGCGCCGATCAGCGGGATTGGGGATGGCACGGTCGTGACGTTTTCTCTTGTCTGCCGGGCATGGGGCGGCGATAAGAGAACGACGGAGAACCGGGGCATGTTTTATTATATCTGGGTCAGCTTCCTGTCCGCTTTCCTGATCTTTCAGATACAGCCGATAGTCGGCAGATACATCCTGCCATGGTTCGGCGGCACACCGGCGGTTTGGTCAACCAGCCTCCTCTTTTTCCAGGTCTTGTTACTGGCGGGGTATGGCTACGCATACTGGCTCTCCTCATCGCTGAAACCGCGGCGGCAGGCATCCCTACACCTCGTCCTTCTTGGGGTATCGGTCTCCTTGCTGTTTGCCGCCTGGTATGCGCGGCAGTCCCGAGTCATGCCGCCGGCCGTCTCGCTCGCGTCTATCTCGGGTATGCCGGTGCGGTCGCTGCTCACGATCCTGCTGTTTTCGGTGGGTATCCCCTATTTCACCCTGGCGACGACCAGCCCCTTAATCCAGTCGTGGTACAGCCGCGCGAAGCCGGGGCGATCCCCATATGCACTTTATGCCTGGTCCAACGCCGGGTCCCTCATTGGACTAATCAGCTATCCCTTCCTGGTTGAGCCGGCCTTGACACTCAGGACCCAGGGAGTCGCCTGGTCATTGGTCTTCCTCCTCTTCGTTGCGTCGATGGGTTGCGGGGCGAGCCGCCTGCTGCGCCGGCAGGGTGACGGGCTGGCGAATGAAGACCGATCCGCGGACGCTCCCCCGCAACCGTTATGCGCGGATCATCTGATGTGGATCGCGCTGTCTGGCTGCGCCTCCCTGCTGCTGCTTGCCACAACGCGCCAGATCTGCCAGGAGGTCGCGGTCGTCCCTTTCCTCTGGATCCTGCCGCTCGTTCTCTACCTTCTGTCGTTCATCCTCTGCTTTTCGAATGTGCGTTGGTATGCGCGCGGCTGGTACATTTCAGCGCTCGTGGTCTCGAGCGGTATCTTCTGCTGGGTCTTGGTCCAAGACTTCGCCCTTGGCATCGTGACGCAGATCACCGCCTACTCGGTGGCGTTCTTCATCTGCTGCATGATCTGTCATGGCGAGCTCTACATGATCAGGCCGCACCCGCGCTTCCTCACCTCGTTTTACCTCACAGTTTCCACGGGGGGGGCGTTGGGGGGGGCGTTCGTGGCACTGGTGGCTCCGCGGGTTTTTTCCGGTTTCTGGGAACTGCCGCTTGGGCTGCTCCTCTGCTGGGTGCTTCTGCTCATCAGCAACTTCAAGAAGCCGGCGGGAGGAGCCCGGCGACCCGCCTTCCTGACGGTCGCACTGCTTGTCGGCGGCATCGCCTTCATCGGTTTCTTTTTCTTCGTCTACATCAACCTGCTGTCGAGAGAAACGCTGGCGGCCTACCGAAACTTCTACGGCGTGCTGCGGGTTCGCGAGACCGGCGCCGGCAATCCGGGCGGGCGAGCCTACACGCTGCTGCATGGCGCCACTAATCATGGGTTCCAGCTCCAGCAGGAGGAGAGGCGGCGGGAACCGACCGCCTATTATACCCGCGACAGCGGGATAGGGCTGGTAGTGCGCCATCACCCCCGGCGTGCGTCCGGCTTGCGTATCGGAATGCTCGGGCTCGGCATCGGAACCCTCACGGCATACGGCACGCCACACGATACTTTCCGCATCTACGAGATCAATCCCGATGTAATCCGTCTGGCCGAAGGCACTGGCGGGTTCTTTACGTTTGTACGGGACTCGAGGGCTGCCGTCGAGATCGTGCCGGGCGACGCCCGGATATCGCTCGCATCGGAATTGGAGCACGCGCAGTCGCAGAATTTCGATTTGCTCGTGATTGACGCCTTCAACAGCGACTCCGTCCCCATTCATCTGCTGACCCGGGAAGCGTTCGAGCTTTACCTGGCGCACATGCGTCCAGAGGGGATTGTTACGGTAAATATCACCAACAAGCACCTCGACCTGTGGCCTGTTGTCCATAGGCTGGCGGAGCATTTCGGGCTGCGTGCGGAACTGATACGGAACGACCGGTACGACGACCTGAGCCTCCCATCGGTGTGGGCCATCATGAGCCGCGATGCCGGTCTTTGGGGGCAACCGGGAATCGCAGCTCGGCTCGCACCCGTGGAGAAGGTCAAATCGATAAGTCTCTGGACCGACGACTACAGCAACCTCTTTCAGATTCTGAAATAATTGCTGCAGCTGTTCCGCTCGTCCGCGAGGGATGCTTATCCTCCTCTCGGTTGCGGCTCAGTACACCGTTTCGGCGTTGCGGCTCGACGGGGCGAACCGGATGCCGTAGTGCCGCAGCGGTAATACCGGAAATCGCGGAGTCGTCGAATGAAAAAAAAGCTGATCTGGTCTGTTATCGTCCTCAGCTTGGTCGTGGAGGTTTTCGCTCTTTACCGGCTGCACAAGCTGCTCCTCGTCGGGATGTACCTCGTGCGTCGCAGCGAATGCACGCTGCGTCAGACATGGGAATACGGCGACTGGAAGGTGGCTTACATGCAGATCGAGAAGGGCATGGAGATCCGCAGCCGCCTCCTCGAGCGGAACGGCAGCATCCAGCTCTGGTCCACGCCGCGCGGGCCGTTCTGGATGCCCGACACGAGCGTGGGACTGATGTGGGGAGTGCTGGCGGAGCAGGAGATGCACGTGTACGGGTCGGGGAAGTCGGGCGTGCAGCCAGGGGATGTCGTATTGGACTGCGGTGCCGACATCGGCACCTTTACCCGCCTCGCGCTGGAAATGGGGGCAGCGCGCATCGTTGCCGTCGAACCGGCTCCGGAGAAATGGCCATGCCTCGAACGGAACTTCAGCCAGGAGATCGCGGACGGCACAGTACTCCTCTTTAGGAAAGGCGTCTGGGACAAAGAGGCGTCACTGCCAATCTCGGGCGGAACTGTCCTGGATACCGCCGGCTCGCCGTCAGAGATGATCCAGCTGACCACCATCGACAACCTCGTCTCGGAGCTCAACCTGAACAAGGTCGACTTTATCAAGATGGACATCGAGGGTGCGGAGATCAAGGCACTCAAGGGCGCGTCCGGCAGCCTTCGCCGGTTCAAGCCACGGCTGGCAATTTCCACGGAACACTATGCAGATGAGTCAAAAGACGTGGCCCGGGAGGTTAGCCGGATTGTCGGATCGTACGAGATGGAATGCGGCCCGTGCGCCTACCTCGACGGCCGCATAGCCCCTCACGTCCTGTACTTCCGTTGATCAGCAATTCCAACGGCGTCGTCTCCAGCGTGCGCGTCCCCTGCTGGTCCAGTGAACACTTCCTTCACCGCCAGGCTCAGCGGGACGGCTGCAAGTGCCGTCATGGGCATCAGATACCTGTTGCCGGGGTAACCCGGGACCGCCAGAGAATACATCGCGTACAAAATCACCGTCGACAGACTGATCAGGCCGAACAGCACGGCCTCGCTCTTCGATCCCTGCCACATCGGACGGAGACCAAAGCACAAGGCCAGCAGCAGTAGAGGAGCACCGAAGAAAACCCCCGTCTTCGGGTCGAACATCAGGGAAGGCAGCTGGTGTAACACAGACGCTCCAAAGGCGTGTTCCTGCGGCCTGATCAGCACCCGGCCCTGGTCGAAATGTTGCCAACGGCTGTAGCCGGTTGCCAGTGGGCTGCCGAACATGTACCAGTTTGCCAGCCCGATGCAGACTACGGGCGGCAAAACGCCTGCTGCGAAGGAGGCAAGCCGCCGAGACAATCCCTTCATCCGAGAGGCGCCGGCACTCCCCGGCATGAGGATGCCGTCCAACACTATATAGGCAAGGAAGGCTGGTGCGGTGATCGCGTTGGGCATTCGAGCTGCGACCGCGATCCCCCACACCAGTCCCCCCAGCAGAAGGTTTCCTCCAACCGCGCTACAATACGCCGCCACGATGAGGAATGCGCCAAACACGTCCAGGGAATAGCTGTAGGTATAGTCCAGGAACAGGGTTGGAAAGGCCGTCAAACAGACCGCCACGAACGCGGTCATCTGGTCCACGTGGCGCGAGCACAACCGGAACAAGAGCATCATCAGGAGAATCACTGCCAAGACATTGAAGATCAAGCAGCCCGTGACGCCGAATAGCATGTAGAATGGGACAGTAGCGAATGCCATCAAGTATTCATGAAGCGGGTACCATTCCCCTCTGGAGCCTTGGGCGGTCTGGTCGGCGGCTTCGTTGGGATCGTTGTTTAGCTGGTTGCGCAGGTCGAGGTCTCCATCCTCGGCGATCGAGATGACGGTGCTGATCATCCAGCCCGGATCGTATTTCGAGAAGGTGAAACCAGGTTCCAGACGCCGAATGACGTACATGCCATAGACCAGGATCAGGCAGATCAAGAGGAAATGCGGGACCTGTGAACGTTTGGATGTCACGGCATTCTCCCGGGGATTTCGTGCCGACGCTACAGGTTTTGCATGGTCTGGTCAAGGCCCTGCTCGATCGCAAAAACCGTCCGAGGTTCCGGCACTCTGCGGGTTACAGCACCTTTAAGGGCCCCCGGGCCCTCTTGTCTCGTCGGCGCATTCTGTGCGCATAGCCCGGTCTGCGGTTCCTGGGTATCCAGGCTGTTGTGGGCCCAACCCGGCGCACTCAAGACGCGCTACGGCGCATTCCGAACAGTATCGCGATCGCCGGGGGAAACCAGACGGTGTAGAAGTAGTTCGAGACGATCGTGAGTTGCAGGAATAGGCCTCCCTGGACAAGGACTAAGCCGGCCAGGAGCCACCAGTTGCGCCGGGGACAGACGACAAATTGGGCCATCATCAGGATCACCGCCGGAAGCAGCAGGACCCAATCGAAAGTCCAGCTGAAGCTGGTGGTGACAACCGAGAGCAGCACGACCCCGGGCAGGCGCTCTCGCCAGTCGAACCGCTCCTTCCAGCGGCACCACAACCAAGCTACCGCGGCCAGGCCGCAGAGCATCGGCAAAAGCGCCAGAAACCCGCCGTCGTTGTTTACGGCCATTCGGAGTGCGGTCCCAAGGCTGGGTGTCTGCCACCTCAGCGGTCCCTGATCCGAACCGAGTGCCTCCAAGTATTGGATGATGACCGCCCGGTTGACGGCCGCGGCCCCAATGACCAGCGCCAGCCCGGTAAGCGAGAGGCCTGCTGCCACTTTCCACTGGCGTTCCTTGAAGACCCACAGCAGCAGGAGAATCCAGAAAAGGTACAGAAGGTGCGGCTTGAGCGCGAGCAGGAACAGGCATGCGCCGGCGAGCCAGGGCCTGCCGTGTCTGAGACAAAACAGGAAGCCGGCCAATCCCGCCAGGATGAGAGGCGCAATCTGGCCGAGATATAGCGCCATGGCATCGGGGACGAAAAAGAGCGTCGTGAGCCAGGCCAACCACCGGCCCTCCCCGGGACCTCCGTAGAGACTCCATAGGAAGTCGGCGCAGGCAAAAAGCAGAACCAAGCTGAGCAGGAACCAGACGCCGCGCGCGACCCAGTAGGGCATGAGCGCGAGGGGGGCCACGAGGGGCAGCGTCCACGGGGGGTTCCACATCATCAGGGGTTCCCGTTCCACCCAACCTAGGGATCCCTGGACCGCGAGCAACTCCTGAGCGCTGTATGGGTTCCCGCCGCTCAGAAACACCCGCCCAGCCGCCCAGTACTCGACAAAGTCACTTAGCGGAACCAAGTGGAGAGAGATGGCGCCACGAACCAGGTTGAAAACCAGGAGTCCCAGGACGAGAATCCAGACTGCCTTTCGGTTGGTTTTCATGCAGCGAGGATTTACCAAGCCCTAAGGAAATTAGCAAACTCTGCGGCCACGGTTATGATAAAATAACCCAAGTTTCGAGCTGATACAATTGCTGCGAAGGTCCCCTAATGACCATTGGTACAGGCGATTGGAGATCCCGGGGAGTGGTGCTATGTCAGTCAAAAGCAGAAAAATGAGCCTCAATAAAGGGGAGAGCGGCACGATCATCGTTTTCGTCGCTCTCTCGCTCGTCATTCTGATCGGGATGATCGGTCTCGCCGTCGACCTGGGCCATGCCTATATCAACAAATCTCAACTCCAGAACATCGCCGACGCCTGTGCACTTGCCGGTGCGTCGGCGCTGAACGGAATGTCGACGGGCATCGCCGAGGCTCAGTTGCGCGCGACAGATTCTGGCAGCCCATTGAGGAACAAGTTCGAATTCAATTCTGCCGACCTGACTATTGACGGCACTTGGGTGTCCTATTCCGATTCACTCGACGGAACGTATGTGGACGCAGCAACTGCTCAGGGAGTGCCAACCGGGATCAGATTCGTGAAAGTAAGGATTCCCGCTACTCAGCCATCGGCCGTGTTTTTTGGCAAGATCCTGCCAGGTGTCCCCAGCATACTGAATCTGGGCGCGGAAGCGGTCGCAGGTCGGGATAAGCCGACCTGCATCGGTAGTGTGGACCCCTTCTCCCCCGCAGCGAGGGACTTAAATGACCCGGTGAATTTCGGGTTTGTTCCCGGAGGAATCTACTCATTGAGACTCTCTGGGGGCACCTCGACGGTGACCGACTGCGACATCTACTTTGCCGGGCCCAGCCAAGGCAATTTTGGCTGGGCTGACCCGTGTGCCTGCGGAAACAACACGCCCTGCATCCGGTCGACTCTTCTCAATGGATGCTCGACTGGCAACTGCGTGGCAATAGATGTCAGTTTGCCCTCACTCGATGCTACGCCGGGAAACAAGGGTAACGCCGGGCTCAAGGCTGTTCAGGACCGGTACGCTCAAGACACCGATCAAGCCGAGTATTTATCCCTTGCAGCCTATCAGAGCGGGTACCTGACGGGCGGTACTAATTTCCGTCGAGTAATCAGGGTCGCCATGAACGATCCCGCGCAAAGTTCGAAATCGGAGTACTTTGTTGTCGGTTTCGGATGTTTCTTCATGGGCGTACGCCCGGGCGTTCATCCGCCCTCGGACGAGATTTGCATGATGTATGTCGGCAGTTGTGATATTAATGGTGAACCCACGAATAACCCTGTCGCCAGCATCACCCGCCCCGTTCTATTCCGCTGATTTCTTGCGGCTTTGCGGGTCGGGGGAGGCGAAACACCAATGAAGATGACCCAAAGCGGTTTGTTCCGGAACCAGCACGGTGCTGAAATCGTAGAGTTCGCCCTGATGCTGCCGTTGCTTGCACTCTTGCTCACAGGGGGCATCGAGTTCGGCCGGGCTTTTTACACCTACAATATCCTGACCAAATCGGTCAGGAACGCTGCGCGATACCTTTCGGCGAAGGATTCCGCATTATCATCAACCGGAGCCGTCGATGCGACAACGATAACCCGGACAAGGAACTTGGTTGTCTATGGAAACATCAATGGCACAGGACCGAAAATCATCTCCGACCTTACAACCGCTCAGGTCGATGTGCCGAACCCTGCCACGCCGCTGGGAAGTGGTTTCTACGTGACCGTAAGCGCCAACTATCCTTATTCCCCCCTGTTTGGTCGTATGTTGTCGGTGTCGGCCACCTTCAGGCCGAAGGTCACCATGCGTTTCGTGGGATATGTGCGTCTCTGAGGAGGTGAGGATGATCGCCAGCGGACAAGACACGATGAACGATCAGAGGGGCCAGGCGCTGGTCGAAATGGCCTTTACCTTGCTGGTATTCCTTTTCCTGACCTTCGGTATCACGGAATTCGCGCGGGCACTTTACACTTACAACACTATCGTACATTATACTCGCGCGGCAGCCCGGTGGGCCGTTGTTCACCCCTATGACGCGGGCAATGTGGCCAAGGCCCAGAACATTGTACTCTATGGTGATCCGGATATCTCATCCGGTAATCCGCTGTTAAACGGCCTTACGAGAGTCATGATTGAGGTGCCAGCGCCGGTCACCATCGAAGAAGAACCAAGCAGCCACATTCCCTTAAGCCAAAAAATATCAGTCATTGTTCGTAACTATCAGTTCAGGTTCCTTGTCCCGATTGCTCCGAATATTACGATCCCTCCGTTTGAAACATCTCTGTACACTGAGAGTATGGGTTCCACAGGGAGTTAGCCCGGATTGTTCGTGAAGGTACAATACAAAGAGTCCCCGTCTGCGTATAACGACTTGAGACCAATCAAGTTCCATATGCAAACAGAGGCCCTTTGATGACTCACGTTAGGGTGCGGCTCTTTTGGATTCGCGTCTAAACTTCGGTACAGCAAGGAAATAGCCGCATCAGCTCATGCGCCAAAGCCGTGTTTCGCATGGGATATCGAGTTCCGAACGTCATAAGTGGTCGTCGGCTTGGCTGTGGCCCCCTTGCGCAACGCTCGATTCCAAACCGTCCCGATGATTCCAATAGGATTTTTGAAATTTCGCTGGCTATTTCCTCCCCGCTTGCTATGGTCATGCTGCAAAGGAGACCTGCGGTGAGCGAGGAGGCAGTCAGCTATCGATTCAGTGGGAAAAGGTTCACCGCCGAGGAAATCTCGCTCATCCGCGAAGTCGTGGCGACGTGCGGTGGGCTGAGTCGAATGGAGTTGGCCAACACGATCAGCGAGCTGCTGGGATGGACGCGGCCTGGAGGTGGGCTCAAAGGACTGGAGTGCCTGGCCCTGCTGGAACGTCTGGAAACCCAGCATCTGCTCACGCTGGCCCAGAAGCAGAAAACGAAACCGGTGGGATCGGTGACTTCGATTCCACACACGGCGCGCGGCGAACCCGGAGCGCCGCTCGTGGGACAGGTAGAAGCTTTTGCGCCCGTAGTGCTCGACGAGGTGCAGCGTGTCGAGCAGCGGCAGTTGTTTCGGGAACTGATCGGCCGCTATCACCATCTTGGGTACGCCGTTCCCTTTGGCGCGCATGTTCAGTATCTGATATCGATCTCGAAGCCGACGCCGACGGTGGTCGGTTGCCTGCAGTTTTCGAGCGCGGCGTGGCGGATGCGCGCGCGGGATGCGTGGATCGGTTGGGATGACGCGACGCGCGCCCGGCATTTGCCGCGTGTGGTCAGCAACAGTCGCTTCCTTCTGGCGCCCTGGGTGCGCATCCAGAACCTGGCCTCGGCCGCGCTGGCCCTGGCCCTGCGGCGGCTGCCCGGAGACTGGCAGTCCCGATATGGCGTGGCGCCGCTGTTGGTCGAGACTCTGGTCGATCCGGCGCACTATACGGGACGGCTGTTACCGTGCGGCGAACTGGGTGGAACTGGGACAAACCTCCGGTCGTGGACGCGACGATCGAGCCCACCGGCGTCATGGCGTGAGCCCCAAACGCGTCTGGGTATATCCTCTCACCCGGGATGCGGCCGAGCGCTTGCGGGGAGGAGACTGAGCGATGAGCGCCCTCCCCTGTCCCGCGGACGACGGATGGTTCGCTGCCGCCGAGCAGGAGTTTGATAAGATCACGACATTCTTGCGTTCTCAGGAGGCCGGTTCGTTGACGCACAGCGATCTCGAGCGAGAGTTGGAAGCCAAGGGCCGGGAGTTGATGCGCAAGCTGCTGCAAGCTCACCTGGATCTGCGCGGTCCCGGCGAAGCGGCCGGCCCGGTGCGGGACGCGGCGGGTGAAACCCTGTTCGCGCGAACAGCTTCACGAGCGGGAGTTGGAAACCATCTTCGGTACCGTGACGGTATCGCGGACCGGGTATGGCGCCGAAGGTAAGCCGAGTCTGCACCCGCTGGACGGCGCGTTGAATCTGCCCGTCGAGAAGTACTCGCACGAAGTGCGACGCCGGGCGGCGATCGAGGCGGCGAAGAACGCGTTCGACGAAGGGGTCGAGACGCTGGAACGCTATACGGGCGCGCACGTTCCGAAACGCCAGTTCGAAGAGCTCGTGGCCCGTGCGGCGCAGGATTTCGAGGACTTCTATGAGGCGCGTCAGGCGTACTCGCGAGCCGCGCCGCATACCGGGGGCATTCTCGTGCTGACGGTGGACGGCAAGGGCGTCGTGATGCTGCCCGAAGATCTGCGCGCCGCGACCCGGCGCGCCGCCGCCAAAAGAGATACGAGCTTCACTGCGCGTCTTGCTCGGGGCCGACGACTGCATGCCAAGCGCATGGCATCGGTAGCCGCCGTCTACACCATCCAGCCGTTGGTGCGAAGGCCGGAGGATATTTTGGGGCCTGCCGACTACACGCCTGAGGAAGCGCCCGGCCGCGCCCGGAACACAAACGCGTCTGGGCCAGCCTGCAGCGCACGCCGGAAGAGGTCATCACGGCGATGTTCGACGAAGCCGAGCACCGCGATCCCCGGCGTGAAAAAACCTGGGTGGCTCTGGTCGATGGCAATCTCACGCAACTGGACGCCCTGCGGAAGCTGGCCCGCAAGCGGAAGGTCGCCTTGCAGGTCCTGGTGGATTCATCCATGTGGCCGAATACGTGTGGAAAGCATCCTTGGCCTTCTATCCTGCAGAACGTGGGAAACAGGATGCCTGGGTGCTTCCGCGCCTGTTGGAAATTCTCCGCGGCAAAGCCGGGTATGTCGCCGGCGGGATGCGCCGCAGCGCAACCGGCCAGTCGCTGACAACGGCCGAACGGACCACAGTGGACGAGTGCGCAGACTACTTGCTGCATTACACGCCATTTCTCAAGTATGACGAGGCGCTGGCCGCCGGCCTGCCAATCGCCACCGGCGTCATCGAAGGTGCCTGCCGGCATCTGGTGAAGGACCAGTGAGCGCGTAGATGCCCCCCGTGTTTCCACCTCTTGGCGGTTCCGGGATTGATACCAAGCTTGGCCGCGACTTCCTCAACTGTCATCTAACTTTCGTGGCCCTTTGTTTTCAATAGTTTAGCCCGTCCAAAATAGCGGTTTCGGCGCTAATTAAAACAGTGTGGACAAGTAGAAGGACGTCGGCCCGGATGGGGAAGGTGGATGAGCTGGTGCGCATGAAAACCGAGCGCATGAAACTTGACTATGGCGGGGCCTTGTTCGCCTGTGTGGTCTGGAGACTCTGAGCCGGCCGCGTCCGAATACCGCGCTTTCACTTGCTCAAGCGAATGATCTGGCTGCGCAGGGCTTGAAAGGCCGCGTCT
>CAWJKZ010000010.1:0-645850 GCA_963843575.1 uncultured Acidobacteriota bacterium | reverse complement strand
CAAGCGAGCTACATCCCCGGTTTGATGGCGCAATGCCACCGGCTGTCGGGGTCGCGGTGGAGCTGGTACGATTTCAGCTGGTGTGCGTCGCTGTGGGCTTCCAGTTCGCCGGCAGGAGGTCGTAGAGGCCGGTGGTCTTGGCCATCGGTAGACGGCCGAGGGTGTCCGTCAGGTACTCCTGTGGGTTGATCCCGCGACGGCGACAGCTGCCGATGATCGAGTAGAGAACGGCGCTCCTCCATCCCGCATCAGGGTGTCCGATGAACAACCAACGGCGTTTTCCCACTGCGGTCGGCCGGATGGCGTTCTCCACAAGGTTATTGTCGATCTCGAACCGCCCGTCGCGCAGGTATCCGATCAGCGCCTCATATTCGTTCGTGAAGTATCGGACGGCATTGCCCAGGGTGCTTTGCGGCAGGTAGCGGGGTTTGAGTTCTTCCGCCCTCGCCTTCAGCGCTTGCCAGATGGCCGGCGCCCGTTCTTGCCGGATGCGGTACCGCTCGTCCGGCTGCAGATCCCGGATCTCGGCTTCGATCTGGTACAGCCGCCGGATCTGCGTGATGAACCAGACGGCGTCGGCGAGGTTGTCCCGCGCGGCAGCATAGAAGCGCCGTCTCGAGTGCGCGAGACAACCGATGCGCTGCAATCCCGGCTGGCGCTTCCGCAGCGCCTCGTAGACTTGGTAGGCGTCAGTCTGGATCGTGCCGGCAAAGCCCTTCAAGCGGTCCCGCACCGGCTGCTGCCCCCGGCTGGGATCGAATACCAGGATGACGTCGCCACCCGGCACGGCATAGAACCAGAGGTACCCGCGCGCGGCCTTGCCCTGGACCTCCGGGTCGAGCACCTTCACCGGGGTCTCGTCGACCTGCAGGTACCCGCCGGCGAGCATCGTTTTCCACATCGCGTCGTAGACCGGCACGAGCCACGTCGCGATGTGCTCGGCCCACTGCACCATTTGCGAGCGGGGGATGACGATCCCATGCCGTTCCCGGAATTGCTGCTCCAATCGGTAGAAGGACAGGTGATCGTCGTAGCGGGCCAGCACGACGTGCACGGCCAGTCCCAGCCCGAGCCGGCTCTGAGGGACCAGCCGCGGGGGCAGCGGGGCGATCGCGACTCCCGCTTCGCCGCACCTGCACGCGTACTTGGGACGCACCGTGCGGCGCCGGATCAGTTTCGCCGGAACGAAATCGATCTCTTCGCTGACCTCTTCGCCGATCCGCTCCGGCATCTTCCCGCAGCAGGGGCAGGGCGCGACTTCCGGCTCGATCGTGACGGTCTCGGTTTCGAGATGTGCCGGCAGCGGATGACGGACACGGCGCCGGCGAGTGGCCCGGCTCTGCTTTTTCTTCTTCTCTTCCTCTTCTTCGTCTTTGAGGATACCGTCGCTTGCCGCGGCAGGACGTTGCGCTTCCGCCTCGAGATCCTGATTCAGCCTGGAGAGTTGCTCCTGCTGTTCCGGCGTCAGCCGGTCCGACTTCGGGCCGAACAACTCGCGCTTCAACTCGGCAATCCGGGTTTCGGCCTCGGCCAGCCGCTGCTCCGACTCCTCCAGCTTGCGGCGCAGATCGACGTTCTCGTTCTCGAGCCTGTCCTTCTCCTCCCGGAGTCGAGTCGCCTCGGCCTTGAGCCGCTGGTGTGCCTCTTGGAGTTCGTCGTAGCTCATGACGAAAGCTCCCGGCGGAAGCGGTGCTGCAGTGGATAGATGTAGACGTCCTTGACGGGGACGCGAAGCGTGGAGTACCGGTCCTGGCGGCTGCGGCCGGTCGTGGATCCGAGGCAGACCCAGTTGGCGGCCTTGTATGAAGTTCCCGCAAAACGATCCCGTTCAACGAAGGTCTCGACCAGGGCGATTCCGTGGCCGTACTTTCTCTCCCAGTCCGTGGACAGCCGCCGCAACAACTGACCCAGGATCCAGCTCGCCAGGTGCGGAATCCTCACGAACGGCAGAATCAGAAACCGTGTATTGTTCGCGATCAGGTGAAGACGACGCTGTCTCTGCTCCGCCGTCCATCCGACGAACTCGTCCCGCACACGGCACTTCCAGGCCGCCGCACCGAACAGCAGACAGGCCAGCAACCGCTCCCGTCCGTCCGTGACCGTGTACTGCAGGTTCTCGCCGACCGTCCCGCGAAAGCCCAGATAGTGGAACTCCGCTAGGGCGGCGGCAAACCGGACCCGGCTTGTCGCGTCCGAGCTGACTTCCCGGACCGTCAGCGGACCCAGGTCGCCAAGTCTTCCCTCGATCGGTGTGTTGTCCCAGTTCTGCCGGGAACGATGGCGGACCGCCATCCGGTTCGACGGAGTCTGCCGGCGCGGCGGCAGATCGATCAGCCCGCGTGCATCGAGCTTCAGGAGCAACGTGCGCGAGGCCATGTCCTTCAGCCGCCCCGCCCCGTTGCGCCACTCCCATTCTTCCGCAAGAGCTTCCGACAACCGCCTCCGGCTCCAGTGCGGATTCGCAGTCATCAGTTGGCGGATGCGGGCGACGTCCTGGGGGGTCACCCGGCGCCCTTGCACAACCACGGCTTCGTTCATGCCGCGAAGTATAGAAAATCACGAAACCGGAGTCCAGCGAAAAATGCACGGGCATCAGACGCGGTACCAGTGACGCCGTGGCGTCCCTTCTATCCCGTAAAGGAGGAGTTGCAGTTCTTCGGGCCGCAGGCACCGGCTCGTGCCTTCGCCCGCAGGCCATCCGAACGTCCCGCGCTCGAGACGCTTCGCACAAACCCACAACCCGGAGCCATCGAACCAGACCAGCTTTACCCTGTTGCGCAGACGGTTTGTGTAGCACAAACAGGTGGCCCGAGAGCGGATCTTCCCGGAGCACGGCCTGGATGTGTGCATACAGGCCGTTAAAACTCTTCCTCATGTCGACGGGGCCCAGGGCCACGAAGATCCGGGTCGCCGGCGAGACGCTCAGCATGGGCGACCCCGCAGGAGCCGGGCAAGATCCTCGATAGACCATCCTTCACGGCAGCGGACAGTCATGCCGTCCGGACCGACGACTTCGACCGCCCATCCGGGCGCGACGGAGAAACCGTGACCTCCCGGAACACGACGGCCGGGACCTCCTTGGGCGCGTTGCGCGCCTCGGAGAGCCATCGCTCCAGGCTCGAGAGGGAGATTTGGTGGCGCCTGGCGAACTCGCTCCGGCTCAGCCCACTGCTCTCGCAGCGTTCGGCGATTCGTCGGCGTTCTTCGGGTTTCAGGTAACAGCGGGTGATTCGTTCAGGTTCCATGCGCGCAGCCTATCGCTGCGCCGCGCCCGGCGGTAGATGTGCCTGGCTTACGCATTATGAAAGCGCGCCCATGCAATTGACATGGGTGCTGTAAGGGCGGCTGTCGGGGCGACAGCCGAGGGGCTCTGCCCCTGACCCCGGGATTTTCGGAGGCATGGCTCCGGTGTCCGATGGTTAAAAAGACGAAGGCCTCTGGCGGCTGATTTCGTCAGAGGCCCAGATGCACCATCGGCGCACCGTCGGTCTGGCTATCCCTTGTCAGGTTGCGTCCCCGCAGAGCCTGGCTCCGTTTCACCAGACGAAAGGGATTGTAATACGCATCATGAAAAAAGGGCGTTCCAAAAGTGATAAGGTTGAAGTGAGTTCAAGCACCAAAACCAAATCCCTAAAGGAGCGCCCCATGAACCAAATAAAGTATATCGGCATGGACGTGCATAAGGCAACGACAGTAATTGCCGTGCTGAACGTCGCGGGGAAGGTCGTCTCGGAAGCCATCATCGAAACGACCACATCGTCGATCCTGGATTTCATGAAAAGCCAGCGTGGAACCCTGCATGTGACCTTTGAGGAGGGGACTCAGGCGGCCTGGCTCTACGATCTGATCCGGCCACATGTGGCGAATGTGGTGGTGTGCAACCCAAGGAAGATTGCCAAGCAAGGCAACAAGGCAGACAAGCCAGATGCGAGGCGTCTGGCGGAGTTGCTGCGCACGAATGCTCTGACCCCGGTTTATCACGGAGAGCAGAGCACCCGGGCTGTCAAGGAACTGGTCCAGAACTACACCTCCGTAATTGAGGACGGCACACGGATCAAAAATCGACTGAAAGCTTTGTTCCGCGGTAGGGGAATCGAATGCAGCGGTAGTGGAGTCTACAATCCGGACGAGCGGGAGGACTGGCTTGCGAAACTTGATACTGCTGCGGTACGTACCCGAGCCACGACACTCTGGGACGAGCTCGACTGCGTCAAGCTCCTGTGTGAAAGGGCAAAAGAGGAGATGGTGGCTGAGGCACGGAAACACGCCGCCGTTAAGATCCTTCGCAGCATTCCAGGCATCGGCCTCGTCCGTGCAGCCGTGATTCTTGGTGTTGCCAGCACTCCCCATCGGTTTCGAACGAAAAGGCAGTTCTGGGCCTACTGCGGGCTGGCAGTAGTCACGGAGGCGAGCTCAGAGTACGAGTTGGTCAACGGACGGGTATCCAGGTCAAAAAAACGCCCTCTCGTCCGCGGATTGAACCACAATTACAATCGCGCGCTCAAGCACGTATTCAAGAGCGCTGCCAAGACTGCCGCGTCAGGTGTATGGAAATCCTGTTTCGACGCAATGGTATCCAATGGTACCAAGGAATCACTGGTACTTCTGACGCTGGCGAGGAAGATCGCATCGATCACACTGACGCTTTGGAAAAAAGGAGAACGCTACGATCAGACAAAACTGAAGATAATGCACGCGGCATGAAGCGTCTCGAGAGCTGACTGAGCGAGTCAGCTGTGGGATCCAAGTCGATTTCCGGACGAGACGCGAGGTCGAGGGTGAGTCTCACGTAAGCGGTTAGGCCGGCAAAAACGAGTCTCTAACTTACTCTAGCAGGATGCTGAAAAACTCCAACCAATTGCGGTTTCGTGCATCTTTATTGATGAACCTCTCTGAAGTTCCTCCAAAGGAGACGATTGATGCGCGGACCCGACGAAAGACAGGACTGGATGTTCAGTTACATCTCGGCGGAGAAACGAGTGCCCAAGGATCATCCGCTGAGGACCGTCCGGACTATGGTCGATGTAATTCTGAAGGACTTGTCGCCGCGCTTTGAAGGACTTTATGCCAGAGTCGGTCGCCCGTCGATTGCGCCAGAGAGACTTCTTCGGGCTCTTTTGCTCCAGGTGCTGTACTCCGTGCGTAGTGAGCGGTTGCTGATGGAGCAGCTTGACTACAACCTGTTGTTTCGCTGGTTTGTGGGATTGAGCATGGATGACGAGATCTGGGACGCCACGGTTTTCAGCAAGAATCGGGATCGACTTCTCGAAGGCGACATCGCCCGAGCTTTCTTTGAAAGGGTTCTCGTTCATGCTCGGGAACAGCGGCTTCTCTCGGATGAGCATTTCACGGTGGATGGAACCCTGATCGAGGCCTGGGCTGGGCAGAAGAGCTTCAAGGAGAGGGGCCGCGGTACTGGCAGCTCCAGCGATGATCCTGGGAACCCGACTGTTGATTTCAAGAATGAAAAGAGAACGAACGAGACGCACCAATCGACGACCGATCCGGATGCGAGGTTGTACAAAAAAGCTAAGGGGCAGGAGTCGAAGCTCTGCTACCTGGGCCATTTGCTGATGGAAAACCGCAATGGTCTTGTCGTCAACGCACGAGTGACGAGAGCTACGGGGACTGCCGAAAGAGAGGCTGCCGTCGATATGCTTGGCGAGATGCCGGTGAGAAAGCGCATCACCGTTGGCGGAGATAAGGCATACGACACGAGAGAGTTCGTCGAACAGGTACGTGCTCTGGAAGCAACGCCTCACGTTGCCCAAAACACCAAAAATAGATCGAGTGCGATTGACAGCCGAACCACACGCCATCCCGGGTATCCGATCAGTCAAAGAAAGCGGAAACGTGTCGAGGAGATCTTCGGCTGGATGAAGACGGTCGGCATGTTGCGCAAGACGCGGCACCGCGGGACCGCTCGCGTCGGCTGGATGTTTACCTTCGGAGTTGCGATATACAACTTGGTAAGGATGCGAAATCTGATGCAGGTTCCTGCATGAGAGCGGGGAAAGTCCCTGCTGGGGACAAATTCGAGGTGCACCACCCCAGGTTCGCGCCTCAAATGCATTGAATTCTCTGAGCATGAAGTCGTCAAGAGCCGTATTGAAGAGACAAAACTACCGAAACTCGCGATATTTCAGCATCCTGCTAGGCCCCCTCGCACGACCGAATAAAGCAATAGGCTTTCAAGTCTCTGATAGGACCGTGGTTGGCAAAACCGCCGCTGTGCTTTAAATGTCTCGAAGGGATTTGGTCCCCGCAGTTCCTGAGCAGTTCTTGCTCTCGATCCAACGTGTGCGCGATAACGAGCGTGGTTCGCAGGGATCAGCAGGGTTGCCATTCGAGCATTGGCTGGATGTCGAGGCTCAAGAAAAACTCCCTATCCCTGGGAGGGAGAAAACTATCCTTGACATCCGCTTTCATAGGACCGCTTACGATGCTCCTGTCATGGCGGGAGCACAAAGGCAACAGAGTCTGTTCGTTCAACCGGTCAAGGATGCCGGCTCCATTGTCGTCAATGACCGTTGCACGGTTCGCACGGATCTGGGCAACCGAGTCGTTGTCGTCTCCGGTATCGTCCTGGCCCAGTACGATATTGCCGACCGTATGGCGGAGTCCTACGCGATGGTCAGTCTCGTGGAACAGGGCTGGGCAAGCCAGCGGGAAGTAGCACGAGCGTTCCGGTGTTCCGTACGCACGGTTCGTCGGCATCAACTTCGATTCGCCGCAGGCGGCTTGACTGCGCTCGGCCACCGGGACGGGTATCCTGCGGGACGCCCCCGATTGACGCGCTCGCGCGTACAGATGGTCCATCGACTCAAGGATGAGGGTCTGGCGAACCGTGAGGTGGCCCGTCGGCTCGGCGTCACTCCGAAAGCGGTCAGGAAACTCTTGAAGCGGTCGGGTTGGCACGACCACGAACCCGAACAGGTCCGCTTGCCGCTGGCGCCGTCGGGTGGGGACCCAAACCTGTCCCCTTTTCAATCCAAGCAGGCGGTTACGGCATCCGTAAGACCCTCGCCGGGCGGGGACCCAAGCGTGTCCACTTTTGTCGCTGATGCCGCAGAACCGGTTCCGATATCGTTCGATGCGGATCCTTCCGATCGGCGCGTGGATCGCATCCTTGCCTGTCTGGGACTCCTGGACGATGCGGCACCGCTGTTCTGTGCCGAAGCCCGTGTGCCCCATGCCGGCGTGCTGCTGGCGGTGCCGGCCCTGGTGGCGAGCGGCGTCTTTGCGATTGCCCGGAGCGTCTATGGCAGCATCGGCCCGGCCTTCTACGGTCTTCGCACGACTCTCATGGCTTTGGTGTTGATGGCGCTGCTGAGGATCAAGCGCCCCGAGGCACTCAAAGAGCATGCGCCGGATGATCTGGGACGCGTTCTTGGCCTCGATCGTGCTCCCGAGGTCAAGACGATGCGGCGCAAGCTCGACCGGCTGGCTGCATCCGGTCGGGCCGCCGACTTCGGAAGAGCTCTGGCGCAAAAGCGCGTCGCAGAGCGAGGAGCCGCCATGGGATTCCTTTATGTGGATGGACACGTGCGGGTCTATCACGGCAAGCGGACCCTGCCCAAGGCTCACGTCGCGCGGATGCGTCTGTCGATGCCGGCCACGACCGACTACTGGGTCAATGATGCGGTCGGCGACCCGCTTTTTGTCGTCACTGCGGAAGCCAATGCCGGACTGACAAAGATGTTGCCTGTCCTGCTCCAGGAGGTGCGCTCGCTCGTGGGTGAGCGGCGGGTTACCGTGGCGTTTGACCGCGGCGGGTACAGCCCGAAGCTTTTTCTGGAGCTCATCGCTGACGGGTTCGACATTCTCACGTATCGAAAGGGGCGCATCCGGCGTATAGCCCGAGCGCACTTCAGTCGACACGAGGCGGTCATCCATGGTCGCAAGGTGGCTTACACATTGGCGGATCAGGGGGTTCGCTTGCTGAAAGGCAAGCTCCGGCTGCGCCAGGTGACGCGTCTCGTTGAGGATGGACACCAGACCCCCATTCTGACTTCCCGCCGGGACATCCCGGCCATCGAGGTCGCCTTCCGGATGTTTGAGCGGTGGACGCAGGAGAACTTCTTCAAATATCTCCGCGAGGAGTACGCGCTGGATGCCTTGGCGGACTACGGCGCTGTTGCCGCGGACCCGGCGCGGGAGGTGCCCAACCCCAAAAGAGCCGAGATGACGGCGCAACTCGAGGCGGTGCGCGCCGAGTTTAATCGCCTCACCGCAGAATACGGAGCCGAGGCCTTCATCAACCCTGAACAGTCCCGACCGACGATGCGAGGATTCAAGATTGCGCAATCCAACCTCGCAAATCGTATCCGGAAGGCATTCGACTGCATCTCGAACCTCGAAGTGGCGCGATCGGCTCTGCCCAAGCGGGTTCCCGTCGCCAGTGTCGTCGCGGACGAGGTGGTCCAGCTTGCACCGGAACATAAACTGTTCACGAACATCATCAAGATGGTCGCTTACCAGGCCGAGAGTGATCTCGTGCATCTCGTGGCGCCTCACTACAAGCGGGCGGCCGACGAAGGCCGTACGTTGATCCAGTCTGCCCTCGCGTGTACCGGGAATCTCCGGGTCACGACGGAAGAACTCCACGTCACGTTGGCTCCCCTCAGCTCGCCGCATCGCTCCAAGGCAATTGCAGCACTCTGCGAGGAACTGAACCTCAGCGCGGCCACGTTCCCTGGATCCCGCCTCCGTCTCCGCTACGCGGTGGAACTCGGTCGGCCGTGCCATAAGAGGACAATTCAATAGGCGCCTATGTCAGGAGGTCTGGAATCTGGATGAGCAGTTTTGATAAAGTACGTGATCCCAATTGACCAGACATTTGTACTACACGAGGCTATCTTGAGAATTGCAGCGTGACCTGCCAGTCGGGGGGCCGATCGCAGGCCGCTATCCGCCAAATAAGATAACGGGCCACTCGATGACAATAGCAAAGGAGAAAACCATGATATCCAGCACCGAAGATAAGACAAAAGGCAAGTTTCACGAGATCAAGGGGAAGGTGAAGGAGGAAGTAGGGAAAATGACGAACAGTCCGGAATTGGAGGTTGAAGGCAAAGATGAAAAGAACGCAGGCACGGTGCAGAAGAAAATCGGTGAGATAAAGAAAGTCTTCGGAGAATGATGAAGACCGTATCCCCGCGAACTCAGCCGCGCAAGACGGATGTATCAGGTGGTCATTAGCACTTATCAGTGGTTCTCAAAACCGAACCGCTGATAATCACTATGAAGGCCGTAAAGTTTTGCGCCGGTGTGATGCTATCGGCCCGCAACCGCTTTTCCTGGCCGCGGCCGAGGCAGTCCACAATCTTTCTGATTGGATCCGGGGGATCGATTACCAACACAATCCGCTCTGGAATGGAAAATCCGCAGCGGAGTGATAGTCAATGAAAGTCAAGAGAGCTGCAAAGGACTTTCCTGTCGTTTGCGTGGGCGGTTCCGCCGGTGGCCTGGACGCCTATATCCGGTTACTGAAGCATCTGCCGGCCGATATGGGTGTTGCCATAGTCATCGTCAACCACCTGAGAACTGTAGCCACCCTGCTCCACGGGATTCTCCCCCAACACACCGGGATGCCGGTTGAACTGATCAGAGAAAGATTGCGCATCCAGCCCAACCATGTGTACATCATCCCGCCACAGCGTGATTTGCACGTTCTGGATGGGGAGTTCCGCCTAGAGCCGATATCAAATGGCCCGACGTGATCACGGTATTTCTCCGTTCCCTGACGCAGAATTGGGACAGCAAAGCTTATTGCTGTCATTGTCTCCGGCTATGATGGTGATGGGGCAGCCGCGTTGTGCGGCATCAAAGAAGTGGGGGGGTATTACAATCGCGCAGAAACTCAACACGGCTGGGCGGCCGGCTATGCCTGCGAGCGCAATGGCAAGCGGGTGCATAGATCTTGTCCTTTCACCGGAGGATATCGCTAAGGAAATTGTACGAATTGCGCGCGCGGTGTGATCACAGATCGACGTATGTCCCCGCAGTGTTGGTACTTGAGGTGTGTCCCAGTAATCGTAATGTCGTCCGGACCAAAGACTCCTTCCGAGCGTACTTCGATGTACATCGTGACGGTTGTTTGCGATAAGTCGATGCCCTTTTGAGCAGTTCGCCATGAATCCGCGGCGCCCCCCAGTTGGGATTTAGAAACGCATGTCTTCTGGGTGAGTTCTCTGATTTGTCGTCCGTTATCGGGTCATCCGTGGTGACGAAACAGTTATGGGTGTGCATAAGCAACAGACGCGTGTCCATATGTGAACTGACGTTAATCGTGCTTTTAGTGGTGTTTTTGTTGGGTGGTGGGGGCTGGGGCTACCCTCGTTGGCGCAGGTAGCACGCATCTAAGCCCATTTGAGGCCGCTGTGCCGGGTTATCGGCGGGGTGTTTCGCGAGATTCTCTGTGAGTACCCGATTCTCCATAAGCAGGTACTTGATGGCGCCCTGTTGCGTGCGTGACAGGAATTTGATGGCTCGGTATGCAATTGCAGGTCGTCGCATGGAAGAATTGCATTGGCCTCAACCCGGGCAATTCGGAGAAGCCTAAAGCCTCTTGCCCATTTCTGAGGACCCTATGAGGGAGCTATGCCGAAACTGAAACCGAGCATACCGAAGAAAGCAAAGCAGAAGCGAGTCAAAGGGGGCATGTTGCACTTCGGTTCCAAGAAGAGGTCGCCGGTTTCTGCCTGCGCGGTAGCCATGGAAAGATCGGAGCCTTTCGGGTCCGGTCCGGATGCGCGATAGATGGCGCACATTCTCAAGAAGATCCTGAGCTGGTCAGCGGCAAGTTCTGGCTTGTCCTCGAGGGAGTTCCCCCTGAATGTCTCGCGCGAGCAATTTTGACCAGATCCGTGTGCAGTACTGACCTGACATGCGATTTACCCCAGAGTATGAATGACAATGTGGGTCTCGGGATCGAACGCGGGAAGTTGCCATAATTGACTGCGAACCTGAGGATCCGGGTGGCCGATGAGCGGAAGCCTTGGCGCCGACTTCGATCGGAAACGCGCCTTGTTTCTCCCATCCATTCGATTCGCATGGAATACGCGAGGACTCGCGTTACTATAGGGACGAGAATTATATGCCTAAAACTCCCAAGAAAACAAAGACCTTAAATCACAATGAATTGCAGAAGTGCCCCACCGGCATCAAAGGCTTTGACCAAATTACAGAAGGCGGGCTTCCGAAAAATAGAACCACTTTGATTTGTGGAAGTACCGGCTCTGGAAAAACCCTTTTGGGGATTGATTTTCTAATCAATGGTGCGATCAATTACAACGAGCCAGGCATCTTCATGTCCTTTGAAGAGACAGAAGATGAACTTTATAAAGACGTGGCTTCTCTCAACCTGGATTTGCGAGGGCTTGTTTCACAAAAAAAGATTCTGCTTGAATATGTTCTTTTGGAGCGCAAAGATATTCAAGAGAGCGACTTTAATCTTGAAGGACTACTCATTCGTTTGGAACATGCCATTGATTCCATTGGCGCCAAACGCGTTGTTTTAGATTCTATTGAATCTCTCTTTGCGGGCCTCACAGATGTCGGCATTCTTCGCTTAGAGATAAAAAGACTTTTCCGATGGCTTAAGGAAAAACAAGTTACGGCAATCCTTACCGGCGAGCCGGGACAAGGCTCTTATACTCGTCATGGCCTGGAGGAGTACATTTCCGATTGCATCATTTTCCTGGATAACAGAGTCAGTGAACAAATTGCCATCCGTAGAATTCGTGTCATTAAATATCGTGGTTCAAATCATGGAACAAACGAATATCCCTTCGTAATCGACAAAGATGGACTTTCAGTAATTCCCATCACTTCTGCAGGACTCGATCAACCAGGCACAGACAAGAGAGTTTCGACAGGAATTCCATCGTTGGATAAAATGTTCAGGGGTGGAGGTTATACCAGAGGCAGCACGGTACTCGTTTCAGGCACCGCAGGCACTGGAAAAACAAGCCTCGCGGCTGCATTCGCAGTAGAAAGGTGTAAACGTGGAGAACGGTGTCTTTTCTTGTCTTATGAGGAATCTTCAGGGCAACTCATTCAAAACATGAGTTCTATAGGTTTTCATTTTGAACCATTGATAAAAAAAGGACTCTTAAAGATTGTGTCCACCAGACCTTCCTTTTTTGGTTTAGAGATGCATTTACTCGATTTATACAAGATCATTGCAGAGTTCAAACCACAATCTGTTGTCATCGATCCCCTGACAAGTCTCATTGCAGAGGGGAGCCAACGTGAAATTCAATCAATGGTTACTCGCATGATTGATCTTTTAAAATCCAAGGGCATAACCGGGTTTTTTACAAGCCTTGTTTCTTCAACCGCACAAAATTACACTAGCGGCGAAGTCGGCGTCTCGTCTTTAATTGACACTTGGATCGTAGTTAGAGAAATAGAAGAAGATGCGGGCAAAAGACGCATTCGTGGACTTTACATTGTTAAGTCTCGTGGCATGGGCCACTCCAGTGACGTCCACAAATTGATTTTGAGTGATGATGGAATTGACATAGTACCAATGGATGCTGCCGCAGGCCAATCAGGCAAAGAAGGTTGGTAAAAGTATTTCTGACAGACACAAAATGACTCAAAAGTAAAAGTATCGAATCGAAAGCTGGAGATCTGATGTAGGTCATGGGAACATTACATCCTAACTTCATTGTCGGCATTGGCGGCTCAGCTGGAGGCCTTAACGCATATAAGGCGCTCTTGGATGCCCTGCCGTCTAATACAGGTATGGCCTTTGTCATTGTTTCTCATATTCTCCCCACCGCCAATAGTCAGTTAGCTCAAATTCTGTCGCGTCACACGAAAATGACAGTAATGGTGGCTTCCACGGCGATGCCGATCCGGGCGAATCACGTCTACGTCAGTCCTCCGAACGCGGATCTTCTAATTGAGAGCTATACCTTCAAAGTCGTCTCCCCGCGCACTGGGAGGAACAAGCAGGTAGATTTGTTTTTGACTTCTTTAGCAGAGGCTATGGGGGCGCGTGCGATCGGCATTATCCTCTCCGGGTATGATGGCGACGGTACTGAGGGATGCAAGCACATCAAGGCAAAGGGAGGAACAACCTTTGCTCAGGACATGTCTGCCGAAGTAGACGGCATGCCTCTCAGTGCTCAGGCTTCAGGCTGTGTTGATTTCGTTCTGCCACCCGACAAAATTGCAGATGAACTACAAAGATTGGGGAGAAGAGTGGTGAAAGCGTCAATAAGAGGGGCGTGATGCTGTAAATGGATAGAGTAGCAGCGCAATCCGGGTAATTGAGGTATAGTGTGGAAGTGAATGAAAAGCAGCGTTGAATCTCGATTGCTACGTTTTCAGGAGTTCTCTCTCAAAACGACGTTCAACATCTTTCCGACTCAAGGGATTATTTAACTTGCTCAATAGGATCGAATAGACGACCTCATTACCGGCAATTTGCGCAGTCATAAACGCGGCGCCAGCGACAAGTTCCAGGTAGGTGAATTGTACAAGTCTTCCGTCTGAAAGATGCTTAATCCATTCATTTTTCACTAATTAAACCACAGTCCACGCTTTTGTGCCGTCATCGCATGTGCGGAGAAGGGCTGTGGTGCATGGGCCTCAGCGAAGATGTCTCCCTTCCCCTCGACGAGCTGAATCGCAGAAACCGCGACAATCGCATGCCTGGGAAAGGTTCCTATGCCATCGCCGACAGCAGCCTCATGCTTACCTATGATGATGGGAGGAGACGGCAATTACTCATATATCTGTTCGGCGCTGATGCTGACAAAGCCTCGCCGGGATTGATAGTTGTGGCCGGGTTGTCGTTCAGCCTGGTGAAATAGACAGACTGGAAAGGCGGTGGAGGTAGTTCATCGTTCACGAATCGCGAGTAGATTCCTAAATTGACCGGAGCGGCGCTGGGTTGGCCATCATCGAAAGTTCTCTACCAGCACGCGGTCGCTGTGAAAATCGTCCTCAAGAGGGCAGGATCCATCGATGATCAGGTGAGATCGTCAGCCCGAAGGAATCCCCGCCTTTGTCAATCCTGCATATTGTCCTGGTCTTCCGGTTTTTAGGAGATGGGAAGTCTGCAGCCGAGTGTCGCACGTGGCGGTATAGGGTCGGCTACTTAGAGTTTTAACCTGTTCTCCTGATGCAAGGTGATCATCTGACTTTCCACCCTCATCCCTTGTATCAACCGATCCCCGTTAAAGCGCTTATCCCGCGGTCGCTCGGAACGAGATCGCAGCGGATTAATCCGTGGATCCCGGCGGACGTGCCGGCGGCGACGATCTGCAGGAACGATGCCGGCTACTGCTCGAGGCGAGGATCGGGCCGAACACCCAGGCATACCGGGTGCTGACTGGCCAGGAAAGGAAGAAGCACTTCGGCCTGGTCCGGGTGGATCCCGAGAAGCCCTGCCCGACGATCCAGAAGTCGCAGCCACAGTCGAGCACGACGGGCCTGATACATCCTACGAGATCAGGCACCTGACCATCGGCGACATCAAGCTGATGGCGTCCTTCCCGGCCGGGTTCATCCTAAAGGGAAGCTTCTATAAATAGTGGGCCCGCATAGGGAACAGCGTTCCGCCGCTGTTCATGCGCGCGATCGCCGGGCATATTCGGCAGAAGATCCTTGGCGGTCATGTCTATCTGGCTGGAGCCGCATTCACCTGCCCCGGACTTAGTGGCTCAGCCTGGTACTGTCCAGGCAGCGATGCGCAGATGCTGGAGATGGCCCCGTTTGCTATGCAGTGATGTTGGCCCGTAGCTGCCGAGATGAGTACAGGGGAGAAGAGCCGAATGGTGGAGCACTATGCGCTATGTGCTTCGCGGTCCAATAGCTTCGCAGCGACCCAGACCAGAAAAATCGGGGTTGCGACGAAATAGAGCAGATATTGAACAAAGCCTCTGATTGGGTATTCCGGATGAGCGATCATGCTATCGAGCCACCCGGGCAGCAACAGAAGGAATGGAGGCGTAACCGCGATCACAATAAAAAAGGTGCGGAACGGGCCACCGCATAGCAAAACGAAAGCAGTTGAGATGGTCGTTAGGATTGCGAACGTCCAGATTGACGTCCCTTCGTGGAAACGTGCTTCACGGACGTGGGGCCAGGCAGCAGTCACAATGGCGAGGACGACAGATGTAATGAAGGGGAATCCATAGCGGTAACCCAATCGAAGAGTAAGAGCTCTGGAGAGCATGTGAACCGTTTTCGTATTCAGAGACTACATGAAGTCTACATCCGCCAAATCGAATGTGCCAGAGGATCCGGTTCTGTTCCATCAGTTCGATGACCAGCTGCCGGTATGGTTCGCTTCGGAGCGGTGTCCGTCTTCTCCGGCGCCTCGGCTGGCTTCGGCGTGCCCAGAAAAACCGGCGTTGACCGAGAGATCCTGTTGAGCAATCCGGTGATCGTGCCGAGCATCAGACAGCTGGCGTCGCACCTGGGCGTCAGCCACACCGCCCTCAACGGCCATTACGCCAGCGGCAAGTTCTCCAGTGAGCCCGGCGGCGGTTTCGACGTCGACAAGGTGAGGGCCGCGCTCGCAGCGTCGTCCGACATCTCGCAGCCGGCCCGGCCGGCGGCATCCAGGCAGAGATCCGGCGACATCCCGATCGAAGGAGTCGGCGGAGGCCCCTATGAGGTCTTCAACCGCGCCCGCGCCGCCAAGGAGCTCGCGATCGCGAAGGAGAAACAGGTCGACCTCCGCGAACGCCAGGAGGAGCTGCTCGAGGCGGCGGACGTCGAGCGGGCATGGACGAACAACCTGACGCGGTGCGCGAGCCGGCTGCTGCTGGTTCCGGACAAGCTTGCTCCACGGCTCGCGGCGATGACGGACGTGCTCGAGATCCGCGCCGAGATCGACAAAGAGATCAGGGCGGCGCTGCGGGCTGCCGCTCGAATCTGCCGAGGGGCGGCCGATTGCCGTGGCCGGCATTCGGGAATGAGAATCTCGACGCGCTGACCTATGCACGCCTGAAGGGTTGGGTCATCGAGCAGGCCGGAAGATATTCGAAGGATACTGTCCGGCTGATGGTGGCGGTCCTGAGGGCGATGCTGCAGGAGGCGGTGAACGAGGGCGTCCTCGCGGCGAATCCCGTAGTGAAGCTCGGCAAGTTCTACCGCTCAGCCAGAAGGATCAAGGAGAAGGTCGATCCTTTCACGATCGAGGAGCTGCACCTGATCGAGTCGACGTGCCGGGAGCGGTTTGCGGAGCACTACGGGTTCGTCCTGTGCATGGCGCGGACCGGGATGAGGATCGGCGAGGCGACGGCACTTCAGTGGCAGGACATGGACTTTGCGGACAACTACATCGTTGTGCGGCGGAACATCCCGCACCACCGCCAGGTGGAGACGACCAAGACCGAGGCGTCGCAGCGGAAGGTGGACATGAGCCCCGAGTTGGCCGCGGAGTTGAGGCGCCTGCTTCTCGAACGGAAAAAGCAGGCGTTGGCCGATGGGAAACCTTTTCATATGGAGGAGTGGGTGTTCCCGACGGAGGACGGCACGCCGGTCCACTACACGAATTTCCTGCGGCGGGTGTGGCATAAGGTTCAGGACATCGCCAAGGTCCGGCGGCGGACTCCGCATGACCTGAGGCATTCGTGGGCGAGTCATATGCTCGCCGCCGGCGCGGATCTCGCGTACGTCTCGGCGCAACTCGGACACGCGAATCCTTCGATCACCTTGCGGATATATTCGCACTGGGTGCCGGGGACGCTGCGGGTGTCGACTGCGGTTCTCGATACGGCGTTGGTAATACCACCTTCCGAGACCCGCCTTGAATCTTAGTTTTTCATTGCATTTCAAATCATTGACTCCAGCTTTTCAATTTGTTGCGACCTCAACTAACCCCAAAGTCTTTTTTGAGCTTTTCACGCGGTCAGAGACCTAGCTTGCCCACGGGAGGGTCCGAAGGGCGAACCTCCAATTTCCGCGGACGAGGTGATAGACGAACGAGCCGAGGCAAAAGCCTCCGAGGGCGAGTGCCAACCCGGCTGCCAAAAAGACCGCCTCAACCACGTACGCTGCAAGACTGAGGCCGGCGTGAATCAGCAGTGCGCTGGTTAGCGCGACGGTTCCGGCCTCCGTTTCTGCGGCGCGCCGGGGCGCCGGGGAAGGGTCAAGGCGAAACGCCCCCGGCTGGCTGCCAAGGGTCCGGTTGTACAGCGCACGAAACGGATTAAGTTTCGGAAACCGGGCGCTCCACCACAGAAGGGCGCCGAGGCCCGCGAAGACGGCTTGGGACTGGAGCAGGATTCCGGCAACGATCCCGATGAGCACGATCTTGGGTTGAAATACAAGCGCCGAATACTGGAGCGGGCAGACCGTGGGAGCTGGTTCCTCGAATCCTTGTTGGAGAATTAAGTTGCGCTTCACCGCATTCCCCATCGCTGTTGTACGTCGGACGTTCGCGACCAAGCCGGAGGCAAAACCCAATAACCGGGCCGTGCGCCCGGCCACGGGCATGCCACATCTGGAAATCCTCGTGGTGCCAAGCCGTGGAGTAATTTGGCTTACGACGATCGTTTCGCTTCCATTCACTTCGTACTTCATTTCATTCTCCTTTTGTCCCCCGCCGCTTTTGACTCTCTAGCAGGGTTGACACGGGTGAGTTTCGTCGAATAATCAGGTTGACACGATGTCCCTCGCTCTGAGGTTCTTATCTCAGGCTCCAAAACGGATGCGGGTTGTAAGGCACCGCGGCGATCGCAACTCAATAAATTCACCGCAATGCCCAGGCGCTGCTCTGAACGTGCGGACCGAGACTTTGGGACCCGCGGCCTGCCAAGGCATTTCTTCTGATGCTTACTGGGCTTACGCGCTGACAAGGGTGGGTTGAGCGCGATTCGTCGCCTTCTCGACCGGTTCGGCGAGGGGCGCGATCGCCTCTTCGATGCGCCGGAGCTGATCGTCCGTGGTCAAGCTTCGCAACACCTTCTGAAAGCGGCGTTCTCCAGCACCCGATAGAATGTACTGCCAGCGGTAGGCAGCTAGCACGCCCGCATGCAGGCGCTCGATGTTCTCCTCATAAAATGCCGCGCCGCTGACCTTCAAGAAGTAGTCGACGTCGGCTGCCGCCTGGGTGCGTACGATACCTTCCACGGCCGTCACCAGTTCGATCATGTCGTCTACCGCGCGGTCGCGTTCTTCGGGCGACATCGATGCATTCTCACGAACCCACTCTAGCTCGTCGATCCTCGCATGCTGAGATTCCTCTTTCCAGTGATACAGAAAAACGTCTTTGTAAAGCGGAGAGCTTTCCTGATCGGGCTCGATGCTCTTGAGGTAGTGGGTTTGCGTGAAGAGCTCAATCAGCAGCGTCAACCCCATAACCGACCAAGTAGACTTCGACAGTACCGCCTTCGCCACCTCGTTCGGTTGCGCCACAAAGCGGTACCCCGAGGGCATCTTCGCGGCGATCATTTGTTCAATGCGGCGGAACAGCTCCTGGTGCTTAAGCTCTTCGTCGCTGAAGCGAACGAGAGCCTCCAGCGCGATTTGGTCGCCGGTGCAGTGATGTTGGCTTAATTCAAGAACCTTGCAATTGATGAAACGTTCTACCAAGCCGAACGTGTTCGCATAGGTGCGTCCCTGGATCTGGCTCAGCAATCGCGCTTCCCGTTCATCCAGAAATTCAAATTGCTGGATACCGGAGATCGAGTCCGGCAGCAGTTTGTGGTCCATATCAAAATCGCGGCCGCGGATGACGTCTCGATCGATGTCCCAACGGACGCGCTTCGACGCTGCCACGGTGCTCGCGTATCGTTCAGTCTGAATTGGAAAAGCGGTAGTCATGCGATTCATTGTCATTTCCCTCACTTTCAATTTCAGGATAGTTGCGCAGGTTGTGCGTCACGGGCATAATCATAGGGAAACCTCCCAGGCTGTGACCATGCTCGGCAGCACGGGTTCATTGACTCAGAGTCCGATCCAGGCAATTCACTTTGCAGCGGTCCCAACAATCTTTGCCGCAAGTCCGGAGCATTCATCGATGGATGCGTTTTCCGAAATCCTGAGCGGAGTCAAACTGAAGGGCGCCGTGTTTTTCAGGGCGGAGTTCTCGGCACCGTGGAATGTCTCAGCCCCGGCATCCAGTGCACTTGCATCCACTCTTTCCCCTGGAGCGCCTCATCTGATCGTCTATCATTTTTTTGCCGAAGGCAGGGCGCAAGTTCGGTTGAAGGAGGGCGGAGCAATTTTGCTGGAAGCGGGAGAGGTGGTTATTTTTCCACATGGAGATCCGCATCAATTGCGCAGCGGGGCGGGAGCCCCTGAAGTGGATAATTCTGCGATTATCGATCAGATCGTAAGGCGCGACCTGACTCCGATGAAGGCGGGAGGGAGCGGTGAGGTCACGAGCATCATTTGTGGGTACATGGCATGCGACCCTCTTTTGTGCAAACCGATCCTGGAAGGACTTCCCTCGATTTTCAAAGTCAACCTTAGAACGGATCGCTCGGGCCAGTGGTTGGAGAATTCGATTCTCCACCTGGTAGAGGAAACAGCGTCAGGACGTGCTGGCAGCGAGGCCATGCTGGCGAAGCTCTCCGAAGCATTATTTGTCGACACATTGCGGAGATACATCGTGGCGCTTCCAGAGATGGAATCAGGATGGATCGCCGGCGCCCGTGATCCGATCGTTGGAAAGTGCCTAGCTATTCTGCACAGTCGAGTGGATTTTCCGTGGACCCTGGCTGACCTCGCAAAGGAAGTCGGACTTTCGCGTACTACCCTAATGGAGCGATTCAGTCATTATCTTTCGGAGCCACCCATAACTTATCTCATCCGCTGGCGGCTAAAGCTGGCCGCGCGCTTGCTCAGCACAACCCCTCGCGGGATCGCTGAAATCGCATCGGATGTCGGTTACGAATCAGAGG
Organism: uncultured Acidobacteriota bacterium; assembly: GCA_963843575.1. Taxonomy (GTDB): domain Bacteria; phylum Acidobacteriota; class UBA6911; order UBA6911; family UBA6911; genus CAVZBT01. Next base: position 625,973 of record CAWJKZ010000010.1, on the reverse strand, counting down.
CCGCATTCAATCGTGCTTTCAAGCGCGAGTTTGGCCTGCCTCCAGCCCGTTACAGAAATGAACGCAAAGTGTCGCCGATTCCTCTACCGATATCGGCTGGATAAACAATTTCAGAAATCTACGGAAACACTGACTGGGGTTCCCGCGCCTGGTCATTGCTGTGAATCGATTGAGCTGCGATCGTGTTCTGCTTTGTATAGAGATATCGGTGGAGATTTGTGCTTGGGAATAATTGTCAATTTTCAACTTACTACCGGCCTGGAATGGAGCTTAGAAATCAAAGAGGGGGTTCTCTACTGCAGTCGAAGACCGGGCGGATGAATGCTGGCGGGGGCCTGAAAGTCAGACCGGCTGTAGGGCGGATCCCGGAAATGCAACATATTCGCATTGGATTCCAGGCACTCAGCACGTTATTACGTCGATTCTCGATACGAAATCGGCAAACAATCGGCAAACACTGGCGAAAAACGGAGGGGAGGAGAAAGAGGAAATGACGCTAAATCATTGATTCTATTGGTGGAGCTGGCGAGGATCGAACTCGCGACCTCCTGACTGCCAGAAAACAGCCCTGGGTTTCACAACCTCCTCATTTTATGTAAGTTGTTGAACTCCAAGGGGAAGCGAATTCCACGTTGTGGTCAGTTTTGGCAAGTTTTGGCACATTTCGGAATGGATTTCTCACACAAAGTCTCACACGGATTCCGCCAGGCCGGCTCATTCTGGCGGAGATTGACGTGGGTGTGTCAGACCCGCGCGCTCAAGTTCTCCGCCGGAGGTGGCTGTCGTCGATTCTCCGCCGCTTAAGAAGGACGCCTCCCCTGCGCTGCCGGGGCGTATCATCGTGAACCGCAACCTTGACGTGATGTTCCCAATGCGGGTACGATTGTACCCGATATGCGAACAACACTGGTTGATCCTGCCGCGGTTCTTTTCGGCAGCACGCGTCGACGGGTACTTGGCTGGCTTCTGGGTCACCCCGACGAGGCGTACTACCTCCGCCAGATCGTGCGCCACACGGGCAGCGGTGTCGGCGCCGTGCAGCGGGAACTCGAGCAGCTGACAGCTGCCGGGCTCGTACGCCGCACCGTCCAGGGTAGACAGGTGTATTTCCAGGCCGATCGCGAGGCGGCGATCTTTCCGGAACTGCAGGGACTGTTTGCAAAGACGGCGGGGCTCGGGGACGTGATCCGTGAGGCGCTCGCATCACTGGGCGAACGTGTGCTCGTGGCCTTGATCTTCGGTTCGGCGGCGCGTGGTGAGCTCCGCGCCTCCAGCGACGTCGACCTTCTTGTGGTCGGGGAGGCATCGTTTCATGAGGTCGTTGAAGTGTTGGCGGGCGCGCAGGAGCGGCTCGGAAGAGAAATCAACCCAACCGTCTACCCCACGGGTGAGGTTCGAACGAAACTGCGCGCCGGGCATCATTTCCTGACTGCAGTGTTGAGTGAGCCGCGGATCTACATTATTGGAGCGGACGATGAGTTTGTCGGACTGGGAACGAAACGGCTGGCTGAGAAAGCATCAGACGAGTCGAAACGAGATTCACGACCTGCTTCAGGTCGTCGAACGCGACCTGGCCGACAGCTCAGCTGAAGGTGTCAGCGCCGATTGGCGGATGAGTATTGCGTACAATGCAGGCTTGCAGCTGGCTACCGTGGCGCTCGCCGCGGCAGGCTACCGCGCGTCGAGAGATTCCCATCACTACCGGGTGATTCACTCGCTCCGGGAAACCATCGGCGTCGGCGCATCAGTAGTGGCGACCTTCGATGCATTCCGAAAGAAACGGAATATAACCGGATACGAGCGAATCGGGCTGGTTTCTGATGCAGACGCAGAAGCCATGCGCGCACTCGCCTTGAGGCTGCGGGAAGACGTACTCGCGTGCCTGAGGCGGGATCACCCTGGATTGATGGAGAAATGAGTCTGATGTTTGCGTGCTCGACAGAGATCGTACCTGGAAGCAACGTTCGACAGCTTGATCGAGAGAATGAATCCGGACGGGGCCGTTGTGTGTTGCCAGGACCCTTAAGGCAACAAATTCAAGCAGTTGGGGTGAAAACCTGGATGGACGCATATGATATAAACCAGCGCAGAAGGTCCTGCGGTATTGTATTGGTGCTGCTGGGTATGCTGGCCCCCGCCTATCAGGGTATCAATTACACTCGGGCAGAAACAATGCTCGACATGGGACCGATGCGCGGAGATGCAGAAACAGATTCCTCATCCTCCCATACTCGGAGGAATAGCTCTGATGGGCGGGATTACGTTGCTGGTAGCAGGCGCGGGCGAAGAGCCGAGGAACCGTGATAACTGCCGGCTTCACTGCGCATTGATATAACGTCAGATCTCCAAGCTAATCAAGGATGCCGCCCATGAAGGCAAAGCCGGTATCTACTTTCGTCGTCATCGCCGCGCTGCTCTGGTCGTGCGTCGTTGAAGCCGAGCCGATCCGTGTCCGTCTGATCGAGGGAAACTTTCGAGGTTTTCTCGTGCTCCGATCGCTGGACGGGGCAGCGATCGCCTACGGCGAGGTGAGCCAGAAGCCCACGGGTAACCTTATCGAGTGCCATACGATCCTGAGATTCAAGGACGGTTCGCTGTACGATGAATCGGCGATATTCTCGCAGAAGGGCGTTTTCAGGCTTGAGGGCTACCGTCTCGTGCAGCACGGCCGATCCTACCCGACACTGGAGGTGTCGTTCGATCGCAAGAGCGGGCAATACAAGGCCCGAAGTCAGGCGGAGAAGGACGACAAACAAAAGATGGCCAGCGGAAAGTTCGAAATGCCGGCCGATCTGTACAACGGCATGGCGCTGATGCTGTTGAAGAACCTTCCAGGGGGTGCCGGCGCAACGGTGCATGTGGCTGTCTTCACGCCGGAGCCGCGCCTGATCGAGATGGAGTGGAGCTGGGAGGGAGAGGATGAGGTGCTGCTGGGCGGCAGAGCCATGAAGGCCATGCGCTCGCTGGTGAAGTTGAAGATCGGTGGACTCACCGGCGTGATTGCCTCATGGATCGGAAAAAGCCCGCCTGACTTGCGTTACTGGCTCGTCACAGGGGATGTTCCTGCGTTCGTGAAATTCGAAGGTGCCATGTTCTTGAATGGACCGGTATGGCGGCTCGAGATGACCACGGTAGAGTGGCCCAAGTAGGTTACCTGTGCCTGCTGAAAATCGCATACGCCGGGTGGGAGGACGTAACCAACGGGCGGGAACAGAGTGTGCCTACAACAAACTCCGTAGTAACTGAAATGGTTGCCGTTGCGGGGTTCGCTCTGCTACCGTCGCGGGCCATGTACGCTGTCCTGATATCGCTGCTCGCCGGACTGACCTCTACGCTTCGGACACGAGCCTCGCTGCAGGTTGAGATCCTGGCACGCAGCAATTCGTCCTGCTTGTCCACCTTCTGCTGCGCAGCCAGGAGTGCAGCTTCCATCGCAGCGGGACGGACCACTCGCAGTACTTCGCGCGCGATCGCTTCGTCCACTGTCGTGCCGCCGAAGGAGATGCATTTGGGTTCGCCCTGGTCGAGGTTCCCCGCCGACATTGGTACCTCAGCGCATCACGATGCTGTCCCGTGTAATTCACCATCAGCTTGCGGCCGCACCTGCGGCAACGCAGTAGACCAGCCAGTAGAGCCGGCCCCTGCCGCGGTGCACCTGGGCTGGTGGGACACCAACGCTGAGCGTTTTTGGTGAGCATCTGATCGACCTGTTCGAACTGATCCCAGGTAATGTAGCGTTCATGTCGATCGGGGATCAACACGGACCAGTCTCTCATGGGCTTGCGCAGCATTACTTTTCTGGGCCTGCCATCGCGGATCACGGTATACACCGTCGATTTACCGTACCTGTAGGCACCTGCGTAAACCGGATCTCTGAGGATTCTCAGGGCGTGGGAAGATTGAATTGTTGTCTGTCCTCGATTTTCCCGAAGATTTATTGCCGGATCTCGATCGTGAGATGGCTCCCGACGACGGAGACCCAGTTGTTGAAATCAATTTTCGACGCGGACCTGGTGTGCCGGAAGTAGCACTTGAGCGTTCCCAACTCAGTGCCGGAATGGTCCCTCATGTCAAAAACGAGAGTCGCGGCGGGGTACTCGACGGTCTTGTCGACAGCATCCAGGTAATACAAAACGTCCGTGTCATCCTTGCTCACAAGAAGACGCTCTGCCAGGTTGGCATCCCCCGGACGCCACAAGCAATAATCCGCTCCTTCCCGCAGCCTGACGGATGTGGTGCTCGACATTTTCTGATCTGACAAGACCTCGGGAGCACCGATCTTGCCCGTCCATGTTTGAGGACTGAAACGGATTCTAAACTCGCCTTTCCTCACATCGACGATCCTTGACCGGGCATCCGGTACCAGCCAGCCTCCGAGCTTTTCCGTCTCGGCATCTGTCGAAGGACTGGGCGCAGGAGCGGTGCCAGGTGGTGCGGTTGTCGGGGAACTGTCGGTCGGAGGCCCCGCATCGCCGAACGACAGACTCACGCTCGTTTGAGCTTCCATGCCGTCCGACAGTATAAAATAGGCGGATGAGCCGAAGCCGGGTTCCTGATACCTCAGGGCGGCACTGCGAGCCACCATCGATGTCCGGCAAATCAGGAACTGGTAGGTCACGTCCTTCGATCTTACGGCCTTGCATTCCCAACGATCCGCCACTTCCGGCGCATATCGGTCTTCGCGAGTTGGTGCTATGAGGCTGTAAATGCTTCCGGAGTTCCGTCGACCCGTCAGGTATAAGTAGGGAAGCTCGAAATCGTATGTTTGATTTCTCGAGTCAAAGACGACATTTACCGGCGCATTAATATTGACGTCTACCTGACTCAAGGGGATTTGCCCATCGTAGTAGGCATCCATGCTCGATGCCACGGGAAACTGAGTCGTCACCTGTATCGATCCTCTGTCGCCTTTGCAGGACCCCGTGAAGATATACACGGACAGATCTGCTTTCGTTTCTTCGAGGCTGTTGCGGCACCACTCGCCCAGGCTGCGATCTTCGTTGAAGAAAGCAACTGTTCTCCACTGTCCTTTGCTGGCCACGAGGTCGGGGCAACGGATCGGTTTCGCCATTTGAAAAACGCGCCGAAGATCCTCCTCGCGGAATATGCCGAAGATCTTGTGCAGCTGCTCGAAGAATTTCGAGCTATAGGCGCTTTCATCCGGCGGCGGCAACTGACGCTGGCGCTGCGCAAACATGTCAGCGGGCAAGAGCAGGGAACAAATCAAGAAGAGAAGACGGAGGATCTGAACGTGGCTTCCGGACACGACTAATGCTTAACACCCATGGGAGGTGTAATCAAGGCGTCCCTCTCCTGTGCATGGTGAATTGCTAACTCGCAACTTAAACCCAATTAAATCCAGGTTTTGCTATGCTGCGCAGATGCGCCATCTCCTCATCCTTTTCGTCCATGTCGTCGCCACCCTCACCCGGCTGCTGGGGCCGGGCGGCCTCCGTTCGGTGGTCGCCGAGTCCGTTCTCGTCAAACACCAACTCCTGATCCTCAATCGATCGCGGCATCGAGCACCCAATCTCCGCACATCCGACCGCCTGGTCGCCGGTTTGTGCGCTCTTCTCATTCGGCCCACCCGCCTGATCCGTGCGGCAATCGTTCTCAAACCTTCCACCCTTTTGAGCCTTCATCAGGCCCTGAGAAACCGAAAATATCGCTTCCTTTTCTCATCCCGAGCGAGACGCAGACCCGGTCCCAAAGGACCCAATCAGGAACTTGTTGAAGCTGTCGTCCAGATGAAGCAGCACAATCCCGCCTGGGGTTGTCCCCGCATCGCTCAGCAGATCGCCCTGGCTTTCGGCATCCCAATCGACAAAGACACGGTTCGAAGGATTCTCGCCCGTCACTATCGACCGGAAAAGCACTCCGGCGGTCCGTCCTGGCTGACCTTCCTTGGGCACATGAAGGACAGCCTCTGGAGCATCGATCTGTTCAGGTGCGAATCGGCCACCCTGCGGACCCATTGGGTCCTGGTCGTCATGGATCAATACACCCGCCGCATCATCGGCTTCGGGGTCCATGCCGGAACCGTCGATGGTCCCGCACTTTGCCGGATGTTCAAACGTGCCATTCGATGGCAACGCCGGATGCCAAAGCACCTCAGCTCCGACCATGATCCCCTGTATCGGCTTTGGGCAGTGGCAAGCCAATCTGCGGATCCTCGAGATCGACGAGATCAAAACCGTACCCTATGTCCCTCTGTCCCATCCCTTTGTGGAACGACTCATCGGCACGATTCGACGTGAATTCCTGGATCGCACCCTGTTCTGGACGACGGCGGATCTCGAAAACAAATTGCTCGATTTCAGGAGATTCTTCAACGATCATCGATCGCACACTGCACTGCAAGGACGGACGCCTGACGTCAGGTCGAGAGCTCGAGCCGTCGCCAATCTCCATTCCTATTGCTGGCAACCTCACTGCCGAGGTCTCTATCAGACGCCGATGGCTGCCTGATTCTTCGAACCCTACATGCCACGGACACCGGCAAACCGCACACCCCGATGAAACCTATATCGATCTGGCCTTGCCAGCGAGTTCCCGCTGGCTGATCGGATCCCATCACCGTTACCGACTGGACTCGGCAGCCTTCATGGCCTCCGCCGGGAAGTCCCGTCGCCGTTGGAAACGGGCCTACGTATCAATTCGCCAGGGACAGCTTCGCCAGCGGAGAGAAGATGCCGGACTGGGTGTTCATCAACCCGGAAAGCGGAACGCCGTCCTATGAAAGCGGATGTCAAGGACAAACTCTTCCGCCCCAGGAACAGGGCGCGTTTTTTCGGTCCACGACATCCAGCCAACGCTCATTCAGTGCTGCCCTGCTGATCCTGCGACACTTCCGGAATAACGCATGCACTATGCATACGAAGCCGGCTGTTCAAGGGGCAGCGGAATTCAAATCCGTTCGAGACTTTCAAAGCACAGCGGCCGTGTTGCCGACCATGGTCCTATCTGAGACTTGGAAGCCTATTGCTTTATTTGGTCATGCGAGGGGGCCTATGGTTTCAAGGAGACTCCATCTCCGGGCCTAACGGCGTTCTTGAGACTCACCCTCGACCTCGCGTCTCGTTCGGGTTTCAATTTGAATACCATTGCCGACCTGCTCAGTCGGTCCTCGAGACGCTTCATGCCGCGTGCGGTATCTTCAGTTTCTTTTGGCTATAGCGTTCTCCTCTTTTCCAGAGTGCCAGCGTGACCGACGCAATCTTCCTCGCCAAAGTCAGGTATGCCAGTGATTCAGGGGTGCCGTTTTCGATCATGGCCTCGAAATATGACCGCCACGGTCCTGAGGCAACAGTCCTGGCCGCGCTCTTGAACACAGACTTCAGCGCCCGGCTGTAGTTTTGATTCAAGCCGCGGACAAGCGGCCGCCTGTTGGATCGAACGACCTTCCCGGCGAGCATCTTGTATTCCGAACTGGCCTCGGTTCGTACACCCAGCCCGCAGTAACTCCAGAACTGTCTCTTGGTTCGAAATCGGTGCGGAGTACCAGCGACGCCGATGATTACAGCGGCGCGCACATACCCGATTCCAGGTATGCTGCGAAGTATCTTTGTAGCGGGATGTTTCCGTGCCTCAGCTGTCAGTTCCTGCTCCGCTTCTATCGACAGCCAGTCGGCGCAGTCAAGTTGATTGCAGAGTCGTCCAGCTCGGACACGCACGGCTGCCGAGTCCAGTTTCGCCAGCCACTCCTCCCGTTCCTCAAGACCGTAGACTCCGGCGCCTTCACAAGGTATCCCGCGGGCCCGGAACAAAGCCTTCAGGCGATTTTTGACCCTGGTCCTGTCCTCGATTAAACAGGCGTACCCCTGCGCGAGTTCCTTCAATCCCAGAGTGCTCTGTTCGCCATGGTAGACTCGCGTCAGCGCATTCGTGCGAAGCAACTCCGCCAGCCGCGCAGCATCGGACTTGTCTGCCTTGTTACTTGCCTTGGCGATCTTGCGTGGATCGCAGACCAACACGTCTGCGACGTAAGGTCGGAGTATGTCATAAAGCCAGGCCGCCTGTGCGCACTCCTCCAGAGTGACATGCAGCGCCCCGCGCTGCCCGTTGATGAAATCCAGGATTGCCTCTGGGGATGTTTCCACCACGCCGTCAGTAATCCTTTTGCCCGACTCACCGATAACCGCTATCACCGTTGTTGCTTTGTGGACATCCATGCCGATATACTTTTTCATCAGACGCTCCTTTGGCGGTTTTGAGTGGTGTCTTGAACCGATCCCAATCTTACCGCTGTTGGAGCGTCTTCTTTTCATGATGTCTTCTATGCTCGCGACCAAATCTTCAAAACTGCAATCTCCTACGTGCTAGACTGGGCCCGCCTGACGAAACGGCGTCGGGCTCTGCGGGGACGCAACCCGGCAAGGGATAGTCAGGCCGACGGTGCGCCGATGGTGCATCGGGCCTCTGGCGACTAACAATCGTCAGAGGCCTCATTTATCTATCGGACACCAGAGTCATGCCTCACAAAATCCCGGGGCCAGGGGCAGAGCCCCTGGGCTGTCGCCAGACAGCCGGCCTTCAATGTATAAATGCCGATATCACGCGGCGGGCTTTCATAATGCGTTCCACTACACCAACTTTCTGGCACACGTTTGCCACCCTACACCTTAACGCCGGGACGAGTCCCGTGTGGGTCAAGGAACAGCTGGGGCACGCCTCCGTGGCGTTCATGATCGAGCAATACAAGCACTGGATGCCGCCGGAAACCAGCGAGGCCGTGGACAGGCTGGATGGCAAAATCGCGGGGAAAAACGCAAGTAACGCGCAAGTAAACCCGTCAGCCGGTGAGAAATGAGATTTCAGAAAGGCGGGAAGTCATTTGGAATGAGTGGTGGAGCTGGCGAGGATCGAACTCGCGACCTCCTGACTGCCAGTCAGGCACTCTCCCAGCTGAGCTACAGCCCCACTTTGAGGATTCCGGGCGGCAGCCACACTTCTCTCGCCGCCTACTATGGGGAAACAAGATAGGTCATAACCCCTGGGTTTGCAAGCGGGAAATCCCTCCCGGGCGGCAGGTCGGGTGCCATCATCGACCCATTCGGATTCCGCATTCGTCACGGGTTTTGCCTTTCGTGGCTTGTCTCATATATTGTTCCCCTGGTCACCGACGGGCAGGGCCGACGGCAAAACCCATACACCCGGAGGGAAGAGGCACATGGGGGAACCGGAAGTCCGGATCAGAGCCACGCTGCTGTCGGGTAAGCCCGGCCAGGAGAGCGTGCCCGTGTCCCTTCTGGTCGCGATGGCCATCGTGTTCGTCACGCTCTTGTGCTGGCGCGACCCTGAACTTCTCCGGCGGATGTCCGCGTCCCGTGACCAGGTCTTCGAGGGACCCGAGTACTGGCGTCTGCTGAGCGCCATCGGCGTGCACGCCGATTTGGCCCACCTGGCGGTGAACACCCTATTCGTCCTGTTTTTCGGCTACCTCCTGTGCGGGTACTTCGGCTTCTGGATCTATCCGGGGGCGATGCTGCTCCTGGCCTCCCTGACCAACCTTGTCTCCCTGCTCACATATCCGCCCGGTGTCGCGTTGATCGGAGCCTCGGGACTCGTGTTCGTCATGATGAGTTTCTGGCTCGTCGTGTACGCCTTCGTCGAGAGGACGCTTCCCCTGAAAAAACGGCTCCTTCGCGTCGCGGGGATCGCTATCATCGTGTTCGTTCCGACGACCGTGCAGCCGGAGGTGAGCTACCGCACGCACTTCATCGGTTGCGGTATCGGCGCCCTCGCAGCGGTCGTCTACTTTCTAAGCAGGAAAAGGTGGATCCGGTCGATGGAGGTGGTCGAACTGGAACCGCCCGAGTTCGAGCATTGAACCCCGCAAAGGGGAAGCGCCAAGCCGCACAAGTTCCCGGAGCAGACAAGCCGCGGCTTCCGGTTGCGGAAGGGGACGCGGAGACGTACACTCCTCGCGATCTCAAACCAATGAGGAGCGCCCATGAGTAACCGGCCATTCATCCACGACGACTTCCTGCTCCAGTCCGCAGCCGCGGTCGAGCTCTTCCACCGTTACGCCGAGGGCGTTCCCATCATCGACTACCACTGCCACCTGCCGGCGGACCAGGTCGCCGAAGACCACCGGTTTCGCAACCTCGCCGAGATCTGGCTCTATGGCGACCATTACAAGTGGCGGGCGATGCGCGCCAACGGTATCCCCGAGCGTTACATCACCGGCGACGCCTCGGACTGGGAGAAGTTCGAGAAGTGGGCGGAAACGGTGCCCATGACGCTACGCAACCCGCTCTACCACTGGACCCACCTGGAGCTGGCCAACCCCTTCGGGATCAAGGACCGGTTGCTCGGACCCGACACCGCGCCCGCCATCTGGGATGAGTGCAACGCCCTCCTGTCCGACCCTGCCTTCTCCTGCCGCGGCATCATGAAGCAGATGAACGTCGTGCTCGTCTGCACCACCGACGACCCCGTCGACACGCTCGAACACCACCGCCGCGTCGCCGCGGACCCGTCCTTCGAGATCCGCATGCTGCCGGCCTTCCGCCCCGACAACGGCCTGGCGGTCGAGGTTCCGGGACCGTTCAACGCCTGGGTCGACCGGCTGGCGGCCGCCGCCGACCTCGACGTCGCAGACTTCGGCTCGTACCTCGAAGCCTTCCGCAAACGGGCGGACTTCTTTCACGCCAACGGTTGCCGTCTCGCGGACCACGGCCTGGAAACCGTCTACGCCGAGGACTACACCGACGCCGAGATCCGCCGGATTTTCGGCAAGATCCGCGGCGGCCGATTCCTGGAAGGGGACGAAATCTTCAAGTTCAAGTCGGCGATGCTCTACGAATTCGGCCTCCTGTACCACGAGCACGGTTGGACCCAGCAGTTCCACTTCGGCGCCCTGCGGAACGACAACACGCGCATGCTGCGCCTCCTGGGCCCCAACACCGGCTTCGACACCATCGGCGACTCCGAGGTCGCGCGCCCCCTCGCGAGGTTGCTCGACCGCCTCGACGAACACGACCGGCTCCCCAAGACTATCCTCTACAACCTCAATCCCCGGGACAACGAACTGTTCGCCGCCATGATCGGCAACTTCCAGTCCGAGACACCCGGCAAAATCCAGTACGGCAGCAGCTGGTGGTTCCTGGACCAGAAGGATGGCATCCAGAAACAGATCGACGCGCTCTCGAACATGGGCCTCCTCAGCCGCTTTGTCGGCATGCTGACCGATTCCCGCTCGTTCCTGTCCTACACACGCCACGAGTACTTCCGGCGCGTCCTCTGCAACCTGCTCGGTACGGAAATCGAGCTGGGCATGCTCCCGAACGACCCGGAAATGGTCGGCGGCATGGTGTACGACATCTGCTACCGCAACGCGGTACGCTACTTCGGCTTCGACTTGCCGACCCTCTGACTTTTGTGAAGTTCAAATTCTCTGGACGGCGGCCGGACGCATGTTAAAATAGATACTCATTTTCCGATTGTCAGACGGCCTAATCCGAGCCTGATAGGCGATTACGATTACTTTCCGTTGGAGGACTTTTGTATGGCTTTGATGATCAACGAGGACTGCATCAACTGCGGGGCGTGCGAGCCGGAGTGCCCGAACACCGCGATCTACGTCGGCGGCGAGGAGTACGAATTCAACGGCCAGATGCACCCGGCGCTGTCCCAGGACTACTACTACGTCGTGCCGGAGAAGTGCACGGAGTGCATCGGCTTCCACGACACGGAGCAGTGCGTGTCGGTTTGCCCGGTCGACGCCTGCGTGAAGGATCCCAACCACGTCGAAACCCGTGAAGCTCTGACTGAGAAGGCGAAGGCGCTACACCCCGACAAGGCTCTGTAATCGCCCTCCAGGACGCACAAAAAAGGGGCCCGGAGTGCGATCCCGGACCCCTTGCTGCTTCCCGCACGATGGTCCGCGCCATCGTCGACCCGCCGCGCGGAGGTGAATCTGGCCTGGTGGCTGGCCTGGACTTCAAATCCAGTGGGATTTGCCGGAAGGCAGGTTCGGTGGGTTCGATTCCCATGCACCTCCGCCACGCTTTCCTTTCAACTGGTTGCCGGCGTTCCCCAAATCACCGATATTCCCCGTAGGGCAAAGAATCCCAGCCGGTCTGCAAGTCGCTGAATCAACGGCTCTTGGCCAATGTGTGGCAGCCCTGTTTCACATACGGCCAGGAGGGCTAAACAGTTATGAATTTTTAATGTTGGTTTTTTGCCCTGTTGGATGTATAAGGGGCACACAACATAACTGAAAGTAGGGCAGGAGACTTTCTCTCAGGTAAGTCCCTTCGGCCCCGATATCGTAGCGCCGGTTCCTGGCTCCGGTGCCACTGGCCTCAGGCTGAATCCTGAATCGAAGGACTCCAGTCACCACCACTCAGGAGGCACTACATGGCAGCCGTTGCTAGAACCGCTTCAGCAATCCCTCTGCGTATTTGTTGCCTGGCCCTGATCGTTCTCGCCTTGTGCCCGGCAAACAGCGGAGCACAGGTCCTGTATGGACAGTTGGTCGGAAATGTCACCGACGCCAGCAGGGCCGTAATTCCAGGCGCAGCCGTCACCGCGACAAACGTGAACACAAACCAGACCAAGGAAACCCTGGCGAATGCCGCGGGCCAGTACATGTTCCGCGAACTGCAGCCCGGGACGTATACGCTCAAGGTCAGTGTTCCAGGCTTCAAGGAATTCGTGCAGTCGTCCGTCCTCGTCACGGTCAACAACATCACCCGAATCGACGTCACCCTTGAAATTGGTGCGCAGAACGAGACGGTGACCGTGTCGGGAGAAGCCGCGCGCCTGCAGACGGACAAATCGGACGTCTCCAAGGAACTGAACACGGTTGAGATCACGAATCTCCCGACCAACATGTACAGGAACTATCAGGCCCTCCTGGACCTGGTTCCCGGCTCGACCCCTTCAGGTTTTCAGAATGCCACCGTCGATACCCCCGACAAGGCTCTGACCACCAACATCAACGGTGTCGTGCGCAGCAACAACAACACACGGCAGGACGGGGCCCTCAGCATCATGCCCTGGCTGCCACATCATGCCGCGTATGTCGCGCCGCAGGAGTCCATTCAGACCGTCAATGTGTCAACGAACAGCTTTGACGCCGAGCAGGGTCTGGCGGGAGGCGCTTCCATTACCGTGCAGACCAAATCTGGAACCAACGAGTTCCACGGCGTCGCGTTCGAGTACCACAGAAACAGCGCCCTCGCGGCCAAGAACTTCTTCACACCAAAAGGCAGCGGTGTGCCGAAGAGCCTCGTCAACATGTTCGGCGGGAACTTGGGCGGCCCGGTTGTCAAGGACAAACTCTTCTTCTTCGCCAACTACGAAGGTCTGCGGCAGCGCGATAACGCAGCCGCTTATGCCACCGTGGCGACCGAGGCGATGAGAAGGGGCGACTTCAGCGCAACAGGCACGACCATCTACGATCCGCTCACGGGGGACAGCACGGGCAAAGGGCGCACTGCCTTTGCCGGCGGCATCATTCCGGCCAACCGGCTCGACCCCACCGCGACGAAGATGCTTTCGCTGGTTCCTCTGCCCAACGTTCCCGCAGCGCAGTGGATCGACAACTACTACGGCTCCGCCCCCTGGGTGTTCAATCGGGACCTGTACGACTTTAAGGGCGATTGGGTGCGAACGGCCAAAAATACGATCTGGATGAAGGTAAGTATCATGAGGTCGTATACCGACGGACAGTATCTCCTGAAGGAGGCAGGCGGCCCCGGGTTGCCTTCTTCGAACGGTGTCGGAACGGGCACCGTGCACACCCTCATCGGGACGCTGGGCGGCTATTACGCGATCACACCGAAGCTCCTCGTCGATGGGAATGTCGGAGCGATGCGGTATGTGAACCACGTCCGCCAGCCCGACTATGGTGTGAATTTCGGCCTGGACGTTCTTAAACTGCCCGGCACCAACGGTCCGGATATACGCCAGAGCGGCATGCCGCAATTCATCATCGGCAGCAGCTACACTACTCTCGGCCTCACCAGCACCTGGATCCCCGTCGACCGTTGGGATTACACCTACACCTTTACCGGCAACGTCAGCTGGAACAAGGGAAAGCACGACATCCGGTTCGGACCCGACGTCAACAGGTTCGGCATGAACCACTGGCAGCCGGAATCGAACAACGGACCCAGGGGCACCTTCAACTTCTCGGGCGACACGACCGCCCTCAACGGCGGCCCTTCTCCGAACCGTTTCAACAACATGGCTGCATTCATTCTCGGCCAGACGAGCTCGGTTAACAAGTCGCTGCAGTACTACGATCCCATGTCTACGCGCGAGTGGCAGATCGCGATGTACTTCCGCGACCGGTGGCAGGTCACCAACAACCTTACCCTCAACCTGGGCCTCCGCTGGGAGTACTACCCGATCATGGACCGTGGATTCCACGGCATCGAGCGCTATGATCCGGATACCAACAAGGTCTATATCGGAGGCTACGGCGGCGTCGACTGGAACGCCGGCACGACGGCCAGCAAGAAGCTCTTCGCGCCTCGTTTCGGCATCGCATACCGCCTCGGCAAGCAGGGCGTCATCCGCGCAGGTTACGGGATTACCTTCGATCCATACAACCTGGGCCGCCCAATGCGCTCCCCGTATCCTGCCGTGCCGCAGCTGACGGTCGAACGCGCCAGGAGCTTTATGTACTTGGGACCGATCAGCGACGGCATTCCGCCCATGCCCGTGCCCGACATCACACAGGGTGTGATCGATATCCTGGGAACGTACAGCGCAACTACTCTGCCCAAGGGTGCATTCCATCGCGGCTACATCCAGTCGTGGAACCTGACCTACGAGCGCCCGCTGCCCTGGAATCTGATCTGGAACGTCGGCTATGTTGCCACGCGGAGCGTCAATATCGTCGCGCGAGGCGGTGTCGCCATCAACAACTCTCCGCCGGGAACCGGAAATGCGGGACGCCCGCTGTACATCAAGTGGGGACGCACGGCGTCTACCACGATCCTGCAGCCTTGGCAGGATTCCTTCTACAACTCCCTCCAGACATCCCTCGATCGCAGGTTCAGCCAGGGTCTGATGGCGAAAGTGGCTTACACCTGGTCGCACTGCGTGGGTTCCAATACGTCGCCGTTCTGGCTTCCCGAGCTCTACGGCCTCAACCGTGGGCCGTGCCGCGACGACAACAGCACGTACGACCGAAGGCACAACTTCCGGACTGCCTTCATCTACGATTTGCCGTGGGGCCCCGGCCAGAAGTGGGCCAAGGGTGGTGTGCTTGGAGCGATCGCCGGCGGCTGGCAGGTCAACGGGATCTTCACCGCCGTTACCGGCCAGGCCTTTGGCGTCGGCTCCAGCGCTTCGCTGCTGAATGCCGCAGGTGCAAGCCAGACACCCGATCTGGTGAAGCCTAATGTCGAAAAGCTCGGCGGCATCGGTGCTGGCGTCCCGTTCTACGATCCGACCGCCTTCAAGCCGGTAACCACGCCCCTGGTATATGGCAACTGGGGATCCAGCACGCTGACGGGCCCTGGCATGGTCAGCCTGGATTTCGGGATCTTCCGCTCGTTCAAGATCTCCGAAACCAAGGATCTGCAGTTCCGGGCCGAAGGGTACAACATCTCGAACACGCCGCATTTCAACAACCCTTCGGACACCACTGCCTCGAACATGTCTTTCAACGCCGACGGCTCGATCAAGGCCGTCAACAACTTCATGAATATCACGACCGCAAGGGACGACCAGCGGACGTTCCGCTTCGGCCTGCGCTTCGGCTTCTAACTGTTTATCGTGGGGCGCGGCTCCGGTGCCGCGCCCCATCTTCTCCATTGATGTGGCCGCTTCCTCAAAGGGGCGCTTATTCAGAGGTATCGCGCACGTCAGGTCCCAGCACGATGTCGTTGGGGCTGTTGAGGCGCTTCCCCTCGTATTTGTCCGCCAATACGCGATACGTGCCGTCAGGCTGAACTGCGATCACCACTCGGTCGGTATCGTCGGTCGTAATCAGCCGGTAGTCCCGGTCCATGGTGCTGCCGTCGGGGTCGCCGATGTCCAGCACCTTTTCGATGCGCCCGTCCGGGAAGACGCGCGAGACCCGGTTGTTGGTCTCGTCGGTCACGTACAGGAACCCTCGGGGGTGCCAGGCAGGGCCTTCCAGGAAGCCGAAACCACCCGCGACCTTTTCAATGCGTGGCTCCCCGATCGATCAGCTCCCAGAAATCCTCCGACTCCGCCTTTAACTCGAATTGACGCTTCGTGGGCGTTTGGGCCTCCAGCTGCAGCAGCAGGCACGCTCCCATCAGAATCCATTGGATAGGTTTCATGATCGTAGTACACGCCGCGTGGCAACCATATCTGGCCCTTCAAAGAAAGCACAACAAGGGCCGAAGCCTGCTATGCTGAAGCAACATATTGAAACCGGCGAGGGAAAAATGACGCACAGAATCATGGTGATGTTGTTGGCGTGGGCTGTGTCCAGTCTGCTTCAGGCGGCCGAGGTGAAGGTCGTCAGCCCGCCGGGTGCGCCGGCCGGGTTGCCTTTTTCCCCCGGACTGGTGGTTGGCAAACTGCTGTACGTCTCCGGGCAGGGCGGCAAGGACGCCAGGCAGTGGCTGGAGGCCGTCAAATCGGTGGTTACCGCCGCCGGGCTGACGATGGATCACGTGGTCTACTCGCACGTGTACGTGACGGACCCGGCCGGCTACGCCGAGGTCCGCAAGGTCTGGGGCGAGTACTTCAAGGACGGGGGCCCGGCGCTCTCCATGCTGGGAGTCGCCCGGTTGCCGCTCGATTACCCGCTGGAGATCAACGCCGTGGCAGTCACCGACCTGGCGATGAAACGGGCCGTTCGCCTGCCGGGTACCGCTGCTGACGGCACGCCCGACGCCATGATCGCGGGAGACAAGCTGTATTTCTCCAACTGCTACGGGCTTGAGACATCGGGCAAGGAGGCAGAGGACCCGGACGAGCGCGCCAAGCTGGCGCTGGACCGTCTGGGCGTGGTTCTCAAGGCCGCGGGCATCGGTTACGAGAACGTCGTGTTCGTGAATCCGTATCTCGCCGGCGCCCGCCAGGGCAGGTGGAACACGGTCTACGCGAAGTACTTCAAGTTCGGCGACACCCCCGCGCGTGCCACCATCAGCGTGTCGCATCTGCCGAACGGCTGCTCCATCGCTTTCACCGGCGTGGCCACGATGGACCTTGCGTCGCGCCGATCCGTGCGGCCGAAGAACATGCGGCCCAGCCCCACTGCAAGCCCCTGCGTGTTCGCGGGCGACACGCTCTACTGCTCGGCGAAATCGGCTTTCATTCCGGGCCCGAACCTCGGCGTCTATGCCGAGACCGTGGAAAACCAGGTGCGGATGACCATGCGCAACCTCATCGACGGCCTGGAAGAGGCGGGCCTGAGCATGGCCAACGTCATCTCCACCAACGTGTACCTGGACGACATGCAGGACTTCCCCAAGATGAACCGCATCTACGCGATGTACGTGAAGGAGCCCATGCCGGTCCGGGCCACCGTCCAGCAAGTGCCTCCCGGGGAGCGCAAACCCAACGAAAAGGAGCAGTGGCCCGAACTCGAGCAGATCTCGCTGATCGCGGTGAAATAGCACAGCCGTCCGGAGACAGCAGCCATGAAGCAGCTCGCAGTCCTTGTATTTCTGGCAGTGCCGGCGTTCGCGCAGGCTCCCTACGACCTGTTGCTGAAGGGAGGGCACGTCCTGGACTCCAAGAACCGCATCAACGGCGTGATGGACGTCGCCGTCGCGGGTGGAAAGATCGCGGCGGTGGCGGAGAACATCCCCGTCGGTCAGGCGCGGCGCGTGGTGAACGCCGCCGGGCTGTACGTGACGCCGGGGCTCGTCGACATGCACGGGCACGTCTTCGCGGGCACCATGGGCCCCGAATACACCGGCGCCCTCGGCGTGCGCCCGGACGGATTCACGTTCCGCAGCGCCGTGACCACGGTGGTGGACGCCGGCAGCGCGGGGTGGCGCAATTTCGCCGAGTTCAAAACAGCAGATCATCGATACTTCCCGAACGCGCGTGCTGGCATTCCTGAACATCGTGGGGAAGGGCATGGGGGGCCGCGAGACCACCGAGCAGGACACCAGCGACATGGAGCCCGAGCGGACCGCGGCGGAAGCCGCGCGCTACCCCGGCCTCATCGTGGGGATCAAGATCGCGCACTACGCCGGACCCGAGTGGATCGCCGTCGACCGCGCCGTGGAGGCCGGCCGCCTGGCCAAACTGCCCGTGATGGTGGATTTCGCCGAGTTCCGCAAGGAACGGCCGTTCCAGCAACTCGTGCTGGAACACCTCCGTCCGGGGGATATCTACACGCATCTGTACCTGGGGGCCGTCCCCATGCTGGACGCGGAGGGCAAGGTCCTGCCGTACCTGTTCGAAGCCCGCAAGCGCGGCGTGATCTTCGACGTGGGCCACGGCGGCGGCAGCTTCCTGTGGCGGCAGGCCGTCCCGGCGGTGCGGCAGGGCTTCGTCCCCGATTCGATTTCCACCGACCTGCACGTGAGCAGCATGAACGCCGGCATGAAGGACATGCTCAACGTGATGTCGAAGTTCCTGGCCCTCGGGATGTCGCTCGAGGATGTGGTCGCACGTTCCACGTGGAATCCCGCCCGCGAGATCCACCACGAAGAACTTGGCCATCTGTCGGTGGGAGCCCCGGCGGACATCGCCGTGCTGCGGCTGGTCAAGGGCGACTTCGGTTTCCTCGATGCCGCCGGCAGGCGCATGAACGGCGCGCAGAAGTTGGTGGGGGAACTGACCATCCGCGCCGGCCGCGTGGTCTGGGACCTGAACGGCCTTGCGGCCGACGATTGGCAGAGCGCGCCGCTTCGTTCGAAAGCCAACTGAGCAGCCATACCCGATACCTATCGAACACCGGCGATTAAAGAAAAATGCCAAAACAGAACGCAGATTCCGCGGATCCAACGGATTCACGCGGCCTGTCGCCAGGTCGATCCGTGGGGATCCGCGCGCATCCGCGTCCTGAATAATACCCAGCCACAGTACCCTTTTCGAATCGAGTGCGAGAGAACTTGCAGACCGGTGTGGGTGTTGTTTCTTTTCTTCCAGAATTGAAATATGCTACAGCTGCCACGGATGCCCCATGTAAAGCAGAGCGGGTAGCCGGCCGCACAGATCCCCAGCTCGCGGTGTGGGTCGAATAGTGGAAAGGTGGTCCCGAATGGAGCCATGCCATGTTTCGACCTTCTGTATTGCTATCGATCGTCCTAGCCGTTCCCGTCCCTTCATGCGCAGAGCCCCGCCCGCGCTCGCATCAGTGACCCGGACGATGCCACTCTCCTGGTGACGGCTGCCGCATCGAATGACCGGATCCGCTTCGCCGCGCTCGCTCTCACTCGACACATCCAGCTGCAGGTCCTCTCCACTGTTGGCGAGGTCGTCTACGACTCCCGCCGCCAGCCCGGCAACCGCCTTGAATGGACCACAAGGGACCAGGGTGGAGCGGTACTCCCCGATGGACTCTATGGCTGCCTCGTCACCGTCGCCGATCTTCACGGTCGCCAGAGCCGCAGCCTGGCTGTGCTCCGCGTGAAGGACGGAGCCGCCGCGTTCTACGACAGGGACACGCCGGACGAACCCTCGGACGAGCACGACAGCATCGTGATCCTGAAGACCGGGGAGTCGTCCCCGTTCACTATCGTTTCGCACGACGGCACGGAAGGTTGGATCGAGAGTGCGGCCGGCGGCCTGAACTTTCAGGCGGGCAGCATGTCCGCCGATTCGGCCCCCCACCTGCGGCTCACACCGGAAGGGAACCTTGGGGTCGGAGTAAAGGAACCGCGCGCGAAACTGGATGTCGCAGGCCTGATCCGCGCGTCGGAAGGTATTCAGTTTTCCGACGGGACGATCCTGAAGATGGATAGCGGGTACCCGGTTCTGGTTTCAGACAGCTCCTCCAACGAGGCACCGGCCGGAATAGAATTGCGCGGGAAAACGGGCTCCGGGAACACGGCCGGCAAGGTCACGCGGGTTCTTTCGACCGTCGGCGCGGTCACCCCCGTGCTTGCATCACTGGGCACAACCGGGCGGATCGCAAAATTCGTCAGCGCGTCGGATCTCGGAGATTCGGTCTTGTTCGAGTCCTCCGGCAACGTCGGCATCGGCACGACCACCCCGTCGCGGCTCCTCGAGATCAGAAAAGACCAGAACGCATCGACCTACCTGCAGCTGACGAATGCGGCGGACACCGCCGATCTCAGCCGGTCCCGTCTGGCCTTGGTCGCCGGAAGCGTGACGCAGGAGATGCAGTCCATAGCAATGGACGGAGGTTATTTCGGGACCACCAGCAATCATCCGTTCCGCATCTACACAAACAAGAACACCAGGATGACGGTCGATACCAGCGGGAGAGTCGGTATCGGGACCATGAATCCGACGCAACGGCTCGAGGTCGCCGGTAATGTCAAGGTCACGGGCACGGGCAACGGGATCGTTTTCCCGGACGGCAGCAGCCTGACTTCGAGCCTTGCGGCGCGCATCCGGTCTGTCACCTATCTGGCCGGTTGCGACAGCTGCAGCGTCCTGACCGATTCCGACGATCAGCGCACGATTTTCGTCAACCTCACAGGCGCCATGACCATCAATTCGGTGACCTGCTTCTCCGACGCGGGATCGCCTGTCATAAACCTTCAGCGCGATAGTGGCGCCGTTGCCGACATCCTGGTCGGTAATCTGACCTGTTCACCTTCAGGCGCCACCAGCAGCAGCGTCGTTGCCGCTCAAGGGGTGCTCAACCTCGATGACAGGCTGAACTTCGTGATGGTCACCGCGGGAGGCGTCGCCAAGCGGGTCACCGTCGCAATAAAGGCAACGGTGAACTGAGCCCGCGCCCATGAAGGATGCGGTGCACTGATCAGACACTCTCGTGCGGAATGGAACAGAAACAGGAACAGAAATGAGAACCGGTATCGGATCGACCGCGACATCCCTTGTTGTTCTGCTTCTCATCGCATGGCCGGCCGTGGCCCAGGCCCCTGCACCTGTTCAGCAGGCGGTCACCACACTGGAAGGGACCTTGAATGTGATCTGGGGCGACCCACACCCGACACTCGGTTCCGGCGCCAAAGCGATCTACAATCTGGCATTGTCGGACGGGACGAGGGTTCCCCTTCAGCTCGCGGGCCAGGAAGGCCTCGCCGCCTATTACTTCTCCAAGCGCGTGGTTGTCTCCGGGCGGATGGTGCAGGACCAGGGATCGGCCGCGCCGGCTTCAGGTCCGCAGGCGATGATCATCGAGTCCATCGCCCCGAGCCCGGCTGAGCGGGGCGAGCCCCTGGCTGCCGGCGTTTCCGGAATCAGGAAAGTCATTTTCCTCCTGCTCAAATTCTCGGACGATGCCGACGTACCCCATCCGCCAACCTTCTATACCGGCCTGACCAACCCCGACACCCCACCCCCCGGCGAGGCGTTTCCCGCGACAATCAATGCCTTCTTCAAGAAAACGTCGTGGAACCAATTCTCCTGGCTGGGCGACGTAGGCGGGGCCGGCGGAGTCGGAGCCCCCGGCGGGTGGCTGACGCTGCCGCACCCGAAGAGCCACTACGCCCCGTGCGGCTGGTCCACCGCCTGTGCCGATGTGGGCGCCATTGGTGATGACGGGACTGCCGTTGGAAGGGCAGAGGGGATCAACTTCACCAATTACGACAGCATCAACTTTGTCCTGAGCAATGACCTGGACTGCTGCGCCTGGGGGGGCGGGTATTACAGCCCCGTTGACGCCAGGGTGTACGGAGCCACCTGGGAACCCCCGTGGGGACAGGAAACCGGTGTCTACGTCCACGAAATGGGGCACAGCATCGGTTTGCCGCACTCCGGCTGGGTCTACTACGCTTACGACAGCCCCTGGGACATGATGAGCTCGAGGGCCTCGGCCGCGTATGCCAAGTGTGCTAGTTACTACTCGGCAAACAGCAGCGGCTTTCGCGATGTGTACTGCACGGAGCCTGGAGACGGCTTCATCGCCCCCCACAAGGATTACCTGGGCTGGATACCGAACGTGAACGAAGTGACCACCGATTCAAGTTCGTCGGTCACTGTCGCCCTTGAAGCCGACTCTCTCCCGTTGAGCTCGGCGCCGAAGATTCTGAAAATATGCCTCACGGGGCTGCCCTGCACCGGCGGATCGGCACATTACTTTACGGTGGAGGCCCGGGTGAGTGGATTGGGTTCCATTTCGCAATATGACAACGGGATTCCGAACGAAGGCGTCATCATTCACGATTTCCTGGGCAACAGGGCACCTATCGGAGGGACGTGCTTTTTCAATAGCCAGTCGGGTTGGGCCGTGCCGATCGATTCGACCCCCGGTGACTATAGCTGCACCACGGGTCAGGGATATGCGCTGTCCAATGCGCAATTCAGTCCCGGCCAAACCTACACAAACGGCACATATGGTTTCCAGGTCGGGGTGCTGAGCCGATCAGGATCCATGTTCGTTGTCTCGGTGGGGCCGACGGGCGGCGCAAAGAGGCGAAAAGGACAAGTCACATCCTACTAGGCCGGGTCGAGTCAGTGGCGCGGGAGCTTGCCGGTACGATGTTGGCGCTTCTTCCGGTGACGTCGCAGCGCCCGGCTCTTCTGCCCTAATGAGTTATCTACTGCGTGGAGATGAAGACGGCGCCGTCAACTCGAGGTATGCACCGGGAGCGATCCGTTCGACTCGACTCTGATGTGCTCGGAGTTTGCGCAGTGGGCCGGTGGTTGGTCCGAGTTCCAGAACGGCTATCCGCCGGCTGGACAGATCCTGCTGGTAACGCATGTTTTTGTCCGCGACGATGAACAGGTCGAAACCCTGCTCTTCAGCAAGTCGCAGCAACTCGCCGTTGCTCAGGCCGCGCCATTGCGGATCGGTCGCGGAGTGGACCTCATGCCCCGGCAAGGCGTTGCGCACCTGATCGGGACATCATCAAGCAGTATCTTCATGCGGCGAGTTCTTCCTCGATGCGGCGCTGGCCATATAGAAGCACGCCAACGGCCTGTTCCCGGGTAACCGAGGGAAAACTCTCGAGGAAGTAATCGATGGACAATCCGTCCGCCAGGTATTCGAAGAGGGTGGAAACCGGCAGCCTGGTTCCGCGATCAATACCGGCTTTCCCCCCAGCACTTCGGGATTGCTGATCACGAGCCCGCCGCGTCGCTTTGGATATTATCGACTGTCATGCTTCCAATATACTCCCGGAGTCGGCCCGCATGGCACAAAAACCGGGAGCGCCCTCCGGCACACGAGGTAAAGGCCATCGTCGAATTCGCCCGGGAGGGGGACTTCGATCTCCTGGTTGTGGGCTTCACCGGGCACTCCAAGATGAGCAGAGGCCTGAAATGCTCGCGCGTAGCGACCGAGAGGGCATAGGAGACCGGCGAACTACGGCAGTCGGCGCCGGTGGCCATGGCGAAGTCGTGGTTCCCGCAAACGCCGATCGCTCCCGCCTTGCGAATCCACTGAATAGCCTCTTCCGGAGCGGGAAGCGCCCGAAGACACCGACATCTATGGCGTCCCTCTGATGAATCGCTTTGCAGACGTCCAGATGAGGCCGGACAGCGGAAATCTCGTACCTTGTTTCGATCGCTTCAATCCGGTCTACCGGGCAGTGCGATGTTCGATGCTGTTCTTCCGGCTCGAGCCGTTATGGGTGCAGCTTCCTGCATTCGCCGTCCTCCCCGCGCAAAAACAAAAACCCCACCCTAGGTTTACGTCGGGCGGGGTCTCTCAAAATCCTTCGCACTAAGTTCCTACCCGCCGTCTGCCTCGGAGTAGGAGTTATCAGGCGCTTGGGCGGCCGGTTATGGCGAACTCCATCGCCAGATCGATCTTACGATTCCCGTGGGAAAGATGCGGCAATCGGGACGCAATCTGGCAAGCCGGAGTTGAGTGTTAATTGCGTGATCTGCCCATAGGGACAGAGAAGGCTACCCATGGGGTAACATGCAATGCCCATCACCCGCTCCACGCAGGCTGCTTTGTCGCGTGAAGCGCCGCTCTCAGATTGCAGTCAATTGGTTTTCGAACGGCTCTTCACGGCCAGATAGATCATGCCTCCAAAGAATAAGATCGCCAGAGCGAACACTACGATTTTGTCCAATGGCATGACGACCTCTTTTCCGTTGCACTCCGACCGCGTAAACGGGAGGAGGGGATGTGCCTGGGCAGTTTTTCTGATAGCAATGGAGGATCGGCTGCTGGGTTTCGAGGTGCAGAGTAGCTGCGAGGGATCGCTCTGCAGCGTTCAGGGGATATGAGGTAGGGGTGGAGAGGAGCGAAGCAAAATGGATATCCCGTTACATCGCACCGCGCCGCGAACCCGCCTGGCGAGCCAACCGAAGAAACCATTTTCGAGCATCTGCCCGGCGCCGGTATTCAGATGGTGCAACCGACCCCTTAGGGCACTCTATGATTCTCCGGATGGCGGCCCGACCAACCGCGGATTCCTCCTGAAGGAGCATCCTCCAGGACCCGGCGCATGCGGAATGGCAACATGCGTCCTACTGAGGTGCATTCTAAGGCTCCGCCATTTTACTGTCAACACGCACCCGTTCGGCACCTGTTCACATCGCCGACAGTCGGGGTGGCATTGGTTTCTCTAGCGGTGGGAGGAGTTGGCCTGGCCGTCATGCTGATGTCCGTACGGGAGAGAGTGGGAGAGATCGGCCTGCGTCGCGCGCTTGGCGCCTGACGCGGGGACATTCTGTTCCAGTTCCTGGTCGAGGCCGTGATGCTGGGTCTTTCGGGTGGCGTTGTCGGCGTGCTCGTCGGGATCGTCGCAACGCTTGTCGTGCCCCATTTCGCCGGCTGGCAGGCGATATTGGCATCCGAAACGATTGTGCTTGCGGTGGCCAGTTCCGCCGCAATCGGTCTGGTTGTTGGGACGATAACCGGCCGGAAGGCATCACTGGCGAGTCCCGTATCTACTCTGCGCGCCGAGTAAGGGATCAGGGTAGTTCTGAATGGGGACAACAACGCACGCCATAAAGCAGTATCGCTGATCATCACCTTCTGTCTCACGGTGTTTGCGGCTCCTCAGACCGATGAGGAAACCGCCCGCGAAATCGAGACCATGTTGATCGCTCCTTGCTGCTGGGCACGATCCGGGCGCCCGTTTGGGCCCGACCATCTGGCACCGCAGGGATCTGGATGGCCGAGCCCCTTCGAGGCTTTTCATCGCTTCTCCGAGCAGACACTGATGTGCGCCGCCAGCCGCTGGTTAACTTTCGGCCGGCACAACCCTGAACCAGTGGCGCGTGCGGTTGCAGACCGAGCAGACCGACAGCATCACGGGCACTTCGATGAGGACGCCGACGACTGTGGCCAGAGCCGCTCCCGAGCCGGGTCCGAAAAGGGCGATGGCGGTGGCTACCGCCAGCTCGAAGAAGTTGCTCGCGCCGATGAGCGCGCCCGGGGCGGCAACCGAGTAGGGAACCTTGAACAGCCGCATCAGGCCGTAGGTCAGCGACGAATTGAAGTAGACCTGGATGAGAATCGGCACCGCGATAAGCAGGACATGCAGGTATTTCTGCGTGATGTTGTCGGCCTGGAACGCGAAAATCAACACAAGAGTCGCCAGCAGCGCCGTCATGCTGACCGGCGCAAAGCGCGGCAGCAGCGTCTGCTCAAACCATTCCGATCCCTTTCTGTGGATGAACCAGCCCCGCAGAATCACGCCGACGGTCAGGGGGATCGACGATGAAGATCGCCACAGCATAGAGAAGGACGCGGAACGGCACTTCGAGTGACGAGGCGCCGCTCACCAGGAACCGCACGATCGGCGCGAACAGGACCAGCATGATCAGGTCGTTCACCGAAACCTGCACCAGCGTGTAGGCGGGATCCCCGTCCGTGAGGTAGCTCCAGACGAACACCATCGCGGTGCAGGGTGCGGCGGCCAGAATAATGCAGCCGGCAATGTACTGATCCGCCTCTGCCGGCGAAATCCAGAGGGAAAAGACCAATCGGAAAAAGACCCACGCGATCAGCGCCATGGAAAATGGCTTCACCAGCCAGTTGACGAACAGGGTCACCAACAGCCCCCGCGGCCGCTTCCCGACATTGCGGATCGAAGCAAAGTCGACCTTCATCATCATGGGTATGATCATCAGCCAGATCAGGACGGCGATCGGAATGTTGATCTGGCTGCCGCTGCCGAATTCCATCCGTCTCAAACTGTCGATAGAAGCCGGCACGAGCTTGCCGAGGATGACGCCGACAATCATGCAGGCTCCGACCCACAGGCTCAGGTATCTTTCGAAGACACTCAGCCGCTTCGCTGCGACCTCAACAGTTGCTCGACTCATATCAAGTGCTCTCCCACTGACCTGGACGCAGATTCAGCAGCACGCCGTCGGTTTTCCGACTCGAAAAACGTTCTCGCCTTTTCTTGAACAACATTCGTTATACAGAAACACCAGCAGTTCTCGCAGACCCTCACCGCCCGGACAATTCAGTCGGGCAGCACGCGCTCGCCCGACTCGGGGCCACACGCCGGTCTTCGGGTGCGATGCAGCTCCGCCCCGTCGCGGCCACGCCAAGCCGACAATTTTGCGAGCAGCTGCACGGCTGCGGGCCGGTCGGCCAGGTGCTCGCACAACTCGGCCAGCAGGGCCTTTTCCAATCCCGGCTCCAGTGGACGAAGCGCATAGTAGACCCACAACCCATCGCGCCGGTCGGTGACGAGGCCTGCCCGATACAGGATCCTGAGGTGCCGGGAAGCCTTCGACTGGGTGATGCCAAGCACTTCCATGAAATCGCAGACGCAGAGCTCGCGGTGATTGAACAGGAGCCAGAGCATCTTGAGCCGGGCCTCGTCGGCGAGAACCCCAAAGAATTCGGCCGTATCCTTCACTGTGTTACCTCATGGGACGACATTCTTATAACCGGTTTGACGGTTGCAGTCAAGAGGTGGGGTAAGCGGTAGGCGGGCTGGGGCTGGAATTGTTTAATCGCATCCTGCGCTTGCGCCGCATACATCAAGGCCGGACCGCCTCCCATCATGAGGGAAGGGTTTCCGACCAGGGACCGGCTCTTTTTCCATCATTAATGTTGTATCTGTATATACGAATAATTGCGATAGATAGCTGTTGCGCCAATCCACCTATCAGCTGTACATTTGAATATCCTGCTAGGCAAATGGAGGAGGAACAACCATGCGATCAGGTCGATTGGACGAGATGCTGAAAGCCGCCGCGGATCCTACGCGCCTGCGTCTCCTAAATCTGCTTCGCCTCGGTGGAATCTGCGTGTGCGATCTCCAAACCGTACTCCGGATCCCGCAACCAAGCGTTTCACGACACCTGGCCGCATTGAGACATGGCGGATTGGTCACGGATGAACGGAGAGGGACGCGGATGGTTTATGCGCTCGCTTCCGCGACAGACAGTCCCTATCTCGAGGCGCTCTATGAACTCCTGGACCGTTGCTGCCCGCAGGATGAGCTAATGCGGGCCGACGTCGCGCGTTTCCGCGAGGCCGTTGCCGCCGGAACCTGCCGGCTGGAAACGGCGGGATCCTGCTGCTGCTCTTCCCGACGATGCGCAACTTCAAGGTAATCCCGCCTGAAACTCGGGCCGGTTGACGACGAAAGGCTGCAAGCATGCTGGAAGTCACCGTTGACAAATTCAAATTCAGGGTTCCCGAGACACTCCTGTTCAGCGATGCGGGCATCTGGGTGGCCGTGGAAGGCGCGCGCGCGCGTCTGGGCCTCTCCGATTTCGCCCAACAGGTGAACGGCGACATCGCCTTCGCCAACGTCTATCCCGCCGGCACCGCGGTCAATATCGGAGACGAGTTCGGGAGCATCGAAACCGTCAAGGTGAACGTCGGGCTGCCGACACCGGTCCCGGGAAAGATTGCCGAGGTCAATCCGCTGCTCGAGGATAGCCCGGAGGTCATCAACCAGGACCCGTATGGAAAGGGTTGGATGGTGGTTCTCGAGTTGAGCGACGGGGAGTTCAACAGGCAGGGGTTGCTCGATCCCCAGGACTACCTCGAACTGGTAAAGCGGCAGGCCGAGGCGGAGTTGAAGAAATGACACACAAGACCCTGATCGTGCCCTGCAGCGGCATCGGCAAGACCTACGGGACCGTGGCGCGCGAAAGCGCGCACATCGTTACCGAAGACCTCCGTCCCGGCAGCACCCGGCTTGTGCCGCTTGCGCTCGTGGTTCTTGGGGACGAAGCGGTGCGCGACGCGATTAACACGTCTCCGGCGATAACCATAGACGGGTGCAAGCTTGCCTGCGCCGCCAAGGTCGTCGCCGAGTCGGGCGGGACCGTGGCGCGCGCCCTGCAGGTGCTCGACGTCTATCGAAGGAACCGGCACCTGAAACCGGCCGGGATCGCCGAGTTGAACGAGGCCGGGCATAAGCTCGCAAACGTCCTGGCAGAGGAAGTGTCCGACCTGGCGGACCGGGTCGCGGCGGAGGAGGATAATGCCTGAACTGCCCAAACGGAAAGTGGGTCTCGTGTCGTGTTCGGGCGAAGAAATGGCCGAAGGCACCGTCACCCGGCTCGCAACCCTCAAGGTCCTGGAGTCCCTGCGCCCGGACGCCACCGTCACCATATGCCTCCCGCTGTTTCTCGCAGGGGGCGAGGGGGATCGAGCGTTCGCCCGGTTTTACCCGACCATAGCGATCGACGGTTGTGAAAAGCGATGCGCCGCCCGGGGCACCGAAATGTACAGCGCAAGACCGGCCGCCTCCATCGTGGTAAACGATCTGTGTCCGACCGCGGCGGGACAACTCGGGACGGCGCGCCGATCTGAACGCGGCCGGCATGGACGCCGTAAACGCCGTTGCCGCTGAGATTGCGGGCCAGGTCGACCGGCTGCTCGGAATCCCTTGGGACAGGACGCAAGGACAGGCCGCGGATGCCGCGCCGGCGAACGAAAAACCGACCGCCACCTGCTCCTGCGGTTCAGGAGTGCCCGTCAAAGTCCTCGAGATCGATGGGCGCCAAGTCGAGGTCCTGGCATTGCCTCTAATCCTCGAAATGTTCCGCGAAGCTGCCAAACCTGCCAGTGACGAAACGGCCGCGGAGTTGCTCGAGACCGTGCGGCTCTACAACCAGGTGCCCGAGGGCGCCGAGGCCTTCTGGAAGCTGGCGCTCGGCCGTGCCTATGCCTCCTACAGCGCGGAGGGAGAATGACCCGCACGGCTCTTTACCGCACGACCGTTCACTGGAAAGGCGAACACTGGGGGCATATCCGGATGGGAAATGGTCCCGAGATGGATTTCTCGGCCCCTCCCGACGCTCATGGGCATGCCGGGGTCCTCACCCCGGAAGACGCCTTTGTGGCAGCGGTCAACACCTGCGTCATGATGATGTTCATCTGGGCGACCGAGCGGTTCAAGCTGGACCTCGTCTCCTATGAGTGCGCCGCGGAAGGCACCAAGCGAATCGAGCTGGACCGGACGGAGATCTTCACCAAGGTCGCCCTCGCTCCCCGAATCGTTGTGCGCGCGGCTGCGGCCCAATCGGAAGAGACACGGAAGCGCGTGCAGCGGGCGCTCGAAAGCGCGGTGAAGTACAGCCTGGTCGCGAATTCGATCAAGTCGGAAATCGTCGTCGAACCTCAAATCGACATCATTGCTGGAGCCGGCGAGGCCGGCAATGCGGCACTACCTGCAAGGAGAAATCCATGACAGCGAAGAGCGTTGGTTTCATCGGCGGGGGAAGGGTAGCGCACATCATCCTGGGCGGGTTGAAGAAAGCCGGGCAAATGCCGGCGAACGTCGTCGTCAGCGACATCAGCCTGGATGTCCTGGAGCGGCTGAAGGCGAAGTACCCGGAGATCCAGATTGCCCACAACGACAACAAAGCGGCGGCAGGGCAGGATCTGGTTTTCGCGGCACTGCATCCGCCGGCACTGGGGGGCTGCCTGGGCGAAATCAAGGATTGCCTGAAACCGGATGCGATCCTGATCTCCCTGGCTCCGAAGCTGACGGCTGCCAAACTCGCCGGCATGCTGGGCGGCTTCGGCCGCATAGTCCGCATGATCCCCAACGCCCCGTCCATCATCGGCGAGGGATTCAATCCTGTTTCCTTCTCGAGCGGATTGGGCCGAAGCGAAAAGAGCGGAGATATCCGCTTTGCTGAGGCCCCTGGGCAAGTGCCCGGAGGTGGATGAAGGCAAGCTGGAAGCGTACGCCATTCTCACAGCCATGGGCCCCACCTACCTCTGGTTTCAGCTCCGCGAGCTGCAGGCAATTGCCGAATCCTTCGGGCTGTCGCGCGAGGAGGCGCAAACCGGTACCTCCGAGATGGTGGCCGGCGCTGAAAGAACCCTGTTTGGATCGGGCCTGACGGCTGAAGAAGTAATGGATCTGATCCCGGTTAAGCCGCTGGGGGAAGAGGAAGGAAATATCAAGGCGGCTTATCACGCCAGGCTCGAGGGCTTGTACGCCAAGCTGAAGAACTGATTTTCTGGGAGGATGAAATGATTTCGATCAAAGTGCTCGGTCCGGGTTGCTCGAACTGCGTCAAGGTCGCGGATATTGCCCGGAAAGCCGTGACCGACTTGGGCGCCGAAGCCGAGATCGCCAAGGTCACGGATTTCCCGCAAATTCGTAAGTACCAGATTCTGGCCACGCCCGGGTCTCGTGATCGACGAGAAGGTTGTATGCGCGGGACGCATCCCCACGGCGGCAGAGGTTACCACGTGGCTGACAAACGCCATGGCCGCGAAGGGTTGAGCGTACGGTCGTACAAAACCGCAACCTGAGCAGCCGGCACCGGAGGATAGACCATGGCAAACGCAGAAAAGGATTGCTATGGAAAGATGTTCCCGCCTGTGATCAGGCACCCCGACAATGTCACGGTGGCCGGCAAGGTGCTCAGCTATCGGGTTGAGCGTCCGGGGATGATGCCTACGGACCGCTCGGTTTCGGTCGACGAAAAAGCATGGCGTCGATGCGTGACGTGCGAAGAGCACGAAACGTGCTATCGCCTCTCCATCAGCAGGCTATTGCTGGATATTGCGCTGTCCGCCTGAGCGGGCTGCGACATGAACCAGCTTGAACACGGAACGATCCGTATCGATTTCTGAGGAATGCTCCAATGAGCTCAAAATCCATCATCAAAACAGCACTTCTTGCCTTTGTTCTTGTGAGCGTTGTTTTTCTCGCCGTCAAGGAATCACGGCGGTGGACCACCCCGGATCCCGTGGCTGCGCAGGAGGGGATCCCAGGCAGCGGCACCCGCGCCCAAAGCGCAAGCCGACAAGATCGTCGCCTACTATTTCCACACGAACTACCGCTGCCCGACGTGCCGGCGCATCGAGGCGTATTCGAGGGAGGCGATCGACACGGGATTTGCGCGGGAACTGGCGGACGGCAAGCTGGAGTTCCGGCTCGTCAACGTCGAGACTCCTGAAAACCAGCATTTCATGCAGGACTACAAGCTGGTCACCAAGTCGCTCGTCCTGGTCCGCATGAAAGACGGCAAGCAGGTGGAGTGGACCAACCTGACCCGGGTCTGGGAACTGACGGGCGATCACGACGCGTTCCTTGCGGTATGTTCAGCACGGAGTCCGCGGCTACCTGGAGAAGAAGTAGTGGAGCCTTCCTCTCCTTCCGGCGGCGACCGCTGCCTGGCTGGGCATCCTGACCTCGATCAGCCCGTGCCCGCTGGCCACGAATCTCGTCGCGATTTCCTTTATAAGTCGCGACGTCGCATCGCCGGCCCGGGTTTTCTGGACGGGGATGCTGTACACGGTCGGCCGAACCCTGACCTATGCGGCGCTGGGAGCGCTGCTCGTCGGCAGCGTGCTGTCGATCCCACAGGTCTCGATGGCGTCTCCAGTATTGGATGAACCGTCTGATCGGACCGATCCTGATACTGGTCGGCATGTTCCTGCTCGACTTGCTCCGCTTCAATTTCAGCACTTCCCTGGTGAGCAGTTCTTTGCAGGATCGCGCCCAACACTGGGGAACCTGGGGGGCGGGACTGCTGGGCATGATCTTTGCGCTGACGTTCTGCCCGGTATCGGCGGCGCTTTTCTTTCGGGAGCCTGATACCCCTCTCGCTGAAGGCGGATTCCCGGATCGTCCTGCCGGTCCTGTACGGCATCGGGACCGGACTGCCGGTGGCGCTGTTTGCGATCGGGCTGGCTGCCGGGGCCCAGTCACTAAGCGCCGCGCTGAACAGGCTCGGCGAAATCGAGCGATGGGCGCGGCGTGCCACTGGAGCGGTTTTTATTGCCGTCGGCCTCTACTACACGTTCGATCACATTCTCGAGTTGTTCTGACGGAACTGTTTCAGGAGGCCAGGCACCCTGTGGAGGGCGTGACAGTCCGCACGCGGCCTTTGTCTGCCAGGGCATTTGTGACAGCCAGCATTCTGCGCAACTGATCATTCCTCATTAGTGACTGCGCTCACCCGCTCCCGGGTGGGGCACGGATCGGTCAGGAAGGGTCCCCCGCCGGGTTGATCAGGAATTCGCGGAGCCGGCTGGCAATTTCGTCACGCACGCGGCGAAATACGGTCTGCCTGTGCTCGGGCGAACCGCTTGCGGCAGCAGGATCCTCCAGGCTCCAATGCAGATTGGTCACGCTCGCGGGAAAGATGGGGCATGAAGCCCGGGCATGATCGCACACCGTGATCACATGATCGAACTCACGATCAAGGAACTCCTCGACGGACTTCGAGCGGTGCCCCGAAATATCCACACCTATTTCCCGCATGATTTCCACGGCTTCGGGATTCAGGTTGCCGGGCTGCGTCCCGGCGCTCGCGACATCGTAACGGTCGCCCGCCAGATGTCGCAGGAGGCCTTCAGCCATCTGGCTGCGGCAGGAGTTCCCGGTACACAGAAACAAAACGCTTTTCTTCACGCTGGTCACCCTCGTGTGATTCGCCGTCAGATCGATTAGATCCCGGCTTCCGCAATTACGATAGCATTTCGGGCTCCGACAAGCCCCCCCGGAAAAGGCAGCAAGGCGCCGAGCCAAATAAAGTGATCTAAACCAGGTAAACGAGCCGAAATGATAAAGGGACACAAGGCGCGACCATGCCGCATTGATTCATAAGCTGTGAGGACCGGAATGTCCACCTGGCAGATAACCGTTTTATTTGTGATGGCAATCTGCGCGATTGGCTGCCTCTTCGGGATTTGCAGAGCTATCGAGAAGTTAGCGAAAGGCATTCACTCTCTTGGGGCCGAACTGACCAAGGTGAACGCGAAACTGGAGAGGATCGAAGCAGTAAGTGGAGATGATACTTCTCTTGAAGCCATCGAAACCGCCTTTTCCAATTTCGAAAAGCTTAAGAGGCTCGACCCGACGAACCCGTAGGGGCGACAAGGGGAAACGCTGGGAGTTCCAGCGGGTAGCCGATGCGTTTCCAGAACGCAGGTTTGCGCGGATACACGCAGATACTGACCTGGTGACAGGCCGCGCCCGGTAGATCGGCTTGAATCGGTGAAATCCGCGGATATCCGCGTTCTGCCCCAACAATACGTCAGGCAACAGCTTTAAGGGATGGGATGACCAGTTCAGCCGCCGCACAACGCGGCTCGGACTTTCGCTCACCGACGAGACGAGGGCTTACCTCACTCCAGGGACTCATAGACTCTCGTAGGGTTTGCGAAACGTTCAGCAAGGCGGGGGCGGGCCGCCCCCGCCCACTTTCCGGAACTTCACTCGGGGGGTGTGGAGTCGGCGGTACCCGGGTCGAATACTTCCGTTTCCTCGGGGTTGGGGGTGCCGGGTTTGTCCTGCTTGCGCGCGCGGCGCGCTTCGCGTTTCTCGAGGGCTCGCGCGGCTCGTTTTTGCTCTTTCTGCCGCTTCAGGAACGACGGTCTTTTTGTAGCCATGGTGTTCTCCTCTGCTATGTTCGACGCGCCCGCCGGCGCCGAGCGGAAACGCTCAACTGGAAGTGGCGCCGCCGGGGTTGGGACTCGGTCGGTAGGGACACCTGCGGGAGGGGCCCCGCAGGCGCGAAGCCGGGCAGGTGCCGCCGCTCGATGTTCGCGCCCAGGACCTTCTCGATCTGCCGCACGATCCCCTCGTCCGTCTGGGCGGTGAAGGTGAACGCCTCGCCGGTGTGGTGGGCGCGCCCCGTGCGCCCGATCCGGTGTGTGTACGCGTCGGCGGTGTCGGGCATGTCGAAGTTGATCACGTGGGATATTTCCGACACGTCGATGCCTCGGGCGGCGACGTCGGTGGCGACCAGGATATCGAATCGCCCGTCGCGGAACCCGTCGATGGCCGCCTGCCGGCGGTTCTGCGTCATGTTCCCCTGCAGCGCGGAGACGCGGTAGCCGCTCTTGGCGAGGTTGGCCGCAAGGTTGTGCGCCCGGCGTTTCGTCCGTGTGAAGACCAGGACACGTCCTGCCGGCGTCCGGCTCAGCACCTCGAGGAGCAGTTTCGGCTTCAGGGCCTCCGACACGGGATACAGCGCGTGCGAGACCGTCTCGACCGGCGCCATGTGCCCGATCTGGACGTGGACCGGGTCCTTGAGGATGTTGCCGGCCAAGAGGCGGATGTCCGCGGGCATCGTGGCCGAAAACAGCAGGGTCTGGCGCCGCGCAGGCAGGTTCAGCAGGATGCGCCGGATGTCCGGCAGGAAACCCATGTCACACATCCGGTCGGCCTCGTCGATCACCAGGATCTCCACCGAGGACAGGTCGAGGTCGCCGCAGTCGACGTGGTCAAGCAGGCGGCCGGGGCAGGCCACCACGATGTCGACTCCACGGCGCAGCGCGCCGAGTTGACCACGCTTGCTCACACCCCCGTAGATGGCCGCGCTGCGCACGCGGCTGCCCCGGCCGAGGTCGGAGATCGCCTGGTGGATCTGCTGCGCCAGCTCGCGCGTGGGGGCCACGACCAGGGCGCGCACACGGCCCGAGGGGCCCTTGCTCAGCCGCTGCAATGTCGGTAAGACGTAGGCCGCCGTCTTACCGGTGCCGGTCTGCGCCAACCCCAGGCAATCACGCCCTTGAAGCACCACCGGGATGGCCTCTTTCTGAATCGGAGTCGGCTTGGAAAAGCCGATGGCGCTGATGGCTGCCGAGATCTGCGGGTTGAAGGAGAATTGATCGAAATTCACTACGGTGTGCTCCCTGACTCCATTTGAGCCAAGTCGCACACTCAGCCCCATGATGGTGTTAAAATTCGCTCCCCCGGTTCCAGTGCCGGCACGAGGTTCGCGGAACGGGATAGATTGTATCAGTCTCCGGCTGTAACTCCAAGTCCACGTTGTGCCCGTGGGTCGCGGCGGCCCGCTGCGGCCCCCTGGGCAACTAGCGGTTGAGGCTCTGCATGCCCTGGGGGTGGTAGCGCTCGCCGGAGGCGGCGCCGGGCGGGAAGGCGTCTTCCAGACCCCGCAGGTCGCCGTCGTCCAGCTGGACGTCGAGTGCACCCAGGTTTTCTTCCAGGTAACGCACGCGCTTGGTCCCGGGAATCGGAACGACGTCTTCGCCCCGGGAGAGGACCCAGGCGAGCGCGAGCTGGGCCGGCGTGCGCCCCTTCCCGTGCGCCATCCGCCGGACCGTGTCGGCGAGCCGCAGGTTCCGCCGGAAGTTCTCCCCCTCGAAGCGCGGGTGGTGACGGCGCCAGTCGTCTTCGGGCAGGTCCTCGGGTCGGGCAAAGCGGCCCGTCAGGAAACCGCGGCCGAGCGGGCTGTACGCCACGAAGCCGACGCCCAGGGTCCGGCAGGCCGCGAGGATCTCCGCCTCGGGATCGCGGCTCCAGAGCGAGTACTCCGTCTGCAGCGCCGCGATCGGATAAACGGCACAAGCCCGGCGCAGGGTGGCCGGCGCGGCCTCGGACAGGCCGAGATACCGGACCTTGCCGGCGCGCACGAGCTCCGCCATGGCGCCGACTGTGTCCTCTATGGGCGTGGCCGGGTCAACGCGGTGCTGATAGTACAAGTCGATCGTCTCTACCCCGAGGCGCCGGAGGCTCGCGTCGCAGGCTCGGCGCACGTAATCCGGGGTGCCGCTGATGCCGAGGAACTCGCCGTTGGGGCCGCGCACGTTGCCGAATTTCGTCGCCAGCACTACCTGCGCGCGGCGGCCGCGCAGGGCGCGCCCGACCAGCTCCTCGTTGCGGCCGCTGCCGTACATGTCGGCGGTGTCCAGGAAATCGACACCGAGATCGAGCGCGCGGTGGATCGTGCGGAGCGATTCCGCCTCGTCGCCGGTCCCGTAGAACTCCGACATCCCCATGCAGCCCAATCCGAGGGCCGACACGACCAAGTTCGCCGCCCAGCTTGCGTTTCTGCATCGTTGTTCCTCCCCGAGGATGATACAGGATGATACCTGCGGTTCAGACAGTGCGCAGGCGACTCAAAATCCCTCGGACGCGGACGAACGCTGGCAAAGCTCGACGGGGCGCCCTGGATGCCGCACAGCGGCCGGCGCAAAGCGCCGGGTGGTTCTCCGGGGTGGGGTGGCGGCAAGCGCACTGGAGCTTGGAGTGCGGGTCCGGCCTGGCACGAGAGCGTTTGCCGCCACCCCACCCCGGAGAACCACATCCAGAGCGCCCCGTCGAGCTTTGCACACGGATCAGAGCAAACTTAGGGTTAAGTTCATATTTTGGCGCGAGCCCTAAGCTACAACGTAAATCCGCGAGAATCCGCGTTCCAGGAAGCTTGCAGGATCCCCAGTGTCTGAATCGCAGAGGATGATACCTCGATCCTTGCGCGCGGGGGCGAAATCGTGGATGATAAAAAGTTTTAAAGCAACGGCAACAGCACTTTTAACCCATGGCAGGAGGAGAGAATAATGAGTCGACTCAAGGGGAAGGTCGTCATCGCGCAGGGGGGCGGTCCGACGGCGGTGATCAATCAGAGCCTGGTGGGCGCCGTCATCGAGATGCGGAAGTTCCCGGAGATCACCCGCGTCTGGGGCGCCGTGCACGGCGTGCGCGGGATCGTCGAGGAACGGTTCCTCGACCTGAGCGAGGCCACGACCCACAACCTGGAACTCGTGGCTAACACGCCTTCATCCGCCCTCGGGTCGACGCGCGACAAGCCCGATGCCGAGTATTGCGGGAAGATCTACGACGTGTTCAAGAAATACGACGTTCGTTATTTCTTCTACATCGGCGGCAACGACTCGGCCGACACCGTCCGGATCGTGAACGAAAGCGCGGCCAACGAGGGGTACGAGCTCCGTTCGATCCACATCCCGAAAACGGTCGACAACGACCTGCCGATCACCGATCACTGCCCCGGCTACCCGTCCGCGGCCCTGTTTGTCTCCTCGGCCTTCAGCGGCGTCAACGCCGACAACCTGTCCCTCCCCGGCGTCTACATCGGGGTGGTCATGGGGCGGCACGCCGGCTGGCTGACCGCGGCCTCCGCGCTCGCCCGCAAGCACGAGGATGACGGCCCGCACCTGGTCTACTTGCCGGAGCGCCAGTTCTCGATCGACCAGTACCTGGCCGACGTGGACCGCGTCTTCCGCAAACACAAGCGTTGCATCGTCGCCCTGTCCGAAGGCGTCTGGGCGAGCCGCAACGAGAAGGGGAAAAAGGTCCCGCTGGCCGCCGACCTGATGAGCAAGGGCGGCCGCGAGCCGCAGGTCGACGCGCACGGCAACATCCAGCTCTCCGGCGGCGCCCTGGCCGATGAACTCGCCGACGTGGTGCAGAAGCAGCTCAAGATCAAGCGTGTCCGGTCGGATACGTTCGGCTACCTGCAGCGTTCCTTCCCCGGCGTCTGCTCCAACGTCGACGCGCGCGAGGCGCGCGAAGTGGGGGAGAAGGCCGCGCACTTCGCCTGCTGGCACAACGTCGACGGCTCCGTCGTGATCCTGCGGATGGGCGATTACGCCGTCCGCTACGACCTGGCGAAACTCGAAGACATGGCGGCCAAGACCCGTTACATGCCCGACGAGTTCATCAATGCCGAAGGCAACGGCGTCACCGACGCCTTCCGCAGCTACCTGCAGCCGCTGCTGGGCTCCAACGGTCCCTACCTCGAACGCTTGTGGGCCCCCGCGGCCACCCTGGAATAAGTTCGCCCGGGAAACGAGAGGTCCCGCCCCCGGTCGTCCCGGCGGGCGGGTCCCTCCCGGGCCATGAGCTATAATAAGGCATGGCCCACCGTGACCTCTCCCAAACCGAAATCGAGCAGTTGCTGGCGTCGGAACGAGTTCTCCGGCTTGCGCTCCACGCCGCCGGCGAACACTACCTCGTGCCGCTTGGCTACGTCTGGCTGGACGGCTTCATATGGGTCGTTTCAACGGAGGGACGAAAGACCCGGCTGGCCGCGATGAACCCGGACGTGGCGTTCCAGGTCGACACCTCCGCACGGACCGGGGTATTCGAGTGGCGCAGCGTAACCGGCGAGGGGAGTATCCAGGCCGTTACCGACGCAGCGGAGATCGAACGGATCCGCCCCGCCCTCTTTGGGCGGTTCCCGGACATGCCAGAATGGATGGCCGTCGAATACGAGAGGCGCGGACGCCACGGGCTGCTGCGCTGGTTCCGCATCAAACCAGCTCGCATGAGCGGCCGGTGGGCGGGGCAGCCCGACCCCGCCAGTACAGTTTCCTGAGAGAAATAGGAAAAACAAGTGGGTTCGGGCTTCAGCCCGGACGTCTTTTGATCTGATCTACGTGGCGACGGGCGCAGGTTATAGCAACCGCGTCCGGGCTGAAGCCCGGACCCACTTGTTTTGCGCTAAAGTCGGGGCACGCTCGCATCAGCCCGGCGTTTTGAGCCCGAGGCGGGCGGCGAGGTGGTGAAGGTTGCTCCTGTGCAGTCCGAGGTCGCGGGCAGTCCAAACGTCCAGGAAATGGGCCGCCAGAAGGGGTATGTCCTCGCGGCGCTCGCGCAGCGGCGGCACGTGAATGGGATACACCGCCAGCCTATGGTAGAGATCCGGGCGAAACCGTCCTTCGGCCACCTCGCTTTGAAGGTTCCGGTTGGTCGCCGCAATGACCCTCACATCCACCCGGATCGACCGGTCGGACCCCACTCGCTGGATTTCCCCCTGTTGAAGCGCACGCAGCAGCTTCGGCTGCAGCACCGGCGGGAGTTCGCCGATCTCGTCGAGCACCAGCGTGCCGCCGTGAGCGATCTCGAATTTGCCGGTGCGATCCCGCACCGCCCCGGTAAAGGCTCCCGCGACGTGCCCGAATAACTCGCTCTCGGCGATCGATTCCGGCAGGGCCGCGCAATTGACCTGGATCAGCGCTTCCTGGCTCCGTGCGGAAATCTCGTGAATCTGCCGGGCCACCAGCTCCTTCCCCACCCCGGTCTCGCCCATGATCAGGACCGGAGTTTTTTCGGGAAAGAGGTCTACCGGCAGGCCCCGCCGATCCCCGCGAGGGTGATGGCCGACGGTGGGACGGTGGCATTTACCCGCAGGGCCTGAACACGACCCCGGTGCACGCGCACACCGCGCTGTTCGGTGTGTACGGCCTGCTGGCCCTCGGGCTGGTCCTGCTCGTCGCCCGCCTCCTCACGGCGGGGCGCGCCTGGCGCGAGCGGCCCATTGCGATCGCCTTCTGGGCGACCAACATCGGACTCGGTCTCATGGTCGCGCTCAGCCTCCTCCCGATTGGTATAGCTCAGGCGTGGGCAGCGTCGAGCACGGGCTCTGGTTCGCCCGCAGCGCGGACTTCCTGCAGCAGCCCTGGGTGCAGATGCTGCGCTGGATGCGGTTTGTCGGTGACACCATCTTCCTGGCGGGGGTGGCCGCGCTGGCCTACTTCATGCTGGGTCTCTGGACCGGATGGAGCTATGAGGAAGGCGCACTGCCCTCGGGCGAACCGGTCCCGCAACTCGCAGGGGAGTAGCGCGCCGCTCGGATAAATACAACAACCTGCCACGGAAGGCACGGAATCCGCGGAATTTCAAATGTGAGCTTTCCGTGTTCTTCCGTGTCTTCCGGGGCTAGTTTTTGTTTTGGCTCGCCGTTGGACAGCCTCTGAAGCCCGGACCCACTTGACTCGGGTTACGCCGGAGGCCACAATCGAGGTCCTTCAACACCGTCGGAGAGGACCTTATGAGACGAGTCTCTGTCATTGCTGGCGTTCTGATTGTGGTGAGCTTCGGGTGGGCGCAGACGCCGGGGAAGACGCCCGGTTTCATCATCGATTCGCACACGCACTACCGCGCCGCCGACGATTGGGAGAAATCCTTCCTCTCGGTATACGGCAAGCATAACGCGATGGGGTGCGTCCTGATCGGCATGAAGGACCTGCAGCGCGGCATCGCCTTTGCCAAAGCGCACCCGGACCGGGTGATCCCGTATGCGGCGATCGACATCGACAGCGCGACCGTGACGGCGGACATCAAGAAGGCCCGTTCCATGGGTTTCAAGGGGTTGGGCGAGCTGTTCGCGACGCGGCAGTGGAATTACGACGACCCCAAGTACGACCCCATCTGGACACTCGCACAGGAACTCGGGATGCCGGTGGCGCCGCACACGGGGATCCTGGCCAACGGCATGATGGCGCGCATGCGTCCGTCGTTTCTCGCCACCGTCGCGTCGCGTTTCCCTAAGCTCGTCATCCACTCCGCTCACTTTGGCAATCCCTGGTACGACGAGGCGGGGGAGGCGACGCGCCGGAACAACAACCTGTTCTTCGATCTGTCCGGTTCGTCCCTGATCAAGAAAGAAGAAGATCCGGGGTACTGGAAGCAATTCCTCTGGTGGACTCCCTATCTCGGCAAGGCGCACATGCCGGCCGACGCGATGCCCGCCTTCGAGAAGATCCTGTTCGCCACGGACGAGGGGCCCGAAGCCTTCGAAGAGAACATCAGGCGCTTCGACAAGATGCTCGACGCCTGCGGCGTGCCGGAGGAGACGCGCGCGAAGTCCTACGGCCTGACCATCGCCCGCATCCACGGCATCAAGGTGCCGCGATAGGGCCGGCGCCTTTCCCCCCGGAGGACCCATGAAAGACGAACGCGTCGACGCCGTGGCGAACCTGTGTCACGCCGTCACGGCCCTGACGCTGCTGGGTGACGTGGCGATCATGGCCGCTACCTGGAACCGGCTCCCGGAGCGGATCCCGATGCACTTCGGGGCGAGCGGCTTCCCGGACCGCTGGGGGGCGAAGGCCGAGCTCGTGGGCCTGCTCGCCATACCATTCTTCCTCACGGCCATGATGTACGGGTTCACCCTCCTGGTGCCATTTTTCCGGCGGCACCCTCAGTGGGTGAACCTGCCGAACAAAGCGGCATTTCTCGCCTTGCCGCCGGGACGGCAGGAGCCTTTCTGGGCCGGGCTGCGGGACGTGTTCCTCTCGCTCGCGGCCGGATGCAACCTGGTGTTTTTCGCCGTAATCGCCGCGACGATCCTGGTAGCCCTCGGCAGGTACGACCGGCTCCCCTGGTGGGGGGTGTGGCCCGGCCTTGTGATCGTGTTCGGGCTGGTGGCCTTCAACGTCGTGCGGCTGTTCCGGGTAATCCCGCGACGACCCTAAAAAGCAGAAGCCGGGAGCCGGGAGCCGGAAGCCAGGCTTCTGGCTCCCCTGGTGAGGGCGGTGGGGCGGTGGGGCAGTGATCGTGCTCGGGCTGTTGGCCTTCAAGCGCACGTGAAGCTGCAGAAGCCGGAAGCCTGGCTCCCGGCTTCCGGCTTTTGTTTCTTAGTTCGCGGCCGTTGCCCCGGCGTACCGCTTCGCCATCTCGGCGAGCGGGATCGGGCTGTAGTCGGCGAAGTGGCCGGCCTGTCCGAACTGGGTCATGCGCTGGGCAACCACCTTCTTCATGGCCTCGCGCGCCGGCTTGAGGTAGTCGCGCGGATCGAACTTTTCGGGCGTCTCGGCGAAGACCTTGCGGATCGCGCCCGTGATGGCCAGGCGGTTGTCCGTGTCGACGTTGACCTTGCGGACGCCGTTCTTGATGCCGAGCTGGATCTCCTCGATCGGGACGCCCCAGGTCTGCTTCAGCTTGCCGCCGTACTGGTTGATGACGTCCTGCAGTTCCTTCGGCACGCTGGAAGAGCCGTGCATGACCAGGTGGACGTGCGGGAGCCTGTTGTGGATTTCGATGAGGCGGTCCATTTTCAGCACGGAGCCGTCGGGCTTCTTGGTGAACTTGTAGGCGCCGTGGCTGGTGCCGATGGCGATGGCGAGGGCGTCGACGCCGGTCTTCTGTACGAACTCGGCAGCCTGGTCCGGGTCGGTGACGTGCTCCAGGCCGCTGCCGCCGGCGCCGTGGCCGTCCTCGATGCCGCCCAGCACGCCGATTTCCCCTTCGACGGTCACGCCCTTGGCGTGTGCCATCGCGACGACCTTGCGGGTGACCTCGACGTTGTATTCGAAGGTCGACGGGGTCTTCCCGTCGGGCATGAGCGAACCGTCCATCATGACGCTGGTGAAGCCGAGGTCGATCGCCGACTTGCACGTTTCGGCGCTGTTGCCGTGGTCCAGGTGCAGCACCATCGGAACTTCCGGGTACAGCTCGGCCGCTGCCAGCATGAGATGATAGAGGTAGTTGTCCTGTGAATAGCTGCGCGCTCCGCGGCTCGCCTGGACGATGACCGGCGACTTGGTTTCGCGCGCCGCCTCCATGATGGCCTGGATCTGCTCCATGTTGTTGACGTTGAAGGCGCCGACGCCGTATCCACCTTTTGCAGCTTCGTCGAGCAGCTGCCGCATCGAGACTAATGGCATGGTATGGATCTCCTTTATGATGAGTTGGTGTAACCTTTAAGTATACCACGAAATCCTTTTTCGTCCCCCCCTGTGTAGCTAGTGTTTGGGTCACTGCAGAGTGTAACTGCTGGTGAATAGGGCAAATCTCAAAGCGTCCGGGCTGAAGAGGCTGTCTTGTGGCGAGCGGCGTCTCCCCGCATTCACTCGTCCTCGGCTGAAATGCTCGGCGCCTCGCGCCAGGCGAATTGCGAGACCGACGCTGCGACCTCGACCTATGTGGCGCCGAGACGCCGCGACCAAACGGCGTCGAGCTGCCGCACTGCACAAACAACCGTTGGACAGTCTCAGCCCGGACGTCTTCTGATCTGATCTATGTGGCGACGGGCGCACCTAGAGCGACCGCAAACAGCGTCCGGGCTGAAAGCCCGGACCCACCTGGTTTTATGGTTCTATGGTTTTGTGGTTATTTCCGCCATGGCTTTTGTGCGGCAACTGGTTTAGGTTGGGGGCATGAAACCTGCAAAGATCCTGGTCTCGAGTCTGATCGGTTTGATTGCCGCCCTTGCGGCGGGCGCCCAGCAGCAGGCCAATTACGACGAGAGCAAGGTGCCGGCCTATACGCTGCCGGACCCGCTCGCACGCGCCGGCGGCGGGAAGGTCGCCACGGCCGACGAGTGGCGCAACTCGCGCCGCGCAGGAATCCTGGAGCTGTTCCGCACCCACGTTTATGGCCGCAGCCCGGGGCGCCCGCCCGCGATGCGCGTCGAGGTGAAATCGGTGGAGAGCGGTGCACTGTCCGGAACCGCCACGCGGAAGCTCGTCACGATACACCTGGGCGCAGGGGACGAAGGCAAAATCGACGTGCTGGTGTACATCCCGAACAACGTCCCGGGCCCGGTGCCGGTTTTTGCCGGACTCAATTTCGATGGGAACCAGGCCGTCGCCCGGGACCCGGGCGTTCCCCTGTCGACTGCGTGGCTCCGGAACAGCAAGGAAAAGGGCATCACGGAAAACCGCGCGACGGAGGCTTCCCGGGGGGGAGAGGCCAGCCGGTGGCAACTCGAGAAGGTCCTGGCGCGAGGCTACGCGCTGGTGACCGCCTGCTACAACGACATCGACCCCGACTTCGACGACGGCTTCAAGAACGGCGTGCACCCGCTGTTCTACCGGGCCGGCCAGACCCGGCCGGGCCCCGACGAGTGGGGCTCGATCGCGGCCTGGGCCTGGGGCTTGAGCCGCATCATGGACTACGTCGTGACCGACAAGGCGCTGGACGCCTCCCGGGTGGCTCTGCTGGGCCACTCGCGGCTCGGCAAGACCGCCCTGTGGGCCGGAGCGGAGGACGAGCGCTTTGCCATCGTGATCTCGAACGATTCCGGCTGCGGCGGCGCGGCCCTGAGCCGGCGGCATTTCGGCGAGACGGTGGCGGCGATCAACAAGGCCTTCCCCCACTGGTTCTGCGCGAACTTCCGCAACTACAACGAGAACGAGAACGCGCTGCCGGTGGATCAGCACATGCTGATCGCCCTCATCGCGCCGCGCCCCGTTTACGTGGCGAGCGCGCAGGAGGACCTCTGGGCCGACCCGCGCGGCGAGTTCCTCTCGGCGAAGCACGCGCAACCCGTGTACGCACTCTTCGGGAAACACGGGCTGGGCGTCGAAGACATGCCCCCGCCCAACAGCCCGGTCGGCGACACGATCGGCTATCACATCCGCACGGGTAAGCACGACGTGACGGCCTACGACTGGGACCGCTATCTCGATTTTGCCGACCGGCACTTCGGGCGCAGGGGCGCTTCCGCCGGTGGGAGGTGATCCGACGATGCGAACGACGGCTATCCTGCTCTGCTGCCTTGTCGCGGCGCCGGCAGTGGCCGCCGCCACACCCCAGGAAGACGCGTCGATCGCCGCCACCGTGGCCTTTACCGAAGGACCGGCGGTCGATGCGGCAGGAAACGTCTTCTTCTCAGAGATGTGGAGCGGACGCATCCTCCGGTTCGCCCCGGGGCAAGGGGTTACGGTCTTCCGCGAGAAAAGCCACGGCTCCAACGGGCTGGTCTTCGATGCGCAGTGGCGGCTACTGGCCTGCGAAGCGGAGCCGCCGCGCGTCACCCGCACCGACATGAAGTCCG
Organism: uncultured Acidobacteriota bacterium; assembly: GCA_963843575.1. GTDB lineage: Bacteria > Acidobacteriota > UBA6911 > UBA6911 > UBA6911 > CAVZBT01. Next base: position 581,300 of record CAWJKZ010000010.1, on the reverse strand, counting down.
GTGAGGTGGAGGTGCTGGCGGATGCGTGGAACGGCAAACCGTTCGTGGCGCCCAACGACGTGACCCTCGATGGGAAGGGGCGCGTCTATTTCACGGATCTCCCGGGCGGCGCCGTCTACCGCGTCGATCCCGGAGGGAGGATCGACCGGATCCTCGCGGCCCCCGACATTCAGCGACCCAACGGGATCGTGATCTCGCCGGACGACCGCACGCTTTACCACGTGGAGGCAAACCAGTCCAAGGGCGGGGAGCGCATGATTCGCGCGTTCGATCTGGCGCCGGACGGTTCGGTGAGCAACATGCGGGTGCACTACAACTTCTACCCGGGGCGCAGCGCGGACGGGTTGGCGATCGACACGCAGGGAAACATCTATGCCGCCGCGGGATTGAATCGGCGGCGCGGCACGAGCGAAACGCTCGATACCCGGGCCGGCATCCACGTCATCTCGCCCCAGGGCAAACTGCTCCGCTATTACCCGATTCCGGAAGACACGGTCACAAACTGCGCCTTCGGCGGCGCGGACATGAAGACGCTTTACGTGACCGCGGGGAAGACGCTGTTCCAGATCCGGGTCGACGTCCCCGGCACGGGACGCTGACCGCCGGTCAGAACTTCCAGCGTGTGGCGATCTGGTTGAAATCGCGCTCGCGCCAGGCAAAAACCACCCTGGGGGTCATCTCGAACACCGCCAGGTCTCCCGGCGCTTCTCCCAATTTCATTTCGTACTTGTCGAGATAGGCCCGTTCCATTGGATCGGACTGGGGGCCAAGCTCGATTTCACGAGCAGTGCCCTCGAAGATGACGGCGTCCTCGCCGGTCTCGGTGTGCACGGCGACAGCCGGGTTCGCGGCGAGGTTGCGCGCCTTGCGGGAATTCCGGTCCGTGCCGAAGACAAACGAGCCGTCGCACCAGATGCCCCACACGGGCATCGTGTGGGGCCTGCCGTCGGGCCGCGTCGTGGAGACCCAATAGATCCGGCATTTCGACAGTCTCTCCTCGACCCATTCCCAGGGGAGAAAGTCGCCGGGTTTCTCGGGCTGAGTAAGTCCATAGCCTTCCTGCAGCGTGGGCCGGGTAGGTTGGGGCCGGTCTTTCTTTTTCATCGATGTCGACTCCGAGTGTGGTGGTCCGGGGGCGAGCCCTGAGGGCCGCGTCGAGCCGCCGCGGCCCACTCAAAGAGGTGAACCCTTTCGGTGCTGCGCCAGTCTCTTGTGTCAGGGAAAGAGTACCAGAATTAAATCACAGGAGGCGGGCATGCGAGCGCGCGAGACTGCATTCGGGGTGGGGCTCATGATTCTCTTGGTGTGTGCGGCTGCGCCTGGACAGGACGGCAAGGTCCGGGTGTTCGTTACCGACAGCACCTCCTGGGAGATGTCCGGCGGCTTTGGCGCCGGGTCGGATGCCGCGGGGGGCGGAGCTTCCGGGGGCGCAAGACCGCAGACTGCCGAAATAATCAAAACCTTCCGCGAGCGCTGTCCGGCGCTGACGGTCACGATGAAGAAGGAGAACGCGGACTACATCGTCCTGCTGGACCACGAGGGAGGCAAGGAGATCGTGCGCAGGGACAACAAGATCGCCATATTCGAAAAGAACGGCGACATCGTCTATTCGGGGTCGACCCGGACGCTGGGCAACGCCGTCAAGGACGCCTGCGCGGCGATCGAAAGGCATCGGGGCGCCCGGCCTTAGGCTTTGTGACACCCTGGGTGTGAATTGTGCCAGCTCGCAGTTCGGGCCGCCGGGGCGGATAGCAGGTTGCAGCCCTTCGGTCTCGTTCACCGGCGGCGTCGAGCCGCCGCACTCCAAAGCACTTCAAATCTGGTTTGGCTGCTCGCATGATTACATGGTGCCGTCATCCGAGGAGGACCTATGGGGACCATGTCGGGGGCTTCATTCAGATCCTGGATCGCCAGGGGCTTTATCGCATCCGTCATTTTCGTGCTTCTGCTAGCCGGGGCGACGCAGGGGTGTCGCAGGCTTCCCGGAGAGCGCTCGGCCAATTCGGGCCCGGTGCTGGAGCCGCCGCCCGCGCACCCGAGCGCGGCGGTGCTCTCGTATGCGGACGTCGTGAGCAAGGTGGCTCCCGCGGTGGTGACCATCCGTTCGGAGCGGCGCGTGCGCGCCCCTCGGCCCTTCCCGTTCATGAACGATCCGTTTTTCCGGGACCTCTTCGGCGACCTCGGGCGGGCGCCGGAGCAGCAACTCCAGATGGGCCTGGGCTCGGGGGTGATCGTCACCGGGGATGGGTACGTCCTGACCAACCATCACGTGATCGACGGGGCCGAGGAAATCCAGGTGGAAACGGCCGGAGGCCGCACCTATCGTGCCAAGCTGGTCGGTTCGGACCCCCCTTCGGACCTCGCGGTTCTGCGGGTGGACGCCAACAACCTCTCGATGCTGCGTCTGGGCGACTCCGACAAGGTGCGCGTCGGGGACGTGGTGCTCGCGGTGGGCAATCCTCTTGGGGTGGGCCAGACCGTGACGGCGGGCATCATCAGCGCCAAGGAACGCTCCACCGGCCTGGGTAACGGCACTTTCGAGAGCTTCCTGCAGACCGACGCCCCCATCAACCGTGGCAATTCCGGGGGGGCGCTGGTGAACACGGCGTCCGAGCTGATCGGAATCAACTCGCAGATCCTGTCGACGTCGGGAGGCGGAAGCATAGGGATCGGGTTCGCGATTCCCTCCAACATGGCGCGCCAGGTCAGCGAACAGCTCATCAAGGCGGGAAACGTCCGGCGCGGCAAGTTGGGTGTCACCATCCAGCCCGTGACCCAGGACTTGGCGGCCAGCATGGGGCTCAAGGATGTGCGCGGCGTGATCGTCAGCTCCGTCGAGCCGGGCAGCCCGGCGGACCGGGCCGGGGTTCAGCAAGGCGACGTGATCACGCAGCTGAACGGGGCACCGGTGCAGGACGGCAACCGGTTCAGGAACAGCATCGCTGCCCTCGCGCCGGGGACGGAGGTCTCCCTGACCCTGATGCGCGATGGCCGGGAGCAGCAGGTCAGGGCCAGGCTGGCGGAACTTGGCGGGCAGGCTGGCGCGGGCCAATCGCCGGGCGGCACCGGCGAGCCGGAGCGCGGGCGGTACGGGTTGACCGTGACCCCCCTCACACCAGACCTGGCAAGCCAACTCGGCATTCGACCCGGTTCTCCGGGGGTCGTGGTGACCGACGTCGATTCGGTAGGCTCCGCGGCCGAAGCCGGAGTCCGACCGGGCGACCTCATCGTGCAGGTCAACCGCCAGCCGGTGCGCAGCGTGGACGATTTGAGGAATGTATTGTCGAAATCGACAAACGCCCCGGTGCTCCTGCTCGTGCAGCGTGGGGGCAACCCGTTCTTCGTCACCCTCCGCCCGCAATAGAAGTGGGGTCCGGGCGAATCTGGAGTGCGGCGCCTGGGCAGCCTGGGCGCCGCTTTTGACTTGGCTCTATGGCCGGAATGCCCGGCGCTTCGGGGGCGGATAGCAGGTTGCAGCCCTTCGGTCTCGTTCAGCGGCGGCGCCGAGGCGCCGCCGGGAAAGCGGCGTCGAGCCGCCGCACTCCCACAATCAACCGTTGGGTAGTTGTGTGAATCTTGAGTTCCGCAGCGGGATTTAGTCTAGAATAGGGCTCCCCGACAACCATCGCATCGTTCGCAGGCAGGCTGCTATGTGGATAGTCCGCGTCGCGTTGACACGACCGTATACGTTTGTCGTGATGGCGATAGCCATCGCCCTCCTGGGTGCGGTCGCCATCTACACGACCCCGACCGACATTTTCCCCGTGATCGACATTCCGGTCGTCAGCGTGATCTGGTCCTACAGCGGCATTTCTCCGGAGGAGATGGAACGCCGCATCGCCACCGTGACCGAGCGGTCCTTCACGACGACCGTCAACGACATCGAACACATGGAATCGCAGTCGCTCAACGGCGTGAGCGTGCTGCGCATTTATTTCCAGCCCGACGCGAAGGTCGAGATGGCCGTGGCCCAGATCAACGCCAACTCCGGCGGCCTCACTCGGATCCTTCCTCCCGGCATCTTTCCCCCCTCGATCATCAAGTACAACGCCTCCAGCGTGCCGATTCTCCAACTGGCGCTCGACAGCCAGACCCTGACCGAGGCGCAGCTCTTCGACTACGGGCTGAATTTCATACGAACCCAGCTGGCCACCGTCCAGGGAGCCTCCGTTCCGCCGCCCTACGGCGGGAAACCGCGGCAGATCATGGTCGACCTCAACCCCGACGCGCTGTACGCCAAGGGCTCTGTCGGCCATAGACGTCTCGAACGCGCTCAACCAGCAAAACCTCATCCTGCCCGCCGGGACCGCGAAAGTGGCCGAGCGGGAGTACTACGTGAGGCTCAACAGCAGCCCCGAAGTCGTCGACGCCCTCAACGACCTGCCGATCAAACAGGTGAACGGGGCCATCGTCTACATGCGCGACGTGGCCCAGGTCCGCGACGGCTTTGCCGTCCAGAACAACATCGTCCGGCAGAACGGGCGCCGTTCGGCGCTGCTGACGGTACTGAAAACGGGGACCGCCTCGACCCTCGACATCGTCGAGCGGGTGCGCGCCAACCTGAAGCGGATCCGGACCACCCTGCCGCCGGAGTTGAACATCACGGAGCTGTTCGACCAGTCGCTGTTCGTGCGTGCGGCCGTGATGGGGGTGGTCCAGGAAGCGCTGATCGCCGCGGCCCTGACGGCGCTCATGATCATCCTCTTTCTGGGCAGCTGGCGCAGCACCCTGATCGTCTGCATCTCCATTCCGCTCTCGATCCTCACCTCCATCATCCTGCTCAAGTTCCTCGGCCAGACGATCAACGTCATGACGCTCGGCGGGCTGGCGCTGGCGGTCGGCATCCTCGTCGACGACGCGATCGTGACGATCGAGAACATCCACCGCAACCTCGCGATGAAGAAGCCGCTCGTCGAGGGTATCCTGGACGGCTGTCGCCAGATCGCGCTGCCGGTGTTCGTCTCGACCCTGGCCATCTGCATCGTGTTTGTGCCGGTCGTCTTTCTGAAGGGCGCGGCGCGGTACCTGTTCACCCCGCTGGCCATGGCCGTGGTGTTCGCGATGCTGATGTCGTACCTGCTCTCCTTCACGCTGGTCGCGACCATGTCGGATTTCCTGCTGAAGCGCGAGGTCGGCCGTTACCGGCAGGGAGAGGAGGCGCACGGAGGCGAATCCCACGGTTTCTTCTGGCGTGTGCACCGTCGCTTCGACGCCGGGTTCCTCCGCTTCTCGCGCGGGTACAACCGGTCGCTGGACTGGTGCCTGCACCACCGTGCGGTTACCGCGGCCTTCTTCCTGGTGTTTTTCGCGGGTTCCCTGGTCCTGTTCCAGTTTGTCGGCCAGGATTTCTTCCCCACGGTCGACTCTGGGCAGATGAGACTGCACGTGCGGGCGCCGGCCGGCACGAGAATCGAGCAGACGGAGCGCATCTTCAGCAACGTGGAGGCCGTGATCCGGCGGTTGATCCCGCCCGAGGAGCTCCGGACAATCCTGGACAACATCGGGCTTCCGGTCGGAGGGCTGAACCTGGCCTACAGCGACTCGTCTTCGCTTGGAGCCGCGGACGGCGAGATCATGATCGCCCTGACCCCCGGAAGGCGCAGGTCGACGGAGGAGTACAAGAAGCTGCTCCGCCAGGAACTCACGCGCGAGTTCCCGGACCTGATCTTCTTCTACCAGCCGGCCAACATCACCAACCAGATCCTGAATTTCGGGCTCCCGGCACCCATCGACGTGCAGGTGGTCGGGCGGGACAAGCCTTCCGCCTACGCGGTAGCCCGTGAGCTGGAGCGGCGTATCGTGAGGGTTCCGGGGGCGGTTGACGTTCACCTGCACCAGGTGATGAATTACCCGGAGCTGCGGGTCGAGGTCGACCGGGCGCGTGCGGCTCAGATCGGCCTGACGCAGCGCGACGTGGCCAGCAGCATGCTGATCTCGCTCAGCTCGAGCGGGCAGGTGGCGCCCAACTTCTGGCTCAATCCCGTCAACGGGGTCAGCTACAGCGTACTCGTCCAGACACCCCAGTACCGGATCGACTCCTTCGATGCGCTGGCCCGAACCCCCGTCGTGTCCCCGACCTCCAGGACGCCCCAGATGCTGAGCAATCTCGCGTCGTTCGAGCGCGGCACCTCCATGGCGGTGGTCAATCACTACAACGTCCAGCCCGTGTTTGACGTGTTCGCCAACGTCGAGGGGCGGGACCTCGGCTCGGTCGCCGGCGCGATCCGTGCAATCCTGCATGAGGTCGAGCCCGGCCTGCCGAAGGGGGTGTTCCTCGAGATGCGCGGGCAGGTCGAGACCATGGAGTCGTCCTTTGCGGGCCTCGGTCTCGGCCTGATCTTTGCGGTCGCGCTCGTCTACCTGCTCATGGTCGTGAACTTTCAGTCGTGGCTCGACCCCTTCATCATCATGACCGCGCTCCCCGGCGCGCTCTCGGGTATCCTTTGGATCCTATTCGTGACCCAAACCACCCTGAGTGTGCCGTCGCTGATGGGCACCCTGATGACGATCGGGGTGGCCACGGCCAACAGCATCCTGGTGGTCACGTTCGCAAACGACCAGAGGGCCCTGGGCTGCAACGCGCTGGAAGGGGCGCTTTCCGCGGGCGTGACCAGGATGCGGCCGGTCCTGATGACGGCGTTGGCCATGATCATCGGGATGGTCCCGATGGCGCTCGGGGTGGGGGAAGGCGGAGAGCAGAACGCGCCGCTCGCCCGAGCGGTGATCGGGGGTCTTGCGCTGGCGACGGCGACGACCCTCTTCTTCGTGCCTGTGATCTACAGTTATCTCCGAAAGACTCCGCCGAAGGACTTCGATGCCGAACTGACGGCAGCGCACGGCGGCAAGCCTGACGGCGGGACCCACTATGCAAACTGAGCCGATGCCACAAACGCGACCGGGGAGCCGGGATGGTTCCCCCGCGGTGCCGCCGCGGAAGAAGTTTTCGCGCGTCAAACCCCTCGTCACCGCGGCGGTGCTGGTCACCTTGTTCGCGGTCCTGATCGCGACGGCGCTGCGACCGCGGTGGGCGCGGGAGCGCGAGGTGATGGAGGCCTCCGAACGGGCGCAGGGCTTGCCGACGGTCCTGGTTGCCCGGGCGACCGCCCAGCCGGCCCGGGGGGACCTGCTGTTGCCGGGGAGCATGCAGGCGATTTACGAAACCCCGATTTTTGCGCGCTCGGAAGGTTACGTGCGCCGGCGCCTCGTCGACATCGGCGACCGCGTCCGCGAGGGGCAGCTGCTGGCGGTGATCGAGGCGCCGGAGGTAGACAGCCAGGTGCAGCAGGCGCAGGCGAGCATGGCGCGCACCGAGTCGGCCCTCGAGCAGTCCAAGGCCGCGCTCGAGCAGTCCGACACCCAGCTGAAGCTGGCCGAGGTGACGGCCCAGCGCTGGACGACCTTGTTCGGCAAGCGCGTCGTGTCGCGCCAGGAAGTCGACGAGAAACAGGCGGCCTACGAGGCACGCCGGGCCGACAACGCCGCCGCGCGCGCAAACGTGGCCGCCGCGGAAAACGTCGTCGCGGCCAGCCGAGCCGACCTGCAGCGTCTGAGGGATCTGAAGGGGTTCCAGGAGATCCGGGCGCCGTTCGGCGGGGTCATCACGGCGCGCAACACCGAAGTGGGGGCCCTGATCCGCGGCGGCGCGAGCGAGGGGCGCGAGCTGTACCGGCTCGCTCAGACCGACAGGCTGCGCATCCTGATCAACGTGCCGCAAATCCATATCCCTGCCATCGCGATCGGGGACGCTGCGGCCGTGACGGTCGACGCGCTCCGGCAAAGCCGCTTCGAGGGCAGGATCGCCCGAACGGCGAACGCCCTGGACCCGGCAACCCGGACCCTTTTGACCGAAATCCACGTCCCGAACACCGGCAACGTCCTCATGCCGGGGATGTACGCGCACGTTACCCTCTCGAAGGCGAAGACGGCGCCGGGGGTGACCATCCCGGGGGAGACCCTCGTGGTGCGATCCGACGGGCCGCAGGTCGCGGTCGTCCTGCAAAACGGCACCGTGCACTTCCAGAAGGTCACGCTCGGGCGGGACTACGGCGACGACATCGAGGTGACCTCGGGCCTGACCGGAGGCGAGTCGATCGTGATCAACCCGAGCGACGACGTCCGGGAAGGCGCGGTCGTGCAGGCCAGGCCAGCGCAGGAGGCCCCGCCGAGGTCGAAGTGAGGAAGTGATCACCACGGGCACACACGGCCCGAAAAGATGAAGAGCACACGTATGCCCATGTCCGTTCGCAGTTCCGCCATCCTCCTCTGCCTCGTCGCTGCAGTCGCCGCGCCGGGTCAGGATAACGGCGCCGGTTTCTGGCAGTGGTTCCAGTCGCCTTACCACGTGCCCGACGTGCCGCAGAACCGCCTCGAGGACACCCCGCGGCTGAAGGCGTTGATGCGCGGCGCCGAGATCTACCTGTCGCTGGAGGACGCCATCGCTCTGGCCGTCGAAAACAACCTCGACATCGCCGTCCAGCGGTACACCCCCGTTTTGGCGGCCGCCGACCTGCTGCGTACCCGGTCCGGGGCCTCGCTGCGCGGCCTCACCTTCACGGTGCGCGAGGCCCCTCCCGGTGTCGGCGGCCCACTCAGCACCGTGCTGGCCGGGGGGACCGACACGACCAACAACCAGACGGATGTCAACCTGGCGCTCGGCCAGATCGCCGGGATCGGCACCGGCGTGACGTCTCCGGGTCCCAAGGTGCCTTCCTTCGACCCGGCGCTGACCGGTCAACTCGGCGCGGGGCACCGGACCTCGCCCCAGACCAACAGCGCCACGTACGGGACCAGTTTTCTGACGACCGACAGCCGCGCCTACAACACCGGTTTCCAGCAGGGCTTCGCCTCGGGCGGCCAGTTCAACCTGGGTTTCAGCAACGCCCGCCAGAGCCTGAACTCGGGGCGCCTGGACTATAACCCCAGCATGGCGTCGTCGCTCGGGATTACCTTCACCCAGCCGCTGCTGCAGGGTTTCGGCCCGGCCGTCAACCGGCGCTTCATCCGGATCGCCGGTAACGATCAGAGGATTGCCGACCTCACCTTCCGTCAGCAGCTCATTGCCACCGTCTCCGGCGTCATCCGCCTCTACTGGGACCTGGTGGGCGTGCGGCAGGACACCGAGGTCAAGCGGCAGGCGCTGAGGCGCGCCGAGACCCTGCTCGAGAACAACCAGGCCCAGGTCGATGTCGGCACGCTGGCCCCGATAGAGGTGTCGCGGGCGCAGGCCGAAGCGGCCCGCACGCGCCAGGGCGTCACGAACTCCGAGAGCCTGGTCTTGCAGCAAGAGGTCATCCTCAAGAATTTCCTGACCCGGCGCGGCACGGAAGACCCGGAAATCCGCGGCGCCCGTATCGTCCCCACCGATACCATCCGGATCCCCGACCGGGAACCTCCGGAACTGCTCGAAAGCCTCGTCGAGGAGGCTTTCCGCTCCCGCCCCGACTACGCCCAGGCACGGTTGCAGATCGACAACGCCCGGATCACCCTCGAAGGTTCCAGGAGCGCCCTGAAGCCGCAGCTCGACCTGGTCGGCGCGATGCAGAACAACGCGCTCGCCGGGGACCCGAACCTGATTCCTCCCCCTGGCTCCCTGGCGGGCACACCGTTTACCCGCACGGTCGATCCGATGTTCCTCGGAGGCTATGGCAGCGTTCTATCCCAGCTCCTGCGGCGCAATTTCCCCGACTACTCGGTCTACCTGCAGTTGACGATTCCGCTGAGCAATCGGCAGGCCCGCGGCGACATGATGCGCGACCGGGCGCAGGTGAACCAGGCCGAGATGCGCCTCGAGCAGCTGAAACACCAGGTGCGCACCGAGGTGGAAGCGGCGCTGATCGCGGTGGAGCGTGCGCGGGCTGCCTACGACGCCGCGCGGCAGACGCGGGTGCTCCAGGAAGAGGCCCTCGAGGCGGAGCAGGAGAAGTACGGCGTCGGCGCGACCACCAGTTTTTTCGTCATCCAATACCAGCGCGACCTGGCGCAGGCGCGCTCGGACGAGGTGATCGCGACCAGCCAGTACGCCAAGGCGCGGACGGCGCTGGAGCGCGCGGCGGGCCGCACCCTGGCCGCCCACAACATCGATTTCGGCGAAGCCTACGACGGCCAGCTTCGCCGCGTCTCCACCCCAATGGGCGGCGGCGGCCCGACGCCGCCCAGGTGAACTACATGTCTTGAGCCGCGGGGCAAAGACAGACAAAAACAACTCGATACTGAAGACACGGAAGGACTGGTGTGCCCCTCCCGGCACTGCGTCTCGAGGACAGGTCGGGTCGCCTCACTCCACGAGATTCCCCCTCTCGGCACCGGTGGGTTCATGCGGTACTATTACCCGAAATGTTTAAGGGGATTGTTTGATGCATGAAACGAAGGCAGGGGTCGTGTTGGGTCTGGCCATCATTGCGTCCATGGCGGCCTACGCCGGGCCGCGGATCGCGCCGGGCGCCGGCACCGCGCTGGACCGATACGTCTTCACCCCGGACTCGGTCTACGGGTACCGGCTGGACCACTCGACCCAGAGGAGCCGGTTTCACCACGCACGTGCTTTCGCTGACTTCGCAACAGTGGCGTTCGGCGGCCGAGGTGGACCACCCGGTGTGGGAGCACTGGCTCGTCATAATACAGCCCGACCAGGTGAAGAGTTCCACGGCCCTGCTTTTCATCTCGGGTGGATCGCTTGGCAGGAAGGCTCCCCAGTCCGCCAATCCCGCGCTGGCCGCCATCGCCACCGGTACGCAGTCGGTGCTGGCCGAAATTCGGGGCGTTCCGAACGAGCCGCTCAAGTTTGCCGGCGACGCGGGCCCGCGCACCGAGGACGCCATTATCGCCTTCAGCTGGGACAAGTATCTGAAGACCGGGGACGAGACTTGGCCGCTGCGCTTACCGATGACCAAGAGTGCCATCCGCGCCATGGATGCCGTGAGCGATTTCCTGCGCGCCCAGCAAGACGTCCAGGTGGACAAGTTCGTAGTGGCCGGCGCGTCGAAGCGCGGTTGGACAGCGTGGACGGTCGCGGCGGTCGACGACCGGGTGATCGCGGTGATGCCCCTCGTCATCGACGTGCTCAACAACGAACGCTCGATGCAGCACCACTTCCGCGCCTACGGTTTCTGGGCCCCAGCGCTGGAGGACTACACGTCGATGCACCTGATGGAGTGGGTGGGCACGCCGCAGTGGAAGGCGCTGATGAAGATCGAGGACCCCTTCTCGTACCGCGACCGCCTCACCATCCCGAAGTACATCGTGAACTCGACGGGCGACCAGTATTTCCTGCCCGACTCGTCCCAGTTCTACTTCGACGAATTCAGAGGCGAGAAATACCTGCGCTACGTCCCCAACACACGGCATGACCTCGAGAATTCCGACGCGGCGCTCGCTCTTGCGGGGTATTACGAAAGCATCGTCAAAGGCACGCCGCGGCCGCGGTTTTCCTGGAAATTCGAGAAGGACGGCTCCATCGCCGTCCGGACCCAGGACCCGCCTTCAGACGTCAATCTCTGGCAAGCCACCAACCCCAAGGCGAGGGACTTCCGGCTCGATACCCTCGGCCCGGCATACAAGAGCTCCACGCTGGAACCGGGATCGGACGGCACCTACCTCGCGCGTGTCCCCAAGCCGGCCGAAGGGTGGACTGCGTTCTTCGTGGAGCTGACGTTCCCGAGCGGCGGGATGTACCCTTTCAAGTTCACCTCGGGAGTACGCGTCGTGCCCGACACCCTGCCTTTTCCGGCACCCATGAAGCGCGACCCGTAGGGCCGACCTCGAAGGCTCCAGGAGCCCAAAGAACTCGAGGGGGCCTTCCGTGTCCTTCTGTTTTTCTCCGTGTCTTCCGGAAGCGCCGGGACCCCCCGGTTCATCTAGTGAGCTGAGAGTCCTTCCGCAAGATCAATGTGTTCGCGCGGTGGCGGCTGACGCGGCATCTACGTCGGCGCAGCCAGCGGCCTTTCAGACCACCGCAGGGAGTAAGCTTCTACGAGTTGTTCGCCCGGCTTGGGCTGATCTACTTCTGAAGCCTACTGCCTCTGTTCTCGCGCTTAGTCCTGCGATGACAGTCTCTGTGAGAGCCGGATAAGGGAAATCCTTATGTCCGGTTCGACGAGGGGGGAGGCTGCGACGTTGGTTGCCCCTCCCCTACTCTACTATCGAGTTGTTTCTGTCTTCGCCCCGCGGTTCATTCGTGTCAAGGTTCGCGCGTCGTCGGGCTAGAGCTCCGGGAGGCCGAACGGGCCGCGGTACGGTTTCGTGAGACAGCCGTTCGCGGCCTTGTCGTCGCCGAAGGTTTCGGTGCCGGGATCAAAGACCACGTCTCGGCCCAGGTGGTGCGAGATGTTGCCGAGGTGGCAGAGGGTCGTGCTGAGCCGCCCGATTTCCACGTCCGAGTTCGGCTGCTTGCCGGCTCTTGACGCACTCCAGAAAGTTGGCGGTGTGAGAGCCTCCGGCGTCCTTGCCGCCCGGCCCTGCGGCTCCGCCCTTGCCGGTCACGTTCCAGCCGCTGCCGTCGACGACCAGGGTGCCCTCGGTGCCGTAAAATGCAGTGCCGGCCGTGACCCCCTCGAGTCGGTGGTATTGTTGGAAGCTGTGCATCTCCCAGACCAGCATCAGGTCGCCGTAGTCGTAGGTGACGACCTGAGTGTCCGGCACTTCCTTGGCGTCGTTCAGCCAGTAGATGCCGCCGTTGCTGGAGATGCGCCGGGGAAGACACCGGTCCAAGCCCCGCATCTTCTGGATCCCCCACATCGCGACGTCGAGCATGTGGACGCCCTGGTTGCCCAGCTCGCTGTTGCCGTAGTCCCAGAAGAACCGCCAGTTGTAGTGGAACCGGTTCGGGTTGAAGGGTCGCAGCGGGGCGGGCCCCAGCCACATGTCGTAATCGGCGCCGGCCGGGGGCGTTGCCGTCGGGCGGGGTGCCTATGGACTCGCGCAGCTGGGTGATCCACGCCTTGATCAGGCAGATCTTGCCCAGCTTCCCGGATGCGGCGTACTCGACCGCCTCCCGGATGTGCACGGTGCTGCGCCGCTGGGTTCCGACCTGGACGACGCGTTTGAAACGGCGCGCGGCCTCGCGCATTCGCTGGCCTTCCCGGATGGTCTGCGACAGCGGCTTTTCGATGTAGACGTCCTTGCCCGCCTGGCACGCCAGGATCGTCTGAACGGCGTGCCAGTGATCGGGGGTGGCGATGATCACCGCGTCGATGTCGCGGTCTTCCAGGACCCGGCGGAAGTCCTTGCACGTGGCGGGGGTTTTCCCTTGTGCTTTCCCGATGTCCGCGCCCACCCGGCCGAGGATGGCGTCGTCGATGTCGCAGAAGGTCTTGATCTCGGCCCCGTCCTTTATGGCGGATAGGGCGTCCGCGCGGCCCTGGTTGCGGCCGCCGATCAGGCCGAGCACGACCTTCTCGTTTGCCCCGATTGCCCACGAATTCAGGTTGGCACATTCGACGGCCGCAAACGCCGAAGCCATCCCCGCGCTCTTGACAAAAGCTCGACGGTTTCTTCTCATGGTCCTCTCCTGCTCAATGGTTTTTCCTCTGGAACGCCGCAAGGTTTCTCAGACCCGACGATTCCACCCGCGTAAAGCTGACGAACTGATACGTGCGCTCGACGCCGCGTTCCCACAGGATCCCGATGCTCCCGTCTTTCAGGATCGTCAGGTCCGAATAGGCGGCCGGCCCTTCGAAGATCAAAAGCTCGCCGGCGAAGCTCCTGCCGTCGTCGCTCGACGATCGCAGCACGAGGTTGTTGCGTCCCGGCCCCCGCGGCCCGGTCCAGACGAGGCGATTCCGATCCGCTCGTTCGATGGCGCAGGCGACGGGCGTCACGGTCTCCCCCGCCCTTGGTTCGGACCAGGTGCGCCCGCCGTCACGGCTCGTCGACAACCACCGGTGCGCGCCGGCCTGCTGTCGGATGTCGAGGAGCAGGGTCCCATCGGACAGTTCAACCAGTTGGCATTCGTCTCCCTCGCGGCCGCCGGGGACGAAAGCGCCGCGCTGCCAGGTCCGACCATGGTCTTCACTGAAAATCGCAAAATTCCGCCATGGCTCGAACATCCACATTGGTACCAGGAGGCGTCCCTTGCCGTCCTGTATGGCGCCGCCGGGACCGGGCACGCTGGTGCGCCAGGAGCCGTCCTCCATGTCCCGGCAGGTAGCGGTGAGTTCGATGGGTTGCGTCCAGGTTGCCCCGGAATCGGAGCTCGATCGGGCGAGCAGGCGGATGTCGTCGGTCATGGGCCGGGCCGTGTGGGTGTTGCGCCCCGGCCTGCAGCGCAGATAAAAGACCCAGACCCGGTTGTCGCTCCTGTCCACGAGGGTCGAGGGATTGGCGGCCGACCAGAAATCCCCCGCATGTTCTATCAGCTGCATCGGGGACCACGTCGCGCCCCCGTCGGTGCTGCGGCGCAGCACGAGGTCGATTTCCTGGCCCTCGAGTCCCGGATCGCCGAGCGTGTATTTGCGGGCTTCGACAAAGGCAAGCAGGGTGCCATCCGCCGCGGTCTCGATGGCGGGAATGCGATAACCGAAATAGCCGTGGTCGCCCGACCGAAAGACGTCGACGTGCTTCAGCCCAGCCCCTGGCTCCGACGTGCTGAAGAGAATGGTGAGCAGCGATACGCACAAGACGCTTCTCATACTCTCCTTCTGGAGTGCGGCGCCTCGGCGCCGCTTTCCAATTACGTGCTACGGCCGAAATCCCCGGCGCCTCGGCGCCCTGCAGAATTGCGAGACGCGACCTGCGAAGTGCGGCGCCTCGGCGCCGCGCCGAATGCGGCGGCCTCCGCCCTCGATTGCGTGTCGTTTCCTCACCGCGGCCCGCCCTTCCGCGTCTTTTTCATCGCTCCCTGGAGCCTGTACAGCTGGTACATGCAGTCCGGCCCGAGCAGCTGGGCTGCGCGGTCGTGGGGCAGCAGCAGCCTCCCGGACAGGAGGAGTTGGCGGTACCGGTATTTCTTCCGGAGGATCTCTGCCGCGTCTTCGTGCTCGGACGTTTCGTCTCTCATCTCGATTCCTCTGGTGGACGCGGTTAATGGCCGCTGGAGGAGCCCTCGGGCGATAGTCTGGAGGGGGAGCCTGGCCGCCGCTTTGCGTGTGCGGTGCACGGCACGTTTCACTTCCAATCGCTGCCATTAAAGAGACAGATTTAGTGATCCGGCCCGGAAGGTCAACAGGAATATGAGGGCGGGTAGCGCGGGTCTGGACAACCCTGCGTCATAAGCACTCGGATTCGAGAGGCGGTCAAGCTACAATCTTGCATGCGATTTCGGACGGTGTCTTTCGGAGTTCTGGCTGTCTTCCTGATCGGTGCGGGGTCTCCTCTCCTGCCGGGGGCGCAGCTCTACCGGACCCACGACCAGGCCTGCGACTGCGACCCCACGCGCTCCGAGACCATGCAGGCGCGCCAATGCAGCCTCTGCCGCGAAGCCGAGGCCCAGGCTCCCGGAATTCTCTTTTTCTTCCTCAAAGACAACAACCCGCGGAAGCCGAACCGCTGGCTGATTCTGCCGCGCACCCACTCCGAGGGGATGCACCACCTGCAGATGGGTGCCGAACAGAGCGAGAGTTTCTGGAAGGCTGCGGTGGAGAAGGCGTCGTCGCTCTGGGGTTCGGGCTGGGGGTTGGCGGTCAACGGTGAGCGCACGCGGACGCAGTGTCATGCGCACGTCCACGTCGGGAAACTGGTCGAGGGCGTCGAAGACGAGGCCTGGCTCTACAATCTTGGGGCGACCCCGTCCCCGGGTCAGGCGGCGCTGGTGGTTCGGGATGTTTCGCAACTTCGTATCCCCGCAGCGGGCGAAGGATTCTGGATTCACCCGGCGGGCGGCGAGCTGCACGTGCACGTCGAGGACCCCTCGGCGGCCTGCGAGTTCGTCCTGATGAGGTAGATGATTGGGGCGGGGTCGGGGCGACCCCACCCACATACGCTCCCGGCCTCAACCACGTTTTTGATGACCGATTTGCGTATGAACTTTGCACGATGACCATCACGGACCCGGGAAGATCCGGGGCGGAATCCAACTCAGGAGAAACTCGGCATGGACAAGGTCAAGAAGGCTCACGAAGATCGCTGGTTCATCGAGAAGGACCGGGAACTCATTGCCAAGCTGAAGGAAGAGCGGGAGCAACGGATCAGGGAAGAAGAGGCGAAAGAAGCCCAGAAGGAACGCGACCGCCTCAGGGAGGCGCACTGGATGCGCTGCCCGAAGTGCGGCCACGCGATGAAGGAGAGGACCCTCCGGGACGTGAAGGTGGATGTGTGCACCCTGTGCGAAGGTGTCTACTTCGATCGCGGCGAACTGGAGGACCTGATGCTCGCGCACCAGTCCTCCGAACGCGTGGGATTCTTCCGTCGCCTGATGGGGCTCGGCTCGGAGTAAGGGGCGAGTTGGTCAGTATCCGCGTCCATCGGCGCAGATCCGTGTCCTGAAAACTCAACGTATTTCGGCCGAGGGGTTTCGCTTTGGGAAGAGCAGCGACAGCGCGATGGACAGGCCGATAATCGCGCTGATGATCGCGAGCGAGACTCCGATCGGGAACTTCCCGCCGAACAGGTCGTTGAGCCACGCCATCTTCAGGCCGACAAAGACGAGGACGAGGGCCAGGCCGTATTTCAGCATGTGAAACGACTCGACCGCCCCCGCCAGCAGGAAATACATCGCCCGCAGCCCGAGAATGGCGAAGATATTCGAGGTGAAGACGATAAGCGGCTCGCTTGTGATGGCGAAGATCGCGGGAACGGAGTCCACGGCGAACACCACGTCGGTAAGCTCAAGAAACAAAAGGGCCAGGAGCAATGGCGTCGCGTGCGTCACCCCGTCGACCCGGACGAAGAACTTCTGTCCGTGCAGTTCGGAGGTGACGGGCATCATGCGGCGGAACAGGCGGATCAACGGGTTGCGGTCCGGTTGCAGCGGCTTTTCCGGCGCAAAGAGCATCTTCACCCCGGTCAGGATCAGGAAGCCGCCGAACACCAGCAGCACCCAGTGATACTTCAGGAGCGCCGCCCCGAGAGCGATGAAGACCGCCCGGAAGACCAGGGCCCCGAGGATGCCAAAGAAGAGGACGCGGTGCTGGTAGCGGGCGGGGATCGAGAAAAACCCGAACACGACGACGAACACGAAAATGTTGTCGACCGAAAGCGCCTTTTCGATGATGTAGCCGGTGAGAAACTCCAGGCCGACGGCGCGGGCACTCTCGGCCGCAAACTTCGCGTGAGCGTAGCGGTACAGCCCGTAGTTGAACGCCAGGGCGAGGGCGATCCAGACCGCGCTCCAGGTCGCCGCCTCGCGGAATGAGACCCGGTGCGCCGTCCGGTGGAACACCCCCAGATCCAGCGCAAGCAGGGCCAGCACAAACAGCGTGAATACCCCGTAAAACCACCAGTACTCGGAGAAGGGGAACAACATCACATTCACGGCGGGTGAGGTCCTCCTGTCGATTGAATCGGAGCCTTGGGATTAAATCTGGGCGCGTCTAACGGTTGAAGTTCTCACCGATGAACTTGAGCCCGGCGGTGATGCCCGAACGCCAGTAGGCCCAGCTGTGGCTGCCGTCCCGGACCCGGTATTCGTGGGGGAGCCCGAGGTCGCGCATGAGCACGTGAAGGGCCGAGTTGCCCTTGTACAGGAAGTCGTCATCGCCGCAGTCGAGATACCAGCTCACCGTTTTCAGAGTTTCCAGTGGGACCTGCTTCACCAGGTCCAGCGGGCTGTAGGCTCGCCAGTGTGGGCTGAGCCGGCCCTGCCCCTCCAGCTTCGTGCCGAACAAGGCACCGAACAGCCGGTCGTAGTCCTTCAGGGCGACGACTTCCTCATCGGTCATGACGCCGCTGCTGAAGGCTGCGCAGGCGGTAAAAAGGGCCGGGTGTCGCATCGCGTACATTAGCGAGCCGTACCCGCCCATCGAGAGTCCCGAGATGCCGCGAAACTCCTTTTTCGGCCTGGTGCGGTAGGTGCGGTCGATGAAGGGGATGAATTCCTGCACGAACATGTCTTCGTACCGGACCCGCCCGCCGTAGTCGTTAATGTACCATGTGACCCCGCCGTCGGGCATCACGATGATCATGGGTGGGATCTCGCGGGCTTCGATGGCGCGGTCCGCGGTCAGGTTCGCCTCGCCGAACTGAATCCAGGCGCTTTCGTCGTCGGTGAAGCCGTGCAGCAGGTACACGACGGGGTAGCGGCGCGTGGACGCGTCGTAGTCCGGCGGCAGGTAAACCGCGTAGTTCACGTCCCGGTTCAGCAGCGGGCTGCTGAACCGAAGCCCCTCAAGCACCCGTCCCTGCCCGGTCGGCGCTCCCAGGTTCTCCAGGACGGCGCCGGAAGCGACGGCGGCCAACACAACCAGACAGGCGGCAACGGCGGTTCTTTTCACAAATCCCTCCATGGGGCGCGCCAGAGAGTATAGATCGAAAGCGAGTCCCGGCAGTCCCGATTTTATCGGGGTTTACTTTCCAGTACGGGGCCGTTAGACTGGCCACTCCCTACTTATTTGCGGTGTTCCGTGAGCTCATTCGACGACAGGCACAGGCGCTGGGACGGCGACACCGTGCCGGACGATCCTGAAGACGACGATTCGTCGGAGGTGGCCAGCACGGGGAGCGAAGCCGGTTATCTCCGCTCCCTGATCGACTCGCGCACGCGGGTGACGGTCGTGCTGTGCGGCGGCGAGCGTGTCCGGGGGCGCATCCGCTACTATGACCGCGACACCTTCAGCGTGGGGCCGGCGGGTGGCGGCCCGAAGATCTTCCTGCGCAAGGCCGACGTGAAATACATCCTCGAAGACTGAATTGCTCCGGTCATGGCCGGGTAGAAGTCGGCGCCGAGCATTTTGGCCTTAGGGTGTACGGGAAAGCGGCGCCAAGGCGCCGCACTCCAGATTTGGATCCGCGCAAATCCGCGTCCTGGAAACGTCAGCGTACTTCTGCATAGTAGTGCTCGTTCGAAGTGTCACCAGGCGAGCTGGAACTGGAAACGGAAAGTGCGGCCGTCGTTCAGGGTGTTGGTGATCTGGCCGAAGTTCTGGCTGGCCAGCTCGACGCCCGGCTCAGCGAACTGCGGGGTGTTGAACAGGTTCACCGACTCTGCCCGGAGCGTGAGCCGGAGCTCCTGTCTCAGGGCGAAGGAGCGCGACAGCATCGCGTTGACGTTCCTGATGGGACCCTTGCGGAACACGTTCCGTCCGATATTCCCGCCGTCGCCCGTGGGTTCGATGAAGGAGAATGCCGCGCGGGGCAACATCAGGCGGGACGTGTCCGGGTCCCCGACGGTGCGGCCGAGGAGCGAGAGGTCGAGCAGGTTCGGCCGGTCGTTCCCGTTGCCGTCGACGTTGCCGAAGCCGGGGGCGTCGGACCCGGTCGACCACGGTGAAGGGCGTCCCGGACTTCACGAGCACGATCCCGGACAGGCTCCACTCGGCCGCCAGCCTCGACAGTAATCCAGTCCCCCCGA
Source organism: uncultured Acidobacteriota bacterium (assembly GCA_963843575.1). Classification (GTDB taxonomy): domain Bacteria; phylum Acidobacteriota; class UBA6911; order UBA6911; family UBA6911; genus CAVZBT01. The sequence continues at coordinate 561,862 of CAWJKZ010000010.1, read as the reverse complement.
AGGGCGGAAGCTGGTAGGACCAGTGCCACAGAAAGGCGTGCGTCTGGTCGAAGGAACTGAGCCCCTTCATGTCGCGGTGCGTTTCGAACTCCGATTGGCTGCGACTGATGCGCGAGTCGGCGTCGGCGGCCGTGTTCGTGTAGCTGCTCCCCAGATCGAGCGCCTTGCTGAACCAATAGGAGGCGTCGGTCGTAAATCGGTGCCAGGGACGCAGCACCAGCGAGGCGCGGGCAGCGTCGTAGTAGCCGCGCGACCCGTTCAGGACCCAACGGATCTCCGCGTAGTCGGGATTCGGGCGCCTGTCGTTGATCGTCGCCGTGGTCTGGGGTATGCCGGCCACGGCGTGGCCGCGGTTCTGGTACCACATGACGAACAGCTTGTGGGAGCGGCTTCCGACGTAGCCCAGCTGTATCCTCCACGTGGGATTCCAGTCGGGCTCCCAGCTGGCGTTGTACTGGTGCGAGTACGGCACCGCGAGTTCCGGGTCGAGCAGGTACAGGTTTCCCAGGGTCCTGGGAGGTTTGCCACCCGCGACGGGAGACGTGAGGGGGTCGATGAGGTTCGGGGCCATCGCCACCAGCTTCACGCTCCCCGGCGGGCTGAAGCGCACCTGACCGTATGTCACCGGGAAGATCTCGCCGTACTGCAGCCCATAGCCTGCGCGGAGGACGCCGAGGCTCCCCGGGAGGCGATAGGCGAGCCCGAACTGCGGCGCCACGTTGTTACAGTCGCAGTCGTAGGGGATCGTGTTCAGCCCGTTGACCTCGTGCGGCCGGAAGACCGGCTGGTAGCGGAGCCCATAGTTGAGACTGATCCGGTCGGAAACCCTCCACGCGTCTCCCAGGAAGAACTGGGGATCGGAGCTGCGGAACCCGCGGAACACGTTCCCGACCGCGATGATGTACATCGACGTGACGCCCAGCCGCAGGTTGGTAATCCCGTTGCGGCCGAAATCGTTGGGGAACGAATAGAAGCCGCGGTGCGTGTCCGACTCGATGCCGTTGAACTGGCGCCGCACGAACCCGATCCCGCTGTACCACGAGTGATGCCCTGCGCTGCGGCGCAGCTGGCCGGCGTAGCGGAAGAGGTTTTGCGCGCGGTCGATCGGGATGCTCCCCTGCGGCCCCAGGGTTTCCAGCCCGGAAGTGGAGACCATCGGGCCGACGGCATTCGGTTCCGGGCGGAGGTACGACCTGATTCTGTCGAAGCCCAGTGTGGCCTCGCTCACGGTCGACGGGCTCCACTGGCGTGTCCAGAAGAGGCGGCCCTTGTGAGCGCGGGTGTCCGTGTCCGGGTTCTGCCCGGCGACGAACTGGAAGGCATCGACCTTCTGGGTGACGAGGGAGTAATCGAGCGCCAGCCGGTCGCGCGCGCTGAAGTCGTGGTCCAGGCGGGCGCGGGCGTTGCTGTTGTCGATGCTCTGCGGCGCGTTGGTATTGAGCGCCCGCGGGTTGACGTCGGTGCGGTTGGGGGCCTCCGCGGGATAGGCGGACAGAAACCGTTCCACCAGCGCGCGGACGGCAGGGTCGGTGGCCAGGGCCGTCCGCTCGTCGGCCCGTGGGACCAGGACGTTGCCGTTGACGCTGCCGCGCTGCTTGTTCTGGCCGGCCTCGAAAAACAGCCGGGTGCGCGCCCCCGCGGGCAAGCCCACGCTGAATCCGTAGTCGTTCTCCCGGGCGGGCTTCACGCTCCCGACCTGGAAGAACGCCCTCGCACTGGTGACCGAATTGAGGTGGGCGGCGTAGACGGTGCCGTGAAAACCGCGCCGCAACTGCCCGGTGGCGGAGATCAGCGACGCCGGCGCGTTTCCGAATTCCGCGCCGAAGTAGCTGCTCGACGCCCGGAATTCGCGCACGATGGTCGCCGTCGTGCCGAGCCGGACGTTGAGTTCCTTGAGGGCGTTGTTGTCCACGAGGTTGAACTGGATATTCTCGTTGCGCCGGCTCTCGCCCGAGTCGGCGTCCGTCTTGCCGAGCAGGTTCAGTTCGATGCGCCGGTTCGGCTCGGGAGCCTTGGCTTCCGGGGCCTGCTTCGGAGCTTCCTCCTGTTGCGGCGCCGGCGCCGTCTGCGCGGCCGCGCCCGAAACGAAAACGACGCCCGCGAGGACCGCGCAAAGATGCTTCAAGTACATCGTGCCCACTCCCCGATTATATATGGAGTGCAGGCCTCGGCGCCGCTTTCCCTGACGCCCTGCGCCTGAAATCCCCGGCGCCTCGGCGCCACCCCGAGCTTACGTGTGCTGCATACGCCCGCCGGACTCATTCCAGCGCCGCCTTGAACCGGCCCGACGCTCACGATATAACTCTCGGCGATTCCGCGAGAACTGGGGGAGCGCGTGTTCGGAAGTCGGGGGACGGCCAGCGTTCGGTCGCACATGGCTGCGAGGGGCTTGCACTCGGGCGGGTCGTCGGCCTGGAACGCCCTGTGCATTGCGGTCGAATCGTTGTGGGTTCACAAGCTTCGCTCCGCCCTTACGATCCTGGGGATCGTCATCGGGATCGCCGCCGTGGTCCTGGTCGGCGCGGCGGTCGAGGCGCTGCGGGAGTTTGCCGTCCAGACCACCGCGCAGGCCTTTGGTTCAGGCACGTTTCTACTCTCGCAGGTGGCTTCGGTCGGGAATCTCAGCCGCAAGCAGCTGGCCGAGAAGCGGCGTAAGAACCCGGAAATCTACCGCCGGGAGGCGGAGGAACTCGCCCGCGCGGTGGCTGGTTCGATGCGCTTGTCTCCGACGCTCTCGAACATCGCCGCGGTGAGGTCGAAGAACCGGATCTTCCTTGCGGCCACGATCACGGGCTCTTCCGCCAACCTCGAGACCGTCAGGGATATCCGGCTCTCGACCGGGCGCTTCTTCAACGAAGACGAGAGCCGGCGGGGCCGCGGCGTCGTGGTCGTCGGGCAAGACATCGTGGACGAGCTCTTCCCGGGAATCGACCCGCTGGGAAGGGAAGTCCGCATCGCGGGGCGGCCCTTCACCGTCATAGGCGTGCAGCAGCCGCTGGGCTCCAGCTTCGGCGCCTCGCTGGACCGTTACGTGTGGATGCCGATCCTCAGCTACGAGAAGATCTGGGGCAGCCGCAACAGCGTCACGATCTTCGCCCAGCCGAAACCCGGGACGGATTATGCGGAGGCGCAGGAGGAGGCGCGCTTTGCGCTGCGCACCCTGCGGCGGATGCGGCCGGCGGATCCCGACAATTTCGACGTGCTCGTTCCCGAGTCCGGGCGCAGCTTCCTGGAGCAGCTCGCCACGATGATCTCGGTCGCCATCATCCCGATAAGTTCGGTGGCGCTGTTTGTGGCGGGGATCGTCGTGATGAACATGATGCTGGTGTCGGTCACCGAGCGCACGCGGGAAATCGGCGTGCGGAAGTCTCTGGGCGCGCGACGGCGGGACATACTGGGGCAGGTGTTGTGCGAATCCACGGTTCTGTCGATGGCCGGTGGAGGGCTGGGACTTCTCCTCAGCTATCTCGGCAGCCTCGGGCTGACGACGGCATTCGGAACGCCCGTCAGGGTACCCCCCCTGTATGTCCTTCTGGCGATCTGCGTGTCGGCAGGGGTCGGGGTTGCGGCGGGCGTGTATCCTGCCTACCTGGCCGCGCGGCTGCAGCCCGTCGACGCCTTGCGGTCGGAGAACTGACATGAGCACGGCCCACTTCAACCGGGAGACCCTGTCCTTTGCGTTGTCCAACATCATGGCCAACAAGTTCCGGTCGCTCCTGACCGTATTGGGCATCATCGCCGGCATCGTGACGGTCGTGCTCGTGGCGACGGTGCTGGTCGGCGTGCGCAGCAACATCGTCGAGCTGTTCCAGGAACTGGGCCCCGACAACGTCTTCGCCTTCCACCTCCAGGGTGACCCCTACACGCCGAGCATCCGCCCCGAGGAGGTTTCGCGCAAGCCGCTGCGGCTCGAGTTTGTCGATTCCCTGGCGCGCGGCTGCCCGTCGCTCAGGGATGTCGCCGGGCAGGTCATGATCCCGGACGTCGTGGGCGGCCGGGCCCTGACCGCGAAATACGGGAACATAGAAAACGAAGAGATCCTCGTGCAGGGCTGTACCTGGAACTTCGCACAGATCACGAACGCCGAACTGAGCCGGGGCCGGGTGTACACGGCGGAGGAAGAGAGACGCCGGGCGCGCAGCTGCGTGCTGGGCGCGAACATCGCCGCGGCGCTTTTCCCCTCGGAGGACCCGATCGGCAAACGGGTCCTGATGGACGGCGCGTTGTACGAAGTCCTCGGCGTGTTCGGGAAGCGCAAAGGGAGCTTTTTCGGCGAGAACCGCCAGGACAACGTAATGATGATCCCGGCGCAAACCGCGAGGTCCCGCTATCCCGGGCTGGAGAACGTCGTGTTTTATTGCCAGGCGTGGCCCGGGTTGCGCGAGCAGGCGCTGGGGGAGGTGGAGGGGGAGTTGCGCCGCCTCCGCGGGCTCAGGGCGGGCCAGGAGAACGATTTCTTCCTGAGCACTTCGGACCTCATCGTGGAGCAGCTCGACCGCGTAACCTCGATTGTCCGGCTCGCCACCCTGGCGATTTCCGGGTTGGGACTGCTGGTCGGGGGCATCGGGGTCATGAACGTCATGCTGATGTCGGTGACGCAGCGCACCCGGGAGATCGGAGTCCGCAAAGCCGTCGGCGCGCGCCGGCGCGACATCGTCTGGCAATTCCTGCTCGAGGCCACACTCCTGACGGGCATGGGCGGCGTGACGGGGGTGGTCTTGGCCGGGCTCGTCGGTTTCGTCGTCAGCTGGCTTGTCCCGTCGCTGCCCGCCATACCGCCGCTGTGGGCCGTTCTGACCGCGCTGGCCATGTCGGCGGGCGTTGGGATCGTCTTCGGGGTGTGGCCGGCCATCAAGGCGGCGAGGATGGACCCTGTCGAGGCCCTCCGCTACGAGTAGGCTGCCGAGGTCCCGCTCAACGCAAGAGGCCACGCATCTGCGGCTCGAGCTGCAGCAGGATGCGCGGCAGTACGAGGGCCACCGGGAGCGCGAACACCGGCCTTCGATCCCGCAGGGCAACGAGCCCGAGCAGGACCAGGAGCGGAGACATCGTGCGCCCGAACTCGTATGCCCCGGCCCAGATATCCTCCTTCCCCAGCCAGACGGCCCCGGCCGCGAAACCGTAGGCGCACAACTCGGTGATCCCGGTGCGTCGCTCCCAGGCCAGCCGCAGCGTCAGAACGAGGCCCGCCCAGACGCCGATCAGCGCCGTGTAATCGAACAGGGCGGCGGCGGCCACCCATTTCCCGGTGATGGCATAAGGGAACGGGTGGAGCGTCCGGTGCACGATCCCGGCCAGGGGCCACGAGAGCCACGCGGTCCCGTCCCGAGTCGTGTGGAGGTGGACGAAGACCGCCCAGGCGACGAAGGGGAGGATCGTCGCGAGTGTGAGGCCAAGCCTCTTCCACCGCTTCTCCCGGGCATCCGCCCAAGCCTGGCCCGCGATCATGCACGCGCCGGTTTCCCGCGCGAGCGGGCAGAGCGCAAGGAGCAGGAGCGTGCCGGCGCGCTGCCGTGTCGTCGAGTAAAGGACGACTCCGATCGCCAGCGCCGACAGGGCGGTGTCGATGGTCAGCCGGTCCATGGACACGAGCACGGCGGGCACCGCCGGGAACAGCAGCCCCCACGCGGTGCCACACCCGTGCAACTGGCAGAACCGGCCGAGCCAGTATGTCCCGGCAAACACGAACAGGAGGTTCACCCCGACGAATGCGGCATGGATGCGCGCGCCCGAACCGCCAGCCGCCAGGTAGGCTAGGGCGGGCGTGAGGATCCGGCGCCAGCGCAGGCTGGGATTGTCGACGAACCGGGCGAAGCCGCGGGCGCACCAGGGATCGTGTGCGATCAGGTGGTAGAAGGTGCCGTCGTACCCCGGGTCGTGGACGAAGACCCGGTTGTTTTCCGAAGAGAGTTCCGGCGGGAGCGGCCAAAGGTCTCCTATGCGGAACAGGGCGCTCCAGTTCCCCTCGTAATTGCGGTGGACCGTGGCCGCCTGCCAGCCCAGGACGAGGGCCGCTGCGAGGCACGCCGCGGCGAAGGGGTGTCCCAGCCGGGACCAGGTGAGTGGGCCGCGTCGGGCCGACGCGGCCCCGGGATGTGCTGAACAGCTCATTTGGGGGCGGGGTCGAGCCGCCCCCGCCCGCCGGCGGCTTCCTTGACAAACACCCGGCGCGACTCGCCGGAGCCGGTCGGGCGGTCGATGTAATAGTCGACCGTGAGGGTGGCGCCGTCCGCCGTCAAGGTCCACTTGCGCGTGGTTTGCAGGAGTGCGGCGCCGGCGCCGGGGGTCTCCGCGGTCACGCGATCCTCGACCACGATGCCGCGGTTGCCCGGCAGCCAGTAAGCCTTGCGCTTCCCCTTTGCGTTGGGCGGGGTCGGGGGCGTGAAGTCGCGCTCGGTGCCGTCCAGCGCCCACTGCTCCCTGACGACCTGCCGGCCCTGCGCCGGCGTGGTCAGGACGGCTTCCAACAGGACTTCGTCCCCCTTGTGCACCACCTCGATGGACTGGTCCAGTTCCGGCGGGTTGCTGAAGCTGCGCTCCTTGTCGAGCACCCACTTTCCGCTGAAATCGGGTTTGGCGCCCTGCGTCATCAAGAGTGAAGCCAGGGCAAGAACGAAAGCGGATCTCATGACTCAGCCTCGCGATTCACCTGCCGGGCGGGGCGATGCAGTACAGGTGTTGTTCGCCCCGGATCAGAATCATCCCGTGGGAAATGGCGGGGGATGCGTACACCGGCTCGCCGATGGAGTTGGTCGCGACCAATTCGTATTTTGGACCGGACTTCACGACGAAGGTGTCCCCGTCCTCGCTGGTGAGGAGCAAGCGACCCTCGCAGGCGACCGGCGAGGCGGTGAAGGTCGCGGGGATCGGGACTCTCCCGTTGTCGTACTGAAGGGCCCCGGTGCGGGCGTCGAGGCAGGTCAGGATTCCCCGGTCCGTCATCAGGTAGAGATAGTCCCCGTAGAGGATCCCGGAAGGGACGTACGCGGTCCCCTTTTCGTATTTCCAGGCGATGTTCGGGCCTGCGGTGAGGTCCCCGGACCCGCCGGTCCGAATGGCCACGGTCTGTTTGACCGGGAATCCCGCCGAGACGAACACCATCCCGTGACCTGCGACCGGGCTGGGAATCGCGTTGCTCTCGTGCCCTTTGGTGCGCCACAGTTCCTTCCCCGTGGACGGGTCGTAACCGATTATCCACTCGTTTCCGCTGCAGACAAGTTCCTGCCGCCCGGGGCCGGAGACAAGCAGCGGGCTCGACCAGGACGCCTGGACCGGGCGCACGGTCTTCCAGGCCTCCTTCCCGGTCTCCTTGGAGATGCCGACCAGAAATGATTTCTCGCCGTTGTCCTCGTCGCACTGGAGGATGACCAGATCCCCGCGAAGCACCGGCGAGGATGCGACCCCCATCCCCACGGTCGCAATCGGGCCGACGGACGTCTTCCAGACGAGGTTGCCCCGGAAGTCGTAGCAGTACAGCCCTTCGGAGCCGAACCAGGCGTAGACGCGCCGGCCGTCGGTCGCCGGGGTGGGCGAGGCGTAGCTCCCCTTCCGGTGCCGGTCGTCGTAGACGGTCCCCTCGTAAGAAATCCTTTCCCACAGGATCTTGCCCGTGCCCCTGTCCAGGGACAGCACCCGCATGCTGTGGCGGCGGTCGGCCCCGACGCTGTCGGGGTGCTTGAAACCCTGTCCTTCCTGGACGTGCTTCACGGCTTTGGCGCCCGGGACGACGTCTCCCTCGACGTCCGTGGTTAGGAACACTCGGTTGTCCCACACGACGGGCGAGGAGTGTCCCCGGCCCGGGATGGCGGTTTTCCAGCGGATATTGGTGTCGGGGCTCCACTCCGCGGCGAGACCCGTCTCCTGGGAGATGCCATCCCCGCCGGGCCCGCGCCATTGCGGCCAATTGGCTTTGGGTGATGCGGGCGACTGAAGTATGGCAACGAGACAGAGTGCAGGCAAAACCGTCATTCTCATCGACGATCTCCAATGTGGAGTGCGGCGCCTTGGCGCCACAGCGGATCGCGCCATTGCGGCGCCCGGGCGCCTCCACCAAAGCGGCGTCGATCCGCCGCACTCCAGATTTTCACTCCTGCTTGAGGAAGAAGTCGATCGAACGCGCGGCCTGCCGGCCCTCGCGGATGGCCCACACGACGAGCGACTGTCCGCGACGCATGTCGCCGGCGGCAAACACTCCTGGGACCGAAGTCATGTAGTTCCCGTCGGTGGAGGCGTTGCCGCGGGCGTCGAGGGCGACCCCGAGCTGCTCGATCATGCCGCTGCGGACGGGCCCTTCGAAGCCCATGGCCAGGAGCACGAGGTCGGCCTCCAGGGTGAATTCGGTCCCGGGCATAGGCTCAAAGCCCGGGGCGGGGCCGACGCGCACCGCGTGCAGCTGCTGGACGTTGCCCTGCTCGTCCCCGGTGAACTTTGTCGTTGCGGCGGACCATTCGCGGATGCCCCCCTCTTCGTGCGACGTCTCCGTGCGCAGCATCAGGGGCCACATAGGCCAGGGCGTCTGGGGCGAGCGCGCTTCCGGGGGGCGCGGCATGATTTCAAGCTGGTGAATCGACAGGGCCTTCTGGCGGATCGCGGTTCCCAGGCAGTCGGCCCCGGTGTCTCCGCCGCCGATGATGATTACGCGTTTGCCCGTGGCAACGATTGCCTCGCGCGGATCGACCCGGTCGCCGGCGCAGCGCCGGTTCTGCTGTGGCAGAAACTGCATGGCGAAGCAGATCCCCTTCAGGTCGCGCCCCGGGACCCTGAGCTCCCGTGGCTGCTCGGCCCCGCAGGTGAGGAGCACCGCGTGGTAATTCCTGCGCAGCTCGTGGACCGCCACGTCGATGCCGACGTGGGCCCGAGTGTGGAACTGCACGCCCTCGGCCCTCATCTGCTCAAGCCTTCGGTCGATGACGTCCTTCTCGAGTTTGAAATCAGGGATGCCGTACCGGAGGAGGCCCCCGATGCGGTCGGCCTTCTCGTATACGGAGACGGTGTGGCCGGCCCGCGCGAGCTGCTGGGCGGCTGCCAGTCCCGCGGGGCCGGAGCCGATGACCGCGACCCGCTTCCCGCTTGGCGTTTCCGGCGGTTCGGGGCGGATGAACCCCTCCCGGAACGCCTTTTCCACGATCGACTTTTCGATCGCCTTGATGGCCACGGGAGGAGCGCTGATGCCCAGCACGCACGAAGTCTCGCACGGGGCGGGGCACACGCGGCCGGTGAATTCCGGAAAGTTGTTCGTGGCGTGCAGCACGCGTATGGCGTCGTGCCACCGGTCGCGGTACGCGAGGTCGTTCCAGTCGGGGATGATGTTGTTGACGGGGCACCCGGTGTGGCAGAAGGGGATGCCGCAGTCCATGCAGCGCGCCCCCTGGGTGCGCACCTTCTCGTCAGGGAAGGGCTGGTACAGCTCGAAGAAGTCCTGGACCCGCTCGGCGACCGGACGCCGTTCGGGCAACTCCCGCTCGAATTCGAGAAACCCGGTGACTTTACCCATGGACCACCTGCCTGATCTCCGGCAGGCCACCCCCCTGCGGGTTCCGGGTCGCGGCCGCGCCGAGCACCCGCTTGTACTCGTGGGGGAAGACCTTTACAAACCTGGGCAACAGGGCGTCCCAGTTGTCCAGGATCCAGCGTGCGCGGGGGCTGCGCGTGTATTCGACGTGGCGCGACAGGAGGATCTGGACCGCCGCGATTTCCTCCATGTCGGCCAGGGATTCGAGGTCGACGCCGGCGCGGTTGCAGCGTACCGTGGCGAACTCCCCGGTCTCGTCCAGGACGAAGGCGACGCCGCCGGTCATGCCTGCGGCGAAGTTCCGGCCCGTGTTTCCCAGGATGACGACCATCCCTTTGGTCATGTATTCGCAGCCGTGGTCCCCGACGGCCTCAACCACGGCGGTGGCGCCCGAGTTCCGGACTGCAAAGCGTTCCCCGGCCATGCCGTTGAAGAAGGCCTCGCCGCTGGTGGCCCCGTACAGCACGACGTTTCCGACGATCATGTTGTCTTCGGGTACGTAGGACGAGCCGTTGGGCGGACGGATGATCAGCCGGCCGCCTGAAAGCCCCTTGCCGACGTAGTCGTTCGCGTCCCCCTCGAGCGTCAGGGTGATGCCCTTGGCGAGGAAAGCGCCGAAACTCTGCCCGGCGGACCCGGTGAAGTGGAATCGGATGGTGTCGTCCGGCAGGCCGCGTGACCCGTGTCGGCGGGCGACCTCGCCGCTCAGCATGGCCCCGACCGTCCTGTGAATGTTCCGGATGGGCAGCGACAGGTCGGTGGGGGCGCCGGTCTCGATCGAGGGGCGGGCCCGTTCGATGAGAGTGTAGTCGAGGGCCTCCGACAAACCGTGGTCCTGAGCGACCATGCACCTTCGCCCCACGCGGCCGGGAACCGGAGGGCTGAAAAGGATCGCGGACAGATCGAGCCCCCTCGCTTTCCAGTGGTCCACGCAGTCGCGCACATCGATCATGTCGACCCGGCCGATCATCTCGTCCATCGTCCGGAATCCCATTTCCGCCATCAGCCCGCGGACTTCCTCGGCGACGTAGAAAAAGAAGTTGACCACGTGTTCCGGCTGCCCCTGGAATCTCTGCCTCAGGACGGGGTCCTGCGTGGCGATGCCGGCGGGGCAGGTGTTCAGGTGGCACTTTCTCATCATGATGCAGCCGAGCGCCACCAGCGGGGCGGTCGCAAACCCGAACTCCTCCGCGCCGAGCAGCGCCGCGATGACCACGTCGCGCCCGGTCTGCAGCTTGCCGTCGGTCTGGACGCGAATGCGGCTGCGCAGGTCGTTCATCACCAGCACCTGCTGGGTTTCCGCCAGCCCCAGTTCCCACGGAATCCCCGAGTGTTTCATGGCCGACAGCGGTGACGCCCCGGTGCCCCCGTCGTGGCCGCTGATGAGGACGACGTCGGCGTGGGCCTTGGCCACGCCGGCGGCCACGATCCCGACTCCGACTTCGGCGACCAGCTTGACCGAGATGCGGGCCTTCGGGTTGACGTTTTTGAGGTCGTAGATCAGCTGCGCAAGGTCCTCGATCGAGTAGATGTCGTGGTGCGGCGGCGGCGAGATCAGCTGGACGCCGGGGATGGAGTGGCGCACCCGCGCGATGACCTCGTCCACCTTGTGGCCGGGAAGCTGCCCCCCCTCGCCCGGCTTGGCTCCCTGGGCGATCTTGATCTGCAGTTCGTCGGCGTTGACCAGGTAGTTGGTGGTCACGCCGAAACGCCCGGAAGCCACCTGCTTGATCGCGCTCCGGCGCCAGTCGCCGTTGGCGTCGGGCGCGAAGCGCGCCTCGTCCTCGCCCCCCTCGCCCGTGTTGGACTTCGCCCCGATCCGGTTCATCGCGATGGCCAGGGTCTCGTGCGCTTCCTTGCTGATGGAGCCGAACGACATCGCGCCGGTGGCGAAGCGTTTGACGATCTCGCGGGCCGGTTCGACCTCCTCGAGCGGAATCGGGTGAAGCGACTTGCGCAGCGTCATCAGGCCGCGCAGGGTGCAGAGCTGCCGTGTCTGGTTGTTGACGTGCTCGGCGTACTCCCGGTAGTTCTCGTAGCGCGACTGCCGCACCGCGTGCTGCAGTTTGCTGATCGTGACGGGGTTGTAGAGGTGATACTCGCCCCCGATCCGGAACGCGTAGTGGCCGCCACAGTCCAGTTCCAGGTCGGACCCGGTCACCGGCCGCAGCGAGTGCTGGTGCTTGATCCTGGACTCGCGCGCCAGCACGTCGAGCCCGACCCCTTCGATGCGCGACGGGCGTGCCGGTGAAATACTTCTCGATCAGGGACCTGTTCAGCCCGATCGCCTCGAAAACCTGGGCGCCGTGGTAGCTCTGGAGGGTGGAAATGCCCATCTTCGAGAACACCTTGAGCAGGCCCTTGTTGATCGCCTTCTTGTAGTTCTTCAGAGCGCCGGCGGCCGTGATGTGGGGAGGGAGCGTGCCGCGGCGGTGGAGTTCCTCGATGGTCTCGATGGCGAGGTACGGGTTGATGGCGCTGGCGCCGTAGCCGATCAGGAGGGCAAAGTGCATGACCTCGCGCGGTTCGCCGGATTCCACGATGAGTGCCACCTGCGTGCGCGTCGCCTCGCGCACGAGGTGGTTGTGCACCGCCGTGAGCGCCAGCAGGCTCGGGATCGGCGCGTAATCGCTTTCGACGCCGCGGTCCGAGAGGATCAGCAGGCTGTAGCCCGAGCGGATGGCGAGCGACGCGCGGCGGCAAAGACCGTCCAGCGCCCGCTCCAGCTCCTTTTCGCCGCCTTCGACCCGGTACAGCATCGGGAGCGTGGTCGCCAGGAAATCGCCCCAGGACACGCGGCGGAGCTTCTCCAGGTCGAAGTTGGTCAGGATGGAGTCGTCGAGCTTCAAGCGTGTGGCAGTGTTGCGGCGTCTCGGCCGAGCAGGTTGCGTTCGGTGCCGATGAAGCTGGTCAGCGACATGACCAGCTCCTCGCGTATCGGGTCGATCGCCGGGTTGGTCACCTGGGCGAACAGCTGCTTGAAGTAGTGGAACAGCAGCTGCGGGCGGTCGGACAGGCACGCGAGCGGGGTGTCCGTCCCCATCGACCCGACCGGCTCCTGCCCGTCGATCGGCCATCGGGGCGAGGATCATGCGCAGCTCCTCGTCCGTGTACCCGAAACAGCGCAGCCGGCCGACCATGGATTCGGGTTCGGTCGGGTGCCAGCGCGGGGGCGCCGGGAGCTGCTCCAGCGTGATCTGGTTCTCCTTCAGCCACTCGGCGTAGGGCTGTCTGCGCGGCGAGGCCTTCCTTGATCTCCTCGTCGGGCACGATGCGCCCCTGCTCGGTGTCCACCAGGAGCATCCGGCCGGGCTGCAGGCGGCCCTTGAACCGGACATCCTCCGGCTTGACCGGCAGGACGCCGGTTTCGGAGGCCATGATCACCAGGTCGTCGTTGGTGACGAGATAGCGGGCCGGGCGGAGGCCGTTCCGGTCGAGCGTCGCTCCGATCACCCTGCCGTCGCTGAACGCGATCGCCGCCGGCCCGTCCCACGGCTCCATCAGCGACGCGTGGTACTCGTAGAAGGCCTTCTTCGCCGGGCTCATGGAGGAGTCCGACGCCCACGCCTCGGGGATCAGCATCGCCATCACGTGCGGCAGGCTTCGGCCAGCGAGGTGCAGCAGTTCCACCGCGTTGTCGACGCACGCGGAGTCGCTGCCCCCCGGGGCGATGATCGGGATGAGCTTCCCGATGTCGTCACCGAAGAGCGGCGAGGCCATCACGGACTGCCGGGCGTCCATCCACGCCACGTTCCCCTTCAGCGTGTTGATCTCCCCGTTGTGGCAGATGAAGCGGAACGGGTGGGCGAGGTGCCAGGTCGGAAACGTGTTGGTGGAGAAGCGCTGGTGCACGAGGCAAAGCGCGCTGACGACGGCCGGGTTCGAGAGCTCCTTGTAGAAGTGGGCGATCTGCGGTGCCAGCAGAAGGCCCTTGTAGACAATCGTGCGGGAAGAGAGCGAGGGCATGTAGAAGAAGCCCTTGTCGTGCAGCTCGGACGAGGCCACTTCGGCTTCGGCCCTCTTGCGGATGACGTAGAGCTTGCGCTCGAGCGCGTCCTGGTTCATTCCGGGAGTCTGCCGCACGAAGATCTGCTGGATGTACGGCTGCGAGGCGCGCGCGATGCGGCCGATCGCGTTGGCGTCGATCGGGGTGTCGCGCCAGCCGGCGACGCTGAGCCCCTCCTCGCGCACGATACGTTCCAGGATCCCTTCGCACGTGAGACGCTGGTGGCGCTCGACGGGCAGGAACACCATGCCGACGCCGTACTCGCCGGGGCTGGGAAGGGCAAACCCGAGCCTGGCGCATTCGAGCTCGAAAAACGCGTGCGGGATCTGGATCATCAGACCGGCCCCGTCGCCGGTCACCGGATCGCACCCGCAGGCGCCGCGGTGCGTCAGGTTGATGAGGATCTCTATCCCCTTCAGTATGATTTCATGGGACTTCTGGCCGTTGATGTTGACGACGAACCCGATGCCGCAAGCGTCCCGCTCGCCGCTCGGATCGTACAGACCCTGGGGAGGCGGTACTCCATGAATACGAATATCCCTGCTCACCTGGCACAGCCCTCTCTTCTTCCTCTGATGAATTCCGGCCGGCCTGGCCGGCGGCGCCGCATTACAAGTGGACTTGTTGCGATTACATTCAAAGTATTCGGTTTGAACCGGAAATGCAATTTTTTTTAGGTGCCGCCGACCTGACGCAAGCGACGTGGATCCGGGCTTCGCCCGGACGTCGTTTGATCTGGCCGATATAGCGACACCTGCATTAGACAGCAACCACAACGCCGTCCGGCTGGAAGAGGCTGCCCAACGATTGAACCGCCCGACCTGTCCGTAACACAAGTGGGTCCGGGCTTCAGCCCGGACGTCTTTTGATCTGATCTATGTGGCGACGGGCGCACGCTATAGCGACCGCAAACAGCGTCCGGGCTGAAGCCCGGATCCACTTGTATCTTGTTTGGATCGGGCAGATCAATCGTTGGACCCACTTGCTTTGTGTTTAGGCCGTGGCCGGGCCGTGCTACAGTGTGCCGGATACCCGATGCCCCCTGGAGTTCACGGAGGATCACATGTTGCTACGAACAGCAGCGCTGATTTTCGTTGTGGGGATAGCAATCGCCTGCCTGCCCGGCAATCCCGCTGCGGCACCGCAGGAGAGTCTCGCCCCTTACGTGCCGACGCCGCAGGAGATCGTGGACCGCATGCTTGCGCTCGCGGCGGTCACGTCCCAGGACGTGGTCTATGACCTCGGTTGCGGCGACGGCCGCATCGTGATCACGGCGGCCAAGAAGTACGGCGCGCACGGCGTGGGCGTCGATATCGACCCGGAGCGGATCAGCGAGTCGCAGGCGAACGCCAAGATGGCCGGGGTCGAGAACCTGGTCAGTTTCAAGCTGCAGGACGCCACGACCGTGGACGTTTCCAAGGCCACGGTCGTGACCCTGTACCTGCTCTCGTCCTCGAACCTGAAGTTGCGTCCGCTGCTGACCAGGCAGTTGAAGCCCGGCGCCCGGATCGTGTCGCACGCGTTTTCGATGGGTGACTGGGAAGCGGCCAAGACCGAGACATTCCAGGACAGCAACGGCTACAGCCGGACCCTGTATCTCTGGAAAGCAGACGGCAAGGTAAGGGATTGAGATTCACGAGCGCCAAGAGACGGGTCTGGGCCCTGGTGTTGCTGGCTGGAGTTGCGGGGTTGCCGGTCCCGGCGTCCGGTTGGGGGCCGCTCGGCCATCGCGTGGCCGCGCGCCTGGCCGAACCCCGGCTCTCGCCCGCGGCCCGTGCCGCCGTCGCCGGCCTGCTCGAGCGCGGCGGGACTTTCGTCGACGCGGCGCTTTGGGCCGATCTCCAGCGTGAGGTGCCGCACAGCGCTCCGTGGCACTACGTCAACGTCCCCATCACGGTAACGAGGTACGATCCTGCCTACTGCCCGCGCGAGGGCTGCGTGGTTGGCAAGATAGCGGATTTCAAAGCGATCCTGCGCAACCCGCGCTCCTCCCGCTACGAGAAGCAGGTGGCGCTGAAATTCCTCGTTCACGCAATCCAGGACTTGCACCAGCCATTGCACGTCGGCGGACGCGGCGACCGCGGCGGAAATGACCTGCAGGTAAGGTTTTATGGCGAGGGCGCCAACCTCCACCAGGTCTGGGATTGGCGCGTGCTGGAGCGGCACGCTCGAAGCGAGAACTGGCTGGTACGCGAGCTCGAGGGGATGATCGGGGCCGCCCGAAAAGACGCCGGCCGGACCGAGGTCGATTGGGCCAACGAGAGCCTGACCGAGGCGCGCCGCGCGTACCTGCAGCCCGGCAGCGACCGTCCGCTCACCCCAGGGCTAAGGCTGGGCCGCGCGTATTATCTGCGCGCTGTTCCGGTCGTGCAGGAGCGGTTGATTCTGGCAGGCTTGCGGGTGGCCGCCGTGTTGAACTCCCTGTGGCCGTGACCTCACGAGCCTTCAGGCCGACCCGTCGCACGAATCCGCCGGGAAAAGCTCTCCCTGGACCGGGTCGAGGCCGAGCACCTGGCGCACGCGGGCGAAGCTCTGCCTGTGCACCGGCACGGCACCGAGTTCCTTCAGCAGGCGGCAGTGCTCCGGGGTCGGGTAGCCCTTGTGGGAGGCGAAGCGGTATCCCGAGTACTGGCGGTCGACCTCGATCATGTAGGCGTCGCGGGTGGTCTTGGCAATGATGGAGGCGGCCGCGATGCTCGCCGAGAGCGCATCACCGTGGATAATGCCCCTCTGTGGGGTGCCGCACTGCGGGATGGTGCGGGCGTCCACGAGCAGGTACTCCGGTTTGCGGGTCAGCGACTCCACGGCCCTCTGCATCGCGATCAGCCCCGCGTGGTAGATGTTCAACCGGTCGATTTCTTCGACCTCCGCTCGTCCCACCGCCCAGGACAGGGCGTCCTTCTTGATCTGCAGAGCCAGAACCTCCCGGAATTCCGGGTCCAGGACCTTCTTCGAGTCGTCCAGGCCGCGCAGCCTGTAATTGCGCGGAAGGATGACGGCCGCCGCCACAACTGGCCCAGCGAGCGGGGCCATCCCGGCTTCGTCCACCCCGGCGATGAGGAGGATGCCCTCGCGCCAAAGCTCGGTCTCAAAGCGCAACAGGCGGTGCAGCCGCTGCCCTTCGCGCCGGTTTGCCGCGCGCCGCCGCCGGACGGTTTCCGCCACCTGGCGGGCGCCCGCGCGGCCGTCCCGCTCGAGGGCTTCGAGCAGGGCAGCCGGGACCGGGCGTTTCCGCTCGACGAAGCGCTTCCGCAATTCCGGCACCGACAGCCGCAGCAACTCCTCGACCCGCTTCATACCGCCCATTATCGGGCGCGCGCCTCACAAATCAAGCCTGAATTGGAGTGCGGCGCCTCGGCAGCCACGCCGAATTGCGAAATGACACCCGGTGGCTCGGCATTCGGTGGCGCCGAGGCGCCACCACCAAAGCGGCGTCGAGCCGCCGCACTCCAAATGGGTTAGCGGTAGACCGACACCTGGAGGACGACATCTTTGGCTTCACCCAGGCTCACAATGCGGTCGACCCGCACCTTGGCGAAGCGTCCCTGAGATGTTTTGACCGCGAACGAGAAACCCGGGACGAGGTTTCCGGAAATGTCCGTGAAGTCGAGCGGCGTCGCCGCATAGGCGGTCGCCCTGAGGTCGTCCAGGGTCAAGGTGGCGACCTCACCCGCCGTGCGGATTCCCAGGGATGCCAGCGTCGCGCCGTTCTGCGGGGCGAAGTAGCGCACCGTGGAACTGATCACCTGCAACAGAACGTCCGCGACGCCCCCGTCGTCGGTCGTGGCAAACGGCACCTTGATGGCGTCGGCGTCCAGAGACGAGGTCTGCGGCAGGTAGGTGTACGACTCCCTGTAGATCGAGTCGAGATTCTCCGCTGCCAGGGTGGAGTATTGCACGCCGACTGCCGCCTGGGTCTGCAACAAGCCGAGGACTGCGACCGGTTTGTCCGCGGTGCCCGAGAGGATGCCGTTGTAGAGGAGGTACTGCGGGAAAAGCCCCGGCTCGCTCAGGAAACGGGCCTTCTGCTCTCCGGGGCCCAAGTCCAGCTCGACGGTCCCACCGTCGGAGGCGTCGGCAGATGCGGGGGAGAAGGCGGTCCACAGCTTCAGGGTGACATGGTTGTCCGCTTCACCGAGGTTCACGATGGCGAAACCGGAGTAGAGCCCTTTGAGCGCATCGATTTCGACAGGGAATACCCAACGGAGAGTGGGTTCGCCGACCGGAACGCTGACGGCGTCCACAATGCGGTTGCCGTCCAGGACCTCATAAAAGACCGAGACGCCGATCCGGTAATCGAGGGCGCTCGCTGAGTTTGCCTCCCCGTCGCGGATTATCGCGTAACCGGCCTTGAGTCCCTCGGAAAACCCCAGGGTCTCGATCCGCATGGTCTTGCTGCGGCCGAGGTCGAGCAGAAACTCGCTTGCGGTCCCGAGATTTGTGGCCACGGTCCACGGGCGCGAGTCGGCCTGGAAGAAGTAGACCTTCGTGCGCGTGACGATGGCGCTCGGGCTGAGATTGCTGATGTTGATCTTGGTCCTGATCTTGCCTGCGCCGTCCGCCACCTGGGGGATGACCTTGTCGCCGCGAGCCAGGGTCGGCGCAGCCGCGCACAGGAGCAGCACCGCGGTCAGCAGCAGGTGATGGGAGCGGGACGACGGGCGAGCCTTGGTCTGAACGAATTGCATGACACCCTCCGGGCAGATGGTCCCGCGATTATCCCCCGTCGAGCCTTCAGGGAATATGCGCAGGATCACAATGCCCTTCGAGATTCCCGGAATCCCCGATTTCGCACGTTCAAGGGACTCAATAGAATCCCGAAGGACAACACGGGGCCGAACGGCATAAAATGGCTCCGAATGGAGGTGTGGTCGTGACTATCTCGCTGCTCTTGCTGGCCTGCCTCGTGGCAGCCGCTCCCGAACCCCTTACCATGCGTCTCGACTACTTTCACACCGGCACGGCTGCGGAAGAACGCTTCAGTCTCGACGCCCTCGTGGTCGAGGGGGCGTGGCCGGGCAACCCTTCTCGTGTCTTCGACGACAGCAACCTGGGCAAGTACCAGTTTCAGGTCGTCGACCGGACGACCAACCGCCTGCTCTACTCGCGCGGCTTCGCGAGCATCTACGGCGAATGGGAATCCACCCCGGAGGCCAGGGACGCAGCGAGGACGTTTCACGAATCGCTCCGCTTTCCCGAACCCCCGGGCCCCTTCCAGGTCGTTCTCAAGAAGCGGGACCGCCAGAACGCCTTTCGGGAGGTCTGGTCGATCGTTCTCGATCCGAAGGGCTCTTCCGTCGACCGCACCGGCACCGGCTTAGCCCCGAAGGCATGGGCCGTAATCAACAACATGGCCCCGAAAGACAAAGTCGACCTGCTGCTGATGGGCGACGGATACACCGCGGCGGAGATGGACAAGTGGCACAAGGACGCCCGGCGACTGGCGGAACTGCTGTTTGCGGTCTCGCCGTTCAAGGAGCGCCGCGCGGCCTTCAACGTGTGGGCGGTGGACACACCGGCCGAACAGAGCGGAATCGCGCAGCCGTCGGACGGCGTGCAACGCCGCTCGCCGCTGCGCGCCTCCTACGACGCCTTCGGGTCGGAACGCTACATACTGACGTACGACAACAAGCGGGTGCGGGAAGCCGCCGCCGCGGCTCCCTACGAGTTCATCGAAATCGTCGTGAACAACCGCAAATACGGCGGCGGCGGGATCCACAACTTGTATGCCACCGTGGCGGCCGACAACGCCTGGACCCCCTACATCTTCGTGCACGAGTTCGGCCACCACTTCGCGGGCCTGGCAGACGAGTACTACACGTCCCCGGTCGCCTACGAATCTTCGGCGGACCGCGTGGAGCCCTGGGAACCCAACGTCACGGCCAACCCTCGGGCGGACCGGTGGCACGACCTCATCGCCCCAGGGACACCGCTGCCAACCCCCTGGCAGAAGGACGAGTTCGAGGCCGCGCAACGAGCCGTCCAGGAGCGCCGTCGCGAGCTCCGCGTGCAGAACCGGGCCGAACAGGAAATGGAGGCGCTCTTCAGGGAAGAGCAGCAGCGAACGACGAGACTGCTCGCGTCGGGACCGTATGGCGGGAAAGTGGGGGCGTTCGAAGGCGCGATGTACGAGGCCAAGGGTTACTACCGGCCACAGGCCGACTGCATCATGTTCACGCGCGACGAGGTCGGTTTCTGCGCCGTGTGCCGGCGCGCCATCGGGCGGGTGATCGACCAGTACGTCGGCCCATAGCGCAGGCAGGCGTCACGATCGCCATAGGCCCCAAGCCAGGGCCAGCCACCCCGTGAGAAACGCCAGCCCCCCCAGGGGCGTGATCGCGCCGAGCCACCGCGCTCCCGAGAGGCTCAGCACATAGAGGCTGCCGGAAAAGAGCACGGTGCCCGCAAGAAACGCCCACCCCGCAAACTGAAGCGCCGGGCCGGGCCAGCGGCCGATGGCCCAGGCCACCGCCAGCAGGCCGAGCGCGTGGTACATCTGATAGCGGGCGCCCGTCTCGAAAACCGCCAGGAACTCGGGGGTCAGTCGCGTGCGCAGCGAGTGCGCGCCGAACGCGCCTGCAGCCACAGCGAAAAATGCGGACAGGCAAGCCGCCGTTCCGAACAGTCTCTCCATATCACCCTTTTTGAGTGCGGCGCCTCGGCGCCGCTTTTCCCGCTACACCCCAAGGCCGAAATGCCCGGCGCCTCGGCGCCAAATCCAGGCGACATCGCGTTGCCAACAGACAGCGGCGCGGAACCCTCTCGATGCAACGAGGCGCGGCACAAACTTCAGAGCTCGATGCGGCTTCGCGTGCCTCGGCCGATTGAGGGTATGCGGAGAAGATGATATCATGAAGGTAATTCCCTCCCGGATTAAGGAGATCCCCATGGCGACGACTAGATCCGGCGATCCCACCGAAACCATCATCGAGCGCCAGATGCTGTTGCGTTATGCCCGCGATAAGGCGGGCCGAGAGCGACCTGCCGGGGAATCCCGTCTGAAATACAGGTTTCTCACTATCTCCCGCGACCGCGGCACAATGGGGGACGCCATCGCGGCCCGCGTGGCCAGCCGGCTCGGCTGGCAGCTGTTCGACAAGGAAATCGTCCACTCCATCGCCGAGAGCAGCCACGTCCGGCAGCGCCTGGTTGCCGAGCTGGACGAGCGCTCCGAAAACCTGATCCACGACACCGTAGGCAGGTTCCTCCGCATGGCCGAAGGGGGCTCTTTCGGCATCGAGGACTACCACGCCTCCCTGCTTCAGACGCTCCGCTACCTGGCGGTCCGCGGACAGGCGGTGGTCGTCGGCCGCGGCGCGAACTTCGCCCTTGCGAGTGAGCCCGCAGGTTTCCATGTCCGCATAGTCGCCTCGCCGGAGGCGCGCTGTCGTCGCCTGGCGGCCCGCTGGCAGATTTCCCCCGGCGAGGCGCGACGCCGGATGAACGAAATCGACTCTGCCCGCCGCAGCTTCACCCGCCACCACTTCCAACAGGAGTTGGACAGTCTTCTGGCGTATGACCAAGTGTTTAATAGCGATCGGCTCACGGTCGACCAAGTCGCGGAATCGATCGTGAGCGCCATCCAACCCGGCCAGCAGAGCCAAGTCGACTCCGACAAACGCCAGGCATAAACCGCCTCCCAAGTGGACCGAAGTGTGGAGTGCAGCGCCTCGGCTGCAGGCCGAGGTTGCGGGGTCGCATCCCTCAGTTCGCCGAGGCGCCGAGGCGCCGCACCCCCCCGGTTGTCTTGGGTGAATTAACCCAAACTTGCTCACATCGCGATCATCTCGTGCGGGGGAAATGACCCTGTGACGGACAGGGGTCTTTCTCTTCAACTACTTAGGGTATCGGTTTGTTTGGTCTTTCAGTTGCCTTGCATAACCCGGACAGAAAAGCTAGTTCAGGGGTCGCACGATGCAGGGATTTTCGGGCCAGCAGGGTTTCGCCGCCACGTACATGGTCTGCGGTGTCAGTTTTCGCGCGAGTCCGATCGAGGTACGGGAACGGGTTTCGATCGGGGCGGCGGACTTGGCGGACGCTACCCAGCTCGTTCTCGAGCAGCCTGGGCTACACGAGTGCATGGTGTTGTCGACCTGCAATCGGACGGAGTTGTATGTCTCTGCCGAGGAGTGGGTGGACGGGGTCGGACTTTTCTGCAAGTTTGCGCGCGGAGTGAGCGGCTTCGACATGGGGCCGTGGACGGACCGGGTCTATGTACACCGGGACAGTGCCGCGGTGGTGCACTTGTTCCGCGTTGCATCAGGCCTCGATTCGCTGGTCATGGGCGAGCCGCAGATTCTCGGACAGGCGAAATGCGCGTTCCGGGAGGCGGAGAAACTGGGGGGAGTCGGGCGGGACCTGCACCGCCTGGTGCCTCGCGCTTTCGCGGCCGCCAAGCAGGTCCGCAGCGAGACGGGCATCTGCGAGGCTGCCGTAAGCGTGAGTTACGCCGCGGTGCAGCTGGCCCGCAAGATCTTTGAGGATCTCGCCGGCAAATCGGTTGTGCTGCTCGGGGCGGGCAAGATGGGCGAGTTGGCTGCGCTGCACTTGAGGGAGGCGGGCGCGTCGTCGATCGTGGTGGCCAACCGGACCCGGTCGCACGCGGAAGAGGTGGCAGCCAGGTGTTCCGGCAAAGTCGCGGAGTTCGACCGGCGCGGCGATCAGATCGCCCGTGCAGACGTCGTGGTCTGCGCGACGGACGCGCCGCAGTACGTCCTGGATCGGGAAAGCCTCAACACCGTTTTGCGCGGCCGCGCGCGCCGGCCCCTCCTCATCCTAGACATTTCGGTCCCGCGCAACGTAGACCCGGCGGTCTGCGACCTCCCCGGTGTCTACCTGTTCAACGTGGACGACCTGGACGGCGTCGTCCAGGCGAACCGCCATGCGCGGGAGTCGGAGGCGGTGCGGGCGCGGATTTTGCTGGACAAGGCCCTGGCGAGGTTCCAACGGGAGGAGAGTCAGGCCCGCATGGCGCCCGCCATCGCGGCGATCCGCGACCGGGTGCGGTCGGTCTGCCTTAGCGAGCTGGAGCGGTTCGTACAGAAGACCCCTGCGCTCGGGCCGGCGGAGCGGGAGGAGCTCGAGTTGATGCTCCACCGGATCGCGCAGAAGATCGTGCACCCGGCGATCGTGGAGCTCAAGGCGGCCGACGGCGCGGAGTCGGCGGGCGCCAAACTGAGCCTGGTCGAGAAGCTCTTCGGAATCTGCTGATACCAGCGCACCAAATAGGCGGGGCCGCCCGCCCCAATCCTCTGAACCGTGGGACCCGGCCGCCGGCCGAAGCCATGGGGCCGCGCCGGCCCGGCGCGGCCCACCCCTGGCAAAAGTTAAGCGACCTTGCGTGTCCGGCCGATACGGGCATTTACGGGCTTATGAAGCAGCCGGGATAATCAACCCACGACCAGGCGCCATGCTACAGGATCCGGGAACAGCCAGCTGGATGGCCATCACCTTCTCCGCCGAAGGGCTCATCACGGCGGGTTCGCCGGAAACCGGGAGTGTGACCGGTTATGCCCCCTGCGAACTGCTGTGCCGGCCCGTGACCGAGGTGCTTGGCGACGCCACCGTGTTCCGGCTCCCGGAGATGATGCAGGGTTGCACAAAGTGCGGCACCTGGAGCGGCGACGTCCTGTACCTGCACCGCAGCGGGATGACGGTGCCAGCCCATGGGGTTCTCACGCCGTTGTCCAATGCGGGCAGCCGTCCTGAATTCCTCCTCTTTTCCGTCTTCGCGGGGAACGGCTCGGGGCCGGCGAGTGGCGAACGGACGTGCGAGATTGGTTCCAGGCTGCGCGAATTTGCCCACCAGTTGAACAACCCCCTCGCCGTCGTGCTCGGCTTTGCGCAGCTCATCATGGCGAGCCCCGAGTGCTCCGGCGCGATCCGGGTCGACACGGAAAAGCTCTATTCCGAAATGCGCCGCATGGTCGAGATCGTGCAGCGGCTCCACACCTACGCCGTCGGCCTGCAGGAGTCCTCCCGCCCCGAAAACCTGCTCCCCACCGGTTGAGGGCCGGCGTCGGACGGCCGTCCGGTGAGGTACAATAACCTCCATGCTCGAATCCTTTCTGGAACGCCTCAAGGAGGTTGCGGTCGTCTGCGACGGGGCCATGGGGACCCAGCTGTACGCCAAGGGGGTCTTCATCAACCGCTGCTTCGACGATCTGAACCTGACGCACGCCGATCTGGTGCGTGAAGTGCACCAGGAGTACCTGTGGTCGGGTGCCGAGATACTGGAGACCAACACGTTCGGCGCCAACCGCCTGAAACTGGAACCGCACGGGCTGGCGGAGCGCGTGAGCGAGATAAACGCCGCGGGCGTTCGTCTCGCGCGCGAGGTTGCCGGCGGGCTGGCCTACGTAGCCGGATCGGTCGGCCCGCTCGGGGTCCGGATCGAGCCGTTCGGAAAGATGACCGCGGCCGAGGCGAAAGCCGCGTTTGCCGAACAGATCGGCTCGCTGGCCGGGGCGGGCGCGGACCTTCTGTCGCTGGAGACCTTCTCGGACCTGAACGAGCTGCACGTCGCCCTGGCGGCGGCACGTGAGGTCTGCAGCATCCCCGTGATGGCTCAGATGGCGCTTTCGGAGGAAGGCAACAGCCTCGACGGGGTGCCGCCCGAGTCGTTTGCGGCGCAGCTCGAGGGGTGGGGGGCCGACGTCGTGGGGGTCAACTGCGGCGTCGGGCCGCAGGTCATGCTCGAGGCCATCGAGCGCATCGCCCAGGTGGTGACCTGCCCGATCGTAGCGCAGCCGAACGCGGGCAGGCCGCGCAGCTTCGAAGGGCGCAACCTGTACCTCTCCTCGCCGGAATACGTCGCGAGCTATGCCAAGCGTTTCGTCCGGGCGGGGGCCCGGGTGGTGGGCGGCTGCTGCGGGACCACGCCCGCCCACATCAAGGCGATCCGCGATACGGTCCGGTCCGCGACGGCGGTACCGCACAAGGTCGTTCCCGCGGTCGAGTCCAGGACGCCGGTCCCGGCCGAACCGCTACCTCCGGCAAAGGGAAGCCGGCTGGAGCGCTGGATTGGGGAGAAGCGGTTCGTCAGGCTGGTGGGGGTGACGCCGCCCAGCGGCGGCGATGCAGGGCAGGCCCTGGAGGCCGCGCGCCTGCTGAAAAAACGCGGTGTGGACGCTCTCGTCGTCAGCGAAGGTCCCCGCGGCAGTTCCTGCATGGGGGCTCTCGCTCTCTCCGTCCTGGTGCAGCGCGAGGTCGGGCTCGAGACCATGCTCCACTACAGCTGCGGGGATAGGACGCTCATCTCCATGCAGTCGGAACTGCTGGGCGCGCACGCCCTGGGATTGCGCAACCTGTTCCTGTCCACCGGCGATCCGATCCGCGTCGGCGACTATCTGGATGCGACGGCGGTGTTTGACGTCGACGCGGTCGGGGCGGCCCACCTGGTATCCGCGCTGGGTCGGGGGTACGATCTGGGTGGCAAGAGCATCGGGTCGCCGACCGGCTTTTTCGCAGGTACCCTCGCCGATCCGGATGCGCCCGATTTCGAGGAGGAGATTCGGTTGGTGGCGCGGAAGGTTGATGCCGGCGCGAGGTTCATCATGACGGCGCCCCTGTTCAAGGCCGAGCCGCTCGAACGATTCCTCTCCAGGATCCGGCGCTACCGCATCCCCGTGTTCGCGGCCATACGTCCCGTGACCAGCAGCCGGGAAGCCGAGTTCCTGAACAACGAATTCCCCGGCGTGGCCATCCCGGAAGCGACGCTGGCGCGTCTTCGCGCGGCCGGTTCGCTCGGGGGCGAGGAGCGCGAGGGGGTGGCGGCCGCGCGTGAGGTGCTCGATGCCATACGGCCGATGGTCACTGGCGTCGAGGTGATCGCCCCGGCGGCCCGTACCGCTCTTGCGCTGGAAATCCTGGGTCTTTAGGAACTGTGGAGTGCGGCGGCTCGACCTGCTCGACGCCGCTTTGATGAAGGCGCCTCGGCGCCGCCGATGACCCGATCCCGGCGCCCAGGCGCCGGACATACCTGCCCAAGAAACAAGCCTGAAAGCGGCGCCCGGGCGCCGCACTCCAGATCTTGGCCTAGTAGCTGAATCCGGCGACTTCCTCGACGGCACGCGGGTTGATGCGAATCTTGCCGGATTTTTCCAGCCCGTCGGTGACGCGCCGGATGTAGTCCTGAAAATACGCATCCTGCCACATGCCGAGGAGCCTGTTGCGCAACTCCGGCTTCTGCTTCTTGTACGCCTCCTCGTCGAAGGGCGTGCGCGACTTCACCTGCAGAACCGCAAGCTTGACCCCGCCGTCGAGCGGGATGGGGGCGCTGACGGCTCCGGGGGCGACGTCGAAGGCCGCCCTGTTAAAGGGCGGATTGGGGCCGATGTCGGGGTCGGCGGTGGCGTCGCGCTTGAACAGCGCACTAAGCTTCGAGCTGTAACCGCTCTTCTTGGCAGCGGCGGCAAGGTCTCCGGACGCGGTCGCATCCTGGGCCAGCTGCCGTGCCGCCCCGTTCATGAGCTCTGCGGCCTTCTCCTCCGTGTAGTCCTGTTCCACCTTGGCCCGGGATTCGTTGAAATCGGGCGGCTTGGGCAATCGGGTCTCCAGCAGTTTCGGCGCCGCGTAGCCGAGCGGATGGTCGGCGACGTTCCCAACGGCGTTGATCTCCTTCAGCCGGAAGATCTCGTCGAGCAACGGCTGGGAGATATTGTTGGAGAAGGGTTCGGAGGCGCGGGTCAGGAAAGGTGTCTCTTTGAGTTCGGTCGGGATGCCCAGCTTCCGGGCGACGGCGCTGAGGTCCTTTTCGGTTTTCAGCAGGGTCGCCGCTTCGGCAGCCTTGCTCTTGGCCACGTCCGACGCCTTGTTCAGCTGAATACTCCTGACGAGGGCTTCCCGGCTGGTCTCCAGGGTCGGCAAATCGTGCGCCAGCACTTTCAGGATGTGGTAGCCGTATTGGGTGCGGACAAGGTCGGACACCTGGCCGGGCTTGAGCGCGAAGGCTGCGTCTTCGAACTCCTTGACCATGCGGCCCCGCGGGAAGGGTCCGAGATTGCCCCCCTGGGCCGCCGAGGCGGTGTCCTCGGAGTTCTTCTTGGCCAGCTCGGCGAAATCCTCGCCAGCCTTGACCCGTTTCAACACCGCCTCAGCCTTGGCCTTCACCTCGGCGTCCTTGGCGGGATCCTTCACGGTGAACAGGATGTGGCTGACGTCGACCGTTTCATCGTGCGACTGCCGTCCCCATTCGTCCTGAATGTCCTGCTCGGAGACCTTCAGGCTCGGGGCGATGGCGGAGATGTTGATCAGCAGATACTGGGCGCGCCGCTGCTCCTGGATGTTGTACTTGTCCTTGTGTGCGTCGAAGTATGCCTTGAGGTCGGTCTCGGCCGGCTTGACCTTCTTTTTGAACTCCTCTTTCTTGAGCACGACGAACTCGACCTGGGATTCCTGCGCGGTGCGCGCGAACTCTTCGCGCAGCTCGTTTTCGGTCACGTCCATGGAGGACGTGACGATGTTGCGCACCTTGTTGGTGAGCAGCATGCTGCGCATCCCCTCTTCGAACTCGGTCACGCTGATGTTGTTGGCGGCCAGGAGCGCTTTGTAGCGGTCGACGCCGATGAAGGCGCCGTTGTCCTGGAGGTTGGGATTGCTCTCGACGGCGTGGCGCACCTCCTCGGGAGAGACGTCGAGGCCCAGCCGCTTCGCGGCGTATGCGGTGACCCGGACGTTGATGAGGGCGTCGAGCGCCTGCTTGCTGACCCCGAGAGCCTTCAGCGTCTCGGCGTCCGTCTTGTTCCGCCCCCCGGCGCTGAAGTTTTCGACGAAGCGCCGGTAGGTTTTGGCGTATTCATTGATGCTGATAGGGTCGCCGTCCACCGTGGCTGCCGAGGTCTCGCTGCGGGTTCCCATGTTGGCACCCGGGACGAAAAAGAGCAGCATTCCAAGCCCAAGGCTTATGATGACGAGCCAGAGGACCCCTCTCAGCCGCTTTTTGCGGCGCATAATGTCGAGCATGCGAAGTCTTGCCTCCCAATCGCAGTGTGCAAAAACATTAATTATAGCATAGGGAGGCGCCCCGGTAGCACAAAGCGCAGCATATGAGCATATGGACTGCGATGCAGACAGTGCGCAGGCGACTCAAAATCCCTCGGACGCGGACGAACGCTGGCAAAGCTCGACGGGGCGCCCTGGATGCCGCACGGCGGCCGGCGCAAAGCGCCGGTTGGTTCTCCGGGGTGGGCTTGCGGCAAGCGCACTGGAGCTCGGAGCGCGGGTCCGGCCTGGCACGAGAGCGTTTGCCGCCAGCCCACCCCGGAGAACCACATCCAGAGCGCCCCGTCGAGCTTTGCACACGGAACAAAGCAAACTTAGGGTTCGCGCAAGAATGAGTTCACATTATGGCGGGAGCCCTAAGCCGAGCTACAACGCAAATCCGCGAGAATCCGCGTTCCAGGAAGTTTGCAGGATCCCCAGTGTCTGAATCGCAGAGCATATGGAAAAGCGCCGCCTCGGCGCCACGCCGACTTGCGGGTGCGACCCTGCAAAGTCGGCCCGCGGTGGCGCCGGGGCGTCAGAATCAACCGTCAGAAAGCCCTTTGCCCCGGATGCCTTTGGCGGTTGCTGCGTCTGTCCGCTAATAGCCGTCACCGGATGATCCGATGAGAACCCGGTAGGGGAATTGTCTGTCCGGCACGCCCGCGTCCGCGGAAAAGCGCGGATCCGGTGCGCGGAGGCACCGATTGGGATCGGCCTGCCGCGGCATAATGCATTCTGGGGATCGCATGAACGTGGAGCTATCGAGAGTCGGGGTTATCTACAGTGGGCGGGCGCCGCACGTCTTTGACGACGTGGCGCCCGAGATCGCTCCCTGGCCGCTGGAGTTTATCGAGGAGGGTTCGCTACAGATCGAGCGGCCCGCCGCGCGCGAAGATTTTCTTGCGGTGTTTTTCCCCGCCCGTCACGAGACGGACATGGTTCCGAGGCTTGCGGCGGCTTTCCCCGGGGCGGCGGTGATCGGGTACCGCAGTTCGGCGCAGCCGGATTCGACGGGGGTCTTGGCTCGTCACGACGAAGTGCCGCTCGTGCAGTTCCCGATGACGGTTTCGATGGCCGAGCACCTGCTGGAGACCTACGCCGCCCTGAAGGAGGACCGGCGCGACCTGGTGGCCGTGCGTCAGCGGTGCGACGAGCTGCAGGAGTTCTTTGAGGCGTTCGTCAACACGGTCGAATCGTCGTGGAGCCTGAACGACAGACGGCTCGGGATGAACCTGCTTCTGCAGAAGCTCGCCCGGAGACTGAACACGGAGGAATGCCTGGTCTATCTCCTGGACACCCCCGGGGGGGCCCTCCAGAGGGCATGGGGGACCGGCAACATCAGGGACATCGACCTCTTCGACTACCAGGCGAACAGCGCCATCCTGGAGCGCGTCCTCCGTTCAGGCGAGCCGTACGTGAACAACCGTTATGCATTCGAACTGAAAGTGCCGTTCAGCCCCGCGGGCGTTTTCCTCCGCTCCGTCATGTGTGTGCCGCTGCAGCGGCGCGGCGAGAAGGCCGGGGTTATCGAGGTCCTCAACCATCAAGGCGGCGGTTTCGGAGAGCAGGAGCTGTCGTTTCTTCAGGCGCTGGCGGGCCCCGTGGCGGTCGCGGCCCGCAGCATCTCGATGTACGAAAATGCGGAGCGACTGACGGTTACGGATGACCTCACGAGGTTGTACAATTACCGTTTCCTGATGCAGTTCCTCGAGGCGGAAGTGAAACGCTGCCTCCGGTACAAGAAAAAGGTGTCGCTTCTGTTCATTGATGTTGATGGATTCAAGCGGATAAACGATACTTTCGGTCATCTCGTCGGAAGTCACGCGCTGGCGGAGATGGGGCAGGTGTTCCGGAGGATTCTGCGGGAGACCGACATCGTCGGACGTTACGGAGGGGACGAGTTTGTGATCGTCCTGCCCGAAACTCCGCTCAACGGCGCATTGATCATTGCGGAGCGCATCCGAAAAAAGGTAGAAGATTACGAATTCACCGCCAAGAATCTGAGTATCCGGCTGACGGTGAGTCTCGGTGTGGCCAATTGCCCCAAGCACACGCTGACGGCCGAGGGCCTGATAAAGAAGGCCGACGCCGCGATGTACCGGGCAAAGGAGCTTTCCAAAAACAGCATCAAAGTGGCTGTGTAAGGTGTCATGAGCTTTCGATCCGTATTTGGTTTTTTCTCAAATGATCTCGCGATTGACCTCGGGACCGCCAACACGCTGGTTTACGCCAAGGGTAGGGGGATCGTCGTCAACGAACCGTCGATCGTGGCGCTGGACCGGAACACGAAACGGGCGGTCGCGGTAGGGCACGAAGCAAAAGAGATGCTCGGGCGGACCCCGGCCGACATCATCGCGGTCAAGCCGATGAAAGACGGCGTGATCGCCGATTTCGATGTCACGGAGGTGATGCTGAAGTACTTCATCAAGCAGGCGCACAAGCGCAATCACCTGCTGAGCCCGCGCATCGTGATCGGCATCCCCTCGGAAGTCACCCAGGTGGAGAAGCGCGCCGTCCAGGAATCCGCGCTGCGCGCCAAGGCGAGCGAGGTGTTTCTGGTCGAGCAGTCGATGGTCGCGGCCATCGGGGCCGGCATGCCGATAACGGAGGCGTGCGGAAACATGATCGTGGACATCGGGGGCGGCACCAGCGACATCGCGGTGATCTCGCTTTCCGGTGTCGTCTACAGCCGCTCGGTCCGGGTGGCGGGCAACGAAATGGACGAGGCGATCATGCAGTACATCAAGAGGAAGCACAACCTCCTGATCGGCGAGCGCACAGCGGAGAGCATCAAGATCCAGCTGGGTTCGGCGGCTCCGCTCGAAAAACCGCTGACCATGGAGATCAAGGGGCGTAACCTGATCGAGGGCGTGCCCAAGACGATCGCCATCACCGACGACGAGATCCGCGACGCGCTGAGCGACAGCATCGCCATCATCATCAACGCCATCAAAGTGGCGCTGGAGCGGACTCCCCCCGAACTGTCGGCCGACATCATGGACCGTGGCATCGTCCTGACCGGCGGGGGCGCACTCCTGAAGCGTTTCGACAAGCGCCTGGCCGAGGAGACCGGACTCCCCGTGTTCATTGCGGAGGACCCGCTCTCTTCGGTGGTCCTGGGGACAAGCAAGATGCTGACGGACCTGAGGTTGCTCCGGAGGATCTGTGTCCATTGAGTTTGCCCCGCAGGAGCGGGAGGGACGCTCTGTGATCGTCCTGATCCCGCTGCTCGTGTTGCACCTGGCCCTCATCTCGCTGCAGGTCGAGGACCCCTCGGGCGTACTGCTGTTCAACCGATGGGTGTTGTTCGCCAGCTCGCCGTTTTTCAACGCCTCTTCGGCCGTCTCGCGCGGGCTGGGGTCGGCCTGGCGGAATTACGTTTGGCTGCACGGGGCGAGGGAGGAGAACCAGCGACTCCAACAGACGGTGCAACAGCTCACGTTGCGCGACAGCGCCCTTACCCAGATGAAGGACGAAAACACACGGCTGCAACGCCTGCTGTCCTTCAACCAGGAGCTGGGCCTGCAGAGCCTAGGCGCCCGCATCGTGGGGCGCACGCCGAGTTTCCTGTCCAACGTCCTGGTCATCGACCGCGGCTCGGACGACGGGGTGCGGGTGGACTCCCCGGTCGTCTCCGGCGAGGGCGTGGTGGGCCGGGTCGTACTCGTGTCACGGCACGACTCGCAGGTGCAGCTGATTTCCAACCCCGACGCAGCCATCGGGGTGATGCTCGAGAGCACACGCTCCGCCGGTATCCTGAAGGGGACCGGAACCACGATGCTGGACCTGCACTACCTGAGCAACGCGGAACGCGTCGAACCGGGAGACCGCGTGCTCAGTTCGGGGCTCGATGGAATCTACCCGAAGGGCATCCCGGTCGGCCGTGTGGTCGAGACGCGCAAGGGGAAGTCGGTGTTCAGGGTCGTCCAGGTGGCGCCCGTCGCCGATCTGATTCACCTCGAAGAGGTGCTCGTCGTGCTCGGGCAGGCCAAGCCGGAGTCCACGATCCCCGACGAAACCCCTGTCGCGGAGAAGTAAGTTGCATTTTAATGTTGGTTTACTGTTGTGTTCGCTGCGGTTCCGTCATAAGATCGCATTGCTTTTGCGCGCGCGCGCAACTCATCAATAATTTTCTGGCATCTGACACCAGGATCGGCGTGGCATAAGTCCGCGCAGGCAGCACTTCGATGAAGTACGTTTTTCTGGCTGTGTCCTCGTTCCTCGCGATCGTGGCGCAGATGATCGCGGGCAGCAATTTCTTCCTCTTCAACTTCCTCGACCTCTCACTGATTCTGATCGCCTATTGGGCGATCTACCGGAGCCGGACGCAGGCGCTGTTTGTGGGTTCGCTCACCGGTATCCTGCTCGACGCGGTCTTTGGCTGGCCGCTCGGATACAACGGGTTCGGCAAAACCCTTGCGGCCTTTATGATCGGGCAGGCCGCGAAGCGCTTCAACACCGAGGAGACCTGGATCCGCTTCGTTCTGATTGCCGCGTCCTCGGCCCTGAGTTCCCTCAGCATGTTCGCCCTCTTCGCACTCCTCCAGCACACGTTCAGCGGCGTTTACCTCGGCGCGTCCCTGGTCCAGGCGCTCATAACCGCCAGTGTCGGAGTCGTCGTCTTCGGCGGCCTCGACAACTACAACCAGTCGCACGCCCGGAGAGCAAGTTGAAGTGAGTCTTCAGCCGGAAAGCAACAGGCAGCAGATTCAGCAGCGCCTGGTTTGGATCTTCTACCCCATGGCCGGCCTCTTCCTTTTGCTGGGGGCTCGCCTGTGGCAGCTGCAGATCCTCGACGGGGCCGAGTACGCCCTGCGGGCCGAGCGGAACCGTGTCAGGACGATCCAGATCGTCGCCCCGCGCGGCACGATCTCCGACCGCAACAACACCCCCCTCGTGGAGAACAGGCCCTCATTCAACATCCTGCTCTACCGGGAGTCGATCAAAGACCTGCCATCGACGACCGCGTTCATCACGCAAAAGCTCGGCGTGCGGCCCGACGACCTTGGCCGCGCGGCTGGCGCGTAGCCGGGGCAGCGGCCTGTACAGGCCGCTGGTCATCAAGGAAGACATCGGGATCGAGGACCTTTCGGTCGTCGAAGCGCACAAGCGGGATCACCCCGAGATCCAGTTGGGGCCCGAGCCTCGACGGCTCTATCGGCACGGCAACCTCGCCGCGCACGTCCTCGGCTACGTCGGTGAAATCCCGGAACAGGACCTCGCCAACGGCGTATTTCCCGGGCTGAAGCCCGGGGATCTGGTGGGCAAGTCGGGCGTCGAGCGGGTCTACAACCAGTGCCTCGTGGGTGAAGACGGCCGCCGTCAAGTCCTCGTCGACAGCCTCGGCAGAGAGGTCGGTCTGCTGGAGGAGGTCGATTCGACCATCGGAGGGGAACTGCAGCTCACGATCGACCTCGACCTGCAGTCCGCGGCCGAGCAGGTGCTCGCCGGAAAAGTCGGGGTGGTGGCCGCGATGGATCCGCGCAACGGCGAGATCCTGGCGATGGCGAGCACACCGTCGTTCGATCCGAACCATTTCTCGACCAGGATCTCCGAGCAGGACTGGACCCTGCTCATCAACGACCCGGACAAGCCCCTGCAGAACCGGGCTATTCAGAACGCCTATTCCCCCGGATCCGTGTTCAAGCTCATCATGGCGCATGCGGGGCTCCAGGAAGGCCTGGTCCAGGACGATACGCGGATCCACTGCTCCGGCGCCGCAGTCTTCTACAACCGCGTATTCCACTGCTGGCAGAAGCAGGGGCACGGCACGATCGGCGTCGAGGACGCCATCACCCGGTCCTGCAACGTGTTCTTCTACGAGCTCGGCAGACGCATGGGGATAGGCAAGATCGCCGAGCACGCGCACGAGCTCGGGCTGGGCGAACGCACCGGCATCGATCTCCCGGGCGAGCGCACAGGCGTAATGCCTTCCCCCGAGTGGAAGCAGCAGGCGCGCGGGGCGAAGTGGTTTGCCGGGGAAACGATCTCGGTTTCCATCGGTCAGGGGTATGTCACGACGACGCCGCTCCAGATCCTCCGGGCCATCAGCGCCATCGCCGTGGGCGGGAATGTGACCACCCCTCACGTCCTGCTGCGCGCCGAGCGTCTGAAAGACACGACCCTGCAGTGGCCCGAACGCCGGATCGAGCTCGATCCCGAGGGAACGCGCCACATCAGGGAAGGAATGTGGGGCAGCGTCAACAACTGGGGGACCGGTCACAACGCGGCCATCCCCGGACTGGATATCTGCGGCAAGACCGGCACAGTGCAGGTCATGAGCAACGAGCGCAAGAAGGAGTTCCGCGGGGACCTCTCGGAGTTTGAAGACCATTCGTGGTTTGTCGGTTTTGCCAACCGCGACAACCCGGAAATCGCCGTGGTCGCATTCGTCGAACACGGCGGCAAGGGGGGAGTCGCGGCCGCGCCGCTGGCCAGGGAAATCTTCCGGGCTTATTTCGCCAAACACGACCACCCGGAGCTCTTGACACAGCTGGGCGGGGTTCCGGCCAGGGGCAATCAATGATCTTCAACCGGCGACTTCTGATCAGCTTCGACTGGCTCTGGCTGCTCGCCGTGCTGCTGCTGACAGCGGCTGGCGTCGCGGCCATCTGGAGTACGACGGAAGGCACGAGCCTCAACTCTTATTTCGGCCGCCAGCTCACCTACGTCTGTCTGGCCCTGCTCGTGTTCGCCGTCCTGCTTTACTTCGACTACCACATCTACTCCGACTTCATCACGTTCATCTATCTCACCGGGCTGGCCGTGCTCGTCCTGGTGCTCTTCTTCGGGCACACGAGCCATGGCAACAAGAGCTGGATCAGCCTGGCGGGATTCGGCGTGCAGCCCTCGGAACTGATGAAGGTCGTCGTCGTTCTCGCGCTGTCCAAGTACTACTCGGAGTCGGACCGCGAACAACTCGACCTGCATGAACTGTTTATCGGCGGCCTGATCGTGCTCGCCCCAATGCTCCTGGTTGTGCTGCAGGGAGATCTGGGCACCGCCGTCACATTCATCCCCATTTACATCGGGCTGTCGTTTCTGGCCGGGATCAAGCAGAGGCACATCATTGTGCTGCTGCTGGCGGGGGTGATCGCCGCTCCGCTCGGCTGGCTGATGCTCAAGGACTACCAGCGGGGACGCATCCAGACCGTCCTGAATCCTGCGAACGACCCGCGCCACCTGGGATACCAGACGATCCAATCCAAGATCGCCATCGGGTCCGGGCGTTTTCTCGGGAAAGGATTCAAACAGGGCTCCCAGGGCCAACTCGGGTTCCTTCCCGCCCGGCACACCGATTTCGTCTTCGCCGTGCTGGCCGAGGAACTCGGGTTCGTAGGCAG
This sequence comes from uncultured Acidobacteriota bacterium, assembly GCA_963843575.1. Taxonomy (GTDB): domain Bacteria; phylum Acidobacteriota; class UBA6911; order UBA6911; family UBA6911; genus CAVZBT01. Next base: position 527,019 of record CAWJKZ010000010.1, on the reverse strand, counting down.
CATGGCCCTGCTGATCCTCTTCCTGTTCGTGTCCTTCCGGCTGCTGTGGGCGGCCCGCGACGCCAAGGACAAAGTCGGGACAATGATCATAGTGGGGGTGCTGTCGCTCTTCCTCTTTCACATCTTCATAAATGTCGGGATGGTTCTTGGACTGCTCCCCATCGCGGGCATCCCCCTTCCATTCGTGAGCGCCGGGGGGTCGGCGCTGATCTCGTCTTTCGCGGCGATGAGCCTTTGCATGAATATCAACATGCGCAGGTACGTCAACTGAGCGATGAATTGGCCCCGGCCCCGTTCGCGCCGGCGCCGGGGAACCCTGCTCCCCCTCCCGGATTTCCAGTTGCCCGCCTCCCCGGCCCACTTCCTGGGTTGCATTTGACCTCTAACTCACCTATCATTGGGGTTTTAGAGCGAGGTTGGATTTTTCCTCGCACAGCGATGCAGCCGATCGCGCAAAAGAACGTCCGAATCGGGCGAGTCGAAACAGGCGATCTCCGGGCACATGACAGAACCCGAAACGCCCCGCCCCCCGGACTGGTGCCGCTCCGGCGTGCACTTCCGAAATGTCTGTCGAATTTGAGGTAACGAACCATAACTTCGCACGAATCTGAAGAGCGACTGTTCGCGGTTTTGGGATCTGTTTTTCGGGGAAAGATTTGACCACACAGGGTTTTCCCCGGCCCTGAGACGACTTTGCGCCCCTACCGACTTTATGGAGGCGCCTTGGACGACTCCCCCGGCGGCGATGGCCAGGAATACGGACCGACATAATCCGTTTCCCCGGGGAGCATCGAGAGTTTGGATCCGGATCAGGACCGGTCATCAACGACTTGCTTAGCAGGTGACCCGAAAGACAAAACAAGGCCTCCGATAAGGTCGGAGTCAGGTGTTCCGCACCGGCAGCCCCCAGGGCGCCGGTTTCCCGTCAGGGGCTTGCCCCTACGTGGAATACTGCCGGTTGTCCCGCCAAATCCCGCCGCGAAGCCGTTTATCAGCAGTGCATTGGAGCCAAACATGATAAAGGAGATGATCGTCTCCAGCACGGCGCTGGAAACGAAGGTGGCGATTCTTGAAGACGATCAATTGGCCGAGCTGTACATCGAACGAAACCGGAGCCGCGGGATTCTCGGAAACATCTACACCGGGCGGGTCACAAAGGTCCTGCCCGGGATGCAGTCTGCGTTCGTAAACATCGGGTTGGAGAAGGACGCGTTCCTGTATGTGTCCGACTTCATCGAGGACAACGAGGAGTACGACAAGGTCCTGACCGATGCCGAGGAGCAGGTCGCCACGGTGATGGCGGAGGCAGAGGTCCAGGAGAAACCGCAGAGGCGCGAACGCCGCCCGGAAAGGCCACGCTGGAAAGAACGTCGTGAGCGCGAGGGGTATCGCCAGCCTGCGGCGTCCGCGACGACAGCCGAAGCGGCCCCGCCCGCCGAATTGTTCAATCTGGGGGCCGAGACGGATCGGGCCGCCGGGACTGCGCTCTTGAACCCGGAGCTTGCCGAGCCTTCCCCGATTCCCTGCCCCGCCGAACTGACGCTTTCACCGGATCCCATGCCACAGGTGACTGTTGCGGAACCCCCCACCGCCGAACCGGGGGCACCCGAGGAACCACTTGCTTCTCCGGAGCCGGCCGGCCAGGCGGAGTTGCCCCCACTCGAAAGCGCATCCATCCGCGAAGACGGGGATCTTGCTCCGTACTCCGCCGACGAGGAGCAGCATAGCGCATTGGCCGCGCGCAGGCGTGGCCCCGCGGCACGGCGCAAGCGGTACACGGCCGCGCGCCACACCCGCCACACGGAGCACCAGTCCATCGACGACATGCTCAGGGAAGGCCAGGAGATCCTCGTCCAGGTGGCCAAGGAGCCGATCGGAAAGAAAGGGGCCCGCGTGACCAGCCATGTGGCCCTGCCGGGCCGCTACCTGGTGTACATGCCGACGGTCGAGCACATCGGCGTGTCGCGCAAGATCGCCTCGGAGGCCGAAAGGATCCGTCTCAAGGACATCATCCTCAAACACCGGAACGGCTTCCCCGGAGGCGTCATCGTGCGCACGGCCGCGGAAGAACACAGCGAGGAGGATCTGGTCAACGACCTGAATTTTCTGGTCAAGATCTGGGACGACGTACGCACGCGTTCGGAGAAGGTCTCCGCCCCGGCCCTGATCCATTCGGAGCTGAACCTGGTGCAGCGCCTGCTGCGGGACCAGTTCTCCTTCGAGTTCGCGGCGATCCGGGTCGACGACGAGACGGAATACCAGCGCATGGTCGAGTTTGTCGACAAGATCTTCCCGAACCTCGTTCACCGGGTAAAGCTCTACACGAAGGACACATACATCTTTGACGAGTTCGGCATCTCACCAGAGATCGAGAAGCTCCTGCAGCCCAAGATCTGGCTTAAGTCCGGCGGCTACATTGTCATCAACCAGACGGAAGCGCTGGTCTCGATCGACGTCAACACAGGGAAGTTCGTGGGGCGGGGCAACAGCCTCGAAGAAACCATTACACGCACCAACCTGGAGGCGGTCAAGGAGATCGTCAAACAGATCAGGCTGCGCGACCTCGGCGGCATCATCGTCATCGACTTCATCGACATGGACGAGCGCAAGAACCGCAAGCGGGTGATGGAGGCTCTGGGACTGGAGATCACGCGGGACAAGGCACCCAACAAGATCCTCGAGTTCAACGAGTTCGGGTTGGTGGCGATCACCCGCAAGAGGGTCAAACAGTCGCTGGAGCGCACCCTGTGTCAGTCGTGCGTTTACTGCGGGGGCTCCGGCCTGGTCAAGTCCGTGGCCACGACCTGCTACACGATCTATCACGAAATCGAGAAAATGCGGCACATGGTCGACGGGCGCGCCGAGCTGATGATCCGCGTCCACCCGGACGTGGCCCGGGCCTTGCGTGAGTCCGAGTCTTCCGTCGTCGAGGAGATTCGCCACCTGGTGAAGCGTGACGTCGTGGTCAAGTCGGACCCGACCCTGCACATCGAGCACTTCAACATAGTCACGTAAGGCGTGAGAGGCAGCCAAAAAGGGACAAGTGGGTCCGGGCTTCAGCCCGGACGTCTTTTGATCTGATCTAAGTGGCGACGGGCGCACGCTATAGCGACCGCAAACAGCGTCCGGGCTGAAGAGGCTGTCCAACGGTTGATTGTGAAGTGCGGCCGCTCGACGCCACCAAAGGCCGAGGTCGCAGGGTCGCTTCTCGCAATTCGGCGTGGCGCCGAGGCGCCGAGCATTCCTGCCGTAGGACGAGTGAAAGCGGCCCCGTGGCGGCCGTGGCGCCGCACTCCAGATTACTTCAGTTCGTCCGATTGAACGTCAAACGTCGGACAGTCTCTGAAGCCCGGACCCACTTGGGTTGGCCGTTGGTCACATGCCTTTCTGTTTGGCCTCGTCCCATAGCGCGTCCATTTCGGCGAGGGTGGCATCCTTCAGTCCGCGGCCCCGGGCCTTGATGGACGATTCGACGTGGCGGAAGCGGCGGCCGAACTTCCTGTTGCTGCGCCGCAAGGCGGTTTCGGGATCCACCCCGAGAAAACGCGCCACGTTGACGGCCACGAAAAGCAGGTCGCCCACTTCGTCCGCGATGCGGTCTTCCGTGCCGCGGGCGCGGGCTTCGAGGATCTCGTCCATCTCCTCACGGAGCTTGGCCAGGACGTCTTCGAGCCGGGCCCAGTCGAAACCGACCCGGGAGGCTTTCGCGGTGATCTGGTAGGCTTCGTGCAGGGCCGGCAGTTTCGAGGGGATGCCGTCGAGCAGCGATTTGTCGGTGTCGGGTTGCGAGGCGGAGCGCACTCCCTTTTCGGCGGCCTTGATGTCTTCCCAGTTCTTCAGCACATCCTCGGCGGTGCGCAGGTCCGCGCCTCCGAAGACGTGAGGGTGCCGGCGGATCATCTTTTCGTGGACACGATCGATGATGTCCGCCATTTGAAACTCCCCCTTTTCACTGGCGATCTGCGCGTGGAACACCACCTGGAACAGGAGATCGCCGAGCTCATCTTTCAGTTCGGCGGGACTGGCGCCGTCGAGGGCATCCAGCACCTCGTACGCCTCCTCGATCAGCATCGGCTTGAGCGACTCGCGCGTCTGTTCCCGGTCCCAGGGGCAGCCGTTGTCGCCCCTCAGTCGTGCCACCAAGTCCACGAGCTTCTGCAGGTCGGCCCGATTTGCCACTTTGCCCTCACATACGCACGTTGAGTATTCGAGCAGCAAAGATTAACATACAAAACGAACTCGCGCCCGCCCCGGAGGGCCCTGGATCAGGACTTGAGCCCCACGGGGGCGGGTGATAGCATTTCCCCCCTTCGATGGATTTGGTAAGAGGAGGCGGCATGAAGGAAGAGCAGGAAGAACCCTCGTTCACGGTGAGTGACAAGCGGCTGTTCCGCGAAGACGGCGAGTTGCGGTCTGCGGAACCCGAGCCTCCCGCTCCGAAGGAGGAGACTCGCACCGCCCAGGCCGGCACGCCGCAGCCGGAGCCCCCGCCGGGCACTTACGCCAACATCGATTTCCCTTCCTACATCCTGTCGTACTACACACAAGGTTTGGTACTGCTGGGCGAAGTGCCCAACCCGTACACGAACCAGAAGGAAGAAGACACCGAGGGGGCGCGTCACACCGTCGACATCCTGACCATGCTCCAGGAGAAAACCAAAGGGAACCTGAGCAAGGATGAGGAGCAGCTGCTCGACAGCGTGCTCTACGAGCTGCGCATGAAATTCATGGCCAAGACCAGTCGCATCAAGATCTAAGAAAGGGTCATGAAAGTCTTCGAGCGACCGGAGGACCTCCCGCACGCTTACCCGCGTCCCGTCGCTACCGTCGGCAACTTCGACGGTGTCCACCTGGGTCATGTCCATTTGATGCGCGAGCTGGTGCGCCGCGCGGAGGAGGTGGGCGGGACCCCGTCGGTGGTGACGTTTCATCCGCATCCGCTGCAGGTCTTGGCGCCGAACAACGCCCCGCGCCAGATCCAGACTCTCGACCAGAAGCTTGCCGTGCTGGAATGCCTGGGGATCCGGCTGGTTGTGGTCATCCCGTTCACGCTCGAGCTGGCCCAGATGAGCGCGCGCGACTTTGCGGTCGAAATCCTGTGGCGGCAGCTGGGTCTGGCGGAGATTTATGTCGGCCCCAATTTCGGGTTTGGACATCGCCGGGAGGGGAGCTTCAACCTACTGAAGGAGATCGGGCAGGAGAAGGGGTTTGCGGTAGGGAAGATCCACCAGGTGCAGTTCCGCACCAGCCGCGTGTCGAGCACGGCCGTAAGGCAGGCGCTGGTGGCTGGCCAGGCCGGGCTGGCGCGCCGGCTGCTCGGACGGCCCTTCTCCCTCCGCGGTAAAATCGCGCACGGAACGTCCACGGGGGCCGGGATGCGTGTTCCCACCGCCAACCTGGCGACCGCCAACGATCTCATCCCCAGGTCCGGTGTCTACATCACGCTGCTGGCCGTCGAGGGGAGGCGCCACCGCGCCGTCACAAACATCGGCGTGCGCCCGACCGTGACGGGCGGGAAGGACGTGCCGAGGACGATCGAGACGCACGTGCTGGACTTCCAGGGGGATATTTATGACCGGGGTGTCAGCTTGGAATTCCTCGTGCGGCTGCGCGACGAGCACCGCTTCGACGGCACCGCAGCCCTCGTTGCCCAGATCCGCAAGGACGTCGCGCGCGCCCGCCGGTTTTTCGCATGGGCGGAGAGGCTTGCACCGGAGATGCTCTCGGAACGGGTCCGGGTCTGCTGAGCGAGGAGGCTTGCAGTGCCTATAAGCCGCGAGGAAGTACTGAAGATCGCCGATCTGGCGAAGCTCCATTTCACCGACGTGGAACTCGACGAGTTCACGATCCAGTTCCAGCGGATTCTGGACTACGTCGAGAAGCTGAAGGGAGCGGATGTCCGCGGGGTCGCGCCGACCAGCCACGTCTCGCCGGCGGAGGGCGCCGAGCCCTGTGTCTCCCGCGACGGACCGCGCCCGGCCCTCGCTGCCGGTTGAAGAGGCCCTGGCCAATGCACCGGACCCTGGCAGCGATCACTTCCGGGTGCCCAAGGTGCTCTAAACTGCAGACGGCCCATGCGGCCGGGGAGCCGATCAGTGGACCTGAGCAACGCCGTAGACGTACGCGATTCCGTCTTGGCGCGCCGCACTTCGGCGCAGGAGGTGGCCGCCGCGGTCCTGCGCCGCATCGAGGCCGCCGAGCCGAAACTGCAGGCGTTCCTCCTGGTGGACCCGGCCGACGTGAAGGAGCGGGCCGACCGGGTCGACCGTCTCGTGGCGGAGGGGAACAACCTCCCGCTGGCCGGTGTGCCGGTCGCGGTCAAGGACAACATCTGCACGCGGGACGTGCGCACCACGTGCGGCTCCCGCATCCTGGAGCACTACGTCCCGCCCTACAGCGCCACGGCGGTCGAAAGGCTCGAGGCGGCCGGGGCGGTCCTGGTGGGGAAAACCAACTGCGACGAGTTCGCGATGGGTTCGTCCACCGAAAACTCGGCGTTTCAGGTCACGCGCAACCCCTACGACCTGGAGCGCGTGGCAGGGGGATCCAGCGGCGGCAGCGCCGTGGCGGTCGCGGCGGGGATGGCGGCCCTCGCCCTGGGATCGGAGACCGGTGGTTCGGTGCGCCAGCCCGCCTCGTTCTGCAACGTCTTCGGCCTGAAGCCGACGTATGGCCGGATCTCCCGCTTCGGCCTGGTGGCGTTCGCGTCGTCGCTCGACAACATCGGACCGGTGGCTCACAGTGCCCGCGACGCGGCCCTGCTGCTGTCGGTCATCGCCGGGCACGATCCCATGGACGCCACCTCCGCCTCTGTCCCCGTCCCCTCCTACCTCGACCAGCTGGACGCCCCTGTGCGCGGCCTTCGGCTGGGAGTCCCAAGGGAGTTCTTCGGGCCGGGACTGGACCCGGAAGTGAACGCCATCATCGGCCGCGCGCTGCAAGACGCCGAACAACTCGGCTGCGAGATGGTGGAGGTCTCGCTCCCCCACACCGAGTACGCCATCGCCGATTACTACATCATTGCTCCGGCGGAGGCCAGCTCGAACCTGGCGCGCTACGACGGCGTCCGCTACGGCTACCGCGTGCCCCACCCGCAGGATCTCGCCGAAATGTACAAGCTGAGCCGCAGCCGCGGCTTCGGGCCCGAGGTCAAACGCCGGATCATGGTCGGCACCTACGCGTTGTCCTCCGGCTACTACGAGGCGTACTACGGGCGCGCGATGAAGGTGCGCACCCTGATCCGGCAGGACTACGACGCGGTATTCCGCACGGTCGACGCACTTCTGACGCCCGTGAGCCCGACCCCGCCGTTCAGGATCGGCGAAAAGGTCAACGACCCGATCGCGATGTACCTCTCGGACATCTACACGGTTACGGCCAACCTGGCCGGCATCCCGGCGCTTTCCGTGCCGTGCGGTTTCACGCCGGGAGGGTTGCCCGTAGGCCTGCAGATTACCGGGAAACCTTTCGACGAAACCACCCTCCTCCGCCTCGGGAAGGCCTATTCGCAAGCCTTTCCCGTGTCGTCCCCGCCGATAAAGGCGTGAATCCGGCGCCTCAGTCAATATGGAGTGCGGCGGCTCGGCGCCGCTTTCACCGATGCCCGCAGCCGGAATGCCCGGCGCCTTGGCGCCATGCTTGCGACCTCGGCCTGCGGCGGCGCCGAGGCCGCCGCACTCCAGAATCAATCGTTGGGCAGCCTCTGAAGCCCGGACCCGCTTGACGGGATTTTCTTCGCTCAAATCCAGGTTTTCCCATTAGACAGGGCATGACATGCCATGGTGTCGTTGTGCTGGTCCTGGGTGCGTTGCTCGTCCCGCAATCCCTGGGCGATCTGGCGCGCAAGGAGGCCGAACGCCGGAGGGCGCTCGAGGAGCAGGGGGTGGCGGCGAAGGTCATCGACGGGACGAACGGGCGGGAATTGGCTCCCGGCGGCAACGTGACGGTGTCTTCGCCTGTGCCGGGAGCGGTGCGGGCACGAAGCCTCGATGTCCGCGGGGCGAAGCCCGACACGCGAGTGCGAGGCGTGATCCAGAAGCTGGACCGCCAGATCCGGCAGGCGGAGGACCGCCTGCGGGCGTTGCGGCTGAAGGCCGACGCGGAGCGCTGGGCGCCGCCGCGCGTCGGCCGGATCGTACAAAGGGGAGCGGCCCTTCCGAACGAAGAGAAGATCCGGGAAGACATCGCCGAGCTTGAGCTCAAGCTGAAGCGGCTGCGCGAAGACCGGATCGACGCCTACAACAATGCCCGGAAAGCCGGTCTGCTGCCCGGCGAAATCGACGGGAAAGGGATCACGCCGTAGCGTCAGCCGGCTGGGCGGTTCTTCTTCTCTTCCACGAGGAGGCGGTAGGCTTCCTTGCGGGAGATGCCGCGCTGGCGTGCCGCGGTTTTCAGGGCCTCGTTGGGGGACACGCCGCCGGCGCGCGACATTTCCCGGCTCACGTGCTCGCTTAGCAGCTCCGGGTAGTCCTCCCGCGGCGGCGGGGGGGTCCCGCGGTCCACGACGAGGGTGATCTCGCCGCGTACTTCCGGGCGGGACTCGAGTGTGCCGAGGATTTCGGCGAGCGTCCCCCGGATCCATTCTTCGTGGATCTTGGTGAGCTCGCGCGCGAGACAGGCACGGCGCGGGCCGAGGAGCTCGAGCATGTCCGAGAGGGCGGCGACGATCCGGTGGGGTGCTTCGTAGAAGACGAGCGTTGCGGGAATGGAGGCGAGTTCCTGGAGCCTGGCGCGCCGCGGCGAGCCGCGTGAGGGGAGGAAGCCGGCGAAGAAAAAACGTGTCGCAGGGCAGGCCCGACCCCGCGAGCGCGGCGGTCGCGGCCGAAGGGCCGGGGACCGCGACGACCTCGATGCCGGCGTCCCGGCAGGCGGCGACCAGCGCGTAGCCGGGATCGGAAACCAGCGGCATGCCCGCGTCGCTGACCAGCGCGACGCTTCGGCCCGCGCTCAGCGCGGCCACCAGTTGTGCCGCGCGCGACGCTTCGTTGTGCTCGTGATAGCTCAACCGGGGCGTTTCGATGCCGTAGTGCGACAGCAGGCGGGCGGTGTGGCGCGTGTCCTCGCACGCGATCAGGTCCACTTCGCGCAGCACGCGCAGGGCGCGCAGCGAAAGGTCCTCCAGGTTGCCTATGGGGGTCCCGACGACAAAGAGCTTCCCCTTTTGCCCCTCCCCCTGCTGGTTCTCCGACAATGGCCTGCTCCTGCCCGCATTCGCCGGGGCGGCTTCAGCGGCCCGGCGCGCTCCCCATGGCGAGGAGCATCTCCCGCACCGCCCGCTCCATCCCGACCAGGGCGGCACGTGCGACAATGTTGTGGCCGATGTTCAGCTCCGCGATTTCGGGTATGTCCGAGATCAGGCGCACGTTGCGGTAGGTCAGACCGTGGCCGGCCAGCACCTTGAGCCCGCACGCAGCACCGCGACGCGCGGCTTCGAGCACCTTCCGGTACTCACGCTCCAGCGCCGCTCCCCCCACCTCCGGGCTTCTCGGGCAGGTTTCCGAATAGGCACGCGTATTTAGCTCGACCAGGCGTGCCCCGAGGCTGACGGCGGCGTCGAGCTGGGCGGGCTCGGGGTCGATGAACAGGCTCACCTGAATTCCCGCGCCCTGAAGGGCCTCCGTGGCTGCCCGAACCGCCCCCAGGTTGCGGAGCGCGTCCAGCCCGCCCTCGGTCGTGACTTCCCCTTCCCGTTCGGCGACGAGCGTGGCCTGGTCGGGCCGGAGCTCGAGCGCCGCCCGAATGATTTCGGGTGTCGTGGCCATTTCCAGGTTCAACCTCGTCGTGACCGACTCGCGCAGCCGGCGCACGTCGGAGTCGGAGATGTGCCGCCGGTCGCCGCGCAGGTGAACCGTGATCCCGTCCGCACCCGCCAGTTCCGCCAGCAGGGCGGCCGCAACCGGATCAGGTTCCACGGCATGCCGTGCCTGTCGGATGGTGGCGATGTGGTCGACGTTGACTCCCAGCTTCGTCATTGGGCCCCCTCGATCTGAATGAGCTCTCCCCGAAAGCAGAAACCTAACACCTCCACAGGGTTCCTCGCAAGCGTCCGCAAGATTGCGGGCGGTCTGTGCTATGATTTCAAACTTGGCGAATGGGGCTCGAGAACGCTCCCGACGGAACTCCTCCCATCAAGGACACCGGCCGGATATGGACGACAGCATCAAACCCGCACCCGTGACAGAGACCGCGGGCGCCGAGGCGCCCGCCGGGCGGGATTTCATTCGGACCATTGTCATCGAAGACCTCAAGAACAACAAACACGGAGGCCGAGTCGCTACGCGGTTCCCCCCGGAGCCGAACGGCTACCTGCACATCGGGCACGCCAAGTCGATCTGCCTCAACTTCGGCATCGCAGCCGAGTTCGGGGGCAAGTGCAACCTGCGGTTCGACGACACGAACCCCACGAAGGAGGACGTCGAGTACGTCGACGCAATCCAGGAAGACGTCCACTGGCTCGGGTTCGACTGGGAAGACCGGCTCTACTACGCCTCCGACTATTTCGGCCGTCTTTACGAGTATGCCGTGCAGTTGGTCAAATCGGGGATGGCCTACGTCGACAGCCTGGACGCCGACCAGATCCGGGAATACCGCGGGACCCTGACGGAACCCGGGAAGGAGAGCCCGTACCGGAGCCGCTCGGTCGAGGAAAACCTCGACCTGTTCGAACGGATGCGGGCCGGCGAGTTCGAGGACGGCGCGCACGTGCTCCGCGCGAAAATCGACATGGCGTCCGGCAACGTGAACCTGCGCGACCCCATCCTCTACCGCATACGGCGTGTCTCCCACCACAGAACCGGCGACCAGTGGTGCATCTACCCGATGTACGACTTCGCCCACGCGCTGTCGGATTCGATCGAGGGCATCACCCACTCGATCTGCACGCTGGAGTTCGAGGACCACCGCCCGCTGTACGAGTGGTTTCTCGACGTGCTCGGGGTGGAAAAACACCCGCAACAGATCGAGTTCGCCCGGCTCAATCTCGGCTACACGGTCATGAGCAAACGCAAGCTCCTGCAACTAGTCCAGGAGGGTAGCGTGGGCGGCTGGGACGACCCCCGGATGCCCACCATAGGCGGGTTGCGACGGCGCGGCTACACCCCGGAATCCATCCGGAACTTCTGCGACCGGATCGGCGTCGCCAAACGGGACAGCATGGTCGACATGGCTCTCCTGGAGCACAGCGTCCGCGAAGACCTGAACAAACGCGCCCCCAGGGTCATGGCGGTCTTGCAGCCCCTGAAGGTGGTCATCGACAACTTTCCGGAAGGCCAGGTCGAGGAGGTCGCGGCGGTCAACAACCCAGAAGACGCCGCCATGGGCACGAGGAAAGTGCCATTCTCAAGGATCCTCTACATCGAACGCGAGGACTTTCGCGAGATCCCTCCCAAGAAATTCTTCCGGCTGAGCCCGGGAAATGAAGTCCGGCTGCGGTACGCCTACATCATCAAATGTGTGGGGGTGGTGAAAGACCCGGCGACCGGCGAAGTCGCAGAGCTGCACTGTACTTACGACCCGGCGACCCGCAGCGGTTCCCAGGGCCGCAGCGTCAAGGGAACCCTCCACTGGGTCTCGGCCGCCGACGCCCTCGATGCCGAGGTCAGGATCTACGACCGCCTCTTCTCCGCGGAGGACCCCGGCGCCCGGGCCGATGTCGACTGGAAGACGCAGCTGAACCCGGATTCGCTGAAAGTCCTGTCGTCGTGCAAGGTGGAGCCAAGCCTCGCCGGCGCGGCGGCGGGAAGCCGGTTCCAGTTTGAGCGGCAAGGGTACTTCTGTGTGGACCCGGACTCGGGCCCGCACGGGCTGGTCTTCAACCGCACCGTCTCGCTGCGGGACACCTGGGCCAAGATCGTGGCGAAATCCGCGGCAAAGTAGGTTGGTGAAGTGCGGCGCCCAGGCGCCGCCCCAAAGCGGCGTCGAGCCGCCGCACTCCAGATCAGTCACGCGGGCCGAAGAGAGCCTCGTACCTCGATTCCAGGGCCTTCTGCTTCTTGCCCGAAATGCCCCCCAGCGCCTCGAGCGCACGCCTCAGCCGGATTCGTACCAGGTCGGGCCCGAGCAGTTCCATAGACTGAAAGAGCGGGGGTGCGGCCTCCGCACCCGCCACTGCAATGTAGAACGGCCGCGTCAGGTCGCGCAGTTTGACGTCGAGCCTCTCCGCGGCCTCGCGGAAGACTGCTTCGATGGCTTCGCCGCTGAAGTCCTGCTGCTGGTCGAGCCGCCAGAGGATCAGCTGCATGATGGCCGCCATCTCCTCGGCCGGTTTTTCCTTGAGGGTGATCTTCGACGGGTCGAGCGGCACGGCGTCTGCGAAAAAGAACGCGGTCAGATACCCCCAGTCCGAGAGCGTCTCCAGGCGTGGCTGCACCAGCGGGATGATCCGGTCGATCATCGCGGCGTTGAGGGCCCAGTCCTCGAGCGCCTTGCGGAGACGTGGCGTGTCGTAGTTTTCGCGCACGTACCGGCCGTTAAGCCAGCGGAGTTTCTGGATGTCGAACACCGGTCCGCCGAGCGACACGTTTTCGAGTCGGAAACCGGCGGCGAACTCGTCGAGCGTGAACTTCTCGTCGCCTTCGGCCCTCGGCCACCCCATCAGGCCCAGGAAATTCACCAGCGCCTCAGGGAGAAACCCGGCGCGGCGATAGTAGTTAATGGAAGTCGGGTTCTTGCGCTTCGACAGCTTGGACCGGTTGGCGTCGTTGTTGCGCAGCAGCGGCAGGTGGCAGAAGACCGGCGGTTCCCAGTCGAAGTAACGATACAGCAGGAGGTGCTTGGGGACGGAGTTGATCCACTCCTCGCCGCGGATCACGTGCGAGATGCCCATCAGGTGGTCGTCGACGACGTTGGCCAGATGGTAGGTCGGGAATCCGTCGGATTTCAGCAACACCTGGTCGTCGATGAGTTCCCACTCCTTGCGGATCTCGCCGCGCAACAGGTCGTTCAGGACGCACACGCCGGTCTCGGGCACCTTCATCCGCACGACGAAAGGCTCGGCCGCCTCGGCCTTGCGCGCCGACTCGGCGCGGTCGACGGAGCGGCAGAAGCGGTCATAGCCCGGGAACGCCTTTTTGTCGCGGTTTTCCGCGCGCATACGGTCGAGGCGCTCGCGGGTGCAGAAGCACCTGTAGGCGTGACCGGCGTCGAGCAGTTCCCGGACATGGCGCCGGTAGATCTCGGTCCGCTCGCTCTGGCGGTAGGGCGCGTGCGGCCCGCCCACGTCCGGTCCCTCGTCCCACGTCAACCCGAGCCACCGCAGCGAGCCGAGAATGGCCTCCTCCGATTGCCGGGTCGAGCGGGCCTGGTCGGTGTCTTCGATCCGGAGGATGAACTGCCCGCCGTTGCTGCGGGCGAACGCGTAGTTGAACAAGGCCTGGTAGGCGGTTCCCAGGTGCGGATCGCCCGTGGGCGACGGCGCCACTCGTACTCGTACCGGTTGTCTGGACATGGATTTATTCTATATTACTCGGCGAGAAAACCGCTTGCTTCCCATCAACAAGGAGTGCGGGGCGCTGAACGAAACGGATCCTGCGGACGCGTCGGACGGCAGGCCCGGAGGGTGATCCGCGGAGATCCGCGTCTGCTTTCACCGCACTCCGGGCGGCCCACACTCGCAACGGCGCGGGAATAGTTGTACTCTGACATCCTGTCCGAGGGACGCCGACATGGTGCACCTGTCCGAAGTTCTGGGTCTCGCAGTCCTGGATGCCGACAATTGCGCGGTCGGAAAACTGCACGATTTCCAGATCGATCCGATGACGGGCCTCATCCGCTACCTCCACGTGCGCCGTGGACGCGGCTCGCAGGTCTACCCATGGAGCGCCGTCGAGGCCTTCTCCCCGGAGACGCGCAAGGTGGAGTTGTCCGGCGGCTGCAAGCCGCTCCCCGACGCCGAGGTCCCGGCGGAGCTGATCCTGCTGGCGCGCGACGTGCTCGATCGTCAGATCATCGACACGAGCGGGCGCAAGGTGGTGCGGGTCAACGATGTCCTGCTGGAATTCACTTCTGCGGGCCTCTTCGTGCGGCGCGTCGAGGTGGGTCTCGCCGGGGCCGTTCGCCGCCTCATGGCCGGGATCCTCTCCCCCCGGCTGGTGCGCCACCTCGCGGGCGGGTTGTCGGAACGCGGCATATCCTGGGATTTCGTGGGGCTGGTCGAGCCGGAGTTCGCGCAGATCCGGCTGAAGGTGCACCAGCAACTGGCCCGCATGCATCCCGCGGACGTCGCCGACATCCTGGAAGACCTCGGCCGCATGCAGCGCAAGGAACTGGTGTCGATCATGGATACCGAGACGGCGGCCCAGGCGCTCTCGGAAGTCGAACCCTCGGTCCAGGCCACGGTCGTCGAGGACATGCAGGTCGACCACGCCGCGGATCTTCTGGAGGAGATGCAGCCCGACGAAGCCGCGGACATCCTCGGCGACCTCTCCGAGGAGCGTTCGGAGGCCCTGTTGCAGGCCATGGAAAAGGAGGAAGCCGAAGAAGTCCGCGAACTGCTCAGCTTCGACGACGACACCGCCGGCGGTCTCATGACCACCGAATTCTTCAAGGCCGACCCATCCTGGACGATCGCCGAAACGATGGTTGCCCTGCGGGGTGCCGACCCGGACCTACTCGGCGAGATGGATGAAATCCCGCTGACGGACTCGTCCAACCGGCTCGTTGGCATGGTCCCCCTGGTCCGCATGCTCCGCAAACCGCCCGAGGCGAATGTCACGGCTGCGATGCGCCGCGACGCGCGGTCCGTGATGCCGACCGCACCGCTCAGCGAGGTCGTCGAACGATTCGAGAAATACCACCTGCGGGGTCTCGCCGTGACCGACCAGTTCGGCTATCTCGCCGGCCTGATCACCATCGAGGACCTGCTCAGCCGCCTCGCTCAGAGGTTCTGACCGATGCCCGTCCGAGACGCATTCCGGTCCTTCAGGTTCCGGGCGGCCCTGTTGTTTGCGGTCATCGGCCCCGGTCTCATCACGAGCAACGTGGACAACGACGCGGGCGGGATCTACACCTACTCGCTGTGCGGCGCCCGCTACGGTTATTCGCTGCTGTGGCTGCTGCTGCCGGTGACAGTCGCCCTGATCGTCGTCCAGGAAATCTGCGCGCGCATGGGGACGGTGACGGGAAAGGGGCTGGCCGACCTCATACGAGAGCATTTCGGGTTGCGTGCCACGTTCCTCGTGATGATGGCGGTCCTGTTCACCAACCTCGGCAACGCCGTCGCCGAGTTTGCCGGGCTCGCATCGAGCCTCGAGCTGTTCGGGATCAGCCGCTATGTCTCCGTTCCGCTGGGAGCGGTCTTCGTCTGGTGGCTGGTCGTGTTCGGGAACTACAAATCCGTCGAGAAGGCCTTCCTGATCGCGTGCCTCCTCTACCTGGCTTACCCAATCTCCGGGCTGCTTTCCCACCCGGACTGGCGCGTGGCTGCCGAAGGGGCGATGCGCCCGAGCATGCCGCTCGATTTCGCCGGCGTCTCCATGATGGTCGGGATCGTGGGGACGACCATAGCCCCATGGATGCAGTTCTATCTGCAGTCGTCGATCGTGGAGAAGAAGATCCAGCTGTCGGAGTATTACAAGTCGCGCCTCGACGTCGTGGTCGGCTCCATCATGGCCGTGGTCGTCGCCTTCGCCATCGTGATCAGCTGCGCCGCGACGTTGCACCGTTCCGGGATCACCACCGTGGAGTCCGGGGCGGATGCCGCCCTGGCGCTGGCGCCGCTCGCGGGCCGCTTCGCCTGGGTGCTGTTCGCCCTGGGGCTCGCCAACGCGTCCCTGTTCGCTGCTTCCATCCTGCCGCTGGCCACCGCCTACAGCGTGTGCGAGGGGCTGGGACTCGAGGCCGGTCTCGACCGGAGCTTCGGCGAGGCGCCCGAGTTCTACTGGCTGTACACCGTCATCATTCTGCTCAGCGCCGGCATCATACTGCTGCCCGGCGCGCCCCTGCTGACGATCATCCTGGTTTCCCAGGTGATGAACGGCGTGCTGCTCCCGTTCATCCTGATCTTCATGCTCATCCTGGTGAACAAGAGGTCCCTGATGGGTAGCTACGTCAACGGTCCGGTCTACAACGTCGTATCCTGGGCCACCACCGGCCTGGTCATCATCCTCACCGTCATCATGGTGGGCGCCAGCATCCTGGAGCGTTTCCGGGGCTGATTGCGACGCCACGCGCTGTCGCTCGAAAGGAGGTCCCATGAGCTACGGATCGCTTGACCCCTTCGCCCCTGTGCGGATCGGAATCTCCGCCTGCCTCCTGGGAGAGAAGGTGAGGTTCGACGGCGGACACAAACACGACCGGTATATCACCCTCACGCTCGGCCAATACTTCGAGTGGGTGCCGGTCTGCCCGGAGGTCGAACTGGGGCTGGGAACACCTCGCGAGACAATGCGGCTGGAGCAGGGCGACTCCGAGGTCCGGATGATCATGCCCAAAAGCGGACGGGATCTGACCACCCCGATGCGCGCTTATGCGCGTGCCCGGGTGCCGCAGTTGGAGGAGGAAAACCTCAGCGGCTACATCTTGAAGAGCGACTCCCCGAGTTGCGGGCTTCTGCGGGTGCGCGTGTACGCCGCTACCGGGATGCCAAGCCGCACCGGGCGGGGCCTTTTCGCCGAGGCCCTTGCCAAGCGTTTTCCGCTGCTCCCGATCGAGGAGGAAGGGCGACTGTGCGACCCGGGGTTGCGCGAAAACTGGGTCGAGCGCGTCTTCGCCTATCGGCGTTTGCAGGAGTTGTGGGCCGGGCGCTGGACCGTCCGGGACCTGATCCAGTTCCATACCGC
The DNA here is from genome assembly GCA_963843575.1 of uncultured Acidobacteriota bacterium. Taxonomy (GTDB): domain Bacteria; phylum Acidobacteriota; class UBA6911; order UBA6911; family UBA6911; genus CAVZBT01. Next base: position 510,244 of record CAWJKZ010000010.1, on the reverse strand, counting down.
CCACAAATTGACGGTCCTGGCTCATTCCCCGGCGGCCTACAAAGAGCTCGGGCGGCTCGTGGCGGGCGCGGCCGATGTCCCGCGACCCGAGCTGCGGCGCAGGTATCACGAAGGCCTCATGCGGGCACTCTCGGTCCTGGCCACCCGCGGGCGCCATGCGAACGTGCTCCAGCACATGGCCGGCTACTTGAAAAAGCAGCTGGACGAAGATTCACGACGGGAACTGGCCGGCCTGATCGACGACTACCGCAAGGGGGAGGTGCCGCTGATCGTTCCATTGACGCTGCTGAAGCACCATCTGCGCCGGTATGAGGTTTCCTATCTTTCCGGACAGGTCTACCTGAATCCGCACCCGAAGGAGCTGGCGCTGCGCAATCACGTTTGAGATGCGGGTGCGCATGCGCTCCTGTCGGGCGACAAACCGCGAAACAGGAGCCAGGCCGCGCCCAGGATCACGGCCGCCCGGAGCGCCGCGAGCGGCACCACCGCGGGAAATGCCCCGGACAAAGCATCCTGCACGACGGCGAGGATCTGCAGGCCCGCCACCGCGAACAGGGCCGCCCGCGAGTCGATGCGCAGCACGTGGACATAGGCCAGAAACAGCACCACCCCGCCGGCGACGCCCGCCATCAACCAGGACTGGAGGGTTTCGATCGAACCGCCGGCGGTGATCCCCGCCGCCAGGAACAGCCCGACCCCGGCGGCCTTCCTGCGCATCCACCCGCCGGTGAACCGGTCGACGGCAATCACGAAGAGCAAGAGCAGGATCGACTGCACCAGGTATCCTGCCACAGGTTCCACGAGGGCATCGAGCCACGGGCTCCAGGTCCCCAGCGGCCCGTAGTTCGACCACGCCGGCGCGAGCCTGGGGCCGAACCGGGAAAGGAGCGCGGAGAGCCCTGCCAGGACGGCCGCGAACGACAACCCCCCGATCGGGCTGCCGGCTGCCCCTGCCGGAGCCGCTGGGCGCCAGGCCGCCGCGAATCCGCCGAGCAGCGCCGTCCCGGCGGCGAGCAGGACTGCCGCGACCAGGCCGCCGCCGACGAAGAGAGCCGCCTGGAGCTTGAACGGCTGCGCGGTCGAGAACTGCGCAGCCAGGGTGGGGAACTGGTTCAGGAGGTTGGCTCCCCCGGCGACCGCGCCCCCCGCGAGGAGCAAGAGGAACGCCGAGACCGAAAATCGTCTCCGGCTCCAGCGGATCACCGCGGCGACCGCGCCCGCGAGGGCCGCGAGAACCAGGAGCACGCGCATCGACATTTCCACCACGTCGGGCACGACCCGCCGGTCCCGCTCGCCCCGCGACCAGTCCTCGGGCACATGCACGAACCTGTACCCGTCCACGACCTCGTCACCCGCGACCTGGATCCCGATCCGCGCTTCCCCCTGCTTCAGGGTCTTTATCCTGTCCGAGAAGGTAAATAGCCAGTCGGTGCGGTTTTTGAGCTTCGAGGGGACGGCCGACACTTCGTAGAGCCGCGTCGCGTCTGCCTGAAAGAGCTCGCCCAGCGCGCGCCGGGCGAGTGCGCGCGCATCCGCTTCCGCGAGCGATGCGCCGGGCCTGTCCTCGGGGAGCGTGTGCTTGAACCGTCTTACCTGCGCAGCACCGGAGACCGATACCAGGTACTCCTCGGCTCGTTCCGCCACATCCCCTTCAAACCGGGCGAATCGAACCGTCCTGCGCGGCTCGGGCAGGTAGGTGCCGAGCAGGTCCCGGTACGCTGCGCGTCCCGAGGTCTGCCAGACGAACCGGTGGGCCTCCCCGGGGGTGGCGGCGAGGCCGCGCAGCACCTTCCACTGGCCGCCGAGCCGGATCCCGCGGCGGGCGAGTTCCTGCCGCGCGGCGTCCTCGGCCTGCCCGCCGCTTACCTGCAACGCGGGCGAGTCGGTGTGGAAAGGGGTCAACAGCGCCCAGAGCACGAGGCCGGCGGTTCCCGCAAGGAGCACCCACCGCGCGTGGGCTGAGGGGACGGCCGCGCCGGGGACGATGGCTGGCGGAGCCTCCGGGCGGGGTTCGGCCGGCTGCCATGCTCCGTTGCGCGCCGTGGAGGGCATCTCGGTCCAGGCTCGGGCACGGCACCGGGAGACCAGCACGACCCATAGCGGCACGAGCGCCAGCAGGATCAGCAACACCCGATCGGTCCAGATGCCCGGCGCCGTCGACACAAACACGGGGATGGCGAACCAGACCACGTCGTAGGCGAAGTGCATGACTATGGAGGGCAGCAGGCCGAAGGCGAGATAGAGGGCGCCGAAAATGAACGAAGGCACGACCAGTTCGACCAGCCGGGCGTAGGACGGCTGTGTGGCATAGCTGGCGTGCCCGGCGCCGAAGACAAGGGCTTGCAGGACCATGGCGGCCGCGATCCACCAGTTGCGCCTGCCGAACCGGGTGCCCAGGAGCGCCGCTCCCGCCAGCGGCACGGCCCTGAACAGAGTCTCTTCCCAGAACCCCGCCTGGGACGAGGCTGCAATCGACGTCAGCCAGGGGAAATAGGACGCCAGGACGTCCGGGTCGACAAGCGTGTCGGAGGGGGTCCACCAGCCGAGGTAGCGGGTCGTGATGAAGTACAGCACCACCTCGTAAGCGAAAAACACGGCGACGAGCATGTAGGCCGCCACCGTGCGGCCGAGCACGCCCCTGGAAGCGGCGACCTGCGGCGACCAGAGCCTCCACAGTTGCGGGTGGTGCGGAAACGCCCTACGCGACAGCCCTTCGGCCGCCATGAACGACAGCGAGAAGACGAACGTGTTCAACACGAACATCAGCCCGAGCAGCGCAAGCTGCTGCGCCGTGAACCCGCCGACGGAGACCGCCGTGTCATAACCAAGCCAGCGGAGCGGCCAGGAGTTGATTCCGGACAGGGTCTGCAGGAGGGCGATAAACAGACCCCAGAGCAGCGGCTGGCGCCAGAGGATCCAGCGCTGCCGCATCAGGAAGAACAGGCCGATCGCGCAGCCGCCCACGAGGTACAGGACAAGCATGGCGATGGCCGCGCCGGCGCCGATTGCCGTGTTGGCGGACCGCATCTGTTCGTAGCGGCGCGAGAACGCCTCCGGGACTTGCACGAAGTGACGCAATTCCGTCAGCCGGTCGCCGCCCACGACCAGGCGCAGGCGGTAACGTCCCGCCCCGATCCGGATATCGGGTCGCTCGTAGACGAAGGTGTGGTCGACGCGGCCGCCCAGCCGCACCTCGCGCGCTTTTTCGACCAGGCGATAGCCGGAGAGCTCCACGGCCCAATCCCGCGAGGCCGTCCGTTCCGCGACCTGCTGCGCGTCGGCTGGGGCGAGGACCGCCCCGGCCTCTCCTTCCGGGAGCTTCACGGCGAACCCGTACGGATCGCCGCGGGGGGTGAACCACAGTTGCGCTTCCCGAGCCTCCCCTTCTTTGAAGTGCCGCACCACCCACTTGAACGGGTGATAGAGGCCCGACGTGAACATGCCCCGGAGGGCGTCCGTGCCTCCCGCTTCGAGTTCCACGAAGTTCTGCACCTCCTGCTCACGCTGAAACGAAGCGACTTCGCGAAAGCCGGCAGGGGCCAGCCGGTAGGTCTCGTCCAGCTGCCTCGCCCGGGTTAGCGCGCCAGCCCGATCCATGCGCAGATCGAGCGAGACGATCGGGAACGCCTGGGCGAAGTAGCGCAGCGCGAACCAGGCGCATCCGCCGGAAAACAACACGAACACGAGCCAGAACACAGGTTTGCGAAACATCGGGCGCTCCTTTGGAGTGCGGCGCCTCGGCGCCGCTTTCACTTACGATCTACGGCCGAAATGCCCGGCGCCTCGGCGCCATGCTGAATAACGACATCCGCAATCTCGAAGCGGGCGGCGCCCAGGCGCCGCCAACAAAGCGGCGTCGAGCCGCCGCACTCCACGATCAGTCGAACACAGTGGGGGCGTCCGGGTGGGCGAAGGAGAGGAAGGCGTCGGCGATGTGACGTGGTCTCGTGCGCTCGCCCGAGAGAGTAGACGGGAGGTCCGAAGGCCCGAAGAAGGCCACCTCGGAAGTCTCTTCGCTCGGCCCCGGCTCGCCGCCCAGCAGCTCGCACTGAAACACGATCTTGAAGGCGTGGAAGACTTCGATCGGGCGCATCCGGTTGGCGTCGTAGACGCCGATGACCTTGCGCGCTTTGACGCGCAACCCGGACTCCTCGAGGGTTTCGCGCTCGGCTGCTTCCGATGGGACGTTCCCGACATCCACCCAGCCGCCGGGAAGCGTCCAGCCGCCGTCGATGCGTTCGCGCACGAACAGCAGCTTGCCGGCGCCGTCGAACACAGCCGCCCGGACGTCCACCTTGGGCGTGGCGTAGCCGATCTGCGCCGCGAACGCCCTGACAACGGGGGCGAAGGCGATCGACGAGCTCTCGCTGATCATCTCGGCGGCGATCTCGACGAGGCGGCGGCAGCGCTGTCTCTGAAAATCGTCGTGGGCGAAGTGCAACTCCGTTTGCGCCAGTGCCTGGATTTCCCGCGCCCACTCGAGCACGCGGGGAGCATGGGATTCCGCCACGATACCTCCACTGTCGAGTTGAAATCCGAACCCCGATAGCTTACCACGCGCATTACGGCTTGCCCTCGGCCACCGCGCGCGATACAAATTCCCGCAGCATCCTGCGACGAAACCCGAGGTGTCCTGATGTCGATGCGAAGAGTCGTTCTGTTGCTTGTTGTCGCCCTCCTGCAGGCGTCTCCTCGACCTGCCGGTTCGTCCCCGGTCGCCGGGGATAATTGGGAAGCCTCCTTCCGCGCGCAACCGGATCCGGCGCACATACGCGAGTACGCGCGCCGGCTGAGCGCGCACCCCCATCACGTCGGCTCGCCGTACGACAAGGACAACGCCGAGTGGCTGCTGGCGAAGTTCAAGGAGTTCGGGTGGGAAGCCTCGATCGAGCAGTTCGAGGTGCTGTTCCCGACGCCGAAGGAGCGGGTGCTGGAGATGCTCGGCCCATCGAAGTTCGTAGCGCGCCTCGACGAACCGGTGATCCCGCAGGACCCGACCAGCGCGCAGAAATCCGAGCAGCTCCCGTCCTACACGGCGTATTCGGTCGACGGCGACGTGACCGGGCCTCTGGTCTACGTGAACTACGGCCGCCCCATCGATTACGAGCAGCTCGACCGGTACGGCATTTCCGTCAAAGGGGCCGTCGTGATCGCCCGCTACGGCGCCTCCTGGCGCGGGATCAAGCCCAAGGTGGCGGCCGAGCACGGAGCCGTGGGCTGCCTGATCTACTCCGATCCGCGGGAAGACGGGTACTTCGAGGGGGACGTGTTCCCGGAGGGTCCGATGCGCAACCGCGACGGGGTGCAACGGGGAAGCGTAATGGACATGCCCGTGTATCCCGGCGACCCACTGACCCCGGGGATTGGCGCGACCCCCGATGCCCGGAGGCTGGCGTTGAAGGATGCCCGGACCCTGACCAGGATCCCGGTGCTGCCGATCTCTTATGGCGACGCACAGCCGCTGCTGGCTGCCCTCAAGGGCCCGGTCGTGCCCGCCGAGTGGCGGGGCGCCCTGCCCCTGACCTACCACTTCGGGCCGGGACCGGCCACCGTGCACCTGAAGTTGGCGTTCAACTGGGACATCAAGCCGATCTACGACGTGATCGCCCGGATCCCAGGCTCCTCCTACCCGGACGAGTGGATTATCCGCGGCAATCACCACGATGCCTGGGTCAACGGCGCCGCAGACCCCGTCAGCGCCATGGCCGCGGAGCTCGAAGAGGCGCGCGTGCTGGGCGAGTTGCGCCGTCAAGGCTGGCAACCGAAGCGGACGATCGTGTATGCTGCGTGGGACGGGGAGGAACCGGCGCTCCTCGGCTCGACCGAGTGGGTGGAACTCCACGGCCCGGAGCTCGAAAAGAAGGCCGTGGCCTACATCAACACCGACGCCAACGGGCGCGGTTTCCTCTCGATGGGCGGATCACACACGCTCCAGCGGTTCGTCAACGACGTCGCCCGCGCCGTCGACGACCCCGAAGCCGGCGTGAGCGTGTGGAAACGCCTGCAATCATCCAGGATCGCAGGCGGCAACGCGGAGGAGCGGAGCCGCGCACGGTCTCGCTCCGATCTGCCGATCGGCGCGCTTGGCTCCGGTTCGGACTACACCCCTTTCCTGCAGCACAACGGCGTTGCGGTCCTGAACCTCGGGTTCGGGGGCGAAGACGACGATGGGATCTACCACTCGATATACGATGATTTCTATCACTACACCCGCTTCCACGACCCGGGATTCATCTACGGCCGCGCGCTGGCCCAGACGGTGGGGACCGCCGTCATGCGGCTTGCCGACGCCCAGCTGCTTCCCTTCGAGTTCAGCCGCCCCGCCGAAACCATCGCCGGCTATGTCGGCGAGCTCCAGGCGTTGCTCAAGCAGCGCCAGGAAGACGTCCGCGAACTCAATCGGCAGATCGAAGAGGGTGTGCCCGCCGACCTGCGCGATCCCAGGAGACCCGTGGCGTCCCCGCAGGCCGAGAACGTGCCGCCGGCGATCAACTTTGCGCCCCTGGAGAATGCCGCCGCCCAGTTGACGGCCGTCGCGGAGCGGTACGAAAAGGCCGCCGCAGCGGCCCGGCCGGCGCTCGATGCGCACCCCGACGTCGCTCGTTCCGTCAACCTCAAGCTCGCCCAGGCCGAGCGCCAGATGCTCGATCCCGCGGGACTCCCCAACCGCGAGTGGTTCCGTCACCTTGTCTATGCGCCCGGGTTCTACACCGGGTATGACGTAAAGACGATCCCTGGAGTGCGCGAGTCCATCGAGCAGAAACGCTACTCGGAAGCCGAGGCCGAGGTCGCGCGGGCCGCACGCGCGCTGAACCGGTTGGCGGCCCTCGTCGCCTCCGCGGCCGAAGAACTCCAGCGGGGATCGAATTGAACTGAACTCGACCCTACGACCTCACCCCTTTTCTCTTGAAGACGAGGATGGCACCCCCGGCAATGGCGGCTGCGCCGATGATGGGAGGAAGCGGAATGGACCTGGTGCTTTCCTTGCTTGCCTCGATCGGCCCGATATCCAGGATTTTCTCGCGGGTTGTGTAGGTGATCCCCTGGTATGCCAGGATCAGGACCCCGGCGACTATGAGGATGATACCGATCGTTCGCGTGGCCATAGCTCCCCCCATGTGCGCCAGGGTCTGTTCCCTCTGCGCCCCGGACTACAGGCAACTCGCTGGCCAGTCGCGCCCCGGAGTGTTAATGCCCGTGGATCACCGAGTTTGCCCCGGGGCCGGGCGAGCAGTTTCTCAGCCTTGATGCGGGAAATTTGCCCGGCCTCCGACTGAAAAGCCGGCAGGACCCGGAGAATCTCGAATAGCAGGCTCATTCGAAATGGGGTGTCTCATGAACATCGTACGCTGGGGGTTGATCGGGTGCGGGAACGTCGCCGAGGTCAAGAGCGGGCCCGGGTTTCAGAAAGCGGACGGATCGGCGCTCGTGGCGGTCATGAGACGCAGCCGGGACAAGGCCTCCGACTATGCGCGCCGCCACGGGGTCGCGCGTTTTTACGACCGGGCGGACGACCTGATCCACGACCCGGGTGTGGATGCCGTGTACATCGCGACGCCGCCGTCGTCCCACCGCGGGCTGGCGCTGGAAGTGGCCTCCGCAGGCAAGCCCTGCCTGGTCGAGAAGCCGATGGCGATGAGCCACGACGAGTGCCTGCAGATGACGGAACGTTTCCGCGAAAAAGGCCTGCCGCTTTTTGTGGCCTACTACCGGCGCGCGCTCCCGCGCTTCCTCGCGGTGCGCGAGCTGCTGCGTAGCGGTGCTCTGGGGACGCCGACGTCGGTGCACCTCGTGCAATACGAGCCGAACCGGTTGGCCGGACCCGACCTCCCCTGGCGTGTGGCCCCGGCGATCGCCGGGGCCGGCCTGTTCTTTGACCTGGCCTCGCACGGGATCGACTTGCTTGATTTCCTGTTGGGGCCGATTACCAGGGCCGCCGGCTTTGCCGTGAACACGGCAGGAGCTTACCCTGCCGAGGACGTGACCGCTGCGTGTTTCGAGTTCAAGTCCGGACAGGTGGGTACCGGGGTGTGGAACTTCAACGCCGAGCACAACGAGGACGGGTTCGTGATAACCGGCACGGAAGGCGAACTGCGGGTTCCCGTATTCACCGACGGCGATTTCACCCTGCGCAGAAAGGGGAAGGAGGAGGTCTTCACCTTCCGCAACCCCCCGCACGTGCACCAGCCGCTGATCCAGACGGTGGTGAACCAGCTGCTCGGTCGCGGCACCTGCGAGTCGACCGGGGAGAGCGGCGCCCGGGCTTCATGGGTGATGGACCGCTGCGTCGCCTCCTATTACGCCTGACCTATGGAGTGCGGCGCCTGGGCGCCGGTCCAAGTGGGGGTCGCTGGCGGCGTCGAGCCGCTGCACTCCAAAGTGAACCCGGTGGAGAGTTCTTTCGTCCTAAACAGCGACGAGGTATTCCACATGTGTCCCAGTCTCTGTCTCTTCGTCCTGCTGTTGGCCGGTGCCGCCGCCCAGGAGCCCGACGTGCAGGAGATCATGGCTCGGCTTGCCCGCAATCAGGACCGCGCACAAGAGGTCCGTGCCAACTACGTCTACAACCAGCGGATCATCCTTCGGTTCAAGAGATCGTCCGGCAAGGTCGCGCGCGAGGAGATCCGCGAGTACAGCGTCGCTCCCACAGCGGACGGAACCGCGAAGGAACTGCGCAGTTTCAGCGGGAAGTACGAGAAGGGCGGGAAACTCCTCGGCTACGACAAGCCCGGTTTCCAGTACAAGGACGTCGACCTCGATGGCGAGTTGATCGACGATCTCGCGGACGACCTGACCAACGAAAAGGGCTCACGCGACGGCGTGTCGATGGATCTCTTCCCGCTCCGGAGCAATCAACAGAGGAAGTACCTGTTCGCGTTGGCGGGGAAGGAGGACTACCGGGGGAAGCAGGTGTATCGCATCACGTTCAAGCCGCGCCGGGAATCGTGGGACGACGACGAGGGCGGGACCCCTTGGGCCGGTGAGATCCTGGTCGACAGCAACGAGTTCCAACCGGTGTTCATCAGCACGAGGCTGGCCAGGGGATTGCCCTTGTTCGTCAAAACTGTCCTGGGCACGAACCTCAAGGGGCTTGGTTTCAAGCTGACTTATGAGAAGTTCGAAGACGGTGTCTGGTTTCCCATGATTTACGGGGCCGAGTTCGAACTGAAGGCGGCCTTTTTCTACAAGCGCAAGATCGCCCTGGCACTCAACAACAGCGATTTCAAAAGGGCGCAGGTGCAAACGAAAGTCTCCTTCGATGAGCCTTTGCTGCTCGATCCTGTCCTGAGAGTAAACGAGATCAAGGAGTCGCCCTCTCCTACCCCGCAGCCGTGAGGCCGGGTTGACAACGGGACCCCCTGCACGTACAATCCGCCAAGTTCTTTAGAATTGCGGATTGAGCGATCATCATGCACTTATGCTGTTGTCCCGGGCGGGGACAATAACCCGCCTTGCCTCAGAATATCTGGCCCGCGTCCGGCACCACGGCCCATTCCAGCAGGCGTAGGTTGTTTCCCCGCCAACCTGGCTCGTTACTATTCCATGCTCCCAGCCCGAGCTTGTTCGACGGGGCTCGATTGTCCCAGCCGCCTCGGGGCGGCGGGCAAACTCAATCCAGGAGAAACCCAGATGCCAGCAACCCCTGATGCACGAAAGTTCGGTTTCAGCACGCGCCAGCTGCACGCAGGCCAGCAGCCGGACCCAACGACCAACTCCCGGGCCGTGCCGATTTACCAGACCACTTCGTACGTTTTCAAGGACACGGGGCATGCCGCGAGGCTGTTCGCGCTCGAGGAATTCGGAAACATCTACACGCGGATCATGAATCCGACGAGCGACGTCTTCGAGCAGCGTGTCGCGGACCTCGAAGGCGGCGTGGGTGCCCTCGCACGAGCTCGGGGCACGGTGCCCAGACCATGGCGGTCCTCACCCTCTGCGGTGCCGGGGACCACATCGTTTCCGCGTCGACCCTGTACGGCGGGACCTACAACCAGTTCACCTACACTTTCCCCGGCTCGGCATCGACGTGACCCTGGTGGATCCGGCGGACCCGGAGAACTTCCGCCGCGCCATCCGCCCGAATACGAAGATCCTGTACGGCGAGACGCTCGGCAACCCCAGGATTAACGTCTTCCCATTTGAAGAGGTGGCGAGCATCGCCAAGGAGCACGCGATCCCGCTGATGATCGACAACACCTTCGCGACCCCTTTCCTCAACCGCCCCTTCGAGTGGGGGGCCAACATCGTGGTGCACTCGACCACCAAGTTCATCGGAGGGCACGGCACCTCGATCGGCGGCATGATCGTCGACGGCGGCAACTTCCAGTGGGCGGACAACCCGCGCTTCCCGAATTTCAACACCCCGGACGAAAGCTATCACGGGCTGGTCTACGCTTCGCTCGGTGCGCCCGCCTTCATCATGAAGGCGCGCGTCCAGATCCTGCGCGACATCGGGGCCTGCCAGTCACCCTTCAACTCGTGGCTGTTCCTCCAGGGGTTGGAAACGCTCAGCCTGCGGATGGAGCGTCACGTGCTCAACGCGCAGCAGGTGGCAGAGTTCCTGGAAGCGCACGCAAAGGTGGAGTGGGTGACCTACCCGGGCCTGAAGAGCCACCCGGACCACGTCAGGGCCCGGAAATACCTTCCCCGCGGAGCCGGCGCGATCCTCGGGTTCGGCATCAGGGGGGGGGTGGAAGCGGGCCGGCAGTTCATCGACCGCCTGAAGCTGTTCAGCCACCTGGCGAACGTCGGCGACTCCAAGAGCCTGGCCATCCACCCGGCAAGCACGACCCACAGCCAGCTGACACCCGAACAGCAGGCCGCGGCCGGCGTCACCCCGGATTTCGTGCGTCTCAGCGTCGGAGCGGAGGATATCGAGGACATCCTGTGGGACCTGGACCAGGCGCTGGCATAGCCGGGTCCGGACTTTTTCAGAGGAGACAATTGCGATGCCCGTCAAGATTCCGGATACTCTGCCCGCGCGCGCGGTCCTGGAGGGCGAGAATATATTCGTGATGGGCGAGGAGCGCGCGGTTCACCAGGACATCCGCCCTCTGGAGGTCGCCATCCTGAATCTCATGCCGACCAAGATCTCGACCGAGACGCAGCTGCTGCGGCTGCTGGGCAACTCGCCCCTCCAGGTCGCGATCACGCTGCTGCACATGGAGACGCACGAGTCGAAAAATACGCCACAGGAGCACCTGCTGAACCATTACGAAAAGTTCCACGACATCAAGGACCAGCGTTTCGACGGGCTGATCATCACGGGGGCGCCCGTCGAGCAGCTCCCCTTCGAGGAAGTCGATTACTGGGACGAACTGCGCGAGGTCATGGACTGGTCCGAGACGAACGTCTACTCCACGTTTCACATTTGCTGGGGTGCGCAGGCCGGCCTGTACCACCGGTACGGCGTCCCGAAGTACCCCCTGGCCCGGAAGATGTTCGGGGTTTTCCGTCACCGCGTCACGAGCAGGAATGAGAAGCTGCTGCGCGGTTTCGACGACGAGTTTCTCGCGCCGCACTCGCGCCACACCGAAATCCGGCGCGAGGACACCGACAAGGTCCCCGACATAAAGCTGCTGGCCGAATCGGAGGAGGCCGGCGTCTATATCCTGGCTTCCCGGGACGGCCGCCAGATCTACGTCACGGGCCACTCGGAGTACGACCCGTTCACGCTGAAGGGAGAATACGACCGGGATGTCGGGAAGGGGCTTCCCATAAACATCCCCGCGAACTACTACGTTGCGGACGACCCCAGGAGCGAGCCCCGGGTGCGCTGGCGCGGCCACGCGCACCTGCTCTATGCCAACTGGCTCAACTACCACGTTTACCAGTCGACGCCATTCCTCCTACACGACATCCCGGGACCCAAGTCCTGAAGTGGGTCCGGGCTTTCACAGACTGTCCAACGGTGGACGCTTTGGAGTGCGGCGGCTCGACGGCTCGACGCCGCTTTGGTCCCGACGCCTAGGCGCCGGGTATCCCCGCCTTAGGAACCAAGCGAAAGCGGCGGCCAGGCGCCGCACTCCACACGACTCAGATGAACTCGTTGATCAGGTTTTCCAGGTACTCCTGCCGGCCGCTGACGTTTGGCGCTGCGTCGCCTTTTTTGAGCATATAGGTTTCGAGTTCCTTCAGTCCGACCTTACCCAATTCGATATCGGCGCCGACGCCGCTATCCCACGAGGCGTAGCGCTGTCTGCGGAATGCGCTGAGCCGCCCGTCCCTGCGAATCGCCGCTGCGATCTTCAGCCCGCGGGCAAACGCGTCCATGCCGCCGATGTGGGCGTAGAACAGGTCCACCGGTTCGAAGCTCTCGCGCCGGACCTTGGCGTCGAAATTGAGGCCGCCCGTCGTGAACCCGCCTATGTCGAGCACCACCAGCATGATCTGCGTCGTGACGTAAATGTCGGTCGGGAACTGGTCGGTATCCCAGCCGAGCATCACGTCGCCGTAGTTGGCGTCGACCGACCCGAGGGCGCCCGCCGAAGCGGCGGTGATCAGGTCGTGCTGGACCGTGTGGCCGGCCAGCGTGGCGTGGTTGGTCTCGATGTTGAGCTTGAAATCGCCCAGAAGATCGTATTGCCGCAGGAAATTCAGGCACGCGGCCGCATCGGAATCGTACTGGTGCTTCGTCGGTTCCTTCGGCTTCGGTTCGATGTAGAACTGCCCCTTGAAGCCGATCTCCTTCTTGTAGTCCACGGCCATGTGCAGCAGCCTGGCGAGGTGATCGAGTTCGCGTTGCATGTCGGTGTTGAGCAGGGTCCAGTACCCTTCGCGACCGCCCCAGAACACGTACCCTTCGCCGCCGAGTTCGAGCGTCACCTCCAGCGCCTTCTTGACCTGCGCAGCGGCGAAAGCGAACGCGTCGGCGTTGCAGCTGGTCGCGGCGCCGTGGAGGTACCGGGGATTGCGAAAAGAGATTGGCCGTGCCCCAGAGGAGCTCGGATGCCGGTGCGTTTCTGTTCGGCTTTGAGCGTCTTGACGACGGCGTCGAGGTTCTTGTTGGTCTCCTTCAGAGACTTGCCCTCGGGTGCCACGTCGCGGTCGTGGAAGCAATAGAAGGGCGCGCCGAGCTTCTCGATGAACTCAAACGCCGCCTTCACACGCTTCTGCGCGTTTGCGACCGATTCCGACCCGTCGTCCCAGGGCCGGACGGCCGTGCCGGGACCGAAAGGGTCGCTGCCCCTGCCGCGCATCGTGTGCCAGTACGCCACGGCGAAGCGCAGGTGGTCTTTCATCGCTTTGCCGTCGACGAGTTCCTCCGCGTCGTAGTGTTTGAACGCGAGCGGGTTTGTGGATTTTGACCCTTCGAACGGGATCCTGGGGACATTCGGGAAAGCAGGCATGGGCATCTTCCTGTCTTTGGGCTTATGGAGTGCGGCGGCTCGACGCCGCTTTGTGCGCGGTGCCTGGGCGCCGCTGTCTTGCACGCTTTTCGAGGGAAAGACTCACCTCGGATGCTCCAGGGACTCGAAGAATCTCGAAGTGGGATTGGAAGGTTGTGGCGGAGAGGGGGGGATTCGAACCCCCGACACCGGTTTTGCCAGTGTAACTGCTTAGCAGGCAGCCCTGTTCGGCCACTCCAGCACCTCTCCGCAGCCGATGCAATGACGGTCCCGCGCCCGAAGACGGTACAGGACCGGACGGAATAGTAGCGAATTCAAATCTCAAAATCTACCACCAAGCCAAACGCTCAGGACACGGAGGCCAGCTGGCTGCGATATCGAGCCCGCAGCGTGTCGAAAAACTCGATGTATCGCCCGCTGCGAAAATCAGGGAACGTCCACGGGAAACTGCGCCAGGCGCCGGCCTCGTAGTGCAGCGTCACCTCCCCATAAATGCCCGCTGCCAGCAGGATGCGGTGGTAGAAATTCTTCGTCGAAGCGAGAACGACTTTCGAGAGTTCGACGTAGCCAGGGTCCAGGTTCACCGGCCGCCGCACGGCAACGAAATCCGGCCGCAGGGCCATTTCCAGTTCGTTGGTGCGAAGCTTGATTTTCGCGATTTCAGCAGGATCGATCAACCGCTCGAAGGCGACGAAGCGGCGCTCGATGGGCGTGCCCATCTCCTCGTCGTAATAGGCGGTCGCGTCGAAGGGGAACGGTCCGCTGCGCAGGTCGATGCTGCCGAACAGGCCGGACAACCGCGCTTCCGCCTGTGCCGGCGCTGCGTCGAGCGACGAGAGGATCCCGACAAACAGTTTCACCGGTACGGCCGGCCGAACATAACCCATGCTTGCTTCCCCCGTTGACGAGTGTCACGCGCTGTAGCGCGTCGGGTCGGGCACCCCCGCCTGCGCAAACCCCTCGCGGCGCAGGCGGCAGGAATCGCAGGCGCCGCACGCGAGTCCCGCGTCGGTGGGGTCGTAGCAGCTGTGGGTGAGCGAAAAATCGACTCCTGCATCGATACCAGTGCGGATGATCTGCGCCTTGGTCATCTGCAGCAACGGGGCGTGAACCCGGTAATGCGCGCGCCCCTGAACGCCGTCGCGTGTGGCCACCCGCGCGAGCGCTTCGAACTGCCTGAGGAACTCCGGCCTGCAGTCGGGATAGCCCGAGTAATCCACCGCGTTCGCGCCGATGAAGATGTCTTCACCGCCGAGCGCCTCGCACCAGCCCAGCGCGAGGGCGAGGAAGATGGTGTTGCGGGCGGGCACATAGGTGACGGGGATCTCTGCCGCCATCCGGTCGAGCGGCCTCCCCTTGGGCACCGGGATGTCGGCGGTCAAGGCCGAGCCGCCAATCGACCGCAGGTCGAGCGCCGCGACGACGTGGCGCACCGCCCCGAGGTGCCCGACCACCCGGCGCGCGGCTTCCAGTTCCTGCCGGTGCCGCTGCCCGTAGTCGAAGGTCAGGGCGCAGGTCTCGAACCCCTGAGCCCCTGCCAGCGCGAGCGTCGTGGTCGAATCGATGCCCCCGCTGACGAGCACTACCGCGATTTTCCCCATCACCGAAACCGAAGCTCGCCGAGGCCCCTGAGGCCGCGGAGACGATCCTTGTATCCCCGTACCTCCCACCGGTCGCTTGCCCGCGGACCCCTCGTACTCCGTGGCCGCGTCGGGGTGCGACTCGACAGCGGGAGCTCAAAGAAGGTTATGCTAAAATTAAAAATTTTGAGGAAATCATGCTGCAAATCAAGGGACTGGGCAAGGCCTTTCGCGGCGATTGGCTGTTCCGCGCGCTCGATTTTCAGATCAACGAGCGCGACCGCATCGGCCTGGTCGGCGACAACGGGACCGGCAAGTCCACCCTTATGAAGATGCTGTCCGGACTGGTTGCGCCCGACGAGGGCGAGGTGATCGGCGCGCGCGACCTAACCTTCGGCTACCTACCCCAGGACGGGCTGTTTGCGCGGGGCCGAACGGTGTTCGAGGAAGCCTCGGCCGTATTTCAGAACCTCAAGGCCCTGGAATCCGAGAGCCGCCGCCTCGAGCACGAAATGGCCGACATGGACCACGCCAGCCCCGAGTACCACAGGACCCTCGAGCGCTACGCCTCAGTCTCGCAGCAGTTCCGGCTGCACGACGGCTACAGCGTCGACGCCAAAGTCGGTTCCGTGCTCGACGGCCTGGGTTTCGGGCAAAGGGATTGGCAGCGCCCCTGCGAGGAGTTCAGCGGCGGGTGGCAGATGAGAATCGCACTGGCGCGCCTGCTGCTCCAGTCTCCCAGCCTCCTGCTGCTCGACGAACCGACCAACCACCTCGACCTCGAGGCCCGCAACTGGCTCGAGGACTTCCTCCAGAATTACCCGCACGCCCTCGTCCTCGTTTCGCACGACCGTTTCTTCCTCGACGCCACCATCGACCGGATCGTGGAAATCCGCCACCGTGCGGTCCACTTCTACAAGGGGAATTACGAGCAGTTCCTCGCCCAGCGCGAGCTGCGCATGACGCAGCTCGTCGCGGCCTACGAAGCCCAGCAGAAGGAGATCGCCCGCATCCGGGCGTTCGCCGATAAGTTCCGGTACAAGGCGACCAAGGCCGCGCAGGTGCAGAGCCGCCTCAAAGAACTCGAGCGCATGGAGCGGATCGAGATCCCGCCGGAGGCGAAACCGATCCACTTCCGCTTCCCCGAAGGCCCGCGCACCGGCCGCGTCGTGCTGGAGCTCGCCCGCGTGACCGCAGGCTACGGCGGCGATCCCGTGTTCCGCGACCTCGACCTGATCCTCGAAAAAGGGGAACGGGTGGCGCTCGTCGGCCCCAACGGCGCCGGGAAGTCGACCCTGATGAAGATCCTGGCCGGGAGGCTGCCACTCTCCTGCGGGAGCCGGACCGAGGGGCACAACGTCATGGTCTCCTACTTCTCGCAGGACCAGGACGACCTGCTGGCGTCGGGCAAGACCGTCTGGGACGAAGTCTATTCCGTCGCGCCAGACTACATAATGCCGCAGCTGCGCACGCTGCTCGGCTGCTTCCTGTTCTCGGGCGACTCCATCGAGAAGCCCGTCTCGGTGCTCAGCGGCGGCGAGCGCAGCCGGCTCGTGCTCTGCAAGCTGTTGCTCTCTCCGGCCAACTGCCTCCTGCTCGACGAGCCGACGAACCACCTCGACATCCGGTCGAAGGACATCCTGATGGACTCGCTGCGCGAGTATGGCGGGACCCTCGTTTTCGTGAGCCACGACCGCTATTTCCTCGACGGCCTGGCGACGAAGGTGCTCGAAATCGGCGAGGGAAAGGCGATCGCCTCCCTGGGGAACTACGAGGATTATCTGGCCCGGAAGAAGCGCAACCTCGAGGAAGTCGCCCGGCGCGAACCGCCGAAGGAGGATACAGCCGTCCCTGAAACCGGGGGAAACGGGGCCGAAGGCGCCGCGCCCGGCAGGAAAAAGAAGGTGAATCCCTACCGCATCCGGGCCCTTTCGGACAAGATCGGCGGGCTGGAATCCCTGATCCAGACGCACGAAACCCGCATCGCGGTGCTCTCGCGAATGCTGGCCTCTGAGGAGCTGTACCGCGACTACACGCTCTTCCGGAGCACGATGGAGGAGCACGACCGCCTGCAGGAGGAGCTGAACCGCCACATGGTGGAGTGGGAGCGGTTGCAGTCCGAACTCGCCTCGCTCCAATAGAATGGAGTGCGGTGCCTCGGCGCCGCCAGCGAGGCGCCGGGCATGTCGGCTGTTGATTGCAGCGTAAAGCGGCGCCCAGGCGCCGCACTCCAAATACTTGCTCACGGATTAAAGGGGGCGGGGGCCGGCCCGCGGCCTGCCGCGTGCTCCAGGGCCTGCACGATGCGCTCGGAAGCCAACCCGTCGCCGTAGGGATTGACGGCTTCCGACATGCGGCGATATGCGGACGGATCCGCCAGCAGTTCCGACGCGGCGTCGACGATGGCGCGAGTGTGGGTCCCGACCAGCCGGACCGTACCGGCGGCCACGCCTTCTGGGCGTTCGGTGGTGTCGCGCAGCACGAGCACCGGTTTGCCGAGCGCGGGCGCCTCTTCCTGGATTCCACCGGAGTCGGTCAGGATCAGGTATGCGTTCTTCATGAAGTGGACGGTCTCGAAATAGTTGGTCGGTTCCAGCAGGACGACGTTGTCGTGGCGCCCGAGGCGCGGCAGGACGGTGTCGCGCACCGCCGGGCTCAGGTGCACGGGAAAGACGATCAGGGTGTCGGGAAAACGCTTCACGATCTCCAGGAGCGCCTCGCAGATCTGCTCCTGCGGCGCTCCCTGGTTCTCGCGGCGGTGGGAGGTCGCCAGTATCATGCGGCGGCGTTCGCCGGCGGCCCGGCGCAGCACCGGGTGCTCGCAGGGGCGCCCCCAGCGCAGCACGTCCTGCAGAGCGTCTATGACGGTGTTGCCGGTCACCCAGATCCGATCCGGGTCGACGTGCTCGGCCAGCAGGTTGTCGCGGGATTGACCGGTCGGGGCGAAATGCAGATCGGCGAGCACGGTGGTGAGGTGGCGGTTGATCTCTTCCGGGAAAGGGTGGAACTTACGGCGCGTCCGCAGGCCTGCCTCGACGTGGGCGATCGGGATCTTGTGATAGAAGGCCACCAGGGCGCCCAGGAATGTCGTCGACGTGTCTCCCTGGACGACGACAAAATCCGGCCTATCAGCCGAGAGCACCCCGTCGAGACCCGTTGCCGCGCGCGCCGTGATCTCCGCCAGGCTTTGCCGCGGCCGGATGATGTCGAGGTCATGGTCCGGCCGGATCGAGAACAGCTCGAGCACCTGGTCCAGCATTTCCCGGTGCTGAGCCGTGACGACCGTCATCACCCGGAATCGCGCCGGTTGCCCCTTGAGCCGGCGGATGACCGGCGCGAGTTTGATCGCCTCCGGCCTCGTGCCGAACACGATCGCGATCTTCAGCGGGGGTGCAGCCGCGCCGGACATCAAAAAGGTGCTCCTGTGCAAGGATGTGCGAAGCCCGGATATGATAACATGCAATGAGAAGCACTGATTTTGGGGCGGCTGGTAAGGAACGACCCAAAATATCGTGTCCAGGTTAGCGCAGATTACTGGTAATACGATCGTTTCTGTGTTAGGGTACAATTTCCGAAGTTCCCTGGCATACCGCCCTGAAACAAATCGTGGAACCGTGCATCTTTCTACTTGTGGGCGGTTGCCCGTTCCGGGCCGTCTGTTCCCCGGTCATAGGTTTTCCCGGTTCTTGCTGGCTTGACAGTGGCGTCCTCTCCGGCGGGGCACGACGCCCCGCGCTCCCGGGCGGTTGCCGCGACGTATCTCCTGTCCGTACCGAACAAGCATTACTGGACACCCAGCTACAGGTCGGCTTTATGTCGTATTACACCCGCTGATGCACTCAGTGGAGTTCTCTTTCCAAAGGGTAGACACAGATGGATAGAAAGTACCGCCAACGCGGATACCAGGACGACGGCCGCGAGCGCGAGAAGAGGCCGAGACCGCAGCCGCACGGGCCCAAGAGCTCCGGCGGCCGGGTCGAAACCCGCTTCCACCTCATCACGCGCTGCAACAACTGCGCCGCCGAAATCCAGATCGCCGACCAGATCCAGGTGACGGACAAGTGCCGTAACTGCGGCACCGATCTTCACACGTGCCGCAATTGCCTGAGCTTCGATCCGTCCGCGCGTAACGAGTGCGTCAAGCCGGTGGAGATGCGTGTAACGAACAAGAGCACGAACAACCTGTGCCCCTTCTTCACGCCTAAGATCCTGGTCGAGAAGCAGGGCAGCGGCGCCGCTCCTCCGAAGGTGGAGCACAGTCACCGCCAGGCCTTTCTGGACCTCTTCAAGAAATAACCCTCAAGCCATCCGCCGACTGCTGTTCCCGCGCCGCCAAGCGGTGCCTTGGACGCGCCGGGACCGCGGTGCCGTCGACGAGACCGCGAGGCGCGCGCCCCGTGCCCGCCGGGGATTCCCGGACAGGGAGGACATCATGTCTACCGAAACCGTCGGATTTGTCGGGTTGGGCAACATGGGATTGCCGATGGCGCTAAACCTCGCTCGCGCCGGGTACCCGCTCCGCGTCTACAACCGGACCCCCGGAAAGGCCGGTCCCCTGCAGGAGATCGGCGCGACGGTTGCCCGGAATCCCGCGGATACCACGGCCCCTGGCGGCATCGTCTTCACCATGGTGGCGGACGACGACGCGCTGTTGGAGGTTGCACTCGGCCAGGACGCCCTGGCCGGAAGGCTTGGGCCTGGCGGCGTGCACGTCTCTATGAGCACCGTCTCGCCCGAGGCGGCCACCCGCGTCGCACAGCATCACGCGTCCTTCGGGGTGTCCTATGTCGCTGCCCCGGTTTTCGGGCGACCCGAGGCCGCGGAGGCCCGCAGGCTCGCCATATGCGTCTCCGGGCCGGTGGACGCCAAGGCGCGCGTGCGCCCCTTCCTAGAAGTGCTCGGGCAGCGGGTGTTCGACATGGGTGAGGAACCGGGGGCCGCGAACGTCGCCAAACTCGTGGGTAATTTCTGGATCATGTCGGCCATCGAGACCATGGCGGAGGGATTCGCGCTCGCCGAGAAGAACGGGCTCGATCCCGCCCGGATAGTCGATCTGCTCGGATCGACTCTCTTTGCCTGCCCCATCTATCAGAACTACGGCCGGATGCTCCTGGCCGGGGCTTTTGAACCTGCCGGGTTCCGGCTCCAACTCGGTCTGAAGGATGTCAACCTGATGCTCAAGACGGCCGGCGCGAGCCACGTGCCGCTCCCGGTGGCCAGCCTGCTGCGCGACCGCATGTTGGCCGGCGTTGCACGCGGCCGCGGCAACATGGACTGGACGGCCGTGGCCCTGGACGTGCGCGAGTCGTCAGGACTGTAAGGAGCGTGGCGCCTCGGCGCCATGTCGAATAGCGCGACGGGCTGCCACGGCGGCGAGCCAGTCGAGCCGCCGCACTTCACAATTGCCGCGGCCCACTTGGCGGGGTTGCCTGCGGGCGGGGGGTGGGGTATCGTGGGCGTGTTTGTTGACGCCACACAGGAGCGCTCTCATGCCCAATTCAAAAGGCCAGTTCGAACGCCTCGCGGAGGCCGGTGGGACGCCGGTCAGGACCCAACCCCTGCCGCTGGAATTCCCCGGCGTCCACCATATGGACGACGAGGAAGTCGAGGCCGCCGTCCGCATCCTCAGATCACGTTCCCTCTTCCGCTACTACGGCATCGATTTCCAGAACGAAGTGGCCGGATTCGAGGCCGACTTCGCCGCGTTCGCGGGTGCGCGACATGCCGTCGCCGTCAGCAGCGGCACCGGCGCACTGCACACGGCCCTGGCGGCCCTGGGCGTCGGCCCGGGACAGGAAGTCATAATCCCCGCCTACATGTGGGTCTCGGTCATCGCCGCCGTCGTCAACCAGGGGGCGATACCGGTGCTGGCCGACATCGATCAGAGCTTTTGCCTCGATCCGAAGGCCGTGCAGCGGCAGATCACCGCCAAAACCCGCGGGATCATCATGGTCCACATGAGCGGCGCGGCGGGTGACGTCGTCGCCGTGCGGCAGATCGCGCGCGACCGCGGCCTGTTCCTGCTCGAAGACTGCGCCCAATGCGCGGGCGGCACCGTCGGCGGACGGAAGGTCGGAACCTTCGGCGACATGGGCATCTTCAGTTTCCAAATGAACAAGAACATGACGGCCGGCGAGGGAGGCTGCATCGTTACGGATGATCCACGGCTCGCGGCCAGGGCATTCGCCTGTCACGATCAGGGCTACACCCGCGACGAAGACGGCCGCCCGGTGCAGAACGACCCGGACTTGCGCCTCTGGGGAAAAGGCTACCGGCTGGACGAGCTGCGGGCCGCCGTGCTGCGGGTCCAGCTGAGAAAGCTGCCGTCCACCGTCGCCCGCATGCGGCGGAGCAAGTACCGGATCCGCGAAGCCCTGAGCCTCTTCCCTCGGGTGACCCTCCGGACCATCCAAGACCCCGCCGGCGACACCGGCTGCTTCCTGATCACCACCTACCCGGACGGCGACACTGCCCGCAAGGTGAGTTCGGCGTTGCGCGCGGAAGGCATCCGGACGTTTCCTCAGGGCATCTCCAACGTCGTGATGACAGACTGGGGCCTGCACCTGTACTGGAGAAATGCAAGCCTGGTCGAGCACGCGTCGTTGGACAAGGGCGGGTTCCCGTGGCGGCTCGCGGAAAACGCCGGCATGGCCCGGACCTACGGCAAGGGAACATGCCCGGTAGCGGACAGTCTCTTCGAGCGGAGCATCCTGATCCCCATCCCGTCCTGCCTGACCGAATCTGACGAGGACGACATCATCCACGCCTTCCGCAAAGTACTGGGGACGGACCCAGGCAAATGATTTTTTTGCAGTAAAATACGACGAAAAAGACCCTCAAAACCGGCCTTATTTGCGATTTTGGGGCTCTTTTTTTGAATTTAGCCGGCTGCAGCCGCAGCCAATGAAGTCTCCATGGCTGTTCGTCGAAAAAGACGGGTCAGAACGAGCAGCCTGTGGAATAATTGGCCAATTGCCGATTGCTGCAGTTCATTTGCTCCTGGGCTGGGGGAAATATGTTGATTTCCGTGGTTCGCTTTGTCCGTTTGCCGTGGCTGCTGTTGTTGATCTGGGCGGTTGCCCGTTTCATCCTCGGACTCGCCGGCGTGCCCTACACGCCGCGTGGCAATGCGGTCTTCTCGGTGGTTGGGCTGACTTCTATCAGCTGCATCTATTTCGGGGCGCTTTCAAAAAGAGTTGGCGGCTTTGACTGGAAAGGCACAGTCCTGACCGGTATTGCGATCGGGCTGTACGGGCAGGTGCTGGTCTTTCTGGCGACGCTTGTCAGCTATCTCGGGAACCTGCAGACATATTTTGTGCACTGGGATGCACTGAATGCGCCCGAAGGAACGGTCGTACCGATGGCGACAGCCATGGCGTCCAGGGCCGGAGGCCTGCTGGTTGGCGGAATCATCGTGCCGTCGATCGTCGCGCTGATCGGTCGCGCGTTGTCCGGGCTTGCTCCGTCGCCGGCTCCCGTGCCGGGAGAACGATAGCTTCAAGTTCGGAACGATTAAACAGGGGCCGACGGCCTCATTTCGGCTTGTCTATCCATTTCACCCGGTGGCACGATGCCGCCTGGGGCAGATTCATCAGCGCGGAGGATCGAGCCGTGAGAAAAGCGTGGCTGTGGGGAGCGGTTGTCTGTCTGAGTGGCTTGGCGGTCGCGGCGGCTTCGGGGAGATGGGCCCAGAACCCTCAGACGGGAGCGCCCGTCCAATATGTCGAGACGGAGACCGGGCGCTGGATGGTGCACGACGAAAGCCGGCCGGCACCACCCGTGGTCGTGCCGGGAGTGTGCGGCGCCGAGACGGGTCCGGCAAAACCGCCTGCGGACGCGACGGTGCTCTTCGACGGGGTGAGCCTGTCGAACTGGACGGACGAGAAGGGCGGGCCGTCGAAGTGGATCGTGCACGACGGATTTATGGAGTCCGTCAAGGGTGCCGGCTACGCGAAGAGCCGGAGGGAGTTCGGCTCCTGCCAGCTGCACGTCGAGTTCGCCACCCCCGCAGTCGTGTCCGGAACGGGCCAGGGGCGGGGCAATAGCGGCGTCTTTCTACATGGGATGTATGAGATCCAGGTCCTCGACTCGTACGACAACAAAACCTATCCCGACGGGCAATGCGGGGCGCTCTACGGACGTGCGGTGCCCCTGGTGAATGCCAGCTGCAAGCCCGGGCAGTGGCAGACCTACGACATCATCTATCACAGGCCGCTTTTCGACCAGGCCGGGAAAGTGAAGAAGAGGGCGCTCTTCACGGTCCTCCACAACGGCGTCCTGATCCACGACCATGTCGAACTCACGGGTGGCACGGGCTGGGTTGCCGCGCACGCCATAACCGACTACGTTCCGCACGGAGACCGGGGCCCGCTCATGCTTCAGGACCACAGCAACCCTGTCCGGTTTCGCAACATCTGGATTCGTGAATTGAAAGACTGACGCGAACTTGCAGGGTCAGCGGGGAGCTCTCACCTCGTTGTCCGGATTTGAATGGGTGCTTCACTCTCCTGGGGTCTGACCACGACCGCCGTGCCGTAGCAGAGTACTTCGGTCACACCGTCCATCACCTCGGTAGCGTCATACCGGACGCCGATGACGGCGTTCGCTCCCATGGCTTCGGCATGGCTCAGCATCATCTCGTACGCCTCGGCGCGGGTCTTCTCGCACAGCTCCGAGAACAAAGTGATGTTACCTCCCACAAGCGTCTGGAGGGCCGCGCCGACCGTGCCCAGGATGGATCGCGACCTCACCGTGACTCCCCGCACCAGACCGAGCGTTTCGACGATCTGGTATCGGTCGATGGTGAAGGCCGTCGTGGACATCCGCTGCATCGGGGACGGCTGGTGCAACCGGGCCCGTTCCTCCGGGGTTGCCGCAGCGTAACACTCGAGGCAGAAGCCCGGGACCCTGAAATAGTACTCCGAAGGGAAATCTCTGCCGCACTTCCTGCAGTTCACGATCTCCTCCACTTGTTTCGCAATATCGTCATAAGAGCCGGGACGGACCTGGAACAGTCCGGCGAGTGCGGCCCACCAAGGGGTTGGCGCAAGAATAAGTTCACATCTTGGCGCGGGCGCCGGGCGGGCAGATGCCAGGCGCCGCGACGCAGGCGATGTGGTGACATCGTCGAGGAGCCGCAACGCCGCAGATGCCCGCCCGCCGCCGCGCCCCGGAGGGCTGACGGCTCCGTTAACGGCAATCTCCTATCCTTGGTTGCTGCATGATCTGTTGGCTCGGGAGCCGTCAGCAAAATGACCGCCCGAGGGTTTCTAATGTCTTATTTCGCGAAAACAACCGCCAAAAGACGAAATAAGGGCCATTTTTCGCGTCGTTTTCCGGCTAACTGTATGTGGTTCCGCTGTTTGTTGTGGTCCGTCCCTGTTACTGCGCGACGGGTTCGTCGGAATAGTCGTCGGGGTCGGCGTCGGGGCCGGCCGGGAGGCGCTCGAGTTCGCGGCGAACGAGCTCCTGGTGGTGGGTTTCCTCGTCCCTGAGCTCGGCGAACAGCGCGGCAACCGCCGCGTCCGCCACGTGCGGAAGGGCCGCCGCGAAAAAGTCGTGCGCCTTCACCTCTGACTCCAGCGCAACCGTCATGGCCTGCCGGGGCGACATGAACGCGCGCGTCTTGTCGTAATCGGGTGCTTCCACGTCCCAGAGCATCGACCGGCTCATCCGGGTGGGCTCGTCACCAAACAGGGACCGGCGTCTCGAAAGCAATTCCGTCCCGTGCCTGGCTTCGTTCCGCGCCATGGCGCTGAAGAACTCGGCGGCGTCGGGAGTGTGGTGCAGCTGCAGCTGGGCGACGAACTCCTCGTAGCGTTCCCGGGCCTCGTCTTCGATCAGGATGGCGAGGTCGAGGGCGTCCTTGAGGGACAGTTCCGCGTAGTTGACGTGCTTCATGCCGAATTCTCCTGGAGGAGGAACCCCAAGCGCAGAAAATTCTGTTCTGCGGGCCCCCGGGTTGTCAAGACGCACCCACGTTTTCCGTTGCGGCGACCGGCCGCGCGTGCTACGAACATGACACGAAGAAAGGAGTCTCCCATGCCGCTCGCGGCTCTCTCGCTCGCTCTGTTCGCTTCCAGCCTGCTTCCGGCTTTCGGCGTCGCGGACGAACCGGAAACCCTGGCCATAGGCTCCCCGGCACCTGACTTCAACCTGCCGGGTGTGGACGGCCGCACATACCGGCTCGCGGACTTCGCCGGGTCGGAGGTGCTGGTGATCGTCTTCACGTGCAACCACTGCCCGACAGCCCAGGCCTACGAAGGCCGCATTAAAAAACTGGCAGAAGACTATCGCGGCCGCGGGGTCTCCCTCGTGGCGATTTCGCCCAACGACCCCCAGGCCGTGAGGCTCGACGAGCTCGGCTACAGCGACCTGAGCGATTCGTTCGAGGAGATGAAGATTCGTGCTCGCGACGCGGCCTTCAACTTCCCCTACCTCTACGACGGCGACACGCAGCAGGCGGCCCGCGCCTACGGCCCGACGTCGACCCCGCACCTGTTTGTGTTCGACGCGAAGCGAAAGCTGCGGTTCGCCGGCCGGGTCGACGATGAGGAGAAGATCGAACGGGCGACCGTGCACGACACCCGCAACGCGATCGAGGCCATCCTGGCTAATAAAGCGGTCCCGGTCGAAACAACCAAGACTTTCGGCTGCTCCATAAAATGGGCCGACAAGCGCGCCTCGGTCAAGCGCGGTTTCGAGGAGTGGGCGCGCGAAGAGGTTCGCCTCGACACCCTCGACGAGGCGGGCGTGCGCCGGCTCGTGAAGAACGACTCGAAAAAGCTGCTCCTCGTCAACGTGTGGGCGACGTGGTGCGGGCCCTGCGTTATCGAGTTCCCGACCCTGATCACCGCCAACCGCATGTACCGGGGACGCCCGTTCGAACTGATCACCATCAGCGCCGATTCCCCCGGCAAGCGGGCCGACGCCCTCGCCTTCCTCCGCAAACAACAGGCCTCCGGCCGCAACTACATATTTGCGCTCGACAACATCTACAAGCTGGTCGAGGCCGTGGACCCGGCCTGGCGAGGCGCGCTGCCGTACACGATGCTCGTGGCCCCGGGGGGCAAGGTCATCTACCGGAAAATGGGTGAAGTCGACGCCCTCCAGCTCAAGAAGGCGATCGTCGGCCATCTCGGACGGATCTACGAGTGATAGGCAGGTACCAACGGCACGCAGTTTCCGCCATCAACCACGCGAGCTATACGAAAGTCCGGGCTTCGGCCCGGACACTGTTTCCGGTCGCTGAACAGTGCGCCCGTCGCTATATAGCCCGGATCAAAGACGTCCGGGCTGAAGCCCGGACCCACTTGGCTGAAGCGCGGACACACTTGGGATCCGCATATTTCGTGCAAGGCAGCGGAAACGCCGCGTCATCAAATAGCAGGGAACCGTGGAACTCCCGCGAGAATCTAAGCCTTGTAACAACATGCTTCCAAGCGGAGGAAGATCGTGCCGGCAGCGAAAACCCGAGTGTGCAGGGTCCTTTTATCGATCGGCCCCATCGCGGTCATCGCGGTTTCGATCGCGATCACATGGTCTCAGAACGTCGTGACACGACAGACGGGCAAACCCGGAGCCTGGCAGGAAATCGACCGGCTCATCTCGGAGCAGAAGTTCGAGGAGGCCGCCGCCGCGGTCGAGAAAATCCGCGGCGCCGCGCGCAAATCGGGAAACCAGGACGAGTGGACCCGCGCCCTGGTCACCGAAGTCCAGCTGCGCACCGGCCTGCACGGCTACGAGACTGCGGTCCGGCTGCTCAAGGAGCAGCCCTGGCCCGGCGGCCTGCTGAACCGGGCGACGCTGGACCTGCTGTATGCGCAGTCGCTGGTGAACTACTACCGCGCCTATTCCTGGGAGATCAACCAACGCGAACCAGTGCAGTCGGCGGCGCCGGCGGACCTGAAGGCGTACACCCGCGAGCAGCTGTTCGCCGAGGCGCAGAAATCATATGAAGATGTCTGGAAGCAGCGCGCCGAGCTGGGTGGCAGCCCGGCCGGCCGTCTCGCGGCGTACATCGACAAGAACGACTACCCCGACAGAGTCCGCGGCACGCTGCGCGACGTCATTTCGTACCTCTACGTGCAGTTGCTGGCGGACACGTCGTTCTGGCGCCCCCAGGAGTCCAACGAACTGTACCGCCTCGACCTGAAGGCGCTCCTGGCGGGTAACGGTACGGCCGGCCGGCAGCCCGTGGCGCTGCTCGACCCGGCGACCCACCCCCTGGTCAAGATCGTCTTCATCCTGGACGATCTCGAGTCGTGGCACGCGGCGGCCGGACGCACGGAGGCCGCGCTCGAGTCCCGGCTCGAACGCCTGCGCCGGCTGCACTCCTCCATTTCCGAGTCGGATGACCGGGACGCGATCCTCAAGGACCTCGAAGACCGTCTGCCGCGGTACCGCCCGGTGCCGTGGTGGGCGATGGGGCAGGCGCAGCGCGCCGAGTTCGTCCGCGAGCAGCCTGTGCCGGGGAAGCTCGTCCGGGCGCGCGCGATCGCCGAGGAAGGGTGGAAAGCCTACCCGGATTCGATCGGCGGCAAGCGCTGCTTCCACCTCGTGAAGACCGTCGAGTCGCCCGATTTCGCGGTCGCATCCATGTCCTCCGACGGCGCCCGAAAGCGCTCCGTCCAGGTCACGCACCGCAATATTGCCGCGCTCTACTTCCGGGCCTACCCCTACGACATCGAAGCCCGCCTCGGGACCGCGCGGGACTACAACCTGCTCCCCAACGACCAGGAACAGCAGAAGGTCATGGCGGCGCAGAAGCCCCTGGCGGAATGGCGCGTGGAGCTGCCGCCCACCCCCGATTACGAATCGCACCGCAGCTTCGTGACCCCTCCCCTGCAGGCCCCCGGGTTCTATCTGCTGGTGGCTTCCGCGCGGCCGGATTTTTCGCGCGAGCGCAACCGGCTGATATCTACGGGGCTGCTGATCAGCGACCTCGTGCTGGTCTTGTCGCGCGAGCAGGACTCGGACCTCGAACTCCGGGTCTTGTCGGGCGAAAGCGGCAGGCCCCAGTCCGGGGTTCAAATAAGCCTTTACCGTTTCGATTGGCAGACGGGCCACAAGATAGCCGAGCGGCAGACAAGCGACACCGAAGGGACCGCCCGGTTCGCCCACGCCCCCGGGCGCGAGGGAGGCTGGTACTTTCTTTTTGCCAGGCGCGGCCCGCATGTGGCGTTGGATCCGCAGTCGATCCACTTCTACCCGGTCGCCGGACGGCAACGGGAGACGGTCGCCCTCGTTTATACAGACCGCAGCGTGTACCGGCCCCTGCAGAAAGTGCTCTGGAAGGCGCTGGCCTATGGCGGGGAACGCGACAGCGCGAATTTCCGGACCCTCCCGTCCCAGGCGCTAACCGTTACCCTGGTCGACGCCAACGGGCAGAACGTCGAAAACCGGACCGTCACCACCAACGAGTTCGGCACCGCGGCGGGAGAGTTCACCATACCCGCAGGCCGGCTGCTGGGCGCGTGGCAGATCCGCGCGTCCCAGTTGGGCGTGGCGCAGATCCGCGTGGAAGAGTACAAGAGGCCGACCTTCGAGGTCTCGTTGCGGGAGCCGCAGGCGCCCCTGAAACTGAACCGGCCCGCGTCCTTCGTCGGCGACGTGCGGTACTACTTTGGCCTGCCCGTCGCCAGCGGCAGCGTCAAGTGGCGCGCCACGCGCGAGCCGGTCTTCCCGTGGTGGTGGTACTGGTATGAGTGGGGTGGCGGGTGGGGGACGGGTTCACAGGGTTCACAAACGGTGGCGGCGGGCTCCGCCAGCCTGGGTGAGGATGGTACCTTCAAGATCGAGTTCACCCCCGAAGCGGACGAACGCACCGCGGCGGCCTCGAGAGAGGTGACGTACCGCTACCGCATCAGCGCGGACGTCACCGACGAGGGAGGCGAAACCCGCTCGGCCTCGCGCAGTTTCCGTCTGGGCTTCGTGTCCGTCGAGGCGCAGATCGCGGGCGAGTCGTCCTTCTGCCGCGAGGGGACGCCGGCCGCTTTCACGATCACCCGGACCGATCTCAACGGGGTTCCACGCCCCGGTGCCGGCTCCTGGCGCGTCGTCTCGCTGCGCCAGCCCCAGGCTGCGGTGCCGCCTGCCGACCTGCCCCTGCGGGAAACGGCTGCCGCCGGTCAGAAGGGATACCGCACCCCGGGGGACTCTCTCAGGCCGAGGTGGGACACTCAGTACGCCTTCAAGGCCGTCCTCCACGACTGGGCGGACGGACCCGAGCGCGCTCGCGGCGCGCTCGCACACGACGACCAGGGCCAGGCACGCGTGTCTCTGGCGGAACTGCCCGCGGGGCCTTACCGGCTCCACTACGAGACGATCGACGATTTCGGCGCCACATACCGCCGGGCCGAGGAGTTCATCGTCGCGGGGGACAAAACACGGCTGGCGCTCCCGGCCGTCCTGCTCGCCGAGAAGTCGTCCCAGCCGGTCGGCGGGACGGCGCGTTTCCTGGCGCTCTCGGGTCTCTCCGACCAGCTTCTGTTTTTCGAGGTGTGGCGCGACGGCCGGCTGGCCGAGCGGCGCCGCCTTCTCTCGGGGCGAGACGCGGCGGTCATCGAGATCCCAGTCACCGAGCAACTCCGCGGCGGCTTCGGCGTGCGGCTGGCGCTGCTGCGCGACTACCAGTTCGTCCACCTCGAAGAATCGCTCTATGTGCCATGGGACAACAAGACGCTGAAGGTGGAGTTCGCCAGCTTCCGCGACAAGCTGCGGCCCGGGGCCCGGGAAACCTGGCGCGTTACGGTAAAGAACCCTTCGGGCGCGCCGGTCATGGAGCGCGCGGCGGAGGTCCTGTCGTACATGTACGACAGGAGCCTCGACATCTTTGCCCCCCATCATCCGCCAACCCCGCTGTCGGCCTACCCGAACCGGACGGGCCTCGCCCTTTCTGAAGAGCAACCTCGGCCAGTCCTACGGCAGCGTATTCCACGACAGCCTGTTCCAGCCCCCGGAATACCCGCAGCTCCGGGAAGACCGTCTCAAGTTCTTTGAGGGGTACGGCATCGGCGGGCCCGGCATCCGCTACAAGAACGCGCGCGGCGGGTTCGTGGGCGGCGTGGTCGGTGGCGTCGTCGCAGCGCAAGAAATGGCCGCCCCGGCAGCCGTGCCAGCTCCGGCGCGGGCCGACATGTCCATGACGAACGCCGTCGAAGCCAAAGGTGAACCGTTGGCCGACAAGGCGGATCACGCGGCCGAGGCGCCGCCCGTCCCCATGCGGAGCGACTTCGCCGAGACCGCGTTCTGGCGCCCGCAGCTCCTCACCGACGCCGAGGGCTCCGCCACAATCGAGTTCACCGTGCCCGACTCCGTCACCGCCTGGAACGTGTGGGTGCACGCGGTCACCCGCGACCTGCAGTCCGGGACCTTGCACACAGAGGCGCGCAGCCTGAAGGAGCTGATGGTCCGTCCTTACCTGCCGCGGTTCCTGCGCGAGGGGGACAAGGCGGTGATCAAGGTCGTGGTCAACAACGCGTCCGAGCGGGAGTTCCGCGGCCGTGTGAACCTCGACATCCTCGACCCCGAATCCAACTCCAGCGTGCTGGGTAACTTCGGGCTGGGCAGCGCCGCCTCGCAGCCGTTTGCCGTGAAGCCCGGAGCCGGCGCCAGCGTGTCGTTCCCGGTCGCCGCCCCGACAAGGGTCGGCATCGTCGCTTTCAAGGTCACCGCGGTCGCAGACGATCTGAGCGACGGCGAACTGCGCCCCCTGCCGGTCCTGCCCGGGAGGATGCACCTGTCCCAGTCGCGCTTCGTCACGCTCAAGAACGCGGACCGCCGCGAGATGACGTTTGCGGATCTCACGAAGAGCGACGACCCTTCGCGCGTGAACGAGCAGATGGTTGTGACCCTGGACGCGCAGCTCTTCTACTCCGTGCTGTCGGCGCTCCCATACCTGGTGAACTACCCTTACGAGTGCACCGAGCAGATCCTGAACCGCTTCGTGTCCACAGGCATACTGTCGAGCCTTTTCGACAAGTACCCCGCGGTTGCCAGGATGGCCCAGGAGTTCTCGAAACGTGAGACGCCCCTGGAGACCTGGGACGCGGCGGACCCGAACCGGAAGATGACGCTGGAGGAAAGCCCGTGGCTGGAGCAAGCCAGGGGCGGATCCGACGCCGGGTACGGTCTCGCGGCGGTGCTCGATCCGCGGGTCGCGGCGGCCGAGCGGGCGTCCTCGCTGGCCAAGCTGCGCAAGGCGCAGACCTCTATCGGCGGTTTCCCGTGGTGGCCGGGCGGCCCGCCCTCGCCGTACATGACCCTCTACATCATGTACGGGCTCGCCAAATCCGCCGAGTTCGGCGTTGACGTGCCCAAAGACATGGTCCAGCGCGGCTGGGCCTATCTCGCACAGCATTTCCGCGAGGAATACGCGAAGAAGATGCTGAAGGAGGACTGCTGCTGGGAGTTCCTGACCTTCCTCAACTACACGGCGTCCTGCTACCCCGATCCCTCCTGGATGGGGAACGCACTGACCGCCCAGGAACGCACCGCGATCCTCAACCACTCGTTCCGGCACTGGAAGCAGCACTCGCCGTACCTGAAAGCGCAGTTGGCGCTCACGCTGAAGCGCATGGGCCGCCCTGCCGACGCGACACTCGTGTTTGCCAGCATTATGGACTCCGCCAAGACCACTCGGGACGAAGGCACGTTTTGGGCGCCGGAAGACCGATCCTGGCTCTGGTACAACGACACGATCGAGACTCAGGCGTTTGCGTTGCGCACGATCATGGAGATCGCGCCCGAAGACGCCCGCAAGGACGGGCTCGTCCAGTGGCTCTTCCTCAATAAGAAGCTGAACCACTGGAAATCGACGCGCGCTACCGCCGAGGTCGTCTACTCGCTCATCCACTACCTGAAGAAGGAAGGAGCGCTCGGGATCCGGGAGGACGCCACGGTGCGGGTCGGAGGACAGACGGTGCGGTACGTGTTCGAGCCGGACCGCTACACCGGAAAGAAGAACCAGACGGTAATCCCCGGCGAGAAGGTCGACGCCGGCCACGCGACCGTGGTAGTGGAAAAGGAAGGGAAGGGTGTCGTGTTCGCTTCGGCGACCTGGCAGTTCTCGACCGAGAAGCTTCCGGAGACCGGGAGCGGGGACTTCCTGTCGGTCCGGCGCACCTATTTCAAACGCGAGCACGACGGGCGACAGTTCGTCCTGAAGCCGCTGGCCGAAGGGGCGGTCCTGCAGCCGGGCGACCAGGTTGAGGTGCAGCTGTCCATCCGTGCCCGGCACGCCTTCGAATACGTGCACCTGCGCGACCCGCGGGCGGCGGGCTTCGAGCCCGAGAACGCCGTTTCGCGCTACATGTGGGACAAAGGGATCGGCCGGTATGAGGAAACGCGCGACTCGGGCACGAATTTCTTCTTCGAGTCGTTGCCCGCAGGGGAGTACACGCTCGGCTACCGGCTGCGCGCCGGCACCGCCGGGACCTTCAAGGCGGCCCCGGCCACGCTGCAGTCGATGTACGCGCCGGAGTTCAACGCTTACTCCGCCGGCACGGTAATCACGATCCGCTAGGTTTTGAAGTGGGCGGGGACGGCCCGCCCCGCCCCGATGAGGTACAGGAGGGATTAAACCGGACCGCGGCGGGCCGTCCACCGCCGCCCCGACGAGGCACAGGAGGCTGCGGCGGGCCGCCGCGGCCCACCCGGTTCAGCCGCGGGTCACTTTGTCCAGCAGTTCACGCGTGATGGTGCGGAGGAGCGATGCGTTGTGCTCGATTGCCTCCAACCCGTGCTGCCGGAGCGGTTTCTCCACGTCGGCGGACTTGAGGATGCGGGCCCACGTGGAAATGCAGTCGAGCGGGGCGGTGAATTCGAGCGAGAGCCGGGCAACCGTATCGTCTCGTCCCTGGAGAGCTCCGGCCACGTGACTCAGGCACTCCAGTTCATCGACCCGTTGCCGGAGTTGCTCCTGGGTCCAGCGCAGCCTGACGAGCGTGTTGAGGACGGCGATCAGTTCCTCGTCGTCCAGCGGCTCGGTAAGGAACCAGTCTGCGCCCGTCTCGAGGCCGCGCACGCGCTCGCCGGCCGAGGGGCCCGAGACCTCGAGCACCATCGTCGTGCAGGTTCGGGGATCCTGCTTCACGTGGCGGCAGAGGTCGAAGCCGCTCATGTCGCAAAGCCCCATGACCAGCAGGAGGACGTCGGGGCAGCGACGGAAGGCTTCGAGGAGGGCCGCGTGTCCGGTTTCGACCCCGCACACTTCAAATCCCGCTGCTCGGAGTACCTGGGTCGTTCGGACGCGGGCATCGTTGCGCCCGTCCGCGTTCAGTATGAGAGCATTGAACCTGGCCTTTCCCATGGTGCGCCTCTTGGGATCCATGATCTCCGCAGGTCGCCGGGAAGCGCGCCTGCGCGACGGTCACACGGGGATAGTGGAACCTGGGTTCAACCGGCCCGATTGTAGTCCTACGCACACCGCGCTCAAAGCAGAAAACGAAAGGCCTTGCCTTTCGAATCCGGGTTCGGGAGGTGACGTCGGGTTGCGGCCCCCGGCCGCCCCGTGGTACTGTCGTCGTCGCCGGTGGGCCGCGGCGGTTCGACGCGGCCCTGGGATTCAGCCCATCCGCTGGTTTATTCACCGGATCCGGGGCGGGCAAGGCTTGAAACGGAGGAGGCTTTCGATGCGCAAACTATGGGCTGTGTGTCTTGTTTCGCTATTCGTCGCCGCGCAGGCCTTTTCACAGGGAAAAGAGCAGGACAGGCTCAAAGAGTGCGGCAACGTCATGAAGGAGATCCTCGACGTGCCGGACAGCATCCCGCAGGAACTGCTCGACAAGGCCGAGTGCGTGCTCATATTCCCCTCGGTGAAGAAGTTCGCGATCGGCCTTGGGGCCAGCTACGGCAGGGGCGCCATGATATGCCGTTCCGGCAAGAACTACACCGGGCCGTGGGGCGCACCCGCCATGTATGCGCTCGAGGGGGGCAACATCGGCCTGCAGCTCGGCGGTCAGGCGACGGACTTCGTCCTGCTCGTCATGAACGACAAGGGGGCGAGATCGGTCCTCAACAGCAAGGTCAAGCTGGGCGCGGACGCCTCCGCCGCCGGCGGCCCGAAAGGCCGTAGCGCGCAGGTGGCGACCGACGTGGTGATGAAGGCCGAGATCCTCAGCTACTCCCGCTCTCGCGGCCTGTTCGCCGGAGTCTCGCTCGAGGGATCGACGCTCAGGTCCGACGGCGGTGCCAACAAGAACCTTTACGGCAAGGAGCTGAATGCCACCCAGATCATCGCCGAGTCGGCGGTCAAGGCTCCGGCGTCGGCTGGGCCACTCCTCAGGATCCTGAACCAGAAATCGCCCAAGAATAAATCGGAAAACAAGTGAAACCGAAGCGACGGGGCCGCGGCAGACGGCGCGGCCCCGGGGTTCGGCTAATCCCTTTTTAGGACCAAGACACTGCAAGTGTGCTCACTGCGGGCGGAGTCAGCCCGACCCCGGCCTCACCCGGGAAGGTGGACCATGAGACTGATGATTCAGCTCGCGTTGCTGCTTTCCGTCATGCCGGTCCCCGGTGGCGCGCAGCCTCGTCCGGCTGCACATGAGTTCATTTTCGACAGCTCGCTCGAAGTTTCGGAGTGGCGGATCCCGCTGGGCGAGATCTCTCCCACGCCGCCCGCGGATTGGCCGCCGGACGGGTGTCTCGTCCTCGAAATGCGCGCGACCTCGACCCAGAGATTCGATCTGCGGGTCCACACCGGGGAAGGGTACAGCCGGGTCCTGCTGCACCCGTATCCTCTCGTGTGGATACGCGCCGCCATCCCCGTCCGGACGCTGGCCGAACCCCCTCGCACGGGTGGAGACATGGCCGCCGTGGGCAATCGCTCCCGCGCAGGATATTTCCTCGGGCTGTGGGGCCCTTTCCGCCCGCTGCGCGGCGTCCAGGCGATCGGATTCGCGATGCAGCGCCCCATCGGCTCCCCAAAGCTGGAAATCCGTTCGATCCGGGTCAGTGCGGAGCCTGTGGCCGATGCGATCCTCGAAGCAGAGCCCCTGGTGGATGAACTAGGCCAATCGATCCGGCACCCTTCGCCCCGGAAGTTGTCTTCGCTAGCGGACTTGGAGAAATCGTGGGCGGCGGAGCAGGACTCTCTCTCGCCCGGCGATTTCGGCTATTGCAGTTACGGTGGGTATGCGGCGGCTGAGGCGAAAACCCCCGGTACCGGTTTCTTCCGTGCGGAACGGATCGACAACCGCTGGTGGTTCGTCGACCCCGACGGACATCTCTTCCTCTCTGCCGGCTCCGACGTGGTGACCCCCTTTATGGACACGCGCACCGCTGGCCGCGAGAGTATCTTCCGGGCGCTCCCGCCGGCTCAACTGCGGACGGCGCGGCGCGACGACGACGTCGGCGCTTCTTTCTACACCTGGAACCTCAACCGCAGGTTCGGCGCCGACTGGCTGAAGCGGTGGGTCGACCACAGCCTGCGCAGGATGGATTCGTGGGGGCTGAACACCGTCGCCAACTGGTCGCACGCGGCCCTGTGGGACGCGCGCAAGAAGCCCTACGTCATTCCACTGGGGAGGTGGGAGACCAAGGTGAGCTACCTGGGGCTCCCCGATGTCTACTCCGCCGAATTCACCGAAAACGCCGACGCGTCGGCTCGGCGACAGTGCCTGCCGCGCAAGGACGACCCGTGGTTGCTCGGGTATTTCCTCGCCAACGAACCCCCCTTCCCGCAAAAGGAACTGCAGACCGTGCAGCTCATCCTGGACGGCCCCGGGACCGCGACCCAGCGTCGGCTGAAGGAGTGGCTCGCCGCGGGGGACACCCCGGAGCGGCGCCAACAGTTCATCGACGACGCCTTCGACCGGTATGTCCAGGTCACGAGCCGCGCCGTGAAAAAATACGACCCCAACCACCTGAACCTCGGGATGCGTTCGGGCGGCCGGCCCACCGACGCCGAGATCCGGGTCGCCCGTGCCTTCGATGTCTACAGCGTCAACATCTACGATTTCGAGGTCCAGCCGGACCGGGTCAGGAGAATCGCCGAGCTCACGGGCAAGCCTGTCCTGATAGGCGAGTTCCACTTCGGTACCCCGGGGGGCGGCCTGTCGGCCAGCCTGGTGCAGGTGCGCGACCAGGCTGAGCGAGGCGTGGCGTACCGCTACTATGTCGAGAATGCCTTCGCGATGCCCGAGCTGATTGGGACCCACTGGTTCCAGTGGACGGATCAGCCGTGCACCGGTCGTTTCGACGGGGAGAACTACAACATCGGGCTGCTGGACGTGACCGACCGACCCTACCCGGAGCTGATCGAAGCGCTCAAGACCACACACCGGCGCCTCTATCTCATCCACGCCGGCCAGGAAATGCCCTTCTCTCAACACGCCCGATCCAATTAGGACGAGCCCCAAGTGGGTCCGGGCTTCAGAGGCTGTCCAACGGTTGAACCACCCGCCCTGCCCGTAAGACAAGTGGGTCCGGGCTTCAGCCCGGACGTCTTCTGATCTGATCTATGTGGCGACGGGCTCACTTAGAGCGGCCGCAACGGCGTCCGGGCTGAAGCCCGGACCCACTTGTCTTGTCCGGAGACCATCTTGACACTCGTTTTCTGGGTCTCCAACGTGATGGAGCTGTTCGGGCTCGCCGCCGGGAGTGACCGGGCGCTAGTGGCCGGTTCGGTGGGGAATGGCCCCGATGTCCATGAGGCCGTTCAGCACGAACTGGACGGCGATCGCGGTCAGGACCAGGCCCATCATCCGCATCAGGATGCGAATCCCGGTCTCGCCGAGATACTTCCGCACCCGGCTGGCGCCCGCCAGCACAAAGTAGGAAACCAGCGCCGTGACCGCGATCGCGACGAAGACGGGAATGGTGTGCCACCAGCTGCGGGACTGCCCCATCAGCACCATGGCCGTCGAGATCGCGCCGGGCCCGGCCAGCATCGGGATCCCCATCGGGGTGACTCCCACCTCTTCCTTCTCCGTTCC
Organism: uncultured Acidobacteriota bacterium; assembly: GCA_963843575.1. GTDB lineage: Bacteria > Acidobacteriota > UBA6911 > UBA6911 > UBA6911 > CAVZBT01. Next base: position 473,377 of record CAWJKZ010000010.1, on the reverse strand, counting down.
TTCGAGGCGTTCTTCGCTGACCTCCTGCGTTCCGGATCGGCGGGCCTGCAGCATGTCGACGGCGATCAGGAAGAGCACCACCCCGCCGGCGATTTTAAACGCCGGGAGCGTGATGCTAAAGAGCCTGAAAATCAGGCTTCCGGCCAGCGAGAAAAGGCTCAGGACCAGGAAACACGTCCAGGCGGCCTGGCGCGCCATGCGCCTTCGCTTGGTCTCGCTGTCCTCGGCCGTCATCGCCAGGAACGAGGGGATGGCTGCGAGCGGATCCACGATGAAGAAGATGGAACTCAGGGCCACCAGCGAAAACTGCAGGATCTCTTTAAGCTCTGCGCTCATAGCGTGCGTGCCAACATACACCATCCCCGTCCGGTGAAGGGCAAACAAAACGCATACTTGAGATAGAGCTGGTTCGGTCGATATCCGCGTCGACCCGCGATAATCCGCGTCCTGGTAACGTTAGTCAAGTTACCGTATTTCTTGTTACGGCCTCAGCTCGATGCCCACGACCGCCCAGTCCACGGCGCTGCTGAAGATTCCGTTGACGGGCGCGGCCGAGGGGGAAGGCACGGGGCGGTCCATGACGGCTGTACCGGCCACCTCGCCCCCGCTCCCCTGCATTTTCTCCGCGCGCTCGGTGTATCCGGCCCCCGGGGTGTGGCTCCGGTTCCGCATCGCCACCGCCCCATAGACGACGGCGTTCGGCGCCCCGGTGGTCAGGCCCACGGCATACGAGGCGCTGTCCACGCCGCCGCCGCACGCGCTGCCGCCGCCCATCGTGTTCGCCGAAACCACATTCCCGAGGGGCGCCGCCGCGTTCACGCCCGAGTAGCGCGACACCTCGATGACGGCATTCGACGCCGAGGCGCTCAAGGTGGCGGTCACCACGCCGCTTCCCGTCGGCGCGCCCAGCGCCATCCACACCTCCAGGCGGGTCTGGTTCCGGCCCGCGCACTGGGCCCTCACCAGGGTCCACGCGAGGCCGAGGCCGCCGACGGACCGCACCGAGACACTCCCGGTCCTGGTGGCGATTGCAGCCAGATACAGGTGGTTGGCCGCCCCTGTCAGGGCCGCCGCCGTCGCCACCGTGGCCGACGAACTCGACCCGCCGCCCTGGACTTCCTCGAAGGCGACGACTCCCGTTCCCCCCTGTGCTGGTGTGGCAACGGCCTCATTCGACGCTCCGCTCTCGCCCGCGTCGTTGACCGCGGTCACCACGTAGTAATAGGTTGCCCCGTTGGTCACGCCCGTGTCCGTGTAGCTCATAGCCGCAACCCCTGATGCGATCTCCGAGTACCCGCTGCCGGCGGTCGTGCTCCGTTTCACGCTGTAACTGGCCGCCCCGGAAGAGGCGTTCCAGGCGAGCGCCACCTGGGAATTCCCGGCGGTTGCCGTCAGGTTCGCGGGCGGCAGAGGCAAAGAGGTGCCCGTGTCGTTGTCGAGGATAGTCAGAACGTGCGAGGTAACGGGCCCCGGGACGGCGCCCACGGCGTACCCGAGCGTCACCTCGACCGTCTCGTTCCCTTCGACGAGGGTGTCGTCGAAGACCCGGATCCCGATCGACTTCGCCGTCTGGCCCGGGTCGAAGATGAGCGCGCCGGCCGCGGGGGCGTAATCGGTTCCGGAGGTCGCCGTGCCTCCTGTGGCGACGTAATCGACGGCGACCGGGAGAGCGCTCTTGGCCGAGAGGCCCGCCGCGAGCTGAGCGGTGCCGCCGGACTCGGTCAGGCTGGAGCTTGCCGCGGAGAAGCTCACGCCCGGCTGCGGCGCCTCGAGGGCCTGGTACCGCCGCAGGGCTTCGATGAAGTAGTAGTCGCCCCAGATGAGCCCATTGTCGACGTCCCCGTTGCTCGGGACGTTTCGCGCCCCGTGGAGCAGGACCGCCGGGCTCGAGGTGCCCTCGGAGAGGTACGCGGGGGACGTCAGGGCGTCCAGGATGTCCGCGGCCCCCTGCCGGTAACGCTCGCGGTCTTCCGGCAGCGCCGCGTACCGGCACAGCTCCAGGAGCCCCGACGCGGCGATCGCTGCAGCCGAGGAGTCCTTGTACTGTCGTGGGTCGGTTGGCGGGACGTCGAAATCCCAGAGCGGCACGTGGTCCGTTGGCAGGTGGGAGAGGAAATAGTCGGCGGCCCTCCCTGCCGTTTCGAGGAAGCGCTGGTCGCCCGTCTCACGGTAGGCCATGGCGAATCCATAGACGGCCCAAGCCTGGCCACGGGACCAGGTCGAACCATTCGAGTATCCCTGCGCGGTTCTCTTTCTCACCACGGCGCCGGTGCTTTCGCTGTATTCGACGACGTGATAGGTGGACCCGTCGGGGCGCACGTGGTTGAGCATCGTCTTTTCCGCGTGGCTCCTGGCCATGTCGTAGTAGGCGGGGTCCCCCCCGTTCCGGGCGGCCCAGAAGAGCAGCTCGAGGTTCATCATGTTGTCGATGATGACCGTGAAGTTGCTCCCGTCCCACGACCGGGTGCACCCGACGACAGGGCTGTAGCGCGTCGCGAGCGCTCCGGCGGCCGTCCGCGCCACCTGCGCGTACGTCCCGTAGCCCGTGAGTCCGTAGCCCCGGCCAAAACTGTTGTAGATGATGAACCCGACGTCGTGGGTGTCGGTCCTGGTCTTCTGGGACTCGAGCCCGGCGGTCCACGCTTCGGCCCGCGTCCGCCACAGCGATTCCCCGGAGCGCTCGTGCATCCACCACAGGGCGCCGGGGAAGAATCCGCTCCCCCAGCTGCTGGCGCTGTCGAGATTCCACGACGTGCCCGAGGCCGAGAAGGGGTAATCCGTCGCGTCGATGGAGCGCGACGTAAAGTCGAGCCGGCTGGCGGCGAAATCGAGGGCGTGCGCGACCTTTGCGTCAAGGACAGAGGAGCCTGACGTCACCGTGATGGAAACGGCAGCCGCGTTGCTGTCGGCCTGCCCGTCGCTGGCGTGGAAGGTGAAGCTGTCGGCGCCGAGGTAACCGGGACCGGGGGTGTAGGTGAGGTTTGGCGCGCTACCCGTGAGAAGGCCGTGCAGCGGCTGAGTAATCACCCCGTAGGATAAGGGGTCCCCGTCAGGGTCGGTGGCGGTCAGAAGTATCGTTCTGGCGGTATCCAGGAAAACGTTCACCGACTGGTCCTGCGCCACCGGCGCGCGGTTCGCCCCGCCGCCCGGCCGGATCTCGAGTGCTACGACCGCCCAGTCCACGTTGCCGCTGAAGGTCCCGTTGACCGGCACGGCGGAGGCGGAGGTTACGGTGCGGTCCATGGTGGCGGCTCCGGCCGCGTTGCCGCCGCTCCCTTGAAGTTTCTCCAACCGCTCCGTGTAGCCGCTGCCCGGCGTGTGGGTTCGGTTACGCATGGCCACCGCCCCGTAGGCCACGGCCTCTGGCAGCGACGTGGTCAGGCTCACCGAGTAAGCCGCGCTGTCCACGCCGCCGCCGCACGCTCCGTTCGCGCCGGTGGTGTTTGCCGAGACGACGTTTCCTATCGGGGCGACGCCGTCCGCACCGGAATAGCGCGACACTTCGATGACGGCGTTGGAGGCGGCACCGCTCAGGGTGGCGCTCACCACCCCGCTGGCCGCTGGTGTCCCGGCTCCCCGCCACACCTCCGCCCGGGTCTGGTTCCGCCCGGCGCACTGGGCCCTTACCAGGCTCCAGGCGAGTCCCAGGCCGCTGACGGACCTGACCGAAACGCCCCCGGCCTTGGTGGCGATCGCCGCCAGGTAGAGGTTGCCGCCCGCCGCCGTCACGGCGCTTGCGGTGGCGACGCTCGCGGAGCCGCTGGAGCCGCCCGCCACCGCCTGCTCGTGCACGACCGTCGCGCCAGCCCCCTTCGGGATGAGCCCCGAAAGCGCGCAGGCGAGCACGAGGGTCACCCGCGAGCCCGCCAGGGCCCCCTGCTCCGTTGTCCGCATGGTTTGCTCCTCCAGGTGAAAAGAGTGGGCGGTTCGGACGACCACCGTCGGGAACAGCTGCTGTCGTGAGAAATAAACGGGCGGCAACGACGACGAGGATGTCAGGTTCCGGATGAGGCGCCTGCAAGGTCTGGTCGACTGGAAACTTCCTGATGCGTTATCTGCGCCTCTGCGTTGGGCCTTTCTTCGCAGCGTTCAGTAGGCTCAGCGTATTTGCCCGCTCTGACGACTGTCAAGCGAATACCGACGGCAACGAGGCCCAAAGATGTATTCGGTCACCGTGACCGCGTCTTTCTCGGGTCCCCTGGGACAAGCCGGGCTTTGGCGAGGGCGTGCAGCTTGGTCACGGTTGCCCAATTGCGTGTGGTGACCGCGTCGCGGAGCGCACGCCCGACGGCATCGGCAAGAGGGCTCGCGAGCACCCCTCCGGGGCACCAGAGGTAGGCCACACGCCCGCCGAGGGCGAGGGCCTCCGGGGACCACTGTCGCTCCAGCAGCGGCTCAAGCCGGGCCCGATCGGCCGGGTTGGCGAGGCAGGCGACAAGCAGGCGGGACGGGTCGGCTGCCACCCCAAGCAGCGGGTTGCCGTCGACGGCGTCCGCGAGTTCTGCTGCGGTCAGCACGATGGCGCGAGCGCGAACTCCCAACCGCGCCACGAGGGTCTCCTCGATACGGGCCGCAGCCGCTGCGGGCGTGGTGCGGCCGGCCGCGAAAACCACGTTACCGCTGTTGAGCAGCGTGCGCACGTCCCCATAGCCCAAGTCCTCCATCGCTGAGCGCAATTCCGCCATCGCCACCCGTTTCGCGCGTCCGACGTTTATTCCGCGAATCAGCGCTACGAGGGTCCCCGCCACCTTGCACCTCCGTTGCACAGCATTCAACCGAATGAGATCAAAATATTCGCCGCCTGCTTGTTTGCACTCCGGAACAGATTACCGTGCCACCAGGGACCAGGTCGAGTTGCCGGACCTCCGAGTCCGGCGGGATGCCGAAGATGAGTGTCCGACCGTTCGACGTGTTGCGGTATTCTCTCAGCTGTTCCGGCGCGGCCGGTTTGGGGGGGCGAGTGTTACTTTCGGGCATGCAGGGGTTCCGTTCGGAAATCCGGCCGATGCTGCGGCTGGCGGCGCCGTTGGTGCTGGCTGAGATCGGCTGGGTGACGATGGGGATCGTGGACACCATGATGGTGGGCCGGCTCCCGAATGGCACCAACGCGATCGGCGCCACCAGCCTGGGGAACGTCCTTTTCTATGTCGTGGGCGTGTTCGGCAGCGGGCTGCTGCTGGGGTTGGACACGCTGGTCGCGCAGGCCTACGGTTCGGGCAACGTCGACGACTGCCACCACTCGCTGCTGAACAGCCTCTACCTGGTCCTGGGGATCTCGCCCCTGATGATGACCCTGGTGTGGTCGCTTCTGCCCGCGCTGCGTACCCTGGGAGTCGAGCCTGCGATCCTGCAGCTGGCGCGCCCTTATCTGCGCGCGATCCTCTGGAGCGCGCCGCCGCTGATGGCGTATTTCGCCTTCCGTCGTTATCTGCAAGGGATGAACCTGGTCCGGCCCGTGGCCGTTGCGCTGATCAGCGCGAACCTCGTCAATGTCTTCGGCAACTGGGTACTGATATATGGACACCTGGGATTTCCCGCCATGGGAGTGGAAGGCTCGGGTTGGTCGACGTGCATCGCCCGAGCGTACATGGCAGGCTCCTTGCTCGCCTACATCCTGTACCACGAGTGGCGGCACCGGTGGGGGCTTACCCGCGTCGCCCTTCGGCCGGACCCGGCACGGCTCCGTCGCCTGCTCGGACTGGGGCTTCCCGCCGCGCTGCACATCAGCCTCGAGGTCGGCGTCTTTGGCGCAGCGACGGCGCTGGCCGGAACCCTCGGCGCGATTCCACTCGCAGCCCACCAGGTCGCGCTGCACACGGCGAGCCTGACGTTCATGGTGCCGCTCGGTATCTCGTCGGCGGCCGCAGTACGGGTGGGGCAGGCGCTTGGACGGCGGGACCTGCGCGGCGCCGGCCGCGCAGGCTGGACGGCTGTGGCCCTCGGGGCTTCCTTCATGGCCGCCTCGGGACTGGTGTTCCTGTCGGTGCCGCGCGCCATCGTCCGACTCTACTCGGGCGACAGGGAGGTCATCGCCCTCGGCGCGGTCCTGCTGATGATGGCTGCCGTTTTTCAGCTGTTCGACGGCATCCAGGGGGTGACGGTCGGGGCGCTGCGCGGCACTGGCGACACGCGCACCGCGATGGTCACCCATCTCTTTTGCGACTGGGGAGTTGGCATCCCGGTCGCCTGGTACTTCTGCTTTCGGCTCGGCTGGGGCGTCGTCGGCCTCTGGGTCGGCCTGAGCGTGGCCATGATCCTCGCCGGCATCGTCTTGCTTATCGCCTGGTCGCGCGCCGCCTCTCGCCCCTTCGCACATACAAATCAAGTGGGTCCGGGCTTCAGCCCGGACGCAGTTTGATCGGCGCTATACGGGAACGCGTGCACCGCATGCAACAGAAAAGTGGGTCCGGGCTTCAAGCCCGGACGCTGTTTGCGGTCGCTATAACGTGCGCCCGTCGCCACATAGATCAGATCAAAAGACGTCCGGGCTGAAGCCCGGACCCACTTGTCTTACGGGCAGGGCGGACGCAGTTGAGAACTCTTGTCTGCTTTACCGGTCTACCGCGTCGAGCGCGCGGAAACGATTGTGGACGGCTTCCATTGCAGGTCTTTGACGAACGGGTCGGTAGGGACCCGGTGCTTGTTCGACAGGCGCTCGATACCGCCGAAGGCGATCCGCCGGCGGCGGCGCGTGCGCGACGCGACAAACCCTGTTCAGAAAGTATCTTCGGTTCATAGTCCCGCCCGGTTCGCTGTAACATGGCCTCTTATGGAGTGCGGCGCCTGGGCGCCGCTTTACGCTGAAATCAACGGCCGAGATGTCCGGCGGGTGACATACCTATGGAGTGCGGTGCTTCGGCACCGCTGTCGGGTCGGCGCCCAGGCGCCGACCCCAAAGCGGCGTCGAGCCGCCGCACTCCACAAAACTCTCTAAATGTGACTTCCTCGTGGAGGCGGAGATGACTCGTTCACTGGTCCGATATTCCGGCATCGCCCTGATGCTCTGCTCGCTGACTGCGCTTTATTGCGTGCCTGCGGAACAGAAGGTCGTCCTGACCCCGAAACCCGCGCCGCAGCCCAGGATAAACGGCGCCAGGGTTTTTGGCGTTCGGCCCGGGTCCCCCTTTCTGTTTACCATCCCGGCGGCGGGCGAGCGGCCGATGGAGTTCGCGGTGGACGGACTTCCTGAAGGGCTATCGGTGAACAGGAGCACCGGCCAGATCACCGGCAAACTCGGCGCGCGCGGAACCTACAAGGTGGTCTTTCAGGCGTCCAACCGACACGGCCGTGATCGGCGCGACTTCCGGATCGTCTGCGGCGACACGCTGGCGCTCACCCCGCACATGGGGTGGAACAGCTGGTACGTCTGGGAGAATCACGTGACGGACGAGATCATGCGCGCCGCGGCCGACGCCATGGTCGCCAGCGGGATGATCGATCACGGCTACATGTACGTAAACATCGACGACTGCTGGTCGGTGAAGCCGGGATCGCCGGACGCGTCCCTGCAGGGGGAACCGCGCGACGCGCGCGGCCGCGTGAACGCCAACCCCCGCTTCCCCGACATGAAGGCGCTCACCGCATATATCCACGCGAAGGGGCTGAAAGCGGGCATCTACACCTCCCCCGGCCCGCTGACCTGCGCCAGGCACGTCGCCGCCTGGCAGCACGAGCGGCAGGACGTGGAACAGTTTGTGGACTGGGGATTCGATTTCCTGAAATACGATTGGTGTTCCTACAAGGAAATCGCGAAGAATCCCGACCGTGCCGCGCTGCAGAAGCCATACCGGGTGATCAGCGACATCCTGAAGAGCCAGCCGCGGGACATCATCCTCAACCTCTGCCAGTACGGGATGGGGAATGTCTGGGAGTGGGGCAAAGAAGTCGGGGGACACAGCTGGAGGACCGCAGGAGATCTCGGGGGGAGCTTCGAAGAAATCGGAACCGCGCTCTTCCGCGACGGCTTCGACGTCTATGCGCAGAGGGAACTCCACAAATACGGCGGGCCGGGAGGCTGGAACGATCCCGATTACCTGCTCCTGGGCTACCTGAGCAACTGGAAAGGGCAGACCGTCCCGACGCCGCTAACGCCGAACGAACAGTATTCGCACGTGTCGCTGTGGTCGCTGGTAGCGGCGCCGCTGATCTTCAGCGGCGACATCACGCGGCTGGACGACTTCACGCTCGGCCTGCTCTGCAACGACGAGGTGATCGAGGTCGACCAAGACCCGCTCGGCAAGCCGGGGCGGCGCGTGGCCCGCGAGGGAACTCGTGAAGTGTGGGCCAGGTCCCTGGAAGACGGCTCGCTGGCCGTCGGCCTCTTCAATCGCGGCGAAACCGAAGCCGCGGTGACGGCGCGCTGGTCCGATCTGGGCGTCGCCGGCCGGCGTCGCGTCCGGGACCTGTGGCGGCAGCGCGATGTGGGCGTGTTCGAGAATCAGTTCGAAACGAAAGTCGCCCGGCACGGCGTCTCCCTGATCCGCATCTGGTAATGCGGAGTGCGGCGGCTCGACGCCGCTTTCGCCTAGTTCCTATGGCCGGAATACCCGGCGCCTAGGCGCCGGGACCAAAGCGGCGTCGAGCCGCCGCACTCCAGAGCGCTCCTTGACTTCGTGTCGGGCAGGGGGTTAGATTCCGTCATCATATAACCGGTGCCACTATGAGAAAGATGGATATCGGCAATCTCGCCCCGGCGAACCACCGCGTGCTGCGGGACATCAACGAAGTCATGGTGTTGAACGTTATTCGGGAGAAACACCCGATCTCCCGCATCGAGATCGCCGAACTGATCGGGCTGGAGGGAAGCACCGTCTCGAAGATCGTGTCGCGGCTGCTGGCCGACAACTTCGTTTACGAGGAGGGCGTGGGGGAGTCGTCGCCGCTGGGCGGGCGCAAGAAGCGCTATCTCCACATCAATCCGCGGAAGGCCTGTGCCATTGGGGTGGACCTGCGTCCCAGCGGCTACACCGTTGCCCTGAGCGATTTCCGGGGAAAGATCCAGCGGTGCGTCGATCTGCCGGCCGATCCCGACCCGCACGCCGCAATGGCGGCCGTGGCGCGCGCGATCAAGGAGGTGCTGCGGTCGTGCCGGGCGGAAGGGGCCGAGGGGATCGGGGTGTCGCTGGTCGGGCTCGTGGACCCGGTGGAGGGAAGGGTGCTGGCCGGCGAAGGCCTCGGTTGGGGCGACGATGTCCCGGTCGGTTCCATGCTGCGACGCCTGCTGGAAATGGACATCCCCCTTTATTTTGAAAACGGCGCGTGGCTCGGTGCCCTGGCCGAGATCTGGTTCGGCAAACACGCCCGTCCGCCGAGAAATCTGGTCTTCTGCGATATCGGCGAGGGGATAGGGTCGGGCATAATCATCCGCGGGCAGTTCTACCACGGCTCGATGAACGGGGCGGGGGAGTTCGGCCACATTCCGCTTCACCCCGACGGGCCCCCTTGCAGCTGCGGCGGCCGGGGATGCCTGGAGGCGTACGCGTCCGACCCCGCCACCGTGCGGCGCTACGAGGAGCTGCGCGCCTCGCAGCCCGGAGACGCCGGCGGCTGCACGATCGACGACGTTCTGTCGCGCGCCTCGCAGGGTGACAGGGAGGCCGTCCAGGCGCTGCACGAGAAGGCAGCGTTTCTGGGCAGGGGGCTCATCCCGATTATCTACGCGCTGAACCCGGAGGTGATCGTGTTGGGCGGCCCGGTGACCCGCGCTTGGGCGACGGTCTACCCGATCATGATCCGGGAACTGTCGCAGCGGATCCCCAGGTTTTATCTCGACCACCTGGCCCTGAGCCCCACGACGCTGGAAAGCCGGCCCAGCCTAGTGGGGTCCATCGCCCTGGTTCTGGCCCGTTCCTTCGCCGTCCCCAGCATCGCTTCTATCGGCTGAAGACGCCCGGCGATTCGATCAAGGAATGATGAAGCACTTTTTTCGCTGTGGAGCGGTCTTGACCCTGTCGCTCCTGATTGTGCCGGCCGCCGGCGGGCTCGTGCAGGCGCCGGCCCAGCCGCCGAACCTCGTGATCATCACCGTCGACACCCTCCGGGCGGATCACCTCGAGTGCTACGGCTACAAGGCGATCAAAACGCCTCGGATCAACGAGCTTGCCGCCGACGGGATCCTCGTCGAGAACGCGTACACCCCCGTCCCGTTGACCCTGCCTTCCCACGCTTCCATCTTTACCGGGACTTACCCGGTGTTTCACGGGGTACGCGACTTCACCGGATTCACCCTCAGCAAAGAGAGAACCACACTCGCCACCATGCTCAAGTCCGCCGGATATCGTACGGGCGCGGTGGTCGCCTCGGCCGTCCTGGAAGCGCGCTGGGGAATCAACCAGGGGTTCGATTTCTACTACGACAACTTTCCCTCCGTCCCGCAGCAAAACTGGCAAGTGGTCGCAGAACGGCGGGGCGACGAGGTGGCGAGGGAGACGCTTCGCTGGCTGGAGACAAAACCAAAGGGACCCTTCTTCCTCTGGGTCCACCTGTTCGACCCACACGACCCGTACACGCCCCCGGCGCCCTACGACCGGCAGTACCCCGGCCGCCCCTACGACGGCGAGATCGCCTATACGGACGAAAACGTCGGGCGCGTCGTCGATGGCCTCAAGCGGATGGGGGTGTACGACAACTGCATGATCGTGCTGCTGGGCGACCATGGCGAAAGCCTCGGAGAACACGGCGAGTCGACGCACGGGTTTTTTATTTACGACTCCACGCTGCGTGTCCCGATGATATTCAAGCTGCCGGGAGCCACCGCGCCGCGCGGAAAGCGGCTCGCCGGGCCCTTGCGCACCATCGACGTGGTCCCCACGGTGCTGCAGGTCCTGGGCCTGTCCGGAAAGGTGCGCGCCCCGGAGGTGCAGGGCAAAGGGGCCTATTCCGCGTTGCTGGGAAGGGGCTCCCTGTCCGGGTTGCCGGCGCAAGCGGAAATAATGCTCCCGTTCTACCACTTCGAGTGGAGCCCGCTGTCGAGCATCCGGGTGGGACGGTACAAGTACATCGAGGCGCCGAAACCGGAACTGTACGACACGGTTTCCGACCCCGGCGAGAAACGCGATCTCAGCGGGACGAATCGCGCGATGGCGTCCCAGCTGAAGACGCTCCTCGGCCAGGACCTCGCGCGCTATTCGGCCAGGAATGCGGCGGCCGTCGTGCCGCGGGACGCCGACCCTGCCACCGTCGAAAAGCTGGCGTCTCTCGGATACCTGGCCTTCAGCAGGGAGGCCGCCGGCCCGATGCCGGGTAGCAATCTTCCGGACCCCAAGGACCGGGTCGAGCTTTATGAACTCATCAACGCCGGGACGCTGGCCGCACGGAGCGCAGATTACGCTCGGGCGACGAAACTGTTGAACCAGGCCCTGCAACGCGACCCGGCATCCCTGGTTGCGCACTTCCAGCTCGGCGTCGTGTGCCGTGTGACCGGCGCCCTCGATCAGGCGGAGCGGGAATTCCTGAAAACCCTGGAATTACGTCCAGGCTACGATCTGGCGCTGCGGCGGCTGGCCGAGGTCTATATCGCGGGCCGACGGTACGAAGAGGCCGAGCGCACCTTCAAGCAGTTGCTGGCGCAATCCCCGAACGACTATCTCGCCTACTTCAGCCTCGGCGGTCGCTACGTCACCGTGGACCGGTGGGATGACGCGCTCGCGGCGTTCCGGAAGGCGCAGGCACTGAATTCCAGAGACACGCTGGTTTCGATCGTGGTCTCCAGGCTCCTGCTCAAGCGTGGGGACCTCGACGGCGCACTCGACGCAGTGCGACAGGCCCTCAAGGTCGACCCGACCTTGCCTCCGGACACGAAACCGCCATGGAGATCTACCGGAAGCAGGGCCGGTTTCCCGAAGCGTCAAAAGAGGAGGAAATCCTCCGACGCCTCCGCTCGAAGCGGTAGAGCGCGATATTCCCAGTCCGCAAGGGAGACCTTCCTCGGCCCAAAAGTTACCAAGCTGCGAGTTTTTGTTGCTTTTGAAAATATTCTGGTGCTAAGTTGCTTTCCATAGGACAGAAACTAACATCTCTATTTCTCTAACTGGCAGTCGCAGTCGGATCTCGGAACTTTGTATCGGGGCGGATTTCCAACGAACCTGGCGCTGGATCGATCCGCGCTTTTCGATCAATGAGGTGAGTGATGATGAGCCCTTGCTTGAAAAACAGATCGAGCATCGTATCTGTTGCTTCGCTGCTTTTTCTGCTGGCGGCGGCCCTCCTGTTCTCTGAGGCAGGTTGGGCCCAGACCGGCGCCGGAACGGTCGCAGGAACCGTGCGGGATGCGAAACAGGCCGTTATCCCCGGCGCCGAAGTCAAGGTAACAAACGAGCTGACGAACGTGGAGCGGACAGGCGTCAGCAACGAGGTGGGTATCTTCACGATCGCCGCTCTGCCCCTCGGCCCCTACCGGATGACCGTCGAGCTGGCCGGGTTTAAGAAGTGGGCGGGCACTTTCACGGTCATGGCCGGGCAGCAGTGGAACTGAATCCGGTCATGGAGGTGGGCGACATCAGCACGACCGTCGAGGTAACCAGCGCGGCGCCCACCATCAACACGGCCAGCACCGAAATATCGAACGTCAAGGATTTCGCCCGGATCCGTGACCTCCCTCTGAACGGGCGGTCGATCAGCAACCTGTTCGACCTGACCCCGGGAGTCGAGGGGGGCGGCAACGCCCGAGTCAACGGCATGAAGGTTGGATCGCTGGAAATCACGCTTGATGGTATCTCTCTTGTCGACCGGTTCGGCGGCGGTATCGCGCGCATTCAGCCGGGTCTCGACGTCGTCCAGGAATTCCGCATCGAGACCGTTGGTTCCGATGCCCGCTACTCGCGACCGGCGACAGTTACGATGGTGACACGCAGCGGCACCAATACCTTCCACGGCAGCGCGTTCGAGCACGCACCGCAACAACACGGCCGGGCTGGTGGCCAGACGGCGCGAGTACGTCCCGAACTACAACTGGCCGAAATTGATCCGCAACGAGTTCGGCGCGTCGGCAGGCGGCCCCGTGTGGCTGGGTAAACTCTACGACGGCCACGACAAGACGTTCTGGTTTTTCGCGTTCGAGGGCGCCCGGCAGCGGGAATCGTACTTCCCGTATTACACGTACACGCCCACGGCGGACATGTGGAACGGTGATCCGAGCAACATCATCGACTCCGACGGCAACAACGCCACATCTACGATCCGTTGACGACCGACGCCAACGGGCAACGGGCAGCCTTTCCCGGACAACAAGATCCCGGCCAGCCGGATCAGCGCCTTCGCCAAGCAGATGCAGAAGATGACGGCGCTGCCGACCAACGACTCGAACCCGTACGTCACCTATTATAACTACACCAAGTTTTCCCCGCGAAAAACCAACGCGGACAACTACACCACCAAGATCGATCACAGGCTCTCGGGTAGAGACAACCTGTGCTCGGCGGCACCAGCATCAACTCGGCCGGCGGCGGCGGCCAGGTTCCCGAGAACCTCCAGATCATCGGCGCGCCGAACCTCACCTACGATCAGCGGCTCGCCCTGGTCTACTTCAACTCCACGACCGTTCCGCCGCACCACATCCGGTACAACGGCAACGTGGAATTGCCCTTCGGCAGGGGCAAGCGCTTCATGAGCGACGCGCACCCGGTGGTGCAGACGCTGTTGGGCGGCTGGCAGATTGCCTTCAACGGCGATTGGCGCAGCGGCTTCTGGCTGAGCCCGACACCAGCCTGTTCGCTTTCGGCGATCCGCGCCTCGATGCGGACAGCCGGCCGGAGTTCACCTGGGCGGGCAAACAGAACAGGCTCTGGTTCCGGGGCTACTTCGATCCCACCGCGGCGACGAACGTGGTGGGCGGCGACCTGCTGGCCCTGGTGCCTGTCGACCGGTCGCAGCGTGTCCTGCGCCAGGTCGGCTCCGCCTACGACAACAAGATTGCCCAGACGCTGGCCAATGGGGCAGCATCCGGCAGACGGCCATCGGTGAAAACTACAACTGGAGCCCCAGGGCGAACATAATGGGGCCCGGCGCGTGGAACACCGATATCGGTGTCTACAAAAACTTCCGCATCGGGGAATCGGTCGTCTTCCGGCTCAAGGGGGACTTCTTCAACGTGTTCAATCACCCGAACGACATCAACCCGAATGCGACCACGGGTATGCAGGACCTGAGCCGCCAGGCCAACGACGGCCGGGTCATCCAGCTTTCGCTCCGCGTCGACTGGTAACCCCAGGTCGTGCGCGGCATAGGGCCCCCTGCCGAATCCTGGCCGGCAGGGGGCCTTCTTTGGAGTGCGGTGCCTCGGCACCGCTTTCGCTTAGTTGCTATGGCCGGAATACCCGGCGCCTAGGCGCCGGGACCAAAGCGGCGTCGAGCCGCCGCACTCCATATCACCACCGAAGATCTTTGCGGATAATTCGGGCCGCGATGTCCCCCCAGAATTCCGGCGGCTTCAGTTCGATGCCGTAGCCAAAGCTTGCCGTCGGGGTCCACCGAGACGGGCCCCTCGATGCCCTGCTCGCCGAAGAAGAACGGCTTGCCGAAGGGCCGCATCAGGTGGTCGGTGTCCTGCAGTGTGTACTGGGCGGCGTCGTACTGGGGGCCGAAGTAGGAATGCGCCTGCACGATGTCGATCTCCGGGCGCGCGAACATCTTCGGGTCGCGCCAGCTCGAGGTGACCAGGTGGCGCCAGGGATCGATGCGCTTCAGGTAGGCGCCCATCTCGCGGTGCCAGGCGGCGTTGGCGGCGGGGTCGAAGCCCTCCATGTTATCCACCTCGTTCCACAGCTCCCAGGCCGCGAGCCTGGTGGCCCAGCCCCAGCGCGCCACGTTGTAGCGCAGGCGGCGGCGCACCAGTTCGCGCGCGCGCGGGTCGGTGAAGTAATCCACCGGCCTGGCGCACGGCCCGCCGTTGGCGGCGTTGTACGGGTTGCGCTTCCAGCGGTAGGCCAGGCGGGGCTCCCACCACACCACCATTTCGGAGGCGAGCTGCCAGTAGACGCCGGGGCGCTCGCAGAGCTCCGCCACGTAATCGAGGCGCCACGCGGAGGCCAGATCGTAGCGGCCCAGGCCGGTGGCGGTGGTTTCGAGCGGGAAGCCGGTGAAGCTGCCGTCGCCCGCCGCGGCGGGCTTCGCAAGATCGTTGGGCACGTAGTATTCCTGCCACAGCCGCGCGTAGTTGCCGCCCGCGGCGGAGAGCTTCCCCAGCAGCCGGTCGTAGTAGTAGGTGCCCTCCTTGCGCTCGTACATGCAGAGGTTCTGGCCGAGGGGAAAGAAGGTGTGGCCGGCGCCGTCTTCGAGGTAACGGGGGTTGCGCGGGCTGACCCGCACCCAGCCGCGGGGCGCGGCGGGGCGTACCGCGACGGCCTGTTCCGCGCTGCGGCGCACCCCTGCCGGCTCCCGCAATTCCAGGGTGACGGTGTGGCGGCCGGCATTCGCGGGGTGGCGAAGCGCACGCGCCATTCCGGGGTGCCGGCCGGAGCGAGCACCTCGACGCGGTCCCTGCCCTCGGCCTCGGGGTTGGCCAGCGAGCGGCGGTAGTCCTGGAACCAGAAGCCCGGGACCGTCATGGTCTTGCCGGAGGGCAGCCGGACGGTGGCGTCGAGCTCCGCCTGCGCCGGGTCCGGCGGGTGGGTCGACTGGAAGACGTCGGTTGACACGTTCAAGTCCGGCGCGCCCGAGGCTGTCGTGAAGGGCATCGCGGTGGGGTGGATGTCCTACACCGGCGCGCTGAAGAAGGCGCTGGAACTGGGCTGCAACCTGTTTGTCACGCACGAGCCCACCTATTACAACCACAGGGACAACGATCCTGACATATTCCGCTTTCCGCAGGTGAAAGCAAAGCGGGAGTTCATCGAGAAAAACGGCCTCGTGATCGTCCGTTGCCACGACGTGTGGGACCAGTACCCGGAGATCGGCATACCGACGGGTTGGGGTAAACTGCTGGAACTCGGCAGCCCGATCGACGGGTCCGGCTACTACTATGTCTACGACGGCAAGGGCCGAACGGCCGCCGACATTGCCCGGCAGATCGCAGCCCGCACCGCTCCCATGGGCCAGCCAGCGGTCCAGCTGATCGGCCCGGGAGACAAGGCTGTCCGCCGCCTGGTGCTGGGGACGGGCGCGATCACCCCGATGTTCCACTTCATCGAGAAGCTCGCGGCGGACATGGCCATCTGCACCGACGACGATTTCACCAACTGGCGCGACGGCGCCTTCGCGATCGACACGGGATTCCCGGTCGCCGTCGTCAACCACCCGGTGTCCGAGGAATACTCCATGAAGCTGCTGGCGGAGCACCTGAGGGGGAAGTTCCCCCAGGTGCCTGTGCACCATATCCCCCAGCGCTGCATGTACAAACCGGCGCAAGTCAATTTCCGGCTGGGCGGTCACGGCGAATTGCGAGGCAAGTGCGGCATTGTTTCCGAGCAGGGGAAAATCCGGATCGGATTGACCTTCGCCTCGCTGGACTACCCGGGCGAGCAGCTCGCGTATGACGGGAGCCGCGTCACGACCGGCTGGGTGAGGCCCGGTCAGCGCTCTGCGCTGTCGGGATTCGTATATCTTCACGACGTGATGCTCAAGGATGGGTTGATGGGCGGGGCAACCACGACCGCCTGGGCCCTCTTGAACACGGCGCAACGGCAGCCCAAGCTGACTTACTCAGGTCAAAAGAAGGTCGACGGCCGCCAGGTGCATGAGCTGAAATACAGGGCGAGCAAGGGGGCCGGCGACCTGCAGATCTCCCTCTATTTCGACCCCGAGACCTTCCGCCACGTGGGCTCGCAGTACAGGCTTGTGCAACCGGCCAACATGCAGACGGATATCGCCCAGTCATCCGGCCAGCGGGACACGGTCTACTTGATCTCCGAGCGCTTCGACGACTTCAAGCAGGTCGACGGGCTGACACTTCCCGCACGCGTACAAGCTCGCGTATACGCTGGAAGGGCCGGTGACGGTGCTGCAGGACTGGGCTGTGGCCATCGACCAGGTGACCCACAACAACCAGGTCGATCCGAAGTACTTCGCCGTGGAATTGGCCGCCACCGGGTGTTCGGCCCTGTCCACGGGGAGGCTCACAGCCCGTTCGCAAAGGCGCTCCGGCCGTTGACCCAGGCGCCTGAACCGCACGGGATGCGGCTGTCCTGCTGGGCGGTCCGGACTGCCGCTGTTGCCTTGGCGTCGCCGAACTCGAACACGACCGATTCGATGCCGCGGTCGTTCGCCGGGAAGGAGAATCGTCTGCCGGAAACCGCGGCGGCGACAGGCGACGCAGGCTTCCCGGCTGCGGGTCGCACCGCCGGGCCGGCAACCCTCCGAGCCAGATCGCCTGCGCAGCGTCATCGGGCGGCAGCGCCGCCGGCTTCATGGCCGGCAGCAGGTTGTCCCAGACCAGGTTGAGCACGGCCTGCATGTTTCGGCGCCGCTGGTGATGGCGATCACCGCATCCTGTTCCGGCAGGACGATGCAGTACTGCCCGAATGCGCCGTCGCCGCGGTAGCGCCGTGCCGGCAACGCCAGAACTGGTAGCCGTAGCCCTGGTCCCAATCGCTCGTCGGGTTGCTGCCGTTGGAGGTCTGGCGCGCGTGGCCGCTTCGACCCAGGCCGCGGGCACCAACTGTTGCTCCCCGCCCACTCGCCCTTTCTGGAGGTAGAGCTGGCCGAACTTCGCGATGTCCTCGGTGCGGATGCTCAGCCCGTAGCCGCCGAGCGTGATCCCTTGCGGGCTGGTCCTCCCAGGCGGGTTTTCAATCCCCAGCGGCTCGAACAGCCGCGGGCGCAGATAATCGAGCACGGTCATGCCCGTCACCTTCTGCACGATCGCCGAGAGCATGTAAGTGCCGGCGTGTTGTAGAGGAAATGGGTGCCGGGCTTGTGCGGCACCGGCATGCGACAGAAAGGTCTTGGTCCAGGCTTGAGCTTCGAAGCGACGTAGCTCGCCACGTCGTCTGCTGCTGGCCGGTGGACATGCGGAGCAGATCGCGCACGCGCATCGCCTTGAGATTGGCGCTCGGCTCGGCGGAGCGTCGTCGGGGAAGAACTTCAGCACCGGATCGTCGACGCTGAGCTTCCCCTTCCGCGACGGCCAGCCCGACGGCCGTCGAGGTGAAGCTCTTGCTCAACGAATACAGCGATGGCGGCGTCGGGCGTCGTACGGCGACCACCACCCTCCGCCACCACCTGGCCATGGCGCACGAGCATGAAGCTGTGCATCGAGTCGACTCTGCGTGTCCGCCGCTTCGACAAACGCCCGGATGGCGGCCGAGGAGACGCCTTGCGCTTCCGGGCTGCTGCGCGGCAAAGGCCCCGACCTGACGTCCGCGCCGAGACAAACGGCGCACACCGAAACAACCGACAGAACCCACAATGGCTTCATGTTCTCGCCCCACGCAATTGGGCAAAGCTAACAGCTGCTGAATCGGCGGGTCAAGTGTTGCCTCTATTTTTGACCCGCGCGGACCTGCGTCAACTCGTCGGACGCGATGGAAAACACCAAATGCAATATTCAGCCGCGGCGGCGCCCAGGCGCCTTGACCAAAGCGGCGTCGAGCCGCCGCACTCCACATTTTGCGGGTTGACAGCTATGATGATTACCGGAAATGGAACACGACAGGAAGATCCTCGGTTTCTCCTCGACAGTATTCCTGCTGGGGCTGGTTTCGCTGTGCAACGATTTTGCCAGCGAGATGATTTACCCGCTCCTGCCGGTCTACCTGATGTCTATCGGCGCTTCGATCTCCTTCATCGGCCTCGTCGAGGGGACGGCGGAGACGACGGCCAGCCTGCTCAAGCTCTTTTCCGGCTGGATTGCCGACCGGTTCGGGAACAAGCGGTTGCTGACCGCCGCGGGATACGGGTTCTCGAACGCCATCCGCCCATTGATCGGCGTCGCCACCTCCAGTTGGCAGGTGCTGGTCTTGCGGTTCGCCGACCGCGTCGGTAAAGGCGTGCGGACTTCACCGCGCGACGCGATGATCGCCGACAACACGCCCCTCGAGCAGCGCGGCAAGGCTTTCGGTTTCAACAGGGCGATGGATCACGGCGGAGCCATGGCGGGGTCGCTGGCGGCATTCCTGCTGCTCACCTTCGGATCGTTTCAGGTGTCGGCGATTTTCCTGTTGTCGACAATTCCGGGCGCGGCGGCGCTTGTGCTCGTCCTGGCCGGCATCGGAACCGCCAGGGACCCGGTCTCTTCACCCGATCTCCCGCTGCGATTGTCGCTGAAGCCATTCAGCCGGCGCTTCAAGCTCTTTCTGGTGATACTGGCCATCTTCGCCCTGGGGAACTCCTCCGATGCGTTCCTCATTCTGCGCTCGCGGGAACTCGGCGTGCCGGTAGCCTTCATCCCGCTCGTGTGGATTGTCTTCCACGGGGTCAAGGCACTCTCGTCGACGCCCGGAGGGATCCTGTCGGACCGCCTGGGCCGCACGCGCCTCGTGGTTGCAGGCTGGGTTGTCTATGCGGCCGTGTACCTCGGATTCACCCTGGCCTCGACCGCACTCCACGGCCTGGCTGCTGTTTGCGGCCTACGGGCTCTACTTCGGCTTGACCGAAGGGGTGGAGAAAGCCTTCGTCACAGACCTTGTGCCTGCCGCCCTGCGCGGGACCGCATTCGGCATCTACCACTTCACCCTGGGTGTCGCCGCCCTGCCCTCGTCGCTCCTGGCAGGATTCCTCTGGCAGAGATACTCATCCGGCGTCGCGCTCGGCACGGGTGCGGCCCTGGCGCTGCTGGCCAGTGTGCTGCTCTTTTCGCTGACACGTGTAAGCGCTCGCGGGCGCTAGTCAGCCGCGCAGCGACCTTTCGCAAACCCTATCTGCGATGATATAATATCTAGATGGCCAGAGGATGGGAAAGCAAGACGGTTGAAGCACAAATCGAAACGGCCGAGGGCGAGCAGCGGGACTACAAGAGAATCCCGTTGAACGCCTCCGAGGCCGAGATCCTCCGCGAGAGAGAGGGGCTGCCCTGACCAGGACGCGGGTTCTGCAAGACCTGGAGAGAGCACGGCACGAGCGCTATCGCCAGATGCTCCGGGAGGCTCTCTCCCAGTTGGAGCGCGATCTGGCCTGCCTCGGCCCCCAGCCCTGACGGAAGCCTGCCCGCCCCGCTCCTCCCGAGCCGACACTCCGGCTCGCCGTCCTCTACTCCTGCCTGAGCGCAGTCAAAGGGTCGATCCGCGCTGCCCTCAAGGCAGGCAGGTAGCAGGCCGCCGCGGCGGCCAAGACCAGGATCAGAGAAATCGAGGCGAAGGTCAGAGGATCCGTTGGGCTGATCCCGTGCAGAAAACCTGCGGCCAGGCGCGTCAGTCCGACGGCCAGGGCCAACCCCACCGCCAGCCCGAGTCCGACCAGAACGGCTCCGTCGCGCAACACGAGCCGGAGGATGCTCTGCCGCCCGGCCCCGAGAGCGACCCGGATCCCGAACTCACGCGTGCGCCGGCTCGTGTCGTACGCCATCACGCCATAGACGCCGACGACTGCGAGCACCAATGCGAGAACGCCCGAAGCGCCGAGCAATGCCGCCGCCATCCGCTGTGCGGAAACCGCTGTGGTGATCTGGTCGATCAGGGTACCGCCATCGTACACGGGCAACTCCCGGTCGATGGCCTGGATTTCGCGGCGGATGGCGGGCAGAAGGGACATCGGATCTCCCGCCACTCTGACGTGAAGCATCATCTCCGGGAAATATCGCTGATACAGCGGCAGGTACAGGTAAGGGCCGGGGTTGTCCCAGAGGGAGACATGGCGAGGGGGCGGCGACACCGACGATCTCGTACAGTTGTCGCGCCCTGCCGTGCACCTTGATCCTCTTGCCGACGGGATCCTCTCCGGGCCAGTACGCCCGTGCCATCGACTCATTGATGATTACGGCGCCCGGCGCCGTGTCGTTGTCCCTGTCTGTGAAGTCCCGTCCCCTGACGAGCGGTATCCGCAAGGTTGCGAAGTACCGGGGTCCGACGACATTGCATTCCGCCCGCATCCACTCGTGCTCAGCGACGACGTCTCGTTCCCCTTTGACGAAGCGGATGAGCAGGCGGCGCACGGCCAGCGGCACGTCTCCGGCCCAGGTGGTGGAGACGACTCCCGGAAGCCGGCCCACGCGTTCCAGTAGTCCCCGGTACAATTCCATTCCCGTGCTTTCGGCGTACCTCGCCGAAAGGAGGTCGACCGAGAGGACCAGGACGTGGTCCGCACTGAAGCCGGTGTCGATGGCCCTTGCCTTGTGCAGCGTGCGGGCAAACAGCCCCGCGCCGGTGAGCAGCACGAGCGAGATCGCGACCTGGGCGACGACCAGCATCCCGCGGGCCCAGGACCTGCGCGCCGAGGAACTGTAGCCTCCGCCCTGCAGGGCCGCCCGCACGTCCGGCCTCGACATGTGAAGGGTCGGGAGCAGACCGAAAAGGAAGGTCGTCAGGAGCGCGCCGAGGACCGCCAGGGCGAACACCCGCAGATCCATCCTCAGGTTCAGCGCAAGCGGGATTCTGAACGGGAGGGAAAACCCCCGAGAGCAGGCGGAGCATCCAGGAGGCTGCCAGGAAGCTAAAGGTCAGCCCGAAGGCCGACAGGACCACGCTTTCGGCAATCATCTGGCGCATCAGGCGCAGCCGCCCCGCCCCGAGCGCGGCACGGATCGCGATTTCCCGCTGTCGTGCGGTCGCGCGCGCGAGCAGGAGGTTGGCCACGTTGGCGCAGGCGATCAACAACACCAGGCCGGCGGCCGATACGAGCAGGGCCAGGAGCGACACGATCGATTTCCGGTAAGCGGGCCAGAAGCGAGCCTCCGATCCGGGCAGCAGCGTCCCGGTCCAGCCCGCGTTGGTTTGCGGGTGCGCGAGCTCGAGCTGCCGCGCCCGCAGGGTGACTGCGGCGCGGGCCTGTGCGTAGCGTGACGCCCGGGCGCAGGCGCCCGACAACCAGAAGCCAGCGGGCTGCGCGGCTCTGCAGGATGTCCTGTGCCCCGGGCAGGCCCCAGGTGGGCACGACCCGGTCGAAGGACCGCAGCAGGATCCACACTTCCGGCGGCGTGCCCCAATCGAGGGTGATGCCGCGAAATCCCGCGGGCGCGATCCCGATCACCGTCAGGCTCTGCCCGTCGATCCTGACGCTCTTCCCGACGATAGCCGGATCGCCGCCGAAGCGGCGCTGCCAGAGGCTGTGGCCGAGAACCGCCGTCAACTCGGATCCGTGAGCCTCGTCCGAGGTGCGGAACCCCCGTCCCGGGGCGACAGCCAGGCCGAGGAGATCGAAATAGTTGGCCGACACGGCCTCCCCCCCGACACGCTCGGTGCCCTGTCCGTCGCTGAACATCAAGGGCATGCGCGCGTACGCCAGCAACCCGGTGAAGACCGCGTCGAGCTCGCCGTAGTCGAGGTAGTCCGGGTAGGATGTGCTGGCGTAGCTCGAGTTGGCGGTCGCCGTCGTGTAGAGCACCGCCAGGCGATCCGGTTCCCGGACCGGGAATGGTCGGAAGAGCACGGCGTCGGCGAGGCTGAAGATGGCCGTGTTGACGCCGATGCCGAGCGCCAGGGTCAACACCGCCGCGCCCGTGAATCCGGGGCTCCTGGACAACGCCCTCAGGGCGATGCGGAGATCGGACAGGAATTGGCCCGGCATGGTTGCAGCATGATGCACTCGCACCAGAAACTCAAGTGGGTCCGAGCTGAAGAGGCTGTCCGATTCACGTGGGTCCGGGCTTCAGCCCGGACGTCTTTTGATCTGATCTATGTGGCGACGGGCGCACGTTATAGCGGCCCCAAACTGCGTCCGGGCTGAAGAGGCTGTCCGACGATTGAACCGCCCGCCCTGCCCGTAAAACAGGTCCGGGCTCCGGGCTTCCACGCCCGGACGTCTTCCGACTTGATCCGATCCCATGGCCGGGCGCACGTTCTAGCGACCGCAAACTGCGTCCGGGCTGAAAGCCCGGATCCACTTGATCGCTCGGTTAAAACTAATTCTCGGTGCCGTAAGAGACCTGCATGCGGCGGATGGCGAAGCGCGCGAGGCAGAGCAGGAGCGCGGTTACGGCCAGCAGGCCGGTGACCGCGCCCAGGCGGGATGCGGGCGCGGCGGGGGACAGCAGCAGCTGTAGGAGCGCCGGCGCGTTCTTGTCGGTAGGAACCGGAACTGGGCACAGCGATTGCAGGTAATACAACACGCTCAGCTTCTGCAGGATCTCGGGGAGGAAGCCGTTGATGCCCTCCCAGCCGAGAAGCACGGCAGCCGGGATGATCGGGTTGCGCAAAAGCAGTCCGGCGGCAAGAAACACGCTACCGTAGCCGACGCAACCGAGCACGGCAGCCGCCGTGTACCAGAAGGCGTGCGCCATGCCGGCGCCCCGCCAGTAGGCCTGTACCTCGATCGGGTTGTGTGGCCAGATCATCGCCGCAAAACACAGGAGGGCGCCGCCGGCAAAGATGGTGGTCGAGGCGATCAGGCCGGCGCCGTACTTTCCGGCCAGGAGCACTTCACGGCGGGCGGGAGCCAGGAACCAGAAGTGCAGGGTCTTGTCCAGCATCTCGCCGCGGAAAAGGTTCATGAAGATGCCCAGGCACCCGAAGAAGATCGCCAGCCGCAGGTAGAAGAACTGGAAGATACCGGCGAAGACCTGGCGATCCTCCTCGAAGTTCAGCAGCGGGCTGAGGTCTCTCGAGGCGAGCTTCCCGTCGGAGAAGGTCAGGCGAGCTACGCGTCGCCCGTCGAAGTAGACGAGCCTGCGGTGCGAAGACCGCTCGTCGACGAACCTCGCGCCCGTGGCGTTTACGACCGTCGTGAACATCCTTCCGTCGGTGCTCACCTGGATGTTGAACTCGCGCGTGTCGAGCTCCTCGTCCTCGCCGCCGGCGCTGGCGTGCTTGACCACGAACCGTTTCACCTTCGTGACCGCACCGAGGTCGACCTGCAGGAAGCGGTCCCACTCGTCCGTGCACCACTTGTCGCTGTTGCCGCCCGAAATGCTGCCGTTGAAGGCCTTCTCCGGGCCTTCCTCGTCGCTGCACGGCGCACTGCCGGTGGCCGGACGACGCAGTGCCAGGTTGGTGGCGCCGTCGGGACCGTACACTTCGAATTCGTAGATCCTCGCGCTATGGTCGCCGCCATAGGTGGGCCGTGTGATGTTCAGGCGGACAAACCGGGCGTCCACGGCCGGGTCGACCCCGTGCGTCGTGACGCTAGTGGTCGCGCCCTCGGCGCGGACGCGTTTGCGGCTCTCCCAGTGGTCGTCGCGGGCCGGCGTCCCGAGCCGCTGCAGCACCGCCTCGTCCGTTTCGCCGTCGCGTATGCCGTCGATCAGGGCGGGCTGCAGGATGCCCTGCGCCGAGAGCCGGTCCCGCCGGATCTTCACTTCGACGCCGTGCCCGAAAAAGATCACGGCCGGCAGCAGAGCGAGCCCATACACCCAGAACGCCCGCTTCGACAGGAAGGCGCGCCGCAACTCGATCCTGGCGATGATCCAGGCCTGAAAAGCCGGTGTCGGGTATCGGGTTTTCATCGTTGCCGACCTCTGGAGTGCGGCGGCTGGACGCCGCTTTGTGGGCGGCGCCTAGGCGCCGCCGCGAAAGCGGTGCCGAGGCACCGCACTCCAAAACACCCAGTCCCCGGTTTACGATCCAATGAGGTATTCATACAACGCGTCGACGTTTTCGTCGGCGGGGATGACGCCCTCGATCTTGTAGCCGTTGAGCGCAATGCGGCCCAGCGCCCGCGAAAACTTCTCCCGGTCCCGGGTCATCACGAGCATGCCACCCCGGTCGTCGTTGAGGCTGACCTGGGTGATGTGGTCTTCCTGGAAGAGCAGCGCGGCGACCCGCGCGGGTTCTCGGCAGCGGATGATGAACTGGCTCGGGTGTTCGTGGATCTCCTCGCGGACATTGCGGATCTCCCCTTCGGCGACGATCATGCCGTTGGCGATGAGGACGATCTGGTCGCTGATCACGTCCACCTCCTGCAGGACGTGGCTGGAGAGGATCACGTGCCTCCCCTGAGCCGCCCACTCGCGGAACAGGGTGATGGTTTCGGCGCGCACGAGCGGGTCGAGCCCGTTGAGAGGCTCGTCGAGCACCAGCAGTTCGGGTTCGTGGGCGATGGCCTGGGCCAGGCGGACGCGCTGGCGCATTCCCTTGGAATAGGCCGCCACCTTCCTGTGGGCCGCTTCGGTGAGGCTCAGGCGCTCCAGCGCCTTCCACGCCCTCTCCTCGGCCTCCGCGCGGCTGTAACCGAAAAGCAGCAGTCCGGTAGTGATGAAGCTGAAGCCCGTCGCCCAGCGAGGCGCGGCGTCGTACTGGGTGGCATACCCGGTGATGCGCATGAGGCGTTCGGGATCCCGGGGCGAGATGCCGCGCATCGTGATCGAGCCATGGTCGGGGTGGATGAGGCCGGTCATGAGATTCATCAGGGTGGTCTTGCCGGAGCCGTTTGGCCCGACCAGGCTCGTTATCCCCGGCGGGATGTCGAGGGTGACGCGGTTCACCCCGAGCACCTCGCCATAGAATCTCGATACCTCCTCGAACACCACCGACGGCGCGCTCACGAAAGCTCCAAAGCGGGTTTTGGGTCTTGGGTGTTGGGTGTTCGAGAACCCGGGCAGCGAAGGGTGGCCATGCGGTGCTCGCCAAAACCCGACACCCAAACCCCATCACCCATCATGTAACTATCTCCACAGGGCGCAGCTTGCGCTCGAGTACGAGCGCAAGCAGGAGGATGATGAGCACCAGCGCGGTTATGCAGGGCACGATGCCGGGTCCGTCGGGGGGGTCGACCCCGAGCATCGCGCACCACAACCGGTTGACCGCCCAGGCAGGGTTCAGCGCGTGGCCCCAGGTCACGCGAAAGACCCCGTTGACCATAACCGACAGGCCGGCGAGTATGAAGAAGAATGCCAGCACCAGTGCCCCCGCCACCACCCTCCACTTCACCCAGGCCGAACCGGCGAGTGCAACCATGCTCACCAGCAGCACCCAGATGGCAAAGCCGGCGACGATGCCGGAACCGATCGTCCAGTTTGCCTGGAGCCACCCCCCGCCCGCCATCCCTGCCTGCATCCCGAACAGGAACAAGCCGGGGATCCAGGTGATGACCGACAGCATCCCCACCAGGACCAGCAGGCGTGCCAGTGCGTAGCCGGACCGGGTAACCGGGCGGCAGAAGTAGAGCGGCAGGGCGTTGTTCGCCAGATCGGGGGCGATCAGCCCGGGACCGGTGAGCGCCGCAAGGAAAATGGCAAAGACGGCCTGGACGTTCATGAAGATGATGAAGAACCGGCCGTCGACCTCGATGAACCTGCGGAACTCGCTGTCCAGACCCTTGAGCAGCTCGGCGTGGTTGGTGAGGTAGATGAAGGTGGCGCACAGCAACGGCCAGATCGTGGCGACGACGGTGAGCAGGACGACCAGCCGCTGCTGGAAGAGGCGGTGCCAGGAAAAACGGGGCAAGACCATGAACCGGGACCACCTTCCGGTGATCCTGCCCTGGTATCTCCGGTAACCGCGCCTGTAGACTGCCATGTGCTAGACCCGGGCTTCGGTTGCTGGTTGCTGGGTGCCGGCCGAGGCATTCCCTGCCATGGCCTTCATAAAGATCTCTTCGAGCGTGTCGCGACGGTGGGTGAGCTTGCGCACCAGCAGCTTCTGGCGCGCCATCAGGTCCCACACCACCTGCACGTCCGTGTCGGGGGGCAGGACGATGCGCCACCGGCCGCCGCCCTCCGTCACCCCGTCGGCCCCGATGCCCGGCAGCGCCCCGCGCAGATCGTCGTCGTTGCCCGTGACCTCGAGTTCGACGAAGCTCTTGTTCGAGCGCCTTTCCTGTTCGAGGTTGCACTCGTGCACGATCACGCCGTCCTTCATGATGACGACCTCGTCGCACACCTGTTCGACATCACGCAGCAAGTGGGAGCAGAGGAGGACGTTCATCCCCTGTTCTTCCTTCATTTCACGCACCAGCCTGAGCATGCGGCGCCGGGCGGCGGGGTCGAGGCCGTTGGTGGGTTCGTCGAGGATGACCAGCTCCGGGCCGTGCACGATCGCCTGGGCGAGTTTGGCCATCTGTTTCATGCCCAGGGAATAGGTGCGCAGCTCGCGATAGCGCGCCTCGCCGAGCCCCACGTGAAACAACACCTCGTGCGCCTTCTCGAGGGCGGCTTCAGGGGGAAGGCCGGAGAGCTCGGCCATCAGTCGCAGCTGGGTGACCGCCGTGAGGTTGGCGATGAACGAGTCGGTTTCGGGCATGTAGCCGATGCGGGACCGCACCTCGTGGGGCTGACGGTGGCAGTCGAAGCCGAGCACGCGCGCCCGTCCCTCGACGCGGCGGTGGAAACCCAACAGCGTGAGGATCAGGGTGGACTTGCCGGCGCCGTTGGGTCCCAGGAGCCCGATCGCCCTGCCGACCCCTGAAACGCCAAGACGGCAGGAGATCCCGCGAAGGATCTCCCGCCGTCCGAACCTGACCTTTAAGTTCTCCAGTTCGACGACCGGCGATGTCATTCAGCGTGTCCCTGGGCGAGCACCCTGGAGGATCGCGGCCGGCGACGCGGTGCCACCCCGGCCGAGGCCCTCCAGCAGCATTGCGTCGACGATCAGCCCCGATATCCGAGTACGGCTGGCGGCGTGGATTTGTTCCGTCGTACCGTTGAAGGCCACCAGGATCGGATCCCGCTCCGCCAGCAGCCGCTGGAGGGTCGGGTTCGACACCAGCGCGGCGAAATCCTGGAAGACGCCCTTCGTGTTCAGCCAAGCGAACGCCGACGGGTGCAGCGCGGCGGACGACGGCAACTGCTGCTGGAAGGCAGCCGACCAGACCAGCGGCGAGCCGCCGTTGCGGGTCGCGATGGCGCGCTGCGCCGCGGCGCGGTCGGACGCGGCTACAAGGTAACCCCCGTCATACGTCCAGGTGGCCGAAAGCGGGGACAGGCCAGTCTTCATGGTCGTCCAGCGGCGCCCGTCGACGGTTTCCTGCGTGAGCACGATCTGCCTGGCCCGATTCTCCGGGGCCAGCTCCGCGTTGAACACCTCCACCAGCCTTTGGACCGAGCCGTCGACCGTCGCCGGATCGTTGACGAGCGCGGCCAGGACCCACACGGGCCCGGTCACCGCGAATCCTTCCAGTGCGAATGCCGACTCGGTCCCGAAGGAGGCGGCCAGGGCGCCGGCGAAACCGGGCCCGAGCTTTGACTCTACCGCGGCGAAGCCCTCCGCGTCGGATGAGCCCGAGCTCGCGAACTGCGCCGTGAGCTCGTCGAAAAGCTGTTTCGGTTCCCGCGTGGAGGCGTAAAGGGCGCAGACGGCGTCGGCGGAAATATACTCGGCCGCTCCGCCCGAACCGGCGCTGGCCAGCCACGAGGCCATGCCCATGCGCGGACCGTTGAACGTAAGGGTCACTTCATTTTCCTCCGCGCCCCGCACGTTGCGCTGCTCCACGAAAAGATGCCTCATCTGCCGTGCACCCGTCAGCTCTGCCTCGGCGACGCCGGGGGCCGCCGGGAGTGCCGGCCCTATGTCCATACCCAGCAGCCAGCCGGCCCCGCGCGAGTAACGCGCGGCGATCGCCTCCGCAAACGGCGTAGATGCCCCCTCTCCGAGGTGCTCTACCACCCACTGCAGGTGCGGTTGCGAATCGGAAGCCACCATCAGGTTGTCGGCGAGAGTATACGGCAAAGGAATCCCGCCTGCTTCATTGCGCAACGCGTCCAGGGCGGCCGCCAGCTCGGTCGCTTTCCCCGGCTGCAGCTCGGCCATCACCATTGGGATCTGGTCGTTCGCCCCTGAGGCACCCGCCACGAAGCCGAAGACGATCTCGTCGCCGAGCAGTGGCGTCACCGTCTGGATCCGGTCGATCAGCCGCTTCAGTTCTTGGCCGGTGCCCGAATTCCACCAGTCGCGGAAGACCGGGTTTTCGGCCGACTGCTGCTCGGCCAGCACCACCGCCTGGGCGATGGTGCCGCCCGGGTTGGGGACCGCGCCGTAGAGCACCGTGTTTGACGGCAGGAACTGCACCAGGTGGCTCCCGGTGCGCGGCGCCGGGGCGGGCAGCCCGGCGATCTCCTTCTCGATCTTGGCGAAGGAGGCGAGCAGTGCCGCGTAGTTTTCCGCGTCCGGGCTCCACGAGACCGCATCCTGCACGGAGAGTGCCAGGGCCGGGTTTGAGGCGGCCTGCTCGCCCGGGCGCAGCACGACCTCACCGCTGGGTTGTGTCACCGATACCGAGCCTTCGACCACCGAGACGACCGTGCCGCCGAGCCCCGCGGAAACGGCAAACACCGTTCCCTTGACCGACGCCAGCGAATCCCGGGTTTGGACCCGCAGGTGGCCGCGCCGTTGCTTGGCCGCCTGGACGATCACGTCGCCACGTTGGAGGTGGACAGACTGGCCGCTCCACGCGGCGCGCACAAACAGTTCGGTGCGTTCGTTGACGTCCACGAGCGAGCCGTCGGCCAGCCGCAACACCGCGCGGGCACCGGGCCCGGTGCGCACGGTCTCGCCGTCCGCGATGGCGGAGCCGGGGAGCAGCGCGCCCGTCGGCACGCGGTACAGCGCCCCGCTTACCGAAGCGACCGTGGCACGCGGGCCGCTCGGCGCCAGCAGCGAGTCGATGCGGTCGCGGCCCAGGTAGAGCGCCACCATGATCATCGCGGCAGCCCCAGCCCAGGCAGCAGCCCGGAACCAACGGGAAATCTTGTGCGGCGGCAGCGGGATCGCCTTCTGCTCGCCCCGCAGCGCGGCAAGCTGCGCCCGGCAATGCGTGCAGCGGCTGAGGTGGTCTTCCGTCAGGAGACGGCGGTTTTCGTTGAGCCGTCCCTCCAGGTATGCGCCGAAACCGGGCTCAAACTCCGCGCAAACGCTCAGGCTCGGGCTCCCCAGCTTCTCCCAGACTCGGGTTCTCGCCCCGGCCAGTTGCTCGGGGGTGACGTTTTCGTCCCGCATTCCCTCCAAAGCCTTTTCCAAACGATCTTCGGACATCGCCGACCTCCTGTCTAACGCTCCATTTCCGCCTGAAGCGCCTGCCGGATGCGGTGCAGCCGAACCGCCACATTGTTCTTCTCCAGCCCGAACAGCGCGGCGAGCTCCCCGTTGGAGAGCCCCTCGACGTAGCGCAAAAGAAACAGGACCGCGTCGCTCTGCTCGAGGGTCGCAATCGCTCGTCTCAGCCTCTCCTTCAGGAGCGCCTGGTTTTCCGTGCCACCGTGCGGGACCGCGTCGTCGAACGGGGATTCGGCATGCGAAACCCTGCGCCGAAGCAAGTCCACGGCGGCGTTGGCGCTCGCGCGCCTGAAGTACGCCTGGGACACCTCGGCCGAATGCAGACGGCTCCCCTGGTTCAGAAAGCGCAGAAACACCGTCTGCAAGACGTCCTCCGCATCGGCGGGATTGCCCGTGATGCGAAGGGCGGCGCGATACACGATGCCGTAGTGGCGTTCGTACAGTTCGGCGAACTCCGTTGACGAGCTCATAATCTCAAGCTGGCTGGCTGTTCCCATATCCGGTCGCCTCACCATCCATAACGCACCCCCCACCAAATTATTACAGTCGGGGACGGACCAGGACAACCGGCCTAGAATCAAAGAGTTACCAAAAAAACTAGCCCCAAAGAGGCCCTTATTTGCGTTTTTTGCACCTCTTTTCTTGAAATAAGCGATGCCCATGTGAGGGCCGATGATCTACCGGAGCCGGCGGCTGGCCTGCTACCGCGGGCAAGGCTGCATCGGCACTTCAACCCGGTCACGGGTCTGATGGGCACTGCGCAGTCCCACGGCAGACGGCTTATTTGCAGAAAATGCCGGCAAAAAACGCAAATAAGGACCTTTTCCTCCTGTGTTTTCGCGATTACCTACTGAATTTAAAAAGTTTATCCTGGTCCGTCCCCACTCGTATGTAGCGGCGGCTTTGGGTGGCGGCTGCGCCGGATGGGGTGAACTCGGCCAGGAGGAGATAGCCGCCGGGTTGTTTGGGGAGGGTCAGGCTCACCGGGATGTAGGATTTGCCGTATCCAGGCACGGAGGCGTCCACCGTCTGTTCCGCTACGGACTTGGCTGAAGCATCCAGCAATCTCACCCTTACCTTCCCGCTCGTCATCTGTGGAAAATCGTTAACGCCGACCAGGTTGAACAGCAGGACTGAGCCGGGCGCGTGCGGGGGCCGGGATTTCACATACCGCTCGTCGGCCAGGTTCACAAAAACGGCCACGGGGGCGAAGCAGTGGCGGAACCAGTCGAGGGTCGGCCCCGGCGCGAGGTCCTTGATGGGACCGACGAACCAGTCACCGGTGAAGCCGTAATTGTTGGTCAGGTAGCAGAAACTCAGCACTCCGGCCAGCGCCCGTTCCGACCTCAGCCACTCCGTCTCGAGCTGGAGCCAGTAGGCCTGCATTTCCCGACGCTCTGCGGGCGTGGCGTTCCTCCCGGCGAAATAGTCGAACTGGTTCACGGTGAGTTTGGCGGGCGACCGTCGCGCCACAGCCAGATCCAGCCGTACTCGTTGACGAGCTGGGCTGCGCTGCTTTGGATGGTTTTCCGCCACTGGTCCGGCCACGCGTCGAGGTCGCCCAGCGGGTAAGGTCTTTCCTGCTGGTCTTTGGCATATTGTTCGAGCGTCATGCCCCAACCCGCGGCCATGTAGGGGTGGGGCTCGTCCATCTCGTCGAGCTGCATATGGTCCGAGGTCATATACCCGGCGTCCCATATGCGCGTGGGGTCGAGTTTCTTGAGGTCCGGGATCAGCACGTTGCCGATGAACGGGTCCCAGTTTTCGTTTATCGCGTCCCAGATGGCGATGCTCGGGTGATTGCCGTCGTTCCAGACCCAGTCGGTGTACTCGGCGCGGATCTGGTCGTCCCAGCCGTGATTCTGCCAATAGAGCCATTCGTTCTGGAGCAGGAGTCCGGACTCGTCGGCGATGTCGTACCAGAAATCCGGGGCGATCCCGACGCAGACGCGCATGGCGTTCCAGTGGAGTTGTTTTGGGATGTCGGCCATGAGCCTCTTGACCCAGGCGCGGTCCCAGGGCAGTCCCTCGCACTCCGGGTCTTCGAAGAAGCGGTGCAGGGTGATGTTGGTGCCGCGCAGAATGATCTTCTGCCCGTTCAGGGTGAAGTGTTTTCCCTGGCGCCCGAATTCCCGCATCCCGAAGTGGACGCGTCTGACGTCGCTTTTCCGGCCGGATCCGCTCAGGCCGATCTCCGCGGTGTAGAGAAACGGATCGTCGGGGGTCCAGAGACGGGCGTCCGGCATCGGGATGTCCAGGGCGACCTCCGTGAGGTTGTCGCGTTTGACCGCGACCTCCCTGCGCGTCCCGGAAGCGATCACGCCTCCCCCGCGCTTCTCGCGGATATCGACTGTGACGTCGCACGAATCGTTCGTGGCGGCGCCGTAGAGGGTCTGCGCCGGGAGAAAACTCCGGATCAGGAGTTTGGCCGTCACCTTTTTGTCTCGAAGAGAGGGGAGCATCAGAACTCGGTGAACCCGAAACGTGCCTGTGAACGAGAGGGAGACGTCGTCCCAGATGCCGGGAAGGTAATTCACCTTCTCCTTGTCCGTGCTGCCGGCCGCCTGGCTGGGCAGCCAGGCGCGGTCGCCGACCCGGATGAGGATTTCGTTCTCCTGTCCGAATTTGAGGACGTGGCTCACGGGGAATTCGACCGGCGTGTAGCACGCCATCGACGAACCGACGTCCATGCGATTGACGTAGACCTGGGTCACGTACTGGCTCTTGAGCAGGCTGATCACGGCATGCCGATCCCGAAGCTGCTCCGGGAGCATGACGGTCCGCCGGTACCAGCTGTACCGCGGTTCGTAGTGCAGTTTCGAGAGGTCATGCTCGCCGACGCTCTCCACCTTCTCCGGTTTGGCGAAAAAGATGTCGTATTGGTCCACCTTCGGCTCGGCCATGTGGATCAGTCCCGGAACCGTGATCCGGCGGGTGAATTGCCGGGGCGGAAACGCGTCCCGGGTCTGGTCGAACTCCCACGTGCCGTTCAAGGCGAGGGTGACGCGGCCTTCCTCCTGGGCTTGGAGCGCCGGGGGCAGCCAGAGGACGCACACCACGACAAGGGCGCAGAGGTTCGCTTTTGTCCGCATTACCGCATTATAGAGCCACCGCGGAAGACAGCGGCAGAAGCTTTGTGGTGGGCGGGGGTCGGCCCGACCCCGCCCGAGGGAGGTGAAGGAAACGGGGGCCGCGTCGAGCCGACGCGGCCCACTTTACGGCTGGATGGGCTGGGGCGGCACGGCTGCGAGGAAGTCCTGCGCCTGATCGCCGAACAGTTCGAACGCGACCACCGGGCCGCCGCTCGACGTCAGCCGGATGAAGCCGCGCACCTGATTGGAAATGGCAGGCACCAGTTCCGGGAGCGTGCGCGAGGTGCGGTTCCCCGCGCCAAGCGAGACTATACCCGAGCCGGTCTTTGTGCCCTGCTCGGAGTAGACGTCCAGCGTTACCTGCACCGCCGTGCTGTTTGGATTGTAGAGCGCCACCCCCGTGAAATAAGGCTTGCCCGCATTAGGGCTCCCCTGGGCCACCTGCGACAGGACCATGTTCGAGGCGGGGCTGGAATCCAGGGGCAGGCTCGCGATGAACTTCTGGTTCAGGGCGTCCCCGAATACGACATCACCGACGATCCCGGGGCCATCGGCGGTGACCACGAGCGATCCCTCGACGACGGTGGGCGACACGGCAGGGTCGGGGAGTCCGAAGACGGCGTCTCCCCTGCTGCGGGACTGCTGGCCCGGACCGAGCTGGATCGTCGCCGGGTTCGTTATTCCCGCGACCGGGACGCCGTTGTTGCCTACCAGCAGAACCTGAACGCTCCTGCTTTGGGCGGAGGTGTTGATGAAGTTGAGGTCGGTGAAGTACTGGACCCCCCTCACGCCGCCGGAGGCAAACTGCGCGGAGTAGAGCCGGGTCGCGCCCGACGGCGCCTGGGCGGGGAGCGCGAACAAATCGGCCCCGGTCTCCACGGACTGGTACCCCACCACGCCGCCGCTGCTGGTCAACCGGACGTACCCGGACTGGCGTGCGCCGCTGCCCGGGAACAGCGCGGTTAAGTCCTGCGACAGCCGGGCGTTTCCGCCCAGGGTGGCCGAAGCGCTGGCGTCGTCGCTCCCCCGGTCGTTGACCAGCTTGAAGGTCAGCTGCACTTCGCCCGGGTTGGGATTGACCACGTTGATGAGGTTGCGCAGAGCCTGGTTCCCGAATATGCCCGGTCCCTGTTGTGCCCGATCGAAGATCAGGTTCGTCGCGGTGGCGCCAGCGGCCACGGCCCCGTCCATGAGTTTCAGGTCGACGTCCTGGTCGAGGAAGAAACCGGTGACCTGGCTGCTGGTGGAGTCGGCTGCGATCCAGCCGTCCCTCGGGTCGCTGAGGGAGAGACCGAGGATCTGCTCGGCCAGCATGGCGGTCTGCGCGCCGGGAGAGATCGTGAGGACCCGCGGGTTGATGATATTCGAGGGGCTGGCGATCGGGCTCCCGTTGTTGTCGTAGGCCTGGAGCGTCACGTCGGCCGGGGTCGAGCCCCAGTTTGCCAGGGCGATGCCGGTGAAGCGCTGGGCATTGCCGTGAAAATAGGGAAACAGCAGGCGGGCGGGCGTCGTCCCGGGTGTGTCCTGGAGGTCGGTCAAAATCCAACCGTGTCCCTGTGTCTCCCGGTTGAAGAACGAGACCCACGCGTCCCGGATCCGCTGCACCTTCTGAATCTGCTCCTGTGTCGCGGTCTGTCCGCGCTGGGTCAGCAGGACAAAGCCCTGCCTGAAAACCTTCGGCGCCTGGAAAACGGACGGGACGCGCGTCCCGTTCGCGGAAATGATCTGATCGACCGTGAAATCCCGGCGAGTGCCCCCGAACGTCACCCCGATCGACGGGTTGCTGGCTGCCTGCTTGCTGGTTCCGGTTGGGTCCTGGACGAAAAACATGGAGGGGACGTCCTCCTTCCCCCTCAACCCCATGATGTACTGGTCCAGCAGGCTGTACGTGTCGGTTGCGCCGACGGTCCGGAAACGGGCCGATCCCTGGCCGGCTCCCCGATCCTCGATGTCGTTCCCCTCCATCACGGAGCCGTCCGAGTCCATGAAGAAGCTCCAGTGCGCCAGGTCGCGGCCGAGGATGGACGTCGAACTCTGGCCCGTGTCCTGGTCGCGAAACGGGGTGAAGGCCAGCCACCTGTGGCCCGACTCCTGTCCCATCAGCCCGAGGGTGCTGTTCGTCCCGAGAAAGACTTGGTTAGGGTCGCTCGGGTAACGGAAGGGCCCCGTCAGCGTCCCCATGTTCAGGAAGCTGCGCAGCCGGTGATTGCTTCCGTACTCCGTGCTGTGATCGGCCGTCCCGAGCCCGATCCCTTCGATCTCGTTTTTCACGTTGAGTTCGTAGGCATAGGCGTTGCCTCCCAGGTCGTAGTCGAACGCGAGGAACAGGTTCAGGTGGTCGAACGAGTCGGGGTGGGTCTGGAAGAACTTCTTCGCGGCGGCTGTTTCCGAGAGCACCATCTGGGTGGCGAAGGACTCGGCGATGGAGCCGGCGAGCGCGGCGGTGGGAAGGTCGGAGCCGTAGCTGATGGCCTGGATGCCGTCCTGATTCCCGCCCGGCGAGATCCCGACGATCGATTCGGTGCTGTCGACCTGGGTGCCGTAAACGAATTCGATATTGCCGTTCCGGTAGAGCTTGGCGCTGAAGTTGTTGTACTGGTTGGATCCGGACTCGCTGAACTGCGGCACGGAGCTCCACACGAAGACGACCCCGTCCGACTCGTCGCGGACGAGAATCGCCCCTCTCGAAGGGTCCAGATCCGCGAAAAACGGCCCGATGCGCGGCGGGCCGGAGACGAACCTGCCGAGGTCCCGATCCGACGTGGACACGTCCCCCTGGCCGAAGGTCAAGTTCCCATCCGAGTTGAGTTGGATGGTTGTGTAACTCTTCCCGTAAAAGGTAAAGTCGAACCCGAGATTGCGGGCGACCGTATCGTCGTCCGCGAGCCGGAGCGTCGTGCCGCCGGCGGCGTTGAAACCCGTCGAAGTCGCCACGACGCGGTACGAGTTCGCCGAAGCGGGCTCGAAGCGGAACGACCTGCCGCTGAGGTCGAACGGGTTGGGCTGCCGGATAATGGTGCCGTCGTCCTCGATGACGGCAACGTCTCCGCTGTCGAATGCGGCGGCCGCCGCTTCCGCCGCGAGCGGCACGCGACCGCGCGCCAGTCTCTGTCGGCGCTGGGAGTCCTCCTGGTACCTGCCGGAGATCAGGGCGTTTATCTCACGCTCGGCGCTCGTCCCGCAGATGAAGACGTCGTTGGTTTTTTTCGGGTGGTTGTTTTTGGAAACACACAGTTGAGGCAAGAGCAGACCCAGGATGAACACTGCTGCCCGGACCGATAGGTGTCGCATCAAATCAGCCTTTTCGAAGCGTGCGCATTGGCGGTTGTTTGTTCAAAGCGGCGCAACCTGAGTGTATAAGACGCGTTTGGAGTGTTCAAGGTTCAGCGTCGTCGCGGATGGTTTATAATCAGGCGCAGGAGAAGGGGATCGGCGATGCGGGCAAGGAACTCATTCTTATCGCGGTGGCTTGTCAGCGCAACGGGGCTGCTGGCGGCGATTTACCTCGTCCCCGGTCTGCACTATCGCGGCGGCGTATTGGGTTTCCTGGCGCTTGCCTTGATTTTTGGCCTGATCAACGCAGTGCTCAAGCCGCTGCTCACTTTCCTGACGTGCCCTCTCGTGCTGCTCACCCTGGGGTTCTTTCTCCTGGTGATCAACGCGCTCCTGCTGCGCGTCACGGCGCTGGCGGGCCGCTCGCTCGGGATCGCCTTCGACGTGGACAGCTTCTGGGCGGCCCTGCTGGGCGGCATCGTCATCAGCCTGGTTTCGTTTGCGGCCCACGTCGTGATCCGCGACTGAAGACTTCCGGGCGCTACCGCCAATCGAGGACCACCTTGCCGGCTTCGCCGGTGGCCATGGCCTGCAGGCCCTCTTCGAACTCGCGTGTGGGCGAGGCGGTGTGTGATCACCGGGCGGATGTCCAAGCCGGACTGGATCATCACGGTCATCTTGTACCAGGTCTCGTACATCTCGCGCCCGTAGATTCCCTTGATGGTGAGCATGTTGAAAATCACCTCGTTCCAGTCGATGGAGATCGGCTTGGACGGGATGCCCAGCATGGCGATCCGGGCGCCGTGGCTCATGTTGGCGAGCATCTCCTGGAAGGCGGACTCGTTTCCGGACATCTCGAGCCCAACGTCGAACCCCTCCTGCATGCCGAGCTCTTTCTGCACCTCGGCGAGCCGTTTCGTGCGGGAGTCGACCGCCATCGTGACCCCCAGCTTCTCGGCCAGCTTGAGCCGCCACGGATTGACGTCCGTGATGACCACGAACCGCGCGCCGGAGTGCCTCACGACGGCGGCGGCCATGATGCCAATCGGCCCCGCCCCGGTGATCAAGACGTCCTCGCCGAGGACCGGGAAGGATAGGGCGGTGTGGACCGCGTTGCCGAACGGGTCGAAGATCGAAGCGACGTCGAGGTCGATGGACGGGTGGTGGCGCCAGATGTTGGTCATCGGGAGCGCGATGTACTCGGCGAAGGCCCCGGGGCGGTTCACGCCGATCCCCTGCGTCTTGGCGCACAGGTGGCGGCGGCCGGCCAGGCAGTTCCGGCAGCGGCCGCACACGACGTGCCCCTCTCCGCTGACGATGTCGCCCGGGTGGAAATCCGAGACGTTGGATCCGACCTTCACGATCGTCCCCACGAACTCGTGGCCCACCACCATCGGGACCGGGATGGTCTTCTGCGCCCACTCGTCCCACTTGTAGATGTGAAGGTCCGTGCCGCAGATCCCTGTTTTCGCCACCCGGATCAGAACGTCGTTGATCCCGATCTCGGGCTCAGGCACCTCGTCCAGCCAGAGTCCCGGTCTCGCTTCCTTCTTCACCAGTGCCTTCATGATCGTCCTTCCTGCGGGGTCAGGTCTTGATTCTTGAGTTCTGTGATTCCAAACTAAACATTCTATCATTTCTGCCTGTCCAGAGAATGTGGAGGCGGCGAGGCGCCGACCTCTGGCCGAATCCTCGGCTCTTTGGTCTTTGTCGCGGGAGTGACCCTTGGCAACAGCGTCTGCGATCCCCCGGGCGAACCCGCCCGCTGCGCGCCCACGTCGGCGGCTGCAAAACCGCCTGCTTGCGGGGTTGTTCCTGCTTTACTGCGTGCCCGTGCTCGTCAGTGCGGGCGCATACTTCGTCAACGGCCGGCGGCACGAACACTGGTCGATGGCGGACCGCTCCTCCACAGGCTTGGCCCCTGATCCGTCCCGGACTCGGGAGGCCCTGGTGCAGGTCTATGCCGCTCGCACCCACAGCTGGCGCGGCATCTTCGCCCTGCACACGTGGATTGCGCTGAAGAGGGCAGGGGCGACATCCTGGGAGCGTCTCGAGGTGATCGGCTGGGGTGTAAACCGCGGTCTCCCGGCGGTACGGACCGGGGCCGGCGTACCCGATACCCGCTGGTATGGCAACGAGCCGACGATCCTGGCCGAGCTGCGCGGTGCAGCTGCTGAAGCGGCCATCCCCCGCATTTACGCGGCCGCCGCCGACTATCCCTACCCAAAAACCTACGTGGCCTGGCCCGGGCCGAACAGCAACACCTTCACCGCTCACGTGGCGCGGCGCGTGCCCGAGCTGCGGCTGGACCTGCCGGCCACCGCCATCGGCAAGAACTACCCGGCCGACGGTGCCTTCAGCCGCACCCCGAGCGGCACGGGCTGGCAGCTTACACTCGGCGGGTTGGCCGGCATCGCGTTCGGGCTGGACGAAGGCCTCGAGCTCGACGTGATAGGGCTCGGCGCCGGGATCGACCTGAACCCGCCCGCGCTGCGGCTGCCCGGACTCGGCCGCCTCGGCTTCCCGGCCTCTCCCTAGATGGGCTAGTGGGCCGCGTCGGCCCGAAGGTGAGCCGACCCGTTGCTGGCTGAAGCTCAATCGAGGGTGGGGGCGGGCCGCCCCCACCCACTGCGACGGGATCCGGCTACCACGCGGGGCCGCGTGACTGTTCCTTTTCCGGGAGGAGCATGAGGATCTCGCGGGCGACTTCTTCCACCGACTTTCCCGTGACTTCGATCTGCCGCCAGCCACGATCGCGGCTGAGCCGCCGCGAGTGGAGCAGTTCCTGTCGGATGTAGGCAGGCGAGGCGTAGGGCTGTTCGGGGATGTTGGCGGAGTCGGCGCGGGCGCGCCGCAGTTCCAGCAGGCGATCGGGGGCCCCGACGAGACAGAACACGCGGTCGGCGCGCAGCCGCAGTAACTCCCGCGGTGGCGGGACCTCGA
The DNA here is from genome assembly GCA_963843575.1 of uncultured Acidobacteriota bacterium. Taxonomy (GTDB): domain Bacteria; phylum Acidobacteriota; class UBA6911; order UBA6911; family UBA6911; genus CAVZBT01. The sequence continues at coordinate 434,124 of CAWJKZ010000010.1, read as the reverse complement.
GGATGATCGGGACATTTGCGGCGAACCAGCCCCTGTAAGCCAGGTACATCGTGGTGGGGGTTTTCATCACCCGCGAAATGCCGACCAGCACGATCTCCGCCTGGTTGAGTTCTTCCGCGTGCAGCCCGTCGTCGTGCCGGAAGGCGAACTCCACGGCCTCGATAACCCTGGATTTGGCTTCGGCCAGCTGCTTGAACAGCCCGGGCCGCTGCCGCGGCGTCAGCCTCAAGAGGGTGACGAGCCGGTCCAGCACCGGGCCCATCAAGTCCATCGACTCGACGCCGTTCAGCCGGGACTCCTTGAGCATCAGGCGGCGCAGCGCGTGAGTGACGAGCGTGTGGACTATGAGCGTGTCGTGCCGGGCTGCCTCCCTGACGACGGCGCGGACCTTCTGCGGAGTGCGCACGTTGCCGCGCCGGACGATGGTTGCGGGCGCGTTCCTGAACTGCACGAGGGCCGCGCGAACCACGCGCTCCGCAGTCTCGCCGGTCGCGTCCGAGACGACCATGATTGTCAGCATAAGCCCTCGACCTGCATCGGAGGCTTTCCCCGGCCGCTTCCGGCGCGTGCCGTGGAGGCCGCGAAAAGGGTAGCCCAAGTATAACCTGAACTCGGGCGAATCACCGGCATAGGCCATGTCTCCAGATACACCCAAGTCTCGACCCAGTCCTCCGGTCTGTTTCGTTCAGCAGCCCGCACGCCGAGGGACGCCGAGGAAGCGCCGACGAAATGCCCGGGTCGGCGCAGGTCGGCGTACGGGGAGGGAGTTCCGCGGCCAAAAAACCGCCGATCGACAGAGTTCTCGTTTTTCAGGGATCAGTGAGCGACAATCACGAGCGCCGTTGCCGGCGTACAATCGCGGTTGATGTGGACCGGATCACTCAGGAGGTCGGTTATGTCAAGCTCGCGCAGGACATTCCTGAAAGAAGTTGCAGCCGCGGTTACCGCGGCCCCCGTCGTGCACGCAACAAACCGGTCGCGCGCGAGCACGGGCGGGCAAGGCGCCGCTGGACAGGCGTCCCTCGAAATCAAAGAAGGGCGGTTGTACATTGAGACGGGCACCCTCGCGGCGGTGATCGACAAGGGCTCGATTACCTCCCTGAAGAACAAGGCCACGGGGGAGTACCTGATTACCGGGCAACAGCCGGCAGCACCGGCCCTGCAGCTGCTTTATTCCGGTTCCGAGACCGTCTCCATCGACGAGAACCGTTACGGCAGCATCGGATGCCGAAAACTGTCCGACCTCAGGGCGGAGATCATCTTCCACCACTGGGACGCCGACGGCGTGATCGCAGTGACTGTCGAGCCCGAGTCCGGAGACCTCGTCCTGGAACCGTCGGCTTACTCGTCACGTCCCGGGGCGCGCGCGTGTCGCTGGACTGTCGGCGGCATCCGTCCCGACCTGTATCTCGTGGCGCCTCTCTTCCAGGGCATCAAACTCAAATTGGACGACCCCTTGCTGCGCGGCTCGCGCTGGACCTGGCCACAAGCCTGGGAGGCCGGTTTTGTTGTGCTCCAGGGTCAAAACGGCGGGTTCTGGATCCACACGCAGGACAGCTCCTATCGATACAAGGCCCTGCTGACGGGGGACCGGACAGGACCGAACGTGCTCGCTTTCGATACCGAACAGTATGGACCCGTCGACGATAACCTGGCGGCGGGCGGCCTCGGTTGGCGGATCAACGTCTTCCAGGGCGACTGGAAAAAGCCCGTGCAGCGCTACAGGGATTGGCTGTGGCAGGCTTACGGACTCGATGCTGCCGAGCGTTCGCGCCGCCCCTGGGTGCGCGACATCCGGCTGGCCATCTCGTGGTGCCCGGGTGACCCACAGATTCTGGACGCCCTGGCAAAGCGCGTCGAGCCCCGCCGGGTGCTGTTGCACTTCCCGGGCTGGCGCACGGACAACTACGACGAAAACTACCCGACGTACGTAGCGAGCGAAAGCGGGCGGGCGTTTATCGCAAAATGCCTGTCCCTGGGTTTCCACGTCATGCCGCATTTCAACTCGCTGGAGGTCGACCCCGGTCACGCCGTCTATCCCATGGTCAGGGATTTTCAGTTTCGCGATATCGAGAGCAGGAAGATCATGGGATGGAGCTGGGTTGACGGCAAGGTGCTCGGGGTACCGGAGTCCAACCTGAGCAGAGTCGAGCACCGCGACAAGAAAGTCATGGCGAAGATCCACCCGGGGCTGAGCATGTGGCGGGCCCTTCTGTCTGAGGCGATCGCCGGCGCCGCCAGCGCGCTTTCGCTGGAATCGGTCTTCATCGATGTAACGCTGAACACGTTCAACCTCCACAACAGCATCGTCGAGAGCACAACCTCCACGGAGGGGATCAAGAGGTTGATCGCCGAGATCGCAGGTCTCGGCAGCGGGCTGGTCGTCGGCGGCGAGGGATTGAACGAAATCACCGCCCAGGGCCAGTCCTTCGGGCAGGTGCACCTCTTCCGGAGCTGGCAAGGCAGTATCGAGGGGCTCGACAGGACCGGCAGCTGTCCGCTGAACGATTTTCTCCTCGGACGGCTGTGCCGGGCTTTCGGCTACTCGTCGCTTGGAGGCAGCAATGCCGAGGAGCAGCTCCGGATGCGCATTCACGAAGAACACGGCGCGATCCCGACCATCACGGTGCGCTCGGGGAGGGAAATCGCCGATCCCAATCCGGCGGTGAAGCGCATCCTCGATCAGGCGGCAGGCTCCTGAAACAGCGGAGTGGGCCGCGGCGGCTCGCCGCGGCCCCGAGAGGCTCACCTCGAAGGATTTGGGTGCTCGGGGGGTCGGCCGTTCCACCGGGTTCCTTGCCCCACGCGGCACAACGACAAGCTGCGTCCTCACAAAGTACTGATGTTCACAAATACGCCAACGTATTTGTCAGGACGCGGATGCGCGCGGATCCCCACAGATCGACCTGGCGACAGGCCGCCTGACAAACGGCATACACCGTCGCGGCAAAACGTGTTATCAGTTAAGAGGACCCTGTAGCGATCTCTAGAGGAGAGGAACCGCGATGAGTTGGATCGTGCTGGCACTCCTGGTCATGGTACAACCGGCGGTGGAAGCGACCCGCACCGACGCTCCCGGGAATTATCTTATGGGCAGGCCCGACTCCCCTGTCAGGATCGAAATTTTCTCGGATTTTGAGTGTCCGGCCTGCCGCACGTTTTATCTCGACACTGTCGACCCGCTGTTGGACCGGTACTCTTCCGGCAACAAGGTGGCGGTCATTTTCCACGAGCTTCCGCTTCCCGTGCATGCATCCTCCAGGATCGCAAGCACTTACGCTGTGGCGTGCGCGGGCCTGGGTCAAGAGCAGCTCATCAAAGTCATCAGATATCTCTATACCTGTCAGGCAGAATGGGCTTTCGACGGTAACATCGATCGCGTGGTTGCCCGCGTTCTTACGCCGGGCGAAATGGAAAAGGTGAGAGAAAGACTGAAGGACCAGGCGATCCAGGAGACGATTGATCGCGAAATCGCCCTGGGCAAGAAGAGAAACGTGGTGTCGACCCCCACATTTTTCGTCACGATGGAGGGCAAGGAGCAGCGCGTCGTGGGAGGATTGTCGTTTCCCTTGTTGAACGCCTTCATCGCTCCAAGTTTGAAGTGACCCTGTCCGGCTTGCGCTGGACCCTGCATTCCCCGCCCAACCAGACGAGCTTCGACGTGGCTCTTCCAGAGGCTCGCCAGGCTTGGGGGGCGGGACTCCAGACCGCGCTGGCGCGGGTGGTCGACGTCGGCCTCCTCTCGGCCACGGCCCAAACAGGCCGCGCGCGGTTCCTGCGGCCGCAGGATCGTCGGCCCTCCTCGAAGGCTGATCCCGCTTGTCCGAGCGGGTCAGATCAGATGCAGTCCACACTCCTGTCCCTGATTGGATGTGCCCGCGAAGCGTCCTGCTCTCTCAAACTGGCCCTGCCTGCCACCACCGGAACGAACTCTGCCGCCGGTTGTGCAGGGCTTGCAGCCGAGAGAGGTATAACCGAGGTCATACAGCGGGTGATAACTCAGACCATTGCCGCTGATGTAGTTCCAGACGTCCTCCTTGTTCCAGAAGGCGATGGGATTGACCTTGGCGACCCTTCCCGCCTCGATCAGTCTCGTATTCTTACGATATTCGGTTTCGTCGCGCCGCAGACCCGTGATCCAGGCGTCGTATTCCGCCAGGATCCCCTCGATCGCCGGGATCTTCATCTCGCAGCACTTGTACTGATCGTTCCTGATGAACGAATCGCCGTACTGTTCGTCGATCCTGCGGCGCGCTTCGTCCGATGGCCGCACCCACCGGAAGCGTACGCCGGTTTGGCGCACGAGCTCGTCGGCATACGCCAGGGTTTCCGGGAATTCGTAGCCGGTGTCGATGCCTATGAACGGGATCTCCGGACGAACCTGCGCCGCAAGATCCACAATCACTCGGGAATCCTTGCCGAAGGAGCACGCGGCAAAAATACGCGGGTGCTTGCTGATGGCATATTCGATGATGGTCTTGCTGATCTCGACTTTTTCGGAGAGCGACAACGAGCTCGTCTGCTGTTCGGGCAAGGCAGTTTCTCCAGTCAAAACACGACCTGCCACGAGAACCTGGTGTTCTTCGCGGATTTCGTGTGGAGTAGGCGATTCACTCATTACAGTCCCGCACCTGCGGGGGGCGACACCGGTTTCGGCGACGCCTCGTTGAATGAGGCACAGTACTCGATCAGTCGCTGCGCCCCACCCAGAATTTCGCGAGCGGACCCATCGTCCGCCGTCCGGTTTTTCCGACTCTCGAACCAATTCGAGATATCTTTCCACTCGTCCCCCGTCATGCCGGACAGCACGAAGATGTTCTCGAATTCCCAAAGAGCCTGATCCGAAGTGAATGGATCGACGAGACGCTGATACAGCGGAACGCGGGCAGCACACGCGGCCGCCTCGTAAGCGGCCAGGGCTGCCGACTTGTACTCCTGGTGATACAAAAAGGCACGCGCCTGGGCGAGCCATTCCCACGCCGCCGCGATCGTGGGCACGGTTTCTGCGACTGTCGCACCGGCGCATTCGCCCCGGACACCCTGCCGCACGGCGAAACGCTCGTTCTCATGTCCCCAGTCTTCGTAATACGACGGGTCCTCCGCATAAGCCGGAACGTGTTTCAACGGCTCGAGCGCCGCTTTCAAAGTGGTCTCTCCCACTCGGTCCACAAACTTGCCGAAGGTCTCGTTCGGAAGTTTCTCTCGACTAAACAGATCGAGGAGTGCCTGCAGGGCCGGCACCCCGTTCCTTGCCGGAATTCGCCCGATCAGCCGGCCGAACTCGGCGTCGTCGAGATTTGCTCTTCCTCCCACCGACACGAGATAGGCCGGCACCGTACGACCTTCGTGATTCAGTGCCGCTGCCTGGAATCCGACGTCGGCAATCGAGTGTTGAGCACACCCGTTGGGACAGCCGGAGACCTTGATACGCAGCGAACGGGCAAGTTCGCGATGCGCGGTCCCCGGGCCGGTCAGGGCCTCGGAGATGACGCTGCCCAGGCCTTTCGCTGAAGCAATGCCAAGCCTGCACGTATCGGCTCCCGGGCAGGTCGTCGTGTCTTCGACGGTCTCCGCGCCCGGATCGGCCAGCGACAATTCGCCCAGACCGTCGTACAGGTCGGGGAGAGCGTCCGCGGAAACCCACGGGAAATAGATGTTCTGCTCGATGGAGATCCGCAGTTCTCCCGCCGAGAATCTGCGCGCCAGAAGCGCCAGACGGCGCGCGCGTTCCGCGGTTATGTCCCCCATTTTGAGGCGTACGTGCACGCCGCGAAGCCACGGGATCCTGTGTTCGATAGCGGAGTCCTGCACCCACCTGGTAAAGGAGGCGTCGTCGAGGCGGCCCTCCAGCACCCGGAATCCCGCATCCGGTTCCGTCAGAGGAGGAACGACGTCGCGCGCTTCCGCGAGATATTCCGGGAGGAGGTCGACGGGTCCCATGCGCATGCGCTCGGCCTCGAGTTCCTCGCGGAATCGGTCCCATCCCATGGTCTGAATGAGGAATTTCATGCGCGCCTTCATCCTGGCCTTGCGCTCCCCGTATCGATCGAACAGACGCAGCGTTGCGGCGACCACGTTGAACAGCTCGTCTTCGGGAAGGAAGTCGCAATAGAGCAAGCCGACCTGCGGAGCCGCCCCGAGGCCGCCCCCGAGCCAGATGCGGAATCCGCGTTGGACGTTGCCGTGTTCATCGGGGCGCTGGCGGGCGAGCAGCCCGATGTCGTGAATTCGCAGGTGCGAGTGGTCTTCGGTGCAGCCTTCGAAGGTGATCTTGAACTTGCGCCCGAGATTCTGGTTGTACCTGTTTCGGACCAGATAACGGAAGAGCGCTTCGGCGTACGGCGCCACCGGGAAAGCCTCATCTTTGGTCGTGCCCGAACGGTAGCAGCAGGTTATGTTGCGGACGGTATTGCCGCAGGCTTCGCGGGTCGTGATGCCGGCCTCGGCCAGGAAACGAAGAAGAGCAGGTACTTCATCGAGCTTGACATAGTAGATCTGCGCGTCTTCGCGCGTGGTGAAGTGAATGAACCCGCTGGCGAAACGATCCGCCGCGTCTGCAAGGCGACCGAGCTGGCAGGAAGTGAGGCGCCCGCCCGGGATTTTGATCCGCTGCATCTGCACGCCTTCCTGGCGCTGCGCGTACGTGCCGAAATGCAGCCGCTGTTTCTGCATTTTGGTTTCGTCGACCTGGCCGGCGCGGTATTTCCGGATCAGCTCTTCGTAAACATCCAATTCCTCGCGCACTGTGTCGGTTAGGCCCAAACCGCGGTCCCGGGCAATCTCCAGACTCGCGTCGCGCATCAGGTCTCCTCGAAGCTGAAAGGCCCCTGGTCTTTCGGGTTTGAACGGCCCCAAAATAAAAAAGCCCCGGTTCCTTCGAAGGAACCGGGGCTTTTTCGTCCCAATGATGGCCTTGAGCTAAGGCTCAATTGTCTCATGGACGAGAGACCGGTTCCCGGGCACGCGACAGATGCAGCAACAGGCAAACCCCGTCATTCCCGCCGCGTTCTTTTCAGTCCGGGTTCCAGTCGCTTTCGCTGCCAAGGGACGCTCTCCGTCCAAATGTATATCCTGGGACGAAGACTAACAGCGCCCGCGACGGATGTCAACGATCATCTAATCCGAGGATTAGATACACTACACATTCGGCTTGCCAGGGCACGGGTGGCGCGGTATAAATCTCGCATGGTTCTCCGCCGCTCGAACATGATCTGCGCCTGTTGTTGCACGCTGCGCGGTTTCCGGGTGGCGGAAGGCGCAGTCTAAACCAGGCACACATCAACGACACTCCTGAGCCCGCCACCGCCACTGAGCAGGTGGCGGGTTTTTCGTTTTATGGATCTTTATCCTGTACACCTGAAATTCGACGGACGGTCGGCGCTTGTCGTGGGCGGGGGCGTCGCGGCGGCCATGAAGATCCGCGCCCTTCTTCAGGGAGGTGCTCGTGTCCGGGTGATTGCCCCGCAGCTCACCGATCCTGTGCAGGAGCTGATCCGGGGAGTCGGCGTGTCGTGGGAGAGGCGGGGATTCGTCCCTGCCGACCTCGATGGGATGTGGATCGTGGTGGGGGCGACCGACGACCCCGCGGTCAACCGGGAGATCTTTGATTGTGCGCGGAGCCGCAACGTCCTGGTCAACATCGTCGATGATCCCCTGCATTCGGACTTCATTTTTCCCGCCGTGCTGCGCCGCGGCAACCTCGTCGTCACGGTATCGACTTCCGGTGCCGCCCCGGCGTTCGCTTCCAGGATTCGGGACTGTCTGGGCGGCATTCTCGGAGAACCTTTCGGGGAGGTTCTCGAAGACTTAGCCGGCCTGCGCGGCTTTCTGAAAGCGCGCTATCCGGACGCAAGTCTCCGGCGCGCGGCCTGGTACCGGCTCCTGGATGAGCACGTGTTGCCTCGGCTGATGCAGGGCGAAGCCCCGGTCCTGAAGCATCTCCAGGAGAGAGAGGACTTATGAACGGCAAAGTGTACATTGTGGGTGCCGGCCCCGGAGATCCAGGGCTCATCACGCTGCGCGGCCTGGAGCGCATCCGCGCGGCCGACGTGATCGTCTATGACCGCCTGGTGAGTTCTGCGCTGCTCGAGGAGGCTCCGGCCGAAGCCGAACGGATCTATGCGGGAAAGAAGCCGGGAGCGCACGCCCTCTGCCAGGACCACATCAACGAACAGCTCGCGAGGTACGCCGCAATGGGCAAGACCGTCGTGCGTCTGAAGGGGGGAGATCCATTCGTTTTCGGGCGCGGGGGCGAGGAAGCAGCTTTCCTCGCCGCGAGAGGCATTGCTTTTGAAGTGGTTCCGGGGGTAACGAGCGCGCTCGCGGTGCCGGCTGCGGCCGGCATCCCCCTGACGTTCCGCGGTGTTTCGGACAGCTTCGCGGTTGTGACGGGGCACCGGTGCGCCGGGGCTTCGACGCCCGACTATGTTGCTCTCTATCGCAGTGCCGGAAACCTGGTAATCCTGATGGGCGTCGACGGCTTTCCGGAAATCCGGCGCCTCCTGCTCGACGACGGTGTCGACGGCTCGGTGCCGGTCGCGGTCATCGAGAGCGGAACGCTGGAGTCGCAGCGCGCGGTGGTGACGACGCTGGCCGAAGCCTTGGAAGGATGGGAGGAGGTCCAGCCCCCTGCCGTCATCGTGATCGGCCCGACGGTCCTGCTGCACAAACGCATAGCGGTCTTTCCGCAACCCGCGCTGACGCGGGTCCCCCCCAAGAGAACCCTGCTGGCAGGGACATCGACGAAGGACGGCACTCCAATGCTCGCGATCGAATCCTTCCACTGAAGAATTCATCGGAAAGCTGGATCGAGGGCCATGGAACGGTGCCGCAACGGTCACGCTCCGGCTGTTCGACCGGGGGCCGGACCGCTTAAGGATGCGACGCAAACGGGGTTATGTCCTCGCTTCGCGTACGTGGAACTTAACCCGCGCCAATATGCGTGCCGCCCGAGAAGCAGCCGCTCGCCGCCTCGGGCGAGTGCGCCTCTCCAAATAGAAGTCATTGCCCGCATTGCCGGCACGGTCTGCCGCCGCATCGTGCGGCTGCTCGAGCGTCGAGGGCTTGGGCCTCAAGCTGCTCCCGAGGAGATCGACGGCCTCCGGCAGAGCCAGTCCCTGCTCGCCAAGCCAGCGCCAGGCCTCTGAAGAAGCAACCCCCCCCGACATACTCAGGCTGATTTTCGGTAGGTCTTACGAGGACCGGCCGTGATCCCTGCTAAATTGCCCCACTTCACCTTCACAAAATCCTTAGCCCCCGTTTATGCCTTGTTTATGGATCCGCGCGTAATCTGTGCTCGGGATGTGATTGGGGAGGCGAAGATGAAACCCGGAGCCGAGACGGTTGGTCGCGAAAACCTCCAACCGCTGTCCGATGTGGCACCCGCAAACGAGCTCGAGGTCAATCTGATTATTTTGGACCTGCAGGCATCTCACCGCGCCTGGGTGACGGCCCTTGATCTGACCCGGAGCCCTGACACGGTCGTCAACGTTTTCGTCCCCCAGATCATTCCTTACCCGCTCGACTTGAGTCGCCCGGTTATTGATCCCGTCTTCATTCGAAAGAGGCTCGCGACGATCACGGAGCACGACGGACGCCGGGCCCGATTATCCATCCTCTTATGTCGGACGCTCCTGGATCTTGCAGGGCTGCCGCTGAAACCCGGCTCTGTCGTGCTGATCGCTCCAGGTAGCCGCTGGCGGCTGTCGGAGTCGGAGATGGTTCCGCTCGCCAGGGGCCTGCGAAAACGCGGGCATCGCGTGCTGATCGAGGCTTTGTGAGGCACAACAATGTCGGACCTTTTCTATCTGCTCGTCGCTTTGCTCTTTTTTGCCCTGATATGGGGCTTTACCAGGGCCTGTGACCGTCTTTAGGGAGAACCTCCGTGGAATACGCTATCGCAGGTGTCGCCGCCGTTTGCCTTTGCGGGTATCTGATTTACGCCCTGCTCCGGCCGGAGCGTTTTTGAGGTGTTGAGATGAGCGCTGCCGGTGTCGTCCAGATCCTCATCTATGTTGCTGTCTTGCTGGCCATTGCCAAACCCGTCGGGCTGTTCATGCTCCGGGTCTTCGAAGGCGAACGGACCTTCCTGCACCCGCTCCTGCGTCCGCTCGAGAAACTGATCTACCGGTTCGGAGGTGTCGAGGAGGATAGCGAGCAGGGGTGGTCGAAGTATGCCGCGTCCCTGCTCTCGTTCAGCCTGAGCAGTTTCCTGCTGCTGTACGCGATGCAGCGCCTCCAGGGGCTGTTGCCATTCAATCCGCAACATTTCGGCACGGCGGGCGCTCCGAAAGATGCCATCAGCATCACCCCCGACCTGGCTTTCAATACTGCAGTGAGTTTCATGACCAACACGAACTGGCAGTCGTATGTGCCTGAAATCACGATGAGCTACTTCGTACAGATGGCGGGCCTGGCCGTCCAAAACTTTGCCTCTGCAGCAGTCGGGATAGCCGTTGCCATCGCGTTGATCCGTGGTTTCGCCCGGCAGACCGCGACTGCCATAGGCAACTTCTGGGTGGATCTGACCCGCTGCACCGTTTACATCCTTTTGCCCGCATCCCTCGCAGCGGCACTTTTCCTTTGCTCCCAGGGTGTCATCCAGAATTTCGGTGGCTACAAAACCGTTCAGACAGTCGAGGGAGGCATTCAAGTACTGCCGCAGGGGCCCGTCGCATCTCAAGAAGCGATCAAAATGCTGGGGACCAACGGCGGCGGCTTTTTCAACGCGAACTCGGCGCACCCCTATGAAAACCCGACGCCGCTGTCGAACTTCTTCCAGATGCTGCTTATTCTGTGCATCCCGGCCGGCCTGACCTACACGTTCGGCAGGATGGTGGGCGACACGCGCCAGGGCTGGACGATCTTGGCTGCCATGTCTGCTCTTTTTCTGGCAGGGGCATTCGCCAGCTACTGGTCGGAACAGGCCGGCAATCCCGTGCTGGCCGGCACGGGAGTCGAAAGCTATTACACAGGCGCGCAGCCCGGCGGCAACATGGAGGGCAAGGAGGTCCGTTTCGGGAATGCGGCTTCAGCCCTGTTTGCCACGATCACGACCGATGCCAGTTGCGGGGCGGTAATCACTATGCACGACAGCCTGACGCCCCTGGGAGGGTTGGTCGCGCTGTTCAATATCGAGACCGGTGAAGTCATCTTCGGTGGAGTGGGTTCGGGCCTGTACGGGATGCTGGTCTATGCGATTCTCGCCGTCTTCATCGCGGGTCTCATGGTTGGCCGGACCCCGGAATACATCGGCAAAAAGATCGAACAGAAAGAAGTGAAGATGGCGATGATTGCGTTGCTCGCCGCGGCCGCCACGATCCTTGTTTTCTCCGGCCTGAGTTCGGTGATCCCTTTTGCCAAAGACGGGTATTGGAATCCTCCCGGGCCTGCAACGGCGAATCTGAACAACGGCGGACCGCACGGGTTCACCGAAATACTCTATGCCTATTCCAGCGGAACGGGGAATAACGGGAGCGCCTTCGCCGGGCTGAACGCGAATACTCCCTGGTACAACCTGACGATCGGGCTCGCGATGTTGATCGGGCGTTTCCTGTTTATCGTACCGATCCTCGCCATTGCGGGGAGCCTGGCCGCAAAGGGGCGCGTCCCTTTCACGAGTGGGACGCTGCCGACCCACGGATCTCTGTTCGTTGGTTTGCTGGTGGGAACGGTTGTCATTGTCGGTGCCCTCACGTTCTTCCCGGTGCTGTCGCTGGGTCCGGTGGTGGAGCATCTGCTCATGCGCGGAGCGGTTCTTTTCCAGGGCTGAATATGTCAACGACCACATCGTTACCACCCCAATACACTCCGAAACCGGCGGACAAACCGGGAACACCGCTCATTGCCGGGAAGGGGTTGAGGGCGAGGCCGCTGCTCGATCCGGAGATACTGAAACGGGCGTCCCGGGATGCGCTGCTGAAACTCAACCCGGTTGTGGTCGCCAAAAACCCGGTCATCTTCGTGGTCGAAGTCGGGGCCGCTCTCACCACGGTGCTGGTCGCAAAAGACGCGGTTGTCGGGGCAGCAGGTCTCGGATTCGGCGTCCAGATCGCCCTGTGGCTCTGGTTTACCGTGATGTTCGCGAACTTTGCGGAGGCGATGGCGGAAGCGAGAGGGAAGGCGCAGGCAGACGCCTTGCGCAAGGCCAAGAGCGACGCGGTCGCCGCGAAGCTTCTACCCGGAGGTCGAACCGAGTCCGTACCAGCGTCCACCTTGCGCGCTGGCGACTTCGTCAACTGCGCCGCGGGTGATCTCATCCCAGGCGATGGCGAGGTTGTCGAAGGAATCGCGACCGTGGACGAGTCTGTCATTACCGGCGAAAGCGCGCCCGTTATCCGCGAATCCGGCGGCGACCGGAGTGCCGTTACGGGCGGGACCAGGGTCTTGTCCGATCACATCACCATCCGCATCACTTCGAATCCCGGCGAGACCTTTCTGGATCGCATGATCGCGCTGGTCGAAGGTGCTGTCCGGCAGAAGACACCGAACGAGATAGCCCTGAACATCCTGATTGCCGGGCTTACCCTGATATTCGTGCTTGCGGTGGCGACCCTCCCGCCCTACGCCGCGTATGCAATCCGGGCCGTGGGCGGGGGCACCGCGCCGTCAGTTGCGGTACTCGTATCGCTGCTGGTCTGCCTCATCCCGACCACCATCGGAGGGCTCCTTTCCGCCATCGGCATCGCGGGGATGGACCGCGTCATGCAACACAACGTGCTTGCCACGAGCGGCAAGGCCGTCGAAGCATCGGGCGATGTGAACACGTTGCTCCTCGACAAGACCGGCACAATAACGATGGGCGACCGGCAGGCGGTCGCGTTCATCCCTGTTCCGGGCTTCACGGAACGCGAACTTGCGGACGCGGCCCAGCTTTCGAGCCTCGCCGACGAAACACCGGAGGGGCGGTCGATCGTCGTGCTGGCCAAACAGAAATACCAACTGCGCGGCCGAGAGTTGGGGGAGCAGGAGGCCCATTTCATTCCATTCTCTGCTTTCACGCGCATGAGCGGAGTCGATCTGGACGGCCGGCGCCTGCGCAAGGGGGCAACGGACGCGATCGTGCGCTACGTCGGGGACCAGGGTGGCACTCTGCCCGAGGGATTTCTCGCAGCTTCAAACCGCATTTCGCGCACGGGCGGCACGCCGCTTGCGGTGGCAGACGGGGCGAGAATTCTGGGGCTCGTTCACCTGAAAGATGTGGTGAAGGGCGGGATGAGTGAGCGGCTTGCCCAACTCCGGGCCATGGGGATCCGCACGGTCATGATCACGGGGGATAACCCCCTTACAGCCGCTGCGATCGCATCCGAAGCGGGCGTGGACACGTTCCTGGCTCAGGCAACACCCAAGGCCAAGCTAGATTACATTCGAAAGGAGCAGGCGCAGGGCCGGCTGGTCGCGATGACGGGCGACGGCACCAACGACGCGCCGGCACTGGCACAGGCGGATGTCGGTGTCGCGATGAATACGGGCACTATGGCCGCCAAGGAGGCCGGGAACATGGTCGACCTGGACAGCAACCCGACCAAGCTTATCGAGATCGTTGCGATCGGGAAGCAGTTGCTGATTACCCGCGGCGCCCTGACCACCTTTTCCATCGCAAACGATATTGCCAAGTATTTTGCGATCATCCCGGCGATGTTTGCGGCGATGTATCCGCAGTTGGGCAAACTGAACATTATGGGGCTGCATTCGCCTCAGAGCGCAGTGCTGGCAGCCGTGATCTTCAACGCGCTGATCATCATCGCGCTCATTCCCCTCGCTCTGCGCGGCGTCAAATACAGGGCTGCCGGTGCGGCCGCCCTGTTACGCCGCAACCTGCTCATCTATGGTCTCGGCGGGGTTGTCGTCCCTTTCCCCGGCATCTGGCTGGTCGACAAAATCGTTGTCGCGTTGGGGCTGGTACAGTAGGTCCCGGTCGCCAGACGGGAACTGGTTTTGGAGAAATTGCATGAAGCATTCAGCAACTGGAATCCGTTTCACCCTAATCATGACGGTACTCACCGGATTGCTGTATCCCGGGATCGTGACGGGGCTGTGCCGACTGCTTTTCCCGCGACAGGCCAACGGCAGCATGATCGTCGTCGACAACAGGGTTGTCGGGTCGGCGTTGATCGGCCAGAGGTTCACGCGTCCTGAATACTTTCATCCGCGACCCTCGGCGGCCGGCGCTGGTTACGACACGGTTGTTTCGGGAGGCTCCAACCTCGGCCCGACCAGCCGAAAGCTGGTCGACCGTGTTGCAGCTTCGGCAGTTGAGTTCAGGAAGGAGAATCCCCAGTTCAGGGATACGATTCCGGCCGACATCGTTACAACTTCCGCAAGCGGGCTGGATCCCCATATCAGCCCGGCGGCCGCCGAGGCCCAGGTCGCGCGGATCGCCGAAGCTCGCCACGCCATCCCTGATCGCATCCACGACCTCGTCCGAAGTCATACCATCGGGCCCGACCTCGGCATATTGGGCGAGCCGCGCGTATCGGTGCTCGAATTGAACCTCGCTCTGGATCGGTTATTCCCACGCACGTAGCCGCGCCCCTCGGTGCGCCGTGGGGCTGAACGGGTGCCAGATGGCGACCTCGAAGGCAAGCCGGCTTAGCCTCGCCGGCTCAGCTTTGGAGAAAGGAATGCTCGTTGGATGCCTACCTTCCGCAGACACGTTCTAGGTGTGGCTGTGATTCTCGTGCTGCTATCAGCCCGGGTGCTCGCACAACAGGCAGCCGAGACCCGGCCTGCACAAGCCGGGCCGGCCGCCGTATCTTCCGAATCGGCCGAACGCGAACGAATGCTGCTCGACCGAATTGAGAAATTGGAGCGCCGGGTTGCCGAGCTTGAGTCCCGCAGGGCAGTTAAGCCTGCGGCTGATCCAGTTCAGCCCGGTTCCGATACGGACGCCCGCGACTTGTGTCCAGAGGAGGCAAGACCCAAATCAGCTTTGAACGCGCCAGTTGATCTTGCGGGGACGCCTTCTGAGCCTGGGAGAATGGAGCCGTTCGCCTTCGCTGATTTCACATGGCTGACCGGCAACCCGCGTGCGAGGGAATCGCCTATCGACACAAAAGTCTTCACTGGCGAAATCAGATTCGACACGGCCTACCACCACTCTTTCAACGATCCACAGGATCACACGATCGGTGGGTCAAGCGAGGTATTCAGGTCGGACGAAGTCCAGCTCACGCAACTCGGCGTAGGCGGCGATTTTCACTACAACAATGTTCGGGGACGGTTTATGACGCAGTTCGGGATGTACTCGCAAACGACACCGCGTAACGACGCCAGCCCTGCGCGAGGCGAATGGAACCTGGACAACGCCTATCGCTACATCTCTGAAGCATACGGGGGATACCACATTGACAAGTTGAACGGCATCAACATTGATGCGGGAATCTTCATGTCGTACGTGGGCCTGTTCAGCTATTACCAATTCGACAACTGGGCGTATCAGCCGTCGTATGTCTCCTCGAACACGCCGTGGTTTTTCAATGGCGTGCGGATTCAGATTTTTCCCAACGAAAAGCTGAAGATTGAGCCCTGGGTCGTCAACGGATGGCAGTCCTACGGCAAGTTCAACAAGGCCCCTGGTGTCGGAATGCAGATCTTGTGGCGCCCGAACGGCTCGATTTCGATCCTCGGAAACCAGTACTGGGGCACAGACACGCTGGGATTACCCGGCCGCAAGCGCATACATACCGACAATAGCATTCAGGTCAAATACCTCGACAGTCCGCAGGACCCTTTGAGCAAGGCAGCATTCACGTTTACGTTCGATGCGGGATGTGAATACGGCCGCGACAGTGGCGTGAATTGCGCAGGCGGTACTCCCGGCAAGCCATCGCAGTACTTCCTCGGATTCATGGCCTACAACCGGTTCTGGTTCCACAACGACCTGTTCGGTTTGACGTTCGGCGGTGGTGCGATCACAAACCCGGGACGCTACCTGGTGCTGATACCGCCGATCAATGGAGCGACGGCGTTCTCCGGAACGCCTTACTTCACGGCGAGTCCCGGGGACAAGTACAAAGCCTGGGACGCTTCGGTCACCTTCGATTATATGCCCAGGCAGTTCTCGACCTTCCGTTTCGAGTACAATAACCGCGCGTCGAACGTACCTTATTTTTCCGGACCTGGAGGGGTGACGCCGCCGGGTGGCAACATCAGTCCGCCGGGCTCAGTCGTGCCCGGTTTTACACCCGATCTTCGCAAGTACGAGAGAAGGTTCACCGTCGCCTTGCTCATCAAATTTTGACAGGGGCGCGCATGTCAGCGGGACTTGGCGGGGGAGGCCTTAGACTCAGGCTGCATGTGATGCACCGATAAGATGGCGCATAATAGTCAATTGCTGGAGATCGCGGTGCGGCCTCGTATGCTCTTAATCGCATTTCGTATCGCTGCAACACTGGCGATTGTCGGAATCGAATCGTTTGTTTGCAGCCGGTGGCTTGTCCTTAACCCGATGACGGTTGGGTTCCTCTACCTGGTCACCATTCTTTTCGTGGCCGCGCGATGGGGGCTCCCGGAAGCGCTCGCCGGATCTTTTGGCGCAACCTTTCTTCTGAACCTGCTCTTCCTTCCGCCGGTCGGTACTCTCAACATCGAAGACCCGCTCAACTGGATAGCCCTGCTCGCATTTCTCATCACCTCCGTCACGGCCAGCCAAATGTCCGAGCGTGCCCGCCGGCGGACACGCGAAGCCTTGAGCGGCCGTCTCGAGGTTGAGAGGCTCTATGCGCTCAGCCGGGCGATCCTGGTTTCCGATCCTCATCAACCCGTGGGAGAACAGATCACGCAGCACGTAGCTCGGATTTACGAAATTCCTTATGTTGCCCTGTATGACAGGGGCGCTGACCATACGTGGCTGGCCGGCGCTGACGACATGCCAGGGATCCAGCCCCGCCTTCGCGAAGTTGCCGTTCAGGGGGGCAGCATCCGCGCCGCGGAGGACCAAGTCCTGGTAGTGCCCGTCACCTTCGGGGGGGATCCGATTGGGAGCCTGGCGTTGACAGACCGCCTGATTTCCGAGGCGGCCTTGGATGCACTCCTGAGCCTGGTATCGCTCGGCCTCGCCAAGGCCCATGCCCAGGAAGCGGCAATTCGCGCCGACGTGGCGCGGCAAAGCGAAGAGCTGAAATCGACATTGATGGATGCGCTGGCCCATGAACTGAAGACTCCGATCACGTCGATCAAGGCGGCCATCACCGCTATCCTTTCCTCAACCGTGGTGGAACTGAACGACCGGCAGCAGGCGCTGAGCATCATCGATGAATCTGTGGAGCAACTGAACGTGCTCGTGAACGAAGCCATTCATCTATCGCGGATCGATGCCGGGAATCTGCAGCTGAAAAGAGAGCCGTGCACCGCTCGGGCCCTCGTCGAGGACTCACTCTACCAGATGCGGGCCACCCTCGACGGGAGAGCCGTCGAACTCTCAATCGCCGACGATCTGCCCGCCGTAGCCGTCGACCTCGAACTGATGCAACTCGTCGTGCGCCACCTGATCGACAACGCGGTGAAGTATTCGCCTCCGGCATCGCCTGTCCGGATCAGTGCGGTTCCAGATGGCAATTCAATAGTGATCGCCATCCGGAATGAGGGAGAGGGGATCTCCGAGTCCGAGATGTCGCGAATCTTTGAAAAGTTCTACCGCGGCGCCAACGCTCGCGGCCACGTCCCGGGAACCGGCATGGGTCTCGCCATCGCACGGGAAATCGTGGTGGCGCACGCAGGAGATATCTGGGTCGATTCGGTGCCCGGGCAGGGGGCGGAATTCGTGATCCGTCTGCCGCATGCGAGGACGAGGACAGCGCCATGAGTGCAGCACGAGTTCTGGTTGTGGATGACGATCCACAGATACGCCGGGTGATGAAGGTCACCTTGATTGCGCAGGGGCACGAGGTTGGAGCGGCGCGCACGGCCGAGGAGGCGTTCGACATACTCGGGAAGCAGCCGTACGACCTCGTCCTGCTCGACATTAACTTGCCGGGCGTGGGAGGGATCGAGGCCTGTAGACGGATCCGTTCGGTTTCGGAGGCTGCGATCATCATGCTCACGGTACGCGATAGCGAGAAGGACAAGATTGCAGCCCTTGACGCCGGAGCCGACGACTTCGTCACCAAGCCGTACAGCACGCCTGAGCTTCTGGCCAGGATGCGCGCCGCGCTCCGCCGGGTGCCGCTGGCTCCCGAAGGGGGGCCGAGTGCTCTGGAATTCGGAGCCGTAGCCATTGATCTTGTGCAGCGCCGCGTCACGGTTCACGGGGATAGAGTTCACCTCACACCGAAGGAATTCGATCTGTTGCACTACCTCGTCACGCATGCGAATGCGCCGCTCACTCATGCGAGACTGCTGCAGGCCGTCTGGGGCCCGGATTACGGCAGCGAACTGGAGTATCTACGCACTTTCATAAACCACTTGCGTAAGAAAATCGAACCGGACCCTGCGAGACCGACGTACATCATAACCGAGCCCTGGATCGGCTATCGGATGGAGCTTCCCTAAGGGCCTGTTATCCTGTGACAGACCCTAAGCCGCTTATCGCAAGACTTGGTGAGCCACGATGCACGATTCCCCTGGCGAGAGACCGGATCCCGAAAAACTGCTGCGGCAGGTTGAGCTGCAGGAGCGAATGGGACAGCGGGGAAAGCTCAAGGTCTTTCTAGGGTACGCCTCCGGCGTGGGCAAGTCGTACCAGATGCTGGATGAAGCACGGCGGCGGCGCGAACGAGGCGAGGATGTCGTCCTGGGGCTGCTGCAACCCAAATACTCCGCTGAAGTCGAAAGACTTGTCGCCTCAGCCGAAGTCATAGCTCCGCTCAGAATCTCAGGGGAGCAGGTGCTTGACGTCGAGGCGATTCTGCAGCGGCGGCCACGCGTCGTCGTCATTGACGGCCTTGCGTTCAATAATCCTCCGGGAAGCCGTAACCCGAACCGATGGATGGATGTGGAGGAGTTGCTCCAGAAGGGCATCTCCGTCATCACGTCGATGAATCTGCAGTATATCGAGGAATTCAGGGACGAACTGGGGCGCATCACCGGTAAACGTGCGGCCCACAGTATTCCGAGGGCCTTTCTCGACGTCTCAGACGAGATTGTCGTCGTTGATGCCCCGACGCCGGAGAGTGTAGCCCGATCCGCAAGAGTCAGTCGTCCCGACCTCGAGGACGAGGAACAGAAACTGTCACGGCTGCGGGAAATGGCCCTGGTGGTCGCGGCGGACGTGGTCGACAGGCAACTCGAAGCCTATCTGGAGGCCCACGGGATAGAACAAAGCTGGGGCGCCAACGAGCGCGTACTGCTTTGCGTTACGCCAAAATCCAACGCTTCGACCATGATTGCCAGCGGCAGGCGCAATGCGGACCGCTTTCACGGCGAGCTCTACGTGACCTACGTGAGGCAGCCCATGCTGTCCGCGGGGGATCAGGCGACTCTCGAGGGCAATTTGTCGTGTGCCCGCACTGTCGGCGCAGAAGTCGTAATGCTTGAAGGTCTCGATGTTGTGGATGCAATCCTCAAATATGCGCGGCGGAAGGCGATAACCCAGATCTATGTCGGGCACACTCTGCGCCAGGGAGGATGGCGGCGTCTCTGGGGCAGCATCATCAACCGATTGATCCGGCAAGCTGAAGGGATCGACGTCACCGTTTTCCCGCACTGAAAGGCTGCCGTCATGGGAAAGGTTGCAGTGCCAGGCCGGCTGAAGATCTTCCTGGGCTTTGCGGCTGGCGTCGGCAAGACGTTCCGCATGCTCGAGGAAGGGCAGGACCTCAAGCGATCGGGGGTGGACGTCGCCATCGGCTACTTTGAGCCACACGGGCGCCAGGACACCATCGCGAAGGCCGAGACACTCGAAGCAGTGGCGCGCCGCACGATTCCCTACAGAGGACATGCTTTCGAAGAGATGGACACAGCCGCGATCTTGGCCCGTCACCCTGCCGTTTGCCTGGTCGACGAACTTGCCCACACCAATGTACCCGGGTCGGAGCGCGCCAAGCGCTGGGAGGACGTTCTCATGCTGCTCGAGGCGGGTATCGACGTCCTTACCACGCTGAACGTGCAACACCTGGAGAGCCTGAACGACCAGGTGTTGCACATGACCGGGATACGGGTTCGCGAGACCGTGCCTGACTGGGTCGTGGCCCAGGCGGACGAGGTGGTCATGGTCGACCTCACGGTTGAAGCGCTCATGAACAGGCTTCGACGCGGCGCCGTGTATCCACCTGAGAAGGCAGAGAGGGCTCTCGAGAACTTTTTCAGGGAGTCAACTCTGGGGGCACTCAGGGAACTGGCGTTGAGGCAGACGGCGCACCAGGTTCAGATACAGCAGGAAGACTCCGTCGAGTCTGCGTCCACGCAACGCCTTTCCCCGCCGGGTTCCGAGGAGTGTCACATGACGGCCAGGGAAAAGGTGCTCGTCCATGTGACGTCGGATGCCGCGAGTGCGATGCTGATCCGCCGGGCAAAGCGAGTGGCGGACTATATCCGAGCAGAATGCTTCGCCGTGTATGTTTGTCCGTACCCCGATCTGACGCGCCTGCCTATTGCCGAGCGAGGGGCGCTCGAGCGGCACTTGAATTTTGCGCGAAATCTGCACATCGAGACACGGGTGATTCAGGGCGGCAACGTTGCTGAAACGCTGGTCGCTTTTTCGAGACGTCATCAGATTACGCAGATCTTTCTCGGGCGCGGCGACCGACGGCGCTGGACGGAACTGTTCAGCACACCCCTCGTATTTGATGTGATCCGCCTCGGCAGGGACATGCGGATCACGGCAGTCGCCGAGCGTCGCTCGAGACCCTGTTGATGCCGCACAGCCGGGATCGATGACATCGACGTTAACCGGTCATGTTTGGGAAATCCGCAGCACACGTCTCACCCGCTCTGTCACCGCATCGGTATTGAGTTGTGACGGGAGCCGGCCGCCGGGGAACCGTCGCAAGGTGAAATAACGGCGGGCCGCCCAGGGAGGCTCGCCTTTTTGCACCCCCGGTAGTGCTGTCTTTCACATACGGCCGCAGGATACCCGGTATCCATGCGCCAAACCCGAAACTGGCGTTAGTTTTCTACTCCTTCGACCGCGGGTTGTACTCTGCGCGCTCTGGGTGGCGCCGCTCTGATCACCTTTGTATTCCCGCCCTCTTCCAAGAATACGTCCACCGGTTTGTTGGTTTTCCATGATCCGCCTGTGAAATCAGGCACGTCAATCGAATTTGAGCGGTTAGCAACCGACCATTCACTTAATGGTGCGATAGCGGTCCAAAGCGCCGCATCATAGACGTCCTGGTCGAGAGGCAATCCATTGCGAAGGCAATCAATCAGGCGCCAGTCTTCAAGAAAGTCCATGCCGCCATGACCGCCAACCTGCTTGGCCATTTCACCTACTCTCTTCACAATGGGAGGGGCGTACTTTTCTTCAAGCGACTTGAACTCCTCATCCGAAACCCATTCACGATGACCGATGGCGATCTTAGGGGGAAGAGGATATTTCAGCGCCGAAGCTTTGGTGCCGCTGACCTTGTGGATCCTGGAATAAACATTTGGTGATGTTACGTCATGCTGCAGCAGTATCGTCCGTCCTTTGCTGGTACGGATCGAAGTCGTGGTCATATTGCCTCTATATGGCCGATTAACGAATTCCTTGAAGAAATTGTCTGTCGCTGACAGTTTCTTGGCCGTCTCGTTCATCAAGAAATCGCTGCCCATGACGGATACGAGGTAATCCATCTTGTCGCCCCTGTTAATGTCCATTATTTGGCATATTGGACCCAGGCCGTGTGTCGGATATAAATTGCCGCGCCTGTCTGCATTTTCTCTGAGGCGCCACATATTCCAATATCCATTCCTGCTAAAATTACCCTCTAACAGAGTGTGTATATAGGCGCCTTCCCCGTGCACGATATCGCCAAAGAACCCCTGCCGCGCCATATTCAGAGTCAGGAGCTCGAAGAAGTCGTAGCAGCAGTTTTCCATCATCATGCAATGCTTCCTGGTCTTCTCGGATGTTTCGACAAGCTGCCAGCACTCTTCGAGGGTATCGGCTGCAGGAACTTCAATGGCAACATGCTTGCCGTGTTCCATTGCATAAACCGCCATCTGCGCATGTAAGTTCCAGGGAGTACAGATGTAGACAAGGTCGATATCATCCCGGTCGCATAGCTTCTTCCACGCCTCGGAATCGCCCGTGTACAGGGTCGGATTAAAACCTGCAAATTCAATCCCTTTCCTTGCTTTTTCTGCCTCCTCCGGAACGATGTCGCATAACGCCTTGACTCCAACCCCCTCCAGAAGGCTCATGTTTCTGGCATGACCTGGTCCCCGGCTTCCAAGGCCGATAAAGCCGACACGCACCAGGTCGATCTTGGGAGCACGATAACCAGACATGTTGAATTTCTGTGTGTGCTGTTTGCCAGACTCCTGTCTTATGCGATCTGGAGGCGATTGTTCTCCAATCTCAGCGCGCCCGGCCAGAATGTTGGAACTAGCCAGACCGGCTCCGGCTATACCAGCTCCGGATGCACCAATAAACCTTCTGCGGCTCAGTTTTGTACTCAATGGCGTCCCCTTTCCAAGATGCGGTTGAGCATCGGATGTGGCACGGAATGTAGCTGGAGAAGTTGGAGATTTCAACACCCAACTCTCCAGTAAACCAGTAAATCATGGAACTATGCTGCTGCTAAGAAAATTCTCCCCCGGGATTGAGAGCATCAGGCTCAAGGATTCCGGATCTTCGGCCTCCAGCTTGGGCAGCGTCATGAAATAACATGCACACGTCTGGGTTTTGATGCATGAAATCCCGGACGATAGGGGATGGGAAAATGTCCCAGGGGCGCCGGTCAAGCAGACGCACCTGAACGAGAGCATCCTGGAGCTGATTGCGAAACTCCTCGTATCGCATGTGGTTCTCCCTTAGGCACACGGCGGCCCCACAGGGTGATGTCTCATTTTTGCCGGTACTCCGCTTGGATGCCGTCGAGCGAGAACATGAATCCCTGGGAGTGTACGCGAAGCCGCGCGAAGTGATCGCGCAGCGCCTGTTCGTATGTCAGCCGCCGATCGATGGACTGCGCGGCGGCCTCGACGATGCGGTCGAGATCGCCGGCGATCCTTTTGCTCGACATGGTGAGCGCCAGGGCCAGGTGCGCAGTGGGGTTTGCTGCCCTGTGCCCCAGCGCGTAACGCAGGGCCTCGACGGCTCAAGCTGACATTTGCGGTTCAGGGAGCTTTCGCGGTCTTCGTCGTCCTCCCGGTTTCATTTCAAGGCTGAACCGGAAAGACCGCCGAGACCGCGAAGGTCCTAAGCGACACCGATTCCGATGCTACAGATTACACTGGTGCCACCGAGTTGTGTTCCTCTGTCCTCGATGAACTCGGTGAAGTGATGAGCGCTCCGAGTCCTTTTATAGTTGCCTCTCGTCCCGCACCGGACATAAGATATGTCCATCTTCTAACGACTTCGAACGGTGCAAATGGCTACGAACCGTGCAGTGGTCACTGGCGTGGGAGTAGTTGCACCAAATGGAGTTGGTCTCGAGGCCTTCTGGCAGGCGAATGTCGAAGGCCGGTCCGGTATTGGCCAAATTACCCGATTCGACTCCTCCGATTTCGAATCCCGGATTGCAGGTGAAATCAAGGATTTCAACCCGTCCGTGTACATGCCGTCCGCCACTGCAAAAAGAACGGACCGTTTCGTCCACTACGGGGTCGCCGCGGCACGGATGGCGCTCGAGGACAGCGGGCTGGATCTGAACCGGGAGGATTCCGCCAGGATCGGAGTAGTCGTCGGTTCCGGACTGGGAGGCATCGCCTTCCACGAGGAACAGATGATGGCCGCCTACGACAAGGGAGTGCATAGGATCAACCCCCTCTCGGTGCCCAGAGTATCACCCAACGCCGTTGCCGGCCACATCGCAATCCAGTTTGGTCTGTGGGGGCCCAATCTCGTCATCTCCGCCGCGTGCACTTCCGGCGCCATCGCTATAGGCGAGGCGTTGGGAAAAATCCGCACCGGGGAAATCGATGTGTGCCTCTGCGGTGGCGTCGAGGCTCCCCTGACGCGATTCACCTATGGGTCCTATGCGGCGTTGGGCGCGCTGTCGAAGAAACGGAACGACACGCCCCAAGAGGCTTCCCGCCCGTTCGACAAGGATCGCGATGGCTTCGTGATGTCTGAGGGCGGGGCCATGCTAGTCCTCGAGGAACTGGAACGGGCCGTCCGTAGGAATCGCCGAATTTACGCTGAAGTCGCCGGATACTCGGCGGGCTGTGGCGCCTATCACATCGTCATGCCGCAGCCCGACGGCAAGGATGCGGCACGCGTCATCCGCGGAGCCATCCGCGATGCCGGGCTTGTGCTGGAGGACGTCGGTTACATCAACGCGCACGGGACCTCAACGACTCTGAACGACGCGGCAGAAACGCTGGCGATCAAGGAGGTCTTCGGCGACCGGGCGTACCAGGTGCCGATTTCGTCCACTAAGTCGATGATCGGGCACACGATCGGGGCCGCGGGAGCCATCGAGGCGCTTGTCACCGCGCTGGTTCTGGACCGGGGAATCATCCCCCCCACAATCAACTACGAATGCAGAGACCCGGATTGCGATCTCGATTATGTGCCGAATGCGGCGCGGCGCACACCGGTGGGGGCGGCCCTTTCAAATTCCTTCGGGTTCGGCAGCTGTAACGCTTGCCTCGTGTTGAAGAGAGTGGAGGTGTCATGACATACGATGACGTTCAACGCAAAATCATCGAGATCATCGCGGAGAACCTTGAGACTGACCCCGCCGAGATCAAACCGGACTCGCGGCTTCGTGAGGACCTGGACGCCACCTCACTGTCGGCTGTCGAAATCGTGTGGCAAATCGAAGAGAACTTCGATATCGAGATCCCGCAGGACCTCGAGAAGGCTGCCAGGACAGTCAAGGACATCGCCGACTACGTGTTCGGGAGGATCAACCAGCAGCGCTCGGCTGAAGCGTAGGGCGATCAATCGGGGGCCCGGTGCCGGAACTGAGAGAGTACATTCAGGAACTGGACGATTTCGGCCATCTGGTGCGGGTAGACACGTGCGTCGATACCCGTCATGAACTCGCGGCCCTCCAGTGGCAGATCGAGAAGAAACACCTGCAGAGCGTCCTTTTCGAAAGGCTGCGCGGGTATCCCGGGCGCATCGTGGGGAACATTTTCCTGACCCCGCTCCGGACGGGGATACTCCCAACGGTTCCCCTGCAGCCGGAATTCCTGAGCTTTTACTCCGGGCTGCGCAAGCCTGGTATCGTCTATCCGCTGTGGTCTTCCAACGAAATGTACCTGTCGATATACCGGGACGTGGAAAAATCCGTCCTGCACGCCCTGGCTCACCCTGTCGATCCCGTCCATTGCGAGGGCGCGTGGCCCGTCTCGCATATGGGTTGCGACGTGGACCTGACGCGCCAGGTCCCGGCCCCATGGTACTTCCGGGAGGATGCGGGACCTTACCTAACCGCGGCTGTGACCGTGGCCCGCGATCCCGAAAACAACTATGTAAACGCCGGGATCTACCGCATTCAGGTCTTGGACCGGCAGCGGATGGTGATGATGGTGAACGCCAAACGCGACCTGCTAGCCATAATTCACCGTGCGGCCCGGAAAGGCAGATCCCTGCCCATTGCCATCGCGGTAGGTGTCGCACCCGAGATGCTGTGGGCCGCCACCATGAGCGTACCGTTCGGCCAGAGCGAGTATTGCGTCGCCGGCGGGCTCACGCAATCGCCGTTCAGGCTCGCGCAGGCTGAGACCGTTGACCTCCCCGTGCCTGCAGACGCCGAGTACCTGCTCGAG
Organism: uncultured Acidobacteriota bacterium; assembly: GCA_963843575.1. Lineage (GTDB taxonomy): Bacteria > Acidobacteriota > UBA6911 > UBA6911 > UBA6911 > CAVZBT01. The sequence goes on along the minus strand of CAWJKZ010000010.1, from coordinate 408,321 downwards.
GGAGTGCTCCACCCCGAGGAGCGGGTACGGGAAGGCCCGTTTACCGAGTACGACCTCGTGGCCAGCCAAGCCACCGAAAGCTTCCCGGTCGAAATCAAGGCTGTGCGGACTCGGGAGGACCCTATGTTCCACAGCCTGGTCTGCACCTCTTTCGAAATGATGTCGCTCATCATGCCCCTTGGGATGACGGAGCTCGCGAAAACACGCGCGTTCCTGGGATCGATATCTCCCAACATCAAGGATCTATTCATGCTGCCCCGGGGTGCCCGGGACCGGGCTGGCCGTGTCTATCTACAAGCAGAGTGCGAGCGAGCCTTACGACATCCTGCGGGCGTTGTTTGCCTTCTCCGCCAGGTTAAAAAGGGTGGTGGTGGTGGACGACGACATCGACGTCTACGACCCGTTCGATGTGCAGTGGGCGACCGACACGAGGGTTGTTGCGCTCCGAGATGTGATGGTTCTCGAGGCCACGGGCGAATTGACCGACGCCGCCCGGGTCGGGGATTTCTCCGTGAAGATGGGCATCGACGCAACCAGGAAGCAAGGACATGCCCACCGCCTGATCCGGTCGGAGACTGCCTGGATGGAACAGACGGATCTGTCTCGTTACCTTCCCCCAGAAAGGCTCTCGAGCCATTGAATAAAACCCGCGGCCAAGGGAGAGTTCATGGGCGCACTGGAGCAGATTCAGGCCATTATCGACGCAGGCAAGGCAAGTGCGCAGGTCGGGCGCATGCTTCGAGGGTGGAACAGGAACGTCGGCCTGACCGTCGGCGAGTCCGTTTTCTCCGTGCAGGTGGCTGACGGGAATGCTGTCGTGTGCGATTCGTGTGCCCTCCCGCCTGACATCTCGTTCCGGCTGAGCGAGGAAACGTTGGATCTTCTCGCCCGCCGTCAGATCACGCCTCTTGCGGGTAAGTTGAGCGGCCTGATCCATACCTCCGGGAATATCGTAGATATCCTGCGATTTGCTTCCGTTCTGTCGGCGTCCGTGCAGGAATTATCGAAACAGCGGCAAGGGCCCCGGTGAGGTGCGGAGATCGTCGATGGATGCTGAAATCCAAAAAAGTTCGCGATTCCTGGAGGACACCGCCGAAGCGGACCGCTGTTCCGGCTACGGGATGTGCCGTATCGATTTCCTGGACACCGGCACCTGTCCTGTAGCATTGCAGCGACGTTTCGCGGCGTTCTATCCACAGGGAAGAATGCAGGTGATCAGCGCCTACCGACGGGGGCTCGTCCCGTTGACGCCGATGCTTGTTGAGGTCGCGCTGTCGTGCCGGAAGTGCGGTATCTGCGACAAACAGTGCTATTTCGTCGCCGGCCTCCGGACATCCAGAATATTCGACGCGTTCGCGTCTCATGTCGCGTCGGTCCGGCACAGCGCGGTGGAACCGATCCGGGATCCCGTGATTGACGAGATCGCGGCTATTGTCGGCCCGAAGTGGTGCAGTTCGGATCCGGCAATCACGGCGAGCTATGCGCGGGCGAGGTCTCCGCTTTGCGACGAAATCCGCCCCCAGTACGTTGCCCTTCCGTCGTCCTCGCACGAGGTGGCGGAGCTCGTGAAGCTGTGCACTCGCCGTGGATTGCCGTACCTGGCCCGCGGTGCGGCGACGAGCCTTGCTGGCGCCCTGACGCCCGGGCTCGTAATCGACCTCGGCCGCATGGACGCAATCCGCATCGATGATGCAAGGTGGTGTGTCTGGGTGGGGCCCGGCGTCTCGGCGTTTGATCTGCAGAAGGCCGCGTCGCATCACGGAATGAGGGCCAACGTAGCCGAACCCGCGGCATCGGTGTGCGCCAATGTGATTCATACGAACATGCATTCTTTCTTCTCCTACGGGTATGGGATCGGAGCCAACCATTACATTGACGCCGAATTCGTCAGCCCTGCGGGCGAGATCTACCGCTTAAGCGGAGATGGGTCGCCGAACCCGTTCTTCTTCCGAAAAGGACGGCAGGTAAGACCGCTCGGGATCTGCACGGGGCTGCAGCTTCGGCTGCACGCCATCGGTCCGGACGAGAGCAGCGCGCTCGTGCCGTGCGGCAGCATCGAAGAGGCCATTTCGCTGGCGCGTAACATCGCTCGGCGAAGGATCGGCGTCGGCCTGGGGGTGATCGGCAGCCTTTATCTTTCCATCTTCGCCGCCTCGAGCTCCCAGACCGTAACGCAGGTCGCGGACACCCTCGTAAGGTGTCTCGGCATTCAGGCCTTTGTGGTGGTGCTCGGGGACCGCGGATCACTCGCCTCGATCGGGAACTTCGCGTCCCCAGTGCTCGACGCAGAACTTGCCTCGCTCATGCTCCGGGGCCTATCGATGCTGCACCGAGAGCCGGGGTTCCAGCTGATCATGGGCGAGGAGGGGGCGCAGGGTGACTACCGTGAGATCTTTGCGCCCGACATGCGGCCCCTGCTGGAGATATCCCTGCGCTCGAGCGCTTCCATAGTGGACGAGGATGTGCACGAGGACATGCGGGACTTCTTCACTGCTTTGCGCCGCAACCCCGAACGGTCGGACCCGCTATGGTTGAACAGCTTTCGCATCCTGCCCGCCCGGATGGGGAGGGGAGAGCAGTTTATCTCGCGGGTGCTCTACTATGCGCTCGAGGATCCGCGCTCGATCATCCAGGCATGCGACAGGCTCGGCGAGGTCGGCGAACGACACGGCCTCAGACACGGGTTCGGCTACCTGGTGCCGCTGGAGGAAGGGACCCGTGGGCTGATGGAGTACGACTATTACTTTGACCAGACGAACCCGGCGCATGTCGAGGCGATGCGCGAGGCGATGAAGGAATCGGCGGAACTGGTTGCCCAGCTTTCAGCGAGGCCCGGGTTCGTCTGTTCGGGCGAGTGGATCTTGATGCAGGGGATGTCGCGCCCGGAGACGTATCTCTTTGGCTGCTACGAAGGGAATGACAGCGAGCTCTGTGCGGGCGGATAACTGCTCCGGGGCGTCCGCCCGATGTTCTATGCCGCTCTGACAGCGCTCGGATGCGCTGTCAGACGCCATCAGAGATCTGGTTTCTTGTATGGTGATGAGGGCATCTGTTTCGGAGATCCAGAGAGCGCGCCAGAACCGCTCTGCTGTGGTTTTCCTGACCGGCGCGACCGGATTTGTGGGCAGCCATGTCGCAGCGTCGTTACTCCGCGACGGGTACCGCGTTGTTGTGCTGGCACGTGCGGGGAAGGAACACAGCGCCCGGGAGCGGGTCCGGAGAGTCCTTGAGTGGCACGGCATTGAGTCCGGTCCCGAGCTTCAGATCGTTGAGGGCGAGCTGAGCAGGGAGAGACTGGGATGCGCACCGGCTGATTTCCTCGATCTCGCGCGCCAGGTCGACGAGATTGTGCACTGCGGGTCTTACACCAGCTTCCAGGAGAAAGACAAAGAGACGACGTACGAAATCAACGTTGGAGGGACGCGACGGGTCCTCGAGCTGGCGCAGGCCGGCTGTTGCTCGGTCATTCACTACCTCAGCACGGCATATTGTGTCGGGAAGGTAGTGGGCCTGTGCCTCGAGTCATGGCGGGAACCGGAAGGTTTTCACAACGCCTACGAAGCATCAAAGAACAAAGCTGAAAAGCTTCTGATTGACGCCTGTGAAGGTTCCGGCATCCGCCTGTCCATTTACCGGCCCTCCGTCATCATCGGCGACTCCAAACGCGGCAGGACGCTGCTTTTCAACGCCATGTACTACCCGGTCAAGGTGGCAGAGTACCTCGCGAACGAATTCCGCAAGGATTTTGCCGAAAACCAGGGGCGGCTTGCCTCGAGGCTCGGTATCCGGCAGGAGCCCGACGGGACTCTTGAAGTCCCTATCCGGTTCGACACGGGAACTGACACCGGCGGGGTCATCAACCTTGTCCCGATCGACTTCGTCGTGGAGGCTTTTCGCGCCATCATGACCCGTGCGGCCGATTCCGGCATGTACCACCTTGTCAACAAGCATCCCTGTACCCTGGAGACACTGGTCGCCTGGGGCCAGCACTATCTCGGTCTGAAAGGAAGCCGTGTCTGCACGGCCGAGGTGTTCCCGGCCGCGCCCAAGACCGCGCTGGAACGGCGTTACGAGAACTTCTGTCGGGTCTACCTGCCCTACATGAGCGATAGCCGGCAGTTCGATACTGCCCGGGCGGACGCGATCCTGGAAGCCGACAGCGTCGTGCGCTGCCCGGAAGTCGACTACGAGATGTTCCGGCGCTGCATGGACTACGCGGTCGCATGCCGCTGGCGCAACCCGCTGGAGTGTCATGAAAACGCTGTTTCCAAGAACAATGTGCACCCTGCGTGAGCGGCTGAGCGACCGGCGCGGCAACCGGGTGCTCTTCCTGTCTCACTGTCTGCTCAACGCTAACACGCGTTACATGGGCGGCGCATTCGCAAAGGGAGTGAATCCCGAGATCCTCCGCCTTCTTGTCGCGAGGACGGACTGCGGTGTCATCCAGATGATCTGCCCCGAGAGGGTGGCCTGGGGCGGCATCTATAAAAAGCACGTGTACCAGTTTCACGGAATGGGCAGATGCAAGATCGTCCATGCCGTGTTCGCGTTCTTGATGCCGCTGTATCTCTTCGTCCTGAACTGGAGGATGCGCTGGGTTGCCAGATACACCGCCAGGGAGATTGCCGACTACCTGAGGGAAGGCATGAACGTCGTCGGGATAGTCGGGATCCGCGGTTCGCCGACATGTGCGGTGACCTCTCACCCGGATCTGCGCGAGTACTTCGAGTGGAGCTCCAAGGTGGAAATCGACAAGGTTACCGCGGACGAGCAGAACGAGGTGCTGCGGAAGGTATCCAGGCCGGGCCCCGGGATCTTCATAGGATTCCTCAGCCGCCAGCTCAACCGGCGCAGGATCAAGGTCCCGTTTTATGAATTCGATCTCTTCGACGAGATGGATGGAAAACCGAACAGGTTGCTGCCGGAACTCGAAGGAAAGTTGACGTCATCGAAAGGCGCGCGGTGAGTCGATGGGAGGCGGAACGGTTTTGAAGGTGGCGGCTCGTCACGCCGTCAAAGACAGGCATCGCTCCGTCGCCGTGCTGAGCGCGGTGGCCCTGAGCATCGCGGTTTTGACCTTTGCCTTGGGCTTTCTCCTCGGGATGAAGCAGATGTTCCTGGCGTTGGCCTTCGACACGATCGGACACATCTGCATCCAGCGGCAGGGCTATCTCGAGCAGGCCTCGACTCTTCCCGTCAGCCTGCTTGTGGAGGATCCCCAGGCGGCGCTCCGGTCCGTACGGGCAAACCCATGGGTGGACGCAGCGACGGAGGAGCTAGTATGCGGCGGCATGATCCTGGGTCCCGATCAATCAGCTGATGCTCTGATCCGTGGAGTGGACACCCGCGACCTGAGGTGGAACACCCGGTACAGGCAGGCCCTGGTCTTGGGCCGGTTCCCGGACGCGCCCGGCGAAATCCTGCTGGGCAAACCTACAGCGGCATACCTCAAACTCAATCCGGGAACGCGGCTAACCCTCATGGCTTACAACAGCAACGGCGGCGTCAACGCAGTAGAGGCCTCGGTAGCAGGGATCTTCGAGACGGACAAGACCGACGAGAACGAGTTTCTCGTCCTGGCGAGCATCGAATTGGTCCGCACTCTCCTCCAGGTCCAGGGTGCGTCCAGTTCGATCCTGGTCCGCCTGAAGGACCCGGAGTCGACGGGCACGATGGTCGCTGCATTCAACGCCTCTTTTTCCCGCGCAGGCCTCCGGGCGCATCCGTGGAAAAGCATTTACGCGGAGGTTGCCGTGGGGCTTGTCTGGGTCAACACCGTCATCGTCATCCTGTTTTCGATCATCGTCGCTGTGATCACCTTCGGCATCGTCAACACGCACCTGATTTCGGTGTTCGAGCGGATTCGTATCCTGGGGACGATGCGCTCGATCGGCATGTCGCGGAAGGCGCTGATGGCGATGGTAATGACTGAGACGGGACTGGTGGGCTTGATCGGGTCGCTTCTGGGTGTGGCACTCGGTGCCGTGGCAATCCGCATCGTGGCGATTCGCGGGATCGACATGGGCCCGGAACTCGATGGCATCGCCCGGATCATCTACCCCACCTTTTCGGGACAGATCGCTGTCTTCTGTTTCTGTGTCGGTATCCTGGTGTCGCTTCTGGGAGCCTTTTACCCGGCGCATCTGGCAGGGAAGATGCAGCCGCTGAAAGCCCTCACTTTCAAATAGTTGAACGGTGTCGTATGGAGTTGCTGTGGCTGGCGTACCGTAATGTGCTGCGGAATCCCAGACGGACACTGCTGGACATGGCCGCCTTTATTGTCTGCCTGTCCATGATCGTTTTCTTCGTCGGCGTGTACCGGTTCCGGATCGTGGACGGAGTGACGAAAGCGACACGGTATCGGACTGCGCACCTGCAGATCCATGCAAAGGGATATGACACGATCGCGCGTAAGCTCCCGGTGACGCTGGCCGTTCCCGAGGCAGGCCGCGTCGAAAGCATCGTACGTTCCGATCCGCGGGTGCGCATGGCATCCGAGCGGATCCGCTTCTTCTGTTACATGTCCAGAGGCGAAGAGGTGCTGCACACGACGGCAGTGGCCTTCTCCCCGGAAAGGGAAAAGGCCGTCTCCCTGCTTCCCGAGTGCATCGAGCAGGGGCGATACCTGGAGGAGAACGACGCCGGGATCCTGATCACGGAACGCCTCGCGAGAGACCTCCACGCCAAGGTCGGTGATTCCGTGCGTTTGAAGGCGCGGACGTTTTACGACGTGCCGAACCTCGTGGACGCCGCTGTCCTCGGCATCGTGCGGCCGCCGTTCAACTCGCTCGACCAAACCGTCATTTTTCTCCCCATCGCTTTCGGCCGCGACTTGCTGGAGATGGGTTCCAAGTCGACGGAGATCGCCATCATGGCCGCCCGGGAGAATGATGCGGCAGCGCTGCTGCGCGACTTGCAGCGCCAGCTCGGCGAGCCGGCCATGAAACAACTGGAGCTTTTCGACTGGCGCCATTACGAGACCGCCCTGGTGGCCGACATTTTCATCGACACGCGTTTCCTCGCCTTCTTTTTTGGAATCCTCCTGCTGATCTCGATCTTCATCATGAACAACTCCATGTCCATGACCGTGTTCGAGCGGATGCGCGAGTTCGGCACGATGCGCGCGCTCGGCATGTCCAAAAACATGCTCCTGGGGCTTGTTTCGACTGAGTCAATCCTCATTGGCGTGCTGGGCTCGGTCGCGGGCTGCGTCGTGGGTGCACTGTTTTGCTGGTACTTTGGCATCTACGGCATCCCAACGGACGTCGGGGAGTTGTCATCAATCCCGGTCAGCCCCCGCTTTTACACGATCAGCCGGCCCATCGAGTACGCGGGCTGCCTTGTTCTGGGCGCGGTTTCGGGGTGGCTGGGTGGATTGCGCGCCGCGATCCGCGCCCGTGGTGTGAATATCGTGGAAATCCTGCACGGAGACTGATGGTATGAAACATGCAAGCATGCTCATCACCGTCGGCATCGTCCTGCTTTGGATAGCTACGAGTCTGCCTGACGGCTCCGGGCAGGCCCGCAGCACTGCGATGACAGGCCCGGAGGTCCTCCGCGAACTCGATGAAGCGATGTTCCCCGGTTCCCTCGTGATGGACATGACACTCGTCGACCATCCGCCGAAAGGGAGGGGACGGAGTTTCAGGATACACGTGCAGGCGACAAAACGGATAGGCAGCATAGTAGCCCTCCTGTCGCCTCCCACGGAGGTCGGGAAGAACTACCTCTTCAAGGACCGGAATGTCTGGATCTCCATTCCGGGGCTGCCCAACGCGATCCGAGTGTCGTCCAAAGAGGCCTTCATGGACTCCACCTTCGCCAACAACGACTTGATGGACACCGAATACAGCGACGACTACGAGGTCGGAATCGAGAAAACTGTCGAGAATGACGGCGTGCGCCACTACGTCCTGCGCTGCGCAGCGAAATCGCCGCGGGTCACCTATCACTCGATCCGCATGATGGTCGAAAGCGAGACCTACATCCCCCTGCAATTCGACTACTTCGCCCGTTCTGGAATGCTGCTGAAGACATGCGTGTTCAGCGAGCGGAAGCATTTGGCGGGGCGTTTGCGGGCATCCCGCATAGAGATGCGCGATGCGTCGGTGGACAATGACTTCACCGTGATCACGATTGAAAGCATGAAAGAAGCGAAACTGGCGCCAGGGATTTTCTCGGTCGAGAGCATCAGGAAGTAACATGGTCAAGCTGGGCCGTTTCCTCATCAATCTCGGTTGCGTCTGGGCCCTGGGGGCGGGGATGGGCGCATGGGCATTCCAGGACTTGTCGGGCAGCGCCGAGCTGATCGGCAGGCTGAACAATGCAACAGAGAACGCGAACCATGAGGATGTCCCCGGCTGGGAGTCATTCCTGGTACTGCGGGGCAAGGGTTCAGCAACGCTCGGATCGGCCAGGCTGAGTGGAACCTTGCAGACATACGGAATCCTGGCCGGCGATCGCGTCAATGCTCTCCGGTTCGACGAGGGGTTCGTGAGCCTGGAATTGCCGGGGACGTGGGGAGTATCCGGCGGCGTAGAGCGGTATGCGGATCAGTATTCTTATTATTGGAACCCCACGTTCCCGGCACAGCCCAAGACCGACCTGTCGCGTCCCGATTACCTCGCGGCGGGTGTTCCCATGCTGGTGGTTTCGCGGCGGCTCGGGAGGGTGGCGCCGAAGTTTGTGGCGGTCCGGGACTCGGGGGACACCTACGCAGGCATCCAGATGGACTCGTACTGGGGCGGTACCGAAGCGTATATCAACGGTTTTTGGAGCGCTCGGCGGGAGCGCACCCTGGGAGTAGCGGTGAGAAGAAATCTAGGCGGCTGGACCATGCACGGAGAGGGTGGACTGGTTTGGAACAACCCCCGGACGTACCCAGCCGTTTTGGGCGAAATCCCCACCGTCGAGAGGAGGCAGCACGACCTGACCGGCAAGTTCGTCGTGGGCGCCAACAGGTCGGTTTTGGGTAAGGGGCTGTTTTCGCTCGAGTACTATCACGACGACTCTGGGTTGGCGGGAGCCGAGTTCGATGTGGTGCGCGCATTGTCCGACTCGGATTCCGGGGCCCTTCAGCCGGCTGATGCGCTAGCGAGCGCATACGGACCGGGAACTTTGCGCCGGAATTATGCATACGCGGCATATTACCACCGGCAAAAGCACGACTTCAGCTGGGGCGCCCGGTCCCTGGTCTGCCTTGATGACGGTTCGGGATACCTGCAGCCAGCTGTTACGTGGCTGATCGGCGATCACCTGGAATTCGGTACGGACCTGTTCCTGAACTTCAGTGGGGGGAGGGGTGAATTCGGGCTTTTGCCACTGCGGTCCTCGGTGACCGTAAGGTTGAAATACTACATGTGAATCCCCCGAGGGAGATCGCTATGACGGAGCCGGTGGTGCAGTTTGTAGGTGCGGGGAAGACCTACCAGCTCGGTGAAACTGTCGTTGCTGCCCTGAAACATGTCAATCTGCGCATCGCTAAGAGCGAGTTTGTTGCCGTGGTAGGGCCTTCTGGGTCGGGAAAAACCACGATGCTCAACCTGATAGGCTGCCTGGACGTGCCGACCACCGGGGAGGTATACGTGCACGGACAGCCCGTCAGCAATCTGGACGATCAAAAGGCCACCGCACTCCGGAGGGATACACTCGGATTCATTTTCCAGAATTTCAACCTCATCCCAGTGCTCAACGTCTATGAGAACGTCGAGTTCCCGTTGATACTGAAACGGTGCCCGCCGGCGGAGCGGGCCCGCCGGGTCAAGCAGATGCTGTGCGCGGTGGATCTGGAACCGCAGCAGAAGCACCAGCCGGATCAGCTGAGCGGCGGGCAGCGCCAGCGCGTGGCGATTGCGCGCGCGCTGGTTACCGATCCTCTTATAGTGCTGGCGGACGAGCCGACCGCGAACCTGGATTCTGAAACAGGAACTGCGATCATTCAGCTCATGCAGCGCATTAACCAACAGAACGGCGTCACTTTCATATTCTCCACGCATGACGCCAGCATCATGAACATGGCAAGCCGCAGGATCCTGTTGAAGGACGGCGTTGTGCAGCACGATACTGGCGTCGCCGCGGTCGAGGCAGGAGCTTCGTGATACGTTCCAGGCCGAGGGTGAGCCAAACTCGTGACCCCGAGGACAGCATCGTCGGGCCGACGTCCCAGGCCGCCTAATCGCCTATGCGGACAGCACTGATAAATACAAACCGTATGCAGCCGCCTGTTGCGCCGAGCCCGGCTGATATCCTTAATGCGACACACTGGGCAAAGGAACAAGGGATCGTGGCCATGCTCGACCTGTTGCTGGGCTCACCGGGCGAGACGAGCGAGAGCATTGGGCAAACGGTGGAGCTCGTCAGACGGGCTGGACCGGATAGCGCCGGAGTTTCTTTGGGCGTACGCGTTTACCCGGGCACGGAGTTGCAGCGCAAGCATTTTTGAAAATTTGTGGCTAGTAATGGATGCAAGATGTTTATTCTAGAGGTGGTGGCGGAGGAAGTAGGATTCGAACCCACGAGGGGGTTACCCCCCTAACGGTTTTCAAGACCGCCGCCTTCAACCACTCGGCCATTCCTCCGCGGTTTTGGCACCCGATTCTGCACTGCTTCGCTCCTGCTGTCCATATTTGTGTGCGCGCATGGCATCGTGACTGTCACAGCGGAGTGCCCCACGCGGTTCCGCGGAGAGGAGCAGGAATCCTACCCGGTGCGCGCAGGCGGGAGCAACGGCCGACCGAACCCAGCCGCCCTGCTTCCCACGCAGGAGGTCTAGAAAACCGAATCGCCCTGGTTGTCCCGCGGGGCCAGCGTAATCACGCCGCCTGCGGGAATCGTCAGATCCTGAAAACTGCTTTGGGTTTGACCATTCAGGCTGACCGTCAACGGTGAACCGCTCTGCCGGAATACGTCCACCCTCACGGTCAGGGGTGCAGCCCCCGTGTTGGCCAGAACGATTTCCGACGCCCAGCCGCCGCCGGTTGCGAAATGAGGCAATATCACTGCGCTTGCGCCACCGACTCCCGGAGCGACTTCAGGCAGCGGGACAGGCGCTGAAAGGTTCGTGGTCGGAATCGTGCTGAAATTATCGCCGCGGAAGCGCAGTCCAATCACGGCAACCGGGACTGACGAGTGAATGAGCAGAGTACCCTCGAAGTCTTGGGGGACATCGGGCTGCCCCGAGAACAACTCGGTCACGAATCGAGCTCTCTGGTTCTTATCCGCCACGGTGATGTCTCTTGTGGCGAGGACGGCACCGCTCTGATCGCGAAGCGTGAGCCTCACGGTGGCGTCGATGGCGCCAGGGTTGGCGATGGCCACCCCCAGGTTTCGGGACAGCCTCCCGCTGGCGTTGACGAAAACCACCGCATCCGTTGTCAACTCCGATGGTATGACACCGGCCTGCGTCGTGTCGTTCCCTCGCTTCTGGCCAAAGGTCTCGAACACGACGAGACCCGAAGTGTTGGCTGAGGTCGGGGTGACCACGGCGTAGCCGACTTCGATTGGAGAGTTGTCATCCGGGTAAAGCACGACCGGCACTGCAAGCACGGCCATACAGAGCACGACGGATACAACTGCCGCGGACTTGCCTGGCAGCATTTTCTACCTCCCTGGTTCGACAAAGACAAGAGCTTCGGCGTCAAAACGCCCTTCTCATGCGATCGATGCTCGACAGGAGCTGGCATAAGATGAGCGAGGGGGAGACACAACATCTAGAAAATACTCAATTACCGCAACCAAATTCAAGAGGCCCAATCGCTCGGGAAGGCCCTGCGGCGGCATCCGGGCCGGCATGGGGATGCACCAGACGACCGGTGCGGTACGCGGATGCACGCGGAGAAACGCGGATCAGAACTGACGATTCGCTCTGCCAGCGTTTATCCGCGTCCCACCCCGCTTTTCTGCTGCTACTTTCACCTCCATTGTGCGGTCGATTGCGGCCGCAGCGGGACCGGGAAGGCCGCTGCGCCCGGCATTCGCGCGATTCCATGCAGCGAACAGCAATCCGAAGATTCGTGTTTGCATCTGCCCGATCCCGAGGTGCATATTTAAGACATTAACGGGTTGGGTGGATTTCCTCGTACGGATATTTTCGACGACATGGGCTGCGGACGGCGTCCGCATACTCGCGGTGTGGGATGGCACGCATGAAGACCAGACTGGGAAAGTACACGCTGAGAGAGAAGATCGGTGGCGGGTCCATGGGGGCCGTCTACGCCGCGTACGACGAGGTGCTGGAGCGGCACGTCGCGATCAAGACGATTGCGGCCCAACGCGGCCGGGATCCCGAGCTGCAACTGAGGTTCTACCGCGAGGCGAAATCCGCCGCGCGGCTGCAGCACCCGAACATCGTCGGCGTTTACGACATGGGCGAGGAAGGCGAGACGGCGTACATCGCGATGGAGCTGCTGGAGGGCAAGGACCTGAAGAAGATCATCGAGGAAAAGACCCCGATGGCGCTCGAGCGGAAGCTCTCGATCATCGCCCAGGTCGCGGAGGGGATGGCTCACGCTCACGACAACGGAATCCTCCACCGCGACCTGAAACCCGGCAACATTCACGTCGGCGCGTCCGGGAACGCCAAGATCCTGGACTTCGGCATAGCCCACATCCCCGCCTCGAACCTCACGGAATCCGGCGTCCGGCTCGGGACCCCCCTGTACATGTCGCCGGAACAGATCCGCGGGCTGAAGTGCGACGCCCGGAGCGACATCTTTTCGCTGGGCATCGTGATGTACGAACTCCTCACCTACACTCACCCGTTCCGCGAGAAGACGCTGCAGAAGACGCTCGACCGGATCCTGTTTGGCGAGCCCTGCGACTTCGGCCGGCATCTTCCGGATGCGCCCGCCGGCCTCTGGCCGGTTGTAGGTCTTGCCCTCGTCAAGGATCCGGGCCGCCGTTACGCGGCCATGGCCGATTTGGGCGGCGCTTGCCGCGCGCTATTGCGCGACCCGCAGCGTCCTGCCGAGCCGCTGCGAGAGGGTCGGCCCGCGCGCCTCTCCACGCCCGCGGCGCAGGCAGAGGCGACGGCGGCGATGCCGGTGCAGCGCTCGAGCGGTCCGGCCCTTGCCCCGCCGCCGACTCCCTCGGCGTCGGGCGAGGTGGGCCGGCTCGTGGGTCTCGGCCGGCAGGCGCTGGGCAGCAACGATTTCGCCCGGGCGGAACGGTTTGCGCAGCAGGCGCTGCAGCTCGACGGCGGCTCGGCCCCGCGGAGTCTCCTCGATCAGATCGAGGCGCAAAGAAAGAAGTTCATCGACGACTGCGTTGCCGGAGGGATGGCGGCGCGGCCCCCGAGAATCAATGCCGGATCAGTGCCGCCGCCCGAACCACCCCCGGGGTTGGAGTCGACCGTCCTGTTGCCGCGTACCAGTTTGCACCCGGCACTGCGGCTGGGAGTTCCGGTCGCTCTCCTGTTGGCCCTCGGGGTCACCGCGTTGGTCGTGTTGAGCCGGCCCGATACGGCCCGCCGGGCACTCGAAGCGGCGGTGACTCAGGCCAAGTCCGAACTCGACCGGGGACAGCTCGATAAGGCGGCGGAGATCGCCAGGCGCGTCCTGGGATCCTACCCTGAAAATCCCCAGGCCAGGAAAATCCTCGACGAAGCGGACGGGCAAAGCAGCCGCAGGAAGGTCGAGGTCTTGCTGCTCGAGGCTCAGTCGCTGCGGGCGCAGCGCAAGTTTCCGGAGAGCGACGCGAAGCTCCGCCGGGTACTGGAGGTCGATCCCGCCAATGCCGCCGCACTGTCCATCCGGAGCCAGCTCGCCGGGCAGCGATCCGGCCCGGCCCGGCGGCTGGATCCTGCGGCCCCCATCCAGGTTGCCGAAAGCGCCGCCCTCCGTCCGGTTGCGGTCGAACTGCCTCGGGCCGAGCTGGGGATTGGGAGCGCCTACCTCGAGGTGCCCGACGATGCATTCGACGGTTGTGAAATCGTGTTGGACGGCACCCGGCTCGACGGCCCTTACCCTGCGCGGATACCGCAGCTTGCCGCCGGCGATCACCGTGTCGTGTTCCGGTGGAGTTCAGGGAAGTACGCCGGGCGGGAGTTGTCGTCGACGGTCTCGATCGCGGAGCACCAGCACGTCGTCGCCCGCGCCGAACCGGAGAGCCGCACCGTGACGGTGCAGCAGGTCCGCTGACGCGGCGGGCTGCACCGGCCCGCCGCGTCCCCGGCGAATGGCTTGGTCGGTCCTCTGGGCGATCAGACCTTGAGGGTCTTGAGATACGCGACGCTCTTCTGCGTGAGCTCCCAGTTCTGCTCGACGAAGTAGTTCTTGACCCCGCCTTCTTTGCCGCCTTGAAGGTCTTGACCCAGTCGATGGTGCCCTGTCCCGACCGCAACCTGCGGGCGTCGTCCCGCCGCGTCCGACCCGCCCGGCCGCGCTCCGCCTCGGCGGCGGCGGCGGGACCGGGGCATTCATGTCCACGTCCTGCACGTGCATCGAGATGAAGCGGCCCGGGTACTTCGCGAAATACTCGGCGCCGACGAAGCCTGCCGTGATCGTCGACATCTGAAACTGGAACTTGACCAGCTTCGGATCGAGCAGATCGAACAGCATGTCGTAGGTCCGCTTGCCGTCGACCATCGACAGCTCGAACCCCTCGTTGTGCAGGCCCTGCTGCATAGCCGGCCTTGGCGGCCACCGCGGCGATCTTGTTGTACTCGTCCGCCGCTTTCTTCACCTGGTCCATCGTGGGATTGCTTCCCGCCGTTCCCGTCACCGAGGCTTGCCGTGATCATCTGCGTGATCCCGACCTGCTTTGCCCACTCGATGCTCTTGTCCTGCTCTCCCGGAGCTCCTTCATGCTGAAGTGGGAACTCTCGCCTTCATGCCGTGATCGGCCAGGATCTTCTTCACTTCTTTCCCGTTCGCGAGGACGGCGAAGTCAGCCGCCGTATCCGATCGGCGAACACAGCTCGAGCCTCGTCACGCCGATGTCCGGCCATCATTTTGACGAACGCGGGAAAGTCCTTGAGCAACGGACTGAGCGGATAAATCTGCGCCCCAATCGGCATGCCCAGCGGATTGGCTCCAAGCTCCGCCGCATTCAAGGTCAGAAACCCAGCCGCGGCGGAACCGACTGCCGCCTTCTCCACAAACTCACGTCTCGACATGCCAGTCATAAGAACCCCTCCCTGAGGGTTGACGAATACCTGCCAGAATCCGGTGTGCGTCCATCGTCTCACAATGGTGGACGGTCGGGCAAGCTTCTCACCGGGCAACCCGTACGGTATCATTGCGTCATCAAGGGTGCAGGTCGTCGCGCCCGATCCCGCAACGGGGCCGGGTGGCGACTCGGGGAGGGAAAGATGAGGACGGCAATCCGGTTTGGGCTGATACCAGCGCTGTCGTTGTGGCTTTCTGCGGCCGCTTATGCCGCGGGGATCGAGGGCGATTATCTCGAAACGCGCAGTGCGGATGTTTACACCGGGCCTTGTTTCGCCAACGGCGAGGTCGGGCTCCAGGGCAACCAGGCGATCGTGGCGTGGAGGGTGCGTCGCGGAACCTGGAACGGCGTGTCGCTCGGTGGCCTGAGCGTGGTCGGGATCGCCCGCGCAGGCGCGACGCTCGGCGACCTCTATCACGATCCGTACCCGGCGCGGGCCGTCGTCATCGTGGACGAAAACGCCACCGGCGCGCAGAAGTTGGCGCTCGTCGAGTTTGCCAAAGCGATGGCCGGGCGTCTGCTCGAAGACGTCGTCGAGGTGCAGGCGGCGCCCATCTCCCTGGTGATCGGGGAGGGCGACCAACACGGGTCCGCGGTCCTCGCGGCGGGCGACGTCGTCTCCGTTCGCACCCGCTCGCTGGGGCACAAGGACCATTTCTGCGGTAACGAGGTCACGTACTATCCGCCGCTGGCGCGGCAACTCTCCCACTCCATGCCGGTCTTTGCGCTTGCCAACGAGTACTCGGGCGCGTCGCTCGGGTCGCGGTGGCGGCTGCTGAACAGGCGCAGCGCCTTCGTCGGCAACTTTGAGACTGGGTCCCGGGAGGTCACCGAAAACCTGGGAGCCGACAGTCCCGGAGGTGAGCGATAGCATTCTTCCCGGAAGGCTCCAGGGACTCGCAGCATCTCGAAGCGCGGCAAGCACAGCGGAATCTTGCGTTATTGAGGAAAGCGGCTTAGAGTGTTGCGAGTTCCCATAGGTCGTCGTCGAAGACGGAGAGAATGCCCACACTTCGATTGGTTTATCGAGCGCGCGCAGCGGTTCCAGCAGGCGATCCGGCATCCCTCTTCCTCAGCTCAACGAACCTGAGCCGGCTGTATTTCCCCAGCCGGGGAATCGTCCTCTCCTGCGTCATACACGCGCTCGTGTTTCTCGCGATGCTGCTGAATCCGGTGTGGCGCATCCTTCCCCTGCCGGAAGTCCCGCGACCCGTGGAGCGGCCGCACATCGTCTTCATCGATCCCAGCAAAATCATGTACTTGCCCCTGCTCGGGGGCGGCAGCCAGGGCATGGGATTCCCGGGAGGCGGATCGAAAGGCGGCCGCAGCGGTCCCCCCGGCGGATCCCCTCCCGGCCGCGCCGGGGCACTCGCCGCGCCGGCCCCGGGACGCAAGGGTCTGAGCTACCCGGGTCCACAACACATCGTCTCGGATGTACCGGAGGCGACCAACACCGTTCAGACCCTGCTCCAGCCCGGGCTCGAGAACCCGCCGACACTGCGGCCGCCGATGGCTCTCCCGAACTTCGTGCAGTTGGCGGATGCCGGCCCCGCTCCCAAGCCCGAGCCCCCCGAACCGGCTGTTAACGAGCCGAAAGTCGAGCCTGCAGAACAGCAGCCCAGTGTGCAGCCCGAACCGGCGCCCGTGCAACCCCCGGTGCCGCCGGCCGAACCCCTCGTGCCCCCTGTGCCGATCGCGCCGCCCCTGCCCGTCGACGTGCCCAAGCTCCTGCTCCCGCAACCCCGGGCCCCCGAGCCGGTCGCGGCCCCCGCACCGGCGCGGCCCGCTCCCAAGGCCGAGCCTCCGGCGACGACATTCGAGAAGCCGAAAGAACCCCAGTCGCTGGAGGCGGCCCCTCTTCCCAGCCGAGGAAACGACCTGCGCAACGTCCTGTCATTGACTCCCATGCCTGCCGTGCGCGACCTGCCCGTAGAAGTGCCCATGGGCGAGGCGCGGGGACGTTTCGTCATATCCCCCGAATCCAATCTCGACCTGTCTGAGACCGAGCCCGGCTCCAAAAACGGGAGCCGCTCGGCGACGTCTCCCGCCGCAAACGACGCCGCAGGTACCACCCAGGTGAAGAGTCCCCCTGGGGTCGGCACGGGCACCGGCCCCGGTGCAGGCACAGGTTCCGGAACCGGCACAGGCCCGGGCACGGGCACCGGCTCGGGGTCTGGATCAGGCGCAGGTGCGGGCTCAGGTGCAGGTTCCGGTGCGGGCACGGGATCCGGCACGGGCACGGGATCCGGGACGGGGACAGGATCCGGCACGGGCACGGGATCCGGGACGGGGACAGGATCCGGGACGGGCACGGGCACAGGCTCCGGATCGGGCGCGGGTTCCGGCCCGGGCAGGGGACCTTTCGCCGGGATCACCGTCGTCGGCGGGGTGGGGCCGACCGGACGGGCTGCGGGCGCTTCCTCGCGCATCCGTCCCGCGCCTCGGCCCTTGCAGAAGGGGTCGTACGGTGTGACCGTGGTTTCGACAGAGGCAAGCGGTGGCGGGCTCCCATTCTCCGGCGTGTTTTCCCACGAGCAGATTTACACGGCGTACCTGGACATGAGGGTGAGCGAGACGGACACGGCCCCGTCATGGACTCTCGAATTCGCCGTGCTGCAGGGGGCGGGCGCCGCCCCGACAACGGCCGGCGCGACAGGTGGCGGTCAGCAGGGGCTCGTCCTTCCGTACCCGGCCGTCAAGGAGCCGCCTGTCCTGCCTGCCGATGTGGTGCGCCGGTATTTTCGCAGGATGGTGATCGTCTACGGGATCATCAGCGTCGAAGGGAAACTGGAGCAGTTGTCCGTGAAGGACAGCCCCGACCCCCTGCTGAACGAACCCGTGCTGGTCGCGCTGGCCAAGTGGGTCTTCCGGCCGGCCCGACTCAACGGCGTTCCTGTCGGGACGAAAGTCCTCATGGGGATTCCCCTATGGCTGCCCGAGTGACGGCCCTCCGCCTCATCCCCCGAACAGGTGCGCGATCCTCTCGAGAAGGGGATTGAACCCGGGAGGATAGAGCAGCCCGGCTAGCACGAACCCCGCCACCGCCCCTCCGATATGCGCCTCGTGGCTGATACCGCCCCCGCCACGGCGCATCAGGATTGTCGAGAGGAAGATGTATCCCACGGCAAAGACCGGGCCGGGGATGGGGACGGGCACCAGGAAGAGATAGAGGCTCATCGAGGGTTGGAGCACGATCGAGGCGAAGATCACGCCCGACACCGAGCCGCTTGCCCCGAGGGCGCGATAGGCGGGATTGCGGCGGTGGAAATAGAAAATGAAGATGCCCGCGCAGATTCCCGAGACGAAGTAGATCGTCAGCAGCCCCGACCCCCCGAGCCCGTACTCGACCACGGGTGCGAAGAAGTACAGCGAGAGCATGTTGAACAACAGGTGCCCCATGTCCGCGTGCGAGAAGTTCGAAAGGATCATCCCGCCGATGTTACGCCCTGCGGCCACCTCGCTCGGAACAAAGAGGAAACGATTCGAGACGCCCCCCTTCCCGGACGAGAAGGCGAGCATCGAGATCAGGACGTTCACGCCGATGAGCAGATACCCAATCAAGACCGCACCTCCCGGTAAGTACACCATGCAGCAAATACGGTGATGTATTCCTCATGATGCCGAAGCGCCCCTCGACCTTTGGCTGTGACCAGTCGAATTCACGAGCATCCGAGTATATCCGCATCCTGGAAACGTCAGCGTATTTCTGAACCGAGGTTCAGCTCGGGGACTCCGCCGGCGGCCAGGGGCACGAGCAGACGCCGGAAATATCGTTCGGCCAGCGGGGCGGTGATCGACGAGGGGACGATCCCCTGTCGGTACAGAACCAGTCCGAGTGAAAGAAGACGGCCGGCAAGGCCGGGGTGCTCGCCGATCCGCTTCACCTGTTCGAAGCGCCGCAGTGCGAGTTCCCGCGCAACCGGGCCGGGCGGGCGCCCGCTCCCGGCGGATTTCCTGAGGATTGCGGCGATGGCCGCGCCGAGCGAGCTCTCGATCAGGGCGGCGATCTTCGATGGGGCGATGGACGCGAATTCCATGGTCCCTCCGAGGACTCCGCCGCAGTTGGTCAGAAAATCGGGCATACAGAGCACGCCTCTTGCCGTGAGGGTCTCGTGCGCCTCCGGCGTCACGGGATTGTTTGCACCCGGGCAGATGATCCTCGCCCGAATGCGCGCGGCGTTGTCGGCGGCGATGCTGTCGTGGCGCGCGCACGGGCAGAGGATGTCCACGGGCAGTTCGAGCAGGGCGCGCCGGTCGATGCGGTCCGCGTGCGGGTAACTCTCCACGACGTGGCTGCCGACGCGTCCGGAAAGCTCGATCAGCCGTGACACCTCGAGGCCCTCGGGGTTGTACAGGGCGCCGCGCGAGGTCGAGACGGCCACGATCTTCACGCCGCGCTCGCCGAGCAGCCGCCCGAGGGGTGCGCCGACCTTGCCGAACCCTTCTATGGCGGCCGTACACTGTTCGAGCCGCAGGCCGACGTGGCTGGCCGACTGGACCGTTCCCGCGAGGACCGACATCGCGGTATACAGTCCGGAGGAGTTGTTGCGCTGCTCGCGCAACCCGACGCGCACGCCTACGGCGCCGAGCATATGGCGCATGTCGAGCGCGTCGGTTCCCATATCGGCGCAGGGCGCAAACAGGCGTCCGCGAAGCAACGGGGCGATCACCCGGCCGAACTCCACCAGGCGCCTGCGGCGGGCGTCCTGGGCTGCGTCTGGGTCTCCCAGCACGCCCGCCTTTGCGCCCCCCTGGGGCAATCCCAGGATGCCGTATTTCAGCGTCATCGCCCGCGCGAGTCCGCAGATCTCCGACTCGCTCACGTCGGGCATCATACGCAGTCCGCCGCAGGCACGCCCCGCGACCGTGGTGTGGATGGCCACATAGCCCAGAACCTCGCCGTCGCGCGACGCGGTGTGGAGCGTGCAATCGCCTTCTCTCCTGCTTGTCAGCCCCATCGGTTACGCTCCAGCCGGCCCCGGTTTTGCCGCGAGCACCGCGACGAAATGGCCTGTGGTGTAGCGGGTCGGGAAGCTCTCCAGCCTTTCCCAGGCCATCAGGCGGCGCAGGAAGGCCTCCTGCTTCCTGTTGTCGGCGCGGTTGCCCGCCAGGCTGGCGGAGGCTACCGCGACGACGCGTGGACAGTGCATGATTGCGGTCGATTGCACGACGGCCAGGCCGACTTGCCGCAGGCTGCGCTCCAGCCATCGTCGCCCGCCGGTGGCCCCCACGAAATAGGGGACCAGTCCCAAGCGCATGAGCAGGCGCAGAGGCATGTGGTTGCGAAGCCACACGAACGGGTTTGCGGGGTTGTCCATCGTGAGCACCAGGCGCCCCCCCGGGCGGAGTGCCCGTGACAGCTCGCCCAGCGCCGCGAGGATGCCTTCGCGGGAAGCGAAGTGGTCCAGTGTCGAGTCCGACACCACCAGGTCAAACGAGGCGTCGGCAAAAGGAAGGCGGCGTACGTCGGCCCGGTGGACCCGCAGCGCAGGGTATTTCCCGCCGGCGGCAGTCGCGATTTCCGGTGAGACGTCAACCGCCGTAACCTCGGACGCCCTGGAGGCGAGGAAGGGATAAAGCCCGTCGGCAACCGCCTCGTCGAACAGGTCGGTCTTTAGTGCCGACTGGAAACGCTCCCGGCCGAGCCAGCGGTCCAGCAGTGCGCTGTGCAGAGCGTCGCAATATCTTCTCCACAATTGCTGCCGGGCGTCGCGTTGCCAGTCTCGTGCGACACCATCCCAGTACAGCCCGCCGGAATCCGTCGCAGGACTGCCCGCCGTGGCTCGACGATCCTGCCCAGCCGCCGGGGACTCCGGCCGTCGCGGGGTGGCATGACCGGGGATGAAGCGATATCACCGGGCGAAACTTCCCGGCGGCGGTGCGGTCGATAGCGTCCACAAACTGAATGTCCGTGCTCACCTCGGCACCGAACCGGTTGACGAATTCCCGGGCGACGCGGTCCTGCAAACCCGCATGATCGGTGCCGGGCGCCACGACTATCTTGATGTCGAAACGCGTGGGGGATCGTTGAACGATCTGGAACTGCCGGACGCCGCCTTCCGCCATGAACACCGTCCGGGCCGCCTGCGGGTGAATGATCCGGCCCGAGGGCAACTCAACGAGATCGTCGCACCTCCCCGGCGGGAAAGACAGCAGCGGCAGCGTCCGCCCGCAGGGACAACTCCTCCCGAGCATCGCAGCAAGGTCGCCCAGCCTGTAGTTCAGGAGCACCGTGGCGTTGTTCACCAGATTTGACACGACCAGGTCCCCCGTCTGCCCGGCGGGGACGTCACGGCCCGAAGCGTCCACGATACGCACCGGGTAGAGATCGACGTTGAGGTGAAGTCCGAGGTGCTGCTCGCACTCGAAGCCGATCTTGAGCGCTTCGTTAGCCTGATAGGTGCTGAAGACCGGGAGTCCGAATGAGTCCTGGATCAGGCGTCGGGCCCACTCGTCCAGGCCGTCGGAACTGTAGGTGACCGTCACGGGCCGGTGGAACCCTTCTCGGGAATCCGCCAGATACGAGAACAGGATCTCGAGGTAGGAACCGTACGTGTGGATGATGTCGGGTTTGAATTCGTTGATCAGGGCGACATTCTTCTGGGGCGTGTCCGACAGCGACAGATACTGCCGACGGATCCTCAGGCCGCCCGGCATGAGGCCGCGCGACTGGACGAAGTCCTGCAGTTTCGCGGCGGTGCAGTTGAGGGAGGCGATGACCGTTTCCTTGTAGCCGAAACGCTTGCCCAGCAGCGCCCAGACGATGCACCGTTCGCGTTCGCCGTGGGCGGCGTTCTGAAAAATCCCCTCCGGGCTGTGATAAACCGGCCGTGGGTCGCCCGTGCTGCCGCCCGTGCGGAGCAGGATGTAATGATCCCGGGGACGCCGGGAGGAAAGGAACCGCTCCGCATCCGTCTGGAGGTCGCTGGGTTCGATGACCGGGAGTCTCGCCAGGTCCGCGACGACGTGAAAATCCGTCGGCCGCAGGCCGAGGCGGTCCATCGTCTCGCGATAATACGGCACCGTTCGGTATGCGTGCGTCACCATGGCGTGCAGGCGACGCCTCTGGATCCGCTCCAGCTCTTCCGGCGAGCGGAAGGGCAGCCGCTGCTGACCCCGCATCTGGGCCGCCAGGTAGCCGCTCCACTTCAGCCGTGAAAAAAGGGATGGGCGGTCATTTGCAGCCAATATCTGTCTCCACGAGTCACTGCCGGCACCATGATTTTATACGGAACGCCAGGGGTTGTCTCCAGGCTAATCCCCGGCAGACAATCTGGAGTGCGGCGCCTCGGCGCCGCTTTCCACTTGCGTCCTGAGATCGAAATACTCGGCGCCTCGGCGCCCCTGCGTTGGCTTCAAGATCGTGAAGTCTTGCAGGCGAGCCGCAAACTCACCTCGAAGGCTCCAGGGACTCGAAGAATCGCCGGCTTTTTCACGGAACACAAGGGCGCGACGCAGCCTATAATGGACGCTATGCGGCATCCGGCCCCGTTATCGCAGGGAATCAAGAGCGCCGATGGCGGAGGTCTCCCGTCCTCGGCAACCCTGGAGCTGGCCCGGCTGCACCCTGTCGCCCTGGGCATTGCCTTCGGAACGGTATGCGCCGCGTGGGTTTTCTCGGTCACGCTCTGGACAGCTCTAGCGGGTGCCGAAGCGGCTCAACGCGCCCTGGGATTGCTGTCCCAGTACTTTCCGGGATACCGTGTCACGGCGCAGGGCGCCGTCGCAGGTTTGCTTTATGCGTTCGGAGCCGGGTTTGCCGCAGGCTGGCTGCTCGCGGTAACCAGGAATACGACCATCCGGCTCTATCTGGCCTACCTCCGGAAGCGCGCGGAGCAGCAGCAGCTCAGCGACATCCTGGACCGCCTAGGTTAGGAGATCCGATGTGCGATCATGAACAAACGGAAGACGACGCGATTTCGACGGTCGTGGTCCGGCTGAATTCCGTCACGATGGGCGTCGTGCTGGGTGCCTTTGCGGGAGCGGTCCTGCTGGTGGCCACGCTCTGGCTGGTCATAAAGGGAGGCCCGAAGGTCGGACCCCACCTGTCCCTCCTGGGCCAATACCTGCCCGGCTACTCCGTCAGCATCGGCGGCAGCATCATCGGGTTCCTCTACGGGCTGGGCCTCGGCTTTGTATCCGGCTACTTGCTCGGGTCGGTCTACAACCGGGTCGTGCGGCATTGAGCTCTAACGCCTCACCTTGCTGAGTACGCTACTTCATAATCGCGGTGACATATTATCAGGGCCCGGAATAACGCGGCGGTGATCGGTGTTTGTCTGCGTCTGGACCGGTCAAGAAAGACAAAAGCAAAAGCAGAACGCGGATCTCCACGGATTTAACGGGTTTGCGCAGATCGGCCGGGCGCGGCCTGTCACCAATGCCGGTGTTTTTAATCTGCGTTGATCCGCGTCCTAGCGGGTTTCAGACTCTTCGTGGTAGCGGTCGTCGGTGTTGACGCTCCAGACGTCGTGTCTCGCGCCGAACAGGTTCTCGACGGCCAGCAGCGCGGTGAGCATGCTGTGGTCCTGGTTGTTGTAGCGGTGGAGACCGTTGCGCCCGACCAGCTGGAGGTTTTCCAGCTCCCCGAGGAAGGCGCGGATGCGTCCCAGGTTTTCACGGTAGTCGTGGTCGTACACGGGGTAGGCTTTCTTCTGCCGGTAGACGACGCCGTCCTGGACGCGGGTGCTGCCGATGAGGTTGACACAGCGCAGCTCCGCTTCCGCAAGACGCAGCAGCTCGGCGTCCGGCATGGTCCAGAGATCGTCCCCCTCGTTTACGAAGTACTCGGCGCCGAGGCTGGAACGCGACGGGTCGGCAAGCATGCGGGCACTCCAGTTCCCGAAGTTCTGGAGCCGGCCCATGCGCTGCTCGGCGTCCTGAATGTAGATCCAGTTGTCGGGGAATAGGCCGGGGCGGTCCAGGATCAGGCAGACGGTCAGGAAATCCCTGTGACGCAGCCGGCGGGCCGACTCCACGACGGGCGCCGGCGGCGACGGGTCCATCCGGGCGATCAGCTCGGTGACGGGCATGCTGGCGACGAAGTGACTCCCGTCGAAACGCTCTTCGCCGCCGCCGGGCCGGCCCGCTACGAAGGCTGCGACGCGCCGGCCGCGCACCAGGATGCGCCGCACCTCGCGGTGCAGCAGGACCGACCCGCCGCCGCGCACGATGTCGTCGCGCATGGCTTCCCACATCATGCCGGGCCCCAGTTCGGGGTAGCGGAACTCTTCGATCAGCGACTTGATCTTGTTACGCCTGTTGCCGAACATGGCGTTGAGGAGCGCGGTGCGCAGCGAAAGCCCTTTTATGCGCTGGGCGGCCCATTCGGCCGGGATGCGGCTGCAGGGCATACCCCAGACCTTTTCGGTGTAGCTCTTGAAGAAAGCCTGGTACAGCCGTTTGCCGAAACGGTTGCTCACCCAGTCTTCGAGGTTGTCCTCACGCGCGCTCGGCGCGGCCACGGAGCGCAGGAAACTTGCCGCGATGAGCAGGCTCTCCAGCGGGCCCAGGCCGCGCAGCACGTTGCCCATCCGGAGGGGGTAGTCGAAAAACCGGCCGCGGTAGTAAATGCGGGAGAGCCGTCGGACACGCAGAAACCGTTCGCCCAGCAGATCCTCCCAAATCCGGTTGACACGTTCGATCCGGGTGAAGAAACGGTGCCCCCCCAGGTCGAAGCGGTACCCGGAATGCTGGTTTGTGCGGGCGAGGCCCCCCACGATGCCGTCCATTTCCAGGACTACCGGCCTCAGGCCGCGGCGAACGAGCTCGAATGCGGCAGTCAGGCCGGCCGGGCCGGCCCCGGCAATCACGACGTGTCGCGGGGGTTGCGGCGCTGACATGGTCAAGCGGAGTGCCTCGCGCGGGCGCTCGCCGCCGGGACTGTTCCGCGGCGCCCGCGGAGCGCGCACCCGGCGCAAAAGGCGGCGGTGCTGTAGAGGTAATACATGACGTGCATGCCAGCGCAGCCAAGCGCAAATGGCCAGCCGCCACTGCGCAGATAGAAGCGGTACAGGCCGTGGTTGATCAAGATCAGGCCCGCTGCGCCTGCACACGCGGCCAGCCACAGGGGAGGCCAGACAAAGCCCCCAGCCGCCCCGGCGATGAGGACCCACGCCAGCAGCGCGGCGACCCGCTGGGGAACGGTGACGTTGAGGTCGTTGAGGATGGAGCCGTACTCCAACTGCAGCGCGGTCCATGGAATCGCCCGGTCGAGCACGTCGCTCCGAAGCAGGCTGCCGAGGGTCCACACCTTCGCGTGGCGCACCAGCAGGTCCTTGCGCAGCGCGATCCTGCGGCCGGCGGCGCGCATGCGGTAACCGAGTTCGATGTCCTCGATGCTCGGCCGCCTGTAGGTCTCGTCGAACCCGCCCAATTCCCGGAACACCGAGCGGCGCACGGCGCCGCAGCCCGTCCAGAAGGTGGATGCCTCGGACAGGCCGTGCTGGTGGACGTAGTGGTGCGTCAGGTTCTTGTACCGGGACAGGAAGTTGTTTGCGGGAGGGCTCTCGTCGTAGGAGCCGATCACGGCACTCAGCCCCGGATCGCGCGAGAATGCATCGGCAATCTTCGACAGCGTGTCGCGGTGGCACAGCACGTCCGCGTCGATGAAAACCAACACGTCGCCCGAAGCCTGCTCAGCCCCCCGGTTGCGGGCAAAGGCGGGCCCGCGCGATTCCGGCAGCGTGACGACCTTCGCTCCCGAGAGGCGGGCCATGGCGTGGGAACCGTCGTGCGAGCCGTCATCGACCAGTATCAGTTCATAGGGCAGCCTGTCCGAGCCGCGCAACGCGGCGAGACAGTCGTGCAGGTGAGCCGAGGCGTCGCGGAAAGGGATCACGACCGAGATGCGGACCGACGGGGAGATCGATTCAGCTGCAGGCATCGTCGTCACTCGGCCAGCCGTGCCAGCCGCTCCTCGATTTCCTTGCGGCTCAGGCTGCGCAGGCCTACCTGCAGCAGTCTCCGGTAGGACAACGCCGCCTCCTTCGGATTTCCCAGCGACTCCAGGGCGAGTCCCCGGCCGTACCACGCCAACTCGTAGGCCGGATCGAGCGCCAGAGCGCGGTCGAAGCGGCCCAAGGCACGGCCGAAATCGCGGGAGCTGTAATATACCATCCCTTCGGCCGCGACCATCGGCGCATATGACGGCTCGATGTCGAGCCCTTCCTGCATGAGCCGCAGCGCGCCGGGAAGATCGCCGTTCTGGTACCTCGTGATGGCCACCTCCATGAGGCTGCGCAGGTACCAGAGGTCTGCGCGGCGGAGCCAGGGTTTGCCGAGGGCGACCCGGAGCGGCCACGGGTTCAAGACGGGCTCGTCGTACCGCGAGTAGGGCCCGGGCTTGCCCTCGGGGTTGCCGGCAATCCACGGCGGCGCGCTCCAAAGGGGCACGCTCTCCTCAGGCTGGCTGAGGGACTGCTTCGCCAGTTGCACACGGGCGAGCCAGAAGTGGCCGGGTATTTGCGCGTAGGCAGGATCCTTCCAGTCGGGCTTCCCCGGTGCCAGACGCACCGCGATGTAGTAGGACTGGTAGTTGACGACGACCCCGAGAAGGTTTACCGCAAGGCCGAGCGCAACCAGGCCGATCCCGGCCCAGCGCCACCTCACGGAGTCCACGGCCGCCACGGCGAGAATCATCAAAAGGGGGAGTACGGGCAGGAGGAGGCGCGGTCCCCAGCAATTTCCGCCGCGATAGGCCCACCAGCACGCGATCAACACCGTGTATGCCGCGCAACAGGCGAGCAGAGTCGGGGCGGCCCAACGACACGGATTCCTCCGCAGCTTCCAGGCGCCCACCGGCACGAGCGCGACCAGGGGGGCAAACCAGAGTATCCCCTTGTCCCAGCCGACGATCAACTCCCGGAGTCCCGCGAGGGCGGAGGCCCGGAACGCTTCACCCGTGTACCCGAAATCCTTGGCGTCGCCGAACAGGAACGCGTTGACCACGAGGAGATACGCACCGGCCAGCATCGAGGGGAGGCCAAAGAGCGCCGACCGCACGAGCCCCTCCTTCAACGAGGGGTGCGGGTCGACCATCCCCAGAGGGCGCCAAGCGCCAAGATAGGCATCAGCAATCCCAGCGAAGACTTCGTCAGGACGCCGTAGCCGAGCGCCAGGCCGGCCCCCAGCAGGTAGAATTTCCATCGGGCCTCCTCCTGGAACGCGGCCAGAAGGCCGTAAAAGGCTGCGGCGACACAGAGCAGCTGCAGCGGTTCGCCGAAGTTGACACCCGCGTAGGGCCAGGCATAACTCCCGAGAGCTATGCCCGCGGCGGCGATGTGGGCGGCGGCGGGCGGGAGGCCCAGACGCATGCAGGCGCGCCACACCAGGACCGTAGCGGCCAGCAGGGCCAGCATCGAGGGCAAGCACAGGACCAGGTCGGCCGCAACACCTCCCCAAGCGAGACCGGCAGCCTTGGCCGGCAGCAGGAAGAAAGCGAGGACGAGAGGGTACCCCGGCGGGTACTTGACGTAGACCTCCCCTGTGGGGGTCGTGCGCCCGAAAAGAGCGCGCCCGGGAGCCGCTTCGGCGAACCGATCGGGGAGCGTAAGTTTGCCGGTCTGGACGAAATTCATCGCCGCGGCCAGCATCACCTGGTCGTCCATGGTGCTGATCGGCTCCGCCCCAAACCCGAGCAGGTAAATCGCCGCGATTCCGATCAGGATGCCCCGGAAGGCGCGGCGGGCCGCCGGGGGCGCCGCGGTGAACTCCAGATGCGCGGGCCGGGATTTTGTACTGGCTCCCAAGTCACTATCCTCACGAAAAAATGGAGCATAACACTTCGGCGGGGTATTGCGGCAGCGTGTGATTTCAGAACTCGCATTCGAGATTCTTCGAACCTGCGAGGTCTATTTCACGCCCGAAGGACTCAAGGAATCGCGAAAACCGCGGAGGCTTAGTACGCAGAACAACACGGGCGATGAAAAACAAAAGCCAAAACAGAACGCAGATTCCGCGGATCCAACGGATTCACGCGGATCGACCGCGTCCTGTCGCCAGGTCGATCTGTGGGGATCCGCGCGCATCCGCGTCCTGAAAAATACGTTAGGGTATTTGTGAACATCAGTACTTAGGGCCTCATATTCTGTGACAGACCCTTACTTCAGCTTGACGGAGCCCGAGCCGGCGAAGTCCTCCCACCGGAACACCAGGAAGTTCTTGGCCCCACTGTTCATCGCCACCACCATGCCGTTGGGGAACAATGGCCCCAGCGCCGCAGAGGTTGCTTCAATCCCGTCGGTCCCATCGGCCCCGCCCCCGACACTCTTGAGCAGTTCGCTGTGGTCGTGCGGATGGGCAGGCGTGCCTTCGCGCCGGTAAATGCGGTACTGGCTGTTGCCGTCCAGCTGATCGGTGCAGAGGATGTACCCGGTCCCGCCGCTGTGGGCGTAAATCGCAATCCCTTCGCGATCGGCCTTGAAGTCGGTCTTGCCGAAGTGGGCCAGCTCGCGTGCAGCGTCAGGGTGGTCTGGATCGGCATGGTACTTGTGGATGCCGTCGCCTTCATCCGCGTAATACACAAAGCCGAGGGCGTCGTCGACGGCGACCGCCTCGATTTCGGTACCCCCGCTGTAGCGGCCGAAACGGCGCACCTTCTCCGCCTTGACCTTTCCCGTGCCGTCGTCCGACAGCCGGTATTGCCAGAGGTAGCCGTCGTTCGGGCCTTCCTTCGGGCTGACTATGGCGAAGATGGCCTTGTCGCTGGGCCGGCAGTAGAGGCTGATGCCCATCGGGGCACCGTTTTCCCCCTGCTCGCCCTCGAAGACATTCAGGCCGGATTCCGAAGAGATGTCGGTCAGGGTCCCTTCGGGTTCGATCTTGTACACGCGCAGGCGCCGTTTCAGGCGCTCCGTGGTGACCGCGATGTCCACAGGTTGCCCGCCGAGTTGAAGACCGTATTCGATGTCGACGTTGTTGGGCCGGTCGAGGTTGGCGATCGTCTGGCGGATCTTCCCGTCCAGCCCGAAGACCACGAGCGCGCCTTTCGGTGCCGGGACCTTGTTGGTCCCGACGATAATGCTGCGGCTCGGATCGGAGGGATTGACCCAGATCGTGGGATCGTCCGGATCGTCGGTCACCGATTCAGTGGCCAGCGAAGGATGAACGTCCGGAGGAGTTGTCCGCGCGCAGGCAGCAGCCAGCGCCAGCATCAACAGGGGCAGCCAGGTTTTGCGCATAGTATCTCAATTTTATCACGGGATGTTGGTTGGCTTACTTCCACAAATCGCCATGGCCGGGACGTCTGGTCCCGGCCATGGTCGACAATTACGCAGGCATCTCAGTTCTCGAGGAACCGACTTGCAGGTTTTCAGAAGGCGTAACGCAGCATGAACTGGATCTGTCGCGGCGTTCCCGTCCCGATTTCACGGTTCATGACCGACGTGATGCGCCCGAAGGACGACGAGGAGATGTTGGTTCCGGGATTGCCGAGATGTACGCGGTTGAAGATATTGAAGAACTCGGCCCGGAAGGAAATGCGGTGACCTTCGGTGATCTTCATCGTTTTCTGGAGAGCGGGGGGCGGTCGACTACGTGACCCAGCCGACGTACGCCAAAGAGCTGGTCCGGCGGGTTGGATTGGTGGGTGGGGCGCTGCCGAAAGCCTATCAGGTCGTCATTCGCGTGAAATTCCAGAAACTAGTTCCCGTGCAGGTCTCCTACACCACCCACCGGGTACTCGAGTAATCCGTTGTCGGCCGGATCCAGTCAGCCTATGGGGGCGGTTCGACGAGCGCGCGCAGCGGAGGGACGTCGTCCTTGCCGGCGAGCACGAGCAGGGTATCCCCTGTTTCCAGCATAGTGCTGCCGTTGGGGGCGACGAAGTCGCCGCCGCGTCCGACCAGCACGATCAGCGCAGTTTTGGGCGGCGGCAGGTCCATGATTCTGCGACCGGCAACAGGGGAGGGACCGGGCACGTTCAGTTCGACGAGGTCACTGAGGGAATTGCCGGTCGGGAAGAATTCGAGGGCCGCGGCGGACTCCCGCCGCGGCCCTCGATGCGCTTACAGCTCCCAG
Source organism: uncultured Acidobacteriota bacterium (assembly GCA_963843575.1). Taxonomy (GTDB): domain Bacteria; phylum Acidobacteriota; class UBA6911; order UBA6911; family UBA6911; genus CAVZBT01. The sequence goes on along the minus strand of CAWJKZ010000010.1, from coordinate 378,138 downwards.
CCCTTGCGGTATTCGCGGACGAGGTATTTGTTCGCCTCGGGGAGGTTAGTGATCGTCGCGTTCGCGGCGTCCCAGAGGAGCTTTTTGCCGCCGAGTCGCAGCGAAATAGACGCCAGGTTGAAGGCGTCCGAAATGGGAATGCCGAACAGGAAATTCCCGTAGGTCGGGGGCCCGCCCCTGAACGTGGCAACCCAGGGTATCTCGCGCGGCGGCTGGCCCGCGGCGCGAGCTCCGCGCTCGGCCCGCGGCGGGGGTTCGGGCAAGTTTTTCGCGGTCCGGTACTGTGCCATCCTGGCCTCGGGGATGAGGCGTGGATTCTCGCCTCGGAACCCGGCGAGTATCTTCCCCTTGTCGCCGACGTAGAGCATCCCTTCCGATTCGAGGTCCTTGTTGTCTGCCGAGACTTCCTCCGGCGGCTGCGGCTTGATGCCGCCGTCGTACCAGATGATGTCCATGGCCGGCCTGTCACCCTTGGCCGCGAACCTCATTCGGATCGTGCTCGCCACCGGGAAGGAGTAGTCGTTCTTGACCCGGGTGCTCACGCCGTCGGCAACCGCGCAGATGTGTGTGGGGTTGGTTTCGACGCAGTACGGGGAGTCCAGGTTCAAGAAGCGGAATACGTTCCACAGGCTGTAATGGCCCATGTCGGCTATGGGGCCGCCGCCGAAATCGTACCAGCCGCGGAAAACGGTGTGGGTATAGTGCGGGTGATACGGGCGATCGAGCGCGGGGCCGAGCCACATGTTCCAGTCGAAGTCCTTGGGGATAGGAGGCCGGTCCGTCGGGATGACGGGGTACTGGGGCCACATCGGCCGTGCGGACCAGTTGTGGATCTCCCGCAGCGTGCCGATGGCGCCGTCTTTGATCCAGTCGAGCGCCAGTTGAATCTGAGCTCCATCGCTCGCCGGGAGAAAGTGGGTGCCCACCTTGGTCTGGCGCGCGGTTTCGATCACCAGCCTTGCCTCCGCCAGCCGGTTGCCGATGGGCTTGGCCAGGAGCACGTGTTTGCCCTTCTTCATGGCGGCGATGGCGACGGTGGCGTGAAGGTGGTCCGGGGTCATCACCTTCACGGCGTCGACGTCCTTTTCCTTGTCCAACAGCTCGCGGAAATCGACATACGTGTTGCACCCCTTGAAACTGTCGGCAGCCCTCTTTTTGGCGTAGTAGGTTTCGACGATTTCCTTCCCGACGTCGCGGCCGCCGGGGACATGGTCGGCGCCCTGCCGCCAGGACGGGTTATCGATCATCTTGCGCACCGTTTCGCGGATCTGGCCCTTGCCCCACTCCACGTAGTGAAGGCCGTCCTTTTCGGGGTCGGCGACGGCGACGATCTGGATATCCGGGCTCTCGAGCAGGGCCCCCACCTCGCGGATCGATTGGGTGCCGAAGCCGATGTGGGCCAGGGCGATCTTGTCGCTCGGGGCGACGTATCCCGGCCCCCCGAGCACATGCCTCGGGACTATGGTGAACGCGGCGGCAGACGCGGCCGCGGTTTCAAGAAATGTACGGCGGTTGATGTCGGGTGCCATGTTTGATGCCTCCTCAGGCCATGATGAAGGTAGAGCCGGAAACGAGACGACTACGGTATGTAGCGGACACGCCAACACCTTACCCCCGACAGGCCCGTCCAGGGCAGCTTTTTCTTGTGGGTATTAACCGGTTGGGATTCGGCGTGAAGGCTGGGTACGGGCGGGCCGCTCCCCGGTTGAGGTTCGGACCGGTTGTGCGGGTGCAGAGGGCGGCGTTTGACCGGGGACGCGGCGCACTGCGGCGCCGCGCCCCGCCGCGGAGGGTACGGATTGCCTCTCACCCGCGCATCACTCGTTTGCTGCCTGGGAAAACCGCGCCACGACCTCGCTCACCAGGTCGCTGATCTCCTCGTCGAGAATGCCCTTCTTGCGGTCCGTGTAGGCGATGAAGCTTTCATACACGGCGTCGAGCTCCTCCCGCGTGAGCGCGAAGCCCAGATGCTCGCACCGGTCGCGCAGGGCGTGTCGGCCGCTGTGTTTCCCGAGCACCAGCCGGCTCGCCGGGATCCCCACGGACTTGGGATCCATGATCTCGTAGGTGGTGCGCTCCTTCAGGAACCCGTCCTGGTGAATGCCGGCCTCGTGAGCAAAGGCGTTGCGCCCCACGATCGCCTTGTTGGGTTGAGGGCCGAAGCTGATGATCTGGCTCAGGAGCTGGCTGGCGGGATAGAGCTGTTCGGTCACGATCCCGGTCTGAAACGGGAACCGGTCCTGGCGCGTCTTTATCGCCATCACCACCTCTTCGAGCGAGCAGTTGCCCGCCCGCTCCCCGATACCGTTGATCGTGCACTCCACCTGCCGGGCTCCCGCCAACACGGCCGCGAGCGAGTTGGCCGTCGCCAGGCCCAGGTCGTTGTGGCAGTGGACGCTTACGACGGCACCGGCGAGCACGTTCGCCATGCGCCGGATCATGCCGGCGAATTCCTCCGGCGTGGAGTATCCCACCGTGTCGGGGAGGTTGACGGTCCCGGCACCCGCCGCGACCGCAGCCTTGCAGACTTCTTCGAGATACTCCGGATCCGTGCGGGTGGCGTCCTCCGCCGAGAACTCCACGTCGTCGACCAGGCTGCGGGCCAACCGGACCGCCTCGACGGTCTCGTCGATCACCTGCTGCCGCGTCTTCTTCAATTTGTACTGGAGATGGATGTCGCTCGTGGCCATGAAGGTGTGAAGCCGCGGACGACGGGCGTGGCGCAGTGCCTCGGCCGCGCGCTCGATGTCCTTCCGGCAGGCGCGCGCCAACGCCGCCACCCGCATCCCGGAAAACTGCCGGCTGATTGAGTCCACCGCAACGAAATCACCCTCTGAGGCGATCGGGAAACCCGCTTCGATAATCTCCACCCCCAGGGCTTCGAGTCTGGCCGCCATCTTCAGCTTCTCATCCACCGTCATACTGCAGCCCGGCGACTGCTCGCCATCCCTCAACGTCGTATCGAAAACGCAGACATGACCAATCATCGCTTCCTCTCCTTTTCCTGACCTGCGGGCGGCATTCCTCGGCCCGCCATGAAAGCGATTATTCACGTCCAGGAGCTTGTTAGCCAATTTATAGTGTGATTCATGAATATAAATTGTGTTTATGATATAAGCTAATGCTTATGGAAGAAAAAAAGAGAATCAACAACGTTGATCTTTATCCAATCCAAGTGTTTCAAGCGGTTGCCACGGAGAGAAGCTTCTCGAGGGCGGCGGAGCGGTTGTTGCGCACGCAGCCGGCGGTCTCGATGATGGTGCGGCGGCTCGAGGGGGACCTGGGGGAAAAGCTGATCGACAGGGCGGGGCGGGAGCTGCTGTTGACCGACGCCGGCGAGCTCGTTCTTGACTATGCGCGCCGTTTCGAGAACCTGCACCGGGACTTGGTGAACGCGTTGGCTGAGCTGCGTGACAACGCGGCGGGCGTCCTGGTCATGGGGGCGAACGAATCGACGACCCTCTACATGCTTCCGGCGATACGGCGCTATCGCCTCCTGTATCCGATGGTGAAAGTGCAGGTACGGCGCAGCCTGTCGAGCCGGATTCCGGGCCAGCTGATCGACGGGGACCTGGAGCTCGGGGTTATCAGCTACGATCCCGAAGACGACCGGCTCGAGTCGCGCGAGATATACAACGACCACCTCGCTTTTGTGATCTCCCCGGAACACCGGTTTGCGGGCAGGGAATCGGTGAGCATAACGGAGCTGGGGATGGAGACCTTTATCGCGCACAACGTGAGGTCGCCGTATCGGGAAATCGTCCTCAAGGAGTTTCAGCGGCACAAGGTGCCGCTTCACATGGAGGTGGAGATGCCGACGGTCGAATCGATTCGCATCCTCGTGCAGCGCAACGAAGGGGTGGCGTTCCTGCCGAGGATGTGCGTCGAACCGGAGCTGGAGGCGGGGACGCTGAACGAAGTCAGGGTCGACGAGCTCTACGTGGAGCGCAAGATCAGGCTTGTCTACCCGGCGCGCCGCTCCCTGAGCCACGCCGCCAAGGCATTCCTCGACGTCTTGCAGCGCCGGGATTGACAAGCCTCCGGACGCGCCTTACCTGAACAACCACGTAGTACTTATGTTCACAAATACGCTAACGTATTTTTCAGGACGCGGATGCGCGCGGATCCCCACAGATCGACCTGGCGACAGGCCGCGGTCGATCCGCGTGAATCCGTTGGATCCGCGGAATCTGCGTTCTGTTTTCGCTTTTGTTTTTCATCGCCCGTGTGACTGTGTACTTAGAAAAACACCGCCCACCTCAGGGCAGTTCCTTCCAGGCCGGCAGCGACACGGTGGTGCGGTAGTTCGATTCGTTGTAGTCGGGATTCCGGACGGGCGCGTAGATCCGTTTGCCGGAGAACGGGCGGTCCTGTGTGTAGATCCAGACCTGCTTGGTGTCCCACAGGATGACCTCGTCCCGGGGATCGCCGGTCAGGTTGGCGACATAGCAGGCGAGGTCGGGGTGGCCGTCGTCCGGGAACATGACGACGCGTCTCAATTCCCCGTCGATCATGCCGCCTTCGCGCACGTTACCGGACAGCAGGGCGAACTCCTGTCCGTCGCCGCGCCAGTTGACCGGGAGCAGCGGGCTCCCGGAGTGGATCGGCTCCTCCTGTTTCAGGAGGTTCCCCTCGTGATCGAACAGCGAGAGAATGCCCGGGTTGCGCCAGAAGTTCACGGTCAGCAGTTGCAGGCCGGGGCGGTCGGTGCGGTACCTGGCGATGCTCGGGCTCTGAGCGTGCCCGATGCGGACGTGCTTGAGGATCCGGCCCTGCAGGTCCATTAACAGGAAGCCTTCGTCGCTGCCGCAGGCGTAGACCATCGGCGGCCGCCCGGGGTCCCCCGAGAAGTTGCCGATCGCGATGCCGTCGGCGTGGTCCTTCAATTCCGCGTCGCGCGACCAGAGCAAGCGTCCGTCGGGGCGCCAGATCGCGTAACCGATGGCGAACTCCTCTTTGCCGTCGCCGTCGATGTCAAAGGCATACGGGTAATGGCCGGTGAGGCCGCTGCCACGCCACAGTTGTTTCAGGTCGCTCGAATATATCCAGAAGTTGAGGTACCTGTCCTTGAGCAGGATTTCCCGCGGCCCGTTGCCGTTGAGGTTGAGGAACGCGATCGAGTCGCCCGGCTGCAGTTTGTAGGGACGCTCCCTGTTTTCGAGCCCCATTTCGGGCATCCACGCCTGTTTTTTAAGCTTTCCCGTCGCCCCATCCAGGATCTGCAGCTGGAAATCGCGCACGAGCACGACTTCGTTCCGGCCGTCGCCGTCGACGTCGTGGATCTGGAAGGGGGTGTCGTTTGTCAGCAGGCCGTTGCGCGGGTCGGGTCGCCCGGACTGCCAGAGCATCTTTCCTTCCAGGTTTACGGCCGTCAGGCAGGAGATGTGGTCGAAGGCGTCCCCGCGCACGCGCGGGATGTTCTGTCCGATCAGCAGGTCGGGGTGTCCGTCGCCGTCGAGATCGCCCAGCCGGACGTTGCGCCCGGCGCCGAATCCCGGCGTTTCGAAGCGTCTCCAGAGCCGGGGCTTGGGATTGCCGGCGCGCAGGGCATCCAGTGTTTTGTCCCGCGCCGCCATGTTCCGCCGGATCTCGGCGGCCGAGGCGGCGGAAGCCGACACGGTGAACTCGGCGAAGCGGGCGGGAGTATTCGCTGCCACCCCGACCTTTCCCTTCAGGATCTCGCCGTCGGAGGCTTCGAGCACGAGGGAGCCGTCGACGAAAGCGCGCATGCGCGCTCCGTCGTTCTCGACCCTGAGCGCGTAGTAGCGGGTGACGTCATAGGCGAACGGGGCTGCGGCCAGTTCCCGCCACTCGGCTACGCGAAACGTCTTCTCGAGCGGGAGTCGAACTGCCAGCCGGGCGCGTGTTCCCCCCTGCAGGGCGAACAGGTAGTAGTGGCGGTTGTGGTGGTAGCGGAAGACGAGCCCGGCGAACTGCTCCAGCGAAAGCGGACGCACCTTCGCTGCCACGGTCGCGTCGGCCCACTCGGGATCGCCGGTGATCATGAGCGGGTTGTATTGCTCGGGGCGGTCGTTGACGCCGTGCTGCTCGAGGTAACTCCTGCCCTCCTCGTCGCCGACGGCCCAGGAGTCGTCGTGGATGATCGGATTCGCCCAGGGTTCGAGCGGTACACCGCGATGGGGCAGGTAGTGGTACTCCTGGATTGCGCCGTTGAGCTGCCCTACCGGCTGGGAAAGCAGCCCGGGTGGGAAGCGCGAGAAGTCGTCGCGGAACAGTTCCTGCTCGTTCGGGCCGACTCCGCCGACGGCGACCGAAAGCAACGCCAACAGGAGGATACGCACGGTGCCTCCGGTGAGCCTGTGGGGGCCCTTCTAACCACGATTCGGGGATCGAGGGCGACCTTCGACCCCCCAAGACCCTATTCGACGGCGGGCGGGCATCTGCGGCGTTGCCGCCTCGACGATGTCACCACATCGCCTGCGTCGCGGCGCCTTGCATCTGACCGCCCGGCGCTCGCGCCAAAATGGCGCGAACCCTTAGTACGGATGTTCACAAATACGCCAACGTATTTGTCAGGACGCGGATGCGCGCGGATCCCGTCAGATCGACCTGGCGACAGGCTGCGTCCGATCCGCGTGAATCCGTTGGATCCGCGGAATCTGCGTTCTGTTTTGGCTTTTGTTTTTCATCGCCCGTGTTGTTCTGCGTCCTGAAAAATACGTCAGCGTACTTATGAGACTGTGTATTTAGCGTCGGGGCCAGCGGAACCTGCGGGTCGGCTGGTTCTGCGTGAGGGACCCGTAGTTGAGGCCGATGGCGTCGAGGTATTGACCTGAGCGTCCGGCAAAGCCCGTGGCCCGTGTCCCGCTCGGGACCTCGATGCGGAAATCACGGCCGCCGCTGCCGCCGAACAACTCGGACGTCCGCTTGTTCGTGTGTATGCGCAGCGAGTCCACCTGGTCACCGCACCGGCCGGACAGGGCGACGATGTACTCGTCGCTGTCGAGGCGGAACACGCTCTCCCTGCCCCCGGCCTCCGTGCCGGGCACCCTCGACGGTGCTGCCGCTCGAGGTCATGTAGATCGCCTGCACGGAATCGATCCGGTCGCCGTACCTGATCCGGACCTCCACGATCCTCGATTGCGAGGCGACGTCGCCCTCGGAGAATTCGGACCCCCCTCGGCCGCCGGCCAGCGTGGCGCGCTGTGCCTGCCCGACCGAGATGGCCGCGTAGACCAGCCCGACGGCGTCAAGGTAATCACCGGCCCGACCGGTGAAGCCGATGGCCTGGGTTCCCGAGGGAACCTCGACGACGAAGTCGCGGCTGCCGCCGCGCCCACCGAAGAGTTGCGACGTCCTTCGGTTGGTGTGGATGCGGAGCGAGTCTATATAGGTGCCGCATCGGCCGGAGATGCCGGTGATGTACTCTCCGGAGTCCAACCGGAAGACGTCCAGCCTTCCGCCCCTCCCACCGTGCAGCGGGGTCATGACGGTGGTCCCGCCCGGGAGCGCCAGCCGCATTTGAACCGAATCCACCTGGTCCCCGGACCTGACGTGCACCTCGGCCACGCGCGTCCCCAGTTGGGGTTCGGTGTCGGCAAAGCCGCCGCCGCCTCGTCCGCCCGCGATCTCGGTCGTGCCGGACTGCTGGACAAGCCCGGCCGACACGGCCGGGCAAAGCAACACCAGTAGGAACGCCAGTTGCCAATATGATCGAGACACTGAAGCCTCCTCACTTAGTGATATTGGTGTGCAGCCTGAGAGTAGTACCCTTAGGTGCATTGTTCAAGGACTTGAAGGTGGAAGCCGGGAGAGGCTTCGAGTTCCCCTGAGCCCTTGGAGTTTTCGAGGTGAGCCGTGCGTCTCTCCTCCAGGGCTCCAAGAGCTCGAAGAATCGCCAGGCAAACGGGGTACATCCAAAAGGAGAATCGACGTGACATCACGCAAGCTCTCTCGATTTCAGCCCTATGCCTTGTCGCTCTTGCGCCTAGTTGCGGGGTTCACATTCTCGCTGCACGGTCTTCAGAAGCTGTTTGGGGCGTTCGGGGGGATGGGGGGAAAGGGGGGGACGGCCGAACTCTTCTCGCTGTTCTGGGCGGCGGGTGTGTTGGAGGGGTTCGGCGGGTTGCTGATCGTCCTTGGCCTCTTTACCCGGCCGGTTGCGTTCATCCTGTCGGGCCAGATGGCGGTGGCGTACTTCATGGCGCACGCGCCGCGCAATTTCTGGCCGATTATGAACGGCGGCGAACTGGCGGTCTTGTACAGCTTCTGCTTTCTCTATCTGGTCTTTGCCGGGCCCGGGCCCTGGAGTCTGGACAAGGCCGCACGAAACCTCTCGTGAAGGAGGGCCGTGCTGGCCTGGGGCGGCAACGGGGTGTATTATTTGTCGAGCGTTTCCACCCTCGTCATAGACGGGCGGTACGCGACCCGGTACTGCTCGACGCGCCTTGGCCGTTGCACCGGAACCACGAAACTACCCTTAAGGAGAACTCCGTCTCATGGCTGTCCACACAATAATAAAAGGCGTCTGCCTTACAGCGATCTTCGCGTCGATTGCCTTCGCGCAGCAACCGCAAACACCGACTCCGGCGCCTCCGCCGCAAACCCCTGCGGCACAAGTCCCGGTTATGGAGGCCGGCGCCGGCGACCCGGTCGTCGCCCGGGTTCAAGGCGAGCCGATAACCGAAAAAGAGGTACTGATCGTCATCAGCCAGATCGCCGCCGGTCAGCAGACCACGCCCGAGCAGCAGCAGAAGAAGAACGTCCTCTTTTATAAGAACGCCCTCGACACCCTGGTTTCCCAGATTCTCCTCAAGCATGAGGGGCAGGAGAAGAAGATCAGCGTGGATCAGGCCAAAGCCGACGAGCAGTTCAAGACGCTGGTGGCGCGCTTTCCCTCCGAGGAGCAGTTCAGGCAGGCGATGGCGAAGCAGGGCCTTACCGAAGCCGACTTGCGCCGTTCAATCAGGGACAACATCCTGCTCCAGCAGGTGGTCGAGGACGCTGTCAAGGACGCCCCTCCCCCAAGCGAGGAACAGGTCAAGCATTTCTACGACGAGAACCCCAAGTACTTCGAGCAACCCGAGCAGGTGCACGCCGCCCACATCCTCCTGAGGGTCGACGCGCAGGCCGGTCCGGAAAAGAAGACCGAGGCGCGGCAGAAGATCGATGCGCTCCGTGCCGACATCGAAAGCAAGAAGCTGACGTTCGAGGATGCGGCCCGGCAGAATTCGCAGGACCCGGGAAGCGCGCCTAAAGGGGGCGATCTGGGATTCTTTGCGCGGGGCCAGATGGTCAAGCCATTCTCCGACGCCGCCTTCGCCGCCCAGCCCGGCACCCTGACCCCGGTCGTGGAGACCCAGTTTGGTTATCACCTGATCAAGGTCATCGAGAACAAGCCCGCGGGCGTCAAGCCGCTGGAGGCGAGCAAGTCCGACATCTCGAACTTCCTCACCAGGAAGGCGAAGGAGGACGCACTGCAGAAGCACCTGCAGGATCTCAAGGCGAAGGCGCCCGTCGAGATGGTGATGTCCGACGACGAGTGGAACCGCCGCAACTCGAAGTGATCGTCTCGGAACGCGGCGCCTCGGCGCCGCGTTCCTCCCGCGCGCCCCCCAGGCGGCGTCGGGCCGCGCTACTCAGATCAGTACCAGATCCATCCCATGGTATTCAGCCACTGGTGCAGCCACGGCCGCGTCCAGGGGTTTCCCGCCGAATAAAACACCGACATGGCGGACAGCAGCAGGAAGGCCAGCGCGAGCCCGCGGAATCGTCCCGACCCGGCGGCTTTGTGCATCCCGGCAGGCAGAAACAACAACCAGAAGGGTATCAGCCAGAAAAGCCAGCGCAGCCCGCTCGTCGCCCCCCCGTAGTTTCTCTGCCCCGCGAAAAACACGTAAAACAACAGCAACAGCGCCGTCAGGAACAGCGAGACGAGCGCGAAGCCGTGCAGCGGCGCGGCGCGGTCGCGCGCGACGCGCCACAATCCCGCGAAGCAAAGCAGGAAAACTGGCGAGAGTGAGAAGATCCCGTGGTGTCCTGCCAGCATGTGGAAGAGGTAGACCGGCCAAGGTTCGTACAGGCTGTCGATGTTCTTGCGCACCTCGACCTTTCCCGTCGCCGGATCGGTGCGGGTGCTCGTGAGGCGGCCGGTGTTTGGGTCCACCTTCCAGTACGATCCGGGAAACTCGTAGGCCTGCTTGTCCGCGTAGGCGGGGGCGAGGGAGCCGACGGCGAGGTAGTTGGTCGTGAAGTGTGCCGCGACGGGGAGCAACGCAAACGGCAGGAACACGGCCAGGGTGGGGCGGGGCGCCTTCCGGAGCAGGGCGCCGGCGCCCAGGGCCAGGAAGGCGGCGGCAGGGAGCTCGTTCACCGCGGCGAAGGCGGCGAAAAACCCGGCGACCGCGAAATAGAGGGGGGACGAAGACCGGCTGCACACGATCCGGTAGAGCGGATACAGCGCGAACAGCGCGCTGAAAGCCGCGATGGTGTGGTTGTTCAGGGTGACGCAGAAGCTCGTCAGGTAGGTACCGAAGGCGGCGGCGCAGAGAGAGTAACAGCGTGTCCAGGGATCCGGTGTCAGCTCGCGCAGCAGCTTCTCGTAGAGGAGCAGGAAAACCCCAAAAGGGACGAGGTTCACGGTCACGATCATGAGCCGTATGGTGGCGTTCGGGCTGGAGGCGAAGCTGAGCCGTCCGAAGCTGGCCTTTTTCAGCAGGTAGTACTCGGCGGCCAGCAGCGTGGGAAGAAGCGGCGGTTTTGAGGAGTAGAAATGCCCGTTGATCCGGACGCGGTCTATCGTCGCGGGCCAGGGTGTTTCGTCGATGTCGTACGTTCCGCGCTCGGCGAGGCTGAAGACGGTCGCCCAGCGCGAAAGATCGTTGACGCTCAGGACCGCGGGTGGGGTGGTTTGCGTGCCGTGATCGCTTCTTGCCGCAAGGATCAGGCCCAGGACCACCCCGACCGCAAGCGCGATGATGATGAAGTCCAATGGCTGCCGCCGCGCGTCATGTGGCACTGTCGCCTCGTTTGGGTTCATGGTTCTTGCCCGGTGCGCTCGAGCACGCTGTAGCTCTTCACGCTGCGGATGTTCAGCGCAAGCAGGAGCTCGGCCAGGAAGCCGATCGACAACAGGTGCACGCCTAGAAAGACCCCGAGCACGGAATAACTGAGCAGCGGCCGCTGGCCGATCGGGCCGTAACCCGACACTCCCAGACGCGCCAGGACCCAGCAGAACGCGAGGTAAGCCAGGCCCGCTGACCCTAGTGCGAGCGGGATCAATCCCACCCCGCCCAGAAGGTGGAGCGGGCGCTGGCCGAACACGGTGAGGAAGGTGACGGTCATCAGGTCGAGAAACCCCCGCGTGAATCGGCGCACCCCGTACTTCGAGCGGCCCCAGCGGCGCGGGCTGTGCTCCACCTCGTGCTCGGCGACCCGGAAGCCGTGCGCATGCCCGATCACGGGGATGAACCGGTGCATGTCGCCGTAAAGCCGCAATTCTTTCACGACCTCGGCTCGTGCGCACTTGAACCCGCAATTGTGGTCACGCAGCCTCAGGCCGGTGAGCGCGCCGACCATCCAGTTGAAGATCAGGCTGGGGTAGATCTTGTGCCAGGGATCGCGCCTGCGGCGGCGCACGCCGTTGACGATGTCGAACCCGGTCGCCAGCTTGGCGAGAAAACCGGGGATCTCTGCCGGATCGTCCTGGAGGTCGGCGTCCATCTGGAAAACGATGTCGCCCGCTGCGGCCTCAAAGCCGGCGGCGAGCGCGGCGGATTTCCCGAAATTGCGGCGGAAACGCACGCCGCGGACGCCCGGCGTCCGGGCTAGTTGCCGGATGATTTCCCACGAGCCGTCCCGGCTGCCGTCGTCGACAAAGATCAGTTCGATCCGCAACCCGTGGGCCTCGGCGATCGTGCGCAGCCTGGCGGCCAATTCGACCAGCGACCCTTGTTCGTCGAGGACGGGGATGACGATGCTGATGAGTTTCGCCGTTTGAGTCTCATCCATGGCGGGTTTATAGGCTCGGAGTGGGCCGCGGCGGCCTGTCGAACTTACGGGCCGTTGCTGTCTGGGGCGTGGGCGGGCCGCCCCCGCCCACGCGCGGGCCACATTAACACATTGCCCGCGGGATGGGAACCAGCCGTCCGGGAGGTCGGCAGCCCGCCGGTCGGGGAACGTTGTCCGTACGCCGACGTGCGCCGATGCGCGCACTGCGTCGGCGGTTCCCTCGGCGTGGGTCGGCCTACGGTTACGGGAAAGTCTCCCCGGTCCCCGAACCGGCCCGCGCCGCGGGAGATCCAACCTCGTAGCGGATTACTGCGAGTCAGACAGCGACTCAAAATTCCTCGGACGCGGACGAACGCTGGCAAAGCTCGGCGGGGCGCCCTGGATGCCGCACGGCGGCCGGCGCAAGCGCCGGTTGGTTCTCCGGGGTGGGCTTGCGGCAAGCGCACTGGAGCTCGGAGCGCGGGTCCGGCCTGGCACGAGAGCGTTTGCCGCAAGCCCACCCCGGAGAACCACATCCAGAGCGCCCCGCCGAGCTTTGCACACGGAACAAAGCGGAATTAGGGTTCGCGCAAGAATGAGTTCACATTTTGGCGCGAACCCTAAGCCGAGCTACAACGTAAATCCGCGAGAATCCGCGTTCCAGGAAGTTTGCAGGATCCCCATGTCTGAATCGCAGTAGCAGATTATCGGATTATGCCCAGTTTTACTTACCGTGGTTTTGCTGATAATGTGATTTTTTGCGCGCACGGAGCGCGCCCGAGGAAATCCGAAATCACGCGTATGACAGAATCCGCCAGCGCCACTTTCAACGAGAGGTTCCGGCAGACGGTCCGGAGATTTCCCGACCGCACGGCTTTCCGGATCAAGACTCACCAGGGCTATCAGCAGACGAGCTATGCCGAGGCCTTTCGGCAGTGCCTGGGGGTTGGCCTGGGACTTTCCGCCCTCGGGCTGAAAACCGGCGCCCGGGTCGCGATTCTCTCCGAAAACCGTCCCGAGTGGGTGATCGCCTATCTCGGCGTTTATTTCGCGGGCGGGATCGCGGTTCCGCTGGACGCGCAGCTCTCGGCGGCCGAATGGAGGCGGTTGATCGACGATTCCGAGTCGCAATACGTCTTTGTGAGCGGCGCGCTGCTCCCCAGGCTGCGGGAATCCCTGCGCGATTCCTACCTGATATCCAAAATCGTATGCTTCGATGCGCTTGAAGGGGATCGCGACGCGCGGTCCGAGCTCCCCGGCTTCATCGAGTGGGCGGCCGCGCTGGACCCGGCACCGTCACTCCCGGAAGTGCAGCCTTCCGACGTCGCGGTGATCATCTACACGTCGGGCACAACCGGGAAACCCAAAGGGGTGACGCTGACGCAGGCGAACGTCGTCGCCGAGATCAGCACGGCGCTCCAGGTGGTCCGCGTCGACGAAAACGACAACTTTCTCTGTCTCCTGCCGCTGCAGCACGTGTTTGCCTCGATTATCAACGTCCTCGTCCCGCTGTGGCTCGGCGCCCAGGTCACGTTCATCGATACATTGAAACGGGCGGAGATCATGGAAGCGCTGCAGCAGGCCGGGATATCGATCCTCGCGACGGTGCCGCAGTTCTTCTATCTCTTCCACGGCCGCATCCAGGAGGAGGTGGGACACAGGCCGGCGCCCGCTGCGCACCCTCTTTCGACTCCTGATGCGGCTCAACGGCCTCTGCCGCCGCCTCCACCTGAATTTCGGGAAGGTGCTCTTCGGCCGCATCCACCGCAACTTCGGCAGCCGCCTCCGCCTATTCGTGAGCGGCGGCTCCGCTTTCGATCCGCGGGTGGCCCAGGATTTCCACGACCTCGGGCTGACGATCCTCCAAGGCTACGGGCTCACCGAGACTACCGGGGGCTGCTGCATCACCCCGATCGAGAAAAACGTCATCGGCTCGGTCGGCCCCGCGCTCCCCGGCACCGACATCGAGATCGCGGAGCCCAACGACGAGGGAGTGGGCGAGATTCTCATCCGCGGGCCCGTGGTGATGAAGGGTTATTACCGGAACCCCGCCGCGACCGACGAGGCGATGCGCGACGGCTGGTTCCGCTCGGGGGACCTGGGGCGTCTCGACGCGGCGGGAAACCTCTTTATTACGGGGCGCAAGAAGGAGGTCATCGTGCTCGCCAACGGGAAGAACATCTATCCCGACGAGCTCGAAACGCACTACCTGCAGTGCCCGTACATCCAGGAGATCGCCGTCGTCGGCATCGCCGAAAGCGGCGGGCACGCCACGAGTGAACGGTTGCACGGGGTGGTGGTCCCGAACTTCGACTACCTGCGGGCGAAAAAGATCGCCAACGCGCGGGAGATCCTGCGCGACGAGATCGGCCGCTGGTCCAACCAGCTGCCCAAGTACAAACGGCTGATGAGCTACCAGATCCAGAAGGACCCGCTGCCACGCACCACCACGCGCAAGATCAAGCGCGTCGAACTCAAGCGTCTGATCGAGACCGGCCAGCTGCGGGGCATCGAGGCGTCCCAGGGGGAACGGACCCTCTCTCCGCAGGACCTTGCGCTCCTCGAGTCCCCCGTCGGGCAGGAGGTGGTGCGCGCGATTCGCGAAACGGGCCACCAGGCCGGCATCGACCCGGGCATGAACCTGGAGCTGGACCTCGGATTCGACTCCATGCAGCGCGTCGAGCTGCTTGCCAGCCTCGAGCAGTCTCTGCAGATCCAGCTCCCCGACGACTTCGGGGCCGACATATTCACCGTGCGCGACCTGGTCGCGCGCCTTGAAACACAGGTCGGTTCGCCCGCCGGCGGCGGCTCCTCGACGCGTCAGAACTGGAGCTCCATCCTCTCCCGGGAAGCGCTGGAGGCGGATGACGGCGAGTGGCGGATCCGCTTCACCGGCCACACCCTCACGCTCGTGAAATACGTCGGGTTGCGGATCCTGTACCTCCTCTTCCGCATTTTCCTGCGCCTCGACGTGCAGGGGCTGGAACAGCTGCCGAAGAACCCTCCCTTCCTGATCTGTCCAAACCACGCCAGCTACCTCGACCCATTCGTGGTGATGTCGGTGCTCCCCTACCGGGTGTTCCGGAAGGTGTTCTTCGTGGGAGCGAGCGAGTATTTCCAGAACTGGTATATGAAAGCCCTAGCGCGCCTCGCGAACATTGTGCCGGTCGACCCCGATGTCCACCTGCTGCGCGCCATGAAGGTCGGGGCCTACGGCTTGCGCAGCGGGCGGGTGCTGTGCATCTTCCCGGAAGGGGCCCGCTCATTCGAAGGCGACGTGAAGGAGTTCAAGAAGGGCGCCGCGATCCTCTCGCACGAGATCGGCGCCCCCATCGTGCCCGTGGGGCTGCAAGGTACTTACGAAGTCTGGCCGCGCGACAGCATGCGCATCCGGCCGCACCGGGTCCGGGTGATCTTCGGGCCCCCCATCGTCTCGACGTCGGGAGAATCCTACCGGGAGGACACCGAACGGTTGCGCGAGACCGTGATCCGCCTCTCCTCCCATGTGTACCCGCAGGATTCGCGGAAGAATTTCACGCGCAAGGTGTCGCGACGCCCCAGATCGCGCCGCGCTCGGCCGCATCCGCCGTCGTCGCGATCCGCGCCAAATCCGCGTCCCGGAAACGTCAGCGGTTGGGCTGAACCCAGGGGCCGCGGCGAGCCGCCGCGGCCCACTTGGTGTATGCTGGCGCAATATCAGGAGCGCGCGCCATGACATCGCTCAAGGCATTCTCCGCAGCGGCAGCACTGACGGTCTTCCTTTCGATAAACGGGGCGGGGCAGTACGAATCG
Organism: uncultured Acidobacteriota bacterium; assembly: GCA_963843575.1. Taxonomy (GTDB): domain Bacteria; phylum Acidobacteriota; class UBA6911; order UBA6911; family UBA6911; genus CAVZBT01. The sequence continues at coordinate 362,397 of CAWJKZ010000010.1, read as the reverse complement.
AGTGCGCCTGCCGGCGCGAAGTTTCGCTGGCCCCAGGGGAAGCGGGCCGCGGTCACCCTGACGTTCGACGACGCCCGGCGGAGCCAGGTCGACGCGGGTGTGCCGTTGTTGGACCAGTTCGGCGTGAAGGCCACGTTCTTCGTGTCGCCCTCGAGCATGGGCGAGAGGGTGGACGCCTGGAAGCGCGCCGCCGCGGCCGGTCACGAGATCGCCAACCATTCCATGACTCACCCGTGCAGCGGAAATTTCCCGTGGTCGAGGGATCGGGCCCTGGAGGATTTCACGCCGGAGCGGATGCGCGCCGAGCTCGTGCAGGCCAACGCCGCCGTGCAGCAGCTCGTCGGGATCGTGCCGGCCACCTTCGCCTATCCCTGCGGCCAAAAATTCACGGGCCGGGGAAAGAGCCTGCAGAGCTACGTCCCGCTGGTCGCCGAGCTGTTTTTGGCCGGGCGTGGGTGGCTGGACGAGGCCTCCAACGACCCGTCATTCTGCGACCTCGCCCAGGTGCTCGCCGTGGAAAGCGACAACAAGGGCTTCGACCGGGTCCGCGGGCTCCTGGACGAGGCGGTGGAACGCGGCTCCTGGCTGGTGCTGGCCGGCCACGAGATCGGCGACTCCGATCAGCGCCAGACGACGCAGCTCTCCATGCTCCGTGAGCTGTGTCGCTACGCACAGGATCCGGCGCACGGCCTCTGGATCGACACGTTTCACGCCGTGGCCGCACACATCGCCCGGGAGCGCGGCGAGGCCGCCGGTGCCGCCGCGGATCCGGCAATCGAGCGCCTGCTGCAACAGATGACGCTGGAGGAAAAAATCGGCCAGATGAACATGCCGTGCGTCTATGAAGAGCGGCTCGGCAAGGACCTCGCGGACAAGACCGAAGCGTGCAGGAGATTCGCCGAGGGGACGTACGAACCGGGCGTCGGGCCCGGGGGAGGTTTTTTCACCCTCGCCAACACGATCCTCCTCGAGGGCCCCCGGCAGCAGGCCGAGTATTTCAACTCCCTCCAGAAGATCGCCCTTGAAAAGACCCGCCTGAAGATCCCGCTCCTCCAGACGGAGGAGGGGACGCACGGGCTTATGTGCTCCGGCGCGACCATCTTCCCGGAGGGCCTGGCGCTCGGCAGCACCTGGGATCCCGCGCTGCTCGAGGAGGTCTACGCCGTCGCCGCCAGGGAAGCGCGTGCGGTCGGCATCCACCAGCTGTTTACCCTCGTGATCGAGCCGAACCGCGACCCGAGGCTGGGGCGCAACCAGGAAGGCTACAGCGAAGACCCGTTCCTGTGCGCCCGCATCGCCGGACGCCATTGCCGCCGGTGTTCAGGGCGACGACGTACGTGCGCCCGACAAGGCGGTCGCCGGGTTCTGCCACTACCCGGGTCAGAGCCAGCCGACGAGCGGCCTCGAACGGGGCGCTATGGAAATCTCGCCCCGAATGCTGCGCGAGGTGTTCCTCCCCCCGTGGGTCGCCGGGATCCGCAAAGGGCGACGGGCTGGGCGTCATGGCCACCTATCCGGCCATCGACGGCGTTCCCGTGCACGGCTCCGAGGAGATCCTGACCCGAATCCTGCGCGAGGAACTCGGCTTCCAGGGACTCGTGCTCAGCGAAGGGGGCGGGCTGTCGACCCTGCTCTACGAGGGGATCGCCGCCAACGAAAAGGTCGCCGGCGCGCTCGCACTCAAGGCGGGGCTCGACGTCGGGATTTCCTACGAGAAGGCTTTCATGCAGCTGCTGGCAGACAACGTCAGGGAAGGGAATGTCCCGATGGACCTGGTCGACCGCGCCGTCCGCCGGATCCTGACGCAGAAATCCGGCTCGGGCTGTTCGACAACCCCTACGTGAACCCCGAAGCCGCCGCCCGGACGGTGCACGCCCCGGCCCACGCCGATCTGGCCCTGCGGGCGGCCCGCGAAGGAATCGTGCTGCTCAAGAACGACGGGAAGCTCCTGCCCCTGCGCAAGAACCTGAAATCGATCGCGGTCATAGGCCCCAACGCGGACGACGCCCGCAACCAGCTCGGCGACTACACCTCGCAGGCCATCCTGCAGAAAATCGTGACCGTCCTCGACGGGATCCGGGCCAAGGTCCGCCGGCGCCAAGGTCACCCACGTGCGGGGGTGCGACGTGGTCGGCACCGGCCTGGACGAGATCGCGCAGGCCCGCGCCGCCGCGAAGAGTGCGGAGGTCGCCATCGTCGTCCTGGGCGAAAACGAATGGAACCGGCCTCAGAAACAGGGGACCGACGGCGAAGGTTACGACGTCGCCACGCTCGAGTTGACCGGGATGCAGGAGGATCTCGTCAAAGCCGTGTACGGGACCGGAACCCCGACCGTCGTGGTCCTGCTCAACGGCAGGCCGCTGGCAATCCGCTGGATCGCCGAGAAGATCCCCGCGATCCTCGAGCCCTGGATGTGCGGCGAACGCGGCGGGCGAGGCCGTCGCCGACGTCCTGTTCGGCGACTACAACCCCGGCGGCCGGCTGCCGATCACGATCCCGCGCCACGTCGGTCAGTATCCGTTCTACTACAACTACAAGCCTTCGAAGGCCTACTGGCTGCAGCACGCCTGGGGCAAGCCGTACGCCGACCTGAACCCCGAACCGCTGTACGAATTCGGACATGGCCTGAGCTACACCGATTTCGTTTACAGCAACCTCGCGATCGACGACCGGACGATTGGCCCGGACGGAAACGACGTCCGTACGGCTGGACGTGCGCAACACCGGGAAGGTCCGGGGCGACGAAGTCGTCCAGCTCTACGTGCGCGACGTGATCGCGTCGGTGACGACGCCGGTGCTCCAGTTGAGAGGCTTCGAACGGATCTCCCTCGCCCCGGGGGAGATCGCGCACCGTCCGCTTTACACTCGGGCCCGAGGAACTGGCGGTGCTCGACCGTGGGCTCAAGTGGGTGGTCGAACCGGGAACCTTCGATGTGCTGATCGGACATTCATCGAAGGATATACGGCTCAGGGGGAGCTTCGAAGTGCTGGCGAAGTGAGGCGTTGCTCCCCGAAGCCGTGAGGAGCCGGGAACGCGGAGCAGCGCCCGCGGGTCAGGGTGGCGTCGCTCACCTCAATTCAATAGGACGAGGACAAAGCCGGTCACGAAAATGTTCGCGATCGAGAGCGGCAGCAGGATCTTCCAGCCCAGGCGCATCAGCTGGTCGTAACGGAAGCGCGGCAGTGTCCAACGGATCAGCAGGAGGAACCAGCAGAAGAAGACGACCTTCAGGGCAAACGCGGCCACCTGCAGGAGCATCACCAGCAGCGGAGCGACGGCTGCGATCGCGACCCCACGGGAAATGGAAGCCGTCCGGACTGCAGGTAGGGGACCTGCCAGCCGCCGAAAAACAGCGTGGCGATCAGGGCCGCGATCAGGATCGTCTCCACGAAATCGGTCATGAAAAACGCCCCGAACTTCATGCTGCTGTACTCGAGGAAATAGCCGATGATCTCCGATTCCCCTTCGGGCAGGTCGAACGGAACCCGTTTAGTTTCCGCCATGCCTGCGGTGAGGAAGAGCAGGAACCCTAGCGGCTGTAGGAAGATCCCCCACTTGGGCAGCCAGCCCCAGAGCAACTCTCCCTGCGCGCGGTTGAGCTGGGCCAGATCGAGCGTGCCGAAGATCATCAGAACGCCCGACCAGGGTCGCCCCCATGGTGATCTCGTAGCTGATCATCTGGCTCGACGCGCGCAGCCCGCCCAGGAACGCGTACTTGTTGTTGGAGGAGAAGCCTGCGAGAAACGTCCCGTAGATCCCCATCGACATCATCGCGAGCACGAACAGCACGCCTACGTTCAGCGGGAGCACCTGCAGCTCGATTCTCCTGCCGAACAGGTTTATGGCGTCCCCGAAGGGAATCGCTGCGAAGCTCATCAGGGCGAAGAACAGCGCGGTGAACGGCGCGAGCGTGTGGAGCAGCCTGTCGCCCCCGGGCGGGACGTAGTCTTCCTTGAAGAACATCTTCAGGGCGTCGGCAAGAATGTGCGGCAGGCCCCAGGCGCGCACACCCAGGATAGACGCCCGGTTGGCGCCGAGCCGATCCTGCATAACCGCCGACTGTTTGCGCTCCATCCAGGTGAGCAGCGAGGTCAGGATCAGGACGCAGTTGACGAAAACGAAGGCTTTGACGAACGCGATCAGCAGGTCGATCCACATGGTATCGTCGCTTTATCCAAGCATCCGGCCGGTTTCGCCCAGGGACTCGTACGTCATTCCCGCAAAGGCCCCGATTTCTTTGCCGATTTCCTCGAAGACATCCCGCGCCCCGGTGCCTGGAAGGGAAATGCCGAGTTCCCCCGCCAGACGGGCGAGGATTTCAAGACCGGGCAGAGACTCGCCGAGCGGCGGGACGGCCGCGCTGATACGCTGCACGCGCCCCTGGACGTTCGTGAACGTGCCCTCGATCTCCGCGTAGACGGCCGCGGGGAACTGCACTTGCGCCATGGCGGCCGTCGCCTGCCCGTGCGGGCCCTGGAAGGCGACAAACCCGACGCGCCCCAGCGCCTCCGCGACCGCACCGGGATCGAAGCCCAGGGTAAGGTCGTGGTGGCAGACGTACAGGAAGCGGATCTTCCCCTCGGCGCAGGCGACAAGCACCTGCTCGGCGCTGTCTCCGTCCAGCCCAAGCGCCTCGGCGCCGCGCGTGTTCGGATTCTTGTCCGCCGTGATCAGGAAATCATCCGAATAGACCGGGACACGTGAGGGGGCGCGGAACCCGATGCGCCTGACGCCCAACGAGCCCGCAAAGAGGTGCCGCAATCGATAAAGTTCCTCGTTGGTCATCTGGGGCGACGCAAGCACCGCGACCGAGTCCGGTCCCCCGGCTTCCAGGGCGCTGGAGAGCGCTCCTGCCGCCGCGCGGATCGCCTGATCCCATGGCACCTCCTGCCATTCCTCCCCGCGCTTCAACCGGGGAGCCTTCAGACGCGTGGAGGCATCGATAGAGTGATAGGAGTATCTTCCCTCGTCGCACATCCAGAAGCCGTTCACGTCGGGATTGTGGCGCGGCTTCAGCCTCTGCACCCGCTTGTCGTGGTAGCGCGGGTTGAACCGCTCGTTGTAGTGGATCTCGATAGTGCAGCCCCGGCTGCAACCGGGACAGACCGACGGGGTGCGGCCGAGAAACCAGACGCGGCACTGAAACCGGAAATCGCGGTCGGTCAGCGCGCCGACCGGGCAGATATCGACCACGTTGCCCGAGTAGGGATTGGCGAGCTCCGCTCCGGGGAAAATGTCGATTTCGCTGAGATGGCCGCGGTCGTGGACGGCCAACTCGCCGGTCTTCGAGATCTCCCGCGTGAAACGGACGCAGCGCGTGCACAGGATGCAGCGCTCCTGATCGAGCATCACGTGGGGACCGATAGGGAACGCTTTCTTTCGCTTAGTCTTGTTCTCGTTGAACCGCGGGTCGTAGGCGCCGTGGTCCATGTAGTAGTTCTGCAGCTCGCACTCGCCTGCCTGGTCGCACACCGGGCAGTCGAGCGGGTGGTTCAAGAGCAGAAACTCCAGCACGGTTTGCCGGTTGCGCAGCGTTTCGGGAGTCCTGGTGCGCACCACCATCCCTTCGCCCACAGGCGTGGCGCACGACGGCTGTAGTTTGGGGTTCTTCTCGATCTCGACCAGGCACATCCGGCAGTTGCCCACCACCGAGAGGCCGGGGTGATAGCAGTAATACGGGATCTCGATTCCGGAGGCCTTGGCCGCATCTATGATCGACGTGCCCTTTGGCGCGCGGACGGTTTGCCCGTCGATCGTCAGGGTGACCAATTCTTTCTCAGACACGGCGACCTCAGTTTTTCGGCCCGATCAGAGGCTGGCGCTTGCGAATCGGATAGTCCTTGCGCAGCGGGTGCCCCTGGAACTCTTCGTACAGCAGGATGCGCTTGAGATCGGGGTGCCCCGTAAACCTGATGCCGTACATGTCCCAGACCTCGCGCTCGAGCCAGTTGGCCGAACGCCAGATCGGGACGAGCGAGTCCACGGCTTCTCCGTCCTCGACCCGCACCTTGACCCGCAGCCGGAGCCGATTGGCGGTGGAGACCAGGTGATAGACGAGGTCGAACCTGGGTTTGCGGCCCAGGTAGTCCACTGCGGTCAGGTCCATGAGGACGTCAAACTGCAGCCTGGGATCGTGGGCCAGGAACTCCATGACGCCCACCAGTGTCCCCGGCAGCACGATCGCCGTGTCGTCGCCCTGCGGCGCCGACAACTCCACGACACCGCCGGCAAAGTCCGTGCGCAACAACTCGAGCGTCTTGCGAGGCAGCGCAGCGTCTGTTCGGAGCCGGTTTCTAGTCCCATTCCAGTGCGCCGATCTTCCATGCGTAGACGAATCCCACACCCACAACCACAAAAAAGACCAGCATTTGAATAAGGCCGGACCAGCCGAGGTCCCTGAACACCACCGCCCATGGGAACAGGAACGCCAGCTCGACGTCGAACAGGATAAAAAGCAACGCCATCATGTAGAACCGCACCGGAACCGGTTTGCGATCGAGACCCTCCGAGGGTATCCCGCACTCGAAAGGGCTGTCCTTGACCGCGCCGCGCTTCCTCGGTCCCAGGAACGCAGATGCGGCGATGAATGCGGCGGCGATTCCGCCGACCAGGATAGCCATCGCGATCAAAGGAATGATAACGTCCATCGTCGTTTCGTATCCCCCGGTGCAAATTGCAGGCCAATCACTCTAGCATCCCGTACAGTTGAAAATCAATGGCCGTCCGGACTCGGGCAAGATCGTGTGCAAACAATTGCAATGTTGATATTTGGCCCTTTCCTGCAGGCGGGATTGGCGGGCGGGCCATTGACGGCTCCTCCGCGAGACACTACACTGGCAGCGCCGGAGTTTGAGGCCGTCGGCCGACGACTCTCGGCGGTAAGCCCGGCTCCCTGTATCGGCAGGATGAGACGGTCATCAGGACCTGACCCCGGCATCGCAGAAAGCAGGTCCCGTGTGCAAGTGGAAGTATCGGATGTTCGCCTGTTGTTTCCGCTTCGCCGCTGCGCTCTGTGTGTCTGGGGTTTGGGCGCTTCCGCAGGAGCCCCCTTCGGACGCTGCTGAAGACCGCCGACGCCATCATCGAGCAGGTCGCCCGGCTGCGCGGCCTGAGTCCGAAGCAGCCGATACAGAAAGGGGTCAAGAGCCGCGCGGAAATCTCCGAATACCTGAACCGGCACGTGCGGGAGAACTACGGCGAACAGCAGCTGCAGGTCGAAGGTCGAATGCTCAAGTCGCTCGGCCTGATCCCGGACGAGAGCGACTACCGGGACCTCGTGATGAAACTGCTGACCGAGCAGGTGGGCGGCTATTACGACCCGGACCGGAAGACGTTCTTCATTGCGGGCTGGCTGCCGATCGAACAGCAGCGGCCCGTGATGGTCCACGAACTGACGCACGCCCTGCAGGATCAATACTTTCGACCTGAACGCGGTGATCAAGACAGGACCTGAAGAAGCAAGACGACGACAGCATACTGGCCCACCAGGCGATCTTCGAAGGGGACGCCATGGCGGTGATGATGGATTCCATGCTCGAGCCCGCTGGGACGGAATTTCTCGCAGTTGCCCGACCTGGTCACGGCCATGCGGTCGCAATTTGCGGCGATGGATTCGGAGTTCGAAGTCTTCAAGAATGCGCCGATGTACCTGAAGGAAACGCTTCTTTTCCCTTACGGCTACGGCTCCTCGTTCCTGCAGAAGGTCCGTACGCTCGCAGCCCTGGAGCGCCGTCGACAAGATCTACTCCGACCTGCCGTCCTCGACCGAGCAGATCATTCACCCGGACAAGTACCTGTCCTCCCGGGACGATCCCCAGACTCCTGACCGGTCCGGATCCCTCCGCGGCATTGGGTGGAACCTGGAAGACGACCTACAAGAATGTTCTGGGCGAATTCTCGCTCTATCTGCTTCCTTAAGCTCCAGCTCTCCGACGATCGGGCGCGGGCGGCCTCCGCAGGTTGGGACGGCGACGAAATCCAACTCGTCGAGGACGGCACCGGCAAGAGCGCGGCCTTTCTGTCGCACCGTCTGGGATTCGCCGGAAGATGCGGCGGAATTTCAGTCCGCCGCGAGAGAGTGGCTACGGCTGCGCCACCCGAAGGCGCCGGTGGTCAAGGAACTCCCCGACGCCTTCGCGCTGGTCGATGCGGGCGAGTACTGCGCGGTGGAAAAAAGCGGCGGCACGGTGCGGTTAATCAACCGGCTGCCGGAGTCCCTGGCTGCGAGCGTCAGGGGGTTCTGAGCAGTCACGAGATGGCAAGACGAACGACTTTCGTGCCTGAGAGCCGGTCGTGGAGGCACTTTGCCTGGCGGTCGAAGCACCCCCAGAGAAGCCCGAGGCCCGCGGCAGCCAGCGACAGAAGGTAAAACCCGCAGCGCAGCAGGATCTGCCGTGCCTCGGGCCTCCCCTCGGCTTCGTCGACGACACGCAGGTCGGTGATCATCATCCCGATGGTCTGGTTGGCGGTGATGAGGAAGAACACCGAGTAGATCAGGAACGTGGCGACCAGAAGCGCGCCATAGTCGACCAAGCTGAAGGCGTCCAGTATCTCGACGCCGGCAAACGCGTCGGCGGCGATGATCATCGCCGCAGTGCAAAAGACGGTGATGATGAGGTCCACCAGACCTGCCAGGGTGCGCGACAGGAGTACCCAGCGCGACGGAGCGGCCGCGGCCGTCGAAACCAGTGAGGCCGACCCCTGGAAAACCGGGCGGACATCCTCCGCAGCCGAGGGTGAAGTCTGCCGCGCCACAGCCCGGTCGATCATGTCCTGGATCGCGTCGGCCTGCGCCGGGGGCGTCTGCGACTCCCCGGAAGGCGGTTTCCCGACAACGGGATTTGGAGGGGAGGGTCGAAACAGGGGCAACGGCTGCTCCGGTGGCTCCGACCGCGGTGCATCCAGTTTGGGGACCGGCCTGGGCGTGCGGGGCATCCGCCGGGATTTCCTCTCGGGAAGCGCCTGGGCCCGGGAAGGTGCAGGCTCCGCCTCTCCGTTCCTGCTGCCGTCGAGCTGCTGCGGGGCCGAAGGCGCCGACGGCAGTGTTGCGCCCTCCGGATCCGTGGCCTGGGCCGCCGCGGGCGCCGATTCCCTTTTGTTCTTGATTTCCTGAAGCCGCTTGGACAACTCGACGCGCCAGGGCGGGATCTCCGCCTTGACGTCCTCCGCAACCGAGTAGTCCATCTCGATCAGTCCCGCGATCGCCTTGTGCTCGGGCGGTTCCGGCGTTTCGGGCGGAACGGCTTCGGAAGGCGCCTGAAAACCGCACGCGGGGCAGTTGCCCGCGTCCTCGATCTGGCTGTTACTGCAATTTGGGCAGAGTCTTGCGGCTGTCATCGGCTAACTTCTCATGCACCGTCGGAGTATGGCACGGCTGGCCGGCTGCCAAACCCCTCCCGCCATTTTTTCTCGAGTGCGGGTCGATTATAGCACAGTCGCTTCCGGGCCCGATTTTGATATACTCGATTCTGATGTAACAGTGGTCGCTCCGCTGTAAAATATCTTGAAGAGGATGGTGTTGAACAAGCGCCTGTTGGTTCTGGGGTTGCTGGCGACTCTCGCACTCGCAAGCTACGCCGAGCTACACCGCCACTCTCCCGCGCTGGTCGCGTACGTTGTGGAAGAAACCCTCGTTCAAAAGACAGCCGGCAAGGTGGAACCAACGGAGGTCCGATCGTGCTTCGACGTCTGGCTCGCGGCTGTTCCCGACGGCCCGCCCAGACTCGAGAGGCTCTTCGCGCTTTCCCAGCAGTTGGAGAAGGTGCAGGAATTGAGTGTTTTGGAGTTCAATAAGTTGCTGAAAGAGGACGCGGGAGCGCTGCGGATCCGGTAATGAAGGAAAATCACCGGATTTCGAGCAGAATCGGAACTTTCCCGGGTTCAAGATGTCTAACACAAGCAAGGACACATCCCGATAGGCAGACTATGGGTGCTGCGAACGGGTTGGCGCGAAAACCTATGTTTCCGGATGAGTTGGCTCTGGGAAACTTCCAGGGTGAGAGCGCTTCGGCGGATCAGGTATCCGTATCCGAGCGAACGCGCCCGGAAGTCAGGGTGGAGTTTGACGATTTGTTCGAGCGATATCACTCGATGGTGTTTCATCTGACCTATCGGGTTTTGGGTGATCGTGAAGAGGCCTTGGATGTGTCCCAGGAAGTGTTTTTGACGGTGTACCGGAAACTGCCCCGATTCCGGGGCGAGGCCTCGCTGAAGACCTGGATCTACCGTATCGCCGTCAACCGGGCCTCGAATCGGTGCCGCTGGTGGAACCGGCTGCGGCGCCGTGGCACGGTCTCGCTCGATGTCTTGAGCTCGGAACACACTCGGGCGCTTTCCGACACCCTGGAAGCGGGGGGAAGGTCCCCGGAGGAGGCTCTGCTCCTTGAAGAAGAGCGCGCGCAGATCGAGCAGTCGCTGTTGAAGCTGCCGGTTCAGCAACGGATCGCCGTAGTGATGAGGGACATCGAGGGATTGTCCTACGAGGAGATTGCCGAATCGATGCACGTATCCCTTGGTACGGTGAAGTCGCGCATAGCCCGCGGGCGCGAGGAACTGAAGAGGCGGCTGAACGGGACGCTCGGCTGACCGTGTCCGGATGTCGTTTGGAGGGGGAGCAATGAAATGCAGACAAGCCTTACTCGAGCTCTCGTCCTATCTCGATGAGATGCTCGACACGGAAAGGGCCGTTCAGGTGGCGGATCACCTGAACGTGTGCGCGTCCTGTCGGCGCCAACTCGACCGATTGCTCCTGCTGAGAGAGAAGCTGAGTGCCTTGGGGAGTGTGCCGGCACCCCCTTATCTGCGACACCTCGTGCAGCTCCGTCTGGAGAACGCCCGGCAGGACAGCTGGCGTGTGTGGCTGCGCGAAGAGTGGGAGTATCGTTGGTCGAAGATCAAGACGACCGAGAGCATGTGGTTCCTGACGCGGATTGCCGGGACGGTCGCCACTTGCGTGCTTTTCCTGCTGATTTCGACGGCGGCGATGAGCCCGCTCTACCTGCAGCTGGGCCCCTCGTCGCACGACCGGGGCGGGCCCCCTCCGAATGTGCGGCAGCAGCTGGGCTGGGGCGTCCTGAAAAACCTCGGGCTCATGCCCGTCGAAGCGCAGCGGAGACCGATCAGCCCAAGCGAGCCCCGGATCAACGACCTTTACCTGCTGAATTTCGGGCAGACGGCTTCACGCGCTGGCCACGATGACACCTTCTCGGTAGTGGCCGTCGTGGACCGCAGCGGCGCGGCGAAAATCCAGGACGTGCTCGAGTACCCGGCCGACAGCACCCTGCTGTCGGAGTTCAACAGCATGATCCAGACGGCCCGGTACCGCCCCGCCAGCCTGAACGGCCGTGCGGTCGACGCCCACCTGGTCATGACCTTCAGCAAGATTTCCGTCTACGACTAATGTGGAGTGCGGCAGCCTCGGCGCCGCTTTCCAGTTGTGTCCTGCGCCCGAAATACCCGGCGCCTCGGCGCCCTGCCGAATTGCGGCTGCGACCCTGCGACCTCGGCCTTTGGTGGCGCCGAGCCGCCGCACTCCTCAATCAACCGTTGGACAGCCTCTTTCGTCCGGACGCTGTTTGCGGTCGCTGTAACGTGCGGCCGTCGCCAAATAGATCAGATCAAAAGACGTCCGGGCTGAAGCCCGGACCCGCTAGCGGCGTGCTACCCCTCCTGCTCCTCCTCCTCCCGCGACCGGATCTCTTCGAGTTCCAGCGGGTGCTCCTCCTCCATTTCCTCCTCGGTGATCTTTCCGGTGAGCCACGCCGTGCTCATGGGGTAGACGGAAGGGCTAAAGATCACGAAGTAGAAGTGCCACACGATGATGGCCAGCGTCGCGAGCACCGCTTCATAAAAGTGGATGGTCCGTGCGATGTCCCAGCCGAGCTTGGTGAAGAGGTTGATGAAGAAGTTGTCGAACCACATGATGAAACCGGTGCCGGCCATGACGACGACGCCCCAGACCAGTGACCAGTACTCGGCCTTTTCCATGTATGCGAAGCGGTGGAAGAGGGGTCGAGACTTCGCCAGGCCCAGGTTGAACAGGATCACTTGCAGTACGTCCCGTCCGTCCTTCCAGTTCGGGAACAGGTCGCGCACCAATTGCCGTCCCCGCGGGGATATGGCCAGGTAACAGAGGTGGTACAGGCTGACTGCCACCATCGCGAGACCGGCCGTCCTGTGGGCAAGACTGCGCACCTCGAACGCCTTCTCGCTCAATCTGCCGGATCGGGATGACCCACCACGAATCGGGGTATCTCAGCATAAAGCCGGTGATGACCAGCACGATGAAGCTGCTGAACATGGTGGCGTGCTGCAGGCGCTCGTTGAGCGTCATCCGGACGAACTGGGCGCCGCCGTGGCGGGGTTGGGGGAGGAGGCCGGCGCGCACGGCGATGTGCTGCTTCGATTTCTTCACGAAATCGAAGACGTTGTGCAGGATCATGCCGCCGATCGTCACGACGATCAGCCCGATGTAAAAGGTCCGGATCCAGTAGAGGATTGCGTCGCTCTCCTTGGCGAGAACGACGTGCACCGCACCCTTGGTGAAGTTCTCGCTCGCGCCCGGGTGGCACTGTCCGCAGGTGTTGGCCAGGTTGGCTTTGCTGATGGTCGAGCTGGGATCCGTCGAAGGCTTGATATTGTGCACGCCGTGGCAGCTGGCGCAGTTGGCGACCTCGACGGAACCGCCGCGGGAAGCCAGCCCGTGATAGCTGTCGGCGAAGGTGCGGAACCGCTCGTTCGGGATGCCGTATTTCGCGCTGAGCTGGACCGAGTTGTGGCAGGTGGCGCAAACCTGGGCCGAGACGTTTTTGGGCGCCACGCGCGAGCGCGGGTCTTTCGGGGAGAAGATCTGATGCTCGCCGTGGCAGTCGGTACACGACGGTGCGTCGTTGTTGCCCCGCTGCAGGGCCGTCCCGTGAATGCTGCTGCTGTACACGCCCGCGATGTCACTGTGGCACTGACCGCAGGTCCCCGGGATTTTCCACTTGTTTACTTTCGAAGCCGTGTCGCTCGACTTCCTCATGTCGTGCGCGCCATGACAGTCGCTGCAGGTCGCCGCCTTCTCGTTTCCGGACGCCAGCGCCACGCCGTGCACGCTCGATTCGTAGGCCTCGATAAATCCCGCCGAAGGACCGACACGACCGCGCACGTCGGGGTTGTTCAGGTGGCAGTTGAGGCAGACCTTGGCTTCGCGCGTCTTGTAGACGGGGGATTCCTTCGACAGCACCGGTTCCACGTTGTGTTCGCCGTGGCAGTCGATGCAGCTCGGCGCGCCTTTGACCCCCTGCTTGAGTGCAATCCCGTGAGCGGAGCCGGAAAAACGGGTGTCTTCGTCCGCGTGGCACTTCCCGCACGTGTTCGTGATGTGCGCCGGGTTGGTGCGGGATTTCGGGTCCTTCGGCGACAGCACGTCGTGGGTGCCGTGGCACTCCTTGCACGCGGCGGCCACGACGGGTCGCTGATTCCTGCCGGACGGGACGGACTGCGATTTCCCGTGCACGCTCTTTTCGAAGCCGCCGATGTCGTGGCAGGGCTGGCAATCGACCGAAGGCACGACCCTGGCGTGGGGCACCTCGGAGGCTTTGATCCCCTGGTGGCAGTCGACACAATCCACCGATGCGTGAGAGGACTGCTGCAGCCGGGCCTTGTCCACGAAAAGCGACACGATCCGTCCACCCTTCTGCATCGTGAGCGTCCGGTCGCCGTGGCAGGCGAGGCACTCCTCGGCCTTCTGCGCCTGGGCTGCGGCCGGCACCAACGCGGCCACAGAGAGCGCGAACAGGAGCCTGAGGCCGGTTCTCACAGGTCGATGCGACAGCACCTTTGCTGCTCGGTTGGCAAACGCGCGGTTCATGCTTTTCCTTTTTGTGGCTTCCTGCCTCGCCCGACTACCAGCGAACTCGCACGGCGCGGCGCCCCAGATTCTCCCGGATCCCGGACCCTGAGACGGACGAGTTCGCAGCGCGGGCAGGGCAAACAGCAACACCATGCAACCGTCGCGCCATGCGCGACGAAATTACCGCATAAACAGGCGTTACATTAAGGAAAATTTCGGGATCGTACCGGTTGCCCGGGAAAATCCCGGGTACCGCAAAAGGTTAGCAGGCGCCTCCGCCTGCTAACCGCATCTCATCATAGAACCGTTCGCCCGAACATGTCGCGTCATTCCGCCCCGGATGGTGCGGGGGTAAGCCCCGTCATGGGCTATATCCCCCAGTGGAGGGTCTTGTGGTTCCGGCCTTGGATTTCGGCGCCGCAACTGCATCGCGGGCTGCAGCGATTTCTTGACTCGGGACCCCCGATTCTGCGGCGGTCGTCGAGATCAGTTCGGTCGCTTCGACCGTCAACACCGAGACGCCTGATTTTTCCTCCAACATCAACCAGACCGCGATCAACGAACTGCCGATCAACGGCCGGCGCTGGTCGAATTTCGCGATTCTCGCGGCCGGTTCCGTGCCGGACGGCAGCTTCGGTCTGATCAGCTTCCGGGGCATTTCGGGGCTGCTCAACAACAACACGGTGGACGGCGGCGACAACAACCAGGCGTTCTTCTCCGAGGAACGCGGCCGGACGCGCATCAGCTATTCGATCAGCCAGTCCGCCATCCGGGAGTTCCAGGTCAACACCTCGAACTACTCCGCTGAGTACGGGCGAGCGGCGGGCGGCGTCACCAACGCGGTCACCAAGAGCGGCACCAACGAGGTGCACGGTGACCTCTTTTACTATCAGCGCAACAACAGCTGGGGTGCGCGCAACCCCCTCGCCTTCCAGTCGGTGCTCAAGGACGGCGTGGCAACGCGGGTCGGGATCAAGCCCGACGACGTTCGACACCAGTTTGGCGGCGCCGTCGGCGGTCCGATCGTCAAGGACAAGGTCTTCTTCTTTTTCAGCTACGACCAGCAGAAGCGAAATTTCCCCGGCCTGGGCATCTTCACGAACCCCGACTACCTCAACACGGTGAACAAGACCGCGCTCCAGGCCGCCTCCAGGGGCCTGACCGATCAGAATATCAGCGATGCCGTCGGCTTCCTTAACTCGCTGTCCGGCACCGTGCCGCGCCGCGGCGACCAGCGTCTGATCCTGCCCAAGATCGACTGGCAGATCAACTCGAACCACCTCTTCACGATCAACTACAACCGATTGCGCTGGGAATCGCCTGCCGGCATCCAGACGCAGGCGACCAACACCTACGGGAATCACAGCTTCGGCAACGACTTCGTGAAGATCGACTGGGGCACCGCGCGCCTCGTCTCGACCATCAGCCCAAGGCTGGTCAACGAGTTCCGCGTCCAGATCGCGCGCGACTTCGAATACCAGCAGAGCCAGCCGCCCGCGACCGGCGAGCCGAGAACCGCCGTCAACGGGACCGCTCCCCTCGTCCAGCTGACCAACGGCTTCAACTTCGGCAAGCCCGACTTCCTGGAACGCGCGAAGTACCCGGACGAGCGCCGCTACCAGTACACCGACAACGTGAGCTGGAACATCGGCGGCAACGTCCTCAAGTTCGGGTTCGACATCAACCACGTCACCAACGATCTGAGCAACCTGCGCTATGAGAGCGGCGCCTTCACCTACAGCAACATCAACGATTTCATCATCGACTACACCAACTGGAAGGTCGGGCTCCCCTCGACCGTGAACTGCGTCAACAACACGTCGCGTTTCCGCGGCAAGTGCTACACGAGCAACTTCCTCCAGGGATTTGGCCCGCTGGGCGCCAAACTGGCGACCAACGACTACAATCTGTTTGCCCAGTACGACTGGCGCGTGCGGCCGCGCCTGATGGTCAATCTCGGACTCCGGTACGAATACGAGAGCATGCCGGAGGCGCAGAACCCCTACCCGACCGCGACCGTGATCCCCAACCTGAACCTCACGCTCGACCGGGCGACCTCGCAGCTGCCCGACAACAAAACGAATTTCGGCCCTCGCGCCGGATTCTCGCTTGACCTCACGGGTGACGCGAAGACTTCGCTGCGCGGCGGCTACGGGATCTACTTCGGACGCATTATCAATTCTACGATCTACAACGCGCTGGTTAACACGGGCGCCACCGGCGGCCAGTTCCAGGTCAGCGTCGCGCCGACTTCCTCGTCGGCCCCGATTTTCCCGAACGTGCTCTCCTCGGCGCCGGCCGGCACCGGGGCCATCCAGTTCTTCTCGCCGGACTTCAAGAACCCCTTGATCCACCAGGCGGATCTTAGCTTCCAGCGGGAGATCGTGGCAAACACGACCGTGTCGGTCTCCTATCTGCTGAGCCTCGGCCGCAGGCTGCCAACCTTTATCGATCGGAACCTCTACGCTCCGACCATGAACCAGACCTTCACGGTCGTCGGCGGGCCCTATAACGGCCAGTCCGTGAGCATCCCGGTTTTCTCGGCGACGCGCCCGAACACCTCCTTCAGCCAGCTGACCTCCATCGAGAGCATCGTCAACTCGACCTATCACGGCCTCGTGCTGCAAGCGGACCGACGCTTCTCGAGCGGGCTGCAGTTCGGGCTCAGCTACACGCTCGCCAAGGCCGAGGACACCGGTCAGACGTCCCAGACCTTCACCACGAACAACGTCCCTTACAACGCCTTCGACATCAAGGGTGAGAACGGCCGTTCGAATTTCGACCGGCGCCACAAGTTCGTGGCCAACGCCGTCTACTCCCCGCGGGTCAAGGTCGACAACACGACCCTCAAGGCCGCGCTCGACGGCTGGACCCTGTCGCCGATCCTGCAGTTCTGGACCGGCATCCCGTACAACGGATTCGTTTCGGGGAGCTTCAGCGGCAACTCCACCGTCGGCACCGGCACCGGGGCGGGCAGCCTCAACCGGTCCGGCGGCGCCAACCGCTTCCCGCTGACCGAGCGTAACGCCTTCTCGGGCCCGAGGGTCGTCAACCTGGACATGCGGCTGTCGCGCCGCGTTTATATCCGGGAACGAATGAACGTGGAGTTTTTCGTCGAAGCCTTCAATATTTTCAACCGAACCCAGATCACCGGTCTCAACACAACGCTCTACACGCTGAGCGGGACAGTCCTGAACTACAACAGCACGTTTGGGACGGTCACCGAGGCTGGCGGCACGTTGTACCGCGAGCGCCAGGTGCAGCTCGCCCTCCGATTCCAGTTCTAGCCACACGCGGGGTCAGGTCCTGCAATGGTCAGGACCTGACCCCGAAACGCGCTGTCCTTTTCTGCAGTAAAGCCGCGAGCCCTTCCGCAGATTCCTCCGAGTGCAAACAGTCCTTTCCCCGGATTCCTCGGATACCAGCAGCGCCATTGCATCCATGGCTCCCGTCCCGCGTCGCGCAGTATGTGGTAAATGTAGTGCATGCGACGCAAGACCGTCATGACCCTCGACCGCGTGCTCTCGACGTTCGGCATCGCCTCCCGAACCGAGGCGCAGCAGGCCATCGCGGCCGGCCGCCTGAAGGTCAACGGCCGCGTGGTGCGTGACCCGGGCTTCTGGGTTACGCCCGGAAAAGACGTGATCCACCTGGACGGCGACAAGCTGCGCAGGGTCCGGAGCGTCTACCTGGTCCTGTACAAGCCCAAGGGGGTGATCACGAGCCACGGGGACCCCGAAGGGCGAAGGACCGTGTACGACTGCCTGGGCTCGCGCCACCGGTGGGTTTCACCCGTGGGGCGCCTGGACAAGGACACGTCGGGCCTGCTGCTGCTGACCAACGACACCGGGTTCGCGAACCTCGTCACCAGCCCGGCGTCGCAGGTGCCCAAGACCTACCTGGTCAAGCTTAATGGAATAATCGGCGACGAAACGCTGAGCCGCCTGCAAGCGGGCGTCCGCATGAAGCGGGGAGACGCGGCGCTGCCGCGGAGCGTGCGCCGCGTCGAGGATCGCGGGCGCAGCAGCGTGCTCGAAGTGGTTCTCTGCGAAGGAAAGAACAGGGAGGTGAGGCGCATGATGGAAGCAGTCGGCTTCTCTGTGCGGAAGCTCGTCCGGACGGGCATCGGGCCGATCACGCTCGCCGGGCTGCAGGTCGGGCAGATGCGTGAACTTACCGCGGCCGAAGTCCGCGTCCTGCGGGCGTCCCGGCTTCAGAGGCTGTCCAACGGTTGATTGTGAAGTGCGGCGGCTCGACGCCGCTTTGGTGGCGGCGCCTCGGCGCCACCAAAGGCCGAGATCGCAGGGTCGCATGTCGCAATTCGGCGTGGCGCCGAGCATTCCCGCCGTAGGACGAGTGAAAGCGGCGCCGAGTTCGTCCGGATTGAACGTCAACCGTTGGACAGCCTCTGAAGCCCGGACCCACTTGGGTGTTTACGGGAACGTCCTCATGGGATCTTGACGACTATCTTCGCCGTCCCGGTGTTCCCGTTGGCGTCGCTGGAGCGCACGCCTATGATGTGCTCGCCCGGGGCAAGCTCCGCCGTCTGGATCTGGAAATCCTCCTGGGCGGAATCCGCGATCCCGTCCGTGGGGAATACCAGAAACCACTCGCCGCCGTCGACGGAGAACTCCGCAGTTGCGATCCTCCCGGTGGCGACACGCGAACGGAACTGCGCCTCCACCCGTTTACCCTGGACCTTGTTTCCGGACACCTCGACGAGCGGGGTCGAGTTGCTGATGACGAAGGGCTTCGAGATGAGTTCTCCGATCAGGAATTTCCCGTATGGGTTGGACTCCGCGTCGCTGGCCACGACCTTGAGCGTGTACACCCCGTCGGGAAGCGCCGCGCCGTCGAGGGTGTAGAACGTGTCGGTGATCCGCTTTTCGAGCAGCTTCCAGTCCGTCTCGCCGTCGCCGCGGAAATAGAGGGAGTAGACCAGATCGTCCTCGTTGTCGTCACTGGCTTTCCAGGTAAACGACTGGGCTCCCGGCTGCAGCACCTGCCGCGGGGAGAGCGGCTGCCGCTCCTTGCCACGCTCCCTGGGAGCGTTGAGCGAGGCGGATTCGGTCGAGGAGGGGGAGAGGTTCAAGGTTCCGGTCTGCAGTGAAGGGGTTTTTTGCAGCGCCACCCCGTATGGGAGCGGTGTGATGCTGACGACCTGCGGCCTGAGGTTCTGTTGGAGATAGGCGATCTGCACCCGCTCGAGCGCGTCGTAGGCAGCGGGCGTCGAACCGCGCTTGAAGCTTGCGCGCCACTGCAGATAGCGCGCTTTCGGGCTGACGATATCCTGACCAGCCGCCGCGGTGTAGGGGGCGCTCCAGTCACTCCAGGAGCTATTGGGTTTGTCGGTGTTGCCGCTGCGTGTGGATATCTCAACGGCTCCGCCGGAACCGGCGCCGGCGCGCCAGGAGATCTTGCCCCAGGTCGCGACCGCCTTGGCGTCCATGGCCCTGGATTCAAACGTGCCCGTTTGGGCGCGCTGCGCCTGCAGCCGGTAGACTCTTCCCTGGTTGCTCCCCGCTACCCACAGGGTATCGGCGGCAGCGACGAGGCGCGTGATCTGCTCTTCGGGTGAGTCCGTGATCACGCTGACCTGTTTAGCGGAATCGATGGACAGCAGGCGGCCCTTGCTCCCCGTCGCCACGACCAGGGACCCGTCGTTGCGAGCCAGGATGTCGAAGAGCATGCTGTCCCTGGAAGCGTATATCGTCTCGACGCTACCGTCCTTGGACAACGCGTAGATCGACGACTTCGCCCCAGCCGAATCTTTTTCTCCCCCCGGCGCCGTGACGCTCCCCTTGGCGTCTTTCGATTTGTCGGCCATGGCCGAAAGCGCCTGGATAGTAACGATCGGGAGGGCGCCGCCGACGGTTTCTATCGGGGTCTCGGGCTTGGACGGCGTCGACGCCGTCAGGCCCTTGGCGCTCGACGCGAGCGCGAAAATCGTGCCGAACCGGTCGACCGCGAGCGCCCGGATCTCCTCCATCGGGCTATCGAGCAGGGTGAACGCCTTGCCCTGCGGTTTGATTTCGAGCACGAGGCCGCCCGGCGACGTCCCGGCGAGCAGGCTGCCGTCGCCGAGGCGGGTCAGGGACACGATGTGGTTGTCGTCGCTGTCGTAGAAAGTCGACTTCTTGCCGCTGCGGTCGACCTTCAGCACGATCCCGCGTACCCCTGTGCCGACGTAAAGGTTGCCGGAATCGTCGAACAACATCGACCAGATGTACTTGTCGTCGGGGTCGCAGAACTCCGACGACTGGTCCGGGCCCGTGACCTTGTACACCTTCCCGTCGGGCGAGGTCCCGGCGTAAAGCACGTCGGAGGGATCCAGCGCCAGTGCGAACACGTCGAGCTCTTTCGATTGGAAATAGACCGTGCCGTTCCCCTGCGGGTCAATCTTGTAGACCCTCCCCTCGTGTCCCGTCCCGACGTAGAGATTTCCGGCCTTGTCGCGCACCATGGAAAAAACGTAGGGTTGGCTGGTGTCGTAGACGAGGTCGTAGGCGGGCGCCAGGAACAGCTTCCCGTCCCAGTTGAGCGAGACGCGGGTGAGCGTTCCCTTCAGCAGTTCCTCCTGCGTGAAATTCTCCCAGAACTGAGGTGTCACGGCCGAAACCGTCAGCGAGAGCGCAAATACCGCCGCGGTGAAGAGAAGGACTCGGTAGCGCATGCAGTCACCTGTGTGCTTGATTGTAAACGATTCGGGCCGCACTCCCCCGCGGCGGCGGCGGGGGCGGAGTGTTGTGATTGTCTTCCCGGAGCTTGTGTCAGGGCTTGACCAAGAGATTCAAGGTCTTCATGCCGGAGACGATGTAGTCCGCCGCAGGGAGTTCATACTCGACAAAGGCCGAGGTGTGGATGGGGCTCATCCCGCCTGTATTACGCTCGGAGTTCAGGATCGACAGCACCGAAGGGGGCAGACCGGGCAATCCCTCCCCCTTGACCACCGCACCCGGTTCCCGCCGGTACATGCGAAGGTAGAGGCGGTCGTTCTTGCGTATGTTGTTGATGAACTTGATCAGCTGCGACAAATCGCGCGGGATCAGATCGTCCCCCTGTTCGCGGGCATCGATTGCCATCAGCGTCGTCCCGTCGGCCACCAGCAGGGACAAGGGGCCGGGCGTGATGTCGGACGGTATCTTCACGGGGTAGGTGTCTTCGACCACCTCGCCGTCGCTCTTTTTGTAGGACACGTCGAGACTGAGCGCCGTCCCCCGCCTTCATCTCGGAACGGTCCAACCGGAGGGCGTCCAGCAGCGCCGCGCGGTCGTCCTCCACCGCCGAGATCTCGAGGTCGATCTGCTCGAACTCGAGGTTCTTGTAACCGGAGGCCAAGAGGAAGTTGACCGGAAGCGCGACCGAGAGGGAGGCGAACACGGGCGAGTTGCTGTCGGAGGAAAACCGGTTGTTGATCTCCACAGGCTGTTCGCCCTTTATCCGTATCTTCCCCTTGACCTCCAGTGTCGACACGCCCAGCGCGCGCTCGGTCGAAATGATGCTGTTGAAAACCGTGAGGTTCACCAGAAAAGGCGTCAGGAAGCGGTCCCGCGCCACCTCGTAGTTGAGCGTCTTGCGGATCCCGCGGCTCGTCGTCATGCTAACGTGCATCGGGATCATCTTGGTCTTCTGCCCCAGGACGCCATAGATGCCCGAGCCGCGGTCCTGCCGGAAGGTGCCGATAGGATCGGTGGTCTCCAGGATCTTGAACGAACTCTGCAGGCTGGGGAAGACCGTGATGGCCCGCCCCTTGTGCATCGGCAGCTCGGTGTTGCCCAGGTTGAAGAGCATGTGCCCGAATGCGTAGAGCTTGTCGCCGTCGATATATGTGACGGTGCCGCCCGCCGACGCGTCCATGTCGCCCCTGACCAGCGGAACGACGATATTCGATCCCGGCTCGACCGGCGCGTCGTCCGACACGGGCGCGAGTTTTGCCCCCGGGGCCTGGAAGCCGGAACTCCCCGTCCCCTGCAGGACGCTCAACCCCAGCACCCTGAATTGCGGGCCGAAGGTACGAATGGCCTCCGCGGAGAAGCCGCTCAGGTTCAGCGGCGTGGCGATCGGCCTCAGCGCGTGACTGTCGGACATGAACGCGGCAGACTGT
This sequence comes from uncultured Acidobacteriota bacterium, assembly GCA_963843575.1. Classification (GTDB taxonomy): domain Bacteria; phylum Acidobacteriota; class UBA6911; order UBA6911; family UBA6911; genus CAVZBT01. Next base: position 340,458 of record CAWJKZ010000010.1, on the reverse strand, counting down.
TGGACTGCTCCGGTTTCAGGAGCTTCGGGATAAGTGAAGGCCCCGTCCTGTCCAGGAAACTCGGGCAGGCCCATCGGAAAGTGAGCCGCCCCGTTCCTGAGTCTCAGCTGATAGTCCCACAGCGAACTCCGCTTCAGGATGATCCGCGGCCCCGACTGCCCGGATTGGTCGCTTTCGGTGAACGCGTCGATCATCTGCGCGATCGGGGTTATGCCGCCGACGGCCTCCTTGGAGAAGGCAAACGAGAAGGCCACCGCGCCCAGGAGCTTTCCGTCGATGAAGACGGGGCTGCCGCTCATCCCCTCAAAAACGCCGGTGTTGCCGATCGGCCCGCCGGAAAACCTCGCCAGCACCGCATTTGCCCCGGGACTGATCCCCTTCATGACACCTAGGATTTCCACCTGGAACTCTTCCGGCTTACTCCCCTGATAACAAGTCTTCCCGATCCCCTTCATCCCGGGCTTCAGATCCTCGAGCTTGAAGAACTCGACACGGGACCAGGAATAGGTGGATAGGCAGAGCAGCGCAAAGACCGCTGCAGGGACGCTTCGTCTTGTCATGCGGTGAACCTTTCTCGCGGGATTCGCCGGGCGGAGTTCCGGTCGTAAGACAAACTTTAATTATAGGATCCGCGCCCGGGCCGGTCAAGACGCTGAGGCTTCGAGGTTGAGCTGTTCAGCCGCCTCCAAGTCTCCGAGAGCTCGAACGCCGCAGCTTCACATGGTTGTCTTCCGGGGGCCGCCGGCCTATCGTATTGGCAATGACACCTGTTTCCGCCGTCATCCTGGCGGGGGGCGCGAGTTCCCGGATGGGCCGCGACAAAGCCTTCCTTGAAATCCGAGGACGCCCTCTGATCGTCGTGCAGCTGGAAAAGGCCAGGTGGGTTGCCGGCAGCGTTTTCATCTCCACCAACAACCCCGAACCATACCGGGCACTCGGCGCCGTGATCGTGCGCGACGTCTACCCGGGGCGGGGTCCGCTTGCCGGCTTGCACGCGGGCCTGATGGCGGCGCCCGACGATCTCGTGCTCCTTCTCGCCTGCGATTTGCCCGGAGTCGGGCAGGAACTCATCAGGGAATTGGTGCGTCGCGCCGCCTCCTGTGACGCCGTCGTGCCGCGCAGCGGCGACGGCCGGCTCCACCCCCTTTGCGCCGCCTATCGCCGCCTCCCCTGCCTGCGCGCCAGCGAGCACTGTCTTCAAGCCGGCAGAAACGCCATGTCCTCGTTTCTGGCCGCTCCGGGCCTGAAGGTGGAGGAGTTGTCCCCGGACGATCGCCTGTTCCGCGATGGAGATCTAGCCAACATAAACACTATCAATGATTTAAATGACTTTATCTCTTCTGTTTGAACCTCAAATTGTCGATTGTGCCTCAAGACGCAATATGTAGTGGTGGAGGATCTGCGCTTAGCCCATATGTTGGGATTTTCAATTGGTCCGGTCCCCCGCCTGTGCTATATTGACGGCGCAAACTTTCCGGGCGGGGAACCGCTGGAGTTGGTGCATGTCGACCCCGAAACCTGTCAATGTGCAGGTTCGACGATTTTTCGGGACGGTGCTGCCGGCGACCCTCCCGCTGGTTTGCGGTTTTCTGCTGGCGTTCGGAATCCTGGTCTACCGGCTGACGCACCCGGGGGCCGTTGCGGAACTGGTCAACCCGTCCAGTTTCCTGCTTCCGTCGGCCGATGCGACCTGGTCGTTGCGGGACGGGGTGCAGCTGAAGGGCTGGTGGATTCCCGGTGGCAAGGATGAACCCGCCGTCATCCTGGTCCCGGGCATCCTCATGAACCGGTCGGATGCTCTGAGTCTCGCCGCCAGCCTGCACCGAAAGAACTTTGGGGTGCTGACGTTCGACCTGAGGGGGCGCGGGGCAGTTCCGAAGGGATCGTGCGGGTTGGGCCTGAGGGAGACCGAAGACGTGCTGTCGGCCATCGACTTTGTCAAATCAAGGGCGAACGTCGACGCGACGAGGCTGGGGATCTGGGGCGTGGACGTAGGGGCCCGGGCGGCGCTGGACGCCGCGGCGCGTCGGCCCGAGGTGCGTGCCGTCGCGGCCGATTCGCCGTACGACACCGTGGGCGATTTTGTACGGCTGCGGCTGGCGGAGGACTTGGGAACGGCGAGCCATCTGGTCGAATTCGCCTGCCTGCACGTTCTTTCGCGCCTACATGATGGCGCCTGCGGCGGCGCTCCGGGCTCCGCTGCCGTTGGATTCGCTCGCGGATCGGAGCGTCCTGTTCGTGCAGGGAGCCAACCGCAAGGGGCTCGCGCGCACGACCGAGGCGCTTTTCCTCGCGCCTGGAGCCGCGCAAAGAGATGATCTCGCTCCCGATATCGCGGGTCCGGGTGATGAGCGGTGAAGAACTGAAGAACTACGACCGACAGGTGACGACCTTTTTCAGCCTCAACCTGCCCGCCGGGCGCGCGGGCGAGCGGAGGGCGTCTTTCTGAGGCGGCGAGGGGCCTGACGCCGGTCCCGTGCCGTTGCGCATACGCTTGGGCCCCGGCGGGGCCCGGGCACGATTCGAATGCAGTTTTACGCAAGAGTTGTGAGGCCATGCACCAGATTCAGAAACTCGAGTTAGTGGGGTTCAAGTCCTTCTGCGACCGCACCGCAGGTCGTCTTTAACGAGGGGACCACGGCCATCGTCGGCCCGAATGGATGCGGCAAGAGCAACATCGCGGACGCGATCAGCTGGGTCGTCGGGCGAGCAGAGCGCCAAGAGCCTGCGCACCGACAAGATGGAAGGCGTCATTTTCAACGGCACCCAGGCGCGCAAGGCCACGAGCCTCGCCGAAGTCGTCCTCACCCTGCGGCTGATGGAGCAGTTCAACGTGCCCGAGGGGCTCGACCTGAACCCGGAGGGATTCACCGTGGGCCGGCGCCTCTACCGCTCGGGCGAAAGCGAGTACTACCTGGACGGGCGCCGCTGCCGCCTGAAGGACATCCAGGCGCTGTTCGAAGGGACCGGTCTCGGGCCCGAATTCCTATGCCCTGATCGAGCAGGGGCGCATCGGCCAGATCCTCAGCTCCAAGCCGGCCGACCGCCGGGCCCTCATCGAGGAAGCCGCCCGCATCACCCTGTTCAAGAGCCGCCGTTATTCGGCGGAGATGAAGCTCGAGATGGCGCAGCAGAACCTGCTGCGCGTCAACGACATCATCCGGGAGGTGGCGCGGCAGCTGAACTCGCTGCGGCGGCAGGCCGCCAAGGCGCGCCGATACAACCGGCTGCGCGAGGAGTTGCGCGCGGTGCAGCGGCTGAAGTTCGGCCTGGAGCGCCGGGCGCTCGGCGAACGGCTGGGAGACTGCGGCGCCCGGTTTGAAGCGGCGCAGGAGCAGGCGAACCGCATCGCGGAAGAACTGGCCGCGCTCGAACAGTCGCGGGCCGCCGCACAGGAGAGCTGCCGTGTGAGCGAGGAAGGCGTCGGCAGGCTGCGGGACGACCTCGCGAGCCTGAAGATGCAGGCCGCGGCCGCCCACAACCTGCTGCAGAACCAGGAAGACCAGCGCATACACCTGGAGGCCCGCTGCGCGACATCGAACGGGAGCAGCAGGCGGTCGACGAGCGCGCCCGGGTGGTGGCGCACGAGCAGCAGCGGCTGCTCGGCGCGGTGGTCGCGCTAACGGAGGAAATCGACCCGCGAGCAGGAGACGCTCGACGCCGAGCAGTCGAAGGGGGAGATGCTGCAGGGGGCGATCCAGCGAGGCCGAGCGCGAAATCGACGGGCTCCGCGCTCGCCCTGCTCAACGGCGCCGGCCAGCTCGCCGATCTCCGCAACCTCCAGGCGAGGTGCCAGGAAAACCTGCAGCGCATCTCCGCTCAGGCGACCCGGATCGAAGGGGAGCGCGCGTCGAAGGCGCAGCTGCGCGCCTCGCTCTTCGCCGATCTGGACCGGTTCCGCAGCCAGGAGCAGGCCCGGGCGGAGCGGCAACGCGTCGTGCTCGAGCAGCAGGCACAGTCGGAGGACCGCCTGAAACAGGTCGGGGCGCACCTGGAAGCCGTCTCCGCCGAGCTGATGGCGCGGCAGGAGGAGTACAGCCGATTGCAGCACCGCCTCTCCTCGCTCGAAGAGGTCGAGCGGCGTCGTTGCAACTACTCCGAGGGCGTGCAGAAGTTCCTTTCGACCGTGGTCCCGGGCGAGGAGGCCCCCCCGGCTCAGACGCTCGCGGATCTCGTCGAGACCGATTCCAGCCTACGAGGCCGCCGTCGAAGACTATCTCAACGATCCGCTGCAATACATTATGGTCAACCGGCTGGACGACGCGGTTCAGAGCGTCGAGCGCCTGAAGCGCATCGGCGCGGGCAAGTGCACCTTCATGACCCTGCGCAACGGACACGCCCACGCGCCGGGCACCGGAACGCGCACAGGTGCAGGGCGAGGGCGTCCACGGCTATCTCGACGACCTGCTCCGGATGAGCGACGAGGTCCGGCGCGCCTTTGAGCGCGCCCTGCCGGACTATGCCGCGCACCGTGATGGTGTCCGATCTGGACACGGCCTTCCGCGTCGCCGAGACACACCCGGCAGGCCAACTACCTGACCGTGTCGGGAGAGGCCTATTCGCCGCGGGGCACGCTGTCGGCGGTGGGCGAGCGGAAATCGATGGCCGGCTTCCTCGCGCTGAAGCGGGAAAAGCGCGACCTGCAGTCGAAGCTCGGCGCGCTGCGCAAGAAGCTCCAGGGCAACCGCGAAGAACAGGAGCGGCTCAAGGGCGAGCAGTCCGAAGTGATCGGAGTGGTTGAAGTCGCTCTCGGTCGAGGCGCGCAAGCTCGAGCTGGAGGGGGTCGTGATCGGCAACCAGACTCGAGCGCCTCGAAAGCGAGCTCGGCAAGATCGATCAGACTGGAGAAGGTCACCGCGGCGGAACTCGCCCAGCTGGCGACGGAGCGGACGGAGTTCGAGAGAAGCTGGCAGGCGGCCGCGACGGCGGAAATCCTGGACCTGGAGGTGCGCACCCGCTCCGGCAACGAGGAACTGCGGGAGGCGGCCGCGCGGCTGGACTCGCTCAAGTCCGAGAACGCGGCCCTCATCCGTTCGCTGGCTGCGGCCACGGCCGCCCACGCCGTGAAACAGGAGCGCCGGTCCGGGATGGAGTCGGAGCTGCGGCGACTGGCGGGCGAGGCGGAGGACGTGCGCCGCCGGTCGGCCGAAAACGGCCGCGAGAAGGAAGCCGCGCTGGCGCGCAGCGCCGACCTGCAGCTCGAGCGGCGCGACACGGAAACGCGGATCGTCGAGTTCGGCCGCGCGGTGCGGGTTGCCGAGTCGGACCTCGAGCAGAAGCAAAAGGGGCTGACGCTCGAGCGCGAGTCGCTGGCCGAGTCGGACGGGGCGCTGCGCCGCCTGCACGCCGCCCGCGAGGAGGCGCTGAACGTCCGGGGACGGATCGAAATCGAGAAGACGCGCCTGGAGACCGATCTCGAACACCTGGAACGCGGCTGCGCGGAAGAGTTCCACGTCCCGCTGAGCGAGATCGCGGCACAGATCCAGGACGCCGGAGTGGCGCGGGACTACCCGGAGGTCTCGCGCCGCCTACGACCAGCTGCGCGAACAGGATCGAGAACTTCGGCGCGATCAACATGCGGGCACTCGAAGAGTACCAGGAACTCGACGAGCGCTACCAGTTCCTGAACAAGCAGCGCACCGACATCGAGCAGTCGATCGCCGACACCCAGAAGGCCATCGCCGAAATCAACCGCCGGTCGGTCGAGCAGTTCCAGGACGCCTTCAAGCACATCCGGGAAAACTTCATGCGAGGTGTTCCAGATCCTGTTCAAGCGGCGGCCAGTGCGATCTCCGGCTGATGGACGACGGAGACGTGCTCGAGAGCGGCATCGACATCATCGCGCAGCCCCCCGGCAAAAGGCTGCAGAACGTGCTGCTGCTGTCCGGGCGGCGAGAAGGCGCTCACGGCCCTCGCGCTGCTGATCGCGATCTTCCGCTACCGGCCGAGCCCCTTCTGCGTGCTGGACGAAGTGGACGCGCCCCTGGACGACGCCAACGTGACCCGCTTCACCGAGCTCCTGGTCGGAGCTGAGCAAAGACACGCAGTTCATCGTGATCACCCACAACAAACGCACGATGGAAATCGCGCAGACGCTCTACGGCGTGACGATGGAGGAGCCGGGCGTCTCCAAGATCGTAGGCGTCGACTTCCGCCGTCAGGCGCTGGCGTCCTAGCGCCCGCAGCCGAACCCGATACCAGCGAGGGATCCATGACCCAGCCCCAACCCAGCATCGTCGTACAGACCGAGATCCCGGATCTGAAGCTGTTTCGCCGCGGCAAAGTCCGGGACGTGTACGAGTACGGCGACCATCTCCTGATGATCGCCACCGACCGCATCTCCGCGTTCGACGTGGTGCTGCCGACCCCGATACCCTGGAAGGGCGCCGTCCTCACCCAGCTCTCCCGCTTCTGGTTCGGGATGATGTCGGACGTCGTTCCCAACCACGTCGTCTGCGCCGACGTCGACCAGTTTCCCGCGGAGCTCGAGCGCTACCGCGCCGAACTGGACCTGCGCAGCATGCTCCTGCTCAAGGCCGACATGTTCCCCGTCGAATGTGTCGCGCGCGGCTACCTAGCCGGCTCGGGTTGGAAGGAGTACAAGGAGTCGGGCACCGTGTGCGGCATGACCATGCCTCCCGGGCTGCGCGAGTGCGACCAGCTGCCTGAGCCGATCTTCACGCCGGCCACGAAAGCCGAATCCGGCCACGACCTCAACATCCCGTTCGAAGAAATGGAGCGGATGATCGGTGCCGGGCACGCCGCCGCCCTCAGGGATCTGACGCTGAAAATCTACCGCCGCGCGGCCGAGTACGCCCTCCCCCGGGGCATCATCATCGCCGACGTGAAGTTCGAGTTCGGCCTCCACAAAGGAGAAATCCTGCTCTGCGACGAACTGCTCACGCCCGATTCCTCCCGCTTCTGGAGGAGATCGAGCTACAGGCCGGGGAGGCCGCAGCCCTCGTTCGACAAGCAGTACGTGCGCGATTACCTGGAAAGCATTCACTTCGACAAACGGCCCCCCGGGCCCGAGCTCCCCGAGAACGTCGTGCGCGGGACCACGGAGAAGTATCTGGAAGCCTACCGGTTGCTGACCGGCTCGCCGCTGGTTTGAAGCGGGGTTTCTTCGTGGTATCAGGCTCCGTGGGAAACGGCGCCACACGCATGGGTGGCTCCCGACGGACGGAGCCCTTGCCCCTGTGCGCCGCTTCTGGCCACGCACCTCCCTCACATCAACATCCGCGGCAGCAAAGCCGGCCCGGACCAGTTGAGCGGCCGCACCGCCGTGCCCCGCGACCTTTGTCGCGCCCGCAAAGCCAGTCCGGTGGAGCGTGGCCCGCGCAAACGTGCCGCCCGTTGCAGCCCGTGAGAGCGCTTGCATGGCACTTTCGCCCGGCGTAGAATGACTCACCCTCATGAGCCAATGGACTGTTCTGGATTTTGTTTTCGCCCTGATTATCGTCCTGTCGACCGGGTTTGCGCTGACCAAGGGACTCGTGCGCGAGGTCATCAGCCTGGTCGCCCTCCTCGGCGGCTTCGTGCTGGCCGCATACTACTACAGCGTTCCGGCCGCCTACTTTTCCGAACTGACCCGTACCCGGTCGATCGCCGACCTGATAGGGTTCATGATCCTGTTTGTCGGCACCCTGGCCGTTGGGGCCATCGTGGCACTGCTGGTGAACCGGTTTGTCAAGATGGCGTCGCTGGAGTGGATCGACCGCTTGCTGGGCGGCCTGTTCGGCTTCCTCCGGGGGTGGGCCGTGGCCTCAATCCTGGTCCTGGCAATGGTGGCCTTCCCGCTGCGCGACAACGCGCTGCTGGCGCGCTCGTACCTGGCGCCGTTTCTCCTGGCGGGTGCGCGCGCCGCGGTCGTGCTGGTGCCCCAACAGCTGAAAGACCGCTTCCAGGACGAGTACCGTAAAATCCTCGAAAGAGTGAACCATAGCAGGCCGTCGGCATGAGCGACACACCGCGCAGCGAAAAGGTGCCGCTCAAAGACCGCCTGGAAGCGCTCTGCACCGAGATGATCGACCGCGGCATCCTCTTTTCCGAGGCCGTTGAGCAGTTCGAGAAATGCTTCATCACGGAGGTGGTCGCCCGGAACGACCGCAGCCTCATCCGCGCCTCCCACTGTCTCGGCATCCACCGCAACACCCTGGCAAAACGTCTGGCTCGTTGGGCGGGGGCGGCACGTCGACGCCCACGCGTCGAACCCAACGGTGTGTCAACCTGAAATCCACCAGTTGAGATGTGGAGCGCGGCGGCTCGACGCCGAAATCCACAATCAACCGTTGGACAGCCTCTGCAGCCCGGACGCACTAGGAATCGTTCACATTGTGGGTTGACAAAAGGAGAGACGATCTTATAATTACTAGCACTCGCATGAGGTGAGTGCTAAAGAATTGTAAGTTATTCCTTTTTAGTTGTTTAGAACAAGAGGAACTAACCAGGAAAGGAGATCAATCCCATGCAAGTAAGACCTTTGCACGATCGTGTTCTCGTGAAGAGGATCGAGGAAAAAGAAGTCGTCAAGGGTGGCATCATCATCCCCGATACCGCGAAAGAGAAGCCGATGGAGGGCGAAATCGTGGCGGTCGGACCGGGCAAGCTGCAGGAAGACGGGAAGCGCTCGGCGATGGATGTGCAGCCTGGAGATCGGGTTCTGTTCGGGAAGTACGCCGGAACGGAGATCAAGATCGACGATCAGGATTACGTGATCATGAGGGAAGAGGAAATCCTGGCTGTGATGGAAGCGGCCGCGAAGAAGGCAACCAAGTAAGCTTAACTTAAGGAGCTCTAACCTATGGCAAAAGAGATCATTCACGGCGAGCAGTCGCGCCAGGCTATTCTGCGCGGCGTCAACCAGCTCGCAGACGCGGTAAAGATCACACTCGGTCCCAAGGGCCGCAACGTGGTGCTGGACAAGAAGTTCGGTTCCCCGATCATCACCAAGGACGGCGTCACCGTCGCCAAAGAAATCGAGTTGAAGGAAGGCGTCGAGAACATGGGAGCCCAGATGGTACGCGAAGTGGCTTCCAAGACGTCTGACGTCGCCGGAGACGGGACCACCACAGCGACCGTCCTGGCGCAGGCCATCATCCGCGAAGGTGTGCGCAACGTGGCCGCCGGCGCCAACCCGATGGGATTGAAGCGCGGGATCGAGAAGGCCGTCGACGCGGCCGTTGAGGAATTGAAGAACCAGAGCAAGCCGGTTAAGGGCGAGATGATCTCCCAGGTGGGCTCGGTGTCGGCCAACAACGACAAGACGATCGGCGGGATCATCGCCGAGGCGATGAAGAAGGTCGGCAAGGACGGAGTCATCACGGTAGAGGAAGCGAAGTCGATCGAGACTTCCCTGGAAGTCGTGGAAGGGATGCAGTTTGACCGCGGCTATCTGTCCCCGTATTTCGTGACCGATCCGGAACGGATGGAAGCCGAACTGAGCGACTGCCTGATCCTGCTGCACGAAAAGAAGATCAGCTCGATGAAGGACCTGCTGCCGCTGCTCGAGCAGATCGCCAAGAGCGGCCGCCCGCTGCTGATCATCGCCGAGGAAGTCGAGGGTGAGGCGCTGGCGACCCTGGTGGTCAACAAGCTGCGCGGCACGCTTTCGGCTGCGGCCGTCAAGGCGCCCGGCTTCGGAGACCGCCGCAAGGCCATGCTCGAGGACATCGCCATCCTGACCGGTGGCAAGGTGATTTCGGAAGATCTCGGCATCAAGCTGGAGAACGTGCGCCTGGAGGACCTCGGGCGCGCCAAAAAGATCACCATCGACAAGGACAACACCACGATCATCGAGGGGGCCGGCAAGTCCGGCGACATTGAGGGGCGCGTGAAACAGCTGCGCGTCCAGATCGAGGAAACCACCTCGGACTACGACCGCGAGAAGCTGCAGGAACGGCTGGCGAAGCTGGTCGGCGGTGTCGCGGTGATCAAGGTCGGGGCTGCGACCGAAACCGAGCTGAAGGAGAAGAAGGCTCGTGTCGAGGACGCGATGCACGCCACCCGCGCTGCGGTCGAGGAAGGCATCGTTCCGGGCGGCGGCGTCGCGCTGGTTCGCTGCATCCCGGCCCTCGAGAAGCTCAAGCTCGAGGGGGACGAGCTGGTGGGCTGCAACATCGTCCGCCGCGCCCTGGAAGAACCGCTCCGGCAGATCGTGTTCAACGCGGGACACGAGGGTGCCGTGGTGGTCGAGAAGGTGCGCGCCTCGAAAGAGGCCAATTACGGCTTCAACGCGGAAACCGAGCAGTACGAAGACCTGGTTGCGGCCGGCGTGATCGACCCGACCAAGGTGACCCGTACCGCCCTGCAGAACGCGGCCTCCATCGCTGCGCTCCTGCTGACCACGGAAGCCTTGGTCAGCGAGATCAAGGAAGAGGAGAAGACCCCGCCCATGCCTCCCGGAGGCGGCGGCGGCATGTATTGATCCCCGGGCACACCGGGAAAGCACCGCGACGAAGGGCCCCGTCAACCGGGGCCCTTTGCATTTTGGACGGGTGCCTGTAACATGAACCGCCATCGTGCACAGAATAGCGTACAGCACATCCGCCTCCGTCCTGCTGCTGGCCTTCATCTCGTCGGCCACCCTCCTGTTCCGTCTCGGAAGTCTGCCGTTGATCGGGGCCGACGAGCCGCGTTATGCCCGGATCGCCCAGGAGATGAGCGCGGCGCACCGCTGGGTGACTCCCGTGCTCGAGGGGAGGCCCTGGCTCGAGAAGCCGCCGCTCTATTATTGGATTACCATTCCCCTGGTCCGCTGGCTTGGGCCCACGGAGACCGCGGCGCGGCTGGGTTCCACCCTCATGGCCTTCCTGGCGGCGCTTGCGCTGTATGGGCTGGGGAGAATGCTGTGGGGGGGGCTGGCCGGCCTCGCCGGGGCTGCAATCCTGCTTACGAACGTCGGATTTGCGGCATTCGGCAGGAGCGCCTCGACCGACATGCCCTTCACCGCCACCCTGACCGTGGCCCTGTCACTGCTCGCCGCACGTGCCGCCGGCCGTGGCTCGACCGGCACCGCGGCCTTGGGATACGTTTTTCTCGGGTTGGCTGTGCTCGCCAAGGGGCCCGTGGCGTTGCTCCTCGCGGGGGCGATTGTCGCGGTCTTCTGGTGCTTCAGGCCTGCCTGGCGCCTGCGACAATTGCACCCTCTTGCGGGCGCGCTCATCGTCGCCGCGGTGGCATGCCCCTGGTTCTATCTGGCCTTCCGCGAAAACGGCTTCGCCTTCGTCGCTTTTTTCTTCATCAACCACAATCTCGCCCGGTACGTCAGTGAGCTGCACCACCACAGCGAGCCCTTCTATTATTACGCCCCGGTGTTGCTCGGGCTGGTGTACCCCTGGACAGGGTGGCTGGCGGCGCTCATCCCGGCCGGCGGGGGCTGGCGGCGGATCCGCACACTCCCGGAGCGCGATCCTGCGCGGTTTTTCCTGGTCGTGTGGACGCTGGTCCCTCTCGTTTTCTTTTCCCTGTCCCGATCGAAGCTGCCGGGCTACATCCTGCCCGTGCTTCCGCCGCTCGCCTTGCTCCTGGGCGCCAGGCTGGCTGAACTGTCCGGGTCGGAGAGCCGGAACCGCCGGACATCTGCTGCGATCGCCTGGGCCGGGCTGGTGACCTCCGCCGCCGTCGGCGTCGCGCTCCCGATTCTTCTCCAGCGCGGCTATCACACGGGCAGTGGCGGCGCCCTGTTGCTGGGCGCCGTCACGTTCCTGCCTGTCGTCCCCGCCTCTCTGTTCCTGCTGAAGTCCCGCTGGACGGCGGCCGGGGCGCTGGTCGTCGCGCAGTCGATGATGGTCATCGTAACCCTGACGGCCGTCGCCTACCCGGGGATGGCGGCTCGGCACTCGACGCGGGACATAGCCCGTGAAGCGCTCTCCGCCCGTGCTCCGGGCGAGCCGATCGTCAGCTACAAGTTTTTCCACCACACCCTGCACTACTACACCGGGTACCGGGTCGCCGAAGACCTCCCGGATGCGGCGGCGCTGGACGGCCTCGCCGAACGGTACCCACGGATCCTGGTGGTGACCGAGGAGATCCGCCTCCCTGAACTCCGCAGCCGTCAGGGTTGCTCGGCCACCGTCATCGGCAGACAGGGCAAGCTCGTTCTCGTCCGTCTCGAGAGGCACGGCATCGGATCTTGAGGGCCGGCTACCGGCGCGCGGCACCGGGCGGACTGGCGTCGGCTTGACTCTGTCTGGATCCCAAAGTAAGCTGGGGCTCCACTTACGGCACGGGACACAATGATCAAGCTGCACAACACGCTGACCGGGACCAAGGAGGAGTTTCACCCGATCGAGGACGGGGTCGTACGGCTCTACACCTGCGGTCCGACGGTTTACGACTATGCCCACATCGGCAACTTCCGCACTTTTTCGTTTCAGGACCTTCTGCGCAGGTATTTGCGGTACCGGGGGTTCAGGGTCGTTCACGTCATGAACATCACGGACGTCGACGACAAGACCATCAGGAACGCCCGCCAGCAGGGCGTGACCCTGGCGCAGTACACGGCCCGGTACACCGAGGCCTTCCTCGAGGACAGTCGCGCGCTTCGCCTCGAGCAGCCGGAACTGATGCCCCGGGCGACCGAACACATCCCCGAGATGGTCGAGCTGATCCGGAAACTGGAAGAGAGGGGTTTCACCTACCGGCGCGACGGATCCATCTATTTCAGCATCGCCCGTTTCCCCGGGTACGGGAAGCTCAGCAAGAAAGATTTTGCGGCGATGCAGCCTGGCGCGCGCGGCGACAGTGACGAGTACGAGAAGGACGACGCGCGCGATTTTGCGCTATGGAAGGCGTCGAAGGAGGGTGAGGATTTCTGGGAGACCGCGCTCGGCCCGGGCCGGCCCGGCTGGCACATCGAGTGCTCCGCGATGAGCATGAAGTACTTGGGCGAGACTTTCGACATACACTGCGGCGGGGTCGACCTGGTCTTCCCCCACCACGAAAACGAAATTGCCCAGAGCGAAGGGGCGACCGGAAGGCCGTTCGTCCGCTACTGGGTACACCCGGAGTTTCTCCTGATCGAAGGCGAGAAGATGTCGAAGTCCAAGGGGAACCAGTTCACCTTGCGGGACCTTCTCGCCCAGGGGCACACCTCGGAGGCGATCCGTTATCTGCTGCTTTCGGTAAACTACCGCAGACAGCTGAATTTCACGACTGACGGGCTGCGGCAGGCGCAGGCGTCCATCCAGCGGCTTGCGGATTTCACGCTACGCATGAAGGAAGTCGCGGGCGAGGCTCCGCGGTCGGAGGCCTTCGCCGCCGCAGTGGCCGTCGCCCGCCTCCGATATACCGACGCCATGGACGACGACCTGAATACGTCGGCGGCCCTGGCTGCGGTTTTCGATTTCGTGCACACGACCTACCAGGATCTCGGCCGCGGCGCCGTAACCCCCGGGGACGCGGCGCTGGCCCTCGCGTTCATTCGTGAGGTCGACGCCGTTTTCGACGTGCTTCCCCCCGAGCCGAAGCTGCTCGACGACGAAATACTCCGGAAAATCGAGGAACGGCAGGCGGCGCGCCGCAGGCGCGATTTTGCCGCGGCCGACGCGATTCGCGACTGGCTGTCGTCCCAGGGCATCCTGCTGGAAGACACCAGGGATGGCATCCGCTGGAAAAGGACCCGCTGACCTTGGTCACCGATGGGTTCCAGACTGAGTCCTTCCGTGTCCTCCGTTTTTTTCCGCGGCTTCCGTGAGAAGTTATTTGTATAGTATCCCGCAAATTTAACCGGATCCGGCGAAACTACCCGTTCATGGAGGCGGCCCACCTGCGTCTTGGGCGCCTGGGCGAGCGGTGCGCCTGCCGCTACCTGATGCGGCTGGGGTACGACATACTGGCCCGGCGGTTTCGCGGCCGCGGCGGGGAGCTCGACATCGTCGCGTTCGACGGCGCCGTGCTGGTGTTTGTCGAGGTGAAGGCCCGCGCCCGGAGCGCGTTTGGCGAACCGTGGGAGTTTGTCGACTGGCAGAAGAAGCAGAAGCTGCGCCGCACGGCCGGGGAGTTCCTCGCGCGGTACGATCTGGGAGGGTACGCGTGGCGCTTCGACATCGTCTCGGTCGTCGCCCCGGGGGAGCCCTCTGAGGCCGTCGAACTGCTCCGGGACGCCTTCTGAAAGCCCGCTCAGGGGTTGTACAGGGTCGACAGGTCGAGGAGCCTGAACCGGAACGTGTGCCGGTGGTACGTGGGTGACCCGGCCAGCAGCCTCAGGGGCGAGCAGGCCCAGGGGTCGGTGAAGTACAGGTAGCCGTCGCGGATCAGGGTGGACGCGGGGCAGGGGCGGCCGCCCATCAGCGACACGGAGTAGCGCCTGACCACACCGGGAGGCCTGGCTGCCAGATCGACGACCGTGAACATCCCCCGCAGGTTCTCCGCCACGTACAGAAACCGCCGGCCCTGGTCCCTCGGGTCGAAGGCCAGCCCGTCCAGCGTGCCCCTGCTGAATGCCCCTTTGATCTCGATTATCCTCTCGGGGGAACCGGCGCCGGTTTCGTGAAGGTCGACCCGCACGATGCTGCCCGAATAGGTTTCCGCGACGAACAGCGCCGCCTCGTCTTTCCCCAGGGCGATCCCATTCGGATACCGAAACCCCTGAACCGCGAGGTCCGGCTGAGCCGGGTCCCCCCCGCCCAGCGGATAACGCAACACCCGTCCCGACCGGCTGCCGTCGGAAGCCCAGAGGTGACGGCCGTCCGACGTGACGGCGAGCGCATTCGCGCTTCCGATGTCCCGGGCGAAGAAGCGCACCTTCCTCTCCGGGTCGATCCTCAGAATCGACCCGCGCGCAAAACCGAAGGTCGCCACGTACAGGTTCCCTTGTGCGTCGAACACCATGCCGCCGGCGTGAATCCCCGCCGGGGGCTGCAGCTGGTCCAGGTGGGCATACACGGCCGGAGGGCCACCGCGCTCGAATCTCCACACGACTCCCGATGCGTCACCGACATACAGGTTGCCCTGGGCGTCAAACGCCATGCCCTCTGGGCCGAGCATCTCCCCGCGCGGGTTCAGATTCTCGATCTGAACGGGTTGTGCGTCGCCGCGCCCAAGCTGGATCGTGCGATAGAGATAGACCGAACAAAGCGCCGCGGTTGCGGCGGCCGCGACCCCGGTGTATCTCAGCGCGTTTCTCACAGGCCGGCCCCTTTCGATGCAGATTATCTATCTTACCTGAATCTCATCGGCGCCCGTGCCGCCCACGGCCAGAACATCCGACTCAGATCACTCTCACGGCCCGAGCCTGTCAATGATATAAAACGGCAATCCGGTTCGACAACGACGACGGCTCCGGGTCGGGCCCGACCCGGGGCGCAGAAAGGAACGGCCATGAGACGCAGGGAGTTCGTCGGTACGGTGGCGGCGGCAGCTTTGACCGGTTTTTCGGCCCCGGTGCAGCCCGCCGCCGCAAGGCGGCACATCGTGAGCCTGAGCTTCGACGACGGGTTCAGGAAGTCCTTCACCCGGATCGCCGGGATCTACGAGAAGTTCAGCCTGTCGGCCTGTTTCAACATCATCGCGTCGGCACACATGCCCGGGAACGAGGTGCGGGACGACTACATGAAACAGGAGTTGTTCGGCGACTTCGGATTATGGAACGAGCTCCAGGATCGCGGCCACGAGATCATGCCTCACGGTTACCGCCACGCCCACCTGGCGAGTATTCCGCTGCCCGAGGCCAAGGACCTGATCCTCAGGTGCCTGGACGTGTTTTCGAGGGAATTGCGCGGGTTCGACGCGAAAAGGGCGGTATTCAACTTCCCCTACAACCAGTCTTCCCCGGAGCTGGAAGAATGGCTCCCGACGGTGTTCATGGCGTTTCGCACGACCGGTGGGATGATCAATCCTCTCCCGGCTCCGGGAACCTGCAAGGTGACGACGGGAGGCTGGGGCCCCGACAGTGCGGAGAAACATGTCGACGGAACGGTCGAGAAGCTCCTGGCCCAGCCCCAAGGCTGGATGGTCTACAACCTCCACGGGTTGGACGAAGAGGGTTGGGGCCCCATAAGCCCCGGATACCTGGAGAAACTCCTGGCCAGACTGCGCGAGATCGACTCGGTCCGGATACTGCCGACCGGACGGGCGCTGATGCAGGCCCGGGGCCGGCCGGCTCAGTGAGGCCGGTCACCGAGTAACACAACAGGACGCGGATTCCACGGATTCGACCGATTCACGCGGCCTGTCACAAGGTCAATATCCGCGTGGAACCGCGAAAATCCCCGTCCAAACTTCACGAGATCTGCCGCGTTTGACTTTTTTTGCGGTAGTGACCTACGCCGTCGCGGATCTGTACCGCCACTTGCGGGCGATGCCGCGAGGCGCCCGGCAGGCCCCTACAAACGCGTCCGCCTGTCGTTCTTGTCTTTCGCTAAGCTGTTGGGGAGTTCAGATTGGAATGGAGCGGGAAACGGGATTTGAACCCGCGACTTCAACCTTGGCAAGGTTGCACTCTACCACTGAGTTATTCCCGCTCTTGGCGGGCCATTCTACCAAAAGACCTGCTTACGAATCAACTGCGAGTTCGGGGCTATCTTCGAGATTCTTAGGGCCCTTCGAGCCTCGGAGTGACCCCTGAAATTCATCTCTTAGGCCCCCGAGACCCCTTGGAGGCAGTCGCGTGACCATCTATGATTCCTGCGACACTTTCTAGGAGCAGAGATGACCGAGCCGAGCCTCCCGTTTCTTCAAGCGCCTGTCGCTGGCGTTCGCCGCGTTTTTCCGCACGATTTCGGAGCCCGAGACCGCCGCGGCTATTGAGAAGCAGTTGCGCCCGCCTGCGCCTGCCCCGGTCGCGCCGGGCAAGGCAAAACCGGCGCCGGGCGCGGCGCCCGGCTTTTCCACAGCGGCGCCGGACGCAGCCCTGCAGCTTCTCGGCCTGCTGCAGCAGGAGGGGCGGCTGATCGATTTCCTCGAGGAGGACGTGTCCGCTTTTTCCGACGCGGAGATCGGGGCTGCGGCGCGCGTCGTGCACGAAGGCTGCCGCAAGGCGGTGCGCGACCACTTCTCGATCGTGCCGCTGCGAAACGAGCCCGAAGGAAGCCGGGTCACGTTGCAGGACGGGTTCGATCCCTCTTCCGTCCGGCTGACCGGCAACGTCGTCGGCAGGGCGCCCTTTACCGGCAGCCTGATCCATCGCGGATGGCGCGCGGCCGAGGTGAAGTTGCCCAAGGTCTCCCGGACCCACGACACACGCATTCTCGCCCCGGCGGAGGTAGAACTGTGACCGACGCGCGTTACGCCGTGGGGATCGACCTGGGTACCACCAACTGTGCGATGTCCTTTACGGATCTTGCCCAGACCGAGCAGGACAGGGCCGCGGTCGAGACGATGACGATACCCCAATTGACAGCCCCCGGCAGCGTGGAGGAGCGGCTGTTGCTCCCCTCGTTCCTCTATCTGCCGCACCCCGAGGAGATGTCGGCCTCGGATCTCGGGCTGCCGTGGGACGCCTCTTCCGACGTCCTGGTCGGGGAACTCGCGCGCACGCGCGGCGCCGCCACGCCGATCCGGCTCGTGTCGAGCGCCAAAAGCTGGCTCTCGAACGCCGGGGTGGACCGCCGCGCCGCGATCCTGCCCCTCGACGCTCCCGACGAGGTGAGGCGCGTATCGCCCCTCGAGGCATCCGTCCGGTACCTGGCCCACATGCGCGAGGCCTGGGACCTCGCACACCCGGACGCCCCGCTGCGCGAGCAGGACGTCATCCTCACGGTCCCGGCCTCGTTCGATCCGGCCGCGCGGGAGCTGACGGCCGAGGCGGCCGCGCAGGCCGGTTGCGAGAGAATGGCGCTGCTCGAGGAGCCGCAGGCCGCCTTCTATCACTGGATCCACGCCGGCGGCGACTCGTGGCGCGCGCAGGTGAAACCCGGCGACGTCGTCCTGGTGGTGGACGTGGGCGGCGGCACGACCGATTTCTCCCTGATCGCCGTCACCGATCGCGACGGCTCCGTAGAGCTCCGCCGCATCGCGGTCGGCGATCACATCCTCCTGGGCGGCGACAACATGGACCTGGCGCTGGCGCACGTGGTGAAGGCCAAGCTGAGCAGGGAAGGGAAGGAGCTGGACGGCTGGCAGCTCCAGGCGCTGACCCACGGCTGCCGCGCGGCGAAGGAGACGCTGCTGTCCGACGCCGGGACGAAGTCCTGCCCAATAGCGGTGCCGGGCCGCGGCTCGCGGCTGGTCGGCAAGACCGTCCGGACCGAGCTCACCCGAAAAGAGGTCGTCGAGACCCTGATCGAAGGCTTCTTCCCCATGGTCGAGGTTTCCGCCCGGCCCGCGGCGCGGGCGAGAACCGCCCTGACCCGGGTGGGGCTGCCCTACGCGCAGGACCCCGCGATCACGCGGCACCTGGCGGGATTCCTGGGGCGTCAGCTGGAGGCGGCCGCCGACTTGCAAGGGTTCGGGGCCGGGACCGGCTTCATCCGGCCGACCGCCGTGCTGTTCAACGGCGGCGTTTTCAAGGCCGGCGCCCTTGTCGAACGCGTCTCCGGTGTGATCGGCGCTTGGCTGCGGGATGCCGGGGCGGAGCCCGCCCGGATGCTGGCAGGGCGCGGACCTGGATCTGGCGGTCGCCCGGGGCGCGGCTTACTACGGCTGCGTCCGCCGGGGTCGCGGGGTCCGCATCCGCGGGGGGACCGCGCGCGCCTACTATGTCGGCGTCGAGAGCGCTGTCCCGGCTGTCCCCGGCATCGAGCCCCCGGTGCACGCGCTCTGTGTCGCCCCGTTCGGCATGGAGGAGGGGACCGAGGCCGCGCTCCCCGGCCGCCAGTTGGGGCTTGTGATCGGCCAGCCCGTCCGCTTCCGTTTTTTCGGCTCCACGGTGCGCCGGCACGACGAGGTCGGCACCCTGCTCGAGGATTGGGGCGCCGGCGAGCTGGAGGAACTGGAAGCGATCCAGGCAGAGCTGCCGGCCGACGGGCGCAGCCCCGGCGAGATCGTGCCGGTGACGCTGCACGCGCGCGTGACCGAGGTCGGCACCCTGAAGCTCGAGGCCTCGCCGCGCCAGGGGCCCGAGAGGTGGGGGGTCGAATTCAACGTGCGCGGTTCGTCGGAGAGCTGACGCGTGATGGCGCGCTACCTGGTCGGCATCGATCTGGGCACCACCCACACGGTGGCTGCCTTCGCCGCGATCGACGGGCCGGGCCAGACGTCGCCCGCGCTGTTTGAGATCGAGCAGCTGGTCGCGCCCGGCGAGGTCGGCCGACGCCCGCTGCTCCCCTCGCTCCGCTACCACCCGGGCGAAGGGGAAGTGGCCCCGGACGACGTTGCGCTCCCCTGGCCGAATCCGGATCTCGCGTTGCACCTGCCCGCCGGTGTTGTCGGGGAACTGGCGCGCGAGTTTGGCTCGCGCGTCCCCGGCCGCCTCATATCGAGCGCCAAGAGCTGGCTGTCACACCGCTCCGTCGACCGGACCGAACCGATTCTTCCCTGGGGCGCGCCCGGCGATGTCGCCCGGATCTCGCCGCTGCACGCGAGCGCAAGCTATCTCGCGCACCTGCGTGCGGCGTGGAACCACAGGTTTCCGGCCGACCCGCTGCAGGAGCAGGAGATCGTCCTGACGGTCCCCGCATCCTTCGACGAATCCGCGCGGGCCCTCACCGTCCAGGCCGCGGCCCTGGCGGGCCTCGCCCGCGTGCGCCTGCTCGAGGAGCCGCAGGCGGCGTGCTACGACTGGCTCGCACGCCACGGCGCGGAACTTGAACGAGCGCTGGGCGGAGTGCGGCTGCTGCTGGTGTGCGACGTGGGGGGCGGGACCACGGACTTCACCCTCATCAAGGTCGAACAGGGCACAGGCCAACCGCGACTGGTGCGCATCGGCGTCGGCGACCACCTCATGCTCGGCGGCGACAACATGGACCTCGCGCTCGCGCATCTGGCCGAGGCGCGCATCGTGAAGTCGGGGGCGAAGCTCGGGGCCGCAGACCTGTCCCAGCTCATCCAGCAGTGCCGCGGCGCCAAGGAGCGGCTGCTTGCCCCCGAGGATGCTCCGGAATCCGCCACCGTGACCGTGCTCGGTGCCGGGGCACGCCTCGTCGCGGGGGCGCGCTCGGCCGTGTTGACGCGGGAGGAGGTCCGGCAGGCGCTGGTGGAAGGTTTCTTCCCCCGCGTGGCGTCCGAGGACAGACCGCAAAGCCTGCGCGGCGGGATTGTCGAGTTCGGATTACCCTACGCCGCCGACCCCTCCGTCACCCGTCACCTGGCGGCTTTCCTCGCGGGTCATGCCCACGCCTGCCGCGACGCCTTGGGCACGGAGGATTCCCCGGCCTTCCCGGACGCGATGCTACTCAACGGCGGCGTCTTTCGCGGCAGGCTGCTGGCCCGGCGCCTGGTGGAAGTGCTCCAGGATTGGCGCGGCGGCCCGGTCGCGCTGCTCGACAACGAGACCCCCGATCTGGCGGTCGCGCGCGGCGCCGTCGCTTACGGCCTGGCGCGGCGCGGGCAAGGCATCCGCATCGGAGGTGGATCGGCGCGCAGCTACTTCCTCCTGCTCGATTCCCAGACCCCGGGGGTGCAGGAGGCCGTCTGCCTTCTGCCGCGCGGCGCCGAGGAGGGGAAGGAGATCCTGCTGGCGGACCGCGCCTTCTCGCTGAGGCTCGGGCAGCCTGTGCGTTTCCACCTGGTGTCCTCGACCGGCGACCGCCCGGTGGAGGCCGGGGACGTCGTTCAGGTGGATGAACGGGGCTACACCGCGCTGCCCCCGGTCGCCGCGGTGCTGGAAGAGCGATCGGGCGCGGAAGAAGTGCCGGTCCGGCTGGCGGCGGCCCTGACGGAGGTCGGGACGTTGCAGGTCGGGTGCGTGGCTGACGCAGACCCGTCTCGGCGCTGGCATTTCGAGTTTCAGCTGCGCAGCGGGGCGAAGGCGCCCGTGACGATTGCGGACTCGCTGCATCCCGGGTTCGATCAGGCCGCAGCCCTCGTCGAACGGGTCTACGGGTCGCGGGCGCGCGATGTCGAGCTGCGCGAGGCGAAGAACCTGCGCCGCAGCCTCGAAGGCGTCCTCGGCGAACGCGATCGCTGGGAAACGCCGTTGCTGCGCGAGCTGTTCGGCTCCCTCTGGGACGGGGTGCGCCGCCGGCGCCGCTCGCCCGATCACGAGCGAGTCTGGTTCAGCCTGGCCGGCTACTGCCTGCGGCCGGGATTCGGCTACCCGCTTGACGACTGGCGCATCCAACTGCTCTGGTCGATCCACGAACAGGGTGTGCAGCATACACGCGAGACCCGCACCTGGTCGGAGTGGTGGACCCTGTGGCGCCGGGTGGCGGGCGGGCTGGATCGGCAAGCGCAGCAGCGGCTGTTCGAGGAGATCGCAACTGAGCTGCAGCCTAAGGATGCCTCCAGGCGCGCCCCGGGCCCCCGGAAGGCCGGCTACGAAGACATGGTGCGGCTTGCCGGCGCGCTCGAGCGCGTCCCAGCTGACACCAAGGTCGAGGCGGGAGGGTGGCTGCTCGAGCGATTGAAGAAGCCGGCCGAGTCGGTGGAAACTTGGTGGGCGGTCGGCCGGCTCGGTGCGCGCGTCCCGTTTTATGGCAGCACGCATGCGGTCGTCCCCGCGGGCGTGGCCTCGGAGTGGCTCGAACAGCTGCTCCGGCTCGATTGGAAAAACGTCGTCCCGGCCGCCTTTGCCTCGACGCTCATCGCACGCATGAGCGGCGACCGGGAACGAGACGTCGACCCGGACCTGCGCGGCCGCGTGGTGCGGCACCTCGAGGCCGCGGGCGCACCTGCGGGGTGGGTCCGGATGGTGCGCGAAGTCGCGGAACTGGGAGAGGCCGACGAACAGCGTGTGTTTGGCGAGGCGCTCCCACCGGGCCTCCGCCTTATCCACTGACGAGGTGGGCGGGGACGGCCCGCCCCCGCCCCCAAAACACTCCGAAGACCCGTACACCTTGCGGTTCAGCGGCAAGTTGACTACAATGTTGCTCGCCACCGTCCTCCTTTAAGGCGCCGTACCCAAGTGGCTAAGGGAGAGGTCTGCAAAACCTTTATGCAGCGGTTCGAATCCGCTCGGCGCCTCCACTTAAATCATTTAGCGCCATCAGTTTACAAGCTCCCCGATACTTCGACTTTTATCGAATTTAGGAACATTTGGGAACAATACGCGTTCCGCGGCCACGGCATGGGTGTGAAGCTGCGGGTCGAGCTCGCGGATCGTGTCGTGGTGGCACCAGCGCGGAGGAGAGGTGAGGGCGGCGATCGAGATGATCGAGGCTCCCGCGCGGGTAGCCGAAACCCGGCCATCCCCGCCGATCAGGCGGCGCCGCTGGTTGTGGACGACCGCTGGTGCGCTGACACTTGCCGCGGCAACATTCGTGGGAATTCTGCGATGGCAGGGGCAGCACCGCTATGCCCCGTCGTCGTCGAAGGTTTCCGAAGCCAACGAATATTTCCAGCGGGCGATGCTGTTTTTGGAGACCCAGCAGGACCTGCCCCGGGCGAGGCAGATGCTCGAGAAGGCGCTCGACCTGGATCCCCGGTTCGCCCACGCCCGGGCCTGGTACGGATTCACCCACGCCCTATTCATCGATGCCGGTCAATCCAACGACACTTCCTGGCTGTACAAAGCCGAGGAAGAGTTGCGGCGCGCCTTGCAGGACGATCCCCAATCGGCCCGGGCGCATGCTTCGCTGGCGCTGGTCTACTTCTATCAGGGGCGAAAGGAGCTCACAGCGCTGGAGGCCAAGAGAGCTATCGAGCTCGATCCAAACGAGAAGGACGGCCCCAATTTTCTCGCGCTCTATCATACGTGGAACGGTGAGTACGCGGAATCCCAGGCCTTGCTCAAGCCGCTCCTCGATTCCAACCCTATGTTCTTCCCCGCGAGAGTCAACTTTGGCGACAACCTGCGGCAAACGGGAGACCCGGCGGGCTCGATTCGGGAGCAGCAGAAGGTCCTGGAACAAGATCCGAAGAACATGTTGGCGCTGGCCTCCTTGGCGATGGCATACCAGACTGAAGGCGATTTGGCTGGGGCGCGTGAGGCGTTGGCCAGGGCCCGAGTCCTGGAGCCGCAGAATTACCAGGCGCGGCTGCTGTGGGCGCTTCAACTGGCGGTGGAAGGAAAGCGTGCGGACGCGGCGCGGGGAATGGATTTGGAGGTGCTCAAATTCGGGGAGCTGATCATGGTCGCATCAAACGTCGCCGAGTTCTATGCCGTCCTGGGTGACGAGACCAAATCTCTGGATTGGCTGGACCGCGCGGTGCGGGCCGAAGACGAGAGGGCGGATTGGTTCCAGCGGGACCCGCTCCTTTCAAACGTGCAGAGGGAGCCGCGCCTCAGGCAATCGAGAGTCGGCATGGCTCGGATATAAAGAAGGTGAGAGAGAATGTGTGTTCTGCACTTTCCTATCGCTGAGGGGGGCTGATCCCTCCGCCAGAGGCAACATAGAGCGTTTCGGTGCTTTTCTGTGCTCTCCCGACTGCGTAGCCCACCAGAGCGCCAATCCCGGCGCCCAGCCCGCCCAATATTGCGGCTCCCTGCGCTGTGTCGCCCGCACCTCCTCCAAAACCTTGACCCACGAGGGCGCCCAAAGCAGCCATCGGCGCGGCTCCGGCCACCGCGCCGATCAGCGCCCCTCGGCACCCGGAACGGGTCGCACGCCCGGCGGTTTCCACCCGCGCGATATCCGTTTTGCGGATATTGCGTTCGACGCCCTGCCGATCGCACACAACGATATCGCCAGGGTTTGCCTTGTTAAGGACGCACTCGATCCGATCCCCTGCCTTGAGTTTGACAGTGAGATCGGTCCCGGGCGCTTGCAAATCCACCATGTCCCATCTTCCGGGAATGACGTCTGCGTGAGCACGCAGTTCACTCGACACGAGTACGAGGCAAAGGAAAGCTGAAGCCGCTTGGTGCATTCGACACAGTCCCATGGACCTACCTCCCCATGCCCTTGAAAGGACGAAGGCCCGATACCTTCTCGGGGGGAAGGACCTTTATGGCGGCGAAGCGGTCGGGGTGGGTGTCGTGGGCCTTGTAGACGTCGCCCATACCGCCTTCGCCGAGCTTTTCCGTGATTTCGTAATGCCCGAGGGTCTCGCCGATCATGAGGAATCCATCCTCCAATCGGGCTGCGGAAGGTGCAGGTCAGCTGCGCATCAGACAAGTGAAATCAGTTTAATCCCGAGGGCATTAGTTTTGATACTGAAATCGGTTGGAAGGGCCCCGCCTGCCCGCCCAGAAAACCGCGTTTGTCACGAGGCGCCGAAATGTAGCATTCTCCCAATCCTGCAATCCGCCGAGGCCGATGTACACCACACGGCCTCCCTTGTGATCGCGGATCCAGACCAGCGGCTCGGTCTTTTGATCCGGTATCTGGCCGGTTATCAAAACCCGGGCATTCTCCGCTACGGGTGAGGTCTTGTACAGACTGTACCGGGACCGGAAATCGGCGATCCCCGCCAGGATGGGATGGCTTTCCTGGCCCTTCACGATGCGGGCCTCCAGTGTCGGACCAGTGGGTTGTCCGACCGGATAGCGAGTTTGACGGGCGTCCATCCCCCTGGTCTCCGGGCTGCCGTCGTAGTGCCCGCTGTAATTTCCTCCCAGGACCTCTTTATCGAATTCCAGCCAGTTTTGAAGGCCGTGGCTGGAAGTCCGCAGCGCGACGACGCCCTTGCCGGAACCGGTGTACTCCTTTATTTTTTCGAGCGCATCTCCGGAAATCGTCGTCCTGCGGAGAAAAAGCAAAGCGACATCGGCATTGGCGAGTGCCTCCACACCGGGAAGTTCGGAGTATTCATCCCTGGAGTTGAGAGGACCGCCCGCTTTCAGCAGCGTGGCCTGCGCCCCTTCGCTTTTTTCAAGGTATTCTCTGTAACTTGTCAATGAGATGTCGGAGAAGTATTCGTTGCAGCCGGAAATGAGCACGACTCTGAACTGGTTTTGCGCGTTGCCGGTCACCGTGACCTGGACACACAGCAGGATAACCATCGACGCAGGAAGAAACCGACGCATGGTTGGGGATCTCCTATCGATGCTTGTAGTATGGCTGCAATCTCCCTTTTGGAGTAAATCAAAAAAATCGAACGCCATTGATGATGCAAATTGAGATGCAGGACTGTTGCGGGTGAGCGCTGGGACCCGTCTCAATCAGGGAAACAACTTGAACAGCAGACCGCACGCGAGTTCGATCCCCCCCAGGTTGATGTCTATCCCGGTTCCAGGATCGGTTCTTGAGGGAATCGACGTGAATTCGAATCGCCCCTGCAGCGACAGCCTCCGGTTGAGAGGGTAGCTGGCGGCTACTTGCGCGAGGAGCCCGACATTCCTTCCCCTGAGGGAGAGGTCTAGGACACCGACTTCTTCCTTGTACCAGTTGCCGCTTACGCCTCCTCCGGCCTGGAGAGTGACTCGGCCGAGTTGCCCACCAACGGTGCCGCCGAATTTTGCCGAATGCATCCGGAATGTGAGCGGTAGCGCATCCTCCGCAAAGTTGGGTTCTTCGATGGTCGTTTGACCTTTGGTTCTTACACGGCGGAACGCCGAAAACACGGAGATTCGTTGGAACAGCCGGAGATCCACCTGCACCGACAAGGGCATCTGGACGCCGCCATAATTATCCCGGAACTGCCCGTTCAGGGAGCGACCGAATCCGGCTGTCGCGGAGACCGCGAGGCGCGGCACATCCGCTCGCGTCTGGGCCGGCAGCGGTCCAGCAGCAATCAGAACGAATGCAGTAGCCGAGAGTCGGATCGACTTGCACCTACCTGGTGTTGTTGTCCGCATCCTCGTGTGCCTCGATCGAAAAATTGCTCTCGCGCCCCAGATAGTCCACCGCTGTTACCACGTAGAAAAAGGAAGCGTCGGGATCGAGAAAACGATCCAGATAGTAGAGGCGGTCACCCGTGGAGCTGGCGATCTGACGGTAGTCGCCGCGTCGTGCGACAGACCGGTATACGTTGTATCCGACGACTGGGTTGCGACTTGCCTCCCATGTCAGCTTGACAGTCTTGAAGCGCGCGAATAGAGACCGGTGAAACTGGCTCCGGACATCCAGCGTCGGCGGAGCGGCCGGTGTGCGTTCCGGCTGGGCCAGGTCGCCGATAACCGCCGCCGAGGCCCTCGCCGACGCAACCAGGAAATCCTGATTGAGTGTGTCAAGGGTGTCGGTCAATTTGTGATAGTGCGGATTTGTAGGTGGCGCGTCTTCAATGGCAAGGAGGGCACTGTAGCCCTGGTCCCAGAAGGGGGAGTGGTCGCTGGCGGTAATGGAAGCATTGATCCTCTTGAACAAATCCATTGGCGCGTAGGTGCCGGACGATGCCACCAGCCGGTCGGCAAGCCACTCCGAAGCCGGGTTGGCGACGATGTCGAGATCCTCGGGCACGGAATCGGCGTAGGCGATCATGTCTAGGTTGATCACCGCGAGAATCTTTGCGCCTGACTGTTTAGCCTTTTGCGCGTAATGCCTGCTGCCCCACAGGCCCCACTCCTCCGCGGAGAAAGCGATGAACGTCACCGTGAAATCAAAGGAGTAAGTGTGGAGGACCCTGGCCAACTCCAGTACCACCGCGGTTCCGCTCGCGTTGTCGTCCGCGCCCGGAGCCAACGTGGCCGCTTGGCCACTGGTTGAATCATAGTGGGCGCACACGATTACGACGGACTCAGGAGACGTTTTCCCCGGAAGGGTGGCCACGATGTTCTGCGACGAGTGACCGGAGCCGAAGTTGAAGGGATCATGTTCCGTTTGCAGGCCCAGGTTGACCAAGAAGTCATAGATGTAGGTTCCGGCAGAAACACAGCCTTCGGACGAGGCGGAGCGGGTGCCAAAGTTCTGCAGGTTGAGGATGTGTCCGGTGAGATTGTCCTTTGAGACCTCCTGCACCATTTGCCCGATCGTCGCATCTGGGAGCGGCGCCCCATACAGCTCTTGCGCGCGAGGCTCCGGAGGCCCCGACCGTGAAATCCCGATTTCCAGCGCCAGGCCGGTAGGAGAAGGGAGCCGTTTGATCCGATAACCCGGGGGCAGTATCTCGCGCACGTCCTCGGAATCGGACCAGAAGAGGAAGATTCCCTTTTCAATGAGGCGGATGCTGCCCATCCCCGTCAGAAGTTCATCTTCGTCGGGATTGGGCGGGTAGACGAGATAATAGGGCTTCTCTGCGGGATCGCTGTCGAGGATATCGAAGTGAATCCCCCCGTCACGCAACTGCGGTGCCAGATCGGCAGAGATCTCGACAATCGCGCAGGTCTGGAGTTGCTGTACGACCCTGATGGCGGGCAGCAGTCTGGGGTCCACCGGACTCTGCTGTTCCCTCTCGATCCTGACCAGCAGCGCGCGCTGCTGCTGAGGCAAGGTGTCAGTGTTGAACACGACGATGATTGCCGCCGCTGCTGCGGCGATCAGGGGTGCGGATCCCTTCGGCATGGCATTGTCCTCATGAGGAATCACATACGGTATCCGGATTATCGCCGAACCGGGAGCCCGGAGGCACCAAAGAAATCGGGATGGGCCGCTCTCGGGAGAGGTCCACGGCGCAGTTCTTCTGAGCTCCCGGAGAATCCGCCATCGCCTGCCAGGTCAAAACCGGAAGGCGAGCCCGCATCGGATACTCGGGAGATTTGCGGTGGCCCGGGGGCTTCCCGGCAGGTCCCTGATCGCCTCATCGCGGACTTCAAGACGAAAACCGAATCGGTCGCTGAAGTTGTATGAAACTCCCCCGCCAAGACGATAGTAGGTGATGCCGCGGATCTCGGTGAAATCGGTCGTGGTCCTCCCCACGCCGATGGCGGCAAAGGGGATCCACCTTCGCGCCTGCCGGCCGTTGCGGAAGTGGTACAGGACGGCTATTTCCGCACCCGAGTAGCCGTCCGCGTACTCGGATGGCTGATCAGGAGGCCCGACCGGAAAGGTGTAGGTGAAGAAGTCCAAGGCCCCCTCCGCCGCAAGGTGATCCGTGGCATGAAGCCGGTAGGCGAAGCTGAACACGGGTGACGCGTGGTCGTTTTCTTCCGACAGGAACCCCCCGCCGCCGGCGGCCAGGCTGATCTCCTGGCGCGACTGGGCCGGAAGACCTGCCGGCTCGAAGAACAAGGCCATCAGCGCCAGGATGGTGACTGCAAACGTACTCGCTCTCATGACGATGCGCCTCCCTGACTGACGCGACATCCTTACAGCAAGACGCATGCCATGGGGGCGAGGTGCAGCAGACCCCCGTATCTGCCGGACATTCGCGGAACCGGAGATTTGCGGGAGAGGACGGTGCGGCGCCGATTTTTGCGTCAGTTGTCAGCGGGGCGGGCGGATATAATGCCGGCGCCCCATCTCGAATTCACGGGAGATGTCTCATGCTGCGAGTGAACCGCAACGCCAGCCTGTTTTTGTGCGGGATCAGCATCCTTTCCCCTTGCATTGTCCCGTCCACGGCGGCCGGTGCCGGCCAGGAGCCGCAAAGTGCCGCGGCGCTGACCCTGGTTCATATCTCGGACATACATGTGTGCGACCTGGCCGGACTCGACAGCCGCTTCGTCGAAAAGCGCACACACTACGGGAAGGGCCCGGCGACGTTGCGAGGATTCCTCGATTCCGTTCCCGCGAAAGCGCAAGCCGATGCGGTGGTGATCACCGGAGACCTTCTCGACTTCTATGAAGCTCAGCGGGGCGACGGAGCCATGCGCTCTGGAAAGGTGGAAGCCTTCGCGCAAGCGGTCCGATCCAGCCCGATACCGCTTTGGCTGGCCGTGGGCAACCACGACCTTAGCAGCTACTGGTTCGAAGGGACCGAGTTCATGACCGGGCAGCACAACGCGCAGCAAGCCCGCGCGTCCTGGATCAGAAACGTGCGCGGTTTTGAAAACGGCACGTGGTATAGCCTTATCCGCCGGGTTGGGAAGACGACCTACCGGCTGATCTTCCTCGACAACGCCTATGAGGCGGACGTCCCGGGCGATCTGGCGGACAAAGCGCAACTCGCCTGGCTCAACTGGCAGCTCGTGCACGGGAAGGGCGAAACGAACCTGATCTTCATGCACATCCCGCTTACGGTCCAGGACACCAACGGCGACGGCATCCGGTTCAATGCGCCGCCTGCAGGTTGGCCGTTCCCCGATGCCTACCAGCGCGGACTCATGAAAACCCTGAACGAAAACCCTTCCGTGGCGGCCCTCTTTGTCGGGCACCAGCATCGCAACGTGATAGAGGACATCCCTTTCCCAGCAGGCCACCGGATCACGCAGATTCAAACGGGCAACCTGCAGGTGGATCCCCAAAACTGGCGCGTCGTCCGCCTCACCGAGGGGCAAATCACCGTATCGGCCCCCGGTTCCATCGGCACGACGGCGTGGAAGGGGCCCAGCGCTCTGTCGGAAAGAAAGAGTTCAGTGCCATAGCGGCGCAGTCGGTCGCGCCAGGTCGGTCAGGCAGAAGCCTCTGGCCATGGCCAGCACCGATTGCCAGGCTCGGCCCCTCACCCCTTAATCCCAGGCTTTTACCATAGGTTTACAAAGCAAAGCCGGGAAAGCGGCTAGAATGACCGCTTTTCACCATTGGGGAGTTTTCATGAGATTGCTGTTGTCATCCGTGTTCGGGCCCTTTGCCGTCGATGATTCGTTTGGCAGGAAAGAGAACAAGATGGAGCTCTTTCATAACCAGGTCACGCGCGAGCAGGGGGTTTTTTCTTATCGCTTCAACCACCACAGTTTCGGCCTATACCTCATGGCCGAGAACGTCCGCGTGCCTGCCACGGTACTCGACTTCCCCAGCCTCGACGAATTCAGGAGGGAGATCCGCAAAGGATACGACTACGTGGGCATCAGCTTCATCGTGCCGAATGTCGCCAAGGCGAAAAAAATGGCCGAGATCGTGCGCGAGGTATGTCCGGGCACGAAGATCATCCTGGGCGGGCACGGGGTGAGCGTGCCCGGCATCGAGCGATTGGTCCCGCACGACTACATCTGCAGGGGCGAGGGCGTGGCATTTCTGCGCCGGCTGTTCGGAGAGGAAGTAGACGTTCCCGTGCGACACCCGCTCCTGCACAGCTCCTTCAACCGCAAGCTCATGGGAGTGCCGCTCCCCCAATCCTCCGGGGTGCTCCTGCCCGGCGTGGGGTGCCCCAACAAGTGCCGCTTTTGCTGCACTACCCATTTCTTCGGCGACTACAAGCCGTTCCTCTCCACCGGACGCGAGATGTTCGAGGTTTGCCGCCGGTACGAGGAGCGCCACGGCGTGACCGATTTTGGCGTGCTCGACGAGAATTTCCTCAAGAGCCGCGACCGCGCGCTCGAGCTGCTCGAGTGGATCGAGCGGGAGGACAAGCTTTACACCTTCGGCATCTTCAGTTCGGCCGAGACTTTGAAAAGTCTGGGCGACCTCGACGCCCTCGTCCGGCTCGGCGTCCAGTTCGTCTGGATCGGGGTCGAATCGAAACGCGACGCCTATGCCAAGAACCGCGGGACCGACTTTCACGAGGTCGTGCGCGAGCTCCGGCGCCGCGGCATCAGCGTCATGGCTTCGGCAATCCTCTTTCTGGAACACCACAACCCGCAGAGCATCTGGGAGGACATCGACTTCGCCGTCTCACTGGAGCCGGACTACCTGCAGTTCATGCAGCTGGGACCGATGCCGGGGACGGCCCTGCACGACGCCTATCTCCGGGAGGGCAAGATCCTCACCAACGTGCCCTACTCCGAACAGCACGGCCAGGACAAGATCTGGTTCCGGCACCCGGAGTTTGCCCGTGAGGAGTCGCGCGGGCTCCTGAAGGCCGCCTTCGAGCGCGACTACCGGCGCAACGGGGCGTCGCTGCTGCGCGCCATCGACACGATGCTGCGTGGTTACCGGTATGCGTCGGGGCACTCCGACCCGCGCGTGAGGCGGCGAGCCGACAGTTTCGTGCTGACGAGGCAGATGCGGCTGTTTCTTCCTGCCGCAAGGCTTCTCGCGGCCAACCGCGTGACCGCGGAGCTGGCCGAACGGCTCGAATCCGAATACCTGAACCTGTTCGGGAGGCGTTCTGCTAAGGAGCTCACGGCTTCCGCGGCGGTGACGGCCATGGCTGTCGTGGAGTGGGCCCGGATTCGCTTACTCGACGACGTCCGTCAGCCGGGGCGGAACCTGATGCGCTACCGGTGGCAGGAGTCCAATGTAGCCGCCCGCCGCGTCACCCCGGCCCTCGCCAGCGAAGCGTGAAACCCGCGCGGTCTGGCTTGCCCCGGCGGCGGTTGCGCCGACCCTGTGCACCGCTCCCCGCGCCGCGCCACGGGCTGATACGAGCCATGCTGGGTTTGCGCTGCGCTTGAGCCGCGGTTGACAGCGCCCGGCGATGCCGCGTATGGTTAGCCATATGAAGACGACCATCAGTATTGCCGACGACTTGCTCGAAAAGGCAAAAAGGCAAGCCAGACTCGAGAACAAGACGCTCCGCGAGGTGGTCGAGGAGGCCTTGAGGTTGCGCCTCACCCAGAATCAGACCGGGCGCCCCTTCAAGTTGCAGCGTCGCCCATTCAAAGGTAAGGGACTGCAATCCGGCGTCGCCGAAGGGGACTGGGACCAAGTGCGGGACCTGATCTACCGGACGGGGTGAGAGTTGATCGCGGTCGACACCAACATCCTCGTCTAGGCCCATCGCGCCGACTCTCCCTGGCACCTGAAGGCCGATCGGACCGTGACGGCCCTGGCCGAAGGGATTTCTCCCTGGGCCATCCCGTGGCCCTGTGTGCACGAGTTTCTGGCTATCGTCACACACCCTCGCATCTATAATCCGCCCACCCCCCTCGGGGAGGCGCTCACTCAGATCGGCTACTGGTTTGAGTCTCCCACGCTTGTGCTGCTGAGTGAAGCAGAAGGTTTCCTGCGAGTCTGGGATGGCCTCCTGCGCGACGCAGCACTCGTTGGAGGGGCCGTCCACGATGCGAGAGTTGCGGCTCTGTGCCTCCACCACGGCGTCAGGAGGCTGCTGACGGCAGATCGCGACTTCAGTCGGTTCCCTCGGTTGAAAACCGAAAATCCCCTTATCAAGTAGAGGCCCGAGGCGATTTCTCGCTCGCAGCCTCTCGCGTGAAGCCGCCCGACTCAATCGTCCGGCACTGGCGGCCGCTGCCCCTGGGGCGGAGGCCTGCGAAGCCCTCAGGCAGCTGCCGTCCGGCAAAATCGACAGATCGGCGGGGAAGACACCGGCAGTCGTTCCTGGTGGATAAACTTGTGACTGAAAACCCCGCCGGGGTACTACATTTACGTGGACCTCGAAGAAGCCGTTCGTGACCTGACCCCCGGGCTGCTCCGCTACTGCGCGGCGCGGACACGGGACCGCTCGCTCGCGGAAGAAATCGCCCAGGAGAGTCTCGCGGCGCTCGTGCAGCGATGGGGTCGCTACGGCCAGCCGGACTCGCCGCAGGCGTTCGTGTTCGCCGTGGCCCGGCGGCGCGCGGCGCGTGTGCTCGTCCGCCGCCGGTTGTGGCTCCCGGTGGAGTTGCTGGCGGGTCGACGCCACAACGGCCCCGATCCGGAAGAAGCCGCCCTCAGAAAATCCGGACGCGCCGAGTTGGCCCATGCCCTCAGACTCCTGCCCGCCCGCAACCGGGAAGCCCTCTTGCTTGTCGCTGTCGGCGGCCTGAGCGTGCCCGAAGCCGCGCGGGTCCTCGGTATTTCGGAATCGGCGCTCAAAATGAGGACACTGAGGGCGAGGCAGCGTCTGCACGCCCTTGTGGAGAACGCACATGAAACACCAGGAAGATAGCGACCTCGACCGCGGCCTCCGGGCGGCATACGAGCCCGAGCCGGAAGCAGTCCATCGAGTCGTCGCGGGAGCGCTCGCTCAGCGGTCCCGCAAGCCGGCGTCGCGCAGGATGGCCGTCGTACTCGCGTCTGCGACACTGCTGCTTGCCTGCTTCGTCATTTTCCGCAACATCTCGCCGGTGCCACCGGAGACGTTTCAGCTGGAGTATGTGGGTGGGGTCGCCGTGCTCGAAGGCCCTGATGGGAGCAGCTGGTTAGTCACTCCCGACACCGCCGCTGAAGGGGCCTCGGCAGGCTTGAACCTGATCCTGGTCGGAGGAGACCAACCATGAGACGAACGATATCCGCACTGTACGGATGGTGGTTTTGTGCCGTCATCGCCGCCGCGCCAATTTGTGGGCAGCCAAATCTCGATCGAAGGACGACAATCGATGTCTCAGCGGCTGCGCCGGCTGACGTGTACGGCTCGATTGCCCGAACCCTTGGATGCGAACTGTCGATGTCTGGGGACACCCGGCCTCTGGTGACCATGCGGCTCATCAACGTCACGGTGCGCACGGCTCTCAACGCGCTCTCCGAAAGCATCGGGTGCCGTTGGATGATTGACGGGAACACCTTGCGAGTCGAACCTGCCGGGGCCGGCCGCATGCCAGGCGGCGGAGGCGTGGTCGGTGGAGTGCCTGGAGGCGTGACGGGAGGTGTCGTGGGCGGGGTGCCGGGAGGCGTGGTCGGCGGTGTGCCTGGAGGTGTAGTGGGAGGAGTCTCAGGAGGAGTGAAGGGTGGGGTCGGCGGCGTGGATTTCAAGCAGAGGCTCGAACGAAAGACGCCGGCCGTCTTCCGCTTCGATGGCGTTCCTCTCCGGACTGTGATGGATGCACTGGGAAAGGTCGCCGATCTCGAGGTCCGGCTGGACGAGCCTGAAGCGAGCCAGCTCGTTTCGATCGATCTCGGCGACCGCACGGTGATGTCGGCTTTGAAGGCGATCGGGCAGCAGGTCGGATTGAACAAGGCCGTGGTTTTTGCGGCCACTGCCCCCGGTTCGAACAGGAAGACCCTCCTCAAGGTCGGACCGGCCAAGAAGAAGTAAGCCGCTGCGTCGGTACAAAGAACGGCTCAGCGCCGGAAGACCACAACCCGTTTGGCTGGGTCGGCCCAGAAGGTGGCCGGGGTCACCGGAGCCAGCGGCGACCCGCGCCCCTCTTGCTCCCAGGTGCGGACATAGCCCTTTCCCGCTCCCCGGCAAAACCGCCTGCGCTCGGCCGGCGACCTCGGGGCGGGGGCGTCTGTCCGTCGCCGTCGTGCGTG
The DNA here is from genome assembly GCA_963843575.1 of uncultured Acidobacteriota bacterium. GTDB lineage: Bacteria > Acidobacteriota > UBA6911 > UBA6911 > UBA6911 > CAVZBT01. The sequence continues at coordinate 306,490 of CAWJKZ010000010.1, read as the reverse complement.
CGACGCATCTCCTTTTCGGTCCGGTATCCTTTTAGTACGAAAAGTTTTGAACACTTGCGGCTTCACGGGACTGCCGCGGCGCGCCGCGGAGGGGCGCGGGTGCCCGGCCGGAGTCCCTGGATATATCGGTTAGCCGCATCTGCGCGCGGAGTCACCCGGAACGAAAACGAGTGACACGTCCCCGACTGCTACTGTAGCATCGCCCTCACAACCGCAATTCGAAAGGAAAGAACATGGACAATCTCACTCGCCGGAGTTTTGTTGCCAGTTCGCTTGCCCTCGGCGCCGGCCTGGCGGCCTCTGCCTCCGTGACCCCGCGGACTGCACAAGCGCGGTCCCGGCCGGTCAAGGACGACATCTCGATCGCACAGTGGGCTCTCGTGGAGGAGGTCCGCCAGGGCAAATGGAAGACGGTCGACTTCCCCAAGATTGCGCGGAACGATTTCGACATCAACGGGATTGAATTCGTCAACTCGCTCTTCGAATCGCCCACGGCCGAATACCTCCGCCGGCTGAAGAAGAACGCGGCGGACCTCAACGTCTCCATGGTCCTCATCATGGTGGATGGCGAAGGGGAGACCTGCACCCCCTCCAGGGAGGAGCGGAGGCAGACCGTCGTGAACCACCGGAAATGGATCGACGTCGCGCAGTACCTGGGCTGCCACGCGATCCGCACCAATTGCCGCGGGCCGCTGAAACCGCCACCGCCGAAAGACGAGGCCCTGAAATGGGCCACCGAAACCTACAATATGATGCTCGAATACGCCGTCCCGGCGAAGATCAGCATCCTGATCGAGAACCACGGAGGCATGTCCAACGACGCCGACTGGATGGTTTCGTTGTACAAGGAAGTCGACAACCTGTACTTCGGTTCCTACCCGGACTGGCGCGCGCCGAGCCCCGATTTCGATAACTTCGATTATGTCCAGAAAATGCTCCCCTGGGCCGGCGGCATGTCGTACCGCAACCAGCCGACCGAGGAGGGGACCGCGAAACTGATCCGGCTCTGCCGCGACGCCGGTTATCGCGGGTGGTACGGGGTGGAATCGAGTGGGCGGGACGGCATCGCCAAGGGGAGGGACCTTCTAAAGAAATACCTGTTCGCCGCGTCCAGCTAGCCGCGGACATCGGGCCCGCCCCGCAGCCCCGGCGACGGGGCCCTGCGGGCGGGCCCGGCGCCCGGCAAAACGCAAGCGGACGGCTTTCGAATAGACAAGGAAAGGAAAAGATAGTAAAAGGGGAGGGAATTCAGCCTGGATTGATAACCTCGTTGTTCCTATTAGGGCGCCTATGCTTAATGAAGAACGCCGTAGAGCAATCGTGGAAATCGTCAATCAGGAAGGACGGGTCCTGGTCAAGGACCTGGCAAGCCGCTTTGAAACCTCCCACGTCACGATCCGCGGAGACCTCGAGTCTCTGCACAGCCAGGGGTTGATCCACCGCACCCACGGCGGCGCGCTGCCGCTGCAGATGGGGGCGCTGCTCGATCCCAGCCTCCACGAGAAAGAAAAGTTGCACCGGGCGGAGAAGCAGCGCATCGCGGAGGCGGCCGCCGCCCAGGTGCGCGAGGGGGAATCGGTCGTCATGGACTCGGGGACTACGGTGACAGCCGTGGCCCGGGCCCTGCGCAAGTTTCGCCAACTCACCGTCATCACCAATGCCGTCAACATCGCGGCCGAACTCGCCGGCACCTCCATCGAGGTGCTTCTGACGGGGGGGATCCTGCGCGAGAGGTCGTTCTCGCTCGTGGGCCCGATGGCCGAGGAGTCGTTGCGCCGCCTCAGCGCCGACGTGCTGTTCCTCGGGGTAGACGGGTTCGACGTGCGCTTCGGCCTGACCACGCCGAACCTGCTCGAGGCCAACGTCAACCGCACCATGATGCAGATCGCCCGGCGCACCATCGTGATCTGCGACTCGAGTAAGTTCGGCCGGCGCGGCCTGTCGCTGATCGCCCCCGTTTCCGAGGTGCATCAGGTCATCACCGACAGCCGGCTCAGCAAGTCGGATCAGCGCGCCCTGAAAGAGGCCGGCATCGAGGTGATCCTGGCCTGACGGCGCGCACAGGGGTGATCCGGTGCGGGCGGCATCGAGCCGTCCGGCTGGAAGAGGAGCCTTATTTTCTTTCATTCGTTTGTTGTTACCGGTCGCCGGCGCCACCCCGAGTGTCGCACGACGACCTTTCTGGAAGGGAGCTTCCTATCGTATGAGCAATTCAAACCATGATCAGAATCCCGGCAGTCGGCCCACGCGCCGCCAGTTCCTGGGGCAGACCGCGGCTGCCATGGCTTCAACCACCCTTCTGGGCGCCGCCGCCGCGAAGGAGAAGGGCAGCAAGTTCGTCGCCAAGGCCTCCGGGCGCGTGCTGGGCGCCAACGACCGCATCAACATCGCCTTTATCGGTAACGGCATGCAGTTCCTGTCGCTGCTGCGCATGTTCGGCACGCGCAAGGAGCGTCAGAAAGATGTCGAGTTCATGGCCGTCTGCGACGTCTGGGAACCGCGGGTGAAAAACGCTCAGGAAAAAACCAAGGCGCCCAAGACCTACAGCGACTACCGTGAGGTCCTGGCCCGGCCCGACATCGACGGCGTGGTCGTCGCGGTGCCCGACCACTGGCATTTCCCGATCGCCCGCGACGCCTGCGCCGCCGGCAAGGATGTCTACCTCGAGAAGCCGATGGTCTACACGATCGAGGAAGCCGCCGAACTCAACGACATCGTCAACCAGTCCAAGCGCGTGCTGCAGGTCGGCGGTTCCGGGCCCGCGACGCGCCTCTACTGGAAGGTCAACGACTATATCAAGGCCGGCAAGATGGGCAAGATCTGCTGGGGCCTGATCAGCTACAACCGGAACACCCACACTGGCATGTGGGACTATCCCATCCCCGGCATAGGCAGCGAGGCGTGGCCCAACGCCGAGGTGAGCGCGAAGAACCTCGATTGGAAGACCTGGCTCGGATCGGCCCCCAAACGCCCCTTCAGCAAAGAGCGTTACTTCCGCTGGAGAAAGTTCTGGGATTACTCGGGCGGCAACGCCACCGACCTGCTCTTCCACCGCCTCGGCGCCATGTCCTCCATGATCGCCTTCGACTTCCCCACCCAGGTGGTCGGGGCCGGCGGCATCTACGTGCAGAAAAACCGGGAGGTGCCCGACGTCTACATGACAATGGTCGAGTACCCGGGCGACTACTGTATCAACATGATCTCCTGCATGGCGAACGAGCAGTCCGCGCCCATCAGCGTCTACGGCAACTGGGGCACGCTCCAGATCGTGTCGCCCCAGGCCCAGGCGATGGATTCGATGGGGGACGCCCGTGCCGCCGCGCCGCCGCCGCCCGCCGGGCCCGGCGCCCCCGCCCAGCGGTCCCGCGGCCCCCGCGAGCAGGCCGTGATCAAGGCCGAGCGTGAATTCCTGAAGGAGTTCAAGGACGCCAACGACGGCAAGACCGAAGTCGTGATCGAACCCGAGGAGGGCGACAGCCTGGGCGACAACTGGCTCAACTGCATGCGGAGCCGCGAGGTCCCCGTATACAACGTCATGCGGGGTTACCAGGTGATGACCGCCATCAAGTTGGGGGTCGAGTCCTATAAACAGGGCAAGGCGCTGGCCTTCGACCCGAAAACCCGAAAACTGCTCCCCAGGCCGGTCCCGCGCAAGGTGTACCTGCCTCCGGAGTCCTAGTCCGAGTCCCGTTCGAACAGCCGGGGCCAGGCTCGTCCTGCGGGCTTGGCCCCTTTTTTCAGCGATCCGGAGGGAACATGGAAGTGAACCGCCGCGATTTCATGAAGACCGCCGCCGCGGGTGCGGTGGCTGCAGCCGGCGCGCGCCCCGCGCCCGCCGCCGACGACAAAGGTCTGCCGGTCCGCGTCGGGATGACCGACTGGGACCTTGGCGAGAGAGGGGACCTGTCGAAGTTCGCGCTCGCGCGCAGCATCGGGCTCGACGGCATCCAGGTGAGCATCATCTACCCCGAGGACGGCAGCCCGCACCTGCGCAGCCCGAAGGTCCAGGAGCAGTTCAAGAAGGCCGCGCTCGACAACGGCATCCAGATCTGCTCGCTCGCGATCGGCTCCCCGGGCAAGTTGCGCATGCCGCTCTCGACGCACCCGGCCGCCGCCATCCTGCTGGTCGAGGCGGTCGATGTGGCCAGCAGCATCGGCACCAACAACATCCTGCTGCCGGTCCTGGGCAACAGCCACATCCACATGGAGGACCCCAAGGAGGTCGCCCTCTTCGTGGCCATGATGAAGGAAGTGGCCCGCTACGCGGAGAAGGCCGGCGTGGTCGTCTCGCTCGAGGACTGGCTCTCCGCCGAAGACAACCTGAAGCTGCTCGACGCCATTGGCTCCGACTACGTCGCCGTCTACTACGATCCGGCCAACGTCAAGGCGAAGGTGCACGACCCGTACGGGGAGATCAAGCTCCTCGGCAAGCGCATCCACCAGACGCACGTCAAGAACGGGAAGATGCTGATGCGCCAGCAGAACCTCCTCGACTGGCCGCGGCTTGCGCAGGAATACTACGACACCGGCTACCGGGGATGGTACGTGCTGGAGACCTCTTCGCCGTCGGGCGACGTCGTGAAAGACACAAAAGACAACCTCGACTACGTGCGCAGCACCTTCCGCATCCCTGCGTGAGTGTGAAGTGCGGCGCCTCGGCGCCGCTTTCCGCTTACGCACCTGCGACCGAAGTGCTCGGCGCCTCGGCGCCACCCCAATCGGGACATTGCGGCGTCGAGCCGCCGCACTCCAGATTAGAACTGCAGCATCTGGGTGAATTTTATCGCGAGGATGCGGGTGACCCGCTCGGGGTCGAGCGTGTCGCGCACGTCGCTGTAAGTCACATAGAGGTTGCTGAGCGGGTGGTGTATCAAGTCAAAGCGCAGGTTGGTGTTGAACTGGTGCGCCAGCGAGTTGTACTGGATGAAGGCGTTGAAGAACATCCGGGGTGAGAAACCATAGTCGAGGCGCAGCCCGACCAGGTGGCTGGCGAAACGTCCCCCCGGTTGTGCGACGCGGTTGTGTGAGTAGGTCACGCTCGAGGTCAGGTGCTCGTTGGCGTGCAGGGTGAGCCCTGCCGTCCCGGTCCGTTTCGTCCCCGCGTAAAAGTCCCCCCATTCTCCTCCGAGGCTGCCGGAAACGCGCCGGCTGATGTCGGACGTATAGAGCGTTTTCCAGTTCTGGTAGGTGTAATCGCCGGTCGGCACGACGATGCGGCCTCCGACGGAAAACGGCTTCGCAAGCCGCTCGAACGAACCGTCGCGCGACAGGTCGAGGGTGGCGCCGCTGCGGAAGATGAGCCCGACACCCGTGCTGACAAGCCGCGTGGCGAGCGTGTTTCCCTGGTCAGTGATGTAGTCGGTCCGGACATACGGGGCGTACTCGCGGATGCCGAATCTGTCCAGCCGGGGGTGCACGGAGAAGCCGCCGGTCGACTTGCGGATCCCGCGCCTCGGCACAAACCCCATCGCGGGGCTGAAATTGTCCTGGATGTCGAGAAAGCCGAGATCCCAGTCCCAGAACGAGCTGCGCCAGCTCGCCGCCGCCGAGAAGGCGAGGTGCCGGTCCTTCCTGTCCGAATCGAGGGTCGTCATGACGAGCCCGGACAGGTCGAGGTAGCGGGCGAACTGGAAGTGCAGGTCGGTACCAAGCAGGCGGCTGTACCGGTTGGACCCACGCTCCTGGCGGTCGGTCAGGATGAAGCCGGCGTCGGAGTTGGTCAGAAATTTCTTGCGCGCCCGCACCACGGTGAAATCCTCCCCCGGGCCGGCGCTGTTTTCGCGCGTGTGGATGTTGAGCACGCCGAAGTCGAACCCTCCCTGCAGCCGCCCCGTCAGGCGCGCGCCGCCCCACACCGGCAACGGGGTGCCGTTTGAGGCGAGCCCGACCGTGCGGCTGAAGAAGGGGATGAGGTCCAGGGTGGCATTGCTGCCGTAGGCCCCCGCGATGCCGTTGCCGCGGCGCGTGCGGCGAATCTCGAACATCGTCGCGTTTTCCAGGAAGAAGGGGCGGCGCTCCGGGAAGAACAGATCGAAGCGCGTCAGGTTGACCTGCTGCACGTCGGCGCCGACGTTGGAGAAGTCGGGGTTCAGGGTGACGTCGAGCGTCAGGGCATTGGCGATGCCGTACTTGAGGTCGAGGCCCGCGGCGTGATCGAACTCCGTCGTCTTGCCCCCGTCACCTGCCGGAGGCGTCGCCGTGAAACCGGTCCGTCCGTACGGGGTCAGCTTCAAGTTGCGGGTCCGGGGGAGGTCCGCCAGGCCCGACAGGTTCCCCGCGAACGAAATCCGCGGCACGCTGAACGGACGAGGGACGAAGGACCAGAACGACTGCTCGTTCCTGTGCCGGATCCGCCTCTGAAAATTGACGCCCCAGACCTGCGCGCCGTCGCGCTGCGGATAGCGCAGGGACTTGAACGGGATGGCCACCTCCAGGAAGTAGCCGTCATCCCGGATCGCGCTGCGGACCTCCCAGACCGCATCCCAGTTGCGGTTGGACGAGCCGCCGTTGTTGGAATACTCGAGGTCGAGCATCGCGCCGAGCGGGTTGGTCGCGAAGGCGAAACAGTTCCGCCGGTCGTGGAAGGTGTCGAGAGCGATCTCGAACGTGTCGGTGTTGTAGACCCCGAAATCGCGGAAGTACTCGTAATACCGGACTGTTTCCGGCTCCCGGACGAAGCACCAGGCGCCGAAGTACAGCCGCTCCGAATCGTAGAGCACCCGCACCTCGGTCTTCTCGGAGGAAGGTTTGCGCGTGTCGGGCACCGACTGCACGAAGCCGGTGGCGGGTTCGGCGAGACTCCACTCCCCCTCGTCCAGACGCCCGTCGAGCCGCACCGCCCCGTCGGGCACCCGGACCGCCCGCAGCTCGGGGCGCTGCTCCTCCTGCGGGAACGCGGCGGGCGAAAGCGCCAGGATGAGGGCGAGCGCGGCGTGTGGGGGGTTCATGCCGCCCTATACTAAAAAGAAAAGGATCAAAAGAAAACCGAATATACGGTGGCGGCGGAGACACGGTCCTGCCGACGGAGGGAAGAACCGGGCCAGGATACTGGAAAAGAGGGGCCGCGGCGGCCCGCTCCCGCTGGATTTACAATTCTTGTTTTTGTTTTCTTTTGCCGAGCCTCTGTGCTATTAAGGGAACACATGACATCAGGCTTGGCGTCCGACCCGCACCGTCGGAAATTAAGGAGAAACGAACATGGGCGATAATTTCGACCGCAGGGATTTCCTGAAAATCTCATCTGCTTCTTTGGCCGGGATGGCGATGGCGGGCTACGGGATGGCGGGTCAGGCCGCCGCGCAGTCCGGCAAGGCCGTCAAACTTGGTTTTGTCGGGATCGGCGGGCGCGGTTCGTACCACCTCGACTGCGCGCTGGGCATGGAGGGGGTGGATGTCGTCGCGGTCTGCGACATCGACGACAACGCGCTGTTCAAGGCGAAACGGTGGGTCGAGGAATCGGGCCGTCCGTCCCCGCGCACCTACGGCGAGAGCCGGACCGCGTTCCAGACGCTGTGCGAGAAGGAGCAGCTCGACTGCGTGATCTGCTGCACCCCGTGGGAATTCCATGCCCCGGTCGCGCTCGCTGCGATGAAAAACGGCAAGAACTGTGTGAGCGAGGTGCCGATCGTCGTCACGGTGGAAGAGGCGTGGCAGCTGGTCGAGATGCACGAGAAGACCGGGAAGTGGGCGACCATCGGGCTCGAGGGCTTCGGCGACCTCACCCTCATGAACATGGTGCGCCAGGGGGTCTTCGGCGACGTGCTGCACCTCGAGGGAGGGTACGTGCACGACCTGCGCATGGTGAAGTTCAACCCGCTCGAGGAGCCGTGGCGCCTGATGCACTCGCTCAACCGCAACGGCAACCTCTATCCGGATCACCCGATGGCGCGCATCATGCGGCTGGCCGACATCAACCACGGCGACCGTTTTGACTACCTCGTCTCGATGAGCACCAAGGGGGTGATGCTGCAGAAGTACGCGGCCCTCAAGTTCGGTGAGCAGCACCCGTTCGCGAAGACGAAGTTCGCCTCGGGGGACGTCAACGTCACGCTGCTGCACACGGAACAGGGCAAGGTCGTCACCCTCAACCACGACACCAATACGCCCCACCCGCGCGAGTTCTTCCGTATGCAGGGAACCAAGGGCGTCTACCAAACCGGCGCCAGCCTGCCGCCGCCGGCGCCCGCCCCCGGCCAGGAACCGGCCGCACGTCCGGAAGGAATGCGGCGGGGTCGGGGCGGCATGATCTACCTCGAGGGGCGCACCGCGACCGAGCACATGTGGGAAGCGGCCGACAAGTACTTCGAGGAATTCGCGCACCCGTACCTGAAGCAATACAAGCCGCTGCAGCGCAAGGTGGCCCTGCGCGGCCACGGCGGCGGCTCGACGACGACGCCCGTCAACTGGGACCGGCTCATCGCCGCCCTGCGTGCCAACAAGATGACCGACTGGGATGTGTACGACTCCGTCACCAGCAGCGCCATCTCGCCCCTCACCGAAAAGTCGGTCGGCGGCGGGAGTGTCCCGGTGCAGTTCCCCGACTTCACGAAGGGAAAATACAAGACGGCGAAACCCTACGACGTGGCGGCGGTTCCCGCGACCTAGGCGCCGGCGGGCCCGTGGGAACGCGCTACATCCCCGCGGGCCCGCTCCGGACCCCACACAACAGAGGAGCACTTATGCGATCATTGACGACGTTGATGTTTGCTGCGCTGTGCCTTGCCGCGCTCTGCCTCCCGTCCGGCACCGCGGCGGTTCCCGACGGGGCCGACCCCTTCCTGGGCCGGTGGGATATCTCGGTCCCGGCGCCCGAGGGGGGACGGGCCCGCTTCTGCTGGCTCGAAGTCACCCGCGACGGTTCCGCGCTCAAAGGACGCTTCAACAACGGCGGCGGGGCGCAGTTCGATCTGCCCGAGATCAGCGTCGCCAATGGCGAGCTGACCTTTGCCTACCCGCAGGGACGTCCCCCCGATCAGACCAAGGCGATCTGGAAAGCCACCGCCAAGGGGGGCAAGCTCGAGGGAACCGCCGCGCTCGGCGGCAAGGACGGCTCCCGGTCCTGGACGGGTGTGCCCGTGCCCAAGTGGCCGGCCAACCCGCCCAGGCGCAAGCCCGGAACCCCGGTGGACCTGTTCAACGGCAAGGACGTCTCCGGGTGGATCGGCCAGGTCCCCAACCGCGCCCTCGGCTGGTCCGTCCAGGACGGCATCCTCCAGAACCAGGACAAGGGCGCGAACAACATCTACAGCGAGAAGAAATTCACCGACTTCAAGCTCGAGGTCGAGTTCAACGTGGCCGAGAAGAGTAACAGCGGCATCTACCTGCGCGGGCGCTACGAGATCCAGGTGGCGGACGGCTTCGGTCAGAAGGAGCTCAACGTGCACAGCCAGGGGGCGCTGTACGGCTACGTGATACCGCCGGTGAATGCCTGCAAGCCCGCCGGCGAATGGCAGACTTACGAAATCACCCTCGTCGCCAACCGCGTCACCGTGATCATGAACGGCACCAAGATCATGGAAAACGCGGAAGTCCCCGGGATCACCGGCGGCGCGCTGGACGCGAACGAGGGCGCCCCGGGCCCGATCATGATCCAGGGCGACCACGGCAGGGTGCAGTTCCGCAAAATCCGGCTCACACCGCTCATCTAAAGCGGTCAGTGGCCGAAGCGGCATCGGCAGCCGGGGAAGACACTCCACCCAGTGTCTTCCCCGGCTTTTTTGTTCAGGCGAAGGGGCCAAAACCGGTGTCGACGCGCCGGTTGACCGGCGCAGGAACTGCAGTTCCGCGCCGAGTCGTTCAACCTCACCAACGCGCCGCACTTCAACAACCCGTCGGCGGAGCGCTTCGGACATGGCGTTGTACGCACGGCAGCATCAAGTCGTCGGGAAACTTCATGTCGATCACCGGCGCCCGCGCCGACCAGCGGACCTGCCGTTTCGGTCTGCGGTTCAGCTTTCAGGGCGCGGTTTTTGACCCGCCTGCGCCGCCTCCCTTGTTGCCGGCGCCAATCCAACGTTTAAAAAAGAAAACTAAAGCAAGTCTCCGCAGGGCGAAAAGAGCTCGATGTTGCCCCTATTAGCAAAATTAATGGTGTCAAATAATGTTTCTTTGCTTTAGTTTCCTTTCTGACCTGTGCTAGTCTAGCGCGGTTTTACCTTAGGCTATTGATCCTGCCAGGAGGATGGAAGATGGCAAGAGAGTTTCAAAGGAAGATAGGTTTTGCGCTTCTTTGTCTCGGTTGCCTTGGGGTGGTCGCGACTTGCGTCCAGCCGGAGCCGGCATGGGCGCAGGTGCTGTACGGCACCATGGTGGGCAACATCACAGACCCGTCCAAGGCGGTTATTCCCGGGGCGGGGATCACGGTCACCAACAAGAACACCAACCAGACACACGAAACGGTCTCGAATGCCTCTGGGGCGTACACGTTCACGAACCTGCAGCCCGGGGTCTACACCCTCAAGGTGTCTCTGCAGGGTTTCAAGGAGTACGTCAAGGAGAACATCGAGGTCACGGTCAACAACATCACGCGGACGGACGTGGCGCTGGAAGTCGGCTCGCGCACCGAGATGGTGACGGTGTCGGCGGAGGCGACGGTGCTGCAGACCGACAAGGCGGACGTGCACAAGGAACTGTCCACCAAGGAGGTCACGAACCTGCCGCTGGGCAATTATCGCAACTACCAGAGCCTCATCGACCTCGTGCCGGGTTCGACGCCGTCGAATTTCCAGAATGCGAGCGTGGACACGCCGGCGCGGTCGCTGACGACCAACATCAACGGGGTGGGGCGCTTCAACAACAACACGCGGCTGGACGGGGCGTTGAACATCATGCCGTGGCTGCCGCACCACGCGGCGTACGTGGCGCCGCAGGAATCGATTCAGACGGTCAACATCTCGACCAACAGCTTCGACGCGGAGCAGGGTTTGGCGGGGGGCGCGGCGATCACGGTGCAGACCAAGTCGGGGACCAACGAGATCCACGGCGTCGGGTTCCTGTATCACCGCAACAACGTGTTCGACGCGAAGAACTTCTTCACGCCGCAGACGAGCCAGGCGCCGAAGTACCTGCTGAGCATGTACGGCGGCAACGTGGGCGGGCCGATCATCAAGGACAAGCTGTTCTTCTTCGCCAACTACGACGGGATGAGGGACCGCCAGAACTACTCGTCCTATTACACGGTGGCGACCCAGGCGATGCGCAGCGGGGATTTCAGCGCCACGGGTACGAAGATCTACGACCCGACGACGGGCGATTCCCTTGGGAAGAACCGAACCCAGTTTGCGGGCAACATTATCCCTGACAGCCGGATCAGCAGCGTGGCGAAGCAGATGCTCGCGCTGCAGCCGCTGCCCAACCTCGACGGGTTCACCCAGAACTTCTACACGTCGGCCCCCCGGGTCTTCAACCGGGACATGTACGACTTCAAAGGGGACTGGGTGCGTTCGCCGAAGAACACGATCTGGTTCAAGTACAGCCTGATGAACTCGCTGGTGCAGTCGCAGTACTCCTTCGGGGAAGCGGGCGGATCGGCACTGTCGCCTGACGGCGGTGCCGGCAAAGGCACGGTGCGGGTGCACGTGGGGACGATCGGCGGCTACTACGCGGTCACGCCGCGGTTCCTCCTCGACGGCACGATCGGCATGACGCGCTACGTCAACTCGGTGCGCCAGCCCGATTTCGGGGTCAACTTCGGCCTCGACGTGCTGCACATTCCCGGGACGAACGGCCCGGACCCGCGGCAGAGCGGCAAGCCGTACTTCAGCATCAGCGGCTACAGCGCGCTCGGGATGACCGACACGTGGGTGCCGGTCGACCGTCACGACTACACGTACACGTACACGGCCAACGCGAGCTGGAGCAAGGGCAAGCACGACATCCGCTTCGGCCCGGACATCAGCCGGTACGGGATGAACCACTGGCAGCCGGAGTCGGGCAACGGCCCGCGCGGCACCTTCACGTTCAACGGCGGCGCGACGGCGCTGAACGGCGGCCCGTCCTCGAACCGGTTCAACGGCATGGCCGACTTCCTGCTCGGTCTGCCGCAGACCATCGAGAAGTCGCTGCAGTTCTACGACCCGATGTCGACGCGCGAGTGGCAGATCGCGTTCTATTTCCGCGACCGGTGGCAGGTGACGCAGCAACCTGACGTTGAGCCTCGGGCTGCGCTGGGAGTACTACCCGCTCATGGACCGTGGCTTCCACGGCATCGAGCGGTATGACCCCGACACCAACATGATGCTGATCGGCGGGTACGGCGGCGTCGACTGGAACGCCGACACGACCGTCAGCAAGAGGCTGTTCGCGCCGCGCTTCGGGCTGGCCTACCGGCTCGGCACCGGCGGCGTCATCCGGGCCGGGTACGGGATCACCTACGATCCCTACAACCTGGGCCGGCCGATGCGTTCGCCCTACCCGGCCGTGATCCAGTTCTCGGCCAACGGGCCGACCATCTTACATGCCGTATGGTCCGATCCTGAACGGCATCCCCGTGATCGACACCGCCGGACATCACCCAGGGAGCGATCCCGATACCGGGCAAAATCAGCACACGCACCTTGGCCCCGGGACAGTTCCAGAGGGGCTACGTGCAGTCGTGGAACCTGACTTACGAGCGCCCGCTGCCATTTAGCCTCGTGGGCAGCGCCGGCTACGTCGGGACGAAGGCCATCGACATCGTCAGCGGCCCGTACTGGCCGATGAACAACTCCCTGCCGGGCACCGGCCAGGCCGGGCGGCCGCTGAACCAGAAGTTCGGCCGGACGGCATCCACCGACCTGCTGCAGCCCTGGGCTGGATCCGATCTACCACTCGCTGCAGACCAGCCTCGAACGGAGGTTCACCGCGGGCCTGATGCTCAAGACCGTCTACACCTGGTCGCACTCGATCGACAACAACTCGACCGACTACACCTTCTACTTCGCGTTGCCGGAGTACATGGACCGCAACCGGGCGTCGAGCGGTTTCGACCGGCAGACACAACTTCCGCACGGCCTTCATCTATGAGATGCCGTGGGGCCCGGGCCGCAGGTGGGCCAAGGGCGGGTTGGCCAGCGCCATCATCGGCGGCTGGCAGATCAACGGCATCTTCAGCGCCGTTTCCGGTACGCCGTTCACCGTGGGCACCAGCGGCAGTTCGCTCAACGCCGCGGGCAGCAACCAGGTGGCCGACCAGGTGCTGGAGAACGTCGAGAAACTGGGGAACATCGGGGTAGGCGTGCCCTTCTTCGATCCCAACGCCTTCCGGCCGGTGACGGCCGTCCGGTTCGGCAATTCCGGGCGGAACACCCTGTACGGTCCCGGTATGGTGAACCTGGATTTCGGTATCTTCCGGGCCTTCCGGATCACCGAGGGTAAGGAACTGCAGTTCCGCGCCGAGTCGTTCAACCTCACCAACACGCCGCACTTCAACAACCCGTCGGCGAGCGCTTCGGACATGACGTTGAACGCCGACGGCAGCATCAAGTCGTCGGGCAACTTCATGTCGATCACCGGCGCCCGCGCCGACCAGCGGACCTTCCGTTTCGGTCTGCGGTTCAGCTTCTAGAGCGCGGTTTCCACCAGTCGTACAACGGGCGCAGGCACTGCGGTGCCTGCGCCCGTTTCATTTTGGAGTGCGGCGGCTCGACTGGCTCGACGTCGCTTTGTCGTTGGCGCCTCGGCGCCAGAGCACGGCGAAGTTGCCGAGGCGCTGGGCTTTCCGGCCGTGGGACGCGTACAAAGCGGTGTCGAGCCAGTCGAGCCGCCGCGACTTCCATGATAGCCGCAAGAGAGCCTCCGCACCCCGGATGTTCAACCGGGACATGTACGACTTCAAGTTCGATTGGGTCCGCTCTCCGAAGAACACGATCTGGTTCAAGTACAGCCTCATGAACTCGCTCGTGGAATCCCAATACGCGTTCGGGGAAGCTGGCGGATCAGCGCTGACTCCGGACAGCGGTGCGGGCAAGGGCACCGTCCGTGTGCACGTAGGCACCCTCGGCGGCTACTACGCCCTGACCCCCAGGTTCCTCGTCGACGGCACCATCGGAATCACCCGGTACGTCAACCATGTCCGGCAGCCGAACTACGGGGTCAACTTCGGATTGGACGTTTTGAAGATTCCCGGCACCAACGGTCCCGACCCGCGCCAGAGCGGTATGCCGTTTTTCAGCATTAGCGGCTACGCGTCGATGGGGATGACCGACACCTGGGTGCCGGTCGACCGGTGGGACTACACGTACACCTATTCGGCCAACGCCAGCTGGAGCAAGGGGAAGCACGACATCCGCTTCGGACCCGACGTCAGTCGCTTCGGCATGAACCACTGGCAGCCGGAATCGAACAACGGACCCCGGGGAACTTCACCTTCAACGGCGGTGCGACCGCGCTCAACGGCGGCCCTTCTTCCAACCGCTTCAACGGCTTTGCCGATTTCCTCCTCGGCCTGCCGCAGCAGGTGCAGAAGTCGCTCCAGTTCTACGACCCGATGTCGACGCGCGAGTGGCAGATCGCGTTTTACTTCCGCGACCGTTGGCAGGTCAGCAGCAACCTCACGCTCAACCTCGGTTTGCGCTGGGAGTACTACCCGATCATGGACCGGGGATTTCACGGCATCGAGCGCTACGACCCCGATACCAACAAGATGTTGATCGGTGGCTACGGCGGTGTGGATTGGAATGCGGACACCACCGTCAGCAAGAAGCTCTTTGCGCCGCGCGTGGGGATCGCCTACCGGCTCGGCAAGCACGGGGTCCTCCGCACCGGCTACGGGATCACCTTCGACCCGTACAACCTGGGCCGGCCGATGCGTTCCCCCTTATCCTGCCGTCATCCAGCCGTCGTACCAGGGGGCCAACAGCTGGACCCCCGTCTGGCCGATTCTCGACGGCATCCCTCCCATCGCCACGCCCGACATCACCAAGGGCGTTCTTGACATCCCGGGCACCATCAGCACCGGCTCCTTACCCAAGGGCCTTTTCAGGAGGGGCTATATCCAGTCCTGGAACCTGACCTACGAGCGCCCGCTTCCGTTCAACCTCGTCGGGAGTGTCGGATACATCGGCACGGCCAGCATCAACATTGTCAGCAGCGGAGGCTGGCCGATTAACAATGTGACCGTCATCGGAGGCGGGAACACCGCCCGGCCTCTCTACCAGAAGTGGGGCCGGTCGGTCGGACCACCATCCTGCAGCCCTGGGTTCAATCCAACTACCATTCCCTCCAGACCAGTCTGGAGCGCAGGTTCACCGCGGGCCTGATGCTGAAGACGGTCTACACCTGGTCGAAATCCCTCGAATCCGGCAGCTCTCCGTTCGGCATCCCCGAGATGTTCTACCTCAACCGGACCTTGAGCGCTTTCAACCGCAAGCACAACTTCCGCACCGCCTGGATCTACGAATTGCCCTGGGGACCCGGCCGCCGCTGGATGAAATCCAGCATTGCCGGAAAGGTGCTCGGCGGTTGGCAGGTCAACGGCGTCTTCAGTGCCGTGAGCGGCACCTATTTCGGCGTGGGGACGAGCGGCTCCTCGCTGAACACCCCGGGCAGCAGCCAGTCTCCCGACCAGGTGCTGCCCGAAATCCAGAAGCTCGGCAACATCGGCCTGGGCACTCAGTTTTACGACCCGCTAGCCTTCAGGCCGATCACGACGGTCCGTTTCGGCAACTTTGGGGCCGGCCGGCTGGAAGGTCCCGGAATGATCAACGCCGACATGGGAATCTTCCGGGCTTTCAGGATATCCGAGGGCAAGGAACTGCAGTTCCGGGCCGAAGGATTCAACATCACCAACACGCCGCACTTCAACAACCCGTCGGCCACCGCTTCGGACATGACCTTCAATAGCGACGGGTCGGTCAAGGCGTACGGGAATTTCATGTCCATCAGCAGCGCCAAGGCCGACCAGCGGACCTTCCGTTTCGGGCTGCGCTTCAGTTTCTAAAACGCGGTTTCGACCGTGTTGCGCAACGGGCGCAGGCACCGAGGTGCCTGCGCCCGTTTCATTTTGGAGTGCGGCGCCTCGGCGCCGCTTTCACTTGCGTCTTATGGCCGGAATGCCCGGCGCCTCGGCGCCACGCCGAATTGCGGTGGCGCCGAGGCGCCGCCACCAAAGCGGCGTCAAGCCGTCAAGCCGCCGCACTCCAGAACCGATCGTTGGACATCCTCGTCGGCCCGGACTTAGAACGACAGGGACTCCTGCAGGCGGCGGAACTGTTCGTACACCTTGCCGTCGGCGTCCTTCCTGGTCGCCCGCGCCTTGATCCGCGCGCAGTCCTCCGGGTCCATGGTGGGTCCGGTGTATTTGAGGTTGCCCTTGCCCATCTGGCTCGTGTGCTGGCAGGTCGCCTCACCCTTCAGCTCCGCGACCTCCGTGATGTCCACCTTGTAGTTCGGTTCGTGGGTGCTGTAGAAGAACCAGTCGGTCACGGTGAACGGCTGCAGCCCCTCGTTGATCCGGTGATGCGGGAAGTAGAGGTGGTAGGCGGCGGCGCGGGCGCCGTCGGCCGTCAGCAGCGCGGAGGCGCGGTGGTCGGTCTTGTACCACTTCACCCACTTGTCCCCCGGGTCCATGCTGAACAGGGCATCGGGGCGGTACTTGCGGATGAACCAGCACGCCTTCTCCACGATCTCCTTCTGCGGCACGTATTCCAGCATGCCGTCGTCGTAGCCGAGCATGAAGATGTTCTCGGGCGGGATGCCGATGACCTTGTTGGCCGCGAGGTCCTCCTGCCTGCGGATCTGGGCCATCCGCTCGGCCGTCATGTCGGGGTCGCGGGATCCCTTGTTGCCGCTGGTGTACAGGACGATGTAGACGGTGTTGCCGTTTTTCCTCAGGATGGCCATCGTCCCGGCCGCCGAAAGGTCGTCGTCCTCGTGCGGGCCGACGAACATCACGGTCTTGCCTTTCCAGGTCTTGATGTCTTCGGGGTTGGTCGGCTGCCGCCTGGACTGTCCCCACAGGAGCATGGGCAGCCAGACGAGGAGCAGCGAGATCACTATCAGTGTCCGCTTGTTTTTCATTGGTGCCTCCGTTGACAAAAGGTAGTGGGCCCTAGAAATGAACCCCGGCCCCGGGGATCAGCTTCATCGCGTTCTTGTGGCGACCCTGTTTGCAGCCCACTTGTACCACAGGGTGAGTAAAAAGCGCAATTAGAAGTAAATAGAAAGAAAAAAGAGCAGCTAAAGAAACGATACGAAGTGGACAGCCGCAGGATCGCTGGTACAATAGCGCATCCTGGGAGGCAGACCATGAGCGGCAGAGAACGGGTTTTGCGCGCGCTCGCGCACCGCGCGCCCGACCGCGTCCCAGTGGATTTTGGCGGGACCACGGTTAGCGGCATTCACGTCAGCTGTGTGGCGGGGCTCCGGGATTACTACGGCCTTGAGCGGAGGCCCGTCAAGGCCATCGACTGCGGCCAGATGCTGGGCGAGATCGAAGACGATCTCAAGACGGCGATGGGGATCGACGTCGAGGGCGTGTTCCGGCGCAGAAACCGGTTCGGTTTCCCCAACGAGCGCTGGAAGCCGTGGCGCATGTACGACGGGCTGGAGATCCTCGTCCCGGGGGATTTCAACACCACGACCGACCGCAACGGGGACACGCTGCTGCACCCGGGCGGGGACCGGTCGGCCCCGCCGAGCGCGCGCATGCCCCAAGGGGGACATTTCTTCGACGCGATTATCCGCCAGGAGCCGATCGACGAGGAGCGGCTGGACCCGGCCGACAACCTCGAGGAATTCGGGCCCATCCCGGACGAAGAACTCGACTACCTGGAAGCGGAGGCCCGGAAGGCCGCATCCACCGGGCGCGCCGTGGTCGCGAGTTTCGGCGGCACGGCTTTCGGCGACATCGCCCATGTCCCGGGCGTGGGGCTGCCGCACCCGAAGGGGATACGCGACGTCACCGAGTGGTACATCTCGCTGCGCACGCGGCGCGACTACGTGGCGCAGGTCTTCGAAGGGCAGTGCCGGATCGCGCTGGCCAACCTCGAGCGCATCGCGGCGCGCGTCGGGGATCTGGTCGACGTCGTCATGATCTGCGGCACCGATTTCGGGACCCAGACGTCGTCGTTCTGTTCCGTGGGGACTTTCCGCGAACTCTGGCTGCCGGTCTACCGGGAGGTCAACGACTGGGTCCACGCGCATACCGCGGTGGAAGACGCTGAAGCACTCCTGCGGTGCCGTCGAGAAGTTCATCCCGTCGTTCATCGAGGCGGGCTTCGACATCCTCAACCCGGTCCAGTGCTCCGCCGCCGGGATGGACGCGGGGCAGCTGAAGCGCGCCTACGGCGACCGCATCGTGTTCTGGGGGGGCGGCGTCGACACGCAGCGGGTGCTCCCCTTCGGCACCCCGGACGAGGTGCGCGAGCAGGTGGTGCGCCGCTGCGAGACCTTCTGCCCCGGGTGGTGGCTTCGTCTTCAACGCGATCCACAACATTCAGGCGGGCACCCCCGTGGCGAACATCGTGGCGATGGTCGACGCGCTCGCCGGGCTGAGCGCGCGCTGAGCCGGTGGCTCGGTGTCCGGAGGCAAATCGCACGGTTTTGGCTGCGAGATGATACAATCCGGTCTCTCTGAATCACATGGACGATCAGGAAAATTTCTACCGCGACATACTGGACAATCTGAGCGACGGCGTGTATTTCACCGATCCTCAGCGGCGCATCACGTTCTGGAACAAGGGGGCCGAGAGGATCACCGGCTACCCGCGGGCGGAGGTGGTGGGCAAGCGGTGCATGGACAACATCCTGATGCACGTCGACGGCTCGGGGCGGCTGTTGTGCAGGTCGGGGTGCCCGCTATCGGCCACGCTGGCGGACCTCCAGCCGCGCGAGAGCGAGGTGTACCTGCACCACAAGGAGGGGCACCGCGTCGCCGTGCTTGTCCGCACGTCGCCGATCGTCGACCCTGCCGGCGCCGTGGTGGGCGCGGTTGAGATTTTCAGCAGCACGCAGGCGCGAGCCGCCCTGGTCGAGAGTCTCGCGTCGATGAAGCGGCTGGCCCTCGTCGACGACCTGACGGAACTGCCCAACCGCAGGTTCCTGGAGATGCAGCTCCGCACCAGGCTGGACGACCTGTGCCGCCACCGGATCGGGTTTGGCGTGCTGTTCGCGGACATCGACTGGTTCAAGCGGATCAACGACAGCCACGGGCACGAGACGGGCGACCGGGTGCTGAAGATGGTTGCCCGCACCCTGAACGGCAGCACGCGCTCCTCCGACGTCGTGGGGCGGTGGGGCGGGGAGGAGTTCCTGGGCATCATCAGCCACACGGGCCCGGAGATCCTCGCGGAGATCGGCGAGCGTTTCCGCATGCTCGTTCAGCAGTGCAGCCTGGACACTCCCGCACCGCTGCAGGTCACGATCTCCATCGGCGGCGCTATTGCCACGGCCGACGACACCCCGAACTCGCTGGTCGATCGCGCCGACCAGATGCTCTACCGCGCGAAGACGCAGGGACGCAACCGAGTCTGCACGTGATCGGCGCGGCTCATTCGGACGGAGCACAGGTATCCTGATGCACCCCATCCTGCAACTGCTCGCCGGCAACCCGCTGCTGCTCCTGTTCACCGTCATCGGCATCGGCTTCCTCGTCGGCAGCATCAAGCTCGGCGGCTTCAGCCTCGGGGTCGCGGCGGTGCTGTTCGTGGGGATGGCCTTCGGCGCAGTCGACCGGCGGCTCGACCTCCCCGAGTACATCTACGTGCTGGGGCTCGTCCTGTTCGTCTATACGATTGGTCTGCAGTCCGGGCCGGGTTTCTTCGCCTCCTTTCAGAAGCGCGGGTTCCGCACCAACCTCTTCGCGGTCCTGATGATCGGGTCGGGCGCCCTTGCCGCCCTGACGGTGCGGGCCGCGCTCGGGCTCTCCGCCCCCAGCACGGTCGGGCTTTTCTGCGGGGCCCTGACGAACACGCCCGCGCTGGCGGCCACCGTCGAGACCGTCAAGCAGATGACCACGGATCTGCCGCGTGAAACGGCGGAACTGTACGCGAACAGCCCGGTGGTGACCTTCGGGCTGGCGTATCCCTTCGGGGTGCTGGGCGGCATACTCTGGTTCTATGTTTTTTCGAAGCTGCTGCGCGTCGATTTTGTCAAGGAGATGAGGGAGACCGCTCCCGACACGATCGTCAGCCGGACGTTCCGGGTCACGAACCCCGCCGTCGTGGGGAAGAGGGTGGACGAAGTGCTGCGTTACATGGACCGGCCGGGCTTCGTCCTGAGCCGCATCCGCAAGGGGGGGATCACCTCTATCGTCACGCCCGACACCGTCTTTGCGACGGACGACCTGATCGTCGTCGTCGGCGTCGCGGGCGGCATCGAACGGGCACGCCTCCTGTTCGGCGAAGTCTCAGCCGAGCACCTCGCGATCGACGAAGGGCACGTGGACGATTTCATCTACGGCAGGATATTCGTCTCCGACAAGGCGGTCGTCGGAAAGACCGTCGCCGAAATCGATCTGCAGAAGCGCTTCGACGCGACCATCACCCGCTTGCGGCGCGGGGACGTGGACTTCGTGCCGTCCGAGAGCACGGTCCTCGAACTCGGGGACCGCATTCGTGTGGTGACCCGGCGCGAGAACCTGGACCGCATCACACGCTTCTTCGGCGACTCGCTCCGGGCCGTTTCCGAAACCGATTTCCTGCCGCTGTCGCTCGGGATCCTGATCGGCGTGTTCGTTGGCATGGCGCCGATACCGCTGCCCAACGGTTCGGTATTCAGACTCGGCTTCGCGGGCGGCCCCCTCGTGGCGGCGCTGCTGCTTGGCCGACTGCAGCGGAGCGGGCCGATCACCTGGACGATCCCGTACAGCGCCAACATCGTGCTGCGCCAGATCGGGCTCGTGTTCTTCCTTGCGGCGATCGGGACCAAGGCGGGTCACGGCTTCACCGAAACCTTCCGGGCCGGCGGATGGGGACTGATCGTGGGTGGGGCCGCCATCACGACCTCCGTTTCCGTCGGCGCTCTGCTCGTCGGCTACAAGCTCCTGAAGCTGCCGATGTCCGCCGTGATGGGCATGGTCTCCGGCATGCAGACGCAGCCCGCCTGTCTCGCCTATGCGAACCAGCAGGCGCGCAACGAACTCCCGAACATCTGGTACGCGGCGGTCTACCCGGCGTCCATGATCGCCAAGATCCTCCTCGCGCAGATCCTGGTGTCGGTCCTGCTGTAACAACCCCACAGCAGCGGCGCGCCGGGACCAAAATCAAATTTCTTATGTCCTAAAACCGCTATCACATGTCCTGACGCCTCATCCCACTTCGAATGGCGAAAGAGGCGCCCCGCCGCGCCGAGAGGCCATGGACTGCTTCCCCCGATGGTTTCGCGAAAAAAAATTTCGCCGGCGGGTGATATGCCCCACGCGCGGATTTCTGCTGAAATCTCCTTTCAGCCGGCCGTAAAGCGCTCTCAAAAAAATGATTGGGGCCGCCCGCCGGAAGGGTAGAGGGGCCGCGGATGCGCGGCGGCGGCCGGTTGTGGGGCGGCACTCGATTTTTTGGGGTTGTCTAAGCGCGGGATATACAGTAGCATTTTGACCATGATTTTCGATCGGGGAATGCTAATTCCTATTTGTGTGTCCCAACTCCCACGATCGTTCTACTCTCTCTCGCGCCCGCTCGCGTTCGCTGAATCGTAACGATCTCACCCATCCAGGGCCGTAGTCACTTTGTTTTGAGCCAAGGGGGTATCGATGCAGCATATGGACAATGCACGCGCGTGTTTTTTGCGGTCGGCGAGGAGGTTGCTGGCGGGTACGGCGGTCCTGATCCTGGGGCAGATGGCGGGGAGTTTCGCGCCCGGGGGCGCGAAGGCCGAGGAAGCGGTCACGCCGGGACCCGCGATGGAGTTCCAGGCGACCGCCTACTGCGAATCGGGGATCACCAAGTCCGGTGTGCCCGCGGCGCCGGGCCTGGCGGCGGCCGACCCGTCGGTGCTGCCCCTGGGGACGCTCGTGCACGTGGAAAGTGAGCGCCACCGCGGCATTTACCGGGTGATGGACACGGGGCGCCTCGTCAAGGGGCGCATCATCGACATCTACATGTCGAACCTTCAGCAGGCGATTCAGTTCGGGCGGCAGAAGGTGACCGTGAGCGTCCTGCGCTACGGTGCCCCGCGCGGCTACGTCAAGGGTTTGAGCCAAACGGATTGACCCTGCGGACCGCGGCGGCGGCTGTCCCTGCGGGTTTCACGCCTACAGGGATTGCTCGTTGCGGTGCGCCGGCGCCGTGCCTTCGGCCGTGTCGTTCAGCCTCAGGAGCACGCAGAATTCCGATCCCCCCTCAGGATTGTCCTGCACCCAGATGGCTCCGCGGTGCGCCTCGACGACGGTTTGCGCGATGGCCAGGCCGAGGCCGACGCCCTGCCCGGCGACTTTGCGGCGCGTGGCGGCCCTGTGGAATTTCTCGAAGATGCTCTCCTTGCTGGCATCGGGGACGCCGGGGCCCGAATCGCTCACCGTGAGCTGCGCGAAGCCGCCATCCGTCTTCCGGTCGGCGAGGGCGTTGTGCCATCGCGTCGGCATGCGTGTCGGCGCTTGCCGGAGCTGCTCGAGCCGCACCCGGATCGCGCCCGACTGCGGCGTGAACTTGACGGCGTTGCCGACGAGATTGGCGATGACCTGCACGACGCGGTCGCCGTCGCAGTCGACCAGGATCGGCTGCGCGGGGATCTCCGTGCGCAGGTCGATCCTCTTCCCTGCCGCCGGCGCCTCGTACTGGCCTACGGCGGCGCGCACCAGGGGCGCGAGGGGTTGCGGCTTGAGGTCGTACTCCATGATGCCGGCCTCCATCTTGGAGATGTCCAGGAGGTTGCCCACGATCGAGCTCAGGGTACGCGCGCTCTGCATGTTGAGTTCGAGCAGCCGACGCTGTTTGTCGGCGAGGGGGCCGGGGATCTCCTCGAGCAGCAGCTGCGTGGTTTCCCGCATGGACGCCAGCGGCGCCTTCAGCTCGTGCGACACGTGCGACACGAAGTCCTTCTTCATGATGTCGAGTTCGCCGAGCCGTTCGGTCATGGTGTTGAAGTCGCGGGCGACCTGGGCGAACTCGTCTTTCCCCGACGTGTCCAGCCGGTAGTAGAACTTTCCCGCCGCGATCGCTCGCGTCCCCTCGGTGAGCTGCCGGAGCGGAATGGAAATGGAGCGGACGATCAGGAGCGAAACGAAGGCGCCCACCAGCAGCGCGGTGACGGCGGCGAACCAGGACATCAGCTCGGCGCGCTGGCCCGTGTCGCGGGCGAGCTGAGCCTCGCTCGCGATCGACTGCAGCACCTGCTGGTAGACCGTGAAGGCCTGCGTTCGCAGGGAGTCCAGTCCGTCCTGCAGCCCGCCCGGGAACTCGGCGCGCTTCCCCGGTGCGCGGGCCTGCTCGCGCCCCAGCGCCGCACGGAACTCGGCCCAGAACTGGGAAAAGCGTTCGATCTCCTGCCGCTCCCGTTCGGTCACGGCCGTCGCGCGGATCTGTTGCAGGCTCGTGTCAAGATCCTCCGCGAAGCCGCGCAGCGGCTCACCGTATTCGGGGTCGCCGATGACGAGAGCTTTCTTCGCGTACTCCTCGACCAGGTCCCGGTCGCGCATCAACTGCAGCGCGGCGAGCGCCGCCTGGAAGTTGACGCGGGCGATCGTGTTCCCGATCGCCTGCATCTTGTGGATGGCCATCACCTGGTAGGCGAGGAGGGCGGCGAGCAGGGCGATGAGAACGCCGTACCCGGAGATGATTCGCATCGCTATTTTCATCGTGCCCACGCGGGACGGGGGAAAGGGAAGCCTCAGACGATGCCGTACGCCTTCAGCTTGTTGCGGATGGTCTTGACATCCAGGCCCAGCTGCCGGGCCGCCTCGGCCTTGTTGTTCCCGGTCTTCTTCAGCGTCTTGAGGATGAGTTCCTTTTCGGCGTCCGCCGCAGTAACGCCCATGGGCAGGACGATCTTGGCCACGGAGTCGGTGCGGGCACTGACGATGTAGGCCGGGAGGTGAGACGCTTCGATCCAATTTCCTTTGGACAGGATTACCGCCCGCTCCATCACGTTGCGCAACTCGCGCACGTTTCCGGGCCAGGAGTACGACCTGAGAAGTTCCTGGGCGTCGTCGCGCATCGCTTCCACCCGGGCGTTGTGCTTGCGGTTGAACTCGCAGATGAAGCTCTGGGCGAGCAGGGCGATGTCCCCTTTCCTCTCGCGCAGCGGCGGCAGTGCAACCGTGAACACGTTGAGCCGGTAAAAGAGGTCCTCGCGCAGCCGGCCGGCCTCGACCGCGCCGCGCGGCTCCTGGTTGGTCGCCGCCAACACCCGGACGTCCACCACGAATTCCTGGTTGCCGCCCAGACGCCGCACCTTCCGGTCTTCCAGGACGCGCAGGAGCTTGGGCTGCAGAGCCAGCGGCATCTCCGCGATCTCGTCCAGGAACAGGGTCCCGCGGTTGGCGAGTTCGAAGCAGCCGGCGCGCACCCCCACGGCGCCGGTGAACGCCCCTTTCTCGTGCCCGAAAATCTCGCTCTCCATCAGGTTCTCGGGGATCGCTGCCGCGTTGATGGCCACGAACGGGCCCTTGGCGCGGGCGCTCAGCTGGTGGATCGTGCGCGCGGCCAGCTCTTTCCCGGTGCCGCTTTCGCCCGTCACGATGACCGAGGCGTCGCTCGAGCTGAGGCTCGAGATGAGCTCGTAGACCTCGCGCATCGGCTTGCTGGTCCCGACGAACTCGCCGAATCCAGCCCCCCGGTCGAGCTGCGAGATGAGCCTGCGGGACTCGCGCCGCAGGTCGATGTCCTTCTCCGCCGAGTCGAGGATGGCCTTCAGCTTGGGATAGTCGATCGGCTTGGTGATGAAGTCCTGCGCTCCCTCCTTCATCGCCTCGACCGCCACGTCGATGCTCGCCTGGGCCGTCACCAGGATGATCGGCCGGTCGGCGTCCCCCGACTTCAGCGTACGGAGCAGATCGAGGCCGGAGATCTGCGGCATGACCACGTCCGAGATAACCACGTCCGGATCGAACGTCTCCGCCAGTTCCTTGCCTTCGAACCCGTCCGCCGCCAGCCGCACCTCGAAACCCCACTCCTGGAGGCGCATCTCCAGGACCTCCCTCATCGCCGCCTCGTCGTCCACGACCAGGATCTTCGTTTTGCGGTTGATCATGCAGCCCGTCCTTCGGCTGGTGTTGGCCTCGTGCCGCCGGAACGTCTCACCGCGGCCAGGGGGAGAGCTCGATGTCAGAACATCCCGACGCAACATCGTACCCAATCTGCTGCATCGTAAGTCTGCTCAGCAATAGGCAGACACTTGACCACACGGGGAAATTCTACCTCTTTTCAAATTTTGGGTTAAGGGAAAAATTCCCCGATGGTCTCCTCGAGCACGCTCCGCTCTCCTGCCTGCCTCCCGGAGTCCCGGCGAGTGCACGGTTGAGGAAAAATTCCCGGGTCCCCGGAGCCGTCAATTGCGGGCAATTCGAGTGATCTGTCTGTAAACATATATATCAAAACGACTTACTCTAATATCACCAGGTGGTACGCCAATTGCCAGCGATGGAGTCTGTTGGCGTACCGGAATTGGACGAGTCAGATGCGGAATGCGACACCCGCCCGGTAAGCCGTGGAGACGCACCGACCAGTGTGGAGCAGGCATGATAGATAAAAGGAAATCCATACTGATCGTCGACGACGAAGTCTCCTTTCGAGAGGTCCTCAAGATGGCTATCGAGCCGTGGGGATACCAGGTGTACCTGGCCGAGGATGGGAAAGAGGCTTTGGCATTGTATGACGCCATCAATCCCGATCTCGTGCTCTCCGACATGGTGATGCCCAACCTGGATGGTCTTGACATGTTGCGGGCGCTGAAGCGTCAGCACCCCGGGTCGATCGTGATCCTGTTTACGGCCTATGCCAGCCTGGCGAATGCGATCGCCGCTATCCGTGAAGGGGCCGCGGACATGCTGACCAAGCCGGTCGATCTTGCCCGGCTGAGGACCCAGTTGGAAAGCCTGCTGAGCGAACGCGAGGAGAGTGTCGCGGTCGCTGCGGGCGCACGACACGAACTGTTTTCCACTCCTTCCAATTCCGGTGCCCGCCCGCCGGGATCTGACCTCACAACGCGCGAGCAGCGCCCTCAAGAATCCTTCCAAAACGCCGGATTCTCATCCCTTCCTGGCGGCCGGCTCTCTGCTCCAGGCCCGACGCGTCACGAGCGCTAGCTCGTGGCAAGTCGGGCCGGGACGCGGTGACGGTTCCCGGTCTTCCTGCCGGATCAAAGGCACTCACACAGTCGGCTTTTCCAGACCGGAGTGGCAGTCCACCTGGACTATGATAAGACGTGGGTCATCGAACTATTTTCTGTCTGGCGGACGACCTGACCGGAGCGCTCGAAATCGGCTCCAAGTTCGCAGGGGAGGGGCTGGCCGCGGTCGTCTCGACGCGCGTTCCGGGTCTCCGATGCCTCCGGCGCAGTGCAGTCGCTGGTCGTCGACACCGAGACGAGACACCTGTCCCCCGGGGAGGCACACCGAAGGGTGTTCGAGGCGGCCTCCGGCAGCATCTTCGTTTTCCCTGATCTACAAGAAGACCGACTCCACGTTGCGCGGAAACGTCGCTCCGGAAGTGCGCGGGCTGATGTCGGCCTTTCCGGGGATGCCTGTCATCTACGTCCCGGCATATCCCGCGCTGGGTCGTACGGTGCGCGGCGGACGGTTGTACGTGGACGGAGTTGCAGTCGACGAGACCTCGTTCGCGTCCGATCCGCTGAACCCCGTGCGCGAGAGCCACATTCCCACTCTCCTGGCCGCCGATGTCACCGCCCTGTCGGTCGGCCCCGAGGCGATCCGCGGCGCCTCGGGGCCCTCGGTGCATGTCGTCGACGCGGAGACCGACGAGGAGGTCGGGCGCGCGGCGGAAGTGTTCTGCGCGAGCGGCCTGCGCCTCGCCGCCGGTCCGGCGGCGTTTGCGTGGCAGCTCGCCCGAAGATTCGGCGGGCCGCGGGCGAAGCGGCGCCTCCCGCGGGTGCTGCGGACTTGCCTGGTGGTCAACGGCAGCCTGAACGAGCGGTCGGCGCAGCAGGTCGACGCGGCGCGGGGGTGGCTGCCGTCCTGTCGATCCGGAGACCGCGGCGCGGGAGCTGGCCCGTTCGCCCTGGGTGCGGCTGAACACCGCCGGGCTGGCAAGCTCCGGGCTCGAGCGCGCCCGGGACGTCGGCAAAATGGTGCGCCAGGTGCTCGAAAGCACCGAGGTTGATGCTATGGTAGTGTTTGGCGGGGACACCGCCTTCGGGATTCTCCAGGCTCTGGGCGAACCCGAGCTTCATCCGGTAGGGGACGTGGTTCCGGGTGTCCCGCTGTCGTTCATCGCGCGAAAGGTGCAGCGTCGCAGCACCAGAATGGGCGGGCTGTTCCTGATCAGCAAGGCCGGCGGCTTCGGCGCGCGCGATGTCCTGGCCTCAATCCGGGCGCGTTTGGCCCGGTCACCATCGGAGTTGCCATGCTAGTTGGAATAACCGTGGGAGATTCGAGCGGGGTTGGGCCGGAGATACTTCTGAAGGCGTGGAGGGGGGGCGAGCTCCGGTACCCGGTGGTCGCCTACGGCGACCTGCGAGGTGCTGGAATATTACAACGACCGGTTCGGATACGAGGTGCCGATCGCAACCGTTACCGAGCCGTCGCAGAGTCGCGACGGTGCGCTCTGCGTGATCGACTCGGGGATCATGAAGGCGGGGGAGATCACGGTCGGCCGGATCAACGTCAAATCTGGACGGGCAGCCCGCGAATACATCATCACCGCCGCACAGGCCGCGCTTGCGGGCCGGATCTCGGCGATGACGACGCTGCCTGTCAACAAGGAGGCGACGCGGCTCTCCGACCCGAAGTTCGTGGGCCACACGGAGCTGATCGGCGAGGTCTGCGGCGTCCAGGACGTCACCATCATGCTGGTTTCCGAACAGCTGATCGCGACCCACGTGAGCACGCACGTCTCGCTGCGGACCGCCATAGAGCGCGTGAAGAAGGATCGCATCTGCAGGATCCTCCGGATGACCTGGGACGCCGTCCGGCGGATCCGTTCCAACCCGCGCATCGCGGTGGCCGGGCTGAACCCGCACGCGGGGGAGAACGGCCTGTTCGGGGACGAGGATGCCGCGGAGATCCGTCCGGCCGTGGAGTGGGCGATCGGGCAGGGGATGAACGTCAGCGGCCCCTATCCGCCCGACACCGTGTTCTACATGGCCGTGCGGCGCAGGAAGTTCGATGCGATCGTCTGCATGTACCACGACCAGGGGCACATACCGCTCAAGCTGCTCGACTTCGAGGCGGGGGTGAACGTCGCGCTCGGACTGCCCATCGTGCGCACCTCGGTGGATCACGGAACGGCCTTCGACATCGCCGGCCAGGGCGTCGCCGTCACGAGCAGCCTCGTCAGCGCAGCTCGAGCTTGCCGTCAGGCTCTCCACCGCGTCATGAGTCTCAGTCCTTCAGGTGAGCTGTAGGACCCACCTCGCAGACTCGAAGGACTCCGCCGGTCCGGCGCTTTCAGTGAACGGGGGCGGCGGGACCGGACTGTCCGGGGGGAGGCTTCATGAGCAGCAGCAGCGGGAGCAACAGGAGGAAGACGATGCCCATGAACTGGAACACGTGGGTGAAGGAGAGGATTGCCGCCTGTCTCTGCACGATGCCGACGAGGGCGGCGTAAGCCCGGTTCGACGCGGTCGCGGCGTCGGCGCCGGCCGCCATGATCCCCGCGCGAAGCTGGTCGAGCAGCGCGCGCGTCTGCGGGTCGTACCCGCTGACGTGCGTGCCGAGAAGGTTGACCTCACGCTGCTGCTGCCGTGCCAGGATCGTCGTCGCGGTCGCGATCCCGACGCTGCCGCCGAGATTCCGCATGAGGTTGAAGATGCTGGCGGCGTTGCCCATAGCCTCCTTCGCGATGGGCGCCATCGTGATCGTCGTGAGCGGCACAAACAGCAGTCCGAGGGCGATCCCCTGAACGAACTGGGGCCAGAACACGTCCCAGTACCCCATGTTGAGGTTCAGGGTGCCGAGCCAGAACAATGTGAGGCCTCCGCCGGTCATCCCCAGGGCCAGCAGCTTCTTCGCGCCGACGCGGGACAGGATCACGCCGATGACCGGCATGGCGAGAAACGAACCCATGCCGCGCGGGGCGAGCGCGATGCCGGCCTGCAGCGGCGGGTAGCCGAGCAGGGTCTGCATCAGGATCGGCAGCAGCACCAGGCTGCCGAAGAGGACGAACCCGACCATGGTCATCAGGAAGACGCCCGTGCTGAAAGTGCGGTCCGTCAGCACCTGGAGGTCGACCACGGGGTGGCGCGTGGTCAACTCGCGCACGACAAAGAGCGCGAGCCCGACGGCCGAGACGACCGCGAGCGTCACGATGAAACGGGACGCGAACCAGTCGTCCTCCTGCCCTTTGTCGAGCAGGACCTGGAGGGCGCCGATCCCGACCGTAAGAAGCCCGATGCCCCAGAAGTCGATCCGCGTCGATTGCCTCCGGATGTACGGCGGGTCGAAGATGAACATCTTGGTCATGACGAGCGAGACGATCCCGACCGGGAGATTGACGTAGAAGACCCAGCGCCAGCTGTACTGGTCCGTCAGCCAGCCGCCGAGCACCGGCCCGAGAATCGGGGCGACGACGATGCCGAGGCCCCAGAACGCCATCGCCTTGCCGCGTCCCTCCGGCGGAAAGGCCTCCAGGAGCACCGCCTGGGACAACGGTTGCAGCGCCCCGCCCGTGGCCCCCTGCACGACGCGGAATGCGACTAGCGTCGCGAGGTTCGGGGCCAGCCCGCAGAAGAACGACGCGATCGTAAACCCGGTGACGGACAGCATGAGGAGGCGTTTGCGACCGAAGTAGTTCGCCAGCCAGCCCGTGAGTGGCAGGATCACGGCGTTCGCCACCAGGTACGACGTCAGCGTCCAGGTCGACTCGTCGATGCTGGCCGACAGGCTCCCGGCAATGTGAGGCAGCGAGACGTTCACGACGGTGGTGTCAAGCACTTCCATGAACGTGCTGAACATCACCGAGACGGCGATGATCCAGGGATTGACGCCCCCCGTGTGCGGCCGCGAGTGATCGTCCATGGTCAGCGAACCCGCACGGTCGCGTAAACGGACATGCCCGGGCGCAGCAGGTGTTGCGGGTCCTGCCCCTCTTCGATCTGGATCTTCACCGGGACGCGTTGCACCACCTTCACGTAGTTCCCGGTCGCGTTCTCGGGCGGCAGCAGGCTGAACCTCGCCCCGGTCGCGGCCGCGATGCTGTCGACGTGGCCGCGGTATGCGCGCCCGCCGTAGGTGTCGACGCTGATCTCCGCCGGTTGCCCTGGCTTCATGTGCCTGAGCTGGGTTTCCTTGTAATTGGCGGTGACCCAGATGTCCTCGAGCGGCACCACGGCCATCAACGGCTGTCCCGGCTGGACGACCTGCCCGACCTCGACGCTCTTTCGGGCGACGATGCCCGATACCGGCGCCGTAATGGAGGCGTACTCCAGGTTCAGCCGGGCCTGTCTCAGGGCAGCCTTCGCCTGTTCGACGAGCGCCGCGGCCGCGTCCGCGTCCGCGCGCGAGATCGTGATCTGCTGGGGCGCGGTACCGGTGCCCGCCAACTCGGCCCGGGCTTTGGCGATGGAGCTTTCGGACTGCCGGTGCCGGGCCTGTGCGGACTCGATCCCTTTCTCGGCCTCACGGATCGCTGCCTCCGCGGCGTCGCGCTGTCCCCGGGCCGCGTCCTCGGCGGCGACGGTGGCGTCATACTGCTGCCGGGAGATCTCGTCTTTCTCCACCAGGGTCTTCATCCTGACCAAATCCTGTGCCGCCTTCGTGTAGTTCGCCTCCGCCTGGCGGGCCTGGGCCTGCGCCGATGCAAGCCGCGCCCGCGCCGCTTCGACCTCGCGTCCGGCCGAAACGGCGCCAGCCTCCACCTGCTGCAGGGCGGCGTGCGCGGTCTCGATCTGGCTGCGGCTCGTGGTCGACGTCAACGGCACCCGCGTGGCTGCCGCCCTGGCGGTCGCCTCGGCGTTGGCCAGGTTGGCCTGCGCGTGCTGCACGGCGACCTCGTAATCCCTCGGGTCGATCTGCACCAGCAGGGTACCGGAGGCGACATACTGGTTGTCGTCGACGGTCACGCCGGTGACGGTCCCCCCCACCCTGGCGGAGACCGGGTTCACGTGGCCGTCGATCTGCGCGTCGTCGGTCGACTCGCGCACCGAATAGTAACTCCAGGCCGCGAAGCCGCCGGCGGCCAGCAGGACGACGATTCCGGCGAGTGTCAGGACCAGGAACAGCCGGCGGCGGAGCCGCGGCAGGAATCCGTCGCGTGGCGGCTCCCGCTCCGGGCTTCCCGGCGCCTGCGCGTCGACCGGTTCCCCGATTTCACGCGACATCATTTTCCCCTGAGAAATTGTTCGAACCCGCGCTCTGCCACTCCGAGCGCCCTGGCCAGGCCTGCCTTGGCGGTGTTGAATTCGTACATGCTGGCGATCAGGTCCTCCTGCGCGATCGCCAGGGACTCCTGCGCCTGGACGACTTCGAGGTGATCGGACACGCCGGCCCGGAAACGATCCTGCGCCTGGGCCAGCTGCTGCCGTGCCAGCTCCACCGTGTTCTGCGCCACCTTCACGCGGGTACCGGACGAGTTCAGCTCGAGGAAGATCGTCCGCACCTCGTAGTAGATCCGTGCCCGCAGGTCGTCTGCCCGGGCGCGTTGCTGCTCCAGCGCCGCCTCACTCTCCATAACCTGGCCGCGTACCCTCCCACCCTGAAAAATGGGAATGCGCAGGTTGGCCGCGACGCTGTAGGTGCCGTGCGACCGCAGCGGGTTGGGCCCGATGTCGCCGTAGTCGGCGTTCACTTCCAGCGACGGTAGGCGCTCGGCGGCCGCGGCGCGCCGTTCGAACTCCAGGGCGCGCAGGCGGGCCTGGGCCGCGAGATAGTCGGCGCGGTTCGCATACGCCTGCTGGAGCGCCTCCTCCAGCGAAGGGGGAGAATAGGGGGCGTACGGGATGGGATCGGTCAGGGCGAACTCCTGCCCGAGGGGCAGCCCAATGGCCCGCGCCAGGTCCAGCTTCTCGCGCTCGGCGAGCTCCTCCGCGTGGCTGAGCTGGTGTTGCCGCGCCTGCATTTCTACCTGCGCCCGCAACACGTCGATTCCGGCGACAACACCCGCCTGCTTGCGGTCCACCGCCAGCCGGTACAGCGTCTCGGCGGTCGTGACCTGCGCACGCGCCGCTTCGATGCGGCTTTGTCCGGCGAGGGCCTGCAGATAGAGATTGGCGCACACGAGCACGACCGCTTCGCGCGTGTCCGCGGCCGAGAATTCGGCGGCGCTGACGTTTTCCGACTCCGCCCGGGTGCGGTTCAGCGCCCTGAAGTCAAAGACGGACTGGGTCAGGTAGGCGCGCGTGTCGAATACGCCGAAGGGCCCCACGATGGTGGGCGTGCCCGGGAAGCCGGAAAAGCCGTAGGCGGCCAGGTTCACCTGCCGGCTGCTCTCGTTTGTGGCCGTGGTGAGGTCGGGGAGAAGCTGGCTGAGCGCCCGCAACCGCGCACCGCGTGCCGACCGGACGCCCTGACCCTGCAGGAGCATCCCGAGATTGTGCCTGAGCCCCATCTGGATTGCGTCGGTCAGAGACAGCGGCAACACACCCGGCGTCGGCTTCCCTTCGGGCACTCCGCCCCGCAGGGGATTCTCCTCGCCCATTGCGGGGAGCCCGGCCCCCGACGGCGCGACCTGCGTCATGTTCGATGCTGCGGCGCCGGTCGTCGTCTGTGCCGCGGCCACCGCCGGGCCGAGCAGTGCGCCCAAGACCAGCGCGAGCGTCCACCTTCCAGTTCCGTCTCATTTCCCGCGAGTCCTTTCCGACACCTCAGGTGACAGTGGGTTGCTGGTGCTGAAAGGGGGGCGACGAGTCGGGTCTTGCTTAGCCGCCAGGGCAGCCAATCAGTCAGAATGCCAGATCCGCATCCGATTTCAATAGCAATTTGCGTGCCGCGTGCGCCGGCCTCGTCCGGCCGGCTCCGCAGTTTTCGTCTCTCCCGTGGCACGCAGTTGGAGTAGGCTTTACCAATTATGGAAGCGAATCAACTCAGCGCCGACGTCCACCTGCTGGGAGATCTCCTGGGATCGGTCCTGCGCGAACAGGAAGGGGAACGTCTATACGCCGTAGAGGAAGAACTCCGCGCCGCGGCCAAACACCTGCGTGCGGGGTATTCCGCCGCCGAGAGGCGCACGGTCGAGCGTCTTGTGCGCGGCGTGGACGCGGCCTCGGCCACCCGCATCCTGCGCGCCTTCACGGTCTATTTCCACCTGATCAACGAGGCCGAACAGCAGGAGATCGTCCGGGTCAACCGCGAGCGGGAGCTCCACCCCGAACAGAAGCCCCGGCTGGAATCGATCGCCGAAGCGGTCTACTGGGCGAAGAGCAGCGGCATCAGCGCCACCGTCCTGCGGTCCCTGGTGCGCTCGCTGAGCATCGAGCCGGTGTTTACCGCCCACCCGACCGAGGCGAAGCGGCGCACCGTCCTGATGAAGCTCAAGCGCATTTCGGCGCTGCTGTTTGAACTGCGCCGCGACGGGGTACTGCCGCGGGAGCGGGAACGCATGATTTCCGAGATGCGCCGCCACCTCACGTCGCTCTGGCAGACGGACGAGGTGCGCGCGACCACCCTCACCCCGATGGACGAGGTGGAGAACGGGCTGTTTTTCTTCGGCGAGACCGTCTGGCCGCTGGTCTCCTGGCTACGCGACGACCTCAGGCGCGCCATCCGGCGCTACTACCCGGGAGCGCCGTTCGAGGTCCCTGTGTTCCTGAAGTTCGGCTCCTGGATAGGCGGCGACCGCGACGGCAACCCGAACGTCACGCCGGAGATCACGCGCCGGGCCGTGCGCGCGCACCGGGCGCTCGCGTTGCGGCTGCACATCCGTTCGCTGCGCAACCTGCGCCACGAGCTGAGCCAGTCGGTGCGGCTGGTGCGGATCAGCGACGCTCTGAAGCGCTCGATCGAGTCTGACCGCGCCGAGATCACACCCGACCGGGAGACCGCCCGCAGGTACCACGTGGAACCCTACCGCCTCAAGCTGTGGATGATGGAAAGAAGGTTGCGCAACACCCTGGTAGCCGGCAGCCGCCCCGGTGCCGCCGGCTACCGGGGGGCGCGCGAGTTCGTGGCCGACCTGCGGCTCATCCACGAGAGCCTGCGCGAGAACCGGGCGGCCGAAGTCGCGGGCGACGGCACCCTGGACGACACGATCCTGCAGGCCGAGACCTTCGGTTTCCACCTGGCCGAGCTCGACGTGCGCCAGCACCGCGACGAACACGGCCGGGCCCTCGCCGGGATCTTCGCCGCCCTGCGGATGCTCGACAAACCGTACGCGCGGATGGACGAAACGGCGAGGGTCGAACTCCTCACCGCGCTGCTTCGGTCCCCACGTCCGTTGATCAGCCCCGCGGTGCCGCTCCCCCCGGAGGCGCAGCGGGTCGTCGACCTGTTTCGCGCGATCCGGGAGAGCCACCAGCGGTTCGGTACCGATGTGATCCGCTGCTACGTCGTCAGCTTCACCCGCAACGTGAGCGAACTGCTCGAGGTCCTGCTGCTTGCGAAGGAGACGGGGATATTCCGATGGCGGGCGCGGCGCGACGCCCTCGTGCCCGAGAGCGACCTCGACGTCGTCCCCCTGCTCGAGACCGTCGAGGACCTCCGGGCCGCGGGCGGTTTCCTCCGCGGCCTCTTCGCCAACCCCGTCTACGCGCTGCAGCTCAAAGCGCGAGGGAACTCGCAGGAGATCATGCTCGGCTACTCCGACAGCAACAAGGACGGAGGTTACCTGTCGGCCAACTGGGAACTCTACAAGGCCCAGGAGCGGATCGCGGCTGCGTGCCGCGAGCACGGCGTCACGTGGCGGTTCTTTCACGGCCGCGGCGGCAGCATCGGGCGGGGCGGCGGGCGCACCGGCCAGGCTATCCTGTCGCAACCGGTCGGCAGCGTGGCCGGACGGTTCCGCTTCACCGAACAGGGCGAGGTCATCTCCTTCCGGTACTCGCTGCCGGCGCTCGCGCACCGCCACCTCGAACAGATCGTGCACGCGGTCATGCTGACCAGCGCGCCCCGGGCGAAGAAAAGCTGGCACCGCCCGGTTCCGCCGGAGTGGGTTTTGGAGCTCGAGCGCATCGCGGAGCTGTCGCGCGCCGCCTACCGGAAGTTGGTGTACGAGGACCCCGGGTTCTGGGATTTCTACACGCAGGCGACCCCGGTGCGCTACATCAGCCGCCTGCCCATCGCCTCGCGTCCGGCCCAGCGCAAAGGGCTGCAGGAGCTGGAGGACTTGCGGGCCATCCCCTGGGTCTTCAGCTGGACCCAGACGCGCTTCATGATCCCGAGCTGGTACGGCATGGGGAGCGCGCTCGGCTCGGCGCTCGAGTGCGCGCAACGGCTGCAGATGTACCGGGCTATGTACGAGGGATGGTCGTTCTTCCGCACCCTCATTGACAGCTGCACGATGGGGGTGGCAAAGGCCGACATGCACGTCGCCGGGCGGTACGCGGCGCTGGTCAGGCCCGCGGCCCTGCGCAACCGCATTTTCGGGCGGATCAGCAGGGAATTTGCCGTGACGACCGAAGGCGCTGCTCGCCATCAGCGACCAGCGCGGGATCCTCGACAACGCCCCAGTGATCCAGAGGTCGATCCGGTTGCGCAACCCTTACACCGATGCGCTGAACTACCTCCAGGCGGAGCTGTTGCGGCGAGCCCGGGTCGCCCGCGCGCCGGACGAGGAACAGGTGCACTCGGCGCTATTGCTCAGCATCAACGGCATCGCGGCCGCCATGCAGGAAACCGGCTGACGGCCGCGGACGTTTCTGTGACCTTTTTCGAGGAGGAGCTCATGATCATGACCACCGCATTCTTCCTTTGTGCTGCAACGCTGGTCCCGCCGCTGCAGGAAGACATCCTCAAGACGTCGGGAGGAGAGCTGAAGATGACGTTCGTCGGGCACGGGACACTGATGTTCACCTTCGGTGGCAAGGTGATCCACGTCGACCCGGTCTCGAGCGAGACCGACTACTCGGTGCTGCCGAAGGCGGACCTGATACTCGTCACGCACGAGCACGGGGACCATCTGGACGCCAAGGCGATCCGGGCACTGAGCACCCCGTCCACCACTGTGGTGGCGAGCCCGGGCTGCGCCAAGGCGCTTCCCGCCGCCATCCTGATGTCCAACGGGGAAACCCGCACGGTCGCGGGATTCAAGGTCGAGACCGTGCCGGCCTACAACCTCGCCCACAAGCGCCCCGACGGCGCCCCGTTCCACCCCAAAGGCAGCGGCAACGGCTACATCGTCACTTTCGGCGACAAGCGCGTCTATGTCGCGGGCGACACGGAAAACATCCCGGAGATGAAGGTGATCCCCCGCATCGACGTGGCTTTCCTCCCGATGAACCTTCCGTACACGATGACGCCGGAGATGGTTGCCGAAGCCGCGCGCGCATTCCGGCCGGGAATCCTTTACCCGTACCACTACGGCAACACCGACACGGCGGCCCTCGTGAACTTGTTGAAAGGAGAGAAGGACATCGAGGTGCGCATCCGTGCCCTGAAGTGAAGCGGCTCAGATCCGTTTCATCAGGACATGCCAGAAACCGGGGGGGACCTGCTCGCGGACGTCCAAGAACTCGAACCGGTCGTTGGCAAAAGCGTGGAGGTCCGCGCGGGTGAAACAGCGGCGATAGGCCCCGTCCGCGATGTGCCACGGAACGGTTCTCCCGGCGAAAAGCCGGAACGCGGGCGTAAACGCCGACAGAAGGTAAAACCCGTCCGGCCGCAGGACGCGCAGCACCGCGTCCCGGTACGGTCGCCAGTCCGATTTGCGCTGGTGGTGAAGGCAGCCGTAGTCGAGGACGATATCGAAGACGGCGGGGACGAACGGCAGTTTCAGGGCTGCGGCTCGGCGGAACCGGATCCGCGCGCAACCCGCCGCCCGGGCGCGCACGGCGGCGTGCGCGACTGCCAGCGGTTCGGCGTCGACGCCGGTGACCCGGAACCCGAGCTTCGCGGCGGCGCAGGCGTGCCGACCCTCCCCGCAGCCAAGGTCCAGCAGCGCCGCTCCAGGGATCTCGGAGGCGAGTTGCCGCAGGAAAGACACGGCATAGGGAGACGGATCGTCCGTCTCCCAACCGTGAATCCCCGTCCGGTAGGCTTGCCTGAAATACCTCCGGTTCACTTCAATCGCGCGACGCATCCTGGTTGGTACCCCTCGGCATACACGGTTCGAGGGCCGGGTGAACGGTCCTACACCCCCAGGACCAGCCTGTCGATGCGCTTCCGGACATCCGTGAGGTAGCCGAGGTCCCCCTCGTCGAGTTCCGCCGTGACGGTCCCCGAGTAGCCGATCTCGGTCAGCGCCTTGCGGATTTCCGGCCACGGGACATCCCCTTCGCCCAGGTTTACGAACTCCGCCGTGAACGGGCTGAAGCCCTTGGAAGTCACCTTGAAGTCTTTCAGGTGCACCTTCACGATCCGTTTCCCGAGGGTCCGGATCCAGTCCTGCGAGTAGCCGAAGAGCAGGACGTTGCCGACGTCGAAGTAGGCCCGGACCCAGGGGCTCTTGAAGCTGTCGACGTAGCTGGCGAACTCGATGGGGCTGATCAGGAATTTGTTCCAGACTTCCTCGACCGCGATGATGACCTTGTTCTCAGCGGCGAACGGGATCAGTTCGCGGATGTGTTTCTGCGAACGGTCCCAAGCCTCCTGGTAGCGGGTCTGGGGGTTGACGACCCCCGGGACCAGCAGCACCGCGTCGGCTCCCCACAGCTTGGCGTTGCGGATCGAGGTCCGCATCCCCTCCAGGCTCTTCTGGATGACGGCGGGATCGCTCGAGGAGAGCGGGAACTCCCAGTGCGCCTGGTTCATCACGGAGGTGATCCGGATTTTGGCGTCATCGGCTCCCTTTTTGATCTCCTCCGCCGTGCGCTGATCTGGTGTGGTGTAGGCCTCGACAACCTCGAAGCCGGCGTCGGCCGCCATCTTGAACCTGTCCGCGATGCTGCTCTTCTCCGGCAGCATGCCCCAGACCACACCCTTCAGCAGCTTGCCCTTCGGCGCCTGAAGCGCCGTCATCGGCGGGCGCCGCCAGGCTGGCCAGCGCTGCCGCGCCCAACGAGGCCTTCAGAAAATCCCGACGTGTCGCTTCCGAGCTCATCGTTTCCTCCTTGGTGCCGGACGGGGGCCCGCGGGCCGTCGCAGCAGCCCGCGGGCGCGACCGGGCACGTCTATGTGGCGAATTTGTTGAGGTCGAGTTTGGGGTCGTAGACTTCCTTCGACTTCAGGAGCTCGTCCCACGTGATCGCCTTGCCGCTGTAGGCGGCGTTCCTGCCGAGCATGCAGGACATCGCCGTATCGGCGCCCTGCGCGGTCTCGTTGACGAACTTGCCGCTCGTGATGCTTTCGACGAACGACTTCTGCTTCTCCGAGTCGGCCTGGTCGAGCGCGCCGGCGAAGGTTCCGGAGGCGGAGAACTGGCCGCCCGCCTGGTTCGATCCCAGACCCGCATCCCACGGCTCTTCGCCCGAGATGCTCATCCGGTGGTCGTAGTGGGCCTCGCAGCTGCCCCGCGTCCCGAAGAAGCGCACGGCGGCGTCGAACGCGTGCTTGTCGAACTGCGTGGAGCCGAAGCTCACCTGGATGTCGTTAGGGTAGGTGAAGACGAGGTTGAAATTGTCGTAGCAGTCGCCGGTGTCCTGCCGCAGCTTGCGGCTGCCGGAGCCGACCGCCTTGACCGGGTGAGTCTTCATGATCCAGTTGCAGATGTCGATGACGTGCACGTTCTGCTCGACGATGATGTCACCCGACAGCGAACGGTACCAGACCCAGTTGCGCAGCCGCTTCTCGTCCGCCGAGGCTTTCGGCCAGTCGGGCCGGTCGATGTGCGGACAGTAGTAATAGGCCAGCCCGCAGCCGATCGTGCCGAGCGCCCCGCCCTGGATGCGGCGCGCGAGCTCGACATAAGGGGGGGCCTTGCGGATCTGAAACCCGACCGCCATGCTCTGTTTCCCCTCGGCCTTCTTGCCGATCTCGACGACCTTCAGGGCACCTGGAACATCGACGCCCACGGGCTTTTCGCAATAAACGTGCTTGCCCGCGGCGACCGCCAGTTCGAAGTGCCGGGGATGGAAGTAGGGCGGGGTCGAAACCAGGATCGCGTCGACCGCCTTGGAAGCGAGAATCCCCTCGTACGCCTTGGGTCCCTTGTAGAGCTCGGAGTTCGCGATGGCAGGCTTCCCCTTGGCCTGCAGCTTGGCGTTGAAGGTCTTCAGCCCTTCTTCAATCCTGTCGGGGAAAAGATCGGCCAGCGCCACCACCACGGCCGACGTATTTTCGACGAAGCCCGTCCCTACCGCGGTCCCGCGCCCGCCGCACCCCAGGACGCCAAGCGCCACCGCGGAGTTCGCCGCCGTGCCGCGCACCAGCTCGGGCTTGATGAACATTACGCCCGCCGCGGCCGCCGCGGTTCCCAGGAACGCGCGGCGTCCCACTTTGCCGTCATGTTGTTCCATAGATATCGAGTCTCCTTTCAAAAAAAGGCGTGTAAAGATGCCAAATCAGGCCGCAAACCCTAACTGTATCAAAATTCCAGGCCTCGGAAGGGCTAAATACCGTGCGCGCCGCTCCATTTCGTTTCTGTTACACTGCTCCGCAGAACCGGTGCCGGCCGTCCCCGACATCCCGTTGGGAGGAGGGAAATGATGGCCCGTTTGCCTGCCACAGCCCTGTCGCTCGTGCTCTTCTGGATTGGCCTGGGATCGCCGCAATCCTCCGCGCCCGCACCGTACGGCGCCGTCCCCTCGCCCAGGCAGCTCCGCTGGCACGATCTGGAGGTCTACGGCTTCGTCCATTTCAGCGTCAACACGTTCACGGACAAGGAGTGGGGGTACGGTGACGAATCCCCATCCATTTTCAACCCAACCGAGTTCGACGCTCAGCAGATCGTGGGAGCGTTGAAGGACGGCGGCATGAAGGGACTCGTCCTCACCGCGAAGCACCACGACGGCTTCTGCCTCTGGCCCAGCCGCTACACCGAGCACTCGGTGCGCAGCAGTCCCTGGCGCAAGGGCGCTGGCGACGTCGTGCGCGAGCTGTCCGAAGCCTGCCGCCGAGCCGGGATGGGCTTCGGCATCTACCTGTCGCCCTGGGACCGCAACCACCCCGGCTACGGCCGGCCCGAATACCTCGCGTATTACCGCGACCAGCTGCGCGAGCTGCTCGGCGGCTACGGCCCGCTGTTCGAGGTCTGGTTCGACGGGGCCAACGGGGGTGACGGATACTACGGCGGTGCGCGCGAGAAGCGGAACATCGACAACCGGAGCTACTACGACTGGGCGAACACCTGGAGCATCGTCCGGGCCCTCCAGCCCGAGGCCTGCATGTTCAGCGACGCCGGCCCGGACGTCCGCTGGGTCGGGCAACGAGAAGGGGATCGCGGGCGACCCGTGCTGGGGGGCGATCGACCCGGAGGGCATGTTCCCGGGCGGGGCCGATCCGGCCCGCCTGAACCGCGGCGACCGCAACGGCGCCGCGTGGCTCCCCGCCGAGGTGGACGTCTCGATCCGCCCGGGCTGGTTCTACCACGCTGCGGAAGACGCGTCGGTCAAGACGCCCGCCCAGCTGCTCGCGATCTACTACCAGTCGGTGGGGCGCGGCTGCAACCTGATCCTCAACGTGCCGCCCGACCGCCGCGGACGCATCCACGAGCGCGACGCGCAGAGCCTCAGGGAGTGGCGCCGCATCCTGGACGCGACCTTCGCCCGCGACCTGGCGCGCGGGGCAAGGGCGAGCTCCGGGAACACGCGCGCCGGGGACGCGCGCTTCGCGCCCGATAAGGCCATCGACGGGAAACGCGAGACCTACTGGTCGACCGACGACGCCGTGACCACCCCCGAGATCGTGCTCGATTTCCCGGCGCCGGTCCGGTTCAACCTCGTCCGCCTGAAGGAATACCTCCCGCTGGGCCAGCGCGTCGACGCCTTCGCGCTCGATGCCTGGGAGGGCGGGGCCTGGCACGAGTTCGCCCGCGGCACCTCGATCGGCAGCCAGCGGCTGGTGCGCACCGCGGCGCCGGTAACCACCGGACGCCTCCGGCTGCGCATCACCGAGGCCCCCGTCTGCCCGGCCCTCTCCGAACTGGCCCTGTTCGCGGAACCCTGACTGTGCGGCATCCCTTCCAGGGCCACCACGCGTGACGCAGGACTCCCACTGGGAAAGTTATCTTAACTTGATCTGGTTTGCTGCCGGCTTTACAGTACAGGAAACTTAACCGGGAGCCGAAGCTGACGATGGCTGCAAGTACCAGGCTTTTCGAGGTCCTCGACGAGCGGGGACAAAAACAGCGGTGGTTGCTCTCCGCGCTCGCGGAGCGAGGCTACCGGGTGAGCGAGAGTTATCTGTCGCAGATCAAGGCGGGGGTGAAGCTGCCGAACCGCGAGTTTGTCGAGGCGGTCTGCGAGGTTATGGGAATGCCGGAGGAGTTGCTGTTTCCGGCTCGAGGAAGGAAGGGAGCCATGGGCGAGAAGAAGGGCAGCAAGAGGGCCGGGGCCGCCGCGCCGAGGCAGGGAAAGGGGAGCGCCGGGCAAAAGATCAAGGTGGCGATCGTTGGGGTGGGGAACTGCGCCTCGTCCCTGGTCCAGGGCGTGCAGTTCTACCGGGAGGCGCCGGAAGACCGGTTCGTTCCCGGCCTGATGCACGTCAACCTCGGCGGCTACCACGTCGGCGACATCAAGTTCGTCGCGGCGATCGACATCGACGCCAACAAGGTCGGCAAGGACCTCTCGGAGGCGATCTTCACCTCCCCGAACAACACCTTCAAGTTCTGCGACGTGCCGCACCTCGGGGTGCGGGTGGCGCGCGGCATGACCCACGACGGCCTCGGGAAATACCTGTCGAAGATCATCAAGAAGTCCGAGGGGGGCACCGAGGACATCGTGAAGCTGCTGCGCGAGAGCAAGACGGACGTCGTGGTCAACTACCTGCCCGTCGGGTCGGAGGAGGCCACCAAGTGGTACGTCGAGCAGGTGCTCGCGGCCGGGTGCGGTTTCGTCAACTGCATACCGGTCTTCATCGCGCGCGACCAGTATCACTACTGGCCGCGGCGTTTCCAGGAGGCCGGGCTCCCGCTCATCGGCGACGACATCAAGTCGCAGGTCGGGGCCACGATCGTGCACCGCGTCCTGACGCGGCTGTTCCGGGAGCGCGGCGTGCGGCTGGACCGGACCTACCAGCTCAACTTCGGCGGCAACACGGACTTCCTGAACATGCTCGAGCGCGAGCGGCTCGAATCCAAGAAGATCTCCAAGACGAGCGCCGTCACCTCTCAGCTCGACTACGCCCTGCCCGCCGACGACGTACACGTCGGGCCGTCGGACTACGTGCCGTGGCTGAAGGACCGCAAGTTCTGCCACATCCGGATGGAGGGGACGACCTTCGGCGACGTGCCGCTGAACGTGGAGGTGAAGCTCGAGGTGTGGGACAGCCCCAACTCGGCCGGCGTCGTGATCGACGCGATCCGGTGCGCCAAGCTTGCCCTGGACAGGAAAATCGGCGGCCCGCTGCTCGCCCCGTCCTCGTACTTCATGAAGTCGCCGCCGGAGCAGTATCCCGACAACATCTGCCGCGAGAAGGTCGAACAGTTCATCGCGGGCTCGTGACGCCGCGCGCCCGCGAACTGTCCCCGGTGCGGCTGTTGGCGATTCCTCGAATTCCTCGAGCCTGGAGGTAAGCAGCGCACTCACCCCGACGCCTCGAAGAACTCGAGGATCCCGGCTAGACGCCGGAAGCGGAGCGGCGGAGGAGGTCGGCGCGGTCGCAGCGGCGGCGCGCGGTGTAGCCGGGAAGCGGCAGGATGTGCTCGTGGACCGCGTCGATGATGTCGGCCGGGTAGGGGAAGAAGGCGTCCTCGACCTCGTCGGCCGGCGTGATCCAGTTGCGCGCGCCGACGACGACGGGCGGGGCGTCGAGGTCGTCGAAGGCGAACTGCGTGATCTTGGCCGCCATCGTCTGCAGGGCGCTGCCGCGCTCGCAGGCGTCGGAGGCCAGCAGGATCTTGCGGGTCTTCTGCACCGACTCGATCACCTTCTCGTAGTTGAAGGGCACGATGCGAGCGGGCGTCGATGACCTCGCACGAGACGCCGTACTTGTCCTTCGAGCTCGTCGCGCCGCCTCCAGCGCGCGGTAGAGCGTCGCGCCGATGGTCAGGATCGTCAGGTCCTTGCCGGCCTTCTTGACGTCGGGCTCGCCGATGGGGATCTCGTACGCGCCCGCCGGCACGCCGCCCGTGACGAACTCCTCGGGCATGTCGTAGATGCGCTGGCTCTCGAAGAAGACCACCGGGTCGGTGCCCGAGCAGCGCCGAGTACATCAGGCCCTTGGCGTCGTACGGCGTGGCCGGGAAGACGACCTTCAGGCCGGGGATGTGGGCGCACATGGCTGCTCCAGTCCTGGCTGTGCTGGGCGCCGTACTTGGAGCCGACCGAGACGCGCAGCACCACGGGCATCTTCAGCAGGCCGCCGGACATCGACTGCCACTTGGAGAGCTGGTTGAAGATCTCGTCGCCGGCGCGGCCCATGAAGTCGCAGTACATCAGCTCCGACCAGCGCGCGGCCGCCTTCCAGGCGCGTAGCCGACGGCGCGTGCCGACGATCGCGCCCTCCGAGATCGGCGAGTTGAACAGCCGGTGGTAGGGCAGCGCCTCGGTCAGGCCGCGATAGACGGCGAACGCGCCGCCCCAGTCGCGGTTCTCCTCGCCGTAGGCGACCAGGGTCGGGATCGGCGTAGAAGCGGTCGAGGATGGCCTCGAAGAGGGCGTCGCGGATGCCGACGCAGCTGGCCCTTGGGCAGCGGCTTGCCGTTGGCGTCGAAGGCCGAGCGGCTGCGCTTGGCGAGCTGCTGGACGCGCGGGTTCTCCTCCTTCGGGATCAGCACCTCGGGCTTCCGCCTGCGCCCATGCGACTCGAGCCGTCTGGTTGGAGAACATCGTCTGCTCGAGCAGGCAGCCGACCTCCATCAGGTCCGCGCGCGGCGAGACGTCGAGATCGATCGCCTTCCGGTAGGCCTTCAGGATCGAGCGTCTCGACCGTGCACGTGCGATGCGCTCGCAGCTCCTCGCGGCTCGCACACCCGGCCTCGACGAGGTCGTTGCGCGAAGGTCACGAGCGGGTCGATGCTGCTGCCAGGCTCTCGACCTCCGCCTTCTCGCGGTAGCGAGCTGGCGTCCGACGGCGAGTGGCCGCTGAAGCGGTAGGTCACGGTGTCGAGCAGGACCGGGCCGTCGCCGCGCTCGAGGATCGCGCGTCTTGCGGGCGATGGCGTCGACGACCGCCAGCGGGTTGTAGCCGTCGACGCGCTCGGCGTGCATCTGGTCGGGGTTGAGCCCGGCGCCCAGCCGGGCGAGCACCGCTGAAGCCCATGGTCTCGCCGACGGGCTGGCCGCCCATGCCGTAGAAGTTGTTGACGAAGTTCATGATCAGCGGCAGGCCGCCGCGGTGCGGCTCGTCCCACAGCTCCTTGAACTGGTCCATGGTGGCGAAGCACAGGCCTTCCCAGACCGGGCCGCAGCCGACGCGAGGCGTCGCCGATGTTGCAGACGACGATGCCGGGCTTGTGGTTGACGTGCTTGAACAGGGCCGCGCCGACGGAGATGTCGCCCGAGCCGCCGACGATGGCGTTGTTCGGGATAGATCCCGAAGGGCGGGAAGAAGGCGTGCATCGAGCCGCCGATGCCCTTGTTGAAGCCGG
The DNA here is from genome assembly GCA_963843575.1 of uncultured Acidobacteriota bacterium. GTDB lineage: Bacteria > Acidobacteriota > UBA6911 > UBA6911 > UBA6911 > CAVZBT01. The sequence goes on along the minus strand of CAWJKZ010000010.1, from coordinate 261,752 downwards.
CCTCCCGGCCGAAGATCTCCGCCAGCGTGCCGTAGACCAGGTAGTCGATGGCCAGGTCGCTGCACCGACGCCGTGCGACCCGTCGTCCACGACCCGCGAGGCAGTCGCCGCCGAAGTAGCCTCGCATGATCGGCCAGCAGCCGCTCGCTCGTCGAGCTTCGCGATGGCCGACAGGCCCTTGGCCAGGATCTCGCCGTGGCTGCGGTGGCTGCCGTAGATGTGGTCGTCGACCGTCAGGAGGAAGCGCCTGCCCGACGGCCGCGGCCTCCTGCCCGATCGAGAGGTGGCCCGGGCCCGCGGTGGTTGTACGCGATCCCCTTGCACTTGCCGCGCAGCTTGACCTCGTTCAGCATCGTCTCGAAGACGCGGATGATCTGCATGTCGCGATACGCCTGCACCAGCTGCGCCGGACTGTAGCGGTCCAACTCGTCGCGCACGCTGCGGTCGTACCGGTTCAACGGGATCGGCGCGAATTCGAGGACACCCTTCGCCCGCGCTTCTTCAGGCACAATCATGAGTCTCTTGGTCATCGATCTCTCCAGGGGCGGTGCCCGTCACTCGACGGGCTGCCCGGGGTCGGTCTCCCGGGAAAATCACTTCGATCCCCCGCGCCGCCAGGAACTCCTGCCACTCCGCGTCCGGTTTCTGGTCCGTGACGATGCGCGAGATGTCGTCCAACTCGCAGATCTTGAACAGCGACGGGGCCATCAGCTTGGTGTGGTCCACGAGCAGGATCGTCTCGCGCGCGTTGCGGATCGCCTGCCGGTACAGGTGCGCGCTCTCGATGTCGCTGGCGCTCACGCCGAAATCCCGGCTCAGCCCGTCGGCCCCGACAAACGCCACGTAGCCGCGCAGCTGCTCGATCGTCGTGGTCGCCAGCGGCCCGACCGAGTCCATGCGCTCCGGGCGGTACGCACCCCCGATGAGGATCACCCCGATCTCGCCGTTGCCGAGCTCAAACGCCAGCCGCGCCGAGTTGACGATCACCCGCAACCCGCGGCGCCGCCTCAGGTGACGGCACATCTCGAAACAAGTCGTGCCCGAATCGACGAAGATCTGGTCGTTGTCCGGGACCAGCCCGGCCGCCAGTTCCCCGATCACCCGCTTGGCTTCCACGTTGCGCATCGCCTTGGAGCGAAACGAGAAATCGGTGGCGCGCGGCAGCGTCGCCCCGCCATACACCAGCTCGACCTGAGCCAGATCGGCCAGCGAACGCAGGTCGCGCCGCACCGTGGCGTCCGACACCGCCATCGCCTGCGCCAGCGTCTTCACCTCCACCCTCCCATGATCCAGGATCTGGCGCAGAATGAAGTCGCGTCTTCGGTCCGTGCCCGTGCTCATAGAAGATCAGAATCGCTCACAATACGACATAGAATCAACAAAAAAGTGTACACATTGTTGCAGTATTATGTTCAAATGTGCATCATTAAAGAGCATGTGGGTTCGGGCTCCAGGCCGGATGCAGTTTGCGGGCCATTGAATGCTAACTTCACTAGATAGGGCAGATCAAAAGACGTCCGGGCTGAAGCCCGGACCTACGTATTGCCGGAGGCCTTCATGATCAGGGTCACGATGCCTAAAGCGGGGCAGTCGATGGAGGAGGGGACCATCGTGAGGTGGCGCAAGCGGGAAGGCGAGCCCGTCGAGAAGGGCGAAATCCTGCTGGAGATCGACACGGACAAGGCCACCGTGGAAGTCGAAGCGCCTGAATCGGGGGTACTGCGGAAGATCCTTCACGCCGAGGGGGAGACGGTGGCGGTGCTGCAGCCGATAGCCATCATTGCTGGGGCCGACGACGACATCGCGGCGGAGCTGGCCGCGGCAGGTACAGGGCCGGCCGCGCCGGATCCCGCGGAGCGGACCAAGGCTTCGCCGGCGGCGCGGGGCGCTGCGGCGCGGCTGGGGGTCCGCCTCTCTTCGCTCGGGCCGGGGAGCGGGCCGGGCGGGCGGATCCTGTCGACGGACGTGGCCGCGGCCGCGGCCGCGCAACCGGCGCCGACTCCTGGTCCTGCTCGTGTTCCGGATCCTGCGCCGACTCCGATTCCTGCTCCGGCCGTGGCCGAAGGGGCGACGGCGCGCCCGCTGGCGGGCATGCGGCGGGCTATCGCCCGGAGCATGACCGCTTCGAAACAGTCGATACCACACTTTTACGCGCGACTGACGATCGATGCCGGCCCGCTCCACGTGTTTTACCGGGAGCAAAAGGCGAAGTGCGCGTGCACCATTAATGATATCGTGACTTTGGCCTGCGCCCGGGTAATCCGCGATTTCCCGGCGTTCCGCAGCCGCGTCGAGGACGACCAGGTGGTGGAGTACCCGGCCGCCTCGATCGGGGTGGCGGTGGCGGTGGAGGAGGGGCTCGTCGTCCCGGTGGTTCTGGGCGCAGACAGCCTGTCGCTGGCCCAGCTGGCGGGCGAAACGCAGCGGGTCGTGGAGGCGGCGCGCAAGGGGAAGGTGGTGGCCATGGGGCGCGGGGTGTTCACCGTGTCCAACCTCGGCTCGTTCGGAATCGAGGAATTCACGGCCATCATCAACCCGCCCGAATCGGCGATTCTGGCCGTGGGGGCCATGCGCGAGTCGGTGGTGGTCCGCGACGCAGGGATCCGGCCGGCCCGGGTCATGACCATGACGCTCAGCGCGGACCACCGCCTCATCGACGGTTTGATGGCGGCGCGCTTTCTCACTTCGCTCAGGCAGCTGCTCGAAGCGCCCGAACAGCTGCTCTGACTTGTCTCGGGTTTGCCGCATGCACGAAGCCCTTCGCCGCCTGCGCGACCTCGACCCGTCGCCGACCCGATTCGACCCGGCACGGGACGGGATCCCCCTGTCGAACGCCCACATCCATCTCCCGCCGAACTTCTCGGCCTTCGAGAGCCTCGAACAGGCGGTGGACCTGGCCGCCGCGCAGGGAGTGCGCGTCCTCGGCGCCAGCAACTACTACGACTATTCGATGTACGGGACGTTTGCCGCCCGGGCGCTGGGGCGGGGCGTCTACCCGGTCTTCGGCCTGGAGATCATCGCCCTGCTCCCGCAGCTTCGGGACGCCGGCGTGCTGGTCAACGATCCCGGCAACCCCGGCAAGATCTACCTCTGCGGCAAGGGGATCACGAAATTCGAGGAGCCGACGCCGCGGGCCCAATCCTTGCTCGACCTGATCCGGCAGAGGGATGCGGCGCGGATCCGGGAAGTTGTCGCGCGGCTGTCTTGGTGTTTTCAGTCGGCGGGCTTGCCCGTGGCGCTCGACGACGCCGCGATCTCGGACGGCGTGGTCCGGCGGCATGGCGTCAGGCGGGAGACCGTTGTGCTGCAGGAACGCCACGTGGCCCGGGCGTTCCAGGAGGAGCTGTTCCGCCTGGTCCCCGCGCCCGGGCGCGCCGCCGCGCTGGGGCGCATCCTGGGGGTCACGTCCCGGGCTGCCCCCGAGGATCGCGTGCGCGTTCAGAACGAGCTCAGGACGCACCTCATGAAGACCGGGAAGCCGGCCTACGTGGAAGAGTGTTTCGTTTCGGTGGAAGAGGCGTGCCGGCTCGTGCTGGAGCTCGGCGGCATCCCGTGCTACCCGACGCTGGCCGACGGCACCCATCCGGTCTGCGGCTATGAGGACCCGCCGGAGAAGCTGATCGATACCCTCCTCCGCAACGGGATTCACTGCGCGGAATTCATCCCGCTGCGCAACGGCCCCGGGGTGCTCGAGCGCTACGTGCGCGCCTTTCGCGAGGCGGGTATCGTGGTGACGGCCGGCACCGAGCACAACACGCCGGAGTTGCCCCCGATGGCGCCGGCATGTGCCGGCGGGCTCCCGATCGCGCCCGAGTTGCAGACCATTTTCGCCGAGGGGGCCTGCGTCGCGGTCGCCCACCAGTTCCTGGTCTTGCGGGGAGAGTCCGGCTACGTCGATGGAACGGGGAAGCTCAGCCCGGGGTTTCCCGACCGCGAAGCACGGATACGCTATTTCCATCGGCTCGGTGCGGCCTTGCTCTCCGCTCAAACCTGCGGGATAGGCTGAGGAGGACAGAGATGGCGCAAACGATGCCCTGGCCCGAATTCGTCCCGGGCGAGGCTCCGCTCGGCGAGTTGGTGAAGCTGTCGCGCTTCTTCGGGTCGAATCCCGATTTTGTCATCGCCGGCGGGGGCAACACCTCGGTCAAGGTCGGCGAGTCCCTTTTAGTAAAGCCGAGCGGCGTCGCGCTGGCGGCCATTGCGGCGGACGACTTCGTCGAACTCAGTCGCGGCGCCCTGGACGCGCTGCTCGTCGAGGAACTGGGGGGCGAACCAGGACTGCGGGAGGAGCGCTTCAAAGAGGCGATCCTGGCCGCGCGGGTGGACCCGCAGCGGGGGCGGCGTCCTTCGGTGGAATGCGTGCTCCACAACCTGCTGCCGCGCCGTTTCGTGGTCCACACGCACGCCACCCGGGTGAATTGGCTCACGTGTGCGGTGGGGGGGGAAGCGGCGGCCCTGCGCCTGTTCGGGGACGAAGCCCTCTGGGTGCCGTACGTGGACCCGGGCTACGTCCTGGCTCGATCCGTGGCCGCTGCCCTGCGGGATTACGCGCGACGGACCGGCCGACCCTGCCCGCAGGCCCTCCTGATGCAGAACCACGGGCTGATCGTCTGCGGCGACACGCCCGATGAGGTGCGCAGCGTCACGGACCGGCTCGCCGGTGCGATCGCCAAGGCCGTGGGGCCGGCGGCGGGAAGCGGCTCGTTCGGCGCGGCTGCGCAGATCGAGCCGCGGCGGGCGCGCGTCCTGATCGATGCGATCGCGCCCACGCTGCGCGCGTTGCTCGCGGACGAGGACGCGCTGCGCGTCGTGACGTTCGACGACTCGCCCACGATCCTAGGCTATGCCGGGAGCGACGAGGGGCGCGCGTTCGCCCGGGGCGGCCCGTTCACTCCCGACCAGATCGTCTACTGCAACTCCTTCCCGTTGTTATTCGATGCCGGGGCCGCCGGCGAGCCGGAAGAGGCGCTGCTGGAGCGGCTCGCAGGCGCCGTCCGGTCGCACACCCGGGAGACCGGTTTCCCGCCCCTGGTAGTGCTGGTTCCGGGCGTGGGCATGTTCACGTCCGGGCGCGATTTTGCCGCCGCAGACACGGTCCGGCTGTGCTACCTCGACGCCGTCCGGGTCGCGGCGGGCGCGCGGAGCTTCGGGGGGGCGCGACCCCTGCCGTCCCGGGACCGCGGCTTCATCGAGCACTGGGAGGTGGAAGCCTATCGGCGCGGGATCGCGTCTGCCCGCGCGGCGGGCCGCATGAGCGGCAGAGTCGCCTTCGTCACCGGGGCGGCGCAGGGCTTCGGCAGGGAGATCGCGGAAGCCCTCGCGGGCGACGGGGCCGTCGTCACCCTGGCGGATCTGAACGCCGAGGGGGCCTCGCGCGCGGCAGAGGCGATCTGCGCCGAACGGGGCGAAGGGCAGGCTGCCGCAGTGCACGCCGACGTCACCAGCCTCGACTCGCTCGCCGACGCGCTGCACGCGCACGTGCGCCGGTACGGCGGCATCGACCTGCTCGTATCCAACGCCGGCGTCCTCCTGGCGGGGAGCGTTAAAAGCCAGCCGCTGCACGAATTCGACCTCGTCACCTCCGTGAACTACCGCGGTTTTTTCCTGTGCGTCCAGCTGGCCGCCCCCGTCATGGCGCGGCAGCGGCGCGCGTGCCCGTCGTACTGGAGCGACATCATCCAGATCAACTCGAAATCGGGTCTGGCAGGTTCAAACCGCAACGGCGCTTACGCCGGCAGCAAGTTCGGCAGTATCGGGCTGACCCAGTCGTTCGCCCTCGAGCTTGTCGACGACGGCATCAAGGTCAACGCCGTGTGCCCAGGGAATTTTTTCGAGGGACCGCTCTGGTCCGATCCGGAGACCGGACTCTTCGTCCAGTATCTGCGCACGGGGAAGGTACCCGGCGCGCGCACGATCGAAGACGTGCGCCGCGCCTATGAGGCGAAGGTGCCGATGGGACGGGGCTGCACGACGGCCGACATCATGAAGGCGGTCTATTACCTGGTCGAACAGAAGTATGAGACCGGCCAGGCGTTGCCCGTGACCGGCGGCCAAGTGATGCTGCACTAGTCTCTGTGGCGACGATCACGTGGGTCCGGGCTTCAGCCCGGACGCTAAAGGGTGGTTGGAGGGCAGCCATGAACGACGGTCTCTTGCCTCGAAAACAGCACGCGATCCAGCTGGTCGGCCCCGGCGTCCTCACTCACAACACTAGCAAAGACGTGCCGACGCCCGGCCCGCGACAGGTGCTGGCCCGGGTCGAGGCGGTCGGCCTCTGTTTCTCGGACTTGAAGCTCCTCAAACAATTCTCCGAGCACGCGCGGAAGACCGAAATCCTCGAGGGGATGCCGCCCGAGGTACTCCAGTCGATCCCGAGCTACGTTCCCGGTGCCGAGCCCACTGTCCCGGGGCACGAGGTGGTGTGCCGCATCGTTGCGATAGGCGAGGACGTCCGGCATTACCGGATCGACGAGCGGTGTCTGGTGCAGACGGACTACCGCACCCTGCGCACCTCGAATTCCAATGCGGCATTTGGCTACAACTTCGAGGGAGGGCTCCAGGAGTACGTCCTCATGGACGAGCGCGTCATCATGGATCCCGACACGGACGAGAGGTTTCTCATACCGGTGCCCGAGCACCTGGCGGCGTCGGCGGTGGCCCTGGTCGAGCCGTGGGCGTGTGTCGAAGATTCCTACGCCAACCCCGAGCGGGGCGGGATCAGGCGCGGTGGCAGACTGCTCCTGTACGTCGAGCAGGGCCACGGCTGGGACGACGCGATCGAGCTCGCAGGGAGGACAGGGCCGCGCAGTGTCCTGGCTGCGGGCGAGGCCCGTCACGCGTCCTTCGACTGCGCCGAGGACCTGGCGTCGGTCCCCGACGAGGGGTTCGACGACATCCTCTACTACGGGGCGCGCAGCCGGACCATTGAGATCCTGAACGACAAGCTCGCTGCCGGGGGGCTCATCAACATCGTGACCGGCGGGTGCCGCATCGGCCCGCCGGTGTCGATCGGGGTGGGCCGGGTGCATTATGGAATGACACGCTGGACCGGCACCCACGGCACCCAGGCGCGTGAAGGGTACGAGTCGATCCCGCCGAGCGGCGAGATCCTGCCGGGCGAACGGATCGCCGTGCTCGGCGCCGGCGGCCCCATGGGCCAGATGCACGTCATACGCTGCCTGCGTCAGGGAGTGCAGGGAATACGCATCGTCGGGGCCGACGTCGACGACCTCCGGTTGGCCTCTCTGGGATCCAAGGCCGCCCCGCTCGCCCGCGCGGCAGGGATCGAACTCGAACTCGTGAACACCGCCGGCGCCCCGCTGGCGGGGGAGTTCAGCTACTACGTGCTGCTGGCACCGGTCGGGGCGCTGGTGGCCGAGGCCGTGGCGCACAGCCTGGAGGGGGCCCGCATCAACATCTTCGCCGGCATTCCGGCCCCGACCCGCCAGCTGCTCGACATGGACACCTATATCGAGCGCCGTTGTTACATGTTCGGTACCAGCGGATCGGTGATCCGCGACATGAAGATCGTGCTGCAAAAGCTCGAGGCCGGGAGGCTCGACACCAACTGCTCCGTCGACGCCGTGTCGGGCATGGCGGGGGCGGCCGAAGCGCTCGCCGCCGTGGAAAACCGCACGCTCGCGGGCAAGATAATCGTGTATCCTCGGCTGCACGACCTCGGGCTGGTTCCGCTCGCCGACATGGCACGGCAGTTCCCGACGGTCGCGGCACTGCTCGACTCCGGCCAGTGGACCAAGGCCGCCGAGGACAGGCTTCTCGCCGAGTGTGTCGGATCGACTTGAGCCGTTGGCTAGGGCCGGTCCCGATGCCCATGTGACACGGGGCGGCCGGGGCTGAAACAGACGATGCGCGCGGGGCTCTACCGCCGCGTTCCTGGGGATCGCGATGAACTCGAACCGCTGGATCACATTCGCGCTCTTTGTCATCTTCCCCGCGGCCGTCTGGGCGCAGGCGCCCGTTGCCGTCGTTCAGGGCGTGCCCATAAGCGACGACGAGCTGAACAAGGCTGCCGCCGCGGACCTCGACCGGCTCGAACTGCAGCGGCTGCAGGCCGAGGCCGGTTTCGAGCGGAGCCGGCACCAGGTGCGCGAGGCGGCGCTGAACCGGTTGATCGAAGACCGCATCTTCACCCTTGAGGCCGCCAAGGAAAACCTGTCGCAGGCCGAGCTGATCGCCCGCGAGGTCGACGGCAAGGTCCAGGACCCCACGGATGCGGAGATCAACACGGTTTACGAGGCGAACAAGGCGCGCATCAACGTTTCCCGCGAACAGGTGCGGCCGCAGATCGTGCAGTTCCTGCGCCAGCAGCGACAGGCCAAGTTGCGCGCCGACTTCGTCGAGCGGCTCAAACCCGTCTACGGGGTGACGATCTCGCTCGAGCCGCAGCGCCTCGCCGTGTCGGTCACGGGCCGGCCTGCCCGCGGCGGCGCGGACGCGCCCGTGACGATCGTCGAATTCTCCGATTTCCAGTGCGATTTCTGCCGCGAATTCAACAACAGCCTGAACCGGATCGTGACGGACTACGGCGACAAGGTGCGCATCGTCTTCAGGCATTTCCCGCTCGCCGAAATCCACCCGCTGGCGTTCAGGGCGGCGGAGGCTTCCATGTGCGCCTTCGACCAGGGGAAGTTCTGGGAGATGCACAACCTGCTGTTCGCAGCCCCGCCGAAACTGGGCCCGGACGACCTCAGGGCGAAAGCCGCCGGCCTCGGGCTCGACATGGGGGCTTTCGGACAATGCCTGGACTCCGGACGGCACGCTGCCGCGATCCGGCAGGATATTCGTGACGGGGCCCGCTCCGGCGTCACCGGCACCCCTGCTACCTTTGTCAACGGGCGCCTGCTGACCGGGGTGCGTCCGTATCCCGACATTGCCAACCTGGTCGAAGATGAACTGAAACGCGCCGCCCGCCGGCACTGACGCCAGCAGCGGGCACGGCGGATTTCAGGAGGATGCGATGAAACCGCGAGTCGAGTGCCTGGTTGCGGTGTTGTGTCTGACGCTGGCGTGCGCCGCGGCGCTTGCGGCCGACGGCGAATGGATCCCGCTCTTCGACGGCAAGACCCTCAACGGGTGGAGAGCCGGCGAAAACCCTGTGTCCTTCCGCGTCACCGACGGCGCCATCGTCGCAGACGGGCCCCGCGCCCACCTTTTCTACGACGGCGGGGCGCGCCGGGCCGATTTCCGGAACTTCGAGCTTCTGGCCGACGTGCGTACCGAACCCGGGGCAAACTCCGGGATCTATTTCCACACCCGGTTCCAGCCGTCGGGATTCCCGGTCAAAGGCTTCGAAGTCCAGATCAACAACAGCGCGCTCGGCGAGGGGGGCTACCGCGAGCTGAAACGCACCGGGAGCCTCTACGGCGTTCGAAACGTCTACAAGGTCATGGCACGCGACGGCGAGTGGTTTACGATGCGCGCCTCCGTCCGCGGCCGCAGGATCCAGATCCACCTCGGCGACACGTTGCTTGTCGATTACGTGGAGCCCGAGAACCCGGTGCCGGACAAGAACGAGCCGGAGCGCCGGCTCTCAAGCGGGACGTTCGCCCTGCAGTGCCACGACGCCGGGAGCAAGGTCTCGTTCCGCAACATCAGGGTCAAGTCCCTGCCGGATGACTTGGCCGACGACGCGCCGCCCCTCCGTTTCGACGAGATTGACACACGCATCGTCGAGCTGCAGCAATCGAACTTTCCCACCATAGACTTCCACGTGCACGTCAAGGGAGGACTCACCCTGGAAGAAGCTCTCGCGCGTTCCCGGAGGTCCGGCATCAACTTCGGTCTGGCGGTCAACTGCGGGGTGGGGTTCCCGATCACCTCCGACGCCGACGTCGAGCCCTTTCTCCGGACGATGGCCGGTCAGCCCGTGTTCGTGGGGATGCAGGCCGAAGGGCGCGAGTGGGTGAAGCTCTTTTCGAAGGCGGCGATTTCACGCTTCGACTACGTGTTCACCGACGCCATGACGTTCACGGACCAGCGCGGCCGGCGCACGCGCCTCTGGATGAAGGACGAGGTCGACGTCCCCGAGCCGCAGGCGTTCATGGACATGCTGGTCGAGAAGATCGTAGGCATCCTGGACAACGAACCGATCGACATCTACGTCAACCCGACGTTCCTGCCGGAAGTTATCGCCGCGTGGTACGACACGCTCTGGACCGAGGAACGGATGCGGAAAGTGGTCGACGCGCTCGCGCGCAACAAAGTGGCGCTCGAGATCAATTCGCGGTACCGGATTCCCAGTGCGACGTTCATCCGCAAGGCCCGGCAGGCTGGGGTCAAGTTCACGCTCGGCACGAACAACGCCGGCAGCCAGGACCTTGGACGGAGCGAATACGGCCTGCAGATGGTGCGCGAGTGCGGCCTGACCTGGCAGGATATGTGGATGCCGAAGCAAGAGCCCCGTTAGGAGGGCGCGGGCCAATCTGGAGTGCGGCGCCTCGGCGCCGCTTTCACTCGTCCTACGGCGGGAATGCTCGGCGCCTCGGCGCCACGCCGAATTGCGAGATGCGACCCTGCGACCTCGGCCTTTGGTGGCGCCGAGCCGCCGCACTCCACAATCAACCGTTGGGCAGCCTCTGAATGGCGCGCGCCTGGTTCCCCTTGCGGCAGAGCCCAATCAGGACGCGGCCCCCTTCAGCCGGCGACGGTGTTGTGCAGGGTACCGATGCCCTCGATCTCCACCTCCACGCGGTCCCCCGCCTTCATCGCCCTCGTGGTCCCCGGCGTGCCGGTGAAGATGAGGTCGCCCGGCAGCAGGGTCACAAACTGGCTGACGTAACTCACGATGCGTGGCACGCCGAAAATCAGGTCGCTGGTCCGCTGCGACTGGCGGACCTCGCCGTTGAGCCGCGTCGTGACCTGAACGTCGTTGTAGTTCAAACCCTGCACGACCGCCGGGCCGAGAGGTCCGAACGTGTCGGAGCCTTTGGCGCGCAACCACTGAAGATCGTTCTTCTGCCACTGCCGTTCGCTGACGTCGTTGCCGGCCGTCACCCCGAAGATGCAGGCCGGGGCCTCGGCTTCGGTCACGCGCGATGTCCGGCGGCCGATCACGACGACGAGTTCGCCCTCATAGTGCACGTCGGCCGCGCCGGGGGGGAAACGGATTTCGTCCCCGGGCCCGATGATGGAGGTGGGCATTTTCGCAAACAGGCCCGGGTACTCGGGTGCGACCCTCTCGCCCACGTGGCTCCTGTAGTTGAGCCCGACGGCGATCACCTTCGACGGCTCGACGGGCGCCAGCAGGCGCACATCCCCAAGCGCCAGGTTACGGCCTGTCGGCGTCGCGCCCGCGAGGAAGTTGCCGCTCAACTCGGTGATGGTCTCCCCGTGCAGGATGCCGTAGCCGACCTGGCCGGCGTGCAGGCAGCGGACATATCTCGTGATCTCGGTCATCTCGTTCTCCTGAAAAATAAGCAAAAAGGACCCCCGCAGGACAGGGGGCGTTGCCGATGCTTCCGTCTTCTGCAATCTCAAAAGGCCAGTTTTTTGTCCAGGCTTGCCATCTTCTTCTGCAATTCGTCGAGCTTCTGCATCGCGGCTTTTGCCCCGGTCTGGGCCTCGAGCAGTCGGTCGTTCAGCATGTCGCCGTTGACCTTCTCGACAACCGCCTCAGTCTCCTGATACGGCTCTTTCAGGGCGTTCAGGGCCTTGCCCTTGATGCGCCCCGAGCCAAACAGTTCCTTGGCGGCGGCGAAGCGCTGGTTGACGGCACTCTGCAGGACGCCGGCATCTTTGCGGACGTCATCACGCTTGGCGCGGGCGATATTGCGGGCCCGCTCGAAACGGTTCTTGGCCTGAACGAGGTGGGTTGCGGCGTCGCCGTGGCTCTGCTTGGCGAGCGCCGCCTGGGCTTCATCCCAAGCCGCCTGGGCGCTTTTCCAGTCGCCCGGCGCAAAGTCGGCGGCCTGTTCCTGTTTGGCCTCGTCCATCGCCTTCTGCGCCTGCTTGATCGCCTCCTCCGGCCTTGAAGCGCAACCCAGAAACCAGCCGGTCGTCAAAACTGCCCAAAGCGCCGCACATTGTCTCAGATTTCTCATTTGGCCCCCCCAAACACCGGCGGAAACCACCGCGTTGCGGAGAGCGCGCGATTCCCGCCGCAATCAGGACAGGATCGAACAGTGGACTGCAAACAACGAATTGAGCCGAGGTGAAAGTCAAACGTCCTGATGATTGTAGAACCGCGGGCAGTTCCGGGGATATCAAAAAAGGGGAGCCGCTTCACTTTGCGGCCGCGCGCCAGGAGCGCTCGATTTCCTCGAGGGTGCGGCCCTTGGTTTCCGGGACCATGAGGACGACGAAGACGCACGCCAGAAAGCTCGCCGCCGCGTAAAGCCAGAAGGTCCGGGCGGGGCCGACCGTCGGGCTGTCGTTGAGAACCGGGAACGACTGGGCGACGACGTAGCAGGACGTCCACACGACGAACGTCGCCACCGACATTGCCCGGCCGCGCACCTTGTTGGGGAAGATTTCCGAGCAGATGACCCAGGACATCGGCCCGGTCGACATGGCAAACGCCGCGATAAAAGCGACGACGCAGACGAGTAGCGGGATCCCGCTCTGCCCGGCGTGGAAGAGGCCGCCCACGAGGGCGAGCGCTACGGTCTGGGCGACGGTCCCGACCAGGAGCAGCGGTTTGCGCCCCGCCCGGTCCACCAGTGCGATGGCGACGAACGTGAACGCCAGGTTCACCAGGCCGATCCAGACCGACGATGTGAATGCCGCGTCCCGGAGGGCGCCGGCGGAGGCGAAGATCTTGGTGGAATAATAGATGACGGCGTTTATGCCCGAAAACTGGGAAAACGCCATCAGTAGCACGGCGATCCACAGCGGCCGGGAGTAGGTCCGGGTAAACAGCTCGGAAAAACGCCCCTCCCCGTCGCGCATGCCGGCGTGGATGGCCGCCAACTCCCGCCCGGCGTGCTCGCGCCCTCCGACTCTCTCGAGGACTCGGAGCGCTGCGCGGTCTCGTCCCTGCTGGGCCAGCCAGCGCGGGCTCTCGGGCACGGCGAAAAGCAGCAGCAGGAAGACCACGGCCGGCACGGCTTCCATCCCCAGCATCCAGCGCCAGCCCGAGGCGATATTCCACGCCTCGTTGCCCATGCCCTGAATGAGCTTGTTGATGAACAGGGAGAGGAAGATGCCGGTAACGATGCCGAGCTGGAAGAGGGTGCCCAGGCGGCCGCGCCATTTCTCCGGTGCGATCTCTGCGATGAAGACTGGACAGATCATGGAGGAGGCCCCGATGCCGAGGCCGCTGACGAACCGTGCGGCCAGGAATTCGCCGAACGTGCGGGGGAGCGCCGACAGCACCCCCGAGACGGCGAACAGCAGGGCGCACACGAAGAGCAGTTTCCTGCGCCCGTACCGGTCGCTGAGGAAACCGGCGCACATCGCCCCGGGGATGCAGCCGAGGATGGCGCTGGCCCCGGCCGCCCCTTCCTGGGCCGAGGTGAGGTTCATGTGCAGCCGGAGGTAGGAATTCGAGCCGTTGATGACGGCGGTGTCGTAGCCGAAGAGGAATCCCCCGATGGCGGTGACGGCCGTGACAAACAGCACAAAATGCAACGCACGCGGTTCCGACTGGGTCATTGCGGTCGATATATTACACCGCAATCGCCCCGAACCGCGGGAGTTGCCTGAAAACTACTCGTAGCGGAGTGCGCGCATGGGGTCGATTCGGGACGCACGGTGCGCCGGCACGAGACCCGCCCCGAGCGCGACCGTTGCCAGCGCCGCAGCCGAGGCGATCAGGACGAGGGGATCGGAACCCTTGAGCTCGTAGAGCAGGGACTCGCCCAGGCGCCCCAGCCAGACGGCGCCGGCGAGACCCACTGCGCCCCCCACCAGGGTCATGAGCGCAACCTGGCGCAGCACCATCCCGCGCACTTGTGCAGGGGCGGCGCCGAGCGCCATCCGCAACCCGATCTCGCGGGTGCGCTGAGCCACCGTGTAGGCCAGCACCCCGTACAGGCCGACGGCTGCGAGCAGGGTGGCCAGGCAGGCAAACGCCGCCGACAGAACGCTGATCATCCGGTCGAGCGACACGTTTTCGCGCACCTGCTCCGGCATGGTCCGCAGGTTCTCCACCGGTAGGTTGGGGTCGAGCCGCTTGACCACCGGAGACACGGCGGCGAGGAAACTCCCGGGATCGAGCGAGGTCCGCAGGTAGAACGTCAGGTACCCCGCCCGCTCGCTCTGCCGGTAGGGGCGGAAAAACAGAGGGGGTACGGGATCCTTCACCTCGCTGTACTTGGCGTTCTGGACGAGGCCCACGATCTGGGTGTCCAGCTTGTCGTCGCGCCGGCCGATGCGTTTTCCGACCGCGTCCCGGCCGAGGTTGAATTTCTTGGCGAAGGCCTCGTTCACTATGGCGACCTTGGGCGTCCCGGCGGCGTCGGAGCGGGAAAACTCGCGTCCGGAGAGGAGCGTCACCCCGAGGGTGCGGAAGTAGCCGGGGCCGATCTCGTTGAAGCGCGCGTTCATGTCGGTGTCCGGGCCCGACCTGTAGCCCTCGACCGACACGTCGTTCCCCCAGTTGCTGCCCGACAGCAGGGGCACAAGCGAGCCGCTGACTGAACTCACTCCGGGGAGCCGGGCTAGCTCGTCTTCGAGACGTTCGAAGAGCTGCAGCGAGCGCTCCGACGTGTATCCGTTCAACGCGGGCGAGACCGCGAAGGTGACGACGTTGTCGAGCTGCAACCCGAGATTGACCCTGCTGATGTTGAACAGGCTCCGGGTGAAGAGGCCGGCGCCCACCAGCAGCGCCATCGAGAGCGCGATCTGCGAGGTGGCCAACGCGGTCCGGAACCGCGCCGCCGAGCGGGCTCCGGCGGGCTGCCCCGCCTGCCCCTTGAGGGACGAGACAAGGTCGGCGCGCGTGCTGTGCAACGCGGGAAACAACCCGAACAGCAGGCCGGTCCCCAGGGTCAGGGCGGCGGAAAATGCCAGGACCGTCGGGTTGAGCTCGAAGTGCAGTGAAGCTGCCGCCTCCGCCGGCAGGAGGGACGCGATCAGGTCCAGGGTCCACTTGCTCACGAGCAGGCCGGCGGCTCCGCCGAACACGGCCAGGAGGCACGACTCGGTCAGCAGCTGTCCGACCAGGTGCCAGCGGCTGGCCCCGATGGCCAGCCTCACCGCCATCTCGGCCGATCGCGCCGCGGCCCGAGCCAGCAGAAGGTTGGCGATGTTCGCGCACGCGATGATCAGGACGAAGGCCGTCACTCCCAGCAAAAGCAGCAGGGGGCCTTTCGCCTCGCGCGAGACCGAGGTCTGGCCGTGTGCTCCCTGTTCGATGAGGATCGGCTTTGCCCGGAACCGTGCCATCGTCTGCTCGCTCATTCCTTTCTGGAGCGGGGCCTCGACCTCGTTGACGATCGCGTGGTACTGGCCGCCCAGCGAGGCGCGCGCCTGCTCGAGCGATACGCCCGGCTTCAAACGCGCGAATAGGTAGGCCCAGTAGCCGCGCCGATCCTCAAAATCCTTCGCGAACGGCTGCAGGGCTTCCCTCATCGTGATCGGCACGAAAACCTGCGGGCGGGCGCCGAGCGTCGTTCCGTCGAATCCCCGCGGCGCCACGCCGACCACGGTCACGGCGAGGCCGTTGACGATCAGGACCTCGTTGATGATCTTCGGGTCGAGTCCGAAGCGGCTTTCCCAGTAGGCGTAGCTCAACACCACGACGGGCGACTGGCCTACGACCCGGTCGTCCCCACCGTCGAGGAGGCGGCCGAACGCCGGCCGTGTCCCGAGCACCGGGAAGTAGCTCCCCGACACCAGCAGGCCGTCGCCGTTGAGCGTCTGGCCGCGCGCCGCGAGGTTCACACTGAAAAGTCGGTGCGCGGCCACCCCGTTGAACACCGTCTGGACGCGCTCCAGATCCCGGAACATCGGGTAGCTGAACACCTGATCGCAGTCCCCCGCCTGGTTGCACGACGTCGAACCTGGTTTGGGCCCCGGCGCCGACAGGTTCACGAGCTTCCCCGGCTGCTTTACCGGCAACGCGCGCAGCAGGATTTCGTCAAACAGCGAGAAGATCGCCGCGTTGGCGCCGATTCCCAGGGCCAGCGAGAGGATGGCGACGACGGTGACGACGGGAGTGCTGAACAGCGTGCGCAGCGCGAGTTTCAGGCTCTTCATGCTGGGTAGGACGAGAATTCGCTTCAATAAGTTCGGTCAAAAACGGGAATGCCCCTCGCCTCCGGGAGGTCGGCGAGATCAAGCCCTGGAGGTGGTTACAGGAGTTCACCTCAGGACGCGAAGTGATCGAAGAATCCCGGTCCGAGGGCCCGTCTTCAGCGCGCTCCGGAGCGGCTCTTTGAGAAGCGCACCACCGGGAAACACTCGGGCACATGCGAATCCCAGACGCCGTGGGGGCTCCAGAACCACCCGCCCGAATCGCGCGCCGGCGGCGGCGCCTTGTACTGGTTGAAACGGGAGAAATCCATGCGCCAGGTGTCCCCGTCGCGCGGCGGCAGCGCCCTCGCGTCAGCCCGGGCCAGCCATTTCATGCCCGCCCAGGGAAGGGCTATCTCCACGGTCCAGCCGCGGTCCTTGTCGGACGGGTCGTTGATCGTGCCGTCCACGTGCACGGCCATCTTGAGGCCGGGAAAACGCCATGCCCAGGACCCGATTCGCCTGCCGCGCGGGTGCCTGAAGCCGACGCCGTCGAAGGGCCTCACCTTCGGGTGAGTCCTGGCAAACTCGGGTACCGCCTCAAAACCCCCGGTTGGGTAGGCGTCTTCCCAGATGAAAAACACCTCGTAGAGCGTGTTGAGTGCGTTGAGCTCGAGCTCGTAGTAGGCGTCCCGGCCGGCGATGAAAAGCTCCGCGTCGTTGTTGGTGTAGATGAGCGAGCCGTATTCTGTCAGGGTCGCGGCCACGTTCGGTTCTTCGAGCCAGTAAGCGACGTAGAGATTCGCGTCGTCCCATAGCACGGCGGCCCGTGTGTCGTACAGCGCCGCCTTCCCGGTAATGACGTCGACAAATCGCGGGGAACGCTGGACGCTCCGCCATGATGGCTCATCGAGCACCCCGTCGACTTCGATCGCGCCGACCGTGCGGCAGGCGGTGTACTGGGCGACGGCCTCCGCCTCGCAGGGAAACTGCGCCTGGGCGACCCCCAGCGGCGCGAGCGCCAGCACCGATGCCAGGAACCGCCATGGCAGTTTCATGCTAGACCCCCGTTCGAGATCATCCGCCTCAATTGCAGATGTAGTGCACCAACTGCTGGATCGCGAACTTCTGTTCGGAAATCACTTCCTTGACCACGTCGCCGATCGAGATGACGCCGATCACGCGGGAGTCTCTGAGCACCGGCAGGTGCCGGACGTGTTTGTCGGTCATGAGCGCCATGCACTCTTCGACCGTCTGCTCCGGCTGGACCCAGAGGACGCGGGGCGTCATCATCTCCGAGACACGGGTCTCCGCGGGCGGCTTGCCGCTGAGCATCGCCTTCCGGGCGTAGTCGCGTTCCGAGAATATCCCCGCAAGCAGTTCGCCATCCATCACGAGCAGCGCCCCGATGTCGTACACCGCCATGGTCTGGAGGGCTTCGTACACCGTGGCGTCGGGCTTCACGCTCAACAGCCCATATTTCTTCCCGTGCAGGATCTCCTGTACCGTTTTCATCTCTACCTCCCGAGGTTGCGGACAAGTCCCGAATTGGTTCGAGTTTACCCCAGCCGACTGCCCCTGGGAAAGCACCGAGTATTTGGGCGGACCAACCCGGCTCCCCCGAAACGGGCTGGAGCCGTGGGAAACAGCATCTACAACAGGAAGATCGACTTCCAGCTCCACTCGTTCTGATCAACCCCTCGCGGGGCGTCCCGATTTCGGAACTGGGTGTCTCAAATGTGAACGCATGAAGGTTCGGCCTGCCCGGCTAAAGTAACGGCAACTCCAACAGAATCAAGCGGATTCTGCCGTGAGCCAACCTGGCACGCGATTTGCCATGCTGTTGGCCGGAAGGGGGTTGACGCATGACCGGATTTGCCTGTGAACAGATCGCGCTGCCGGGGGGAGATGTTTCCGTCGTATCTCGTTGTCTGCAGGGCGACGCGGCGGCCTGGGAAACCGTGGTGCGCTCGTACAGCCGCAAGATCCGCCGGATGGCCGAGCGATACGCGTCCGTACGGTACGAGGCCGAAGACCTGACCCAGGAGGTGTTTTCCCGCGTATATGTCCATTTGGATCAATTCCGGGCCGACACCGGTACGCTTCACAACTGGATCGTTCGCATAGGCCGCAACCTGATGATCGACCACCTCAGGCGCTCGAGGCGCTCGCGCTGGTGCGCCGGCAGCGAGGAGTTGGAGGCGCTCAACCTGGAAGACCACCGGGTTTGCGCCCCCGACCGGGGGGCGGAATCCGAGGAAGCTGCCCGCATCGTCACCGCGGGGCTCTGCCGCCTCCCCGAAGACCTCAGGGAGGTGCTGCGGCTGCGTTACATCGAAGACATGTCGTATCAGGAGATCTCCGACCTCCTGGGCGTTCCCGAAGGAACCATCAAGAGCCGCATCAGCCGCGCCCGCTCGCGCTTGGTGGGCATCCTCCGCCGCCGGACAGCCTTAAGGGCCGCTTAGGGTCTGTCACAGAATAACAGGTCCACTTGCTGCAGGCCCCCAGGCCGCAGCCCGGAGGCCGGAGGGGCGCGGCGGCGGGCGGGGTTCTGCGGCGTTGCCGCTCCTAGACGATGTCACCACATCACCTGCATCGCGGCGCCTTGCATCTGCCCGCCCGGCGCTCGCGCCAAAGTGTGAACTTATTCTTGCGCGAACCCTCAGAGGTCGGCGACCGTCGAACAGGCATCCACGTCATTCGCTCTCCGGGACAGGGTCTGCCGCTTCCTTCCTCTCTTTCTTGTCAAAAATGCGCGGCTGTGGCATGGTGCCACCATGCCAAAAGCGAAAATTGCGTTCATCGTTTACGGTGTTCACAAGGACGGCCTGAAGGACCCGATGGGACAGCCCTTCGTAGACGACGCGCTGATCGACCGCGCGAAGGCTGCCCTGAAAGCGGCGGACCTGGAGATCGTCGGGCACGATGTCGTCATCGCGTCGAAGCAGGAAGCCCGTGACTGTTTCTCCAGGCTTAAGAAGATCGACGACCTGGACGCCGTGGTGCTGTTCTCCGGCACGTGGGTGTGGGCAGCCCACCTCGTCGCCGCGTTGCGCGACTTCGCGTTCACCAGGAAGGGGATCCTGTTGTGGACCAACCCGGGCTCGCAGGGGTGGAGGCCCGTCGGCGGTCTCGTACTGCACGGCGCGTTGAAGGAAGTCGGGGTCCCCCACAGGTTCGTCTACGGCGATTGTGACGACCCGAGCGAGATCACGAGGATCGTCGCCTGGTGCAGGGCCAGCCGGGAGAGGAACCGGCTGAACCTGAGCACCGCAGGGGTCTTCGGCGGCCGCGGCATGGGACAGTCGTGCGGCGTGGGCGACCCTTCGCAGTGGATGAAGCTTTTCGGCGTCGACATCGACTCGCGCGACACTACCGAACTGATCGGGATGGCCCAGCGTGTGACCCCCGCCGAATTGCGCGACGCCCGCGCCGAGCTCCGGCCGCTCTTTTCCGTGCCTCTCCCGGAGGGGGAAACGGCCGACCGGTCGATCCGTCTCTATCTCGCGCTACGGAAGATGGTTGAGAAGGAAGGGTGGGACTTCTACACGATCCAGTCCTTTCCCGGGCTCGGCGACGACTACAGCGCCACCTGTTTCGCCCAGAGCATCATGCTCGAGCGGAGGATCGCGACCTCGACCCTCGGTGATTTCAATACACTGATGACGGTGAAGCTTCTTACCGACCTGAGCGAGGAGCCGGTGTACTACGGCGACCTCCAGCACATCGACAAGTCCACGAACGAGATCAAGATCATCGGCGACGGCGCCTGTCCCCCGTCGCTCGCCGGCACGGCGGGGCCCGCGAAGTTCGCCGAGCACGGAATACCGACCGAAGGGGCGGCCGGCGGTATGTCGGTCGACCTGGTCTGCAAGCCGGGCGAGGGCGTGCTCGCCCGGCTCGGCCGCAGCAACGGCGCCTTCGAGATGATCGTGACGCGCTGCTCGGTTTTCGAGCCGCCGTTGGAGGAGCTCGGGCGGCGCCGCATGGAGTGCAACATCCCGTTCTGGCCACACGCCTTCGTCACGGCGCACTGCGACGTCGAGCGGCTGGTGGATTCCTGGAACAACGAATACGCGGTGCTCGGGTACGGCGCTCACCTCTACGACGAAATCCTGGCGTTCTGCGAATTGACCGATATCCGCGCAATCGCTCTGTGAGACGGAGGCAGGATGCGGAGCACTGCGGTAGTCGTTCAACAAGCTTACCGGGCGGGGGTCGTCGTCCCAGCATTCAACGTGCCGTACCTGCCGATGGTGAAGCCTGTCATCGCGGCGGTCATCGATCAGGATTCCTTCGCGCTTGTAGAAGTCGCCCGCATCGAGTGGCTCAAGTTCGAGTGTGTCGGGCCGGCCGCGGTCATGGCCGAATTCGCCCGATACGCCGATCCTCTGCATGTTCGGCTTCATCTCGACCACATCCCCGTCGTCGACGAACTCGACGGGCGCCCGGTCGACTACCTCGCGCTCCTCGAGGAAGCGGCCGGTCTGGGATTCCACTCGGTCATGGTGGACGGTTCCGCGCTCGGCCTGGAGGACAATATCGAGGCGACGCGGCGGGCCGTGGAGCGGGTCCACGCGGTCGGGATCCCCTGCGAGGCCGAACTGGGCGCGATCGTGCGCGAAGGCGAGGGGGAGTCGCTCTCCTACGACGAACTGTTCGAGTCCGGCCGGGGCTTCACCGATGCCGCCGACGCCGCGCGCTTCGTCGCGGAGACGGGATGCGACTGGCTGTCGGTCGCGGTGGGCAACATCCACGGGGCCGTCTCGGGGGCAATGAAGGACAGGGACAAGACGGTAGCCCGGCTGAACCTCGAGCACCTGGAGCGCCTCCGCCAGGCGACCGGCGTGCCCCTGGTGCTTCACGGCGGGTCCGGCATCGGGCGCGATGATCTGACCGCGGCCGCGCGGCGCGGCATCACCAAGGTGAACGTCGCCTTCGAGAACCGCAGGGCGTACGAATTGGCGCTCAAGGATGCCGACGGGAACGTTGGCGCGGCGCAGGACGCGGTCTACCGGCGCACGTGCGAACTCATCCGCGACCGTTTCGGCGTGGCCGGAAGCCGGACACGGCTGCTGGGGCATGACGGATGAGCCTCCTGGGGATCGACGTCGGCACCACGGGATGCAAGGCGGCGGCTTTCTCCACCGACGGGCGCCTGCTCGGCTCCTCTTACCGTGAGTACGACGTCCAGAGGCCGCAGCCGGGATGGGCGGAGCTGGACGCGGCAGTGGTGTGGACGAGGGTCCGGGAGACGATCGCGGAGGTCGCGGCCCGAACCGGAGACGATGCGATCACGGCGCTCGCGGTCTCTTCGCTCGGGGAAGCGGTCGTCCCGGTCCGCCTCGACCGGCAGGTGCTCGGGCCGTCACTCCTGAACTTCGACGCGCGCGGCGCGGAGTTCCTCGGCGAGCTCGGGGCCGCACTCGACAACCCCTTCCTGTACGAGATCAACGGCAACACGCTGGGGAACCACTACACCCTGACCAAGCTCAAGTGGATCCGCCGGCACCAGCCGGAGCTGTATGGCTGCGCCGACCTCTTCCTCCATTGGAGCGCCTTCGTCGCATTCATGCTCGGCGGAGAGCCGCTGGTCGATTTTTCGCTGGCGAACCGCACCCTTCTGTTTGACGTCGACCGCGAGTGCTGGTCGGACGAAGTGCTCCGTCGCGCCGGGCTCGATCGCGGCAAACTCCCGGACCTGGTCCCCTCCGGCGCCATGGTCGGCGAGGTGGCGGCCGCGGTCGCCGCGCCGCTCGGTCTGCGGCCCGGGGTCGCGATCGTCGCGGGGGCGCACGACCAGTGCGCCAACGCCGTGGGCTGCGGCGTGATCGACGAGGGACGCGCGGTCTGCGGGATGGGCACGTACATCTGCATCACGCCCGTTTTCAGCCGACGCCGGGACGCTGACGCCATGATCGAGCGCGGGCTGAACACGGAACACCACGCCGTGCCGCGACGGTACGTGTCGTTCATCTACAACCAGGGGGGCGCACTCTTCAAGTGGTTCCGAGACACGTTTGCCGCAGCCGACCGCCGCCAGGCCGAGGCGGCAGGGCTCGACAGCTACGCCGCCCTGGTCGACGAGATGCCGGCCGGCCCGAGCAGCGTCGTGGTGCGGCCGCACTTCGCCCCGACCGGGCCGCCCCGCTTCCTCACCGATTCGTGCGGCGTCATCTCGGGCCTCCACCTCGACACCACGCGGGGCGACATCCTGAAAGGCATGCTCGAGGCGGCGACCTTCTATCTCAAGGAGTGTGTCGACGCCCTGCCGCCTACGGGTATCGCCATCGAGGAGTACCGAGCCGTCGGGGGCGGGAGCAAATCGCCCGCCTGGGTTCAGCTCTGCTCCGACATCCTCGGCCGCCCCCTCATCCGTCCCGCAGTCACCGAGGCGGGTGCCCTCGGGGCGGCCATCATCGCCGGCGTCGGCAGCGGTGTCTTTTCGGATTACGGCTCCGCCGTCGGCGCCATGGTCCGCCTCGACCGCATCTTCACCCCCGCCATGTCCTACGAAGCCAACTACGCCCGCTACAAGCGCCTGACAGCATAATCGGACTCGGCGCAATCTGGAGTGCGGCGCCTCGGCGTCACGCTTGCGACCAAGGCCGGTGGCGGCGCCGAGGCGCCGCCGAGAAAGCGGCGTCGAGCCGGCGCACTCCATACCTGCCCGGCCACCAGATTACTTCGTGGTCTTCAGGTTGAATCGATCGAACACGCGGCCCGGGCGCCCGATGCCGGCGGCGGCGCTTGCCTGCACCCCGGTAGCGCTCAGGCTCTTGCTTGGCCCGAACGTGAGCAGCATGAAGGAACGGAATCGGTTCTCCTCCACGACGGGGCGCTGCCCGGACGGATGGTATGGGTCGTCCTCGCGCCGGTAGCTGTTGCCTATGGAGGCCGCTTCGATGTAATTGACCCCGTTCACGAGGTAACGTTCGTAAACGTGCGAGTGCCCGTAGCTCACACCGTCGACCGCGAACCGTTCAAAGAGAGGCTTGAGGACCGTGTGGCAATAGTCGGGCTCCGGGTAGATCACGGCGCCGGGTTGACCGGGGTCCGGCTGAGGGTTCGAGTAGGGGATCAAGCCGTCCTCCCCGCGGTTGAACATGTGCCAGTGCATCGCGACCCATTTGAATCTCGCGCCGGTCGCGGCGAGATCGTCCGCGAGCCAGCGGACCTGGGGGCTGCCTTCACTCAGGTCGTCGAACAGGGGCCATCCCGGGCTCTTCAGTCCGCTCCAGGGATGCCACCTGAAGACCGACAGCGAGACGATGTGCATGTCGCCGAAATCCGCCGAGTACCAGTGCTTCCCACCGGGACCTGCATCCTGCCCCGGGTAGAGCGGGCGGAACATCTGCATGTAGATGCTCAGATTCCATCTCTGTTTTTGGACTGCCATCTGCGGGTCGTTCATGAGCCGCTGGTCGGAAATCTCGTGGTTGCCCGGGGCGGGGAAGAAAGGGATGTACTGTAGGAGACGGCATCCGTCGCCGCGCTGCTGCATTACGGTGAACCACTCGTGCCCCGCCTCCTTCGGGTTGATGTAAACCTCGGGCGGCCGGAACCACTCACCCGCTTTCCACGCCGTGTTCACGAAGTCCCCGTTGTAGATAATAAAATCGGGTCTGGCGCGACCCAGCCTCTTCACCGTGGACGGGATTTCAGGTTTCAGTTGCAGGTCGGAAAGGAGCGCGAACTTGACCTTCGTCCCGGCCGTCGGCGCAGTCCTGAAAAGGTAGCCTCTGCCGGCCGCGGTGTGCGATGCGCTCCTGGTCACGGTCCGGTAGAAGTAACGGGTGTGCGGCTTCAGGCCCCGGATCAGCGCGATCTGTTGATAAGCAGGCATCTCCGGGTTCGCCTCCGGATCGGGGCGATAGTCTACCTGGCTGCCCGGGGAGCGCTTCAAACCGCGGATCACGTGTTGAATGGCGTCTGCGCGCAGCCCGTACGCGGGGGTCGGCCCGTACTCGACGTAAGCGTCCGACACCGGTTCCGACACGATCCAGCAGACGTTCATCTCGGTCGAAGGGG
This sequence comes from uncultured Acidobacteriota bacterium, assembly GCA_963843575.1. Classification (GTDB taxonomy): domain Bacteria; phylum Acidobacteriota; class UBA6911; order UBA6911; family UBA6911; genus CAVZBT01. The sequence goes on along the minus strand of CAWJKZ010000010.1, from coordinate 237,584 downwards.
CGAGCGAGAGAAGGTAGGGCTCCGTGAGTTCAAGCGGTGCCTGTCCCTGCAGCGGCGCGGCCGCGCCCAGAAGAAGCGCAAGGACAATCGAGGCTGTTGCTGTAAAATCCGGGCGAAATCTGGCTGAGTTTTTCACAGCCAACCTAATAGCACAGGAGCATGGCCGTGGCACTGGCAAAATGCTCGCGTCACCGCGGCCCGCCTTCGATCTCACCGAGACCCTCGACGTCGGCATGGGTGCTGGGATGATCATAGGGATCGATGTCGGTGGGACCAAGATGTTGGGAGGGCTCGCCTCCGAAGACGGGCGTTTGCTGGCCCGAGTTCGTCACCAGACCGACCGCTCGGGCGGCGCCGGCGCGGGACGGCGTCTCATCTGCGCGATTATCACCGAACTCCAGGAGCGCGCCGCCCGCGAGGGCCTGAAGGTCGAACGCATAGGGATCGGCTTTGGCGGGCCTGTCGATTTCGTGCGGGGCCGGGTGCTGCGGAGCCATCACGTCGCCGGATGGGAAGGGGTGCCGTTGCGCGACGAGCTCGCGGGCCGCTTCCAGATGCCCGTCGTGCTCGACAACGATGCCAACGCCGGGACGCTGGGCGAATGGAGATTCGGCGCGGGGCGGGGTATCGACGATTTGGTGTACGTCAACATCGGGACGGGGATAGGCGGCGGCGTCGTTGCCGAGGGCCGGCTCGTGCGTGGGAAGGGCAACCTCGCTGGCGAGATCGGTCACACCCTGGTGAGGCGTTCCGGTCCGCCCTGTACCTGCGGCAGACGCGGCTGCCTCGAAGCATGCGCCAGCGGCGATGCAATCGCCCGGCGCGGGAGCGAGGCGCTCGGGCGGCCAGTCGGGGGCGAGGAGGTGCTTGGGCTGGCGGGCACCGGCGACGCCACGGCCCGGGCCGTGCTCGACGACGTGATCGATGACCTCGCGGTCGGGATCGGAACCGCGGTCGGCCTGCTCGACCCCGCGGCCGTCATCATTGGCGGCGGCCTGTCGGAAGCGCCCGAGGCGCTCTTCCTGGAACCGCTCCGGCGCGCCGTTCCCCGCTACTGTCTTGCCGAAGCCGCGGTCGGCCTGCGCATCGAAGCGGCCCGGCTGCGCTACGACGCCGGCATCATGGGCGCCGTGGCGCTGGCCCTGCCCTGAGCGTCCTGCTGGCCCGGGTGACCGTGGGGTGCCGGCGCAGAATCACGCCGGTATTGCTCCCCCGAGGGAATCGGAACGGGCAGCCGGTTCGACGAAGGCGGCAGCGGGCAGGTGGCGTACGGGGTGACGGCGCAGGGAGGGTTGTACGCCCGGTTGAAGTCCAGCACCACGGTCCCGTTCGCCACCGGCCCCGAGTCGAGGAAGCGCCCCGACGGGTAGGTCCGGGTACCCGCTCGGTCTTCCATCTCGCCCAGGAGGCGAGATAGGCCGCATCGGGCGCGACGAACGCGTCGCCGCCCCCTGCTAGAATCACAAGCAACGCGCTCCAGAACAGCATCGAGGCACCTGCCATTTCTTCAGGTTGGGCGCGCCATCCGGTGAAAACTCCTGTACACTGGGGCCCGCATGGCAATGGAAAAGGACCACATGGCGCGCGGGCAATCGTACCGTGATCTGTACGACCAGATGTGCCGGGCGGTCGAGCAGACTGCCGACAGCATCGTGATTACCGACAATCAGGGCATCATCGAGTACGTCAATCCCGCTTTCGAACAGACAACCGGGTACTCTGCCGGCGAAGTGATCGGTCACACGCCCCGTGTGCTGAAATCCGGGAAACACGACGAACAATTCTACCGCGACCTCTGGTCCCGGATCACCGCCGGCGAACCGTTCCGCGGGACCGTCGCCAACCGCAAGAAGACGGGCGAGTTGTATTGGGCCGAGCAGACGATCAGCCCCATCCGCGATACCGCCGGGACCATCACCCATTACGTTTCGGTCCTGAAGGACGTGACGGCGCTCCGGGAGCAACAGCAGCGGCAGGTCTACATGCAGTTGGCCCGTGAGGTCCAGCAGCGCTACTACGACACCACCGTCTCGCTCCCCGGTTTCGACATAGCCGCGGCCGCATACCCTGCCGATGAAACGGGGGGCGACTACTTCGACCTGCTGCCGCAGGCCGACGGTTCACTCTACATCGTCGTCGCCGATGTCGCGGGCCACGGCTTCGGATCGGCCTTCGTGATGGCGGAAACCCGGGCCACCCTGCGGGCATACGCGACCATGATCGACGGCATCCCCGCTTTGCTGGAGCGCCTCAACCGGACGCTGGTCGGAAGCCTCGGCGGGAACCGGTATGTGACCATGATCCTCGCGCGCCTCGATCCCGGCAGCCGCCGGCTACAGTACGCCGGCGCCGGCCACCCGCCCGGGTACTTGCTGAAACGCTCGGGAGCCCTCGGCGCCGTGCTTCACAGCACGGCCCCGCCGCTGGGGATTTTCGAGAACCAGGAGTTTCCCGCGGCGCCCGCCGTCTCGCTCGACGAGGGGGACATCATCCTCATGCTGACCGACGGGATCACGGACTCCATGGACGCGACCGGGGCTGTCCTAGGCGAGAAGGCCGTCCTCGACTTCGTCCGGGCTCACTCCCGGAGCGGGGCGAGCGAACTGGTGCGGGGCCTTTACGATACGGCCCGCGGCTTCTCGGGGGAGAGCGGCAGCGGGACGACATTACCGCCATCGTCTGCAGGGTCGAGCGCCTGCCCGGTTTGCCGGCCGGAGACTAAACCCCGATCATCCGAGCACCTCCCGGGCTTTCCCAAGGTCGCTGGTCTTCAGGATCAGCAGAGATGAACCCTGTCCGTTCCCGGAGGCGCTGCCGTATGCGTAGTGGATGTTGATCTGCGCCCGCGCGAGCTTCTCCGCCACTTCACCCAGGCTGCCGGGCTTGTTGTCGATCGGCAGCGCCAGCACGTCCTCTTCCAGGACAAAACTGCCGGCCGTTTCGAGCAGATGAACCGCCCGCAGCGGGTCGCTGACCACGCACCGGAATACCGCGTAGTCGATCGAATCGGAAACGCTGTGCGCGACGATGTCTATGTTCTCGTCCGCAAACGCGCGGCACAGCCGCGCCAGCGCCCCCGGGGAGTTCTCGAGAAAAACCGACAGCTGTCTCTTGATTTGCATGGGCTGAGCTCCAAAGTTGCACCCGTTTCCCTTGTTTTATATTGGTTCCCGAAGGAATACAAGTGGGCTGGAGGTGCGTCGACGGATCGGTCGTGCGACGTATCAATGAGCCCGTCCGCCCCGGGTCAGCAGCGCGAGCTTCTCTTCGTACCTCAGTTTGGCGGCATCGTTGGGGGCGTTTTTCGCCGCGAGCTTGAGGTAATCCGCCACCCGATCCATCTCTCCCAGTTGAACGTACGCTCGGGCGATCGCCATGTCGAAGTTGTGCTCGACGGGCTTGAGCTTGAGCGCGGTCTTGAGGTGTGCGACCGACGTCGGGTAGTCCCCGGCGTCGTACGCCCGCATCCCGAGGTCGAAGTGGTAGTAAGGATTCTTGAGCTGCAGTTTCCGCGCCTTGGCCTCGTAGCGCGTCGCGTCCCGGCCCCGTCCCATCTGCCGGTAAAGGATCGCGAGGTTCCCCATGGCCACCAGGTTTCCAGACTCGAGCTCGAGCGCACGTCGGTACGAAGCCTCCGCGTCGGGGAACCTGCCGATGCGGGCGTGCGCCACCCCCAGGTTCCCCCAGGACCGAGACATTTCCGGGTCGCACCGCACGGCCTTGGTGAAATAGGCGAGGGCCTCCTGTGTCTGCCCGGCGGCCAGCCTGTCCACGCCGCGGTTGTTGTAGTAATGAGCGAGCGCCCGGCCGTCGGTCACTACGCTTCCGCCGATCTCTATCCGGCTGACCTGCGGGAACAGGTCGACGACATAGGGCTGGCCCCCCAGATACACCGCCACGTTCACGTGACCGCTCATGCTCACCAGGGTGCCGATCCGGGACCACGTCGGGGCGACGTCGACCTCGCGAAACCGGGCGTCCAGCCCGAGTTGGCGCGCCATGGCGATCAGAAGGAACGTGAACGAAACACAGTTGCCCCCGCGCTTCTCAAAGGTCTCGGCCGCCGTGCGGGTCTCGAGCTGGTACGTGAAGTGCAGCGCGTTCTCGCGGAAAACCACCCGCACCAGCGTTTCCAGCTGCCCCAGGGGCGAGAGCCGGGGGTCGATGTGCTCGGCCAGGAACTGCTTGATACCGTCGTTGACTTGCAGGGGATTCTCGTCGGGAAGCGGCGGAAGCGCCTCGGTCCCCTGGAGCCCGAGAAGAAACGCAAGCAAGAGGGCTGTGGTCATGATCTGCTCCTGGAGAGCCGCGAATACTTCGTCGACAATACCCCTTGTCTGTTAGACGCCGCCCGCACGAAAAAGTTCAATCGACTGCTCGAGGCCCACGGCCAGCGCCTGCTTCAGGGTGCCGTCGAAAATGGGATCGCCGGTGGTGTTCACGAAGTCCGTCAGCAGGATCACGTCTTTCTCGGTGAAGGCGCGGGCGCGGCCGAAGTAATAGAACGAGGCGGTCGCGATGGCTGCCACCAGGAGCAAGGCCACGACACCCCACTTCCGCAGGACACCGAAAGGTGCTCCGTCCCGCGCCGAAGAGACTGCCCGTGCCGCGGTCGAGCGGCGGGGTTCCGAGTCGCGCTTCAAGCGCTTGAGGTCGGCCCGCAGATCGGACGCGGTCTGGTAGCGCACCTCGCGGTCTTTTTCGAGCAGTCTGTCGATGATCCGCTCCAGCTCGGCCGGCAGTCCCGGATTCAACCTCAGCGGCGGCACCGGAGCCCGGTTCAGGATTGCGTCGAACACCACCGCCGAGGTCGCGCCGGGAAAGGCCATGCAGCCGGTCGACATCTCGTAGAGGACAACCCCGAAGGAGAACAGGTCCGTTCGCGGCGTCGAGCTCCTCGCCGCGGGCCTGCTCGGGCGACATGTAGGCGACAGTCCCCATCGTGGCCCCGGAGCGGGTGAGCGTATCGCCTGAGGTCACCGCCGTCGCACCCGAGGGATCCTGCGGCTGCGCCATTTCGCTTGCCGCCTTCGCCAATCCGAAATCCAGGATCTTGGCCTGGCCGCGCCGGGTCAGGAAGATGTTCGCGGGCTTGATGTCGCGGTGGATGATGCCGCTCGAGTGGGCAGCGTCGAGCGCGTCCGCGATCTGGATGGCGATGTCGATCAACTCGTCGGATCGGATCGGTTTTCCGCCGATCCGGTGCTGCAGCGTGTCCCCTTCGAGATACTCCATGACGATCAGGGGGCGTCCGTCGTGTTCGTCGATGTCATAGAGCGTGCAGATGCCGGAGTGGTTGAGGGCCGACACCGCGCGTGCCTCCCTCCGAAAACGCTCCAGCGCCTGCGGATCCGCAGGCGCGTCGGAGGGCAATAATTTGAGGGCGACGTAGCGGCCCAGGCGCGTGTCCTCCGCCTTGTACACGTCGCCCATGCCTCCGGCGCCGAGCTTCTCAAGGATTCGGTAGTGCGAAATTGTGTTGTCTACCCGGTTGTGCAATCAGGTTCCCCGCAGCGCTATAGGTGAAGCTTAGCCACCCCCCGCGGGCATTTCAAGGTCGACCATGTGGGGCCGGGCTGATGGTTGATTTTGAAGTGTGGCGGCTCGCCGCCACCGCAGGTCGGGGTTGCACGGTCGCATCTCGCAATTCGGCGAGGCGCTGGGCATTCCGGCCGTAGGACGTAAGTGAAAGCGAGGCCGAGGGGCCGAGGGGCCGCACTCCGGGTTTTCAGTTCGTCCGGATTATCTGGATTCGCCCCCGGTCCAGTTCAATAGCACGATCATGGGTTGATCGCCTTCCAGGATAGACTCCACGAGGAAGAACCGGTTGCCGTCGTCCGTGACGGCGTACTGCTCCATGGTTGCGCCCGGCCGAAGGCGCGTCTGAAACAGCACGCGGGGAGGTCCAGTTTCGATGCGTGTCCCGGCGCGCACGTCGACGGCCATCATCCTGCCGTCGGGGCTGAGGTAATAAAGCTCCCTGCCGTCGTTTCTCCAGCGCGGCTGTCCGCCGCCGTTGTTGGAGACCTGACGTTTGTTGGTCCATCCGGGGTAGGACGCGACGTAGACTTCCCACCTCCCGGATTCGATCGAGCCGTAGGCCACGGTTTTCTGGTCGGCTGACACGTGCAGCTCGTCGTGCGTGAATTCCGAGTGCAGTAGCTCCACTGGCTCCCGCGGGCCGCCGAGCGCCAGCCGGAAATACTGTCGCCCGGCCTGGTCCCCGAACAAGATGGTGTCATCCTTCAGCCACTCCTCCGGCACTTTCTTGCCCGCCGAGCGCAGGAGCAGCGCCTCGTCTATACCGCCTATCTCCTTGCTGAATAGGTCGAACGCCCCGTTGCGATCGGAGTTGAACGCGATCCTGCGGCTGTCGGGGGACCATACCGGATCGGAATCGTTCAGAGGGTCGAAAGTCAGTCGCGACAAGATGCCGCCCTCCAACTCAAACAGCCACAGATCCCAGGTCCGCGTCTTGGTGTCGAGCCGCTCCATTACCAGTCGCTTCTGCTCCGGCGACAGCGCGATCTGCCGGATCAGCCCGGGGGTACCGATGGCGGAGACGAATCGCCCCTCTCGCGTGTAGGCCGCGATCTGTTGTCCCGGCGAGCTGCTGCCGCGGTAGACGATGGTGCCGTTCTGCGAGGCGGAGTAGAGCGACCCGTGTGTCTCTATGATCCGTCCCACCCCTTCGGCCACGAGAAACGGCTCGCCGGAAAGCTCGAGTTTGCGCGGGTCGAACGGTTGCGCCAGAAGTGTCTGCTGACGCGTGAACAGGAGGTGTGCGGGCGGTGCGAACCACGGAACGGTCTCTCCTCCCATCAGCTGCCTGGTTCGGTCCATTCCGATCGAGCCCGTGTAGACGCCCATGGCGCCCGGCTTGGTGCTGCGGGAAACGTAGAGAAAGGATCGGCCGTCGGGTAGAAACTGCGGCCAGATCTGCGACGTCTCGTTGCGCCCCCGGTCCAGCTTGAACAGCGGGACGGCTTCTCCCGAGTCGGTCACACGCTGCAGCGGTCCCCCCTCGATGCCGATGACGATCCCCGACTCGCGGCTCCATGTGCCGCCCATTCCCAAGGCCATGAGATCCTCGCACAGGGTGACGGGCGCCCCGCCCGCCACCTGCACCTTCTTCAGCCTCGATCCCGAGAAAAATGCGACCGCCCGGCTGTCGGGTGACCAGAAGGGGAAGTAGGCGGCTTCCGTGCCGGGCACCGGCCGCGCCTCGAGCGAGTTCAGCGGGCGCAGCCAGAGCAAGGCGTCGCCGTTGGGGTGGATGGCGGTGAATGCCAGTGTCTGCCCGTCGGGCGAGATTACCGGCATGTCCTGGGCTCGCACAACTGCCTTCGGGGGTTGCGGGACGACAAACCGGACGGGGTAGGACGCGGTGCGTCGGCCGCGATACGGATAGAGGGCCAGTCCCACCGCCGTGGCCAGCAGGAGCAGCGCCGCGGCCCACGGCAGAAGCCGCCAGAACATCGACCGTGCCGGCCGCGGGGCCTCCTCCGCCGGCTCCGCAGCCGACGCGGGATTTGCGAGGAGATCGTCGAGGACGATGCGGGCTTCGCCGATGTCACGCAGCCGCGTCCTGACGTTGCGGTCCAGGCAGCGCGCCAGCAGCGTCCTCACCCTTCCGGGCGTCTGCCTCGGCAACCTGCTCAGGTCGATTTCGGCCCGCAGGATGTCGGCCAGGGTGTGCGACACGGTCTCGCCGTCGAACAGCCGCTCCCCGGTCAGCAGCTCCCAGAGGACGACGCCGAACGACCAGATATCGCTCCGCTTGTCCACCGGGCGCCCGCTCGCCTGCTCAGGGCTCATGTAGGCGGCCGTCCCCATGATCAGGCCGATGTGGCTGATCGGGAGCGTGATGGTCGGGGACTTCATGGGATCCCCCGTCAGGAGCGAAGGTTCGGCGGCCTTGGCGAGCCCAAAGTCGAGCACCTTCACCATCCCCTCGTTGGAGATCTTTACATTTCCCGGCTTGAGGTCGCGGTGTACGATGCCCCGGTCGTGCGCGTATTCGAGCGCCTCGGCGATCTGAGCGGCGATGTCCAGCGCGTCCAGGAGCGGCACCGGACCGGCCGCGATCCGGTCCGCGAGGGTGGGCCCTTCCACCATCTCCATCGCCAGCGCGCGCGTGCCGCCGGCTTCCTCGAGCCCGTAGATGGCGGCGATGTTCGGGTGATTAAGGGACGCCAGGACCTGCGCCTCCCGTTCGAAACGGGCCATGCGCGCGGGATCCTCGGCGAGCGGACCCGTCAAGAGCTTCAGGGCCACGTCGCGGTTCAGTCGCGTGTCGGTCGCACGGAAGACCTCCCCCATCCCGCCTGCCCCGACCTTCGCCACAATGCGGTAATGCGCAAAGGATCGTTGAGCCAACATCTTTTCCCCGAGACTGCCGAAATCTTAGCATACGACAATATTTCGTGTAACCTGTCGTAAGCGGGTGTGATCAACACGACAAGGAGGGGAAATGAGGGTTCGGCTGGCCGTATTGACTCTGGCTGTGTTCCTCCCCTGCGCCAGCGCGCCGGCGCAGGATGTCGAGGCGGAAATCCGTGCGAAAACGAAACGGTTCACCACGGCGATCGTCTCGAAGGACTTGGCTATCCTCGACGAGATGTTCGAAAAGAGCCCGGCCAACGTCTACTACGATATCAACGAAGGTCCACTTTCGGGCTTCGACCGTCTCAAGAGGGTCTGGACCGCCGCGGTGACCAACTTCAGCATTACGAAGTTTGACTTCCTGGATGACATGCGCATCGTCCAGTTTGGGGACAACGCCCTGCAAACCGGACGCTGGGTGCAAACCCAGGTGAACAAGGCCGGGGACAGCCGCGACATCACCGGCCGCGCCTCGATCCTGTGGCGCAAGAATGACGGCCAGTGGCGTGTCTGGCATTATCACGCCTCCATCACCCCACCCAGACGATGACTGCGCGGGCGGCGCCAGCAGCGAGCTGGGCTTCGAGATTCTCTCGAGCCCTTCGAAACGCAGGATTAGTTCAAGTCCTCGCCTCGAGCAAGCGACGAGACTGGCCGTGCCTCGCCTCACTCGTCAGCCCGTTGGCGTTTTCCGCTCAAGACGCGTATAAAGTTCTGACAAGCCGCACTTCCAGACTGCGGACGAAACTGGCGCGAGGTGTTGCCTATGGACGGGAGCGTGGTGATGGAAGGGCTGTATCAGGAGCGGTTGCGTCGCTATGTCACGGCGATGAACAACGGGAAGCCGGACTGCGTCCCCATCCGCCCGTTCGTTGCGGAGTTCACCGCGCGGTACGCGGGCTACACGGCGCAGCAGGTCACGCACGACTACGAGCTCGCCTTCGCCGCCGCACGCAGGTGCGCGGCGGATTACGACTGGGACGCGGTGGTCTCGAACATGGTGTATGTCTGGACGGGACTCACCGAGGCGATCGGCCTGAAATACTACGGGGTTCCCGGCATCCACATCCCGGCCGACACCGGGTTCCAGTACCGGGAGCCCGCCATGGACGAGTCGTGGATGCGGGCCGACGAGTACGACCAGCTCATCGACGACCCGACCGCCTTCCTCCTCAACGTCTGGCTCCCCCGCGTGTCGGCCGACGTCGTGCGGCCCGGGCAGCCCGAACACGTATCGCAACAACCTCTCGTTCCTGCGCGGCGGCATGGCCATGATGCAGTACTTCAACGCCTTCGGCCCGCAGGCCGCGCGACTCCGTTCGGAGTCCGGCACCGTCTCCGCGATCTCCGGGATTCTCAAGGCCCCGTTCGACATCATCGGCGACAAGCTGCGCGGGTTTCTGGGCCTGACCATGGACATGGTCGAACGCCCCGGGAAAGTGCTGGCGGCCTGCGAGGCGCTGGCCCCGCACCTGCTGCACGTCGCGCTGAGCAGCGCCGATCCCGACAGGCAAGTCCCGGTCGGTTTCTGGATGCACCGCGGCTGCGTGCCGTTCGTCACGCCGGGCCAATTCGCGTCGCATTACTGGCCCACGCTGAAGCCGATCATCGAGGAACTCTGGGCGCACGGCCACCAGACGCTCTTCTACGCCGAGGGGAACTGGAACGACCACCTCGACAGCTTCGCCGAGCTCCCCGACCGCAGCATCGTGTTCCACGTCGACAAGGGGGACATCTTCGAGGCCCACCGCAGGATCGGCCACAAGTTCTGCCTCAGCGGCGGCATCCCGAATGTGCTGCTCAGTTTCGGCACACCCGAGCAGGTGCGCGATCATTGCCGGAAGGTGATCGACGGGGTCGCGCGCGACGGCGGCTACATCGCCGACGCGAGCGCCATAATGCAGAACGACACCAATCCGGACAACCTGCGCGCCCTGACCGAAGCCGTCCGCGAGTACGGCGTCTACTCGTCGGCACCGACCGAATGGAGCGCACCCGCGCCGCTCCCGGGCGACGCTGTCTGCCGCCCGGAGCGTCACTCTCAGGCGGCCGGCGTCTGCATCCCCTGGGAGGAGAAGGTGCGCACGCTCCCCCCCATCCAGGGAGACGAAGACCATCGTTCGCCGCATCTGGCAAAGCACCGACGCGCTCGCCAACATGTATGCCTGGCAGTGCCTGCTGTCGTTCTGACCCTGGAGTGCGGCGCCTCGGCGCCGCTTGCCGCAAACGCCCGAGAGCCGAAACACCAGGCGCCTCGCCGGATCAACCGGCAGTCAACCGCTCGGGCTCCTCCACCGGTTCGCGCCGCTTGCGGTTGCCGGAACATCCTCACCGCCAGGTAAACGACCGGCAGGATCCCGCCGACGATGAACAGCACGTCGCCGGGCATGCGCAGCCACTCGATCAGCCGCACCTCCGGCTGCTGGAAGAACTCCGGCTCGCGGGCGTGCCAGTAGCCGTTCTGAGAAGCTGTCGTAGAGTTGCAGCGCGCCCGAGCGGAATCAGGTTGACGAGCACCATCAAGGCCAGGCCGATGTTCAGGCTCCAGAACGAGACCTTCATGGCCCGCTCGCTGCGCCGGTCGGGCGGGATGAAGTATCGGGCGACGAACATGAAGAAGCCGATGGCCAACATGCCGTACACGCCCATCATCGCCCCGTGGGCGTGATTGGCGGTGAACGCGGTGCCGATCTCGTAGTAGCTCACGATGGGCAGGTTGATGAGGAAGCCGAACACCCCGGCCCCGAAGAAGTTCCAGAAGCCGACGGCGATCAGGAACATCACGGCCCACTTGTGCGGGAAGTCGGCTGCGACGGTGTCCCGAGGACGGAGCTGCCGGTGCGGCTGGCCGCCCAGCCGCATGAAGCGCCAGGCCTCGAAGGTCAGCAGCACCAGCGGGATCACTTCCATGGCGGAGAAGAACGCCCCCAATGCCATGTGAATGGCCGGGGCGCCGCTGAAGTACAGGTGGTGCATCGTGCCGATCACGCCGCCGATGGAATAGAGGATGATGTCGAGATAGACGACTCGCGTGGCCGTGGCGGGCGAACGACGCCCAGCAGCACGAAGATGTACGCCACCATGATGGTGGTGAACAGTTCCAGGAAATCCTCGACCCAGAGGTGAACGACCCAGAACCGCCAGAAGTCCATCACGGCGAAGTTGGCGTTCTTGCCGAAGGCCATGCCCACGGCATAGAAGAGCGGGATCGAGAGCGCGCTGTAGAGGAACAGGTAAGGCAGATTGCCCGGGTGTTCGCCGGCCAGCCGATGCCACAGTCCGCGCACGAGGATCACGACCCAGAAGACCATGCCGACCATCAGCAGGATCTGCCAGAGCCGCCCGAGATCGAGGTACTCCCAGCCCTGGGCGCCGATCCAGAACCAAGGGCCGCGGTGGGGATGTAGTCCTTGAGGCTGGCAGCCTCGCCCAGCAGGCTCCCGACGACGACCACGACCACTGCGCCGAACAGGGCGATGCGCAAGCTTGTCCTGGTGCTTCGGCTCGCGGCGGGCGATCATCGGGGCGATGAAGATTCCCATGGCCAGGAAGCTGGCGGCGACGAAGAACAGCGCCAGCTGCAGGTGCCACATGCGCGACAGGTTGTACGGCAGCCAGCGGCCGATGTCGACGCCGTAGAAACCGCTCGGTTCGACGTGGTAGTGGGCGTTGACGCCGCCAAGCAGCCCCTGCAGCAGGAACAGCCCGGCGATCACCAGGAAGTACCAGGCCGTGGCCCGCTGTGACGGGGTCAGGCGGACCTCCTCCGGCGGCCGGAAAGCGATGCTGCGGCCCGGCTCCTCCTCGTCGGCGCGATGCCAGCCCAGCAGGTCGTAGCGCCCGACGACGAACAGGACGGCGCCGGTGCCGCCGAGCAGGGTGATCAGGCTCAGGACGCTCCAGAGGAACGCGTCGGCCGTCGGGCGCGTTGCCGGCCAGCGGCTCCGGCGGCCAGTTGTTCGTATAGGAGTAGGGTAGCCCGGGCCGTCGTGCCGTCGCAACCCAGGCCGACCAGGCGAAGTAGGCGGTCAGCCGCCTGACGTCCTGCGGGTCGACGATGCTGAACGCGCGTCGGACCGGTCTGGCGCGACGCGTCGCCGAAGAAATCGCCGTAGAATGCCGTCAGTTCGCCGAATGCCACCGCCTGCGCCTCGGTGTATTCGAGAGCCCCGCTCAGCGGGTCGTACCGGTTCGCCTTGAGCTCGCGCTCAACCCGGGCGCGCACCTCGGGTCCGGGTGGATCTCCGGCCGCGAGGTGGTGAAGCATCGCTACCGCAGCACGGTGCAGGTACTGGGCCGTGAAGTCGGGTCCCAGGTAGGCGCCGTGGCCGAAGATGGAGCCGAACTGCATGAGTCCGTATTTCTGGAACAGGTGCTGACCGGCCATGATGTCCGCGCCGGTGAAGACCGTGGTCCCGCCGGTCAGCCGTACCTGGGTAGGAACCGGCGGGTAATCCCATTGGACTCGGTAGGCCAGATACCCCAGGATCGCGAAGCCGATAACGAAGGTCAGCAGCGCGGCCTGGGCCCACAAGGAGGAGATCGCCATGCGCTGACGCATATTGCCCCCTATCCCGGGCTGCTTTGACGCTCACAGGGTGCGCAGGACGCCGCGCAGGTATCCTATGGATTCGGCTGCCCCCGGCAGGGGGTCCTTGGCATCCTTCTCGTACTCCAGCGACACAGACCCCGAGTAGTTGATCTTCTGCAGGGTGCGGAGGAATTTCGGTATGTCGATGACCCCGCGGCCGATCTCGACCGTCTCTCCCTCGGCCCTGGCTGCTGTGCAGTCCTTGATGTGGACGTCCATCAGGCGGTCGGCGTACTTCAGTGCGGGCTCCGAGGGGTCGATGCCGGAGCGCATCGTGTGGCCGACGTCGATGCACAGCCCGAGCCGCCGGTCCAGCGACGCTATCTTCTCATGGGCGCTCTGCGGCGTCGGGTAGACTTTGTCCCCCGGGCCGTGATTGTGGATCGCGACCCGGATGTCGTATTCCTGGACCTTGCGGTTGACCAGCGGAAGCAGGTCGTGATTGGGGACGCCGATGATGATGCGCATCCCCGCCCGCTTTGCGTACTCGAACGCGTTGTTCACTTCCGCTTCGTTCCTCATGTAAATCACGCCGCCGCCGTAAAGGTCGAGTCCTGCGGCCTTCACCTTGGCGACAGTGGCCGAGATCAGGTCCGGGGTGCTGTCGAGCTTCAGGTGAAAATCCTTGAAGGCGATCTTCTTGAGGCCCAATCGCACCGTCATCTCGATTGCCTTGTCCGTGGGGAACTCCCGGAACGTATACGAAGCCATCCCCAAGGCGAAGGGGTGGCTCTTCTCTGCAGCCTCGCCGCGGCCCGTCAGTCCTCCGCCCGCCACGGTCGCCGCTCCCGCCGCGATCAGAAACTCTCTCCGCTTCATAATCACCTCCGATTAGCCCAGTAAGTTACATCAGTTAATCCGCGTGAAACCGTCAAAATCGGCAGCGTGCCGCAGGCCGGGGCCGACCCCCACAAAAACTTGCCTGTTTCCGGTCCATTCGTGGCAAGCTTCTGCGGTGAATATCCTATCGCGCCTCGATCGGACACGTCTGGCGGTGGTTTGCATCCTCATTTGCGCCGGTTACGCGGTCGCCGGCTGGTGGCCCTTCGAATTCGTGGCGGGCAACGGCGTGGAGTGGTTGTCCCCGGGGCCCGGGATCTCGCTGGCCAGGCATGCGCTCCTGCGGGGCGAACGCGCTTTCGACCTGAGCGCCGCGGGCGGCGTGACCTTCGAGCTGCACCTGGAGCCCGAGGAGGAACCGTCCCGGAACCTCGGTTCGTTTCTGTCGCTCTACGACGGGCGTTTCCCGGAAATCCTCATAATCGCGCAGTGGCGCACCGGTTTCCTGGTCCGCAGCGTGGTGCCGAACTCGAGCGGAGGACGCGGCCGTCGCGAGATGGGCGGGAGCGCGCAATTGTACAAGGGCGCGCGCCGGGTGCTCGCCGTGACGTCAGGAGCCGATGGAACGCGTCTCTACGCGGACGGCGCCCTGGTCCGCGCCTACCCCGGTTGGATCCTGCCCCCCGACAGCCTTCGCGGAGAACTGTGCCTGGGTACCGGCGCCGCGGGCGTCACCGGCTGGAGGGGGAAGTTGTTCGGAGTCGCCTTCTTCGCGCGCGCCCTGACCGCGCAGGAAATTACGGGGCACACCCTGCTCTGGAAGCAGTACCGGGGAAAGGAACTCGCCTCTGACCCGTCGATCGCGGGCCTCTACCTCTTCAGCGAAGGACGCGGCAGAACGGTGCACGACAGCTCCCCGGCGGGCAGGCCGCTGACGATCCCGGAAGTCTACCGGGCTCCGGCCAAGGAGATCCTCATGCTGCCATGGGACGACTGGAGCACGGGCGTCTCGCACGTCGAGGACATCGTGGTGAACCTCGCCGGTTTTGTCCCGTTCGGATTTTTTTACTACCTGTACCGCGACCGGGCCCGACCCGGCCGACGGCTGCTGAACGCCCTGCACGCGGTCGTGTTCTCTGCCTGCATCAGCCTGGTCATCGAGCTCGTTCAGGTCTTCCTCCCCAGCCGTTCTTCCTCCATGACGGACGTCTTGTGCAACGCCACCGGCGGCCTTCTGGGCGCCCTCGCCGCCACCATCCGACCCCCCGAGAGTGAAACCTGAGACGCACGCGAGGCCCAACGCTGCATCGACGCATATTTTCAGCGCGCGCGGCTTCGGGTCCGGATTATGATCGCTCCCCCGGAGGCACGTTCGATGGACGACTACGCGACAAGACTGGACCTTCGCATCGACTGGAGCGAAATCGATTCGTTCGGGCACGTCAACAACGTCGCCATCATCAGGTACATCCAGACTGCGAGGGTCAACTATCTGGAAAGCGTCGGATTGATGCAGCTTCAAACAGGGACCGGGATCGGGCCCATACTGGCTTCCCTGAGTTGCCAGTTCCGCAGGCCACTCTATTATCCCGGACAGGTCACGGTCTACTCCAAGGTCGACCTGGTCAAGAATACCAGCTTCCGGATAGCCCACACGGTCGTGGACGACAAAGGGGTTGTTGCCGCGGAGGCGCGCGACATCATCGTGCTGTTCGATTTTGCCAACGAGTCCAAGCTGCCGATTCCCGGCGAACTCAGGGATAAGCTCGAAAGCTCGGGCGCGGCCGCCAGTCAGTGTCAAGACCGATGAACGGCAGTCCGGTTGTCGCGGGATGAGCTATGGTGGAGGACCGACGGCTGATTCGGCAGGCTGAGCCGGATCCCGGGGCCGCACCGGGCCGCCGCTGCCCGCCTGCGAGTGCACGGCGGAGATGCTGCGGGCGATGTGAGCCAACTCCGCAGAGTTTTCACTTTTTCCGCGCGCGATCGCCGACTTGAAATTGTAGGTCTTGGACTGCGATTTGAGCGTCAACTGATCCTCGGCGATCAGGACCGAATAGGACCCCTGCTCGAGGCGGAAGCTGTCCTTCTCCTTCTCGGAAAAGAAGGAAACCGCATCCGCGGCGACCTGCAGAGTCCCCCGGCAGCTGCCGAACACGTGGTTGTGGATAACCGGAAACGTAAGCGTGGGTGTGGGGCTGGGCGTCTCTGCGATCGGTTTCTCCAACCTTGCAGCGGGGGCCGCGTTGCGCGCGGCGGGTGCAGCGTCGACCTTGGCCGCCAGTGCAGTGGGTGCAAGGGCGGCTGCCGCGGGCGGTCGGCTGGGGGCTGCCGCGGGCGGTCGGCTGGGGGCTGCCGCGGGCTGTCGGCTGGGGGCTGCCGTGGGCGGTCGGCTGGGGGCTGCCGCGGGCGCCGGCGGGGCTGGCCGGGACCGAGTAGAGAGGTATCCCGAAATCAACAGGAACGCCGTCAGCGCCAGGCAAGCGGAAGCGATTCCGCGGAACTTCTTCCAGGACCTGCCGGGTTTGGGCGGACGCTCGTCCGAGGCCGGTGCCGCGGCTGGACCTTCCGTTTTGCCTGAATCCTCGGAGAGCGCCGTGAGCCCGGCCTCCAGCAGGGTCGCGGCCCGATCGCTGGCGACCGGTTTCGCGAACAGAAAGCCCTGCCCGTATTCGCAGTTGAGCGACTCTATGAAGCTCAGCTGTCCCGCGTTCTCGATCCCCTCCGCGATCACGCGCAACCCGAGCTGGTGGGACAGGTTTGCCACGGTGCGCACGACTTCCGCCGTGTCCCGGCTGGTTTCGGCACTTCGCAAGAAGGTGTGGTCGACCTTCAGGTAGTCCAACGGGAATTGCCGGAGATAGCTGAGCGAGGAGTATCCGGTGCCGAAATCGTCGATGGCGATCTGCACCCCCAGCACCCGCAGCCGCATAAGCATGCTGCTGACGGCTTCGGGATTCTGCATGATCGAGCTCTCGGTCAGTTCGAGGATCAGAGAGCGAGGCGGGAGTCCGGCCGCCTTCAGGGTGTCCTCTATGTCCCGGGCGAACGACGGCTGAAGGAACTGTACCCCCGAGAGGTTTACCGAAATCCACAGCTCCGGAAACTTCTCCTGCCACTCCCTGGTCTGGCGGCAAGCTTCGGCCAACACCCAGCGGCCGAGCGGCACGATCACGCCGGTCTGCTCGGCGGCCGGGATGAAGTCCAGAGGCGACACCAGGCCCCGCGCCGGGTGATTCCAGCGGACCAGGGCTTCAAATCCTGCAATCCGCTTGGTGGCTAACGAAATAATGGGCTGGTAGGCGAGCACGAATTCGTTTCGTGCCACCGCCTGCCGCAGATCGATCTCCAGCTGCCGATGGTTTTCGACCTCTTTGAGGATCGCGGTGTCGAACACTTCGCAGCGCGCCTTGCCCAGCGACTTGGCTCGGTACATCGCGGTGTCGGCGTCGCGCAGGATCTCCTCGGGGTCGCTGTATCCTGTGGCGCTCAAGGCTATCCCTACGCTCGCGGTGAGAAACACCTCGCGTCCCGCGATGTGGAACGGCGCCGCAATCTCCTGGAGCAGGCGTTCGGCTACCGTCTTGGCATCGCCGACCTGGTTCAGGCCGTCGAGCAGGATCGTGAATTCGTCCCCCCCGACGCGCGCCAGCATGTGATCGCCGCCCAGGCGCGCTACGGTGTCCCCGGCCCTGAGGCAGGTCTCGAGGCGCCGCGCGGTCGCGATCAGCAACTGATCGGCGCCACGGGCCCCAAGCCGCTCTATGACCGTCTTGAATCGGTCCACATTCAGCAGGAGGAGCGCGAAGTAGAACTCGCCGTGCCGCTTGGCTCGCTGAATGGAATTGGACAGGCGATCCAGAAGCAGGAAACGGTTCGGGAGCCCCGTCAGCGGATCCGATACTTTTTCGGCGGTGATGTCCACATGCGAACCGGAGAGCCGGACCGCCCGGCCTTTTTCATCCCACAACGTCAGACCGCGGCACGACATCCACCGGTAACTCCCATCCTTGTGCCGCATCCGATGGTGACTCTCCAGCTCTGCAGGGCCCCCTGCCAGGTGCGCTTCGACCCACGCCTGGACCTGCTTGCGGTCTTCGGGATGGATGCGCTGCAGCCACTCCTCCGGCGAGTTCCCGACTTCCTGTTGCTCGCACCCCAGCATGGACAGCCAACGCGGCGAGAAAAACACGCGGTTAGTTTCGAGGTTCCAGTCCCACAGGCCGTTGTTCTCACTGGAGTCGACCGGCTGGCGCCCGCCCATGGTGCAACACCTCCCCACAATTCCTTCAGGATTCTGTTATCTACTCTTCTCTTCGGAACATGTGAGAAACGTCTTAATGGGAAATTTTACTCTGGTGGACTCGAGACGACCGGCTGGAGGGCGACATTGGGGTTTCTCGCCCGGTGGGGACGAAAAACCTTTTGAAAGATTCCGCAAGACCTCGTAGAATCGTATCCCGTTGTTCCGAAATCTGGACCGGACCGCCCCCCCCTTCGCAGACCGACATGTCTTTGACTTCTCTCGCCGGATTGCGTGTCCTTGTCGTGGACGACCAGGAGGACTGCCGGGCGCTCGTGGCCTTCGTCCTGGAGGCCCGCGGCGCTTTGGTGTATCCCTGCGGTACCGCACCCGAGGCACTCAAAGCCATAGGGGAATATCGGCCGGACGTGATTGTTTCCGACATCGGGATGCCGGACCGGGACGGGTACTGGCTGATCGAGAACGTGAGGCGGTTGGAACCCGAACGGGGTGGGCGAATCCCTGCCATAGCCCTGACGGCCCACAACAGACCGGAGGACAGGCAGAGAGCGATGACGGCGGGCTTTCAAATGCACATCGGGAAGCCCTTTGAGCCGGAACAGGTGGTCAGTGCGATCGTGGAAGTCCGGCTCTATCGTTAGCTACGGTAGGCTATTCGTAAGACAGCCGATCCAGGGTGGAACGGGAGGGATCGCGCAGGTACCGGCCGACCCCTCGGGCCTCTACCTCGCCATAGCGGGGCACGCCGGAGCAGACGATCCCGTGGTCGGGATGCTCATCCGTCCAACTGGCCATGGTCTGCAGGAGGGACGAGGTGTGCCGTCCGACACGCAGATCGATGGGCCACCCGTTTTCGTCGATCTTCTCGAACAGCAACCCGTGCCTGCCGGCCTTCATCACGAACTCGTCCTTGCCGGTCAGGAGAAGCTCTTCCGTCGTCCTGCCGCGGGTCGCGTCCAGGAACGGTTCCGGCGCCTCGAACAGCAGCGAAATCGCGTCCGAATGATCCCCCACCTCACGGTGTGAAAGTCCGTGCAGGTTCTTGGGGGAAAATTCCATCCCGATCTTGAACCCCTCGGTGTCGGTGAGCATCATCGAGACCATCATGCCCAGTTCCTGCCCCTTATCGTGCGCGACGATCGTGCTGATGACCGGGTACTGAAGTTCGGCCTCGTGCAGGTCTACGAACAGGTCCGCGTGCTCCGTGCGGATCAGCTGCATGAAACCGTAGCAGGTCTTCTCCGTGAGAGTGCCGTCGGGCCGGCCCGGCCAGGCGCGATTCAGGTTCCTGATGTCGCAGTAGGCGAGGCTCTGCCCGCTCGGGTAGTGGATGTAGACTTCGGGATCGGGCCACTGGTCCAGCGGGTTGGACCAGCGGTCGCCCATTCTGAACCTCTGTTCCCCCCAATCGGTTCTGATTGTGAACCCGGGGGGATAGGCGCCGCTTGGGCGCGTCGACGTCGAGGCGCTGCGATTCGCGCTCAGTGCGACGATCAGCCGGCCCCGCTCCACCGTCGCGTTTTCCACCAGGAGCCACGCCGCGAGTCGGCCGGCGGGTTCTTCGGGGTGCGTGCCGCCCAGGACGACCATCGTCGCCCCGCGTTCCCGTCCTTCGAGGAAGTACAGGTTGCAGTCGTTGGCCGTGCCGGCGAGACCGTGGTAGTACTCGCTGAGTCTTTTCACCCCGGTCACCCCCGGCCCCAGCACCACGGGTTCCGCCAGGTGCCGGCTACGGTAGAAGCTGATTCCCGAGCCTGCGAGCGCCGCCAGCCCGAGAGCCGCGAAAACAGCCTTGCGGATCCTCATCGTCCCTTCGTTCACGTGAGCCCTCACTTCAGGCGTAACAACCGCAACAGGAACGGGAGAAGCACGACAACGTAGAGCAGTTCCTGGTCCCAGCGCCTGCACTTGACAAAGTTGCGGACGAGAATCACCGTCACCCAGGCGGTCAACGCGTAGTAGAACGTCGTGATGATCGCGCTCGCGATGTTCATTTCAGATCTCCCGGCCGCTACAGTCCCGTCAGGAACGAGAGCTGCTTGCTGTAGACGACCATCAGGGTTCCCATCACGATAATGATGACAGCCGGGAGCACGCAGCATCTCAGGAATGCCGCATAGGAATCCCGGTATCCGACGGCCTCGACGGAAAGCCTGCCGATGATCGCCGTCGGCGGCAGGGCGTCGCCCAGCGGCCACATCAGGCTCATCCCGGCCAGCGCGACAATCGGATTCAGCCCCATGGTGTTGAAAAGCAGCACCAGCGGCACACCGAGGACGGGAGCTGCCGCATACATCAGCACCGCCTCCGAGACGGGAAGAACGAGAAACAGGGTGGCCAGGACGGCGGCTACCGGCAGCGTTACCGCCGTCACCGCAAGCATCCCCCGCACGCCCGTCAAGGTCATGATCTGGACGAGTATGCCGGCGCAGGTAAGGGTGGCGATCAGCGGCAGCAGCTGAGCCACGGTCCGTTCGGAAATGCTCGGCAAGTCGAGTTTCACCGGCGATAGGACAAAGGACACGGCCGCCGCGCAGAGGAACATCAGGGGGAGGCCGACGACCGGCGTGGAGTGTGGCCAGCTGCGCCCGGCCAGGACCAGCGCGCCAAATACGAAGAAGGGCGCTGCAATCCGGAGCCACCCCATTTTATCGGGGGGGACCGGAAGTTCCTCCAGGGCTTTGGCCAGGTCGGGCTTGGCCCCCTTCCATCCCAGGATGAAGCTGGTCGCCACCGCCCCGATGACGCACGGCGCCAGCAGGGGCCAGAAGAAGCCGACGTAGGGCATGTTCACCCCGGCCGCGGTGAGCATGGCCCACAGGCTCACCGGCGGAGCTGCGGCGCTCAAGCCGGCGTTGATGAAAACGATGGCGGCGGCCTTGACGCGTGCAATCCCCATGTAGTGGAGCACGGTCGCCACCATGCCGCCCGTGATTAGCACGGTTACACTTCCGGCCCCGGTCAGCGCCCCCGGGACAAGAAGCAGGACACTGAGGAATATCAGGAGCAGCGGACGGTTCTGGTGGAACCGGCCGAGGATCGCCCGTACCGCAAAAGCCACGCCCCCCGATTCTTTCAGAATCGCCATAAAGAGGGTGGCGGTGATGAAGATAAGGTTGATGTCGAGATAGGTGACGGCTCCCTCGGCCAGCTGCCGGAGCGGTATCCCGAATCCCCCGGCCAGCCCACCCGCGACCGCGGCGGCCAGCATTGACACCTCCGTGGACGCGGTCACAAGCCGGGCCAGCAGGTAGACCGTCACCATCACGCCGAGAACGATGCCGGCGTACGCGAACATGCTCATTGGGCGGTGGACCTCATTTCGAGAAGAGGTTCTGGAGGACTCCTTCCAGTTCCATGTTCTTCTCGAAGAGAATCATCGGGATCTTTCTGTTCCTGGAAATCGTCGTAAAGCGGCCGTCCTCGTCCCCGTCCTTGCGGACGATGAGCAAAGACGACTGAGGGCAGACCGCGTCGATCGACATCTCATCGGAGTTGTCCCCCGACGAGGCGCCCTGGGCGCGTCGGGCCATGCCTTCGATGTGCGCCCCAATGACCTTGATGTTCTGCTTCTTCGCCTCGGCGATCAGCGCCCTTGTCCGGTCGATTTCGTCGTTGATGGAGACCCCGGCGGCCCCCATTCCTTTGAGACTCGCCCCGGTGACGATAATCAGGGACTGATACGGTGCCCCCTGTTTCTTTTTCGCGAGCAGGTCCGCGGCGGTGGCCTTCAGCTCGTAGGCGTAATCCAGCTTCAACTTGCCGATGAACACCTTCAGCTTGACCGGCCCAGGGCTCTGCCCGCACGAGGTCACCAGCACGGGGAGCCCGGCCTTCTCCGCAGCGGCGGTCTCCGGAGCTGAAAGACACGGCAGAATGAGCAGCAGTGCGATGCAGGGCAATTTCAAGCGCTTCATGTTCGACTCCCTCGGGCCTTGCGATTTTCCGAGTCCTTGACAAGGCTTCACCAGGACTCGAAGAATCTCAAGCGCCGCTTTGACGCCAACTTAATGAACTGTCCCCCACCGATCAACGAAAATCGGTGCGTTCCCCGCGCACCCCGGGCCACGCCACCAGCAAAGCCAGGAGGGACAGGTATCCGAGCGACACGAGCCAGAAGAAGGCGCCGTTTGGAGTCGATGGGCCGAGGAAGGGGAAGGCCTCGGGTTCGGGCAGCGGCATCGGGTCCCAGGGAAGACCGTAGCGCAGGGTCAACCCCTTGATGTGGAGGAGATGGATTACCGGGACGCCGCGCGATGCCATCTCGTGCACGAGCCCGCGCTGTCCCCGGGGCGGAGCCGCGACGCCGGTGAGAAGTCCCGGGGCCAGGTCTAGGGCAGCGGCGCTGGTCCCGAGGCTGGAGTAGCTCCCCCCGCAGTTGATCAAGGCCGCGATTTTTCCCCCCGATGCCTCCTCGTACACGGCGATGCGCCGGGCGACATTCGCCTGGAGGTCGGGTTCGTGGATGAACGCAATCCCGCTGGCGTGGATGCGCTTGACCAGGTTGTTCCGGAGTTCGGTTTCGAAATCGAGCCCGATGTCCTTCTCGCCGCCGAGCGAGACGGCCGCGGGCGGTTCGCTGCAGATCCCTCCGCCTGCCAAGACATCATAGATATCCAGCAGGTTGAACTGGGCGCTGGTTGCCCCGTACGACGACGCGCCCAGCGACAGGATCACGACGGGACGGACCCCGATGGACCGGGCGGCGGCGACCGCCGCGAGCATCAGGGCGGGGAACGACCCTGAACACGCCACCCCGATCGTCTGTCCCCGCGAGACCCTGGCCTGTTTGAGCAGGTGAACGATCAACCCTGCCATGTTCGGATTAGTGGTCGTCCTTTTCGCCTCGAGGTCTCCGAGGGTGGTCATGAGTTCGGACTCTTCCGGCCCTACCAGACCGGTCCGATTCGGATCGATCGCGGGATCGACGGGAATCCCGGGTGCGTACCGCCGCGCCGCAACCAGCTGCAACCCTGTCCGCATCATCTCTGCCGCTCCACGCATCGCAGCAGAATAGGCCGGCAGAAGCGCATCCATGCGGGGAACCAGAGCCAGGTACGCAGCAAGGCTCGCGATGCCCGCCACGATCACCCGCCCGTGTATCTTTCCCGTCATTGCCTTGCCCGCTACGCCACGAGGTGAAGCATTCTTCCCAGGATATACGCCAGAACCGTGACGGTGGCCAGGGAGGCGGTCGTCGCGAGGATCCCCTGTTTCTCGCTGGCATGCGCAATGAGTCCCGGGATGATCCAGCCGATGACCCGAAACTCCGTCGCGCCGGCCAACAGCGCAGGGAAAAGGCTGAGCCAGGCGAAGGTCCACAACGCCGCCGTGAGAATCATGAAGACGAACTTCCTCCTCCCGTAGAGGATCAGGTACCGCGCGGCGATCCTGTAGCACAGCAGCGTCAGGAGCGCGGCCGCGACGGTTCCCACGAGTCGCTGGGGGTGATGGAGGAACAACACCACGTAGCTCGGGACTATGATGCCGCCCGGGCTGAGCCCGGTCAGGCTGATGTGAGCGAGCGCCAGCAGCAGGGCCAGGAACGAGATCTCATAACCCATAGTCCTTGCCCACCTCCGCCCAGTGCGCGGACAGGAGTTGCCCAGCGCCCGAGAAGTTGCCGAACCCGAAAACGACTCCGTCCCGGTCTTCCATAGAGGAAAGGACCGCGTTGGTCATCTCCTGCGGCGGACGATGCTCGAGGGGAACGGCCGAGGGGAGTCGACGGGTGATCGCCGGCGGGTACGTCCCGGCCAGGAAGATCCTGCTGAACCAGCCCGCGGCTGGGCCGTTCAATGCGTTCACCCATTGCAGGGTTCTGGGGACCCTGTCGTCGCGCAGATTCAGTACCCCTATGACGTTGCCGGCCGCGGCGGGGAGCAGGTGCTTCACCTTCGAGAGCACGCGCGACGTCGATTCGGGGTCGTTTGCGGCGAAGGCGTTCACGAGATAGACGATACGGGGGGAATCCGGCGCCCGGTACAGGGAGATCCGGAGACGTCCGGCATCGTGCCGGGTTTCCCTCATCCCTGCGAGAATGGTCTCGTCCGGAATGCCCAGGTGCCGGGCGATCGCGCACACGAGATCGAGGTTTTCGGCGAATTCCGCCCGGCCCAGTTCGGGTGCCGCCGAGCACAGTTCCGCAGCCGCACCCGGGGGGACGTCGAGCAGTCGGCCCGCGTGCCGGCGAACGCGCGCAAGAAATGGACCGCGAGGCGCGTCCTCCGTCAGAAAGACCGCGGTACCGCGGCAGACCGTCGAAGCGAGCACTGTCGCGATGTCCGCCCTGCTCTCCCCCATGACGTCGGTGTGATCCGGGCGCACGTTGGTGACGGCGAGGATGTGCGGGCGCAAGAGCAATTGTGCTTCCACCCGGTGTGCCTCGGGCCTGAGGCTCATGATCTCGGCGACCAGGCAATCGGCACGCAGCCGGGCCGCCAGTGTCACCAGCCTCTTCTGTTCGAGGATCGACACCGCGCCCCTGCGGGGCACGTCCCGCTCGTCGCCGTCGGGCAGGACGTACCGCGCCTCCGACCCCGTTGTCTTTGCCAGGACCGTGCGGCCGCTGCGACGCAGCACGGAGGCGAGCATGCGGGCGACGCTCGATTTGCCGCGGGTGCCCGTGATACAGATGCGCAACGGGACCCGCTTCAGACGACGATCCAGGGCGATGCGTTCCCAGAGGAGGCCGGCCAGGCACGCGCTTGATACACCGAGCAGAATCGACACAAGCCAAAGTCCTGCGGCGGCCGCGGCTCGCCGGAAGCTAGTACGGGCGGGCGAGGGTGCCCCAAAGGGTGTTGCCGAGCTCGGACCACTTGTCCATGGCGGCGCGGGCGAAATCGTTCGTGTACTTGGTCAGAAACTCCCTGCAGCGTGAGGGTTTCGAGTCCGCGCCGTCGCTGCCGCCGGTGGCGGATCCTGCACTGTCGCCCTGATAGATCTCCAGCGCGATCTTGTCGATGGCGGGGAGTTCCTGGAATGCCCGGTTCTCGAACTCCGCGACCCCCTCCTCGATCAGCTTGCGGCTTTCGCCCCACCGGACCGTCGCCAGCCGGTTGGCCATGCGGAACGACCAGATCGCGGCGTCCGCCCGAAACCGCTGCTGGCCATCGATCTCGAAGCTCTGCGGCAGAGAGAGGACGCCGGCGAAAATCGGGAACCGCGGGCTCTGGGCTGGGTTGTCGAACGAAAACCACGCGATGCCCCCGATTTCGTCCGGCAGCCAGGGGCGGATCTGCACGATCTGAGAGTAGGAACAGCCTGCAATCGCGATGGTCCGCTGTCGCTCGACCGTGCCGGGCTTGAGGGTGTTCAGGAGCGTGATGAGGTCGCTGCTCATCCAGGCGCTGGCCACCGCGCTCTTCACCATTTCCGGCTTCTCATCTTTGGGTTCCGGTTCTCCGCGCTTGCGCGCCCTGGGCACCATCAGGTTTTTCGTCATGTCGGATTCGGTACCTTCGTACGTTTCCCGGTAAAACTTCATCACGTCGCGAACCGAAAGCTTCCTGACCGGTTTGACCGAAAAGGGGAGTTCCTCCGCATCCTTGCGCAGGTTCAGGTACGGGGCGAGCGTGCTCAGGATGAAGAACTCGCGTTCGGCGAAGGGGGTGCGTCCGCTATAGGCTTTCCAGAACTTGAATGGCTCGCCCTTCTTGGGGTCCCACCACCCCATGTCCTCGGCAACCTTGAAGACGTTGTCCGAAGCCAGGTAGCGATCGGGCTGGTCCAGCTTCAGCTCGCTGATTCTCGGCCGGTTCGCGGAAACGCCGACGTGGTCGTCGGGGATGCGGACCGCCGCCCAGACGGCCCCTTTTTCCGCCGGGCCGGCCCCGAAAATCTCGAGGTGCCAGACTTCTTTCTTGTCCGCGATCGTGATGCACTCGCCGCTGTCGCCGTAGCCATACTCCTTGACGAGCCCCCCGATTAGCCGGATCGCGTCCCGCGCCGTGGTGCACCGCTCCAGGGCGATCCGCTCCAGCTCCTCGATGAGAAACAACCCCTCGTCGTTTTCGAGTTCCTGCCTCCCGCCGATGGTCGTTTCCCCGATGCCCAGCTGTTTTTCATTCATGGCGGGGTAGGCGACGTTCAGGTAGGCGTAGGTTTCATCCGCTTCGGGGATCTCCCCTTTCAGGATCTTGCCTCGCGTGTCCCAGGGCGTCTCGGTGTGCAGGTTCCCCCAGTAGACCCTGGATTTCGCTCCGGCCGGGTGTTTTCGATGGGGCACGATGTTCAGCCAGGTGCGGTAGTTCCCATCGCAGGTGTGACAGGTCATGATCGAGCCGTCCGAGGACGCCAGTGGCCCGACCATGATGCTTGTACACGACTCGGGCTCGTTCTCGGCGTCGGTGGCGGGCAGGTAGGCGGAAACCGAGCCTATGCCGCAGAGCAAGGCGATGAAAAAGGCGGCGTTACGGGAAACCGGGATACGCAGGCATTTCATGCGCGCTACTCCTAAGAGGATCGAACGTGCATTTCTACCGTAATCGCCTCCGGGGGGGCAACGGGAAAAGCTCTGTGTGGGTCCGGGCTCCAGAGGCTGTCCAACGGTTGACGTTCAATCCGGACGAACTGAAGTAATCTGGAGTGCGGCGCCTCGGCGCCGCTTTCACTCGTCCTACGGCCGGAATGCCCGGCGCCTCGGCGCCACGCCGAAGTGCGAGATGCGAGCCTGCGACCTCGGCCTTTGGCGGCACCGAGGCGCCGCCACCAAAGCGGCGTCGAGCCGCCGCACTCCAGAATCAACCGTTGTAGGCAGAACTCGGCGCCCGATCGGTTTGGACCCGGCCGGGGCACGCGTGTGCTAGACTCGATCCCCGTCGCAGCATGCATGGCAGCGGTGCCAGGAACGAAGCCCGGGACTCCGGGCTGTCATATTCTTCAGCGGGAGAGTGATGAACAACCGGCTCGGTTTCGACAATGGACGCTATCTCAAAGAACAGACCGCCGCGATCCTGGAGCGGGTACATCGGTTCGACAACAAACTCTATCTCGAGTTCGGGGGGAAACTGCTGTTCGACCACCACGCCGCGCGCGTGCTGCCGGGATTTGACCCGAACGTGAAGATGAGCCTGTTGCGGGAGTTGCGAAACGACGCCGACGTGCTCCTCTGCATCCATGCGGGGGACATCGAGAGGCGTAAACTGCGCGCGGATTTCGGGATCACCTACGACGTGGATGCGCTGAAGCTCATCGACGATCTGCGGAACCGGGGCGTGGAGGTCCTGGCCGTGGTGATCACCCGGTTCGACAATCAGCCCGCCGCCACCATTTTCAAGAACAAGCTCGAGCGGCGCGGAATCCGGGTCTACACTCACAAGTTCACGCGGGGCTACCCCACGGATGTCGATACGATTGTGAGCGACCAGGGGTATGGGGCGAACGAATACATCGAGACGAAAAAGCCCCTGGTCATAGTGACCGGGCCGGGACCGGGAAGCGGGAAGCTGGCAACATGCCTTTCCCAGCTCTACCATGACCACCGCAATGGTATTGCATCCGGATATGCCAAGTTCGAGACCTTCCCGATCTGGAACCTGCCGCTGAAGCACCCGGTCAACATCGCCTACGAGGCGGCCACGGCGGATATCGCCGATTTCAACCTCATCGACCCTTTCCACCTGGAGGCGGCGGGCTCCGTCGCCATCAACTACAACCGCGACGTGGAGATTTTCCCGGTGCTCAAACGGATACTCGAACGCATCACCGGTTGCGCCTCCGTGTACCGCTCGCCCACCGAAATGGGTGTCAACCGCGTCGGTTTTGCCATCGTCGACGACGAGGCCGTCCGCGAGGCTTCGAGGCAGGAGATCATCCGGCGCTATTTCCGGTACAGTTGCGAGTACGCCATGGGTTTCGCCAGCGACGAGACGGTGCAGCGGGTCGAACTGCTGATGAATGAGATGAACATCGACTGGGCCATGCGCCGCGTTGTCGAGCCGGCCCGCGATGCCGCTGCGCGCGCGCGGAGTCAGGACAAGGGGCATGAGGGAGTGTTTTCCGGGGCTGCGCTCGTACTGCCCGACGGAAGTATCGTCACCGGCCGGAATTCGCCACTGATGCACGCCACCTCGGCGCTGGTTCTCAATGCGATCAAGAAGCTGGGCGGCATACCCGACCAGATCCACCTGCTGTCGCCCACCATCATCGAGAGCGTCGCCCGGCTGAAGGAAACGGTGATGGGGAAGAAGACCGTGAGCCTGGACCTCGACGAGGCGCTCATCGCCCTAAGCATCGGCGCGGCGACAAATCCGACCGCACAGCTGGCGATGGAGCAGCTTCGCAGCCTGCAGGGGTGCGAGGTGCACCTCACCCACATCCCGACACCGGGCGACGAAGCCGGGTTGCGGCGCTTGGGGGTCAATCTGACCAGCGACGCGCGTTTCTCGACGAGGGATCTCTTCCAGCAGTAGCTCGCTCCGGACGAGATGCGACCCCGCAACCTCGACCTGCGGTGGCCGCGCACGCCACATTCAGCCCCAGACGCGCTTGTTTTGCAGATGGGCGACACTACCGGGCGGGCCACGCTCCCAGCATCCTGCGGAGGAAGACGAGTTCCCCCAGGTGGTAGGCGTTGTGGTCGGCGACCAGCAGCACCTCGCGCAGCAGGTTCGTGTCTGCCGCGGCGTCGGGGTGCTGCACATGGGCAAACAGGTCAGTCCTCGGGTTCCCGACCAGTTTCCTCAGCGCAGCAGAATCAGACAGGAATGCGTCGACGCTTGCCGCCCAGGCGGCGTCATCCGCAGGCTCTCGGGCATCCGGCCAGTACCCTGACGGCCACTCGGGCGAGACATACTTGGGATCCCGGCTGAATTCCAGGATGTCCGACTGTGCGATGCGTATGTGTTCCAGCAACTCCCACGCGGTGTGCGGTGCACCCGGAGGCGCGATCCCGCGCAGTTCAGGGGGAAATCCCCCGACCGCCTCCGCGAAGTTGGCGTGGGCGCCGCCCCCTTCGAGCAGACTCAGCAGTTGCCGCCGGAGGACCGCATTCGTTCCGGGGGTTTTCGGTTTTGGCTTTCCTGTTGCTCGCCTGCCGGGAGGTTTCGGCGTGGGCATAATTCCCCCACTGCTCAGCTGAGTCCCTTGATTCTCCAGCCCGCGCGGTATTTGCGGCGGACGTACCGGGTCGCCTCCGGAGAGTTGGCGAACCGCATCGGTGCCGAGTCCCACGTCAGGGTGGTGTTCGGGAACCGGGTCGCCAGGGGGCCGAGCAGCACGGCCTCGGTCAGCGGGCCGGCGTAGTCGAATGCGGCGGAGGTCTTGGCCTTCCCGAGGATGGCGTCTACGAACTGGTGGTAGTGGTCGTCGGTCTCGATTTTGGGGAGCGCGTGCCCCTCGTACTTCTCGCGCGGGAGGAGTACCGGCATAGCCAAATGGGCGAGCAGCAGCATGCCGCTGGTCCCTATGAAAATCGAGCCTTGTTCCGGCATCCTGACGGTTCCCAGCGGCGGGAACACTTCCTTGGGCGGCCGCTGGTCGCCGTCGTACCAGGAGACGCTCAGGCGGTCGCCCTCCGTGTAGGGGGTGCCGGCGAACACGTACCGGATGACCGAGTTGACCGGCCAGTTGTGCCGGGTTGGGGCCGGCCCTTCCGACCGCACCGACACGGGGGCTCCCAGGCGCAACGATGCGAAGATAGGATCGTAGATATGGCAGCCCATGTCCCCGAAGGTTGCCGTACCGAAGTCGATTCGTTTGCGCCAGTTCTCCGGGTGGTAGTAGCCGCCTATGTAGGGGCGGGATTCGGCGACTCCCAGCCACTGGTCCCAATCGAGCGACGGCGGCACGGGGTCGGAGCGGTCGGGCAAGGGATCGGGATCGCCCCACTTCTTGTTGCTCCAGGCGTGGACCTCTTTAACCTTGCCGATGGCGCCGCCCTGGATAACCTCGACGGCAGTCTTGTACTCGGCGCTCGAGTGGCGCTGAATGCCCATCTGTGAGACGACCTTCTTCGTCCGCGCCGCCTCGGTGAGGCGCCGGGCTTCGTGGATGTCGTGGGTCAGGGGTTTCTGTACGTAGACGTGCAGCCCGGCCTCCATGGATTGCATTGCCATCGGCGCATGCATGTGGTCCGGGGTGCCGACACAGACCGCATCGAGGTTCTTGCGCTCCTTGTCGAGCATGCGACGCCAGTCGGCGTAAGTGCGCGCGTCCGGGTAACGCTTCTTGACCTTGTCGAGCCGGGTCGAATCCACTTCGGACACGGAAACCAGCACGACCTCGGGATGAGTTGCGATGCCGTCCAGCGTGGAGAATGCCATCCCGTCGGCGCCGAAGCTGGCCAGCCGGACACGGTTCGCGGGCGAGGACGATAGGAGGTTGCGGACAAAGGCGGGCGCGACCGCGCCAGCCGCGGCTGCCCGTTTCAGGAAGGAACGGCGGTCAGTCCTGGAGAGTGTGGTTCATTGCAGTCTCCTCGAAATCACCGTGATTCAAGCGTAGTTGGCGGCCATTTGGTCGCGCACCCGCATCAGCAGCTTCCGTGTCGCACGTATCCCGTCGGCTTCGCTGAGCCTGGTCCCCTCGTACTCGATTCCCACGAACCCGCGGAAGCCCGCGTCAAGCACGATCTTCATCACCCGGGGGACGTCGATCGTGGTTTCGTTCCCGTTCTCGTCGAAGTCGTACGTTTTCGCGCTGACCGACTTGGCGAAGCGCATCAGTTCCTGCATTCCCAGGTAGCGGTCGTACTCCTCCCCCGGCCGGATCTGAAAGTTGCCGAAATCGGGGAGCGTGCCTACACGCTTGTGCGCCGCAAGTTCCATCACGCCGGTCAGCCACTTGCCGTTGCTGGACAGGCCGCCGTGGTTTTCCACCAGCACGTTGATGCCGCGCGCGTCCGCGAACTCCGCCAGGCGCCTCAGCCCGTCGGCTACGAGTTTCTGCTGCTCGGCGGGCGGCAGCTTCTCGTCGCTGGCGGCATTGACCCGGATGGCGTGGCAACCCAGGAAAGCGGCGGCCTCCACCCACGGGTAGTGGTTTTCGACCACCCTGGCACGGGAGCTGCCGTCGGGAGTGCCCAGCTGCCCGAGCCCGTCACACATGATCAGGACACTCCGGACCCCCTCGGAGTCCGCCCGCTTCTTCAGTTCCCCCATGAAGGCCGAGTCTTTGGCCCGGTCGAAGAAGAAGACATTCACGTACTCGATCGCATCGATGCCGAAATCCCGTCTCGCCGTGGCCGCGAAGTCGAGCGGCTTCATCGATCCGCCGAGAAGGCTGCGATAGGCGGCGGACTGCAACCGCTTCTCGAACTCCCCCCAGCCCATCATTTCCCCCGGGTCTCCGCCGAACAAGGCGCGGTGGAGGGACCATTGGGCCAGCGAAATCCTGAACGGCGGAGTCTTCGCCTGCTTCTGCTGCCGGGCCATGGCAGGCGCGGTACCGGCGGCGATGCCGCCGAGGGCAGACAATTCCAGAAAACGGCGACGGGGCATGTTCTTCATGGCGAGCGTCCTCTCTTTGTCTGAACCTTTAAGATCCCACAGTGTGGTCGGCCCCTGCAACCAAATAGGGCGGGGGTTCCACGAGGGCGCCCCGAGTGTCACTCTTTGTTTTTGACCCCGCGTGGCTTCGCGTCGATCCGCGTACGAAAGAACGCTATCGTGTTTATGTGATTGACCACCAAACTGTTCGCCGGAGGCCTGTATGCGATCTCGATTGGTCATCCGCCCTAGTGTGGTGCCCCGTTGCCATCCCGGCGCGGCCGCCTGGTGCCGCGCCAGACGAGTTGGGCGGGCAAATCGATCGGGTTGTCCGGGAAGTGCTCGCCGAACCGGGCGCGCCGCCCAGCGCTTCGCTGGCTGTCGTCCGGGAAAGCAGGATCGCTTACGTCCAGGCTTACGGCAACGCCCGGATCGAGCCGCCCCTACCCGCCCGTCCCGAGATGAGGTGTACTGCATCGGATCGATCAGCAAACAATCCACCGCGACGGCCATCCTATGCGGCCGAGCAAGGGAAGCTGGCGCTCCGCATCGAGCCTCGGCCCGCTCGGCGCGCCGCGCGACTTTTCCGAGCTGGGGCACGACAAGCGGGGCGGCATGGTGGGACGAACGTTTTGGGCTCCGTTTCGCGGCGCGGGAAGTCCTGATCCGCAGCTATGAACTCCCCGACGGCAAATGGGAGCAGTTCCAGCTCGCAAACTGGACGCACAAACATGGCGCCACGTTTCAGTTGGCGATCGTGGAGCAGGCCGCCCCGCGGGTCAGAAACGAACGCCCATCTCGCGCAGCAGGCGTTCCGCTTTACCGACATCGACGAAAGGCTCACTGTCCGGATTTCGCCGCATGGCACCTGGCGCAGTTGCCCTTCATCTCGAACGACCTGCCGTCCGCATGGTGACAGGTTTTGCAGCCTGCGCTGGACTCGGGAGCGACTCTGGCCGATTTCGGCCAGAGACTGTCGTGGCATGTCGAGCAGTTGCCTTTTTCCCGGTTCGCATGTTTCCTGTGGGTGAAGGTTATTTCCCCTGCCTTGGAGGGGAACGACAGCGTACGGGGCGGTTTCTTTTCCGCGCCCGCCACGGCGGTCGCGAGGGCAAGAGTGACAATCATGATGAATGCGGGTGCTGAGGGCATTGAAGACCTCCCAAGCCCGCGCGTCACGAAAAGGTGTCCGCGACTGCGGAGCCGCGTCCGGCGGCAGCCCTTTCGGCGTCTCGCGCGAAGACAGTTCACGTAAGGTGCCGACTGCTGGTCTACTTCTTCAGCGGGAAGTCGACCGAGTCGGTTCGGCAGGATGCCAGGAGCGCCGTGATCTGGCGGACCAGATCTGGGTGTCCGGCCGCGACGTCGTGCTTTTCTCCCGGGTCGGTCGCCAGGTCGTACAGTTCGATTGGCTTCCCCGGGTCGAGGCTGACGCCCTTCCAGTTGCCGAGCCTTGCGGCCCGGCCGAAACCACGCTCGTGGAACTCCCAGTACAACGGGGCGTGCGCCGGCAGCGGTTTGCCGCGCAGCGCGTCCGCGAACGAGGCCCCGTCGAGCCCGGCCCTGGGCTGAACGCCCGCCAGTTCGGCCAGGGTAGGAAGGACATCCCAGAAGGCCACGACTTCGTTGCTCACCCGGGCCGCCGGAATCTGACCCGGCCAGCGGGCGAGCAGGGGGACCCGGATGCCCCCCTCGTACAGGTCGCGCTTGATTCCCCTCAGAGGGCCACTGCTGGTGAAAAACTCCGGGTTGTGTTCGCCTTCCTGGTGGGGGCCGTTGTCGCTGGAAAAGAACACCACAGTCTTGTCGGCCTGCCCGGTTTTCGCGAGCACGTCGAGGACCTTCCCGATGTCTCCATCCATCCGGCTGATCATTGCGGCGAAGTTCTTCTCCTGTTCCGGCCAGGGCTGCCCCGTATACAGGGAGGCGTCGGGCACTTCCATGCCGTTCCCCCTGAGGCGACCCAGTTCGTTATCCGCGTGCGGCACCGTGTAGGCCAGGTACAGGAAGAACGGTTGCCTGGGGGGATCTTTCAGAAACGCGAGCGCGTGGTTCGTGAACAGATCGGGGGCATACTCTCCGCGCTGGTCGAACCAGTTCCCGGTCAAGAAGGTCTCGACCTGGTTGTCCCAGAGGTGCTCGGGGTAGTAGTTGTGAGCGTGCTGTTGGTTGAGGTAGCCGTAAAACTGGTCGAACCCGCGGGTGTTCGGCACGCTGCCCGTGTCTGGGCCCCCGAGGCCCCATTTGCCGAACAGCGCCGTGCGATAGCCTGCCCTTTTGAGCAGGGCGGCGACCGTTTCATCCTCTGGACGCAATCCCACTTCCGGTTTCTTGTTGCCCCGCACGGTGGCGTGGCCGGTGTGCATTCCGGTCATCAGACAGCAGCGCGACGGCGCGCACACCGTGCTGCCGGCGTATGCCTGGGTGAATCGCATGCCCTCGGCGGCGAGCCGGTCAAGGTTGGGCGTCCGGATGCTCTTCTGGCCGTAGCAGCCGAGGTCGCCATAGCCCAGGTCGTCGGCCAGGATGAATACCATGTTGGGCGCCCCGGCGGGTTCCGTCCGGGCGTTCGCTGGGAGTAGCGCAGCGGCGGAAAGTGCAAGGAAGTCTCGGCGATTCATGGCATGCTAGGCTAACGGAAAACCCGCAGCTTTGCCACGGAAAGCCGGGCCCACGGGTCAAATCGTCCTCGGCCAATCAGGCGGGGCGAACGTCCAACGGAACAGGATGGGAGGGCGTTGTGAACTGGGGCGATTTCCGCTACTCGGTGCGTATGGTATTGAAGACGCCGGGCGCCTCGGCGATTGCGATCCTGTCGCTTGCCCTCGGCATCGGCGCCAACACCGCGATTTTTTCAATCATCGACACGCTGCTGTTGAGAAGGCTGCCGGTGAAGTCGCCGCAGGAACTGTACCGGGTTGTGGCCGGCCAAGAGAGGTCGTCGTGGAACTACCCCGATTACATCGCGTTCCGGGATGGGAGCCGGAGTCTCGCGCTGGCGGCCTGCGGCGGCGGTTCGACTCCGGTTGGGATGCAGCCGGCCGAAGCGGACCCGTCGACGCCGCCCGAGATCGTGCGGGTCGCGATGGTGTCGGGCAACTACTTCGAGGTGCTTGGGGTCGGGCCTCGACTGGGCCGCGTCCTCAATCCGGAGGACGACCGCATCCCGAGCGCGGCGCCATATGCAGTCCTGAGCCACGACTACTGGCAGGCGCGGTTCGGCTCGGACCCGCGCGTCATCGGACGCACGTTCCGTCTGAACGGCTACCCGTTCAGCGTCGTGGGGGTTGCACGCCGCGGGTTCCGGGGGGCCGACCCCACGGCTGCACCTCACCTGTTCATCCCGATTCTCATGTTCGGCGAGGTCTCCGGTGAGCCATTCAAACGCTGGAACAACCGTCACTGGTGGTGGCTCCAGACGATCGGGCGCCTGAAGCCGGGGTCGAGTATCAGCCAGGCGGAAGTCGAACTGTTCAACATTCTCCACGCGCAGGAAGAAACCGAGCGGCGGACGACCCGCGACCAGCGGTTTGTCAGCCATGCGGAGCCGATCCGGCTGCAGCCGGGTGCCCGCGGGTACTCCTACATGCGGAGCCGGCTGGAAAAGCCGCTGATCGTGCTGATGTCGGTCGTCGGGCTGGTGCTCCTGATCGCGTGCGCGAACGTGGCCAACCTGATGCTGGCGCGCGGGGCAGCACGTCGGCGCGAGATGGCGGTGCGGCTCGCGGTCGGGGCAACGCGGGCGCGGCTCACGGGCCAGCTGCTCAGCGAGAGCGTCCTCATCGCGCTGGCGGGCGGGGCTGCCGGGCTCGGGCTGTCGTGTTTGGGGGTCAAGGCGCTGCTCGGATTCGCCCCCGAAGGGGAATTGGCGCGCGAGGCGATCGCGGTTTCCCCGGACCTGCGCCTGCTCGGCTTTACGGCTGCCGTGTCAATCCTCACCGGTGTTCTCTTCGGCCTGGTCCCTGCGCTGCGCGCAACCCGACCCGACCTCGTCGCGGCCCTGAAAGACGAGATCTCGCGCACCGGCGGCGCTTCCTGGCTCACGCTGCGCAATGCGCTGGTCGTGCTTCAGGTCGCGCTCTCGATCCTGCTGCTCATCACGGCGGGGCTCTTTGTCCGCAGCCTCGGCAAGCTCCGCGACCTCGACCCCGGCTTCCGTCCCGAAAACACGCTGGTCATCTCGGTGGACCCGAGCCGGAACGGTTACAAGGGGCAGCGCCTGCGCGAGTTCTACGACCGGATGCGCACGCAGGCCGAGGCGCTGCCGGGCGTCGTTTCCGCCAGCCTCGCGGCCATTACTCCCCTGGGCGGGATGCAGTGGAACGGGGATTTTAACGTCGAGGGCTACCAGTTTCAGCCTTCCGACGTGAAGTATCTCGACATGAACGCCGTGTCGCACCGCTTTTTCGAGACCATGGGGATTCCGCTGGTGCTCGGCCGCGATTTCCGCGAACAGGACAACCCCACCTATTATCCCGAGCCGCCGGAAGAGTTGACCCCCGGTGTCGAACCCCCGGAGCCGCCGGGCCCGCGCTACATGATCATCAACGAAAGCATGGCGCGGCGGTTCTTCAGCGGGCGCAACCCGATCGGGCTGCACGTGTCGCTGTCGGAGAAATACGATCCGGCGCGCGCCTACGAGGTGATCGGCGTCGTCAAGGACGCGCGCTACTTCAACCTGCGAGACCCGCTCGTCCCAATGGCGTACGTGCCGACCTGGCGCGCGACCTGGGCCTCCCGCACCGTCTGCCTCCGCACGACACGAGAGGCGCCGGAGACCGTCGAGGCGGTGAGACGCCTGGTGGCCGCTATCGACCCGGCGATTCCCGTAACCGGCTCGGGGACGATGCAGAAGCAGATCGACGACAACATCCTCGAGGACCGGCTTATCGCCACGCTGTCGGGCTTTTTCGGGCTACTGGCCCTGCTCCTGGCGGGCGTGGGGCTGTACGGCGTCATCTCCTATTCGGTTGCCCGCAGGACGCGCGAAATCGGCATCCGTGTGGCGCTTGGCGCGCAGCGCGCTGCCGTGCTGAAGCTGATTTTGAGGGATGCAGCGCTCCTGGTGGGCATCGGCGCCGTGATCGGGATCCCCGCCGCCCTGGCAACGACCCGGCTGGTCAGGTCGCTCCTGTACGGGGTGGGCGCGCAGGACCCCCTGACGATTGTTGCCGGGACACTGGTGCTCGTCGCCGTGGCCTTGCTGGCAAGCGTGATTCCCGCCCGCCGCGCCACGCAAGTCGATCCCATCGTCGCGCTGCGCTACGAGTAATCTGGAGTGCGGCGCCTCGGCGCCGCTTTGCGCTCTTGTCCTACGGCCAAAATGCTCGGCGCCTCGGCGCCACGCCTGATGGCAAGCAAGCGACGCCACTTCAGCCTCGCGGCAGCACCCGGCCGCCGCAAGAGCAAGTGTTTTGCGACCGCTATTGAGTTGGCCAGGGGTACTCGAACAAGTACTTGCCGGAGCTGATCCGCACGGTCACGGCGTCTCCTCCATCCGCGACGTCCGATAGGCCGTTGCCCGACGTGAGCGGGCGCCCGCTCTCCCTGACCTGGGACAGGCGGGCCCCGGGCAGCCGCACCGAGGCGCTGGTATTGGGCGGCAGTTCGAGCGCCAGCGTGAACTGCCCGCCGGCTATCTTCCAGTCGGAGGACACTGTTCCATAGACTGTTTCCAGGGTGGCCTTGGCATGATCAAGCCCGCCTCCGGGATGTGGGCGGAAGAGGACGTGTTTGTACGCGGGCTGCTGCGGGTCGATCTCGATGCCGGCCACGGCCTTGTACAGCCACTCGCCGATGGCGCCATAGGCATAGTGGTTGAAGGAGTTCATCCCCTTGTCCTGGAAGCTCCCGTCGGGCTTCTGCCCGTCCCAGCGCTCCCAGATAGTGGTAGCCCCCTGGGTGACCGGGTAAAGCCACGAAGGGTATTCCTTGCGGTTGAGAAGCAGGAACGCCTCGTCCCAGTACCCGAAGTCCGCCAGAACCTGACAGAGCAGCGGCGTTCCGAGGAATCCGGTGGTGAGGTGCTTGAAGGTGCGCACATTTTCCGCGAAGCGCCGCGCCGCCCCCGCGCGCATCGCTTCCGGGAGAATGTCGAAGCCGAGCGCGAGCGCATAGGCGGTCTGGGTGTTGGACGCCAAACGTCCGTTCGAGGTCACGAACTCGTCCAGGAAGACTTTCTTTATTCTGGCCAGCAGGTCGGCATACCGGTTGGCGTCGTCGGTTTTCCCCAGGATCGTGGCCGTGCGCTGCAACAGGTCCGTCGACCGGGCAAAGTACGCCTGGCAGACCAGGTCCTTGTCGGTCGTCGCCCCAGGGTAGTCGGAGCGGGTCGTTGCGAACGCGAGCCAGTCGCCATAAGTGAAGTCGGTGTTCCAGAGCAGGCCGGGACCTGCGCGATGCGTCATGTAGTCGACCCAGGCCTTCATGCTCGGATACTGCTGTTCGAGGATGCGGGTGTCGCCGTAGACGAGATAGACGGTCCACGGGACGACCACGGCCGCATCGGCCCACCCCGCCGACGCGGCGCTGGCTTCCGGGTTTTTGCGGTCGAGGACGTTGGGAATGACGTGCGGGACGGCTCCGGTGGCCTTCTGGTCGGCGGCCAGATCCCGCAGCCACTTTGTGTAGAAGCCGGCCGCGTCAAAATTGAACGCGGCGGTGCGGGCGAAGGCCTGGGCGTCGCCCGTCCAACCGAGGCGCTCGTCGCGCTGCGGGCAGTCCGTCGGCACGTCCAGGAAGTTGCCTTTCTGCCCCCACTGGATGTTGTGCTGGAGCTGGTTGATCAGCGCGTTCGAACACTCAAACGTACCCGTAGGGCGCATGTCCGAGTGGATGACCGCGCCGGTCAGGTCGCCCGTCGCCAAATCCCCCGGGAATCCGTCCACCGCCACAAAGCGGAATCCGTGGAAGGTGAAGTGGGGCTCGAAGACTTCCGTGCCGCCCCCCTTGAGGACGTAGGTGTCCGTCTGCCTGGCCGCGCGCAAGTTCTCGGTGTAGAAGTTGCCCGCCTTGTCGAGGACCTCGGTGTGGCGCAGCGTGACCCTGGTTCCGGCGGGCCCGTTTACCCTCAACCGTACCCATCCGACGAGGTTCTGGCCCATGTCGACGACGGTTTCGCCCGCGGGTGTTCGGAATACCCTGACCGGCTTGATCTCCTCTATTTTCCGGACTGGCGGGCCCGCGGGAGCGACCAGCGTCGCCTTCGGGGGTTCGGCAACACGGACGGGACGCCAGTTTTGGTCCGAGAAACCGGCGCTGCTCCATCCCGGTATTTCCAGCCGCGCGTCGTACAGTTCGCCGTTATAGATATCGGAGGCCAGGATGGGTCCCGTAGCAGCCTTCCAACTCCCGTCCGTGGTCACGACGGCCGTGCGTCCGTCGGCGTACGTGAGCTGAATCTGCATCAGGAGCGCAGTCTGTTCCCCATAGGTGTTGCGCTGTCCCTGGAACGCAAGGTTCCCCCGATACCAGCCGTCGCCGAGCGTCACGCCGATGGCATTTCGGCCCTGCTTCAGGGCGCTGGTGATGTCGAAGGTCTGGTACTGAAGGCGGGTATCGTATGCCGTCCACCCCGGCGTGAAGAGCTGGTCCCCGACCCGGCGACCGTTCAACTCCATTTCGTAGAGCCCGAGGCAAGTGACGTAGGCACGAGCGGCCCGGATCGGCGCGGTCACGTCGAACTCCTTGCGCAATACCGCCGCGGGGCCGGACTTACGGGGATCCTCTTCGAGGGCCGGCTGGATCCAGGACGCTTTCCAATCCGAGGGGTTCAGAAGACCCATTTCCCAAAACGCCGCGCCGCTCCACGGGCCCGGCTGGTCGCCGCCCGTCCAGGCGCGCACCTGCCAGTAATAGCGTTTCCCACTCTGCAGCGCAGGCCCGCGATACGCCACCAGATGGGAAGCGTCCGACTGGATCCTGCCGGTATCCCACAGAGGAGTCCCTGAGAGCACCTCCGCATTCTCAGCCACGCGGATCTGGTACGCACTCTGGGCCACCCCCCGGTCCGTGGCGCTCAGTTGCCAGCTCAACCGTGGCTGCAGGACGTCGATCCCCACGGGATTTGCCTTGTATTCGCATCTCATGTTGGTAACGGCCGAGACCGTTGCGCCCGCCGAGGTGCCCACGAAGGCCAGCGACACAGAAGCGATCAGCAACCCAGCTGCCGTGATGAACGGAACGCGCATAGCATCCTCCTCCGGAATTCGGGATGCGGCATTATAGATCAGAAGAGGCGGCGTGTGCGGGCCTGTCGCAGTCGGTCATTCCCGGCCGTCCGATACAGTCCCCGTATGTTGCGCCCCGTTCATTGAGCAGCGCGAGTGTCCTGATGACCTCGGGCGAGATGGCGCCGGGAGTCTCCCCGGCGAAGGCGGTTTGCGGCAACGGGGCGAACACATGCGGATGGACGCGGGCTCCGAGCCGGCTCAACGCCGCCATGACCTCGAGCGTGTCGCGCACGTCGTCGTCGGTTTCCCCGGGCAGGCCGAAGATAAAATCGACGATGACTTTGAATCCGGACTTGCGCGCCCGCGCGACCGCCGTCAATACGTCCTCCACCGTGTGGGAGCGACGGCAGACCTCAAGCATGTGCGCGCTCCCCGATTGCGCGCCGATGACGATCTCGTCGTTGTCGGCGAAGGTTCGGAGCAGTTCGAGGGTTTCGGGGAGCACGTGTTCGGGCCTTACCTCCGAGGGGAAGTACCCGAAGACGATCCGGCCGGCGGCGCCGACGGTCTGCCGTACGGCATGCAGCAGCTCGCGTACCGCGGTGAGGTTCAGCTGCCGGCCGTCGGGAGAACCGTAGGAGAAGGCGTTGGGGGAAAGCAGCCTCACGACCTTCCTGTGTTTCGAACCGATGACCGCCGCCTGACGCACTATGTTTTCGATGCTGCGATGGCGCGGCCGCACGCCGAAGATGTGTGACGTCTGGCAGAAGCTGCACGCGAAGGGACACCCGCGGGTGATTTCGATCGGCCCGATCATGTGCCGCTTCGGCGAGATCGAGGCCGATGCGTCGATGTTGACGGGCGCGGCACGACCGTTGACCACAAGCTCGTCCTCGCGCCGCCAGGCGAGTCCGGGGATCTCTCCGGGGTTTAGCTCCTCCGCGATGCGCTTGAGCGCGAGGGGGAAGATCTCCTCCGCCTCGCCGCGGAACACGATGTCCATCCCGTCCTCGAGCATGGCGCGGGGGTCGGCGATGGCGTGCGGCCCGCCGGCAAGCGCGATCACGCGGGACTTGTGCCGGGAGCGCAGCCGGCGGAGAAGGTCCCGGGTTTCCATGGCCCGGGAGGTCAGGACGGAGAACGCGACGATCACGCGATCGTTGCGGCTCAAGATCTCCGCCGCCGCCGCGAACAACTCTTCCGGCGTCCTGGCCAGGGCTGCGGGGAGGTCGGCCAGTTCGGCATCGGCGTCCAGCGCGCCTCCCAGGGCGTTGAAGCTGTAGCGGTTCAGCCGGTGATAGTAGAACAGCAGGGGGAGCCTGCCGGCCAGGGCTTTGTCGTCCACCCCGCTATAGTACCAGCAGCCCCGACTGAAGTTCGTGCAATGTGCGCCTGCGCTGCGCCGAATCGTGATATTTTCGGCTGCGGAAACAGGTACATTCCCAAGGACTGACGACGGCAGGTTTTCATGAAACGTGTGCAGATGATTCTTATTGTCGTGTTTACCGCAGCGCTGCTGGCAGACGCCGTACCGCCCGCTGGGGACTCTCAGACCGACTGGCCCCGCTGGAGGGGAACAAAGGCCGATG
This sequence comes from uncultured Acidobacteriota bacterium, assembly GCA_963843575.1. Lineage (GTDB taxonomy): Bacteria > Acidobacteriota > UBA6911 > UBA6911 > UBA6911 > CAVZBT01. The sequence continues at coordinate 196,374 of CAWJKZ010000010.1, read as the reverse complement.
GGGTTGCCGAGGTGAGTAACCTCCCCCTCAGATGGGGTGGGAACAAAAACATCCGGTGGTCGACGCAGTTGCCCGGGTGGGGCACCAGTTCGCCCGTCGTCTACGGCAGCCGGCTGTTTGTCACGTCTCAGACGGAACGCGACGGGAAGAAGTCCCTGCTGACCCTCTGCCTCGACAAGCGGCGCGGGAGGGAGTTGTGGCGGCACGATTTCGGCTTGGGCGTCGATCAGCGGACTCACGAAAAGTCGAATCTGGCGGTAAACACCCCGGCCGTGACCGGTGACGCGGTCTATGTCGCGTTTGGGAACTCCGACGTGGCCCGCTACTCGCACGACGGCAAGCTGGCGTGGGTGACGCGGTATATGAGCCTCTTCGGCGATCCCAGGATGGCGTGGGGGTACGGCGTCAGTCCCGTCGTCCTTGAAGATTCCGTCCTGCTCCCGTGGGATCATCACAAGGGGCCATGTTTTCTGATAGGCCTCGACAAGCGGACCGGCGAGGTACTCTGGAAGAAGGAACGCCCCATCGGCACGAGCCATGCGACGCCGCTCGTGGTGACGCACGACGGCCAGACCGAAATCCTGGTCTCCGGGAAGAACCGCCTTACCGCTTTCGACGCCCGGACACACGACGAGCTGTGGAAATACGGCTCGGGCGAAGGGCCGTTCAACGGAGAAATCATCGTGAGCCCGGTTTCCGGGGACGGGCTCGTGTTTCTGCAGTTGTGGCGCCAGAGCCCGATCCACGCCATCCGGTTGATGGCCAACGGTCGGCCCCCGGAGCCCGTCTGGATCAGCGAAAAGCCGGGGCCGCAGGAGCCGTCGCCCGTCTACTATCAAGGATTGTTGTATTCGCTGATGGATAACGGGGTCCTGGTGTGCCTCGACGGGAAGACCGGGAAGGAGCTTTACCGGCAACGGCTGGGCGGCGCCTGCAACTCGTCCCCGCTTGCCGGCGCCGGGCGCATTTACGTGAGCAACAACGACGGGACGACTTTCGTCGTCAAAGCCGGGCCGGAGTTCGAGTTGCTGGCCACCAACAGCCTGGGCGAACGCATTACCGCCTCCCCGGCCGTGTCCGGGAACGACCTTTTTTATCGCACCGACTCCCGCGTCTATTGCATAGGAGAGTGAGCGCCGCTGCTCCGGACGGAGGCGGCTCGACCCCGCCCCAGATCTGCAACCGGCCCGCCGGGTGGGCCGCCGAGGCCCTTTCTGCTTCGCGATCCACGCGCGGCCTTGCGGCAGGGGAGGGCCCAACAGGATCAGGGGAGATGCCATGACACTGCGACCGAGACGCTCGACCAGAGGCCTTGTGGTACTGATGGTCCTCGCCACCGCGGCTGCCGCGGTATTGACCACACGCAGGGTCGGCCGGCAGCCGGACGGGAGTATCCTGATCCCCACGGGACAGACCTTGACCCCGGCAGGTACTCACATCGAAGTCAGCGATCGGCCACTGGGCATGGTCATGAGCCCGGACGGCGGGTTGCTGGCGGTCGCGACCGGCAGTAATTTCAGTCCGCGCAGCCTGCACCTGATCGACACGGCGCGGAAGTCGGTTTTCCAGTCGATCCCGATCGGGGACAGCTTCGTCGGCGTAGCGTTCGACTCGGTGGGAAACCGGCTCTACGTGGGAGGAGGCCGCGACAACAACGTCAAGGTCCTGCACCGTCAGCCGGACGGAACGTTCCGCGCAGGGGAGCCTATCGGGATAGCCGATTCGGCCCCGAGCGGGCTGGCCTTGAGCGCCGACGGCGGCACCCTCTACGTGGCACTCAACCTGAAGCACGCGCTCGCCGTGGTCGATCTCGCCACCCGCAAGGTGACCGAGATCCCGGTTGGAAGCTATCCTTACGGGGTTGTCGTATCCCGCAAGATCTATGTGAGCAACTGGGGCGGACGGCGGCCGGGTCCGCGCGATGCGGTCGAAGGCGAGTTCCCGGTGGTCCTGGACAAACGAGGCATCCCGGCCAGCGGCACCGTTTCCGTGCTGGACACCACGTCCCACAGGGTCCTGCGGCACATCGACGTGGGACTCCACCCGAGCGGCATGGCCCTCAGCCCAGTGGGGGACCGTCTCTATGTCGCCAACGCCAACAGCGATTCCATCTCTGTCGTCGACACGCGGATGGACCGGTTGGTGGGGACCCTCAACGTGCGCATCTACCAGTCGGCCCCGCTCGGGAGCGCCCCGAACGCGCTCGCCGTAAGCCGGGACGGCAAGACCCTCTATGTCGCCAACGGTGCCAACAACGCCGTCGCGGTGGTGTCGACCGAAAACACGCGCGACCCCGTGTTGGGATTCATTCCAACCGGCTGGTACCCCACGGCGGTGGCTCTGACCGGCGACGAGCGGCAGATCTACATCGCGAGCGGCTACGGTTTCGGCTCGGTCGCCCCGGTGGCGGAGGGCAGGAAAGGGCGCAGTTACCGCGACCGCGTCGGGGTCGTGTCGGCGCTCGACTTGCCAGGCCCGGCGGCCCTGGCATCGCTCACCCGCCAAGTGATGGCCAACAACAACGCGCGGCAAGGGCCCGCGACACCGGCCGGCATCGCGGGACACCCGATCCCCATGCATGCCGGGCAGCCGTCCCCCATACGGCACGTGTTTTACATCATCAAAGAGAACCGCACCTATGACCAGGTGTTCGGCGACTTGCCGCAGGGGAACGGCGATCCCCAGCTGGTACAGTTCGGCCGCGAGATCACGCCGAACCACCACGCGCTGGCCGAGCAGTACGTGCTGCTGGACAACTACTACGCCCCGGGCGACCAGTCGGCTCTCGGCCACCGCTGGTGTACCCAGGGGTATGCGAGCGACTGGATCCACAAGTACGGGAACGGACGGAACGACGCCAACCCCATGTTGCTGGCCCCCACCGATTTCCTCTGGGACAACGCGCGGGCGCACCGGGTCGGCGCTCGCGCGTACGGAGAGCGCGGGATCGCCACCATCACCCCGGCGGCCGCAGGTTGGGCCGAAATCTACGCGGACTGGAAGAGCGGAGCCGGGAAGATCGGGATCGAAGCCCGGCCGATCGTGCGCGGTTTGCGCGAGATCTACCACCCCCGGTACGCCGGCTTCAACATGAAGGTCCCCGACCAGGTGCGGCTCGACGAGTTCCTGAAGGAGTTCGCGGAGTACGAAAAGAACGGGACGCTGCCCGGTCTCGTCCTGATGCTGCTGCCGCAGAACCACACCAACGGGACAGCGCCGGGTTACCCGACGCCCCGTGCCTGCGTCGCCGACAACGACCTCGCACTCGGTCGCCTCGTCGAGGCTATCTCGCACAGCCGATACTGGAAGGAGTCGGCGATCTTCGTCACCGAGGACGATGCACAGAACGGGCTCGACCACGTCGATGGTCACCGCACCGTCGGGCTTGTGATCAGCCCCTGGGCGAGGCGCAAGACGGTAGACAGCACCTTCTACACGACCATCAACATGTACCGCACAATCGAGCAGATCCTGGGCTTGCCGCCGTCGAATCAATTCGACCTCGCGGCCGAACCCATGTTCTCCGCTGTTCGATTCCGCCCCCGATTTCGCACCCTATTCGGCTCTTCCCAACCGCGTGCCTCTCGACGAGATGAATCCGCCGCTGGCGGCAATCCGCGGACTGGCACGGCGCCTCGCCGAGGAATCCCAGAATATGGATTTCGACGAGCCGGACGCAGCGCCCGAGCAGGTGCTAAACCGTGCTATCTGGCACTCCGTCAAGGGCTTCGACACGCCCTACCCAGGCAAGGAACCGGACTATTGAATTCGGGCGGCCACACCGGGCCGGAGATCAAGGAGCAGAACCGCGCGGTGGCCCCCTAATTCGAGAAACGGCACGACTGCGAGCACGGACAGACGTCTCGAAGATCCACGTGCGGAGAACGTTCCGCGACCTGTGCGCCGACCGGCGCCGAGGGACCGCCGCCGAGCTGTGCGGGTCGGCCGACGTCAGCGTGCGGCCCACCCTTCCGGCTAAAACCAGAAAAATGGCCCCGAAAATCGCGATTAAGGGCCGATTTCGAGGGGATTATCTATCTAAGTATAAGAAAATGCTATGTTTGTCCTGGTCCGTCCCCTCTAGCGTATTGGACGGAGACGGCGCGGGACTGGTAGGCACGATAGCGGTCACGGCAGGCCTGATGCATCTTGGGCGAGGAGCGATCGACGAATTCGTGCACCGTTTCGAAGGCGAGAGCGAATTCGAGGGAGCAATGTCCGTCGGCGACCAGCGTGGAGGCCCCGATCGGGTTTGACTCCGTGGTGACGAGGACGACCGGCAACGGGTCGTCAAGCTGCGGTTCCCGGACCACCATGTGCGGAATAAACGACTCCTGCTTCATGATCCAGAGCAGGCGGTCCAGGTCGCGGGCGCGCTCCTCGCCCGGGGCAAAAACCACTACCTTGTGCTTTCGCGCATAGACCTGTTCGACGATGTCGAAGAGCCTGCGGTCGCGCAATCCGGGACCCACGTCGTGGAAAATGCACCGGGTCATGTTCCGTTTCCGTCGAGCATTGGGCGCGCCGGTCAGCGTTGGATGCGGGCCGATCCGCCCTTGGCGAATGCGCGCACCTGCTCGACTGTAGCCATGGTAGTATCGCCCGGGAAGGTGGTGAGCAGGGCGCCGTGCGCCCAGCCCAGCTTCACGGCCTCCTCGGGGGATTCCCCCGACATGAGGCCGAAAAAGAAGCCCGAGGCGAAGCCGTCGCCGCCGCCGACGCGATCCAGGATGTGGAGTTCGGCCGTCGGAGCCTGATACGTCTTGCCGCGGACCCACGCGACGGCTCCCCAGCTGTGGTGATTGGTCGTGTGCACGTCACGCAGGGTTGTGGCGACCACCTTGACGTTCGGGTACTTGCCGGCGACCTTGTCGATCATCGCGAAAAAGGTGCTCGGGTCCAGCTTGGACCTGGAGGCGACTTCCGGTCCCGGGATGCCGAGCCCCTTCTGGAGGTCCTCCTCGTTCCCGACCAGCACGTCGACGAGTTCCACGATGCGGTGGACCACTTCGACGGCTTTCTGTTGCCCCCCCCAGATGTTCCAGAGCTTCTCGCGAAAGTTCAGGTCGAAACTGGTTACGGTGCCGGCTTGCCTCGCCGCCTGCATCGCCTCGACGATGAGTTCGCCGGTAGTCGCCGAGAGCGACGCGAAAATGCCGCCGCTGTGGAACCAGCGCACCCCCTCCTTGAAGAGGCCCTTCCAATCGAAATCGCCCGGCCTGAGCTGGGCGGCCGCTTCGTTCGAGCGGTTGTAGAACACCACCGGCGCCCTCACCCCGTAACCCCGGTCGCTGTAGACGGTGGCCATGTTCGGCCCGTTGACGCCGTTGTGCTTGAAACGCCGGTAGAAAGGTTTCACCCCCATGGCCCGGACCCGTTCGGCGATGAGGTCGCCGATCGGGTAATCGACCATGGCGCTGGCGACGCCGGTGTTCATCCCGAAGCAGTCGGCAAGATTGGCTGCGACGTTGAACTCCCCCCCGCTCACGTGAATGCGGCATTCTGTCGCCTTCCGGAAAGGGACGATCCCGGGATCGAGCCGGTGCACCAGGGCACCCAGGCTCAGCAGGTCCAGCGCTCCATCAGGACGGATGTTCAATACTTCGCTCATGTATGGCTCCCGTTTCCTCAATCGATGCGCGCAGTTCTATCGCGAATGGTGGCGCGACGCAAGCGATTAGGGACGCCGGCGCACCGTCTTCGGGATCCTTCGAGTCTTCAGGCCTTCGGCGTGAGTTCCACGGTTCACGCCCGAGGCTCGAAGGGTTTGAAGAGTTTCCGGTTCCGCTGGCGCCCACCGGCGCAGCGCCGTGATTTGCATTGCCGTTCCCTCTCGGTCGGAGTACTGTGAATTGCAGGTGGGTGTACCTCCCTTTCCAAAAACAAAGCGGTTGTTCGGGCAGAGCCACCGGGCGATGGGGTAACCGTACCCTGAAACCAGGCGTTACCGTTCCACAGTATGAGGAGTGGCTATGAAATCAGCCGGTCTCTTTGGCGCAGTGCTGTCCTGCCTGATCGTGCTCGGGGCCGCCCAACCGGGAGATCTCTCGGCCCAATCCACGAGGGGAGGTGGCGGAACCTCGTCCAGGCGGAACACTACCCCGTCCGTGCCTCGCCCGTCGAGATCCCAGCCGGATCGACAGCAGGTGCAGCCGCAGCTGATTTTCGTCTCCGGCGTCGTAGTCCAGGAGGACGGGGCGCCACTGCCGACGGGCGTGGTCATCGAACGCAACTGCAACGGGCGTGTCACCCGGGAAACCTATGTGGATGCTGCCGGCCATTTCTCCTTTCAGATTGGAGGGATAAGCCGCTCCGCCAGTGTGTTGCCCGATGCCAGCGACGAATCGGGCGCCGCGGCGGACATGTTCGGCGGGCGCAATTCCCGCCCGTCGGCGGGCTCGAGCGTCTTCGACCGGCAGGCACCGGTGAGCCTGATGGGTTGCGAAGTGCGCGCCCGCCTGGCCGGCTACCGGTCCACCCCCGTGATGCTTGGTTCGGGCAGTTCTGTCGGGCAGATCGATATGGGCACGATCGTGCTCTACCCGCTGTCGAAGGTCCAGGGGACACTGGTGAGCGCCACCGACATGGCTGCGCCAAAGCCGGCCCGGAAAGCGTTCGGGCGTTTCGAGAAGGCCTTTCGGAAAAACGACCTCGCAGAGGCCGAGAAGAACCTCAAGTCGGCCCTCGAGATATACCCCCACTATGCGGCTGCCTGGTACGGCTTGGGACAGGTCTATGAAAGCATGCAGCGACTGGACGAAGCCAAGGCGGCGTTGTCCAAGGCCGTTGAGGTCGACCATAACTACGTGGGGCCCTACATCCACCTCGCACGGCTCGCTGTGCTCGAGCAGAAATGGCAGGCTGCGGCGGAGTTGTCCGATCGCGCCATCGAACTCGATCCCGTGGACTTCGTCGACGCCTACTACCTGAACTCCGCGGCAAACTACTACATGAACCGGCTCGACTCGGCCGAGCGCAGCGGGAGGAAGACGGAGCAGATGGATCCCCTGCACCGCATACCTCAGGTGCACCTGATCCTCGCCAATATCCTCCGGCGCAGGAACGACGCGGAGGGTGCGATAGAACAGCTTCAGCGCTACCTCGCCGCGGCACCCGAGTCCGCACAAGCGGGCGCCGTGAGGGAGCAGGTCAGGAAGCTGACAGAGTCTGGATCCAGACCCGTTGCGACCACACAGTCGGGCCCGTGATACACGCGGGTCCGGCCTTCAGAGGCTGTCCAACGGTTGACGTTCAATCCGGAGTGCGGCGCCTCGGCGCCGCTTTCACTCGTCCTACGGCAGGAATGCTCGGCGCCTCGGCGCCACGCCGAATTGCACGATGCGACCCTGCGACCTCGGCCTTTGGTGGCGTCGAGCCGCCGCACTCCACAATCCGTTGGACAGCCTCTAAAGCCCGGATGCGCGTATTTGTTGCGGCAGCCGTCGGACACCCTCTTCAGCCGGGACAGTCAGGGTGCGCAGGCAGATCCCTGCGCAGGCAAATTCGCTTGCGGGTGTGCCCCTTTGGGGATAGAAATGACTGCCGTATCGGTGAGGCGTCATTGTCGTTCTATTCGCCAAGCGGGCGGCGCGGAGGTCGCTGCAACATGATAGACAAACAGAGTCCCAACCTGAGCCGGCGCGACTTCATCGGCGGCACGCCGCCGCGGTCGCCGGCTTCACCATCGTCCCGCGCCACGTCCTGGGCGGCCAGAAGTTCGTCGCCCCGAGCGACAAGATCAACATCGCCATCATCGGCTGCGGCGGCCAGGGCCGCACCAACATGCGCGCCCTGTTCAAGCTCGAGGACGCGCAGATCATCGCCGTGGCGGACCCCATCGAGTTTCACGACCTGAAAGGTTTCTACTACGGGGGCACGGCTGGCCGGCTGCCGGTCAAGGCTGAAATCGAGCGGCGGTACGCGGAAGAGACGCCGAACTTCAAGGTGGCCGACTACGAGGATTTCCGCGTGATGCTCGAAAAGGAAAAGGCCATCGACGCCATCCTCTGCGCCACGCCGGACCACCAGCACGCGTATGTCTGCGTGACGGCCATGAAGCAGGGCAAGCACGTCTATTGCGAAAAGCCGCTCACCCACAACGTCTGGGAGGCGCGGCTGATGGCCAAGGTAGCCAAGGAAACCGGCGTGGCCACGCAGTTGGGCAACCACGGGCACTCCGGCGACGGCATCCGCCAGACCTGCGAGTGGATCTGGGACGGCGCAATCGGCGACATCCGCGAAGTGCACGCCTGGACCAGCGCCACGCGCTGGAACAAGAAGCACCCGGGCGGCGTCCCGCCGGAGGAGCCGGTGCCGCAGGGCGTCAACTGGGACCTGTGGCTGGGGCCCCGCGACATGCGCCCCTACAGCTCCATCTACTCGCCGGTGAGCTGGCGCGATTTCTGGGACTTCGGCACCGCGCCCATCGGCGACTTCTTCTGCCACAACTTCGACCCCGCATTCTGGGCGCTCGACCTGCGCGAGCCGACTCAGCATCGAAGCCTTCGCCGCCGGCGGCGTGGATCCCTATATGGCGCCGTCGGGCGGCCTTTACACCTACCACTTCGGTCCGCGCGGCAAGATGCCCGCCGTCAAGTTCACGTGGTATGAAGGCGGCCTGATGCCGCCGCGCCCGGACGGTCTGGAAGAGGAAGACCGGCTTGGCGCCGACGGCAACGGCATCCTGTTCGTCGGCGACAAAGGCATGCTCACCTGCCCCGGCTGGGCGGGCGCGCCGCGCCTGTTGCCCGGTTCGAAGGATGCTGCCTACAAGCGCCCCGCGAAGACGCTTCCCCGGTCCAACGGACATCACCGCGACTGGCTCGACGCCTGCAAAGGCGGCACGCCCGCCAGCGCCCACTTCGAATATGGCGCCGGACTGACGGAAGTCGGTCTGCTCGGCCTCGTCGCCCTGCGCCTGAAGAAGAAGGTGCATTCTGGGATGCGCCGGCCATGAAGTTCACGGACGCGCCCGAAGCGGACGCACTCCTCAAGGAAAGCTACCGTCCCGGCTGGGAAGTCGCCTGAAACCAGGTGGGAAAGCGGTGCGTCATCAGGGTTCCGCGCGCCTGGCTGTCAGGGCCTCCTCGAGGGCAGCGCGAGCACCCTTCATGTACAGGTCCTTCAAAGCCCCCGACAGGGAGTCCACGAACCGCCGCGACCGGAGCAGTTTTTCACCGAACAGGTTTGGTGAGTGGAGCAGCGGTCCGGGGTCAGTCCCTCCCAGCCGAGCGCGCTCCCTCAGAGTCTCCGCCATGGGGTCCACCACTGGGAGGTCCCTCCCTTGCTCGTCCTCCCCGGCCAAGCACCGGAACCAGCATGCGACCGCGAAGCTGAGGAGGCGCACGGGCCCGCCACGCTCCAGTTGCTCCCCGATAGAGGGGAGGACGAACTTGGGCATCCGGGCCGATCCCTCCATGGCGATGCGGGAGAGCTGGTCGTTGATGGTGGGATTGGAGAAGCGCTGCAGGAGCGTCTCCTTATACTGCTCGAGTCCCATGCCCAGCACGCGTGGGAGGAGCGGGCTGACCTCTTCGTCCATCAGCCGTCGGAGGAGCTTCCGTATCTGCGGGTCGGCGATGGCCTGGTGGACCGACGTGTAGCCCAGCAGCCTGCCGATGTGGCATAGGGTCTGGTGTCCGGCATTGAGCAGGCGGATCTTTATCTTTTCGTAGGGGAGCACGTCGGAAGTCAACTGGGCCCCGGCCCGCTCCCATGCGGGCCTCCCGCCGGGAAAGTGGTCCTCGATCACCCACTGCCGGAAGGGCTCCGTAACGACGGGCCAGGCGTCGTCGACGCCGTACCGCTCGCACAACAGGGAGCGGTGCCGGTCGTCGGTCATTGGTGTGATCCGATCCACCATGCTGTTGGGGAAAGCGCAGCGTGTCTCCATCCATGCGCTCAGCGCCGGATCGCGGAGTGCCGCGAAGGCCAGCAGCATCCTCTTGGCCACGTCCCCGTTCTGCTGCAGGTTGTCGCAGGACAACACGGTGAACGGCGCCAGGCCGCGCCGCCGGCGCCGGTCCAGCGCCTCGGCGAGGTAACCGAACGAGCAACGCGGGTGGTGCGGATGCTCGAGATCGCGGATGATGTCGGGATGGTGCTCGTCGAAACTTCCCGTCCCGTGATTGACGTAATAGCCCGACTCGGTGATGGTCAGTGAGACGATCGCGGTTTCCGGCGCAGCCATCTTCTCGAGCACGCGCTCGGGGCCTTCCGGGGCATAGAGGTATTCGATCAGTGATCCAATGACACGGGCCTGCTCGCCCCCTGCGCTGCACTCCAGCACCGTGTACAGGCAGTCCTGGGATTGCAGTGCGTCGCGCATGCCGGAGTCCTGCTCGAGCAGTCCGATCCCGCACACGCCCCACGACCGAGCGTCTCCCGCGAGCAGCAGGTCGTCCAGGTAGACAGCCTGATGCGCCCGGAAGAAACCGCCGACCCCGATGTGCACGATGCCCGGGGCTATCGCGGTCCTGACATATCCCGGGATCCGCACTGCTGCCGGTACGCGTGGCAGGTTGGATGCATTGAGCTTAATCGGGCTGGTCATCCCTACCCCTGTTCCGGGACCAAGTCCAGGCCTGCTCCGGTAATCTCGCACGCCGGATGAAGTACAGGCCCGAGCCACAAGCGGCAATGATCGACGTTGACCTGCGTCAATCTGCGTCCAAGAAACTCGTCGCTGACCATCAGGCATCCGGACGACGTTGCCATCCTTGCAGCAGGACGGCGAACACGATGATCAAACCCTTGATAACCTGCTGCGGGTAGCCCGGGACATTCATGAGGTTCATGATGTTCCCGATCATTCCCAGGATGAGCACACCCAGCAGAGTGTTGAACGCGGTGCCTTTGCCCCCGCTCAGACTTGCTCCCCCGATAACGACCGCCGCAATCGCGTCGAGCTCCGCCCCCGTGCCCACTATGGGCGAGCCTACCCCTGTCCGGGATGTGCTGATAATGCCTGCGACTGCACAGAAGGCGCCCGAGATACAGTAAACGGCGAATTTGTACCACCCGGTCCGAATCCCCGCCAACCTCACGGCGGTCTCATTGCTCCCGATCGCGGTGGTCATCCTGCCGAAGACGGTCAATCTCAGAAGGAAGGCCACGAGCGCGAAGACGGCGGCCATCACAAATACGGGCAGCGGAACCTTAAACCAATAAGCCGATCCAAAGCCGTTCAGGGTCGGATCTTCGATGATGATCGGGGAGCCCTTCGAGATGATAAAAGCGAATCCCCTGGCGATCGTCATCATGGCAAGGGTTGCGATAAACGGTGCCATATTCCTGGCGGCGACCAGGTAGCCTGACACGGCCCCGCACAAGGTGCTGATCGCGACGGTAAGTATCAGCGCGGGCAGCAAGGCCATGCTGCCGAGGAAGTATGCGACCAGCACACTCGCCAGTGCCATGAGGGAACCGACCGAGAGATCGATGCCTCCGGTCAGGATCACCAGCAGCATGCCGAGCCCGACTGCGGCGAGGCCGGCGACCTGGCGCAGCAGGTTGAAGACGTTTTTCTCGCTGAAGAAAACGTCGGAAATCGAGGCGGCGAGCGCGATCATGACGAGGAATATCAGCACAGTGTTGTACTTGAGCAGAAGTGCGGTAGTGCTGCTCAACAGGCTGCCCGATGTCGTGGCGGCGACCGACGGCTCGCCCCCGCCCGATTCCGCTTGCCGCTGGCTCATGCGTACTTCCTCCGTCCCTCGTGAAGTTACTAAAGGCGCAAACTGGCCACCGGCGTCGTGACCGTGCCGGGCGCCGGTCCTTGGACCGCCATTCTCATCACATTCACCTCGCTGATCTCGGGTTTCTGGAGCATCCCCGCAACCTGTCCCTCGCGGATCACCATGACTCGATCGCAAAGGCCGATGATCTCCATCATCTCCGATGAAATCAGCACGATGCCCATGCCTGAAGCCGCCAGTTCATTGATCAGGTGGTAGATCTCGACCTTGGCGCCGACATCAATCCCTCGCGTGGGCTCGTCCAACAGGATGACCCTGCACTTCGTGGTCAGCCATTTGGCCAGCACGACTTTTTGCTGATTGCCTCCGCTCAGATCTGCCACCTCCTGGTCCACGTCCTGGGTCTTGATCTGAAGCTTGTCCACAAACTGCCGAGCGAGTCTCCTTTCCTTGCGCTCCTGGATGATGCCAAGGCTGGCTGTGACCAGCCGGACATTGGGCATGGTGATGTTCTTGCGGATGGGCATGTCGAGAATGACGCCCTGCTCTTTGCGGTTTTCCGGCACAAGCGCGATGCCGCTCTTCACCGCGTCGCTGGGTGAGTTGATCTTCACGGGCCGGTTCCCGAGGAAAACCTTCCCACCCTCCTTGGACTCTGCCCCGAAAATTGCGCGGACCACCTCGCTTCGGCCGCTGCCCACCAATCCGGCGATGCCGAGGACTTCCCCGGCTCTCACGGCAAAGGATATGTCCCTGACCCTCCGCCCCCGGTTCAACCCATCCACGCGGAGCACTTCGTCGCCGATCGTGCAGTCCCGCTTTGGAAACATCGTGATCAGCCTGCGACCGATCATCATGCTGATCAGATCGTCCGGCGTAACCCCCGTCGGCAAGACCGTTCCTACCACGGCCCCATCCTTGAGGACGGTAATCCGGTCGGCGATCTGGAAGATCTCGTCCAGTCGGTGGCTGATGTAAACGAGACCCACACCGCGAGCCCTCAGGCTCTTCAGGGCTGCGAACAGGTGCTCTACTTCTTTGGGCGCCAGGACCGACGTCGGCTCGTCCAGGATGAGCACGCGCACGTCTTCGGAGAGTTCTCTGCTGATCTCGACGATCTGTTGGCAGGCGACGCTGAGATGCGCCACCTTCTCGCGCGGATTGATGTCGAAGCCGAGCCCTCGGAGGAGTACTTCCGCCTTCCGGTTGAGTTCGCGCCCATTGATGAGGCCCCAATTGGAGCTCAATCGTTTGAAGTAGATGTTCTCGGCGACGGTCAGGTCCGGAATCAGCGCTAGCTCCTGGTAGACAATTCCAATGCCGAGCCGACCCGCTGCGTGCGGATTCTGGATGTCAACCGGCCGGCCGTCCACTTTGATGGTGCCTTTGTCCTTGAGATGAACCCCCGACAGGATCTTCATCAGGGTGGACTTGCCGGCCCCGTTCTCACCCACGAGAGCGTGAATTTCGCCTGGCTTTACGTTGAACGACACGTCCGTGAGAGCGTGAATCGCCCGAAAGGACTTGCTCACGTTAAGGATTTCGACCAGGTAGCGTTCAGTCACCTGTATTCCTGGATGGAGGGGCCTGGGGGTCAGAATTCGCTGTCGGCCCGGTAAAATCTGTCGACGTTCTCCCTGGTGATCGCCGCAGCCTCCGTGTATTGGATTTTCGGCAAGTCCCTTCGACCCGAAAGATATTTGAGGGCGGACTCGACGGCAGAGTTTGCGACCAGGACGGGATCGTTTAAGCCCGTGGCGCCATACTGTCCTCTCTTGATGGCCTCGTAGGCTTCCTTCTGCCCGTCGGCGGCGGCCAGAACCAGGATCCTGTCCCCTCTGCCCGACTCGCTGATGGCTTTTAAGGCCCCCAGGCACATGCTGTCGTTTTCGCACAGCAGGACGTTGATTTCCGGCTTGGCGACCAGGATGTCTTCCATCGCCTTGAGGCCGCCTTCGTGCGCCCAATTGCCCCAGCCCTGCGTCATGATCTCAAAGCCCGCCCTGTTGCCGTCGCGCAGTTGCTGTTCGATGATGCCGCGGAAAACGCCCTGGCGGCGCTCCTTTCCCACCGGGTTCCCTTGTGTGCCGCTGAGCAGCGCCATTTTGATCGGTTTCCCCTTCATCTGTGTTGCCAACCACTCACCGACCAGTTCACCGTTGGCCTGGTTGTTCGACTGCACGAGCGTCACGAAGTCGGCGGAGGAATCGATGGTGCTGTCAATGATGACGACCGGAACTCCCGCCCTGGTGGCCGCCTTCGTTGCGGGAACCAGCCCCCTGGGATCCTTGGGATTCAAAATGAGGAGATCGATGTTCTTGGACAGGAGGTCCTCGACGTCGGCCAACTGTTTGTTCATGTCATCATGGGCTTCGGTCGCGATCACCTGTTTCACGCCCAGTTCAGCAGCTCTCTTCTTTACCGCATTTGCCTGGGCTGCGAAATAAGGGGCGCCCAGCGTGTACATGGACAGGCCAAGTGTGACGTCCTTCGGGGCTCTGACTGCCTCTGAGGGAGAGTTTGCGGGTTGAGCTGCGTCCGGAGCCTGCGGCGCGCGGGAGGACGTGCAACCCACAAAAAGCAACGCGATCATGCCAACGACCAGGGTGGACGCCGATACTCTGCCTGTCCCGCTCATTCCGGCTCCGTTCTTTGAGGTATGGATGTTGATCATCGCCGATTGCCACGGCAGGACGCTTCTAAAACCCACTCACATCCGCGTTCGGTAGATCGCCCGCACTCATCCGGACCAAGCTGCTCACTTGCCGCCGGCCGCGTCCGGCGGCGCGTGGGGTTGCACGATGACTTTCAACACCTTGCCCTGGGCGGCGGCCTCCAGGCCATCCTTGATCCTTTCCAGAGGGACCACCATGCCGATCAGGCTCGATCCATGGATGCGGCCGTCGGCCAGCAGATCCAGCGCGATCCGGTTGTGCCTTGGCTTGGAGCCATATGCTCCCATGACGGACAGCTCCCGGTAATGCAGCAGGTTGGCGTCTAGCGAGGTAAACGGGCTGCTCTTGGGCAAACCTCCGAAAAAGCTGATTCGTCCGCGTTTGGCGGCAAGGATCAGGGCCTGCTGCTGCGCTTCCGCGGAGGGCGCTGCGACAATCACCACTGTCGCGCCGATTCCGCCGGTCTCCTCCATGACCCTGGCGGTCACGTCTTCGTTGGAGCCATCGATCACCACATCGGCGAAAAACCTTCTGGCCAGCTCCAGCCGACGAGGCTGGATTTCTATCGATACGACCTTGCCGGCGCCGCGCAGCTTCGCCAGGTCCGCGTGCATGCAGCCGAGCGGCCCGGCGCCCAGGATGACTACCGTGTCCCCCATGCCTACGTCCAGCAGCTCCTGGGCGTTAATGGCACACGCCAGCGGCTCGGCTAGGGACGCTTCTTCCATCGAGAGGTTGTCCGGAATTGTGTTCACGCAGCCCGCCATGATGGCGGAGGGAGGAACCACCAGCAATTCCGCGAAGCCTCCGTGGAATTGAAAGCCGATGGACCGGAGGTGATCGCACATGGTCTGAATGCCGCGCACGCAGTAGCGGCATGCGCCGCACGGCACCGCGGGCGCTACCGCCACCCTCTGGCCCGGAGAAAAGCCTGTGACTGCGCTGCCAACTTCGAGGATGGTGCCGGCGACCTCGTGACCCAGGGTCATGGGTTCGGTGATATTGCTTGCCCCGAATCGAAAGGTGCGGACATCGCTGCCACAGATGGAACAAGTCGCCACCTTCAAGAGTATTTCGTCGCGTGCAATGGCTGGTGCGGGACGCTCCTCGATGCGAAGGTCGCCAGGCCCATGGAAGACAGCGGCTTTCATGCGGAATGCCCCTCTTTCCGCCGGACGACTGTTCTCACCTCCGACAGAAATAACCGAAATTCGGCCACAAGCCGCTCCGCTTTGTCAATCGCTTATGTGGTCCGGCGCGAGCCGGCCGCTCGTCTCGACGCGGCTCGGGACGGCCCCGGAACCTGTCACCGGTGGAGGATGGGGATGCGATTCAAAATGCAGCAGCAATCACGTGCGGGATTTGCCCGACAACGCTCTGAAAGTCCGAGGTCGGTCCGCGCCGTCGAAGACGCCGTCAAAAGGGCCCTCCTTCGCTCTGCAGTGTGCAACGGCCGTCCGCTATAATGTAGCGGAGGTCCGATGGCTGCTCCTATCGATGAGATTCTCGAGAACGCTCTCGCCGGCGGGCGCCTGTCGGTCGAGGACGGCTACCGTCTCGCGGAATCCGGGGACGACGAACTCCCGCGCCTGCTGCAGGCCGCAGGCCATCTCCGGGACAGGCTGAAAGGCCGCACCGTCACATACTCGCGCAAGGTCTTTCTGCCCGTCACCAACCTCTGTGCCGACCGCTGTTCCTACTGCACGTTCAGGAAGGACCCGGGCGATCCGGACGCCTGGACCATGACGCCGGAGGAAATCCATGGCTGGTCGCTGACAGCGGCACAGCAAGGGTGCAAGGAAGCGCTGGTGTGCCTGGGCGACAGGCCCGAGCGCGCCTACGCTGGCTACCGCGAGACCCTCGCCTCGTTCGGCTGCAAAACCACTGTCGACTATCTCCAGATCGCCTGCGGGATCGCACTCGAGTACGGTCTTCTGCCGCACACCAACGCCGGCGTGCTCGATCTCCAGGAGATGAGGCGTCTCAAGACGGTGAACGCCAGCATGGGGCTGATGCTCGAAAGCATCAGCCCGAGACTGCGCCTGAAAGGAGGGTCACACTTCTCGGCCCCCGACAAGGAGCCGGCCCTGCGCCTCCGAATGCTGCGCGAAGCCGGAGAACTGCGGATCCCGTTCACGACCGGGATCCTGGTCGGCATTGGCGAAACCCGCGCCGAACGCGTGGACAGCCTGATCGCGATACGCGACGTCCGGGACGCGTTGGGCCACATCCAGGAGGTGATTGTCCAGAACTTCCGAGCCAAGCCCGGGACCCGGATGGCTGGCTTTGCCGAACCCGACGACCTCGAAATGGCCCGGACGGTGGCGGTGGCGCGGCTTCTGCTGCGCGACACGAACATCCAGGCTCCTCCGAACCTGAGTCCGGCCGCCTACCGGCTGCTGCTGCGCGCGGGGATCAACGACTGGGGCGGAATCTCCCCGGTGACCCGCGACTACATCAACCCCGAGGCGGCCTGGCCCCAGATCGGCGCCCTGGCCGCGACGTGCGCGGAAGAGGGCTTTACCCTGCGCGAACGCTTGGCGGTTTACCCCGAGTTCACCGAGTACCCGGGTTTCCTCGACCCGGGGCTGCAGCCGCGGGTCAGGGAAATGCAAGCGGCCCTGGACGCTTCAGGAGCAGTGCAACATGCGTGACGATCTCATCTCTCTTCCCCGCGATCTGGACCGCGACGTCGCCGCTCTCCTGCGGCGCGCACTCGACGGAGGAGAACTGTCGTGGCAGGAGGCCTTGCAGCTGTGCGAGGCCGGCGGCAGCGGACTGCAGGCGCTGGCCCTGGTCGCCGACGAGCTCCGGCGCCGTGAGGCGGGCGATCTGGTCACGTACGTGGTCAACCGTAACATCAATTTCACCAACGTCTGCATCAAGCACTGCGGTTTCTGCGCCTTCAGCCGCGATCATCGGGAGGATCAGGGGTATTTTCTCCCCGTGGACGAAATCGTGCGCCGGGCAAGGGAAGCAGCGGAATTCGGTGCGACGGAGGTATGCCTGCAGGCGGGGCTGCCCCCCAAAATGGACGGCCGGCTCTACATCGACCTGACGCGGGCGCTCAAACGCGCGGTGCCTCAACTTCACATCCACGCCTTCTCCCCTGAAGAGGTGCTCTACGGTGCCGTGCGCGCGGCGGTCCCTGTTTCGGCCTACCTCGCCGAACTCAAGGCGGCGGGCCTGGGAACCCTCCCGGGGACGTCGGCGGAGATTCTAGACCAGGACATACGTGACCGGATCGCGCCGGGACGCATTTCGGTGAAGCAGTGGGTTGAGGTCGTTACCGCGGCCCACGCCCTGGGGATCTCGACCACGGCGACCATAATGTACGGCCACATCGAATCGCCCGGCCATTGGGTCCGGCACCTGGACCTGCTTCGCTCGATTCAGCGCGAGACGCGCGGGTTCACGGAATTCGTGCCACTGTCGTTCGTGCACCAGGAGGCGCCCATGTACAGGAGGCGTCTCCTGCCCGGGGTGCGTCGCGGCGCCTCGGGGGCCGACGTGCTGCGCATGCACGCGATCGCGCGCCTCATGCTGGGCCGCACGATTCGCAACATCCAGGCTTCCTGGGTCAAGGAAGGGCCGAAACTCGCGCAGCTGATGCTGACCGCCGGTGCCAACGACTTCGGCGGCACCCTCATGAACGAGAGCATCTCGACCACGGCCGGGGCTCAATTCGGCCAAATGCTCCCGCCCGCCGAGCTGCGCCGCTGCATCCGCGACCTCGGCCGCACCCCGGCGCAACGGAACACCCTCTACGCCACCCTCAGGGTGTACCTGCCCGGCGACGACTGTCCCGATCCGCTCGATTCCATCGAGGATCCCGATCGGAGTTTCGGTTCCTACGAGCGGTTGGCCGCGTCGAGCGAGTTCCGGTTCGTGCACCCTTCGCATGTGCGGTCGTGACACCGGAGAGCCACCGCGTTTTCCGGTTTCGTTTGCACTCGCGGCCCTCTCGGGCAAGAAGACCCGGCGCGTGCGTCATCGGGGGCTGCTTGTCCAAGCCCTGAAAGGCGGCGCAGGGGAGCCGCGACTATCCTCGGCCCTTCGGCGAGGCGGCGAGGAAAATACTGAAACCCCGACTTGCGGCGCTGTAGTCTATTTACGGCCGAACATTTCGCAAGTACGCTGACGTATTCTTGGGATGGAGCTGATCACCGATTGACAACAGCAGAACGCGGATCTTCCCGGGTTTTACGGATTCACGCGGATCGGCCGCGCCCGGCATTCCTCCCCGAGGGCCGGCGCTTCGCGCCGATGCATCAAAGCCCGGCTCCCGCAGGAAAGCGCGCGGTTGGAAGGATGCCGCTTCGATTCAAGGTCCACGTTTTCCTGTGGGAGCCGGGTTTTGATGCGTGCCAAAGGCAGCCCTCGGGGAGGAATGCCGGGCGCGGCCTGCCACCAGGTAGCAATCCGCGTAAATCCGCGTCCTGGAAACATTAGCGTATTGTACTAAGTACTGATGCTCACACTCTGGAGAACGGGCATGAGATTTGTTTCGGATTACCTGGCTGACCTGAAGAGAACCATCGATGGGCTCGACCCGGCCTCGGTCGGGACGGCGATCGAGTGGTTGCGCGCGGCGCGGGACGCGGGCAAGAGCGTCTATCTCTGCGGCAACGGCGGGAGCGCTTCGATATGCTCGCAGATGGTCGTCGACATGCTGAAGGGCGCTTCCTACGGCCACCCGACCCGTTTCAAAGTGATCAGTTTTACCGACACGGTGGCGACCATTACGGCGTATGCAAACGACGTGGACTACGAATGCGTCTTCGTCGAGCAGCTCAGGAACTTTGCCGCTCCGGGGGACGTACTGATCGCCATCAGCGGGAGCGGCAACAGCAAGAACGTGCTTCACGCGGTCGACTACGCCAACCAGGCCGGGTGCCGGACGATCGGGTTGACTCAGGCCGGAGGGGGCAGGCTGAAGGATATGGCCGCACTGACCCTCGGGGTCCCGAACACCCACATGGGACGCCTCGAGGACTGTTTCTTCGTCATGACCCACATCATGGTGTACGCATTTATGGACGGAGCCGTCGAATGAAGAAGCGGGGGGGGCTGGCCGGCCGTCCCCCCCACGGCCCCGGCTCACTGCCGGCGCGGTCGCATTCATTCCATGCAGCGACAGGACGACTTGAGCCTGATCACGGACGCCCTCCACGAGGCGGGCGAGATGCTGCGTCGGTTCGCCTCGCGGGAAGTCGAGGTCCGGTACAAGTCCGGCGGGAGCCCCGTGACCGACGCGGACATCGCCGTCGACCGCATGTTGCGCGCCCGGTTGCTGCGGCGCGGGGAAGGCTGGCTCTCTGAGGAACACGAGCTCTCGGACGATCGCCTCCGGATGCGCCGGGTGTGGATAGTGGACCCGTTGGATGGCACGAATGAGTTTATTGCGCGGGTGCCGGAGTGGTGCGTCTCGATCGGCCTGGCGGAGGATGGCGCTGCCGTCGCCGGCGGCGTGTACAATCCCGTGACGCACGAGATGATCGTGGGCGCCGTCGGTTCCGGACTATCGCTGAACGGCCGGGCCGTCGCGGCCTCATCGGCGGACAACCTGCGGGACGCGACGGTCCTGGCGAGCCGCAGCGAGTACGCGCGCGGGGAGTGGACGCGGTTTGAAAAGGCTGGGCTGAGGATAAGAGCCGTGGGCTCGGTTGCCTACAAGATGGGCCTGGTGGCTGCGGGGCTTGGGGACGCGACCTGGACCCTCGCCGGGAAACACGAATGGGATGTCGCGGCCGGGACGGCCCTTGTGCAGGCGGCCGGCGGCACCGTCCGCACCCTCGACTGGCGCGCGCCGAAGTTCAACTGTCGAGCTCCACTCCTCACGGGCATCGTGGCGTGCGCCCCCGGGCTGGCGGACGCGGTGCGTCGCGCCCTCACGGGGCCCTGAGCGATCGGTCCCCGGACGACCCTACATGCGGCCGCGGAAATAGTCGACCGTGGACGCGAGACCCTCCTCCAGGGACGTGCGCGGCGTCCAGCCCAGCGACTTCGAGGCCGCGCGGGCGTTCAGGAAGATCCGGCTGACCTCGCCCTTCTTTGCCGGTCCGTGCACCCGCCCCCCGCTGAAGCCGGTCAGCCTGGCCAGGACGTCGAAGACGACGTTGACGGAAGTGCCGATCCCGCTCCCGATGTTGAGAATGTCCCCGTCGCCACGTTCGAGGGCGAGCAAGTTGGCCTGCGCAATGTCTGACACGAACACGAAATCACGCTGCTGCTCACCGTCGCCGTTGATTACGGGTCGACCGCCGGTCAGCATCTGTCCGGTAAAGATGGAGACCACCCCGGCCTCGCCGTGCGGGTCCTGACGTGGACCGTACACGTTCGGGTAACGCAGCACGGTAAACGTCATGCCGAAGTTGGCCTGGTAGAGCTTCAGATAGTGCTCGACGTGGTGCTTGCTGGCCCCGTACGGATCGAGCGGGTTAACGGGGTGGTCTTCGGTAACCGGCAGAAACTGGGGCTCGCCATAGACTGCCCCCCCGGTCGACGCGTATATCACCTTGCGGACAGCGTTCCGGCGGCAACACTCGAGCACGTTGACCGATCCGACGACGTTTACGTCGGCATAGAGCAAGGGCTTTTCAAAAGACTCCCGCACGTTGGCGCGGGCGGCCTGGTGGCTCACCGCCTCCGGCCTCTCCTGCTCGAAGACCGCGTTGAGCTTGGGTTCACGGATATCCACTTCGTGCAGCTTGACCCCGGCGGGGAGATTGCTGCGAGATCCGGTCGATAGGTCGTCTACCACGCAAACCTCGTTGCCCGCGGACAGGAACGCCTCGACCACGTGCGAACCGATGAACCCCGCACCCCCGGTGACCAGGATTTTCATGAACCTGCACTCCTCTCTGTGCCCCGCGTCGATTGAAGTACTTCAGGCTTGGACAAAAAACTTAGCCGAAATCTTACCTCTCGGCAACGCTTGCGACAATGCAAATTCCTGACGCCCCTGAGCGGCCCGCGGTTGAGTCGAAAACCGGGTCAACTCTGCCGTCAGGTGGTTCCGGGCTTCAGCGCGGAGTCTCTTGTTCTGGCCGCCGCGGATAGGCCTAACGTCGCGGTTCCCGGCTGGGTTAGAATCGGTCCCGATTTCTTCCGGGTGGCTATGATCCGACCTCGATTCAAATCCTTACTGGGGACCGTCGCCCAGGTGCGCGACCACGAGACAGTGACCGCCCTCCTGATGTTCTGCTATTCGCTCCTGGCGATGGCGAGCTACAACGTGATCAAGCCGGTCACCCGGTCCAAATTCATTTCGGAACTGGGTGCGGACAACCTTCCCTACGTGCAGCTGGCGGCGGGCCTGCTGATCGGCCTGCTCATGACCGGGTACACGTGGCTGCTCGGGCGGCTGCCGCACCGGTGGGCGATTCCCATCAGCCAGGCGGGGACCGCAGGCCTGGTGCTAGGTTTCTGGTTCCTGTTCCGGACGGATGCGTGGTGGGTCTCGGTCGCCTTTTATCTGTTCGGCCTGATCCTCGGCATCCTGCTGATCAGCCAGTTCTGGACCATGGCCAACCTTGTTTACGACCCGAGGCAGGCCAAACGGCTCTTCGGTTTCGTCGGGGGAGGGTCGTCGCTGGGCGGCATCGTCGGTTCCTTCATCACCGACCGGTACGCGTACAGCCTGGGGACGGTAAACCTGCTGCTGGTCAGCAGCGGCATGATGCTCCTGTGCGTCGCCGTGGTGGCGCTGGTGATCCGCAGGGAGCCGCTCAGCGAGGAGGCGTTGCGCTCGGCTGCACAGGAGGAGCGTGGCATCGGACCCAGAAGGGCTTTCCAGCTGCTCACGGGAATCGAAACACCTGCAGACCATCGCGCTGGTGATCAGTTTCGCCGCGATCGGCGCCGCCAT
Source organism: uncultured Acidobacteriota bacterium (assembly GCA_963843575.1). Classification (GTDB taxonomy): domain Bacteria; phylum Acidobacteriota; class UBA6911; order UBA6911; family UBA6911; genus CAVZBT01. The sequence goes on along the minus strand of CAWJKZ010000010.1, from coordinate 174,133 downwards.
CATCGAACAGCAGCTGAACATGGCGGCGGCCTCGTCGCACGGGGAGGAGGCCACCAACGCCATCACCGGGTTTCTGGCCAGAGTGCAGCTCTGGACGTCGGCGATCGGATTCCTCATCCAGGTGGTGCTGACAAGCAGGATCCACAGGTTTCTGGGGATCGGGTTCGCTCTGATGCTTTTGCCGATCAGCCTCGGGGCGACGGCCGTGGTGATGCTGTTCAACGCGGCCCTATGGGCGCCGGGTCTGGCCCGCGTGCTGGATCAGTCGCTGCGGTACACGGTGGATAAGACGACCCGTGAAATCCTCTACATGCCTCTCCCCTCCAGTCTCAAGTTCGAAGCCAAGCCGTTCGTCGACGTCACGGTGGACCGGTTCGCGAAGGGGTTGGGTGCAGTCCTGCTCCTGGTCCTGATCAAGCCGTGGGGCCTGGGGCTCAACTGGCAGCAGATCAGCTATGCCAGCATCGTGATGACCGCGCTCTGGCTGTTCATGGCGGTGCGGGCGCGGCACGGCTATATGTCAGCCTTCAGGCACAGCATCGAGACCCGGGAAATGAAGCCCGCGGAAATCCGTCTGACCATCGCCGACCTGTCCACGGTGGAGACCCTGATCCAGGAGCTGGCCAGCCCCGATGAGCGTCGCGTCATTTATGCGATCGACATCCTCGAGTCGCTCGACAAGCGACACCTGATCACGCCGCTTCTGCTGTACCACGAAGCGGCGGCCGTGCGGGTGCGCGCACTGAACCTGCTCGCCGCCGCGCCGCCCGACGGCATGCTGCGCTGGCTTCCCGCCGTGCAGCGGTTGACGCGCGACGACCAACGCGAGGTGCGCGCCGCAGCCATAGGGGCCCTGGCTGGCGTCCGCGACGAAAGGGTCTACGAGCTGCTCCGCCCGCACCTGCAGGACAGCGATCCCCGGATTGCCCTGATGGCCGCCATGATCCTGAGCGCGGGCCCGAGCGAGGAGGACGCGGCGGCGTCGGAAAGGGTCCTGACCGGCCTCGTCTCGGACACCAGCGAGGCGGGAACGGAGGTGCGATGCGATTTTGCCATGGCCATCCGGCACATGCCTCAACCCCATTTCCGGCGACTGTTGATCCCGTTGCTGCACGACACGGACGGCGACGTCGCCGAAGAGGCGATGCGCAGTGTCCGGCACCTGGGCTTGACCGACTTCATCTTCGTCCCGACCTTGATTTCGCTGCTGCGCGACCGCCGGTTGAAAGGGAACGCACGCGAAGCGCTGGTCGGCAACGGCCAGGCCGTGCTCGGCATCCTCGGCCACTTCCTGCACGATCCGGACGAAGATGTCTGGATAAGGAGGCACATTCCCGCGACGATCGCGTTGATCCCCTGCCAGAAGTCGGTGGACATCCTGATCGATGCGCTCCAGGAACAGGACAGCTTCCTGCGCTTCAAGGTTATCGCCGCCCTGGAGAAGCTGCGGCGCACCCGCCACGAGCTGATCTTCCCCCAGGAGCCGGTCGAGGCCCTCACTTACAAGGAAGCCGGCTGTTACGTGCGTTACCTGGAGTTGTACGCTGCCCTGTTCTCCTCCGAGGGGCCCGACGACAGTCTGCTGGCTCGTGCCCTGTCTGAAAAGATGGGGCGCGCCATGGACCGGGTCTACCGGCTGCTCGGGTTGATCTATCCATGGAAGGATATCGCCGCGGTACGCTGGTCGATCGAGCACGACAGCGTCCGGGGCCGCGCCAGCGCCCTGGAGTACCTCGACAACGTCCTGAAGGGGGAGATGAGGCGCCGGCTGTTGCCCGTCCTGGAGGAGCCGACGCCCGACCCGGCGCTGAACCACAGGTCGCAAATCGTGGGGAAAGCCCCCCTCGGATCGGACCATGCGCTCATCCGGCTGCTCAACGACACCGACCCGATCATCGCCGCCGCCGCGGTGTACTTCGTGAAACAACGGCGTCGCACGCTCATGCTGCGGGAACTCGAGCGGCTTCCTGCCGTCAGACCCGACCGGGACCCCGCGGTCGCCGAGGCCGTGTCCTGGACCCTGGCACACGCCCGCAATGCGGCCGAGGCTCGGAGGAGACCCGGGAACGAGATCCTGCCGGTCGTCGAACTGGCCCAACGTCTGCGCGGTCTGCCGCTGTTTGCGTTCGTGACGGTGGACGAGTTGTTCCGGATCGCGGCCGCCGGCCGCCAGACATGCTACGAACGGGGGAAGGTGCTCTACCGGGAGTCTTCGCTGCCGGATCACCTGCAATTCCTGCTCGACGGCCGGGTTGTCTCGACGCCGTCTGTGGGAGTCGGCCGCGAAACCGGTTCTCCTGCCGCGCTCGCTTTTCAGGAGGTGTTGGAGGCGAGGCCGATGCGTGAGACGATCTCGACGCTCGAACCTGCCATCTGCCTTGCCCTGGAAAGCGACCAGTACAGGACGATGCTGGCCGACAACACCGAACTGGTCGCGGGCCTGTTCGCAATGCTGTGCGGGACGGAGGCGTCTCACCCGGGCCGCGCGGTGTTCAGAGGGAGGGGGACCCCCGCGTGCGCCGCAGCCGAAAACGGCAGCTTGAAGCCGATCGACAAGGTGGTGGCGCTGGAATCGGTGCCGTTATTTGTCTCGATCAGCGCCGGAGAGATGATCAGCCTCGCCACCATTGCCGAAGAGGAGTGTCTCGCGCCGGGCGCGTTACTCTTCGGTGAGGCCGACGAGCCGGCGCTCTACGTCCTGCTGTCCGGGGAAGTCTCGCTCGAATCGCCGCTGGGCGAACCGCCCTTGACGGCTGGACCGAACGACGCCATCGCCGTGTGCGAAACCCTCGCCGGCATCCCGCTGGGGCGCCGCGCGCGGGTTACCAGGAAAGGGACTGCTCTCAGGATCGGTCGCGAGGAACTTTTCGATCTGCTCGGACAGCGGCCGTCGCTGCTCCAGCAGCTCTTTGCCGCACTCTTCCGTGAGGCCTCCTCGCCGGGAGCGCAAAGCTGTAGGGCGCATTGAGACGCGCCGCCGCCCCGCCCGGGCAGCCTACCGTCTATAGCTCACCGACATGCCCGCCCCTCGCGTATCGAGGGTGGTTTCGAGCTGGGACAGGCCGCGCAGGTACTGCAGAAACTCCCGGCTGTAACCGTAGCCCCGTTCCGAAACGTTGTGCGCCACGAAGCAGCCGCCGCGCGTCAGCTTGGGCAGGACGGCCTGCAGGTACTGCACGTACCAGTCCTTGTCGGCGTCGCTGAAGACAAAATCGAAGGGTCCCTCGAGTTTCGGCACGATCTCGTGTGCGTCCCCCAGGCGTGCGTCAATATATCGGGCAAGCCCGACTTCCTGGAAATGCCCGAGCGCCTCCTGGTGCCGTTGATTGTCTATTTCGACAGTGATCAGCTTCCCGCCCGTCTTGGACAGCGCCCAGGCGATCCAGATACCCGAATGCCCCGTCGAAGTTCCTATTTCGAGAGCGGACCTGTAACTGTGCTTTGTGATGATGTCGAACATCGTCTGCCCGTCCGCCGTCGGGATGTTCAGGTCGCGCCACATGCCCCTGTGTTCGTCGAGAAACCGGCGCACCCGGGCGTCGGTTTCCGCCATGCCCGTCGTGTTCTGTTGTGGCGTCGCGCAGGCACCCCAGGCCGCGATCGCCAACGTGCACACGCACAAACTCAAAGCCCCCGCCGATCTGACCATGGCCACCTCGCTTTGACCTTCAGCATACCAGAACAACGTGCGGGCCTCGGAATGCGAGCGGAACTTTTCGCGCCCTTCCGGGTTTGTATTTTCCGTAGCTGATCACAGCGTATATGCACAAGGAGAATATCAAGGCTATGAGATTGGCAAAGTACTTGATGGTCGTGTTGTTCCTTACCGGTGTCGCTTTCGGCCAGCAAGGGCGCATGGCAGGCCGCCGGGGGATGATGGCCGGAGGCCAGTTCCAGAAGGGCGGGTTTGACGCCCTGAAGGATTATCTCAAGTTGACGCCACAGCAGGTGTCGGATCTCCAGGGCATCCAGGCTTCGATGCGCGAGAGTGTCGGATCGCTTGCCCGGGATCTTGCTCCCAAGGTGAGGGCCCTGCGCGACGCCATGAGGCAGGACCCGGTCGATTCCGCGACCGTGAGCCGATTGAGGAAGGAGATCGAAGACGCGCGCGGCAATATCCGCGCAAAGCGCGACGAGTTCGGCGCCCGGGCCCGCGCGGTCCTGACCTCCGAGCAGGCCGCGTCCCTGCAGGCCCTGGAACAGGCGCTCGCGGTGGAGCGGGAAGCGCGCCAGGCGGTGCGCCTGGGGTTGATCGCACCCCCGGTCAACTGATAGATCACGTGCGTCCGGGCAATTTGGAGTGCGGCGCCTCGGCGGCCTCGGCGCCGCTTTCACTTACGTCCTACGTCCGGGATGCCCGGCGCCCACGCCGTATTGCGCAACGCGACCCTGCAACCTCGGGACAGCCTCTTCAGCCTCGACGCACGTGTTTTGCGACCATCTGGCTCGCGCATTCGCCCGAGTCATGGGCGGGCGCCGTACTGTTCGAACAGGCGGGTGTGCCGGGTGTCCAGCTCGACTTCACGTCCGGCGATGAACAGCCTTTTGATTTGGGTCCTCGGTTCCAGCAGATCGCTGTCGGTGACGACCAGGTCCGCGATTTTCCCCGGTTCAATGCTCCCGATGCGGTCCGCCACTCCCAGGATCTCCGCCGGCGCGAGCGTGACGGCGCGCAGCGCGTCCTCGTGTGGCAGCCCGTAGGCTTGTGCCATGCCGGCCTCGTACGGGAGGTTGCGGGTTTCGGTGCTGCCGCCCGCGGTCAGGGCAAATTTAACCCCCGCCCGGGCCAGGTCACGGGGCACCGTGTAGAGGGCGTCGTAAGGGTCGTCCTCGCGCCTCGGCAGCGCGATGATCGAGTCGAGAATGACCGGCACGCTCTCGCTCTTCAAGAGGTCGGACACCGCCGGTGCCTCGCGTCCCCCCTGCAGCACCATCTTCAGCTTCTCCTTCCTGGCGAACTCGACGGCGTTCCTGATGTCTCGCGCGGTGTCCGCGGCCATAAACACGATGGATCGTCCCTCGACCACCGGGACGAGCGCCTCGAGCTGCAGGTCGAGTGCGGGCGCCGCGCCGGTCTTGCGCGCGCGGTCATAGTGCCGGGCTTTCTCCAGCCACTCTGCCAGCTCGCGGAGCGACGCTTCGTATGCTTTCTTGACATCCGCGAAAGACGCAGGCGGCCGCCCGAAGCCGGCGCCGGGAAATCCGCGGCGCACGGTCAGGGTGGGGAAGTTGAAGACCATGCCCGCGGATTTCAGAAGGGCCATCTGGTCGACCGTCCACCCGTCGAGGTGCAGCAGTACGGGCTGTCCGGCGACGACGCCCCCTGCGGGGGCGCTGAGGCTGGCCGTTATCCCATTCACCCGTGCGACGGGGAAGTGCTCGCTGGCGGCGTTGATGGCGCTGAAAGCCAGCAGTTGGGGCTTGTAGTTGCCCTGTTCGCTGTAGTCGTTGGTTACGTCGACGGCTCCCACCTCGGTCAGACCGATGTTGCTCCAGGCGTTGACCATACCCGGGTAGATCTCGAGCCCTCCCGCGTCGATCACACGGGCTCCCGCGGGTACCTTTACGGCCCGGCCCACCTCGACGATCTTGCCGTCCCTCATCACGACCCCGCCGCGTTCCAGCGTGCCGGCCGCAGCCATCGTGTGTACGCGGGCGTTGCGGATGACCCATGTCCCTCCGTCGGCGGCGCGCCCAGCGGCCACAGCCAGCAGCAGGGCCGCGAAGGAGATTGTGTGTGTAAAAGTTCTAGCCATGGTCTCACCCCTATTCCATTTCAGGCAGATGTGCCGAATCCCCGGCCGTGGTGGGCGGCTTCCGCCCCGGGCCCGGACGTTCCCGCGCCTTCCTGTCGCGCTCCTCGAGCGCATTCCGCTCCTGATCGATGCGTTTGCGGAGTTCCCGATCCTTCCGAAAGTCGAAATAGACCTCTCCGTCGATAAACACCTGCTGGGGCACGGCATATACGCTGAGCGGGTGGTGATTGTAGATGACGAGGTCGGCGTCCTTGCCCGGGTCGATCGACCCGACGCGGTCCTCGAGCTTGAGCTGCCGGGCTGGGTTGAGGGTCACCAGCTTCAAGGCTTCCTCCTCGGTCAGGCCGCCGTACTTCATGCATTTTGCGGCTTCCTGATTGAGATGCCTGGCCTCCTCGGCGCTGTCGGAATTCAGCGACACCAGCACGCCTTTCCGTGTCATGAGCGCGGCGTTGTAAGGGATGGCGTCGTACGCTTCCACCTTGTAGCCCCACCAATCGGAAAACGTGGATGCCACGGCGCCGTGGGCGGCCAGCTCCCTGGCGATCTTGTATCCCTCCAAGGCGTGCTCGAAGGAGTTCACCTTGAAGCCACATTCGTTGGCCAGCCGCATCATCATCAGCATCTCGTCTGCGCGATAGGCATGTACGAACGTCAGCCGCTCGCCGCGCAGCACTTCCGCCAGCGGCTCGAGTTTGAGGTCGAGGCGGGGAGGGACGGCCGACTTGTCGCCGGCGCCGCTGCGCTTTCGGTACAGGTCCCACGACTGCATGTAGTTGCGCGCCTCGGCGAAAGCTTGCCGGATCACATCCTCCACGCCCATGCGCGTTCCTGGATACCTCTGAGGGTTGCGGGCGCGTTTGGGGTTTTCGCCCAGCGCGAATTTCAGGCCGGGCTTGGCCCCCCGAAAGAGCAGGCCGCGGGCGTCTTTGCCCCAGCGCAGCTTGATCACGGCGCCGGTTCCTCCGATCGGATTGGCGCTTCCGTGCAGCGTGGCCGTCGTCGTGACCCCCCCCGCCAGTTCGCGGTAGATGTCGATGTCCTCGGGGTCGATGACGTCTTCCACGGCGGTCATCGACGTTACGGCCAGGCTCCCTTCGTTTACCCCTCCGTTCTGGGCGAGATGCGAGTGGGGGTCGATGATGCCGGGCATCACGAACTTGCCCGCCGCGTCAATGACCTCGGCACCCGGCGGCATCGTCACGACGGCACCTACCTCGGCGATCTTGCCCCCCCGGATCAGGATGGATCCCTTCGCGATGCTCCCGTGCGACACCGTGAGAATCGTCGCGTCCTTGATGACGAGGATTCCCGTGCTTTCCGCGGGACCGGAGGCCCACCCGACAAAGGCCAGAAACAGCGTCATCGTCGCGGTTAGCGTTCTCCCCTGAACTGAATGGCTACTCATGGTTTCCTCCCTGCTGCGGTCCCGGCTGGACCCTAGTACCGCTGAATCCCATCGACCCGACCTCGTCGCCGGAAAGAGTTCCTGTGATGCGCGGGCCGTCGATGGTGGCTGAGCCCGACACAACCATGCCTGCCCCGGACAGCCTGAACGTCAGGGTATTGCCGACGACCTTCCCGTCCGTGATCTCGGCGTTGCCGACCGGGGACGAGACCGTCCCGGTAACCGCCGAACCCGCCTGTTGCAGCTGAAAGGTGGCGGCGACGGCGCCCTGGGGAGTGTCGACCGTGACGTTCCACGCTCCCGTCAGCGTCAAGACCGGACCAGCCTCGCTGCCGCCCGGTGGTGCGCTTTCCCGCGGCGGTTCGCTTTCGGTGATTTCGAACTTCCGTCCGTCGATAAACACCACCTTCACCCGCGTCTCCGGGTTGAAGATGTCGCCGGTGGCCACCACGAGGTTCGCGGTTTTCCCCCGGTCGATGCTGCCGAACCGATCGGCGACGCCAAAGAATTCGGCCGGGGTCAGAGTGAGCGCACGCAGGGCGACGTCCCGGTCGAGCCCGGCTTCCACCGCTTTCCCCACGTTGCGCATGAAGTCCCTCGGGTTGGCGATGTCGGCGGACTGGAAAGCGAACTTGACGCCCGCCTTGGCGAGTGCGGCCGCGGTCCCCGGCGCCTCTACCCGGTCCCTGAGCCGGTTGAACTCCTCGCGCTCCTCGGGGTCGCCGTCCCGCTCGCGCTCCGGGAATTTGACGCTGAGGAGCACCGGAACGTTTCGATCGCGCAGCGTCGCGGCGATCCTGCTAGCCCGGGTGGCGCCCGAAAGAATGAGGTTGAGTTTGAATTGCCCGGCCAGGTCGAGAATGCGCTGGATTTCCACCGGTCCGTCGCCCGTCATGACGACCGGGCTGTTTTGGATCACGACCGGCTGGAGCGCCTCCAGCGCCTTGTTTCGTTCCGGGCGCGGGGTGCCGGGAGTGCTGTCGTACAGGCGCCACGCTGCGCCATAGTGCCGGGCGTCGAGCAACGTCTGCTTGAAAAACGCGATGATGCCCATGAGCGAACCCGGGTAACCCCTGCCGAAGCCTCCCTCGGAAAGAAACGCGACATGAAATGCGACCGGGGTCTTCACTACCATCCGGCCGGGTTCCCCTCCCGAGAGGTTTACCAGGCAGCTGCGGCCCAGGAAGATCCCCCCGCGGGTGCCAGCAGGGTCGTGGTAATGCCCACGGCACGTGCGGATTCGATCTTCCGGTGCGATCCGTTCAGCAGGTCGGCCGCGTCGCGGTAAGGCGTCAGCCCCTGTCGTTCGTCGGAAGACAGGGTCGGTTGCGGCGGCTGTTGCTGCGGGGTGCCGGGAGATGGCTCAGCGCCGCGCGCTTCCGCCGTCGCCTGTGTGCGTGTCTCCTCCAGCCCGATGTCCGAGAGTGCATCGATCAGCCCCGGATAGACGGTGAGCCCCCCGGCCTCAATCACCCGGGCGTCTCCGGGCACCGCGACGGCCGCACCGACCGCTTCGATGACGCCGTTGCGGATAATCACCGTCCCTTTCTCGACCGGTGGACCCGAGACCGGGATAATCCTCGCGTTCACTATCGCGAACACCGGTGGTTCCTCCGGCGACGCCGGAGGAACTACCCCCAGGAGCCAGCCGAGCCCAAGGATTGCGATGCCAATCGGTGAACAGAGTGGCCTGCGCGGGTTCGACATGAAAATACCTCCTTCGACGACCCGCATCCGCGGGTGGCGATCAGAAATGAAATAGCGCATTTTAACCTGTATATACTACGAATCCGGTGCATGAGAACATAAAGGACGTGAATTTCTACGGAGGGGAGACATGATCTGCACGATCGCGGAGTTCGACTCCATGTGGAAGGCGAGAATGGACGATGTGAAGAAGGTCTTTGCCGTCCTGACCGACGCATCCCTGGTCCGGGCCGCCGGGCCGGACGACCGGACCCTGGGGCGCGTGGCTTGGCACGTCGTTCAGACAATACCCGAGATGACGGAACGGGTGGGGCTGAAGATCGAAGGGCCGGGACCGGAGGATCCGGTTCCCGTCCGAGCCGACGAGTTGCGGGCTGCCTACCAGCGCGCGGCCGCATCGCTGCTGTCCGCTGTGTCCTCGCAGTGGACGGACAGCACGCTCCGGCAGACCGACGAGATGTACGGGGAAATGTGGACCCGCGGGCAGACCCTGACCGCGCTAGTCCTCCACCAAGTCCACCACCTTGGCCAGGTGACCGTGCTCATGCGGCTGGCCGGTCTCAAGGTGCCCGGCGTGTTCGGCCCTGCGCGCGAGGAATGGGCCCAGTATGGGTTGCAGGCGCCGGCGATCTGAAGGCCTGGCAGTGCGACGCCACATGGAGTGCACGCGACAAAGTCGCTCCGGAGTGCCCCGAAAGTCAAACGCCTGCCACGGAAGACACTGAAAACACGGAAGCCAAACCGACGCGTCGGACTCCAAATAAGGCAATCGGTGCTAGAATTGCGCCCTGACCCCTGCTCCCGAAGATGCCATGGATCTAAACGATATCAGGAAAAAGATCGACACGATCGATTTTGAGATACTCAAGCTCCTCAACAGCCGGATGGAATACTCTCTCCGCACGAAGAAGTTCAAAAGCGCCGTCACGGACGAGAAGCGGGAAAGCGAAGTCATCGAATACATCAGGAAGCACTCGCAGGGTCTGATCGAGCCGGAATTCTGCAAGCGGCTTTTCGTGCAGGTGATCGGGGAGAGCAAGCGGCTGCAATTGGAGGATTTGAGGCTGATCGGTTTTCAGGGGGAGCATGGCTCCTTCAGCGAGGTGGCTGCGGGCATGTACGACCCGGGGCTGATCTGCATCAGCTGCGACGAACACCGGGAGGTGTTCGAGGCGGTCGACGCCGGCCTGCTCCACTTCGGGGTCGTGCCTGTCGAGAACACGCTCGGCGAGGTGGTGCCCGACGTCAACGAGTTCCTGGTGGAGAGGAATCTCCGGATCAGCGGCGAGGTCCGGCTGCCGGTGCGCTACTGCCTCCTGGCATTACCCGAAGCCGACCGCCGCAAGATCCGGGTCGTGCACTCGAGCCGGCATGCGTTGTCTCAGTGCCAGGGCTACCTGGCCAGCCACGGGTTGGAGGGGCGTCCGTATTACGACGCCGCCGCGGCTGCCAGGATGCTGTTGCGGGAGCATGCGGAAGGCTCGGCCGCGATCGCGAGCCGTTTCGCGGCGGAGTTCTACAACCTCGCCGTCCTCGACGAGTCGGTCGAGGACAACCACGGCAACTTCACGCGTTTCCTGATCATCTCGAAGCTGGACCACGGTGCGGCGGGCGACAAGTGTTCGATCGTGTTTTCCACCGAGCACCGGGCCGGCGCGCTGTTCCGTGTGCTGAAGGAGTTCGCCGACGACGGCATCAACCTGACCAGAATCGAGTCGACCCCGAACCGGGACGATCCCGAGAACTACCTGTTTTTCGTGGATTTTCACGGTTCCGTGCAGGATGAGGCCGTCCGGCGCGCCCTCGAGCGCGTGAGCCGGATGACGCCGCTCTACAGGTTCCTCGGGTGCTACCCCGAGGCGAAGAAGGTCCCGGAGGGGTACTGATGCCGACTGGCGAAACCGTGCGGGTGCTCGGCGATGCCGCGCGGCTGGATCGCGCCAAGGTCCTGAGCCCCGGGCCTGACGGGGCCGGCCCGATGATCGGGGAGACCCCGGTGCTCGTGATTCTCGCGGCCGGGAAAGGGACCCGTTTCGGCCAGGCCCCCAAATGCGCCCAGCAGGTCGGCGGCACACCCCTCGCCCGCCATTCGATCGACGCCTTCGGGGAGTTCAGCCCTTCGTCGCCGGTCGTGTGCGTCGTCGGCTACCGGCACGAGGAGGTGATGTCGGCCCTGGGCGGGGCTCCAGTCTACGTCTGTTCCGAAAACCCGACGGGCGGGACGGCCTTCGCGGCCTTCGAGGCGCTCAGCGTTCCGGGACTCGAGGAGTGTAACCCGGTGCTGGTGATCACCATGGGCGATCGCATCGTGGCCCCCGGCGTTTTTCGGAAGCTACACGAAACCCATATGGCAGGCAGCCGCGAAGCAGATCTGACACTCCTCACGGCGGTGTACGAGCCGCCGAAGAATCAGGGCAAGGGGCGGATCGTGCGTGACGGGCGCGGCAACGTCGTCCGCATCGTCGAACAGCGCGACATCGACGCGCTCGCCGACGGCGCCACCCGGCGTGCCCTGGGGGACCTGACCGAAGCCAACTGCCCGCTGTACGCCGTACGCGCGGCAGACCTGCGCCGGTGCCTGGAACGGCTCAGGAACGACAACGCGCAGGGACAGTACTACCTGACCGACATGGTCGAAGCGATCAGCGCCCGCGGTGGCGACATCCGCACCATCACGACGACCGTTGCAGATCCCGAGTACGATCTGCTCTGCTCGGATGTGACCCGCCCGATGGATTTGGCGTTGCTCGAGGGAATCCTGGCACACTCGCGCAGCCTTTTCATTCCGGCTGCCCCGGACGCGGATGCGGTGGAGCGTGCGCTGCAGAGGCTCGTGGCGGCCCGGCCGGTGGTGCAGGTGGCCGCCATCGCCGCGCAGCTCGAGGAGCTGGCCGCCACTGCCGCCCGCGAACAACTGGGGTTTGTGAACGACCGCCCCGTGGGCATCGGGGTCTCCGGGGGGCGCCTGCGCATCGCCTTCATGCATCCGGACATGGGCCGCTTTTTCGGGCCGGCGTGGCAGATGCCGATCGGCGCCGGCGAACCGTCCGGCCGCGAGCAGATCGTCATGATCGCGCAGTGCTCGGAAGACCGGAAGATTCACCTCTTCCCCACCAATCCGCAGTTTCGGGAGAAGCTGAACTTCATCCCCGCCGACGACGACTGCATGTACCCTGGGGAGGAAATCGGGGACTGGTATTCCTACGAGGGCTTCGGCACCCGTATGTCCGAGAACCTGCTGCTCTCCCTGGGTTACTTCACCGACGACGAGGTGCAGAGGCGGCGCGAGGCGAAGACGCCGCTCCCCCCCCATCGCTCTGGGTGAGCACCAACATGAGACGGCCGTTCTCGCTGATCGGGAACGCCATCTGCTCGCTGAGGACCCTGCGGAAAGGGAACCTGGGGGCCAAGGTGCAGGCCGTTCTGGGCCGTGAGGGGTTTCGCGGCATGCGGCTGGTCTCGACCGGGAACATCCCGCAGGGGGGATTCTCCAGTTCCTCGGCCGTGACGGTCGCGACCAAGAACGCGATTAACTCGCTTCTCGACCTCAACATCTCCCCAGACGTGCTGGTGCACCTCGCCTGTCAGGCGGAGTACGGCACCGGCGTGCGCGCCGGCTCTCTCGACCAGGCGACTGAACAGAAAGGCAGGGCAGGGGAGGGGACCCTGATATCGTCCAACCCGCGCGACAATTACCGCATCATCGCGACCTACCCCGTGCCGTCCGAGCGCATCCACCTGCTCTTCCCTTACAGCGTGGACCGGGACCGGGCCGCCTGGCGCTGGTCCTGGGGCTCCTACGCAGAAGCCCGCGTCCCCGGACGCCAGACGGCGGCCGAGATGCGCAAGATGACCGGAAAGGCCGCCGAGCTGGCCGCCATCCTCGTGCGGCTCCCACTCGATCTGGACCTGTTCAAGTATGTCGAGGACGATCTGGTGCAGACCGGCGTCACTAGCGCGGCCGGGCACACGAAGGTCCTTGAAATCCTCAAATCCCTCCCGCTCCTCGTCCAACGCAGCGCCCTGCACGAACTGCTGCTGCAAAACCGCGAGTGGTACATACGCCAGTTGATCGAGATCAGCCGACTGACGCCGGTGGATGCAAGCCAGAAGGCCGATGCTGCCTTCGAATCGCTCCTCGCCGGCTGGCGTGACCCTGTCCTGCGGCGCGCTCTGCCCTCGGGGGACGTCGTCGAGGAAACCGGGGTGCCGCTCCGGGCGATGGTCTCCTACCTTTTCGGCGAGGTCGCCAAGAACTTCTGGCTCATCAACCATCCCGATCAGTGGATCGAGTTCGTGTCAAGGTCCCAGTGCGGCGACCGCTGCTTCGACATCGAACCCGAGTCCCTTCCATCGAGAGCCGAGATGATGCGGGAGCTCGACTGGGAAACCGGTCGCTACGGCCCGGAACGCATGGATCTCTGGCTCGAGAGGTTCGGGGCGAAACCTTTCGATTTCAACCGGGGACTGGACGACGCCTCGATCGCCCGCTGTCCCGGACTGCATCTGCTGGAAGGGACGAACTTCTTCCGCGGGCTTGCCCTGATCGACCTGGCGGAGGCTATGCTCAAGCGGGCGTTCGGGAACGACGCCGTCGCAGTCCGGATCAATGCCGCCGGTCAGGGTGATTTCTTCCAGGTGCACGCCGACAGCGACAAAGCCGGGCTGGCCGAGGTCAAGGAGTTTATCCGACAGGCTTTCTACCGCAGGTTCGGCTTGTCGCCCGATCCGGAATTCGTCGAGACACACCCAGGCGGCGGTGCCGCGGGAGTCCGGCTGAGCAGGTTCGATCAGCTGCCCCGGCTGGTGTCCCGGCTCCGCGCTGCCGCGGCGGACAGGCTCGAGAGGCCGTCCAGCGGTTGAACGCCCCGGCCTGCCCGAAAGACAAGTGGGTCCGGGCTTCAGCCCGGACGTCTTTTGATCTGCACTATTTAGTGAAGTTTGCACTCAATCGCGACCGCAAACTGCGTCCGGGCTGAAGACCGGGGCCACACGCCTTTTTTCGACAGGCCCCGGTTTCACCCGCTTGGTGGTACAATTCCCGATCCATTCGTGGAGAACAGGTGCGAACAGAGGCATGAGAGCTTTGGACCGGGCCGGCGCTTCAAAGGTGGTAGTGGCCACCACCGTGATGCTGTCCTTCATATCTTTCTGGAGGGCGGCGTCCATCGTGCTTTGCGATCTGGCCTCCTCGGCGTATTACGCCGGTGGCATCGCCGAGAGCATCCTCGGCAAGTCTGCCCCGTGGTTCATCCTCGGGATCATGCTGTTCGCCAACGCCGTCCGGGCGGTGTACATCGAAGGTTGCAGCATGTTCGTGCGCGGGGGCGTCTACCGCGTCGTGCACGAGGCTCTGGGTGGGAACCTCGCCAAATTCGCCGTCTCAGCCCTCATGTTCGATTACGTCCTGACCGGCCCCATCAGCGGCGTGAGCGCGGGTCTCTACCTCGCCGGGCTGCTCAACGAGATGGCCGACCTTCTGAACTCGCCGGGGTTCAAGGTGTACCCCCCGTATTTCGCTGCGCTCTTCACCGTGGGGGTGACGCTCTATTTCTGGCGCAAGAACGTCATCGGGATGCACGAGTCGAGTCTCAAGGCCCTGCGCATCATGCAGTTGACGACGGCGATGGTCGTGGTGCTGATCACGTGGTGCCTGATCACCATTTTTGGCCGCGGCTACTCGCCCGTGCCGTTCCCTACCCTTTCCACGATTCATTTCAGCGACGACGCCCTGGGCTGGCTGAAGGGGACGATCGCCCCGCAGATCACCTTCATCGCGATCCTGGTCGGGCTGGGTCACTCGCTGCTGGCGATGAGCGGCGAGGAGAGCCTGGCGCAGGTGAACCGCGAAATCGCCTCGCCGAAGCTCAAGAACCTGAAACGCGCCGGGCTCGTGATCTCCGTCTACAGCCTGATGTTCACTGCCCTCGTGTCGTTTTTCGCCGTAATGTTGATACCCGACCAGGAGCGCGTGCACATCTATATCAACAACATCATCGGCGGGCTTGCGATGAACGTCGTGGGTCCGCTCCCCCTGAGGCTCCTGTTCCACGCGTTCGTGGTGGTCGTCGGCACGATCATCCTGTCGGGCGCAGTAAACACCGCCATCGTCGGTTCCAACGGCGTGCTGAACCGGGTGGCAGAGGACGGCGTGCTCCCCGACTGGTTCCGCACGCCCCATCGCAAGTACGGCAGCAGCTACCGGCTGATCACGATGGTGGTCTTCCTGCAGGTGTTCACGGTAGTCCTGACGCGGGGCGATCTGCAGCTGCTCGGCGACGCCTATGCCTTCGGCGTCGTCTGGAGCTTCGCCATGAAGGCTCTCTCGGTGCTGGTGCTCCGCTACAAGCTCCCCGGGCCGCGCGAGTGGCGTGTGCCGCTCAACCCCAGGATCGGCAAGTGGGAGATCCCGTTGGGCCTGAGCCTGATCACGCTCTCCCTCTTCTCCCTCGCCATCGTGAACCTGTTCACCAAGAAGGTGGCGACGATCTGGGGCATAGGCTTCACCGTCGCCATCTTCGGCGTCTTCCAGGTGAGCGAGTACTACAACAAGAAAAAGATAGCCGGGCAGCGGGTAGACTTCGAAAAGTTCCGGCTGGTGACCCAGGAGATGCTCTCCGAGGAGTCGATCACCGCCCGGCCCGGGAACGTGCTCGTCCCGGTCCGCAATCCGTACCAGCTGCAGCACCTGAAGCGCATCCTGGACCGCATCGACACCCGCAAGATCGACGTGGTGGTCCTCACCGTGAAAAGGGTCAGCCAGCACGGCAGCGGTGGGTACGAGCTCGACGTCGACCAGATCTTCTCGCACAAAATCGCCGAGCTCTTCAGCAACGTCGTCTCGCTCGCGGAGAAAGCGGGGAAGCACGTCGAGCTGCTGGTGGTGCCGGGGCGAGACTACAACCGGGCGATCGTCGACGTCGCCCAAAGGCTCAAGTCGACGCAGGTGGTGATGGGGCTCTCGGCGAAGATGACGCCTTCCGAGCAGGCCAAGGCATTCGGCGACGCGTGGGAGAAGCTGCCCGCACGGCGGCCGCAGCTGTCGCTGGAGATCCTGGACGAAATCACCGGCGAACCGATCTTCTTCAACCTCGGCCCTCACCCGCCGAGGTTGTGGCCCGAGGACATGGAGCTGCTGCACCGGCTCTGGCTCGAACTGGCGGACAAGGGACCCGGTCACAAACTGCACCACCGCGACGTCGTCAGGGTGGCGTTGCGCCGGCTGGAGGCGGAACTGCACTCCGCCCATCCCGCCGACGTCGTGAAGCAGGTCTGGCAGGAGGCGTCCGAAGACGCACGGGCAGCGGGGCCCTCCGCCGATCCTCCGAGCCAGTGATAAAACGCGGCGTGGCCGGACCGTTCAGCGACCGGCTTTCGGCTCGCGAACTATCCCGCGCATCATCGCCCCGACTGGGCGGTATCTGCCCCCGTCCGCGAAATCGCACCAATGAAAGAGGGCTCCCGGCTTCCTACTTGGCCTTGCCCTGCGCCGCGACCACTTCCATCGCTTTGCGCACCGCCTCCTCGTCCCCCAGATAATAGTGTCTGAGCGGTTTCAGGTCGGGATCGAGTTCGTAGACTAGCGGGATGCCCGTCGGTATGTTGAGGCTGACAATCTCCTTGTCGGAGACGCCGTCCAGGTACTTGACCAGCGCCCTCAGGCTGTTTCCGTGGGCGACGATGAGCACCCGTTGCCCGGTCTTGACGACGGGAGCAATCGTGCTGTGCCAGTATGGGAGCATGCGCTCCACGGTCAGCTTCAGCGATTCGGCTCGGGGCAGTTCCTCGGGCCGCAACGCCGCGTAGCGCCTGTCGAACCGTGGGTGCCGTTCGTCGTCCGGGTCCAGGAGCGGGGGTGGCACGTCGTAGCTGCGGCGCCAGATCTTGACCTGCTCCTCGCCGTATTTCGCCGCCATTTCAGACTTGTTCAGGCCCTGGAGGGCTCCATAGTGGCGCTCATTCAGCTGCCAGGCCCGGGTTACCGGGATCCACTCGAGACCGGTCTCTTCCATGACCAGCCAAAGCGTCTTGATGGCGCGCCGCAACACGGAAGTGTAGGCGACATCGAAGGTAAATCCCTGTTCTCGCAGAAGCTTGCCGCCGAGGATCGCCTCGTTGCGGCCCTGGTCGGTCAGGTCCACGTCGGTCCACCCGGTGAATCGGTTCTCCAGGTTCCACGTGCTCTGCCCGTGCCGGATCAGTACCAGATTAGTTGTCACGATCAGTTCTCCCTCTTGAAAACCGCGCTGCATTATAGCGGAAAGACCCCGACAATGCTGAGAATTGGCTCCGGCGCCCGCACACCGGGTTTCGTGCCGGAGGAGAGGCCGGGAGGTCGAGGCTCAGACTGTCTTTTGCTCAGGAGATCGCCTTCGGACGGGCGCAGCGGCCCTTCGCGGGGCGCGCGGGTTGTTCCCTATGGGGTTGTGGCTCTGTGCCGGGCTGAGGTACACTTTGGCCGCTGTGAGAATTCCGTCGACCGAAGCAGCGGCCTTCAGGGCCTTCGTGGGCAGCGCGCTGATCGCAGGGCTGCTGCTGCTGCCCGTGTGCCTCTTCACCGGGCCGGGCGGCGGCGACCTGGGCGGCGCTTCGCCATCGTACGCCCGGATGGATGTGGCCTATCCCGGCCTGGCGACCGCACAGGACCGCCCCGACCGCGGGCCGCAGCTTCTGCTGCTCTTCCTCGCCGGTCGCTTGCCCGAACCGGAACCCGGTTCTTTTCGACCGCTGGAGGACAGCGGCCCGGAGACCTCCCCCGGGCTTCTCGATTTCGGTGGTCCCTCTCCCCGCTCGCCCCCAGCCGACCCGCGCCCTTAGTCCGGTGAGATTTTCTTTCCGCAGATCGCAAAATCGGGGGAGTTGTGTCCATGACGTTTGATAACATGATAGTTGTTGTGCTTACGGTCGCGGCCCTGGTGGGCCTGTTTCTCCTGAACCGTACGAGCAAGAAATCCGCCAAGACGAACAACGAGAGTCAGAAGTAGCAACGGCAGCCTGGAGGGGGGGCGGTCGTCGATTGCGAGCCGCCCCCCTTGGAGCGCTGGAGGCACTGTATGGATCTCCGGGGCTGGGGCGAGATGGTGCCGATCCAATAAAATTTCCTTTGGACCTGTGGCGCGCGCGAGGGCCACTGTTGGAGCGCTCGCTCACAGGTTTCGACACGGCGCACCTTAAGAGTTGAACATTGCCTGGTTTGGCATTAAATTTGTGCGCGAGGCTGGCGTAGGCTCCCCAGTGCGCGCCCGCGATGCCCCGTCCCACGACAACGGTCGGAGGAACAGATGGCCAGGATACGTGAGATCACGGAAAGCGATGTTCCTCGGAGCCTCGAGATCCTCGCCTGCAGCGACCCCTGGATTTCTCGGGGATACAGCGAGGACAACCTCCGCCGGATTCTCGAAAATGCCGTGGGCCGCGGAGACACGTTCATCGCGGAGGAGGACTCTGTCCCGACGGGCATCGCGTGCTTCATCCCCGATCCGGTGATCGCGGACGGAGGATGCGTGCGCTTCATCGCCGTCCGCCAGGACAAGCGACGTCACGGCATCGGACGGCAGCTGATGGGATTCGTCGAGAGAAAAGTCTTCGGCAGAAGTCCGAACATCTTCGTTTCCATCGGTGCTTCGAACGAACCCGCCCAGCGCTTTTTCGAGAGGCTCGGGTATCGGAAAGTCGGCGAGGTGCCGGATGCCTCGGGTGTCGGGCAGCCGGAGTTGATCCTGCGCAAGTCCGGGGTCACGAAGAAGGACTACCGACGTGCCCCCGGCATCGTCGGGACAACCCAGCCGACCGAGATTTGACGTGTCTTGGGGCTGCGGTTGTTTCCCTTGACACGCTTGAAGATAGCCGATTAAGATGACGCGCGGCGTTCCGAGAACGCTCCCCGTTGACGTTGTTACCGATCCAGTTGATTGCCACCGGATGAATACGATTGCCAACAGGATCGAGGTAAGCATTGGCAGCGCGCTTGAATACCTCGATCTGGTGCAGACGCTGACTGACTGTATAACCAGTTTCATGGGCTTCGACGACGACACAGCCCACTGGATCGGCATGTCCGTCCGGGAATCCGTTACCAACGCCATTCAACACGGGAACAAACTGGACCAGGGCAAGAAAGTCGACATCCGGTTTGAGGTTGCGCCGGATCACCTGGACATTTCGGTGAAAGATCAGGGGGCCGGCTTCCTGGTAGACGATCTGCCGAATCCGCTGGACCCCGAAAACCTGCTCAAGCCCAGCGGTCGTGGTATTTTCTACATCCGTTCCTTCATGGACGTGGTCGAGTTCAAGCCGCTCTCGCACGGGGGCATGGAAGTGCACATGGTGAAGAAGGTGTCTTCAAATTAAGGAGAGAAAAATGAAGATCGATGCTCGGATGGTTGGCGACGTGAACATCCTGGATTGCAGCGGCAAGATCACCCTTGGCGAGGGGACAATGGCCATTCGCAATACCGTTCGTGAAGTGCTGGCAAACGGCGGCAAGAAGATCATTCTGAACCTGGCCGACGTGAACTACATCGACAGTTCCGGGATCGGCGAACTGGTCAGCACCTACACGACGGTGACGAACAAGGGCGGGCAGCTGAAACTCCTGAACCTGACCAATAAAATCCAGGAGCTGCTAGCCATCACCAAGCTGCTGACCGTCTTCCAGGTCTATGACAACGAGGCTGCGGCACTGTCCAGCTTCTAGCGGAAGATCTTGTCGAAATCGACCAGCTTCGACAGGTCGTTGAATACAACAAAGCCCATGAGGAGAATCAGGAAGACGAACCCCACCTGGACGATCTTCTCCTTTATGCCGAGGCTCAGGTCCCGTCCGATGACGCTCTCGATGACGAGGAGGGCGATAACCCCGCCGTCGAGAATCGGGATCGGAAGCAGGTTGAAAACCCCGAGCTGAAGGCTTACCAGTCCAAGAAATCCGAAGAAAACCAAAGCGCTGCCCGTACGGGCAGCGCTTCCGGATATGCGTGCGATCTCGAGCGGCCCGGAAATCGTCTTGACCGAGGCCGAGCCGGTGAAGATCCTGCCGATGATCTTGAAGGTCAGCGCCGACATCTCGTAATTGCGGCGCACCGACTGAGCGATGGCCCCACCCAACCCGAACTTCTCGAGGTCCGCGGGGATCTCCGGCACGAAACCGATGATGACCCGGTCCTTTTCGGTCTCGATCGGTGTGATCGTCAGCTGAACGATTTCGCCGGACGACGGTTCGGCCCTGCTATCCCAGTTTCCGCCCGGTTTGAGCGGCTCGCTCGGGCGGAAGACCTCAAACGCCAGCGGGATGCCCTTGCTCTCGGAGATAATGTTGAGGATCTCGTCGTAGCTGTGGCCGCTCATTCCCGCGCCGCGCACCGCGAGGATTTCATCACCGGGACGGAGCCCGGCGGCCTTGGCCGGCGAGCTCCGGTCGACGCTTGCCACGATGGTGCGGGGTATGGAGAATTTAAACCCGAGGTTGCCCGGATCGACGTTGGCGGAGTTCGGCGCATCGAAGTGAATCAGGATGCGCCGCCCCTGGCGTTCGACGACCATGTCCAGCGTGTCACGCGGGGCGGTTGCCAGCGCGATCTCCATGTCCTCCCATGTCTTCACCCCGTTGCCGCGCACCGAGAGGACGAGATCCCCGGTCTGTAGCCCGGCCCTGCGGGCGCTGGAGTTGGCCACGACCGGCCCGACGAGCGCCGGTTCTTTGTGGTACCGGGGCACGTACATCCCCTGCATGTACGATACCGAAACGATGGCGATTGCCAGCAGGATGTTCATTGACGGGCCGGCTATCGCGACGAGGAACCGGTGCCACTTGGGGTGGGACAGGAACTCGTCGGGAGCCCCCTGGCGCTCTTCGTCGAAAGTCTCGCCCGCCATCTTCACATAGCCGCCCAGCGGGAATGGACTCAACCGGTACTCGGTCCCCCCGCGCGTGAAACCGACGAGGCGCGGGCCGAACCCGATCGAGAACACCACGACCCGGATCTTCAGCAGCTTGGCCATGGCGAAATGCCCGAACTCATGGATCGTGATGGTGATCCCGAGCACTACGATGAACGCTAAGATAGTCAGGAGCATGAGTCGCGAATCACCTCCACCCGATATTATGATGCCTCAAACACCGGGAAAGAACAAATGCAGCGGGCCGGGGGCGCCGAGATCCGCGGGCGTTTTCAGCGGCCATGTGCGGACGATGCGGTTGCGGCATAATGGCGCGCTTCGTTGCGGGCCCAGGCATCGGCACCAAGAACCGCCTCGATCGACGAGGCGTCCTGGGGTGAATGTGCGTCGAGCACCGATTCGATGATCCCGGGGATCTGGTGAAAGGGGATGCCGTTTTCGAGGAATGCTTCCACGACCACCTCGTTGGCGGCGTTGAGAACCGCGGGCGCCGTGCCTCCGGAGCGCAGTGCGCGATACGCCAGGTTCAGGCACTGGAACTTTTCCAGGTCGGGCGCAAAGAATTCCAGCTTCGCGAGCTTGGACAGATCCAGCCCCGGCAGGGGAGAGCGCCACCGTTCCGGGTAGGTGAGCGCGTATTGAATGGCGACCCTCATGTCGGTCAGGCCGAGTTGGGCCAGAACCGACCCGTCCACGAATTCCACCATCGAGTGGACGATGCTCTGCGGGTGCACCACGACGTCGATGCCTTCGGGCCGGAATCCGAACAGCCACGAGGCTTCGATCACCTCGAGCCCTTTGTTCATCAGGGTGGCGGAATCGATCGTGATCTTGCGGCCCATGCGCCAGGTCGGGTGATTCAGCGCCTGCTCGCGTGTGACCGAGAGGAGCTGTTCCTTGGACAATGCCCTGAACGGTCCCCCCGAAGCGGTCAGAATCAGCCTGCGCACCTCGCGGTGTTCCCCGCCCCTGAGGCACTGGTGAATGGCGTTGTGCTCGCTGTCGACCGGGAGAATCTCCACCCCGTGGGCGCGCGCCTGCGCCATCATAAGCTGGCCCGCCATGACCAGCGTCTCCTTGTTGGCCAAGGCTACGCTCTTACCCCTCTCAAGGGCCCGGTAGGTGGGCAACAGCCCGGCGGCCCCGGTGATAGCGGACAGAACGGCCGTCGCCTCCGGATGGCACGACACCTCGACGTGGCCCTCCACGCCGGAGACAAAGCGGGTCTTCGACATGGCGAACCCGCGCTCCCTCAGCAGCGACTGCAGCTCCTTCGACGACTTCTCGGTGCTGCAGGAAACAATCTGGGGCAGGAACTGTTCGACCTGCTCGGCCAGGAGGGCGACGTTCCTGCCGGCGGCCAGGCCAACGATCCGGAACACCTCCGGGAAACTCGACGTGACTCTGAGGGTATTGGTGCCGATCGATCCCGTCGATCCCAGGAGCGAAATCGCTTTCATGCAGTGCCTTCAAGCTCGGTAAGTCCCAAATATTATCGGATCGCGCCTGCCAACGCCACGAACATTTGGCCCGTCCCGTCGGCGGCGCCGTCAGCGCGGATTGAACAGGAGAAGGTAAAGGTAGAGTACGGGGAAGGCGAACATCAGGCTGTCGATGCGGTCGAGCACGCCGCCGTGACCGGGAATCAGATGGGAACTGTCTTTGACCTGGGCCGCACGTTTCAGCGACGATTCCGCGAGGTCGCCGAGTTGCCCGAAGGCCCCCAGCAGAAGGGACACGGCGACGACGTGGCCGAGAGGCAGATCGGGGAATACGAACACCTGCAGCAGGAGGGCCGCGAGGGTACCGGCCAGCAGGCCACCGATCGCCCCTTCGTTCGTCTTCTTTGGACTGATCCGGGGAGCGAACGGGGTGCGACCCAAACTGCGGCCGACCAGGAGGGCCGCCGTGTCGCCCGCCCAGAGCACCGCAAGCAGGATCATGATCCAGTGCAAGCCCGACGGTGCGCCAGGATTGAAGCGCACCGGAACCGCCGGGTAAAGGGAGAGCGCGGCATAAAACACACCGAACAGAGTCGCCATCAGGCTCAAAACGTTCTCGCGAACGGGATCGCGGCTCCAGACGACGGCCGGGAAAGCCGCAATCAGGACGCCGGCGGCCGCAGCCTCAGGCGGCACCCACTGTTCGTGGAAGGAGGCCATCAGCACCCAGAACGAGATCGTGCCGAACCACGGCCGGGCCACCAGCCCCATGCCCCGGACCAGCTGGAAGTACTCGTAGAGACAGAGAGCCCCTACCGCCGCGAGTCCCGCGAGGAAAAGACGCGGGGGCGCGTACACGACGAAGGCGAGTACGGCCGGGATCAGCAGCAGTGCGGAGAGCACACGCTTGACCATGTTCCCATCCGAGAGGAGCGCGCGCCTCAGATGCCGCCGTAGCGCCGGTCCCTGCGTTGGTAGTCGAGCAGGGCCTCGAACAGGTCCCTGCGCCGAAAATCGGGCCAGTACGTGGGTGTGACGTAGATCTCCGAATACGCGATCTGCCATAGCAGGAAGTTGCTGACCCTCATCTCCCCGCTGGTTCGGATCAGGAGGTCGGGGTCGGGGATCCCGGAGGTGTACAGCGCGCCCGAGATGTCCTGCTCGGTCACGACCGCCCCGCCGCCGTTTGAGCCGACCTGTTCGATGAGCCGGTTGACGGTGTCGACGATCTCCGTCCGTCCACTGTAGTTCAGCGCCACGTTGAGCAGCATGCCGCTGTTGTCGCTCGTCACCTGCATCGCGTGCTCGAGTTCCCGCCGCACGGAAAGCTCGAGTTCCTGGATCCTGCCGATCGCCCGGAACCGGATGTTGTTCCCGTGCAGGTTGTGCAGTTCGCGCCGGATGTACTCCTTCAGCAGCCGCATCAGGGTCCGGACCTCGGAGCGGGGCCTCTTCCAGTTTTCAACGGAAAAGGCGTACAGGGTCAGTACCTGAAGGCCGAGACGCGCGGAGACGTCGACGATTTCGCGAACGGATTCTATCCCGGCGCGGTGGCCGGCGACGCGTGGGAGCTTGCGCAACCCCGCCCACCGGCCGTTGCCGTCCATGATCACCGCCAGGTGCCTGGGCAGGCGGCTCGGGTCGATCTTCTTTACCAGCCTAGCCTCGGCGCTGCCGGGTTTGGCCAGCTCGGTCGCGTTTTTCATCGCCGGGTCTTCCTGAAGCCGATGGGACATCCTAGCAAAAAATCGTGCGAAAAGGTCAATACGAGACCCTGACCAGCACCAGACCATGGGCCGGCGCCGTGAAGCCCGCCTTCGTGCGGTCGCGTTCTCGGAAAAGCTCGCGCACGTGGTCCAGGTTCAGGTGACCGCGTCCGACCTCGAGCAACGTCCCCGCGATGTTGCGGACCATGTGGTGCAGGAAACCATTCCCTTCGACCGTGAGTAGCAGTCGCGCCCCCCGTTTCCTGAGCTGGCAGCGGTAGATCTGCCGCACCGTCCCGCGAACCGGTGCGTCGCGGGGGGCGGCTTCCGATTCACGCGCCGCGGCCTTCCGCGGGGCCGCCGCGAAGGCGGCGAAATCGTGTTCTCCGACAAACAGGGACGTCGCCTCCTCCATGGCGGCGAGGTCGATCGGGTAGGGGAAATGGAAGTGTTCGCGGGCCAGATGCGGGGGGAGCACCTGCCCACGAAAAACCTGGTACCGGTATGTCTTGCGGCGCGCGGCACGTCTCGCGTCGAAGGAGGCGGGCGCGAGCCGCGCCGCAAGGACCCGGATGTCGGATGGCAGGACGCTGTTCAGCGCCCGGGTGAGCGACCTCGGGGCGATGGAGGAGGTGGTCGTGAAACTCGCGACGAGAGCCCGGGCGTGGGTACCGGCGTCGGTTCGTCCACTCCCCACCAGTTTCACCGCCTCCCCCGTGATGCGCCGGATCGCCTCGGCGAGGGTGCCCTGGACGGTCGGCTGGTCCTTCTGGATCTGCCAGCCGAAGTACCCGCCGCCGTCAAAGGCGACAGTCAGCCGCAGGGTGCGATTCCGTTTCATCGGCTGCCGGGTTTGACCGCAACCGAGCCGGCCCCACACCGCGGACAGGCTTCGGGCGCGTAGGTCGGAATGTCAAGCACAGCCAGGGCAACGCGCGGCACCCCAAGATCGCTGCGGCCGCCGCTGCGGTCGATCAGCGCCCCGGCCGCCGTCACCACCCCGCCGTGCCGGCGCGCCACATCCACCGTCTCCCTGGTCGACCCGCCCGTGGTCACGACGTCCTCGACCACGTAGCAGCGTTCACCCGCACCGACCGAGAAGCCGCGGCGCAAGGTCAGGTTGCCCTCAACCCGTTCGGCGAACAGCCCGCGCACCCCGAGTGCCCGCGCGACCTCGTGGGCGACCAGGATGCCGCCCAGCGCCGGGGCCAGCACGAGATTCGGGGGGGGCGCCAGCTCCAGCAGCCGCTCCGCGAGTTCCTTTCCCAGCCGGGCGGCGTACGCCGGGTTCTGCAGGACCAGCGCGCACTGGAGGTACTGGCTGCTGTGGAGCCCGGAGGTGAGCCTGAAATGGCCCTCCAGCAACGCTCCGGATTCTTTGAAGAGGAGGATTACTTCTTCCTGGGTCATGTGCCTTGCGTTCCTGTCTCGAATGGGTAAAATTCAGCGCTCTCGTTCATCCTGCGGCATCTGCTTCGGGCCCTGGTACACAACGTGCCGGATCGCGCACCCGGGCCGGCCGCCGCGAACCCGAACTTGGAGAAGCCGTTTGACGCCCACCAGGGGTACGGGGCCGGTCCGCCGGACTTCCGAAACTCCATGTCGGCCCGCATATGTTAAAATAAGTGGATTTCTGCGAAAAGGAGTCTTTTATGTCAGGTCATTCCAAATGGCATTCTATCAAGCACAAGAAGGCCGCAGCCGATTCCAAGCGGGGTCGCATATTCACACGTCTGATCAAGGAGATGACCGTTGCGGCGCGCAACGGGGGCGGAGACGTCGATGCCAATCCGCGGCTGCGGCTCGCGGTCAGCACCGCGAAGGCAGCCAACATGCCGGCCGACAACATCAAACGAGCTATCATGCGGGGGACCGGCGAACTCCCGGGAATCACCTACGAGGACGTCAACTACGAGGGGTACGGGCCGGGAGGCGTCGCACTCTACGTCCACGTCCTGACGGATAACCGCAACCGCACCGTCGCCGAAATCCGGCACATCCTGTCCAAAAACGGCGGCAACCTCGGTGAAACCGGTTGCGTGGGGTGGATGTTCGACCGCAAGGGGTACTTCGTAATAGAGAAGTCCGCCGTCAGCGAAGAAAAGCTGCTCGACATCGCGCTCAGCGCAGGCGCGGACGACATGCGGGAGGACGAGGACAACTACGAAGTTCTCTCCTCGCCCGAGGCCTTCGACGCGGTCAAAACGGCGCTCGAAGCGGCCGGCATCGCGATCGGGGCCGCCGAGATCTCCATGGTGCCCCAGAACTACGTCAAGCTCGAGGGCAAGAGCGCCCAAACGATGGTGAAGCTCATGGAAGCCCTCGAAGAGCACGAAGACGTCCAGAATGTCTGGGCGAATTTTGATATCGACGAGGCGGAGCTCCAGGAAGCTTCCTGACGGCCGCTCGATGCGAATCCTGGGGATCGACCCCGGTAGCGAGAATACCGGCTACGGCATCATCGAAAGCGACGGATCGAGCCACGAGGCCGTAGTCTGGGGTACCGTGCGAACTCAGCCACGCCGCCCGTTTCCTACACGCCTGCTCAAGATTTACCTTGAGTTGTCCCGCATCCTGGACCAGCAAAAAACGGAGGTCTTGGCCATCGAAGAGGTGTTTCACGCCGTCAACGTGAAATCGGCCTTGCGCCTCGGTCATGCCAGGGGCATCGCGCTCCTCGTCGCCGCCCAGCACGAAATCCCGGTCTACGAGTACTCGCCGCTGGAAATCAAGAATGGGATCGTCGGGTATGGAAGGGCCGAAAAAGCACAGGTACAGGCCATGGTGCAACTGCTGCTGCGGTTGCCCGAGACCCCGGACCCGGACGCCGCCGATGCCCTGGCGGTGGCCGTCTGCCACGCGCACCAGATCAAACGGCACGCCCTCCTGTCGGGCGCCATGCGCTAGGGGCCTTCTCCCTCGACTCCCCCTGCCACCACTATCCCCGCGTATCCCACCACCCGATCGAAGTCGCCGCTGACTTCCCCCGAATGCGCATACCGGACCAGCCGCCCGGCGGTCGCTCCGAGATCGCGGGCCGCGGTCAGGGCCGCGACCGTCGGCGCGAAGCCGCACATGGAGATCCGGTTTTCCCGCACGGTTCGGTAGAGCCCGCCGGGGTCGACGGCCAGAACCCGGTCGATGGCCAGACGGTCCTTGCGCCTGGCCACGTCTGCAGGCTCGTAGTGCGTCATGTCCGAACTCGACACGATCAAGATCGGTTCGGACCAGGAGCCGACGACGCGGGCCAATCCGTGCCCCAGGGCCACGAGTGCCTCGAAAACGGAGGTCCCGACGCAGATCGCGGCAAACCGGAGATCCGGCACCCTGGCCTGCAGAAAGGGCAACTGGACCTCGATGGAGTGCTCGCGAGCGTGGCAGGCGCCGTCCGGCGCCAGGATGGGTATTTCCGCCAGGAGACGTTCGTTGAGCTCCGGATCGACTGCGATCCGACCCAGCGGTGTGCTCCACTCGTCTGCCGGGCTCACACCGAGCGGGACTCCGAGACCCGTGTGGTTCGGCCCCATCAGGATGAAATACCGGGGCAGTCGCACCGCGCCGAACACCGCGCCCGCAACCGCCCCCGAGTACACGTACCCGGCATGCGGTGAAACCAGGCAGACAGCCTCTACGGCGCTGGCCGGGGACGGCACGAGGTTCTCTACAACCCTGCGCAGCGCGCCGGGGTCGGCGGGGTAGAACTGGCCAGCCACTGCCGGCGGACGCATCATCCCACTATCTTAAACCTTTCCGGCCCTTCTTTCGTCAGAACTTCCAGAAGTGGCCGAAGCCCCTGCGCGCTTTTTCGTGGACGCGGGCGAAAGCCCCGTTTGTTCCCGCGACGGACTCCTCCGGCCGCTCCGCCTCCATCTGTTCCATCACCGCTCGCGTGCAGGTCTGCAGCGCCTCGAGGTTGTATCCCCCTTCGAGCACAAAGCAGATCCTGCCGTCGCAACACGCGTCCGCCGCCAGGATCAGGCTGGCGGCCACCGAACCGTAGCCGCGCGGGGTGGCGCGCAGACCGCCCAGGGGGTCCTTGAAGTGGGCGTCGAAGCCGGCGGAAACCAGTACGAGCTGGGGAGCGTACTGTCGCAGGATCGGGCCAACGATATTCGCATAGATCGGCACCAGCGCCTCGTCCCCCGAGCCCTCAGGGAGCGGAAAGTTGACGGTGTAGCCCGCGCCTTCCCTTACCCCGACTTCGTGATGGTCGCCAGTCCCCGGGTAGAACGGGAACTGATGCGAGGAGACATACAAGACGTGCGGGTCGTCGTAAAAGCAGGCCTGGGTGCCGTTGCCGTGGTGCAGGTCGATGTCGACGACCGCCACGCGCTCGAGTTTGTGTTCCACGCGGGCGTATGCCGCGGCGAGCGCGACGTTGTTGAACAGGCAGAAACCCATCGACTTGTCGGGCTCCGCGTGGTGACCGGGGGGGCGCACAAATGCAAAGGCCCGCCGGATCTCGCCGCGACAGAGCGCTTCGGTGCATTCCAGCACCCCGCCCGCGGCGAACAGGGCGGTCCGGTAGCTCTCGCCGGAAACCACGGTGTCGTGATCGAGATAGGCCGGCGCCCGTCGTGCGGCACGCTCGACGTGCTCGAGCAGGCTCGGGTGGTGGATGAGCTCAAGTTCCTCGACCTGCGCCGGACGCGGGTCGATGCGCCGCCACCGCTGCAACGCCCCCGAGGCTTCCAGCGCCTGGCGAATAGCCCTCAGCCGCGCGGGCGATTCCGGATGCCGGCTCCCCGGTTCGTGGAGCAGATAAATGTCGTCGATCAGTAGCCCGAGCTGTCTGTTCATGGACGATACGAGAACGCCCTGCACCCGCTGCTTCACTCAGTATAGCGGAACCGGCAGGCGTTTGCGTGAAAGGAATCGCCGCCAGGACACCCCGGGGCAGCCGCGAGTCGAACCGCCACCGGCGCCTAAGGTGAGAAAGCGGGTTGTGGGGTATCGCATTGGAGCCGATCGAGCTATAATGCCCAGGATACTGTGGACCCATGCCGGATTATTGTGCCAGCAAACGCTGGAGGCGTCGGGCCATATTACTTAAGGGCAGCATGACCCGGAACCTAGATAATCACCCGAACTGGAAGATCAAAAATTTATGAGACCTCTCTCGTGTAACGTGTTTTTTAAATCGACCATTTTCCTAGCGATTGTGCTGATGGCGCTGCCGGCCTTTGCCGAAGGCACCATGAACGTGCTGTGCACGGATCAGGCCGGCGCCCCCGTCCCGGGCGTGCAGGTAAAGGTTCAACATCTCCAGACCGGCAAGTGGAAGGACAAGAAGTCCGACAATAAGGGGTTGGCCGCCTTCAACAAGCTCGACGACGGCGTCTACCGGGTTATCGGCCGGAAGGACGCGCTGGCGCCCGCCATATATGAGTTCGTATCGCTCAAGGGCGGAGCGACGGAGAGTGTGTCGCTCAAGTTTCAGCCCGGCGATCCCCTGCAGAAGGTCTACTTCGAAGACCCGGCGGTGAACCAGAAGGGCTTCGAGGCGCTCTCGCGCGCGGTCGAGTTGTTGCGCGCCAACAAACCGGCGGAAGCGGTGAAAGAGCTTCGGGCCTCGCTCGAGATCAACCCCTCCAGCCCTGATGCCCACTTCAACCTCGCCATTGCTTTGATCCAGGACCGCAAGTGGGACGAGGCGGAACAGGAATTGAAGAGGGTGGCGGGAATCGCCGCGGCCCTGGCCGAAATGCCGCAGAAGGCCGACGCCAGCGGGCCGAATCCCTACGTGGAGATGGGCAAGCGCATCGAAGAAGTCCGGATAAAGATTCCTGCTCTCAAGCTGCGGGACGCTGGAGACAAGGCGCTCGCGGAGAAGAAGTTCGACGAGGCTATCTCGAACTACCAGCAGGCGGTCAAGATCGACGCGGACGACCCCGACCTCTACTACAACCTGTCGTTGGCGCTGGCGAATGCGAAACGGTACGACGAGGCCGGGGCAACGATTGACAAGGCGCTCAAAATCAAGCCCGCGGAATCCGCCTACCTGGAAATGAAGAAGCGCGTCGCGGACTTCAAGCTGAACGACTCGCTCAACCAGGCCAGGGGTATCCTGGAGGCGGGCGACCAGCTCTACAAGACGGGCGACTACGCCGGGGCGCTGAAAAAGTACGAAGAGGCCCGCGCGCTGGTCCCCGAGGCCAGGCAATCCGGCATCTGGGCGCAGGTCGGGAGGTCTTACGCGCAGCTGAAAAACCACGAGGAGGCCATCAAGGCTTTCAACAAGGCGATCGAGATTTCCCCGGACGACCCTACCTACCGCAAGGCTCTCGCCCAGTACTACATGAACGAAAAGAAGTACGACGAGGCCCTGAATCTCTACGCGGACCCGCGCACTGCTGGATCCGATCCGGCGGACAAGGTGATGTTCAACATGGGGATGGCTCAGAACAAGGCGGGGAATGCCGATGTGGCGATACTGGCGTTCGAACGGGCGTTGAAGATCAACCCGCAAAACGCCGAGGCCTACTACGAACTGGGCGCGCTCCTTTTCTACGAGAAGAAGGAGTACAAGCGAGCCCAGGAGATGCTGAACAAGTACGTGGAACTCGGCAAAGACGAAGGGCACGTAAGCAACGCGAAGTCACTGCTCGTGGTGATCAGCCGCAAGAAGTAGGCAGCCTCAGCAACGTGGGCGGGGTCGGCCCGCCCACGCCCCTCGAATATTCCAATGCGTCCGGGCTTTGGGTCCGGACGCATTTGTTTTGTGCGGAAACGTCAACCGCTGGACAGCCTCTTCAATGGGCAGGGCTCACGACGCAGCGGCGCTCGCGGATGTGGGCCTCGAATTCGTCGCGGAAATTGCGGATGTAACTCTCGACCGGCATGGCTGCCGCATCCGAGAGCGGGCAAATCGTGCGCCCTTTCATGTTCGTGCAGATGTCCAGCAACACCTCGAGTTCGCCGGGCCGCCCGGCGCCGGCCTCGATCCTGTTCAGGATCTGATACAGCCACTCCGTCCCCTCGCGGCACTGCGTGCACTGGCCGCAGGATTCCTCGGCATAGAACCTGGTGATGCGCCCGACGGCCTTGACCATGCAGGTCGAGTCGTCCATCACGATCACCCCGGCCGACCCAAGCATGCTCCCAGCCTTGGCGACCGAGTCGAAATCGAGCCGCACATCAACGCTGCCGGCCGGCAGCACCGGCACCGAGGAGCCGCCCGGAACGACCGCTTTCAACTTCCTGCCGTCGCGGATCCCGCCGCAATGGTCGTAGATCAGCTCGCGCAGGGTCACTCCCATGGGGAGCTCGTAGACGCCCCGCCGCTGCACGTGTCCGCTCACTCCGAACAACCGGGTTCCGGTGTTGCGTTCCACGCCGATCGCCGCGAACCACGCCGGGCCGTTGTTGATGATATGGGGGACGTTGGCCAGGGTCTCGACGTTGTTTATCACGGTGGGGCACTTGTACAATCCCACGACGGCGGGGAATGGGGGTTTCAGCCGGGGATGGCCGCGCTTGCCTTCCAGCGACTCGAGCAACGCGGTCTCCTCGCCGCATATATAGGCTCCAGCCCCGCGGTGCACGACGACATCGAGATCAAACCCGGAGCCGAGGATGTTGCGGCCGAGGAAACCCTTGTCGTAGGCCTCGGCCACTGCCTGGTCAAGCAGCCGCGCCCCATAGGCGAACTCTCCCCGGATGTAGATGAACGCCTTGTGGCATTCGAGCGCATACGCGGCGATGGCAGTCCCTTCGATCAGCTGGTGCGGGTCTTTTTCGATGATCAGCCGGTCCTTGAAGGTCCCGGGTTCGCTCTCGTCCGCGTTGACGCACAGGTAGATCGGTTTCCCCGAATTCCGCGGGACGAAACTCCACTTCACGCCAGTGGGGAACCCCGCCCCTCCCCGCCCGCGCAAACCGGATCTCTTGACGGCATCCACGACGTCGGCCGGCTTGAAGTCGCGCACGGCCTTGCCCAGGGCCGCGTAGCCCCCGAGAGACAAGTAGACCCCGATCTGCGGCAGGCCGGGGACATGCATGTTCTTCGTCAGGACCTTGATGGACATCGAAACCGCAGTTCCTTTCCGTGGCTTGAGCGGCTAATACTACCATGAATCGAGGGGCAAAGACGGCAACGGGGAGGGAAGCCCCGAGTCCGGTCTTTGTACCCCGGGCAGCAGTGTGGTTCAATAGAAACGGACTATGGGACCGGATATCCGCAACACATTCGACCGCTGCCGGAAACGATACCCCAGGGTCGATCTGCCCCTGGCGGACTACGCCGCGCGGCTGCAGCAGGTGCTGCGGGAGCCCCACGCGTCCGGCATCCACGAAGAGGACCTGTTCCTGGCGATGGGATGCGCCCGCGGTGACCGCGGTGCCTGGGATCACTTCGCTGGCGAGTTTCTCCCGGCCCTCAAGCGCTTCGCCCTGCAGGCATGCCGCAACCCGGACCAGGCCGAGGATCTGGCGCAGGAGCTCGTGCGCAACCTCATGGCCGACGGACGGAAACTGGCAGGGTTCGACGGGCGCGGCTCCCTCCTCGCCTGGTTGCGGGTGGCGGTCGCACGCTCGGCCATCGACCGCTTCCGGCAGGGACGGAGAAACGTCTCGCTGGAGGAGGTCGCGGAGGCCGGGGGCGCAGTCCAGGGCGAAGGGCTTTCCGTTCCGGCCGACGCCGGCCGGCAGCTCGACGAGAGGTGGGGACGCATTCTTTCGGAGTTGCTCGCCGCCGAAATCCGGGGGTTGCCCGGGCGCGACCGACTCCTGCTCGGCTTGTATTACGTGGAAAACGTGCCGCTGCACGGCATTGCCGCCCAGTTCGGCGTGCACGAATCGACCGTGTCGCGCTGGCTGGAGGGCCTGCGCAATGGCCTCCGCAAGCGAGTGGAACGGGAATTCAGGGTGCGGCACGGCCTGGGCCCTAGGGAAGTGGAGGGGCTCTGGGAACTCTCCGCCCGGGCCCCGGAACTCTGGCTGCAGGAATCTCTGGGCTCCCCGGGTGCCGCCGGCGTTTCCGATTCCGGCAAAATAGTGCAAGACGGGACGGTCTGACCGTCTTAACCGTAGAGGGTTGCTGTGACTGATCGGGAGATGAAAGGAGTGTTGCGCAGGGCCTTGACGAGGGCGCCGGACCAGCCTGCGACGGTCTGCCCGGACGACAACACGATCGCCGCCTATCTCGACTCCGCCCTGCCCCGGGAGCAGAGGTCCGCCTTCGAAGAGCACGCGTCCAGGTGCCCGTCCTGCCGCGAAGTTCTCGGCCTTGCCCTGAGCGCCGGGGCTCCCTCGGAGCCCGCCACCCGAGCTGCAGCCGCGGCGCACGGGGTGTCGCCGTTGAACTGGCTCTGGCGGCCGGCGTTCGCCACGGCCGCCCTGGCGCTCGTGGCGGTCGTTGCCGCGCTGGTTCTTGTCAGAACCGGGAAGGAGCCGTCATTCAAGCAGGAGGAGGTGGCGCAATCCCAGGTTCCGGCGCCCCCGGCCGAATCTCGCAAGGACGCGCCTGCGCAGGGCCCTAGCGCCCGGCTCTCGGCCGAACGGTACCGGGCTGTCTCGCCGGATACCGCACCGAAAGAAACACAAGCGGTGGTCCGCGATCACGAAAAGCCGGCCGACGAGATGCCGGCAGCCTCCGAGGCCAAGGGAGACCTGCGGGAACAGAATGAATTGCGCCCGCCGGCGGCACCTGCAGCGTCGGTCGCACCGAAAGACGCCGTGACCGACACCGGTGCCGTCGGGGCGACCGCGACCGGTGTCGTCGCCGGGGCGTCCCCATCCGCCCCCGGCCCGCAAGATGTTCGACGGGAAGCCGCAGTCTCCGGAGAGCTGGCCATGCAGAAGTCCGCGCGGCTGAGTGCGGCCGGAGCCCACCCCCAGCCCGCCCTCGCTCCTGCCCGCTCGGTCTCCTTGCGACAGGCTGCAGGAATGGCTCCGGCCGGCGCAGTGCGCGACCTTGCCTCGGCCGACCCGACCGCGAATCCCTACCCCCGACGGGCTGCCGGGGATATCACCTTCTATCGCGTGGAGGACTACTGGGTGGATGGGAGATGTGCCCGAAACCCGGAAGCCCCGGTCGTCGAGGCCAGGGAGGGTTCGCCCGAACTGAGATCGCTGCTCGGCGCACTCCCTGATCTCTCGGCGCTCAAGGGACCCGGGACGCGGGTGGTGGTCTGCCACGATGGAAAAATCTGGGTGCTGCCCGAGGCGGTGAAGTGACTATTCCGGGGGCGCGGGTGCATACCGGCCAACCCGCACCTGCGCCGGGCGCACGAGCCGATCTCCCAGGCTGTAGCCGCTTTTGACCTCCTCCATGACCACGCCGTCGCTCGCTTCGTCCGCCACCGGGACGGTCCCGACGGCTTCCGAAACGTTGGGATCGAAGGGCTGGTCGAGAACCGGGATCACCTCGACGCCCTGTGCCACAAGCTTTGCCCGGAAAAGCGATCGCGTCATCTCGACCCCCTCCCGAAGCCGGTCGCAGTTCCCGCCGCCGGCCGGAGAGTCGAGCGCTCGGTCGAGGTTGTCCAGCACTTCGAGAAAGGGGAGGAGGAGCTTATGCTTCTCGAGCTCGACCTGCCGCTCGAAGTCGGCCTGGAGTCGCGCCCTGGTGCGGTCGAGTTCTCCCTGCATCTCGACCTTCTTCTGCGCGAAACGCTTCTCCATTTCCGATACCTTGCCCATCAATTCCTCGACAAAGCTGGGGTAGCGCGACCTCTCCTCGCCGGGGGAGCCCGCGGGAATTCCCTCCGTACCGGAGAAGTGCCTCTTGTCGATGACCTGGAATTCCTGCGGTGGGTCGCCGTTGATCGGTATTTTCTTGACGTCCATTCTCCTACCCGTACCGGTACAGCAACAGCCCCGGAACCTTCTCAAGCCCCGTGATGCTGCCCTGCGCCAACTAGCGGTTTTGTCCGACGAGCCGTTCGATGCGCTTCTGAATCGGCGGATGGGTGCTGAAGAGATTGAGCAGCGCGCTGCCGGAAAACGGATGGACGATGAACATGTGCGCCGTGCTCGGCGAAGCGTCCAACGGCAGTCTCTTGGAGTACGCGTCCAGCTTCCGCAGGGCCGAGGCGAGGCCCTGGCCGCTGCCCAACACTTCGGCGCCGCTCGCGTCCGCCTGGTACTCGCGCGTGCGGGAAATCCACATCTGGATCATCATCGCCGCTATCGGGGCGACGATAATCGTAACGAGGCCGGCCAGGGCGCCGCCGCTGTTTTCCCGGTCGCGGCCGCCGCCGAAGAATGCCGCGAAACGGGCCATGTTCGCCACCCACATGATCACGCCGGCCAGAGTGGCCGCGATGCTGCTGATAAGGATGTCGCGGTTCTTGACGTGCGCGATCTCGTGTGCAAGGACGCCCTGGAGTTCGTTCTCGTCCAGCAGCCGCATGGCCCCTTCCGTCACCGCTACCGAGGCGTGCTCCGGGTTGCGGCCGGTGGCGAAGGCGTTCGGGGAGTCCGACGGAATCACATAGAGCTTCGGCATCGGCATGTTGTGGCGGCTGCAGAGAAACTCGACGATGCTGTAGAGGCGCGGCCATTGTTCGCGGCTTACCGGCTTGGCCCCGTACATCGAGAGCGCTATCCTGTCGGAGAAGAAGTAGCTCCCGACATTCATCAGCACCGACATGACCAGCGCGATTGTGAGCCCGCCCCGGCCCCAGAAGCTGCCGATGAACAGGATGAGCCCCGTCATCAGGCCGAGAAGAAGCACCGTCTTGATGTTGTTTACCAAAGTGGCTCAACCTCCCAGATCGATATTTTAGCACACCGGCCGGGCCCATCCGGGGGCCATTTAGGCCGCGACCTTCGGGCCCGGCGCAAAGACGAACTGCCCCGTGCGGGTGTCGAAGTCGAGGTGGAGCACGTCGCCTGCCGTCACCTCGCCACCGAGCAGCATGAGGGCGATCCGGTCCTGGATCTTTTTCTGGATAAGGCGTCTCAGCGGCCGGGCGCCGTAAACGGGATCGAATCCCTCGCGCGCCAGTTCGTGCACCGCCCCCCCGCTGACCTCCAGGGTGAGTTCCTTCTGGGCCAGGATCTTGTTCAAGGCCTCCAGCTGGAGCCTGACGATGCCGTCGAGCAACTCCGGCGTCAGGCGCCGGAACACGATCACGTCGTCGACGCGGTTCAGAAACTCGGGGCGGAACGTGCCCCGCAGCGTCTCCATGACTTGCGGCAGGGCCGCATCGAGGTCTGCGGCTTCGCTGATCCACTGCCCGCCGATGTTGGAGGTCATGATGATGACCGTGTTCTTGAAATCAACGGTCCGCCCCTTGCCGTCCGTGAGACGTCCGTCATCGAGGATCTGAAGCAGGATGTTGAACACGTCCGGGTGCGCCTTTTCGACCTCGTCGAAAAGGATGACTGCGTAGGGCCTCCGCCGGATCGATTCGGTAAGATAACCTCCTTCCTCGTAACCGACATAGCCCGGCGGCGCGCCGATCAGGCGGGCGACGGAGTGCTTCTCCATGTACTCGGACATGTCGATCCGCACCATCGCGCGCTCGTCGTCGAACAGGAACTCGGCCAGGGCGCGCGCCAGTTCCGTCTTGCCGACGCCCGTGGGCCCAAGGAATATGAAGGAACCCATCGGACGCCGGAGGTCCTGGAGGCCGGCGCGAGCGCGGCGAATCGCATTGGATACCGCCTCGAGCGCCGCGTCCTGCCCGAGCACGCGCTTGCGGAGCCTGTCCTCCATGTGGACCAGTTTCTGCACCTCCCCTTCGAGCATCTTGCTCACAGGGATCCCGGTCCACTTCGCCACGACCTCGGCGACGTCCTCCTCGTCGACCTCCTCTTTCAGGAACTTCCGATGGGACTGCAGGTCGGCCAGCCGGAGGTTTTGCCCGGACAGCTCCTTTTCCAGCTTGACGAGAGTGCCGTAGCGCAACTCGGCCGCGCGCCCGAGGTCGCCCGACCGCTCGGCGTTCTGCTCCTCGGCCTTGACCCGCTCGATTTGCTCCTTCAAGGACTGGATCGACGAGATGATCTCCCGCTCCTGCTGCCAGTGCAGCTTCATTTGCGCGCTCTTTTCGCGCAGTTCCGTGAGCTCGGCCTTCAGCCCCTCCAGCCGCTCGAGCGCCGGCTTGTCCGTCTCCTTCGACAGGGCCTGACGCTCGATCTCGAGCTGCGTGATCTTCCTCTCCACCTCGTCGATTTCCACCGGCATGCTGTCGATCTCGATCCGGAGCCGCGACGCGGCCTCATCCATGAGGTCCACCGCCTTGTCCGGCAGAAAACGGTCCGCGATGTAACGGTGCGAAAGGACCGCCGCCGCGACGAGCGCCGAGTCGGTGATCCGCACGCCATGGTGCACTTCGTACTTTTCCTTGAGACCGCGCAGGATCGCGATCGTGTCCTCGACCGACGGCTCGCCGACAAACACCGGCTGGAAGCGCCGCTCGAGTGCGGCATCCTTCTCGATGTATTTCTTGTATTCGTTCAGCGTCGTCGCTCCGATGCAGCGCAATTCGCCGCGGGCCAGCGCCGGCTTGAGCATGTTGGAGGCGTCGATCGCCCCTTCGGCCGCGCCCGCTCCTACCAGCGTGTGCAGCTCGTCGATGAAGCAGATGATCGACCCGGAGCTCTCCTCGATTTCCCGCAGCACCGCCTTCAGGCGGTCCTCGAACTCCCCGCGGTATTTCGCTCCGGCCAGCATCGCCCCCAGGTCCAATCCCACCATCTGCTTCCTCTTCAAGGATTCCGGGACGTCGCCCGCGACGATGCGCTGGGCGAGGCCCTCGACGATCGCCGTCTTGCCGACGCCAGGTTCGCCAATGAGGACCGGGTTGTTCTTCGTACGCCGGGAGAGAACCTGGATGACGCGCCGGATCTCGTCGTCGCGGCCGATGACCGGGTCGAGCTTCCCCTTGCGCGCGAGGTCGGTCAGATCGCGAGCGTAGCGCTTCAGGGCCTGATACTTGTCCTCGGCGTTCGGGTCCGACACCCGCTGGTTCCCCCGAATCGAGACGAGCACCTTGAGAATCGCGGCCCGATCCGCCCCGTGGCCGCGCAGGAGGCGCCCGGCAAACCCGTCGTCGGCCGACAGCGCCAGGAGGAGGTGCTCGGTCGAGACGTAATCGTCCTTGAACTGGTCCGCTTCCTTCTGAGCCTGGCGCAGCAGGGCATCCAAACGGTTCGAAAGCGCGAGCTGCCCCCCCCGAACCTTCGGTTGCGAGGCAAAATGCTGCTTCAACTCACCTTCGAGCAGCTCCGGGGATTCGCCGATTTTTTTCAGCAGGGAAGGGACGATACCCTCTTCCTGACGGATCAGCGTGTCCAGCAGATGCTCGGGATCCAGTTGCGGGTGCTCAAGCTTTTCCGCCAGTTCCTGCGCCGACCGAAGCGCTTCCTGCCCCTTGATGGTCAGCTTGTCGAACCTCATGTGTCCACCTCAACGCAAAGGGCTCCGTGCCGCAGCAGGGAGCCCCTTTTGTGCTTTCATTCGTCCGGTTCCTTCGAGCGGCGAGACACCTCTGCCAATCATTATGCATCCCGGCCACGCACCACCCTAAGTACTGATGTTCACAAATACGCCAACGCATTTGTCAGGACGCGGAGGCGCGCGGATCCCCACAGATTGACCTGGCGACAGGCCCCGATCGATCCGCGTGAATCCGTTGGATCCGCGGAATTTGCGTTCTGTTTTGGCTTTGGTTTTTCATCGCCCTGTTGTTCTGCGTCCTGAAAAATACGTCAGCGTACTTATGAGACTGTGTACTAAGGGAAAGCCGGATCAGTGCACGCTGACCTGGATTTCGCGCGGCTTGACCTCGGGCCGCTGCGGCACCTTCACCGTCAGAATGCCGTTCTTATAGTCCGCGCTGATCCTGTCGCGGTCGGCCGATTCCGGCAGCGTGAACGAACGGGAAAACGTACCGTAGAAACTCTCGATCCGCTGGTAGTTGTCGCCGTTTTCCCGGTTTTCGAGCTTCCGCTCGCCTTTCAGGGTAAGGACATTCCCTTCAAGCTTCAGGTCGATGTCCTTCTCCTCAAGGCCCGGCAGCTCCGCCCGCAGGATCAGGTCCCCGTCCTTCTCGAGCACGTCGACCGCGGGCATCCACCTGCGGGCCGAAGAAGGGGCCGAGACAGGGGCGAGAAAATCTTCGATAAAATCCTCAAAAACCCTCGACGGATCCAGCCTGGATCCGACCTCTCTCCGAACATACGGTACCATTCTCATCTCACTCACCCTCCCTTGTTTCCTTAGCACGTTCTTTATATAAAATCTTAGTTGACCATTGTCAAAGCGCGGGCGAGATTATCCTGAAAACCATTGACATTCAGGGAATTATCTAGCTGCTACCTTGATGGTGCGCGGCTGGGTTTCGGGCTTTTGCGGAATGGTGACAGTCAGGACGCCATTCCTGCAGGTTGCGTCGATCTGCGTGACGTCGGCGGACTGGGGCAGTGTGAACGAACGGCTGAAGGTGCCGTAGAAGCCCTCGACCTGGTGGTAGGCGTAGCCTTCGGCTTCGGGTTCCTGCTTCCTCTCCCCTCGGATTGTCAGGACCGACCCTTCGATCCGCAGGTCTAGGTCCTGTTCACTGAGCCCGGGCACCTCGGCGCGCAGGACGATGTTGCCGTTTTTCTCGATGACGTCGACGGCCGGCCGGAGATCGTCCGAAGTCCTTGTTTGGGCGGTCTTGAGGGCCCAGTCGTTGAAGAAGTCCTCGAAAAGCCTGAAGGGTGACGCCGGGAAAGTCCCTTGCCGCTGAGTCGGGTTTGTCTGGGTGCTCAACTTGACGGTCATTGTGCTCCTCCTTTCGCCGACTTAATAAAATCAGGGAACCAGCCTGTCAACTTCGGGCGCGCGTTTTGGAGGAGCGAGGGGTCTCGACAACGAAGCCGGTCGCCAACGTCGTCGGCGGCCGGCTCCGGGGATTGCTTCAGGCGTTGCGGAGTAAGGCGGTGAGGTAGGTCCAGAAGCGGTCGACGGTGTCCAGGTAGATCTTCTCGTCGGGCGAGTGCACGCCTTCGAGGGTGGGGCCGAACGAGACCATGTCCATACCCGCGTACTTCTCCCCGATGATGCCGCACTCCAGCCCCGCGTGGATTGCCCGCACCTCGGGTGCTTTCCCGAACACCTCCTCGTAGGTGCGCTGCGCCACCCCGAGTATTTCCGACTGCATGTTGGGTTTCCATCCGGGATAGCCGTCACCGACGGCGACCTCGGCCCCGGCCATCTCGAACACCGTCTTGACGACGTGGGCGATGTCCTCCAGCTCGGACGCGACGGAGCTCCTCTGGCTGGTGACGACCAGCACGTCCTTCCTCCCGGTGGCGACGACCGCCAGGTTTGTCGAGGTCTCGACTAGGCCCGGGAGGTCGGCGCTCATCCTGACGACCCCGTGAGGTACGGCCGTCAGGGCCTGCAGTATCTTCTTCTGCTGGGTCCGCTTGAGTATCCTGCGCGTGCCCTTGAGCCTGTTGAACGAGATGCCGAGGTCGGGATCGACCGTGGCAATCTCCGACCCGAGGACACTCTGGAGCCGTTCGATGGCGGAGCAGGCCTGGTCCAGGTTGATCTTCGGGACCAATACGGTGGCCTCGCTCTCCCGGGGGATGGCGTTGTGCTTGTTCCCACCCGAGAGGCTGGAGATGCGGCAGCCCAGTTCCGAGAGCCGGGCCAGGACCCGCGTCAGGAGCTTTATCGCGTTGCCTCGGCCCTTGTCAATCTCCAGGCCGGAATGCCCGCCGCGAAGGCCGCGAACGGCAATTTGCAGGGCCGCATGTCCGGGAGGCGCGGGTTCGAACTCGACCGCCCAGCGTGCCTTGGTGTCCTTGCCCCCGGAGCAGCCGACGAAGAGCGACCCCTCCTCCTCGGAATCGAGGTTGATCAGGGTGCGGCTGCGGACGAAGTCCGGCAGCAGGTTGTTGGCGCCGGTCAGGCCGGTCTCCTCGTCGACGGTGAACAGGAACTCGAGGGGGCCGTGCGGGAGCGTCTTGTCCTCCATGAGGGCCAGATTGGCGGCGACCCCGATGCCGTTGTCCGCCCCGAGGGTCGTCCCGTTTGCGCACAGCACGTTGTCGCGGCGCACGATTTCGATCGGGTCCTTCTCGAAATTGTGCGTCTTGTCCTTGTTTTTCTCACAGACCATATCCATGTGGCACTGCAGGCAGATGCTGCGCACGCCCTCGCGCCCCTCGGAGGCGGCTTTCCTGACGATGACGTTCCCGACGGGGTCCGTGGAGACCTCCAGGCCGAGACTGCGTGCCGTTTCGACCAGGTAGTTCGAGATCGCCGCCTCGTTCTTTGACCCGCGCGGGATGCGGGCGATCTGGGCGAAGTACTTCCAGACAATCTGCGGTTTCAGGCCTTCGATTGGGTTAGGCATGGTTGCACCCTCGTGTGTAGATCAGTCGATCGTGATGAATCCGTTCTGCTGGAGCTTCCTGAGGAACACCTCGATGCGCTCGTACAGGGGTTCGACGCCGGGACCGAACCTCCGGCTCAGTTGTGCCGCTATTTCGGAGACCGGGGTGACCCCGTCGCAGCGCCGCCAGACGAAGGTGCCGAACGAG
Source organism: uncultured Acidobacteriota bacterium (assembly GCA_963843575.1). Taxonomy (GTDB): domain Bacteria; phylum Acidobacteriota; class UBA6911; order UBA6911; family UBA6911; genus CAVZBT01. Next base: position 132,726 of record CAWJKZ010000010.1, on the reverse strand, counting down.
TCCAGTTTGACCCGGAACGCCGGGGTCGGCAACAGGGGCAAAAGCCATCGGCGGAGGAGCGGCGCACTGAATTTAGGGACCAGCAGCACGACTTCGCCGTCCGCGTTGTCCTCCCACTCCAAACTCCGGCTGGGTTTGAGTTCCAGCAGGTTGAGGGGTTCGCCCCTGGTTCGGTTCATCGAGGTTCGGTCAGGCCATCGCGCTGGGCGGCGCCGGTTCGTCCGGGTTGCCCGCGTTGCGCAGCGGGATCGCGGTCAGCACGAAGGCGACGATGGCGAAAACGCATAGGCTGCCGACGAACGACGGTCGATCAAAGAAGCTGTAGACCGGGATCTCGTAGAAGTAGAGCGCCGCAAACACAAGGCCCACCAGGGCTTCGCCGGCGATCAACCCCGCGGCGCAGAGGACGCCGTTGTTCTCCACCCTGACTTTCTGTGCGGCGTTGAACCGCCTCGCGTCCGCCATCTTGTCCACGATGCCGCGGATGACGCCGCCGATGAAGATGGCGAAGGTGGTCTCGAGCGGCAGATACATCCCGACGCACACGAGCATCGGGCTGCGCACCTGAACGAGGATGAACCCGACGGCCATCAGGATCCCGACCCCTATCAGCGGCCACGCCATGTCGCCGCCGACGATACCCTGCGACACGAGCGCCATGAGGCTGGCCTGAGGGGCCGGAAGGTTTGCTCCGCCCAGTCCCGTGCCGTTGGCCTTGATGTCTCCCTGGTGAAGCACCAGGATGGGGTAGAACATCGCCGCCGATGCGACGACGGTGCCGATCAGGTCGCCGACCTGCATCTTCCAGGGGGTGCCCCCGAGGATGTGCCCGACCTTGAGGTCCTGCAGCATTTCGCCCGCGACGGCCGCCGACACGCAGATGACGCCCGCCACGCCGAGCACCGCGGCGATGCCCGCCGTCCCTGTCTGGCCGAGCGCGACCATCAGGAGGGCGGCGATGATCACGGTGGAAAGGGTGAGGCCGCTGATCGGGTTGTTGCTGGAGCCGATCATCCCCACCAGATACGCGGAAACGGCCGCGAAGAAAAACCCCGCGACGATCATCACCACGGTCGCGGTGATGGCCGCCCCAACGTTCCGGCTGAAGTGGTTGTAGAGGAAAAACGTGCAGACGGCGGCGATGCTGATGCCGATGATGACCGAACGAAAGCTCAGGTCCTGCTCGGTGCGGTCGACTTGCGCCGCGCCCGCTGCCGCCTTGCGCACGTCGGAGATCGAACGCTTCATGCCGCCGGTGAGATTCTTCCTCATGCGCCACAGAGTGTAGACGGCGCTCATCAGCATGCCTCCGATTGCGATCGGCCGCACGATGTAGCGCCACAGCGTCGTCGCCTGGGCAAGCCAGGACGCCTCGGTGTCGCCGCCCGTCCCGGACAGGTTCAGGGTCGGGCCGAGGAGATACAGGAGCAGCGGCACGAACAGACCCCACGCCAGCAGTCCGCCCGCGAAGTTCAGCGAGGCGAGCCGCGGCCCGATGATGTAGCCGACCCCGATGTAGGCCGGGCTCACCCCCGGGCTCGACAGCACGATGCCGCCGCTGCCCGGCAGGGTCGCCCCCCCGCGTCCCAGGACAACGCCTCCCCGCTTGAAGCCCACGAATTTTTCCCACGACGAGGCGAACAGGTTCATCTGCTTCAGGCTTTGGATGGCCGCGCCGATGACCCCGGCCACGACAAGGTAGAGCGCCCCGGTTCCCCCCGCCCTGCCCGCCTTGTGGATCTCGCCGGCAGCCACCGACTCCGGGTACGGGAGTTCGACGTCCTCAACCATGACGCGCCGCAGCATTGTCACGAACAGGACGCCCATGATACCGCCGACCATCATGATCGCGGTGGCTTCCCAGTAGTGCTCCTCGAGGTTGTTCCAGACCCCCGAGATGATGAAGGCGGGGATCGTGAAGATCGCGCCGGCGGCGACCGATTCCCCGATCGAGCCGATCGTGCGGGCGATGTTCTCCTCGAGGATGCTCCCCTTGGTTATGCGCAGCAGCGCCATGCTTATGACGGCGGCCGGATACGTCGCGGCGATCGTCATGCCGGCCTTCAACCCGAGGTAGGCGTTCGCTGCGCCGAGGATGACTGACATCACCAGGCCGTAGAGGAGGGCCAGCCCGCTGAACTCCGTCATGGTGGTTTCCGGAGGGACATAGGGCCTGTAATGGAGCCCGCCGCCTCCCGAGCTTTTCACGTCTGCCATAAACCTTCTCCTTCGGCTGGAGGAAGAGTCAATGCCCCGGCGCGTCCCGCTCCCGTCCTGACCTGGCGTTTTGGCATCCGCCGGGATGGCACCTCGAGGCCTGCCGCCCGCAGGCGCCTCGAATCCTAGCACACCGGAACAGGTGCGCACAGCAAGTTGTTTTTTCCACTTAGAGATGCGGATTTGTCAGGCGGCAGTGAATCGGCTTGCCAAACACGGCAAATCCTGAAAATATGATGAAACCATTGAGCGTGGCACGCGTCTAGTAGGATGCAGGATCACGGTTTGCTTGATCCAGATGGTTCCGGCACCTAATATTGAGACTATGAGCTTAAGGGAAAACTGGGACAGGTTCTCAGACCGATTCATGAAATTCTTCGGGTTGCGGCCCTACACGACAGGGGCGCGCCTCGTGGACCCGTACAACATCTACCTCGATTCGGACGATCCCGACGACAAGCGGGCGCTGCGGGTCGCGATGTTCTTTGCCCTGGTTTTCCACATCCTGCTCTTCGTCCTCAGGTTCGCCACCACGACAGGCGTCTTCATACCCGACAACAGGCAGTTGATCACGCTGCGCAACCTGGCCGGCCCTCCTTCCATGGCGGGCGGCGGCCAGCCGAAGACCGCCCCGAAAAAACTGGAGGTGCCTAAACCGAAACCGCAGCCGCTCCCCTTTCCCGATCCCACCCCCGACGATCCCGAGCCCCTCTATCAGACAGTCCCCGACCCGGCCCCTCAGATCGTCGCGCAGATCGGCAACGAGTTGAGCATCGGGGACATCAACGCTCCCCCAGGCACGGGCGGTCTGGGCGGCAACAGCCGCGGTCCGGGCGTCGGCAACGGTCCGGGCGGACCCGGCGACGGCGTTTACGGCGTCGGCGGTGGGGTGAAGGCCCCTACCGTCATCTTCCAGCCCCTTCCCCTATATACGGAAGATGCGCGCAAAGCCCGCGTGGAGGGCCTTGTGCTGCTGCAGGCGATCATCCGCAAGGACGGTTCGGTCGACAGCTTCAAGGTTATCCGCGGCCTGGGTTACGGGCTGGACGAGTCCGCGATCAACACCATCGCCACGAAGTGGCGCTTCAAGCCCGGCACCCTCAACGGCCAGCCAGTCGACGTTCAGGCCAACATCGAAGTGTCCTTCAGGCTCTACTGAGAGAAACGGAAGCCGGAAGCCGGAAGCCACGGGAAGCCGGAAGGCGCGGTGTACTCCATATTGTGTAATTCGGCGGCGGTTTTTTGTATCATAGCGATTTTCTCTCAGGAGATACCGTGGCCCTTGATCTGAAGAACACCATAAACCTGCCCAAGACGTCTTTCCCGATGAAGGCCAACCTTCCCCAGCGCGAACCGGAGATGCTCAAGCACTGGGAGCAGATCGACGTGTACGGCAAGATCCGGGCGGCCCGGGCGGGTTGCCCGTCCTATGTGCTGCACGACGGTCCACCCTACGCCAACGGTGCGATCCACATGGGCACGGCCACGAACAAGATCCTGAAGGACATCATCGTGAAGTCCCGCAGTATGATGGGATTCGACGCCCCATACGTCCCCGGCTGGGACTGCCACGGGCTGCCGATCGAGATCCGCGTGGATCAGATGCTCGGGCCGAAGAAGGCGGCCATGAACAAGGTTGCGATCCGCCGCGAGTGCCGCAAGTACGCGGAGAAGTTCATCGACGTGCAGCGCGACGGGTTCAAACGCCTCGAAGTATTCGGCGAGTGGTCGAAACCGTACACCACCATGAGCTTCGGCTACGAGGCCGACATCGCGCGCGCGTTCGGCAAGTTTGTGGAAAAGGGGCTGGTCTACAAGGGGCTGAAGCCTGTGCACTGGTGTTTTTCGTGCGGTACCGCCCTCGCCGAGGCGGAGGTGGAATACGAAGACCACACGAGTCCCTCGGTATACGTGGCCTTTCCGGTCGTGTCGGACCTCTCGGACGTGAATCCGGCTCTCGGTGGGCAAGACTGGTCGATAGTGATCTGGACCACCACGCCCTGGACGCTCCCGGCGAATCTTGCGATCGCATTCCACCCCGACTACGAATACTCGGCGGTTCGGGTCGGCGGCAAAGGGTTCATCGTCGCCACAGAACTGCTCAAGGCGGTGGCCGCAAAGCTCGGGTGGAACGAGCCGGTCGAGGTTGCCCGGTTCCGCGGCAGGTTGCTGGACCTGAAAAAGGCGCGCCACCCGTTCATCGATCGGTCATCGCTGCTCGTGCTGGCCGACTATGTCACGCTCGAAGCGGGGACGGGCGCGGTTCACACCGCGCCGGGGCACGGTTACGACGACTACGTGACGGGCGTGAAGTACGGGCTCGACATCCTTTGCCCGGTCGACGACAAGGCCCGGTTCACCCCCGACGTCGAGCGGTTCGGCGGTATGCAGGTGCTCGAGGCGAACCCGCTGATCGTGGAACACCTCAAAAACATCGGCGCGTTGCTCCACGTCGAGAACTTCGGGCACACCTACCCCCACTGCTGGCGCTGCCACAATCCGATTGTGTTTCGTGCCACGCCCCAGTGGTTTATCTCGCTCGACCACGCCGGCTATCGCCAGAGAGTGCTCGACGCGATCCGGAAGGTCCGTTGGATCCCGTCCTGGGGCGAGGAGCGCATCGGGAACATGGTGCGCGACCGCCCCGACTGGTGTATCTCGCGCCAGCGCGACTGGGGCGTGCCTATTGTTGCCTTCTACTGTGCGGGTTGCGGCGAGGCGCTTCTGGACAGGAAAGTCATCGAACACGTCGCCTCGATTTTCGACGTCGAGGGCGCCGACGCGTGGTACGCACGGGAATCCAGGGAACTGGTCCCGGCCGGGACCGCCTGCGCCAAGTGCGGCGGGACCGACTTCCGCAAGGAGTTTGACATCCTCGACGTGTGGTTCGACTCGGGGAGCAGCCACCTCGCGACGCTCGGCAAGCGTCCCGACCTGCCCTGGCCCGCCGACCTGTACATCGAGGGGGGCGACCAGTACCGAGGCTGGTTCCAGAGCTCCCTCCTGATCGGGGTCGCCCTCTGCGGGACCGCCCCGTACAGGGCGTCGATCACGCACGGGTGGATGCTGGACGAACTGGGTCGCGCCATGTCCAAGTCCAAGGGGATCGGCATCGACCCGAACGAGTTGGTGGACAAGCGTGGCGCGGAGGTCGCGCGCCTGCTGATCAGTTCGGTCAGCTACGTCGAGGACGTCCGCATCTTCGACGAGCTGCTCGACCGTCTCGGGGAAGCTTACCGGAAGATCCGCAACACCTGCCGTTTCATGCTGGGTAACCTGAGCAATCAGCTCGACAAGGCGCGCCCGCAGTTCGATCCGGCCCGCGACGGCGTCCCCTACGAGGAAATGCTGGAGATCGATCGCTGGGCCCTGGCCAAGACCGCGCGCCTCGTCCAGAAATGCGTCAAAGGATATGAAGACTACCAGTTCCAGCAAGCGTATACGGCCCTCTACAACTTCTGTACGGTCGACATGTCCGCGTTTTACTTCGATGTCCTTAAGGACCGGCTTTACACGTCCGGCACCCGCTCCCTCGCCCGGCGCTCGGCCCAGACCGCGCTCCGGCACATCCTGGATGCTGTGATGCGCCTGATGGCCCCCATCCTCCCGTTTACGGCTGAGGAAGTGTATCGGTCATTGCACCAGGGCGGGCAGCCCGGGCCCAGCGCCGAATCGGTGCACACGCTACTGTTTCCCGAGTACAACCCGGCTCACGACCGGGACGACCTGCTGCGCGAGTGGGACCAGCTCATGCAGGTCAGAGAGGTGGTTTCGAAATCGCTCGAGGAGGTGCGCCAGACTCGCGCGATCGGCAACTCCCTGGACGCGCAGGTCACGGTTTCCTCCGGGCCCGACACGGCCGCATTGCTCCGGCGTCATGCGGACGATCTGAGGTATATTTTCATCGTGTCTCAGGTGCACGTCGAGGAAGCCGCCGGGAACGACGCCCCGCTGCGATCGACGGTCTCCCCCGCCGAAGGCGAAAAGTGCGAGCGCTGCTGGAACTATTCCGTCCAGGTCGGCAGCGACCCTGACATCCCCATCCTCTGCGAACGCTGTTTGCCCATTGTCAGGGAAACGGCTTGAGCGAGCCGGACCGGTCTTCAATGAAAAGCAGATTCTATCTCCTGGCCGCGGGGGTCCTGATCCTCGATCACCTCACCAAGTGGCTGGTTCGCTCCCGCATGGACCTCCACGAAGCGATCGAGCTCGTCCCGAATCTGCTCCGCCTCTCCTACGTGCGCAACACCGGCGTCGCTTTCGGCCTGTTCGCCGATTTTCAGTCGGTCTGGAAGCCGTACGTGCTGGCCGCCATGGCGGTGGTGGCCGTGGCGGTCATCCTCGTGTACAGCACCCGCATGCCGAACCACCGGGTGTTGCTGCAGGTGGCTCTCGCCATCACGATGGGCGGCATCCTGGGCAATTTCGCCGACAGGGTGGTGCACGGGTTCGTGGTCGACTTCATCGAGTTCCATTACAGCGAGACGTTCTACTGGCCCACGTTCAACGTCGCCGATTCGGCGATCAGCATCGGAATCGCCCTGCTCTTGATCGATACGGTCAAGAATCCGGAGCTGGAAGAAGAGCTGCAGAGTCAATAACCTTGGCAAACCGGTACTCATACAATTCGCGCCTCAGACGATGGACGGTCTTCACTTCTGACATCCTGCTCGCCGTTTGTCTTTATACACTGGCGGGGTATGGCGAAGACGATGGGCTTCGGTCCGTCGTGGCCTCCCTGCAGAAGCGCTACGGTTCGGTGAGCACGATCCGCGGGAACTTCCGGCAGAACTACCGCGCGCCCGGGATCGAACAGTCCGAGTCGGGTGCCTTCTGGATGAAGAAGCCCGGGCTGATGCGCTGGGAGTACAAGTCGCCCGAGGCCAAGCTGTTCATCGCCGACGGCCGGGAGAGCTACCTGTACACGCCCGGGGAACGGCAGGTGATGGTGCAGAGGTACAGCCCCGCGGAACTGCACGGCACGCCCCTGCAGTTCCTGCTCGGCCAGGGAGACATCGCCGGAAGCTTCGCCGTCTCCTGGGAGACAGAATCCGGGCCCGGGGAGCGGGGCGCGAGAGTCCTGCGGTTGGTGCCGCGCGCCCAGGGCGACTACGCGCACCTGGTGTTGGAAGTCGACGGGCTCAGCTCCGAGATCCGCCGCATCGTCATCCACGAACTGACGGGCAACACTTCGGAGTTCATCCTCACGGATCTGGCCGCAAACATCCGCGTCGATGGCAAGCTGTTCCAGTTCAAGGTGCCCAGGGGCGTGGAGGTCGTGAAGCTCGACGAGAGGTAGGCCGGGAATCCCGGACCTGCCCCGGACTACCACGGCCATGGGCATCGCGTCTGCCGGGGCGGCGGCCTGCCTTGCCGGGAACATCTGACATGATTTCTTTCGATCGGGTCACCGAAGTGGGGACGGCTGCCGCACTGGCTGCCGGGAAGCTCCTGATGGAGAGGTTTAGGACCGGTTTCGCCGTAGCCCACAAGGGGGAGACCAACCTCGTCACCGAGGTGGACGTGGCTGCTGAGGAGCTGATCGTGGAGCGCCTCCGCGCGGCATTCCCCGGACACAGCATCCTGGCCGAGGAGAAATACTCCGACACCCGGCCGGGACCCTGCACGTGGGTCATCGATCCGCTGGACGGCACGACCAATTATGCGCACGGTTTTCCGGCGTTCGCGGTGTCCATCGGTCTGGAGATCGAGGGCCGGCTCGAGTGGGGCGTGGTCTACAACCCGAACCTCGACGAGGTCTTCACCGCCCGGCGCGGGGCGGGTGCGTGCCTGAACAACGCTCCCATCCGGGTTTCCGGCACCGATCGGCTCGGGTCGGGTCTCCTCGCGACCGGATTCCCGTACGACATCCGCACGAGCAAGGAGACGAATCTCGAGTACTTCGCCGAGTTCGCGCGGCAGGCCCGCGGGTTGCGGCGGGCCGGTTCGGCGGCCCTCGACTTCTGCTATGTCGCCGCAGGGCGCCTGGACGGGTTCTGGGAACTCAAGCTGAGCCCGTGGGACTGCGCCGCGGGGTATCTCCTGGTGCGCGAGGCCGGCGGCAGGGTCACGAACCTGGGCGGGGTCGAGGGCTCCATTCACGACCGTCAATGCCTCGTCTCGAACGGCCTCATTCACGACCAGATGCTCTCGGTCATCCGAAAAGTGGATTCCTTGACAAGGCTGTCATAATAAGCGGTTCACACACGCTCTGCGGGAGACTATGCGACTAAGGGACAAGATCAACGCGGACCTCACCGCCGCGATGAAGGCGAAGGCCGCCGACCGCCTGTCGGTGCTGCGCATGATGAAGGCGGCGGTGCTCAACAGGGAAATCGCGCTGCCGGTGCGCGCGGAGTTGGACGACGGGCAGGTGATCCAGGTGCTCTCGACCCTGATCAAGCAGCGCAAGGACTCCATAGAGCAGTTCACGCGGGGCGGGCGTACCGATCTGGCCGAGAAGGAGTCGGTCGAGATCAAGGTCATCGAGGAATACCTGCCGGCGGGTGCCTCCGACGAGGAGATCTCCCGCGTGGTCGACGAGGTCGTCCGCGAGACCGGCGTGTCCTCTCCGAAAGACATGGGCGCGGTCATGAAGCTGTGCATGGCGCGCTTTGCGGGCAAGCTGGTCGACGGCAAGAAGGTGAATGCGGCCGTCCGCCAACGGCTTGAACGCCCCTTGTAGGCTGCACTATGCTGGCGTACCTCGCCGGGGCAATCGAGTACGCGCCGGATCTCGGGCGCGGCTGGCGGCGCGATTTCGCCGCGTTCCTCAGGGGGTTGGGGCACGACGTCTACGATCCCGCCGAGGACGAGCGCAAATCCCTGACCGAGGAAGAGCAGCTGAACCTGAGGGCCTGGAAGACGACGGACTTGCCCAGGTTCCAATCGGCGGTGCGGAAGATCATTGACTTCGACCTCGACGTGGTCTCGCGCGCCGATTGCGTGGTGTGCTACTGGGATCAAAACGCCGCCCGCGGAGGCGGCACCTCGGCTGAGTTGACCTGGGCGCGCTGCCGCGGGATCCCCGTGTACATGGTCACCCCGCTCCCCCTGCCGTCGATCAGCGGCTGGGTCCTGGGTTGCTGCTCAGGGATATACGCCACTTTCGAGGAGCTCGAAGCACTGTTCAGGTCGTGAGCACGTACGAGACTTGATGGGAGGCGAAGGACGCAGAGCTTGTCTGGGACAGCCTGATGCCCTGCCGTTCGCGTAAGCTATGGACAGCCAGATTCGCGGCAACGTCGGATGGATCGAAGTGATCTGCGGCAGCATGTTCAGCGGAAAGAGCGAGGAACTGATCCGTCGGCTGCGCCGCGCGCAGATCGCCCGCCAGCGGGTGCAGATCTTCAAACCGAGCATCGATGCGCGTTTTTCCCAGGACCATATCGTGTCGCACAGCGAGCAGAAAATGCCCTCGCAGGTCGTGAGCACCGCCCAGGAGGTACTGCAGCACACGGACCTGCGCACCGAGGTCGTCGGCATCGACGAGGCGCAGTTCTTCGACAAAGAGATTGTCGCCGTCTGCAACACGCTGGCGGACATGGGCAAGCGGGTCATCGTGGCAGGGCTGGACCAGGATTTCATGGGGCGTCCCTTCGAGCCCATGCCGCAGCTTCTTTCGATCGCGGAGTACATCACCAAGACGCTGGCCATCTGCATGCGTTGCGGCAACCCGGCCAATCACACGCAACGGCTCATCGCAAGCGAGGAGCGGGTGATCGTCGGGGCTTCCGACATTTACGAGGCCCGTTGCCGCCGCTGCTTCGAGCCCATCGCGGCCGCGCCGCCCGAGCGCGGCGAGTCGCGCAACGCCGGAGCCGGCTAACCCCGCCCGGCAAGTCGTAATCCGTGCGGCCCTGCGGTCTGCCGCGCAGTTCGAGAGCCCGGGTTTTCCATCGAGTTCGATTCGAGGAGCTATGATCAGGACACGATTCACCATTGCAGCCCTTTCCTTGGTAATGTCTGCAGCGCTGGCTTCGGCTCAGGTGCGACTGGCGCAGGTCCCGGGGCAGCCCGGTACCCTGGACAACTCCACCACCGTAGTCTTCAAGTCGACCGGGGACGTCGGCTTCCTGACCAACCCGGGTTCGGGGCTGGTCCAGAAATTTAAGGGGACGACCGGCGCCATACTCGGCTCGCTCTCGCTCCCTCCCGGTGTGGGACCGCTGGCCCTCAGCCGGGACGAGAGGACGCTGGTCGTGCTCGGGGTAACCACCCAGAGGTTCTACGTCGTCAACGCGGAAACGATGGAACTGCGCATCCCCGAGGGCGTCGGTTATCAACCCTCGGGTTTCACTTTCCGCAACAACATCGTGATGAGCCGCGACGGGATCAACTTCTACGTCGCGGACCCGTCGCGCAACCAGGTCGCGGTGTTCACCACCCTAACCGGGGAGCTGGATCGTTTCATACACGTCGACAAGAACCCGAACATCCTGACGCTGCTCCCCAACGGCCAGCACATCGCAGTCCTCTGCAGCGGCAAGAAGTCCGACGACCTGGAGAGCATCTGGATCATCGATACGGTTACGATCGGGATCATCGACAACCCGGTTTTCGGCGGAGCGCAGACCGAGCCATTCAACAACGTGCAGTCGACCGTCAACGGCGACTACTTCTTTGTCGGTTCGTACGGCGACAACCGGATCCTCACTTACGACCTGAAGAGCAAGATCCCGGGGAGCCGTGCGATGCTGGGCGGGAAAGGGCCGGCCAGGCTGGTCGCCTCACCCAACGGTCGCTGGCTCGCGGTGGTCAACGTCCTGAGCAAGACCCTCGAGCTCATGAGCTTGCCCGAGGCGCTCCCGGTGAAGAGCCTGGCGTTCCCCGGATTCGAACCCACCACCGAGACGGTGCCCGTCTTCAGTCCCGACAGCCACACCCTCTACATCCCTGCGGCCGGCACGAACGACATCATCGCCTACGACGTCGAGAATGCCGCGGTGCGCAAGCGCATCTCCACTTTGGCGAACCCGGTGCGGCTCGGCCTCACGAGCGACGGCACCGCGCTGACCTCGCTCGACCTTGGCGGCAACACCTTGAGCTTGATCGCCCTCAGCCCCACGACCCTGCTCATCCCCGACCTGACCCAGTCGGCGACCGTCTACTCCGGACTGGCGATGGCTAACTTCGGCACCGAGGGGGCGAACGTCGCGCTCATCGCCAAGGACAACGCGGGTGCCCTGATCCCGGGCGCCACCAATCCACGCATCATCACCGTCCCGCCGAGCCAGCAGGTGTCCCTGGTCGCCTGGCAGATTTTCGGCCTCGACCCGAGCCGTGACTTCGAGGGCTACATCGAAGCCTACACGCTCGGCGCCGGCGTCACCGTCCTCTACATGACAGGCACCAACAACCTCACCCGGCTCGACGGCTTCATCGCCGACTCCCGCGTGGGCAAACTGCTGGGATTCGGGCGCATCACCGAAGGAGTTTCCGCGTATGGCTCCCAGACCACGACCGAGATCGCGCTGCTGAACCCGAACGAGATAGAAGCGTCTATGACGGTGCGGATGTTCGCCAAGACGCTCGAAGGCCCGGGCGCGATGATCGCGTACCTCAACCTGAAGTTGCCCGCGCACGCCCGCGTGCGCAAACCGATATCTCAGCTGGTCCCCACCGCCTTCTACCCGCTGGCGAGCGGGTACCTCGAGATCAATTCCGACGTGGAGCTCAAGGGCCTGGAGATCGTCAGGATCGGCGACTCGATTGCACTGATCCCCGCGGCTTTCCGGGGCGATCCGGAAACCACGTTCGATGCCGTGCAGTTTGCCAGCGGCGGTGCCGGCAAACTCGACACGCCGATCTTATCCAACCTGTCGATAACGAACGTCACCACCGACCCGGTCAAATTCACGGCCAGGGTGACGGACGATCGAGGCGAGGTCGTTCCTCCCGAGGCGGAACCGACGGAACGTACGCTGCAGCCCTACGAATCGATCTCGGGGGGCGCCGACGCGATCCTCGGATTCCCCGATCCACTAAAGGACCCGGCGCTCTACCAGGGGACGCTGCACATGGAATCGGAGAAACCCGGGCTGATCGTCAGCTTGCTCTACGGCGACGCGCGCGACGGCAGGTACCTGGCGACCGGGAGCCTCGTGGCCGCCAAGGGCACCCGGTTTGCGATGGTGCATTTCGCCGAAGGGGCGTTCGACGAATCCGCCAAGGGGCAGTATTACACGGGGCTGGCGTTGTTCAACCCGAACCGTACCTTCGCCAACATCGAGGTGGAGGCGTTCTCGCCGACGAACGTCTCCCTTGGCAAGAGCAACGTGCTGCTGGAGAGGAATGCCCGGCTCTCCGCCACCCTGGGTCAGCTGATCCCGGCCCTGCAGGCAAAGGCGAGCACAGGGTTCGTCATCGTCACGAGCGACCTCCCGATCATGGTGTTCGAGGTCTTCGGCAGTTCGCGCTCGGAGTTCCTGACCTCCGTCCCGCCGCTGGTCCAGACCCCTGTCCCCTGAAGTGGAGTGCGCGCTTCCTGATATTCCGGGCGGGGTCCGGCCGACCCCGCCCCCCCTCCACACTGGGGCCGTTCTGTGATTAAATTCCTGAATGCTCCAGGACAAGATCGACCAACTCCCGGCTTCCCCGGGCGTGTACCTGTATAAAAATGCCCGGGACGAGATTATCTACGTCGGGAAGGCGCGCTCCCTCCGGCACCGCGTGCGATCGTATTTTCAGGAGAGCCGCCCCCTCGACCCGAAGACCAGCCGCTTGGTCTCCGAGGTGGCCGACCTCGAGTACATCGTCACTGACAACCAAGTCGAAGCCCTGATACTCGAGTCGACGCTCGTCAAGAAGAACCAGCCGCGCTACAACGTCAACCTCAAAGACGACAAGAGCTTCCCCTACCTCAAACTGACCGTCAACGAACCTTTCCCGAGGATCTTCATCACCCGGAGGGTGAGGCGCGACGGGGCGCTGTACTTCGGGCCGTTTCTGCCGGCGAGCTATGCGCGCCGCACCATAAAGCTGGTCAACAAGTATTTCAGGCTGCGCACCTGCAACCTGGAGATCGACGGCTCGATGGCGAGACCGTGCCTTGACTTCCAGATGAAGCGCTGCCTGGGCCCCTGCGTGACGGGGCTCTGCAGCAAGGAGGCGTACGACCGCGCCGTTGAGGACGTCAAGCTGCTGCTCTCGGGAAAAACGGAGGAGTTGATCCGCAAGCTGGAACAACGCATGTCAGAGGCGGCAGAGGACCTGCGTTTCGAGGCCGCCGCCCTGTACCGGGACTGGATCGCGATGGTGAGCGACATGTCCGAGCGCCAGAAAATGCTGCTGGAAGGGCAGGACGACGCGGACCTGTTCGGATACCACAACGAAGGGGAGCGCCTGGCCATGGCCGTCTTCGCCATGCGCGGGGGACGGATTATGGGACGCCGGGAGTTCTACTGGGAGGACCTGATCGCGTTCGATCCGGGCGAGTTTTTCGGAGCGGCCCTCAAGCAGTACTACCTCCAGGACACCTTTACACCCAAGGAGATCTACATCCCGGCAGACATCGAAGACGCCGAGGTGCTGGAGACATGGTTGTCGGAACGCAAGAAGAGTCGCGTGCACATCCGATCTCCGCGGCGAGGGCTCAAGGCCGGCTTGCTCGACCTGGTCATGCGCAACGCGCAGATGTCGTTCGAGACGCGCTTCCGCGTCCTCAAACCGAAGGGGGAGGAGATTCTGCAGCCGCTGCAGGCCGCCTTGGGCCTCGACAGCCTCCCGCGCAGGATCGAGACTTTCGACATCTCCCACGTCCAGGGGAGCGAGACGGTTGCCAGCATGGTTGTGTGCGAGAACGGCGAGATGAAGCGGGGCGGCTACCGCAAATTCAAGATAGAGAGCGTCAAGGGACCCGACGACTTCGCCTCCATGCGCGAAGTGGTCCATCGCCACTACGAGAACGTGCTGGAGCAGGACGAAGGCCGGCTGCCGGACCTCGTCTTGATCGACGGGGGGAGGGGGCAGCTGGCCGCCGCCGCCGCGGCGCTCGAGGAGCTGGGTCTCGAGGATCAGCCGGTGGCCGCGATAGCGAAGAGGGAAGAACTCATCTTTCTGAAGGGCAGGGATGAACCCGTTGTCCTGGACAAGAGCTCTCCCATCCTCCACCTGGTCCAGGTCATGCGCGACGAGGCTCACCGCTTTGCCGTCAGCTATCACCGGAAGAGGCGGGAACTGCGCGATTTCGATTCGGAGCTCATGGACGTCCCCGGCATCGGGGAGGTGAGGAAGAAGGTGCTGCTGAGGGCCTTCGGGAGCCTGGAACGCGTGCGGCACGCCAGGTTCGAGGAACTTGCCCCCTATGTCGGTCCCAAGGCGGCGAGCCAGATCGTCGAGTTTTTCGCCAGGACGGCCGCGCCGGCACCCGACGGCAGCGCATGAGCCGGATCGATCGGGCCAGCGGAGGGTTCGGCTAAAGCACGCTGTAGTCGGTCACGATTGTCTTGTCGCCGAGCACGGTCCCCGGACGCAGCCGCACACCTTCGCCGATGTGGCACTGCCTTCCGATGATGGCGCGCTCGATTCGCGCGGTGGCCCGGATGCGGGTGCCGCTCCAGATGACCGAGTCCTTGATCAGGGTGCCCTCCTCGACCCGGCAGTCCTCGCCGAGGACCGAATTCTCGATGGCCACCCCCGGTTTGATCACGCACCCGCCGTCGAGGATCGAGTACGAGTCGATCTTGACGTTGCGCTTGTCCCAATCATTCGGAGGGCAGGCTTTCAACGGGTACCCCGGGAGCTTCATGCGGCCGGAGATGATGCCGTAGTGAGCCTCGAGGTATTTCTGCGGGCTCCCGATGTCCTGCCAGTAGCCCCGCGTGAGATAGGCATAGAATCGCGCCCCATCTTGCAGCATGCCCGGGAACACCTCGCGTTCGAAGCTCTGCGGTCCTTCCACGGAGATGCGCTGCAGCACCGAGGGCTCGAGGATGTAGATCCCGGCGTTGATGGTGTCACCCGTGACTTCATCCTCCGCGGGTTTTTCCGTGAACCTGACCACCCGGCCTTCCACGTCGGTTTCCACCAGCCCGTAACCGGCGGGATTCATGACACGGGCCATCACGATGGTGGCTTCGGCCTGTTTTTCCTTGTGGTACCGGATTACGCCGAGCAGGTCGGTGTCGGTCAGGACGTCGCCGTTCAGGACGACCGTCGTATCGTCGATGAGATTCTCGGCGGCCTTGAACGCCCCCGCCGTTCCCCGCGGCAAGTCCTCGTGGGTGTAACGCATCGTGACCCCGTACTTCATGCCGTCACCGAAGATGTCGGTGATCTTGCGCGGCTGGTACGAGAGGCTCAGGATTATTTCCGTGATCCGGGCCTGTTTGATGTGGTCGATCTGAAAAAACAGAAAAGGTATGTTGGCCAGGGGCACGATAGGTTTGGGCGTGTGCAACGCGAGCGGGCGAAGGCGCGCGCCTTTGCCGCCGGCAAGTATGAGTGCCTTAATCACGATTTGGATCTCCCTCCGAAACAGATCATTTTATCACACCGCGTCAATCGATCCGGGGCGGAGACGGCTCACGTCCGGGGATCGCCCGGGCGCGCTGGAGCGGCAGGCGGGCGCGGTGAGGGGTTCCTTCAAAAGCTCAATAATTAAGGGCCGACCTCGTATAATGGCAAGTATGCAATTTCGCAGCCTTAAACTCCTTCGTGTGGCCGGTATCCAGATCACGATCGACTACTCGTGGTTTATCATCTTCTTCCTCGTGATCTACACGATGGCGGAGAATTTTTTCCCTCAAACCCACGCGCACTTTTCCAAGCCGCAGTACTGGGCGATGGGGTTGATCACGGCGACACTGTTGTTCCTCTCGGTGCTGTTGCATGAATTGGCCCACTCGATCGTGGCCGTGCGGCACGGGATCCAGGTCACCAGCATCCGCCTGTTCATCTTCGGCGGCGTCTCCCAGGTCTCGTCCGAGCCTAACTCCGGCCGTCACGAATTCCTGATCGCGCTGGCGGGCCCGGCGGCGAGCATGGGCCTGGCGCTCGGGTTCGGCGCCGTGTATCTCTATCTTTTCCTGCTCGGCCGGGCGCACGCGGTCGCCGCCATCGCCGGCTATCTCGCGACCGCCAATGTGGTGCTGGCGGTTTTCAACCTCATCCCGGGATTCCCGCTGGACGGCGGGCGGTTGCTGCGCGCCGTGCTGTGGGACCGCTGGAACAACATGGCCCGCGCGACCAAGGTCGTCAGCCAGATCGGCAACTCGTTCGCGCTGTTCCTGGTGATCCTGGGGTTCCTGCAGTTCTTCTTCACCCAGAGCATCGTCTCGGGGCTGTGGCTGATCCTGATCGGGCTGTTCATGAAGCAGAGCGCGCTCGGCAGCTACCAGGCCGTGGTCCTGCGGCAGGCGCTGGCAGGCGTGCAGGTCCGGCAGATCATGACCGAGAACCTCGTCACGGTCGACTGGCTCACGCCCGTGGATGATCTCGTGCGGGACTATATCTACAAGCACCAGTTCACGACGTTCCCGGTGTTCAATCGTGACGAATTCATCGGCATGGTGTCGCTGACACAGGTCAAGGAGGTGCCCAGGGAGATCTGGGGCTTCAAGCAGGTGCGGGACGTGATGACGCCGGTGGAACAGGTCCCCAGCCTGCGTCCTACCGACGACGCTACCGACGCTCTGGCGCGCATGATCGGCAGCGACCTCGGCCGCATGCCCGTGATGGAAGACGGGAGACTGGTCGGGATCGTTTCCCGGAGGGACATCATGAATCTCTTCAAGATCAAGAGCGACCTCGGGTTGGCCTGACCCGCGGGAAGCTGCTTCAGGTTCGGAATTTTGTGGTTTAATGAGTTGCGGTCGAAACCCTAGCAAAGAACCGGAGCTATATCGATGATTCGGTCAATCCTGCTCCCCGTGGCGGACGGGCCGCTCTCGGCCGGCGCCCGGGATTATGCGTTCTGGCTCGCCCGCCAGGACCGGAGTTTGATACACGCACTCGCGGTCATCGACATCAAGGCTTTTGAGATTCCGGTGATGGGCACGCCGGATGGTTTCATGCCTTCGGTCGTGACCCCTCCGATTGCGGAGAGTCAGACGCTTCTGGACGAAATGGTCTCACTCTCGAAGGGCCGCCTCGAACAGCTGGCCCGCGAGTGTTCCGCCCGGGACCTGCCGTGCACCACGGATGTGCAGACCGGAATACCCGGCGAGATCATCGGACGGGCCGCGGTGGCTCACGACATCGTCGTCATGGCGCGGTCGGGATACACCAGGGCTCCGGGCGCCGAAAGCAGGCCCGACCCGCTGGTGTCGCAAGTGATCCGCGCCTCGGTCCGGCCGGTGCTCGTCGCGGCACGCAGCCTGGGGGAAGGGCAGGAGCCGCGCAACATCGTGATGGCCTACGACGGCAGCGGTCACGCGGCCCGGGCCCTCGAGGTGGCGGCCGAGTTGGCCGCGCGACCGGGAACCGGGTGCAGGGTCGTCATCGTGTCGCCTTCCGAGGAGGCCGGGCTCGAGATCCTGGCCGCCGCCGAAGCGTACTTGTCTCACCACCAGGTCAAGCCGCAGAAACAGGTCATTGTAGGGACGAAGCCGTCGGAGGTGATCTGCGAACTCGTCTCCGCCGCGCCTGCCGATATTCTCGTCATGGGGGCGTACGGGCACCGCCCGATGCGGGAAATGCTGTTCGGCAGCACGACCGAGCGGGTGCTCACGCACTGCTGCTCCGCCGTGGTGCTCCAATCGTAAACCCCGGAACCGGGACAGCACCGCCGCCGGCAGATTCTTTGCTTGTGTCGATACCGGTTTAAGCTGTGGTACCCTAGTGGCAGCAAAGTAGCCGGCTATGAATCTCCCCAACGCACTGACATTGGCCCGGATCTTTCTGGTCCCCTTCGTGGTTGTCGTGCTGCTCACGAAGCAGATTGCGCATTGGGAGTTCTGGGGGTCCGGCCTTTTTCTTTCTGCCGCCCTCACTGATCTGCTGGACGGCTACTTTGCCCGCAAACGCAAGCAGGTGACGACGCTAGGGCGGCTGCTCGACCCGATCGCGGACAAACTGCTGATCTGTTCGGCCCTCGTCTCCCTCGTTCAGCTGGGCATCGCCCCGGCCTGGATGGTCGTGATCATCATCGGTCGGGAGTTTGCCGTCAGCGGGCTGCGCAGCATTGCGGCGCACGAGGGCTTCACGATCGACGCGTCCCGCCTGGGCAAGGGGAAGATGGTCGCCCAGGTGGCGGCGGTCGTCGGCCTCATACTCGGCCGCGTGCGAGGGGGCTGGGTACTGCAGACCGCCAACGCCTTACTCTGGGCGGTGGTGTTTTTTGCCCTGCTTTCGATGGTTCAATACTTCCGCGAGTTCTGGTCGAGACTCGACAACAGCATCAAACACCGGGAGTACCGGCGCCTCAAGATCCTGGAGCGCCGCCGGCAGCGCATTGAGGAGCGCCGCGAGCTGCGGCGGCTCCGGAAGATGGAGCGCCTGCGCCAGCGCGCCTCGCTGGGACGCCAGGGCCCCGTGGACCTCTAGATTACGCACAGGGCGGCTGAACCTTGGTTCTCAACGATTCTGCCAAAACCGAGCTCCTGCTTCTGGCGCGCGCCACGCTGGAAAGTTACCTGGCCACCAGCACTGTCCCGGAGTACCACACCAGCAGGCCGGAGCTGCGCGCGCGCAGCGGGGCCTTCGTCTCGCTGCACCGGGGCGCCGAACTGCGCGGCTGCATCGGCCAGCTGGCACCTGAACGCGAGCTCTTCCGCACCGTGCAGCGTTGCGCCGTCAGCGCAGCGGTCGAAGACCTGCGCTTCTCGCCCGTGACCGCGGAAGAGCTGCCGCACCTTACCATTGAAATCTCGGTGTTGACCCCGTTCCGCCGTATCCGGAACCTTGAAGAGATTGAGGTGGGAAGGCACGGGCTGTATATCGTGCGGGGTTCGAACCGCGGCCTGCTGCTGCCACAGGTCGCCACTCAGTACGACTGGGACCGGACGACGTTTGTGGCGCAGACGTGCCGCAAGGCGGGGCTGGCGGAAGACAGGGCGGCTGACCCTGCAACCGTCATCCACACCTTCGAGGCACAAGTTTTTGCGGAGCCGCAACGTGCAACCCCGGCCGCCGCGCCCGAGGACGAATCGTCCGGGCCGGGTTCCTGAACGCTTCGCAGCTATCTCCGGACGACGACGTCTCCCAGCTCGATCTCGACCAGGCTGTTGACGACGCGGGCCGCGGCCGAAGTTTCCCCGGCCTCGACAACCACGATGTCGCCGATCGGCCGGGGCGGGAGGTTGCGTTCCCGCAGCATGGCGATCAGCCGAGGGTCGTAGCTCGCCACTTTCACCTTCCGGTAGCTCTGCTTCCACCCGTCGCCGTTGACCAGCAGATCGCGGTTCTGGAAGGGGGGCGGCAGGCGATACACGGTGAACCGGTCCCCGGGCTTGACTCCGTCGCGCGTCCCAACCTTGATGAAGCAGAAGTTTCCGGTGGCCATCTGGTGCAGGTCTGCCTCGCCGAGGATGATTACGCTGCTCAACCCCTCCGCTGGAAACGCCGTCAGGCGGTTCGACAACTCCCCCTTGAACTCGACGGGGCCCGGTTCGAGCGCCGGAACGACCAGGTCCCCCTTTGCGATCGGCTGGCAAGTGCTCAGGACGACCGCCGCGGCACTCTCGGCGTCGACCCTCTCAATCCGCACCGTGGCCAGCGACCTGAAATAGGTCCCCATTTCTTCCCGCGTCCCGCGGTCCTGGAGAGCACCTTCGGGACGCACGACCCGGTATATCCCGCTCGCCCTGAGTGTGGACAGCCCCGGGCCGTTCAGATAAACAAGGTGACCTTCGACCGCCAGGGCGGTTGTCCCTTCCTCGTTCGTGCCGGCGACAAAGACCTCGGCCGCCAGTTGGCTGTTGCGGATAAACCCGACACAGTTCATCTCCGAAGACGAGACGACTTGTAGCAGCATCGTGAGTGTTAGTGCGAAAGTAGCCATGTGTGTCTGATCGGACTTCCGGGGCCGGGAAATTAACAAAATCGCTCTGAAGTGTGACGCCTCTTTCCCGGTAAACCTGCGGCAGGAACGCCCCCTGCCTCGGCGCCAGGCCTTGGAGCCCAAGAGTTCGGGCATGGAATTCACGTCGAGGCCTCAAAGAGCTCCACAGATGGCGGCGGGGAGCGGGCCATTCATTTTTGCCTGTCCCCCCCTGGCGCGCCCGACCCACAGGTTCAGGTCGAACCGGCCGTCGGTTGCGTCCCGCGGTTCCGCGGTGGATAATGCCGGCACAAACTCCGGACCGCGGGAGGCTGGTGCCGCAATGCTCGTCGTGAAACAGTTTCTCAAGCTGCTGCTGCTCCCGCCCGGGTTGTGGCTGCTGGCGCTATGCGCCGTTTTCGTGTTCTGGCGACGCTCGTGGGCGCGCCTTCTGCTGCTGTTTTCGATCGTGTTCATCGCGGCCCTTCACTCGGGCATCGCGGCCCGGGGCATCGGTTACTACCTGGAATCTCGTTACCCGCCCGTCCGCGACTGTCGCTCCGTCGGTTCCTACGACGCAATCGTGGTCCTAACCGGCGGTGTGACCCCGCCCGGAGGGCTGGTCCCTCGGCCTCAAATAGACGTCTCGATGTTCCGGCGCCTGGACGAAGCGCTCCGCCTGTACCGGCAGGTCCGCAAACCGATCGTCGTCTCCGGCGGCCACGTCGACCCCTTCACCCCGGCGCAGGGAGAAAACCAGGCGGCCTGCGACACCCTGGCGCGCTGGGGCGTGCCACCCGCCGACATCGTCCCTGAACCCCGTTCCCGCGACACCTTCGAGAGCGCGGAGCAGGTCCGCGTGATCCTGCGCGGCCGCGGATGGCGTCGTTACCTGCTGGTCACCTCCGCGCTGCACATGCCGCGCAGCATGTTCATCTTCTCCGCGATCGCCCCGGAGCCGGTCGCCGCCCCCGGCGATTTCGTCGTCGCCCCCATTCCGCTCAGCCCGCTGGCCCTGTTCCCGTCCGAGTCGGCAGCCAGAGACACCTACGCCGCGCTGCACGAGTACGTCGGACTGTTGAACTACCGGGTTCGGGTCTGGCTGCGCCGCTAGCGCTGTACGGGGCTGGAAGACCAAACTTCTCTTGACCGGGCTTCCGTGATAAATAGTGGCCGCATGATACCTATTGCTGTCGTGCCGGTTGCCGGATTGGGGACGAGACTGCTCCCCGCCACCAAGTCGCAGCCCAAAGAGATGCTCCCCGTCGCCAAGAAGCCCGTCGTCCAGTACGTGGTCGAAGAACTCGAGGCGAACGGGCTGAAGCAGATCCTGTTTATAACCGGAAAAGGGAAGAGTTCGATCGAAAACCACTTTGACTTCGACCACGAGCTGATGCGCTACCTGCGCGAGACCGGGAAGGAGGATCTGCTCTCCGAACTCGACTACGAGCGGATGCGCGTGCAGTTCTTTTTTACCCGCCAGCGGCGGCAAAAGGGTCTCGGGGATGCGATTCTGTGCGCCCGGCACTACACCCAGGACGCACCCTTCGTCGTCGCCCTCGGGGACAGCATCATTGGCCTGCACGGCAACTCCACCGTGGTGCGCTGCATGATGGACGTGTTCGAGACGGAGCGCGCCGGGTGTGTGATCGCGGTGGAACAGGTGGCGCGCGAGTCTGTCGCCTCCTACGGGGTGGTCAAAGAGGGTGCGGACCTCGGGGGGGGAGCCTTCCTGATTACCGACCTCGTCGAAAAGCCCTCGGTCGAGTCTGCCCCGAGCAACCTGGCGATCGCCTCCCGGTACGTCTTCTCGCCCGAGGTCTACCCCGCGCTCGAGAAGACGCCGCCGGGAAAAAACGGCGAGATCCAGCTCACCGATGCTATCCGGATACTGCTCGCGGAGGGGAAGAAGATCGTCGGCATGCATTTGCCTGCGGGTGAACGCCGGTACGACATCGGGAATTTCGAGAGCTACTTTCAGGCGTTCATCGAGTTCGCGCTGGCCGAGTACCCGAAGCTGGCCTCCCTTGTCCAGGTGCCGAAATGAGGGTGATCCGAACCGTTGCGCACGCCCGCGCCGGAATGCTGGGCAATCCGTCGGACGCGTATTTCGGGCGGACGATCTCCGTCATCGTGAAGAACTTCAGCGCGCGGGTCGTGCTGTATGAATGGCCCGAGCTGGAGATCATCCTGAGTCGGCAGGATCGCTGCTGCTTCGACCGGTTGGGTGAACTCGTCCAGGATGTGCAACTGAACGGCTATTACGGGGGGCTCCGCCTGATCAAGGCCGCGATCAAGCGGTTTGCCGACTATTGCACCGAAAAGGGCATCAAGCTCCACGACCGCAATTTCGCACTCCGGTACGAGACCGACATCCCACGCCAGGTTGGCCTCGCGGGATCGAGCGCCATTATCACGGCGGTTTTTCGCGCCTTGATGTTATTTTACGAAGTCTCCATTCCGAAGCCGATCCTCCCCGGCCTGATCCTCTCGGTCGAAACCCGGGAGATCGGCATCGCCGCCGGTCTTCAGGACCGGGTGGCGCAGGTCTACGGCGGCCTCACCTACATGGATTTCAACCGGGAGCTCATGGAGCGGCACGGTCATGGCTGCTACGAGTCGCTCGACCCTGCCCTTCTGCCGCCTCTCTACGTCGCCTACCGGACCGACCTGAGCGAGATCTCCGGCATATTCCACAGCAACATCCGGGCCCGCTGGGAGTCGGGAGAGAAGGCGGTGGTCGAGGCGATGCAGCATGTGGCGGATCTCGCCCTGGAAGGCCGGGAATGCCTCCTGCGCGGGGATCACGTGCGACTGGGGGCCTTGATCGACGAGAACTTCGACACACGCGCGTCCATCTACAAGCTGGATCCCCGCAACGTGGATATGGTGATGCGGGCGCGCGCTGCCGGGGCTTCCGCGCACTACGCCGGATCCGGTGGATCGATCCTCGGCATCTACGAAGACCATGCCATGCTGGACCGGCTCACGGAATCGCTTGCGGCCATCGGCTGCCGCGTCATCACACCCGCCGTGTGATGTTCGCGCCGAAGTGGGCCGCGTCGGCTCGACGCGGCCCCAGTCCGGGTGGAGCCCGGACGCACGTGTCTTTACGGAAACCGTCGACTGTCGGAAAGCCTCCTCAGCCCGGCACTTGGGCAGCTACAGCCCGACTTCGGCCCAAGCCTCACGTACAGCCTTGTGTTCGGCACTCCCGGTCCCGTACAGTTCCCCTGCAGTCTGCACGGTGAAGTTCATGGCGTCGCGGAACGTCGTTCCCTGTTTCACCCGGTTGACGAGCGTGGTGTACCAGACGCGGCCCGCCCTTTCCCAGGAGCAGCCGCCGAGCCGTGCGGCCGCCCCGTAGAACGCCCGGTTCGGGATACCCGAGTTCAGGTGGACACCCCCGTTGTCGTCGGTGGTGCGGATGTAATCTCGCATGTGCCCGGGTTGAGGGTCCCTCCCGAGCAGGGGATCGTCGTAGGCGCTCCCCGGCGCGGACATCGACCGTATCCCCCTCCCGTTTATGCCCGGCATGAACAAGTCCCCGCCGATGAGCCAGTCAGCTTCGGCAGCCGACTGCTTCTTCTTATACTGCTTGACGAGGGATCCGAAGACATCGGCGAACGACTCGCTCAGGGCGCCGGGTTGTCCCTGGTATTTCAGCCCGGCCACGAACTCGACCATGCCGTGAGTCAGTTCGTGCCCGATCACGTCGAGGGCACGGGTGAAGCGGGCAAACACTTCCCCATCGCCGTCCCCGAAAACGATCTGGCGGCCGTCCCAGAAGGCGTTGTCGTACGCGTGGCCGTAGTGCACGGACGAGACGAGCCGCAGCCCGCGGTCGTCGAGGGAGTTGCGCGAGAAGACGCGGGCGAGGAGATCGTAGGTCGCTCCGCACCCGTCGTAGGCTTCGTTGACCGCCGGATCCCTGGATTTCGACTCTCCCTCGGTGCGTACCAGCCGGCCGGGCAATTCGTACTTGTGGCGGGCGTCGTACACGGTGCGCCGCTTCTTCCCGGTGCCGGGCACCGCCAGGATGGACACCGGGGCGAGCACCCTGCGCTGTCCGCGGAACTGCTCGGTGTCGGTCAAGGTGGACCAGGCCCACGCCTGCTGGCGCGAGCTTCCGTTTTGGGCGATCGCACGGAGGATGTACGGCGGGATAATGCCGCGAGGCGTCATCGAGACCCACTCCATTCGGATTTGGAATCCGTGGAGACTCTAGCACAAAAAAGCGTTACCCGGGCTGCCGCGTCGTGGCGCCCGCTTCCGGCAGGGTTTTGAACAATGAACCAGGGCGGGAAAGCAGGTGCCGAAGCATCGCCCGTTCCTCCTCGCGGCTCCCGCTTCCCACTCGGGCATAGACGACGCGCCCCTCGGGGTCCATGCCGTACACCACCGGTACCAGCAGCTTCCGCGTCCTGCGCAGGAGGCTCCCGTCAGGGTCCGTGTAAACGGGAAACGGCAAGTCGTCTTCCTGCACCCTGGACTGGACCGACAGCAGCACGATCCGCAGCCCCTCCAATTCGGGTGCGACCTCCGACAGCAGGGCAATCTCAGCCCTGCACGCCGGGCACGTCGGCCGGAAAAGCACGAGCAGGGTGGGGCTGCCGCGCCAGCTTTCTGTTTTCACCGTCGCGCCGGATGTCGCACACAGGGTGGCGCTCGGAAGCATCTCTCCCGGCCGCAGGCCCCGATGCCGGAACGCCACCACCTGCGACGCCACCAGGAACAGGCACGCCAGCGCCACAGTGCCCAGGAGCAACCCCCATCTCCACCGCATAGCCACTCCTCCTGCGGCGGTAGTTTCGCTCGGGCCCCGCTTATTTCTTCTGCTGCAGCCGGGCGGAGGCCCCGCAAAAGGCTCGCCACGGAAGACACGGAAGAACACGGAAAAGACCTACATTTGAATCCCGTGGAACGGTCTAGGGACGACCCTGGCGGGTGAGCCAGTCGAGGAGGGGTCGCATGCGGGCAGGTACGGCCGCCTCGGAGGCCTGGACCGTGTGGGAGCGGGACTCGGCCTGCACGGTTACCACGTAGCGAAACCGGTCCGCTTGCGGCCCGGACGCTTCGAGGCGCGCGGGCAGGTCAAAAAACCGCGAGTCCGTCACGAGGCGATGCAAACGGCCCGCTTCGGCCTCCGGCAGCGCCGAGGTGTCCACGCGCGCCTGCAGTTTCCGCCCCGCGAAACCGCCGGTGCGCTCGAAAAAGATGCGCATCGCAGCCCATTATAGTGCATCGGGCGCCATTCGCCCGGAGCTTTGCGCCATTCACCGGAAACGGGTTTGCCTGCGAGCCGGTCGGTAGTACTGTGGAGCCTGTAAGCCGATACACACACAACGGGCAGGCCCGGCGGCGGTGTTGTTGAGACGAGGGTAGATGCTGCGGTCGCGCCGCCGGGCGCTCTTTACCCTGAATGTTTCGCCCGGAGCGGATTTATATCAGGAAATCGACAGGATGAGAGTTGCGCCATGCCTGACAAACTAAGCCAGGACCTGCAGTCTCTGAAGATCGACCGCGAGAGGAAGCTGGGCGCCCGAGGAGTCAGCCGAACCGTGGTGTTGCTCGTCGGCTTCACCCTGATCGCGCTCCTGATCGCCGCGGCGGTGGTGTTCTTCCCGGGGACGGTGAGCCTCGCCACCCTCGTTCCAAAGATGCGCGCAGTCGAGGTCGCCGTCATCGTGCGGCAGTCGCCTTCTGCCGACGACGTCCTCCTGACCGCGAGCGGCTACGTCATCCCGCGCACCCGCGTCGAAGTCTCGTCGAAGCTCAGCGGGCTGGTGACCGAACTGCTCGTCGACAAGGGCTTCACGGTCAAGCGCGGGCAGGTGCTCGCCCGGCTCGACGACCGCGAAATCACGGCCCAGCTGGGCCAGGCGCGCGCCAGCCACGCGGCTGCCCAGGCCCGGCTCAACGAAGCGACGGCGGGATCGCGCCCGCAGGAGATCCAGCGCGCCCAGGCCACGGTCGAGCAGGCAGCGGCCAACGTCAGGACAGCCGAACTCAACCTCCAGCGCGCGCGCCAGCTCAACTCGAGCGGAGTCGTCGCCAAGCAGGTGCTCGACGACGCGCAGAACGCCCACGAGGTCGCCGTCGCCCAGCTCAAGGTGGCCCGCGAAAACTTCGAACTGGCCCGGCTCGGGCCGCGCCGCGAGCAAATAGAGCTGGCCGGGGCACAGCTCTCCGAAGCTGCGGCCGCCATCCGCTGGTGGGAGGCCCAGTTGGAAAACACGATCATCCGGGCGCCCGTGGACGGCACGGTCCTGGAGCGACTCATAGAAAGGGGCGAGATGGTGACGACCGGGTATGTCAGCGGACGAGGCGCCAAGTCAGCCCTGGTCAGCATCGCCAACCTGAAGGAACTGGAGGTGGAACTCGACATCAACGAAGCGGACATCCCGCGCGTCCACATTGGCCAGCCATGTCTGGTTTCCCCGGACAGCTACCCTGACCGCAAGTACAAGGCCAGGGTAAGGGAGATCGCCCCCGAGGCAAACCGCCAGAAGGCGACCATACAGGTGAAGGTGGCGATCTCGGCTCCCGACGAGTTTCTCCGGCCGGAAACCAACGCGAAGGTCAATTTCCTCGAGGAAAACAGGCCATCGGCCGGCGCTCAACCCGCGAGGATCCTTGTCCCGAAGTCTGCCTTGGTTTCGGGCCCCGCCGTGTTCCTTCTGCAGGAGGGGCGTGCCATCCGGAGGCCGGTGACGACCGGCAAGGAGCTCTGGGGCCAGGTGGAGATTTCGTCGGGCCTCTCGGGAGGGGAGCAATTGGTCGTCCGCGGCCTCGACGGGCTGAACGATGGCGACAAAATCGCCCTGAAAAAATGATCTCCCTTCGCCGCTCTCACCGGAGAGGGGTTTGATGCAGGGGAACGCCGGCCGTCGGGCCCTGCAGGGTGCCTGCCGTGGGTTCGACCACCCGCGGGATGGTCCCCGAGTCCACCGTTGCCCCCGTGCGCGACAATGCCTGGAAATAGAGGGTGTCGCCGGAGATCTCCAACAGGATGAATTGCCGGTCGCTTGCATACCCTTGCGCGGTGATGCCACCGGGCCGGATGTTGTTTTTCCGCAGTTGGCCCGCCGCACCCGACACGAAGTACGCGATGCCGTTCTGCGGCACGATGCGTTCGTAGAAGTGATCGTGTCCTGAGAATACCGCGTTGACGCCGTACCGCATGAACAGCGGCTCGAGCACCTTCCGGAGGCTCAGATCCGATCCGTGGCGCTTTCCCGACGAATAAATGGGATGGTGGAAGAAGCAGATTTTCCAGCGTTCTGAACTCTCCCTCAACTGCTTCTCGAGCCATGCGATGTGGTCGCGGCTCATGTAGGTACTGTCCAGGGCGAAGAATCTGGCCGTCCCCTCTTTGAATGAGTAGTAGCGTTCCCCTCCCATGTTGAACTGCCTGTAGAACCGCTGGCTCGGATCATCGTGATTGCCCAGCGTGGCGTAGAACCGGACGCCACGGTCGAGCAGGGCGCGGTAGGGTTCTTCGAACTTCTCACGGTAGTCGGCGGGGCCATGGCCTCCGTAAAGGTTGTCGCCCACCATCAGAACGAAGCTAAACGGGAACACGGAGTGGGCGGCGGCCATCGTCGCCGCCACCTGGTACTGCGGTGCTCCGCCGGTCCCCCCGTCGCCGATCACGGCGAGGCGCGTGGACCCGGGAAGGCCCGGGAGGGTGATCACAGGAGGCTTCTGGACTTCGGACGATTTTGGGCCGGGAGCCGGAAGTGTCGCTCCCGGAAAGGCGAGCAGGGCAGCAATGAGCAAGGCGCTGGCAAGCCGCATTCCCTTTATTGTAACACCCCACTCCACTCCGGCAATCAAACGGGCCTCGAGTCGGGTGGCCGGCATCGCGTCTCGTCAACGCAGCCTCTCTTGCCTTCCTGAGCTTCCGATATTAAATTTGGAGCGGCACAGAGCCACAAAGGGAGACAACCATGGACGATCGGGAAGAGCACGCTCCCGCGGACGAGAACAGAGGGGCGGCCGCCGCCGCAGCCGAAGCCACGCAGGGTCCGGGGCTTGTCCTCGCCTCCGAGATACTGCCCGAGCGGATCCCGATACTGCCGTTGAGGCAGCGGCCTTTTTTCCCCGGGCTTCCCATCCCGATGCAGGTCGAGGGTGAACACCTCTCTGCTATCCAGCACGCGATAGAGTTCACCACGAAGACCCTGGGCCTCGTTCTGTTGCGCCACGCGGACAAGCCGGTTGAGCCCGATAACCTCCACCAAGTCGGAGTGGCCGCCAAAATACTCCGGGCGTTCCACGAGGACGAGACCGCTCACGTACTCGTGCAGTGCATGGAACGGTTCACGCTCGAAGAAGTGACGAAGACCGAGGGGCCGATGCTCGCCGGGGTGCGGTATCACTACGCCACGGAACTCTCGGTCAACCCCGAGCTGCGGGCCTACTCGATGGCCGTTATTGCAGCACTCAAGGACCTGGTCAAGCTGAACCCCCTGCAGTCCGAAGCCATCAAGCTCTTCCTCAGCCGCTCTACGCTCGACGACCCGGGGCGGCTGGCCGATTTCGCCGCCAACCTCACGACGGCAAGCGGTGAAGAGCTGCAGCAGGTGCTGGAGACGTTTGACGTGCGCCACCGGATCGACCGCGTCCTCCTGTTGCTCAGCAAGGAGGTCGAGATCTCCAGGCTGCAGGCCGAGATCACCCACCAGATCCAGGAGAAGATATCGGGCCAACAGCGGGAGTTCTTCCTGAAGGAGCAGCTCAAGGCGATCAAGAAGGAGCTGGGGCTGGAAAAGGAGGGGAAAACCGCGGAGCTGGAGAAGTACCAGGAGCGGCTCAAGACCCTGACGCTGAACCCGGAGGCCAGGAAGACCGTCGAGGAGGAGATCGAGAAATACCAGGTGCTGGAACCCAACTCGCCCGAGTACACGGTAGCGCGCAACTACCTGGAGTGGCTGACGGTCCTGCCCTGGGGAAAATACAGCCAGGATCGCTACGATATCGAGGGTGCCAGGAAGATCCTGGACCGCGACCATTACGGCCTCAAGGACGTCAAGGACCGGATCCTCGAGTTTGTGGCGGTGGGCAAGCTCAAGGGCGACATCGCCGGGTCCATTCTCTGCCTGGTCGGACCTCCCGGGGTCGGCAAGACCTCGGTGGGCAAGAGCATCGCCGATGCGCTGGGGCGGCACTTCTACCGTTTCTCGCTGGGAGGAATGCGGGACGAGGCAGAGATAAAGGGTCACCGCCGCACCTACATCGGAGCCATGCCGGGCAAGTTCATCCAGGCAATGAAGACTGCGGGGACCAGCAACCCCGTAATCATGCTCGACGAGATCGACAAGGTCGGCGCCTCCTTCCATGGAGACCCTGCCTCGGCGCTCCTCGAAGTGCTCGACGCGGAACAGAACAGGAGCTTTCGCGACCACTACCTCGACGTTCCCTTCGACCTCTCGAACGTCCTGTTCGTGGCCACGGGAAACCAGGTCGACACGATCCCGCGGCCCTTGCTGGACCGCATGGAGGTCATCCGCCTTTCGGGCTACGTCACCGCGGAGAAGGTCGAAATCGCCCGCCGCTACCTGATACCGAAGGCGGCGGGTAGTCACGGGCTGAAGGCGGGACAGGTGACGATACGCAAGGCGGCGCTCGTGCACCTGATCGACAGCTACGCGCGGGAGGCGGGTGTCCGCGGCCTGGAAAACCTCATCCGCAAGATCATGCGCAAGGGCGCGATGGAGATCGCCAGCCAATCCGCGGGCAGGATCGTCGTCGACAAGGCGGATGTCGAGAAGTACCTTGGCAAACCGGTGTTTACCCCAGACGAGCTGTTTGGCATCCGGCCGGGCATCGTGACCGGCCTCGCCTGGACAAGCATGGGAGGCGTCACCCTGCAGGTGGAGGCCACCGCCACCCCCAGCAAAGACAAAGGGTTCAAGCAGACGGGTCAGCTCGGCGAGGTGATGCTCGAGAGCGCGGCGATAGCCTACTCGTACGTCATGGCGCACCTGGCGAAGTACGGGGCGAACCCGGACTATTTCGACACCCACTTCGTCCACATCCACGTGCCGGCGGGCGCGACACCGAAGGACGGTCCCTCCGCCGGCGTAACCATGGCGACCGCGCTCGTGTCCATGATCACGCACGAGCCGGTCATACCTCACATGGCGATGACGGGCGAGTTAACCCTGACCGGCCAAGTCCTGCCCATTGGCGGGGTCAAGGAGAAGGTCATTGCCGCCCGGCGCGTGGGGTTCAAGGTCCTGATCCTTCCCGAGGCCAACCGGAAGGATTTCGAAGAACTCCCCGAGTACCTGACCAAGGGGATCAAAGTCCACTTCGCCCGGCGCTACGAGGATGTCTACCGCACCGCCTTCACGAAGCGGGGCGAGCGGCGCGGTCTCAACGCGCGAGATGCGGCCCGATCCAGACGGTCTGAACGTTGACGAACTCGCGCAAACCGAGTTCGGACAGCTCTCGCCCATAGCCCGACTGCTTGATCCCGCCGAAAGGGAGCCGCGGGTCGGAAGCCACCATGCCGTTGATGAACACTTGGCCGGCCTCGATATCTGCGGCGATGCGCCGGGCCCGGTTCAGGTCGGCGGTCCAGATGCTGGAGCCGAGCCCGTACCGGGACTGGTTGGCCAGGGAAACGGCCTCCTCGCAATCTCGCGCCCGGATCAGCGCCGCGACCGGCCCGAACACCTCCTCGCAGGCGGCGGGCATGTCCGGAAGGACGCCTGACAGCACCGTGGGGGCGAAAAAATAACCCCGTCCCGGTCTCCGGCTGCCGCCGCACAGGACGCGGGCGCCCCGCTCGGCGGACGCCCGGACTTGCTTTTGCAGTGCCTCCAGCAGGTCGGCACGGGCCAGGGGCCCCACCTCGGTCGAGCGGTCCGTGGGGTCGCCGACTCTCAACGCGGCGACCCGCCGTGAGAAGCGGGATTCGAACTCATCGAAAACCGGCTCGACCACGACGAACCTCTTGGCGGCGATGCAGCTCTGCCCTGCGTTCATGTAGCGCGCCCGCACCGCGGTGCCCACCGCCGCCTCGAGGTCGGCATCCTCCAGCACGATGAACGGATCGGATCCGCCGAGCTCCAGCACCGTTTTTTTCAGGGCCCGCCCCGCGCGGGAGGCGACCTCGGCCCCTGCGCTCTCGCTCCCGGTCAGGGTCACCGCCGCCACGCGCGGGTCGTCGATGATCCTGCCCACCTGGGAGCCCGGCACGAGGAGCGAGGCGAAGCAGCCCTCGGGGAACCCGGATTCCCGGAAGACCTGCTCAATGGCGAGCGAGCAGCCGCACACGTTGGACGCGTGCTTCAACAGGGCGGTATTGCCGGCCATCAGGGCGGGGGCCGCGAAGCGAAACACCTGCCAGAACGGGAAGTTCCACGGCATGATCGCCAGGACCGGCCCGAGCGGACCATACCGGACGTAGCTCTCGGAGGCGCTCGAGGCGCGCGGGTCGTCGCGCAGGAAGCGTTCGCCGTTTTCGGCGTAGTAGTCGCACACCCACGCGCACTTCTCCACCTCGCCTTCGGACTCGACGAGCGGCTTGCCCATCTCGGCGGTGATGATTCCGGCGAGCTTCGGCTTCCCGCGCCGAAGGCAGGATGCTGCCTCGCGCAGCAGTGCGGCGCGCTCGCCCAATGGAGTCCGCCGCCACGCCCTGAAGGTATGGGCCGCCCCTTGAATCCTCTCGTCCGTGCGGTCGGCCGGGAACGGCTCGAAGGTGGCAGCCACCTCTTCCGTCGCGGGGTTTATGGAGTAGAGCAGGTCGGCCTCCGACATTCTGGTACCCTCCGTCCACGGTACTTCCGAGTACTTTCGCAGAGAGCGGAGCAAAGATCAACCCGGGCGGCAGTGCGGCGTTCGGCCGCCCGAAGGCTTGAACCCAGGCCCCTGAACCCGTATGCTTCGATGCTATCGAGAGAGGGAACGACTTCATGAGAAGATCTGCTGCTGTCCTCGGGATCACCATCGTCCTCGGCCTGGCCGGCCCGGCGCCTGGATTCGTGGACGAGAGCCTCGAGTGTGTCGCCGGCCTGCCCAACGCGCCCGTGAAGATGGAGGTCTTTTCGGACTTCCAGTGTCCCAGTTGCCGGAGCTTTTACCTGGAAACCGTCCGCCCCGTGATCGAGAACTACGCGCGGTTCAACAAGGTCAGCATCTACTACTACGAGTTTCCCCTCAAGCAGCATCCCTATGCCCGCGTGGCGTCGCGTTTCGCGGTCGCGGCCAAGCGACTGGGCAGGGTCCAGTGGGCGCAGGTATCCGATGCGCTTTACACCGAGCAGGCGCTGTGGTCCGCCGACGGCAAGGTGGAAGCCGCCGTCGCGCGCGCCCTCTCTCCCGAGGATCTGGCGCGCGCCAAGAAAATTATGGAAGGCCCGGCCGTGGACGAGGAGATCGACCGAGCCGTCATGATCGGGAACGGCCGCGGCGTGACCTCCACCCCCACTTTTTTCGTCACCGTCGGTGGTCGCGAACAGCGTGTCGTCGGCGGGGTGTCTTATCCGATCCTCAAGAATTTCATCGACCAGAACGTGAGGTGAAGACAGGGCAACCCGTACTTCCGGCTACTCCCGGACTCCTGAACGCCGCGGGCGACGGGCCTGGCATCATGCTCCGGAATCGGACCCGCGCCGCAGGGCTGTAACCCGAATCTCCAGACGGTAGCCTATTTCGGGATGAAGTTCTGAAGGATTTCGGATTTGGGGACCGCCGCCGCACCGAGTTCCTTCCAGCGCTCGGCCACCAGGTCGCTGTAGGTGGGCGGCGGATTCGGGTGACGGTAGAGGACGCCCGTGTACAGCCTCGTCCCATACCACTGCGCGAGATCCATGGCTTTCAGGCGGTCGCTCTGATCGTGCTTCAGTTCCTGCAGGCTCTGCATGGTCGCTTTTTGCGCCTTCAGCTGCGCCTCGGGTTGTCCGAACGTGACGCAGGGAGACTGCACGTTGACGAAGGCGAAGCCGGGGAAGCGGATGGCTTCTTCTATGATGTCCGCGAGTCCGCCCATGTCCGCCGGCGTTCCCTGGGCCACGAAACCGGCCCCGTAACCCAGCACGTAGAGGAGTGGGTTGACGGGCTCTTCGAGGCTGCCGTACGACGACGAGGAGGTTTTCAAGCCCCTGGGGGACGTCGGCGAAAGCTGTCCCTTCGTCAGACCGTAAATCTGGTTGTCCATCACGATGTACGTCAGGTCGATGTTTCGACGGATGGCGTGGGGCACGTGTCCTCCGCCGATGGAGAAGCCGTCGCCGTCGCCCCCCGCGACCAGCACCAGGAGGTCCGGGTTGGCGAGCTTGATGCCCTGCGCGATGGGCAGCGCGCGGCCGTGCACGCTGTTGAAGCCATACGCGGTGGTATAACCCGGGATTCGGCTCGAGCAGCCGATCCCGGAAACGAAGGCGATCTCGTGCGGCGGGCGGCCGATGTTGGCCAGGGCGCGATAGATGGCGGAGACTACGCCGAAATCGCCGCATCCGGGGCACCAGATGGGCTTCAGGTCGCTCTTGTAGTCCTTGGAAGAGTACTCTTCGACTGCTTTCGGGGGAGCTGTGCTCATGGCTGTTGACCTTTCATAAATCGAAGCGCGCCGCCGCGGGGCTATCCGAGCTGGGGCTCCGTCTCAGGCATCTGCCTGCGCTGCATGGCGAGCGCCATCTCCCGCAAGCGGTCCACGATCTCGCCCGGGAGAATGGGGTTGGAGCCGCTGCGCGCCAGTTGCCCGACTCCGGGCGGCACGTCGACGAACATCCGGACCAGGCGGTAGAACTGGCCCTGGTGCGACTGTTCGACAAACAGACCGTTTTCGACCGACTTGAAGAATTCGCGAAAGACTTCCTGCGCAATCGGGTAGATCAGCTTCGGGATCAGGAGCTTCACGCGAAATCCCTCCTTGCGCGCCAGTTGGAGGGCCTCGGCGGCGACGCCCGCCACGCTGCCCCAGCTGATCAGGGCGATGGGAGCGTCGGGATCCCCCTCGAGCACGAACAGGTCGCGGCGCCGCTTGAGCGGATTGAGCTTCCGGATGCGCTTCTCGTTCATGCGCGCGTGCACTTCTCCGCTTGCCGTGGGCGCGCCTTTCTCGTTGTGTTCGATGCCGGACGCCAGATAATTCCCGTCCCGCATGCCGGGCTGGCTGATCGGGCTGATTCCCGATTCGGTGATGCGGAACCGTTCATAGTGGTGAAGGTCGGTAGCCGAGGGCCGCTTTCGCTCCACAAGGCGGAAGCGCGAGGTGTCGATCGGCACCACCGACTCCTTCCGTTGACCGATTTCCTGATCCGAGAGAATGATTACCGGCGTCTGGTAGTGCTCCGCGATGTTGAACGCCTCCACCGTGATCCCGAAGGTATCTTCCACGCTTATCGGGGCCAGGACAGGGCGCACGTTGTCGCCGTGACTGGAAAAGACGGCCTGGAACACGTCCGACTGTTCGCTCTTGGTGGGGATGCCGGTGGAGGGTCCCCCACGCTGGACGTCGACGCATACCAGCGGCAGTTCGGCAATGGTGGCGAGTCCCAAGATCTCCGTCTTCAGGGACATACCCGGCCCGGAAGTCGCCGTCATCGCTTTCTTGCCCGCGAAGGATGCCCCCACGACGGCGCCGACGCCGGCGATCTCATCCTCAGCCTGGAGCACCGTCCCGCCGTACTTCCAGATCTCCCGGTTCAGATACTGCATGATCTCGGTGGAGGGCGTGATCGGGTAGCCCCCGAAGAACTGGCACCCGGCGAAGATGGCGGCGGCACCGCACAGCTCGTTGCCGTCTACCAGCAGCTTCGTCTTGCCGTCGGATTCGGCCAGGTGCATCGCGCTTCCGGCGCTGAGCGGGTGAGATTCCGAGTATTCGATCCCCGCGGCAAAGGCACGTTCGTTGGCGTCGACCACCGCGGCGCCTTTCTTGGCCAGCCTCTTCTGAATGCCCGAAAGGAGCGCGCGGCGTGCAATCCCGAACCAGCCGGCGAACAGCCCGAGCACGATCGTGTTCTTTGCCTTTTCCGTCCCGGCGGTCTGTTTGGCCATCTGCTCGATGGGAACGGCAATGACCTCCGCAGGCCAGATCCCGGGAAGCGGAAGCTTGTCGGGCGCTACCCCTGTCCTGCTGTCGTAGATGACGATCGTCTGACCACCCACCGGAAGCTCGGCGCCGAACTTGAGGAAGTCTTCCCAGTTCAGTGCGACCGCCACGTTGAGGGTGCCGCCGGGATTCATGACCTGCCGGTTGGAGATCCGGATGCGACACGACGACTCGCCACCCCGGATCTGCGACCCGAAGCTCTTCGTCAGTATGGCGTAATACCCCTCCAGCGCGGCGGCGGTGATGAGGGATTCGCCGGCCGAGACAATCCCGTCTCCCCCCGACCCGGCCATGCCAATAATGAGATCGCTGATCATACGCTCCTTTTCCTGCTCATTAAGTTTTCTACTTTAGCACGCAGGAATCCCTATCGGAAATCGCAACCCTCTGAAGCGCCGCTCAAATACAACCGCAACAACCTGCCACGGAAATCCAAAGTTAGGTTTTTCCCGTATTCTTCCGTGGCAAGCCTTCGCTTGTGTGCGCCGCCCCCAGACGCCGCCCCGAAGCTGCGTCGAGCCCCGCACTCCTGATGGAGCCCGGCGTCTACGGTTTGACGGGGCGGATCTTGATGTCCCGCAGCGCGGACTCCGTGATCCACGCGGCGACGCCCAGCGGCACCGAAAGATCCACTTCCGGCCTGATGGAGATTCTCTTCCCCTTGGTATCGACGTCGACGAAGTTCCGGTCGTCGATCCACGCTTGGATCCGCCCGGGGGTGATGCGCACACGGATGCGGTACCAGCGGTTCTTGGCGAAATCCATGCCCTGGCTGGTCTCATTCTCCGAGGCGTCCATGCCGTCGATGCTCGACAGCCCGACGACGCCCCCGCCCCAGCCGCCGACGATGAAGCTGCAGTACGATTCGCCCACCGGAAACGTGAGCCCACAGAAGAAGTCGCTGCCCGCGAGCTTCATCGCCTCCAGGCTCAGCTCGTAGTTCATCTTGGGGAGGTCCTTCCGTGTCGAGGTCACACCCGTCAGCGTCACCCCCGTCCCCAGTATGATCTGACCGTTCCGGACCTGGACCTTGCCGTCCCCGCCGAACTTGGGTATCTCCCACCCGTCGAGGCTCCGGCCGTCGAACAGGCTCTGCCAGCCTTCTGCGCCGGCCTGTCCCGAGCCGGAAGCTGCGACCGACACTGCGCACAACGCCAGAACAACGATTGCCGCGCTGTTAACAAACCGAGTTTTTCTCACCTAGTTCTCCTGGTCGAATACCTTCACGGGGGCCAAGACGCCCACGGCTTCCCCCGACGGCAAAGGTGGATGAACAGATAATACTCGTTCGCCGGCGCGATTTTAACGCTGATCGCCGAAAGGCCGGCAAGTGACCCGGCTCACAAACCGTTCCCCCTTCCCGGCTTAGAATTTGCACAGGGCCATGGTATCTGGCCGTCGGCTGAGGGGGTCATGTCCACAACAAACCTGCAAGGCTACAGTATCCTGGAACCGGTCGGCGAGGGGACGCTCGGCACCGTGTACCGGGCCCACGACAGCCGCGGCGACCGTGTGGTGGCCCTGCGGATCCTGAGCGGCGACATCCGGTGGGATGCGGAACTCCGGGGCGAAGTCCACCGCGTCTGCGAGACCCTCTCCGGTCTGCGTCATCCCAACATCGCGCAGTTGTACGAATTCGGCGAGGAGGCCGGCTCGACCTTCGTTGCGACCGAGTTTGTCGAAGGGGAGAACCTCCGGCGCGTCGCCGCGGATGCGTCGCTTCCCGTGGAGAAGAGGATCGCCCTGATGCAGCAATTGGCGGCGGGACTCGGCCATGCGCACGACAACGGCATCCTGCACAGGGACCTGAGGCCGGAGGACATCTTCGTATGCCCCGACGGGACTATCAAGATCGTCGACCTCAGCCTGTCGCAGGTTTTGGCCCGGGCACTCACGCGCCCGGCCCTGCGCTGGGGTACTCCCCTGTACCTGGCCCCGGAGCAAATCGGCGAGAAACACTACGACACCCGGTCCGAGATCTTCGTCGCGGGCATGATCTTCTACGAGCTCCTCACCGGTACACACCCGTTCCAGGACGGCAACAGCAACCGGGTGCTCGACAACATCCTCTCGGAGGAGTGCCTGCCCGGGTTTGAGCCCTTCGAGGATGCACCTCCGGGCCTGGGCCACATCGTCGAGAAGTGCCTCGCCAAGGAACCTGACGAGAGATTCCAGCGCATGGACGAGGTTGCCGCGGAATGCGTCGATCTGCTGGACGACATCGCCCGCGAGTGCCACGCAATGCTCGTCGAACTGCAGGTCGCGGTGCCCCGTCTGAGGAGGGCTGCCGGCCGTCGCGAGGCCCCCGGCGAATTGTCGGTGCTGCTCGGGGAGATTCAGAAGGTCGTGGCGGGGGAGCAGGGGAGGGACTACGCGACGCTCGACGGTCTCATGTCCAGGCTGGCCGCCCAGAACGCCGTCATCTACTCGATTTTGGGGCGACGCCGCGGGACGAAGCCCCCACCAGAATCAACAGCCCCGGAGCGGCGCGAGGCCCCCTCCGAAAAGGCCGGCCCTTCCCTGGCAGGCCGGCTCGACGACAGGGGGGGGGCCGAGGCTGCCCCCCTGTTGCCGCCGCAGGCCATCGATCAGCCTGTCATGCGGGCCTCCGTTCCGCCGAACACGAATACCGGGCCGGAGCTCGAACCGGGTGCTCCCCTGTCCCTTGACCTCCAGGAACTGGCGTTCCTGGAGTCCTCCGTGCCAGGCGACGGAACGCCGCGACCTCAACCTGCAGTCGCGGACGGGCGCCTCCCGGGCGAAACGCGTGTCCCCGTGGAGAGGGAGATCCAGGCCGAGCTCCACGGACCGGTGCTTTCGCGGCATTCCTGGTTCGCCCGGCCCGCCGTCTGGGCTGCCGTGCTCGCCTTCCTGGCGCTCGCCGCCGCCTCGGTCTGGGTATTGCGCTCCGGATTCGTGGCGCGGGCCATGTCGGGGCTGGATGCGTCGTCTCCGGGCCACCTCGGCGGCGCCCCTGTCGCACCGCCTGCCCCCGTCCCTGCCGCGGTTGCGGACTCCGACAATCCCGCCGCCACCGCCGATCTGCTGGTGCGGCAGGCCGAGACGATGGCGGTGCAGGGGAGATCGGCCGAAGCACGGCTGTTCCTGAACCGCGCTCTCGAACTGGAGCCCGAGTACGCAACGGCCAGAGCGCTCCGCGACCGGCTGGAGGCCACGGAATCCGCGCGCCAGGGAGACGCCGAAGCGCTTGGAAAGCAGATTACCGCCGCCACCACTTTGATAACGGCCGGTCAGCTGCGCAAGGCCCGCGTGGAGATCAATAGGATCGCGGCCTCAAACCCCGATCACCCTGCCCTGACCAGCCTCCGGCGCAGCTGGGACGCCAAAAACGCGGAGCTTTCCCGGGAATCCGAGCGCAAGAAGACCGAGCAGGCGGAAGCAGCCAGATTGGCCTCGGTCGAGGAGGCCTGGACGCGCCGCACGGGCGACCTCTTCCGCGCTGGCAAGTACGCCGAGGTCCAGCGTGCGGTGAACGAGTGGTTGACGGCAAACCCGGGCAGCACCCAGGCGGAGTCCGTGCGCACCCGGGCTGCCGAGTGCCAACAGCTGATCGCAGTCGTGGAGCCCGCCATCGCCGACAGGCGATATCCCGACGCCACCGTGGCTCTCGCCCGGCTCGAGTCGCTTAACCCTTCCGATCCCGCGCTGGCGGCGCAGCGCCGGGTGCTGGAGGCCAGGAAGACCGCGGCCCGCGCCTTCCTGTCCGTGCACCGCCTGGCGGAGCCCGGCGTGGTCCTGTTTGACGGGTTCCCCATCGGAAGCGCCGGGGAGATCGACGCGGCCCCCGTGTCCATCGGGGAACACTCCGTCTCGGTGAAAACCACGACGGGCGCTGCCCTGAGCCTGATCCACGATTTCTCGGACGGCGAGAAGGCGGTGTTTGTCTATGACGCCCGCGCCCTGCGTCCGGCGTCCGGCTCCGACGCGGCGGCGCTGGCCAGCCGAAGGGCGCGTGAGCAGGTGTACCGCCTCGCCGTCGAGCACTCCCACGGCCTCTTGCGCGGGAGCTGCAGCGGGGCACTACTGGTGAGCGGCCTCGAAGTGCGTTACGAGCCCGCGTCGGGATCGCACGGGTTTAACGTGCCGTTTCCCAGGCTTAAGCTCAAAGTCCAGGGACGCACCGTCGAACTGCGTTTCGCCTCCGACAGCGCTCCGTTCCACTCCTTCAAGGCTCGCGCCGCCGCCGACGGGGAAGCGCTGCAACAAGCCTGGTCCAGGCTAGAGAAGGCCGCACGCTGAATCTGGAGTGCGGCGCCTCGGCGCCGCTTTTGGGTGGGTCCTGCGCCCGGAATACTCGGCGCCTCGGCGCCAAGCCATTGCGAAATTCGACCGCAACGCCTCCCCTGGGCCGGTGTCGATCCGCGTGCTACCCTGCGATACTCAGCCGAGCTTTGGAGGCAGCTCGGTCATGGGGCCCATCCACTGCAGCTGCCGCTCGAGGTCCGGGTGAAGCTGATATTTCCGGGCGACCGACCCGACACTTACGCCCCGGATGTCGATGCTCCCGAGATCAGACTGCCCCAGTCCGCTGAGGCCGCAGTAGTTCAGATACCCGATCCAGGCGGGGTCGATTCCCATGGCCTCGATCCCGACCCTGTCGGCGGCCACGAAATCGGTGGAGGCGATGGCGATGTGCGAGGGCACCGGCAGCCCCGAAGACGGGCCGTTTCCTTCCATCCCCTCGTACCCGTCGATGACCGTCGCCCCCCAGAACGGTTGCATCTTCTGGGCGGTAAGCAGCATGTCGGCGTGTGTCTGCCGCACCCCGCCGTGATAAAGCCGCTTGTCGTTCCACCGCTTGCTTTCCTTGCGCGGGTTGTGCAGCGGGGCTCCCAGGGTCATGTTCTTGATCGACAGCGTCGCCACCACGACGTTGTGGGTTTTCATCACCGCAGCACAGAGAATGAAGGCCTCCGGGTCCAGCAGCCTGGCCGCCAGCCGCACCGGCACGACGTGGAGGTCGGCATCTATCACCGAAGAGAGTTCGTACCGGGCCTCCTCGTTCAGATCGACCAAGCTGACCCGCCGCGATTTGAATTCCCTGACCACCCCGGGGTATCCAAAGTTGTCGTAGCCCTCGAGCGTGTTGCCGGCCGACGATTCCGCGATCACCACCGGGCCCTTGAACCGCGGCGCCAGGAAGTCGAGGATGCCGCACAGCGCGTCGGCGTGCGTCGCAGCCAGCTGGTTCACGGTGGAGACGAGATTCGGCTTGATCACCACGTACTTCTTGCGCTTCAGGACCGGGAGGATCTGCTCCTCGATTGCGGCGAGTGCGTCGCGGATGTTCTTGCGGCGGTTTGGACCCTCGACCAGCGCCACGACCGACCGGCGCCCGGCGGCGGGCGCCTGGGCCTGCGCGCTGCGCGATCGGGCATTCAGGAGCGGGGTGGCCGCTACCGCGGCTGCCGCCCGCATAAAGCCGCGGCGTGTAACTTTGTATTCCATTCCCAACCCTCTCATCCTATAAACTGATATGCATAAGTTATAAACATTTGGGGGCGTTATGAAACATAATTCTTCTCGCCGCACATTTCTGGCTGCCGGGCTCGCCGCCCCGGCCGTGGTGCTGGGTTCTACAAGGCGCGGGCCGGTCGCGGATTCTCCGGCTCCGCCCGGCATGGCCGCGCAAGGCGGACTCACCTACCGCACCCTGGGCAAGACGGGCGTCAAGGTCACAAGCGTCGGTTTCGGCTGCATGATCACATCCGATGCGAGCGTGATCGAAAAGGCCGCCGACCTCGGGATCAGCTACTTCGACACCGCGCGCGGCTACCAGGGGGGCAACAACGAGCGCATGGTGGGGACCGCTCTCAAGGCCAAGCGCAACAGCATCACCCTGTCGAGCAAGACCGGGGCCCCGAACAAGCAGGGCGCGCTCGAACACCTGGACACCAGCCTGAAGGAGCTCGGTACCGACCACCTCGACATCTGGTATCTGCACGGCAAGGGGAAGGCGGCCGATCTCACCGACGACCTGATCGAGGCGCAGCAGATTGCCAGGAAAGCGGGCAAAATCCGGTTTGCCGGTGTCAGCATGCACGGCGGCCACGCCGAGGTGATTCCGGCGATGATCGCGCGCAAGGACCACTTCGACGTCGCACTGGTCTCCTACAACTTCACCATGGACCCGTCGACCCAGGGTCTGCTCGAGGCGGCGGCCAAGGCGGGCCTCGCCGTCGTGGCTATGAAGGTGATGGCCGGCGGCCTGCGCCGCGCCAAGCCAGGGGACAAGAACTACGAAACGTTCAAGCGGGAAGGTGCCTTGTACGCCGCCCTGAAGTGGGTTCTGAGAAACCCGAACGTGTCGACGACCATCCCCAGCATCACCGACATGGACCAGCTGGACGAGAACATGCGGGCCATGACGGAGCCGTTCACCGACGCCGATGAGAAGCTGCTCGCCGAGCAGCTCGAGTACCTTCGTCCGCTCTACTGCAGAATGTGCGGCGAGTGCGGCGGAACGTGCCCCAAAGGTCTCCCCGTCGCCGACATGCTGCGCTACCTCGTCTATGCCGAGGGGTACGGCGAATTCCGGTTGGGCCGCGAGAGCTTCCTGGCGCTGCCGGAAAATGTGCGCCGCGTGCGGTGCGATCTCTGCCCGACCTGCAGCGTGACGTGCCCGAACGGCGTCAGGGTGGCGGAACGGCTCAGCCGGGCGCAGGAGGTGTTCGCATGAGACGTACGCTCCTGGCGCTGAGCCTCGCCGCATTCGTTCCCGCCACGCCGGCGCAGGCCCCGGATTGCAGCGTCGTCGCGGGTTGGCAGCAGCAGGGGCCGGCCCGGACGTATGCAGCCGACAACCTGTTCGAATACATGAACGGCAATGCCGAGGGCTACCTCATCTACCGGTTCGTCCAGATGCACGGGGTCACCTGCAAAAAGGGCGACGACACTATCCTCATCGATGTTTCGGAGATGGCCGACCCGGAGTTTGCATTCGGCCTTTTCTCGGCTAACCGCGACCCCCGCCAGCCGGTGCAGGATATCGGCATGCGCGGCCAGATCCTGCCGCGCCGCGCGATATTTGCCAAAGACAAGTACTTCGTGGAGTTGGCCGCCAACCCGGCCAAGGACCACTCGGCCGTCCTGAAGGAATTCGTCGTCGCGCTCGAGAAGAAATTCGACGGCCGCTCAACCCCGCCCGACGCCCTCTCGTGGTTCCCCCAGGAAGGACTGGTCAAGGAATCGCTGCGCCTCGTCCCGGAGAGTGTACTGGGCATCCGGCTGATGAAACGCGGGTACGTGGGCCAGTACGACTTCGGGAAAGGGTTCCTGGTCCCGGAGGACACGGCTGAGTCGGCCGCCCAACTCATGA
Organism: uncultured Acidobacteriota bacterium; assembly: GCA_963843575.1. Classification (GTDB taxonomy): domain Bacteria; phylum Acidobacteriota; class UBA6911; order UBA6911; family UBA6911; genus CAVZBT01. The sequence goes on along the minus strand of CAWJKZ010000010.1, from coordinate 90,177 downwards.
CCAAACTAAAGGCGAGGTTTGGCCAGGCGCAGGCACTCTCCATCGGCGACGAGGCGTTCACCGCCAGCGATAAGTACCTCGACGGATTGTGCGTCTTTCGCAAAGGCCGCTACATCGGTGGATTCGCAAACCTCAAAGGCGGCCGCGACGCCCGACCCGAAACGGAACGGCTTGCCGCGAATGTAAAGTGAAAGGGTACTCGGCCCGACGATGCCGCGGATAGGTTATAGGAAAGGGCAAAGCCAGGGAAAATCTACCGAGCAGGCGAAACTTCGGAATCGACAACTCTCATCTGCGCGTCCGCCCGGCCCGGGACGATTTCGTGTTGTTCTGTTTGCCGTCCTGTCACTTGGGGATGCCGAAGTTGAAGGCGTTGTCGATGTGTCCGAAGACGACGAGGTACTCGCCGGGCTTGAGGGCTTCCTGCGGTGCGATGACGAAAAGGTCCTGCGCGTCTGAGGGCCGGATGGTCACGCGCCGGATGTCCGCGTTCCTGAAGCCTACCTTGTTGTTGACCCCCGCAAACGATAGTGAGGTCTGAACTTCCCGGCTGTCTCTTTTCACCGCCAGCTGGACGATGAGTGTGTCGTCGCCGGGGACAATTCCGCGCACGTAGAGAACCGGCCTGCGGTCGTCAATCTGGACCGGGGAGCTGGAGCCGTCGAAGGTGAGGTTCACGTTCAGGCCGGACAGGCCGTCGGTCTCGATGAACCGGCTCAGGCCCCGGCTTTCAGAATCCGACAGGGTGGCCGGGTCGAGCATGATCCAGTCGGACGTGCCCTTCCAGTAATACACCCCCTTGGTTTCTGGGGGAATCTCGGATTCCTGGACGCCTGCACCGAGAAGAACAAGCAGGGGCAGCCACACAGGGAAGAGCAGTGCTTTCATAGGCCGGACCGTGCGCCTTCCATGAATCTCCTGACGCACAAATTACCACGTCCGGCCGGCGGAAGTGCAGGAACTTCGACGGAAGGCCACTACAGAGACGATCCCCCAAGACTGCGCTCCCTGCGAACCTCCGCGCCGCCGCGCCGCGGTGGCGGGTTTTTCCCCGCAACCGCCGACGAGGTGGCGTCCCCGAGACGCGCGTTCAACGGCGGGGCCAGCAGCTTGAGGATGCTCACGGGGAGCGCGCTGGTAAAGCTGTAGTGTGCCGCCTGCGCCCCGTCGACGAAGGCGGTCAAGACGCCGAAGTAGCGGTCGCCCACGTAGAACACGAATGTCGCCGTGCGGTTCACCTGACGCGAGGAAATGACTCCCCCCCCGTGCCCGAACGACTTGAATTCATTGTCCCCGGAACCGGTCTTGCCTCCTGCCGTCACAGGTGACCCGTCCGGGAGCGCAAACGCCCCGGAGAGTCTCCGGGCGGTCCCGCGTTCCACCACGTCGGCCAGCACCGTTTTGAGGGCACGGGCGATCTCGGGCCGCATGGCGGGTTCGCCGCTGGCTTCGCGCAGTTCAAATCGCGTCTGATAAGGGGTCCCGCTTGCGAAATCCAGTGCAGTCATCCGCGCGGTCGGCATCCTGGCGCCGTCGTTGACGATGATCCCCATGAGTTCGGCTAGCGCGGAAGGCCTGTCGGACGAATTGCCCAGGGCGGTGGCCAGAGACGGGACCAGGTGCTCGAACGGGAAGCCGAACCGCTTCCAGCCCGGGGTCATTCTCTCGAAAGCGTCCTGCTCGAAGCGTATCCGCAGCCGCAGATCCTGCGCCCGCCTGTTCCGCGTCTTGAACAGCCACTGCGAGGCAACCTTCTGGGCGTCGGCGCTGCGGGCAAGCGCATCCTGCCAGGAGAGCGACCGGTTCCCGATCATCTGACCGGCACACCACAGTTCCAATGGGTGGGTTCCAAGCAGGTACGCGTAGTCGGCCAGCGTCAGGCGCGGATTGCTGTAGGCCTTGATCAGGCTTGGGACCGCGGCGGGCGCCGTGGAGCCGAAGCGCCCGATCCAGGTTGCGAGCCCCGGCGCGTCCCCTGCCGTCATGCCCGGCTTCTGCCAGGCATAGTACAGGATCGCAAGACGGCGCGGGTCGCCGGAGCGCCGACCGAGCAGGCGGGTCACGATCTCCTCAGGCGTCCTGCCGCGGTAGGCCTGGTAGGAGCGCAGCAGGAAGTATCTTCCTTCTTTTGCGGCGATCTCCGAAAGGAGGCTCATTCTGGTCGAGTTCTGCGCGTCTGCCAGGACGGTCTCCGGATCGTAGGGCAGCCTGGCCTGGTGAAAGCGCACGAGATCCCTCATGAGACGGATGAACACCAGGTTGGTCGAGCGCTGGGTCGCCTCGCGGAGGGTGAGCGTCTGGCCGTTGTCCTTCCGATCGAAATTGTGGAACACGTGGACCCCTCCGCCCGTAAAGAAAACCTCGGAAGGGCTGGCCGAGTACTTGCGCTCGAGCGCCTTCCCGATGAACTGATCCAGCGTGAGGGGGCCCGCATGGACGAGGGTCGCGGCAGCCCACCGGGTGATCGGGTCGCGGGCGTCGCGTTCCCGCTCTGTCAAGGCCCGGCGGTCCAGGCCGGATAGTTCGCCGTGAAGCGACGCCACCAGGTCGAGGTAGTGGGCGAGGGTGCGGAGCTTGGCGGTGCTCCCCAGTTCGAGCTTCATCCCCTCGTTGATATCAAACAGGCGGTCAAGGCTGTCGAGTTGCACGCGCAGCGCGTTTCCCTCGGGGGTTCGTTCGAAAAGCAGAAGGCTGTAGAGCACATGCCCGGGATCGCCTTCGCCAAGGAGGCGCTCCCCCTTTAACCCGTTGGCCTTGAGAAACGCAGGGTCTTTGAGGTTCTGGAAGACGTCGAGCACCCGGTCCTGCAGATCGGCGTCGATCGTGCTGGAGACGGTGAGGTGGAGCCGGTCGAGGTCATAGAAACCGGGTACGCCGATGAGCCGGCCGAGGTTTGTCCGGATGGCGTTCGAGGTCTTTTGTCCTGGGGTTGGAATCCTCGGCGACCGGCCGGCGGACGATGTGAACGCCAGGGGTGTCGCCTCAACCAACGACGCGAAACCATCGTCGATGATTCCCGACCTTGCCATGAGCCGGACATAGAAATTCGTGCGCTCCGCAAGCGCCGCACGGTTGTAAAGGAGGTATGTGCTCGGTGCCCGCACCGACGCCAGCAGGCTGACGACGTGCTTGACCGCTCGGGCCCTCTCTGCGGCCGGGGCGGTAACGGCCAGGTTGCGACGGACGTCGCTCAGCCGTAGCCCATACCATGCGAGCAGTCCCGGGCCCAACCCATGGACCTCGCCGAAAGCGGGCGCCGCCGAGAGCGGCATCGTGTTCAGGTACTCGAGAATGATCTCGTGGCGCTGGGCACGGGTGTCGACACCCGTGCGGTACACCTTGAGACTGGCGCCGAGGATCTGCTGCAGTTTGTCGACCGGCGAGTCCGTGCGCCCGTTGGCCGAGTTTCGATACTTCTCGATCTGGGTGGCCAGGGTGCTCCCGCCTTCGACCCTCAACGGCAGGCCGATCTTGGAGCCCGCATAGGAAAGGCCTGCTTTTGCCAGGCGGTCCCACTCGACTACGGGATTTCTTCGGATGTCGGCCGGGTCGGCGAGTTCGCGATTCTCGATGGCCAGGAGTGCGTTTACCACAATCGGCGGCACATCCTCCAGCCTCTGAAACTGCAGCACCGATTCCGCCGAACTGAATATGGGAGCCTGCTGTGCGCTCCGGATCACCAGGCCGGTGACCGAAGGTTCCCGGTACGGCGGGCTGATTCCCCAGCGTGAGAGCCGGAGCAGTGCGGGCGAGAAGCGCGACTGCAGCGTGACACGGTAACCGGCCGATTCCAGCATGCGCTGGAAATCTGGCAGCCGCGTATAACCGAGCCGCTCGTTGAAAGGCCCCTCGCGCGGAAAGACGATCCGATCGCTCGGACCGGGGGCCACGGTGTAGGTCAAGCGCCGCGAAAACTGGGAAAAGACCCAGGACTGCACCGCCGAGGTCCTGATTTCATACGTCGCCGCAACCAGCAGCAACAACCCGAACGCAACCCACCTCAAGGGCGGGAGTTTCCGTTGAAATCGAATTCGGGGACCGCTCAGTACCGGGAATCGCCTCCATGCCAATAGCCCGCCGTTGCTGCTCAAGCTTGCCCACGCACGCGACCAACCAGGCACTTCCATATTTCCAGTTCGTTCGAGACCAAGACATCGCAAGCGCTCGAACACACCCCTCCCCCCGCCTGCCCTGGGTCCACGCTGTCCATGGGTTGCAGCAAGGGGGCGCGGCTGCCGCCGCGCGAAGTTGAAGATTCCCACCCGCAATACACTATCGGGCGCCTCTGGACGCCGTTCACACTACACCCCGAGTCCTTCAACGTACTTAGATGCTCGAAACCGCAAAAGGTTTTAGCTTTTCTCTCCCGCGAGCCCAGCAAATGGTGGCGGCAGGGATCATTGAAGCTTCTGGAGCAGCCTCCCCGAGATAAGGCCGTACAAAATATAGAATCTGGCGTGACACAAGTCAAATCCGGTACCCTGCGCCCCGGGGGGATAAGTTACTTGCAGTCTATTTAGATATCGGAGTGGCCCGCCGCGCACGTGAGCGAAAAGCGCCCTGGAGTGCGGCGCTTTCCTCTTGCCGTGAAGAGGAAATCCCCGGTGCCTCGGCGCCACCGGGAATCGCGACATTTCGGCACGCACGCCGCAATCCCGAAGCGTGGCGGCGGCGAGGCGCCGTCCCCCCAGATAGCTGATGAAAACGGAGCGAAAATGCGTAACATGGGACCCACAACCTGGGGGTGCTATGGCTAAACAGATGACTATGGGGCTGATTGTCGGCAACCGGGGCTTCTTTCCCGATCACCTGGCGAAAAGCGGGCGCGAGGAGATGATTCAAGCACTCCGAAACGCCGGGATCTGCGTGGTGGCACTCACGCCGGAGGACTCGAAGTACGGAGCGGTGGAGACCCGAGAAGAATCACGGAAGTGCGCCGCGCTGTTCGACGCAAACCGTGACAAGATCGACGGCATCATCGTGACCCTCCCCAACTTCGGCGAAGAGCGCGCCATAGCCGACGCCATCCGGATGTCGCGCCTGAGCGTGCCGGTGCTGGTGCAGGCGACCCCCGATAGTTCCGGTTCCATGTCCATCCGCGATCGACGCGACAGCTTCTGCGGCAAGATGTCGGCCTGTAACAACTTGGGCCAGTATGGGATCCGTTACTCCCTAACCTCGCGGCACACGGAGGCGCCGGGCTCGGACGCCTTCAAAAAGGACTTGGAGTGGTTTGCCGCCGTCTGCCGGGTAACCAACGGGCTGAGAAAAGTCCGGGTGGGCGCCGTCGGCGCCCGACCGGCCGCCTTCAACACGGTCCGCTACAGCGAGAAGATCCTGGAATCCCACGGGATATCGGTCGAACCGCTGGACCTGTCGGAGGTCCTGGGCCGAATTCAACGGCTCAAAGACGTCGACGACGCGGTCGTCCAGAAGTTGCGAGACATCCAGGACTATGTCCCGACCCAAGGCGTTCCGCAGCAGGCGCTGGTGAAGATGGCTAAGCTGGCGGTGGTAATGGAAGGGTGGATGAGGGAGGTGGAAGTAACGATCAGCACGATCCAGTGCTGGACGGCGATCGAGGAGTTCTATGGCGTCGTACCCTGCACGGTGATGAGCATGATGAGCAACAGCCTCATGCCGAGCGCGTGCGAACTGGATGTGTGCGGCCTCCTGGGGATGTACGCTCTGCAGCTGGCCTCGGAGTCGCCCAGTGCCCTGATGGACTGGAACAACAACTACGGGGACGACCCCGACAAGGCCGTTTGTTTCCATTGCAGCAACCTGCCGAAGCATTTTTTTGAAGAAGTCAGGATGGACTTCCAGGACATCATCGCTGGCACACTTGGGAGGGACAGCACGTTCGGCACCTGCGTGGGACGCGTCAAGGCAGGCCCGATGAGCTACCTCCGGCTCTCGACACGCGACACGGAAGGCTCCATCGCCGCGTATGTGGGGGAGGGCCGGTTCACCGAAGACCCGATCGACACGTTCGGCGGCTACGCCGTGGCCGAGGTCCCTCGGATGCAGGACTTGCTGCACTTCATTTGCGAGCGGGGGTTCGAACACCACGTGGCGACCAACCTCTCTTCGGTTGCCGCGGCGGTCCACGAGGCCGCGTCCCGCTATCTCGGCTGGAACGTTTACTGGCACAAGTGACGGCACGGGCCGGCCGCGCCGTGGGGGACAAGGACAATGGCCATCGCAGCTGGTGTCGATTTCGGGACTCTGAGCGTCCGCGTGTCTGTCGTCGACAGTGCGAAAGGGAGGCTCGGCTCGGCCACGGCCCCATACCCGCTCTACCGGAGGCGGGAGGATCCCGACTACGCGGCCCAGAAACATGCCGACCATATGGAGGCGCTGGTCGCCGCCACGCGGCAGGCGCTCGGCGCCGCGTCGGTGGACGGAGAGCGGGTTGAGGCCCTGGCCCTCGACACGACCGGATCGACGGTGGTGCCGGTGGCGGCGGGTCTAGAGCCGCTGGACGACTACTATCTCTGGTGCGATCACCGGGCCAGCAAAGAAGCTGCACTGATCACGGCCACCGCCCGCCGGGAGCATTTGCTGGCAATCGACTGGTACGGCGGGGTGTACTCCTCCGAATGGGGCTTCGCCAAGCTCCTGCACTGGTTGCGGCACCATCCCCAGACCCGAGGCTCCATGGTCTCCGCCCTGGAGCACTGCGACATGGTGGCGGCGGTCCTGTGCGGCATCACCGATGTTTCCGAGGTGCCTCGGAGCGTCTGCGCCATGGGGCACAAGTGGATGTGGAACGAGGCCCTGGGCGGGCTCCCCCCGGAGGAATTCCTGGTGCGGGTGGACCCGCTCCTGCAGGGAGTGCGCGAGCGGCTGCGGGGGCGCTACGCCACCTCGGACATGCTCGCCGGCCGGCTGAGCGGCGAGTGGGCTGCCCGTTTGGGGCTCCGGCCGGGCATACCGATTCCCGTCGGGGCATTCGACGCCCATTGGGATGCAATCGGTGCCGGCGTGCGCGAAGGAGACGTCGTCAACGTCGTGGGGACCTCCACGTGCACCATGGCCATAGCCCGGCAGGTCGATCTCATCCCGGGGGTGTGCGGCGTGGTCAAGGGCTCCATACATCCGGGTTACTACGGCATTGAGGCGGGCCTCTCGGCATCCGGAGATATCTTCGACGCCATCGCCCGCAGGTCCGGGACCACGGTTGCCGCACTCTCGAACGCGCTGGACGGCTACACCGCCGGGCAGACAGGCTTGCTGCGCCTGACGTGGGACAACGGCGACCGCACGGTCCTGGTCAACCCGGAACTGGGCGGGGTGACGCTCGGCTGGAACCTAACCCACACCGCCCAGGACGAGTTGTTTGCCGCCATCGAAGGGACCGCTTTTCACACCCGTGTGATCCTCGACCGCATGGCGGGCCACGGTGTGGAAATCCGGCGTGTGATCAACGGCGGCGGCATCCCTCAAAAGAACGAGGTTCTGAACCGCGTGTATGCGAACGTTCTCAACAAGCCGGTCCTGGTGCCGCAGCAGGAAGTCACGAGCCTCGGTTCCGCGATCTTCGCCTTCCTCGCTGCGGGCGTTTTCCGCACGGTAGAGGAGGCGCAGGAAGCGCTCTGCCCGAATTACCGTGTCGTCGAGCCCGATGCGCACCAGGCGTCTGTCTACGCCGAGTTGTACGAGCTGTACCGGAAGCTGTATTTCTCTTTCGGACTCCCGGATTCCGAGCCCGCACTCGTGGGCGACGTCCTGCCCTCACTCAGGCGCATCGCGGCATGTGCGCGTGGCCCGGCGGCGGCGGCTCGGGCGGACGAGAAGGTTCCTACGACATGACCCTAGAAGACCTGAAGCTGGAAGTGCTCGAAACGAACCTGGAATTGGTCCGCCGGGGCCTCGTGATCCACACCTTCGGCAACGCGAGCGGGATCTCGCGCCAGGATGGCCTTGTCGTCATCAAACCCAGCGGGGTGGCGTACGACTCGCTCGCGGCCGCCGACATGGTCGTCACGGACCTGGAGGGGAACAGGGTCGAAGGAGGGCTGAGGCCCTCCTCGGACCTGCCGACACACCTCGTCCTGTATCGGTCTTTCCCATCCATCGGCGGGATCGTCCACACGCACTCCACCTATGCCACCGCCTGGGCGCAGGCTGGCCGCGATCTCCCCTGCTTTGGCACAACTCACGCCGACTACTTTCACGGGTCGGTGCCCGTCACAATGCCGATGCTGCCGGGGGAAATCCAGGGCGACTACGAGGTCAACACCGGCGTGGTGATCGCCCGGCGGTTTGCCGAATTGGACCCCGCACGGGTGCCGGCAGTGCTGGTGGCGGGACACGGTCCCTTCTGCTGGGGCGCCTCCGCGCGCGACGCCGCACACACGGCGTCGCTCCTAGAGGAGATCGCGCGCATCGCGCTGTACACGACGCTTGCTGGATCCTTCGGCCGGCCCGATCTCCCGGGCGTTGCAGGACAGGCACTTCCTGCGCAAACACGGCCCGGCCGCCTATTACGGGCAAAAAAAACAATCGTGACCCCGGCGCCCGCCCCCTCGGCGTCCCTCGTACGTCGAGCCGCCGCACTCCACAACTCCACAAAGGACCGGTCATTTGGAGTGCGGCGCCTCGGCGCCGCTTACGATTTGCGGCATAAGCCGAAACACCCGGCGCATTGGCGCCGGCGAAATGATGCGTCACTCCTCGTCCACGCCTTCCGCCCACCACGGCGCGTTCTTGAGACTCAGCGATTCGTCCCGTTTGCGGGGCTTCCACCGGCGGGGAACCAGCACGTCCCGGTAGTCCGCCCAGTTCGCGGCGACGACGTAAAAGCCGAACGCGAGCGCGCCGAAGGCCAGGACGGCCACCAGGGTCACCGCGGCGTAGTGGATCAGCAGGGAACCGGGTTCCGGTTCGAAAAACGTCTTGGCGAACTGGTGACCGAAGTTCATGCCGAAAAACCCCGTGAGAACCGCGCCGGCGCCGACGATCAGGCTCAGCATGGCCAGCCGGTTCACCGCCTCGGTGTTTCGGAACGCCGAGTAGTCGTGCAGCGACGAGTTCAGCTTCTCGATCTCCTCCTCGATCTCCCGCTTGACCGGTTCAATGCGGCATTGCGCGCACTGCAGCGCGAAGTGCTCGATCTCCTCGTCCTTGTTGGCGAGTTCGTCGAAATACCAGTAGTTGGAGAAGTGCAGGAACTCGGCCCTGATGTCACGGGCCAGCCGGATGTTCTCCGGCGTGAGTCTGCCGTCCTCCTGGTCGAGGAACAGGCGTTTTGAGACAAGCGCGGTGCGCTCCGCGAAGTCCAGCAGGGTGGCGCGGTAGAACATCGCCACCAGCACCATCAGGTAATAACGGGTGTTGAACATCCGGTGCACGAGGAAGCCTTCGCGCAGGACGTGTTCGTCGCAGTCGAAGGTGCCGAACGTGATGGTGATGTTGCTATAGCTCGTGAATCCGTAATACGTTCCTTGGTGTGCCCAGCGCCGGTACAGCTGTTGTTTCATCTGTTCGCGGATGAATTCCGGATCGTAGCGGTACGATCGCCCCTCCGTATCGACGTAGAGAAAGCGGCTCAGGAGGATCTGGTATTCCTCGGAGGTCATGTAATCGGGCGCGACGGACGCCGGGTCTACGGCGGCGTAGCTGTAGACGAGCATCCGTTCGTCCAGCATCGGCTCGAATTCCTGCTTGCCGTAGTCGGCGAAATAGATCAGCGCCGTGATCGTCTTGGCGAGCGGGGGCAGGAAGCTGACCATCTCCCCCTTGGTGAAGCTCTCTTCGGCGACGATCTTCGTCCCGTCGGCCTCTTCGAGGATGAGGGCCATCCGGTTCGGGACGCGCCCCTCCCGCACCTGACGTCCCGAGGACGCGTAGACTTTGCGGAACGCCTCGTTGATCCAGAGCGCCTCCGCGGCGGGTATCCCCCACGCCTCGACACCGAGCGACAGGATGCCGATGCCGTTGGCGAACAGGAACATCCGGATGTCGGTGACCTCGACCTGGGCGCTGCGCCCCTTCAGGTCCTGGGCCTGAAACCACAGCTTCTTTTTCCCGTCCAGCGGGATCGTGTAGCAGCGCAACAGGGCTTCCGTTCCGCTGGAGCGCGAGGAGTCCCCCGTGTCGAAGAACACACGCCGCACGAACGGGTGGAAGAAGGCCATGTCCTGATACGCCGGCGAATCCATGTCGAATCGGGAGTAGGTGGACCGACGCCACGGCCCGATTCGCTCCCCGATAAGAGAGGAGCGCGGATGCGCTGCAATCCATTTGTCGAGGCCGTCGATCCAGTGCGGCGTGTTGGACCACAATTCGGGATGGTTCTGCAACACCGTGTGCTTGTCTATCGAGAACGGGAAAATGAAATAGGTGTGCAGGTGTTGTATGGCGACGCTTTTCTCGCTCATGGCGCGCGAGCCTCATCGAAGAATGTCCTTGCGAACCCACTCCATTTACCTCAATTCGCTCCTCCGCGGATAGGAAAATCTGGCGATTGGGTCCGGGGCTGAAGGCCTGGACCCACCTGCGGCTCGCCCGTGATTTTTCGCAGGATTTGTCTTGCCTTTGCGGTAAGCTCGTCAAGCGGGAGGCGACAGATATGCGAGCACTGATGTTGACGGGTCTGCGGAGATTTGACTACGGGCAGATGGCGGCCCCTGCCCCTGTCCCTGCCGGGTGGGTGCGGGTGCGCATGCGGTACGCGGGGATCTGCGGGTCGGACGTCCACTACTACACCGAGGGGCGCATCGGCGATCAGGTGGTTCATTACCCGTTCGTCCTGGGGCACGAAGGGAGCGGCGAGGTGAGCGACGGGTCTGGGCAGGTGCCGGATGGCGCGCGGGTATATATCGAGCCTGCGGTCGTCTGCCACTCGTGCGACCAGTGCCGCGCGGGGCGTGAGAACACCTGTCGCAACCTGAAGTTCCTCGGCAACCCCCAGGAACTGGCCGGCTGCATGCGCGACGAGGTTGCTCTGCCCCCCGAGTGCGTCGTTCAGCTCCCCGAGTGGATGGGGCTGGAGGAAGCCGTCCTGTTGGAGCCGCTCTCGATCGGTGTGCACGCGGTCGCGCTGTCGCGCGCCCGCAGCGGCTGCCGGGTGGCAATCGTCGGGGCCGGCCCGATCGGGCTGGTCGTGCTTCTCGCCCTCGGCGATCTGCGGCCGGCGCAGGTGCTCGTGTCGGAGCCCGTTGACGCCCGCCGCCGTGCAGCCGAAACCCTCGGCGCGGACGCCACTTGTGATCCGGGCGAGGGCGGGGCGGCCCGGTGGGTCATCGACGCCACGAACGGAGCCGGGGCCGATGTGGTGTTCGAATGCGCCGGCACCCAGGAGTCCATCGACGACGCGGCGCGTATGCTTGGTCCCGGAGGCGTGCTCGCCCAGATCGGGATTCCCGAAGTCGACCGCATCAGCCACGATCCGCACCTGCTGCGTCGCCGTGAGGCGTCGGTCGTGCACGTGCGGCGGCAAAACAACGCCACGCACCGGGCGCTCGCCTTGCTCGAACGCAGGAGGGACGCCGCCCCCGTTTTGCTCACGCACCGCTTCGAGCCGGCACGGGCGAACGAAGCTTTCGACCTCGTCAGCCAGAAGCGCGACAACGCCATAAAGGTCCTGATGGAACTGCAGCGCCCGTAAAAGCGAACTCAGTCTTCTTCCCGGATGCCGCCATCAGCGGCATCCAGCAGCTTCCGGACTGCCTCCAGATCCTCGCTCCGTACGCGCACCACCGCAGCATGCGCGTTCGCCGCAAAAAAGCCGCCACCCGCCGGAAACAGCCGCAGTCCTTCCTCTCCCTGTACCGAGAATGGAATGCCCGCAGCCTCCAGCAGTGATTTGAGCACCACAAGCTCCGTCAGGTCCGAAGTCCTGACCACCGGCACCAGTTCGTGCACCATCCCTCCCCCAGCAGGAAAGCCGGCCGCTCTGCGAAATCCTTCGAGTCCCGCGAGGCGGAGAATCTCGAAGCTCGCATCGCGCTGCCGGAAAGGCTATCATTCAAAAGCACATTCGAGAACTGGCCATGGACGACGAAAAGCCTCCGTTCCTGAAAAGCTGGCGGCGGATCTATGTCGTCGTCGTGATGTACACCTGCGTTCTCGTGCTGCTGCTGTACTGGATGACCGTCGCCCTCAACCGCTAGGGACTCGATGCGCCTCGTCGACTGGGCCGTACTTGCCGCGTATTTCATATACGTGACATGGGAAGGGATTCGCCACGGCCGTCAGAATGTCAACCTGAACGACTATTTTCGCGGCCAGCGCTCCCTGCGCTGGTGGACCGTCGGCCTCTCGGTAATGGCCACCCAGGCGAGCGCCATCACCTATATCGGGACCACTGGGCAAGCCTATGGCTCGGGCATGTCCTTCATCCAGGTCTACTTGCCGCAGCCTCTGGTCATGGTGGTGCTCTGCGCGACCTTCGTGCCGTTCTTCTATCGTGCCAACGTATTCACTGCTTACGAGTTCCTGGAAAGGCGCTTCGACGCGCGCACCCGCAGCCTGACCAGTTTTCTTTTCCTCATGTCGCGCGGGCTCGCGGTGAGCATCGTCCTGTACGCCCCGGCCATCGTGCTGGGTGTCATCTTCGGCTGGAGCGAGGTCTCCACCATCCTCGTGATGGGGCTGACGACGATCGTCTACACGGCGATCGGCGGAAACAAGGCCGTCATCATGATCGACGCCAAGCAGATGATCCTCATGTTTGCGGGGATCTTCGTCGCGATCGCCGTTATCGTCTCCGGCTTTCCGTCCGGATTCGGTTTTTCCTCTGCCGTCCACCTGGCCGGAGCCACGGGGAAGTGGAACAACATCGATCTCTCGACGGATCTGAGCAATTCTTACACTTTGCTCTCCGGCATGTTGGGGGGATTTTTTCTGGCCCTTTCGTATTTCGGGTGCGATCAGAGCCAGGTACAACGCTACCTAACCGGCAGGTCGCTGACCGAGAGCCGTCTCAGCCTGATCTTCAATGCCTTCCTGAAGGTCCCGATGCAATTCCTGATCCTCGCGATCGGGGTGCTCATGTTCGTGTTCTACCACTTCGAGAAACCGCCCCTGAACTTCAACGAGTCCTATCGACACCTGCTGACCAGCCGGGTGGGCGCCGAGTATGCCGCCCTGGAAGCGCGCCACGACGGGGTGTTCGAGGAGCGGCGCGCCGCTGCGCTGGAGCTCGCGCGCGCACGGGAAACGGGGGACCGCGTCGGGGTGCTGGCGGCGGAACGGCGTTATGCCGTGTCGAACGCTGCCTTCAACCAGGTGCGCGCCGAGAACCGGGCGCTGCTCGGCCGCGCGCTCGGGCAGGAGCCCTCCGCCGAGGTCAACTACATTTTCCCGTCCTTTCTGCTCAAATACGCGCCGGCCGGCGTGCTTGGGCTGATGATGGCGGTGATCTTTGCAGCCGCCATGTCCACGTTTTCGTCGGAGATAAACTCGCTGGCCAGCGCCACCATCATCGATTTTTACCAGCGCTACTTCCGCCGGCAAGGGAGTGATCGTCACTATCTGCGGGCGTCGCGCGTCGCGACCGTATTCTGGGGGCTGTTCGCGACGACCGCCGCGGTTTTCGCCGGGCGCCTGGGATCGCTGATCGAGGCAGTCAACAAGGTGGGTTCGTACTTCTACGGCCCGATCCTCGGGGTGTTTCTGCTGGCTTTCCTGGTGCGGCGCTCCAGCGCCTCAGGCGCCTTCTGGGGTTTGCTCATCGGCGAAGCGGCCGTGCTCGCGGTGGCCTACTATTCCAGCATCTCGTGGTTGTACTACAACGTCGTCGGCTCGGCCGTGGTGCTGGCCGCAGGAAGCCTCATCAGCCTTGTCGCCCGCGCCAAAGCCTGACCCTATGGGGTGCGGCGCCTCGGCGCCGCACCGAACTGCGATCCCGCCTACCCCGGTATCGACCGCTGGACTCCTCCTACCGGCCGAAGCTCAGGATGTTCGCGAAAAGCCGGAACGCTCCCGGAACGCCCGCGGGAAGCTCGCGAAACCAGGCGTACGCCGTGTAGATGTAACACCCCTTGCCGTAGCGCGCAAACAGAGTGCCACCATTTTTCGGTGTCTCACCCGGGTCGTTACCCGACAGCAATGGCGTGTACCTCGGGTCCCACTGGCTCATGAAATACAGGCCCCGCTCTTGCACCCACCCCTGGAAGTCGGCGTCGGTGATTTTGTTCGGGACGTTGAAAATGGGATTTTGGTGCTCGAGGATCCTGACCGGCGAGTCCTCGACGGTTATGCGGTCGGCGGCCGACATGGTCATGGGGTAGGGCCCGTAGGGGAAGGGCGATGAGGCGCCGCGGGGGGTGTTATATTGTACGATCAGGGTGCCCCCCTGTTCGACATACCTCAGCAGCCGCTGGTAGTGGGTCTGGAGGTCCTCGTTGACGTTGTAGGCGCGAATCCCGACAACGACGGCCGAGAACCGGCTCAGATCGCCGTAGGCAAGGTCATCTGCGGAGAGCACCTGGACACGGACCATCTGGGAGAGCGCCTGCGCCACTTCGTCCCCTGCTCCCGCGACGTACCCCACCGTCAGCCGCGGCGCCACCTTCAGGTCGAAGATCTCGACGGAGCCGGCCGCGGGCGTATAGAGGTGCCGCGTCCAGTTTTCGGGGTAGGAAATCACGCGGTAGCCACGCCGGAACTCCTGCCCCCGGGCGGTGGCGACCGCGGATACTGGGTAATTGCCGGGGCTGGTTGCCGCCGGGACGCGCACGTTGAACCTCAGGGTGATCGACTCGCCTTTCCTCGAGGTCTTAAACGGCGCCGACCGGGGTTCGACGCTCCAACCCTTCGGGACCTCGAGCCGCGCGTTGCCCATCACCCCGGCGGCGGCATTGCCGAGGATCGATACCTGGACTTCGCGCGTCCCGGTGGCGGGCGAGGACGGCACGATGGCGATTTCAGGCCTGAAGGCTACCGAGAGCAGGGGAACGACCTGGAAATCCACAAAATCGGCTCCGCGGATCGGGTCGCTGGCTTGGGCGCGGACTGGGACCGCGATCTCGACTTCCGCCCCGCGGAACTCGTAGACCGCCGTCGCGGTGAGCACCGGGGGATCGAACGGGGCGAACACATCCGGGGTCGGCCGCACGTGATAGCGCGTCTCGTTTCGGTTCTCGCGATACCAGAACGGTTCCGTGGGCTTCGCATCCGGAGGGATTTCGACCGGGAAGCGCCGCTGCACGCTCCCAGCCGCCTCCACCGTCGAAGGCGCATGCTGTTCGGTAGGCGCGGTCCACCCGTTCGGTGCCACGATGCGCAGTCGCTTCAGCGGCACCGGTGCGGTTCCCCTGTCGAACAGCGTCGCGTTTACGGCCACCGTCTCTCCGGGGAACGCCGTAGCTTCCTCTGCCGCCGCCACGAGGTAAATCCCGAGGGTGGCGTTCACGGCTTCGCGGAAGTCGTGCAGTTTGCGGCGCAGAGCGTCGGCCACGACATTGCGGGCGTCCTTGGGCAGAGGGGCCTGCTCGAGCCGGTTGAGGGCCTGCGCGAGGCTGACGATCCCCCGGGCGGCCGCCGGGGCGCTCTTTTCCGGGTGCTGCGGATCGAACAAGCGCCATGCCTCGTCAGCCGCTTCCTGCGCTTCCCGGATGTCGGGCTCGAGGGAAACCAGGGCCCGCCGGTGCTCGGCACCGATTTCCAGGATGGACGACAGGGAGGTGTCCACGGCGTCGAACAGCTGTGCCTCGTTCCCGCCCGGGGGCACCGATTCAACAAGCCTCAGCCCCTCGTAGGACTGGACGGGAAGGGCAAACCCGGCGCCGTTGCCCTGGGAACGGTGCTTGCTGTAACCCTCGGCTCCGATCTGGCGATAGGACCGGCCCAGCACGGGGTCGTAGTCGCCCACGGGAATGCGCAGTCCGCCGCCACCCCTGGCGCTCTCGTAGAGCTTCCGCGGCTGCCAGGCTGGAAGACCCGCGGCGATGTGCTGAGGAAAACGTTTGGGGTCGCCTGCCGCACGATAGGCCTCGACGGACAGGATTCCAGCCGCCTGGTGGTGGCCGTGTCCGTCGCCTCCGGCCCCGGCGAATCGGGAGATGACGACATGAGGGCGCCACCGCCGGATGAACCGGACCACCTCCTCGAGAGTGGCCTCGTGCCCCCACTTCTCCAGCGTTTCCTGCGCGCTCTTCGAGAAGCCGAACTCGAAGACGGTCGAGAAATACGGTTCCACGCCGTAGAGCCTGCAGGCTTCCAGCAACTCCCCGGTGCGCACCAGTCCCATGGCCTCGTACTTCTCGGTGCCCAGGACATTCTGCCCCCCGTCGCCACGTGTCAGGCAGAACAGCGCCGTCTGGACGTGCGCCTTTCGCGCCAGCCACGTCAGGGTGCCGGCGCCCTCGTCGTCCGGGTGAGCGATGATGTAAAGCACTCGGGCGTGCACCGGAAGCGCCTGCAGGGCTGCGAGCGTTCCGGCCGTGCCGCGCTCTTCCGGGATGGGGTAGACGTTTCGATTGTCCGCCCGTGACGAGACGGACATCAGGACGGTCAGCAGGATAGCGCAGGGAATTCGCAGTCTCATGCTCCCCTTTCTCTCAAGGCGAGGCCTTGCGGACGCGGGCTACTCCGGCCCCAGGCGCACGATGCCGTGCCCGAAGCTCCCATTGCCGGCGAGCCGGACGATGTCCTCGACGAAGGCGGGACCGAACCGGGCAAAAAAGTGGTTCACGTTCAACTCCCGCTCCTGCAGGTTTCCCCGGGGGCGGCAGTGAGCCAGCAGGTAGTCGGCCACGCTTTCCAGCGCTCCGTTGCGCTTCGCCTCCAGGTGCACGAACCTGGCCTTCAGCGCGTCGACGTGAGACGACACCTTGCGGCCGGCCGTATCGAGTGCTGGCCCGAGCGACGGATCCGTCGCGACGAGGGCCGGGCGCAGTTGCCCGACCTCGCGCTCCAGCGTCAGGCGCAAGTCGTTCAGGATGGACAAGGCATCGGTGTCTCCACGGGCCGTCAGCATTTTCCGGACCACGTGCTCCCTGTCGCCGAAGCAGTCTTCCACGACGAGGTGGTGGGCCGCCATGGCGGACGAAACCTCCGGTTCCAGCAGCGTGAAGCTTGACCGCGGCCATATCACCGGCATGGGCCGGCCGAACATAGGGTACAGGGCATGGGCCTGAGCGAAATATGCCACCTCGGCCGGGCCTGCGACATAGGCGGCGGTGGGGAAGAGCGAGTCCTGGACAATGGGCCTGAGGAGCACGTTTGGGCTGAAGCACTCGGGTTCGCGCTCCGCCATGCGCGCAAGTGTGTCGGGGCTGAAAACGACCTCGGTGTTTTTCAGGCCGAATCCCTCCGCGTCGCGTGTCACGGCCCGCCGCTCCCCCTCGTGGTTCAGAAACAGCAGGGTCGAACGATCCTGCAGCGCCACCTGGGCATGATAGCCTTGCCGCTCGAGTTCGCCATTGCGCTGCAGCAACCTGGCGTACGCCTCGTCGGCGCGTCGTACCGAGGTGAGGAAGACGCTCCCCGCCAGTCGTTTCGCCTCGGGGTCGCTCGGGTCAAACAGCACCAGCCCGCGGTCACCGAGAAGCCAGGTCAGCACGCGCGCGAACGCCTCGGCGAACGTGGAGCCGGGTCGGTAGGCGCGATCGAGGACCTCGGCCACGGTCGGCTTGTAGGGGCCCTCCGGGAGGCCTGCAAGAAACTCCAGGACAGCCGCGCCGATGGTGGCGGGGATCTTCATGCGCCCGACCGGTTGAGGGTGCTCGGGCGCACCGGCATAGAGCTTGGTGCGGAAATCGACCCTCCGTGCCTGCGCTCCGGCCGGCAGGAGCGTGGCGTGCATGATCTCCGCCAGGTCGTGGTCCTCGCTGTCCATCCAAAAGACCGGAATCGCCCGCACTCCGCGCGCGCGCAACTCCGCGGCGAGGCGGATCGCGGTGACCGCCTTGTAGACGGTGTAAAGGGGCCCGGTGAAGAGACCCACCTGCTGGCCCGTCACCACGGCGACCCCATCGGGTTCCCGCAGCTCTTCTATGTGGGCGGCGGAGGCCGGCCCTCCGCCGAATGCCGCGTTCTGTCGGTGCAGGACCAAGGCGAGCTCCTCGCGTCTGAACGACAGGGCCGGGGTCAGCTCGCGGGCCGATCCCTCGAGGTCGCCGATCGTCGGAGGCCGTTGGTAAAAGGGGAGGCCGGCAGGGGCCAAAGCGACGTAGTCCAGGAACAGCCTGGACTGATTCGGTATCTTGCGGAAAGGAATCTGCTCGACGAGGGGCATGCCCTTATTTCTTCTGCTGTGTCTCGCGATTGGATTTGAAAACGATGCTATTGGGGTCTCCGTAGCCGATGAAAATCTCGGTCTTACCGGTGTCGTCGTTGAGCCGGACAGAAACCACTTTTTGGGTGCCTTCGGCGTTGACCTGGAATATCGCGGTGGGCGTCCCCTGGTTTTTCATCTCCAGGATTCGGGCTTTCCCGCCCAGGTTGCGCTTGTAGTATTCGATAACCTTGCCGGGCGGATCCTCGGTCTGCAGGATGACGGCCTTGATCAGGCGCGCCCGGTCCTTGGGCGACAGCCGCGCCGAAAACGAGTCGCTGTCGGATTGCGCCCCCGGGTAGATCGGTATCCCGGCCTCCGGCGGCGGCAGCGTTTTACGCGCGGGGGCGAAGAAATAGTAGGCGCCGGCCGCCAAAACCAGAACGGCGAGGACCGGCAGGGCAAGCTTTTTGAACATAATCCACCTTAGAGTCTGTCACAGAATAACAGGCCCACTTTGGCGCGAGCGCCGGGCGGGCAGATGCAAGGCGCCGCGACGCAGGCGATGTGGGGACATCGTCGAGGAGCGGCAACGCCGCAGATGCCCGCCCGCCGCCGCGCTCCTCGGGGCTGCGGCCCGCAGACTGCATTGCTCGCTCCTTACATACCACCCCCGCGTATGCTCGTCGCTCGCGCCTTGTCAACGGGCCTGAGGGCCTGCAGCAAAGTGGACCTGTTATTCTGTGACAGACTCTCAGCGCCCGGGCCCCTCAAAAAGCCCAGGTAAGGGTAAGGGAGCGCGACGACGTGTCCCGGGCGTTTAAGTTTATCAGCGCCGGGTCCTCATGCGGTAGGTGGTTTTGCGCACCCCGGACAGGTCCAAGAGAGCTTCGACCTTGCTGGGAAGCCCGAACAGATTGACAAATCCTTCGGCCTCCCTCTGATCGTAGACCATGTCTTCCCCGAAAGTGGCCAGGTCTTCGCGGTAGAGCGAGAAGGGCGACTTGCGCCCCGCCACGATGACGTTCCCCTTGTAGAGCTTCAGCCGGACGGTGCCGGTGACCCGGTTCTGCGTCGAGTCGATGAAGGCGTCCATCGCGTCGCGCAGGGGCGTGAACCATTGCCCGTTGTACACGATTTCGGCGTACTTGCCCGCGAGGATGTCCTTGTAGTGAAGCGTCATGCGATCGAGCGTGAGCGACTCCAGTTCCCTGTGCGCGGCCAGCAGGAGGGTACCGCCGGGCGTTTCGTACACGCCGCGCGACTTCATGCCGACCAGGCGGTTCTCCACCAGGTCGACCCTTCCGATGCCGTGGGTGCCGCCGATGCGGTTGAGGCACTCCAGCAGGGCGACGGGGCCGAGGCTCGTGCCGTCGACGGCCACCGGCGTTCCCCGCTCGAAAGAGATCTCTACGTACTGCGGCCTTTCGGGCGCCTTCTCGGGCGAAGTCGAGATGCTGTACATCTTCTCCTCGGGCTCCGCCCAGGGATCCTCGAGGATGCCTCCCTCGTGGCTGATGTGCCAGAGGTTGCGGTCCTCGCTGTAGATCTTGTCCCGAGTCGCGCTGATGGGCACTTTCCGGTCCTGCGCGTAGTCGATCTCGTCCTCGCGGGACTTGATGTCCCACTCGCGCCATGGCGCGATGATCCGCAGCTTCGGGTTAAGGGCCTTGTAGGCCAGTTCGAAACGGACCTGGTCGTTCCCTTTGCCCGTGCAGCCGTGCGCGACGGCATCGGCCTGCTCCCGTTCGGCGATTTCCACCTGCCTGCGCGCGATCAGGGGCCGCGCGAAGGAGGTGCCGAGCAGGTACTTTCTCTCATACACTGCACCGGCCCGCAGGGTGGGGAAGACGAACTCGCGCAGAAACTCCTCGCGCAGATCCTCGATGATGCACTTGGAGGCCCCCGTGCGTATCGCCTTCTCTTCCAGGCCCATCAGCTCCGCCCCCTGCCCGATATCGGCCGCGAAGGCGATGACCTCAGCCCCGTAGTTCTCCTTCAGCCAGGGAATGATTATCGATGTGTCCAGCCCGCCGCTGTAGGCGAGCACCACCTTGTCCACCTTTGCCTTCATTGCCGAGTGTCTCCTGAAAAAATGATGCGGGGAAACGGCCCGCGGCCCTGCCGCGCCTCTCCCAGGGTGTTCAGCGGTGTCCGCGTTGTTCCGGGCCAAGCTCCCCGACGAGGCGCTTCAGCTCCGGGGCCCTCTCTTTCGGGCAGACCAGAACCTTCCCGTTGGCCTGCACGACGACGAGGTCCGATACCCCGAAAACCGCGACCGTGCCGGCATCCGAATAGACGATGCACCGTTCCGCCTGGAGTGTCGTGTGGGCGCCACACGAGACATTGCCGGCCGCGTCGCGCGGGAGCGCCCTGTCCAGGGCGGCCCAGTTGCCGATGTCGTCCCACGCGAACTCCGCCGGGACCAGGCGCAACCCGGCGGTTTTCTCGAGGATCCCGAAGTCGACCGATATCCTCTGCAGCGCGCAGAATGCAGCCCGCAGCTCGCGGGTCGCGTCCTGCCGGACCAGGTAGGGCTGCAACTTCCGCAGACCCTCGTAGGTTCCCGGCAGGTGGTGTCTGAAGAGTTCGAGGAGCGTGCCGTTGCTCCACAGGAAGATACCGCTGTTCCAGAAATAATCGCCCGCCCGGAGATAGGCCAAGGCGCGGGCAGCGTCGGGCTTCTCGACAAAGCGCATCACCGGCCACGCTTCGGCGGGCACGGAGGGCTTTTCCGCCCGGACGTACCCGTAACCGGTTTCGGGGCGCGTCGGCACAATACCGAAGACGATCGCGGCGGCACCGGGCAGACTGCGTATCCCTTTCTCGATCGTGCGCCGATACGCGGACGCGTCCGACACGTAGTGGTCGGCGGGTACGGCCAGCATGAGCGCATCACGGTCGCGCCGCTCCAGGTGCAGGGCGCAATATCCCAGGCACGCGGCCGTGTCCCGGCCCTCGGGTTCGACGATCAGGTTCTCGGGAGGGAGCCCGGGCAGCTGCCGGCGCGCGAGTTCCCGATGAGCCTCGCCGATGGAGAGAAGTATCCGTTCCGGCGGGATCAGGCCCGTCAACCGCGCGACGGTTTCCTGCAGGAGCGTTCTTGCGCCCAGCAGCGGGACGAAAGGTTTGGGCACGCTCTCCGTGCTCAGGGGCCAAAACCGTTCGCCCCGCCCGCCTGCCATCACCACCGCATAGACGTTCGCCATCAGGTGTTGTCCGGGAAAAAAATGATTTTAATAAAGACTCAGCGGTTTGCATAATCAAATTACGGCCGCGGTAGCATGAGCGGCGCGGTCAGGAAAGCCGGCGGAATGAACGAGAGGGGACCGGAGCCAAAGAAGCCCTTGGCGCTGCTGATTCCCGGCCTGGACGGCACGGGAAGGCTGTTTTACCGGCAGACGGGTGCGCTCGAGGCCCGATACCGCGTGCGCCCGTGGGCCTTTCGGCGACGGGCTGCGTTCGATTTCCAGGACCTGGTCCAGGAACTGGCAGAAGGGACCGCCGGCGAGGAGCCTCATTCCATCCTGGTCGTCGGGGAGTCGTTCGGCGGCCCCGTCGCCATTCACTACGTCCTGGCCTGTCCGGAGAGGATTCGGGGGCTCGCGCTGGTGAACACTTTTCCCTCCTACCGCCGCCGTGTCCGTATTCGGCTCGCGTGCCGCCTCGCTCCCCTCCTCGCCGCGCCCGCCGTCCGACAGGTGAAAGATTTTGTCGCAGACCGCACCCTGAAGGCCGAGGGAATCCCGGCAGAAGACCGGCGCCGCTACCGGGAGATCATACGGCTCGTGTATCCCGCTGCTTACCTCCGCCGCCTGGAACTGGTGCGCGACGTGGAGTTGCGCCACAGGCTCCAGGAGATCTCCGTCCCCACCCACATCTTCGCGTCGGGGCGCGACAAGATCGTCCCTTCGCTCGAGGAAGGCAGGTTCATGGCCGCCCGGATTCCCGGGGCGACGCTTCACGTGTATCCCGAAGCCGGCCACGCGTTGCTGCTCACACCGGGTTTTTCGCTGTGCGATTACTTCTAACCGCGCGGGAGGCCGTCAACCGTCGGATGCCGCAAACCCTGGGATGCGGGGACGGCTCTGGTAGAATTTTCAACGGAGGGGATGGAAATGGCCGAGTTGACCGGGCAGAAGTGTACCGCGTGCCGTATCGGCGCCCCGCGGGTGACCGAGGCTGAGGTTGCCGAGTTGAAGCCGCAGATCCCGGAGTGGAAGCTGATCAACCGGGACGGTACCGACCAGCTGGAGCGGGAATACATTTTCGATGATTTCGCCGAGGCGCTGGCCTTCACGGTGAAGATTGGGGATCTGGCCGAGGAGGAAGGCCACCACCCGGCGATCCTGACCGAATGGGGACGAGCCACGGTGCGCTGGTGGACCCACAAGATCGGGGGTCTGCATTACAACGACTTCATCATGGCGGCCAAGACCGACCAGGTGTTTCTGGGCCGTTACCCGAGGCCCTCCTGAATGTCGGAGCCAGATCGCCGTGCGGCGAGCCCAGATGCGGCCTTCGCGGTGGTTACGGTCACGCTGCTGCTCTTTGCGCTGGTTGCGGCGTCGGTGCAATTCGGGATCGTGACGGGCCTCGACGACGCCCTGCGGTTCGGGCTGCATCGCCACGCCTGTCCGCCACTCACAGCGTTATTGCACGCCGCCACTCACCTCGGTGCGAGCTCCGTGTGGCTTCCCGGGACGATCCTCGCCGTCGTTGTCCTGGTCCGTCGCGGGCGGTTGAATGCCGCCCTGCTGTTTGCGGCGGCCATGGCAGGCTCCTTTCCCCTGCAACTCGCCCTCAAGGCGCTCTTTCACCGGGTGCGCCCGGTTCCGTTTTTCGGGATAGCGGCCCCGAGCTCCTACAGTTTTCCGAGCGGCCACGCCCTGGATTCGGTCTGTTTCTACGGGAGCCTTGCGCTGATTCTGGCGCCTGCCGCGCGGGAGCCCCCTGCGCCGGACCCTCATCTGGGGCGTATGTGCGTTGATCGTCCTGGTCGTAGGTTATTCGAGGATCTACCTCGGCGTGCACTACCCGAGCGACGTCCTGGCCGGCTACCTTGCGGGCCTGGCCTGGGTCGGCGTGATATGCGCCATCACCCGTCGGTTCAGCGAGCCTCGATGACCAGTTCTCGTCGCTCGACGCGGATGTTTCGGATCTCGTCGGGAATCCGGAACTTCTCCCGGTTCTCCGGGAGTCAGAAGATGCGTCCACTGCACTCTCCAGGCCGAGGTCGGCAACGGCAGAGTTCCGAGTCTGCCGGCGCTCGGCTGAAGGCGCAGGTAGCCGTCGCGTGCTTCGACACGCCCCTTCCAACTCGAGCGAGAGCTCTTTCCCGTGGAAATCGAACCCGACGTAGGCGCGCAGCCGATCCTCCAGCAGGTTGCACGCGAAGTCCCGAAGTTCGACGGCCGGTCCGGGATCCTGCTCGCGTTCTCGCGGCCCGGAGTCTCGGACTCCAGGGCCAGGTTGGCAATGATCCAACTGTTTAGTTCGGCCTCGTTCATTCGCAGCGTGCGGATTTGGCCGCCGGACGCGCTGCGAAACTGGGCGATCTTGGCCAGGGCGCGGCTGCCCGCCTCCGGGGTGCTGTCCACCTGTGGGGCAGGCGACTGGTGCAGAACCAGCAGCATGGCCAGTACACCCAGACCCAGAGATGCCCAGCACGACGCGCGGTAGGTGCGGTGCAGCAGGGCGGACGGGAAGCTTCTGCGGTCGGGGACGCTGGCGCGGCGGATGGTAGCGTTCGAAGACAAGCCCGCACCACCTGCACTCCGGTCCGGTATCCTGCACCCGCCCACACTTCGGACAAATTACGACGCCCAAATTGTCATCTCCTTGGCTGTCCGGGGAGCCCGCTTGTTTCACTTATCGGATAAATTGTCGCAGCACTACACAGGATTTTTGGCCCGGCGTGGGGTTGACAAGGTTTTTGCGCTGTCACTAGAATCATCCTCCGGCGTCGTCGTGGGGACCGGTGCGGCCGGGCGACGCAACCAGGCGAGGCGCCCAATGTCGCGATTTCGGGGCGGCGCCGAGGCGACGCACTCAGAGTGGGAGAGGAGATGTCTTTGTTGTCCGCACTGCTTCGACGACGGCGGCCCCAGGAGAGTTTCGACCCGAATCCCGAAACCACGCCGGTGATGCCCGCGCGCCCATACCTCATCCTTCACGCCGGCCTCCTTTCTATGCCGACCCCGAATGTCGGGTGCGGGTGGCGGATGCGCACCTGATGATCCTGCGCAGCGAAGACCCGGTACAGCGGCATCACCCGATCGAGTGCATGCCCGCGCTGAAGAACTATCGTGCGGGAGAGATCGTTCAGTGGGACATCAATTTCAAGAGGCAGTGGCCGGAGGTCCTGGTACAAGGACCCGGAGACCGGGGAGACAAGGAAGGCCTGGATGCGCGCCGTCGAGTTCGCCGGGAAGGTGGTGCGCCTCTCCGGATCGGAGTGACCCGGGCTACGTTCCCTGCTCCGCCTGGGCCCCGCAGTTCATGTCGTAGATGATCTTGAGGCCGTCGAGCGTCAGCCAGGGCGCGAGGACGTCTATGCAGGTGGTCTGCGCCGCCAGGAGTTCCGCGAGGCCACCGGTCGCGATCACCTTGGTCGCCGGCCCGAGCTCGGTGCGAAAGCGGGCGACCATCCCCTCCACGAGTCCGACGTACCCGAACAACAACCCCGACTGGAGCGAGTGGACCGTGTTTCTCCCTATGGCGACAGGCGGACGCTGGAGTTCGACCCGGGGCAGCTTGGCGGTGCGGTGAAACAGGGCGTCGGCGGCAATCCCGATGCCCGGCGCGATCGCGCCGCCAAGATAATCGCCCTCGCCGGAGATCGCGTCGAATGTCGTTGCCGTCCCGAAGTCCACGACACACGCCGGACCGCCGTAGAGCTGATGCGCCGCGACAGCGTCGACGACCCGGTCCGCTCCGACCTGCTTCGGGATCCTCGTAGCGGAGCCGAACGCCGGTGCGGGTGTCGGAGTCCACGACGAGCGGTTCCCGGCCGAGATAGCTGCGGCAAAGGTGATCAAACTTGCCGGTCAGGGGCGGGACCACGGAGGCGATGGCCACGCCTGTGATGTCTTCGACGCGGGCCCGCACGTGGCTAAAGAGGTTGATCAGCAGGATGCCGTACTCGTCCGGCATGCGTTCGTGGTCCGTGGCGAGCCGCCAGCAGGGCCCGAGCTTCTCCCCGACGTACAGTCCCAGTGTTATGTTGGTGTTGCCGATATCTATGGCCAGCAGCATAGGATCCCCCGGCAATTGTGCCGTCCTCACCCGACCGTCCGGACGAAAGTCGCGGAAAAACAGGAATGCGTCGAGCGCGGCGGAAGCCTTCTCCCTCCACCCCATGGGCGTGGCGAAAGGATGCGTGTGGGTCAGAAACGGACTGATCAGGATGGACGATTGAATCCCGAAGAGACGGTCGCGCAGCCGCAGGCTCTCGGAGGGCGGAATGAGGTCGTCATGCGCACCGTGCACGAGGAACACGGGGCAGCGCAACTCCCGCGCCGCCCGGTCCGGCGTGATCGGGGCGTACAACCGGGTTGCCACGTGCTCCTCGATCCGGTGCGCCAGTTCGGGATCCGCTTCCCCCGCGTGCATCACGGCCAGCCGATACCAGCGCGCACCTTCCGCCGACAGTCCCGCGGGTTCTGGCGGGATGGCTTTCTGGAGCAATAGCGCCCGGAGCACCGAGTCGAGGAAACGCCGCTCCCCATCGTCTCGGATCATGTCGAGCGCGGCGAGCATCACGACCCACTTGGCGTAAAAGCGCGTCGGGTAGTACTGCGGCGATTCCCGTCCGGCCTCGAACCACGTGGAACTGCAGCGCAACGGGTCGTCGTAGGCGCCGATGCCGAATACGAAGGAGACGGTGTCCCGGATCTCGGGGCGTGCGGCGGTGATCAGCGCCAGGGTCGCCGAGAAGGAAATCCCGGCGAGCCCCGCCTTGAGCGCCGGCCCGGCTCCTTCCACGGTGTTGACCTGCCTGTGCCAGAAGGAGATTTCGTCCATAGCGGACGGCGAGATGTCGAAATCGCGGAACCTGACGATGTCGGGCGTCAGGACCAGGAACCCCAGCCCGGCGAGCGTTCGTGACAACGCCTGCAGTCGGGGATGGTAGCAGCCGAGTTCGCTGATTCCCGGGACGAGGACTACCGCGCAGCGCGGCTTTTGGTACTCGGGGAGGTAGACGATCGCCTCCAGGGAGCGCACGCCGTCGCTCCTGCGTACCCGGCTTTCGGCCACCCGCCCGGCCCTCCCCGTGTCGCCGGTCGCCACGCGCTGAATCCCGAGCACCAGGCGAGCCGCGAACACCACGTCCGACGCCTCGCGGTAAAGCACCAGCGCTATGGCGGCGAGCGCCGCGATCGACAACCATTTTCTGATAGGGGAACGCGGCAACATCCTGCCCCCGCCTGCCTAACGCCGGCCCTGTCCCAAAGCCCGGCCGAGGAGTTCGAGCCCCTCGTGCAGATCTCCGTCGATGTGGATCCGGACCGCACGGCGACCATGTTCCGCCAGCGCCTGGAGGTCTCCCGAGGACTGCGCTCTTTTCAGAACTCCGAAGGAGTACTTCTCCCCCGGTATCGCGACGTCTTCGGGATCCGCCGCGGTGATCTGGAGGAAAACCCCCTTGTTGGCGCCCCCCTTGTGCAACTGGCCGGTGGAGTGGAGGAAGCGCGGGCCGAACCCGAGGGTCGTGGCGCGGCGAGTTTTTTCCCGGATGGCGTCGCGCATCGCCTGCAACGATGCGGTCGCGTCGATCGACCTGCCGATGTAGGCCATCAGCGCGACGTAGTCGCACGGCCCTGCACTCCCGAGAAACGCGTCGAGCGCGCCACGCAGCGACTTGCCCGCGGTGATCTGCGGGGGGGCGTAAAGCGACAGCGTGGATTCCGTCAGGACGGGGCGACCGTCATCGATTATCCCTGTCTGCTCGTATCGCTGTATCAACCGCGCGGTGTTGTCCTTGCTCTCCTGCACGTTGGGCTGGTCAAACGGGTCGATTCCCATCACGGCGCCGGCGACGGCGGTGGCGAACTCCCACAGGAGGAACTCACCCGCGAGGTCCATGGTGTCGGACAGTTCCCAGTGCAGGACCGGATGGCCGGCGTCCTCCAAGGCCCGTAGTCTGGCGTGAACCGCGGGGTCGTTCCTGCCTTTCAGTCCGGTGTGGACGAATACCCGGTCCTGCCCGTAGAGCGCCGGCTCCCCCAGAGTTTCGCCTTCCACCGGCACGATTCCGACCCCGTCCTTCCCGGTGCTTTCGGCCACCAGTTGCTCCACCCAGGAGCCGAACGCCGCGATTCCCGGGTCGAACACGAACGTGGCCTTGTCGCGCCCCTCGCGGGCCAGTGTCCCCAGGGCCACGCCCAGGCGCAGCCCTGGGTTTTCTTCCGGGTCGGTGTTCCTGCACTGTGCGGCCATAGACTCGGCCCGCCTCAGCACCTCCGCGAGGTCGAGCCCGAGCAGCCCCATCGGTACCAGCCCGAAAAACGACAGCGCCGAGTAGCGGCCGCCGATGTCTGAGGGATTGAGGAACACGCGTAGGAACCCGAGTTCGCGGGCCAGCTTCTCGAGCGAAGTCCCTGGATCGGTTATGGCTGCAAAATTCTGGCCGGCGGAGGCGCCCTTCAAATCGCGCACCTTCTGGTAGAAATATTTCTGTAGCGACGAGCTCTCGATGGTGCCGCCGGATTTGCTCGAAACCAGGAACAGCGTGTGCGCCAAATCCATGCGCTTCCCGGCATCGAGGATGGTGGCGGGGTCGGTCGTGTCGAGAACCACCAGCGACAGGTAACCTGGCCTGGTGCCGAAGGTCAGCGCGCAGACTTCCGGGCACAGGCTGCTCCCGCCCATGCCGAGCAGGCAGGCGGTGGTGTAACCCCTGCGGCGCACCTCGTCGGCGAGGCTCGCGATGTCGTCCGCCCGGCTTTTCATGTCCTGCACGACATCGAGCCAGCCCAACGACCGACTGATGATCCTGGCATGCTCCGGCTCGGTTTTCCACAGGCGGGTGTCCCTCGCCCAGATCCGGTCTACATAGGACTGAGCCGCGGCCCGGCGAAGCTCTTCGTCGAACCTGTCCCGGAATTTGCCCAGTGAAAGCTGCGGTCCCATTGTGCCCCCCTTCGAGAGAATTCGTGCCCGACTCGCGGCAAATCTTACCACTACGCAGTCACGCCGCGACGCCCTGTTCTATCCTGATTTTGTGTTGCGCGCGCGGGGCGCAAACCCTTATGCTTCGGCTCCAATCCTGCTTTGAATCGCCGCGCGCCGTGCGCGCCACGAGTGCAGTATGGATGACCAAGGAGGAAGTGTGCCTGGTTCCCCCGTGAGCAGACGACTCGCCCGTTCGGTCCTGGCGCTCCCGCTGTTGTTTTCCTGCCTGGCGGCTGGACGTGGTCCAGCCGCAGACTTCACCCGGTATCACGCATACGACGAGATGACCGCGCAACTGCGCGCGCTCGTCAAGGCGCACGCCGGCATCGCGACGCTCGTCGAGGTGGGGAAAACCCGGGAAGGCCGCTCGCTCTGGGCAATTGAAATCGCCGGCCGGAACGGCGCACCCTCCGACACACGCCCCGCGCTCCTGGTCGCCGGCAACTTCGAAGGCGACCAACTCCTGGGCAGCGAACTGGCGCTCTACGCCGCCGACCATCTGCTGTCGGCGTACGACTCCGATCCCGCAGTGAAACGGTTCGTCGACACGCAGGCGTTCTACATAATCCCGCGCGTCAACGCCGACGCGGCCGAAGGCATGTTCGCCGCGCCGAAGAGCGGCCGCAAGACGAATCTGACGCCTTTCGACGACGACAACGACGGTCGTGTGGACGAGGACGGGCCAGAGGACTTGAACGGCGACGGGGTGATCACGATGATGCGCGTGAAGGACCCGCACGGCGCCTACATACCGCACCCCGACGAACCCCGCCTCATGCGCCGGGCAGACCCGCAGAAGGGGGAGGCCGGTGCGTACTCCCTCTACACGGAGGGGATCGACAACGACGGCGACGGCTTCATCAACGAGGACCCCGCCGGGGGGACGGACCTCAACCGCAACTTCCAGCACCGTTATCCCGACTACGCACCCGACGCGGGGCGCCACATGGTGAGCGAACCGGAGGCCCGCGCCCTGATGGAGTACGTGCTCAAGAGGAGAAACATCGCTGCGGTCTTGGCATTCGGGGAGAGCGACAACCTCGTGACCGCCCCAAACCGCCGGGGCGAACTCGCACCCCCTTCCGTCGTCGACCTGTTCGCCTTCGGGCAACAGGCAGTGGCGGACGCCCGAAAGGTCGGAATGTTCCAGCTCGGCCCCGCCACACCGTTCCCGTTCATGTTCGACGACGACGATCGCCCTGAGGCGGATCCGGCTCAATCGCAACGGGGGCGTATGCGGGTCCGGCAGCCCGCACAGACGGTCAACGCCGCGGACCTGGAATACTTCCGCACCATAAGCGAGAAGTACCGGGCGCTGACCGGGATACGCAGCACATCCGCAACCCGTGCGCCCGCCGGGGCCTTCTTCGAGTATGCGTACTACCAGCTCGGCGTCCCGGCGTTTTCCACGCCGGGCTGGGGATTGCCTGCGCCGGCCGGAGCGCCGCAAGGCTCCGATCGTGGCCCGGGCCGGCCTGCCGAGGAGACTCCAGACGGTTCCTCCGGCCCGCCTTCCCAGCCACCGCCGCCCGGCGGGACGGCGGCATTCGACCTGCGTCTGCTGCGCTGGCTGGACAGCGAAAAAATCGACGGTTTCGTGAACTGGACTCCCTTCCGTCACCCCAAGCTCGGAAACGTGGACATCGGCGGGTTCCGGCCTTATGCCGCGACCAACCCCCCGGCCGCGCAGATCGCCGACCTCGGGCGGAAGGATGTGGATTTCGTCCTCTACCTGGCTTCATTGCTCCCCCGGGTCTCGGTCGCCGGCACGACCGTGACCCGGCTGGGCGGAGGCCTCTTTCGGATCGAGGCGGAGGTGCAGAACTCGGGTTTCCTGCCGACGGCTACCGCCCAGGGCGTCCTGGCGCGCTCCGTCAAGCCGACCATGGTGCAGTTGGGGGTCGATCCGGCCGACCTCGTATCGGGCGACGCCAAGACAAGCTTCTTCCAGTCACTGGCAGGCTCCGGGAACAGACAGAAGTACCAGTGGATCGTGAAGGGAAAGCCCGGGACTCCGGTCCAGCTCAAAGTCATGTCGCAGAAGGGCGGCACCGAGACGGTATCGCTGACGCTGCAGTAAATCGGAGAGACCATGCGAATGCAACACCGGATGCCGACGCTCACCATGAACCTTGTCCGCGATCTGATGCGAACCGTCGTGCCCAGCCTGACACTCGCGTTCCTCGCCTCGAGATCCGTACAAAGCTCGGCCCTCGGCCTGGCGCTCGGCACTGTGCCTGACGTCCGCCTTCACGCCCGCCGCCTCGGGACAGGCGGGGTCGGACCCTCAGTTCAAAGTCAAACTGGACTTCAACCGCTGGCACGACTGCGGTGAGTTGAAAGCCGACCTGCTGCGCCTGGAAAAGGCCTTCCCGAAGTTCCTGAAGTACTCGTCCATGGGAAAGAGCTACGACGGGCGCGAGATGATGCTGATGACCATCAACAACCCGGATACCGGCCCAGAATCGGGCAAGCCGGCCATGTACATCGAGGCCAACGTCCACGGCAACGAAATCCAGGGCGGCGAGGTCTGCCTCTACACGGTCTGGTATCTGATGGAAAACTACGGCAGGAACGAAAATGTCACCCGCCTGGTCGACGAGCGCGTGTTCTACATCGCGCCCAGCGTGAACCCGGACGGACGCCAGTACTTCATGGAGGGAACGGGGGCCGGCGCGCGCGGCGGACACATGCCGGTCGACGACGACAACGACGGCCTGTTTGACGAAGACGCTCCCGACGACCTCAACAACAACGGCGTGATCGAACAGATACGCAAATACGTGCCCGGGCAGGGGAACCTGCGCAAGAGCGCCCTCGACCCGCGCCTGCTCGAACCCGCGCTGCCGGGCGTCCCCGGAGACTACGTGCTGCTTGGGGTCGAAGGGATCGACAACGACGGGGACGGCCGGGTGAACGAGGATCCCCCGGGTGGATACGACCCCAACCGCAACTGGGCTTCCGACTGGCAGCCGAACTACGTCCAGGGCGGTTCGATGGACTACCCCTTCCAGTTGCCCGAAGCGCGCGCCGTGAACGACTTCCTGCTTGCCCACCCCAACATCGCCGGCGTGCAGTCTTTCCACAACAACGGAGGCATGATCCTGCGCGGGCCCGGCGCCGAGTCGCAGGGCGAGTACCCCAGGTCCGACGTGCAGGTCTACGACGAGCTCGGACGCAACGGTGAGCGGATCCTGCCGTTCTATCGTTATATCGTCATCTGGAGCGGCTTGTACACCGTGCACGGCGGATTCATCGACTGGACCAACGACGGACTCGGCATACTCTCCTTCTCCAACGAACTCTGGAACGGCGGGCAGTATTTCACGAGCCCGGAACTGAAGGACCAGCAGAAGAATCCGAACAGCCCCATCGCCCCGCGGGTCAGCAGCTATTTCTTCGACGACTACCTCGAGTTCGGCGACGAGTATGTCGAGTGGAAAGAGTTCGAACACCCCCAGTTCGGCAAGGTCGAGATCGGCGGCTGGAAGAAGACCCAGGGCAGGTTGCCTCCCCGCTTCATGAACGAGGAACTCTGCCACCGGAACATGGCCTTTGCGCTCTACCAGGCCGACCAGATGCCCCAGATGCGCGTGGGCGATGCCGTCGTCGAACCGCTCGGCGACGGTCTGTACCGGGTTCGGGTGGAACTCGTCAATTCCAAACTCACCCCGACCATCCTCGCCAAGGCTGCTGGCAACCAGACCGTACGTCCGGACATCCTTTCCCTACAGGCGAAGAATGCCGAAGTAGTCTCGGTGGGCTGGGTGAAAGACCGATTCCGCCCGGGCGCGACTCAGTTGATCGATCAGAGCGATCTAAGACGCATCCTCGTCAGGAACGGCCACCCGGGCCGGACTACGCGCGTCATCGAGTATATCGTGCGCGGTTCGGGTGAACTGGAGATTACCTACGCCAGCCTGAAGGGCGGCACCGTCAGGAAACAGGTGCTGCTCAAGTGAATCTGGAGTGCGGCGCCTGGGCGCCGCTTTGACCGACGTCCAAAGGCCGGAATGCCCGGCGCCTGGGCGCCAGGATTGCTGCAGGCGGCGCCGAGGCGCCGCTGCCAAAGCGGGGAGTGGAGCCACCCATGCTGAGCCTCACCGAGCTCAGGCGCGCAGCCGGCATCCTCAGGTCCAGGCTCGCCGGCGCCCGGCTTCACCGGGCGGTCCAGGCGGACGAATTCCGCCTCTACCTGGCCTTCCGCG
This sequence comes from uncultured Acidobacteriota bacterium, assembly GCA_963843575.1. GTDB lineage: Bacteria > Acidobacteriota > UBA6911 > UBA6911 > UBA6911 > CAVZBT01. Next base: position 57,624 of record CAWJKZ010000010.1, on the reverse strand, counting down.
GCGCATCGGAAGGCTACTCGATCCTGATCTCCTGCCGCCCCGAGTTCGCCCGGGTCAGCGCGGCCGCCGAATTCCCCGAACAGCTCCCGGTCCCGCTCTCCTTCGGCCAGTACTTGCGGGCCCACCTGCTTCGCAGCGTCGTCGAGGACGTGCGCGTTGCCGACCAGGAACGGCAGGCCGCCATCGTGCTGAGGGGGCGTGAAGGGGCGGGCTACACCCTGCTGCTGTCGATGCTCGGGACCAGGAGCAACACCTACCTGCTGGACGAAGGCGGGATGATAATCCACGCCATGCGTCCGCTCGAGGAGACGCGACGGGAACTGCAGCTGGGCGCGCCCTGGCTCGATCCGGAGCCGCGTGCCCGGGACGCCGGGACGGACCGATGGGCGGACGTCCCGGACGGCGCCTACCTCGAGTCGATCGAGGACGCGTATCGCCGGCTGGAAACGGTGCGCCGGTGCGAGACGCTGTCCCGGCAGATGGACAACGCGCTTGCCAGGGAGCAGGCCTTCCTGGAGAAGAAGGCGGTTCACCTGCAGGAAGACCTCCTGGAGGCGCGCAGGGCGCTGGAATACCGGCGCCAGGGCGAGCTGCTCAAGAGTGTCTTGCACGAGATCAAGCCCGGGGCCGCGAGTGTGTCGGCTGCCGATTTCGAGAGTGGCGAAACGGTCACGATTCCACTCGATCCCACGTTGTCCCCGTCGGCGAATCTCGAACGATATTTCGGCAAGTATCAGAAGGAGCTGCGCGGGGAGTCGGCCATCGAGCAGCAGTTGGCGAGCGTCCAGGCCGCCCTCGGCAAAGTGGAGGCGCTGCGCGACAGGGTCCGCCGGGCTGGCGGTCCCGGCGTGCCGGACCTGCAGGAACTGGAGACCCTCGCTGCTCATCCGCTATTACATAGGCTGATTTCCCGGTACTACCCATCCTCCCGGCGGCCCGGTCCCGCCCCAAAGAAGCGGGGGAGACTCGAAACACGCAGTGATGTGCCCGGCCGCCTGCTGCCCAAGAGGTACAGGACCGAACAGGGGCTGGAAATCTGGGTGGGACGCAGCGACGAGGGGAACGACTATCTCACGACCAGGCTGGCACGGGGCAACGACCTGTTCTTCCACCTCGAAGGTTACCCGGGCAGCCACGTCGTCTTGCGCACCGAAGGCCGCTCGGACCCGCCCCCAGATTCCGTGCTGGACGCGTGCGAGCTTGCCGTGCATTTCTCCAAGATGAAAAACGCGGGACGCGCCGACGTGCACGTCGCCCAGATAAAGGACGTGAAGAAGCCCAAAGGGGCGAAAGCCGGGCTGGTCTACGTTCTCAAAGGGAAGACCGTCCACCTGCGGCGCAACCCGAAACGCCTCGAGAACATTCTCGCGTCGCGCCTGGACGAGTAACCACTATCGGAGACGAATCCCATGACTGCACTGCACCGAAGAGGCTTTCTGCGGTACACCGTCGTCCCGGCTGCCTTCGGGTTTGCTGCCGGTCCGTCCTCGCCCCAGTCGAAGGTGCCCCGGACGGGGGGCCCGAACATCAAGCTGAGCTGCAACGTCTTTTCGTTCAACGGCCCGCTTACCCGCGGGGAGATGACTCTGGACCAAGTGCTGGAATTCTGCGCACGGGTGGGCTTTGCCGCGGTTGACCCGACCGGGTATTACTTCGGCACCTACCCGCGCACTCCGGCCGACGACTATGTCTACCACATCAAGAAAAAGGCGTTCCTGCTGGGACTCGACATCAGCGGCACCGGCGTGAGGAACGATTTTACCCAGCCTGAGGCCGCGCGCCGCGCCGCCGACGTCGACCTCGTGACCGACTGGGTGCGCTGCGCAGCACGGATGGGTGCCCCCGTGCTGCGGGTCTTCTCCGGGAAGGGTGTGCCCGAAGGGCATTCCGAAAAGGAGACGTACGGCTGGGTCGCCGAGTGCACCCGCCGCTGCGCCGAGGCGGGAAAGCAGCACGGGGTGATGATCGCGCTGCAGAACCACGCCGACCTGATCCAGAAGGCTGACGACGTGCTTCGGGTGCTGCGCGACGTCGACTCCGAATGGTTCGGCGTCGACCTGGACATCGGCAGCTTCCGCACGGCCGATCCCTACCAGGATATCGCCCGGGTCGCGCCCTATGCGATCACCTGGCAAGTCAAGGAGCAACTCGTCATCAACGGCAGGCAGACGCGGACCGATCTCAAGAAGATCGTCGCCATACTGCGGGAAGCGAAATACCGTGGTTACATCCCCCTGGAGATCCTCGAAGGGGATGCGCGGGAGAGGCTCCCCCGCTTCCTCGACGAAGTCCGCACCGCCCTGGGCTGACCCGGAGTGCGGCGACGCCTCGGCGCCTCGATGCTGGCCGCGCACGCTCGACCGCGCCTATCGAGCCGAGGACCAGCCTGTTGCATGGGTTTGCCAGCGCATTTGTGAACAGCACGGGCGATGAAAGATAACAGCCAAAACAGTACGCCGATTCCGCGGATCCAACGGATTCACGCGGATCGGCCGCGTCCGGCATGCCACAGGGAGGACTGCCTTGGGCACACAGGGCTTTCCGGGCCCCGCCGGAAAACGCCCGACGCGGCCTGTCGCTAGGTCGATCTGTGGAGATCTGCGAGCATCCGCGTCCTGAAAAAAAGCTCGCCCAATTAGCCTGACTCCCAGGCGGCCGGTGTCGGAGAAATCGACAGGCCTTCCAGTCGCCCAATCACCGCTCGGCTCGGGACGTTGCGCCAAGTCAATCTCCCGAGCGAATCGCGACGTTGCGGTGGACTTACCGCACACTCTGGCGGTGCGGTGGAGGGGGGGCGCCCTCCGCGCGGTGCCGGAACAGCTGGCACTGTAGTCCCGAGCTCTGATATACGGTGAGGGCGGGGTTGCGCGCCGACTTGAACCGATGGGCCGCACAACCGAAGGGATGTGCCGGGTCCCAGGTGACCCTGTAATACTGGCATCGGCAGCAGGCGACGTGTCCCGCCCGGAGAGGATTCGACTCCATGCTGTCCTCATCGGCCGCCGCCGGCTCGATATTCAGCGAAAGCCCGGGCGAGGTCAGCGCAGGCTGAAGAAACGCCTGATCCGGTTCAGGATGGTGTTGCTTTCCGCGTGCGCCTCTTGTTCGGGCATGGCTTGGGCGAACTCCGTCAGACGCGCCTGCCGTTCGGCGAGGATCTGGCTGAATCCGCCGGCCAGCTGCTGGTTTGCGCGCAACAGCGGTTCCAGGGCGGCCTTGCTTATTTCCAGCAGCTCCAGCTCATCCCGCGCTCGGACATCCGCGGTCCGGGTCTCCCCCGTGAGCAGCGCCATCTCCCCGAAAAAGTCGCCGGGTTCGAGAAGGGCCATGGGCTGCGTCTGCCCTCCGGTTCCCGGCAGGACTATCTCTGCGCGTCCCCTGAGGATGACAAACATCGAGTCGCCTTCGTCGCCGCGCCGCAGGACCTGTTCGCCGGGGGCGTAGACAACTCTAACGGCCGAGTCGGCCAGTTGCTGCCGCTCCTGCGCGCTGAGGGGCGCGAAGATCGGGACTGCGGCGATGACCCCCTCGGGGGCTTGCCCCGCCTGCGCCGTCCGGGGAGGAACCCGTTGAATCGAGACGTGCCGCGTGGGGAAGGGAATGTCCAGACCCGCACGGCGGAAGGCGTACCAGAGGCGCTCGCGTACCACGGCGTCGATCTCGGAGGCAACCATGTGGTCTGTTACCCAGTAGAGCACTTCGTAGGTGACGCTGGAATCCGCGAAGTCGCCGACGCGGATCGTCGGCGCCCGCGCGGGCGCCATGCCCGGAACCGCCTTGAGCGCGTCGCGCACAACCGAGATCACCCTCTGCGGGCTCGCGGAATAGGGGGCGGGGATGCGCAGGACCCGGCGCGTTTCGCTCTCGAACGCGTAAATCTCTATCGGCTCACGCGCAATGCGGCTGTTGGGGACGATGATCAGACTGTTGTTCGTGGTGCGGAATGCCGTCGTCCGCCACGTTACCGACTCGACGCGGCCGAGCATGTCTCCCATACGGATAGCGTCGCCGATGTGGTACGGCTGCTCGATGTGCAGGGAAAGGCCCGCGAAGAAGTTGCCGAGGGTGTCCTGCAGAGCCAGCCCTATGATCACGCTGACGACCGCGGAGGTCGCCAGCACCCCGGTGAGGTGCCGGTTGAAGACGAAGCTGAAGACAATGACGAACAGCGCCGAATAACCGACGACCGACACGACAAAGCGCAGTATGTCGGGTGCCTCCCGCCCTTTGCGCTTGCGGAAGAGGACATCGAAGAGAAGGTAGCCCGTGACGCGGACGACCGCGGCACCGACGGCAACCGTCACCACGGCGATCGGGTACGTGCGGTAGCCCGAGAGCCAGCGCGGTTCCAGCGCCAGCGCCACGGCGCAGCAGGCGGCCGCAATGAGCGCTGCTGCCAGCCAGGGACCGAACACTTGCAGCAGGCCGACCGGCTTTTTGGTCATTCGCCTCCCTGACGCTTCGAGGTCGTCTCGCCGGCCGCGGCGCCCGTCGCCCGACCGGAAGGGGCCGGGATCCATGCCCTTATCAGCCACAACAACAGGCAACCCATGGCAGCGCCCTCGAGGGTCCCTACCCCAATTCCGAAGGTGAGGTGGGCCCGAATGTGGACGTAGTGCATTATGTCTTCGCCCGGCACGGAATACTCCGGGGCAGTGTAGATGTTCTCGATGCCGGCGAGCACGGAGAAGGCGACAGCCACCACGATCAGCACTTCCGACCAGACGTTGAGAAGGAAACTGACGACGACCACGTTGGCATAGCCGCCGAACGCCCGCCAGTGCATCCGAACCGTGGCCAGCACGATCGCGAGCGCCGTCGCGGCGGTCACGCTGCTCAGCCGCACGACCCAGCCTGCGGCTCCGGCCAGCGACAGGAGCCAGCGCAGCGCCCACACAGCGAATATGAGGGCAAACTCGGGTGCGAGCAGCCTGAGGTGCTCCCGCATCCGGTGGCCGCCTATCTTCATAACGTCTCCCGTCCTGCCGCCCGCGAGGCGGGGTGGCCGGAACTAAGGCTCGAGGCATAGGCTGCGATCGCGTTCCCCGGCTGCGGTATGGCCCGTACGATTACCAGGGTGACGTCGTCTTCCAATTCACGGCGCGTCCAGGCACGGACCGCCTCGATCAACCGCTGCTGGATTTCCGCGACCGGTTTCTCGGATAGTTCCGAAACGAGCGTCTTCAACCGTTCCTCGCCGAACTCGTGTCCGGAGTTGAGGCCGGCTTCCGTGATCCCGTCCGAGTACAGCACCAGGAGGTCGCCGGCCTCCAAGATCGCCTCGCCCGTCTCGTATCTGTACTCCGGCATGACCCCGAGGGGGATCCCGCCTTCATCCAGGGTCCGGCCTTTGAGCGAACCCATGACAACCGGCGGATTGTGGCCCGCGTTGACGTAGCGCAGGCTCCGCGTCGAGGGTGTCCACTCCGCGTAGAAAAACGTCGCGAACCGCGAGGAGTCGGTGACCTGGTGAAAGTGGAAGTTGAGCCTCCGGCAGATTTCGCTCGGCGACAACGTGTCCGAGACGACGACGCGCAGCAGCGCCTGCAGGTTCGCCATCAGGATCGCGGCGGAGATGCCTTTGCCGCTGATGTCGGCAATGGCAAACACAAGGCGGCCGTCGGCCATTTCCAGCACGTCGTAATAGTCGCCGCTGATGCCGCGCGCCGGTATGCAGGTGGCCGAAAACTCGAGTCCGTAACCTTCCGGGAACCGGCGAGGGAACAGGGCCTGCTGCACCTTGAGCGCGAAGCTGAGCTCGGCTTCCTTGCGGGCCAGCTCATGACGGCTCGCCTGAAGCTCGAGCCGGAAGCGATACAGCGCGACCAGCAAGAACGCGACCGCGGTCGTGCCACCGAAGGTCACGGCCCAGGCGACCATGACCGATCTCTGGATCAGGTCGCGCCCGAGGAAGAGCAGCAAGCCGGCAATCAGCAGGAATCCGACCAGGTAGATCTTGTCTCGCATCGTGCGCGCCGGGATTGTGAAGATCTAGATTTACCACAATGCGCGTGCGGGACCCAGTGTGATCGTGTGGCTGGACGAGCAGGCGGCGGACGCCGGTGCGGGAGCACCGGCGTCCTTGCAGGGTCAGGAGCCGCTTTCTTCCGAAGCGGCCCGCGTGGCGGGCCGCACTGCGCGGCGGGCCCAGCCAAACAGCCGCGAGGGGCTCCACTCGCGCAGGTCGTCGAAGTAGGAATAAACGACCGGCGTGATGAGCAGGGTCAGCAGCAGGCAGAGCACCTGGCCGCCGATGATCGTCACCGCCATCGACGCGCGCGAGCCCGCCCCCGCGCCGCGCCCGAACGCGATCGGCAGCATGCCCGCGATGATGGAGATCGTGGTCATCAGGATGGGCCTCAGGCGGACGTGGTTCGCGGCGATGAGTGCCTCGTGCCGCTCCATGCCCTGGGCGCGGAGCGTGTTGGTGTAATCCACCTGCAGGATCGAGTTCTTCTTCACGATGCCGAACAGCATCATCATCCCGATCGCGCTGTAGACGTTCAGGGTCATCCCGAAGGCCATCAGGGCGAGCAACCCGGCCGGAAGGCTCAGCGGGAGCGCGGTCATGATGGTAAGCGGGTGAACGAAGCTGTTGAACTGGGAGGCCAGCACCATGTAGATGAAGGCGACGGCCAGGACGATGGCCAGGACGAAGTCGCTGGAGGCCTCGTCCAGGGTGCGCGCCGACCCGCCGAACACCGCCTGGTAGCCCGGTTTCAAGTGCAGCTCTTCCACCTTGATCCGCGTGGCGGCGACGGCCTCGGCGAGTGGAATCCCGTCCAGGTTCGCGCTCAGCGATATCTGCCGCTGGCGGTTGTACCGGTCGATCGCCGCGGGGCCGAACTCGAGCCCGAGCTGGGCGACATCGCTGACGCGCACTACCTTCTGGGTGCTCGACGGCACCAGCAGTTCGCCCATTTTCGTGGGGTCGTTTCGGAACTGCTCGTCCAGCCGGAGCCTGACCACGTACTGTTCATCCCCGTCCTTGTACTTGGAGACCTCCTGCCCACCGACCAGGACGCGCAGGCTGGAGGCGAGCGAGTCGATGGCCACGCCGAGATCGGCGGCCCGGGGCCGGTCTATGTTGACCCGCAGTTCCTGCTGGGTCGGCTCGAAGTTCGTGTCGACATCGACGAGTCCCGGGATTGTGCGGACTGTCGTCATCAGTTCCGTTATGTACTTCTGCAGCTGCTCGATTTCCGGACCCTGGATCAGCAGCTGCAACCGGTTGGACCCTGCACCGCCGCCCCCGCCGCCACGCCCCCCTCCTGCGGTCGAAGCGCCGGATATGTCCGTGCCGCCGGAGACGCCGATCCGCGCGCCGGGGTACTTCCGCAGGAAGACTCGGGCGCGCCGCATCAACTCCTGCTGTGAAATCTTGCGATTCTCGAGCGGCGTCAGACCCAGGTAGTAATTGGCCGACCCGGCATAGACACTGGCCAGGACGGTCTGGACCTCGGGCAGACTGCGCAGGTCTTTCTCGATGTCGGCGCAGTACTCCTCCGTGCGCTGAAAGCTGGTCCCTTTCGGAAGCCGGACGTTCACGCTGAACTCACTCTGGTCGTCGTCTGGCACCAGTTCCCTGCCGACGCGCGGGAAAAGCACCCAGGCGGAAAGGACGACCGCCAGGGCGACAATGACCATGACAAGCCTGTGGCGCAGGCTCCACACCAGCATGTGGCCGTAGGTGCGGTCGATAAACGCGTAGAAGCCGCGCGATTTTGAGGACTTCTTGTGCCCTCCCGCATCGGAGGGACGCAGCCAGATCGAGCAGAGTGCGGGCGTCAGGGTAAACGAGATGAACATCGAGATCAGGATCGCGGCCGCGGAGGCAATGCCGAAGCTGAAGAAATAGCGACCCACCTGGCCGGTCATGAACGCGACCGGAAGGAAGATGACGACGAGCGAAAACGTCGTCGCCATCACCGCGAGGCCGATTTCGTTTGTCGCCTTTCCGGCCGCCTCCCTGGGAGCAACGCCCTTCTCCTCGATGTAACGGAATATGTTTTCCAGCACCACGATGGCGTCGTCGATCACGATCCCCGTCGCCAGCGATAACGCCAGCATGGTCATGTTGTTGAGCGTGAAACCGAACGCCTTCATAAATGTGAAGGTCCCGATAATCGACGCCGGGATGGCCAGTGCGGCGATGATCGTGGTCCGGAGGTTCCGCATGAAAAGGAAGACCACGAGGCTGGCCAGGAGTCCACCCAGCACCAAGTGGTGCTGGATATCCTGAACCGAACGGCGGATAAAGCGGGACTGGTCGCGGGTGGTCTGTATTCGGATGTCCGACGGCAGGCGTTGTCTTTCAACCGATCGAGTCGGGCCATAACGGCGTCGACGACGGTGACGGTGTTGGTGCCCGACTGTTTTCGGATCATCAGAGAGACGGCGGGATTGCCATCGAGTCTTGAAAGGCCGCGGACCTCCTCGACCGTGTCGAGCACGCGCCCGATGTCGCCGAACGTGATCGTCGAACCGTCCCGGTAGGCGATTATGATGCGATTGAAATCGACGGTGTCGTGGATGCGTCCCATTGTCCGCAGGGCGATCTCGGTCGGCCCGGCGATGAACGAACCGCCTGGGACTTCGACGTTCTGCCTCTGCACCGCCTGCCGGACCTGGTCGACCGTCAACCCGTAGGCGTTCAGCCGATCCGCGTTCAGCAGGAGCTGGATCTCCCGCCGGCGCTCGCCCAGGAACAACACCTCGCCCACGTCCTTTACGGTCTCGAGGACCTGCTTGATCTGCTTGTCGACGATGGTGGTGATTTCCTTCTGCGAACGCTCGCCGGAGATCACGATGGTCAGAATCGGGGCGGCGTCGGGGTCGATCTTCTGGATGACCGGGGGCAACGTGTCCCGCGGGAAGCGGGCGACGATGGTCGCTACCTTGTCGCGCACGTCCTGGACTGCGGTTTCGATGTCTCTTTTCGAGGACGAACGTGATGAAGCAGTGCGACTGCCCCTGGTCCGAACTCGCCCGCAGTTCGTCGATGCCGGCGATGGTATTGACGGCTTCCTCGACCGGCTTGGTGATCTGCGTTTCGATTTCTTCGGCGCTGGCCCCGGGCAGGCTAGTGCGCACGGTCACGACCGGGTAGTCGGTCTTGGGCATCAGGTCGAGTCCAAGCTCCCGGTACGAGAACAGGCCGAGCACGACCAGTGCCGCGGTCATCATGAAGGCGAATACGGGTCGTCTTATGCTGATGTCTGCCAGACTCATGGCCGGACTCCTTCATCGGCGCGCCGCTCGCGCCCCTGCCGCCCGGGACCGGGCGAGGCCGTGGCATCGACGGCCCCGGTGCTCACCTGCACCCCGGTGGCCAGCTGCGAGAGATTGCTGGCCGCCAGTTTGCTCGTCTCCCTTGAGGCCACTCGTGATCTCGAGCAGGTTCCCCTGGCGGGCGCCGATTCCCACGATCTGCTGCCGGACCTTGCCTGCTTCGATGACGTAAACGGTCGAGACGCCGGCCAGGACCGACACCGCGTCTTCCGGGACCGCCATTACATTCTGGTCGAGTATGGTGTCGATCGCGCCTTTGGCGAAGAATCCCGGTTTCAGCCGTCGCTGCAGGTTTTCGACGAGCACTTCGACCGTGAACGTCCGCGTCGCCTGGTCCACGGCCGGGCTGACGAATCCCACCTTGCCGGTGAAGGTTTCGCCCGGGAAAGACTCGACCTGGAACTTGACCGCCAGACCCGGCCGGATGAGGCGCGGCATACCGTTCCTGCACCGCAGTCTTGAGCTTGAGCGGGTGCATCTGGACCATGTTGATGACCGGGGTGTTCTCGCGAATGAACTCGCCGGGCTGCACCAGCCGCTCCGATATCGAACCGGCCACCGGCGCCCGGATCGCTGCGTCGGCCAGTTTCTTCTGAGCCAGCTCCACCGCGGCGCGGCGCTGCTTCAGGGTGGCTTTCAGACTCTGCACGGTCTCCAGGGCGGTCTGGTAGGCGGCCTCCGTGACCTTGACACGGGTGACCGCCGTTTCCAGGTCGGCTTGCGCCAGGAGGTGCTGTTTGATCAGGCGTTCGGCGCGCGCCAGCTGGGCCCTTGCGTCGTCGCGGTTGGCCGCCGCCGTCCGCACCACCGCGATCTGCTCGTCCGGCGGGGGGCTCCTTGACGTTCACGCCGTCGATCCCGAGCTGCGCCTCCGTCTGGTGGAGGTTCCCCTCCGCCTGGGTCAGCGCGAGTTGCAGTTCCCTCGGGTCCAGCCGGACCAGGACCTGTCCCGGCCGGACGTCCTGGCCCATCTCGACCAGGATTTCACGCACGACGCCCGCGACCTCGCTGCTGACCCTGGCGCTGTCGGGAGAGATCAGGGTACCCGCGAGATCGACCTGCCGCTGCATGGAGATCCGTTGCACCGTGGCCACCTGCACCTGGACGGGCGGCCGCCCCGCGCCTGGTGCGCCCGGCGCCCCCGGCCTCCCCTTGCTCTTCTTGCCGGGAGCCTCACCCTGGGAACACCCTCCCGCCAGCAGGACGAATAGCAGGGAAGTGGCCATTATCCACCAGGTTAGGCGCTGGCTCGCCCTGGAACTCGATCGTGTTCTCATGATTCCCATTTTGAATACAGCATTATTAGTAGCGGTCAAACGACGCCAAAATATACTACGCCTGACCCCTTCGGTTTCTTACGGTAAAAATCGTTAGGTTTCGACAAAAGTCCGGGCCGTCGGTCGACAGGCGTTCAGGAGTTCGCAGCCGGCAGTGTAGTATGCGATCGCCCGGGATGCTACCCGGCCAGGAGTCGCCATGTCCCCAAGCCCTTTTTCCCGCAGGGATTTTCTGCGTTCTTCGACCGCAGCCGCATTCGTTGGTGCGAGGCCGGTCGATCGGGTGCCGCCGCCGTGCAGACCGATCCATGGTTTGACCGGCCCATGCGTTGGGCGCAGCTCACCCTGGTCGAAAACGACCCGGGGCGTTACGATCTCCAGTGGTGGCTCGATTACTTCAAGCGAGTGCATGCGGACGCTGCCTGCCTCAGCGCGGGCGGCTGCGTTGCCTATTACCCGACCGAGGTGCCGCTGCACCACCGCAGCCTCTGGATGAAGGGGAGCGACCCGTTCGGCGACCTGGTCTCGGGATGCCGCAGGATGGGTATGGTCGTGGTGGCGCGGACCGATCCCCATGCCGCGCACCAGGACGTGTGCGATGCCCACCCGGACTGGATCGCCGTGGACGCCGACGGGAACCGGCGGCGGCACTGGGCAACCCCCGGCCTGTGGGTGACCTGCGCGCTCGGGCCCTACAACTTCGATTTCATGACCCGCGTCACCCGCGAGATCGTGGCACGCTACGGCGTCGATGGCATCTTCAGCAATCGCTGGAGCGGTTCGGGCATGTGCTACTGCGAACACTGCCGAGCCAACTTCCGCGCCGCTGCGGGCCTCGAGCTGCCCCGCACATCCGATCCCCGGGATCCCGCCCGGCGGGCGTACATCCTGTGGAGTGAGCAGCGGCTGTTCGAACTGTGGCGGCTCTGGGACGCCGAGATCCGCAAAATCAAACCGGGCGCATGCTTCATCGCCAACGCCGGCGGCGGCGCCCTCAGCCCGCTCGACATGAAGACCATCGGCGCACTGGCCCCGACCCTTTTCGCCGACAGGCAGGCGCGGCGCGGGCGTGGCGCCCCCCTGGGCGAACGGCAAAAACGGCAAGGAATACCGCGCCGCCCTGGGGCGGAAACCCGTGGTGGGCATTTTCAGCATTGGGGTGGAAGAGCCGTACCGCTGGAAGGACTCGGTCCAAAGCGAAGCGGAGATCCGGATCTGGGTTGCCGACGGCATCGCAAACGGCTTGCGCCCCTGGTTCACCAAGTTCTCCGGCACCCTGCACGACCGGCGGTGGCTGAAAGTCGTCGAAGACATCTATGGCTGGCATTACCGCTCCGAGCGCTACCTGCGCAACGAAGAACCGATGGCGACGGTCGCGCTCGTGTATTCGCAACAGACCGCAACGTTTTACGGCGGCACCCGCGCCGGAGCGAAGGTCGAAGACCACACGCTCGGTTACTACCACGCCCTGGTGGAAGGGCGGATCCCGTTTGAGATGGTTCACGACCGGCTACTGGATCCAGAGCACGTCGGCAGGTTCAAGGCTCTCGTCCTCCCCAACATCGCCGCCCTCTCCGACGCGCAATGCGACCAGCTGCGTGCCTATGTCGACGCGGGTGGAAACATAGTGGCGACCTACGAGACGTCGCTCTACGACGAGTGGGGGAACCGCCGGGGCGATTTCGGGCTGGCCAGTCTCTTCGGGGTGCGCTTCGGCGGCCGGGTGGAAGGCCCGATGCAGAATTCCTATCTTCGTTTGGAGAGAGATCCGGTGGGCGGACAGCACCACCCCGTGCTCGCGGGCCTCGAGGATGCCGAGCGCATCATAAACGGCGTCTATCGGGTGGATGTCGAGCCCTTGCAGACGCCACCCAACCCGCCATTGACCCTGATCCCTTCATACCCCGATCTCCCCATGGAGGAAGTCTACCCGCGCACGGAACAGACTGACATACCTGGGGTTTTCCTCAATGACAGCGGGAACGGTCGAGTGGTGTACTTCCCGTGGGACGTCGACAGGACGTTCTGGGAGGTGATGTGCGTCGATCACGGCAAGATCCTGTGCAACGCAGTCCGGTGGGCGGCCCGCGAGCAACCGCCCGTGACCGTTTCCGGCCCCGGGGTCCTCGATGTAACCGCATGGCGTCAAAAAAACTCGATGACCGTTCACCTGGTGAACCTGACAAACCCCATGATGATGAAGGGGCCGTTCCGCGAGTTCATTCCGGTCGGAGAGCAGCGCGTGCGGGTGCGGCTGCCGGAGGGGCGCAAGCCGACCAGGGTGCAGTTGCTCGTCGCCGGGGGAACCCCTGCTGCCAGGGAGACAGGCGGCTATCTGGAGTTGACGGTTCCTTCGGTGCTCGTTCACGAAGTCGTGGCCATCGACCTCTGACGGAGCGCGGCGCCTCGGCGCCGCCGCCGCATTCCATAGCCCTTGTGTCGCCGGAGGGGATGCCGTAAGATGATTGCGGGCCTCGGGCCCTGTGCAATATAACCCTCGAACCATGTCAGGTCCGGAAGGAAGCAGCATTAAGAGGCATGTTATATGTGCCGCAGGTTTCCCGAGGCCCGATCTATTTTTATATGCAATATCAAGTACTTGCCCGCAAATACCGGCCGCAGAATTTCCATGAGTTGGTGGGTCAGGACCACGTCTCGCGCACGTTGATGAACGCCCTGGAGGGAGGGCGTCTCGCGCACGCGTTTCTCTTCTCGGGCCCGCGCGGGAGCGGCAAGACGACGAGCGCCCGGGTTCTCGCCAAGGCATTGAACTGTCACGCCGGCAAGCCGGCCGAACCGTGTGGGGAGTGCGTCGCCTGCACCGAGATCGCGGCCGGCAACTGTCTCGACGTGCTCGAGATCGACGCGGCGTCCAACACCGGCGTCGAGAACGTCCGGAACCTCATCGAACAGGTGCAGTACAACCCCGCTCGCGACCGCAACAAGATTTTCATCATCGACGAAGTGCACATGCTCAGCAACGCGGCGTTCAATGCACTGCTGAAGACGCTCGAAGAGCCGCCGCCGCGCGTCGTTTTCATCCTGGCTACCACCGAATACCACAAGATTCCCGCGACGATCATCTCGCGCTGCCAGCAGTACAGTTTCAAGCTCATCCCGATCCCCCTGATACTCGAGCGGCTGCGAACCATCGCCGCGGCCGAGAACATCAGGATCAGCAGCGCCGCGCTCGAACAGGTGGCCTACGCCTCGGGCGGCAGCATGCGCGACGCCATGTCGGCCCTCGACCAGGTGATCGCCTTCAGCGGCGACACGGTGCGCGACGAGGACGCCACCATGCTGCTGGGTCTCGTAGAGCCGGCCGTGCTGGGCAAGGCCGCGCGCGCAGTCGCGGCCAGCGACGCCGGGGCGATCCTCGACCTGATCGCATCGCTCGTGGAGAACGGCCAGGACTTGCAGAACTTCTGCCGCCGCCTGCTGTCGCATTTTCGCAACCTGATGGTCTTGCGGAGCGGCGTCACCGAGCCTTCCATAATCGGGATGCCGGAGGGACAAATCGCGGACGCCAGGGCGCAGTCGGAGCTCTTCTCCCGCGAAGAACTCCTCCGAACCTTCGACGCGCTGCTCAAGGTCGAGACGGAGCTCAAGTACGCGACCCAGGCGAGGTTCCAGCTCGAAATGGGTTTGATGGAGGTCGCGCAGCTCCCGAAGCTGAAGTCCCTAGAGGACCTCATCGCCGACTTCAGCCGCCTCGTGAGGGGCGAGCCGCCGCAGGGTGCCGGCAACCCCGGCCCGCAGCCCCCACCCGCGCCCCGGCGGGAGCCGGAACGCACACAGGGCGCTCCTCCCGCAGCTGTGCACCCGCACACCCCCGCCGCCGCCCCGCTCCGCGAGACGCCGGAGCCGGTCAGGGAGCCTGCTCCACTCAATAACGAGCGGCCGGCTGGGCCGGGGTCCGGGCGCGACCTTCTCCTGAAGATCGCAGCCGCAGTCCAGCGGCCCGCCCTGGAGACCACCCTGCAGTTGCTCCCCGGCGCGGAACTGCGCGACGCCGAGGTCACCCTCGACCTCCAGGGGCTGAACGAATTCCTGCGGAGGCAGATTCGGGACAACGAACTCCTGCTGTCGCAAGCCGCGTCGGCGGTCGCCGGCCGCCCGGTCCGCATCGTATTCCAGGCGGAGCCCGCCGACCCCGGGCAGGCGCCACTACCTTCAACGCCCGCCGAAACTTCCGCCAGGGTCTCCGACGATCCGCTGGAGCGGGCCAGGCGGGAACCCGTCGTCCAGTCGTTTCTCGAAGTGTTCCCCGGACCCGTCAAGGCTGAAAAAATCGATCAATGAGCGACTACGCCGAGCCGATCGAAAGGCTCATCGAGCAGTTTCGCAAGCTCCCCGGGATCGGCTCGAAGACTGCCCAGCGTCTCGCCTACTCGATCCTGCGCCGGCCCAGGGAGGATGCCGAAAGCCTGAGCCGCGCCATCATCGAGGTCAAGGACAAGATCCGGTACTGCTCACGCTGCAACAACTTCGCCGATCGAGATCCCTGCGGCTATTGCAGCAGTCCATCACGCTCCCCGGAGACGATTTGCGTTGTCGAAGAGCCGCACGACATCCTCTCGATCGAAAGGACCCGGGAATACCGCGGGCAGTATCACGTGCTGCACGGCGCCCTTTCCCCGATCAACGGCATTGGCCCCGAGGAACTCAGGCTGAAGAACCTGCTGGAGAGACTGCGGGAAGGAAACGTGCGGGAGATCATCCTGGCCACGAACCCGAACGTCGAAGGGGAGGCGACCGCGATTTATCTTGCCCGCCTGCTTAAACCGATCGGGGTGAAGGTGAGCCGGATCGCCCTGGGAGTCCCGGTGGGAAGCGACCTCGAGTTTGCCGACGAGGTGACCATGTCCAAGGCGCTCGAACACCGGCACGAGTTGTAGGGGGAGTGGTTTTTGAGGGGGGCACAGGCAAAAAAACTCGACACGGAAGACACGGAAGAAGACCGGAGGACACGGAAGGAAGGATTGGGATTCCGTGGCGAGTTGTTGCTGTTGCTTTTCGCGGCCTCTTAAGCAGAGCCCTCGATCCAGACCTCGCCGTCCTCGTAGAACTCCTTTTTCCAGATCGGAACCGTTTTTTTGAGGGTGTCGATGGCGAATCGGCACGCTTCGAACGCCGGCCCGCGATGTGCCGAGACCACGACGATCGCCACGCTGCACTCGCCGTGCTCCAGCCTGCCCAAGCGGTGCACCACTCCGATGTCGCGGATATCGAAGCGCTTTCTAGCCTCGCAGGCGATCTGCTCCATCTGCCGCAGCGCCATCGATTCGTAAGCGTGGTACTCGAGATACAGCACCTGTTTCCCGCGCGCGTGGTTCCGGACTACCCCCTCGAACACGGTCACGGCACCGTCTTCCGGGCGGAGCAGGCTATCGCGGAGCGCCGCGACGTCCACAGGTTCCCGCACCAGGCGAAACATCTACCCTCCGCTCACCGGGGGGAAGAAGGCCACCTCGTCGCCGTCGCTCACGGGAGATTCGGGTCGCGCAAACTCCGAGTTGAGCGCGCACAGTGCCGTGTGACGATGGGTTTCAAGGCGGGGAAACTCCCTGGCCAGCCGCGCGAACAATGCGCCGACGTTGGCGCACCCGGAGCCGTCGAGGTCCAACTCGGCCCGGCCGGCAGCATCCGCGAGGGTGGCAAAAAAAAGAACCCGGATACTCATCTCAGTAGAGGTTGACGAAGAGCGAACAGATTTCGTCGATGGTCTTGCGCACGCGGGCCATCGAGGCGCGGACGTTGTTCGCAAAAATGCTGAACACAAGGCTGCGGCCCGACTTGGTCGTCATGTAGCCGGACAGGTTCGACACGCCGTTCAAAGTCCCGGTCTTGGCATGGATTACCCCACGCATCTGCGGCGAACCGAGACGGTGGCGCAGCGTGCCGTCGGTTCCGCTCACGGCCAGCGTGTTCAGGAACAGGTCGAAGTAGGGACGCGTCGACAGGTACAGCAGGAGGGACGTCTGGAAGCGCGGCGTCACAAGGTTGTCGCGCGACAGACCGCAGCCGTCGTTCAGGCTCAGCTGCCCGCTGTGTATGCCGGACTCGACCAGAAAAGCCCTGACCACCTGGAGGCCCGCCCCGTCGGTGCCGGCGTGCCCGAACTCGGCCCCGAGGGTGCGCAGCAGCATCTCGGCGTGCAGGTTCTGGCTGCGCTTGTTGATGATCTCGAGCGCCCGCACGAGCGGCGGCGACTGGTGCTCCGCCAGCAGCTTCCAGCCGAGTCGTGCCGAGGGGGCGATTTCCCCGTGGTGAAGGGTGTCGATCGAGCCCTCGACGCGTATCCCTTGGCGCTCAAGGTCTTCCTTAAGCAGGACAGGCGGTCGCTTCGGCTGGTTTTTCGAGCAGGAGGTACTGGCTGTACCCCGAAGACGCCGGGAGCACACCGGTAACCACCAGCGTTCGGGTCCCCGGGATCACCCGGGCAAACAACGTGCGCCGGCTGCGCCGGCCGCCGGTCGTCGCAAGGTTGCGAATCCGAAGATACGACGTCCGCGGCTCCACCGAGACCGCGACGAGCTGGCGGGACCGCGTGGGACGCGCGTGCACCCAAAACACGTTGTTGTTGATGCTCAGCGCGTTGATAGGAGCCCCGTACACCGTTTTCAGGTCCTGGGCCGTCCATCCCTTGCCGTGGGTGGTGAACTCGAAGTAACTGTCGTCCCCGATGACGTTGCCGGTCACTTTGCGGATGCCCAGGCCCTGCAGTTTCTCCGCCAGTTCCTGCATGGCCGGCTTCTCGAGCAGGTCGCCGTAGGGGTCCACGAGATTCGGATCCCCTCTTCCCGACGAGGATGATGTCGCCATTAACGGTCCCGTCGGGTGATACGCTCCCGTTGGTGTAGACCCCGGTCCGAAAACGGAAGTCGGGTCCGAGCTTTTCGAGCGCCGCCGCCGTCGTCACCACCTTCAGAACCGAAGCCGGCAGGAAGGTCTTGTCCGCATTTACGGACAACAGAACGTCCTTGCTCGCAGGATCGATGATTTCAATGCCCCAGTCGGCCGAGCGGACGCCGGGCCGCCTTGAAAACTGGGCAACCTTTGTTTGGATTGTCTCGAGCGAACCCGCGTGTAGCTGAACGGTGAAGATCGGGGAGCAGGAAAGCCGAAAAGGTAATAACAAGTGCAAGCGACGTTCGCAGGCGGCGGGACAACAAGCTTCATCCTCCTCTGTACTTATCGCCCCCGAGCTGCCCCACTTTAGTGCGGAAGCTCAAGGACTGAAATTTTCTTCTCATCAAGATATCACAGTTCCGCTCGCATGCAACGGGGTAACCATCCGCAAATCAGCTACTTGGCAGGTTTTTCGAGCAGGAGGGAGTCGTTCAGCGAGGTGTTGCCGATCTTCGCCCCCACCGCGATCAGGGCTCCCCCCTCGAGCTTGTTGAGGGGTTCCAGCGTTTCCGGGTCGGCAACGACGGCATATTCCAGCGTTGCTTCGGGTTCGGACTCGATGACAGCCGCAATCTCCCGCACGATCTTCTTGACCTGGGTCTCGCCCGCGCTGATGACCGCGTCGGCGGCCTGCAACGCCCGGTGAATTATCGCCGCCGACATCCTCTGATTCGGCATCAGGAAATAGTTGCGCGCGGCATACGCCAGACCTGAGGCGTCGCGGACCACCGGCGTGACCACCACCTCGGTGTTGATGTTTAAATCCCGGATCATCTTCCTCAGGATTGCGCCTTGCAGTCCATCCTTCTGCCCGAAGAAGATAAACGCCGGCTTCACAATGTTGATCATCTTGAGCACGCTGGTCGTCATGCCGCGAAAATAGGTGCTGCGGTGCAGGATCGGCAGCTTCGTGCCGAAGTTCTCGACCTCGACGTAAGACGAGAAATCCTCCGGGTACATTTCCTCTTCGGGCGGTGTGAAGATGTAGTCCACCTCTTCCTGCCGCAGCAGGTCCACGTCCTTGGTTATGTCCCGGGGGTAGTTCTGGTATTCCTCGCTGCCGAGAAACTGGAGGCGGTTGACGAAGATGGAGACCACCACCAGGTCGGTCATCTTGCGCGCGGTCTGGATCAGGCTGAGGTGGCCGGGGTGGATGGCCCCCATAGTGGAGACGAGCCCGATCTTGACATCTCCAGCGATGACCTTCGTGGCTATCGAAGACATCCGCGAGACGCGATTGACTATCTCCATGAGTGAAACATCATAGCGGAAAAGCCACTGATTTTAAAGTAACTAGGCGGGATCCCGGCTTGCGCTCCCCATCAGCCGCGGCGACGTTTGCGGATGGGGTGGTAATACTCGACGCCCCTCACGGTGCCCGCGGTGATGCGTTGCTGGAGGGCGCGCAGGTCTTCGGCGTTTTCCACGAAGTCTATCTCGGTGGTGTTAACGATCAACAGGGGTGTGTCCCGGTAGTGGAAGAAGAAGTGGTCGTAGGCGCGGATCAGGTCATCGACGTAATCTTCGGAGATCTTCGCTTCGAACTGCACATTCCGGCGCCGCACGCGTTCGAGCAGGACTTCGCGCGGGGCGTTCAGGTAAACCACGAGATCCGGCACGGGAGCGTAAGGGCTGAGGGCCGCGAACAGCCTGTCGTACACCAGGATCTCGTGGTCGTCGAGGTTCAGGTACGCGAATATCTTGTCACGTGCGAACAAGTAGTCGCTCACCCGGATCGGCCCGCTGGGCGCCGCTTTGCGCAGGGCGTCCTGCTGCTGGAAGCGGGTTGCCAGGAAAAACATCTGGGTTTTGAAGGCCGCCGCCGGTCGGTCGCGGTAGAAATCCGCCAGAAAAGGGTTGTCGAAGACATCCAGCACGACTTCGGCGCTCATGTCCCTGCGGAACGACTCGGCGAGGGACGTCTTGCCGACCCCTATGGGGCCTTCGATGGCGATGTACGATTGCATCAGCGGCGCTCTCCGGGGTGATAGGGGCGTACCGTGGACCGGTCGGGGCAACACGCCAGCAGGGACCGGATGCTGAGTTTCAAGACTGGGTGTATCAACTCGGGCGCCAGCTGCGCCAGCGGCTCCAGAACGAACCGGCGCTCAGGGAGCCTTTTGTGCGGGAGGGTCAGGCCTGGGGTGTCGAGCACGACATCCCCGTACAGCAGGATGTCCAGGTCGAGCGTTCGTGGCGCGTTGCGGAAATCACGCGTCCGCCCTTCGGCACGCTCGGCCGAGAGGCAGGCACGCAGCACTGCTTCCGGCGGGAGGTCGGTGCGGGCCTCGACCACAAGGTTCAGGAACCACGGCTGGTCGAGGTAGCCGACAGGTTCCGTTTCGAATGTGGACGAGCGCCGGGATGGCACGACGTCCGAGGCGCTCAGGAACTCGAGACCACGCCGGAGATAGGCTTTCCGGTCCCCGAGGTTTGATCCCGCCGACAGGTAGACCGTAACCATGGTCGCGACACTCACTCGCTGGCGCTTCTTCAGAACAGGCTCTCGGGTCGCTTCAGGTTGCCGAAACTCCCGATGCCTTTGAGCGTGAAGGAAAAGCTGAACCGGCTCTCGGTCCGGAGCCCCAGATCGAACTGCTGGAATTCCATGGCGAGGCCGCAACAGTCCCACATGTAGCTCATCCGGGTGTGACTGTTCAGCAGTTGCTTGGACTGGATATTATAGCTGAGGGTTACGCTTCCCGAAAAACCCCGCAACATCGACCCGTATCCCGCCTGCCCCTGGACGTGGTTGCTCTCCAGCATCCCGGGCTCCAGAGCGCGGGTGAGGAAGTAGGTGCCCGCCACGAACACCTTTTCCTGCTGCCACAGCGCCGAGACGCTGGCGTCGCGAAAACTCTGCAGCCGGCTGTCGAAGTCGGAACGCACGTCGTAGGAAATGCCTCTCAGTGGGTTGACCCTGAGTATCATGCTCGTTGGCGCGAGGTTTCTCTGGATCCCCGTCAGCGAGAAACCGGTGAGGGTATTCAGCGGGTAGAACTGGTTGGAGTCCCCCTGACGGAACGCCCCGCCGAAGGAGGGATCGAAGAAATACTTCTGGGCCAGGGCAAACGACAGCAGCTCGTAATCCTGGCTGCCGCCCTGCTTGAGGTCGCGTTTCCGGAAGATGCGGTTTACGACGCCGTACTCCACCTCGTTGGTGTCGGCAAACGCGTCTTCCTCGTCGAACCGCACGATCTCCCTGAGGTTGTCGATGCCGGAGATACGGCGGTAGGTCACCATCGGTTCCAGGACGTGCCGCAGGCGTCCTTCGCCGGTGCCGAAGTCCCTTTCGATTGTCGGGGTGCGCAGGTCGAGCTCGAATTCCGCATAGCGGCGCTCCAGCCTGCGCGGGATAACTTCGGACGAGACCTCGTCCGCGATCCTGGCGCTGTAGAAGGTTTCCCGCACCCCGGCCGTGGGGACGAGCGAGAACCCGGCAAACGCCGGCAGCCGTACTTCCAGCCGCGGGTGCAGGTCGAGCCGCTGCACCATCTTCGGTGTCTCCATCCGGCTGTCGATTCTCGAGACGGCGTCGGCCGATGCCCGGAGGAAGAACAACAGCGGCAGCTTCCCGGCGGGTGTCCCGAGCGAGAAGAACTCGATGGAAGGAGACTTGCGCATCACGAGCGAACGGCCCGGGAACAGCACCTCGTGCCGCTGAAACAGGAAGTTGGTGGAAAGGCTGCCGTGATTGCGTGTCAGAAACAGGACCGAGTTCTCCTGCGGGATCGTCGCGGACCGGAAGGTGTCGGCGAAGGCCTGGCGGAAGCGGAAATTCGTCGTGATGTTCACCCGGGCCACGGCGCGGAACCCGTTCTCGAACTGGCTCTCGCCGTCGGCGATCACCAGCGCGCCACCCTGATCCAGCCGGTCGCGGATACCATACGCCTGCAGAAACAGCCGGGTCCGGGGATTGGGCCGTGCCCGCAGGATGCCCCCGACGGCCAGTCCCCGCAGCGTGAAGTAGTCCGCATACAGGGTGGCGTCGGCGCTGCGCCCCAGCGTCTGGTAATACCCCTGGCTGAAGAGCCGCCCTTTCGACGTGGAGGTGCCCGTGTGGAAGGGGATGAACCCCGAACTGCGCTTCTTCTCCTCCATAGGGACGATCAGGTAAGGCAGGTACAGGACCGGAACGCCTTTGATCCTGAACACCATGTTCCTGAGTCTCGCCGTGTGGTCGACCCGCACGCGTGCGCTGGAGGTGCCGAACGACCACTTCGGACGCCGCTCCGGGCAGGCCGTAATCGCACCATCCCGCACGACGTACCTGTCCTTGCCCGTCTTCAGGACAGTGCTGCCACGCACGAGGAACTCCCGGTCCGTGAAGCCGCTGGCGTCGTAAAAGACCCCCGTCTGCTTGCCGAAATCGAATTCCGCCCGAGAACAGGTGAGCCACTGGGCGTTCTGGCTGAAGCGTGTCTGCCCGTGGGTTTCCCCCTGCTGCGTCTCCTCGTCGTACTCCGCCTCGTCGCAGGTGATGCGTATGTCCTGGAACGCAATCTCGACGCTCCCCTGCGCGCGGTAGCGCGTCTTGGAGGTCCGCTCCTGGAAGTCGGACACCAGTACGACTGTGCCGTCGCGGTACGGGATTTCAGTTCGAACGCGCTCTGCCGGCGGCACCGTCTTGAGCTTTAGCGGGTCCTGTTGCGCCTGCCCCACGCGACCGGATGCCGCCGCAGCGGCAAAAACCAGGAGCATGGCTGTGATTGCGCGAGTAGTCACGGCCCTTAAGGTACCAGCAGACGGGCCGGCGATAAAACGATATCTGGACGTGGTCTCCCGCCCGCGGAAATGTACAATGCCTGCATGGGAGACGGCGCCGCCACTTACTCTTTCTTCGATCACGCCGCCGACGTGGGGATCCGGGTCCGGGCATGCTCGCTCGAGGCGCTCTTCACCGCGGCCGGCCGCGCCCTTATGGAGTGGATCGGGCCCGTCCCCGCCGGGGCCCCTTGCGCCTGCGCTCCCGTGTTCATCGAGGCCGCCGACCGGGAGGAACTCCTCGTACGCTGGCTCCAGGAACTGCTCTGCCTCTTCCACCTCCGGCACGCGTACTTCGTCGACGCCTCACCCATGGAGATCGGCCCCGCTTTGCTGCGCGCGGTCCCGCTCGCCGTGACGTGGGAGGAAGCCTCCGGCTGCGAATATCAAGAGGTCAAGGCGGTAACCTACCACAAGCTCCAGGTCGGGGAAGTGGACGGGGAATGGCGGGCGACCGTTATACTGGACATTTGAACAGGTGGGCGGGATGAGCGGCCGGGAGAGGCAGGATGCGAGGGCCGCCGCGGCCCACTCCCTGTCAGGAGTCGAACCATGGATATTCGGAAGATACATGATTACCTCTGGGAGATTCCCAAGACCGGCGGCATGCGCGTTCCCGGGAGGATCTACGCCACCCGGAAGCTGCTTGCCGACCCAAAGAGCGACGAGAGCGTGCAGCAGGTCCGCAATGTTGCCCACCTCCCCGGCATCGTGAAGTACTCCATCGCGATGCCCGATATCCACTGGGGATATGGCTTTCCCATCGGCGGCGTGGCCGCCATGAGCGCGCAAGACGGCGTCATCTCTCCGGGAGGGGTCGGCTACGACATTAATTGAGGGGTCCGACTGATCAGGACCGGTCTGGTCCTCCACGATATACAGCCGAAGATGAAAGAAATCGTCACGGCGCTGTACCGGGCCGTTCCGGCTGGCGTCGGCTCATCCGGGGCGGTGAGCAGGCTGTCGCGCTCTGAGCAGCGCGACGTGCTCGAAAACGGCGCCCGATGGGCGGTCGGACGCGGGTTCGGAAATGCCCAGGACCTCGAGAATACCGAAGAAGGGGGCTGCCTCGAGGGTGCGGACTGCGATCAGGTGAGCGATCGGGCCAGGGAGCGCGGTTCTACACAAGTCGGCACCCTGGGCAGTGGCAATCACTTCCTGGAAATAGACGTCGTAGAGGAAATTTTCGACCCCGCGGTGGCGGACGCGTTCGGGCTGCGCGAAGGCCAGGTTGCCGTTTTCATCCACTCCGGCTCCCGCGGGCTCGGGTACCAGGTGTGCGACGATTACCTCGGCGTCGTGGCGCAGGCCATGCGCAAGTATGGCATCGAAGTCCCCGACCGTCAGCTCGCATGTGCCCCCCTCGACTCCGACGAGGGACGCCGCTATCTCGCCGCGATGTCCTGCGCCGCAAATTACGCATGGGCCAACCGTCAGGTCATGATGGGGCTGGCCGAGCGCGCCATGCTCGAGGCGCTCGACACAAACCCGCGCACGTTGGGATTCGGGCTGGTCTACGACGTGTGCCACAACATCGCGAAATTCGAACGGCACACGATCGACGGGACCGAGCAGCTCGTGTGCGTCCACCGCAAGGGGGCGACCCGAGCATTCGGGCCCGGATCTCCCCAGATCCCGGCAGCGTACCGCGAAACGGGCCAACCCGTGCTCATCCCGGGCGACATGGGAACCGGTTCCTATGTCCTCGCCGGAACCGCACGCGCCATGCAGGAGACTTTCGGCAGCAGCTGCCACGGCGCCGGGCGCGTCCAGAGCCGCACCCAGGCGCTGAAGCACGCACGCGGACGAGACCTGTTTGGCGAAATGAAAGAACGAGGGGTGACCCTGATGGCATCGGGCCGCCGGACCGTCGCGGAAGAA
This sequence comes from uncultured Acidobacteriota bacterium, assembly GCA_963843575.1. GTDB lineage: Bacteria > Acidobacteriota > UBA6911 > UBA6911 > UBA6911 > CAVZBT01. Next base: position 33,499 of record CAWJKZ010000010.1, on the reverse strand, counting down.
ATGCCCGAAGCCTACAAAGACATCCACGACGTGGTGGACGCCGTCGTCTCCGCGGGGATCAGCCGGAAAGTCGCGCGACTCCGACCCGTCGGCGTCATCAAGGGCTAGCACAAACGGAAGCCGGGAGCCGGGAGCCGCCTTCCGGCTTCCGCTTCCGGTTTTTGACACTTGACACACAGGCGCGCAGATATTAAATAAGCGCGTTTCGATTCGGAGGAGGGTAGACATATGCCAGGAAAACAGCTCAGGTACAGCGACGATGCGCGCGCCCGAATCCTGCGCGGCGTGAACGTTCTCGCGGACACCGTTAAGGTCACGCTGGGGCCTCGGGGCCGCAACGTGATGTTGTCAAAGAAGTTCGGTTCACCGCTGGTCACCAAGGACGGCGTTACTGTGGCGAAGGAGATCGAACTGAAAGACAAGAACGAGGATGTCGGGGCGCGGATGGTCCGCGAGGTGGCCAGCAAGACCTCCGACATCGCAGGCGACGGCACCACGACGGCTACGGTGCTCGCGCAGGCCGTCTTTCGCGAAGGGGTGAAAAACGTGGCTGCCGGGGCTAACCCCATGGCCCTCAAGCGCGGTATCGATCTGGCGGTTGCGGCGGTGGTGGAGGAAATCAAGCGCCTCAGCAAGAAGGTGCATGGGAAAGTGGACATCGGCAACGTCGCAACCATCTCGGCCAACGGCGACAGGAAAATCGGGCAGCTGCTGGCCGAGGCCATCGAGAAGGTCGGCAACGACGGCGTCGTTACGGTCGAAGAAGCGAAGTCGATGAACACCGAGCTCGAGATCGTCGAGGGGATGCAGTTCGACCGCGGTTATCTTTCGTCATACTTCGTCACCAACCAGGACCGGATGGAGTGCGTCCTCGAGGAACCGGTCATCCTCATCCACGAAAAGAAGATCTCGGCTCTGAACGACCTGTTGCCGCTGCTGGAAAGGGTGACCCGTTCAGGGAAGTCGCTCCTGATCATCGCAGAAGAGGTCGAGGGCGAAGCGCTCGCGACGCTCGTGGTGAACAAGCTGCGCGGCAACCTGAAGGTGGCTGCGGTCAAGGCCCCTGGTTTCGGCGACCGCCGCAAGGCGATGCTGGAAGACATCGCGATCCTGACGGGTGGCCGTTTCCTCTCGGAAGACCTCGGGGTGAAGCTCGAAAACGTCCAGCTGAACGACCTGGGGAAAGCCAAAAGCGTGGTGATCGACAAGGACAACACCACGATCATCGAGGGCGCCGGCAGAAAGAAGGACATCGCGGGCCGCATCAGCACCATCAAGCGGCAGATCGACGAGACGACCTCGGACTACGACCGAGAAAAGCTCCAGGAGCGCCTGGCCAAGCTGTCGGGCGGCGTCGCCGTCATCCGGGTCGGGGCTGCGACGGAAGCCGAGATGAAGGAGCTGAAGGCGCGCGTCGAGGATGCCCATCACGCTACACGCGCCGCCATCGAAGAGGGCATCGTCCCGGGCGGAGGCGTCGCGCTGCTGCGTTGCCAGAAGGCGCTTGACGGCCTCAGCCTGGCCGGCGACGAGGCGACCGGGGCCCAAATCGTCCGCACCGCCCTGGAAGAGCCGCTGCGCATGATCGTGTGCAACGCGGGCCTGGAAGGTTCGGTCGCAGTCGCCCGGGTGCGCGAAGGCAAAGACAGCTTCGGTTACAACGCCGAAACCGGCGAGTTCGGCGACCTCGTCGAGCAGGGAATCATCGATCCCACCAAGGTCGTGCGCGTCGCGCTCCAGAATGCATCCTCGATCGCGGGCCTGCTGATTACGACCGAGGCGCTCGTCACCGAGCTGCCCGAACCGAAAAAGAAGGCGCCGGCACCACATCCGGAAGACTACGAATAATCCGCGCCGACCGTGCTTCGAGTCTTCGGGGTCAGTCCTAGAAGCGGCCCCGAAGACTCGATAATACCGGACTCCGTCCCGCCGTTGCAGACCGCCCCTTCACGCCGCCGATGTGTTCTTCCGTGTTTTCCGTGGCGAGTTATTTCTGTCTGCATTTCGAACGACGGCATTCCGAAAATCCTATCGGGATTGCAGGGTTTTGGGTTAAACTGATTGGTTAGGCTCAATGGTCAGGATTCTTCATTCAATCAATTCTTCCGACGGGTTGTACCGACATGGCTAAACTGACGATACGAGACTTGGACTTGCGCGGGAAGCGCATTTTCGTGCGGGTGGATTTCAACGTTCCTATCAAGGGCGGGCAGGTGCGTGACGATCTGCGCATTCGCGAAGCCTTGCCGACGATCCGATACGGGATCGAGCACGGGGCCGTCCTGTTGCTGGCGTCTCACCTGGGGCGGCCCAAGGGGCAGCCCAACCCCGAGTACAGCCTCGGGCCTGTGGCCGAGCGCCTCTCGCAGTTGCTGGGCAAACCGGTGAAGTTCGTCCCCGACTGCATCGGGCCGGAGGTCGAGAGCTGCGGCTGCGGCGGCGCAGCCTGGTGACGTGATCCTGCTCGAGAATCTCCGGTTCCACCCGGAGGAAGAGAAGAACAAGCCTGAGTTTGCGGCCCAGCTGGGGGCGCTGGCCTCCCTGTACGTCAACGACGCCTTCGGCAGCGCCCACCGCGCACACGCTTCCACCGAGGGCATCACTCACCACGTCGCCAAATCCGCGGCCGGCTTCCTGATGGAGAAGGAACTGCGTTACCTGGGAGACGCGCTGGAGCGGCCCGAGCGGCCGTTTGTCGCGATCCTGGGGGGTGCCAAGATCTCCGACAAGATCGAGGTGATCGAGAACCTGCTCGGCAAGGTCGACCGCCTGCTGATCGGGGGCGCGATGATGTTCACGTTCCTGAAGAGCCAGGGAAAGAACATCGGCAACTCCCTGTGCGAAGCCGACAAGCTCGACCTCGCCCGCGACCTCCTTGGGCGTGCCGGCGGCAAGATCCTGCTCCCGACCGATGCCGTGGCCAGCCCGGCCATCGAGAACGAGGCCGCGGCCCACACGGTTCCGGCGGACCAGATCCCAGACGGGGAAATGGGCCTCGACATCGGTCCCAAGACGGTCGAGGAGTACTCCCGGGTCGTGAGCACCGCCCGCACCATCGTGTGGAACGGGCCAATGGGTGTGTTCGAAAAGGACGCCTTCGCCGCCGGAACCATCGGGGTGGCGCGCGCGGTCGCGCAATCCAAGGCGGTGTCCATCATCGGCGGAGGGGACTCCGCCGCGGCGGTCGTCAAGGCCGGAGTCGCCGACAAGATCTCGCACATCTCGACGGGCGGCGGCGCGTCGCTCGAATTCCTGGCGGGTCAGGTGCTCCCCGGAGTGGCGGCGCTGACCGAGAAGTAGGAGCGACTGACTGATCCGAACTGCGGCCCGTGCGCGCCGCCTTCGCATTCGTAACGAGCAGGACATGCTACCGGGCCGCGGCTGGCCGCCGCGGCCCGGCCGTTAAAGGAGAGCCATGCGAGTACCTGTTTTTGCCGGCAACTGGAAGATGCACAAGACCACCGCCGAGGCCCGGACCCTTGCCCGTGAGATCAGGGACGGGGCCGGTTCCGAAACGAGTTCCCAGGTCGTTCTGGCCCCCCCTTACACTGCCCTGAGCGCGGTGGCGGAGGAAATCAAGGGGTCCAAACTGATTCTCGCGTCCCAGAACGTCCACTGGGAGCCGAAGGGTGCGTTCACCGGCGAGATCAGCATCCCGATGCTCGAAGAGATCGGTTGCGGGATGGTCATCGTCGGCCACTCCGAGCGCCGGCAGTTCTTCGGCGAGACCGACCAGACGGTCAACCGCCGGGTGAAGGCGCTGCTCGGCTCCCGCTTGCAGCCAATCGTCTGCGTCGGCGAGACTCTCGCCGAGAGGGAAGCCGGGAACTACCATGCCGTCATCAGTCAACAACTTGCGGGTGGACTCGACGGCTTGACACACCAGATGGTGTTGCGTATCATTCTCGCCTACGAACCGGTCTGGGCCATCGGCACGGGGCGTACGGCTTCGCCCGAGATCGCCCAGGAAGTGCACGGTGCCATCCGCGGTTGGCTCTCTCAAAAGTTCGGGAACGACGCGGCGACTCAGGTTCGTATTCTGTATGGCGGCAGCGTCAAGCCGGACAACATCGCGGACTTGATGCGGCAGCCGGACATCGACGGCGCGCTGGTCGGCGGTGCGTGCCTGGAGGCGAACAGCTTCCTGCGCATCATCCACTACGGCAATTAGGCGCCAGGAAAGCAGATCGAATCCATGCTGACTTATTATCTGATTACCGCGCTTCACGTCATCGTTTGCATCATCCTCATCCTTGTGGTCCTGCTGCAATCGGGCAAGGGTGCGGACCTCGCGGGGGCGTTCGGAGGCGGAGCAACCCAGACCGCTTTCGGCAGCCGCGGTCCGGCCTCGTTCCTGTCCAAACTCACGACCGTGGCGGCGGTGATCTTCATGGTGACGAGCCTGTCGCTCGCGCTGATCGGCACCAAGACGCAGGAACGCTCGATCATGGACACCACCAAGGGCTCCACGGCTCCGGCGCCTAAGGCCCCCGCGGCCGCTCAACCCGTTCAGGCGCCGCCCACGCCGGAACAGATCAACAAGCAGGTCGAGGAAATTCGAAAAGAAGAACGCCCAGGGAGCCGCGCAGACGCCGGCTCCCGCCCAGGCGAAGCCGGAGGCGGGTCAGCAGCCGGCCCCCAAGAAGTAGCATCCGCGCCGCGGCGGTGTCCCCTCCGTGTTGCTGCCGCGCCCGCGCCTCAATCGTGCCGAAGTGGTGGAACTGGCAGACACGCCATCTTGAGGGGGTGGTGGGGAAACCCGTGGGGGTTCGAGTCCCCCCTTCGGCACCAGCAGACGTAAACTGCCGCAGCCTGTAGAACCGGTGGCGGCGCGTCCCCGCAGTTCCCCTTGACCCTTCGACCCCTTTAACCCTACAGTTGGCGGACGACGCGAGACTGCGATCTCAGGGAACCGCCCGGGTGTAATTTTCGTAGCTTAGGCTGTAAAGAGAGCGACCCTCCGCGGTACCGCGATCGTCCCGGATTTGGACGGAACGATCCCGTAATTGGGCATCGAGGACGCGCGAGCGCGGTCGGTTGTTACGCCTAAGTATTTCTGTCATCGCGGTTTATGAGCGGGGAACACACTGGCACGAGGGTTGCCACCGCTCAGACCGGAGGAACCGATGGACATCCCGCGCAAATCCCAGGCTCGAAAGCGTCTCATACGCCGAATCATTTTCGGCATCATCCTCGCCGGCAGCATCGGCGGGATCAGCTGGTACCTGAGGCGCCTCGCGCCCGCCGCCCCCAGCGTGGAACGGGCCACTGTCTGGATCGACTCGGTGAAGCGCGGGCCGATGCTGTTGAACGTGCGCGGTCTCGGAACCCTCGTCCCGGAGGAAATCCGCTGGGTACCCGCCGTAACCGAAGGCCGCGTCGAGCGCAAGCTCGTCCAGCCCGGCGCGCGCGTCAGCGCCGACACCGTCCTGCTTGAACTCAGCAACCAGACGCTCGAACAGGAGACCGTCAACGCCGAGTGGGACTGGAAGGCGGCCGAGAGTTCCTACCTCGATCTCAAGGTGAAGCTCGAGAGCCAGCAGCTGACCCAGGAAGCCGATGCGGCCCGCATAGAGTCCGAGCACGCGCAGGCGGTGATGCGCGCAGAGGCCGACGCGGAACTCGCAAAGCTCGGCCTGGTCCCCGAACTGACGGTGAAACTGGAGCGAGTCACAGCCGAGCAGCTGGCCAACCGCATCCAGATCGAAAAGAAACGGCTCGAAATCAACAAGGAATCGATCCGGGCTCAGCTGGCAGTTCAGCAGGTGCGGGGCGAACAGCTGAAGGCCGTCTACCAGCTCAAGAAAAGCCAGCTGGACCAGTTGCGCGTCCGCGCCGGGGTAGCGGGCGTCCTGCAGTTGCTCCCGGTCGAAGTCGGCCAGCGGGTGACGCCGGGGCTGAACCTGGCGCGGGTTGCGGATCCCATGAAGTTGAAAGCCGAGCTGAAGATCGCCGAGACGCAGGCCAAGGACGTCCAGATCGGACAGCTGGCAACCATCGATACACGCAACGGCGTAATCCAGGGGCGCGTTTCGCGCATCGATCCGTCCGTCCAGAACGGCACCCGCACCGTCGACGTCAAGCTCCTGGGGGACCTCCCCAAAGGGGCCGTTCCGGACCTCAGCGTCGATGGAACCGTGGAGCTCGAGCGGCTCGATAACGTAGTCTATGTCGGACGTCCGGTTCAGGGCCAGGCCGAGAGCCTCGTGTCACTTTTCAAGCTCATGCCGGACGGGAACGAAGCCGTGCGTGTCCAGGTGAAACTGGGACGCAGCGCAGTAAGTACCATCGAAATACGCGATGGGCTCAAGCCGGGGGACCAGGTTATCCTCTCCGACATGTCCGCCCAGGACGCCTTTGACCGGATCCGTCTGAACTGAACGCGGCCGTCCTCCCGGCCGCGAGCGGCTGGGCTGGCGACCTACATATGAATGGCGTGTCTATTGGAGGAAACAAGATGAGCGGAGCGGACCAGTCCCTTATACATCTGGAGGGGGTGACCAAGGTTTTTTACACCGACGAGGTCGAAACCCACGCGTTGTCGGGCATACACCTGAACCTGAAGGGGGGCGAGTATGTTTCCATCTCCGGACCGTCCGGCTGTGGAAAATCGACCCTGCTGTCGATTCTCGGGCTTCTGGATTCCCCGACCGAGGGGAGCTACATATTGAACGGCAAGCCGGTCGAGAAGCTCAGCCTGTCGGAAAGGGCCCGCATCCGCAACCGCGAAATCGGTTTCATCTTCCAGAGCTTCAACCTGATCGGTGACCTGACCGTTTATGAAAACGTCGAGCTGCCGCTGACCTATCGCGGAATGAAGTCCGCCGAACGCAAGACCCGGGTCAACGAGGCTCTCGAGCGCGTGGGAATGGCCCACCGGGCCAAGCACCTGCCCAGCCAGCTCTCGGGCGGCCAGCAGCAGCGCGTGGCCGTGGCCCGGGCCCTGAGCGGCAGCCCTCTGATCCTGCTGGCGGACGAGCCGACGGGGAACCTCGACTCCCGCAACGGCGAGGCCGTCATGGACCTGATGAAGGACCTCCACAAACAGGGTGCCACCATCTGCATGGTCACCCACGACCCGCGCTACGCACGTCACGCGGACCGGACCATCCACCTCTTCGACGGCCGTATCGTGGAAGAGCAGATGGCGGCGGCACAGGAACCCGTGTGATCGTATCGTGTGGAGTGCGGCGGCTTGACTGGCTTGACGCCGCTTTCCTGGCGGCGCCTCGGCGCCGCCTGCACCAGTCCTGGCGCCAAGGCGCCGGGCATTGCGGCCTTTGGACGTCGGTCACAGCGGCGCCGAGGCGCCGCACTCCAAATGTTCTGAACTTCTGCTCTCAAGGCCTCGTATCCCGCCGTAGCAGAGAAGCGTAGCGAGAGGAAGGCGGGCACACGTGAGCACGCACAACTATGCATCGGGAGAATACGCGCCGAGGGAGTTTCTCGGCGCGATCGGGCGGACGCAGTCGTATCTGAACATACTCTACCTCTTACTGTCGCTGCCGCTTGGCGTCTTCTATTTCGCCTTTCTCGTTGCGGGGTTTTCGCTTGGGGTGGCGTTGCTGGTCGTCTGGGTGGGCCTCCCCATTCTGGTGCTCGTGCTTGCGGGTGCGCGGGCGCTGGCGCGTGGCGAACGGCAGCTGGCGTGCTGGCTGCTCGGTGCCCGGATCGACGCTGCCGACCCCCGCTACCCCGGAATCAGGCATCCCTGGACTGCATTCAAATCGATGGTCGCCGACGCGCAGACGTGGTCGGGAACCCTCTTTCTTTTCCTGAAGTTTCCGCTGGGGATCGTTTCGTTCGTCCTGACCGTGACCCTGTTCGCGGTCAGCGCGGCCCTGATCCTGGTGCCGCTGGCGTTCCACTACGTGCCGGTGAATGTCGGCGGCTGGCCAGTGACCTCGACCGACGCGGCCCTCCTCTGCCTGGCTGCCGGGATGTTGCTCGGCGTCGTCTCCATATATACGCTGAATGGCGTGGCCGCCGTATGGCGCAGCCTGGCTTGCGCTCTGCTCTCTCCCCGGCGCGACACGCCGGCGGCACCACTCCGGTCGGGCCCCGTCGTCATCCCGTAACACGCCAGCCCCCGGCGTGGCGTGGCGCCGCGACAGTTCCCCGTCCTGCCCCAAGCAGGGAACAGCGCCGGGTGGGCATCGGCGAATTAAAGCAGCTAATCGCCATCCATGTCGCCGGCGGCTGCGATGGTCCGGAAGGCGAGCCCGGCGAAGAAGATCAGCAGCACGATGCGGAGCACCCCGTCGAGCGTGAAAACCGCCACTGCTCCCAGGGCCGCGTAACAGGCGAGCGCGAGCGCGAGACGGGCCGACGTGCGCATTCGTTCCTCCGATGTGACCGGTGAACAAAATAGCACGCCCTGCGGAGCCTCCGCGCCTGTTTGTTTGGATGCGCACACGAGCGGCGGGCGCGTTCATGTCGACCACACCCTCACCAATGGTGCGCGGCGGCGGTGCGCCGATCGAAGTGAGGACAGGGTCCGGCGACATCAGGATTCGCCGACCCCTCGGGCCGCCGGCGCGTATCCGTTCTGACACCCGCACAAGCAATTCGGTATGAATAAAATAGTATTGCATCTTGGACTTTGTGAATGTATGATCCTGCCACCTTGGTCAGGTTTTTGTACTGAATTCGTCTGATGAAGCGGCTGCAAACTCCTGAAGTCAGGGGGGAGAGCAGCCACTTTTGTTTTAGGCCTCCGGGCTAGCGAATGGATACGAAAACAGAGGAACAAGAGTGAAAGAATACCTTCTGCCTGGAGCAGAGGGGCAGTGACAATTAAAGCCAGAGTGAACAAGAGGACAAATGAAAGAACAAGGGACTGTCAAATGGTTCAACAACGAGAAGGGCTACGGTTTCATCCGTCGCGCTTCCGGGGATGATGTTTTCGTACACCATTCCGCAATTCAGGCCACAGGTTTCAAATCGCTGAACGAAGGCGACCAGGTTGAGTTCAACGTGGCGAAAGGCCCAAAGGGCTACCAGGCCCAGGATGTGGTAAAGCTTTAAGATTATTGTTACCGAGGAGGCCCCGGACAGTTCCGTGGCCTCCCGGACGCTCCCCGGCGGCACGAGCGCGGATCCGACCTGCGAGAACAGCCGCGACTGCACATTCCCCAGAAGTCGATCGACTGCACGGACTCGCGAAGGTAGTGGTGTGCGCGGCGCGAGCAGTTTCCCCCATTGCTCTCCTGCACCCCACTGCACGCTTGTGGTGTGCCCCACGGATTATGGAAGTGCCGCAGCCGGCGCCTCTTTGTGGATGGCGCTTGGGTACCGCCGCACTCCAAGTGCCGCTATGAGTTGAGGATCATGGCTCCCTCGCAACCACGGCTGCCGAAACGTCGGTACGGACCCGGAGTGGATCTGTCCATCGTCGGGTTCGGCGGAATGCTGGCGGTCGGGATGTCGCAGGACGCGCTCGAGAGGCTGGTGGGAGAGTCGCTCGACTGGGGCATAAACTACTTCGACGTCGCCCCGGCCTATGGCGAGGGCGAGGGCGAGATGAAGCTCGGCAATGCACTCCGCGGGTGCCGCGACGGCGTGTTCCTGGCGTGTAAGACGCTCGAGCGCCGAGCGGACGCTGCGCGGGCCGAACTGGAACGCTCGCTCGGGAGGCTGCGCACCGGGTATTTGGACCTTTACCAGCTGCACGCAATCGGTTCCGTCGAAGAAGCGGAGCGGACCTGCGCGCCGGGCGGCGCATTGGAGGCCTTGGCGGAGGCGAGGGAGCTGGGGTTGGTCCGCCACCTCGGGTTTTCGGCGCACTCCGTTCCCGCGGCACTGCAGCTGCTCGAGCGCTTTCGTTTTGATTCGGTGCTCCTGCCCGTAAATGTCTCCTGCTGGGGACGGGGCCGGTTCGGGTCGCAGGTGGTGGAGGCTGCCCGAAGCCGCGGTGTCTCGGTGATTGCTCTGAAGGCGCTGGCCGACGGCAGGTGGCACTCCGGCGAAGAACGCAGATATCCGAAATGCTGGTATCGCCCGATCGACGACCCGGACGGTGCGCGGGATGCCCTGCGTTTCGCGTTGTCCCAGGATGTCGTGGCCGCGATCCCGCCCGGGGAAGAGCCCCTGTTCCGCATGGCGGTGCGGCTGGCGGCGGACTTCACTCCCCTGGATGACGCCGAGTGCCGCGCCCTCCTGGCCGGTTCCCGCCGGGCTGCCCCCCTCTTCCGCAATATGGAGTGCGGCGCCTAGGCGCCGCTTTCTGCTTGCGTCCTGCGGCCGGAATGCCCGGCGCCTCGGCGCCGCAGTTTTTTAATTCCCCCCGCTTTACCCAACGCGGTGGATTTTGACGGAGTCAGAGAGCGCCGAATCCCGCATGTGGCCGGCGATGAAGACGACGCTCTCCCCGTGCCCCGCCAGCTCTTCCTTCAACAGGGCCGAGTCCGCCAGCGCCAGCACCTGCTCCGCGCCGGGTGGGAATTCGCCGAGCAGGCGCGCCTCGACTCCCCAGGACAGCGACAGCTGCCTGCAGGTGAGGAGCTGCGTCGTCAGCGCGATGATCCGCTGCTGCGGGCGCAACGCGGCCACAGCCCTTCCCATATGACCGGACACGGTTAGGACCACGATCAGTCGGGCGTCGATCTCTTCGGCGGCGAACCGGGCCGCCTCGGCCAGGGCGCGGTCGGTCGAACCGCTCTGGCGCCGGGCGCAGGTCGATGCGCCCAGCGCAGCCGGCGGTGTGAACGGGATGGGCACGCGCGGCGATTCTGTGGATTCGATGATGCGGCTCATCATCCGGACCGCCTCGACCGGGAAGTGGCCCACGGCCGTTTCCGCCGACAGCATGAGGGCGTCGGACCCGTCCAGGACGGCGTTGGCGACGTCGGAGGCTTCGGCTCTGGTCGGCCGCGGGTTGTCGGTCATCGACTGCAGCATCTGGGTCGCGGTGATCACGATCTTCTGCGCGGCCATGGCGTCGGCGATGATCTTCTTTTGCAGCAGCGGCACGGCCTCCGGGCTGGTCTCGACTGCCAGGTCGCCGCGCGCCACCATGACGCCGTCCGACTCCGCCAGGATGCCGCAGAGGTCGTCGACGGCTTCCGGTTTCTCGATCTTCGCGATCAGCCTCGCCCTTCCCCCGTTCTTGCGGATGAGTTCGCGCGCGGTCCGGCAGTCCGACGCGCTGCGCACGAACGAGAGTGCGATGAGATCGACGCCGTTTTCGATCCCGAACGCCAGGTCGGAGACGTCCTTCGGGGTCACCGATTCGACCGAGAGCCGCGCGCCGGGGAAATTCAACCCCTTGTGTTCGCCCAGCGTGCCGCCCTGCACGACGGTCGCCGTGACCAGGCCCGGGGAGCGCCCCACCACCTTCAACTCGATCTCGCCGTCGCCGATCAGGATCCGGTCGTCTACCCGGATCTCGTCGGCGAGGGCCGGGTAGTTCACGGAGAAACGCTCGGCGGACCCTTCGATCTCCGCCGGTACGAGCTCGACGGGGGCCCCGTCGACCAGTTGCGCCTGCCCGCCCCGGAGGCGCCCGGTGCGGATCTTCGGCCCCGACAGGTCGAGCAGCACTGCGACATTCCGCTCCGTTTCCACGGCGGCCTGCCGGATGCGGCTTATGGACTCCCGGTGGCCTGCCTGTGTGCCGTGCGACATGTTGACGCGCGCCACATCGAGGCCGGCCAGCATCAGCGCACGCAACGTCGCGGGCTCCGCGCTCGCGGGCCCTATGGTGGCCACAATTTTCGCTTTCCGCATATCGTTTCCGCCCCCCTGAACATGCCCGTGTTGCGTCCCCAAGAATACCTCCCGCGCCGCTCCGGGCCCGCGTTTTTTTCGCCGCCGCGCGCCCATCCCCGGATCGACGCAATCTTTTTTGACATGACACGGGGGCCTGCTTATACTTACACGTCGCTCAGTTCTCGGGTTGAGTGTGTGGTCTGCGCAAGGCCACAAGTGCCAGAGGTTGAAGCCTTACGAGTGCGGCCGTTTCACCCCGGATGACCAAAAAAATCCGGATGATAAGAAGTTGCTGAACGCATGACCAGGTGCTCGGCGATTCTTTGAAAGAGTACCCCCCTGAATTCCGAACCTAAGTACACAGTCTCATAAGTAGGCCGACGCATTTTTCAGGACGCAGAACAACACGGGTAATGCAGGACAAAAGCGAGAACAGAACGCAGATTCCACGGATCCAACGGATTCACGCGGATCGGACGCGGCCTGTCGCTAGGTCGTTCCGTGGGGATCTGCGCGCATCCGCGTCCTAAAAAATGCATTATCGTATTTGTGAACATCAGTCCTAAGAATTTCGATGGCTCAGATCTTTCATCCGAGTTCGAATACTCTATCGCGAGTGACGATTGCCGGGGTGATCCTGCTGCTCGCAGGGCTGGGCTGGGCGGGTTCACAGTGGTTCCGCTCCGACTACGTCACGGGCACGAACATCGCGCCCGAGCAGCCGGTCCCGTTCAGCCACAAACACCACGTGAGCGACGCGGGGATCGACTGTCGCTATTGCCACGTTTCGGTGGAAACGTCGTCCTTTGCGGGCATCCCGCCCACGGAAACCTGCATGACCTGTCACTCGCAGATCTGGCCCGACAGTCCCATGCTGGAACCGGTGCGGGCCAGTTATCGCACGGATCGGTCGCTGCAATGGAACCGCGTTCATAACCTGCCCGACTTCGTTTTCTTCGATCACAGCATTCATATAAACAAGGGCGTGGGCTGCTCGACCTGCCACGGCCGGGTGGACCAGATGCCTCTCACCTGGCGCCAGAACACGCTGTTGATGGAATGGTGCCTAGACTGCCACCGCGCGCCGGAACGGTACGTGCGGCCGCGCGACCGGATCTACGCCATGGACTGGAATCCTCCGCCGGATCAGGCGGCCCTGGGTGCGAGGCTCGTGAAGGAATACAAGATCCAGAAGCTGACCGACTGCTATACCTGCCACCGATGAGCGACGAAGTGACCAAGCGACGGACTCTTGACCTGGGGGCCATCCGGGAGCGCCTGAGCGCATCCCGGGGCCGGGATTACTGGCGCAGCCTGGAGCAGCTTGCCGACACCGACGAGTTCCGGGAATTTCTGCACAACGAGTTTCCCGCCCTCGAGCCGTCCCGGTCCGGCAATATCAACCGGCGCGAGATGCTGAAGGTCATGGGGGCGTCGCTCGCCCTGGCCGGTTTTACCGCGTGCACGAGCGGTCCCCCGGAAAAGATTGTCCCATACGTCCGGGCCCCGGAAGACTTCGTCCCGGGGAAGCCGCTTTTCTATGCGACCGCGATGCCGCTGTCCGGTTACGCGACCGGAATCCTCGTCGAGAGCCATCTCGGGCGGCCGACCAAGATCGAAGGCAATCCCCAGCACCCGGCCAGCCTCGGCGCGACCGACGCGTTCGCGCAGGCGTCGATCCTGACCCTGTACGACCCGGACCGCTCGCAGGCGGTCCTGCAGAACGGGCGCACGAGCAGCTGGGCCGCGGCCAGGGTGGCGCTCGACAACGAGCGCGGCCTCCAGGCTGTCGACAACGGCGCAGGTCTGAGGATCCTCACCGAGACGGTGTCGTCCCCGACGCTGGTGGCGCAGATCCGGGCCCTGCTCGCGCTGTTCCCGGCCGCGCGCTGGCACCAGTACGAGCCGGCCGGGGCTGACAGCGCCCGGGCCGGATCGCTGCTCGCCTTCGGCGCCTATGTCAACCCCGTGTACAACGTGGCCAGGGCCGACGTGATCCTCTCACTCGACGCCGATTTCCTCTCGTGTGGACCGGCTCACCTCCGGTACGCGCGCGAGTGGGCGTCCAGGCGGCGGCCGGGCCAGGGCGGCATGAACCGCGTCTACGCGGTCGAAAGCACGCCCGTCCAACACCGGCGCCGTCGCCGACCACCGGCTGCCGCTGCGTCCGGGCGAAGTGGAAAACTTCGCGCGCGCGGTGGCGCGCGGGCTCGGCCTGCAGGTCGAAGGGTCATCCGATTCATCCGCGCCGGCCAACTGGGTGGCCGCCGTCGTGAACGACCTGAAGGGGCGCCGCGGCTCGAGTCTCGTGGTTCCCGGCGAGTACCAGGGACCGGCCGTGCACGCGCTCGCGCACGCGATCAACGCCGGCCTCGGGAACGTCGGGCTCGACAGTGATCTACACCGACCCGGTCGAAGCCAACCCGGTCGACCAGACCCGCTCGCTGCTCGAGCTGGTGGAGGACATGAAGGCGGGCCGGGTGGAAACGCTCGTCGTCCTGGGCGCGAACCCCGTTTTTGCCGCCCCGGCGGACGTCGAATTCTCCAGGCACTTCATGAAGGTGAAGCAGCGCATACACCTCGGCCTCTATAACGACGAAACCGCGCGGCTGTCGAACTGGCACATCCCGGAAGCCCACTACCTGGAATCCTGGAGCGACGCCCGCGCGTTCGACGGCACCGCGTCCATCATCCAGCCGCTGATCGCGCCGCTGTACGACGGCAAGTCCGCCCACGAGCTCCTCGCCGCGTTTGCCGGCAGGGCGGGGGTGAGCGGTTACGACCTCGTCCGGGAATACTGGGGCGACAAGATGCAGGGCGGGGATTTCGAGGACGGCCTGGCGCGCGGCCCTGCACGACGGGGTCGTCGCGGGTACCGCTTATCCGGCGCGCCCGGTCGCCCTGAAGTCCGTCCCCGGCCGGGGCAGGCGCTCCCGTGCGCCGGGCTTCTTCTGCGGGTCCGACGGAGCTCTGACATCGTCTTCCGCCCCGACCCGACCGTCTTCGACGGGCGCTATCGCCAACAACGGCTGGTTGCAGGAGCTCCCGAAGCCGCTGACGAAACTGACCTGGGAAAACGCCATCCTGGTCAGCCCGGAAACGTCCCGGAAACTCGGGAACCTGCAGCCGCGGGCGACCGTGGAGCTGCAGTACCGGGAAAGCGTGCTCCGGGGTCCGGTCTGGATCAGCCCGGGGCAGCCCGACGACACGGTGACGGTGTACCTGGGCAACGGCCGGCTCCAGGCCGGGCGGGTCGGGACCGGCGCGGGCTACAACGGCTATGCCGTGCGCATGTCCGACGCCCCCTGGTTCGGGCACGGCGCCTCGCTGCGCGCCACCGGCGGAGCATCCGCGCTGGCCTGCACGCAGGACCACCACACGATGGACGGCCGCCATCTCGTGCGCGTCGGCACGGCCGCCGAGTACGAACAAAACCCGAAGTTCGCGCAGGAAATGGGGGAGGAGCCGCCGCACGACCTGACCCTCTACCCGAACTACGACTACTCGAAGAGCCACGCCTGGGGCATGGGCATCAACCTCGGCGCCTGCACGGGCTGCAACGCCTGCGTGGTTGCCTGCCAGGCGGAAAACAACATCCCCATCGTCGGCAAAGAGCAGGTCCTCAACGGCCGGGAAATGCACTGGCTGCGCGTCGACCGTTACTTCGAGGGGAACATCGACAACCCGTCGACGCACTTCCAGCCGCTCCCGTGCATGCACTGCGAAACGGCCCCCTGCGAGGTGGTCTGCCCCGTCGCGGCCACCACCCACAGCGCCGAAGGCCTCAACCAGATGGTGTACAACCGCTGCGTCGGAACGCGCTACTGCTCCAACAACTGCCCCTACAAGGTGCGGCGGTTCAATTTCCTCCAGTTCTCCGACTGGGACACCGAGAGCCTGAAGCCGCTGCGCAACCCCGATGTGACGGTGCGCGCGCGGGGCGTCATGGAAAAGTGCACTTACTGTGTGCAGCGGATCAACGCCGCCAAGATCGAGGCGGAGAAGGAGGACCGGCCGATCCGCGACGGCGAGATCCTCACCGCCTGCCAGGCCGCCTGCCCCACCAGCGCGATCGTGTTCGGCGACATCAACGACCGCTCGAGCCAGGTGGCGCAACTGAAGTCCGGCCCGCTCAACTACGGCCTGCTCGCCGACCTGAACACGCGACCGAGAACCACGTACCTGGCGAAGCTGAGGAACCCCAATCCGGCGATTGAGAGGGAATAGCGGATGAGTGCGGAACCAGTCGACAAGCCCCCTGTGCTGGAAACAGGCCCGCCTGTGCTCGAGCCGGGGTACACGTACGCCTCGGTCAGCGACAAGATCAGCGCGATCGTCCTGACCCGCAAGACGGGCCGCGGCTGGATCTTCGGCTTCGGGATCTCCTTCCTGCTCGTCATGGGCCTCATGACGGCGGCCGGCTACCTGTTCCTCCGCGGCGTCGGGATCTGGGGCGTCAACATCCCGGTCGGCTGGGGATTCGCGATCATCAACTTCGTCTGGTGGATCGGGATCGGACACGCCGGGACCCTGATCTCGGCGATCCTCCTGCTGCTGCACCAGGACTGGCGCACTTCGATCAACCGCTTCGCCGAGGCGATGACGCTGTTCGCCGTGGCCTGCGCCGGGCTCTTCCCGATTCTTCACCTCGGCCGGCCCTGGCTCTTCTACTGGCTGATCCCGTATCCGAACACGATGGCGATGTGGCCGCAGTTCCGCAGCCCGCTGGTCTGGGACGTGTTCGCCGTCTCGACCTACGCCACGGTCTCGCTCCTGTTCTGGTACGTCGGGCTGCTTCCCGACCTCGCCACCCTGCGCGACCGGACGCACAAGCGGTTCGCCCAGATCGCCTACGGCATACTCTCGCTCGGCTGGCGCGGCTCGGCGCGGCACTGGCACCGGTATGAGACGGCCTACCTGCTGCTGGCCGGGCTCGCGACCCCGCTGGTCGTTTCGGTCCACACGGTCGTGAGCTTCGACTTCGCCATCGGAATCCTGCCGGGGTGGCACACCACGATCTTCCCGCCGTACTTCGTGGCCGGGGCGATCTACTCGGGGTTTGCGATGGTCCTGACCCTGGCGATCCCGATCCGCGCGGCCTACGGGCTGGAGGACTTCATCACCCAGCGGCACCTCCAGAACATGGCCAAGGTGCTGCTCGCGACCGGCCTGATCGTCGGCTATGGCTACATGATGGAAGCGTTCATGTCGTGGTACAGCGGCAACCCGAACGAGATCTTCCTGACCCTGAACCGCGCGACGGGCCCGTACGCCCTCGTGTTCTGGGCCCTGATCCTGTGCAACATCCTCATTCCGCAGCTGCTCTGGGTCCCGAGGGTGCGCGGCAACGTGGTGTTGCTCTGGTTGATCGCCATCGTGGTCAACATCGGTATGTGGCTCGAGCGATTCGTCATCGTCGTGGTGAGCCTGCACCGCGACTTTCTCCCGTCGTCGTGGGGCATGTACTACCCCACCATCTGGGACTGGGCTACTTACCTGGGAACGATCGGGCTGTTCCTGGCCCTGCTGTTCCTGTTCATCCGTTTCCTGCCGGTGATCTCGATCTTCGAGATGCGCAGCCTGGTGCAGAAGGTCGAGGGGCGGGCGGAAAGGTGATTTCATTGGGCGTTCGGGCCTTGGAGCCTCCAGGCCCGGAAGACTCGAGGTATTTCGAACGCGACTGGGAACGTGCACGACCATGACAGCGCCTCTCTATGGATTGATGGCCGAGTTTGACGACCCGGAGCAGCTGCTTGCAGCGGCGCGCCGCGCCCACGCCGAGGGGTACCGGAAGCTGGACGCTTACACCCCGCTCCCCATCGAGGGGCTGTCGGAGGCCGTCGGCTTCGAACACACCCGTCTGCCGCTCATCGTGCTGCTCGGCGGCCTGGCCGGCTGTGTCGGGGGCTTCTTCATGCAGTACTACCTGTCGGCCATAGACTACCCGCTCAACATCGGGGGGCGGCCGCTCAACAGCTGGCCGTCGTTCATACCGATCACGTTCGAGCTGACGATCCTGTGCGCCGCGCTATCGGCGGTTCTGGGGATGATCGCGCTGAACGGGCTCCCGACCCCCTATCATCCGGTCTTCAACGTGCCGCGCTTCGCGCTGGCCAGCCGCAACCATTTCTTTCTATGCATCGAAGCCGCCGACCCGAAATTCGACCGCATGGGGACGTGGGTGTTCCTGCAGTCGCTGGGCGCCAGCGAGGTCTCGGAGGTGGACTCTTGAGACGCCATCTGAAGACCCTGCGCGTGTGGCTTCCGCTGGCGGCCCTGGTGTCGGCGGCGTGCAGTCCCAACATGCGCGAGCAGCCCCGCTACAACCCGCTGACGGCCAGCCCCCTGTTTCAGGACGGGCGCGCCGCCCGGCCCCCCGTGGACGCGACAGTGGCGCGGGGCCAGCTGCGCGACAACGAGCCGTTTTACACCGGCAAGCAGAATGGCGTCCCCATCGACAAGATCCCGTTCCCGGTGACGCGCCGGGTACTGGAGCGCGGGCACGAACGCTTCGACATCTATTGCTCGCCCTGCCACGGGCGGACAGGCGATGGTCAGGGGATGGTGGTGCAGCGCGGATTCCAGACCCCGCCCTCGTACCACGTCGAGCGCCTGCAGGAGGCGCCCGACGGCCACTTCTTCGATGTGATGACCAACGGGTTCGGTGTCATGGCGAGCTACGCCTCCCGTGTTGGCCCGGCGGACCGCTGGGCCATCACGGCTTACATCCGCGCACTCCAACTGAGCCAGGCGGCGACGATCGACGACGTCCCGGCCGGGGAGCGCGATAAACTGCTCAAGAACGAGAAATGAACCAGAGCGACACGTTCGGGATCCAGGCGGACCGCATCCAGCGCGCGGCTTTTGTCGTGGGGGTCGTGAGCGCGCTGGCCTCCGCCGCAGGCGTCCTCACCAACCGTGACCAGTTCTTCCACTCCTACCTGGTGGGCTTCCTCTTCTGGACCGGGATCGCGGCCGGGAGCACGGCCGTCCTGATGATCTATCACCTGACCGGCGGCGGCTGGGGCCTCATCGTGCGGCGGCTGCTCGAGGCGGCCAGCCGCATGCTCCCCTTCATGGCGCTCCTGAGCATCCCCCTCGTGCTGGGTATCCCGACGATCTACGAATGGTCCCATCCCGACGTGGTGGCGCGCGACCACCTGCTCCAGCACAAGAGCGCCTACCTGAACACCCCGTTTTTCATCGGCCGCCTTGTCCTCTATTTCGCGATCTGGCTGGCGCTCGCCTATTTCCTGAACAAGTGGTCCGACGAGCAGGACCGCACGGGCGCCCCCTCGGCCGCGCGGCGCATGGAAGCCCTGAGCGCCCCCGGGCTGGTTCTCTACGGGCTCGCCGCCACCTTCGCGTCGGTCGATTGGATCATGTCGCTCGAACCGGACTGGTTCTCGACCGCCTTTGGGATGCTCTTCATGGTGGGCCAGGTCCTGAGCGCGTTTGCGTTCGTGATCGGGGCAACGATGTTCCTGGCCGACCGCGAGCCGCTCTCCGGCGTGGCGCTCCCAACCAAGATGAACGACCTCGGCAACCTGCTGCTCGCCTTCGTCATGCTCTGGGCCTACATCGGGTTTTCGCAGTTCCTCATCATCTGGGCGGGGAACCTCCCCGAGGAGGTCATCTGGTACAAGCACCGGCTGGCAGGCGCCTGGGCGTTTGTGGCCGTGTTCCTGGTGGTGTTCCATTTTGCCGTGCCGTTCCTGCTGCTGTTGTCGCGCCAGGTCAAGCGCCGGGCGAGGCTGGTCGGCAGGCTGGCGCTGGCCCTGCTCGTGGTACGGCTGATCGACCTCCTCTGGATGGTCGAGCCCTCGGCCGGGGCGAAAGGCATCCGGGTGCACTGGCTCGATGCCGCGCTGCCGCTGGCGATCGGCGGTTTCTGGGTCGGGCTGTACGTGCGACAGCTCAAATCGCGCCCGCTGATCCCGGCGCACGACCCCCAGCTCCTGAAGGTGGAATTGAGTCATGGATAAGGACACGTCCGCGGGCGGCAGCGCTCGCCACGAGAAGCGCGACATCAAGGTGGGCAAGGTCGCGCTCATCGGTGTGTTGCTGCTCGGGGTGATCGCCCTCGCGGGCCTCTTCGTCCCCCGGTTCCTGTTCGATTACATGGGCAGGGAGACTGACGGCGAGGGGCCTCCGCCCTCGCCGCTGATCACCGGCCAGCAGTTGCCGCCGCTCGCCGCGGCTGCAGGCCCACCCGCAACTCGATCTGACGAAGCTGCGCGAGGCGGAGGACAACCAGCTGAAATCATACTCGTGGGCCGACCGGCCGAACGGCACAGTCCGGATCCCGATCGACCGCGCGATCGATCTTCTCGCCCAGCGGGCGCAGGGTGGCTCGGCGGAAGCGCAGGCCGCGGGCGGGCCGGGTGCCTTCCCGGAGGGGGAATCACCCGAACCCGGACGCGAATTCCGGCCGGACCACCGGAAGGAAGCAACCATGAAACTAAATGCATTTACGGGCGCCGCCGCCCTCGCCGTGCTCCTGCTCGGCGGCCCCGCGGTGCAGGCGCAGGCGATAGGGCCGATACTGCAGCAGATCGGCATCGACCAGAAGCTCGACCAGCAGCTGCCGCTCGACCTGACCTTCAGGGACGAGGCGGGTGCACCGGTCCAACTCCGGCGGTTTTTCAACGGTCAGAAGCCTGTCGTCCTGACGTTCGCCTATTACCAGTGCCCGATGCTCTGCACCCTGGTGCTCAACGGCGCCGTGAAGGCAATGCGGGCCATGCCGCTCGAACTGGGCAGGGACTTCGAGGCGGTCAACATCAGCTTCAACCCGCGCGAAACGCCCGAGCTGGCGGCGGCCAAGCGCGACCTGTACACGCGCGAGTACGGCAGGCCCGGGGCCGCCGGCGCCTGGCATTTCCTGACCGGGGACGAGGAGAACATCCGCAAGGCGACGCAGGCCGCCGGGTTCCGCTACATCTGGGACCCCGACACGCAGCAATACGCGCACGCCAGCGGCTTGATGGTGCTCACCCCCGAAGGGAAGTTCGCGCGCTACTATTACGGCATAGAGTATTCCGCACGGGACCTGCGCTTCGGGCTCGTCGAAGCCGCCTCCAACCGGATCGGCTCCAAGGTCGACCAGGTTCTGCTGCTCTGTTTTCACTACGA
Source organism: uncultured Acidobacteriota bacterium (assembly GCA_963843575.1). Lineage (GTDB taxonomy): Bacteria > Acidobacteriota > UBA6911 > UBA6911 > UBA6911 > CAVZBT01. The sequence goes on along the minus strand of CAWJKZ010000010.1, from coordinate 12,655 downwards.
CCCGATGACGGGCAAGTACGGCCTCATCATTACCCGCGTCATCCAGGTCCTCGGGACCGCGACCGCCCTGGCGCTCTTCGGGTTTGTGCTCCTGATGCTCCGGCGCGACCGCCGGAGCCAGATGTCTCCGCTCAAGCCGCAGGCGTGAGCGGGATACGCAACGTCTTGGCACGATCAATTATGCGAAGGATCGAATAGACCATGTGGTCCGATCTCCCGTTGTTCCCGGAAAAGGCCTCGACCATCGCAGGAAGGGTGGACGACCTCTACTTCTTCCTCGTGTCCGTTTCCGCCTTCTTCTCCATCCTGATTTTCGCGGCGGTCTTCTACTTTGCCGTGAAGTACCGCCGCCGCTCCCCCGACGAACGGCCGAAGCCGATCTCGGGCTCGATCGGGCTCGAGACGCTCTGGAGCGTGATCCCCTTCATCCTCACAATGATCATGTTCGGCTGGGGCGCCACGCTGTACTTCCGGAACGCCCGCGCCCCGCTCGGCACCGTCGAGGTCTATGTCGTCGGCAAACAGTGGATGTGGAAATTGCAGCACCCGGAGGGCGCACGCGAGATCAACGAACTGCACGTGCCGGTGGGGGTGCCGGTGCGGCTCATCATGACCTCCGAGGACGTCATCCACAGTTTCTTCGTCCCGGCGTTCCGGATCAAACAGGACGTCCTGCCGGGCCGCTACACGACCATGTGGTTTCAACCCACCCGCGCCGGCAAATACCACCTGTTCTGCGCCGAGTACTGCGGTAACCAGCACTCGGGGATGATCGGATGGGTGGAGGTCATGAGCCCGGCGGATTACCAGAACTGGCTCGCGGCGAACTCCCCTGGCGAGTCGATGGCCGCCGCGGGACGGGCCCTCTACCAGAGGCTGGACTGCGGGTCGTGTCACACGCCCGACGGGCAGGGCCGCGGGCCGTCCCTGCAGAACCTGCTGGGACGCCGCTTCACGCTCGAGAGCGGGCAGGCCGCGGTGGCAGACGAGGACTACCTCCGGGAATCCATCCTCACCCCGCAGTCCAAGGTGGTCGCGGGCTACAGCCCCATCATGCCCACCTACCAGGGGCAGGTCAACGAGGAGCAGGTCACCCAGCTCCTCGCCTACATCAAGTCGCTCAGGGAATCGGAGCCGGTGAAACCGTCAGAAAGGAAGACGACACAGTAATGAGCACGACACTGGGGACCCGGACCGAGCCGCGGACCAACTACCTGAACGCCGCCTACGGCGTCAAGTCGTGGCTCCTGACCACGGATCACAAGCGGATCGCGGTGCTGTACCTGATCAGCGTGACGCTCTTCTTTTTCATCGGCGGGATGTTCGCCGTCATGATCCGGCTCGAGTTGCTGACGCCCAAGGGCGATTTTGTCATGGCCGAGACGTACAACCGGCTCTTCACCATGCACGGCCTCATCATGGTGTTCTTCTTCCTCATACCCTCGGTCCCGGCCACCCTGGGTAATTTCCTCGTCCCGATCATGATCGGGGCGCGCGACCTGGCCTTTCCGCGCCTGAATCTGCTCAGCTGGTACCTCTACGTGATCGGGGGCCTGCTCGGCATTTCAGCCGCGCTCTCGGGCGGGGTCGATACCGGCTGGACGTTCTACACCCCTTACAGCAGCACTTATTCCAACTCGCACGTAGTCGTGATGGGCCTCGGGGTCTTCGTCGCCGGCTTCTCGTCGATCCTGACGGGGTTGAACTTCATCGTCACGATCCACACCATGCGGGCCCCGGGCATGACCTGGTTCCGGCTGCCGCTGTTCATCTGGGCGGCCTATGCCACCAGCATCATCGTCGTGCTGGGCACCCCAGTCTTGGCCATCACGATCGTGCTCGTCGCGCTCGAGCGGATCTTTCGCGTCGGCATCTTCGACCCCGCCCTGGGGGGCGACCCGATCCTGTTCCAGCACATGTTCTGGTTCTACTCCCACCCGGCGGTCTACATCATGATCCTCCCGGGCATGGGCGTCGTGAGCGAGCTGGTCGCCTGTTTCTCCCGGAAGCGGGTGTTCGGGTACAGTTTCGTGGCGTTCTCCAGCCTGGCGATCGCGGTTCTGGGGTTCCTGGTCTGGGGACACCACATGTTCGTGAGCGGCCAGTCCATCTATGCCGGGATGGTGTTCTCGATTCTGAGCTTCCTGGTCGCGATCCCGTCGGCGGTCAAGGTCTTCAACTGGACCGCCACGATGTACAAGGGGTCGATCGTCTACCAGACCCCCATGCTGTACGCGTTCGGGTTCATCGGCCTGTTCACCATGGGTGGGCTGACCGGGCTGTTTCTCGCCTCGCTCGCGGTCAACGTCCACGTCACCGACACCTACTTCGTCGTCGCGCATTTCCACTACATCATGGTGGGCGGAATGGTGATGGCGTACATGGGCGGCCTGCACTTCTGGTGGCCCAAGATGACCGGCAGGATGTATCCCGAGGCGTGGGCCCGCCTGTCGGCGCTCATCGTTTTTCTCGGGTTCAACCTGACCTTTTTCCCGCAGTTCCTGCTCGGCTACATGGGCATGCCGAGGCGCTATTACGCCTACCCGCCGGAATTCCAGGTCCTCAACATCATGTCTTCGGCCGGGGCTTCGATCCTGGCCGTGGGCTACCTGATCCCGATGATCTACTTCGTCTGGTCCCTGCGCTACGGCCCGCGCGCCCCGGCAAACCCGTGGGGGGCGACCGGCCTCGAGTGGCAGACGGAGTCGCCGCCGATCACGCAGAACTTCGAGGAGGTCCCCGTCGTCACAGAGGAGGCCTACAACTATTCGGACCAGGAGGTCCAGATTGTCTGAGCACGCGGTGGGACTGCAGCACCACTTCGATGACCTCGAGCAGCAGCGCAACGCTGCGACCCTGGGGATGTGGGTTTTCCTGGTCACCGAAATCATGTTCTTCGGGGGGTTGTTTGTGGGGTACACCGTCTACCGTTGGCGCTACCCGGCCGCCTTCGCCGCCGCGAGCCACGAAGTGGACCTGCCGCACGGCGCCGTCAACACCGTGGTCCTGATCGGGAGCAGCCTCACGATGGCGCTCGCTGTCTACTTCGCGCAGAATGGCGCCCGCAAGGCCCTGATCGTCTGCTTGATCGCCACCATGGTCCTCGGGACGGGTTTTCTCGGCATAAAGTTCATCGAGTACGCCCACAAGTTCGAGCACCACCTGGTCCCGGGCCCCTCCTTCGAATTCACGGGGGCCGACCGGGGACAGGCGCAGCTCTTCTTCATCTTCTACTTCGTCATGACGGGCATGCACGCGCTCCACATGATCGTGGGGCTCGGGCTTCTGGCGGTGCTGGTCGGCATGGCGGCGCGCCGGAGGTTCACCTCGGCGTACAACTCCCCGGTCGAGATCACCGGGCTCTACTGGCACTTCGTCGACATCGTGTGGATTTTCCTATTCCCGCTCCTCTATCTGATCGACCGGCACAAATGAGCGAACACGTCATACCGCGCAAGACGTACTATGTGGTCTTCGGCCTCCTGATGCTTCTGACCGCCACGACGGTCGCGGTTGCCCTCATCGACCTGGGCCCGTTCAACACGGTGGCGGCCCTCGTGATCGCGGCGGTGAAAGCGACGCTGGTGGTCATGTTCTTCATGCACGTGCGCTACAGCAAGAAGATCATCCCGCTGGTCATTCTCGGCGGAATGCTGTGGCTCGCGATTCTCATCGGACTCACCCTGACGGACTTCCTGAGTCGGAACTGGCTGCCCACCTACAAGGGGTGGTAGCAACTCCGAACGTTTGAGCCATCGTGGTGAATTTTGCGGCGGCAGCCGTGCTAAGATGCACCTTCCGGCTTTAGCCAACAGCGAGGTGCATCGATGCCCGACCACTCCACTTCCGCACACGACAAACTCCAGTTCATCGCCGACGAGCGGGCGCGTCTCGAGCGCGAGGGCCTGCTGGTGGAACCGCGCACGATTCAGTCGCCCCAGGGAGCCTGGATCACGGTGGACGGCAAGAAGGTCTTGAACCTCTGCTCGAACAACTACCTGGGATTCGCCAATGCCCCGCGCCTCAAGGCGGCGGCGTGCAAGGCGATCGAAGAGTTCGGGGTCGGCCCCGCGGCGGTGCGCACGATTGCGGGCACGACGTCGCTGCACACGGAGCTCGAGCAGAAGCTGGCTCAGTTCAAGGGGGTCGAGGCGACGATCTCGTTTCAGTCGGGCTTCAGCTCGAACATCGCCACCATCCCGGCACTGGTCGGCAAGGACGACGTGATTTTCTCCGACGAGCTCAATCACGCGTCGATCATCGACGGCTGCCGCCTGTCAGGGCGCACCGATCATCCGCTACGAACACTGCAACCCGGCCTCGCTCGAGCGAAAGCTCGCCGAGCACTACCCCCCGGGCAACGGCCGCCGAGCCCTGATCATCAGCGACGGCGTTTTTTCGATGGACGGCGACATCGCGCCGCTGCCGCGCCTGGTGGAGCTGGCCGAGCGCTTCAACGCGATGGTCATGGTCGATGACGCCCACGGCGAGGGCGTGCTGGGTTCGCACGGCCGCGGCGCCGTGGATCACTTCCACGTGCACGGCCGAGTCGACGTCGAGATCGGGACCCTGTCGAAGGCCTTCGGCGTCGTCGGCGGGTTTGTCGCCGGAAAGCGGCTGATCGTGGATCACCTGCGCCAGAAAGGGCGGCCCTTCCTCTTCTCGAGCGCGCTCACCCCGGCGGACGTGGCCGCCTGTAGCGCGGCGGTCGACATCCTCCAGGAGTCCGACGAGCTGGTGCGCAAACTGTGGGACAACACGCGCTACTTCAAGGAGAAGATGCGCGACGCCGGCTTCGACACCGGCAGGAGCGAAACCCCCATCACGCCCGTAATGCTTGGCGAGGCGCGGACGGCGCAGCAGTTCAGCCGGCGGCTGTTCGAAGAGGACGTGTTCGCGATGGGGATCGGGTTCCCGACCGTGCCGCTGGGTAAGGCGCGCATCCGGGTCATGATCTCCGCCACCCACGGCCCGAAGGACCTCGATTTCGGCATCGCGAAATTTCTCCAGATCGGCCGCGAACTCCACATCATCTGATTTGGAGTGCGGCGCCTCGGCGCCGCTTTCCGCTCAAAGGAGGATCATAATCCCCTTCGCCTCGCCGCCACCCTAGTGAATGCCGCCAAACCGGCGTCGATCCGCCGCACTCGGCATTGCGAGCTCCCTGCCGCCGTATTGACACCGGCACGGCCGCAAGGTAGGCTGCATCAGGGTGGGGTCCCGATTCCCCGATGCCGACATCAAATCTCACACAAAAAGGAAGTTAGCGTTGGCTGCCGCCGAATGGAGCCCAGGGTTTCACTTGCGCGCAGGGGCCGTGGGCGACTCCTTCCGGGACTCCCTGTGCGAGCTGACGGGCCTGTCGGCGCGCGTGTGCCGCACCTCGTCCGCCCTCCTCTGGGTGGCGCCTGACGGCCGGGAGGTCGTGCGGGTGGGTTGCGGGCTGGAGCAGCCCGGCGAGGAAACCGCGGCCGTCGAAGCCTGCTCGGCGGCGGCGCACCTGGGCGAGCTCTACGTCGGTTCCGGCCTGGAGCAGCCCTCCGGCGCGCCGGTCGAGGGAGGAGCCACGGCTTGGTCGTTCGCGGCCTTCCCCCTGGCCGGTTCCGGGAATACGGCGGTCGGGGCGCTGTGCGTGCTGGACCGCGGCGGGAATCCGATCCTGCCCGACCAGTTGACGCTGCTGCGCGCGCTGGCGCAGCACGCGGCGAGCGAGGTCCGGCGCCACGGCGAACTCCTGCAGCTCCAGGCGGAAATCGCCGACCGGACCCGGACTGCTGAGGAACTGGACATGCTTTTCCACCTGTCCCTCGACATGCTGTGCATCGCCGGCTTCGACGGCTATTTCAAGCGCATCAACCCGGCCTGGGAGCGGACCCTCGGATACACGCGCGCGGAGCTCCTGGCCAGACCATACCTCGAATTCGTCCACCCGGACGACCGGGAGCCGACGCTGAGGCAGGCGGCCAACCTGTCGGCCGGCTCCAACGTCATCTCGTTCGAAAACCGGTACGTCTGCCGCGACGGGTCGCTCAAGTGGCTCGCCTGGGCGGCCGCGCCGATCCCCGAGCAGCAGCTGGTTTACGGGGCCGCCCGCGACATCACCGAGCGCCGGCTGGCCGAGGAGGACCTGCACCGGTACGCGCGCAACCTGGAAGAGGCGCGGCAGGTGGAGGCGGAAAACGCGGGGCGGTTGACCCAGCTCGTCCGCGAGCTCGAGTCGGCCCGGGCGCGGGCCGAGAGGGCGGCGCGCGCGAAGAGCGAATTCCTGGCCGGCATGAGCGACGAGATCGAGTCCGCCATGGCGAGTATCCGCGAGTCGACCGATCGCGTGCTGCAAACCCAGCTCGACGGCGAACAGGTGCGCCACCTGAATGCTGTCAGAGAGGCCGCCGGCAGCCTGTCGAACCTGACCGGCAACATCCTGGATTTCTCGAGGATCGAAACGGGCCGGATCGACCTCGAGAGGGTTGAGTTCAGCCTGCGCGACGTGCTCGACGCGTCCGCGAAGTCGCTGGCACCGTCGGCGCACGAGAAAGGGCTGGAGCTGGCGTGTGAAATCGGCTCCGACGTCCCGGACGGGCTCGTGGGTGACCCGGCGCGGCTGCGCCAGGTCGTCGCGATTCTCATCAGCAACGCCGTCAAGTTCACCGAGCGCGGCGAAGTGCTGCTGCGAGTCGAATCCCAGTCGGAGACCGAAGATGACGTGCTGCTCCACGTGGCCGTTATCGATGTCGGCATCGGAATACCTCCCGAGAGACTGGAGTCGGTGTTCGACGCGTACGCCCCGGGCGAGCGGGAGCCGCGGCGCCGTTCGGGGAGCGGTCTGGGGCTGCCGCTCGCGGCGCGGCTGGTGGAGGCGATGAAGGGCCGCATCTGGGTCGAAAGCGAGCCGGGGCAGGGAAGCACGTTCCACCTGACCGCCCGGTTCGAGTTGCAGAAAAGCGCGGCCCGGCGGCCAGTCGCCAGGAAGTCGGGAGACCTGCGGGACGTGCCCGTCCTGGTCGTGGACGACAACGCCACGAGCCGACGCATCCTGGTCGACATGCTTTCCCAGTGGCACATGCGCGTCGAGGCCGCGGACGGCGCCGCCGGGGCGCTCGCGGCGCTGCAGCGCGCGGCGCGCTGCGGCAGGCCGTTTGCGCTCGCCCTGATCGACGCCGCCATGCCCGAAGTCAACGGGATCGCGCTTGCCGGCATGATCCGCCGCGACCCGCAGCTGGCCAGGACCCCGGTGCTCATGCTCGCCCCCGCGGGCATGCAAGCCGGTTGCGCACGCCTGAAAGAGCTGGGCATCGTCGACTGCCTGCCGAAACCGGTGCGTCAGTCCGAGCTGCTCGACATGGCCGTCCGCGCCGTGCGCGCGCATACGGGGGAGGGCCCCTCCGGCGGCCCGGCAGCCGGGCCGGAGCACGCGCCCGAGAGGGCGGACGGCTCGCGGGTTTTAGACGCGCAGGCAACGATCGAGCGGCTGGGCGGGGACACGCAGCTGTTGCGGCAATTGGCCGCCCTCTTTCTCGAGGACGGCCCCCGCCTGCTGGCGCGTGTGAAAAAGGCGCTGGAGTCGGGCGATTCGAACGCGCTGAACCAGGCCGTCCACACCATCAAGGGCGCGATTGGCAATTTCGTCGCGCCCGTCAGCCTGGACGCGGCCCGCACGCTCGAGACACACGTGCGCCGGCAGGACCTGCAAGGGGCGGCCGGGGCGCTCCGCGAACTCGAACGGGAGGTCTCGACCTTGCAGCTGGCGCTGTCCGAGTTCGCGCCGCGGCGGGGGAAGAAGGGGCGGCCGGAGCCGTGACGGAAACCAGGCGGGAGCCGATGGGCGGCAAGATACTCGTGGTCGAGGATGACCGGACCACCCGTCACCTCATCAGCCGGGTGCTGGCGTCGGAGGGGATGTCGGTTTCGGCGGTCTCGGACGGCATGCGGGCTTTCAAGAAGCTCGAGGAGGGGGCGTTCGACCTCGTCCTGCTCGATATCTGGCTGCCGCGGCTGAACGGACTCGAGCTGATGACGCGGCTGCGCGAGCGCGGAATGCACCCGAGGGTGGTCGTCATGACCTCGGACGACGCCCCGCAGACGATGCTGCAGGCGATCCGGGAACAGGCCTTCGATTTCCTGCCGAAGCCGTTTGCGCCGACACAGCTGATCGAGATGGTGCAAGAGCGCCCTGGCCGCGCCGCACGAGTTGCCGGCGATCGAGGTCGTGTCCGCCCGCCCGACCTGGGTCGAGTTGGTGGTCCCGTGCGAGCTGGCGACAGCGGAGCGCATCCAGGGGTTCATGGCGCACCTCGAACTGGACTTGCCCGAGGACGTGCGCGACGCCGTCGGGCGCGTGTTCCGCGAGCTGCTGCTGAACGCCATCGAGTGGGGCGGCAAGCTCGACCCGAGCCGGAAGGTGAGGATCTCGTACGTGCGGGCGCGGCGCATGCTCATGTACCGGATCGCGGATCCGGGCCCCGGCTTCAGCTTCGACACGCTGGAGCACGCCGCCGTGTTCCACGCGGCGGACGACCCGTTGCGACACATCGCGGTGCGCGAGCAGAAGGGGCTGCGCCCGGGCGGCTTCGGCATCCTGATGGCCCGCACCATGGTCGACGAGCTGCTCTACAACGAGAAACACAACGAGGTCGTATTCGTCAAGTACCTGGATTGAGGCTGAGTGCGACACTCCGGCGCGCCGCCGCACCGGTGCCGAACTAGGGATTGAGTTTGGCCTGCGGCGGCCGTATAATCTGCTTCTCTTTTTTGGGGTGGGGGCAGAGACTCCTTCGGGTTTCGGTTCCCGTTCCGGCGCCTTATCTAGAGTGGGCCGTTAGCTCAACTGGCAGAGCAACTGACTCTTAATCAGTAGGTTGAAGGTTCGATTCCTTCACGGCTCACCAAACAAAACAAAGCACTTACGGGACAAATCCAAAACGGCAAAAGACGAATAGGTAGCGCATAGGTAGCAGCCGCAATCGGTTGTGTCCGTACTTTTCCTGTCATGTAGGCGTCTCGACTCAGGGGTTTCTGCGCGCCCTGATTTAAGCCTGACCTCGACGCGGACTACACAAGCCCACGCTTCGCCTCCGGCATGGGATCGTTCTGTGTGAGCCTCGGCACTGGGCCGGGCTGCCGATTCAGCACATCTCCGTATCATGCTACCAGTCATTTCAATATCGGCAACGGTGGCCGTCGCATCTTCTGCCCGCTCCTGAGGCGGGCCCAGTAACCCCGCGGTGGAGTTGGAATGTTCAGGATCCGGCAGACCTTCCCGATCCTGACGCCGGAGACGCCGTATGACGCGGCGACCCGCAACACCGGCTCGGACCACACCTCCTGATACAGCTTCTCGCGATCGTATCGCCAACTCAAGCTCTGTTGGGCGGCCCTGCGCTTCTCGGCCTCGCTCACCTGAGGCTTGATGACCTGGAGCGCGAGCATGCGCTCTCGTATGGGTTTTGCCCGTGTCAGCTCTTCGAGAGTGCCGCGATCGCAGATCTCGGGCTTTCCCAGGAGACGCATCACGGTCCTGAAATCGTAGTCGCTGATTTTCATTAGGGACCGACGGAGTCGGGCCAGCTTCTCGGAGTCGGTCTCCTGCCAGCAAACTCCGCATTGCAGTATGGCTTCCAGTGCGGACGTGTCCCCGCCATGGTGAAACGGGCTCGGTGCAATGAGGAGCAGGTGCAGTTGCAGGATGGAGGTAAGGTCCCGAGGCGGGCACATGGCCGCGAGGTACTGAACGACGTGCTCTTATTTTGCACTTTGCGCCACTCGGTCGGCCTCGGCGCTAACGAAAAGTGACCCACTTGTGCTCGGATAAAGTGACCCACACTGAGAACACGATTTGAAACAGGATTCAGAACACGATTCAGAACAGGGACTCAACATCATCCACGCCGTCTGATGGACGTTCATGAAATTTCTTACTTTTGAAGGGGTTGTTGCCTCATCGAATTTTCAATACCGCGGCACTTGGTCGGCCGGCCGTCTCGGAGAGGTTCGAAATCCTACGCCGTGGGGCAGCGGAAACACCTATCGCTCTATAACAAAGATCGCGATCTTGGTAGCATGATATATAGCCGGACAAAGGCCGGCATCACAGAGGAGGCTGGATGTTCTGCAACCAATGCGGAGCAGCGAATGCCGACGGGTCCCGTTTTTGCTTTGGCTGTGGTGCCACGATCACTCCCGCTACGCCCGGTGGTAAACAAAGCGATCCATTAGATAGCACCTCTACTGAGCTCGGGCTGCGCGTGGGAACGGTGCTCGCCAACCGCTACTGCATCTTGGGAATGTTGGGGATGGGTGGCATGGGGCGCGTCTACCTAGCGGAGGACCAGAAACTCGAGATGCACGTCGCCATCAAGGTGCTGCGCGAAGTCCTGAGCCGCGATCCCGGCGCCGTGAAGCGGCTGATCGCCGAAGCTAGACACTCGATGAGGCTGTCGCATCCCAACGTGGTGCGGGTGCACAACTTCGAAGACGGCGAGATGTTCAAGTTCCTCGTCATGGAATATGTCGAAGGGGGGACGCTGGCCGGCCGAATCGCCGAACAGGGGAAGCTCACTGAAGAGGAAACACGGCGGATCGCCGTCGAAGCCTGCAAGGGGCTGGAGCACGCGCACGAGCAAAACGTAATCCACCGCGACATCAAGCCGGCGAACATGTTGCTCGGGAAAAGCGGCGCGGTCAAGATCGCCGATTTTGGCATCGCGCGCGAGTGCCGTGACTCGGTCTCGCGGCTGACCTCGCAGGTCGATTCCGGGACGCTCCTTTATGCGTCGCCCGAGCAGCTGATCGGCAAGAGCAACGACGCGAGCGATATCTATTCCCTCGGCATCGTGCTCTACGAGATGCTGACCGGCCAGCCGCCGTTCCGTTCGGGAGACATCACTTATCAGATCCGCCAAATTGTGCCCGACCCTCCAGTGGGCGTCTCGCCCGAACTGAGCGCGATCGTGCTTAAGTGCCTGGAGAAGAAGCCGGAGCGCCGTTTCGCGTCCGTGCGCGCGCTGCGCGAAGAGATCGACGGGACCGCGGCGGCACGGCATAGGGAAGAAGAGCGGCATGCCGCGGAATTGCGCAGGGCCGAGGAGGAACACCTACGCGCCGAGCTACGGCGTAATGCTGAAGAAGCACGCCGGCGCGCGGAAGAGCAGCGCAGGGAAGAAGAGCGGCGGAAGCAGGAGGACGCGCGGCGCGGCGAGGAGGAAAGAAAGCGCGCAGCGGCGGGACTGGCTGCTGCTCTCGACCTTCTCCATCGCGGTGCATTTGTTGAGGCAGAAACGAAATTGCTGGAGGCCCTGAGCCTGGATCCCACGAATACCGAGACGGAGGCCGCGCTGGCGCGTTGCCGCGATGAGAAGGCTGCGGCCGAGGAGCGCAGCAGGCATGCCCAAGACCCAAACATGATCCGGGCTGTGGCAAAACCAAACTATGGCCGCTGGGCAGTGATCGGACTTCTCGCGGTAGCAATGATTGTGTTTGTTATCTGGTCGATTGGCACACGCAACGGAGGGGAGATCACGCCAGGCCCACAGCCACCCGTGAATCAGGATGAGATCGCCAGGCAAAAGAACCAGATACGAAACTATTTGGACGCTCGCAATTGGGACGCCGCCGGCCAAAGTATTGAGGAATTGTTGAAGATCGACCCCAGTGACCCGGATGCGGCAGCCTGGCAAAAACAGATATCGGCAGCAGTCGAGGCCGATCGAAAAGCAGCGGAAATCTCCGTTCTCAAGAAACAGGCGCGCGATTCCATGAACGGTCGCGACTGGAAGAGCGCTGGAGCAAAGCTCGCCAACATCCTGAAACTCGCACCGAACGATCCCGATGCCCTTGCCGTTGCGCAAACAGGTCGATCGGGAGATTGAAAATGCGCGGGCCGCACTGGAGGTGAAGCCTGCCCTCAAATCGATCGAAATCGAGTTTGTCGCAATTTCCGCCGGGAAATTCATGATGGGGTGCTCGCCAGGCGACAGCCAATGTAACGATTGGGAGAACCCATGCCATGAAGTGACGATTTCCCGAGGCTTTGAATTAGGGAAATATGAAGTGACACAGGGGCAGTGGGTCAGGGTGATGGGGAATAATCCCAGCTATTACAAAGGCGATGATCGGCTCCCGGTGGAGGAAGTCAGCTGGAACGACGCGCAGGCGTTTATTGTCAAGCTGAACGCTCTCAATGACCCATATCGCTACCGCTTGCCGACGGAAGCGGAGTGGGAATATGCGGCTCGGGGGGACACAGCCGGGCCCTATTACGGCAACCTTGACGCAATCGCGTGGTTCGACTCTAACTCAGGTGCCGAGAAGACGCATCAGGTGGGTCAGAAGCAACCGAACAGGTATGGTCTTTTCGACATGCTGGGAAATGTCCGGGAGTGGTGCTCGGACTGGTTTGGCGAAAGGTATTATGGTAGTTCCCCTGCTGCGGACCCAAAGGGCCCTGCTTCGGGACAGTCTAGAGTGCTGCGATTCGGGTCCTGGGCCGACGATTCGCGGGGCGCCCGCGTATCCGACCGCAACGGGTACGTTCCTGGCTACAGGAACTCCGACGTTGGCTTCCGTGTGTGCCGGGAGAAGCTTTGATACCTTGGAATTGTCGCTATCCGGACAAGTGACCTGGATTCAAGTTCCCGAGAAAACGGCGTTCGCGGAGATG
>CAWJKZ010000009.1:0-253015 GCA_963843575.1 uncultured Acidobacteriota bacterium | reverse complement strand
GTCGCACAGGTCGCGCAGGCAACGCGACCTGGCCCGGCCGTCCTGTCCGGCACCGGTTTGCGATGATCCTGTCCATCACCTCCACGCCGCGCGTCGCACCGATCCGGCACGGCGTGCATTTGCCGCACGACTCGATCGCGCAGAATTTCATCGCATAGCGCGCCAGTTTCGCCATGTCCGCGCGGTCGTCGTGAACGACGATGCCGCCGTGGCCGAGCACCGCCCACAATGCGGTGTAGGCCTCGTAATCCAGCGGCGTGTCCCACTGCGACTCGGGCAGGTACGCGCCCAGCGGCCCGCCGACCTGCACCGCCTTGATAGGCCGGCCCGATGCCGAGCCGCCGCCGAAGTCGTACAGCAGTTCGCGCAAGGTCAGGCCGAACGCCTTTTCGACCAGCCCGCCGCGTTTGATGTTGCCCGCCAGCTGGAACGGCAGCGTGCCGCTCGAACGCCCCATGCCATAATCCCTGTAATACGCCGCGCCCTTGTCCATGATGACCGGCACGCTGGCCAGCGAGATCACGTTGTTGATCACGGTGGGCTTGCCGAACAGTCCGCTGATCGCGGGCAGCGGCGGTTTCGCGCGCACGATGCCGCGCTTGCCTTCCAGACTTTCCAGCAGCGCGGTCTCCTCCCCGCACACGTAGGAGCCGGCAGCCTTGCGTACTTCCAGCTCGAAACGCCTGCCCGAATTCAGGATATTTGTGCCGAGGTAGCCGGCCTTGCGCGCCACCTGATCGCCTCTTCAAGAATCGGGATCGAATGCGGATATTCGCTGCGCACGTAGATATAACCCTGCGTCGCCCCAACCGCGAGCGCGGCGATGGTCATGCCCTCGACCAGCAGCAGGGGATCGCCTTCCATCAGCATGCGGTCGGAGAAAGTTCCCGAGTCGCCCTCATCGGCGTTGCACACGATATATTTCTGCGGTGCCGGCGTATTCAGCACCGTCTTCCATTTGATTCCGGTCGGGAATGCCGCGCCGCCGCGTCCGCGCAGCCCCGAATCGGTGACCTGCTGCACGATGGCCGCGGCCTGCATGTCCAGCGCGTTGCGCAATCCCCTGAAGCCGTCGAGGGCGAGATAATCGTCCAGCGACAGCGGGTCGGTAATACCGACGCGCGCAAAGGTCAGCCGCTCCTGCTTTTTCAGGTACGCCAGCGCTTCGGTCGGACCCAGACCCAGCGCATGTTTCCCGCCGTTGTGGAAATTTGCATCAAACAGCGCGGCCACATCATCGGGGCTGACCGGCCCGTACGCGACGCGCCCCTGTTCGGTCTGCACCTCGATCAGCGGCTCCAGCCACAGCATCCCGCGCGAGCCATTGCGCACCAGGGTGCACGTCGACTGCGCCGCGTCGCCTCGTTGCGAATCGCCTGTGCCACATCGTCGGCGCCGAGCGCCAGCGCTGCAGAATCCCGCGGCACGAAGATCCGGGTGCTCATGACCCGCCTCCGGTCTTGTTGAGCCCAATATTGTTACCCAATATTATTCACAAGGCGGTCGAATTTTTCCGGGGTGACGCGCGCGTGCAATTCCTCGCCTATCATCATCGCCGGCGATGTCGCGCACAGTCCCAGGCAATACACCGGCTGCAATTCGCAATCGCTCCGGCTTGCGGCCTGCCACCTTTTTCTCGGCATGCTCGACCAATCGCTCAGCGCCCATGCTCTGGCATGCCTCGGCACAGCAAATCTGTATCGTGTGCCGGGCCGGCGGAGTGGTGCGGAAATGGTGGTAGAAAGTGATCACGCCATGCACTTCGGCGCGCGACAGATTCAACGCTGAGGCGATCTGCGCGACCGAATCGGGAGGGATATATCCGAATGCATCCTGGATATCGTGCAAAATAGGCAATAATGCGCCGGGGCGGCCTTGTTGTGCGGCAAGGATGGAAGCGATCTGCTCAGATTGACGGGCCGGATCTCATTCTGCGTCTGCCTTCGCATCCGGACAGCCTGGCTAAATATGCAATACTTGAACATAAATACACCTTATAATTGTTATCGGCTATTTGTTCGGACAAAAGGTAACACACCGCCTTACACCCTCAATAGGTTATATATTGCATATATGAGTTTTGAAATCCATCCGGAATGGAGCCTGAAAAAGCGCAAAGGAAGCGCGGTCTCCCTGCCGTTGCTGCTGCAATTGCTCACCGCCATTCGCGATCAGGGCAGCATCAGCAGCGCGGCAGCCAGCGCAAATCTTTCCTATCGGCACGCATGGGGCATATTGCGCGAATTCGAACTCGAGTTTTCCGCGCCGCTATTGCAGAAATCCAGGGGCAAAGGGACGTCGCTGACGCCGTTGGCAGAAAAACTGATCTGGGCCGACAAGCGCACCACCGCGCGCCTGACGCCGATACTGGAAAGTTTCGCCTCCGAACTCGAGTCCATCCTGACCAGCGAATCGGCCGCATTGCGCATCACCGCATCCCACGGCTTTGCCGTCGATGCGCTGATCAAACAACTCAACGCAGACAACGTTCCCGTCGAAATCAATTACCGCAGCAGCCTCGAAGCGGTCGCGGCCCTGTCGCACAACGAATGCGACCTGGCCGGATTCCATGTGCCGGTCGGCGAATTCAAACAGGCCGGCAAGCCCTACCTGAAATGGCTGGATCCGCAGCAACATGCGCTGATCCATCTGGCGTATCGAACCCAGGGGCTGTTCATCGCGAAAGGCAATCCGAAAAACATACAGGGATTGGCGGATTTGCTGCGCAAAGACCTGCGCTTCGTCAACCGGCAAACCGGATCGGGCACCAAGATATTGCTCGAACTGCTGCTCGCCAAGGAAAAAATCAACACCCGGAACATAGCCGACTACGACAGCGCCGAATTTACCCACGCCGCCGTGGCCGCTTACGTCGCAAGCAATATGGCCGACGTGGGCTTTGGCGTGGAAACCGCAGCCAGGCGTTTCGACCTGGACTTCATTCCGATCGCGCGCGAAAACTATCTTTTCGCCTGCAAAGCCGGCGCCCTGAACCAAAGCCTGCTGAAATCCACACGCAACATCCTGCACAGCGCGGCGTTCCGCGACACGGTCAACGCGTTGCCCGGATACGACGGCACACAATCCGGTGCTATCGCCACCTTTGCAGAAACGTTTTCCTACTCGCCGAGCGGTCCTATCCGTCAAAATCTTCCCGTGCGGTTGCCACATCCTGCGGCGTATCCAGGTCGAAGAAACTGCGCAGCGCGGGATCCGCCTTCAACAGCTCCGACTCATCCACATAACGCACCCGCAACTGCTCGAGCACGGCGCGCAAACTGTTTTTGCCGCCACCCGCCAGATGCGCGCGCAGCGTACCCAGGCAACTGCCCGCATAGAATGCCGCCAGCGGTTGCGGATGGCCCTGCACGACAGGCACGACGGCCTGATAACCCTCCGGCCTTTATCGGATGAGTCCGCGCCAGCAGACTGCAGATCATCCGCCGGTTCGACGAAAGGCATATCGCAGGCCACCACAAAAGCCCACGGCGTAGCGATATGGCCCAGACCGGCCGCCAGTCCCGCCAGCGGGCCGCCCCCGGACTGCTCGTCGCAGACTTGCGGCAGATCGATTTCGGGACGCGGCTGGCGGACGCTGACGATGACATGGGGAAATACCTGCTGCATCGTCGCGATCACGCGCTGCAGCAGTGTCTGTTCGCCCAGCAGCAGATTCGCCTTGTCGCTGCCCATGCGCTGCGAATCTCCGCCCGCCAGGATGATCGCAGTGCAGTCTTCTATCATACTAAACCCCTAACCAGCCACAGAGTTCACAGAGAACACGAAACGGTATATTCTCTGTGAACTCTGTGTTCTCTGTGGCATGTTCTTTTTCCAGAATCATCCTGCCGACCGCTCTAACATGAAGTTGACGATGCCGCTGATATCGTCGAGCGCGAAATGCGGCAACTGCGGATGGGCCTCGCCGACATCGGTGACCATCGCGATCAGCCCGTCTTCGACGACACAGCGCGGCAGTCTCGGAACATTCGCGGCGCAGCACCTCGATCTTCACGCCGGCAGCGTGCGAAAAACCCTCTGCCAGCACCAGATCGGCCTCGCCCAGAAAACGCTGTGCCAGTTGTTCCGGTTCGCGCCGGTCGACCGCATCGGCAACCAGTTGCAACTCGCTGGACGTGACCAGCATGCTCATCACCGCACCCGCCTGCTTGTAGCGCCAGCTGTCCTTGCCGGGCGTATCCAGCACCACCTTGTGATGCGCATGCTTGATCGTCGCGACGCGCAGCCCCCTGCCGCTCAGTTCGCGCAACAGCTTCTCGATCAGCGTGGTCTTGCCGGAGCCGGAGTGGCCGACAAAAATAAATACCGGCGGATTTTTGGACATCGGCACTCATGGATGGGTGTCACCCATGCATCGCCCTGCGGCGTGATCTCCTTTTTCCAGATCGGCACGCGCTGCTTCAGTTCATCGATCAGCCAGTGGCAGGCCTGCAACGCCGGCGCGCGATGTTCGGCACCCGCCGCGATGAACACGATCTGCTCGCCCGCGCCGACCACGCCGACGCGGTGCACGATGCGCGCGTCCAGCAACCCGAATTTCGCTATCGCCTCGTCGCGCAACCGGTTCATCTCCGCGACAGCCATGCTGCCGTAGGCATCGAAACTGATCCGCGTCACCTCGCGGCCTTCCGAAAAATCGCGCGCGCAACCGATGAACGTGGCGATGCCGCCCATCCGTTTCGAGCCGGCGCGCAGCGCAGAAATCTCCTCGTCCTGGGAAAAATCCTGCTGCTGGATACGCACCGCATCCTTCATTTCATGTCCACCTGTCATTTCAACTCCATCATGTCATTTCAGCCGCCGGAAAATTTCGACATGAACACCACCTCGCTGCGCTCGGCCAGCGGCAACGACATGTCCAGCACATGCTCGCCGTTCACTGCCGCGAAACACACGATCTCGAAAGCCGCCGGGTGCAGCTTCTGCAATTGCGCGCGCAGATCCTGCAAACGCATCCCGGCTCTGAATTCCACTGACATCTCGCTTGTGCCGACGTGTTCCGCGACCGGCCCGAAGAACAATACCCTTATCATTCCAACTCTCTTCCCGAATTGAACCCACAAAACCGAATCATGTAGGAGCGGGCCATGCCCGCGATATTGCCGTTCGCGGGCCGCTTCGACAAACTCGAGCACGTCCCGCTCCTACACATTAGTCGCACGCTGCCAGACACCGCTCTTTCCGCCGCGTTTCTCTTCCAGCTGGATGTACTCGATACGCATCCCCCTGTCGATCGCCTTGCACATGTCGTAGACGGTGAGCAGCGCCACACTGGCGGCGCACAGGGCTTCCATCTCGACTCCGGTCTGTCCGGCACAACGTGTCGTCGTGACCACCTTAAGCCCCACGCACCCGCCGGCATCGGTTTCCGGAATATCGCTGAACACCACCTCCACACCGGCGAGCGCCAGGGTATGGCACATCGGAATGATGTCGGCGGTGTGCTTCGCCGCCATCACCGCCCCGACATCGGCCACGGTCAGCACGTCACCCTTCGCGATGCCGCCGCGAGCGTATCCGCGCCAGCGTCTCAGGCCGCATGCGCAGCACACCGCTGGCGACTGCGACGCGCTGCGTGCCGGGCTTGTCCGAGACATCCACCATGCGCGCCCGTCCCGTTTCAGAAAAATGCGTCAGTCCGGTCATTTGCCCACCTTCCAAATAATGCCTGTATTTTATGAACCCAAAAACCTTAATTCAAGCCACAGAGTTCACAGAGAACACAGAGAAAGAAACGGTTTTTTCATGTTCTGCTTGTTCACCCAAAAGGTGAATCGAAATTTCGTGATAACCGTTTGTTTCTCCTCTGTGATCTCTGTGTTCTCTGTGGCTAACTAAGTTTTTAAGGATGAATGACACTGCTGCACGCACTGCATGCCGGATCCTTGCTCAAGTTGCTGCGCGTGACGCTCATGTCCAGCGCGTTGATGGTCAGCAGCTTTCCGCTCAGGCCGCGTGCTATGCCGATCAGCAACTTGAGCGCTTCCGCCGCCTGCATGGTGCCGATGATACCCGTCAGCGGCGCGAATACACCGGTGGTCGCACAGCGCAACTCTGCAGCCACACTGTCCTCCGGGAACAGGCAGTTGTAGCAGGCCGTATCGTCGCGGCGAAAATCGAACACGGAGATTTGCCCGTCGAACTGTATCGCCGCGCCCGACACCAGCGGTTTGCGCCGACCAGGCAGGCACGATTGACCGCATAGCGGGTGGCGAAATTGTCGCTGCAATCCAGCACCACATCGGCGTTTGCAACCAGCTCATGCAATTGCGCCGCGTCGGCGCGCACATCCAGCGCGATGCATTCCACCTCGGGATTGATGTCGTGCAGCGCGGTTTGCGCAGACGCGACCTTGGGCTGGTTCACGGTGGAAGTGCGGTGGATGATCTGCCGTTGCAGGTTGCTGAAATCCACCGTGTCGTGGTCGCACAGTGTCAGCCGGCCCACCCCGCTGGCGGCCAGGTACAGCGCGGCCGGCGAGCCCAGCCCGCCCATGCCGATGATCAGCACTTTGGCGTCCAGCAAGCGTTGCTGCCCCTCGATGCCGATCTCGTTCAGCAGGATATGGCGGCTATAGCGCAGCAGTTGATGGTCGTTCATTTTGAATTCGTCATGCCGAAAAACAAATACCCGGAACACAAATGCCCGAAACACAGATACATCCTGTCCTTCTGGCACTCCTTCTCGAAATAGTCGACCTGGTCGCGCACGATCCGCCGGTACTCCTGCCGGATGTACTCCGGGTATGACGTGCATCTCCGCCCTCGTCTCCATGTCCACGAACTGTGCGCTCTGGTCGAAATCGAAGTGCAACTCGGAGGGGTCGAGCACGTGCAGCACGATGACGTCGTTGCCCCGGTAGGCCAGATGTCGCAGGCCGTTCATCACGTTCTCCGGCTCGTCGTACAGGTCCGAAATGACCACGACGATGCCGCGGCGCCTGCAACCGTTCCGCCACGCTCACCAGCGGCCCGACGAAGTTCGTCCTCTCGCCGGGCTGGGTGCGCTCGATGGTGTGCAGAACCGTGTTGAGGTGCCCGATGCTCCCGCGCGCCGGGACGAACTCCCGGACCTGCTCGTCGTAGGAGACGAACCCGACGCTGTCTCGCTGCTTGAACGCGAAGTAGCCGAGCGAGGCCGCCAGGAACTGGCCGTACTCGAGCTTCTGGATCCCCTGTCCCTGGTACGCCATCGACCGGCTGCAGTCGAGCACGAGCGAGATGCTCGTGTTGGTCTCTCCCTCGTACTCCTTGACGAAGTAACGGTCCAGCCGCCCGAAATACCTTCCAGTCGATCTTCCGGATGTCGTCTCCGGGCCGGTACGGCCGGTACTCGGCAAAGTTGACGCTGAAGCCGAGGTGCGGGGAACGGTGCAGCCCGGAAATGAATCCCTCGACGACCGTCCGGGCCACGAGCTCCAGCGTCGAGATGCGGGTCAGCGCCGCAGGGTCGATGAAGCGCGTCGGCTGCGGCATGGACGGGTGCACGGTGGTCATGAGCGCATCGCCTCACAGCCCCGACTTCGGGACCGGCACCGTCTCGAGCAGCCGCCGGATGATTTCCTCCGTGGTCACCCGCTGGGATTCCGCGTGGAAGTTGGTCAGGATGCGATGCCGCATGACCGGGTAGGCCAGCGCCCGGATGTCCTCCACCGAGACGTTGAACCGGCCGTTGAGCAGGGCCCGGGCCTTGCCGCCCAGGATCAGGTACTGGGAGGCGCGCAGGCTCGCTCCCCAGTTCACCCACTCCTTGATGAAATCCAGCCCGTCGGGCTGGCCGGGCCTGCTGGCCCGGACGAGCGACACGGCGTAGCGCGAGACCGACTCGGGCACGGGCACGCGCCGGACCAGTTTCTGGAACTCCACGATGTCCTGGCCGCCGACCGTCCGGTTGAGTTCGATATCCCGGGAGGTCGTCGTGGCAGTCACCACCGCGAGTTCCTCGTCCGCCTTCAGGTAATCGATGATGATGTTGAACATGAAACGGTCGAGCTGGGCCTCGGGGAGCGGGTAGGTGCCCTCCAGCTCGATGGGGTTCTGGGTCGCCAGGACGAAGAACGGGCCTGTCCATCGGGTAGGTGATCCCCTGGACCGTGACCTGCAGCTCCTCCATCGCCTCCAGCAGGGCCGCCTGAGTCTTCGGCGGCGTGCGGTTGATCTCGTCGGCCAGCAGGATGTTGGCGAAGATCGGCCCCTTGACGAACGTCAGCTCCCGCCTGCCCGTGGAGATGTCTTCCTGGATGATGTCGGTGCCGGTGATGTCGGCCGGCATCAGGTCCGGGGTGAACTGGATGCGCTTGAACCGCAGGTCGAGGACCTGCGCCAGCGTCTTGATCAGCAGGGTCTTGGCCAGCCCGGGCACGCCGGTGATCATGGAATGCCCCCCCACCACCAGCGAGATCATGACCTGCTCCACGACGCTCTCCTGCGCGATGATGACCTTGCGCAACTCGCCGAGAATCTGGCTGTAACCCAGGTTCAGCCGCTCCACCAATGCTTCGTCGTCTGTCACAGGCTGCTGCACACTGTCCATTCTGCGCTTCCTTTCCCGCGGTGCGGTTCTAGTGTGTCAGGGCATACATCAGGTAATTCACCCCGTACTTGTAGGACTCGTTGGTCTCCTCGATGGGCATGAAAGGATTGTCGGACCACTCCCAGTACTCGCTCAGGTCGTTGTTGTAGTCGACGGCCATCATCAGTCTCCCCTTGTCGTCGCTGATCCCCAGGTACTGCGGAATGAGCCACTGGGCGTAGGGCGGCGCCGGGTAGAGGTTCGAGATGTCGTAGAAGCAGTTGAAAATCGGGTGCGTGCGCGGCAGTTCCTCCAGGGACCGGTCGGGAAAAACCTTCTTCAGCTGCTGCTTGAAGTTGTCCAGCTCGCGCTCGCCGCGGAAGTCGTCGACGATCAGGAATCCGCCGCGCAGGAGGTATTCGCTCATGTTGTGGGCCTCCTGGTCGGAGAGTTCGAGGTAGCCGACCTCGCACAGGTAGGCCACCGGGTATTGGAAGCAGTCCTCGTCGTCGAACGAGGTGATGTGACCGTCGGGATTCACGTCGAGTCGCGTGACCTCGGACATGATCTTCATCAGGTGCTGCTCGGACCTCGGCGTGTCGTGGCTCCACGGCGGTCCGGATCCGCGGCCGCCGAAGCGCATCCACCCGAAATCGCCGGTCCCGAACTTGATCCGGGCCATGGTGAACTTGCTCCTGACCTCGGGGGCCGGCGCGTCCCGCTCCTGCGCCGCGGCTGCCAGAAGCCCGACCAATAGCACGCCCGGACAACAACGGGCGAGGACGCCCCGCCGGCCCCAGAACCCGGCCGCCCGGGTCCACCACCGGTTGCCGACTCTCATGGGTTGCCCCCGCTCAGCTGCAGAAGCAGCTGTTGTGCTTTCGTGTAACTGGGCGCGATCTCGAGGGCGCGCAGCACCTCCCGCCTGGCCTCCTGCTTCTTGCCGGAACCCACGAGCGCCTGGGCCAGGTTCAGGTGCGCCCCGGCCGGATCCGAGGGGTTCAGCCCGAGCAGCACCAGGTAGGCCGACTCCGCGACGGGCCAGTTGCCCGACTTCACCGCCGCCTCCCCGAGGAGGGTGTGCAGCCTGGCGTCGTACGGATCGATGTAGACCGCCCTCTCGAGCGCCGACACGGCTTCGGCCCAGTTCCCGCGGCCGCCGAGGATTTCGGCGGCCCGCAGCAACGGGGCCGCCGCATTCTCGTCGTAGCGCGCCCAGCCCAGGAACTGCGAGAGCGCTTCCTGATCCCGCTTCTGCTCGAGGTACATCTCGCCGAGGAGCTGGTAGGGACTGCCCGCGCCGGCGTACTCGGGAAAAAGCTGCTGGGCTTTTTTCAGATAGGGCTCGGCCTCCGGGTCCCGCTTTTCGCGCCGCAGCGACGCCCCCATCTGCAGGTTGGCGAAAAAATCGTCCGGGTTCCTGCGCAGCGCCTCCTCGAGCGCCCGTTTGTCCAGCTTGTCGGGCGTCGCCGCAAGCCCCTCGTGCGGCCCGGAGCCGTCCTTGAATTCGAGGCGTTTCGCGGCGTCGCGCAGGCGGCCGTCGAGGAACTGGGCGTATTCCCGGTCCAGAGTCGCCGGGTCCCAGCCGAGCGCCTCGCGGAACACCTCCTCGGACGGCTTGCCCTGGGCGAAGAGCAGGAGGGACTGGCGGATCTTGTCGAACCCGAATTTCTGCTCGATCAGCTCGCACACGAGGGAAGCCTGGTAGTAGGACAACCCGATCTGCTCGGGGAATTTCGGCCGCATCATGCCGGCGTTGAGCTCGCTGACCTTGAGCAGCCGCCCGTCCTTGTACGCCTTCACGAACTGCGGGGTGAGGTCGTCGCCCCAGCCCGGCCGCGCCTTGCGCTCCTCGTAGACCGAGATCCCCTCGGAGTACCAGCGAGGGACGTTGTGGTTGGTCATCTGCAGCGAGATGACGTGGGCCAGCTCGTGCCAGAGCGTCGAGCCCCAGTTGAATTCGCCCGGCTTCCGGGCCCGGGGAGAGTCGAGCGCGACGACCTTGCCGAAACACACCCCGAGGGCGCCGAGGCCCGGAAGACCCAGGGTGCGGACGGCGAAGCCGCCGTGATCCGGGAAGATTTCGACCTGCAGGGGCCCTCTGGGGGTGAACTGGTAACGCCGGGTCAGGCTGGCGTAGGCCTCCTCAGCCAGCTTGGGCGCGTATGGGCCGAGAACGGGTTTGTCCTCCTGCGCGAGGAGGAATGAGAAATGCTCGCTCTGGAGCCTGGAGAATTTCTCCATCGAGTCCAGCAGGCCGAGGGTGTTGAACGCCCAGATGTTAAACGGGTCCCCTTCGAAGGCGCGCTCGATCTCCCGCCGCCCCTGCTCCAGGTCGCCCACCCGCATCAGGTTCATTCCGAGGCTCGCGTGCGCCGCCCACAGTTCCGGCTCGAGCGCGATCGCCTTGCGGTTGAAGTCGACCGCCTCCTGGTACTTCCGGCGGCTGACGAGGCTCTCGGCCATCGTGTAGTACAGGCGGCCGCAGGTGGGGTTGAGCGACAGGACCGTCTTCTCGGCCTCCGCGTAGCCGGAGGCGTCGCCGCGCATGTAGCACAGCACGGCCTGGAGCATCAGGCTCTCCAGGTCGGACGGGTTGACCTGCAGCGGCCCGGCGCAGGTGCTCGAGGGCCGCCCCGAAGTCCTCTTCCTCGATCTTCAATTCGGCGAGCAGGTCGATGGCGCCGGTGAGGTTCGGGTTGACCTCGAGTACGCGGCGCGCGTAGGCCTCGACGTCGCCGCTGCCGTCGAACTTCCTGGCGAGGGCCACGCCGAGCAGGGCCGGCGGATAGGACTTGTTGATGGCCAGGCATTCACGGAAGACGGAGAGCGCTTCCGTGGAGTTGTACTTGTCGAGGAACAGGTACCCGAAGTCCGCCAGCGCTTCGGGCGCGACCTCGCCGGCCTTCGGGTCGGTGGCGTCCAGGAAGATCTCCTTGGCGTCCTCGATGTTTCCGCGACGCCAGGCCGCGACCGCGGCGGAACGCAGTGCCCGGCTTCCCCGCACCCTGCCTGAGGCGTACTCCGCCGAAATCCGTCCCCAGAGGGCTCGCGGCCTCGGCCCTCCGGCCCAGGGTCTCGAACAGCTCCGCGGTCTCCCGCAGCGCCTCCAGCCGCGGCGCGCCGCCCAGGGCTTCGGCGCGGCGCAGGTGCTTCTCGGCGCCGGCGTAGTCGCCGAGCGCGACGGCAGAGCGCGCGCGCTGCAGGTGAACCCCGGCGGAATCCTCGCGCGCGGCGAGGAAGGCGTCGGCCCGCCGGGCGGCCTCGCGGTAGGCGCCGGTCTGCAGCAGCGTCTCGAGCAGGCCGACCCGGCTCTCTTCCGTCCGAGGATCCGCCTCGAGGAGAGCCTCGTAACCTTCCCGCGCCTTGGCGTAGTCGCCACTGCGGAGGGAGGACGCGGCCGAGGCGGCGCGCTCGGAGGCCGACGGCCGGAACGCGGAGCAATTTCCCAGCAGCGCTCCTGCCAGCAGCAGGGCCGCACACACCTGGACCCGTCTTCGCGAACTACTTCTTCTGTAGCTTTGCATTCGTCCGCGCCAGCTTCAACAAGAGGTCTTCCAGCTGCCTTTCGTACTCGTCCGCGGGCATGCCGGATTTCCGGTATTTCAAACTCTCGATCTCTTTCTCGAGCTCCTGCGAGAGCCGCGCCAGTTCGACCTGCTCCGGCGTGGCCGCCCCTGCAGCCGCAGCAGCAGGACCGGCGTCCAGGTATGTGGTCCGGGCAAGGAAGCCGTCCCCGTTGTCGGGCGCGGGCTTGTCGTGCGCCTGCGTGTCGCCGTTGTCGTCGAGGACGGGGTGCTCGGTCTGCAGGTGGCCTTCCCTGGTGTAGTATTCCGAAACCTTCAGGGACGCGTAGTCGAACGCCTCGAGGATCGAAACGCGGCCGCTCTTGTCGCTGTCGGCGTTCCCGGCCTCGAGCGCCTCCACGAAGTACTCGCCGAGGTGCGTCTGATTCTTCTCGTGCCCGCTCTTGGTCGCGGTGAGCACGATGCTTCCCTTGCGCGAAAGCGCGGCCAGGCTGCCGCCGCTGCAGGTCGTGGTGTTGACGACGACGAAGTGCTGCGACGGCAGGGAGTACAACGTCGCGGCCAGCTCCTCCGCGGTGGGGTCGGGGCCGACGAGGTTGAGTTTGTAAACGCTCCCCTCGGCATTTCCATGCCCCACGATGAAGACAAACACCTCGTCTTCCTTCCGCACGCGCGGCGCGAGGTCCCGGCAGACTTTGTCCAGGTTCTCCCTGGTCGACTTGAACTGGACGAGGGCCGGGTCTTTCGCCGGGTCTTCCGCGAACACGAACACGCGGTCGGGCGCGGAATCCGAGAGGTCCCTCCAGGACCGACCGGAGCCGCTTGAGCTGCTGCAGGAAGGAGCCCTGGAGCTCCGGGTCGCCGCTGATGCCGGCGATCAGTATGGCCCAGCGGCCGGCAGGGCTTTCGGCGGGCATGGCCGGGCCAGCCGTGCCCGAGCACGCAACCGCGATCAGGAGTGCGGTCATGCCCCGTGCGATTCCTGTCGTCACGCCAGGCCTTTCCGCTTGCGCAGGATCCATTCCGACGAGACCGCGCCGACCAGCAGGAGGAACAGCACCGGCATGTCCCACAGTTCCTTC
This sequence comes from uncultured Acidobacteriota bacterium, assembly GCA_963843575.1. Classification (GTDB taxonomy): domain Bacteria; phylum Acidobacteriota; class UBA6911; order UBA6911; family UBA6911; genus CAVZBT01. The sequence continues at coordinate 239,874 of CAWJKZ010000009.1, read as the reverse complement.
TCCTCGATGCGGGACGCGCCGTTGTCGACATAGGAAATGTCCTCGGCCAGATGCTGCGCGTCCCCCGGAGTGTAATAGCGCCCGCCGGTGTTTGCCGCAAGCTGTCTGAGCAGGGACGAATTGAGGGCGGCGTCGTGGTACTCGTCCGAGGAGTCGGCGACGCGAAAACTCGCCTTGGCGCTGCCGAGCGACTTTTCCCCCTGGAACGCCTCGGTGGAGATCTCGTAGATGCCGTCTTCCTGGGCCTTGTAGGTGGCCGAGTACACGCCTTCCTGGTCCGGCTCCCAGGTCAGCGGGACGGTCGCCAACTGGCCCGAAGGCGCCTTGACCTGAACCGAGATGCGGGCGTTGTTCAGGTGCATGAAGCCGGGATCGTTGACCTCGGCGCGCAGGACGACCGGCTCGTCCAGTGAATAGGAGTGTTTCTCCGTCTCGATCTTCACCGCGTCGGGGACGTCGCTGACGAGCCAGCGCAACATCTGCTTCCAGAAGAGCTCGTGGAAGTTGTCGCGGTGGTCCTGCTCCATGCGCCAGCGCCACGTCGACCCGGTGGCCAGAGCCATCGACTTGCCGCGGCCGAATCGTTGAAAGGCAAGCAGGACGGCGCTTTCCGCCCGGTCCCCGGCCCCCTGCAGGAGCACCGTGGCCCCGGGTTTCGCCCCCGAGGTCGGGTTCATTCCGACCAGCGTCGGCGCGCTCTCCCACCGTTTGCGGTTGTCGGGCTCCAGCAAAGACATGCGGGTGACGGGGTGCTCGAGCCCGTAGGCGGTCAGCCGGGCCTTGAACTCCACGTCGCTGAACGGGGGCGCCGCCCCTTTCCCGGCGCCGGATCTCAGATTCACCGGCAGGACGTCCTCCAGCGGGGTGTTGACATATCCCCCCTGCGCGAAGGAGTTCTTGCCGCCCAGCATCAGGAACCCTCCGCCCCGCTGGCCGACAAAGTCCGAAATCAGGCGGAGCTGGTCGAAGGTAAAGAAGCTGGCCTCCACGCTGCCCAGGATGATCGCCCTGTACTGAAACAGCTCGGCCCGGTCGACCGGGAACCCCTTCTCGAGCACCGTGCCGCTCTCGACTCCCTGGCGCAGGAATTTGCCGTCCGCCTGCCGCAGCAGGGTGACGAGGTGCAGGTTCTTGTCTTCCAGGCTTGCGCGGCGCAGGAACCCGTAAATCCAGCGCGGTTCACCCTCGACGTACAGGATCCCCGGGCGTTCGTCCTCGACGCGCACGAGCACGCTGCGATCGTTGTTTTCGGAGATCAGTTCGTCCTGGAAGGGCTCGACCCTGAAGGTGAACACCTTGGAGCCGGCGGCCTCGGGGGTGAAGTTGACCTTGTAGGTTTTGACCTCGCCGTCGCTGCCGAGCGTGATCTCCTGGGACTGCACCACACGATCGCGCTCCTTGACCTGGAGGCGCGCCCGGCGCCCCGGATAGCCGGTGGCCCTCACCGCCACGTCGGCTTCGATCATGGTGTCCTTGAGCACCTTGCGGGGGGCGGAGACACGCACGACCTCGGTGTCGCGGGAGAAACCGTCGGCCCCGATCCCGATCGGGAAGACCGGGATCCTGCGAGCCTTCAGCTGGGCGGCGGTCACCGCCAGGTTCCGCGACCGGTTGTCGGCCCCGTCGGTAATGAGTACGACACCGGACACGGGAGCGCTCCCGAGTTCCGCCACGACCTGGTTGAGCGAACGGTCGAGGTCGGTCATGTTGCCGTGCCGCGGCGGATACTCGACTCCCCCGGCGCGCTCCGCGGAGCTGGAGAAGCGGAAGTAGCGCAGCTTGAACTTGGCCGCAAGTTCCTCCACGAGCCGGTTCCCGGCGGGGCGCAGCAGGTGCTGCTGGATTTCCAGCCTGGACTGCCCCTCCGCCCCGTCGTGGATCTCCATGCTTTTGCTGACGTCGTAGGCGACGGCGACGAAGCTCTTCTGGGGGATGACGGAGTGCAGCACGAGGACAGGCTGGAGGAACATCGCGAGCACGACCAGCAGCGACAGGGCGCGCAGGCCCGACAGGCCGAACCACCATCCCGCACTGAGCGAGCCGGAGACGCGCCGATAGAGCAGAAAGGCCAGTGCCACGGCCGCGCCGGCCAGCAGCCAGGTGACGTAGCCCGGCCAGGGCGCCCGCAGCGCCAGCGCCCCCTTCTCGAACAGGGGAGGCCGGTATTTGAACAGCAGCTCGAATATGGCGTTCATCTTCCCTTGAGGAAGCTCCCGTCGAAAACGGCCGACCGGCCCGTCACCTGGTGCGGGCACGGGGGCCGGGCCGGCGCCGGCCTAATGGCTCATGGCGTACACGATCGCATTTATGCCGATCTGATAGGCGTAGGTGGAGTACTTCGCCGGATAACCGGGCAGGTCGGCCCACTCCCAGGCGTCTCCCAGATCCGTGTTCCAGTTGATCACCACCATCAGCCTGCCCTCGTGGTCGAATATGCCCCGGCAGTGGGGGACGATGCCGTCCTGCTCGTACGTGAAGTTCTTGTAGAGCGCGTTCCCCACGTTCGGCGTCTGCAGGATCTGGGGGATGTCGTAGTAGGAATGAAACACCGGGTGATCGAGCGGGATTTCCGCTATCCGGCTCCCGGGCAGGACCCGCTGGATGTTCTGGGAGAAGTTTTCCCATTCCCAGGTCCCCCAGAAATCGTCGCAGAAGAGGAAGCCCCCGCGCTGCAGGTATTCGCGCAGGGATTTCGCCTCGGCCTCGCTGAGATCCCAGTGCCCGACCTCGACCGAGTAGACGAACGGATAGCGGAACAGTTCCGGGTCCGTCAGCGGGATGGTTTTTGTTTCGTCCGCGACCTTGATGTTGGTCAGCCGCTTGACCCCCAGGATGAATTGCCGATCCGCCTTGGGCCAGTCCGTGTACCAGTTCTTGTAGTAACCCCAGCCGCCCAGTCCGTTGTAGACGATGCGCACAAAGGTGAATTCCGGTTCCGACTGTTGCAGGGGCACAGGTGTCCTGTCGTTTGCATCAAAAAAAGCCCGAGTTCCATCCGACTGAGCCAGGGCGCTGATCAGCAGCCCGAGGATAGTAAGAACTGCACAGCCGGCGGTGCGGTAACTTGCTACGCGTCTGCTATTTGTCAATTCCTTGTTTCACCCAGGGGCAACCAGTCCACCCAATTGCCGGAATTATAGCAAAGGCCCGAGGTCTTGCCTATATACGCCGGCCCGACGGTTTCGTTTGCCAAATCGGCGTCCAACCCGGGCCCGGGGCTCGGGAAACCGCCCGCGACGACGCCGTGCAGCCGTGTGATGGGTATTGCCGGGAGCGGGAAACCTCAGGGGGCGAGCGTCTGTATTTCGCCCAGCGACGCAAGAGACGGCTTCAGCGGCGTCGCGGGGCCGCGGACCACGATGACGACACCCCCGGGGAAGATCCACTCCTTCGAGGCGCTCTTCACCGCATCGGGGTCGACGCGCCTGACGAGTTCGGGAAAGCTGGCCGTGTAGTTGGTCCCCAGCCGGTACAGTTCCGATTCGAGGATCGTGCCGCAGATCCCCTCGGCGGTCTTGAGGCCCTGGTTGAACTCCTCGATCCAGCGCTTCTGGGCTGCGGCGAGGTCGGGAGCGGCCACCGCGGCCCCCTTGAACTCCTCCACGACCTGGAGGATCTTGCCGATCTCCCCGGCAGCCTGGTCGGCGGCGGCCTGGCCCTGCACGTAGAACGGGCCCGCCATCCGGCGGGGATCGCTGGCAACCGTCACCAGCGACGTCGGGAGCACCTTGGTCAGGCGCTCCTGCAGGAGGCGCGCCGCGAGAGAGGCGGCGTAGTAATCCGGATCCTCGCGCCGCGGCCACAGGTTGCCGAGAATGAACTGCGCGGCCGGCGAGCTCGCATCGTCCTGGAAAAACACGTTTCTCGAGGAGGGGTTGCGCGGCGGCAGGAAGCTGAAGGGGACTTCATCCCGGCGCACCCACACACCCCAGATGCGGGTCGTTTTCTGCAGCACCTGCGCTTGGGGCGCGGACCCGACGACCGCGAGCGCCGCGGAGTTGGGCGAGAAGAACCTGCGGTAAAACAGGCGCAGGTCGCCGACCACGATATTCTGCACCGACCCCCGCGTTCCCCGCAGCGGCCTGCCATAGGAAGTCCCCCGGAACATGGCGGATTCCAGCTGGGACCGGACCTGCTGCCTCGGGTCCTCCGGCCGGGCGATCTCGTCGAGGACCTCGCCCTTGACCCTGGCGAACTCGGCATCGTCGAACACGGCCTCGCCCACAACCTGGTACAGCAGCAGGAGCGCGCGTTCGTACACCGCGCTCCGACCGCGCACGAGGAAATGGATCCCGTCCCAGCCGCAGCGGATGTCGAGGCTGACGCCGAGGTAGTTCAGCTCGTCCTGGATGTCCTTCCCGGACCGGTCCTGGGTGGCCTTGCCGAGCATGCGGGTGAGCAGGTAGGCTACCCCTCCCTTGTCGACCGGGTCGAAGGTGGAGCCGTAACGCAGGACCAGCCCGATCGCCATCTCGTCCCCGGCGCCCTGGGGCGGGGACGCCACGATCAACTGCAGGTCATTCAGCAGCCGTTTGTAGTTCAGGTCCGGCAATGCGGGCGCGTCCTGGGCAACCCCTCCCACACCGGAGGCCAAAACCGACAGAGCAGTGAGCAGAACAATCGTGGCTAAGCGCGTCGTCATCTCCCAGGTCCTTGAAAAATCGAAGGCTACCATACCCGGCGAGGGGCCGACAAGGTGGTATCCCGACGATTTCGCCGGTCCCGATTTTCGTTCTGCTATACTGACTGCTCTCACAAGGACGAGACCTCATGCACAAGGCACTTTTGGCGGCGATGCTCGGAATGAGTTGCCTGGCGCCCTCCCTTCCGGCGCAAAAGAAGCCCGCGAAAACCGCGAAGCCGGCTCCGACGCTCCAGGACCTCATCGTTCAGAACAAGACCAGCGACGCGGTGCGGGCCGCCGCAAAATCCCCGGCCCTGGTGCCGGCGGCTCTGAAGTCGATCCTGGACGCCGCCGACCTGCAGGTCACCGAACGGCGGATCGCCGAGGCCAAGGCCGCCGTCGAGGGCGCGGACCGATTCTGCGCGGCCCTTGCCAAGGCCGGCAAGGCCAAGGGTTTGACCCTTCCCACCGACGCGATCCAGGGGCGCCTGGCGCGCATCGCCGGAATCGAGCTCGCCGACAACAGGCAATACGCCAAGGCCGAAGCCAAGCTGAGGGAAGCGCTGGACTTGGGCCGCAAGGCCAACGACCCGGTGCTCCAGGCGGGGGTGCACAACAACCTGGGGGTCGCCCTCAGGAGCCTCCAGACAGGCAACGACGAAAAAATAGAAGAGGCGGCGCGGGAATTCGACACGGCCCGCAAGATGGCGGAGGAACAGAAGGACCCGCTGCGGGCGGGCTCCTATAACTTCAACCTCGGCCAGGTGCTCCTGCAACTGGGCCGCCCCAGCGCCGCCCTGGAAGCGTTCACGCGCTCGGCCGACCAGAACAAGCAGGCGGGAAAACCGGCCCTGCAGGCCCGGGCCATCATGTTCCAGGGAGTGTCGCTGAGCAGGATCGACGCCGTCAGCAGCGAGCCGATGAAGCACTTCGACGCGGCCCACAAAATGTTCGTCGCCGCGGGCGACGACCAGAACGCAGGGTGGACGCTGTTTCTCATGGCCGACCACCTGGCCTACGGCTCCAAGACCGCCGAAGCCGCCACCGCGGCCGAGCGTGCCGTCCCCTTCCTCGTCAAAGCCAACGACAAGGCAGGGCTGCTCCGTTGTTACGCGCTGCTGGGCGACATGTACGGACGCCTCGAAAACAAGGCGAAGTCCGAATCCTACAAGCAGAAAGCCGCCGAGCTTTCCTCAGCGAAATAGCGCCCCCGGGAGTCCCGACTCGATGCAGGAACAAGGCAATGTCTTCGCGCAGCGCTTCGGCGTGTCCCGAAACGACCTCGAGCGTCTCCTGTCGACCGCGCTGTCGGACGGGGGAGACTACGCCGACCTTTACTTCGAGTACCGGTCCCGGGACGTGCTCACCCTCGAAGAAGGCATCCTCAAGAACGCTTCGACCAACATCACCCAGGGCGTCGGAATCCGGGTCATCTCGGGGGAAAAGACCGGCTACGCCTACGCCGACGGTTTCGAGCCCGAGGAGACCCTGCGCGCGGCTTCGGTGGCCAGGGCCATCGCCCACGGCGCCCCTCCGAAACCGGTGGGCCCCGTCGACGTCTCGCGCCCCGGGAAACACGATCTCTACCCCGTTCCCCGCCCGCTGGTCAGCCTGGATCTGCCGCTCAAGCTCGACCTCCTGACGAGGGCGGACCAGGCTGCGCGCAGCTACGACTCCCGAATTGCCGAGGTCCGGGTCGTCCTCGCCAACGAGGTCAAGCACGTCCTGGTCTGCAGCAGTCTGGGGGACAGCGCCGTCGACACGCAGCCTCTGAGCGTGCTCCAGGTCTCCTGCATCGCCGTGTCCCGCGGCGAGCGTCAGATCGGCATCAAGGGCGGTGGAGGGCGTGTCGGGCTGGATTTCTTCGACGGGACTTCGCCCGGCCATTTCGCGCGCGAGGCGGCCCGCCAGGCGGTGCTCCTGCTCGACGCGCGGGACGCCCCGGCCGGGCCCATGCCGGTCGTCCTCGGCCCCGGCTGGCCGGGAATACTCCTCCACGAGGCCATCGGGCACGGGCTCGAAGCGGATTTCAACCGGAAGAAGCTCTCCGCCTTTTCCGGCCGCATCGGCCAGAAGGTCGCTTCGCCGCTGTGCTCCGTCGTCGACGATGGAACCATTCCGGGCCGCAGAGGGTCTCTAAACCTCGACGACGAGGGGAACGCGACCTCCCGGACGATCCTCATCGAGAACGGCATCCTGCGGGGATACATGCAGGACGCGCTCAGCGCGCGCCTGACCGGCGCGGCCCCGACAGGAAACGGGCGGCGCGAGAGCTACGCCTTCATCCCGATGCCCCGGATGACCAACACGTTCATGCTCCCGGGCACCAGCGCGAACGAGGAGATCATCCGGTCGGTCGCCCGGGGCCTGTACGCGGTGAACTTCGGCGGGGGCCAGGTGGACATCACCAGCGGAAAATTCGTCTTCTCGGCCTCCGAGGCCTACCTCATCGAGAACGGCCGCATCACCGCGCCCGTCAAGGGTGCAACCCTCATCGGCAACGGCCCGGACGTGCTCACGCGCGTCTCGATGGTGGGCGACGATCTCCGGCTCGACGAGGGCATCGGGACCTGCGGGAAAGAGGGACAGAATGTGCCCGTGGGCGTCGGCACCCCGACGCTCAGGGTCGACGAGATCACCGTGGGTGGCACCAGCAACGGGTAGCGGCGCGGCGGGCCCGGGGGCCCGCAGGTCTATGGATCGGAAAGAACTGGTACAGGAAGTCGTCCGGAAGGCGGCAAAGGCAGGCGCCGCCGCCGCCGAGGCGACGGTGCGCGAGGGGACGGAGTTCTCCGTTTTGGTGCGGCTGGGGACCGTGGAGAAGCTGTTCCAGGCCGAGTCCCGCAAGCTGGGGCTGCGCGTGATATGCGACAACCGGTCCGCGACCACGGCCACATCCGACTTCTCCCCGGAGACGATCGAGGCGGTCGTCGCGGCGGCCGTGGACCTCGCCCGCGCCGTAGGGAACGACCCCGCGGCCGGGTTGCCCCCGCCGGAGGCCTACGAGCGCCCCATTCCCGAGTTGCCGCTCTGCCACCCCGCCCCGCCGGGCATGGACACCGGAGCCCGGATCGAATTGGCGCAACGCTGCGAGGAGGCGTCCCTGCACTACGACCCGCGGATCTGCAACTCCGAGGGGGCCGGGTTCACCGAATCCCTGACCGGCACCGCGTACGCGAACTCGCTCGGCGTCGCCGCGCAATACTCCAAGAGCCTGTACTCCCTGTTCACGTCCCCCCTGGCTGAACTGGACGGGCAGAAACAGCGCGATTACTGGCTCTCGACGGCCCTGGATTTTTCTCTCCTCCAGCCCGCGGAAGAGATCGGGAAAGAAGCCGCCCGCCGCGCCCTGCGCCGGCTCGGGGCGCGCAAGGTGCCGACCGGCGAGGTGCCGGTCCTCTTCGACCCGGCCGCCGCCGCGCTCCTCCTGAAACATGTCGCGGACGCCGTGTCCGGCACCGCCCTGCTGCGCAAGGCGTCCTTCCTGCTCGACGGGCTCGGCACCCGGGTGGCCTCCCCTCTGCTCAACGTGACCGACGACGCCCTGCTGCCCGGCGGCCTGGGGTCGCGCCCCTTCGACTGCGAAGGGGTGCCGTCGCAGACCACCCGCGTCATCCGGGATGGCGTGCTGGAGAGTTTCCTCCTCGATTCCTACGCCGCCCGGAAACTCAGGCTGCGCACGACGTCCAATTCCAGCCGCGACCCTCACGGGGCCCCCGCGTCGGGCCCGAGCAACTTCTACATCCATCCGGGGAACTCTTCGCCCGACGCCATGATGCGCTCGATCAAACGGGGGCTGTACGTCACCGAACTGATCGGCTTCGGCGTGGACATCGTCTCCGGCAACTACAGCCAGGGGGCCGCGGGCATCTGGATCGACGGCGGCGCGCCGGCCTTTCCCGTAGAGGAAATCACGATCGCGGGCAACCTGAAAGACATGTTGACAAGGATTGAAGCGGTCGGCAATGATCCAGTGATTTTGGGCGAGATCTTTGCCCCGACGCTGCTGATCGGCAGCATGGTGGTCAGCGGCAGCTGAAGCCGGGGCGGGAGGACAGTGGCGCATGGTCGGGTTTGCCTCCGAGCCGAAACAATCCGCCGTGTTCATGAAAGTCGGCATCGCGCTCGCGGTGCTCGCCGCGGCGGCGGCGGCGCTGTTCCTGTACGCCAGGCTGCAGCCGGCTCCCGAGAAGACCGCCGGCGGCCCCGTCGTGGTGCCCGGCATGCTGCGCCCCGGCGACCCGGGCTTCGAATACTACAAGAACAAGATCCGCATCGAGGACGCCAAGGCCTCCCTCGGGATCACCTTCAGCAAGGCGCGCATCGCCATAATCTCGGGGCTGATCTCCAACGAGGGCGACCGCAAGCTGGAGGCGATCGAACTGCACATCACGCTCTACGACCTTTACGGCAAGTTCTCGAAGGACCGGGTCTCGACGCCCATCCGGCCCGGTCTGGGCCTCGGGAACAAGCCGCTCGAACCGATGCAGAAGCGGACCTTCTCGGTGGGGATCGAATCGGTCGAGCAGCTGTGGAACCCGAAAAGGCTCGAGATCGAAATCACCGGCCTGAAATATCAATAGGGCGGAGACGGCGCCGGACCGCCCCCGGAGAACAGCCGGCCCGCCGCCGGTTGAGCCGAATCACCAGTCGCGGCGCCAGGGCGCGGCCCCCCGAACGATGCGGAAATCGACCGGAGTGCTGATCCTGATCGTCTTGTGCGCGGGTGCGGTGTCGTGCGGGCGCCGCCGGCTGCGCCCGGCCGAAATCGAACGCAACAGGCTCTTCGCCGAAATCCTCAAGCGATCCGACCGGCGCGACATCGGGGCCGACGGCTTCTTCGAAAAGACCCTGCGCTCCCCGGCCTTCCCCGAAGGCCGCCAGTGGGCCGCCGTGGCGCTCGGCCGGATCGGCGACCCCGCGGCGCTGCCCCCGCTCTACCGGGCCCTCGATTCCGCGGATGCCCCCCTGCGGGCCGCCGCCGCCTTCGCCCTCGGCGAGATCGAAGACCGCGATACGCGGCAATTCGAGGGGAGGCCGCTCAACCCGGAGTCCATCCCGCGCCTGCTCCGGCACCTGGACGATACGGCCGTCTCCGTGCGGATGCGGGCCGTCGAAGCCCTCGGGAAAGCCGGCGCGCAGGCCGACGCCGCCGAAATCGGCAGGCGCGCGCGCGCCATGCGGCACGACCGGTCCCCCCTGGGCCGCGCCTGCCTGGCGTTTTCGGTCACCGCCCTGATGCGCCTCGCGCGGGAGTTTCCGACGCTGCGCGACCTCGCCCTGTCGGACGACCCCGACATCCAGTGGCGCGCCGCCGACGCGCTCTTCCGGCTGCGCGACCGGGAGTCGTTCCCGGTGTTCCGCGCGCTGCTCGACAGCCACGACCCCGACGTGCAGGCCCACGCAGCCCTCGGACTGGGGATCTGCACGGACAGGGCCGCCCTGCCCCTCCTCACCCCGCTGCTGCGCGGCCGGACTCTTGCCGTGCGCGCCTGCGCGGTCCGCGCCCTGGGCACGCTGGGCGACCCCGCCGCCGTGGAGCCCATCAACCGCGCGCTGGCGGAGTTCGAGGACGGGACCGCCCCCCCCGGGGAAACGAATTTCGCCGCGGAGGCCGCAACCGCACTCGGACAGATCGGATCGCCGGACGCCGCCCCCGCACTGGAACTCCTGCTGCGCCCCCCGGGACCGGCGTCCGACGCGGCGGTCGTCGCGCTCGCGAAGGTGCTCCGCTCCGAGCCGGACCGCTTCTTCGGCGTTGCCAAAAGGGAATGCTTCTCCACCCCGCCCGGCCTGCGAGCCTATGCACGGGCGCTGGGCCAGATCGGCGGCCCCAACGCTGTCCTGGAGCTGCACTCGATCCTCCGCGCCTCGTTCGACGAACGCTCCGGGTCCCTCGCGATTCCGGCCGTGCTGGAGGCCCTGGCGCAGGCCCGCACCCCCGATCTCGACGGGATCGCGACAAGCCTCCTGCAGTCCCACGACGGCCCGATCCTCCGCTCGGCCCTCGCCGCCTACCAGCCGCCCCCCGGCGCCACCAGTCCCTGGCTGCCCATCGTCAACGCCTACCAGAAGATCTCGGCCAGTCAGGACGCCGAGACCAAGGCGGCGCTCCTGGAGCGGCTCGAACCGTGGGCCGCGACGCCGGACGTCGCCCGCGCGCTGGAGGCCGCGCTGCACGACCGGTCGCGCAACGCCCGGATCGTCGCCACGCGCCTGCTGCGGAAGGCGGGCCGAACGATCTCCCGTCAAACCCCGGGGCCGCCGAGACCAGCTTCACCGACATCACCTACGGCCTCGTCGCCTCCTACCGCCGGGAAAGGACGGTCGCCACCATCGAAACCGAGCGCGGAAACGTCGAGATCGAACTCTTCCGCGAGGACGCCCCCCTGACCGTCGCCAACTTCGCCTCGCTCGCCCAGCGCGGGTTCTACGACGGCCTCACCTTCATGCGGGTCGTGCCCTTTTTCGTCGTCCAGGGAGGCGATCCCCGCAACGACCAGGAAGGCGGCCCCGGCTACTCGATCCGCTGCGAAATCAACATGAGGCCCTTCGAGCGCGGCAGCCTGGGGATGGCCCTGGCGGGCAAGGACACCGGCGGGAGCCAGTTCTTCATCACCCTCGCCCCCCAGCCGCACCTCGACGGCGGCTACACCTGCTTCGGCCGCGTGATCAGCGGCATGACCGCGGTCGACCGCCTCGCCGCAGGCGACCGGATCAGGAAAATCCGCGTCCAGGACGACGTCACCGTCCTGGATTCCCGCCGCTTCTAAGACCGAAGGAGAGCCTTGAGTAAGCTTCCTCCGTTAAGCTTCCGTTCTAATCTTTCAATGGACCTTTTGAACTTTCTTCCTCATGTAGTCCATTAGGATATACTGACCCAGCGAGCCCGGGGTGGTGAAGTACGCCTTGCCGCGGCAGATCTCGGTCACCTTGCGCACGAAGGCCACCAGGTCGTGGTCGCGCGCGAGCATGAAGGTGTTGATCAGGATGTTGGAACGGCGGCACTGGCTGACTTCCTTGAACGTCGAGCCCACGACGTAGGGGTCCAGCCCGAAGGCGTTCCTGTAGATGGAACCGTCGGGCTCGGTGACGGCCGACGGTTTCCCGTCCGTGATCATGACGATCTGGCGCATGTCCTTGTTCTCGCGCGACAGGATGCGCTGGGCGAGTCGCAGCCCCTCGCGGGTGTTGGTGTAGAAGGGGCCGACCTGGACTTGGGCGAGCCGGCTCAGGGGTATCTCCTCGGCCGAATCGTGGAACAGGACCACGTGGAGGGTGTCGCCCGGGTATTGAGTCCGGATCAGGTGCGACAGGGCCAGCGCCACCTTCTTGGCCGGGGTGAAGCGGTCCTCGCCGTACAGGATCATGCTGTGGCTGCAGTCGAGCATGAGGACGGTGGCGCACGACGACTGGTATTCGCACTGGTGGATCTCGAGGTCGGAGTATTCGAGCTCCAGGGGGACCTTCAGCCCCTCGCGGCGGATCGAGTTGAGCATGGTGCCGCTGACGTCCAGGTTGAGGACGTCGCCGAACTCGTAGGGTTTGGTGGTCCCGCCGGCCTCTATGCCGGTGGCGAGGTCCCGGGTGTCGTGGCGGCCGAAGCTCGACTTGCCGAGGGAGGCGAGCAGGTTCCTGAGGGTCTTGTAGCCCAGGAAATCCAGGGCCTTGTCGGTCAGCTCGAACCTGACCTGTCCTTCCGCCGGGCCGCGTCCCTTCTTGCCCGTGACCGGTTTCGACCTTCGGTTGACCCGGATGTACCCCTCGTCGCCGAGCCGCTCTATGAGGTGGCGGATCAGCTTCGACAGCTCGGAGTCTTCCGAGCCCTCGCCGTTCTGGTCCTTTTCGGCCTCGGGGAGCATATCGTCCGGCAGGAGCTCGTTGCGGATGAGGGCGTTCAGGATGGCGTCGTGCAGCGCCTGCAGGTCGCGGTCAGAGTTGCGGTAGTCGTCGAAATAGGGGTTGTTGAACCCGGACTGCAGTAGGAAATCGGAAAGCCGGTTGAGGAGCTCCTCGAGGCTGAGGGAATCCCAGTCCTCGCCGGAGTACTTCGAGTACGTGATCGCACGCATGATCCGCCCGTTACCCTGGGGGGAGGTGTTGCGGCGTCCGCGGGCACCCGTTCCCGCCGGCGCCGGCACCGGAGGCCGGGACGGTCAGTTCCACTTCTTGCGGTTTTCGCCCGCGTCTTCGAAATACGGTCTCGCGTGAGCGCTTCTCCGCGGCGTGGAACAGACGGTCCTCGGTCCGGTTGATCTTCTTGAGGGCGTACAGGCCCTCGAGGATGAACTCCGCGGCCGCGACGCGCTCCTCCCTGGGGTGTTCGCCCTGTCCCAGCAGCGCGTCGGCCTTGTCCAGCAGCCCCTGGATCGACCGGAAGTGATCCGTGCACTCGGCGGTGGAGGAGTCGCCGCGCGATCCGCAGGGTGCCGCCGAGATCGAACCAGTCGATGACGCGCTGGTAATCGGCCCCCTCGTTGTAGCGCTGGAACACCTCCGCCACGGCCGCCCGGATCAGGTCCCTCGCGATGTTGTCGGCGCCGCGCAGTTCCCCCTCGTACTCGAGCTCGAACTTGCCGGTGAGCGAGGGGATCGCCGAGTAGATGTCGCCGACCCGCGGCACGGCGCATTTCTCCCGGTGCACCAGGGCGCGCCGCTCGGCGTTGGAGACGGTGTTCTCCAGGCAGGTGATCGAGAGGCGCTGGCTTACGCCGCTGCGCTTGTCGACCCTCGGGTCTTTCCTGGCGTTGAACGCGACCTCCTCGACGATCTCGGCGACGAACTTCGGTATGTGGCAAGAGCATCTCGTCGCCGCGGTTCGTCCAGGCCTCCTGGTGGGTGATGGCCATGCCGTCCTCGATCGTGGCGGGGTAGTGCGTCCGGATCTCGGAGCCTATCCGGTCCTTCAGCGGCGTGATGATCTTGCCGCGCGCCGTGTAGTCTTCCGGGTTGGCGGAGAACACCATCGCGACGTCCAGGGGGAGCCGGATCGGGTAGCCTTTGATCTGGACGTCCCCTTCCTGCAGGATGTTGAACAGGCCGACCTGGATTTTCCCGGCGAGGTCGGGCAGCTCGTTGATGGCGAAGATGCCGCGGTTGGCGCGGGGGAGCAGGCCGTAGTGGATGGTCAGTTCGTCCGACAGGTCGAGGCCGCCCCTGGCGGCGCGGATCGGGTCGACGTCGCCGATCATGTCGGCGATCGTCACGTCGGGCGTGGCCAGCTTCTCGACGTACCGTTCGTCGCGGTGCAGGAAGCGGAGCGGCAGGGCGTCGCCCATCTCGGCGAGCCGCTGGCGGCACGAGGTGCAGATCGGCCCGTAGGGGGAGTCGTGGATCTCGCAGCCCGCGACGGCGGGGATCCACTCGTCCAGCAGCCGGACCAGCGAGCGCAGGATCCGGCTCTTGGCCTGCCCGCGCAGCCCGAGCAGGATCATGTTGTGCCGGCTGAGGATCGCGTTGACGATCTGGGGCACGACGGTCTCGTCGTAGCCCACGATCCCGGGGAAGATCGTGTCGCTCCCGCGCAGCATCGCCTGCAGGTTGGCGCGCATCTCGTCCTTGACGCTGCGGCCGCCCTTCTGCGCCTGGGCGTACGGGCTCCCCTTCAGCTCGCCGAGAGTCTGCGGAAAATCTCGTGTCATGTACCCACCCGATTTAAAAGTTAGCTCAAAGCCCGGGGGTAGTCAAATCGGGCGGATTTGCGGCCTCCCGCGGGGGCGCGCGGTACCGGGCCCGCGGCTTCGCGGTCGCGGGCGCCGCGGGATCGGGCGTTTCGCCCCGCCGGGACGGCGCCGCAGGAGGTGACATTTCGTATTCACGGCGGGGAATTTCGAATAGAATCGGGCGAGAAGCCATAAGTCAATCGATCGCCGCGGAGGGTTCATGTCCGTCGGAGTCATTTATTTTCTGAGTTTCGTGATCGGGCTCGCCTACGCGCTCATGGTGGGGCTCGCCGGACACCTCTTCGGGGGCGATGCCGGGGACACTCACATGGACGTCGGGACGGACCTGCCGATCACGCCGCTCAGCCCGACCGTCCTGTCGACGTTCCTGACCGGGTTCGGCGGCGGCGGCATGCTCGCCAATTCCTATTTCCAGCTGCCCACGGGCAAAGGGGTGGTCGTCGCGATCCTGACCGGGGCGGTGTTGAGCGGCAGCACCTTCGCCATCCTGACGCTGCTGTTTCGGAACACGCAGGCGGGCAGCGAGTTCTCGCTGGACGACATGGTGGGGCGCATCGTCGAGATCATCACGCCCATTCCCGAGCACGGCACGGGCGAGGTTGCCATCACGGTGAAAGGGACGCGCATCGCCGGCCCGGCCCGCTCCGAGGACGGCAGCGCCATCGGGCGCGACACGCCGGTCGTGATTGTCCGGGTAGTCGGGAACCTGTACTACGTGCAGAGCCAGATCGCCGCTTCCAACGTCGGCAAGGGGTCCCGGAACCCCGCGGCGCGCTGACTCGCCGGGTGAACCGCCGGCTCGGTTCGGGAGGCACTCATGCTCAGTGAATTCAACCTCGCGCTGGTCATCGTCGGTCTGGCCCTGGCCTTCATGCTGGCGGTCTACGCGGTGGCCCGCCGCTACAAGAAGGTCGGCCCCAACCAGGTCATGGTCATCTCGGGGCGCAAATACAAGATCAAGACGCAGGACGGGCGTATCGACGAGGTGGGCTTCCGCATCCGGCGCGGCGGGGGCGCCTTCATCCTGCCGCTGGTCGAGAAGGTCGACCTCCTGAGCCTGGAGATCATGACGCTCGACATCACGACGCCGGAGGTCTACACGAAACCCGGGGTCCCCATCATCGTGGACGGCGTCGCCCAGGTGAAGGTGGGCGGGGACGAACAGTCCATCCGGACCTCCTCCGAACAGTTCCTGGGCAAGACCCCGCAGCAGATCCAGGAGATAGCGCTGCAGACGGTCGAAGGACACCTGCGGGCCATCATCGGCACCATGAGCGTCGAGGACATCTACAAGAACCGCGATCAGTTCGCCTCGTCGGTGCAGGAGGTCGCGGTCGCGGACCTGGCCAACATGGGGCTGCGGATCGTCTCGTTCACCATGAAAGACATCCGGGACAACCACGGCTATCTCGAGGCGCTGGGCAAACCGAGGACCGCCGAGGTGAAACGGGACGCGATCATCGCGCAGGCCGAGGCGGACCGCGACGCCGCCATCAAGTCCGCCATGGCGCGACAGGCCGGCGAGATCGCCAAGTTCCAGGCCGAAACCCAGATCGCCGAAGCCCAGAAGAATTACCTCCTGCAGAAAGCCTCGTACGACGCGTCGACCAACGAAGCCAAGGCCCAGGCCGACCTGGCCTACGACCTGCAGCGCTACAAGACGAACCAGTCGCTGAAGAGCGAGGAAGTGCAGGTGTCGGTCGTCGAAAAGGAGCAGCAGATCACGGTGCAGGAGCGGGAGATCCTGCGCAGGGAGAAAGAGCTGGAAGCCACCGTCAAACGGCTGGCCGACGCCGAGCGCTACCGCATCCAGACGGAAGCCGAAGCCACCCGTTTCCGTTACGAGGCCGAAGCGCGGGGCCAGGCGGAAGCCCAGAGGGCCAAGGGTCTGGCCCAGGCCGAGGTCGTCAGGGCCACCGGTACGGCCGAGGCGGACGTGATCGCCCTCAAGGGGGCGGCCGAAGCCGACGCCATGGCGAAGAAGGCCTCCTCGTGGAAGGAATACAACGAGGCCGCCATCGCGCAGCTCATCCTGCAGACGCTGCCCGAGGTGGCCCGCGCCGTGGCCGAGCCGCTCGGCAAGACCGAGTCGATCACCATCGTCAGTGCCGACGGCAACGGCGTCGGCGCCGGGAAGCTGACCCAGGATGTCGCCAACATCATCGCCCAGCTCCCCCCCATGATCGAGAGCCTGGCGGGCATCGACCTGCGCAAGCTCGTCACTCTGGTCCCGCAGCTGAAGTCCGACCGGGAGAAAAAGTAAATTTGGAGTGCGGCGGCTCGACGCCGCTTTCGTGGCGGCGCCTCGGCGCCGCACTCCAGACGCAGCGGCGCCGAGGCGCCTACTCCAATCGGGTGAGGTGGCATGGGGAAGAACACAGGGGCGCGCGACGCCCGCGTCGCGCTGACAATCCTGACCTCAATCAACTTCCTGAACTACATCGACCGGTACGTGCTGGCGGCGGTCTTCGAGCCGATCAAGCGGGAGCTGCACTTCACGGACGCGCAGCTGGGGTGGACGCTCTCGGCTTTCATGATCGCCTACTCGATCACCTCGCCCGCGTTCGGCCGCATGGGGGACCTGTTCACGCGGAAGTACCTGATCGCCGCCGGCGTCGGGGTCTGGAGCGTGGCGACGGCCGGGGCGGGCCTGGCCAGGAGCTTCTGGCAGATGCTGCTCCCCCGCTCGGTCGTCGGCATCGGGGAGGCGAGTTACGCCACCGTGGCTCCCGGGATCATCACCGACTACTACCCCGAGGAACGCCGGGGCCGGGCTCTCGCGGTATTCTACGCGGCCACGCCGGTCGGCAGCGCGCTCGGCTTCGTCCTGGGGGGCCTGCTCTCGGCCACCCACGGCTGGCGCAGCGCTTTCTTCCTCGTGGGGCTTCCCGGGCTGCTGTTCGCGCTCCTCGCGCTCACGATCCGGGAGCCGATCCGCGGGGCCATGGACGCGGCCCCGGCCCGCGCCGACGAGGCCCCGAGCCTCGCCGCCACCTACCGGATGCTCTGGCACAACCGCCGCTACGTGGTCGTGACGCTCGGCTTCGTCGCCTACACCTTCGCGCTCGGCGGCCTCGTCGGCTGGGTGCCGGCCTTCCTGGAACGCTACGACGGCATGACCACCTCGCAGGCCAACGAGATCTTCGGCGCCATGACGGTGGTCGCCGGCTTCCTCGGCACCTTCACCGGCGGATTCCTGGGCGACTACTTCCTGCGCTACACCCGCAACTCCTACCTGTGGGTCTCGGGGCTCTGCATGTTCGCGGGAGCGCCCGTGGCCGTCGCGGCACTCACCTCCCGCGACCCCGCCGTTTTCCTGCCCGCCATCTTCATGGCCGAGTTCTTCCTTTTCCTCAACACCGGCCCGTTGAACGCGGTGCTGCTCGGGTGCGTCCCGGCGTCGATCCGGGCGACGGCCATGGCGGTCAACATCTTCTTCATCCACGCGCTCGGCGACGCCATCTCCCCCCCGTCATCGGCATGGTTTCGGACCGCGTCGGGCTGTACCGTGCGACCCTCATCGCGCCGGCCATGATGCTCGCCAGCGGCGTGATCCTGCTCTACGCCGCCAGGTCGGGCGAGCCCGCCGGGGCCTCCCGGCCGGCCGGGTAGTTCCACATGCTCGACCAGGGACGCGACAAGCTCCACGTGAGGCTCCTTCGGGGCGCCCTGCTGCTCTTCATGCGCGTGTTGTTCCGGATCGAGCACACGGGGATGGAGAACATACCCGGTTCGGGGCCGCTCATCATCGTGGCGAACCACGTGACCTATTTCGATCCGTTCTGGGTGGCCGTGCGGGTCTATCGCACGCTCCGCTTCATGGCGTGGGACAAGATCTTCGGCATCCCGGTCGCGGGGCGGGTCTTCCGGTGGTTCGGGGCCTTCCCGGTGAGCCTGGACAACCCCGAGTCGAGCGCGTTCAAGACCGCGCTCGGCGTGCTCCAGAAAGGCGAGGCGCTGATGATTTTCCCCGAGGGGGGACGCTCGCCCGATGGACGCCTGATGCACTTCAAGCCGGGGGCCGCGCGCCTGGCCCTCCGGACCGGGGCGGCGATCCTGCCCGTGGCCGTGCACGGCGGCGCGGCCGTCTGGAACAGGCACATGTGGCTTCCCCGCCCGCGCAAGGTGCTGGTGGAATACCTCCCCCCCATCCCGCCCGGAAACGCCGACGCGACGCCGGCGTCGCTGACCGCCGCCTTGCGCGGCACGATCGAGCGCCGTTTGCGGGAAGGCCCCGGCCGCGCGCGCCCCGGGGCGGCGCCGTAATCCGGCCCCCTTCCCGTCACCCGTTCTGCTCGAGCCAGAGGAAGGGGCAGATACCGCGCACCTTTTCGAACTCGACCTCGAGCCCGCAGCACGGCATCGTCCCGCGCACCCCTTCCCAGCAGGCCCGGTGGTCCAGGTCGACGCAGTCCATGTCGAAGTTGTGGCAGATCTGCTCGACCTTGCGCTCCTCGCGCGGCTGCCCCTCGCTGAAAATCGGCAAGAAATCCATCCCTTCTATTTACCACACCGGCGGCCAAATCAAAATCGCCGAAGCGGGCCGATTTCGCTGGGTTTCGCGGGCGCGCCTGTGGTCAAATCCGGGCCATGCAGCGACTCGACCGCATCAAGCACATGCACTTCGTCGGCATCTGCGGCACGGGTATGGCCTCGCTCGCCGCCATGCTCAAAGAGGGCGGGTACGTCGTCTCCGGTTCGGACGAGGGCGTCTACCCTCCCATGAGCGATTTCCTGGCGCAGAAGGCGATCGCCGTGTCGCAGGGGTACAGCCTGGCCAACCTCCGGCCCGAACCCGACCTCGTCGTCATCGGCAACGCCCTGTCGCGCGGGAACCCCGAGATCGAGTACGTCCTCAACTTCGGCGTCCCCTACACCTCCTTTCCGGAAGCGCTGCGGGATTTCTTTCTGCGCGGCAGGACGCCCGTCGTGGTGACCGGGACCCACGGCAAAACGACGACCACGTCGATCATCGCCTGGGTGCTGCACGCGGCGGGCCTCGGCCCGAGCTTCTTCATCGGGGGGATCGCCGAGAACTTCGGGTCGAGTTACGCGCTGGCCGGCGGCCCGCACTTCGTCGTCGAGGGGGACGAGTACGATTCGGCCTTTTTCGACAAGGGTCCGAAGTTCCTCCACTACCTCCCGCGCGTGGCCGTCGTCGGCAACGTCGAATTCGACCACGCCGACATCTATCCCGACCTGGAAGCGATCGAGCTGCAGTTCAGGCGCTTCGTCAACCTCATCCCGGAACGCGGCTACCTCGCCGTCGGCGGGGAGAGCGCGCACGCGGTCGAGTCGTGCGCGAAGTCCTTCTGCCACAAGGAGACCTTCGGCGTCGACGGCCCGTTCGACTGGACCGCGCGCGACATCGGCGTCGACGGCGAGCGTCTCGCGTTCGACGTGCTCTACCGCGGCAAGCTCTTCCGCCGCGTCCGCCTCGCCCTCTACGGACGGTTCAACCTGCGCAACGCCCTGGCCTCGACGGCGGTCCTGCACCACCTCGGGGTGCCCGAAGACGACATCAGGGACGGGCTGGAGTCTTTCCAGGGCGTGCGCCGCCGCCTGCAGTTCCGCGACGAGGTGGCCGGCATCCGCATCTACGAGGATTTCGCCCACCACCCGACGGCGGTGCGCGAAACGCTGAGCGCGATCCGCGAGACGTTTCACCCCGGGAGGCTCTGGGCGATCTACGAGCCGCGTTCGGCCACCAGCCGCCGCAACGTCTTCCAGGCCGAGATGGCCGAGGCGCTCGCGCTCGCCGACTGCGTCGCCTTCCCCGCGCTCTTCAAACCCGAGAAGGTCCCCGACGGGCAGCGCCTCGACCTCGACCGGCTCGTCCGCGACCTCGAGGCCGCCGGCCGCGCCGCCTGGAATCCCGGGACCGTGGACGGTATAATCGCAAAGGTCCTCGAAGAAGCACGCCCGGGCGATTTCATCGTGATTATGTCCAACGGGGGTTTTGGGGGAATCTATCAGAAGCTCCCCGCTGCCCTGCGCGAAAGGTGACGCGTTGGTCCCAGGATTTCACAGCAAGGCAGTTTTCGTCAGGGCCGCATCGACACTTCTGGCGGCGGTTCTGTTCTGCTGCGGTTATTTTGCCGGGGCGCAGCAGCCCCCGGCCGCGCAGGCGCCCGCCCCCGCGGACCAGGCCCCGCCCGCCCAGAAGAACGCCGGCGGCCAGGAAGGCTTCAAGATCGGCGTCGAAGTCAACATGGTCACCGTCCCGGTGACGGTGCGCAAGACCGGGGGCGGATTCATCAAGGGGCTCCCCCAGAGCGCCTTCCGGATCGCCGAGGAGGGGGAGCAGCAGGAGATCCTCCTGTTCGCCCAGGAAGGCGTGCCCACGAGGATCGCCATCGTCCTCGACATCAGCGGCAGCGTGCGCACGGAGTGGGGTTCCATCAAGTACGCCACCAAGAGGTTCGTCGAACACCTCAAGCCCGAGGACCAGTTCTCCCTGATCACCTTCAACACGGAAACGCGGCTCAAGATGGATTGGGGGCGGAAGTTCGACCGCATCGACCCGGTTCTTACGTCGGTCTACTGCAAGGACAACACAAACCTCTGGGACGCCCTGTATGTCGTCTCCAACGAAGTGTTCAAGGGGATCAGGGAGAAGAAGGCGATCATCATCATGAGCGACGGGCTGGACAACAACAGCTCGACCACCTACGCCCAGGCGCTCAACGCCGCGATCCAATCCGAGGCGTCGGTCTACGTGGTGAGCAAGACCGAGGCGGTGCGCCAGATGATCAACTCCCAGTACAGCGCGGCCGGGTACTACAACAACGTGCCCCAGGAGATGTTCGTCCAGGCGGACCTGGCGCTGAGGAAACTCGCCTACGAGACCGGCGGCCGCGTGCTCTACCCGAATAACTTCGGGCAGCTCGACAACGTCTACGCCGAGGTGGACGAGGAACTGAGGAACCAGTACACCCTCGGTTACATCTCCACCAACACGGTCAAGGACGGCGGCTACCGCCACATCGAAGTCGGCGTGGACGCGCCCGGCGCCCAGGTTTCCGCCCGTCCCGGCTATTTCACCGCCAACGAGCTCCACACCCCCCCCTCGACCATGTCCCCCAGGCCGTAGTCTGGAGTGCGGCGCCTCGGCGCCGCTTTCGCTTACATCCTGCGGCCGCAATCCCCGGCGCCTCGGCGCCGCACTTCACAATTACTCGAGCGGGACCTGTTCGACGACGGTGATGCCGAAGCCCTGCAGGGCGACGATCTTCCTGGGGTGGCCGGTGATGAGCCGGATCTTCCCGGCCCCGAGCTGGCGCAGGATCTGGGCCCCGGTGCCGTAGAGCCGCAGGTCGGGCTGGCCGCCGGCCGGGGCGGCTTCCCCGAGGGCGAGGGCGCGCACTTCGGCGGCCACCGCGGCGCCCTGCCTTTCCTGCCGCAGGTAGACGAGAATGCCGCAGCCGGCCGCGCGGATCATGCCGAGCGCGGCCCGGAGCTGCGCGCCGGTGTCGTTGCGCTGCGCGTGGAAGACGTCGCCCAGGGTCGACTGCGACTGCACCCGCACCAGCACGGGCACGTCGGGCCGGACGGCGCCGGCGGTCAGGGCCACGTGGTGCTCGCCGTCCAGCGTGTTTTCGAACACGGTGACGAGGAACTCGCCGAGGGCGGTGGCGACGGGGGCCTCGGCCACCTTCCGGACGAACGTCTCGTGGCGCAGCCGGTGGGCGATGATCTCGGCGACGCTGACCACGGTCAGCCCGTGGACGCGCGCGACCTCGGCCAGCTGCGGGGCGCGCGCCATGGTGCCGTCGTCGTTCATGATCTCGCAGATCACCGCGGCCGGGTAGAGTCCCGCCAGGCGCGCCAGGTCCGAGGAGGCCTCCGTCTGGCCGGCGCGCTCGAGCACGCCCCCGGGCCGGGGCCGCAGGGGGAACACGTGCCCCGGGCGGACGAGGTCGTCGGGCCCGCTGCGCGGGTCGATGGCGGTCAGGATGGTGCGGGCGCGGTCGGCGGCGGAGATCCCGGTCGTGACGCCGCGCGCCGCCTCGATCGAGACGGTGAACGCGGTGCAGAGCCGGCTGGTGTTTTCGTCGACCATCATGGGGATGCGCAGCTCGTCGAGCCGCTCGCCCGGGAGCGACAGGCAGATCAGCCCGCGGCCGTGCTTGGCCATGAAGTTGATCACCTCGGGCTTCACCTTCTCGGCCGCGACGGCGAAATCCCCCTCGTTCTCCCGGTCTTCGTCGTCGACGACGATCACGACCCGGCCCTGGCGAAACGCCTCGATGGCCTCCTCGACACGATCCAACGCGTTGCCCTCCCGGCTCAAGATTCTACCGGAAAAACGGTGCCGGCCGGCGCGATTTCCCGCTACAATCGCCCGATGATCCGCGCGACGTTCATCTACCTGTTCGTGGGCCTGTACATCCTCGTCCTCGGCCCGCCGGTCATGGCCTGGACCCTGGTGGCCGGGGAGACCCGCACCATCTACCGGATCGCCCGCTTCTGCGTCCGGATCGCCGGCTGGGTCGCCGGCATCAGGGTCTCTATGTGCGGCCAGGAGAAGATCGTCCCCGGCCAGAACTACGTGCTGGTGAGCAACCACCAGGGGAATTTCGACGGGCCGGTGCTCTTCTACACGATCCCGCGCGACCTGCGCATCGTCGTAAAGAAGGAGATGATGTCCATCCCCGTCTTCAACCTGGTGATGAAGCAGGTGAAGTGCGTCGCGGTCGACCGCTCGGACCCGTACAAGGCGCGCCAGAGCATCGACCGGGCCGCCCTCCTGCTGAGCCGCGGCTACACGTTCCTCGCCTTCGCCGAAGGGACGCGCAGCCGCGACGGGCGCCTCGGCCCCTTCAAGAAGGGGGCGTTCATCATGGCGATCAAGGGCCAGACCCCCGTGCTGCCGGTCACGATCGTCAACTCGCGCCTCATCCAGAAGCCCGGCGAATTCGCCGTGCGCGGCGGGACGGTGGACCTCGTCATCCACGACCCGATCCCGACGGCCGGCATGACCCTGCAGGACCGGGACCGCCTGATGACCGCCACCCGGGCGGCCGTCGAGTCCGCGCTCCCGCACGACAGCGTCTCTCCCGGCTGCTTCCCGACCCGTGTCTAAGACTGCCTAAAAAACAACACAAGTGGGTACGGGCTTCAGCCCGGACGCTGTTTGCGGTTGCTATATAGAGCAGATCAGACAGCGTCCGGGCTGAAGCCCGGACCCACTTGTGTTTGAGTTATTGCGCCGGTCAGTGGGGGGCGGTGAGTTTCTTGCCCTTGATCCAGCGGAGGGTGTTGGCCTTGTCGGTGGTGATGCTGGCCAGGGTCTGGTCGAAGGCGCGCACGGTGTGGCGCACCATCAGGGAGTTCTCCCGGCTGTCGAGGAACCAGCGTTCGGAGCCGCGGTCGTCCTTGACCTTGAGGACGGGGAGCAGCTGCCGGGTGCGGTTGACCTCGACGGGGAGTTCGCCCGTCCCGTCGAGCGTCAGCAGCCCGTCGACCCCGTCGAGCGTCACCTTCGCGCGCCCCTTCTCTCTCAGGTCGCCGTAGATGCGCTCGCTCAGCCAGAGCGTGGTGCCGTCCTTCCCCGTCGTGTCGACGCCCCCCTCGAACAGGCGAGCGCTCAGGAAGCGCTTCGAGTTCTTGAGCGCCTTCTCGTTCATGTAGATGGTCCCCTGGGTGGTCTGGTCCTCCCACTCGAGGAAGCGCCCGGGCGGAGAACTCGGCGAGCCGCACGACGAACTGCGAGACGGTGTCCTGGTTTTCGATCTTCCACACGATCACGGTGTCGCGGCCGAAGGCCGGGATGGGGTCGTTCCCGGCGGCGAGGCACGCGGCGGCCGCGAGCAGCGCCGCGGCGCACCGTAGAATCAAGCCTGGGTGGTCAGTGGCCATGCGTCTAGTACCCCTGTTCCTTGAGGTAATCGGCGGTGAGTCCGGGGCCCGCGGCCCTGGGGACCCCCAGCTGGAAGAAGCGCTCGAAGTACTTGCCCAGCATGTCGGCCTCGAGGTTGACGCGCGTCGCCGGGGGCGAGGCGCCGGAGCGTGGTCGCGCGCAGCGTGTGCGGGATGACGGCGACGGTGAAGCGACGCTGCTCGAGCGAGGCGACCGTGAGGCTGATCCCGTCCACCGCGATCGACCCCTTCAGGACGAGGTAGCGCTCGAGCTCCGCGGGGAAGTCGAACCCGATCACGATGCCGTCGCCGGCCGGGGTCACGGACGCGACCTTCCCGACGCCGTCGACGTGCCCCTGGACCATGTGGCCGCCCAGGCGGTCGCCGAGCGCCAGCGGCCGTTCCAGGTTCACCTCGGCGCCGGCCCGGGCCGCCCCGAAGGTCGTGCGCCGGAGCGTCTCGCCCGACAGGTCGGCCGCAAACGAGTCCGCGTCCGCGCGGGTCACCGTGAGGCAGACGCCGTTGACGGCGACCGAGTCCCCCGGCTTCAGATGCGGCGGGACTGCGGCGGCCGAGATCACCACCAGGGCGCCCTGCCCCGTCGGCCCCATCGACCGGATGCGGCCCGTCTCCTCGATGATGCCCGTGAACAAAGCCCTACTCCCCCGCGCGGCCGTGCCCGCCCGCGCCCTCGCGCCGCGCCCCGGAGCCGCAGGATCCTGGCCACCTCCGTCGGGGCCAGGTGCCGGTAATGTCCCGGCTCGATCCCGTCGTCGGTCAGGAAGCCGATCCGCGTGCGGCGGATCTTCATGACCGGGTGGCCCACGAGCTGGAACATGTTGCGGACCTGCCGGTTTTTCCCCTGCGTCAGGGTCACCTCGTACCAGCTGTTGTTGGCCCTCCGCAGCGGAACGATCCGGCACGGGGCCAGCTGCGTCCCGTCGCGCAGCCGCACGCCGGCGCGCAACCGCTCCAGCGTGGCGTCCTCGACCGTGGACCGGACCTTGACATGATACACCTTGGGGAGGTGCGTCCCGGCGGCGCTGACGATCCGGGCGAACTCCCCGTCGTTGGTCAGCAGGATGAGTCCCTCGGTGTTGTAATCCAGCCGCCCCACCGGGTAGAGCTTCCCGGAGGCGTCGACGAGGTCGGTCACCTTGGTGCGCCGCTGCGGGTCCGACACGGTCGAGACCACCTGGCGCGGCTTGTTGAGCAGCACGTAGACCTTCTCCGGGAAGCGGTGCAGCAGCCTGCCGTCCACCTTGATGTGGTCGCGCGCCGGGATCGGCCTTGGTCCCGAGTTCGGTCACGACCTGGCCGTTGACCGTGACCCTCCCTTCCGGCGATCAGCTCCTCCGCCTTGCGCCGCGACGCGATGCCGGCGGCCGAAATGATCTTCTGCAGCCTCTCCGCGTTTTCCATGTCAGAGCTGGTCGCCCGGCCATCTGGGCGAACTCCGCGAGCGTGGGGAGCTCCGAGAGCTCGTTGAGGCCGAAATGGAGCAGGAACTCCTTGGAGGTGCCGTAAAGAATCGGCCGGCCCACGACCGGCTTGCGCCCGATGATGGCGACGAGCTTCTTCTCCAGCAGCGTCTGCAGCGCCGTCGTCGACTTCTTGCCGCGGATCGCCAGGATCTCCGCCAGGGTGACCGGCTGCCTGTAGGCGATGACCGCGAGCGTCTCGAGCGCCGCCATCGAGAGCTTCGCGCTCGGCTTCGACTTCAGGTAGGCCCGGATGTGCTCGTGGTGCTCCGGGCGCGTCGTCATCCGGTAGCCCCCCGCCACCTGCCGGATGACCATGCCGCCGGGGCGCGCGTTGAATTCCTCGACCAGCTCGGCCAGCGCGAGCTCGATCTTGTCGAAGCTCTCGTCCTCGAAGACCTCCTTCAACTGCTCCGGCTTGACCGGGTCTTCGGCGACGTAGATGATGGCCTCCAGGATGGGCCGGAGTTCGCTGATTTCCATGGGCTTCAGACCGCTCTCCGTTTTTCCCTTGGTGATGTAGATCTCGTCGAACGCCTTCTTCTGGTACACCCAGATCTCCCGCAGCCGCACGAGCTCGAGCAGCGCCAGGAACGTCACGATCAGGTGGCGCCTGGTCGGGCAGAGCTCGAGGAAGGTCGAGAAGACGAGCTTGTCGTGCACCAGCAGCAGGCGGCGCATGTCGGCCAGCTTCTGCTCGATCGAGACCTCCTCCTGGTCGAGCTCCATGGCGCGCTGCGCCTCAAAGCGCTTGACGACCTCGTGGAACGCCTTGAGCAGGTCGAACAGGGTGACGGCGACCACCTCCCCCGCCTCCTCGATCGCCTCCGGGGGCGGGTTGTGCCAGACGGCGTTCTCGACCTCCTCGCGCGTGTAGAGCATCTGGGCGGCGTTCTTGAACTTCTGGTGCTCCAGCAGCTGGTAGACGAGTTCGGTCCTCGGGTCCTCGCCCCCCTCCTCGGACGGCTGCTCGGCGACGGGGTCGGGGGGCAGCAGCATGCGCGACTTGATGTAGATCAGGGTGGCGGCCATGACGAGCCACTCCCCGGCGACGTTGATGTTGAGGTCCTTCATCAGCTGCAGGTATTCCAGGTACTGCTCGGTGATGCGCGCGATCGGGATGTTCCAGATGTCGATCTCCTCGCGCTTGATCAGGTGCAGCAGCAGGTCGAGCGGCCCCTCGAAGGCGTCGAGCCGGATGGTGATCTGGTCGGGGTCCGGCGACGGCCTTTCCCGGGCGTCGTCCGCCGCCCCGCCGTTCGCGCCTCTCGCCGTCTGACATGACCCACCCGAAAAAAACGGAGAAAACCGTTCCGTTTGCCGCGGCCCCCCGCTTTACAGCACGAGCAGGAGCGTGAGGACCCACTGGACGGGGATGAAGATGAAGTTGAACATGCCCAGGAACATCAGCGCGTACAGGACCAGGAAGCCGTAGGAGCTCACCCGCTCGAGGACCTGCGCCGCATTATAAGGCAGCACGCCATACAGCATCCAGTGCCCGTCGAGCGGCGGCACCGGGATCAGGTTGAACAGGGCGAGCGCGAGGTTGATGACCAGGGCGAAGAAGAGGAAGCCGACGATGGGGACCAGGAGCGACCTGTCGTGCGGCACCCGCATGTTGACGATCATGTTCATGATCAGCCCGTCGGCCTGGCCGGAGGACATCCGCAGGGCGACCAAGATCAGGAAGGCGGCCACGGCGGCCAGCAGGTTGGCCCCCGGCCCGGCCAGCGAGATGAAGATCTGGTCGCGCCGCGGGTTGCGCAGGTGCGCGGCGTTGACCGGGACCGGCTTCGCCCAGCCGATCAGCGGGAAGTTGGCGATGAACTGCAGCAGCGGGAACAGGACGGTCCCGATCAGGTCGATGTGGGCGGTCGGGTTGATGGTGACGCGCCCGAGATAGCGGGCCGTGTAGTCGCCGAACCAGTCGGCGGTCCAGGCGTGCGCCGCCTCGTGGATGCTCAGCGAAAACAGCAGCACCGCAAACTGGATGGCCACACTCCCGACGTCGATTCTCTGCAGGAAATCCAAAGGCCGGCTCCCAAAAAATGCGAACTATAGCACATCTGGAGTGCGGCGCCTCGGCGCCGCTTTCAATTCTCGCCCCGGCCGAAACACCCCGGCGCCTCGGCGCCGCGCCGCAAATAGCGCGATCCGCCCCCCTCCGTCCCACTCAATCCAGTTGCATTTTCATCCGGGCTCCCCTTACGATGCGGCCACACGGACACTTGCCGGAAAATCCCAAGGGGGTAAATGGGAGAGGGTCACATCAAGGTGCGGCGGGACCTGGAGCTCCGGAGCGAGACGCCGGACCCGGGTTCGCCCGTCGTCGTCAAGGACCCGGTCGCGCGCCGCTTCTACCGCTTCACGGCGGTGCAGGCCGCGGTCCTCGCCAGGCTCGACGGCACCGGCGCGCCGGCCGCGGTCGCGGCCGAGGTGTCGGCGCGGCTCGGCACGCCGGTGACCGAGGCGCAGGTCCGCGACTTCGCCGGCCGGCTGCGCGCCCTGCTCCTCCTGGACGAGGAGCCCTGCTGGCGCCGGCTGGAGGCCCTGGCCAGGCCGAGGCGCCGGCTGCTGCGCGACATCCTGAGCATAAAGATCCGCGCCTTCAACCCCGACGCGCTGCTGACCCGGCTCGAGCGCCGCCTGCGCTTCTGCTTCCACCCGGCGTTCACGGCGGCGGGGTGGGCGGCGGTGGCGGGGGCCTCGGCGATCGCGGTGGTGAACCGGGAGCTGCTGTTCGTCTCGCTGGGCTCGCTGCTGTCGCTCTCGTCGATCCCGCTCGTCGTGGCGGTGGCGTTCGCGGTCATGACGGCGCACGAGTTCGCCCACGGGCTGGCCCTGAAGCACTACGGCGGCAAGACGGAGGAGATGGGCTTCCTGCTCCTTTACTTCATCCCGGCGTTTTACTGCAACATCAGCGACGCCTGGATGCTGCGCAAGCGCGAGCGGGCGCTGGTGACGCTGGCGGGGGGCTGGGCACAGCTGCTGGTGTGGGCCTGCGCGGTCTTCGCGTGGCGCCTGCTGGCGGTCGAGACGTTCGCGTCGCGGGTCTGCCTGGTGACGATCGCGTTCACCGGGATCCAGACGCTGTTCAACTTCAACCCTCTGATCCGGCTGGACGGGTACTACCTGGTGAGCGACCTGCTGGAGGTCCCCAACCTCCGGTCGAAGTCCTTCGGCTACCTGCGCCGCCGCCTGGCCGGCTGGCTCTTCGGCGGGGCGGCCGCGACGGGGGCGACCCCGAGGGAGAAGGCGATCTTCGGGCTGTTCGGGACCGCGTCGCTGCTTTTTTCCGCGGCGCTGGCCTGGGTGATGCTCGAGCGCGTCGGCGGCTGGCTGGTGAGCGAGTACAAGGGGTGGGGGATCGTGGCGCTGTCGGCGGTCGTGCTGCTGGCGGCCCCGCTCCCGGGGAGGGGCCCGGCCGCGCCCGCGGGCCCGGCGCCCGCGGCGGACGCCGCGGCGGACAAGTGGCGCGCGCGCCGGCGCAAGGCGCTGCGGCTCCTGATCCTGGCGCTGGTACTGGCGGCCGTGGCGCTCGTCCCGTGGGAGCTGAAGGTCTCGGGCGACTTCACGATCAACGCGCAGAAGCGCGCGTCGATCAGCGCCCGGGTGGACGGGACCCTGAAATCGATCCTGGTGGACGAGGGGACGCGGGTGAGCCGCGGCGACGTCCTGGCGGAGCTCGAGAACCTGGAGCTGAGCAACAGCTACGAGGAGACGCGCGGCGACCTCGAGGAGAGGCGGGCGGCGCTGGCGCTGCTCAGGGCGGGGACGCGGCCCGAGGAGATCGAGCGGGCGCAGCGGCAGGTGGAGACCAAGAGGGCCGAGATGAGCAACACGCTCCGGGTCGAGCAGGAGCGCAAGGTGCTTTTCGAGACGGTCGCCAAGAGGCGGGCGGAGCTCGAACAGGCGCGCGCCAACTACGAGCGGAGCCACAGGCTGCTGCAGGAGGGGCTCATCGCCCGCAACGAGGTCGAGCGGGACCGGACGACCTTCGAGGTGCAGCAGCAGGAGCTTTCGGAGGCCGAGGGGCAGCTGAGGGTGCTGGCCGAGCGCACGGACCGCACCTACCAGGTGAAGCGCCGGGAGGTGACCCAGGCGCAGAGCGAGCTGAGGATCCTGCAGGCGGGCTCGCGCAAAGAGGCGGTCCGGGCGGTGGAGGCCGAGGTGGCCAAGCTCGAGACGAGCGCCGGGATCCTGGCGCAGCAGCTGGAGATGCTGAGGATAAGGAGCGAGATCGACGGGGTGGTGGCGACGCCGTACCTGCGCAACCGGGTGGGGGAGTACCTGGCGAAGGGGGCGGCGCTGTGCGACATCGTCAGCCTCGGGGTGGTGAAGATCGACATGCCGGTCCCGGAGAAGGAGATCGCGGACGTGCACCCGGGCTACAGGATCACGATGAAGGTGCGCGGCTACCCGAAGCGTTCGTTCGAGGCCGAGGTGAAGACGATATCGCCGGTGGCGGTGCAGTCGGGCTCGGAGCGGATGGTGCTGGTCCAGGGGGAGCTGGAGAACCGGGACGGGCTGTTGAAGGCGGGGATGACGGGCGTGGGGAAGATCCTGTGCGGCAAGCGGCGCGTGGGCGAGCTTGCGACGCGCCGTCTGGTCCGCTGGCTGCGCACCGAATTCTGGGAGTACCTGCCCTAGCAAAAGTGGGCCGCGGCGGCCCGCCGCGGCCCCGATTTTCATGAATTCTGTGAATTCCCTTATTTCCGGTCAAAACCACATAATCTGAAAAATCTGCAAATTCTTATTGACATGCCCGTGGCGACGTCATTAATCTCGCCTCCATATTAATCAATTGCATTGCTACTGGGCGTAGACCCTTTGTTGATGGGTTTGCGCGGCAGGGTTGAGGGGCAGCGAATCCCCCGGGAGTTTGCGGGGGTCGGCAATTCTCGAATAGCTCTTTCAAGGAAAAGCGCCTGGTCGGGCGGCCAGCCACCGTCGGATGATTTCGGGCGCGACCAAATTGAACAAGAGCGAAGCTGAAGCTGCAGAAGGTCCGGCAGCGGTCAAGCGCGCGTAGGGCGCCGCGGAGTGGGGGAGTATTGCCCCCCATTTCGATGTGTCTCTACGGCACCGCCCGGCACTCACCTGTCGTAAGCAACTACGTCCATAGGAGTTAGAGTCGCAGTCCACCTGCAGTGGAATCTGCGGCGCGTGTGACACTGCCCACAGCAGGTGCGGTGGGGCCGGTGGACAATGGGGTCCAACGGGGTGTTAGTTAAGATGAAAACCATGATCAAAGCATCGGAGGCAACAAACCATGTCGCATCCAGGCGCAATTCTGTGGCTGTAGGCGCGGGCCGCCCGTCCGGGCGATCGTGCAGGCAACTCACCTCAAACCGTAACAAAGAAGGAGCATTCCATGTCGCATCCAGGCGCAATTCTCTGGCTGTAAGCACCTCCCGCAAAACACGTTTGAAACCCAAAACCGAATTTTTGACCCATCAGGAGCCTCAAATGCAGACCGAAATCGAAATCCTCGAATCCCGCGAAAACCCGAGCGTCCTTTGGCTCTAGATTAGCACTGAAGCACAGGTTTAACAACATGCAGACCGAAATCGAAATCCTCGAATCCCGCGAAAACCCGAGCGTTCTCTGGCTTTAACAAGCCTCTAAAGGTGGTAAACGTGCAGACCGATATAGAACTTCTTGAAATGCGCGAAAGTCCAAGTGTCCTCTGGCTGTAATCGGGATCGCGAACCTGGACCGATTACCTTTGGTCGAGGGCTCAGGGATATCGCTGTTCCCAACTTTATGAAACACTTAAGTATTCTTACTCCTTAGGAGACAAGCAGTCCGCATTCCGCTAGTTCTTGTGGTGCTCATGCCAACGGTACGAAGACCATTACACTCCTTGTTCTGGTTCGATGCTTTGAGTGCTGGAGCTCTTTCGTAGCCTGCCTATGTCGATGACTTGGCACGACCTTCCTTCAAAACTTAAGCTCTATATAGTCCTGTTAAGCGCATTCGCATTTCCAGTTATCTGGTATTCGTTTTGGGATCTAGTATATAATTCACATCCAAATGATAGCGGATGGATCGTCCTTATTGTCCTTACTGTCCTCACCGTTCCCTTTTATCTACTTCTGCCGTCGGTAAGCACCATTGTGGGAATCGGCGATGCCTACGTCATGGCAATCGCCATGATATATGGCACCTCTCCTTGTATTGTCGCAACTCTATCGCACACGCTCGCCGGATCGCTTCTCGTACCCAACAGACCGAAGATATACCCATACCGCGTCGTTTTTAATATTTCGAGCACCGTTTGTTGTGCCTGGCTCTATAGCCACATCTATTGTTATCTAAATCCGACGCTCAGTCGAAACGGAACTGAGATCCTCTTGCCTATTGTGGCGCTGACAACCACCTTCTTCATTCTTAACTCTCTTTCCACCGCAACTGCCATCTCATTCGCCAGCGGTCAGCATGTAATAAAATTTTGGACACAAAACTATTTGTCACTCGGAGTTGAATTTTCGGTATCCGCCGTTTCCGCTGCTTTTATTGTCAAGCTGTATCGAGACGACTCGCCCTGGGTTCCGCTGGCGGTCGCCCCTCTCATCGGTGTGGTCTGGGGCTGGAACAAGCTGAACAAAGCCAAAGCCATGGAGGCCGAGAAACACCTCAAAGAACAAGAACAACTTTACCTCAGAACCGTCGAATCACTTGCGCTGGCTGTCGACGCGAAGGACCAGACCACTTACGGACACATACGTCGCGTCAGAGCCTATGCTCTTGGCTTGGCTAAACTCGCTGGCATAACAGATCCAAACGACCTGATGGCAATTGAAACAGGGTCGCTGTTACACGACATCGGCAAATTGGCAATAGACGATTATATTCTCAACAAACCGGGGCGCCTCAGTAAGCAAGAATTCGATAAGATGAAGATGCATGCAGCAGCCGGAGATGAAATACTCCGTCAGATCCGTTTCCCTTTCCCAGTCGCGCTGTATGTCCGTTGTCATCATGAACGTTGGGACGGCCAAGGCTATCCTGACGGGCTTAAAGCCGACCAGATACCGCTCGGCGCTCGTATTCTGGCGATAGCCGACGCCTTTGATGCCATCCGCTCAAACAGACCGTATAAGTTATCATTCGGGATACAGGATTCAGTCGAACTTTTGAAGTCACAAGCCGGAACCGCATATGATCCGTCACTTGTGAATATTCTTGTGCAACATATTGCTGCTCTCGAAAAATCTGCTGATGAAGCAGCTCAAAATATGCCGGAACTTTCCTTTCGAAGGTACTTCGAGACTGTCGACCGTGAACTTTCTTGTTCCAACTTGAGCATCTCTGATCTAATTCCGAACGTGCCGTCATCTTCGGAGCTCATCCACCTCTTCGAATTCTGCCATAGCATCGGCAGACAACTGGAACTAACTGATGTTTTTGACGTTGTATCGAGACGACTGCGTCGACTTATACCATTCACCATGTGTGCCTTCTTTACCGACGAGGGTAGCAATTCGGTTCGTGCAGTTCACACCTCGGGAAAGTATGCAGATCAACTACTAGATTTCCGCCTTGAGTTAGGCAAAGGCGTCAGTGGTTGGGTTGCTGCATATAAGCGGCCAATTTATAATACTAATCCTGCACTTGAATTTCACGATCTCCCAGGACGCTTGGCCTCTTTCTCAGATGTCCTCTCGGTGCCGTTGCTCTTCGACGGAAAGTGCCTGGGCGCAATTACACTCTACAGTGAAGCCAGTCGTTCCTTTTCTAGCACCCAACTTGCTCTCCTTCAGGCCGTCGCCGAGCAGCTTGCTCCATTGTTGGCGAGCTCCGCGGGAACCACCGCATTTCACCAACCAACTCATCGAGACCCTCTCACCGATACTCATGGCGTACCCTACCTATATGTTGCAGGCGAACAATTAACAAACCTCGCCCGGCAAAATAGCTCTCCACTATCCCTTCTCTTTTTTGACATCAGAAACTACCACCATATTGTGAATTTGTACGGAACGGAAACTGCCAGCGCGGTCGCCAAAAATATCGCCGACCTATTTCGAGCTGAGATAAGGCAAACCGACGTCCTCGTCCGATATGGTTATCAGTCCTTTATCGCTTTACTCCCAGGCGTTCGTGCAGAACAGGCTGTTCGATATGGGCAACGCCTGCAGTCTCAGGTATGGAACACGGCGACGCCGAACATTTTCGCACACAATGTCTATGCAAACTGCAATTTTGCCGTATCCTCATACCCTAATGATGGCGACAGCCTCGTTGCCCTTCTACGCTGTGCCCAACAGCAGCTCACCGAGCATGCCAAGCTCGGCAATCCTGTCGAGGACGACTCCAGCAGACACATAATTGAATTCTCTCCCAGAGCCAAAGATCAAACCTAGTTCATCCACTCCGTTTACCACCTAAATAATCTAAAATCGAGATAACCCCTGTGGCGCTTCAGAAATTGTATCGTAACCGAATAATCCCTTTCCGGCACCTGCATCGCCCTAAACGCTAAGCGATATCGACCCTTTGCGTCCCGCAAGAATGCCCTTATAATTTCCCGAAGCACAGACACACCGAATTCGTGTCTAATAAAAGGAGTCTTGACCAGTTCTTCAAAATTTCCCTTACGGTTCCTCAGCAGTTCGATAATGCTTGCAGCGCTATTATCGTCCAGCTCCATGGCCTCCACTTCACGAAATTCGCATGGCAGATCCTGCAGCGTTATTGTTGAGGAAAGAGCACAATAGTATGCGCTTTGCACAATATTCTTTAATTCTCTCACATTCCCAGGATATCCATACGCCTTTAGAACACCAAGTGCCTCTCTGCCGAAGCATTTCGCTCTACCATTCTCAGCGACAGTCAATTCCTTCATAAAATGCTCTACCAATTCAGCGACATCCTCTCTATGTTCGCGAAGTGGCGGGACTCGAATTTCGACTGAATTAATTCGATAGAATAGATCCTTCCGGAACCTACCCTTCTGAACTTCATATCGGAGTTCCTTATTAGTTGCAGCAATAATTTGAATATCGACTCTCCGTGGGACGATTTCCCCCAATCGTCTTATCTCTCTCTCCTGCAAAGCCCTCAATAATTTGCCCTGCAATCGCAGCGGCAAATTCGATACCTCGTCCAGAAAAAGTACCCCCCCATTCGCCGACTCAATCAGCCCCGCCTTCGTTTCGGTCGCACCGGTAAACGAGCCCTTCCGATACCCAAACAATTCACCTTCAATAAGGTTATCCGTCAACGCTCCACAATCCAGCGCAATCAAAGGCATTCCACTCCGCCTACCCACCTTATGCAAGGCCTTCGCAACCAATTCCTTGCCCGTACCACTCTCACCCATTATAAGAACGTCAAGTGGCGAAGAGCCAACGACGGCAATTCTTCTTTTAAGCGCTTGCATAACTTCGCTTCGCCCAATAATGTTGTTCTGAGAATTTTCAGCTCTTTCCACTCTAAGCTCAAGCCGCTCTTTCTCCTCTGCAAGATTTCTATTCCTGATCGCATTTCCTATTGCGATGCCAGCGAGATTACAGAAGGTCTCAAATGCGTTGATGTTCCCAACCTCTATAGGTCCCGTTCGCTCGCGATTCGCAATGTAAATAACTCCAACAATTCCATCAGACGTTCTGACCGGACCACAGAAAATAGTGCCGCACACTTTTTCATCTATCACTGAACCTAAACGTTGATCCATGAAGCCATCCCCAGTGACAAAAGGGCTCGAGGTTCTGTAAACGTAATTCACAATGCCGACCGTAGCAGCGTCCTCTTCCGCCGCGTCGCAATTTCCACGCACGAGTCGCAGCTGCCCTTCCGTATCTCCTACCATAAAGAGCATCACTTGACTGCGCTTATGCATCTCTTCTAGCAAATTAACTACGGTTTTAACTAATTCATTCAGTGGTGTTATAGAGTTCATAATAGCACTGAATCGCAACAGCATTCGTAGCTGAATCTCCTCCATTAGGCCCGGATCTGCACATAACCTACCGGGCAACGGCCTACACTGCTCCATCATTCTTTCACATTGGTTCCTCGCGAAACGACACTCATCAAGTTTCTTATGTAACGGTCCTAGCTTGTATTCATAGGACCTTATACCTCCAAGCGCTTCCTCGCAATGCAGTGAAGCCTCTGCTTGGCTATGCTGCACCATAGCGACTCTAGCCAACTCGCAGCAAACCTGCCACGTATGGTTCCCTGCACCAGCGGCCTCTAGCATCTCCTTCACTTCTTTGCACCTCCGCTCAGTTTGTTTAATACTTTCCACAGATTCCGATGATCCTGAACCTGCACCGTCACTCGCCAACAACGCACGGGCAAGCACGAGTTGAGCCTCAGCTTGAATCTGGACAGCGGGAATTCTCTTTGCCAGTCGCACCGCCGACCGCGCAGAACGTCCTGCCTTTTCAACATCATCACTGTCAAAATAGATCTTAGATAATTGCAGATCCAACAAGGCCAATTGGAATAACCAATGCCGCCGCCGAAGCAATCTCCTAAGAACAATCATTTGCCTCACTGCGAACTCATGCTCTCCCCTCCGGTGACTAATCCATAGCCTTAGCATGAGGCCTAAGCTTGCCTCATAAATTGGCGTCTCCTTCCCAACAAAAGACTCAAGCTCATCTAAATCGACTTCCGCAGCACGATATTCACCCAGTCGCACCTCTAACGATGCAGCATAATACAATGCCTGAGCCCGAGCATAGATTGGAAGTCTACGACAATCCATTTTACGAATCCTGTCTAATGTCTTAGTCGCACCAGCATATTCGCCATCCGCAATCTCAATGCCAAGAAGACAAACGTCACCTGCATATTGGATCTGAGTATTATCAACCTCGTCCGCTATTTTCAGCATCTCCCGACATTGCGTGTACGCAGCCGCAATTTGTCCAGACCGATGATAACACTCGGCCAAATTACACATTGCCTGACATTTAAGCAGCGCCGAGCGTGACTTCCGACTCAGATTGACTGCCTTCCTGTGGGTCTCCACTCCATCTGCCAGACGTCCCAATCCCGCAAGGTTAATTCCTAGGTGACTGTATGCAATGGGTAACAGATCAATGGCATTTAACGGCTCAAGTATCTCAATCGCCTTCAGTGCTGCCTGACGACCCTCTTCAAATTCGCAGGCTATACAACAAAGACCTGCAATCAAGGTGTGAAGGTGCCCAACTAGCGTCCCATCTGCCGCGTCACCTAAATCCTTCAGAGCCTTCCTCGCCAACCGAAGTCCTGATCGTGGCCGCGACTCAGCCATCAGG
This sequence comes from uncultured Acidobacteriota bacterium, assembly GCA_963843575.1. Lineage (GTDB taxonomy): Bacteria > Acidobacteriota > UBA6911 > UBA6911 > UBA6911 > CAVZBT01. The sequence continues at coordinate 202,964 of CAWJKZ010000009.1, read as the reverse complement.
CAAAATGCAATCTGGGCTAACAGTGCGGGGCGAATAAGGTCCACCGCCGCATCGCAGTGCTGCCTGCTGAGTGTCCTCAATCCACGTTGTGCAATGGACTTTGATTTCGATAATTGTCCAGAGAATTGGTAGCATCTGGCTAGAGAAAGCTGAAGACGGCCTCGCATCCCCCGCCTCCCCGAACTGGGAGGAATCAGCTGACCAGCTAGAATACGGCGAGCACGTTTCGATACGCCCAGGGCGCAGCATAATTCGGCCGCCATTATGGCAACTTCAGATATCTCATCGTGAGACATTCCGTCCCCGTGGCGAAGGACGAATTCGCACATCCTGAGTGCCGGCTCGCTTGAGAATTCCGCCTTATATATGGCTGCGGCGCGAAGTGCGTAATGCACTGCCTTCAGGCCGCTCCCGCACTCTGTATAGTGAAATGCGAGTTCTTGGATGTGGGACCCAGGTTCGGATGCATCTTCGATCACCTCAGCGATTCGCAAGTGCATGTTTCGGCGTTTGCGCGGCACGATGAGTTCACGAACGACATCGCCCACCAGTGTGTGGCAAAACTGAAAATGGACCTCCCCACTATCAGAGCACCTCTCCACCAATCGTCTTTCTATGAGCTCAGCGATCGCCTTGTCCATCGCGTCCAGGCACACATTGCTGGCGCAGCAAAGCAGTTCCTGCGAAACGTCACACCTGAACACCGCGATCCACCGACAGATTTCAGCTGCTAGATCAGATAGTAGCTTCAACCGTTTACCAATGAGAAGTGCTACACTAGCCGGAACCTCCATCCGGTCCATCGCTGCAGAGTCCAGGAACCAATTTCCAGACACGCGATGCAGTATGGTACGGTCAATGAGGTGCTTCATTATCTCTTCTACAAAGAATGCATTACCACCTCCGCCTCGATGCAACCATTTTCCCAACCGTAAACCTAGCGTTTGTGATCCAGTTAGCCCGGTAACCCAGTTCTCCACATCCCCTTCTGTTAAAGGCGCTAATTCGATTCTGTTGGAGTGCTGCAGCCTAACACGTCGGTCCACCACGCGCCTGATTGGCTCGGCAAGGTCACCTGTCGTGCGCAGGCTCACGCAAACCATCAGAGATTCTGACGCTATATCCGATAAGAGGTAATCTAAGATTGCCACAGTTGCTTCGTCTGCGTAGTGGAAGTCGTGGAACAAAAGAATCGTAGGTCGGCCCGATAGTCGACGTAACATCTCACGAGTGAGTCTGTCACGAAACTGCCGGGCAGCCGCATCGGACGTGGGATCCAATTCTGCCACTGAGCTTACCGTTGTGAGATCGTCAAATCGAAATATGGTGCATTTATCAGCCGCAACGGTCCCCACCGGATCAAGCCTATCCATTGCGGAAAGGATTTGCCGGTAAGGCAAATAGGTCTTCTCCTCTGCCGGCCAGCAACTGCCTTCAACAACACGCCATCCGCTTAGCAGCGCCCAAGTCCGGAACTCCTCCATTAACCTCGTCTTTCCGCTTCCACCTTCCCCAGTGACAAAAACCGACCTGCCATGTCGACTTGTTTTCACTTCCGTCGCTATATTCTGCAGCAGCGCCATCTCCTTAAGCCGACCGACAAATGGCCCCACTGAGAAGTAGGTCTCGGATGTCGTCGCGCAGGTAGAAGCATAGTCGAGTCCTGTCGCCACGCTCAACAGTCGAACTACCTCTTCGGGAGATGATGGCCGCTTATCCGGGTTCTTCTCAAGAAGTGTGCGTAGAATCTGCGACAGCGCGGTCCCGCCCTGCATCCGTTGGAATTGCCGGGTATCAACCTCGCCATGAAGGTGCTTTTGCACTAAATAGCCTTCGTCGTCATCATCAAACGGCAACCGGCGCAGAAACAGTTCATACGCTACAACACCCAACGCGTACAGATCCGTTCGCAAACTTGGTAATTGCCCCATAAGAATCTCAGGCGCCATATAGGCCAGCCTGTTAGCACCTGCTAGATTCTGAAAGCCGGGCGTAGAGGGGAGCAGCCCATAATCAAGTAGTTTTAGTGTCTCTGTTTTACCGCTGTCAGCAACCAACACGATGTTGCTTGGCTTCAGATTTCTATGTGCAATACCATTGATATGGAGATACTGCAAAGCCCGACACAAGTCTACTAAGGTGCGCACGAGCTCTCTTACACTACGTCCTAGAGTTGAGTGGAACACGTCCTTCCCATCAACAAATTCCTCCACAATGAAGGCCGTTTCGCCGTCGCAGAGAGTTCCAAAATCTAAGATCCGTATAAGGCCCGGATGCCGGAGCCGTATCAGTGCGGGAATAGCTCGGATCAAACTATCATTTGCTTCACGCCGCAAGGTTTTCACAACTACATATTGCTCCTGATTGAATAAGTCTCGGCATTTGTAGGTTTGTCCTAGTCCGCTTTTGCCCAGACTGCCCTCAACCGCATATCGCAGGCCTATAAGCTCGCCTGACCGCAACTCGCTCTCCATTCATACCCCCTGACGAACTACCATGATGTTTTTAACACCTACGGTTTCCACGCTGAAACCGCAGAATCGAATGAATTGGGAGTATCCCCTTGACTCAAGTAGCCACTATTAGTTGTGGTGCCGCCGTCCTGGCCGCGCAGCTCGCACGTGCTTGACGAGCGACCGGTAGAACAGTTTTCCGCGATGCCGGGATGTACGCCTGTTGAACCGGAAAGTGAACTCATCGAGATAGTAATCCAGGTGGGCATGGCTGACGGCACCTTGGTGCGTGCCGAGGAGCCACCGTTTGAGCAGGGACACCACGCGGTGGCCCCGCGGCAGCAGCTCCGCCGCCGATTCCTTGCGCCCTTTGAGAAACGTGATCCGATGCCGGTAGCCACATTTCTCCAGCCGGTCGTAACTGAAGAATCCGTCGGTGTGGAGGAGACTGCCCGGCATGCGGCCTCCTCGACGAAGGCTTGGATACTGTCAGCCGAGGCGTCGGGGATCCGGCGCATCCGGATACGTCCCATCCCCTCGCCTACCTCCTCAACCGCGACTGCAACCAACGCCTTCTTTTCGGTTTGCCGGCCGCGGACGCCCTCCTCAGGCCCACTCAGGTACGTCTTGTCGACTTCGACTATGCCCGTCAGCCGATCGCGCCCCGGGCGCACGATCGCTCGACTCAACTTGTGCAGCCAAATCCACGCCGTTTCGTAGCTCCCCAAGCCCAACACCTGCTGGAGGCCTGTTGCACTCGCGTCCGTCTTCTGGCTCGTGACCCACCACATGGCGCGAAACCACGTGGGCAGCGGCGTCCGCGTGTCTTGAAAGATCGTCCCGGCAGTGACTTAGCTCTGCCGTCCGCAGTTCGCGCAGTGGAAGAGCGTCGGCCGCGCGCCAGGCCTTTCCCTGCCCGCAGGTAGGGCACCAGAACCCGTCCGGCCAAACGCAATTGAACCAGATACGCTCGACACGCGCCCCCGGTCGCGAAACGGGCTTCGAACTCGGCTAGCGTTCGAGGATAATCTCCCACGAGCCCGTACGCCACATATTGTGGTCACTTGAGTCAAGGGGATACCCCCATTTCAAGTGATTCCGGGGGAGAAGCTCCGAGTTCTCAATACAAGGTCACCCAGACCAACGGTCGAGAACTGTTTTTGAGCAAGGATTTAACTCGGAACGGAAATACGCTAGAAGTCCGTCCGAGAAATGCGAATTAACGGGGGTTCTCAGGGCAAAGGCCCGAAAGTGGTTCGTCACCAGGACTCTTTTTTGGTCGAAATTGTTTTGTCCGACTTCTGCGTGTGGACTTTCGGGCATAAACATCAGTGTATTTAAGGGCTCCAGTGGACTTTTCAGACGAAACAGAGGCGATACATCTTCAAAATGTTGTGCGTCAGGCACACCAGTGCCCACTCCGCCCGCACCTTCTCAATTCCCCGAAGGTAGAATTGTCTGAATCCCCGCGCATGTTTGATCTGCCCGAAAACCGGTTCGACGATCGACTTCCGTCCCGCATAGATCGCCGCCCCGGCTTTGCGTCTGAAGCTTGCGTCTCATCCGGTCGACCCGCTTCGCCCCTTTCGGCAGCGGCCCTCGCGCACAAGCTTTCGCCTCGCCATGTTTCTGCCTCCCGGTCGCCACGTAGGCATCGATGGCTTCTTGTTCCAGATGCTCCAGATTCTGGTCCGAGCAATATCCGCTGTCGGCCAACAACTGCTCCGGCTTTTGTCCGGCTTGCTGCTCGATGGTTTCCACCATCGGGACAACCTGCTGCTTGTCGTTGGCCTCTTGCGTGACCGCCTGCGCCACAATCAGTTGCGACGTGCTTTCCACGGCGGCCTGCGCGTTATAGGCCTGCACGAAGCCATCCGCCCCTTTCATGATGCGCGATTCCGGATCGCTGAAATTGTATTGGGCCTTCTCCTTGGGTTTGGCTTCGCTTGGCTTCTTCCTTGTCCTTGCCGTCCTCTTCAGCCTCTTCCCGGGCTCGCTGCTCCAGAGCTCGCTTGGCTTCACGAATCCGTTTCAGCCTCGTCTCCCGTCGGCTCAGTTCCTCGGGAAGCTCGTCGCCGCTCTTGTCCTTTCCGTAACGGGCGTCTTCTTCCTCATCCGCCGCCTTGGCCTGCGCCAGCAACTTCCGGACTTCCTCCCTCAGGGAGCGTTCGTCCTCCTTCATGCGCCCGTAGCTCATCGCTTTGTGCTTGGAGGCGTTCGCTTTTACCTTCGTGCCATCGAGCGCCACACGGCCCAGCTTTATGGCTCCAGCTTCCAGCGCCAGTCGCAGCACCTGCTGAAACAGCCCTTCCAGCGCCTTGTGGTGAATCTTGCGGAAATCGGAAATCGTGCGGAAATCGGGCTGGTTGCCCGCCGCCAGAACCCGAAAGGCCACATCCTCCATCAGCCGCTTCTGAATCTTGCGGGACGAGAAGACTCCCACGCAGTAAGCATAAACCAGAACCTTCGTCATCATCCGCGGATGGTAGGGCGGCTGGCCGCGATCATCCTTCTCGTAATACGACTCGATCTCCGAAAGATCCAGTTGATCGACGACATCGCTGACAAAGTAGGCCAGGTGGTTCTCGGGAAGCCAGTCCTGCAGGCTTGGAGGCAGCAGAAACAGTTGCTCCGGACAGTAGGGACGGTAGGTTTTTGCCATGGCCGATAAAGTAAGGATCCCCGTGGCAGGGATCAATAGAAATCAGCTAATTCTCGGACGGACTCCTGGAGTCGGGAGAAGTACCCGAGGAAACCCTCAGTTCCACTTGGGATCTGCATCGCACGGAAAGTTCCATATTCGTGCTTTGGATCAGATGCGACCCCGCCCAACCGCACGATCGGCCGGGGCTCCAGTCCTGCGATGTTTGGACCGGAACTGCAGGCAGGTCCACAAGGTAGTACATCGAATTCCGAGTTGTCAAACGAATCGACAGCCAAGATCCGCTTCGCCGACGCTCGCAGGTGTTGCAGCCAGCATACTTCCCCCGGAACGGGCAATTTCTTGACTCCAAAAGCGATTTCCCTGAAACTGCGCGCATGCCTAGATTGCTGCGATTCGCGGCCGCCTTGCCCTTGCTGGCGCTCGGCTTCCTGGCGGTGCGCGCGGCGCCGGCTCAGCCTGCCGGCACGGCCGACTACCTCGTCCTGAAAAACCTCTCCGGCGCGCCCGGCGGCAACCTCGTCGTCGCCGTCGCAAACGACCCCGCCTCCTTCAACAGGCTCTTCGCCACCGGGGTCGCCAACGCCATGATCACCGACCGGCTCTCGGCCGACCTCGTCCACATCAACCGCATCACCCTCGAACTCGAGCCGGCCCTCGCCCGCTCCTGGGAACTCCTGCCCGACAAACGCAGCTACCTCCTGCGCCTGCGCCGCGGCCTGCGCTTCTCCGACGGCTCCCCCTTCACCGCCGACGACGTCCTGTTCACCTTCCAGGTCATCGCCGACCCCGAAACCGCCGTCTCCCTCGCCGACCAGGTCAAGGTCGACGGCGAGTTCCCTGCCGTCGCCAAGGTCGACGACTACACCGTCCGCTTCTCCTACCGGCGCCCCGTCGGCATGGGACTCCGCTCCCTCGACTCCGTCCCCATCGTCCCCCGCAGCCGCCTCGCCGCCCCCTACCGCCAGCACACCCTCCCCTCCGCCTGGGGACCCGCCGCCAACCCCGTCGAAGTCGCCGGCCTCGGCCCCTTCCGCCTGCGCTCCTACCAGCGCGGCGTCAAGGTCGTCCTCGAACGAAACCCCCACTACTGGAAACGCGACGGCGCCGGACGCACCCTCCCCTACCTCGACTCCATCACCTTCCTCGTCGTCCCCGACAGCAACGCCGAAGCCCTGCGGTTCCAGGCCGGCGAACTCGACCTCGTCAACCTGCTCAACGCCGAAAACTACGCCGCCCTCCGCCGCGCCCAGCCCGGTTCCGGCTACACCGTGCGCGACCTCGGCCCCGGCATCTCCTTCGACTTCCTCTGGTTCAACCTCAACCCCGGCAACTCCCCCGCCGGCAAGCCCTGGATCGACCCCGCCAAACGCGCCCTGTTCGAAAAAGCCGAGTTCCGCCGCGGCGTCTCCCACGCCCTCAACCGCCCCGGCATCAGCCGCTCCGCCCTGCTCGGCCTCGCCACCCCGCAGTACGGGCCCGTCAGCCCCGGCAACAAGATCTGGTACGACCGCGAGCTCCCCGCCACCGCGTACGACCCCGCCCGCGCGCCGCGAACTCCTCGCCCGCGCCGGGCTTCGCGACCCCGACGGCGACGGCGTCCTCGACTACGGCGCCCCGCCCCGCCCCCTCGCCGTCACCCTCCTCACCTCCCGCGGCAACGCCGTGCGCGAAAAAACCGCCCGCATCCTCCAGGACGACCTGCGCAAGGTCGGGATCCGGCTCGACGTCCAGCTGCTGCTCCCCAACGAGGTCGCCCAGCGCTTCATGAACGCCTTCGACTACGAGGCCATCCTGTTCGGGTTCACCACCACCGACGTCGCCCCCGACCTGCAGTCCGACATGTGGCAGAGCAGCGGCAGCTTCCACTTCTGGCACCCGCGCCAGCCCAGACCCTCCCGCCCCTGGGAGGCCGAGATGGACGCGCTCGCCTCCGAGCTCGTCCGCACCCTCGACCCCGCCGAGCGCATCCGCACCTTCGGCCGCCTCCAGCAGCTCTGGGCGAGAGAGATGCCCGCCATCCCCACCGTCGTCCCCAACATCCTGACGGGCTGGAAGACCCGGCTCGGCAACGTGCGCCCGTCCGTGCTCGTCCCGCACCTGCTGTGGAACGCCGAAGAACTGACGGCAGGCGCCCCGTGACCGGGGACGCGCCGCGCAGGACCCGGATCCTCGGGAAGCTGGCCCAGTACCTCGCGGTCCTGGCGCTGGTCACGCTCGGCACCTTCGCCCTCTCCTCCATGATCCCGGGAGACTTCTTCTCCGCGCAGCAGCTCGACCCGTCGGTCTCGCGCGCCACCCTCGAACAGCTCCGGCAGCGCTACGGCCTCGACCAGCCGCTCCCGGTGCGCTACGGCCGCTGGCTCGCCGGGCTCGCCCGGCTCGACCTCGGCCAGTCGCTCTACTACGGCAGCCCGGTGGCCGGGGTCGTGGCCGGCGCCGCGGCCAACACCCTCTGGATCGGCCTCCCCGCCCTGCTGCTCGGGATCGGCTTCGGCGTGCTGGCCGGCACGGCCCACGCCCTGTGGCGCGGCCGGCCGGCGGGCCGGCTGATGGACCTCGGCTCCACCGTCGCCCTCTCGCTCCCCTCCATCGTGCTGGGCCTGGGGGCCCTGCTGCTGGCCGCCCGCACCCACTGGTTCCCCCTCGGCTCCATGGACCCGAGCCGCGAGCTCGATCCCGGGGCCGCGGCCTGGCTGCTCGGGCGGCTGCACCACCTCGCCCTGCCCCTCGCCTGCCTGGCCGTCCCCATCGCCGCCTCGGTCGAGCGCATCCAGCGGGCGGCGGCGGGCGAGGCGCTCGACGAGCCGTACGTGCGCGCGGCCCGGGCCCGCGGCATCCCGCCGGGGCGCCTCCTGCTCCGCTACGTCCTGCGGCCGGCGCTCAACCCGGTCCTCTCCACCTCCGGCCCCATCTTCGGCGGCGTGCTCAGCGGCAGCCTCGTCCTGGAGGTGATCTTCTCCTGGCCCGGGCTCGGCCAGGTCACCTACAACGCCCTGTTCAGCCGCGACGTGCTGCTGCTGGTCGGCTGCGTCGTCGCCAGCGGCGCCCTGCTCATCGCCGGCAACCTCGCCGCCGACCTCCTCCTCTACTGGCTCGACCCGCGCACCCGCGCGGAGGCTCGCGGAGGGACGCCGTGAACGCAGGCTCGGCCGCCCGCCTCCTGGCCCTCGCGCTCGTCGCCGCCGCCGCGCTCGCCGACTTCCTGGCGCCGCACCACCCGGCGGAGCAGGACCTGGAGCGCTTCTTCGCCCCCCCGGCCCGCCTGCGGTTCGTCGACGAGCGGGGAGCGTTCCACTGGCGCCCCTACATCCGCGGCCGCGAGCTCGCCGACCCGGTCGACGTCGTCTACCGCGAGCTCCCCGGCACCGCGCACCCCGTCCGGTTCTTCGTCTCCGGCTACCGCTACCGCCTCCTCGGGCTCTTCCCGGCCGACGTCCACCTCGCCGGCGCCGACGGCGAGCCGCTGCACCCGCTCGGCACCGACGAGCTCGGGCGCGACGTGCTGGCGCGGCTCCTGGCCGGGGCACAGACGTCGCTGCTCGTCGTCGGACTCGGGATCGCCCTCTACGGCGCCCTGGGGCTCCTGCTCGGCTGCGTCGCCGGCATGGCCGGCGGCTGGGCCGACGCCGCCCTCATGCGCTTCTCCGAGTTCGTCCTGGCCATCCCCTCGCTCTACCTCATCCTCGCGCTGCGCGCGCTGCTGCCGCGCCGCCTGGGCTTCGGCGAGACCCTCCTGCTCACCGCCGGCACCATCGCCGCCGTGTCATGGCCCCCGCTCGCCCGCGCCGTGCGCGGCCTCGTGCTGCAGCTGCGCAGCACCGGCTACGTCGAGGCCGCCCGCGCCCTGGGCTGCACCCGCCGGCAGCTGCTGCGCAACCACATGCTCCCGCCGCTGTCGTCGCTCGCCGCCGCCCAGGCCGCCGTCGCCGCCCCCGTCTTCCTGCTCGGCGAGGTGGTCCTGTCGTTCCTGGACGTCGGCTTCTCCGACCAGGGCGAGTCCTGGGGCTCGATGCTGCGCAACGTCCGCGACCCGCGCGTCCTCACCGACTTCTGGTGGAACCTCGCCCCGCTCGCCTGCGTCTTCCTCACCCTGCTCTGCCTCAACCTGCTCGGCACGGACCGGCGGGACCGGACGGTTCGGGCCTGATGCGACGGAAGGCCGCGGCGGGCCGCCGCGGCCCTCTTCCCGGGCGTTGTGTGTAATTATATGAGGAGCGGGCGCTGCACGAAACGGAGAACATGCGCAAAGGAGCGTTTTATGCCGGAACAGATCACGCGTAGAGGATTCGTAAAACGATCTGCGGTCGCCCTGGGAGCCGGCGCGGTCCCCGGCGCCTGGTCCAACGCCGCCGCCCCAGCCGGACGGCCCGAGGACTACATTATCGTCGAAGGCCACCGCGACATCTGGGAACTGAGCGACAGGCTCAAGATCCGCGACAAGTCCCAGCTCTCGCCCATGCGGGACCATCTGGTCCCCAGGCTCCTCGAAGCCGGTGTGAGCGTCGTCATCATGCCGCCCGCCGGCGATTCGGTCCAGGAGCGCGACGGGAACGAACCCATATTGGAGGGTTCTTTGAGAACTCTCGACATGGTCCTGATGGAGATCGAGAAGACGAACGGGAAAGCCTCGATCATCAGAACCAAGGCGGACGTACCGACGAAGCCCAATGTCGGCAAGGTGCAGTTCTTCCTAGATATGGAGGGAGGCGCTTCGATCGAGATCCCCCCCGAGCCCGAATTCCGTCCGGAGCGCAGGATGGCGCTCCTGAGACAGTTCTTCCGGCTGGGAGTACGTGGCATGCAGCTGACCCATCATGCCCGGAATCAGCTCGGCGATGGGTGGCGGGAAGGCAAGAGGTCCGGCAGACTCTCCAGGTTCGGAGTGGAGGTGGTTCAGGAGATGAACCGCCTCGGGATGATGATCGGCGTCTCTCATCTTTCCGCCAACGGGGTCCTGCATGCCTGCGAGATCTCGAAACACCCGATCGTCTCGACGCACCAGAACATACACCCGTTCCTGAAAACAGACCTGGAACTCATGGAGGACGAAGTCAAGGCGATCGCATCCACCGACGGGATCGTCGGGATCCGGTACATTGAGCGCGAGACCCCCTACAAACTGCTGGTCGACGAAGTGGAGCACCTGGCCAAAACCGTAGGAACCGAGCATATCGGGATCGGCTGGCTCGGCCACGACGCCGGGCACCCGGCCGTAGGCCATGTACCGGGATTCACGCAGGGCCTCGGCACACCTACCGGTGTCGAAGCGGAAACCATGCGGCAGCATTGGGAGAACTTCATCAAGATGCTGGCCGAGCGTGGGTTCAACGACCAAGCCATCGGACAGATACTCGGCGGCAACTACATACGGATCTGGAAAAAGATATTGCCGGCATAGTGCGGGGAAACCTGATGATGGCACGCTTCATATCAAAGGGCGCGTGCCAGGAGGAGAGCGGGCTATCGGGTTAGCTACGCCGCAATAAGCCCGTACCACGAGTCGTCTTAGCGTCGGCCAGCGCCACAGAACCGGCTGGCGGCGGAAAGGGTGTTGCATCATTAGCCCAAAGACCGACGCCTGACGTTAAATCGTTTTGGCCCTCCATGCGCCGCCGATGAAGAAGACGGCCAAACCCACCAGTGCAACGGCCGAAGCGTGTGGCACAGCCTGGCCGGCCATCACGATCCCGGCCAGCACCGCGGCAAGTCCAATCCAGAGGATCCACAGGCTGGCTGTTCGTCCGAAAGCGGCCGTCGGCCGGGCGCTTTCGATGTCGCTGGGATCGGGCTGAGGGATCTGGCCGCTCCTCGGGGTCAGGAGACTGACTATGGGGCAGACGACCGCCGCCACGGCGCCGCTGAGGATCGTCACCGGTGCGACATCCAAATGGAATCCGAACCTCAGAACGGCGCCGGCGATGGAGCCCGCAAGGTATCCCGCCATCGCACCCTGCCAGTTCGCTCTCTTCCACAGCAGGCCGAACGGGATCGCTATGACGAAAAGCGGCATGTCCATGATGCTTATGATCGTCAGGTACGCATCCACGGCCCCGCCCATGTAAGGGACGAGGTACGTTATGGCTATCATCAGAATCCCGGCCAGCACGGTTGCCAGCCGGACAGCGATCAGCAGCTGGCGCGGCGACGCCTTCTTGTTCAGATAGCGGCCGTAGATGTCGTTTGCGGTAAGAGTGGCTGCCGCGGCAAGGTTGGAGCCAATAGTCGACAGTCCCGACGCCAGAAAGCCGCAGGTCACAAATCCCAGGATTCCCGCCGGCAGGAGGTGCACGATCAGGGTGGGGACCGCCATTTCGGCCGTCGGCAGCCCCGGGTAAAGAATGCGGGCCGCGAGCCCGGGAGTGATCCACAGAAACGCAAATGGCGTGATCATGAATCCCGACAGAACCATGCCCTTGGAAACGACACGGGCGTCGCGCGCGGAAAACGCCGACTGCAGCAGTCCCTGGTCCAGCGTCGCCCACTGGATCCCCAGAAGGAGGAATGCGATGACGGTTTTCCAATTGTATTTCCCGGCTTGCGTGAGAAAATCGAGATGGCCCGCCGGCAGGTTCGCCGTCAGGCCGGGCCACCATCCCACCGCCATCATCGCCATCGGCAGTATCAGAAGGACGCTGCTCATCATCAGCATGAAACCGACATTGTTGGTCAACACAATGGACCACATGCCGCCCGCGGTCGTGTAAATCACGACGATGAGTGAGAATACGACAACCCAGAGGGTAAAGGACTGAATCCCGGTGAGCCGCTGCGCCGCGGTGACGCCCGCGTAAAGCACGACTCCGATCCAGAACGCAAGACGGAACACCCAGAGAACACCCACGAGGATACGCACGCCGCCGTTGTAGCGCATTTCCAGGAATTCCGGGATCGTTCGAATCCGCAGCCTGCGCAGAACGGGAATCACGAACAGCCCGCTGAGCACGAGGGCCATATTGCCCGTCCAGGTCAGCCAGATTATCGAAATGCCGCTCTGATATGCCGTGCCGCTCACCCCGATGAGGCTGAACAGGCTTATGTTCGCCGTGGTCATGCTGGCCGCCAGCATGAAGGGGGTGAGCTGCCGGCCGGCGACATAGAAGTCGTCCGGACTGCCTATCCAGCGGTAGAAACGCGAACCCAGCCAGAGCATACCCGCGAGAAACACCACGACTGTGACGTAATCGATCGCTATCATGCCGGCTCTCTCATCGACAGGAACGCCTCCCTGATCGCGTCCGCCTCGGCAGCGCGCTCGGTCACGAAGCGTTCGACGTCCGCGGGATATGGGAAGCCCGCAGTTCCCCCCAGCGCCCGCGTAGAGAGGGCGCCGCACGCGTTGCCCCAGGTGACGCACTGGTCCATCCCGGCTCGCTGCAGGAATCGAAAAACGAAGCCGGCGTTGAAGCTGTCCCCCGCACCCGTCGTGTCCAATGCGCGGACCGGGAAGCCCGGCGCCCTGACGGTCTTGTCGCCCGTGGCCAGCAGGACTCCGGCGGCGCCACGCTTCACGACGATCGTCCGGCCCGGCGCGCGCAGTGCGTTGACGGCGGCGTCGAGGTCCGGGGCGCCGGATATTCCCATGGCCTCCTGCTCGTTTGGGAGGAAGAGATCCACGTAGGGCAGCACATCGCGCAGGCCTCCGTTCCAACGGCCTGCCGGGTCCTGATCCGGATCGAGCGACGTGCTCATCCCGGCTTCCTTCGCCCGGCGGAACAGTTCCGGGACGCCCGGCCGCAGGGCCGGCTGGAGGTAGAAGCTCGACATGTGCAGGTGCCGGGCGGTCTTCACGTAGTCGAAGTCGACCTCGTCGAGCCGGAAGGTCTCGCGGATACCCGGGAAGCTCACCATCGAGTAGTCGTCGGGGAAAGACATCAAGACGCAGATGCCGGTTCGCCCCCCCGGATGCCGGATGATGCTGCACGTTTCGACGCCGCTCTGGCGCAGGCTGCGCAGCATGAAGTCGCCGAATTCATCATCGCCCACTTTGCCGACAAAGCCGACGCTGGCACCCAGGCGGGCCGCGTTGCACGCGAATATCGCGGAGGAACTGCCAAGCGTGAACCTCATGTCCCTGGCGAGCCGCAATTCCTTGTAGGCCGGAAGCGAGGAGAGTCCGGTCAACACCAGATCGACATTGAGTTCGCCGACGACCACAATATCCATTACAGTGTCTCCCTTTTCCTGCGCTTGGAGAAAAGCGCCTTGAATTCCCGGATGGTCTCGAAACACCAGTACAGAAGGAGGGCCAGTCCGAAGCTCCAGACACTCCACGTCATCCAATCGATGTACACGAGACACCCCTTTTGAATACGGCGTAGTTGGAAGCAACTTTGTACATTAGGTAAAGCAGGACATAAAGCGGAAAGTGGGCTGGAGCGGAGGCGAAAGGAGAGACGGGGAAAAAGCCGGAGGCTGTCCAACGGTTCAGTGATCTGAGCCTCCTACCTCATGCACCCTCCGGACGTCCTTGCGCTTCCCAGGGCCGTGGCATTCGACGCACCGCTCTTTGACCCTGCCGCTGTCGATCGCGGATTTGCCGTCTGGAGGCTTAGACGCAGGGAGGCAAAATCTATTAGATACTTAAATCTGTAAGGTGAGATGCCCTAATGTCGGGGCATATCATCAGGAATCACAAGTGGGTCCGGGCTTCAGCCCGGACGCTGTTTGCGGTCGCTATAGCGCGCGCCCGTTGCCACATAGATCAGATCAAAAGGCGTCCGGGCTGAAGCCCGGACCCACTTGTTGTATTGTTGCATTTTGCCGGAGGAGGAATTCATGCCGAAGCGATTTGCCCCGGCCGTAATCCTGGCAGCCATTTCCGCGGCGGCGGCGCGGGCGCAAGCCCCCGGCGTCGCCGTCACGGGCGAACTGGGCACGTACTAGGTCCGCTGGTACGATCCGCGCAAGGGCGGGGCGCTGCAGTCCGGATCGGTCACGAGGCTGACGGCCGGCGGCAAGGACTGGGTCGAGGTGGGTCACCCCCCGGCCGACCCGCGCCGCGACTGGGTGCTGCTATTACGGGCCGAGGCACGACCGTAACAGGGCGGTTGGAGGGAACCGCAGCCCCGGCAGGGTTAAAGACAGAAAAGGGCCGCGTCGGGCCGACGCGGCCCACCGTCGCAGCCCAACATTCAGCAGGAGGGATGGAATGTTCATATCGCGTTCGGTCGGCAGCCGCGGCCGGGTGTTTACTTTCGACGACCTGGTCGCCTCGCGCTTCGGCACGACCACCAACGTCTACACGCTCGAGGCGGGCCGGAGGCTCCTGGTCTGCGACACCTATCTCGGCCCGGACGCCCTGCGGCCGGCACTTCCCGGCCTCCTGCGCGGCCGGGAGGAGGTCGTGGTCGTGAACACCCACGCCGACTGGGACCACGTGTGGGGCAACTGCCTGTTCGCGGCCGCCCGCATCATCGGCCACCGGCTCTGCCGGGAGCGCCTCGAGGCACGCGGCGAGGCCGACCTGGCGGAGTACGCCTGCTGGCGGAGAGGCGAAATCAGGCTGCTGCCGCCGACGGTGACGTTCGAAAAGCGCCTGGACCTGCCGGAATTCGACGCGGAACTCTTCTTCACGCCCGGCCACACCCCCGATTCCATCTCCTTGTACGACCGCCGCGACCGGGTCCTCGTCGCGGGCGACAACGCCGAACGGCCGATTCCTTCCTGCGTCGACCCGGGAAACCTCGACGCGCACCTCGACAGCCTGAAAAACTGCCTGGCCTACGACTGTGCGACCATCGTGCCCGGACACGGAGACCTGCTGACCCACGACGATATCCGGGCCAACATCGCCTACCTGGAGGCGCTGCGGCGGGGCGACACGTCGATGTACGAAAAGGAACCGTATCGCCTGAACCACGCCGAGAACCTGCGGCTCGTCGAAGAAGCCCGGCGACGCGGCAGAAAGTGACGCCGGGGTTTTTACAGACCCTCGGGTATTTTCCAGGGCGCACGGTAGATGCGGCTCAGGTAGCGGTTCGCCTCCGGTGCCTCCCTGAAGGTTTCGCTCTCCGCGTCGAACTCGAGCGTGCGGTTGCCCGTGCGCCAGGCAACGTTGGCCATGTGGCAGAGCAGGGTCGACTGGTGGCCGATCGCCACATCCGCGTTTGGCTCCCGGCGGGTGCGCACGCATTCGAGGAAATTGTCCTGGTGCTCCCGGTCGCCCTGCCGCCCGTAGCGCGACCGGACGAGAGTTCCCTTCGAGTCGAACGCCTGCCAGCCGTCGCCGTGCCGCCCCACGTACATGAAGCCGAGGGTGCCGAGCAGTTCTATGCGGGTGCCGTTAAAAGGCCAGTCCGGGAAGCGATCGCGGTCGCGCAGTTCCATCGGCGTCTTCGTGAGATACGGCGTCCAGAGGGAAGACTCAAACAGCAGCCGGAAGCCGCCGTAGTCGAAGGCGGCCACCTGCGTGTCCGGGGTGTCGCGGCCGTCCTTCAGCACCAGAATACCGCCGCTGTGCGACACGGAGCGCGGCGGTCCCGGGTCATTCAGCAGGTAGCGCGCCAGGTCCAGCTGATGCACGGCATCGCCTGGAATCGGCCCGCAGCTGTATTCGAAGAAGTTCAGCCAGTAACGCCCGGGGTTGTAAGGGGGTTTGGCCGCGGGCCCGCACCACATCTCGTAGTCGAGCTCCGAAGGCGGATCCTGATCCGGAACCCGCTTCATCATGTCGTGCTGCATCATGTTGAACACGCGCACGAGCCGGATCTCGCCCAACGCACCGGAGCGCAAGTACTCGACGGCTTCCCGAGCATAGGCTGCGCTGCGGGTCTGGGTACCGACCTGGACTACACGCCGGAACTTCCGGGCCGCGGCGATCATCTGTCTGCCTTCCCGGATGTTGTGCGCCAGCGGCTTTTCGACAAAGACGTCCTTTCCTGCCTGGCAAGCCAGGATCGTGCCCAGCCCGTGCCAGTGGTCGGGCGTCGCGTTTACGACCGCATCCACGCTCCGGTCCTCCAGGATGCGGCGGAAGTCCTGGACCGCAACGGGCTCGCGCCCCTGGACGCCGGCTACCGCAGCTTTCGCATTGGACGCACGACGCGCGTCCGCATCGCAGACGTAGGCGACCTCCGCGTCGGCGCGCCGGGCGAAGGCGGTGGCGAGGTACGTGCCTCGTCCGCCGGTGCCCATGACACCGATGATGACCTTTTCACTCGGTGCGGCCTTGACCCAGAGTGCCGTAGCCGACCCCAGTGCCCCTCCGACGAACGCCCTCCGACCGATGGTTGTCATATCGCAGCTCCCGCGTTGTCACAGATTGCACGGAGGATCCGTGAGATTTATTGGGCGACTCTACACGCGCTCGGGCTGTGCGGGCAAGTGTCTGGATCCCTGGGCGCGCCGCCCATTGAACCAGAACGCGGGATTTTGAGTCTCATTGGGTAACACGCTACACTTTCATCACACCAATTGGGGAAAGAGCACCTATCACCGAATTCGAACGGAAACAGATCGATGGACATCTCGCGGAAGATCCTCCAGTTCGGCGCCTGGATCCTCTGCTGGCTTGCGGCCGGCATTGCGCCGTCACCGGCGGTAGACCCTTCGCTGTCTTTACTCTTTCCGATCTTCGACTCGGGCGAAAACGAATTTGTCGGCCTGTCGCTGGTGAACACGGCGAGGACCGCGAACGAGGCGACGGTCACCTGGACAAATGCGGAAGGGACCGGCGTCAGGACGGGAAGTGTATCTCTTCTTCCGGGCGCCCAGCGCGCCCTCCTGGTCCGGGAAATCCTGGGCCTCCCTCGTGAACCGCCGGACGGTTGGATCCGGATCGAATCGGCGGAGCCCGGACTGCTCGGTTATTTGACATCGGGAACAGACAGTATCCTGGATGGCACTGAGCCGGTGTCGCAGCCGGCCGCGGCAAATTTCCTCGAACACATCGCCGTCAACACGGGATTCCTCGAGCTGTATCACACGGACACTCTCGCCACCTTCGTGAATCCAGGCAATGCGGCGGCCAACGCGCGGCTGGAGCTGATCGGCATGGATGGCCGCACCGCCGGCAGCCTGGCACTCTCGATCCCACGCTCCGGCAGCCGGACGATTCGTGTCTCAGAGTCTTTTCGGGACGCGCTACCGTCAAACAACCTGGGGGGCCGGACTTTCGACGGCTCCATGAAGGTGCTCTCGGACGCGGGGCTGGCGTCCTGGCTCCAGGTCGAAACCCCTCTCAGCCGCCGCCTGCTTCGGGGCCGGGCGGCCGGGGAGGTTGTCCCGGTGTCGCTGGCGCTGGCAGGCCACTTCGCAGCCGGGAGCGCCACGCTGTATCGCTCGGTGTTGAACCTGATCAACCCCGGCGATACCCCGCTGGATCTGGAATTGCAGGCGCTGGACGATCGCGGCAACGGCATCGGCAGCATCGCGCGCCGGAGCCTGGAACCAGGGGGAGGAATTCGCGAGGATGTCCTGTCGCTGTTCCGCGTCGTGGTTCCCGCCGTCTTCCCGCCCCCGTTGATCACAGGGCACATTCGAATCCGCGCGGCCGGCGGAAGCGCGTTCCAGGTCATCGGCGATGTCGACATCCATTCCGATGGCAACGCGGCCGCGATGCTGTGTCCCATCACCACGGCAGCATCCCTGGCATGGACGCTGCCCTTCGTCGTCAGCAATAACGATTATTTCACGGGTTACGCGATAGCGAATCCGAACGAGCTGTTGACCGTCCAGACAGATGTCACGGTGGAGTTGCTGGACGCGGAGGGACGGCTTGCCGCCCCACCCCGCACGATCTCCCTCTCCCCGGCCGCGAGGTTTGTCGGCCTGGTCGACAAGGAGATGCAGAGCGGATACTTGCGCATTCAGTCCAACCTCCCGGTGGCCGTGCTGGGGAGCATCGGCACGTGCAGCGGGAGCGCGCTGGCTTCCCTGCCCGCGTCCCTTGTGAGCCCGCCGCCGATGCCGTGATCTGCGGTCGCGAAAACGACCCGGAACGTGCGCGACTCGAGCATCCCGGGGAAGCTGCCGCGCCGGTCGCCGATTTCGACAAAGACGCTACCCTGTCGGCATAGGCTCACCCGTTCGTTAAAGATGGACGGCCTCACGCAGGGGACCTTATTTTAGATCGATTTCCGGGTCCAGCCACGACTTCCTGGCGCAGCGGGAGACCGCCGCGAACCCTTGAAGCGTTCTGGGGTGAGCCGAATGCATCACCTCGAAGGCTGCGCGTTTCAGAGCATTACCGCGAAGAGCTCGTGCTGGAGCTGGCGGGACTCTGTCGTCCGGCCTGAAGGATTGTCGTTCCGGCGGCGGTTCCGATACGATGGGTGAGGAGGGAACGATGCTCGAACAGATACAGATTCGAACACCCAGCCATGCCTGCTTGGTGGATATAACGGGCGAGGTGGAGCGCTTCGTGACTCACAGCAATATCCAGGAGGGCGTCTGCCATCTTTTCGTTCCGCATACCACCGCCGGCATAACGATCAACGAGAACGCGGATCCGAGTGTCCGATCCGACGTCTTGAGCGCGCTCGAGAAGGCGGTGCCCTGGCGTGACAACTACGAGCACTCGGAAGGGAACGCCGCGGCGCACGTCAAATCCAGCCTGAGCGGAGCCTCCCAGCTCGTTTTCATTTCGGCGGGGAAGCTTCAGCTCGGCACCTGGCAAGGCATCTTCCTCGCCGAGTTTGACGGCCCCCGCACCCGCCAGGTGTGGTTGAAGATTCTCGCCGGTTGACGTTTGAGGTGCCGTCTCGCTTTCGAGTTGCGTCGCACGGGAGGTTGACGTTTGCGTGCGGATCCCGTCAGTTGCGCACACATCCTGCCAGTTGCTGTGATAGGCTGATTTCATAACAGGGAGAATTGATATGCGCAGGAGAGAAATCCTCCGCAGCGCGCCGCTGCTCCTCTGTGGGGCGCGGTTTGCGTGTGCCTGCGGGCTGCAAGAAAAATCCCCGCCGAAAGGCCCCGATCTGCGGGAGGAATTGTCCGCCGAAGAGCTCGCGATCGTGAACAAGTCTGCGATGGCTAAAGACGTAGAAAACTTCTTCGGCAAGGGATTCAGCTGAGCGGAATCCGGCTTGGCAGTTGCCTTGCGACATATGAAGAAATCCGAGGACTTGATCTGGTTCGCCGGCGCCTTTGGGGGCGGACTGAACAACAAAGACCTCTGCGGCTTCCTCACCGCCGGGCACATGGCGATTGGCATTTATGCCGGCGACCTGAAGCTGGAGAGAAAGGCGGCGAAAGAGATCTGTGGCCGTAAGGCCCGGGAGTTCTGGCAGTGGTGGGTCTCCACGGCTCCGCTGCACTGCTCTGAAATCCGCCTGGGGCGGACCGACGCGAAAGTCTGCCACCGTCTCGGCAAGCTCGCCGCCGCCAAAACCGAGGACCTGATCCGGTCCGCGGACTAGACGGACGCGCGGCTCAAGCCGCGCTCCGAGCGCCGGAGCGGCGTTTTCGGCGAGAGACGCAATGAGGTCGACACCAGCGGCGCGCGCGGACGCTGACCATTAATTCGTTTTCGCTGCTTGCGCTCCGGAACGGTCAGCTAATCCCATTTCACGATCTTCGGGTCGAAGCCAAAAATCGCGTACATCACGGGCACCAGCGGCAGGGTGACGAACGTGGCGGCGGCCAGGCCGCCGATCTGCGCGTAGCAGAGGGGCTGCCACAAGGGCCCGCCGTGGAGCGCCAGGGCGAACAGCGCCAGCACCGTCGCCCCCACCGTGATCATGACCGGGCGCAGGCGCTGGATGCCCGCGTCCAGCACGGCCTGCCGGAAGGGCTCTCCTTTCTCGTGCTCCTCCTCGATGAAGTCAAACAGCACGATCACGTGACTCACGATCACGCCGACCGGGCTGATAATCCCAAGGAAGGCCATGAACCCGAAGGGCGTGCCCATCGTGGCCAGCGCTATCACCGCGCCCACGACCCCGTAGGGCACGGCCGCGAACACCAGGAACGGCTTGACGGCGTGATTGAACTGCATCACCAGCGCCAGGAATATGGCGAACACCGAGATCGCCAGGGCGACGACGAGGTGGCCGAATTCCTTCTGTTGCCTGAAGGCGGGCGCCGCCCGACCTACATCGTGACAAGCGGACCGGCGTCTCTGCCGAAGCCTGTCGGCGCCGCGTTCCTGTCGCGGCGTTCCGACACCAGTCCGAGGATTGTGTCCGGACAGGATCGCCGACGGCCGGGCATACCGCCGCCTCGATTTCGCACGGGCGCCTGCGGGTGACTGGAGACATGTCGATTTCGACGCCGCGCAGCGGGACGATCCCGCCCACACGGACCACTGCACGGTGAGGGACGGCCAACTCCACATCCGGATGGGGCAACCACCCGAGACCATCACCGCCGCGATCGCCGGTCCCGACAGCGTCGAGATAGAACCGTCCGATGCGTGCGCGAAAGATGACTCCAACGCCCCGCAGGGGATTCGACCGGCGGGGGCGCTTGTGCTTTAATTGGATCGTGAGCGTCCGGGCGTTTTCCGCGCCGCGCGCCACTGCACGGGAGGCTACATGATCAGAGGGGTTCATGCCATGTTCTACACGTCGGAACCGGAGGCCTTGCGCGCCTTTCTCCGCGACAAGCTTCAGTTCCGGGCCACGGATGTGGGTGACGGCTGGCTCATATTCGAGGTGCCGGAAGCCGACATGGGCTGCCACCCGGCGAGTGACACCGACGGCGCCCCCTCCGGCACGCACGATGTCTCGTTCTACTGCGACGACATTTGCCAAACGGTTTCCGAGTTGAAGGCCAAAGGGGTCGAATTCGTCGGAGACATCGAGGACCGCGGCTACGGCCTCGTGACCCATTTCAGAGCACCGGGCGGCTTTTCAATCCAGCTTTACCAGCCGCGCTACGCAAAGAATTTCGCAAACGCCTGAATCTCGCGGGATTGCAGGGCACGGATTTCACTGTTCCGTGGAATCCGCAGCCTGCTTTGGTATTAGAATCGAAACCTGTCCGGCACGCCGTTGCTGCGTCTTTGGGATCCGGAGGACCGATCCAGCCTGATCGGGCTTCATTCGACTCAAAGTAAGAAGCCAGATTCCAATGGCTGCCCGGCATTTGCCGTCAATCGTGTTCACAGTTCGCTATAGAGGACCGCTATGTTCCGGATAATCTGCCTGGCCGTGATTGCCTCGGCGACAGCCGCAGCGGCCCAGGATTCAGGGGTACGGGTGTGGGCTGCGGGCGACTGGGTGCGCGTCAGCCCGGTCACCGGGAAGGTTTTCGAAGGCAACCCCGATGCCCGCGCCGGCAGTACCGTGTGGGATGCCACCGCAAGGACCATTTCACTGAAGGCCGCGCGCAACGAGTTTGTCGCCTTCCAGGTCATCGTGGAAACAGACGGGCCGCGCGACGCCATCGATGTACAGCCCATCGGATTGGCGCATGCCCAGGGTGCACGGCTCGCGGGGCCCAACGTCGCCCTGTTCAAGGAGTGGTACACGCAGGTGCGCCGTCCGTCCACCGGCTACGAAAAGACTTCCCTCGGGCCCGACTGGTATCCCGACGCCCTCATGCCTTACCGGAAGGCCGGGCTGAACAGCGGTTTCCCGTTTTCGATACCCGACCTGCACAACAACATACCCAGCCAGCGGAATCATGCCGTGTGGGTGGACATCTTCGTGCCGTACGACCGCGGAGCGGCGCCTCCAGGGCGCTACTCGGGCAACGTGAACGTCTCCTGGCAGGGGGGCAGGGACAGCCTCCGGGTAACGCTCGACGTGTGGGACTTCGCGCTCCCGCAGGAAAACCACCTCCCGGGCGACATCTGGAACGGCTCCATGAAGGGCATGCCCGCGGCAGAGGAACTGCTCTACTACCAGCTTGCCCACCAGCATCGATTCCTGCCGCTGATTTACGCCTATCGCCCCGACCTGTAGGTCGACGGCACCCGTGTTCAGATCGACTGGACGGCATACGACCGCCGTCTGTCGCGCTACCTCGACGGCACCGCCTTCACCGGCAAGCACGGGTACTGGGGACCGGGATAGGGCTGCCGCTCGACCACGTCATGCTCCCGTTCGACGTGAAGAAGAAGCACGGCACCGCCTGGCCGGTCGATCTCCCTGCCGCGGGCCGGACGCCCGAGTACGAAGCGGTCTGGAAGGAGACCGGGCGACAGATCCGCGCCCACCTGGATGCCGACCCGCACTGGCGCAAGGTCACCAAGATCGCGTTCCTCAACGGCCTCGACGAGTCCTACAACGAAGAGTCGTACGAGAAGATGATCTACTACGGGCGCCTCCTCCACGACGCGATGGGACGGGGCTGGTTCAAGTACCGCATCGACGGCGGATACGAGCCGGCGGTGATGGACAAGCTCGCCGCCGAGGTCGAGCTCCTGGTGTGCCACACGGTCGAATACGATCCGGACCGCGTCGCCCGGTACCGGCAGCGAGGGGTCGACACCTGGTTTTACGGCCCGATGATCTACGAACAGCGGAAGAACTCCGGGTGCGGCTCGAACACCTTCCTCGACCTGGAACTGCTCGTCAACCGCGCGATCGGCTGGATCGGCTGGAAGTACCGCTCCGGCTGGGTGGAGTGGGAATTCGACTGGAACGCCTTCGCCGCATGGTACGAGGCGGAAAACTTCAAGGAGCCGGAACGCATATACAACGGCTCGGGCCAGCTGATCTACCGGGGTCAGGTGATGGGCTACGACCAGCCGATCCCGAGCATCCGGCTGAAAGCGCAGCGCCGCGGGCTCCAGGACTACGAGTACTTCTGGCTGCTGGAGGGCAAGAGCGGCGGCAAGGCCGCGTCCGACAAGATCGTCAACCGGGTCGTCTACAAGCAGCCCTTCGGCGCCAAGGCCATGCTCGACACCGAGATCTGGCGGCACGACCCCGAGGAGTGGGAGAAGGCCCGGATCGAAGCGGGGAGCGCAATCTCGGCCCCCGGGGGCCGCGTCTCTCGGAGCTCGAACGGGCAGCCGGGGCCCGGTATCCGGGCGACGGCTGCCCCGAGATCGAAACCGGGTCCGATCGATCCAGCGGGACGAATCTCGGGCGGGTTGCTTCTCATGGACGGGGCCCGATAATCGCCGGCCGGCGCGGAGGCGGTCGAGAGTTGCCTGACTTCTAGGTGAGGCTCGGGAAACCTGCCGTGGTTCCAAACGCGAAAGAACGCTGAAATGCGTCCCAGGAAGTCCAGACGACCCTCGCGCGCGGTTGTGTCCGCTCCGGCCATTCCGCTCGACGAGGGCTATCGTGTCGTCGTCGCCGGCCGGACGATCCGCGTGGCCGACGCCGTCATGGGGACCGCCGCCCTGCTCTGGCTGGCGTCCATGCTGGTTGTCGTCGCGCGGCATCAACCGGTAGCCAACGACGACGCGTACATAAGCTTTCAATACGCCCGCAACCTCGCGCGCGGCTTCGGGCTGGTCTTCAACGAGGGGGAGCGGGTCTGGGGGTTCACCTCTCCCCTGCAGACCCTGCTGCTGGGCGGATTGACGCTCCTGGGCACGGAAACGGCGCGGGCGGCGCACGCGGCCGCCTTCGTCTGGGTCGGTGTTTCCGCGGTGATCCTCTACCGGCTCGGCGCGGGCCTGCTCCCGCGCCCCATGGCCTTGTGCCTGGGCCTGCTCTTCCTGCTCGACCGGACCATGCACGGCAACTACGGGCTGGAGAGCAACCTGCTGATCACGGTTCAACTCGCGTTCGTTCTGACCGCCCAGGCCGG
Organism: uncultured Acidobacteriota bacterium; assembly: GCA_963843575.1. Lineage (GTDB taxonomy): Bacteria > Acidobacteriota > UBA6911 > UBA6911 > UBA6911 > CAVZBT01. The sequence goes on along the minus strand of CAWJKZ010000009.1, from coordinate 179,192 downwards.
CCGGGGCCGGGCGGCCAACGTCATGGGCGCCCTCGCCTGCCTGGTGCGTCCCGATTCCCTGCTGCTGGTTCTGCCGGTCCTGCTGATGACGCGAGAGACGCGCAGGCCGACGAACCTGGCCTGGTTCGCCGCGGTCGGTGCGTTGTGGGAGGGCTTCGCGCTGCTCTATTACGGCGAGCTCGTACCCAATTCGTTGTCCGCCAAGTCCGGGCTGAGCCGATTCGCGCCGTTCTTCGTGAACGCCGCCGACTACATCACGCGCCTCGGCGCAGCCGATGCATGGGGATTCGCCCGCCACCCCGCGCTGCCGGGCCACATCCTGGTGGTGGTCTTCAGCGCGCTGGCGTTGCTCAACCCGCATCTGCGGCAGCGCCTGTCCTGCGCCTACGCGCTGCTGCTCTACCCCTGGCTGTTGATCCTGGCGTATAGCTTCATAGGATCGTTCCAGGGCCACAATTGGGAATTCTATTCCGGCCGGTTCTTTATGCTGGCCTCGGCGGCCATCGGCTTCCTCACAGTCACGAGCCTGCTGGCCGCCCGGCGGCCCGCGTCGCCCGGACTGCGGCTCGGGGCGGCCGCGGCGATCCTTTTGCTAGTCGCCGCGTACGGCGCCCTCCGCACGACCGACCTCGTCCGGGAGCTCACGACCACGGACACGGCGTATTGGAACGGGGCGCGCTACGACACCTACCGCGGCATCGCCGATTGGGCGAAGGAAAACCTGCCCAGGAACGCGTCGGTCGCGCTCAGCGAGGTCGGAACCTTCGCCTACTTCACCGATTTCAAGGTCATCGACGTTTCCGGGATTGTGACCCGCGGTCTTTCACGCAGGGAGCGCATGAACCACCTACGCGTCATGGCCCGCCTGCAGCCCGACTATGCCGTGCTTTACGGGAAGAGGCCGGAGATGATCCTGCCGCCGAACGTGCGCTATCGTCCTATCGCCTATTTCGGCAAACGGAAGTTCGAGGACTTCACGGTCATGATGCTCGATCGATCGTGAACCCTGCGCCACCATCTTATTGCAGCGGGCAGAGCGCACCGATCACGCATCCGTGATCGTGACGGATGATCACTCCCATCGTTCGTCCTCTCGTTCTACGGTCTACCGCTTGCGCGGGACCCGGCAGGTCTCGCTGGGTAAGACCATGGAGATTTCACGGCCATCTCGTCGCCCTGTCGGGTTCCCTTCGTCAGGGCCCGGGGACAGGACTTGCGCCTGCTGGTGCTCACCTCCGATCTCCTGGCCATGCCAGTCACACACGTGACAGCTCGCTCCGCTCGCTGTCACTCCGCGCCGGGGCAACCAGCCCCCCGGTTCCTCTCATCACCACGGTTGCTTCCATCTCCGTCTTTCTCCCCGCCCTCTACATTAATTCAACAGGGAGCAGGGGTCTCACCATTATTGGCACAGAGGGCGCGTCGACCGATGGATTGAACAGCAAGCTCCAGATGGTGAAGGAGACGGCGTGTGGTTTCCGGGACCGGGAACACTACAAGACAGCCAGGCGGCCTTCGTGGCTATCGCATTCGTCGTAACCGACAAGTTCGTCGTCTCCGCCTTTGCGGCCGACGGTCGCGGCGAGAAACAGCGTTGCGGCGGATGGTCGTTAGCGGCATATCAATTACAGGGCTCGCTTCCCGCGAATGAGCTCGTTCAACCGGGGAAGGAAACGCCCGACGGGGCAACGCCGAATGCGTAAAAACCGATTGATGCCGCATGATTACTGTGTTCCAATAGAAGCTGCCTACTTCTCGTCGATTTCGATCCATATTTCGTTCGAGTTTCGTCGCGGTGTAACCCATATGGAACCCACGGATGACCCACTGATGCCCACCATCAACCTGACAGACCGTACTCACGGGATCGTCTGTAGTCGATCCCAAAAGGGACGCTGCACACCGCACGAGTTTGAGCGAGGGCTCCTGTGCCGGAAGCTATCGGTGTTTGCTGCGGCTGTGTTGCTTGCCGGAATCTTCACGATCACATCTGCCGGGGCAGAAAAAGCCCGGGGCCCTCTGCGCGTTCACCCGACAAATCCGCGTTATTTCACGGACGGCAGCGGCAAAGCGATCTATCTTACCGGCTCGCACACCTGGGCTAGCCTCCAGGAGTATTCGCCCCCTCGGGACCGTGTTCGATTCGACTATAACGCTTACCTGAATTTTCTCAGTTCTCACAATCACAACTTCATGCGGATGTGGGCGTGGGAGAGCCCCCGGGCGGATGACAGCCCGGGGTCGCCGGACGATTATTACGCAGAGCCCATGCCTTTCGAGCGCACCGGTCCCGGGAAATCCAGCGACGGGGGATTGAAGTTCGATCTGGCAAAAACGAATCAGGCGTACTTCGATCGATTGCGCTCGCGCGTTATCGACGCCCGGGACCGCGGCATCTATGTTTCGGTGATGCTGTTTCAAGGGTGGAGCGTGTGGGATTACCTGAAGACCCGCCGGGTATTCAAGTACCACATGTTCCACAACGACAATAACATTAACGGCATCCACGGCGACCCGAACGGCAACGGAGAGGGCGAGGAAGTGCACAGCCTGGCTATCCCGGCGATTACACGGATCCAGGAGAACTATGTTCGAAAGGTGGTCGACACGGTCAACGACCTGGACAACGTGCTATTTGAAATCGCCAACGAGGACCTATACCTTTCCAAGCCATCGGAGTGGCAATACCATTTCGTCCGCTTCATAAAGGAGTACGAGCGCGGGAAGCCCAAACAGCATCCTGTGGGCATGACTGCCATCAACGAGGGGGACAATTCCTGGCTATTTTCCGGTCCGTCCGACTGGATCTCCCCCCGCAATCTTGCGGGTCGCGGAGAGGCACAGAAACTCGGCCAGGCGGTGCTTGACCCTGTCGCGACGGATGGAAGCAAAGTCATCATCTACGATACAGATCACCTGGGGTGGCTGAACTTTGCGGACGATGCGGATTATTCCAGGAGTTGGGTGTGGAAGAGCTTCACGCGTGGCTACAATCCCATCTTGATGGAGATCCATCAAACCGATCCCATGGCCGATCCGCGTGCAGGGTTGGCGGCTGCCCGCAAGGCGATGGGGCAGACCCTCAGCTACGCCAGGAGAGTCAATCTGGCCGCCATGGCACCGCGGGCTGATTTGTCCTCTCCAGCGTACTGTCTGGCGAATCCTGGTAAGGACTACTTGATCTACCTGCCCCAGGGCGGGGATGTGACGGTGGACCTGTCGGCCGCTCCGGGACCGCTGGTCGCGGAGTGGTTTAATCCACGGACAGGCGTGGCAAGCAAGGGCGGCCGGCTGCAGGGGGGAGCCAGGCGTTCGCTCAGAGCTCCGTTCGCGGGAGATGCGGTGCTCTACCTGGCCTTGCCGAGCGGATCAGATTGACGTACATGGGTAACTACTGCACAGGCCGGTGGACGGCTGCGCAGACGGCACGCAGCAAGCCCGTTTCTACCGGATATCCAGGATAGCCAGGCCGAATGGCATCATCTCGAGCCACGGCTGTTGCAGAATGACACCGGTTCTGCTCCAGAATTCCTCCGGTTCCTGCAGCGCAGCGGGCATCGATGTTTCGCCAAGGAACTTGCAGCAGACACGGTCAAAGTCCCCGATCCGCACCTGGTGTGTCGTGGGGCTGACATTCGCTACGAGCATCCGCATGCTTCCCCTTTTTCTCAGAGTCAGCGCATCCACGCCTGTTGGCAGGCTCGACCTTGTCCGGAGCACCTCTCCTCCCGTGAAGCCTGCAAGTGCCGCGAAAACATGGTATACGGGGAAGACCGTACCCGGCGCGGACGGGAACAACTCGGGAGGAGATCCCTGTTCTGTTTCCATCACACCTCGCCACCCGGTTGTTTCGTAATAGGTGATCCCTTCCACTTCGCCGCTTTCGGCGAGATACTTCACACTCCCGAGCGTCCATCCCGCGCAGAAGAGCGACATCTGACGCGGATCGACTTGCGGCGGCAATATTCCGGGACCTGTAACGGGCGGTGCCGACGCGTATGGGTTGAAGCGCATCTTGAGGGTGATTGGGCCGATAAGAATCGGCCGTCGCCCAGCGAACAGCCTTGCGGTCCGGGCTGTCAATGCCTGGACGGGAAGAGTCTCGATCAGCGATGCGTTGTCGAACGCGTGTGTCTGGGGATTGAGCGAATAGGTCAGGAACCCGGACCCGTTATGGGCAGGCCGCCGGCTGTTGATCTCGCAGAAATCGGCGTCGGTACCGCTGCCGATCAGTGCACCACGTTGCGAAGCGCCCAGTCTCTCACGCGCGAGCGCAATCCACTTATCTGAGGGGACGATCTCCTCCACGTGAAACACCATCCAGCGACTCACGCTGGCGCGAGCATTCTCGATCCTCGCAGCAACCTCGTCAAGTTCCGCACCCGCATTACCGGACAGGTGGAGGGCTACTTCAAGAGGGATTCCCAGAGATCGTGCCTCGGGAATTACGCGGTGCAGGCGCTCCTGCCACCCGGGTTCCGACGGTCTGACATCGACTCTCAGGTGCGACAGGTTCAGGGCGCGCAGCCGGTTCAGCTCCCGTTCGGTCGCTGGAGTACCGTGGGAAGGGGCGCACAGTCCGATGCGAGGGAGAGGAGTTTCGGCGGAGCGATCCACAGAGATCGATATGATCTGGCGAGCAGGCGCTTTGCTCCTGGCGTGAGGCCGCCTGCCGGACAACCGTAGGGTCACCGACTGATTCACCCTGGTACCCGATTCGATCGGCCGCGGACTGCCAAGTCTCAAGGGGGTGCAGAACGTCTTGTACGACGCATCGGTCCAATTCCGCTGGTCCTCCATCTCAAACAGATCGCCGGTGAACCGCAATTCCACCGTCGTGTCTTCGCCTGCGGGGTACGACAAGGTGGTCATCTCCGCGAAGGGCTCCAGCGGCTGTGCTGATGTGATATAGACCGGAAAGACGCCCGTCCGGACCGGGCCGTCTGCGCGTTCGACCCTGCAGGATTGACCCGCACACTCGAGCATGGGGTGGAGTATGCACAGGCCGATCCGGGACTGGAGAAACGACGTGACCGCCAGACCGTCGAAAGAGAACTGGATCGTGCCCTCGCTCGTGCCGGTAATCACTGCGTCCCACCTGAAGTGAATCTCGTCCCGGCGGTTTTCAGAATGGTAGGAAATCCGAAACCAGTCCTCGCCCGCTTCTACGGCTTCACCGCTGATTTCGTTCCGCACGGTGCCCCAGTCGCGGTCTCGGACAGCCATGTAGATCCGCTGCACGATCTCACGCTCACCCAGGCGGATGCTCCGGAGGTCCCCATTCTCATAATTGAGGCTCAGCGGCCCCGCCTGGAGAGGCCGCGGCGAGGGCAAGGGCTCCGGACTGCCATAGTACAGAATGTTTCTGGATTCCATGCTCTCCCCTTTACGAGTGGCCGCATGCGGATTTCCCGGACGGAGCTCAATCTCGCTGCTGCGAGGCCGCGGCCTTCCCGGCCAGTTCCTGATCGCCAGACGCAACAATGCGCTCGAGTTCGCGCGAGACGTCCTGCGGCAGTTGGGGGTGCCCTGTAACCGGCCGAAACCGGACCATCTTCCGATCGTGGTCGACAACGGCGCCGGAGGCTCGAAGGATTTCGCGCGCCTGTTCGTGATCGACCTCCATGCCGGTTTCTTCCAGGACAGTCAATGACGCATCGTGAATGCTCCTGAGCTGTTCATCCGACAGGATCCGCAATGAGCTCATGATTCCTCCTGGTACCATTCCCCCGGTATTCGTTCACTGCCCGGTGCCTACCAGGGCGCGCACGGACGCGAGCGCAAGATGAGGGCTGGAGAGTATCGGGATGCCGACACTGCCGTCGGCCAGCACTGCCTTGACCCGCGCCATCGAAGCCTGTGCAAGCACCACTGCATCAACCCTGCCGGCGAGGCCGACCACGGCCTCCCGAACCAGCGAGTCGTGAGTCGGCCCGTCTCCGCGCAGCAGCGCGTCCAGTGCGTGGTCCACATAAATCACCTCCAGCTCGATTTTCTTCCCGCAAGCCGCGGCTCTTGCGACAAGCCTTTGCCTGGTCGGTTCGAGCGTGGTGCGTGCCGTGGCGAGGACCCCGATGCGCGTGCCGGCCCGCACGGCCTCGCTCATCATGGCTTCATCGATCTTGACGATTGGAATCCCCGCACCCTGTCGAACGCCGTCGACACACGGCGAAACTGTCGAACACGTGACCAGCACCGCTGCCGCCCCGACTTGCCCGGCAATCCCGGCGTGCTCCTGCAACCGCTCGGCGTCCTCGGGACCAAGCGACCCGCGCTGACGGATGCGGGCTAGAAGCGGTTCATCGAGAATGTGCATCACTTGCACACCAGGCAGCAGCTCGGCGCACAGCCGGTCGAATTCCGGGATCAACGGCCGCACGGTGTGGACGAGCACCAGGAGCTTGTTCATAACGCAACCTCGATTCCAAGCAGGTGACGGCCGATGAGCTGGAGATCCGGGAGCCGGCCGACATAGCACCAGAGCGCAAGCGTGTCGGTGGAGGAGGTCCGGCCGTTCCACCCGACGGCCTGCCCCATGCATTCGATCTCCCCGAATTCGCCGATGCCTCCGTCGTCGTTGTACACGCATATGGAATCGCCACGCCGGTTCAAGTCCTGTTGCCGGAGAGGCATCTCGACAAACGGGATGTTGTTCTCAGTGAGGCGTGCGACGATCTGCGACCTGGTCACCGGAAGCGCAGTCATGACCTGCCCTCTGCAGTTTGTGTGATTCGCCGCATGTGTGTCAGTGTTGCTTCCGCTGCGCCGTCGGGATCCGGGAACGGCAGAAGCTCCGCCGAGAGCCAGCCGTCATACCCGGCCGATTGCAGGGTCCGGACTATCGATTCAAAGTCGATGTGCCCCTGTCCGGGGGGACGGCGATTGCTGTCTCCCAGATGGACGTGCCACAGTTTGCCCGCGGCCAGGGCTTCGCGGAAGCACGCGAGGATCGACGCTTCCTCGATGTTGACGTGGAAAGTGTCCAGCAGAACGCCGAGGTGATCGTGTCCGGTTTCAGCGATGAAGGCGAGAGCCTCGGCACAGGTGTTGACAACGTCGCTCTCATACCGGTTCAGAGGCTCGAGGACTAGCCGCACGCCGCAGCCGGCACCGTGATCCGCGGCTCTGGACAACACGGACTTCAGTGAGGCTCGCGCCGAAGCCCCGCCGGCCCAGGCCAGGCGTCCGCGAAAACTGCCCACCGTAACCAGAGGGGCCCCGATAGCGGCGGCCAGGGATATCAGTTCGTGCAGACGCACTTCGGCCTCGCGGGCGCGTTGCGCGGTTTCAGCCAGGAGAGACAATCGATCCAGCATGAACACCGGCCCGCTGGCAACCGCGCAGATCTGCAGCCCCGCCGCATCGATCTCGGCCCGAAGGCGCGGAGGGAGTAGCTCCCGAGGGCGCGCGACCATCAGTTCCACGCCGTCATAGCCGATTCTACGGGCTTTGCTCAGGCGTGCGGGGAAGGAACCGGAGAGCAATGCCACGCCGGGGGCGGTGGACACATCGGAAGTGTGGGTGGCCAATGCCAGCTTCATCGGCAAACCGGAAATCACGCAAACGGACGAAAGGTTCTATGCCGATCCGGCCCGCAGTGTTCGATGCGACAACGCGGCGCGGGCGGCGTCGATTATTCGGCCCACGCTCATGCCATACCGGTCCAGCAGGGCGTGATAGGGTCCGGACTCGGCAAACCGGTCTTCTATTCCGACGCGCTTTACGGGAGTGGGGCAGGAGTCACTCAACAACTCCGCGACAGCCCCGCCAAGCCCGCCGATAATGCTGTGCTCTTCTGCGGTGACAATCGCGCCTGTCTCGCGGGCCGCTTTGAGCACGGTTTCCGCGTCCAGCGGCTTGATCGTGTGCAATTCGACGACGCGCGCGTTTATCCTCTGCCGGAGCAGCTGATCCGCTGCCTCCAGGCAACGGCTAACCATCAGCCCGCAGCCGATCAGGGTCACATCGGTTCCGGGTCGCAGGACGACGCCCTTGCCGATCTGCGGATTGTAGTCATCGTCGAATACCTTCGGGACCTCGTTCCGATTCAACCGGAAATACACGGGACCTTTCCATGCCGCCACCTGGGGCAGAAGTTTCGCGACGGCCGCCGCATCTCCCGGCACAACCACCGTCATATTCGGGAGCGATCTCATTATGGCGATATCCGTAATGGAGTGATGGGTAGGGCCGTCGAAGGAATCCGACAGTCCTGCGTAGGCCGCCATCAATTTCACGTTTGCCTGGCCGTAACACAGATGCGTACGGACCATCTCCAGTGCGCGTGTCGCCAAAAATATGCCAAACGTGTTCGCGAACGGTATCTTTCCCGCATAGGCCAGTCCGGCCGCCACGTCAACGAGGCTCTGTTCCGCGATCCCGACGTTGTAAAACCGGTCGGGGTAGGCCTCTCCGAACATGTAACTGAAATCCGAGTTGGCGACGTCGGCGCTCAAAACTACCACGTTGGGATTGGCTGCCCCGAGTGCGACAAGGGCCTCCCCGTAAGCCTTGCGCATGGGGATCAGTTCTGCCATTGACAAAGCCCCCCCTCCAACTCGAGCAGCGCTTTCTCGAACTGCTCGGCGTTCGGCACCATCCCGTGCCAGCGGTGATCATACTCAAAGAAGCTGACGCCTTTTCCCTTGACCGTGCGGGCGATGATGATGGCCGGCTTCGCGTGGACTTCGTCGGCGCGATCCAACGCGTTCAGGATTTCCCCCACGTTGTGACCGTCGATTTCCTGAACGTGCCACCCGAAAGCGCGCCAGATTTCCGCGACGTCATCGATGGGCATCACGTCAGCCGTTGCCCCAGTCTGTTGGATACCGTTGTAGTCCAGAATCGCCGTTAGGTTTCCAAGCCTGAACTTGTGGGCGGCCATGGCGCCTTCCCAGACGACGCCGGCATTGATCTCGCCGTCTCCGAGCAGGACGTAAACCTTTCCCGCCGCCGCTCGCGCGGACGGGGCGCTCAGAGAAGACGGCTTGCCGCCGCCCCTGAGCGCAAGTGCCATGCCGACGCCGACGGCGATGCCATGACCAAGGGGGCCAGCTGGGATCTCCACCCCGGGACACTTCTGGCGCTCGGGGTGTCCCTGCAGACGGCTGTCGAGCTTGCGAAAGGTACGCAATTCATCCATGGGGAAGAACCCTCGGTGAGCAAGGGCCGTATACAGCAACGCACATGCGTGACCTTTGGAGAACAGGAACCTGTCCCGCTCCGGCCAGTCGGGCCTGGATGGGTCCACTTTGAGGTGGTGCAAGTAAAGCGCGGCCACTATCTCCGCGCACGAGAACGCGCCGCCGAGGTGGCCGCTCTGGCTCTCCCAGACCATACGCAGCACCTGGATCCGGAACTCCTGGGCTCTGGCGGAAATATCCCTAATCAGGGACTCGCAGTGGTACGGCATGACGTCGGTACCTTTCTGATTTCACTGTGCTGCCGCGGCGCTGCAGATCTTGCGCATCGCTGCGTCGGTGAGCTCCAGCGTTTTTTCGGTGTCCCTTTGGGTGAGTGCCCCATTGACGAACCAACGGCCGCGGAACAGTATCAAGGCGCCGGTCAGGAACAACTCGGTTCGGAATCGCTCCTGCTTCGCGTGATCCGACTTTTCCATCCACTCGCCCATGTTGTGGGCGATCGGCAGATCAGTGAACTGGTAGAAAACACAGCCGCGCACCTCCTGCAGCAGCATCGGCGTGCTGTAGCGGCGCGCGATCTCCATCAGGCCCGCCGTCAGCCGAACCTGCCTTTCGTCCCACTGCGCGTAGAATGCGCCGTTGTCCTTTTCCATCAGCCGGATGCTCGCCAGCGCGGCAGCGACCCCGAGTGGGTAGCCGTTGAAGGTGCCGGCACCCACGACCTTGCGCTCGAGCAGAAGATTCATGATTTTCGCTTTGCCCGCGACGGCAGAGAAAGGGATGCCGCCTGCGATCCCTTTGCCGAAAGTGGTCAGGTCGGGTGTCACGCCGACGACGCTCTGCGCCCCGCCGAGGCCCATGCGGAACCCAGTAATGATTTCGTCGAAGCACAGCACGATGCCGTACTCGTCGCAGAGCTCGCGAACGCGCTGCAGGTAGCCGGGTTTGGGCCAGCATGATCCGCCGTTGCAGTTGACAGGCTCCATGATCACCAGCGCGATCTGCTCTCCCCATTTCTCCAGCACGCGCTCGAGGTGCTGGATGTCGTTCCAGGGGATTTTGAACGATTGCTTCAGTGCGAGCGGGTCACGCCCGTGTGTCCGGAAGATGTCGCCTTCCTTTTCGAACCCGTGCGGCGGCTCATCCAAGCTAGTATTGACATTGCCGCCGAGCACGTTGTCGACCCAGCCGTGATAATGTCCGTCGAAGCGGAGGAAAAGATTGCGGCCCGTATAGGCGCGTGCGAGCCGGATCACCAACTGTACGGCCTCGGTCCCCGACAATAGATAGCGCACCTGCTCCGCAGACGGGACGTGCTGCACGATCTTTTCGGCGAGGTCGATTTCGAGCGGGTTGCGACGGGCGGCATCCAGGTAATAGAGCGTGTCCATCTGGTTCTTTACCGCCTGCAGGAGTTCCTGGTTGCCGTAGCCGAACATGCCGGCCCCGAGGCCGGACATGTAGTCCAGGTACTCGTTGCCGTCGACGTCCCACAGGTGTGCCCCCTGCCCACGCACGATATATATGGGTTTGAACAGCTCGTAACCTGGGAGATTGCTATGCTGCCCCGGCATCACCTTGAGTGCGCGTTCATTCAGTGCGGCGGATTCGTTCAAAGTGCGCATAATCGGTGCTCCTGGTGAAGTTTCATGACGACGTGGGGGAATTTCCGAACCAGGTCTCCCTGGCTCTTCGAGATTCTACGAGTGCCTGGAGCCTTGGAGGTGAGCCGTCGAACTCACCTCCAAAACTCGAAGGACTTAAAGGACTCCGAAGATTGTCAGTGACCCCCGTAACAATTCGCAGGTTTTCGCTCGTCTCATTCTCCGTTGTTCCCTTCTGACTCTTTGATCAGGAGACGTTGAATCTGCAGGGCATGCTCCAGGTGCACGCTCATGGCGCGTGCCGCACCGTCCTCGTCATGGGCCGCAATGTGCTCCACGATCTTACCGTGATCCGCGATGACCATCTGGCCCAGGCCTTCGTAATCGTGGACACGGCGGCGGATGGTCTGCATGACGTCCCGGGTGGCGTTGATCAGCACAGCAAGGAACGGATTGTGCGTGGTCTGGGCCAGCAGCGTGTGAAAGTCGGTGTCCAGCACGGCAAATTCTTCGCCGTGCGGATCCAACTGCTCCATCTTGCCCACCAGGACGCGCAGCTGGGCCAGGTCTTCGTCGGTGGCCTGGCGAGCGGCGAGCCGTGCGACGGCCACCTCCAGGATGGACCGGACCTGGTGGATGTGTTCTACGGAAAATCGATCGGCCTGAGTCGCCATCAGCATGGAGAGCGGCTCGGATATCTGATCGCTCGTCATTCGGCATACCACTGTTCCCCTGCCCCGTTGCGTGTCGAGCAGACCCTTGCTGACCAGCATACGGACCGCTTCCCTCACGACCGTCCGGCTCACGCCGAACTGCTCGCATAGTTCGCGTTCAGAAGGGAGCTTCGTGTCGGGAAGCAGGTCTCGTCGGGAAATCAGTTTCTGAATCTCGGCTGCCACTCTGTCCGCCAGCCGTTCCGATGTACCGATTGTGGGAAATAAGCTCGTATGAACCTCCTGTGTGCTTGCCGTTAGGAAATACTAAAGACCTTCTACACCAATCCCGCAGGCGCCTCCAAGAGTTGTTTGATTTCGTTCATCAATCTTGCACCGTGAACACCGTCGAGACTTCTGTGGTCGATGGACAGGGTCAGGGTCATGAGCGTGCGGAGTGCGAGCGTCTCGTCGGCTATCGCTACAGGTGTCTTCCTGGTCCGGCCCACGGCCAGGATTGCACTCTCGGGCGGGTTGAGGATGGCAGTGAACTGGTCTATGCCGTACATGCCCAGGTTGGAGATCGTGAAGGTGCCTCCGCTGAGCTCCTCGAGGCTGAGCTGCTTCGACTGCGCTCTGGCCCGGTGTCGTTCGAGCTGGGAGACCACTTCCGCCAGCGTCTGCGTGTCTGCATCCTTGATGACCGGAACAACAAGGCCCTCGCCCGTACCGATGGCGACGCCGATGTTCACTTGGGAATGCAGACGCAGCCGCCCAGCGTCGAACGAAACGTTTGCGCGCGGGTACCGGCGCAGCGCCGCAGCGCACACCTTCACCAGTACCGCGGTGATCGTCAGCTTGGATCCGGTTGCGGCGAGAATCTGTTCTGAGACATTTGCCTGCCAACGCAGCGTCTCGGTGACATCGGCGGTGGCCGTAAGAGCGAAATGCGGCGCAGTCTGAACGCTCTCCACCATCCGGCGGCCTGTCGCGAGTTGCACACGGGAAAGTTCAATCCAATCCGGGCTCGCCACCGTGGCCGGGGCAGCCTCCGGTTTGGCAGCCGGTGCGCGGGAACCCGCATCAAGCACCGCCCGGACATCCTCTTCTCTGATGCGGCCCTGCGGCCCGCTTCCTTTTATGAGGCGCAAATCGATCCCGAGTTCGCGGGCGACCCTTCGCGCAACCGGGGTCGCTCTCACCGCTCCGGCCTCGGCCTGGGTTGTGGACTCAACAGGCTCGGGCACCCGAACGTCCGAGGCAGACTCCGCGACGGCGGCCCCCAATCCGGGAGTGGCCGAAGATGCACCGGGGTCCGGCACAGCTTCACCGGGCTGAAGGATGTACGCGATTACGGTCCCCACCGGGACTTCGGCTCCCTCCTCCACTCGAATGCCGGCGAGAATGCCGCTCGCCGGCGCCTCGACTTCCGCAGAAGCCTTGTCGGTCTCCACCTCCAGGATCGGCTGTCCCTGTTCCACGTGTTCGCCATCGTGAACCAGCCAGCGGTTGAGGATCGCACCTTCCATGTGGTCGGTCATTTTCGGGATGAACACTTCCGTTGCCATACGATTTCAGTCCTTGTGGATGAACTGCCGAATGTGTTCTATGCCGGAGCGCGCCGCGGCATCTCCGTCCGGCCAGATTCGGACCTCCATCGAGACGAACCCGCAATAGTGAGTTTCCCGCAGAATCCTGAACACGCGCTCGTAATCGATATCGCCGCTACCCGGCCAGCAACGGTTGTTGTCCGAGAGGTGGATGTGCCAGATAAGAGGAATGCCCTGGCACAGGCTCGCATAGAGGTCCTTATCCTCCCAGTACATGTGATACGTGTCGACCATAAGGCCAAAATTCGGGTGATTGACGCGGCGCGCCAGATCGAGGCCGTCCTGCGTCGAGTGCACGAAGTTGACCTCGTTCCGCCGGATGGGCTCGAGCACCAACCCTACGCCTCGCGGTCTCGCGTATTCCGCCAGCTCGCGCATAGCCCCGGCGGCCGTGTCCAGCGTCCTGTCCATTCTGTCCGGGTCGCCCACACCCCGGGAACGGCCGATGTTCACGAGAGTTCCGGCGCCGAACCACCTCGAGGCGAAGTCGACGAACTCCTCCAGGCGCCTCCTCGCGTCGGGATCGACGGTCAGATCCGGGCGCACAAGGCCCATTTGATCTTCGCCATAAATGTGACCACTGCACAAGCCGCAGAGACGAAGCCCGTTCTTGGTCAGGCAGCGCCGGATCCAGGAACCGTCCAGTTGGGACGGGTCCTTGGTCATCAGTTCCACGCCGTCGTACCCCAGGGCCGCAAGCCGTGCGAATGCAGCCGACAGGTCGCTGCTGAAAGGCGCCAGAGTTGGCGATTCCAGGTCGGGCGCACCCACCATTGAAGCGATCTTGATTTTGGCTACCATAAGGTGCTCCGTCGCGTCGTATCAGTACGACACAAGCTTCCGAATGGCGTTTACGACGTCTTCGGTGTCAGGCCAGCAGCCGGTCTCAATGCTGTTGGCAAACGGGACCGGCGTATGACGGCCGGTCACGCGTATTACCGGCGCCTTGAGATAATCAAAAGCTCTCTCGATAGCCACCATGGCCCATTCGTTTGCGGGACCGTACTGACGACACGCTTCCGCTACAACCACAACGCGGCCGGTTTTGGACGCCGAATTCCCGATGGTCTCCTCGTCGAGAGGGCTGATCGTTCGAACATCAACGACTTCGACGCTCACCCCCTCCTTTTCCAGAATGCGAGCGGCCATCATCGCGTGCCACACCATGTAACCCGAGGCCACGACGGAAGCGTCCGTACCGGTCCTTTTTACGTCGCAGCGGCCCAGCGGCAGGACGTAGTCGCCATCCGGCACAAGGCCACGGAACGCGTACAGGAATTTCTGTTCCAGAAAGATCACCGGGTTGTCATCCCGGATGGCGGCCTTCATCGAGTCCCTTGGCGTCGTACGGTGTGGAGGGGAGCACCACCTTCAAACCAGGGATGTGCGCAAACCAGACTTCCAGGCTCTGGGAGTGCTGTGCCGCCGTGGATTTCCCGGCCCCGCCCCCCTGCGGCATGCGCAGCACCCAGGGAACCCTGCACTGCCCGCCCGTCATGAAGCGCAGTTTGGCCGCCTGCGTGCAGATCTGATCCATCGCCAGGCCTGAAAAATCGACGAACATGATTTCGGCCACAGGCCGGAGTCCCGCCAGCGCCGCACCCGTTGCCGTCCCCACGATGGTGTTTTCGGAAATGGGAGTGTTGCGAACCCTATCGGCGCCGAACTGGTCGAACAGCGTCCGTGTGACACCGAACGCGCCGCCGTGCTTTCCGATATCTTCCCCTAAAAGGAACACCCCCGGATCCCGCACCATCTCTTCTCGCAGCGCTTCGCGGATTGCTTCCTGGTAGGACAACTCCTTTGCAGGGGTGCCCGGCTCAACCTGCACGACGAGGTCGGGCGGGAGTGCCGACTTTACTGCACCTAGAGAAACAGAGTCTTTTTCGGCCATCCATGCGCTCCTTCACGCGTAGATGTAATCCATGGCTGTGCCCGGGATCGGGCTCGGGGCTCGCCTTTGCGAATTCGACCGCGCCGGCGATCTCTTCCCTGACCTCCTCGTCGATCCGGTCGAGGATATCCGCCGGGACCGTCGCGTTGTCGACCAGGTATGCGTGAAACCGCGGGAGCGGGTCTTTTCGGCGCCATTCGGCAACTTCGTCGCGGCTCCGATAAACCTCCGGTTCTCCCGCGTAATGCCCCTCGAAGCGATAACATTCCGTCACCAGAAGGGTGGGCCCCTGGCCGCAGCCGCGCGCGCGTCACGGCCTCCGCGGCGGCGCGATAGACGGCAGGTCCGTCGAATCCATCGACTCGAACTCCGGGGATGCCGTAGGCCTGGGCCCGCAGCGAGAGGTCACACATTCGCGCCGCATCCTTTATGTTCGTGGAAACGCCGTAGTGGTTGTTCTCCAGCACGAACACCACCGGCAGACTCCAGATGGCCGCGAGGTTCAGGCCTTCATGCCAGTTCCCGGTATTGCACCCGGCATCGCCCGTGAAAGGAACAGCCACGCGGTCCTCGCCTCGCATTTTGAACGCCAGGGCAGCGCCGACTGCGAGCGGAATTCCGGATCCGACCACCGCCAGCGCGCCCAGACTCCCGGTCTCAAATGCCGCGATGTGCATCGAACCGCCGCGCCCTTTGCAGTATCCGGTTGCCTTGCCGAGTATCTCCGCCATCATTCTGGCCGGATCGGCCCCCTTCGCAAGGTTGTGCCCGTGGCTGCGGTGAGTGCCGGCGATCACATCGTCGCGGCGCAGCGCCATGCACACGCCCACCTCGGCTGCTTCCTGTCCGATGCAGGCGTGAATGGCGCCCTTGACCTGCCCCCGCTTGAACAGGTCGATCGCCGCCAGTTCAAATTCGCGGATGCGGCGCATGCGCCGATACATTTCAATCAGAACGGGCTGCTCCAGCGTCATTCTTCTGCCCCCCCTCCAGTTCAGCTCAGACAGCCCCTGCCGCGGACGCACGCCGTCCGCCCACGGTCTCGCGCGCGACCGTAACCACGTCGTCCGATGTCATCCGGTAACGATGAAGCAGATCGTTCACGTGCCCCGTGTGAATGAAATCGTTCGGGTCAGTGCCGATCGCTCCCACGGGCACTCCTATGCCTCGCTGTGCCAGCGCCTCCGCAACCAGCGAATAGAGCCCGCCACTCACGCAATGATTTTCGAGGGTCACGATGGCGGAAACCTTCTTCGCCATGTCGTAGAGGAGATCGCGGTCGAACGGTTTCAGGCTAGGGTGATGATCGATGCGCACGCCCAGCCCCTCCTGAGCGAGTTTTCCAGCGGCGAGGCGCGCGGTCTTGATCATGTAACCCGTCGTGACCAGCCCCACATCGTTCCCCTGGTCGAGCACGGTTACGCCCTTGCCGACCTGGAATCGGTAACCCTCGAACACCTCATTCGCTTCCACTTCGCACCGGACAATCCGGAAGTAGAACGGCCCCGGCGTTTCCACTCCGATCCGTAGAGCCTGCGCCAACTCGAGGGTGCAGCCGGGCTCGATCACCACAAGATTCGGGACGCGCAGCAGAAAACCGAGTTCCTTATCGCTCTGGTGAGTGGCGCCTGACTTTCCGGTGAACAGGCCGGCGTAGGCACCAAGCACCTTCACGTTGAAGTTGCTATATGCCACGGTGATGTAGAGCTGATCCATGAAGCGTCGGCTGAAAGCGTCGAACGTGCACGGGAAGGGAATGTACCCTTCCTGCGAGTAGCCGGCCGCAACGGAAATGAGATTCTGCTCGGCGATACCGACCTTGATCAGGCGCGCCGGGTGAAAATGTTCGAAGATGTGCAGTCCGGTGGAGCTGCGGAGATCCGCGTCCAGGGCGACGATCTTCGGGTATTCGTAAGCCAGATCGGCCAGCGCAAAGCCCATCCGGTATCGCATTTCCTTTGTCCGGTTTCTGTCAGGCAGATAGAACTGGGCCATTTCGGTCTCCTAGGCCTGCCTGTCCAGGATCTGGTCGGGATTGTCGTGCACCGGGGGGACAATCTCGATGGCGCGGGTCAGGGCGCGGTGAAATTCCTCGGGAATACCGAGCCTGCGGCCATCCTGGTCCCAGAGTTCCTCCAGCCACATTCCGGCCGTGGCCGCATCTCGCGGCGCCGAGGTGTGCCAGTTCGGGTTGTACTGGCATTCGCGCACCTTCTTGCCCTTGATCGTGTTCAGGATGAGTGCCTGCGGCCTGCCGCGCCGCTGTGCGTTCATTCGGTCGAATGCCTGCACGAGTTCGGCGACGTCGTGGCCGTTCTGCGTTTCGTACACGTCGAGGTTGAAGGCACGCAGCTTATCCGCGAGGGGCTCCAGGCCCATATCCTGGCTGAGGAAACCCTTCGCCTCGACCTTGTTGTAATCGATGATGAACGCGAGATTGTCCAGCCTGTAGTGGCCCGCCGCCATGAATGCTTCCCACACCGAACCTTCGTTGCACTCACCGTCACCCAGGGCTGCGTAGACCATCCGGTCTCCGTGATCCGGTCCGTTCTGACGGATAGCGAGAGCCCGCCCCACCGCCACACCCGGGATCTGGCCAAGAGAGCCTCCGCTGACCTCGATTCCGGGCGTCACCAGGCTGTCCGGATGCGATTCAAGTCCCGAGCCCCAGGCGCCATAGAGCTTCAGCCTCGAGATCGGAAAGTACCCAAACAACCCCAAAGACGTGTAGAGCGCCGGCGCAGCGTGGCATTTCGAGAGGTAGAACACATCCCGCATCGACCACTGCGGATCTTTCGCGTCAAAGCGCAGCACGTAATTGAAAAGGACGGCCAGGCACTCGGCCTCCGAAAAGCTTCCGCCCGGGTGTCCCAGCGCCGCGCAGGTCATCTCCCAGGTCGTGTAGCTCCGGATCAGGTAGGCGAGAATCTCCGAGCTGCGCAGCAGTTCGGGGTATTCGGCGTGATGAGGGAGGCAGTCGTAACGTCGTCTCGAATCTCTTCGGAACGGTCTCCAGAATGAAGCGCTGTCCAGTGAGTCAATCGCTCCGCTGCTCATCTAGTCCCTTCCCAGTGGTATGGTCTTAATATGACATCTTACATATGACGAAATTCTTTGCCACAGAAAAATTCTGAGCAGACAGAGACCGCTGACGTTCTGACGGGTGTCCGGCTGCTTCAAGCGGGCGGCGCCGAGGTGCCGCCGGGCGACTGTCGATATCCGCCTCAAGTTTCCCCTCGAGATGGTACGCTAAGCTCAGGTCGAGCCGCCGCACTCCAACAATTGTTAGAAAATTTCAGTTGACTTGTGGCTGCATCTCGAATAGATCATACATTAGACATCTTACAAGCCGGGCTGGTCCATCTATGACGATCCGATGCACGGCGGAAGGGGACAAACCTCTTGCCCCCGGTGTGCGTTCAACCCCCTTGCTATCGGAAAGTCCCCCGCCTGCCGGGAAAGAACCAGAATCAGGACTGGCGCGAAGGGCCCGGTCCAGATCTCGATCCCAGCATACGCCCAGGCCATGACACGCGGCGGAAACTGCTTTACGTCCGGTGCGGACCAGGCGGTTCACATCGCGGTACTTTGCCAGGATTCGAACCGGGTCACGGGAGGCCTTGCAGCGAGCGAAACGGAAGACAGAAAAGGAGAACTATGAAGAGTGTTAGGTGGTCCCCTATCTCTGTGGCGGTTCTGTTATTGATGCTTGTGGCCTGCACGACGGGGTTCGCACAGGTCACCGGCGTGATCCAGGGCCGTATCACAGACGCGTCGGGCGCAGTCATCCCCGGCGCTTCGGTCAAAGTCGCGAATGTCGCCACCGGGCTCGGACGAACAGTCGCGTCTGCCGCGGACGGTTACTATCGCGTGCCTGACCTGCTTGCCGGCGTTTACGAGATCCGGGTCGAACAACCTGGTTTCAAGACGATGGTGCGGAAAGGCATTGAACTGAATGCACAGGCAACACTGCAGATCGACGCCACACTGGAGGTGGGCGCAGCAGAACAGACGGTCGAGGTTTCCTCGGAGGCGCCCCAGATCGAGATGACGGAGTCCAGAATCTCCGAGGTCGTGAGCACGAAGCAGATCGAATCACTGCCGGCGATGGGGCGCGGTCTCATGTGGCTCACGGCCATGACGCCTGGAGTGCAGTCAAAGGCCGAAGAAGGACGGATGGGCCAATGCTGCGACAGTCTTCAGTCCCTTGCTTCCCCCGCACTTTCCAGTGGCGGAAACGAGAATAAGGCGGCGTTTTTCGTGGACGGCGTAGCCATGCACTACGGCGACGCCACCTCCTGGAACCTGGCCTTTACCCCCAATCCTGATGCCGTTGAAGAAATGCGTGTCTCCACCAACCCCACCTCTGCGGAGGAAGGGATTCTCAGCGGCGTCCAGGTGCAGATGGTGACCAAGAGCGGCACCAACAACATTCACGGCACCGGACATTTCACCTTCCTGGACGACACCTTCAACGCTCTGCCATTTAACGCGAAGGCCGAAGACGTCGGCCCCTGGTACCAGCGTTTCTTTGGCGGCACGGTTGGCGGCCCCGTCATCAAGGATCGCCTGTTCTTCTTTGGAGCCTATGAAGGCTTGCGCGAACAGAGATCGGCTCCCGGCGGTTCGGATGTCATCGTGGAGACGCAGGCGTTCAAGGACTGGGTGACCTCGAAGAGTCCGAACTCAGTTGCCGCCAAAGTGATGGCGAGCGACCCCCCCTTCAAGTATGCGGATCGCAACCTGGTCGATCTCAACAATGACGGAATCATGGACATCGGTACGATCACGATGGATCGCCCGAGCGACCGTCAGGGGAACCAGTACAACGGTCGCGCGGACTACCAGAGCAGAAGCGCAAAAGACAGGATTTACGGCTCGTTCTGGAGAACCCGGAACGATCAGAGCCAGCTGGACGTCCGCCCGACCATGGATTACGCGCAAAAGACCGGGGCTGACCTTGTCAGCCTCGCCTACGTCCGCACGTTCACAACCAGCGCCCTGAACGAACTCCGGTTCTCGAGAATGCACGGCCCGAACTGGGACTGGCGGTTCAAAAAGGACCGGTACAACGTCCCCTGTATCCAGACCGAAGACGGTATCAGCTTCCCGTCTACGTTCTCCGGTGCGTGCAGCTACTCCTATGAGGTCCAGGATGCGAAAGTATACTCGATCAACGACACCTTCTCGTGGAACCGCGGGGCGCAGACCTGGAAATTCGGCGGCAGCTGGCGTCGCGTCTATCTGACCGACCCGGCTTACCTGTACGGCGACACTCCGGCCTACACGTTTGCGAGTGCCATTGACTTTGCCAATGACAACCCGTATTCGGAGATCAGGAGTGTCGACGCGGCAACTGGTGAGCTCAGGAACCCGTTCGTGGAAGCCAGGAACATGCAGCTTTCGTTTTTCGCACAGAACTCCTGGCAGGTACGCCACGGCCTGACCCTGAACCTCGGCCTCCGGTGGGATTATTACGCTCCCCACAAACTCGACGGCATGCAGCAGCCGAGAGATACCTACGGCCCGCTCTTTACCAATAGCCAAGTCAATCCGCAGGGGGTCACAACGGTAGCGAACAAGCCCGTTACCACGAGTTTCGACAAAGACCTGAATAACTTCAGCCCGCGGATCAGCATGGCGTGGGATCCCAAAGGCACGGGTAAGAATGTGATCCGCGCCGGGCTGTTCCTGCTGCATGACGAATTCAACTCCCTTAACCTCTACCGCAACTTCTACGGGAACCCGCCCATCTCGTCGACGCTCAACGCCGGACCCGACTACGGGATCCCCATCGTCTACGGCATCGCACCGGAAGGGACACGGAACTTCCCTATCAATCCCAACCTTGTCGGACCCGGGATAGACTCCAACTGGGGAGTATTCGAGGGCACGCAGCCGACGATCACCGGCTACGCGAGGGACTTGGCTTCCCCGACCGTATACGATGTAAACGTCGCCTATCAGCGGCAGGTCCTGACGAACCTGGCCGCCACCGTTGCCTATCACTACCGGCGGTCCACGAACGATCTTCTTTCGTATAACACCAACCGGGTATCCGGGGATCTCCTCGACGGCAACATCGATCGAATCAACCCGCACTACGGTTCGATCAACCTCAATTACAATGGCGGCCGGCGAATCTACCACGGCATGGTCTTTGAGCTGAGCAAACGACTGGCCCACGGATGGCAAATGACTGGTTCCTACAGCTACCACAATGGCCGCACCAACTATGGCGGCGTCACCGAAGTGTTCCATCCTGAACTGGATTGGGCACGCGACGAGTCCTCTACTCACGGCATTAAGATGAACGCGGTGTGGGATCTCCCCATGTTCCGCGGACGCAACGATGTGGTGGGCACATTCCTCGGAGGATGGCAGCTCTCCGGGATCGCCAACATCGAGTCCGGGCCATACTTCAACCCCACAACGGGTTCCAGGTACGGCGACGGCGGCGACTTCAATGCCGACGGGCAGCGCAGCGACCGCCCCGATATGCCGACCTCGAATGTGCCCACGTCCTTCAGCAAGTCTGAATGGATGAACGGCGCCATGAGCGCGAGCATCTTCCCGCTTCCCAGCGCGGGAGACATCCGCATCGGCACACTTCCCCGGAACAACTTCCACAGACCGGGTTACACCCGCTTCGACCTGTCTTTCGGGAAGAAATTCCGCATTGGCGAGCGGCTTGCGCTGCAGTACCAGCTGCAGTCATCAAACATCCTGAACCACGTCAATATTTCCGGAGCATCCGCATCGCTGACGTCCGCCTCGTTTGCGCGGGCGAGCAGTTTCTACCCGATGCGCTCGGTCCAGATGGTCTTCAAGGCCATCTTCTAGTCCACTGCCCGGCCGGGTGTTTCTTATGGAACCCGGCCGGGCTTTTTTCGCCATTGGATTATACGGATGAACTCCCTTGTGCTCCTCTTCGCGGTATACGCCGGCCTCGCACTGTCCCATCCCCCGACCGCCCCGAGGCTGCCGGTGAAGCTGAGTGCCGATCACCGGTATCTCGTCGACAGGAACGGCTCCCCTTTCTTCATCCACGGAGATACGGCATGGTCCCTGCTGGTGCAACTCAACAGGGCGGACGCGGAACGGTACCTGGCCGAGAGGGCGAGGTCTGGCTACAACGCTCTGATAGTGAATCTCCTCGAGCACAAGTTCGCCGACAATCCCCCGAATAACCTGGAAGGCGTGGGACCGTTTCTCACTCCCGGCGACTTTTCCACGCCGAGCGAACGCTATTTCAAGCATGCGGACTGGGTGCTCCGGAAAGCCGAAGAGAACGGCATACTCGTCTTTCTCTTCCCCTGCTACTTCGGAGTGGGAGGCGGCGACGAGGGATTCTGGAAAGAACTCAACGCGAACGGCGCGCGAAAATCCCGCGAATACG
This sequence comes from uncultured Acidobacteriota bacterium, assembly GCA_963843575.1. Taxonomy (GTDB): domain Bacteria; phylum Acidobacteriota; class UBA6911; order UBA6911; family UBA6911; genus CAVZBT01. Next base: position 156,889 of record CAWJKZ010000009.1, on the reverse strand, counting down.
GGCGCTTCCTGGGCGGGCGCTATCGGAATTTCACGAACATCATCTGGGTGCATGGGGGAGACTACAGTCCGCCCGAAAACACCGCCGGCGTGTCCCATGCGCTCGAGATCCTGCTCGGCATCAAAGAGCAGGACCCGGACAAGCTCCACAGCTACCACGGAGTCCGATCGACGACCTCACTCGATCACGCGAAGTTCGCCCCGTACCTGCAACTCAATGGCGTCTACACGGGAGACGACCTCGGCCGAAGAGGGACGCCGGACGAGCCGTACAAGATGTCTCTCAGGGAATACAATCGCCGTGACGCAAGACCCAACTACTTGATCGAGGCCAGGTACGAGGATCTTACCGGTTCGACGTACGGCGGTACTTACACGTCCGATCGCGGCCGGCTGCGGCGTCAGGCATACTGGGCCGTTCTCAGCGGTTGTGCCGGTCATTTCTTCGGAAACCATCCGGTCTGGCCCTTCCGCCCCGGCTGGGACGGCCCCAACGGCGTCGGCTCTCCTGCGAACGGGGACATGAGTCGGCTGGCGTCCATATTTGCGTCGCGTGCCTGGCACATGCTGGTTCCGGATCAAAACCATGAAACGGTCACCGCCGGGTATGGCGTCTTCGAGCAGGCGGACTATGTAACAGCGGCCCGTTCGGCCGACGGCGGTCTCGTAATGGCCTACGTGCCCCCCACCAACGCCGCCACCCGCACGCTCCGCATCGACATGAGCCGGTTGCACGGGCAGGTGACGGCGCAATGGTTCAGTCCCGCCACGGGCAGCTTCACACGGATAACGGATTCGCCTTTTCCGAATGCTGGACTTCGGGAATTCGTCACCCCGGGGGACAATGGCACCCGTGACAACGATTGGGTCCTGATCCTGGAAGCCCCCAAACGGTAGCTTCCAACTGAAGCACATAGTTAGTCTTCACGTAGCTGTGAGAAGGCAAGAACTCACCGCAGAGACGCAGGGGCCGCAGAGGATCGCAGACTCAAAAGCCCATTGTTACGAGGTTATTGTCTGTGGTTCTCTGCGATCGCCGCGCCTCGAATCGGCGGGTTTTGTCAGAACCTCCGCACTCTGGAGTTCACCATGGGCGAGATGACGCCGCGCGAAAGAGTGATGCGTGCCCTCAACCACCGGGAACCGGACCGCGTGCCCATCGACATCGGCGGGGGCTACAGCACGACGATCCTCGCCGAAGGTTACGAGCGCCTGAAGCAGCACCTTGGCATCGCCGCCCCGACGCAGATGATGGACGACACGTTCCGCCTCGTGCGCGTCGACGAGTCCGTCGCCGTGCGCCTCGGCAGCGACACCCGCGCCCTTACTTCAAGAGGACCATCGTCCTGGGTACCCCCGCCCTCTCCACCGGGCACGAACATCGATCCCTGGGGCGTCACCTGGAAGCAAGTGTTCTATTCCGACGACGCGTACTACTGGGAGGCCGTCGGGCACCCGCTGGCGGAAGCAACGATCGCAGACATCGACCGGTATCCCTGGCCCGACCCTCTGGATCCGGGTTTCACCGCGGGAGTGGCCGACGAGGCGCGCGCGCTTTACGAGAACACACCCTATGCGATCATGGCCGACGGCGGATTCAAGAGTTTCTGGGAGCTCGCCTTCATCATGCGCGGTTTCGAGCGGATCCTCATCGACGTCGCGGAGAACCCGGAATTCATCAAAGCGCTCATGTCGAAGCTGCTCGAAATCAACACCGCCGGCACGGGTCGGTTCCTGGCAGCCGCAGGGCGCTATATCCAGGTGTTCCGCACCGCCGACGATCTCGCCACGCAGCAGGGCCTCCTGATGTCTCCTTCGACGTTCCGGCGGTTGCTGAAGCCGGTGTACAAGTGTTATTTCGATTTCGTCAAATCGAAGACGGAGGCGAAAGTCTTCTATCACAGTTGCGGCAACATCACCGGCCTGCTCGATGATCTGATCGAGATCGGCGTCGACGCGATCAACCCCGTTCAGGTTTCGGCGATGGGAAACACTGCCGCACTCAAGGCGCGATTCGGCGACCGCCTAACGTTCTGGGGCGGCATCGACACCCAGAAGGTGCTCCCCTCAGGGTCTGTCTCCGACGTCGAGGCGGAGGTCCGGCGGCGGATACTCGATCTTGGTCCCGGAGGAGGTTTCGTCGTCGCCTCGGTCCACAACATACAGCCGGACGTTCCGCCAGAGAACATCGTGTCGATGGCCAAGGCGGTGCGTCGTCACGGTCGCTACCCTTTGGAGAGAAGCGCATGTCAGAACTGAAGTTTGCGATCCTGGGGGCCGGTTTCTGGGCGCAGTTCCAGATCGGGGCGTGGAAGGAAATACCGGGCGCCCGTTGCGTGGCCATCTACAACAGAACGAAATCGAAGGCGGAGGAGCTGGCGGCGCGGTTCGGGATCCCGGCAGTGTACGACGACGCGGAAGCGATGCTCGACCGCGAACAGGTCGACTTCATCGACATCATCACCGACAACGCGTCGCACGGCCGCTTCGTCAAGCTCGCGGCGGCGCGCAGGCTGCCGGTCATCTGCCAGAAACCGATGGCGCCGACCCTCGCCGAGTGCGAGGACATGATGGACGCGTGCCGGACCGCAGGCGTTCCGCTGCTCATCCACGAGAACTGGCGTTGGCAGACGCCTATCAGGGCGCTCAAGACCGTTCTGGATTCGGGTGACATCGGCCGCCCTGCGCGGGCCACTCTGAGCCTGATCTCGGGCGTGGACGACTACGTGAATCAGCCCTTTCTCAAAGAGCTGGAACGTCTCCTTCTGGCCGACACCGGCGTCCATCTCCTGGATACGGCGCGGTTCCTGTTCGGCGAGGTGGAAACGCTCTACTGCCATGCAACGAAGGTCCAGCCCGACATAAAGGGCGAGGACATGGCGACCATCATGATGCGCATGCAGAGCGGCATGACCGTGGTCATCGAGGTCGCGCTGGCACGGATCCCGGTCGAACGCGATCACTACATTCAGACGTCCATCTTTGTCGAAGGGCAGCGCGGATCGGCGGAACTCGCGCCCGACTACTGGATCCGGGTCACCACGGCTAACGGGACCCATGCGCGCCGCCACCCGCCCGTGCGCTACTCGTGGGGTGATCCGGCGTACGAAGTGAGCACGTCGAGCATCGTCGACTGCCACCGGGACCTGCTGTCGGCCCTGCGGGGCGAAGGAGAGGCGGAGACCACCGCGGAGGACAACATAAAGACCCTCAAGCTGCTGGAACTCTGCTACGAATCGTCGGCGGCCGGATCGACCGTGAGGGTGTGAGTTGTGGCGGATCGCGGGAAGAGCACAGCTTCGACGCAGACCGGCAGCCCGGCCTTCCGTCCGGTCCTCGGTCTCGGGGCGCTGACGTTTTTCGGAGTCGCGTTCGTGGGGCCGACGGCCCCCTACGCCATGTTCGGGATCGGTGTCGGCGAACTCGCGCGGTCATTTCGCGTCTGGTCTACGTGCTCGCCGCCGTCGCAATGGTGTTCACGGCGATCAGTTACGGCAGGATGGTCCGAGCGCATCCGAATGCCGGTTCGGCGTATGCCTACGCCTCTGCCGAAGTGCACCCGATCGCCGGTTACTTCGCGGGCTGGGCCATGGTGCTCGACTATGTCCTGATGCCGATCATCTCGGTCGTGATCATAAGCGCCACCGTGGGACGGCTCGCTCCCGTCGGTGCCCCACTGGGCGTGGGTCATCGGGTGGGCCGCTCTCATCACCGCGATCAACCTGCGCGGGATCGAGGTCACGGCGCGTTTTACGATCATCTGGACGATCGTGCTCGCCCTGTCGGTCGTCTGGTTCGTCGTGGCTGCGATCACCTCCCTGCTGTCGGGCACCGGTGCGGGCACGCTGGTCTCGTTCAAGCCGTTCTTCAATCCGGTGGATTTCGACCTCGGGAGCGACGCGCTCGGCATTCGCAATCGCCGTGCTCTCGTACCTGGGATTCGACGGCATCTCCACGCTGGCGGAGGATGCCAGGAACGCACCGCGCGACGTGCCGCTCGCGACCATCGCCACGTGCCTGATCTGCGGCGGCACATTCACGTTGCTGACCTATCTCGGGGCGCTTGCTGGTCCGGACTGGCGCCAGATCCCCGCGTCCGAAACAGCGTTCAGCGAAATCGGACGGATCGTCGGCGGCCCGGCACTCTTCGCCGCCATAGCGGCGCTGGTGGTCGGCCAGGCCTTCACCAGCGCCGTCACGAGCCAGGCCAGCGCCTCCAGGCTCCTGTTCGGGATGGCGCGCGAGGGACGGCTACCGCGCAGGATATTCAGCTATATCCACCCGACGCTGAACACGCCGTTGTACTCCGTGCTTCTCTTGGGCGCGCTTTCGGCGCTCGGGCCTCTGGTGATGAACCTGGACGAGGCGGCGCAGTTCGTTAACTTCGGTGCCTGCCTGGGTTTCATTTTTGTGAACCTTTCGGCTCTCTTGCGCTCCTGGCGGCGATACCGGCTTGCGGTCGGAGCGAGTGATCTCCCTGCTCGCGCCCGCAGCCGGCCTCGTGGTCTGCACCTATATCTGGTTCAGCCTGTCGTCCTGCCGCCATGAAGCTTGGTTTCGGCTGGTGTTTCCTGGGTCTCCTGTATTGGGTTCTGAAAGGCTTTCCCTTCGGAGTTCGGAATGAATAGCAAAACGAAGATCCTGTTGACGGCGGTCGCGGTCTTGGCGCTGCAGCTTTCTATCTCGGCAGCTCCGGCAACATTCCCGCTGAAGGTCAGCGGGAATCGCCGGCACCTGGTGGACCAGCGCGGCGTCCCTTTTTTCGTTAACGGCGAGGCCGGCTGGCGCGTGCTGTTTGCGATTTCGCTGGATGAGTTGCGCGCCTACCTGGACGATCGCAAGGCGAAAGGGATCAATACGATCCTTTGCCAGTTCGTTCCCGATGCCTACGGCGAAGGGGATGCCAGACGCCTGCTCGCCGGCGATCAGCCCGATTTCGAGGGGCAGCACGCTTTCATCGACCGGGACGTGTCGAAGCCCAACGAGCCGTACTGGAAGCGCATCGATCGGATGCTTGCGGAATGCACCCAACGCGGTTTCGTCCTCTTTGTCTCAACCCATTACCTGGGCTGCTGCCGCGACGGCTGGACCGAGATTCTCGAGGCTCCACCCAACACCGACGAGAAATGCCGCGAATTCGGCCGCTGGATCGGGCGTCGTTACAAGGATGTTCCCAACATCGTCTGGGTCGGAGGCGGGGATCACAACGAAACCCGGCGCAGCATCCTGATGTGCGAGGGGATCGCCGAGACCGATCCCAACCATATCCACACGTACCACACCGCGTCCGACTACTCCGCTCGCGACCGGATCCCCGACGCGAAGTGGCTCTCGCTCAACATGACGTACAACTACTACCCGGCGATGCAGGGGCGCGAGCGCCACCACGTCTACTTCGCCAACTACCAGGCGTGGTCTGCACAGCCCGCAATGCCTTTTGTGATGGGCGAAAGCGCCTATGAGATGGAACGCGATGCGCCGGCGCAGTTTATCCGACGCCAGGCCTGGTGGAGCTACCTGGGCGGGGCCTGCGGCCACATCTATGGCCACCGTGCGACCTATTCCCACCCTAAAGGCTGGCTGGAGCGTCTCAACGATCCCGGAGCGCGGGCCATGGGCGTGCTGAACGGCGCATTTCTCGGCCGGCCGTGGCACCTTCTGGAACCGGACTGGGGCCACAACGTCGTCATCGCGGGGCGCGGATTTTTCAACGCCGGCAGCACCCCCGGCGGCGAGGATTACGCGACTGCGGCACGCTCGAGCGATGGCAAACTCGTGATGGTCTACATGCCCAGCGCGCGCTCGATCACTGTCCAGATGAGCCGTCTCGCAGCTCCCACTGTGGGGCAGTGGTTTGACCCAACAAGTGGAGATGTGGTCCGTATCGACGAGGACCTCCTACCGAATCAGGGCAACCGCGACTTCGTGCCGCCCGGTAAGAACAAAGGCGGCGACAGCGACTGGGTGCTGATCCTGGAAACCGACCCGCCGCAGCGGTAGAGCCGGCGCCGCAACGAAAATGTAAGCGATGGAACGGGACGTATGCCGAAGTGGTTTGTGTATGCGACGATTTCAATGCTGATCTGGGCCGTCTGGAGCCTGCTCTCGACGCTCGTGAGCCGGGATATGTCCGGTGTCATGATCCAGATCATGTCGACTGCGGGGCTCGTACCCGTCGCGATCGCACTCCTGTTTTCTCCCAAGGTGAGGAAGTTCACACACCTCTGGAAAGGACTGCTTCTGGCCTCTGCGACCGGCCTCATGGGCGGCATTGGAAACATCCTGCTCTACGACGCCCTGGGTCACGACGGCCCGGCTTCCCTGGTGTTCCCGATCATAAGCCTGGCCCCTCTCGTACCGGTGGTTGCCGCCCCTTTTCTGTTCAACGAAAGGATCCGCGGCATACAGGCTCTCGGCATAGTTGCGGCCCTGGTCGCCATAGTCCTGCTGAATGCGACACCGTCGTCACCGCAAGAGGCCGGTTCAGGGTTCCGGTCCACCTGGATGATGTACACCGTCGCATCGCTCGTACTTTTCGGGCTGACCTTTCTCACCCAGAAAGGCGCCACCTACTTCATTTCCGAAGAGCTCTCGACGGTGGCGTTCACGGGTTCGTTCATCGTGCTCGCGCTCGTTCTGTCCTGCACTGACACGAGCCTGGACTGGGACATCCCGGTGCGGGCCGGCTGGCTGAGTCTGGTTATCGGCGTGCTGATGGGAGGAGGGGTTTTGACGATGTTTGCCGCCTACAGGAACGGCAAGGCGAGCATAGTCACTCCTTACTCGCAGCTGTACCCGGTCATCACAGTCCTCGCGGCGGTGCCGCTGTTCCAGGAATCCATCGATTTGCTCAGGGGTACCGGCATCGTCGCCGCCATCCTGGCCGGCGTGGTGCTCAGTATGGAGAAGACGACTGCCGGGGTTTGATCTGTTCGTAGCGAATCAGGAGCACCTATGCCCAAATGGTTGATCTATTGCACTACGGCGATGCTGATGTTCGGGATCTGGAGCCTTATCGCCCCGATCGCGACCAGGGACCTGTCCGCCTATATGGTCCAGATCCTCTCGACTGTCGGGCTGGTGCCTTTCGCGATACTTCTGCTATTTTCCAAGAAGCTGAAAAAGGCCACGAACTATGGAAGGGGCATTCTCTTTGCGACCGGCTGCGGCGTCGCGTCCGCCGTGGGGAATCTGATGCTGTACCGCTCTTTGGCCGAGAATGGGCCTCCAAGCCTGGTCTTCCCGCTGACCGCCATACCGCTGCTGCCCGTAATGGTGGCTCCCTTTCTCTTCAAGGAGCGGATCAACAAATTCCAGGGAACAGGTATTGTGCTCGCTCTGGCGGCCATCGTCCTCCTCAACATGGTCTCGGAGCCGGGGGCCTCTCTAAAAGAGACGAAGCTGATCGCTCCATGGATGCTGTTCACGCTGCTCTGCCTGCTCTCATACGGAGTTGCGCTGACCACACAGAAAGCCGCGACTTACCACATCTCCGACGAGCTTTCGACGGTGGTCTACACTGTTTCCTTCATACTTGTGGCCCTATACCTGGTACTCACGGAGAAATCGCTGTCGTGGAGCATACCGGCTGTGCCCGGGGTGATCAGCCTTGTAATCGGCGTCTTGATGGGAATCGGGACCCTGACCCTCTACGCCGCCTTCCGGCACGGTAAGGCGACCGTCGTCAGCCCGTTCGTTCAGCTTTATCCGGTCATAACCGTCCTGGCAGCCGTCTTTGTGTATCACGAGCCCATTGATTGGATAAAGGGGCTTGGCATCGTGTTCGCCCTCGTCGCGGGGGTCATGCTTGCGATCGAGACCGGCCCCGCAAACCAGGGCGCCGTTAGTGCGGCAGCCGCCCGGGACGTGAACCTATGAACGGGAAATTCCGCATCGGCATTACCCGCGACTTCCTGCGCAACGACGGGGTCTCCGTGTTCGGGGATCTCGGACTGGGTCTGCTCGAAGGCTCCAGGAACGTCGAATGGGATTACCTTTCTCAAAAAGTACCCGAATTGCGTCCCGAAGACGTCGCCGGTCGCGATGGCCTGTTGGTCGAAGGACCGCGCGTGACGGCACGATCGCTGGAAGGCGCAGACCGGCTCGTGCTGGTAGCGCGCTACGGCGCGGGGTACGATGGCATCGATGTCCAAGCCTGCACTGACGCCGGAATCATGGTCACGAACGCGCCGAACGGCGTCCGCCGGCCCATGGCCGCCTCCGCCATGACTTTCGTCCAGAATCCCGTGTTCCTGCGTGCGGCGGACCGGGTGCTCGACGCCTGCGCCAGGCACGGCAAGGCGGCGGGCTTTGGGTCTCTCGACCTGGAGGAGTTGGCGGCGGCTCCCCTCAAAGGGTACAGGTTCCTGGTTTATGTGGCAGACCTGTGGATCTACCAGCAGGCGTTGGCCGAGGGTATTTCCAGGGTCCGAAGAACTCTGCAGACTCAGAACGCGAAGCCATAAATCGGAGGTGCTGTATGACTCTTCAGAAGAGCCGTTTCGTGCTGGCTGTGATCGCCACCGTGCTGGTCCTCTCCACCGTTGCGGCAGGGGCGGAACGCCCGGCGTTTCCGGTGAAGATACATTCCAGCGGACGTTACTTCGTCGACAGTAACAACAAACCGTTCTTCATCAACGGGGACACACCCTGGTCCATAACCCACAATCTCACCTACGAAGAATCGGTGCGCTACATGGAGGACAGGCGCACCCGCGGATTCAATACTCTGCTCGTGTCCGAGCCCGACGCGTATGCGCCCGACGGCAAGCCCAGCTATCCGCCGGACAGGTACGGCAATCACCCGTTCGTCAACGACGACATGACGCAGCCAAACGAGCCCTACTGGGCCAATGTCGACCGGGTGTTCAAAAAAGCGGTAGAACTGGATATTCCTCCTGATGGTCACCCCGGCCTACATCGGCGCCGGCAAGGACGGCTACATCGACCTGATGAAGAAAAACGGGCCCGCCAAGTGTCTCACCTACGGCCGCTGGATCGGCAAACGCTATGCGAAATTCGCCAACATCATCTGGGTGCACGGCGGCGACCGCAATCCTTACGAAGTGCCCGATGAGGTGCGCGCCGTCGCAAAGGGTATCCGCGAATCCGCTCCCGGGCACCTGCACACCGCACACTGGGCGAGCAACACCGCTGCGCTGGAGCGCTTCGCCGGCGAGGGCTGGCTCGACTTCAACAGCTCCTACACTTACGGCCCGGTGGCCTGGCGCATTCTGTACGACCGGGCGCGCCATCCCGACAGGCCCACCTTCCTGATCGAGACGCACTACGAGGAAGACTTCGGGAAGAGAACCGCGGACGACGTCCGACGCTACCCGTACCGGGCGGTGCTGGCCGGCGCGGCTGGCCACCTGTTCGGTAACAAGCCGCTCTGGTTCTGCGGCTACGGCTGGGAGAAGGCGCTCGAACTTCCCGGATCGCACTACATGACCCACGTCCGCACACTGTTCGAATCAAGGGCGTGGTACGAGTTGCAGCCCGATATCGACCACGTGTTCGTCGTGCGCGGCCACGGAGACTTCGGCAACGACGACGGTGTGCAGGCCGCGGCAACCGCGGCGCGGGACACCCTGATCGTCTATATGACCGACAAGCACACGGTCACGATCGACCTGAACCGGCTGTCGGGACAGAAGGTTCGGGGTTACTGGTTCGATCCGCGGAGCGGGAAGTCGACAGAAGCGGGAGGCATCGGTCAGAAGGGCTTCCGGGAATTCAAGACTCCCGGCCCGGGCGACTGGTTACTCGTGCTTGACGACGCCGCAAAGAACCGCCCCGCCCCAGGCGGGAGCCAGAATCCTAGTCAATCCCCACCGCAGAGATGCCGAGATCGCTGACAAACGCAGAGGACAGACTTAAACAACAATACACTTTCGACTCTGCGGCTCTCGGCGCTTTGCGCCTCTGCCGTGCTTTTTGCTTTTATTTCCGCTTGAGGTAGATCACCCAGTCGTTGGTGTCGGGGACGGTGAACGAGACCGGGCCGCCGCCGGGCTGATCCGGCAACGAAACGTCCTCGCCCGTGCGCGGGTTGTAGCGGCGGACGGAATATGTCCCTGGCGCGAGATTGACGGCGAAGGGGCCGCCCACTGCCGCATAGAACAGGTATTGCCGTGCGGGTTCCGCGAGCACATAGATGCGTTCGCCCGCGGTTTTCAGTTCGTTGTGGCTGGCCATCTTCCAGTACTCGAGCCCTTTCGTATCGAAGAACCTCACAATGCGCTGGATGTCGTCGTATTCGGGCGCATCCAGCCAGTCGCCGGTGATCTCAGGATTCCCCGTGGGCGGCCGGCGGAAGTCGCCCACAGATCCGTACCCACCCGCCGCCGCAATGCCCCACATGGCATGTCGATGTTGTACTTGGGTCAGTTCGATCGGAGTCTTCTCGCCAAGGTAACCGTATTCGTCGTTCACGACGGGCATGTCGTGCCCGAGGTTTACGACGATGCTCGCGTTCCCCCACTCGTCGCCGTTGTAGTATCGCGTCTTCGGCTCTTTCGTCGGTCTCGGGACGCGTGTTCTGCACGTTGTTCCGGACCCCGTACTGAACAATCGAGTGCACCGGCCACGCGGAGCGGAAGAAATTGAACTCGATGCGGGTTCCCTGGTGGATCGACAGCGCGCGGAGGTTGGGTCCTTCTTTAATCCAGGGGTCTTCGTTCCGTATGATCTCTCCCATGCGGTCGAAGTAGGACTGGGGCCTCGTGGAGTAGTTCCACTCGTTGCAGACGCACCAGATCACGTGTGGAAACGCCGCGTACCGGGCGAGGATATAGCGGAGATAGCGTTCGTCCTGTTCCTGGGTGCCCCACATGACATTGTCGCCGTAAGGATTGAATGGGATGAGGTCGGCGATCAGTCCCCTGGAGTCCACGTACCGGACGTACTCGTCCAGTCCTTGCCAGTACGCGATATTCAGGCGATCGCGATCGAGACTGGAGAAGGTGCCGCCGTACGGGACCGCCTGCGGGTAGGTCATGTCCTCGACACCGGTTTTGTAATCCTTCTGGGCGAAAACATGGAGACGGATCTTGTTCATGCCGTGTGCCGCGGTATTGTCCACCCCCGCCTTCCAGCCGCCGCCGGCCAGAAGGTTCAGCATAACGTCGTAGTAGGTCTGCCCCCACATGAAGTAACGTGTGCCGTCGTCCCACACGAAGCTGTAGGGGTGGGCCTGGTCGCGCCGCAGAAATCCGTGTCGGCCGGGCCGTGGCGCCGTGCATGTAATTTCGCCTGAACGCTTGTCGAGGCCGGGGTCAGCGGGAAGCCGTCGACCAGAACCACTTGCCCTGCACGGTCGGAGCAAAACGGATTTTGAAAGTTGCCCCGCCATCCCAGAATCCGGACACCGTGCGGGCGATACCACCGGGTCCGCGGAAGATGGCAGTCACGCCGGCTTCAGTGTACGGATTCGCATATGTTCCCGAGGCCGCCAGGGTGATCTCATGGACGGACCACCGCGGCACCTGGATCTGAGCGTAAGCACACGGAACGAGGCAGGCACGACAGCAACGGCAGGACAAGGAGCTTTCTCACTGGTTTCTCCCGGCTAAGGATGTTTGAAGTATTCTTGTCCAAACTCCAAGATGGCTCCAGGGCTCGAAGACTATTGGGAGACCAGCGATTTGGCGAGAGCGGCGGCGCGGCTGGCGTCGGCCGCATACGCGTGTGCACCGATCTCGCGGGCGTACTGTTCGGTAACCGGAGCACCTCCCACCATCACCTTGACCTTGTCGAGCAGCCCGGCCCTTCTGAGCGCCTGAACAGTCATTCGCATGTTGGGCATCGTGGTGGTCAGCAGGGCCGAGAGCCCTACCACGTTGACGCCGGCCTGCGCCGCTGCAACGAATTTTTCAGGTGCGACGTCGGTCCCGAGGTCCATGACCTCGAATCCCGCGCCTTCGAGCATCATGCCGACGAGGTTCTTGCCGATATCGTGCAGGTCGCCGCGTACGGTGCCGATCGCCACCTTGCCGACCGGCTGGATGTTCGCCTGAAGAAGGTGCGGTTTCAGGAGCGTCATGCCCCCTTTCATGGCACGCGCCGCGATCAGCATCTCGGGGACGAAATACTCGCCGCATTCAAACCGGCGGCCCACCTCACCCATCGCGGCAATCAGGCCGTCGTTGAGGATGTCAGCCGGGTCCACTCCGCTGGCCAGTGCCGTTTGTACCCCATTTTTCACGGCAGCGGCATCCCCGCTCAAAACCGCTTCGAAAACTGCCTTCAGGGTCTCGTCCATCGAAGATCTCCTTCCTTTCAGGCGTGTGCGGAAGCGGCGGGTTGGCCTGCCAGCTCCCCGTCGGCTCGTTTCACTATGGCGTCCAATTCCCTCAGGACCTCGCCGGGCAGGGGCGGAACCTGGTGTTTCGACAGCAACTCGAGACCCTTTTCGCGCGCTTTGTCGATCAGCGTTCTCGAGCCCTTCTGCTGCCAGGCTTCGAACCGGTCGCGATCGAATATCGTCGTGGAAATCAGTTCGCCTGTGCGCAGATGCGCGAGCGTGTGATCTTCGGTGATGAAGTGCCCCCGCGGTCCCACCCTGTGGATCACGTCGACGGCAAGGGACTCCTCGTCCACCCGGATACCGCGTACCCAGCGCCGCGCGATGTGCATGATCTCGTCGTCGATCACGAGCTGCGCAGGGCTGAGCGCCATGACCCCGGCGATCGAGCCCGCGCCGATGATCAGTTTCCCGCCCGCCATGCACTGGAAGATAGTGTTCTGCGCCTTGTGGAAGAGGGTCTGCTCCGGGATGTAGCCGTCCGCCGGAAGACCGATCCCTTCAGGGGCGAGGCCGTAGAGTTCGGAGCCGAGCTGCGCGATCGCGGCGACCAGGAGACCCGACTTCAGGGGCGGCAAAGAGCGGTCGCCGCCGAGCGCATATCGGCGACGACCGGGTCCGTGAAATAAGGCATCACGTGCCCCGGTCTGTACGATCTGCGCCAGCGTCATCGTGCCCAGGTATTCGGCGTTGGCGAGAACGAGGGTACCGGCAAGAGTGATGGGGGCCGTGGTAGCCTGTCGTGGGCATGATCGGGATGTCCGTCGGGATCCCGTAATCGCAGGCAAGAAGCAGCTGCGCCGTGTCGTCCTCGTTGAGAAACAGCGGTGAGATCGGGGACAGCATGTGGTGAAAAAGCGGCCGCTTCGCCAGCGCCTCGCGGTCGCCGGCCACCGCGATGGCCAGTTCGAGCAGATAGGTGTGATTCCGGATGCTGAACGCATTGTGAACAATGCACTTACGCTGATTTTCCAGCAGCGTCCGCATCGAGTGGATGTCGGCCGTGGCCAGCGGCACATCGCCGCAGTGAAGGGTCGACACCGAGTGGATGTTGGGCAGGGCGTCGACCAGCCGGGCGAATTCCGCCCAGTCCGCGAGACGAGCACGGCGGTTCTCGCCGGTTCTCAGATCGATATAGTTCGTGGCGCCCCCGGGGACGCGCGAGTAGATGTCCCCGCCGGCTGCCACAGTGAAATCGAATTCGGGCGTGCGGCCGTGATACGTGACTGTGCGCGGCACCTGTTTCAACTTCGCTTCAACAAGCGAACGGGGGAACCTGACTATCTTTGTATCGTGATCGACCTCTGCCCCGGCCCCCTGCAATATCTCACGCGCACGGTCGTGGTCGACAAGCATTCCCGTTTGTTCAAGGACCTCCAGCGACCCGTTGTGAATAGCCTGGAGCTGTTCCTCCGACAAAAGACGAAGCGGCGCTTTCATGGCGCTTTCCTCCACCAGTCCTCGGATTTCTTGTAGGACATATTACGTATGATATGACATTGACAGTACGGCATGATTGGTGGTAAAAGCAACGAAAATCGTATGTTGGCGTGCTTGGTGTCCAACGGGTCGAAACGCAGAGAGGCAGGCAATGGGTGGCTACGGTGAGATTCCCTCCGGTACCAAACTCGAGCTGTACAGGACGATGGTCCGAATCCGGCAAGTTCGAACAGGCGGTGCTGGACCTGTTCGCACGTGGGAGAATCCCGGGGTTTCTGCACACGTACATCGGCGAAGAAGCGGTGGCGTCGGGCGTATGCGGTGCGCTTCGGCCCGGCGACAAGATCGTCAGCACGCACCGCGGCCACGGTCATCTGATCGCCAAAGGGGGCGCTTCGACAAGGCGATGGCCGAGCTGTTCGGCAAGCGCACGGGTTACAACAAGGGCAAAGGCGGCTCGATGCACATTGCCGAGCCGGATCTCGGGATGCTCGGCGCGAACGGCATTGTCGGAGCGGGACTGGCGATCGTGAACGGGGCTGCGCTCACCGCGCAATACCTGGGGCTGGACTATGTGGCCGTCTGCTTCTTCGGTGACGGCGCATCCAATACCGGGACGTTCCACGAATCGATGAACCTGGCTTCGGTGTGGAGTCTGCCGGTGGTGTTCGTGTGCGAAAACAACGGTTATGCCGAATCAACCCCGCGGCGCCAGCACCAGAAGATCAAGGACATCGCCACGCGGGCCCTCTCCTACGACATGCCCGGCGGAAATTGTGGACGGTAACGATGTGGGCGCGGTGTATGTGGCTGCTTCGAGAGCCGTAGCGCGAGCCCGCTCCGGCGGCGGCCCAACCCTGATCGAAGCCAAGACCACCGCTGGAGCGGCCACCATGACGCCGACAACCAGAGCTACCGGTCGAAAGAAGAACTTCAGAGCTGCCGGGATTCTGCCCGTCGCCCGCTGGCGGAAGGTGCTTCTCGGGGACGGCGTTCTCGACAGGACGCTGGACGAGATCGAGGCCCGCGTGGCCGACGAGCTGAAGGCGGCCATCGAGTTCGCGGAGAAGAGCCCGCTGCCGGATCCCGCCGAGGCGTGCACCGACATATTCACTCCCTTCTGTCCTGGAGGCGTAACATGGCTCTGATGACCTATCGTGACGCAGTTCGCCAGGCGCTGCGCGAAGAATTACAGAACGACGAGCGGGTGTACCTCATCGGAGAAGACATTGCCGAGTTCGGCGGCTCGCTGAAGGTCACGCTGGGACTGCTGGACGAATTCGGCCCGAGGCGTATCCGCAACACGCCCATCTCCGAGATGGCGATCATCGGCGCCGCGATCGGCTCGGCCGCGACCGGGCTGCGGCCGATCGCAGAAATCATGTACAGCGACTTCTTCGGCATGGCCATGGACCAGGTCCTGAACCAGGCCGCCAAGATGCGCTTCATGTTCGGCGGCAAGCTCTCTCTCCCGCTGACCATCCGCACCACCACGGGCGGCCGGCGCTCGGCAGCGGCGCATCACAGCCAGTGCCTCGAAGCCTGGTTCATGCACATCCCGGGGATAAAGGTCGCGATGCCGTCCAACCCGCGCGATGCCAAGGGCCTGCTGAAGACCGCCGTGCGCGATCCGAATCCGACGATCGTTTTTGAGAACAAGATGCTGTACAACGTCAAGGGCGAGGTGCCGGAGGAGCCGTACTTCGTGCCGTGGGGCAGAGCCGCCGTGGTGCGGCCGGGGACGGACGTCACCGTAATCGCCGTCAGCGACATGGTGGACTTCTCGCTCAAGGCGGCCGCCAGGCTGGAAGACGAGGGTATCTCCGTCGAGGTGATCGACCCGCGCACCGTCTCCCCGCTGGACGTGGAAACCATGGCGGAGTCCGCGCGCAAGACCGGGCGGGTGGTGGTGGCGCACGAGGCCAACCTGACGGGCGGCGTCGGCGCTGAAATCGCCGCGCGCGTGGGTTACCTTGCCTTCGATTATCTCCATGCACCCATCGAGCGGGTCGCGGCAAAGGACACGCCCATCCCCTTCGCGCCCATCCTCGAGCGCGAGGTCCTGCCCGACGACGAAGACATTATTGAAGCGATACGCCGCGTGATGGCGTGAACCCGCAGGAGGAGATCTGTCGAAACAGGCTCTCATGTGCATGCCCGCGCTCGCCTTGCTGCTGTTTCCTGCAATTGTCCCTTCCCCGGCGATGGCTCAGTCGGTGGCCCGATGGTCAACCTACGAAATCACGCTCAAGGCCGAACGGACATATCCGAATCCCTACACGGATCCTGCGGCAACCGTCAGCGCCAGTTTCGCCGGGCCGGGAGGTGTCACCAGAACATTGACCGGATTCTGGGACGGCGACAACGCCTTCAAGCTCCGCTTCACGCCCACAGTCGAAGGGAACTGGTCGTACCAGACCAGTTCCGCCGACCCGGGCCTGAACGGCAAAACCGGGAAACTTACCTGCGTCGCGCCGAAGGCCGGGAAGCACGGGTTCCTCCGCATCGACAGGGAGCATCCTTACAGCTTCGTCTGGGACGATGGGACGCGGTACTTCATGTGGGGGCAAACCTATTACGACTGGATCCAGGCTGCGCTCGCCAACGACAACTGGAAGACTTCGGTCGCGAACTCGCTCAAGTACGGGATGAACAAGATTCGAATGCACGTCTACGCGCAGAATTCCTACACGTGCAACGTCGAGTTCAACAACTACCGCGACGCCCAGCCGTACCTGGGCGACGCTCAGAACCCCGACCGCGACCGCCTGAATCTGCCGTACTGGCGGAAGCTGGACGAAATGGTGCAATACATGGACTCCAGCGGGATGGTAGCGGACCTGATTATCGCGAATCCCTACGCGGCCAATAGGATGTTCGGTCTTCCCGACCAGAACGACCGGTTCGTGCGTTACGTGGTCGCCCGGTACGCCGCCTATTCCAACGTGATCTGGTGCATGTGCAATGAGTGGGATCTCTCGCCGACGGTACAAGGGAACGCATCCGCAGGCGAAATCCGATTTCGAGCGCATGGGCGCCATCGTGCGACAGACGGATCCGTGGGCGGCGGAGGGCGGATCTCTGCGCGCCCTGTCGATTCACCCGGGACAGGGCGAAGGACCGATCCGCGCCGGTTTCGCGTTCTTTCAGTCGAACTGGCCCAGCTATGCCTGCCTCCAGTACGGCGGCTGGAACCCGAAGTACGACGAAGGCGACGCGTGGGGGAACGCCGGCATCGTCTCCAACCTCGGCCACAACATGCCCGTCGTCAACGACGAGTACGGCTATTTCGGCCAGCACAACCCGCCGCTCCGAATCCGGGTCGATATGAACCGGACGAAGTTGCGGGGGGCCATATGGGGCATCGCGACGGCCGGTGGATACGGCAGCGCCGGGGACATGAGGATCACCCCGGACGGCATGGGCCACGTGGAGATCACCGGGGACTGGTACGACGCTCCGGAGGAATACGGGGACATCAAGCGAATGGTCGACTTCTTCACGGCGAAGGAAATCCGGTACTGGACCATGTCCAGTCACAACGAACTGTTGACCTCGGGGGAGCGAACCTACGTGCTGGCGGAACCGGGCCGTCAGTACGTCGTCTACGCCGCAAAGGGCGGATCCTTTGCCCTCAACCTTCCTTCCGGCAGCTACCACGTCCTCAGGTTCGATCCGCGAACGGGCCGGGAAACCACGCTCGGCACCGTCAAAGGCGGCGCATCCCAATCCTTCAGCATGCCCGACCCCAATGATTGGGTCCTCACTCTCAGGTCAGAAAACTAAATCGGAAAGACATTCGGACGCGGATTCACGGATTGGAGTGGTTGGATTCAGCTCAGGATGCGGCTTTCTCAAGCGCGCCCTGTTGTCGCGCATTCGTAGAAACAAAAATCCGCGTGCATCCGTGAAATCCGCGTCCGCCTATTTCTTGGTTCACCCCAAAGACACTGATGAGTATTTTTAGCGCGCGGTGGCGGCGTCCTGCCAGGCTTCGGGGAAGCACTGGGTGCCGTGCCGGCCGCTTTCCAACCAGCTCAGATAGGTCTTGGCGAATTGGATCGTGCGCTGCCCCGGCTTGCCGCTGCCGACCTTCCAGCCGTCGATCTCCGTCACGGGCGCCACGCCGGAAACGGTGTTGGTCATGAACACTTCGTCGGCCATCGCGAATTCCATAGCGGAATAGAACCCCGTCTCGACCTCCATCCCGAGATCCCGCGCCATCTCCATCACCGACGCCCTGGTGATCCCCTCCAGCAGTTCGTGCGAGGGCGTGAACAGCTTGTTGCCTCGGATACCCATGATGTTGTAGCCCGGGCATTCCGCCACCCAGCCGTTCGAATCGAGCATCACGCCGTCGTTGTAACCGCTGTCCCAGGCCTCGAGCTTGCCCATGACGATGTTCAGGTAGTTCAGGCTCTTCACCTTCGGATCGAGCGCTTCATGCGACACGCGGCGGGTGGACAGGACTTTTATCCGCATGCCCTGAGTCTCCATCTTGTTCATGTCTTGTTCATAGATGGTCGGGCGGGCATAAATAATGACGCTCGCCTCCTTGCAGTCACGCATGTTGATGACCGGCTCGGAACTGATGCCGCGGGTCACCAGCACCTTGATGTAGAAATCGGTGACCACGTTGCGGTGCACGGTTTCGATGATCGCGTTGAACATTTCGTCATAGGTCATCTTCATCCAGCGATCGAGTTTCAACGCACGAATCGACCGGAACAGCCGCTGTGTATGCATCTCATGCTGGAAGATGAACCCGTTCCTGCCGCACCACGCGTCGAAACAGCCGTCTCCGTACATCAGGCCGTGATCGAGCACCGAGATGAGAGCCTTGCTTTGCGGCAGAAATTCGCCGTTCACGTAGATGATGCGTTCCTTTGGTTCAGGTGGTAAAAGACTTCTGTTCAGCATCGCTGCCTCCTTGTTTGTTTGTAGATAGACCTCAGATTGCGATATAACCGCCGTCCACTACAAAGTAGCCGCCAGTAGTGAACGATGCCTCGTCGGTGCAGAGGAAGAGGTTCATCGGTGCGACCTCTTCAGGTTGCCCTATACGACGCATGGGAGTGGCCCGACAATAGTCCTCCACTCCCTGTGGGTTCTCTCGCATGAATTTCTCGTTGACCCCGGCCTCGATGAATCCCGGCACGACGATATTTACCCGGATGTGCTCCGGGGCGACTTCGTTCGCGAGGACCCGGGCGAGTCCATGACAGCCAGCTTTGCTGGCGCTGTAAGCATTTTCGCCTGCCGCAAAACCGTACAGGCCGGTCGGCGAGCCTGTTACGACGATAGCCCCGCCTCCGATCTTCAGCATGGCGCGGACCGCGCATTTCAGAGTCAGGAACATCCCGGTCAGATTGATGTCGATGATCTCCTGCCAGACCGCGAGCTCCAGGCGGTCGACGCGGTCGTCTCCCTCCGCCCAGCGTTCGATGCCCGCAACCGCAACGCAGGCATCCACGCCTCCCCAGCGTTCCTCGACCGCCGCGAAGGCGCCGGCGACCTGATCTTGTTTCGAGACATCGCACGGCAGAACCAGAGATTCCCCGCCCTCTTCCGCGATGACCGACTCCACCTCGCGCAACATCGATTCGCGCCGGCTGATCAGCCCGACCCTGGCACCCTCGCGTGCAAACAAAATCGCGGTCGCCCGCCCGATGCCGCTGCCGGCCCCTGTAACGATGGCTCGCTTCCCGGCAACCCTGCCAGTACCCTTACCCATGTCACGTCTCCTTTGTCGTCTGTCACCTCAGTTAAGCTCCTGCCGGCGTCGAGGCGGCGCTGCCGTCGGCCCCCGCGACCTGTATGTCGGCTTTCTTTAGAATGACGGCCAGCTCTCTCCGGACTTCATCGGGGAGAGGCGGGACCTCATGGCGCTCGATGATCGACTGCGCCTTCTCTGCTGCCCTCGACTCCAAAGTTTTCTTCCCCGCGGCTTCCCAAACCTGGCGGCGGCTCTCCCTTTCGGCGAGCTGCAGAGTGACGAGTTGCCGCGTGCGAATCGCGTAGACCGTGTGCGCATCGGCCAGGTAGCTGCCGCGCGGCCCCACTCGTGCCACCGTGTCGACGGCGAGCGACTCCTCGTCCACCTTGATCCCCTCGAGCCAGCGCCTGGCGATCGCGATGAGTTCGTCGTCGATGACCAGCTGTATGGGGCTGAGGGCCATGATGCTCTCGACGGTACCCGCCCCGACGATGAGCTTGCCGCCGGACAGAACCTGAAAAATGAGGTTCTGCGCCTTGTGGAACATGGTCTGTGCCCCTGTGAAGCCGTCGCTGACGAAACCGATGGCTTCGGTGGGCACCCCGAACAGCTCGGTGCCCAGCTGGCAGATAGCACCGAGAAGGAGCGCGGATTCCGGTGCTCCTCCCAGCGCCTCCGCGGTCCTCATGTTCCCCACCATCGGGTCGATGAAAAAGGCCTGCGGGTGTCCCGGCCGGGCGGTCTGGACAAGGGTGGTGGCGGCGAGTTCTTCGGCCAGGTTCTGGGCGAGTGTGCCGGCCAGTGTTGCGGGGGACGAGACGCCCGCGATCGACATCACGGGCATGTCCATCGGCAGCCCGTACTCCACGGCCAAAAGGATCTGTGCGACGAGGTCTTCGTGCAGGAAAAGCGGATTATCCGGTGGGACCATGTGGTGAACCATCGGGCGCTCTGCGAGCGCCTCGCGTGTGCCGCGCACCGCAAGCATCATCTCGATCTGGTAACGGAGGTTCGTTACCGTCGCCGCACCGTGAACCGAGCACTTGCGCTGGCATTCCAGCATGGTCCTGAGGCTGTACAGGTCGGACGTCAGACCCGGCACGTCGCCGCAGTGTTGGTTAGCGGTGGCCGTTATGTTGGGCAGCGCGTCCGTAACTTTGCAGAAATCGCGCCAGTCGGCGATATTGGCCCGGCGCGCAGCGCCGGTCACCGGGTCGATATAGTAGGGCGGGCCCCCCGAACTCCGGCCGCCGATGTCGCCGTCCAGCGCGGCGGTGTAGTCGTACTCCGGCGTCCGGCCGTGATAGGTGAAGCGCTTCGGGATGAGGACTCTTTTCGCTTCCACGAGATCGGGCGGCATGTACACGCGGTTGGTCGCCCGATCGACACGAGCCCCGGCGCCCTCGAGAAGATCCTGTGCCCCGGTGTGCTCGAGCAGAATCCCGACCTCGTCGAGGATACGTAACGCTGCCTGATGGATCCTCTCCAACTCGTCGCGGCTCAGCAGACGTAGCGCGGGCAATTGCATGGTCTCTCCTCCTGGGGCGAAATACGAACTATCTACTGTGCGTCCCCCGCCGGCGGCCAAGATGCTGACCAGCCTGCGTGCCCGGGTCCGCGTGGTGCTACCGGCCAGATTCCGGTCACTATCCCGTCCTCGACCACATGGTACACATCATAGACATTCACGGTCGTCGGGGCATAGCCTGGGATGAGCTCGACCGTGTCTCCCCGCTTCAGCCCGCACCGGTCATCGACGGTAAAAAGCGCGTGCTCCTCATGGAACTCGGCGCGGTAGAAAGGATAGGGCACCATCGTGGGAAGCGCTTCATCGACACCGATGGATTTCAGGCCCGCATCCAGCACAATCGTGCGATCGTGTTGGATGACCACGGTCGCAAGCACCGTGAGCGACCGCGAGAAGCCCGGCACGAGGCTGCCGTGAAAGTTGTCCATGAACACGTACGATCCCGCCTGAATCTCGGTCACCCGCGGGTCCCTGCCGGTGATGTCGTAAGTTCCGGTGCCGCCGGCGGACACGGTCTCGCAAGCGAATCCCGCCCCAGACAACGCTTCGATGACCTCGGCGGCAACGCCCATCGCTTCCGCGGCCTTTCGGGTCCGCACGGTCCGGTCGCGTTCCAGCATGCAGTGTCCTTCGTAGGCCTGAATGCCGCGCAGGCACAGACCGGGAAGTCTGGTAACGCAGTCGGCCAGTGTGAGCGCTTCTTTGACGGACCGGACTCCGCCGCGGCCCATGCCGACATCCGCCTCGATCAGCACGTCCAGTGTGCTTCCCGCACAGCGCGCCGCATCGGAGAGTTCCGCCGCGTTGCAGGGATCGTCGACTGCGACACCGATGTGCCGGAGCGCAGCCTCGCGCGCCAGCGCGGAAATCTTCTCCCAGCCGCAGACCTCGTTTGCGATGTAGATGTCCTCAATGCCGGCCCGGCTCATCGCAATGGCCTCCCATACGGTTGCCGTGCAGATTCCGATCGCCCCGGCCTGGATCTGCCGCCTGGCAAGCTCCGCGCACTTGTGCGCCTTTACGTGCGGGCGAAGGTTGACATGCAGGTCGCGAAGGCGCTCCGCCATGCACTGGATGTTTTGCTGTGCCACGTCAAGGTCGAGTATCAGGGCCGGCGTCATCAGGTCGCAGCGCTTGCGACCAAGCGCTGGTTTGTATGCTTCAACGATGGATTCCTGTCGGGAGTATTCCATGTCTTGTCGCCCCCATCCGTTTCACCTCTTCACAAAGGCTTCCAAGACTCAAAGTACCTATTGCTTCCCCTTCGGGGTTGCGCCGGGGGCCGGGAGCTTCTTTGCCGCATCATCGATGACCAGCACCCAGTCGTTGTTGTCCGGCGTACGGAAGTCTTTCTTGCCGGAAGTCGGGTAGTCGCCGATGGGACGGCTTTCGCCTGAACGCGGGTTGAACCACCAGCACTTGGCTGCTTTACCTGAAATCTTCGCCATGTCGATGGTCACAGAACGCGAGTCTGGAATGAACGCCATCATCGTCGCACCGTCGGTAGTCCTGGCGCATGGGGCGTAGGAACTCCCGGAACCGTAGCCGGCGGTCATGACCGTGTGATCCTGGTCGGGCACGAGGGTGTGCCAAGCCCTGGAGTTCAACAGCTTCCCTATGAAAAGAACCGACGTACCGGGATCCTTGAAATGCTCCTTCCACGGCAGGTCGCAGCCCGGCTGATAATCGGGCACGGAATTCATTCCCCAGATCGCGTTGTTCCCGTAATGGTGCCCGGTCGAACCGCAGAAGGCGGACTGGTAGGCCTCTTTTCTGACGTTGAGCGGGATTCCCTGGATCGTGCCGTTGCCCCAACTCTTGGCGTATTCGTAATGCGACTCGAACAGGTAGAAAGGCATTACCGGGTTGCGGTTGTAGTCGGCGTAGGATCTGACGTACATCCAGTCGCTCGGCGCCGCATCGCCTGGATAGTCATAGGTGCCGTTCAGTGTCAGCCAGGACGGAACCGGCTGCGGCGCCCAAACGGCGGGATCCGCTGACGACATACCGCTGCGCGAATGATGGGTAAACAGGTGATTCGCGTCCTCCGACCTGATCCCTTTGGCCATCGCGTCGATTCTGCCGAACAACTCGCCGGGGTTCCGGTCGTTTCCCATCACCCAGACGATGTTCGGAAAGTCCCGGTAGCGTTTACCGACCCAGCCTCCATACCAGGCGCAGTCCTCGACGGAATTCCTCTTCTCCCAGTCGTCGGTCCACCAGCCGTCCTTGTTCTTCTGGAAGCCGGTGTAGCAGGGGCAGAGCAGGACCTGGATGCCGTACTCGGCTGCTTTCCTGATGACCCAGTCGGCATGCTTCCAGTAAGCCTCGTTCGGAGTGGTGAAGTCGTTGACTTTGTTGAACGGGCTGTCGCCGTAGAAATTCTGAGGACCGTCCTTGTCCCGGCAGTTGCTGCAGTAGTAGACCTCGGGAGAGGTGACGATTATCGAATTGACGCCCCTCGAGGCGCGGTCACGCAAGTAGAGCTCGGCGTCTTCCTTGGAGACCTGCGCGATCAGCGACCACGCGGTGTCACCGTTGAGAAACACCGGGACATCTCGCTGATCGACCAGGTAGCGCTTGTTGGCGCTCACCTTCAGGGGATATGCGGGACCGGCAATCGCCGGGGACGCGGCCAGCAACAGGACGAGTAATTTCCCGAACATGTTGATCCCTCGTGAATTCTTGGTTTTTGTGGCATGCCTGCAAGGCACTCTCGCGAGCCGGGTTTACGGGTTGAACAGAACAGGACGGCGGGGCCGGGAAAAGCGCGGCCCGAAGGGAAGGATTACGGTTCCGCCCCCCCCGGGGCTCAAGGAAACGTCTTCGATTCATGGGACTGTCTCCCCGGTATTGCGGATCGCCCCAGCGAAGGTAGTAGATCTGCTGACGCCGGTTATCCTATCATACATCACACATATTATGACAAGCAGGGCGTAAAATGGGGCGGAAAAACATCGTTCCTGGGTGAGGACGCTCATAGGACGGACGAGGATGCCGTCGATCTCGCAAAGAAATCCCGGAATGCCATTTCGCTCTGTCGCCTCCAGCTCCGGTAAGCGAAGATCGGATTAATATGAACCCATTGCCAGCGGCGGCGCCCAAACCGCGGATTAACTACTTCGTCGTAGTGCTGTTGAACTGCATACTGTTCGAGACAGGGGTCATCGCGAATGCAGTCGGGGCCCTGCTGCCGGACATGATCCGGGATCTGCGTCTGAGCTACACGCTCGCTGCCCTGCTCCCTTTTTCCTATTTCATCGCCTTCGGCGTAATCTCCATTCCCGCCGGCATCCTTACCGAGAAGCTCTCGGCCAAAAAGGTTGTCGTTGCCTCCTTCGTTCTGGCGTTCGCGGGGACTTTTTCGTTCGCAATACGGCCCCAATATCCGGTGGTGCTGATTTCATTATTCCTGGTGGGCTGCTGGCTGGCTGCCGGGCAGATACCGCTCTATCCCCTGCTGAAGAGCGCGTGCGGAGGCGAGAACCTGGCGTTTTTCACGGTGCTGACCAATATGATGTACGGCCTCGGCTCGATGCTCAGCCCTCACGTCTACTCGATGGCGGTTCAGAGGCTCGCCGCCCCCGGGAGCGGGGGCCTTGTAGGCAAAGGCTTGAGCAGGCTGGTGCAGGGATCGTTCAACTGGGTTTCCCTATACTGGATCTTCTCGGCCGTGCTCGCTGTGACTATTGGCGTGCTGATTTTCGTGAAGTTTCCCCGCGTGCAGTTGACGGAAGAGGAACGTGCCGGTTCGCTCCAGGTTTATCTCGGGCTGTTGAAGAACCCTACCGTCCTGCTTTTCGTCTGCGGCGTTCTCTGCTATTCGGCTTGCGAGCAGGGTAACGCGAATTGGATGTCGCAGTTCCTGAAGGCATACCACGGCTGCGACCCCGAAACCACGGGCGCAAGAACGCTGTCGTGGTTCTGGACTCTGCTTACGGCCGGCTGCGCGGGGGGAATGCTGCTAATCAAAATATTCGAAAGCCGGCGCGTGGTGACGGTCTCCAGCTTGCTTGCGCTGGGATGCTTCTCCTGCGCGATCCTGGGCAACAGAACGATGGCACTGATCTTCTTTCCGCTCGTCGGACTCTTCCTTTCCGTGCTGTGGCCGCTCATCGCCGAGCTCGCACTCAATTCGCTGGAGAAGCACCACGGAGCGCTCATGGGAATACTGTTTTCCAGCGCCGTCGGCGGAGCGTTTGGGCCTGTGCTCATAGGGAGGATTGCGGACGTGGCAGGCCTGCGCGCCGGAATGCTCGTGCTTTTCCTGCCGCTGGCGTACATCGCATTCCTGGGTGTCCGCGCCCGCCCATTGGTGAAGAACGCAACGATGCGTTCTTAGTACCCGATTTCATGAACACGCTAACGAATTCTTGGGATGGAGCTGGCCACCGGTTAAAACAGCAGAACGCGGATTTTCGCGGATTTTACGAATTTACGCGGATCTGTCGCACCCGGCAGTTCGCGGGAGGAATGCCGGGCGCGGCCTGTCACCGAGTCAACTTCCGCGTGAATCAGCGCAAATCCGCGTTCTGGGAACGTGAGCGTATCTATAAGCTTTTGTTCTTGTCACAGAGCCGAAAGGACAAGGACGAGGTCGCCGTCCCCGGCGGAGTTCTTCTCGGGGGTGGTGAAGGTGCGGCTGCCTTTGTTTTCAAACGGCGAATTGGCAACCGGCAAGTATTTCCCGCAGGTCGGGTCAAACCAGCGCGCCTCCACTTTGCCGTTGAACAGGGAAAGGTCGACAGTGACGCGCCGCGGCGTCGGCAGGTAGCTGACCGCAAGACTGCCGTCGGGTATCCGCGCCGTAGTCGCCACCGTGCTCCCCTCCTCGTTGCCTTCGACGATCACGCTGCGCCCGAAATCGGGGACAAGTTTGTGCCAGGGCAGCGATTGGAAAAACGCGCCGAGGTGAGACATGTGGAATGCGCCGGGCGAATCCATCCAGTCCTTCCAGAGCGGTTTCATCGTCCAGGCCGCCGAACCGTAAAGGTGGCCAAACGCCCCGGAGAGAACCGACCAGTAGGCCTGCCGCCGGACGCGGTGGGGGCTGCCGCCTCTCCCGTCCAGGTTTTCACCCTCGTATCCGCTTTCTCCAAGGAAGGCCGGCTTTACCGGTGTTCTCTTGTAGTCCTCGGACACGAAGCCGTGCGGGTCGCGGTAACCGTAGGACATGTTCACATCGAACCAATCCGCTGGCTGAAAGAACATTCCACTCGATTTCGCCCCCGCGTGATAGGTGATCAGATGTTTCGGCGCCGTCTCCCTCAATGCCCTGGCCATCTCTTCCACATGGGCAAAGACTCCATGAGGGTCGCGATCACCTCCGAGCACCCAGAGGATGTTGTCGAACCGGCTGAAGCGCCGGCCGAGGAAACGGGCATACTCGCCGCACTTCGCCACCCCGCTCGAGATGTACTGCGGCCGCCACATGTCGCTGGAGCCCAGATCCGCCGCGCACAACAGGACCAGCATGCCTTTCCTGGCGGCAGCCTCGACGACCGCGTCGAGATCCCTGAAGTACGCTTCGTTGGGCTGCCCGAGGTCCCCGGTACTCGGGAAGGGGGCATGTCCGTAGCGGTTTGTCTGGGTGAGATGGTCGGACCACTCGGTGTACGGGACGGTGTCGACAAGCACCGTGTTGAACCCCTTCTGGCGCCGGTTTTCAAGGTAGGCTTCGGCTTCCTCCTTCGTCAGCTGCCAGCTGATCTCCCATGGACTGTCGCCGTTCATGAAAAACGGCACGCCTCTGCTGTCGACCAGGTGTCTTCTGTCCTCGCTGACCCGCAGGGGAAACGACACGCCCGTCTGGGCAACCGCCGTTGTGACCGCGCCCATGAAGGCCAGAAGCACGACAGGAACGATGGTGCGAATCCGCTTTCGGGACATTGCTGAGCTCCTTTACCTCATAGTATGATGTATTACATATCATACTATGTACCCTTGAGATTTTTGAGTCTTGGCTGCTTTGGGGGTGAATCTACTGCTCCCTCGAGAGACTCGAAGCACTCGAAGAAGGCGCCATGCGAATACCCTGTTCCGAAATCATGCGCAGCCTCCCGGCTCCCTGGAGGGAAGACCTGGTTCCGTCGATCCGTGAGGCTTTCGCCGAGGCCGATACGACGCTGGTCATCATGGACGACGACCCGACGGGATGTCAGACCGTCCACGACATCCCGATTCTCACGGCCTGGCCTGTCGAGGTCCTGGCGGCGGAGTTCGAGCGCAGCCCGGTCTTTTTCATTCTCACGAACAGCAGAAGCCTGCCCGCCCCCGAGGCCGCGGCGCTGAACCGCGACGTTGCCCGAAACATGGTGCAGGCCGCATCACGAGCGAACCGGCGATTCATGGTCATGAGCCGCAGCGACTCGACGCTGCGCGGCCACTTCCGAGTCGAGATCGATACTCTGAAGGCGGAATTCGGGTGGCAGAATGCTGTGACGCTCTGCGTGCCCGCCTTCTTCGAGGGGGGACGTCTTACTATCGACGATATCCACTACGTGAAGGACGGAGACGTATTGGTCCCCGCGGCCGATACCCCCTATGCAAAGGATCCCTCGTTTGGTTTCACGTTTTCAAACTTGAGAGACTACGTCTGTGAGAAGACCGGGGGCGCCGTCGCACGGGAGGATGTCTGCTCCGTCTCCCTGGACGATATCCGCAAGGGAGGCCCAGGAATTGTTGCGAGGAAACTTGGAGGATTTCCGGACGGCAGCTTCTGCGTCGTCAACGCCTGCGAGCGAAGTGACATGGATGTCGTCGCGCTGGCCGTCTTCCGGGCTATGAAGCAGGGGCGGCGGTTCCTCTTCCGGACGGCCGCCGCCCTGATACCGGCGCTCATCGGTCTTACTCCTCGCCCGCTGTTAACCTCATCGGATTTCCCTGCTGTGCAAAGAGCTTGTGGCCTCGTCGTCGTCGGCTCCTTCGTGCCCATGTCTACGCGCCAGCTGATGCACCTGCTGAGGCATGGCGGCGTTCACGGGGTCGAGTTGGACGTCAGTCGGCTCTTTTCCGGCGACAGGAAGGTCGAGATCGAGAGGGTGACGAAAGGGGTGAACCAGGCCATGCATGGCAATCGCGATACGGTGATCTACACTAGCCGCGAGCTGGTGAGGGGGGAGACGGCGGAGGAGAGCATCCGGATGCAGGCCGGCGTCGCGGCAGCCCTTATCGAGACCGTGAGCGGTGTTTCTGCCGAGCCCCGCTATATCCTTGCGAAAGGGGGCATCACATCAAACGACATCGCGGCGAAGGCCCTGGGTGTTCAGAGGGCAGTCGTTGCGGGGCAGATCATTCCCGGCGTTCCGGTCTGGCACCTTGGCGCAGGCTCGCGCTTCCCCGGGATGAACTATATCGTCTTCCCCGGAAACGTCGGAGCGGAAACCTCGATGACCGACGTAGTCGTCGCCCTGAAGGCAGCACGTTCCGGCCGGATCGGGATTGAGGATTCTTTGAGCAACTTGAGTCCTGAACATGAGCGGTAGAACTCTCAAATCCAAGGCTCAGGCGGCACGAATCCGGTCATCTCGAATCCGCCGGAAAAGGCTGCAGTTGCTTCGTTTGGATCAGACCTCACGAATACCGCAGACCCTGAACCTGATTCGGCGCGAGCTGATGGTTGACCTTGCACCGAACATACACGGAGTATCCTGGAGGGAAAGGTTGCTGCTGGACCTCGGTTACCAGTGGTTCAAAGTAGCAGAGGCTGCGGATTGCCGAGACCTCCTATCTCTCTTACGGACGGCCCCCGCCCTCACGAGCGCTTGTCGGCGTCACGCCCCGCCTGCTTTTGACCGCAGGAAACTTCCCTCCCCCATCAAGAGGATGTGGCCTCATCCTTGTCGGTCCTCTGAACGACGAAGTCAACTCTCTTGGGTCTCGCCATGCGCGGGCCAGTCGGAAAGGAAACACAATGCGAAAGAAGAGCATAGTCGTCCTGGTCTTTGCCGCAACCCTGGCCTGTCTTGTGCTGCCCTCGGATGCGCAACAAACTCCCTCGGCAACGAATCTGAAGGTCTCCGATAACGGACGGTACGTGGTCCGTGCTTCAGACGGATCGCCTGTGTTCCTGCTGGGAGACACGGTGTGGACTTTCGTTCATCTGCTCAATCGGGAGGAAATCATCCATTACCTGGACAATCGTCTCGCGAACGAATTCAACCTGATCTTTCTCTCCGGTATTTCGGAAAGGGGAGGGGAAGGCCCGAATGCATATGGTGACATGCCGTACGTGAACAACGACTTCACCAGGCCGCTCGTCACGAAGGGGAACAACCCGGACAACCCCGAAGAGTACGACTTCTGGGATCATGTGGAGTTCTTTCTCCAGGAGGCCGCGGTCCGGGGAATGTATGTCGCCCTGAATCCCATTTACTCAGCATGGCATCTGAAAGGCGGACGCAAAGACGGGCGAGTCACAGCGGAAAACTGTGAGTCTGTGGCACGTCACTGGGGCGAACGCTTCGGCCGCTTCGACAATATCATTTGGATAATGGGAGGCGATATTCGCCCCGACCATAGCCCGGATCATCTTGGCATTCATCGGAAGATGGCCAGGGGAACAGCGATCGGAGTCTCGGGAAGCGAGGACTACACGAAACTGCTTATGAGCTTCCATCCTCCGGGCCGTGCAACCTCTTCTACCTGGTTCCATGATGATCCTTGGCTGGATTTCAACATGCACCAGACGGGTCAAAGCGACGTCCCTGCTTACGAACCGATCAGCGCAGATTACGATAGAAAGCCGGTCAAGCCCGTACTGGACGCTGAACCGTGGTACGAAAACCTCCCGAACCACATTCGGAATGGACATCGCGAGGCAACAGACTTCGACGTGCGGAAGCGCGCTTACTGGGCCGTTTTCGCCGGGGCGTTCGGACACATTTATGGCGAGCTCAGCGTGATGCTGCTGTTGTCCCCGAGCGTGGAACCCTATGCCGGTATCGCGGCGGCTCACTGGAAGGAGGCGCTGAACCGGCCCGGTACGTTGCAGATGAAATACCTGCGGCGGTTGGTCGAATCCAGACCCATGTTGATGCGCGTTCCCGACCAAACCATGCTTGCGGCCGATCCATTGACTTTTAACGACCGGTTACAGGCAACTAAAGGCTCCGACTACCTGTTTGTGTATTCGACCGGGGGAAATGTGATCGATTTGAACATGGGGGGGATTTCGGGCGCCAGTCTGAGGGGTTGGTGGTTCAATCCTCGCGATGGCTCTGCAACCGAAATCGGCGTTTTCCCGAACACGGGAAAGGCGCGCTTTCAACCGCCGACGCGAGGGATAGGTCACGACTGGGTACTTGTTCTCGATGATGTGGCGAAGAACTACCCAGCTCCCGGCCGCCGCTCCATGGCGAGGCAGCCCTGAGCGAACTGGCGCGGTGGCCCGCAGGAAAATCCTTCGGTGCCAGGGTTTCCCCTTTCGTGTGGAGGACCTCTACTTGCCATGGCCCGGCGGGCGTCCGCAGGGCGACGAGTCCTCCAAAACGCGTCCTGCGACCAGGTGCTTGCCGGGCAGCAGTGCCTGAGGGAGTTGAAAAATGCAGCGTGGGGCGTTGCAGGATGAGCGACCTTCAGGGGGCTGCACAGCGGAGTTACGGTGCGCGTCTCTCGTATCGGTGGTGAAGTCCGCCGACCTCGGGGACATCTACCACCCTTCCCTTCTCGGGCGCTTACACGGAACGAGGCACGGGCAATGCCGTTTCCGCTCGGCTGAATATTCCGACCCTACGGTAGATGGCGATCGGCCGTGGTCTTGGCGAACGACCAACTCCCTCAAGCGGCTCTGCCCGCACGTACCTTAATCTTCACTTCGATGCGCGAGCCGAGCCGGTTGATGATTGACATAAGACGGTCGACGGTGAACCGCGCGAGGTCTGCATTGCGGATGCGCGAGAAGTCGGCGGCGGCAGTCCCGGTGCGGTGGTGAGCGGCACGTACGCTCAGTCCTTCCCGGTCGAGCGCCTTTATGATTTCGGCTGCGAGAACCGCCTTGAATTGTTCGACGTCTGCATTCTCGTACCCGAGGGCTCGGAAAACATTCCCGCTACCCTTAACAACTTCTACTTTTTCTCCCTTCACCTCAATATCTCCCTCAGTTTTTCCTTAATTCCGAGTCGAAGGATCTTAAACGAACAGCCTACCGGATGCGGATATCAGTCGAACGGCTGAAGAATGCGCGACAGGCATTACAGGAGGCGACGGACTTGGCGAAGCGTATCCGGCCGCTTCAGTCCACCTCCTTTCGACAACTGGGCAACACCTGGGTCATGTTGCACCGCACCAGAGCGAAAAGCTCCATCAAAGAACTCGTGTCCGTCCTCAGGATCGCCGCGCTGGACGCCCGAGAACCACGGGAGTATACGGATGCGACGACGTCCGCGGGGCAACTCTTAGTAGCTCTCTGTCAACTGGACTCTGACGACGCCTTACAAGACCGCAATAAAGTGGCCGGAACCCTCACAATCTCTGGGAGAAGCTGCCCGTAAGTGTAAGTCCGAAATGGAGAGCCAGTTCAGGCGCGATGCCGCACGCCTGATCGGCGCAAGAGATCCTGACGCGGCACTCAAGCTCTGGCCGAACTCCAATGACACGGAACCCATTGATTTTGGCCTGAGGGCAAGTCTTGCAGACTCGATGATGCGTGCAGGCCGCAAGGAAGATGCGGTCGCGTTGATGGAGCAAACCTTTTGGGATCTTTCCTCTTGCGACGCCACCCAGATAGCGCCGATGGATTTGATGTTTCTGACGCAAACGCTGTCACGTGTCACGCCCGAACGGTTTCCGGACGCATTCAGCCTGCTTGTTGGTTCACTGGCGAGTATACCCGCAGGTGGCTCCCCCTCAGTAAAGATCGGCGATCAGGTTGTATTCCTCGACAACTCCGAGGCCGTGGCACTCAACATGTTGAAGGATATTCAGCAGAGGCCCACGTTGGTGACGAGGGTTTTAGACTCAATGCCGAATCTCAAGTCCAAGCTGGAACCGGTGGGCGGCGTCGACAGGGTTCTGGCAGAGGGACCTGTCGAACTGAGCTATGGACAGCAGGGGGTATTAGAGACAACGACTCATTATGGCCCCGATTCAGCTTACGGCGACCAGTTGCTCTACGCGCAGTTACGCGGAAAGGACGATAATTTCATTCGCGGAAAGCTGTCCGGCATGAGCCCGTCGCCAGCGAAGGTGTGTGACCTGTTAAACTTGGCTTACTCTGCGGCTTTGGAATACCCCGATCTGTCGGCCATGGCGCTAGAACAGGCGCGTAAGCTTGTTGCGCGTGTCGAGCCGATGGCCGCAAGAATGCAGGTATTCGCTCAATTGCTGCGTACCAGCAGACGCTGTGACGGGGAAGTTGACCCGCAACTCTACAAGGAGGGTTTTGCTCTCGTTGCCGAGATCAGAGATGCAGAATCTGGACAGGGGAAGCAGGTTGGGCGAGCACCCAGAGGGGGACGTTCCGCAGGAGACATGCTTGAGCGCGCACTCATCTCGGAACTGGCGATTGATGATTTTGAACGTGCGCTCAAGTACGTACGAGACATGCCGGATGGGCAGGTGCGCATCTCGGGGCTGATGGCCATTGTGGATGCTTACCGTCGACCTTTCTAATCCTCCAAGGCGCACAACCGGCAGCGATCATTCGCCGAAACTTCGGGGTTTAGTCCTCGACGCGACATTGCGGAACGATAAGCGGCAGATCTGGGAAACTGACATCGGCTGGTTCCGGACCGTCATCATCCGGGCTCGAAGGATGCCGCAGTCGGTCAAACCTCTGTGTACGGCAGATCTCCTCGAACGGGACTTCGGGGGGATAACTACGGCGAAGTAAGTCAAGTCATAACTCCTCAGTAACTTAGGTTCGCCACGCGATTTTGCTGTACAAGTACCAAGATTCGATCGAGGATTACTTAGGATGCGAACGAATAAATGATCTTGGGTTTCGCCTCAATCATTCAAAGGGGCGCTCTATGCGAGAGTTCACGCTCTATGTAACATCCTGCCTGGCTCTCCATTTGTTGACCTTTCCCGCCGGTGTCGAACGGGCTGCGCAGGCGACTTCTGCGGACGATAAAGACACTGCAACCATCACGGGGACCGTCCGTGCCGGTCCGGTCAGTGCCGCCCTTCCTCCCCTTTCTGGAGCAACCATTTCGGTCTATAAAATCACTGGGGATCGCGGCGTAGCCTTAACGCCCGAAAGATATCGCGCCGACAAGGTCTTATCTGCAGTGTCAGATCCAAATGGGAACTACACGATTCCCAGATTGCGGTCTGGCGAATATTTAGTTACCTGCGAGGCCCCTGGCTGGCTCCGAAGCGAATACTGGGGCTTGATGTTATTGCCCGGAACGACACACGTCACAGACTTCTGGCTCGTTCCGCCGCAGGGCGACGGGATATTTCCTCCTATAACGTGGGACGGCATAGTGCGATCCTCCGCTGGGGAACTGGTTGCTGGGGCGACCGTCATTGCCGTTGATCTCAGGGACCATCGGCTTGCGACACAATGCCGAACGGACAGTGTCGGCCGTTATGAAATGACTCTCCCCCGCGCAGGTAGCTACATCGTGTACGCATCGAAACCGGGCTATACCCCTAACCCGATTGTGGGTCGTACCGGTGCAGAGAAGAAATTGGATCTTGTCCTTTCGCCGAGCGAAGTTGGGCCGAGTGTCCGTTGACCACTGTATCGAGGACACGCCGAGACGATCCTACTGGGAGGGAACTTGACCGAATCAATACCCCTTGCCCACGGTCCCGAAACGACGTTCCCGGTAATAATGGCAACTCGGCCTGGTCAGTGAAGATCCCCCCAGCCTGGGGTCGCGAGGCGATTCGGTTTTATTCCAAACGGGGCACTCCGTACGTATCGACCGGTGCGAGGGCGAAATGCAGGTTGATCGCCATCTCTTTGCTTCGAGCGTCTCTGAAAGCAAGGCGAAGCTCGGTGAAGGTTCTCCTTTGGAGTACATGCGAGGCCCAACGTGCGTTGATATTGAACTCGCGCTGAGATCCGGGGAGAATTTCCTGCTCAGTTCTTGCGAGCCCGCCCTCGTTTCCGTTCTGGTCGACTGGAAGGATGTAGATCTTATTTGCTGAGGAGCTAGGCTCGATCAAGAAGCGGACCAGACTCGGAATCAGCCAAATGCTCTCATACCTATTGTTCTTGATCTTCGCGTTAAACCATGCCGAATTGCCCATGCCACTAGCAGAAACGCGTGCTTCAACATTGTCATTACTAGCGGCAACAGGACAACTACGGCATGGCTCTATATACAAGCCATCGACCATTGGGGCAAAGCCGTCTTGGCGACGAAAGTCGTCTCGTTTTGATTCGAGGAGCAGACCGGCCAAAATGAAAACAGCCAAGATGGAACAGGCGAGGAGTGAAACGATCTTGCGCCGGACGGGCATAAGCAATCTTTACTCTAGATACCTGAGTATCAGCAACTTAAATCAGTGGCATCGTTCTGGTCCCTCGAAACGGCCTTATCGTCCATTACCCCGGTTGCGGGAGGCGGCGCGATTCAGCGGCAGTGTCTCGTGGAACCGGGACCTCTTGAAGCGTGTCAATGCGAGTGTCGTACTAACAAGCGGCGCATGATCTTTGCACTGATGTAGCTGGAGGTGATCCCCAAAACGACTGGGATCGCAAAACTGCCATGCACTCAGACTGTGCTCGAGCCCATAGCCGATCTCTCCGCGGACTATTGCGACTCCGAGAAAGAAACCACCGACCAGGGTCGCGGGAATGGTCGCTATCGGAAGGTAAGCGCCCTTGAAGGTGGCGGCATAAACGGCACCGCTCATGAATCCCGCTGCGGAGAAGTTGAGAATAAACCTCGTCGCCAACTGCAAGACAGAATCGTCGGGAAGATTGCGGGTTACGAATTCCTGCAGCAGCGCATGACCGAGAACAAAGGAGATCATACCCGCAACAACCGCGACGATGTAATGGATCACCTTGCCCGACCGCACGTGTATCTCCGCCTCGAACCACTCTTGATAATGTCATTTTACCTCAGCGGGAACAACTACTTACAGCTTAATTCATGACAAGAGACTCCGAAACGCATTATGAAAGCCCGCCGCGTGATATCGGCATTTATACATTGAAGGCCGGCTGTCTGGCGACAGCCCAGGGGCTCTGCCCCTGGCCCCGGGATTTTGTGAGGCATGACTCTGGTGTCCGATAGATAAATGAGGCCTCTGACGATTGTTAGTCGCCAGAGGCCCGATGCACCATCGGCGCACCGTCGGCCTGACTATCCCTTGCCGGGTTGCGTCCCCGCAGAGCCCGACGCCGTTTCGTCAGGCGGGCCCAGTCTAGCACGTAGGAGATTGCAGTTTTGAAGATTTGGTCGCGAGCATAGAAGACATCATGAAAAGAAGACGCTCCAACAGCGGTAAGATTGGGATCGGTTCAAGACACCACTCAAAACCGCCAAAGGAGCGTCTGATGAAAAAGTATATCGGCATGGATGTCCACAAAGCAACAACGGTGATAGCGGTTATCGGTGAGTCGGGCAAAAGGATTACTGACGGCGTGGTGGAAACATCCCCAGAGGCAATCCTGGATTTCATCAACGGGCAGCGCGGGGCGCTGCATGTCACTCTGGAGGAGTGCGCACAGGCGGCCTGGCTTTATGACATGCTCCGACCTTACGTCGCAGACGTGTTGGTCTGCGATCCACGCAAGATCGCCAAGGCAAGTAACAAGGCAGACAAGTCCGATGCTGCGCGGCTGGCGGAGTTGCTTCGCACGAATGCGCTGACGCGAGTCTACCATGGCGAACAGAGCACTCTGGGATTGAAGGAACTCGCGCAGGGGTACGCCTGTTTAATCGAGGACAGGACCAGGGTCAAAAATCGCCTGAAGGCTTTGTTCCGGGCCCGCGGGATACCTTGTGAAGGCGCCGGAGTCTACGGTCTTGAGGAACGGGAGGAGTGGCTGGCGAAACTGGACTCGGCAGCCGTGCGTGTCCGAGCTGGACGACTCTGCAATCAACTTGACTGCGCCGACTGGCTGTCGATAGAAGCGGAGCAGGAACTGACAGCTGAGGCACGGAAACATCCCGCTACAAAGATACTTCGCAGCATACCTGGAATCGGGTATGTGCGCGCCGCTGTAATCATCGGCGTCGCTGGTACTCCGCACCGATTTCGAACCAAGAGACAGTTCTGGAGTTACTGCGGGCTGGGTGTACGAACCGAGGCCAGTTCGGAATACAAGATGCTCGCCGGGAAGGTCGTTCGATCCAACAGGCGGCCGCTTGTCCGCGGCTTGAATCAAAACTACAGCCGGGCGCTGAAGTCTGTGTTCAAGAGCGCGGCCAGGACTGTTGCCTCAGGACCGTGGCGGTCATATTTCGAGGCCATGATCGAAAACGGCACCCCTGAATCACTGGCATACCTGACTTTGGCGAGGAAGATTGCGTCGGTCACGCTGGCACTCTGGAAAAGAGGAGAACGCTATAGCCAAAAGAAACTGAAGATACCGCACGCGGCATGAAGCGTCTCGAGGACCGACTGAGCAGGTCGGCAATGGTATTCAAATTGAAACCCGAACGAGACGCGAGGTCGAGGGTGAGTCTCAAGAACGCCGTTAGGCCCGGAGATGGAGTCTCCTTGAAACCATAGGCCCCCTCGCATGACCAAATAAAGCAATAGGCTTCCAAGTCTCAGATAGGACCATGGTCGGCAACACGGCCGCTGTGCTTTGAAAGTCTCGAACGGATTTGAATTCCGCTGCCCCTTGAACAGCCGGCTTCGTATGCATAGTGCATGCGTTATTCCGGAAGTGTCGCAGGATCAGCAGGGCAGCACTGAATGAGCGTTGGCTGGATGTCGTGGACCGAAAAAACGCGCCCTGTTCCTGGGGCGGAAGAGTTTGTCCTTGACATCCGCTTTCATAGGACGGCGTTCGCGTCAATCACCCCTCGCTGGGCAAGGTGAGCGACAGCCAGTGGCAGTCATCTCCTCGAACGGGACTTCGAAGGCCCTTGTTGGTATTTACATTACTAGCCCGACTTTGACAACTGAGGGGGTAGGCTGCCCGTAAGTTATTGATTCCATTAGAAAGCATCCCCGAAAGTCTTCACTACACGTTCATCTTCAACTTGGTCATCGTAGGTTTTTTGTCCAGGAGTTCTGGCCGCGGCTGCGGAGGCAGCGTCAGATCCAGTCTGGAAAGCAACAGAAGGTGCTCTTTATCCGGCTCGGTATATCTGGGTAACCGCAGCTCTCGGCCGTCCGTCGTGGGCAGGTGGACATCTACCAATTGTATGGAGGCAAACTTTTCCAGAACCGACCGCACAGTGAGACCAGGAGCAAGGGCTTTCAATCGCTGCTGCAGAGTTACCTGAAGACAGTACGACAGGAAGGCCACGAAAATATGCGCTTCAATCCTCTCGTCTTTCTGGTGGTGGATGGGCCGTAGGGAAAGATCCATTTTGAGGGTCTTGAACGCTTGTTCAACCTCGACCAGTTGTATGTAGTACCTCCATAACGTGGCCGGATCTTCGCCAGTCAAATTCGAGCGCAGCAGGTATTGTCCTTCCTGTTTGCGAACCTTACGGAGCTTGTCTTTGCACAAGCTGAAGCGAAACGTTTCCGGTGTGACCGCTTGGTGTGGAAAAGGCAGGGATAGTTCCACCAACCGAGCGGCATGGCCGGCTTCCTTTTTGGCCGCTCCGATTTTCATCAACAGTCGGTCACGATCTAACTTCTGGCCGCTAAGTTCACGAAGCCGATTCCAGTATTGCTTCAGTCGCCGGCGGCGCATGGCCCACTCTTTCGCCTGCCGGCTCGTACTGCACGCCAGCACATACAATTCCTGCTCTTGCTTGAGCAGTTTGACGCTCAGGCTGTCGCGCACCTTTTCCCAAGGCAGTGGCAGCAGCTGTGCTTCGAGTTTGTTCAGCCGTCCTTTCGGTGTTCCCACCAGATAGTGGATCGGGGTATCCGATTGCCGCATCTCGGAGAGCACTTCCTCCGTGGGAATGCCACGGTCCATGATCCACACGCGGCGTGCTTTGCCGTACTGGTTTTCAATCTTATTGAGATACTGCCGCAGCGTGGTTCGATCGCTGGTGTTTCCATCCATCACCTCGTAACAGATTCGTGAACGCCGCCGACTACATCACGCGCCTCGGCGCGGCCGATGCATGGGGATTCGCCCGCCACCCCGCGCTGCCGGGCCACATCCTGGTGGTGGTCTTCAGCGCGCTGGCGTTGCTCAACCCGCATCTGCGGCAGCGCCTGTCCTGCGCCTACGCGCTGCTGCTCTACCCCTGGCTGTTGATCCTGGCGTATAGCTTCATAGGATCGTTCCAGGGCCACAATTGGGAATTCTATTCCGGCCGGTTCTTTATGCTGGCCTCGGCGGCCATCGGCTTCCTCACAGTCACGAGCCTGCTGGCCGCCCGGCGGCCCGCGTCGCCCGGACTGCGGCTCGGGGCGGCCGCGGCGATCCTTTTGCTAGTCGCCGCGTACGGCGCCCTCCGCACGACCGACCTCGTCCGGGAGCTCACGACCACGGACACGGCGTATTGGAACGGGGCGCGCTACGACACCTGGCCGCGGCCCGGGCAGCTCCGTTCTCCCGTCGTCGTCAAGTATCCTGCCGCGCGGTAAATCCCCCACTCCGAACTTCTCGTCTGCCAATACTAATCATTTCCCACATCGGGACTTGGAAATTGGGTGAGGACCAGCCACTTGCCGTGTAACCTTGATCCACTTTCCGCAGGCAAGGTGTATGCGCAATTTGCTATTGCTGGAAAATCACATTTCATTGGGATGTATCTGTTGGGATGCGCCAGAAATGGCAAATGGAAAGGACACCCGGCATCCT
Organism: uncultured Acidobacteriota bacterium; assembly: GCA_963843575.1. GTDB lineage: Bacteria > Acidobacteriota > UBA6911 > UBA6911 > UBA6911 > CAVZBT01. The sequence goes on along the minus strand of CAWJKZ010000009.1, from coordinate 118,048 downwards.
CCAGCTCCCGGCCCGCCTATCGCACATCATTCACAATCATCAAGTCACCGATCTGGTAGTCGGCTTGAGAACAGAGAAGGGGCCGCCCGTCAGGCGACATTGAGATGGCGTGGCGAAGGGGCCGAACCAAAAGACCCGGGGCCACTCGGAGGCGGCTTCTGCGCCGAACGGGAGAAGAGCGAAAACCCGGAAATGGGAAGCCCACACGGCGGCAGAACGGACCTCGCCCCCGAGGCCGGTCGCTTTCAGAAGCTGTAGCCGATCATCATCCGGAAATGGGGTGTAGCATAGGCGGTGGTCTTGAATTCGATAAACATCCCGCCACGATATTCTATGCCTGTGAGCACGTTGAGGCCCGTGTGCCAGTCGAAGTCGCCGAAATCGATGTCTCTTCCCCCGCTCTCGGCTTCGGAGAATCCCCTGTGGCTGAAAGAGAAGCCCGGCCCCGCGCCGACGTAGGCGGACCAGCGCCCCGACCGCACATTCAGGGGCAGTCGGTATACCGCCTCGAGGTTCAGACCAATCTGCGTCGTGACCTCGCCGAAGCCGATTTCGGCGTTTGGCCGGAAGAAAACATCCGGGTGGAAAATCGGGCCCAACCTGGTGTGGACTCCAACAAAGACAAGTTCCGGGTCGAGTGTGGCGCCTGCGCGAACTCCCACGTTGTACTTCCTGGTTTGGCGCTCGATCTGGCGTTCGAGCCGCCGCACCTCAGGTGGAATAGATTGGTCGTCCGCTGGGATTCTGGTCCCGCGCCGGGGAGTGGCCGGTGCCGTGGAGGGGGCGGTGGCGGCCGGAGTCGCCTCCGGGGTGGTAATAGTGCTCGCCACCCTCACTCCCGGCTCGTCACCAGGAGTGGATGTAACATTGACTCGAGTTCCCGCAGGCAGCACCCGCGGCCGCGTCGTGTCGCGATCAAAGACGAAGAGAACGTACCGGCCGCTATCGGCCTTCACCACCAGCGTGTTCCGGGTCGAGGAAACGATTGTTCCGGAGGTCGTGCTCTCCTCCACCTGGAGATCAGACCGGGTGGTCGACTGGCACAGCGCTGGCGCTGAGGCGATAATGCCGACCAGACAAGATAGGATGGTCATTCGAAATCTATTCATCGCTTATACCTCTCCTTCACTTGAGAAGGGAATTGCCTGTTTTTGCTCTTCAAGGGGGGAGCCAAGCCGCGGCGGGAGCCATTGTGAGCAGCCTGATGTGGATCGTAATCTGTCTTTTTCTTCCGGCCTGCGGCGGTGCGCAGCCGGCTGGCTAGGCCAGTCGAAAGAACTCCGTGTACAGTGCCCCGAGCTTCTCCTTGACTGCCGGGTCGGCATCTGCCAGCCTGGCCGTGATCTCGTCCCGGCGGTTCATCACAGCCAGCAGGCTCTCCCGTGCTGTGCCGTCGGGCTTTGCTATGGAGATCCGGTCGCGCCCGTTGAGCGACGGCTCTCACGCGCGGCAGCGCGCTCGCCGATCCAGGCCATCGAAATCAGCGAGCGCCCGAATCGTTTATCCTACGGCTTCCAGTAGGGCTCGTAGCCGTAATATTTGTAAATGCTGCTTCCCCAAGTCCTGTCCGCGAAATCTGGCCACTTGGCGGCCTCGTCAAACCCAGGAGCGTTCTTCAGCTTCTCCTTGTCCACGTTCAGAACGAGCTTGTTCTCAGTCTTGGCGAACTCGAATGCCTTCCAAGGCATGGCGAACAGCTTGTTCCCCATACCCATGAAGCCGCCGAAGGAGAGAACCGCGTAGGCCATACGCCCATCCTCGGCGTCGATTACCAGCTCATGGATTTTGCCCAGATTTTCATTCTGGCGATTGATCACCGCCTCGCCGATGATCTTGGATGCCGAAACGACACCGTACTTGGCCTCTCTATCCATACCTCGACTCCTCTCTCTTTGGCATTCTAGGAACCGTTAGTACATTAGGGCTGAAGCTGCAATATTGGCCCAGACGACAGTCCTTTTGCTTCCTCCCCAATATAATAAGCAACGGTCAAGAACGCTGTCTGTTCACTTTTGAACACTCCGTGAGGAAAGATATTCGGCCGAGCCGCAAACAGCTATAGCGACATATCTTGACGCGGACGGTGCTTCCGCAATCGCCTGTGCTTGCCCCACGCGGGCCCCCAATCTAGCTCCAGGTAGCCGGCAGACTTGAGGAAGCCGCCCAGGCCCGGGTCAACCCAGTTCTCGCCGTCCGGGTTATACGGCATGTCGTAGAACGGGTTCAGCGGTGGAACCATCACACAGCAGGTCGAGCAGAGCTTGACCATCGTCGGCTTCCGCGACTACTTCAAGATCCTCTGTTTCGGCTAGGATCTCCCTGACGCATTGCCGAAATGAAGGGTAATCATCGGCGAGCACGACTTGGTGGCACATCACGCCAATCCCTGAATATCCCACGCTTCCCGGCATTGATCATCTGACCGAATACAACTCACACCAAAGGCCGCTAGTCGTGCAGGACTACGTTGAGAAGGCCGCTATGGACCGTCAATCCGGCGCCATCGTAGTCGATGAAGCCAAGCTTCCTGAACTTGTTCATGAAATGACTGACCCGCGAACGGGTCGTGCCGACCATCTGCGCCAACGTATCCTGATTTACCATGGGTAGTACGGTCTCGGCTCTGCTCTCCTTGCCGAAATGAGCCAGCAGCAGCAGAATCCGGGCCAGACGCTTCTCGCTCGAATTGAACAGCTGATCGACGAGATCCGCTTCGTAGCGGATGTTGCGTGAAAGCAGATGCTTGACGAACAATTCCGAAATGTCGTGCTTCTCGTGAAGCATACGCACCATCAGCGACCTCTCGATCTTATCGAGAGTGCAATCCGTCATCGCCACAGCCGTTGCCGTACGCAATGGTTGACCTGCGAGGCATCCCTCGCCGAAGAACTCCCCGGATCCCACGATGGCAACAATAGCTTCCTTGCCCTGCTGGGATATAACCGTGAGCTTCACCTTGCCCCGCCTGATATAGAACAATGAATCGGCAGGTTGGCCCTGCCGGAAGACGTTACGGTCCATGCCACATTCGATCACGGTCTTCCCACGGAAGATCCCTGTGAGAATGCTTTCCCAGTCAACACGCTCGGTCTTCACATCCAAAACCGCCTCCATCTCTGGCTGTTCCTCAACATCGAGATTGCTGGTTTCCGCGCGCTTGATCCTTGCCATGCTGGCGGCTGCAGGATGCTGCTTCGCGTTGTTTTTCAGGGGAATCATACCTAGCTGGCTTGCCAGCATAATTCCTCCTCTCGTTGCCGCGTCAAGTTGAGACGCACTCCTTGACGCTGTAACAACCTGCTTCCGTGTAAACGATTGGGGGGCGCCCGTTGACGCGGTTGTCGGTGTCCCGCGAGTGCCTTTGCAGGTTCGCCAATTCGTTGTGCAATGCGGCCGGCGCAGGATCAACCAATGCTAACGTAGCAGGAAGCGGTCGTTTGTAAAGCTAGGAAACAGCCTAGCTTTGGAGGGGAAGAACCCGAGGCCGGTCAGACTGATGCGGCCGTTTGAAGCGATCATGGACCCGCACACCCGACCTCGTTGCGGGCGGGGACATCTCCGACTCCGGATTCTCCGCGATGAATCTCCGCAGCGAGCGGCAGGGTGAGTTTGAAGGTCGCACCCTGTCCTGCACCGCGACTCTCGGCCCAGACTGTGCCGCCGTGCAGCTTCACGATTTCGCTTACAATTGCCAGCCCGAGGCCCAGACCGTGGTGTTCCGGCGTGGTCGTGCGTTCGTCCTGGCTGAACCGTTTGAAAATGTGCGGTTTGAAATCGTCGCGGATTCCCTCACCCGTGTCCGCGATTGAGATGAGCGCTTCGGAACTGGTGTATCTGAGGGCTACCTGTACCCGGCCGCCTCCCGGGGTAAAACGGATCGCATTCGAAAGCAGGTTCCAGAACACCTGCCGGAGCCGGCTGGTATTGCCGGCAACAGGACGGTCCGCGGGTTGGAGATCGAGATCCAGGCTCAAGCCCTTATCGTCCGCAGCCGGGCGCAGCGCATCTGCTGCATCCTCGATGATGCGCGACAGATCGACCGAGTGCACCTCGAGCCGCAGCTTGCCGAGTGCCATGCGGGAGGTGTCGAGAAGATCATTGATGAGTTGCACCTGAGCCTGCGCATTGTGTTCGATGACCTCGAGAGCGCGGGCCATTTTCGGGCCATCGAGATTCCGGGTGCGTAGCAGGCTCGACCAGCCGAGGATCGCGTTGAGCGGAGTGCGCAGGTCGTGCGCCATCGTGGCGAGATACGTGTCCTTGGCGAGTCGGGCAGTTTCGGCCTCGCGCAGTGCGGCGCTCTCCCGGGCAAGGAACTGGGCACGCTCGGCCTCTGCGATCGCTCTTACGGATACGTCGCGGAAGACCAGCACGACGCCGATGGTCTCCCCGTTCTCGCCGCGTATCGGGGCTGCCGAGTCGTCGACCGGCCGCTCGGTTCCGTCGCGAGCCAAAAGGAGCGAGGGCTCGGGGAACACGACGATGGCGCCTTCCCTCAGGACACGCTCTGCAAGGCCACTAACCGGCTCGCGCGTGGCCGCGCGGACGATCGAAAAAACCTCGGCTAGAGGCCGACCGGCCCCCTCGGCCTCGCTCCACCCGGTCAGCGATTCCGCAACCGTGTTCATGAACGTCACCCGCCCCTCACGGTCCGTGGCGATAACGCCGTCGCCGATGCTCCGGAGCGTAGTGGCAAACCATTCCCTTTGGTGCCGATGGCTGCGAGACATCCCTCTCCCGTTGAATCGATGCGCCACCGCGCCCTCCACCAGATGGTTTAGGTGCGCTGTCTGAACTCATCGCCGAAACTGGAGCCGCCAGAAAACGTCCCTTCTCAGCAATGGAGAGCAGGCTTTCGGTGATGTGACGCGCGAGCAAGACAAACATCACCGGCGGCCCGTATCGGTTCTAATGGCACCATAACGAAGGCGACCGACGGTGACAACTAGGCAAGTGCCTAGCATCGAGCGGAAAAGCGATTGAGGAAAGCTTGCTTTCGGCCTGTGGCAAAGCCATAGACGGAAAATAGTCTGACGCGTCGTCGCCGGTCGTTAAGAACGTGAGACGGCGTTCGCGGAGATGACCGGGACCCCGGTGGGGGCCTCAGGCTGGCGGGCATGATCTCCGTGAACAGGACTTCGGGACAGCAACGATCCAAGAAACCTGAGGACCCGAGATGGGCAGCCGATCGGAGGCCTTGGGCGCAAAGACCGATCGAGTGTGTTTCGTCCTTCTGCTGCATGCTGATTTGACGGATCGCGATGGGTGGATAACTTCTGTCAGCGGAAGTTGTCGATCATCATGATGTCGGAAGTGAAGATCCCACCGGAGTAGAGAAGCCACTTACCGTCGGGCGAGACGCTCAAACCCTCATCTACCCACAAATCCTGGAGCACCATGGACAGGAGTCAGAGTCCTTATGGACCGGGTCGCAAAATCGTAGAAGCATATGGTCGCCATAGGCTGACGGTGCCACTGCCATCAATGAAGTAGATGCCCCGGTCTGTCAAATCCCAATTATGGGGGTCAATCTCTTTGTCCAGTACGAGCGTCTCCTGGCCGTCCGATACCGGCACTCGCCACACACCTTTTTTCTGAAGATTATAGTAACCATGGTAGTACACGAGCTGCCCATCGGCTGATTCGCGGGCCACCATGCCTCCGTCCTTGGTGATCTGAATCGCCTTGCCTCCATCGGACGGCATCTTCCAGATCTGCCAGGTCCCGCTCCTGTTCGAGCCGAAGTAGATCCAGCGACCGTCCCGTGACCAGCGGGGGACCACCTCTTCCGTTGGATCAGTTGTGATGCGGCGTACCGGCCCTCCTTCCGCGCTGACCACATAAATATCGCCATTCCCCGATTTGGTGGAATCGAAAGCGATGTTCTTGCCGTCGGGAGACCAGTTTGGACTGCCGGTGCTTCCGGCTTTCATTTCGGTGCGCTTCATCGGCTTTGTGCCGTCGGCATGGCAAACCCAGATCTCCAAGCTTCCTGAACTGTCGGACGCGAAGGCAATCCTGCTTCCGTCCGGCGAAATACGCTGGTCTATCTCACCTGACGACCAGGAGAATAAAGGCTTCGATGGCGGTTTCATCGCCCCCTGCCCGGTCAGCTCCATTCTCCAAATATCCGAGTTATAGGTTAGGCTTCGGTACGCCAGACGATTCCGGCTGACCGTGGGCTGATGAACCCGCTCGCCACGTGCCGGGACTCTGCGAGGCTCTCCGCCGTCCACGAAGATCCGCCACAACGCCGTCCTATGAAAGCGGATGTCAAGGACAAACTCTTCCGCCCCAGGAACAGGGCGCGTTTTTTCGGTCCACGACATCCAGCCAACGCTCGTTCAGTGCTGCCCTGCTGATCCTGCGATCATTTCCGGAATAACGCATGCACTATGCATACGAAGCCGGCTGTTCAAGGGGCAGCGGAATTCAAATCCGTTCGAGACTTTCAAAGCACAGCGGCCGTGTTGCCGACCATGGTCCTATCTGAGACTTGGAAGCCTATTGCTTTATTTGGTCATGCGAGGGGGCCTATGGTTTCAAGGAGACTCCATCTCCGGGCCTAACGGCGTTCTTGAGACTCACCCTCGACCTCGCGTCTCGTTCGGGTTTCAATTTGAATACCATTGCCGACCTGCTCAGTCGGTCCTCGAGACGCTTCATGCCGCGTGCGGTATCTTCAGTTTCTTTTGGCTATAGCGTTCTCCTCTTTTCCAGAGTGCCAGCGTGACCGACGCAATCTTCCTCGCCAAAGTCAGGTATGCCAGTGATTCAGGGGTGCCGTTTTCGATCATGGCCTCGAAATATGACCGCCACGGTCCTGAGGCAACAGTCCTGGCCGCGCTCTTGAACACAGACTTCAGCGCCCGGCTGTAGTTTTGATTCAAGCCGCGGACAAGCGGCCGCCTGTTGGATCGAACGACCTTCCCGGCGAGCATCTTGTATTCCGAACTGGCCTCGGTTCGTACACCCAGCCCGCAGTAACTCCAGAACTGTCTCTTGGTTCGAAATCGGTGCGGAGTACCAGCGACGCCGATGATTACAGCGGCGCGCACATACCCGATTCCAGGTATGCTGCGAAGTATCTTTGTAGCGGGATGTTTCCGTGCCTCAGCTGTCAGTTCCTGCTCCGCTTCTATCGACAGCCAGTCGGCGCAGTCAAGTTGATTGCAGAGTCGTCCAGCTCGGACACGCACGGCTGCCGAGTCCAGTTTCGCCAGCCACTCCTCCCGTTCCTCAAGACCGTAGACTCCGGCGCCTTCACAAGGTATCCCGCGGGCCCGGAACAAAGCCTTCAGGCGATTTTTGACCCTGGTCCTGTCCTCGATTAAACAGGCGTACCCCTGCGCGAGTTCCTTCAATCCCAGAGTGCTCTGTTCGCCATGGTAGACTCGCGTCAGCGCATTCGTGCGAAGCAACTCCGCCAGCCGCGCAGCATCGGACTTGTCTGCCTTGTTACTTGCCTTGGCGATCTTGCGTGGATCGCAGACCAACACGTCTGCGACGTAAGGTCGGAGCATGTCATAAAGCCAGGCCGCCTGTGCGCACTCCTCCAGAGTGACATGCAGCGCCCCGCGCTGCCCGTTGATGAAATCCAGGATTGCCTCTGGGGATGTTTCCACCACGCCGTCAGTAATCCTTTTGCCCGACTCACCGATAACCGCTATCACCGTTGTTGCTTTGTGGACATCCATGCCGATATACTTTTTCATCAGACGCTCCTTTGGCGGTTTTGAGTGGTGTCTTGAACCGATCCCAATCTTACCGCTGTTGGAGCGTCTTCTTTTCATGATGTCTTCTATGCTCGCGACCAAATCTTCAAAACTGCAATCTCCTACGTGCTAGACTGGGCCCGCCTGACGAAACGGCGTCGGGCTCTGCGGGGACGCAACCCGGCAAGGGATAGTCAGGCCGACGGTGCGCCGATGGTGCATCGGGCCTCTGGCGACTAACAATCGTCAGAGGCCTCATTTATCTATCGGACACCAGAGTCATGCCTCACAAAATCCCGGGGCCAGGGGCAGAGCCCCTGGGCTGTCGCCAGACAGCCGGCCTTCAATGTATAAATGCCGATATCACGCGGCGGGCTTTCATAATGCGTTTCTCCTGTTACAGGATCAGTGGCGAAGACAATCTCGCGGCTGTCGGCAGTCCAGCATGGCCCCGCAGGAGAGTTATAGTCCGTCACAAGCCTTGGCTCTCCACGGGGAAGATCCATGACATAAAGCGCGGATCTTGAACTCTCAATATACCTGACGAATGCAAGGTAGCGACCGTTGGGTGAAAAGGCCGGCCCATGGTCGCCGTAGTAACTTACATCTGGGGCGGTCATCTGCTTCTTTTCCAGCGTTTCCACCGACAGCAACCAGATACTCGGCGGATCTTTCGGCGATTTCCTGTCGTTAAACGCGATGTTCTTTCCGTCTGGCGACCAGCTGAGTTTTCCGCCGCCTACCTCAGCCAATTTCCTTTCTCCACCGCCCAACGGGCTGATGAGGTACAGGATCCATCGATCCCCCGAGGATCGCAGGAAAGCGATCTGGAGGCCATCGGGAGACCATGCGGGGCACCAGTCATCTGCCGGGTCGGTCGTCAATCGATTGAAGCCGGGACCATTCAACTCTTTGACGTAGATGTCCAAGTTGTCCTGCTTTTCACCCATCCAGACAAACGCGATCCAGTTTCCATCCGGTGAAAGTGACGGGTCAGCATTTGCGCCACCGGACGTTGTTACAGGCACGATTCTCGGTGGCGGTAATGCCATCTCGCGAGGAGCGAACATGAAAAACGTCCAGATTCCCACGCCGACGACTACCAATGCGCTTGCGGCAATCCAGCACATAGGTTTAAGCCCTCGACGTAACCCCGGTGCCGGCCGATTCGACTCCTCCATCAACTCCTTCAGGTCGGTCTTTACATCGTGCATCGATGAATACCGATCCTGCGGATCTTTGGCGAGCATCTTCCTCACAATGTGCTGGATCAGAGCGGGAGTATCCGCGCGAAGCTCTCCAACAGGCTGAGGCGCCGAGTTGAGGATCGCGCCAGCTGTGTCCATCCCCGTCTCCTTCTTGAAGGGATGAACACCGGCCAGCATCTCGTAGAGAACGACGCCAAACGAGAAAATGTCCGACCGGGCGTCGACGGTCGCCCCCCGTAACTGTTCCGGCGACATGTAGGCCAAAGTCCCCAGCGTCATCCCGCTTCGGGTCAGCGCCGTCACCGACTCTTCCTGGCTGCCGATTCCTCCGGGCGGAATCAACTGCTTGGCCAGCCCGAAGTCCATCACCTTGGCATGACCTGTCTGCGCCAGCATGATGTTCGCGGGCTTCAGGTCCCGGTGGATGATCCCCTTCCCGTGCGCCGCCTCCAGCGCCTCCGCAACCTCTGTGGCGATCTGCAGGACCTGCTTCAGCGGCAGATGGCGACGGAGCTTGTCCATCAGTGTTTGACCGTCCACGTACTCCATTACAATGAAGTCCTTGCCTTCGAACGCGCCGGCTTCATGGATGCTGCAGATGTAGGGATTGTCCAGCGCAGCGGCCGAATGGGCTTCCCGCAGGAAGCGCTTTCGGGCGACGGGATCCCGCTGCATTTCCGGCGGCAGGAATTTCAGCGCGACTTTGCGATGCAGGGAGGTGTCCTCGGCAAGGAATACCTCTCCCATGCCCCCCTGGCCGATCTTTTCGATGATGCGGTAATGCGAAACGGTGCGGCCCGCCAGCTCTCCCGCCAGCGCGTTTTCCTGGTCTTTCGCCAGACCTCGGGCCGCCACTTCCATTGCGGGATCCTTCATGAATCCCTCGGCCTCCGGCAGGTTGGCCAGCAGAGCCTCGACCTCTTGCCGCAGGGACTGGTCTCCCCCGCAGGCCTCTCGCAGGTAGGCCTCGCGCCCTCCCGGCTCGAGATCCAGGGCCGAGTTGTAGATCTCCTTGACCCGCTGCCACCGATCGATACTCATCCGCGCGCCCCTCGTTTCAACTCCTGCAGCAACCACGCCTTCGCATGATTCCAATCCCGCTTCACCATCATGCCCGAGAGTGCAGGACCTCCGCGGTCTCGTCCACGCTCATTCCGCCGAAAAAACGCAGCTCCACCACCCTCCCTTCCCGCGGATCGATCGCGGCCAGCGCAGTCAGCGCGTCGTCCAGCGCCATCAGGTCGGCATCGCGTTCCGGCGACGGAATGAGCGCTTCGTCGAGGTCCACTTGCCCGGCGCCGCCGCCCCGCTTCCGGGAACCGCGCGAGCGCGCAAATTGCACCAGGATGCGGCGCATCACATTGGCCGAGATGGCAAAAAAGTGGGTGCGGTCCTGCCACTGAACCTGGTTGGCATCGATGAGCCGGAGATAGGCCTCATTGACCAGGGCACTGGTCTGCAGCGTGTGGCCCGGCCGCTCGCGCACCATGTAGATGTGGGCCAGCCTGTGCAGTTCGTCATAAACCAGAGGGACGAGCTTATCCAGGGCCGCCTGGTCGCCGCCGCACCAGGCCTGGAGCAGATGAGTGACTTCGTGCGGGGATGGCATCTCGGCAATCCCAAGTTGGTGAGAAGCTGATCCCGAATTGTCCGCAATTATACACCCATCTTCCGACTCTCCTCCCCGCAGGGAATGATCACCCTACCCGCTCGGCTCTCCATGTCCCTGGGCCTTACCACGGCGGTGCGAGCTATTGAAGATCGACGACATGTTCCCCTTTCCGAACGATCTGCGCATTAGGGGCCGAACGCGGCAGGACAAGGCCGCGGAAGGAAAGGCCCCATGGCACACCGATCGATCTTATCGAGGATGATTTTCGCGGTTTCGTTGCTGACGGTGACTCCCGAAATTCCCGAAACTCTGGCGGCTATCCGCACCGATCGGCTCTCTCCTCATCAGGTTCGAGTGTGGAATTTGATCCGGGAGATCGTGTTTGTCAAAAACGGCGCCAACCGGTTGCTGCATCGGAGACTCCAGGAACTGTGGCAATCCGCAGAGGGGAGCGGCCATCTGATCTTTGTCGAGCTGGGCAAACATGCGAAAAACGCACCTTCCAAGACGGGCGAAATGGTTCTTGAAAAGGTCGACCATGGCGGCGATAAGCACATAGTATCCGTTCGGCTCTTCCTCTCGACCATCAACCGGGCTTTCGCAGTAAATAGCCAGTCAACAGACAGCTCGAGGGCGGGGTCCGAGGAGTCTCTGTTTTGTGCGGAACTGCTTTAGAGATCGTTTTATGGTACGTTCCACCGAGGAGTGGGGCGAAATCATCAATGAAACGAGCCTTTTAGTGACCGGTTGACCTCGGTGCGCCGGCGGTGGATAATCCTTTCGGCCGCCTGGATCCCTTTTCCGGACCGGGACGGTTTTCATTAATCGGTGTCTGCTCTTCAGCGGCATCTTACTCCGAGGAGAAGATAGCCCATGTCCGCACTTCGCACACCCGCCGCGACCAAAGTCACGATTCAATACCTGCAGTCAAAGAAGGAGCGTTGCGAGCCGATCACCATGCTCACGGCATACGACTATCCGACAGCTCTTGCGTTGGACCGCGCAGGGATCGACGCGATCCTCGTGGGCGATTCGCTCGGGATGGTCGTACTCGGATATGAGACAACCCTTCCGGTGACCATGGAAGACATGCTGCACCACTGTAAGGCCGTCGCCCGCGGCGCAGTGAGGGCCCACCTCGTCGGCGACATGCCTTTCATGTCGTACCAGTGCTCGGATTCTGAAGCGGTCCACAACGCCGGCCGTTTTCTTCAGGAGGCCGGAATGGACGCTGTCAAGCTGGAAGGGGGGCGGGAGCGCGCTGCTGCCATCGAGGCGATCTGCTCTGCAGGCATTCCGGTCATGGGGCACCTCGGGCTGACTCCTCAGAGCGTTCGCCGGCTCGGAGGCTGGAAGATTCAGGCCCGATCGACCAGTGCCGCCCTTCGCCTCGTGGAAGACGCGGACATCCTGCAGCAGGCAGGCTGCTACGCGCTGGTGCTCGAGGCTGTGCCCGACCGTGTCGCCCAACTCGTCCGCGACCGTGTCGAAATCCCGGTGATCGGGATCGGGGCGGGTGGCGCCTGCGATGGACAGGTGCTGGTTACCCATGACCTCCTGGGACTGTTTGACCGTTTCACGCCGCGATTTGTCCGGAAGTACGAAGACCTGCACTCCCGAATGACCGAAGCGTTTAAAGGCTACATAGGAGACGTCGCAGTCCGCCGCTTTCCCGCTCGGGAACATTCGCCCACCATGGAGGATGATGATTTCGCTGCATTGCTCAAACAACTGCGGGCGTCGAAAGGAAGACTTCGACGAGTGAGGTAACGAGACGATCCTGAACCTAGAACCAAGCAGAAGGGTCCGATGCGCGTGATTATCTGTGGTACCGGGGCGATGGCTTGTCTGTTCGGGGCGCGGCTCGCGCCTGTCGCCAGCGTGACGATGGTAGGGACATGGGCGGACGCGATCGACACGATCCGGGCGCGGGGCGTTCGAATGGCAGGGGCTTCCGCTGCACCCTTGCGCGTGAACGCGGCGCGGCTTGGGGAACCGATTGAGCCCGCGGAACTTGTCCTCGTACTCGTAAAGACCTGGCAGAATCAGGCAGTCGCCCCTCATCTGGGTCGGCTGCTCTCCCCGGAAGGTATTGCGCTCACTCTCCAGAACGGCTTGGGCAATCGTGAGGTTCTGGGGTCGGCGGCGCACGCTGGGATTACTGCTGCCGGAGCCTCACTCGTCGGTCCAGGGCATATCCGGCCTGGAGGTGATGGCCCGACACATGCCGCAGCCCCTGAATGGGCTATCGATCTGCTTCGGCGAGCCGGTTTCGATGCGCACCGCTGCAGCGACCAGGACGTCGAAGGGCTCATCTGGGGGAAGCTCGTGGCGAACTGCGGAATTAATGCACTGACCGCCCTGCTTCGCGTTCCCAACGGCGAATTGCTTGCTCGCCCCGATGCCGACGCACTCATGGGGCGAGCCGCTGCTGAGTGCGCGGCAGTAGCGCGCGCGAAGGGGATCGCGCTGCCCTTTGACGATCCCGCCGGGCACACGCGCGAGGTCGCGAGGCGAACCGCAGGGAACCTGTCTTCCATGCTACAGGATGTTCTCCGGGGCGCGCCAACCGAATGCGATGCGATTAACGGAGCCGTGGTTCGGGAGGGCCAGAGGTTGAAGATCCCAACCCCCGTAAATGAAACCTTGTGGCGGCTTGTCCGGGCCGCTGTCGTGCTCTCCGGAGAGTGACCGACCTATCCATGAAAGTGACGTCAGAACTGAACGAGTTGCGGACTCTGCGCAAGTCTCTCGCCGGAACCTTCGGACTGGTTCCTACAATGGGCGCCCTGCACCGCGGTCACCTTTCGCTCGTCGCTCGCGCGAGAGCTGAGTGCGATCATGTGGGCGTCAGCATTTTCGTCAACCCGACCCAATTCGGGCCCGGCGAGGACCTGGCGACTTACCCGCGGGACCTCGAACGAGATCTCGACCTGCTCGAGCAGGCGGGAGCGGACCTTGTCTGGACTCCATCGCCGGAGACGGTCTACCCGCCTGGATTCCAGACCTCTGTGTCTGTCGAACAGCTTTCAATCCCGCTGGAAGGGACGTGCAGGCCTGGTCACTTTCGAGGAGTCTCCACCGTGGTGGCTAAGCTGCTCAACGTGTTTGCTCCCGATCGGGCCTATTTTGGCCAGAAAGATGCGCAGCAGGTGACTGTAATTCGGCGCATCGTAGAGGACCTGAATTTTCCCGCTGAAATCGTTGTTTGTGCGACGGTCCGGGAGCCCGATGGGCTTGCGATGAGCAGCCGCAACACGTATCTCACGACTGCGGAACGGCGGGCTGCGACTGTCCTGTACCGTGCCTTGAGCGCAGCGCGCGCAAGATACGAGGCAGGCGAGCGCGATGCGGAGGTGCTCCGCACTGCTATGCGCGCACTGATCGCCGCTGAACCGCTCGTTCACGAGGACTATGTCTCGGCAGCGGATCCGGAGGCTCTGGTCGAACTCAGCCAGGTACAGGATCGTGTCCTGCTGTCTCTTGCGGTGACGATTGGGAGGACGAGGCTAATAGACAACCTATTGCTGTGAATTCCCGCGGCGGCCCATGGCTGTCGCGAGCCGTTTTCGGCGCTCGGAGGCGTATGCTGCTCGCAATCGATATCGGGAACACGAACATTACCCTGGGACTGTACGACGGTGACACGTTGGGTCCGCGCTGGAGGCTGGCGACAGACCATGAGCGCATGCCCGACGAATACGGAATCACGATCACCCAACTCTTCCGGCACCAGGGGCGAATCCCAGCGGACGTGGAGGGTGCGGTGATAGCGTCCGTCGTGCCGCCATTGACCGGAACATTCGAACGGGTCTGCCACGACTACTTCGGGCGTGATCCGCTCATACTGGATGCCGGCGTCAAAACCGGAGTGCGGCTCAAGTACGAAGATCCCAGGCAGGTTGGCGCCGACCGCGTGGCCGATGCGGCAGCCGTCCGTGCCCTCTATGGCGTACCCGCGTGCGTCGTGGACTTCGGCACGGCTACTGCATTCGATGCGATCTCCGCGGAAGGGGATTACCTCGGTGGCGCTATCGCGCCTGGGATCGGGATCGCGGCGGATGCACTGTTCCAGAGGGCTGCGAAGCTGCCTCGAGTCGACCTGCAGCGGCCTCCGTCGGTGATCGGGAGGAACACCGTCCACTCGCTGCAGTCGGGTCTCCTCTTCGGTTATGTAGGCCTTGTTGAGGGTATGGTCGCCCGCTTCCGCGCTGAGCTTGGGCCGACGATGAAGGTTGTCGCCACGGGTAGCTTGGCGGAGATCATCGCCCGCGAGACCACGATCTTCCGAATCGTCGCCCCCTGGCTCACCCTCGACGGCTTGAGAATCATTTACGACCTGAACCGCCCGTAGTTGTTCCGCACTGTTCCGCCACAAACGATCCTACAGAACAAGCAGGCGGACTACGTTCCCGGTTCGAGCTACCAGAGCTCGCCTACGGCTCAGATGAAGCAGGGGGATTTCTCCCGGCTCTTCGATCCAAAATTCACGGAGGACGCGAGATCCGGCAGCGTCGTCGGCACGGATGCCCTGGGCCGGGAGGTCCGGTTCGGGCAGATCTACGATCCGCTATCGACCAGGCTGCTGGCGGACGGGACGTGGATCCGGGACCCGTTCCCGGGCAACATCATCCCGGCAAACCGGTTCAGCGCGGTCACGAAGAAGATCCTCAATCCGGCATACGCCCTGCCGGACCCTACTTTCCCGAGGTTGGGTCTGGTTGGGGGGGAGACGCTGCGGCTGAACACACCGCGCATCTCCACCGGCGTTCCTGAGCTGCACATCAAGAACTCCAGCATCAAGATAGACCAGGTGATCAGCCAGAAGCACAAGATCTCCGGTTCTTTCACGGAGAACGACCGGTACCGCTACGGATACGGCTTCAACAATTACTCCCTTCCCGGGAAGATACCCAATACACCTGCCGCGGGCGACGTGATCCAGAGGACACCCGGCCAGATCGTCCGTGTCGCCGAGGACTGGTCGATCAGTCCGACCATGCTGAACCATTTGGGCTACGGCTATAACAGGATCAGCAACAACATCGTCTCCAACAGTTTCCTTGTCGGAAAAAACTGGGCGTCGGAGCTGGGATTTCAAAATGTGGGTGGAGCGACTTTCCCGGAACTTGTTTTTCGCGGCGAGAACAACACCCTGAGCGGCAGTTATCTGTGGTGGGGGAATCAGACAAGCGGGTATAGGAAACCCAACGGAAGCAACATCGTCCAGAACGACCTGACTTGGATAAAATCCAAGCACAGCTTCCGGTTCGGGATAGAGCACCGGCGGTATTACATCAATTCCCAACTCAGCGACACACCCGGGACCTACACCTTCAATTCCAACCAGACGGCTCTGCCTGGCTTCAATCAGAGTACGGGTTTTGCTTTCTCGAGTTTCATACTCGGCGCCGTACGAAACTCCGAAGTCGATATCCATGGTATAACCTATGCCGTCAGGAGCCGAACAACCGCCTTCTACGTCCACGATAACTGGAAGATCAACGACAACCTGACCCTGAGTCTGGGTCTCCGCTGGGACATCCCGACGTCGTACACCAATCCGAACAACATGATGTCCGGGCTGGATCCCACGATGCCCAATCCCGGCGCAGACAACTATCCGGGGGCCCTCGTCTTCCTGGGCGATTGTGCGCAGTGCAACGGCAAAACGGCCTGGGCGGATATTTACTACGGCCAGGTTGCGCCGCGGCTGGGATTTGCCTACTCCGCAGGCAACACCATTGTGCTGCGCGGCGGATACGGCATCAACTACGCCCCGCCTCTGCTCGACGGCTGGGCCTTCGGGTGGTGGGCGGGGTTTGATGGTACCAACAATATTGTTTCGAAGACGGGACGCCCCGGACGCGGCGACGATCCGGCGTACTATTGGGATACGCCCTATCCCCAATACCCGGCGGCGCTGCCGAACTACGATCCGACCCAGCTTAACGACAATTCTATACCCTATTATCCCCCGGAGACTCGCAAGATGCCGAAAGTCCACAACTGGAACTTCGGCGTCCAGATGGAGCTGCCGTGGGCCACGAGGCTGGAAGCAAACTACGTGGGGACGAAGGGGACGCGTCTGAACGACGGCTACAAGTTCAACCGGGATCAGCTTGATCCGAAGTATCTTTCACTCGGCAACGCCCTGGTCGAGCATATCGATCTGCATCCTGAGTTCCAGAAGCCCTACCCCAGCTTCTCCGGGACGGTCGGCCAGTCGTTGCGGGAATTCCCCCAGTACCGCGGTGTGAATTCCCATCGCAGCAACGGCGGCTGGTCGAACTATCACTCGCTGCAGGTGACGGCGACGAAGCGTTCGGCGCATGGGTTGAGCTTCCTGCTCGCCTACACCTTCTCAAAAGCCCTTGCCACCACGGATGACGTTCTCGGCTACTACGGTGGTTACGGGCAGAGCATTTATAATCGCGCGCTCGACTACTCCATCACCAGCCTCAACGTCCCGCATGACCTGCGGATCACGTGGATTTACGATCTGCCTTTCGGACCTGAGGGCCGCTGGCTGCGAAACGGCCCTCTGAGCTACGTTCTCGGCGGCTGGACCGTAAGTGCCATCCAGAACTACTGCTCGGGCTCACCGATCAGCATCGGCAACAGCGCCGGACCGGATACCGGAGCGCTCTTCAACAACGGCTATTATGTCGACACGCTGCTGTCGAGAGACCAGCAGATCATCGGCTCGAAGCCGTCGGATCCGGACCGGGGAGCCGGGACTCCATACCTCAACATCAACGCCTGGGGTGCGGTTCCGGTTACGGAGTTTAACGTCGCCACACGCCTCGGCAACGGCGTACGCCGGGAGCCGAATCTCAGAGGCTTCGCGCGCGGTGGCGAGTCCTTTTCGATGATCAAACGGACCCGGCTGCGGTTTATCGGCGAGGGCGCGAACTTCGAGCTGCGCGCAGATATTACCAACCTCTTCAACCGTACGTGGATCAGCGATCCTGAGACAGATATCGGAGACCCGGACCGGTTCGGGCGGGTATTCGATAAGTACGGCGGCGGGCGCACGATCCAGTTAGGTGCCCGGATCAACTTCTAACCGAGCTTCAGATCACGAGAGCGGATGGGGAACGCCGTAGGCGAGGAATGAGCACAGCTCCTCAAGATCGCGACAGCGATACATTGCATCGGTTTCGCAGACGCCGGCCTCCGCGGTCTACACCTCTACCAGGCGACGAGCAAACTGGAGATCAAAGCGGAAGATTCAGATGTGCTTCCATACCCAGGGGTTTCAATAATCAGCCGGAGGCAGCCGCGCGCAGCCTTGGCCGCCGGGTTCGATCGCGTTGCGCGTCCCGGGCAGGAGGAACGGGAACCGGCCTCTTTTGGGCCTGGCTTACCGGCTCTGAAGATCCGCGGCCGGACAAAAATCCGACCCGTGAAAAGAAAATTCAGGGGTCGGCTCCTGAAGGACATCAAGGTCACGGATGAGCATCCAGGTCGACGTGGAGGGTCGCCCGGGCCGCAACGCCCGGAATTTCCGCAAGTGAACAACAAAGCGTCGCCGCGCAACCCGATCGAAACCTTCCTTCCGACGAAGCCTGTAAAATCCGCACTCGACGAAGCCAAGCGGGCTCCAAATCGACATAAGTTGACATAATCGAAGCTCGAAGGGATGAAACCGAGGAGATGCCGACCCATTAGAGGCGGCTCAAGCTTCCTATCCGCGGGGGGCTTCGGGGGGAGCTCTCCGGTGCGCAATTCCAGGGTCGTGGAGATCGCTATGCAGCCCGCGATGCCGATACGAAATAGTGTTTCGTTCGCGAGGATGTTTTGCGCGGTTTTCGTCGGATCGCCGCTGACGATGAGGCGCGCGAAGATGCCGAAATTAACCGCAACCACAGTGATGAACGAGATCGGAAAAACAAATCCTGCGACGCGTGCAGCCGTGCGCTGTGACTCGAACGGGCTCAGCCCGGGAAGATCCGTTTCGCGCGCTGGGACGGCGGCCGCATCGAGGCTGCAAAGGCGATGCTTTCCGGCTGGCCCGGGCACCGAATCCCGCGACGGTCCCGCCGGCCAGAATGCCGGGTATCCGGAAGCGCCGCCGCGCCGCCGGCGAAAATGGCGACAACTCCCAGGGAAGCGTCCATTGTTCGTCTCATGATGTCCTCGCCGCAGAAGGGCCCGCTCCTTCGTGCCTGTCAGGCCTGCCGGAAATCCCGCCAGGATCTTACTCCGTTGCATCCTATAGGATGCAGCTTGTCTGGTTCCTTTTTGAGGCCTGTGCGACAGGATAGTAAAATGCAGGGCGCCTGCCTGCTCGTTTCTGGCCGTGAGGTACCTTGTTTATCTGGCGACTGATCCTGATGCCCGCTCCGGGAACTGTATAATCTCCTTTAGGACGTTCGTCGTAGAATCTGGATCGCATCGCGGATCGGGCGGGAGATAACCACATGGAATATCTGGTGGGTGCAGTGCTGGGATTGGCCGTTGTTGGATTTGCCGCCGTGACCGGATTGGAGCGCGGGCGGGCATTCTATCCAACCGTGCTGATCGTTGTCGCCTCCTACTATGTTTTGTTCGCGGTGATGGGAGCCGGCAACCGCACTCTCGGACTGGAAATCGCAGTATTGTGCGGCTTTTCCCTGGTGGCAGTACTCGGATTCAGGAGAAACCTCAGGCTGGTTGCCGCCGCCCTGGCCGGGCACGGGATGTTTGATTTTGTTCACCATGTCTTTATAGATAACCCCGGCGTGCCCGCCTGGTGGCCCGGGTTCTGCCTCGCGTTTGATGTGATCGCGGGCGCGCTGTTTGCCATTCGGCTGGCGAGGGGCTTGGCCAGGACCGCACAGTAAGTATCCTCCGGCAGAGCCGGAGAATTTACCGGTCGCGGAGCCCTCAAAGTGGGCTGATCAGGCTGGCAAGCGCCAGATGAAGAGCATCCGCGGCACGCAAAGCAACATTTTCAATAGCCAGCAACAAACGTTCGGCTTCACGATGCACCTCCGGCACGAGGTCATTCTTGATGTAGAACCCGCTCTCAACGTCCGCCAGGATTCGCTGGTGGAGGCGTGCACATGATGATGCCGGAAGTGCCCCCTCGCGACGTCGGCACGATATCGCCGATATGATTTCCGTGATTGCGAGGTCCGAGATCATAAGGTCCAATTCCTGAAACGCCGCAGCGTTTTGGATCCAAGGTGGGTGTCCCCCATTGCGCAGCGTGATCACGCACGCTCCTGGAAAGCGCAAGATGAGGCAGCGCTCCGCGCCGGGGAAGGCGGCGCCATTAAAATGTTGGTCAGAAACGTCCTTGCGTTCCCCAATCACACCGGGCTGGGACGCGTCTGCCGGCGAAAGGTTTACCTGCGAGAACGGGACTCATTGACAATTGCGTAACAGGGCTATCCGGAATTAGCAGACCGGACGGGGCAGTGTGTGAGTGTCTGCACTAGCGTCGGGCATCGGGCGCGGATCCCGAATACTTCCGACCCTACCTAAAACACCCTACTTAATCCGGCACGCTCGATGCCTTTCCTGCAATAAGCGGGACCACAGTAGAGAGGCCCTGCTTATCAAGCAGTGCTACTGCGATAAAGCTCGCGCCCGCCTGACCCCGGAGGACCAGAGAACCTTTGAAGTTCGTGCGAGCCATCTCCTGCCACAAGTACCGTGCAATCTGCTCTCCCGGACCGAGTGTTACGGCGACGGTGTCATCAACGACCGTCCCGTCTTGTCCCACAAGAGCCAATTTAATGGCAATCGTTTGGCTGCTTGGGTTGGCAATGGCGTAGGAGATCTGCTTACTTTGACTGCTGTCATAATCTACAGGAATCGTTGCGTATTGCAGCGTTTGCGACTGCAACACGCCCACGATTGTCTGCACCGTCGAACCGACCAGATACTCATAGGTTGCCACTCCGGTTAGTAATCCTCCTGTACTTTCCAGTTGCCCCCAACCGGTTTTTATCGGGTCCTCTGCAGCCAGACCAGTAGATAAGAAAATAGTTCCTCCAGCGGGAACCGCAAAAGAAAAGGCATGTCCACTCAATGCAGGCTGTGCGATTCCTGATGAATCGACTAACGCTCCGTTTACGGATAGAGGATTCCCTTGCGGATCAGTCAATAGAAGACTACCCGATGCTGTAGTTGAGCCCGTGTTAGTTATTGTAAATAATGTGGTGTAGCCGCCTCCAGCTGCTACCTGGGGGAAATAGCCAATGAAAGGATATTCTGGCGATCCTTGAACCTCAAATGCAAGGTTGTCGAAGGGCAGATCGACTACGATCCAGGCGGAGCCAGAGTTTTCTGCAACTCTACCGCCCGGACCAGTTCTGTCCGAGGCATTCAAATTCCAGACGACGTAAGTATTGGAGTCGGCCGGAGAGGCCACAATCCAGTACTGACTTCCAGTTGAGAGCTGAACGTTTGGCAACGAGACCACCGTTTGCACGATGGAGGATGTTCCGCCATATTGTGGAGGAGCGGTAAGCCCACCCCATGACTCAATTGTTGCTCCGGGCACGCCCCCGGCGTCTTGACTCAAACTGAGGTTGAACCGGCTTGTGTTTGGTCCATTGGGGAAATAAAAGGCCACCTCAATTTGAGCAAGGATATAGTTATGAATGGGTGTGAAAGCTGCGGCTATTTTTCTTTGCCCAATCAGTTTTCCAGCAATGGCAGCAGTAGGGCCACTGACAAATTGTCCAACACAGCATTGGTAAGTCTTTCCAGGCAAGAAACTGCTGTAGATAGTTTCAGCGTTGGAAAGTCCCGGTGCGATTGTTAAAAACAGGATGAATTCAACTAGGCATCTGTTTTTCATTTCAGCGCTCCTTTTCCGAGAGATTCCAAAGAATTATCAAGCAAGCGACGGAGCCATTCAGCAGGCCTCTTTATCTGACTTAGGTCTTATCCGATTTATACGCTCAACACTCCAGAAACGTTTCACCTTGTCACATGTTGAGAGATTCTACGTCATTTCGCGGTTACTGAGTTTTTCAAGGATTTGGCAGTGCGCAAGGGTCGTGTCGATCATAGAGAATGCCTCCACTGGCAATTCGCAGAATTGAACCTGACGCACCTGATGTTGTCGCCATGTTAATCGGCTGATGAAGCCGTGGGCAGCTGAATCAGCGGCACTTACGGGGATCTCGAGGTGCTTGCGACAGGTCGGTTCCCCATAGACGGCAGATCTCTATCGGAGGGGCTCCGGCAGGTGTAGCAGGAGACCGGTCCGGAGCCGTTTCGATAGAGTCGTTTGAATGAACGCAAGCGCAAGTTAACGTGGAGTCGAAAGCCCACAACCGTTAATCCAGTGAGCCGCCTACGCGCCGCACTATCCGCTACCTATAGTTACAGGTAAAAATCAGGAGTCCGAACCTTCTCGCCATGAACTCAGGAATATCGATCCTCCTGGCCTGCAGGCGCAACTTCCAGGTCTGTGGAGATACTCTCTCATCTACCCCCACCCGCCCTGAGTTGAGGCGGTCTTTCGGTTGTGGTATTGCCTGCAGAGCGCTTGCCAGTTTGACTCGTTCTAGAAGGGGCTTGCCCTGATGGAGCGCCAATCGACCGCCGCAGCCATGCCGCGATGTGGAAGGTGTAAAGTTCGGGCTGGGGGAAATGGCGTTCTTCGACGGTTCATCCACCGGTGCGAAGTAGCTGTTTTCCGAGGTTTCGTTTCCTGGCGTCCCGAAGCGCTGGCAGGGCGGCAGCTCGGCGCAGGAGTTCCTGGCACGGGGCGTACGACGTGTACAGGTTCACGATATCCAGCACTGTCAGGCCTTCGTCGTTCGCCTGCGCCTGCCTGATTGTGTCCCCAGGGGCAACCGCTCCCTTGCGAAGGACGATCATCGACATATCTTGACCTCCGCTACCCGGAGAATTACGCTGGTCCTGTCATCATCAGGAGAATCCCGCATGTGCAAGCTGATGTCGCTGCTTTTTCTGCTAACCACGAGCGTTTTACCCGCGATCGGCCAGGGCATCCCCAAGCCCCCCGCCGACTACCTGGTCGTTCGCCCGAAAGAGATCCATGATGTTCTCAACAACCCTGGAATCGGCTTTCACACATTCCAGCGCTTCAACGGTGATGATCTGAATCCCGGTATCGAATGGACGGAGGGGCATCCGATCGAATATCAGAAGTTCGACGGTGACCTGACCAATCCCGATCACCCTGCGACGACGACCGCATACTTCCGCGTCTATTGGCGATATGTCGAGCCACAGCTGGAGGAATACAACTGGGCGATGCTCGACAAGGCTCTCAAGACCGCGGCTGAACGCGGTCAGACGCTTTGCCTGAGGATCGCTCCCTACGGCGGGGGCGATAACGAGGATGTCCCGGACTGGTACCGCAAGCGGATGGGGCCGGAGCCGAAGCTCGCCAGCGACAAGTGGCGCACCGATCCTGAAAATCCGAATTATGTGAAGTACTTTGGCGGGATGATTCGTGCGCTCGGCCAGCGCTACGACGGACACCCGGACCTGGAGTGGGTCGATATCTCCATCCTCGGCTTCTGGGGGGAAGGGGACGGCAGCCACAGATTGAGCGATGGAACGCGAATCGCCCTGCTCAACGCGTATCTCGACAATTTCAAGAGAACCCACTTGATCTTCCAGCCGCTGAACGGAGACGCGCCCGAGCCGGGCCTGCTGGTACGCGGTACGCCTATTGCCGCTTTCTGGCCCGACGGGACGAACAACGGCGAGGGCCCGTCGATGCGTCACCTCGGCTGGCGCGGCGACTGCATCGGCGACATGGGGTTCTGGCGCGCCCAGATGGGCGACTGGAGTCACATGTACGATCTCTATCCGCAGGAAATCGTCCGCTCCGGGATGTCGGAGGCCTGGAAAAAGGCTCCGATCGCCCACGAGATCTGCGGCACATTCGGAAGCTGGAAACAGAAGCAGGGTTATACCTCCGAAATCGTCAAGTACATCTTCGACCAGTCGCTAAAATGGCACGTCAGTACCTTCAATGCCAAGAGCAGCGCCGTCCCTGAAGAGTGGCGCCCGCTTGTCGACGAATGGCTCAAGAAAATGGGATACCGTTTCGTGCTGCGCAAATTCACCTGCCCGGCCGAAATCCGGCCTCATGGCAAACTGGTCTTCCGCTCCTGGTGGGAGAATAAGGGAGTTGCGCCGGCATACCACGAGTGGCCGCTCGCCATCCGGCTGAAAAACGCGCAGCGCACCGAGCTCCTTGTTACCGATGCCGATATTCGCGGGTGGTTGCCTGGGGATGTGATCTACGACAGCGCAGTCTCCCTTCCAGTCGACATGCCCGAAGGACAATACGATCTGGAAATCGCGATCGTCGAGCCGCGTACCCGAAGGCCCCACGTCCGGTTGGCGATTGAAGGGCGTCGGCCGGATGGCTGGTACCAGATGGGCACAATCGCCGTGCGCGGCACGGCCGTGAAGTGACGAATCGGACTCCAGCATGCGTTCATGAGCTTTCTACAGGAAGGAACTGCTCGGGCAGCCGACGCAGTCGGAGACCACAAACTGAATGCCGAAGCCTATCCGACTTCGCCTGATGTGCATACGGAGCAGGGAAAGGCATACGCTGGCACGGGCGACACGGTGCCGGCTACCATGTCTTACGAAAGCGCTTTCCTGCTCGATCCCGCCAATACCGAGGCGGCATATGCTGTGAAGAAGCTGCGAAAACCAAACTACACCCGGTCTTTCCGTCAACCTCATCGCGTTCAGGCGGGAATCTTTGCCTGTCTCTTGGGAACACCCCCGAAGTTCCGGCGATGAGGTTGGGGAAACCCGATTTCGAGCAGGACGAGGAGAGGTACGCTATGGATTCGAGGCCGCACTGAATTGCGAACCGCGGGGCAAGGACTCACCCGAATCCCGGCGGCGATCGCAATCGATCCCCACGGCAACAGCCGTGAAAATCAGATGGCAACCGGCAGCCTGCGCCGAAGGGACGCCACGAAAGGGAATTCTGCATCCATTCGGCTTCCCGGTTCGGCATTGTGGCAGGCCAACAGATGTGTCTATCATTAGCGGAAAGGCATTGGCTCGCCGCTCGATGTCAACCCGGGAGAAAACGCTATGAAGATCCAGCGTCTGCTGCTGATTCTCACACTTTTAAATTTGGGGTTACTCGTATTCCAGCTCACCCGGTTGAGCCCGGTGAATGCAGCAGACGACAAAATCCTCCGGGGGCAAGGCATCGAAATCGTAGACGGCAACGGCCGGCTGCGTGCGCAGCTTAAGGTTGAGCCGGCGAATGCGACATACAAAATGCCAGATGGGACAACCGGTTACCCGGAGACGGTCATCTTCGGGCTGATTACTGCCGACGGCAAGCCACGCGTCAAATTGACGACATCCGATCATGCTTCAGGGCTCATGCTGCTCGGCGAAACGGACACGACACATACGATCCTGCAGGCTGATCGGGCGAAGACATCGCTGAAATTGCGTGACGACGAACGTACAGAGCAGCTGATCAAGCCCTAGCGGCCGCGGAATCCCCGCTGACGTGTTGTGGCCGGAAAATTCAGCGCAGGCTCTCGAGAAGCCGGACGCAGCGTTGTACCAGCTCGTCCGCCGCACCCGGGCCGAATCCGGAACGATTGACTTCGTAGCCACCCTCCACGTAGCGCTGTCCTGGGGGCAGATAACCCGACCACCCGTTGCAAACCGTCAATATAAACGTGTTTCGGAACGGAGATGAAGCTTTGATCGCCAGACCCACCTCAACCAGTGCTTCGCAATCGAGACCAAGAAAAGCCACGTCGCCGAGTCTTGCGGCGATCACCTGCACAGGTCTCGCGTTTCCTGCGGTTTTTCCCGGCAGCATCACACGCTCGCTGGCCGACCGAATCCCGCGGCTTTCATTCAAGGCTGTGGCCTGTCCGATCGCGCGGAGTACCGTTTCCCCCAGCAGGTTGCCGAGCCGTACCGGTTGCTCCTGCGAATTTTCGGGTCCGCCACCGAAGCCGTCCACGACATATTCAGGATCGATATCCCCAGACGCGCCTGCAAAGGCTCCGGCGACGAAGTTTCCGCGGAATGCCCTCTCGACGTACTGTTGGGATAAACCGAAAACGTCGCCGGTTATCAGCCTGTTGGATCCCCGGAGTGACCTGGAATGGCACGCGTAGTTGAACAGCGCCCCCACTGGGCGGCCATCCCGGTTTGTTATCGCCAGTGCCAGGACCTCCGGATCCGAGGGTCCCTCGGGATTCGGCGCCATGTGGATTTCGCCGTCAGGCATCGTCTTGCGCCTGTTGACGCCGACGGAGGACCGGCCGCGGCCTAATGCAATGCGCGCAGGCGCGAGCGCCTTCAAGGCTACGGCGACGCCTTCGACGAGCCTGGCGCGCAGAATGGCGGTGTATGCGAAGTTGTTCGGATGGGGATAAGTCCTGTTGAGCGAGAGATGAGGCGCGCTGTGGGTGTGGGTGGCGCAAAGGAAAAGCTCATCCGGCCGCAGACTGAACTTATTCTGCAGGATGTCCTGAAAGTACTGCGCGAACATGAAGGAGGTAATATCGCATGAGACCAGAACGATCTTTCTGGGCCCGCCCTGGAACGCAAAGATCCGTGCGTACAAACGATCGTGAATCCCCTCGGAAATCCTGTTTTCAGGATCCTGGTACCCGTCGAGCGCCACCAGAACCTCGGGCGTGATGTCGATGCGAGAAACCCCTGCTTTCAAGGCAACCTGATGGAGATCCGTGGCGCCGGCGGACGGCGTCAAGAGCAGGAGGGCGGACAGGATGAGCAGTGCTGTAGGCATTCCGGGAAACTTCCACATTCGAGATTTGGTAGAATAACATCAGTATCTGTAATCGGGTGTAACTCTCTTCTTCATCCGGAATCTCGCCGATTCCGCGCGCCAGATCGACCAGCATCAGGACCTTCGCAACAGCACCAGCGGTGAAGCCGATAATGATGTTCCACGCTCCTGCGGTGCAGAGATCCATTTACTTCGCCGCAGCCATACAGATTGCGGCAAGGGCTCCGTTCTCTGTGGAATGGCGCCGTCCGTTGGCGCCGACCCCCAGCTGAAGGGTCTCCAACCGGACCGGGCGCCCGCCCCAAGCGCGTGTAGGGATAGGAAGGATGAGCTGCCTCTTCGCCCGTCAGGCTTCTGATCCGGCAGCCTTCCCTCCCCGGTACATGCCCTCCCTGAGATTCCGATAAGGGGTCATATGTCGACTTCGACGTCTGCGCCTGAAATGCAGCCCTGTTTTACACCGGAACTGCCTCCCCGAATGCGGCTTTGGGGCACACACTCCCCTCATTGCAGAGTTGGGTTGAGACCGGCAGTTGGACTCACCCAAGTCATTTCAGTTGCCCTGATGTAGAGTTGTCGTGTAGTCTGATTTATTTCGATGCTATAGCGTGCGATCTCGACCCGACTCTGCGGCATTGCTCGTGATGTCGGGGTTCTCGTACTGGTCGCCGCCCTGGATCGGGTTCATGTTCTCGAGCCTGCAGACGTCGTTCGCCGAGAGCCGTTGCTGTTCGAAGGTGCCGGTCAGAGCGAAGTCGTCCGGGAAGCCGCAAATGCGCCGGAGCTCGGCAATCGAGAACTTCCGCTTCTCCGTCGGATGGCAGACCAACGAGGCCCGTTCTTCTGCCCCATCTAGGTACGCCGTCCGGAACCTTCGCATTCCGGAGAGGTCGCGGCCGCTCGCCGGAACGACGTAGCCTCTCCGGTAGACCCACCCGAAGACCGTCGTATAGATAAAAACCTGCCACGGTGAGAGGCAGCGATTGCGGTCAGAACTAGTTCGCAGTTTGTTTTGGTGCGGTCTTGCATATAATGCGCACAGTCACTGCATTCCTTCCTCCTCCGCTTGCAGGGATGCAGGGCTGGGGTCCGCAATGTGGGCTCCTAGCACCTGGCGGGCCCGCGCTATGCGGGTTATCTCGATGTCAGGATGGCGACCGCCTCGGGCAGTAGGAACACTATCGTCCCCATCGCCCATCCTCCTCTGCGGTCTTCCTGCTTTGGCACAAGTGGCAGAGAGCCCGCAGGTTATCCCGATCGTCCCTCCCGCCCCGCGCATTCGGCACGATGTGGTCCACATCCTCGGCCTTGATCCTTAGCTTCTTCCTCTAGCAGATCCGGGACAGCGGCTCCTCGTTCAGGACCCGCTGCCTGAGCCGCCTCCACCTACCGTCGTATCCCCTGTCGGCCGCCGATCCGCGCCTACGCCCGTACTCGGTCCGCTCCTGTACGCGGTGCCGCTCGCATCTGCCCCCAGGGTAAGAGCATGGTCTCTGCGGGGTGACGCACGGCTCCCTCATTCTGCTGCCCTACGATCCGGCCTGTGAACGTTAACTGGAAGCTGTCGCCCGATGCGAAGTGGATCACCGCTGAAGACGATATGGTCCAGTAACGCGCCGCCGCTCGCTACCGAGAAGATTCCGTGCTCGGCTACGGCCGGGCTCCGTCCCACCGTATTCGTCCCGACGGTCATGTATATGTTCCGCCACGAACCTCGCTTCGTCACCGTCTCTATTTGTCGGTTTCCCAGAACAGGGACTGCTTGGGAGCCAGGGGAGATTTCACCTTTCCCATTAGCCCCCAATTTGTCCAATTGACCGGTGTGTGGCCAAGCTCCGGACCAAGTGCTGCCAATTCCGCTACCCGCGGCCACATCACCCGCTTATAATGGGGCCACCTTCAATTGCTTCAGATTGCAGTGCGCAAGCAGCCGTTGGAGACACTCTCCATGATCGGCAACACCATCCCGCGTTACCGAATCATCGAAAAGCTCGGCGCAGGCGGGATGGGCGAGGTGTTTCGCCGAAGACACCAATCTGAAACGCCAGGTTGCCGTCAAAGTACTGCCCGTGCGTTTGTGGCCGACCTGGAAATGGTTGGCGCCTGCGCCGGCGTGTGGCCGGAAATCGGATCCGGATCGAAACCAAGCAAATGAAGAGCCTCGACGAATGCTAAGAACGCTTATCGGACAACCTCATTTTGACCGCAATTCAACGGATTTCCCGCATCTAATCGGGAGTGTCGAGGGAAACCATGAACACTACCCTACTATCGCCACTCACTCGCAATTTTTCTCCGACAGGAATCCTGGCGGTTCTGTGGTTTGCTCTATCGGCAATCCCGACGCATGGTCAGGCAGTCTTTCAGTTTGACCGCCACGAACTGACCATCGGGAATTTCGGCACGTCCTACGACGGCTGCGGCATCAAGTCGCCCATCACTCAAACGATCAAAACCGCCTCTGGCTCGACATCCGTGGACGGTACGCAGTTCTCCTGCTCGCCCAACATAATGCTCAAGAACCTGAGCCTGGTGCTCAACTTCCCGAATACTGTCACTGGGAGGGCAGGCCCTGGAGGTCTTGTGCTGGACTCGCCGATCACTCCTTCGGCGGCACTCAAGGGCACCTGGACGTGGAGTTATACCCCGGCCTCCCCATCCTCCCCTGCTCCCCAGGTTTCTATGTGGAATGCGGGAGGTTTCGTCGGATGCTATGGCTATTCGGACAGCCAAAAAATAGCGGCCCCCGGTGATTATTCGATTCCCAACTTCAAGGAGTCTAGCTGCCAGATGACGGCGGTTTCGTTATCTAAATTCAACGAAGCCGAGATTGATGGCAGCGCCAAGAGCGAGTTCAGCGCTCTCGATGCCTATGCTCCCGTAACTTTTCGAAAATCCACAGGCCCCGATATCGAGATCAAGACCTTTTACAAGCCTGTGACAGGCCCGGTGATCACGCTGGATCCGACCTCGCTCGACTTCGGCGTCGTCGGGGACGTGGCGGAACAAAAGACTGTCCGCCTGTCTAACAGCGGCATAGGAACTCTTAACTGGAAGGCCGAGCTTTCGACGGGCGGGGCGGCAGCGCCAAGTCGTGCGGACCTCGCTTCGGGCTGGCTTATCGTGAATCCCGCCAGCGGCTCCCTGGCTCAAGGCGCCTCCGCCACGCTGACCGTGACGGTCGATCCGGCGGGTTTATCGTCCGGAAACAACATCGGCAAGATCACAATCTCCTCGCCGGATGCCTCCAACAGTCCGCAGGAAATATCCGTCAGGGCGGCCACAACAGGCGGCACCGCCGATTCCCTGATACTCTCAAACGAGGTGCCGAAGGAAGGTACGGTCCTCAAGGAGGAGACGACCCAGGGGTTCAGCGCCAAGGTGAAATACGCGCTGGGTTCGAGGTCGAGTGCCCTGCTCTCCCTGCGCGTGTTCAACGAGAAGGATGTCCTGCAGGGTGCCTCGGCATTCGCAAACGTAAGCCGCTCGAACGGGACAGGGGAATTGGAAATGACCGTGCCGGCGTTCAAGATTGTCAAGGGGACCACAAAGCTCCAACTCAAGGCCGTGATGATCTATGCCGAAACCACCATATTGGCGACAAGCTATGTGGTTACCTACTCTGTCCGTAGCGACGCCAGCGCCAGGATCCAAAGCGTAAAGGTATTTTGGGGAGAGCAAAAAACCGGCCGTGTGGATACGTTCTTCGATGAGTTTCATGGGACCACTTCTCACTTACACGGGGGATCAAAACTACGCACCAGCAGCCCCAACGAACGTCCGCCCGACCTCGCGATCGAGATCATTTTCGACCACGCCGGAAAGAGTGGGAAGATTGAACTTATGTTAAACGAATGGCGCTATGCCAAATCCGGCGAGCGAGAGGATCTGCGAGTCGCATCGCTGGCTATCCACGACGTCGGCAGCGGCACGGAACAAAAGGAGTATATCTGGCTGTCGGGTGATCAGATGGTCTACACGGACGCCGACTCCTGGTCGTTTGCGGCTGTTCTGGACCCTTCGGATGGAAGCGAGCCGGTGAAAGCAGAAAGCAAGCCTTTGCCTGTCCAACGCTTACACATTGTACCCAAAGGATATTCGCCCTTGTTGACCGCAAAGCTGATCAAAGGCGAGACCGTGGATTTTTCCTTTGAGCTCGAATACAACCAGATGGGCCCCGGCGTCCAGCTGCACGCGGAGGTTAGTCCCATCGGAAGTTCGGGATTCTTCAAGCCGGGCCTGTACACGTCGGCCGATGTGGATTCCGTTGATGGCAGTATGGAGTTGCGCGGCGTCTTCACCTGGACGTTTGAGTACACAATCCCCGACAATGCGGTCCTGATCGCCGTGGTTTTCACTGATTTTTTTCACGAGGTGCAAAGCAAGTATGTGGTCTACAATAAATTGCAGTCGCCTGACACAACCGTTTCCTCAACGGCGGGGCAGGTCGCCGGCGCGCTTGGCCTCGACGTGAAGACGGTTCAGAACGCCGCTAACAAAGTCGTGAAATTCATCCGCACAGCGGGCGATATCGCTTCCAGCGGTCTTCTGAAATCCGGCAGCGCTGCCCCCGGTGCCGTGCCCGAAGCGGCCGGCACGTTCGGGGAGGTTCGGGCGCTGGCAGATCCGTTCAAGGACTTCCTCGCCATCAACGCGTTCTGGCAAATCGATCCGCCCGTTCCTGGAACCAGTTCCACCCCGTTCGGCAGTCAGCCCTCCACCTTTGATGTCACGCTCAGTTACACGGCCGACGACCTCCCCGACGATCCTAACTTTAGGGAATCCGCACTGAAGGTCGTTTCTTACGACACGACCACCGGCAAACTGACCAGTTACGACACCGTCGTAGACACTGCAAACAAGACCGCCACCGCGCGCGTGGACGGCCTCGGGCCTTACATTTCCGCCGGCGTCCTCGGACCGTTCAGCCGGCAAAGTCTCGACTTTCCGATCCTGCGCAGCACCGGTTCGCTCTATAACGGGATTGGCCTTCTCAATCTCGGCAAGGAAACTGCCTCTTTTTCCCTCACCGCCTATTCCGACGACGGTTCCACCAAGACCGGCACTGGCGTCACCAACCCTGCCACCGCCACCCTGGCCCCAGGACAGCAGGTTCCCAAGCTCGCCCAGCAGTTCTTCAACTTCGTGCAAAGCTCCAACACCGGCTGGGTTCAGGTGCGCTCGGACAAGAACAGCGTCGTGGGCTTCGAACTCCTCGGCAGCGACACCGTCTTGGACGGCGCCGATGTCTCCGGGACTCACGCTTCATCCGTCGTCCTCACGGATATTGAGTATGATTCCACCACCACAACCGAAGTCCAAATTGCCAATCCCACTAACTTCCCGGTCGTGATGACGCTCGAGCTACGCACCAATTCGCCGGCTGCCGTCGGATCCACCGAAGTCGTCCTGCAGCCCCGGGAGAAACTCAGCCGCCGCATTCAGGATCTCTTCAGCCCGCTCGCCAGCCCATTCCTCGGCTACCTGATCGTCAAGGCGGACCACCCCGTCGTCGCTTCGGAGATCCTAACGTCCGGCACTTCCATCGCCATGCTCAACGCGCAGACTCTGGTTGAGGGGTCGGCGACGGCCACGAAGCTCTATTCCGCGCAGCTCGCGCACGGAGGCAACGCGTATTACACGAGGTTCAACATCGTCAACCCGACGACGCTGACGACCAATCTGACGGTTCGCGCGGTCAATGAAGGCGGCGGTTCTCTTGCTTCCCCAGTGAGCATCACCTTGGGGCCGGGCCAGCAATATCTGCGCGATGCGGGACAGATGTTCGGACTCGGTTCCGCCTCGCTCGTCGTGGGCTCCATCATTGTCGACAGCACGATCGCCGGTGTCGTAGGCGACGTGAGTTTCGGTGATCCAACCGGCACCGCCGAATTCCGGACGTCACTGCCGCTGGACTCGAATCCGTCGAACTTCGCGGCCTTCGCTCAGGTGGCGAACGGTGCAGGCTATTTCACGGGCTTCGCCGCCTTCAATCCCAATGCCACATCGGCCGGCGTCGACCTGAAGATCTACAAGGCCGACGGCACCCTCACCGGCACCTCCCGTTTCTCGCTCCCAGCCGGCGGACGGCTATCAAAGCTTCTACCGGAGCTCGTGCCGCTCTCCGGCGGACAGGTGGGCGGCTACTTCACCCTTACGGCCGATCAGACCATCACCTCGTTTGCGGTCTTCGGCACCACGACTCTCAGCGCTCTGTCTGCTGTCCCTCCGCTCGGCCGGGAGTTCACGGGCACGGTGTCTCCTCCCACAACGACCTGTAATCTTTACGGCGAGGACTTCGACGGCGGCACCGCCCTGGGCTGGACCGTGTCGAGCGATACCTCGACCTGGCAGGTCACGGGCGGGAAACTGCAGGTGAGCGCCATCCAGGGGAACCGGACCGCGGAGGCGACCCATCCGCTCCCTGTGCCGAATTTCTTCAAGCTGACGATGGACGTCGAGACCGACAACTTCAACGGTACGTTCTACGGTTTCGAAGCCTACTCGGACATACAACCCTTCAACCTGATCACGGCAACCGGGACCATCAAAATAGACGGCCTGGGGGTGGCCGTGACCTCGGCCGGGCAGGCGGGATTCCTAGGCTACGACGTGGACCGCACCACGTTCGTCATCCTCAACGCGACAAACTACGGATCCGTCAGCAGCCTTGGGGTGGAATGGACCAGCACGGGTGTTGTGCTCTTGATCAATGGCACGGCGCGCCAGACCCTCCCGGCAGTGGCATTCGGCCAGCCCGTGCTCGTTGCTCCAAGCATCGACAAGCTGGGACTATATGCCACGGGCAGCACGACGCGCGTCCGTTTCGACAATATATGCCAGAAAACCCCGTGAGCAATAAATCTTGGACAGTCGCCATCTTTGCTGCATGGCGACTGTCCAAGATTCAATGTGAGCCACGACGGGCATGGCAGCCGGCGCGGTTGGAGCTGTGCCGCTTATCATTGACCTTTCCACCTTTTATCACGGCGAAGGGCGGCGGCATCTTCATTATGGGACTCACGGGACAAGGCATCACGGCCCGCCGCGTCCTTCTGCCTCCTGGTCACGATGGCATGGAGACATCAACGAACCCGGGCTGATTCGTTCCACACTGCGGGCCCATCTGCTTGAGTTTCGTACGGATTGCGTATGCCATCTACGAGCGCCCGGCAAGCACCTTCCACGTGTCTTCGATGGGTTCATTCACAGACCCGAACAATGAATGGCTGTTCATGGACATCTTGAATACGTACAAGTTCGCCTTGCTCTGAGTGGGCGTGGAGAGTTTACTGCTCCGCAATGACGTCTGAGGATCGATGCGAGTGGCGCGCCAAGCCGGCAGGCAGGCGGCGGACAAGGCGACGACGGCGACCAGGGCCACGACGGCAAGCAGCGTGGGGACGTCGAGGGGGCGAACTCCGTAGAGCAGTTGGCGGATGACTCCGGTGATGGCGGCTACTCCGATCAACCCTATGGCCGCACCGGTGGCGGCGAGCGCGACACTTTCCCGGATGACGATCGCCACGATGGCGTTGACGCGACAGCCCAGGGCCAGGCGGATGCTGAACTCGCGAGTGCGCTGGGTGGTGAGATAGGCGAGGGTCCCGTAGAGCCCCACTGCCGCGAGAAGTATGGAGGCTGCGGCAAAGGCGGCCAGCACCAGGAGGATGAATCGGGTGTCACCGATGGAATCCGAGACATAGCTGCTCATGGGACGTATGTCGAAGGCCGCACGGCCGGTGTGGGCCGCTTCCAGTGCAGACTGAATCCGCGGCACCATGAGCTCCACCGTTTCGCGTGTTTTCATTACGAGCGACATCTGACTCGGGTACGGGCCTTAGGGAAAGGATGAAGAGGGGTATGTTCTCGTCGCGGAGCCGCCGGACGCGGACGGTGGAGGTAACACCGATCACCTCGAAAGTCTGCCGCCATCCGGTTCGATAGACTACCAGGTGCTTGCCGAGCGCGCCGGCATTAGGACCTGTGCACAATTCAGTATCCCCTTCCGCTGTTGCGGGAGAAAGTCGCACACCCAGACGAGATATCGGGGGCGGCTGGTCCGGGAGGTTGACGTACTGCGGCCATATCGGAAGCAGGGCGGTGACGCGGAGAGCGGGCTCCCTCGATGGTGTGATCACTCAACCGGCAGCTTATTTCGCCTATCCACTCTACAGCGAGCAGGAGCTGCAGAACGCTCTCGGCGACAAGACCGCGATGATCTACACCACCGACCTCGGCGACAAGCTTGCGAAGCAGGTTGCGATCGCAAAAGCGTCGAAGGTACCTTTGCTGTTCGACGACGCCGCCGGCATTCCCCCGATCGAAAACCTGAAGCTGTACGCAAAGATGGGGTGCGACCTGTACATGTTCAGCGGCGGAAAAGGCCTCATGGGACCGCAATGTTCCGGACTGCTCCTCGGCCGCAAGAACCTGATCGAAGCGGCCCTCGCCAACTGCAGTCCGTACGAAAGCACGGTCTGCCGGCCGATGAAGGTCGGGAAGGAAGAAATTATCGGCTGCCTGGCCGCCGTCGAAGCCTGGCTGAAGCTCGACCTCGCAGAGCTCAACCGCGAATGGAAGCGGCGGGTGGAGCGAATCGCGAAGGTGCCCGAATCGGTGCCCGGCGTAACAACTGGAATCACAATCCCCGAAGATGGGAATCGTTATCCCACCCTGACAGTCAACTGGGACGAGCAGCGTTCGGGCTCACCGTCGCCGACTGCGACAAGAGGCTGCGCGACGGCGAGCCGCGGATCGAAGTCCTGACATCCAGCAACCCGAGTCTCGTCCCGGTCGTGCATGAAGGGAAACCAGGTCCGAAAGCGCCCGCCGAAGACAAGAACAAGCTGCAGATCATCTCGATGACGCTTCAGCCCGGCGAGGACATGATCGTGGCGAAGCGGCTGCGCGAAATCCTGAGCGCCGCGCGCAAGAACGGGAAAGCTCACGCCTAGCGGCGCCTACCGCGGCAGCCATCCGCACGCGGCGGATTCGTCGCAAAAGAACGCCCGGCAGCCCTGCGGGAGCCGGGCTGCCGCCCAGCGACTTCCGTTTATGAAGACGGCCTTCGTCCACGCCTCCGTCTCGAGGGCCGTCTTTCCGGTAACTGCGGCCATCACCGCGCCGGCGGCCGGTCGTCCGGTGCGCGGATCCATAATGTGCCCATACACCTTGCCGTCTGCCCGGACGGACTTTTCGCGCATCCCTGAAGTGGAAAGGGCGGAATCCTTCAGCTGCACTTCCCCGGCGGTCCTCAGGCGCGACTTTGGACTTTCGATCACAACATTCCATCCTCCCCTCCCCGGCGGAGAGCCCATCCCGAATATGGTGCTTCCTGCGGCAGATACCAGGGCACAGTCGATACCGCAGTTTCTGAGTGCCGCCACCATCCGGTCGACCGCATAGCCCTTGCCGATGCCTCCCGGATCCAGTTCCATTCCGGGCCGCAGGAACCGTACCGTTTGCGCCGCAGCGTCGAGCTTCACTTTATCGAAGCCTACGAGAGAGAGCTCCCGTCCAGGAGTCTGCATCCCGCCGCCGCGAAACCCCCAGGCACGCATCAAAGGGCCGACGGAGATGTCGAAGGCCCCCTCGCTCCGCCGGGTGTAATCGCCGCACACGACAAGCAGCTCGAAGAGTTCTGCGGAGACCTTGACGGGACGAAACGCTGCCTCGCGGTTGGTGCGGCTCCATTCGCTGTCGGGACGGTAGTTCGACAGGAAACTTTCGATGCGGGTCAGTTCGGCGAACGCAGCTGCGGCGGCCAGGTCCGCCCTTGCGGGGTTGGGGCCATAGAGAACGATCGAGAACGCCCCGCCCATGGCGTCCGCGCTGTACCGCCGCGGTTCCGCCCCCTGCACCGCCTGCAGGCACACGCCCAGCAGGACAGCAATCACAGGAGCGATCACGTGACGCATCCCGGTCCTCAGGCCGGCGCCTGCCCTCTCTTGTGGGCTTCGAAATCAAACACGGCATCCTTGATGGGAACGCCACGGACGTCGATTTTGCCGAGGTCCGCCGTGCCAAGCCCGGCCGCCTCGCCCACTAACAGGATGTTGTCGGCCCACGGTTCCGTCTCGCCCGGCGCAATGACCTGCTCGGCCGGATGAGGGTGCCCGGCCTTTATGAGCACGAAGGGGGCCTCGTGACGCCCCGCCCGCGGGTTGTATCCCATGGTGGCCATCGCGACCGTGTCGGTGCACACGCAGTTCAACCCGACGACAAGGAGCCTCGGTTTCGCCGGCCTGGTGCCGGGGATGCCCGTGCTCTCGCCGCCGACAATCGTCTCGATCCCGTCGATGACCGCAAGGTCGATCGGACGGGCGCCGCAAATGTCGGTCAGGAGACGGGGCATGCGCCAGCCTTCGTACCGGTTCGATTTGAAGTCGATCTCCTGCGGCACCCCGGCGGGAGGCTGCACCTGCCCGTAATGAAAAACCCGCTCGCGGGTCCATCGGGAGGTCCCCGCTGGAACCGGATCCAGCATCCCGTACCCCTGCTCGGGAGTTATCCCAAACAAGTTCTTCATCGAGAGCGTGATACCCAGTTCTTCGTGGTTCTTCATCTTGGCCAGGCTGACGAAGAAATCGCAGTCTTCGTAGGAGTGGTTGAACGCAAACCCCGGATAGATGTAAGGCTTCGACTTGACCGGCAGGATGGAATACTTCTGGCCTTCCCCGATACCGTTCGTGTCCTCCATTTCGACCTTCGGCGCCGCGTTGCGGATCGCCTCGACGTCCCAGCCGTCCTGCAGCATGGCATCCTCGAGCGCGCCGAACCCCTTCCGGGACACGCTCTCGAGCAGGCGGATCCTCTTGGCTCCCTGCTTGCCGATCGACGCTGTAAGGGCCCCGACGACGTTGGGGTGAACCCAGGTCGACTGCCCGGCGCTCATGTTCGTACGTCTTCCTTTGCCAGAAGCCCCCGTAAGGTTCAGTTTTATGCCGACCGTCTTCCCACGCACGAGATGGCCAATTCCGCCCAGCAGGTCGAACATGCGATCGAACTCGGCGACGAGGTCCTGGTCGTAACCGGATACCCTGGACACCGCGACCGGCGCGGTTGGCGCAGCGACGATCCTCGGCGATGCAATGGCGCCCCCCGAGGCGAGCATACCCGCCGCTGCACTGGAATACGCCAGGAACTCACGTCTCGAGATACCGCCTCGTACTGATCTCATGAACAACCTCCTTGCAAGTTTCTGCCTAGTCCAGCAGCACCGCACCCCAGACCGCAAGACCGGGCACAACAAACTCCGTCCAGTCATTCGCCCTCACCCGCACGGGGAGCTCGAAGGGCTGGCCTTCCGGCGTGAACAGCCGGGCACGCTTGAACATCCCCTTGATGCGGACCGTAATCTTGCCGGGAAAAGGCATCGTCGCATAATTGAGCAGCTGGACCAGCCGCCCCTCGGCGCAGCTGCTGACGTACGCCAGCACCGAAGGAACGTTGAAGAGCGAAAGGCCCATCGATTCCGGTTCCAGCAGATCGACCATGTCCCGGGCCACGGTCTCGGGATCGGGGGGATCATCCCGGTAGACGATGACGCGGCCTTTGCCTGCGGGGACGCCCGCATATTCCTCATCTTTCGGCGCACCGCCCCACGATGGGCCGGTGATGAGCACACCACCCTGCTCGGCGAAATTCCGAAGCACGGTCCGCTCGGCATCCGTGGGACGGGACACATCGGCGGCGAGTACTACCTTGAATCCGGAAAGAGCCGTTTCCGTCACGGCGCTGCGGAAGAGAATGCGATAGGGGATGTGGCGGCGGGCGACAAGATTGAGATATTCGTCCGCAAACTCGGGATTCGCCCCGGACGCATCGACTATCACGGCGATCAGGCCGTAGGGCGCAAATCCCTCCCAGTCGCGGTGAGCCCCGGCAAAGGTCAAGTAGCCGCTCATGCTGCGCCATGCCGCAACCGCCTCCGGCGACTTCCGGTACAGACCGGCGCGTAACTTGTCGTCGAGCGAAACAATCCAGCGCCCCCCGGCCATCGCGGCATCCGCGACGCAACGCAGGTAATCGCCGGGCGAGTCCGCGTCCGGCTCCTGATGGATCCACACGGGCTTCGAAGGATCGACGGCGCGCAGCGAGCGCACCAGCCAGATGTTGGACTCGATCCATGGCTCCGCCGACGGCCCGGACCGGACCCCCATGTCGGCCAGGTCGCGTGCACTCGGCCGGACGCCCGTAACGGCCGCGACCGCAGCCGTTGTCCTGCGTGCCTCGAAAGGCTCTTTTTCGATCGAGACGACGGGAACCGGCTTGCCGCCTGCCTGCAACGCCTCCCTGAGCTGGCGGACGAACGAAGAAGCATCCGGGAAGCCCGCCTCCAGAACGAGTCCGTCCACCTGAACCCGGGCGGCTGCCGAAGCGATCGAGGAGGCATCCCTCCCGGGATGAACGATTCCCACGATGGCAATGCCGCGGGTCTTTGCCGCCGAAGCATACTCGCGCAGAAGAGATTGCTGCCGCTGCTCGATCTCAGGATCACCGCCGGCGCTGAACGTCACGAGCAGACAGTTGATCGGAGTGCCTTCGAGCAATTCGAGCGTCGAGGGGGAATACCAGCCGGCGAGGGCTTCGCGACTTGCGGCGTCTTCAGTCGGAGTGGTGGTTTTCAGGGCAGCGCGGCGCGCCACTTCCAGCGGTCCGCCCTCCCACCTGGCCGGAATCCACCGGTCGGGAGGCAGTGCGCCGGAAGCGCCAAAGGCCGGCAGCACCAGCCAGAAGAGGAGCGACAACAGTCTAACCATCGCGCCGACTCTAGCAAATTCGACGGAATGCTGCAACGGATGTCAGTCGAGGCGAAGTATCGCCGTCTCGCCGGCGTTCAAACGGATCGTGCCTTCGTTCAGAGGTGTCTGCTTTCTCAGATCGTAGAATCTCGTACGGATCTTTCCGTCCAGCTCAATCCTGACGTCGGCAGGCTGCCAGTCGAAATTCACGAGGCACACCAGCGTTGCGCCCGCCGTTTTGACCGTACGAGCCTCGATGTTGGCCGGAGGTCTGCCATCCTGGCGCCGCACCCGGACCGGCCGCGCGACGCCGGACGCATCC
Organism: uncultured Acidobacteriota bacterium; assembly: GCA_963843575.1. GTDB lineage: Bacteria > Acidobacteriota > UBA6911 > UBA6911 > UBA6911 > CAVZBT01. The sequence continues at coordinate 78,700 of CAWJKZ010000009.1, read as the reverse complement.
AGCAGGCGGTCCCCCAACAGGCCGAGGCTCTGTTGCGGGAAACCGGTGGCCGAATAGAACAGCCTTCCCCGGCCGCGGGGGACCGTAACCAGTGCCGGCTGTCCGCTGGAAAATTCGGCGAGCACTTCGAAGGAAGGGGGAATCGAGATCTCCTGGCGTGTTCCTTCCCCTTCGAGTTCCGGCGGGACCGGCGAGAAAGGACCCGCGGCCCGCACCTTGAGCGTCTGCCGGGCCTTCGGGCGGTAGACGACTCTCTCGTGGAATGTCTGATCGTACCCGTGCTCGATCTCGCCGGTCCGGTCGGCGCTGATCTGTTCGATCCGGCGCACCTGCACTCCCATGCGTTCGAGGAAATGCGCGTGACGGTTGTACTCGTCGCTGACGAACGAGGAAGGAAGCAGGAGGGCGGTGCCGCCGTTTTCCACGAAGTCGTTGACCGACTGCACCACCTCGGCCCTGATGTGCGACGCGGCGGGAACGAGCAGCACTTTCTACCGGGCGGGATCGCCGCGGAGGATCTGCCGCTCGGTAACGAAGGTCGTACGCGTGTCCAGGAACCGGCTTGCCTCGTAGGTGTTCGCCAGCTCACGCAGACAAGGTGTTGTGCGCCACGTGAGCATCTCCGGCGGGATCTGAAGCATCGAGGTTCTGGAATAGAGGATGGCGAGCTGGGGCGGGGGCCGATGCGAACGCAGCGATCTCGCCGGAAAGTCTTCTGGCATCCAGGGCCGCGCGCAAAAGCGCGGCAACATCCGGGAGGGCGAATTTCCAGCCATGCGCCGGTGAGTCGTTGATGAGCGCCGCACGCGCAGCAGGATCTGTCCCGGCCCCGGGGATGGCTCCGGCACCTCGCGCACCTCCATTGCTCGCAGCCTAATCACAGCAACGCTGCTCCACAAGGCCAATTCCGCGGCTTCAACCGATGTCCGCGCTCGTTACACAAGCGTTACACGGGAACGCCCCCGCTCAGCCGTATATTCCGGCAGAGGATGCAGAAAGGAGTCTCGCATGAATACATTACGCCGAATGGTCCTCATCGCCCTCCTGATGCTCTGCGCGTCGGGTGTGCTCAACGAAGCCGTGCGTGCGCAGACACGGGAACCTGCCTTGGCGTCCGTGGTGATCGTGCCTCAACGCAGCGCCTGGATCGTGCGGGGGACTGCTGCCGCCGAGGTCACGGCGGTTGCCCTGGATGTCCGGATCAGGGACCGGGCTGCCTCGACCACCATGGACATTTCGCTGTTTCACCCCGACCGGTACGGACCGAGGCCGAACTCATCGTCCCGATTCCCGGCGGATCCGTCGTGCGCGGGTTCACATTCCAGGGTCCCGGCCCCGAGCCTTCGGCGCGTATTCTTGCGCGCGCGGAGGCGCGGAGCCTGTACGAGGCGATCGTGTCGCGGTCCCGTGATCCCGCCATTCTCGAGTTCATGGGCTACAGCCTGGTCCGCACCAGCGTTTTCCCCGTCGAAGCGTGCGCCGCCTTGAACTTCTCCCGGATCTTCTCGATCGGCAGGAAGCCGCCGTTCTGAATGGAGAGTCGGCGGGAGGCGCGGTACCTGAAGGAAGGTCGGAGCCGACTACGCGGGTGAGCTTTCGCCCACACGCTCACCGAGGCCTTCCGTGGGCCCGTCTCCTCCACGCCGCTCATCGAACTGGACGTGCGGATTTCCCGCATCCAGCTCTCGGACAGATTTCATTCGGGGCATGCGACCGCAGGAGGCTCCGGATCTCGACAACACCAAGGTCACGATGCACCTCGACGTAGCCGAACCGCGCTGTCCCGCTGGACAGCTTGTGCCTCCTTCTCAGGAAGTTCCTCGCACGTGCCGCGACGTGAATGTCCACGATGCGGAACGATGGGTAGGCGGTGTCGTAGGCGAAGTAAGCCGCCCAGCCCGTGAGGTACTGGTTGAGCTCTTGACAAATGTCCTTCCAGCGCTCCGTACGACCGCGCCAGAGGATTTCGCTCACCCGCTGTCGGACCTTCTCCATTGCCTTCTTCGACGGTCGGGCTCCCAGGTAGCGCGTTCGCGTCGGCCGATACCCCAACGGTCCGAACTCGTATCCCAAGAAGCGGAAGCTTTCCTTCCATGCGTCGCGTAGACACGTCTTGGCTTCGTTGAGTTTCAGCTTCATCCCAACGATCCAACGCCTCACCTCCGCCAGGACCTGCCGCCGCGCTGTGTTCGCACAGCACCACGAAGTCGTCGGCGTAGTTGACGATCCTGGCCCCGCACCGTCTCATCAGGTCGCTCTTGGCGAACGCTTTGAGCATCCGGTTGATGTAGATGTTCGCCAACAGCGGCGAAACCACACCTCCCTGCGGCGTCCCGCACTTGGAGCGCTTGCCGCCGCTGAACCGCCGCCGTCCTTGCTCGTCTCTCTCCTCGACCGGCACCTTTAGCCACATCTTGATGAGATGGAGCATCGCCGCATCTGCGATCCTCCGCGCGAGGCAGGTCATCAGCTCCGCGTGGGGAATCGTGTCGAAGTACTTCGAGAGATCCGCATCGACGACCTTGGTGCGGCGTCGGCGAAGTTCCTGATGGACCTGCTGCACCGCCCGAACGGCACCGCGCCCGGGACGGTACCCGTACGCCGTATCGCTCAGGTCGGCCTCGAAGATCGGCTCCAGAATGAGCTTCGCCGCCGTCTGGGCCACCCGATCCTTGATGGTGGGAATTCCCAGCGGCCGCTCTCCTCCCCCTGGCTTTGGAATCAGCACCCTCCGGACAGGCTGGGGCCGATAGGTCTTCTCCTGCAGCTCCTGCTGCAGCTCCTGGAGCCACCGCTCCTCGCCGTACTCCCTGATCTGATCGAACGTCTGGCCGTCCACTCCCGGGGCACCGTTCTTCTCTCGCGAGAGTCGCAGCGCCTCCGTCAGGACGTCCCACCGATAGACCTTGTCGTACAGCGCATAGAACCGGAACGTCGGCTCGGTCTTGGCCTTCGAATACAGCTTCCCTCGAAGCTCTTCGAGCTTGGTTGTTTCGGGTGTTAGGCTCATCGCCAATCTCCTGCTCGTCCGCTCCTCGCGAAGCACTCTGAACCAGGGCCCCTTCCCTCCACGGGCATTACCCCGCTTCCTCGGTACAATGGGCCCCTCCGACTCCTGGAGCGCGCCACGCCCCTTGCCTTCCGTGCGTGTTCGGTCTTAATCCCACGCGCCGCCAGGTCTCCCATGTTGCGCATCGTTCTGTGCACGCATGCTGCGCCCAATACCCCGGTGGACAGGTGGCGGGCATTGGTCGATTCCCTCGCCCACCTCCTCGACGGCTTTCCCCGTATCTGGGATGGGTCAGCGTCCACGACACAGCTATCGGGGCCTGCTCAGGCTTCACTCGCGTTGCGGCCTGCGTGCTTGCTCGACCTCCTTTCGGGGCCTTTGTCTCAGGGCTTCGCGGTGGCGGTCGCCCGCCTTCCCTTTTTCGGGTTTTTCCGCGCCTGACAGCTACCGAGGCGTATCGACCAAACTCCTCGGGCGGGACTTCCACCCGCTAGAACGGTGCACCTTCATGGCGCACCCAGACCTCCTGACATAGACGCCTCCGAAATTGTCCGCTTTTCGTCACGGTGCCTCGCGCACAGCATAGTTGAGGCGGAGCCGGGAACCCGGAAACCGGGTGGACCGCCGATTGAGTTCGTCGCAGAGGGACGCGATGGCGCGACTCCGGTGCGGCGAACTGAGCGGCACGATCCTGACTCGGAGATCCTCCGCTGTGACTTCGAGATCCGCCGGCGCGGCGAGGGCCGACTGGATCAACGTTCTCCCTTCCTGGTCCGTGCGCTTGTAGTGCGGAGCAACAAGACGCACCAGGTCGCTCTCCGCTTGATAGGCGACCAATTTGATGAGGTTGGTCAGGAACTTGCGCTCGGGATCGAGCTTGACGAGGCCGTCCCTGACGAGGTCGCCGACGGGGACCCGGGTAGGCATGGCGGCGCGCAATTCCTCGAGTCTTGCGGTACGTTCGAGCGTCTCTCGGATCTGGTCAGCGAGTTTGCTCTGCGCGATCTTGAAGCCGCGCATCGTTGGCCGGGATTGCTCGGGATTGAGAAAAGCCTCGGCTCCGTATTCGCCAGTGAGCCGCTCGAGCACGGCGCGAGCCTCTTTGATCTTGGCCGTCATCTCCAGCCGATAGGGGTTGGGGACGTCCCGCGCAGGGTCATCCGGAACGGCTCGGTAGTCGGCTAGGGCGTCGAGCGCATATTCCTCTCGCAAGTACTTGAAAAAGTTCTCCTGGCGCCATCTCTCAAACATCCTGTGGGCGACCTCGAGAGTCGACAGATCGCGCCGGGAGGTCAAGATCGGAGTCTGGTGGCCGTCCTCAGCGAGTCGCGTAACCTGCCGCAGCCGGAGTTTCCTTTTGAGGAGACGCACCTCTTGATCCGCCAGGTTGTACGAGACCTTCCGTCCGTCGATGACCGAGTCGTGCACCCGAAAACACGATCGGCCGACTCGCCGGAAGCGGCCCTTCCGGTACGTGAGGATGTCGAAGCCGTCGGCGATCAGCTTGAGGAAGAGTTTCGGGCTGAAGCCACCCCGGCCGAACACCACGGTCACGCGTCGGTCGCCGACAAGGACTCGGACCTCGGCGAGCACCTTGGGCAGCATCTTCACCATGCCGGCGTTCGCCTCAGCCGTGACGACGAAGAGTGGGTCTCCGACGGTGTCGTTGACCCAGTAGTCCGTCGTTGCGGGCATCGACAGGCGCATACGTGCAACGTGGGTCTTCGGCAGGGTGCGCTTGCCGTGATAGACGCGGACGTGTCCGTCGACGTACAGGAACCCGAGCGCGGCCCCGCGCTCTGCCACGCGCTGTTGCGCCAGGGCACGTCCAAACTCTGCGGCACGGCCATAGGCAGCGAGACGGCTGAGCTTGCGCCGCAGGGTCTTCACTTCGGGTGCGCGATCGAGGCCGAGAACCCGTCCGAGATCCTGCGGCACGTGTTCCTTAAGCGCTTCGGGCCGTTTGATACGCAGGAGCGCTATGAGCAGCAAGGCCAGCAACGTGGTGCGCAGGCCGTAGAAGGCGGGGCCGATACTGCCGTAGATCTTGCGGGCGATCGTGAACGCGTCGCTGTCGACCAGAGCGGGCACTGCGAGCAATACGCCGGCGCGCGGTACGTGAGTACCGGAACGGAAGAGCGGAGCTGCGTCATCGAGCAGGCCCAAGTACGCCAGGACTCGGTCTATGCGGCGGTCGGAGGGGTCGGTATCAAACGACACTGGAATCGGTTCGTCGTCCTCTGGGGCAGTGGAGACCATTGGGGCCCTGAGTGGACGCGCCGCAGTTGCGCCATCGCGACCGCGAGGGGAAAAAGCGGACAGGTTTGGGTCCCCCCCTGCCGCGATGGGGAGAGAAGGTTGCCCCGGCTCGGTCCCACACCAGCCAAGTCGTTTCAGCAGCTTCCGTACTGCTTTTGGAGTCACGCCGAGGCGGCGTGCAATCTCGTGGTTCGACTGGCCCTGTGCCTTCAGCCGAAGCACGAGTTGCTCTCGCGACCGTGCAATTCGTCGCCATCCAGTTGGATATCCATCCTCGCGGGCGAGCGCCGGGAGTCCACCCGCTCCGAACCGACGCTGATGCCGGCGGACAGTGCGCGCCGAGCAACCGAACGCGTGGGCAACATCGTTCTGGTCCGCCCATCCTGCTTCTACGAGGGTGACCTTCGCGTGCGCCTCGGCCATTCTATCCCCTACAGCGTATTGCGCGAGCGGAATACCCGACACGACCACAAGCCGAGAGTCATGCTCCGTCCGAATGACGCAGCGATCATTTATGAGGATCGTCGCGTCGTCGCAAGGAGGATCCGGAAAAAGCCGTCGTTGCTGTTCTGCTCCTGCCATGGCAGGAGCATGCCAGATCCCCCCGGAGTCGAAAAACCGGCGTCACAAAAAGCGGACAGGTTTGGGTCCCCCCCTACCCCTGACGCATACCCACTAAACACGCGGGTCCGCGACACTATGTCAGGAGGTCTGGAATCTTGTTCATCCAGTGGCTTATGACGGTGGTAGGACAGACAATCAGGAACGGATCCTTGATCCGGTTGCGTTCGCGAAGAGAGATCATCAGCGCCATCGTCTGGTGGGTTTTGCCGAGTCCCATGTCGTCGCAAAGCAAACCGCCGAGATTGTTTTCGAACAGAAAGCGAAGCCAGTCGACTCCCTTCATCTGGTACGGGCGCAACGGAGTGACCATTCCCCTGAGACGGCCTCCGGGAAGCGCTGGTTTCAGTGCGAGCAGCCGCTTCACGATTTCGGCGCGCTGGTCTTCTTCCTTGATTCGGAGAGGTTGGCAATTGGACGACATCAGGCGCAGCAGATCGACGGGCGAGAAGCGTACCTTCCTCCCCTCGATCGCGAGTGCCTCGTGTTTCTCTATCTGGTCAAGGGCTCTGAATGCCTGCGAATTGACATCCACCCAACCGCGACGGAGCTGGATGTACCCCTGGCCCGCGCGCTTCGCCTGCAGGATGTCTGCGAGGGAAACGGATTCGTCTCCGAATCCGTAGCGGATCGAAAGCCAATACCAACTGCGTTCGAGCGTCTCCGAGACAATCTCGATGCCGTCGGTTCCCGCAGAATTGAAAGCTCGCGCAACGGTTCGTCGAGCACCAGCAGGCCGTCTTCCAGGTCGCGCCGGTGTTCGTCAAGCTACGCCGGGAGCTGGCTTCGTTTGAGTTTCATGCTGGTCGGGGCGACGAATCTTCTTGCTGTGCCTGGCGTTTCCAACTCCGCCAGGATATTCATTTCGCGCAGATACACGAGATCGCCATATCGAAATCTTGCACAGTCCTCGCTGGCGATAAACCGCGCCTCACCTGAAGACTGCAGTGTCTGGATCATGGGGCGCACCTCGAGATCCAATTTCGTTTTCTGCGAGACGAGGAATATCGATTTGAGCGGGACAGGATGGAGCGCCAGGTCGGCCTGTCCAGGAAATTCGGCAGCCAGCAGTCCAAGGGCCTTGCGTACCCGCCGGCGCGGCAGAACAAGTTCCAGCAAGAGTTCCTCGCTGCGGGAGCGGCACTTGAGAACAAAATCGCCGGTCGCCTGCTCGATTGCAGGGTGGAAGGTACAGGCGGCGCCGTATTCCCGGAAGCAGTGATAGGCGAGCATTCCCCAGAAGCTCTGTTCCGTGGTCTGGCGATAGGTGAGGACCCCTGCTTCGTTCATCCTCTTCTCATCCTCGCCGCGCAGTATGATGGCGAGGTGCCGTATGAGTGCGGCGCGGTCCCGGAAGCGATTTGACCGCGGTGTCTTTCCGGCCCGTTCGAGCAGCCTCAATGAAGCTTCGGAGTCATCCAGTGACTTCGCTAACAGGGCCTCCCGCGGAGACAGGAAGCTCCAAGTCCGCTCCTGCGGATTGCGGGCGGCACGAATGTCAGGGCACAGGACAGCATCTCCTTCGCTCAAAATGGCTGCGAGTCGGTACCACAAGCTTGCATTGAAGGCGTCTCCCCAGGAACGGCCCCCATTTTGTTTCCTTATCTGGCGCGCAGCCCGAACCAGCCGCTCAAAATGCGCACAATCCTGCCCTTTCCTGCTTTGGCGGCAGTCGCATTTGCCGGTGAGTATTTCTCCGCCGGCATTCCTTGGAAAGCAGATCGGCATGCCGGGATCTTTGTCCTGCATGTCGGGGAGCATCCCATACCCAGAGCGGTGAAACTCGATGTTCGTGAAATCCTCCATTCAGCCCCGGCTCCTGTAGAGTCGTGTAATTTACCACGGCATCGCTTATTCTGGTCGTGGAAGGGACGAGGGCGATCTTCCAGGGTGGGTCTAGCCAGGGAGAAGGGAAACCGGATGGGATGTCCCTTTATCAGAACGGTATATCATCGTCTCCAGCGTCTTCGAGGGGGAGCGCTTCGTCTACTGAGTTCTGCGAGACCAGCTCTGAGTCCATATCATCACCGTCTGGTTGTTCCGGCAAATCCATGTATTCCCACATCTCGCTCTGGTGCAGCCATATAGGATCAGCGTTCCTTCGAATGAATTCATCGACGTCCAGGCCGTCGATTGTGGGAGGCCGCCTGACGCGCTTTTGCTTTCCGCGGATGAAGATCGTCATAGACTCCCTGCGTCGGAGCTTTTTCGCGGCTTTCTCTGTAGCGGTGAGCTTCCGTTTCCCTTTAGCCATGATTTCGTGCCTGATCCTATCGTTTCTGTGTCGCATTAGACAATCACGGGAGCCCCCCGCCTCCTGGACCCCGGCGGGAAACGAGCACAAGTTATCCGTGTACGCTGGCCACGACCCGTTTCATCAATCGGTGCGCACGCTCCATCTCTTCCCTTGCTTCGCGCCGAACCTCAGCGAACCCGCCGGCTACGTGTGGGTTACCATCAAGACATAACCGTCCGGATCCTCGATGCGAAACTCACCATGGGGCGCGTAAAAAGGGAAAGTAATTTCACCGGCGGATACCCCTTTTTGGACCAGGACCGTTCGCATGGCCGCCACGTCAGAACAGTAAAGGCAGAAAAGCACTCCCTGTTGTGACGGGACCGCAGGTTCTTCGGCCTGCCCGAGCATCAGATGAACCTGGCCTCCATCCAGCCAGGCCCAACCGGGTTCCTCCTGTCCTTCCGGGGAAAATGAGTTGCCTATCTCGAAACCGAGTTTCTGATAAAAGGCGATCGACTGCGACACGCTTCGAACTTGTATCAGGGGAACGAGGGATCTGAATTGTGTAGGCATCATTTGTACCACAAAGATTTCAGCACGGAGCCATTCCGTTCTGCTTTCAATGAATCTTAGCCAATCCATGCGGGTTACAAAAGTCATCCAGTTCTACCTCCGGATTGGATGAGGCAACGGCAGCTCTCAGCGGGCCGTAAACGGTTGTAACGGCATGCCCCGGATGCTGGCAACGCTGCGCGCGACGCTTGATCGGGGAGCAGTTTGGGGACGTCCGACTTTTTCACCATTCGGGATCGACGGCCTTGAGCACGTACTCCCTCAGGTAAGTGAATGTGCGCGAGTAGTTGACGGAATTCTGCTCCGTAGTCACATCGGATCGTGCAGTGAGGACCACAACCATGTCGAGGTCCGGGAAGATGAAGATCGATTGGCCCCCGTGGCCGGCGGCCCTGAAGTACCATTGGCCTTGAATCCAACCCAGCCACCACAGGTAACCGTAATCCGTAAACCCGGTTTGGTTCGGGTCGGCAACTTTGATGCTGGTGGACTCCCGAACCCAGGCCGCGGGCACCAACTGCCGGTCTTCCCAGTAGCCCTGCTCAAGGAACAGATACCCGAACTTCGCCATGTCCCGCGGCGTAAGGTAGAGCTCAGCGCCACCGATGTTGTAGCCCTGTGGGTCTGTCATCCATTGGAATCGTGTGAAGCCCAAAGGGTCGAAGAGATTCCTTCTCCCGAACTCGAGGGTGGTCAGCCCCGACGCCCTGGTCAGTATCCCCGACTGGAGGTGGGTCAGCGCCGTGTTGTAGTTGAACTGCCCGCCTGGGGCGCTGACCAGAGGGAGTTCGATGGCGAACCTGAGGAAGTCTCTCGATTGGAGCCACTGGTAGAAGACCGACCCCCACTCCTGCCACTCGAGGCCGGCCGTCATGGTCAGGAGGTGCCTGATGCGAATTTCCCGCTTCCCTGGATCGAGCGCAGGAGTGAAGTATTCCGGGTAGTAGTCGGCGATGGGCTGATCGACGCCTTGAAGGATCTTCTGTTCGAGGGCAATGCCGGTCAGGGCTGAGAGGACACTCTTCGTGACGGACATGATGTTAGTGGCGTCGCCGGGTTGAACCCCGTTGTAGTAGCGCTCGAATACCAGCCGGCCGTGCCGGACCACGCTGACGCTGTAGCACATAGGGAACTGAGTGCGCACATACTCGCCACCGGCCACCAGGATCTGGGAGTCGATCCCCTGTTCCTCCGGGAGCGACGTCCGCCATCCGTTGGTCGGCCAGTAGCCGGGCCACTTCACGGCGGCGCCGGCAGCGATCGGCAGGGTCGTGAGGACCGCCGGCGACAAACCCAGGCGCAACGCCGCAGCTGCGATGGGGAAGGACGACTCGATGGCGAGCGAACCCCGGCTGCCGATGGCTCCGGGAAAGAGCTCCGTGACATAGCGGGCCACGTGTGAACCGGCCGGCAGGGTGAGGGCTGAAACGGCCGTCTGCTCGAGCCCAAGTTCGTTGAACAACCTCACCCTCAATAGAGCCGCCTCGGGACCGGCGTTGAAGAACGCCACGCCGGTCCCGAGGTTCGGGCCGGAGTCCACTGGGATGGTGAGTTGGCTCAGTGCCGGACAGCTGGGAATGCCTGACTCCGCCGCCCGGTTGCCGAAACCATCCGACAGGCGGACCACGGCCGCGGCGCCCACGGGAGCATCCGATATCAGCCGGGCCGCCCCGGATTGAACCGGGCCGTCATCGCCCGTTTCGAGAAGGACGGAGCCAAGAGCGGGAATCTCCGGCAACCAAAATCGGCCACCCGCTCCAACGGCGCCGGGCAGGCTGGCTGTGAGCGGGCTCCCATCGTCGCGGGTCAGGTCGAGCGAAACGTGGGCGGCGGAGGATCCTGCATTGAAAACGAGAAATGAGGTCCGGTAGCGCTCGGTCAGGGATCGCCCGATCGCGAGGTGCGCGAAGGTGAACTCATTTGCGGCGGCCGAGGCCGAAATTACCGGGAACGATGTATACGAAATCGGGTCCGCATACTGCTTCAGCGTGATGGCGGAGAGCGGTTGCGTGCTCATCACTGACAGGATTCCCTGAAAGTCCGAGAACCCAGGAAAGAGCTGACCTGCGCCCGTCACAAAGATGGCCATGTGATGCCCGGCTTCCAGCCGCCGTTCCTGCACGCCGGCCTCGGACCCTTGTCGATCGATCAGACGGAATCTGACTTCCGAGGCCTGGCCGCCGGGATTCAGCAGAGCCACCCCGACGGAGGAGCTGCCGGCCGCATCGACCGGCACATAGAAGGCCGACAACGGCGGCGCAGCTCCGACGCCGGTCTCGGATCCTGAGCGTCCCTCCGGGATCACCGAGAACACAACGGACACATCGACGCCGTCGCCCGCCGACAAGACGGCCGCGCCCGTGCGCAGGCCGCCGGAGCCGTCCGTCCGCAGAATGCGCGTCTGGGCGGGCCCCAGCGTGAGCCGGAAGGTGCTGGAGCTTCCCGCGCCCACCATGGTCAGCGCAAGTGGTAAGCCATCGTCGGCCGTGAGCGAAAGGGTCAAGGGTACGGGGAGTGTGCGCTTGTTGACGAGCAGGAAGGTCGTCCGCATGAGAACGCCTCCCGACCGCCCGTTCACGATTTGGGGCAGGTAGTGGTCGGCCGCGGCCGCAAGAACGCCGGAGTTGACGGCCAGCAGCAGGAAACCCAGAAGCGCCTTACGCTGCATAGTGCTCCTCGCACTGCCGGGAGTCGGCGAATCCTGTGACTCCGGTGCTTTGCACCTTGGGTTCGATCTACCCTTCCCGACTATGTCTTGAACGGTAAGCCCGGGCCGGCTTTCCGGGGCAACGGTCGATGCGACATCGACATAGTATGAACTCCTTCACCCTGTTTAGGGAGAAAGGAGTTCACCATGAAGTGGAGCAGCGACACCGAATTAGCACTTCCGAGATCAGGTTGTCGAGGATCGTGGGCGTGGGAATCAAACCCAACTTTCCCGCTTCGCCAAGATAGGCGTGTTTGTGGAATACAACGACCAGCGGATAGGGTTCGGCGCGCGGCGGATTGGCAGATAGATGGCGATCTGCCGCCGAGGCGCCGGACCGCTCGAGGGCAGGCTGCTCGCAGCCAGGAAGCAGGGCATGGAAACGGAACCCTGCATCGAGCTGGCCCACATGACACCGGCGCAGCGCAAGGCCTACGCCCTGGCCGATACCTCCAGTGCACCCAGTGGCAGGATGACGGCACCCGGCGTTTAGGGCGAGCTTGTTGTTGCATCGCCCGGATCCGCTCTTGGCCGGCGGCTGGTCTCCCGGGTAGTTTTTCCATGTCACGGTTCCGTCCAATCCCTCATACGGCGCACAATTCAGGTTCAATCACACTTCAGAGTAACCAAGGGGTCCACATGAGCAGCTTTGCCCGCAGGAATCACGCAGGCCAACGAAGCGGCGGCGATCATCAGCATACTCACCAGGGCGAAGGTTGCAGGATCAGTTGGCGTTACACCATAGAGTTGGTTGGAAAGAATGCGGGTGATACCTAACGAAAGCATGATTCCTGCTCCGATTCCGAGCAAAACCGGCGATAATCCCTGTTGCAGTACCATCTTTAATACATCCCATCGACGGGCACCCAGGGCCATTCGCACTCCAATCTCCCGTCTTCGTTGTGTCACCAGGTTGGAGAGGACACCATAAATCCCAAGCAGAGCCAGAATGAGGGCGAGGCCAGCCATCATCAGCAACAGGAACATGATAAGACGCAGGGATATCAGGCCGTCAGCAACGACTGTTTCCATGGTGCGTACATGAGAAACCGGGTGGCCGGCATCGATGGCATAAATCGACTTCCTCACCGAGTCGATCAAAGCCTGAGGATTGGCCGTCCTCACTACCACGGTCATGCTGGAAGTGAGGTATTGCGGGTAAGGTAGATACATGCTGCAGCGGTAAGCCCTGGACAGATCTTCCTGACGCACATCCCCAACCACACCCAATACGGTCCGGGGCTTGCCATCCAAATGAACTTGCTTGCCCACAGGATTCTGGCCCGGCCAAAATCTCTCAGCCATGGTTTCTCCGATAAGAGCAACCAAGGGCGCGTTTTCATCATCCAGGTCCGTAAAGTACCGTCCCTGCCGCAAGGGAATTCCCATTGTCCGGAAATATTGCGAGCTGGCAGGCTGGTAGCTGACGAGCACACGGTTGTTCTGCAGATCGGGGCGGCCCATCAACGAGATATAAGAGTTATATGGACTCCCGGCGGTCGGTACCACCCCCACCAAGCCGGCGGATTCAACTCCAGGCATTGCGTTCATTCTGTCGAGCACGCGTCGAAAGTAATTGCGCAATGTCTGCTCACCCGGAGTACCTTCAACAGTGTAATTGAGCCGCATTGTCAATACGTTGTCTATCCGGCAGCCCGGGTTGATGTGCCAAAGATGGTAAAAGGCCTTGACCAGCAATCCGGCGGCGATGAGCAATGACAGGGTCAGACTGACCTGGGCCACGATCAGAAGTCGACTTAGCCTGTTTCGGCCGGAACGCGTGGCCCGCATCTGCGATTGGCGAAGCTCCGAATTCAGGTCGACCCGCGAAGATTGAATAGCCGGCGCCAAGCCGAATCCGGCTCCTGCAAGCAAAGATATAAGCAGGGTAAACCCAAACACCTGAGTATCGACGCGGATCAGAGGAATTCCGACGAAGATTGCAGGCAGGAAATTGTTGAGCAGTTGTATGCCCTCATACGTAAGTAGAAGGCCCGTTCCCCCTCCCAGCATGGAAAGTACAAGACTCTCAGTAAGGAGTTGGCGCAGGATGCGGACGCGATTGGCGCCCAAAGACGTGCGAATGGCCAGTTCCGCCTTCCGCCCCGCCGACCTGCTCAACAGGAGATTGGCCAGATTGATGGAGGCAATCAGCAGGACCAGGCCTGCGGCACCCTGCAAAATCGAAAGCAGCGTGCGATACCTTCCTCGCAGCGCTTTGTGCAGCGGCTCGACCGCAATCCCCCAGTCCTTGGTGCAGTGCGGATATTGCTGACCCAGTCGGCGGGCGATCACATTGAGATCAGCCTGGGCACGCTCCGCAGTGATTCCGGATTTAAGACGAGCTATTACGTTGAATTGCATGGAACTCCGGTCCTGATCATCGGGTGACGGCACATGTCGGATCCAAAGTTCCGGTTCGAGATGAGACCGGATGAGCCCGGAACGGACACTCCAATCCTTGGTCGGAATGGAAGAGAAGCTGGCCGGCATGACACCCGCCACCGTGTATGGGGATCCATCCAGCAGGACACTCTTTCCAATAACTTCGGGTGTTCCTGCGAAATGCCTCTGCCAGAGACTGTGGCTGAGAACAACCGTCCGGCTATTGGACGAAATCGAATCTGTCTGCTGGAAGCCTCGGCCCAACAGAGGGTTAATTCCGAGAAGGGAAAAGAACCCGCTGCTTACATCTGCCCCCACGAGTCGCTCGGGTCCTTGGTCCGACCTGAAGTTCGTATCCATCGGGCGATAGGCAGCCAGACCATCGCAAACCTGCTGTTGAGAGCGAATGTCCTCGAAATCCGCCCAGGGGAAATCCACCCTTTCGGTTCCCAGGAATTTGACCAGCACATCGTCCTTGGGAAGTGCAAAAAAGAGCTGCACCAGGTTAGTTGAGTCCGGATAGGGCAAAGCCTGCAAAAGCACGGCATTGACAACGCTGAACATGGTGGAATTGGCCCCGATGCTCACCGCGAGGGTGAGCAGAACTACCGCGGCAAAAGCAGGACGCCGACGCAATAGTCGGAAGGTGAGGCAGAGGTCGTTCGGGAGTGATGTCATTATTCCCCCCTGATTCAATTGGTTGTGAGTTGCCCCCCGCGTTCCATCGACGCATCAGTATCCGCAAGAAGTCAAACCTTTCGCAAGGTGAGTGGTCCAATCAGGGAAAAGGTTGCAGGCAAGACCTAGATCCCTCCAAGGCGTTACCGATCCGGCCGGTAGCTGCTCCACCAACTGCCCGCTCGCCCTTCTTTAGACTTAGACTGGGTTCTGTCGCGAAACTCCATAGCTGTCCGTCCCGGACCTGGACCTCGGCGTGGACGTGGGTTTGGACGTGGACTTGGGATGTGGAGATGTAATAGTGGCTGGCGGATGTAAATGTATCCACTTGAAGAGCTTATCTCACATAGCGTCCCGGTAGAAAGGGAATCGGGCGAAGAGGTCGACCCCGGTCGCCTTCCACAGCATTATCAGGATGCGGTAGTCGCCGTTGACATGAGTGACGCCATAGGAGTTGCCCTGGCTCGAAGCCCCATATCGGTAGAACAGGTTCTTTGCTGCGATCTGGGAACGCGTGACTTTGAGGGCCCGTTCGAAGATGGACGGGTCCTCGTCGTAGAAGGCGATGCCTGCCGGAATGTGTGCGTCGGCCAGATGGTTGACGAGGTGACCGGCGTGGGGCGGCTCTGTTTCAAGAATTTTTCCGCCGGCTATGGCCAGCTGCGCGCGCACGTTAGTCAGCAGCACATGACGCTCCTCCGGCTTGAAGTGATCGTAGCACCAATCGTACGCCACCGATTCGGGCCAGACGCGGTAGGCGAGCCCCAGGTCGTCATCGACCCGGTCCAAGTCCGTGCCCGACAGCTGCAATGCCGCATCGATCGCGGCACGCGCGTGAGCCGGGTCCTGGGTGACCTGGTACGAAAAGGCGTTGGCGAGCATACGCTGAGTGAGATCCCGGCTCTGTCTGGCGCGTACGACACTCTGCCATTCCTCCCTGTGACTCGTTCCGATCCGGCTCCGAACCCGGTCGCGGTCGCCTGCATTCAGGTAAAGCCGCGGACGTTCGCGGCGGATCTGAAAATCTCCTCCCAATGGCTTCAGCTTGTCCGGAGGGGCGGCCGCGACGGCCGAGGCCGCCAGCACGGCACATACGAGGATCCGCATCGTTTCCATAGAGGCATGATACTACGGAGACAAGACACGGCCGAGTGGAGGCCAGATTATGCGGCAATAGGAATACAACGGACTGCCGCCATCACTGCCCGTCATACGAGGACGGGGGTCCTGCGTGCCTATGGGGGCGAGATTCCAGCGGAAACTCACGCGTCAGTTGTCGTTCGACTACCAGCCCTCACTCGCTTGGCTGAATCCCGACCCGGAGAATCAGGCCAAAGTAATTAATGTATGGAAGAAGGGAACCGGGAGCGCGGCTCTTGCGTATGAACAGGCATGTGGACACGCCGGAACTTTCTCACGCCCTTTGCAGCCGGCATCGGGGCGGGTGTGTTGCTCGCCCGCAGCGGGTTCTGTCAGCGGGAGACCACTTTCGAAACCAAGCTGATCTCAGCCGGCGACAACTACCCTTCTCTCAACATCAGGGCAAACCGGCTGATCGAGATTTGCGTGGCTTTGCACCGCCGGAAGGACCTGGCGCTGATCGGGCGCGATCTCGGGGTCTCACCCGAAGAACTTCGAGGCCGGATCGATTCTCTGGTTGCCGAGGGATTGGTCAGGGAATCGCTCTCCGGCCAGTTCCTTCCGACATGCATGGTCGTCACGCTCGAGGATGCCAAATGGATGGCCCCGGCGGCAGGCATAGTTGAAGCAACCGGCCGCCTCATCGCGGACAGGCTTCCGGATATCCGGGTTCGGGCGGAGTCGGTCCCGGCAATCCGCCGGGCCGGATTCTCCCTAAATGCCTTCCTCATTTTGAGCGACGTTCTTCTCGATAACTGGCAGATCGGGAATGTGGAAGGGGAGTTCCTGAAGGCGGAAAGACCGTTGCGCAACGGCCGCAGGTATTACTACGCAGTTTTTGAGAAACCAGCCGGTCAGCGGAAGGAAGCGTTCGGCATCTACGGAAACGGGGGATTGACTCTCCGCGGGATTCAGTTGTGTGTTTACGGGAACCAGAGGTATGACGGAAGCACGCTGTATTCCCTGCGAAGAGAACAGTTCATACGGCTGTTCGACTTCCCGCCGCAAGCAGATCTCAAAGCCGAAGTCGCCTCCCTGCTCGAGTGTATGATTTCGTTCGCGCGGACGGGGGAAGATCACCTGATCGCAAGGCAGAAGGCAGGGCTGGAAGAACTGGGATTGTTCGAAAATGGCGTACTGCGTGTGACCGTATTCAGTCGTGCCGAAACCATGGAACTGGGCGGCGTAGCCGCAATAATCACCCCTGCTTTGCTGGGCTTGCTGGAACGTAATCGAGCCGGATTGGCGGACGTGCACAGGCGCTCGCCCTACAGGGAAGAGACGACCTTCAACGAGTTTTTCATGTGGTGGTATCACTTCTTCTATTCGGCGGTGACCAATTGGCTTGCACACAAAGGCTTGCTCGACATCCCACCTTCCGGGAACGCGACCTACCTGATCGCAGATTAGCGGCTGCCTCGGTGAACTTGAGGTACCTGGCCGTTGTGTGTCGCCAATACTCCGTGAAGTAGCACTGCAGGCAGCTAGCGCGGACATCGAGACGGACTCCTATGCGATAAATCAGGGTCTGTGATTCCGGCCGGCGGCTCGCTGAGCTGCAGCGGGGGCATCTGGGAACCCAAACCATTGCCACAGATCCACGTGCCAACTATCCTAAAGGTTCACTGGACGCCATAGTTCCCTCAATCGTCCTAACTACGGCGCGGAGAGGCAGCACTGAGCCGCAAGGAATTCGACGTTGCCATGGAGAGGGCCAGAAACCTGAACCGGAGCTACCACGATCAGAGCTACACCGTACTCCGGTACCTCTCCACGTCTCTTGGCGGCACCTCTGAAACGGGCGAGTCGGGGTCTGAAAGCGCGGCACAGGGTAGCCCAGGGCAGAAGCCAACATAGCGAGCCGAAGCAATTGAAATCGGGGACGTCCCACACGTTAACCTGATTTCGAACGATTTCCATTCCGTCGCGAACAGTCGGAACATACAGATATCCAAAATCGTACGTAATAGTAATTAGTGCGGAGTAAGTCATGGATATCCTTTATCAAAACTTGCGCCACGCGGTCCGTCTCTTGCTGCGAAATCCTGCTTTTTCCCTCGTGGTAGTCGCCACTCTTGCGCTCGGAATCGGGGCCAATACGGTTATCTTCAGTACGGTGAATGCTGCATTTCTCCGCCGATTGCCTTACCGCGATCCGAGCCGCCTCATTGCACTTTGGGATCAGTACCCGCATGCATTGGGGAACGAAAAGCTCCCGCTCGCGATTCCGAATTTCAACGATTTCCGCACTTCGACGCGGGTTTTTGAGCACATGACTGCTTACACGGGCAGGAGTGCCGGCGTTCGGGCGAACGGAGCAACGGAGCAGGTTACGATCGCGTGCGTTACCGACGGCTTTTTCCCCACCCTGGGAGTTCAGCCTCTCATGGGGCGAGTACTTACAACAGCGGATTCCTCCCCGACGGGTTTCCAGGTCGCGGTTGTGAGCCACGGCTACTGGCTGCGCTCGCTTGGCGGCCGGGTGGATGTCGTTGGCCAGGCAGTCAGGATCGACGGAGCATCGTACCTGGTTGTCGGAGTAATGCCGCCGAACTTCAGCCTTCCATTCAAATTCACCCGCGTCAACAAGGCGCCCGAAATCTGGATCCCTTTTCCGCCTGAACTGTCCAAACAGGCGCACCGCGGCAATCACATATTCATGGCTGTCGCGAGGCTCAGGCCCGGGATCACGCCGGAACAAGCCCAGGCGGACGTGAGCGTCGTAATGAGCAGCCTGGAAAGACAGTATCCCGACTGCGTGGGGTTCCGCACCCTTGTCGTGCCGCTTCACGATTCCCTGTCAGGGCACTTGCGTCCCACTCTGCTGCCTTTGCTTGGAGCAGTCGGATTCATACTTCTCATAGCATGCGCCAACGTTGCCAATCTGCTGCTGGCTCGCTCCGGAGCCCGCTCGAGAGAGCTGGCGCTCCGGTCCGCGCTTGGAGCGACACGCCTCAGGGTCATCGGTCAGCTACTGACTGAGAGCTTACTGCTCGGTTTGCTCGGCGGACTTGTCGGCATCGTCAGCGCAGTGGGCGGATCAAAGGTGATCAACGGCTTTCTCGCCAATAACGGACTTGATGTGCCGTCGGCCGGTGTTGACGGAACCGTGCTGCTGTTTGCCTTAGCGATTTCCCTTTTGACTGGAGTCATTTTCGGCCTGTTCCCGGCACTGGAGGCCGCAGGAACCGATACCAGCCGGGTACTAAGAGAAGGCGGGCGCAGCACGTCGGGAGGATTGCGTCATAATCGGCTGAAGAGCTTGATGGTCATTTCAGAAATCGCCATTTCGCTGGTTCTCCTGGTTGGAGCCGGGCTCCTGATCAAGAGCTTCATTCGTGTCTGGCGGTTGGACCCGGGTTTTGGGAGGGACGGAATTCTGACAATGACGGTTCCTATTTCGAACGCGCGCTTTCCGGAATGGCCGAAGAGGACTGCGGCAATACGTCAACTGGTGGACCGGGTCACCGCATTGCCCGGCGTGTATTCGGCAGCGCTCGCCAGTAATCTCCCTTCCGACGGGGGTTGGGTTTGGGCGTTCACGATCGAGGGGCGGCCTGCTCCAGCGCCGGGTCGGGAACCGAACGAGGTTGTGCAGTTTGTAACACCGCAGTACTTCGGCACGCTTGGCATCCCGGTGAAGCGTGGCAGGGCATTCAACAATCAGGATGCGGATCAGAGCCTGCCCGTTGCTGTTATCAACGAGGCGATGGCGCGCAAGTATTGGGGAGACAAGGATCCACTCGGCGAGCGCATTAATCCGGACGGGAAAGCGCGAACGATCGTCGGTATAGTGGGCGACATCCGGCAGGACGGACTGCTGTTCCCACCAAAACCGCAGTACTACTTTTCACTTCTCCAGACGCCGCTCGGCGATAAGCACCTCGTCGTTCGCACGGCCATGAACCCTCTCAATCTGGTGCCGACCATTCGGCGGGAGGCTCAGTCCCTGGACGACACTGGAGCGGTGGCTGACATACGCTCATTGGAAGACGTGCTTTCGCTCAACCTCGCATCTCAGCGTGTCGTCATGCTGCTCATGGGAGTGTTTGCCGTCATAGCGCTCACGCTCGCTGCGATCGGCATCTATGGCGTGGTTACTTATGCCGTAGCCCAGCGAAGACACGAGTTCGGCATCCGGCTTGCCCTGGGCGCACGACCCCGCACAGTTCTCGTGATGGTGCTGCGCAACAGCCTGGTTCTGACCGCAGCAGGGACAGCTCTCGGCGGCGCTGGAGCATTAGCGCTGACGCGCCTGCTCTCAAGTCAGCTATCCGGTGTAAGCCCCACCGACCCCTTCATTTTCGTGGGAGTAGTCGCGCTGCTGGCCTCCGTCGCGTTGCTTTCCGCTTTTATCCCCGCCCGGCGGGCTGCCCGCGTCGATCCTATGGAACTACTGCGATCGGAATAGGGGCAGAAACGGGCCAGCCAACCCAGTATATAGGGAGACAACTCTGCGGATGCTGCGGGAGCTGAGCATCGGGAAGGGTGCACGGGGGCGCAAGCGGAAATTCAGGAGCGCGAACGCTCAACTCGAGGGTTTCTGAGAGCACCTCTCATATACAATAGGGATTTGTGACACTGTCGTGCCGGTTCTGAGGATTGTCCTACCGGCGCAGCAGTCGAAACGTTTGGAGGTAGCGATTGAAAGCCGTGCGACTCACGCTCGTTTTCGTCTTGGTGCTCCTGGCAGCTGCACCTGCTGCGGCCTGGCACGACACCGGCCACATGGTCTCGGCACAGATAGCCTATTTGCGGCTGTCACCGGCCGTCCGGGCGGAAGTCGACAGACTCCTCATTCCTGCACCGGGGCGCATGCCGCTTATCCACCTCTGCGCAACCTACTACACTTCCCGGTGCGAGAATATTTACGATCCGATCACAATTGCGGTCTGGATGGATGATTTTCGAGGTGACTTCCTGAACGACTCTTATGATTCCTGGCACTACATCAACCTCAGGCCATAGTTCGACGGCATCATGGAACGCCCGAATGTGGGCCCCCTCCCGACAAACCTCCTGGACCGACTCATAGGGATATGTACGACGGTCCGGGAGCCCGATGGGCTTGCGATGAGCAGCCGCAACACGTATCTCACGACTGCGGAACGGCGGGCTGCGACTGTCCTGTACCGTGCCTTGAGCGCAGCGCGCGCAAGATACGAGGCAGGCGAGCGCGATGCGGAGGTGCTCCGCACTGCTATGCGCGCACTGATCGCCGCTGAACCGCTCGTTCACGAGGACTATGTCTCGGCAGCGGATCCGGAGGCTCTGGTCGAACTCAGCCAGGTTCAGGATCGTGTCCTGCTGTCTCTTGCGGTGACGATGGGGAGGACGAGGCTAATAGACAACCTATTGCTGTGAATTCCCGCGGCGGCCCATGGCTGTCGCGAGCCGTTTTCGGCGCTCGGAGGCGTATGCTGCTCGCAATCGATATCGGGAACACGAACATTACCCTGGGACTGTACGACGGTGACACGTTGGGTCCGCGCTGGAGGCTGGCGACAGACCATGAGCGCATGCCCGACGAATACGGAATCACGATCACCCAACTCTTCCGGCACCAGGGGCGAATCCCAGCGGACGTGGAGGGTGCGGTGATAGCGTCCGTCGTGCCGCCATTGACCGGAACATTCGAACGGGTCTGCCACGACTACTTCGGGCGTGATCCGCTCATACTGGATGCCGGCGTCAAAACCGGAGTGCGGCTCAAGTACGAAGATCCCAGGCAGGTTGGCGCCGACCGCGTGGCCGATGCGGCAGCCGTCCGTGCCCTCTATGGCGTACCCGCGTGCGTCGTGGACTTCGGCACGGCTACTGCATTCGATGCGATCTCCGCGGAAGGGGATTACCTCGGTGGCGCTATCGCGCCTGGGATCGGGATCGCGGCGGATGCACTGTTCCAGAGGGCTGCGAAGCTGCCTCGAGTCGACCTGCAGCGGCCTCCGTCGGTGATCGGGAGGAACACCGTCCACTCGCTGCAGTCGGGTCTCCTCTTCGGTTATGTAGGCCTTGTTGAGGGTATGGTCGCCCGCTTCCGCGCTGAGCTTGGGCCGACGATGAAGGTTGTCGCCACGGGTAGCTTGGCGGAGATCATCGCCCGCGAGACCACGATCTTCCGAATCGTCGCCCCCTGGCTCACCCTCGACGGCTTAAGAATCATTTACGACCTGAACCGCCCGTAGTTGTTCCGCACTGTTCCGCCACAAACGACCCTGCGCCAGGTCGCGAGCATCGCCGCCGGCTGTCCGAGGGTGCGCGACGAGAATCGATCTCCAGACAATCTGTCGGGCGGTTCGCATCAATCCCGGCCTGCCGGCAGATGCCTCAAAGGAAGATTTTTGCCATTTGATGGTGTACGCCGCCGGCCGGATTGCGTTCTTGTATGGTAGGGGCATGGCTTGGGTGGTGTCGCCGCATCCCGAGGAGAACTAATGTCTTCCCCTTTAATAAAGAACGTCCTTTACGGCAGGGCCGACGGCCGATGCGAATGCGAGATGGAGAGGTGTGGCCACCTGCACCGAACTGCTTGTCCCCGGCCTCTGGGAGGTACGTCAGAGGATTGTTGGGGGGCCTGATACGCTCGACAATCTCGTCGCGCTGTGCGAGCTGTGCCACAAGAATGCTCGATCGTACGAACAGGGTTGACCTCCGATATGAGGACCATCAGCTAGCAAACTATTAGTATTTGCTTATTTTATAGGAGACGCCGGCGGTCAGTTTGCGTTCTTGTAAGGGTGACGGCTGTTTTTTGGCCAGCGGCCATCGTCCAGGGCCGAGACCGACGAGGAGCGGCACCAGTCCGGGCGAGATCCGCTGAGAACTCCGAAGAGTACACAGGTGTGGCAGGAGGTCCCTCTGATGTCATCCCCTCTCTTTGACCCGGACCGTGTCTGGCGGCAGGCGACCGGGCAGAATCAATCCGACATTCTCAAGGAATGCTGCGAAAACAGGGCCCCTGCGCTCATACTCTCCCTGGAGAATGTCCAAACCTGCTTCCACGCTCAGATGGCCGCCCTGTCCGAGGGCACGGTCACGCTCCAGCTAAAGCACTTGTTGACGATAGTTCCGACGATAGGGTCATCGTGCTGGGTATCCTTCACCTACCGGGGGGATTCGGGCGCCCTCTTTTCCACGATCCTAGAGTATCGCCCGGAACAATCGCCCGCTCCGGAGCTGGTCCTGAAACTCGGTTCAAGCATCGTAAGTGCAGAGGCTCGAATGGCTTATCGGGTGAAGGTCGCTCCGGATTGTCCGATGACCATTCGGGTTTACCACGACGACGGACGCGCCTGGGACGTCAAGGCACTGGACATGAGCGTTACAGGTATGTTGATCGACTTCGGAGCCACAGCGCCGGTATTCCCGATCGGCACTCTGATCCACATTACGCTCATCCTGCACTCGTTCATCGCGTCACTCACCGCAGAGGTGAGACGCCAAGTGGGCAGCGCCTACGGGGTCTTCTTCCAGGATGTGGTTGACGGAAAAAGACTTCTGCCCCCTCCGGCACTCCAATGCATTGTGAGTGCCTTGGAACGGCACTGGTTGCAGGAGAGGATCCGTCCTTAGGAGGGCTCAGCGGAACACGTTCTGGAGGGTAGTACATCGGCGAGTGTTTCGCCCGGCGCACACCTCACGTTAGATACAGGCCCCTCAATTGCAGCGGATCCCGAAGTACGTGCGGTGTGTGCCGAGGAGCGTGTTTCTTGACGATTGCTCCCCCGATGGATTAACGGACAGGAAACACGCTGGGTCTCTAATCGTCAGGACACCTTGGTAACTTTAGCCTTCTCTAATGTGTTACAACCTCACTTGCCGTGGGACTGTCCCTGGACACCGGTCTCCGATTTCACAAAGATGCTCAGCGAACAGCGGATCGGTCGCTGAGCATTTATGTCCGCGAAGGGCCTTCGGGACAGCGTGATAACCAAGACCTCTCTCGAACTTCTGGGGTGGAGGCTGAGATGCAGGTAGGACCCGATATTGTCGCGGGGCGAAGTCACGTGGAACCACCCTCCTAATCGACCGGTCAGCGGAAGTTCTCCACCAGCATCAGGTCAGTACCCGATTCCTTCGATCGCATGTAGAGTATGGTCTTCCCGTCCGGGCTCGCCGTCAGTCCCTCAAAGATGTTGCCCTCCAGCACCGTGAGCATACGGCTTTTCAATGTCAATGGATCGATCACCCTTGCGGTTGTCGTGGCTCCAACTCCCGGTCATCGTGTCCTTGTCGACCTTGCCGTCGATGATGTAGTGGATAGGGTTGCCCCTGCGGTTCTTTGGCCATGCGATGTCGGCTAAGAGACGCCGACTTACCAGTTCAAGCACCAACGCAGGGTGTTTGGAAACACCCTTTCACGAACAGGCTCTCGCCCAGGCTCTATGCAGAGCTACTCCGCCTTGCTTGCGTATCCCGTTACGCACTGCCACCGGCCTTCGCGCTTGACGAACACGTCGGTCCAACGATACTGACCACTAGTATCCTTGCCCGCCGTGATGCTCTTGTCGGTCGCCAGGCCATTCACAATAGCCCTGTCACCAAACACGAAAGTTTGGATTACCAGTTTCTGTGCCACTGAGACCCCGGTTGTCTCAGCAGAGGATAAGAAGGATGAACTGCCTCTTCCCCGTCAGGCTTCTTATCCGTCCGCAGTCGCCCTCCGTGCGTGCCCTCCCGCAGCTGCTCAAAGTGACGTTCTTTCGACTGTGATATCTGCGCCTCGGTTGCAGCAGCCGCATTTTACGCCTGATCTGTGGTCCCGGATATGGCTTTGGGGCACACCCCTGCTTATTGCAAAGGGGCCTCTATTCCGCCTATCGGCTGATCTGGCAGGAGCTTATGCCGGAAACGGGCACCGGCGCAGCTCCGTTCCCCCGTCGTCGTCAAGTAGCCTGCGCCGAAGGCTCGGATCATCATCGATGACTAATAAAGTGGGCATAGGCAATTTGTATTCCCTATCCGCTGTGGATGTTGCCCGGGATGGCGATGCTCCTTCGATAGGTTTCATGAAGCGCCGACAGGAATACGCCCGTTTGTCTCTCCAGAAGGCAAGAAAAGACTATTTCTTTGAGAAAGAAGATATTTGTGATCCGTTGATCTTCCACCAGATGAAATCGTAGGCTTCGGGCGCGAGCCGCTCTTTCAGGGAAAAAACGAAGTTCCGCTCGCCGCCGGATTCATTTTCGGCGCGATCCATGGAAGTGAGCCGCAGTTGATACGGCCCGGTAGTCCCGACCGAGGAGATGTCCTGGTAACGCCAGATGCGCGAGTCCTTCGGCGCGTCCGTTTTGTAGATGACGTACTGGTCGCCAATCTCCAGCGTCCCCTGCGTGCCGCCGAATCCCCGCAGGTGTTTGACCGGGATCGTGAATTTCGGGGCGATGTCCGGCGGGATGAGCGCTGAAACCACCGGCCGTTTGAGCTTTGCCTGAAGTTGGGTCCAGAGCGCTGGAGTTATTTCGCCTGAGGTGATTTCGAAGCGATAGAACAGGTCTTTGCCGAGTTTCCATTTGCTATCCTCATAGGTGAGGATAGTAAGTTCCTTGGGGCTGAGCAGGCCGAGTTGCTGGATGTCCTCATATTTCCAGGTGCGGGCGTCCCCCTTGTCCTTGGTCCGATACTCAATCCCGGTTTCGCCGAAGATCAATTCTCCTGTGCGGTCCCGGAGCAGACGATCGTGCCGGACGGGAAACCGCACTTCTTGCGCCTGGAGTGTGGAGCAAACGAGCAGCAATCCTCCCAACCACAAACTCAAACCAACTCTTTTCATAAAACACCTCTGGGGAACTATTCAGGACTCATGAGAAAAGCCGGATGAAATAGGGGCCTCTTTGCTTTGGGAATTCTTCATTTGATCCGGAACTGATTTTCGAATCCATCTTCTCGCCTGACCTCTTATTGATTCTTCAGTTGGCGCACGACGCTCTGCCTGGCTTCCTCAAAGCTGATAATCTGGCCGCCATGCTTTTGCCGCACCATTTCAGCATCTTCGCGCCGGGCGAAGGCAAGCAGGCTCGGCATGCACCGGTCGTACTCCATTTCCTGATAGGCGCCTTCATCGGACCGGAAGCCGGTGGTGGAACAGCACTCCATGATGTCCGACCCTTCGAGATAGATCGCCTCGGCGGCCCCGATCCGTTTTTTGGAGGTGAAATCAACCGCATCGAGAGCCCGCCCGCCGTTTTGGATCACCGCGGCCAGCCCGCAACGCGGGCAACAAACGGCCTTCATCGACGCCATCCGGCCGCGCGATCCTGAATGAAGTCTCGGTATGGATGACCCGTTTGCACACCTCACAAGTCGGTTTCCCGCCGGCAATCCTGCCCGCCCAGACAAAGTAACCGAGCAGGCCGGCCAGCGCAGATCACAGCCAATCCGACGAACGTTCCGATCTTCGAATGCCGCGATGAGGTATCCTCCGCCATTTTGGCCTCCTTCATGATCCCGTGAGATCCCTTGCCCACATCAGTGTCCCAGGATCGCGCGCGGCGGTCCGAAGGTCTGATGTTTGACTTCGGCACGCCATTTCCACAGGTAATAGATGCTGGGGTAGACCAGCAGTTCCAGCGCGAACGAAGTTGCGAGTCCGCCGACCATGGGCGCGGCCACGCGCTTCATCATGTCCGCCCCGACGGCGGCCGACCACATGATCGGCATCAATCCCATAAATGCGGCCATCACCGTCATCGCCTTCGGCCGGACCCGCTTCACCGCTCCGTGAATGATGGCTTCGATCAATTCGCCTTTGTTCCGCAGTTGTCCCTTGCGCCTGGCGTCTTCATACGACAGATCCAGGAACAACAGCATGAAAACGCCGGTTTCCGCATCCAGCCCCATCAAGGCGATCATTCCCACCCAGGCGGCGATGGAAATATTGTATCCCAGCGCGTACATAAGCCACACCGCCCCGATCAGCGAGAACGGCACCGCGAGCATCACAATGGAGGCTTTCATGGCCGACTTGGTGTTCATGTACAGGAGCGCGAAAATCAGCACCAGCGTGACGGGAATGACGATCTTCAACCGCTCGCGCACGCGCAGCATGTTTTCGTACTGGCCGCTCCAGACGAGGGAATACCCCGTCGGGAACCTGCAGCCCCTGACTGACGATCTCCTTGGCCTTTTCCACATATCCGCCGATATCGCTGGAGGAAAGGTCCACGAAAACGTAACCGGCGAGCATGCCGTTTTCATCGCGGAGCATCGACGGGCCGGTGACTTTTTTGATGTCCGCGATCTGCGCGATCGGGATCTGCGCTCCCGAGGGGGTCGGCACCAGCACCTCGCGCAGCCGTTCGACGTTGTCGCGCAATTCGCGCGGATAACGGATGTTGACGGGGTAACGCGCGCGCCCCTCGACCGTGGTGGTGACGTTCTCTCCTCCGATCGCCGACATGACGATGTTCTGCGCGTCCGCTACCGTCAGACCATACCGGGCCAACTGATCCCGTCTCAGGTCGAAATCGAGGAAGTAGCCCCCGGCCACCCGTTCGGCAAAAACGGACCGCGTTCCCGGCACATTCCGCAGCAGCGTTTCGAGGCGGGCGCCGATCTTTTCGATTTCGCCGAGGTCCGGACCGAGAACCTTGATGCCGATCGGAGTTCGCACGCCGGTGGACAGCATGTCGATGCGCGCCTTGATCGGCATGGTCCATGCGTTGGTCACGCCGGGGATGCGCACCTTCTGATCGAGTTCGGCGATCAGTTCATCCCAGGAAATATGCTCCGGTGCGATCCGGCTCAAGACGTGTTTCTTCAACCAATCGGGCGCCCAATTGGAATACCACTGCTTTTTGAAGCGCCATTCGGACGGAGGCTTGAGCATGACGGTGGTTTCCATCATGGAAAACGGCGCCGGATCGGTGGAAGTCTCCGCCCGTCCCGCTTTGCCGAAGACCCTTTCCACCTCGGGAAATGCCCGGATCATCTGGTCCTGATGTTGCAGGATCGTCTGAGCTTCCGAGACGGATATGCCGGGCAACGTGGTGGGCATGTAAAGGATGGTGCCTTCGTTCAACGGCGGCATGAACTCGCTGCCGAGCCGGAGGTACACCGGCACGGTGGTCGCGACCAGAATCAAGGCGATGGCGATGGTCGTCTTCGGGTGCTTCAGCACCAGGCGCGCGGGAGGCTCGTAAATCCGGAACAGCAAGCGGCTGATCGGGTGCTTCTCCTCTTTGTAATACTTTCCCACCGCCACCTGATTGACTATCCAGGACACGAAGCGCGGCCGGAATTTGAAATAGTCCATCCGGGCAAAAATCATTCGCATCGCCGGATCCAGGGTGACCGCGAGAATGGCGGCAATGGCCATGACGAAGTTCTTGGTGAAAGCCAGCGGCCGGAAAAGGCGTCCCTCCTGATCCACCAGCGTGAAGACGGGCAGAAAGGCGACCGCGATCACCAGCAGCGAAAAGAACACGGACGGTCCGACCTCCTTGAGCGCCTCGAGCCGGATCGCATGAAAGTCTCCCTGGCGTCCTCCCTCGATCCAGAGTTCCAGCTTCTTGTAGGCATTCTCGACTTCGACGATGGCGCCGTCCACGAGCACGCCGATGGAGATGGCGATGCCGGCGAGGGACATGATGTTCGAGTTCAGCCCCATCAAGTGCATGGGGATGAAGGACAGCAGCACCGACACCGGAATCGTGACAATCGGGATGATGGCCGACGGGATGTGCCAGAGGAAGATCAGGATCACAAAGCTGACGATGATCATCTCGAGGATCAACTCTTCTTTGAGATTGTTGATGGAGCCCTCGATCAGTTCCGAGCGGTCATAGGTGGTGACGACTTTCACGCCCTTGGGCAGGGAAGGCTGGAGTTCCTGGAGCCGCTCCTTGACCCGGCGGATGACTTTGTCGGCATTCTCGCTGTGCCGCATCACCACGATGCCGCCCACCGTGTCGCCTTTTCCGTCCAGGTCGGCGACGCCGCGCCTCATCTCGGGCCCGCGCTCGACCCTGGCGATGTCGCGCAGGAGGACCGGTGTGCCGCGATCGTTGGTCTTGACGACGATCTGCTCGATGTCCTGCGCGTTCTTGATGTATCCGTGGCCGCGGACCATGTACTCCGCGCCGGAGAACTCGATCAGCCTTGCGCCCACCTCGACGTTGGAATTGCGCACCGCTTCCGACACCATCATGAGGGGGATGTTGTAGGCGGCCAGCTTTTCCCGATCCACGGTGATCTGGTACTGGTTCTGGAAACCGCCGATCGTGGCGATCTCGGCCACGCCCGGGACCGCCTGCAGCGCATAGCGCAGGTTCCAATCCTGGAAGGATCGCAGATCGGCCAGCGTATGCGTGCCGCTCTCGTCCACCAGGGCGTATTGAAAAACCCATCCCACGCCGGTGGCGTCCGGGCCGATCTCCGTCTTGACTCCGGCGGGGAGAGAAGGAAGCACCTTGCTCAGGTATTCGAGCACGCGGCTCCTGGCCCAATAGATGTCGGTCCCGTCCTCGAAAATGATGTACACGTAGGAAAAGCCGAAGTCAGAAAAACCGCGAATCGCTTTAACCTTGGGCGCGCCGAGCAGCGCCGTGGTAATAGGATACGTGACCTGATCCTCGATGATGTCGGGTGAGCGATCCCACTTGGAGTACACGATGACCTGCGTATCCGAAAGATCGGGGATGGCATCCACGGGCTGGTTGTACATCGTCCAGATGCCGAAGGCCACGACGGCGGCGGTAAAGAGAAGAACGATGTACTTCTCACGCGCGGAAAACTCAATGAGCTTCTCAATCATACGGTTCCTTCATGAACGTATCGGCAGGATGCGAATGACTTACTTCCCCGCGCCTGAAATCGCGGCCTTCAGTTTGGACTCGGAATCGAGCAGGAAGTTGGCCCCGGTCACGACATCTTCTCCCGCCTTCACACCCTTCTTGATCTCGTAAAAACCGCGCACCTTGACCCCGGTCTTCACTTCGCGCGGCTCGAACAGGCCGTCGCCTTTGGCGATGAACACCATCTCCCGCTCCCCGGTTCCCATCACCGCGCTGTCGGGAACGGCGACTCCATGGCCCAATTGCCCGCCAAGAACAACCTCCGCATACATGTCCGGCTTCAACGATCCGGAAGGATTTTCGAGCACGATGCGAACCTTTACCGTCCGGCTCTTCTCATCCACATTGGGGTTGATAAAGCTGACTCGTCCCTTGAAGACGCGGCCCGGATCGTAGCTCAGCGAGATCGTGGCGGGGTCCCCGATTTTCACAAACGGCACATTGATTTCATAGAGGTCCGCCAGAACCCACACGCTGGACAAATCCGTAATGTCATAGAGCGTGTCCGAAGGCATCACCCTGTTGCCCTGGACGGCGGTTTTGGCGCTGACGATCCCGTTGACCGGCGAGTAGACCATCAAAGCCCGGATCGGCTCGCGGGTTTTCTCGATGCGTGCGATCTGGTCCGGACTGATGTCCCAGAGCGCCAGCCGCTGCCGGGCGGCTTCCACCAGATCGACTCCCGGCAGCCGCACCTCGGTCCCTGATTTTTCCCATTGATCGCGCGCCTGCAAGGCCAGGATGTACTCCTTTTGTGTCGCCACCAGTTCCGGGGCATAGACCGAAAAGAGCGGCTGGCCTACCCTCACCTGCTGGCCGACGTAATTGACGAAGATCTGCTCAATGTACCCCTCAAACTTGGTATGAATGTGACTGATGCGAGTTTCATCCGCCGTGATCATCCCCACGGTCCGGATGCTCTGGTCCAGGCTCATCACCCGGGCTTTTTCCGTTGTGACCCCCATCATCTGCAGCCGCTCCTGTGTGATCTTTACGGGCGCGTACCCGGGCACACCCGGGCCGGCGGCGCCCGGGGATTCTTCCTCATAGACGGGAACCAGGTCCATTCCGTCGGGAGCCTTGCCCGGCTTGTCATAGCGGTTGCCGGGATTCATGGCGTCGGTCCAATAGAGGATCTTTCGCTCCTTCTTGGCGGGCGCACCGGCGGTCTCCTGGCCGGCATGCTCTCCTTTGGCTGCCGTTTCAGGAGATCCCTTGCTCTCCATCGGGACCAGCTTCATGCCGCAAATGGGGCAATCGCCCGGCTTGTCGGAAACATATTCGGGATGCATGGGGCAATGGTATTTCTGCACCTTTTGGGACGTTGTCGGCCCCTGAGCGGCGTTCTGCCTTGAAATAATCCAGTAACCGCCGCTCGACCAGAACGCTGGCCAGGATAAATCCAATAAAGAAATTTCTCATCGCCGCACCTCATTTTGGGGAAATCCCTGATTCGGGGCCGGGCCGCCTGGAATGCCCGTCAATTCTTCCAGTCCGGACAGGGCCTTCAGGTATTCCGCCCGCTGTTCGAAGTAATTCATTTGATATTCCCGGATGGTGGTGAAATTGGAGAGCACCGTCAGGAAGTCGACGCTGCCGCCCTCGTAGCTGGCCAGCGAAGATTGGAGCGCAAGTTCCGATTGCGGCACCACCTGCCGGGAATAGAGATCCATGAGCTTCAGAGCGGCTTCCGCAGCCACATAACGGTCGCGCAAACGGAAGAGCAGCCACTTGCTGCTCGTTGCGATACGTCCGTTGCGCTTCAGCCAAATTGGCTCCGGCTTCCTCCAACCCATAGCGCTGTTTTTTCCCGAAATAGAGCGGGATATTGAGTTGCACTTTGAATTCCCACATCGGCTTCATGGCGCCCTGGTTGTAATACCCCGTCATGACATCGAAATCCGGGTAGTAGGCTTTCTGGGCGGATTGCACGTTCAGCTGCCGGCCGTCGATGACGGCTCGCTGTCCCTGAAGCAATGGCGACGCCTCCAGGGCGCGAGCGCGCAAGGATTCAAAAGGCTCGAGAGAAGGCAAGGTCGAAACCGTTTCCGGACGGCCCAGGCCTGCATCCGGCGGACGGTTAATGAGGGCATTGATCTCGGCATTGATGCTGAGCTTTTTCTGCTCGAGGGCAATCAGCCGATTCTCGAGGATTGCGACTTCTATGCCGGCTTTGATAATGTCCTGTTGCATCGCCTTCCCCGCGGAGTAGCGGGCTTCGGCCACCTTTGCCATTTGCTGCAGCAATTCCTGGTTCCGGTGAATCAGATCCACGGCCTCATAAATATAGAGCAGCTCGTAATATCTTTCCTTGAGTTGAGCGACGAGCCTCAGTTCCGTGGCGCGAACCGCCTGCGCTTCGCTGTCCGCTTCCTTTTGTGCGATGCCGCCCTTTAAAGCCCGTTTCCCGGGGAAAGGGATTTCCTGCGCGACCTGAATGCCGATATTGCTCGTGGCTTCCGCACCCAGGCCCGCTCCGGGATACGGCCACCCGTTGCTGATCCAGCCCGCGGTAATGCGAGGATCGGGCAATGCGCTTTCCTGCGCAGGACGGGTCAGGGCTGCCTCATAGCGTTTCCGGGCCGCCTGCAATTCGGGATTCGACTTGAGCAGTTCTTCTACCAACGAGTCGAGCCGTACTGACTCCTCTTTCGGCTGATCTGCCGGCCTGGAAGGATTCGATTCCTGCGGCACAGCGAGGATGGCCCCTGAGGGACGAGGGTACAGAACCAGGGTTAAGGATAACAAGAACGCAAATCTCAGCACTCCGGGAGGATGCATGGCGCCAGCTCCAGCCTAAAGAAAAGCGAAAAAAGTCGTCGGTTCGATCGTCCAGGATCGTACCCCGTCCAAATCCGTACAGGCTGTTCAGAAGTGCAATCGAGGGGCCCAAAGAACCGCGAATGCTATATAGGACAAGGATAAAGCGTGCAACTCACCAAAATCATAACATAGGAACTGATGAGTTCCCCCGGGTGAGCGGCGAAGCCAAATGCCCTACGATAGAGCACTTACTGGGGCGCTGAGCTTCTTTTTCGTGGAGAGGCGCGGCCGAGTTTATATCTCGGCGCAGGGGTCCGGGATCCCTGCGGAGGCTGCGATCCTGGCTGACCTGCGGCCTGTTGGATTCGAAGCACCTGTGTCGAATATCAAACAGAAGTCCAAACAGAGTGAGCGCTACGGCGCTCAGATTAGGAAGATGTCTGCGAGAATCCTCTGGCTGCGTAACACGACGAAAGAACTGAAATGATTGCGCCACGACGCCCGCGACGAGCAGTTCACGCGGTGTCCCGTGGTGGCTGTTTCACATGACACTGCTGCCTCCGCTGACGGTCGGCATTGCCCAGTGGCGTGGCAAGTCGCGTGCGCAACGAAAGGGGGCTTTTTGATGAACCAAACATACGGATGGATGGGCAGAGGGATGGGGATTTATACGGTGATCGGCGTACTGCTGGTGGTCCTGCTGGTCGTCGTGATCGTCAAGATGTCCAATAACATATCGTGAGTTGACGACCCGCGAGTGAAGTGAACTGTTCCGCCGAAAAAACGCAGCTCCACCACCCTCGCCTCCCGCGGATCGATCGCGGCCAGCGCAGTCAGCGCGTCGTCCAGCGCTATCAGGTCGGCATCGCGTTCCGGCGACGGAATGAGCGCTTCGTCGAGGTCGACCCGCCCGGCGCCGCCGCCCCGCTTCCGGGAGCCGCGCGAGCGCGCAAATTGCACCAGGATGCGGCGCATCACGTTGGCCGAAATGGCAAAAAAGTGGGTGCGGTCCTGCCACTGAACCTGGTTGGCATCGATGAGCCGGAGATAGGCCTCATTGACCAGGGCACTGGTCTGCAGCGTGTGGCCCGGCCGCTCGCGCACCATGTAGATATGCGCCAGCCTGTGCAGTGCGTCATAAACCAGAGGGACGAGCTTATCCAGGGCAGCCTGGTCGCCGCCGCACCAGGCCTGGACCAGATGAGTGACTTCGTGCGGGGATGGCGTGGTCACAATCCTGCCTTGAGTGAGAAGCTGATCCTGAGTTGTCCGCGATGTGGGAGGTTGCGGCTATCCGGACACGCTGATGGGATTCAAGGTCCCGAGAAACAGCGTTGCACGATCCATACCACCGCTCCGCGGCTCCCTTCAAGTCGTATCGGGAGCGTACCACGCTACGGCGCGCGCCGCTCCAGCTTTTTGCTCTTGGTGCGCCCCCGATACACCTCTCGGACTTCGCGGGATGAATCCTCGCATTCCGCTATGGACGGAATGCATCATGGTTACTGTCGATGACGCGCTGCTGCAGGCAAGTCACAAATGAGCAGTTTTGACCAGCCGCCTGAGCAACATGGAACAGACGCGCAAATGATTCCATCTGAGTATATCTTCGCAATGGTGCCGGCGGATGGACTCTGCCCGGTCATTGTCAGTCGATTATAGAGGAGAGCACGACGGACCAGGAAGGCGCTCGAATACGCGTTAGAGGCGAAGTAATGTTCCATCCCTGAGGAACTCCGCGTGGGCATGGCGATTTTGACGTTGGTAGAGAAGCCGAGGAGCATATTCACAGGCCGCGCCTCTTGTGGAACAACCGGGGCGCCATCCACATGCCCCACGCAGGCGGCATTGCCAGGTTTAAACCTGGGTGCCTGGGCCCGTAAATATGGAGGCATGCGTACCAACAACTTTCTGAAGGGATCGATCGAAAAGCACGGGAAGACAGCCTGGATGATGCGTACCTTCCTGCAAGACAAACCCGCCTGATGATGCGAAGTGGTGATTGTGTTCGACATAACGGATGACGGAGGGCATCAAGATGAGCAAGCGAGTTAAACGCAATGTTCTGTTGAACGGAGTTTTCATCCTGGTGGTCGCGGTGTGCGTTGGGGTGATCGTCTATGCTCAGCAGGGGAAAGTCGTGTCGAGCTACGGTCCGACAAACCAGGATATGACCTTCGAACAAATCAAAGCGGCACGCACAGCTTTAAAGGCGGGCCTAGCCAAGGAGCACATGAATCTGCTGAATAGCAGGTATGACCTTTCGAAGAAAACGACCATGGAGGTCACCATGTCGGCCGGGAAACCCATCCCTGTGGGCCCAACGGCCAAACTGCAGGGGGCAACCTGGGACCAACTCGATAAGATGACGCCTGAACAAATCAAAGAGAAGGGTTTATTCCCTTACAAGCCTCTGCCCTTCCCGGATCATGCCGAAGGCGGAATGCTGTTCCCGGAAATGATCACCAAGCCCCTGCCCCGCTTGGTTCGATTTGACCTGGACTTCGATCTTCCTGAGCACTTCCTCCCGGACCCCAATCCGGCCATCTACCTGACAACCCGGCCCGACCTGGGGGACGTGGCCAAAGGACGGCTCATTACCATCAACAATTACTATGAAATCTTCAACGGGATCCTGAATCCCAAGCAAATCGAAGGGATGCGTCTCCTGCTGACCCAATTCCCCCAGCAGCAGTTCAATGCGACCGAAGACCGCCGGACCGACCGGGCCGACGGCATGCTCGGTGTTACCTGCTTCGACTGCCACGCCAACGGGCATACAAACAAGGCCACCCACCTCGTGGGAGACATCCGGCCCCAGGAATTCAGGCACCGCATCAACACGCCGTCCCTGCGTGGCATGAACATCCAGCGGCTGTTCGGCTCCCAGCGTGCTTTAAAGACCGTTGAGGATTTCACCGAGTTCGAGCAGCGCGCGGCTTACTTCGACGGCGACATTGCCATGGCTGCCAAGAAGGGGGTCAACATCCTGGAGAGGAGCACGCAAGTTCATTTCATGGCTGAATTCCTGGCAATCCTGGATTTCCCTCCCGCACCCAAACTCAATATCTATGGTGAGCTCGACAGGGCCAAAGTCAACGAAAGCGAATTGCGCGGAGAGGCCATCTTTAGCGGAAAAGCCCGGTGCGGCGTCTGCCACGCCGCCCCCTACTATACGGACAACAGCATGCACGATCTCAAGGCGGAGCGTTTCTACAAGAAGGAGATGGTGAACGGGATGATGATGGCCCACGACGGCAGCATCAAGACTTTCCCGTTGAGGGGCATCAAGGACTCCCCGCCTTACCTGCACGACGGTCGCTGTTTCACCCTTGAAGACACAGTGGAATACTTCAATCTTCTCCAGCAACTCCACTTGACCCCACAGGAGAAAAAGGATCTGGTGGCCTTTCTGCGTTGCTTGTAAGGACCGATTTCGTGTTTGGCTGGGGGCGCCACTGCGCCCCCGTTGCCCGAGCCAAAGGCATTCTTTTTTCCGACTGCGGGGTGGAGCAGGCGATCATGCCGTCGACATGCTGCATGAATCGCATTGTCTTGGAATCTTCAGCGTTATCTTTGTTCCTCTGCCGGACTCACTCCACAAGTCCAGCGAGCTGTTCAGCAGCCGCGCTCGCTCGTACATCGTTGCCAACCCCAACCCACGGGCCTCCTCCCGGTTGAAATCGAAGCCCTTGCCATTGTCCTCCACGACAAGCGAGAGTTCGCGCTTGCTGTCCTTAACGGAAACGGATACATGGGTTGCTTCCGCATGCTTCTGGACGTTTTCCAGAGCCTCCTCGAGGATTCGGTATGTGTGAATGCCCGCAGCCCCTTTAAAAAAAGAGTCGACGCCGTCGTCTACTGTCACAGCTGTGTCCAGACCGAAGTCCCCGGCATAGTCCGAAACAACTCGGCGTGCAGCAGTAGTGAATCCCAAATCTTCCAGAATCGCGGGGCTAAGATCGCGCGAAAGACGTCGGACATGCCGAACCATGTCGTCGAGTTGCGCCGACGCGACCCGTAACTCATGGTGGGAGGCGGACTGATCTTGGCTGATGGCGCCTTGCAGCAGTCTCAGCCGCAGTTTCAGCGCAATCAGAGACTGACCTAAATCCTCATGCAGTTCGCGCGAGACGTGTCGCCTCTCCTTTTCCTGCACGGTCAGAAGCTGCGCCGATAGCAAGTGCAGCTGCTTTTCAGATTGCAGCAACGCTGCTTCAGATTCGCGGCGTTCAGCAATCTGTTCTTCCAGCTGCCTTCCGAACTGGAGTAGTTCCGCGTTATGCAGGCGCAGTGGACGAAACGTCAACAGGTAAAAGAGATACAGAAGAGGAAACAGAACCAGGATCAGCAGCAGTGCGTCAATCAGGGCCTGTTGCCACACCGTCAATTGTTCATGGAAAATTGCGAGAACCAGCATGAGCCCGGCTTCGACCGCGAAGATCCCCGCACCTGTAATGACAAAGAGCAATGTGGGCCTTTGTAGGAATCTCGCTCGCGCCAGATGGGATTCCTGGTTTTGCTCGGCCGCCGCGATTTTGGCCATGACTTGACTGTCACCTCCCGCTACGAAGATGTCGGGTACATGATACGGCACAAGTATCTGGCGGACGACCGGGAAATTAGGGACCCGACGTTATCGAAGATAGTACTGTCTGCCCGCGCTTAGCCGCATCCCGCAACATAGAGTTGCAGCGGGAGGCGATCAAGCCGTCAAACGCGACGACAAATATGTCGCGCCTTGGCGAATCTTGCCGATCGCCGGCATCAATTCCGCGTCTGCATCCTCTTTTAGCAGGTACCCAGCCGCACCGAGGCTCAGGGCCTTGACGATATACTCATCATCCCTGTGTCCGGTTAAAACCAGCGTCTTGACGTGCGGGTGGCGCGCTTTTATGTGCTGCATGGCTCCGAGTCCATCCAGCCTGGGCATGGAGATATCCGCTATGATGAGATCAGGAGTGATAGAACCATCAAACAGGAGGTCGAGCAGGGCTTGGCCATCGTCAACTTCCGCGACTACCTCAAGATCCTTCGTGCCGGCGAGGATCCCCCTGACCCATTGTCGAAACAAAGGGTAGTCATCGGCGAGCACGATTTGATAGCACTTCACGCCAACCCCTGAGGATCCGATTTCCCGGGGTTGATCATCGGAGCAGAGCATATCAGACCAAATCCGCTAGTCGTACAGGACTAGGTTGATTCCGGGTGCGTAGCAGGCTCGACCAGCCGAGAATCGCGTTGAGCGGAGTGCGCAGGTCGTGCGCCATCGTGGCGAGATACGTGTCCTTGGCGAGTCGGGCAGTTTCGGCCTCGCGCAGTGCGGCGCTCTCCCGGGCAAGGAACTGGGCACGCTCGGCCTCTGCGATCGCCCTTACGGATACGTCGCGGAAGACCAGCACGACGCCGATGGTCTCCCCGTTCTCGCCGCGTATCGGGGCTGCCGAGTCGTCGACCGGCCGCTCGGTTCCGTCGCGCGCCAAAAGGAGCGAAGGCTTGGAGAACACGACGATGGCGCTTTCCCTCAGGACACGCTCTGCAAGGTCACTAACCGGCTCGCGCGTGGCCGCGCGGACGATCGAAAAAACCTCGGCTAGAGGCCGACCGGCCCCCTCGGCCTCGCTCCACCCGGTCAGCGATTCCGCAACCGTGTTCATGAACGTCACCCGCCCCTCACGGTCCGTGGCGATGACGCCGTCGCCGATGCTCCGGAGCGTACTGGCAAACCATTCCCTTTGGTGCCAAGGCGTGCGCGACATCCCTCTCCCCCTTGAAGCGATTCGCCACCGCGCCCTCCACCAGAAGGTTCAGGCGTACTGTCTGACCTCATCCGTCGAAGTTGGAGCAGTCAGAAACCGGCTAGCCGTGGAGAGCAGGCTTGGGGTCATCGTGGCGCGTTAGCAAGACAAACATCACCGGCGGCCCGTATCGGTTCTAATGGCACAATAACCAAAGGCGACCGACGGTGACAACTAGGCATGTGCCTAGCATCGAGCGGAAAAACGATTGAAGGAAAGCTTGCTTTCGGCCTGTGGCAAAGCCATAGGGAGTTTTCTACCTTTCTATTCTGACCCCCGGGAAGTTTCGGCTTCCCAAAGGTAGTAAGGTGTCTTTCCTCAGTTGGTTTTACGCAGATTTGATGGCCTGCGCCATCCACAGATTCTGCTGAGAAGGCAAACCTATCCGTACGGATGCACGTTAGTTAACGCGTCGAAAATAGAGCAGCTGCGCAAACAGGATGATCCCAGCCACATCCAGCAGACCAAGGATGGCGTGATAGAGGATCAAGTGGGGAGTTTCCAGATACTTAAGACCGCGGATCTTCTGCACCGGGAAGAGAAACCAGAGGTAGAACCCTGTGAGTCCAAGGACGCCGAGAGTAGCCCGAATGACTAGCGTCATGAAGATCAACTTTATCCACCATGGATGGGTTCTGCTTTAGTCCTTCAAAGGCACTCATACTTGCTCTTCCCTTTCTTGGCACTCTTGTCATCTGCTACGGCCATGGTAACACGGAGCCGTCAGCCTTCCGGGGCGCGGCGGCGGGAGGGGCATCTGCAGCGTCGCCGATCGGGGAGGCGCCCTGGTCGCCCAGGGCGCCTCCCACAGAACCGTCCCTAAGATCCTCGTTATTCACCTAACTTAACTTAAATTATTCTGTGATTTTTCCTGAGTCCGATCGGAAAATCAGGACCTCTCCGGCCCGAAAGGAAGATTGACTGAATCCGTAGCGGATTCGCCTCCTTTGTCCTGCATGGCGAGGACATCAACCAGCTTGCAGGTCGTAGCGCCGAGACAACAGAGCGGTGCCGGCCGACGGGCCGAGGCGGACCACTTATGCAGATCGTTCGGACACCCCGGCGTAAACGCCGCGGTAGGCCGGGGGCAGCATGGCGGCAATCGCCTCCATGACCCGATCGGTAATGCGGCGGAGCTCGGCTGCGGCCTTCTCGCCTGGCTCGACCTGAATGAGCGACCCGATGCGCACCTCCACGCGCGTGCGCCGCAACCGCTTCGCGTTGCCCGGAATCCGCTCCTGGCCATAGGCCGCAACGGGCAGGATCGGGGCCGGCGCGGCGGCGGCCAGGTAAGCCAGTCCCGAGTGTCCCCGTGCGAGACCGGAGCGGCTTCGGGTACCTTCAGGCGCGACGCCGAGCAGACGCCCGGCCCGCAGAACGGCCAGTGCTTTGTCGAGCGCATCCTGGTCGGCCTCGCCGCGACGGACATAGATGCTGTGGGCGAGATCGAGAAACCAACGGGCCCACGGCTGCTCCTGCAGCCGGTCGGCCGCCAGGCAAATACCGCGTCGCGGCACGATTGTGACCAGCAGGGGGAGATCCATCATGCTGAGGTGATTGACGGCCAGCAGCACGGGGCCCGAGCGCGGCAGATTCTCGAGACCGGTGACCTCTACGCGCGCCAGCAGCCCGAACGCCAGCGAGAGCACGCGCTTGACGAACTTCTCCATGGGGGTCCAGCGGCCGTCGATCGATTCGGAGCCGCCCGTTTTGACCGGAAGGCCTGCCGGGCGTTCCGGCCGCCGCATGATCGGATCGCTGGGTGGATCGACCACCCTCGCTGCCGCGGCAGCAGGGAGCGACTCGGGTGTTGCGGGCGACGGCTCGACCGGGGCACAGTTGCGCACCTCGACGGCCGGGAGGTCCGGCGCCCTCGCCGGCGCTTTTGCCGTCAGAGTGCTTTCGCCTGCCTCTTCGGGCCCGGCCGGGGCGACCGCCTCCGGCGTCGCGCCCGGTGCGGGTGTGGCCTCGTCCGCGAGTTGCCCGAGTACTTTGGTCGCGAGCTGTACCACCGAGACGCTCTCGAGAAAAGAAGTGAGCGGCAGGAATACCCCGAAGTCGCGCTTGAGGATTGTCTGCAGCTCGACGGCCATCAGCGAATCGACGCCCATGTCGGTGAGTGGCGCACCCGGGTCGATTTTCTTGACAGACGTGCCGAGCACACGCGCCACGTTTTCCGCCACCCGGCCCTCTACCAGAGCTCGCCTCTGATCGGGCTCCGACTCCAGCAGGAGAGTCAACAGCGACCCGCGCCCGGCCGCCGCATCCGGGGCCGCGGCCTGTTCTGTGGAGAGGAAGTGGGCCAGGCGCCGCGCCTTCTTCACGAACGCCGAAGCCTCATCTATCGACGAATATCGGGCCCAATCGACACGCATGATCGTCAACCTGGGGACCCCCGACCGCAAGGCCTCCGCCAACCCGTCGGTAGCCTCCGCCGGGGTGATCGACTCCAGTCCGTGGCGGTTCAGGAGCTGCATGATGTCCTGATGGACCGACAAATAGCCGACCTCGGCGATACCGCCCCAGTTGACGGTCAGCGCCGGCAACCCGAGCGAGCGGCGATAGGGGGCGAGCGCGTCGAGGAATGCGTTCCCGGCAGCGTAATTAGCCTGCCCCTTCATGCCGAGCAGCGAAGAGGTGGACGAAAACATGACGAAGAAGTCGAGCTCGTCGGCCGCCGTCAGGCGATGCAGGTTCCACGCCCCGCCGACCTTGGGCGAGAGCACCGCGCGGAACCGCTCGGCGTTGAGCTGCGCCAGGAGCGCGTCGTCGAGGACCATGGCGGCGTGCACGACGCCTCGGAGCGGCGGCAGGTTCTCTCGAATCTCGCCCAGCATGCGGCGCACGTCGTCTTCGTCGCCCACGTCGCCCTTGAACACCACGACGTCCGCGGCCGATTCCCGAAGCGCGTCGAACGCCGGCCGGTTCTCGACCGACGGTGCGCCGCTGCGGCTCATCAGGACCAGGTGGCGCGCCCCTCTCTCGACCATCCAGCTGGCAACTGCCAGGCCGAACCCGCCGAGCCCGCCGGAAACGACGTAGGTCGCGTCGGGACGGCAGGCGGGCCGGTCGAGACACGGCCCCACCGGGTACTCCGCCCCGCGCACCGTGAGCACGAGCTTGCCGATGTGCTTCGCCTGGGCCAGGAGGCGCAGAGCCTGTTCTGCCTCGGAAAGGTCGAAGGCGTTGTGGGGAATGGGCTGGAGTCCCCCGTCCTCCAAAAGCGCTGCGATCTCCCGCAGGAGGGAGCCGACCAGGGCAGGCTGATCGAGGCACATCCGGTCCAGCGCGATCGAGGAGAAGGAGAGGTTCTTGTCGAAGGGGAGCAGGCCGATGGGCGCGTTCGCGTGGATGTCGCGTTTGCCCAGCTCCAGGAAACGGCCGCACGGGCGGAGAACGGAGAGCCCTTTCGTAATCGCCTCCCCGGCCAGGGAATTGAGCACGACGTCGACCCCCTCGCCGTGGGTGTCCGCCAACACCTCGTCGGCGAACGCCAGCGACCGGGAGTCCATTACGTGGTCGATCCCGATCGACTTCAAGTAGGCGCGCTTCTCGGGGTTTCCGGCGGTGGCGAAGATCCGGGCGCCGGCCCGCCGGGCAAGCTGGATCGCCGCCAGCCCCACCCCGCCGGTCGCGGCGTGGATGAGCACCCGCTCGCCCGCGGCAAGCCGCGCGAGATGGGTCAACCCGTAGTGGGCCGTGATGAACACCAGCGGGATCGTGGCGGCTTCCTCGAAGGTCAGGTGTCCGGGCTTGCGCGCCACGAGCTCGGCACGGGTGACGACCTGCGAGGCAAAAGCCCCGATCGCCACGGCCATCACCTCGTCGCCCGGGCGGACGTCTTCCACTCCCGCGCCGCACTCGACGACCACCCCCGCGCACTCGAAGCCCAGGATCGTCTTGCCGGCCGCCCCCGGGATCGTCATCGGGGGCAGCATGCCGAGCGACAGCATCACGTCGCGGAAGTTGAGGCCGGCCGCAAACACGCGGATGAGGACTTCCCCCGCCCGGGCCGCCGATCGGGCGTCTCGCGCAACATCAGGCTCTCGAGCGCACCGGGCGTGTCGATGTCCAACCTGAAGCCGTGCGCGTCCGGCGACAGCGCACGGACGCGATCGGCCGGATGGAGATCGTCAAGGCGCCTCCGGCGCAATCGGGCCACGTACCGTTCCGACCCGCGCAGCGCCACCTCTTCCTCGACGTCGTCGGCTTCGAGTTCGTCGAGCAAAGCCTGAACCTCGCCTTCTTCGGGCCGCGGACCAAGGTCCACGAGCCGGCAGCGGATGCCTGAGAACTCGCTTGCCAGCACCCGGCCGAAACCCCGGAGCGGGGCTTGGGTCAGGTTCGCCGCCGCTTGCCCGGGCTCGATCGCTTCGGCGTCCGAGGTGAGGAGCCATATGGGCGGCAAGGCCCGTCCGGCCTGATCGAAGCCTTTGACCAGGCCGATCAGGCTGTCGCACGACGCCTGAGGTGCGCTTACCACCTCGGAGGCGCTCAACCCGGCCGGACCGGGGATGTCGAGGCTCAACGCGTGGATCAAGCCGTGGATCTCGAAACCCTCCGCCGCCAGTTCTTCGACGAGGTGCGCCACATGATCGGGGCGGTCGAGCGCCATCCGCACCGTGTCGCCATCGCGCGAGTAGTCTCCTCCGCCGGCGACGCAGACGCAGCGGTCGCCCTGACTTCGCAGTGCCGCGGCGACCCGCGCCCCGAAACCCGAGGAGTCGACAACGGCGACCCAGCCCTTCGCCACCCGAGTGTCGGCAGCCCGTCCGGCCTTTTTCGGGAGTGTCGCCAGCAGCACAGTCTGCATGGAGCCGTTGTCGCTGTTCGGATCCGAGATCCCTGCTGCCTCCTCGAAGCCTGCCTCGCCGAGAACCCGCTTCCATTGATGAGGTTCGAGCAGGGGGTAGTCGGGACGCAGATCGAGGTCGGCGAAGCGCCACCATCCTTCCGTCATGCCAAAGATCAGATCCGCCCAGGCGATCTTGCGCGTCGCCTCGAGCAGCATGACCAGCCCTCCCGGCGCAAGCACCTGGCGGATGTGTTTCAGCGACCTGCGCAGGTCGGCCGTCGCGTGCAGGACATTGGCCGCGAGAACGATGTCGAACGGCTCGGCCCCGATTTGAGCTACCGGGTCCGATTCGATGTCGAGAGCGCTGAAGCGGACGTTCGACTGAGCTCTGAAGCGGTCGCGCGCTTCGGCCAGGAAGAACGTCGACACGTCGGTAAAGTGGTATTCGACGTGTCGGTTCGCGAGTCGACTGAGCACGGGCACCG
Source organism: uncultured Acidobacteriota bacterium (assembly GCA_963843575.1). Lineage (GTDB taxonomy): Bacteria > Acidobacteriota > UBA6911 > UBA6911 > UBA6911 > CAVZBT01. Next base: position 35,454 of record CAWJKZ010000009.1, on the reverse strand, counting down.
TCGTTCCGCCCGTGCCGGCCCCGATCTCGAGGATCCGCAGCCGGGCGTCGGGCGGGACCTCCTTTACTGCGGCGGCAACAGTCTCCGCGACGAGCGTGTTATAGAATTCGTACAATGGGTCTTCGATGAAGAAATGGGCCCAAGACGACACCGCCTCCGGCGCGAACAGCACTTCGCGCGGATCCAGCTCGCCTTTCAGGACGGCGTCCAGACGCGCGCCGCAGCGCCGCAGCAAATCGACCACCGCCCGGCACTCGGGAAACTCCTCCAGCAGGCGCGTGCACAGTCCTTCGGCGGCGAGGCGTTGCGAGTCGGCCGTGTCGGCCGACCCGCCCAGACCGCCGGCTTCCCGCACGATTTCGAGCAGCCGCCCGAAGAATCGGCGGTGGCGGCCGGCGATGCCGAGGCGCGCGGACAGGGCCTCGGCATCGTTGGGCAGGGATGTGCCGGGATTCCACCCGAGGGCGATAAAGGCGGCCCGCGCGAAGTGGGCGACGATTGCAGTGACTTCAGGCTCGTGCTCGAGCCGCTCCGACCATCGCCCTTCTGCTGCCGCCAGGCGGTCGGCCACGGGCTGCATCCGTGCCCCCAGCTCCGCCGCGCCCCGAACCGCCATCGCCTCGCGGGCGGCCCGTCTCTTGAGCGGCTCCCGTTCCCAGCTGAGCTGGTAAAGCAGATCGTCCAGTCCGGTCCGCGCCGACCTCGCGCTGTTGTCGAGGGTTTTGCACCGGAGGCCCTCGATCGCCATCGCGACCTCCCCCTTCTCGTCCGCGATCGTGATGTCGCCTTCGAGAACCTCGGTGTCGAACCGGGTGACCTTCGCATGGCTCCAGAACCCTGGTCCGGGCTCGCGCCAGAGCGTCAGCCGCCGGATCGACACGGGCAGGTGGAGGCCTCTCGCGTTGATGCGGCCCGCACCCGCCGACTCGGCGGCCGCCAGCATGGCCTGGAACGCGGAGTCGAGCAGCGCCGGATCGATGCGGTATGGGCCGGCATCCGGCTGGGTTGCCGTTAACGACCCGATGCGGGCCAGCGCCTCGCCGCCGCCGCGCCAGAGCGCCTCGATGCCGCGGAAGGCGCCCCGGTAGCAGAGCCCCCTGGCTTCCAGGGCCTGATAGGCCGAGGCCGCAGGCACCTCGTCCGGGCAGCGCCCGCGGATCCCGGCGATGTCGGCCGCCTGCGGCCCGGACTCAGCCGGTCGGGTCCTCAGCTTGCCGTCGGCGTGCAGGGTCCATGCGGCCCCGCCGTTCCCGGAGGCGCCGTGGATCTCGAACGAGGAACGCTGCGGGTCGAGCACAAACTGGAGGAGCCCCTCCTTGCGCTCGGTCAGGAAGAGCACCTTCCGGAACGCGAGTTCCTCCAGGACCGGGACGGTACCGGGCGCTATCTCGCGGGCGGCCGCCAGTGCCAGCTCCGCGTAGGCGGCAGCCGGGAACACGGGGTTCCCCTGGACGATGTGATCGTCGAGGTAATCGAGCTGCGGCCGGCCCAGCTCGACCTCCCAGGTGGGGCGCGCCGACCGCAGGCGGTATCCGAGCAGCGGGTGCCCGCTGTCGGTGCCCGAAGGCCCGTGGGCGGAACCCTCCTCCCCGTTGAACCAGTACCGTTCCCGCTGCCAGGGATAGCGCGGCAACGGAACGAACCTGCGGGTTCCGCAGACGCCGGACCACTCGACGCGCCGGCCGCGACTGTAAATGTCCGCAACCGAACGCAGCAGGACCCGCCGCTCCTCCTCCTTACGGCGGAGCGAAGGGAGGGTCATACCGGGTTTGGCGCGGGCGGCGAGACACTCCGAGATCGACGCCGCGAGGACAGGGTGAGGACCGATCTCGACAAAGAGCTCGTACTCATCCTGGACGAGCCGATCGACGGCTTCGGCGAAGCGCACGGAACGCCGGAGGTTCTCGTACCAGTAGTTCTCGTCGACGGGCGCCCCGTCGAGCCATGCGCCCGACACGGTGGACATGAGTGGCACCGCCGGCGGACGGGGCTCGAGCGGCGCGAGCAGCTCGACGAACTCCTTCCGGAAGGCATCGAAACAGGGCGCGTGATAGGGCACCTCCACCGGCAGGAAGCGGTTGAAGCGTTGCCGGCGCGCGAGCTCCGTCGCGATCCGCTCCAGCGCCTCGCGCTCGCCGGAAAACGTGACGGAAGTTGGGCTGTTGATGGCTGCGATCGAGACTCGATCGCTCAGCCCCTCGAGGAGCCGGACGGCGTCATCCTCGGAGACACCGGCCGCGAGCATGGTCCCGGAGCCAGCCGCGCGGGACTGCAAACGGCCGCGATGGTATGCCACCTTGAGGGCATCCTCGAGGCTGAGGGCGCCGGCCGCCCACGCGGCGCCGATTTCCCCGGCGCTGTGCCCGACGATGGCGTCGGGGACGATCCCCCAGGAGCGCCACAGCCGTGTGAGCCCCACCTGGATGGCGAGATTCGCGGCGGGCGCGACGTCCGCCTCGTGAACCCGGGAGTGCGGCTCGTCGGCCCCGAGGGCCTGCATCAGCGACCAGGTGCCGACGCCCCGAAACAGCCGGTCGCACTCCTCGACGGCCTCCCGGAAGAGCGGTTCGGTGTCGAAGAGCTGGCGTCCCATGCCCCACCACTGCGGTCCCATGCCGGTGAAGACAAACGCCAGTTTCGGTTCCCTGGCGCGGGCGCCGCGTCCCGGCGCAGGGGGGTCGTCACGGGACAGGAAGGAATCCAACTGCTCGATCATCTCCGCGCGGCCGGGCCCGACGAAGGCGGCGCGGTGCGGGTGATGGCTGCGTCGCACCGCGGCGCTGTAACACAGGTCCGCGAGCGGCGGGGCGTCGGCCCCGGCGAGGAGGTCGCGGTAACGGCGGGCGAGTTCCCGGAGGGAACCCGGATGCCGGGCCGAGATGGGTAGGATGCAGAGGGGCTCGTGATCCCGGATACTCACGGCATCGTCTGGCCGGGGGCCTTCTTCGAGCACGACGTGGGCGTTTGCGCCCCCGAAGCCGAAGGAGTTGACACTCGCCAGTGCCCGGCCGCCGTTGCACGGCCAGGGCTGCAGCTCGGTCGCCACCCGCAGCCGCAGGTCGTCAAACGGGATGGCGGGATTGGCGGAGCGGAAGTGAATACTGGGCGGGATCATCCGGTTCGTGAGCGCGAGCGACGCCTTGATGAGGCCGGCGATGCCCGCGGCCGCCTCCAGGTGGCCGATGTTGGTCTTGACCGACCCGATCACGCAGGGCTTCGACGCGCTGCGGCCGGTTGAGAGCACGTGACCGATGGCCGCGGCCTCAATCGGATCGCCCACGCGCGTCCCGGTGCCGTGCGCTTCGACATACTGTACGGCATGGGGTTGCACGCCGCCGTCGCGCAGGGCCTCGCTGATGAGGGCTTCCTGGGCTTCGGCGCTCGGAAGGGTCAGGCCCACCGTCCTCCCATCCTGGTTGATGGCAGTGCCGCGCACGACGGCATAGATCTTGTCCCCGTCCGCGACCGCCGCCGCCAGTGGCTTCAGGATGACGACGCCGGCGCCCTCGCCGCGCACGAATCCGTTCGCGCTGGCGTCGAACGTCTTGCAGCGTCCGTCGGGCGACAACATCGAGGCCCGGCAGAACCCGATCGCCACCTCCGGCCTGAGAAAGGCGTTTACGCCGCCGGCGATCGCCAGCTCGCAGTCCCCGTTCCTCAGGCTGCGGCAGGCGAGGTGCACGGCGGTCAACGAGGACGAACACGCCGTGTCCACGGCGACGCTCGGGCCGCGCAGGTCGTAGGCGTAGGAGATCCGGTTCGCCGCGATGCTCAAGGCGGTGCCGGTGCCCCCGTAGGCGTCGATCCGGTGCCGGTTGTGAGGATTGATCTGCAGATCGTAGTAGTCGTGGGTCGAGATGCCGATGAACACGCCCGTTTTCGAGCCCGCAAACCGTTCTAGCGGCTGTCCTCCGTCTTCGAGCGCTTCCCAGACCACCTCCAGCAGGAGGCGTTGCTGCGGATCGATCCGAACGGCTTCCCGCGGCGAGATGCCGAAAAACTCGGCGTCGAACTCGTCCATGTGGTCGACGAACCCGCCCCAGCGGGTGTAGATCTTGCCCGGCCGGCTCTGGTCGGAATCGTACAGCTCCGCCAGGTCGAAACGTTCGGGTGGAACTTCGGTGATGGCGTCGGTGCCGTCGCACAGCAGCTTCCAGAACTGCTCCGGGGTGTTGGCGCCTCCGGGGAACCTGCAGCCAATGGCCACGATAGCGAACCGGTTGGCCGTCACAGCGTCGTTCATGGTCGGAATCCTCCGCGGTCTTGCCATTTGGCGATTTCCCGGAGCGCCAGACGGTATCCGCGTTCCACGAGGACCGTCCCGGCGTTCCAGTCGAAGGTCGGGACGCCCTCCGTGGGCGTCCGGATGTACAGGTCGGCGCTGTGCGCCACCGAGGCGGCGTTCAGCGTGCTGCTCAAAGTAGCCGTACGCATGAGTATCTCGAAGATGTGGGGCACCGTCGTCTTCTGTCCCCACGGGCTCAGCCTGCTCCAGAGCAGGGGCCATCCCGACAGGGAGGTTATCTCCTCGGTCCCGGCGGCGAGAGCGCCTCCCAGGCCCACATCCGAAGCGATCACCGTCCCGTTGCAGCGGAGGCGCATGATGTCGGCGGGCAGGTTGTTGAGCACGCCGCCGTCCACCAGGAACCCGCCGTCGACGCATACGGGCGGCGTGATGCCGGGCACGGAGGTCGTGGCCCGGACTCCCTTCCAGAGCGGGCCGCGGTCGAAAACCACTACCTCCGCCGTGCTGAGATTGGCGGAGATGCAGAAAAACGGCAGCCAGAGGTCCTCGATTCGGACCTCTCCGAACATGCTCCGGAGCACGCGCACCATTCTCCGGCTCGACAGGAACGCCACGAGGGGGACGGTGGCGTCGCTGATGAGACGGTACTGCCCCATGTACTCGCGGGTAATCCGGCTGATCGTGTCGGTGTCGTATTGCATCGCGCCGAACGCCGCACTGAAAGCACCCGCGCTCACGCCGCCCACCGCGTCGAGGGGCACGCCGGTCTCACCGAGCGCCCGCATCACGCCGATGTGCGCGAAGGCGCGCGCGCCGCCGCCGCTCATGGCGAGACCCACCGCCTTGCCGGCTATGAACCGGGCCAGGCGGGCGTAATCCTCCGCACGATCGACGCGGACGTGGTGGTGGCGGGCTACCGGAAAGACGTCGAGCCACTGCGCGGTCCCGCCGGGCTGGGCGGTCTCCGGGGCATGCAGCCGCACGAGTTCCCTGGCCACCGACCGTGGCACGACGTCGGTTTCGAAGAGGCACCGGGCTGCTTCGCCCCGCGACGGCGTGGCGTCCTCGGGAGCGACGAGCAGGACGAGGTCGGCGTGGCGCAGGCAGAAACCCGTCCAGGGCGATTGGGCCGGATCGCACTCCGAAACGACATACCGGAAGCGATCCTCCTGCTCGCGCAGCCACGTCGCGACCCGGACCCGCGCTATCTCGTCCTGCAGCGACGAAGCGGCGCGTCCCCCGAGCGCCTCGTCGATCCGGTCACGGCTGACGTGGAGCGTGGGGCCGCCGGCCTGCGAGAGCGCCCCGACCAGCCGCTCGGTCCATCCGGGCGGCAGCGGGCGCTCGCCCGCCGGCACCACCGCGATCGTTGCCACCGCCGAGCGGCGGCCCGCCGGGGCGATCGGGCGCACCCGTCCCGCCAGGATCCGCAGCATCTCGACGGCCCCGCGCGGATTGCGCTCGACCAGGCGGTAGACGTCCGCCTTCGACAGGCGGACGAGTTCGGAGTCCCGGATGGCCCGGACGGTGGCCGTGCGCGGCTCGCCCGTGAGCAGCGCAATCTCGCCCACGCAGGCGCCCTGGCCGAGTTGATCGACCATCTCCTGCCGCCCGCCGCCGCACTCCAGTAGCACCTCGAGCCGGCCCTGCACGATGACATAGAGGTAATCCGCGGGATCGCCCTGCTTGAACAGGGTCTGCCCTCCCGCGAGCCGCACCCAATTGGACTCGAGGTCCAGCTCCCGGAACGCCTCGGGCTCGAGCCCGGCGAAGATCGGCACGCGGGCCAGGTACAGGCTCGGGAGGCGGCGCGTCGTGGCCTCGAGCAGCTGCTTCCGCGCCGACGGATTGAGCGTAAACAGCCGGGCGAGGCTCGACGCGCTAACCTTGAGCAGCGTGACCTCCGACAGAGCGGATACGGTCGCAGCCCGCGGCCGCTCGAACAGCGTCGCCATCTCGCCGACAACCTCGCCCGTCTCGATCGTGGCCAGCGCCTGGGCCGGGGCACCGGCCAGGGTCAGCTCAACCTGCAGCCTCCCCGAACGGACGATATAGATCGCGTCGCCGGGATCCCCCTGCCGGAACAGCACCGCCCCGGCCGGGAGGTCGACCTGTTCGACTTCGGAAGCGAGCCAGAGCAAGTCGGACTTGGGGAGATCGCGAAACACCGACAGTGATGCAAGCGTATCAATCAAGCGGACAGATCTCCGTGCGATGCTCGGTGACAGCCCGACGTAACTGCGATTGGTCGTAAACGTAGTGACCCGAGAATTAGCCACCCAATGCTTGCTAAAATCCTATCTCAACCCCACACGAGCGTCAAGGTCGCGGCACGCCCGCATTCACGCGGGCTTTCCGCCTCGCCGCCGCGCCCCGGGCGGGCCGCGCATCGCGGGAATCGGAGGAGCCGCTCGAGTGCCTGTCGGACGCGGCCGCCCCTTTTTGTGACTATCCCTTCAGGGCCGACAGGCGCCGCGACATCACTCCCCAGATGTCGGTCGTGGTGGGGGTCGACTCGCCCAGCAGGGTTTTGAAGTCTTCCTGCGCCAGCCTCATCACTTCGGTTTCGTCGCCGGCGGCCGCGCGCACGGTGGCGCTGCGCGGCTTGCCCAGCAGGATCCCGATTTCGCCAAACCACTCTCCGGCTCCCATTTCCTGCAGCACCCAGTCACGGCCGCCTTCCCTGTGCTTGACCACCTCGATGCGGCCGCTCACGATCACGAAGAAAGCGTCGGAGGGATCACCCTGGCGCACGATGGTCTCCCCCGGGGCATAACGCGCGAGGCTGAAATTCGGCAGGAAGCGGGCGAGCTGATCCGGAGTCAACCGGGGAAGCGCTTCAGCGAGGCGGACGGCCATGATCCGACGCCGGATCGTGCCGGCGATCTGTTCGCTGACGAGGTCCGATTCGGCGATCATTTCCACGAAGGTGTCGCGGTCGACGACCAGGGTTTTCACCGCGGAGCGAGCCCGCACGCTCGCCGTGCGCGGGATTCTCCTCAGCAGGCCGATCTCGCCGAAGTAGTCGCCTGGTCCGAGCGTGGCGAGGATCCTCTCCCGACCGGACTCCTGGCGCTTGAGGACCTCCACCGTCCCCTCCTGCAGGATGAAGAAGCGGGTTGCGGCCTCCCCTTCCCGGATGATGAGGGCCGCCGCCTCGTAGTCGGCGGTCGTCACACGTGACAGCAGCTCGTTCCATTGCGGCGAGCCCGACTCCGCGGTGGCCGCCCCGAGCCCCTCGACGGGGGAGAGCGCCGGCGCAGCAGTGCCCGGAGTCCGCAGCCCGGCGACCTGCACGGCAAACGCCTTCTCGGGTCCGGGGAGCGGATTGAGCACCGTCTTGATGTCGTAGCCGGGAGGTTGCAGACGCAGGTCGGCCGCGTGCAGGAGCGCGGCGATGGTGGCGAGGCTGATGATTTCGACGAGGCCTGCCGCCGCACAAACCCGCCCGTCGAAGCCGAACGGCGCGTACGCCCCGCTCGCGTGTATCTCCCGGCGGGGCTCCGCGCAGCGCCCGCTGTCGAAGCAGTGCGGGCTGCTGTAGAAGTCGGATGAGAAGTGAACCGGCAGGGGCGTGAGCACGATCCGGGCCCCCTTGCGGACCAGCCGTCCCGCGAACTCGAAATCCTGCTCCGCCAGATAAGGCAAACCCAGCGCGACAGGGTGGAAGCGCAGGGTTTCGAGATAAGCATTCTGCAGCGTATTCATCCTCCGCAGACCCTGTGCAGTCACGGTGCCGGCGCCCAGCACCGCGTCGGCTTCTCGGGTCGCCTGGTCCCGTAGCGCCGGGTTCTTGAGCAGTTCGTACAACAGGTACCCCAGAACGCGGCTGAGGTAGACCAGGGTGCCCACGAAACCGTAGAGGGCGGACGCGACAATGTCGCTGTCCGCGAGCGTCTCCCCGTCGTCTGAGGTCCCATCCAGGAGCGCATAAAACAGATCGAATTCGCGCTCGGGATCTTCCCGATGGTAACGGTGTTCCTCGAGCAGCCGTTGCATCAGCGAGAAGACGCGCCGCTTCGCCCGGAGATAGTGCGGAAGCAAGAGGAGGGCCGAGGGGCGCACCTTCGCCCCCACCCTCATGATGGTCTCGGAATAGGTGAGGGCCTCGCGGAAATATTCGTGCAGCGGGGTCCCGGCCATCACGAGGCAGTAGGCGTCGAACGCCAGGTCCGCCATCAGTTCCGGCACCCTGAGGCGCTGGCCGGCGGACCACTCCCGGGCGCGCTTGCTCACCCCGTCGACCATGGCCGGGATGTGGGGTTCGGCGACCTGCCGGGAGAAGCCCAGCTTCATCACCCTGCGCAGCTGGCCGTGGCGGGCGCCCTGCGCCCCGAGGATGAATTCCCGCGTGCCCAGTTCGCGCGCGAAGCGCCGGTAAAACGTCGCGCGGCTGAAATGCTTCTCACCGGTCGTGGTTAGAAATTGCATCGCCTCGCGGCCCGCCATCACGGTGTAGGCCATGCCGAATGCGCTCACCCGGAATACCGGCCCGAATTGGCGATAACTCCCGACCAGGAATCCCGCGGGGTCGCGCAGGAGGTCGAGGGTATTGCCGATCAGGGGCCTGCCAGGAACTCGCGGGGGCACGCTCAGGGTCATCGGATTCTCACGGAGTCAGGATTGCGCGGTTTGCAGCAGCCGTATGCGCCGCTGCGACTGGTTTTCTCCCGCGATGGAGCGTCCGTCGTCTGACCGGTCATGTGGCATCCACCGTCCCGTACCCGCCTCCGGGCCGCGGGCGTCTCAGTTGGACACGCTGACGTTGAGGTTGGCGGGATAGGAGAGCGACAGCCGCTGGCCTCGCGCTTCCATCTCCCGCTGAATCCGGCCGAGGTCGGCGATCCACCGGGTCATCACGCGCCTGCCGGCTTCGTCGAGCGCGAGCGCGGGCACGTCGGCGGTCAGGAGCATGTTGTACGGTTTCCAGGTGACGATCATGGTAGCGATGAGATCGAAGGCGCGCCGCTGGTCCATCCTCTCCCCGGAAAGCGGCACCGCCGTAGGCACGATCCACCCCAGGGTCGAATAGTTCCACGCCACGTTGGCGACGTAGTCATGCTCCACTATGGACACCTGGATGAGCGTCGCACACACGCGCGACAGCCAGTCGCGCGTGGGTCCACCCTCGGGAATCCGAATGCCGTTGGGCACGAGCCGGTTGAGTTCGATCATCCAGGCCTTGAGTTCCGTGTCCGCGCGGAGGGCCGCGTCGCCGTCGTAGTAGAGTCGCACGTACGCTTCCAGGTAAGCCCGTGTCGCGGCCCACAGCTCGAGAACGTTGTCGCGGTACGGGTAGGCGAACGGTGTTTCCGCGGTCGCCTGCCGCGCAAACCAGGTTTCGGGCTCGAATTCCCAGAAGTCGTACCGGCCGAGGTGCTCGGCGGCCATGCGGGCGATCGTGCGGCTGTCGTGGGAGAAGATCGTGGCGGCGAACCCTTGCGGGCCCGAGAGCTGGAATTCCGCAACCTCGTGGTTCCCGACCAGCACCGTGTGAAAACAGTGGTGCAGCACGCGCCGGACAGGATGGTCCAGGCCGAGACAATTCGTCGTTGCGAGCGCGAATGGGGTCAGGGTCGCCAGGTGCACCGACAAGCAGTGGCGGAAGACGGTGACGTCTTCGTTCATCGCCGCCAGCAGCGCTTCGCTCTCCTGCCGCCTACCGCGCAATTCGGCCGCCGGCACCCACTTGTCCTGGCGGTGCAGGCCCACCGTCCGCAGGCGCCCGTCCTGCACCTTCAGCACGGCCTTGCCGCCGGGGCGCACCAGGTTCGGGAAGGCCGGGTGGCCAAGCATCCAGGAAAGGTCGATCACATACGAGTCCGCCGCCGCCTGGCCGCCGCGGACTTCATCGTCCGTGGCGCGACGCAGGAAGCACGCGAACGGGCCGCCCACCGCCAGCTCGGCGATGAGATCGGGATCGGGACCCGCCCTGTTCTTCTTCAACTCGGCCGGCACCTGCGGCGCCAGAGGCCAAGCCCGGCGGAAAGAGGCGGGGTACAACGCCGCCAGGTACCGGCGCTCGTCATCGGGGACGGGCGGTGCGGCCGGCGGAGCGATACGCCGCACCAGCGACAGCAACTTCTTTGCAAGCCTCATGCGGCGCAGACGGGGCGCATCCGACGCAGGGAAGCTCGTGGTGTCGAACAGGCCCTCGATGGGCATGTCGGGAAACGACGCCGCGTGCGGGCGGAACCCGACCCTGGTCTCGGTCGGGGGTTGCAGCGGCTCGACACGCTGCGTCCGGAACGAAACCCAGGTGAAGAGCCCCACGATGTGACGGTAGATCCAGAAGCGAAGCCGGGCGAACATTGCACGCACCTCTCACGCCGCACGAAGCTGCAGTAATCCCGCATCGAAGCGTGCTGCTGAAGACAGCGCACGTCGGAGCGTCACGGAACTTGAGACCAATGGCTGGTGGCTACGGCACCCGATTTTGCCGATACATTTAACCGAACTGTGCAAAATCTATCGCACTCGACCGCGTGATGCAAATCCCGGCCAAACGCCCCGAGACCCGTCCTTTAACCGGAAGCCCCGGCGCGCCCGCGCGCACGGCGGCGAACGCAACGGCAGGTCAGACGACGACCGGCCGGGGGATTGCCGCACCATCCGCGCCGCGCTAGAATCTAGACAGCCTCGGGTCACACTGATCACACAGCGGTTTGCCAATTCGGTGGTTAGGAGGGTTGTTTCACCGCACTTTCCGCTCCCCGACCCTTCTCGCCTGCAACCGTGGGAATGCCAGGTACGGCATGCAGCACCTGCTGAAGGAATACAGCAACCTCGGCACGAATGCGCTCAACGATATTGCATCGACATTGCGTCCGCGCGCGCGCCCGCATGCGGCGCTCGGTTACAGAGGAGGAAAGCGATGCTCAGAAAACCCGCTTCCATCAACGGCGTCGGTATCGTCCAGTTTCTGCTCGCGTCTGTGTTTGTAGTGTGGCTCCTGTTCCTGCCGGATACCGGGTCCCAGTTCGCCTGGCCTATCCCGCAGCGGCTCTCGGCCATGTTCATCGGCACTTCCTTCATTCTGCGGGTGTTCCTGGGCTTCCACCTGTTCCACGAAAAATACTGGCATCGCTTGCGCTGGATCGTGTGGGGAAACTACACGTTTCTGGGGGTGCTCTTCCTGGCGACCTACTGGCACCTCAACGAGATGAATTGGAGATTGCACACCGGCATCGCTCACATCTGGGTGCTCGCATACACCATCGAGCCGCTGGTGCTCGTGTTGACCGAGCCTCACGGTCCCGACAGCAGGCGGCCTGTGCCCGTTGAAGCCTCCGAAGGTCCGGTTTCCATCTGGCTGCAGCGCGCGCTGGCGGTCGTCTTTGTCTTGGGCATCACCGGCGGAGGTTTCCTGTTCATCAACCCGGAATTCGCCACCACGCGCTGGCCTTGGGACGTGCAGCCTTTTGACGCCCGGGTGATGGCGGCCTGGCCGGCGGCCTGCGGCGTGTGGGCGGCGACCATGTATTTTCTCAGGGACTGGGCCGAGATCAAAATGGGGGTTCAGATGCTCATCGTGTACTCGGCATCCTTGTTCGTAGTCTGGGCTCTTACCTTTTCACAATACAAACCCGGCCTGGATACCGGCCCGACCTACGGCGTGATCTGCGGGCTGGTCGCCTTGACCCTGGGGGTTCTTTACTGGCGGCAGGAGACCGCCCGGCCCAGGGTGAAGACGACCGGTGACGCCGCAGGCGAGCTGGCGACCAAAGCCGGGAGCTGAGCCGCCCGTAAAGGTCCGCCCCGGCATCGCACCGCTCGGTCCGAAGCCCTTTCGTCCGACGGGTCCCGCGATTTCCAGCGCCTCCAAACAGAATCGGTATTTTGCCTGACGTGATATTCACGCGTGTGTGGCGCGCGATCGGCACCTGCGTGTTGCCTCTGGATTTTGGTTTTTGAGTGAGCTACGATTTCGCCAATTCGGGTGAGCGTCTAACGCTGATTTCCTCCTCTTTTTCATGGCAGTGGCCATCGAGGCCCGCTCTGCACAGCAGACGAATGCAGAAACTGGAGTCCGGAATGACCGGCCGGCGAGCGGTTCTTCTGAAGCCGGCGCAGGGTGCGCAGTGGCATCCGCCGGGCGCCAGCTATGCTCGCGTTCGCGCTGTCCGGCCAGGGCGCGGCCTTGAAGGCCTCCAGGGCGAGGTTTGAATGAAACTCATTCCAGGCATCGTGCCCGCGCTGGGCATGGCGACGCTGATCGCCGCATGCCACAAGGAACAGGGCTACCAAAAGCCCCTCGTCCCCGTAAAGGTGCAGGCGGTGCAGCAATCGCAGGTTGTCACTCCGTCGCGCTTTTCGGGAAACGTCCAGCCAAGCCAGCAGGTGCTCGTGGCCTTTCGCGTCGGCGACTACGTCGCCTCGCTGATGCAGCTCGAGGCGGGCGGGGGCCATACCCGGGACATTCAGGAAGGGGACCGCGTCACGAAGGGGGCGGTTCTCGCGCGCCTCCGGGAGACAACCTACGCGGCTCGGGTGAAGCAGGTCGAGTCGCAGCTGGCCGAGGCGCAGGCGGCGTTGCAGGGCGCACAGGCTCTGTTGTCGGAGGCCGAGACCACCCGCGATCAGGCCAAACGCGATTTCGATCGGGCGAGCATGCTATTCGAAAGCCGGAGCGTGACCCGGCCGGAGTTCGACGCGGCAAAGACCAGGCTGGACGTGGTCCTGGACAAGGTGAAGCAAGCCTCGGCGCAGGTCTCGGCAGTGACTGCCAAGATCGCCCAGGCCAACGCCGGCCTGCAGGAGGCCAGGACCGCGCTGGAGGATTGCTCGCTCAGGGCGCCCATCACGGGGACCGTGCTCAAGCAGATGATCACGCCCGGTTCTCTCGTCGCGCCGGGCACCGTCAGCTTCGTGCTCGCCGACACCTCTTCGGTGAAGGTCGTTTTCGCGGTCCCCGACCGCGCGATGCCGAAACTCAAGGTGGGGAACCGGCTGGCCATGACCAGCGAGGGAGTTCCGGGCGTGGAGCTGAGCGGCAGGATCAGCCGCATCTCGCCCACTGCGGATCCGAAAAGCCGCCTATTTGATTTCGAGACCACGATCCCGAACGAGTCCGGGCTGCTCAAGGTTGGCATGGTCGTTTCCCTGCAGGTCGGGGAAGAGGCGCCGGTCAGCCCCATGGTGGTTCCTCTCTCGGCCGTGGTCCGCTCGGGTCGGGCGGCGGGTTCCTATGGCGTGTTTGTGGTCGGGGGGGATCACGTCGCGCGGCTGAGGGAGGTCAAGCTCGGGCCAGTATTCGGAAATTCCATCGAGGCGGCTTCGGGGCTGAAAACAGGCGATCAGGTGGTTGTCGCAGGCGCATCCATTGTAGCGGACGGCGAATCGGTTCGCATCATCCCGTGAGCACCAAACGGAAGGTGCGACGTCATGATGGGACGAGTTCCCGCCCGCCGGAGAATACCTCCGGGCTTCCGCCGGCTCCGGCCGGTGCAAATGGCGGACTATGGCGCACGAGCTGAGTGACACGCTAATCATCAAGCAGACCCGCAACGCGGCCAGGTTCTTCACGGAGAACCGTCACATCTCGTGGGTTCTGCTCGTCGGCACCATCATCTGGGGAGTGTTTTCGTACTTCGCCATGCCGAAACGGAAGGATCCGGAGATCCCGATACGGGTCGCGGTCGCGGTCTGCCGGTGGCCCGGCATCAGCGCGGACAAGGTGGAGCAACTCGTCACGCGCAAGATGGAACAGAAGATCGCCGAAAACAGCAAGGTGGAAAAGATCGACTCGGTCACCCGCACGAGCGTCTCCATCATCTACATCTGGCTGCGGGAAGGAACGCAGGACATCGGCCTTCAGTTTGACGACATCAAACTGAAGCTGGACGGCATCCACGACCTGCCCCAGGGGGCTGGGCCCATCGAGTTCCTGAAGGATTTCGGCGACACCGCTGCCCTGACGTTGACGGTCGCCAGCCCGAAGGCCGACCCGGTGGACATCGCCTTGCGTGCGGAGGCCATCAGGCAAAGCATCGAGAACGTCCGCCGCGACGCCGGCGGCGACGGTGAGCGCGCGACCGTGGTCGTGTGCCTGCCGCGCTCGGTCAACACCAGGCCCCTGGACCGATACCTCGGGATTTTTGCGGGCGAGGCCAAAGAGCGGAAGTTGGCCCGGGATGTCAGGACGATCCAGGGGCCCGGCTTCGCGGGACTCGACGGCGTGTACGGCCCGGACGACGCGGGCATCCTGGAGGCGTTCCGCACCATCCGGCGCGAGCGGCTGCGCGCGTCCGAAATGCACCCCGACCTCTGGGAACCGGTCGTCATCCGGAATCCCGCAGACGCGCAGCGCAAGCTGACGGAAGGGGCGGGGGACAAGTACAGCTACGCCGACCTGGAGCAGTTCACGGACCTGATGGCCCGGACACTCCAGACGGTCCCGCTCGTGTCGAAAGTGGAACGATTCGGCCTGCTCAGGGAGCGGATCTGTCTGGATTACTCGCAGGAGCGCCTCGCCTCCTACGGCGTTCAGCCCAGCGCGATAAGGGCGATTCTCAATGCCCGCAACATCGACTTGCCGGGGGGCGTCTTCGAGGTGGAAGGCAAGAATCTCGTGGCCGACCCGTCCGGCGAGTTCAAGAACGAAAACGAGATCGGGGATGTGCTCGTCACCGCGACCGCATCCGGCACGCCCGTGTACCTGCGGGACCTGGTCGACATCAGCCGCGAATACGAAAGCCCCGCGCGGTTTCTGAACTTCTTCAACTGGCGGGACGCCGCCGGTCACTGGCAACGCACGCGCTGCATCACCCTGGCCGTGCAGATGCGGTCCGGGGGGCAGATCGGCGAGTTCGGCGAAACGGCCGACGCGGCGCTCTCGTCCGTTGCAGAAACGCCTCCCGCGACGACCTCGTGGTCGCCCGGGTCTCCGACCAGCCGCTGCAGGTGGAGGAAAGCATCGGGCTGTTCATGAAGAGCCTCTACGAGGCGATCTTGCTGGTCGTCCTCGTGGCCCTCGTGGGCTTCTGGGAGTGGCGCTCCGCGCATGCTGATGGCGCTCTCGATCCCGATCACGCTCGCGATGACCTTCGGGATGATGCACGTGCTGGGCATCGACCTGCAGCAGGTCTCGATCGCCTCGCTGATCATCGCGCTGGGACTGCTGGTGGACGACCCGGTCGTCGCCGGCGACGCGATCAAGCGCGAGTCTCGACAGCGGCCGCACCCGCGCGCGCGGATCGTCGCGTGGCTCGGGCCGACCAAGACTCGCACGGCGATCCTCTTCGCGACGATCACCAACATCGTCGCCTATCTGCCGTTCCTGCTGCTGACGCGGCGACATCCGGGAATTTCATCTACAGCCTGCCGGTCGTGCTGACCTGCTGCGCTGGTGGCGTCGCGCCTCGTGTCCATGACGTTCATCCCGCTGCTCGAGCTACTACCTGCTCCGCCCAAGGCGACGCCCCCAGATGTCCGTCGAGCAGCGCAGGACCCGCGGCTTCGGCGGGTTCTACTACCGGGTCGGCGAGCGCGGCCCTGAAGCACCGGTGGGCCGTCCTCTCGCGTCTCCCTGCTGTTCCTCGTGGCGGGCGGGCTGCTGGCCAGGACGCTGGTGACCGAAGTTCTTCCCGAAGGACCTTCGCCTACCTGTCCTACGTCGACGTCTGGCTGCCCGAAGACGCCCCGCTTTCGGCGACCAATGAAGCGGCGCAGAGGGTCGAGGGGGTGATCAGCCGTGTCGCCGAGGAGTACGGACACGAGCACCCGGACGAGAAAGGGCAACCGCGCGCGGTGCTGGATTCGCTCACCACGTTTCTCGGGGGAGGCGGCCCGCGCTTCTGGTTCTCGCTGCTCCCGGAGCTGCAGCAGCTGAACTACGCCCAGGTCGTCATCAAGGTGACCGACAAGCACGACACGCACGGGCTGGTGACGCCGCTACAGCGGGCGCTTGCGGCGGAGATCGTCGGCGCGCGGGTCGACGTCCGGCAGCTCGAGATCGGGCAAGCCCGTCGGGATCCCGGTCGCGGTGCGTATCTCCGGCGAGGACATCGAGCCGCTCCGCGCGCTGGCGGAAGAGGTGAAAGGCGATCTTCCGCGCCATCCCGATCGCGGACCGGGTCCGGGACGACTGGGGGGCTGAGATCGTTCGCGGTGAAGTTGAAGGTCGATCCCGATCGCGCCAACCTGGCCGGCATCTCCAACCTCGACGTCGCGGTCTCGCTCGGCCGCCGCGCTGAACGGCTACCCGGTCAGCACCCTGCGGGAGGGCGAACCAGATCATCCCGATCGTGGCGCGGCTGCGCATGGAGGAGCGCGCCCAGTCTGTCCGACCTGCAGAACCTGTACGTCTACTCGCATGCAGGGAACGCAGAAGGTGCCGCTGCGCAGGTGTCGTCTCTCGAGTACCGATGGAAAACGAGAAACTCCGGCGCGGAACCAGTTCCGGACCATCACCGTCTCCTGCTTCCCGGTCCCCGGCGCGCTGCCGTCGGAGGTGCTCGATTCCGCTCACAAGCCGCTGATGGACCTGGCGGCCAACCTCCCGCCCGGCTACAGGCTCGAGATCGGCGGCGAGAACGAGGAGCAGGTGAAGGGCTTCCGGCAGCTGGCGCTCGTGATGGTCGTCTCCATCCTGTGCTATCTTCCTGGCGCTGGTCGTTCAGTTCAGGAACGCCGTGAAACCGCTGATCGTGTTCGCGGCGATCCCCTACGGCGTCGCGGGCGCCTTCGCGCGCTCTCGCCCTGATGGGCGCGCCGTTCGGCTTCATGGCGTTCCTGGGCATCGCCAGCCTGATCGGGGTCATCGTCAGCCACGTCATCGTGCTCTTCGACTTCATCGAGGAGCGGCACGCGCACGGGGAGCCGCTGCGGGAGGCCCTGCTCGACGCCGGCATCGTGCGCCTGCGCCCGGTCATGATCACGGTCGGGGCGACCGTGTTCGGGCTGGTTCCGCTGGCGATGCACGGCGGACCGCTGTGGGAGCCGCTGTGCTACGCCCAGATCGGCGGGCTGATCGTGGCGACCTTCGTCACGCTGCTGCTCGTGCCGGTGCTCTATGCCATCTTCGTCCTGGATCTGAAGATCGTGAAGTGGGGGCCGGCAGCGGACGAGATCCGAAGCCGGGTGTCACCCGAGATCGGCCTACTGCGGCACACGTAGCGGGCAGATTCACGGATGTGATGACGTGTTTTTTTCGGACGCGGATTGACGCGGATCAGGAAAGGTCCGGTGCCGGGCGCCGCACTCCATACCGGCAGAGGGTCACCTATGCGCTACCAAGGGTGCTTTACCGTTCTGTTCTGCGTGATCGTCGCGCTGCCCCTGGCCGCCCAGAGCGACCAGCCGGCGTCCGCAGCCGGAGAGGTGCTCTCGCTGGAGCAGGCGATCACCCTGGCATTTCAGAACAACCGTCTGGCTCGGAACGCCTCGATCGGCCTCCAGATCGCGGACCAGCAGCTGGCCGCGTTGCGCAGCCGGCGGCTGCCTTCGTTCAACCTGAACGTCGTCAGTGCCCAGCAGCTCCACCAGATCGACTTCACTTTTCTGACCGGGGTTTTCGGCCGCTACCCGGGTATCGGCCCCATACCGGCCCGGGACACCCGCATCAGCACCGGGCTCGCGCCCACCGCCGTTATCATCGGACAGGTGGACCAGCCGCTGTCGCAGCTGTACCGCATACACCTGGGCCTGAACCAGCTGCGGCTGAATCGCGACCTGCGTTTGGAAGAACGCCGCCAGAGTGAGCACGAGATCGCACAGAACGTGAGGCAGGTGTATTTCGCGATCCTCCAGGCTCAAAGCGGCCTGCACGCCGCCCTCGAGGTCACCAAGCTCCATCGCGAAATCGACCGGGTGACGGACGAGTACGTGGTCCAGCAAGCCGTGCTGAAATCCGACAGCCTCGGGGTGAAGATCCGCCTGGCCAAAGCCGAATACGACGCGTTGACCTGCGGCGACCAGCTCGCCGGGCTGAAGGAACAGCTAAACCGGCTCCTGGGACGTCCCGTGCTGACCGAGTTCGACGTGAGCCGGCCCGACGAGCCCGCCGGCTACGAGATGGACCTCTCCGCGGCACGTGCACGCGCTCTCGAGCAGCGCCCCGAGGTGAACGAGGCCAGGATCAGGGTGAAGCAGGCCGAGGGCGATCGCCGGCTGAAACGATCCGAGTTCATACCCGACGTCAGCCTGAGTTTTCTCTACTTCTCTCCGCGCAACTTCAACAGCCTCATCCCCAGAAACTACGCCGCCCTCGGACTGACGATGAAGTGGGAAGTCTTCGACTGGGGGCGCAAGAAGCATGAGCTGGCCGAGAAGGACCTGGTCATCGAGCAGGCAAGGAACGGGCTGGTCGAGATCGAATCGTCCGTCCTGATCGACGTGGGCGACAAGTTCCGAAAACTGCAGCAAACCCGCCGGCTGCTGCGCATCGCTCAAATGACGCAGGAATCGTCGACCGAGAGTGTCCGTGTCACCACCAACCGCTACCGGGCCGAAGCTTCCCTGCTCAAAGACGTCCTGCAGTCGCAAACCAGCCTCGAGCAGGCCAATCACCAGTACCAGGAGGCCCTGCTGTCGGCCTGGAACGCCAGGATCGATTTCGCGAAAGCCCTGGGGGAAGACAGGTAAGACTCCCGCTGCTTGTGGTCCGCAGAGGGGGCGGCCCGGCTCACCCTGCGCTACTCGAAGCGCAGCCCGGCCGTGGGATCGACCCTCATCGCGTCGCCGACGACGCCGACAATCCTCGATTTCGGTCTTGCGCGGGCACTCCACGATCGGCCGCCGGACGCGGGCCAGATGCCCTCGCCGACGATCACAGAAGCGATGACGCATCCGGGAGCGGTCCTCGGCACCGCCGCATACGCCCAGTACCCTGGGGCCGCCATCTGGATATCGTCCCTGGCAGCGTAAAGGCATCGGATGCCCCCCATTGTTTCCAACCCTATCCCATGCGTTATACTTTTCAGCTGATTTGTATAACTCACAGGGAGTGGGAACATGACGGTCGTTGTTTCTGAGAAGGGCTGGGTGGTGATTCCGGCCGAGCTGCGCCGAAAACATCATCTTGATCCCGGCACCGAAGTGCAGGTTGTGGATTATGGCGGAGTTCTGGCCATCGTGCCCAAATTCCAGGATCCGGTCCGGCAGACCGCCGGAATGCTCAAAGGGCGCAAGTCACTCCGCCGCGCGCTGCTGGCGGAACACCGCACGGAAAAGCGGCGTGCGAAAATCCGTGGCCGCTGAGTCCTCTGCCTTTGTACTGGATAGTTTCGCCTTGCTGGCTTACCTGGAGGGTGAGGCGGGCAGGCCACGGGTGAAAGAACTGTTGAGTGACGCGGCATCCGGGGAATGCTCCCTATATATCTCACTCATCAACGTAGGGGAGGTTCTGTACATAATAGAGCGTGAAAGGGACCTTTTTGTTGCACAGCGTGTGCTGGCTGCCATAGATCAGTTACCGCTGCATATCGTGCCGGTCTCAAGAGCCGAGGTGATCTCGGCTGCGCACATAAGAGCACGTTATCCAATTTCCTACGCCGATGCATTTGCCGTAGCCCTGGCGCAATATTACGACTGTGCGCTCCTTACGGGCGATCCGGAGTTCCGCACGGTCGAAGATGACGGTCTCATAGTTGTGGAGTGGTTGTCCCGCCTGTGATTCCGGAGGCGGGCTGATCGCGCCATCCGGCAATGACCACGTCCGTACGTGGGAAGAAGCCCAGTCGTCCCCATGTTTGGGGCGGGACTATGGCAGGACCTCTCGGCCCGTCGCCATCTGCGGGTTGCCGGATTCGAGCCTGCAATGGCCGATGCGCTTGAATCGGCACACGCCAAGGGCATCGTTCACCGCGACATCAAGTCGGAAAATCTCTTTGTCACGGACCGCGGGCAACTGAAGATCCTCGATTTTGGCCTGGCGAAGATCACAGTGGAGGAAGCTGGGTTCGGGCAAGCGACCGAGGTGCAGACAATGGCTGCCAGTGCCGGACTGACGTCTCCGGGTTCCGCCATTGGCACCATTACCTACATGTCACGGGAGCAGGCGCGAGGCCAGCTTGTGGATGGGCGGACCGACATATTCTCCGTCGGCACGGTGCTGCCGGAGGATGCGCGTGCGCGAGTCCTGCTGGGCGCCGATTACGCTGAACTCGGCCGGTCCGATGACGCGTTGCGCGAACTGAACCTCGCGGTGACTTTGCGCGCGAACGAAGCGTCGATTCTCTATAACGCCGCCTGCCTGTACTGCGGTCTTGGCCGAAAGCAAGAAGCAATCGACGCGCTTCGCAAGACATGGGAATCAGGCTTCAAAGACTCGGCTTGGGCGCGCCGCGATCCCGATCTGGCCATACTGCGCTACGACCCCGAGTTCGACCGCCTCTATCCCGAGAAAGCCGCTGGTTCGGCGAGCGGAGCCTGAAGCTCGTACCCGCACCCGGCTGAGTTCTATGCCAGAAAAGCAGAATCTCATGCTGGCTCGCAAAAATAGTGTTCGCGGGAATGACTACCATTTGAACCCGCTTCGTCCAGCCAGAGATGATTGACGCGAACGCCGTCCTATGAAAGCGGATGTCAAGGACAAATCTCTCCGCCCCAGGCACGGGGGCGCTTTTTGTCGGTGCACGACATCCAGCCAACGCTCGTTAATGCTGCCCCGCCGAACCTGCACTACCACTTCATGGATTGACGCCTGCACTTGCCGTCATTGCAGCTGACTGCGTAAGGGGCAGCGGGATTCAGGTCCGTTCGAGACTTTCAAAGCGCAGCGGCCATGTTGCCGACCATGGTCCTATCTGAGACTTGGAAGCCTATTGCTTTATTTGGTCATGCGAGGGGGCCTATGGTATCTGGGAGACTCCAGCTCCGGGCCTAACGGCGTTCTTGAGACTCACCCTCGACCTCGCGTCTCGTTCGGGTTTCAACCGGAATACCCTTGCCGACTTGTGCAGTCAGCCTTCGAGACGCCTCATGCCGCGTGCGACATTTTCAGTTTCTTCTCGCTATAGCGTTCTCCTCTTTTCCAGAGTGCCAGGGTAATGGAAGCGATTTTCCTGGCCAGAGTCAGGTATGCCAGGGATTCGGGTGTTCCGTTTCCGATCATGGCCTCGAAATACGACCGCCATGGTCCCGAGGCGACAGTCCTGGCCGCACTCTTGAATACCGACTTCAGCGGACGGCTGTAGTTCTGATTCAACCCTCGAACAAGTGGCCGCCTGCCGGATCGAAGGACTTTCCCATCGACGATCCTGTATTCCGAACTCGCCTCGGTGCGTACCGCCAGGCCGCAGTAGCTCCAGAACTGCCTCTTGGTTCGAAAACGGTGGGGAGTGCCAGCCACGCCGATAATGACGGCTGCCCGGACAAATCCGATTCCGGGTATGGTGCGAAGAATCCTTACCGCCGGATGTTTCCGTGCCTCGGCCGTCATTTCCTGCTCTGCCTCTATAGACAGACACTCGAGGCAGTCCAGTTCAGTGCAGAGTCGCTCCGCCCGGGCACGGACCGCTGCCGTGTCCAGTTTCGCCAGCCACTGTTCCCGTTCCTCCAGGCTGTAGACTCCGGCGCCTTCACAGGCGATTCCCCGGGCTCGGAACAGAGCCTTCAGGCGATTTTTGACGCGGGTCCGGTCCGAGATCAGGCAGGTGTAACCTTGCGTCAGTTCCTTCAACCCCTGCGTACTCTGCTCGCCATGATAGACCCGCCTCAGGGCATTGGTGCGAAGCAACTCCGCCAACCGCATGGCGTCGGACTTGTCTGCCTTGTTGTTGCTTGCCCTGGCGATCTTTCGTGGATCGCAAACCAACACGTCCGCGACGTGCGGCCGGAGCAGGTCGTAAAGCCAGGCCGCCTGTGCACACTCCTCCAGAGTGACATGCAGCGTCCCGCGCTGCCCGTTGATGAAATCGAGGATTTCCTGTGGGGACGTTTCAACAACGGTGTCCATAATCCACCTGCCCGATTCACTGATGACCGCTATCACCGTTGTTGCTTTGTGGACATCCATGCCGATATACTTTTTCATCAGACGCTCCTTCGACGGTTTGGAATGGTTTTTTTCACCGATACCAATCTTACCGCTGTTGGAGCGTCTTCTTTTCATAATGGATCTCCCCGACAGCTCGCGCCGATTCTTCAACCTGCAATTTCCTGTGTGCTAGACTGAACCCGCCTGGCGAAACGGAGTCAGGCTCTGCGGGGACGCAACCTGGCAAGGGATAGTCAGGCCGACGGTGCGCCGATGGTGCATCAGGCCTCTGACATATGACATTCATCAGATGCCTCACCTAATCTATCGGCCACCAGAGCCATGCCTCAGAAAATCCCGGGGTCAGGGGCAGAGCCCCTCGCCTGTCGCCAGACAGCCGCCATTACTGTGCCCATCCCGATTCCGCGGGGCGGGCTTTCATAATGCGTATCAGGGGAGTTGGCCTGTCTGGGCTCCCTAAACTGCCGCAAGTCCTGCGGATTCAGCTAGCCAAAATTGCGCCAGCTCATTATAAAGCCCAAGATCGGCCAAGCTGAGATATCGACTGCATCAGGTGCGACGCCCGGCATGCCAGAGCACCCGGGTGATGCACAGATGCAGGAGGAGGTGGCTCCGGTCAAGGGTGGCGATTCCGGTTCAAGGTCTTCCCGTGCTTCATCCGGAGTGCGCACCCCTTGGTTTGTGGAGAGGATTCATGGGCTGCGCTCTTATTTTGCCCGCTACTGTTGGTAGCGGGTCGACCTTGGCGTTCGATGAAGCGAAACAACTTGAGAGGTAAATGTGAGATCAAAGAAACCTGTTGGTATTGCATTCTTTGCAATCGGGATCGCATTCATATCGCTGGGAATGTCAAGACAAAGCTCTTTTATCGGTGTGGGCGTGGCGTTCCTAGTCCTGGGGATTGTCTTTCTCGCACGTAGCAAGACTGCCGGAGAGTAGAGCCGAGGCTCGCTTCCGCTAATGGATAGCTTTGGAACCGGTCAAGCCCTCATGATCGCTCCGCGCCGCTTGGCCCGAGCTGGATTTTCGGGAATTACTCCCCCGCGATCTGGGAAGTAAACTTGTGCACAGGGGATTTGATCTCTGTCCAAGGTGATTACTTCCCATAGCGCCGTATCTTAGGAGCGTGCCGCCGTGTGATCGTGTAAAACGTTGCCTCCACAGCCATTTGTGCCATAAAATTAGAACGTACATACGGCATACTTGAGTGGTCCTGAAACTAAAATACTTCGAGGTCCTTGGATACGGTATGAGGGACCGGCGTAGTCTGACAAAGCTCGTTATCGGAGCCGTTCTCTTCTCGACTCTGGTGATATTTCTGTACAAGCTCGATGTGTTCCGTCGCGTCGGTTGCATCGCCTTATCGCATCTGGTCGGTAGTTATGAAGCCCAGTTCTCAAAGGACCCATACTTCAGAGATCCGTCTGGAACCGTGCGTGTTTTTAGCACGCAGCGCAGCATGGACGAGGTGAGGAGCCTTTACGAGCGATTGCTGCGTATGAACTTTGTTGAAGTCCTGGGCGCTTCCGAAACAAGCAGCTTTCGCGTGAGAAGGGGCGTGGTTGGCTATCGACCGTTCAGCTACGTCGTGCTGATTGAAATTGAACAGAAAGGAAATACCGCGCCCAAAGTGTTGATCGTGTGCGGCGATGTTTTCAGGCCTTTTCGTTGAGCAATAGGAGGTCGAGAGGCACGTACTTACGCCACAGTCCATGGAAGTCCTAGAGGTGTATCGGGGGCGCACCCACGAGCAAAAAGCCGGAGTCGCGTGCGATGCATCGGGGTGCGCTCCCGATACACCGACTTGAAGGGAGCCGCGGAGCGGTGGCACAGATCGTGCTAATGGGTTTTAAATCGGAGCGGGGATGTGAAGTGCACGGGCGCGGAGATTTGCAGAGAGCTTCTGCGCAGTTTTACATGGTAAAGAGGTAGTGCATTTCGATCTTGTTTCAACGCCTCAGGTCCTCTCTCTTCGCATTTCCACGCAGGCGAGGCATACGATAACTGATCCCGCCCGAAGACGGGTAAGTGTCATACCTGCGCACCGGGGTGACAGTCCACAAACATGAATGCCGGCGGCGAACGCAACAGCACATCCGCCGGGGTTATCAGCATAATCATGATCATCGGTCCGCCGCATTTGGGGCACGTCCCCAGTGACTCGACACCATCGGTGGCGGCTTGTTCCTGGTCGTACGAGGCCTCGCGGACACATCCGAGCAGACGCAAGCAGACAGGGAGCAGCATCGCGCGTTTGCGGTTGGCGAGAAAGCCGAAGTTGCGGATGCGGACGAATCTCTTTGGAAGCAGGTGCAGGAGGAAGCGGCGCAGAAACTCATGCGCAGTGAGCGTCATGGGTAACTGCCGGTTCCCGTGGGCCCGGTCTCTCCAGAGGAATGTGACCTTGCCATCCGCGAGGGAAACCAGGCGATGGTTGGAAATGGCCACCCGATGGGTGTAGCGGCCAAGGTAGCGGAGAATATGTTCCGGACCGCCGAACGGGGCTTTGCAGTGTACAACCCATTCGTGACGGAACAGCTGCCGGACAAAGGAGTGGAAGACCTTCGGGTCCGCCAGATTTTGAAGCTCGCCGTGGAAGCCGAGCTTGCCTTGTGCGAAAGCGTCCTCGAGAGCTTCCCTGATTTTGCCTCGGAATACGAGCCCGAGTGCTTTATCCGGAAGAAAGAAGCGGTGACGCGGATGGACCCAGCTCTTGTGATCGAGCGAGAGTCCACCGGCGGGAGCGACGCAATGGACATGCGGATGATGGTCCAGCTTCTGACTCCAGGTATGGAGCACGCTGAAGAAGCCGATCTCGGCGCCGAGGCGTTTGGGATTGCGAGCGACCTCGAGCAGCGTTTGAGCACTGAGTCGGAAAAGCATGTTGTAGATCAGTCTCTTGTTCTGCAGTGCGAGAGGAGCCAGGCGGCGGGGCAGCGTAAAGACGATGTGAGCGTAAGAGGTGGGCAGGAGTTCGGCTTCACGCGCCCTGATCCAGCGCTCTCTGGCCTTGGCCTGACACTTTGGGCAATGCCTGTCTCTACATGAGTTGTACGAGATGACGCGATACCCGCACCGGGAACACTGATCCAGATGGCCGCCAAGAGCGGCCGTTCGGCAGCTCTCGATATGCCTCAGCACTTTGCGGTGCTGCGCCGTGAGCCATCGAGCGCTGCGTTCGATGAATGCCTGTCCCGCCGCCCGGATGATATCGGCCACCTCCAGCAGTGGCCGGCTCATCTAGGGTGCTTCCGTCGGTGGTACTGCTGGTGTAACCGTGCCTGACAGGGACAGCTCGTCCAGCGGACTTATTGTCCTGCTGACGTGCAGCTGAGAGACGTGAAGATAAATCGTAGTTTCTTCCAGATCGCTGTGGCCGAGCAAGATCTGGATCTTGCGCAGATCGGTGCCGGCTTCCAGCAGATGGGTGGCGAAGCAGTGCCTCAAAATGTGCGGGTGCACCTTTTTTTCGAGACCTGCTCGCTTGGCCGCGTTGTGGCAAGCATGCCAGACCACCTTGCTGCTGATGTGATTGCTGGAAGTGTGCCAGCGATTTCCCGGGAAGAGCCATTCCTTCGGTTTCACACGCCGCCAGTGCTCGCGTAAGACTTCGAGCAACTTCGGGCTGAGCATGACGTCGCGATCCTTGCGCCCTTTCCCTCCCCGGATGTGAATTACCATTCTCTGGCTGTCGATATCGCTGACCTTCAGACGGGTCAGTTCGGCCCGGCGTATTCCAGTCGCGTACAGGGTCATCAGTATGACCCGGTGGAAATCAAGAACAGCCGAGTCAATGAGCCGTGCGACTTCTTCCCGGCTCAGCACTATGGGCAGCCGAATCACCTTCTTGGGGTAGGGAGTCTCGTCAGCGTTCCAGCGCCGTTTCAGAGTCTTGACGAAGAGGAACCTCAAGGCCGCAAGTCGCTGGTTTACGGTGTTCGGAGCCAGTTTTTTGCTGGTAAACAGATGCGCCTGGTACTCCCGAATGTGCTCGGGTCCCAGCTGATCGGGAGGGCGTTTGAAATACCCGGCAAAATCTTCAATAGCGTGGATGTAGCACTCTTTGGTCGCGGCTGAATAGTTGCGGCGCTCGAGCTCTTCGAGCACCATCTTTCGTAAGTGGGTCATTGGACACCTCCGTTGACCCACACACTACCGCACTGGCACAGATGTGAATCACCGCGCACGCGAAGCGTCCGCCGCGCAGCGGCTCAGTTCAAGTCGCCTTCGAGGAGATGACTCCTTCGCGTCGCCCCTGGCAGTCGACCCGGCTCAGACGTCCTCCAGGCCGAGTCGGTCGTTAACTGCGTGCCGAAGCCTTTGCTTACAGCCGAGGTACCGTTCCGTCGTCTGCACCGAGACGTGCCCCAGCAAGAACTGGATCTGCTCCAACTCGCCGCCAGCCAGGTGGCACAGCCGGGCGCAGGTGCGGCGGAGGTCATGCGGGGCGATCTGCGGGATACCTGCAAGCCGTCCAACATCCCGC
Source organism: uncultured Acidobacteriota bacterium (assembly GCA_963843575.1). Classification (GTDB taxonomy): domain Bacteria; phylum Acidobacteriota; class UBA6911; order UBA6911; family UBA6911; genus CAVZBT01. The sequence continues at coordinate 8,784 of CAWJKZ010000009.1, read as the reverse complement.
ACCACATGCCACACCGCCTTTGGTGTCAGGCTGTCGCCCCAGATTCGCCCTTTCCTACTCACTCTCCGGAAGATGATTCCGGCCCTGATTTCGGCTGCAGAAGTCCAGTCGTCGAGAGCTCGTTTGGCCCAGGCCGGAATAGGCACTGTCCGAATGTGCCGACCCTTGCCGACCAAGTCCGCCACCGCCCAATGCTCGTCACGCAACTGGATGTCTTCAAGGTGCAACGCCACCAGTTCCGAGCGCCGAAGCCCGCAACCCAGCAGCAGAGACACCATGGCACAATCCCGCAACGACCGCAGATCGATTTTCGCAAAACTTCGTAGGAGGGCTTGGCCCTGTTCTGCGGTCAGCCAGTTGCCAGCACGAACGCCCAGCCGTTTCGCCCCCTTCACCCTGGCAATTCCGGCCGCCAGTTCTGGGCTCAGCAGTCCGGCATCGGCAGCCTCGTAGGCCAACCGGCACACGGCAGCGAGCCGCACATTGATGGTGGCCGGGGCGAGGCGTGCCTGTTCCAGGAAGAACCGGTATCGAAGCACGACCGTCCTGTTGAATGCGAGTCGTGGCTCAGAACAGTACCAGGAGATGAACTCTTCGATCGCGTGGCGATAGGAAACCTGAGACGTACGGGCCGGGAGCGAGTTGATGACCGCATCTTTGGATTGTTCAAGATCGGGGAGGCGAAGGACCTTTCTCCAGGTGGGCTCCCCCCACCGCCTGGTCATCGAGCCCACCCGCGGCCTGGCCTCGCTGCAGCTGCGCGCCGTGTGGGAGTACCGCGAGCTGCTCTACTTCCTGGTCTGGCGCGACGTCAAGGTGCGCTACAAGCAGACCGCGCTGGGCGTGGCCTGGATCGTCCTGCAGCCGGTGGTCAGCATGGTGGTCTTCACGCTGCTCTTCGGCGGGCTGCTCAAGGTGCCGTCCGGCGGCGTGCCCTATCCCGTCTTCGCCTACGCCGCGCTGCTGCCCTGGAACTACTTCGCCGGCGCGCTGACCCGCGTCGGCGACCAGCCTGGTGGGCAGCGCCAACCTGATCACCAAGGTCTACTTCCCGCGGCTGGTCATCCCGCTGTCCGGCGTGCTCGTCCGGGCTGGTCGATTTCGCCGTCGCGTTCGTCGTGCTCGTCGGGCTGATGGTCTTCTACGGCATCGCGCCCACCTGGGCCGTGGTCTGCTGCTGCCCGCTGTTCCTGCTGCTGGCGATCGCCACGGCGCTGGGCTTCGGGCTGTGGCTGGCGGCGCTCAACGTGCGGTACCGCGACGTCAACTACCTGGTCCCCTTCCTGGTGCAGATCTGGATGTACGTGACGCCGGTCGTCTACGGCAGCACGCTGATCCCGGAGCGGTTCCGCTGGCTGCTGGCGCTGAACCCGATGGCCGGCGTGGTCGAGGGCTTCCGCTGGGCGCTGCTGGGCGAGCGCCTGGCCGACGCGCGGCGCCCGGCCTGCTGCTCGTCTCGCGTCGGCCATCGTCGCTGGTCGTGCTGGTCAGCGGGCCTGTCTTCTTCCGCCGCACGGAGCGCACCTTTGCGGACGTCATGTAAGCTGATCATGAGCGACATCGCCATCCGCGTCGAGAACCTGGGCAAGCTGCTACCGCATCGGCGCGCGCCAGCAGCGCCACGACACGCTGCGCGACGCGCTGGTCGTCGCGCGCTTCGATGCGCTCGGCTGCTGGCGCAAGCGGCAGTCGCCGAGCGCAGTCCGACGACGACTTCTGGGCGCTGAAGGACGTCTCCTTCGAGGTCAAGCGCGGCGAGGTGGTGGGCATCATCGGCCGCAACGGCGCGGGCAAGAGCACGCTGCTCAAGATCCTCTCGCCGCATCACCGAGCCGACCGAGGGCCGGGTCGAGATCCGCGGCCGCGTGGGCAGCCTGCTGGAGGTGGGCACCGGCTTCCACCCCGAGCTGACCGGCCGCGAGAACATCTACCTGAACGGCGCCATCCTGGGCATGAAGCAGCGCCGAGATCGACCGCAAGTTCGACGAGATCGTCGCCTTCGCCGAGATCGAGAAGTTCCTCGACACGCCGGTCAAGCGCTACTCCAGCGGCATGTACGTGCGCCTGGCCTTCGCCGTGGCCGCGCACCTGGAGCCGGAGATCCTGCTGGTGGACGAGGTGCTGGCGGTGGGCGACGCGGAGTTCCAGAAGAAGTGCCTGGGCAAGATGGGGGACGTGGCGAAGGAAGGGCGGACGGTGCTGTTCGTGAGCCACAACATGGCGGCGGTGCAGCAATTGTGCGGACGAGTTATACTGCTATTTGAGCAGGGACGTTTGAGCCAGGTCGGTGCGCCAGAACGCGTTGTCGTGGACTATCTGAACGTGGGTGAAGCTGCCGAAGCGAGTGTGTTCTTCCTTGAGCACCACAAGGGAAGGCCATCTGGCTTTTCACCGATCATCAAGTTGCTTCGGCTAGTCGCGCCTTCTGGGCACCAGACCTCTATCTTCTATCCAGACGAGAGATTCACAGCCGAGTCCATTCTGGAGCCAGTAGGCCAGATTGCGCTTCCTCGCATCACAGTCGCAGTCGAGGATGCGTATGGGCGAAGGATCATGAGTCTCGGTTCGTTTGCCCAGGAGAACGAGTGCCACCCGATTAAAAAGCTAGAGTTCGTGCGAGATGCGAGGTCGACGCACTCCCGCTCGCGCCGGGAAGGTATGCTATAAGCGTTGATATTGGCACAAAGCGAGAGAACATCGACGTGGTTGAGCAAGCGGGCTGGTTTCAGGTCGGGTGGAAGAACAACTATGGTAACGGTGAACCCTACCTGCCCGTCTATGGACCGATACTGATGCGCTCAAGGTGGAGGATCGATTCCCAATGACAGATCTGGCGGTTCCTCCGGTGACATGGTGCCCCCGGCAGGTACACGTGTCTAGCGATGACCCTCTGGACAACATGCGCCCGAGCGGTGCGCAAATCACCAATGCCCATCGAGCACCAGAGCAACCCTTGCGAGAGACCCCGCTAGTTAGTGTGATTGTCCCGGCCTACAACCACGTCGGATATATCAGGCAGTGCATTGATAGCATTCTCCACCAGACCTACCCGCTCGTGGAAACAGTAGTAGTGGACGATGGGTCAACTGACGGGACGCGGGAGATACTCAGGGGATATGGCGATTCCATCACCCTCATCTGCCAGCAGAACAGTGGCACCCAGCTGCTCGTAATGCTGGGCTGGCGGCCGCGTCCGGCGACTATATTGCGCTGCTTGACTCGGACGATGTCTGGCTCCCGCACAAGCTCGAGCGTCAGATGGAGGTCTTCGACAGACACCCTGACACGGCCTTGGTATATGGGTTCGTAATCGCCATCGACGAATCTGGGGGGCGGCTGAATGGGGGCAAGCCGTCCGGGAGGGGCGCACCTGACCCATCGAGGGAGTTTGAAATGTTGCTGAAATGGTGCCACATCCCTGCGTCTACCGCGGTCTTTCGTTGCTCCGTACTAGATCAGGTCGGGCCCTTCGATGAGACATTGCTGGGGTCGGGGGATTGGGATATGTGGCTCAAGATCGCAGAGCGCTCGCTCATCAGGTGCGTGCCGGAACCTCTGGCTCTGTATCGGGTGCATCCCACCAATACCACCAAGATGCTCTTCGCCAGCCGGCGAGTTCTGCAGGAGCACAGGACGGTGCGCGCGCGCTATCTGCAGGAACCAGGCAGACGCAGCGTCTCGGCAAAGGTAGCTAATAGTGCATGGGCACGGCATGCCGTTACGGAGGCCGAATGTGAGGCGCTGGCTGGAAATGCTCCGGGGGTGGGGAGGACGCTCCACAGAGGTCTGTCTCTCGATCCGACTGTCATCGCGGACCGAGATGCGCTTGCCCACCTCATCGCGGGCTGGTGCCGACAGTGCGCCCCCCCGCCTCACTCAGTGACCGTGCTGGATCAGTGCCTCCATCATGTTCTCGGGCCAAGCCTGTCGGACCATTGCATCACAGCCGATCTTGCGAGGCAGATTCGCGAGGAGCTCCACTTGGCCTACCTCTACGAGCTCGTCGAACGCGGAGACTACCGGGGGGGGCGCAGATCAGCCGCCCTCATTCTCCGACTTAGGCCCACGTGGATGCTGAACTGGGGCAGCCTATCCATCCTGTCCGAAGCGTTCTTAGGTCATCGGATCTCCGATGCACTGCGCAGAGCTTTGGGGTTTCTAGCGAGATGATGCCTAGTCCAAAGGAAGGTGCACGTCGAGCACCAAGGAGCACTGCGACGCTGTGCGGGGAATTCCAGGAAGAGGCTGCTATCATGACCAGTTCTTCAGCCAGGCTGATCGCTTTCTACCTTCCTCAATTTCACCCAATCCCCGAAAACGACGAATGGTGGGGCAAGGGATTCACCGAGTGGACCAATGTTGCAAAGGCGAAGCCGCTGTTTCCTGGTCATCATCAACCCAATCTACCCGCGGACCTGGGTTTCTATGATCTGAGGGTGCCCGAGACGCGAATTGCCCAGGCGGACCTGGCGCGGCAGCACGGCATCGAGGGCTTTTGTTACTGGCATTACTGGTTTGGCGGTCGCCGTATCCTTCAACGCCCATTCGAAGAAGTGCTCGAATCGGGAGAGCCCAACTTTCCCTTCTGTCTGGCCTGGGCAGTGCCATCATGGACGGGCGTGTGGTACGGTGAACAAGAGAGAATCCTCATAGAGCAAACCTCCAGCAACCGGGAGGACTACGAGCGTCATTTTGCCGCAGTACTACCGGCCTTGCGCGATAGACGCTATATCTGCGTAGATGGGAAGCCGCTATTCCTGATATTCTTCCCAGAGGAGATTCCCAATCTCCGAGCGTTCACGGAAGTGTGGAGAGACCTGGCCAATTCAGTCGGGCTGAAGGGGCTCTACCTCCTGGCGACTGACACGCCCAGTTTCGACTACGCTTCTTACGGTTTTGATGGCCTTGTTCCCGAGCACCCCAATAGCATATTGACAGCGTTGAATATGAGGCCTGCGCCAAAGACGACGCTGATGAGGCGTGCGATCAACCGGGTTCTCAAGTACGTAAAGAATGGCCAGCACCCAGGGCCGACGATCGTGCCATACTCCGAAGCGATCAAGTTAGCCTTCCGTTTGTTCAACCGTGCCGATCCCAACCTCTACCCTTGCGTGTTGCCCAGCTGGGATAACACTCCCAGGTCCGGCGCCAACGGGCTCGTGCTTCAAGGCTCATCCCCCGAGCTGTTTCGCGCCCACCTCCGTGAAGCCATCACGCTGGTTGCAGAGCGCAGACCCGAGCATCGGCTAGTGTTCCTAAAGGCGTGGAATGAGTGGGCCGAGGGCAACTACATGGAACCTGATCAGCGTTTTGGGCATGATTACCTAGAAGTTGTCAAATCAGAGATGGGACAGGCAGCATTCTGATTTCACCATACCGCCCTGGGCGGCACATGCTATGCGCTGCCGTGGACGCCTCGTCAGATTGCTAGATAGGCATGGTCTTGGAGTAATCGATGATTAGCGTTATCATCCCAACATTCAACCGATCGGACCTGTTGCCCGATGCTATCGACAGCGTCCTCGTGCAGAGAGCAAACGCTGACGAGCTCATCATCGTTGACGATGGATCGACTGACGCAACGAGAACCGTCGTTGAGCCGTACGTGCAGGGAGCAGGCGTCAAGTATGTGTGGCAGAGCAATCAAGGCCGCTCGGAAGCGCGAAACCATGGCGCTCGCCTGGCGCAAGGGAGATGGCTTGGATTTCTGGATTCAGACGATACATACACTCCCAGCGCCTTTGACAAGGTAAGATCGGCGGCAAAGGTATTTCCGGACATCGGTATGCTTGTCGGTAGCCGTAACGTGGTGGATTGGTGCGGGAATATCATCGAGCGATCCATCTTGGGGGCGCAGACTGATCTTACATTGAAAGGCTGGCTCTTGCACTGCTATGGCGTGCCCAGCAGCATCTTTGTGAGGCGCGACTGGTTTGATCGCGCAGGTGGATTTGATCGAGAGTATGAAACGGCAGAAGACTGGGACTTGTACCTGCGTTTGGCGCGACTGGCTTGTCCTATGATGGTATTACCGCAGCCGGTCTGCAACTATCTCCGACATGAAGGCAATTCAACCCGTTCTGTCGAGAGTCACACGGCTGCAGCGATGGAGCACTAGAGCGTCAGTTTTGCGATGTGGGATCATACAATGAGATCATTCGACTCAAGTCATGCGCAACGGCTTCGCTGTATCTGTCTATGGCATTACAGGCTATCGAGTTTCAACAGCGCAGCATTGCCTCCATGTTCCTGGCCAAAGCGATTCAGCAGGCTCCGGGCTTTTTTCATCCAAGCTGCATAGGGATCCTGGGAGAATATGTTGTACACGCAACAACGCACGGGGCGATGGCAGAATGCTCGGCAACTGCTTTGTGACATCGTGCCGCCAGAAATGGTGATACCCAAGCGCGATCTGGATCAAGCACAAGCGCGCGTTGCTATGAGGCGTTTCTTCCAGACACATCGTGACAATCCCCTGAGCGCTTGGAGCGACCTGAAACTCGCGCTTTCGCTCGACCCAGGCTGGCTGTGATCGTGGCGTGCTCTCATTCATTGTCAAGACGCGTCTCAGGCTGCCTGAACGTATCCGACGCGTCAGCAGAATCGATGAAAAGCGAGAAAACTGAAATGCGCCTAGTCCTACCCCCGCCTCCGTCGGGCAAAACCGGCTGGCCGTGGACCGAGGAAAGCCTGCGTCTGCCGGACGTAAGGCCGGATGGCTCCCCTTGGCCGAAGCTCAGCGTTATCATGGCGACGTTCAACGCCGCGGAGTTCTTTGAGGAATCGCTGCGCTCGGCGCTGCTCCAGGGCTATCCCAACCTGGAGATCATCGTCATCGACGGTGGCAGCACTGACGGCACAGTGGGTCTTATCCACAAGTACGAGACCTGGATAGCGTCCTGGGTCAGTGAGCCGGACCGCGGGCAAAGCCACGCGACCAACAAGGGCTTTGAGCGCGCGACCGGTATCTGGCTGGGCTGGCTGAACGCCGATGACACGTATGTCCCCGGCGTGTTGACCCGGCTCGGCCCATACCTGGCACATCCGGAGGCCGTGGACCTGATCTACGGCGACGTGCGCTATACCGACGAGATGGGCAAGCTGCGCGACATCTTTCAGCCCAGGGAGTTCAGCCTCGCTGCCATGGCGGAGGGCGGGATGATCCACACCCCGTCCGTCTTCTGGCAACGACGGCTGAACGATCTGGCTGGCCCGGTCAGCGAGCAATACTACGTTTCGGCCGATAACGATTTTTGGATGCGCGTGGCGCCGCACGCCCGATGCCAATACGTGCCGGGCGTCATGAGCACCTTCCGCAGGCACGGCAAGAGCAAGACCGTCTTCTCGGAGCTGAAACTGATCCAGGAAACGCAGATGATCTTTGCCCACTATCTGGAGGTAGAGCCGTATGCCTCAGTGGTCTCGGAGCAAGACAAGCGCCGCATCCTGGGTGGTTTTGTGTGGGCGGCTGGTGTTATGTTGCAGCGATCGGGGCAAGCGGTTGAGGCGGGCTGTTACTTCCGGGAGGCCATCGAACGGTACCATATCCTGGAGGAAGCACCCCAGGCCGCAGCCCTAAGGACGGTGCGTGAACCATTGGAGGACCACGTTGTGAGCGTCGATCAGATCGGGGCTGTCCTTGTGACGTTGCCCATTGAGCAGGAACAGAGGCGCCGTTTCGAATCCATAGTGTGGGATCAGTATCACCAAGTGCGCTTCTACGGAGGTTTTAAGCTCGGCGAGCCGGGCTTGGTTCTGCAGAGCGCCGTGCCCCTGGCATGGCACACGCCCCAGCGCCTGCTGCAACGAGGATTCCTTTCGATCTGTGCTCGCTCTGCCCTCGCGTGTCTCAAGCAGATCAGCCATGCTGTGTAGAATTGCGGCAGCATCATTCCTGGTGCTTGCGCTGGCGCTGAGTCTGCTGGCAACGATGCCACAGCCAGCCCAGGCCCAAGGAACCCCCGAAGGCTGGTCCGAGGCCGAGCTGCTTCTAGAGGGGCCGACAGACGACAATGGCACGAATCCCATCGTGTGCACAGGACCCTCCAATAACACGCATTTGCTTTTCTTTGGCAGACCGGCGGACGATCCGGACGGGCCGGTGGCCCTCTACTATGCCCGGTGGGTTGATGGCGGCTGGACGACGCCACTTGATGTCCTCGTGACGCCGGACGGCGCAATACCACCCACGTTGTCGGCCGTTGAGGATTCGCAGGGCTATCTGCACGTGATCTGGAACACGAATGCCGTGCTGGCATACCCGAGTCCATTTGCAGAAGACCAGTGATCTCAGAAGTTGGCAGGCGCCTGTCGCAGTCTATGGCGACAAGCTCGCTCCTGGAGGTTGCCGCCGCCATTGATGCGCACGACAGCATTCATATTGTAGTGACAACCCGCGACCGCACGGTCGACCATATTCGGCTCGCATCCGATGGCTCGACTGGTCCAACCTGTGCAGATAAGCCAGACTGGAGACGGCGCATACTTTCCCTATCGTGTCTCTCTCGTCGCTACCCAACAGGGACGGCTGCTCACGTGTTGGGCTGAGACCAGTAGCGGCGCCGGTGGTGCGCGCGGCGTTTGGGGCTCTGCTTCGGAGGACGACGGCGTCCACTGGGGTGTGCCTGAGATGATAGCCTCCGGGCACCGCGGCGCAAGGCTCTTCAATTTCGCCCAGAAGAACCAGTTGGGCCGAGTTATCTGGGGCGGATTGGGCGTGGGGGGCCGAGAGCTTCAGATTTCTGAGGACGGCGGGAGAACCTGGTCGCCGCCGCTTGACTTAAC
>CAWJKZ010000008.1:0-16973 GCA_963843575.1 uncultured Acidobacteriota bacterium | reverse complement strand
ACGGACTGGAATCGGGCGTCGTCAAGACCGAGCTGGAGGTTCCGAATTAGCTTCTGAATCGCACTGTTTTTTGAGATTATTGAAGGTCCGTTTCATAAGGAATGAGGCACTTTCTCGTCCAAAGCATCACAAGGGAGAATACATAATGGATTTAACCACTCGATACATGGGTATGACGCTGCGCACTCCGCTCGTCCCATCGGCTTCGCCATTGTCGGATAGCCTCGATAACATCCGCCGCATGGAGGATGCGGGAGCGTCGGCGGTCGTGCTTCATTCTCTTTTCGAAGAGCAGTTGACGCGCGAACAGGAAGCTCTGCAACACCACCTGATGTTCAGCACCGACGCGTTCGCCGAAGCGCAATCCTTCCTGCCGGCCCCGGAGGAGTTCCCGGTCGGGCCCGAGGGTTACCTGAATCACATACGGAAGGCAAAGGAAGCGGTGAAGATCCCGGTGATCGCAAGCCTCAACGGCACCTCGATCGGAGGTTGGGTCGACTACGCCAAAAAGATGCAGCAGGCGGGCGCGGATGCGCTCGAATTGAACATCTATTATATTCCGACGGAGATGGAACAGGGCGCCGCCCAGGTCGAGCAGACCTATGTCGACATTGCCAAAGCGGTAAAATCCGTGGTGAGCCTGCCCGTGGCCCTGAAGCTGAGCCCCTTTTTCAGCAGCATGGCCAACGTGGCCCGTCGGCTGGACCAGACGGGGGTTAACGCGCTGGTGCTGTTCAACCGGTTCTATCAGCCCGATATCGATCTCGAGACGCTCGAGATCAAGCCCAACGTCCTGCTCAGCACTCCGCAGGCCATGCGGCTGCCGCTGCGCTGGATCGCGATCCTGTATGACCGCGTCAAGGCCAGCCTGGCCGCGACCAGCGGTATCCACGGCGCCCAGGACGTCTTGAAAGTGCTGATGGCCGGGGCCGACGTCGCCATGCTCTGCTCTGCGCTGCTGCGCCACGGCATCGACCACATCCGCACGATCGAAACGGCCATGGCCGAATGGATGGCCGAGCACGATTACGAGTCGGTCGCGCAGCTGCAGGGAAGTATGAGCCAGAAGTACTGCTCCGACCCGGCCGCCTTCGAGCGTGCCCAGTACATGCGCGCCGTGCTCTCTTACAAGCCCCAGCCGACGGCCTAATGAGACAGAAGCCGGAAGCCGGGGCTTATGCCGCAGCATCCGCTCGTCTCCGACCCGGTTTTTCGGGATGCGGATTTGCGCGGATCCACACGGATCGACCCAGCCACCGGCCGCGTTCGCGTAACAATACAGGAGCCGGAAGCCTGAAGCCGGAAATTCCGGCTCCCGGCTTCCGGCTTCTGCTCTTCAGGGCAGGAAGGGGAACAGCCTGCGCAGCATCTGCTCGTCGGGCTGTGTCCCGTACTCGCACACCTCGAAAGACTCGGCGAACCGGGCGTTGCGGGCGGGTTCGGCGCCGTACCACTTGGTCAGGCACTGGCGCACGGCCGGGGTCACGTCCCTCTCCTCGTTGCGCCACTTCTTCATCCACTCGATCCGCGCGGCAGGGTCCTTCGGGACCTGGTTCAGCAGGCCGTCGTGCCACGGCAGCCACTCGTACATCTGGGAGACGTGCGCGTCGTACATGCTGAACTTCTTGTCCATCACGTCGTCGATGATGATGGAAACGTCTGGGCGGAACGGATAGGGCTTCTGGAACCCATCCTGGAAGTACATGAACACCGGGTTCTTACGCAGCGAAGGGGTGTCGGGGCAGACGTTGGGGACCGTCACCATGTAGGCGGCGTCCTGCACGAGGATGCCGGTGTAGCGGTGGTCGGGGTGATAGTCGTTGGGGCGGGGCGCCAGCACCAGATCGGCGTTCCACAAGCGCATCTGGCGGATGACCTGTTGGCGCGCCTCCAGGGTGGGGAGCAGCTCCCCGTCGTGGTTGTCCAGCGTGATGTATTCGATGCCAATTCTGCGGCCGGCCTCCTTGGCCTCGGCCCTGCGCCGGGTGGCGAGTGCGCCGCCGCCTTCCGACTGGTGTCCCGCATCGCCGTTGGTCAGCGACACGAAGCGGACCTTGTGCCCGAGGGCGGCGTACTTGGCCGCCACGCCGCCTGCGCCCTGGTCACAATCGTCGGGGTGAGCCCCGAAAGCAATGATGTTCAATTTTTTCTCCTGGCCTATGGCCGCTGAGAGAACGAGTCCGACAAAAAGAAAAACGAGACCGGATACCACGACAAACTTGCGCATTGCTTCCTCCTGGTAGATTTTGGCCGGGGCACAAACTCTTCATCTTACATGAACCCTCGGGCGCCACAAGGGGGTTTAGCGGGTGAGCCGGCCCGCCTCCAGAAGGCCGGCGACGTGGCTCCTCAGCACGTAGCTGCTGCCGTCGGTCGCTAGCGAAATCGCCCCCTGGTCCATCGTCAGGAGCGGTCGCGCGCCGCGGCGCAACAAGCGCATCAGCAGATCCCGCGACGGGACGCCGAAGGGGTTGTTCCTCCCGGCCGAGATCACCGCCCACCGCGGCCGGATCCGTTCGAGCATCGGGTCGAGGGTCGCGTAGCGGCTGCCATGGTGCGCCACCTTGAGCAGCGTGCTGCGGATCGGAAGGGGTCGCCCAACCAGGTACGCCTCTTCGGACTTTTCCATGTCTCCCGTGAGCAGGGCACTGAACTCCCCGAAGGTAATGCGCAGCACGATGGAGCTCTCGTTTGCGGCTGCGGCCTCCTGCCCTGGCGGCGGGCACAGCGTTTCGACCTCGGCGGCCCCGAACCGGCGCACCTCCCCGGTGCGCGCGGTGCGGCACGGCACGCCGCGCGCGGAGGCTGTCTCCAGCACCCGGGACAGCAGCGGGTCCGGGTTCCCGTATTCGAAGCCGCCGACGCGAAAATTCCGCAAGAGAGCGTTCACGCCTCCTGCGTGGTCCTGGTGGGGGTGGGTGACGAGCACCCGGTCGAGGCCGCAGACCCAGCCGTGCCACAGGTAGCGGCTCACGACGGCTTCGCCGACGTCGAACACGTTGCCCGCCCCCGCCGGGGAAATCTCCTGGCGCATGCCTCCCGCGTCGACAACCCAAACCCTGCCGCCGGGGAAACGCACCACGGTGCAGTCCCCCTGGCCCACATCGAGGAAGGTCAAGGTCAAGACGGGCGTGTTCGCGCCCTGCGGGACGAGCGTTTCCTGTCCCGTCGCCGGGTCGTTCGGTTTGAGCCAGGACGGGGCGCGGCCGGCGGCCAGGGCGAGCAAGAGGGCGCCGCTGCACGCGCAGGGGAACCAGACCCGGCGCAGGCCCGCGACAGTCCAGCCGGCGAGCAGCAGGGCAGTGGCCGCCGCCCAACCCCAGGCGGGTGTCGGGCAGCGCTGCCAGCCCGACGGCAGCGCTGCCGTGGCTTGCGTGATCCGGAACAGGGAGGAGGCGAGGAGCGCGGCAAGGTCCAGGCAGGGGGCGGAGACGTGCGGAATCCCGGTGGTGAGCGCGGCGGCAATCCCGGCGGCCAGCACCACCGAGGACAACGGCACGATCGCGAGGTTGGCCAGCGGGGCGATCCAGCTGAGGCGGTTGTAGCGGCAGGCCAGGACAGGCTCGATCCACAGTTGAACCGACAGCGAGATGACCAGCATCCCCGCGAGCACGAAGGCGCCTTTCGCCACCCACCGCGTCCCCGCCCGGAATGCGCCTTCGAAGATCGGACCCACGTATTCCCCGCAGCTCTCCGCGAACATGTCGACTCTGACTCGGCAGCGGCGCCCCAAACGGTCCGCGGCCGTGGTGCCGAAACGACGCCCGAGGGCGGCCGTTTCCCTGCGCAGCGGGTCGAATACGGGGCGAAGCACCGAGTCGACGACGGGCGCTCCGAGCAGGCAGATGGCCAGGACGGAGAGGAACGACAGCTGGAATCCGGCATCGAAGAGCCAGTCGGGGTTTGCGGCCAGCAGCACGAAGGCCGACGCGCCCGCGATATTCACCGGGGAGGATCTCCTCGACAGCGCCTGACCGCAGACATAGAGGAAAAACATCCAGAACGAGCGCGAGATGCTGGCCTGGAATCCGACGACGGAGGTGTAGAACAGGATGGCCGCCGCTACCGCAAGGCGGCCGGGCAGGTCCGGGCAGCGGGCGAGCCTGAGGAGCTGCATGAGCGCCCAGGCGAGCCAGCCCACGTGCAGGCCTGAGACGACCAGGACGTGAAACGTTCCCGAGTTCTGGAAGGCGTCGCGGGTGGCGCCGTCCAATTCGGAATAGTTGCCGACCAGGATGCTGGCCAGGATCGCGGCTTCGCGCGTTTCACCTCGGGCGGCCAACTGCGTCAGCCGCGTTTCGAGCCGGCGGCGCACGGCAACCGCCGCCGTATCCCACCAGCCGCTGCAATCCCCGGGGACCCGTTCGAGCAGGAGCGACGATTTGACACGGCCGACCAGGAAGACACCACGGCGGGCCAGGGCCTCGCGCCGGTCTGCGCTGCCCGGGTTGGCGAAGTCACGCCTCAGGTCGAACATCCCCCACCCGCGGATACGGTCGCCGTAGCGCGGGAACCTGTCTTGCCCGATCTGGTCCTGATTGGGATCGGCGGGTATCCTGATCAGGATACCTCCCCGGGACGGCTCCCAGAATTGCCGCACCCGCAGCGCCCGCAGGTCCATCCGGAGCACGATCTCGTTGCCGTCCCTGGACCGTTCCTCCGTGACACACGCGTCGAACCCGACCGGCTGGTTCAGGGGAAGTGCGCCGCGGGAGAGCAGGGCGCGTACGTCGCGGTCAGGATAGCCTTCGCGGCGGGCGAGTGCCAGGAGGGCGCCGCCCTGGGTGATGGCACAGAGGGCGAGCCACAGGGCAAGCGCCTGCCGTCCTGCGCGCGCCGAGCAGGTTGCGCCCGCGACGGTGGCGAGACACGCGAGAGCGGCCCCCGCGAACCAGCAGCGGTCGGCAAGCTGCGCGAGCCCTATGCCCAGCGCCAAAGCGGCCGAAAGCGCGGCGAACGGTGCTTCTCCCCAGCGGCCCGCCATTGGTTCTCCCGGGCGCGCTGATGGGACGGGATCGGCGGGCCGGCGCGGCCCTGGCCTAGCCAGCCTCAGCGGCGCGCGAGCCGCACGATGCTCTCGAAGTGGTACGTCTGCGGGAAGAAGTCGATGCCCAGGACCTCGTCGATCGTGTAATTCTGCTCGGGCAACGCGGCCAGATCCCTGCACATGGTCTGCGGGTCGCACGACACGTAGACTATCGTCTCGGGCGCCCACTCCCTGATGCGTGCCATGACCTCGATCCCAGCACCTGCTCTGGGAGGGTCCAGGACAACCAGGTCGAATCCCGGCGGCGATACGGAACCGACTGCGGCCATCCAGCGCTCCACCTCGGCGCAGACCACCCTGACGTCCCGCAAGCCCGCGGCCTCGGCGTTGTAGCTGCAGAGCGCGGACGCCTCGGGCGAGCTCTCCACCGCGGTCACGCTTTCGAACAGGCGCGCCAGCGGGAGCGACAGCAGTCCCGCCCCGCAGTACAGGTCCAACGCGGCCCGGTTCCCCCGGCCTTGCGCCAGTCCGGCGACGGTGCCGGTCAGGTCGGCTATGGTGAAATCGTTGGCCTGAAAAAAGACGCCGGGCGCCACGGCGTAGGCGAACTCGCCGACGGTCCTGCGGAGCAGGGGCGGTGTGGGCGCCGCCGCGCCGTCGCGCCCGGACGACCCTTCGCCGGCCGGCAGGTCGCAGGCCGCCGAATGCCATCGCCGGTTCTCCTCGGAGCAGGCGATGTCCACTTCCTGCGGCGCCGGCCCCGGGTCTTGTGCCCGCGTCCGAACCGCGGCGAGGGCTTCGTTCAAGGTGGGCTGCAGCAGCGGACAGCTTCGGATGTCCTCGACGTCGTGGCTGCGGAACTTGAAGAAGCCGACGGTCCGCGGCGCCTCGCTCCCCCGGATCTGGAGGCGGGCCCGGGAGCGGTAGTGGTAATCGGCGGGCGAGGCCTTCATGGGGATGAGCAGGTTGCGGGTGGCGGGAAAATGGTGCCGGACTGTCTCCTCCAGGATTTGCCGCTTCGTCTCCACCTGTCGCGCGTACTCCAGTTGCTGCCACTGGCAGCCGCCGCACACGCCGAAATAGGGGCAAGGAGGCTGCTGTCGTCCCGGTCCCGGTTCGAGGACTGCCACGATCGCCGCCCGCAGGAAATTCTTCTTCCGCTCGACGGCTCGCACTCGCAGAAGGTCGCCGGGCACGGAAAAGGGCACGAACACCACCTTCCCCTGTGCGCGGCCCAGCCCATCGCCGCCGTAAACCACCTTCTCTATGCGGACCTGAAACTCCGGTGCCGGGGCAGGACCCTCGGCTGATCTGTGTCGCGTCCCTGAAGTCACGTCTGTGTCATCCTTCCCGGGCCTTCCGGCGTCGTGTGCCCGCCTACAGGTGGAACAGGCTGAGTTCGCCGATCTCGAAATACATGCGCACCTTGCCCTTGATGAAGTTGGCAAGGATCTTCTCGTACGTTTCCTTCGGGAGGCGCTTCCTGTAGACCTTGAGTTCCTTTTTTGCCTCTTTCCCCCACTCCGAGCTTTGATCCGGGCCGGCAGCGTTCTGCAACGACTCCGTCAGGACCCCGTCGAGGATCGCCAGGTCCCGTTCCAGTGTTTCTAGTTCGACCTCCGGAGCGTCGCGGACCGTGGCGCTGATTTCATCCAGGCGTGACCGCACCCGGTCGAGGCTCTCCAGCAGCTCGCCATCCCGACCCAATTGTTTCTCCCGGAGCGCACTTATTTCCGCCGTCCGGTCGGAAAGATACCGTGTGATGGCCCCCTTGGACGGGACGGCCGATTCTGGCTCCGGCGCGGCGGTTTCCGGTGGGGCCGCTTCTGGACCCTCCGTCTCACCGTGATGCGTTTCCAGGTGGCGGGCGTACTCCGTCATGACGGCGTCGTGGCAGAAAAAGAGGGTGTTGACCTTGGTCTGGATCCGCCCTGACCGTGCGAAGAAGCCGTCCATTGCGATGTCTATGCCGCGCAGCGCGACGTGCAGGGGGACCCCGGAATCGCGCCAGGTGGCGATGAGGCTCCAATCCAGGGGCGAGACGTAGAGGTGTTTCCCGCGCCGCCGGACGAAGTGTTCCTCGATCTCGGTAAAGTAGTTGTAGTAGTTCATGAGTGCCCGGCAGGTATTCTACCGTCCGGCGGGGTGCGCCCGGCACAAATTGCGGCGGCGGCGCCGCCAGGGTCAGTCCGCCTGGTACTTGCGGTCGGAAGACGAGATCGCTCGCTGGTTGAGGACCTTGGCGCCGCGGCTCATGAACACGGCCCCGGTGCGGGCCTGCTCTTTGATGCCGAAGCGGCGCAGCACTTCGAGGAACTTGTCCAGTTTGTCCGGCTCGCCCGTGGCTTCCAGCATCAGGGTCGTCGGTGAGATATCCACGATGCGCGCCTTGAAGAGGTCGGCGAGGCCCACGACTTCCTGGCGTGTCTTGGAGTTGACCCCGACCTTGATCAGCAGCATTTCATAGGAGAGTTGGTCCGGGTCGTCGGTGACATCGACCACCTTGACGGTCCCGATGAGCTTGCGGAACTGTTTGGCGACCTGATCGAACGTGGTGCTCGGCCCGTCGACGACGATGGTGATGCGGGTCATCTCGGGGAGTTCCGAGGCCCCGGCGGTAAAGCTCTCGACGTTGTAGCCGCGGCGGGCGAACAGATTGCCCATCCGGGCCAGCATGGCCGGTTCATCCTGTACCAGGGCGACCAGAACGTGTCTCATGGTTCCTCCCGCCTCCTGCGCGGATCTTCGACAAAATCGGCGTTGCCGGTGCCGGGCTGCACCATGGGGTAGACGTTTTCGCCGGGCTCCACCTTGCAGTCCAGGAGGAAAGGGCCGGGGGCCTCGCGCGCGGCGGCGAATGCCGGCTCGAGTTCGGAGACGGCGCAGACCCGGCGTGCGGGGATGCCGTAGCTTGCGGCCAGCTGCACGAAGTCGGGGCCCGTGATCGGTGTCCCGATGTAGCGCGCCCCATGAAACAGTTCCTGCCACTGGCGCACCATCCCGAGAAACCCGTTGTCCATGATGACGATTTTGACGGGCAGGCGTTCCTGGATGACGGTCGCCAGTTCCTGTAGGTTCATCTGAAAGCTGCCGTCGCCGACCACGACCCAGACGGGCTCCCCGGGGTGCGCGGCCTGGATCCCGAGTGCGGCGGGGAGCGAGTAGCCCATGGTGCCGAGGCCCCCGCTGGTGAAGAAGCTGTTGATGCGGCGGAACCGGTAGTGCTGGGCCACCCACATCTGGTGCTGCCCGACGTCGCTGACGACGATCCCGTTGCCGCCGGTGGCGCGGAGGAGGGCGCGGACGACCTCCTGGGGCGGCAGTGCGCCTTCGAGGCGGACCTCCAGTGGGTGCCGCTCGCGCCACGCCCGGATTTCCGCGATCCATTCGCCGTGGTTCAGTTCGGGCAGCTCCGCGGTCAGTGCCTCGAGGACGATCCGGACGTCGCCGACCATCGGCACCGTCGCGGGGACGCGCTTGCCGATTTCGGCAGGGTCGATGTCGACGTGGAGGAGCCTCGCGTCGGGGGCAAAGTGCGGCAGGCTCCCGGTAAACCGGTCGTCCATGCGCATCCCGAGGGCGATCAGCAGATCCGCGTTCTGGGTGGCGAGGTTCGCCCACGCGACGCCGTGCATGCCGGCCATTCCCAGCGCGAGCGGGTGGTCTGCTGAAATCGCGCTCAGGCCGAGCAGCGTGCTCACGACGGGGGCGTTGATGCGCTCGGCGAAGCCCTGCAGCTCCTTCGCCGCGTTCGCGATGAGGATGCCGCGCCCCGCCAGCACGACGGGGCGCTTCGCCTCCCTGATCACCCGCGCGGCGCGCTGGATCTGATACGGGGCCGCACGGAGAACGGGACGGTAGCCGGGGCGGGAGACCCTTTCCGGGAAGTGGAAGTCCGCGGATCCGAGGAGGATATCCTTGGGGAGATCGACGAGCACGGGGCCGGGCCGCCCGGTCCTGGCAAGGAAAAAGGCCTCGCGCAACGCGCGCAGCAAGTCCTTGCTCTGCCGGACCAGATAGTTGTGTTTGGTGATGGGCAGCGTGATCCCGGTGATGTTGATTTCCTGAAAGGCGTCGGTCCCGATGACCGGGTCGGCCACCTGCGCCGTCAGGGCGACCACCGGGACCGAGTCC
Source organism: uncultured Acidobacteriota bacterium (assembly GCA_963843575.1). Lineage (GTDB taxonomy): Bacteria > Acidobacteriota > UBA6911 > UBA6911 > UBA6911 > CAVZBT01. Next base: position 7,852 of record CAWJKZ010000008.1, on the reverse strand, counting down.
AGCATCGCCGTCGCGATCCCGGTCACGAGGTTCGTCGCACCCGGGCCGGAGGTCACGACGCAGACGCCGGTCCGTCCGGTCGCGCGCGCGTAACCGTCCGCGGCGTGTGCGGCCGCCTGCTCATGACGCACCAGGACGTGGTGGATCTGGGGGAACTTGGCGAGCGCGTCGAACAGCGGAAGCGCAGCGCCGCCCGGATATCCCCAGACGATGTCCACGCCCTCCCGGACCAGGCAGTCCCACAGAGCCTCCGCTCCCGTGCATTTCATGGATAATCCTCTCAGATGCTATGCTCAGCGTATGATCTCGCTCACCAGGGGAGTGTGCCCTCCGGGCCTCTCCTCCACCCTGAAGTCTATCCGGCCCAGTATAGCCCCTTCCTCCGTGGCCACCTCGACGCGCCACCTCCCGGGCGCCAGGCTGCGCTTGTTGCTGAATCCACGGTACCCCCCCTCGCGTCCTCCGGAGATCTCGAATGCGATCCGGTCCGTGGCGATCCAGCCGGCGCCGGGCTGGTAACGCCTCCACTGATGATGCACCGGGACCCTGATGCCGCGCGGCGCAAAAATCGAAGTGTAGCAGTAGGCCGATTCCCCGGGCGACAGCCTGAAAGGGGTCGTCCCACCTCTTCCAGAACCGGTATGGCGGGCGGCGGCACGTAGTGCACCTCGTAACCGTCGGCCGTCCTGCGCACCAGATGATACATCCCCGCCCCTTTCAGGGCGAGCGGCACGGGTGGAATCAGGTTGGCGAAGTAGAAGGCGTTCAGCAGCACGTACGTGACCGACGACACAGGCCGCCACGGGGGCCATTTTGCGAAACCAGCCCGGAGTCCGGACCGGGAAAGCCAGCGCAAACACCAGGATCGCCAGCCCGAAGCTCAGCGCTCCCGGAGACCAGGAACATGCCGGTCCCCACGCGTGCCAACACCACCGGCAGGAAGAAGGCGAAATACGAGAACGCGCAGAAGAAAAACAGGGTCGCCAGCAGCAGGGGATTTCCCAGCCGGTGATGCAGAAACTCGTTTCCGATCAGCAACGCCACCAGCAGTATGAAGAAGAACTGCGTCTGCGTCCACGACACGCTCTTGAAGTAGAACACGACATAGCTCGACAGCAATCCGCCCAGCAGGAACTGCATCGCCCACAGGAAGTGCGGCTCGACCCGCATGATCCAGCGGTTCCGCAGCAGCCCCGCCTGCCTGCGCAGCGTGAAGATGATCATGGCGCCCAGTGCGAGCAGGTAACCGAGGAGGATCAGGTTGTCCGACGAGCCGGTCGATGCGCGTCAGGGTGAGCGAGTCCCACGCGAACCCGGCCGCGAAGGTCACGACCGGGACATACTTCTCGTGCCGGCGATAGAAACCAGGGCGACGACGGAGGATGCGAGCGGGCCAGCCCGCCCGCGCCCCTGAGCTGCGATTGAGAGCCATCGAGCAATCCAACGGTTGGGCGAAATCCGGGGCCGCGTCGAGCCGGCGCGGCCCACCGCTGGTCAGTGTCGGAAGTGGCGGATGCCGGTGAAGACCATGGCGATGTCGTGGGCGTCGGCAGCGGCGATCGCGTCGGCGTCGCGCACGGATCCGCCCGGCTGGATGATGGAGCGCACCCCGACACCGGCGGCAATCTCGATCCCGTCCGGGAACGGGAAGAACGCGTCCGAAGCCATCGCGCACCCCTGCAACGGGAGGAGGGCACGCTGGGCGCCCCATTTGACCGAGTCGACGCGACTCATCTGCCCGGCTCCGATTCCGAGGGTGCGCTCGGAGCTGCTGAAAACGATCGCGTTGGACTTGACGTGCTTGACCACGCGCCACCCGAACAGCAGGGCCTGCATCTCGTCGGCAGTCGGGGCTCTCCGGGTGACGACCTTCAGATCATCCGGCTTGACGAAGTAGGCGTCCCTGTCCTGCATAAGGAAGCCGCCCCCGACCTGTCGCAGCTCGACGCCGGGGGGCGGCAGGTCGGGGACTTGCAGCAGACGGATGTTTTTCTTCTGTTTCAGAATTTCGAGCGCCTGCGGTGCAAAGCCGGGCGCCAGCACGACTTCAACGAAGGTGCTGTTGATCGCCTGCGCGGTCTTCTCGTCGACGGTGCGGTTCAGCGCCACCACAGAACCGAACGCGGAGACCGGGTCGCAGTCGCGGGCCAGGACGTAGGCGTCGCCGATCATGTCGGCCTGTGCGACGCCGCTCGGGTTGGTGTGCTTGATCACCGCGGCCGCCGCCCGATCGAACTCCAGGATGAGGTTCCAGGCCGCCTCGGCGTCCACCATATTGTTGTAGCTGAGCTCCTTGCCGTGCAGGACGTCGGCGGCGACCACGCCCGATTTCGGGTAACCCATCCTCGAGTAAAGCGCCGCGCGCTGATGCGGGTTTTCCCCGTAGCGCAGGTCCTGCACTTTTTCCAGCGCCACCGTTTCCAGCTGCGGGAGGGCATTTCCGGCCTTCACCACGCCCTGGGGCGACCAGGTGCGTTCCGACAGGTAGTTCGCGATCGCGGCGTCGTACGCCGCCGTGTGGGCGAAGGCCTTCTGGGCGAGGATGAACCGGGTCGCCGGGCCCAGGCTGCCGTCATGGGATTCGAGTTCCTTGAGGATCCAGCCGTAGTCCATCGGGTCGGTCACCACCGCCACGGAGGCGTGGTTCTTTGCCGCCGAACGGACCATGCTCGGGCCGCCGATGTCGATCTGCTCGACGACCTCCTCGAACGAGGCATCGGGGCGCGCGGCGGCCTCACGGAACGGGTAGAGGTTGACCACAACCATGTCGATGTTCTCGATCCCGTGAGCCCGCATCTGCTCGCGGTGCGTCGCCTTGTCGCGCAGCCCGAGCAGCCCGCCGTGGATCTTGGGGTGCAGGGTCTTGACACGCCCGTCGAGCATTTCCGGGAAGCCGGTGTAATCGGAAACGTCAGTGACGGGAAGTCCCGCTTCGCGCAGGAAGCGTGCCGTACCGCCCGTCGACAGGATCTCCGCCCCGCCCTTGTTCAGGCAGGCCGCCAGCTCAAGCAGACCGGTCTTGTCGGAAACACTCGCCAACACGCGTCGGATAGCTATCACGGGACCCTCCATCGTGGCTAAATTATGGGAATCGCAAAGGATAGTATACGAAGGGGGAGGTTGTGAAAAGTATATTTTTCTCCTTGACAAGCTGAAATCCGCTCGACTAGGCTGGCCTCAAATTTCCTATGTGTAGTGTTGCGAACCGCCCGGATCCTCTACCCCGACTTCCGGTCACCCTGGGTATGACTCCCGGCGGATTCGCTTCAGGAGGGGAACGCATGGCCAGAATCACTGGCACCGTGAAGTGGTTCAACAATACCAAAGGGTATGGTTTTATTTCCCAGCACTCTGGAGCGGATGTGTTTGTCCACTACAGTGCCATCCAGGACAAGGGGTACAAGACCCTCCGGGAGGGTGAGCAGGTCGAATTCGACGTGAAAATGGGGCCTCGCGGGCCGCAAGCGGAGAACGTTGTGAGGCTCGAGGCACATCAGGAATCGATGGGTTAGCTGCCGTCCTCGGCCTTGGCAGTGAATTTCAGCGCATCGTCCTCCAGCGCAATCGTAAACATCACGGTCGAGCACCTGAAGGCAGCGCGGATGTGCCGGGTTTTTTCCGTGATGTACGAGGAAAACTGGGAATAGGAAATGCCCTGCATCTCCTTCGCGTGCATTCCCCTCATGCGCAGGAGGGCATCGTAAAGCTGCCGAACCTTCTCCTTTTCCGTCAACGGGTCTGTAAGGGACACGTGTATCTTGCAGCTGCCCGGCGCCGGCTCTGCCGCAGGCCCGCCCGCTTCCTCGCTGCCGTCGTCACTCTGCTCCCGCTCCTGCTGTGTCCGCCGCCAAAGGTCGCGGAAGATGTAGTACCTCGCTATCAGGGTGTTGTACCGGAAACGGTTCTGGAAAGTCATGTCGCCGCACTCCGACAGCTTCTTTACGACCTTTTCCACCCTCATCCGGAGGTCGTCCGGGGGTTTCTTCCGGTGGCCGTTGAAGTAGATGTCGTACTCCACCTTCAGCCGCCGGAGCCAGTCTTCCAGGTTGTTCAGATCGTCGTCGTACAAGTTTTGTTGCCGTGCGCGGGAGTTCGGGGCAGTTGACTCCCCTGTCGCGCTATGTTGAAATAAATCCATGACTTCGACCTCGGACCACGAGTTGCTCCGGCAGATCCCAGCCGTGGACCAACTGCTGCTGCAGCCCGGCGCCGCGGCGTGGGTCGCGCGCACCAGTCGGTCGTTCGTCGTATCCGAAATCCAGGCGATGCTCGACGAGGTGCGGACGGCCATTCGCGGCGGGACGCCGGGGGCATCCACCGACCGCGGTCGGCCTCGACTCCGCCCTGGACGAACGGTTGCAGGCGAGGCTGCGCCCGGCGCTTCGGCCCGTCATTAATGCCACCGGCGTCATCCTGCACACGAATCTCGGACGTGCGCCGCTGTCGCGGGCGGCTCAGGATTCCTTATCGGCAGCATCCGCCTGCTACACCAATCTGGAATTCGATCTCGGAGCCGGGCGCTCGTTCGCGACGGGATGCGTTGACGGAGGCGGTCCTTCGCGAACTGCTGGGTTGCGAGGCGGCGACCGTGGTCAACAACAACGCCGCTGCGGTGTTTCTCATCCTGAACACCCTTGCGGTGGGCCGCGAGGTCGTCGTCTCGCCGGGGCGAACTCGTCGAGATCGGGGGCTCTTTCCGGATCCCGGACATCCTGGGGCGTAGTGGAGCCGTACTGCGGGAAGTGGGCACGACCAACAAGACGAGGGTGGAGGATTACGAGCAGGCCGTCACGGCGGAGACGGCGCTGCTCCTGCGCGTGCACCCAAGCAACTACCGGATCAGCGGCTTCACGGCGCGACCCGCGCTCGAACGAGATGGTCGCGCTTGCGCGGCGGCGCGGCGTGCCGCTGGTGGAAGACATCGGCAGCGGCTGCCTGGTCGACCTGAGAGCGTACGGCATCCGGGACGAGCCGCTTGCGCGCGAGAGCCTCGAAGCGGGTGTCGGACCTGGTCTGCTTCAGCGCCGACAAGCTCCTGGGCGGGCCGCAGGCCGGGATCGTCGCGGGCTGCGCGCCGCTGGGTGGAAGCCCATCCGCAAGAACCCGCTCATGCGCACCTACCGTGTCGACAAGCTGTCTACGGAGCGCTGGAAGCGACCCTGGCGAGTTACAGGACGGGCCGCGCGTTCGAAGACATCCCCGTGCTGCAGCATGATCGCGCTGCCCGCGGACGGCTGCGCCGCCGCGCCGGCGCTTCGCGCGCCGGCTGGCACCGCGGCTGCCCGCGGGGACTGAGATCGTCGCGACTGCCGGGGCATTCGGTCGTGGGCGGAGGATCGTGCCCGGCGACGGAACTCGAGACCGCGCTCCTGGCCCTTGAGATCCCCGGGCGCCGGGGGCCGCGGGGTCGAAGCGCGGCTCACGGGCGCAGGACCCGCCGATCGTGGTGCGGGTCGAAGACGACAGGATCCTCATCGACCTGCGCACGGTCTTCCCCGCGCAGGAGCCTATCTCGTGAGGGGCTGGTCCGGGCCTTCTACACGGCGGAGAAGGTCAGCCGGTAGTTTTCCCGGTCGGCGTTGTCGAGCCGCACGCGGACGCGCGCTCCCAGCTTGAAGTGGCGCCGGTCCCTCACCCCCACGAACGAGTGCGTCTTCTCCCTGTAGAGGTACTGGTCGTCGATGAGGGTCGCCGCCGGGACGAAGCCTTCCACGAAGTGATCGAGCAGCTCGACGAAGAAACCCTGGCGGATGACCGAGAAGACGACGCGTCGAATTCGTCTCCGACCTTGTCGGCCATGAACTCGACCTTTTTTAGCTTCTCGATCTCCCGCTCGGCCTCGTCGGCGTTGCGCTCCCGTGCCGACGTGTGCAGGGCGATGCCTGGGAGCTCGACGGTCATCCGGCGCCTGCCAGCCGCTCTCCGGCGTGTTCCTTGAGGCACTCCTTCAACAGGCGGTGCACCACCAGGTCGGGGTAGCGCCGGATCGGCGACGTGAAGTGGGTGTACTCGCGTGGCCGCGAGGCCGAAATGCCCGACGTTGACCTCCGAGTAGCGGGCCTGCATGAACGAGCGGAGCATCAGGTAGGCGAGGAAGCGCGCCTCGGGTTTGCCCTCGAGCCGCTCGACGAACCTCTGGAAATCCCTGGGGCGGTACTGTCCCTTGTGGCTTTCGAGCGGGTAGCCGAGCGCCAGCGCGAACTCGGCGAATTCCTCGACCTTCCGCGGGTCGGGCTGTTCGTGGATCCGGTAGAGGGCCGGGCCGCCGGACTCGGTCAGTTGCTCGGCGACGGTTTCGTTGGCCAGCAACATGAACTCCTCGATGATGCGGTGGGCGATGTTGCGCTCGGCCGGGAAGATGCTCGTCACCCGGCCGCTCTCGTCGAACCGGATGTCGGCTTCGGGGAGGTCGAAGTCGACGGCTCCGCGCCGGTACCTCCTCTCCGGACAGGATCAGGCAGAGTTCGCGCATCTGCTCCAACATGGGGACGAGTGCCGCGTAGCGCCGCATCTCCCCGGGGTCTCGGTCGACCAGGATGCGGGCGACGGACGTGTAGGTCAGCCTGGCCGAGCTGTGGAGCACCCCTTCGACGAACCTGCGACCGACGACGTTCGCCCTCGGCGTCCACTTCCATGATCGCCGGAGAAAACAAGCCGGTCCTCGTCGGGATTCAGGCTGCAGATGCCGCTGGAGAGCTTCGGCGGAAGCATCGGGATGGCGCGGTCGGGGAAGTAGACGGAGGTGCCTCGCTCGTACGCGTCGCGGTCGAGGGGGGCGCCTTCGTGCACGTAATGCGACACGTCCGCGATGTGCACCCCCAGCAGCCAGTGTCCGTTCGGCAGGCTGCCGCAGCGATATGGCGTCGTCGAAGTCGCGCGCCGTCTCGCCGTCGATCGTCACCGCCAGCTCGCTTCCTGAAATCCTCGCGCCCGGCGATCTCCGCGAGAAGAACACGGTCGGGGATCCTCTCCGCCTCCCGCTCGGCCTTCGGGGCTGAACCGGGTGGGCAGCCGGAACTTGTGCTCAACGATCCTGTACTCGATGCCCGGGTCGCCGGGGTAGCCGAGCACCTCGACCACCTCGCCCTCGGGTTCCTGGTGCCTGCCCGGCGCCACGGTCAGGAGGCACGACCACGATCTGCCCGTGCCTCGCCCCCTTGGTCGCGTTCGACGGGATGCGGATGTCGTGGATCATTCGCGCTTCGAGCGGTTGCACGAAGGGGAAGCGGGGGTGCTCGAAGAAGCGCCCCACGATGCTCGGAGACTTGCGTTCGAGCACCCGGACGACCGACCCTTCCATGCGGTCGGTCGTCCTTGCCGGCGGGCGCCGACCGCCTTGCGGTGTGGCGGACGGGCCTCTTGCGGGAGGCGACCTTGACCAGGACCCGATCTCCGTGCATTGCCTCACCCATGTTACGGCCCGGGATGAAGATGTCCTGGCGATAACTGGTTCGGTCGTCCGGGACGACGAACCCGTACCCGTCCCGGTGGCCGACAATCGCGCCCGAAACCAGGTCTTCGCGCACGGGCAGCGCGTACTGGCCGCGCTTGACGCGGTGGATGACCCCCTGTTCGTCGAGTTCGTCCAGGAACCGCTGCAGGTCGCGGCGGTCGTCGCTGGCGAGTTCGAGATGGCGCACGACGTCGCGAAACGTGAACGTGCGGGTCTTCAGCGAACGCACATATTTGAGCGCCTGGTCACGTTGCTCGTCGGTCAGCACGTCTCCTCCCTGACTTATGTGGGATTCTTAGAGACTTCGAGGCGGGCCTTCTATCCCACGTCATTCAGCAGCCCCTCCAGGCGCCGCAGCACCGCCGCCCTGTGCGTCCCCGCCCAGTAGACTTTGCCGCA
>CAWJKZ010000007.1:0-16595 GCA_963843575.1 uncultured Acidobacteriota bacterium | reverse complement strand
GGAAGTGCTGGTGGAAGATGGCGTACATCTTGTGCTTTTCCGCGAACCGGCCCAGCCGCTGGCAGGCCTCGTCGCCTATCTCGTTGCAGACACCCTTGGCGCCCAGCGTCTTCGCTGCGTTGAACGAATAGTCGATTTCGTCGTCCGTCCAGGTGGCCGGTGAGAACTTCGCGATGTGAATGCTGATGCCGGCGTTGTTGAAGAGCTTGCGGAGCTCTTCGTACTTCTTCATCGGCAGTGCGAGGCGCCATTTGCGCTGCGCCTCGGTCGCCTCGGCAAGGGCCTTCTTGAAGGCCTCTTTCTGCTCGTCGGTTTGCGGCACGTCGCGCGGCGGCCGGGCGGGGCTCGGCGGAATCCCCGCATACTCCTCGGCCACGTTGCCCATCAACTCGATGGAGCTCATCCCCGCCTGGACGCAGTATCGGATAATGTCGGTCGCCGCGCCGGGCATGCTGCGCCAGCTGTAGGTGATGGCCCCGATCTGAACGCCGCCGAACTTCGAGTTGGGCCTGGCGGCAGGCGGGTTCGCAAGCGCGCCGTGAGGCAGCGGCACCACCGAAAGAGCGGCCGCGGAGGCCAGAAACCGGCGTCTGGATAGCTGTTCTGAGGGTCTGCGTTGTTCTCGCATCGACGGTCCCTTTCTAGATGAGTTGTCAAATCGAGCAGGCGGATTATATGGCATATGTCAGCCCGCGGTTACTGATTCCTCCGCCGCGGCGGATCCGCGGTCACTGCGGGAAGAGCCGGCCGGCTTTCCACAGGTAGAGCAACACCCCGATGTCCTCACCCGAGACATCGAAGTTCCATGATTTCCCGGTGCAGTCGTGCACGCCCTCGTTGTCGACCCGCACCTGTCCGATCTCGCACTTGAACGAATGCTGAACCGACTGAAACTCGATGCCCTCCGGCGTGAGGATGAGCTCCCCGGAACAGCTGCCGAAGCGATGCTTGTGGCGCGCCGCGAAGCTGCGCTTCTGCCGTCCGGCCGGGTCCGCCGGCGGCGCTTCCTGTTCCGCGGCCCCCAAATCCGGGAAGAGCTCCCCGCGCTTCCATCTGCTGAGCACGGCGGTGATGTCGGCGTCCGGGAGCGCAAACCGCCAGGCTTTTCCCTCGGAGTCCTCGATACCGTCCTGGTGCAACCGCACTTGCTTGATGTCGTACGCGAACCCGTGCTCTGGCGAGGAGAACTCAATGGCGCGGGGAGTCAGCGTCAGCTGGCCGATGCAGCGGCCGATCCGGTGCCAGTGTTTGGCCTGGTAGTGCAGCGTCTGAGGGGCCACCTCCACCGACCATCCCGGTTTGGACGGCTGGGGAGAACCCGGCTGATGAGGCGCGGTCGGGAGCGCTGACGGTTGGGCGGCGGGCGCCGGCTGAGCGACGCGCTCCGACGCGTCGTCGTTTCGTGCGACCCGCGGCCCGCCCGGCTCCTTTGCATCCCGTCGAGCAGCGCGAGGACCGGTCACCACGGCGAAGGTCGTCGTCTGCCGGACCTGGCCGTCGACGAGGAAATCGGCCTGGTAGCTTCCCGCTGCCAGTCCCTTCCCAAGATTCATCGCGACGTAGCCCGAGGAGTTTTCGAACCGGGAAAGGGGCGACATCAGCTGCTGCTTGCCGGAATTCCACCTGATCTGGAAAGAGGATTTCCCAGGTTGTGCGTCCGAGTACCTGACGTGCAGCATGATCCCGACGCTTCTGACCGCAGCCTCGTCGAAGGTAGCGGATGCGCCCACCGGGTCGCCCTTGTCGTCCAGACCCGTGCAAGGGGTCAACTGGCCCAAGGTCGGTTGCGCGGTGGACGCATCGGGCGGCGCGGGAGCGCCGGCGGGCCAGAAGTACAGCACGGCACCCGCAACCACCCCAATCAACACCAGTGCAACCACAACCCAGCGCATAGGGGACGGACCTGAGCAAATCGCATTATATTAGATATTTACGTCAGATTATCCGTCAAAAACCGCCCTTATTTGCACTTTTTGACCCGGTTTTTTCAAAATAAGCCGGAAGCGATCGTGGTCGGCAGCCCGGGCACAGAGGTAGGGCGCGGGCCGCCGAGGGCCGGACCTGGACCCACACTCTCATTCGGGTGCTTAATCAAAGAAAACAGCAGCGAAAATCGCGATTAAGGCTCGTTTCAGCCGCTGATATTAGCGCAAGTTGCTGTAATCAGCGCGGTTGCCTTGGTCCGTCCCCTCCCTCAGGCGGGGGGGCCCGAGGGAGGGGCTGATCAGAAAATTGGAGCTATGCTTTGGGCTTCTTGTCGTGGACTTTCTTCATGGCGTCGGCAAGGTTTTCGACCTTGACGTTCCTCTTGTCGTGGCAGGTCTTACAGTCTTTTTCGGTAGGTTCAATCAAGCCGGCGGCCTTGGCCTTGGCCTTGTCCTTCATGATGGCCATGGTCTTGAAGTTGGAGCCTGCCCCATGGCAGTCCTCGCACTCCACCTTTGGAGTGGCAGCGGCGTGTTTTGTCTTGGCCCAGGAGGCAAACTCCACCTTGTGGCAGATCTTGCATTTATCTGCCCCGACCTTGGTGGGGGCCTGGCCGAGCGCAAACACGGCCGCGAAAGCGAACAACAGCAGGACGAGTACAACCCTCTTATTCATGGTCCCTCTCTTTCCAAAATGTGCAAACCACTTTCTAGAGGATGATGGTCCGAGGATCAAGAAGTTTCTGCGATTTGGCCTCCCGCTTTCCTGTTGACACCTGCGCCGGTTTCGAACGAGAGTTGTGCATCTGGCTACGGAGGTACCTCATGATTAGAAGCGACGACGGGACAGGTACGTTCACTCTCCCGCCGGCGACAGCGGGTGCGCTCATCGCGATTCGCATTCTCGTCGGCTGGCATTTCCTGTACGAGGGGCTGGCGAAGCTGTTCACGCCGCAGTGGTCGTCGGCCGGCTACCTCGCCGAATCCTCGTGGTTCATGTCCGGCTTTTTCCAAGCGATCGTGCGCAACGCGGCGGCCCTGAGGACCGTTGACCTGCTGAACATGTGGGGGCTGGTTCTCATCGGGCTGGGCCTGTTTCTCGGCGTGTGCACCCGGGTGGCCGCGCTCGGGGGGATCGCTCTCCTGCTGCTCTATTACATAGCCCAGCCGCCGCTGATCGGGTTCGGTGCGTCCGTCGCCGAGGGGAGCTACCTGATCGTCAACAAGAACCTGATCGAGCTCGGGGTCCTCCTGCTGTTCGTCCTGCTCCCGAAAGGAGCCGTCCCGGGGCTGGAGAGTCTCCTGTCCCTCGTCCGGCGGAAAGGGGCCGAGGAGCCGCAGCCTGCGCCCGTCGCGCATGCCGCCGTGGCCCGCGAGGACAACCACCGCGACGCAACGTTCTCCGGCATGCTGAAGCGCCGGGAACTCCTGCAGGCGCTGGCGGCCGTGCCGGTGTTCGGGGCGTTCGCCTTTGCGGTGCTCAAGAAGCGCAGCTTCGAGGAGCAGCAGCTGCGCAACGCCAAGGGGGTGCACGCGGTCACCTCCGCCAGCATGAAGGCGGTCCGATTCGCGAGCCTCACCGACCTCCAGGGGCAGATGCCCAGCGGCCGCATCGGCAACGTCGACATCGGCCGGGTCATCGTCGGGGGAAACCTGGTGAGCGGTTTTGCGCACTCGCGCGACCTGATCTACGTGTCGCCGCTGCTGAGGACCTACTTCACCGACGAGAAGGTCATGGAGACCCTTCGTCTCTGCGAGGCCTGCGGCATCAACACCGCGATTCTGCGCACGGACGAGGACACGATCCGGGTCTTGCGCAACTACTGGAAAAGAGGCGGCAAGATCCAGTGGCTGGCCCAGGTCTACCCGAAACCGGACGACCTGTTGACCAACACGAAGAAGGCGATCGACAACGGGGCTATCGGTGCCTTCGTCCAGGGGGGAATCTCCGATCAGTTCGTAAAGGACAACCGCTTCGACCTCCTGGTCAAATCGCTCGAATTCATCCGCCAGAACCGGGTGATTGCGGGCACGGCGTGCCATTCCCTGCAGGTCCCGATGCGCTGCGAGCAGGAGGGGGTAGCGATTGATTTCTACATGAAGACTCTGCACGCGGACGACTACTGGTCGGCCCACCCGAAGGCAAACCGCCCCGAGTTCTCCATCATCGGCGCCAACCAGCCTTCACACGACCAGTTCCACGACAACCTCTGGTGCATCGACCCCGCCGGCACGGCGGAATTCATGCGCAAGGTCGCCAAGCCCTGGATCGCCTACAAGGTGCTCGCCGCAGGCGCCATCCACCCGAAAGAAGGCTTCGCCTACGCATTCGGGCAGGGCGCCGATTTCGCTTGCGTCGGCATGTTCGATTTCCAGGTGGTCGAGAACGCGAACATTGCCTACAAGCTCCTCTCGAAAGGGCTGCAGCGCGACCGCACGTGGTACGCTTAGGGAGTCGACGCTAGCAGGCTCACATCCGTTGCCCGCGCAGCGCCGCGCCTCCGGATCCCGGGGGCGGGAGGGGGCAGGTGCGTAGTCGTTGGCTTTCCTTTCTCGGCTGGGCGTTTTTTGCGGTCTTGCAGGCCCTTTCGCAGGTCCCGGAGTACGGCGTCTGGGGGACGGTGCTCCTGCCGCAGGGGAGGCCCGCCCCGCACGTTCCGGTGACCCTGGCCAACAATAACGGGTTCAGCCGGGAGATCTACACGGACGACAACGGGCAATTCGAAATCACCCAGGTGCCCAGGGGAAGGTACTACCTGACAGCCAGCAATCCCGAGGACCGGGACCAGGTTTCCGATCCCGCACCGGTCGACCTCACCCGGGGACTCTCCAGCCGGGTGTTGTTCAACCTCTATCTCCGGTCCGCGTCAGCCCGCAGCGCGCAGCAGCCGAAGCACGCAGCGGGGATCACGGTCGCGGAGGCCGCCCAGCGCGTGCCCAGGCAGGCCCGCAAGGAATTCGAGCGGGGAGAGGCGCGGAGGGCACGGGGGGAGATGGCCGGCGCCCTCGAGGCTTTCGACGACGCGATTCGCCTCTTCCCTTCCTATTTCCAGGCGCTGGCCGCACGCGGGCACATGAGGATAGCGTTGAAAATGGTGCCGGAGGCCGAAAGAGATTTCGCGCGCGCCCTGGAGTTGGGCGGCGGATACGAGCCGGCGCTGCGGGGAGCCGGCATGTGCGAGTTCGAGAAAAGAAACTACGAGGGTGCGGTCGCGTTATTCGAGAAGGCGCTGCTGCAGGACCCCAGGAATGCCTCGAGCAACCTCTTCCTCGGCATCTCGCTGGCGCTGCTCGACCGCCCGGAGCAGGCGCGCCCGGCACTGGTCAAGGCGCTGACGCTCGACAGCCTCGGGGCGGCTCGGGCCCACGTGCACCTCGCCTACATGCTGATGCGTGAAAACCGCTTGGAGCAGGCGATCACCGAGCTCGACGCCTACCTGCAGAAGGTTCCCCACGCCCCCGACAGCGGCACCTTCAGGGAACTGCGCCGGCGGCTGCGCTCCCGGACCGACCCGTCGGACGCCGGGGCGGCACCGTAGCTTCGGGAAGGGCTAAGAGTACAGGCGGCCGCGAAGCCAGGGTCGCAGCCGCCTGTCGGGGGGTATGACGGCACCCCCCTAACGGTCTTGCGGCATGCGCCGTCGCATGCCGTTTGGCATCCGGGCCTGTTCCTGCTCGAGCTTGGCCCGTTGTTCCGGGGTAAGGAGGGCGTAGATTTCCGACCTCAGTTTCTCGGAGGCTACGGCCAGCTCGACGTTCACCTTGGCCTGCTTCTCCGCGATCGCGCGCACCTGCGCCTCGTCAAAAGCTCCGTGAGCCGTCGCCGTCTTCATTTCCTCCGATAGATCCCTGGATTGACTCCGGTACGGCTCCACGGCCGTGCGAAATGCGGCCATCAGAGTCTTCACCTGTTCCTTCTGGGCGTCGGTCAAATCCAGATTGCCGAGCATCATGCCGGGGGCCCCCATTCCACCGCCCGGACCCATCCCCCGCCCGGGGCCCTGGGCGAACGCCTGGCCGGCAAACACGACGGCACACGCCAGCACCGCCAGGATCATCGATCGTCTCTTCATACGCGCGACTCCTCTCTCTTTCTCTCTACAGTGTAGATACGAACACTCCCACGATTGTTACGCTATTTGTCAAACCGCCGCGGCCCGCTTTGCCCGGGACTGGAGTAGAATCGGCCAGTCCACGAGCGTGGGTCCGGGCTTGAGAGGCTGTCCAACGGTTGACGTTCAATCCGGACGAACTGAAGTAATCTGGAGTGCGGCGCCTCGGCGCCACGCCGAATTGCGAGATGCGACCCTGCGACCTTGGCCTTTGGTGGCGTCGAGCCGCCGCACTCCACAATCAACCGTTGGACAGCCTCTTCAGCCCGGACGTCTTTTGATCTGATCTATGCGGCGATGGGCGCGCGTCATAGCAACCGCAAACAGCGCGTCCGGGCTGAAGCCCGGACCCACTTGCAGGCAAGGATGAACTGAAATGGGTAGACACAAAATGCTGGCGGCGGCCCTTGCCTGCGCGCTCGGCCTGGGGACCTGGATTGTCACGTCCCGGCTGTTGCCCCCGAAGCTGGCCGGCGATTTCCCCAAGAGCCCGGAGGCGCGGGAGCGTAACGCGGCCTTCCGCAGCCTGCTTGCGGAAGCGGACGCCGCGGCGCGGGAGCACCCGGGCTCGCCCGACGCCACCGGCCGGCTCGGGATGGTCTACCATGCGAACGAGTTTTTCGAACAGGCGGTGAGCGCCTACCGAATCGCCGCCCGGCTGGCCCCTGATGACTACCGCTGGCCTTTCTGCCACGGTCTGGCGCTCGAGGAGGGCGGGCGCGACGAGGAGGCGGTGGCGTTTTTCCAGGCGACGGTCCGGCTCAAGCCCGATTACGTGCCGGGACTGCAGAAGCTGGGCGATACCTGCTTCAAGCAAAACCGGCTGGACGAAGCCGACCGGTGGTACGGCCTGAGCGCCGCTGCGGAGGCAGGTTCACCGCTGCACGGCGCCTTCGGGCAGGGGCGCGTGGCCGCGAGGCGCCAGGACTGGCACAGGGTGGTCGAGTTGCTGCTGCCGCTGACCCGTGACTACCCGTCGATCCGGCCTCCCCGCCAACTCCTCGCCGAGGCGTACGATGCCATGGGGGTGACGGACAAGGCGGCCGAGGAGAGGCGTGCGCTGACCCCGCCGGGGCTGACGGTCATCCCGCCCGTGAAGGATCCGCTGGCCGACGAGATCGTCGCCCTTTCCTGCTCCGCGACGCGCCTGCTGAGGGAGGCCGGCCTGCGCAGTCGCTTCGGCGAGACGGCCGCCGCCCTCCGGACGGCGCGCCGCGCCGTGGAGGTCGATCCCGACGACGCCGACGCCCGGCACTTTCTCGCCCGCACCCTCCTCGACGCCCGCGGCGGGGATCCCGCATCGGTCGACGAGGCGTTCACACAGCTCGGCGAGGGTCTGAGGCTCAGGCCCGACGACCGTCTGCCGCTCTGGTATTTCGCGACATTCTTCTTCAGACAGGAAAAAACCGAGGACGCGATCGAGCGTCTCCGCAGCATGCTGGCCGGCCGGCCGGAGGCGGCCGAGACTCACTACTATCTGGGCGTCCTGGCCTATCATCAGCACCACACCGACGAGGCGGTCGCCCACTACGAGGAAGCGCTCCGGAAAGATCCCTCGTACGCGGAGGCCTGGCACAAGCTCGGCCTGATACACGGCACGCGGAGGAGAACGGACGAGGCGATGGCCTGCCTCGAGAAAGCGGTCCGGCTGAAGCCGACGCTCGCGCTGGCCCGCAGCAACCTCGGGGTGGCGTTCGATCAGCAGGGGAAGACCGAACTGGCCGCCGCGCAGTTCCGCGAGGCGCTGCGGCTGGAACCCGAGGACGCGACGACGCACATGTATCTCGCGATCGCGCTGACGAAGTTGGGCAGGAACGACGAGGCCGAAAGGCACTTCCGCGAATCGGTGCGGATTACCCCGGATGACGCCGAGGCACACTACGGGTTGGGATGCGCGCTGGCCAACCAGCGGAAGCTGCAGGAAGCCGCCGAGGAGCTGCGGGAGGCCCTGAGGCTCAGACCCGGTTTTGCCGAGGCTCGCGCGCAGCTGCAGAGACTCGGCGCGCTGCACCCCCAGAGATAATCCTGCAGGGCCATCCACTGCGAAACACGTCGCACTTTTTTCGAGACTCTTGGAGCCCTTCGAGCCCTGGGGTGAATGTTGGGACTCATCCCAAGGCTCGAAGTCATCTCTCGAAGCTCAGAACATCAGACGCATCGACAGCTGGATCCGCCGAGGATCGCGCGCCCCGTTATAGGCGCCGAAGTTGGCGTTGACCTGTTTGCCGGCCGCGTCGAAGCGGGCTGTCGTGTCGTAGCCCGAGAACTGAGTGTGGTTGAACGCGTTGTACAGTTCCGCCCGAACCTGCACGTAGCGCGTCTCACCTCCCAACGGAACCCTCTTGGAGATCGTCAGGTCCCAGTTGTTGGTGCCGGGCCCACGCATCGTGCGGACACCAATGTTGCCGAAGGTGCGGACGGCCGGGCGACCGAATGCGTCCGTGTTGAAGTTGCGGGCGAACGTGCGTTCGCCGCTTGGCAGATAGGGATCGCCGATGAGATCGATCCGCGCACTTTCACTGGAACCGGTGATGTCGGCTCCGTCGACGGTGCTGAAGCCGGGCGTGAAGGGCGACCCGGAAGCGAATGAAGTGATGCCGGAGATCTGCCAGCCACCCAGCACGGCATCCAGGTGTGCGGAACCGAGTCTCTTGCCCAGGCTGGGCAGTTGGTAGGTGTAGTTGATGACCAGCATGTGGGTGCGGTCGAACGGCAACAGGCCGTAGTTCCGCGTGCGCAGGTCGAAATAGGGACTCATGCCGTCGAAGTCACCCTCCCCGAGACCCAGGGCCCTGGAGAACGTGTAGGCGAAGCCGAACTGGATCCCGCGCGCCATGCGCCTGTTGGCCGCGACTTGGAGGGAGTTGAAGTTGGAGGTCGCGCCGAAGCTTCGGACGTTTACGTCGCCCTGCCCCAGGTACGGCCTGAGGAAGTTGTCCGGCAACGGTTTTCCGGTGGTGGGGTCGGTGTTGGCGGGGTCAAAGTGCGCGTACATCGGGATGGGGTTGATGTTGCACGCGTAGAGCAGGTGACGCCCGATGGATCCCACGTAGGAAATGTCCACCACGGTGCTGTACCCGACGTCACGCTGGATGCCGAGGCTGAAGTTGGCCACGCGGGGAAGCTGCTGCTCGCCCGGCTGGGGAGCGTTCACGCTGCCCGGCCCAACGGCGCCGTTGGCCTGGAGGAAGGTGTCGAGGCTGCTGTAGTAGAGGGTCGGCGTGTAGGCCACGGGCGGCTGGCCGTTGGTGCCTGAATAAACGTTGCCTTGAGGCCGGTCGTAGAAGATGCCGACGCCGCCGCGGATCGAAGTCTTGCCATTGCCGAAGGGGTCGTAGGCAAATCCGATACGGGGGCCGAAGGAAACGGCGGGGGCGTCGTAGAGCGAGGCCGCGAAACCCTTCCCTCCCACCACCATGCCGGGAGCGTAATTCCCCGATCCAGGTACGAACAAGCCGATGTAGGCGACCGGGTAGATGCTTCCCGTGCGGGGATCGACGCCGACGCGTTTCTTGGCGGCGTCAAAACCCGGGCGGATCAGGACGGCCGCCTTCGAGAGGTCGTAGGTCGAAGGATCGAAAGTGGTGATGTTGAAACGGTCGTCGTGGGCCCCCGGAACGTTGTAGAAGCGCAGGCCGTAATCCAGCGTGAGTTTCTTGGATACTTTCCAGGAATCCTGCGCGTACCACTCCACCTGGGTGTAGCGGTAGTGGGAATAGGGCCGGAAGGTGCCTTCCGCATAGCTCTGGAACACGCCGAGGAGCGCGTTCGAGAAGGCGTAATTCGTATCCAGCGGATTGTTGGTGTCCCGCCCGAAGGCAAATGAGCCCCGGGTATTGGGACCGCCCACCTCGTCCTTGCGCATCCGCTCGATGTACATGCCGAATTTCAAGGCATGCCTTCCGACCAGCCTGTTGAAGTTGTCGGTCCAGGCAAATACCGGGTTCTCGTTTGTGTACGGGATGTTGCCCATCGAAGGGTTGATGTAGTTCTGCACCCCGCTGAAAGTCATGTCGGGGATGGCGTGGGATTCGTTGGAACCGGGATACCACTGCCCGATGTTGCCCATCCGGCTCCTGGCCACCTTGTCAGGGTCGACGGGGTTGAATGTCTGGCCGCGCGTGGTGGCGCCGAAAGTGAACTCGTTAACCGTCCTCGGGCTGAAGACTTTCGTGACGTTGACGACGGCGCCACGCCCGCGCTGCGGCCTCAGGGTATTCGTCTGGTCGTAGTTCACGTTGCCGGCCACCCAGGAACCATACGGCCACTCCTCGTCGTCGTTGTCCCGGATGCCCCGGAAGTACATGCGCAGCGTGGGGGTAATGTTGTAGTCGACCCGCACGACCTCTTGCCTGCGGGGATTGTTGCCGCTCGCGGTGCTTCGGTAATTGCGCCGGTTGAGCTGGTTGGGATCGGTTTCCACGTAGTTCGGCATAGGGAAAAACTTCAGGATTGCCTGCCCGAGCGGGCTGATGCGCGAACTTGGGATGACGTTGTTGGGAAACTGTTTTCCGGTCGTGGGATCCTTGATCTGGATCAGCTTGCCGTTGACGTCCAGAGTCTGTGAGAAATCCCCCTCGCGCTCCAGGGCCGTTGGGGTCGTGACAAACCTCGGATCCTGATAAAGCCGGCGCCTGACGAACTCCTGCGAGAAGAAAAAAAAGAGCTTGTCTTTATTCGTGTTGAATTTACCGGGGATGTACACGGGGCCGCCGACTGAGTACCCGACATTATTGAAGTGATAGGCGGACCGCGGTGTTTTTGTCCGGTTCGAGAAGAAGTTATTGGCGTTGAGACTTCTGTCCCGGTAGTACCAGTAGGCACTGCCGTGGAAGGCCTGCGTGCCTCCCTTGATTACGACGTTGATGGTGCCGGCGCTATTCCGGCCGTACTCGGCCTGGTAGTTGCTCGCCAGCACGCTGACCTCGCTGATGGCGTCCATGTTGGGCTGGTTCTGCACGCTGGAATTGGACCCGGTGTCGACGGAAGAAATGCCGTCCAGGGCGTACATGATCGAGGTTTGCCGGCCTCCATTAATGTGCAGACCCTGCAGCACGTTGCCCGTCATGGTCACTTCGCGGGACCCGACGTTGGTGTCGATGATGCCCGGGAGCGTCGACAGCAGCCCGATGAAATCGCGCCCCTTGGTGGCGATGTTCAGTATCTGATCCCCGCTCACCAGACCGGCCCGCTCGCTGGAGGCCGTCTGCACCGGGGTGGCTTCAGCCGTGATCTCCACGCTTTCCGCAATCTGCCCCACCTGCATCGTGATGTCGCCCAGCGAACGGTGCTCGTTGGTCACAATCGCGATGTCTTTCATGCTCACCGTGCGGAATCCCGTCGTGGAGACGGACAACGCATAGGTTCCCGGCAGGATGCTGGGAAACACGAAAATGCCGGATTCGTTCGTCGCGGATGCCTGGACGGCTTTCGTGGCCTGGTTGGTCAGGGTCACCTGGGCGTTGGGAATAACCCCTCCCGCGGCATCCTTGACCGTCCCGCTCAACACCGCGCTGACGTTCTGGGAAAAACCGGTCGCAGCGAACAAATTGATACAGATGATCGCTGCCAGTAGCAATCTTTTGACGTTCATGACAAACCTCAAGAGAAGTGAACTCGCTCGCGATGCTAGGGATTGATGGCGGCGATTATAAACCCATAAGGATTCCGATAGCACCATAAGTGTGAAGAGCGCGGGTGGATTTTCGGTTGCCCCGGCCGGGGATATGAGCGCAAAGCGGCGCCGAGGCACCGCACTCCAGATTCATGTACAATGACCCCATTGTGAACAAGCCCCGGATCCTGCTTGTGGACGACGACCGCAATTTTCTGCGGGTACTCGCCTACCAGGTGGCGGAATTAGGCTTCCAGGTGATATCCGCGACCGGTGCGGGGGAGGCGCTCGGCCACATCGACGGGGGCGAGATGGACCTCGTCCTCTCCGACCTCCGCATGCCGGGCATGGACGGCCTGCAGCTGCTGCAGGAAATCCGCCGGAGGGCCCTGGATATCCCGGTCATCCTGCTGACCGCGCACGGTTCGATCGACAAGGCCGTCGACGCGATCAAGGCGGGGGCGTTCGATTTCCTGCAGAAGCCGTTTGAGAAGGAAGAGTTGCGCGTGAGCGTCCTGAACGCTCTGAAGATGACGGACCTTGTCAGGGAAAACCGGGTCCTTGCCGAGGCCGTCCGGCAGAAGTTCAGCTTCGCAGGAGTCGTTTCGGCCTCGAGTTCGTTCAAGAGCGTGCTCGCGCAGGCGGAGCATCTCGCGCAGGTCGAGACCACCGTGCTCATCCAGGGCGAGAGCGGCACCGGCAAGGAGGTCCTCGCCCGCGCCATCCACTACAATAGCGCGCGCGCTCACAAGCCGTTCGTCACGGTGAACTGCGGAGCGCTGCCCGAGAACCTGGTCGAAGCCGAGCTGTTCGGCTACAGGAAGGGAGCGTTCACCGGGGCCGTGAGCGACAAAAAGGGGAAGTTCGAGTCCGCCAACCTGGGAACCATTTTTCTCGACGAGGTCGGGGAATTGCCGCCGGCCATGCAGGTCAAGCTGCTCAGGGTGCTGCAGGCGCGAGAGATCGACGTCGTCGGCGATCCCGTGCCCCGGCGGGTGGACGTTCGCATCGTCGCCGCGACCAACCGCGACCTGCAGAAAATGCTGCGTGACGGCGAGTTTCGCGACGACCTCTACTACAGGCTTTCGGTCGCTCCCCTGACGACCCCGCCGCTCCGGCAGCGGCCCGAGGACATCCCGCTGTTGGTCCATCACTTTGCCGACCGCTTCAATGAGAAATTCGGCAAGCAGGTGTCGTTCAGCCAGGAAGCCATCGGTGAGATGCGGCGCTACCGGTGGCCGGGCAACGTGCGTGAGCTGGAGAATGTGGTTGAGAGGCTGATCGTCTTCAACACCGCCGGCACGGTGACGGTGGCCGACCTCCCGCCGGAAATCCGCGAACGGGGGCCGGGGCTCGGCCGCCTGAGGCTGGAACTGCCCGACGGGGGGCTCTCGCTCGAGGAACTGGAAAAGGACCTCCTGCTCGCGGCCCTCGAGAAGTTCAACTGGAATCAGTCCCGCGCAGCCCGCTATCTCGGGATCACCCGAAACACGCTGATTTACCGGATGCAGAAGTACGAGCTGCGGGCGGGCGCTGAGGAGGCCGAGCCTAGACCGGGCGACGCGCTGGATACGCGGCGGCCGTGACGGAGAGGGCGAAGGACAGGATCCGGTTTGCCTCGATCCTGGGATTGATCCTCCTGGTCTCCGTCTTCCACTACCGGACCAGCACGCACTACGTCTACCTGCACGAGATCTACCAGCGCATCTACTACATCCCGATCGTCCTGGCGGCCTTCTGGTACGGCCCCGTGGGCGGGCTGGCGGCGGCTTTTCTCACCAGTGCGATCTACTACTACCACATCCACACCGCCTGGGGGCACCTCCCCTCCTACAGCTTCAACCAGTATGCCGAGATCGCCCTGTACCACGTCGTGGCGGTCATCATCGGCCTGCTGGCGCAGAAGGAAAAACGGCAGAGGCGCAGGCTGGAGGAGACCTCCGCTGAACTCCGCCAGGCCTACCAGCAGATTCAGGACACCTTCGAGCACCTGAAGCAGGCCGACCGGCTGGCAGCCCTTGGAGAGCTGAGCGCCGGGATTGCGCACGAAATCCGGAATCCTCTAGCCACGATCAAGGGAGCGGTCGAAATCCTCCAGTCCGAGATTCCCGAGGACCACCCGAAATGGGAATTCGTCCAGGTGGTGCGCGAGGAAACCGCCCGTGTAAACAGGATCATAACCGAGTTCCTGACCTTCGCGCGCCCCCCGCGCCCCGCTTTCGAACCGGTACGTCTCAACGAAACCGTGGAATCGACGCTCCTGCTGCTCAGAAAGGAAGCGGAGACGTCCAAGGTATGGATAGTCACGCATCTCCGGGAATTGCCGATCGTGAGCGTCGATAGGGACCAGATCCGCCAAGTGCTGCTCAACGTGGCCCTCAACGGCATACAGGCGATGCCCGAAGGGGGAGAACTGTCCGTCGACACGGCATTCGACCAAAACTCGGATATAATCCAGATCCTTGTCCGCGACACGGGGGCAGGGATGGACAACGAGCAGCTGGACAAGATATTCGACCCGTTCTTCACGACAAAGCCCGGGGGAACGGGATTGGGGCTGTCGATATCCTACCAGCTGCTGAAGCACCACGGCGCGACCATCGCCGCGAGCCGGAATCCCGGCGCCGGCCTGACCTTCGAGATACGCTTGCCCATTCGCCAAGGAGCGCCGGCACGAGACGCTGCGTCCAAGATGACGACAACCTGAGGCGGGCCACACCCGCAAGGAGAGCGCATGAAACCGCACGAGATCAGCCGTCGACAATTCGTGAAACTGTCGGCAGCCGCTGCAACCGCCGGCGTGTCCCGACCAATGGCCTCTCACGCCGCCGGCCAGCCGCTGCGGCTTGGCGGGCCGGTCTTCCTCAAGACCGACGATCCGGAAGAACTCGCCCTCGCCTACACGAAGACCGGCTATCGTGCCGCCATCTGCCCCGACCTCCCGCTGAAGGATTCCGCCCGCGTCGCGGCGCTCACCCGGGCCTTCCAGCGGGCCGACGTGGTGCTCGCCGAGGTCGGCCGCTGGGTGAACCTGCTCGACGCCGATCCGAAGCTGCGCGCGAAAAACCTGGCCGACGTGACCGATGGACTCGCCCTGGCCGACGCCGCCGGGGTCCTGTGCTGCGTCGATATCGTGGGGTCCTACAGCAAGACCCGCTGGGACGGGCCGCACCCCGACAACATCTCGCCGCTCGCCTTCGACGCTGCCGTCGAGAACGCCCGCGCCATCATCGATGCGGTCAAGCCGAAGCGTGCGAAGTTCTGTTACGAGATGATGCCCTGGACGATCCCCGACAGCGCCGATTCGTGTCTCAAACTGATCAAGGCCGTCGACCGCGAAGCGTTTGCCGTTCACCTCGACCCCTGCAACATCGTCAACTCGCCGGAACGCTTCTACCGGAACACCGACCTGCTCAATGAGTGCTTCGACAAACTGGGACCCTGGATCGTCAGCTGCCATGCCAAGGACCTGTCGTGGGAAACCGGGGGGAACGTCTACTTCCGCGAGGTGAGACCCGGGGCGGGCGGGCTCGATTTCAGGACTTACCTGACGCGGCTATCGCAGCTGCCACATCCGGCGCCGCTCATCATCGAACACCTGCCTAATGCGAATGAATACGAACTTGCCAAGCAGCACCTGCTGAAAGTCGCCGCCTCCCTCTGAGCAGAAGTGGGCCGCGGCGGCTCGCCGCGGCCCTTGGTCTTCTGAGGCTGTCCAACGATTGATTGTGGAGTGCGGCCACCAAAGGCCGAGGTCGCAGGGTCCCATCCCGCAATTCGGCGTGGCGCCGAGGCGCCGGGCATCCCTGCCGTAGGACGAGTGAAAGCGGCGCCGAGGCGCCGCACTTCACAATCATTTGATTTTCGCCTGGATCAGAACGATTCCCTCGTCCTGGCGGCAAAATCGCCATCGATCGGCGTCAGCCGATAGCGATAGGAGTATGGTTTGTCCGAGGGAATCCGATAGCCCTGCATGGGCAAGGCGTTCGGGCTCCAGCTGTCGATGCCGCCGACTCCCATCTGTTTCCAGTCAAGGTTCAGGAAGGTCTCGGGGTGCGGCTGCATCTGAAACGTGTAAGCGGCGCGTTCCATATCTTCCTTGGCAAAGTGACGCGCGGAAACGCTGAGGGTGGGATCGCCCACGGCGAGCAGCCCGACGCCCTGGGCGTTGGTCAAGGCGACCCAGCGCACATCGGTCTTGTTGCCGTTTTCCTGCGGCCGCATGTACTCGACCCACTCCTGCGCCACCGTGGACTTGTAGACGCCCACGCGCTCGAACTGCCGGTCGACGTAGGTTTCAACCGGTCCCCGGCCGTACCACGCAATATTCTCCAGCCCCGGGGCGACCACGAGTTCGTTGCCGAAGCGCGCCATCATCGCCCGCTTCTCGGTCCCGGGACGGTAGTTCGTTTCCACGAGGACGTCGCCGCTCCCGTACACCGTGTAGACCATCGAGACCGAGGCACTCACATCGGGAAGCGCGGCTGCGACCGTGATCTTCGCCGTGCGCTCGTCGACCCTGACAATATCGGCGCTCCGCACCTGCCACAGCGCGCCTGCAGTGCGCCAGAGTTTGAGATTGCGCGCCGGGTCCGGTTCTGCGGACGGGCGCATGTTCTTCCACGCCCCGGTGTCGTTGTCAGTCGGTGAGCGCCAGAAATCCGGCTTCGGGCCGCGCTCCAGCAGCGGCGTTCCCTTGTACACGTACGAGGTGATGACCGCGTCGCGCTTGCTGAAGCGCAGCGAGAAGTCCGGCCCTTTCAGTTCGGCCACCCCGCCTTCTTCTGCAATGGCGAGAGGAGGCGCTGCCCTGAGGCTCACGCTGGGGCCGGCATTCCGGGCGGAGAGCCTGAATTGCTCCCAACCGATTTCGTGCCCCCTCTTTGCCCACGCCGTGTCCGACTTCAGCGTGAAGCTGAGGTCCAGCCAGTGTTCCACGCCGGA
>CAWJKZ010000006.1:0-15473 GCA_963843575.1 uncultured Acidobacteriota bacterium | reverse complement strand
CGCCGGGCGGAAAGGGGGGACGGGATGGATTGGAGACTGGCACTGACGACGTTTTCGGCGATATTCCCTGGCGGAGATGGGGGACAAAACCCAGCTGGCGATCATCACGATGACGGCGTCGTCCCGCAAGCCACTGTCGGTTTTCCTGGGTGGCGCCGCAGCCCTCACGCTCGTCACGGCGCTTGGCGTACTGCTGGGTGGGGTCGTCGACCGCTTCGTGCCGCAGCATCGCTCGCGAAGGCCGCCGCCGTCCTGTTTGTCGCCATAGGAGTGTGGACTTGGTTCAAGGCATAACCCCAAAGGACAGAGCATCGTCTTACCTTCCTCGACCGGCTCGATTGTCCGAATGTGCCCGCGCATACCCGAAGGGTCTGCCGCACACGCTGTGCAGCTGCGGGTCGCCCCTGCTCGCACGTTACGATCTGCAGCGGGCGCGGGCGTCGTTCACGCGCGAGTGCCTGCGCGACAGGCCTCCGACGATGTGGCGCTACGCCGAGCTTCTGCCGGTACAGGATCCTGCCCACGTGGTTTCGCTCGGGGAAGGGTTCACGCCGCTGGTGCACGCCCCGCGGCTGGGACGCGAACTCGGGTTGTCGCGCCTTACATTAAGGAGGAAGCCGGTAACCCGACGGGCTCGTTCAAGGCGCGCGGCCTGTGCGCGGCGGTGAGCATGGCCAGGGAACTGGGCGTCCGCAGGCTCGCCATCCCGTCGGCCGGGAACGCGGCCGGGGCCATGGCCTCCTACGGCGCGCATGCCGGCATGGAGTCGTTCATCTTCATGCCTGCAGACACTCCCAGGGCCAACGTCATCGAGGCACAGGTTTTCGGCGCACGCGTGGAGCTCGTCGATGGCTTGATCACCGACTGCGGCCGCATTGTTGCCGAACGCAAACTGAGCGAAGGGTGGTACGATGTCTCAACCCTGAAGGAACCGTACCGGATCGAAGGCAAGAAAACGATGGGGTACGAGCTGGCGGAGCAGTTTGACTGGCATCTGCCGGACGTGGTCCTCTATCCGACGGGCGGAGGTACCGGGTTGATCGGCATGTGGAAGGCGTTCTCGGAGATGGAAACGCTGGGCTGGTTGGATTCGCGCCGCCCGCGCATGGTGACGGTCCAGTCCTCGGGGTGTGCGCCCATCGTCCGTGCCTTTGCCGCGGGCGCGTCCGTGGCGGAGACCTGGCAGAACGCCCGCACGATCGCCTCCGGTCTCCGGGTGCCGCGCGCGCTCGGGGATTTCCTGATCCTCGACGCGCTGCGCCGAAGCGGCGGCATCGCGGTCGCCGTGGACGACGACGAGATCGTCGCGGCAATGAGACTCTGCGGCCGGCTCGAGGGGTTGTTCCTGTGCCCCGAGGGGGCCGCATGCATTCCCGCGCTCCGGCGGCTCGTGCGCGACAGCTGGCTGGGCCCAGACGAAGTCGTGGTCCTGTTCAATACGGGGACCGGGCTGAAGTATCTCGAACTTCTCAATTGAGGTGCAGTGACCAGGAGCAGGATCCTTGACCGAGCATCTCTACTACGAGGACGCATACCTCACGTCCTTCAGCGCCACCGTCCTCGAGCAGCTCTCAGTCGGCGGATCACCCGCCGTCGTGCTCGATCGGACCGCGTTTTACCCCACCTCCGGCGGACAACCACATGACCGGGGGGCCCTGGGGCCCGCGCGGGTCGTCTCAGTAGAGGAAGACGCCGCAGGACGGATCGTGCATGCCCTCGATGTGCCGTTAGCGCCCGGTCCGGTGGAGGGACGCATCGACTGGGAACGCCGGTTCGACCACATGCAGCAGCACACCGGGCAGCACATCCTGTCCCAGGCGTTCGTCCAGGCCGCCCGGGCCGCCACGGTGTCGTTCCACCTTGGCCCCGAAACATCGACCATCGACGTCGACATGCCCCAACCCGATCCCGGCGCGATCTGCGCGGCGGAAGAGCTGGCCACCCGCATCGTGATGGAGGACCGGCCGGTCTCCACGATCTCGGTCGACCGCAGCGAGCTGTCGGCGCTCGGGGTGCGCAAGGAATCGCAGCGCGAGGGGTTGATCCGGGTCATCGACGTGCACGGATTCGATCGCTCCCCGTGTGGGGGCACTCACGTGCGCCGCTCCGGGGAAATCGGCTTCGTTTCGGTTCTGGGGTCGGAGCGGTACAAAGGGGGGACCCGCATCGAATTCGTGTGCGGCCTGCGGGCGTTCCGGCTGTTTCGACACGAGCATGGCACCCTTAAGCAGCTCGGGCGGCTCTTCTCCGCGCACCCCGACGAACTGCCGAGGCTGGGCGAAAAGCTGCTCGCGGAGCAGGCAGCCGCCAGGCGGGCCAACGCGCAACTCCAGGAGCAGCTTCTCGATTTTGAAGCTTCAAATCTGGTGCAGGTTGCCGATAAGTACGGCGAGGTGTTCCTCGTCAAGCGCGTGTATTCAGGGCGCCCGGTCGAAGAGGTGAAGCTGCTGGCGCAGAAGGCGTCGGCGCGGGCCAGGGTCGTGGCCATCCTGGGAACGGTCGCGGGCGGCAGTGGCCAGATAGTCGTCGCCCGGGCCGCCGACATACCGGGGAGCGCCGGCTCCTGGGTGAAGGAAGCCGCCTCCAGGCTGGGCGGCAGAGGCGGTGGCCGGCCCGAGTTTGCGCAGGCCGGCGGAATCGAGGAGGCAACCCTAAATGATTGGATCGAGACAGTCGCGGCCGCGTTCAGAACCGCGCTCCAGGCGCCGGAAGGTTGACGGCGGGCAGTCCCTGGCGGCAACGGACGTGCTGGTTTCCCTGCCGGTTGCGGGGAATCCATCGGCGCACGTTCGCCGGCAGCGTCGCGGAAAGCGCGGGCAAATGCGGCTTGCAGCCTCGGTCTACGGATCGCTCGTCCTGGAGGACATCCTGCGCAACTGCCGCGGAATGCTGGAGGAGCGGCTTGCCGTCGGGCGGCTCACGTTGGTGCAGCAGCGGGCCAGCGAGATCACGGTCACGCTCTACTCGGTCGAGGCCGATCCGGAGGCTCCGCTGGTCGGGCCGAAGATCGTCCCGCTGGAGGACTCGCGGCTGCGCACGTCGCTTGCCGAGCAGCGCCAACTCGCGGCGGTCTTCGGGGAGTCGAGCCGTCAGGACGGCGCGGAACGCGCTTATCTCCTGGGGCCGGATGATCTGGCGGCCGCCTATCTGCCGCTGAACTGGCAGGGCAAGCGCAAGGGCGTGCTGGTCGTGGGGCTTGCCGTCGCCCGGGAATTCTCCCCCGCCGAACATCGTTTTGTGCGGCATCTCGCGACGCACCTCGCCCTCGCCGTCGAGAACTCCGACACCCACTACATGGAGCGGCGGCACGGCCGCCAATTGGAAATCGTCAGCGAGATCGCCAAACAGGCGGTCCTGGTCGAGGACGTGGGCGAGTTCCTGCGCCGCACTGCCGAACTGCTGCGCAGAGGATTCGACTACGACCGGGTGCAGATGTGGCGGCTCGGGTCGAAGCAGGAACCGCTCCAACTCGTGGGCCACGCCAGCAAAGGGGGCAAAGCGGCCCCCCCGGCCGCCGCCCCGCCGATGGTCGAGGAGTGCCTACGGCTGGAGAAGATGCTCCACAACAACAACCTGCTCGGGGAGGATGGCAAAGGACAGGCCCGCGGGAGCCACCTGGTCGTCCCATTGAGAGTACGCGGAAACCTCCTCGGCGTGTTGTCGTTCGAGAGCAACCGGCTCGACGCCTTCCCGCCCGAAGACCTGAACACCATGGAAGGGCTGGCCTCGCTGGTCGCCTCGGCGTTCGAAAACCTGCGCCAGTTCCAGCATGCGCAACAATCCAACGAGTACATGCAGGCCATCCTGCAGTCCGCCAAGGACGCCGCCATCATTTCGACCGACCTGCACGGCTACGTCATCACGGTGTCGATCGGCGCCCAACAGATCTTTCACATGCCGCGCCAGCAGATCGTCGGCAAGGATATCCTGACACTCTTCTCCAACTCGCGGTTCCAGGAGGAACTCTCCGCGTTCGTCTCCGATCCCGTTTCATCCCTCCTGGAAAGGAGCCGTCTCTACCACACCACCAACGCAGGTCAGGCTTACCTCGACGTGGCGATCCAGCGCGTGTACAACTCGGACAACGACCCCGTCGGTTTCCTCTGCCTGGTGCGCGACATCACCGAGACCGTCCTGCTGCACCAGCGGCTCGAAGCCCTGTCGATCACCGACGACCTGACGGGCCTGTTCAACCAGCGCCGCTTCTTCTCGGCGCTCGCGAGCGAAATCGAACGCAGCCGAAGGTTCAACCGTACCTTCTCGCTCTGTTTTTTCGACCTGGACGGCCTCAAGCAGTACAACGACAGCCGCGGACACGTGCGGGGCGACCAGGCACTGCGCGAGACCGCCACCCTGATCCGCAGCCTCGTGCGTGCGAGCGTCGACATGTGTTTCCGCTACGGAGGAGACGAGTTCACGATCATGATGCCCGAAACCACTTGCGGCGAGGCTCGCATCGTCACCGAGCGGATACTCTCGCACTTGAGCCAGCACTTCAGCGGCCAGATCACCGCCAGCGTCGGCATCGCCGAGTTTTCCCCCACCACCGACGCGGAGCAACTCATCGAGAAAGCCGACCTCGCCATGTACCGGGCCAAGGGGCAGGGGGGCAACCGCATCTTCCTGGCCGACTGACCCAGTCGGTTGATTTATACAGAACCTCATAGATGATTGCGCATCATCCGGAGTACGCCTGAGAGCACCGTGGATATGCCGGAGCGCGGCGAGATTCTTGGAGACCTTCGAGAAGTCTTGGAGGTTGGTTTTTGACCTCCAAGGTTTTTCAAAGGGCTCGAAGATTCTCAAAGCGGGGGCGCGGCACCCCGAGACGCCAAGTCGCGCATGAACTAATGTCGCTCTGTGTCGTTTCTTGCGGCGTAGACCGAGGCAGTCCCCGGCCCGAGAGCCCGGACCCGCTTGTATCGCAGCCAGGAAAACCGCAGTTCAACGGCGCCGGACGGCCGGCGCCCTGGTCCCCATCGCCTCGAGTTTGAGGACCCGCCAGTCGTCCCGCAAGTCCGGGGATCCCAGGTTGAGACGGTTCACTTTGAGGGCCAGATTCTCGAACTCGAAGCTTGATAGGGGCACGAGGGAAAAATCGTTCGGACCGCAACGCACGGTGACGCCGAACAGTTCCCGGGCGTCGCCGAAGTCCCCCTGCAACCGGACGCCAAACGAGGATTTCGGTCGCAGCCGGACGGATGGGATGATCACGGGCTCCTTAGGGTTGCCCGTGTCCACCAGAAAGAACTTGCCGGGGGCCTTCCGGCCGTCGAGGGTCAGCCGAACCTCTTTTGCGGGGAGTAACTGTTCGGCGTCGGTCATCGAGATGAAGTTGAACAGGGGTATGCCCGGCTTGATCATCTCGATGGTGAAGATGTACTCGCGGTCCACGAACGCGAAGTACGCACTCTTGTCCAGCGGCGCGTGATTGTCGGAGGGAGGCGCAGGAGCGATCGGTTTCGGCGGCAGTTGTGGCAGCCAGATCATAGACAGGACCAGCATTTTCATCATAGAGATAGGGGGAGGCCGGGATGCAAATTGCCGTGGCGGCCGGCCCGTTCTGATACCATAGCAGTCCGGAACAGCGAATGCGAGGGACGAGATGGACGCATCGACGTGGTTCGCGGGTGTCGTTTTTGGATCTGCCTTGCTGGCGGCGGTCGGATCCCTCCCGGCGGGGGACCTATACGAAGTCGATGTGAGACGGCTGGGTGCGCTGTGGGAGAAAGAGCGCGTCTCGCCGGACGATCCGCGCTCCCTGACGCACGCGGACCTGAAGCGCAGGCTCCAGGCGCTGATTGCCGAGTTTCCCCAGACCGCCCGTCTCGAGCAGGCCGGGAAGTCGGTGCTTGGCCGGGAACTCTATCTGGTGACACTGGGGACGGGGGCCGACAAGATCCTCCTCTGGTCCCAGATGCACGGCGACGAGGCCACCGCCACCAGTTCGCTGCTGGACCTCTTCCAGTTCCTGTGCCGCCACCGCGGCGAGCCCTGGGTCGAAGAGATCCTCGGGAAATACACGTTGCTGTGCATTCCCATGTTGAATCCCGACGGCGCGGAGCTCAACCAGCGCCGCAACGCCCAGGAGATCGACATCAACCGGGATGCGCGCGCCCTGCAGACTCCCGAAGGGCGGGTCCTCAAATCCGTGCGCGATCGATATCTCCCGTTCCTCGGCTTCAACCTGCACGACCAGAACAGCCTCACGACGGTAGGGGACACGGGCGAAGTGGCGACCATCGCACTGCTGGCGGTCGGGGCCGGCTCCGCACCCGCGGACAATGATTCCCTGTTGACCCGGAGGGTCGCGGCGGTGCTCTACGATGCGCTGTCGCCCTTCGCCTACGGGCACATCTCCCGTTACGACGAGTCGTACAACCCGCGCGCGTTCGGCGACAACCTCACCCAGTGGGGAACGCCGGTCGTCCTGATCGAAAGCGGTGGATACTCGTTCGAACAAGGCCCCGGCTTCCCGGTGAAGCTGAACTTCGTCGGGATCCTCGCGGTGCTGAATTCGCTGGCCACCGGGCGCGTCGGACAGGCGAATCCCGCGGTGTTCGACGCCCTGAGAATGAACAGCGACACCCCGATATTCGACTTGCTGCTGAAGAACGCGTGGATATACACCGGCGCGGCAACCCCCGTGTTCAAGGGGGACATTGCCATACGGGGGGATGCGCGCCGGGCAGCGCGGGGCGCGGCGATCATCGCCGACATCGGGGATCTCGGGGTCTACACCGCCCACCAGTCGATGGACTGCGTTGGCACCCTGATCACCCCCGGGCTGATCGCCTGGGATCCTGCGACGACGGGGGCAATCGACCCGGCGGCGGACGAGAACTATCTGAGGCGCGGCGTCCTGACGGTCCTGCGCAGCATCCCCGGGGACGGCCTGTCGGCAAGATCCCCGGCCGCGGCCCGCCTGCACTCCGCGGCGGGGAATGGTGAACTCGGGCTTCGTCGTGACCGGGGCACCCCCGGATGCCGGACCCGACTGGGACCTGCTGCTCGCCGAGTGGTTCGCCGCCGGCGCAAGGGGCTGGGTGCTGGGTCCGGGGACTGCCGACCCGGCCCGCTCCGTAAAGGTCCCCCGCTGGTTCGGCATGGACGCGCTCACCCGCGCTGAAGCCGAACGCTACCGCGCCCCGTCCGAACTGTCGGGCGACCCGGCCGAGACACTGTCCCGCTGGACGTCCGAGGCCGCCCGCCGGTTCCGGATCCCCGGGCGCGGCACGATTGCGCCGGGCGCCGCCGCGGACCTCGTCATTTGGTCTGTAGATTCGGACGGGCCCACCCCGCCGGACTTGGCGCGCTGCAGGCCGGTTCGGGCCGTACTCGGCGGCGGCGTCCTCGACCTGACGGGTCCCGCCGAGGCGAAGCACGGCGTGGCTTTCTGAATGGCGCTGTGAAGTGGGTCCGGGCTTCAGAGGCTGTCCAACGGTTGATCTGCCCGATCCAAACAAGACACACGTGGGTCCGGGCTTCAGCCCGGACGCTGTTTGCGGTCGCCATGCAGGGCAGGTGGAACTCTATGGAACGGATTTAAAGACGTCCGGGCTGAAGCCCGGACCCACTTGCTTTACGGGCGGGGCGGGTGGTTCAACCGTTGGACAGCCTCTTCAGCCCGGACGCTGGTCGCTATATAGCTCAGACCAAAAGACGTCCGGGCTAAAGCCCAGACCCACTTGACGGCAGAGGCTGCCTCCGGCTGAACGTGGCCAACCGCTGCAGCGCCGTGTCCTGGACGTACTCCGCCGACGCCGACGAGACCAGGAAGTTGTTCGCGATCATCGAAAAGACGAGGGTTTCGCCATCCGCCGTAGCGACGTATCCGGACAAGGAGCGCACGTTCGCGAGGGTGCCGGTCTTGGCACGGACATTATTCGCCGCACGGGTGCCTTTCATTCTGTCGGCGATGGTGCCGTCCACGCCGGCGACCGGGAGAGCGTCGTAGAACTGGGGGAACGAGGGGTGACGGTGCACGTATTTCAGGAGCCGGACCACCAGGTCCGCGCTTATCAGGTTCAGCCGCGACAGGCCGGAACCGTCGGCGTAGGTGTAGCTGCCCCGCTGTATGCCCATGAGCCCGAGCACCTGTTCGACCACCTCCCTGCCCTTTGCGAAACTCCCCGTGCCGGATACCGCAACACCCAGGGTCCGGGCCATGGTTTCGGCGTAGAGATTCTGGCTGACCTTGAAGAGGGGCTTGAGGATCTCGGCAAGCGGGGGCGAAGAGTGACTCCACAGCAGTGTGAGGTGCGAGAGATCCGAATTGCGCGTCGCTGACGTGCCGCCCGTAACTGTTATGCCCTCCTCCTCGAGCACGCGGCGCAAAGCCGTCAGGTAGAGACGCGCAGGCGATCGGACCGCGACCGTGCGTTCGACGGGTGCGCCGCCTGCGGGCAGCGTACCGGTGACCCGCAGGGTTTCGCCCTCGCCGCGGAGCAGATCGAGGTCGGGGAGGGTCCCGGCCGCCGCGGTCGTGACGGAGGCTTCGACGGTCAGGAAATCCGGCACAGGCAAGACCATGACGCCGGCCGATGCTCCGGGGACGGGTCCCGGAGTGACCTCGAGGGTCAGCAGGTTTTCGTTGAACTGAAGGGCAGTGACCGGGGCCGCGTATCCATAGGCCAGGTCGTCCCAGGCCCACGCGCGACCGATCGACGGTTCGGCGAAGGCTCCGTCGTCACCGACGAGCTTCCCCTCGATGTTCGAGATCCCCATCTGTTTCAGCTGTCCCGCCCAGTCCCGAAACACCCGGAATGGGTCGCCCCCGTGAAACCGCGAGGCGGTAGTGGGATCGCCCGCGCCGACAACGACGAGGTTGCCCCGCAACACTCCGCCGGAAACGGTTCCGTCGGTCATGATGTGCGTCTGAAACCGGAAGTCGGGGCCGAGCCGGACCAGCGCGGCTGCGCCCGTGAGCAGCTTGTTGTTGGAGGCGGGCATGTAAAGCCGGGTGCTGTTGCGCTCGAAAAGCACCTGGTCGTTGTCGAGTGACACGATCTCGACACCCCACTGTGCGTTGCCGAAGTTGGCGTCGTCGAAGATGCCCGCCAAGTCCAGGCGCAGTTGTCCCAGCGCATCCGCGGTGTGCGCCGGGGCAGCCGGGCGCCCTGGCGGACGGGCGGCGCAGCCGGTCGATGGCCCGATCGAACAAACAACGAGGAAAAGGAAGGCTACGGGGTAGAATCGCTTCATGGCCGCTGATTTAAGCACAGGGGCCGACGGCGCGCACCCAGAATGAGAAGCCGCGCGCAGAAGGGGGGACGCTTGCCCGAACTGCCGATTGTCCCGCTGGTGCTGGCGGCCGGCGATTCGCGCCGCATGGGCTTTCCGAAAGCGCTGCTGCGCCTCGGGGCCGCGACGTTCATCGACGTCATTCTTGACGGGATCGGAAGGCTGCCGCTTGCCCGCCCGGTCGTGATCGTCGGGAAGCACGCCTCCCTGATACAACCGCACCTCGTCGGGCGCGACCTGCGCGCCGTGCTCAACCCGCACCCGGAGCAGGGGCAGATTTCCTCGCTGCAACTCGCCCTCAGAAACGCCGGGATCTTCCGCGCGTGTTTGGTCTGGCCAGTGGACCAACCGGCAGTCCGCGAGGAGACCGTCCGCAGCCTGATCCGGTTGTTCGTCGACACCGGAGCGTCGGCTGCGATGCCCCGGCGCGGGGGGAAACGAGGGCATCCCGCGCTGTTCGGCCCCCGCCTGTGCCAGGAACTTCTGGCCCTGCCCGCCGGCCGCAGCCCCAAAGAGTTAATATGGTGCTACGAAAACGACACGGCCATCCTGGAAACGGATGATCCCGGAACGGTCGAGGACGTCGACACCCCCGCGGAATACGAGGCGCTCCTCCAGCGCATGCGCAACCGCCCATTCTAGGAACCCGTGCTGAAGAGGCTGTCCGGAGATCGATGCTGGAAGGGCCACCCGCTCGACGCCTCTTTGGCAGCGGCGCCTCGGAGCCGCGGCGGGCCGAGGTTTCAGGGTCGCATGTCGCAATTCGGCTTGGCGCCGAGGTGCCGGGCATCCAGCCGGTAGGGTATAAGTCAAAGCGGCGCCTAGGCGGCCTAGGCGCCGCACTTCACATTCTGTACTTGGAAGGGTTCGGGCGCGCCCTACTGGGTGCCCGGGCGGACGACCAGCGCGTGCAGCCGGGCGATCGGTGCAGGCCAACTGATGTGCTTCAACCCCTGGGAGAGCGAAAAGAGCCCGGTGTAGAGGAACCCGAATTGGAAGAGGAGCAGAAAGGGGATGACCCCGTAGATGCCCAGATCCCAGGCATACAGGTTTACGAAGGTGAAGTAGAGGCCCAGGGTCAATTCGATGAAGGCGAGGAAGCCCACTTTGCCGCGGTACTTCTTACGCTTCCAGTCGCCCCGGTTCCCTTCCACCGAGAATTTGGGGGTGCGCACAAACGGGGTCTGAATCCCGAAGGCCCCCTCCATGACCGCTTTCGCGCCGCTGACGGTCAATCCGATGCCGACCGCCATCAGGCCGGGCAGATATAGCAACCTCTTGCGCCAATCCTTGTGCAAGGCGCGCTGGGAAACGATATAGAACGTGGTCACGCTGCTGAAGGACAGGATGAAAAGCGGCAGGTCGATGAGCAGCAGCTCAAACCACCCCTGGTTAAAGCGGATCACGAGCGCGGGGAAGAGGATAACGGAGAGGGCGACCATAAGCGGGTACGAGATGTTGCCCGTGAGGTGGTACCACGCTTCCATCTTCTCCGCCGGGCGAAAATCCCCCCGCAGGAGGGTCGGCAGCACCTTTTTGCAGGTCTGCATCGCACCCTTGGCCCAGCGGCACTGCTGCGATTTGAACGAGTTCATCTCGACGGGCAATTCGGCAGGCACGCGCAGGTCCGGCAGGAAGACGAATTTCCACCCCTTCATCTGCGCGCGGTAGCTGAGGTCGAGGTCTTCCGTGAGGGTATCGTGCTGCCACCCCCCGGCGTCCACGATCGTTGCGCGCCGCAGGATTCCGGCCGTCCCGTTGAAGTTGAAAAAGCGGCCGCCGAGAAATCGGGTGAAGCTCTCGAGCATGAAATGGCCGTCGAGGAAGATCGCCTGGGTGCGGGTCAGGAACGAGTACTCGCGGTTGAGGTGATCCCACCGTCCCTGCACCATGCCGACGCGCGGGTCCGTGAAGTGGTGGATGGCCTTCTGCAGGAAGTCGGGCTCGGGGACGAAATCGGCGTCGAAAATGGCGATGAACTCGCCCTTGGCCGTATTCAGCCCGTTCTCCAGGGCACCCGCCTTGAAGCCGGTGCGGTCCTCTCGGTGGATGTAGTGGATGTCCAGTCCGAGGCTGCGCCATCGGTCCACGGCGCCGGCGGCAATCACCCTGGTCTCGTCGGTCGAATCGTCGAGCACCTGGATATCGAGCAGATGCCGCGGGTAGTCGAAGGAGCAGACGGCGTCTATGACCCGCTCCATGACGTACATCTCGTTATAGGAGGGGAGCTGAACCGTAACCCGTGGTAACTCCTCGAAATGCGCCCGCGGTTGCGCCACGTTACGCCGGTGGCGGTTGAAGAGGAACACCATGATGTACCGGTGCATCCCGTAGAAGCTCAGGATGGCGAGGATGACGAAGTACGCCGTCACGATCGCCGCATCGAAGCGGTCCATCTGGTACAGATACGAGATGTTCCCGGTTCTCAGGAATTTCTCGTAAGCCGAAGCCGGTGTCCCGAACAGGTGCATAGGTCTCCCCAAAATGCTGCAGCAGTATAGGCACTCCCCCTGCGTCGGTTGTCACCACAATGTCCGGGATTGTAATAAGTTGTAATTGGGGGGGGCTCGGACCGCGTCGGGCCGACGCGGCCACAACACGTGTCGACTCCGGTCAGTCCCGCAGGAGCAGGCGGGCGCGGTAGATCCACTCGCGTTTTTCGCGGCGGAAGAACCTGGGATTGGATCGGGCCTGTTCCAGCAGGGTGTTCAGCTGGACTCTCATCTCCTCCAGCGCGCCGGTTTCTTTGAGCGCCATGGCGAACCAGTACCGCGCTTCCGGGTCCGATGCGCGCAGTTGAAGGAAATAGCGGAGGAACTCGAGCGCCTTGGCCGGTTGGCCCGTGTGCAGGTACGCCTTGCCGACCTCGCGGAAGATGTCCCCGAGCCCGTGGTTGGGGTCGAGGCGGTAGGTTTCCTCGTATTGTTCGAGCGCCTCCGGCCACGCGCCCGCGGTTTCCAGGACGCGCCCGATCTGGTAGTGGTACTCCGGCTGTCCCGGATCGATCCTGCTGGCCTGCTCCAGGTACCGGCGAGCGCTTTCGAGGTTTCCGCGCCTGGCGTGCAGGATCCCGAGTTGGTGGTGTGCGTCCGCGTCCTGCGGATTGGTTGTCAACGCCAACAGGTGGTGCTGAAACTCGCGCTCCTGCTGCCGGCCGGAGGTCAGCGAACGGAGTCTCTGAAACAGCAGGTACACCAACGGGATCATGAGGAAGAGCGGGAGCGCGTAAAAGACTGCCGTCATGAGGTAGAACAGCGGCAGGGTGAGCGACGACAGGGCGAAGACACCGGCGGCGGCGGGCAGGGTCAGGAAGTTCAGTTCCTTGATGGCCCAGATCGAGTAGACGGCCAGCAGCAGGATGAGGACCAGTAGCCCAATGCTGATCCCGAAGAACACGCCCAGGACCAGAAACTGCGGGGCAAACCACTGGACCGGCGCCGCGACCAGGAAGAGCAGTCCCCAGAGCGGAAA
Source organism: uncultured Acidobacteriota bacterium (assembly GCA_963843575.1). Taxonomy (GTDB): domain Bacteria; phylum Acidobacteriota; class UBA6911; order UBA6911; family UBA6911; genus CAVZBT01. The sequence goes on along the minus strand of CAWJKZ010000006.1, from coordinate 2,759 downwards.
CAGGACGGCGCCGTGCCTCCGGTATTCCTCGCCAGAGACGGTCAGGCCGCGACCGTCGGCGGCGAAGGCATTGCCCAGCGCGATGATGGCCGGGACGTAAACGACGGCAAAGAATCCGACCGCCTGGATGAGGTTCAGCTGGAAGAGCGAATCGAGGATCCCCGGGTTGACCACTCCCGGGATCGGCTCCTGGAGGCCGGCATAGACCGAATTGCGGAGGACGGCGAACAGGAGGAATCCCGCCGAGAGCCAGAGCAGTCCGGCGACGGCGCGCTTCCTGCCGGCGACGGCACGCAGGGCCCGAGCCCTGAAGGCTAGCAGGCGCAGGGTATCCGGGAGCGGTATCATGGGCTGAGCTTGTAACCTACGCCGTAGATGGTCAGGATGTGCCGCGGGTTCTTGTAGTCGTCCTCGATCTTCTTGCGCAGCTTTACGATGAAGTTGTCGACGGTCCTGTTGGTGGGGTAGTTCTCGGTGCCCCAGACCTTTTCCAGGATCTCGTCGCGCGACACCGGCTGGTCCGCGTTTGCGTACAGGAGCTTTAGCAGTCCGACCTCATAGTGCGAAAGCGAGTGTTCTTTGCTTCCACGTCGGACCAGGAAGCGCTTCACGTCGATGAAACAGGATCCGATCCTTATGGTGTCGGCGTCCTGCGCGTAACGGGAGCTGCGGCGCAGCAGGGCTTTCACGCGGGCAAGCAGCTCGCCGACGCTGAAAGGTTTCGTCATGTAGTCGTCGGCACCCACCTCGAGACCGCGGATCTTGTCGTAGTCCTGGGCCCGCGCGGTGAGCATCAGGATGGGGGTCGGGTATTTCAGGCGGCGGATCTGCTCGCAGACCTGGTAGCCGTTGAGGTCGGGGAGCATCAGGTCGAGAATGATGCAGTCCGGTTCTGCCCGCGCGACCGATTCTAACCCCTCCTTGCCGGTCTCGGCGGAAAGGACCTCGTACCCTTCGAATTCCAGGATGTCCCGGAGCCCGCGGACCATCTCGCGCTCGTCTTCGATGATGAGGATCTTCTGCATGTCGGGTTCCGTGAGCGGCGTTGCGCGTGACCCCCGTTGGGAGGCGGCAGCCGTGGAATCAGGCCGCGGCCTCCGGCGGCCGGATCGGGATTCTGAGCGTGAACGTGCTGCCCTTGCCGGGCTCGCTCTCGATCAGGACGGTGCCGCCATGCATCTCGGCCACGTTCTTGGTGATCGAGAGCCCGATGCCGCTGCCCCGGATCCTCCTTGTGACGGCGTTGGTGCCACGGTAAAACTTCTCGAACACCTTTTGCTGTTCGTCCGGCGGTATTCCCAGCCCGCTGTCCTGGACTGCCAGCTCCACGAAACCGTTGCTGCGGCGCACTCGGACGAGGATGTTTTTCCGATCCCCCGAGTACTTCACCGAGTTGTCGAGCAGGTTCGAAAAGGCCATCGTGATGGAGTTGGGGTCCGCCATCGTGTCCGGGATATCAGGTTCGATTTCGGACGCGACCTGGAACCCTTCGTTCTGGATGCGGTAGCGGTACGCCTCGATCTGCTTGGCCACGAGTTGTCCGATGTTCGTCCTTTCAAATGGGTGCCGTTTGCCGTCCCGCTCGAGGCTGGCGAAATCGAGCAGGTTATCGATCAGGCGCGTCATCCGGTCGCTCTCGGTGTAGATGATCTCGTAATACTCCTCCTTGGACTTCTCCGCCTTGACGCGCCCCGTGGTCAGGATCTCGCTGAACATGCGGATCAGCGACAGCGGCGTTTTCAGCTCGTGGCTGACGTTCCCGATGAAGTCCTCCTTCAGCTGCCGCAGCTGCCGCTCGCGCCGGCTCGCAACATATATCACAGCCAGGCTGAAGAAGGTCAGCGAAGTGCTCAGGATGATGAAAAAGAGGTTCGTGCGGCGCTGGTTGCGCACGTTGCTCTCGATTTCCGTGTAGTTGCGCGGCACGACCTGCAGGATCCACTTGTAGAGCGTCGTCGGGAAACGCATCTCGTAGAAATATTTCCCCGAACGGTTGCGCGGCTCGTTGTAGACGCCGACATTGTCGAAGTCGACGATGCTCACGTAGAAGTTGGTCTCCAGGTCACGCAGATAGCCGTTGAGCAGGGCGATGATCTTCTCGAAACTCATCTGAAAGCAGATCAGGAACTTCTCACCCTGTGCGTTCTCCTTGACGAGGTAAGACACGAAGAAGTAGTTGTCCGGCCGTTCCTTGTGCAGGTGGTGTGTCTGGTTGGGCTGCAGGTGTTCGGCATCCAGCTCGCGCACGGCCGACCGGATGGCTCCCCAGGAGTTCTTTATCGCGTCGGAGTACTGGGGGTAGAGCGGATAGTTGTTCCTGGGGTGGAAGAAATAGACCTGCTCGACGTTGAGATCGGCCTTGCGGATGGCATCGGCCGTGGCCGGCCAGCTGTCCGGCGCGTTGACGTCGACCATGTCAGCCAGGACCCGGTCATTGTCGATGATCTTCTGCTCGATCCGGTCGACGGTCTGCTTGGCGAGTTTGATGTTGGTCTGGACAAGGGAGGTCTCGGTCAGGTTTTCGCGCCCGACGGTGTAGTGGTAGCTGACCAGGCTGAGGGTCACGGTGGAGAGCACGATCACGGCAATCGCAACCGCCACCGCGGTCGGGTTATAGACCGGCACTCTCATAAGCCCAACATTGTAACACCGGGGCCAGCCGAGTCCTTCCGAGTCCTTCAGTGTCTTCCGTGGCAAGTTTTGATTTTCGGCAGCCCCGGGACGGACTCTTGCGCCCCGAGGTCGACGATGGGCGGGCG
>CAWJKZ010000005.1:0-14789 GCA_963843575.1 uncultured Acidobacteriota bacterium | reverse complement strand
GATCGACTATGCGTTGCTGGACACGGGACAGCCGCTGGACCACGCGTTGTTCACCTATCTGCTCCGGCGACAGCAACTCTACTAGGGACGACGGCGGAGGCCGCGGCTAGACTATGAACTTCGTGAATCCGCTGTTTTTCCTGGGCGCGCTCGCGGCGGCGGTGCCGGTGTTGCTGCACCTCGTCAAACGGGAGCGGGCCCGGAAACTCGAATTCCCAACCCTGATGTTCCTGCGCCGGATCAGCCGGAAGACGATCCGGTACCAGAAGCTGCGGCATCTGTTGCTGCTGCTGCTGCGCGCACTGGCCTTCGCGCTGCTGGCCCTTGCCTTCACGCGTCCGTTCCGCCCGTCGCCGGAGTCCGCCGCGGCCGCCGGCCGGGTCACCCAGGCTCACATCATCCTGCTCGACAACTCGCTCAGCATGGGCTACCGCGACCGCTGGACCCGGGCCCGGCGTGCGGCCTCGGAGATCGTCGGGACGGCACAGCGGGGAGACAAGGCCGTGCTGCTGGAGTTCTCGGACACGACCATGGCCCGGACCGAGCTGACGGACGATTTCGCCTCCGTCCGGCAGCAGATCGACGGTGCCGTGGAAGTCACCGACCGGCCGACCCGATACGGCCAGGCGCTGAGGGCGGCCGAGAAGTATGCCCTCGACGCGGGAACCGGCAGAAAGATCGTCCACCTGATCTCGGATTTCCAGAAGACGGGCAACGCCGCCGACGAGCAGGATTTTCGCCTGGGCGCCGGGATCGAGCTCGAGCGGGTGGATCTGGGCTCGGAGGACTTCAGCAACCTGGCCATCGGCGACGTCCGCGTCATCCAGGGCGAGGATGCGTTGCAGGGCGCCGTGACCATCAAGTTCGGCGTTGTGAACTACGGCACGCAGGATCGAAAGAACGTCCGGGTCACCCTGTCGGTGGATGGCCGCCCCGTGACCGAGAAGCGCCTCGATTCCCCCAAAGGCTCCGTGCAAGCCGCCGAATTCCAGTTGCCGGGGGTCGCTCCCGGCCAGCATCCCGCCGTGCTGGAAGTCGAGGACCCGGAGCTGACGCGCGACAATCGCTTCGTTTTGACCCTGGAAGCGAGGGGCAAGACGCCCGTGGTTTCCGTGGAAGAGCCCGGGAGCGGGCGCGGCGGGAGGGCCCCGGGCTTTTTCGTCGCCAATGCGCTCAACGTGTCGCTGCTGTCGCCCTACCGGATGAGCGCCGTGGCGCCGGCCAGGTTCGAAACGGGCGGGGCGGGCGCCGCCGCGCTCGTCATCTGGAACGGCGTCCGAACCGGCGCCCAGGGGGCAGCGAGGAGGCTGGAGGAAAACGTGCGCGACGGCGGAGGGGCGGTCATCGTGCTCCCGGACGCTTCCACGGCCGGCGAGTTCAACCGCTCGTTCGGTTCGTGGATCCCGGTGCGGGCCGAGGCGGCCGGAGACGCCGGCGCGGGACGCACGCGCCGGCCCGGGGAGGACTACGCTCTCCTGACGGACGTGAGGATGGACCACCCGGTCTTCAGCCCGTTCCGCGAGCCGCACTCCGGGTCGTTTTCGACCGCTCGTTTCTTCCGGCATGCCCGGCTGTCGGTCACCGCGCCGGCAGAAGTGGTCGCACGCTTCGACAACGGCGACCCTGCGCTGGTCGCCGCCACGCACGGCAGGGGACGGGTCCTCCTGTTTGCCTCGTCCGCCGACGATTCGGGCAACGACCTGCCGCTGAAATCCGTTTATGCCCCGTTCTGGCAGCAGATGCTGAAGTACCTCGAGAACTTCAAGGCCGCGCGCAGCTGGATCGTCGTGGGCGACACGATCGCCCCCAGGGAGCTTCTGGTCGAATCGGCGCAGCGGCAGTCCCGGGGGGCCTTTGACCCCAACCAGGCCATTGCGGTGGTTGATCCGGCAAAACAGCGCATGCCCGCCTCGAACGATACGATATTGGCGGAGCGGACGGGGATTTACGAGGTGAAGGCCGCAAACTTCAACACCCTGGTGGCGGTCAACCCCGTCCCGCGCGAGTCCGACCTGAGCCACGCCAACTCCGAGGAATGGGCTGCAGGCTGGACCGCGACCCCGGGTCAGGCTGCCGCGGCGGCCGCGCCTGAAGAGCGGCTGACACCGGAGCAGCAGGACCGGCGGCAGAGACTGTGGCGCTTCCTTCTTGCGGCGGCGCTGCTGTTGCTGATCGGCGAGGGGTTCTTGTCGAACCTCTACGCCGCGAGGAGCAACGCGCCTTCGGAACCGCGGGCGACGTAAGACCCCGCGAAAGGCAGATGGGCCGCCTGCGACGGCAGGCGGGACGATTGAAATGGAGGATCCCGTATGAACACCTACCAGAGCTTGTTGTCGCGAGTGCGCACGGTGCGCCGCAAATGGCGGATGCAGGCCCTGGTGCGGGGTGGGTCCCTGCTGCTCGCGTCGGTCGTGGCGCTCCTGGTGCTCGGCGTCTGGGGCGCGGACCTGTTCGGGTTCAAGCCTGCAGCCGTCTGGACGATGCGGGCGCTCATCGGGGCCTCCACCCTGTTCATCGCGTACCGCTTCTTCCTCGCGCCGCTGCTGCGGCGCGTGTCCGACACCCAGGTCGCTCGATACATCGAGGAACACTACCCCCAGCTGCAGGACCGGCTCGTGACCGCCGTCGAGCTGGGCGAACAGGGCAGGGGATCCGGGGACATGCTGCACCTGGTCGTGCGCGACGCGCTCGAGAAGGTCAAGAAGGTGGACTTCTCGGTTTTTGTCGACCGCCGGCGGCTTGCAGTGTACGGCTTGGCGGGGGTAGGGTCCCTGCTGGCCCTGCTGGCGCTCCTGAACTGGGGGCCGTCGTTTTTCCCGTACGGATTCGACCGTTTGTATGTGCCCTGGGCTGAGGCGTCTTCGCGCTCCCGCTCCACCATCATGGTCGTGCCCGGCAACGCCGACCTGGCGAAAGGGGCCGACCAGCAGATCAAGGCCCAGCTGGTCGGGTTCGATTCCCCCGAGGTGAGACTCTTCACCCGGAGCGGCGGAAACGGAGCCTGGTCGTCGCTTGCGATGGAGCCGGAGCCGCGCGGCAGCGGCTTCATGTACCTCCTGATCGACGTGCAGAACTCGATGGAGTACTACGTCGAAGCCAACGGCATGCGTTCCCCTGAGTACCGGTTGAACGTGGAAGACCTCCCGCGGGTGGAAAAGCTCAGCCTCACGTACCGGTTTCCCGCCTACACCGGGATGGCGGAGCAGACGGTGGAGGGTGAAGGGGATATTTCGGCGCTGAAGGGGACGAAGATCGGGTTCGCCCTCAAGCTGAACCGGGCGGCCGCCTCGGCACGCCTGCTGTTCGACAACCACACCGGCCTTGACCTGGCGGCAGCCGCCGGCGGCCGCGAATTCACGGGGTCATTCGACCTGTCGCGCTCGGGCTCTTACGTCATTCAGCTCCAGGCCAACGCCGGGCGGAGCTACCCGGGTTCGCCCGAGTACGAGATCGAGGCGGTGGAGGATGCCCCTCCGACCGTGTCCATAACGAAACCGATGCGCGACCTGCGCGCGACCAACGTCGAGGAGGTCTTCTCGGAGCTCAAGTCGGAGGACGACATAGGGATGGGCCGGCTCGAGCTCCGGTACTCCGTCAACGGGGGCGAGGAGAAGACGCTCACGCTCTACGACGGCAAACCCAGCCGGCCGATGGTGACGGCCTCCCACACGTTCTTCCTCGAGGAGTTCGGGCTGCAGCCGGGAGACGTCGTTTCCTACTACGGGAGGGCTGCCGACAACAACAACGTGACCGGGCCGGGGACCTCCAGCACCGACATCTACTTCATCCAGATCCGTCCCTTCGAACAGAAATATACGCAGAGCCAGCAGGGGGGCATGCCGGGCGGCGGCGAGAGCGGCCAGGAAGCCCTCAGCCACCAGCAGAAGGACATCATCAGCGCGACCTTCAAGCTGATCCGCGACAAGGACAAAACGGACGCGAAGGAGTACCTCGAAAACCTGAAGTCGCTCGCGCTGGTCCAGAACCGGCTCCAGGCCCAGACCCAGGGCGTGGTCGACCGGCTGCAGCGGCGCGGCGCCGCCGATTCCGGCGAAAACTTCGCCAAGCTCGCCGAATATCTCGTCAACGGCGACGGTCGAAATGGGAAAGGCCGCGGTGGCGCTCGGAGCCCAGAAACCCGTCGAGGCGCTGCCGTACGAGCAGAAGGCCCTGCAGCAGCTGATGCGGGCGGAAAGCCTGTTCCGCGACATCCAGGTGTCCTTCAGCCAGGGGAGCGGCGGGAGCGGAGGGTCGCAGGCGAACGCCGAAGACCTGGCCGACCTGTTCGAGCTCGAACTCAACAAGCTCAAGAACCAGTACGAGACCGTGCAGCGCGGCGAGCAGCAGGCGCGCGACCAGAAGATCGACGAGGCCATGCAGCGGCTCAAGGAACTGGCCCAGCGCCAGCAGCAGCTCAACGAGCGCAACCGCATGATGGCCGGCAAAGGCGGCGGCTCCCCTTCCTCCTCCGGCGGCGGCCAGAGCCAGCAGCAGCTCATGGATGAAACGGAACAGCTCCAGCGGCAGCTGCAGCGCCTCTCGCGCGAGCGGAGTTCCCCGGAGCTCAACGGCGTGAGCAGCCAGCTGCAGAGGGCGATCGAGGAGATGAAGAAGGCCCTCGACCGGAACCGGGGCGCGAAGGGTCAGGATGCCACGGCGCAGGGGCTTCGGGCCGTGGAGCAGCTCGACGAGGCCAGGCGCGCCCTGGCGCGCGGCCAGAACCAGGGGCTCGCGCAGGGGATGGACCGCGCACTCGAAGAGTCCCGCCGGCTCCTGGAGGAGCAGAAGAAAGTCCAGGAGGGCATCGACAGGCTCAGCCAGGACCGGCAGGCGGCGGGCTCCCAGGAAGGCCAGCGCAGGCGCGACGACATCATCGAGCGCAAGAACGTCATGGCCGGCCGCCTGAAGGGCCTCGGCGCCCAGCTCGAGGAGCTGTCCCGTCAGTCCCGCAAGGATCAGAAGGAGGCCTCCGCGCGGCTGGGAGACGCCGCCGGCATCATCCGCGACAAGCGGCTCGCCGAGCGGATCCAAAGCAACAACCAGCTGCTTCAGGGGGGCTACTACGATCCGATCAAGGGCCGGGAAGAGTTCATTCGGGGTAATCTCGAGGAGATCGCCCGGCAGCTCGAGTCGGCCAAGGGCAGCCTGGGGCAGACACCCGAGGGCAAGCTGGAGGAGGCCGTCAACAAGGCGCGTCAGCTGGCGGAGGGACTCGAATCGATGCAGCAACGGCTGGCCGGCCGGCAGGGAAGTCCGCGGGGCCAACAGGGACGACAGCAAGGCCAGCAGCAAGGCGAGCAGGGTCGCCAGGGTTCACCGGGCGAAACGGGGGAGCCCGGCCGCTCCGGTGAGGACCGGCAGGCGCAGTCTGCCCAGGGTACACCGCAGCCCGGCCAGAGGGAGGGCTCGAGCCCGGGCGGACCCGGGACGAATCCCTCCGGCGGCTCTTCCGCGGACGGCCGCAGCATGAGCGGCGACGCCTTCGGGCCGCCCACAGGCGTCGGCCGTTACTCGGACGAGGACCTGCGGCAGCTGCGCCGCGAAACACAGCAGCGCATGATGGATGCCCAGGAACTCAGGCGCCTGCTGGATCGCAACCCGACCCAGATGAAGAACCTCGAGCAGGTCATCGGCAGCCTGCGCAACATCGATTCGGGGCGCGACTACCGCGATCCCGAAAGAGTGGCTCAGCTCAGGAATGCCATCGAGTTGCTGCGCCAGGTCGAGCTCGACCTGAGCCGGGACCTGTCGCGACTCACCCAGAAGGACAAATATTTTTATTCGGATGACAGCGAAGCCCCCAGCAGCTATAAGAAGCTCGTGGAGGAGTACTACAAGGCGCTGGCCAAAGGCAGGCAGCAATAGCGCGCCCCGGCCGCTTTCACGCACTCGCGGTGGCTCGGGCGCTGCAGGGGGCAACATGAGAGTGGTGATTACCGGCGGGGCGGGATTCCTGGGCAGCAACCTGTGCGACAGGTTGCTGGAGCTGGGCAACGAGGTCATCTGCCTGGACAACCTGATCACCGGGTCCATCGACAACATCGCCCACCTGATGGGGCACCCGCGCTTCCGCTTCGTCAAACACGACGTCACCCAGTACATCTTCATCGGCCAGCCCATCGACGCGGTGATGCACTTCGCCTCGCCCGCGAGCCCGCGCGACTATCTCGAACTGCCGATCCAGACGCTCAAGGTCGGCGCCCTGGGCACGCACAAGACGATCGGCCTGGCCAAGGACAAGAAGGCCCGTTTCCTGCTGGCGAGCACGTCCGAGACGTACGGCGACCCGCTGGTCAACCCCCAGCCGGAAACCTACTGGGGGAACGTGAACCCCATCGGACTGCGCGGTGTCTACGACGAGGCCAAGCGGTTCGCCGAGGCGCTCGTCATGGCGTACCACCGAAGCCACGGGTTGGACACCCGGATCGTCCGGATCTTCAACACCTACGGCCCGCGCATGCGGCCACGCGACGGGCGGGTCGTGTCGAATTTTATCGTGCAGGCGCTGCAGGGGGAGCCATTGACGGTTTACGGGAAGGGCGACCAGACCCGCAGCTTCTGCTACGTGGACGACGAAGTGGACGGGATCATCCGGCTGCTCATGGCTGCGGACACGGAGGACATCCACGACCCGGTCAACATCGGCAACCCGCATGAGCTGACCGTGCTCGACATCGCCGAGAAGATAATTGCGCTGACCGGTTCCGACAGCCGGGTTTCCTATGCCCCGCTGCCCGAGGACGACCCCAAGGTCAGGCGGCCGGATATCAGCCGCGCCGAGGCGCTGCTCGGGTGGCATCCCACAGTTGCGCTCGTGGAAGGATTGACCCGAACGATCGAGTATTTCAGGAGACGGGCGGCGGACGTGAAGTCCGTCGCCGGGTAGAACTGCATTCACCGGTTCGCCGCCCTGCTTCTATTTCCGGACGAGGTAGAGCATGCGGGTCGGCTTGCCCTCGAGTTTGCGCTGCACTTTGGCTTGCAGAAGGGTGAGGCCGGATTTGCGAACCATGCGGCCTATCTCCCGGGGGCTGTAGGCGCGCTCCTGGACCGTGACCAGCCGTTTCTCGAATAGCTTCCCCCGCTTGACGAACCAGAGCTGGGAGAAGGTGGCGATCCGCTGCTTCGGGTCGTAACGGTTGTAAGCCATCATGTAGTGCGGGCCCATGGGGAACATCTTCTCGTGGACGGCCAGCCACTCGAACCACGCGGCTGTGCTCATGTCGAACTGAAACAGCCCCCCGTCGTTCAACATCTGTTCGACGTTCACAAACACGCGCTGCAGATCGTCCGGCACGAGGATGTGGTCCAGGGCGTCGAAGTGGCAGGTCACGACGTCCGCACGCTGCTTCAGGTTCAGCTCCCTGAGGTCCTGGCGATACCACCGGACGCGTTTTGATTTTCTGCGCGCGCGGCGGAGCATGGCGGGAGAGGCATCGACCCCGATGACGGTCCATCCGCCTTGCCCGGTCCAGGGGATGGCGGTGTTGCCGGTCCCGCAGGCCAGGTCGACCAGGGTGTGAACTTCGAGCCTGTGCCGCCGCACCGCCGCCAGGAGGCTCTCCCTCCACTCGCGATAGAACGCCTCGATGTACTTGTCGAGGGAAAACAGGTCGTATAGGTCGGCCAGCTTCGCGTATTGATCGTGTGTGTGCTTCATCGGTGGACTCCCGGGAACGGCGCGTTTCTGGTGGGGGGTCGGCCCGCCAGGCAGCGAGTCCCGCACGATCCGACGTTCGCGCGACGGCGACTGGCGCAAGCCGACAGCCATTTTGCCCTTCAATGCTGACAGAGTGCGACCGAAGTCAGCGGAGCGCCGCCACCACCATGGAGATCAACTCGGCCGGGTCGTCGGTCAGGCCCCGGGGCGCCCGATGCCATCGATGTCCGGGAACAGGCGAAACTCCTCTCGGCCGGTCACCACGTGGACGCCAAGCTCAAGCGATTTCCGAAAGGCGGTGATGTAACCCCCAAAGAACTGGTCGTCCTTGCGGGTGTAGCTGAGGAACGCCGTTCCCTTCATATGCCCGACCTCCCTCCAAAGGGGCGACTACCGCACGATCCAGTAGGCCGCGAGCTTGTTGTTGCTGACGACCTGGAATTCGGCGGCGTCGGATCGAAACGCGAGGTACTCGTTTACGGTCGCCGCCTTGGCCCAGGCGCGATATTCATCGGCGGCGATGACCGCCTCGGCGTAGCAGGCGAATTCGTGGAATCCGTCCCGCCGCGAGCAGTCGCGAGGAGTCATGCCATCGGTCTCATATTCGCGCACATCTAGAATCGTTTCCATGTCGGGCGAGAATCGGTAGATTTTCGTCACGTGAGGAAAGACGATGGCAAACCCGATGCCCTCATGGCCGCCGGAGACGAAGACCTGTTCGAATTCCGCGGGCGAACGGGGGCTGTACTGCCAGTCGTAGCGTTCAGGTTGGCCTCGCCCGATGATGGAGATGTAATAGAGCTTGAACACGGACTGTCCGTCCAGCATCCGGGCCACGCCGCGCCCGTGTGCATGTGCGTGGTAGGTTCTGCACTTCGCGATCTGCATGCGGTTCAGTGGGCTCCTCCCCCCCCAGGACGATTCCAGGATTGACACTATAATAGGCCCGGCGGTGTCTGTTTGCAGCATCCGGGACAGACGCTCGCACAACTACAATGGCGCCTTTTCGGACGCGGATGCACTCCGATCCGTGAATCCGGCAAATCCGCGGAAGTCCGCGTTCTGCTTTTGCCCTCATCTTCCTTGATCGAGACTACCAGGAGAGAAAGCCGCCGTCGATGATGAGGGTCTGGCCGTTCATGTAGTCGGCTGCACTCGAGGCCAGGTAGACGATCGTGCCTTCCAGTTCCTCCAGCCGCCCGAGGCGGCCGGCCGGGACCTTGGCGAGCAGCTTGCGGCCGAGTTCCTGGTTCTGCTCGAACGCCCACACGGTCTGGTCGGAACGGAAGAACCCGGGCGCCAGCGCCACGACCTGTAGTCCTCTCGGCGCCCATTCCACCGCCAGCTCGCGCGTCAGTCCGAGTCACGCCCGACTTGCTGGCGACGTACGAGGCCTGCGAAACGCAGCTCGAGGCGCTGATGCCGTACATCGACGCGATGTTGATGATCTTCCCGAATCCCTGTTCCAGCATGCGGCGCCCCGCGGCCTGTGCGCAGTAGAAGAGGCCGGTCAGGTTCGTGTCGATGCACGCTCTGCCACTGATCGCGGCTCATGCTCTCGGCGTCGGCCACCGCGGAGATCCCCGCGTTGTTGACCAGGATGTCGATCCGCCCGAATTCCCGGACGGTGCATTTGATCATGGCCTCGACCTCCGCGGGATCGCACACGTCCGCCTGCACCGGCACGACGCGGGTCCCGAACTGCTCGAGGTCGTGCGCGGACTGCTTGAGCGGATCGATGCTGCGGGCCGCGACGACGAGATTGCACCCTGCCTTGGCCAGGCCGCGGGCGAAGCTGATCCCGATCCCGCGCGAGACGCCCGTGACAACCGCCGCCTTGCCGGACAGGTCGAACATCGACTGCAGTGATTCGTGCATGAGCTTCGCTCGCCTCAATATTGGACTGTGACGGGTTCTCTCTTGGCCGCGGACTCGAACATCGCCAGGATCACCCTCGAGACCCGGATCCCGTCCTCCAGGGTTGCCGGCAGGGGTTTGTCCTGCGCGACGCAATCGACGAAAGTCCTGATGCTCTCGTAGGCGAAGCCCGGACGCTTGCCGTGAATGCACGGGGCCACGAGCACATCGGGATGGTTCGCGCCCTGTTCGAGGAACTTCTCGATCAGCTGGCTGTGGGTGAGGTCCAGGCTGATCATCCCCTTGCTGCCGAGGACGTTGACTTTGAAATCGTTCACCGACGGGTTTGTGTCCGGTACGATCCAGTTGTTCTCGGTGGTTGCGATCATGCCCGAGCGGAACTCGAGGATGGCCTGGTAGATGTCGGGCACCTCGATTCCCCTGGCGTTGAGCACGCCCGAGCGTGCCACCGCGTAGACGCGCTCCACCTCGTCGCTCGAGAGGAACCGCAGGGTGTCGACGGTGTGGCTGCCGAGGAACCAGAGGATGCTGCTGCGGGCTGCCCACGAGAGCATGCGGGTGGGGACGGAAATCGTATCGTTCAGGCGCACGTACGCCGACACGAGCCTGCCGAGTTCATCCGCGGCGATGCTCTGGCGGGCCACCACGATCGGGGGCGACCAGCGATTGTGGAAATCGACCATGCACCGGATCCCGGACCGGGTGACGGCGTCCGCGATCGCATCGAGTTCCTCGGCGGTCGTCGCGAGCGGCTTTTCGACCAGCACGTCCTTGCGGGCCCGCGCTGCCGCCAGGATCGGAGCGCAGTGCGCAAAATCCGGCGTCACCACCGCAACCGCATCCACCTCGGGATCCTCTATGAGCGCCTCAAAGTCGCGATACACGGCCCGGGCGCCGTATTTCGCGGCCAGCGTGCGGGCCTTTTCCTCGTCGGTGTCGCAGACGGCCGCGAGCGCGGCCATCGGGTGCGTCGAGTAAACCTCGGCATGGGCCCGCCCCCACAAACCCGCGCCGACGATGCCAAACCTGATCTTTTGCATGGCAGATCCCTCTATGAGCGGTCCGTTTCACAAATATGATGACGTGTTATTTTGGGACGCGGATCAACGCAGATCAAAGACAATGACATGGGTGAGAGGCCGCGCCCGGCATTCCGGGCGCGGCCGATCCGCGTGAACCCGTCAGATCCGCGGAAATCCGCGTTCTGCTTCTGCTCGTGTCTTCCTTGACCGGTCCAGACGCAGATGAACACGGATCACCGCCGCGTTACTAAGGCCGAGCCGCTCTGCCCCCGATCGTTGAAGTCAGCGACCCCGCCACCAGGCCGGCCGGAGCCAGCACAAAACTCAACAGCCCGGCATAGGTGGGGTCGATCGCGGGCAGGGCGAGGCAGGCAATGGGAGGCGCGGCGCTGCCGAGAAACGCCCAATAGGCGCCCCGGACGTTCGCGCGCTTCCAGTAGATCCCGCCGACGAGCACCGTCAGACTCGCCGCAAATGAAAGAGCCCCGGTGAGAGTAATGTAGCGGAAGACGGACTCGGGCAAACGATAAAACGCACCCCAGAGATAAACGAATATCCCGATCAGCAGGATGCCCAGCTGCGTGAACCTCACCCGCTCCCGTCCGTTGAGCTGCCTCTTCATATTCGGTCCCACGACGTCCTGGAGCAGGATGGAGCTGAAGGCCAGCAGGTAACTCGAGTACGTGGACATCGACGCGGAGATGAATCCGACGGTCACCACCCCCACCCAGCCCGCGGGCAGGATCCGCGCGAGCGTGACGGGCAAGACCGTGTTGGATTGGCGGACGGTCCCCAGGATGGCCAGGGCCCCGATTCCCCAGATCATCGGAAACGCCGCCCGCATGAACATGAACAGGCTGCTGATGCGGTAGAGTTTCAGCGCCATCCGGATGTCCTTCATGCTCAGCACCCGCGCCACCACGGGCTGCCAGGAACTCCAGCCGCTGAGGTAGTAAAGGGTCGTCCAACTCAGGAAAAGTAAGCCGTACCGGCGAGCGCTCCAGAGGTTGAAGCCCGCGCTGCCGTAGTGCGCATAGACCGCGTCCACCATCCTGCCCCAGCCGCCCGCGTTTACGACGATGCAGTAGGTGGTAACGGCGACGCCGACCACGATCATGATGAACTGCACGACGTCGGTGAGCACCACGGAATACATTCCGCCGAGCATGGTGTAGGCCACGACGACCACCAGCATCACGGCCATCACCACCAGGATCCGGGATTCCGGTATGCCCATGAGGATCGCCATGAACGAGCTTTCCACCTGCAGGAAAATCCCCATGTTCAGCACCCCGACCACGAATGCCGCGAGCCCCGTGATCGATCGCACCCTGGCGTTGAAACGGCCCTCCATGAATTCCGGCATCGTCCGAACTTCCAGGCTGCGCAGGCGTCTGATCACGAAGCCGGTCCTGCCGACGACCCACATCGTCAGTGCCGCCAGTCCGGCGATGCTGAAAGCGACGAAGCCGCTGAGGTAGGCTTCCTCCGCGAAATAGATCAGGGTGATCAGGCCCGTCTCGGTGGCGGCCAGGGTCGCGACGCCCCAGATCGGACCCAACCTGCGCCCCATGACCAGAAACTCGTCCAGCGAGGACGAGTGCATCCTGGCCCGGACACCGAGGTAGGCGTAGAACACCAGGAACCCGATAACCAGCAGCCAGTCAATCAGCGCGAAATGAGAGTTCAAGAGAAGCTCCGCATAACGATCCCGGCGCCCCCCGCATCGTCAACGGGGTCGCGTGGCGCAAGACAACAGAAACCCCTTCGCAGATGCGCGGAGGGCACAGAGAAGGATCGGATCGCCTCGACCCGCCTGCCGGTTTCGGCAGGTCCCACGGTTGCCGCGAGCGCCCGAGCGGCCAACCCGGCCTCATCGGTCGCCAGGGGCGCGGTGTCGTTGACAAGGCGCGATTGTAGGCCAAAACGACCTTTACCGCATGCGGGATTCTCACTCACGATCGGGTTCCGTCAGCCGTACGATGCAGCCAAACTCAGGTTCGCGCAACGTTGCGATGAGGCGGGCCGTTGCTTTTGCAGCCGGATTGAATAAACATACATCCGAGCGCAGCAACGAATCACATCCGGGAGGTTCACATGGACCGCAGGACATTCATGGCGGGCGTGGCGGCCGCCGGGCCGGCCGCCGCCGGCCTGGCGCGCACGGCCGAGTCTCGCGTCGAGATCATCGTCGGCGCGCTGTCGGACAGAACTGGCACCGTCAGATCCGCAGGCTCGGGCTGGATCGCGCGGCGCGGCTCGACCACGTAATCCGGAAGACGGTCGCGATCGCGAAGGGGTCCGGATCTTCCCGATGGCGATAGATCTCGATTTCGCGGCCCTCCCCTCGACGAGAAGAGCTACATCGACGAGCTGAAGGCACGGCTCAAGGAGAGCGACCTGTGGCCGGTCGTCGAAGTGGGCGGCGTTGCGGCGACCTACGACGAGGAGGTTCGTCTCGCGGCGCTCGAGGCGGGTCGCCGCGACCTGGAATTAGCCGCCCGTCTGGGTGTGCGGACGTGCACCTTCTCCCCCGTATCAACGGTCGCGTGACGCGGGCGGCCACCGTCCGGCTGGCGACCAGTCCGTTCGAGAGCTCGGCCGGTCGGCGAAAGCCCTCGGGCTCCGGATCTGCCAGGAGAATTACGATTACTTCTCCTCGGATGACCTCCTCCGGATTTCGGAAGGGGCCGGTCTCGACAACGTGGGTATCCTGAATGACACGGGCAACTGGCTCATCCTGAACGAGGACCCGTTGTTCGCGACGCGCAAGTGCCTGCCGCGGACGTTTCACGCGCACGTGCGCGACTACGTGCTCGAGAAGGGGGTCTACAACGGTGTGGCGCTGGGGCGGGGCCTCGTCGATTTCCCCGCCCTGCTGCCGGTCCTCGCACAGGCCGCCACCAAAGAACGGATGGCTTTCACCGTCGAGCTCGACACCGATAACCGGGACGAGGACGAGGAACTGCACGAAGCCGATGGGTCTGCCAAGGCATGGCTCGTGGCGAACGGACTGATGAAGTAGCTCGCATCGTTTTGAAGCATGGGACCCGGCCCTGGACCCGGCCACGCAGCACCGTGTTGTGTCGACGTCTGCTCCGGTATTCCTTTTTGGATGTGGAACATGATCCCAAGTGGGTCCGGGCTTCAGCCCTGACGCTGTTAAAGCCGTTGCATATCGGGACAGATGCACTTTACAGCTACTGCAAAAGGCGTCCGGGCTGAAGCCCGGACCCACTTGAGTGGGACGAGGAGAAACGCAAGAGGCCGCCGTACGAACCTAAGTGAGTTTCGGTCCAGCCTCAGGGAATCCACAGGGCCAGACCTCCTCTGCTGCGGCAGCTGTGTCCTGGCGTAATGCCTCTTCACCTGGCTGACGAACGCCTCGAGGACCATCGCGCGCGATGGATCTTCGCCGCCCGAGTAGACCGCGGTGAGGATGGGGATGTCGTGATAGTCGTTCCGGATTTTCTCGATGATGGCCGCCGATGCGTTGCCGACCATGCAATTGAAGCAGACGGCATTGATGATCCCGTCGGCGCCCCGCCGCGCGAAGTCAACGATCTTCACCGTGTTCAAAAACAGGAGCTGGTGTGCCTCGTTAGGCATGTAGGGGGCGGCGAGCTTCTTCATCTCGAGATAGCCGGGCTCCTCGAGGCGTGAAACCCGGGGCGCGGCGACGCGATGTATCTTCCAGACGTCGACGAGGCGCTTTATGGCTACCGAACCGCTGACCAGGAAGTCCTGCATTCTCCCTCTGGATACGCTCTCGAAGAGCCGCCGCGAGATGCCGAAGTCCAGCAGGTCGATCTGGAACATCGAGGGCCACACCTCCAATCCGCGGTCCTCGAGCCAGCGATAGAGGTCGTTGTTGGCCGCTGAGTTCACCTTGGTGTAGAGGTCGCCCGCAATCCCGACCACCGGCCGACCACCATTCCGTTCGGCGGGTATGAGCGAAAGCGCGTGCAGAGACTTCGTCCAGCGCCTGCACGATGTCGCCGGCCGCAATGGCCGTTTCGATGCGGAGCAGGTTTCCGCGGTGGACCATGTCTGCTGTCCCGCGGACCTTTTCGTACGGCCGTATCTCGCAGACAGCCTTCACGCACAGCTCGATGGCCAGCAGGCCCATGTAGAAGCGCTCGATCCCGTCGCTGCCGAAGGCGTTTATCAGCTCCTCCCCGGTCGGGGAGCTGACCTTGAGGAAATGGATCCCGAGCTCGCGCAGAAGC
>CAWJKZ010000004.1:0-152464 GCA_963843575.1 uncultured Acidobacteriota bacterium | reverse complement strand
TCGGCCAGAGTGGAACGTGGCACCGCGACAAGACCCGGGTGGTAGAACTTGCGGACTATCCGGTTGAGACTGAATACCAGGTCCCGCGGGCTTTTGTGGGCGCTCCACTGGCCGAATGGGGCTGTTTTGCTTGCTATCTCAAGTAATTTCTACCGGACAGCAGGGATGTCAGATTAACCCATGAGCAGCTAATTTTTTATAAATTTATTTGGGTGATGGATGATGATATGGTATTAGGGTTTAGTCACGGAAAGATCTTACCAGGCAAAAAAGTTGGGAAACACGGCTTGAGTAACGGCCAAAGTCGGGCTTAAACGGTTTCAACTAAAAAAGAACCCCCAAACCCAGCCTAAATAAGTAGACGGTCAATGAAACCTGTATTAAACTGCATTATTAAAAATACCTTGGGTTTGGGTAAGGGTTGAGGTGCCCTCTAACGTTCACCACGGTGATGGGGCCGGCTGGTTTTAGTGTTGACTCTTGGATTTGCCTGGAAACAGTCAATGAGTCGTGTGCCGGAATTTTGCGGTTTAGGGTAATGAAAGCCTATTGTCAGAGGTTCGAGACATGATGCAGAAAAGACAGCTATCCCTAAGGAATGGCGCCGCCTGGATGCTGGTGGTGCTTTTGACCCTATTTCTGGGCGCCTGCAGCAGTATGGAGGAGAAACGGGATAAATTCCTGGCCTCGGGGCAGGCATTATACCAGCAGGAAGACTATGTCCGGGCTCGCCTGCAATTCCAGAACGCCTTGCAGATTGACCCCAAATTTGCCCTAGCCTGCCTGTGGCAGGGCAAAACGGAACTCAAGCTGCAAAATCCCCGGGGGGCATTTGGGGCCTTGAATAAAGCCGTGGAACTCGACCCCAATCTCACGGAGGCCCAAATACTCCTGGGGGATCTCTTGTTGATGGCCAAGCAACTGGACAAGGCCAAGGAAAAGGCCGAGCTCGCCCTAAAGCAGGAACCCAACAATACCGACGCCTTACTGTTGTCCGCTTCTGTAGCTATGGCCCAGTCACAGCCCCAGAAGGCCCTGGAGGTACTGGCGGAAGTGCGCCGGCTGGACCCCGGCAAGATCTCGGCCTATCTCCTGGAGGCTGCCATCCTGTCGAAAGAGAAGAAAATGGCAGGAGCTGCGGCTATATTGGAACAGGGCATTAAGGCCAATCCCAAGGCCGTGAACCTCTATGTTGCCAGAGCCGGCCTGGCTGACAACCAAAAGCAGTTCGAGGTGGGAGAGTCGTTCCTGCTGCAAGCCATCGCCCAGGAACCCAAAAACTCCGGCCTGTATAATCAATTAGTGCGCCATTACGCCACGGCCGGGCAACGGGATAAAGCCGAGGCGGCTCTCCGCCAGAGCGTCAGCCTGGAGCCGGACAGCGAGAAACCGGTCATGATGCTGGCTCGCTTCCTGGTCAGTCAAGGGCGGCGCCCGGAGGCGGAGAAAACCCTCCAGGATTTTATTAAGGCCCATCCGGACAATTATGCGGCCCGCTTCGGCCTGGCAGAATTTTACCTGGCCCTGCGGCGGCAAGGGCAGGCCTCGCAAGTGCTGGAGGAAATCATCAAACTGGACCCCGACGGACCTAAAGGGGTGCAAGCCAAAAATGGACTGGCTCGCATTCAGGCCTCCCAGGGACATATAGATGCGGCCGAGAAGCTGGTAAACGAGGTCCTGAAGGATCACCCCAAGGACATGGATGCCACCGAAATCCGGGGGATCATCGCCCTGAACAAAAAAGACGGCTTGACCGCGGTGAACAGTTTCCGTCTCTTGGCCCAGGATCGTCCCAAATCTCCAGAGGTCTGGCTGCTCCTGGCCAGGGCCAACCTGCTGAATAAGGAAGCGGGACTGGCCAAGGAAAATGCCAAAAAGGCGCTGGAGATCAAACCGGACTTTCTGGATGCCAGAAAATTCCTGTATGGCTCTTTCTCCGAGGCCAAGGATTATGACGGCGCCATCGCCACTATCCAGGGTTATCTGCGGCTCAACGGCAAAGATGTGGTCAATCTGGTCACCCTGGGGGAGGTCTATGCCCTCAAGGGCGATGATGCCCAGGCCCGGGCCACCTTCCAGAAAATCATCGATCTGGAGCCCAAGAACCCCCAAGGCTATTTTCAAATGGCGCGCCTGGCCTTAAAGACCAAAAAGCCGGACGAAGCCCTCAAGTTCGCGGACCAGGCCTTGCAGGCAAACCCCGATTTCCTGCCGGCCCTGCAACTCGAGGTTGGCATCTACCAGGATCAGAAGCAGCCTGAAAAGGCCTTGGCGGCAGTGCGCCAGACCCTGGCTCGCAGTCCGAAAAACCCGCAGTTGCACCAATTGTTGGGAGAACTGCTGTTGGTCCAAAAGCAGCCCCAGGCCGCCATCGCCCCGCTGGAAGAAGCCCTGAACCTGAATCCCCGGCAGATGTCGGCCCTGCAACTGTTAGCCCTGGCCTACCAGCAGATGCCCAATGCAGATCAGGCCCTGCAGCAGTTGGAAGCCAAGGTGGCCGATCCCAAGTCCGCCCCCATCTTGTCCCTGGTATTGGCCACGGTTTATGAGCGGCAGCAAAAGTTTGATAAGGCGATTAACCTCTATAGCAGCCTGTTGGCCCACAACCTCTTTACCTCCCTGGCGCGCAACAATCTGGCCTACCTGCTGGCGGAACACCAGCCCACGGCGGAAAATCTGGCCCGGGCGCAGAAACTCTCAGCGGAAACCCTGGAGGATAACCCCGAAGAACCCAGCTTTTTGGACACCATGGGCTGGGTCCTGTGTAAACAGGAAAAATACGTCCTGGCCAAGACCTACCTGGAAAAGGCGTCGGAGCACGCCCCCGGTCAACCTGCCATGCTGTACCATTTGGGGTGGTGTGAAGCCAAACTGGGAGAGACGGCCGCGGCTCGGGCCGCGCTCCAAAAGGCGCTGGACAGCAAGACCAAATTTATGGAGCGGGACGCGGCCCAAAAGCTGCTGGACAGCCTCCCCGCCGGAGGGAAATAGCCAGGTCGCGGTCAGCTATCGGTTGGCAGAACCCTTGCCCCACGGGCGGCGAGGGCAGGAGTGTTTGAACAGAGGCCCATCTCTGATGCATCTTCGACCGCAAGAAATAAATAGTATTGTGATAACAATTAAGGTAAGTAGTTGAAAAATATTTTCGGCATTACAAGGTTTACAGGTTGACGGAGTTAAGCCCTTAAGAGATAGGGCCCAAGAGCGTAACCGGAGATGGCGGCCGCACTCCGGCGGCGGCGAAGGCGTGGTGGGCGGAGTCAACCAAGTCGGTCCAAAGTTGATAGCGACGGCCGTCCAGCTCTACGAGCACCGACTGCACCTGGCCCAGACTAGGCTCATAGAGCGTCTGGATTTGTGGGCTATACTTTGCCCTCGATCACCTGATAACCGACAACCTTTGCTGTTCAATTAGCGTGTGGACAGTAGTGATACAGGATATCTTTCCCAAGAGGTTTGAGAACTTTTTATTGATAATTTAAATTGTTTATGATTATTATAAAACGTGAGGTCAAAGTAACCTTCAGGGGGAGGGTGCGGGTTTGACGAGATTTCGTTGGGCAATGAAGTGGAAATGGCTGCCTGGAAGTATGATGGTAGGGCTCAGCCTGGTGCTGATGTGCGGCTGTACCCCGCCGGTGAGCCACCTCACCGAGGCTCAGGCTGCGGCCGCGGCGGTTGCCACTCCCGATCAGGCAACATATCTCCTGGGACCGGAAGATGCCATTGAAATTTCCGTCTGGAAAGAACCCGACCTGACCAAGCAACTGGTCGTGCGGCCGGACGGTAAGATCACCTACCCCTTAATCGGGGAGGTTCAGGCCGCCGGGCGCACCGTCAAGCAACTGCAGGAAGAAATCTTGAAACGTCTCGAGAAGTATGTGACGGACGCGCATGTGACCGTGATCCTGCTCAAGGCGCAGAATTATAAGATCTATGTCACCGGCAAGGTCAACAAGCCGGGAGATTTCTTGACCGGCAAGCCCGTCAATGTGATGCAGGCCATCTCCATGGCGGGCGGCCTGACGCCCTTCGCCTCGCCCGGGTCGATCATGGTCATCAGGAGCGTGGGCGGCAAGGAGGAGGTCTTCCCCTTTAATTATAAAGAGGTGGCTAAGGGCCAATTTTTGGAGCAGAATCGAACGCTGTTGCCGGGAGATGTAGTGGTAGTGCCCTAACTTGCAAGGGGGAAGACAGGGTCATGGGCACTAAGATCTGGGGGGCGCTGGCGATAATTGTGAGCCTGTGGGCCGCTAACCTGGCGGTGGCGGCTGACTGGTCCGTGGTGCCTTCGGTGACGCAGAGATCCGAGTTTAACAGCAATTTGAATTATACTTCTACTAACCCGCTCAGCGACGTCAGGTTTACCTTGATGCCGGCTGCGGATTTCAACTACAACACGGAAATCACGCAGCTTCAAGGACACTTAGGCTTTACGGGCATCCACTATTTCACTTACAGTGAACTCGACCATATCGACCAGAATTACCAGATCAACGCGCAACATCGGATAGCTCCCCGGGTCAGTCTTACCTTAAACTCCAGCTATATCAGCGATACATCCTTGAATGAGGAGTTGCTGACTTCCGGACTGGTTATAAACCGCTCCCCGCGCCAATCCTTTACCTTGGGCCCAGGGGTCACCTACAACCTGACGGAACGGCTTTTGGCCACGGCAAGCTATAATTTTAACCGGGTGCTCTACCAGGCGCCCCAGTACACCGATTATACCAATCATCAAGCGGGGTTGAACTTCACGTATCTACTGAAAAACGAGAAGACCTCCCTGATAAGTAACAATATCGTCAGGGAGACGCCTCTATGCCGGCGGCAACGATTTTAAATCCCTGGGGATTTATGTGGGGGTAAACCATAAGTTTTCCGAACGGTGGGATGTCAGCTTCATGTCAGGGGCTAATATCTCTTTTTTCAGCTTTAACACCCAGGTCCTGGATACTTCCCAGTTTCCCTTCTTTCTCACGGTCAAGACCCAGAGGGTTAATGATTCCAACGTGACCCCCTATTTTAATGTTTCTACCAATTATCGTTGGTCCACCAAATTGTCATTTAACGCCAGTTTCAAAGTTGATCAAAATGCCTCAGCTTATGGAGCCGTTTATGAAGTTGACCAGCTAAACCTTTCTCTCGGGTATAAGTTCACCGAGAGATTGAGCAGCAGCTTGGGTGGGAGTTATTCTTTAAGCAATCAGTCCAGTCAAACTATCACCAGCAAATATAATTACTACAGTATCAACTCTAACCTGAGTTATCAGATCACCGAAAAATTGTCAGTGTCACCTGGGTATAGTTATTCAGGTAGGGAAAATCTAACCGGGGTAACCGGGGGGAGCGGGTCCGCCCATAACCATATGGCCTGGATGCAATTTTCGTATACGTATCCTATCCATTATCAGAAATGAAATATATTGCCTTCAGTTGGCGTTGATGATTCGTTATAATTAATAAAAGGATTACATTGACTGGCTCTCTAGTAAAAAAAATGCCATCATTCCATCCGGCGACAGATTGGCGGGAAATCGCCCAAGAGGTGCTGAAGGTCGAGGCTCAAGCCCTGGCGGCGGCGGCGGATCGTCTGGATCATAACTTGACCAAAGCCGTGGAACTGCTGCTGGCCCATGATGGTAAAGTCGTGGTCAGCGGCATCGGCAAATCCGGCCACATCGGCCAGAAAATCGCCGCCACCCTGTCCAGCACCGGAACCCCGGCGGTGTTTCTCCATGCCGCCGAGGCCGTGCATGGCGATTTGGGGATCTATACCCCGGGCGACCCCAGTATCCTGATCTCCAAGAGCGGCAGCACCGCGGAATTGCTGCGCCTCATCCCGGTCCTGCGGCAATTCCGGTCGCCGTTGATCGCCATCGTGGGCAACCTCAACTCACCCATGGCCAAACAGGCTGACGTGGTTCTGGATGCCCGGGTGGACCGGGAGGCTGATCCCCTGAACCTGGCGCCCACCTGCAGCACCACCGTCGCCTTGGCCTTGGGGGATGCCCTGGCGGTAGCCTTAATGATGGCCCGGCGTTTTACCGATCAAGTGATCCCCCATTTGCGCACCAGGTCCGTCTTCAACCCGAGAAATACCTGGAACGCGGACAGGCTGACGCTGTACGAATCGAGCCGGGCGAGGTAGTCCTTCAGGTAGACCGCTTCGTTCATCATGGAGCGGAACGTGGACTGGGCGCTCGCATTCGAGACGACCACCCTGGCCGCATACTCCGGCCCATCCGCGGTCCGTACCCCCGTGGCCGCGTGATCTTTGACCAGGATCTCCGTCACGGGCGTGCGCAGGAGGACCTTGCCGCCCTTCTCCTCGATGTACTTGACGAGCGAGCGGCTGATCTTCTGCGACGTGCCACGCGGGTAGTAACCCCCTTCCGCGAGGTACCCGATAGTGGGAATCGCATAGTAGTAACAGGACAGCCGCGACGGAGGCAGGCCGTAGTATCCCCACAGATTCGAAACGATAGCCTTCAGCTTCGGGTCCTTGATGCGGGCGTCGGCCATCTGACCCCACGTTTGGCCCCGGTACTGAACAGGTAGGGATAATCCGAGGCGAACCGGCGCAGATCGGAGATCCCGGAGAACCGGTTGATGTCCCGCGCGAGTCCCTCCATGTCCTCCACGATCCCCTTGATCCCGGCCTCCTCCGAAGGGAAGTGGCCGGTCAGCATCCTCATGTAAGCCGGGAGGTCCTTCTGCGCGACCGTGATGTCGTGCTCCGGGTATATCGCGCGGTACAAGTGCGGGTGCGGCTCGAATTCCACGTCCGTGATGTCCGACAACCCCGGGATCACGTTGTAGACGCCTTCCCGCTGTCCCGCACCCGTGGAATGAAGGCTGACGTCGAATTCGAAGCCGCCGGGCCGGGCGAAGGAAGTGGCATAACCGCCCGGCCTGTCGTGCTGCTCCAGGACGAGCGGTCGGAAATTCTTTCGCGCAAAAGCATAGGCACAGCTCAGGTCCCCCAGTCCGGAGCCGATGATAATGGCATCGAAATCCTGGCCGGGTTTCGCAGCCTGCGCACCCTCGGGGAAGGCATCCCAGTCGAACGAGCCTAGTGCGGGTGCCGCGATCAGCGACTTCAGAAAGTCCCTTCGTTCCATTGCCCCCTCCGCTGTGGCCACGTGGAAATTTGGAGTTATTATAGGCCTTCGCCAGCCCGGGAGGTTCCAATGAAACGTCGCCAGTTCCTTCAGAACGGCATTGCACTGAGTGTGGCCTCAGCCATTGTCAGGGATGTGCCTGCCGCGCAGGTCAGTCTCCGTGACAAGTTCTACGGCTGCATCGTGGGTTGCCACGTCGGGTCTTCGATGGGTGCACCATGCGAGAGCTGGCCTTACGAACGCATCGAGCAGAAATACGGCACCATCGACCGCCTCCTTCCTTACCAGCATTACAGCAATGGCTGGAACCGCGAGCCGGGCACTACCGAAGACGGGTGCGAGCGGCAGAAGCTCATGATCACGGCGATCATCGAAAAGAAAGACCGCGTGAATGCCGAGGATGTCCGAAAGATCTGGGTCCGCGACATGAAGCCCGAGCAGGCCGGCATGATTTCCGAACCCTTCGAGATGAAGCTCCTCGAGATGGCCAAGAGCGGCATCCCGGCCTGTGACATTGGCCGGTACTGCGACTACGCGGGGCTGAACTCGTTCGCGCGCTCGTGTCACCCGATCGGGCTGATCAACGCCGGCGACGCGGCGGGTGCGGTCAGTGACGTCTTCGAGGTCGGGCAGCTCTACCAGACGACCAACAGCCGCGGTTTGCAGTGGGCCGCCATAACCGCCCTCGCAATTGCGGCCGCAACCAGGCCGGGGGCCACGGTCGAGAGCGTGCTCGCTGCCATCCACGAAGGCGATCCGCGGTTCGGCAAGGATTTCGGGGAGGTGCGCGCCGCGGGCGAGATCGAGCGGGGTCTGGAACGCACAAAAGACTGCACCGCCTTCAGGCAGATGCGGAAGGCGTTCGACAGCATCTACAACGGGAGCGGCACGCCGTATGCCTTCTCGTCGGCGAACGAGGTGGTCACAAAGGCAATCTGCGTCTTCCGGATGGCCCGTGGAAACCCGAAGGAAGCGATCAGCGCGGCTGTGAACTTCGGACGCGACACGGACTGCCTGGCCGCGATCGCAGGAGGGATTTCGGGCGCACTCAGCGGGGCGTCTTCGATACCCGGGGATTGGGTGCGCCAGGTGGACTACGCCACGACGAAGATGCCCGTGACGAATTCACGCAGAACGCTCCGGGAGCACGCCGACGGGCTGTACGAAGCGTACCGGGCGCGGCTGGCACGGATGCGTGCTTATGCCGAAGAGATGGAAAAGGCTTAGAGCAGTCAGCTTTCAGCAAACACTCAGGCGCCGGGCGAGAGAAGGCGATAGGCTTCGAGTACGCTGTCCGTAAAACGAGCGTGACCGAAGGACAGGGCCCGCGCGCGGCCGGTGCTGCCCATGCGTGCCCGCAAGGCCGGGTCGCGAGTCAACCGGACCAACGCATCGGCGACGGCTTCCTCGTTCCGCTCGACCAGCACACCGGCCTGGCCATCTCCCAATAAATCCTCGACGCCGTTGGTGCGCGTTGCGATCACCGGGAGTCCACTGGCGGCGGCCTCCTACCCGGCCAGCAAAAAAGTCTCATACCGTGCTGGGTGAACCAGTACATCCGCCGCAGCTGAGCAACCGCCGCCAAGCAGCTTATTTCACCTATCCGTCCAAATCGCAAGGTGACGGAAACATTCACACTAATGGAGATACGGGTATGGGTCCTTTCGCTATTCTTCGCTCTCTCGCCTTATCGATCACCGTCATGTACGCTCCGCCGGTCAGGATCAGCAACATCGGCTGCAACGGTTCGCTCAATCTCGCTTCCGCATGGGTCATGGCATGGAGCAGGGTAAAATAGCTCAAAATGACAAGGAGCGGCAGGAGCTTCGACCATTTCGATCGCAGAAAAAGCAGCGAAATCATCGCGACGATCGGAAGAAACCGGGCAAAGATGATCTGCACCGCCGCATAGGAGGAAAAGCCGACCTGCCGCAAACCGGTATAGCTGAAGATGTGCCGGTTACCCCAATCGGCGCTTGGATCTCCGAGCCAATATGTGAAGATCTTTTCCCCGGAATATCTTAGATAAACCAGCGGCTCCGCAACGATCGATTGCAGGGCTCGCCGGGTCCAGTACCGGTCTCCCGGGATGCTCGTCGGATCGTGTTGCTGCCAACCGGGACCATACAATATCTCATTCCAGATCCGCATGTATGTGTACTGCCGATCGTGGACCAGGTGATAGTATTCCGGACTTCCCTGCCACAGGATCGCGTTGCTGGTCTGCAGAGGGATGATCGCCCGGTACTTCAGGTAGTTGTGCAGGATCCACGGTAACACAACCAAAAAGGAAACGACGCAGAGGCCGAGCCAGTATTTCGCTATCTTCTTCCTTTCCTGTACGAAGGGGAGGAGAACGACCAAGAACAAGGGAAAAAACAGCAACGCCGGTCGGACGAGATTGCCGACGCCGATCAAGGCCCCGGCGGCAAAAAAGCGATTCCGGGTAGGTTCCGAGAACGCTTTGGCCAGCGAGAGCATGACCAGCAACAAAACCGGCGTGTACAAGGCCTCGCTCAGTAAATGCAGCGGTTGTTTGATGAGGACGTAGCTGACCGATACCCCAATGGCGGCAAGAATGCCGGCCCGCGTGTCGAGCATCCGCTTCCCCAGGAAAAAGGTGAGCACGATCGTCGCGACGCCCAAAGGGACTGGAAGTAGGCGACCGCGTGGTACGATCCGCCCGAGACCCGGTAGATCCCTGCAAGCCAGATCGGATAGAGGGGTACACGCCCCGGCCATGTGAATCCGAATCCGTCCAGCAAATCTCGAGCCATACGGTCGAAGCCGGGCTCATCCCCGATCAACCGCGCCGGGCTGTCCGGTCGGACATGACTCCAATGGGTCGCCGCTCCAATGCGCAACCCGAAGCCTATGGCGACGATGACGATCAGAGCCACGACCAGAACAGAGCGGTCGGAACGGCTGTGCGCCTTGCGAAAAATGAAATCGGCCAAGTACCCGGCTCCGATCGCCAACATTAAACAGGCCACGCCGAAAAGGAGCGTCCCGAGGTCGATCGGGGGGAAGAGTTCCAGGGAAGAACCGATTTCCAGAAGATCCGGGGCTTCGCCCGCCACGACCCGGAATTCCTTCCGGCCATCCCAACCCGGCCGCAGCTCGAGTTCCAGTCCGTCGCAGGTTTTTGTGACCAGAAATCCGTATTCGACCGTAACGCGAGGATCAACCTGCACCTTGGCCAGGAAACTGCTCCCCCGGCGCACCATGGGTGTGTGCATCACCCGGTTCCTTACCGAGGTCCCCGGCGGTTGTTCCTCCTCAGGTACGGCCTGCCAGCCCTCAATCCCCCAGACAAGGAAGACTTCCCCGGCTTCGGGAGCCCGGTAGCGGAATTCCAGGGGCCTGCTCGGCCCCACCGGGGACTGGGCGGCTGCCGGGG
Source organism: uncultured Acidobacteriota bacterium (assembly GCA_963843575.1). Taxonomy (GTDB): domain Bacteria; phylum Acidobacteriota; class UBA6911; order UBA6911; family UBA6911; genus CAVZBT01. The sequence continues at coordinate 141,940 of CAWJKZ010000004.1, read as the reverse complement.
AGGGAATCCCGATAAGCAGTATTGAGGCAAGAAACAGGAGGAACGCAGTTCCGATCCGTTCAAGCGACCGGATACACTCTGTCCGTTTCCCTTCCGTCCACTCGCTCAACGGTACTTGAGGATGCACAAGATGGTGCGTACCCGGTCCTTCCATTCGATTTTCTTTCCCTCGGCGTGCGTCGTGCCCCAGTCGCTGATTCCCACCTCGTAGATCCGGCAGCCCATCCTCCCCGCCTTGGAGGTCACCTCCGGTTCGCCCCGTACGAACACCCGTTGCGGTAAAGCTGCCGGCGAAGACTCTCGAAGTCGCAGCGATGATACTGCAGACAACAGCGTCCGCACGAGGGCGTCCACACATCCAGGGCCATATCAAACCACCCAAGCGTCTCAAAAAGTGGGCGTCGAAACGCCATGTTCGCTCCCACGCCGGTCACGCCGCCGTACTTGGCCGAGCGCGTTGACTCCCCCGATTTCGGAACTCCCTGCCTCGTCTGCCACGCTGGACAATTCCGGGAGGTTTCCACCCAAACCGGTGCTATTCTGCTCTCGCAGGAAAGACGAACTACTATCCCCAGGAAAGCCGTAGTCTGACTATCGAGGTTACCATGATCAGACGAGCAGTAGTTGTTGCCATCGCGATAGCTGGGATTTTCGTAGTCGGTTTCTGGGTTGGCAGCGAGAACGCGGCGCAGGGTCTGCCGAAAGGCCGTGTGTTCGAACTCCGGACCTACACGACGAACGAGGGCAAACTGCCAGGACTGCAGGCCAGGTTCAGGGATCACACGACGAGGATTTTCGAGAAGCACGGGATGAAAGGCGTAGGGTACTGGGTCCCCACGGACGCGCCGGCATCCCAGAATACCCTGATCTACATACTCTCTTTTCCTGACCGCGAGGTAGCCAAGAAGTCGTGGGCTGCGTTCATCGAGGACCCAGAGTGGAAGAAGGTGCAGCAGGAGTCGGAAACCAACGGCAAGCTGGTAGGCAAGATCGATTCGGTGTTCATGGAGGCGACAGACTACTCCCCGATTAAGTGACCGGAGCAGTCGGTGGCTTGCATCATCGATACGACTGGCAGCAGGCTGCTTGAGTAGGTCTCTTCGTTGATGCCGTACCTTATGAGCTGGTACGGATCAGTGTGTGGTGCTGCGCCGGGCGCGTGTTTTGTTACGAGCGCCTGGACGACGGCCTCGGCCCGGACCTGGGACAGTTTCGTGTTCAGTTCCAGCGAGGCGACGTTGTCGGTGTGGCCCACGACGTAGACCTTCAGGGAGGGATCCGCATTCAGCAGTTTCGCAACCTCCCCCACGGCTGCATCCGATTCGGGTTTCAGCTCGGATTTGCCGGTGTCGAAAAAGATGCCCGGGACCTCGACGTGGCCACTGGCTTTCAGCCCGGACTGGAACACTTCAGCGCTTGCGACCACTTCCTGGACCATGGACTGCTTCTCGACGATGGTCAGCATATAACCTCTCATCCAGGCCGTGTCGACCTGCGCCCGGAAGATTGACCGCCTAACCGGCGGCAAGGCAGATGACACACGCCAGCAGTCTAATCGCATGGCCAGATTGTAGTCGCCACGCCACGAATCCGACAGGTTGCGGCGATGCTCAGGTCTTCCGAACTTCACTCGGCAACGACATTGACCGGACGGCCGGAAGCGAACGCGAGAATGTTTTCGATCGTGCTGTCGAGAATGCGGTTGAGGGCTTCCCGGCTGTTGAAGGCGATGTGCGGCGTGAGCACGACATTTTCCCGATTGCGCAGGATATGATTGGACAGCAGCAGCCGCAGTTTTTCCGTGGACTGCTGGCTCGCAAGCAGTTGAGTTTCCTCCTTGATGATGTCTTCGCCCTCCAGGACGTCGAGTCCTGCGCCGCACAGGATTCCCTCGTCGAGAGCCCAGACCAGGGCCGCAGTGTCGATCAGCCCTCCTCGGGCGGTGTTGATCAATATGGCGCCCCTCTTCACCAGCGCCAGCCGTTCGCGATCGATCAGGTGGTGAGTGTGGGTGTTGTAGGGGGCATGCAGCGAAATAACGTCGGACCGGGCGAGCAGTTCCTCGAAGGGAACATAGGCAAACCCGAGCACCTCGGCAAGGAAATGGTCCTGGCGTGTATCCGAGGCGAGGACCTCCATGCCGAAGCCCCTGGCCATGCGAATCACGTGCAGACCGATCCGTCCTGCGCCGACCACGCCGATGGTTTTCCCTTTCAGGTCAAAACCCATCAGCCCTTCGAGCGAGAAATCGCCGCGGCTCGTTCGGACGTGAGCTCTGTGGATGTTTCTCGACAGGGCCAGGATGAGGCCGAAAGTGTGCTCCGCCACCGTGTTCTCACCATAAAACGGCACATTCGAAACCGTGATGCCGCGGGCCCGGCACGCGGCCAGGTCGATGTGGTCGAACCCGGTGGAACGCGTCGCGATCAGCCGCAGGGCCGCGAGCCGCTCCAGCTCCGCCGGCCCTATCCGTGAGTAGATGAAAATCGAGATGGCTTGCGCGTCTGCCGCCGACCCCAGATTCTCGGTTCGCAGGGGCTCGGCGTGATAGGCTGGCCTATAGCGCGCAAGCGGCGAGCTGCGCAGGTAGGCTTCCTCACGCGCAGGGAGTTCGAAAAAAGCAATCTTCATGGAATCGAGATCGGCTGCCATCAATGATATCCCCCGGAGAAAGCTATCACAGTACGCACCGGCATCAGGCAGGACTCGATTGCCATTTCCGTGCATGCTGTCACAGAGATTTCAGGTTCGCTACGCGCTGGTAGGGATCTTTCATGAGCGCGACGGCATACTGGAATTTCGCGAGGCAACCGCGCATGACCGCGAGGCTGCGGTAGTAATCGTTGTAGCGGAAGAAGCCGGTCTGCCCGCGCCACATGGGGAACATGTCGCACGCCTCCATCCACCGGTCGAACACCGCGCTGACGTCCAGGTACACGTCCGGTTGGTAGTTCGTCGGGTCCTCCCAGTTTTCGGCGTAATAGAGTTTCTCCACCGTGTGGGCGGGGAGCGGCCTCTCGAGCGTCGCGAGATCCGCGTAGAAAATTGCATCGAGCACGATGAGGTAGCAGTGCAGGTGGTCCTTGTGCCAAGTCCCGCTCCAGTGCGTGACGACGATCGAGGGCTTGTGCTTGCGGATCAGGTCGCTGACCTCGAGCGTGATCCTGTCGTTGTTGGGGATCTCGGCGTCCGGATAGGCGAGCAGATGGCTCTCGGCGCCCAGGAGCTTCGCGGCTTTCTCCGTGGCCGCGCGCTGCATCTCCCCGTATTCCTTGGCCGGGATGTTTTTGGGCGCGCCCTTTTCGCCGTGCGACAGGCTGACGAAAATTCCGCTGCCTCCGCCGTGAATGTGCTGGGCGACGGTTGCGCCCATGGTGAAGTATGCGTCGCCTGGGTGGCCGGCAATTGCCATGATCTTCGATGCCATCTGATGGGTCCCCCAATCAGATGCAGCCCCGGATTCCACGGATTCGAAGCCGCGGAATCCTTGGCTGCTACTCATGTACAACCGTGACCTCTTACAGCCCAATCCGCGTAATCCGCGGCAAACAGGTGGCGGCATCAACAGACTCGCACATGCCTCTCCTGTGCGCACTGCCGGAATTATCGGGACTCTGGCGTTCGCGGCGGCGAGCTGCCTCTTAAAGCGCGCTCGGGATCTCGCACGGACCGGCTGGCGTTCCGCAGTTCGCGTTCGATCGGCCACTCCTCGCCGAAGGCAAATTTGAAAAACACGAAAATGTTCAGGATAGGGATAAACATGAGGAATCCCTTCAACGGACTGTACCCCACTCTCATGAATATGTTGGCCCATGGAATGGTAATCAGCACCCCGACTACGAAGAGGATGGCAACATATTCAGGAAAGCCTAATCCTAAAGAGTTCAGGCCCTTCTCCAACGGGTCTAAGAGCAGATGGAGAAGATTATGAACAGGATCAAACATGCGTGCTCTCCTTTCCGCGCTGCGGTGTTAGCGAGGAGACCGCGGCACCCGAGTGATCCCAGTCTACCTCTCGACGGCGGAGCGCGCAATCCGGTCAGGTGCACCTCGACCACACCTCGAAAGGAGGCGTGGACCGCGGGAAATCATCCGCCAATTTGCATTCCGTCGGCTCCGATCGCATATTCCTCGAAAGGGTGGAAGAGAGAATATGAGTAAACTTGTGTTTTTAGGCAGCCCGATTCCGGCCGAACTGCCTGGGTTGTCGGAATCGGCTGATCAATCCCAGGATACGCTCCTGGATGCATATTCCCGCGCGGTTGTCGCCGCTGCCGGCCGGGTCAGCCCCTCGGTGGTCAAGGTGGATGTGCAACACGTCGGCCGAGGCCGAGCGGGATCCCCACAGCGCGAGAACGGGGGTAGCGGATCGGGTTTCGCCTTTACACCGGATGGGTTCATCCTGACTAACAGTCACGTCGTACACGGCGCGTCGCGCATCGACGTGATACTCCACGACGGACTTCGGTTCAGGGCCGAGCTCACCGGGGACGATCCGGACACGGACCTTGCAGTTGTGCGCATCGCCGCGCCCGGCCTGGCCTCGGCTCCGCTCGGCGACTCCGACCGGCTCCGGGTAGGTCAACTGGTAATCGCTATCGGCAACCCGTACGGGTTCCAGTGCACCGTGACTGCCGGCGTGGTCAGCGCCCTCGGCCGTTCGTTGCGCTCCTCTTCAGGCAGGCTCATCGACAACATCATTCAAACCGACGCAGCCCTCAATCCAGGAAACTCCGGGGGGCCGCTGGTTACCTCCGCGGGTGAAGTGGTCGGAGTGAGTACGGCCATGATCCTCCCCGCTCAAGGCATCTGTTTCGCGGTCGCGAGCGCCACGGCGAAATTTGTGGCAGGCCGGCTCATCCGGGACGGCAAAATCAACCGCGGCTACATCGGGGTGGGAGGCCAAAGGGTCCCGCTCCCGAGGCGCGTGAGCCGTTTCCACAACCTCGCAACAGACAGCGGGATCCTGGTGGTATCGGTTGAAAACCGAAGCCCCGCGCAGGCAGCCGGCGTGCAGGAAGGCGACATCGTCGTCGAGTTTGACGGAAACCCGACCGAAGGGGTCGACGACCTGCACAAGCTTCTGGCCGAACGGCAAGCGGGAACCGCGGGGACTGTTACTTTGTTGAGGAATTTAGAAAAGAAAACACTCCACATCGTCCCGCGGTCAAGGCCGGGTCCTTGAGTCCAATGTTGCGGACGAGCCCTGCTTTCGGATGGCAGCAGATCCCGATGCCGCCATTGAAGCAACGCTGGTCCATGTCGGGGGCCCAGGGTTTGGGACTTCCCCAGCCCCGGGGGCACCGGATGCGAGCACCACATAGTTCATCCGCGTGTACGGGGCGAGAACCCGGCTCCATTTGCGGCTACCCCAGCGCGAGGGCTTTTCAAAAACAACGAAATAAGGGTTCGCGCAAGAATAAGTTCACATTTTGGTGCGAGCGCCGGGCGGGCAGATGCCAGGCTCCGCGACGCAGGCGATGTGGTGACATCGTCGAGGAGCGCCAACGCCGCAGATGCCCGCCCGCCGCCGCGCCCCGGAGGGCTGACGGCTCCGCTAATAGCAGTCTCCTGTCGTCGCTTGCTCTGTTGGCTCGGGAGCTGTCAGCAAAATGTGAAATTACTCTTGCGCGAGCCCTAAGGCGGGCTTGACGCGGCAGGCGCGAGAGCCTACTCGGCCCAGACGACCGCGCCCCTGTGCACTTCGGGAACGACCACAACCGTGCGTCCGCCTTTGTCGACGGGTTTCAGATCTTCGCCGGTACCAAGGAACGGCAGCATGCGGATGCGAGCGCCGGGCTTCGCCCGGAAGGATATGGTGACGTTGCGTTCGGGCAGTTGGGTGGCGTTTTCCTTGCTCCTGAGGCCCTTGAAGTTCGCCAGAAAGACGTGCGGCGTTCCGTTCACCTGCGCGATCTGCGCGGCCACGAAGGGGGACGCCGCCACGTCGACTTCGGACCGGTACCCGGAGACGCGGATAAGATCGTCGATGAACCTGCGCCGCAATTTATCGAACCGGCTGCCCGTCGCCGTCCCCTGCGCGGCGCAGGAGTCGAACTCTTTTGTGAGCTGCCGCCAATAGACTTTCTCGGGGCAGGTGGGATCGTAGATGAATCTCACCCTCGTGGTGCTCGCCTCCGTTCGTTCCGGACGCTTCACGCCGAGCAGCCGGAACACGGGATTTTCGTTGCGTGCCTCTCCGTGTTGGTCGTAGCGGCCGGTCTCCCCGGTGACGACGAGGCTCCTGCCCGCCGCGACAAACGAGCGGAGAGCCTCTGTTTCCGAGGAACTGAGGCATTTCACGTCGGGCATTATCAGGACCGGGCCCGCGAAAGCCGGCAGCATTGTCGGGGTGACGACCTGAAACTCCAGGTGGGACTGCATCAGGAGCGCGAGGGTGCCCTTGTACGACTCTACAAACTCCGAGGCGAAATAATTGCGCGTACCGGGCGAGAAATAAACACCGATCGGGGCGATCGGGTGGCGAGGCGCATAGAACGTCTTCTCGTGTTCCTTGATCCAGGCGAAGACTCTTGTGCGAGTCGGCAGGTCGTTGGACCCGGACATCACGTGGCCCCGCGCGTCCCACACGTTTGCCCCGGACATCACCTGGGCCATGAACATGTTCGCCATGGCATCGCGCCGATCGACGCCCTTTTCCCCGTCCCATGAATAGGTCAGCATCCAGGAGGGCTTCCCCTGCGCGAAGGAGCGGAAACTCCGGATGACCGCGAGGTGGCCGAACCAGTCGAGCGGCGTCTTGGCGGCCGCCGTGCCGCCGCCCGCGGCGAAGTTGTACTCGTGGGCAATCGCATCGACCACCCCGTACATCTCGCTGACGTCCGCCCCGACGCGGACGGCCTCCTCCTCGATTCCCGGGTAGACCTCCGCGATAGTCATGCAGCTGCGATTGACCGCCTTGACGTTCGCATCGATTTCCCGCATGAACGCCGTGAGGGTAGCGATCCGGAAATCGACCCAGCGGCGAAACCCGGGATCCTTGAAGTCACCGAGCTTGATGTCCTTGCGCGCGTCCAGCGCCGTTTCACGCCGGAACGCGGCGACGGTGTAATCGTCGAAGCTCGCCCAGGTGTTCTCCCAACCTTCGAAATGTGTCATCCAGTATGGGATGTCGACGTACACCCCGTCGATCCCCGTTGCCGCAATCTGCCGTACCCGTTCCATGTAAATCCGGCGCCACTCCGGAGCGTATGGACTGATCCAGACGTCCTCATCTCCCTTCGCGATCCAGAACGCCGATCCCCCGCCGAATACGGCCGGTTCGCCCGTGATCTTGCGCTGCACCCAGTCGGGGTGGTCCTTCATGAACGTGTGGGCCTTCGTGTCGGCATTGGCCGTAATGCACTCCAGTCCGGCGATGTAGACGAAAGCATAGTTGCCGGCCGCGTGCGCTTTTGCGGCAACCGCCTTGATCGCCTCGAGTTTTTCCGTGGGATCGAGAAAACTGTCGTACCTGCCGGGGATGTCGTTGTCCGTTTCGATGCCGAATACGTTGGTTTCCGCGGCATCCCTGACGATCTGATCCACCCGGTCGAGGCGGAGGGAATTGCCTCCGATCCGGACGAAGTGGGTCCAATTCTGGTCCCGGTCAGCCGGGATCGCGACGATCGCAGGCAGGAGGCACACGAAGAGGGCAAGCCGTGCTTTCATCAGGTTTCTCCGCTTCAGTGAGTACCCAGCTCGATAACCGCCAGGCCGTACAGGTCGAGCCGGTCAAGCTCGAAAACCACGGAGTCTTGTTTCGGGGCCGCGCGTTCCGGTTGCACCGGGTGCAGATCGCCGAGCGTCCCCCCGTAACGGATGCTGCGGACCGCTTTGCCCCTGGGGAGCGCCAGCTGCACCCTCAGTGCGCGGGCCGGCGTGATGTCCCCCTGCACCGTTACGTCGTAATTCACGGCGTGAAGGAGCATCCGCGTCCCCGCCTCGTCCAGCATGGTGGTCACCTCGACGTAAGGTGCCGGGGACAGTAATTTTGTGACGCGCTTGTCCAAGGCGCTTGTGAGTGTGCCGGCGAGTTTGTCGAGAACCTGCCGAAGAGCCGGGTCGATGCGGTTGCGGGTGTATCCCTCCGGGATATCCGCGAACATGTCGGCCATGGTCGGGCCGAAGGTTGTGTAGTCCCCCTTGGACTTCATCGGGATCAGGAAGCGGTTTTTCGGGATGACCAGCGGAACAAAGACGACCTGCCCCGCTCCCAGTTTCTTCGTCACCGTCGCCCGTGGATAGGAGCCGCCCAGCGCACTCGCCAGTACCGGTTGTTTGTGGGGCAGGTTGAATTCATTCTTGAAGCCGCTTTCCCCGAGCACCAGCACCGTCCCGCCCTTCCTCGCAAATCCGATCAGTCCGTTCTGCTCTGCGGTGCTCAACAAAGGGAGATAGGGCACCACGACGGCGTCGTAAGCGAGAGGCGAAGAGGACAGGAGGTCGCCGTCGGTGATCATCGTGTGGGCGATCCCCCTGTCGGCAAGCACGCGGGAGGTGCTGAAGGCAAAGCTGAGTTCGTCGGCCAGGTACTGGCGGAGTGAAGCGACGACGGCCACGTTGCTGTAGAGTTGCTGCCCCAGGAGCTTGTCTTCGTTCGCCGCCAGGAAGCGGTACATCTCGGTTGCGCCCGGGGGCGTTTCGCGCTTTTCCCGGAAGATGCAGTGATTGGCCTCCGCTTCCGCGATGTTGATCTGCGCCATGGCGCTCAGGCATTTCACCGTCGGGTTGGGGAAGATCGGCGGTGTGATCTCGGTCGCATACACCACGACCGGCTTGCCGTGCGTGACGGCCGCGAGGAACTTGAGGGCGGGGCTGTTGGTGATCTTCGTTCCCGCTTCGTCCTTGCGGGGTGCAGAGTCGAGGAATTCCTGGATCTCCGAGTAAATGAAGTCGTCGTAGCCCTCGCGGCCGAGCGATTCCATGTTGCCTGCGGCGTCATAGGCAATCGGACCATAGCCGAACCCGCCGAAGACGTTGCCTGAGATCATGAAGTGCGGATTGTATTTTCGTGCGACCTCGCGCAGCCGCTTGTGGAAGGCCGCGACCGTGTCGCAGCGGAAGGTGATGTACTCCGTCCAGAACGGCTCGCCGCGTTTCTGCGGCAGGCGTACGTGCTCGTAGTCCGACGTGCCGTAGCGGGCTTTCGCGGCGTCGTGCGGGTAGTTTTTTTCGAGCCAGCGGATAAAACTCTTTTGGCAATACTTGCAGTAGCAGGTGCCCCCCGCGATCTGGGTCCAGTCGACGTACGAGCCGTCGATGCCCGTCTCGGCCTGCGCCCGGATCTGCCCTTCCATCATCCGGACGTAGTAGGGGTTGTTGGGGCATCCCCATGTTTCAAAGCCCTTGCCCGTCTTCTGGCCGTAGGGTGCGTAGCGGTAAAAGGGGAAAGTGCCGTCGGGCCGAACCGTAATCCAGGTGGTCGGATCCTCGGGCGGCTTTGGCCCGATATAGTCTTCGAAGTCGTTCCAGTTCTCGTTGTAGAACCGGAGCATGCGGATCTGTGCTTTTGCGGGGACGGATTCACCCGTCTCCGACGTGCCGGCGAGAGACGTCGAGAGGTAGCGGAGCACGATGTAGCCCTTTTCGTGGTAGCTCGCGTTTGCGGCTTTGGCTTTCTCCATAGCCGCATCGAACTCCTTGCGGGTGACGCTCTCGACGTTGGGTGCGCCGGACCCGAACGTGATCGTGAGGTTGTTTTTCTTCAGGAATTCGAGGTCGGGCTTCTGCCCCAGCCGCCAGCGCGCCCAGTCCGTGCTGGGTTTCCAGGACTCCTGTGCCGACGCGAAGAGGGCGATGCTGAAAAGGAAAGCGAACCGGATTCGGGCCATGGTACCCTCGTGTTGCCCTGGTGATCTGGGCGTGGTCTGTGGCTTCCCTCGCTCGGCAGGGAACGTCGCCGTTGCGCGCGGGAAGCCTCTGATGACCGCTCTTATAGCACAATATCCTCTCCCCTGGTACGGGTGAGCTCTTCCGTCGGCTCGAACCAAGGGGATCTCCGGCGTGACGCTGCCCAGCAAAGGGTATGATGCTGTTTTGCGAGGATCTCCATGATCGTTGACCATCTGCAAAACGCACCGCTTTATTTCGCGCTGGGACCCCGAATGGAAGCGGCATTTAGGGCCTTGCGGTCCGGTGAGCTGCTACGGTCAGAATCGGGACGCCACGAGCTCGTGGGTCCGGACGTGTTCGCGATCGTCCAGCACTACGAAACGAAGCCGCGCCGCCTTGGGAAGTGGGAGGCTCATCGCCGCTACGCGGATATCCAATTCATTGTGTCGGGCGTAGAGACCATCGGACACTCGCTCGTGTCGGACATGAGAATCGTTCAGGAGTACGACGACGAAAAAGACGTGGTCTTTCTCGTAGGCCAGGGGAGCTTCGCCACGCTCCGCGCCGGAATGTTCGCGGTCTTCTATCCCCATGATGCCCACATGCCGGGCCTCGCCGCCGACGCGCCGGCGCCGGTGCACAAGATCGTCGTCAAGGTGCGCGTCGACTAGCGCCGGTAACAGCCGAATGGCCAAGATCCCGACAGTGATAGAGGACTGATCGGGCTGCCGGCCGCGGCTTGTTCTTTTCTGTGGCAGGAGCGATATTGGCCTTCCGGATGCGATTCACAGCCCGTGCTGGCGCAGCTGGTAGAAAAGGACCGGGGTGATCAGGAGCGACAAGACCATTGAAACCGCGACCCCGCCGATCACTGCGATGGCGAGCGGCTGGAGCAGTTGCGCTCCGGAACCCGCTCCAACCGCCAGCGGGGCCATGCCGAAAATGGTGGCCAGCGCGGTCATGGTAATAGGCCGCAAACGACGCCGTCCGGCGTGGAAAATCGCCTCGCGCAGCTCGTAACCCCTCTCTGAAAAATACTGTTCCGCGTCCAGCATCAGGATGCCGTTCTTGTGGACGATGCCGACCACCATGATAGCGCCCATGAACGAAGAGATGTTCAACGTGGTTCCCGTGACCCATAGGGCCGCGAGTGCGCCCGAACCACACAGAATCGTCGCCGCCAGAATCGCGAGCGGATGCGAGAAGGAGCGGAATTCGAAGACCAGGATGATGAAGATGAGCAGGATCGATAACAACAAAACCTGCGTCAGTCCAAGGAACGATTCCCGCTGCATTTCGTACAGGCCGCCGAATTCGATATGCGTGCCGGGCGGAATGGCGATTTCCTTTGGAAGTCGCTGCTGGATCTCCCGGATCGCCGACCCGAGGTCGCGTCTCTCGAGACGAGCGGTCACCGCCGACATGTTGCGCAGATTCTCACGCCTTATCTCGGTTGTGCCCTGGTCCACCTCAACGTCGGAGATGCTCGACATCGGAACGGTCTGCCCGGTCGGAGAAGTCAGCAACAGAGACTTCAGTTTTTCCGTCGACGAGCGGTACTCGACCGGATATCGAACCCGGATGCCCACCAGCCTTTCCCCGCGAATGAGATCCGAGGCCACCTCGCCGTCGAGCATCGCAGCCTGCAGGTCGGCGACGTCCTGCACGCCGAATCCAGCCAGGCGCGCCTTCTCCGGATCCACGCGGAAGTTGATGGATGGGCCGATGACGATCGTCCGATTGACAATGTCCACGACTCCCGGCACCTTCGGAAGCCACTCCTCGATCTCTTTCGCAACCCGCTTGTAGGTGGCTTCGTCGTCGTGGCTCACCTTGATCTCGATCGGCTGCGGCGACCACGCGAGATCGCCGATCAGGTCCTCGAGTATGTGCGGGAACTCCACTTCTATGGCCGGCTCCGAAGAGACGATCTTGCGCCGCAGCTCGGAGGTCACATCTTCCAGGCCGCGTTTTCTGTTCTTTTTGAGCTTGATGAGGAAATCGCCCGTGTTCGGTTCCGCGATGGCGAGAGCCAGGCGGGCGCCGGTGCGGCGCGAATAGCTCTCAATCTCGGGCGTCTCCTTGAGGAATGCCTCGATGTGCTTCAGCACACGGTCCGTTTCCAGCAACGAGGTGCCCGGGGGCATGACGTAATCCAGCACGAAGGCCCCTTCGTCCATCTCGGGTAAGAAACCGCTGCCCAGCTGGTAGTAAATGCCGACCATGAGGGCGAGCAGCACGACCGCGGCGAGGAGAATGGATCGCGGATGGTGGAGGGACCAGTGCAGGGCAATCTCGTAGCGCGCCGTGAGCCAGCGCAGGATCCGCCCCTCGCCCGACTGCTCCGCCTTTTCGATGTCAGTTTCCGCTGCCCCGGCCGGGCGGCGGAAGAAAATGGCGGCCAGGGTCGGCGTGAAGAAGATCGCCAGGAACAGGGAAGCGAGCAGCGCGGTGACCATGGTCAGGGCCAGGGCACGGAAGAAGACGCCGGTGACCCCCCCCAGTATGACCAGGGGCGCGAAGACCATGATGGGAGTGAGGGTGGAGCCGGTCAGCGCCGGGGTGAGCTCCGTGATGGCGCTCTTCGCGGCATCCGTGGGAGACTGGCCCGTGGAGATATGCACGACGATGTTCTCCACCATCACGATCGCATCGTCGATCACAACCCCGATACAGGCGGCCAATCCCCCGAGCGTCATCAGGTTGAAGCTCATGTTGAAGAACTTCATGAAGACGATCGCCATAAGCACCGCCAGCGGGATCACGACCGCCGCCACGAGGGTGGTGCGCCAGCTCTTGAGAAAAACCAGCAGCACGATCACCGACAGCACGAGGCCAATCAGGATGCTTTCCGTTACTCCCGAGATCGATTCTCGCACGAGCACCGACTGGTCGTAAAAGGTCGCGAGTTCGATGTCCGGGGGGAGGAGAGTCTTGATGTCGCGCAACTCGGCGTTTACCGCATCGGCGATCTGCACGGCGTTTCCGTCCGGCTGCTGCAGCACATTCACCAATACGGCCGGCCGGCCATTGGCAGTCACGACGTTGTAGGTGGGCCGCTCTCCGGCTACGACCTGCGCGAGATTCTTCACGGCGACCGGCGTTCCGGCCCGGATGTCGACCACGGTGTTTTCGATCTCTTCGCGGGTGCGCAGCAGACCCGTCACAGTGGTCAGGTAGAGGTGGTAGTTTTCCTGGACCATTCCCGACGGCGAAATGATGTTGTTGCTGCGCAGGGCATCGGTGACTTTCGTCAGAGGCATTCCGTAACTGTTCAGCTTCTGCGGGTCCACCAGGACGTGGTACTCGGGAAGGCGCCCGCCGACGATGCGGGTTTCTGCGACACCCGGCAGCCTGTAGAGACGCGGGGCGATGTTGTAGTATGCCAGTTCCCACAGCTCCGACTGTGAGCGGGTCGGGGACGTGATGCTGAAGCCTACCATCGGGAAAACAGAAAAAGTCAGACGATTGATGTAGAACCGGCATGTCGGCGGCAGCGACGGGGTAATCTGGGAGATGCGACCCTGCACGAGGTGGAGCGCATTAAGAATATCCACGTCCCACCGGAAGAAGACGCTGATCTCGGACGATCCGCGCGCGGTTACCGACCGGATGGTCGTTATGCCGGGAACAATGCGAATGGTCTCCTCGATGGGGCGTGTAACGCGCAGCATCTGGATGTCCACCGGCGTGATGCCGTTGTCCACCAGGATGACGATTCGCGGAAAATCCGTCTGCGGAAAGATCGCGATGGGCAGGCGAAAAGTGAATGCCACTCCTGCAAGCGCAAAACTGAGGACGATGATTGCCATGGCCCGGGCGTGGGCCTGAACGAATTGAGCGAGGCGGGCGGTCACGGCTATTTCTCCTCCTGCACCCGCACCTGGGTGCCTTCGGGCAACCCGTAAGCGCCTTGGACAATGACGGAGTCTCCGGCAGTCAACCCGCTCTTGACCTGAACAGTGCCCTCGATGACTTCCCCGATCTCAACCTCCTTTTTGGTCGCCGCTCCTTTGTCGCCGACGACCATGACAAATCCTTTCTTGGTGCCCTCAGTCAATTGGACCGCCGTCAAAGGGACGACAACGCTTTTCGGCGCAATCCCGGTGACGATCATTGCCTGTCCAAACACTCCGCCCCGAAGGAGGCGCCTCGGGTTCGGGATTTCGCACCAGGCCTCGACGGTTTGGCGGGCAGGATCGACCGCCTGGTTGACCATCGAGACGCGGCCGCCGAATGAAGCCCCCCTGTTGTCGGAAGGCACGAATGTGCACGGCTCCCCCACTCTGACCGCAACGGCTGCGCTCTCCGGCATCTGGGCGCGAGCGACTGCAACGCTCAAATCCATGACGGTGAAAAGCGGTGCGTCAGGTTTCGCCATGTCGCCGGGAAACATGAACTGCTCGGTGATCGTCCCCGCCGTTGCGCTCCGAATCTCGGTGAACTCGAGTTGCGCCCTGACGAGAGCGAGCCGCGCCTGGGCCTGCTCCACCTTGCTTCTGGCGATGAGGATGTCCTTGTCGCGCGATTGGTTCTGGAGCAGATCGAGAGTATTTTTCGCCACCTCGTAGGAAGCCCTCGCCTGTGCCAGTTCGGTCTGGCTCACCAGCAGCTCGCGCTGGGGGATGGCTCCCTGGTCGAACAGCTGGCGCCGCCGGTCGTGAATCTTCTGGGCTTGGTTCAGCGCCGCCTCCGCGCTGACCACTTGCCCGCGCGCCCGCTCGACGTCCGTCGGCAGCGTCCCAGTGGTCATGCGTTGCAGGTTGGCTTCGGCGTCCGTGACCGCCGCCAGTGCTTCTCTCTGCTGGGCAAGCAGGTCCCGGTTGTCGAGTTGCGCCAGCACCTGGCCCGCCGCAACGTTGTCTCCCTTCCGGACGAGCAGCTTGTGAATGGGCGCCGTAACACGGCTGCTGATGTTGGCTTGCTCGCGGGCAAAGACAGTGGCGGGGGCACGCACGGTGATCTTGACATCGGCGGTCCCGGCTTTGGCGACCTTCACGTCCACGACGGGACTGGGAGGGGTCTCCTCGGGTGAGGAACAGCCCGCTAGTGCGACAAGGAAGAGGAATATCAGGCTACGTTTTCTCATCGTCCGGCTGCAACCTCCAGGTCTGCCTTGGCATTGAGATAATTCGCGATCGTGGCGTACTGATTCGTCCTTGCCTGCGCCACTTGATTTTGCGCGGTCACGACGTCCAGGGCCGATCCCTCGCCGCCCTCATAGCGGATTCGGCTCAACCGCAGATCATCCTCTGCGAGTTTCGCCTGGCGTTGGGTCAATGGGATCTGCTCGAAGAGCTGCCTAACCCGCGCGAGCGCGTTTTGATACTCTTTCGAAAACGCGCGCTCGGACATAGCGCGCGTCTGTTCTGTTTGCTGTTCTTTCAGCCGTGCCTGCTGCATCGCTGAGCGCGCCCTGTTCCAGTCGAAGATCGGGATCGTGAGGTTGAGAAAGGCGGCGTAGCCACGATCACGTATCACGACGGCAGTGGAATCGATGCCGTACTGAAAGGCTACGCCCAACTGCGGAAGCAGGTCGGCCCGCGCGCGCCTCGCGTCGGCCTGAAAGCCCCTCTGCTGCGCATCGAAAAGGCTGAATTCAGGGCGCTTGAGGAAGGGGGCGGATTGCGTGGCTGCGCCGTCGGGGGCGGGAGGAGCATCGTCGAGAACGTCGGCCAGCGCAAGTGGCCGGGCCACGTCGGCGGTCCAGAAAGAGGCCAGTTCCTGCTCGGCGAGCTTCTGGTCGAGTTGCGCGGCATTCACCGCCTGCTGAAGGAAGGCTGCTTGCGCCGAAGCTTTCACGAGATCGGCTTGTGCCACCTCTCCCCCGTCGAACAGCAGGCTGGTGCGCTTCTCGAAGCCCTGGCCCTCCAGGAGCGCCTCTTGCGCAATCCGGACGATGCGCCGTGTCAGGAGAGCCTGGTAATAAGAAGCCGTTACCGCCCGCTTGAGGTCGCGCCGGGCCAGCGTAATGCCCGTGGATGCTATTTCCCGTGAAATGCGCGCCCTGGACATTTGGGCGCGCAGTCGGCCGGATGTGTCGACTTCCTGGTTCACGCTGAGAAGCATCGCATATTCACGAATCCCGTTCAGCGGCAGGTGACTGAAGACCTCGCGGTTGTAGAGCAAGGGGCTGTTGTAGGTGAAGCCGTTCGCCAGATGAGATTGCGGGAGGTAGCCGGCGCGAGCCTGTGAAATATCGCGCGCCGCGATCTCCTGCTCCCGTTCGGCAATGCTCACCGTCGACGGCGCCGCCTCTGCCAGCCGGATGCAATCCTGCAATGTGAGGACTTGAGAGGCTTGCTGCGCGGGTGCGCACATAACGGATGCTACAAGAAAACCTACGATCAAAAAGAGATTGCGCACGGATTAATTCCCTCATCGTGATTGAGCGCAAACACTGAATCGATTTCAAACCGAGGGCGGTTCGTTCCGCCGCGTGCGAACGTGGGGCTGGATCACCCCGGCACATCCCCGGATGAGACCGCTCAAAACAGAAAAACCCTCCCCGAACTTCAGCTCAGGCAGGGTCTCCTGTTTTTGCAGTCCCCTCCCGAGGATTGCCTCAAGGTAGGAGCCATCAGGTACAGGTGCCGGTTATGGCGAACCTCATCACCGCCGCCATGCTATCAATTCAGTTTCTGAGGTGGCAAGCGTAAAGGGCGGACTGAGAGGTGGCTCCATCGGCGCAGGGGTCTGGCCCTGTCCTGTCCTCGGCATCCGCGGGCCGTGGGCCCGGCGGCGAGATCGCTCCCGGATCGCGGAGCTTCTGAGCCGTTTTTGTGTTCAGGATCAAGCAATCCACAGCAGATGGAATCCGAGCAGGAGAATTGAAGCACCAACCGTTCGGTTGCCGGCGAGGAGCCGTGGTGGAGTGCGGCTCACCCTCTCCTCCGAGCTGCCTGAATGGTCTCGTCCAGGCGCTGAAGGAAACGGGATCTATCACGCTTGTCGAACGGAGCGGGGCCCCTCGTTATTGTTCCGAGTTCCCGAACATGCGCCAGCAACGCGCGGCTCGCAAGGGCTTCGCCGATGGAATCCTGCGTGAACGTATCCCCGCGGTGACCGAGAACCAGAGTTCCTTTATCGAGACAGCGCGCCGCCAGGGGGATGTCCGCCGAGATCACGATGTCGTTCGCCGCGACATGCTCCACGATCCAGTCATCGACGGCGTCGAACTGCCCTTCAACAACGACGAGATCTACCCAATCCCCGGACGGTATGGTGATCCGTGAATTGGCGACAACAGTAACGTGCAAGCTGTATCGCTGCGCGACGCGATACACTTCCTGCTTTACGGGGCAGCCGTCGGCATCGATGAATATGTCGAGCACGTTCAACCTTCCTGTCGCTCCCGACCGTCCGGTCCTGCTGCAGCAGGACCGCAGGAGATATGCCGCCCCCGGCGAACGCGGATTGATCTTGCATGCGGCTTCGAACGGGCCCAGCGCCTCCCGGTAGCGGCGCTTCCTCATCTGGCAGTAGCCCAACTGCTCATAGACCGCGGTGTCCCTCACCTCGGAGGGCATCAACGCAACCGCTCTGAACAGGCGCGCCGTGATGGGCTTGACCAGGATGCCGCCCCTCTTCACCTCGATTTGCCCGAGGTCCAGGACCTTGTCGGCGATCGGCGCGACGATGGGCTCCGCCTTGGGGCGGTACATCTTGCGCGAGGCGTCGGTGACCACGGCGCGCGACTCGAACTTCGGCTGCGGGCGCATGTCCAGCGGCGCGCGGTTGATGAAACTGAATCTCCCGCCCGGCGCTCGCGCCAAAGTGGGCCTGTTATTCTGTGACAGACTCTCAGGTTGGCCGGGAGGGACTCCATGTTGCTCGAAAGCCCATCTGAGATGTCGCTATCCCGTCTTCATGCGTTTGGTTGCGCGCCTCCTGTGTCCGGGGGCGGCACGAGGCGGACGACCAGCAGAGTCAAATCGTCTCTCAGCGGCTCTGTGCCGGCGAAGGATCTCATTTCGATGAGCACGCGACGGCATGCCAAGCAGCACCCTGAACCAGGCTGTCCTGCGCTTCTCCATTCGTGCCTCCCCACAGGGCAACGCTACAGACGGACACGCAACATGGCTCCCTCAGCCGCCCAGCCGCTCCCGTGAGTGCCGTTGCCTATTTTTCGATCGGAATATACCTGCCATTACGGTTCCAGGCAACCTTGCCTTGGCTGGCCGGCAGGTGCGCCTGGCATCGCAATCACCTTGATCGTCGTCGAGGAGTCGAGTGCAAAGTCTGCACGCGACAACTTCCGCCATGCAAATACTGCGGCCCGCGCTTCGGGCGCGCAGTTCAGGCCGGAATGGGCATGGAACGTATGCGGCTGTTACTACAAGGTTTCGCTGGCCGAAAGAACCCTCCCTCGTTTTCTCGCGACCCCTGGAACATGAAATGCAGACCTCAACAGGGAAGATCTGAGAAAAAGTCGGGCTCTCTGGTGAGCCCATGAGCAACCCAATCGGTTATCGAGGAGTACGATCATGATTCGCAACTTACTCACATTTGGCATTGCGGCACTCTGGCTGCAGGGCGCGAGCGCTTTGGCGCAAACGCAGGTTTGTGTCCCTCAGTTTCTCGACGGCAGCGCCGGCCCGTTCCAATGGCGCACGACACTGATACTGCAGAATCAGGATCAGACCCAGGCACAGGTGCGGTTGAATTTCTACGACAACAACGGCACACCTATTCAGCTTGAAATGAGGCGCCGCGGCGGTTCCGGTTCCCCTGCGCATGCGGGGCCCGGCGGGCAGTTCGATCCGGAACCCATTCGCGCCCGTGCTGCGGTCGGCTATCAGTCCGGCGGCGGGGGTGCGATGCAGGCCGGATACGCGATGATCCAATCGCAGAACCGGATCCAGGTCCAGTCCCGGCTCCAGCTGCTCGACGGCGTTGGCAACATTGTGTCGGAAGCCATCGTGGTCCCGGGCCAGCAGTTCCGCCGGGCCGCCTTTTACGCCGACCAGGCCGACGGGGCCGGCATAGGGCTGGCGCTCACGAATGCCTCAACGAATCAGACCGCGATCTGCACCCTGGAAGTCATCGGTTCAGATGGGGTGACCGTGCTCGGGACCACTCAGATCAACTTGGGACCTCACTCCCAGACGGCACGATTTCTCTTTGAGCTGTTCCCTGATCTCACGGACGAGGTGGGGTTTGTCCGCATTACCTGCAGCGAGCCCGTGTGCGCGCTTGCGCTTCACCTGCGCGGCCTCGTGATGGCCCAGATCCCGATAGTGATAGAGGACTGATTAAGAGGTCGAAGCCGAAGTTATCCACCATGGGGCGGCCCAGCAGCCGCCCCTCGTTCTTGCCGGTGGGGTGACCGTCTCTGGAGGCGCGACCCGAACAGGCTCTGCCATTCCGGCGTAGAAGGTGCGACGGTCTCCCTCGCCTGAACGGGCAGGTTACGAGAGAGGAAACGTCAACGTTTAGCACGGCGGCGCGTAAGCCGTTCCAGGCGTCAAGGCCGCCCGCCAATCGCTCGCCATCCAGGCGGTGATCGGAGCCATTCCGGGAACTCCCTGTCGCCAGTGCAGCCGAACTCACAGGATATACTCCTACTGAGGATCCATGTAGATGCATGGTACATCTATCGCCTATAATCACGTTGTTGAGCGACCGCGGTTTCCACTTTGAGCGCGTGATTCAAATTCAAAGCATGGTGGCGAAAGATCACAAGCACGCTGCACCAGGAGGCTAGATGCCAAAACGTACTTGCACACGGCACGGACGGAACCATCCATGCACCTGCGCCATGGGGAATCTGTATCGTTTCGTCGAACCGGTGGTCCTTCTCCTCTTGAAGCAGAAAGGGAAGTCCTACGGCTACGACTTGTCTGCCGACCTGCAGGCATATGCCCTGACTGACGCTGAAATCGAGCGCGCTGCTCTTTATCGCGTCCTGCACCAGCTGGAGGCGAACGGCAACGTCACTTCGGAATGGGATATCGAAGAGGCCGGTCCGGCGCGGCACGTGTACAAGCTGACCGCAAAGGGGGAGGCGCACCTCGACGAATGGGCAACAGTCCTGGAGCACGTGTCCAAATCGATGGCTCGGTTTGTCCGGACTGCGCGGAGAATGCAGCGCACCACACCCGCGCGGCGTCCCAGTCGGCGCCGGGCACGGCCCTGATCTCCGGGTGTCTCCGAGCGGCGCGCAGTGGTGGCCATTATCGGATTCGAGCAGCAATCGTTCCCCTTTCAAATCGCATGAGGAGGCATGGTGTATCGCAACATCGGAATTCTCGGCGGCATGAGTCCGGAATCCACGGTTACCTATTACGAAGAGATTACCCGAACTTATACCAAAACCCACGGGGACTACGGCTATCCGGAGATCATAATCTACAGCGTGAACTTCCAGAAGTTCGTGGAGTGGCAACGCCGGGCTGAGTGGCATTGCGCCGCGCGCGAAATGGCTCGTGGCATGCAGTGTCTCAAACAGGCGGGTGCAGATTTCGGTCTGATCGCGACCAACACGATGCACATCGTTTTTTCGGAGGTTCAGGCTGCCGTCGACATGCCGTTGCTGAGCATCGTCGACGCGACCGCCTCCGCTGTCGTGGACTCCCGTCTCAAGAAGATCGGGCTGCTCGGCACCGTTTTCACGATGCGGGAGGCCTTCTATCGCGATGGCCTCGCCCGTCACGGAATCGATGTTCTCGTGCCGCCGGACAGCGCCCAGGAGAGAATCAACCGGGTTATTTACGATGAACTCTGCCGCGGGGAGATCCGTGCCGCTTCGCGCGACACTTTCGTCCAGATAGTTAAAGCGCTGGCCGAAGAAGGGGCTGAGGGGATCGTCCTGGGCTGCACCGAGATCCCGCTGCTCCTGGGTCCAGGAGATTCACCGCTGCCCCTGTTCAACACGACCCTCCTGCACGCCAGAAAGGCGCTCGAATATGCACTCGAGCAAGGTCAATAGACCGTCCCCGAGGAACTCCGCATGGGCATGACGATTTTGACGCTGGTAGAGAATACCGTTCGCAAGCTGGGATTGATCGCCGAACACGGCCTGTCGTTCCTGATCACCATGCCGGATGGAGACATTCTATTCGACACGGGCCAGGGTTTCGCACTGAATCCCAATGCGAGTCGAATGGAAATCGATCTGAGGAGGATCTCAGGAATCGTACTCAGTCACGGGCACCGTGATCACACCGGAGGCTTGCCGCGGCTATTAGCCGAGATTGGTCCCCGACCCGTGTTTGCCCATCCCTCCGCCCTCTCCCCCAAATACTCTAACAAACAGGGAGAACTCCGATCGATCGGCGTGGCGGAGAGTCGGGAAGCGCTCGAACACGCCGGTATGCAGTTGCTCAGCTGCACGAGGCCCGTGGCGGTTGGGCCTGGAATCCTCGTAACCGGGCCCATCCCCCGTGTGACGGAATTCGAGCAGGTTCCGGCGCATTTCCTCACGGCGGCGCCGGAAGGAACGGTCCCCATTCAGGACTCCCTGGAGGACGATCAGGCGCTGATACTTGATCAGCGTGGTGGCCCTGTCCTGGTGCTGGGCTGCGGCCACTCGGGCATCGTGAACACGTTGCTTTACGCGGCCGAACTGACGAACACGACGCGCTTCTCTCTGGTGATCGGGGGAACGCATCTCATCGATGCCGACGAGACCAGGATCGGGAGGACTCTCGAGTATCTGCAGGAGTTTGAGATCTCGAGGATCGCTCCATGCCACTGTACCGGCCTGCGAGGACAGTTCGCGTTGTGGGAGAAGTTCGGCCCGGCCTTTGTCTCGAACTCGACGGGGGATCGTATCGCGCTGGAGCAATAGCAAAGACGCTTGCGCCGCGTGAGCGTCGCGCGCAGGGCGTCACCGGTACCTCGGCAGCTGTCCGCAAATGGACAATGAAGCCCAGGAACGCGGTGCGGACATCAGCTCGTATCGGTTCTTTACGTAACCGAAGTCTCCATCTGAACTGCCGTTCGACTGCCCAACGGAGGATACCGCTATCATGGAGGATCATGGCGAACTGAGATGCGCTCTCTGTAGCATCAAAGCCTGCTCCGATGAACCCGGCGCAAAGAAAACCCCGTCATTCTGCCCCATGCCTGTCGAGTGCGAGCGTCTGGCAAGCGTCGAGAGGAGCTATCTGGAGGACCAGGCATTGCAGAAGCTGGCACGTGAGTCGGCGCGTACGGAGGCAGCCGGCTATGGTCGGAGCACACGCGTCGAGGAGATTATGGACTTCGCGCGCCGTATTGGCGCGACTAATCTGGGCATTGCGCACTGCATGGGCCTGATCGAGGAAGCAAAAATCGCACGTGATATCTTCCTCAGCAACGGTTTTCAGGTGCACACAATCTGCTGCAAGGTAGGGTCGATCGAAAAGGGGAAAATAGGATTGAAGGATATAGAGAAAGTGCATCCCGGCCATTTCGAGGCTCTGTGTAACCCGATCGCCCAGGCATCTCTCCTGGCCGCCGCCGGCACGCAGCTCAACGTGGTCATCGGGCTGTGTGTGGGCCACGACAGCCTTTTCTTCATGCACTCGCGCGCACCAGCGACCGTTTTGGTTGCAAAGGACCGTGTTCTGGGGCACAACCCGGTGGCGGCCCTGTACACAAGCCACTCCTATTATAAGAAATTAAAGACACCGCCACCTGCCCGGGCCGTGGCCGCAAAGCGGATCAGAATCGAAGGCAGACTCCGAACTGGATCTGCCGCGGGTCGAAGGCGGAAAGCGGTTCCCCGGCGCGTTGGTAGTTCGGATTGTTTTGAAGGCTCTCGGGGGGGATGAACATGCCAGGTTGAAGAAGCTGCTTGCGCATATGTCCATAGAAACCGCCATCGAAAGCGAGCTTTGCACGGGCCGCAAAAAGGGGGTGACGTCGACCCGACTACCTCCGTGTATGCCATTGCATGCCGATAATGGAGCACTCAGAAACCGAGTGCCAGCGCGACCGCACCAAGAACGATACCCGCGCAGAAGTTGATTGCCTTGACAATCAGGAACTCGCGGCGCGAGTGGGCCAACATCGGGAGCATCCCATGGCCGTCCTGAACGACTGAACTTGCCAGGAGGATGCTTATGGGTATCACCCCCTGGGCGAAAAGCGTGACGAAAATCAGGTGAGGGCCGGATTCAGGGATCAGGCCGACCAGGCACGCAACCAGCAGAACCACCCATTTCCCTTTCCGTATCGTGGTTTCCAGTTGAAGAACATCCATCAGGAGGTGCATGGCGAAGAGTGCGCCAAGCGTCCACAGAAGGATGCGCATGGCGTGCTTTCGAAACACGTGCCGCCAGAGGTGCTCCTCAAGAAAATGGTCGGAGACTGTGGCTATGATAAACAGTGCGATACCCGATATTGAAACCAGGGTGACGCGTATCCAATCCCATTCCGAAGGACCCAGCTGGCCGAGGATGACGGCACCGAGGAACAGGATCAATGCCACGGCGAGCGTGCCTCGAGCTGCAGAGCACTCTCTCCATTGATCGAAGATCCGTCCCCGGGCGTAACATTCGGAACGGTCCTGCCGGTGTATTTCGAGGCAGCCGTCCGGCGCACGCCGATTGTGGCTGACGAGATCAATGATGACACCTACCGTTATCCCGAACACAAACAGGATGCCGATGACGACCAGAGCCTGGGAGGGGACCATTGCGAGCATCACGAAAGCCTCATCACCACTCGCGGCTATCATCGTGGTGACCAACGCCCCGCGGGTCAGAACCCCGTGCGAGTACATTGCGACTGCGGCGAACGCTCCGAGGCATCCGGGTGTGACCCCGAGAAATGCTCCCAACAGGTACTGCCCCCACGAGTGGTGCGCCAGGCGCTTTTGACACAATCCGGCACTGAGGACATTCAGATACTCGATAAGCAGCATCATCCCCAGTACAAAACCGGTGATCATCAACGCCGTCTTAACCAGTTCGATCATCGAATTCAGCCTGCGATCGCCCGGGGCTTCTGGCGTCGGAAGACGGTGCTGGCGTCTTGCTGTTTCGCAGAGTATAGCTTCGCGGAAACAAGTGGCGTGTTCCCGTGTGGCGTGACTTTAAGGCTTCGGTTGGACCGCCGGGTTTCGCCCGGGGCCGCGTCGGCCGGTGCGCACGGGCCTGCCGGTGAAATCGCAGACACCGTCCCCGTCAGTGTCACCCCAGGCAAAGCCGCCGGCGCGGCCCCGGCTGCCGCCGTTGCGGATCGCTCTGGCTTGCCCGACGGGCTGCCCGGTGACGTCGCAGATGCCGTCTTTGTTGCTGTCGTTCCAGGCAAACGGCGCGCCGCCGCTGCCACGGCCATACACTGGCGCGGCCTGACCCGCAGCTTGTCCGACAGCGGCCCACATGCGCCGCCCCCGCCCGAAACCGGTCTGCCGCTGGCCGACGGGCTGCCCGGTGACGTCGCAGATGCCGTCCTTGTTGCTGTCGTTCCAGGCAAACGGTGCGCCGCCCCTGCCACGGCCCTGCAGCTGGGACTGATCCTGATTCTGCTGGGGTTCGGATTGCCCTTGTGCGCGTGATGCGGCTGCCACCAGTAGGACGGCCGCCCATGCCAGGCATGCTCGCTTCATAAGAACCCTCCCTTCGTACCTTCCGCTTTCCAGCACCATAGAATAATCTAACAGAAGTCTCTAGTAGATGCAACTTACATCTAATTGGCACAAACACCTACAATAATCCAGCATCGCGGTGAGAATCTACGGCGTTATCCTGCGGCCAAGCGCCGGTTGACCAAAGCGCGGTTTTGGGCTGCTGTATTATCCGGGTGCCATCCGGCGGCCGGCGTCTGGGAGCAGCGTCCAATCCAGCCACTGGGCCCGGAGGAGCCCCATGGTGTCGGCTTCGTCACCACGACCACGGTTACGTGCCTGCGCCGAAATGGAGTTTATTGCGCGAACACCTCAGGAAAGGTTCTTCTCCGCGAAATCCCAGTTCAGAAGTTTTTCCACGAACGCCTTGATGTAGTCCGGACGGCGATTCTGGAAGTCGAGGTAATAGGCGTGTTCCCAGACATCGATGGTCACCAGCGGCCGGAGCGACATGGTCAGTGGGGTTTCGGCATTCGGAGTCCTGATTACCCCGAGCTTGCCGCCGTCATCCACAAGCCAAGCCCAACCGCTGCCGAACTGCTGTGCCGCCGCGCCCGAGAAGGCTTCGACGAACTTCTGGTACGAGCCAAACGACTTGCCGATCCTGTCGGCGATCACGCCTTTCGGTTCGCCCCCGCCGCCCGGCTTCATGCTGTGCCAATAGAAAGTGTGGTTGAACACCTGGGCGGCATTGTTGAAGATCCCCGCCTGCTCAGGTTTGCCCGACGTCTTTCGGATGATCTCGTCGAGCGGCTGCTTTTCCAGCCCGGTGCCCGCGATCAGCTTGATCGTATTGTTGACGTAAGCGAGGTGGTGTTTTCCGTAGTGGAAGGAAAGGGTCTGTTCAGAGATGACCGGCGCCAGCGCATCTTGGGCATACGGCAGCGGCGGCAGCGCTATTGGGGCGACACCGGACTGGACCCGAGCCGGTTCGTCTCCGGGCGGCGCCGCCAGCGTGATGCCGGCCAGGCTTGACATGAAGAGAAACTGCCTGCGGTTGACGGCGAGACTTGCATTGTTCGACATAGAGCGCTCCTGGTTGGTGAGTCTGCCGCTCCATGCGGCACGCGGTGATGATACACCTTTTCCATTCCGCCACGGATTTCACGGATGTCCGAAGCAATCCGGAAGATGCGCGGGCCAGGCGATAAGGACAGGCACGTGCGCAAAGGCCCTCAGCGTCGCATCGAGGCGTTCGCCGAAGACGCCGAGCATGTTCTTGTTGGTTTTGCTCCAGCTCCTGTTGACGCGGTCGATGAACGGCCAGGTGTTCAGGGCCGAGCTGTCGTGGCCGATTTTCCTGGTCATCGGGTAAATGAAGCGGCTCCCGTCGGTCACACCCACGACCGCGTTGGTCTACAACAGCGCCGAGCCGTCAAACAGAGCAAATTCGTCGAAGACTGTGCCTGCAGAAAGCGTGGCTGACGGGGAAGGGGAAACCGGCCATCAGGTCCCCGTTTCCCGACGCGCGAGGAGGATGCCCGGCGCCATAGGCAGCCAGTAGCTCAAACCCCGAAATAGGAGCGTGGCAGCGAGGCCGGCGGCGATCGGTACTCCCATCAACTTCAGCGTCGCCACAGACGCTGCCTCAAAGATGCCGAGCCCTCCGGGCACGGGTCCCAGCGTGCGCGCCAGCGTCGACAGCATAAAGCTCGCGAAGACCTGTGCCGGGTGAACCGAGAGACCGAGGGCACGGAGCATGATCCAGAGAGTCCCGGCGTCGAGCAGGAAGATCGCAACCTGAAGGCCCAGGCACCGGGCGATGAGCGAGCCGTCATGAGCAATAGCCGGTGTCGCCTCTGCAAGCGCCCGAAGTCCCGACCCGACGATCGGCAGCCGCCGAATCCAGTGCGGCAACCTCCGGCCACGGCTCACCAAAACGAGAACCGACGGAATGCCCGCCGCCACGGGAGCAAAGATGACCGCCGGCAGGATGACAAACAGCGTGAGACCCCCGTGTACCCAAACGACGCCGAGTGCGGCGGCCAACGCCGCAACATATGCGGCATAGTAGCTCACGAGGTTGACGACGACGGCAGCCATGCTGGTACCCCGCGGAATGCCGCGGCGATCCAGCGCGCGGACGACGAGCAAGGTTCCGCTCATGCCGCCGCTCGGAACCGCTTGATCCATGAAGAGTTTCGCAAGGCCAAGGCCCATATAGGACCAGAGCGGCCTGGATATGCCCGCGCGCACAATGATTCGTTGCCAGATCCGGGCGTCCGCTATATAGGTACTCATCTGGAGCAGGAGGCCAAGGAACAGCCAGGCGGGCTGAGCGTGAGCCACGAGCCGCGCGAACTCCTGTTCCTCGCTCCGATGTGCTGCGAACAAGGCGACGGCTACCAGGATCCCCAGCCCGAAGAGCCAGGAGATCCAGCGTCCTCCGACCTTCTTTTTCCCGTCGGTTTTACTCTCTACGTTTGCCATGGCAAACAAATAGCATACCTACGAGGGCCCTGCAGGTAGAGCACCAGGAGCGCTGCCAAAGAGTGCGGATATCCCTACGGCGCACCGAACTCGGGCGTGAGCTCGCGATGGATCTCGCCGGGCTCGCGTTCCATCCGCGCCATGCCCTCCGCCGCAGGCCTGCTAGCCCCCCAGTTCCTGCACTGTGCGTAGAAAGGTGATGACGTCCTCACGGCTCAGCATGCCGACCACTTGGTTGTCGGTCATCACGGGAAGTTGGTTCACTCCGTCGCGGTCCATCTGCTGCAGGGCGGTCCACAGCTCCTTATCCGGGCTTATGCGCATCAATTTGTCCAGCGGGAGCATGGCTTGGCCGGCGCTCGTCGTCTGCCACTCGCCCCGCGGCACTATTCTTATCCGGTGCAGGGTCATAAGGCCAACAGTGTTTGATCCGCTATGGACAAGGAAACAACGCTGCCCGCCGCTGAGAATGTGCTCGTCCACCAATTGTTGCAGTGTCAATTCTGCAGGAATAGTAACGCAATGACCGCTCATGGCCTGCGCAACCTTGTGCCCGGCCAACAAGCCTTGAAATATCACTTGCTGTATCTGCGCAGAAGCGGCGTTGTCGAGAAACCAGCCGATGAATGCAATCCACACCCCGCCACCAAAGTCGCCCGAGAACATCCGCCACACTCCTGCGAAGATGAACAGAAAACCAAAAAGGCGTCCCACGTTCGCAGCCATGAGCGTGGCGCGGCGCATGTTTTTCGTGACGGCCCAAACGATGGCGCGGAACACGCGACCACCGTCAAGCGGATAGCCGGGAATAAGATTGAAGAGCACGAGTGCAAAGTTAATGTAGGCCAGGTATTTCACCAGACCCAACAAGGGCTCGATTCCTGTAGTCACAGATTTCAGCACGGAAAAGAGCACCGCGAGGGAGAGACTGACAATCGGCCCGGCGATTGCGATCCAGAATTCAGCAATGGCGCTAGGTGGTTCCGCCCCGATCTGGGCAACCCCACCAAAAATAAAAAGCGTGATGCTGCGCACCGGAATTTTGTACCGTATCGCCACCACCGAGTGCCCCAATTCATGCAGCAGCACGCTGGCAAAGAGCATGATGGCTGTTACCGCGCCCATGAACCAATAGAGCAGCGGCGGCCAGTTCTTGAACTCGGCGGGATAGTAACTGCCCCCCAGCATCCAGGTGAGCAGCGCGAAGATCAAAAACCAGGAATAGTCCAAGCCAATGGGAATGCCCAGGATCCTGCCCAATGGAACCTTTTGTCGAGTCACGAGCTCTTTCCTTTTTTCTTACCAGTTCGGTTGATAGCGGCCGGCTGTGTCCTCGAGCAAGCAGTATTGAGCGGCTTCTAGGCCACCGCCAGAGGTGCGCGCCACCTGATCATCGCGACCTTCAGGGCGTCGTTCACGACAAGGCATCGTTCGCATAGTAACAACCATCCTATGAGTGAGTGCGCATTCACGCAAGTCCTCTACACAGCGCCGAACGTACCCCGAATTTCGGCGCGCAGCGGGCGGTGCTTGGCAAGATTCTCGCTCAGGGCCTAAATGATAGGCCATTGTGCTGTCGGCGAGCCAACCCTCGCACTTGTGCTCGCAGAGCATTTCCATCACCCCACCTGGGTACGAGAAGTTCGTCGTTCGACACGGCCGCGGCGTCCCATGAGCGATTGGTCACTTCAAAGACGGCTTCCAGGTTGTTGGAGAGCGTCTCGTCAGGGCTAAAACCGGAAAATTCAGCGTTCAGCGTCGTCACATCGCGCAGGAAACGCCCGAGAACACGCGTGTCGCCGATGCCGCGCACGCCCGCGAGGGCGTGAAGGATACCTTTATGGATTTGGGCGAGGGCAGTCCTCCGAGAGCCCGGCCCCCTGATGCCACGTGCACCAGGGAATGGAGGCTGCCCTCCCAAAGGCGGGCTAGGACACGTCGAACGCCAGGAAGAGGTTGTGCCCTTGTCGTTCGACCTGGAGCAGAACGGTCTGGCCGGGCTTCAGATTGCGCGCGAACCCCTGAAGGTCCGCGGCATGGTCCACCGGGTTTTGATTGATCTCGTGTATCACGTCTCCCGGCTCGACGCCGCCTGTGTCCGCGGGGCTCCCCGGTTTCACTTCGGTGACGAGCGCTCCCCTGCCGGTCGAGAGTTTCAGTTCGTGCTGCGCGTCGGCGGTGACGTTTTCCACAGTGATGCCGAGGCGTCCGTGCTCTTCCTGCCGGGAAGATTTGAAGTTCTCGGCAACATCGTTCAGCCGTTCCCCGACCGCGACCGTAAGGTCTAGCTGGTTGCCGTCCCGCAGAACCGTCAACCGCGAAGGTGCGCCCACGCTGGTCGCGGCGACGGAGAGCGAAAGGTCGCGCGCGGACTCAATCTGTTTGCCCGCGTACGAGACTATGACGTCGCCCGGCTTGAGGCCGGCTTTTGCCGCCGGGCTGTCAGAGTCCACGTCGGAAACCAGGACCCCCTTGCGCCCGCTGAGATTGAAACCCTTCGCGAGCTCTGCGGTCAAGTCCTGGATATGCACGCCCAACCAGCCGCGCGTCACCTTGCCGGACTTGGCGATTTCCTGGTATACATCAAAGGCCATCGGAGACGGGATGGCAAAACCCACCCCCTGGAATCCCCCGTTCTGGGAGGCAATCATCGTGTTGATACCGACAACTTCACCCCGCAGGTTCACGAGCGGGCCTCCGCTGTTGCCAGGGTTGATGGCCGCGTCCGTCTGCAGGAAATTGTCGTAGGGGCCCGCCCCGATCACCCGGCCCTTGGCACTGATGATGCCGGCCGTCATCGTCTTCTCGAGGCCGAAAGGACTCCCGAATGCCAGCACCCAGTCGCCGACCTGAATCTGGTCGGATCTGGCCAGCGGCAACGTGGACAGGTGCGCGGCCTTCACTTTCAGGATGGCCAGGTCCGTCTGCGGGTCCGTGCCCACCACGCTGGCCCCCATTTCGCGGCCGTCGTTCAATTTGACGCGTATTTTCGAGGCATTTTCAACGACATGATTGTTGGTCAGGATGTAGCCGTTGGGATCCACCACGAATCCGGAACCGAGACTCCTCTGTTTGAAGTCGTGCGGCATCTGGCCGAAGAACGATCCTAATGGATTGTCGTTGCCGAAAAAGTCTCGGAACGGGCTCTCCACAGCCGTGTTGTGGATAACCTGTTCGGTGTTGATATTTACCACGGCAGGTTCGACCTGCCGGGCGACGGTTTCAAAAGCTTTGCTCAGATCCAGGGCTGCGGAGGGGATTCCGGCTGCATTTCCCGTGATCGCTGTACTTGACGTGCCAAACGCGGCGTGGAATCCCAGAACTCCGCCAACCAGAAGAATCAGCGTGGCCAGGCCCAGCGCAAAACCCGGCCGGAAGCCAGGGCGATGCAACGTGCTTCCAAGCGATGTTGATTTGAACATTTTCGATCTCCCTTTGCCGACCCCTTCAGTGCGGGCGGCCGAACCAAGGTTTGCACGTGCCGTGCCAGACTTGCACGGCATGTGCAAGGTGAGCTTTTTCAGTCACCTGGAGTCGTTGCATAAAGGAGTTGCGAAGGTCCTGCGGTGTAGCGGTTTAGCCGGCCGCCCGATGAAACGGAGGCTCAAGCCCAGCAAAGACGCGGTTTTGCGCTGTGTGTGTCGCTTATGTTGCGGGTGTGCATTCCCTGCCACTCGCCGAACCTCGTGAAAATCTGTGCGCTATCCCGCCGAACGGCGTTCGTGATTAGAATGCCCTCTGCAACTATTCGATGATCTGATCATGTGGGTTTACACAAGAGCCCGGTGAAAGGGAAACCGGGAGGTGGAACATGTTTAAGGGATATGGAAAAGGGAAGCTGCTCGTTCGCCGTGACTGATAACCTTGCGGTCGGTTAGCTGTGCGCCCCAAAAGGGGCCGATGCTCTGAGAGGTCGGCGGATCCGAGGCCCTCCAGGCGAAGAGAAGCAAAGGGCCAGGCGCCGGAGGGCGCCCCTTGGTTGGTGCGCCCGATCGTACCCCTCGGGAGAGACCCACGGATGGGAGGTGTTCTGCAGGCCCGGTCAGGGGAACTGCAAGCCGACGGCAAGGGTGTCCGTCGTGAGTGCCGCGAAGCAGCGTGCTGAAGCCGAGCACCATTCGGCAAGCGGGAGAGCGTGACGTTCGATCTGTGGGCGGCCGTGGAAGCGGCCCGGGAGCAGCACCGATGCGGCGGCGATGTTGTTCATGACCAGCGAAAGGATCGCGCCTGCCGCCATGAGGGCCACGATGAGCCAACTTTCGCTCCCTCCAGAGATCCGAAGCAGCCAGGTGCCGATTCGTTCGGTCACGCCCGTCCGCCCGAGCCCGGCCACTGGCTTCAGTTGCTTCATCGGGGCCGGGTGCGGGGTCCCCGGGGTCACCAGGCTAGGGCGTAGGCGTCCACGCGCGGGTCCGCACCCGCACTGAGAGTGCCGGTCTTCGGATCGATGACAATCCCGGCGTTCGAACCCATGGTCCACGCGCCGCCGACCTTCAACCTGTGCCCCCTTTTCTGCAACTCATCCCGGACGGCTTCAGGCACCCTGTCCTCTATCGACATGGCACCCGGATACATTGTGTGTGGGAATGGCGAGGCGGGGAAGCTCTGCGAGGCCCATCGCGGCGCTTCGATCGCCTGCTGGATATTCATGCCGAATTCCACCATGTTCAAGAAGGTCTGCATTGTGCGCATGCACTGTTCGTCTCCGCCGGGGCTGCCCAGGATCATGAGTGGTTTGCCGTCCTTCATGACCAGGGAGCTCTGCAGTGTGCTGCGCGGCCGTTTGCCCGGTTCCAGGGCGTTCGCATGTCCGGGAACAAGTGAATAATAATCGCCCCGGCAATTCAGGATAAAACCCAGGTCGCCGATGACGACTCCGGTGCCGAAGGCGCTGTGCAGGCTCGGCGTGAAGCTCACCATGTTGCGGCTGCCGTCGATCACCGCGATGTAGCTCGTATCGCCGTCATGTTGGGCATTGCCGTCGTACCGAATGTCGAGCGGACGGACGACGGGCTCAAACCCCCTGGTGAATTTTTCGGGGTTGCCTGGGCGGAATTCCAGCGATGCCGCGCGGGGATCGATCAGCTTGCGCCTCTCCCGGGCGTAATCCGCGGAGAGGAGGCCTTCAAATGGAATCTTGATAAAGTCCATATCGCCGAGAAACTGGTCGCGGTCGGCAAAAGCGAGCTTTACGGCCTCAATGCAGGTGTGGATGTAATCGGGGCTGTTGTGCCCCATGGATTTCAGGTCATAACCCGCGAGCAGGTTGAGCGTGAACAGTTCTGCCGGGCCCTGGCTTGCGGAGGGATTTTTGAAAACCTCGTAACCACGATAATTGACTGAGACCGGCTGCTCGACCTCTGCGGAGTATGAGGCAAAATCATCGTAGCGGAAGAGGCCGCCGTTTTCCTCGCTGAAGCGGGCCATGGCTCGCGCGATATCGCCTTTATAGAAACGGTCCCGAGCCGCCTTAAGCGCTGCGTGCCGGCCCTTGGGGGTATTCTCGTTTTCGGCTTCGACCAGTTTCCTCAGGGTACGCGCCAGGTCGGGATTTCTGATGACGTCCCCCGGGTGGTAGACGGCCGTGTCCAGCTTGAGGAGATTCACGCTGGACTGGTATTTTCGCAGCTTCTTGGATTCCGCATAGAGGCGTGCCAACCCGTCCGAGAGGGGGAAACCGTTTTCGGCCAATTCGATCGCCGGCTGCAGCACCTCGGCGAAACTCTTGCTGCCCCAGCGGTCCAGCAGCGTGAACCACGCGTCCACCACTCCCGGGACCGTGGCGGAGAGCAGGCCGTCGTCCACGGGTATTTTGCCGCCCTGGTTTTTCATGTACCAGTCGATGGTTGCCAGCCGCGGCGCGGTGCCTTCCGCATTGAGGGAATGCGCGGTGTTGGAGCGTGCATCGTAGATCAGCAACACGGCGTCGCTGCCGACGCCGTTGTTTGCCGCATCCACTATTCCCAGCACGGCCTGCCCCGCCACTGCGGCATCAAAGGCATTGCCGCCGGCTCGCAGGATGCGCTCGGCCGCCTGCGTCGCCTGGGGCTTCATGGACGAGATGGCGTACTCCACCCCTCGTATGACGGGACGGGTCGTGCGCCGGGCATTTTCCACCTGCGCGGTGCGGGCCGTGTCGACCAGGCATAGAGTCAGGATTCCGATCGCAAGCGCTATTCTCATGGTTCCCCCTGGGGATAGACCTTCAAACTTCACCGCGGAGACGCCGGTCGTAGAGAAAAACGACCCTTGGACGCGGGTTACCGGAGCCACCGAACCAGGTCGTGCTTGCCGGAGGTTCCAGCAGCGGCTGCGACTGATGCGAGGAACTCTCTTCGGCTGAATCACAGACCTCCATTTGCCGTATCCTGCCATACCCGGAGAAATTTTGAGCAGGTGAAATTCGCAAAACCGAGCGTTCTACAAGCAGCCCTGCTGAGGGTTTGGATAATTCATGAACAACCGAGCGGCAGGGAAGTGGGACGCGGATGAGCGCGGAGAAACGCGTATCAGAACTGACGATTCGGTCTGTGTGCAGAGCTTTTGCCGCCAAGGATGACCCGCCTCGCAGGCCCTTCGGCGTGGCAAAAGCTCTGCCAGCGTGTATCCGCGTCCCACTACGCTTTTCTGCTGCCTACTTTCCTCTTCATGAACAGCCTGCGGGCTCACGGGCTAGACGCCACATCGCCGGGTGCGACAGCCCAAGGCCGGAACCAACTAAGTTCATCGTCGGCACGCATTTCTGAGCGGGCGAAAGGTCTTTCATACCAAGCCAGTGAAATGTGACCAGGCCTGGCCAGGCGAGGGGATCGGTGCCGGTGCCAAGGCTCTCAGCCAACCGTGAACGCCCAGGTTCCTGTCTTGCTCCCCTCCTTTCCTGCGCCAGATATAAGAACTTACTGGAGTCAGATGCTCTGTGCCCCACACGGCAGGGCAATTGTGAGATCATGGCTCCGGAAGAACCGGAACCCCGGTCGGTCGGAGCCGGGAACAGGCCAATCAGCCGGGAACTCGGTTGGCACGGCTCGGTTCGGCTGACGCCAACATGGCCCGTTCATCCCACGGAGGCAATCGGTGGACAACAGAATGGATCGACGCAGTTTCCTCGAAGTTGCGGCAGCAGCCCTGATACCCGCGGGTGCGGCGGCGGAAGACACGGTCAGAATCGGCGTGGTCGGGGTCGGTAGTCGCGGCAGCAGCCTGTTGCGGCTTGTTGCTCTCGATGAAGGACGTGGCTGTCCCCGCGCTTTGCGACATCGATGTGCCGCGCCTGACGTCGGCTCAGCAGAAGGTGCAGGAATCGGGACGGCCCCGGCCGGAAGGCTATTCCCGGAACGAGCACGACTTCGAACGGCTCATGTCGCGGGACGACCTCGACGCCGTGGTCATCGCGACTCCGTGGAGCTGGCACACCCCCATGTCGGTCTACTGCATGAAGGCCGGCAAGTACACCGCGTGCGAGGTGCCGGCGGCACTGACATTCGAGGAGTGCTGGAGCCTGGTCAATACCCACGAGCAAACCGGGGTTCCCTACATGATGCTCGAGAACTGGTGCTACCGTGAAGACAACCTCGCCGTCCTCAACATGATCCGGCAGGGCCTCCTCGGAGAGATCGTCCACTGCCACTGCGCCTACTCGCACGATTGCGTGTACTGGTACTTCGACGACAAGGGAAATCCCAAGTGGAGCGGCGAGTTTTTGACGAGGCGCAACGCCAACCCGGAACCCACCCACGCCATCGGCCCGGCCATGAGCTGGATGAACCTCAACTGCGGCGACTACTTCGAGTACGCAACCTCGACGGCAAGCCGGCCGCTCGGCATCTATCGCGAGCTCACACCGGAGATTCGGCGCCGATCACCCATCCGCGAAACAGAAATATCTGCAGGGCGACATCGTGACCACGGTGATCAAGACGCACAAAGGCAACACCATAGTGGTCAACAACGACATGCAGCTGCCCCGGCCTTACGACAATCGGTGGCTCATCCAGGGCACCTTGGGTCTGTACTCGCATGAGCACAACGCCGTCTACCTGGAGGGAAGGACGAAGGGCGACCAGTGGGAGGCGTTTGAACCCTATCAAACGAAGTTTGAGCACAGCCTGTGGAAGAGCATCCCGGCGGACTCACCCGACGGGGGGCACGGCGGCGCCGACTACCTGGTCATGAGGGAATTCGTCAAGTCGGCCAAGAATCACACGCCTCCCCCGATCGACGTTTACGATTCGGTGCTCATGACCTCCATCATCCCGCTTTCGCAAGAGTCCATCGCCAAAGGGAGCGCGCCGGTGGCATGCCCTGACTTTACGCGCGGCAAGTGGCGCGCGCAGAAACCGTCATTTGCGTTGCAGAATGCGTAATACCCGTTTTCACGGAGCTGACCACCGGTTAACACAGCAGAACGCGGCCTGTCACCAAGTCAACATCCGCGTGAATCAGCGAAAATCCGCGTCCTGTAAACGCGCGGCTGCGCCACATCAGCGTTGTCCCCAGACGTCTTGGAGCCAATCGGTGACGCGCTTTTTCCAGAAGGCCCATTCGGGGTGATCTTCCCAGTTTTCGATCCCGTGGGGCGCGCCTTCGAGGATCACGAGGTCGTGGCGGACCCCTAACTCTTTGAGCCGCGCCGCATACAATTTCGAGCCGCCTATCAGCCGGTCTCCTGCTCCCTGCAGGATCAGCACCGGCGGCATCTTGGCGTGAGCCTGAAACAGCGGCGAGTACTGGCGCAGCACGTTCTCGTCCAGAGTTCCGAACATCGACTCAAGCCGGGCGCCCCGGCCCTCTTTGGCCCACGACAAGAAATCATAAACGCCGTAGAAGCACAGGACTGCCTGGACTTCACAACCGGGACACGGCACCGAAGCCAGGAGCGTGACTATCTGGCCGCTAGCCGACTCGCCCATCAACGCGAGCCGGTTCGAATCGACGTGGTACCGCGAGGCATTCTGCTTCACAAACCGGATGGCCGTCCGCACATCTTCAATCTGCTCGTGATTGCGTACGTACGGCGCCAATCGGTAGTCGATCGAGAACCAGGCAATGCCCGCCTTGGCCAAAGGCTCGAACAGGGGAGCGACGTAGGTCACCTTGTCGCCGCCTTCCCAACCGCCACCGTGGGCGATGATAACGGCCGGAAACGGTCCCGGACCTTCCGGAAGCCATGCGTCCATGCGCAGCTCCAGGCCGCCCGGCCGAGCGAAAACGATGTCCTTCCACAGTCCCCGCCGGTCGTTTCGCAGCCATCCGTCCAGTTCCTCGCGGTAATCCCACTGGGCCGGCAGCCAGTTCTCAAACGTGTGCTGCGCTCCTTTCTGCACGTACAACCTACAGTTTTTGAGCCGCCCGCAGTACCCCTCCGCCTGCGCCAACGACCACTCCTTGTCTTCCGAGCCCTGGATCATCAGCACCGGCACCTCAGGCCGCGCCGAGTCATCGTCAAGCCTGGCCCCCACGGTCACCACACCTGCAACTCCCCCGTCGGAAGCGAGCTTGAGCGCCGTCAGCGCTCCCGTGTCTTCGCCCACCAGAATAATCCGTTTACTGATGTTGAACCTTCCCGGGCAGCTGACATAACGCAGAGCCGATGCCACATCTGCCTCGTTGCGGAAGTTTGGCGCAAACCAGGCATACCCTGCCTTGTCCAGATGCTCGTACAGGCGCGTGACGAAGCCTCGCTTGTTTCCCCGGCTGCCGTGGATCACCAATGCCGCAGGGCGCGGTCCACCCGCCGGGGCGTAAGCGTCCAGGGTCACGCCTTCGGCGTAGGCTACGTCGCCCAGCGATCCCGGCAGGATGTAGTTGCCGTCACGGTTCCCGACAACTGCGGGAGCACATGAGACCGCTGCGTCCTGGGCAAAAAGCGGGAAAGCACAAAGCAGAAACAAAAGGGCGGAACAGCGGATGTGAAACGCCATAGTCTTGTCCTGGAAAAGTCTGGCAGAGCCGAGGTATTGCGGAGCCCCGAGCCGCTGACATTCAGTCGTGAGGTTCGAGTGTCACCGTTACTGTGGTTGTAACAGGAACCGGCTCTCCCTTCAACAGAGTTGGTGAGTACTTCCATCGACGCACTGCCTCGACTGCGGCATCACGCAGCAGCGGGTGCCCGCTCAGCACACTCACTTCGGAGACGTTTCCCGCCTGGTCCACGTGTATCGACAGCACAACCTCGCCGTGCGCGCGACTCCGCCTCGCCGCCTCGGGATAGGCCGGGGCGACTCTCCTGACCAGCTTGGATGCCTGCACGTCTGCTTCGACGCGCATTGGCTTCGCCGGCGTGGACGGCGGAGTCGTCACGGGCGGAATAACTGGCGCGGCGTCGGGCGGAGTCGGCCGCACCATCCCAGGCGGGGCTGCCCTCGGCAGATAGAACAGGTAAGTGGCCGTCACACAAACGAACAGTGCGGCGGCAATGGTGCCCAGTCTCATGTAAGAATGTGAGCGGGGACGACGCCTCGGGAACGAAACCGTATCATCAGATTCCCCTGATTCCGGGTGACGAGGTGCCGGCGCAGCGGGACGGCGCTGTTCCGGCGCGCTTCCCACGGGTTTCTCCCTCTCGATGGGACGGCTGCCGGCCGGCGGAGGTCCGTAGGGCACGGCCGTGCGGTCCAGATCGTGGACGGAGACCGGCAATGGCATCGACACGACCATCCCGGCGCGCCGGGCGACGGGACGGTCCGAAGGAATCCCGGTTGGGCGAAGCAGGCGCGAGGCTACAGACGATTCGCCCTGGAGGACCTCCAGCTGAACGAGCAGGTTCCCCTGAACCTGTGGGGTCAGAAGGAAGGCGCACACGACGGAGTCGCGGCCCGGCGGAACCCGAAGTTTCTTCTCCTGGGACGGAGGCTCGAAATCCGGGGCCTTGATGCGGAGCAGGAGCTCTGCGCCCAACGGCTTGCCCGCCGGATCGAGCGGGAATTCGAGCTCGAAGGGCTTGGAGGCCACGTCGGAAGGCGACATGGCATATTCCTCATCGAATTCGAGGATTGCTCGAAGCCCCCCCGAGGCCTCGCGGCGAACCATGGCGATCAAGTCGGCCGGCTCATGGACTGGAAGGTGGCGGCAGATGGCGGCGTCCAGAACACGCGGTTCGATGTGAGCGGCTGGCGCAGGTCGAATCAGGGCGCTCTCCTTTGGACGCGTGTCGTTCAGGATCGCGCTGATGCCGAGAGCGACCTGGGTCAGGGCAGGGTGATTCTCTTCGCCGTTCCAGCCGACCAGCGAGGCTGCCTGGACAAGTCGGAAGGCAAGCGGGAGGGCGATGTCGTCGATGAGGATGGGCACCAGGATTTCCCGCTCCTTGCCGTCGGAGGCTTCGATGCGCACCCAGTCGGAATTAACAGAAGCCCGGCTCCAGACCGCGAGTACGCAACGGGAGTCTGCCAGCGCCACGGCAAGAACCTCATCCCATGTCTGGCCTGGAACGATAGTGCGGTCCCACCACACCGACCAGCCTCTGCCTTGGAGCCAGGCGACCAGAGGGCGAACCCTGTCACGGTCCGCGGAAGCATAGCTCAGAAAGATGTCACTCATGGGTTGGGACACCCGGCCTGCTGTTTTTCATGCTCATTGCACATAAAAGTACCCGCGGCAAACGGTAACGACCGCAGAACAACACGGCGCGGCAGAGCCGCAAACGCACTTGGAGATTCTTTGAGGTCTTGGAGTCTTGGAGGTGGGCTAAGGAACTTACCTCCAAGACCTCAAAGAACCTCGAAGTCATTCTGCCGAAAAGACGATCCGCGTCCCCAAATGCAGAGGCATCAGGCGGGCAAGCGCCCGGCAAGAAGCTCGCTTGCCGGCGCGTCGGACTTGGTCGCCGTGCGCCGCGCGATGACGGCATCGAGTGCTTCCACCTCGGCGGGACCTGCGGGCGCCGCGCGGCGGCCCTGCGCAAGCACCAGCCGCGTCAGCACGGCATCGAGCGCCGTTGGGCTCGGTATGGCATAGGGCACGAGCAAGCGCAGCAATTGCAGACGCTCGGCCGACAGGGGCACGTCGATTGCCTGAGCGAGCACCTCGGCCGCAAGTCTCGCGGCCAGATGCGGCACGAAGCCCGGATCGGGCACCGCCACCTCACGCACGATCAGTTTGCTGTCCTTCTTGAACGGCTCGTTCGCGCCGATGTTGAGACGCAGGAAATCAGCTTTCGGACGCTGATAGAGCCGCTGCAACCCGTCGAAGGTCCCGTCATCGAATGCCCACGGTGGAAGGGGCAGTGCATCCGGCCTGCGACCGGTGTATTGATGGCCGACGCGGTGCAGCGCGGCGAACTCCGGTGCGTGGGCGGCTTCTGCCAGGCGCCGCGCCCCCGCGACCGGGTCGAAGCCTTGCGACCAGCCTCGCCGCATCGCGTTGACGCGGGCCGTCATTCGCGCGCAAAAGGTCGGGTCCTGCACGTTGTGCGCGGCCCGCTGTGCCCACTCCAGTGCCTGCTCGATCTCTCCCGCCCCTTCGGGGTCGTTTCGCCGGCACACCAGAACGGCCTCCGCCAGTGCGAGGCAGGCCGGCGCCTGGTACCCGGCAAAACCCGAATCGGCCAGACCGAACGCGTCGTGCAGGACTTGGCCCGCCAGAGTTTTTTCGCCCACCAGCCACCCGAGCGCCTGAGCGGTTGCGAGCATCAGCCGCTTCTGGTGTGCCCAGATGTCGCTGCCCCCGCGGTCGCGTCCCGGCTTCAGTCGAGCGGCCTCGTCCATCAGCCGACGAGCCTGTTCGGTGAGCGTTTTCCACGCGCCCTGGTCCCCGGCGCGGGCGCGCAGGGCGGTAGCGGCAATGGGCAACCCCTTCTCGAATTCGACGCTTCCGCCACTCAAGGCCGAGGTGAGAATCCGCAGGACGCACTCCCGGACCCACTGGCCGCCGTCGGTCCGCGGCAGCTGGACAATGTAGCCCAGGAGCAGCCACAGGGTACTGAATCGGTACTCGGGATAGCTGTAGTTCGTGTAGACACTGAGGTACCGTTCGAGAGCCTCCCTTCCGTTCGCCGGATCGCGCGCCGCGTAGGCTACCAGGTAGGGACCGTCCAGCTCGGCAAGATAGCGCGTGGTGGTCCGCTCTTCCTTCTCGTTGGCGCTGGTTCCGCCCAGCACCGGCTGGCGGTAGAGCCCCTCCGCCGGCGGAGGCGTGTCCGGGTCCGCGACGTTCGGATCGAGTCCCCGGCTTACGATGAGCTCCCGGCTGTATTGACCTCCGCCGACGCGTTTGAGCAACTCCTCGATCAGCGCCTCGTCGGCTTTGTCGGGGGGAACCAGGAAGGGGAAAGCCGGCGCGGGCTCGCCCCAAAGATCGGCGCGAATCCAGCGGCACAGGTCGCGCAGGGCCTGGTGCGGTGCGAGCTCGGCCTGGATCTCGTCCACCAGCTTGCGCGCGCTGTCGCGGCAATCGAGCGGCGCGAGCCACGCCGCGGCGAGCATCAGCAGTTGGCGCCAGTGCTCGTCGATGGAGAACAGCGCGCTGCGGCGACGGGCACCGCCAAGATCACCCCGCCGCGCGAGGTCGAACACGGGTTCCGGGCGGGAATGATCGCGCTGGAAACCGACGAGGGCGTCCGCCACCCGGACCACCAGCGGGACTCCCAGCGGCACGTCGTCTGCGATGGCCGCCTCGAGCGCGACCGCGAGCGCATCCCTCAGGGCGGGAGGATCCGTGAGCGTGTCTTCGTGCACTTTCTGCCACTGCTCATCCGTCACAAGCCCCACCAACCGCTCGGTCAGGGCGTGGCGCGCAGGTTGATCGCTCGCCAGGGCGGCCTGCGCGCGGTGAAATGCG
This sequence comes from uncultured Acidobacteriota bacterium, assembly GCA_963843575.1. Classification (GTDB taxonomy): domain Bacteria; phylum Acidobacteriota; class UBA6911; order UBA6911; family UBA6911; genus CAVZBT01. The sequence goes on along the minus strand of CAWJKZ010000004.1, from coordinate 101,343 downwards.
ATCCAGCGCCACCCATAGAGGTCGTCATGCGCGGGACGGTCGCCCCACCGCTCGACCAGACGCAGGTGCAGAGTTGCCTTGTCCGGCAGCTTGGCCGAGACGTACCGACGCAGAACGTCGTGCAGCTGAATCGTACCGGCCTCCCCGTTATATTCGACCAGCGACAGGGGATCGAGTCGCGTGGTTACGAGGTCTTCGGCCTGTTCAAAAGTGATCCCACCCGAGAGCTCCCAAAGCTCCGCGACACGTCGCAGCGGGATGGGGATGTCCTGCGGAAAGAGTGCCAACTCGAGATAGCGTCGGCGCTCTGCGGGGTCCAGAAGTTCCAGACTCGCTTCGACGGTTGCCGCGACCGCCTGGTCCCGCTCGGCCGCGTCGCGTGTGGGATCGAAAGCGAGAATGCCCTTGCGCGCCAGGTCGCTCTCGACCGCATCCAGCGCCTTGGGGAGCGACGTCCGCTGGCCCAAAATGCGCTGGCGCAGGGTGCGGTTGGCCAGACGCAGCAGCACCGGCCAGCATCCGAGTTTGCGAGCGAGATCCGAGAGCCGCGCGTCCTGACCTTGCGGCAGTCCGGCTGCAAGCAGGCGTCCCGCCTCCTCGTCCTGCATCGTTCCCACGTCGATCAGGATCGCTTCGAAAGGCAGCGTGAACGTGTTGCGGGTGGTGATGAGCCGGGCGCAGCCGGTGCTGGCTTCGACGACGTCACGGACCTGGGCCTCATCCCAGACGTCATCCAGGACGAGGAGGATGTTTTTATTAGACAGTGCGGCCTGCAATCGTGCCCGCGCACCCGGAAGCGTGGTACACCCGCTGCAATCACCGGTTAAGGCCGAGACGAGATCTGCCATCTGCGCACGCGGCTCCGGAGGGTTCTTTCCCAGCGGCACCCACAGAATGCCGTCCCGACATGCCTGCCGAACCGCGGCATCGGCGCAAAGAAGACGCGCCAGCGTAGTCTTGCCGGCCCCGCCGAAGCCGTGCAACCCGATCGTGCTCGGGAGCAGTTCCCCATTCTTGCCGAGGAGATGCCGCTTGAGATCCGCCAGTTCCGCGGGTCGTGCGACATGGTCGGCCGCGGGGGGAGGTGCCTGGTAGGGCGCGCCAGGCGCTTTGCCTCCCGCCTTGTCAGCCCCGAACTCGATAAACCCGCTCGCGGCGAGCTTGTCCAGCTGCTGGGTGAAGTGAAGCTTCAGCGCGTCGATGTTCTCGTATCGAGTGTAGAAGTGTCCCAGGGCGTCCAGCTTCTCCTGGAAGGCGAACAGGCTGAGCATGTCCTTTTTGTTCGCACTGCCAAGGCTGACCTCCGCGTCCTTGAAATAGGTGAAGATGAAGGGCCTGTTGGTGGCCTTGAACTGGCCAAACGCAGCCTCGAACTCCTCCTCGGTGTATTTCCCGACCTTGGTAAAGAACAGCATCACGAAAAGGTCGCAGTCCCGGATGGCCTTGTTGTATTCATCCTGCAGGCGGGTTTTCGAGACGGCGTCGAGGAAGTCTTCCCAGACCAGAAGCTCCAGGAAAACGCCCTTACCGACCCACTCCTTGTTCTTGCGATTGATGAGGAGCTCGAACTGCGTGCGGTCCTCCTTGAGCTCCGAGGAGGAGGCCAGGAATATCTTCTTGATCAGCATCGTGAGGGCCCCGCGTCTGCAAAGCTCGACACCGGGTGGCCTGGACCGGCCATCCGCAACATGGCGCCAGCGGAGAGGAAAGGGGGGGACAAGTAAACCACCGTCTGGGACAGGATTCGCTGCTTCCCGATTCGGGGTCACTCTCCCCGGCTATATGACGAGAATCATAGCTCAAAACGACGCTCGAGGAAGTTCAGAAATATGATAAGGACGCGGATTCGGATCCGTGAATCCGTGAGATTCGATGAAATCCGCGTTCCGCCGTGTTAGCCGGTGACCAGCACCACCCAGGAATGTGCCCGCCACACGCTAATTTCGCTTGACGGTGACCACCAATCTGGACCTAGAGTACGTTCAGACTTGATCTTACCGGCGGTGGCTCTCACGGGCCGGACGAACGAAACCGGGCCTCAATGAAAGGCCGCCTGTCGACGCAGCTCTATTTCCTTTCTTGCGAAGAACTGTGGCCCGACCTCTGGTGGGCCGAAGCTCAGTTTGCGGGAGAAACCAAACCATGAAGCCTCTCTGCTTCGTTTTAATGCCGTTTGGCACTAAACCGGGTAGTGGCGGGATGCCGATCCAGTTCGACGCCGTCTTCAACGAGTTGATCGCTCCCGCGATCCGGGAAGCCTCGCTGGAACCGCTGCGTGCCGACGAGGAGCAGGCCGGCGGGATGATCCACAAGCCGATGTTCGAGCGGCTCATCCTCTGCGAATATGCCGTGGCGGATCTCACCACCGCGAACGCGAACGTGTTCTACGAGCTCGGGCTCCGACACGCCGTTCGGCCGGCCAGCACGGTCCTGATCTTCGCCGAGGGTTCGGGCCAACTCCCTTTCGATGTGGGTCCGCTCCGTGCGGTTCCCTACAGGCTGGGAGCGAATGGCAAGCCCGCGAATGTCGACGACGACCGATTCAGGATAGTCAAACGGCTGGAAGGGGCACGGCACTACCCAATCGACAGCCCCGTCTACCAGCTGTTGGATGGATTCCCCGACATTCAGCGGCTGAAGACGGATGTTTTTCGGGAACGCGTCACCTATGCGGAGCAGCTTCGAGCAAAGCTGGCCGGGGCAAGGAAGCGGGGGCGCGACGCCCTCCATGAGATCGAGGAGGAAATCACCGACCTCGCTGATGCCGAGGCCGGTGTTGTCATCGATCTCTTCCTGTCCTATCGGGCTGTGAAGGCGTGGTCCGACATGATCGAGCTGGTGCCGAAAATGACTCCTCCGCTGGCGGCGACGGTCATGGTGCGCGAACAACTGGGATTGGCGTTGAATCGGGCCAATCGCGGGGACGAGGCAGAACGGGTGCTGTTGGACCTGCTCGGTCAACGTGGACCGAGCAGCGAAACCTATGGCATCCTCGGGCGGGTCTACAAAGACCGTTGGGAGGAAGCAGCCAAGGCCGGTGAAAACGCCCTTGCACGCGGATTGTTGAACAAGGCGATTGACGCCTATCTGAAGGGATTCGAGGCCGACTGGCGCGACGCCTATCCCGGCATCAACGCCGTAACGCTCATGGAACTGCGCGATCCGCCCGATGAACGACGGCTGCGGATCATCCCCGTCGTTTCATACGCGGTCGAACGCCGGATCGCTGCGGGCAAGCCGGATTACTGGGACCACGCGACGCGGCTGGAACTGGCGGTGCTGGCGAACGACCAGGCAACCGCCGACGATGCGCTGGCCAATGCTCTTGCCGCGGTGCGGGAAGTTTGGGAACCCGAGACCACAGCCCGTAACCTGCACCTCATCACAGAAACCCGCGAACGACGCGGACAATCAGTCGGGTGGGCACTGGACGTGGAGCGCTCCCTGCGCGCCAGCTCGGGTCGTTGAGGAACGTTCTGCTTCAAACCGAGTGGCGCTGGAGGATGCATGCCATGACATCAGGTCCGATCCAACAGTCCCGCACACTCGGCACGAGCGAGGCGGTTCGAGAAGCAGAGTCCATACTCGCCGGCAGGAGCATTCAGCCGGGCGCGTTGCTCGAACTTGTTTTTGCGCTCAAGAAGGAACGCAAGTTCGGCCTGGCGCGTAAGATCCTGGACCGTCATGCCAATTCCCCCGAAATCCAACAGCATCCCGACCGGGAGCAGCGTCTCAAGTTCGCGCAGCAGCGCGCACTCTGTACCTACAAGGATCCCGACCTGCCCGCCGACCCGGGTCTGAGCCGCACTCCCTACGGCCCTGCGCGAGCCACGGACGACCGCTTTGACCGCGCACTGGGCATCCTCAACGCCGCAGATCCACTCGGGACGTCCACGAACCAGGAGACGCTCGGCCAGGCAGGCGCGATCTACAAGCGCAAGTGGGAGCTGACCGGGCTGGATGACCATCTCGAGACGTCATTGGCCTACTACATGCGCGGTTACAGACAGGGTGTGGTCGGCGATTACGGGTACACTGCAATCAACGCCGCCTTCGTGCTCGACCTCCTCGCCGATTCAGCCGAATCGGGGGCTCGCGCTGCCGCATCCTCCAGTACTCTGGCCCAGGAGCGCCGCCAGCAGTCGCGCGCCATCCGCGAAGAGATCGTCAAGGTCCTGCCCCCTCTGCCCGAGCAGCCGGGCAGGGACTGGCTTGCGCAGGAATGGTGGTTTCTGGCGACGCTCGGGGAGGCGTATTTCGGGCTGGAGAACTTCGCGCAATCAGGCCTGTGGCTCCAGCAGGCCGCCCGGCTCCCCGAGGTGTGCGACTGGGAGTGGGAAACCACCGCACGTCAGATCGCCACACTGCTTCGATTGCAGCGGAAGGCCCGCGAAACCAGGAACCAGCAGACGAGTCTTGAAGGTGAACGTGTGCTGCGTGAGTTCCTGGGCGGCAACTACGCCGCGGTCACATCGGTCATGCAGGGCAAGGTCGGCCTGGCTTTGAGTGGCGGCGGGTTCCGCGCCTCGCTCTATCACATAGGAGTCCTCGCCAAGTTGGCGGAACTCGACCTCTTGCGGACCGTCGAGTACCTTTCGTGCGTGTCGGGAGGATCCATCGTTGGCGCTCACTATTATCTCGAGGTCCGCCATCTCCTGCAGACCAAGACAGACCCGGAGATCACGAGGGAGGACTACATCGATATGGTGGGCCGGGTAGCGCAAGACTTTCTGGCCGGCGTACAGCGGAATGTCCGTACTCGGATCGCCGCCGAGTGGCTGACCAACGTCAAAATGGTCTTCCTGCCGGGTTACTCCCGCACCCTGCGGGCCGGCGAGCTTTACGAGTCCGAGATCTACTCACGGGTTCAGGACGGCGAGACCGGCAAGAGGTGGCTTGACCGGTTGTTCATCAGGCCAAAAGGGGACGAGAACTTCGTGCCCAAGGACAATAACTGGAAGCGGTCGGCGAAGGTGCCCATCCTGGTGCTGAATGCGACCTCCCTAAACACCGGGCACAACTGGCAGTTCACGGCCTCCTGGATGGGCGAGCCGCCCGGGGGGGCGGATGCCAAAATCGACTCCAACTATCGCCTGCGACGCATGTATTACGATCAGATGCCACCGGGCCGGCAAGGCATCCGGCTGGGATATGCCGTCGCGGCATCAGCCTGTGTGCCGGGTATCTTTGAACCCCTGTCCCTGAATGGCCTTTACGAACGTGATGGCCGATCTTTGATCGTCCGCCTCGTGGATGGCGGCGTGCACGACAACCAGGGTGTCGCGGCCCTTCTCGAACAGGGCTGTAACGTGCTCCTGCTGAGTGACGCCAGCGGTCAGATGGACTCGCAGGACGCCCCGAGTACGGGCCTGCTGGGCGTGCCGCTTCGATCCAACAGCATTTTGCAGGCGCGCCTGAGAAGCACGCAGTTCCGCGAACTGGAGGCACGCCGTCGCGCCGGGCTATTGAGGGGCCTGATGTTCGTGCACCTGAAACAGGACCTCGGAGCGGAGGCGGTCGACTGGATCGAGTGCCAGGATCGTTCCGACCCGCCACGCCACGATCCGGTTTGCCCTTACGGGATCCACAGGGATGTGCAACGCCGGCTCGCGGCTATTCGAACCGACCTGGACTCCTTTTCCGAGGTGGAGGCGTATGCACTCATGACGAGCGGGTACCTGATGACCGAGTACTCGCTCCGCGAGCCAATCCTCGGCTTCCGGTTGCAGCCTGCCGATCGTGTGCCGTGGAAGTTTCTGCAGATTGAACCACTGATGGTTCAGCCACGGGCCGATACGGCGCTGCAGCGGCAGCTCGAGGTTGCAGATAAGCTCGCCTTCAAAATCTGGGCGCTGTCGAGGTCACTACAGCTTGTCGGTGGCGCCGCCATCGTGGGTCTGCTGACGATCGGCCTCTTCTATGCCTATCGGCTTCGGGCTGCGACTGCGTTTTCGCTGACGGTGGGAGCGCTCTTGACGATGCTGGTGTGTGCGGCGGCCGGCGCTGCGGGGTGGGGTCCGCTGGTCAAAGCCATCCGGTACCGCAAGACGCTGCAGTCCGTGCTCGTGGGCATCGGGATGAGCTCCGCCGGGTGGCTTCTTGCACGACTTCACCTGCACGTGTTCGACCGTTTGTTTCTGCGCTTCGGCAGCCTGGAACGGGTCCTGGCGCTTTCGACGTCGGTAACTCCCCGCAACCAACACGTCAGAAGCGAAGCATCGCGATAGCACTCCGCCCGAATTTTTCGGACGCGGATGGACGAGGATCCACGCAAATTAACAACAGAGACATTGGTGACAGGCCGCGCCCGGCGCGGCCGATCCGCGTGAACCCTTCAAATCCGCGGAAATCCGCGTTCTGGCTTCTGCCAAGTACTCAAGAAAGCGCGGGGAGCTTCGATCTATCGGCGTCTGGTCCGGCCACGAAAGACAAAAGCAGGACACGGGCTTCCCCAGTCAACGCCTCTGTCTTTGATCCGCGTGGATCTGCGTCCGAAAAGACGCTATCGTATTTATGTAATTGACTACTCAAGGCAGCGTGAGAAAGGGATCGATGAACGATGCAGCCTGGATTGGCGAATTCCCGGCCGCGATCACGGTGTGTGATCCGGAGGGGATACTACTGGGGATGAACGAGAAGGCATGTGACACTTTTGCCAAAGATGGCGGATCCGCCCTGATCGGCACCAACGTGCTCGATTGCCACCCCGAACCGGCCCGGACGAAGTTGGCGGCCTTGCTGGCATCGGGGGTTCCAAACATCTATTCGATCGAAAAAGCAGGCAGCAGGAAGCTGATTTACCAGTCGCCCTGGTACAAGGATGGCAGGTATTCCGGCTTCATCGAGCTGGCTCTCCCCATACCCGAATCCATCCCACACTTCATCAGAGACACTCAGTCGGGGGAATGAGATGGAGGGGGCACTGTCTTCTTTACGATCTGCCCAACCCGCTACGGCGCCTCCAGCAGCTTCTGCTGGATTGCCCGGAACTCCTTGGCCCCGCGCACGTAATCGACGAACGTCCTTACCGCTTCACCCGCGATCTTCTGGGCCAGTGCTCTGTCCTTCCTGTCGAGTTCCTTGAGCAGCGCGTAGTCCTCGATGCCCTCCCGCATCTGCTCCAGCCGGATTGAACTGTAGAGGCCCATGCGGGCAGGGTAGGTGATGAACGCGTCACCCGGAGGCAGGTACGTCCGCCCCTCGTTGATGACGGGTTGTGTGTCCTTGAGCGGCTCCGGCCCCCAGAAGTTACCGCCCCAGTGCAGGAAGCCGGTGAAGTTCCACTTGTAGTTGATCCAATGCAGCAGCCGCACCTTCGTCAGTGAGGTATCGACGAAGCGGTTGGGATATTTCCCCCGCGGCGACAGGCATGTGTAAAACCAGATCTCGCCCTTGTCCTCGTTGATGTGTCGTTGAAGGAGGTCAAGCTTCTCGTCGAACGTGCCGAGCAGAGGCACCCATATGTCCACCGTTTTCTTCATGAAGCCGACGTCCTGGCGCAGCCCGACCGGTTCGATTGTCCGGACGCCCGGCAGGAGCTTCCGGACCTTGGCGGCAGTGTCGAGGAACGCCGGGATCTCCCACTGGTTCGGCTCGTCCATGATTCCCTGGATGTACTTGTTCGTCCAGCCGAGTTCCTGGAGCCGCGCGGAGAGCGCGGGCAGGAAGGTGTTCAGGAACTGCTGAGCCCGCGGGTCGTTCCACGGGATGCTGCGCCGGACCGGTTTGCCGCCCTCGACCAGCCAGGCCTCGGTCATGATGGTGGCGTCCCGCCGCCGCTGCCGTTCCATGAGGTTCCCGCCGTCGATCTGGCCCTTCACTCCAGCGGCCTCCCACGTTTCGACGTACCGTTCAAAGTCGCTGAAGCTGTAACTCAATCCCCCGCCCGATAGCTGCTGGCTTTGTGAGCGAGACCGCATTTGCGCTGATGGAAGTCTGGTAGTAGTCGGCCCAGAAGCGCGCGTAACTCGCGATCAGGTCCCACCACGGCCCTGATCCGCGCGTGCAGCTGTGAAACTGCTCGAGGTGACGATCGCCGAGATTCAAGTAGTTATTGATCGCCAGCGGGATCGGCCTCGAAACCGTGGCTTTGTGAACCACCAGGGTGTACGGGACGGTCGCCAACGTCTCCGTGCCCTGCCGCAGCCTCAGTTCGCCCCTGTACTCGCCCGGTTCTTGGCCCGTCGGCACATGGATCGTCACCCATACCGACCGCGTTTGGTTTTGTTGCACCGTGATCGGGAACTCCGTGAACAGGGCGTCCGGAAACAACGCGGGCGCCTTTTGCGATTTTTGGTGCTATTTTATTGAAATAGCCGCGATCTCAAATGCGTTTCCCGGCGACCTTAAACCGAAAAAACAGGGGCAAAAATTGGATTTAAGGCCACTTTTCGAGGACGAAAGCGAGACAACATGCCGGCATCTCGAACTTCATCATCCAGGAACTGTATCCGTACCGGGTGCCGGAGCATTTCCAGATCGTCGATCACGCACCTGAGCTCGAGCTCAGGAACGGCTTCATCCCAGTTACAGACCGGCCTGGCCTGGGCCTGCAATTGACCGAGGACCGGGTGCGCCTGTTTCTGTGGGCCCGCTGCAGGTAACCCGTGAAATCCTGCCTGGCCCCCGCAATTCGCCGGAAAAGACCCGGAAAGTCTCAAGCGGGCGGAAAAGAGACGGAGTCCCTATGATCCGCGTCGTCGCGCTGTTGAGCTTGATGCTGGTGTCGGCAATGCCCGCAGGCGCGGAAAGGCCGCCCGGAAGGTTTGTGTGCACGTTTCAGGATGCGGGGGTCGTCGGGTCGATAGGCGTGACCGGGTGCCGGGCCGCATGGTCGAGGACCTCGGCCGATGGGGCCGCGATCGAGCGACCCGAGGTCGAACTTCCCGCCGTCCCGGCCGGTGCGCTCCACCTTGTCCTCCTCCCCGGCGAGGGCTACAGCTCCCTCGAGTTCACGCCGCAGGCAGGGATGCCGACGAACTGGACCGGGTTTCGACGGCTCCTGTTCACGGTGGTCAACGGGGCGGAATTCATGATCCCGGTAGTGCTCACGATCAAGGACGAAACTGGGATAAGCTACACATCCCCTGAAATCTGGCTCTCCCGCGCCCGGAACGTCTTTGAGATCCCGCTGGACGAGTTGAGGACGGGCGCGGGGCGCTCCGTCGATCTGGTCCGCATCCGCTCGGTTTTGATGCAGATCCGCAGTGCCGAGAAATTCGAACGCGACGTCTGGCTCTACAACTTCGTGCTCGCGGGGGATGAAAGATCCGCAGTCGGGGCGGGCAAAGGGACCGTGCTGTTCGACTTCGGCCCTGTCGGTTCGGCCCTGATACCGGGCGCAAAGCCTGCGACCGATAAGGCGGCCTACGCCGGCTTCCGCGGCTATGGATGGACCACGATACCGGCAAGGACGCAGGCTTGGGCTCTCCAGAGGCCGGAGCGTCTGACCTCCGACTGGATCTGGTCCGACCTCGGCGGCGGCAAGGCGAGCTTCCGGGTTGACCTGCCGGCTGGGCGGTACAGGGCGCGGTTCTATGGCGGAAACTACAGCAGCAAGCTCCTGGCCGTCCTTTCCTTTACGCTGGCAGTCGACGGCCGGCAGGTCGCGTCGAGAAAGGTCGACCAGGCCGCGTACTACACCGAAGCGGAGTATTTCCGCGGCATGAACGACTGGTATGCGCCCGGAGAGGATACCTACCGCAAGTCGGTCGCGGAAGCGTGGCAGTCGTACGACTTCTCCTTCGAGGTGAGTGCCGGCCACGCCGAGTTCACGTGGGGAGGTGTCCTCTGCGTCTTCGGTCTCCTCATCGCCCCCGAAGGGAGGGATTTCGAATCCGCTGCGGCCGCGGTCGATAAGGTCCGGGAGAGCGATTTCCTCTCCCACCTGCGCCCGCCGCAACCTCGGAACGCTGCGCCTTCAGCGTCGGAAACGGCTCGGCTCCGCGGGTTTCTCCTGTGGAACAGGGACTTCAACGAGGAAATCGGCCCGTACGACCTGCCCCGGGCCGCCGAACTCGATCCCGGCGTGCTCCGGTTGGCCGCGGCCCGAGGCGATTTCGGGCATGCCGCGGTCACGGTTACGCCGATCGGGCCCCTGGCATCCGTGGAGGCGGCCCTCTCGGAATTCAGGACCGACGGCGGCGCCGTTCTTCCGCGCAGCGCCTTGATGCTGCGAGTCCTTAAATACATGTGGACGGACTGGCCGGCGGAACTCAGGGAAGGATGCCTGCTCCCGGCGCAAAAGATACCGTCGCCCGGCGGCGTGAATGTGACCCATTGGATCACCCTTGCGCCGGCTCCCGACGCGGTTCCGGGCCTGTATAGGGGCCGCCTGCAGGTCGCAACCGGCACGGGGGGGTCGGCCGAGCTGCCCGTGGAGATCACGATTCATCCGTTCTCCCTCACTGCCGAGCACCCGGTCTCGTATGGTTTCTTCCGGTCCAGCCCGTATAACCTCGGCTATTCGCTTCGATACTTCCTGCCCGGCAAGATTGAGGATCTCCGCCGCGTGCTGCGTGCGGAGGCCCGCGTGATGAAGGCGCACGGGCTGACGTCCTACATGTTCACCGCACCGATCGTGAAGGGCGTCGAAGGTGGACGCACGATCCTGGACTTCAGCCTGCTGGAGGAAGAAGCCCGCGCGGCAAAGGAAGCGGGTCTCTGCGATGCCCGGAGGCCTGGAATCATCCTTCTGCTGCTGGAGGTGGCACGGCGGCTGATGAGGGAAACACGTTACGGCGACTTTCACGAGCCCGAAGAAATCTCCGCGCCTCTGCCCGACGGCGACTTGACCGGGGAATTCTCGCCGCTGTTCATCAGGAGGTATGTCGACGCGGCCGGGAAGATCCACGATTTCTTTCGGAAGCGCGGCCTGCCAGTGCTGCTGTACCTTGCGGATGAGCCGCGGGAGCGCAACATCAACCAGTGGAACCGGAACCTGCAGGACACGATCCGCTATGCGCGGCTGGTGCGCGAAGGCGTGCCGGGCGCGAAGATCTTCATCGACCCGATGCGGGACAAGGAGGACGGCGTAGACTACCTGCCGTTGCTCGATCATTTCGACTGCGTCGCCACCCATCCTTGGGATCAATCGGCGGGGATTATCGAGGCCGCCCGCAAGAGGGGGAAGCCGCGGCTGTGGTACTTCAACGGCATCCCCGACCGGTACGATTTCGGGATCCAGATCGCGGCGTCGAGCTCGTACGGCTTCTGGCAGTGGCACTTCGGCTGGGACCTGCTCCCGTTTCAGCGGTTTCATCCGTACAACCGGTCAGGCGTGACGCTGCCCGGCCCGGACGGGCCGATCGAAACGCCCGCCTTCGAGAGGCTGACCGCGGGAATCGGGGATTACCTGTACGTCGCAACCCTCAGGGAACGGATCGAGACGGCGACGCGGACCGGGCGCACAGGACCTGAGGTCGCGGCGGCACAGGCGGATCTGGCATCCCTGCTCGGGGCGGCGCTTCCGTATATCTCCCGGGAGGATTACGGGGACCCGCTGCGCCGCCGTCGCGCCGTGGCCGGCCACACGCTCGACGAGTGGCGCGCCATTCTGGCGCACCACATTGCCGCACTCAATCAATAACGATCCGCGCGTCCAAGGAGTTGAAGCGCCCGCCCGGCTTCGGGCCCGGCCGCCGCCCCGCGCGGGTTATGCCGTCGCGGGTGCACTGTCCTTTATCTGCTCGGTCCTGGGATCGTAATACAGGCGCTTGCCCTGCCAGTAGGATTGGGTGGCCATGATGCAGGCGACCGAATGCATGAAGCCGGTGTCGACGGTCGCGTTGGTCTTCGCGTTCCGGCTGCGCAGGCAGTCGAACCAGTTGGTCAGATGGGACAGGTCCTCGTCGCCGATGTTGATCGGGCCGGGCTTGTCGTCGCCGGGAAGCGTGACCCATTTCTCGGTACGCTGGATGTAGGGGTTGCTTTCGTGATTTCCCTTTTCCTCGACCACCTTCCAGCGGGGGCTCCCCTCGCCGCCGATGTTGACGAGCGTCGCCTTCTTCCCCATGATCCGCGAGAAGCTGTCGCAATCGTTGCCGAAACTGGTCGAAAAGCTGGCCAGGAAGGAAGGGTATTCGACGAGGGCCTGAAACGTGTCGGGGTTCTCGCGGCCGTCGTGCCATGCGAACACGCCGCCCTGGGCGACAACCGAGCGGGGCGGCACTTCGTTCAGGAAGAAGTGGACGAGATCGATGCCGTGGCTCATCCACTGGTCGGGGATGCCGCTGGAGAAATCGCGGTAGAGGCGGAACTCGAAATACAGCTGCGGGTCGAAGGGGCGCGGCGGCTTGGTCATCAGCCACTTCCTCCAGTCGGTATCCTGCTCGCGGATCTGCTTTACCTCGGGGCGGCCGCGCCAACGCGGGCCGTTGTAATTCCAGACGATCTCATACTTGCTTATGTCTCCGAGAGCGCCGCTGCGCACGACTTCGCGCGCGGCGAGCTGGTAGGGCTCGCTGCGGTGCTGCGTCCCGACCTGCACGACGAGCTTGCGCTCCTTGACCGCGTCGCGGGCCGCTTTGACTTCGGCGAGCACGTTCCCCATCGGTTTCTCGCAGTAGGCGTCCTTTCCCGCTTCAGCCGTCGCTTTCAGGACGGGTGAATGGGAATGCTCGGGGGTGGCGATCATGACGGCGTCCACCTCCTTCAATGCGAGCAGTTCCTCCATGTGCTGGAAGGCGCGCGGGGCGCGTCCGTAGTAACGCTCGGTGCTTGCCGCCGCACGCTCCCGGTTGTTTTTCCAGAGGTCGCAGACGGCGACGGTCTCCACGTTGTGCTTGTCCTTCACGCGCGACACCATCATATGCAGCTCAGTGCCGCGGCTTCCCACCCCGATGTGCCCAAGCGCGATCCGGTCGTTGGCTCCGGGGATGCGGGCATAGGACAGTGCACTCGAGCCGATCGCTGAAATCAGAAACGAACGGCGACCCAACTTCGAACCCTCTGAGTTCTGCATGATTCCCCCCCTCGTCAATTCTACTACCGGGGACGGACCCGAGTAAGTGCTTTATTGATGAGTGACTTAACGCTATTTCGTGCCCCAAAAGCGGCCTTATTTGCGATTTTTTGGGCCATTCCCCTGGAATAACGGCCATCCCAACGGGCTTGCTGCGGGAGGAGATTGCTTAAATGCAAAAAAGAGCGGCAAAAATCGAATTTAAGGCCACTTTTCGAGGACAAAAATCAGGCAAAGCACTGATAACATATGAGTTACATTGGTGCGTCCCCACGCGAGAGTTGATCTAGCTTTTCGAGTGCGGCTGGAGACAGGGTCAGGCTTAGCGCACCCCGGTTTTCCACGGCCTGCTCGACTCGGCTGGCGCCTGGAATCGCGACCACCAAGTCTTGGTGGAACTGGCAAAGCCAGGCGAGGGCGACTTGCGCGGCGGTTGCGCCATGCGCCCGCGCGATCACGCCGAGCTCCTCGACGAGGGGCCGGCTGCGCCGGAGGCCTTGGGCGCGGAAGCGGCCCATCCACTTGCGCGGACCGGGCCTCGTTCTGACGTAATCCGGATCCTGGTGGTATTTGCCGGTGAGCAGCCCCTGCTCCAGCGGCGAGTAGGCGATGATGGTGACGCCCAGTTCCCGGGCCGCCGCCAGGGTGCCGTCGAACTCCACGCGCCGGTCGAGCAGGCTGTACTTCACCTGGTTCGAGGCCAGCGCAACGCCGTACTTCGCCAGCGCCGCGTGCGCCCGGCGCATGCGCGCAACGTTGAAATTGCTCACGCCGACCGCGCGGATCCTTTTGTCCGCGACCAGCTCCGCCATGGCGCGCATCTCGGCCTCGATCGACGAGAATCCCAGCGGGTTGTGCACCTGGTGCAAATCGACGCCGAAGGGGGCGAGGCAGCTCAGGCGCTGATGGATGGTCGACTTGATGGACTCTGCGGTGCGGAACAGCGGCGACCACTTGGTGGTCACCACCACCTCGCCGTCTTTCTTGCCTGCGTGGGTGAGCGCCGCGGCCAGGGCGCGCTCCGAAGCGCCGTTGCCGTACATCTCGGCGGTATCGAACCAATTGATGCCGCCCGCCAGCGAGGCTTCCACCACCCGGTCCACCGCCGACTGCGGTATCGCCTCCCAGAATTTCCCGACCAGCCCCTGACCGGCAGAAAACTGCCAGCAGCCCAGCCCCACCGGACTCACTTCGATGTCCGTCTTGCCCAGCCTGCGTCGCGTCGCCATTTGCTCCTCCTCCCACCCGTGCCCCAATTCACTGGACCTGTTGGACAATCTGGGCCACCAGGTCGGCCACCGTCGGGTTGTCGAACAGCACACGCAGCGGCAGGTCTGTCTGGAATTCCTCTCTCAGCCGCAAAATCACCCGTGTCGCAAGGAGAGAGTGCCCTCCCAGTTCGAAGAAATCATCGAACACTCCAACCTGTTCCAGGCCGAGCACCTGTGCCCAAACCCTCGCCACCCGCTCCTCATCCGGAGTGCGGGGGGCGACATACTGCCCGGTCTCGGACAGTCGATCAACTTCAGGCAGCGGGAGAGACTTGCGATCGATTTTGCCGTTGGGCAGGCATGGGAAACCAGCCATGAATACAAAGTCGGCCGGCACCATATGCTCGGGTAACATGCGGTTGAGGAATTCCCGAAGCTCCTTTTTCCCCGGCGCGGCTGCTCCCCGGGGGACGATGTAGGCAGCCAGTCGTTTCTCCCCGGTGGGATCCTCGCGGCAGATCACTGCTGCCGCCTCCACTTCCTGATGTTGTGTCAGGCACGATTCGATCTCCCCAAGTTCGATCCGGAAACCTCTCAGCTTGACCTGGTCGTCCACTCGACCGAGGAATTCGATTTCCCCGTCAGCCCGATAGCGCGCAAGGTCGCCGCTCCTGTATAGCCTCTCCCCGGGCTCGTTACCGAACGGGTTGGGGAGAAACACGCCGGCCGTCAGATCCGGACGCCTCAGATATCCTCGCGCGAGACTCACGCCCCCGATGTGGATTTCGCCGGGCACGCCTACGGGGACGGGGTTCATGTACCGGTCGAGGATGTAGACCCTGGTAATGGAGATCGGTTTCCCAATCGGGACATTGGCGGACGTATCGCCCGCGCGCACTTGATGGCAGGTGGCGTCAACGGTGGTTTCCGTAGGCCCGTAAAGGTTGAACAGCCGGGCTTCGAGACGCGCGTGGAACCTGGTGGCCTGTTCGCGCAACAGTGCCTCGCCGCCGCACAGGACAAGCCTGAGCGCGCGTTTCCTCCCGAACTCCGGCTGGTTCAGCAGCGGCGGCAACATCGAAGGCACGACCTGCAGCGACGTAATCTCGTGTTCCTCGATGAGTCGTGCGAGAGCCGCCATGTCCCGACGCTCTTCAGGAGGAAGCAGCACCACTCGGGCGCCGACCGAGAGGGGCGCGTAGAGGTCGCAAGCGAAGGTGTCGAAGCTGATGGGCGTGTGAAAAGCAAATCGATCGGTTCCGTTCCAGGAGAAGGCCGATCGTATCCACAGCGTGTGATGGCCGATCGCCCGATGGGAGATCATGACGCCCTTGGGCCTGCCCGTCGAGCCGGACGTATAGATCACGTACGCGAGATTTTCCGGGCCGACGACGGAATTCGGACAGTTCTCGGGCTGTTGGCGGATCACCCCCCGCACGGAGTCGAGACAGCTCACGCGCGCCGTCGTCCCGGGCAACGAACCAGCCAGTGCAGGATCGCACAGCAGGACTGCGATATTCGCGTCCTCTATCATGAACTCGAGGCGCGACCTGGGATAGCCGGGATCGAGCGGGACGTAGGCTCCTCCCGCCTTGAGCGTACCGAGGATTGAAACCACGAGGTCCAACGAATTCACCTGGTGGATGCCGACGCAGACCTCGGGGCCGACCCCCAGCGACCGGAGGTAATGCGCGACCTGGTTGGCGCGCCGGTCGAGCTCGGCGTACGACATTTCTCCTTCCCGGCCGATCACCGCGACGGCGTGGGGTGTCCGCTCCGCCTGCGCTGCAAACAGCTGATGAACGCACGGACCCCCCGCATGGGCAAGCCGAGCCTCGTTCCACTCGTCCACAATCTGCCTGCGTTCGGATCCGGTCAGGAGCGGCAGTGTGCCGACACGGAGGTCCGGATCGGCGGCGATCGCCTCGAGCATGGTGCAGAAATGCCCCTGCATGCGGGCGATCCGGTCCCGATCGAACAGATCCGTGTTGAATTCAATAACGCCCCTGTAGTTCCCCGGAGCCTCGAAAATCGAGAGTGTGAGGTCGAACATCGCCGTACCGTGATCGAACTCGACGGTGCTGATCCGCTGACCCGCAAGCTGAAGTTCGGACGAGGGCACGTTCTGGAGTGCAAACATCACCTGGAAGAGGGGCGTGCGATTCGTGTGGCGTTCGGGGTTGAGCTCTTCCACGATCTTCTCGAAAGGCAGGTCCTGATGGGCGAACGCCCCCAGTGCCGCCTCGCGGGTCCTCCGCAGGATCTCGCGGAAGGTGGGATTCCCCGCCATGTTTGCCCGCAGCACAAGCGTGTTTACGAAGAACCCGATGAGGCCCTCGATTTCGACGCGGTTGCGATTGGCGATCGGGGTGCCGACGGCGAAGTCCTCCTGGCCGGTGTAACGGTGCAGCAGACACTGGAATGCGGCCAGAAACATGATGTAGGGCGTGCTCCCCTCGCTCTGAGCCAGCTGGCGAAGCGCCTCCGACACGGCCGAGTTGACCGCGAAAGAAATCGAGGCGCCGCGTGAACTCTGGATTGCCGGCCGGGGACGATCGGCTGGAAGTTCCAGGACGGGGACGCCGCTCAACTGGGTTTTCCAGTAAGACACCTGCTGCGACAGCACCTCCCCACTCAGCCAATCCCGCTGCCAGCACGCGAAATCCGCGTATTGTATGGGCAAGTCCGGGAGCGGCGAGGCCTTGTCCTCGGAAAACGCCTGGTACAGAGCGGTCAGCTCGCGGGTCAGGATCCAGCGTGACCACCGGTCGGAAACGATGTGGTGAAGCGTCAGGACCAGAAGGTGCTCTTCGGGTTCCAGGCGGACGAGTAGCGTCCGGAGCGGCAGGTCTTCCTGCAGGTTGTAGGGACGGTGCACTTCCCAGTCGATCCGTGCCCTTGCTTCCGCTTCGGCTTCCGCACGCGGCCGCCCGGACAGATCAACGATCTCCGGGACGATCGGCCCGGGATCCAGGATCCTCTGGTAAGGCCGGCCGTCGCGGGACGGGAAGATGGTCCGTAGCGGTTCATGCCGCCTGACGATTTCGGTAAGGCACCTCTCCAGTGCGGCCAGGTTCAGGGATCCCTCGATGCGGATGACACGGGACATGTTGTAGACGGGATCGTCGGGGATCAGCTGATTCAGGAACCAAAGCCTCTGCTGGGCGAAGGAGAGAGGGAGCTCCCGGTCCCGGGACACGGGCCTGACGGCCGGTTCGCCGCACACCGGACCCCGACTCCTTTGCCGGGCGATGGACCGCGCAAGATCCGCGATGGTCGGGTTCTCCAGAAACTCGCGGAGCGGCATCTCCACCTGGAAGAGACTGCGCACGCGGGAGGTAACCTGCGTGGCAGTCAGTGAATGACCCCCGAGTTCGAAAAAGTTGTCGAGCACACCCACTCGGTTCACCTTGAGCACGTCGGCCCAGATAGCGACAAGCTGCTCTTCCACCGCGTCGCGTGGAGCCAGGAAATCGTCCTCCGACGCGTTCGACAAGGTCTCGGGCACGCGCAGCGCCTGGCGGTCGGGCTTCCCCGAGGGTGCCAGGGGAATTGCATCCAGGAATACGAAGGCAGCCGGCAGCATGGGATCAGGCAGCGAGCTCCGGAGATGATCGCGGAGGTGGGCGATCCTGGGAGGCTCTCGTTCAGGGACGACGTACGCGATCAGGCGCATCTCCCCGGACTTGGATTCAGAGGCTTTCACCACCGCATCCCGGACCGAGGGATGATTTTTCAGAACCGTTTCAACCTCGTCCAACTCGACCCGATAGCCGCGAATCTTGATCTGGAATCCCTTCCGGCCCCGGTGCTCGAGCCGGCCGTCGGGGTGGCGAAACCCCAGATCCCCGGTCAGGTAAATCATCTTCTCGGGATCCTCAGCCACCTGCAGGAACACCTTCCGGGTCAACTCCGGGCGCCGCCAGTAGCCCGGCGACAGGAAGGCGCTCTTGACGGCGATTTCCCCCACCTCCCCCTCGCGGACCACGCGCCCGTCGTCGTCCAGGAGCAGGACCTCCTTGTCCTCCACGGGATATCCGACAGGCACGAGATTGCCGGGAATGTCGTCGGCGCTCCTCACCAAGCATTGGGTGTAATTGCCGGTCTCGCTCGACGACAACCCGTTGGCGAACATGCACTCGGGAGGGAAAAACCGCTTGAACTGCTCATAATCGGACCGGCGGATCGGCTCGCTGGCGAGGCGGAGGAGCCGGACGGAGGGAAACCGTTCCTTCCCGGTGAGGACGCCGGTCAGGTGCCGGAAGACCGTGGCGGCAGAAAGGTAGACAGTGATCCCCTGCTCGTTCAGCCACGCCGCCAGGCCGGCCGTCCCCTCCTCGCGCACGTTGAACGGCAACAGTGTGGCCCCGTTGAGCAAGGCGTTGAAGCACACCTTGATTCCCTGACCCACGCTGCAGGAGGCCAGTTGACAGAGGCGATCTGAGGAATCTATGGAGAAGCCGTGGGTGTAGGCCCAGACGTCGTGAAGCACGTTCCGATGATTCTGGATGACACCCTTGGGCATCCCCGTGGAACCCGAAGTGTAGATGAGGTAGGCCGGCGCCTTCGGCCGAATCGAAAGCGAGGGGTTTCCCTCCGGAAGCCGCTGGGAAAGGTCGTCCACATTCAGGATGCGCCGCACCGAATCGGTCATGCGCCGGGCAAGCGGGAGATTCCGGTTATTCGTGACGAGCAAATCCGCCTCGGCATCCTGCAGGATGTACTGGATTCGTCCCTCCGGGAGATGCGGTTCCAGGGGAACGCAAATCCCTCCCGCTTTCAGTACTGCGAGAAACGACGCGATGGGGAGAGCGTCGTGTTCCAGCAGCAGGGCGATGCGCTGTTCAGGCTGTGCCCCCTCCAGGAGCAAGGCGTGCGCGAGCCGGTTCGAGAACCTGTTGAGCCCGGCGTAGGTCCACTCGCGAAGGCGCGTCTTGGCTGCCATCCGATGCGCGTGGATGACGACCTGATCTTCGAATCGGTTCGGGATCGAGGCCTCCAAGGCGTCCTTGGGAAACGTGACGTGCCTGGCCGATGGCTGGCAGTGAGCCGGGCCTTCTTCTGGTTTGAACGGTGAGTTGCCGGTCAAGTCCACTGGCCTGTCCTCCACCTCAGGCAATTGCCTGAAAAATGATTCCTTCCGGGAACGGCGTATGAAGGGCCATCGACATCAAACCATAGAGGAAGATGAAACACCCCGCCGCCATGGCAAAGCTGAGCCACCCTCTCTCCCGTGCACCGAACCTCAGGAAGAGAAAGGTAAAAACTGGAATTGCGATTATGAATCCGACAAGCCAGATAGCCGCCAGGTAGCCCAGGCACCACCAGATGATCCCACGCCGGCCAGAATCCGGCTCCCGCCTCGAGACCATCGCTGCCCTCCCCGGCGTCTGCCGACGCTGTTGGAGAATCCCTCCAACAACCTCGATCAGCGACAAGACGAGTACGAGGAGACACGCACCTCGGGGGAAGAGACCCGATCGGAAACTCAGGTCTCGCGCCATGAAGAGCCCCATGAGAGACACCCCCAGGGTAAACAGGCTGAAAAGAAACGAGGGAAGCGGGGGGGATGATTCGGAATCGGCTTGCCGCGCGACTGACGGCGGGGACGTGGCACCGCCCCTCCCGGCAAGTCTGCGCACGAGCAACCGGATGAGGGGTTGGCAAAATCCGGCCAGAATGATTGCCAGGATTACGAGGACTCCCGGCCGCAGTACCCAGGACCAGCCGTACAGGTTCTGCGAGATGAAAAGCTTGTTCTCCGCGATCGGCCCCAGGATGAGGCCGAGGAGCAACGGTGGCCGCGGCCAGTCCAGGCGCTTCATCACACAGCCCAACACCCCCACCGCCGCCACCACCAGCAGGTCTTCAATGGCGTTTTTTTCCGCGAACGAGCCGAGGCATATGAAGGACAGGAGCAAAGGAAACAGGACCCTGCCGCGGATGTTGGTGATCTTCGCCAGCTGCCTGAGAGCCGCCAGGGATATCCCCGAGGCGATCAGATTCGAGACGATGACAATCCAGACAATCGTGAAGGTCAGGGTGAGGTGTCCGCCCTGCGTCTCCGGGATGAGCATTTTGGGGCCGGGAACGATACCCTGCGCGAGCATAGCACCCAGAAGTATGGTGGTGCCGAGACTCCCGGGAATGCCGAAGCCGAGAGTGGGAATCAGTGCACCTCCGAGCGTGGAGTTGTTCGCGGCTGCCGGGCCCAGAACCCCTTCGACGGCTCCCTTTCCGAACCGCTCCTGATCTTTCGAGCTCTGTACCGAGTGGGCGTACGCCACCCACTGGGAGATCGAAGCTCCCATGCCCGGCAAAAGGCCGATGTATGTGCCGAGGGCGCTGCACCTCAAGACAAGCCAACGGTGGCGAACGGCATCCCGGATGCCCGCCAAAACGCTTCCCGAATCCTCAATCGGCCGCTGGAACATCGGGTCTTTCGCCGTCGTCACGAGCGCGAGGACTTCCGGAACCGCGAACAGCCCCATGGCCGCGGGCAGCACTCCGATGCCGTCCCAAAGAAACAGGATGTCGAAGCTGTATCTGGGAACGCCATCGATGGTGTCGATTCCGACCGTCGCCAGCAGGAGACCGATGCCTCCCGCGATGAGTCCCTTGAGAGCGCTCCCCCGGGAGATCAAGGACAGGAAGCTGATGCCCAGCAGCGCGAGCATGAAGAACTCGGGGGAGCCGATCGAAAGCACCAGGGGGCGGACGAACGGGATGGCAGCCGCAAGAGTGAGAGCACCGAAGGCCGCACCGACTGCGGAAGCGGTGATGGCGGCCCCAAGCGCTCGGCGGGATTCCCCCTGCCGTGTCATGGGGTAGCCATCCACGACGGTGCTTGCGGTCGTTCCCTCGCCCGGGATGCCAAACAAAATCGAGGTGATGTCCCCCGTCGTCGTCACGACCGCGATCATCGAAACCAGGAGCGCAAGGCCGTGCTCGGGCTTCATGGCGTATGCAAACGGGAGGAGGATTACCAGCGTCGCGGCTCCTCCAATGCCGGGGAGGAGCCCGACTACTCCCCCCAGGCACGTACCGATCAGCATCAGCCCAAATTCCGGCCAATGAAACAGACCAAGAAGCCCGGCGGCGAACGCCTCCAAAAACTCCCCCATTTCCGGTCTCGACTCCCGCGCCCAGCCGACCGCTTCGGATTGCGGCCGTGGCAGGGTTCAATCGCTTCGGAGGATATCCCTGATCCGGGCCGCTAACGCGGGCGGCAGTGTGGAGATCGAGCGGACCAGGGCCTCAAGCTCCTCCCCACTTATCGGCTGGATGGGCAATTGTGATCTCGCCGCACCGGCGAGGAATTCCGCGTCCTTCATGGTCTCCGAGAAAGCCCGGCGCATGACCAGAACCTGAGCCTGCGCCGTGGCCGGCGGGAGAACCACGTACCTCAGGAGAGCGGCGAAGGCATAGATGCCCTTCTCGATCAGGGCCCTAGCTTCATTGTTTCCGGCGAGAGTCGCAGCCGATGGGACGCTTTCGAGTCCGGGTTCCGGCGCTGCGGCTGCCGCGAGAACGGTCGAGAAGTCAGTCCCGGGATTCCAAAGCAACTTGACTGCGCTGAATCCTATGCAGGTTCCGTCGATCTCACCGTTGGCCATCGCCAGCCGGATGTCCGCGCTCCCGCGGTACCCGCGGATCGGACGGCTCGGCAGATCCAATGCAGCCGCGAGGAGGAGCGCATAGATGCGACTCCCCGCCCCCTCGCCGCTCATGCCCAACCGGGGCGCGGACTTGGCCGCCCGCCAGCTCCGAAGATCCCGTATGCCGCTTGCGCGGGTGAAGATGCACACGGGTGTGTCCCGACTCGGGGAGCCAACGAACTGCAGGTGCTGAAGGCCCGCGATGCTGTTGTCGCTTTTCAGCAGGTGGCCGAGGAACGGGGTCGGATTCAGCATGCCGAGCGTCAAACCATCCGGCTTGGCCCGGGTTGAAACGTGCTTTGCGGCGACCAGACCACCCGCTCCGGGCATATTGTCGACGAAGATGGTCGGCGATCCCGGGATGTGTTTCCCCATGTGCCTGGCGATGAGCCTCGCGTAGGCATCGTACGCGCCGCCGGGTGGCTGGCTCACGACGAGGTGGATCACCTTGCCGCTGTAAAACTCCGCTCCGTAAGCCCGCTGAGCAGCCGGCACCAACGCGAGCGCGCCGATGAGCGCCAGCCTGGCGACGTTTGAATCGGTAGCGAACCCCGTCCACATCCGGCGCTCACCCTTCACTGGATTTCCCCCCGATGCAGCCTCTGTCCCGGCACTCTTAAACAGATCGGCGGGCCCTTCGCCCGGGAATAGAATCACTTCGAGCTTCGGCATCGGGTGCCACATCGTATCCGGTCATATTCAGGACGCGGATTTCCTCGGATGCACGCGGATTTTGACGTGGTGACGGGACGTGCGCCGCCGATCCGCCGTGCCGGGAAGCTCCGCGCGTTTGCCCTTTCGCGTCTACCCGCGAGGTCCCCCGGCTGCCTGGTGATCCGCATCCTGGGCCCGGTGCAGGACCGAGTACATTCCGCCCTGCGCGAGAAGCTCGTCGTGTGCGCCGCATTCGACGATGCGGCCCTCGTCCAGGACGAGGATGACGTCGGCTTTCCTGACCGTGGCGAGGCGGTGGGCGATGATGAACGCGGTCTTGCCTTCGAGCAGCCGGCCCAGCCCGTCGAAGACGAGCCGCTCCGACTCCGCATCGAGGCCAGAACTCGGCTCGTCGAGGATCACGATGGACGCCTCCCGCACCATAGCCCTTGCGATGCCGAGCCTTTGGCGTTGCCCCCCGGAGAGCGTCTGGCCGCCCTGCCCGACGACAGTCTCGTACCCCTCGGGCAGAGCCTCAATGAACTCGTGCGCGTGGGCCAGCCTCGCGGCGGCGACGATCTCGTCGCGTGTGGCGTCCGGTCTGCCGTAGGCGATGTTCTGCCAGAGGGGCGCGTGAAACAGCTGGGTGTCCTGGAGGACGAACCCGATCTGCCGGCGCAGCGACCTGATCGTGAAGTTGCGGACATCGTGGCCATCGATGGCTACCGTGCCCGAAGTCGGATCGTAGAAGCGTGGAATGAGCCCGACAAGCGTCGACTTGCCGCTGCCGCTCGGCCCGACCAGGCCGACCATCTGGCCCGGCTGAATCGCGAACGAGACCTCTTTCAGGACCGGGCGGTGGCGATCGTAGCCAAAAGTCACGTTGCGGAACTCGACCTTGCCCTTCACGTGGTCGAGTGTGCGCGCGTGCGGCGAGCGGGGTAGCCGCTCGTCGGTGTCGAGCACGGCCATGACTCGCTCGAGGCCCACGGCAGCCTGCGCGACGTTCGTGCTCGCCCGCGCGAGGTCCTGGATCGGCTTGAACAGCTTGCCGAGGTACGTCAGGAACACGATGAGTGCGCCGGCCGTCATGGTGCCCTCGATGACCAGTCGCGAGCCGAACCAGAGCACGGCCCCGGTGCCGACGGCCACGAGCACAGTAACGACGGGGCCCAGCATCGAGCGCACCCGGCGCGCACGGAGCGCCGCGTCGACGCTCTCGAGGCTCTTGGTGTCGAGCCGGCGGCGCTCGAACGCGCCCTGTGCAAACGCCTTTACGACGCGGATGGATCCCAACCCTTCCTGCACGATCGAGACGATCTCGCTTTGCTTGCGACGCATGTCGTGCGTGGCTCGCTTCAGCACGTAGCGCAGCCGATACACGAAGAGCGCCAACAGCGGCGTCACGGAGAGCGCCACCAGCGTGAAGTTCCAGTTGAGCGAGAACATCACGACGAGCATGCCGGTGATGGTGAGCAGGTCGATCAGGATCGTAAGGAGCGTCGAGGAGACGAATTCCTGGACGGCGTTGATGTCGTCGGTGATCGTGCTGACGAGGGGACCGGTCTGCTGGCGGTCGTAATACGAGAGCGACAGCCGCTGGAGGTGCCCGTAGACCGTCTGGCGCAGGTCGTGGGCAATCCACTGACCCAGGCTGGTCGAGTAGTAGCCGTTGACATAGGCGGCGGCGGCTTGCAGCAGCGCAAACGCGATCGTGGCGCACACGGCCGCGTTGAGGATCGTGAGCTTGTCCCGGGCCGGCCCGGACAGCCAGCCAAGCCACTCAGGCAGCGGGCGCGACCCCAGCACCGAGTCGAGCACGATCTTCAACGGCCACGGCGAGGCAAGGCTCGCCGCCGCCTCGACGAGCATCGCGACGAGGACGAAGGCGACCAACCTCCAGTATGGTTTCACGAACCTGATCGCGAACTTCAGCACCTGCGAGGGATCCTCCACTCCTTCCTGCAGGATTTTGTCGGACGCCCATTGGCGCGAATCCACGCGGATCAAATGTTCAGGTTAGCGCGTCTTGGCGATTATCTCCGCGAACTCCGCCGGTGTGAAGGCCCGCATCGTGACGGACTTCACGTTGCCCGACATGTTCATGGTGAGCGTGTGGGCCAGTCCCGCCTTCTCGTCGGCAATCTCGCCGATGGTGACGAGGTCGTATTCGCCCACCGTGTAATAGGCCCCCAGCATTTTGCCGCCGGCCGCCTCGAAGGCTTTGATTCCGGCTTGCAGGCGGTTCGGGGAGTCCTTGATGTTCCTCATCCCCTGCTCCGTGAGTTTCCAGAGCACGATGTTGATTGCCATGACATTCTCCTCTCGGGTGGTTGATGTGAGTGACAGCAAGCCTGTCAAGGTCCTGGTACACGAAGTATACTTCTCCCGGCCGAGGGCGGATAAGGAATCGCGCTGTATTTCAGAAAACCGGCGTCTGCGTGTGCGGGCAGGCAGTCGGGGATAAGCTCGATCGAGGCTTGCAACAGCCAATGCGGCATCCTGAAGGCGTGAATCCGTCGAACCCCGAGGCATTCTCGCCGGTTGCCGCCGCGCACCTTGCCGAGCCGGACCGGTTTGTGCAGCGGCGGCCGTCGGGGAGAGCTCCGTACCTTGTCGTCCTGTCCGCAACTCTCCTGTTGGCGGCCCTCGCCGCCAACCCGCTTCCCGCCCGGGTAGCGCGGGTCGACGTGCAACTCCGCGAGGAGGTGCTCGGGGGAAGGGAATGGGGCAAGGCGGGAGCCTATGAAAAGCTCTCCGGGCGGGTGCATTTCAGGGTGCGGCCCGACAATCCGCACAACCGCTCCATCGTGGACCTCGGCATGGCCGACCGCAACGTCGCGGGCGAGGTCGAGTTCAGCGCGGACTTCTATGTCCTCCGGCCCAAGGATCCTGCCAGGGGAAACGGCGCGCTGCTGCTGGAAATCTCCAATCGTGGCGGCAAGGCCATCCTCGGCATCGTCAACGGCGGCCGCGGCTCGCTCAATCCGGCCACCGTCGAGGATTTTGGAGACGGTTTTCTTCTCAATCGAGGCTACACGGTTGCGTGGATTGGCTGGCAGCACGATGCGGTCCCCGGCCCCAACGTCCTGCGCCTCTATGCTCCGATCGCGCGCGGCCCGAGCGTCACGCGTATCCGGGGGTTGGTGCGCACCGATTTCACACTCGACGCGGACCGCGACGAAATGCCGCTCGGCCACCTCATCCAGAACCGCCTGGGCGGTACGGGCTATCCCGTTGCCGATCCACAGAGCGACCGGAACGTCCTGACCGTACGCGAACTGCCGTGCGCGCCGCGCATGGTAATTCCGCGGGACCAGTGGCAGTTCGGTCCCGGCGGCGATTCCTTCCGGCTGAGCGGCGGGTTCAGGAAGGGCAGGATTTACGAGCTGGTTTACGTCGCGCAGGACCCGGCGGTCGCCGGCCTCGGGTTTGCCTCGGTTCGTGACTTCGTCTCGTACCTGAAACACGACCCCACGGCCGTCGCACCGATCAGGCGCGCCTACGGGGTGGGCATTTCACAGAGCGGCCGCTTCCTGCGCCACATGCTCTACCAGGACTTCAATGCGGACGAGCGGGGGCGCCAGGTTTTCGACGGCATGATCCCGCACGTCGCGGGCGCCGGCCGAGGCAGCTTCAATCACCGCTTCGCCCAGCCCTCGCGCGATGCGCAGCCCATGAACGCACTCTTCTACCCGACCGACATCTTCCCGTTTGCGGACTCGGTCCAGACCGACCCCGAGACCGGGGAGCAGGACGGGTTGCTGGCGGCGGCGACGAAGTCGCGCACCCTCCCCAAGATGTTCCTGACCAACACATCGTACGAGTACTGGGGTCGGGCGGCGTCGCTCATTCACACCAGCCCCGACGGGAAAAGGGATCTCGCGCCCGGCGCAAACGTCCGCATCTACTTCGAGGCAGGCTTGCAGCACGGAAGCCCCCCCTTCCCACCCAGCCCCGGGCAGGACATACAAAACGCAAACAATCCCAATCCCGTGCGCTGGCTGTGGCGCGCGATGATCACCAACCTCGACGCATGGGCCACGCGCGGTGTAGAGCCGCCCCCAAGCGTGTATCCGAAACTGTCGGACGGATCCCTGGTTCCGCTCGACCGGATGCGTTTTCCGTACGTCGTATCCACCAATCTGCCGCGCGACGCAAACCAGGGCTACCACGTGGACTACGGCCCCGAGTTCAAGAGGAAGGGCGTCATAGCCAAGGAACCCCCGGTCGTCGGCAAGCCGTTCCCGATATTCGTCCCCAACCCGGACCCGGATGGTCAGGATATGGGCGGCATTCGGCTTCCCGAACTCGCCGTTCCCCTCGCGACGTATACCGGGTGGAACCTGCGCGCGCCGCAAATCGGAGCTCCAACCCAGCGGGTGAGCTTCGTTGGCTCCTACCTGCCCCTGGCAAAAACCAGGGAGGAGCGGGCGTCCAGCGGGGATCCGCGTCTCTCGATCCAAGAGCGCTATTCGGGCAGGGAAGAGTATCTGCAGCTGTACCGGAAGGCCGCGGAACGGCTGATCGAGCAGCGATTCCTCCTGCCCGAAGACCTGCCGGCGGTTCTGGAGCGCGGTGCGGCCGAGTGGGATTACGCAACCCGCTGAAGCGGGCAACGCAGTCGGCCGATGAATAAAACGCGGCCGGTCACAAACCCGCCCGCAACCTGCGGACCTGTCGGCTCGAACGGCCCAGGGCCGCGTGGCGACAGGCGGGGGTTCGCTCTGTTCCACCGAGAATCCTGTGAAGATCAATCTGTTTTCCTGGGGTGATTCGAACGACATAAACACCTGGTCGAATGTGCCCTACTTTTTCGCGCGCGCGCTCATCTCCCGCAAGGTCGAGGTAAGACGGGTCAACCTTGTTCCGGAAGGGGGATCGAGCCAACGGGCGCTGTCCGTGCTGAACGACATCTTCAACCGCGCAGCCTCCAGGCGCGGGGTGCAGCCACGTCCGCTCCTCAGGATTCCTGCTTTCCACCGGCTGGTGAATTCCCGGCTGTCAAAAACGTGCCGAGCCTTCGGCGACGCCGATCTGAACCTGTTTCTGACTTTTTCATTCTCTTCCTATCGTTACTCGGATGTGCCGGTAGCCCACTATTGCGATCGCACGTACGAGCACTATCTGGCGGAACGGGGCGTGCGCCCGAGCCAGGTCGATCGCTGGCTCATCCGGAGGGAGAGGCTGAACCTGCAAAACGCGCAGTACGTTTTCAGCTTTAATCGGGCTTGCATGGAGTTCGTACGGGACCGCTATCGCGTCGCAAATCCGGCACTGCTAACGGCGGGCATCAATCTAGGTGAACAGGACTCTCCGGATTCGAGCGCACTGATCGCCCGAAAGGAGGCCTCCCGGGACCTTCTGTTCATCGGCCGCGGTTTTCATCATCGAGGCGTGGACGTACTTCTGAGCGCGTTTCAGCGCTTTAATTCCAGATCACAGGACCCGTTCACTCTGCATCTTGTGGGCGTCGCGAAGGGCGAGTTGCCCGGGGACCAGGCCCATGTCGTCTGCCACGGGTACTTGCGCAAGGATGATCCAGGCGATTACCGGCAGTACATCGAGCTGCTGGCGTCGGCCCGACTGTTTGTTTTTCCCATGCGTTTCGGCCCGATACCTGGAGTTCTGCGCGAAGCCTTCTGGATGTGCACTCCCGTGATTCTGACGGATGTGCCGAATGCCTCGGAGCGCGTCCAGAATGGGGAAAACGGCATACTGGCGGCCAGGGCCGATCCCGAGGAGTTCGCCCACTGGATGAGGGTCCTGGTGGCAGACCGGGAACGGTGGCGTCGGATGGCAGGATATGCGCGCGAATCCGTTCGAGGAGAAACCTGGGGGGCCACCGTCGGCCGCTTCCTGGATGTCGTCGGATTCGTGGATTCCGCGGGTGTTTGCACCGCTGGGGGTGAGCTGCAAGACATACCTCCGAGACCGCCTCGAGGTCCCGAAGGATCTCAGAAGAGCGGGCGCTGACGGGCTTGCGCTTTACTCAACCTCGTTGCGCCGGAAATCAGCCCGCACCTTGGCGATGCCCTCGCACCCGGCCACAGTGAGCCAACCCTCTGCGAACCGATATTGTGCCCCATCCAGTTCGTGCCAGCCTCGGAACGATACCGCCAGGCGATCCTTCCGACCGCACACGAAACCCTTCGTCGCCCAAGGCGCCGCTGCGCTCACGCGGCTGCAGAGTCTTCTCGGCGCAAAGCGAAGATCCACTCGCCCGACCAGCAATTCCGGAGGAGCGGCATCGGCCGAGCGCACGAACGAGAACCTGACGGGGTCGGCGACGCCGGAACCTCGAAGCAAGCCCATCTGGTGATGAAACAGGATGCCTGCAAGGTTCCGCAGCACCATGTCCACCCTCTCCCTTTCGGGCGCGTCGGCGAGTTTTCCAAGGCGATTCAGGTAGTACCGGCGCATATCGGCTGGGATCGTGCCCGTCCAGCCCAGTCTGCGAAGCTCTTTGAAACTCGGCAAATCCTCCTGCGACGAGAGGGTCCGTTCCTCGGATTCGTACCAATAGGTTTCGAGCGCCCGGTAGTTCGCTGCCATCTGCTGTCGCCACCGCAAAAGCTCTTCTTTGCTCTGCGCGTGCTCGCTCACCCTGCGGAGGGTAAAGACGTCACCCAGCTGCAGTGCCCCGATCAAGCGCCTCAGGCTGGAAATGTATGTCTCCCGCGCAACGACGACTTCCTTGTCTTGCCCCTCCATGAACTCGAATTCGATGTCCTCCACTTCGAGCAGAAACGACACCCCCCTCGGATAGACATCCCGCACGGTAGAGTCAATGGAGAGCAGCGTCTGGAGCGCTGCCAGTTCGGCAAGATCGACCGCGCTTTCGTCTCCAACTATCCAGTGTTTTTTGGGGGACCAGAGCATCTGGGCTTCCACTGGGATGCTCCTTCGGACGAACTCGAGGACCCGGGTGTAAATCCCTTCGATGGCTTTCTCACGGACCGCCGGCATCGTTGCACTTCGCGAGAAGCTCGCGACGACCTGGGCCACCCCGTGCGCGACCCTTTCAGCATCGGAAGCATTTCCGCCGGCGCCCGACGCCTCATCGCCACCCCGCAAGCGGGACAGGACCGGCCCAAATGACCCCTCGAGCATGCGCAGAACGTCGCCCTCGAGGCCATCCGGCCCACCGCTATAGCGCACGAGTACCTTCGCCATATCCATGCGTGGAGTCATTTCAATTTGCCCAGAATCTGCCGATACCACTCGAGTCGTTGACGCACAAGGCCACGTTCGAAATCCATCAGAACGGGATCGCGGCTTCGCACCAGGGATCCGAAACGCCTCACCAACTCCCGCACCGGATCGCCGATGGCAGCCTCCCTGCCGTTCGCCGAAAAGGCGATCGAGTGACCTTCGCGGACAATCCGGTCCATCCGGAGACCGCCAATCGCCAACCAGGCTGGACGGGGCGGGGCCACACAGATCTCCAGGTGGAGCACGCCTTCGACAGTTCTCCCGTGACCGGCCAGGTCGAATCGAAGCACACGGCTCGTTGCCCGGACCGATTCATCGAGGCGCACGTCTCCGACGACGGTTCCCGGATCGAAAGTCACGATGGCCTGGATAACGCTCAACAGGTGCGAGAGGGTGCTCTGCACCATTTCCCGCCCGGGCCGCGGCGGGCATAGGCCCATCTCGACCCTGAGTTCGCTCCCGGCCTCCATTGCTCCGTGAAGCCGAACGAACGCGGGCAGCACATAGGGCCACTGGCAGTTCTCCAGGAGTGGGAGGCGCTCGCGCGCAAAGGTCTCTATGACCGCCGCCCCTGTCGCACAGTCACCTTCGTGGACCAGCGGTTTCTCGCACAGGGTCGGCAACCCGGCTTCCGCGGCGCCTTGCAGCGCCTCGAGATGACATTCTGCGGGCGAGGAGATCACCAGCGCGGCGACCCCGCTGGCGCACAGGGCTGCCGGGGAGGCGAACGCTCTCACCTCGTGTCCCAGGCGCCGTCCGATTCCCTCCGCATTCGCGACCGCCCGCTCGGGTGTCCGTCCGGAGACTCCCGCCACCAGGAAGCCCGCCGTCTCGAGGAACTCCGCCAGAAACGGACCAAGGCCGTTGCGGCTTCTCCCCGCGCCCACCATGCCGACAGGGATGAGCCCTGTCCTTGCACGGTTAGCCTCATGCAGCTCCAAGCCGGACCCGCCGCCGCCAAACACAGAACCCGTAACTCGAAAAGTTTTCCCTCCGGAAGGCTTCATAGTTTCGGCTCCGTGGCCTCGCCTGCAGCAGCCGATGGCGATTGAGGATAACACTGCCTCGCCCAACTGATGCTCTTCAACGAAAGCCCCGGACCCCCTTCACTTATCGAAGCGCCCAAAATGATGCTTCAGGCCTTTGTGGTGCCCTCAGCGATTTTCGGGTCCGACACCGTTCCAATGTAGAATCTGGAATTATCGCCGTCGGAGCAGGCCCGAACAGACACCACTCAGGGTTCGCGCAAGAACAAGTTCACATTTTGGCGCGAG
Source organism: uncultured Acidobacteriota bacterium (assembly GCA_963843575.1). GTDB lineage: Bacteria > Acidobacteriota > UBA6911 > UBA6911 > UBA6911 > CAVZBT01. The sequence goes on along the minus strand of CAWJKZ010000004.1, from coordinate 70,370 downwards.
CGCCGGGCGGGCAGATGCAAGGCGCCGCGACGCAGGCGATGTGGTGACATCGTCGAGGAGCGGCAACGCCGCAGATGCCCGCGCGCCGCCGCGCCCCGGAGGGCTGACGGCTCCGTTAACAGCAATCTCCACTCGTTGGTAGTTGTATGATCTGTCAGCTCGAGAGCCGTCAGCAAAACGTGAAATTATTCTTGCGCGAGCCCTTAGGGGAGGGATTGTGACCACCATCCGAGCGCTCTTGTTGCTCGCCACCCTTGCGGCGCCTGTCGCGTGGGCCGGGGATTGCCCCGGGCTGGCGAAACTGTCGCTGCCGCACACCATCATCACCACGGTACTAACCGTGGATGCCGGCGGGTTCGCTCCGCCCGGCGCCAGCCAGCCCCAGCCTGCAGTCTACAAAGGGCTACCCGCATTCTGCCGCGTCGCAGCCACGGTGAAGCCGACGCCGGATTCGGAGATCAAGATCGAGGTGTGGATGCCGCTCGACGGCTGGAACGGCAAGTTCATGGGGGTGGGGAACGGGGGATGGTCCGGCGCCATCTCGTTCCCGGCGCTCGCCACGGCCCTCGGCCGCGGGTACGCCGCCGCATCCACCAACACCGGCCACGACGGCGGCGACGCCTCGTTCGTCCCCGGTCATCCCGAGAAACTGGTCGACTTCGGTCATCGCGCCGTCCACGAGATGACGCTCAAGGCCAAGGCCGTGACGGAAGCCTTCTACGGTAGGGCGCCGGCACTCTCCTACTGGGTTGGCTGTTCCTCGGGCGGCAAGCAGGGGTTGAAAGAAGCGCAGAAGTTTCCCCGCGACTACGACGGCATCATCGCCGGCGCGCCCGCCAACTACTGGACCCACCTGATGGCGGGCGACCTGTGGCCTGCCGTTGTGGCAAACAGGAACCCCGCTGCCGCGCTCGGGCCACTGCAGCTGCAAGCCCTTCACAAGGCCGCGCTGCAGGCCTGCGACCAGCTCGACGGCATCGAGGACGGGCTCATCGACAATCCCGTGCTCTGCCGCTTCGATCCAGCCACCGTGCAGTGCAAAGGGGAGGCCGGCGAAGCCTGCCTGACCCCGCCCCAGGTGGAAGTCGCCCGCAAGATCTACGAGGGAGCGAAGAACCCCAGGACAGGCAAGCCGGTCTTCCCGGGCATGTCTCCGGGCAGCGAACTCGTCTGGACCGCGCTGGCCGGGCCCAAGCCCTTCGGCATCCCCGTGTCGCACTTCCAGCACGTGGTCTTCAACGATCCCAACTGGGACTATCAGAAGTTCGACTTCGACAAGGACGTCGCACGGGCGGACAAGCTCGACAGGGGCCTGCTGAACGCCACCGATCCGAACCTGAAGGCGTTCTTCGCCCGCGGCGGCAAGCTGATCATGTACCACGGCTGGAACGACCAGCTGATCGCCACACTCAACTCCGTCAATTACTACGAGAGCGTACGGCGCCGCATGGGCGGCGCCGCCAGAATCGACGGTTCATTCCGCCTGTTCATGGCGCCCGGCATGAACCACTGCACCGGCGGCGACGGCCCCTGGCGCGCCGACTGGATCACGCACCTGGAGCAGTGGGTGGAGCAAGGCAAGGCCCCGGAGCGGATCGTGGCCGACCACCCCGCCGGGAACGACGTCGATCGCACACGCCCCCTGTGCCCTTACCCGCAGGTCGCGCGCTACCAGGGTACCGGCAGCATCAACGACGCGGCCAGTTTCGCGTGCTCAGCCGCGAAGTAGACCAAAAACTTGACACGGAGGACACGGAAGAAGAGCGGAGGGGCACGGAAAAAGGAGATTTGAATTCCGTGGCGGGTAGTTGCAGTTTTTTCCTCGAGGGGCACAGGAGCAAAAACTTGACACGGAAAAAGAGCGGAGGGTGACGGGCTAGTTGTAGTTGCGGGTGATTCCCAGCTTCTTCATCCGGGCCTGGAGCGTCGTCCGCTTCAGGCCCAACAGCGCCGCTGCGCCGTCAGGACCGCCGACCACGCCTCTACTATCCTTCAAGGCCTGCAGGATCTTCTTCCGGTCCGCGTCCGAGGTGACGTCCGTTCTCAGCCTGACGACGGGAGTGCCGGCACTGGTCTCGGGCATGGCCAGCTCGAGGACTTGCCCCCGGGTCAGAACCACGGAGCGTTCGATCACGTTCTGAAGTTCTCGTATGTTCCCGGGCCAGTCGTACCGGCCACGTGTGCTCCGGCGAGACGCCCTGCGATCTTTATGATGGTCATTCGCCGACCATCTGTATGGGTGACGTGCAGAATTGGAAAACTCCCTTGCAGGATTCATCAGCCCTGCAATCAGGCGTTACCATCCCGGAGAGGGAGAACATTCGGCATGTGACCTCCAAGGCCCGAAGCGCTCAGAGAATCCCGAAGAGGGGGCTATGCGCCGCCGCCGAGCACCTTGTACAGGGTCACGAGATTGCTCAGACGTGCCAGGCGGACGCCGACCATTTGCTGTTGAGCGCCATAGAGCGACCGCTGGGCGACGAGAACGCTCAGGTAGCTGTCGATCCCGCCCTTGTATCGGGCCTCGGAAAGGCGATAGGTTTCCTCCGAGCGAATTCACCAGGGACTGCAGGGCGTCCTGTTGGGCCACCAGAGTCGTCCGCAGGCTCAAGGCGTCGCTCACTTCCCTGAAGGCGGCCTGGATCGCTTTCTCGTACTCGGCGATCGCGATATCCCGATCCACCTCGGCCACCTTGTAGTTGGCCTGGCGGGCGCCGGAGTCGAAAATCGGCAGCACCGCCTGCGGGGCGAAGTTCCAGGTTCCGGCCGCGGGCTTGAAGAGGTTCGTCAGATCGTTGCTGGTGATGCCGGCGGCGGCGGTCAGCGAGATGCGGGGGAAGAACGCCGCGCGCGCAGCACCGATGTTGGCGCTGGCGGCTTTCAACTGGTGCTCGGCCATGAGGATGTCGGGCCGGCGGAGCAGCACCTCGGAGGGCAGGCCGGCCGAGACGTCCTTCAACGTCCCGACTTTGTCCAGGTCGTCGGACAGCAGTCCGGCCGCGACCGGAGCGCCGACCAGCAGGTTGAGCGCATTTTCGTCCAGGGCCACCTGGCCGGAGTATCTGGCGATATCCACCCGTGCCGCCTCCACCTGGCTTTGCGCCTGACGGACATCCAGATCAGAGGCGATGCCGAGATCCCTGGTGTGCGGGATCAGGTCGTAAGAAGCCTGCTGGGCATCGAGGGTCACCTGGGCCAGCCTCAGATTCTCCCGGTCGGCGGCCAGCGCCAGGTAGCTGTTGGCGACAGCGGCCACCAGCGAAATCTGCGTGGCGGAACGGGCCTGCTCCGTCGCCAGGTACTGCTCCAATGCCCGGCTCTTCAGGCTGCGGATGCGCCCGAAAAGATCCAGTTCCCAGGAGGCGACGCCCAGCCCGACGGTGTATTGCGACACCGTTTCGTTATTGTCGGCGCCGGACAGGTTCTGGGCACCCGATAGCCATCGGCACTCGCTGAGGCGACGACGGTGGGATACTGTTCGGCGCGCTGAATCCGATACAACGCCTGGACCTTGTCGATGTTGAGACGTGGCCATCCGGAGGTCGCGATTGTTCGCCAGCGCCAGTTCGATCACCGATTGAAGCCGCTGGTCGGTGAAGAACTCCTGCCACTTCACGTCGGCCGCCGCGGGCGCGCCCGGCGCGGCCGGCTGACTGGCAGACTTCTCCGGCCAGGCTGCGGGAACCGGCAACGCGGGACGGCTATACTGCGCTGGGCGCGGGCACCCGCACAGGAAAATAGAGATTGCCAATAAGTGGTAGGAGTTTACGCATGTTGTGGTCCCTCCGTATGGATGCTTCTGGCATCCGAGCCGACCGTCGCTGTTCCGGCTCCCGGCTTTGTTCCGCCGAACATTTGCTTACCACCACGAAAAACAGAGGAATGAAGAAGATGGCCAGAAATGTTGCAGTTACCATTCCGCCCAGGACGCTGGTGCCGATGGCCTTCTGTGCCCCGGCTCCGGCGCCGGTGGCGATCGCCAGCGGCAAAACGCCGAAGCCGAACGCCAGCGACGTCATCACGATGGGACGAAGCCTGAGCTTCGCCCCTTCGAGCGTGGCCTCGATCAAGCCCTTACCCTGTTCCACGCGGATCTTGGCGAACTGCACGATCAGGATCGCGTTCTTGGTCGTCAGTCCCAGGACGGTCAGCAGTCCGATCTGGAAGTAGACGTCATTGGGCAATCCCCGCGAGGAGGATGGCCAGCACGCCGCCGATCACTCCGAGCGGCAAGGCGAGCAGAATCGAGATCGGAATCGACCAGCTCTCGTACAGGGCTGCCAGGACCAGGAAGATCGCGAGAATGGAGAAGGCATACAGGAGCCCCGTCTGGGATTGGCTCAGCCGCTCCTGGTAGGAGAGGCCGGTCCACTCATAGCCGATGCCCCGGGGCAGTTTTTGGTGATCTCTTCCATGGCCTTCATGGCGTCGCCGGTGCTCCTTCCGGGGGCAGCTTCCCCCTGGAAATTCAGAGCCGGAAAACCGTTGTACCGCTCGAGCCGAGGGGAGTCGTACGTCCAGCGCCCCGACGCGAGGGCGGAGACGGGAACCATGCCGCCCACGGTATTCCGGACATAAAGATGGTTCAGATCGTCCGGGAGCATCCGGTAGGGGGCGTCCGCCTGCACATAGACGCGCTGGACCCGCCCCCCCTGTATGAAGTCGTTGACATAAGCGCTGCCGAAGGCCGCCGAGATCGAACGTTGAATCGCCGGCACCGACACGCCGAGGGTGCCGGCCTTCTCCCAGTCGATATCCACCTTGTACTCGGCCTGGTCCGGCATCCCATTTGGCCGGACGGCGGTCAGCCGCGGGTCGCGCATAGCCTGGCCAAGGAGCTGGAGCCGGGCATCCATCAGCTTCTCGTGGCCGAGTCCGCCGCGGTCCTGCAGCATGAAGTCAAATCCCTTCGCCGTGCCGAGTTCCGTGACGGCAGGAGGCGGAAAGACGAAGACGGTCGCTTCCCGAATACGGGAGAGAAACGGCATCGCCTTTCCCAAGATGCCCTTTACCCGAAGGTCCGGCCTGTTGCGCAGGTCCCAGTCTCGAAGCTTGATATAGGCCATACCCTGGTTCTGTGCCTGGCCGGCCAAGCCAAATCCGGAGATGGTCATGCAGGATTCCACCGCCTCCTTCTGATCCACCAGGAAATGGTTCCGCACCTTTTCCATGACCGCTTCAGTCTGCTCCAGGGTCGAACCGGGGGGCAGTTGCACCATGGCCATGAGCACGCCCTGGTCCTCGTCCGGCAGGTAGGCCGTAGGCATCCTCACGAAGAGAAAACCCATCGCCGCCACGATCAGGACAAAAACGGCGAGGTAGCGGAGCCTGGCGCCGAGCATGTGCCCCACCGCGGACTGGTAGTGTCCCGCGAAGACGGAGAAACATGTGGTCGAACCACAGGAAAAACGGCCGGAGGAGACGGAAGCCGGTTTCCGCGGCTTCGTGTCCCTTGCCCACCGGCTTGAGAAGAGAGGCGCAGAGCACCGGCGTCAGGATCAAAGCCACCAGGACCGAGAGAAGCATGGAGGAGATGATCGTGATAGAGAACTGGCGGTAGATGACGCCGGTGGATCCGCCGAAGAACATCATGGGGCCGAAGACCGCCGAAAGAACAAGCCCGATGCCGACCAGCGCGCTGGTAATCTGGTCCATGGATTTCCGGGTGGCTTCCAGCGGCGGAGAGGCCCTCTTCGGACATCACACGCTCCACGTTTTCCACCACGACGATGGCATCATCCACAAGGAGGCCGATCGCCAGGACCATGGCAAACATCGTCAGCATGTTGATGGAATAACCGAACAGTCCGAGAACGCCGAAAGTCCCCAGAATCACCACCGGCACGGCAATCGTGGGGATGAGCGTGGCGCGCATGTTCCCCAGGAAGAGAAACATGACCAGGAAGACGAGGATGATCGCCTCGATGAGGGTCTTGACGACTTCGTTGATGGCTACCCGTACGAAGGGAGTCGTGTCGAAGGGGTAAACAACCTGCATGCCGGGCGGGAAAGTAGCGGGACAACTCCTCCATCTTGGCTTTTACGCCGGCGGCGGTGTCCAGAGCGTTGGCCCCGGCCTCCTGCCGGATCGCGAGACCGGATGTGGGGTGTCCGTTATATTTGACCCTGACGTTGTCAAACTCGGTCCCCAGTTCCGTGCGCGCCACGTCCCGTACCCGCACGATGGATCCGTCCGGATTGTTGCGCAGCGGGATGGCGCCGAACTCCTCCGGCGTCTTCAGGAGCGTCTGGACGATGATGGAAGCATTGAGCCGCTGGCCCGGCACCGCAGGCATCCCGCCGAACTGGCCGGCAGACACCTGCACGTTGTAGGCCCGGACCGCCGCGATCACGTCGTCCGAGGTCATGCTGTAATTCGTGAGTTTGTTCGGGTCCAGCCAGATCCGCATCGCATACCCGGCGCCGAACATCTCCACTTCGCCCACGCCGGGCACGCGGGCCAGCGAATACTGAATCTGCGAGAAAGTGTAGTCGGACAGATCATTCTGGTCGAGGCTGTCATCCAGGGAAGTGAGCCCGACGATCATCAGATAATTGCGGGTGGACTTGCTGACCCTGAGACCCTGGCGCTGGACCACCTCCGGCAACACCGGCATGGCGAGCTGAAGCTTGTTCTGCACTTTGGCCCAGGCCAGATCGGGATCGGTGCCCGGGGCAAAGGTCAGCTCGATCTGTGCCATGCCTGAAGAATCGGACGTGGAGTGGATGTAAAGCATCCGGTCCAGTCCGGTCATCTGTTGTTCGATGATCTGAACCACGCTGTCTTCCACCGTCTTGGCCGATGCGCCGGGGTAGACGCCTCGGATCGAGATCGACGGCGGAGCGATCGGGGGGTACTGGGAGATGGGAAGATTGTAGATCGCCAGGCCGCCGGCCAGCATCATGCCGATTGCGACAACCCATGCAAAAACCGGACGATCCAGAAAGAATCTAGCCATTGAGTCCCTCTCCTACTTTGCCTGCGCCGAGGGCTGGCTGTCGCCGGCCTTCGGTGTGTTCCCGGCCGGTCCGGCGAAAGGGACGGCGCGGACCGAAGCACCGGGGCGGATCCTCTCAGCTCCCTTCGACGATAACTCGATCTCCGGGGCTCAATCCTTTGGTGACGAGCCATTTGTCCCCCATGGCGCGGTCCAGTTCGAGCGCGCGCTGCACTACCTTGTTGTTGTCATCCACAACCAGGGCGATGGGATTCCCCTTCGGGTCGCGGGACACCCCCTGCTGGGGAACAAGAAGAGCCTGTTCTTTCACACCCTCCTCCACGACCGCGCGCACGAACATGCCCGGGAGAAGGACCTGCTTGGGGTTGGCGAAGACCAGCCGCAGCGTGACCGAACCCGTCGTCGGATCCACCGTGACATCGCGGAATTGCAGCGTGCCTTGCCCGAGTATAGGCGTCCCGTCCTCGAGAAGCAGCTTGACCTTTCTCTGGCTCGCGCCGTCGTGCGTGAGGCTTCCGCTTTCCAGGTTCCGTCTCAGGCGCAGCAGATCCGCGCTGGCCTGGGTCACGTCCACGTAGATGGGATCCAGTTGCTGAATCACCGCCAGCGGCATGGGCTGATAGGCCGTCACCATCGCTCCGACCGTGATGTTGGATTTGCCGATGCGTCCGGAAATCGGCGCCTTGATGGGGGTGTAGGACAGATTGATGCGGGCGCTCTCCATCGTCGCCCGGTTGACCTCCACGGCCGTCCGGTTTGCCTCCACGGCCGTCTTTCGTACCAGGAGGTTGGCCTCGGCTTGCCGCAAAGCGGCAGCCGGCATCGTCGTAGTCCTGCTGCCCGACCGCGTGGATGGCCACGAGCCCCTTCAGGCGCTCGGCACGTGACCGGATCGCCGGCAGGTTTGCCTCAGCCATGACAACGTTCGCCTCAGCCGTGACAACGTTCGCCTCAGCCGTGGCCAACGCGGCTTTGGCCTGGTCGTAAGCCGCCTGATATGGAGCTGGGATCGATCTGGTACAGAATGTCGCCTGCCTTGACATTGGCGCCTTCCTGAAACAGGCGCTTCTGGAGAAGGCCATTGACCTGCGGGCGGATTTCGGCGACCAGGTAGGCGGATGTGCGGCCCGGCAGCTCCGTCGTCAGCACGACGCGTTCGGGTTGAAGCGTCACGGCGGCGACCTCGGCTGGGCCTGCCGGGGGAGGAGCCGTTTGCGATTTGCAGCCGGATAAGAGCAGTCCCGCGACGAGGAAGACAGTGGCGGCAACATATTTACACCAGTTGCTGAACGGCATGCGGCAACTCCTTGCGTCGATCACGTTATCAGCGTCGAGCGACTGCGAATTATTCCTGTACGAACATGTCCGCACGATAATCCAGTGCCAAGGTTATCGAAGCGGGGGTTATGGCAAGACTCATGCCATAGAGTCCTCTTAATACACCGCCGTGCGCCTGCCGCGTCGAGACGTTACGGTGCTCAGTCGCGGCCAACACACCTCGGCGTGCTGCCGCTCGCGGAATCCGCCATGATCAACAAGGTTTGCGGCGAGTGCGGGATAAGCTGCGAACCATAAAAGATGCTCGACATTACCCCCAGATCGAGTAGCAGTTTCCACAACGCGAGGCATCACCAACAACGCTTGGAGCCATTTGCGTGGCTTTTGCCTATGGCAAATGCCATTGGCGGCACACGCCGGGCGCTTTCGGAGGATTCGTTGGGTCCTGCAACTTCTGGAGTATCGGACCCGCGTACGAATACCTGCCTCGAAGGCCGGAGATTTCAGGGCGCGGAGCAATTTTACATCAAGAGAGTAATAGAGCGCCACTGGTTGATCTGCGCCCCCTGGGACTGCCTCGTCCAGGCGGCATGTGGGTCCGCGATCGCCGGCGGCAACGGCCATCTTGCCCGCTTCCCGGTGAGGGCGTTGCCTGTCGCTGGCTCAACGGGGCCGCGTCGGGCGGCCGCGGATCCGTTTCCCCCAGCCGGGGGTTAACCGCCCGCGATGGCGCCGATCACCAGGAATGGCTCGTCCCCGGCAGCGACCGCATCGGGGAGCGGTTTGTCGGGGGGGTCGTGGGACAGGTCCTGCTGGCAGGCGAAGAACCGCACGAAAGGGCGCCGCCGATGCGTGACGTGATCGCGGATGGTGCCGCGCAGCACGGGATAACGCGCCTCGAGTGCGTCGAGCACCGAGCGCGTCGTGGCCCGCCCCTCGACCTCGAGCTTCACCTCGCCGTCGACGCGCGCCAGCATCCGCAGGTGCGCCGGGAGATGGACTCGGATCATGACAGCGTCTGCACCTCCACGGACAGCACGGCCGGGAGGTCCCGGACGATGGGAGCCCAGCTGTTCCCGGCGTCGGCCGAAGCGTACACCTGACCCCCGGTGGTGCCGAAGTACACCCCGCAGGCATCGAGCGAGTCGACGGCCATCGCGTCGCGCAGCACGTTTACGTAGCAGTTGCGCTGCGGGAGGCCCTTGGTGAGCGCCTCCCACTCGTTCCCGCCCGTCCGGCTGCGGTACACCCGCAGCTTCCCGTCCGGCGGGTAGTGCTCCGAGTCGCTCTTGATCGGGACGACGTAGATGGTGTCAGGCTCGTGCGCGTGCACGTCGATGGGAAAGCCAAAATCGGTCGGCAGGTTGCCGCTGACCTCGTGCCATGAATCCCCGGCGTCGTCGCTGCGCATGACATCCCAGTGCTTCTGCATGAAGAGCACGCCCGGGCGCGATCGGTGCATGGCGATGCGGTGAACGCAGTGGCCGACCTCCGCTGTCGGGTCGGGGATGTATTCGGACCTCAGCCCGCGATTGACCGGCTGCCATGTCTTGCCGGCGTCGTCGGTCCGGAACGCGCCTGCAGCCGAGATGGCGATGAACATGCGCCCGGGATTGTCCGGGTCCAACAGGATCGTGTGGAGGCACATCCCTCCGGCCCCTGGCTGCCAGTGCGGCCCCGTGTCGTGGTTGCGGAGGCCCGGCGAGTTCTACCCACGTTTTGCCGGCATCGGTCGAGCGGAACAAGGCCGCGTCTTCGACACCCGCATAGACCGTGTCGGGATCCGTCAGCGATGGCTCGAGATGCCACACCCGCTTGAATTCCCAGGGGCGGAGCGTGCCGTCGTACCACTGGTGGGTGCCCGGGACGCCGTCGTAGACGAACTTGTTGCCGACCGCCTCCCAGGTCTTGCCGCCGTCGTCGGAGCGCTGGATCTGCTGCCCGAACCAGCCGCTGGTCTGCGACGCATAAATCCTGTTCGGATCGGCGGGGGACCCCTTGATGTGGTACATCTCCCAGCCCGCAAACTGTGGCCCGCTGACGTTCCAGCGCTTGCGGCCCGCGTCCGACGTCAGGATGAAAGCGCCCTTGCGCGTACCCACCAACACCCGCACTCCACTCATGAGTCACTCCTCTCCGGCATCCCCGGTTGATCCGCGTGAATCCGTTGGATCCGCGGAATCTGCGTTCTGTTTTGGCTTTGGTTTTTCATCGCCCGTGTTGTTCTGCGTCCCGAAAAATACGTCAGCGTACTTATGAGACTGTGTACTAAGGCAATGGACGGGGGCTGCGGCGGGCCGCCGCGGCCCACACCTGGAACCTACACCTTGCCTGTAAACGTAGCATCAGTTCCCGCGGGAAGCAATCCGACGAACTGGAGCAACCTGGAGTGCGGCGCCGAGGCGCCGACACCAAAGCGGCGTCGAGCCGCCGCACTCCAAATGCCCGGGCAACCCGGTGAGCCGGTTCAGCTTGTCGAAGCTTGGGATTCTGCTACAATATGGACACCACTCGGGTAGCGGTACCGGTACCAAACCATAGAGCGCCATGCGGAGTTCGGGAATGTCAATCGCGGTCGCGGAAGAAGCTCGCGAACCGGAGGAACAGCTGATCTCTATCACACGGATCGCGCTGACACTTTCCGCGCAGCTGTTGCTCGTTATCCTGCACGAGCCTCACCGGAATCGCGTGGCCGTCGCGCTGGCCCTGTACAGCCTTTATGCGCTCTGGCTGCACATGGGGTTGCGGCGCCACGAGCTGTCCGCCCAGAGATTCAACGCGCACGCCCATTGGGTGGATGTCGCGTGGTGCTCCCTGTTGGTCGGGATCACAGGGAACACAGGCGGCATATTTTCCTTTTCCTACCTGTTCCCCATCTTCATCGCGTCTTTTCGCGACGGGTTTGCCGCGGGCTTGCGCACGACAGCGGTATCCGTGTTGTCCCTCGTGGCGATCAACGGCATCGGGTTTTTCGTCCTCGGCCGCGAGTTCGACGCTTATCGATTCGCTCCGCCGACCGCATGGCTGTTCGCACTCGGCTACATGATGGCGCATTGGGGACAGTCGGAGATCACGCTCAAGCGGCGTCTAGAGCTGCTCAAGGAAGTAACGTCGTCGTCCAATCCCCGGTTTGGCATCGACCGGACCGTGGGTTCGATTCTGGAGCGGCTGAAGGAGTTCTACGGCGCGCGATCGTGTCTGCTGGTGGTGAAAAATGCGGCGGGATTCCGGCTGCGCAGCACGGACGGGCGCGACCCGGAAGCCTCCGCGCAAGCGGAGAGGATCCCCGCCGAGTTTGGGCTCCGGTTGCTGGAGCTGCCGCCCGAGTACGCAGCAGTCCACAACGCGAACAACGAGGGGTGGTTGCATCTCGGACGGAGCTGCCATTTGCTGGACGTCGAGTTCGGCCGGGTGACCCGCGGAAGAAATGAGAAGTGCGAGAATGTGGCCGCCATCCTCGACGCGAAATCCTTCGTCACGGTGCCCATTTCCTACAGGAGCGAGAGCGCGGCTCGGCTCTACCTGGAATCGGACAGGTACCTATTCCGTCCCTCGGACATGCGCTTCCTGCTCGAGCTGATCGACCACGTCCTCCCGATCATCGAGAACATCCAACTGGTCGAGCAGCTGGCGGGCCATGCTGCCGAGGAAGAGAGGAACCGAATTGCCCGGGACATCCACGACAGCGTCATTCAACCTTACATCGGCCTCCAGATGGGCTTGACCGCAATCCGGAAGAAGACCGGGGCAGACTGTCCCGAATTGGCGGCGCAGATCGAGCATCTGATGACCCTTGCCCAGTATGGGATCGACGACCTGCGCCGATATGTGGCCGGTTTGAAGGAGGGAGGCTCGGAGGGGGGGCTTTTGCCGGCAATGCGACGGTTTGCCACGAAATTCAGCGTCGCGACCGGTCTTGCCGTCCGGCTGGAAGTCGAAGGGGACATTCACGCCAACAACCGCCTCGCTGCCGAGACGTTCCACATGATGGCGGAGGGCCTGAGCAACATCCGAAAGCACACACGCGCCACCGGTGCCACCGTCCGGCTCGCCTGCTACAACGGAACGCTCCGGCTGGAGATCGCTGAAGACAATTCGAGAAAGGACGCCGCCGCCATCTTCACGCCCGCGTCCATAACGGAGCGCGCCGCGGCCCTCGGCGGCAAGGTGCACATTCGCTCTCTGCCCGAGGGCGGAAGCTCGGTCGTGGTCGACATCCCGCTCTAGAGACAGAAGCCGGAAGCCCGCGTCCATCCGCGTCCCGTTATTGGTGATTGTGCGGTGCTTAGGACTGGCCGACTCCTACGTACTCAAATCCCGCTTCCCTCACCCGGGAGGGGATGTAGATGTTCCGCAGGTCAACGAGGAGCGGCGTCCGGAGCAGTTTCTTGAGGCGGGCAAGGTCCAGGTTGCGGAACTGATTCCACTCGGTGGCGATGACCAGCGCGTCGGCCCCGCGCGCGACGGTGTCCACGTCGCCGCAGATCACTAGCCCGGGAAGTTCGCCCTTGGCGGCCTGTGCCGCCGCCGGGTCGCAGGCGCGCACCACGGCGCCTCCCTTTTTGAGCTCGCGGGCGATGGCAATGGCGGGGGATTCCCTGATGTCGTCGGTGTTCGGTTTGAAGGAAAGGCCGAGCATCCCGATGATCTTGCCGCGCAGCCCCCCGGTGGCCTTCTTGATTTTCTCCACCATGATTTTGTGCTGGCGCTCGTTGGCGCGAATCACGGCGTCGAGCACATCGAAGTGATAGCCGGCCCCTTCGGCAATCTTCCAGAGCGCGCGTGTGTCCTTGGGGAAGCACGATCCGCCATAACCGGGTCCCGGGTTCAGGAATTTGGGGCTGATGCGGCCGTCCATGCCGAGGGCGCTGGCGATCGTGAGCACGTTCGAACCGACGATGTCGCACAGGTTCGCGATTTCGTTGATGAAGGTGATTTTGGTAGCCAGGTAGGCGTTGGTGGCGTACTTGATGAGTTCCGCGGTGCGCACGTCCGTGATGACGAACTTGGCCTTCCCCCCCAGATAGAGCGGGCTGTACAGGTCCTTCAGAATCGCGACGGCGTGTTCGCTGTCGGCGCCGATGACGATGCGGTCCGGGTGCAGGAAATCCTCCACCGCACTCCCTTCGCGCAGGAACTCGGGGTTGGACACGACGTCGAACAACGGCCGGTGCCCGTTGGTGGAAACCTGAAAGGAGCCGGTCGAGCCCGCCGCCGCTGCCGGCTTCTTTTCGAGCACCTTCTCGATGGTCGCACGGATTCGGTCACCGGTCCCGACCGGGACCGTGCTCTTGGTGACGATCACCTTGTACCCCGTCAGGTTCCGGGCGATCGCCTCGGCGACTTCATCCACATAGGAGAGATCCGCGCTGCCGTCCGAGCGCGAGGGCGTCCCCACGGCGATGAAGGTGGCCAGCGAGTTCTGAATCGTCTCATCGATGTCGGAAGTGAAGCGCAGGAAGCCGGTGGCCATGTTCCGGCGCACGATTTCCTCCAACCCTGGCTCGTAGATAGGGATCTTCGCCTGGGAAAGCTCCTGGATCTTTTTCTTGTCCTTATCGACGCACGTCACCTTGAGGCCGAATTCTGCGAAGCAAGCACCCGTGACCAACCCGACGTACCCGGTGCCGATGACCGAAATGTTCATGTGGCTCTCTCCCCTGAACTCCAGTTCTTGAATGGCTGCAGTCGCGGGCACTCTAAGGGATCGCGCGAGAGTCCGCTGGGACTCTTCGAGCCCTTCGGGCTTTCGAGGCGGGGCCCGCGGCGCACCTCGAGAAGGACTCTGTCTGACATGGCCTCACCTACGGTACCCGGATGGTAGGTTCAAAGGCTCCCGGGCCGGAAGGATGGACATCCGACGTCCGGCCCTGCAGGAACCACTGCGCGAACTTGCGTATGCCATCTTCCACGGGCGTCCCCGGGCGGTAGCCCAGCAGGTCGCGGGCGCGGCTGATATCGGCAAAGGTAACGGCCATGTCCCCGGGCTGGTCGGGCAGGAACCGGAGACTGGCTTTCTTTCCCAGGGCCGTTTCGAGTTGGCGTATCAGGCCGAGCAGTGTGATCGTGTGGGACTCGCCGAGGTTCAACACGGCAAACGGCGGGTTGACCTCTATGGCCGCTTCGATGCCCGACACGATGTCGTCCACATAGGTGTAATCGCGCCGGCTGCCGCCGTCGCCGTAGACCGGAACCTCGTCGCCGGCCCAGATCAGGTTCGCGAACTTGTGGATCGCCATTTCGGGCCGCTGCCGGGGACCGTAGACGGTGAAAAAGCGCAGGCAGGTGATGTGCATACCGTAATTGTGGGCGTAGGTGTGGCAGAGCAGTTCGCCCGCCTTCTTGGTCGCCGCATACGGGGAGACCGGCCGATCCACTGGGTCGTCCTCCGAAAACGGCACCTTCTCGTTTCCCCCGTAGACCGAGGAAGAGGACCCGAATATAAACGCGCGCACCCCGTGTTCGCGGGCACGTTCGAGCACGTTCACCGTGCCCGTCACATTGACGTCGGCGTAAATTCGCGGTTTCTCGAGCGAGGGCCGGACGCCGGCCCAGGCCGCGAGGTGCACGACGGCCTCGGGCCTCGTGCGCTGGAAAACACGCCCAAGCGCCTCGACGTCGAGGATGTCGTTCTCGTAGAAGGCCACCGGGGCGCCGAGCTGCAGGTCGCGCACGTTGCGGCGCTTGAGTTCAGGGTCGTAGAACTCGTTCAGATTGTCGAGCAGGACAACCTCGTGCCGTCGCTCCAGCAGCCTCGACGCGAGATGAAAAGCTATGAAGCCGGCTCCGCCCGTGATCAAAACCCGCATATGACCCCCATGAACTGATCGTCCCGAAACGCCGGGACTTCAACCTTTGCCTCGTCCCTGTCAAGGTAGCACGATCCAAGCTTCAACGCCTGTCGTATGGCCCGGCAACGGCTGAAGCCGCACCACGCCTGACCGGAACCCAACTCCTCGTCTCACACTCAGTGGACGGTGACGGTTCCCTGCATGGACTGCAGAATCAGATCCGCCCGGCGCTGTACGCCGTAGTGATGGAAGATATTCGAAATGTGGAACTTGACGGTGCTTTCGGAAATGTTCAGGCTCGAAGAGATCTCTTTGTTCGAAAGGCTCTTCAACAGGAGTTCGAGAACCTCTTTTTCCCGTCGGCTGAGTTTGCCCCCCGCCCGGGACGACAGGGGGGCGCGCCGGCCGCTCTGAAGCAGCGCCAAGTAGTCCGACATGACCTTGCGTGGAATCCAGAACCCCCCCCTGGCGACCATCCGAACCGCCTTGGGCAGCTGCCTGGCGACCTCCCGGTATCGGACCAGTCCCTTCACGCCCAGGTGAAGCAGCGGGAAACTGCGGGAATCCTCCACGTCCTCCGCCAGTATGATAACGCGCGCATTACGCCGGTGCCCACGGATCAGGGCGACCAGCCCCTCCGTCACCGGCCCGGTGCTTTGGCTGTCGACCACATAGACCTGCGCCCCCGGGCAGGGGACGCGATTCAAATCCGTAACCGAGGAAATCTTCAAGAGGCGGGCCAGGCTGTGAGCGCGCAGGGGACCCAGAAAGCGCTGAAGCTCCGGCAGCACCAGCGGGTGAGTCGAGAAAAGACAGACCGTGATGTGCGATTCCGGTCGCGCCGTAGGGTTGCTCTTGCTCCTCATTGGGACAGACCCATTCCGAGCCGATACGTTGGACAGGCAAAAGTATAGATTAGCCAAAGCGCCAGAAGCATACGATTCGGCGCCGGGTCCGGCAAGCAGGTGAATGCTTTATCGGACCGCTGGGTAAACCCTGAAGTACCGTAAGGTGCATGCCGTAGCCCCGCTACCATGTTGCTCTTGTATGGATATTGAAATTCAAATACAATTCGCCTTTCCGAGTCGATGGAGCGCTGATCTCGATGTCGGTAACCGAATCAAAGGACATTAGTTATGAGGCAACCCCCCCACCGCCGGGGAACGTTGTCCTTCAGGTCTCTCACTGCCCTGCTTTTGCACGATCGACGCTTGATTTCCTCCTGAGTTCCTGTAATCTTCTGACCAAAGTGCCTGTCATTGCCTTGTCCTCGCAGGCGACGAATTGGACGATGACCGCCGAAGCCCTCTGTGAAGTTCAGGTACGAATTGGTACGGATCGCGATATCGTCGTTGCCCGCCGCCACGGCCGTACTCTTGCTCGACAGCTGGGTTTTCTACCCACGGACCTGACCGCCATCGCCACGGTAATCTCCGAGTTGGCCGGTAACATCGTCCGCTATGCGCGCTGCGGCGAAGTTCTGCTGAAGCCCTCATGCGGCGAGGGGCGCGAGCGCGGGCTGAGCATCGTCGCCCACGACAACGGTCCCGGGATTCCCAACGTCCAGCGAGCTCTGCAGGGAGGCTACTCGACTTCCGGAAGTCTCGGGTTGGGCCTGTCTGGCTCCCGGCGGCTGATGGATGAATTCGAGGTTGTTTCAGGACCAAGCCATGGAACCGTGGTGACCGCCAGGAAGTGGCTCAAGTCGCCGATGTTTTTGTAGGAAACGAAGCGCGGCATACCTTACCCCTATCCCCCCTGCGTTGCTCACGTTTGCAGTTACCAAGGAGTTCGCATGTCTGAAGGTGTTGCCGAAACGACGGATTCCGGCGCGCTCGCGGATGTCCCGCCCAACCCGGATCATTGGACGGCACGCTGTCGTGTCGCGCTGCAGAATTTTCTCGCCGTCGCGGCCGAATCGGAACTGCGGATCGCGCACCAACGGCGTCGGATACAGCCGCATGCGTTCGAGGGCGCGGAGCCCGGCGGTCTCGGACTCATTGGAATCAGAGAACGTGTCGACTCGGTGGGGGGAAACGTGCACATCCAGTCGTACCCCGATCGAGGCACACAGCTGCACATTGATATCCCGGTTGGAGGTTGACATGATACGAGCACTTTTGGCTGATGATCACCTGATAGTCCGACAGGGACTGAAGGCGCTCCTCGAGAGCGAAGGAATACAGATCGTAGGCGAGGCGACGCAGGGACTGGATGCGGTGGCGCTGGCGGCGGCCGAGAAGCCGGACGTCGCTGTGCTCGACATCTCGATGCCCATCATGAACGGCCTCGACGCCGCTGCCGAGATACGCAAAGTCTCCCCGCAGACGAGAACCATCCTGCTCACCTTCCACGACGCGGCCCAGTACGTCGCCCGCGCCCTGAAAGTCGGGGTTCGCGGTTACGTGCTCAAGACCCAGGGTGCCATGGATCTCGTCCACGCGGTTCGTCAGGTCTACAAGGGTGAGGTGTATCTGAGCCCGGGCGTTTCCCGCGCCGTGGTCGATGCCTACCTTACGAAGCAGGAGCCGGAGGCGGAGCCCATTTCCGCACGCGAACGGCAGGTCATCCAGCTGATCGGCGAAGGGAAGTCCACCAAAGAGATCGCCGCCGTGCTCGGGATAAGCATCAAGACGGTGGAATCCCACCGCGTGCGGCTGATGCGGAAGCTTGACATCCACGAAGTCGCCAGCCTTGTCCGCTACGCCATCCGCAGCGGCCTGGTCGAACCCTGACGAACCCAAACGGGGACGCGGATCGCGCTGATTTACGCGGGAATCAGCGCAGATCCGCGTCCAGGTCAGCCAAGCGGATCACCGCTAACCGAGCATGCGCACGAGGTCTGGCTGGTCTTTGACGAGGAGGTAGACGACGGAGCGCAGGCGGCTCACGCCGTTCTCAACTGAAGCGGTGCGCAGCGACTGATTCCGATCGACCTGGTCGAGGCGCAGGGCGACGCGTTCGACGTCGCCCCTGACCGCCGTGAATCCGGCGTCCATCTTCTCTTCGAGGCGGCGCAGTTCGCCCTTGGTGGCCATTTCGCCGCGTACTGCCGCGATTTCCGTGCGGAACTCGTCCTTCGTCACCATCTCGTGGCGCATGGCTTCGACGGTGGCTGCGATGAAGTCGATCAAGTGGTTCCGGTCGTTGGGTCTCTGTTCGTCCATAACCTCTCCTAGGATTATACCCCATCTAACGGACGACCCCCCATGTTGAGCGACAAAATCCCCTTCGAGATTCTTCGAGCCTTCGAGAAGTCTTGGAGGCGTGTTGGTGGAGCTCACCTCAAAGGCTTCTCGAAGGCCTCGAAGAACCGCAGTGAAGTTGTTCAGGGTTTTATTTCTACCCCGATGACTGCCCAGTCTGTTGTTCCGCTCAGCGAGCCGTTCAAGACCGTCGTAGCGCTCGGCTTGTCCTCGATCGCGACTGCGGCCGCATCTCCGCTTGTGCCCTGCATGATCTCGGCGCGCTCGGTATAACCGGCTCCGGGAGTGTGCGTCCGGTTGCGGATGGCCGCCGCCCCGTAGGCCAGCGCCCCGGTCGTAGTCACCGACAGACCGAACGAGTAGGCGTTGCTGTCAACGCCGCCCGAGCAGAGTCCACCGGCGCCGTTGGTGTTCCCCGAAACGATGTTGCCCAGGGGCGAGCTGGCGTTGACGCCGGAGTAGCGTGACACGGCGATGGCTGCGTTGGTTGGGACCGAACCGAGTGTCGCGGTCACCGGACCGTTGCCGCTCGGTGTGCCTTGGGCCATCCAGAGTTCGATTCCGGTCTGGTTGCGCCCGGCGCATTGCCCCCTGACCAGCGTCCAGTTCAGGCCCATACCCGAAAGGCTGGCGACCGCCACCCTGGGCTTGGTCGAGACCGCCGCCAAGTACAGGTTTCCGGCCACCCCCGTGAGACTCACGCCCGTCGATACCGTCTGCAGGCCGGATGAACCTCCCGTCCGGGTCTCCATATGAGTGACCGAGCCTCCCGAGCTCGACACTGTGACGTAGTTGGTCTTGGTGGCGGTGTTCGGGCCCGCGCCGTTTGAGGCCGTGAGGCTGACGGTATACTGCCCGGCGGCGCTGTAGATGTGGCTGGGGTTCTGCAGGGTGGAGTTCCCGCCATCGCCGAAGTTCCAGCTCCAGATCGTCGGGGAGCCGGTGGACAGGTCGGTGAATGCGACGCTCAACGGGGCCTGGCCCGAGGTAGGGGTTCCGGAGAAATCGGCGCCAGGCGGCGACGGTGCCGCCGAGACGGTGATGTAGTTCGTCTTGGTTGCCGTGTTCGGGCCCGCGCCGTTGGTGGCGGTGAGGCTGACGGTGTACTGCCCGGCGGCGCTGTAGATGTGGCTGGGGTTCTGCAGGGTGGAGTTCCCGCCGTCGCCGAAGTTCCAGCTCCAGCTGGTCGGCGAACCGGTGGACAGGTCAGTGAAGTGTGACCGCTCAGCGGAGCCTGGCCCGAGGTGGGGGATGCCCGAGAAATCTGCCACCGGCGCGGCTGCGGAGACGGTGATGTAGTTGGTCTTGGTGGCGGTGTTCGGGCCCGCGCCGTTGGTGGCGGTGAGGCTGACGGTGTACTGCCCGGCGGCGCTGTAGATGTGGCTGGGATTCTGCAGGGTGGAGGTCCCGCCGTCGCCGAAGTTCCAGCTCCAGCTGGTCGGCGCACCGGTGGACAGGTCGGTGAAGTTGACCGTCAGGGGCGCGGACCCGGTCGTAGGCGTGCCCGAGAAGTTGGCCACCGGCGCGGCTGCGGAGACGGTGATGTAGTTGGTCTTGGTGGCGGTGTTCGGGCCCGCGCCGTTGGTGGCGGTGAGGCTGACGGTGTACTGTCCGGCGGCGCTGTAGATGTGACTGGGATTCTGCAGCGTGGAGGTCCCGCCGTCGCCGAAGTTCCAGCTCCAGCTGGTCGGCGAACCGGTGGACAGGTCGGTGAAGTTGACCGTCAGGGGCGCCGACCCGGTCGTGGGCGTGCCGGAGAAGTCGGCCACCGGCGCGGCTGCGGAGACGGTGATGTAGTTGGTCTTGGTGGCGGTGTTCGGGCCGGTGCCGTTGGTGGCGGTGAGGCTGACGGTGTACTGTCCGGCGGCGCTGTAGACGTGGCTGGGATTCTGCAGGGTGGAGGTCCCGCCGTCGCCGAAGTTCCAGCTCCAGCTGGTCGGCGAACCGGTGGACAGGTCGGTGAAGTTGACCGTCAGGGGCGCCGACCCGGTCGTGGGCGTGCCCGAGAAATCTGCCACCGGCGCGGCTGCGGAGACGGTGATGTAGTTGGTCTTGGTGGCGGTGTTCGGGCCGGTGCCGTTGGTGGCGGTGAGGCTGACGGTGTACTGCCCGGCGGCGCTGTAGATGTGGCTGGGATTCTGCAGGGTGGAGGTCCCGCCGTCGCCGAAGTTCCAGCTCCAGCTGGTCGGCGAACCGGTGGACAGGTCGGTGAAGTGTGACCGCTCAGGGGGCCGACCCGAGTCGTGGGGATGCCCGAGAAATCTGCCACCGGCGCGGCTGCGGAGACGGTGATGTAGTTGGTCTTGGTGGCGGTGTTCGGGCCCGCGCCGTTGGTGGCGGTGAGGCTGACGGTGTACTGCCCGGCGGCGCTGTAGATGTGGTTGGGATTCTGCAGCGTAGAGGTCCCGCCGTCGCCGAAGTTCCAGCTCCAGCTCGTTGGCGCACCGGTGGACAGGTCGGTGAAGTTGACCGTCAGGGGCGCCGACCCGGTCGTGGGCGTGCCCGAGAAATCTGCCACCGGCGCGGCTGCGGAGACGGTGATGTAGTTGGTCTTGGTGGCGGTGTTCGGGCCGGTGCCGTTGGTGGCGGTGAGGCTGACGGTATACTGTCCGGCGGCGCTGTAGATGTGACTGGGATTCTGCAGCGTGGAGGTCCCGCCGTCGCCGAAGTTCCAGCTCCAGCTGGTCGGCGAACCGGTGGACAGGTCGGTGAAGTTGACCGTCAGGGGCGCCGACCCGGTCGTGGGCGTGCCGGAGAAGTTGGCGACCGGCGCGGCTGCGGAGACGGTGATGTAGTTGGTCTTGGTGGCGGTGTTCGGGCCGGTGCCGTTGGTGGCGGTGAGGCTGACGGTGTACTGTCCGGCGGCGCTGTAGATGTGGCTGGGATTCTGCAGGGTGGAGGTCCCGCCATCGCCGAAGTTCCAGCTCCAGCTCGTCGGCGAACCGGTGGACAGGTCGGTGAAGTTGACCGTCAGGGGCGTCGACCCGGTCGTGGGCGTGCCCGAGAAATTGGCCGTTGGGGCGCCGGACGGGTTCAGGGACAGGTAGTTGTGAAGATAGTACTTCGAATCCTGATCGCTGGCCAGCACCACCAGCCCCGTCGAACTGTTGAGGTTCTGCTTGGTCGAGGTCGCGTTGTTGATCCGGGAGTCGGTCGGGCTGTCGATGAACAGGTCGCCCAGTCCGACAGGGAAGCTGATGTTGTTGATGTCGGTGGATTTGTAGTAGATGCTGCCGCTGCTCTCGGGCGAGGTGGCGAACATGTAGAGGCGTCCGTGTTCCTCGTCGAGCAAGACCACGGGCCTGGTGAGGGCATCTCTCTTCCGGCCAAAAACATAGCTGGCCCAGTTCCCGTTTCTGTCACGCGCGACGAGCATGACGAGGGGGGCGTTGGCCGCGGTCAGAGAGGTCTTGATGGCCGCAAACACCCGCCCGGTGCCGTCCACCTGGATTGACTTCAGGTTGATGTGATCGTCGCCGCAGTCGCCCGAACAGGGCGGCCCGGGTATGCCGACGCTGTCCATTTGCCATGCGGTGTCGGGCGTGCCATCCAGGTGCACCCCGAAATAGAACCTCTTATTCAGCTGGCTGCTCCACATTACGCCGATCTTGTTGCCCTGAAAGGCGAGAATGGACGAGATGTCGTCGGCGGCTACAGTGGTCGCGCTCGCTGGTAGCGGCAGGACGTATGGATCCCCCCAGGAGGTATCGCTGCCGTTGGAGTGGTTCACCATCACCTTACTGTTCTCGACGTAGGTGACCCACAACTGGCCGGTGGAATCCTTGGCGATGACGAGCGTTTCGGATTTGCCCCGGGTCACGGTTATGGGGAAACCGGAATCGAGGCTGTATTGCTTGGTTGACGAGTTGTAGCTGAAGCGGTAGAGACGGCCCCACTGGCCGCTCGACGACACCGACTGTCCGGTCGTCGTAAACACGTGCGAGACGACGTAGAGTTTCTGGGACGCCGGGTCCCAGAGGGTGTCGCCCTTGGTTCCGGGGCGGTCGTCGATCGCCGTGCCGGTGTCGATCCATTGCTGAGTCGGCAGGTCGAGCCGGTATATGTGGTACTCCTTCGCCGTCGGGTTGCACAGGCTACCCCACCACGACCCGTCGTTGATCCACAGTTTGCTCTCCGGTTTTTCCCCTGTAGGGGTCGAGTTGCACGTAGTCCCGAAGGAGAAGTCGCGATAGCCTATCAGGCTCTGGGCAGCGGCTTCGTTTGCGGCGCCGCTGCCGAGGAGCCATCCGGTAAGGAGCAACAGCCCGATCCCAGACGCGCGCCGGTCCGCCGGCAGGGACGCCTTACCGATTGGAGCGCTCGAGTCGCAGGATGGCGAGCCCGCCATCCCCATCAGCCACATATACATAATCACCTATAACCTGGAGGCGGGCCGCCGACCCGACAGTGCGGAGTCGGGCCACTGTCGTCGGCTTCCCGGAATTGGCCGTGGATACGACGGTCACCCCGTCCCCTTCTGCGGCGATGAAAGCGTACTCGTCCCGAGCGGCGATCCGGCCGCCGGACGAACGTTCGACAGCGCCGGCCTCCTCGGACCGGGCCGCGGGCGGATCGACCACGCGGAGGTGATTCGCGCCTGCGGATATGTAGGCGCGCAGTCCGCTGACATAGATGTCGTTGACGTCCTCGGGCATATCGAACGCGGCGATCTCCAATGGTCTGCGCGGGTCCGAAAGATCCACAACGCGCAGGTCGTTCTTGCCGCCGGTCACGTACGCACATTCGGCGGACACCCACATCCGCTCGACGGACCCGGATTCGAAGGCCCCCAGCTCGACGGGCTTTTCCGGGTCTGAGACATCGATGATGCGCAAGCCCGCCCAACCGTCCGCGACGAACGCCAGGCTGCCGGCCGTGTAAACCGCGCCTGCATCTCCCGGGGTGGCCGTCGAGCCTATTTCACGGGGATGTGACGGTTCGGACACGTCGATCACTCTCAGGCCGGCATCGCCCGCTGCCACGAAGGCCTCGTCTCCGGAAACATGAACGCCCCGGGCGAACCTGGCCGTCTTGAGTGCTCCCACCTCGACCGGTCGAGTCGGGTCGGAAACATCGACAATCCTGAGGCCGGCCTCGCCTGCGGCCACGTAGGCGCGACTGCCGACGACGTGGACGTCCTGGACTGATTGAGCCACCGGGAAGGAGCCGGTCTGAAGGAGAAAGCCGGGCTTGGAGACGTCGATTACCCTCAAGCCGTACAGTTCGTCGACGATGAATGCGTGGGCCCCGTCCGCCGATATGCTGGTCACCGGCCCGGAAGAAGCCAGCGCTCCGGTTTCGGCCGGCAGCGCGGGTTGGGAGAGGTCGAGTACCCGCAATCCTGCCCACCCGTCGGCGACATAAGCGGTCTCGCCCACAATTGAAATCTCCCGGATGGTGCCGTCGGTATGATGGACGGCCACCTCCATCGGCCGTGACGGCCGGGAGACGTCGACGATGCGCAGGTCCTGCCCGTCGGCCAGATATGCGAATCTGCCGCTCACCTGGACAGTCATGACGCCGCGCGCGGCCTCCAGTGCCCCAACCTCCGACGGGCTGCCCGGGTCTCGCACGTCGAGTATGCGGAGGCCGGATGCGGTGTCCGCGACGAAAGCGTAGTCACCGGCCACGCACACGCCAGCCGCATACCCGGGAGTTTTGAAGCTGCCCACGAGGTAGGGGTTGGCGGGGTCGGCAGTGTCGAAAATCTGGAGGCCCGCAGACCCGTCCGCTATGTATAGGTGCCGGCCGCGCACAAATAGCCCCTCCGCACTTCCGGGCGTGTTCAACCCTCCCAGTTCGCGCGGCTCGGCCGGGTTCGAGACGTCCAGCAGCCGCACGCCGCCCCGTCCCAGTCCGACGGCCAGAAACCTCTCGCCGACGGCCACGGCCTGGACGAGACCGGAAAAGACAGACGTCTGGCCCGCCGGCGCCGGAGCTCCCGGATTCGAGAGGTTCAGGACCAGGACGCGCGGCCCCAACGCCACATATCCGTAAGTCCCCTGCACTGCCAGGGTGCCGATCCTGCCGCCGATCTGGCCGACGAGTCGCATGCCGGAAATCGGCCCTTGCGAAACTGCGGGCGCGCCAAAAACAACCGGAATGAGGATCCCCGCCAGCATGGCCGGCACAACTCGTCTTGTTTTCATAATGTGAAGGGTAGGCCGCCGCCGTGAAGCCCTCAATCGAGGGATATTCGCATTTGTCGCTCAGGGAAAACCTGAATAGAGTGCAGCTGTCTGCCTGTCACCAAGTCAAAATCCACGTACATCGGGGTAAATCCGCGTCCCAGCGACGTTAGCGAGCCATGAACACACTATTAAGATCCCGTGAATTCCCCTTAAGGGATTTTGCTGCATTCTCCCTAAAGCGATTGCGGCATATACCGGATTGTAGAAATGGCCGCCAGGCTGGATCTTTAAGGACATCTGAATTGGAACCTCATCGGGTGTTCTTGCAGGGAGTAAGGGAAAATGATTTGCCGCAACAGAGTAACGGGCCCGGCAGTGCCCGTCGCGTTCCTCGCATTTGCTTTTGTCCAAGCCCTGGGGGCGCAGACAGAGTCGGCGCCCGCCGCGGCGGAGCCGGCGCAGGCCAGGAGCGCGGACTACTGCGCGGGACCGGACGATCTCCTCTCGGTCACGGTGCTCGAGGCTCCCGATCTGAGCCGTCCCGTCCGCGTCTCGGCCAGCGGCGAGATCTCCCTTCCTCTGATAGGAGTCTTCCAGGTGGGCGGGCTCGCGCCCCGGGCGATCGAACTCATGGTCCAGGACCGTCTGCGTGAGACCTACATGCGCAACCCCCAGGTGAGCGTCCAGGTCCTCGAGATGCAGAGCCACACCATTTCGGTAATGGGTGCGGTGAACAAACCGGGCACGTTTCAGATAAGGGGAGCACGGACACTGCTGGAGGTCCTGTCGCTGGCTCAGGGGCTGGCGCCGGGCGCCGGGTCCACCGCGATCGTGATGCGCGGCACGGCTGCCGGTTCGGCGGCAAGCCGGGAAGGCGATGCGCCGGCCGCATTCGCCGCGGCGCAGGCCGGAACTCTTCCGCCGAGCAACTTCGTTGAAGTGAAGCTCAAGGACCTGCTTCAGGCCGGGGACCCGCAGCAGAACGTCCTCGTTTACCCGGGGGACATCGTGAAGGTGATGTCGGCCGGACTGGTTTACATCGTGGGTGAGGTCAACAAGCCGGGGGCTTTCCCGATGAACGATCACGAGAAGCTCACGATCTTGAATGCTCTTGCACTGGGTGAGGGTCTGAAGGCGACGGCAGCCGGCAAGAATGCGAGGGTCATCCGCACCCTGGACACGGGCACCCGCCAGGAGGTGCCGATCAACCTGAGCGACATACTCAACGGCAAAGCGCCCGACGTCCCGCTGCAGGCGCGCGACGTTGTTTTCGTGCCCAACAGCAGGGGCAAGTCCGTGGCGCTCGGCACCGCGGACGCGCTCGTCCGGATGATCACCCTGCGCACCGTACTTCCGTAAATAAGAAAGAAGCGTGAACAATCGTATGGAAAATCAACTCGTCAGGCGAAATCAGTATTCACGGGACAGGCAGCTGCCCGAGATTGTGCCGGCCGAGCCGGCCGCCGAGCTTTCGATGCTGCCGGATCTGCGCAAGCTCCTGCATATCGTCTGGCATCGCCGCCTTGTGATCGTGATCGTTTTTCTGGTCGTCTTCCTCGCCGTGATAGCGGGGACCCTGCTGCAGGACCCGGTGTACCGTGCGACCGGGGTCCTGGAGATACGCCGGGACAGCGCCGACGCGGTGCCGCCGGAGATGCTCTTCAACCTGTTGCCGGTCTCGGCCGAGTACCTGCGGACCGAGTGCGGGATCCTGACGAGCACGACCCTGGCTCAGCGTGTGATCAAGGAACTGGACTTGGCCAGCGCGGACGAGTTCAAGCCCGCTTTTTGGCGAACGTGGCTCGGCCCGACGACGCCCCCGAAAATGGAGGCTCTCGCGGAGAAGTTCGAATCGCTCCTCATCGTGATGCCGGTGCCGGGGAGCTGGCTCGTCCAGGTCAGCTTCGACTCGCTGGATCCCGACCGCTCTGCCCGCGTGGTGAATTCCGTGCTCTCCAATTACGTGAAACTGCGCGTGGAGGGGGGAGAAAAGGCCTCGACCTGGCTATCGACCCAGCTCCAGGCCACCCAGACCAAGCTTGTTAACTCGGAAGATCGGCTGCGGAAATACACCCAGGCGAACGGCCTGCAGCTTCTGGAAAGCGAAAAAGGGGACGCCGACAACCTCATTAACAACCGCCTCCTGCAGTTGCAGGAAGCGCTCACCCAGGCGGAAGCGGCGCGCTATATAAAAGAGTCGGAAGCCTCCGGCATTCGGGACCAGAAAGACGGTCGAGCGCTCGACTCGCTCGATAACCCGGTGATCGAGAGCCTGAGCGTCCGGCTTGCCGAGCAGAAGCGCGAGTATGCGCGGCTGATGTCGTCTTTCCTCCCGGAGTATCCCAAGGCGAAGGAAGTCCGCAACCAGATCGACGAACTCGAAGTGCAGCTGATGGCCGAACGGCAGCGTCACGGCGACAAGATCACCGGCGAATACCAGGCGGCCGTAAAGCGCGAGCAACTGCTCCGACGGGCGATGGAAGACCAGCAGAGGCTGGTCAACCGGGTGGCGGCCAAGACCTCCGGCTACAACACGCTCAAGCGGGAGGTCGATACCAACAAGCAGCTTTACGTGGTCCTGCAGCAGAAGCTGAAGGAAGTCGGTGTGTCGACCGCGCTGAAGGCGACCCACGTCGGCGTCGTGGACCAGGCGAGCGCGCCGACGAAGCCCGATCAGCCGAAGCCGGTGCTCAACCTGGCCCTCGGCGGCATGCTCGGCCTGATGCTGGGGGTCGGGATCGCCTTTTTGCGAGACCAGCTCGACACGAAGCTGAAGACCGCTGAAGAAGTGGGCAGCGTCCTCGGTCTTCCGGCTCTGGGCTTGATACCGTCGGTTGCCGCGACCGGGCGGAGCCGCAACGGTAAGGTCGCACCTGCGGCTCTCACCGCGGCGCGCACCCCGATGAAGCTGCTCGCGCGCTGGTATCGCATCGACCACGACACGCAGCGGCCATCGGTGTTATCGAATGCGTTCGCCGCCCTGCGCACTTCCGTATTGTTCAGGGGCATGCAGACGACTCCGCGCTCGATCCTCGTCACCAGTTCGCGGCCCGGGGAAGGGAAGACGACGGTTTCGGTCAACCTGGCGCTGTCGCTCGCCAGGCTGGGCAAGCGCGTCCTGCTGATCGACGGCGACGCGCGCCGGCCTTGCGTGCACCGGGTATTCGGGCTCGACAACCGGGAGGGGCTGACGACTTATCTGGCCGGGGACGAGTATTGGGGAAAGTATGTCCACGCCCTGAAGGCCGAGGGGATTTCGGTTCTGCCGGCGGGACCCCCAACCACGGAATCCACCGAACTGCTCTCGTCCAGCCGGCTGAACCGCCTGATGACCGAGGCGACCGATTCGTACGACTACGTCGTCGTGGATTCACCGGCCCTGTTCATCAACCTTGCGGATGCACGAATTCTCTCCGAGGCCGTCGACGGGTCGGTTTTCGTTGTGCGGAGCGGCGCAACCCCCCGAGAGGTCGCGCTGCGCGCGCTCGAGCAGGCGCACAACGTCATCGGCGTGGTTTTGAACGACCTCCACATCAACATACTGCCCGGCTATTACCGCGAGTATTACGGACCGGACAAGGGTCGACCCGAAAGCTACGTAAGCGCAGCCGCGGGCCGGCCTGCTCCCGCGAACCAGATCTGATTAACGAGTGTTTCCCCCGAGGAAGGGCATGAGATTTTCCCAGGTGTTTAAATCCCGTTCGAGACGTTCCAGGAAGACCGGGGCCACCCTCAAGGAAGGCCCGCTGCTGTCGAAGTTGGCGCGCATACCCTCTTACCGGGAGGCGCTGCCCGATTTCGATGCTGAGGTCACGAGGGCCCGGCGATACCAGAGGCCGCTGAGCGTGCTGGTTCTGCGCTGCGTTCTCGGCAAAAACGGCTCGAACGGCAGTTCGGGCGAACACGCCGACCCGAGTTACCCCGATATGATATCGCTCCTGCTTGGGGCGATCCTCCCCGACTGGATCCGTGAGACGGACCTGGTGGCCTACGACGCGGCCGCCGGGCGGTACGTGATCCTGATGCCTGAGCTGACGAAATCCCAGGCGGAACGCGCCGTCCGGCGCCTCAACGAGCTGCTCCGCGCGCGGGTCGCCACGCCGACGTCCGTCGGCATTGCGGAGTTCCCGGGCGATGGCCTGACGCTCGAAGAGATAGTCGCCCGAGCCGTCGTGAACAGCCACGGATCGCTGAAGATGGCCGCTTCGGTCTGATTCCCTTAGGAGTGCAGCTATGACACCGCAACCCTCGACGAGTCGAAGTACGTTTACCAGAGGCGGCCTGCTCGGGGCTCCCGCGTCTGCCCCGTCCGACGCCGCGGCCTGGCCGGAACAATGGAGTTCACTCCTGGCCGGCGTGCTCTCGGCAGGTCCCTGGTATGAACGAGCCGACAGCCGCGTCGCGACGCCCGGTCCCGGCTACGAACGCACGAAGCGGATCATCGACCTGACGATCAGCCTCGCGTTCCTGCCGTTTGCCCTGGTCGTCCTCGCGCTATGTGCCCTTGCCATCCGGCTCGATTCCCCCGGCCCGCTGACGTTTCACCAGCTGAGAACCGGGAAGGGGGGGCGCCGCTTCAAGATGTACAAGCTGCGCACCATGGTCCGCAACGCCGAAGAGCTCAAGGCGCAGCTGCTGCACCTGAACGAGCTGACCTACCCCGACTTCAAGATCACCAACGACCCCAGGGTCACGCGCGTGGGGGCGTTTCTGCGGAAGACGAGCCTCGACGAGCTGCCGCAGTTGTTCAACGTGATTCGTGGGGACATGAGCCTGGTGGGGCCGCGCCCCACCTCGTTCAGCGCCAGCACGTACAGCCTCTGGCACACCGCCCGGCTCGAGGTTAAACCGGGTCTCACCGGCCTGTGGCAAATCTCGGGGCGCAGCTCGCTCGACTTCGACGACCGCCTGCGGCTCGACATCGCGTATGTCCGGAACCGGTCCGTCTGGCTCGATCTCCAGATTATGTTCCGGACGGCGGCCGCGGTCCTGGAAGGACGGGGGGCCAGCTGAAAATGCTCGAGACTCTTTCGCTCATCGCCTTCTGGGGTTCCCTGGCGTTGCTGGCCTACGTCTACGCAGGGTTCCCGTTGTTGGTCGCGCTGGTGGGGTGGCTGTTCCCGCGGAAGGTGCGCAAACAGGACGTCACGCCGCCGGTCTCCCTGATCATCGCGGCTTACAACGAGGAGGACGCGATCGCCGGGCGGCTCGAAAACGCCCTGGAGCTGGATTACCCGCGGGCACAACTGCAGATCATCGTCGCCTCCGACGGCTCTGCCGATGCCACGGAGCGGATCGTCGAAGGGTTCGCCTCACGCGGCGTGCGCCTGTTGCCCCTGCCGCGCCGGGGAAAGATCCATGCGCTCGCCGAGTCGGTGCGCCACGCCACCGGCGAGATCCTCGTGTTCTCCGACGCGAACACGATCTATGACCGCAAGGCGCTGCGGGCGCTGGTGCGGAGCTTCGCCGACCCGGACGTTGGCGGCGTGGCGGGGCACACG
This sequence comes from uncultured Acidobacteriota bacterium, assembly GCA_963843575.1. GTDB lineage: Bacteria > Acidobacteriota > UBA6911 > UBA6911 > UBA6911 > CAVZBT01. The sequence continues at coordinate 40,504 of CAWJKZ010000004.1, read as the reverse complement.
TCCTACGCGCTGCGCCGGGGCGCCGAGTCGTCGAGCGAAGGGGAGAACCTCTACTGGAATTACGACACGTGGCTCAAGCAGATGGAGAGCCTCACCGGGAGCGTCATATCCGCCCACGGCGGCATGTACGCCATACGGCGCGAGTTCTTCCCCCCCGTGACCGATGCCGCCGTGACCGACGACTTTGCGATTTCGACCGCGGTCATCGAAGGGGGGCGGCGGCTGGTTTTTGAAAGCGAGGCGCGGGGCTGGGAAGGAACGGTGGACGAGGCACACCGGGAGTTTTCCAGGCGCGTGCGGCTGATGACCCGCGGATTCCGAAGCGTCCTGTTGCGCCGGCGCCTGCTCAATCCCTTCCGGACGGGTTTCTACGCCCTCGTGTTGTTCACGCACAAGGTGCTGCGCCGCCTCATGGCCCCGGTGCTCCTGGCGCTCTTTGCCGCATCGCTCCTGCTGAGCGCGACCCGTGGGCTGTATGCGCTCGCCGCCGCGGCACAGCTGCTGTTTTACGGTTTCGCGTGCGCTGGCTTTCTGTCCAAAAAGAGCCCGCGGGGGCACGCGAAGATCCTGTACGTGCCGTTTTTCTACTGTCTCGCAAACCTGGCCTCGCTGGTGGCTTTCGTCCGGTTCGTGCGCGGCCGGCGCGTGGAGCGCTGGGAGCCGCAACGGCACGCGTCCGCGGGCGGCGGCGACAAGCCGGTCGCGGCCCCCGCCAGAATGCAGGCCTCGTCCTACACGAGTTCGAGTTCGAGCCGGGAAGCTGGCCGGCAGATACTGGAGACGTAATTGCAAACGACCCCAGTGGCACCCGGGGCGGGAACGCGGCCGCCCGCAGTCGTCGTCGGTCTCGATTGCATGACGGGCCTGCAGACGGCGCACATCCTGGCGTATCGGCACGCGGTGCCGGTCATCGGGGTGGCCAAGAACCGCCGCCACCCCTGCTGCCGTACAAGGAGTTGCCAGGAGATCCACTTTGCCGACACGGGCGGACCCGGGTTGACCGCCGCGCTGGGGAGGCTCGGCCCCCGCCTTCCCGCGCGGGCCGTGCTTTACCCTTGCACCGATCTCAGCGTCCTCGAAATCTCGCGCTGCCGCAGTCACCTGGAACAGTGGTACCACATCCTCCTGCCGCCGGCGGATATCGTCGAGATGCTGGTCGACAAGATAGGGTTCTACGGATTCGCCCGGAAGCACGGATTCGTGGTTCCCTCGACGTTTCTGCTGCGTTCGGCCGACGACGTCGGGGAAGCGGCGCGGCAGCTGAGTTATCCCGCCGTCCTGAAGCCGTCGGTGAAGCTTCCGGAGTGGGAACGGCACATGTCGGCGAAGGCCTTCGTGGTGCGGGACGCCGGGGAACTGCGCGCCCTGTACGACCGATGTGCCGGGTATGCCGAGGCGCTCCTGGTCCAGGAGTGGGTGCACGGAGACGATTCGCCCAACTACACCTGCAACGCCTACTTCGGCGCCGACGGGCAGCCGCTGGTTACGTTCGTCACGCGCAAGCTGCGCGAGTGGCCCCCGGTGGCGGGGACCGGCTGTCTCGGCCAGGAGTGCAGGAACGATCTTGTCCTCCAGGAGACGGTGCGCTTCTTTCAGGCCGTGCGGCACCGTGGTTTTGGATACATGGAGATGAAGCTGGACACACGCCTGGGCAAGTACTTCCTGATCGAACCCAACATAGGGCGTCCCACCGGCCGGTCGGCGACCGCCGAGGCGGCGGGAGTGGATTTTCTCTACACCCAGTACTGCGACGCCCTGGGATGGCCGCTCCCCGAACGACGCGAGCAGAGGTACACCGGCGTAAAGTGGGTCTACCTGCGCCGCGACTTCCAGTCGGCGTTGACCTCGTGGCGACGGGGCCGCCTCACGCTTCGGGATTGGCTGCGGTCGTTGCGCGGCCCCAAGGTCGAGGCCCTTTTCTCCTGGAAGGACCCCGCGCCCTTTTTTGCCGACCTGCTGAAGGGCGCCGGCGTTCTGCTGAAGGGCCGCGGCTCAAAGCCGTCCGGCTCGGCGGCCGGCGTGCTCGCCGAGGCGCCGTATGCTCAAGCGACGCCGGCCTCGCGTCCGGCAGTGGACTTCGACGTCCACGGCCTCGTTGGCGTGCGGCTCGTGGACCCGGCCCCGGGCGACGTGGCGGCCGTGCGCCGGCAGCTCGGGCCGCTGCAGGGGCGGCTCTCCGGCCCCCCCGACATAACGGTGCGATTCGTGGATCACCTGCCGGTCCCCGAGCTGCGGCACGTGGAGCTGGGCAAGAGCGGTTTCACCGAGGACGGCTTCTACATCCTTCAGAGCCGCAAGCAGCCGGCCAGGGTCCGGATCGATTTTCAGCAGATCGGCGGCTCATGCGAGATCGTTTGTCAGACCGGGATATCCGCGGTGCCGCTGCTGCTGGCTATCATCAACATGACGCTGCTCGCGAAAGAGTGCGTCCCGCTTCACGCGTCGGCGTTCCTGCACAAGGGGACGGGCGTCGTGGTGACCGGCTGGGCAAAGGGGGGCAAGACCGAGGCACTGCTTGCCTTCTCGCAACGGGGGGCCCGCTATGTCGGAGACGAGTGGGTGTTGCTCACCGCCGACGGCCGCTCCGCTTTTGGCATCCCCGAACACATCCGTCTGCAGCAATGGCACCTGGCGCAGCTTCCGAACATGCGCACGCACGTACGCGCAGCAGACCGCTTCTTTTTCCGGGCTGTCCGGGTGTTCGAGCGTTGCCAGGGGCTGTTTCCCGAGCGGGTGGCACGGCGCTCTGCTTTCGTGCGGCGTCTCCGGGGAGCCGTCCCCGCATTGCGGCGGCAGCTGAACGCCCAGTTCGATCCGCGGGTCGTCTTCGGAGATTCGCTGGGCCCGTTCTCCATGGTGCCCAGGAAGGTCTTTTTCATGATGAGTCACGCCGGCCCGGGCATCGAGGTGGAACCGACCGACCCCATGCAGGTTGCCGAGCACATGTGTGAGTCCATTCGCTACGAGCAGCTCCCGTTTTTCTCCAACTATCTTGCGTACCGGTTCGCCTTCCCCAGCCGGGCCAACGATTTCATCGAGCACGCCTACGATCTGCAGCGGCAGCTCCTCCGGCGGGCCCTCTCCGGCAAGGACGCGTACATCGTCCGGCACCCCTACCCCTGTTCGCTCGACGAGTTGTACGAAAGGATGAGCCCCTTCTGCGAGAGTGCGGCGTCGCAGCAAGTCGGGGATCCGCCGCCCGCGGCAAGCGTCCTCGTCCGGCAGCATGCCGTTCTGGGCGGTTTTGCGCCGCGCGCCGAGGCGTCCCGGTCATGACACAACCCGATCCGACCACGACCAGCGGCCCGTCGGAGCACGACTTCGCCCGAAAACCGATACGCGGCTCCACGGTGCTGCTGCTGGGGAGAATCGCCTCGCTTGGCGGCAACCTCCTCATCCAGGTCCTGATCGTCCGCCACCTGTCCAAGGGAGACTACGGCGCCTGGGCCTACGCGCTTTCGATCGTGACTTTCCTGCAGACAATTGCCGCAATGGGGCTCGACAAGGCCGCCACGAGGTTCTTCTCGATCTATCACGAGCGCGAAGAGTATGACAGGCTGTTCGGCACGGCTCTGCTGATGCTCGGATCGATCCTATGCCTGAGCGCCCTCATCATCGGGGCGTTCTACCTTTTCCCGGAGCTGATCGCCCGGCTCATCAACGACGAACGCCAGCCGGTCGCGCTGCTCCTGATCGCCATTTTTCTCGTGCCGATGGAGGCCATCGACAGCCTGCTGGTCGGCATGTTTGCCTGTTTCGGGCGGTCGCGCACCATCCTCTTTCGGCGGTACATCCTCGGTCCGGCACTTAAGGTGGCTGCGGTGCTGGTCCTGGTCTGGTCCGGCGCCGGGATCACCTTCCTCGCTTACGGCTATCTGGCGGCAAGCGGGCTGGGCGTGCTGATCAACGCTCTGCTCACCTTCCGATTGTTCCAAACCCAGGGGCTGTTCGCCCACTTCAAGCTGCGGGGCGTGAGCGTCCCGGTTCGGGAGGTTTTCGCCTTCACGCTCCCGGTGCTCTCCACCGATCTGTTGGGGGATTTTCTGCCGGCCTTCGCCGTGATGCTCCTGGGCTATTTCCACAACCTCGACGCGGTGGGGATGTTCCGTGTGGCCGTGCCCCTCGCGGCGGTGAACGTGGCGGTGATGCGCAGCTTCGGCCTGCTGTACACCCCGGCGGCGGCGCGGCTGTTCGCCAAGGAGAACTTCTCGGCGATCAACGACCTCTACTGGCGTACCGCGGTCTGGCTGGCTGTCCTGAGCTTCCCGGTGTTCGCCCTCACGTTTTCCGCGGCGCAGCCCCTGGTGGTGTTTCTCTACGGCCCGGAGTACAAAGACGCCGGACTCTACCTCGCCTTGCTCTCGCTCGGCCAGTACGTCAACGCTGCACTGGGCTTCAACGGTCTGACCCTGAAGGTGCTCAACCGCGTCCGGTACATCGTCACGACCAGCGTCCTGGCCGCGCTCCTGCACATCGCGTTGAGCCTGGTCCTGATCCCCTTCTATGGCGCACTGGGTGCCGCGATCGCCACCTCGGCGGCGCTTATCGCCCACAACGTGCTCAAGCAGGCGGGCCTGCGACGGGCCACCGGCGTCAGCATCTTCGACGGCCGGTATTCCGGCACCTACGCCTGCATCTCGCTCGGTGCCCTGGGGCTGTTGGTCCTGCAGTTCTTCATCCCCGGGCAAACCCGGCTCCTGCTTGCCCTGGCACTGGTGGTGTCCGGCTTCGTGTTCATCTGGTGCAGGCGGACACTGAAACTTGCGGAGACCTTCCCCGAGGTGCTCAGGTTCCGCTGGATGCGAGCGATCCTCACATGATGGTCCTCAGAGAAGCTTCCCGTCCCTGGTTCCTGTGCGCCCTGCTGTTCGGCACCCTGGTTCTGCTGATTCCGATCCTGGGCGCGCCCATGATATTTCTTTCCGGCGTGGCGGCCGCAGCGATCGGCATCATCCTGGTCCGCCCGCACGCGGCGACCTTCACCGCCGTGTTTCTGCTCTACTCGAACGTCGTCGTCGTCCTTCAGCGGCTGCTCCCCTACCCGCAATTGCTCGCCGCCTGCCTGGTCGTGCCGCTGGTCATTCAGGTCGCCTACTACTGGCTCGCGCGTCGCGAGGGCCTCAGGGTGGACTCCGTCTTCCTGCTGATGCTGTCGTTTCTCGTAGCCCAGCTCCTGTCTTCGTTTGCCGCCCAGGACTTTGCGATTGCCGCGAAACACGTCCTTTCTTTTGCAGCGGAAGGACTCCTGCTCTATTTCCTGGTCATCAACGCGGTCCGGAGCCGCACGGGGCTCAGGACCGCCGTCGGGGCCGCTCTTCTGGCCGCCGCGCTCCTCGGAGGGCTGAGCCTGTACCAGGCTGTCACGCACTCGTACGACCGGCAGTTTGGCGGGCTGGCCCAGCGCGACCTCGGGCTGGACGAGGACAAGCCGGTGCTGCCGGGGGCGGCGCCCAAGTCCGGGGTGCGCCTCTCGGACCGCGCGGCCGGGCCGGTCGGAGATCCCAACCGATATGCCCAGATACTGCTCGTGCTCCTGCCCCTGGGCGCGTACCGGTTCTGGAGCGAGCGCTCTCCCCTGCGCAAGATGGCTATCCTGGCCGCCTGCGCGATGCTGATGTGCGGGGTGCTGCTCTCCTATTCGCGGGGCGCCTTCGTCACCCTCGCCCTGTTGGTCGCCCTGCTCGTGGCCGTGGGCTCGCTCCGACTGGTGCACGTCGCAACCGTCGTGGTCCTCCTGGCCGTCGCGGTCCCGTTTGTCGCCCCCAGCTACTACCTGCGGATACAAACGCTGGTTGGGGCCCAGGGGCTCGTGACCAAGGACCCCAGCGTCGAGACCGACCGCGTTTTCAAGGGCCGCGCGACCGAGATGCTCGCCTCGTTGCACGTGTTTCTCGATCACCCCTTTCTCGGGGTCGGCCCGGGACAGTACATGCCATTTTATTCGCAGCAGTATCAGCTCGACCCGGATGTGCAGTTGCGGCAGGTGGCGACCCACCGGCGAGGGCACGACCTGTACCTCGAGATGGCCGCCGAAACCGGTCTGCTGGGGCTGACGCTCTTCCTCTCGCTGCCGATTGTCCTGCTCAGGAAACTGTGGCGGGCGCGCCGCAGCTGCGCGGCGGCCCAGCCCCAGCTCGCTCGCCTGGCTACTGCCTTCTGCTTCGCCATCATCGCCTACCTGGGCACCGGGGTTTTTCTGCACCTGGCATTCGAGAGGTACTACTGGTTCCTGCTGGCTCTGTCGGCGGCTGCGCTGTATGTGATCCGCCAGGAACAGCAGGATTGGGTCGAGGCACGCTGGCGGCGGACCCTGGAGTAGCCGGAGTCCGCGGCCGTGCACGAAGGTGAACATCGGGGAGCGTCGGAAATATGGCTTCGATCGCGTTGATTGGCCCGGACGGCGCCGGGAAGACCACTATCTGCCGTATGCTGGAACAGTCCTGTTTGCTCCCGTTCAAATACGTCTACATGGGCATCAATTTCTCGGCCAGCAACGTGGCCCTGCCGACCACGCGCCTGCTCCACTGGTGGCGCAGCCGGCCGTCCCAGAAGGTTGCGGCTGCCCCGGCCGCCCCGTCGCAGCCGCGCAGGCGTTCGGGCACGCTCCGTGGAACCCTGAGGTTGTTTCACCTGCTGGGCGAGGAGTGGTTCCGGGGGGTGGTTTCCTGGTACTACGAACGGCGAGGCTACGTTGTCCTTTACGACCGTCACTTTGTGTTCGATTTCGCTGCCCCGGACGACGAATCCGCGCGGGAGCCCCTGCCCAGGCGGCTGCACCGCTGGCTCATTGCACGCTTCTTCCCGCGGCCGGACCTGGTGATCCTCCTGGACGCGCCCGCCGAGCTTCTCTTCGCCCGGAAGGGGGAGTTTACGCCCGAAGTGCTCGAGAGACGCCGCCGCGTCCTCCTGCGCGAGGCGCAGCGGTGCCGCAACTTCGTGCGCGTCGACGTGGCGCAACCCGTCGACAGGGTTTACGGCGAGGTGGCCCAACACGTGTTGCGCTTCTGCGCCGGCGGCAAGACCTCGGCGGTCGCCGCCTAGGAGGGATCATGCTTCGCGTCCTCACCTATCACCGGGTGGCCGATCCGCAGTCCACCCCCTGGCTGAATCCCGCGATGGTCAGCGCGCTGCCCGCCGTGTTCGAGCAGCAGATGGCCTACCTGTCCCGGCGCTATGCCGCGCTCACCCTCGAGGAGGTGATCGATGCGGCCGCGCGCGGGACGAAACTGCCGCGTCGCGCCGTCTTGATCACCTTCGACGACGCCTATCGCGACTTTGGCGAGATCGCGTGGCCGATCCTCAGGCGAAACCGGCTGCCGGCGACCCTGTTCGTCCCGACGGGCTATCCCGGCGATCCGGCACGATCGTTCTGGTGGGACCGGCTGTTCCGGTCGATTGCGGATTATCCCGGCGACACGATCTCCGTCGCCGAGATCGGTGATCTACCGCTATTTGCCCCTCCGTTTCGCCGGCAGGCGGTGCGGCGCCTCCAGGCCCTGGTCAAATCGATGCCGCACGCGGAGGCGATGCGCCTGGTGGACAGCGTCTGCGCCGCTGGCGGCGCCGCGACCCCGCCTGCCCCGGCAAGCGTGCACGGGTGGGAAGAGCTTCGGTCCCTGGCGGGCGACGGCGTCGCCCTCGCTTCGCACACGCGCAATCACGCCCTGCTGACGCGTCTGCCGCCGGAAGAGGTGCGCGAGGAGGTCCGAGGGGCTGCGTGCGACCTGGAGCGGGAAACCGGCAGGACGCTCCCGGCGTTCTGTTACCCCGCGGGGGCGCACGACGAGACCGTCGTGCGGATCCTGAGGGAGGAAGGGGTAGCGCTCGCCTTCACGGTCCTGGACGGGCAGAACGATCTGAACACCGTGGATCCCCTGCGGCTGCGGCGCACGAACATCACGCCCCGCACCTCGGCCCCGATTTTCCGCCTGAGGCTGCAGCGCTGGGCCAGCTACCTGGACACGGTCCGTCACGGCGCGGCGTCGCCGCGCTGGTCCTTGTCCTGGAACGGAGGTTCGCGGTGAACCCCCAGACACCCCCGCGGACTCGTCTCGCCTACATAATGTCCCGCTTCCCCAAGCTCACCGAAACCTTCGTGCTGAACGAGATTCTGGCGATGGAGGCGCGGGGGGTGCAGGTGGAGGTGTTCCCGTTGTTGCGCGAGCCCTCGCGGGTCGTGCACGACGACGCCGTGAGACTCGCCAGGAACGCGCACTACACGCCGTTCCTCTCCCTGCCGATTCTCCGGTCGAACCTCGCCTTCCTCCGCAGGTCGCCTCGGAAGTACCTTGCGTTGTGGCGGGACGTGCTGCGCAGCGCTCTGGGGAGCGCCAATTTCCTGGCCGGCGCTGTCGGGGTTTTCCCCAAGTCTGTGCACTTCGCGGACCGTATGCAGCGGCTCGGGGTCGAGCACATACACGCCCACTTCGCCAACCACCCGGCGGTCGCGGCCTTGATCGCAGGGCGGCTGGCAGGGATACCGTTCAGTTTCACCGCCCACGGGTCCGACCTCCACGTCGACCGCCACATGCTGCGCGAGAAGGTCGCCGCGGCCGCGTTCGTCGTGACCGTATCGGATTACAACAGGGAGCTGATCGTCGGCGAGTGCGGCGAGGCGGTGCGGGATAAGGTCGTCGTCATTCACTGCGGCGTGGACCACCGTGCGTTTGCGCCGGTGGCGAAGAAGGATCCTGAGCCCCTGCGGATCCTGTGCGTGGCTTCGTTCGAGGAGGTCAAAGGGCACGCCTACCTGGTGTCCGCCTGCCGGACCCTGCAGGACCGCGGGATTGGGTACGAGTGTCACCTGGCGGGTGACGGGCCGCTGCGGGGGGAGATCGAGCGGCAGGTCCGGGAACAGGGGCTCGCCCCCCATTTTCGGTTTCACGGGGGACTCCCCCGTTCGGAAATTCAGCGGCTGCTTTCCGCGGCGCACGTCGCCGTGCTCGCGAGCGTGCCGACCAGCAACGGCAAACGCGAAGGGATCCCGGTGGCCCTCATGGAGGCCATGGCCTCCGGTGTTCCCGTGGTGGCGAGCCGCCTGAGCGGGATTCCCGAGCTCGTGGACCACGAAAAGAGCGGCATCCTGATCCCGCCACGCGATGCGGTCTCCCTGGCGGATGCGATCGAGCTGCTGGCGCGCCGGCCGGAATTGCGCTCCGCGATGGGAGCGGCCGGGCGCGACAGGGTGCTGCGGGAATTCGATCTCGAGAGCAACGCCGGGAAGCTGCTCGAGCGCATCCAGTCCGGCGGGGGCGCGGTTTCGGGGATGTCCCGGCCCCGGGCGGCCTCGGCCCATGAAGGGCGGCTCGCCGTGCTCGCGGTCGAACAGGGCGACCCGATATGACCCGTCATTGGTATGCCGTGGCCGGCCTGCTTTGCCTTCTTCCGGCGCTACAGCGCTCGGCGTGGCCGAAGCCACAGGGGCCACCCAATCCTCCCAAGATGGTTCGCCTGAAGGCGGTCGCCTCCTCCGCGGCGCCGGACTTTCCCGCGGTCCCGGGTGTCTGGATCAGCCCCGCCGAACTGGCAACGCTCCCATTGAGTGGACCGGGTTACCTGAACATCAAAGAGGTTGCCGGCCGCCCGTGCCGTGCCCCAGACCTGGCGAATCAGGATGAGTCCGCAAACACGTGCGTGCTGGCCAAAGCGCTCATGTATGCCCGCACGAGAGAGGATTCCTACTACGCGGACGTCGCGTCCGCGCTTGGGGCCGTCGTCTCCATGCCTCCCTATTCCGGCCGCGCCCTGTCGCTGGCACGCAAGCTGCCGACCTACGTGATCGCCGCCGACATCGTCGATCTCAAAACGCGCGCGCCCGGGCTTGATGCGGCCTTTCGCTCCAGGATCAAGGACCTGCTCGCTACCCCGACGACAAGCGGTCCTGCCAGCCTGACCGAGTGTCACGAGCGGCGTCCCAACAACTGGGGAACCCACTGCGGCGCCGCCCGCGCCGCGGTGGCGGCCTATCTTGGAGACCGGGAAGAGCTCGCCCGGGTGGCCCGCGTCTTCAAAGGCTGGTTGGGGGACCGGTCGTCCTATGCGGGTTTCAAGTACGGTTCGGACCTTTCTTGGCAGTGTGACCCAGCGGTGGAGGTTGGCATCAACCCGAAAGGCTGTGAGAAGAACGGGCACTCCATCGACGGCGTGCTCCCGGACGATCAGCGGCGGGGCGGCAGCTTCGCCTGGCCCCCGGTCCACGAAAACTACGTCTACGAGGCGCTCCAGGGTGCGATGGTGCAGGCGGTCATCCTGCGGAGGGCGGGTTACGACGTCTTCGAGTGGCAGGATCAGGCCCTTCTGCGGGCTTTTCAGTGGCTTTACACCCAGAACGGCTTTCCCGCCCAAGGGGACGACGTCTGGATGATACCCCTCGTCAACTATTACTACGGGACCACCTTCCCTTGTGAAGGTCCGCTCAAACCCGGGAAGAACATGGGCTGGACAGACTGGACACATGCCCGCCCACCCGCCGTCATCAGCGAGAAAAACCGCTCCGCATCGCCCCAATAAACGGAAGCCGGAAGCGGGAAGCGGGAAGCCGCACTGCCCGGCCTCCGGACTGTCAAATGTTTGACGCTCTCCGCCGACAACTTCAGTCCGGACGCTCGCAATGTCACTAAGCGAATCCCGGGATTAGGCTTCCGATCTTCCGCGAATAAATAACTAGTCGACAGTACAGGTTTTGTCTCCTAGCCCTTTTCTGTCCGCCTGCCCAGGTGACTTGAGACCCCGTTGCGGGTCATGATAGGTCACCTTGGTAGAGATCTTTCTTAAGGAAGGGGAACGTTCACGTGAGAAGAACCTGTCTGTTATTGATCGTTATGACGACCGTGCTATGCATTCAGGGTGCCGCGCAGACCACCGGCTTCTGGATCGGCCGGTCGGAGATCGCCGCGTTGCCGACTTCGGGGACCGCCTGGGACAACCTGAAGTCAGCCGCAGACCAGTCCTGCGGTTCGGTCGATCTCGCAAACCAGGACCAGAGCAATAACGTCTGCATCCTGGCTAAGGCTCTCGTTTTCGCGCGCACCGGCCAGAGTACCTATAGAACGGGTGCGATTGCTGCGCTGGAAAGCATTGTGAACATGGGCACATACAGCGGACGTGCGCTGGCCCTGGGCCGTGAGCTTGGCGCTTATGTCATCGCGGCCGACCTCATCGACCTCAAAAACTACGACCCGGCTCTCGACACCGGTTCCGGGCCAAGATCAAATCGCTGCTGACGACCTCCACCTCGGGCGGTCCCAGCAATATCATCGATTGCCACGAGGACAGGCCGAACAACTGGGGAGCCCACTGCGGCGGCGCACGCGCCGCCGTGGACGCATACCTGGGCGATCAGGGAGACCTCGCCCGCGTGGCGCAGGTGTTCAAAGGCTGGCTGGGCGACCGCTCGTCGTACGCCGGCTTCACCTACGGCGACCTTTCCTGGCAGTGCAATTCCTCGAGTCCGGTCGGAATCAACCCGACGGGTTGCAGCAAGAGCGGCCACTCGATAGACGGGGTTCTGCCGGACGACCAGCGCCGGAGCGGAGGCTTCACCTGGCCGCCGCCCCAGGAGAACTACGTCTATGAGGCCCTCCAGGGGGCGCTCATGCAGGCGGTCATCCTTCAACGCGCGGGATATGACGCATTCGGTTGGGAAAACAAGGCGCTGCTGCGCGCCTTTCAGTGGCTCTATAACGTCGACCAATTTTCCGCCACCGGCGACGATAACTGGGAGCCGTTCGTGATCAACTATTACTACGGGACGTCATTCCCGGCCAAATCCCCGACGACTCCGGGGAAGAACGTGGGCTGGACCGACTGGACGCACGCGGGCGACTACACGCCCCAGCCGGGAGACACAACCCCGCCCAGCATTTCCGGCGTCGCCGCCAGCCTGGTCGGCACCACCTCTGCGACGATCATGTGGTCCACCAACGAGGCGTCTGACGGGTCGATCGAGTACGGCACAACCACCTCTTACGGCGGCGCCAGCACCTGCAACACGGGCATGGCGACCAGCCACACTGGGGCTCTCTCCGGTCTGACGCCGGGGACCCCGTATCACTTCAGGGTCAAATCGCGCGACGCGGCCGGAAACCTGGCCACCTCGGGCGACTCGACCTTCACAACCGTCGGCGACGGCGGGGCGACGGGTTCGTGCACCACGGTCGCGAACACGTGGAAGAACACTGCGTTCGCCGCGAAGACCGGCACGTTTACGGTGGAGTTCGACGCGACGCCGAACAAAGCCAACATGGATGGGGTGATCGGGCTTTCGTCCGGAGCGGCGACGAGCTACGCCAAGCTGGCGGCCATCGTGCGTTTCTACACCAACGGCCTGATCGAGGCGCGCAACGGCAAAGTCTATGGGGCTGCCACAAGGATCGCGTATACGGTCGGGGTAAAGTACCACTTCAAGCTGGTCGTACGGATGGCGTCGCACACCTACGACGTCTATGTGACCACACCGGGCAGAACTGCGGAAACGATCCTGGCGAGCAACTACACCTTCCGTTCGGAGAACGGCAACGTTTCCAGCCTCTCCAACTGGGCCTCCTACGCCGTCTCCGGCACTCAAGAAGTCTGCAACTTCCAGTAGGGACGGACCAGGAGAACTAGTGCTTTTATAAGGATTTAACTCGGTTTACCGGCGGAAAAGAGGCCTTCTTCGCGATTTTTGGGCCTCTTTTTCGCAGATAAGGGTGCCAGGTCATGCCTGGCACCCTTTGCTTTTGGGGGGATTGCGGAAGGGCCGCGGCGGGCCGCCGCGGCCCACTCATCTTCCAGCCGCGGGGACATGTTCCACCGGCACGGGCAGCGGCTTGCGGGGCAGCATCTCCGGCCGCATCGCGGCGTGGTAGGCGAAGCTGGCCATCACGACGGCAGACTGCACGAGGTCTTCGGGCACGCAGTGGTCGTACACGTCCTGGTTGGTGTGGTGCAGCTGGGGAAAATAGTCGAGCGGGTCCTGGATGAACTGGAAGCCCGGGATGCCGATCCGGCCAGGACGACGACCTTCGTGAATACGGGATTCATAGACAGGCTCCTCCACCTGGATGCGCTCTCAGCGATTCTCCGAGGCGAGATTTGCAGCTTACCTCGGCGACTTGCTAGGCGGTCAATTGCGTAAGTACCACGACGCTTATTCGGACGCGGATCTGCGCGGATCCGCGTCCAAAAAAGACACGTCACCATAGTTATGAAACTGACCTCTAAGTTTCCCGCACCGACTCCAGCAGGCCGGCTTCGACCAGGGCCCCGGCGGCCCTGTGGATCTCCTCGAAAGCCAGGCCCGACCTCTCGGCTATGTCGAGCAGCGAGCAGGTGCCGTCCGACAGGTTGAGCACCCAGAGCAACGCGACCTCCGCGGACTTGGACGTGACCTGCCCCCCCGTCTTCCGGTACAGCCCGCGTTTGCCCAGCTGCGGCTCGCATTTGGGATTGAGGTTTAGGTAAACCCGGTTGTTGTCGAGGGCGTGAAACGTGGACAGGCAGACCGCAAGCGATTCGGCAAGCTGTTCGGGGTGGACAAACCCCAGATCGTCGGCGGACGTGTGATACTGGGGGTAGGTGCCGTGCACCGTGCGCATCAGGCACCCCACCGGGAGGTTGAACCCCGGGGAGCAGTACTGGCGTTCGTCGTACCCGTACGGGTGGAAATCGACGATGCAGTGCCTGACGTTGGCCCGCGCAAGGACGTGGGCTACCGCCCGGTCGATTTCGGCGCAGCCGCGGCGGCTCTTTTTGTAGGTGATGCCTCCCGCGTCTCCGACCCCGGTGAGGACGAGTCCGTGCCTGATCCGGGGAACCCGCGCCTCGTTTGCCGCCAGCCAGGTGATCGAGCCGATCGTGCCCGGAACGAAGACGAACCGGTAGGAATAGCGGCGCGCGCTCGAGAGCAGGCTCCGCGCCAGCGCCGTCGCGACCGCGATGCCGGAGAGATTGTCGTTGCAGAGGGACGGGTGGCACACGTGGCACGAGATCAGCACCTCCTCGTCCGTTTGTCCGGGAAGGTAGCACTCCCCGTAGGACAGCGACCCGTTCTTCAGGGTGGAATCGATGCAGACCTCGTACTCGCCCTCTCCCAGCGACTCCAGCTGCCGTTGGGTCATGCAGAAGCCCCAGTCGGGCGAGTAATAGGAGGTCCGGTAGGGGATCCAGTCCGGCCGGTCCGGGATCGTGAAGACGTGTCGCTTGAGTTCCTCGAGCTGCATCCTCGCGCGGACGGGCGTGCTGTAGCTGACGACGTGGAGGTTCGAGTCGCGAAAGTCCACGACCCTCTGCCCGTAGGCGTTCATGACGTAGGCGTCCCGAATGTTCCATTCCATCGGGACGGTCCAGTCGAAGACCGGGGTGCCGCTGGCCACTTCGTGGACGGTCAGCGGGATCCGCTCGCCGATCTGGCTCAGCGTTTCGGCGGACGCCGTCTCCGGTGATGCTCCGGCAGATCGGGTACAGCTCGGCGATGAACCGGTGCATCTCCTCCCCGGCCCCCGGCGCCGGCACGATGAGCGGCAGCCCCGCACCGATCCTCAGACCATGGGATTCGCTAATGTCTTCCATACTGGTTCACCGACGGACCCCCCCCCATTGCCCTCCGCGACCCCCTCAAGTGGGTCCGGGCTTCAGCCCGGACGCTGTTTGCGGTCGCTATAACTGTGCGCCCGTCGCCCCATAGATCAGATCAGAACGCCGGGCTTCGGCCCGACGCCGAAGTGCCGGGCTGAAGCCCGGACCCACTTGTCTTACGGGCGCGGCAGGCGGTTCAACCGTCGGACAGCCTCTGAAGCCCGGACACACTTGGCTCATTGGGTCGTACCCGAGGACGTCCTTTCTATCGGGGTTACCCAATCCGGATCAACCTCGACACAGACCGAGCGCTGCAGGAGGTTGACGGAGACGACGAGGCGGTGCGCATTCTTCACTAAAATCAGGACTCCCTCGACCCCATTCAGCGGACCATACTCGATGCGCACCCATTGCCCGACCCGGAGGTACGGCCAAGGTTCGGCGTTGAGGCTCGAGGCCACGATGGATTGGATGGCCTCTATCTCCCGCTCTTCTATCGGAACGATCCTCTTCCCCAGCGTCACGACTTCGAACACGCCGGAGGTCTGCAGCACCGGCAGACGCCGGGTCACGTCGAACCGGCAGAAAAGATATCCCGGGAAAAGCGGCAGATCCAGTTCCTTGATGCGATCCGACCATTGCCGGAGCGAGCGGTACTGCGGCAGAAAGACCTCGTACCCTTTTTCGTACAGCGCAGAAGCGACGTTCCTCTCCTGCCGCCCCCGCACGCGCAGTGCGTACCACGGGTAGATCGGCGGATGCTCCTGACTCCGGGCACCTGTCAAAACGCTCACCTCAGCTCCACGATCGGCACGGCGGGCAAGCACTCGTATTTACAGCTATCCATCCCGCAGGTCAAGTTCACCTTCGACCTGCGGCACCCGAAAACTCCGCTATTGCACGGGCTGGGAAGGAATTGCAGAGAGGAACGAGAGGTCGCGGGCACCCGACAGCACGTAGTTTGCCAGCGGCTGCTCGGAGCAGATCCTGACGTATCCGAACCTCCGGTTCGCCCCTATCAGGGAGGGAAAGAACTCCGTCAGCAATCCGACCCGTCGCCGTCCCGCCGCGAGCCCCGCCACGGCCACTAACTCGAGCCTGCCGCCGGCGTCGTAGAACTCCAACTTGACGGTTGTGCCCGTGTCGGCGGCGTTAAGCATGGCAAGGCCTGTGAAGTATTCGTCGTCCGTGGCCAGATGGCCGACAAGTTGAGATCGTTCGGGTCTGGCGATAAGCGGCAGTGCGGCAGCAAACCTCTCCTCGCCTGCATCCTTGAAGATAACATTTCCCGCGAGCCTTACCCCTGAACTGCGGATCACCAGGAATCCCTCCCGGAACTCCCCGGCAGGAATTCCGAACAGGTCCCCCCCGGCAAGTTGCAGTTTGCCGTTCGGCGGGATGGTAAGCGAGCGGGCGGATCCAATCGCCCTGCCATCTTCGCCGATGAACTCCACGGACACCTCCCCCGATATCGCATCGAGATTCACGGCCGAAAGTTGTGACAGCCACCCGGGTCCCACCAAGAATTGCGGGCACAGGAGCACGGTTCCCGCATCGGTTTCCGCGAGCGCGCGCAAGACGTAAAACCCGTTGTCTTCCTCTCCCCCGAACTCGTACGCCGCGATCAAACCCGTGGAAAGGACCCGCACGTAATCCGAAGGGAGGGGAGAGGAGTCCGCGAAAAACCCCACCAACGATTCGATCTCGAGCGATCCGGTTGCGGGGATATCGCGGCTGGTGACGCTCTTTAGCGTCCCGCCCTCGTTGCGCAGCTCGAAGGTGAGGGTGGCTGTTTCCGCGCCGGTGTTGCCGATCGAGAAGCGTGCGGAACTCTGTAAGCCCGCTTCGGGGAAAACGAAGATCCCGGGCGCAGCCGGGACAATGCCGGTGCCGCCCAGGAGCGAGGATGCCGCATCGAAGAACGTGAGGGATCCGACGAGGTGCCGGGATGAGCTGCGCACGTGCACCCAGGGAGACGTCGACCCTGTGTCCGCGTCCTCGTTCAGGATCGAAAACTGCTCTCCGGGCCCGAGAGTGCGGCTATCCACGCCGTTGAAGGGGGACTGCGGATCCATAGAGGACCACCGCACCTCGGCCGGTTCCGCCCCCATATTGGTCAGGATGAACCTTCCCGCCAGCGAGCCTCCAGGAGCACTGTATGGATAGCCGACGTCCAGCGGCGGAGCGGCAGCGCCGGCTTCGATCTGCGGAACCACATCCGGCGCCGCACCCGAAGCACGTGTCGGGGTCGCATCCGGGAGGGCACGACCCGCCGGCGGACTCCGCTGAAAATATCGTCGCCGAAACCTCCTCGGAAAGGGGGCTTCCCTCCCCGCCCTCGGCGTAAGCCTGGACGGCAAAGAAGTAGGTTCCCGGTTCAAGCCCGTTCAGGCTGTAGTTGGTCGCGAGGCCGACATCCACCGGGGCTGCATACCTGCCTGGCGAGCGGCCGATGTGGACCCGGTAGCCCGCGATGTTCCCGATGCCGGGGCTGGGATCCCATGCGAGCCTGGCTGCGGCCTCGTTGATGGGGGGCGCGATCGTGATCGCGAATTCCCTGGAGTAACCGCCGTCGGGCCCCGTCGCGGTATAGGCCGTCACCCGGAAAACGTGGATGCCGGTTCCTAATCCTATCAGGTGATGACTGGTTCTGAGGCCGAGGGCCACAGGATCCTGATAGGAACCGTCCGGGTTTCGGATTGCCAGACTGTAGCCGGTGACGCCCCCGTCGGGACTGCGGTCCCAGTTCAGGAGGATATCCGGTCCGCGGGCGAACGCGCCCGCTGCCGGCAGCCAGATGGCGAGCAGTAAATACCAGGCGCCGACTAAATGCAATCGAGGCACAACCTTGTGTGTCCGCATAGGGCAGCCCGGCAAATCGCAAACGGCCAATGGGAGAACCAGGCTCATTCGCTCATTGAATGAGCCAATACCATTATCGATTCTGCCGTATCGGCGGTCAAGCTGATTCCCAACTCCTAAGTGTTTGCTGCCCCGAAGGATGTAAGCGCAGTCGACCGGTCGTCATCAATAGCGATACTCGAGGTCCGCCCCCAAATCGGAGGCAGATCAGGGCGTGAACTCGGCACTGCGTGCGGATTGTTGTCTCGCCGGTGGCCGACAGCTTTCCCTTTTTCAGGACTGGAATCCCTGCCACCATGGGAAAGCGTTCACACGAGCAGACGAGGATGCCAAAACCCTCGAGCAACTGTGCTGAGTCTTCGGCGTAAGGCCGCAGCCTGTCGCTGCAATATGGGCAACGCAGCAAGGCGAGGAACGCGGCGCGCGGGAGATCTCATCACGCTGCAGACTTTCCTCAAGGGCCTGATCACTCAGGGAAACACCTATCTGGAAGCCCGATGCAGGTGGTCCTGCGGCCGCAGACAATCCAGTGGATTCCTGCGATCCGCGCGTCGAGTCCGCGGCAAACGGGAACTGCAGTCTGCTTGCACGCGCTCCTCTCAGCGGATCGGCCCTAGGAGAAATCGTTCAGTCGGTAATTGTTTCTACGCTGCAATGTACTATTGTGTGGAATTATAATGTGCGAATTCAGGGGATACAAGCAAGAATCATTGAGTTTCCTGTGCGCTTCGGACTCCATTTAAGGGTTTTTACGTTGAAAATTAGTGATGGCCGCAATATCATCGTGCCCATGGAAGCTCAGAGGCCGCTACGGAAAAAGGGTGGTCGTCCGCCGAAGTTCTCCGAGCCGCGGCGACCGGTCACCGTAACGCTCCCGGAACGAACGCTCGAACAGCTTCGGCTCGTCGACCGCGATCGCGCCCGTGCGATCGTCAAGCTCGCACATTCGGTAGCTGCGCATTCTGCGGGCGAAGAGAGGATGGTGCAGGTGGTTGAGGTTATGCCGGGAGTCGGAATGATCCTGGTGGGCCCGTCGATCTACCTGCAGCGGATCCCCTGGCTCCGCCTGGTGGAGATCGCTCACGACCGTTTCCTCTTGTCCATCCCATCCGGCACACCTGTCGAGTCCCTGGAACTGGCTCTCTTCGACCTGGCCGAATCGGTGCCGAAGTCGGAGTCCATGGAGCGTCAGGCGGTTGAACAGCTCCGTCAACTGATGAGCGGTCTGCGCCGCGGGCGGACGATAGCCAAGGCCGAGGTGATGTTCATCGACACCTCGAGGGCCGTCGGCCTCCTCGACCTGGACCCCGCACCCCGGCGTGCCGGTGGTGCGAAGCCAAACTAGGGGCCTGTTCTGTGACAGACCCTAAGTCCCGCGTGACGACTCTGTTCCGGGATCCGAATTGCGTCACAGGAGGTCGCTTGAGACATATAGCCCAAGGCATGAAAGAGTGGCCAGATGCCCCTTGACGGCGTGGGCAGGCTGACCGATAATCCTGCCTACTCTATCCCCGTGATTTGACGTCCAGAGGACTTGGGAGTAACCCTCTCTCAGTGAGCCCGAAGGAGTCCAGCGGCACAAGGGGTGTGGTACGTTGATTCTATGTCTAGAAACGCCTGCAGCCAGATACGGATTTTGCTCGTCCAGGATCAGGTGATGATCCGGACAGCCCTGAAAATGCTGATCCAAAGCTGGTCCGGGGTGCAGGTTGTCGGCGAAGTTGGGACGCCCGCCGAAGCGATCAAAGCCGTCGAAACCGAAAGGCCCGATATACTGCTTCTCGACCTCGATTTCACGGGTGACCTGGGCGGACTCGAATACCTGCAGAAACTGGGTTCCGCCGGCGCGGAGACCCGGATCATCGTGCTGACGGACATGATGGATTCCGAGGCGCACCTGCGCGCGGTGCGACTGGGTGCCATGGGCGTGGTGTGCAAGAAGAAGAGCCCGGAAGACCTGCACAAGGCGATCGAAAAAGTCTACAGCGGGGAAGCGTGGCTCGACCGGTCGCTGACCGCAAGCGTCATTGCGGAAATCTCACGGAAGCCCAAGGTCGATCCCGAGGTCGAGCGCATCGCCACCCTCACCGAGCGGGAGCGGCAGGTTTCGACCTTGGTCTGCGAGGGTCTGGCCAACGGCGCGATCGGAGAGCGCCTCTTCATCAGCGAAACGACGGTCAGGCACCATCTGACGTCGATCTTCAGCAAGCTCGAGGTTTCGAACCGGTTCGAGCTGGCGATTTTCCTCTACCGGCACAAGTTCGCGAACACGCCCAAGGCAGTCGCCAGGACCTGAAGGCCCGGCGCCTAGTCTCTCAGAGCGAAACCCAGCTGGAATATGAATCCGTGCCGATCCCGGGGGAATACCTGTCTGGCCGCATCCTCGGCGATGTGATTCACCGAGAGCCGGTATCCTGCGCTCAGCGCCGCCCACCCCTTGGGGAAGAACCTCGCCCCGAGAATCAGGTCCACCGGATCCACGGGATTGAGGCCGGCGGTGTAGTCGGCGGCGTAGATCGTGCCGTTCAGTTCTCCGATCAGCTGCACCTGCCCCTTGTTGGGCACGACCATTCCCACCCGATAGATGAATTCGTGCCCGACATCGGCGTGGCTACTCGGGTTTTTCACGAACTCGCCCCTGGGGCTTCGAACCATGTTGACCAGGAAATTGGCGTGAAACTGCGCCATATCGTCGAAGCGCTTGGAGAAGAGCGCACCGAAGCCTCCCGATTTCGTGTGGGAGCTCAGCCCCCGTCGCAGGGCCAGGTAGTTGTCCTGCGTAGGTATCTGGCCAAAAGCGACGCCGCTGAGGGACACGGGATGGTTGCGCCGCTCCGACAGGATATTGATTTTGACCCCGCCGCGCAGGTCGCCCCGGCCCGTGGCCTGCCGCACGTCCATGAACAGGGCTTCATTCGTGAACAGCACCTCCCCGAGTCGCGTTGTCGCGGGGCGGGGAATCTCCCCGGGGCCGATCCGGTCCACCTGTATGCTGCCGGCCTCGATCCGTTTCTGGACGTCGAACGAACCGAAGAACTCCAGGAACCCGAAGGCGCCGATGGCGCCGCTGATCGGGAACCTGGTGATGCTCAACTGGCCCGGATCGCGGTTGTATCGGTGGGCTGCAAACCCGAAATTCATCTCGCCCGACCGGATCGGCTCGGCGTCCCACAAGGTGAAAAGCCCGGTCGCGCCGTCGATGCTGGCTGAACTGTGCGCGTCCTGGCCGGCAAGCGAAGGTTGCGCAGCGAGACAGAGGAACGACAGGAACACAACGATCGGCTGGGTGCGCTTCATACGCGACAGGCCTCCGAAAAACGTCGACAGGCACGCGGCGACGACAATCCCGGAGGCGACGCCCCGAGTGCCGTCCGGCCTCTTGAAGTTCTTTTTGCCAATTGCCAAAGTACTGATGTTCACAAATGCGCTAACGCATTTAACAGGACGCTGATTTACGCGGATCCACACGGATTGAGCGCCTATGCATCGCGGGCAGTAGTATTTCCGCCGCCGACGCGCGCGAAGTCGGCGCCGAATGTTCTGGTCAGGAATTCCGAGCAGCCCAGCGCATCCCTGAAGCCGAAATCAAGCCCGGAGACGCTGAAGCCCGTAGTCCGCCTCCCTGCGGCGGATGCGCGCTGCAATTCTCCTTTGCCTCAGACGGGAGGTCAGGCGCGCGCGCAAACGGCTCGCCAGCGGATAGAGCGGGAGCCTTTGGATCAGGCTCCGCGTTACCGTTGAGGGACGCGGGAGCATTGCGGATCCGCTCGTTCAACTCGCCCGCCAATTCCGGATAGCGCTCCGCGTAGCGCAGCAGGTCCGCGACCTCGGACGACACGTCGACCCCCATCCGGATACGTCGGACCAATATCGATGCGGTGCTGCGAAGATAGTTCTTCTTCGTTGAACCCATACTTTCCCAGCAGTTCCGGCAGGACGCTCTGGGCCGTCAGGATCCCTTCCGCGACGAGGTTGGCGATGCAGAAGTTCTTCAGCGGTACGAACTGGTTCTTCTGCTCGACGTCGGCGATCATCGCCTCGATCTGTTTTTTGCCGGGATTGCCCAGTTCGAGGGTCGATCCCCAGGACTTGTTCGTCCTGCCCAGCACGATCAGCGGCACGTCGATGAATGCGATGTTGCGCGCCAGGGCTGCGGCCAGCGGCCAGGCGTAGTATTCGACGCCGTTTGTCCTGAAAAAGCGTCCGGTACGCGTCGCGATCTGTTCCGCCAGTGCGCGCTCGAAGAAGAAGGCGCTGGGGTGCATCGTGAACTTGTGCCGAAACTCGTAAAGTGGCCCGATGAATTCGTCCTTTTCCACGATCCGGCTGGACCCGCCGAATGACGGGCAATCCAGCCTGTTGCGCTGGCTTCCGGGAAAGCCCGCGTCCCTGTATTCCGCGACCCTGCAGAACGCGAAATTCGCGTCGAACCGCTCGATGTCGCTCCGGAAGCGCGTCAGGGCGAACCTCAGCATGGCGTCGTCGTCCGAGAGCATCATGACGAACTTGCCCCGGGCGTGCGTGCGGGCAAACTCCCAGCTGTCCGCGATCACCATGTGCCGGTCGGTCCTCACGTAACGCACCCGCGGGTCCCGGAAGGCGCCGACCGCCTCGCGGGTTCGGTCCGTGGACAGGTTGTCCGAGACGACGACTTCGACGTCCGGTTCATCCTGCCGGAGGACCGACTCCACGGCGTGCACCACGAGTTCGCTCCGGTTGTAGGTGGGAATCACGACGGAGAAGTAAGGGAACTCTGCCATAATAATTACTTTTCGACCTTCCAGCGGGATTGCATAAGCATTCTAAACGTCATACCCTACGGCTGGCGGACCGTACCGTGCCGCGTTGCGTAGCGATATTATAAGGCTTTGGGCGCCCGTGCCAAAGGACTCCAGGAGGCAGGGAATGCGGACGGGCCCGGACGCCGTGAACGCCGGCGGTGTCCGCTGGACAGGATCACGTTCACCTTATAGGGGATAACTCGCGTCATGCGAAACGTACTCGCCGGGCTGGCCATTACGGTTGTTCTTCTGCTTTTTCTGGAATCGTGCAGCCGGGTCGTCTACAGCATCCGGGACGATTTCGCCGCCGCGGATGAGACGCCCTCGGTCGTTCCCCAGGACATGGTGCCCTCGGCCGAGCTCGGCTGGGAGAGGAGACCGAACTACAAAGGCCCTGTCATATGGGGCAATTCCCCGGTCGTCAAGGAGTATGACGCGAGCGGATACTTCACCGTCGACACGCGCAAGGTCAGCGACAGAAGCGTTCCCCGGATCATCGCCCTGGGGGATTCCTCCACCTTCGGCTGGGGAGTGCCCACGGAATCGGCGTACCCCGAACTGCTCGACCAGCTGCTGCCGAATGCCCACGTCATCAACCTGGGACTGAACGGATACACGACCTACCAGGGATACAGGGCGCTTCAGAAGTACGCGCCGGTCGTGGAGCCCGCGATGGCGATCGTCTCGTTCAACTACAACGATCGTCGCTACGTTCTGCTCGAGGGCCCGGACGGCGAATCCAAGTTCCGGCGCTTCTCAGACGCTGGATCGGGATTCAGATTCCTCGACAGGATCGCCCTGGCCGGCATCATCAGGGCGGCGGCCCGGCGGGTACACCTGATCCCTGCGGACCGGAAACCCGACATGGACATCCGCACCATACAGGCTCGTGTCCCGCCGGAAGCGTACCGGAGGAACCTCGTCGACATCGTGCAGTACTGCCGCAAGCACCGGATCGCCCCGGTTTTCCTTTTGCTGGGGGACAACCCGCTCTTTTCGGCTCCTCTGCGCCTGGGAACCGAGCTCCTGGAAGCCTCCAGAATCGACGACTCGATCCGGGTGTTGAACGCCGTCGTCCACGCCAACATGTTCTATTCGGACCTGGCCCGCAGGTACCTGGTCGCAGCCTACAAGGTCAAGGGAGACGGCCGGAGTCTCGCGCAGGCCGCGCAGATTACAAACCCGCGCCAGGACATCAGCGGCGGACGGCCCATCTACCTGGACCGCGACTACAACAGGATCATGGAGGAAGTTGCCCGCGAGCAGAACATCAAACTGGTCGATGGGCGCCCGGCCCTCGATGAAGATCCTGCGATCTACCTGGATTTTTGCCACCCGGACGTCGAGGGGCACCGGAAGATCGCCAACCTCCTGCGTGACGCCGTCGCCGAAACCCTCCCTGCACTCCGCTGACAAGTGGGTCAAGTGGGTCCGGGCTTCAGAGGCTGTCCAACGATTGAACCGCCCGCCCTGCCCGTAAAACAAGTGGGTCCGGGCTTCAGCCCGGACGTCTTTTGATCTGATCTATTTGGCGACGGGCGCACGTTCTAGCGACCGCAAACAGCGTCCGGGCTGAAGCCCGGACCCACTTGACCCACTTGAACTGATGGCACAATCCTCCCATGCCGACCCGACTTGTACTCCCAGAGGGTTACCGGCAAAAACTGTTGAATAGGGCCTGACAAAATGGCTCTGCCTTCCGATGCGCCGCGCCGTGCCGCGGGAGTATGCTTTCGCGTGACTGGGAGTCGCCCACGGACTCCGGGGGCCGGCTGACCGGTAACTACAAAATATAAGTACGCTCCCGCAGCACTTGTGCGATATGGAAGGTTGGGAGTTTATCGGCGGTAGCTTGCCAGGAACCCACGATGACCACTGATCCCCAGTTTCACTGTGTGCGTCGCTTCCCCCGGGACACAACGGCTCTGGACCCGAACTTGCTTGGACAGGGAATCGGGCGCTCGGCGGAACGTCGCCGGAGCCCGAGAATATCCGAGGCTTTCCCCGTGACGGTACGCGCCCTTGATCATCACGGTCAGAGATTCCGCACCGAGACTGTCGTTGACAATCTCAGTGCGAAGGGGCTTTTTGTTCGCCTCCAACGGTGCGTCGAACGGGGTGCGCGGCTGTTCGCCCTGTTGCGGCTCGCACCGGGATCGGACAAAGCGGTGCCGGCGGCCACCTTCGCCCTGAGGGGAGTCGTGAAACGCGTGGTTCCGCTCTCCGACGGTGGCTCCGGCGTTGGAGTCGAGTTCACGAAGCAGAGGTCGCTCTGATTCCCGCCTGGAGCGGCGATCCGGGCACGTACGGAGCGGCCGGAATTCGCAGGAACAGGGGCGCAATGGTATCGTATATGGAAGCGGCAGGGCCCGTGC
Source organism: uncultured Acidobacteriota bacterium (assembly GCA_963843575.1). Taxonomy (GTDB): domain Bacteria; phylum Acidobacteriota; class UBA6911; order UBA6911; family UBA6911; genus CAVZBT01. Next base: position 15,930 of record CAWJKZ010000004.1, on the reverse strand, counting down.
GGGCCGTCGACACGCCGCTGCCGCGCCGCAACGCACGCGGGTTGAAGCAGATGGATGAAGCTGTAACTCTCCCCCAGGTTCCCGATTGCCCATTTACTAGGGCATTCGCCGTTAGGTATAATCTGGGCACCGTTATACTCTCGCCAATCGGGCTCTGCACTGGAGGGGCGATCTATGAATCCTAGGCTAAGTGCGCTGGCAGCCTTAATTCTGGCCACCGTCTTTCCAATTTATGCCCAGCAATCCCACGATCCCGGAGCCGTGCCGGCCCAGGAGCCAGGCCTGGAAAAGGAAAAGGTCGCGAACTACGAGCTTGGACCCGGCGACGAAATCGTGATCTACGCGCTGGATGCCGAGGAATTTGCCAATAAACCTATCCGCATCTCCGCCGCGGGTGACATCAATCTGCCGCTGATCGGCAGGATCGAGGCGGCCGGATTGAGTATTCAGGCCCTTGAAGAGCAGATAAGGACGCGGCTGAAGGTCTACATCCAGGATCCGAAGGTTTCGGTCAATATCGTGCAGTTTCGCAGCCAGCCGGTTTCCGTGATCGGTCAAGTGGGGACCCCCGGGGTGCACCAGCTCGAGGGTAGCAAGAACCTCATCGAGGTCCTCGCGCTGGCCGGCGGTTTGCGCCCGGATGCCGGGTCGAAGGTCAAGATCACCCGGAAGCCCGAATGGGGATCCATACCCCTTCCCGGCGCGACCACGGATGCCAACGGATACAACGTCGCGGAAGTGCCGCTGGCGGACATCATGCAGGCCCGCCATCCGGAGTTCAATATCCGGATACTCCCGCAGGACGTCCTCTCCGTGCCCCGTGCCGAGATCATTTACGTAATTGGCGAGGTGCGCAAGCCGGGCGGATACACCCTCAACGATCGGGAGTCGATGTCCGTCCTGCAGGCACTTGCGCTGGCGGAGGGATTGGCGGCGACTTCGTCGGCGGCTCAATCCCGCATCATTCGGACCTCAATCGGGACCAATCGCCAGGAGATACCGATCAACGTCAAGGACATTATGAGCGGGAAAAAGGAGGATGTCGCGCTCTTGCCTGACGATATTCTCTTTGTGCCGAACAGCGTGGCCAAGGGGATGCTTGGCCGCACCTTGGACACCGCCATACGCATGACAACCGGGATGATTATTTACCGTCGCTATTGAACGACTGGATAGCTCGTCCCCGACGAACGCGATCTGCCCGAAGGCATTTTCGGGCACCCCCGGAGTGGGAACGCAAACTATGAACCATCTTCCGAAGCCTCCGCGTTACGAGCTTGCGCTGGGTTCGCCAGAGGTCCAGGTGACGCCGTACGTGGCGCCGCAACGGGATCCCTACGCGGAGCGGGCCGAGGCGACCGTAGCCGAAAGCGACGACCTCGGTCTCTTGCTGGAATACTGGCGCATCCTCTGGCGGCACAAGCTTACCGTCTGCCTGTCGCTTGTCCTCGGCGTCCTCATATCCTTCATCGTAAGCCTGTTCTGGCCCCCGCTCTACCGAGCCCGCGCCACCGTGGAAATGCAGGGTGTTCAGGAACCGTTTGCCGGTGGTCTGCTGAGCACCTCGGACCCTTGGGTTCAAACCCAGGTAGACCTGCTCCTGGGCCAGACTCTGCGGCTGAGGGTGCCGGCCAAGATGAAGGGATCGATGAATGTAATCAACCAGGAGGCTCCGAACCCTCTCGGACCCCTGCGCAGCGCAATCGGGCTCTCTCCTCCCGCCGGGGAGGAAGGCTGGCAGAAAGCCTTGAGCGAAGCTTACCAGAGCCTGGATGTGGTGCCCTCCAAGCAGAGCCACGTCCTCGAGCTGACGTGCGAGTCGACTCACCCGCAGGTGGCGGCCGACTTCGTCAATGTCCTCGCGGAAGAGTACATCGCGATGAACATGGAGGAGCGCTGGGAGACCTATCAGAATACAGGTAAATGGCTCACCCTGGCGCAAGACCAGCTCAAGGAGAAGCTCGAAAAGTCTGAAAAGGAGTTGGTGGAGTTCGCCCGCAAGACCGGCGTGATGTTCACCTCGGACTCGCAGAACGTGGCGGAGGAGAAACTGAAGCTGCAGCAGGCGGAACTCTCGAAGGCCAGGACGGAAAGGATCGCCAAGCAGTCCGTCTATGAATCCAGCCTCTCGAGCCCGACCGAGTCCCTCCCCGAGGTGCTCGATTACGGGCCGATGGCCAGCTATCAGGTGAAGCTCGCCGAGCTGCGCCAGCAACTGGCCGAGCTGAGCGTCAGCCTCACCCCGGCGCATTACAGGGTGAAGCGGCTGCAGGCGCAGATAGACGAACTGCAGGCGGCGCAGGAAAGGGAACGAACCAACATAATCAAACGCATTCGCATCGAATACGAGGCCGCCCTCCGCCGCGAGAAACAGCTGGAGGCCGATTACAGCGCCCAGTCCAGGTTGGTCGCCTCCCAGGCGGAGCTGCTGATCCACTACAACATCCTGAAGCGCGAAGTGGACACGGGGCGGGAGCTCTATCAAACCACCCTTCAAAAAGGCAAGGAAGCCAGCATCGCCTCGGCCCTGCGTGCGAGCAACCTCCGGATAGTGGACCGCGCGTTGCCGCCCCGGAGGCCTTACAGGCCTAACCTCCTCCTGAACTCCGTAGTCGGCGTCTTCGGCGGGCTCTGCTGCGGAGTCCTGCTCGTTATCGTGCGGGCCCGCTCCGACTCCAGCGTCCAGGTGCCGGGGACTATGCCGCAGCTTCTTAACCTGCGCGAGTTGGGTGTCATTCCTTCGGCGAAGGTCGACCCGGAAGCGCGTTCGCTCACCCCGCGCAATCCTCCCCTCCTTACGAAAGGCTCCGCGACGGGGAGGAGCGTCGCCGTTTCCACCAGGGGAGCCGGGCGCAACGGGAACGGCAAGACACCGGAATTGCTGGGCCTGGTGACCTGGACGCGGAAGATCTCCGTCATATCCGAGGCCTTTCGCACGGCCATGACCTCGATCCTTTTCTCCGGGGACAAGGACACACGTCCGCGGGTGCTCGTTCTGACCAGCCCCTCGCCCCAGGAAGGGAAGAGCACTATCATCAGCAACCTTGCGATCGCCTTTTCGGAAATCGGTCAGCGGGTCCTGCTGATAGACGGCGACATGCGCCTGCCGAAACTACACACCGTGTTCGACATGGTGAACACCTGGGGCCTGAGCGATGCCTTGTTCGAGAACACTCCGATCGAGGAGTACAGCGCCGAGTCGCTGGTACAGAAGACCAGGATCCCCGGACTTTTCATCATGACGAGCGGCCCCGCCAGGGCCAACATCGCCAGCCTGCTCTACTCCGAGCGCCTGAACGAACTGCTGCTGCGCTTCCGTCGGGAGTTCGACCTGGTGCTGATCGACAGTCCCCCGGTGCTCAGCGTTCCCGACTCCCGCATCCTCGGCCAGTGCAGCGACGCGGTAGTGCTGGTTCTGCGCGCCGGCCGGACCTCGCGCGATTCCGCGCTCGCGGCGGCGCGCTTCTTCGAAGAGGACGGCACCACCGTCCTGGGCACGATCCTGAACGATTGGAACCCCAATCAGATGGGTCACGGCTACTACCACAGCAACTACTCGAACTACTACTATCATCCGCGCAGCTGACGGGGATATTGCAGGGTGTCCGAGGCAGGCGCGGATCCTGTTAAAGTTCACAGCCAAAGGAAACGAAAAGCAGGACTATGAAGATGAAGCCGGGACTCGCCGACGGCGTGACAGCTGTAACCGCTGCGGGCGGTTTTGCGCCGGAGCTTCCCGTTATGGTCGTGCGGCCTTCGCACGGCTGGGTTTCGCTCAGGCTGCGGGAGCTCTGGGGCTACCGCGAGCTGCTCTATTTCCTGGTGTGGCGCGACATCAAGGTGCGCTACAAGCAGACCGTCCTGGGCGCCGCCTGGGCTATCATCCAGCCGATGGCCAGCATGCTGATCTTCAGCCTCTTTTTCGGGAGGCTGGCCAAGATGCCCTCCGACGGGGTGCCTTATCCGCTCTTCTCCTTCTCCGCCCTCGTGCCGTGGACTTTTTTCGCAACCTCGCTTACCCAGTCGTCCGCCAGTCTGGTGGGCAGCTCCAACCTGATCAAGAAGGTGTATTTTCCCCGGCTCGTGATCCCCATGTCCAGCTCGCTCTCCGGGCTGGTCGACGTCGCCCTGTCGTTTAGCGTACTCCTGGTTCTGATGGCTTACTTCGGCTTCTATCCCACCGCGCACATCGTCTGGTTGCTGCCGCTGCTCCTGCTGGCGATGGTCACCTCGCTCGGCGTGAGTCTGTGGCTCTCGGCGCTCAACGTGCAGTACCGGGACGTTCATCACACGATACCGTTTCTCACCCAGATGTGGCTGTTCGCCACTCCCGATAGCGTACCCGAGCAGCCTGCTGTCGGAGCCCTGGCGCACGATCTACGGGCTCAATCCCATGGTCGGGGTGGTCGAAGGATTCCGCTGGGCCCTCCTCGGGGTTAAGACCAGCCCGGGCCCGATGGTCATGATCTCGTCACTCGCAGCGGTGTTTCTGCTGATCAGTGGCGCCTATTACTTCCGGCGAATGGAAAGAACGTTTGCCGACATCGTCTGATTCGGGAAACAGGTTCGATGAGCGACACAGCCATACAGGCCACGGATCTCGGCAAACAATTTCGCATCGGCGCGGAACGCAACACGCATCGCACGCTCGGCGAGAGGGTCACGAAGGGAATCTCGGCCCCGTTTCGCAGGATGGGGCGGATCCTCCGCGGTGAGGTGGTTGGCGCGGCCGACCTCACGGAACAATTCTGGGCCCTCAGATGACGTCAACTTCGAGATCAAGCAGGGCGAACTGGTCGGGATCATCGGCCGCAACGGCAGCGGCAAGAGCACCCTGCTGAAGGTCATCTCCCGCATCACGGAGCCGACGAAGGGCGAAGTGCGGATCGCGGGGCGCGTCGGCTCGCTGCTCGAGGTCGGCACGGGTTTCCATCCCGAGCTCTCGGGCGGGGAGAACATCTACCTGAACGGCGCCATCCTGGGGATGAGAAAGGCCGAGATCAAGCGGAAATACGACGAGATCGTCGCCTTCGCCGAGATCGCGAAGTTCATCGACACGCCGGTCAAACACTACTCTACGGGCATGTATCTCCGGCTGGCCTTCTCGGTTGCCGCGCACCTCGAGCCCGAGATCCTCCTGGTGGACGAGGTGCTGGCCGTGGGAGACGCCGGCTTCCAGCGGAAGTGCCTCAACAAAATGGAGGATGTGGGGAACCAGGGCCGGACTGTCCTTTTTGTCTCCCACAACATGCCGGCCATCACGCGCCTCTGCGATCGCGCCATCCTCCTGGACGAGGGCCGGGTGGTAAAAGACGGCAACTCGCACAGCATCGTGAGCGCCTACCTGAGCTCCGGGGTCGCCACCACGGGCGAGCGCGAGTGGACGGATCCCGATCGGGCGCCGGGGAGCGAGGTCGTGCGGCTGCGCGCCGTCCGGGCAAGAACACGCGACGGCCGGATCACCGACGCCATCGACATCCGCGAGCCGGTAGCGCTGGAGATGGAATACGAGGTGCTCAAGGGCGGCTGCAGGTTGATTCCGCATTTCAGCGTGCACAACGAGGAGGGCCTTCAGCTCTTCTCCGCCGTCGACACGGACCCCGCCTGGCGGGGGAGAGCCCGTCCCGCCGGCCGTTACGTGAGCACCGGATGGATCCCCGGCAACTACCTGTCGGAAGGAACGCTCATCATCGGCGCCGCCGCCAACACCCTGAATCCCAACATGATGCATTTCTATGCGCGCGACGCCGTGGCGTTTCACGTGATCGACAGCTTCGACGGCGACGCGGCGCGCGGGGAATTCGCGAGCATTCTCGACGGGGTCGTCAGGCCGCTGCTGGACTGGGAAACCCAATACTTCCCGAACGGGCAGCCGGCAGGCGACTTCGCACGACCCAGCAGGCTCAGCAGACGCGTCTAGTTCGGAGGCGCCGCAACCGTAGCGGCTACCGATTTCCTCCGTTCCTTCATCCAGGAAATCCCAGCAACACAACAGCAACCGCACACCAAGGAGACGACTGAGTGAAGCAGACAACCATTCTCGGTGCCGGAATTTCAGGATTGAGCACGTCGTACCACATCGGCCACGGGCAGTGTGTCCTGTTCGAGGCGAACAACCACTACGGGGGGCACACCTACAGCGAAACACGCAACGGCTTCACCTGGGACGACGGGCCGCACGTGAACTTCGGGAAAAACGACTACGTGCGGGAGCTGTTTGCCGAGAGCGTCAAGGGCGACGACAACGGGATGCTCGAGTTCGTTCCCATCATCCGGAACTACTACCGGGGGAGTTACATCGACCACCCGGCGCAGAGCAACCTCTACCAGGTCCCCGAACCGCTGCGCTCGCAGTGCCTGGAAAGCTTTCTGGCCATGCGCGAAAGCCAGGATCCCGAAAAGCAGCCGGCCAACTACGACGAATGGCTGCACCTGGCCTTCGGTACCACCTTCGCCGAGACCTTTCCCACGGCCTACACCCGGAAATACTGGACGACCGAGCCCAAGAACCTGAACACCGACTGGCTCGCATTCCCCGCCGCCAAGTTCCCCCGCCGGACGGGAGCCCACAGGCAGACGCGCGTCTACTTCCCGAGCATCGAGGACGTCAAGGGTGGCTTCCACGGTCCCCTGGGACGGAACACCCATTACGTAAATACTTTCCGGTATCCGGCCCGCGGCGGCTTCCTCTCGTTCCTGCACAAGATGGCCCGTGGGACCAACCTCCACCTGGGGAAGCAGCTGACCCACATCAACTTTCAGAAGCGGGAACTCGGCTTTGCCGACGGCAGCCGCGCCGAGTACGAGAACCTCGTTTCGACCCTTCCGTTGCCGGTGCTGATCCGTTGCGCCGAGGATGCCCCCCCGGACGTCAAGGAGGCCGCCGCTCTGCTTCGCTGCACGAGCATGCTGCTGATCGAAGTGACCGCGAACCACCCGACCCTGCGCGACGACCAGTATCTGTACGTCTACGACGAGGACAAGCTCTCCACCCGCATATGCATCACGGAAAAATTCTCCCCGAACAACGCACCTCCGGGAATGACGGGCATTTCGGCGGAGGTCTACGGCTCCGCCTTCAGGCCGCTGCCTGAAGACAAGAAATCGAGGGACGCGATTGCCTGCAGGGTGCAGAACGAGCTTGTCGAAATCGGCCTGGTAAAGGACCTCGCTTCGATCACCTCGGTCAACGTCCGGCTGGCCCCCTTCGCCCAGGTGATTTTCGACCACAACCGGCAGGCCTGCCTTGACCGCGTCAACGCGTTTCTGGACGGCCACGGCGTCCTGCGGCTCGGCCGCTACGCCGAATGGGACTACCTCATGACCCACGACTGTGTAATGGCCAGCCGCCAGATTGCCGAAGAAGTGCATTCCAGAAACCGGTAAGACCCCGCGGGTCTTCCTATCCGAGGAACGAAACGCATGCGTGTTCTCCTGACCGGCAACAAAGGGTACATCGGCGCGGTGCTCGCCCCCATGCTGCTCGAACACGGGCACGAGGTTGTGGGCCTGGACAGCGACCTTTTCGAACAGTGCACCTTCGGCGACTCCCTGGTCGAGGTCCCGACCATGAAAAAGGACCTGCGCGACGTCGAGGTTTCCGACTTGCGCGGTTTCGAAGCCGTCCTGCACCTCGCCGCGCTTTCGAACGACCCGCTGGGGGATCTCAACCCGGAGCTGACCTTCGACATCAACCACCGCGCCTCCGTCCGTCTCGCCGCCCTGGCGCGCGAAGCCGGTGTCCGTCGTTTCCTGTTTTCCTCGTCGTGCAGCAACTACGGCGCCGCGGGAGAGACTCCGGTCAACGAGGAGTCGTCGCTGAATCCCGTCACGCCTTACGGCATATCGAAGGTGAGGGTCGAACAGGACGTCTCCCGGCTGGCCGGCCCGGGCTTCAGCCCGACCTTCCTGCGCAACGCCACGGCCTATGGCGTCTCCCCGAGGCTGCGCTTCGACCTGGTGCTGAACAACCTGGTCGCGTGGGCATACACCTCGGGACTGGTGTACCTCAAGAGCGACGGGACGCCCTGGCGGCCCATCGTTCACATCGAGGACATCTCGAGCGCTTTCCTCGCGGTGCTGGACGCGCCCGTCGGGCAGGTGCACAATCAGGCTTTCAACGTCGGCGCCACCTCCGAGAACTACCGCATCCGCGAGCTCGCCGAAATCGTCAAGGAGACCGTCCCCGGCTGCCGTATCGAGTTCGCCGCCGGCGCGGGTCCGGACAAGCGCTGCTACCGGGCCGATTTCGGCAAGATCAACCGGGCCGTCCCGGAATTCAAACCCCGCTGGAACGCACGCAGCGGAGCCGTCGAACTGTACGAGACCTACAAGAAGGTCGGGTTGAAGCTCGAGGATTTCGAAGGTCCCCGCTACAAGCGCATCGACCACGTCAAGGGGCTGATCGCGTCGGGCGCCCTCGACGAAAGCCTGCGCTGGCGCACCCGCAACGCAGCCGACGCAAGGTGAGGCCGACACGGACATCTATTCGTCACCAGACTTGCAGGAGTGTCGAGTTGACCCTTGGTCTTCGCCAAACCGGAAGAGGCGGCAGAGGCGGGCTGCGGTCACTCTATGGCCTCGTCCCGCAGGCCTCCGCGACGCGCGGGAGCGTCAGTCCAACGGTGCGGTATGTACCGCTTTTTCTCCGCCTCTCCTTCCTGTTGTTTACGTTTACGCTTCCGCTCGAGTCGCTCAACGTGAGCCTTGGTCTCGGCCCGATTTCGCTGGCCAGGGTCTCCGGGCTGGCCGTCTTCGGTTTGAGCCTGATCAACTTCGAAAGGATCTACTCCGTTCCGCCGTTTCCGATCTGGTGGTTTCTGGGCTATCTGCTGATCTACGCGGTTAGCGGCCTGTTCATCCTGCCGGTCTACACGTCCAGCTTGTTCAGGGGGATGTTCACCCTCGTACAACTCCTGGTGCTCTTCTGGATCGCTTCGGTCCTGCTGCAGGACGAGAAATTTGCGAGGATAACGCTCCTGGTTTACGCGCTGGGGGCGTCGCTGCTCACGATCGCCGTCAAGCTGGGCCTGCCCGGCTTCACCGCGGAGATCCGGACCAGCGACATGGAGGACCGGCTCAGCGCCGTCGGCTACGATCCGAATTACCTCGGAATGCTTCTTGCCATGGCCGCGGTGATCATGACGGGCCTGATCCTGGGGAAGAAGACCTCGGATCCTTGGGATCAGGATCTTCTTCCCGTTTTGATGCTGATCGTTTTGGCCCTTCTGATCCAGACCGGATCCCGCACGGCCCTGGCCTCCTTCGTCATCGGCGTCTTGTGTTACGCGTTGCCGTCCGGTCTCACCCGCCGGAAGATGGTTGCGGGCGCGTTGATCTCTGTGCGCTGTTGGGCGTCGGCTACCTGCTTTATCACCCAACGCGACACCCTGTCGCGCTGGTCGCGCACCCTCTCCGAAGGCGATTCTGCGGGCCGCAACGTGATCTTTGCCGTCTCGGCTGCGATGATTTTCGAGCGGCCGATCTTCGGCTGGGGGCCCGTGCAGTATCGGGCCGATTTGAGCAGACGCCTCGGCGAAGGCTTCATCCGTGGCGTGAGAGACACCCACAACATGGTTCTGCATCTGCTGCTGGAGGTAGGTCTGTTCGGTGCCGGGTTTTTCTTTATGGGACTGGCGCTGTGCGGGCGCGCCGCCTGGAAGAGCCGCGGCGGGGGATTGGGAATCATGCCCCTGGCGCTTCTGCTGATGCTGCTGGTGTTCCTTCAGTTTCAGCCGTGGATGACGAGCAAGCTGTTCTGGCTGGTGCTCTCTCTGTGTGTGGGGGCAGCCAAGGGCCTGCGAGAAGTCCCGACTGGCGGCGATCCCCTACAACCCATACCGACCGCTGCCGGCCGGAAGAGGCGCCACGCTGGCAGGGAACCTGCGTTAACCGCCTTGGTCGGAAGGGGTCGGGCTCTTCTGCCACCAATGAGGCCCCGACACCGGGTCCGTCATACCTCGAGTACAGGAAAATGAGGGTTCTGGTTCTGGCTGCGGACTATCCGTACGCCAACTACACGGCTGCCGGCGTCTACACCGAGAGGTGCGTTCGTACTCTCAGACAACACTGCGAGGTGGTGGAGGTGCTGGTCCCCCGCCCGCTGACCCCGCCCCTTATCTCGCGTCTGACCCCCCGTTGGAGGAGCTACTCGGGGATGGCCACGCACGAAGTGCGTGAGGGCGTTCCCATCCATCGGCCCGCCTACCTCCAGATCCCTCGGGTTGCCCCGGCATTTTGGGTGGATCCGGGCACTTATCTCTGTTGTCGCGCATATGCGCGAAGGATGCACCGGCGCGCGCGCTTCGACGCCATCGTCACATTTGGCCTGCTCTCGGGAGGCTTCGCCTGGAGGCTGCGCAGAGATTTTGGGATTCCGGCAGTCGGTTGGGCCATAGGAACGGACGTCCACGCCCCGGCCTCGCCGGCGCATGCCCGCCTGGTTTCGCGCGCGCTCGAACGGATGGACCTGATTTTCTACCAGAGCCATTACCTGCGCGACTGCGGAGCCGCCCTGCTCGGGTTGTCTCCGGACCAGCTGCCGCAGGATCGTCACGTCGTGCTGCCCCACGGGATACCCGCGCCGCCCGCCGCTGCCGCTCGCCGAGACCCGCGACAGGGTGAGGACGTCGTGGCAGGTCGGCCCGGATCAACCGCTGGTCCTGTTCATCGGACGTATCGTCAGGGGCAAAGGACTGTTCGACCTGTTGGAGGCGATGCGGTCGGCCACGTTGCGAAATCCGGCGCTGAGGTGCGTGCTGGTGGGTTCCGTACCTGGTTTCGACGACACGTCGGCGCTCCGCGAAAAACTGCAGCAGGACACCTCCCTCGAGGAACGGGTCCGCATCCTGCCGTCGTGTGATCCGGCGGGAATCTGGGAACTGCTCTGCGCGGCCGACATTTTTGTATTTCCCAGCTACGCCGAAGGGATGCCCAACTCGCTGCTCGAGGCGATGGCGATGGGCATCGCCTCCGTGGCCTACGCCATTCCTCCTGTCGTTGAACTGGAGGGAGGATCCGGGGGGCTGGTGCTCGTTCCAACCGGAGATGCGGCAAGGTTGTCCGAGGCTATCCTGCGGCTCGCCGAACGGCCGGATGAACGTGTTCGTCGCGGAACAGAGGGAAGGGCGAGAGTGCGTTCGCACTTCATGGTGCAACAAAACCTGCCTGAGGCCCTGCGGCGTCTGGAACGTCTGGTCCACACGAGCGGGGAACCGACCACGCGCGAGGCTGTGTCCCCCGGTCGCACCGACGAGCGCGGCCTCTCAAAGGAGCCATCGTGATTGGTACATCCGGATCACTTCCGATTCAAGAGATACAAGACAACCGAAGCCCCCGGAATGTGCTCACCGGCGAAAACATAGTGTGTTTCGCCAAAGACTGGGACGACGACCCGACCAGCAACACCCACGTCATGCGGCTTCTCTCCCGCGACAACCGGGTACTCTGGCTGAATTCGATCGGGATGCGCAAGCCGAGCTTCACGAGCGGGGTCGACGCCGCAAGGATCGTGCGCCGGCTGAAATCCGGGTTGCGCGGCGCGCGTCAGGTGGCCGCCAACATCTGGGTTCTGAACCCGCTGGTGGTTCCGCTGGCACACGGCCCGGCCGCCCTGTCGCTGAACCGCCTGATACTGCGGCTGACCCTGGCGCGGGCCAGGCGCGCCCAGGCGCCTGGCCCGCGCCAGCGTCAGCCGCAGTATCAGGCGGTTGAGCGCCAGGGCGGCCGGGCCGTGTCAGCGGAACCACCAGGGTTCAGAACCCCAGATGTTGGCGGCCACCTGACACACGCACCGCGCAACCCCGATTTCAGCCGGCGCACGATCCTTGCGGCGTCGACCCCAGCTCATGAGGCTCGGCTTGCGCATCCGATCGAATTCAGCCAGAGTACCCGGTTGTTGCGGGAGAGAAGCCGCATGACGTGGGTGTTGCTGGTCGGGTCGTCGTCCCAGTCTTTCAGAACACACAATGTTTTCGCCGGCAAGCACATTCCGACGGCTTCGGTTGTCTTGTATCTCTTCAATCGGCGGCGATCCGGATGCAAACCGATCACGACACTCCTGGAGGGTACGCTCGTCGGCGGAACCGGAGGACACAGCCCCGGAAGGTGGTGGGTTCCCCGCTCTTGCGGACCAGACGTTCCATACGCCGCAGGGTTCAGGCAGGTTTTTTTTGCACCATATAGTGCGAACGCACTCTCACCCTTCCCTCTGTTCCACGGCGAACACGTTCATCCGGCATCCGGCGAGCCGCAGGATAGCCTGGGACAACCTTTCCGCATCTCCGGTTGAACGAGCACCAGCCCCCCGGATCCCCCCTCCAGTTCAACAACAGGAGGAATGGCGTAGGCCACGGAGGCGATGCCCATCGCCATCACCTCAAAGACGAGTGGGCACTTCGGCGTAGCTGGGAAATACAAATATCGCACGCAGAGCAGTTCCAGATTCCCGCCGGATCACACGACGGCAGGATGCGGGACCCGTCCCTCGAGGGAGGCGTCCTGCTTCAGTTTTCGCGGAGCGCGACACCAGGTACGGAACCTCACACGCGCCTCAGCAACAGATTTCGCAACGTGGCCGACCGCATCGCCTCCAACAGGTCGAACAGTCCTTTGCCCCTGACGAAGCGTCCGATGAACAGGACCAGCGGTTGATCTGGCCGAGCCTGCTGCCACGACGTCCTCACCCTGCTCCGCCAGGGTTTCGGCGAGCACAGCGGCGGGGGCACGGGTATCCCGTGGGGCGGCGCGACGTGACGATCCTGTGGTAACTGGTCCGGAGACAGCCCGAGCAGGGCGGCTCCGCAATGGCCCCGCACAGGTAATGGCTCTGGTAGATATCAGGTCCATCCGTTCGAGCGCGCGCGAAAAACTCACCGGGGCGAGGCCGGGGCGTGGAAGCTGGTTGGGTCTCGGCCCAACCCACTGCGGGAATCCCAAAATCTTCGCAGCCTCCAGGCGAAGCCGAGAGCAGGCCAACGTGACGATGGCTTCGAAGCGCGCGCGCCTGTGCATCCTTCGCGCATATGCGCGACAAAGAGGTAGATCCGGATCCCCGCCCAATCCGGGCAACCCGAGGATCTGGAGATAGGCGGGCCGATGGACGGGAACGCCCTCACGAACTTCGTGCGTGGCCATCCCCGTAGCTCCTCCAACGGGGGGTGCGGCGCGAGATAACGGGCGGGGTCAACGGGCGGGGGACCAGCACCTCCACCACCTCGCAGTGCTGTCGGAGAGTACGAACGCACCTCTCGTGTAGACGCCGGCGGCCGTGTGGCTGGTACGGTCATCCGCCGCCAGAACCCTCATTTTCCCGTCTGGAGGTTGTGACGAGACCCGGTGTCGGGTGCCTCATTGGTGGCAGAAGAACCCGACCCCTTCCGACCAAGGCGGTTAACGCAGGTTCCCGTAACGTGGCGCCTCTTCCGGCCGGCAGCCGTCGGTATGGATATTAGGGGAGCGCTGCCATGCGGGACTTCTCGCGGCCCTTGGCTGCCGCCACACACAGCGAGAGCACCAGCCAGAACAGCTTGCTCGTCATCCACGCTGAAACTGAAGAAATACCAGCAGCATCAGCAGAAGCGCCAGGGGCATGATCCCTAATCCCCCGTCGCGGCTCTTCCAGGCGGCGCGCACAGCGCCGCTCCATGAAGAAAAACGCTGCACCGAACAGGCCTACCTCCAACAGCAGGTGTAGAACCATGTTGTGGGTATCTCTCACGCCACTGATGAAGCCTTCGCCGAGGCGTCTGCTCAAATCCGCCCGGTATTGCACAGGCCCCCAGCCAAAGATCGGCCGCTCCCAAATCATGCCGCCGAGACGGCAAAGATCACGTTTCGGCCGGCAAATCGCCTTCCGAGAGGGTGCGAGACCAGCGCGACAGGCTGTCGCGTTGAGTGATAAGCATGTAGCCGGCGCCCATCAGCGCACAGACGATCAACGCGCCCGCGACACCATCTTCCGGCGGGTGAGGCCTGACGGCAACGCGTAACACAAGAGGCCGACAACAAAGCGGCCGTGCGGGAACCTGTTGGTGGGCAGGACCAAACGATGACGTAGACGGGAAGAACGATCCTGATCCCGAAGTACCTGGATCTTCTTGCCAAGGATCGAACCCGTCATGACCACCGCAGCCATGAGCAAACATGCCAAGGTAATTCGGATCGTAACCGACGGCACTGAGCCGGTCCTCCAGCTCGCTGCTTCGGATGTCCGGGGTGAAGCCGGGCAGGCCCAGCTTGACGGCGATCAGTGAGCAGCGACGCCCCCAGCGCATAAACCAGGAGCGTTTTATCCTCGCAAATTTCTCGTCCTGCAGCAGGACCGAACCGATCCAGAAGAGCACCAGGAGTTGTATGAGGGTAAACGTCCCCTAGAACAGGCCGGACACGTAGACCGGCCACAGGCCGCCAACCGCGTAGATCAGCAGATAGCCCAGAAACCACCAGATCGGAAACAGCGGAACGGAGTAGATCTTCGAAGTTGATCAGGCTCAAACCGAAGACGGCCACCCCGGCGACCCGGCCAGCGAAATCGGGTCAGAACCAAGGCTCACGTTGAGCAACTGGAGTGGAAGCGTAAACACAAACAACAGGAAGGAGAGGCGGAGAAAAAGCGGTATATATCGCACCGTTCGACTGACGAGCTGCCGCACATAGCGGCAGTTCGCGGGACAAGGTCATAGATTGTCCGCAAACCGCCCCTGCCACGTTTTCCGGTTTGGCGAAGACCAAGGCCCAACTCGACTCCTGCAACTTATGGAAGATGGAATATCCCGGGCCGGCCTCACTCGCGTCGGCTGCGTTGCGGGTGCGCCAGCGCAGGCTTTCGTCGAGCGCGCCCGACGCGATCAGCCCCTTGACGTGGTCGATGCGCTTGTAGCGGGGACCTTCGAAATCCTCGACTTCAACCCGACCTTCTTGTAGGTCTCCGTAGATTCCGACGGCTCCGCTGCGTGCGTTCCAGCGGGGCTTGAATTCTGGGACAGCCGGTTGATCTTGCCGAAGTCGGCGCGGTCGCAGCGCTTGTCCGGACCCGCGCCGGCGGCGAACTCGATACGGCAGCCGGGGACGGTCTCCTTGACGATTTCGGCGAGCTCGCCGGATGCGGTAGTTCTCGGAGGTGGCGCCGACGTTGAAAGCCTGATTGTGCACCTGCGAGCGCGCGCGTCCAGGCACCGCGAGGAAAGCGCTCGAGATATCCTCGATGTGAACGATCGGCCACCAGGCGTCCCGTCGCTCTTGAGGTACACCAGTCCCGAGGTGTATGCCCAGCGCGACCAGGTTGTTCAGCACCAGGTCGAAGCGCAGCCTCGGGGAGACGCCATAAGCCGTGGCGTTGCGCAGGGAAGTAGGGCTGAAGCCCGGGCCGGCCAACCGGGAGACGTCCTGCTCCACCCGCACCTTCGATATGCCGTAAGGCGTGACGGGATTCAGCGACGACTCCTCGTTGACCGGAGTACCTCCCCGCGGCGCCGTAGTTGCTGCACGACGAGAACGGGAAACGACGGACACCGGCTTCGCACGCCAGGGCGGCGAGACGGACGGAGGCGCGGTGGTTGATGTCGAAGGTCAGCTCCGGGTTGAGATCCCCCAGCGGATCGTTCGAAAGCGCGGCGAGGTGCAGAACGGCTTCGAAACCGCGCAAGTGGGCGGGTAGCTTCATGGTCGGGACCTCGACCAGGGAGTCGCCGAAGGTGCGGGCACTGCTCGAAAAGGTCGCTGTCCAGGCCCACAACCTGGTGCCTGTTGGACAGACATGGGGGCGAGCACCGCGCCGATGTACCCTTTGCTTCCGGTCAGGAGAACGCGCATGCGTTTCGTTCCTCGGATAGGAAAGTCCGCGGGGTCTTACCGGTTTCTGGAATGCACTTCTTCGGCAACATGGCGGCTGGCCGCTACACAGTCGTGGGTCATGAGGTAGTCCCATTTGGC
>CAWJKZ010000003.1:0-15688 GCA_963843575.1 uncultured Acidobacteriota bacterium | reverse complement strand
GGTGTCTTTCTCACTCTGGGCGTGAATCCAGATGAAGGCGTCCGGCGGCACGCCTGCTTCCGCCAGGATCTCGAGCTGGTGCAGCGCGGCTGCCCCGTCCCCGGTGTGCGAGCCGATCGGCAGGCCCGTCCCCCGCTGGGCGAGGGCCGCCGCCCGGACCAGCTTGCGCTCGACCTCCGGCAGGCGGCCGCTCGTCACGCCGATCTTTATGAGGCCCGGCCGGATCCCGGTGCCGTCGATCCCGGCCTCGGACTCGCGGATCCAGCGCCGCGCGAGCTGCTCTGCGCTTTCGGTGAAGGCGTGCTCGGGCAGGAACTTGTATCTTTCGCCGGCAGCGTAGTAGCCGGTGTTGGTTACGATATGGAGGCCGCTGGCCTCCGAGAGTCTCCGGAGCAGGGTGACGTCGCGCCCGATCCAGGCCGGCGTGCAGTCGACGAACGTACCGCACCCCAGGCTGCGGATTCTCCTCAGGTACGGGAGCGCGGTCCGGAAGACCTCGTCGGGATCGTAGCGCGACGGGCTGGCGGTGCGGGCGCCAGCGAAGTCGACCATGACGTGCTCGTGCATGAGGGTTACGCCGAGGTTGCCCGCCGGGACCGGCCCCCGGACCGTTTGGACCAGGGCTTCCGTCCCGCCCCGCGAGGCAGTGCCCCCCAGCGCGCATGCAACCGAGGCCAGAAACTGACGTCTGCCGATCATGGCTCCTCCGCTCTGCTCGCAGGAACTATTTCCCGCGTCTCGCGTATTATATTGTACGGTGTCGGTGGGCACCGACACTGTACGGGTGTACAGGCAAGCAGCCGCAACAATCCACGGAGCCAGCATGTCTACGCGAGCACGTGCTTTTCTGGCCTTTTTGGCGCTCATTCCCCTGACTTCCGCCGGGGCGGCCCAGACGCCTCCTCAGCTCAGCATCCCGGTGACCTACTACAAGCTGCCGAACGGGATGAAGGTCGTCCTGTCCAGGGACGCCACGGCCCCCACGGTTGTAGTGGGCGTCTACTACAACATCGGGTTCCGGATCGAGCCGAAGGACCGCACCGGTTTTGCGCACCTCTTCGAGCACATGATGTTTCAGGGCTCACAGAACCTCGGCAAAATGGAGTTCGTCCGGCTGGTGCAGCAAAACGGCGGCGTCCTGAACGGGAGCACCCGTTTCGACTTCACCAACTACTTCCAGGTCGTCCCGTCGCACAAGCTCGAGACGATGCTCTGGGCCGAGGCCGACCGCATGAAAGGGCTCGCCATCACGCAGGAAAACCTGACCAACCAGCAGGGGGTGGTGAGCAACGAGGTGAAAGTCAACGTGCTCAACCAGCCCTACGGCGGGTTCCCCTGGCTGGACATGCCGCAGTACGCCAACACCAACTGGTACAATGCCCACAACTTCTACGGCGAGCTCCAGCACATCGAGGCGGCGACCCTGGCCGATGTCAGGCAGTTCTTCAACACGTATTACGCGCCGAACAACGCGGCGCTCGCGGTCGTCGGGGACTTCGACGAAGCCGAGGCGAGGGCGTGGATCGACAAGTACTTCTCGGGCATCGCCGCGGCCCGCCGTCCCCCGTCCCCGGACCTGAACGAGCCGCGGCAGGAAAAGGAAAAGCGCTTCAACAAGGTCGACAAGCTGGCGCAGAAGCCCGCGTTGGCCGTCGCCTACCACATCCCGCCCCGAAGGTCGCCGGAGCACTTTGCCATGGTCCTACTCGACCAGATCCTGCTGCAGGGGGACGACAGCCTGCTCAACCGCGAGCTGGTGAAGAAGCGCGGGGCGACCGAATCGGTCGACGGAGGCATCAACATGCTGGGAAACGCCTTCAACTACAACGGTCCGATGCTCTGGACGGCCAGCCTCATTCATGACGCCGGCGCCAGCGCCAACGACCTCCTCGCCGCCATAGACCGGGTGGTCCAGGGAGTTCAGCAGACACCGGTATCCCAGGCCGAGTTGGACCGTGCGCTCGTGAAATTCCGCTCCGGCTTTTATCAGAGCCTGGCGCAGCTGGGCGGCTTCGGCAAGGCGGACCTGCTGGCTTCGTTCGCCCTGTTCGACGACAACCCGTCGGCGATCAACTCGATCGAAAGCGAGCTCCGCCGGGTGAATCCCGCCCTGGTGCAGCGCGTTGCCAAGGAATACCTGCGCGAGACGAATCGGACCGTGCTGACCATCGAGGCCGGCGCCTCGACGGCGAAGCCTGAATAGTGGGAGAGGGTGACATGAGAAGCGCAAGTCTGCTGTGGATCGCCGGTTTGTTCTGCATCGCCCCCGCGCTCGCCGCGGCGAAAGAACTCCCCCCGCAGGGCGGAAAACCGAAACCGTTCGCGCTACCCGCCCAGGAGAATTACACCCTCGGGAACGGGATGAGGGTCACGCTCGTCCCCTACGGCACGATCCCGGTGGTGACCGTCAGCGCGCGTATGGCCTTCGGGAACGCCAACGAGGGTCCGCAGGAGATCTGGCTCGCCGACACCCTGGCCGCGTTGATGAAGGAAGGGACGGTGTCCCGGACCGCCGAGCAGGTGGATCAGGAGGCGGCACGCATGGGTGGCCAGCTTTCGATCGGTGCGGGCCTGGACGACTCGCAGATCAGCATCGACGTCCTGAGCGATTTCGCGGCCGACGCCGTTCGGCTGGTGGCTGACGTGGCCCGCAACCCCCGCCTGCCCGATTCGGAACTCGAGCGGATCCGGACGAACCTCATCCGCAGGGTGGCCGTCGGCCTTTCGACGCCGCAGGCCCAGGCGGACGAGGCCTTCAACACCCTGATCTATGGCGAGCACCCCTACGGGCGCCTCTACCCGACCGAAGCGATGCTGAAGTCGTACACCATCGACGCGGTGCGGGCTTTCTACGGGAAGAACACCGGGGCGCGCAGAACCCATCTCTTCGTCGTCGGCCGGTTCGACCCCGCGGTGAAGCAGGCCATCACCTCGGCCTTCGAGTCCTGGGCGGCAGGGCCGGACATCGTGCGCGACCCGCCTAAGGTCGAACCGCGGAAGGCGTTCAAGCTGATCGACCGTCCCGACGCCGCCCAGTCCACCCTGCGCATCGGCCTGCCGGTTGGCGCGCACCCGGCCAGCCAGGACTTTGTTCCCTTCCAGGTGCTCAACAACATCCTCGGCGGCTCTTTCGCCTCGCGCATCACCTCCAATATCCGCGAGCAGAAAGGCTACACCTACTCCCCCTCGAGCGCCTTTTCCACCCGCTACCACACGGCCCACTGGGTCGAGGACGCCGACGTGACGACGGCCGTGACCGCGGAGTCGATCAAGGAGATCCTGTATGAAGCCAACCGCCTCCGGCAGGAACCTGTCGGCGACACCGAACTCCAGGGCATCAAGAACTACATGAGCGGGATATTCGTCCTGCAGAACTCGTCCAACCGCGGCATCGTCGGTCAGCTGGCTTTTGTCGATCTGCAGGGCCTCAGCGACGTCTACCTGAAGACCTACGTCCAGAAGGTGAATGCGGTGACGGCCGCCGACCTCAAGCGAGTGGCCGAAACCTACCTCGATCCCGACAGGATGACTATCGTAGTGGTCGGCGACCGGGCGAAGATTGACGAGAAGGTCAAGCCCTACCAGGCTCCGTGATTCCGTCCGTGGTGTGCGCGCCGCAGGCAGGTCGCCTGCGACCGGCCTGCATTTGCCGGGCTTATTTCGTCGCGAGCACGACCACCCCGTTGGGTGGGATCGTGATGCCCGTGAAGCTGCTGCCGTTTCCACGGGTCGTCGCGGTTGTCAACGGCCCTCCCGCCTGGTCGAATAGGTCCACACGCACCGTGATCGGCCCGATGGACGTGTTGCTCAAAACGATCTCGCTCGCCCACCCTGCCCCCGTGGCGAACTGTGGCAGGAGCTGAGCACCCGGGCCCCCCGCCCCATTGAGCCGCGGCGGCACCGTCGACACAAACGGCAGGTTGAAAACCAGGGGCACAGGGCTGAAATCCTCGTCCTGAAAGCGCAAGGCGACCACCCCGACGGGAGACGAGCTGATCAGGTTCAGCAGTCCCGTGAAACTCGAGTGGAGCTCCGGTTCCCGTGCAAACAGCTCGGTGAGGAACAACGAGATCTGTCGGCCGCCGGGAATGACCACACGTTGCGTCGACAGCACCGAGCCGTTCGCGCGGTACAGGATCAGGTCGACGGCCGTCGAGGCATTTCCGGGATTGACGACGGAGAGGCCGGAGTTGCGGCCCGACAGGATGTCCACGGCCACGAACAGCGAGACATTCGTGGCCAGCGCGCTGTCGAGAACGCTGGCCTGCGGGGTCGAGGTGTTCCCCCGGAACCGAAACGTCTCGAAGGCGGTCAGCCGGCTGGAGTCGCCGAACGCGGGCGTGACGATGACGTATCCGACGCGGAGCGCCGTTTGGGCCAGGGCCTGCGACGCTCCCGCCAGCAGGCCGCCGAGGGCCAGCACACCCAGGCGAACGATCGTCTGCGGCGAAGCATACTTCATGGGACACCTCCGTGGAGGGGGCTGATGGCCGGCCGCCCCCGGGCCCTTACTTTGGGGGTTCCGACGGCCGCAGTTCGACCCGGCTCGGGAGCGCCCTTGGATCCATGTCGAGCAGGCTCACGACGACCTGGGCCACGTCTTCGGGGTGGAGCTTCCAGGTGCCCGGGGGCGTCTCGGGGCCGGATCCGCCGAATTCGGTGGCGACCGATCCCGGCATGACGTAGCTGACCCGAATGTGGTCGTAGCGGACATCCTGCATTAGGGCCTCCGAGAACCCGATCAGACCGAATTTCGAGGCGTTGTAGGCGGCCCCGCCCGCGAACGCGTTTTTGCCCGCCAGGCTGCCGATGTTGATGATGTAGCCGCCCCCCCGCCGTTTGAGGAGGGGAATGGCCTCGCGGCAGCAGTAGAAGACGCCGGAGAGGTTGGTCTCGATCGTCCTGTCCCAATCCTCCACCGACATCTCCTCCATCGGGTTGAATACGCCTATGCCGGCGTTGTTGACCAGGATATCGAGGCCCCCGAACCGTGTCTCCGCCGCCTGCATCAGGGCACGGACCTGCCCGGGCCGGCGCACGTCGCACGCAGCTCCGGCAATCGCGCCGGGGTGAGCCGGCGCCAATTCCGCCAGCGACGCGTCGACGCCGCGCTGCCCCGTCGCACAGACGAACACTCGGGCATCCCGGTCCAGCAGCGCCTTGGAGATCGCAAGCCCGATGCCCCGTGTCCCGCCGGTCACCAGTGCGACTTTCCCCTGAATCCTGCTCATGTGTCTGTCCATCGGCAGTTCCCTTCAAACCGGCCATTCGTCCGGAACGCGCACGGTTATCCGCATCAGCGCCGCCGCGTAGGTCTTGCCCTGAGTGTCGATGCGGAGGGATGCGGTGCCGCCCCCGCCCAGGGAGTGCGTGAGCACGAAATTGAAGGCGTGGAGTTTCGGCAGGTCGTAGCGCTGCACCTCTCCCCTGCAAAACTCCCCGAAGTGTTCTTTGACGCGCTCGGCCGTCACCTGCTGCGCGATCAGTTGGTAATACTCCGGCCTGCGCGCGATGATGCCGCAGTTGAGGGTGTCGCCCTTGTCCCCGCTGCGCCCGTGCGCAATCCTGACCAGTGGCACTTCCTTCACCGCCCGCCTCCCATCACTTGGACGCGCGGAGCGACAGCGCTCTTGGGCACCAGGCTTGGCCAGTACAGGACCTCCCGGTGCGGGACGGACCGCCCCGGCTCGAGCATGCACGCCGTGGGGATCCCGCACAGGATGTGGGTGACCATTTCCCGGGAAACGCGCTCAGCGCTCTCCCGGTCTGTCACGGAGAACGCCATCCGGAGGTAGACCTCGTTCGGGTCCTCGACCGTGTGCGACATGGCCCCGTGCACGGCGCCCTGGCCGAACACGGAAACATGGACATCGCGGTAAGAGACGCCGAGCTTCTCCAGGCGCCTCAACATGAGGGAAGCCGCGGCGCGTGCCTTCGCGACGCAGTCCGGCCAGGTGTACACCAGGCCCACCGCAACCTGATAACCCCCGTCGTAGCTCATCGAGACCTTGTAGCTGTCCGTCGGAGGGTGGCCGCGCGTCCCCGAGACGGCCACCCTGTTTCCGCCCAGGTCCCGCATCTCGACCGCCTCGATGTCACATACGACGTCCGCAACCACGTATGCCGCCGGGTCGCCGATTTCGTACAGCAGCTGCTCCGTCAGGACCGCCGGCGTCATCAGCCCGCCCTGGCCGGGGTGAATGGTCATGACGAGGGAGCCGTCCGGGCCGACCTCCCCGACAGGATAAGCCAGGCGGTCCAGGTCCGGCACCAGCTCCCAGCCCCCGTTGAAGTTCCCGCCGGAGGCCTGACCACCGCACTCGAGCAGGTGGCCGGCGATGGTGCCGCAGGCGAGCAGGTTGTAGTCGTGGCGTCTCCAGCCGAATTCGTGGATAAGAGGCCCGAGGGCGAGCGCGGCATCGTTGACCCGTCCCGTGACCACGATGTCGGCGCCACCTGCCAGGGCCTCGGCGATGGGGAAGGCGCCGAAATAAGCGTTGGCGGACAGAATGGGCCCAGGGATCTCGCGTTGCGAGGCCCCGGTTTCCATGTGCCGCAGGTCGATCCCCGCGGCGGCGAGCCGATGGAGTTCGGGCACGAGGTCGTCGCCCCATACGACGCCCACCTTCAGATCGGGGTACCCGGCCTCGAGCGACCTCGCAATCAGCTCCTGCGCCAGGCCGGTTGGATACAGGCCACCGGCGTCGGTGACCAGTCGCACTCCCCGGGCGCGCAACTCCGGAAGCGCGCGAAGCGCGAGCGGCACAAAATCGTGGGGGTAGCCGAGGCCCGGGACCTTCGAACGCTGCTTCTGCAGGATCGACATGGTCACCTCGGCCAGGTAATCCATGATGACGTAGTCCAGCGGTCCGCCGCGCAGCAGACCGAACAGCGCGTCGCCGCGATCACCCCAGAAACCGAGGGCGCCGCCGATCCGGACCGTCTTCATCGATCCCTCCAGTGCGCAGCTCGCTTCTCCAGGAATGCCTTCACGCCTTCCCTGCTGTCCTCCGTGGTCATCACCCGCCCGAGCTCGTGCTCCAGGTATTCCAGTTCGTCCGCGAGCAGCCGGTCTTCGACGTGCAGGATCGCGCTCTTGCCCAGCCGCAGCACGGCGCCGCTCTTGCGCGCCAGTTGAGCGACGTAAGCGGCTGAGGCGGGTTCGAAGTCGCCGCGCCCGTATAACGCGTTGAAGATGCCGCACTCCCTGGCCTCCGCGGCTGGCATGCGGTCGCCCAGGAACAGCATCTCGGTCGCCTTCTTCCTCCCCACATGCCGGTACAGGAGCGCCAGCACCATCATGGGGAACAAGCCGACATTGATCTCGGGGGTGGAGACGTGGATGTCGTCGCATCCCAGGGCGAAATCGCAGGCCAGAAGGATCCCGAGCCCCCCGGCCATGACGTGGCCGCGGGCAAGGGCGACGGTGGGCTTTGGACAGCGCCGCAGTTCCAGCAGCAGCTCGCGGTACCCGGCCCGGCCGAAGTCGCCGGGCGCCTGCTCTTCACCCAGGGCGGCCTTGAGGTCTGCCCCGGCGCAGAAGACCGTGTCGCCGGAACCGGTCAGGGTGATGACACGCGCGGCCGTGTCGTCCACCGACGAGCGCAATGCCTGCCGCAGGGCTTCGATGGTGGCGCCGTCAAGCGCGTTGCGTCGATCGGGCCGGTTGATGGTCAATCGGGCCACGCCCGATTCGGTCGTCCGGAGACACTCGCTCACCCGGGAATTATAGGACATGTGAAGCGGCGTGGACAGGCCGCGGCCCCGATCGAGGGCAAGCGGGGGGCCGCGCTTCCAGGTCGCCGAGGAGCTTCCTCGCCGCGAAAATGAGCCAAGGGAACGTGGTAATGCGGGATTTTGCGGGCCGGTTCTGTAAAATGTACGTGGCACTTCTCACAGGAGGGACGGGATGAAGGTGGCGCCGGGTGTGCTGGGGATTCTGTCGATTGTTCTTGGCGGATGGGCTCAGATGAAGATCCCGCCGTCGCCCGCCGCCGCGGGCGCAAACGGCCCGGTCCAACGCGGCGAGTACATCGTCAACAGCGTGGCGCAGTGCGTGCAGTGTCACACACCGCGCTCGGTGGGGGGCGACCTAGACCGGCTCCGTCTCCTTCAGGGGGCCCCCATCCCCGTAGCTTCACCCTGGCCCAATCAGAGATGGGCGGTGCGGGCGCCGCACATCGCCGGTCTCCCGGGGTTCCGCGACGAGGACGTCGTCAGTCTCCTGACCAGAGGCTCCCGACTCGACGGACGAGTGCCCCAGGCTCCGATGCCTCAGTTCCACATGAACGGCCAGGATGCCGAGGCGGTGATCGCCTATCTCCGTTCGCTCCGCTGACCGGGCCCGCCTTCAGCTTTCGGCTTCGACCTTCTTTTTTGTCCGCGGCTTGCGCGCCGACGGCTGCCGTTTGCGCTGCGCCGCTGCAGGACCCGGGCTCCGGCGCCGCCTCGCCCTTTCCACCGGAGGGAAAAACGGCTGGGCCTCTTCGGCCTCAACCTCGGCGACGGCAGCTTCCGCCGGGACTGCCGCGGCTTCCTCGGCGGGCACCGCAACGGCGCTCTCGCCAGGAACCTCGGGCAGCGGTTCGTTAACTACCTCGGGCGCCGATTCCGTGATCTGCTCGGCCGCCAGGGGAGGCGCCTCCTGGAGGACGGATTCGACTTCGATCCCACTGATTTCGGGCTCGGGAATCTCGGGGACCTCTGGAATGGGCAGTGCACCCTCGCCCGGGAACCGGTCGCCCGGGAAGATGCGCAATATCCCCTGCCGGTTCCGTTCGATCCGCAAGATGCCTTCCCGCTGTCCCTGCCTGACAAGGTCGTGGATAGTAGCGAAACCGTGCGCGCGCTCGTCGAACGTCGGGTCGGCTGCCCTGAGGTACTGCTTCATGTTCCGCAGATACATCGGCCAGCGCGGCCTCACGCGGGCGTTCTGGAACAGCCCAAACAGGTCGCGTCCCCCTTCGAGGGGACGTGGCTGCAGCTCGGGTTCCGGCGCGACCTCCGGCGCCGCTTCCGCAGCTTCGGAAGGAGGCTCCTCGACGCGCGGGGCAGCCACGGCAGCCGCCTGCGGTTCGCTGTCCCTGAGCTCGACCATCAGGCTGCGGTCGACCTGCTTCAGATTGAGGAAGCCTGCGTTGGCCATCTTCTGGATGAATTCGCGGAAGCTGCCGGTGCCGTAGTCCTTCTCCGAAAAAGTGGAATCGAGTTGCAGGAGGGTGCTCTTGAGCAAACCGAGCTGCGGCGAGACCTCGCGGTCGGCGAGTATCTTGAGGGCGCGCCGGATGAGCGGCAGCGCATCTTCAATCTGCGCGCGGCTGGTCGCCTGTGCCTTGACGGCGGGTTTTCGGGCCGGCGGAGACGTGGCCACCAGGTTCTCGTAGGCGATAAACTCGTGGCAGTTCCGTTGCAGGATCGTGCTGGTGAAGGCGCGTCCCCCCACGATGAAGACGGACTTGTCGTACTGCTTGAGTTTCTCAACGAGTGCGATGAAGTCGCTGTCGCCCCCCACGATCACGAATGCGTTGATGTGTTCCCGGGTGAAGGCCATTTCCAGCGCGTCAAGCGCCAGGTTGATGTCGGCGCCGTTCTTGTCCCCTCGCGGTGTGACGTTGCGCTGGACCATCTGGACCGCGTGCTCTGTCATCGCCTGGCTGTACTCGTCCGCGCGCTTCCAGTTTCCGTACGCAACCTTCGTGACCACCTCTCCCCGCTCCTTGATGGCCTCCAGCACGGTGTCGATGTCGAACCGGCGCGACAGCGTCGTCCGGACCCCGATCTCGATGTTGTCGAAGTCAATGAACACCGCGAATTTCAAGCGTTCCTCTGTCATTTTCACCTCTGTGGCATGGCGCTCGCTCTCGGAGACAAACGGGCGTGAAGGCGACGGTAGGCCCCAGCCCAGCCGCACGCTTTTCCCAACTCAGCCGTCTTCCGCGAACCCCTGTCGCAGGCCGGTTCGAACCTCCACGCGTCCCTCCGGGGGCGCTGCGTGGTCGTGCGGACTTCCCGGCATGTTCCATTCTGTGCGCCGGATCTCTCGGTGTTGAGCGATCGACGTATTGTAACTCTCAAATCGGCCGCACACAACGCTTTGGCGTCCCAGGCACCGCCGCGGCTCCGACCCGCTCTCGATGGAAGGTATGCCAACCGTGCCGTGCCGATCTCCTCGGCCGATGCCCGGCCGCGAGTCAACGCGACCGGTATCGCCTGCTCTCGGCGGTCCTCCTCACGAGCCTGTCCACCATCTCCAGCAGAAGGTCGACATCCAGCGACTTTGAGAACCACATCCGGCACAGGCGGGAAGCTCCTTACCGCGCCCATTGCGGGCTGGTCGGGGATGTGCTTCAATGTTCCCAGCGGAAGGCCTGGCGCGGCGTGTGCCGCCGGAACCCGGGAGAGCCGGTGCCGCCGGCAAGGATGAGGACGCATGTTTCCCCTGCGGGACGACAACCCGACAACGATCACGCCATTCCTGACGATTGCGCTGATTGCCATCAATGTCGTCGTTTTCGCGTACCAGGTATCCCTGGGTGCCAAGGACGGGCAGACGATGGTCTATCAGTACGGGGCTATCCCGGCCGTCGTCCTGGGCGAGCGCGCTCTCCCGGCCTCGCTGCTCGCGGTCCCGCCGCTCCTGACGGTCTTCACCAGCATGTTCCTGCACGGCGGCATCATGCATCTGCTCGGGAACATGTTGTACCTCTGGATCTTCGGCAACAACATCGAAGAGGCGATGGGGCGCGTGCGGTTCCTTCTCTTCTACCTCCTGACGGGCGTACTGGCCTCGCTGGCGCACGTGGTGTCCAACCCGAGCTCGACGATCCCTTCGATCGGTGCCAGTGGAGCCATTTCGGGCGTGCTCGGGGCTTACATCCTGCTCTACCCCAGGGCCCGCGTGCTCACGCTGGTGTTCCTGGGCTTCTTCGTGCGGATGATGTACATCCCGGCGGGGTGGGTCCTCGGCGTGTGGTTCGTGCTCCAGCTTTTCAGCGGCAGCATGGCCGGCCAGGGGAGCGGGGGCGGCGTGGCGTTCTGGGCGCACATCGGCGGGTTCGTGGCAGGGATGCTGCTGGTGGGCATCTTCAAACGCCGGGACGTGCGCTTCCTCAATCCGCCCGTGTATCACCCCAGCATGATCGAGAACTGGTAACGACCGCACGGCGCCTTTCATTCCACCGTTGACGCTACCCCCTGCGCAAGTACCAGGGCGCCGGAGCGGCAGGCCTGCTTCCACCGAACCAGATGGAAACGCTGTGAACAGGAGTTTGCCTGTGGGGTGGCGCACCAGTGCGAGGCCCGTCCACGCCGGGCATCGTTGCGCTGGTGAGGGCCAGATCGGGCGGTTGTCGGTGCGCGGCGGCCAGGGCTTCCGCGCCGTCCCCGACCGGCTCGACGTCGTACCGCTGCGTCAGGATGCGTCGGACGAACTCCCGGGGTTCCTCGTTGTCGTCGGCCAGGATGATGCGGCGGGCTTGCTTGTCTCGCGGCAATCCGCCATGCCGCGAGCGCCGAACCCGGATGCTGATTCCGACACCACTCACGTTCCCGGCGTCTGGCGATCAGGCTCTCCGACAGGAGCACGGAACGGGAGCGGCACTGAATTTATCAGGTCCGGGGTCTCGGGTTCCCGCCCGCGTTGCGGTGCGCCGTCAATGGTGGTACGGTTTTTGTGACTTCAGTCGGGAGACCTATGAAGATACTCGTCACGGGATCCACCGGTCTCATCGGTTCGGCGCTGGTCGAGCGGCTCAAGGGCGCGGGGGAACGCGTGTTCCGGCTGGTGCGCCGCCCTCCCAGGCCCGGAGCGGACGAACTGTTCTGGAATCCCGCGAGCGCCGGCCTCGCCCCGGCGGCACTCGAGCACTTCGATGCCGTGGTACACCTTGCCGGCGAGTCCCTCTCCGGGCGGTGGACCAGCGAGCGCAAGAGGCGCATTTACGACAGCCGGGTCGGTGGCACGCGGATTCTTTCGGATACACTCGCCTCGCTTCGCGAACCGCCCAGGGCTTTGATCTGCGCCTCGGCCGTCGGCTATTATGGGAATCGCGGGGACGAGGTGCTAACGGAGGAGAGCCCGCCGGGAAGCGGTTTCCTCGCCTCGGTTTGCCGCGACTGGGAAGGCGCGTCGGCAGCGGCCGAGCGCCGGGGCATCCGGGTGACACGGCTGCGCCTCGGCATCGTGTTGAGCGGACTGGGGGGTGCACTGCCCAAAATGCTGCCGCCGTTCCGAATGGGGTTGGGAGGACGCTTCGGCAGCGGCCGGCAGTACTGGAGCTGGATTTCCCTGGGCGACCTCGTAGAGGTCGTCGTGCGCGTCCTGACGGATGACGCTCTGTCTGGCGCGGTTAACGCCGTATCCCCTAACCCGGCCACGAACCTTGAATTCACCCGGGAACTGGGTGCGGCGCTTTCCCGGCCGACGGTCTTTGCCGTCCCGGGGTTCGTCGCCCGGCTCGCGCTCGGCGAGATGGGGGACGAGATGCTGCTCAGCAGCGCCCGGGTGATTCCCGCGCGTCTTGAGGCTGCCGGCTTCCGCTTCCGCCACCCTGTTCTCTGCGAAGCCCTCCGACACATCCTCGTGCCCGGCGGGCCGGCAACGGGGTAGCCACGGGCCGTTGGCTCGATCTCCCCTCGCATCGGGAAGCGCGGGAGATCATTTCCCGGGGCTTGCCTCGGCGGCTCCCCGAGACAGGGCCGCGACTATCGCTGCCGGATCGGTTACGCACCCGCCCCACGTGCCGCCGCTGCACGCCTGGAGGGCGGCCCAGAGCCGTGTGTCGTCCGGCAGCAACGGATCGGGGCGGAGGTCCGGTCGGGGCGCCCTTTCGCCGAGTATGCGCTCCCCTTCGGCGACCCCGAACTCCCCGTGGGGGTCCCCCACGAAATCCACCGAGCCTGTCAGCTGGTTGCGGTCCACGACGACCCGGATGCGGTCCCCGTCCAGCACCTTGCCGATCGGGCCGCCGGCGAGGGCCTCCGGTCCGATGTGGCCGATGCACGCGCCGGTGGAGACGCCGGAAAAGCGACCGTCGGTCAGTACGGTGACGTGCTTGCCCCACGGAAGGTGTTTCAGCGCAGCCGTGATCTGGTAGATCTCCTCCATCCCGGCACCCGCCGGGCCGCGACAGATCAGGACCAGCACGTCGCCTGCCCGGATACGATCGGGTCCGTTGCTCTTGATGGCGGCGATGGCACCGGTTTCGGAGGTGAACACCCGTGCCGGTCCGACCTTCCGAAACACCCCGTCCGCATCAACGACCGACGGGTCGATGGCCGTGCTTTTCACCACGGACCCCTCGGGGGCCAGGTTGCCCCTGGGGAAGGTCACGGTGCTGGTCAACCCCCGCCGCGCCGCGTTTTCGGGCGTGAAGATGACCTCGTCGGGATCGATCCCGTCCGCCTGGCGCAGGCGTTCTCTCGAGCGGCGGCGACGGTCGGAATTCTCCCACCAGTCGAGGACGCGGCCGAGCGTCAGCCCTGCGGCGGTCAGGCAATCCTCACGGAGCAGCCCCAGCCGCCGCAGGTGCAGCATGACCTCCGGCACTCCGCCGGCCAGGAACACGCGGACCGTCGGGTGATTCGCGGGGCCGTTCGGGCAGTGACGTCGACCAGCCGCGGCACGCTGCGGTTGACCGAGATCCAGTCGTCCACCGACGGCCGGGGAAGTCCGGCCGCGTGGGCGATCGCCGGTACGTGCAGCAGCAGGTTCGTCGAACCGCCGAAGGCGGCGTGCACGACCATGGCGTTGTGGATCGCGGCCGGCGTGAGGATGTCGGCCAGCGCGATGCCCGCGCGAGTCCAGAACGCGAGGGCGCGGGCGGATCTCGCCGCGGCATCCAGCCAGACGGGCTGGCCGGAGGGAGCCAGGGCGGAATGCGCGCAGGGAGAGGCCCAGCGCCTCGCCCACCACCTGCGAAGTCGCGGCCGTTCCCAGGAACTGGCACCCGCCGCCCGGGGTCGCGCATGCGCGGCACGCCAGCTCGGCCGCTTCGCTCGACCGTAATCACGCCGTGCGCGAAACGGGCGCCGATCGACTGGACTTTGCCCGGCATCTTCGCCCTTGTCGGGAGGCAGTGTCACGCCGCCTGGCACGAGCACGCACGGGAGCGTGCGGCTGCCGGCGAGCGCCATCATCATGGCGGGCAGCCCCTTGTCGCAGGTCGCCACCCCGAGGACGCCCCGGCGCGTCGGCAGCGACCGGATCGAGGCGACGCAGCAGCTGTCGCCGCATCGTTGCGGTACGGCAGGCTGTCCATCATGCCCGGCGTGCCCTGGGTGCGGCCGTCGCACGGATCCGTGCAGCAGCCGGCGAACGGGATCGCATCCTAGTGGTCTTGAATTCGCGCGCAGCCGCCCCGACCAGCAACCCCACCTCCCAGTGGCCGATGTGAAACCCCAGGGCGATCGGCTTCACCCGAATCCGCCCGAAGGCCCCCCTGGGTGCTCAGGATCAGGAACTCCGTGCGCCCGAGTTCGCCCGGATCCCAGCCCATGCCCGCATCCTGCGACCAGCCGAAAAGGTCGCCACTCGGCCGCTCGCGCAGCATCTCTTCGGTAAAAGGCAGCCGGCCGGCCGGCCCGGCGGCCCTCGTCTTCACGCGATCCAAGAGTTCGCCACCGCCGAGGAGGTCGCGTCCCGCCCGGCCGCTTTCGCGATTGGTGTCCATGCGCGCGTTATATCATAATCCGTCAGGCCCCGGTGGGCCCGACGCGGTGTCGAGATCCAATCCGCGGCCCCCGCCTGGCCTGGGACATTCGAAATGGCTCAGATCGCCCCTGACTCCAGACTGCTGCTGGATCCCCGGTTGCCGGAGCTCGACGACTTCGGCCGGGACTTCTTCCGCCAGGACACCGTCGAGGTCGCGCGTCGGCTGGTCGGGGCCTGGTTCGCCCGCCGCTACCGCGGGCACTGGTACGGAGCGCGGATCGTCGAAACGGAGGCCTACCTCGGCGCGAAGGACCGGGCGGCACACTCGTGGGGAGGGAGGCGGACTGCACGGGTCGAGCCGATGTACATGGACGGCGGGCCACCTGTACGTCTTCCTGGTGTACGGCATGCATTTCTGCGCCAACGTCGTGACCGGCTGCCAAGGAGTCGCGGAGGCCGTCCTCCTCCGGGCCGCCGGAGTGCCCGACGGCTGCCCGCCGAAGCTGCTTTCCGGGCCGGGGCGTCTCTGCGCGAGGCTGGGCATCACTGCGAGGCTCAGCGGCCTCGACCTGCTGGGCGGCGGGGCCGTCCGCGTGCTGGGGGGGCCGACGCCTGCCCCGCGGCTTGCCGTAACACCGCGCATAGGCATCGACTACGCCGGCGAAGCGCGCGAGTGGCCGCTCCGCTTCGTCGATCGAGACTCGCCGTGCGTCTCGGGGCCCAAGCGGTTCGTGGCCACGCCCTGAGCCCAGCACCCTCCCCGCCGCATGGTAGAATTCAAGCGTCGGTTTCTATTTCAGGACCGGCATTGAGGAGTGTGAAGAGGTTGACCAGGCGAATTTCAGCGACACTTCTGCTCGGGATGCTCGTCGGCGGCGGCGCGTATGCAGCGGAGTGGACCGGGTATATCTGCGACGCGGGCTGCGCGCCCAAGAAAGGGGCCGACCCGGGCCACGCGGCCTGCGCCAGGAGCTGCATCGCGTCGGGCGCGGCGGCCGTGCTTGTCGCCGACGGCGAGGAGTGTGGCCGATCTGGTGG
>CAWJKZ010000002.1:0-23018 GCA_963843575.1 uncultured Acidobacteriota bacterium | reverse complement strand
GGGTTTTGGCGAGCATCGCATGGCCACCCTTCGCTGCCCGGGTTCTCGAACACCCAACACCCAAGACCCAAAACCCGCTTTGGAGCTTTCGTGAGCGCGCCGTCGGTGGTGTTCGAGGAGGTATCGAGATTCTATGGCGAGGTGCTCGGGGTGAACCGCGTCACCCTCGACATCCCGCCGGGGATAACGAGCCTGGTCGGGCCAAACGGCTCCGGCAAGACCACCCTGATGAATCTCATGACCGGCCTCATCCACCCCGACCATGGCTCGATCACGCATGCGCGGCATCTCGCCCCGGGATCCCGAACGCCTCATGCGCATCACCGGGTATGCCACCCAGTACGACGCCGCGCCTCGCTGGGCGACGGGCTTCAGCTTCATCACTACCGGACTGCTGCTTTTCGGTTACAGCCGCGCGGAGGCCGAGGAGAGGGCGTGGAAGGCGCTGGAGCGCCTGAGCCTCACCGAAGCGGCCCACAGGAAGGTGGCGGCCTATTCCAAGGGAATGCGCCAGCGCGTCCGCCTGGCCCAGGCCATCGCCCACGAACCCGAACTGCTGGTGCTCGACGAGCCTCTCAACGGGCTCGACCCGCTCGTGCGGCGCCGAAACCATCACCCTGTTCCGCGAGTGGGCGGCTCAGGGGAGGCACGTGATCCTCTCCAGCCACGTCCTGCAGGAGGTGGACGTGATCAGCGACCAGATCGTCCTCATCGCCAACGGCATGATCGTCGCCGAGGGGAGACCCGCAATGTCCGCGAGGAGATCCACGAACACCCGAGCCAGTTCATCATCCGCTGCCCAGAACCCGCGCGGGTCGCCGCGCTGCTCTTCCAGGAGGACCACATCACCCAGGTCAGCCTCAACGACGACCGGGGTGGCATGCTCGCGATGACCCGGGACCGGGAGAAGTTTTCGCGGGCGCTGGGCCGCATTGCGCTCAACGGCTACAAGATCGAGGGCGTCATCCCCGCCGACGAAAACGTCGACGCGTTGTATGAATACCTTATTGGATCGTAAACCGGGGACTGGGTGTTTTGGAGTGCGGTGCCTCGGCACCGCTTGCGCGGCGGCGCCTAGGCGCCGCCCACAAAGCGGCGTCCAGCCGCCGCACTCCAGAGGTCGGCAACGATGAAAACCCGATACCCGACACCGGCTTTTCAGGCCTGGATCATCGCCAGGATCGAGTTGCGGCGCGCCTTCCTGTCGAAGCGGGCGTTCTGGGTGTATGGGCTCGCTCTGCTGCCGGCCGTGATCTTTTTCGGGCACGGCGTCGAAGTGAAGATCCGGCGGGACCGGCTCTCGGCGCAGGGCATCCTGCAGCCCGCCCTGATCGACGGCATACGCGACGGCGAAACGGACGAGGCGGTGCTGCAGCGGCTCGCGACGCCGGCCCGCGACGACCACTGGGAGAGCCGCAAACGCGTCCGCGCCGAGGGCGCGACCACTAGCGTCACGACGCACGGGGTCGACCCGGCCGTGGACGCCCGGTTTGTCCGCCTGAACATCACACGGCCCACCTATGGCGGCGACCATAGCGCGAGGATCTACGAATTCGAAGTGTACGGTCCCGACGGCGCCACCAACCTGGCACTGCGTCGTCCGGCCACCGGCAGTGCGCCGTGCAGCGACGAGGAAGGCCCCGAGAAGGCCTTCAACGGCAGCATTTCGGGCGGCAACAGCGACAAGTGGTGCACGGACGAGTGGGACCGCTTCCTGCAGGTCGACCTCGGTGCGGTCACGAAGGTGAAACGGTTCGTGGTCAAGCACGCCAGCGCCGGCGGCGAGGACGAGGAGCTCGACACGCGCGAGTTCAACATCCAGGTGAGCACCGACGGAAGGATGTTCACGACGGTCGTAAACGCCACGGGCGCGAGGTTCGTCGACGAGCGGTCTTCGCACCGCAGGCTCGTCTACTTCGACGGGCGACGCGTAGCTCGCCTGACCTTCTCCGACGGGAAGCTCGCCTCGAGAGACCTCAGCCCGCTGCTGAACTTCGAGGAGGATCGCCAGGTCTTCGCCGGTATCTTCCAGTTCTTCTACCTGCGGCTGGCGATCTTCTTCGGGTGCCTGGGCATCTTCATGAACCTTTTCCGCGGCGAGATGCTGGACAAGACCCTGCACTTCTGGTTCCTGGCTCCCGCCCGCCGTGAAGTGCTCCTGGCCGGAAAGTACGGCGCCGGCCTGATCGCCTCGACCACCATCTTTGCCGGCGGCGCCCTCCTGTGTTTTGCGGCGATGATCTGGCCACACAACCCGATCGAGGTACAGGCCTACTGGCGGGGCGCTGGCATGGCGCACGCCTTCTGGTACACGGCGGCTGCCGTGCTCGGTTGCGTCGGCTACGGTAGCGTGTTTCTTGCCGCCGGACTGCTTTTGCGCAACCCGATCATCCCGGCTGCCGTGCTTCTCGGCTGGGAGGGCATCAACGGCTTCCTCCCCGAGATCCTGCAGAAGCTGAGCGTGTTGTATTACCTGCAATCGCTGTGCCCAGTTCCGGTTCCTACCGACAAGAACGCGCCGGCGCTCCTACAGCTGCTGCTGTCCCCCGCCGCGCCCGCATCCCGCCTGGGCGCGGTCACCGGCCTGCTGGCCGTAACCGCGCTCCTGCTCTGCCTCGCGCGCTTCGCCATCCGCCGCATGCAGGTCTCTTACGGCACCGAGAATTAGTTTTAACCGAGCGATCAAGTGGGTCCGGGCTTTCAGCCCGGACGCAGTTTGCGGTCGCTAGAACGTGCGCCCGTCGCCATATAGATCAGATCAAAAGACGTCCGGGCTGAAGCCCGGACCCACTTGTTTTACGGGCAGGGCGGGCGGTTCAATCGTCGGACAGCCTCTTCAGCCCGGACGCAGTTTGCGGTCGCTAGAACGTGCGCCCGTCGCCACATAGATCAGATCAAAAGACGTCCGGGCTGAAGCCCGGACCCACTTGTTTTACGGGCAGGGCGGCGGTTCAATCGTCGGACAGCCACTTCAGCCCGGACGCTGTTTGAGGTCGCTATAACGTGCGCCCGTCGCCACATAGATCAGATCAAAAGACGTCCGGGCTGAAGCCCGGACCCACTTGTTTTACGGGCAGGGCGGGCGGTTCAATCGTCGGACAGCCTCTTCAGCCCGGACGCAGTTTGCGGCCGCTAGAACGTGCGCCCGTCGCCACATAGATCAGATCAAAAGACGTCCGGGCTGAAGCCCGGACCCACGTGAATCGGACAGCCTCTTCAGCTCGGACCCACTTGAGTTTCTGGTGCGAGTGCATCATGCTGCAACCATGCCGGGCCAATTCCTGTTCGATCTCCGCATCGCCCTGAGGGCGTTGTCCAGGAGCCCCGGATTCACGGGCGCGGCGGTGTTGACCCTGGCGCTCGGCATCGGCGTCAACACGGCCATCTTCAGCCTCGCCGACGCCGTGCTCTTCCGACCATTCCCGGTCCGGGAACCGGATCGCCTGGCGGTGCTCTACACGACGGCGACCGCCAACTCGAGCTACGCCAGCACATCCTACCCGGACTACCTCGACTACGGCGAGCTCGACGCGGTCTTCACCGGGTTGCTGGCGTACGCGCGCATGCCCTTGATGTTCAGCGACGGACAGGGCACCGAGCGTGTCGGGGGGGAGGCCGTGTCGGCCAACTATTTCGATCTCCTCGGCCTGGCTGTCGCCCCGGGACGGGGGTTCCGCACCTCGGACGAGGCTCACGGATCCGAGTTGACGGCGGTTCTCGGCCACGGCCTCTGGCAGCGCCGCTTCGGCGGCGATCCGGCTATCGTCGGGAAGAGCGTCAGGATCGACGGGCAGAGCCTGACGGTGATCGGGATCGCGCCCGCGGGATTTCGCGGCATCACCCTCGATTGGGGCACGCCGCCGGAAGTGTGGATCCTGCTGCGGTCCTTCGACAGGGTCGTGCCCACCTGGGGCCTGCCCGGGGCACAGGACATCCTGCAGAGCCGCGCAGCCCGCTGGCTTCTGGTTGTCGGGCGCCTGCGCCCGGGCGTCACACTCGCACAGGCCCGCGCCGCAGTCACCCTGCGGGCGCGGCAGCTCGAGCTCGCGCACCCGCAAACCAACGCGGGCTGGACCGGGACGCTGCTGCCCGGATCGGAGGCGCGTTTCTGGCCCGCTTACCGGAAATCGATCGTGTCGCTCCTGGCCCTGCTCGTATCGGCCGCCGGCCTGGTGTTGTTGATCGCCTGCGCCAACGTGGCCAACCTCCTGCTCGCGCGCGCGACCGCACGACAGCGGGAGATCGCGATCCGTGCCGCGCTCGGGGCGGGGCGGCTGCGCCTGATGCGCCAGATGATTGCCGAAAGCGTGGTCCTGTCGGCCTTCGGGCTGACCTTTAGCTTCCTCGCAGCCTCCTGGATGCTCCGCCTGCTCTCGGGGTTTTCCCTCCCGTTCAGAATCCCGCTTGCCCTGAACCTGAGGATGGATCTGCGGGTGTTCGCCCTGGCGGTCCTCGGCGCGCTCCTGACGACCTTCCTTTTCGGTCTGCTCCCGACCCTTCACATGTCGAGGCCGGACGTGCGGGCGGCCCTGCAGGGCGGAGGCTTCAGTTCCTCCGCGCGCAGGTCCTGGGCCCGCGGGATGCTGGTCGTCGCCCAGGTCGCGATCTCGCTCGTGCTGCTCACCGGCGCGGGGCTGTTTGCCCGCACGCTGCACAAGGCGAGGGCCATCGACACCGGCTTCAGTGCGGACCACATCCTGGTCCTCTCGGTCGACCTCCTTTCGGCGAGGTACGCCGAAAGCACGGGAATGGAGTTGTACCGGGGACTACTGGAACGCGTGGGCCGGCTTCCGGGGGTCGTCTCCACCACCTGGGCCGGAGACGTGCCGCTGGCCGTGCGCCGCCTGCTCATCCGCTTCGTCAAAGGGGAACGAGACGTCGTCGCCGAGC
Organism: uncultured Acidobacteriota bacterium; assembly: GCA_963843575.1. Lineage (GTDB taxonomy): Bacteria > Acidobacteriota > UBA6911 > UBA6911 > UBA6911 > CAVZBT01. The sequence continues at coordinate 18,128 of CAWJKZ010000002.1, read as the reverse complement.
ACGAGTGGATGCGGGCGGAGTGCAATGTCGTCGGACCCCGGTACTTCGCAACCTTGCGGATACCGCTCGTCAGGGGACGGGATTTCACAGACAGGGACAACGACACGGCGCCGGGCGCCGTAATCATCAATGAGTCGATGGCACGGGCGTACTGGCCCGGAGAGGATCCCGTCGGCAAGAGGATCAAGGTGCACGGCAGGGCGCGACAACTGTACGAGATCGTCGGTGTCGCCAGGGATGTCCGCCAGCGCTCCCTCTGGGACAACCCCGGCCCTTACCTGTACCTGCCGCTGTATCAGCGATATTTCCCGGAGATGATGCTTCACGTCAGAGTGGCGGGAGATCCGATGTCCCTTCTGCCCGCCATCCGCCGCGAAATCCAGGCCGTCGACCGGGAGTTGCCCGTGTACGATGGCGGTACCCTGATCGACCAGATCACCACAGCGGTTTCCGCACAGCGGATGGCGGCGGCATTGCTCGGCGCTTCGGGTGTTCTCGCATTGGTGCTCGCAGTCGTAGGCGTCTATGGCGTGATGGCGTACGACACGAGCCGGCGCACGCGTGAGTTCGGGATCCGGGTCGCTCTCGGGGCCGGGCGGCAGAGCATCCTCCGGCTCGTGTTGCGCGACGGAGCCGTTCTGGTCGGACTCGGGCTGGCGGTGGGGTTGGCCCTGGCCGTCGGACTGACGCGCCTGGCCGCAGGTTTTCTGCACGGGATCAGCCCGACGGACCCGCTGACCTTCGCCTCGATTTCTCTGATCCTGGTCTTGGCTGCCGCGGCGGCCTGCTACCTGCCTGCCTTGAGGGCAGCGCGGATCGACCCTTTGACTGCGCTCAGGCAGGAGTAGAGGACGGCGAGCCGGAGTGTCGGCTCGGGAGGAGCGGGGCGGGCAGGCCTCCGTCAGGGCTGGGGGCCGAGGCAGACCAGATCGCGCTCCAACTGGGAGAGAGCCTCCCGGAGCATCTGGCGATAGCGCTCGTGCCGTGCTCTCTCCAGGTCTTGCAGAACCCGCGTCCTGGTCAGGAGCAGCCCCTCTCTCGCGCGGAGGATCTCGGCCTCGGAGGCGTTCAACGGGATTCTCTTGTAGTCCCGCTGCTCGCCCTCGGCCGTTTCGATTTGTGCTTCAACCGTCTTGCTTTCCCATCCTCTGGCCATCCGGATATTATATCACCGCAGATAGGGTTTGCGAAAGGTCGCTGCGCGGCTGACTAGCGCCCGCGAGCGCTTACACGTGTCAGCGAAAAGAGCAGCACACTGGCCAGCAGCGCCAGGGCCGCACCCGTGCCGAGCGCGACGCCGGATGAGTATCTCTGCCAGAGGAATCCTGCCAGGAGCGACGAGGGCAGGGCGGCGACACCCAGGGTGAAGTGGTAGATGCCGAATGCGGTACCGCGCAGGGCGGCAGGCACAAGGTCAGTGACGAAGGCTTTCTCCACCCCTTCGGTCAAGCCGAAGTAGAGCCCGTAGGCCGCAAACAGCAGCCAGGCGTGGAGTGCGGTCGAGGCCAGGGTGAACCCGAGGTACACGGCCGCATAGACAACCCAGCCTGCAACCACGAGGCGCGTGCGGCCCAGGCGGTCCGACAGGATCCCTCCGGGCGTCGACGAGAGTGCCTTGACCCCGTGGAAGACAATCCACACGAGCGGGATGAAGGCTACCGGCACGCCGAGTTCCCGCGAGCGCAGAATGAGGAACGCATCGGAGGAGTTCCCCAGGGCGAAGATGGCCAGTATCACCAGAAAGAGCTTGAAGTGCCGGCTGAATGGCTTCAGCGACAATCGCAGCGGGAGATCGGGTGAAGAGACCGGGTCCCTGGCGGTTCCGATGCCGGCCAGGACGAGCACAAGCGCCACGACGCCCGGAAGTGCAGACAACAGGAAGATTGTTGACACCGGGAACGATCCGAAGGTGAGCAGCAGAAAGGCGGCCAGCGATCCGGCCATCGCCCCACCGTGGTCCATGGCGCGGTTGAAACCGAAAGCCCTGCCGCGTTGCTCGAGGGGCGTGTTGTCGGCGATCATCGCGTCGCGCGGGGAAGTCCGCACCCCTTTGCCCACGCGATCGGCGAACCGTAGGATCAGAACCTGCCAGCCGGTGGTGGCGATGCCGATCAAGGGTCGGACGGCATTCGAGAACCCGTATCCCGCCGCGGTCAGGAGCCGTTTGTTCCCGAACCGGTCGGCAATCCACCCGGAAAACAGCTTCAGAATGCTCGCGGTCGTTTCCGCCGTCCCCTCGACGAGGCCGATGAAGGACATCGAGGCACCGATGGACGTCAGGTAAACCGGCAGGAGCGGGTAGATCATTTCGCTGGCAAAATCGTTGCACAGCGAGACCAGCCCCAGCAGGAATACGGTCGCGGAGAAACCGAGGATCTTCCTGTCGTGTTCCATTTCCGGTAATCATAATAGCTATCAACCCGCGTTTCCCAAAATATGGAGTCCGGCGGCTCGACTGGCTCGACGCCGCTTTGGTGGGCGGCGCCTCGGCGCCGCCGCGAGTAAAGATTACGTTGGGGGAGACCGACCGCCCCCTGGTTTGCCTTTTGCGGGGCCCACGGGATACGATTTGGTCGAGCTTTCGGTAGTTCGTGACCAATCCTGTTCGAGGTTCGATATGGTTTCCCCTAGGTTCCGGGTGGCGTGTCTCGTTATCGTGTTCTTGCCACACCACGCTGCCCCGCAATCCGGGGACGTGCCCCGCATCGAACTGCAGCCAGTCGCGACCGGACTGAACCAGCCCGTGTTCGTCACCAGCGCGCATGACGGAACCCGCCGTCTCTTTGTCCTCGAACAGCCGGGAGTGATCCGGGTCCTGGCCTCCGGATCCAGGACGACGCAGCAGTTCCTGGACATCTCCGCAAAGGTGCTGTCCGGCGGCGAGCGTGGTCTATTGGGACTGGCGTTCCATCCACACTTCGAGATCAACGGCAGATTCTTCGTCGACTACACGCGCAAACCCGACGGCGCCACGGTGATTGCCGAATACCGAGTTTCCTCCGGCGACCGGAACAGCGCCGACCCGTCCGAAACGGTCCTGCTCACGATCCCGCAGCCGTACTCGAACCACAACGGCGGCATGCTTGTCGTTCGGCCCCGACGGCTACCTGTACATTGGCATGGGCGACGGAGGCTCCGCCAACGACCCGGAGAACCGCGCCCAGAACCGTCAGGAACTGCTGGGCAAGATCCTGCGCATCGACGTCGATGACGTCGACCCGGGCAAACCCTATGCTTCTCCCCCCACCAACCCGTTTGCCGGTACGACCGATGGGCGTGACGAGATCTATGCTCTCGGGCTCCGCAACCCTTGGCGCTTTTCCTTCGACCGGGCAACCGGGCGATTGTACGCCGGGGACGTGGGACAAGGTCAGGCGGAAGAAATCGACATCATCGAGCCGGGCGGCAACTACGGGTGGCGCGTTTTTGAAGGGACCCGCTGCACCAATCTCGGGCCCTTCCAGTGCGACGCCTCCTTGTTTGTCCCGCCCGTGGCCGAGTACCGGCACGAGGGCGGGCGGTGTTCGGTGACCGGAGGCTACGTGTACCGCGGAACGAAGGGGAGCCTCCCCTCCGGTTCCTATGTCTTCGCCGACTATTGCAGCGGCGAGATATTCGTCCTCGGCAGTGCCGGGCCCGCACTGCTGCTGGATACGAACCTGGCGGTGTCGTCCTTCGGCGAGGACGAGGAGGGGGAGATCTACGTCGCCGGACTCAACGAGGGCACCGTTTACCGAATTGTGAACCCGGAGGCCTCGGCCACTTCCGTTTTAAACTTTCCGATGCTCTCCGCCCGTTCCGACGAACAGCCCCGGTACACGGGAGTGGCCGTCGCCAATATGGACAGCTTCGCGACCGATTCAGTTTTCACTGCTTACGACAGCAGCGGTGCCCTGCTGACGGGGAGTGGGATCACCAACCCAAGAACTCTCACGCTGGGGCCTGCGCAGCAACGGGCAATGGTCGATGCGGAAATCTGGGGGCCCGGGTTCACCGCTGCCGCACGCCAGGGCTGGTTCAGGGTCGAAAGCGCGGGACGCCTGGCCGGCTTTTTTCTCGCCTTCGACGCGGGTCCGGACACGATGGACGGCGCCGAGGCTGGAGCCGCCACGCAAAGCTCTTTCGTTTTCCCCGAGATCGAAGATCAGGGGTTCACGCGCATCCACGTCGCGAACCCCGGATCGGCGCCCGTCGCCGTCACGCTCGACCTGGTCGACTCCACCGGCGCCCGACGTTCCAGGGCGACGCAGGAGATACCCGCCAGAGGCGCCCTCTCCTCGTTCGTCGGCGAGCTCTTTCCCGATTCCCCGGCACGGTCGACGGACTTCATCCGTGCCTCCGCCCCTGCGGGCGTCGTGCCGTTCGAGTACCTCGGGATCGATGACCGGCAGGCGCGCGGGCTGAACGGCCAGGACGCGACGGGTGGCGCCAGGACCCTTTATGCGCCTCAGTTCGCGGTAGACCGCACCTATAAGTCCATGCTGTCGCTGGTAAACCTCGATCCCGTGGCCGCAACCGTAACGCTCCGCCTCCGGGCCGATGACGGATCGCCCCTCGGCCCTTCTGTCGAGTTCCCGCTCGCCGCCGGAGGTAAGATCCAGGTTTCCGACTTGCCGATGGATCAAGGCGGCGGGCAAGGCTACGTGGAGATCACCAGCGGAGGGCCGAGGCTGACGGGCAGCGTCAGTTTCACCGACGCCCGGCAGAACGCGTTCGCGACCTCCCTGCCGCTCGTCTCTGCTCTGGGCCACAGGCTCCTTTTCGGTCAGATCGCTTCCGACACGACGTATTTCACGGGCCTTGCGCTGCTCAACCCCGGGGACGCCGACGCCGACGCGCACGTGGACGTCTCGAACTCGCAGGGGGTCGTCGTCGCCTCAGATACATTCAGGCTCAAAGGGCGAGGCAGAATATCCAAGCTTCTAACCGAGTATTTCCCGGAATTGTCCTCCCAGCAGCTGAGCGGTGGGTACATCCGGGTAGAGTCGGCTCAACCGCTGGCCGGCTTCGCCCTCTTCGGAACGCACCGGCTATCGGTCGTTTCCGCAATTCCGGCCCAGCAGTGGACAGGGCCGTAGCCGCTCGCGTCGCCGACGCCCTGGAGCCAACGCTTGACCGTCCGATCCCTGCGCTGCTAGGTTCTAGTCCGGCAATCACGTGGAGCAGAGATATGAAACCACTGTCGGCACTGCTGTCGGTTGTTTCGGTGTGCGCCGTCTGTCTCGGCGCGGACGTCAGGTCGGGGCTTTTGCCGCGCAGCACCCCGGAAACGCAGGGCGTCTCGTCGGCCGCGGTCCTCGCGTTCGTCGAGGCCGCCGACAGGCACATCGACTCGATGAACAGCTTCATGCTCGTGCGCCACGGCCACGTGGTGGCCGAAGGCTGGTGGACGCCCTACGACGCCGAGACGCCGCACATGCTCTACTCGCTGAGCAAGAGCTTCACCTCGACGGCGGTGGGGCTGGCCATCGCCGAAGGCAAGCTCAGTCTGGACGACGAGGTCCTCAAGTTCTTCCCCGAAGATGCGCCCGCGCGAGCCGAGCGACAACCTCAAGGCGATGCGCATCAGCGATCTGCTGCGCATGTCCACCGGGCATCAGAGCGAGCCGTCGCGTGGCGATCCGGCGAAGCCTGGACCAAGACCTTCCTGGCCCATCCGGTGCCCTACAAGCCCGGCACGCATTTCCTGTACAACACCTCCGCCACCTACATGCTCTCGGCCATCGCTCCAGAAGGCGACGGGGATGACCGTGCTCGACTATCTGCGGCCGCGGCTGTTCGAGCCGCTGGGCATCGAGAACCCGACCTGGGAAACCAGCCCGCAGGGCATCACGCCCGGCGGCTACGGCCTGAGCATCCGCACCGAGGACATCGCCCGGTTTGGCCAGCTCTACCTGCAGAAAGGCAAGTGGCAGGGGAAGCCAGCTCGTGCCCGCGGCGTGGGTCGACGCCGCGACCGCGCGGCAGACCTCCAACGGCAGCAATCCCGAAAGCGACTGGGATCAGGGCTACGGCTATCAGTTCTGGCGGTGCCGGCACGGCCTGTACCGGGGCGACGGCGCCTTCGGCCAGTACTGCATCGTCCTGCCCGAACAGGACGCGGTGATCGCCATCACCAGTGGCGTGCGAAACATGCAGGCCGTGCTCGAACCTGGTCTGGGACAAGCTGCTGCCGGCCATGAAGCCAGCACCCCTGCCGGCCGACGGCGTCGCGCAGCGCGACTTGACCCGGAAGGTCGCAAGCCTGGAGGTGCGTCCCGTAGCCGGAAAATCCGCGTCTCCGGTCGCCGCCGCAGTTTCCGGCAAACGGTTCACCTTCCCGTCGAACGACCGCAGCATCGAATCGGTCGCGTTCGAGTTCGGCGACGTCCCGGCGAGGCTGGCAGTGAAGACGGCTCAGGGGGAGAGCCTCATCCTGTGCGGTTCAGGCGCCTGGGTCAACGGCCGGAGCGCCTTCGCGAACGGGCTGGAAGGGCGCCTGCTGGACCGCACCGAGCACCCAGTGGCGGCCAGCGGTGCGTGGACGGCGGAGGACACCTACACCGTTAAGCTCTGCCTGCCGGAGTCGCCGTTTTACATCAACCTCGTTTTCCGGTTTGACGGGGACCGCGTGCTGTTCGACTCCGAATACCACGTGGCCTTCGGCCCCACGACCCTGCCGCAGCTGACCGGGACCGCCCAGTAGCCGGCAAGCGCGTCCCCGGCCTGCCCGCAAAACAAGTGGGTCCGGGCTTCAGCCCGGACGTCTTTTGATCTGAACTATTTAGTGAAGTGTGCACTCAATAGCGACCGCAATCTGCGTCGTGGCTGAAACCCGGACCCACAAGGGACGCGAAGAGCTCATTCCACCACGAAAAACTTCGGGTCGACAGGCGTGTTGTGGGTCACCTGGTCGATTGTGGCCACCCAGTCCTGAAGCACCGTCACGGGCCCTTCCATGGTGTAGACGATCTTGTAGCCGTGGGGGAGGGTCAGCCCGTCCACCTGCTTGAAGTCGTCGAAACGTTCGACGATCTGGTAGATGGTGTCCCGCTGCCCCGAAGACTCGGATATCGACGTCTGCATGCTGGCCGGCTGAACGAGCCTGTACTGCGAGCCCACGTGACGGTAGGTCTCGGTGTCGAAGTATAGGGAAATCTGCAGGTCGCCGGCTCCCTTCTTCGCACGGTACTTCAATTCGTGCACCTGGCGCCCTTCGATTTTCTTCAATCCAGAGTAATTCAGCTTGGGTTGCCGCTGCGCCGTTTTGAGAAGGGCCCACGCGGTCGTCGTCGTCCCTCCCAGGAGCCCCTCGCGGAGCATCACATCGTGGAGGTACGCGAATTCCGAAAAGGGCGAGCGCTGGCCGGGCCTCACCCAGCCGGTCGTGATTTGGTTCCCGTCATACCCCAGTTGCTCCCCCGGGTAATCGAGCGACGCGAAGGTCAGTCCGACCCGGATCTTCTCCTGCTCCGACACGATGCCGGCCTTGCCCCGCAGCTCGCCGTGACCTCCCAAGCGGAAGTTCACTTGTGCCGTGCCGCCCATGACGCGAGTGCGCGCGGCTGCGATCGCCTCCGGCGTGCCTATAGAAGCCAGGTGGCGGGCGACGAGCTCCTCGGGTTTGATCTTTTCGTCCCTCGCTCGCACGTTTTCCGAAGAGCCCACCAACAGCAACAGGGCCAGACAAGCCACAACGCTGGAAATCTTCATATTTATCCGCAATGACAGGTGGACGCGCGGTTCACCTGATTAGTTTTGACTGCATCAGTGCCCGGCATGTGGGCAAACGGAGTCGATCGCCCTCAACCTCACACGCCGCTATACCGCCGTTATCAGTCTGTACATGCAGCGCTGCGGGATGTGGTGCACCGGCACCTGGGGAAACTTCCTGCTCAAGTGCCCCGCCAGCAGCTTCATCGAGTATTCCTCTGACACGGGGTGGTTGACGACGGCGACCGGGAATCCCGTGTCGATCGCGAAGGCGCCGTCGCGCCAGTTGGTGAAATCGTCGTCGGTGCAGATGGCCATGTCCGCCGCCAGCTTTTCGATGAAGTGGAACATCGGCGTGATCGCACCCGTCCCCAGCACGACGCGGCGGACGGGCTTGTCCTCCGGGCCGATGAACTGGACTGCGGGCTGGCCCAGCGGCGCGGTGCGAGCGGCGATCTGGCGGGCGATGTCGCCGGCGGTCCTGCCCTTGCCGTCGTAGACGTAATAGTAGCCGGCGCCGTCGATCGGCTGCCCAAGTTCCAGCAACTTGCCCCAGCCGGTTGGGATCCCGATCTCCGGGTATTGGTCCCAGACGTCGTGACACCGGATTATCACCAGGCCGTTCTTCTCGATGAACTCCCGCTTTGCTTTTACCTCCGGAAAGCGGAATATGTCCGGATCGTTGTCCCGGTGGTTGTAATAGGTAGGCTCGTGTGTGACAAACAGATTGCAGCCCAGCTCCAGCGCCTTCTTCAGCGCGCCGGTGTAAGACATCCATCCCACCGCGATGCCTTTGACCACCGCCTCGGGCGTACCGGACTTAAACGTGTCGACTGTCTTCTTCCAGTCGACCCACCCGCCGTCGAGTGACTTCAGGTATGCGTGGACTTCCCCGGCCGTTAGAGACGCGGCTGTCGGCCGGGCGGCACCGGTGTTTGACGCCATCAAGGCGGCCGCGACCGGAGGGATTCCGGAGATAAACAGGCGGCGGCTGACTCCAGTTTTCGCTTCGCTATCTTTCATGGCGGCTCACCGACAATGATTTCTGCCAATCACAACAGGAGCTGAAATGCATGTCAAGCATTGTAAACTCCTCCGCTCTCGAGGGCATTAAATGGCTGCAAGAAAGTCGATGATTCTTCTGTTGCTTGCGATGTCCCTTGGGGCCGCTCGCCACTCGCCAGGCCGCACGGGTCCCCGCCTTGGGCCCCGTGCAGGTGCTGACCCCGACTGTGCGGCAGCACGACAAAGTCGTGATCGCGCTGAACCCGGACCGCGTGCCCTCCAACCCGTTCAACCCGGCGGAAGTGTCGCTCGACGCGCTCATCACGACGCCCTCCGGACAGCAGATCACCGTCCCCGGCTTCTGGTTCCAGGAATATCGTCGCGTCCTTCAAAACCCTGCCGCCCGGGCCAACGATCGAGTCGAAGTGCTGGAGAGTGTCGGACGGCCCGGGTGGCGGGTGCATTTCTCGAGCGGTCAGACGGGCCGGCATCGATTCGTGATCGAGCTGCGCGACGCGGCGGGGGTGCAGCGTAGCGCAGAACAGTCGTTCCAAGTGGACCCCGGACCGAACCCCGGCGTCGTCCGCGTGAGCCCACGCAATCCGCCAGTACCTGGAATTCGAATCGGGACGGCCGTTCTTCCCGGTCGGGTTAGAACGTGTGCATGTACCAGCGGAAGGAGGGAACGTACTACTTCGACCGCGTTCTCGGGAAGCTACACGCCGGTCGGCGGCAACTACGTCCGCCTGTGGCAGGAATACTACGTCCCCCGTGACCCGAAGGTCGTCGCCGGCGCCGGCGATGGAGACTTCACCGGATTTCCCCTGGAGACCCAGGCCACCGGGCTGGGCCGCTACGATCTCGAGTCCGCCTGGCGTCTGGATCGCGTGTCCGACCTCTGCCGCGAGCTCGAAATCCACTGGCAGCTCACGTTTGAAATGACCGTCTGGTGGCAACGGCGCATGGAGTACCGCTGGAAGCGCAACCCATACAACGCCGAAAACGGCGGCCCCTGCATCCTGCCATCCGACTACTTCACCAGCGCGGCCGCGAGGGAGCTGGTGCGCCGCCGGCTGCGTTACAGCGTGGCCCGGTGGGGCTGGAGCAGCAACCTGGTCGCATGGGAACTGTGGAACGAGGTGGACAACAACGAGGGGTTCGATTCGGAGGCGTGCGCCGACTGGCACCGGGAGATGGGGGACTACCTGAGATCCGTCGATCCCTGGAAACACCTGATCACGACCAGCTGGCGCGACCGCCGGACGTTCGCCCTGCCGCAAATCGACATCGTGCAGGGACACTCCTATTTCGGTCCCGAGTACGACGCGGCCCAGTACGCGGTGCAGGACACGGAACATCTGATGCGCGGCTTCGCCAAGCCATTCTTCTTCGGCGAGCAGGGCATCGAGGGCCCAGTCGGAGTGGACCCGAAGGGGAAGCACTTCCACGACCTCATGTGGGCCACTGTCATGGACGGTGCCGCCGGGACGGGACTCTACTGGTGGTGGCACAACTACGTCGATTCATACGATCTCTACCACCACTACACGGCGCTGGCCAACTTAGTGAAGAGCGTCGACTGGCCGGCGCAAATCTGGAAACGAACGACCCTGTCACGCCCCAACCTTCCGGTCAGCCTAAACGTGTACGGGCTCGCGGCGGAGGACCGGGCCGTGGTGTGGATTCACGATCCGCTGGCATTCCGGATCGTGGACGGGAAGGCAGTCGAAGGACCCGCGCAGCGCGCTGCATCATGCAACGTGGTGGGGCTCGCCGATGGGAAATACGAGGTGGAGTGGTACGACACCTCGACCGGCAAAATGGTGCGCCAGGACGCCGGCGCAGTGCGGCACCTCACGCACTTTGGGTACGGCCTCGAATTGAAGCCGCCGGAATTCTGGGGGGACATCGCGGCCCGCATCATCCGCGAAGGTCTTCGCTGGTGAAACACTGTGAGTGCGGCGGCTCGACGCCGCTTTGGGGGCGACGCCTGGGCGCCGCGGTACGCACTGTCGCGATTCCGATGGCGCCGAGGCGCCGGGCAATTCGACCCTGGGACGGAAGTGGAAAGCGGCGCCGAGGCGCCGCACTCCAAAAGGGCCCCCTGCCGGCCAGGATTCGGCAGGGGGCCCTTTGCCACGCGCGACCTGGGGTTACCAGTCGACGCGGAGCGAAAGCTGGATGACCCGGCCGTCGTTGGCCTGGCGGCTCAGGTCCTGCATACCCGTCGTCGCATTCGGGTTGATGTCGTTCGGGTGATTGAACGCGTTGAAGAAGTCCCCCTTGAGCCGGAACACGACCGATTCCCCGATGCGGAAATTCTTGTAGACACCGATATCGGTGTTCCACGCGCCGGGCCCCATTATGTTTGCCCTCGGGCTCCAGTTGTAGTTTTCGCCGATAGCCGTCTGGCGGATGCTGCCGTTGGCCAGCGTCTGGGCGATCTTGTTGTCGTAGGCGGAGCCGACCTGGCGCAGCACACGCTGCGACCGGTCGACGGGCACCAGGGCCAGCAGGTCACCGCCAACGACATTCGTCGCCGCGGTGGGATCGAAGTAGCCCCGGAACCAGAGCCTGTTCTGTTTGCCCGCCCAGGTGAACTCCGGCCGGCTGTCCGCATCGAGGCGCGGATCGCCGAAAGCGAACAGGCTGGTGCTTGGGCTCAGCCAGAAGCCGCTGCGCCAGTCGCCGTTAAAGGCAATCTGCCAACCGCCCAACAGCGCCTGCGCCACCGGGTGCGCGTCGCTCATGAAGCGCTTGCCCCTGCCGAAGGGCAGTTCCACGTTGCCGTTGTACCGGATGTGGTGCGGCGGAACGGTCGTGGAATTGAAGTAGACCAGCGCGAGCCGCTGATCGTAGGTGAGGTTCGGCGCGCCGATGATCTGGAGGTTCTCGGGAACCTGGCCGCCGCCGCCAGCCGAGTTGATGCTGGTGCCGCCGGCGTCAAACCCGCCCGAGTCGGTCGTGGTCAGGACGCGGTTGTACGTGTAGAACCACTGGAACGCCACTCCCCGGCTGAACCGGCGCTCCACCTCGACCTGGAAACCGTTCGAGTTGGAATACCCGGTCCGGTTGAGGCCCATGGGATTCCAATCCTTGTTGACACGCAGCAGGTTGCGGTTGCTGGGGGGCGCCTGCCCCGTCCTCGCCACGTAATTGTATTCGGATTCCTGCTGGTTGAGGGAGAACCGCTGCTCCAGGCCGCTCCCGTGCTGTCCGAGGTAGCTCAGCCGAAGGGTCGTCTCCTTCATGACTTCTCGTTCCACCGTTACGTTCCACGACTGAACGCGGCTGTCGCGCCAGTTGCGACCGTCCCACACCATCCCGCCCTGGGGGTTGGTCGGGAGAACCACGACACCGTTGGTGTCGACCGTGGCGCCACCGATGAAGTCGGCAGCCACGGGTTTGCCAATGAGGGTGTAGTTCTGGGTGGCGTTCTTGTAATCGGGGAGATTCTCGTATCTCAGGTTCATAGGAGGGTTGGTCCTCGAAGCCTGGAGAATCTGGGACAGGGGCATGGGCCAGAAGTATTCCCCGTAGCCGCCGCGCAGAACCGTCTTGTTGTTGAGCTGGAACGCCGCACCGATCCGCGGACCGAAGTTGTTGTTGTCGGCGCGGAAGAGCTTGTCCGGATACCCGACGGAATCCGCGGTGGCCCAGGTCAGGCCCCGAAGCGCGTAAGAGGCCAGCATCGACGGCGGCAGCCCGGGAACATCTTCCATCTTGATGTTTCCCGGCGTTACGACCTCGAATTTGCTGGCGATGGTGTTTATGTCCACCACGGTGAGCCGGTTCTGTTTCTCGGAATACGGCGTCCACTTGTCCCAGCGCAGCCCTAGGTTGAGGGTCAGCCGCGGCGTTATCCGCCAGCGATCGTTTACGTAGAGGCCTGTCTCCGCCTGCTGAAAGTAGAAGAAGCCGCGGTTGTACTGGTTGGAAAGGTAAGTCCGGCAGCCCCAGCAGCATGCTCGGCGAAACCATCCCCGGTGTAGGACACCTGGGAGTCGTCGGCCACGCTGTAGAGCCCGGTCCACGAGCCCCCGAAGTCGTGGCTGCCCGCGGACTGCTGCAGTTCCTTGATGTTGTTGTACTCCTTCCGGTATCTCGCGCCGAGCTGGATTTCGTGTTTCCCCTTGTTCCAGGAGACGTTGTCTTCGGCGACGACCCCGGTCAGAGCCTCGACCTTCATGTTGTCGCCGTCGAAACCGAAATTGCCGGCGTACATCGTGGGCCAGCCCGGAACCCCAAACGGGTTGGGCAAGCCCCAGCTTGGTCGCCCACTGGTCGAAGTCGGCCAGGGTCCCCGAACTCTTGTTGGAGCGGTGCACCCCCACCATCACCTGGTTCAAGATGGTCGGCGAAATGGTGCTGGTCCAGGTCGTCGAAACGTTGTTGACGATCGCGTCGTTGCGCGACGTGCCGTACCCGTCTGTCGGGGCAGCCGGGTTTCCATAGTAGCCGCCATCCACGGTGGCGTGCCGGCGGCTCTGGGTCCAGCGCACCGACAGGTTGTCTCTACCCGAGAGCCGGTGATCGATCTTGGTGGTGTAGTTGTCCGCGTTGGTTTTCCGCGGGGCATACTTGGTGTAGTTGTAATAGGTGACGTACGGGTTCGAGTCGTTGGTGGGCAGCGCCGTCATCTTCTGCATCTGCTTGGCGAAGGCGCTGATCCGGCTGGCCGGGATCTTGTTGTCCGGGAAAGGCTGCCGTTATCCCGTTGGCATCCGTCGTCAGCGGATCGTAGATAATGGTCTTGTTGCCGTCGGAATCGATGATGTTGCTCAGGTCCCCGTTCCACATGTCCGCCGTGGGCGTGTACGTGTAATACGGGAAGTACGATTCCCGCTGCCTGGCGCCCTCGTACGCGAAGAACCAGAACGTCTTGTCGTGGCCGTCGTAGAGTTTACCCAGCCACACGGGGCCGCCGGCCGACGCGCCGAACTCGTTGCGGATCAATTTCGGCCAGTTGTAGTTCGGGACGTACTCGCGCCGTCTGGCCACCAGCCCGGCCGTGTTGTTGCGGTGCGTCTCGAACGCGCTGCCGTGGAAGCTGTTGGTGCCGCTGCGTGTCACCATCGTAACTGTCGCCGGTCGCGAGTAGCGGGCATCGGAACCAACGGTCTCGATGCGGAATTCCTGGACGACGTCGAGTCCCGGCTGAATGCGGGCGATACCGCCGCCGAACCGGTCGACAAGCGAGATACCATCAAGCGTGATTTCCAGCGATCCAACCTTCATGCCGTTGACACGGGCGTTGCCGCCCCCCTCGACTCCCGGGGTCAGGTCGAACAGGTTGCTGATCGACCGCCCGTTCAGAGGAAGGTCACGGATCCGGGCGAAATCCTTGACGTTCGATATCTCGGTGCTGGCCGTGTTGATGGTGGGCGCCGCGCCGGTTACCTCGACGGTCGTGCTGATGTCGCCCACCTCCATGACCGGATTCACTTCCACCTGCTGCCCGGCCATGACCGTGAAAGTGCCCGCCCACTTCTTAAACCCGGCAAGCTCGACGGTCATCCGGTAGGGGCCGAGGGGCAGAGCGGCGATCGTGAAGATACCCACCTCGTTGCTGACGCCTGTCCGCTCCACGTTCGTCAGCTCGTTTGTTACCTTGACTTCGGCGCCGGGGATAACGGCCTGTTTCGCATCCCGCACGGTTCCTGCGACCGTTCCGGCGCCGGTCTGGGCCCAACCTGCCTCAGAGAACAGGAGGGCCGCCGCCAGGAGAAAAAGCAGCGAAGCAACAGATACGATGCTCGATCTGTTTTTCAAGCAAGGGCTCATCATCACTCACCTCATTGATCGAAAAGCGCGGAAGATCCAGACGCCAGGTTCGTAGGAAATCCGCCCCGATACAAAGTTCCGAGATCCGACTGCGACTGCCAGTTAGAGAAATAGAGATGTTAGTTTCTGTCCTATGGAAAGCAACTTAGCACCAGAATATTTTCAAAAGCAACAAAAACTCGCAGCTTGGTAACTTTTGGGCCGAGGAAGGTCTCCCTTGCGGACTGGGAATATCGCGCTCTACCGCTTCGAGCGGAGGCGCCGGAGGATTTCCTCCTCTTTTGACGCTTCGGGAAACCGGCCCTGCTTCCGGTAGATCTCCATGGCGGTTTCGTGTCCGGAGGCAAGGTCGGGGTCGACCTTGAGGGCCTGTCGCACTGCGTCGAGTGCGCCGTCGAGGTCCCCACGCTTGAGCAGGAGCCTGGAGACCACGATCGAAACCAGCGTGTCTCTGGAATTCAGTGCCTGCGCCTTCCGGAACGCCGCGAGCGCGTCGTCCCACCGGTCCACGGTGACGTAGAGACCGCCGAGGCTGAAGTAGGCGAGATAGTCGTTCGGGGATTGCGCCAGCAACTGCTTGAAGGTGCGCTCGGCCTCTTCGTACCGTCGGCCCGCGATATAGACCTCGGCCAGCCGCCGCAGCGCCAAATCGTAGCCTGGACGTAATTCCAGGGTTTTCAGGAATTCCTGCTCCGCCTGATCGAGGGCGCCGGTCACACGGCACACGACGCCGAGCTGGAAGTGCGCGACCAGGGATGCCGGGTCGCGCTGCAGGGCCTGGTTCAACAGCTTCGTCGCCCGAGCGTAATCTGCGCTCCGTGCGGCCAGCGTCCCGGCGTTGATGAGTTCATAGAGCTCGACCCGGTCCTTGGGGTCCGGGAGATTGCTACCCGGCATCGGGCCGGCGGCCTCCCTGCTGACGGCCAGGTATCCGAGAGACGCCAGCTTTTCGACGGTGGCAGGGTCGGCGTCCCGCGGCACGACGGCCGCCGCATTCCTGGCCGAATAGCGCGCGAGGTCCTGGCCGAGGAGCGTCTTCAGCTGGGACGCCATCGCGCGATTCGTCCCGCTGAGATCGCGTTTTTCGCCGGGGTCGGAAACCGTGTCGTACAGTTCCGGTTTCGGCGCCTCGATGTACTTGTACCGTCCCACCCGGATGCTCGACAGCGGGCTCCACTCGAAGTGGTAGAACGGGAGCATTATTTCCGCTTGCGCCGGCAACCCGGACAGGGAGCCCCTTCCCAGCAGCGCGGAATAGGCCCCTTTGCCCTGGACCTCCGGGGCGCGCACCTTTCCGGACAGGCCCAGGACCTGCAGCACCGTGGGGACCACGTCGATGGTGCGCAAGGGCCCGGCGAGCCGCTTTCCGCGCGGCGCGGCGGCTCCCGGCAGCTTGAATATCATCGGGACACGCAGCGTGGAGTCGTAAATAAAGAACCCGTGCGTCGACTCGCCGTGTTCTCCGAGGCCTTCGCCATGGTCGCCCAGCAGCACGATCATGCAGTTGTCGTACACCCCCATCTGCTTGAGGCCGTCGACGACGCGCCCGACGTTTTCGTCCGTGTAGGCGATCTCGCCGTCGTAGGGACGGCCGCTGTACTGCCGGTCGTAAGGGCGCCGGGGGCGTGTAAGGGTCGTGCGGATCGAACAGGTGCACCCACAGGAAAAACGGCCCTTTGGTTTTGTCTCCAGCCAGCGAAGCGACTCCCTGACCACCTCGTCGCCCCGCCGTTCCGCGACCACCTGCCAGTTTTGGGTCGGGACGGGGGGAAAATTGTCGTAGTAGAAATCAAATCCCTGGTTGATTCCCCAGCGCGACTCCAGGACGGCCGAGGCCACCACGGCACCGGTACGGTATCCGGCGGACTTGAGCATGGTGGCGAGGGTGGTGCGGTCCTTGCTGAGCGTGAAGCCCGTGAAATCCCGCACCCCGTGAAAGATCGGATACGTCCCGGTGAAGATGGACGCGTGCGACGGGAGCGTCAACGGGACCGGGGTGTATGCGTTCTCGACAAGGACTCCGTCCGCGGCAAGCGCATTGATCCGGGGGGTCTTGACACCCTTGTACCCGTAGCATTCGAGGTGGTCCGCCCGGAGAGTATCGATGGTGATAATCACCAGGTTTGGCGGCTGGGCCGGGACTTGTGCTGGTCTGCTTGCCGAACCGCAAGGAGGAGCGCGAGTATCAGGGCCACACAACCGGGAATATGGTTTTTCATGCTTCCTTGGCCAATCGCCGGGGGTTTCTAGCCTATCGATGCGATGCTGGGGATCGCGAAGGAGCGGGCCAGCACCAGCGCGATCGCTCCCACCAGGCTGGGCCGGCTTTCCAGTGTCGTGGGAATCAGGGCAAGGTGGTCCAGGTAAAAGCGGGGGACACGCTGAGACAGCTCCCGGATCATGACCGGGTGGACCATCGCCCACGCGCGAGTGATAGGGCCGCCCAACACGATCGCCTCCGGGTTCAGCGAGTAAATGATCGGCATAAGTCCCCTGCCGAGATAGGCCGCCTTTTCCAGCAGTGCGTCGACCGCTTCGGGCTCCCCCTGCAAGGCGCGCGCGACAACTTCTTCAATGGTCGGCCGCGAGGCGCCGTCTCCTTTGTGATGCAACCGGCGCAGTTCCTCGTAGCGCTGCACAGTGGCCGGGTCCGACGCATACGCCTCGAGACACCCGCGGCCGCCGCAACTGCACCTGGGGCCCTCCGGATGCAGCGGTATATGGCCGAACTCGCCTGCCCCGTTCATGGAGCCGTGGTAAAACTGCCCGCGGATGATGATGCCCGACCCGATGCCTTCGCCGATGTCCCAGAAAACAAGGTTCCGGGGAGGTCGAGCATGTTTGCCGAACCACATCTCGGCAAGCGCGCCAAGCCACGCCCCGTTTTCGAAATACAGCGGGATATCCATATCCAGGTGGCGGCGCAGCATCGAACCGACGGGGACGTCCTCGCCCCACCCGAGGCCTTCCCCGGCCAGCACCCGGCCCTGTTTAGGATCGACCAGCCCGACCAGCGAAACGCCGATACCCTCCACGGCATCTCCCTGGCACGAACGCAGCACTTCTTTGATCGCGCGTGACACAGTCATCATCGCGGCGTCCGGGTCGGGATCGCCCGGCAGGTCGACGCACTTCTGGATCTTGCCTCTGAAATCACTCAGCGCCACCGTGTAGCCGCTCGGCCGCAGATCCACGCCAATGGCGCAGGCCTTCCGAGGATTGATGTGCAGAAAACGCTTCCTGCGGCCCCCCAAGGGCGACGATTCGCCTACTCCTTCCTCATAAACGAAATTGTCGGCAAGGAGGCGGGACACGATCTTCGAAACGGTGCTCCCCTCTAGGCCAATCAGTTCGGCAATCTCGATCCTGGAGACCGGGTGCTTCTCCCGGATGACGTTCAACACCATGACTTCGTTGATGTCGCGCAGCACCCGGTGATTGGCCGGCGCAAGATTGCCGATATCCATCTTTCTCATATGTGGGCACCGGTTATATGATAACGGAATCTAACCCCCTGCCCGACACGAAGTCAAGGCAGCGCTTCTGGAGATGCGGTGGCTCGACGCCGCTTTGGTCCCGGCGCCTAGGCGCCGGGTATTCCGGCCATAGGAACTAGGCGAAAGCGGCGTCGAGCCGCCGGATTCCGC
>CAWJKZ010000001.1:0-18291 GCA_963843575.1 uncultured Acidobacteriota bacterium | reverse complement strand
CTGGTGACGCGTTGTACCAGAATCCACCATCTGTTTTGGTGGTGGGGCTGTGATGGGGTTAGTAGGACAGCCGAGCAGCAACTCAGCCTCTTTCGCAAGTCATTGGAGCGATGCGAAGTGTGGGAGTGAAGGTCTCCACAGCCGGAAATGGCCGAGGGAAGCCTTTATGCGTGCCAAAGGGGACAAACTTATCTTGAGCGGCTTCCTTTTCCCCAAGGATGCCACTACCTCGCCGGGCAACGAGTTGCTGTAAGTGGTGGTTACGGTGGTCCTTGGGCTAAGGTCAAACCTCCTTCAGCGGAAGGATGGGAGAGGGCGTGGATGCGCCGTCTGACTTCTACCAGCAGCCTGTAGGCGGGATGGCTCTGGCTCAAGCGGATGATGAGACGGTGAGCATGTGTGACCACCCTTCCCGCGATGTTGATGAGGCCAAAACGTATCGCCTTCAGTCGCTTCGGCGCCCACCCCTCAGGCATAGCCAGTCGTTTCATCATTGAATTGAGATTGTAGGCCAGTACCGTGATCCCCCACCATGCGGCATCGGCGCCGAACTGAGCCGAAGGCAGATGTCCGCCAGCCAGGTCGTTCTTCATCACCGCATGGACTTCCTCACACTTTCCACAGCGCCCCCGGTACCACCGAATGACCTCGTCTCCCAGGATGGTCCGGGCGAGCGCTGGCTCCTGCAGACGCGCAACAAGGACGAGGACAGCGCCGCCCTGGCCGCCGGCGTGGCGCAGCTCCTGCGGGAAGGCTCGAATCCGGGCGACATTTCGATTCTGACCCGGACGTGGGAAGACGGCCGTGAGGTCGCCCGGACTCTGAAAGACATCGGCATCCCCTGTGTCACGGAGACGCCCGGACTTTTCGACCTCGCGGAAATGCGCCCTCGTCCTGGCCGGCCTGCGCGTTGCAGTCGACCGGTGAGACAGCCTGGCGGCCGCCACCATCATCCACCTCCTCGATGAACAGAGCGGGGGAACCCCGGCCTGGATCGACGAGCGGCTGCGCGCGGTCAAGGAGCATGAGCCGGATGGCGGCAAACCTCCGTGGCCTGAGCACGCCATTTTGAACAGTCTCCAGCAGCTGAATGTACCTACGTCTTCGCCGATCGCCACGCTGGGCCGGGTGATCGAAGTCCTGGAACTCGCGGGAGTGCTCGGCCGGTGGCAGGAACCGTCGCGGCGCGGCGGCCACCTGGACAGCTTGTTGGAGCTGGGCGCGCAGTACGAAGAGGAAGCTGCCGAGTTGGGGATGGCGGCCACCCTGACGGGGATGATCTCCTGGTTCGAACGGTTGTGGCGTGGCAAGGAAGACGAGATCGTCCACCCCGAAGGGATTCAGGCCGTGACAGCCACGACCTGGCACTCCGCAAAAGGCCTGGAATGGCCGGTGGTGATCCTGACGGGACTGAATTTCAGCCGCGATCCCGATCTCTGGAGCCCGCGGGTCTCGGGCGGCGCGGTGGAGCAGGGCGAGCCGTTGAAAGGCCGCGTCCTGCGTTTCTGGCCCTGGCCGTTCGGCCGCGGTCTGTTCGGGCAGCTGATCACCGGGTCGAACCTCGAGCAGGACGCTTTGAATTCCGAGGAGGGAGTCCGGGTCTCCGATCTCGAACTGGAGGAATCCAGGCGGCTCCTGTACGTAGGCATGACCCGGGCGAAGCGAAAGCTGGTTCTGGCCCACCGCCCGGACAAATACGACTGGCTGAAGCGCCTGTCTGAGGTGGACGCGCTGCTTCCGCCGCCGCTGCCGCCCGGAGAGCATCGGTTGGCCGGGCTCGGGACTTCGCTGATCGTGCGCGAGCTCGCGGCGGACGTGCTCGATTCCTGCCGGCAGCCGGTGCCGCAAGCGCAGAAGTGGCTGGCGGTGGCCGGAGGAGAGATTTCCGACATTGTGACGGAGCGCTTCCACAGCCCAAGCCTGCAGGAGCCCGGCCCGGCCGCGACGCAGGCGATCGTCGAAGAGCTGCCTGGCCCCCATCCGTTCCCGTCGGTCAAGACGGATCAGTACGAAGCTCTCGGGAACGCGGTGCACGCCTACCTTGCAGCCCTGCCGAGCCTGGCGAATGCGCCTGAATCGCGCAAACTGGAGATTGCGTCGAAAAATGCCTGAAGACCATGGAGGTGGAGGGACTGATCACACCGCCGGCGCTGGTCGCCTGCGGCACCCGTGCTCGAGAATTGGGTGCGCGGCAAAGGCGGGCGTGATCCGCCTGACGGAGGTTCCGGTGACGGCGCCGCGCTCCGCCGGCGGCCAGTGGGTGGGAGCGATTGATCTGCTGGTCGAGCTCGCGAACGGCCAGTACCTGGTGGTGGACCACAAGAGCCGCCCGATTCCGGCCGCGCTGGCCGCCGAATCGGTCGCAGAATTCTCCGGCCAGCTCGCCGCCTACCGCGAAATCCTGGAAGCCCAAGGCCTCTCGGTCGCTGAAACCTGGATCCACCTGCCGCTCGCGGGTGTGATGTGCTATATGACCAGGCTAGGACCGCTGCAATCTCATCTGGTCGAGGTAATTAATGTGAACTTATTCTTGCGCGAACCCTTAGCCGCCTCTGCGGTTTATTTCGAACATGTCGACCGGCATTGGGTGGCGGAGCCGCCACACCACTTTTATTGGCCTTTCGCTCTCATCGCTCACTCGATCGGCGTTGCCGAGATATGTAAAGGGAGCCGTGCAGCCGTTCCGCTTCTTACGATCCCGGGCGAAGATTAGAATCGTGTAGCCGCGCGCCGCATGCTCCGTAGGTTCAGGCCGGTTTCTGATTCCCTCGTTGTGTTGGATTGCGACTCCCAGTGGAGGAGATCTCGGCTGATCGGGTAGTCGGCGTACATCGTGCTCGGGGAGAACTCCCGCTCCGTCTTCTGGTACGTGATCAGCAGCGCATACGTGCGGATCGAGGGGAAATGGAGCACGCCGACGCCGGTCTGCCCGCAGTCTCCAGCGTGGCCCGGCCGAACGCCGCCTGGATGTCGCGGATTCCGTATTGAGCGTGAAGTTCGAGGGGACAGGCGAAGGGCAGTTCCACAGGTTCATCGGCTGACGGTTGTCTCCGAGCCGGCCCATTCGAGGATTTCGAGGAGGTCGTCCAGAATCGACGGATTCTGACACAGGCGCCGGAAGGAATCCTCCATGCTCCCGATCCCGAGCATATCTACCGGGCTTGCCCCAGATCCGGTAATGGGCCAGCATCGCCGCTTCGCCGACGGCTTCGAGTGCGGCGGGCACATCGTCCGCGCGCAGATGCTCCAGTGCGTGACGGAGCGACTGGATCTCCCTCGGACCTGACATGAATGCGGCCCTGACCAGGGCCTGTTTCAGCCGGTTCATGTCGGGATCCGTGGGAGGTGGAGACAACCGGGCCTTCGCCTTCCAGCCCGTCCATGTCTCCTTCACAAGCAGAAGCTCAGGTTCGTAATCATGGTAGGTCACGAAATTCGCGAAGTTCAGTGGCTGCTTGGTCTCACTCTCGAACGTCTGCAGGCGTTCGGGAACCTGGATGGCGAGGTTGCGGAGGTTCGCGCGGATGTTGTCGAGCACGTACTCGCGCGACAGCTTGTCCAGCTGAATGGAGCAGCCGGCGGGAAGATGCGGGAAATCAGATTCCACCTCGCGGTCGATCGAAAGCCGGTGGCGTGGGAGAAGCGCCTTGAGCTTGCTGTCGATGCGGTAGCGCCGGTGCGCACGGCCGACAAAATCGAGTACGGTCAGGCAGTCCTTGCCCGGAGCATGGCGCAATCCCCGTCCCAGCTGCTGCAGAAAGACCGTCAGGCTGTCCGTCGGGCGCAGGAACAAGACAGTGTTCATTTCCGGAACGTCCAGCCCTTCGTTCAAGACATCGACGGTGAACAGGAAAGTCAGCTTTCCGGCTCTGAAGTCCGAGAGCATGGCGGCGCGGTCGCCTTCCTCCACGCCGGAAACAAGGGCGGCCGACGGAATTCCCTGATCGTTGAACATTTGTGCCATGTAGCGGGCGTGATTGATGGTGACGCAAAAGCCGATGCCCTTTACCGTGGTCAGATCGGGCTCATAACGGCGAAGCGCTTCACTTACGGCATCGACGCGCTGCCGCGCGACGACATCCGTGCCCGTGTACACGTTCTCCAGTTCACCCAGGTCATACTTGCCATTGCGCCAGAACCTGTCTTGATCGAGGTGTACCGGGTCGGCGACGCCAAAGTAATGAAACGGGCAGAGCAGCTTTTCCTCCAGCGCCTCGGGCAGGCGTATCTCCGCGGCGAAACGGTTGCCGAAGTCCGCGGCGACACTCTTGCCGTCCATCCTTTCGGGAGTCGCGGTCAGGCCCAGCAGGATCGTGGGGGAAAAGTGCTCGAAGATCGGGCGATAGCTGTCCGCAGTCCCGTGGTGGGCTTCGTCGATGATGATGAAATCATAAAAATCGCAGCCGACCTTCTCCCACAGGCCTGCGTTCACCAGCATCCGCACAGAACAGAAGAGATGCTCGAGCCGGTTTGCCTCGTGCGCGCCGACCCAGAGCTCGCCGAAGGTACCGTCGCGCAGAACATTCCTGAAGGTCGCGATGGACTGCTCCAGGATCTCCTGCCGGTGCGCCACGAAGAGCAGGCGGGCCTGCCGGCCCCGGCCTTCGTAGAAGCGTTTGAAATCGAATGCGGCAACGACGGTCTTGCCCGTGCCGGTGGCGGCGATGACCAGGTTGCGCCAGCGGTCGTGGATTTTCCGTTCGCGGTCGAGAGCTTCCAGGATCCGCTCCTGGAATGGGTGCGGCGCGAGATCGAAAAACACCGTCGGCGCCTTGGCGCCTGTGTTGCGGGCCCGGTCGATCGCATCCCGGAACCGCTGCGGACGAGCCGGGTCGAAGGGAATGAATTCGCGGCTGTTCCAGTACGTCTCGAACTCCGCGGCGAATTTCTCCAGGATGTGCGCCATGTCCTGGGATGTGACCTTCAGGTTCCATTCCAGGCCGCTGGTGATGGCCGCGTGAGACATGTTGGCGGAACCGATATACGCGGTCGAAAATCCCGACAGGCGCTTGAAATGATAGGCCTTGGCGTGCAGACGGGTTCGCTCCGTGTCGTAGGACACCCGGACTTCGACGTTGGGCTGCCCTGCAAGCCACTCCACCGCGGCCGCGTCCGAGGCGCCCATGTAGGCCGTCGTGATCACCCGGACCGGGATGTCCCGGTTGCGCAAATCATCAAACGCTTTCATTAGAAGCCGCAGGCCGGACCACTTGATGAACGCCACGAGTATGTCCACCGCGTCGGCCGAGAGCATCTCCGCCTGCAGCTCGTGGGCGAGCTGAGGTTCGCTCGGGGAACCCGTAAACAGGCTCGTTTCGGTCAGCGGAGAATCGGGGCGGGGCAGGCCCGAGGCGGCGTAGTTTGGTGGAGTGATCTCGAGGAGCAGCGGTTTCTCGGCGTCTACCAGGGTTTTCCGCTCGATGTGCCCTCGCTCGGGCAGGCGGGCGATGATCTCGATGAGACGGTTGCAGAACGCCAGCCGGGAAGCCGGATCCGTTTCGTGGCGCAGCGCCTGCTCGATGACCGCGGCCAGGAAAGCGGCATAGCGCGCCGGCTGCTCCTCGAAATCGATCTTTCCCAGCACGGACCGGAGCTCGGGGTGGCGGTCCAGCGCCTCCTTCAGATCGCGGTCGAGCAGGGCTTCGTAAATCCCGTAATGCAGAGGGCGGGTCATTCGTCGTCCTCGAACGGTATCGCCAGCAGCGCGTCGACGATCGGGCGGTCGGCTTCAGCCCAGTCGAGACGGGGCAGGTCACCAGGATTCAGCCACGCGATCTGCTCGTGCTCGCGCGGGACCAGTTCCCCGGATTCGACGGCGCAGAGGAAAGGGTAAAGCGTGATCGTGAAGGCCGGGTAACGGTGGGTGGACGCAGGCAGCGCACGACCGACACTCGCGACTATCCCAAGCTCTTCGAGCAGCTCGCGGCGCAGGCAGTCTTCCGCCGATTCGCCGGGGTGGATCTTGCCGCCGGGAAACTCCCACTTGAGCGGCATGGCCATCGCCGCGCTCCTCCGGGCGGCGAGGATGCGGCCGGAGCGCCGGATGATCGCGCATGTGACGTGGATGTGCGGGTGCATTTCCGCGAGATCATAGTACGGCGGCAAAACCGCAGCCACGGATTTCTCGGATTGCCCGGGGTCTCAGCCGATGCCGAAATGTGCAGATCCGCGTCGCCCAGCGTGCTGGATTCACGCTCATGCTGCCCGTTTTCGTGTGGTTGCCGCCATCACGATTCACACGGACTTCGAAGGAGGCCGCCTGGGCCGCGTCGAACAGGTCGCGCCTGGCCACTTCCGCTGCGGCGTGGCGGGCCAGTCCGATCAGGATGGACGGAACCGCCAGGCTAACTGGTACTACCTCCGCATCGACGGCTGCCGTGGGCGCGAAGTCACGGTCGATCTCGTCGACCTTCCTGGCGACTACGACTACAAACCCAATCGCCGAATCGGACAGTGATGTATAATATACATCACTATGAGGCGAACGCAGCTGTACCTCGACGAGGCTGTGGCAAAGAAGCTGGCCGCGCTGAGTCGCCAAAAGGGAGCCACCATTTCCGAGCTTGTGCGGGAGTCCATCCGGGAGAAGTATGGGGCCGGGACCGAGCTGGACCGTGCCGAGCTCGCCAAAAAGCTCACCGGAATCTGGGCCGGGCGAAAGGATCTCGCCCGGATTGATGCCGTCGTAAGGCGGCTGCGCAGGGGCAGGCGGTTGAAGGGGCGCGACGATGGCTGAGATCCTCCTGGATTCCGACGTCATCATTCACTGGCTCAGAGGATCGCCTTCAGTCTCCGCGGCCGTGGTGAACCTGCTCGCGCACGGTGACTCGCTGCTCTGGACGCCGGTGTCGGTTGCGGAGATCTTTGCCGGCGTGCGCCACGCTGAGGAGAAGCAGGTGGAGACCCTGTTTCTTGTGCTCGGCGCTCTGAATCTCACACCCGAGATCGGCAAGAGGGCAGGCGCCTATCTGCACACCTACTCGCGGTCACATGGCGTGGAGTTGGCGGATGCCCTGATCGCTGCCTCCGCTGAGATTCACGGCATGCCGCTCTGGACCCTCAACCGAAAACACTATCCGATGAAGACGATCCGCTTCTTTTCGCCGGACTGAGAACCTGCCCGCAGGCAGCCTGCCCGAAAGCCAGCCACGGATTCCACGCACGGTTCCAGGAGGGGCCGGACGCCATCGGTGTATGGACGAAATATTGTGGCACCGCCGGGAAACCAGGCGGCAAACGGAGAAGACAAAGCTCGTCCTGTAGCCCCGAGAGGTACCGGCCTACTCGACCCGACGATCCATGATGGCATTCTGTTTTGTCAATCGGTGCCCGGCAGACGGTTGACATAAATAGGAGCCGGGGTAATATCATGCGAGCGAGTTGAAAGTAATTTCCTATATCTAAAGAGGAGGACTATGGCAGCGTCTGATCTCGAAAAGGTATGTTCGGAATTCGCCAGGGCGGTCAACGCCGGCGATCTCGATGCCGTCGCTGATTTTTACGCCCCCAACGCGGTTTTCGTCAGCGGCGCCGGTGCCGCGGCACCCGTGACCGGCGCCGCCGCGCTCCGGGAAACCCTCGCGGGATTCCTGGCCAGTCATCCGGTGATGGAGTTCGAGCACACCTATCTGTTCGTGTCGGGCGACATCGCGCTAGCGCGCGGGCAGTGGAAGCTGACCAGTACCGGGCCGACCGGCGCGACCGAATCGGTCGGGGGCAGCAGTATCGAGGTTCTGAAGCGCCAGCCCGACGGGTCATGGCGGTACGTCATAGACCACCCTTGGGGCGGCGACTGAAGTTCGTGCAGGTTGAGCCTGGTGAAATGGGCCAACGTATTTGTCAGGACGCGGATGCGCACGGATCCCCACAGATCGACCTGGCGACAGGCCGCGGTCGATCCGCGTGAATCCGTTGGATCCGCGGAATCTGCGTTCTGTTTTGGCTTTTGTTTTTCATCGCCCGTGTTGTTCTGCGTCCTGCTCACGGACGCGGATCGTCGCCGATCCACCCGGCTTATCCGGCAGCCGTGGTCGTCACCGCCATTCCGGCCGGATATGCTACATTTAATCCGGTCACTCGGGTACCCCCCAGCCCCAGCAACGGAATCGGAGAATCCATGGCAAGCCGCCGCATCTTGCTCCTGAGCCTGACTCTGTCTTTCATTGCCACCGTCACCGCAGCGCAGCAGCCGTACCATCAGCCGCAGGCCGAGCAGTACATCAAGATCCTGGAGGACCCGCACCGGATCGAGCGGCTGAACCCGGCCGAGATCATCCGGAAGCTGGACCTGAAGCCCGGCTACGTCGTGGCGGACATCGGGTCGGGGTCAGGCCTCTTTACACGCCCGCTGGCCCAGGCCGTCCAGCCGGGCGGGCACGTGTACGCCGTCGACATCGACGCGGACCTTCTCAAGCACGTTCAGAGGACCGCGAAGGCTGCGTCCATTTCAAACATCACGACCGTGCTCGCCCCGGAGGAGGCTCCCGGCCTCGCGCCCGCCTCCCTCGACGTGGCGCTGATCTGCGATACCCTCCACCACATCGGGAGCCGGCAGGAGTACCTGGCAAATCTCCGGTCGTGCATGAAACCCGGCGGGAGGGTTGCCATCATCGATTTCAAGGAAGACTGGCCGGCGGGGCACGAATCCATGAGGTTCGAGCTCGCGGACCTGGATCGCTGGACGGCGGCCGCAGGCTACACGAAGGCCGCGGAGTTCGACACGGTCCCGGGTAACTTCTTCCGGATCTACCGGGTGAGTCCGGGCAAGGTTGCGGGCAGCCAGGGGTCACCGGGAATCCGGCAGGACCAGGAGTGGGGCGCCTACGGACACGACGCCGGGGGCGCGCGTTTTTCGCCGCTGCAGCAGATCAACACGGGCAACGTAGCCCGGCTAGAGCGGGCTTGGACCTATCACACGGGCGAATCGGACAACCCCCGGAAGGTTGCGTTCGAATCGACGCCGCTCGTCGTGGCCGGCGTGCTGTACTTTTCGACCCCGGGCGGACGGATCGTTGCCCTCGACGCCGAGTCGGGGCAGGAGATCTGGCGCTTCGACACGCAGGCGGGCAGGGTCGGCGACAGGACCTTCACGCAGCACCGCGGCGTTTCCTACTGGCGGCAGGAGCGGGGCGGCGAACGGCGCATCCTCTTCGGCACGGGCGACGGGCGGTTGATGTCGCTCGACGCCGCCACAGGCAGGCCCGATCCCCGGTTCGGCGACCACGGTGCGGTCGACCTGCGCAAGGGTGCGGCCGATCGCTGGCCCGAGTCGGAATACGCGGTCACGTCGCCGCCGGCTATCTACCGGGATCTCGTCATCACCGGCGCCCTCGTGCCCGAAGGCCCTGCACTGGGGCCGAGCGGCGTCGTCCGGGCTTTCGACGTGCGGACCGGCAGGCTGGAGTGGAGCTTTGAAACAATTCCGCCGCCAGGCCAGCCCGGGCACGAAACCTGGGACGGGGATTCCTGGAAGAACAGGACGGGCGCGAACGTTTGGTCCATCATGAGTGTCGACACGGAGCGCGGAATCCTGTTTCTCCCGGTGGGATCGCCGGCCTATGACTTCTACGGCGGGGACCGCAAGGGGCAGAACCTGTACGCCAACTGCCTCGTCGCGCTCGACGCGGCCACGGGCAGGATGCGGTGGTATTACCAGATGGTCCATCACGATGTCTGGGACTACGATCTGCCCGCTCAGCCGGTCCTCGTGGAGATCGTGCGCGACGGGAAGACCATCCCTGCCGTCGTCCAGGTCACCAAGATGGGTTTTGCGTTCGTGCTCGACCGGCTCACCGGGAAGCCTCTCTTCCCGGTTGAAGAGCGGCCAGCCCCGCCATCGGACGTGCCCGGGGAATCTGCCTGGCCCACGCAGCCGGTCCCGGTCAAGCCGCCGGCCCTCGCCAGGACCTCGATCACGGGGGATCAGCTGAACGAGGTGACCGACGAGCTCGGAAACCGTTGCCGGGAGATCTTCACGCGGCTCAAGGGAGGTTCGATTTTTACGCCGTATGGTCAGGAACTCACGCTGGTGATGCCTGGAACCCTCGGGGGGGCCACCTGGTCGGGCGCGTCGTTCGATCCCGGCAGCCGATACCTGTTTGTGAACGTCAACGAGACCGGCGCCATAGGGGCCATGCAGCCCGACCCGTCCCGCCGTTTCCGGCGGTCGAGCCCCTGGGGCGAGTATGCCCGGTTCTGGGATCCGGAAACGCACATCCCGTGCGCGGCACCGCCGTGGGGCACGCTCAATGCGATCGATCTGAATACCGGCGAGATCGCGTGGAGGGTGCCGCTGGGGGTGGTTGACAGCCTCGTCGCTAAAGGCATCCCGCCGACGGGCACTTCCAACATCGGTGGGAGCATAGCGACCGCGGGAGGACTCATCTTCATCGCCGGCACCAACGACGGCCGCTTCCGCGCGTTCGATTCGGCGACGGGCAGGGAACTGTGGGCCGCACGACTGGAAGCGAGCGGCCACGCGACCCCCGCGACCTTTATGGCAAAGGGCCGGCAGTTCGTCGTCGTGGCCGCCGGCGGCGGCGGTTACTTCAGCAACACGGTTTCCGACACCCTCGCCGCCTACGCACTTCCCCGCGCATATCTCGCCGGCGCTTCCGGGGCGTCCGTCGGCGTGCGGGCTGCTGAATACCTCTCCGCACGCTGACATACGCCTGATCGAGCAGTGGACGGGGCGTTGTTGCTTCATGTAACGTTGGCTCACGGCGTCGAGCCGCCGCACTCCACAGAAGCACGCGAAGTCGAGGGAGGAAGCCATGCCTGGACGCACCGCCTGCAGATACGCCTGGTTGTTGATCCTCGCAATGCCCGTGGTGCTGCCGGGGGCGCCCCGGAGCGTTTCCTTTGCGCAATCGTCGCAGAGCGTCGACGCCTACGACTTTGTCGAGGTCACCGTGCGGGTGGAAGGTCCCGACACGCGCAATCCGTTCACGGACGTCGTCCTCAGCGGTTCATTCGGGAAGGCGGGCGCGGCTGAACGGACGACGGTCGAAGGCTTCTGCGACTCGGCGGACGGCAGCATCCTGCGCATCCGTTTCATGCCCGCCGCCGCCGGCGACTATTCCTATTCGGTAAGCTACCGTCAGGGCGAATACACCAAGTCCTTTACCGGAACATTCCACGCGGCGGCCGGACATCGGCGCGGGCCCGTGCGTGTGGACCCGAATTATCCATGGCACTTTATATGGGAAGGCACGGGCGAGCACTACTTCTTTCACGGCACCACGGCCTTCTGGCTCATGGGCTGGCGCGATGATCGGGTCATCAATTACTGCATCGAGAGGCTGCACAAACTCAAGGTGAACCGCCTGCGCGTGTTGCTTGCCGGCGCGACGGACATGTACTGGGGCGAAGCAGTCACGCCGGGACAAAATTTCACCTTCTATCTGCGGCCCTGGGTCGCCGCCAATCCCGAAAACCTCGCGAGTCCTTCAATCGATTTCTCCCGTTTCAACGTCCCGTACTGGCAGAAATGGGATCGCATGCTGCGCTTCGCGCGGGAGCGCGACATGATCATTTCGGTAATCCTGGACATTTCCACCCACCCTGCTCAGGCCGCCGCCGGCAGTGAAGACGAACGGCGATATTTCCGGTATGCGGTTGCGCGCCTGGGCGCTTTTTCAAACATCACCTACGACCTGGGAGACGACCTCGACAGCTTCCGCGATGAGAAGTGGGCACGTGAAACGGGTACCTTGATCCAGACCTGGGATCCTTACAAGCATCTCGCCAGCAGTCACCCCGTGCACCGCGAACATCAGGACCGCGCTTCCCCGTGGTTCGGCTTCACCTCCATCCAGAACTGGTCGCACCAGCAGCACGCCCTCATGCTCGAGGAGCGCGAGATCCAGAAGAAGACGGGTCGGATCATCCCGCAGGCGAACGAAGAGTACGGATACGAGGACCACTACCCTCATTGGGCGCCGGCTCCGCCCGAAGAATCGGCGGAAACGCTGCGCCGCATGGCCTGGGACATCGCCATGGCCGGCGCATACGGCAGCGCCGGCGAGAGCGCCCGACGGGGCACGAACATCTGGCCCGATACCGGGGGCGGGTGGATCAACGGACGAGGCGACGACACCATGGTGATGCTCAAAGGCTACGAGCACATGGTGGATTTCTTCACCAGCTTCGAGTGGTGGAAGACCGAACCGCACGACGAACTGGTGGACAACGGCGCCTATTGTCTTGCGAAACCCGGGGAGATCTATGCGGTGTATTTGCCGGTTCGCCCCCTGTGCGCAAACAGGGAGCACTTCGGGTACGAAGCCGCTTGTGGCGCCGTCAGGATCAAGCTCGAGCCCGGGACCTACGACGCAAAGTGGTTCAGCGCCTTCACCGGGGAGGTCGTCGAGCTTCCGCAGGTGCAGGGATCCTCATGGACTCTGCCGACTCCTCCCGGTTGGCTGGATTGGGCGTTGCTCCTCCAAAGGCGTCCATAGATAGCGTTGGCAGCCTGCGATCGATTTGCCGGTTTCGACGTCGGCGGGCTGCAATTTGACTGTAGGGACTCTAGGGAAAGTGATTTCCAGATTGATCCGCAGCACTCACCTGTATCTTGCACTGTTTCTCGGCCCCTGGGTGCTCCTGTACGCCGGGTCGACCTTCGTCATGAATCACCGCGCGTGGTTTCGGGGTGAACCGGCGCCGCCCCCCCGCTGGGAGCGGCTGGCCGAGGACAGGTGCGAATTCCCTCCCGGTGCGGGCTGTTTCTCCTGAGCCTGTAACCCGAACCTGATTCGAAGGTCACGAAAGGGCGCCGGACCGACAAACCGACGCGAGTTTTTCGCGGCCGCGTTTTAGACGGCTCTTTACAGTCCCGCACGGCACTTGCAGCGCTTCCGCAATCTCGTCGTAGCTCATCTCCCGCACGTAGCGCAGCGTGAGCACTTCTTCCAGTTCCCGTGAGAGGAATCGTATGCTTTTCCGGAGCATTCCTGACGCCTCGTTCCTGATCGCCGCCGACTCCGGATTCGGGCCCCGGTGATCGCTCAAGCCCAGCGATTCCAGTTCCTCGCTGACGAAGGAGTTCCGGGGCTTTCCCCGCCTCAAACGGTCGACGATCAGGTTTCTGCCTACCCGGCTGATCCAGCAGCCCAGGTTCCCGTCGTCTACCCGGAAAGTGCTCAAATTGAGGAAGACCTTGAGAAATACCTCCTGCTTTATGTCCTCCGCTTCCCCTCGCAGCGAGGCGTAGCGATACACCTGGCTGGCTATCCGCGGCCCATGGTGCCTGATCATGACCTCCCACGCCGTTGAATCCGCTCTCAGGCATGCGGCCACGAGTTCTTTCTGACCGGGAAAGGAGGTCCCGGCTGCGACGTCGTACCCTGAGCTGACGAGTTCCATCATCACCCTTCTTCTTCCGCACCTTCAGCAAACTGCGGACCAGAATGAAAAGTGATTGATATCAATGGGTTTGAACTGGCGGGCTCGTCCTGCAGGCGTGCCGGCGGGGCACACATGTGTCGCAATTGCACGATGTGGGGTGAGGATGCGCGGGTTGCCTTATCGGCGGCCCCACTCATCCCAGGCTGCACAGCAGCTGGCGCTCGATTATGCGGCGCACCTGGAACACCATTTGAAGCAGCTGGTGGGCAAAGAGGCGCTGCCGTACTCGGACCTGAGCTGGCCGCCGCCTGACCGGTGGCAGGACGAGATCAAGACGACCAGCCGCTGCGCGGATCGCGCGTGATGAACGGCGGCAGCCCGGCACGAGCCGCAGGTCAGCGAACCGGGAAAACCATCAGCTGGCTCAGCGACTCGTCCTCTCCCATTACGATGTAGCGGCCGTCTTCCGACGCGGCGAGGGTGCCGATCTGGAAGCCCCTCCAGGCGATGCCTTGTTCGATGCCGGGTGCGGTCATCGTGAATCTCGGATTCCCCAGGTCGCTGAAGCCGCGGCCCGAGGGGTCGTAGACGAACAGGTGGGTGTATCCCGGCGCCGCGCCGGTGACCCCATACAGGCGGCCGTCCGCGGCGAAAGCGAGACCTCGCAGCCGCGGCATCATTGCGGGCTTGCCGAGGTTGGCGATCTGCCCGCTGTCCGGGTCGAGCCTGAAGAGCTGCCCGTCCCCGGCGTTGCCGCCGTACAAGGACCCGTCCGGGGCGAGAGCCCAGGCGTCGATGCGCGCGAGGGGCTTGCGGCCCCACGTTTCGGGCAGTTCGGCGTCGAGTATCCCGATTGCATCGCTTGATGGATCATAGCGGAAGATCTTCCCGAGGGGGAGCGAACCGTAGACGCGCCCGCCGCGGTCGAGGGCCAGGCGCCGGCTCAGCACCTCCTCTGCACCAACGGCATAGGAATGCAAAAACGAGAGTGTCCGTCGAGACGGCGCGGTGTCTTCAAAAATCCTGGAGGCGCCTCCGGCGTCGCGGCGGAAAAAGCGTCCGGAAGGATAGGCTACACCGTAAATGGATGCGCGGGCGGGATCCGCGGCGAGCGAGAAAACCCCTTCATGCTCGACCGGGACGCCTTTGTCGGTCACCTGGAGCTGTTCGCCCGCCAGCCGCACCTCGATAAGATGTCCGCTGTCGCCCGGCCTGTCGGGAATGGTGCCGGCATAGAGCGCGTCGCCGTTGCCGCGTCCGAACCCGCTCTGGATAGCACGCTGGCCGGCGACGACGCTTCCCAGATCCACCGCGGCGACGAGCCTCTTTTTCGACAGCGACACCGCAAAGACGAACGGAGATTGCCCGGGCGCGGCCGCGGTGCCCCCGACCGCATAGTCCCCGACTACTACCAGCGAAGCGATCGCGTTCCTATAGGCCGGCAGCCGGAGATGCGGGGAGTTTTCCAGCGACACCTCCACGGTGAAAGCGCCTGGCGGCGAGAAGAAGGTGTATTCGGCCCGACCGGCGCCGCAGATCACTGACAGCAACAGGACGGCCGTGAGAAGGTGCCTGCTCATCGGACCTCCTTGCCCGGATTGAAAATGATCATGAACGGGCGGCTGGATCCCGACTCGCCTCGCTCCTCGGCTCGCGGGTCCGAGCGTCGTCCCGCGAAGTAGAGGTTCCCCTGGCGGTCCTTGACGTTCGAGCCCGTCACCTCGTTGATGACGCTGGTTGGGAAGGTCAGGACTACGCGCTTGGTTCGACGCCCGGGATCGAATTCCATGAGCGCAACCCTCTCGCCCTGGACGGCGTACATGCCGTGGCCGCCGAGGAAGTAGTAGAGCATGCCGTTCGCGCCCAGCGCGAGGTTGGGGCAGTAGTACTTCCATGGCGGGGACTGCGGGCTGTCGAAAATGCCGCCCAGGTCTTCGACGGCTCCGATCCCCTCCTGCTGCGGCCTGAACACGAGCATCTTGGCGCCGTAGGTGATGAGGTAGATCGCCCCGCCGTCCGGATCGGAAGCATATGCGGTAACTCCGGTGACGATATACTCGCCCGGCGTTCCCGGGAACGCCGGCAGGCTCTCGCGGGCGAACACGAGGCGGCCCGACTTGCTCTCGAACTTGACCAGGCGCTGCCGCCAGTCGACGTAGTAGGCATTGCTCCAGCGGTCCTGGAACAGGACTCGAGGCACGTGATCGCTGCCCAGGCGGCCGAGATCGCGCAAGTCGTTCTTGCCGGGATCATAGACCAGGAAGTGCACCTGCGGGTAGGTGATCGCGCAGATGCGGCCGGTCGTGCGATCCACGGCCAGGTCCTTGATGCTCTCGTACTGCAAGCCGACGCCGAGGTTGGTAAGGCGGTTCTGTGCCGGGTCCCACTTCATCATGAACCCGCCGCTGTAACCGTGCGGGTGCTCCATGAGGTACTCTTCTCTGCTCTCGCCGCCGTCCGTTGCGAAGTACATCGAGCCGCCGGGGCCCTCGACTATCTGGGAGTGGATCTTGCCTTGCCACTGGTATGCGCGGAGGTTGGCCAACTCCGGGACGAAGCCGCAGAGGCGCATCTTTTGAGACTTCACGTCGTATTCGAAGAGGCCGACGCGGTCGCGGTGGTTCGTGACCCCGACGAAGACCTTGTCATGGGGGGCGCTGTACCCGATCGACCCCCAGGTGGAGTGCGCCTCGGGAAAATCCGGATACTCGACAAAGCGTATGTTCCTTTCCGTAATCTGCCCGCCGACGAAAGCCAAACACAGCACCAACCACGCAGTTTTCATGGGGACGGACCCGGGTTAATATTTTGTTTATTGAGACTTATAGGAAATTTGCCCCTCAAAAAGGGCCTTATTTCGCCTTTTGGCCCTCATTTTTTCGAACTAACGAGTCGCTCTGGGCTCGTCGCTCCTTATGCAGGAAAAAAGGGCTCGAAAATCTTAAATAAGGCCCCTTTTGAGGTCGAAATTCAGGATAAGTTACTGAACCTAAAATTGTTGCTCTGGTCCGTCCCCCCTTTGGAAGTAGGGTAGCCTTGGCAGGGGGGCTTCGATTGTGATGGTGGTTTCGCCCTCGTAGAGCTTGCCGTCGTCGGCTCTCCACTTTCCTTCCGGCAGGGTGACCGTTCTACGGGTCTGGCCCTGGTTCAGGACCGGCGCGACCAGGATATCCGGGTCCCAGCATGAACTCGTCGGCAATCCCGGCGTAGCCGCGGTTCGGGAAGTGGTATTCGAGCGGGGCGACGATCGGCTCGCCGGTGCGGGCGGCTTTTTCGGCGAGTTCCATGATGCGCGGGATGAATCGCTGCCTGGTTGCGACGCACCGCTTAACCGCGTCGAGCCCCGTCTTGTCGAGCACCCGCCAGGGGGCGGCGGAAAACTGCATCATGGGCATGAGGGCCTGGCATTGGGCGGAGCGGACCACCAGTTCCCTGTCGTACGAGGAGAGGTTGAGGAACGAAACGTAATCGCCTCCCCCGATCAGGTCGGGACAGCTGAAGGCATACCCCATCAGCGATTCCATGAACGTGTGGGGAATCAGCTTCCGAAGGTCCTCCCACGTGTGGTTCTTGTCCCTGAGGCGCTCGCACCAGGGCCTGCCCACCCATTTT
Source organism: uncultured Acidobacteriota bacterium (assembly GCA_963843575.1). Lineage (GTDB taxonomy): Bacteria > Acidobacteriota > UBA6911 > UBA6911 > UBA6911 > CAVZBT01. Next base: position 1,332 of record CAWJKZ010000001.1, on the reverse strand, counting down.
CCACATCGCCCGGAATTCGTTCAGCGGGTAATCGAGCCCGACCTTGCCGAACAGCTCCGTGTGCTCGTTGGGCAGAAGCCGGCCGATAGGAAATCGCCGAATCGGGGTAGTAATCGCTGTCGCCGGCATCGAACTTGAATCCGTCGATTCCGTACTTGTTCTGCAGGTCGGACAGTTGCCCCTTGAACCACGCCACGGCGGCGGGATTGGAGAAGTCCAGCACGACGCTGTACCCGTCCCACCACTCGATGATGGCGGGCTTCGGTGCGTCCTTCCAGGAAGCTGCCCGCCCCGGGGAGCACGTTGAAGGAGGAAGAGTCTCTGCTCGGCCAGTTTGCGATACTCCTCGGAATCGGGACTGACGAACGGGCAAACCCAGAGCATCACCTTGAACCCGAGTTCGTGCAGCTGGTCGACCATTCCCTTCGGGTCCGGGAACCGCTCCGCCTTGAACTCGAAGTTCCCGTAATACCGCTGCCAGTTCGCGTCGATCATCAGCACTCCGGCGGGGAACCCGTTGTCGACGATCGCACGTGCGTACTTCAGGATGTCGTCCTGATTCTGGTTGTAGACCAGCTCGATCCAGGTGTTGAACTGGGGGCGTTCAATCAGGAGAGGATCCGGCATTTTCCCGCTCGGCGGGAAATACCTCTTCGCGGCCGAGCGGTAGGCGTCGGCGAGGGTGTTCCCCGCCTTCTCCACCGCCACGGTCCCGTGGGGGGAGGAGATGGTCAGGTTGCCGTTGCGGAATTGAAAGCGGTAGGGCTTTTCGCTCCACACGAAGCGTCCCCTGGTCGACACCAGCAGGGGGGCGCACTGGTTGCCATAGCTGGAGCCATAGAGGTCGATCGTGTATGGCTCGCGGCCGAACGGCATTTTGTGACCCTCGTTGACCGCTCCGCCCCACCACACCTCTCCCGGTTCCAGTTTGATGGACGTCGTCTTGCCGGGGGCTGCGTCGGGCGATGCAAGCCTGGGACTGGAACACAAAAACACCGAGGCGAGAGCGAGTATGACTCCGTGCAGCTCCTCAAAGCGCACCCCCTCCGATGGGGACGGACCTGGGCTACTCTTTATTTTCCATATGATTATAGAAAATTATGCCACCAAAAGGGGCCTTATTCCGATTTTTTGCCCGGATTTTATTGAAATAAGACGGTGGGGCTGGCCCAGCACTCCCTATTTCTCAAAATGGGCCCCAAAAATCCAAAATAAGGCCCCTTTTCAGGCTTGAAATCCAGTTAAACTATTGAATTTAAGATCTTTGCTCTGGTCCGTCCCCTGCCTGAGCGAGGGGGGGGTGCGGGTCGCGCGCGCGGCTGGGACTAGAGC